>CAVVBN010000001.1:0-9629 GCA_963746505.1 uncultured delta proteobacterium
GATGGCGGCCGGCGCGTCGGGCAGCGGCGGATAGAGGATCGGATGCTTCTCGTCGGCCAGGGTGTCGCCGGAATGCGTGTCCTTGAGCTTCGCGACGGCGATGATGTCGCCTGCGATCGCGGCGGGGACCTGCGTCTGCTTCTTGCCCTCGAGCTTGAACAGATGTCCGAGGCGCTCGCGTCCGTCGCGCGCCGCGTTGGCGACGGTCATGTCACCGGTCGCCCGGCCGCTGACGATGCGCAGGACCGAGAGCCGGCCGGCGAAGGGATCGACGACGGTCTTGAACACCAGCGCCGAGAACGGCGCGGCCGGATCCGCCGCCCGCTCGATCTGCTCGCCCGTCTTGGGGTTGTCCCCCTGCCACGGAGGCAGGTCCGCCGGCGACGGCAGGAGGTCGACGATCGCGTCGAGGAGCGGCGCGATTCCGATCCCCTTGGCGGCCGCGCCGCAGAGGATCGGCATGAAACGGCCCGCGCGCGTCCCCTCACGCAGACCGAGGCGGAGGTCGGCGTCGGACAGCTCGCCGTGCTCGAGGTACTTCTCCGTCAACTCGTCGGTCGCCTCGGCGATGGCCTCGACCAGCTGCTCGCGCGCGAGCTGGACGTCGTCGGTCATGTCCGCCGGGACGGCCTCCTCCTTCATCGCTCCGCCGTCCCACGTGAACGCCTTCCCGGAGAGCACGTCGACGACGCCCCGGAACGCTCCCTCCGCGCCGATCGGCAGCTGCAGCACGGCAGCCTTGACGCCGAGGCCCTTCAGGTCGGCGAGGACGTTGTCGACGCTCGCCCGCTCACGGTCGAGACGGGTGACGAAGCCGATGCGTGCCAGCCCGCGCTCGCCGCACCAGGTCCACAGCTTCTCCAGCTCGACCTTCGCCTCGCCGCCGGTCGGGCCGAGGACGAAGAGCGCGCCGGTCGCGGCGATGAGACAGTTGCGGGTGTCGTGCAGGAAGGGCGAGTAGCCGGGTGTGTCGATCAGGTTCACCTCGTGCTTCTTCCACCCGACGTGGTGGAGCGCGGCGGTGATGGTCGTACGGCGTCGATGCTCTTCGGGCTCGGTGTCGAACGCGGAGGAGCCGTCGTCGACCCGGCCGAGGGTCTTGGCGGCGCCCGCGGCGACGAGCAGCGCGTCGGCGACCGTGGTCTTGCCCGCGCTGCCCTGGCCGACCACGGCGACGTTCCGGAGCTGGGCTGTGTCCTCAGGCGGCATCCCGTCCTCCGTTCCTGGCGTAGATCATGCGGAGCCCGTCGAGGGTCAGGAACTCGTCGACGGTCTCGATGGTGGTCGAGTGCGGTGCGATGAGCGGCGCGAGCCCGCCGGTAGCGAGCACACGCGCGCTGGCGTCGTTCTCCGCCCGGATGCGCGCGACCAGGCCGTCGACCAGCGCGGTGTAGCCCCAGGTCACGCCCGACTGGATCGCGTGTACGGTGGTCTTGCCGACGACGCGCGGCGGCCACGCCAGCTCGACGCGCGGCAGTTTGGCGGTGCGGGCGACCAGGGCGTCGAGCGAGATGCCGATCCCCGGCACGATGATCCCGCCGGTGTACTCGCCCTTGCCGGTGACGATGTCGAAGGTGGTGGCGGTGCCGAAATCGACGACGATCGCCGCCCCGTGCAGCCGCTCCCAGGCCGCCACCGCGTTGCAGATGCGGTCGGCGCCGACCTCCTTCGGGTTGTCGTAGAGGATCGAGACGCCCGTCCGCACGCCCGGGCCGACGACCAGGGGCGAGTGCCCGAAGAGCCGCCGGCAGACCTCCTCCACCCGGTCGTTCATCGGCGGAACGACGCTGGAGAGCGCGATGCCGGTGACCGTGGGCTTGGGATTGCCCCACTCGGCGAAGAGCCCGCGCAGCAGCACGACGTACTCGTCGACCGTCCGGGCCTGATCGGTGCCGATCCGCCAGTGGACCTTCCGCCGTTCCCCCTCGTAGAGCCCGATCAGCGTGTGGGTGTTGTTGACGTTGATCGCGAGCAGCATCCGCGGCGACCATAACGCGCCCTTCGCCCGCGGGGCAACCGCTCGCGACGAGCGTCAGGGCAACAGGTCGGCGACGGCGATGGGCGCGGACGCGGGCACCGTTGGCGTCACCGTGTCGCCGGGGCGCAGCACGAGCACTTCGCTCCACCACGCCCCTTCGACGTTCGGCAACCGGTGCACCTCGAGCTGGCGGTGGCGCAGGTTCACGATCCAGTACTCGGGGATCCCGGCGGCGGCGTAGATCGCGCCCTTGGTGAGACGATCCTGGGGCAGCGACGAGTCGGACACCTCGACGGCCAACAGAGCCGTCGTCGGATGTGCGTCCAGATAGTCCTGCTGCGTCCCCGCGACGACGGCTACGTCTGGCTCCGGCATGGACAACGGCTCCAAGACGAGCGGGTGCTGGATGCGAATCGCAGCACCCTGGGCCAGCGCCAGCCGAAGGGCCTCGGCAACGATCCCAACTACCGCGGCATGTCGTGATCCCGCTGGCGACATCGACACCACCACCCCCGCCAGCAGCTCGACGCGGTCGTCGGGGTCGAGGACCCCGGTGTCGACGAGCGCCAGGTAGCGCTCGACGGTCAGGCGACCGGCGGCTGCGGACGCGTCTGGGGCGGGTTGGACGTGCATCGACGGACTCACGCAATCATGAGACGGAGGGGACGCAGGGACCGCTTGAGGGGGTCGACGCTGAGTCCCAATTCTTCGAGTGTGACCATGCCGAGGAGACCCGCATCGCCGCGCACCCCGAAGATGACCCTCGACGGTGCGCGACATCCCTGGACTTCGAAGATCGCCCAGCCCAGATCGCGCCGGACGGTACGGCCGTCGGCCAGGTCGAACTCCCGGCGGCGCTCTTCCGGCTCGATACCGATCGATGCAAGCACCGTCGCCGGCACGACCGAGTAGATCGCTCCGGTGTCTACGGTCAGGTCGACCTCGACCGACCGCTCTCGCTCCGCGACGCTCCGGATCACGACCCGCGCAGTGGTGACACCCATGGTCCGCCGCACCTCCAGGCGCCGTCGTGCCAGCAGGATGGTCATGGGGCAATCTCTAGACCCGCCATGTTCCGGCGGCAACCACCGTCAGCGCAGCGTCACCTCGCCCGCCACGATCCGCGCCTCGCCGGCCGGAGTCGCCAGGCGGAGCGCGCCGTCGTCGTCGATGCCGCGGACGGTTCCCGTCGTCCGGCCGTCTGCGGCGGTGACGGTGACGGTGCGGCCCGTGAGACACGAGAGCGCCTCCCACTCCGCACGGAGCGCGGCGAAGCCGCCGGCGGCGAAGCGCGCCACGCGCTGCTCCAGCTCGGCGAGGAGCCGCGCCGTGACGGCGGCGCGATCGACCCGCCGGCCGCCGGCGATCGCGAGCGACGTCGCGGTGGCACGCAGCTCGGGGGGAAACGCCCGCGCCGGCGCGTTCACGTTGACACCGATTCCCGCTATCACGAAGTGCACGCGATCGATCTCGGCCTCCATCTCGGTGAGGATGCCCGCGACCTTGCGGCCGTCGATCAGTACGTCGTTCGGCCACTTGAGCTGCGCCGGCAGCCCGGTCTCGGCGCGGATCGCGGCGGCGACGGCGATCCCCGCCACCAGCGCCAGCTGCGGCACGACCGTCGGCTCGGCCACGGGACGCAGCACGATGGACGCGTAGAGGTTCAGCCCCGCGGGCGAGTGCCACGTCCGCCCGAGCCGGCCCCGACCGGCCGTCTGCGCCTCGGCGATGACGCACGTCCCCTCCTCCGCGCCATCACGCGCCAGCTCGCGCGCCACCCGCTGCGTGGAGTCGACCTCGGCGTACCACACGATCCGCCGCCACGTGCCGCGGAGGTGCGGCGCCAGCTCCGCCGGGCCGAGACGATCGGGCGTCGCCTCCAGCACATAGCCCCGCGCGTGGTGCGAGGCGATCCCGTAGCCCTGCGCGCGGAGCCCGGCGATCTGCTTGTGGACGGCAGCGCGCGTGCAGCCGAGGCGACGCGCCAGCTCCTGGCCGGAGACCGGCGTCGTCGCGGCGCGCAGCCAGGCGAGGATCAGCTCGCCCGGCGTCACGGACGGTAGCGTTGCAAGGCCATCTTCGCCACGCCCTTCCAACTGCGAGGCGTAGTGGGCGGCGTTGAAGGGACGATGACGTCGGTCAGGGCGACGATGCGACCGTCCTCCTGCACGGCGATGTCGACGGTGTAGTCAGACCGAACGGCGGACAGCACGCCTCCATGGTGTCCAAACTTCTCGTCGAGCTGAAGCGTCGGCGTGTAGCGACGCAGCAGCGTCCGAAATCCGTAGTGGTCACCACTGACGAAGGCAGCCTCACGCGTCGCGGCAGCCGCAGTCCCCCGGTTTGTCCCGGTCGTGGCGCGCCCGCTCAGCCTGCCCAACCCGTCGAACACGAGATGATGCCAGAACGGTCCTGGCGTTGTGAATCTCTGATGGCCGGACGAGCGCTGTGCGAAGAAGTACTCGGCGAATGCCGAGACGATCGCCCCGCCCTCGGGCCGCAGCGCGAGGCGATAGACATATGCCCGCCCAGAGACACGCACCGTCCCCCCCGAGCCGAACATCGGATCCAGGCTCCAATCGGGCAGGACGCGTCCCACGACGGAGTCGGATACGACGGTATCGAAGCCCGCGGCCATCAGCGTGCCGTCGGCTTCGAAAGCCGCCGCCTTCCATTCCATCGTGCCGACGTCCTGAGTGGCCACTCCGCCGCTACCGAACGTCGGGTCGAGGGAGCCGTCCGCCTGGAGACGTACCGCGGTCAGGCTGCGGTCCACTGCCACGATGCGTCCGATCCTGTCGACGTAGACCGCGATCGGCGCACCGAACGAGGGACTCGGTGTCGCCACGGCCTGGGTCCCGAACGCACGTTCCGGGATGCCGTTGCGGTCGAAGCGCATGATGCTCCCCTGGTCGCGGAAACCGTCGATGCCCACGACGATGCCTCCGTCGGCGCCGATCGCCACCGACGTCGCCGCTCCCTCGGCGTCCGTCCGGCCGCCGACTCCGAAGCGGCGATCGAGACGTCCCCACCACCTCACGCGGTGGAGCACGAATCCCACATCCTGATCGGCGTAGTCGCGCATCCCGCGACCCGACAGCACCACGATGTCGCGTCCCTGAAAGGCGATCTGGCGGGGATACTCCGAGCCAACGAGAGGGATGAACATCCTGCCGCCCGAGCCGAACGTGCGATCGACGTGGCCACTTCGGGCCGCCGAGACGGCCACGGTCAGCAGCAATGCCACGAGGACCAGTAGCAGCCGTTGCACGGAGCGGAGACTACCCGCGCGCAACGGCGCTACGCAATGGAACCGCTACGGGAGCGGCGTCAGCTTGAGGCTCAGGTCCGCCGCCGGCGCCGAGTGCGTGAGCGCGCCCATGGCGACGAAGTCGACGCCGGTCGCGGCGACGGCCGGCAGGTCGTCGGGCGCGATGCCGCCCGACGCCTCGAGCTTCACGCGCCCCGCGACGAGGCGTACGGCCTCGTCCAGCTGCGCGACCGACATGTTGTCGAGCAGGATGAGCTCCGGCTTCGCCTCGATCGCGAGCCGCAGCTCGTCCATCGTCCGGCACTCGACCTCGAGCGGCAGCCGCGGGTAGGCGGCGCGCGCGCTACGAACCGCGCCGGCGAGGTCGCCGCCGGCGAACGCGAGGTGGTTGTCCTTGATCAGGATCGCGTCGTCGAGGCCCATCCGATGGTTGGTGCCGCCGCCGGTGCGCACGGCGTACTTGGCGAGCATGCGGAGCCCGGGCACCGTCTTTCGCGTGTCGCGGACGACGAGGCGCGTGCCGGCGACGCGGGACACGCACGTGTGCGTCCGCGTCGCGATGCCGGAGAGGTGCTGCAGGAGGTTCAGCGCCACCCGCTCGCCGGCGAGCAGCGTCCGCGCGTCGCCCTGGAGCACGGCCAGGACCTGCCCCGGCGTCGCTTCGCTTCCCTCCGCGGCCTCGATCCCGACCGCGACATCGCCCAGGCGCCGGAAGACACGGTCCAGCAATGGAAGTCCGCACACCACGAGCGGCTGCTTGGCGAGCAGGCGGCCCCGAGCGCGCGCCGCCGCCGGCACCAGGGCCACCGACGTCCGGTCGCCCTCGCCCAGGTCTTCGATCAGCGCCAGCTCGAGGAGCGCCGTGATCTTCGCGTCGTCCCAGTTCACGCCGACGCCTCCGCCACCGGCGCCAGCTCGAGCTCGAGCACGTCGACGGTGCCGTCGGCGACGTCGGGCCGTGCCTCCACCTCGGCGGCGGCCACGCGCGCCGCGGCGAGGACGTCGTCGCGCACCAGCGCGAAGCGCTCGAGCGTCGCCGGGCCGGCGCCGAGGACGAGCCGGTCGACGCCGCGGCCGATCGATGCCTGCGCCTGCGACTTGCCTTTGTTGATCGCGGCGAAGGTGCTGACGGCGACGTCGAACGTCTGCGGGTCGGCCGGCGCCTCGATGCCCGCGAAGTCGGCCGCGCCCGGCCACGGCGCGCGGTGGATGCTCGCGTGCCCGGTCTCGGCCGCGAAGACCCACGACCAGACCTCCTCCGTGATGTACGGCAGGACGGGCGCGAAGAGCCGCAGCAGCACGCTGAGGCCGAGGCGCAGCGCCGGCGATCGCCGAGCCGGCGACGGGCCCGTGCCATCCCGCGCGCGGCCCTTCACCAGCTCGAGGTAGGTGTCGGTGAAGTCGCGCCAGAAGAAGGACTCGGTCTGCTGCAGGGCGTGCGCGTAGTCGAAGTCGTCGAGAGCCGCGGTGACGCGCTCGACCAGGTCGCGCAGCCGGTGGACGAACGCGCGGTCGAGCTCGGCGCTGATGGGGGCCACGTCGCCGTCCTGGGCCAGGACGAACTTGCCGGCGTTGAAGAGCTTGGTGACGAGCCGCTGCCCGATCTTCAGCACCTTCTCGTCGAAGGCGGTGTCGGTCCCGAGGCGCGCGCCGGCGGCCCAGTAGCGCACGCCGTCGGCCCTGTACTCCTCGATCAGGTGCGATCGGCGTGACGACGTTGCCCTTGCTCTTCGACATCTTCTTGCGGTCGGGATCGAGGATCCACCCCGAGACGACCACGTGCCGCCACGGGATCGTGTTCTCGTGCAGCAGCGCCTTGGCGATCGTGTAGAACGCCCAGGTGCGGATGATCTCGTGGCTCTGCGGGCGGATGTCGGCGGGGAAGAGCTGTGCGTGGCGCGCCGGGTCGAGCAGCCAGCGCGAGCTGATCTGCGGCGTCAGCGAGCTGGTGAACCAGGTGTCGAAGACGTCGGTCTCGCCGCTGAAGCCGCCCGGCTGGTCGCGCTGCGCCGCCGTGTAGCCCGGCGGGACGTCGATCGTCGGGTCGACGGGCAGCGTCGTCGCCGGCGGCGACGATCGGCCGCGCGTAGTCGCGGCGCCCGTCCGCGTCGAGCGGGTACCAGACCGGGATCTGGACGCCGAAGTAGCGCTGGCGGCTGACGCACCAGTCGCTGTTCAGGTTCTCCGTCCAGTCGCGGAAGCGGAGCCGCATGAAGTCGGGGTGCCAGCGCACCTCGTCGCCCTTGGCGAGGAGCGCGTCCTTCTTGTCGAGCAGTCGGACGAACCACTGGCGGGTGGTGACGAACTCGAGCGGCCGGTCGCCCTTCTCGTAGTACTTGACGCTGTGCTGGATCGGCCGCGGCTCGCCCTCGAGCGCACCCGTCTCGCGCAAGCGCTCGACGACGGCCGTGCGCGCCTGCTTGACCGACTTGCCCGCGATCGCGCGCGTAGTGCGCGTTCGCCGCCGCCGCATCGAGGCTCTCCCATCCCGGGGCGCCGAAGGTCACGGGCACCAGGCGACCGTCGCGGCCGATGATCTGGCGGAGCGCCAGCTTCTGCTCGCGCCACCACACGACGTCGGTCGCGTCGCCGAAGGTGCAGACCATGAGGATGCCGGTGCCCTTCTCGGGGTCGGCGAGCTCGCTCGGGAAGATCGGGACCGGCACGTGGAAGAGCGGCGTCACCGCGCGCTTGCCGAAGAGGTGGCGGTAGCGCGCGTCCGACGGGTGCGCGGTCACGCCGACGCAGGCGGCGAGCAGCTCGGGGCGCGTCGTGGCGATGGTGAAGCGCGCGTCGCTGCCCTCGACGGCGAACGCGATGTGGTGGAAGGCGCCCGCGCGTCTCGCGGTCCTCGACCTCGGCCTGCGCCACGGCGGTCTGGAAATCGACGTCCCACATCGTCGGCGCCTCGACGGTGTAGACGTGGCCCTTCTCGAACAGGTCGCGGAAGGAGAGCTGCGCGAGCTGGCGCGAGCGGGCATCGATGGTCGCGTACTCCTGCCCCCAGTCGACGGAGAGCCCGAGGCGACGCCAGAGCGTCTTGAACGCCTCCTCGTCCTGGTGCGTGAGCCCGTCGCACAGCTCGATGAAGTTGGGGCGCGAGACGAGCCGGGGCGGCTGCTTCTCGGACGCCTTGGTGGCCGGCTCGAGCGTCAGCCCCGGCTCGAAGGCCGCGTGCACGTCGCAGCGGACGTGGAAGTAGTTCTGCACGCGGCGCTCGGTGGGCAGCCCGTTGTCGTCCCAGCCCATCGGGTAGAAGACGTTGCGGCCGCGCATGCGCTGGTAGCGAGCGATGACGTCGGTGTGCGTGTAGCTGAACACGTGGCCGACGTGCAGCGAGCCGGACACGGTCGGCGGCGGCGTGTCGACGACGAACGTCTCGGCGCGCGGGCGCGACGGGTCCCAGCGATGGAGGCCCTGGCGTGTCCACTCGGCGTCCCAGCGGGCCTCGGCGGCGGGCGCATCGAAGTGCTTCGGGAGCGTGACGGGATCGATCGTCCGGACGCGCGCCATCGTCAGCCCCGCCCCGCCGCCCAGGCCAGCGCCACCCAACCGGCGAGGAACGCGAGTCCTCCGAGCGGCGTGATCGCCCCGAGCCAGCGCACCCCCGTGAGACTGAGGACGTACAGGCTGCCCGAGAAGATCACCGTCCCGACGATGAACAGCCAGCCCGCGAGCGCCGCCTGCGGCCAGCGGCCGACCGCCCAGGCGACGCCGACGAGTCCGAGCGCGTGGTACATCTGATAGCGCGCGCCGGTTTCGAAGACGGCGAGCAGCTCGGGCGTGAGCCGCGCGCGGAGCCCGTGCGCACCGAAGGCGCCGGCGGCGACGGCGAGCGCCGCAGAGAACGCGCCCGTCATGAGGAACAGTCGGTCGGAGGGCATGGTCCCCTCCGCTTGCCATCCCGCGGCGGTCCGACGCAACCGGCTCGCCAGTGATGCGGTCCTTCTGTATGGTGGTCGGGACCGATGCTCTTCGAACGGACCGTCTTCCGGCACTTCTTCTTGTGGTACTCGCTCGCCGGCGGCGTCGCCGCGTGGGTCCTGATCGCCGCAGCGGCGACCCTCGCCGGGTGGCAGCCCGGCATCGTAGCCCATGTGCTCGGCCCGGTGCTCCTCACCCGCATCACGATGCAGGGCGCGCGCATCTATCGGCACGATGCGGTCGGTCCCCCGCCACTCGCGATCCGCGTCTGGCGCCTCGTCACCGCCACCGCCTTCGCCGCCATGGGCGGGGCGATCACGCTGGGATTCGTGACGCTCGCGTGGGCCCTCGTGCACCTCCTCTCGTCGCGCGCGGAGGCGCGCAGCGCCCTCGCGCCGGTGGCCGGCAGTCTCTTCGGCGCGCCGTTCGCCGCGATCGCCGCGACGGCCGTCGCGG
>CAVVBN010000002.1:0-18661 GCA_963746505.1 uncultured delta proteobacterium
GGACACGGACGTCGGCGTGCTCCGTGCTGGCGAGCGCGTGCAGGCGCTCGAGGGTGCCCACCGTCACCGTGAGCTGCGTGCCGTCCGGCGGCGTCAGCGGGGTCAGGAACAACGGGGCGCGCGGAGCGATCGTCGTCACCATCCGGGCGCCGCGCGCCACCTCGTCGGGCAGCGTGCCCTCGTCGACCGGCATCTTCACGTACACCTCCCGTCCTGCGGTGACTGCGGCAGCGAGGCACGCCTCGTGCTCGTCCCACCTCGCCTTCTCGCCCGTGTTGCTCGGGCATTTGACGTCCATGCTGACCATCGCCACGTGCGGCAGCACGCGCGCCAACCGCTCCGGCATGATGCCGGCCGTCTCCAGCAGCAGCGGCAGCCGCGCGTCCCGCCGCGGCAGCCAGGCCTCGAGGAAGTCGACCTGCATCAGCGGCTCGCCGCCGGTGAGCGCCAGCGCGTGCAGCGGGGGTGCCTGCGCTACGAGCTCGCCGACCAGGCTCTCGAGCACGTCGGGGCTGAGCGGGTTCGGCACGAGGCGCTCGCCGTCGGCCGTCGTCACCCGGCAGCCGGGGACGGGCACCAGGCTCTCGGGCTGGTCGCAGTAGCGACACCGCAGCGGACAGCCACCGAGGCGGACGAACAGGTGACGGCTGCCCGCGTACAGACCCTCACCCTGGAAGGACACGAACAGCTCGGAGACGTTGCCGCCGGCCCCGCGCATGGGCGGGGGACGTATCACGCGGTCGGGGGTGCCTCCACCACCTCGCCGCTCGCCGCCTCCAGCTCGCGCCCCCGGGTCTCGGGTAGGACGAACATCAACGGCGCCAGGGCGAACGGCACGAGCCCGAGGATCGCGATCACGCCCGCATGGCCTCCCGCACGCTCGGACAGCAGCCAGACGGCCAGGAGCCCGAGCATGCCGCCGGCGACGCCGGCATTCGTGAGCCAGGCACGCGCCGTCGCGCGGAGCGCGGTGGGAAAGACCTCCGTGCTGAGCGCGTTGACGGCGATGGTCGTGCCCGCCTCGAAGAACACGAGCGCGGCGAACGCCGCGAAGAGATATGTCGTCGCGTAGAAGGTCACGATCGCGGCCCCGAGGCCGACGAGCGCGATGCTGCCGGCGACCCGACGGCCCCCCGTGTCGGTGAAGCGACCGAAGAGGATCCAGCCCCAGAAGCCCAGACCGCCGCCGACGAGGACCATCGTGCTGACGCGCGCCGGCGACCACCCGAACGTCGTCGTCGCGCGATAGGAGGCGAAGGAGTAGGCCGCCCCGAACGCCGCGACGCTCCCCGCGGCGAGCGCCACGAGCGTCAGGAACCGGCGCCTGTGCGCCGGCGCGAGCACCGCGAGCATACCGGCCGCGCGACGGGCGGACGGATCCAGCTGACTCCAGCGCGCCGTCTCCGGCAGCGAGCGTCGCAGCCAACCGACGATGAGGAGGGGGACGATGCCGATCAGGTAGAGGCCGCGCCATCCGAGGCTCGTCGGTGCCAGGATCGGGAAGAGCATGGCGGCGAGCCCGGCACCCACCGCGGCTGCCGCCCCGAGGAGCCCCTGCCCCATGCCCCGCGCAGCCGCCGGGAACTCCTCGGCGATCACCACCTGGGCCAGCGACAACTCCGTGTTGAGGAAGGCCACCGCAACGAGCTGCAGCAGCACGAAGTCGAGGAGGCCCCGAGACAGGCCCGTCAGGCCGGTGGCGATGGTGTACCCGAGCACCGTGAGCAGGAGGATACGCCGGCGGCCGACACGGTCGGCGAACAGGCCGAGGACGATCGCCGCCAGCGCGCCGCCGCGGATCACCGACAGCGCCAGGCCGAGCACGTCCTCGGCCGCACCGAGATCCCGGGCGATGTACGGCAGGGCCAGGGTGACGATGAAACGGTCGTAGCCCTCGAACAGGGTCGCGGTGCCGAGCAGGCCGAGGAGCACGCGATGCCGCGGCTCGAGGACCACGGCGTCCGGCGCCGACGGGCGAACCGGGAGACGATGGGCCACGACGAAGCCGGCGAGGGCGGTCGTCCCGAGCCCGAGCGCCGCCAGCCGCCACCACCACCACCGATCGAGGAGCGCCGATACCGCGGACGGGTCGGCTCGTGCTGCTCGGAGAAGCTCTTCCCCGATCGGCTCGAGGACGACCGCCCCCACGAGCCCGGCGGCCACGATCAGTCCCACGCCGAGGAGCCGCAATCGTCCCCGGCGACCGCCGATGCCTCCATCTCGGGCCAGAGCCGCGAGCGCCAGGACCGCGGTCAGGGTCCCGAGCGCGGTGAGCATGCCGCTGGCGCGGTCGACGAGCGGCAGCATGCCGTCGGGGACCGCCGACGGCGCCGCGGCGAAGGCCCGCGCCAGGGGCCGGAGGCGCAGCGCGAACGTCACGGCGGCGGCCACCCACGTCGTCGCGGCGAGCAGGAGCAGGCGATCGACGATGCGGCCGCGGCTCATGCCCGGAGCCCGACCACGACGTCGGCGACGTTCGTGCCGCTCGGTCCCGTCGTCAGCAGATCCCCGGTGTCGGCCAGGAGCGGGTGGGCATCCGTCGCCGCGAGCGCCGCTTCGGGATCGCGACCGGCGGCGCGCGCCCGGGCGACGGTCGCTCCGTCGACGCACGCGCCGGCGGCGTCGGTGGGGCCGTCGACGCCGTCGGTCCCCGCGGCCAGGAGGACGGCCGTGCGGCCGGCGAGCATCGTCGCCGCCGCGAGCGCGAGCTGCTGGCAGCGACCGCCCCGCCCGCCTGGCACCACGCGGACCGTCGTCTCGCCCCCGGCGACGATCGCCGTGCGACGGTCCCCGGCGCCGGCGAGGAGGCGTGCCGCGAGCGTCCGCCCGGCGGCGGCCGCGTCCCCGGAGAACGGGGCCAGGGTGACCACCGCATACCCGCGTCGGACAGCCTCCGCGACCGCGGCCCCGACGGCGTCCGCGTTGCTGCCGACGAGGACCGTCCGTGCGCGCGAGATCGCCGGATCGGCGGCCGCCGCGACGTCCGCCGACAGGTGTGCCCGAACCGCCGGAGGGATATCGGCCGGGGCCAGGTAGCGGGCGAGCGCGGCTGCCGCGGACGCCGGCGTCGTCGGCGACGCCACCGTCGGTCCCGAGGCGATGGTCGCGGGGTCGTCACCGACGACGTCGGAGAGGACGAGTGCCCAGAGGCCCGCGGCACCGGCCGCGGCCCGCGCCAGCCCACCGCCAGCGGCGCGCAGGCAGTGGCGGCGAACGGTGTTGAGCGTCCCGATGTCCGCCCCCGCGGCCAGCAGGGCCGACGTCACCGCCTGCAGATCGGCGAGCGACACGCCGGCCACCGGTGCGGACAGCAGCGCCGAGGCGCCGCCGCTCAGCACCGCGAGGACGAGGACGTCGGGGGGCGCCGTCCCGACGGCGGACAGGAGCCGCTCGCAGGCGTCCACGCCCGCGGCGTCGGGCACGGGATGCGCACCCTCGAGCACCTGCACGTTCCCGCCGCACGTCCCTCCTCCGCCGTGCGGTACGATCACCACCCCACCCCGCACCCGTGACCCGGCGATGCCGACGACCGCTCGCGCCATCGCCAGCGCCGCCTTCCCTGCACCGACCATCAGGACCGGTCCCCGGTGCGCGGCGAGCACGGCTCCATCGCCCGCGCGGAGCGTCAGCCCATCGGCCGTCGCGTCGAGGTGATGCGCCACGAGCGCGCCCGGCGCCACCGCGGCGAGCGCGGCCGCGTGACACGCGAAGGCGTCGGCGCGCAGTCGCGTCGTCGGCGCGCCCGCACCTGGACCGCCGACACCCCCGCTGCTATGACCCGAGCCCATGGTGCCCGAGCGCGTCGACGTCACCGCCGGTGCGTACGGTTTCGCCGAGACCTGGAAGCGCGTTCTGAGCGATCCGCGCGGCTTCTTCACCGAGATGCCCGAGGCCGGCGGGCTCCGCGAGCCGATGACGTTCCTCGCGAGCTGCGCCGCGCTCAACGCGGCGGGGATCGCGCTGGTCCACCTGGGGCTGGCGACCGGGCTCCTCGCCTTCGTCGCGCACGTGGCCGTCGCCGTCATCCTCGCCGTCGTCCTCGTGCTGGTCGCGCAACATCTCTTCGACGGACGCGCCGGCTTCGAGCCGACGCTTCGAGTGGTGGCCTACGCAGCCGCGCCGACCGTGTTCGCCTGGGTGCCACGCCTCGGCGTCATCGCGATCGTCTGGGGATGGTTCCTGATGGTCCGCGGGCTGGAGCGGGTACAGGGCTACGACGCCGTGCGCGCGGTCCTGACCGTGATGGCCGGCGTCAGCGTCGCCGTGGTGGCGCTGGCCTCCATCGTGGGCGGGCCGGCGCTGCTCGTGCCGCGTTAGCCTTCCTCGTCGCCGTCGCTGGTGCCGAGCCGGCGGTACGAGCGGTCTTCCTCGAAGCGCCGGTTCATCTTGGCTTCGCGCTCGCGCTCGGACTGGCAGCTGACGCAGACGCGCGTGAACGGCAACGCCTGGAGACGGGCCTCGGCGATCTCGGACTCGCACATCTCGCACATGCCGTAGGTGCCGTCGTCGACGCGACCGAGCGCCTCGTCGATCGCCTGCAGCTTGTCGCGGTCGCGATCCGTGAGGATGGAGCTGATCTCGCGATCGCGCGCGTCGCTCGCGATGTCGTACGTGTCCATCCCTTCGTCCTTCTGCGCGTCGCGCACTTCCTGCACGTCGTGCTGGACGCTGCGCAGAAGCTGAGCGCGCATCTGCTGAAGGGTCTCGCGGGCTTTTTTCAGGAAGACTTTTCGCATGGCACCCGTTCTTTCCCGGACGAGGGCGCCGGAGTTTACGGGTTGGCCGGGGGGCTGTCAACGGCAGATTGGACGATCGTGGCATGCAGATCGTAGACGTCCGCGTCGACGATCGTCGCCGTGACGAGATCGCCAGGGCTCGCCTCGCCGTGGAGGTACACGACGCCGTCGATCTCGGGCGCCTGGCCCGGCGTCCGACCGACGAGCCGACCGTCCTCCAGCTCGCGCTCGACGAGGACCTCGGTCGTGCGACCGACCCGCGAGCGCAGGCGCGCGGCCGACACGGCCGCCTGCGTCGCCATCACCCGCCCGCGGCGGACGCGCTTCTCCTCCGCCGGCACGTCGTCCACGAGCGCTCCCGCCGCGGTCTGCTCCTCGTGCGAGTATTCGAAGACGCCGACGTGATCGAAGCCGATCTCCTCGACGAACTCGCACAGCGCCCGGACGTCGTCCTCGGTCTCGCCCGGGAAGCCGACGATGAACGCCGTCCGGAGCGCGACGTCGGGCACCGCCGAGCGGATGCGGGTGACCAGGCGGCGCAGCGCCGCCGCGCTCCGCTCGCGGCGCATCGCCCGCAGCATGCGGTCGGTCGCGTGCTGGAGCGGCATGTCGAGGTAGCGGCACACCGATCGCTCCGTCGCCATCACCTCCAGCAGCTCGTCGGTGATCGACGACGGGTACGCGTAGAGGAGGCGTAGCCAGCGGAGGTCGGGGACGCGCACCGCGAGCGCCCGGAGCAGGACGGCGAGCGACGAGCCGTCGCGGCGGTCGCGTCCGTAGGCCGTCAGGTCCTGCGCGATGAGATTGAGCTCGAGCGCGCCGCCGGCCGCGAGGCTCGCGGCCTCGTGCAGCAGATCGTCCATCGCCCGGCTCTCGTGGCGTCCGCGGATCTTCGGGATGATGCAGAAGCTGCACTGGTGGTCGCAACCCTCGGAGACCTTGAGGTACGCCGTCCACCAGCCACCGGTTCGGATCCGCGGCGCAAGCGCATGCGCCGGGAGCACGTGCTGGGCGCCCCGGTAGACGATCGCGTCGGGGCGGGCCGGGCCTTCGACCGCGTCGGCGATGTGGAGCAGGTCGCCGGTGCCGACGAACGCGTCGACCTCGGGCAGCTCGGCGCGCAGCTCGTCGGCGTAGCGCTGCGCGAGACACCCGGTGACGACGAGCCGCCGACCCGTCCGCGCGCTCTTCACCCGCGCCAGGTCGAGGATGGCGTCGATCGACTCCTCCTTCGCCGGACCGATGAACGCGCAGGTGTTCACGACGAGCACGTCGGCCGCCTCGGGATCGGCCACCAGCTCGTGCCCGCGGCCGGCGAGCACGCCGAGCATGACCTCGCTGTCGACCTGGTTCTTCGGGCAGCCGAGCGTGAGGAAGTGGACGCGGGGCGCCGTCACGTCAGTCCCGCAGGTTGACGATCTGCATCGCGATGCCGAGGTCGCGGCCCTTCAAGAGCTGGATCACCTGCTGCAGATCGTCGCGCTTCTTGCCACTGATGCGAACCTGGTCGCCCTGGATGGCCGCCTGGACCTTCAGCTTGGCATCCTTCACCAGCTTGACGATCTCCCGCGCCTTCTCGACGGCGATCCCTTGCTGGAGCTCGATCCGCTGTTTGGCCGTGCCCGCGGGTCCCGGCTCGATCTCCTTGGCGTCGAGCGCCTTCAGCGACACGCCGCGCTTGGCGAGCTTCTCGCGGAGGATGTCGCCGACCGCACGCACCTTGAAGTCGTCCGCCGACGACAGGAGCAGCGCGTGCTCTTCACGACGGACGTCCGTCCCGGAGTTCTTGAAGTCGAACCGCTGCCCGACCTCTCGGAGCGTTTGCTGAACGGCGTTGTCGACCTCCTGCAGGTCGACCTCGCACACCACGTCGAACGACGGCATCGTGCTCAGGAGGTCGGCGGCTTGACCACGTCGACGCCGGGGGGCGGCGTGAAGCGGAAGAGCGCCGGCTCGATGGGGACGTTCCGCTGCTCCCCGGTGAAGTGGATCTTGGTGACCGTGCCGAGGGTGTCGGTCACCTTCGCCTCCTCCACCGAGGCGTCGGTCTTGCGCACGCTCAGCATCAGCGTGCCGATCTGCCGCTCCTTGCGCGGCACGAGCTTCAGCACCCACCGCTCCGGCTCGTCCTTGTCGAGCGTGGCCTGGAACTCGCGGTCCAGGTGCCCCAGCCCGGAGAGGAAGGTCACCGGCGTGGACGCCTCGAACGCCTGGCTGAGCGGCGCCTTGATCACCTGCTGCTGGTCGGGCTGGTAGAGCCACAGCGTCTGACCATCGCCGACGATCGTCTGGCGATCCGGCGGCTCGTAGTCCCACCGCATCCGATTCGGCTTCTCGAACGCCACCTTGCCCTTCGACTCGAGCACGCCGGCCAGCGTCGGCGACTCGACCGTCTGGCGGAACTCGGCGCGGAACGTCTTCGTGTCGTCGTACCGGTCCTGCAGCCGGCGGAGCGCCTCGCCGAGCACGTCCGCACTCGCGAGCCGAGCACAGAGGACCAGCAGCAGACCGGCGGCCATGGTGATGCGATGCATGCGCCGACCTCGCTACCGCGCGCGGCCGGACCGCGCAACCGGGTGCCCGGGAGCCGCCCGCCACGTTGACATCGGCCAACGCCCCGGCGCAGGTGATCGGATGGACCACCCTGGAACCGATCGCATCGAGACGCGCGTCAGCCGCCTCCTCGGCGTCCGATACCCGATCGTGCAGGCGCCGATGGGATGGATCGCCCGCTCGCGCCTCGCGTCCGCGGTCTCGAACGCCGGCGGGCTCGGCATCATCGAGACCTCGTCCGGTGAGCTGGACGCGATCAAGGACGATATCCGCCGCATGCGCGAGCTGACCGACCGGCCCTTCGGGGTAAACATCGCCCAGCTGTTCGTGCGCGACCCGGGCATCGTCGAGTTCGTCGCAGCGCAGGGCGTGCGGTTCGTCACGACGTCCGCCGGGGATCCCGCCGCTACACCGCCGCGCTGAAGGCCGCGGGGCTCACGGTGTTCCACGTGGTGCCGTCGCTCGAGGCGGCGCTGAAGGCCGTGGACGCCGGCGTCGACGGCCTGGTGGTCGAGGGCGGCGAGGGCGGCGGCTTCAAGAACCCCCGCGACGTCGCGACGATGGTGCTGCTCCCGCTCGTGTGCTCGCGGACGGATCTCCCCGTCATCGCCGCCGGGGGCATCTGCGACGGCCCGAGCATGGCCGCGGCGTTCGCGCTCGGCGCCGAGGGCGTGCAGATGGGGTCGCGGATGGTGTCGGCGGCCGAGTCCCCGGTGCACGACAACTGGAAGCAGGCGATCGTGAGCGCCAAGGAAACCGACACGGTCTTCCTGAACCGCTTCAGCCGTCCGGGTCTGCGATGCCTGCGCACCGAGACGTCGGAGCGGCTCGAGCGACAGGACCACGTCGGGTTCGACGTGCTCGGTCGGGCGATGGACCTCTACTTCGGGGGCGACATGGAGGCGTCGATCGCCCTCGGCGGCCAGGTGGTCGGACGGATCGACGCCGTCAAGCCGGTCGCCGAGATCCTGGCGGAGACCGTCGCGGGGTTCCGGGCGACGGTGCAGCGCCTCGGCGCCCACGGCTAGCCATGCCCGTCGAGGACGTCGAATGGGAGGCGTGCCTGCTCGAGCCGCACCAGGATCGGCAGCTCGAGGCCTACGTGCGCCGCGAGCTGGGCGGCGTCCCGTCCTACGTCGCCTACTTCTCGACCTCGCCGTGGATCGTACGCGCGTCCGTCGCCATGAGCCCGTCACATGCGGGCCTCGTGCACACGGACCTCGACCTGGCGGACTACATCGGCCTCGTCGTCAGCCAGGACAACTCCTGCCGCTACTGCCATGCCGCGCAGCGCATCTTCATGCGCTTGCGGGGGCTCCCGGAGGCTCGCATCCGCCACGTCGAGGAGCTCGTCCACGCCCAGGTCGGCGATCGGGTCGAGGCGGCCCTCGACTTCGCCCGGCGCATCTCGCGCGCCAGTCCGCCCGCGTCGCCGGACGACCTCGCGCGGCTCCGCTCCGTCGGGTACTCCGATCCGGCGATCCGCGAGCTGGCGTTCCTGGCGGCGACGAACGTGTTCCTCAACCGGATATCGACGCTGCCGGCGATCCCCCCGCAGCGTCTCGAGCGCCTGGCCCACCACTGGGCGCTGTCGTGGCTGTCGCCGATCACCCGATGGTTCCTCGGCCGCCGACGGCCGGCGCCCGCGCCACCCGCGGCATCGTCGCGCCCGCGTCCGTTCGACGAGGTCGTTCTCGCCCTCGGCGACCTGCCCGCCGCCGGGGTGATGCGCGGCGTGCTCGACGAGGCGCTCGCGTCGCCGGTCCTGGCCCCGCGCGCCAAGGGGCTGGTGTTCGCCGTGATCGCGCGCGGGCTCGCCTGCGCGGCGTCGGAGCGCGAGGCGAAGCGTCTGCTGGCCGAGGACGGCCTCTCGACGGACGACGTCGACCAGATCCTCCGCCACCTGGGCTCGCCGCGCCTCGACGCGGTCGAGGCCGCCATCGTCCCCTTCGCCCGGGAGACCATCCGCTATCAACCCGCGCAGGTGCAGCGGCGCGCGTCCGCGGTCCGCGAGCGCCTCGGCGCCGCGCCCTTCGTCGAGCTGATCGGGCTCTGCGCGCTCGCCAACGCGCTCTGCCGGCTGAGCGTGGTCACCGGCCGGCCGTGAGCGTCGCATGACGGCCTTCTGGTTGCTCGCTGCCGCCGTCCTCGCCCTCCTCGTGACGATCGGCGGCTGGCTGCGCGCGCGGCGGGCGCTGGCCCGCGAGCGCGCGCGCCTCACCACCGCCTCGCAGGAGCTCGAGCGGCTGCAGCACGCCTTCGCCCGCTTCGCCCCGGAGGAGGTCGTCGAGCGCATCATCGCCACCGGCGTCTCGACGACCGGCGAGCGCAAGGAGGTCACCGTGCTCTTCGCCGACCTGGTGGGATTCACGGCCCTCTCGGAACGCATCGAGGCGACGCTGCTGGTCCGCATCCTGAACGGCTACTTCGAGCGGATGACGCGCGCCATCCGCGACCACCAGGGCCATGTGTCGACGCTCCTCGGCGACGGCATCCTCGCCCTCTTCGGCGCGATCGAGCCGAACCCCTGGCACACGAACGACGCGGCGCACGCCGCACTCGCGATGCGACGCGAACTCGAGGACTACAACCGGACCCTCGCCGCCGAGGGGCTGCCCGAGCTCGCCTTCGGCATCGGGCTCCATCGCGGCGTCGGCGTCGCGGGTCTGGTCGGCAGCCGCGACCTGCTCGAGTTCACGGTGATCGGCACGGTCGTCAACCTCGCGGCGCGGGTGCAGGGACTGACGCGGGATCACAGCGTCGACGTGCTCGTCACCGCGGACGTGGCCGCAGCGCTCGATCCGCGCTTCGAGGTCCGCCCGCTGCCCGCGATGGCGGTGAAGGGCATCCCCGGGCCGGTGGCGACCTCCGCCCTGCTGCGCCACCGTGCGCCCGGAGAGTGAGGTTCCCGGCGGCTCAGACCTCGATGGCGGTCAGGTCGGAGGCGAGCGTGACCGTCCCCTGGAAGTGGCTCCTCGCTCGCGCGACCCACTCGTCTTCGGACCCCGGCCATGGGGCGGGAACGGGGTGGGTGAGGACGAGATGCCCCACGCCGGCGCGCGCCGCGGTCTCTCCGGCCTGCTCGACCGAGGAGTGGTAGTCGAGGACGTCCTGCAGGCGGGGCGCGGGGATCTGCGCGATCAGATCGGCGCGGATCGCCGTCTGTATGTACACGTCGGCGCGGGCGCACAGGCGGTCGAGGCCCGCACACGGAATCGTGTCGCCCGCGATCACGACCGCACGTCCGCCGTGTTCCACCCGATAGCCCACCGTGGGGTGCACCGGCCTGTGGTCGGTGGGTGCGGCCACGATCCGCACGCCGTGGTCCGCATCGTCGCACACGACCCCCTCGATGACCTCGTCGACGTCACACTGCGGGCGCCAGGTGAGATCCCCGTGGTGCGCCATGCGCCAGCCGATGTCGTCGCCGAGCATGGCGAGCGTCCGATCGCAGAACGCGCGGGTGCCGCCCGGCCCGGTGACCGGCAGAGGCATCGGCATCGGCGCCATGATCCAGCGGGTGGTCACGACGTCGTTGAAATCGGTGGTGTGGTCGCTGTGCAGGTGGGTGAACAGCACCCGGTGCAGCATGGGAGGCATCACCCCCGCAGCAGCGAGGCGCATGACCACGCCCCGGCCGGTGTCGAAGAGGAGGTTCAGCCCGCCCGCCTGGACGAGGATCGCCGACCCGGCGCGATTCGGGTCGGGGATGGGCGAGCCCGTTCCCAGCAGCGTGACCTTCATGCGAATCCGTAGAGCTGCTTGCAGTTGGTGACGGTGACGCGCTCGACGAAGGCCGCGTCGAGGCCCGCGAAGGCCGCCGCGACGGCCTCGCGCGAGTGCGGGAAGGTGCTGTCGGGGTGCGGGTAGTCGGAGGCCCACATGAAATTGTCGGGACCGAGCAGCGGCAGCAGCTCGGGACCGAGCGGCTCCTCCTCGAAGGTGGCGTACACCTGACGATGGAACAGCTCGCTCGGCTTCATCGAGATGCGGTAGTCGTTCGCCTTGTCGACGTGCTTCTCGGCCGCGGCGTCGAGGCGGCGGACGAAATACGGCAGCCAGCCGATGCCCGACTCGGCCAGCACGAGCCGGAGCTGCGGGCGGCGTTCGAGCACGCCGGAGTAGATCATCATGGCGAGCGGCTCGTCGAGCTGCATCGGGCCGACGGCCGAGAACGCCGCCAGCTCCCAGCTCCCCGGCGCGACACGTACCTGCGACGTGCCCCGCCCGATGTGGAAGCTGATCGGCAGGCCCACCTCGGCCGCGACGTCCCAGAAGGGCGCCCACTCCGGGTCACTGCAGCGGAACTCGAAGGGACTGATGATGGCGCCACGGTGACCGGCGCGGGCGACGCGCACGAGCTCGGCCGCGGCGGCGTCTGGGGCGTGCGTCGGCAGGACGGGGAGCACCGAGAGGCGCGCCGGCTCGTGTCGATTGAACTCCGCCGCCCAGTCGTTGTAGGCCGCGAGCGACGCGGCCTTGAGCTCGACGTCGTCGATCGGCAGGCCGAGCAGGTTCGGGCCGTAGACGACCGACACCCACACGCCGTCGCGGTCCATGTCCTGCAGGCGCAGCGTCGGGGTGGAGGCGCGCAGGCCGTCGTCCTCGATGCCGGCGCGGCTGATGGCGCTGTACCCCTTGAGCGGTCCCTGCATGCCGTACATGCCGATCACTGCCCCGTCGCACGTCCACCACACCGAGCCATTCGAATCGACCACGCGCGGGCCACGCTCGCGGAGCCGCGTCGGCAGCCGCGCGTCCCACACGTCGCGCGGGAGGTTCCAGAGATCGAGGTGGTCGTCGCAGGAGTAGAGCCAGCCGGGGCGTGTCGTCTCCACGCGGGCGATCATAGTTCATCTGACACCCACGCTGTCGAGGGGGCGGGCGACCGCCGTCACCTGGCTCAATGGCGCTGAGCCCCTCTCCCGCTGCTGGTGCCCGGGGACAGCGGGCACAACGATTCTTCAGATCGGCGGCGTACGCTGGAGGGACGCTCCGATCAACAGGGCATTTGACGTTCACCCCAGCTGGAGTAGACCCGCGCTGCGCATGGTGAGCCAAGACGGAGCCGCGCCATGGGACGAAGTGGCGGATGGGACCCTCTACGAGCAATGGATCATCAGCCCGTTCGCCCGCGGCGTCGAGTTTCGTCTTCGCCGCGACGTGCTCCATCTTCTCAGCGGCTGGAGACGCCGCGGCCGCATCGGGCGCCGCGTCGTCCTCGACCTCGGGTGCGGACGTGGTGACGCCTTGGCCCTCGTCGCCGGGCGCGTCGGCTTCGCAGCGGGCCTCGACTTCTCGCCGCGGATGCTCGAGCTCGCCGAGCGATTCCTGGCAGCACGCGACGTGGCGGTGACTACCCATCCGAGTCTCGCGAGGTTGGCCCGTGACCTGCGGGGCGTCGCCGCAGGGACCCGCCCGGGTCCACGGTCGGTGCTCGCCGTAGCCGACATCCGAAAGCTCGCGACGCTTCGCCGCACGGCCGATCTCGTGCTGGCCATCAACTCGATCAGTCCCGCGCGCGCGACGGACACGAGCCGCGCGTTCGGGGAAGTGGCGAGAGCGCTGAAGCCCGGTGGAACGCTGATGGCCGTGCTCGCCGCACTCGACGCGTTCCAGTATCTGCTCGATCTCGCGCGCCGTCGCGGCGTCGAGCTGCCCGATGCGGGTCGCGTGGACGCGCAGGGAATGTTCCACGAGGATGGCACGACGCAGAAGTTCTTCACGGCAGACGAGATCCGCGCGCTCTGCCGCGCGAACGGACTTCGCGTGCTGGCGCTGTCCAAGGTGCGCTACCCGTGGATCCTCATGCGCCGGTTCGGCTGGGGGTATTTTCCGGGCCGACCGCGCCTGTGGGACTGGCACCTCGTCGCACGGGCCCGGTAGGGCGTCCCGCCGCGCCCCCTCGAATTCCCCCGAGTAACTCCCGGGTTTCACCAGGACTCCCGGCGCCCCCCGCCTTAGGGTCGGCGCCAGGGAGGAATCATCCATGATCCGTCTGCCGTTGTTGGTGATGGTCCTGGTCGGAGCGTCCGCGGGCTGGAGCCGGGCACTGGCCGAGGACCTCGAAGTCATCGCGCCGTACGCCGAGGCCCGCGCCGTCTACTACCCCCCCATTCCCTCTTCCCCTGCCGTCGAGGACTGGAAGGTGGACGGCAACTACTACCCCTTCGACCTGTTCATCAAGCCGAAGTACGCCTTCGCCTCGGCCGGCAAGGCGACGGCCCAGGCCGCCGCGAGCGTGATGCTCGAGGGGCATACGCCCCGCTTCGGCCTTGTCACGACCCGATCGCTGGACGACGGGTCGACCGCCACTGCCGTCGCGATCATGCTCTTCGACGTCAGCGATCCCCAGCACCGCGCGCGGGTGCTCGTCGACGTGGACTTCAAGACCTCGGCGGAGGTGCGATCGGGCGGCACCGCCAGTGCCTTCTGGCGCCTCGGCAAGGCCAACCACGAGTCGGGTCGCGTCACCCTCGACGGCGGGAAGATCACGCGCATCCTCCTCCCCGAGGACATGTCGTGGCATCCGAACTACGGCATCCTGGGAGGCAACGTGCACGTCATCCGTGGCACGGAGGACGATCCCGGGCTCGTCGAGCAGACAGCGAGCGTGCAGGGCCGGGAGGTATTCCGGCAGCTCCATCAGGCCAAGATTGCCGCGAAGACGTTCGTGCCACTCCAGGTCGAGCCGGGGACGTACGCGATGGTGATCACGGCCATGACCACAGGTGAGGCCATCGTCGTGAACGACCCAGTCATCGTACCGAACGCCGCAAATCCCGACGTCGGCGTGACGATCCAGGGCGCCGTCGACCCGACCCCTCGCGCTCCCCTGCTGGGCATGACGGCGGACGACCTCGTGGCCGCCGGCTTCGATCCGTCGCCGTTCGCGGAGCTCGGCTTCGTCGATGCGCCGGCGTCCACGACCACGACGACACTCCCTGAGAGCACGACGACGACCCTTCCCGAGAGCACTTCGACGACCCTTCCCGAGACCACGACGACGACGCTCCCCACCGCCCCGACCTGCGCCGCGGGCGAGGCCGGCGCGCTCGTCTGCCTGTGCGAGCACGATCCCGGGGTCGCTCTCTGTCCCGGCGAACCACTCCCGGGCGCGATCGTCCGCAGGCTCGGTCAGGGCTGCCGCTTCGTCACGCGCGCCACGTCAGTCGGCGCTGGCCCAAGGCAGCGCCGCGCGCTGGCACGCGCCGCCGGCTCGTTCGCTCACGTCCTGCGCACGCTGGGTCGGGATCGCGTCGCGCGCACCCTGTCGCCATCGTGCCGGTCGGCCCTGACGACGGGTCTCGGCGCGGTCCCGTCGCGCGGCCGACCGCTCGGGGCCGGACGGTGACCGTCACCGGCCGCGGCGGTCGACGAGCATCAGGACGGCGCCGAGGACGCTCGCCGCCGCCATCGTCGCGAACATCGTCGGGTAGCCGATCCAGTCGGCGATCGCACCGCAGAGCGGTGTGCCGACGACGGCACCGAGGTCGAGCGTCGCCGTCACGAGGCTCACCACCGTGCCGTGCAGCTCGATCGGCGTCCGGGTGACGGCGAGGGCGTTCAGCACCGGGAAGAGCGTGCCGTGCCCCATCCCGCCGGCGGCGCCGGCGGCGCTGAGCGCGCCGGGACGCGGCGCGAAACACAGGAGCGAGAGTCCGAGGGCATAGAGCAGGAACGCCGGCGCGGCCATGCGGTGCGGACCGAGCAGGTCGGGAATGCGACGGCCGACGACGCGGACGGCGATCGACGCCCCGGCATAGGCGAGGAAGAACGGGGCGGCGCGTGCGAGCCCGAGGTGGCGGGTGAACGGCGCCACGTAGACGAAGACCGAGTTGATGCCGGCGCCGAGGAGCGCCGTGGAGGCGAGGAGCAGGCCCAGCCGACCGGCGCGGACGGCCGCGTGCATCGAGCGCAGCACGCCGGGCCTGATCATGCCCAGGGGCAGCTCGCGCGGCTCCTCCTCCACGAGCGCCAGAGCGAGCACGAACGCCACCGCCCCGAGCGCCGCCGCGGTCAGGAAGAACGCGGGGAATCCCCCCCGGGCGATCATCAGCTCGCCCAGGGCCGGGGCGAGGCCGTTGCTCGCCATCCCGAACACCCCGAAGATCGCGATGCCCTCCGCGCGCCGCGCCGGGGGCACGAGATCGGCGGCGTAGGTGAAGTAGCTCGCGAACAGCATGCCCCAGAGCAGGTCGTGGACGATGACGAACAGCACCAGCGCGGGCCCAACGGTGCCGATCACGAGGAACGGCAGGTACGACAGGGCGTTCAGGCCGTTGCCCCAGAGCAGCATCCGCCGGCGGCCGACGCGATCGAGCCACGTCCCCACCAGCGGCCTTGCGGCGACGCTCGCCGCCACGCCGATGCCGAGGACCCACCCGATCGTCGACTCCGTGCCCCCCAGCGCGGTCACGAAGAGCGGAAACACGATGAACATCGACAGGCTCATCGCTCCCGCGAAATGCAGCGCGCACGCGATCCAGAAGGTCCGCGTGTAGAGCGGCGGACTACTCGTCAATGCGGCGGGCGATGACCTCGCGTCCCTTGGCCCCGGCAGCCGCGGACACCACGCCCTCGCGCTCCATCCGCTCGATCATCCGCGCGGCCCGGTTGTAGCCCACCCGCAGCCGCCGCTGCAGCCAGGAGATCGAGGCCTGGCGGTGCTCGGTGACGAGCCGGACGGCCATGTCGTACATCTCGTCCGACAGGTCCTCCTCGCCCTCCCCGTCCTCGCCACCCTCCTCCTCGAGCTCGAGCAGCGCCATGTCGTAGTGCGGCTTCTCCTGGCGCTTGATGAAGTCGACGACACGGTGGACGTCGGCGTCGGAGACGAATGCCCCATGGAGACGCATCACGCGCGCGGTGCCCGGCGGCAGGAACAGCATGTCGCCCTGGCCAAGGAGGCGCTCGGCGCCGATGGCGTCGAGGATGGTCCGCGAATCGGTGCGCGACGTCACCTGGAACGAGATGCGCGCCGGGAAGTTCGCCTTGATGAGCCCGGTGATGACGTCGACCGACGGGCGCTGGGTAGCGAGGATCAGGTGGATGCCCGCGGCCCGCGCCTTCTGCGCCAGGCGGGTGATCGACTCCTCGATCTCGCGGCCGACGGTCATCATCAGGTCGGCGAGCTCGTCGATGATGACGATCACGCGTGGCAGGTGGCGGTGGCGCAGCGCCACCCGCTCGCCGGCACCGAGCGGTACGGTGGGCACCTCGCCCGTGTCGTCGGCCTCTTCCGCTGCGTCCTCAGGGGCGGGCTCCGCGTCCTCGGCCGCCGCATCCGCCTCCGCCTTCGCGGCCGCCGCCCCCGCCGCCTCGGCGATCAGGCGGTTGTAGCTGTCGATGTTGCGGACGCCCTTGTCGTGGAGCAGCTGATAGCGCTCCTCCATCTCGCGGATCATGTTGAAGAGCGCGGCGGCGGCCTTCTTCGGGTCGGTGACGACCGGCACGAGCAGGTGCGGGATCTCCTCGTAGATGGACAGCTCCAGCATCTTCGGGTCGATCATGATCATCTTCACGTCGCGCGGCGACGCCTTGAAGAGGATGCTCATGATCATCGCGTTCATCGAGACCGACTTCCCGGTGCCGGTGGCGCCCGCGATCAGGAGATGCGGCATCCGGCCAAGGTCGGCCGACTCGGCGTTCCCCGTGGTGTCCTTGCCGAGCGCCAGCGTGAGCGTCGACTCCGCCCGGCGGTACGCGTCGCTCTGCAGCAGCTCGCGGATGAAGACCTTCTCGCGCCGCGGGTTCGAGACCTCGATGCCGACGACCGGCTTCCCGGGAATCGGCGCCAGGATGCGCACTGACGCGGCGCGGAGCGCCATCGTGAGGTCGTCGGCGAGCCCGACGATGCGGCTCACCTTCACCCCCGCCGCGGGCTCGAACTCGAACGTCGTGATCACCGGGCCGGGACGGACGGCGACGACCCTGCCGTGGACGTCGAAGTCGGCGAGCTTCGTCTCGAGGATCTTGGAGCTGGTCAGCAGCGTCGCCTCGTCGAGCGGCTGTACGGTCCGCTGCGGCTCGTCGAGGAGCGTCAGCGCCGGCAGGCGGTAGTTGTCCGCGACGAACAGCTCCTCCTGCAGATCGGCCTTGCTCTTCTTCTCCCGGCGCGGCGATTCCGGCTTGCGCTCGGGCTCGCGGATGATGGGCGGCGGAGGGTCCGCCAAGACCACGCGCTCGTCGTCGTCCTCGATGGCGTCGTCGAGCACGATCGGTCCCACACCACGCCGCGGTCGCCCCGCGCGCCGGAGCGGCTCGGGTGCTGGCCGTCGGGCCACCCGCCGGATCAGAGCCGCCCAGCCGTTTCGTGCGCCCTCCCGCCCCGCGTCCACCGCCCAGGCCCCGAACCGTGTCGCCATCGCGATCACCGAGACGCCCGTGGCCAGCACGATCGCCAACGCCAGCAGCACCAGCACGGCCAGGTGCGCCCCCGGACCGCCGACGAGATCGCGGAGTGCCGTGGCGATGAAGCCCCCGAGCCACCCGCCGCCGCGCACGACCGGGCGACCGTCGGTCAGGAGACCGCCGAGCACCGCCAGCGAGAGGACGAGCAGCCCGGCCCCGGCGAGGCGAGCCCCGCCCAGCTCCTCCGTGTCCCGGCGCAGGAGGACGACGGTCAGGTAGACGAGGTAGACGGGGAACAGGTACGCCGACAGGCCCAGGGCGCGGAGCGCCGCCCCCGCAATGGCGTGCCCCACGGGGCCGCCGAGGTTGGCGCGTGGCGCATCCGCCACGTACGACAGCAGGCTCAGCGTGAGGAAGATGGCGATCGCCCCACCGGTGATCGCCTCGGCCTCACGGATCAGGTGGCCACTGTGTGCCGCTGCCGGCTTCCGCGCCACGTCAGCGCACCCCGCCCGGGCGCGCCGGTTTCGACATCATCCCCACGACCACCACCCTCTTCCGAGGGCAGGTCCTACTACATTTCCAGGACGAAGGGGAGGATCACCGGGCGGCGGTCGAGACGGCGGAAATAGCGCTTGAGGGCCTTGCGGACCTCCTCCTGAACCTCGGCCGGAACGGTCCGGGACTCCGGGTTTATGCCCTCCAGCGCGCTCAGGACCTCGCTGCGAGCACCCTCCAGGACCTCCGGGCTGGCGTCCTCGGCCACCACCCCTCGAGACACCAGATCGGGCCCGGCGACGATCTCCCCCGACTGCTGGGCAACTGCCAGCACGGCGAGGACGAACCCGTCCTCGGAGAGGTGACGTCGGTCCCGCAGCACGACCTCGCGGACGTCGCCGATGCCCTTCCCGTCGACGAACACCCGGCCGGCGGTGACCCGGTCCGGGCGGTCGGCACCGTCGGCCGTCAGCTCGAGCACGTCGCCGTCCTCGAGCAGGTGGCAGCCGCTCGCAGGGACG
>CAVVBN010000003.1:0-15286 GCA_963746505.1 uncultured delta proteobacterium
TGGCAGCGCTTCGCGCCGGCGCCGATCTCGCCAGCCGCCGACTGCTCCAGGCATGACGACATCGGTCCGCATGGTCGTCGCGGCGTTCGTGCTGCGCGCGGCGCTGGCCCAGGCGCAGCTGCCGCCCGCCGCGCCGGCGCCGACGACGCCACCGACGACGCTGCCGGCGGTCGAGGAGACGGTCCCGATCGCGCAGATCCCCGATCGCGCCGGGCAGGTCGATCAGGAGCTGCGAACGATCCGCGCGCGGCTCGCCGGAGACGAGCTGCTCGCCAAGCTCCGTCCCGAGATCGACGCGGTCGACAAGCAGATCGCCCAGGTCTCCTCGGACTTCACGCGCAACGTGGCTTCAGGTGTAACCGCAACCGTACTGAACGACATCCGCAGCCAGTGGCTCCAGCTGCGCGATCTCATGACGTCGTGGGCCGGACAGCTGAACGTCCGCGCCGAGGCCGCGGATCGCGATCTCGGGCGTCTGGGCGAGCTGGAGGGGCTGTGGGCGCGGACCGCCGACGCGACCAAGGGGACCGATGTCGGACCGGCGGTGTTCGATACCATCGCGGGCGCCCGCGCCGGCATCCGCGATCTGCAAGCCAAGGCCCGCGCCGAACGTGAGGACGTGCTCGAAGCGCTCGCCCGCCTCTCGGGACTCAAGGCGGACGTCGCCGATCGGGTCGAGGAGCTCGACCAGGTCGAGGCCCGCTTCCGCGCCGACCTCCTGACCTTCGAATCGCCACCGCTCTGGGACGTCGTCGGGCGCGTGGGCAGCGTCGCGACGGCGCGACAGCAGGCGCACACCGGCCTCGTCCGCACCATCCGCCTGGCCCAGGCCTTCGCGAAGACGCAGCGGCCGCGGATGATCCTGCACGGGCTCCTGACGACGCTCCTCCTCACGCTGGTGGTCCGGGTCTCGCGCCGGCGCACGGCAAGCGGGCAGCAGGAGCACGACGACGCCATGCGTGCCATCGTCGCGCACCCGATTGTCGCCACGCTGGTTCTCTCGATGATGCTGACGTTCGTCCTCTATCCCTACGTGCCCGGCGCCATCGGCCGCGCGATCGGCATCGTGGTGGCGCTGCTGTCGGTACAGATGAGCCGTGGGGTCGCGGAGCGCAGCGTTCGCCACACCGCGTACGTGATCGTGGGCCTGCTGCTGGTCTCGGTGGCGCGCCAGCTGCTGCCGCCGGAGGCGCCGCTCGGCCGGCTGCTGCTCCTCGGGCAGGCGGTGGCCATCGCCGTCTGGGTGGGCCGCCTCCTCCGGCGCCTGCCGACGTTCACGGCCGACTGGACGCCCGGATGGCAGCGCTTCGCCCGCGGGACGCTCCGGGTCGTGTTCGTCCTCGCGCTCCTGGCGGTGGTGGCGAACGTCTTCGGCAACGTGTCGCTCGCGGCGATCATCACCGAGGGCATCGTCGACTCCGGCCTCCTCGGCATCATCCTGCGCACCCTCGGCGCGATCCTCGAGGCTCTGGTCGACGACTTCCTCGACGGAACGGCGTCGGCCCTGCTGCGCTCGGTCGGCAGACGCCGCGCCGGACTAGAGGCGGCCGTCGCCCGGCGCATGCGCATCGCCGTGGGCGTCCTCTGGCTCGTGGGCACGCTGTGGATGGTGCACGTCCTCGTCCCTGTCGTGGCCTGGCTCCGGAAGGTGCTCGGCGCCGAGCTCCAGGTCGGCGAGGTGGCGCTGTCACTCGGCAGCGTGCTGATCGTGCTGGTCACGCTATGGCTGTCGGTGAAACTCGCCCGCCTCGTCCGCGTCGTGCTCGAAGAGGACGCGCTGCCGCGGATGTCGCTCCCGCGGGGGGTGCCGACGGCGATCTCGATCGCGGCCAACTACGTCGTGCTGCTGATCGGCTTCGGCTTCGCGCTCTCGGCGGCGGGTCTCGATCCAGGCAGGGTGACGCTGCTCGCCGGCGCGCTGAGCGTCGGAGTCGGCTTCGGTCTCCAGACCATCGTCAACAACTTCGTCTCCGGCCTGATCCTGCTCTTCGAGCGACCGGTGCAGATCGGTGACGTGATCGCCGTCGGCGGCGTGACGGGACAGGTGCGGCGGATCGGCATCCGGTCGAGCACGATCGCCGTCGGTGACGGCGCCGAGCTGATCGTCCCGAATGCCGATCTGATCTCGAACCAGGTGCTGAACTACACGCTCTCGAGCGCGCAGCGGCGCCTGGAGGTGAAGGTGGGCGTCGCCTACGGCAGCGATCCGACGCAGGTGTTGACGCTCCTCGAGCAGGCCGCGAAGAGCCTCCCGGAGATCCTGCAGAATCCGCCGCCGCTCGCGACCTTCACCGGCTTCGGCCCGAGCAGCCTCGACTTCACGCTGTGGGGCTGGACGGACCGCCAGGACAGCGCCGCGACGGTCCGCAGCCGGCTCGCGGTCGCCGTCCACGATGTGCTGCGCAATGCGGGCATCGCGATTCCGTTCCCGCAGCAGGACGTGCACGTCGTGTCGCTGCCGTCGTAGCGCATCGGGGAGGTGGTGCGGGGGGCGGGCGCGGGGGCGCGGCCCGCGCTCAGAGAGGCGTTCGCGCCTGGCCGCGCCCCCGCGCCCGCCCCCCGCACCACCACGACCAGCGGCGCTCGCCGGCGCGGCGGCTGGCGCGCGGCGTGATGCGGCGATCGGCCTCGCTTCGCTTCGGGGAGAATGGGAGGAGGGAAGGATGGGGAGTGGGCGCAAGCGCTGCGTCCGTCCGGAACGGCGGTACGCGATGGTGCGGGGCGCGGGGGTCGGCGGTGGAGCGCCTTAGCGGAGCGGCGTACCGCGGTTGCCGTGCGATGAGTCGGTGGTGCCGCGCAGCGTGAAGCGGAACCGCCGGCCCCCGCGCCCCGCGAGACAAACCACTAGAAGCCGAACCGAGACCGATACGCCCGGTACCGCTCCCGCTCGCCTTCCGGCGTGAGGCCGAACATGTCGAGGGTGTAGCGGTGCGCGCCGTGCTTGTCCTTCGGGTTCTGCCCGAGGAAGCGCCGCATGCGATCCTCGGCGACGCCGGTGAACGGCAGGTCGTAGTGGGCGTAGATCCGCCGCACGGTGCCCGAGCGGATCGCGGACGAGGTCGCGGTACTGGATGTCGAGGAACTGCTCCGCGGGGGCACAGCCGGCATCGCGCGCGGCCATCGCGCGCATGATGCCGTCGGCGAAGCGCGCGTTCAGCTCCTCGCCGACCTCGACCGGGTCGACGTCGTCGCTGAACGTGCTGCGCAGGACGACGTGCAGGCTGGCCATCGACGCGGCGACCTCGAGCGGATCGCGGTGCGTGAAGATCACGCCGGCGTCGGGATAGGCGGCGAACAGCGGTCGCATGCCGAACACGTGCGCCGGGGCCTTCAGGACCCAGCGCTCGCCGCCACAGTGCCACTGGAGGTGCTGCAGGAACTGGCGGTGCTGGGCGTAGGAAGCGGCGAGGTCGTGGCTCTCGAGCCACGTCTGGTACGACGGCACGTGATGCGACGTCTGGTACTGGAAGCTCAGGAAGGAGTGGCTGGTGATGATCAGGCACTCCTCCGGAAGCCGCGCGCCCACCGGGTGGATGTGCCGCAGCTCGGGCGCGAGCCGGTGGAACCACTGGAGGTTCCGCTCGGCCATCGCGATCCGCCGGTCGCTCTGGTGCCGAGACCGCTCGGGGGGCGGGGAGGGATAGGCCATCTCCCAGTGGAGCGGCGCGCGGTTGGCCGGGTCCTGGGCGAGGAGCCCGTGCAGCAGCGTGGTGCCGGTACGCGGCAGGCCGGTGACGAACAGCGGCCGGCGGACCGGCTGTTCGCCGATCTCGGGGTGCCGCTGGCGGTCGCGCTGCATCTTGAGCTTGTTCTGGAGCAACCGGCCGAGGTCCTGACGGGCCGCGATGCGGCCCAGCAGGCTGAGCCGCGCCTCGTGCTCGAACGAGTGGACGAGGCGGCGCAGCGGCTCGCGGAACCCCTCCTCGCCGAAGTCCTCGAGCCGGGTCTGTTGCCGCGCCTCCTGGATGAGGGCGTCGGCGTCGAGCTTGACGAGCGGGATGCCCGTTCGCTCGAACACGCGACCGCCGGTGTTGAGGACGCGCGTCAGGGTCTGTAGCGACGACTTCGCTCCGCTCATCCCACTCATGTCTCGATCGCTCCCTCGGCCTGCCTCAGCCCACGGTCGTCACACGGCGGTCACCGAAATGGGGATGCCAGTGCTTATGTTTTCGGCAGCGCTCGGTCAAGCGAACCGACCGGTCAGCCGGGATCAGCCCGCCTGACACACCTGGGGCAGCTCGCGTCCGAGGTCGTGGCGCATCACGTCGCCGAGGAGGGCGAGGAGATCTCCGCGCGTCGTCCGCAGGGACGGGTCGGTCCAGCGGTTGACCGTCTCGCCCGGATCCTCGCCGAGATCGTACAGCTCGCCGCCGTCGGGATCGTGCATGCTGCGCGTGATGCGCCACCGCCGCGTCGTCAGGGTGCGGAAGGCGAGGGCGGCGCGGATCATGTCGTCCTCGGTGAGGATCCATTCGCGCGGCCCGTCGAGAAGCGGCCGTCCCTCGCAGCCGGCGGGGACCGGCAGGCCGCAGGCTTTGAGGACGGTCGGGAACAGGTCGATCGTGCCGACCGGATCGTCGACGACGCGCCCCGGCGCGAACCCCGGACCCCGCACCACCAGCGGCACGCGGAGGAGCGCCTCGTAGTGGATCGGCCCCTTCAGCATCAGCCCGTGGTCGCCGAGGAAGTCGCCGTGGTCGCTGGTGAAGAGCACGAGCGTATCGTCGGCGAGGCCCCGCGCGGCGAGCGCCGCGAGCACGCGGCCGATGCCGTGGTCGAGCTGGCTCACCATCCCGTAGTACCCGGCGAGGATGGTGAGCTTCTCGCGCTCGTCGAGCAGCGCCCAGCCGGGGTTCGCCCACTCGAAAGGGGTGCCGCGGAATCCCTGCGCCCACTGCTGGTGGAAGGACGGCTTCGTCTCGAGCTCGCCCGGCCGCACCTTGGGGAGGACCTGCGCCATGTCGGCGGGGTCGTAGCGGTCGTACCACGGCCGCGGCGGGTCGAACGGATGGTGCGGATCGGGGAAGCTGACCCAGGCGAAGAACGGGCGGTCGACGCGGCCGAGCCACTCGACGGCGCGGTCGGTGACCCAGGTCGTGGGATGGTCCTCCTCGGGCAGCTGGTTCGGCCAGGTCTGGGTGTGATCCCAGCTGCGCCCGGCGGCCTCGGGCTGCATCAGGCGCAGCCGCTCGAATCCCCGCTCGCGACCGTCGCGGAAGATCCAGCGCGCGTAGTGGAGCCCCATCGGCGGCGGACCGAAGCCCCAGTTCCAGTGCCCGACGGCGGGCGCCAGGCGGATGTTGTGGACGTCGGTCACCAGCTCGACGTGGTCGAATCCGAAGTACGGCCCGTGCCAGTCCGCCGGGACGAGCGCCGAGCCGACGACCGACTCGATCCGCCCCGTCGGGTAGTCCGGGAAGTAGGACGCGAAATGGGCCTTGCCGAACAGCGCGGTCGCGAAGCCGGCGGCGCCGAGGCGGGCGGCGAGCGAGTCGACCGTCTCCGGGAGGTCGATGCCGTTGCGGATCACGCCGTGGGTGCTCGGATACTGCCCCGTGATGATGGTGGCGCGGGCGGGCTGGCAGAACGGGTTCTGCGTCCGGCAGCGGGTGAAGCGCGTTCCAGCGGCGGCGAGGCCGTCGATGGTCGGGGTCGCCCCGAGCGGATCGCCGTAGGCGCCGATCGTGGCGGCTTTGTGTTGATCGGTGGTGAGCAGCAGCACGTTCATGGATGGACCTCGGGACGGACCTCGTCGCGCCGCGGAGAGGGTCGCTCTGGAACCGGAGCCGTACGGTGGGTGCGCGTGATCATCCACTGCCTCGCCACCCACAGGGCGAACACCGGCGCACCCAGGCCCGCCGCGACGACGAAGGGCTCGAGCCAGCCGAGCCAGGTGACCGGCGCCACCAGGTAGAGGATGTCCTCGACCTCGAATCCGCCCCAGCTGGGCTGGTCGAAGGCCGCGCGCCCGCGCCAGCGGGACATCGACGAGCGGAGCGAGAAGATCGTGATCACGGCCAGCCCGGCTGTGATCCCGAACACGGGCCCCATCCAGCCGAGCTGTCCGTGACGGACGCTGAGCCCCATGCCCGCGAACAACGACAGCTTGACGGTGAGGTCCGCCGCGCGATCGTACGAATGGCCGAAGGTCGACGTCTTTCCCGTGAGTCGCGCCAGCTCGCCGTCTGCGTGATCGAGGATGGCCGAGACGGCGTAGCCCAAGGCACCGACGTTGGCGGCCGCCGGTGTCCCGCGGGCGTAGGCCGCGGCCGCCGCGAGGCCGACGGCCAGTCCGAGCGTGGTCACGTGGTTCGGATGGACCGGCGTGTTGCGGAGCGGCCGCACGAGGCGGTTGGCCAGCCGACTGTCCCACGGGCGTGACGCCACGACCGCGGACTATCCCACGCCGCCCGCGCTATCAACGCCGGTCCCGTTCCATTTGCGCCGAGGACGGGCAGCTGGCAGTGGGATCGGATGCGATCCCTCCTCGGCCTCGCGGCGTTGGCGCTGACGCCGACCGTCGTCCTCGCGCATGCGGTGCTCACGAAGGCGTCGCTCGTGGAGACGGTGGTCCGGGCCGGATCGTCCACCGACGTGAAGCTGCGCTTCAACACCGGCATCGAGCCCGCGTTCACGCGCGTCTACCTGGTGCGGGCCAAGGGTAAGGAGGAGACGTTGGACGTGACCGCCTCCGACGATCGATCGGTGGTCGACGTCGCTCTGCCGTCGCTCGACGCGGGGACGTACGGCCTGCACTACAAGGTGCTCGCCGCGGATGGTCACGTGACCGAGAGCGTGCTCAAGTTCACCGTGGCCCCGGCGGAGTAGCGGTGCAGGGGTTCGCGGACTTCTTCGACGGTCTGCTCGGGGGCGCGCTCCTGTTCTGCCTGGCGCTCGCCGTCGGCGGCGTGGTGTGGGCGATCGCGGTGCTGCGGGTGGGGTGGCGCTCGGTCGATCCGAGCATCGTCGGACGCGCGATCGCGATCACGGGTGCGGGCGCGCTCGGACTCGCGGTCTGTCAGGTGGCGGCCCTCGGGCTGAAGGCCAGGTTGCTCGCAGACTACGTCGGCCCCGAGGCCTATTGGCGATTCCTCGAGACGCTGCAGTGTCGCGTCGGGCTGGCCCGCGCGCTCTGCGCGCTGACGCTCGCCGCCGTCATGCTCTGGGTCGCGCGCGCGCCGGCCGATCGGACGCGCTGGTCGGTCGCGGGCGTGGTGGCGACGTTCGTCGTCGTGAGCGGGGGATGGCTGGTGCACGCCGCGGGACGGCTGGAGCACCGGGCTCCGCTCATGGCGCTCACGGTGGCGCATCAGCTGGGGGCCGCGGTGTGGGTCGGTGGCGTCGTCCAGCTCGGGGCGCTGTGGCGGCTCGCCCGTCAGGATCGGGCCGCCGACGCCGTGTGGCCGGTAATGGTCGCGCGCTTCTCGGCCGTCGCCGTTGGCGCCGTCGTGCTGCTGCTGGTCGCCGCGGCGCCGCTCACCTGGGTGTACGTCGCTTCGTGGGACGGCCTGGTGGGCACGGGCTATGGATCACTCCTCCTGACCAAGATCGTGCTGCTGGGCGCCGCCCTCCTCCTCGGGACGTTCAACTTCGTGGCGGGTCGCCGGCGCGCTGCTCCGGCCGGCGCCTCGGCGCTCCGCACGCGCGTGCCCTACCTCATCGAGGCCGAGATCATCCTCCTGATCATGGTCCTCGTGGTCGCGGCGAGCCTCTCGGCGCAGCCGCCGCCCGTCGACACCTCGGGCGAGGTGGCGCGCTGGGACGAGGTCGCACGGGTGTTCGCGCCGAAGTGGCCGAGTCTCAGAACGCCGTCGATCGCGACGATGCGCGAGGATCCGTCCGATCCATACGCCGTGGTCGGGGGGGAACGGACCGTCGACGCCTATTCGTGGTCGAACTTCAGCCACAACGTCGCCGGGCTCGTTCTCTTGGCGATGAGCGCCGTCGCCCTGGTCGGCCTCCTGCTGCGGTCGGAGCGCGCGCGTCGCGCGTGGCCGCTCGGGTTCGCCGTGCTGGCGCTCTTCGTCTTTCTGCGCGCGAGCGCGAACGACGGCACGTGGCCGTTCGGCTCGGGATCGCTGTGGCGGGGCGACTCGGAGGGTCTCCAGCATCGCCTGGCCGCGCTCCTGGCGTTGGCGCTCGGGCTGTTCGAATGGCGGGCGCGGACGACGGAGCGGACGTCAGGCCGCCAGGCGTTCGTCTTCCCCGTCCTCGCCGCCGCGGGCGGCGTGCTCCTCCTCACGCACTCGCACACCGCGTTCGAGCTGAAGAGCAGCTACCTGATCCAGGTCACCCACACCGCGATGGGGGCGCTCGCCGTGCTCATGGCGTGTGCGCGGCTGCTCGAATTGCGCCTGCCGCCGCCCGGCCGTCAGGTCGCGCAGGCGGCGTCGACGGTGGCGATGCTGCTCATCGCCCTCGTCCTCGTCTTCTACCGCGAAGCGAACGTGGTGCTGCCGCCGGGGTCGTAGTTGTGGCTGCGGGTGAGGCGGCGGCGCCGGGCTGGCCGCGCGCTCGACTCCCTATACTCGGCCCTCGCGCGCCGCGGCCATCGTGACGTCCCCCCGTAGGCCGTGTGCGCGCGCGGGGCCTGCGCGGGTCGCTCGCGCGCGGCCAGCCCGGCGCCGCCGCCTCACCCGGGTTGCCGCTCCGACCCGCGCAGCGTCGTGTGCGGGAGTCGACGAGGTCGTTGGGTTCGTGTAGACGCGCGAGATGAGCGCACTGCCTCGCCGTTCGTTCCTGGTTGCGCTGGTCGTCATGGCTGGGTGCTGGCCGAAGGCGTCGGGACTTCCCCTGGAGCTCGACGGGCCGGCGAAGGTGCTGGTGCTGCCCTTCGGCCTGGGCGGGTCGCTCGACGCGAGCGGCCGCTTCGTACCGCAGCAGAGTGGCACGCCGTTGCCGAGCGAGCTCTCCGCGAACGCCCAGAGCCTGCTGTCGTCGGGGCTCGCCGAGTCCGGGGTGACGCAGGTCTACGTGGTGACGGCCGCGGGGGCGACGCGCGATGCGACGACCGCGGCGCATTCGGCGCGAGACGCCGGCGCGAACCTCGCGGTGATCGGGGCGGTGCTGCGCTTCCGCGAGCGCGAGGGGCCGGCGCTCGGCGCTTCGCAGCCCGCATCCGTGGCGTACATGGTCGAGCTGGTCCGGGCGTCCGACGGGGCCGTCGTCTCGGTCGAGGAGTTCGACTTCACGCAGCAGACGCTCAGCTCGAACGTGCTGCAGCTTCCGCGGTTCCTTGAGGGCGGCGGACGCTGGGTGACGCGCCAGGAGATGCTCGCCGGGGCGCTCAGGGACACTGCGCGGCGGCTCGCGGCGGTGATCCGCGGCGAGTCCCCGCCACGCCCGCCGCGGCGGTCCGCCAGCTAGCCGCCTCGCACGGCATCACGGCCGGCGACGAGCGGCCGGTTGAGCTCGGTCCGCCAGCCGGCCGGGTCGGGGCCGGACTCGGGGCCGGCGACGTAGACCTCCCAGAGATCCTGCGCCGGCGTGTGATTCCCGGCGGCGATCCAGGCCTCGAACTCGCCCCACGCGGAGGCCAGCCCTTCGTATGGCCCGCGGTAGACGGTCCGCGCGACCGTCGCCGCGGGCAACACGCCCGGCTGCACGCGGCCCGCGGCCGAGACCGGCGCCGCGACCGGCAGGCAGATCTCGAAGTCGAACACGTTGGGGTCCATCCTCAGGTGGTGCGTGAACCACGGTCCCGTGGGCACGACGCCCTGAGCGGCGAGTGCGGCCGTGAGTTCGTGGTACCCGGGCCCCATGACGTTGCGGATCTCGGCGCGCGGAATCGTCAGCCGGACGAGGGCGATTGCCTGCGCGGCGATCTGGGTGATGTGTGGCTTCTCGAGCATTGGAATCAGCTCCCGAGTCCGAGCGCGCGGAGCGTCGGCTCATCCTCGGCGATCGGACGCACCTCGACGCACCCGATCCGGGCTCCCGGGATCCGCGCCGCGATCCGGATCGCCTCGTCCAGTTCCCCCGCCTCGATCACGTAGTAACCCCCGAGTTGCTCCTTGGTTTCCGAGTAGGGGCCGTCGGTGACGGAGACCCTTCCCTCGCGCACCCGCACCGTCGTCGCCGTGGCGGGAGGCAGAAGGCGGTTGCACCCGACGAAGTGACCGCTCTCCCGGATCGCCGCCGTGAACTCCCGATAGTCCTCGAAGTGCCGCGCGGCATCGGTCTCCGACATGTGCTCCATCATTCTGTCGGCGCAGATCAGGCACAGGAACTTCATCGTCACCTCCCGAAACGTGGTCGTTCTCGACCCTGGTCGAACGGCGACCCTCGAAATCGACAGGCGGCGCGAATTCGAGCAGACGCAGGTCCGGACGGCACCAGGCCGGGCGGTCCCGGCCTGCCTGCAGGCGTCAGCCCGCGGTGTCCGGGCCGGACGATTCGCGTCGGCCCTTGCGCAGACTCGCCACGACGAAGTCGCGGTTCATCTCGCCGATGAACTGCAGCGCGGATGCCCTTCGGGCACGCCGCCTCGCACTCGCCGTGGTTGGTGCAGCCGCCGAAGCCCTCGGCGTCGTGCCTGCCCGATCATCGCCAGCACGCGGTCCCAGCGCTCCGGCTGTCCCTGCGGCAGCAGCGCCAGGTGCGCGACCTTGGCGGCGACGAACAGCGACGCCGACGCGTTCGGGCAGGCCGCGACGCACGCGCCGCAGCCGATGCACGCGGCGGCGTCCATCGCGAGGTCGGCGTTCTCCTTCGGGACCGGGATGGCGTTGGCCTCGGGCGCGCTGCCGGTCGGCGCCGTGATGAAGCCGCCGGCGGCGATGATGCGATCGAAGGCGCTGCGGTCGACGACGAGGTCCTTCACGACCGGGAAAGGCCGTCGCCCGCCACGGCTCGAGCGACGATCTCGTCGCCGTCCTTGAAGCTCGCGCATGTGGAGCTGGCAGGTCGTCGTGCGCGGCCGCGGGCCGTGCGGCATTCCGTTGATCACGACGCCGCAGGTGCCGCAGATGCCCTCGCGACAGTCGTGGTCGAAGGCGATCGGTTCCTCGCCCTTCTGGATCAGGCCCTCGTTCACCACGTCGAGCATCTCGAGGAACGACATGTCGCGGGCTGACGTCGTTCGCCGCGGTAGGTGACGAAGCGACCGGTCGCCGCCGGCGTTCTTCTGCCGCCAGACGTGCAGCGTGATGTGCATCGCTACTTGTAGCTCCTCGTCGCCAGGTGGACGTTCTCGAAGACGAGCGGCTCCTCGTGCCGGATCGGCGCCGGTCGGGCCCGGCGTATTCCCACACGGCGACGTGGCAGAAGCTTCTCGTCGTCGCGCAGCGCCTCGCCGTCGGGCGTCTGGTACTCCTCGCGGAAGTGGCCGCCGCACGACTCCTCGCGCGCCAGCGCGTCGCGGCACATGAGCTCGCCCAGCTCGAGGAAGTCGGCGACGCGGCCCGCCACCTCGAGCGACTGGTTGAGCTCCGCGCCCTCGCCCGGCACGCGCACGTTCGCCCAGAACTCCTCGCGCAGCGCCGGGATCTTCACGCAGTCCGTCCTCGAGGCCCTGGCGCGTTCCGCGCCATGCCGCAGTGGTCCCACATGATCTTCCCCAGCTCGCGGTGGAACGACGTGACGGTGCGGCTGCCCTTGATCGCCAGCAGGCGGGCGACGCGCTCGGCGACCGCCGCCTCGGCGGTCGCGCACCTCGGTGTGCGTCGGCGTCGAGCGGCGTCTGCTTCGTCTGCGCCAGGTAGTCGCCGATCGTGTAGGGCAGGATGAAGTAGCCGTCGGCGAGCCCCTGCATGAGCGCGCTCGCGCCCAGCCGGTTGGCGCCGTGATCGGAGAAGTTGGCCTCGCCGACGACGAACAGGCCGGGGATCGTGCTCATCAGGTTGTAGTCCACCCACAGGCCGCCCATCGTGTAGTGGGTGGCCGGGTAGATGCGCATCGGCATCTCGTACGGGTTCTCGCCGGTGATGCGCTCGTACATCTCGAACAGGTTGCCGTACTTCTCCTCGATCTGTCCGCGCCCGAGGCGCGCGATGGCATCGGTGAAGTCGAGGTAGACGCCCTGGCCCGTCGGGCCGACGCCACGCCCCTCGTCGCAGACCTGCTTCGCGGCACGCGACGCGATGTCGCGCGGAGCGAGGTTGCCGAAGCTCGGATACTTGCGCTCGAGGTAGTAGTCGCGCTCGGCCTCCGGGATCTCGTGCGGCGGGCGCTTGTCGCCCTTCGTCGTCGGCACCCAGATGCGCCCGTCGTTGCGCAGCGACTCGCTCATGAGCGTGAGCTTCGACTGGTGGTCGCCGGTCACCGGGATGCAGGTCGGGTGGATCTGCGTGAAGCAGGGGTTCCCGAACCCCGCGCCCTTCTTGTACGCGCGCCAGATCGCGGTGGCGTTGCAGCCCTTGGCGTAGGTCGCGAGGTAGAAGACGTTGCCGTAGCCGCCCGTCGCCAGGACGACGGCGTCGCCCAGGTGCGACTCGATCTTCCCCGTCACCATGTCGCGCACGACGACGCCACGCGCGCGCCCGTCGACGACGATCAGCTCGAGCATCTCGTGCCGCGGGTGCATCGCGACGGTGCCGAGCCCGATCTGCCGCTCGAGCGCCTGGTAGGCACCGAGGAGGAGCTGCTGCCCCGTCTGCCCGCGGGCGTAGAAGGTGCGCGAGACCTGCGCGCCGCCGAACGAACGGTTGTCGAGCAGCCCGCCGTACTCGCGCGCGAAGGGCACGCCCTGCGCGACGCACTGGTCGATGATGTGGTTCGAAACTTCGGCGAGGCGGTAGACGTTGGCCTCGCGCGAGCGGAAGTCGCCGCCCTTGACGGTGTCGTAGAAGAGGCGGTGCACGCTGTCGCCGTCGTTGCGGTAGTTCTTGGCGGCGTTGATGCCGCCCTGGGCGGCGATCGAGTGCGCGCGGCGCGGGCTGTCCTGGTAGCAGAAGCACGACACCCGGTAGCCGAGCTCGGCCATCGACGCCGAGGCGCTCGCGCCCGCGAGCCCGGATGCCGATCACGATGACGTGGTACTTCCGCTTGTTGGCGGGATTGACCAGCTTCATGTCGAAGCGGTGCTTCTCCCACTTCCTCTCGAGCGGACCCTCGGGGACGTTGGAACGTAGCTCCATCAGTGCACCAGGCCGAAGAGGACGGCCAGCGGGAAGGAGAGGTTGCCGAGGACGACGAGCGCCGCGAAGCCGGCCGTCAACGCGTTGAGCGTCCGCTCGTAGCGCGGATGGCTGAAGCCGAGGGTCTGCAGCAGGCTGTAGGCACCGTGGCGGAGGTGCAGGCCCAGCATCAGCATCGCCGCGAGGTAGAACGCCGCCACGGGCACGACGCGGAAGCTGGCGACGACGTTGTGGTAGACGTTGCCCTCCTCGAAGCTCGGATTCGTCGCGCCGACGGTCAGGTCGAGCAGGTGGTAGACGACGAACGCGAGCAGGAAGACGCCCGTCCAGCGCATCGTGCGCGAGGCATAGGTGGCGCGCCGCGCCGTCGTGCGGCGATAGCCGACGGGCCGCGCCGCCCGGTCGTCGATCGTCAGCGAGGCTGCCGCCCAGATGTGCAGGCCGACCGACGCGAGCAGGACGGCGCGCGCGATCCAGAGGCCGCCCCCGTGGAGCAGCTCGTGGAGGAACACCGAGTAGGCGTTGATCGACTCGGCCCCCAGGTAGAGCTGCAGGTTGCCGATCATGTGTGCGATCACGAAGCCGAACAGCACCACGCCGGTCACGGCCATGACGACCTTGCGGCCGATGGTGGAGGCGAGGAAGGTGCGGGCCCGGCTCACGGTACCTACGGTATCGCCGCGGCCCGGACTGTCAAATTACGTCGGCTCATCCAGTACATCAGCGCTCGTGGATCAGTGCGCCCCCTTGGCCGGGAACTTGGCCAGGATCGCGGCGGTCGCCTCACGCATCCGCTCGCGCTTCTCCTGCACGGACGAGGTGGGCATCGTGCGTGCCGACGCGGTGCCGCGCCAGACCATCGTCCGCGTCTTCGCGTCGATGACGACGATCACCAGCGTGCCCTCGCGGTAGTCGTCCACGGTCACGTTGAACCAGCCGTAGCCGTACCCGAGCCCCCGGGCCATCGCCTGGACGTCCTGCTGCGACCCGATCCCGACGTGGAAGTGGACGAGGAAGTCCGGCGGGTCGGCGCGCTGGAAGCCCTTGGCCGTCAGCGCGGCGTCGATCTCGTTGCCGATCGCCACGTCCAGCCCGTCGCGTGCCAGCCGCCGGCGCCACGGATCGTCCGCCGACTCGATGTAGGCGAAGCGCGAGAACGTCGACATGTCCGCCGACGGATCCCGCGTCGCCGTGACGGCGAACTGCGAACAGCCCGCGAGCAGCAGCAAGGTGAGCGCCGCTGCGCGGCAATGGCTCGGCATCGAGACACCTCCCTCAGAAACGGATGCCGGCTCGTCGCAGGAAATCGTGCCGAGTGCAATCCGGCCCAATTGACTCGGGACGATGCGCTCGGGAACCTGATCACGATGACGGCACGCGACTTCCTCGGCCTGCGTCCCACCCACAATCCGCATCGATGGATCCTCCCGGTCGAGCGCAACATCTGCGTGCGTTATGCCGGCTTCCTGTTCGGGGGCTGCGGGCTTGGCGCCGCCGTGACGGCACTCGAGGCGGTGACCGGTCGCCCGCTGGTGTGGGCGACCGCGCAGTACCTCTCGTACGCCCGCCCGCCGGAGATCCTCGATCTTGACGTCACCGTCCCGGTGAGTGGCAACCACAACTCGCAGGCGCGCGCGACGGGGCACGTCGGTGACCGCGAGATACTCACGGTGAACGCCGCGCTCGGCCGCCGCTCGCTCGACGTCGAGGGCACGTGGGCGCGCCGCCCCGACGTCCCCCCACCGAGCGATTGTGCGCCCGTGCCGGCGTTCGAAGGCGGCGATGGGACGATTCACTCGCGGGTCGAGCTGCGGGTGGCGCGGGGGCGGTGGGGCGCCGAGAAGGACGGCGTTCCGAGCAGCGACGGCGGCTCGGCGCTGTGGATCCGTGTTCCCGAGGGGCTCGAGACGTCGGCCGCCACGCTCGCGATCATCGCCGACTGGATGCCGTCCGGCATCAGCCACGCGCTCGGACGGTGGGCAGGCGGGAACAGCCTCGACAACACGATCGCGCATCGTGGAGATCGTGCCGTCCGAGTGGATCGGTGTGACATCCGCGTGCTCGCCATCCGGCACGGCTTCGGGCACGGACTGATCCACCTCTGGAGCGAGGAGGGTCGCCTCCTCGCAACCGGCAGCCCGTGGTTCGTCGTCCGGCTGATGGCGTAGCGATCTGCGCGTCGGAAACCGTCGCGTCGCCCATGCAGAAGT
>CAVVBN010000004.1:0-11641 GCA_963746505.1 uncultured delta proteobacterium
GGGGGATGCCTCCTGGGGTTCCGTGGATGTCAGACGTCGCCGAGGGCCTTGGCGAAGGCGACCTCGCGCATCGTCGTGAGCGCAAAGACGAGCAGCGTGTCGTCGCGGTCGAGGAAGCGCGTCTCGACGAACTTGAGTCGGCCGCGCTCCTTCTTGAGCTCGCTCTCGATGACGAAGCGCGGGCCGCGGACCGGCTCGAAATAGTCGATCCGCATGTTGGTGGTGGCGAGCCAGCCGCGCCCCAGCCGCCGCGCCCGGCACGGACGGTGAACAGCGCGACCAGGTCGACGTAGGTGGGCGTGAACCCGCCGAAGAGCGTGCCGAGCGGGTTCTTCGCCCGGTCGGGGAGATGGACGTCGAGGCGGAGGAAGCCGGGCCCTTCCGAGAGTACGATCCACTCGTACGCCTCGAGGAAGTCGCCCGCCGGGTGGCCGTGCCCGATCAGCCGATCCGGGCGTTCGGGCAGCCACGCGCGTGCGCGCGCGCGGACATCGCTCATCACGGGGTGTCTCCCGGGGCTCGCACGGCGCGGGACCGTAGCCGCCGCGTCATGCTGCCGCAACACCACCCGCGGGAGACTAGCGGAACGCGACGACGACGGCCGCCAGGATCAGGCCGAACGACAGGACGTACCAGGCCATCGTCATGAAGAGGTTGGAGAGGGTGAGCAGCCCCACCGCCGCCAGCGCGTTCCTCATGGATGCGTGACGGCGCGGCCCAGGTGGCGGCGGCTGGTGTAGCGCCAGAGGTCGCCCTTGACGCCGCGGCCGCGGAGCATCGCCGCCAGTGCCTCCTCGTCGTTGACCTTCCGTCCCGGGAGGAGCCAGTTGCCGCGCGCCCGCGCCGACGTCGGCGACGACCTCGGCGAGTCCGTCGCGCACGGCGGGCGCGAAGTAGAAGAAGGGCTCGTGCAGCGCCTCGGCGGACGGGACCTCGCCGCGCGCGATCAGCGTCGCCGCGAGCGGCGTCTCCGGGTAGACGCGCACGCCGCACATCGCCGTCACGGCCGTCGGGCGGCAGGCGTCCATCACGGCGATGGTGTCGGCGACCGTGTCCCAGGTCTCGCCGTCGCCGCCGAAGACCAGGCTGTGGCAGAAGGGGAGGCCGCGCTCGCGGCAGAGCGCCGAGGCGGCGAGGATGTCGTCGACGTTGAAGCTCTTGCGGAAGGCGCGCAGCGTGGCCGGCGACGCCGGCGTCGGTGCCGAAGTCGACCGACTGGCAGCCCGCCGCGATCATGCAGGTCGCGCAGCTCGCGCCGTGAAGTTGCCGGGCGCGACGAAGCACGACCAGCGGATGCGGCGGCCGAGCGGACGGAGCGCCTCGCACACGCGCTCGGCGTAGCCGCGCGGGGCGTTGAAGACGCTGTCGACGATGAAGAACTGGTCGACGCCGTGCTCGTCGAGCAGCGCGCCGCACCTCGGCCGCGACCGGCGCCGGGATCGCGCGTGCGCATGCCGCGGCCCTCGATCACGGGATAGGCGCAGAAGGTGCACTTGTAGTGGCAGCCGCGCTTGGTCTGCAGGTTCGCCATGCCGCCGCGCTCGAAGTACGCGGCGGCGTCGATCCAGCGCCGGTCGGCGCGCACGGCGTCGAGGTCGGGCAGCCAGGCCGGCGGGTTCACGCGAACGGCGCCGTCGCGGGATCGCAGCGGGCGACGCCAGCCGACGTCGTCCGTCGCCCCGCCGCTCGGCCAGCCGCGCGAGCAGCGCGGGAAAGGCGACCTCGCCTTCGCCGACGACGCCGTAGGGACCGCGAGCGCGGCAGGTAGTAGCGCGGGCATGGTCGTGAACGCCGAGCCGCCGAGCACGATCGGCGCGTCGCTCGGCGGCGCGGCAGGCGGCGACCACCCGACGGTAGTGCGGCAGGTACGACACCGTGTCCGGCTAGGCGCAGTTGTCGACGTTGCGCAGCGAGAGGCCGATGACGTCCGGGCGTACGTCGCCGACCGCGCGCGTCGACCGCGGCCTCGACGTCGGCTCGAAGCACAGGTCGAGGGCTGGCGACGTCGTGTCCGGCGGCGGCGGTGGCGGTCGCGACGTAGCACACGCCGAGCGGCGCGACCGGATCGGGGCTGCGCTCCTGGTTCGCCGAGACGAGCAGCACCCGCACGCTCAGTCCTCCATCAGGGTGCGCGTGGTGCGGACCCGCAGCAGATCGACGCCGGGAAGCGCCGCCGCGCGGCCGGTCTCGATGGCGTTCGACCAGCGCGCGTGCTCGCGATCGACGAGCGCCGGGATCGCCTCACGGTCGCCGCCGCCCGACATCAGCCGGACGAACGCGGTGCGCGCATCCAGATCGGACGGGGCGTGGGCCAGAATGGAGCGCGCCTGCCAGAAGTACGAATCGGGATCGACGTTGTGGTCGTAGAAGAAGTAGAGGAAGCGGAGGTAGCGCTCGAAGGCGCCGCGATAGGCGGCCTCGTAGTCGCCGAGCGCCTCCGCCTCGTGGCGCCCGTCGCGCAGGATCTGGTCCACCGCGCGCGCGCCGAGGAACCCGGCGAGGGAGGCGAGATGCACGCCGGTCGAGAAGACCGGATCGATGAAGCACGCGGCGTCGCCCGCCATGAGGTGCCCCGGCCCCCAGAAGCGCGAGCTGTCGTAGGAGTAGTCGCGGATCATGCGGATCGGCGAGACGAGCGTCGCGGCGCGCAGGCGCTCGGCGATCGCCGGACAGCGGGCGATCAATCCGCGGTAGGTCGCCTCCGGATCGCCGGTCGCGACGTCGCTCCAGCGCTTCACGTCGACCACGGCGCCGACGCTCATCGTGCCGTCGTGGAGCGGGATGTACCAGAACCAGCCGTCGCCGAAGGCGGCGGAGAGGATGTGGTTGGCCAGGTCGCCGGGCAGCCGCTCGGCGCCGGTCCAGTAGCCGAACACGGCCAGGTTCTTGAAGAACTCGTTGAAGCGGCGCAGGCCCTGCGCGCGGCCGACGAGCGCCTGCTGGCCGCTGGCGTCGACGAGGAAGCGGGGCGCCAGCTGGAACGTCGTCCCGTCGCGCCGCGTGCCGTCGATCACCGGTGTCGCGCCGCTCGTGTCGACGCGCTCGACGGCGTGCTCCTCGCGAACGTCGGCGCCGTGCTCGCGCGCGTTGTCGAGCAGGATCTTGTCGAACTCGGCCCGCACGACCTGGAAGGCGTAGGGGCGTCCGCCCGGGTCCTCGCGGAACCAGAAGCTCCACGGCTCGCGCTGGCGACCCCACTGGAACGTGCCGCCGGGCTTGCGCAGGAAGCCGTGCCGCTCGATCAGCGGCGTGGCGCCGACGGTGTCGAGGATGGGCAGCGTCGCCGACAGGAGCGACTCGCCGATGTGGTATCGGGGGAATCGCTCGCGCTCGAGCACGACGACGCGGAGCCCGCGGTCCGCCAGCAGGGTCGCGGCGATGGAGCCCGCCGGCCCACCGCCCACCACCACCACGTCGGGCGTTTCCGGGGCGGCCATGGGCGCTATTCGGCGACGCGCTCGACCTTGTCACCGCTGAAGACGACCGAGAGCTGGTCCCAGCGATTGCGCCAGTAGTGCCACTCGTCGCTCTCGAGCGACGGCGTGCGATGTGCCGGTGGATAGCCGAGCGATATCAGCACCTGGGCGCGCGTCATCCCCGGCTCGACCGCGCCGCGCTCGATCAGCTCGCGGACGCTGCCGGTGGGTGCGGCCTTCGCGGAGCCCTTGCGGCCGCGGCGACTGCGTGCCGGCTCGGCGCGCGAGAGCTGGGTCGTCGGGTCGGCGGTGACGAAGAGGCGGTCGAGGAACGTCGAGAACGGGACACCCGCCTTCGGCCCGAACTCGTACTTGAGCGTGAGCGGCGGCTGTCCGGACGGTTGGAAGGTCACGGCGTTGCTCCGCACCTGGATGATCTGCACCGACGTGCCCGCCGGAACCAGCGTGCCGGTCAGGTAGTTGACGTCGCTGATCGTCGTCTTCTCGTAGTGCAGGTTGCAGCAGAGATACCGGGTCTGTCCGGTGAGCGGACTCTGGACGACGGGGCCCGTACAGCCGGCGAGCGCGGCTGTGAGCAGCACCAGGCGAAGCAGCATCGACCGCATGGGCCCCAGGTAGCAGACCCGCGGACGACCGACAACGCTGCCCTCGGGCCTTCCGCTACCGGGAGTGCATCCTATATACGGAAGACGGATGCGCGCTCAGACGGTGGTCTTCGTCGAACCCCCGTACGTCTGTTGGGATCGACGGATGGACCGGGTGCGGCAGGGAGAGGAGGACATCCCGGGCATCGGGACCCTGGTCCTCGCGGCGGTGGTGCGGGAAGCGGGGTACCGTGTGCACATCGTCGACGGCAAGCGCACCGGCACTCCGCTGGAGGAGGTCACCAGCCGGATCCTCGCGCTCGCGCCCGACCACGTCGGCTTCTCGGCCACCACCATCTCGGTGACGAATGCGTCGCGCATCGCGGCGCAGGTGAAGGCTCGCCTCCCGCGGACCAGCATCACCGTCGGCGGGCCGCACGTGAGCGCCATCCCCGAGCGCACCCTCGAGGCGTTCCCCGCGTTCGACTACGGCATCGCGGGCGAGGGAGAGCTGTCGTATCCGGCGCTCCTCGAGCGACTGGCGTGCGACGCCGACCCGTCCGACGTCGCGGGGCTCGTCCACCGCACGGCCGACGGCGTGCGCGCCAATCCGCGCGCGCCGTACCTCGACGGCGACGCGCTCGATCGCCTGCCGCTGCCGGCGTGGGACCTGGTGCCGGACTTCCCGCTCCATTTCCAGCCGAGTCCCTTCAACTACCGCGCGACGCCGGTCGCCACGGTGGTGACGTCTCGGGGCTGTCCGTTTTCGTGCACGTTCTGCGACCGCTCCACGTCGGGTCGCCGCGGCCGCTACCACGGCGTCGACTACGTGGTCGAGCTGTGCCGGCGGCTCGTCGCCCAGGGCGTGCGGCACGTGCTCTTCTACGACGATCTCTTCACCGTCAACCGCCAGCGCGTCGTCGAGCTGTGCGAGCGCTTCCTCGCCGAGGGCTTCCGCTTCACCTGGAGCTGCAACAGCCATCCGAACCTGTTGGACACAGCCACGCTCAGATTGATGCATCGCGCCGGCTGCTGGCAGATCGCCTACGGCATCGAGTCGGGATCCCAGCGCGTGCTCGACGTCGTCAAGCGCGAGGTCCGCATCCCGCGCATGCTGGAGACGCTGCGCCAGACGCGCGCCGCCGGCATCCGGGCCAAGGGCCTCCTGATGATGGCGCACCCGACCGAAGGCGAGGACAGCCTCGCCGAGACCGTCCAGTTCCTGCGCACCGCACCGCTCGACCTGGTGCAGATCACGAAGTTCACGCCGTACCCGGGCACGCCCTCCTATCCTACGATCCGCAGCCACGGGTCGTTCGCCGAGGACTGGGAGCACATGAACGCGATGCACTGGGTGTTCGTGCCCGACGGCCTCACGCCCGAGGTGCTCGAGCGGTGGTTCCGCCGCGGCTATCGCACGTTCTACCAGCGCCCCGACGTGCTCTGGGGCCTGGCGCGGACGATCGCGGGCGAGCCCCGCTTCCTCGGGCGCGTCGCGACCTACGTCCGCGTCGGACTGCGCGACTGGCTGTTCACGCGTCCGGGAGCTCCGGCGCCGGGCGCGGCGCTCGCGTCCTGATGGAGGCGGTCGTGCTGGCGCCGCCGGCGCCGATCACCCTCGAGGCGGTCGGGCGGATCGCCGCCGGCGCCGCGGTCGTCCTCGGCGCCGGCGTCGCCGAGCGCATGGGGGCGAGCCTCGGCCAGGTGGCTGCGCTGCTGCGCTCGGGGCGGGTCGTCTACGGGCTCAACACCGGGGTCGGGCCGCTCTGCGACCACGTCGTGCCTCCCGAGGCGAATGCGCGGTTCCAACAGAATCTGGTGCGCTGCACGGCGAGCGGCTTCGGCGCGCCGCACCCGCGTGCGGCGGTCCGTGCGACGCTCGCGGCGCGCGCCTACACGCTCGCGCTCGGACGCTCGGGCGTGCGTCCCGAGGTCGTTGCGACGCTGATCGCGGCGCTGAACGCGGGCGTGCATCCGATCATCCCGGAGACGGGGTCGGTCGGCGCCAGCGGCGACCTGGTCGAGCTGGCGCACGTCGCCCGGGCGCTCATGGGCGAGGGCGACGTCGAGTGGCGGGGACGTCCCGTTCCCGCCGCCGAGGCGCTCGCCGCGGCCGGTATCGCGCCGCTCTGCTACGAGGGCCGCGAGGCGCTCGCCATGATCAACGGGACGTCGTGCGAGACGGCGCAGGCGGCGCTGCTCGTGCTCGGCGCCGAGGCGTTGGTCGCCGCGGCGGAGGCGGCGGCGGCGCTCGTCGTCGACGTCCTCGGCGGCAGCACCGAGGCCTTCGACGCGCGCATCCACGCGGCGCGGCCGCACGCCGGGCAGCAGGTGTCGGCGGCGCGGCTGCGCGCACTCACCGCTGGCAGCCGGCGGCTCCGCGGCGACGGCGTCCCCCTCGGCGACGGGCCGCGCGTGCCGCCGGTGCAGGCGGCGTACACGCTTCGCTGCGTGCCGCAGGTGCTCGGCGCCGTTCGCGCCACGGTGGCCCACGTACGGGATGTCGTCGCCGTCGAGCTGAACAGCGTCACCGACAACCCGACGTTCTTTCCCGAGGACGATGCCGTCCTCCACGCGGGCAATTTCCACGGCCAGCCGGTCGCGCTCGCCGTGGATCATCTGAAGGTGGGGTTGGCCGAGGTGGCGCTGTTCTCGGAACGCCGCCTGGCGCGCCTCCTCGATCCGCACACCAACGGCGGGCTGCCCCCGTTCCTGATCCGCGATCAGCCGGGCATCCGCAGCGGCCTCTCGGGCCTGCAGTTCTGCGCCAGCTCCACGGTGGCCGACAACGCCGTGCTGGCGCATCCGGCGACGCTGGGTTCGGTGCCGACCAACCTGAACAACCAGGACGTCGTCGGCATGGGGAGCGTCGGCGTCCGCCAGGCGAGGCGCATGCTCGAGAACGCGCGACGCGTGGTCGCGATCGAGCTGATCGCCGCAGCCGAGGCCGCCGACCTGGTGGGGGTGGGAGGCCTCGGCCACGGGACGCGCGCGGTGCACGCCTGTGTGCGCGAGCTGGTCGCGCCGATCACGACGGATCGGCCGATGGGAGAGGATGTGGAGCGAATGGCGGCAGCGCTCGAGACGATCGCGGCGCTCGACACGTGAGCGACGCGGCGTTGATCCCGGCCTTCCGCGCCGCGGATTCGATCACGGCGGTGGTGGAGGGCACGCGGCGCGTCCTGCCCCTGGTGCTCGTCGTCGACGATGGTTCCGGCGACGACACCGCGGCCCGTGCCGCCGCGGCCGGCGCCGAGGTCGTCCGGCACCCGGTCAATCGGGGGAAGGGCGCGGCGCTGGTGACGGGATTCGAGGCGCTGGCCAGCCGCGGCGTGACGCGAGCCATCACCCTCGATGCCGACGGCCAGCACCTGCCCGAAGAGATACGGGTCCTCCTCGCCGCGGCGGATCGTGCGCCCGGGGCGATCGTCGTCGGCGAACGACGGAAGGAGCAGTTCGAGATCCGCCGTGCGGCCCTGTTCGGCAACTGGGTGGCCGACAAGATGATGCGACGCATCGCGGGGCGGCGACTCCCCGACACGCAGTCGGGCTTCCGCGTCTATCCCGTGGCGGCGACGCTCGCCCTCGGAGCGGCTGGCGTCCGGTACGACTTCGAGACCGAGATCCTGCTGCGTGCGGCGCGCAGTGGGATGGACGTCGTGGGCGTCCCGGTCGAGGTGTACTACCCACCGGTGGCCGAGCGCATCAGCCACTATCGGCCCTGGGTGGACACGCTCCGCATCATCCGGACCGTCGGCCGGGTACTCTTGTCCTGAAGGCACGGGTTCCGCTAAGAGCCCTGGCATGAAAGCCATCCTCGGCCTCATCCTCGTGCTCGTGCTCGCGGTGGTCGCCTACCTCGGATACGCGCGATATCGCATCCAGCAGGCGATCAGCGGGCCCGCGAGGGAGATCGTCAGCGAGAGCATGGTGAAGACCGGCGACACGTGGGACGTGCAGTTCGTCAGCAAGTTCGACGCGCCGGTAGCGAAGGTCTTCGAGGCCTTCAGCCAGCCCGAGAAGTCGCACGACGTCGCGCCCGACAACTTCCTGAAGAGCGAGCTGCTGAAGGAAGAGGGCAACACCAAGCTGGTCGAGGTGGTCGGCAAGCTCGACATCCTGCCGCCCGGATTCAAGGTGCAGACGCTCAAGATCGAGTGGACGTACTTCCCCGGCGAGCACCGCATCACGTCGAAGACGCTCGACTCGAAGCTCGCCGACATCCAGGCCGAGTACAAGTTCGAGCCGACCGCCGACGGGAAGGGCACGATCCTGCGCTTCAGCGAGAAGAGCAAGGACAAGGGCGGGATCCCGATCGAGGACGTGCAGCGGGGCGCGCTGCGCGAGATCTACCTGACCCAGGTCCGGCTGGCGAACAAGGCGCTCGGGCTGACGCCGACGCCCGTCGCGGGCGAAACCAGCTGATCCGCGACGCGCGCTTCGTGGGTGCTGCCGGGGCGCCGGGTGGGGGACCACCCCCCGGTCCTCCGGAGGTCGCGATCGCCGGTCGCTCGAACGTCGGTAAATCCTCGCTCATCAACTGCCTGACGGGGCACCGCGGGCTGGCGCGCACCAGCGGCACGCCCGGTCGCACGCGGCAGCTGAATTTCTTCGCGATCGACGACCGTCTCCTACTCGTCGATCTTCCCGGTTACGGCTTCGCGGTCGGTCCCGAGGCGGAACGCCAGTCGTGGAGGCCGCTGGTCGAGACGTACCTGAAGGAGCGACCGACGCTCGCCGGTGTGCTCCTGGTGGTGGACGTCCGCCGTGGACCCGAGGTCGAGGAGGAGGATCTCCTCGCGTTTCTCCGTCACACCGAGCTGCCGGCCGCCGTGGTCGCAACGAAGCTCGACAAGCTCGGCCGCGGCGCCGCGAAGACCGCCGTCGCCGCGCTCGCGGCGCGCACGGGCGGCGTGCCCGTCGTCGGCTTCTCCGCGCGCTCCGGCGAGGGCCGCGACCTCGTCTGGAAGATCGTGTGGGGGTGGGCTGAGCGGTAGCCGACGTCGTGTGGCGCGGGTGGGGGCGACGGTTCCGCTTCACGCTTCGCGGCAACCGCGACACGTCTCTTCACCGACCTCGTCCGCCGCTCCGCTAAGGCGCTCCACCGTCGCCCCCACCCGCGCCACTCCAGCATCGCAGTTCGCACCCCTCCCACCCCCGAGAGCCCATGCGCGGTCGTGATCGCGGCAGCCCATCGCGCCAGCGTCTGCACGCCGTCGGCACAGCGGGGGGCGGGACCCCGGCGGTGGAGCGCCTGGCGGAGCGGCGTACGAGGCAGGCCGTGAATCGATTTCGATGTTGCCGCGCAGCCTCGAAGCGGAACCGCCGGGGTCCCGCCCCCCGCCCGCCGCTTGTGGCGACAATGCGTTCACGGGATAAGCCCCGATCATGGCCGCACCCGACGGCGCCATAGGGATCTTCGACTCCGGCGTGGGCGGGCTCACCGTCCTGCACGCGATCGTCCAGGCGCTGCCGGCCGAGGACGTCATGTACCTCGGCGACACGGGGCGCTACCCGTACGGCACCAAGTCCGCCGAGACCGTCACGCGCTACAGCATCGAGAACGCCGAGTTCCTCGCCGAGCGGCAGGTGAAGATGCTGGTCGTCGCCTGCAACACGATGTCGGCGGTCGCGCTCGACGCGCTCCGCGCCCGCTTCAGCGTGCCGATCGTGGGCGTGATCGAACCCGGCGCCGCCGCGGCCGTGGCGCGGACGCAGAACGGCCGCGTCGGTGTCGTTGCCACCGAGGCGACGATCAGCTCGGGCGCATACACCCGCGCGCTCCGCGCCCTCGTGCCGGCGCTCGAGGTCTACACCCGCGCGTGCCCGCTCTTCGTCCCCCTCGCCGAGGAGGGCTGGACGGAGGGCCCGATCCCGCGCGGGGTCGCCGAGACGTATCTCGGCAGCCTCCGCACGAGCGGCATCGACACCCTGATCCTCGGGTGCACGCACTACCCGCTGCTGAAGGCGGTGATCGCAGAGGTGATGGGTGACCGAGTGGCGCTGGTCGACTCGGCGGAGGAGACGGCGCGTGTCGTCGCCCGGCTGCTCGCCGAGCACGGCCTCACACGCGCGAGCGGGGTGGGGCACGCGAGCTTCTTCGTCACCGACGCCCCCGAGCGCTTCGTGCGCATCGGACAGCGGTTCCTCGGTTCGCGCGTCGAGTCGGCGGTGCGCATCGAGCGTTGAGCCTCGTACGGTGGCCGCGTGGCATAGCTCTACGCCGTTGCCTTGAGCAACACCTCGTTGATCACCGTCTGGTAACCCAGACCACGTCTCTTGGCTTCGCGCTTTGCCCACGCGATGACGATCGGGTGCAGCCGGATCGACACCGGCTGGTACTTCTCGGCACCTTTCGGCGGCCGACCGCGCCTCGGCCGCTTCTTTCCGAGCTTCCGCTCGATCGCCTTGCGAGCGGCCTCGGCTTCGCTGACCGTCAGTCGACGGGCGCGTTCAAAGGGGAATGCACTTGGCTTCTTCATAGCGGGTTCGCTCCTTGCGACCGGCGCGTCGTGCAGAGATGAGGCGATAGGTGTGGTCCGGCCGCCGGACCGTAAAGACGACGACCACGACCCCAATATCGGACTCACCGATCAGCCAGCGACGGTCCTCGGTTGCCGTAGAATGCTTCGGGTCGAGTGCAACGAGCGCGAATGGATCGTCGAATGCCGTGATTGCATCCTCGAAGCTGACACGGTGCTTCTGCAAGTTCGAGGTGGCTTTCCGGCCATCCCAGTCGAACCGCATTTACAGTATGTACCGAAACATGGCCCCGATGTCGAGTCTCTCTAACGCAAGTCGTCGAGCAGCGCCCTAGCTTCGATCAGATCGCGCGTGGCGAAGCCTTCGGTGAACCAGGCGTAGAGTGGGGCGAGGAGATGGCGGGCGGCGTCGCGCTTGCCCTGGCGGCGCCAGAGGCGCGCCAGGCTAGTGGCGGTGCGCAACTCGAACGTCTTGGCCTCTTGCCGCCGGGCGACTTCCAGGGACTGGCGCAAGAGCGCCTCCGCCTCCTCGACCGCATTGCCGTCCATGTCGAGGAGAATTTCGGCCCGCAGCCGGTGGAGGTCGGCGTCGTAGTAGTGCTGTCCCTGTTTCCTGGCGCGTGCAACGCCGAGTCCGAGTGCGACCAGGGCGTCGTGATGGCATAGAAGACTCCGCCCCAGAAGAGGGCGGTCGCCAGACTGAGCGGATGTCCCACACGCTTCGACCGCGCCACCGCGTCCTCGCTCACAGCCAGCGCCTGGTCGGGGTGGCCCAGGAATGTGTGACAAAAGGCCGCAAACACGCGGGCGGCGGTGCCACGATCGAATCCCACCGTGTATGCGAGACGCCCATGCTCGCTGGGATCGTACAAGTTGATGCTTCGCCGTCGGCGACGCGTCGGCGCTGCACGCCGCACAGCGCTGCGCGACGGGGCTGCCGCATTCGAGGCAGAACTTCGCGCCGGGAGGATTCTCGTGGTTGCACGAACACCTCATCACGGATGCTTTCGCACGAGACGACTACCACACCGGGCGCGTACCCCGGAACGGCTGCGCTCATTGGCCGGCCAGCCGCTCACGTAGCCCGCCGACCAGGTGATCCGCCAGCAGTCGCACCGTCGGCGAGAGGTGGCGGCCC
>CAVVBN010000005.1:0-17401 GCA_963746505.1 uncultured delta proteobacterium
GACGCCCGCTGGCGAAGAGACCTGGGATGTCCGCCGGTCGAGGTGAAGCGGATGCAACCATCGTGTGAGTCGCCCTTCACACGACGTCCATGTTGCCTGCCGCGTCACCCGGGGCTAGCGTCGGTGTTATGCCCCTGGAGGGGCCCCACGATGAAACGCCTTCTGACCATCGTCCTCGCACTCGCCCTGTATGCTGCCGCCGCACCCGCCCGCGCCCAGTTCGTCGGCCGCTTCGGTCCGAGCTACGTCGTGCCGGTGCCCGGGCCGGTGACGTGCTGGCCGAACAGCTATTGCGCGCCGTCGGCCTACGGCCCGTTCGTCGGCTATCCGCTCGGGTATGCGCCGCCGCCCCTCTATGCCGGCTACTGGTACGGCTACGGCTTCGGCAACCACGCCCCCGGCGTGTGGGGAACCGAGTTCGCCTGGGAGGCGAAACAGCCGCACGTCCAGGGCTACACGCTCCCCGGTGGCCAGCCCTAGCGGGAGCACTAGACCATCGTCAGGCCGCCACTCACGCTGAGCGCCTGGCCCGTGACGTAGTCCGCCCGCGAGCTGGCGAAGAAGAGGATCGCATCCGCGATCTCTTCGGGGCGCGCCAGGCGGCGGAACGGGATCGCACGCACCAGCCCCTCCCGCAGCCGCTGCGGCTGCGCCTGGAACATGGGCGTGTCGGTCGGCCCGGGGCAGACACAGTTCACGTTGATCCCGTGACGCGCCATCTCGCGCGCGACGGACTTGGTGACCGCGATCACGCCGCCCTTCGCGCCCGAGTAGACCGCCTCGCCGGCGCTGCCGACCCGGCCGGCATCACTCGCGACGTTGACGACCTTCCCTGCCCCGCGCGCGATCATTCCCGGCAGCACGGCACGCATGAGCCGCACCGGCCCGCCGAAATTGAGGTCGACGATCCGCTGCCAGAACCCGTCGGGATTCTCCAGGAACGGCTCGGCACGATCCCAGCCCGCAGCGTTCACCAGGATGTCGATCCGATCGCCGACGCGGGCGACGAAGGCGGCGACCGACGCGTCGTCGGTGACGTCGAGGCGAGCGGCGTCCGCACGTCCGCCTGCCTCGCGCACCGCCGACGCCGCGGCAGCGGCGCCGGCCTCGTCGATGTCCCCGATCCAGACGTGTGCGCCCGCGCGCGCCAGCGCGAGCGCCGTCGCCCGGCCGATTCCCGATGCACCACCGGTCACGATCGCCGTCCTGCCCTGCACCTTCATGGCGCCCGCTTGCCCCGGCGTGAGCGGTCGGTCAAGAGAGGCGCCATGCGCGCCATCGTCGTCGACCGCTGGATGGAGCCGACCGAGCTCGCGGTGCGCGAGGTCCCCGATCCCGGAGATCGGACCGGGCATGCTCGGCATCGACGTGAAGGCCGCCGGCTGCAACTTCTTCGACATCCTGATGGTGAAGGGCCAGTACCAGGTGAAGCCGCCCTTTCCGTTCATTCCCGGCGGCGAGCTCGCGGGCGTCGTCCGCGAGGTCGGGCCGGGCGTCGAGGGCTTCGCGCGTCGGCGATCGCGTGCTCGCGTCGGCGGCCGCTCGGCGGCTACGCCGAGCGCGCGTGCGTGCCGGCCGCGGGCCGCGTGGAAGATGCCCGACGGCATGTCCTTCGACGAGGGCGCCGGCTTCCCGATCGTCTACCCGACCTCGTACGCCGGGCTCGTGCTACCGGGCGCACCTGCGCGCGGGCGAGATCGCTGCTGGTCCACGCGGCGGCCGGCGGCGTCGGCCTCGCCGCGGTGCAGATCGGCAAGGCGCTCGGCGCCGCGTGATCGCGACCGCCGGCGGCGCCGACAAGCTCGAGGTGGCGAAGCGCGCGGGCGCCGACGTCGCCATCGACTACCAGCGCGAGGACTTGGTCGAGCGGGTGAAGGAGGCGACGCGGCGGCCACGGCGCCGACGTCATCTACGACTCGGTCGGCGGCGACATCTTCGACCGCTCGCTCAAGTGCATCGCCTGGAACGGCCGCCTGCTGGTGATCGGCTTCGCCAGCGGACACATCCCCGAGGTGAAGCTCAACCGCGTGCTGCTGAAGAACATCGCGATCGTCGGCCTGCACTGGGGCGCGTACGCGATGAACGAGCCCGAGCGCGTCCCCGAGACCTTCGACGCGCTCTTCCGCCTCTACGCGGAGAAGAAGATCGCGCCGGTCGTCTTCAAGACGTATCCGCTCGACGAGGTGCCGGCCGCGCTCGCCGCGCTCGGCGCGCGCCAGACGTACGGCAAGGTGATCGTCACGCCGTGAGCTCGCGACCCGTCTGGTCGAGCGACGGCGGCCGGCGCTGTCCAGGCTGCGGCTGGCCCGCCGCAGACTGCCGCTGCTCGACGACGACGGACGAGGCCGTCCCGGCCACGGTGACGGCGAAGCTCCGCCTCGAAAAGAAAGGCCGCGGCGGCAAGAGCGTGACCGTCGTCGACGGGCTACCGCGGAACGCCGCCTGGATCGAAGCGCTCGCGCGCGACCTGAAGAAGGCGCTCGGCACGGGTGGTACCGCGCTGTCGACGGCGATCGAGATCCAGGGCGACCGGCGCGAGCATCTGCGGGCGCTGCTCGCGGCGCGGGGCGTCCGGGTGAAGGGATGACGCTCGCGCGCGTGCTCCACGACGGCGTCCGCCTCGCGCCGCTCGAGACGGCGGACGCCGGCGCGCTGATCGCCCACCTCGACGAGAGCCGGACGCACCTCCGGCCCTGGCTGCCGGAGCTGGACTCGATCGCCTCGTTCGACGACGCCGCCGGCTTCCTCGCCGAAAACGCGCGTACCACGGCGGCGGGCTCCGGCGTATCCTACGGGCTCTGGTGCGGCGCCCGCCTCGCGGGCGTCGTGGGGATCGGCGCGATCGACCGCGACGCGGGCACGGCGACGATCGGGTACTGGCTCGGAGCGGACTTCGTCGGCCGCGGGATCGCAACCGCCGCCGTGGCGGCGGTCATCGACCACGCATTCGGTGCACTCGGCCTGCGCCGCGTCGAGATCACCTGCCCGGCAGACAATCCTCGGAGTCGGTCCGTCCCGGAGCGGCTCGGCTTCACGCCCGAGGGCACGAGGCGCGCAGCGCTGTGGCTCCACGGCCGGCCGGTCGACGAGGTCATCTACGGCCTGCTCGTCCCGGAGTGGACGTCGCGGGCTGGCCTGGTCCGAAGTCCGGATGCCTCCCCCGGTGAGCCCTCGGGTTCGCGCAGCTGACAAGCGCGGGCGGCGGGCCTCGCGCGCCTGGGAGGGCGCTCGCGCTGCGCCGCGGAATCGGCCTTGGCAGGAAACTTGCGGTACTCCGGGTGGGGGATCGGATGCGCATCCGGACCGTCCTTTGTCCGACCGATTTTTCCACCCTCGAGCCCGCCGAGGTCGACGTCGCGCTCGAGGTCTGCCGGACGTTCGGCGCCAGGCTCGTTCTCCACCACAACCTTTCGAGCCCCGAGGAAGGCCGGGCGGAGGCCAGGCGGCACCTGCACCGCGTCATCGAGCGCGTCGCGGCCGAGGTGGCGGCCGAGGGCGTGATCACCGTCGGCCCCGTGAGCTCGGTCGTCCTGGGTCTCGCCCGAGAGGTCCAGGCCGACCTCGTGGTCCTCGGGAGCCACGGCTGGAGTACGCGGGAGCACGCGTCGGTGACCGAGCAGCTCATTGCCGCAGCCCCGTTTCCGGTCCTGGCCTTTCAGGAGCGCACGGACATGCCCAGGTTCTGCCTGCGCGCCGACGGGGACGCGTCACCGCGTGCCGTCGTCTTGACGGATCTCACGCACGCCTCGCTCGCCGCCGTCGGCTATGCCTTCGCGCTGGCGCGCACACTGCCGCTGCGACTCGAGCTGCTGCACGTCGTCGACCCGGGCCATGCGGGGCGCGAGCGCCTCGAGTGCGCGCATGCGGCGCTCGACGCACTCGTACCGCCGGACCTCGGCGATCGGACATCCACGCACGTGCGTGCGGGCCCGGCCGTCGCGGTCATCGTCGAGTACCTGGAGGAGCGCCAGCCGGCCTTCTGCGTGCTCGGCGAGCACGTGCGCGGACTCCTCCGCCGACTCCTCACGCGGGACACGACGCGCGAGGTGCTCCACCGGGTGGACTGCCCCGTGTGGGTCGTGCCGTCCGGCCTCACCTGAGCGCCCGTCCGCTATCCGAAGGGTGTCACCGTCGCCGATGACGTGCGGCCCGGCCCGATCACAGATCGAGCCGGGCCGCTACAGCGAATTGATCACTGGCCGGTGACGAGACCTGTCAGGCCGAGGCGCGCGCCAGTCGCACACGGGTTGCTGGCGAAGGGGCTCACCCCGGGGACGAAGACACCGGGAAGGGTGGGATCGGTCATCACGGTCTGACAATCGGCCGCGCTGCCGGCTGGCGTCGGCTCGTGCACCTCGACCCCCAGCACCCCGATGGCGGACCCAGCGGGGACCGCCGAAATCAGCGCCACGCTCCCCTTGAGCTTGGCCTGTCCGGCCTTCGTGATCGAGATGGGCACGTTGTACTGCCAGAGGATTCCCTGCGCGTCACCCTTCACCGTGAGCCAGTACTGGGCGTCCGGGGTGGTGCCGGTGGTCACGGGCGCGGGGCTGCCGGCGGAGTCGGTCATCCCCTTGAGACTCACCGAGAAGGCGCCGGTGCCCTTCATGCCGAAGCTGCTCTTGAAGGAAAGTAGTGGGTTCGACGACGCGTCGTGAGGGACGATCGTGCCCTTCACCTGGGTACCGGCAGTGGCCAGGCCCGCCGAGAGCAGCAGGCCGACCGAGAGCGAGAGCGCAGAGAAGTGACGCATGGTGTGAACGCCTCCTTTGGAATGGGTTGAGTCGCGTGTTGGACGGATCAGTCGGCTACCCCGTTGGCCGCCCCCGAGAAGCAGAGGTTCGCGACGTTCTGCGTGGTCGCGGTGTCCTTCGACCAGGTGTTCGCGGTCCCGGCCGTGCCGCTGCCCGACGTCGCATCGTGGCAGTCGTGGTTGAAGCTGCCCGAAATCGTGTTCCCTTGTATCGTGTTGCCGCCGTTCGCGCCCGATGCCGTCGGGATCCTCGACCCGTATCCCGTCGCCGGCGCCGGTCTGTCCGCTGTTCGACACCACGTTCTTTTCGATCGTCGAGGCCACGAGCGTCGACTCGCCGGCGCTCGAATCGACCGCGATCCCATGGATGCCGGCCTTGTCGACGATGTTCTTCGAGACCAGCACGCCGGTGTTGGCTCCACCTCCGAACGCCGCGGTGTTGAACCGGATGCCCCGAGTGCCCGCGTTCGTCACCCTGTTGCTGGCGATCGTGAGGTCGACGTTGTCACCCCCGACGAAGATCGCCGTTCCCGCCGTCGCGTCGACGGTGTTCTTCGAGACCACCGTGTCCTTGGTACCGACGACCACCGCGAAGGTGGAATCCCCCTTGGACTGATTGCGGGTGACCAGCAGGCCCTCGGTGGTCGTGCCCGGCTCATGGTCGACGATGATCGCCGCCGCGTTGGTGGTCTCGAAGAAGATGTTCTTGCTGACGGACGCATTGACGAGACCGTATCGCGTCCGGACGCCGGCCTCCGTGTTCCTGCGGAAGCAGTTGGACTTGACGGTGGTCGCAATCGTCCCGCTCGAATGGAGGTAGATTCCGTTCGCGTTCTCGACCAGGACGGCGTTCTTCAGCGTGAACGCCCCGTAGGCCGAGTCGGTTCGGATTCCCGTCTCACCGGCGTGCGTGATGACGAGGTTCTGGAGCGTGACGTCGTCGGCGAAGACGTCGACTCCGATGCCGGCCACGCCCGTGACCGCGGGGGCATCGAGGATGGAGTGGAGGGTCGGATCCGGCGGCGCGAGGGTGTTGCAGGTCTTCACCTTCGGCGCCTTGCCCTTGATCCTGAGCGGCTTGTCGATGACGACCTGCCCGCCGTAGGTGCCCGGGCAGACCGTGATCGTGTCTCCGGGAGCGGCCGCGCTCACCGCGGCCTGGATCGTGGCGAAGCCCGCCGTCGGACACTGTACGCCGTCGTCGTCGACCTTGAGATGTCCGGCCCACGCACGGCTTGCGATCAGGACCACGGCAACGGCGGCGCACAGCAACGTGCGTGCGATGCCACCGGAGAGATGGCCCCGCGTGCCGGACGTAGAGGTGAGATGTCTGCCCGTCATTTCCGTCCCCTTCTTCTCGTTTGGCCGCTCGTCGTGGTGCGCGAACGTCCTCGTCCGCACCCGTTCGGGCCAAGCTCGATGGCTCGTTTACTGGTTTGTATGGATGCTCGTCAAGGTTCTTTGCGCGCAACCATTCCCGATTGCGCTACGCGCCGCGTTCGCCTTGCCGTGATGCGTCAGAGAGCGGCGTCCTGTTCCACTCCCGTGCTGCGTCATCGGCGACGTCGAACTCGCGGTTGGCGAAGCAGCGGCTGTGCGGGCTGCCGCGGCGACCACGTGATCGACGAACGGCGGACCGCCCGGCGCCTCGCGATGCCTAGGGGACGATGGACAGCGTATTCCGCGACGGCGGGGGGTCGATCACGGTATAGGCGAGTGTGCGCGTCGTGAGGGCGGCGTAGGCGAGGCCACCCACCGTGACGCCGAGGCTGCCCGCGACTGCCACCGTCGTCCAGCCGGCGGCGAGCCCGGCGACGGTGGCGCCGAGACCGGTGTTGACGAGCAGGAAGATCGGGGGCTGCGCCCACTGCGGGACACCGAGCGATGCGATCGACGCGACGGGGCGGTCCCGTTCGCGTCGCGCCGCAGCGACGAAACTGGGGAAGAGCGCCCATGCTCGGATCAGATCCAGCGACTGCAGGCGCTCGCGCATCGCCGTCCCCAGCCCGCCCCGGTCACGTCCCATGCTCGGCCTCCTCCCTTATCGGCACCGATGCGGTGGACCGCTCGCCGCCAGGCACGACGCAGGGGCGCATGATGAACTCCACACCGCTCCCGTGGCGCTGCAGGGGAGCGCCGCTCGGCTCACCCAGGAGCTCCAGGATCGTGTCCGCCACCGTGGCCGCCAGGCAGCGATGGTGCGGACCGTTCAACCAGTGCCCCAGGCACGGCAGCAGCATCTGTCGTGCGTGCGGCATGGTCCGCGCGATCGGCCGCGAGAAGCGAAGCGAGACGAGCTGGTCACGCTCGCCCCAGACGAAGGCGGTCGGCACCGCAAGCTGCGGCAGCCGGGTCCAGAACCCATCCTCGCCGAGCGCCGGATCGAGGGCCATCTCGCGCGCGGCCGACAGGAAGCTCGCGCGCGTCGCCGGGCAGGAGAGGTAGTACACCAGGCGAGCACCGGCCTGGGCCACCTCGTCGTCCCGCAACCACGGAATGGTCTCGAGCCCGCGAGCCAGCGGCCGCAGGACGGGCCACAGCCGTTCCAGCGGGAACCACGCCGCCATGTCGGGACGCAGCAGGGCGCTCCATTGGAGGAGGAGCCGGAACCGCAGCCAGGGAAGATACGGAGCGATCGCAATCACGCCACCAAACGCTTCGGGCGCCGTGATCGCCGCCTCGAGGGCGACGCGCCCGCCCATCGATATCCCGACCAGTATGGGGGCCGGGTGTAGCGTACGTGCCAGCGTGACCACCGGCGCCGCCATCACCGCGGGTGAGAGTGGCGCCTCGGGCATCGGCGTCCGTCCGAAGCCGGGCAGATCCACGGCGACGGTCCGCATACCGCGGTGGGCGAGCACCTGCCCCAGCCCCTCGAAGGCCGACGACTCGAGACCGAGCGGGTGCATGGCGATCACCGGCCGCCCGGTCCCCCATTCGCGCCGATGCAGCGTCATCGTCCACCCAACGAGCGGTAGGTGGCGTCGACCAGCCGCCGGCTGCGTGGATCGCCGGTCATGTCGAAGCGCATGCGCGTGGTCACGTACCCGAAGCCGAGGTGCGCCGTCGGGTCGGCGAAGCCGAGCGCGCCCCCGGCCCCGGGGTGTCCGAAGCAGTCGGCTCCGGCGCCTGGGGCGAGCATCGGCTGCAGCGTGAAACCGAGGCCATACCGAGACGGCAGCATCAGCACGCGATCCGGCCCGTCGGCCTCGATCGCACGCGCCGCCGTCACCGTCTCCGGACGCAGCAGACGCATGCCGTCGACCTCCCCCACCAGTGCCGCGTAGAACCGCGCCAGCGCGCGTGCGTTCCCGACGCCGTTGGACGACGGCATCTCGGCGGCGAGCACGTCGTGCCGGTTCCACATCTCGTCATAGGCGAAGAGTCCCGAGGGACCATTCAGCACGCGCGCCATGAGCGAGTCGGCGCCGAACAGATCGGCAATCGCGAGCAGGTTGGTGGGAGGCAGGATCCGCGCACAGCGCCCCATCTCCGACGGCGGTAGGCCGATCCAGAAGTCCAGGCCCAGCGGACGAGCGATCTCGTCGGCGAAGAAGGCGCCGAGCGACCGGCCCGTCACCCGGCGCACGACCTCGCCCAGTATCCAGCCATAGGACCGAGCGTGGTAACCATGCGCCGAGCCCGGCTCCCAGTTCGGCGCCTGCGCCGCGATCGCGGCGACGACGGGATCCCACGCCAGCACCTCCGCCAGCGTGAGATCGCCGTCGACCGCGGCAAGCCCGGCCTTGTGGCAGAGTACCCACCGGAGCGGGATGTGCGCTTTGCTCCGCGCGCCGAACTCCGGCCAGTACGCCGCGACCGGCGCGTCGAGGTCGAGCTGCCCACGCTCGACCAGCAGCAGCGCGCATGCGGCAGTGAGCCCCTTGGTGGCGGAGAAGGCGATCGTGATGGTGTCTTCCTCCCACCACCGGCCTCCGGCGACGTCGGCGAACCCCGCCCAGACATCCACCACAGGGACGCCGCCTCGATAGACGGCGCACGCTGCGCCGCTGTCGTCACCCGACGCGACGTTCGCCGCGAAAGCCTCACGAACGGCCTCCCATCCGCGCGCGACCGTGCCCTGGACGGATGACATATCCCCCTGTTTCGACAGAGCAACTCCCGTACCGCCCGCAGCGCACGACGGCGGGGCTCCGTTTCGCATTCCGGGGGACCGCAGCCCTGCGCGGCTCCCAGACGCACGAACGTCGTCCCGTCGCCTGGTCGCCACCCCTGGCACGCAGGATGCTGGAGATTCGCGTCTACGTCTTCGTCTTCCCGAAGAACGCCGCGATCCGCTCCGCCTCGGCCACCACGTCCGCCCGTCCCAGCTCCACGAGCGCCCCGCAGAACTGCGGATCGAACAGCAGATAGCTCGTCAGCTCCGTGATTGCCGCGTCGGGTCCGAGACCGCGCATCAGATACCGGACCAGCCGCGGGATGCGATGCGCGTGTTCGGCCGCGAGCTGGCGGACGAGCGCCGAGGGACGCAGCCAGAGCACGTCGACCCGGCGGAACGGCTGCGCCGCGTCGCCGGTCGGACCATGCAGGACGCTCGTGTTCACTCGCTCGCTGTGGTCGACGTCGACCTCGAGCGCGTCGAGCATCACCGCGTCGAGCAGGACGCCCGCGATCTCGGCGATCGTCGGTCCGGGGTGCTTCGCCTTCGGGATGAGCACGGGCGGCGGGCCGCTCACGCCGATGGCGACGATGCGATCGGCGCCGAGGCTGATGGCCGGGCTGAGCGGCGCCGTGTTCCGGATCGACCCGTCGCCAAACCAGCAGCCGTCGATCTCGATCGCCGGGAAGAAGATCGGGATCGCGCTCGACGCCATGAGCTGCGCGACGCCGATCGTGCCGCGCTCCACCCGCCAGCGCCGGCGCTGCCACGCGCGCACGTCGGCGGCCGTCTGGAGGAACACCACGCCGTTCGACGTGTGCAGGTCGGTCGCGATCACCGCGAGGGCGTCGAGACGCCCGTCGGCGACGTTGGCGGCGATGCGATCGAAGGGCATGTGCTCGGAGAGGAACGCCCCGAGCGGTGCGGTGTCGAGCAGCGACTTGGGCTGCGAGCGCCGCGTGATGCCCCCGAACGTGAGGTCCCATGCCCAGCGGGCGCCGGTGGTGCCGAGCGAGGTGACGTCGGTACGGTAGACCTCGGCGGCATGGATGTTGGCCCACAGCTCGCCGAGCCTCTCGACGCCCACCGCGAGGTCGTCGACGCGCCCCGCGATCGCCGCCGCATTGATCGAGCCGGCGCTCGAGCCGACGACGATGTCGAAGTTCGTCCCGTCGCCGCCGAGCATCCCCTGCTCGACGAGACCGCGCAGGACGCCAGCCTGATACGCACCGCGGGCGCCTCCTCCCGAGAGTACCAGCGCCGTCTTGGGTCGCCTCGCTGTGGGCACGGACGCACCCCCTAGCCGAGAACGCGCATCGGGGACAACCGAGCGGACCGTCATCGCGCCGCCGCGCGTCGCATCCATGCCTCGAGCTTCCGTAGCGTCCACGTATTCACCACCTCCGCCTTCCCGATCCACGCCCGTCGCGCGATCGCCACGCCGAGGGGCATGCAGGCCAGCTGATCGAGAACGTGCGTGTCCGTGTCGATCGCGACGCGGACCCCCAGTGCGTGGGCGCGTCGTGCGTGGCGGTCGTTCAGATCGAGGCGCGAGGGCTGCGCGTTGATCTCCACCGCGGCGCCGTGGCGCTGCGCGGCGCGAAGGACCCGTTCGATGTCGACGTTCACCGCCTCGCGGGCACCGAGCAGGCGGCCCGTTGGGTGCGCGAGGATGTCGACGTGGGGATTCGCCAGCGCCCGGCAGATCCGGCGCGTCATCTCGGCTCGCGGCTGCTTGAACGCGCTGTGGACGGCCGCCACCACGAGGTCGAACTCCGCGAGCAGCTCGTCGGGATAGTCGAGGGTGCCGTCGGGACGGATGTCGCACTCGACGCCGGCAAGCACCCGGATGCCGGGATGACGTCGCGCGGCGGTGCGGATGCGTCGCACGTGCGCGCGCATCTCCCGCGCCGAGAGGCCGTGCGCCACCGTCGCCGAGGCGCTGTGATCGGTCACCGCGACGTACTCGTAGCCACGCGCGAGCGCCGCCTGGACGAGGGCGTCGACCGTATGCGCCCCGTCGCTCGCCTTCGTGTGGCAGTGGAGGTCGCCGCGGATGTCCTGCACGCGCACGAGCACCGGAAGCCGGTCGGCGGCTGCGGCTTCGATCTCTCCCGCCTCCTCGCGCAGCTCCGGCGGGATCCAGGGGAGGCCCACCGACGCATAGACCTGCTCCTCCGTCGTGCCCGCGATCCGTCGGCCGCTCTTCTGACGGAAGACGCCGTACTCCGAGATCCGGAGGCCCCGCTTCACCCCGAGCTCGCGGACGCGGATGTTGTGTTGTTTCGATCCGGTGAAGTAGACGAGCGCCGCGCCGAAGGATTCGGCCGCGACGACACGCAGGTCGACCCGGATCCCCTCGCGATGCCGGATTGCCGCCTTGGTGTGGCCGGCCTCCACGGTCTCCGCCGCCTGGGGCAGGTGTACGAACGCGTCGATCGTGCGCTCCGGGCGCGCCGACACGACCAGGAGGTCGATGTCGCCAATGGTCTCCTTCCGCCGCCGGATCGATCCCGCCACTTCGACCCTGACGACCCCGGGCACGCGCGCGAGCGCACTCGCGAGCTCGTCGGCGAGCGGAAGCGCCCTGCCGAGCGGCATCCGCTCCTGCCCCCCGCGGACGAGCGCGATGCCCTTCAGGATGTTCTCCTCGGTCTTCGCCTGGATCCCCGGGAGACCGCGGAGCTTCCCGGCGCGCGCCAGTGCCTCGAGCCGAGCGAGCGTGCGAACGCCCTCGCGTTCGTACAGGAGCTTGGCGGTCTTCGGTCCGACGCCGGGCACGTTGAGGAGGTCGACCACGCCGCGAGGGATGCCGCGCTTCGCCGCGTCGATCTCCTTCACCTTCCCCGTCTCGAGGTACTCGACGATCTTGCCGGCGAGATCCTTCCCCACGCCGGGCACGTCGTCGAGTCGGCCGTCGCGCGCGACGACCTCGACGTCCTCAGTGAGCGACTCGACGTTCTGCGCCGCCCGGCGGTAGGCACGGATGCGGAACGGGTTCTCGCCGCGCAGCTCGAGCACGTCGGCCATCAGGTCGAAGAGGCGTGCGACCTCGAAGTTCTTCATGCGATCGCTTCCTGGCGCCGCCACCGCCGCAGGACGAGATACGCGCCGAGCATGCCGCCCAGATGCGAAAAATGCGCGACTCCCGCCTCCGTCCCGAGCACGCCGTTGGCGAGCTCGAGCAACCCGTACAACATCACGAAGAGCCACGCCGGCATCGAGACCGGCGGAAAGATGAGCGTGACGACGCGACGGGGGTAGAGGACGCCGAAGGCGAGCAGGATGCCGAATATTCCTCCGGACGCCCCGACGGTCGGTCTCGGTCCCGTTGCCAACGCCGCAGAACTGACGGCCAGCTGCACGCAGGAGGCGGACAGGACGGCGGCACCGTACAGGCCAGCGTACCGCAGCGGCCCGAGCGCACGCTCCACGTCGCGCCCGAAGATGTGCAGCGCCAGCATGTTCAGAGCGAGGTGGGTGAGGCTCGCGTGCAGGAAGGCCGACGTGATCAGCTGCCAGGGCCGGAAGCCGACGACCACGTCGAGATCGGGAACGGTGAAGTGCCCCACCGGCCACAGCGCGAAGGACGCGACCAGCGCATCGCCAGACAGGACCTGCAGGACGAAGACCGCGACGTTGACGAGGATCAGCCCTCGGGTGACGGTGATCACGGGATCGCTACCCCTTGATGTTCCCGATCGGCAAGAAGGACGCCACCTTGTGCGAGACGCCGGTGCGGTCGAGCACGTCGACGACCGCCGTCAGATCCTTGTAGGCGAAGCCCGCCTCCTCCGCGACGCCGGACTTCGACGCCGCACGCACCACGATGCCGCGCGCGGCCATGCTCGCGAGGAGCTTCCCGCCCCCCACCTGGCGCTTCGCCTGATGGCGCGACATCGTCCGCCCCGCGCCGTGGGCCGTCGAGCCGAACGTCTCCGCCATCGCATGGGCGGTGCCGACCAGCAGCGCGGATCCGGTCTCCATCGAGCCGCCGATGATCACCGGCTGTCCGACCTCGCGATAGGCTGCCGGCACGTCCGGCATGCCCGGGCCGAAGGCGCGCGTCGCGCCTTTGCGATGCACGACCAGGTCGAGCACTTCGCCGCCGACGCTGTGCCGCTCGAGTTTGGCCGTGTTGTGGCAGACGTCGTAGACGACCGAGAGCCCGAGGTCGTGCGGGTCCTTCCCGAAGACCGCGCTCATCACCTCGCGCACGCGGTGCGTGATCACCTGCCGGTTCGCGAAGGCCGTGTTCGCCGCAGCGTTCATGGCTGCGAAGTAGGCGCGTCCCTCGGGCGAGCGAAAAGGGGCGCAGGCGAGCTCACGGTCGCGCACCGTGATGCCGTAGCGGCGCATCGAGGCGTCGAACAAGCGGAGATAGTCGGTGCCCACCTGATGCCCGAATCCCCTCGACCCGCAGTGCAGCATGACGAAGATCTGGCCCGGGCCGTCCACGCCGAGTATGCCGGCGATCTTCGGATCGTGGATGCCGTCGGAGCCAACCACCTGGACCTCGAGGTAGTGGTTTCCCGAGCCGAGGGTCCCGAGTTGCTGCAGGCCGCGTTCGATCGCACGGTCACTCACGTTCTCGGGGTCCGCTCCCGGTAGACAGCCGCGCGCCTCCGTGCATTCGAGATCCTCGGGCCAGCCGTACCCGTTCCGCACGCACCAGCCCGCGCCCTCGCGCATGACGTCGCGGAACGTCGCCGCCGTCAGGCGCACGAACCCGCGCGCTCCGACACCACACGGAACGGCCCGGAACAGCGCCTCGACGAGCTCGGTGAGCCGCGGTCGCACCTGGTCCTCGGTGAGCTGGGTGCGCAGCAGTCGCATGCCGCAGTTGATGTCGAAGCCGATCCCGCCTGGTGAGATGACACCCGTGTCGGCGCGGAATGCCGCCACGCCGCCGATCGGAAAGCCGTATCCCCAGTGACCGTCGGGCATGCAGAGCGCGGCGCGCACGATCCCCGGCAGACAGGCGACGTTCGTCACCTGCTCGAACACCCCCTGGTCCATCCCCGCGAGCAGCTTCTCGGAGGCATAGATGCGTGCGGGGACGAGCATGCCCGCCTTCTCGCTCGGCGGGATCTCCCAGATGCAGTCGCCGGCCGGATGCACCTTCATGACGTCAGATGTCGATCACGATCCGCGCGCGCCAGCCGTGGTCGCTGCGCTCGAGCACGAACTGATGGAAGGTGACCGCCTTCGGATCGGAGCGCAGCTCCGTCCGTGCCGGATCGATGACACCCCCTTCCGCCTCGGCCACCAGCCGGAAGGGACCCGTTCCTTCGATGTCGACCTTGGTGCGCGTGTACACCTCGCCGTCCCGGTCCTTCAGGAAGATCAGCTCCGAGAGCCAGTCGTAGAGGAGCAGGTCGAGCTCGCCCGCATCGATCGTGATCGTTCGCCGCCGCGTCGTGCGCACGGTGACGGGATCCACCATCACGTCGGCCAGTGCCAGCGCGGCGGTCTCGAAGACATCGGCCGGATCGACGCCCTCCACCTCGATCGCACAGTCGGCGATGGCGATGCCCTCGACGAATTCGTAGCGCCCCATGCGTGACGTCGCACCTATCGGTGACGGTAGGTCGCCGCCTCCGTCAGCCGGGCGCGGGCGATCTCCTCCGCCGCGGCGCGCGGCGGAACGCCGCCATCCCGGGCCCGGGTGAGAACGGCACGCGTGTTCTCACGGATCTTCTGCTCGATCGCGGCGAAGGCCTGCCCCTCGGTGCCGCCGTGGTACTCCACTGCGGCACAGATGACGCCGCCCGCGTTGGCGATGAAATCGGGGACCACGACGACACCCCGGGCGTGCAGCAGGGCTTCCGCCTCCGGCGTCGCCGGAATGTTGGCGCCCTGCAGAACGAGCTTCGCCCGGAGCCGCCCGACGTTGGACGCGTCGAGGACGTCGGGACGCGCGGCGGGTATCCACAGGTCGCATTCGACGGAGACGATGTCCCCACCATCGAGGCGCCGCCCATCCGGGAAGTCACCGAGCGCCCTCCCCGCCTCCTTGAAGGCGATGAGCCGCGAGACGTCCAGACCATCGGCGTTCGTGATCGCGCCGCGGCTGTCTGCGGCGGCGACGAGCATCGCGCCGCGCTCGGCGAGAAAGCGCGCGGCGTGCCGCCCCACCGCGCCGAAGCCCTGGATCGCGACGCGCGCACCAGGAAGACGGATGCCGGCCATCTCCGTAGCCACCTCGGCGGCGATCGCAAGGCCGAACCCGGTCGCCCCGATCGCATCGAGTGGTATCCCCCCGAGGACCCGCGGCAGACCGACCGCGCGGTGCATCTCGTCATGGAGATAGCCCATGCACGCCTCGTCCGTCCCCATGTCTGGGCCCGGAATGTACTCCACCAGCTCCCGGATCGCGCGACCGAAGGCGCGTATCAGACCGGCCTTCGCCGCCGCCGGCATGCACGGGTCTGCGCGGATTCCGGCCTTGCCGCCCCCGTGGGCCAGTCCGGCAGCCGCGTTCTTGAGCGTCATCGCGCGCGCCAGCCGTGCGACCTCCTCGACGCCGACATCCGGGGCCATGCGGACCCCGCCGATCGCGGGTCCGCACGCGACGTTGTCGACCACCACGATCGCCTCGAGCGCGATCCCCGGATCCCGGACGAGGAGCACCTTTGCGGGACCCAGCTCGTCCGTGACGACGGGCCAGGAGCGAGCGAGCGGAGCCATCAGCAAGGCTGGGACCGCCCGCCGTGCCCGCCCATGCCCACACGGCTTTCGCAGTCTCGGCCCGTTCTTCACCGGATTTTCCTGCGATCGGGAGCCGAGCAGCCCCGGGACCCGTCTCGCCCGCGGGTACGCTCGTTGCATCGCAGGGATGCGTGGACATCGAGATTCAGGCACGCGACATCGACATCCAGCCCGATTGGCGGACTCTCATCGACGAGCGGCTCGCGCGGCTCGCCGAGCGGTATCCGAAGATCATCCGCGTTCACGTCACACTGCGTCACGGCCGCCACCACCAGCAGGGCATCGAAGAGGTCGACATCATCGCCACCTGTCCCGGTGCCACGCTCCGCGCCGCAAAGCGGGAGGAGAAGATGCGCGATGCGCTCCATGCCGCGCTCGACGCAATCGAGCGCGAGGCCGTGGGGCATCACGAGAAGCGTCGCCATTTCGCCAAGGCGCCAGGCCCACGGCCGTCGGGCACGATCGTGCGCCTCCTCACCGATCGCGACTATGGCTTCATCCGCACCGAGGACGGTGAGGAGATCTACTTCCACCGCAACGCACTCCACGAGCTCGACTTCGCCTCGCTGAAGCTCGGCGTTCCGGTGGAGATCGAGATCGAACGGGGCGAGCGAGGGCTGCAGGCGAGTCGCGTGTTTCCGGTCGGCGAGCGGACCGCGACCTGAGGGCCGCACGGGCGTCCCCTTCGCAGAGCCGCGAAGGGAATTGGCATGCGATTCCCGTAGGTGCCCCAGCCTTGTCGACCCGACGCGGCGTCAGCTCGCCGAGCTCATGGCACAGGGCTTGGAAGGACGTGTTGCATGCATTGGCCAGATCCGACGACGGACGAGCCGACATCCCAGACCCTGACGCAGTGGGCCGATGAGGGTGGGTGTCGTGCTACCGACGGCTGCTGGCTCGCGCAGGATGCGGATGCGTGCACCCACGGTTATCCGAGCTGGGCGATCGTGCTCGGACTCGCGTCCCCACTCTCTGGTGAGTGAGGGAGAAAGGCGGAGCCATGGCCAGGAGACGAATGTCGATGTCACGGGAAGCCCGGGTTGCGTACGCCGAGGTCGAGAAGGGCGTGAAGCACGTTGCGCGTTCCGTGGAGGAGATCCAGGTCGCGCTCCGCCGGGCGGAGCGGAAGATCGAGGCGGATGCCCGAGCCCGCATCCGGGATCTCCGTAGGGATGCCCGGACTCAGCTCGCCCTCCTGCGATCGCGCCGGCGCGAGGCGGCTCGCACGCTCGTACGGCTGTCCGGCGCTGCCGGTGGTACATGGCGCGACGTGAAGAAGGTGGCGGATCGCACCCTGACCGAGGCGCGTACGGCGGCGAATTCCGCGATCAAGCGCTTCCAGCGCGCGATCAGCGAATGAGGGTCGGGACGGGATGGACGAGCCGACGTTCACCAGGCAGGTGGCTCACGTCCTCGAGTGCGACGAGCGCCGTGCCACCGATGTGATCTTCGCGGTCTTCCAGGAGCTTCGTGATCGGCTCACGCCTTCCGAGGCCAAGGACGTCGCCGCCCAACTCCCCACGCCTCTCCGGCGGCTGTGGGTGATCGGTGAGCACCCCGACCGGACGGTGCGACGCATCCACAAGTCGGAGTTCCTGGCCGATGTGCGCGCTCAGGTCGGTCTGCCCGACGACGCCACGGCGGAATGGGCGGTGTGCGCCGTCTTTGCCGTGCTCCAGCGACTGCTCGGCAGCAGGACGGGCAAGGAGGGGGAGTCCAGGGACGTCCTGAGCCAGCTACCGATGGACCTGAAGGCGCTCTGGTTGTCCGCGGGCGAGCGGTCGCCGGAGTCCACCTAGACAAGGAGACCCTTTCCT
>CAVVBN010000006.1:0-7246 GCA_963746505.1 uncultured delta proteobacterium
GCGACACCGGCGGCGCCCACGACGGCCCCCTCGAGGCGTTCGCCGGCCATCGACTTCATCGGATAGCGCCAGACCTCGGTGACCCTGCCGATCTGCATCGTCGTCCCCTTTCGCGTTGGGATAGCCCCCCGTTCCGCGCGGGACAAGTGGCGGCCCGGGCGTCGCTGCGCTACCGTCGCCGCATGGGCGTGAGGATCCGCGCCGCGCGCACGAGCGACGCGGCCGCCGTGGCGGCGATCTACGCGCCCTACGTGCGCGAGACGCCGATCACGTTCGAGACCGAGCCGCCGTCCGGAGCGGAGTTCGGCGAGCGGATGCGCGGCGTGCTCGCCCACCATCCCTGGCTCGTCTGCGACGAGGACGGGGCGCTCCTCGGGTACGCCTACGGCCGGCGCTATCACGAGCGGGCCGCGTACCGCTGGACAGTCGAGGTGGCGGTTTACGTCGCGCGGAGCGCGCACCGACGCGGCGTGGGACGCGCCCTCTACACGGCGCTCCTCACCGCGCTGCGCCGACAGGGGTTCCGCCTCGCTTTCGCGGGCATCACGATCCCGAACCCCGCCAGCGTCGCGCTGCACGAGGGGTTCGGCTTCCGGCCCGTCGGCCTCGCGCGCACGATGGGCAACAAGTTCGCCGCGTGGCACGACGTGGGCTGGTGGAGCCTCGACCTGCAGCCGCTGCCGGACGCCCCGCCGGAGCCGCGCGGGTTCGCCGACATCGCCGTCGAGCCTGCCTGGGCGGCTACGTGCCGCGAGACGGCGGCGCTGGTCCGCGCGGCTGATCCGAGCTGCCGACCGGCGCGCCGTAGCACGTCCCAATGACAGCTGGACGGCGCCGGTAAGGGCCGTGCTATGTAGTTCCCATGCGACGGAGACGCGCCCGGCGATCCCGCGCCGGGCTGGTCATTCTGCTCGGGACCCTCGTCGTCCCGGCGAGCGCCGTGACGGCCGCCGCCGACGTGCTCTGCCTGAGAAAGTCCGGTGCCGTGATCGTGCGCGCAGCCTGTAAGGGTCGCGAGGTGGTGCTCGCGCCGGGAGAGGTCGGGCTGGTCGCACCATCGGGGCCGGCCGGCTCACCCGGCGCGGCGGGTCCTGAGGGCCTGCTGCCCTTCGAGGTGCTCGATGCGCGCGGGATGGCCGTCGGCCTCGTGGCGAGCGTCACGGAGGCTCTCGTCCTGCTGGAGCACCCCGCACTCGTGCGGCCCGTGGTCTTCGACGTGAGCCCCGAGGGCTTCGATGACGGTGGGCAGGGACAGGTCTACCACGAGCTGAGCGGGTGCACCGGCGCGGCGGCCCTGCGGGCCGGATCCGAAATCACCGGCCTGGTTCCGATCGCGGTGCTCATGGGACCGGTCGCGTTCTACGAGGCGGGCCCCCTCGGCCCGTTCACCGCGTCGTCCTACGAGGTAGCGTGCGAGTCCGGGGAGACGCCGTCCACCCCGCGTGGGACCTGCTGCCACACCTTCCCGGGGACGCTCCCCGACGTGTTCCCGGCCGCCCGCGTCGAGCTGACGACGCTGGGCTTCGAGCCGCCGTTCCGGATGGTGCTGCGATGACGCGCCTCCGGGGAGCGCTCATTGCGATCGCGGCCGTCGTGGTCGTTCTGAGCTCGTCCTCCGCGGACGCGCGCGTGCTCTGCAGCAAGCCGTCGGGGAAGGTCTTCGCCCGCGAGACGTGCCGGAAGAAGGAGACGCCGCTCGATCCCGCGCAGCTCGTCGCGGGCGCGCCGCAGGGACCGACGGGCCTTCCCGGAGCGCTCGGAGCCCCCGGCGCCGTGCCGATTCGCGTCACCGACGCGATCGGCCGCGAGGTCGGACCGATCGCGGACATCACTGACTCAGCGTACCTGGCGGTCACGCCGCCCGGCGAACAGACGCCCGTGCTGGTGCTGATCGAGCCGGCCGGCTTCTTCGACAGCACTCGCTTCGGGGACAACGAGTTCGTCCAGCTCTTCTACCCGTCGACCGACTGCACCGGTGGCCCCTCGATGTCCATGGGGTACCAGCACGGGTTGTACGCCTACACCCTCGTCATCGGCACGTCGGTCTCGTATCCGGTCGGCGCGCCACGCGACGTCACCGTCCGTTCGGTCGAGCACGGGCCGACGGCGGGGACCTGCCCCGGGATGACCCCGACCGATCGCGGCACGTGCTGCGAGGGAGGACTGCAGGGTGCGACCCGCATGCTCGACCCCGCCCGGCGGCTTGCCTTCGCCGACATCCCCTTCACCCCGCCATTCACGGCGGCGCCCCGGTGACCCCATGCGACGTTCCATCGTGACCCTGCTCGCGCTCGCGCTTACGGCGGAAGCCGTGAGCGCAGCAGTCCTGTGCACGATCCGCTCCGGACAGCTCGTGGTGCGAGAGCGGTGTCGCAAGCGCGAGCGGCCCGTCGACGTCGCCCGCGTGAGTCAGCCTGGCACCGCCGGGGAGACCGGTCCCGCGGGCGTCGCCGGTCGAAATCCGCTCCGGGTCGTCGATGCCGACGGAACCGAGGTGACGCTGCTGCGCCTCCAGGGCCCCTCGAACGACTTCGTGCTCCTGACACATCCGCTCCTCGGAGCTCCCTACTGGGTCAGGGTCACGCGACAGGGCTCGCTCGACGGCCAGGTGTTCCACGCGTCGTCCGACTGCTCGGGTGAGGCATACCGCCGTCGGCCTCCGCCCGGGTTCGTGCTGGAGGCCCACGTCGTCGCGGACGTCGTCTACTGGCCAACCGACGGGAGCGAGGTCGCGACCATGGGCTCCCTGGAGACCAGTGTCGACTCGGGCGGGGGGAGCGTCCAGCTGCCGGGCGGTACGTGGTGTCGGGCCCAGTCATTCACCGGCCCCTTCGTCCTCGCTCAGAGCGTTCCGCTGTCGGCGATCGGCATCACGCTGCCGCTGCGCGCCGAGCCGCGGTGAGCGGGCGAGGCCCTGCATCGCCGGGCGGCTCCAAAGTCAGCCGAGACGCTTGGCGAGGGCCTGGCGCTGGCGTTCCATCTCGGCGGGGAGTCGGGCACCGAACTTCCCGAAGAACTCCTGCACGCCGGTGACCTCCGCGCGCCAGTCGTCGGGCGACACCGCGAGCAGTTCGCGCATCGTGGCGTCGTCGAGGTCGAGGCCGGCGGTGTCGATGCCGCCGCGCCCGGGTAGGAGCCCGATCGCCGACTCGGTCGCGGGGCCGCGGTCCTTGCAGCGCTCCGCGATCCAGCGGAGCACGCGCGTGTTCTCGCCGAAGCCCGGCCAGATGAACCGTCCGTCCGCGTCCTGGCGGAACCAGTTGACGTGGAAGATCTTCGGCGGGGCCTTGAGCGTCGCGTCCCATCGCCAGCCAGTGGCCGAAGTAGTCGGCCATGTTGTAGCCGCAGAAGGGCAGCATCGCCATCGGATCGCGACGCACGACGCCGACGGCGCCGCTCTGCGCGGCGGTGGTCTCGGAGGCGACGGACGCGCCGACGAAGACGCCGTGGTTCCAGTCGAACGCCTCGAGCACGAGCGGCGCCGTGCGCGCGCGCCGGCCGCCGAAGACGAACGCCGAGATCGGCACGCCCTGCGGGTCCTCCCACTTCGGCGAGATCGACGGGCACTGCCGCGCCGGCGCGGTGAAGCGGGAGTTCGGGTGCGCGGCCTTCTCGGTCGATCCCTTCTGCCAGGAGCGGCCGCGCCAGTCGGTCAGATGCTCGGGGACCGGGCCGTCGATGCCCTTCCCACCAGGGGCAGCCGTCGTCGGTGACCGCGACGTTGGTGAAGATCGCGTTGGCGTGCAGGGTCGCCATCGCGTTCGGGTTGGTCTTCGACGACGTGCCGGGCGCGACGCCGAAGAAGCCGGCCTCGGGGTTGATCGCCCACAGCCGACCGTCGGGGCCGGGACGCAGCCAGGCGATGTCGTCGCCGACGGTCCACACCTTCCAGCCCTTCTGCGACGCGGGCGGGACGAGCATGGCGAGGTTCGTCTTGCCGCAGGCGCTCGGGAACGCCGCGGCGATGTACGTCGTCTCGCCCTCGGGGCTCTCGAGGCCGAGGATCAGCATGTGCTCGGCCAACCAGCCCTCGTCGCGCGCCTGGACGCTGGCGATCCGGAGTGCGAAGCACTTCTTGCCGAGGAGCGCGTTGCCGCCGTAGCCCGACCCGACGCTCCAGATCTCCTTCGTCTCCGGAAAGTGGCAGATGAAGCGCCGCTCGGGACTCAAATCGCCGAGCGAGTGCAGACCCTTCACGAAGTCGCCCGAGCTGCCGAGCTGGCGGCTCGCGGCGGCGCCCATGCGTGTCATGATCCGCATGTTGGCGACCACGTAGGGGCTGTCCGTGATCTCGACGCCCACCTTGCTGGACGGCGAGCCGAGCGGTCCCATGACGTACGGGATCACATACATGGTGCGCCCGCGCATCGCGCCGTCGAACAGCGAACCGACCTTGGTGCGGGCCTCGCGCGGGTCCATCCAGTTGTTGGTGGGCCCGGTGTCCTCCTTCTGGGACGAGCAGATGAACGTGAGGTGTTCCGTGCGGGCGACGTCGCTCGGATCGCTGCGATGGAGGTAGCAGTTGGGGTAGCGGTCGGCGTTCAGGGGGTTGAGGGTGCCGCTGGCGAGCATCTCGTCGACGAGACGCGCGTTCTCGGCTTCGGAGCCGTCGACCCAGTGGACCTGTGAGGGCTTGGTGCGGGCGGCGACTTCGTCGACCCAGGACTTGAGCGCAGCGTTCACGGATGACCTCTTGGGGGGAGAATGCCCGCGCGCCCGGCATGAAGCCAGGCCCGCGAAAGGGGACGGAGCTTACCCGGCTGGGGCCCCGCAGGGCAACCGACGGTGGCCCAGCGGAACGCATGAGGCTCGCGGGGGGCAGGCGCTACTGGTACTGGAGGACATTGTCGAAGCGGTCGCCGTCGCCGTTCAGATCGGCGGCCTGGTCGGACTCGTTCGTGCGGAAGACGAGGCGCCCCGCCTCCAGGATCAGCAGCTGATCGGCCGCCTGTCCGCTCACCGTGGGCACGCCGCTCGTGACGTTCACCGTCACCGCGACCATGTCGCGGCCGTCGCCGTCGCCGTTCTGGGAGAACCCGCCCTGGCGCTTCTCCGACACGAGGAACCCCCCGAGCGTGCCCGCCGCCACGAGCGCGCGGTTCTTGTCCATGGCGAGGCCGGTCGAGACCGGCGTGCCGCTGCCCGACGATGGTTGATAGCTCGCGACCACGAGATCGTTCACGTCGACGTCGCCGTTGAGGTCCACGAGCCCCTGGCCCTTCTCCGGCACGACGAAGAGGAGGGCGTCGCCTCCGAGGGCGAAGCAGGGTCCCTTGGGCGTTCGCGCCGTCGCCTGCTTCGGGCAGGTCTTGAAGACCGCGCGCTGCAGATTCACGGCGGTCGCGCTGGTCGCGTTCCAGACGTGCATGACGAGGTCCTTCACGTCGGCGTCGCCGTTCAGGCTGGTCGCGTTCTGGCGCTTCTCGGGCACGACGAAGGCCACGAACGGATCCGCGACCTGCACCGCGCCTTCCGAGGCGAGGCCGGTGTTCACGAGGACGCCCGTGCTCAGGCGCAAGACCTGGACGACGACGTCGGTCTGATCGAGGTCGCCCACCCCGGCATTCAGGTTGATGCCCTGGCTGCGCTCCCGTACGCCGAAGGCCAGGAGGTCGCTGCCGAGGGCGAATCCGCCCCCGGCATCGAGAGCGAGATTGGTCGTCGCACCAGGGAACGGGCACGGCGCGCCGGGCAGGCAGAAGAGGTGCATCACCTTGTCGCCGACGTCGGGATCACCGTTCAACGATGCGCCGCCCTGGCCGACCTCGCTGACGACGAACGCCACGGCGTTGCCGTTGAACGCGATGCTGATCGACCCGGACGGGTTGGGCAGCATCGCCCGCTGCGTGTTCGTCAGCGTGGCGCTGCCCGCGTCGTAGACCTGGACGACATCGTCTGACGTGTCGAGGTCTCCGTTCAGGTCGGCACCGCCCTGTGCGGCCTCGTTCGTGACGAAGGCGACGGCGTTCCCCCGGACGACGAGCGCCGCTGCGTTGCTGGCGCCAACCTCCTGACCGACGTTCGTCACCGCGAGCGTGGTGAGGTCGATCACGTGCAGTACCTGATCGGCGGTGTCGCCGTCGCCATCGAGGTCGGTGCCGCCGGGGCCCTCGAGCGCCTCGGGCACCGTGAACGCCACGAGCGCAGACGACATGGCGACGGCGGTGACGGCGCGGCCGACGTTGGTGAGCGTCGCGGTGGCGGCGTCGTAGACGTGGAGCACGGTGTCGAGCTGGTCGCCGTCGCCGTTCAGATCGGCGGACTCCGCGCCCTCGCTCACGCCGAACGCGATCCGGCTTCCGCCGCAGACGAGCGGCCCGCTGGCGTCGATGCCGACGTTGGCGACCACGCCCGACCCGAGCGCGACCACCTGGAGGACGGTGTCGAGGGTGTCGGCGTCGCCGTTCAGGTCGGTGAGCCCCTGCAGGGCCTCGACGGTGGCGAAGGCCGCGCGCCCGTTGCAGGCGACGAAGGACGCGCCCGATGCGTCCTGCCCGACGTTCACGACGGCTGCGGCGGACGTGGCGGCCAGGAGCAGTACCGGAGTGAGCAGTCGAGCGTGCATGACGGCCTCCTCGGCGACTGCCTGCGCGTACCAAAGGCGGCGCGGCGAAGGCAATGGAAAACGGTCTAGTCGGCGTTCGCCAGCCGCTGCAGGAGGAGTCGCGCAGCTACGGCGTCGTCGGCGCGCCGGCTGCGCTCGGCGGCGTCGAGCGCCCAGGCCGCCTCACGCTGAGCGGCGGCGGTGTCGATCTCGACCAGGGCTTCCGCAAGCGCCAGGTGTGCCGCGGGGAGGTCGGATCGACCGCGAGCGCGCGGCGCGCCAGATGCTCGGCCTCGCGCACGTCGCCCCCGAGCCAGCGCGGCAACCGCGTCAGGAACATCGCCTTCGCCGTGAGCGCGTCGGCGTCGGTCGGGCCGAGCTCGACCGCGCGGTCGATCGCTCGCCGCAGACGGACGAGGGTCGCGACGGCGGTGATCCCGGCGCCGGTCAGCTGGGCGCGCCGTCCGAGGGCGCAGAACAGGGCGAAGTGCGCCCGCCCATCGTGCGCATCCGCGTCCAGCGCCGCCTGGGCGAGCGCGACGGCGTGTTCCAGTGCCGCGAGGCGATCCGAAGTCGGCACGTCGTCACCGGACGTGCAGATGCGGATCGCACGCTCCGCGAGCGTGGAGGCGGTGGACTGCGCATCGGCGGCGCGCGCTCCGGCCACCATCCCGACCATCAGGAGCAGGATCGGCAGCGGGA
>CAVVBN010000007.1:0-11803 GCA_963746505.1 uncultured delta proteobacterium
GCCTGCGGGGAATCGAACGGGGCCGCCGCACGCCCGTCGGACGGCCACGTCGCGTCGAGACGGGCCGTCAGACCCTGCCGTATCGCTCCCCGCAGATCGTGCGCCTCGGGCCCGTAGGCGGTGAGCACGCGATCGAGCATGAGCACCGTCGCCCCGCTCTGCTGCACCTCGTTGCTGGTCGTGTCGAACGCGCTCTTGGCCGACGAGGTGAGCAGACCCAGCACCAGGGCTGCCATGGTGGCGATCATCGCCATCGCCAGCTTCACCACGTCCTTCGTCTCCGACGTCAGGTGGTGGGGAGGCAGAACGGCTCCGAGTACCATGCCGATCACAGCGCCGCCGAACACGCAGGCGAACACGATCAGCGCGATGGCCGGGGAGCTCATGCGCGTCGCGTCAGTCGCCCGTCGCCGTGCCCTGCTTGCCCGTTTTCGCCTTGTACGTGAACCCCTGCTCGGCCCCGAACTGCGCGGCGGAGCCGACGGAGAACCCGTACGGGATCGTGACCGGCACCTTCTTCACCGTCGCGTTGGTCAGTCCGTAGGACGCCATGGTCTCCTGGAAGCTCCCCTTCAGGTGGAAGTTGAAGCCGACCGTCCCCGCCTTCGTTGTGCCGTTCTTCAGCTCGGCGTTCAGGGCGAACTTGTTCCCCCCGCCGTCGTTCGCCTGGCCCTTCTTGTTGAGGATGAAGTTCTGCTGGATGCCGCCGACGTCGACGGTGATTGGCAGCCCCTGGAGCGAGATGCCCTGCGCGATGGTGACCTTGCCCTTCCAGGCGATCGTGTCCTTCCCGGTCTTGTTGAAGTTGAGCGTGATCGTCGCGCTCTTGAAGATGGGCGGCGTGATCGGCTCGAAGTTGATGACCTGCTTCAACTGCTGCTGGGTCATGCACTTGATCGCCTTCGACGGCAGCGGGTTCGCCACCAGGTTCTCGACCGTGTTCTTCACCTGCTTGTTGTTGCCCTGCACGGTGACGAAGGTCATGACGATCACCGTCTGGCCGGGTTGGATGGTCGGATAGTAGGTGGCGATGGCCTGCCCGAGGCTGCTGATGCCGAGGGAGCGGACGGGCCAGGTCGCTGCCGGTCCCTGCACCACGAACCCGATCCGCGGTTGCGTGGAATACTGTCCCTGCGGCACGCTCTGACCGCTCGTGAACCAGAGGTCCTGCGCGGTCACCGTGGAGTCGCCTGTCGACGTCGAGGTGACCTTCGTCTGGGTCGTCGATCCGAGCAGCCCCTGCAGCGTGATGCCGACCTGCGCCGGCGCCGAACCGGTGTTCGTCACGATGTTGAGCCAGCGCACCCACTCGGCGTTGTCCGGCACGTACACCTGGCGGGTCAGGGTGAGGTTCAGGGTGGGGAACACCTGGGGCTGGAAGTTCAGCTGGCGGTTCTTGCCGTTGGAGGCGCAGTCCTCGGAGGCGAGCCCCGTGCCGGGGTTGTAGACGAGCGCCGCCGGCAGCGCCGCGCCGTTGAAGCCCGTCAGCGTGAAACCGTTGAACCCGAGGAAGGCGTTCGTCAGGGGAACGTTCACGGTGCGCTGCTGCGTGTACGTCGTGAAGAACCAGCCGAACGGCGTGAGCCCGATGAAGTAGCTCGTCACCGTGACCGGCTTGTTGTACGTCGCGTCGGACACCGCGCCCGACGCCTCGGAGTTCGTCAGCAGGGGGTCGACGGCGGTGTTGATGCTGTACCGTGTCCCGTTCTGGTCCTTCAGGTCGACCGGCAGCGCCTGCGCGACGGACGAGCAGATCAGCAGGGCAGCCAGCGCCGCAGGTATCGCACCCAACGAACGATCCATCACGTCTCCCTCCCTGACAGAACCGATGCGCATAGCGCGCCTCCACAACCGTGTCGAGGTGCCCGATTGTGACGATACGGAGGCTTCATCGTGATCCATGCCCCAGCCGCGGTCGTCCGTCTTGCCATCGTGCGCCATGCGTGATTGACCGCCGGTGACATGGGCCTCGCTCTCGTCCGCGCCGCCGCACCGATGGGCTTCGCCGGATTTCTGCGGCGCCTCGGCAGCCCGGTGGAGCGGCTCATGGAGCAATCCGGCCTGTCCCCCCGCACCCTCGAGCATCCCGAATCGCTGGTCCCGTTCGCCGCCACGCTCCGCTTCGTCACGGAGGCGGCACGCACGGAGGGCGTCGACGACCTCGGCCTCCGCGCCGGCCAGCAGGTGCACCTCGGCGAGGTCGGCATCTTCGGTCGTCTGCTCGTCGGATCCCCCACACTGCACCACGCGCTCGAGAAGGCCTACCGCAGCTTTTCCTTCTTCAATTCCGGCGTCCGGGCGTGGCTCACGCGCGAGGGTGACGAGGTCCACCTGCATCAGGCCTTCTTCGGCGTCGACCCCGCCCACCTTCCCCACTGGGAAGGCGCGGTCCTGTCGATGTACGTCCAGATGGTCCGCCTCGCCGATCCCGCGTGGCGCCCACAGACCGTCGAGTTCTCCGTCGCGGATCTGCCCGGTTGGCGCGAGTCCCCCCTGCTGGCGAACGCCCGCGTCGAGTTCGGCCGGCCCGCGCTGCGCCTCACCTTCCCCGCCCGGCTGCTGCACCGGCCGTTCAGGTCGCGGCCGCCGACGGCCGCCCCCATCGACGTCGAACCCTGGCAGCGCTCGGGTCCGGCGAAGGACTTCAGCGGCTCGGTGCGCCAGCTCGTCACCGTGCTCCTCGCCGACGGCTATCCCGACGTCCGGCGCGTCGCCGAGGCCGCCGCCACGAGTACCCGCACCCTGCAGCGGCGATTGGCGGACGAGGGCCTGACGTACGCGCGCGTCGTGGCGCAGGCGCGCCATGGCCTCGCGCGGCGGCTGCTGGAGGATCCGGAGCGGAAGGTCATCGACGTCGCGCTCGACCTCGGGTACTCCGACCCCGCCCACTTCACCCGCGCCTTCCGCGGCTGGACGGGCATGTCCCCGCGCGAGTTCCGGCAGCAACTGGCGCGGGGCGGCCTGGCGCCCACCGGCTCTTGAGCGGCGCCCAATGGCAAGACAGCGCGTCCGTGCCGGGGGCAGGATGGGCGCGACGTGTCCTCCCCCGACCTCACACAACGGGTTCGCCAGGTCGTCGGCGTCCTTCTCTCGCGGGGCGCATCAGACCTGCACGTCGTGGCGAGCGTGGTGAACGTCAGCGTCCGCACTCTGCAGCGCCGGCTGCGCGCCGAGGGCGTCAGCTACGCGCGCGTCCTCGCCGAGGCGCGCTTCGAGGCGGCGCGGCAGATGCTGCGGGACTCGGACGTCCGCATCGGCGAGGTGGCGCGAACGCTCGGTTACTCCGATCCCGCGCACTTCACGCGGGCGTTCCAGCGCTGGACCGGCGTCACGCCGCGCGACTTCCGCCGGCGGGCCACGGCGGGCTGACGCTCACCCGGCGCGCCGCGCCGTGTGCAGGCCGACCATCCGGGCGATCATGACGGCGAGGTAGAGCTGGCCGACGATCGCCTCGGCCACGCAGACTCCGCCCGCCGCCGGATTCGCGGGATGGATCGTGCCGTAGCCCAGGGTCGTCAGAGTGACGAAGCTGAAATACGTGAGCACGGCAGTCAGGTCGAAGCCCTGCGCGAGGAAGCCGCCAGGAATCTCGAACGATCCTGGTTGCCAGCGCTCGAGCAGGAAGAACAGGGCACCCCAGATCAACCCGAGCAGCATGTAGGCACAAGCCGCCCCCGCGATCGTATCGACCGTCACCTCGCTATCGGCCAGGACATGGCGAACGATGCGCCAGCAGACGTAGCAGAGAAAGACGAGCCTCGCGGCCGCCGATATCTCCATCGTCAGCTCGGAGCCCGACCACGTCGCCACCAGATGGGCGACCGACGCCGCGAGGAACAGGCCCACCGCGACGCGGCGTGCCCGCACCGCCACCAGCGCCGCCAGGAGGAGAAGCACGGTGAGGCCCCGGGCGATCAGGATGCCGTGGGTCGCGGCGGCGATCGCCGGCGCGAGCATCAGCTCGCCGCACATCATCGCCAGGAGGAATCCGAAACGGTGGGCTCGGCCGACCGTGAGCGGATTCATCCCACGTCAGTGTGCGCTGGCGACCGTCGCGCTGCCGGCGTCCTGCGCGTGCAGGGCCGGCTTCGCCCGTTCCAGGTATCGCGTCGCACCGGCGCGCTCCAGGCGCGCGAGGAGGACGTCGACCGTCGGCTCGATGCGCGAGAGGATCGGACGCGGATAGACGCCGATCCAGATCATCGCCGCGACGAAGCAGGCGGCGACGAAGATCTCGCGGCCGTTGAGATCCGTCAGGTGCCGCGTCTCTTCGTGTCGGACCGGGCCGAAGACGACGCGCTGGTACATCGTGAGGAGGTAGACGGCGCCGAGGATCACGCCGAGCGTGGCCAGCACCGCCGCGACCGGGTGCGAGCGGAAGGCGCCCGCCATGATCAGGAACTCGCCGACGAAGCCGTTCAGGCCCGGCAGCCCGACGGACGACAGCACCACCACCAGGAACAGCGCCGAGAAGATCGGCACGATTCCCCAGATGCCGCCGTACGCTTCGATCTCGCGCGTGTGGCGGCGGTCGTAGATGAAGCCGATCAGGATGAAGAGGGCACCCGTCGAGAGCCCGTGGTTGATCATCTGCAGGACGCCGCCCGAGATCCCGATCCAGTTGAAGGCGTACAGCCCGAGCATGATGAAGCCCATGTGGCTGACCGACGAATAGGCCACGAGGCGTTTCATGTCCGGCTGCGGGTACGCGACCAGCGCGCCGTAGATGATGCCGACCACCGACAGCGCCATGATGATGCCGAACCCGTCCTGCGCGGCCGCAGGGAAGAGCGGCAGGGCGAAGCGGAGGAAGCCGTACGCACCCATCTTGAGGAGCACGCCGGCGAGATCGACCGACCCGCCCGTCGGCGCCTCGGTGTGCGCGTCGGGCAGCCAGGTGTGCAGCGGGAACATCGGGATCTTGATCATGAACGCGAGGGCGAACGCCGCGAACAGCCAGAACTGCTCCCGCGGCGTGAACATGACGCCGTACAACGTCACGATGTCGAACGTGAGCGCGCCGTCGGGCCCGCGTCCGCGCAGCACGACGTACAGCATGGCGACGAACATGAACGCGCTGCCGACCATCGTGTAGAGGACGAACTTGATCGCCGCGTAGCGCCGCCGCGGCCCGCCCCAGATGCCGATCAGGAAGGCCATCGGGATGAGCATGAACTCCCAGAAGAAGAAGAAGAGCATCAGGTCGGTCGCCAGCAGCGCGCCCACGACCGTGCCCTCCATCACCAGCAGCAGCGCCATGAAGCCGCGGACCCGTTTCTGGATGTCGGTCCACGACGCCAGGATGGTGAGCGGGGTCAGGAAGGTCGTCAGGAGAACGAGCCAGAGCGAGAACCCGTCGACCCCGAGCGCGTAGTTCACCCCGAGGCTCGGGATCCAGGGCGCCGTCTCCGTGAGCTGGAGCGTGCCGACCGCGGGGTCGAATCGCGCCAGCATCCACAGCGAGAACAGCAGCGGCACGAGGGACAGCGCGAACGCCGCCCGTCGAGGACCGGTGGCCGGCTCCGCCGGCAGCAGCGCAACGATCAGCGCCGCGGCGAACGACGTGAGGATGATGAGCGAGAGGATCGGGACGGACGCCATCGTGGAACCCACGGGTTATCGCCGATGGCCACTACGCACGCAACCGCCGCCGGTACGCACCCGGGGCCATGCCGAACCACCGCCGACACGCACGCCCGAAGTTGGCCGGATCGCCGTAGCCGAGGAGGTGGCTGACCTCGGCGACGCCGTAGTCCGGATTGGCCAGTAGCGTCGCCGCCCGCTCGCGACGATGCGCGTCGATCAGCTCGTGGTAGGTCGTGCCCGCGCCCCGGAGCCGGCGGATGAGCGTCCGGCTGGAGAGGCGCAGCCGTCGGGAGACGTGTGCCAGCGACAGATCGTTCCCCGCGCTCGCCTCGACGAGCTGCTCGATGCGCGCGACGACGTAGTCGTCGCTCTCGAGCCGGCGGACCATCGCCTGGAGCGTGCGCAGCGACGCCTCGTACATGCCGGCGTCCGCCATCGGACAGCGGAGTGCCAGCCACCGGTCGGGCATGACGAGCGCCGTCCGCGGCGCGTCGAAACGCACCGTCCCGTGGAAATGCGTCGGGTACTCGTCCGCCCAGCCGGGCCGCGGCCATCCGAGCTCGAAGGTGGCGTCGTGCATCGGTCGGCCAAGGACCGATTCGACGAGCAGCTGCAGGCTCAGCATCGTCGACTCGATCAGCGGAACGCGCTCCGCCGGCGCGACGGCGATGCGCTCCTCGACGGCGAGCACCACGCCCTGCGCCTCGCGACTGCCGCGGAAGCGCAGGTAGGGTGCACGCACGTGGCCGAAGCGCTCGATCACGCCGAGGCTGTCGCCGAGCGCCGGCGCGCTCACCGTCGCGAAGCCCAGCGCCCCGTGCGTCGCGGCCTGGAAGTGGCTGCCCAGAGCGAGTCCCCACCCCGGAGGACCGATGCGATTCAGGTTGCGGGCCTGCTGCAGCTGACGCTCGACGGTGATGTCGCCGTCCGCTTCCTTCCGGGCTTCGCCCGTCCCTTCGCGGAGCGCGGCCTCAAGATCGGGGGTGGTGCCGAAGACGCGCAGCGCGAGCTCGAAATACGCGCCCGGCATGGGCAGCTGGGTGGTCCACTTGGCCATGTGTCACCAGATGACCATTCGTTGGCGAGCCATACACTTCCGCGGCGCCCGGGCGCAATGTCATTGACGTGCACCATGTCGACACACGATCGCTATGCGCGCGCCGCCGGAGACACCGAGTGGCATGTGACTCAGCAGTTCCCCACCACCTTCCGCTGGGAGTACGAGGACGGCCGCGAGAAGCTGCTGAACCTCTACGAGAAGGGGAAGAAGCTGCAGTGGAACGCCACCGACCGGATCGACTGGTCGCAGGACCTCGACCCGGAGAACCCGGAGCAGCTCCCCGACGAGACCATTCCGATCTTCGGGTCCGACATCTGGCGCCGCCTGACCGCGGCGGAGAAGGCGACGGTGCGGCGGCACTTCCAGGCGTGGCAGCTGTCGCAGTTCATGCACGGCGAGCAGGGCGCGCTGATCTGTACGGCGAAGATCGTGCAGCAGGTCCCGAACGTCGACGCCAAGTTCTACGCCGCCACGCAGGTGATCGACGAGGCGCGCCACGTCGAGGCGTACGCCCGGCTCCTGCACGAGAAGTTCGACCTCGCGTATCCGATCAACCCGCACTTGAAGCAGCTGCTCGAGGACACGCTCACGGATTCCCGCTGGGACATCACGTATCTCGGCATGCAGGTCCTGATCGAGGGCGTGGCGCTGGCGTCCTTCGGCCTCATCCGCGACCAGTCGAAGAACCCGCTCGCCGCCTCGGTCAACGCCTACGTCATGCAGGACGAGGCGCGGCACGTCGCCTTCGGTCGGCTGGCGCTGCGCGACTACTATCCGCACCTCACACAGAAGGAGCGCGACGAGCGCGAGGAGTTCGCGGTCGAGGGCTGCTACCTGCTGCGCGACCGCTTCCTCGCCGAGGACGTGTGGGAGACGCTGGGACTGCCGGTCGCCGCCTGCACGGACCACATGGGCCGCTCGGAGCTGATGGCGATCTTCCGCACGAGTCTGTTCACCCGCATCGTCCCGACGATGAAGGAGATCGGGCTCTGGGGGCCGCGCATCCAGCGCGCCTATGCCGACATGGGCGTGCTGGGCTTCGCCGACGCGGACCTCGAGGCGGTCGCGTCCCACGACGAGCAGGTGGGCGAGGAGTTCGACCGCCGGCGGGTCGCCATCGAACGCGTCGCGGCGCAGGCCTAGGGCTGGGGCCCGCCCGACGGTTTCACGACGGGTTCACGATTCGGCTATACTTCGGTCCCCGGGCGGGGGGGCCCGGTGTGATTGAGCGAGCTCTCCAAGCGGATCGAGCGCCGTCTGAAGCGCCTGGTCTTCGGTACCCTGCTGTCCAGGAACCGGGGGGCCGTCGACGTCCCGAGCCTGGACCTCTCGAGCATCCGGCGGGTCCTGTTCGTGCGGGCGAACTTTCGGATGGGTAATCTCCTGCTCGTCACGCCCGCGCTGGCGGCGGTACGACGCGCCCTGCCCGCCGCACGAGTGGACGTGCTCGGCACCGAACTGCACGAGGTCCTGCTGCGCCACCATCCCGACGTCGATGGCGTCCTGCGCCTCTCGCGCGGCACCCTGGCGCGTCCGTGGTCCCTCCTGCGGCTGGCTCGCCAGATCCGTCACGCGCGTTACGATCTCGTCGTAGACTGTGCCCGGGGTGGAAGCTTCCTCGGCGCCGTGCTGTGCGGCCTCTCTGGAGGGCGCTACCGCGTGGCGGCGGCCTCCAGTCGATATCGCGCCGCGTTCAACGTCCTCGTCCCGCGCCGAACGGGAGACCACCACAAGATCGACCTCCTCCTCGGCGTCCTGGAGGACATCGGCATCCCTCCCGTGACCCGGGACATGAAGGTCGTACTCAGCGAGGGAGAACGCCTCCAGGCGACCCGGCAGTGGGAGGCGTTCGGGCTTCCCGATACGAAGGCGGTCGTCGGCATTCTGGTGGGAGGGCGCGGGAACAAACGCCTTCCGATGGATCACCTCGTCGAGACCGTGGTCAGACTTCGCCAGCGCGCCGCCCACGTGGCGCTCCTCGTCGGCCCCGAGGAGCGGGACCTCGTCGGCACGCTCCGCCAGAGCATGCCGGAGGGGGTCACGATCATTCTCCCGCTCCCCCTGCGCGACTTCGCCGCCCTCCTCGCTCGCTTCGCGCTCGTCGTCACGGCCGACACGGGGCCGATGCATCTCGCAGTGGCGCTCGGGGTCCCGACGGTCGCGCTCCTGCGATCGGAGGCCTCGCTCCGCTATCGTCCCCGCGGGGCGCGCCACCGCGTGCTCTACGACGAGCATGGGATCGCACCCGACGCCGTGATCGCCGCCGTCGATTCGATCCTGCGCCCCGAGGGCGACGAGGCGTCCCCGGCGGGCGCGGCGCTACGCGGCTGAGCGACCGTCTTTACAGCCTTCTGACGCCGGGTGTAGGCGGAGGGCATGGGGCTGCCATACGAGCGACTGGGCTTTCTGGACAACTCGTTCCTCATCGCCGAGAGCCCGACGATGCACATGCACATCGGCGGCACCGCCACCTACGAGGCGGGGCCGCTCGGCACCCCCGAGGGTGGCGTCGACATCGAGCGCATCCGCTCCTACGTCGCCTCGCGGCTGCATCGCATCCCGCGCTATCGCCAGGTGCTGCACCACCTGCCGATCGACGGTCACCCGGCGTGGGTGGACGACCAGCACTTCAACATCGATTTCCACGTCCGCCACACGAGCCTGCCGCGCCCCGGTGACGACCGCCAGCTGAAGCGCCTGGCCGGACGCATCATGTCGCAGCAGCTCGATCGCTCGAAGCCGCTCTGGGAGATGTGGATCGTCGAGGGACTCGAGCGGCGGTGACCATTTCGCGATGATCACCAAGGTCCACCACTGCATGATCGACGGCATGTCGAGCGTCGATCTCCTGGAGGTGCTGCTCACGCCGACGCCGACGGAGACGATCGATGCCGCCCGCTCGCTGGGTTCCGCGGCCGATGCCCGAGCTGGTGGCAGCTCGTCCAGACGGAGCTCGTGCGACGCGCTGCGCATCCCGTTCGAGACGGTGGCCGGGTTCCGGAGCGTCATCGCCGAGGTCGGCGATCCACGCTCGGACGTCCGCGCCATGCTGCGGGCGTCGCGCGACACGCTGAGCGCTCGGGCTCCGGCGCTGCTCCGACACGCCGCTCAACAAGCCGATCGGGCCGCATCGGCGCTTCGACTGGTTCGCGATGGGCGTCGCCGACGTGAAAGCCGTCGACAGAACGGCTCGGCGGCTCGCTGAACGACGTCGTGCTGACGACGGTCGCCGGCGCGCGTGCAGCGCTTCCTCGAGGAGCGCGCGCGTGCAGCGTCGACGACCTCGACTTCCGCGTGATGGCGCCGGTGAGCGTGCGCGCCAGCGGCGAGCGCGGGCACGCTCGGCAACCGCGTGTCGGCATGGATCATCGACCTGCCGATCGCCGAGCGCGATCCGCGCCGCGCGCCTCGAGCGCATCCGCGAGGACGACCGCGCGTCTCAAGGAGTCGAAGCAGGCGCTCGGCGCCGAGCTGCTCACGCAGGCGGCGGCGTGGACGCCGTCGACGCTGCTCTCGCTCGGCTCGCGCATGGTGATGCGCGCGCTGCCGTTCAATCTGGTCGTGACCAACGTGCCCGGGCCGCAGGTGCCGCTCTACCTCCTCGGCGCCCGCATGCTCGACAACTACGGCGCGGTGCCGCTCACCGACTACCTCGGCGCTCGGCATCGTCCTCTTCAGCTACGCCGGACGCTCTGCTGGGGCTTCACCGCCGACTGGGATCTCGTGCCCGACCTGCCCGACTTCGTGAGCGCGATCGAGGACGTCGTTCGCGGAGCTGTGCGCGGCCGCAGGGGTCACACGCGGCGCCGCAGCCCCGGGACCGCCGACGCTGCCGCTCCGCCCGACCGCCGCCGCTGCGGAATGACGCTCAGGTGGGTGGTCCCTCGGCTTCGTTCACGGAGGTGACGTGCCACTGCCCACCGTCCTCGGCCAGGGTGAGGGTGGTCGCCACCGGGCCCACGTCGGCCGTGTGCGCCGTCACGCGGTAGTGATAGGTCGCCTGCGTCGCGCTTGGCGCCGTGCTCCCGGTGAGATCGAACGTGATCCGCGGCTTGTTCGCGTCGGAGTCGGGCTTCACCCCCTGGATCGCCTGCAGCTCGCCCTCGAGCCTGGTGCGGGCCGCGCCGCTACACAGCTTCACCGCCTCGGCGACGTTCGCCTGGCCGTAGTAGAGCTCCATGAAGCGGTCGGCGACGGCGCGCGAGGCCGAGGGCTGCCGGCTGCACGCCGCGCCGACCAGCGCCAGCGCCGCGACGACCACGGTCACGCTCGGTCGTGGCATCAGTGCGCGCCTCCCATGGTCTTCCGCCACTGGTCCGTGCAGCTGCGGACGGTTTCGACGTCGGTGTTGGTCTTCTTCGCGATCTCGTCGGCGCTGAGACCGCCGCCGCCCTGATCGAGGACCGCAATGATCGGTGCACAGCCCGATGGCGCCGCCTTGGCACCTGCGGCCGCTCCCGCCGGCGCCTTCGCGCCCGCCCTGGCCTTCCGCCACTCGTCGGTGCAGTTGCGTACCGTCTCGACGTCGGTGTTGGTCTTCTTCGCGACCTCGTCGGCGCTGAGACTGCCGCCGCTCTCGTCGAGCACCGCCACGATCGGCGCACAGCCGGCGGACGCCGCGGCCCAGGCGCCGGCAGGCATCATCATGGTGACGGTCAGGAACGACGCTGCCGCTGCAACCGTCGATCGCATCATCGTGGCCCCCCCTCGCAGCAGTCGGATCGTCGTCGTCTCTCAGATCGCCGCCGGTCTGGCAAGGGATTCGACCCCGGTATCGCCGGTCGCCGCCCGCACCGGCCGCAGGGGCAGGCGGTGTTCGTCACGCTGACGATCCCGCTGACGCCTTGACACGCTCGCCATGGAACCGTAGCGACGATCGGGTTGGCGCAACCTCATCCCGCCCTGCGCGTCGATCCCCCGGTCGAGGCGTCACCCGCGTCGAGCGCCGGTCGACAGCTCGCCGTGACCCGCCACGCGGGCCTCATCATCGGGATCGTCCTGCTCGGCGCGCTGCTCGCGTATCATGGCGTCGCCGAGATCGGCGCCGCGCTCGCGACGGCCGGCAGCAGCGGACTCGTCGTCGTCGCGGTCTTCCACCTCATCCCGATCGCCCTCGACGCGCTCGGCTGGTGGCATCTGCTCCCGACACGCGAGCGT
>CAVVBN010000008.1:0-14182 GCA_963746505.1 uncultured delta proteobacterium
GCGGGCTTCATCGCGTCGACCTCGCGGTGCACCGCTTCGCGATCGCGCTGCCCGGGCCACATCTGCTACGACGGACGGTGTGCCGTGACAGCGCCGCTTACGCCGACTGCGCGCGTCCTGGTGGCCCGGCCGTCCTGGGGACTCCTCGGTCGGGCACACGCTCGGGATGCTGGCACTCGGATGGGTCGCGGTCGCGAGCGTCGTCGCGTCCATCGTCGCGGTACACGGTCTGGGCCCCGCCGGCCATCCAGCCGACGAGGGGCCGATCGCCGCACTGCCGGGCGACGTCGCGCGCGAAGGCGGACGCGCGCTCCGCGTCGGCGAGGCTCCTGCGGGCGGATGGCGCGAGACGTACTGGGCGGCGCAGCGCCTCTGGCTCACCGTGCCCGGAACCTGGCAGGTGCGGACCTCGAACGACCGTGAGCTCGATCTGCGGGAGCGTGGCCGTCCCGCACCGTATGTCGTCGTGACCGTGATGCCCGTCGATCTCGGCCTGGCGCCGGAGGCACTGCTGGCGGTTCATCTCCGCTCGGCGGCGGAGCAGCTCGCGAGTGGCGAGATCGATGGCTATGCCGTCCGCGCCCTGGGAACCGTCACAGGCGTTGCCTGGACGTCGGACCGCGCCGAGCGCATCGCCTGGATCGGCGTGCGCCGGGTCGGCGATCGCGAGTCGATGATCACGCTGCTCCTGGGCGCGCCCGCCGGCAACTTCGCACGCAGCGAGCCGGCGCTCGGGGCCATCCTCGCCTCGGTCCGCTTCGAGTGACCTAGGCCGTCAGCAGGACCTTGCCGACGTTCTGCCGCTCCTGGATGAAGCGGTGCGCCGCCGCCGCCTCCGCGAGCGGGAAGGTCCGGCTCACGACCGGGCGGAGCCGGCCCGCCTCGCAGTCCGCGAGCAGCCCGAGCATCTCGCGTCGGAGCATCTCGATGCGGTCCCAGAGGTGGCCCAGGTTGACGCCGATCACGGCGCGGTTGTCGTTCATGAGCTTGATCGGGTGGAACCAGGGCAGGCGGATCACGGCGCGCAGCGCCCCCAGGCGGTTGGGCTTCATGCCCGTCGCCGCCTGCGAGAGCCCGAAGCAGACGAGGCGACCGAGCGGTCCCAGGCATCGATAGCTCTTGCGGAAGGCGCCGGTGGCATCGAGCACGATGTCGACGCCGCGGCCGCCGGTGATGCGCCGCACCTCCGCCTCGAAGTCCTGTGTCCGGTAGTCGATGGCATGCGCCACGCCGGCTTCCTTCAGCACCGCATGTTTGGCGGCCGAGGCCGTCCCGATGACCTCCGCGCCGGCGATGCGGCAGAGCTGGATGGCGGCCATCCCCACGCCGCCCGCCGCGGCGTGGACGAGCACCCGTTCCCCCGCCTTCACGTTCCCGAAGTGCCGCAGCATCAGCACGGCCGTGAGATAGTTGACCGGTACCGCGGCGCCCTGCTCGAAGCTCAGGCGATCGGGCAGCGGGAACACCTGCGCCGCAGGCACGACGACCACGTCCGCGTAGCCGCCGAAGCGCGTGAGCGCGACCACCCGCTGGCCGGGGACGATGCCCGTCTCGACGCCCGGGCCGACCTCCTCCACCGTGCCGGCGACCTCGTAGCCGACGACGCACGGAAAGGGTGGCGCGTCGGGGTAGAATCCGAGGCGCGCGGAGACGTCCGCGAAGTTGACGCCCGACGCGCGCACGCGCACCTTGACCGCGCCGCTACCGCACGACGGATCGGGCGACTCGCGCAGCTCCAGCACCTCGGGCGGACCGGCCTTCGGGATCCAGATGGAGCGCATGGACGGCCGCGTAGCCCGCCGTGCCCATGACGGTCAATCGTCCCCGCCATGGACACGGGCCGGAGCGGTGGGTTTGCCGCTCCGGCCCGTTGGGGTGGGAGGCGTGAGGCGAGCCGGTTGGGGACCCGGGCGGCGACGCGTGGTTCCTTGGAAGTCGATCGCCACGATGACGATCGCGACGGTCATGAAGCTGATTGCGATGTCTGCCAGCGTCACGCGTCGCCGCTCCGGGTGATCGGGTTCACCGCGAGAGTCGCGGAAGGGATTGGTTGGGTTGTCGATATCCCGCGGCAATCCGTCACGCAGCATGTCATGTGCATTCGCTGTGCCGATGGACTGCGATCGGCAATTTCGACCGGCGGCGCAGGCGATTTCCGCACATTCTGACCCGCGTATCAGAATGACTCGGGCCGGGATGGGTCCGGGCACCATCCAGCGGCCGAAGACGCACGTGGCTTCGATGGATGCAATGCGTCGTCGGGGAGGCACGGCGGATGCAAAGAGTCCCTCTCGTAATGGGAACGCGCCGGAAATGCCGGCCGAGACAGCGCCGCACGGGAGGAGAGACCATGAGTATCGACGAGCAGGCCCCTTGTCTGATCGATGACGTCGTCAGCGACCGCGAGCGCGAGATCATCCGCGCGGTCGTCTGCGGCATGCGCAACGAGGAAGTCGCGCGCCAGCTGCAGATCAGCGTGAACACGGTCAAGAAGCACATCTACAACGTCTTCCAGAAGGTGGGCGTGCGTCGCCGCCGGGAGCTCACGGGCTACGCGTTGCGCGTCGGGATCGTCTGAGGTGCCGGGAGGCGACTTCGGTGAACGCGACCGTGCGGCGGTGGCGTTCGAACGGCAGCGTAGTGTGCGACAGCTCCGGCGGCGTGTGGTCAGCATGCGCGAGGACGCGCGTTACTGGCGCCGGCGCGGCCGGACGGAGACGGCGCTCGAGCTCGAGCGGATCGCGAGCTTCGTCGACGCGACGGTCGAGCGACTGGCGGCGTCGCTCGAGATGCTCAAGCAGCGCTGACCCTCGGCGCGCGCTTGCCTCGGCGGGCGGTTCTTGGTTGCCTGCCGGGCATGATGCGCGATCGGCGCGGCGGCCAGCTCGACCTCTTCGTGGGTGCGGCGGCGCCACCGGCCACCGGGCGGGGCGTCGCTGCGGTCCGCGTACCGGAGCCGCTCCTCGCGATCGCGGCGCGCGTTCCAGCGAGCGTCCGGCTGGGCACGTCGTCGTGGTCGTTCCCGGGCTGGGCAGGGATCGTCTACGGCGCCGCGACGACCCCCGCGCGCCTTGCGCGCGATGGTCTTGCCGCCTATGCCCGCCATCCCCTCCTGCGCGCGGTGGGGATCGACCGCACGTTCTATGCGCCACTCACCGCCGGAGCCTTCGCCGCCTACGCCCGGGCGGTACCCGACGGATTCCGCTTCCTGGTGAAGGCGCACGAGGTGTGTACGACGGCGCGATTCCCGCGGCACGAGCGCTACGGGGCGCAGGCGGGTCAGCCCAATCCGCGATTCCTCGACGCGGCGTACGCCGCCGAGCAGGTGGTCGCGCCGGCGGTCGACGGCCTCGGGGTGGCGCTCGGACCGATCCTCTTCCAGCTGCCGCCCCAGGACGCCGCTGCGCTCGGCGGCGCGGCCGGCTTCGCGCAGCGGGTCCACGCCTTCCTGCGCGCACTGCCGCGCGGGCCGCTCTATGCGGTCGAGCTCCGCACGCCGCGGGTGTTCGGTCCGCGGTACCTCGCCGCACTCGCCGACGCGGGCGCCGTCCACTGTCTCTCCGCCCACCCCAGCATGCCGGACCTCGACACGCAGGCCGGTCTGCTCGGTTCGGCCGCGCCGCCCGCCACCGTCGTGCGATGGATGTTGCCGCGCCATCTCGACTACGAGTCCGCGCGACGGCGCTACGCCCCGTTCGACCGACTCGTGGACGAAGATCCCGGCGCGCGCGATGCGATCGCGCGCCTGTGCGCGGACGCGGCGGCCGCGGGGCGGCCCGCCTACGTGATCGTCAACAACAAGGCCGAGGGATCGGCACCGCTGTCGATCTTCCGTCTCGCGGAGCGCATCGCAGCGTTGGGGGGTTGACGGCTTGACCCTCACCGCGGCCCTCCCGTAGAGCCGCGGGCATGCTGAGCCCGTACCGTGTCCTCGACCTCACGGACGACCGGGGCCTGCTCTGCGGGCAGATGCTCGCCGACCTCGGCGCGGATGTGATCCAGATCGAGCCGCCGGGCGGATTCCCCGCGCGACGGCTCGGGCCGTTCCGCGGTGGCGTTCCGGATCCGGAAGGCTCGCTCTACTGGTGGGCCTACGCGCGGAACAAGCGGAGCCTCGTCCTGGACATCGACACCCCCGAGGGGAAGGCGACCCTGCGGCGCCTCGCCGCGACGGCCGACTTCCTGATCGAATCCGCCGGCCCCGGCGCGCTCGACCGCCGGGGCCTCGGTTACGGTGACCTCCGGAGCGTGAATCCGGCGCTGGTGTACGTGTCGATCTCCGCCTTCGGCGGCGACGGCCCGAAGGCGCACGACGCCGCGAGCGACCTGGTGTTGCTCGCTGCCGGTGGCGCGCTGGCCATCACCGGCGACCAGGATCGTCCGCCGGTACGGATCACTGCACCACAGGCGTGGCTCCACGCCGCCGCCGATGCCGCCGTCGGCGCGCTCATCGCGCACCACGAGCGGATCCGTTCCGGTCGCGGCCAGCATGTCGACGTGTCGGCGCAGCAGTCGGTGACCCTGGCCACTCAGTCGACCATCCTGGCGCATGCGGTGGGGTTCATGCCCGTGCAGCGCTGTTCGGGTGGGGTCCGGATGGGGCCGCTGCAATCGCGCCTCGTCTATCCGGCGCGTGACGGGTTCGTATCGATCACCTTCCTCTTCGGCTCGGCCATCGGTGCGGCGACGCGGCGCCTGATGGAGTACATCCACGAGCAGGGCGGGTGCGACGCCGCCACGCGCGACAAGGACTGGCTCACCTACTTCGAGCTGCTGTTGACGGGCCAGGAATCGTTCGAAGAGTACGAGCGCGTGAAGGAGGTGGTCGCGGCCTTCACGGCGGCGCGCACCAAGGCAGAGCTGCTCGCGGCCGCGCTCGAACGCGACCTCCTGATCGCGCCCGTCGCCACCGTTCCGGAGGTCGCGGCCAGCGAGCAGCTCGCCCATCGGGAGTACTTCCAGACCCACGACGCGCCGGGAGGTTCCCGCGCCGTCCGCCACGTCGGTCCCTTCGCGAAGTTCTCGCGCAGTCCGATTCGCTACCGCCGTCGCGCGCCGACGATCGGGGAGCACGGTCCGGAGATTCTGGCGGGGCTCGAGGTGCAGGAGCGCGAGGCGAGCCGGGCGGACGCCCGGGGGACCGGAGCGACGGCTGGTGCGCTCGCCGACGTCCGTGTCCTCGACCTCATGTGGGCGGTCGCCGGCCCGGCGTCGACCCGCATGCTGGCCGACTACGGCGCCACGGTCGTGCGCGTCGAGTCCCCCCGTCGCGTCGACGTCTGCCGCACCATGCCGCCCTTCAGCGCGCTTCCGCCCGGCGGCGAGTACTCGGCGCTGTTCCACTCGATGAACGCCGGGAAGCGCATGGTGACGCTCGACCTCGGCTCGGCCGAGGGCCGTGCCGTGATGCTCGATCTGGTGCGGTGGGCCGACGTCGTGACCGAGTCGTTCACGCCACAGGTGCTGCGTCGCCTCGGACTCGACTACGAGGCCCTGCGCGCCGTGCGGTCCGACGTGATCATGCTCAGCACGTGCCTGATGGGACAGACGGGGCCGCTCGCGACGTTCGCCGGCTTCGGAAACCTCGCCGGCGCGATCACCGGCTTCTATGAGCTGTGCGGCTGGCCCGATCGTGCACCCGCCGGTCCGTTCGGCGCCTATACCGACTACGTCTCCCCGAAGTACTGCGCGGCGGCGATCCTGGCTGCGCTCGAGCACCGGCGCCGCACGGGCGAGGGACAGTACATCGACCTGGCGCAGGCGGAGGCGTCGTTGCACTTCCTCGCGCCGGCGATCCTCGACCACCACGTGAACGGCCGTGCCTCGACCCGTGCCGGGAACGACGATCGGGTTGCGTCGCCGCATGGCGTCTATCCAGCCTCCGGCGAGGATCGATGGGTGGCGATCACAGTCGCGGACGACGTCGAGTGGCGCGGCCTGTGCGCGGCGATGAACCGTCCGGACCTCGGCGCCGACCCACGCTTCGCGACACCTGCGGCGCGCCACGCCGCCGCCGATGCGCTCGACGCCGCCGTGACGTCCTGGACGCGGGACCGCGTTGCCACCGAGATCGCGGCGTTGCTGCAGCAGCACGGCGTCCCCGCCAGCCCGGTCCAGACCAGCCCGGACCTGTGCGACGATCCGCAACTGCGGCATCGGGGGCACTTCATCACCCTGAGCCACCCCGAGGGCGTTCCGGCGGTGGCTGAGTCGACGCGGCTCCGTCTCTCGCGGACACCCGCGCGCGTCGACGGTGTGGTGCCGACCCTCGGTCGCGATACACAGGCGGTCCTCGCCGATGTGCTCGGCTACGACGAGGACCGCATCACGGCCCTGGTCGTATCGGGGGCGCTCGGCTAGCCCCCCGGAGCCCCAGGCAAGCCGCTGCCACTCCTCGAGCAGCGGACGGAGCACGATCGAGTCGGCGTACACCCCCGTGGCCCGTGCGCACCCACCGAGCTAGCCCGCTGTGCACGCGTCGCCGCACCCGAGGTGTCTCCCGCGCGGAAGATTGCTCTGGCGGCTCCATCGGGGCCGCGGTAGGAGGGACCCATGGTCGGTCGAGGGTTGATTGCGGGCCTGCTGCTCGCCGCCGGGGTGGCGCACGGGGCCGACCCCGCGACCGTCTGCAAGGCGGACAAGATGCGCCGCGCCGGGCTGTACGACGCCTGTTTGCTGAAGGCGCGGGCGAAGGCTCTCAGGGCCGGGACCATGCCGGACGTCGGCCGGTGCGATGCCAAGTTCGCCGCGGCGTGGGCGAAGGCGGAGGCGAAGGGGGCAGGGGCCTGTCCGACGAACGGCGATGCCACGACGATGGCTGCCCAGGTGAACGGCGACGTCTCCGGAGTCGCCGCGGCGCTCACGCCGACGACCTCGACGACGACGACGACCATCGCGCTCTGCGGCGGGTCGAGCTATCCCGCGTGTGGCGGCACCTGCCCGAGCGGCACCAGCTGCTGGGCGACCGCCTTCCTGCCGCCCAGCGGCAACTGCGCCTGTCTCCCCGTCGACGCCACGCCGTGCGAGGACACTGGGGGATCCATCTCCAGCGGGCCGCTCTGCGGCGGCACCTGCCCGTCGGGCAAGGTGTGTTCGACCCTCTATGTGGACGACACGACGCTGTCGTTCACGTGCGGGTGCATTCCCGCGGGCTCGACGCCGTGCCTCAGCGTCGGCGCGCCGACGTGCGGCGGCGCCTGCCCGACCGGGACGAGCTGCGGCGTCGACCCGCTCGGTCTGTTCGCGTGCCGTTGCCAGTGAGCCGGCGCACGGTTCAGGCGCCGCGCAGCACGTGGCCGGGGAGGACGCCCGTGTGGCGCCCGTTCTCGAGCAGCACCTCGCCGTTGACGACCATCGCCACGTAGCCCTGGGCGTCGACGACGTATCGTTCGGTCGCGGCCGGGAAGTCGCAGGCCAGGCGCGGCTGCCCGGCGCGGAGGCGGCCGCGATCGATCAGCAGCAGGTCGGCCCAGGCGCCCTCGCGGACGAAGCCGCGGTCGGCGATGCCGTGGACGGTCGCTGGCATGCCGGTCAGCCGCCACACGGCCTGCTCGAAGGTGAGCGGATCGGGCACGAACTCGGTGAGCAGCCGCGTCGTGTAGTCGGCGGCGACGAACGACGCGAGATGCGCGCCTCCGTCGCTCGACCCCGCCATCGCCACCGGATCGGCGATCCCGGCGCACGCCACGTGGCGGATGAACGCGTGCGCCACGTCGGTGAGCCGCGTCTGCCACTGCGTCTGAAGGTCCTCGGCGAGCGAGCAGTCGAGGAACGCGTCGATGAGCGGGCAGCCGCGCTCCTCGGCAAGCTCGACGACGCTCCGCCCTATCCACGCGGCATTGCGGTCGTCGCGGACCGCCTCGACCTCGAGCAGCTGCATGGGGAATGCGGCGACGCGTCCGGGCGCGTCCCACTCCTCGGCTAGGCGTGCGCGCAGCGCCGGGTCGCGCAGACGGCGGGAGCGCTCGGGCTCCGGCAGCAGCAGCACCGTGCGCCACTCGGGCATCTCGTCCAGGACGAAGGTGTCCGCGAGCCTCATGTGCAGGCCGGTGCCGCTGGTCGTGAACTGCGGATGGAGGCGTACGCCGCCCGCGACCGCCTCGTGGACGAAGGCGAGGGTGTGCTGCCAGGACATCGGGTTCCCCGGCGTCGGCAGGAGGACGTTCAGCTCGACGGGGCGGCCGGACAGGCGATAGAGGTCGAGGAGCAGCTGGCGGTCCGCGTCGTCGTAGCCGGCGGCGGCGCTGCGCGGGATGATCTCGATCGCGCCGCGCTCGAACTCCGAGAGCACGGACGCCAACGCGCGGATCTCGTCGTGGTCGGCGTGGTTGCTGGGCACCTCGCGCCCGTCCTCGCCGACGTGGATGCTCAGCTGCGAGGTGGAGAAGCCGACCGCGCCCTCACGCATCGCCTGGCGGACGAGCTCCTGCATCGCCGCGATCTCCGCGGCGGTGGCGCGTCGTTCGGACGCCGCGTCGCCCATCACCCAGCGGCGCACCGCGCAGTGGCCGACGTAGCTGCCGACGTTGACGCCGATGCGGCCGTCGAAGCGGCGCCAGTAGTCGGCGAAGCTGCCGCCGCGGAAGCGCAGCCCCTCGCGCAGCGCCGCGCGCGACATGCCCTCGACACGGCTGAGCATGCCCGCGAGCCAGTCGACGTCCTCGGGCTTGGACGGGGCGAGGGTGAAGCCGCAGTTGCCGGTGAGCACGGTGGTCGTCCCATGCCAGCAGGACGGCGTGGCGAGCGGGTCCCAGTCGAGCTGCACGTCGTAGTGGGTGTGGACGTCGATGAAGCCCGGCGTGAGGGTGAGCCCGTCCGCGTCGATGGTGCGGACGGCATCCTCGGTGATCCGGCCGATCTTGACGATCCTCCCTGCTCGCACGCCGACGTCGGCGGTGTATGCGGGCAACCCGGTGCCGTCGACGACCCGTCCACCGCGAATCACGAGATCCAGCATGGATGCAGTGAACCGCACCGTCCTTGCGCCGGTCAAGCCGATTCCCGAGTCGGCTTGACTCTGCGGGGCCGTGGGGTCACGACCGGAACATGGTCACCCATCCGGCCTACCAGGCCGTCGCCCCCGACGACTTCGACGCGATGGTCGAGCCCGAGCGCTACGCGCGCCGATCGTCCGACTTCGACGACATCATCGCGCGCACGGACGAACATTTCTGGAATCCCGACGACCGCGACTACGTCGACTACAGTGCCCCGCGACCGGACGCGACGATCATGCCGGAGTGGTTCGTGATGGAGAGCGGGACGGCGGTGTGGGACAAACTCGACACCGACCAGCGCCGCGCCTTCGTCGACCAGAGCTCGCGCTGGAGCCTGTCGAACATCCTCCACGGCGAGCAGGGGGCGCTGAGCCTGTCGGCGAGCCTGTGCGACATCTTCCTCGACCCGGGCGCGCAGGAGTACGCCGCCAACCAGGTGCGCGAGGAGGCGCGGCACGTGAACGCGTTCTCGCGCTACATGGAGGCGCGCTTCGGGCAGCCGCCGTTCCCGGTCGGCGACACCCTCGGGACGATGCTCGGCGACCTGGTGCGCACGCCGGTCGTCTACAAGAAGATCGTCGGCATGCAGATGCTGGTCGAGGGCCTCGCGATGGGCGCCTTCACGACCATGTATCAGTTGTCGAACGACCCGCTGCTCCGCCGCGTCTGTCAGCTGGTGATGACCGACGAGGCGTTCCACCACAAGTTCGGCAAGATCTGGGCGCACGCGACGATGCCCAACCTGCCGGCCGAGGAGCACGACGCGGTCGAGGACTGGGCGCTCGAGTGCTTCAACACGCTGCTCTTCAACCTGGTGAACCCGTACCAGAAGCGGCACATGTACCCGCAGTTCGGTCTCACCTGGGAGTACGTCCGCGACGCGGTGATCGAGGCGCGGGTCGAGGAGAAGCGGAAGGAGTTCATGCAGCGGGGCAGCAACATCTTCCGCACCCTCATCAAGACGTTGCTGAAGGCCGGCATCATCACCGACCGCACGCGGGCGCAGTACGGTGTCTGGGTGAGCATGGACGAGCTCACGGCCGAGGGCGACCGCATGGTCGGCGACGACATCGCCGACGAGGGCATCGTCTACCTGCGCGACGTGAACGCCGGCAAGAAGAAGATCGTCAGGAAGCTCGGCGTCGCGTAGCAGTCGCGCCCGTCCCGTCGGACGGGCGACCGCTAGTGCGCCCACCGGGATGTCGGGTACAGTTACCGGATGCGCTTCGAGCTGACGGCCGCGCAGCGCGCCTGGCGCGACGAGGTGCGGGCCTTCATCGCCGCGCACATGACGCCGGCGCTCGAGGCGGAGCTGGCGACCGCGGAGACCGAGGGGCGCGGACCGCTGGCGCGCACGTTCATCCGCGCGCTCGGCGCCAAGGGCTGGTGGGGCATCGCCTGGCCGACCGAGCTGGGCGGTCTCGGCCGTTCGGCCTGCGACCAGTATCTCTTCATCGAGGAGCTGGAGTACGCCTTCGCGCCGTCGCTGCACCTGACGGTCACGTCGGTCGCGCCGACCATCCTGCGCGTCGGCTCGGAGGCCATGCGTCGCGAGTGGTTGCCGCGCATCCTGCGCGGCGAGGTCGACTTCGCCATCGGCTACTCGGAGCCCGGGGCGGGCAGCGACCTGGCGGCGCTCGACACGCGCGCCGTCGTCGACGGCGACGCGTTCGTCATCACGGGGCAGAAGGTATGGAACACCGGCGCCGCGCTCGCCACCCACGAGTGGCTCGCCTGTCGGACCGATCCTCAGGCGGAGCGGCATCGCGGCATCTCGCTCTTCATCGTCCCGCTCGACGCGCCGGGCATCACGATCCAGTCGATGGGGACCTGGGGCGGGTTTCCGACCTACCAGGTGTTCTTCGACGGCGTGCGCGTGCCGCGCGCCAACCTGGTCGGGGAGCTGGGGCGCGGCTGGGAGTACATCACCATGGCGCTCGACTTCGAGCGCGTGTCGATGGGCTCCGTCGGGGGGCCGCGGCGCCTGTTCGACGACCTGGTCGTCTCCCTGGGCGACGCGGCGCGGGAGCCCGGCGCTCGGCTGGCGCTCGCCGAGCTCGAGATGGAGCTGGAAGCGGCGCAGCTCCTCGGCTGGCTGAACGCGTGGACCGTCGACCAGGGACGCGTCCCGGTGCGCGAGGCGTCGATGGTCAAGGTGATGGCGAGCGAGCTGCGGCAGAAGGTCTGCGCGACGGGGCTCCGGCTGCTCGGCCTGCGCGGTCTGTTCCCGGGGCGCCTCGAGCGCATGTACCGGGCGTCGCCGGTGTGGCGCTTCGGCGGCGGCGCCAACGAGATCCAGCGGACGATCATCGCCCAGCACGGGCTCGGCCTGCCGCGCGCCTGATCGTCATGGACTTCTCGCTGAGCGACGAGCAACGGCTGGTGCAGCAGGAGGCACGCGTCCTCCTGTCGCGCCACGCGTCGCCCGAGGCCGCTCGCGCGTGGCAGCGCGACGGCGGACGGTGTCCGGCGACGCTGTGGCGCGCGCTGCAGGAGGCGGGGTGGCCGGCGTACGGCCTGCCAGCCGCGGTCGGCGGCCTCGGTGCCGACCTCGAGGATATCGCGCTCCTGTTCGAGGAATGCGGCCGCGCGCTGGTGCCATCGCTGCTGCGCACGACGGTGGCCGCGGGTCTCCTGTTGGGGGCGGCGGACCGGGCGGAGGTGCTCCGCGGCCGCAGCGCCGCGCTCGTCCGCGGCGACGTGGTGCTCGCGGACGGGCGGCTCCGCGGCGAGGTCCCGTTCGTCGTCTGCGGCGGCGAAGCGGACCTGCTCGTCGTCGCCGGCGGCACCTGGCTCGCCGCCGTCGCCCGCGACGCGCCGGGCGTCGAAGTGACGCCGTTGCCCATCTGGGCCGGCGAGTCGATCGCGCGCGTGCGCTTCGCCGACGCAGCGGTGGAGGCGACGCTCCTCGAGGGGGCCGCGGTCGCCGGACTCGTCGACGTGGCGCGCGAGCGCGAGATCGTGCTCCTCGACGCGGAGCTGCTGGGCGGCTTCGCCCGCGTCCTCGAGCTCACCGTCGAATACGTGAAGGGCCGGGTGCAGTTCGGGCGGCCCATCGGCGCGTTCCAGGCGGTGCAGCACCAGTGCGCCGACATGGCGACGGGCCTGGAGGCGAGCCGCGCCCTCGTGCGACAGGCGGCGTGGCGGCTCGCCCGCGGTCTGCCCGCGGCGCGCGCGGTCGCGATCGCACACGCGTGGACGACGAGCCGGTTCGTCGCCGCGACGCTCACCGCGCACCAGCTGCACGGGGGCATGGGGTTCGTGACGGAGTACCCCCTGCATCTTTATTCCAATCGTGCGAAGGCGGGCGAGGCGCTGCTCGGCACGCCCGCCGAGCACATGGATCGCCTCGCGCGCGCGCGAGGGCTCTAGTGACACGACGGCGGACGATCGTGGTCGGGGGCCTGATCGCACTCGCGATCGCCGGCGCCGCAGCCTGGCACTGGCAGAGCCGGCTGATCGGCATCGGCGCACGGTGGTGGCTCGCGCGGATCGCCGCCCGCGAGGAAGCGACGGGTGACCTCACCCGCCGCCGCGAGCAGGTCGCGCGCACGCACAAGCTGCTGCTGATGCCACCGCCGCCGGACGCCCTGGTGCCCGAGCTGTTCGACCTGATCACCACCGTGTCCTCGCGTGTGGCGACCGGCGAGATCGATCTCGCGTGGGCCGCATGGATATACACCAGCTACGAGCGCGACCTCGTACGCGACCGGCCCGCGGGCGCGCCGCGGCGGTCGATGCCGGAGGTGGAGGGCGCGGTGGTCGAGTACATGAAGTTCTACAGCATCCAGAAGCGTCCCGAGGTCCCGGGAGTCCGGGTGCGCGACTTCATCGACGGCGGTCCCGATTCCTACACCGTCGAGGAGATCGAGCGCGCCGACCGCGAGGGCCGCCAGCTGCCGCTCAGATAGCCGGGCGGGCGGACGCAGCGAGCAGCGCGCGCAGCTCGGCGTCGGGGAGCGAAGCGAGCAGCGCATCGACGATCTGCTGGGCGTGGGCGGTGTGCGCGGCTGCGTCATCGCGACGGCCGTCGCGCCGTGCCACTTCGGCGAGAAACCCGAGCGCGCGCCAGCGCACCGGCGGGTAGCCGATCCGTTGGGCGATCGCGATGGCCTCGCGGAGCGCGGTCTGAGCGTCGGGCCGGCGGCCGATCTCGAGCAGCGCGCGACCGCGGAGCGCGAGCGCGCGCGCCTCCAGCTTCTGCGCGCCGTGGCGGCGGGCGCCCGCGAGCGCCTCGTCGGCGTGCCGCAATGCACTCTCCGGGTCGCGGCGCGCGAGGGCGACGTTGCCCAGTCCGTCGAGCACGTGGAGGCCGTACCGCCAGCGCATCCACGGGTCGCCTGGCGACCCCAGCGTGACGCGGAAGGGCTCCAGCGTGGCCGCGGCGAGGTCGACGTCGCCCAGCGCGAGTGCGTTTGCGGCGAGATTGATGTCCGCATTCGCCACGATCTCGGGGTCGCCGATGTCGCTCGCGATCGCCGCGGCCCGCCGGTTGTATTCGCGCGCCCGCGCATGGGCGCCCACCTCGGCGAAGCACCACCCGAGCGTGTTCAGGAGGCGCGTCTTGCATGCGCGGTCGCCGATGCGGTCGCAGAGCTCGAGCGACTCCTGCATGTCGGCGATGGCACGCCCGTAGTCCCCGATGCAGCAGGTCGCCTTGCCGTGGAACCACTGCGCGATCACCACCACGTCCGCCATGCGGGCCGTGCGCCCCGCGGCCAGTGCCTGCTCGCAGCGTTCCAGCGTCAGGCGGTAGTCCCCCCGCCATTCCGCCCCCTCGGCGAGGAGCACGAGCACCAACGCCAGCGCGTGATCGTCGTCGACGCGGCTTGCGATCGCGAGGGCCTCGACGCAGCGCTGCTCGAAGGTCTGGCCGTCGCCTCGGATGCCGGCGAGGAAGCCCTGCGTCCCGATGGCGACCGCCTCGGCGCCGCCCAAGCCGTGGGCGCGCGCCTGCTCGAGCGCCTGGCCGATGGCGCGCTCGGCGTCGTCGTATGCATGGGCCCACACGTAGGCGTAGCCGGCGAACGCCAGGTCGGAGGCGCCGTCGGCAGGGGACGTGGCCTGGGCAGACGCGCGGCAGAAGGCGTCGGCCGACTCCCGGAAACTGCTCACGAGCAGTGCCGCGCGCGCGAGCATGCGCTCGACGTGGTGCCGTCGCGTCGGCGAGGCGCCACTACCGGGGC
>CAVVBN010000009.1:0-7257 GCA_963746505.1 uncultured delta proteobacterium
CGACGTTGGGCTCGCCGCAGGCGGTACGGATGCGATCCTGCTTCTGGGTCTCCCACAGGACGTTCTTCGCCGACTCCGCGTCGCAGACGACCTGGGCCTGACTGAGGCAGAGAGCGAACTGCCCGTTCGAGCCCGCGTCATCGGAATCGCACGGTCCCCACACGCCCGCCTCGCAGTTGATGAGGCAGTCGTCGATCTCCGTCGTGCACTTGAGCGTCGACTTGATGACCTTCTGCGCGAACTTCGCCCCCTCGGAGTTGATCCTCTTCTGACAGGATCCCGAGATGCTGGATGTCGGTGACGGCATGCGCCGCGGGTGCGGCAGTGATGGCGAAGGCGAGGGCGAAGGCGAAGGGGCGTGCGGCGGGCATGGCGGATCCTCCTCGGGGGAGACGGCGTGGGCTGCGCGGCGGTATGCCACGGGCGTTTTTCCCCTCGCAAGGAAAAAGCACCCAGTGCCATGGAGTTTGCACCGGGGCGTTTGCACCGCTGCCATCCCGCCAACAGGGGATTCGGGGGCGAATGGGCAGCGGACAGGATCCGGAGCCGGCTACCCTTCTAGCGGGGCGGATCGCCTTGACAGGGCCAGAAGGGCAAGCGTATTTCAATGCTTCGGCGTGCAGCAGGGGAGATGTGGCTCCCGGCGTGCCGAGCGCTCAGGGGAAGGAGGCGGTGCGGGACCGCCAGGTGGTGGAGGCCGTGGGGGAGGATGGAGCAGGACTCGCGATCCTCCGTCTGCTGTCGTCTTTGTGACCTGGAGCGACCTACGCGCTTTGCGACCTGGGCAGCATGGCGACTGTGCCGTCAACGGCACGGCACGCGGCTGGGTTCGACTCGCGTGACGCGCCACCTCCGACCATGCATTCCTGCAGTGAACGCCACCGGGGCACGAGTTTCCGGCCGGGTGAGACCCGGCAGGCGACCGGCGGGACGTCGGGCATGCGCTTTGCTGCATTGTGCCACTACGGTGTCCGCCGGGACCGTGCGTCGCACGGGTTTGGCGGCCGTGCAGGAGAAAGGAGCAGGGCACCGGGCATGACGGGCGAGAGGCGACTTGGTGGGGTGGGGGTGTGGCTTCCGTGCGCGCTGCTGATGGGCCTGACGGCCTGCAACAGCACGTACAACCGATACCCGCGTCCGACTGCAGGCATGGCGGCCAAGGAGCCGACGCCGCCGTACCGGATCCGGGTCGGCGACCAGCTGGCGATCCGCTTCTACAAGACGCCAGAGCTGGACGTCGAAGCCGTTCCCGTTCGCAACGATGGGATGATTTCGATCGCGCCACTGGGCGACGTCGAAGCGGCCGGGAAAAAGCCAGATGAGCTGGGCAAGTACCTCTCCGAGCAGTACTCCGGCGAGCTCTCGAATCCGCGCGTCACGGTCATCATCAAGAATTTTGGTGGACAAGTCTTCGTTGAGGGGATGGTCGCGAGTCCCAGTGCCCACTATTATGTGAGCGGATTGACCGCGCTCCAGGCGATCGCACTCGCCGGGGGCTTCAGAGACGAAGCGATGCTCGACAATGCGATTCTCATCCGGAAGGAAGACGACCAGTACAAGGGGTACCGCATGCACCTCGACGAGGTGCTGCGTGGCCACAATCCGGAGTCCGACGTCGAGCTGCTGCCGGGCGACATCGTCTACGTCCCGCGCAGCAAGATCGCCGACGTCAACCTCTTCATGAAGCAGTACATCACGAACAACATACCCACGATCCCGATCTCGATCCCCGTCTTCTAGGAACGTACGACACATGGCCATGGACGAGCAGAATCTGATCGCGACGTTGAAGGAGCTCCTGCTGGTGGTCGTCCGCCGCTGGAAGCTCATCGTCGCGGTCTATGCCGGCATCCTCGCGACCGCGATCGTCGGCATCTTCGTGATCCCGCCGGAGTACCGTGCCTCGGCGAGGATCCTTCTCACCACCGACCGCGCGCAGATCTCGACGTCGTCGGACCGGCCGACCGAGATCGTGCGCACCAGCTCCGTCAGCGATTCCGAGATCGCCTCCCAGACCGAGGTGCTGCGCAGCCGCGAGCTGGTCGAGCAGGTGCTGGAGAGCATGGAGCCACCGCCCGACCCCACGGCCGTGCCGGAGACCGAGTCGACGCTCCTCTATGTGCTCCGCACGCCGTACCGGGCGCTGCGGAACGCCTATAGAAGCATGCACAACCTCGACGAGGTCGAGCCCAACAGCCCGCACTACTGGGAGGCGATGAACGTCCTCGAGGGGCTCGGCACCGGTCGCGTCGGCCAGTCGAACCTGATCGAGGTCGGACTCGCCAGCACCGATCCCGGGTGGGCGAGGGAGTTCATCGACCGGCTCACCCACGCCTACGTCGAGCGCCACGCGCAGCTGCAGCAGGTGCAGGAGGCCGAGGACTTCTTCGTCAAGCAGAGCCAGCTGCTCCAGAAGAAGCTCATCGATTCCGAGAACGCGCTCCGCGCGGCGCGCGAGAAGGCCGGCGCGCTGCAGGGGCAGCAGTCCGAGATCCACGAGCGGCTGAACGAGTTCAGCGGCGAGCTCTCCCGCACCAACATCTCGCGCGCGGAGCTCGAGCAGCGCGTCGTCTACCTCGAGTCGCTGCAGGCGAATGCCGCCAAGCGCGGCCGGATCGCGACGCCCCAGCTGCTGGAGCTGGAGGCGAAGCGGGCCGAGCTGCTCGGGCGCTACCGGCCGGAGAGCGAAAAGGTCCGCGACATCGACCAGCAGATCGCACGGCTGCGATCCGCGCTCGCCGGGTACGACACGATCACCACCTCGAACGAGGGTGGGGCGTCCGGCGCCACCGACCTGGTGAGCGCCCGCGCGTCGCTGGCCGCGCTGAAGGGCAAGGAAGAGGCCCTCGCGCAGCAGCGGGACGTCTATCGCAAGCAGGCCGAGATGCTCGACGCCCAGAGCTTCGACGTCGCCCGGCTCGAGCGCCAGGTGAAGGTCGACGAGGAGTCCTATCTCTCCTACGTCCGCACGGCGGAGCAGTCGCGCCTCTCGAACGCGCTCGAGCAGAGCAAGATCATGCGGCTGACGATCGTCGAGCCGGCCACGGTGCCGATGGAGCCCTTCAGTCCCAAGAAGGGCCGCATCTTCTTCTTCGCCATGTTCGGCGGTCTCGCCGTCGCGATCGGCGCGGCGTTCGCCCGCGACCAGTTCGACGCCACCCTCAAGTCCGCGGCGGAGGTCCGTCGCTACGGTCGAATGGAGGTCCTCGCCGCGATCCCGGATCGCTCCTGAGCGCACGATGTACGCCTCACATTTCCGTCTGACCGACGAACCCTTCGCCCTGACTCCCGATCCGGCCTACCTCTATCTCAGCCCGGAACACCGGGAGGCGCTCGCCGCGGTGCAGTACGGGCTGCTCGCGGGTCGCGGGTTCTGCACGCTCGTCGGCGAGGTCGGCACCGGCAAGACGACGCTGCTCTACAGTCTGCTCAGCCAGGTCGGACCGGAAGTCGAAGCGGCGTACATCGCCTACACGGCGCAGTCGTTCCAGGACCTCCTGGGGGCCATCCTGCGCGATCTCCACCTCGACGCGCCGGGCCGCTCGAAGGGTGAGATGCTCGCGGTCCTGAACGCGCATCTGCTCAAGCGCGCCGACGAGGGCAAGACGGTCGCGCTGGTGATCGACGAGGCGCACGATCTCGACGACGAGGCGTTCGAGGAGCTACGGCTGCTGTCGAACTTCGAAACGTACACCCGCAAGCTCGTGCAGATCGTGCTGGTCGGACAGCCCGAGCTACAGGACCGGTTGCGCGAGCCGCAGCTCCGGCAGCTCCGGGAGCGCGTCGGGGTCCGTGCGGTGATCAATCCGCTCTCGAACGTCGAGATGGAACGCTACATCGAGCACCGTCTCCAGTGCGCCGGTGGCAAGCTCGCCGATCTCTTCGATCCGTGGGCGGTGAACCACATCGTGCGTCGCGCCGCCGGGATCCCGCGGCGGGCGAACATCCTCTGCCACAACGCGCTGCTGTTCGCGTACGGCCGTGGTGAGCACCAGGTGACCGCGCGGATCGCGCGCGAGGCCATCGCCGAGATGGACGAGCGCCGGCCCGGTCCGGGGCGTCGCCCGGCCCTGCAGCGGATGCGGCTCGGCATGCCGGCGTCGTGGCAATGGGCCGCTGCCGCCGCTGTCGCGGCCGCTCTGGCTGCGTTCACGCTGGGACGTGGCCGGTCGACCGCCGAGCACGCGGCGCCGGCACCGCCGGCCGTCGCGCCACGGGTCGCCGCAGTCGAACCGCCGGCGCCGCCAGCGGAGGAGCCACCGCACGACGTGCGGGCCGCAGAGCCGGTCGAGGAGCCGTCGCAGCTCGCCGCGGCCGTTCCCGTCCCCGAGGCGCGGGCCGAGACGCCAGCACCGGCTCCGCCGACGCCGAGCGCCGACCCGCCGGCGGTCCCGCCGGCACCTGCAGCGGCGCAGGCCACACCACCCGCTCCCGCGCTGGCGCCGGAGATCGCCCAACGGGCGGCGCCGGTGCTCGGGGAGGGTGACGGTCCGTTCGCAGTCACCGTGCCACAGGGTGCCAGCCTGTCACGCATCATGCGCTCCATGTACGGGACCAACATGACGAGGGAAGAGGTCGAGGTGATGTTCGCCGAGGTTCGACGACTCAATCCGCAGGTGAAGGACATCAACGTCATCATGGCAGGCGATTTGCTCCGCCTGCCGTCACCCGGCCGGCCGCAGGGTGGGGTGGACCGATGAGCGCCTATTTCGATTCGCTGAACCGTCGGGCCACCAGCCAGCCAGCGGTGCCGATGCCGGAGCGGCCCGTGCGTGCCGTGGCGCCGGTGCGCCGCCTCGCGCCCGGCGAGATGCCCAGCGAGTACCGCGCGATGCGCGAGAAGCTGCTGGTCGTCGGCCGCGCGAAGCCGCTCAAGTCGCTGGTGTTCGCGGGCTGCACGGGCGGCGAGGGCTGCTCGCAGGTGGTGCTGCAGTTCGCCGAGATGCTCGCCAGCTCGGGGCTGAACGTCCTTCTGGTCGACGCCGATCAGCCGGGAGTCGAGCGGCCGACGGCCGCGGCGAGCGAAGCCGACCTTTCCGAGGCCGTCGCCCGGCGCCGTGCGCTCTCGGGCACCATCTGGGGCGAGGGCAAGCTGACCGTCGTGCAGAGCCCCGCATCGGCGCCGGACAAGGAGCGGCTCCTCAGCTCGCCGGAGTTCGCCTCGTGGCTCGACGTCCAGCACAGCACCTACGACTACGTCCTCGTCGATGCGCCGCCGCTGCTGCGCTCGGCCGATGCCACGCTCATCGGACGTCTCTGCGACGGCGTCGTCCTCGTCGTCGAATCGCAGGTCACGGCGCGCGGGGCGATCGCCGAGGCGCACGAGCAGCTCGAGCGTACCGGGGTGCACGTGGTGGGGGCGGTGATGAATCGCGTGCGCAACCAGGTTCCGCGCCTTCTTCGTCCGTACATATCGGTCAATTCATGAGATTCGGGTCCACGGAGACTGAATGACAAATCCACGACGTGCAGCCGCCCTCACCGTACTCAAACTCGCCGACCTCGCAGTCGTCGTCGCCGCGTTCGTCGGCAGCGTCCTCCTCTCCCTCTCGGGCGAGGGCTGGTACGACGTCCTCTCCGCACGGATCGAGGTGCGGAACGTCCTCTTCATGGTCGGGTACCTGGTCTACTGGCACCTGGTGCTGGTCGGTTCCGGCTTCTACCACTCGCACCGGCTCACCCCGCTCTCGCGCGAGTGGCGCGATCTGCTTCTCGCCGTCCTGGTCGCCACGGTCCCGCTCTTCCTCGCGTCGAAGCCGCTCGACCTCGGGTTCTCCTCGGCGACCTTCCTGGTGAACTTCGCGCTCCTGGCGTTCGTCGGTCTGGTGGTCGAACGGCGAGTGTTCCGCCTGCTCGCGCGGGCAATGCGCCGGCACGGCCACAACATCCGGCACGTCGTCGTGATCGGCCACGACGAGGACGCCCTGGAGATGGCAGGCCGGCTCGCCCGCCGCGCCGACCTCGGGTACCACATCGTCGAGGTCATCGAGACCGGCGACCTGGGGGCCAAGGGCGCGCTCAGCTCGGCGCAGATCGTGTATCGCCTGGAAGAGCTGCTGGCGACGCGGACCCTCGACGAGGTCTTTCTCGCGGTTCCGCTGGATGCCGGGCAGCCGGCGATTCGCGCGGTGGTTCCCCTGTGCGAAGAGCGCGGCATCACGGTGCGCGTGGTCTCCAGCATCATGGACCTGATCCTGGCCAAGGCGCAGGTCGACGAGATCGACGGCCACCCGGTCATCACCGTCTTCACCGGGCCGCCGGATTCGCCGCTCCTCGCGGTGAAGCGGATGATCGACATCGTCGTCTCGATGGGGGCGATGATCGTCCTGGCGCCGCTCTTCGCGCTGGTCGCCATCGCCATCAAGCTCGACTCGCGCGGGCCGGTGTTCTTCGTGCAGCGTCGCGTGGGCCTCGGGGCACGGCAGTTTCCGTTCTTCAAGTTCCGGACGATGGTCCAGGATGCGGAGCGCCTGCAGTCGCGGTTCGAGCACCTGAACGAGGCCAACGGACCGGTGTTCAAGATCAAGCGTGACCCGCGCGTGACGCGCGTCGGCCGCTTCATCCGTCGCACCAGCCTCGACGAGCTGCCGCAGCTGATCAACGTGCTGAAGGGCGACATGAGCCTGGTGGGGCCGCGGCCGCTGCCGCTGCGCGACGTCGCGCGGATGGACGTTCCCGCGCACCGGCGCCGGTTCAGCGTCAAGCCGGGCATCACCTGCCTGTGGCAGATCGAAGGTCGCGAGCCCGATTTCGACGAGTGGATCCGCACCGACATGGCCTACATCGACAACTGGTCGCTCGGTCTGGACATGAAGATCCTGGCGCGTACGATCCCCGCGGTCCTCAGCGGACGCGGCGCGTACTGAGCCGATCATGCTGTCCGTGGAAGCGCCCGTCAGCGTCGTCGTCCCGTTCCGCAATCAGGCGGCGGAGCTGCCCGCGTTGCTGCGGCGGCTGCGGCGCGTGCAGGGTGGATGCGGACAGGGTTGGGAGGTCCTCGTCGTCGATGACGGTAGCAGCGACGACACCTTCAGCGAGCTGCTCGCGGCGGTCGGGACGCGCCCCTGGTTGCGCGTGCTCCGTCACCCCACGCCGATGGGCATCGGCGCCGCGCTCCGCACCGGCTTCGCGCACGCGACCTCGCCGGTCGTGTGCACCGTCGACGCCGAGTGCAGCTACGCGCCCGAGCGCCTGCCCGAGCTCGTCGGTCTCATTCACGACGGCGCCGACATCGCCACCGGCAAGCGCGAGCAGGCC
>CAVVBN010000010.1:0-192500 GCA_963746505.1 uncultured delta proteobacterium
TGGACGACGCTGCGACGGCCCCGCCGGTTCGCGACCCCCGGGGCGTTCGACGCCGAAGCCCACCTCGCGCGCCAGGCGATCGTCGTCAGCGCGTTCGTCTGGGATCCCGGGACCATCGAACGGCTCCCGGGAGTCTCCCGGGGCATCCGCGCGCGGATCGAACGGTGGCGCACGCGGGTGACGTCGGCGATCGCGGCGGCGGTGGAGCCGCCCGCGCGAGGCGTGGTCCAGGCGCTGGTGGTGGGCGAGGAGCGGGAGGTGGCGCCGGCGCTGCGCGACGCGTTCAGCCGGGCGGGTGTCGTCCACGTGCTGTCGATCTCGGGGCTGCACGTCGGGATGGTGGCGGCCGTCGTCGCGCTGCTCGCCCGCTGGCTCCTCGGACGCAGCGAGGTCGTGCTGCTCTGGACCGACATACGGCTGCTGGCGGCGCTGTGCACCGTGCCGCCGGTGGTGCTCTACGCCGGACTCGCCGGGATGGGCATTGCGACGGCGCGGGCGGCGATCATGGTGCTGGCGGGCGTCGTGGCGGCACTCCTCGGGCGGCGGGCCGACGTGCTGCGGACGCTCGCCCTGGCCGCGCTGGTGCTGACGCTCGTCTCGCCGACCGCGCCGCTCGACGTGTCGTTCCAGCTGTCCTTCCTGTCCGTTCTCGGAATCGTCGTCGGGGTGCGCGCGGTCGTGCGCGGGAGCGACCGCCGTGCGCGGGTGACGGCGGCGCTGGTGGCATCGCCGGTGGCGATCCTGGCGACGACGCCGCTGACGGCGTTCCACTTCCACCAGGTCTCCGCCGCGGGACTGGTGGCGAACCCCGTCGTCATTCCGCTGTTCGGATCGGTGGTCGTGGGCCTCGGCCTGCTGGGGGCGGTCGCCGAGCCCGTGTCGCCGCTCGTCGCGGCGGCATGTTTCAAGCTGGCCGGACTCGCGGTGGGTCCCGGGATCTCGTTCGTCACCGCCATCGCCCGACAGCCGTGGGCGGCGATGGACGTGCCGATCCCGAGCCTGGGGGAGCTCGCACTTCTGTACGCGGCGATCGGTGCATTGCCGTGGCTCGGGCGTCGGGTGGGACGCATCGTCCTGCTGCTGGCGCTGGTCGGACTGCTCGTCGATGTGACGTGGTGGGTGCGTATACGGTGGTTCGACGCGCGGACGCGGGTGAGCTTCCTCGACGTCGGGCAGGGCGACGCGACAGTCATCGAGCTGCCGGGCGGACGGGTGTGGGTGATCGACGCCGGCGGCATGCCCGGGACCGACTTCGACACCGGCGCGGCGATCGTCGGTCCGTTCCTCTGGACGCGGAAGATACTTCGCCTCGATGCCCTGATCATGACGCACGCGCACCCCGACCATTCGGGCGGTCTGACCTACCTGGTGATCCACCATCGCCCGCGGGAGTTCTGGTGGACGGGTGTGCCTGGCCACGGTCGGGACTGGGACCGCCTGACCGAGGCCCTGGCGGCGAGCGGCACCCGGATGCGCGTCCTGCATGCGGGGGACGTCGTGCCGCCGGCGACCGTGCTGCATCCTCCGCTCGGCTGGCCCGGGGCCGATCTGAACGAGTCCTCGCTGACGCTTCGTCTCGACGCGGGCGGGTCGCACGTGTTGCTCACCGGAGACGTCGAGCGGGACGCGGAGGGCGCCATCCTCGCGCGGCCCGAGCCGCTGCACGCCGCCGTGGTGAAGGTCGCGCATCACGGCAGCGCGACCTCGAGCACGCCGCCCTTCGTCGCCGCGACGCGGCCGGCGATCGCCGTGATCTCCGTCGGCGGAGACAATCGCTACGGCCTACCGGTGCCGGAGGTCGAAGCGCGCTGGCGGTCCGTGGCGGCCTGCGTCCTTCGGACCGACGTCTGCGGCACCGTCACCGTCGAGATCGACGACGCGCTTCGCGTCACCACGGCGCGTCCGGACTGCGACTGTCCGGGCTAGATCAGGCGGCGCCCGACGCCAGGCCGTGCCGGAGCGCGTACATCACCAGACCGACGCGATCCCGCACGCCGAGCTTCTGGAAGATGTTGGTGAGGTGGGTCTTCACCGTCCGCTCGCTGATCGCGAGGAGCGCGCCGACCTCCTTGTTCTTGTTGCCGGACGCGACGAGGCGGACGATCTCGAGCTCGCGCTCGGTGAGGCCACTCTCACTGCGGATCGAGGGCGTGTCGCCATCCGCTCCCATGCGGGCCAGTTCCTCGACCAGGACGCCGCTCATCCGCGGATCCATCCACATCTCGCCGCGGCAGACCGTGCGGATCGCCTGCATGAGGGTCTGGCGCGCCGAGTCCTTGAGGATGACACCCTTGGCCCCCAGCTTGAAGGCGCGAACGTGCTCCTCCTTCTCGTCGCAGGCCGTGAGTACCAGCACCTGGGTTCCGGTGCTGATCCGGAGCACGGCGGGAACCGCGTCCAGCCCGTTGCCCTGCGGCATGCGGATGTCGAGCAGGAGGACGTCCGGCCGCGTCTGCCACACCAGCTCGACGACATCCTCGGCGCTCTCGGCGTCGGCGACGACCTCGATGTCATCCTCCATCTGGAGGATCGTCTTCAGGCCCTCGCGGAAGAGGGTGTGATCATCCACGATCACCACGCGTACAGGGCGCGACGAGAACGTCATGCTTGCCTCCTGCGTTCGAGCCCTCGCTGGCCGCGGCCGGCGATCACGGGCAGCATCAGGGAGATCTCGACGCCGCGTCCGGGTCGACTCCAGATGCGCAGCGATGCGCCGACGGCGGCGGCGCGCTCTCGTATGGACCAGGGTGCGGCCGTCGGCGCGACGAACCCGTCTGCATCGATCGATCCGTTGCCGGCCTTGAATCCGCAGCCGTTGTCGCGGACGACCACGTAGAGGTGCGACGGCCCGGTGGCGATCTTCACCACCGCCTGGGTCGCCCGCCCGTGGCGCACGGCGTTGCGCAGCGCCTCGCGGACGATCTGGGTGACCTCGTACGACGTGGCGGCCGGCAGACCCGGGTTCGCCGGCGGTCGTGCGAGGTGGACGCGCAGGCGCTCGCGGAGCGAGAACTCCGCCGCCAGGTGATCCAGCGTCGCGCAGAGATCGTGGGCCTGCGAGCCGGTACCGCGGAGCACGGTGAGGTAGTGGCGCACCTCACGATAGCCGCGGTCGACCGCCTGGTGCAGCTCCTCCAGCTCGCGTGGGACACGCGTCGCGTCGCGCTGCAGGAGGAGCTTGCAGGCCTCGACACGCAGATCGATGCCCGCGAGCGACTGGATGAAGCCGTCGTGCAGGTCGCGCGCGATGCGCCCGCGCTCCTCGAGCACGGCGACCTCCTCGGCCTTCTGCTGCAGCCGGACGTTTTCGACGCCCGCGCTGGCCTGGCCGACGAGCAGCATCAGGAACTCGAGATCGTCGCGCGTGAACTTGGCCCCGTGCTCGCGCACCAGCAGCGCCCGACCGCGGAGCTGACGCTGCAGGAGGACCGGGGCCATCAGGATCGCCTGGGTGGCGTCCGCCGCCGGGAGGGCCGCATCCGCGGGGATGGTCCGGCGCTGCATGGCACCGCTCACCACGTCGTAGCAGAGGGCGGTTGCGTGTCCGGGGGCGAGATCGTTCGCAAGGAACCCCTCGGCGGGCTCGGCGAACGGCATCGGGAAGGGATCCGTCTCGGTGATCCGGAGCCCGAGCCGCAGGTTACCATCGGCCCGCCGCATCTCCCACGTGAAGTACTTCCCGCTCTCCGGGTCGCGCAGCACCAGCACACCCCGTTGGGCGCCGAAATAGGCGAGCGCCCAGCGCATCAACCGGGCGATGCTCCATCCGGGTGCGCGATGGCGCCGGAACGCCGTCGTCAGGTCGAGCATGAAGCGGAGCTTCTGCTTCGAGCGACGCTCGTGTTCGCCCAGGTACCCGATCAGGTAGCCAAGGGCGAGGAGATAGATCGGGCGGAACCAGTGGGCGCGGGCGAGGGGAAAGGCCTCCGCGTCGATCCAGCGGCCGGCGGCGAACACGATGGCCGGGTAGAGCAGCGCGAGCAGCACGGTAATCGGCGCCGAAGCACGCAGCCCCCAGCGCACGCTCACGCTACAGATGACGAACGTGTTCAGCAGGAAGAAGGGCGTGGCGCCACGCTCAGTGAAGAGCGTGATGGCGGCGATCCACGCGATGTCGGCGGCGACGAGCCAGGCCCGTGCGGGGCGTGCCGGGACGTGTCCCCAACGGACGAGGAGGAAGACGAGGAGGCTGAACCCGACGTAGCTGCCGAGAACGACGAGACCGAGGTAGGGACGGAAGGAGGGCTGTCGCGGGTCTGCCACCACCACCGCGAGGGTCGTCGCCGCCAGGAGCACCCGACAGAGCGCGATGATGTTCTCGGTCTGCGAGAACGCCTCGAGCGGGGCGCCGCGCCGGAGGCCGCGGGGGCGATGCAGGGGGAACGAGCGCGTCATGGCGTTGGCCGTGCGGCCGTCGAGACCAGCAGCGGCGACGAGGACTTGCGAAGCAACGGATATGCCATGGGCGGCGGTGTGCAGCGTGCGGGGATGCGGAGAAAAGGTGGCAACACCGCACGAACCGGAGATCCGGCACGACGACGCCGCCCGATGCGCCGAAGGCGCAAGTCCCGACATTGCATTGACTTACGCCGGCGTCAACCATACCTTCGCGGCATGGACGACGTGTCCGCCACTCCGGAATCGGTTGTGAGTCTCACCCCGCGCGCGGTCGAGATGGTCAAGCAGATTCGCGCGAAGGAGGGCCTGCCCACCGCCCACCCCCTGCGGGTGTCGGTCGTGGGCGGAGGGTGCTCGGGGTTCAGCTATCAACTCGATTTCACCGAGCAGCCGGAGGTCGACGATCAGGTGCTCGAATACGGAGACGTCCGGGTGGTCGTCGACCCGACGAGCGCCGAGCACCTTCGAGGCACGCAGATCGACTATGTGAGCAGCCTCTCGGGCGGGGGATTCAAGTTCCTCAACCCGAAGGCGGCACACACCTGCGGCTGCGGGTCCTCGTTCTCGACCTGATCCACTCGCCCGGCGTGCGCTTCGCCCACGTCGTGTTCGACCTCGACGGGACGCTGATCGACTCGGGCGCCGATCTCGCCGCCTCAGTGAATCACGTCCTGCGCTCCCTCGGCCGCGACGCGCTCCCGGCGACGACGCTCCTCGGCTACGTCGGTGATGGCGCGCGGACGCTCGTCGCGCGTGCGCTCGGAGACCGCGGTGGCGAATCCAAACTCGACATCGCCCTGCCGCGCTTCCTCGAGCACTACGAACGGCATCTCCTCGACGCGACGCGGGCGTATCCCGGCGTCCCGGAGATGCTCGTGGACCTGGCCTCCCGGGGGATCGTGATGGACGTCCTCACGAACAAACCGCGGGCGATGAGCGTGGCGATCCTGGAGGGCCTGGGCCTGCGGCCCCATTTTCGTGACGTGCTCGGTGGCGACTCGCTGTCGTCGCGCAAGCCGGACCCGGAGGGTCTCGATCGACTGCGGGTCTCGGGCGGCGTGCCCCGCGAGCGAATGCTCCTGATCGGCGATTCGCCGGTCGATCTCCAGACCGCGACGGCGGGCCAGGTGGCGTTCTGTGGTGTCACCTGGGGGCTCGCCCCCGAACGGCTCCGGGCCGCGGGGCCGCCGCGTCTCGTCGACGATCCCGCGGCGCTTCTCGGGATCGTCCTGGGCGACGCCTAGTCCTTCGCTTCGCGCAGGAACCGGGCTGCGTCCTCCGGCAGGATCGGGTTCACCGGAAACCCGCTCGCCCCCTCGAAGCCGCTCGTCGGCAGCAGGTGCGGGACGATCTCGAGATGCCAGTGGAAGGCTGGGCTCTCGACCTCGGCGAAGGGCGCGCTGTGGAGCAGGAGGGTGAAGGCAGGATCGTCGAGCGTCCGGTAGAGCCGCCCGAGCACGCTGCGGAGGACGGTGGCCAGGTCCTGCTGCTCGGCCGCCCATACGCTCTCGAACGCGGCCGCGTGACGCCGCGGAGCGATCCACGTCTCGAACGGGTTCCTCGCCGCGAACGGGGCGAAGGCGACCACGTGCTCGCCGACCTCCACGAGGCGCGTGCCGTCGTCGATCTCCTGTTGCAGGATGTCGCAGAGGAGGCACCGCTCGCGGTAGTCGTGGTACGCGCGCGCCTGCAGCAACTCCTCACCGAGGACCGCGGGGAGGATCGGCGTCGCGAGCAGCTGCGAGTGCGGGTGGTCCAACGCGGCGCCCGATGCGAGGCCGTGGGTCTTGAAGATCATGACGGCGCGGAAGCGGCCGTCGCGCTTCAGGTCCATGATGCGATCGCGATACGCGCGCAGCACGTCCTCGACCGCCGACAGTGGCAACGATCCCAGGTCGCGGTCGTGTTCGGGCGATTCGACGATGATCTCGTGCACGCCGATGCCATTCATCACGTCGTAGAGCCCGTGACCGCGGCGCTCGAGGTCCCCCTCGGAGCGCAGCGCGGGGAACTTGTTGGGCACGACTCGCACGCGCCAGTCCGGGGTGTCCGGAGCGCCGCCGGTGGCGTCGCGATAGGCGAGGACCTCGCGCGGGGTCTCCTGTTCGTGGCCGGGGCACAGCACGCAGGGCGCCGGCCGCCGGAGCGCGCGGGGGCCACGGAAGTCCGAGAGCGGGCGCACACGCTCGGTGGTCATGATCACCCAGCGCCCGAGCACGGGGTCCTTGCGCAGGTCGGGCATTCAGGCGGTGGCGGCGCGCGCACCGCGATCGGCCGGGGCGGGGGTCAGGGCGTGGGCGATGACCTGGTCCATCGTCTCCACGTACACGAATCGCATCTCGCGACGGATGTCCGCCGGGACATCCTCGAGGTCCTTCTCGTTCCGCTGCGGGAGGATGACCGTGTCGATGCCGGCCCGGCGGGCAGCGAGGACCTTCTCCTTGATGCCCCCGACCGGCAGCACCTTCCCGCGCAGTGTGATCTCTCCGGTCATGGCGAGGTTCGGTCGTACGGGGCGGCCCGTGAGCAGCGAGGTCAACGAGGTCGCCATGGTCACCCCTGCGGACGGGCCGTCCTTCGGAATGGCCCCTGCGGGGACGTGGATGTGGATGTCCATGTGCTCCCAGAAGTCGGGAGCGACACCGAGACGGTCGGCGCGTGAGCGGAGCCAGCTGAGCGCGGCCTGGGCGGACTCCTTCATGACCTCGCCCAGGTGTCCGGTGAGGGTGAGCGTCTGCTTGCCGGCCATGCGCGTCGACTCGATGAACAGAATGTCGCCCCCCGCCGGCGTCCAGGCCAGGCCGACCGCGACGCCTGGCTCATCGGTGCGCTCCGCGACCTCGGAGAAGAAGCGCTCCGGGCCGAGGTATTCCCGCAGGCGTTCGACGGTACACACGACCGGATCGGTGCGCCCCTCGGTGATGGCCCGCGCGATCTTGCGACACACGTGACCGATCTCGCGTTCGAGGTTCCGCAGTCCCGCCTCGCGGGTATACGCGCGGATGATCTGCACGACGGCCGCGTCGTCGAAGCTGAGGTTCGCATCGGTGAGGCCATTCTCGCGGAGCTGTTTGGGAATGACATGTCGCCGCGCGATCTCGACCTTCTCTTCCTCCGTGTAGCCGGCGAGCTCGATCACCTCCATGCGGTCACGGAGTGGAGGCGGGACGGGATCGAGGACGTTGGCGGTGGTGACGAACATGACCTTGCTCAGGTCGAACGGGACGTCGAGGTAGTGATCCTGGAACGTGTTGTTCTGCTCCGGATCGAGGACCTCGAGCAGGGCGGACGCCGGGTCGCCCCGGAAGTCCATGCCGAGCTTGTCGATCTCGTCCAGGATGAAGAGCGGATTGTTCGATCCGGCGGTGCGCAGGTTCTGGATGATGCGGCCGGGGAGCGAGCCGATGTACGTGCGCCGATGACCACGGATCTCGGCCTCGTCGCGGATCCCGCCGAGCGACAGGCGCACGAACTTGCGCCCCATCGCGCGTGCGATCGAGCGGCCGAGCGACGTCTTCCCCACGCCCGGAGGTCCGACGAAGCACAGGATCGGGCCCTTCGAGTCCTGCTTCAGGCGCCGGACGGCGAGGTACTCGAGGATGCGTTCCTTGATCTTCTCGAGATCGAAATGGTCTTCGTCGAGCACCGCCCGCGCATGATGGAGGTCGAGGTTGTCCGCCGTCGACGCCGACCAGGGCAACGCCGCCAGCCATTCGAGATACGTCCGCACGACGGTGTGCTCGGCGGACTCGGGGGGAATCAGGCGCAGGCGATCGAGCTCGTGGTCGGCCGCCTTCCGTGCCTCGGCGGGAAGCCCTGCGGCGTCGAGCTTCTCGCGCAGCTCCTCGAGCTCGGCGGTCTTGCCGTCGCCCTCGCCGAGCTCCTTCTGGATCGCCTTCATCTGCTGGCGGAGGTAGAACTCCTTCTGGTTCTTGTTGAGCTCGGACTGGACCTGCGACTGGATCTTGTGCCCGAGCTCGAGGAGCTCGATCTCCCGGTTGAGGATCGTGACGAGGCGCTCCATCCGCACGCGGACGTCGAGCGCCGACAGCAGCTCCTGCTTCTCCTCGACCGACACGTTGAGATTCGACGCGATCAGGTCCGAGACCTTGGCCGGATCCTTGATGTTCATCACGACGACCTGCAGCTCGTCGGGCAGGTACGGCGTCATCGAGACGAACTTGGCGAACTGGTTCACCATGTGCGCCTGGAGCGCATCCATGTCCTTCGATGGCTCGTGTTGATCCTCGAGGTGGCGGACGTCGGCCTTGAAGTACGGCTCCGTTTGCGTGAACCGCACGATCTCGATCCGCCGAAGACCCTGGACCAGAATACGGATGCTGCCGTCCGGGTACTTGAGCATCTTGAGAATCCGTCCGGCCGTGCCGCGTGAGTACAGCGCGTCGGGTCCAGGGCTCTCGTCCTCCGGATTCTTCTGCGACACGAGACCGAGGGTCCGGTCGCCGGCGAGGCAGTCCTCGACGAGCTTCAGCGACGCGCCACGCGAGATCAGGAGCGGAACGATGGCCGACGGGAAGATGACGACGCCGCGCAGGGGAAGGAGCGAGAGCTCTGCGGGGACGGTGATCGCGCTCGTGTCCTCGTCGAAGCCAAGAAAGCGCTGCGCGATGTCGGGATCCGCCGTGCCGCCGGCCGCGCCCTGAGGATCGTCCTCCGCCATCGGCCCCCCTCTAACGCAGCCCCCACCGGCAGACAAGGCGTCGTTGCCTCGACACCGCGGGAACCAGCCGGTACCATCTTCTGCGTGACGCCCCGCAAGCTGTTCACGGTGGCCGAGGCCAATCGCCTCGTCCCGCGACTCACCTTGCTCGTCGGCCGGCTGCAGCAGCGGGCGCTCGAGCTCCATGCGGCGATGCGCGACCTCGCAGCCAGCCTGGGCGTCGAGGACGGGAGTCTCTCGACGGGGGAGCTGATGCGGCGCCGTCCCGAGAGCCGCGTGCTCATCGAGGAGCTCGACTCGATCGTGCACGAGATCGAGGATGACGGCGCCGAGCTGAAGGACATCCAGCTCGGGCTGGTCGATTTCCCCTCCGAGCGCGAGGGGGAGATCGTCCATCTCTGCTGGCAGTTCGGGGAACCCGAGATCGCGTTCTGGCATCCGACCAGCGAGGGATTCGCCGGACGTCGCCCGTTGCCGTCGCCCGCGCGGACACCCTCGATCCAGTGACCGGGCCGGACTATCGCGGCATCCTCTTCGACCTCTTCGGGACGCTGGTCCTGGTCGATGAGACGCGGCTCCCGGAACTCGTGGTCGGCGACCGTCGGGTCCGCACGACGGTCGCGGGACTCGGACCGTTGCTCGGGGAGTGGGCGCCGGACGTGACGCTGCGCGAGTTCGCCGAGGCGCTGCGCACGGTGAGCGGAGAGATGGCGCGCGTCCGCACACGCGATCACGTCGAGTTGCCGTCGCGCGAGCGCTTCCGACGCGCGCTGTCGGCGGTGGGCGTGGATGGTGGCCGGGGCGCCGAGGCCGCGGTGCAGCTGTCGCGCGCGCACCTCGCGGGGATCGCGGAGACGACCGTCCTGCCGCCCGCGCACCGCGCGCTGCTGGATGCGGCGCGGGCCCGCTGCCGGGTCGCCCTGGTGAGCAACTTCGACGACACGTCGACGGCGTACGAGATCCTCCGCCGGCATGCGGTGCTGGACGCCTTCGACACGATCGTCGTCTCGGAAGCAATCGGACTCCGCAAGCCGCATCCCGCCGTCGTGCGGACGGCGCTCGCGGGGCTCGGGGTGCCGGCGGATAGGGCGCTGTTCGTGGGCGACACGTTCGGCGAAGACGTGCTCGGCGCGCATGCGGCTGGCGTCGACGCGGCGTGGATCGACGCCCGGGGCAGTGGTCCGCCGCCCGAACATCAGCCCCCGCGGCACGTGATCCGGACGCTTCCCGAGCTGGCGGCGTGCGTCGGCTTGGGCTGAGACGACGGGTCAGAGGCGACGCGGCGTCGGGGCGCCCGTCAATCCCCGCTTGAGACGCTTGCGCAGCAGGGGGATCGCGTTGATGCGGAGCGGGCGGAGGAGATCCCAGTAGATGCCGCGCGGGCGCGGGTGTACCGGGCGGGTCGCGATGACTTCGGTCGGCGTGACCAGGAAATCGACGGGCAGGTCGTGCGGCAGCATGGCGACGCGCTCACCGACGATCTGCAGCGGGTGCACCGTGGTGAGGATCGGCGTCGACTCGCGGACCTTGCCCTCCTCGCGCAGCAGCCCGTACTCGAGGTCACAGAACCCACCGCCCTTGCCGATGCGCGCCCCGTCGCGCCCCACGGCCACCGAGCCGCAGACGACCAGATCGACCGGACGCATCTCGCGCGGCGAGACCGCGCGTCCCCAGCGACAGGCTCCGACGAGGCTCGTGGCGAGCAGAGCGCGCTTGCCGAGGCGCTGCGGGTCGATCTCGATGAAGCACTTCTCGGTGCGCAGCTGGGGTACCGCGAGGTAGACGATCTTGCCTTCCTCGAGCGCGAGGCGGCGAACCGCCAGCTGCGGGGCGTCGGGGTTGACCTTCACCACCAGGGCGCGCCGCCAGACGGCCATCTCGCGCAGCAGCTGCGCCGCCTGCTCGGCGCCGGCGAAGTTCGGGACGCGGCCGGTCGTGCCGGGGAACCGTGCGGCACTCCCACGCTCGAGTGCCTGCCACACCTTCTGGCGGAGCTCCGCCTTCGTCATCGTGACCAACGTCCCGGCGTGAGATGAACCTGATGCACGGCTACACCACGGTCTCCGAGGAGTCAACGTTCCGCGGTACATCGGGCACGACGCGGCGAGCGAAGACGAGGAACCCTGTGTGGGCGACCATGCGGTGCTCGGGACGGAGACTCCGGTCCTGGACGTGCCAGGGACGCAGCAACGTCTCGAACGTCTCGACGAGCGGCGAACGCCTCGTGCTCGCGCAGCGCGTCGACGAGCGGCTTCACCTGGAGCGCCGTCGGGACGAACCCGGTGATGACGCCACCCGGGCGGAGCGCCGCGGCGCACTGATCGAGGAGCCGCCACGGTTCGGCGAGGTCGACGACCATGCGGTCGACGTCGCGCTCGGCGATCCCCGCGAACGCGTCGGCGACCGTGATCGTCCAGTGCGGCGTCGGCCCGTGGAAGCGGGCGACGTTGGCTTGCGCCATCGCGGCGAAGTCCTCGCGCGCCTCGTACGAGGTCACCCGTCCGCCGGGACCGACGGCGCGCAGCAGGGCCAGGGTGAGCGCGGCGGGCCCGGTGCCCACCTCGACCACGTGCATGCCGGGACCGATGTCGCCCCAGAGGAGGATCGGTCCCACGTCTTTCGGGTAGATCGGCTGTGCCTGTCGCGGGAGACGAGGGATCAGCTGGGCGTACGTCGGCCGCAGCATGAGGAGGGACTCCCCGCGCGGGGTCTCGCACGGTGGTGCCCTCGCGGAGGCCGATCAGCGCGTCGCAGGCGAGCGCACCACCCCGCACGTTGATCTGCCGTCCCTGGCGCAGCTGCCGCAGGTACACGCGCTCCTTGCGGTCGACGAGCACGATCGACTCGCCGTCGCGGAGCGTGCCCGGCCCTCCGGCGAGGGCGGCGTCGGACCGCTCGGTCACGCGTCGGCCGCGGCGCGCGTCCCGGCGCGCTTCGTTTCCACCTCGCGCACCAGGCTGCAGAACGAACACCGCGCGCCGTACGCCGGCATCCCGCAGCCCGTGCAGACCTGCGGCTCGCGCTGGTCCACGTCCGCGAACGCGGGCTGAGCGGTGCGGAGGAACTCCTTCACGAAGCGCTGCTTCGTCCCCGGGCTCTCGTGCTCGAGTCGGTTGAGCGTGTCCTTGTAGACGAGCTGCGTCGCGCCGGCGGCGTTGGGGCATTCCTCGACGACGTAGTCGATGCCGCGCATGAAGGCGTAGACGGCCGATCTCGTACTCGCCCAGCAGGTAGAGCGGCTTCACCTTGCGGACGAACTTGGGATGCGTCGAGGGCAGGACCGGGCGCTGTCGCGCGAGGTAGTCCCGCTGCCAGTGGAGGACGTTGCCGAGCAGGCGCGCCGCCTCGTCGTCGAGGTTGTGGCCGGTGGCGAGCACGTCGAAGCCGCCCTCGTGCGCTGCGGTGTCGAAGTAGTGACGCTTCATCGTCCCGCACGCCGAGCAGGGCGCGCGACGGGTGACGGCGGCGACGTCGGGCACGGCGAGCCCGGCATCGACCTCGGCCAGGGCGATGATCCGCAGCGGCAGCTGACGGGCGGCGGCGAATGCCTCGGCCTTCTCTCGCGAGCGGTCGGAGTAGGCGCCGATGCCGAGCCCGACGTAGAGGCCGGTGGTGTCGTAGCCGAGGTCGACGAGGACGTCCCACAGCGCGAGGCTGTCCTTGCCGCCGGAGACGGCCACCAGTACGCGCTCGCCCCGGGCGATCATCCGTTCGCTCTCGATCGCGCGTTCGACCTGCCGGCGGAAGAAGAAGATGAAGCAGGGCCGGCAGAAGCCGGCGTTGTGCGCGCGGAGCTGGACCTCGGCGCGGACGCGGCAGCGCGTGCACTTCACGCGGCGCCTCCGGAGATCACCGCGCGCACCTCGATCTCGTCCTCGTCGTCGACCATGTCGTGCTCGGTCAGGAGCAGGTCGCCGCGGATGACCATGGCCGTACCGGGCAGGACGCCCAGTTCGGAGAGCATCCGGGCCACCGTGCGTCGGCCCGGGAGCTCGACCGTTCGCTGTTGCGGTCGCAGGTGCACACGCATGGGGCCTGGAGCGGTACCACGGGCCCCGGCGTGCCTCAAGGCCGGGCCCCGACGCCGATGGGTGGTCTTGACTTACTCGAATGCAGCCCGTAGTTATCACGAACTTTACTGCGGGCCGTTCGATCGGCTCGCCCCCGTTGTCGAGAGGTTCCATGGCGGAGAAGAAGGCCAAGACGGCGGAGAAGAGTGGCGACGCCGGGCGGAAGCATGTGTGTCCGACGTGCGGTGCGGAGAGCCGGGTGGTGATGTTCACCGGCTTCGGCCCCCGCGGTCACTTCTGGGTCTGCGAGAAGAATTGCGGTTACACGCAGCGAACCCACTGAACGGAGGGTCCGGCCCGCATGGCGCGTGCGCGGAAGAGCGACAAGGGTAAGGCGGCCAAAGGCTTCTCGATGTTCGAGGACGAGGAGCACTCCGGGGACGATACCGAAGAGGAGCTCCCGAAGGACGAGGCCGGCCGGCGCAAGATCAAGCGGCAGTACGAAGAGCTCCTCGGCATCCGGATCGAGAAGCTGAAGGGGCGCATCCTCAATCGTGAACGCATCAACAAGACGATCGAGGGCATCTACTTCATCTGCGCCTCGTGCCGGAAGGTCTGCCACAACATCGACGACGGCCTCGTCGAAGACCCGAACAACGTGAACAATCTCTGCTCGGCCTGCACCACGGCGAAGGAGCCGCGGGGCGGGAAGGGCGGCAAAGCCGCGGCCTGACCGTCCGCGGCCCGGATCAGTCCAGCAGCGCGGCAAGGTCCGCGGGCAGCGGGCTCTCGATCCGCAGGGGTGCACCCGTCAGCGGATGGGCGAACTCCAGAACGGCCGCGTGCAGCGCGTGGCGGCCGACCGGGAGCGGCGCCGTCGGTCCACCGTAGAGGGCGTCGCCCACCACGGGATGGCCGATCGCGGCGAGGTGGGCGCGAATCTGATGCGTCACGCCGGTGCGCATCCGGGCCGTCACCAGCGTGCGCCGCGTCCCCGGCGCGACCGCCGCGATCTCGGTGCACGCGGGCCAGGCGCGCAGCGTACCCGTGGCCGGGATCATGCGGCGGCGGTCGCGCGGATCGTGGGCGAGGGCGAGATCGATGCGGGTGTTCGGGGAGGGTGGTCCACTGACCACGGCCAGATACGACTTGGCGACCTCGCCGCGCTGGAACGCGCGGCGGAGCACGGTCCAGCTCCCGGCGCGTCCGGGCGGCGACGAGGAGCCCCGAGGTGCCGGTATCGAGCCGGTGCACCAGGCCGGCGCCGAGGCGGTCGCCGATGGCCGCGGTTTCGGGGAAGCGGGCCACGAGGAAGCCGGCGACGGTTCCTCGCTGGCGCGGATCGAGGGCGTGACCGGCGACCCCGCCCGGCTTCTCGATCACCACGAACGTGTCGTCGACGTGGCGCAGCGTCAGCTCGCGCGAGTCGTCGGGAACGACGTCCGTCGGCGCCTCGAGCGTGACCTCGTCCCCCGGCGACAGGGTGGTCCCCTTCGTCGCCCGTCGGCCGTTCACGCGAACGGCGCCGTCGTGGATGAGCGCGCGCACGAGCCGGCGCGAGAGTGCGGGCCAGCGTCCGCGGACGAAGGTGTCGAGGCGCACCGGCCCGTCGGCGACGGCTCGCTCGATGGGCGCCACGGTCACGCCGGCACCCGCACCGGCTCGAGGTGCTCGCGCAGCAGCTCGTACACCGGCGCCGCATCGAGGAGGGCGAGGTGCGCCGCTCCGCGGACCACCACGTTGAACGCCTGCGGGTAGTAGGCGAGGTCGGGGGGCTCGAGGAACGGATCGTCGAGCGAGTAGAGCGCGACGACGTCGACGAGGGCCGGCACCGGGTCCGCATCGGTCAGCCCGGCGAGCCAGGCCGCGTCCGGGCGGGTCGCACGGATGAGCGGATCGAGCGCGAGCCAGGAGCCGGCAGTCGTCCCCTGATGCGGCGTCGCGACCGTCACCAGCCGCCGGACTGCCGTCCCGCGACCGCGATCGCGGACTGCGGCCCGCGCGACGAGCCCGCCGAGGCCGTGGGCGACGACGTCGACGTGCGGGGCGCCGGTCGCCGTGCGCAGCGCGTCGATGGCGACCCCGACGCGACACGCCGCCGCGTCGGGATCGGCGAGGAACGCGGGCGTGCGGGCTGCGACGACGGCGGTCCATCCGTCGCGCAGCAGGCGGCGCCGGAGCGTGCGGAAGACGGTGGAGCGGGATCCCCAGCCGTGGACCAGGAGGACCGGGAGGGGATCCCCCGGCTGCCACGACGCCACGCGTCCGTCTCCGGGAACGAGACCGGTGACCATCGCGGCCGCGACGGCCGCCATCTCGCGCACGAATCCAACGAGCACGGCTGGACGCGGAAGGGGATCGTCGCCGTCGAAGGGGCAGGCGGCCGCCCGTCGTCGGCGAGCGCGCGCTGCCGCGAGGTACGTGAGCGCGAGGGCGGACGTCGGGACGACCAGCGCGCCGCCCACCAGGACGAGCACGACGGTGCGCCACATCCGTCGCACGTGACCGTCTCCGCATCGTGAAGTCAAGCCGAGCGGTGCCCCGTTGCTTTTCGCGGGAGCGGCGCCTACATGTGACCGCGACGGTTCGACCTCCGAAGTGCTCCTGTGTCGCGCACATCCCGCTACGCGGTCGTCCTAGCCGGCGGCTCGGGTACCCGATTCTGGCCGCGCAGCCGCGCGCGCGTCCCGAAGCAGCTGCTCGCGATCGCCGGCTCGCGGACGATGCTTCAGCAGACCGTCGCCCGGCTCGCGCCGCTCGTCTCTCGCTCGCGCATGCTGATCGTGACCGGCCGCACGCATGCGCCGGCCGTCCGGCGGCAGGTTGCAGCGCGCGGCGGGCCCCGCGTCCTGGTGGAGCCGGAGGGACGCAACACCGCGGCGGCGATTGCGCTGGCGGCGCTGACGGTCGTGCGGGAATCGCCGGACGCGGTGCTCGCGGTCCTGCCTGCGGATCACGCGATCGCCAAGGGAGATGTCTTCCGCGCGGATCTCCGCCTGGCGCTGGACGTCGCGGAGCAGACCCGCGCGCTCGTGACCGTCGGCGTTCCGGCGACGCATCCCGAGACGGGTTACGGCTATCTCCGCGTCGGGGAGCCGATCGCGGGCCAGCCGGCGCAGGTCGCCTGGGTCGAGGCGTTCGTCGAGAAGCCGGACCGTGCGCGCGCCGCCGCACTGCTCGCCGAGGGCCCGCGCGTCCTGTGGAACGCCGGGATGTTCTGCTGGCGGGCCGACGTCGTGCTCGAGGCACTGCGCGCGCTGCTCCCCGACGTCGTCGGTCCGCTCGAGCAGGCGCTCGCCCACGGTGGCGCGGCGGCGCTCGCTCGCGCCTATCGGCGCGTGCCCGCCGTCTCGATCGACACCGGCGTGATGGAGCGGGCGGCGCGGGTCGCGGTCGTGCGCGCCCGGTTCTCCTGGAGCGACGTCGGCAGCTGGGCGGCGGTCGAGCCCCTGTGGCGCGGACGGAACGGCGCGGTCAACGCCGTGCGTGGGCGTGCGGTAGCGGTCGACAGCCGGGGCTGCGTCGTCGATAGTCCGGAGCGGCTGGTGGCACTGCTGGGTGTGGACGACCTCGTGGTGGTCGACACCGCGGACGCGTTGCTGGTCTGCCGCAAGGATCGCGCACAGGACGTTCGCCTCGTCGTCGATGCCCTGCGCCGGCAGGGACTGGGGCGCTATTGCTGACCACCGACAGCACCGAGGAGACCGTCGAGCCGCGGGTGGCGCCGCCGGCGCCTCCGCCGATCGGCGAGCAGCCCTCGACGATGCTGGTGCGCTTCGGCTGGGTGGCGCGCCTGCTCGTGCGCGTGGCGTTCCGCCACGTGCGCGTGCGACCGGAAGCAGTCGAGCGCGTGCGCCAGCTGGCGCGGCAGGGGACCGTCATCTACGTGATGCGGTACCGGTCCACGATCGACTATCTCCTGGTGAACGCCGTGCTGCTGCGCGAGGGCTTGCCGCTCGCGCGGTTCGCGCCCGGCGTGTCCACGGTCTGGTGGCGTCCGCTGGGCGAGATGCTCCGCTGGCTGACCCGCGCCCGGCCGCGGCGGGTCGCCGAGCATGCGGCCTGCAGCCGCCTCGTCACCGCGGGAGAGTCGGTGCTCCTCTTCATGCGCAGCCACGCGGTGGCGGCGCGCCGACGTCGTGCGCTGGCCGCGGCCCGGATCGGTCCGCAGTTCCTGCGCGACGTCGTGCGGGCGGCGAACCAGGGCGCGCGCCCGATGTTCCTCGTCCCGGTGGCGATCTTCCGCGGCACCGGGCTCCGGCGGCGGGAGTCCCGGTTCACGACCCTCCTCTACAGCGTGCAGGAGACGCCGGGCGAGGCGAAGCGACTCTTCACGTACATGTGGAACGCCGAGCAGACGCACCTGACGCTCGGCCGCGAGATCACGCTCGACCGGTTCCTCGAGGAGCACCGGCGCGAGGGCGAGGAGCGCACGGTCCGGCGCCTGGCGCGGGCCCTGCAGATCTTCCTCTACCGCGAGGAGCGGGTGGTGTGGGGACCGGCGCTGCTCCCGCGCCGCATCGTCCGCGAGCAGGTGCTTCGCGATCCGGAGCTGACGCGCCTCGTCCGGCGCCTCGCGGCGGAGCGGGGCGTCCCGCGGCGGGCGGTCCAGAAGGAGGCGCGCGCCTACTTCGACGAGATGGCGGCGAACTTCAACGGCCTCTACTTCGGCATCCTCGAGGTTCGTCTTCAACCGCGTCTGGCCGCGCGTGTTCGCGGGGCTCGAGATCGCCGGTCTCGAGCGCGTCACCGAGGTGCATCAAGCAGCATCCGGTGGTGCTGGTGCCCTGCCACCGCAGCCACTTCGACTACCTGATCCTCACCTACATCTTCCACACCAATTACCTCTCGCCGCCGCACATCGCCGCCGGGATCAACCTGAGCTTCTGGCCGATGGGACCGCTGTTCCGCGGCGCCGGTGCGTTCTTCATCCGACGCAGCTTCGACGACAACGAGCTCTACAAGATGGTCTTCCGGAAGTACCTGACGTTCCTGATCCGCGAGGGCTACACGCAGGAGTTCTTCATCGAGGGAGGGCGGCAGCGCACGGGCAAGATCCTGACGCCGAAGCTCGGCATGCTGTCGGCGATCGTCAACGCCTTCGCGCAGGGCGTCCGCCGCGACCTCTATTTCGTGCCGATCTCGATCCACTACGGCCGCATTCCGGAGGAGGAGGCCTACACCGCGCGAGGTCCGCGGCGAGGAGAAGGAGCGCGAATCGCTGGGCGCCCTGCTGCGCGCGCGCAGCGTTCTCAGCCGGCGGTACGGCACGGTCTACGTCAGCTTCGGCAAGCCGATCTCGCTCGACGAGGCGCTCGGTCCGCTGCGCGAGCGCTTCCAGCACGCGGCGGGCGAGCCGGCGGTCGAGGACGACAAGCGACGCTTCGTGCAGCGGCTGGGCTTCCGCCTGCTGCGCGAGGTGAACGCCGTGTCGGTGGCGGGCGCCACGTCGGTGAGCGCGACGGCCCTGCTCGGCGCCCCGCGTCCCGCGATCCGCGTGAACGACTTCCTGCGTCACGACGCGTACGCTGCTCGAGCTGCTGCGCGCCCAGGGCGTGCAGCTGACGGCCTCGCTCGAGCGCAACGAGGCGTCGAACTTCCGCGAGAGCCTCGCGTGGCTCGAGGGCGGCGGGCTCGTGCGAGCGCCTGGTGGACGGCGACGGCGTCCGGTGCTGCACGTCCCGCCGGAGAAGCGCGTCAACCTCGACTTCTACAAGAACAACACCATCCACTTCTTCCTCCTGCCGGCGCTGCTCACGCGCGCGCTCGCCCGCGGCGTGGCCGCGGCGGATCTCCGGGCGAACGTCGCGTGGTGGCTCGACCTCTATCGCTGGGAGTTCCCGCTGCCCGAGCGCGACGGCCTCGGCGCCGAGATCGAGCGCTGGCTCGCCCACTACCGCGCGGCGGGTGCGCTCACGGACGACGGGCTCGATGCCACCCATCCGATCGTGCGCGCGACCGAGGGGGTGCTCGAGAACTTCCGCGAGGGCTACCTCGTGGCCGCGCGCGCCGTGGCGGCGCAGCAGGAATGGCCGATCGCGGAGAAGGCGCTGATCGACCGGATGCGGCGGCAGTTCGCGACCAGCCGGCTGCTCGGCGAGGTCACGAAGGGCGAGGGCAGCTCGGTGCTCGTCTTCGCCAACGCCCTCTCGCGCCTGACCGAGCTCGGGCACGTCGACGGTCGTGCGCCGCGGCCGCGGCGGGCGTGAGCGCTGGGTCGAGCCGGGACCAGCGCTCGACCGCCTGCCGGAGCTGATCCGGCAGCTTCGCACCTGAGGGCGTCCGTCGTGCAGGGGTGCACGAACGGCGCGTCCGGGCGCGGCGGGCAGAGCCGGGCGGACGCGTCCCGTCGAGCGCTCCGTGGCACCGTGTTTGCCTCACTCTCCATGCGATCGTGCTGCTGCTCCTGATCCTCCTCCTCGCCACCGCGGGCGCGGCGTCCGCCGCGCCCGCGGTGCTGGTGACCGACGGCGCGTCCACGCCGATCGGGATCCTGTCGGGTCTCTCCGATCCGGCCATCGACCCGCAGGATCGGGTCGCCTTCCTCGGGACGTCGACGGCGGCGTTCCGGGCCACCCGTGCCGGCGTGGCGCGGCTGGTGGCCGCCGGCGATACGCTGGCGTTCGGGACGACGCCGGCCAATGTGGTCGGGGTGGGGCCGCCGGTGCTCGGAGCGGCGGGCTGTGTCGCGTCCGTCATCACCTACCGCGGGGGCAGCTCCGTGGTGCGGCAGTGCGGCGACGACACGATCCCGGTCGCGATCGCGGGCGACCTTGGCCCCGACGGCCACCGGATGCTCGGATTCGATCCGCAGATCGTCGCCAACACCGGAGGCGAGGTGGCATTCCTCACCCGGACCGACGACGGGAGCACGGTTGCGGTTGCGAGCACCAGCGCCGGCCTCGTGGAAGTGGCGCGGGTGGGCGGCCCGTCGCCCCGTGGCGGTACTCTCGCCACCCTGCGGTTGATCGGTCTGTCGCAGGGGGGAGCAGTTGGCCTGCGCGCGACCGTCGACGACGGGCCGGACGGGTTCTTCTTCTTCGACGAGGGACAGCTCCATCCGCTCGTGGTCGTCAACGATCCGAGTCCTGCGGGGGGCCTCGTCACCCAGCTCGGCGAAGCCACCATGAGCGCGGCGAACCACTGGGCGTTCCGGGCGCGCTCCTCGGGCGGCGACGTGAACGCCATCTTCCGTGCCGACGTGGTCGACGGCCGCCCCCTTCTCGTGGTCGTGGCGCGGGAGGGCGACTCCAGCCCGATCGGGGGACACTTCCGACAATTCCCGCGTTCGGTCGCTCCCTCGATCAATGTGCACGACGCCATCGCGTTCCGGGCGACGCTCAGTGACACGTTGTTCGGGGCGGCCATCTTCGTCGTCGATCAGCAGGGGAACGCCCGCCGCGTCGTGGCTGCGGCAGAGCCGACCGCGATCGGGCAGTTCGTGCAGCTGCGTACCGCGCAGCTGGCCGACGACGGCGGTGTCGTCGTCGGAGCGTCGCTGGCGGGCGGGGGTGGCGGCTTCTTCGCCTTCGACGCCGACGGCGTCCGCCCGGTCGCGCAGATCGGGAGCCCGACGGACCTCGGCGGGACGTTCCGCTTCGTCGGCGCGAGTGTCCGCGAGGACACGGAGACGGTCGCCGTCGCCGGTCAGCGTGAGGGCGTCTTCACTGTCCGTGCAGGCGGCCGACCGGTGGTCGTCGCGGCGCTCGGGGATGCGGCGCCGGGTGGAGGGACGATCGCCGGCCTCGACCCGCCGACGATCGGTGCCGGCGGTCGCGTCGTCTTCCGCGCCGAGGTCCGCGACGGAGGGGCGAGCGAGGGACTGTTCGAGGGCCGTGGGCGCCGGGTGCGTCCCCTGGTCCGTGCCGGTGCCCGAAGCCCGGACGGAGGCGTCTTCATCGAGTTCCAGGACGGAAGCCTGGGGCCGGTCGTGCGTCCCGACGTGGTGGGACGCACGGTCGCTTTCGAGGGACGACTGAAGGGCGAAGGATCCTCCAGCGGACTCTTCATCGCGCGCGGCCGGCGCGTGCGCGCGGTGGCGCGCGCGGGAGAACATGCGCCGGGCGGTGGGACGTACGCCCTGTTCGGCACGCCGGTCATGGCTCCCGGTGGCGCCGTGGGATTCGTGGCACGCCTGGACGGGACGTCTGCCGGGGAGGGGCTGTTCCTCCGTCGCGGGCGTCGTACCACCGTGGCCGCACGGACCGGTGAGGACGCGGGTCTGCGGATACCCGGCCGACTCGCCGAGCTCGGGCAGCCCGACCTCGGGACGCCGGGGCTCGTGTGGCAGGCACGGCTGCAGACGGGACGCGAAGTGCTCGTCCTCCGTCGTGGTCGGCGGCAGGATACGCTGGCGGTGACCGGGGACGCGGCGCCCGGCGGGGGGACGCTCACGCGCCTGGGCGCGCCGACGTTCGCGGGGCGCTCGGTCGTGTTCGTCGCTGCCCTCGCCGGGCAGCGCGCGTCGGGCGGCGTGTTCCGGGTGCCGCTGGGGCCCGGCTCGCCGGGCGGCGGTGCGGAGGTCCTGGCGCTCGTCGGACAGTCGACGACCGTCGGCGGCACGTTCCTCGCGTTCGGTCCGCCGTCCGGCAACGCGCGTGGAACGGCAGCGGCGACGGTGCGGATGTCCGGCGGTTCCGCGACCACGGCAATCGTCACGCTGGCGCGCTGATCGCCGTCCTGGCTTCCTTGACCGCGCGGGCCGAAGCCAGTACACAAGCGACACTCTCGAGTTGCCCGAGGCATGCCCGTCGACCACGAAAGCACGGTGGTCAAGGGCCGGAAGCGGGGTCGTTCGCCGGACCGCGGCACCGGTCCGCGCCACGATCCCCGGTCGCAACGACCGTTCGCCGTATCATGCCCTGAGGGCGTGGGGTTCCTCCTCACGTGACCTGGGAGCTGTTCGTCGGACTGCGCTATCTGCGTTCGCGCCGGCGGCGTGCGTTCCTGTCGTTGATCTCGATGGTCTCGCTCCTCGGCGTCACCATCGGCGTCGCGACGCTCAACATCGTGCTCGCCATCATGACGGGCTTCGAGCAGGACCTGCGCGACAAGATCCTCGGCTTCAATCCCCACGTCGTGGTGCTCAACTACGGAGGGGCGCTCGAGGGAGCCGACGACGCGGTCGCACGCATCGAGAAGGTTCCCGGCGTGCGCGCCGCCGCGCCCTTCATCTATGGCCAGGCGATGGTGTCGCTCGGGCGCAGCGTGTCCGGCGTCGTCGTGCGGGGCATCGATCCGGCGCGCGGTGGCGGCGTGGTCGAGATCGAGAAGCATCTCACCGCCGGCAGCCTGGACGAGCTCGGCCGGACCCACCGGATCGAGCTCCCACCGGAGGAGGGTGGCGGTGCGGTGGAGCTCGGCGGCCTGCTGGTGGGGATCGAGCTCGCCCGGCAGCTGGGGGTGGCGCCGGGCGACGTCGTGACGGTGATCTCGCCGCTCGGCACCCCGGGACCCGCCGGCATGGTCCCCCGCGTGAAGCGGTTCGTGCTCGTCGGCACCTTCGACTCCGGGATGTACGACTACGACACCACGCTCGCGTACATGAGTCTGGCGGACGCGCAACGGTTCTTCGACATGAAGGGCGTCACCGGAATCGAGGTCCGGGTCGACGACGTCTACGGCGCCCGGGGAGTCGCCCGGCAGCTCGAACAGGCGCTGGGTGGCTTTCCCTATCGGGCACGGGACTGGATGGAGGTGAATCGCAACCTCTTCTCGGCCCTCAAGCTCGAGAAGGTCGTCTACGGCATCGTCCTCTGTCTCATCGTCGTCGTGGCGGCGTTCAACATCCTCGCCACCCTCACGATGGTGGTGAAGGAGAAGCGCCGCGACATCGCGATCCTGAAGACGATGGGCGCCTCCGGCGGCGCGATCGGGCGCATCTTCATCCTGAACGGCGCGACGATCGGCGTCGTCGGCACGGTCCTCGGTAACGTGCTCGGGCTGCTCGGGTGCTGGATCCTCGCGCGCTACCAGTTCGTCGAGCTGCCGAAGGACGTGTTCCTGCTGACGACGGTCCCCGTCCGCATCGATCCGACGAACTTCATCGTCGTGGCGCTCGTCTCGATCGCCATCTGCATCGTCGCCGCGCTGTCACCCGCCCGCCGCGCCGCGAGCCTGGTTCCGGTCGAGGTGATTCGGTATGAGTGACCGCTGATGGTGAGCCGGGGGGGGGCGCTGGTCGAGGCGCGGGGCATCGGCAAGCAGTACGTGGACGGACCGGCGGTGGTTCGCGTGCTCGCCGACCTCGATCTCGACGTGATGCCGGGCGAGCGCATCGCGATCGTCGGTGCGTCGGGTATCGGCAAGAGCACCCTCCTGCACCTGCTGGGGACTCTCGACCATCCCACCGCCGGCACGATCTGCTTCGACGGCGTCGATCTGTCGACGCGCTCGCCGAACGAGCTGGCGTCGTTCCGCAACCGCGAGATCGGCTTCGTCTTCCAGTTCCATCACCTCCTCGGCGACTTCACCGCGCTCGAGAACGTGATGCTGCCGGCGTTGATCGCCCGCGAGCCGCTCCGCTCGGCGCGAGCCCGGGCGGAGGAGCTGCTCGATCGCGTCGGGCTGCGCGAGCGCCTGGAGCACCGGCCGGGTGCGCTGTCGGGCGGCGAGCAGCAGCGCGTGGCGGTGGCGCGCGCGGTCATGCAGCGTCCCCGGCTGCTGCTCGCGGACGAGCCGACGGGCAACCTCGATCCGGCGACGGGCGGCGCGGTGCAGCAGCTCCTGCTCGACCTCAACCAGGAGCACGGGTCGGCCCTGGTGGTCGCGACGCACAACGCCGACCTGGCGACGTCGCTCGGACGCACGCTGCGCATGGACGGCAGGGCGGCTCGTCGAGGAAGGCGGCGCGGTCGGAGCGGCGCGCCGCGGAGGGGCGTCGCTGTGAGGGACGGGACGCGGCGCGTGCGCATCCTGGCGGCGGTGGTGGTGCTGCTCCTGACCGCCGGGCCGGCGCGGTCGCAGAGCAGCGGCGAGGTCGTCGGCACGGTGGCGATCAGCGGCAACCTCCGCGTCGAAGAGGACGCGATCCGCGTCCGGCTGCGGACGCAGCCGGGACAGCCGTTCGACCGCGAGACCGTCGACAAGGACATCCGCTCGATCTACGGCATGGGGTTCTTCGATCAGGTCGACGCCGACGTGACGCAAGACGGTCGGCGCGTCGACGTCACGTTTCGCGTGAAGGAGCGTCCGCTCATCCGCAACGTGACCATCGAAGGGCCCGACAAGCTGAAGAAGGAGGAGGTCGAGGGCACGCTCAAGGTGCGGCCGCACACCATCCTCGATCCCGAGAAGGCGCGCCAGGGCATCGAGGCGGCCAAGAAGCTCTACGCCGAGAAGGGCTACCTCGACGCCAAGATCACCTACACGACGGAGCCGGTCGGCGAGAACGAGGTCGACCTCGTCTACACGGTGAAGGAGGAGGAGCCGGTCCGCATCACGGACATCGAGTTCGAGGGCAACGAGGCCTTCAGCGACCGCAAGCTGCGGGGCATCCTCCAGACCTCGGAACGCTCGATCCTGTCGCCGTTCACGGGGGCCGGCAACCTCAACAAGGACGTGCTCCGCACGGACGTCGAACGGCTCACGGCCTTCTACTACGACAACGGCTACGTGACCGTTCGCATCGACGAGCCGCAGGTGGAGCGCACCGAGAAGGGCCTCGTCGTTCGTGTCAAGATCGACGAGGGGCCGCAGTTCAAGATCGGCGAAGTGACGCTCACGGGGCCCGGCCTGCCCACCGACGTGGCGCCCATCCGGTCGAAGCTGCAGACCCAGCCCGACGAGACCTTCAGCGCGAGCGACCTGCGGGACGACGTCCAGAAGCTGACCGAGCGCCTCTCCGACGACGGCTTCGCGTTCGCGACGGTCGAGCCGGCGACGAAGATCGACCCGGAACGCAAAGTCGTCGACATCGACTTTCAGGTCGACCGCGGCAAGCCCGTGACGGTCAACCGCATCGAGGTGACGGGAAACACGAAGACCCGCGACCAGGTGGTCCGGCGCGAAATGCGCATGCAGGAGCAGGAGCCCTTCTCGGGCACCAAGCTCCGCAAGAGTCGCGACGCCTTGCAGCGACTCGGCTTCTTCAAGGAAGTGAACATCACCACGCGCAAGGCGGCCGAGGACTCCCTGAACGTCATCGTCGACGTCAAGGAGGGGCAGACCGGTGCGTTCAGCGCGGGCGCGGGGTTCAGCTCCGCGGACAGCCTGTTGTTCAACGTGCGCGTCCAGGAGAACAACCTCTTCGGGCGTGGTCAGCGCCTCGTGGCGACGGCCGACGTCGGCTCGATCCGGCGCAACATCGTCCTGTCGTTCACCGAGCCGTACTTCCGCGAGACCCCGCTCACCCTCGGGTTCGACGCGTTCTCGTGGAAGCTGCGTTTCGAGGACTTCGACCGCGCGGGGACCGGCATCGGCCTGTCGGGGAGCTACCCGGTGACCGCGCTCGGCTACTCGTCGCTCTGGGGGTTCCCGCTGGACGAGGTGCGCATCGGCGCGGACTACCGGCTCGAGCGCGCGACGATCGACCCGGTGGGCATCACGCCGATCCGCGACATCGAGATCGAAGAGGGCTCGAGCATCATCAGCTCGATCACGCCGCGCATCTCGCGCAACACGCTGAACAGCGCGTTCGATCCGACCGAGGGCTCCTTCCAGCAGCTCTCGGTCGAGGTCGCGGGGCTCGGTGGCGAGCAAGTTCTATCAGCTCGAGGCGGCCGAGCGGTGGTACTACACGTTCCTGCGTTCGAAGCTCCTCGGCGACTTCACCTACTCCTTCGGAGGCACGCTCGGATTCGGCCGCGGCGAGGAAGGGCTCACCGGCAACGAGCTGCCGATCTTCGAGCGCTACTTCCCGGGCGGCATCGGGTCGATTCGCGGCTTCAAGGCCCGGACGATGGGGCCGCGCGAGCTCACCCGCGACGAGTTCGGCCGTGTCGTCAAGCGGACGCCGATCGGCGGCAGCGAGCAGGTGATCCTCAACAACGAGGTCATTTTCCCGTTGGTGCAGAGCATCGGACTGAAGGGCGTGGTGTTCTTCGACGCCGGCAATGCCTACTCGGCCGAGGAAGGCATCACGCTCGACGAAACCCGCTATTCGGCGGGCGGTGGCGTTCGGTGGCTGTCGCCGATCGGCCCGCTGCGCATCGAGTTGGGGCTGCCGTTCAACACGCAGAAGGGCGATCAGAAGAGCCTGGTGCTCTTCTCGTTCGGCGGCCCGTTCCAGTTCTAACGACCCCGAGGAGGGTGGAGAGACACATGACGCATCACGAGATCGCAGGATGGCGGCGGACCCTGACGGCGGCGGGGCTCATGCTCGCGGCGTGCGCCACCGTGGCGCAGGCGGACATCAAGCTCGCCGTCGTGGACATGCAGCGTGCGCTGAACGAGTGCAATGCCGGCAAGAAGGCCAAGGACCAGGTGAAGGCCAAGTTCGAGAAGGCGCAGGACCAGCTCAAGCGCCAGCGCGAAGACCTCGACCGGATGCGCGGGGACTACGACAAGAAGGCGCTCGTCCTGAAGGAGGACCAGCGGCGCGATCTCGAGAAGGATCTCGAGTCGCGTGCGACCGACTTCAAGCGGCGCTACGAGGACTTCCAGCGCGACCTGAAGCGCACCGACGCGGAGCTCACGTCGGGCATCGTCGAGGACCTGTACGGCGTCGTCCAGGACTACAGCGAGAAGCAGGGGTACGACCTCGTGCTCGAGAAGTCGAGTGGCGCGCTGCTCTACAATGCCAAGGGTGCCGACATCACCGACGAAGTCGTTCGCATCTACGACTCCCAAGGACCGAGCGCCCGGAAGCGCAGCTCGAAGAGCGGCGAGTAGCATCGGGACGCGCATGCGGCACCCCCTCGCTGCAGGGGCCTTTCCGTACCCGCTGGTCGATCGGCTGTTGACCGTCGACCCGGGTGTCGGGGCGACCGGGCTCAAGCTCGTGAGTGCGAACGAGCCATACTTCAGAGGGCACTTCCCGGGTGCGCCGGTGGTTCCCGGCGTACTGCTCTGCGAGGCTCTCGTGCAGCTCGGCGCGCACGTGACCGGTGATGTCGGGGGCCCCGGCCTGTGCCTGCGCGGGATACGCAAGGCGCGGTTCCGCCGTCCGGTGCTGCCGGGCGATGCCCTGACGCTCGCCGTCGTCGCCGCCGGCGCGGGCCGCTTTCAGGGCACCGTGAGCGCCGGGGACACGATCGTCGCCGAAGTGGACTTCACCGCGTCGCCAGCGAGAGGGCCACGCATCCACCCGACCGCGGTGGTGGCGCCCGGGGCGGAGCTGGGCGAGGGGGTGCAGGTCGAGGCGTTTGCGGTGATCGGCCCCCACGTTCGCATCGGCGCCGGCGGATGGGTCGGCCCGCATGCCGTCCTCGAGGGGCGGACGACGCTCGGGGCGCGGGTGCGCGTCTTCCAGTTCGCGAGCGTCGGCGCGGTCCCCCAGGACCTCAAGTACCGCGGCGAGCCCAGCACGCTCGAGATGGGTGACGACAACGTCATCCGGGAGTATGTCACGTTGCAGCCCGGGACCGCCGGGGGCGGCATGGTCACGCGGGTGGGCAGCGGCTGCCTGTTCATGGGTTCCGCGCACATCGGGCACGACTGCATCGTGGGAAACAACGTCATCCTCGCCAACGGCGCTGCGCTCGCGGGCCACGTGCAGGTCGGCGACTATGCGATCATCGGCGCGCTCGCCGGCGTGCACCAGTTCGTGCGGGTCGGCGAGTCGGCGCTGTGTGCGGCCGGCGCCATGGTGTCGCTCGACGTTCCCCCCTTCTGCATCGCGGCCGGCGATCGGGCCCGGCTCTTCGGGCTGAACAGCGTCGGACTGCGGCGGCGGGGCATGCCGGCCGAGACGCGCGCGGCGGTCAAGCACGCCTACCGCGTGCTCTTCCAGGGCAGCCGGGGGTGGCGCGGCGCGCTCAGCGCGGTCCGCGCCACCAGCGGTAGCATTCCTGAGGTCGCCCGTCTGCTCGAGTTCCTCGAGACGTCGCGGCGGGGCCTCTGTCACTGACGATGGAGCGGATCGGCCTCATCGCGGGCAGCGGACGCTTCCCGGTCCTCTTCGCCGAGACCGCGGCCCGGCACCACGTCGAGGTCGTGGCGGTCGCCCATCGCGGACAGACGGCACCCGAGCTCGAGCGCGCCGTGCACGCGATCACCTGGATCCAGGCGGGCGAGCTCGAGGCCATGATCGGTGCCCTCAAGGCGGCCGGGGTGCGCCGCGCCGTGCTGGTCGGCGGCATCGCGAAGGCCCGTCTGTTCCACGATCTCCGGCCCGACGCGCGGGCGATGGCCGTGATCGCCCGTGTCGGGGCGCTGCGCGACGATCTGCTCCTCCGGGGCCTCGCCGACGAGCTCGAGAGCGAGGGCATCCAGGTCGTGGCCTCGACCCTCTATCTGAGCGAGATCGTCCCTGGCCCGGGTGTCCTCACCACGCGGGCCCCGACGCCGCAGGAGTGGAACGACATCCGCTTCGGGTTCAAGGCGGCGAAGGTGATCGGTCGGTTCGACATCGGGCAGAGCGTCGTCGTGCGTGGCGGCGCCGTGATGGCCGTCGAGGGAATCGAGGGCACGGATGCGACGATCCGACGGGCCGGCGAGCTCGTCAATGGTGAGATCGTCGTCGTCAAGGCGTGCAAGCCGACGCAGGATCTCCGCTTCGACCTTCCCGCGGTCGGCCCGGAGACGGTGCGTGCGATCGCCGCGGTTCGCGGTCGCGCGCTGGCGATCGAGGCGGGTCACACGATCACCCTCGACCGCGCAGAGATGCTGCAGCTGGCCGATGCGGCAGGGATCACCGTCGTGGCGGTCGATCCGGAGACCATCCCATGACGCGGCCGCTGCGCGCCGCGGTGATCGGCGTCGGCTATCTGGGCCGCTTCCACGCCGAGAAGTACGCGGCGCATCCGGAGGCCGAGTTGGTCGCGGTGGTCGACATCGACGCCGACCGCGCGCGGGCCGTCGCGGAAGGGCTCGGCGTCGCGGCGGTGACGGACTATCGCCAGCTGCTGGGATCGATCGACTGCGCCAGCATCGTCGTTCCGACGCAGCAGCACTACACCGTCGCGCACGAATTGCTCGGTGCGGGGGTGGACGTGCTGGTGGAAAAGCCGCTCACGACCACCCTCGACGATGGCAAGCGGCTGGTCGAGGACGCCGCACGGCGCGGGCGCGTCCTGCAGGTGGGTCACCTCGAGCGCTTCAATCCGGCGATCCGTGCGGTCGATGGCTTCATCACGCAGCCGCGATTCATCGAATGTCACCGACTCGCGCCCTTCACCGAGCGCGGCACCGACGTCGACGTCGTGCTCGACCTCATGATCCACGATCTCGACCTCATCCTCAGCATGGTGCCGTCCCCGGTGCGATCGGTGGAAGCCGTGGGCGTGCCGGTCCTCACACGGTCGGTCGACATCGCGAACGCACGGCTGCGCTTCGCCGATGGTTGCATCGCCAACGTGACGGCGAGCCGCGTGTCGGCGAAGCGCGAGCGCAAGCTGCGCCTGTTCCAGGCCGACGCATACGTCTCGATCGACTTCGGGGAACGCACCGTCCGTATCTTCCGGCGGGAGGAGGGCGAGGACGGCCAGCTGGCGCTCACCGCGGAGGAGCGGGTCGTCGAGGAGGGGGACGCCCTGGCGGCCGAGATCGACGCCTTCCTGCGGGCGGTGCGCGATCGTGAGGCGCCGCCGGTCACCGGATGGGACGGACTGCGGGCGCTCGAGATCGCCCACGTCATCCGCGAGCGGGTCGAGGTCGAGGTCCGGGCCGCGGGTGCGGCGGCACTCGGATGAGCGCTCCACAGGAAGCGTCGAGCGCCCTGGCCGCATCGGCTCCGCGACGGATCCTGCTCGTTGCGGGCGAGGCCTCGGGTGATCTGCACGGCGCGGATCTGCTGCGCTATCTGCGACTCCGCGTGCCGAACCTGCAGGTGTTCGGCATCGGGGGCGCGCGACTGCGGGGCGCGGGCATGACCACGATCGTCGACGCGGGAGACGTCGCGGCGGTCGGGGCGGTGGAGGCGGTCGGTGGTCTCCGCACGCTGCTCCGCGCCTACCGCACGTTGGCCCGAACCCTGCGCACGAATCCACCGGACCTGTGCGTGCTGATCGACTTCCCGGAGTTCAATCTGCGTCTGGCGCGTCTCGCCAAACGCGTCGGCGTGCCCATCCTCTACTACATCGCGCCCCAGGTGTGGGCGTGGCGCAGTGGGCGGGTGCGCAAGATCGCGCGGCGGGTGGATCGGTTGGCGGTCGTATTCCCCTTCGAGCCGGCGCTCTACGCGGAGGAGCTGCCGGGCGTCGAGTTCGTCGGGCACCCGCTGCTGGATCGCGTGGAGGTGACGCGCGGCCGCGAGGAGACGCTCCGTCGCCACGGGCTGGATCCCGCGCGCCGGACCGTGCTGCTGATGCCGGGCAGTCGGCCGAAGGAGATCGACTATCTGCTGCCGCCGCTCCTCGAGGCGCAACGGATCCTCGCCGCGCGCGGCGACTGCCAGTTCGCCCTCCCGCTGGCGCACACGGTCTCTCGGGAGTTCCTCGAGGCGCGGCTCGGCGCGGCCGGTCGCCCCGTGGCGGTGATTCCCGAGGACACGTACAATCTGATCGCCGCTGCCGACGTCGCGCTCGTCACCTCCGGGACGGCGACGCTCGAATGCGCCCTCCTCGAGTGCCCGATGGTGATCCTCTACCGCATGTCCGCCGTCACGTTCGCGCTGGCCCGCCTCCTGGTGCGGGGCGTCCGCCACGTCGGCATGCCGAACATCGTGGCGGGGCGGGAGGTCGTGCCGGAGCTGCTGCAGCGCGAGGCCACCGGCGACCGCATCGCGGCGGAGGCGGCGGCGATCCTCGACGACCCGGTCCGCCGCGAGGTGATGATCCAGGATCTGCGCGAGGTTCGCCGCAAGCTCGGACGGGGCGGGGCAGCGGGCCGGGCGGCCGACATCGCGGCGGAGATGCTCGGGGGTCTTCCGGCGTGAAGCAGTACGCACGGTTGCTCGCCTACCTGCGGCCGTACGTCTGGCCCTATGGCGTCGCCACGGTGCTCGCAATGCTGGCGTTCAGCGCCGTGGAGAGCGCGATCCCCTTCATCATCAAGCGCTTCTTCGACGACATCTTCGCGCACCAGCGCGGAGACGCGCTGGCGATCGTGGTGGCGGCAGCGCTCGGCGCGAGCCTCATCCGCGGCGCGCTGGCCTTTGCCGCCGACTACGGGACCGACTGGATCGGCGGGCGGGTCGTCGCCGATCTGCGGAACCAGGTCACCAGCCACCTGCAGGAGCTCGATCCGGGGTTCTTCAACAAGCAGCGTGCGGGACAGATCGTGTCGCGGGTGACGGCCGACGTCGGCCTCGTCCGTTCCGCCGTCACCGACGCGCTCACGTCGATCTTCCAGCAGGCCACCACGCTCGTCGGTCTCGTCGCCGTGGCCCTCTACATGGACTGGGTCCTGGCCGCGCTGGCGACGCTGCTGTTCCCGGTCGCGGCGCTTCCGCTGCGTTACTTCTCGACCCAGCTCCGGCTGACCAGCCGCAAGGCGCAGGAGGCCCACGGGCGTCTGAACGCGATGCTGCACGAGAACATCCAGGGCAATCGCGTGGTCAAGGCGTTCGGGCGCGAGGCGCACGAGCAGGCGCGGCTGCGCGAGCACAACGAGACGATCTTCCGTCTCTCCCTCGTGCTCAGCCGGCTCCGCGCGCTGCCGATCACCGAGGTGTTGGCCGGTATCGCGATCGCGGGCATCATCTGGTACGGCGGCTCGAGCGTCATCGCCGGTACGCGCACGCAGGGCAGCTTCATCGGCTTCATGTTCACGCTCCTGCTGCTCTACGAGCCGTTCAAGCGGCTGGTGCGGACGAACTACAGCATCCAGCAGGGACTGGCGGGGGCAGACCGCGTGTTCGCGCTCCTCGACACCAAGCCGCAGGTGGTCGACCGGCCGGGCGCCCGTGCCCTCCCGGGAATCCGACAGGGAATCGAGTTCCGCGACGTCACGTTCGCCTACGATCCCGAGGCGGGCCCGGTGCTCCGTCACGTCAACCTGCGCATCCCCGCCGGTCGGGTGGTCGCGCTTGTGGGCATGAGCGGCGGCGGCAAGAGCACGCTCGCCGACCTCATCCCGCGCTTCTACGACGTCACGGACGGCGCGATCCTGATCGATGGGACGGACATCCGCGACCTCACGCTGGCGAGTCTCCGGGCGCACATCGCGGTGGTCACGCAGTTCACGTTCCTCTTCAACGACACCGTGCGGGCGAACATCGCCTACGGCGCCCCCGACTGTCGCTTCGAGGAGATCGTCGCCGCGGCCCGGGCGGCCAACGCGCAGGAGTTCATCGAGGGGTTGCCGCGTGGCTACGAGACGCACATCGGCGACCTCGGCGTGCGGCTCTCGGGTGGGCAACGGCAGCGCCTGGCGATCGCCCGGGCGATCCTCAAGAACGCCCCCATCCTCCTGCTCGACGAGGCGACGTCCGCCCTCGACACGGAATCCGAGGGACTCGTCCAGGAAGCGCTCGAGCGACTGATGGCGAATCGCACGAGTCTGGTGGTCGCGCATCGGCTGTCGACGATCCGCCACGCGGACCAGATCGTCGTGCTGGCGCACGGCGAGGTCGTCGAGACCGGCACCCACGATGCGCTGATGCTGCGCGGCGGAGAGTATCGCAAGCTCTACGAACTGCAGTTCAAGGACGAAGCGGTCGCGGAGGTGGCACCCACCACCGCGACGCGCAAGGCCGCGGGCGAGTAGCCCGGAGTGCGCGAGCGCGCGACATCCCCCCGCCGGGCCCGGGAGAGCGCGGCCGCGGCGGACTCTCCGTTCCGGCGACGCTGGTCGTGGCGCACCCGGGCATGGGTGACGGCGGTCGGGTGGCTCGTGGGCATCGTCCTCGCATGCTGCTACCGGACGTTCCGCATCCGCATCGTCGATCCGCACGGTCGCCTCGAGCGCTGGCGGCGTGGCGAGCGCGCCATCTATGCCTTCTGGCACGATGCGCTGGTCATGATGCCACTGGTCATCACGCGATTGGTTCCCGACGCACGGGCCGTGATCATGCTGAGCTGGCACAAGGACGCCGAGATCGCCGCGCAGGCCATCCGGCGCTTCGGCATCCGGGCGGTGCGCGGCTCGTCGACGCGGGGCTGGGCCGGCGGACTCCGGGGACTGCTGGAGGCGTCGGAGCGCGGCGAGGAGATCGCGGTCGTGCCCGATGGCCCCCGGGGGCCGCGACACCAGGCCAAGGACGGCATCGTGCAGCTGGCGCGCGCGACCGGTCTGCCGGTCGTGGCGATCGGTGCGGCGGCGCGGCCGGCGCGGCGTCTGCACAGCTGGGATCGGCTCCAGCTGCCGCTGCCCTTCGCCCGCGTCGTGCTCGCCGCGGCAGCGCCGGTCCACGTCGCCGATGCGGGGGACGGGGCGCGGGCGTTGGTCCAGGCCGCGCTCGACGAGGCCGAGGCCCTGGCGATCGCCGCGATGGACGGAGCCGCGTCGTGATGCTCGGCGCCTATCGGATGGTGATGAGCGGCGCGGCGCTGGGCGCCGCGGTCGTCGCGCCGGGTGCCGGGCGCGCCCGCGTCGTGGCAGGCGCTCCGCGACCGGCTGGGGACGTTGGACGCCACCGCGCTCGGGATGGCGCGGTCGGGCACCGCGTTCTGGGTCCACGCCGCGTCCGTCGGCGAGCTCACGGCGGTGCGGCCGCTGGTGGCACGCCTGCGCGAGCGCTACCCCGGGCGGATGTGCGTCGTGTCGACGATGACGCGCACCGGACTCGACCTCGCCCGGCACATGCCCGAGGCCCACCTGTCGCTGCTGTTCCCGCTCGATGCGCCGACCGATCGCCCGGCGTCTCCTCGACCAGCTCCGCCTCGAGGCGTTCTTCTTCACCGAGACGGAGATCTGGCCGGCCTTCCTGACCGAGCTCCATCGCGTGGGGGTGCCCGCGTTCATGGTGAGCGGACGGGTGAGCACGCGGACCGCGGCCCGCACGCGCCATCTTCCGCCCCGTCTTCCGCACGGCGCTCGCGCGGGTCACCTGCTGCATGCAGACCGCGGAGGACGCGCGGCGGATCGTCGCGCTCGGGGCCGATCCGCGCTACGTCCAGGTCGCCGGCAGTCTCAAGTTCGATGCCGCGCCGGCCGACCCGCCGGCGGAGGTCGGCCGACTCGCCGCCGCCATCGGACTGCCCGAGCGGCGCCTCCTGGTCGCGGGCAGTACCCGGGACGGCGAGGAGGAGCCCGTCCTCGAGGCGTTCGCGCGGGCTGCCGGAGGGCATCCGGACGTCGTCCTCCTGCTCGCGCCCCGACACCCCGAGCGCGTTCGCGGCGGTCGCCGCATCTGGTGACGGCCCGGAAGCTGCCGCTCGTCCGCTTCAGCGCCGCTCATGGCGGGGAACGGCTCCGTGCCCGACGGGGCGGTCGTGCTGCTCGACGCGGTCGGCCTGCTGGCCCACTGCTATCCGCTCGCGGTGGGCGCGTTCGTCGGCGGCAGCCTGGTGCCGGTCGGCGGCCACAACGTGCTCGAGCCCGCCCGCGCCGGACGGGCGGTCCTCTTCGGCCCGCACACGGAGCACGTCGGGAGATCGCCGACCGGCTGGTGACCGGTGGCGCGGCCATGCGCGTCAGCTCGGCGGAGATGCTCGGGGTGGCGCTTCGACTATCTGCTGAGCGAGCCGGAGCGGGCGCGGGAGATGGGGCGGCGCGCCCGCGTGCTGGCGCAGAGCGGACAGGGCGCGCTCGATCGGCATCTCAAGATCATCGCCGCGCGGCTGGTCTCGGCGAGCTTCGCGCGCGACGTCGCGGCCGAATGAGCACCGGCTGGTCGGGGGCGGCGATCGAGCGCACCTGGACGGGGCAGCGCGCGCGGGATCGCGTCGTGCGGGCCGCGCTCGCGCCGGCGGCGGTCGCGTACGGCGCCGCGGTCGCCGTCCGCAACCGCCTCTACGATCTCGGCTGGCTGCGCGTGACCCGCGGTTCCCGCGTTGGTGATCGCGGTCGGGAACCTCACCGTCGGCGGGACCGGCAAGACGCCGACGGCCCTCTGGCTCGCCGAGGCGCTGGTCGCGCGTGGCCGGCGGGTGGCCATCGTCGCCCGCGGGTACGGCAAGCGGCAGCCCGGCGTGGTCGTCGTCAGTCGGGGCGACGGGCCCCTGGTCACGGCCGCCGACGGCGGCGACGAGGCCGTCATGCTGGCGCGTCGCTTCGCGGGACCGATCGTCACCGGCGAGCGACGCGCGGATGCGGCGCGCGTCGCCATCGAGCGCTTCGGCGTCGACACGATCGTGCTGGACGACGGCGTGCAGCACCGCGCGCTCGCGCGCGACGCCGACCTCGTACTGCTGCCGGACGCGCCCGGTCCCGGCACCGGCTGCTGCCGGCGGGTCCGCTGCGCGAGCCCCTCGGCGCGGTCGCCCGGGCGCGCGCGGTGCTGGTGGTCGGACGCGACGGCACGTGGCCGGCCGCGCCGGAGGCACCTGCGGGCGTTCCCGTGTTCCGCGGCCGACTGCGTCGCGGAGGCGTTGGTCCGCGTCGTGGATGACGATGGATGCCCGAAGCGGTCGAGACGCTCCGTGGCCAGTCGGTCACCGTCGTGAGCGGCGTCGCCCGCCCCGAGCGCTTCGCGGCCCTGCTGCGTGCGCAACGGCTGTCGCCGCGAACGGATGCTTGCGTTCCCGGACCATCACGTCTACGACGCAGGCGGAGCGACGGACGATCGCCGCCGCGGCCGGCGCCGGTGGTGACGACCGAGAAGGACCTGGTCAAGCTCGCGCGACCGTCCGCTCCGCGCCGCCTCTAGCGCGCTCCGGGTGGGACTCGAGGTCGAGGATGGCCGGCGCTGGTCGCGCGCCTCGGGCCGGCGTGAGCCGGTGGATTTGCGAGCCGTTAGACGATATCGATCCGGAGGACACACAAGGAGGCGTAGACCATGGCCGTCCCGAAGGAGCTTCTCGAGATTCTCGCGTGCCCGAAGTGCAAGGGCGACGTGCGCTGACCGAGCGCGGAGACGGACTCCGTGCGCCGACCTGCCGGCTGCTGCTACCCGATCCGAGACGACATCCCGATCATGCTGATCGATGAGGCGCAGCCTCTCGACTGACGCGGGAGGGCCGGCGCTGCTCGTCCCGCAGACGAGCTTCCTGGGCGACGTCGTGCTGACGACGCCGCTCGCTGACGGCGCTCCGCTGACCGGCTTCGACCCGCGCCGCCTGGCGGTGCTCGTCCGCCCGGAGGCGGCCCCGCTCGTCGACGGCCACCCCGACGTCGACGAGGTGCTGGTCGACGACAAGCGGGGGCGCGACCAGGGCCTCGCGCGGTCTCGGCGCCGTGGCGGCCGGCTGCGCCGCGAGCGCTTCGACCTCGCCGTGTCGCCCCATCGCTCGCTGCGGACCGCGCTCGTGCTCGCCGCGGCGCGCATTCCGCGACGCGTCGGCTTCCGCGACAGCCGCGGCGCCCTGCTCTACCACGAGCGCGTCCACGCGCGACCGGCGCCGGCACGACGTCGAGCGCAATCTCGCGCTGCTCGAGCCGTTCGGCGGGCTGGAGCGCCGGCCGCGAACTGCACCTGCCCGTGACGACGGCGGCCGCCGCGACGGCCGACGCTGCTGCCGCGCGGCGCCGGGCCACTCGTCGGGCTCGCGCCGGGATCGGTCTGGGCGACCAAGCGCTGGACGCCGGACGGCTTCGCCGCGGTCGCCGCGGCGCTGGTCGCGAGCGGGGCGCGATGCGTCGTGCTCGGCGGCACCCGGCGGAGCGCGCGCTCGCGGAGGCGATCGTCGCCGGAGCCGGCGGGCGAGCGACGGTGCTCGCGGGCCGGACCGACCTCGCGACGCTGGTCGCCGTCGATCGACCGGCTCGACGTGCTGATCGCGAACGACAGCGCCCCGATGCACGTCGCGTGCGCGCGGCGCGTTCCGGTCGTGGCGGTCTTCTGCGCCACGACGCCGGCGCTCAGGGCTACGGGCCCTGGGGCGATCGCGCCACGGTGGTCGAGGTCGATCTCGCGTGCCGGCCGTGCGGGCGCCACGGTGGGCAGGTCTGTCCGCGCGGCACGGAGGACTGCATGCGCCTGGTCGAACCCGCCCGCGTGCTGGCCGCGGCACGCGCCGCCCTCGCGCGGCCGCGAGGGGCCACGGCGTGACGCGAGGACGCGACGGTGGCGGTCACGGCGACGGTGCTCGCCGCGAGCGGCGGCACGTTGCTCGAGCGGACGCTCGACTCGGTGTCGTGGGCCGCGGAGCGCGTCGTCGTCGACCCGGCGGACCGGCTCGCCGGTCAGAGCCCTGCCGGCGGATGTGCGGCGCGTGGTCGGCCTCACGTGCGACGCGGCGGCAGCCGCGGACGCTGCTGCTCGTGGAGGGGGAGATCGTTGCCCCGGCGCTGCGCGACGAGATCCGCGACGGATTGCCGGGAGGGGCGCTGCAGATGCCTCGGCAGCTCGGCATCGCCGGCGGCACGTTGCGGCCCCGCGGCGCACGCCATCCGGCTCGCGCCGCGGGGCGAGGATGCGATCAGCCTCGGCCGGGGATTCGCGCCCGCGCTCGTCGGCGCGCGGTCGGCGACGGAGACGCGCGCACGCGATCGTGGTGCCCGCCGTCGACGCCATGCAGGTGATGAGCGGCATGCAGGGCGAGAGCAGCATCCTCGCCCATCTCCTCGATGCCGCCGGTGCGCGCGTGCGACTTCCGTCGATCGGTGGCACGCCGCTGGCGGCGCCGGCGCGGGTGCTCTTCGGGCGCGCGCCCGCGCGCCTCGGCTGGGGCCGCTGGATCCTCGGCGTCCTCGCGGGCTACACGCGTCCTGGCCTCGTACGCCAAGCTGTGGGAGCTGCGAAGCGCGCCCGGACGGTGCCGAGGTGCGCATGACGCTGCCGCCGGGCTACACCTGGCTCCCGGCGCCGGCGTGCGCGCCGCGGTCCGGAGCGATCTCGCGCGCCGTGCTCGGGCCGTGGTTGCTCGGCAGCGAGCTCACCGTGCCACCGGACGCGGAGCCGATCGCGCGGGGCGCGGGGCGGCGTATCGCGCCGACGCTGCCGGGCGGCGTGCGCGCGGTCGTGCGACCGTACCGTCGCGGCGGGCTGCTCGGACGGGTCGTTCGCGCGACGTATCTCGGCGTCGGGGTGCGGCCGCGGCCGCTCCGGGAGCTGCTGGTGACGGCGGGAGCCAGGTCCCGCGGCGTCGCCGCCGCCGAGGTGCTGGCGGCGCGCGTCGAAGGGCGGGTCGCCTACCGCGGCACGCTGGTCACCGCGGAGATCGTCGGGGCCACGCCGCTGATCGACGCGCTGGCCGGCGAGGCGTCCGCGCGGCGGGCCGCGCTGGGGACCGCCGCGGGACGCGCGGTGGCGCGGCTGCACGCCGCGGGCGTCGTCCACGCCGACCTGAACCTGACCAACATCCTCGTCACCGGCACCGTCGACGCGCCGAGCCGCGATGCTGGTCGACTTCGATCGCGCGCGGCTCGCGAACGCGCCGCTCGGGGCGCGCGCTCGTCGACGGATGCTGCGGCGGCTCGCCCGCTCGTCGCGCAAGCTCGACGCCGGCGGGACGCTCGTCGGTGAGGCCGCGCGTCGCGTTCCGCCGCGCCTACGAAGCGGACACGGGGGCAGCCGTGCGGGTCGCTGATCGTCCTGCCCGGCGCGCTCGGCGACGTGATCCGGGCGCTGCCGCTGCTCGGCCGTCTCCGGCGCGGCGTGGCCGTCGGCGCACCTCGGATGGGCCGTCGAGCCGCTCTCGGCGCCGCTGCTCGGAGGCGCATCCGTGGCTCGACGAGACGCTCGATCTTCGAGCGGCGGGGCGGTGCGCGCGCGGTCGCGCCGTTTCTGCGACGCGTCCGCGCGGGGGAATACGACGTCGCGCTCGACCTCGGGCGCGGCATCAAGAGCGCCGTCATCGCGCTACGCGTCGGGCGCGCGCGAGCGGCTCGGATTCGCGCGCGCCGACGGGCGCGAGGGGGGCTGGCTGTTCGCGACCCGGCGCCTGCCGGCGCAGGGCGTCGAGCGCGCGAAGCTCGAGCAGTTCCTGGCCTTCGGCGATCTGCTCGGCCTGCCGCGCACGCCGGTCGAGTTCGGCCTGGCGCCGACGCGGCGGAGGCGGCCGAGGCGACGACGCTGCTGGCCGGGCTGCCGCGTCCGCTGATCGCCGCGTGCCTCGGCTCGTCGTGCCCGAGCCGGACGTGGTTCCCGGAGCGGACGGCGGCGGTGCTGGACGGCGCTCGCGGAGCGCCGCGGCGCGAGCGCGGTGCTGCTCGGCGCCGGCAGCGGACGTGCCGTTCGCGGCGGAGGTGGTGCGGCGCAGCGGGTCGCGCGTCCGCGACCTCACCGGGCGGACGTCGCTGCGGCAGCTGCTCGCGGTGCTGGCGCGCCGCGGACCTCGCCTTCGGCCCCGATTCGGGCGCGCTGCACCTCGCGGCCGCCCTCGGCGTTCGCGTCGTGTCGCTGTGGGGAGCCACCAGCGCGGCGCGCTCGGTCGCCGTGGGGCTCGGAGCGCTGGACGATCTCCGGCGCGGCGTCGTGCGCCCCGTGCTTCCTCACGACCTGTCCCATCGGTCGCGTGTGCATGGAGGCGATCTCCGTCCCGGTGGTGCTCGGACGTCTCGAGGAGGCGCTCGCCGCATGACGGGGCCTCGAACGCTGGCGCGACGGCGGATGGCGCGGCTGGGTGGCTCCCGCCGTGCGCGCCGAGGTCGGACGGCTCCTCGGTGCCGCGGCGAGCGGCGACGGGCGGCGCTCGCGCCATGCGCGGACGGTGCGATTGGAGGCGGCGGACGGGGCGCTCTGGGTGAAGGCGTACCCGGCGCCCGACGCGCGGCGCGCGTTTCGTGCGTGCGCGGATGGCGGCGCGCGCTCCGCCGCGACGGCTTCGGCGCGCCCGGAGACGCTGCTGGTGGGCGCGCGGGGCGGGGAGGGGCTCCTCGTCACGCCGCGACGTGGGGGGACTCGAGCTGCCGTGCGGCGTTGACCGCGGCGCCGCGCGCCGCCAAGCGCCGGCTGCTGCGCGCCACGGGGCTCGAGGTGGGGCGGCTGCACGAGGCGGGCTTCGTGCACGGCGACCTCGTGCCGTCGAACGTGCAGGTGGTCGACGATCGGATCGTCTTCCTCGATCACGATCGGACGCGGCACGGACGGCTGCTGGTGTGGTTCGGTGGCCGGCGCAACCTGGTGCAGCTCGGGCGCTTCGTCGTGCCGGGCGTCACGCTCAGCGATCGCGCGCGCGTCTTCGCCGCGTACGCCGGCGGCGCGCGGTCTCGGCCGGCGCGGACGTCGTCGGCTCGCGCGATGGCTGGTCGGCAAGACCACCGCCCGGCGCTGCGCGATCGACGCCATCGCCCCGGACGTCGCGCGCGGGCGGGGTTCCGCGAGCTGATGCGCAGCGGCGGGCCGTTCGATCCGGCGCGGAGACCGGCATGAGGCGCGTGGTGAGCGTCCTGTCGCATCCGCAGCACGCCGGCATGCTGCGCGCGCTGCGCATCCTCGACGAGGCGGCGCCGGCGGCCGGGTGGACGATGACCCACGTCGTGCCGGAGGCGAACGGCCTGGTCGCGACCATGCTGCCGCCCGATCGGACGATCGTGATTCCCGGCGTGGCGGGCTGGCGGCGGTGGACGTCCCGTCTCGGTCTGCCGACGACGATCGCCCGCCTGGCGCGTGCGGCGCGAGGGGCCGACGTGCTCTACGCGGTGACGCTGTCGACGTTCCCGCACTGCCTGCTCGCCGGCGGTGTGACCGGCGTACCGGCGCTGGTCCACGTGTACTCGAGCTACGGCGATCCGCGGCCGTATCGGAAGCACTGGCTGGGACGAGCGCGGCACGTCGTGGCGCCGTCGGCCGACTCGCTGCGCCTGGCCGAACGGGCGATCGGCGGGTTCGCGCCGGGCACGCGGGCGCGCGTCGCCTACAACGGCATGGACGTCGCCCGCATCGTGCGCGACGCGACCGCGCCGTCGCCGCTGGCCGGCGACGGGAGCACCGACCATCGGCATGGTGGGCAACCACGACGCGCGCAAGAATCCCGCGCTCGTGGTCGAGGCGGCGGGGATGCTCCGTCGGACGGTGCCGGATCTCCGCGTCGTGCTCGTCGGGGCCTTTCCGGACCCCGCCTACGAGGCGGCGGTCCGTGCGCGTGCGGCGGCGCTCGGACTCGGGGAGGCGCTGGTCGTCACCGGTTTCCTCGCCAATCCGTTCCCGGTCGTCCGCCAGCTCGACGTCGCTCGTCCATCCGGCCCTGCGCGATCCGTTCCCGCTGGCGTTGCTGGAGGCGATGGCGCTCGCACGCCCGATCGTCGCCACCGCGGTCGGCGGCATTCCGGAGATGCTGGTGGACGGGGAGAGCGGGGTGCTCGTGCCGCCCGATGACGCGGCGGCGCTGGCGGCGGGCATCGCCCCGTTGCTCGCCGATCCGGGAGCGCCGGGACCGCATCGGCGCCGCCGCGCACCGGCGCCTGACCACCGTCTTCACGCTCGAGCGGTTCACGGCGGAGATGTTCTCCGCCTTCGCGGACGCCGCCGGGGAGGGCGCGTGACGCCCGAGGTGTCCGTCGTCGTCCCGACGTGGAACCGGGGCCACGTGCTCGACGAGAGTCTGGCGAGCGTGCTCTCCCAGGAGGGGGTCGCCTTCGAGGTGGTGGTCGTCGACGACGGATCGACCGACGGAACCGCGGCGCTGCTCCGCGCGATGTCCGATCCACGCCTGCGGGTGATCGAGGCGCCGCATGAGGGCATCTCGCGGGCGCGCAACCGCGGCATCGACGCCGCGCGTGCGCCGCTCATCGCGTTCCACGATTCGGACGACGTCGCGCTGCCCGGTCGACTGGCGGCGCCCGTGCGCCACCTCCGCGAGCACCCGGACGTGGACGTCGTCATCCAGAACGGCGTCGTCCTGGCGGCCGGGGACGACGGGCCCGAGGACGCCCTGGGTCCGACCCGAGGTCGCGCGCTCGCTCGTCGGACGCGCGGTCGGCGTCGGCGACGTGTTCCGCTGGAACCTGGGTCAGCTGCAGGGGATGTGCTTCACCCGCCGATGCCTCGACGCGGTCGGCGGGTTCGATCCGCACTGGGACGTGCTCGAGGATCTGGACCTGATGCTGCGGGTCACCGTCCGTTTCCGCGCGGCGTTCCTCGACGTGCCGGCGTTCCGCTACCGGCGCCACGGCGACGGGGCGTCGGCGGACCGCCTGCACCTGCGCGAGACGTCGATCCGCGTCGCGGACGCGTTGATGGCACGTCACCCGGAGGCACTCGTCGCCGTCGGACCGGCGGCCTTCCGCCGCCGTCAGGCGCGACGCTGGGCGACGCTCGCGACGATGCGACGCGCGGCGGGCGACGTCCCGGGGGCGCGCACCGCGCTCGCGGGCGCAGTGCGTCTGGCGCCGGGGCACGTCGGGTACCGGCTGCGGGCGTTGGGGCTCACCCTGCGGGCGCGGTGATGCGGATCGCCTTCCTGCATCGACGGCTCGCGGGCGGCGGGACGGAGGCGGACCTCTGCCGCATGGCGACGGGCCTCGCGGCCCGCGGGCACGAGGTGCATGCCTTCGTCGCCCGGGCCGACGCCACACCGCCAGGCGTGCACGTCCGGCGCGTTCCGGTCGTTCGTGGAGGCCGTGTCGTCAGATTGCTGTCCTTCGCCGTCGCCGCGCCGCGGGCGGCCGCGCGCGAGCCGTGGGACGTGGTCGTCGGCTTCGGGCGGACGCTCCGTCAGGACGTCGTCCGCGTCGGCGGCGGGACGCACCGGACGTATCTCCAGCGGATGGAGCGGGCGGGGCAGCGATCGCGGATCCGGGGGCCGTATCACCGCGCCATCCTCTGGCTCGAGCGGCGGCAGTTCGCGCCGGGGGCGAGCCGACGCGTGCTCGCCGTCTCCGCACGCGTCCGCGACGAGATCGTGGCCGACTATGCGGTCGACCCGACGCGGATCACGGTCGTCTACAACGGGGTCGATCTCGAGCGGTTCCACCCCGACCATCGCGCACGGCTCGGACCAGCGCTGCGGGCGACTTTCGGGCTCCGCGCGAGCGATCCGCTGTGCGCCGTGATCGGGAGCGGCTTCGTCCGCAAGGGCGTCGATCTGCTGTTCGCGCTGTGGCGCGACGGGGCCCCCGCGGGCGCGCACCTGCTCGTCGTCGGCGACGACGAACGCCTCGCCCGCTGGCAGCGGCAGGCGCGCGACGTCGCCTTCGCGGGGCACGTGACGGTGGCGGGCCGGCGCGACGACGTCGACACGATCCTGGCGGCGGCCGACGTGGCCGTCGTCCCGTCGCGCCAGGAGGCGTTCGGCAACGTCGTCCTCGAGGCCTGCGCCGCCGGCGTGCCGGTGGTGACCAGCCGTCGCGTGGGCGCGGCGGAGCTCCTCCATGGTGACCTCGCGACCCTCGTGGTCGACGATCCCGAGGATGCTGCGGCGCTGCGGGGGGCCATCGTCCGGGCGCTCGGCGCTGACCACGCGCGCCTCGCGCGCGCCGCGCGGGAACAGGCCGAACGCCTGCCCTGGCGTACCCACGTCGATCGCATCGAGGCGGTTCTGCGCGAGGTCGCGGATGGCCGCTGAGGCGCGTCGATATGGCTCCCTGCGCGTCTGGGCAGCGGAGGGCATCGACCCGGTGGCGGCGATCGCCCCGAACGCCGATCCCGACATGCTGCTCACCCGCATCGACTGCCGGCTGCTCAAGCTCCAGCGGAAGGTGATGGTGGGGCGCGTGGCCACTCCGGCGGGGACGCTGTACGTGAAGCGCTACAACGTCTTCGCATGGCGCATCGGGCTCGGCAGCATCGGCCGCGCGTCGCCCGCGCGGCGCGCGTGGCGCGCCGCGGAGGCGCTCGAAGCACGGGGGTTCGCCGTGCCCGACCGGATCGTCGCCGTCGAGCACCGGACGGCGGGCATCCTCCGGCGGAGCTTCCTCGTCACCCGCGAGGTGCCCGATGCCGTGACCGCAGACCAGCGCTGGACGGCGATGCTCCACGAGGCACCGGGGCCGACCCGCCGGCGTGCGCGGCGGGCGCTGGCCCGCGCACTCGGGGCGCTCTTCCGTCGCCTGCACGACGCCGGCGTGTACCACTCGGACTTGAAGGACGTGAACGTGCTCGTCCGTGGCCCCGGTGACCGGCCGGAATGCGTGCTGCTCGATCTCGAGTCCGTCCACCTCGCGGCCGGTGCCGTTCCGGCGGCGGGTGAAGAACCTGATGCAGCTCGACCGCACCCTCGGGCGGCTCGCGACGCGCGCCGATCGCGTGCGCGCCCTGCATGCCTACCTCGGGGCGGACGCGCCGCGTTCGGAGCGTCAGCGATGGGCACGGGCCGTGCTCACGGCGGCAGCGGCGAAGGACGCCGGGCGGCCTCGCTCCCGTGGCCGACCGGGCGGCACCGAGTCTCACCACCATGGTCGTCTGCCAGAACGAGGAGCGGCAACTGGCGGCGTGCCTGGAGAGCGTGGCGGGTTGGTGCGACGAGCTGATCGTCGTCGACGGCGGCTCGAGGGATCGGACCGTCGAGATCGCGCGACGGTTCACCGACCGGGTGATCGAACATCCGTGGCCGGGGTACCGGGCGCAGAAGCAGTTCGCGCTCGACCAGACGCGGACGCAGTGGGTGTTCAACGTGGACGCCGACGAGCGGATCCCGCACGAGGTCCGCGACGAGATCCTGGCGTTGCTCCCCCACGTCGCGCCGGGCGTGGCGGCGCTCGCTGTGCCGCGGCTGGTGCCCTACCTCGGCCGCTGGTGGTTCCGCAGCGGTTGGTACCCGCGGCGCGTGGTGCGCGTGTTCCGCCGTGAGGCTACGCGATGGGGCGGGACCGACCCGCACGAGAAGGCGATCGTCGAGGGCGGCGTGATGCAGCTCGAGAACCCGATCATCCACTATACCTACGCCGACGTGGACGATCATCTGCGCGCGGTCGGAAAGCTCACGCGGGTTGCGGTCGCCGAGGTACCCCTCGGCCGCCGCATCGGGGTGGGGCGCTTGCTCCTCGACCCGCCCTGGCGATTCCTCCGGGCGTACGTGCTGCGGCGGGCCGCGTACGAGGGATTCCCCGGGTACTTCGTCGCCGCGACGGACGCGTTCTACGTGTTCCTGCGCTGGGCGGCGGTGTGGACGCGCGGGCGGAATTCGGACAAGGCGTAGGGCGTGGCGTCGCCGAGTGTCGTCGTCGTCAACTGGAATGCGGGACCGGCGCTCGCCCATTGCCTCGACAGCGTGGCCGACGTGGACGACGTCGTGGTCGTCGACAACGGCTCCACCGACGCGAGCCATGAGGCGGCGCGTGGCCGCCCGAACGTGCGTCTGATCGAGAGCGGCGAGAACCTCGGCTTCGCGGGCGGGGCGAATCGGGGAGCGGCCGCGGCCCGCGGCGACGTCGTCGTCTTCCTCAATCCCGACGCCCGGGTGCTGCCCGGGGCGGTGCGGATGCTGGTCGACACGCTCGCTGCGGCTCCGGAGGCGGGTATCGCGGGCGGCGGGCTGGCGCGGGCCGACGGCAGCTGGGAGCCGGGGGCCGCGCGTTTCCCGCCGGTACGTCATCTCCTGCTCGACACCACGCTCGGCCGACGACGCGCTCGCCGCCGACGAGACCCGCATCGCGTGGAGTGGGTCTACGGCACGTTCATGGCGGTTCGTGCGGAGGTGTTCGCGACGCTGCGCGGGTTCGACCCGCGCTACTTCGTGTATGGCGAGGACATGGACCTGTGTTGGCGCGCGGCCCGGCGCGGGATCGCGACGCTGCACGTCCCAGGGGCGCGCGCCATCCACGGGGCGAACGTGAGCGCGACGCAGCGCTTCGGCCGTGGCCGGGAAGCCGAGGTCGTGAAGGGCGAGATGCGCTTCTACGCCACGGTGGGTCGCGGGGCACTGGCGCGATTCCGGGCGGTGGCGGCGTGCAAGTTCGGTGTGAAGGCCGCGGTCGCGAGACTCCGCGGCCGCGACGACGTTGCCGAGACGTACGCACGCGTGGTGCGCGCGTGCGTCTCGTGGAGACCTGCGTGGTCGGTGCCGACCGGCGCGTCGTGACCCTGGCGGTCCCGTGCCGGGTCGACGAGCCGGCACTGGGACGCACGCTGCGGGCGGCCATCGACAGCTGGCGAGCGGCGCCGGTCGCCCGCACGGCGTGCCTCGAGGTCCTGGTGTGCCTGAACGGTCCCGGCGTCGAGAGGTCGCGCGCGCTCGCGGACCTGGGTGCCGTCGCGCGGGTGGAGGGCGCGGAGATGTGCGTGATCGACGCGGACGACCGGAGCGCGGACCTCCGCCGCCGCCGATCGACGGGGCGCTCGCCGTCCTCGCGCTCCTCACGCGCGAGGCGGGCAAGCCCCACGCCTGGAACCTCCTGCGCCAGCGGGCCCGCGGAGCCACGGCGGTGTTCATCGACGCGGACGTGGCGATCACGCCGGATTCCCTCGGCGTCCTGCTGGAGTGTCTCGACGCGCATCCGACCGCCGCCCTCGTCTCGGCCAAGACCACGTGCGCGCCGCGGCCGACGGCGTTCGAGCGGGTGATGGCCGCACCGTACGGGGTCGACTTCCCGAACCTGTCGGCGCAGCTGTACGGGGCGCGGCTCGCACGACTGCCGCCGGCGATGCCGCTGGATCTGATCGAGCCGGAGCGATGGCTCGAGCTGATCGTCGGCCGGGACGCGCTCGTCCGCGAGCCATCCGCGCGGGTGCAGGTGCGGCTCCCGGGCGACCTCGCCGACTTCTTCCGCCAGCGCATCCGCATCGAGATGGGGAAGGTGCAGATCGCCCGCGACTACGCGGGTCTGCTGGGTCGCAGCGCCCCGCAGCCCCGGTCCCGCGCCGCGCTGCGGACGCTGCCCCCGGCGGAGCTGCTGTGCCTCGGGGCCTATCTCGGGCTGCGAGCGGTCCCGCATCTGATCGCGCAGTGGCGGTACCGCCGCGGGCGCACCGCGGGGGTGTGGCGGCAGGCGGCGAGCACCAAGCGATGGGAGGACGGGTGAGGGTCCTGGCGGTGACGACCCGCTTTCCGGCGCCGCCGTGGCGCGGCGATCAGGTGCGGGCGTATCACCACCTCCGCGTGCTGGCGCAGCGTCACGACGTCACGCTGGCGGCGTTGTGCTGGCAGCCGCCGTCAGCTCGCGGCGCGTGCCGAGGTGGCGGCCTTCGGCGTGCGCATCGAGATCGTGCCGCTCGGGCGCGTCGCCGCGGTGCCCGCGCCTGGCGCGAGCGCTGCTCGGTGACCGCCGTCCGCTCCAGGTGCTGCTGTTCGACGCGCGCCGCGCCCATGCGCGGGTGCACGCGCTGGTGACGACGCTGCGGCCGGACGTGATGCACCTGCAGCTCGTGCGCGCCGCCGCGTATCTCCCGCCACCCGGCGGTCCGCCGGCGGTGATCGATCTCGTGGATGCGTTGTCGGCGAATCTCGGGCGGCGCGCGGCCACCGATCGGGGGTGGCTCGGTCCGGTGGCCGGCATCGAGGCGCGGCGCCTTGCGGTCTACGAGCGGCAGCTGGTCGCCCGCGCGTCCTCGTGTCTCGTCGTCTCGGAGGCGGAGCGCGACGCGCTCGGGGGTGGGACGGTCCGCGTCGTCCCGAATGGCGTCGCGCTGGCGGCGCCGGGTGGTGTCCCGGTCGCACGGGTCCCTGGCCGGGTATTGTTCGCTGGAAACCTCGGCTACTTTCCCAACGTCGATGCGGCGCGGTGGCTCGCCGACGACATCTTTCCGCGCGTGCGCGCGGCGGTGCCCGGCGCAACCCTGCGCCTCGTCGGCGCGCGACCGGCGCGAGCGGTGCGGCGTCTGGGGCGCCCGGACGTGACGGTGGTCGGCGCCGTTCCCTCGATGGCCCCGGAGCTGGCGGCCGCCGCGGTGACGGTGATCCCGATGCGGGCGGGCTCCGGGATGCAGAACAAGGTCCTGGAGGCGATGGCCGCCGGCCTGCCCGTGGTCACGACGCCGCGGACGGCTGCGGCGCTCGGCGCACGCGACGGCGAACACTGCCTCGTCGCCGAGGATGCGCCGGGGCTTGCCGACCGCGCGACGTGTCTGCTGCGCGATCCCGACCGCGCCGCCGCGCTCGCGCGGGCGGCGCGGGACCTCGTGGCGCGGACGTACACCTGGGAGGCATCGGCGGCGCTGGTCGAAGCGGCCTGGGTCGACGCGCGCGCGGGGACGCGGCGCACGCCTTGAACGGCGGCGGTCATCTGGTATGTCGCGAGCGTGCAGCGCCGCGATACCGGATGGCGCCTCCGATGGGCCCTGCTGGTCGCCGGCGACCTGCTCGCCACGACGCTCGGGTACCTGCTGGCCTTCGCGCTTCGCGTGGTGGTCCCGCTGCCGCTCACCAGCGGCTTCCTGCCGGCGCTCCGCTTCGCCGAGGTCGCGCATCACTTCCCGGAGATGCTGTTCGGCCAGCTGGCGGCCCTCTACTTCCTCGGACTCTACGAACCCCGCGCTCTGGCGAGCCCGCGCGATCAGCTGGGGCCGCTCGTCGCCGCCCCGCTCCTGCAGACGCTCTTCCTGATCGCGGTCTACTTCTTCCGCGGTGACCTCGAGTTCCCGCGCTCGATCTTCGTGGTGTCGGCGGCGCTGAACATCGGCCTGCTGGTCATCTGGCGATTCGCCTGCCAGACGCTCATGGGGGCGCCGCGGCGGCGGGTGCTGGTCGTCGGAACCAACGACATGGCGGCGGAAGTGATCCGCACCATCCGCCGACAGCACTGGCTGCAGATGGACGTGGTCGGTGCCGTCGGACCCGGCGGTGGGCTCGCCGACAACGGGAACGGCAAGCGCGCGCTCGCCATTCACGGGGTTCCCGTCCTCGAGGGCGGCGAGCAGCTCCCCTTGTTGTGCGAACGTCACGACGTCGACGAGGTGATCATCGCCTCGGAGACGTCCTGGCAGGATCGCCTGGTCGACTCGCTCGGGCGCTGGCAGGGGCCGCGGGCGCGCATCTTCGTGGTGCCGTCGCCGTTCGAGATACTGATCGGCCGCCCGGAGCACCTGCGACTGCACGACATTCCGCTGATCGAGGTCATCAGGGATCCTGCGGGCGGCGGGGCGAGCGTCGCCAAGCGCGCATTCGACCTCGTGCTCGCCGGCGTGCTGCTGGTGCCGGCGATCCCGGTGATGACGGCCATCGCGGCGGCCATCGCCGGCACGTCGGGCGGCCCCGTGCTCTACCGCCAGGAGCGCGTCGGCCGCGGTGGCCAGGCCTTCACGATGGTGAAGTTCCGGACCATGCACGACGACGCCGAGCGGAACACCGGACCGGTGCTGACGTCGCAGAACGACCCGCGGATCACCGGCCTGGGGCGGCTCCTGCGCGCGATGCGCCTCGACGAGCTGCCGCAGCTGTGGAATGTCCTCCGCGGCGACATGAGCTTCGTCGGCCCGCGCCCCGAACGGCCGGAGTTCGTCGACGTGTTCGCCAAGGACATCCAGGGCTACGTCGAGCGCTTCCGGGTACGGCCGGGGCTCACGGGCTACGCGCAGGTCAACGGCGAGTACCACACCTCGGCGGCCACCAAGCTCAAGTACGACCTTGCCTACATCCACAACCGCTCCCTGTGGCTCGACCTGAAGATCCTCTCCGACACCGTGAAGGTGATGCTCACCCGGCGGGGCGTCTGAGCGCGCCCCGGCAGGTGAAGGGAGGTCCGCCTCCCGCCGCGTGGCGCGGCGCGCGCGTGCTGATGGCGGTCACCGCCGCCGGCATCCCGCTGTCGACCACGGTGATGCAGGCGGGGGTGATCGGCCTCGCCATCCTGTCGGCGGCGGCCTTCGTGGTGCGCTGGCGGATCGTGCGCGCGACGCCGCTCGACGGCCCACTCGGGGTGCTGGGAGTCGTGCTCGTGCTCTCGACGCTGGCGAGCGGGCATCCCACGGAGGCGGTCGGGTGGGCGCGGCCGTGGGTCGTGGTCACGTACTTCGTCGTGTTCTGGTGGCTGGAGGACGCCGCCCATGCCCGCCGCCTGGTGCGCGTGCTGCTGATCGCCGGATCGCTCGCGGCGGCGTACGGCATTCTCCAGCACTTCACGGGCGTCGACTGGTACCGCGACGCCCTCGGTCGGGTGCGCGAGGTGGCGCCACGCCAACCCGGCGACAGCTACTTCGCCGTCGTGGGCTTCTTCAAGAGCTACCTCACCTACGGCCATCTGATGACGTTCCCGCTCGCCTTCGCGCTGGCGGCGAGCGCAGCCGGGCAGCTCGTGGCGATCGGGGCCGCGGCGCTGATGCTCGTGTCGATCGTCTTCTCGACCGCCCGGGGGGCATGGCTGGCGAGCATCGCGGTCGCCGCGGCGGCCGCCGTCGCCGGCCGACACGCGGCGGGCGCTGCTGGTCGGCGTCGCGCTGGCGGTCGTGGCCGGCGGAGCTCTGCTCGCCAACCCCGACCTGCGGGCGCAGGCCGTCGCACATGTTCGAGCTGACCGGGCAGAACGCGGCGCGGGTCGCCATCTACCAGGCGAACCTGGACATCATCCGGGAGCATCCCCTGCTGGGGCTCGGGTTCGGGCGCTACCGGACCGCGGCGCGGCCCTACTACGACGCGCGCCCGGCGGCCGACCGTCGCTCGCACGCGCACAGCAACTACCTTCAGCTGGCGGCGGAGGCGGGACTGCTCGGTCTGGCGGCGTTCATGTGGGTGTTCATGCGCGCGCTGACGGTGGGCTGGACGGCCGTGCGGGCGGCGTCCGACGGCCGACGGCCGGGTCGTCACGGTCGGGGCGTGGGCGGCGATGGTGGGTTTCCTCGTCGGCGGTGTGACGCAGTACACCTTCGGCGACAACGAGGTGGCGCTCGCGATGTGGTTCACGCTGGCGCTGCTGATGCGGCTCGCGCCCGACGCATGAGGGTGCTGCACGTCGACCCCGAGCGCGGTTGGGGCGGAGGGGAGCGACAGGTGCAGCTGCTGCTGCGCGAGCTCGCGCAGCGGGGGCACGAACAGACGCTGGCGGCCGATCCCGACGGGCGCCTCGCCCAGGTGCTCCCGGCGGGCGTCGACTTCGCTCCCCTCCGGATCGCCAACCATGCCGACGTCCTCGCGGGTGTTCGCCTCCGCACGCTCGCTCGCGGGCACGACGTGGTGCACTTCCACACGGCACGCGCGCATGCCCTGGCGCCGCTCTGCCCGCGTGTCGCTCTGGCGGGTGGTGACCCGTCGCATGGACTACGTGCCGCGCGGCGGACCGTACGTCCGCTGGCTGTACAACCACGCCGTCGACGCCGTCATCGCGATCTCGGACGGCGTCCGCCGTGCGCTGCTCGCCGGCGGCGTGCGGCGCGGAGCGCATCCACGTCGTGGCGAGCGGCATCGACCCGGACGCCCTGGTCGCGCCGGTCGGCGCCCGGGCGGCATGCCGGTCGGAGTGGGGCGTTGCGCGACGACGCCCTCGTGGCGGTGGTGCTCGGTGCGCTCGAGCGACGGAAGGGACAGGACGTGCTGCTCGAGGCGGCGCGGGCGGTGCCGACGACTGCACGTCGTGTTCTGCGGCGACGGCTCGGAGCGCGCGAGCCTCGAGCGCGCCGCTCGTCCGACTCGGCGGGCGCGTCACGTTCGCGGGGTTCCGTCAGGACGTGGCGGCATGTCTCGCCGCGGCGGACGTGGTCGTCCTGCCGTCGCGACACGAGGGGCTCGGCGTCGCCGCGCTGGAGGCGATGGCGGCCGAGCGTCCCGTCGTCGCGAGCCGGGTGGGGGGGCTCGCGGAGGTCGTCGTCGAGGGGGAGACCGGTGTGCTCGTGCCGCCGGGCGACGTGCCGCGTCTCGCCGCGGCGCTCGCGCGCCTGGCCGCCGATCCCGGCGAGCGCGTCGCCTTGGGACGTGCCGGACGCGCGCGGGTGCTGGCGCGATTCACCGCCGCGACCATGGCGGAGGGCACGCTCGCCTGCTACGAGAGGACGTCGTGACACCCGTCGGGGCCCGTCGCCTGGCCACACTCGTACGGCGCTTCCGCGGGGTGCGCGTGCTCGTCGTCGGCGATCTCATGCTGGACACGTTCATCTGGGGACGGGTCGACCGCATCTCGCCCGAGGCGCCCGTGCCGGTGGTGCGGGTGACCGCCGACGACACCCGCGCCGGCGGCGCCGGCAACGTCGTCGGCAACGTGGCGGCGCTCGGCGGTCGCGCCGCCGCGTGCGGCGTCGTGGGCCGCGATGCGGCGGGGCGCGAGGTGATCCGTGCGCTCCGGCGCCTCGGTGCGAGCACCGAGGGCGTGATCGTCTCGAGCGGGATCGCGACCACCGAGAAGACGCGGATCGTGGCGCACCAGCAGCAGGTCGTGCGGCGTCGATCGCGACGGCGCGCGTCCGGAAGGCGCGGCCGCGCGGCGCGTGCGCGACTTCGTGTTGCGGCGCCGCGCCCACGCCGACGTCCTCGTCGTCTCCGACTACGGCAAGGGCACGATCTCGGCCGAGCTGCTGGCGGCGCTGGCGGAGGCGCATCGGCGGTCGGCGTTTCCGTGGCTCGTCGATCCCAAGCGCGCGAACTACGACCACTACCGACGCCCGACGCTGGTGAAGCCGAACCGCGAGGAGGCGGCGGCCGCCGCCGGCATCGACATCACCGATCGGGCCTCGCTGCACGCCGCGGGCCGGCGGCTCCTGGAACGCTGGGAGGCGGGGGCGGTGCTCGTCTCCCGCGGCGAGGAGGGCCTCGCGCTGTTCAAGCCGGGGGGCGTGGTGCGGGAGTTCCCCACGGTCGCGCGCGAGGTGTTCGACGTCACCGGCGCCGGCGACACCGTCATGGCCACGCTCGCGCTCGCGCTGGGCGCGGGTGGATCGCTCGAGGAGGCGACGGTGTTGGCGAATCACGCCGCCGGGGTCGCCGTCGGCAAGCTCGGGACCGCCACGGTCGGTGCCGCCGAGCTGCGTGCGACGCTCACCGACGTCTGAGTCCACGATGCGCAGCATGACGGGATACGGCCAGGGGAGTGCCGACGCGCCGACGGCGCGGGTGACGGTCGAGGTGCGCGGCGTCAATCAACGCTTCCTCGACGTCAAGGTCGGCCTCCCCCGCGAGTATGCCGCGTGGGAAGCGACGCTGCGCGATCAGGTCCGTGGCGTGGCGCAGCGTGGACGTGTCGAGGTGACCGTGCAGCGCGTGCCGGTGGCTGCGGCGCGGCGCTACCGCGTCGCAGTCCGGCGCGACCTGGCGCGGGCCTACGTCGACGGCGGCTCGCGACCTGGCTCGCTCCCTCGGTGTCGGGGGCACCGTCACCATCACGGAGGTACTCCGCCTTCCCGATCTCCTCGAGGTGCAGGAGCGCGACCCCCGACGTGCAGCGCGAGCTGCCGTCGGTCAAGCGGGCGCTCGGTCTCGCGCTCCGCGCCTTCGACGGCGAGCGCCAGCGCGAGGGGCGGCACCTCCAGCGCGACATGCTGGCGCGGACGGCGCGAGTGCGGCGCGCCGCGGCGACGATGCGTCGTCTCGCTCCGCGCGTCACCGCCGCGCTCCGTGGGCAGGTGGAGGAGCGCCTGGCGAAGCTGCTCGGGGGCGTCACCCTGGACGCCGGACGCGTCGCGCACGAGGTGGCGCTGCTCGCCGAGCGGAGCGATCTCACCGAGGAGCTGGTGCGGCTCGAGAGCCACCTGGCGGCGCTGGCCGCCGCGCTGCGCACGACCGGTCCGGTCGGCAAGCGGATCGACTTCCTCCTCCAGGAGGTCCATCGCGAGCTGAACACGGCGGGGGCGAAGGCCCAGGACCTGGCGCTCGGCGCCGCCGTGCTCGAAGCGCGGGGCGAGGTGGAGAAGCTTCGTGAGCAGGTTCAGAATGTGGAATAGGAGCCACGGGACCGCCCCATGCTGATCACGATCTCCGGGCTTCCCGGGAGTGGGAAGACGACCGTCGCGCGCCTGGTCGCGCAGGCGTTGGGCCTGGAGCACGTCTACGCGGGGGACATCTTCCGGCGCCAGGCCGAGGCGCACGGCCTCTCGCTGCAGGAGTACGTCCGGCGTGCCGAGACTGATCCGTCGATCGACCGCGACCTGGACGAGCAGATGCAGCGGCGGGCCGCGCGCGGGAACGCCGTGCTCGAGGGACGATTGTCGGGGTTCATGGCGGACCGCGCCGGCGTGCCCGCGTTCAAGGTGTTCCTGGACGCGTCGGAAGCCGTGCGGGCGGAGCGCATCGCCGGCCGCGAGGGCGGCGCCACCGACGCGCGGCTGCGGGAGATCCAGGCCCGCGAGGCGTCGGACCGGCGGCGATACCGCGAGCTCTACGGCGTCGACTACCACGACCGCAGCCGCTACGATGTCGTCATGCTCACCGACGACGCGGCGCCCGCGGCGCTCGCGGACGCGATCGTCGGGGAGGCCCGCCGGCGTTTCTCGGGATGACGATCGTCGATCTGCTCGATCGGGTGCGCAGCTATCACCCCGCTGCCGATCTGGAGATGGTCCAGCGGGCGTACGACTTCTCGGCCGAGGTCCACCGCGGCCAGCGCCGTGCCTCGGGCGAGCCGTACCTGACCCACCCCCTGCAGGTGGCGACGATCATCACGGACCTGAAGCTCGACGCCCCGAGCGTCGCGACGGCGCTCCTGCACGACACGGTCGAGGACACGCTGGCGACGCTCGAGGAGATCGAGACGCGCTTCGGCCCGGAGATCGCGTCGCTCGTCGACGGGGTGACCAAGATCAGCCAGATGAGCTTCACGTCCCGGCAGGAGAAGCAGGCGGAGAACTTCCGCAAGATGCTGCTGGCGATGGCGCGCGACATCCGCGTGATCCTGGTGAAGCTGGCCGACCGCACGCACAACATGCGGACGCTCGCCCACCTCGGACACGAACGTCAGCTGGACATCGCCCAGGAGACGCTCGACATCTACGCGCCGCTGGCGCACCGCCTCGGCATCTACTGGTTCAAGGGCGAGCTCGAGGACAGCGCGCTCCGCTACCTCCACCCGGAGGTCTACTACCAGCTCAAGCGCAGCGTCGCGAAGAAGAAGGCCGAGCGCGAGAAGTACACGAAGGAGGTGCTGGCCGTCCTGACGCGAAAGCTGTCCGAGGCGGGACTCGACGCCGAGGTGACCGGGCGCCCGAAGCACTTCTACTCGATCTACCAGAAGATGCAGGCGCAGAACCTGCTCTTCGATCAGATCTACGACCTGGTCGCGTTCCGCATCGTCGTCGACACGGTCGGCGAGTGCTACGAGGCGCTCGGGCATGGTGCACGCGAGCTGGAAGCCGGTGCCGGGACGCTTCAAGGACTACGTCGCGCTGCCGAAGGCCAACGGCTACCAGTCGCTGCACACGACCGTGATCGGCCCGTACGGCGAGCGGATCGAGATCCAGATCCGCACGCGCGAGATGCATCGGGTGGCCGAGTACGGCGTCGCGGCGCACTGGCGCTACAAGCAGCCGGGAGACGCGGACGGCCCGGACGACGGACAGCGCTTCTCCTGGCTGCGGCAGCTCCTCGAGTGGCAGCAGCATCTGGAGGATCCGCAGGAGTTCCTCCGCTCGGTCAAGGAGGACCTGTTCAGCGAGGAGGTGTTCGCGTTCACGCCGAAGGGCGACCTGCTGAACTTCCCCCTCGGCGCGACCGTCATCGACTTCGCCTACCGCATCCACTCGGAGGTCGGGCACCACTGTGCCGGCGCCCGCGTGAACGGCCGCATCGTGCCGCTGCGCTATCAGCTGCAGAGCGGCGACACCGTCGAGATCGTGACGACGTCCACGCAGACGCCGTCGAAGGACTGGCTCAAGCTGGTCAAGACGTCCCGCGCCAAGAACCGCATCCGGGCGTGGGTGAAGTCGCAGCAGAGCCAGCGGTCGGTGGCGGTCGGGCGGGAGATCCTGGAGCGCGATCTGACCCGGCACCAGCTCGACCTCGCCCAGCTGCGCAAGGACGGGACGCTCGCGCGGGTGGCGAAGGAGCTGTCGGAGACGGACGAGGACACGCTGCTGGCGAGCGTCGGCTACGGCCGGGTGACGCCGCATCAGGTCCTGGTGAAGATCCTCCCCGAGACCGAGGTCGAGCGCCGCCGCGAGCGCAGCGAGGGCGCCCTGCAGCGGTTCATGCGGCTGGTGTCGCCGGCAGTCGAAGAGCGGCGTCAAGGTGTCCGGGATCGACGACATGCTGGTGCGGTTCGGCAAGTGCTGCAGCCCGCTGCCCGGCGAGCGGATCACCGGCTTCATCACGCGCGGCCGGGGCGTCACGGTTCACAGCCAGGACTGCGCGAAGGTCCTCGAGAGCGACCCGCAGCGGGTGATCGACGTCCAGTGGGAGAACGGGAAGGGGACGCCGCGACCGGTCAAGCTCGAGGTGACGTGCGTCGACCGGCCGGGACTGCTCGCGGCGATGTCGAAGGCCATCAGCGCCGCCGGGATCAACATCGCCGGCGCACGGGTGCAGAACATGGGCGATCACAAGGCGCAGAACACCTTCGACATCGTCGTCACCAACCTCGACGAGCTGAACCGCGTGATGCGCAGCCTCGGCCGGGTCCGTGGCGTGATGAAGGTCGAGCGGGTGCGAGCATGAGGCGCGCGGTCACCAGCCCTGCGGCGCCCGCGCCCGTCGGCCCGTACTCGCAGGCCGTCGACACCGGCGACCTGGTATTCTGCGCCGGGCAGATCGGCCTCGATCCGACGACCGGCCAGCTGGTGGCCGGCGGGATCGCGGCGGAAACGGCGCGGGTCCTCGACAACCTGCGCGGCGTCCTCGCCGCGGCGGGGCTCGACCTCACGCACGTCGTCAAGACGACGGTCTTCATGGCGGATCTCGCGGAGTGGGGGGCGATGAACGCGGTCTACGAGCGCTACTTCAACGCGCCGTACCCGGCGCGAGCCGCGGTGCAGGTGGCGGCGCTCCCGCGCGGCGGCCGCGTCGAGATCGAGGCGATCGCCCGGCGCGGCGGCTGACGGCGGTCAGCCGGCCTTGAGGACGCGACCGGAGCGGATGCAGCGGGTGCAGACCAGCAGACGCCGCGCACCAGCTCCGATCTTGGCGTGCACGCGCTGGAGGTTCGGGCGCCACAGTCGCTTGGTCTTGTTGTTCGCGTGGCTGACGTTGTTGCCGACCGAACGCTGCTTTCCGCAGACTGCACAGGCGCGCGCCATAGGGGCGGCTTCGTAGCACGCGGGGCAGGGGGTGGCAATCAGGCGCCGGCGACGCGGATGCGGCGCAGGATCTCGGTGGTCGAGACGCCCGGAACGAGGTCGATCCGCTCGACCCGCCCGCCCGAGGACTCCACCTCGGCCCGTCCGACGATGTCCTCGAGCTTCCAGTCGGCGCCCTTCACCAGGACGTCGGGCCGCAGCGCCACGATCAGGTCGCGGGGCGTGTCCTCGTTGAAGACGGCGACGTGGTCGACGGCCGCGAGCCCGCAGAGGACCTCCGCCCGCTCCATCGCCGACAGGATCGGTCGGCCCGGCCCCTTCAGCCGGCGAACGGAGGCGTCGCCGTTCAGCCCCACGACGAGGACGTCGCCGCAGGCGTGGGCCGCCTCGAGGTAGCGGACGTGCCCGGGATGGATCAGGTCGAAGCAGCCGTTCGTGAACACGACTCGGGCCCCCGACTGACGCCTGACCGCGAGGAGGGTTCGGAGCGTCGAGAGGTCCGCGGCGAGCTTGGACAGACCCACGGTCAGGGACCATAGCGCAGCCGGGGGCGCTGCCCAACGCACAGGCAGGCGCACCCCAGCTTGATTCCAATGCCCCCCCACGATAGACCCCCGCCCACGATGGCGAGCTACCGCCGCCGTCGCTGGCGGGACGCCATGCAGGTCCGCATGGACCTGAACGGCCTCGTTGCGACGGCCGAAGGGGCACCCGGCCTCACCTCCGACGAACTCGGGGAGCTGGCGCCCGACCTCGCGGCCGTGCGCACCACGCTCGGCGCCCGCCGAGCCGAGGGGACGCTGCCCTTCCTGCTTCCCAGCGGACGCCGCGACGACCTGCGCCGCCTGCTGGAGACCGCCGCAGCCGTCCGCGCCGAGGTCGACACGGTCGTCGTCGTCGGAACTCCACCGTCGTCGTTCGGCGCCCGGCTCCTCGCCGAGGCGCTCGACGCGGAGGGCGCCCCGGGTGTTCGCCTGGTGGTCGTGGATACGGTCGATCCCGCGGCAATCCACACGCTCCTGGAAGCCCTCGATCTCAAACGCACCCTGTTCAACGTCGTCAGCCGGTCGGGCGACACGGCGGAGACGATGGCGCTCTTCCTGATCGTACGCGACCGGCTTCTGCGCGAGCTCGGTGCGCTCGACTACAAGGAGCGGCTGATCGTCACCACCGACGCCCAGCGCGGCTCGCTGCGCCAGATCATCAACGACGAGGGGTTCCGTGACGTGGTCGTCCCCCCCGGTCTGGATGGGCGATTCGCCGCGCTCTCGCCGCTCGGCCTGTTTCCCGCCGCGGCCGCGGGCATCGACGTCGAGGAGCTGATCGCGGGCGCCGCCTTCATGGAGGCCCGCGGCCGCGCTGCCGAGACGCCGCTCGCGGACCCTCCGGTCGTGCTCGCCGGTGCCCTCCACCGTCTGGCGAGACGGTACGGACGGACCGGCGTGCGGGTACGACCATACAGTGATCGCCTGGCGCCCGTGCGTGACTGGATGCAGACCGCGTGGCGGCTCGTCGGTCCCGACGCGCAGGGGCCAGGTGTGACGCTCTTCCTCCGGGTCGAGGAGCACGGGACGGCGGTGGACGTGCCGGCCGGGTATCAGGACCTCGACGACGTCGGGTATCTCGGCGGCCACTCGCTCGGCGAGCTGCGCAATGCGCAGCAGCGGGCGGCGGAGGCGACACTCGCGCGTCACGCCCAGCCGAGCGTCACCGTGACCCTCCCGGCGCTGAACCCGTTCACGGTCGGGCAGCTGCTCTTTCTTCTACAGATGACGGCGGTCGTGACCGACAGTCTGACCGACACGCCGGTCGACCCGGTGAGTCTCGACGGCGAGGCGCAGCGGCTGACCTGCGGGCTCCTCGGTCGCACCGGGTTCGGCGAGGAGGCGGCCGAGGTCGAGCAGTGGCTCGCCCGGAAGGATCCTCGTCTCGTCCTCTGAGACAGGCGATACGCGTGGGCAGGATAGTCGTCCTCCCCCCTGAGGTGCAGGGGCAGATCGCCGCCGGCGAGGTCGTCGAGCGTCCCGCCTCGGTGGTGAAGGAGCTGGTCGAGAATGCCCTCGACGCCGGCGCCCGGCGCGTCGACGTGCGGCTCCGCGCGGGCGGACTCGCCGACCATCAGCGTGACGGACGACGGGCACGGGATGAGCCCCGAGGACGCGCCGCTGGCCTTCGCCCGCCACGCGACCAGCAAGCTCTCCTGCGCGGAGGATCTCGCGGTGGTGCGCACGCTGGGATTCCGCGGCGAGGCGCTGCCGAGCATCGCGGCGGTGGCGCGGGTCCGGGTCGTCACCCGACGCCTCGAGGACGCGGCAGCGACCGTGGTCGACGCCGGCGCGGCGGGCGCGGAGCGGGCGGGTGTCGCGGGTGCGCCGGTCGGCACGAGCATCGAGGTCCACGAGCTGTTCGGGGCGACACCCGCGCGCCGGAAGTTCCTGCGCACGCCGCAGACCGAGATGGGACACGTCGTGGACGTGCTCACCCGCCTGGCGATCGCCAGCCCGACGACGGGCTTCACGCTCGAGCACGACGGCCGCGAGGTCCTGTCGCTGCCGGCGGTGGCCGATCTGCGCGCCCGCCTCACCCAGGTGCTCGGCCCGGCCCGTGCCGCGAGCCTGGTCGAGCTCGATGCGCTCGGCGGCGTGGTCGGGGCGCACGGATTCCTCGGACCGCCGCGCGAGACCGTCGCCAGCGCGCGGCTGATCTGGTCGTATCTCGCGGTCGAGGACGGCGCGGCCCGCCCCGGAGCCACGGCAACCCCGCGTTACGTGCGCGACAAGCTCGTCATGCGCGCGATCCTGGACGGGTACGAGTCCCTGCTGATGCGCGGGCGCTATCCGATCGCGGTGGTCATTCTCCGCGTGCCGGCGGGTGAGGTCGACGTGAACGTCCATCCGGCGAAGCTCGAGGTGCGCTTCCGTCGTCCGGCGGTCGTCCATCAGTTGATCGCGCCCGCACTCCGCAGCCGTCTCGCAGCGGCGCTGAACCCGCTTGCGCCGCCGGCGTCGCTCCCGGCCGCGAGTCCTCCGCGCAGCATGGGGTGGTCGCCGTCGCTCGGGGCGACGGCCGAGGGGGGCGTGGCGGAAGTGGCGCCCTCGTGGCGTGGGATCGAGGTGCCGGCACCGGCGCCGGAGTCGGCGGTGCAGTCGGCGCTCTGGCGGCCGGCTCCCGAGGGATTCGCGGCCCTCCGTCTCGTGGGACAGGTCCTCGAGGGCTACCTCGTCTGCGAAGGGGCGGGACGCGTGGTGCTCATCGACCAGCACGCCGCCCACGAGCGCGTCATGTTCGAGCGGCTGCGCGCGGCCGAGACGCGCGAGGGCGTTGCGCGCGATCCGCTGCTCGTCCCGGAGGCGGTTGCCGTGAGCCGGACGGAGGGTGCCGCGCTGGCCGAGCACGCCGCCGCCCTCGCCGCCCTCGGGCTCGAGGGGGAGCCGTTCGGCGAGGGCACCTTCCTCTTGCGCACGGTGCCGCGCTTGCTCCGCGGTCGCGACCCGGCCGCCATCATTCGGGCGGTCGCCGCCGACCTCGCTGACGGCGGGACCGTCGGCGCAGCGGTCGAGGCGCGCGATCACGTCCTGGCGACGATCGCCTGCCACAGCGCCGTGCGGGTCGGCCAGACCATGGACGCGACGGAGGTGCGGGCGCTGCTCGCGGCGATGGACGCGGTCGACGTGAACGCGCACTGTCCGCACGGGCGCCCGGTGGCGGTCGAGCTCAGCCGGGGACAGATCGAGACGCTCTTCCGGCGATGACCCGCCCCCGTGTCGTCTGTCTCGTCGGTCCGACCGCGAGCGGGAAGACGGCGCTCGCCCTGGAACTCGCCGCGGCGTGCGACGCCGAGATCGTCTCCGCCGATTCGCGGCAGGTGTATCGCCGGATGGATGTCGGCACGGCGAAGCCCACGCCCGCGGAACGCGCGCGCGTACCGCATCACGTCGTCGACGTCGTCGATCCCGCCACGCCCTTCGACGTGGCACGCTTCCGGGACGTCGCTGGCGCCGCGGTCGCCGACATCACGGCGCGGGGACGGCGCGTGCTCGTCGTCGGCGGCACCGGACTCTACGTGCGCGCCCTGCTGCACGGCCTGTGTCCCGCGCCGCCACGTCAGCCGGCGCTGCGGACGCGGCTCGAGGCCGACGTCGCGGCCGAGGGCCTGGCCGCGCTGCACCAGCGGCTGCGCGCCGTCGATCCGATCGCGGCGGCGCGCATCCACCCGAACGATCGTGTCCGTGTCGTGCGCGCGCTCGAGGTCGCCGGTGCGAGCGGTCGTCCGCTGTCGGCCTGGCAGGCGGCGCACGCCTTCGGCGACCGGCCGTACGAGGTCTTGACGATCGGGCTCGCCGTCTCCGCGGCGGAGCTCGATGCGCGGATCGATGCGCGCCTCGAGGCAATGCTCGCCGCGGGGTTCGTCGACGAGGTCCGGGCGCTCTGCGCGTCCGGTCTGGCGGACGATGCCCAGGCATGGAACGCCGTCGGGTACCGGGAGCTGCGCGAGGTCGTACGCGGTCAGGCCACGCTCGACGACGCCGTGCGGGCGACGCGACGGGCGACGCGACAGTTCGCGAAGCGGCAGCGCACCTGGTTCCGGCGGGATGCCACCGTGCGCTGGGTGACGCCCGACGCCGGAGGCGCCGCGGTGCGCGACCTCGTGACCGCGTTCGTCGAGTGAGTTGGGTTGCAGAAGGGCAGGGGCCGGGCTAGACGACGCCCCATCTCATGCCCCGCCGGGTCTCCCTCGCCGCGCTGCGCCGGCAGATCGACCGGATCGACGACCGACTGCTGGCGCTGCTGAACGAGCGTGCGGCGCTGGTCCTGCGCGTCGGTGACACGAAGGCGCGCACGAACGCCCTGGTCTACGACCCCGCGCGCGAGAAGACGGTCCTCACGCGCCTGGTTCGACAGAACGACGGGCCGCTCACGCCGACGCTGGTGCGCAGCATCTTCCGCGAGGTGATCGCGGCGGGTCGGGCATTGCAGCAGCCGCTCCGGGTCGCCTATCTCGGCCCGGAGGCGACCTTCGCTCATCTCGCCGCGCGGCGGCAGTTCGGTAGCGCCGCCGACTATCTCGCCGCGCCGACCATCGCGGAGGTCTTCCGCACGGTGGAGCGCGGACAAGCCGACGTCGGCGTGGTGCCGGTCGAGAACTCGACCGAAGGGATGGTGGCCCACACGCTCGACCTCCTGGTCGACTCCCCGTTGCGCATCGCGGGTGAGGTCGCGCTGCCCGTGCGGCACTGCCTGCTCGGGGCGCGCGGCACCGCGCTCGCCGACGTCCGCCAGGTCGCGGCGCACCCGCAGGCCCTGGCGCAGTGCCGGCGCTGGCTCGCCGAGCACCTGCCGGCGGTGGCGACCGTCCAGGAGAGCAGCAATGCGCGCGCGGCGCAGCGGGCGGCGGCGGAGCGCGGGACGGCCGCCATCGCCGCCGAAGCGGCGGCGACTGCCTACGGGCTCTCCGTCCTCGTGCCCGGCATCCAGGACGAGGCCGGGAACACGACGCGGTTCCTCGTGCTGGGTCGGCAGGACGCGGCTCGCCCGAGCGGTGACGACAAGACGTCCCTCCTCTTCAGCGTGCGCGACGAGGTAGGTATCCTGGTCCGGATGCTCAAGCCCTTTTCCACGTATGGCATCGATCTGATCAAGATCGAGTCGCGACCGCTCAGGGAGCGGCCGTGGGAGTACTATTTCTTCGTCGACCTGAAGGGGCATCGCACGGAGCCACGGGTGCATCGGGCGCTGGCGGCGGTCGGGCGGCGAGCGCTGCGGCTGGTGGTCCTGGGGTCGTACCCGGCGGCCCCAGAGGCGTGAGGATGGTCGACGTACGCACGCTGGTCCCCGAATGGATCCGGACGCTCAGTCCCTATCCCCCGGGCATGCCGATCGAGGAACTGGAGCGCGAGCTCGGGATCACCGGGTCGATCAAGCTCGCCTCCAACGAGAATCCCCTCGGCCCGTCGCCGAAGGCGATCGCCGCCATGCACGCGGCGTTGGACGGCCTGCATCGCTACCCGGACGGCTCCGCGTTCTACCTGAAGCGTCGGCTCGCCGAGCGTCACCGGGTGTCGGTCGACGAGATCCTCGTCGGCAACGGCTCGAACGAGCTCATCGAGCTGGTCGCGCGGGCCTTCCTCCGTCCGCGCGACGAGGCGGTGATGGCCGACCAGGCGTTCGTCATCTACCGCATGGTCGTGCAGGCCGCCGGCGGGGTACCACGGGTCGTGCCGCTGCGGGACTTCACGCACGACCTCGAAGCCATCGCCGAGGCCATCACCTCGCACACGCGGCTCGTCTTCCTCTCGAATCCGAACAACCCCACCGGAACCATCTTCCGGCGGGCCGAGTGGGAGCAGTTCCTCCGCACGATCCGGGCGCGTCAGCTGATCGTGGTCGCGGACGACGCGTACGCCGAATACGTCGAGGACCCGGAGTATCCGGACACCGTGTCCGAACGCGGCGACGGTCAGGTGCCGGTGCTGACGCTCCGCACCTTCTCCAAGCTCTACGGCCTCGCCGGGCTGCGCATTGGCTACGGGATCGCGCCCCCGCCGGTGATCGAGGCCATGGGACGCGTCCGCCAGCCGTTCAACGTGAACGTGCTGGCGCAGGTCGGGGCGTTGGCGGCGCTCGACGACACCGAGCACGTGCGCCGCACGCTCGCCGTGAACCGCGAGGGCATGGGTTTCCTGACGGAGGGGTTCCGTGCCCGGGGCCTCGAGTGGGTGCCCAGCTCCGCCAACTTCATCCTCGTCCGGGTGGGCGAGGGCGCGGCCGTGTACGAGGCACTGCTCCGCGAGGGGGTCATCGTGCGTCCGATGGACGCGTACGGCTTCCCCGCGCACGTCCGGGTGACGATCGGCCTTCCAGAGGAGAACCGCCGCCTGTTGGGCGCGCTCGACCGGGTGCTGGGGCGGCGGGGGTGACCCGGGTCGCCGAGAGGATGACCGTCGCCGGCGTCGGCCTCATCGGCGCGTCGCTGGCGCTCGCCGCGAAGCAGGCCGGCCTGGTCGGCGAGGTCGTCGGCTACGGGCGGACGGTGGCGAACCTCGAGGTGGCGCTCCGTGCCGGGGCGATCGACCGCATCGCCAGCGAGCCGGCGGCAGCGATGGCCGGTGCTGACCTGGTCGTCCTGGCCGCGCCCCTCGGGGCCTGTGCAGCGCTCGCCGAGCGCTTCCGGCCGCATGCCCGTCCGGGAACGCTGCTCACCGACGTCGGCAGTGTGAAGGCGGGCATCGTCGCCGACCTCGAGCGCATCTGGGCCGACGTCGGTCCGGTGGTCGGGACGCATCCGCTCGCGGGGAGCGAGGCCTCGGGGGCCGGAGCTGCGCGTGCCGACCTGTTCCAGGGTCGTCGCTGCATTCTCACGCCGACCAGCAGCACGGACGCGGGCGCCCTCGCGCGTGTTCGCCGGCTCTGGGAGGGCGTCGGCGCGACGGTCGAGGAAATGCCAGCCGGGACCCACGATCTGATCGTCGCCAGCGTATCGCATCTTCCCCACCTCGTGGCGTATGCCCTGGTGACCGCGACGGCCGAGACGCGCGCCGCCGGCCGTCCGGTCCTCGACTATGCCGCGAGCGGCTTCCTCGACACCACGCGCATCGCGGCGAGCCGCGCCGAGTTGTGGCGTGACATCGCGCTGGCGAACGCGGTAGCCATCAAGAAGACCCTCGACGCCTTCCGCACGGCGCTCGGTCGTCTCGAGTCGCTGCTCGCCTCGGGCGACGGCGAGGGACTCGAGGCTGCGCTCGACGACGCTGCTGCGGTGCGACGACGTCTCGGAGGTCACCGCTGACCGGCCCCGTGGTGGTCCGTCCGGCGACGGCCGGCCTGCAGGGCGGCTGCGAGGTGCCGGGCGACAAGTCGATCGCGCATCGGGCCCTGCTGCTGGGCGCGCTGGCGGAGGGCACGACGACGATCACGGGCCTGCCGGGCGGCGCCGACGTCGGCTCCACGCTGGGTGCGGTGTGCACGCTCGGTGCACGGGCGGCGCGCGAGGGCGAGGTCGTGCGCGTCGAAGGGGCCGGACTCGGCCTGGGGTGCGACCGCACGGTCACGCTCGATTGCGGCAACTCGGGCACGACGATGCGGCTCGGTGCCGGGCTCGTCGCGGGCGCCCGGGGGACGTTCCACCTCGACGGCGACGCGTCGCTCCGTCGCCGTCCGATGGAGCGGATCGCGGCGCCGCTGCGCCGCATGGGGGCGCGTGTCGAGGCCACCGACGGGCGTGCGCCGTTGACCGTGTACGGCGGCAGGCTCGAGGCCATCGATTGGACGTTGCCCGTGGCGAGCGCGCAGGTGAAGTCGGCCGTCCTGCTCGCGGGACTCCGCGCGCGTGGCGTGACGCGCGTGACCGAGCCGCTCGCGAGCCGCGACCACACCGAGCGCCTGCTGGGACACTTCGGTGCGCCCGTGCGGCGCGAGGGAGCCACGATCGGCGTCGAGGGCGGACGCGTTCTCCGCGCCGCCCATGTCGCGCTCCCGGGCGACGTCTCGTCGGCGGCGTTCCTCCTCGTTGCCGCGACGATCGTGCCCGGCTCGAGCCTCGCCCTCGCCAACGTCGGGGTGAACCCGACGCGGACCGGACTGCTGGCGATCCTGCGGCGGATGGGCGCCCGCATCGTCGAGCGCGATCAACGCCTGGTGGCGGGCGAGCCGGTGGCGGACCTGATCGTGCACAGCGCCCGACTGCGCGGAACCACGATCGCGCCGGAGGAGGTGCCGGCGGCGATCGACGAGCTGCCCATCCTCGCCATTGCAGCCGCCGTGGCGGACGGTCCGACGACGATCACCGGCGCGGCCGAACTGCGGGTGAAGGAGAGCGATCGCCTTGCGGCGCTAGAGCAGCTGGCGACTCTGGGGGTCGAGATCGCATCCCGACCCGACGGCCTCGTGATCCAGGGCACGTCCGGTGGACCGCTGGGCAGCGGTCGCATCGACGCCCGCGGCGATCATCGCATCGCGATGGCGTTCGCCGTGGCCGGGCTGCTGGCGCCCGGCGGCGTCGAGATCGCCGATCCCGCCTGTGTGGACGTGTCGTTTCCGGGCTTCTTCGAGCGGCTCGCGGCGCTGGGCGCGCGGGTGGAGGACCGTGGGTGTCGCGGGTGATCGCCATCGACGGCCCGGCCGGGGCGGGAAAGAGCACCTCGAGCCAGGGGCTCGCCCGACGCCTCGGCTTCGGCTACGTCGATACCGGAGCGATGTACCGCGTCGTCGGCATCCTGGCCGAGGAACGGGGGATCGCTCTCGACGACGACGCGGCGCTCGGTGCCCTCTGCGGCGGCCTCCGGTTCGGCACCGGCACGGATCGTCTGGTGGTGGACGGGCGGGACCTGTCGGAGGCCATCCGCCGCGGCGACGCCGGGGAGTTGGCGTCGCGAGTGTCGGCACGGCCGGTGGTGCGCGCGGCGCTGGTCGCGGTGCAGCGCGCCATCGCGACCGCGGGTGACGTCGTCATGGAGGGCCGCGACATCGGGACCGTCGTCTGCCCGGACGCGCCGGTGAAGTTCTTCCTGACCGCCGAACCCCCGGAGCGGGCGCGCCGGCGCGCCATCGAGCTTCGGGCGCGGGGGGAAGCCGTCGACGAGGCGGCCCTCGCGACCGATCTGGCGGTGCGCGACGCGCGCGACCGCGGCCGCGTCGACCGCTCCGCTGCGCGCGGCGGACGATGCGATCGTGCTCGACACGACCGGTCGCACGCTCGAGGAGGTCATCACCGAGATGGAACGCGTCGTCCACGCGCGCCTGGGGATCGAGAACCCTTGAAACGACGGGTGAAGGGAGGTATGGAAGGACGGTTTCGCCGCCGTCCGTCCGAATCCCGCCCTCAGGGGGTACCAGCTTGATGCCCGAAGTCACCCACACACCCGGCCAGGAGCCTGGGATGGACGAGGACTTTGCCTCGATGTTCGAGCAGAGCCTCAGAAGCCCGAAGCCGGGAGACGTCGTGTCCGGCCGCGTGGTGCGGATCGGTCCCGACATCGTGACGATCGACATCGGCTACAAGTCCGAGGGACAGGTCGCCCGTCGAGGAGTTCACCACCCGTGAGGGCGAGCTCACGGTGCACGAAGGGGACACGGTCGACGTCTACTTCGAGAACACCGACACCGAGTCCGGCGAGATCGTGCTGTCGCACCAGAAGGCGATGCAGTTCAAGGTCTGGCGGGACATCGAGCTGGCGTTCGACAGCGCAGGGCGTGGTCGAGGGGATGATCGTCGGCAAGGTGAAGGGCGGTCTCAAGGTCGACATCGGCGTCGCCGCCTTCCTGCCGGGCTCGCACGCCGACCTCCGCCCCGCCCGCAACCTCGACCGCTACATCGGTCAGCGGGGGCGGTTCGCGGTGCTCAAGTTCAACCGCTCGCGCGGCAACGTCGTGGTCAGTCGCCGGGCGGTCCTGGAACGCGAGCGCGACGGTCCTCAAGGAGGAGACGCTCAAGGTGCTCGAAGAGGGCGTCATTCTCGAGGGCACGGTCAAGAACATCACCGACTACGGCGCCTTCGTCGACCTCGGCGGCATCGACGGTCTGCTGCACGTGACGGACATGTCCTGGGGCCGCGTCGGCCACCCGTCGGAGATGGTCAACGTCGGCGAACGGGTTCGCGTGGTCGTGCTCAAGTACGATGCCGAGCGCGAGCGCGTGTCGCTCGGCATGAAGCAGATCATGCCCGATCCGTGGTCGAGCGTCGCCGAGCGATTCCCGATCGGCGTGCGCGTGCACGGCAAGGTCGTGAGCCTCACCGACTACGGCGCCTTCGTCGAGCTGGAGAAGGGCGTCGAGGGGCTCATCCACGTCTCCGAGATGTCGTGGACGAAGCGGGTCACGCATCCGTCCAAGGTCCTCGAGATCGGCCAGGAGGTCGACGTCCAGGTCCTCGACATCGATCCGGTCAACCATCGCATCTCCCTCGGGCTCAAGCAGACCGAGCCCAACCCCTGGGAGATGATCCGCATGCACCACCCGATCGGGAGCCACATCACCGGCAAGGTGAAGAACCTCACCGACTTCGGCCTCTTCGTGGAGCGTCGACGAGGGCATCGACGGCCTGGTCCACATCTCCGACCTGCACTGGACCAAGAAGGTCAAGCATCCGTCCGAGCTCTACAAGAAGGGCGACGACGTCGAGGCCGTCGTGCTGGGCATCGACGTCGACAACGAGCGTATCTCGCTCGGCATCAAGCAGCTCACCGCCGATCCCTGGAGCATCGTGCCGAAGAAGTACCCCGTCGGCACCCGCGTGAACGGGGTCGTCACCAGCGTCACCGACTTCGGCGTGTTCGCCGAGATCGAAGAGGGCGTCGAGGGGCTGATCCACGTCTCCCAGCTCGCGAACGAGCGTGTCGACAAGCCGGCGACGCTCTTCAAGGTCGGCGACGCGGTCGACGCCGAGGTGACGAACGTCGACTCGCGCGAGAAGCGCATCGGGCTCTCGATCAAGGCGCTCCGCCGCTCCGAAGAGCGCGAAGAGGTCGAGGGGTACTTGAAGCGCGAGCGCGAGGGCGGGAAGTTCTCCTTCGCGGACATCATGAGCGACGAGCTCCGCGACGCACGCGAGAAGGACAAGGGCTGACCTCCGGTCGGCCGTGACCCGCCGCGCCGCATGACCAAGCGCGACCTCATCGAGGAAGTCGTCAAGCAGTTTCCCCGCTTCTCGCGCCGCGATGCCGAGGTCATGGTCAACGCGGTGTTCGACAGCATGACCCAGGCGCTCTGCCGGGGCGAGCGGATCGAGATCCGTGGCTTCGGCAGCTTCGTGGTGAAGCACCGACAGGCGCGCGACGGCCGGAACCCGAAGACCGGGGCCGTCGTTCCCGTGCTGGCGAAGCGGATCCCGTTCTTCAAGGTCGGCAAGGAGCTGCGCCTGCGCGTCGACGGACGCACCTGGACGCCGGCCGACGCCGACGAGCTCTAGGAGCCCGTCCGAGTATGGAGGTCCTCTGGGCCCCGTGGCGGATGACCTACGTGGGCGCTGGCCCGGCGGCGACCCCGGGGACGTGCATCTTCTGCGCCGCGGTCGAGGGCGACCGGCGCGAGCGGCTCACCCTGGGGACGACGCGCTTCAGCGTCGTCATGCTGAACCGCTACCCGTACGCCTCGGGACACCTGATGGTGGCGCCGCGCCGGCACACGGCGGCACTGGCGGACCTGCCCGCCGACGAGCACGTCGACCTCGCGGAGGCGGTGCGCCGCACGCTCGGGTCGCTCGAGGGTGCGCTCCGGCCGCAGGGGTTCAACGTGGGCATGAACCTGGGTGCGTGCGCGGGGGCGGGCGTCGTCGACCATCTGCACTGGCATCTGGTCCCGCGCTGGCCCGGCGACACCAACTTCATGACCACCCTCGCCGACACGCGGGTGATCCCCCAGCACCTCGACGAGACGTGGGAGCGTCTCCGCCCGGCGTTCGCCTGGCTCGACCATCCCGGCTGACGGACCGTTTCCTTGTCTCCGCGGGAACGGGCTGCGTATAATCCGCCGACCGCGAACGAGGAGGGACCGTGACCGAGCCCACGACCGCGACCACCCTCGGCGAGCTGAAGGCGTCCGGCTACGTCGCCGCGACCGTCCGGCAGGAGATGCGCCGGAACCTGCTGGCGCGGATCGCGCACGGGGAGATGATCCTGCCCGGCATCGTGGGCTACGAGGAGACCGTGGTCCCGGAGATCGAGAACGCCGTCCTCGCGGGGCATCACATCGTGTTCCTGGGGGAGCGGGGCCAGGCGAAGAGCCGGATCATCCGTGGCCTGACGACGCTGCTCGACCCGCTGGTGCCCGTGATCGCGGGCTGTGCCATCAACGACGATCCGTTCGCGCCGATCTGCGCGCCGTGCCGCCGGCGCCGGGCGGAGGAGGGTGATGCCCTGCCGATCGCCTGGATCACGCCGGACGATCGTTACGGCGAGAAGCTGGCGACGCCCGACGTGTCCATGGCCGACCTGGTCGGCGAGATCGATCCCATCAAAGTGGCCGAGGGGCGCTATCTCGCCGACGAGGAGACGATCCACTACGGGCTGATCCCACGGACCAACCGTGGCATCTTCGCCATCAACGAGCTCCCCGACCTCACCGAGAAGGTGCAGGTCGGGCTGTTCAACCTGATGGAGGAGAAGGACGTCCAGATCAAAGGCTACAAGATCCGCCTGCCGCTCGACGTCGTCCTGGTCGCCAGCGCCAACCCCGAGGACTACACCAGCCGCGGTCGCATCATCACTCCGCTGAAGGACCGCTTCGACGTCCAGATCCGGACCCATTATCCGCGGACGGTCGAGGACGAGATGGCGATCATGGAGCAGGAGGTCGGCGGGATCGATCGCGCGCCGCGCGAGCTGCGGGTGCCGTCGTTCATCAAGGAGATCATCGCCCAGGTCACGTTCGAGGCCCGGGGGACCAGCGAGATCAACCAGGCCTCTGGGGTCAGCGTCCGAGTGACGATCAACAACTACGAGAGCGTGCTCTCCAATGCGGAGAAGCGGGCCGTCCGCCACGGGGAGCGGGAGATCGTCCCGAGGCTCACCGACCTGCACGCCGTCCTCGCCTCCACCGCAGGGAAGATCGAGCTCGAGTACGCCGGCGAAGAGAAGAAGGAGGACGAGCTCATCGATCGCCTCGTCGGTCGCGCGGTCATCAAGGTGTGGGATCGCTACCTCAAGGTGGACATGTTGAAGCGGGTGGTCGAGCACTTCGAGGCCGGGTGGGGCGTCGAGGTGTCCGACCGGATGCGCGCCGACGAGTACCTCGAGGGCATCCGCCAGATCCCTGGCCTGCGCGAGGGCATCGGCCTTCTCGGGCCGTTCGAGAGTCCGGGCCTGACGGCCGCGGCGACCGAGTTCGTGCTCGAGGGCCTGCACCTCCATCAGAAGCTCAATCGCGATCGGGAGGGAGCGCGGTACAGCTACCGCGCCTGAGCTGCCGCGATGCTCGTCGTCCGGTACACGTCGTGGGACGGTACCCAACAGATCCGGCTGAACGCCGAGCAGGTCTTCGACAAGCTCTCCGAGTTCCTGTCGTTCACCGACGACGTGCAGCAGGCGCTCGATTGGCTCATGCACCAGGGCCTCGAATGGGAGCAGGGCCTGCAGGTGATGGGCCTCGACGACTTCCTCGAGCAGGTCCGCGAGGCGCTTCGCCAGCGCTACCAGGACGTCAATCTGCGGGACGCCCTCGCGGGGCTCAGGGAACGTCTCGAAGGGCTGCTCGATCTCGAGCGCGACACCCTCGACGGTCTCGGCGACGCCGACGAGGCGCGCCGCCGGCGCGAGCGTCTCGATCGCCTGCCAGCGCGACTCAGCGAGGCGCTCGAGCAGCTGCGCAACGAGTCGCTGCTCGACGGCGATGCCAGAGGCGACCTGGAAGCGCTCCTGGATCAGCTGGACGACATCCGCGACCTCGAGGAGTTCCAGCGGCGCTACGGCGACCTCTTCCACGGCCCGCGCTCGCTGTCGTTCGACGAAGCCGTCGAGCTGATGCGCGAGATGGAGCGCTGGCGGAAGCTCGAGGAGCAGCTCCTGGCCGGCAACCTCGACGCGGTCGACCTCGAGAACCTGCGGGCGCTCCTCGGCGCCGACGCCCTCCGCAACTTCGAGGCGCTGAAGAGCGTGCTGATGCTGCTGGTCAACGCGGGCTATCTGAGTCAGCGCGAGGGGCGCGTACGTCTGTCGCCGAAGGGCGTGCGCAAGATCGGTCAGCTCGCGCTGCGCGACATCTATCAGGGGCTCCTGCGCGACCGCAGCGGCGGCCACCAGACCGATCATCGGGGCACGGTGCTCCTCAAACCCGACGAGACCCGGACCTACCGCTACGGCGATCCGCTGGCGCTCGATCCCGTCGCCACGCTGCGAAACGCACTCCGTCGCGACCCGTCGACGCCACTGCGCGTGCACCCCGACGACTTCGAGGTGCAGACGGCCGAGCACAGCACCACGACGTCCACCGTCCTCCTGCTCGACATGAGCTGGTCGATGTCCTGGGAGGGCCGGTTCGCCGCCGGCAAGAAGGTGGCGATGGCGATGGAGAGCCTGGTGCGGTCGCGGTATCCGCGCGACTACTTCGCGATCGTCGGCTTCTTCACGCGCGCCGTCGAGCTGAAGCTCCGCGACCTGCCCGAGGCGTCGTGGAACATGGGTGACCCGTTCACGAACCTCCAGGACGGGCTGCGGATGGCCGCCGACCTCCTGGCGCATCACCCGAGCAACAACCAGCACATCATCATCATCACCGACGGTCAGCCGACGGCGTACTTTGCCAACGGACGCCTCTACTGCGAGTGGCCGCTGTCGTTCGGGGGCATCAGCATGCGGGCGGCGCAGGAGACCCTGAAGGAGGTCGAACGTGTCACCCGGCGGGGTATCACCATCAACACCTTCATGCTCGACGACAGCCCAAGCCTGCGGGCGTTCGTCGAGCGGATGACCAAGATCAACAAGGGGCGCGCGCTCTACACGCGTCCCGACCGCCTCGGCGAGTACCTGCTCGTCGACTACCTGGCGAAGAAGCGCAAGCGGATCTGACGTGGGTGTCGCAGCGGGGAAGCCCAGCGCGCTCATGGGGCAGTACGCGCGGCTGAAGGCCGCGCACCCCGACGCGATCCTGCTGTTCCGGCTCGGCGACTTCTACGAGATGTTCAACGACGACGCGCAGGCGGCGTCGCGTGTGCTCGACCTGACGCTGACGGCGCGCAACCGCGGCGAGCCCGACGAGGTGCCGCTGTGCGGGTTTCCGGCGCACGCCTCGCAGCCCTACATCACGCGTCTCCTCGCGGCCGGATTCACGGTGGCGGTGTCGGAGCAAGTCGAGGTGCGCGGCCGGGGCATCATGGCGCGCGAGGTCGTGCGCGTCATCACACCGGGGACGATCCTCGAGGAGGAGAGCCTCGAGGCCGGCGTGCCGAGTCTGCTCGTGGCGGTGGCGGGATCGGCCGACCGCTTCGGGATCGCCAGCGTCGACTTCGCAACCGGTGCCGTGCGTGCAACCGAGGCCGTCGGGTGGCCGGCCGCGCGCGACGAGATCGAGCGTCTCTCCCCGCGCGAGCTGCTCCTCGCCCCGGAGCTGCCGCCCGCGGTGACGTCGGCCCTGACGACGGGTCGCGCATGGGCGATCGCGTCGATGCCCGAGCCAGCGGCCATCGACGGAGCCCCGCCGGTCGCGCTGGCGCGGGCCGCCGCTGGGGCGCTGGCATACGTCGAGGGCGCCTACCGCGGTCGCCCGGGCCATCTGCGTCCCGTGGAGCGTTACGAGCTCGCTGGCGTTCTCGCGCTGGACGCGGCGACGCGGAAGAACCTCGAGCTCTTCGAGACGCTGTCGGGCGAGCGGCGCGGGTCTCTGCTGGGTGTGCTGGATCGCACCTCGACGCCCATGGGGGCGCGCCGGCTGCGCGAGTGGCTGCTCTATCCGCTGCTCGACGCCGCCGCGATCGGCCGGCGTCTCGACGCCGTCGAGGAGCTGGTCGAACACGTCGCGCTGCGCGAGGGGGCGACGGCGGCCCTCGCCGGCATGGGGGACCTGGCGCGGCTCGCCGGACGGGTCGGCGCGCGGACCGCCGGACCACGCGATCTCGCGGGACTGGCCGCGGCCCTGGAGCGCGTCGGCGCCGCCAGGGCCGCGCTCGCCGCCGCGACGTCCCCCGTCCTCGTCGAGCTGGCCACGGCGCTCGATCCACAGCCCGCGCTCGCCGAGACGATCGGTGCCGCGCTCGTCGACGCCCCGCCGGCGACCACCCGCACACCGGGGTTCATCCGGCCGGGCCACCATCCCGAGATCGATCAGCTGCGCGGCATCGCGCGGGACGGGAAGGGCTGGCTCGCGCGCTTCGAGGCCGAGGAGCGTGAGCGCAGCGGCATTCCCTCGCTCAAGGTCCGCTACAACCGGGTGTTCGGCTACTACGTCGAGGTCACCAAGCCGAACCTGCCGCTCGTGCCGTCCGACTACGAGCGCAAGCAGACGCTGGTCGGGGCCGAGCGCTTCGTCACCCCGGCGCTCAAGGAGTACGAGGCCAAGGTGCTCGGCGCCGAGGAGCGCCTGCGGACGCTCGAGGCCCACTGCTTCGCCGAGCTGCTGGAAGCCGTGGCCGGGCACCAGCTCACCCTGGCGCGGACTGCCGACGCCCTCTCCGCACTCGACGCCGTGATCGCGCTGGCCGCCGTCGCGCATCATCGCGGATGGACGCGTCCCGTGCTCTCACATGCGCCGCGTGTGGCCATCACCGCGGGGCGACACCCGGTCGTCGAGGCGCTGGCCGATGCGCCCTTCGTGCCCAACGACACGTGTCTCGACGCGGACGGTCCGCAGCTGGTGATCCTGACCGGCCCCAACATGGGGGGCAAATCGACCTACCTCCGGCAGGTCGCGCTGATCGTCCTTCTCGCGCAGGTGGGAAGCTTCGTGCCGGCGACCACGGCGGAGGTCGGACTGGTCGATCGCGTGTTCACGCGTGTCGGGGCGAGCGACAACCTGGCGGCCGGGGAGTCGACGTTCATGGTCGAGATGCGGGAGACGGCCAACATCCTCGCCAACCTGACGCCGCGGAGCCTGGTGATCCTCGACGAGATCGGCCGCGGCACGAGCACCTTCGACGGCATCTCGATCGCGTGGGCCGTGGCCGAGCATCTGCACGACGCGCCGGAACGCCCGAGGACGCTGTTCGCGACGCACTACCACGAGCTGACGGCACTGCCCGCCGAACGACCCCGTGCCCAGAACCTCTCGGTGGCCGTGGCGGAGTGGAAGGGCGACATCGTCTTTCTCCGCCGCATCGTCGCCGGCCCGGCCTCCCGCAGCTACGGGGTGGAGGTCGCCCGACTGGCGGGGGTGCCGGCGCCCGTCGTGACCCGCGCGCGCGAGCTGCTGCACGGGCTCGAGGCGGGGGATGGCCCGGGCGCCCGGTCCCCGGCGGCACCGGCCGCCCAGCTCCAGCTCTTCACCGCCCCCGCCGAGGCGCTTCGCGCCGAGGTGGCGAGCCTGGATCCGGACCGGTTGACGCCCGTGGAGGCGCTGGTCCAGCTGGCGCGCCTGGTCGAGCTCGCCCGCCGGAACACTTGATTCCGTGGGCGGCCTTTCCTATCCTCGCCCGCGGTGACGGGGTGGCGGCGGTGGGGCGTGGGCCTCGCGGCGGCGTGCGTGCTCGCGGTGGGTCCAGCGGCGGCGGGGTGGGCGACCTCGCTCGACGCCGTGCGCACCGAAGAGACGCCGGACGGCGCGACCGTCGCCCTCAGTTTATCGGACGGCGTCGACCCGACCGTCGCCACGGTCGAGGCACCTGGCGGAGGCATCGCCCGCATCTACGTCGATCTTCCGCGCGGAACGCGCCTCGCCTCCGGGCTCGAGCGGGTCAGTGCCGGCGCGGGCCCCGTGACGGCGACCCGGATCGGCCTGGGTGACGGAGAGGTCGTTCGTGTGGTGCTCGATCTCGCCGGTGCTGCCGGATGGCGTCTGGAGCGGCGCGCCGGCGGGCGCGAGATCGTCGTTGCGGTGGCGTCGGGAGACGCTCGTCCGCCCGAGCGGGTGCCGCCCGCGCCCGTGGCACGACGCCGCGGAGCGGCGGGACGCCGTGCTGCGCAGATGCGTCCGCGGATCGTGCTCGACCCCGGGCACGGGGGACGCGATCCTGGCGCACAGGGGTACGTCGTCGAGAAGCAGGTGACGCTCGACATCGCGAAGCGGGTGGCGCGCCTGTTGCGCGAGCGCCTGCGCGCCGAGGTCGTGCTGACGCGCGCCGATGACGCGACGCTGGCACTCTCCGATCGGACCGCCCGCGCGAACCGGGAGAGTGCGGATCTCTTCGTGTCGATCCACGCCAACGCCGATCCGCATGCGCAACGTCAGGGCATCGAGACCTATGTCCTCGACAACGGCGGCGACCACGCGACGATGCGCCTCGCGGCGATGGAGAACGGTCTCGATCCGACGGCGTCGTTCAAGGGGAAGACCGACGTCCGCTACATCCTGAGCGACCTCGTGCAGGTCGGTAAGATGGACGAGTCGCTCGCCCTGGCGACGGCCCTCCAGGGCTCGGTCGTCCGCCAGCTGCGGCGACGGTGGCCGGGGGTCACCGATCTCGGGGTGAAGCGGGGCCCGTTCTACGTGCTCGTCGGCGCCCACATGCCGTGTGTCCTGGTCGAGACGGCCTTCCTCACCCACCCGGTCGAGGGCCGCCGCCTGCAGCGCGGACGAGTACCAGCAGGCGATCGCCGAGGGGCTGTACCTGGGCATCCGCACGTTTCTGGCGGACGGGGCGCGGCGGAAGACACTCTAGTGGGCTCCGTGTCGTTGCTGGTGCCGGGAGCAGCCGTTGGGTATGCTCGCGCGGTCGCCCCACCGTCATGATTCTCGCTACCCCGCCGCCGTTCCTGCCGCTGCCCTCCGCCGACTCGCTCCCAGCTCCCGACGGTGACGTGAGCACCGCGGCGCAGGTGGCCCGGAGCTACCTCGGCCGCATCCGCGCCGAGGTGCGACAGCGGCACGATGCAGGCGCCGGCGGGCTCGCCGTCGTGGCGGCCTACACCGAGGCGATCGATCGCCTGGTGCGCTACCTCTACGACAACGCGACGGCCCACTACCTCGCGCGCAATCCCCGCATCGAGCCGCGATGCGCCGTGATCGCGCAGGGCGGCTACGGCCGCGGCGAGTTGAATCCGTACTCGGACATCGACCTGCTCTTCCTCTATCCGTGGAAGATCAGTCCGTACGTGGAGACAGTCGCCGAGGTGATGCTCTATGCGCTCTGGGACGCGGGGCTGCAGTGCGGCCACGCGCTCCGCAACATGCGCGAGTGCGGACGGCTGGCCGCGCGCGATTTGAAGGTGAAGACGGCGCTCCTCGACAGCCGCTTCCTCTGCGGCGACGAGCCTCTGTACACCGAGTTCGAGAAGGTCGTGTTCGAAGAGCTCTGGAGCCAGAGCCAGACCAGCTTCTTCAAGGAGAAGCTCGCCGAGAACGTCTCCCGCCACGCCCGCGCCGGTGACTCCGTCTACCTCCTTCAACCCCAGCTGAAGGAGGGGCAGGGGGGATTGCGGGACCTGCACACCGCCTTGTGGATGGCGAACGTCAAGTTCAAGGTGCGGACCATGCGCGCCCTGGTCGCGCGCGGGGTCCTCGCCGAGGCGGACTTCACGGAGCTGGAGCGGGCGGTCGACTTCGTTTGGCGCGTGCGCAACGCGCTCCACCTGGCGACCGACAGTCACCAGGATCAGCTCACGTTCGATCTGCAGGAGCGGCTGGCGCCGGCCCTGGGCTTCGGCGAGGGCCGCGCGGGGTCGGAAGCATTCATGCGCACGTACTTCCAGCACGCGACGACGATCAACCGCGTGAGCGAGGCGATCATCGCCCGCTGCGTGCAGCAGCCCGCGCCCTACCACGGGTCGCCGCCGCGCGTGCGGCGCATCCGGGACGGCATGCGCATCCAGGGCCGCACGCTCGCCGTCAGCGGGCCGGAGGTGTTCACCGCGTCACCGGCGGCACTCGTCCTCGTGTTCACCGAGGCACAGCGTCACGGTGCCACCCTCTCCCCACCGACTCGTGACCTGATCCGCGAGGCGGCACCCGCTGCTCGAGCCCGCGAACGCGTCGCCCGACGTCGCGGCGGCATTCCTCGAGATCGTGCGCGCCAAGGGGCACATCTACGAGACGCTCGCCGAGATGCACAAGCTCGGCGTCCTCAAGCGGATCGTGCCGGAGTTCGCCCACCTCGAGTGTCTGATCGCGCACGACCCGTTCCACATCTACACGGTGGATCACCATTCGCTGATGGGCGTGCGGGAGCTCGAACGGCTGCGCACCGGCGAGTTCGTCCGCACGCTGCCGCACCTCACCCAGGTGGTGCAGGAGCTGCCGCAGTTCGAGCTCCTGGTCCTGGGCATGCTCTTCCACGACATCGGCAAGGGCGAGGGCCACGATCACGACAGCCGCGGGGCGGCGATGGCGCGGGCCATCTGCACCCGGCTCGGGCTGAACGAGGACGAGACCGCGTCGGTGCGAGTTCCTCGCCCAGCATCACCTGCTGATGTCGCACCTCGCCCAGCGCCGCGACATCCACGACGACCAGCTCGTCACGGACTTCTGCCGCACGGTCGGTAGCGTGGAGAACCTGCAACGGCTCTACGTCCTCACCTACGCGGACATGCGCGCGGTGGGGCCGAACGTCTGGACCAACTGGCGGGATTCGCTCCTGATGGAGCTGTACACGCGCGCCCGCGAGTTCTTCGAGACGGGCGCCTACCAGGCGGAGGACCGAGCGGCACGCGCGGAGCGCATTCGCGCCCGCGTGGCCGCGGCCGCGGGGGCCGACGAAGCGGCGGTGCGGTCCCGCATCGGTACGATGCCCGATGCCTACGTGCTGTCGACCCCGGAGGCGACGATCGCGGCGCACATGCAGCTGCGCGAGCGGTTCGCCGCCCGCGAGGCGAGCGGTGAACGCCCCGCGGTGACGATCCAGGTCACCCCGTCGCCGGAGCGGGGTTTCAGCGAGATCGCCATCTGCACGCGGGACCGCCCCGGTCTCTTCGCGATGCTGTCGGGGGTGCTCGCGGCGCACGGACTCAACATCCTCGCCGCCCGGATCAGCACCAGTAGCGACGGCGTCGCGCTGGACGCGTTCCGCCTGTCGCAGCTCGCGCTCGACGCCGCCGACGAGGAGCGGTGGGAGCGGATCGAGGCCACGCTCAGAGGCGTGCTCGATGGACGGATCGACGTCGAGGAGCTGGTGGCCCGGTCGCGGCGACCGTCGATCCTCCAGCGCCCGCGCCGGCGCGTGCCGACCACCATCGAGATCGACAACGACGTGTCCCAGGCGCACACGGTGCTGGACGTCTACACCGGCGACCGGGTCGGACTGCTGTTCACGATCACGAACTGCCTGTACCACCTGTGGCTCGAGATCCACGTCGCGAAGATCACGACCATGGTCGACCAGGTGCTGGACGTCTTCTACGTCACGGATCACGAGGGGCGGAAGATCGAGGACCCCGAGCGGCTCGAACGCATCCGCCGGGAGCTGACGGCGGCGCTCGAAGGGCCTCCGGCGGCCGCCGATGCGGCGCGCGCCGCCGGCACCTGAGCCGCGGGCGACGACGATGGGGCGGGCGGGGCGGGCGGCGGCGATCGACGGGACGATCGATGCGTATCTCGATCATCTGAGCAGCGAGCGCGGCCTGGCGCGGGCGTCCGTGCAGGCGTACGCACGGGACCTGGCGGCGTTCGTCCGCTGCCTGCTGGTGCGGAAGGTGACGGCGGCCGGACGCATCGGAGCGGCCGACGTCCACGCCCATCTCGTGACCCTCGCCGACGAGGGGCTCTCCGCGCGGAGCCAGGCACGGGCACTCGCGGCCGTGCGGGGATTCCTCCGCTTCTGCGTCCGGGAGGGTGTGCTCAGAGCCGATCCGTCTGCCGACGCGCGGATCCGTCGTCCGACGGACCATCTGCCGCGGGCGCTCGGGCAGGCCGAGGTCGTCCGCCTGATCGACGACACCACCGCCGCGAAGCGGCGGCCGCTCCGTGACCGGGCGCTGATGGAGATCCTGTACGCCTGTGGGCTTCGGGTGTCGGAGGCGATCGGCTTGCGCGCCTCGCAGTTGAATCTCGAGGCGGGCTTCGTCACCGTGTTGGGCAAGGGCGACAAGGAGCGGGTCGTCCCGCTCGGTCGCCAGGCACGGGAGGCCATCGAGATCTACCTCGCCGGCGAACGTCCCGGCCTCCTGCGCGGGCGATCGAGCCCGTTCGTGTTCGTGGGGCCAGGCGGCGGCGCGCTCAGTCGACAGGCGGTCTGGAAGCTGGTCCGCCGCCGGGCGACGGCGGCAGGCGTCGGACGGAAGGTGTCGCCGCACACGCTGCGGCACACCTTCGCCACCCACCTGCTGGGCGGGGGAGCGGATCTTCGAGTCGTGCAGACCCTGCTCGGACACGCGGACATCGGCACCACGCAGATCTACACCCACGTGACGCCGACGCGGCTCCGCGCGGTGCATCGCCGCTATCATCCCAGGGCCTGAGATGGGGGAGTCAATCGCCAGCGCTTCCTTGCGCCCCCCGGGGGGCGTCGGTACACTCCGCCGACCCATGGCGGCCAGCGCCATTCTCGCCGAGGTGGCGATCCTCGCCGTGCCCGTGCTTGCCGCGATCGTCTTCCACGAGGTCGCCCACGGGGCGGTGGCCTATGTCCTCGGGGACCCGACCGCGGCCCGTGCCGGGCGCCTCACGTTGAACCCACTACCCCACATCGACCCCATCGGATCGGTCGTGCTGCCGGGGCTCCTCCTGCTGGCGCCGCTGCTGCTCGGCACGCGGCCCTTCGTCTTCGGCTATGCCAAGCCCGTCCCAGTGGACTTCAGCCGTCTCGGACATCCGCGCCGCGACACCATCCTCGTTGCCCTGGCGGGGCCCGGCACGAACCTGCTGCTCGCGGCGATCAGCGCGGGGGTGCTGGCGATGCTGCCGCGCGGGCACGGCGCCGACCTGTGGCAGGGGCTGCGGTTCATGGCGGGCGCCTCGATCCAGATCAACTGCGTGCTGGCGGTGTTCAACCTCCTGCCCGTGCCGCCGCTCGACGGCGGTCGCGTGTTGACCGCGCTGCTGCCACCGTCGCTGGCGCAGGCCCTCGGGCGGGTCGAGGCCTACGGTTTCATCATCGTCCTGCTGGTGGTGTTCAACACCAATCTGCTGAGCCTCCTCGTCCGCCCCCTGTTGGGGCTCTTCCTCGGGTGGGGACGGTGATGGTCGTCGTCAGCGGCTCGCGACCGACCGGCCAGCTGCACCTCGGGCACTACCATGGGGCACTGCGCAACTGGCTCGCGCTGCAGGAGGCCCATCGCTGCTTCTTCTTCGTCGCCGACTGGCACGCCCTCACGACGGACTTCACGGACACCGGGGGTATCGCCGGCAGCACGATCGAGATGGTGCTGGACTGGCTCGCGGTCGGGATCGACCCCGACGCGCTGCACGATCTTCCGCCAGTCGGCGGTGAAGGAGCACGCCGAGCTGTACCTCCTGCTGGGCATGCTGACGCCCGTCCCCTGGCTCGAGCGGAATCCGACGTACAAGGAGCAGCGCGAGGAGCTCTCCGAGCGCGACCTGTCGAGCTTCGGGTTCCTCGGCTATCCGGTGCTGCAGGCGGCGGACATCCTCATGTACAAGGCGGACGGCGTGCCGGTCGGGATCGACCAGGCGCCCCACGTCGAGCTGACGCGCGAGATCGCCCGGCGGTTCAACGGCACCTACGCCCGCCATATCTTCCCCGAGCCGAAGACGCTGCTCACCGCCACCCCGAAGGTGCTCGGTACCGACGGTCGCAAGATGAGCAAGAGCTACGGCAACGGCGTCTTCCTCACCGATCCGCCGGCGGACGTCGAGCGGAAGCTCGCGCGCATGGTCACGGACCCGCGGCGGGCACGGCGGACCGATCCGGGAGAACCGAACGACTGCCCCGTCTACCTGTCGTTCCACCGGCACTACGACACGGCGGCCGAGCTGGCGGAGGTGGAGCACGGGTGCCGGACGGCGTCGATCGGATGCCTCGACTGCAAGAAGATCATGATCAAGCACGTACAGGCCGAGCTCGAGCCGATCCGCACGCGCCGGGCGACGCTGCGGGCCGCCGACGCAGCCGCGGTCCTCGAGGCGGGCAACGCCGCAGCCCGCGGGGTCGCCCGCAGCACGATGGACGAGGTCCGCGGCGCGATGCGCCTGGCGAGTGACGGGGGCACGGCATGAGCACGCCCTGCACGGTGCGTCTCGACGTGTTCGAGGGACCGCTCGATCTGCTGCTGCATCTGATCAAGCGCAACGAGGTGCAGATCACCGACATCCCGATCGCGCAGATCACCGACGAGTACCTCGCCGCCCTCGAGGCGCACCCGGAGCTGAACCTCGACGGCGCGGGCGAATACCTGGTGATGGCGGCGACGCTGATGTTGATCAAGAGCCGCATGCTGCTGCCGGAGCCCGAGGGCGTCGAGGACGAGCCGGAGGAGGATCCGCGCGCCGAGCTGGTGAAGCAGCTGCTCGAGTACCAGCGCTACCGTGAGGTGGCGGTGTCGCTCGGGGAGCGGCCGGTGCTGACGCGTGACGTGTTCGCCAGCCCCGGCGTCCCGCCCGAGCCGCCCGCCGAGGGCGAGGCCGTGGGTCCGCCGGTGCGAGAGGCGAGCCTTGGCGCACTGCTGGAGGCGCTCCGCGGACTGCTCGAACGGCGCCAGCCGCCGCGCCAGCACGAGGTGAGCCCGCCGACGCATACGGTCGCGGAGGCGGTGCAGCACATCCTCGCACGCTTCGCACTCGGCGACACGGTCGAGTTCGGGAGTCTGTTCCCGCCCGACGCGGTACGGGGCGAGATCATCGTGACGTTCCTGGCACTGCTCGAGCTCATCAAGCTGCGGGTCGTGCGGGCGATGCAGGGGGAGCGGTTCGGGCCGATCACGCTCGGGCTCACGGTCGCCGATCTCGCCGAGGCGACGGAGCGGGTCCGGGACGTCGGCCAGCCGATGGTGTGGATGGGAGGAGGGGATGCGCATGGACACGAACGGCACTGAGGTTCACGTGAATGGTACCGGGAACGGGCACGGTCCGGCCGTCGACGAGGAGACGCCGGCGACCGACCTCGAGCAGCTGGCGGCGGTGGTCGAGAGCCTGCTCTTCGCCGCGGGCGCGCCGGTGCCGCTGACGAAGCTCGTGGAGGCGCTCGACGGCCCGGGGCGAGGCGAGGTGATCGCCGCGCTGGAGCTCCTCGGAGCCCGCTACGAGGACGCCCCCCGGGGCCTCCGTCTGGCGAAGGTCGCGGGCGGGTATCAGCTGCGCACGCCGTCGGAGTATGGCCCGTGGGTCCGCCGCCTCCTCGGTCAGAAGCCGCCGCGGCTGTCCCGGCCGATGCTGGAGACGCTGGCGATCGTCGCCTATCGCCAGCCGTGCACGCGCATCGATGTCGAGGCGATCCGCGGTGTCGATGCGGACGCCGTGCTCAACACGTTGCTCGAGCGCTCGATGGTCCGCGTCGTCGGCCGTCGCGAGGCGCCCGGGCGCCCGCTGCTCTACGGTACGACGCGCGAGTTCCTCGAGGTGTTCGGCCTGCCGGATCTGTCGGCGCTGCCACCGCTGCGGGTACTCGTCGACGACCCGGCCGTGCTCGCGGCGATGGACCTGACCGTGGCGGCGGGTGGTGTCGCCGCCACGGAACCCGCGCCGGACGCGGACGCGATCGTCGGCAGCGACGATCCCGGGGACGGCTGAGCGCTGGCCGAGCGGTTGCAGAAGCTCCTGAGCGGCGCGGGCGTTGCGTCGCGCCGGGCGGCCGAGGCCCTGATCCTGGCGGGGCGGGTGAGCGTCAACGGTGCCGTGGTGACGACTCTCGGGACGCGCGCCGACCCGACCATCGACGTCGTGGCGCTGGACGGCGAGCCGCTGCGTCCGCCGGCGACGCTCCGCACGATCCTCCTGCACAAGCCGCGCGGCGTCGTGACGACCCTGGCCGATCCCGAGCGCCGCCCGACGGTACGCTCGCTGCTGCCCGACGTGGCCGAGCGCGTCTATCCGGTCGGGCGGCTCGACCTGATGACGTCCGGCCTCCTGCTGCTCACCAACGACGGCACGCTGGCGGCGGCGCTGATGCACCCGCGGAACCGGGTCGCGCGCTTGTACCATGCGAAGGTCCGGGGGACGCCGACGGCCGCGACGCTCCGCCGCATGGCCACGGGCGTGCGGCTCGAGGACGGTCCGGCGGCCGTCGCCCGCGTCCAGGTGCTGGAACGCCTGCCCACCAAGACGTGGCTCGAGATCACCGTGCGCGAGGGACGGTGGCGCCTGGTGCGCCGGTTGTGCGACGCGGTCGGCCATCCCGTCGAGAAGCTCGAGCGCGTGCGGCTCGGCGCGCTGCGGCTCGGGAACGCTGCCCGAGGGCGAATGGCGCGACGTCACGACCGCGGAGCTCTCGGCCCTGCGGATCGCCGCGGGGCTCAGCGAGTCCGGCGGCGCAGTCGCGGGACCGCCACGCCCAGCACCCGGCACGCCGCCCAGAACACCCCGACGGCGATTGGGGCGGCCACGACCAGCCGGACCGCGTAGCTCGTCACCGCGGCCGCCGGCAGCCGGGCCTGGAGGGCCGCGTCCATCGCGAGGACGGCGAGCGACATGACGGCGGTCGCGAGCAGGATCCGGGCGAGGACGCCGCCCAGGTTTCCACCGAGGCGCCCGACCCGTCGGCGCAGCAGGACGTAGAGGATCCCGCAGTTGGCCATCGCCACCGCGGAGGTCGAGAGTGCGAGGCCGACGTGGCCGAAGCCGAGGCGGCGGACGAGCGTCCAGTTGAGCGCGTAGTTGACGACGATGGACAGCAGACTGACGCGCATCGGCGTCCGCGCGTCGTCGAGGGCGAAGAAGGCGGGCGCCAGGACCTTGATGCCGGCGTAGCCGGCGAGGCCGAACGCGTATCCCTGCAGCGCCGATGCCGCGGCGGCGGTGTCCGCGGCGGTGAAGCGCCCGTGCTGGTAGATGAGGCCGATGATCGGCGCGCCCAGCAACGCGAGGCCCGCGGCCGCCGGCAGGCAGAGGAGCGCCACCATCTCCACCGCCTGGCGTAGCGTCGTTCGCAACGACTCCTCATCGCCGCGGGCGACGTGCCGCGAGACGAGGGGCAGCGTGACGGTCCCGAGGGCCACCCCGAAGAGCCCGATCGGGAGCTGCATGAAGCGGAACGCGACGTTCAGCCACGACACCGGACCGTTGCCGAGGTACGACGCGAAGTTGTTGTTGACGAAGACGTTGATCTGCACGGCGGCCGCTCCGATCGTCGCCGGTCCCATGAGGCGCAGGACCTGGCGGACGCCCGGATCGGTGGGCGCGAAGAGCGGTCGCCAACGGAAGCCAACGGCACGCAGCGACGGCATCTGCACCAGGAGCTGCAACGCTCCGCCGATCAGCGTGCCGATCGCCATGCCGGTGATGGCGCGCGCAGCGAGGTCCGGGTCGTGCGCCGGTGCGCCGACGCCCAGCGACCCCCAGACCGCGCGCAGATAGGCAGGGGCCAGCCACCACGCGGCCGCGAGCCCGCCGACGATCGACCCGAGGTTGAAGAAGGCGGACGCTGCGGCGGGCACGCCAAAGCGGTTGCGGGTGTTGAGGATGCCCATGGCGACGGCGGCGAGGGCGACCAGCAGCAGGAAGGGGAACATGATCCGCGTGAGCACCGTCGTCAGCTCGGACTTGCCAGGGATGTCCGCGAACCCGGGAGCGATGGCACCCACGAGCGCCGGCGCGAAGGCGATCCCGAGCAGACAGAGGAACCCCACCACGACCGCGAGGAGGTTGACGACGCGATTGGCCAGGCGCCACGCCTCGCCCTCGCCTTCACGTTCGAGCTTGAGCGTGAACGTGGATACGAAGGCCGCGGACAGGGCGCCCTCGGCGAACAGGTCCCGGAGCAGGTTGGGGATGCGGAACGCGGTGATGAACGCGTCGAGGTCGCGGCCGGCGCCGAAGCAGACGGCGAACACCTGTTCCCGCACGACGCCCAGCACCCGGCTGGCGGCGACCGCGACGCTGACGACGCTGGCGCGACGCGCGAGCTGGCGACGCCCGCCTTCCGGCCCGCTCCCCTCCGCTCGCATCGCGCTCCCGGCCGATATGCGAAGGCGGGAGCGGGCGCAAGCTGCGGGCTACGGCATCGTCCGGTACGGCACCGGGACGGGGCGGGGCGCGCCGAAGCTCGGCGCGCGTACGCGCTGGCGAGCGACGGCCGCCACGGCAACGAGGAGGCATGCGCCGGCGAAGGCGTCGCCGAAACGCACGTACGGCGTCAGGTCGCGGCGTGGTGCCACCGTGCCGGTGAACACGCCGACGGCGCCGGTGGGCCCCGTCGTCCGGATGCGGCCCCACGGGTCGACGATCACCGACACGCCCGTGGTCGCCGCCCGCACCAGGTACCGTCGCGCCTCGACCGCGCGCAGCGTCGCCATCGCCACGTGCTGGCGGCTGCCGACCCCGAGGCCGCCGTCGAGCCAGCCGTCGTTGGCGACGTTCACGAGCACGGCCGCGCCGCCTCGCACGGGGTCGGTCACGACCTCCGGATACAGTATCTCGTGGCAGATGGAGACGCCGAGCGGCACGAAGCTCGGGAGGACGCCCGGGGTCTCGCCGGCGGCGAAGGCGCGCGGACTCTCGCCGGGTTCCACCGGCGGCGGACCGCCCAACGCCGGCGTCTCGGCGAACAGCACCAGGTGGCGCTTGTCGTAGTGGGCGCCGCGAGCCCCGTCCGCCCGCACCAGGCGCACGCTGTTGAAGGTCCGATCTCCCTCGCGGCGCGGCGCACCCACCAGCACGTCGGCGCCGGTCGTCGCCGCGAGGCGTTCGAGCTCGCGCGCGATCATCGGCTCGTTCTCGAGGTACAGGCTGAGCGAGTTCTCGGGCCATAGGATCAGCGCCGGCCGGAGGTCGCGGGGCAGGGTGGCGCTGACGCGGAGGTTCGCGCGCAGCTGCTGCTCGGCATACCCACGCGTCCAGGTGAACGCCGGCGGCACGTTCGCCTGCACCATCGCGACGGCGCGGGCGTCCGGCTCGGCGGCGACCGGCGGCACGGTCGCGGCGCCCGCGAGCCAGACGGCGGCGACGACGAGGCCCGGGCCCACGGCGGCCGCGAGCGCGTGGCGGACGTCGCGCCCGTCGCGCCAGCGTCCGACGACCTCGGCGACACCGACATTACCGAGCGCGACGACGAAGGAGACGGCGTACACGCCACCGATCGTCGCCACCTGCAGGAGGCCGATCTCGGCGTGCTGCGTGTAGCCGAGGAGGGCCCACGGCTGTCCCACCAGGCGGGCGCGGATGAGCTCGGCGCCGACCCAGGCCGCTGGCAGAACGGCCGCGGTCGCTGGCCACGCGGCCCGTCCGAGCAGCGACGCGGCCGCCATCGCGAACAGCCCGCCGGTGCTCGCAACGGCGATCACGTAGGCGGCGGTCATCCCCAGCGCGGCGACGAGTAGGCTCGTCTTGAAGTACGACGCGGCGACCGGGACCAGCCACCAGGTCACGGTCGCCGCCGAGATGAAGCCGTAGAGCGCGCCGTAGCGGAAGGCCGCACGAGCGGTGCGCCCGCGGACGACGACGAGCAGCGGCACCAGGGTCACCCAGGCGCAGACGCTCCAGTCGGCTGGCGGCATGGCCAGCGCGTAGAGGCTCGCCCCCGCGGCCACGGCGACCGCGCGGGCGACGACGCGGATCACAGCTGCGGCCGTGGAATCGCGTTCACCACCAGCGTGAAGGGCGGCGTCGCCCCGGCGGCCGGCGTGCTGCCGTTGGGCAGCGCGCCACGGATCGCCACCAGCAGGTGGTCGTGGTCGACGTGGTAGGTGCCGTCGGCGTGCCACGCACGGTCCTGGTCGTCGGGCGCCCAGGCGTCGAGGTGACGGTGCTGGGCCTTGTAGGTCGTGAACTCGTGGCGCCAGTAGCGACAGTTCCGCGCTGCTGCTCAGGTTCCCCGGCGTCATGCGGAAGAGGCCCTTCTTCGCCGGGTCGAGGAGCTGCATCAGGAAGCCCTGCTCGTTGTAGATGGCGATGCTGTCGGCGCGGAACGCGAGCGGGAACCCGAGGCCGCGGCCGGTGAACGTGGTGGCGGCGTCGACGGCGGAGACGTCGAGGGGGACGTAGACGGTGCCGTCACGACCGACGGCCGCGCGATACCCGGAGCGCACGACCTTCTCGCCCGCGTCGTTCAGGGCCACGGGTGAGGCGACGACCGTGAATTCACTGTCCGGGAGCCCGTAGACGCGGGCCCCGTCGCTCCACACCGCGAGCGCGCAGGGACCGAGGCCGACCGTCCCCACGGGGACGCGCAGCTGGACGCGGGCGGTGCCGTCGGCGAGGTCGCGCCGGACCACGGCGGTTCCCCGACTCCAGTCGCGCGACCCGTCCGCGCCCGATTGGAACTCGACGTCGTACGCCCGCCCCGCGACGAGGCGGTCGTCGAACAGCGTGATCGTCTGCTCGGCGTGCCCGGCGAACGGCCGGACGGCCGCACGCGCCGGCGGGGGCTTGTCGCACCCGCACCCGGCCTCTGCCGTGCGCGGCGCCCCGGCCGCGAACACGATTCCCATCAGCCCCAGAATCACCACACGTCGCATCTCACACCCCCAACCGCTCCCCTTGGGATTTGATCCGCGCCAGCGGGCCCTCGACGCCCGCGATCGGCAGCAACACCGTGAAGGTGGCGCCGCGGCCGAGTGCACTGTCGACTTCGATCTCGCCGTCCATCAGACGGGCGAACCGTCGGGCCAGTGCCAGGCCGAGTCCGATGCCCTTGCCGTCGACCGCGCCGGCATTCACCTGATGGAAGACCTCGAAGATGGCCTCCTGATCGTCCGGCGCGATGCCCGGACCGGTGTCGCGCACGCGGATGGCGACGCGACCGTCGCCGCGCACGTCGGCATCCAGATGGATCGAACCCTGCAGCGTGAACTTCGCGGCGTTCGACAGCAGATTCTGCACGACCACCCGCAGTTTGGCGGCATCGCCGAGCACGGCCGGCAGGTGGTCCGGCAGCTCGGCGATGAAGCGCAGCGGCTTGGTGCGCACGAGCAGCGTGAACGACTCGGCCAGGTCGTGCAGGAACGGTCCCAGCGGGACGCGTTCCCGACGTAGTCGCGTCCCGGACGTCTCGATGCGCGTCAGATCGAGGAACTCCTCGATCAGGTGCAGCAGGCTGCCGGCATTTCCGGCGACCTTCTCGAGGACGCCCATCGCCTCGGGCGCGCACGCGCCGAAGGTGCCGTCGCGCAGCAGCTCGATGTAGCCCATGATCACGCTGAGCGGCGTGCGCAGCTCGTGCGACACGCTCGCGATGAGCTCCGTCTTCAGGCGGACGGCAATGGAGAGTTGCGCAAGGCGCTCGTGCGTGACCGCCGCGGCAGCGACCGCGAGACGGAGTCGCTCGAGGCCGTCCGATGGCGCGTGGCAGCCGTGAAGCTCTGGACCGGCGAGCACCAGGCAGGGCGGTGTGGCGCCCACGCCCGAGGTCTCCAGGACCACCTGCACCAGCGGATCCCGCTCGCGCAGGAGTTCCAGCACCTCGGCGCTCGGCAGGCCGACGACGTCCGGGTCGACGACGACGACGGATGGCGACTCGGACTCGAGGGTGGCGACCAGGCTGCGACCGTCTCCGACGGCGACCACGCGATGACCCGCGGTCGCGAGCGTGTGCTCGTACGCCGGACGCACCGTCGCGTCCACGGCGACGAGAATCGCGCGCGCGCTTCCCGGACCCACATGTTGTCGGCTGGCCATTGGACTTTCGGGCTCCGCGGCGGCGCGGAGCCTTGCACTGACCTTGCATCTTCCGGACCAAAGGGAGGCCCGATTGCGGCCGTTTCTGCGGCGCTTTTCGCGTCGCATGTGACGCTGGAGTCACACCGTGCCGTGCCACGTGCGGCATTCCTGACACTGCGCGCGGTTCGTCTGAGGCGGCACTGCGCCGAGCGCGACGCACGGCTGCGTCACTCGCGGCCACCTTGACAACCTTGAACGCCCCCTGTACGAAAACGTGCTCTCCTTGCCGCCAAGCGGCCGTGCCGCGGGGTGGAGCAGTCAGGTAGCTCGCGAGGCTCATAACCTCGAGGTCGGTGGTTCAAATCCACCCCCCGCAACCTGAAACGCGGCGCAGGAGACCGCACGTCAGTGGGCCCGGGCGAAATCCCGGGCCCACTGCGTTGGCTCTGGAAGGAGACGAGCTGGCATGAGCATGCGAGTGGCGCTGATCCTGGGCATCGCCCTGGTGGTCGCTGCGGTGCTGCATGGCGGGCTCTACACAGCCGGGCACGACTTCGTCGTGAACCGGTACACCGGATGGTACGAATTCGTGCCGGCTGACGACTACGAAGAGGACGACTCGACCCTGCCGACGGCGGCGCAATGCTTGACCGCACACAGGACGGCAGCTACGAGACTGCTGTCCCGCCGGAGGTGACCCATGGCAGGTGGACGCGCGTTCAAGAGCAACGTCCGTGAGCGGCGGGAAGCCGAACGGCGTATGAAGGCGCTCGAGAAGCGCCAGAAGAAGGCCGAGAAGAAGAAGAGCGAGGACGGGAGCAAACCCGAGGAGCCGACGACGGTCATTCCGCGGTGAATCGGAGCGCTTGATCCCAACGGCGGCGTACCCAAGTGGCTAAGGGAGAGGTCTGCAAAACCTCCATTCACCGGTTCGAATCCGGTCGCCGCCTCTACCGCGCTCTCAGTACTCCTCGACTCAGTTCCCGCAGCCGCTCGCCCGCATCGCTGACGATCGATACGCCGTCGCCGAGGACGAGCGTCTCGAGCGACAGCGCCACGAGGCCCTTCACGCTGCGTCGGAGACCGGGCGGATCGTCGACGACACGATCGGGGAGGAGCGAGAGGCGCCCGGGCGGGTTGCCGATCACGGCGTCGCCGACCACGAGCAGTCGGCGCTCGGGCCAGTGCAGCGCGACTTCGCCGGGCGATTTCCCCGGCAGCGCGACGACGACGAACGGACCGATCCGTTGCTCCGCACGCAACGCGCCATCGATCGTCGCCCCCTGTGCCCGCGCATAGGCCTCGTCTGCGGCGTGGATCAAGACGGGGGCGCCCGTCAGCGCGCGCACCTCGTCGGCGGCGCGGACATGGTTGCGGTTGGTGAGGACGATCCAGGCGACCCCTTCGCGGGCGAGGAGCGTACGGGCGTCCGCCGATAGCTCCACGGGGTCGACGCAGACGTTGCCACCGCGGTGGCGGACGAACGTTCCGTTGAAGTCGTAGCCGTGCGGCTCCGAGCGCCGGGACCACGCTAGTACGTCCGGGACGATTTCGCGCATCAGAGGGCGTCGATCTTGGCGGCGAGGATGAAGTCGTTCTCGGTCAGGCCGGCGACCGCGTGGGTCCAGATGCAGAGGTCCACCCGGCTGTAGTGGACGCAGAAGTCGGGGTGGTGCCCCTCGGCCTCTGCCAGGTCGGCGAGGCGCGAGAGAAACGCCATTGCCTCACGAAAGTCGGCAAACTTGAGACTCTTCCATAGCTTGTCGTCATGCAGCTCCCAGTCCGCCAGCTGGGCGTGCAGGCCGCTCGCCTCGGCCTCGGAGAGCCGGTACGCCCCGCCCTCGCACGGGAGGCACCGCCTGGAGCGCAGGTCCATGCAGGGGATATGCCCCCAACCCCGTGGCGGGTCCAGCCAGGAGGGTGCTTGACCGGTCCGGACGTCCCGGCTCCCGGGGAGGGGACCAGCGGAAAGAGGGCTGGCTATCTCCCCATTTATAGGGATTGCGACGCCGGGCTCCCAGCGGGGCATGATCGGGACGGTCATGCTGCGTGCGGCCTTCGAGCTGGCGCTGGCGATTCTCACAGGGGCCGCGGCCTGCTGGGGAGCGGTGGCGATGCTCGTGCTCTACGATTGGCTGGCCTTCGATTGGCCGCGGGTCGAGGCCGAGGCCACGACGACGTTTCCTGCCTTCGCCCCCCGTCCGGCGGTGCCCCCAGCGGGGGCCCAGCTCGGTTCCGTCCGTCGACTCGGCGCACCGGCCGTGCCCGCGGCCCGGACGGCGAAGCAGCAGGCGCGCCTCCGCGCCTGAGTCCTCAGTCAGGGTCAGTCGAATCGTACCGGGAGACGATCCGGCGAGCGGAACGCCAGGCCCACGACGCGAGCCTGCGCCCCGGGCTCGAGCCGAACCCGCGGGAGGCGATCGAGCAGCGCCGTGAGGGCGATCGTCGCTTCGAGTCGCGCAAGGTGCGAGCCCGCGCAGAAGTGCGGACCGAAGCCGAAGGCGAGATGATCGTCGTTACGTCGGTGGAGGTCGAACCGATCGGGCTCGTCGTATCGACGCTCGTCGCGGTTGGCGGACCCGATGGCGATGGAGAGGTACGCCCCCTCGGGCAGTGCGATCCCGGACAGCTCCGTCGCCGCCGTCGTCTCGCGCGAGACGTACTGCACGGGCGACTCCCAGCGCAGGGTCTCCTCGATGGCGAGCGCGAGGGCGGACCGGTCGCTCTGCACGGCCGCCATGGCGTCCGGATGGGCGAGCAGGGTGAACAGGACGCTGCCGATCAGTCGATACGTGGTCTCCGCGCCTGCGGGCAGAAGGAGGCGGAGGAAGCTCAGCACCTCCTCGTCGGTCAGCCGACTGCCGTCGACCTCGGCCTGCGCGAGGCGACTCAGCAGATCGTCGGTCGGCTCGCGGCGACGCAGCGCCAGGATCGGCGCGAGGTACTCGACGATCGCCTTCGCGCCGGCGAACCCGCGCGGCGGATCGTCGCCGACGCTGATCAGGTCGAGCGCCCAGCGATGGAACTCGTCGTAGTCCTCCATCGGGATGCCGATGATGTGCGCCATCACCTGCATCGGGAAGGTGAACGTGAACTGGCGCACCAGGTCGGCGTGTCCCTCTCCCGCGAAGCGGTCGATGAGCGCGTGCGCGGTGCGGTCGATGACGCCGGGCAGATCGCCGCGGATCCCCCGTCCGGTGAAGAACGGCGCGATCAGATTGCGGTGCCGCAGGTGCTCCTTGCCCTCCATCTCGAGGATGGTGCGCCCCATGACGATGCCGATGCCGCGGGCGTTGGCGCGGGACGAAAAGAGCCCGGGATTGCGAAGGACGGCGTCGGCGTCGGCGTAGCGCGTGACCATCCAGACGACTCCCATCATGGTCTCGACCGGGACGACGGGCTCCTCGTCCCGCAACCGCCGATAGACGGGGTAGGGGTCCGGGACCGGGCTCATCATCGTACCGCCGAACAGCTCCTGGGACGTGTGCATGGTCGGCGATCCTGACTCAGAAATCGGGGCGGCCACAAGTCCCGAAGTGGATCTGCCGATAAGACCGAGGATGCAGTCCCCCGTGACGGCTCAGGACGCCCGTGATCGCATCGATGCGATCGCCGCTGGCACAATTGTGCCGGTGGACGCCCTCGAGCCCGCACTGCGGGTCCTCCTCGAGGTCAGCGGGGCCAGCGCCGGGGCCGTCTGCCTGTACGATCCGGCCGATGCCACGCTCCGGCTGGGAGCGAGCGCGGGTCTGTCCGAAAATGGCCGCCGCCTCCTCGCGTTCGCGCAGCGGGCGACCCCCGGGGCCTGGGCCGCCCCGTTCATCGCCCTCCTCGATCGGCGCGCGCACGTATCGCAGCAGGGGACGGGCCCCCTGCCGCGCCTCGTGGACTCCCAGGACGCGGTCGCAGCGGTCGCGTGCGTCCCGGTGTGCGCGGGGGAAACGCCGCTCGCGTGCCTGGTGCTCGTCGCGGTGGAGCCCGCCGGGCTGGAACGCGCGACGCTCGACGCGCTCGAGCCCGCCGTCCACGCGCTCGCGGGTATCGTCCACGGGCTGCAGCACCCGAGGCCGCTGGGGACGATGGTCGATCCGCAGCAGGCACCGTCCATCCTCGAAGCCATCGCGGCGCAGGCCGTCGGCATCGCGCCGGTTCTCCGCGACATCATGGGTGGGCGCGTGGCCGCGGAGTCCGCCGCCGCGGCGGTGGCGAACGCTGGCGGGAACGTCGGGTCGATCGCTCGTGGTCCGTCGTCGTTGCTCGAAGTGGTGGCCGATACGACGCTCCGGCGCCTGCCGCCGGTGGTGCGCGACCTCGCCGGCATCATCGGCATCCGCGTCAGCGCCGGAGCGCGCTCGCCCGGCGGCCCGGCGCCGGCGGCCACGGACCAGGCGTCGCGGGACCGACAGATGGCCGCGCTCCTGGAGACGCTCTCGTCGACGGAGGCGGAGCGCGACCGCCTGTCGACCGAGCTGCAGCACGCCAATGCCGAGCGCGCCGAGCTGGCCCTGGCACAGGTCGCGCTCGAGCAGGCGCGGGTCGCCGAGGTCGCGGGCCTGATGACGCGGCTCTCCGACGGCGAGGCCGCCGTCGCCCGCTCGCTCGGCCGTGTCCACGAGCTCGAGCGCGCGCACGAGCAGCTCGCCGCCGCCCTCGCCGAGGCGGTCGCGCGCGAGCGACACACGCGCGACGACCTGCACGCCCTGACCGAGCGCAGCGCCGCCGACCGCGAAGAGACCCTGCGACGCGCCCGCGAGACCACGCGAACCGCCGAGGAGGCGCGCGCCGCCGCGGCCGGGGAGGCCGAGGAGCTGCGTAGCGCGGTGGCCGAGGCAGAGGCCCGCGTCCTCGACGCCGAGGACCGCGTCCGGCGCGAGCGGACCACGCTCCAGGAGCTCGACGCAACCCTGCAGGGCGTGCGCGTCGAGCGGGAGCGTCTGCAGCGGGACCTGGACGAGGCGCGGGCGCGCGAGGGCTCGATCTCCGCCGAGCAGGAGATGCTCGAGCGCGAGCTCGCCCGGGTGCGGACCGAGCAGGCCGAGGCCGAGGTCCGCCTGCGCGAGGCCGAGCGGCGAGCGTCGGGGGACTGGGGCGCGCGGCTCGCGGATGCGGAGACGGTGATCGCCTTCGAGCGCGAGCACGTCGCCGAGCTGGAGCGCGTCCGGGAGCGTCTCAGCGCCGAGCTGACCGATGCGACGTCGAGGGAACAGCGCCTGCGCGACGAGATGCAGGCGCTCGCCGAACGCACGGCCGCGGATCGCGAAGAGATGCTGCGCCGGGCGCAGCAGTCGACGCGGGCGGCCGAGGAGGCACGCGCGGCAGCCGCGGCGGAGACGGAAGCCGTCCGGGCCTCTCTCGCGCAGGCGCAGAGCGTCCTGCTCGAGGCCGAGGATCAGGCGCGCCAGGCGCGCGACGCCGTCACCGGTCTCGAAGCAGAGCTGCTCGCCATCCGCGCCGAGCGCGACCAGATCGCCCGCGAGCTCGAAGAGGTGCGGACCGACCGTGCCGCCGCGGCGGCCTCGGCGTCCTCCGACGCGGACGTCGCGGCGCGCGCCCGGGTGGCGGAGCTGGAGCGTGCGCACCAGGCCGTCAGCGAGGCACTGGCCGATGCGACCGCGCGCGAGCACGGTATCCGCGACGAGCTCCGTGCGCTCGCCGACCGCTGCGCCGCGGATCGCGAGGAGATACTGGTGCGCGCGCGCGAGACGACGCGCATCGCCGAGGAGGCCCGGGTGGCGGCCGCGGCCGAGGCCGAAGGGGTGCGGACGCAACTGGCCGAGAGCCAAGCGGGACTCCTTGCCGCCGAGAACCTGGCTCGCCAGGCACGGCACGAGCTTGCCGAGCTCGAGGCGGCGGTGCAGGGCGCCCAGTCGGATCGCGACCGGCTCGCACGGGAGCTGGCGGAAGTGCGCGAGCGGGAATCAGCGGGCGGGGCCGAGCTCGCGCGGCTGGAGTGCGAGGTGGGTCGCCTGGCGGAGGAGCGGAGCCACCTGCAGCTGCGCAATCGCGAGCGCGAGGCGGAGCTCGCCGCCGAATGGGCGGGCCGGCAGCTGCAGGGCGAGTCCGCGCTGGCGCGCGAGCGCGCGCGGGTGCAGGACCTCGAGCAGGCCCGGGAGCGTCTCGCGGCCGAGCTGGCCGAGGCGACCGCTCGCGAGCAGCGCGCGCGCGACGAGCTGCAAGCGCTGGTCGGGCGGACGGCGGCCGACCGCGAGGACATGTTGCGCCGCGCGCACCAGTCGACGCGTGGCTCCGAGGAGGCGCGTGCGGCGGCTGCGGCCGAGGCCGAGTCGGTGCGGACGGCGCTCGCACAGGCGCAGACTCTGATCATGGATGCCGAGGATCAGGCGCGGCAGGCACGGCACGCGGCCGAGACGCTCGACGCCGCCGTCGAAGGGCTCCGCGGTGACCGTGACCGCTTGCAGGTCGACCTCGAGGCGGCGCGCGCGCGCGAGGCCGAGGCGAGCGCGCGGGTGTCGCAGCTCGAGCGCGAGGTCGCCTTCCTGAACGAGGAGCGGACGCGGCTCTCGGCGGTCGCGCTCACGGCGCACCAGCAGGTGTTCGCGAGCGATCGACCGGCGCGCCCGGCATCGCCGCCGGCGGCCTCGGCGGGTGCCGCCCGCAAGGCTGCCGCTGCGGCGGCCGTCGACACGGGCCCGCAGAAACTCGCGGTCATCGACGTTCCGGCGAATTGGGCCGACGCCGGCCTCGGCGAGCAGGGCGTCCTCCTGGTGCCGGCCGACGGGGACGTCGCTGGCCAGCTCGCCGCCGACGGGACGACCGAGGTCCTGGTGAACCTGGCCGCCCCCGGCGCGGTGCAGGCGCTGGCGGCGCTCCGGGCCGCGGGCTCCGCCATCCGCTGCTGGGGAACGCTCGTCCTTCCCGGGACGGGTAAGGCGCTCCGCCTAGGCGGGGTGGAGGTCGCGAGCGGACCACTCGATCGCGAAGCCCTCGCCGGCGTGATCGCGTCGCGGGCGCCGCAGGGCGCGCGCGTGCTCGCCGCCGGGGCGGCGTCGGTGGCCGAGACGTTCATCGCGCTCCGGCAGCTGCTCACCCGTCAGGGGCTGTCCGTCTCGATCGCGTGGGACGGGAAGCAGGCGGGCGATCTCCTGTCGCTCGTGCGCCCGCAGATGGTGGTCGTCGACCTGGGGCTCCCGCCGCGCGACGCCTACGCGTTCGTCGCCGGGCTGGCGACCTGTCAGCCGGCACCCGAGATGGTCCTCCTGCCGCGGGAGGACGACGCCGCCGCTGGCTTCACGCAGGCCATCGCCGACCTCCTCCAGGCGCCGCACGCCATGGGCCAGAAGCAGCTGATCATGGCCTTGCAGCAGCGCAAGGTGAAGTCCGGCGCCAAGAGCTGACGCGCCGCGCGGACCAGCACCCCGCCCCCGGACGTCACGTTCTGAGCGGGCGATGTCGGGACACCGGGGCGCCCGCGTGCTACCAGGGCGGCATGACGCGAACCGCCCTCATGCTCGCGGCACTGGTCGCCGCGACGGCCTGCACCCGTTCCGCACCGCAGCCACCTCCGCCCACCGGGTTGAAGACGGTCGGCGTCGCGCAGCCCACGAACAAGACCGGCCAGGCGCTCCTCATCCGCGGCGACGGCGGGGTGTTGGGCGAGCTGCTCGAGGAGCGCAAGACGACCGTGCCCGATGCGCTCGCCGTCGAGGCGCGGAAGCAGCTCACGAACCGCGGCTTCGGCGTCACGAGCGCTCCCAGCGGTACGACGCCCGTTCTGCGCATGGAGGTCCGGCGCTGGCAGCCCGACGCCGCACTGACCCACGTCCTCGTCGACATCACCGCCTCGCTCGTCGAGGGTCCGGACCGTGTGCTGTGGACGACGACGCGCGACCGCTGGAACGTCGAGACGAAGGGGGAGACCCAGGCCGAGGCGTACGACAACGCGGCGGAGGCGGTCGTCGATCGGCTGCTCGACGGCTGGCAGCCCGGGCTGGGCTAGGGCTCGACGATCACCGGCGTACCGACGCGGATGCGGGCGTAGAGCCGGATGATGTCGCTGTTCTTCATCCGCACGCATCCGTGCGTGATGGCCTGACCGAGCAGGTCCGGCCGCGGCGTGCCGTGGAACCCGATGTCCCACCCGTACGCCTCGGTGAAGCCGATCCACCGCTGCCCCAGCGGATTCGAGGGACCGGGCACGACCTTGCGGAGGACCCGCGAGGGGTCCGTCCAGTCGAACTGGACGAAGACGGGGTCGACGACCTTGTCCGTGACGTGGAACTGCCCGGTGGGGGTCGGCCATTCGCGACGGCCGACCGCGACCGGATACGACTCGATGAAGCCGTCTGGGTCGTCACCCGGCGCTTCGCGCATGAGGTAGAGGCGGCGCTCGCCGAGCTTGAGCAGGATGTACGTGAGCCGTGTGTCGAAGCGGCTGTCGTCGTAGCCGCGCCCGTCGTCGCGGCGCTCGGCCTGCGCGTGGGCGGGAACGGGCAGGGCGCCCGCGACGAAGAGGAGGATCGCGGCGGCTGTGAGATGAACGATTCGGCGGGTCACTCGAGGACGTTAGCAGAGCGCATCGGAATCGACATTCGCGGACCGACGGCTCCGGTCAGGCGACCGCAGGCGGCGCGTGCGCCGTCACGCCGCGCGGAGTCAGCACGGCAAGCACCAGGGCGACGAGGAACAACGCGGCGACGTCTCCCGGCAGGTGACCGTGCTCGGCGGGATCGACGATGGCCTGGACGGCCATGATTCCCCCATGGACGACGCTCGACCACACGGTGAACCAGATGAGGCTGAGGTGCGCGTCGGGCTGGCGGGAGGCCCACAGCAGGAATACGCCGAGCGTCGCGTAGATGCCGACGATCATCTGCTCGTACTCGTGCTGGCTCGGCTGCCAGGCCCAGCCGGACGGCCACACCCGCATCAGGGGATACACGAGCAGGAACGCGACACCGAAGACGACCAGCGCAGCGCGGAGGAGCCGGTGATTGTCATCCCTCATGTCGGAGTCTCCCTCTATCGCGGCGGTCGACGCGCGGCCACGAACCGGAAGTTCACGGGGACATTGTCCAGGGTCGCATCGGCGTGTAGCGCAGGTCGCAGCGTCGGGCAAACGCGAGACCAAGTGCCGGGAGACCGGTTCGAACGGTGACGACTCTCGCAAGTGAGCGGATTTTAGGTGCGCTGCGCATGTTCACGTCGGATAGCGACAGGGAGGAGGATCGGTCACTTCGATGACCGCCGTGAGCGGCGTCTCGTCTCCGGGTCTAGCCACGGGCGAAACTCGAGCGTCGGTCGCTGCAAGAAGGCGGCGGCTCCGAGAAGTTTGCGGGCAGGCCTTCGCGATTCTGCGAACTCGAGCGCTGTTAGAGCACAGCGACTCTCGCATCAGACCTGTGGCACCATTCCTGCTCCCCAAACTGTATCAGCCGAAGACCGCTGGCGCGGTGGTGGAGCTGCGGGAGTTTTCACATGGTCAGGCTCATGCTCGTTGCCGTTCTTGTTCTCGGCCCCGTCGGTTTGGGGTGGCGGGCCGAAGCCGCGACTTTCACGGTCGCGAGCACCGAAGACATGGTCGATGCCCTGCCAGGGGATGGCCTCTGCGCCACGGCCACCGGGACCTGTACCCTCCGCGCCGCGGTGCAGGAAACGAATTCCCAGGGCGGGACCAACACCGTCCTCCTGCCGGCCGGCACGTACACCCTCACGATCCCCGGAGCGAACGAAGACCTGGCGGCCACCGGCGACCTCGACATCGCGAACGACCTCACCGTGACCGGTGCGGACAGGAGCAGCACGATCATCGACGGCAACGGACTGGACCGCGTGTTCCATTTCACTTACTTCGACCTCTTCCCCATCTTCACCCGGTTCGTGCTCTCGCACGTCACCGTCCGGAATGGGACAGCGTCGCAGGGAGCGGCGATCGCCAGCGACGCCATGGGGGAACTCGTCCTGTCCGACTGCACGATCACGGAGAACCACGGTGACGATGCCGTCTTTGCGGACTCCAGCGGCTTTGCGATGTCCGACATCGAGGTCAGCAGGAATACGGGAACGGGCATGGTGCTCAGTCAAACCTCGGGCAAGTACAGTCCAGGCACTCTCCAGGCCGTGACCGTCACCGCCAACGGCGGCACAGGCATCGTCGCGCGGGCCGACACGACGCTGACGGATGGTTTCATTGCCGACAACGCTGGCGCAGGCTTCAGCGTCCTTGGTGAAGGCAGTATCGTCCCCGTGTGTAGCTCCACCGTGGTCACCCAGACTCGCTTCCTCCGCAACGGTGTCGGCATCGTGCTGGGAACCGAGTGTTTTCTCTTCTGTACCGACTGCGTGATCGCCGGCAATTCCGGTGACGGAATTGGCAGCGACGGTGGGGTGTGGCTGGAAGACAGCAGCGTGACCGGGAACGGCGGCGGAGGGATCTTCGCGGGCGGACATGGGGCAATCCTCTACGGGGTCACCCTCTCCGGGAATCATGGTGGAGGGATGTTCATCTCCACGTTCGTCCGCCATGAGGACGGCAGTACCGACGCCGAGCCAGTGATCATCGACCGGACGACCATCAGCGGGAACAGTGGAAGCGGTGTGATTCGAGGCCGAGGCGCCCTCGTCATCAGCAATTCGACGATCGTCGGTAACACGGCGACCGCGGGCAGCGGAGGTGGTATCGCCATCGGCGACCCCTCCTCTCCCGCGACGATCGAGAACACCATCGTCGCGGGGAACGACGATGGCAGCGGCGGCGCCCCGGATTGCGCCGGCGCACTCGTGTCCAACGGTCACAATCTGATTCAATCCCTGGCGGGCTGTTCGCTGACCGGCGACCTCGCCAGCAGCATCTTCGGGCGCGACCCACTGCTCGGTCCCTTGACCGACAACGGCGGCCCTACCTTCACCCGCGCGCTCCTGGCCGGCAGCCCCGCCATCGACGCAGGCCCTGCGACCTGCGGCGACGTCGTCAGCGACGTCGACCAGCGTGGTCTGCCCCGCCCGCAGTTCGTGACCTGCGATATCGGTGCCTACGAGTTCGCCCCCGCCTGCAGTCCTCCTTTCCCTGCCAAAGGAAGCTGTCAGACGGCCGATCCCGAGCGTTCACGCCTGGTCCTGAAGGACGACCTTGACCCCGCCCGCAGGAGGCTCACGTGGAACTGGCGGAACTCCGGGCCTGCGACGAAAGCGGATTTTGGTTCGCCCACCTCATCGACCGACGTGACGTGGTGCATCGGTGATGATGCCGGAAATGTCCTGTCGAGCGCCGTGGCTCCGGCGGGCGGCATCTGCTTCAACGCGCCCTGCTGGCGAGAGGTGAATGCGGGCTTCAGCTACAAGGATCGCGATCTGTCCCCCCAGGGCATTCAGGGGATCACCCTCCGCGCCGCGCCGTCCGGGGCGGGTAGGCTGTCGGTCAAGGGGAAGGGATTGAACCTTCCAATACCCGAGCTGCCAATGACCCCACCCGTAACAGTTCGGCTCGTGCGTAGTGATTCGCCCATCTGTTGGGAGGCCACGTTCTCGTCGCCTCGCCGGAACGACGGGCAGCAGTTCACGGCAAAGTCGGACTAGCATCGGTCATTCCTCGGGCTCGAGGTCCTCTACGCGCTGACCAGCACCTACGGGCCGACCCGGATCCCCCGTGCGATCCCCAGCACGCCGAACAGTTGCAGCAACCAGAGCACCACGGCGATCACCACGACGATGTTGAGGATCTTCTTGATCTTCTCGTCCATCGGGATGAAGGAGTTCACCGCCCATAGCAGCACACCGACCACGATCAACGTCACCACCATCGACACCAGCGGCATAGGTCCAGCCCTCCCTGCGCACTCTCTTACTCTCTTTTCGACTCGCTCATAGGGGGCGGCGCGTCAGAGGTCTCACGCCGCCGCCGGCCCCCGTTGCCTGAAGCTGCAGTGCCGGGAGACCGGTTCGAACGGTCACGACTCTCGCGAGTCAGCGGATTTTAAGTCCGCCGCGTCTGCCAGTTCCGCCATCCCGGCGCCGGAGGCTGCCCGCTGATACGCGGCTCGGCGCCAGGGTACAACCTGCCCGGGCGTTGAGGCACGGCCGCCCGTCGTCTATCCTGCGCGGGTCGCCTCGACGCCTATGACCCACGCCATCCTGCGCCCCCTGCCGGAGCGGGCTCCCATGCCCGCGCTCGACGGCGAGCCGGCCACCATCGGGGGCAAGTTCTTCTTCGTCGGCGACCACAAGCTCTACCTTCGTGGAGTGTCCTACGGCCCGTTCGGCGTCGCCTCGCACGGCTTCCCGTTCCCGGAGGAGGCCATGCTCGAGCGCGACCTGACGCTCATGACCGAGGCCGGGATCAACACGCTGCGGACGTTCACCGTGCCCCCGCGGTGGCTTCTCGACCGCGCGGCGGCGCACGGCGTCCGCGTGCTGGTGACGGTCCCGTGGGCCCAGCACGTCGCCTTCCTCGATCGCAAGGAGCTGGTGAACGAGATCCGCGGCACCATGCGCGCCGCGGCGCAGACGCTCGGCGGCCACCCGGCGCTGTTCGGGATGCTGGTGGGCAACGAGATCCCGCCCGACATGGTGCGCTGGTACGGGCCCGAGCGGGTGCGCGACTTCCTCGGCGTGCTGGTCGACGAGATCAAGCAGCAGGCCCCGGCGACGCTCGTGAGCTACGCCAACTTCCCGTCGACCGAGTACCTCGACGTCCAGGAGTTCGTCGACTTCCTCTCCTTCAACGTCTACCTGCACCGCGAGGCCGATTTCCGGCGCTACCTCTCCCGGTTGCACAACCTGGCCGAGGACAAGCCACTCGTGTGCACCGAGTTCGGCGTCGACTCGATCCGCGAGGGGCGTGAGGCGCAGGCCGAGCTCATGTCGTGGATGATCCGCGCGGCGTTCGAATCCGGCGTCGCGGGCACGTTCGTCTTCTCCTGGACCGACGACTGGTTCACGGGCGGCTCCCAGATCGCCGACTGGGCCTTCGGGCTGGTCGACGCCAAGCGCGAGCGCAAGCCCTCGTTCGAGGCGGTGAAGCAGCGCTACACCGAGCCGCTGCCGCCACGGCTCGAGCGCACGCCGCGGGTGTCGGTCGTCGTCTGCGCCTACAACGCCGAACGCACGATGGACCCGTGCCTCGAATCGCTGCGGACGCTCAACTACCCCGACTACGAGGTCGTGGTCGTCAACGACGGCTCGACGGATCGGACCCTGGAGATCTCGGAGAAGCACAAGGCGATCTACGACGCCGACCCGGCGGGCCCCCGGCTGGTCATCGTCAATCAGGTGAACAAGGGGCTCAGCGTCGCGCGCAACGTCGGCGCGGAGGCGGCGACGGGCGAGATCGTCGCCTACACCGATTCCGACTGCGTGGCCGACCCCGACTGGCTGGCGTTCCTCGTCTACAAGTTCGTCCGCAGCGGCTTCGTCGCGGTGGGCGGCCCGAACTTCCCGCCGCCCGAGCCCAGCCTGGTGCCGGCGGCGGTGGCGGTGTCGCCTGGCGGACCGATGCACGTGCTCCTCGAGGACGAGGTGGCCGAGCACATCCCGGGGTGCAACATGGCGTTCACCCGGAAGGCCATGCTCGAGATCGACGGCTTCGATCCCGCCTATGCGGCCGCCGGGGACGACGTCGACTTCTGCTGGCGTCTCCAGAACCGGGGCTACGCGATCGGCTTCAGCGCCGCCGCCACCGTGTGGCATTACCGGCGGAACACGGTGAAGGCGTATCTGAAGCAGCAGATGGGGTACGGGAAGGCCGAGGCGCTGCTCTACTTCAAGCATCCGTACCGCTTCAACATGCTCGGGCAGTCGCGGTGGCTCGGCCGCATCTACGGCGAGCTCACCACCGCGGTCCTCTCGCGGCGACCGGTGATCTACTTCGGCGCCTTCGGCCGCGGCCTCTTCCAGTCGATGTACGAGCCGCCGTCGTCGCTGCTCTCGTACCTGCCGTTCACGCTGGAATGGAACGTGATCGGCATCCTGCTCTTCCTGGCGGCGCTGTTCTCGCCGCGCATCCTGCCGGTGGCGGTCCTGCCGCTGGCGATCTCGATCATCTGGTCGATCATCACGGCGATGCGCGCGCGGGTGGATCCTCGCTTCACCGGGTTGCGTGCGCGAGCTCTGATCGCCGTCCTCACCTACCTCGGCCCGCTGGTGCGTGGCGCCCAGCGCTACACATGGCGGCTCCGTGGGCTCAGCAACGTCGAGCAGAGTGATACGCCGGGGCCGCACCAGACGCCGCGGGTGGATCTGTTCAGCCGCTCGTACACGCTGAGCTACTGGAGCGAGCAGGGGCACGAGAAGGAGGCGCTGCTGGGGGCGGTGATGGAGTTCCTCATCCCGCGGAAGTACCTGATCGCGGTCGACCCCGGCTGGAACCGCTGGGACATGGAGATCTTCCGCGGGCTGTGGGCGAAGGCGCAGCTGACGGTCGCGGCCGAGAACCACGGTGGATCGAAGCGCATGCTGAACACGCGGGTCGAGCTGCGGATCACCCGCGTCTCGCAGCTCGCCCTGCTCGGCTACGCGATCGGCGTCGGCTGCGGGCTCGTCTTCGCGATTCCGGAGATCGCCAGCGCGAGCGTCGCCCTCGGCCTGGTCACGCTCGGCATCATCGTCAGCGAGAACCTGCGGCTGGGCCGCATCCTGAACGAGACGCTCGACCTGGTCGGGTCGCGCATCGGACTGCGGCCGATCGGCGCACCCGCCGATGCGACGCCGCCCGCACGGGCGGCCTGACGCGGACGGATGCTGGGGTCGACCCGACTCGCATGGCGGGTGCTCCGCCGCCTCCGCCCCCACCGGGGGCTCTTCCTGTTGGCGGTGGCGGAGGTCGTCGGGATCGGGCTCCTCGAGCTGGCGAAGCCGTGGCCGCTCAAGGTCGTGGTCGACAACGTCCTCGGCGGGAAGCCGGTCGGGTGGGCGCCGCTGGCCGGTCTGGACGTACGCGCCCTCCTGCTCGCCGCCTGCGCCGGGTTGATCGCCGTCTACGGCGCGCTCGGGCTCCTCGGCGTGGCGAGCAACTGGGCGACGATCAGCGTCGGTCAGCGCATGGTCAACGACTTCCGCAGCGAGCTCTACGCGCACCTGCAACGGCTCTCGATGGCGTTCCACAGCCGGCGCGAGGCCGGCGACCTCATGTACCGTCTGACGGCCGACACGTTCGCCATCCAGACGCTGACGATGAACGGGTTCTTCCCCGTGCTCTCGTCGTCCGTGCTGCTCGTCGGCATGGTGGCCGTGATGCTCCGCATCGACACGCTGCTGACGGTGATCGCGCTCGCCGTCGTACCCTTCCTGCTGCTGTCGATGCGCGCGCTCAGCCGCCGCATCACGACGCTCGCCACGGACGCCCGCGTCAAGGAGAGCGCGCTCTGGACCGCCGCGCAGCGCACGATCGGCGCGATCCGCGTCATCCAGGCGTTCACCACCGAGGAGCAGGAGCACCAGCGGTTCGTGACCACCAGCACGGCGAGCCTCGCCGCGAATCTGCGCCTGTACACGTTCCAGACGGCGTACGGGGCGCTCATCAACGTGCTGATCGCGGCGGGGACGGCTGCGGTTCTCTGGACGGGGGCGACCCACGTGCTCGAGGGCAAGTTGACCGTGGGGCAGGTGCTCGTCTTCACCTCGTACCTGGCGTCGCTCTATGCCCCGATCAACACGCTGACGCAGACGTGGGCGCTCGTGCAAAGCTCGCGAATCGGCGCCGACCGGGTGTTCGAGATCCTCGACACCGCACCCGACCTGCGGGACGGCAGCCGCTCGCTCGACGCGCGGCGAGGTGCGCGGGCGGCATCCGGTTCGAGGACATCCATTTCGGCTACGCGATGGGTCGCCAGGTGCTGAAGGGCGTCACGTTCGAGAGTGGGCCCGGCACCATGGTGGCGGTGGTGGGAGCGACCGGCGCCGGCAAGACCACGCTCGTGAGCCTGATCCCGCGCTTCTACGACCCGGGCTCCGGCCGCGTACTGCTCGACGGCGTCGACGTGCGCGAGTTCCGCCTCCGGGACCTGCGCCAGCAGGTCGGCATCGTTCTGCAGCCCCCGCTGGTATTTCCGACGACGCTGCGCGAAAACATCGCCTATGGCCGCCCCGAGGCGACGGTGGACCAGGTGGCGCGTGCGGCGCACATGGCGCAGCTCGACGACTTCCTCGCGCGCCTCCCGGAGGGGCTCGACACGGTGATCGGGGAGGGTGGGGCGACGCTGTCGGCGGGGGAGCAGCTGCGGATCACGATCGCGCGCGCGCTGCTCCGCGACGCACCGATCCTCATCCTCGACGAGCCCACGTCGGCGCTCGACACCGAGACCGAGGCGCGCGTGATGACGGCCATCGAGGAGCTGATCACGGGGCGGACGACCTTCGTCATCGCCCACCGGCTGTCGACGGTGCGGCGGGCGGATACGATCCTCGTGCTCGAGGACGGGCGGATCGCGGAGCAGGGACCATTCCGGGAGCTGATCGCCCGCGGCGGTCGGTTCGCCCACCTGTACGCGACGCAGTTCGGCGAGGAGGCGCCGCAGGCCGTGACCTCCTGAACGGTATGCGCGTCGTCGTCACCGGCATGGTCGCGAGCTATCCCATCGGCGGGGTGGCCTGGGACTACCTGCAGTACGTGCAGGGCTTCGCGGCGCTCGGCTGCGACGTCTGGTATCTCGAGGATACCGGGCAGTGGGTCTACGACCCCGCGGCGCAGACGTTCGCCGCCGACGCCACCAAGAACGTGCGCTGGCTCGCGGCGGCGATCGCCCGCCTCTCACCGGCGCTCGTGGGCCGCTGGGCCGTGCGCGGCGCCGACGGCAAGTACCACGGCCTCGACGAGGCGGCGCTGGCGAAGCTGCTGGCGGGCACCGACCTCTTCCTGAACGTCTCGGGGTCGTGCTGGCTCCGCGATGCCTACCGCAGCGCGAAGGTGAAGGCCTACGTCGACACCGACCCGTGCTACAGCCAGGCGAAGCTCGCGGCCGTCGAGGCCGGAACGGCCGACGGCGACACCGAGTTCTCGGTCGACCTGATCCGGAGCCACGACGTGTTCTTCACCAACGGCGAGAACATCGGCGCGCCCGACTGCCTGATCCCCACGTTCGGGTTGCGCTGGCACCCGACGCGGCAGCCGATCGTGCCCGCGAACTTCCCCTGGGTCGAACCGCGCGCCGGCGCCGCCTTCACCACCGTGATGTCGTGGAAGACCGAACCGCGACCGCCGGTGCTCGGCGGCCACGCGTACGGCGGCAAGGACCTCGAGTTCGAGAAGATCATCGACCTGCCGGGGCGGACCTCCGAGCGTCTCGAGGTTGCGGTGTCCGGTGCCGCGCCGCGGGAGCGCCTGACCACCGCGGGGTGGCGCGTCGTCGACGGGCACGCGGTCTCGTCGACGATGCAGGACTATCGCGGCTACCTCCAGCGGTCCGCCGGCGAGCTCTCGATCGCGAAGAACGCCTACGTGGCGACGCGGAGCGGCTGGTTCTCGACCCGCAGCGCGGCGTACCTCGCCTGCGGGCGTCCGGTGGTGGTGCAGGACACCGGGTGGTCGTCGCACATCCCGCCCGGACCGGGGCTGCGGCCGTTCCGCACCGCCGACGAAGCGCTGGCGGGACTCGAGGCGGTGCGGGCGAACTACGCCCGGGCCTGCGAGCATGCGCGCGAATCGGTGCTGGTCCACTTCGACGCCGCCGTCGTCTGTCGCCGCATCCTCACCGACTGCGGGCTCTAGAGTCCCGCCGCCTCGAGCAGCCGGCGGAGGACGCGGTCGGCGGCCAGGTACCCCCGGGCGACCTCCAGCGCATGCGCGCTCGCGCGGGACCAATCCGCCTCGATCTCGCGGATCGCCACCGCCGCCTCCTCGACGGTGCGGAACGCGTGCAGGCCCGGACCGAGCGGGAGGTGGTCGGCGAACGCCGTATCCTGCTCGACGCAGGGGCGGCCGGCGGCGAGGTAGCAGGCGGCGCGGTCGCTGAACCAGCCGCTGCGCAGCCTTACGTTCACGTCCTTGGCGACCGTGAACTCGCCGCGCGATCCCCGGATGTAGTCGCGGTACGCGAACGGATCGGCCGAGACCGCCATCGGATCGGCGATCCGCCAACCGTGGGCGCGCAGCACCGCACGGTCGCCGGCGACGCTGTCGACGTCCATCGCGACCTCGAAGGGGGCGCCGCTGCGCTCCGGCAGATCGAGGCAGCGGAGCCATTCCGTCCGTTTGCGCCAGCGGAACGTCTCGCCGCCCCAGGCGAGGTCGCGTCCGCGCGCGTCCCACTTGCCGACGGTGGTGTACGCAGGTCCGGGGGCGCCGGCGCCCTCCCACCACGCCAGGACGACCGGGCTGCGCGTCGGGTGCCAGGTGTAGCCGCCCGTCGGCAGCGGCGAGCGCGGCGTGCCGACGTTCTCGCCGAAGGTGAACAGCGTGTCGTGCTCGTCGAGGATCGCCCGCAGTGCCGGATCCCCCTCGGCCGCGCGGATCTGCGTGTAGGCCGGATCGATGTCGACGTAGACGGCGGGACGTCCAGCGCGCCGCTCCACCGGGATGCGGTTGACGCCCGCGAGGTTGATCAGCAGGTCCGCGTCGCGGAGCAGCGCATCGACGTGCGGCGCACCCGGGCCGTGCGCGCAGCCAGCCGCGCTGTCGACGAACACCCAGCGGCTGGCCAGCCCGAGCTGCTCGAGGAAACTGGCGGCGCGCCCGAGCCCGTAGTCGTATGTTGCGCCGAATTCGCCGGTCGTCGGGTTGAATGCCGGGCTGTAGTACCCGGTGTCCTCGTAGAACCAGACGTCGTGGCCAAGTGCGCGCAGCCCCTCGAGGTAGTGCGCCGCCTGCCAGGCGTATCCGCCGAGGGGGTTCCGCACCAGGTAGCCGGCGAGGACGATGCGCGCCATCGTCACCCGCCTCCTGCCGGGACGTCGAACAGGAGCCAGGCATCGCCGATGAGCGCGTCGGGTGGTCGCGGGCGCAGCCAGGCGTAGGCGCCGGCGTCCCACGCGTCGTGGCCGCGGACGTTCATGTCGACGCCGTAGCCCTCCTGCCAGATCTGCGTGTAGCCCGGGTCCATGTCGACGTAGAGGCGACCGGCGCACCGCGCGCAGGACCTCGGCATCGTGGAGGCGACCCGAGAGGTTGAGCAGGACGTCGGTCTCGCGGGCGAGGCGGTGCACGGACGCATGGTCGAACCCGACGTGGCCGGGACCGATCCCGAGACCATGACTCGTGTCGCCATCGGCTCCTCAGTGGGTCGCGGCAATGCCGTCGAGCACGCGCGACTTGACGCGCCCGAGCAGCTCGTTCGGCCGGAGAAAGCGAAGCAGGTTGGGACAGACCTCGATCTGGCTCCGATACGCCGCCAGCGCCGCCATCTTGGCGCGGCGGTCCTCGGCCGCGAGCTTGTGCTCGGCCCACTGCGTGTCCGGCACCTCCGGCGGCAGCGTCAGGGGGTCGTCCTCGCCGTCCGGCGCGAGCGGCCACGCGGGGTGGTGCACGACGTAGGTCAGCACCTCGACGTCGCGCGGCAGCACGTCCCGGCGCTGGAGCTGGTCGAGCGCCTCGGTGACGAAATAGCCCGTGTGCTCGTGGTCCGGATGGGTGTCCCACGGGCTCGGCATGACGACGACGGTGGGCTGGAACTCGCGCATCTGGCGGGCGATCATCGACGTCAGATCCTCCCCATCGTACTCGGCCTCGGGCGCCCCCGCGCCGCGGTAGGGTGGGCGGTCGCGGCGCGTATAGGGGGACACGTACGGGACGGACGGGTCCCAGTGCGTCCGCCAGAGCGCGGCGAGGCCGCCGTCGGGGAAGCCGAGGAACCGGAGATCGGTGTCGCTGAGGCCGAGCGCGCGGGCGGCCATGCGCGCCTCGCCCTGCCGGACCTCGCCGAACGCGAGGTAGTCGCGAAAGGTCGGCGTGGCGACGTCGAGATCCTCCTTCACGGCGAAGGGCCAGCCGTCGCCGTTGGTGATGAAGACGATGCGAGTCGGCGTCTCGCGTCGCGCCAGGAAGGAGATCATGCCGCCCAGCGCGAGCGTCTCGTCGTCGGGATGCGGCGCGAACACGAGGACGCGCGCCTCTTCCGGCAGGTCGAGAGCGACGGCGCCCCGCGGCGGCCCCGGGGGGCGGAGAGCCACCCATGCCGCTCCCGCGCCGAGCGCCGCGAGCACCCCGAGCGCCACCAGCCCCCGGCTCATGGGCGTCCGCTCAGATGCGGTGGCGCTGCAGGAGGTTCTTCGCGATGACCAGGCGCTGGATCTCGTTCGTTCCCTCGCCGATGATCATCAGCGGAGCATCCCGATAGTAGCGCTCGACGCGGAACTCCTTCACGTAGCCGTATCCGCCGAGGACCCGCATCGCCTCCAGCGCGACCTCCTGGCAGGTCTCCGAGGCGAAGAGCTTCGCCATCCCGGCCTCGAGGTCACAGCGTTCGCCGCGATCCTTCATCGCCGCCGCCTGCTTGACCAGGAGCCGGGCTGCTTCGATCTTCGTCGCCATGTCGGCGAGCTTCAGCTGGATCGCCTGGTGCTCGCAGATGGGCTTGCCGAACGTCTGCCGCTCCTGGGCATAGCGGATCGCATCCTCGAAGGCCGCGCGCGCGACGCCGACCGCCCGGGCGGCGATGTTGATGCGTCCGACCTCGAGGCCCGAGAGCGCGATCTTGAGGCCGACACCCTCGACCCCGCCGAGGACGTTGGCGGCGGGGACCTCGTAGTTCTCGAACACGACTTCGCAGGTCTCGATGCCGCGATAGCCGAGCTTGTCGAGATGACGGCCCACCGTGAGCCCGGGACCCTTGGGGGCGATCAGCAGCGTGATGCCCTTGTGCGCCGGGGTGGCCTTCGGATCCGTCTTGCAGATGAGCGAGAACACCGTCGACGTCTGCGCGTTGGTGATGAACATCTTCGTGCCGTTCACCACGTAGCGATCACCCTGGCGGCGCGCGACGGTTCGGATGTTCTGCGTGTCGCTGCCGGCGTGCGGCTCGGTGAGGCAGAAGCCCGCTCGCTCCTCGCCGGTCGCCAGCGCCGGCAGCCAGCGCTGCTTCTGCTCGGGCGTGCCGTGATGCACGAGCTGATAGGCGAACATCAGGTGGGTGTTGAGCACCCCCGACAGGCTCATCCAGCCGCGGCAGATCTCCTCGACGATCTGCGCGTAGGTGCTGTAGTCGAGACCGAGCCCGCCGTACTCGACCGGGATCGTGGCGCCGAAGAGGCCGAGCTCCTTCATCCGCTCGACGAGCGGCGTGCGGATACTCGTCGTCGTGCTCGTAGCGGCTCGCGACCGGCATGACCTCGCGGTCGACGAAACGTCGCACCGTGTCGAGGAGCTGGGTGGTGAGCGCGTCGCGCTCGTCGACGGCCATCATCGGCCCGAGAATTCACCACGTTTGCCGTGGAGGCGCAACCGCGCGCCTTGCAAATGCGGGCGTCGCTCACTAGCGTGCCGGGCGCTGTGCGCACCGCTGGCGTCGCGCTCGCCACGCTGCTCGTCGCCGTCGCGGCCGTCGCCGGCGAGCGGTTCCCCCAGACCGACGAGACGCAGGTCTTCACCGGCGGCGAGGAGGTGCAGGCGGGTCGGGCCACACGGCCGCCGCAGGTCCGGTACTGGAAGGTGCGGGCGTCGCTGGCGGTCGCGGCGGGCGGTCCCGTGCGGGCGACGATGCTGGTCCCGCTGTCGGATGGACGCCAGGACGTGCTCGTGCGCCGCACCGTCGCGCCGGGCTTCCGCGTCCGGGAGCTGGAGGACGGGCCGAACCTGCGAGTGGAGTGGACGACGGAGCGCACGGCTGGGTCGACGCTCACGTACGACGTCGCCGTACGCGTCGTCGAGACCGCTGCTCCCGCGCCGCACGCGCCGCTCCGCGCGCTGGTCGTGCCGGCCGAGGCGGCGGGATCCCTCGCGCGCCACGGCGATGGTGCAGAGTGGGGCGCCCGAGGTCGCGCATCGCGCGGGGACGATCGTCGGCGCCGCGACGCACGTCGACGAGGTGGTCGCGGCGCTCGAGCAGTACGTCGCCGCGTTCCTGCCGGTCGCGGACCCTCCGGGCCCTCAGGACGCGCTCAGCGTGCTCGGCGCGCGGCGGGGGACCAGTCTCGGGCGGGCGCGGGCGCTGGCGGCGTTGCTGCGCGCCGAGGGGATCCCGGCGCGGCTCGTCGGCGGCCTCCGCCTCGAGAACGCGACGGGGAAGCGCGCGACGAACTCCTGGGTGGAGGCCTGGACCGGTGAGCGGTGGACGCCGCTCGATCCGGCCGGCGGCCACGCGGGCACGCTGCCGACGACGTATCTGGCGCTGTACCGCGGCGACCTGCCGCTCATCGTGCACACCGCCGGCGTCGACGTCACCTATGGGTTCGACGTGCGCGAGAGTACGCGGCGCGCGGTGGAAGAAGGGGACGATCTCCTCGAGGCAGTGACCGCCCCGGTCGATCCCCGCCGCGCGCCGGCGGAGACGCACGCCGCCTACGTCACCGATCCGATCGCCTCGGTCGTCGTCCTGACCGACGAGAGCGTGCCCGCCGCGGCGGCCGATCGCATCCTGGGCGAGGCGCGTGCCGCGGCGATCGACTGCGTGCTGCTGACGGCACGCTTCGACTCGCGCTACTTCCGCGAGACGTACCTCGAGCGGCTGATCGCCGCCAATCTGCCGCTGCTCCGGCGCGCGCACCTGATCCTCGTGGCCACGGCCGACGACGCCGGCCTGCAGGCGCTGCTGACGCTGGGCGCGCACGGCGTCCGGCTTCCCGACGCACGGGTGGTCGCCGCGGGCGCCATGGCGCGGCCGACGGCCCTGATGCTGGGCTCGCTGCTGTGGCGACTCGTGGGGCCCGGCGAGGTCGTGGTGGAGCCGCGTTCGGCCGATCTGCTCGCGGTGTGGGAGATGGCGCGCGCCAACCTCGTCGACGGTGTGCCGATGCGGGAGGAGGCGACCCGCTGGGGGCTCGATCCGGTCGTGCTCGGGGTCGACGGCGTCCGCCTCCCGGCATGGCGACGGCCGATCCGCGACGCGTGGGCGCGCATCATCTCGGCGGGGGTTCCGCTGCCGACGCTGACGCTCATCCTCGTGCTCCCACTGATCGCGACGATCGCCGTGGCCGCGCGCGTGCTGATCGGCGTCGAGACCTTCGGCATCTTCGGGCCGGTCATCGTGTCGCTGGCCTTCGTCGCGACCGGACTTCGCTGGGGGATCGTCACCTACGCGGTGATCGTGGGACTCGGCGTGGTCCTGCGGCGGGTCCTGCAGGCGCTCCGGCTGCAGGCGGTGGCGCGGCTCGCCATCCTGATTGCGCTGGTGGCGGCGGTGATGGGGGGCCTCACGGCCCTCGGGGCCGTCCTCGGCGTGGGCCCGTTGCTCAACCTGAGCGTCTTCCCGATGGTGATCATGTCGAACGTCATCGAGCAGTTCGGATCGACGCAGAGCGAGCTGGGTACGGCGGCGGCAGTCCGCCGCACCCTCGGCACCCTCGCGATCGCCATCGCCTGCTGGTTCGCGATCGACCGCGGCGGTCTGCAGTCGCTCATCGTGGCGTTTCCCGAGATCCTGCTCGCCGCCGTCGCGGTCGACGTCCTGCTCGGGAAGTGGCGGGGCATGCGGCTCACGGAGCTGCTGCGCTTCGCGCGGGGCGGCGTGACCCCGCCGCCGGCGGCGCCGGACGTGCGCGCGTCGTGATCGCCCGGCTGCAGCAGGCACGCGCCCGCTATCTCGGGATCAACCGGCGGAACCACGACTACCTCTTCTCCTGGAACCCGCCCGAGGGGTTCGTGGTGGCGGACGACAAGGCGGCGACGAAGACGCTGCTGGAGTCCCACGGCGTGCCGACCCCGGGGCTGGTGGCGCGACTCGACGCCGTCTGGGAAGTGGGACGTCTCGCAAGCGAGCTCGGGGGCCGTTGGGGCTTCGTCCTCAAGCCCGCCCACGGCAGCGGCGGGGCGGGCATCCTCGTCGTGGCCGGGCGACGCGGTCCGCTCTTCGTGCAGTCGAGCGGCCGCAGCATGACCTGGGCCCAGGTGGTCGCGCACGCCGTCGACGTGCTCGGCGGCGCGTTCTCGGGCGGTGGACGGGAGGACACCCTCATCGTCGAGGAGCTGGTGACGCCGGACCCCGAGCTGGGCGCGATCGCCTGGCGAGGTGTCCCCGACGTTCGCGTGCTCGTCTTCCGTGGCGTCCCGGTGCTCGCGATGCTGCGGCTGCCCACGCGGCGCTCCGGCGGTCGCGCCAACCTGCACCTCGGCGGCGTGGGCGTGGGCATCGCCGTCGGCAACGGCCGGACGACGTTCGCCGTGCGGCATGGGCGGCCCATCGGCGTGCACCCCGACCACGGACGCAGCCTGCACGGCATCGAGATGCCGGCATGGACCGACATCCTCGCCCTGGCCGTGCGCGCGACGGATGCCGCGGGGCTCGGGTTCGCCGGCGTCGACGTGGTCGTCGACGCGCGCCGTGGTCCGCTGGTGCTGGAGTTGAACGCCCGGCCCGGGCTCGCCATCCAGCTGGCGAATCGCCGCGGGCTGCGCCCGCTCCTCGAGCGCCTCGCGCGACTGGAGATTCCGCGCGGGGTGGCCGCACGCATCGCGCTCGGTGGTCGCGTCGGGGGGACGGCGTGATCGTCGAGCTGCGGCAGATCAGCAAACGGTTCGGCGACCGTGTCGCGGTCGACGGCCTCGACCTCGTCGGTGCCGGCGGGCGGCGTGCTTCGGTCTGCTCGGCCCGAACGGCGCCGGCAAGACGACGACGTTGCGCATGATCTACGGCGTCACGCGGCCGACCAGCGGGACCGTCCGCGTCTTCGGGCTCGACGTCGCGACGCGAGGCCGCGCGCGGTGCGCGCGCGGCTCGGCGTGACGCTGCAGGAGAACGTGCTCATCGAGGCGCTCTCGCCGGTCGACAACCTGCGCGTCTTCGGCCGCTACCACCTGCTGCGCGAGCCGGAGCTGTCGCGGCGCATCGAGGAGCTGATCGACTTCCTCGAGCTGCGCTCGCCACGCCAACGTGCCGGTGCCGCGCCTCTCCGGCGGGTTTCAGCGCCGCCTGGCGATCGCGCTCTCGCTGATGAACCGCCCGGAGCTGCTGATCCTCGACGAGCCGACCACCGGGCTCGACCCCGCCGTGCGCCTGGCGCTGTGGTCGCGCGTCCGCGACGCTGCGCGCGCACGGCACCACGGTGCTGCTGACGACGCACTACATGGACGAGGCGCAGCGGCTGTGCGATCGGGTCGCGATCATGTCGGCGGGACGCGTCATCGCCGCGGGCGCGCCGGCCGCGCTGATCCAGGCGCACCTCGCGCGAGGACGCGGTCGAGCTCGACTGCGGCGCCGAGGAGGAGACCCGCCTGACTCGACGGCCTGGCGCTCCGCACGCGGCTGCGCGTCGGGGACCGGCTCATCCTCTACGTCGACGACGGCGCGGCGCTCGCCGAGCGGCTGCGCGTGCGCGACGGCGGACGCCGCGCGCTCATCGTGCGGCCGACGAACCTCGAGGACGTCTTCCTGCAGCTCACCGGCAGCAGCCTCGAGGGCGGCGCATGAGCGTCTCCGCGCCGCACGCGCTCGCGGTCTGGCGGCGCAACGCCGCCATGTACCGGCGCACGTGGATGCTGAACATCCTGCCGAACTTCTTCGAGCCGGTGCTTCTACCTGGTCTCGATCGGCATCGGCGTCGGCGCCTACATCAGCCAGATGGGCGGCACTCTCGTACGCGCAGTTCCTCGCGCCGGGACTCGTCTGCGTCGCGGCGATGAACGGCGCGAGCTTCGAGGTGACGTACAACATCTTCGTGCGCCTCACCTTCGAGAAGGCGTACGACGCGATGCTGACCACGCCGATCGAGCCGGACGACGTGCTGGCCGGCGAGGTGCTGTGGGCGGTCACGCGCGCCACCATCTACGGCGGCTGCTTCTTCGTGGTCGTCGCCCTGTCCGGCCTCGCGCCGCTGCCGCGGGCGCTGCTGGCGCTGCCGGTCATTCCGCTCGCCGGGCTGCTCTTCGCGGCGATCGGCATCGCCTTCTCGCTGCGCATCCCGACGATCGACCTGTTCAGCTTCTACTTCACGCTCTTCCTGACGCCGCTCTTCCTGTTCTCCGACGTCTTCTTCCCGCTGAAGGAGCGCCTGCCGGGACACTGGCTGTGGGTGGCCGAGGTGCTGCCGCTGCTGCATCCGGTGCGCCTGGCGCGCACGGCGTTCCACGGCTCGCCGTCGCTGGTGGTCCTCTGGGACCTCGCCTACGTGCTCGGCGTCTCGGCCGCCCTCCTGTGGTGGGCGCGGGGCAGCATCCGCCGACGCCTGACTAGTTGACGGGCGGCTCCCCGGTTTCGGTCTCGGGCTCCGTGGGGGCAGGCTCGAGTATTGGCGCGGGACGGCGGCGGCGGCGCTTCTCGGGCGTGCGGCGCGGGGCTGGCGGCGCGGGTGAGACGAAGCGGTAGGCGAACGCGGTCAGCATCGGCTTCCCGTCGTGTCGATCGACCTGCCACTCACCGACACCGTTCAGCACGCCGGGCGTCCCGTCACGGGTCTCGTAGCGGACGGTGAACGGCGCGGTGACGATCGCACGCGGCGCCTTCGGTACCACCTGAAGGCTCGCGACGGTGTACTGCGCGTCGCGCCAGCGGGCGAAGGCCTGGCGGTAGAAGGTGGCGATCGCTTCGCTGCCCGTCGTCTGATTGACGCGGGCATCGGCGGCGAACAGCGCGGCCAGCGCGTCGGCGTCGCGCGCCTGATAGGCGAGGCGGAAGGCTTCGACGGCGGCCGCCGCTTCGGCAACCGAGATCGGCCCGTCGGGGAGTGACGGTGGAGGCGGAGGCAGCGCGGGGACTGGGACGGGTGCGACGGCGACCACGGGGAGCGTGGGCGGTGGTACCGGCGCTGGCTCTGCGACCGGAGTCGGGGGCGCCGGCGGTGGCCCGGGATCCACGGCCGGGGGAGGGGTCGGGGCCACGGAAGGAGCGACGGGCACGGCCGCGTCGGCGATGGATGCGGGCGGCGGCGGGGCAGTATCCTGGTTGCGGAGAACCTCCCACAACACGCTGCCGGCCCCGGCGACGGCGACGATCGCCGCGGCGAGACCGAGACCGCGCCCCCAGCCGGCGCGGCGGGGTGCCGGGGCCGCGACCGGCGCGGGCGGCGGTGGAGCGGGGTGGACGGTGACGGCGGTCTCGGGTCCGGGTCCCGCGACGGCGGCGTAGTCCGCCCACGCCTCGCGAACGATCGCCGGCGTGACGCGCGTGGCGCCGGCAGCGAACGCGTGCACCAGGCACGCGTCGCAGAGGACGTTCACGACTCGGGGGATGCCACCCGTGACCTCCGCGACGACCTCGAGGGCGGGCTTGGTGAAGAGGTTCGCGTCGGTCGCCCCGGCGCGGTCGAGACGCGTCTGGACGTAGGCGGCGACCTCGGCCGGCGAGAGCGGGCGGATGCGGACGCGCAGGGTGATCGCGCTGGCGCAGCTGGCGGAGTCCCGGATCCGCCAGCCGCGCGTCCAGCTCGGGCTGCCCCGCGAGCACGATCTGCAGGATCTTCTCGCGCCCGGTCTCCAGGTTCGACAGCAACCGCAGCTCCTCGAGAACCGTCGGATCGAGGTCCTGCGCCTCGTCGATCAGCAGCGTCACGTTGCCGCCCTGGCGGGTGTGATCGAGCAGGAACTCGTGCAGCCGGTGCAGGCGCACGAGCTTGCCGCCGTCGGTGGCGAGACCGAGCTCGCCGAGGATGTGGGCGAGGATCTCGTCGAAGGTGACCGTCGGGTGGAGCAGCAGGACGGAGCGCACCTTGGGGTCGAGCGTGTCGAGCACGCGACGGAGCAGCGTCGTCTTCCCGGTGCCCGCCTCACCGACCAGGGTGACGAATCCCTTGCGGCCGTCGATGCCGTAGGTGAGGGCGGCCATCGCCTCCTGGTAGCAGTCGTTCAGATAGAGGAAGCGCGGGTCGGGCGTGACGTTGAACGGCAGCTCCTCGAGGCCGAAATGGGACTGGTACATCGACCCTCGATGGTAGCCCGGCACCCGCCCGGGATGCCAGGTGGGTTCGTCGCCCGGGGCGGCGTCCCGCATGGCATCGGCCACCTGGATCGGCCTGCGCGTCAGCGGAACAGGTCGAACTCGGGCCTGCGGACGAGCGCCACGGCGGCAGCGACGTCGCCCGGCGTCCAGTGGACACCCCGCACCACGGCGGCCGCGACACCGCCGTCCTTCGTCATCACGAGGCCCGCCGCGCCGGCGACGTGGTCCGCAAGCCCGATCACGGTGTGATGCAGCTCACGCCCGGTGAGGTCGTGGTGCCCGCGCAGATCGAGCAGCGGCTCCATTCCCGCGCAGCCGATCGTCACCTCGACCTGTCCCTCCCGCCACGGCCGTCCGAAGGTGTCGGTGACGAGCACGGCGACCTCGACCCCGAAGCGCGCGACGAGGGCCGCGCGCAGCACCCGGGCCGAGGCGTCGGCGTCCGTCGGCAGGAGCGTCACGACGCCCGGCGCGATGCCGTTCGACTCGTCCATGCCGGCGTTGGCGCACACCCATCCGTGCTTGGTCTCGACGATCAGGTGCCCGCGGTCGTTGCGCACGATCCGACGCGTCTCGCGCAGCACGACTTCGATGGCGCGCGGATCCTTGTCGGTCCCCGCCCTGGCGCGCGATCTCCTCGGCGAACGGCGATGGGGTGACGGCCGCGAGACGACACGATGGAGCCTTCGGCTTTCGACACCACCTTCTGGCAGACGCAGACGACGTCGGTTGCCTTGAGGCCGACGCGCGCGGCGTCGATCGCGTCGCCGAGCAGCCGCGCGAGGTCGTCGCCGGGTCGGATCATCGGCAGGCCGGGGACCGGAATGACGGCGACGGTCATGCGGTCCCGGGACGTAGCGCGGCGAGGACGACGGCTGCAAGACGGGCGGCGTGGCGTCGGCGTGCGCATGATCGTGTCGGCGACGACGACCCGCATGCCGAGGGCCTCGATCCGTCCCTTCCAGGCGGCGTCGACGCGATCGAGGACGAAGACGTCGACGAGCCCCGCGTAGCAGCGCGCCACGCCGCGCGGCGATACTTCGAGTCCGAGGCCGCGGAGCATACGGTGGAGCGGGCCCTTGAGCGGCCGTCCGCCGACGAGGGGCGTGATCGCGATCGCAGGTGCGCGCCGGCGCGCGAGCGCGCGGCGGATGGCGGGGATCGCCAGCATCGGCCCGATCGACACCAGCGGGTTCGACGGCGCCACGATGATCGCGTCGGTCGCGCGGAGCGCGGCCACGACCCCCGGCGCGGGGCGCGCCGCGGCGGCCCCCGTGACCTCGATCCGGGAGACGCGGCCGCGGGCGCGGCGCCGCACCAGGTACTCCTGGAAGGCGAGACGGCGGCCGCCCGCGTGGACGAACGTGCGCACGCGGTCGTCGGTCATCGGCAGCAGGCGCGTCCGGACGCCCTGGCGACGCGCCAAGGCTGCGGTGACGCTGCTCAACGCGCTGCCCGTCGCGCAGCCAGGCGGTGCGCAGCACGTGCGTCGCCAGGTCGCGATCGCCGAGCTGGAACCACGTCGGGCCGCCGAGCGTGCCGAGCGTCTCCAGGCACGCGAACGTGTCGCCGCGCACGCCCCAGCCGCGGGTCGGCATCGGCGCGCCCCGCGAGCGTGTACAGGACCGTGTCGAGGTCCGGGCGAGACGTGGAGTCCGAAGAACTCCTCGTCGTCGCCGGTGTTGCCGATGACGGTGAGCTGCCGCGGGTCAGTGTGACGCGAGAGGCCCCGGAGAAACCGGGCTGCCCCCACGCCACCCGCCAGCACCGTGATCCGTCGCGGCACCCGCTCCGATCCGCCCGTAGAGCGTCGTCCGCTGGGCGGGCACACGCCCGGCGCCGCGGATCAGGGCCTCGATCTCCTCGACCGAGGTGTACTCGCCGGCGTCCGCGCCGGCCTCCCGCGAGATGCTCTCCTCCATCAGGGTCCCGCCGAAGTCGTTGCAGCCGGCGCGGAGCGAGAGCTGCGCCAGCCGGTGCCCGAGCTTCACCCAGGACGTCTGCAGGTTGTCGATGGTGCCGCGGAGCATCAGCCGGCAGGCGGCGTACACCCGCAGGTCGCGCAGGCCCTTCGGCTGCGGCGCGACCTTGCCGTCGTGGTAGAGGCGCGTGTTCTCCCAGATGAAGCCGAGCGGGACGAACTCGGTGAAGCCGCCCGTCTCGCGCTGCAGCGTGCGCATCAGGTCGACGTGGCGCGCCAGGTGCGCCGCGGACTCGACGTGGCCGTACATGACCGTCGACGTCGTCGGCACGCCGAGCCGGTGCGCGGTGGTGATGATCTCGATCCACGTCCGCACGTCGACCTTCTTGTGCGAGAGGATCTCGCGCACGTCGTCGTCGAGGATCTCGGCCGCAGTCCCGGGAATGCGACCCGAGGCCGCCATCGCGCAGCATGCCGATGTAGGCGGAGTAGTCCATGTTCGTGCGGCGCGCGCCGTACATGATCTCCATCGGCGAGAAGGCGTGGACGTGCAGGCTCGGGTAACGCGTCTTGATGCCGACGAGGACGTCCCGGTACGTGAAGGCGTCCATGTCGGGGTTGATGCCACCCTGCATGCAGACTTCGGTCGCCCCGCGCTGTATGGCCTCCTCGACCTTGGCCAGGACGACGTCCATGCCGTGGGTGTAGGCGTCCGCCTCCCACCGCTGCCGCTTGAAGGCGCAGAACTGACAGTTCACGAAGCAGACGTTCGTGAAGTTGATGTTCCGGTTGACGACGTAGGTGACCGTGTCGCCGACGTCGGCCGTACGAATCGTGTCGGCCGTGCGGACCAGCGCGTGGAGGTCGTCGCCCTCGACGGCGAACAGACGTTCCCCCTCCGCGGCGTCGGGCGGCGTGCCCTCGAGGGCGCGCTCGAGGATGGTGGCGATGGTGGGCGTCGCACGCCCGATCGCGCGCTCGGCCGGCTCGTCGCTCAGGGCGATCGCCTCGATCGCCTCCCAGGGGTCGAACCAGCTCATGCGCGCGCCTCCATGTCCGAAGGGATGAACGCTGCGACGCGCCGGCGCAACCCCGGGTGCGAGGAAGCCTGGCCGGTCGACGAACGCCGGGTAGATCGGCAGGCGTGGCAACAGCCTGTAACCCGCATCCTCGCAGACCGCGGCGAGCGCGGTCACGTGGGGCCACGGCGCCTCGGGGTTCACGTAGTCCGGGGTGAGGGGGGAGATGCCGCCCCAGTCGTTCAGCCCCGCCGCAAGCAGCAGGGCGTGATCGCGTGGCGAGAGGTTGGGCGGCGCCTGCACGCTCACGTCGGCGTCGAGCACCAGGCGGGCGACGGCGATCGTGCGCGCCAGGTCGATCGCCTCGGGCTCCGGGGCGTCGGCGCGCGGGATGGTGGGCTTGGCGCGGAAGTTCTGGACGATCACTTCCTGCACGTGTCCGTGCGCGCGGTGCGCGTCGCGGATGGCGAAGAGCGTGTCGATCCGCTCGGCCGCCGTCTCGCCGATCCCGAGGAGCAGCCCGGTGGTGAACGGGATGCGCAGCTCGCCCGCCTCGCGGAGCATCCGCAGGCGCACGGCGGGCTCCTTGTCCGGCGCCCACTGATGCACCTCGCCGCGAGCGCGGAGCCGGGGCGAGACGTTCTCGAGCATCAGGCCGAGGCTGACGTTCACCGGGCGGAGGCGGACCATCTCGTCCCGCGTGAGGACGCCCGCGTTCGTGTGCGGGAGGAGCCCGGCGTCGAGCGCGATCTCGCAGGCGCGGTGGACGTACTCGACGGTCGTCCGATGACCGAGCTCCTCGAGCAGGCGTCGGTAGTCGCGGAACGCCGCCTCGGGACGGTCGCCCAGACACATCAGCGCCTCGATGCAGCCGATCCTCCGGCCGCGCTCGGACCAGGCGCGGATCTCCTCGGGACGCATCGTCCACGCGTCGGGATCGTCGGGGTCTTTTCTGAAGGTGCAATACGTACAGCGATCGCGACAGAGGTTGGTGACCGGCAGGAACACCTTGGGCGAGTACGTCACCGTCCGTCCCCACGCCTGGTCGCGACGGGCCGCGGCGGCGGCGAGGAGGGCGTCGGTCGTGGCGTCCGCGGTGAGCAATGCGGTCGCCTCGTCGCGACTCAGATCATCGCCGGAGAGCGCCCGTTCGAGTGCAGCGAGCGGCGCGGTGTCCGAGCGGCGGGCACCGCCGGGGGAAGGAAATTCCATGGCGGAGCTGGTTCGCAGCTATCGGACGGGTCCGGGCCTGTCAAGCTTCAGGCGCTCGCGGCGGCGTGCTCGGCGAGCATGAGCGGCGGCAGCCGCACGCGGACCGTCGTGCCCTCGGCCCCGGTGTCGATCGTCAGGTGGCCGTTCAGGCGTTGCACCAGACGGCCGGCCAGCTTGAGGCCGAATCCGAGCGCGCGCGGCGGCGCGCCATCGCGAACACCGCTGGCCACTTCCTGCACCTGCTCGACGACCTCGGGGCTCAGACCCGGTCCGCTGTCCCGTACCTCGACGACCACGCCGTCCGGCACGTCGCGAGCGGCGATGACGACGCGGCCCTTGCGCGTATAGCGGATCGCGTTCTCGGCGAGGGTGCGCAGCAGACGCCCGACCTTGTCGCCGTCGGTCATGAGATCACACACGCCGCTGCTCTCGACCGTGAAGGCGAGGTCCTTCATCGCGGCGGCGCGCACGAGCTCGCGCCGCACCCGCTCCACGACCGTGCCCACGTGGATGGTCTCGACCTCGAGGGGGACGAGTCCCCGGTCGAGTTCGGCAAGGTAGAAGAGCGTCTCGACGTAGGCGAGGAGGGTGCTCGAGTTCGCCTGGATGCGGTCGAGCGCCGCGCGCTGGTCGTCGGACAGCTCCTCGACCTCCTCGCGGAGCATGTTCGAGTAGCCCATGATGATGTTGAGCGGCGTGCGGAACTCGTGCGAGAGGCCGGCCAGCATGCTCTCGGGCGCCGCCTTCATCAGGCGGACCGCCTGGCGGCGTGCGAGCGCCGCCTGCACCAGCTGGCGGACCTTCTCGGCGTCGAACGGCTTCGTCAGGTAGTCGAACGCCCGGTGTCGCAGGCCCTGGATCGCCGTGTCGAGGGAGCCCTGACCCGTGATGATCAGGACCTCGATGTCGGGGTCGACCTTCTTGATCCGCTCGAGGACGGCGATCCCGGAGAGACCGGGCATGCGCAGGTCGACGGTCACCGCGTCCACCGGCTCGCTGGCGAGGAGGGTGAGCGCCTCTTCGCCCGAGGGCGCCACGGAGACGTCGCAGTCTCCCGCCAGGATCGCGCGCAGCGACTCGCGCACGCCCAGCTCGTCGTCCACTACCATCACCCGGGGTCGCCGCGGCATAGGGCGTGATCCCGAGCAGAAAGCATGCCACCGGCGTTGCCGCAAAACCGAGAATCGCCGCCGTGGGGCGCGTCAGGAAAAGCACGCCGAGGTGCACGCGTGTCACGCCACCGCCGCTTGCGACCCGGGTCAAGCCGTTGGCACCCGGGCGAACGTTCTCAGTGCTCGGGGCCCTCGATGCCGAGCTTGTCCATCCGATATTTCAGTATCCGCCGAGTAGTCCCGAGCATGTCGGCGGCACGCGTCTGGTTGAAGTCGGTCTGGTGCAGCGCCTCCTCGATGATCTCGCGCTCGAAGTCGTCGACGGCGGTGCCGAGCGACTTCCGCCCCGCGAGCACCTGCTCCTTGATGGTGCCGGGGTTGAGATCGGTCCGCCGGACCTGGTCGGGCAGATCGTCGGTGTCGATGCTCGCGCCCTCGGACAGCACCATGACGCGCTCGACGACGTTCTCCAGCTCGCGCACGTTCCCCGGCCAGGGATAGTGGAGGAGCGCGTCGATCGCCGCCGGGGTGAAGCCCTTCTCGGGCACGCCCATGTCCTTCGCCTTCTGCTCGGTGAAGTGCTTGATCAGGAGCGGGAGATCGTCGCGCCGCTCGCGCAGCGGCGGCAGATCGATGGTGACGACGTTCAGCCGATAGTAGAGGTCCGGGCGGAACGCGCCGGTGCGGATCGCTCCCTCGAGATCGCGGTTGGTGGCGGCGATGATGCGCACGTCGACCGAGATCGGCTTCTGCCCGCCGACGCGGAGGAATTCCGCGTGCTCGAGGACGCGCAGGAGCTTCGACTGGACGCCGATGCCCATCTCGCCGATCTCGTCGAGGAATAGGGTTCCGCCGTGCGCCAGCTCGAACTGGCCGAGCTTCTTCTGGTGGGCATCGGTGAACGAGCCCTTCTCGTGCCCGAACAGCTCGCTCTCGAGGAGCGTCTCCGGGATGGCGGCGCAGTTGAGCGTGACCAGCGGCCGCGCCGCACGTGGGCTGCCGTAGTGGATGGCCTTGGCGATCAGCTCCTTGCCGGTGCCGCTCTCGCCCATCACCAGCACGGTGGTCTTGAGCGGGGCGACGGTGAGCACGGTCTTGAAGACGTCCTGCATCTTCGGCGAGCGCCCGACGATGTTCTCGATCTGGTAGCGCCGCCCGACCTCGGAGCGGAGCTCCTCGACCTCCTTCACCAGGGCCGCGTTGCGCGTCGCCTTCTCCAGCACCAGACGCAGCTCGTCCACGTCGAAGGGCTTGTTCTGGTAGTCGAAGGCGCCGAGACGCATCGCCTCGACCGCGGTCTTCAGGGTCTTGGTGGCGGTGAGCATGATGACCGGGATCTGCGGGTGGCGGGCGTGGATCTCTTCCAGCACCTGGATGCCGTCCATGCCCGGCATGACGATGTCGAGCAGGACGACGTCCACCGGTTGGGCGGCGACGGCCTGCAGCGCCTCCTGGCCGCTCGAGACGGCGATCGGATCGTAGGCGTCCTTCAACGCCATGGAGACCGACATGCGGACCCCTGGCTCGTCGTCCACGATCAGAACCCGTCGCTTCATGTTCCCGTTGTCCACGGTTGCTCCCCTTTCAGCGTTCCTGTCGCGGGCGCGACTGGCAAGCGCACCACCAGGGTGGTGTCCCCGTCGCCATCGGGCACGACGTCGAGTCGCGCACCGCCTCGCATGAGCACCGCCCGTGCCAGCGTGAAGGCGAGCGGCAGCAACGTCGGATCGGTCAGTGCCGTGCCGGCACCGAGCGCCTCGCCGCGCTCGGGTGCGAGCAGCCGGCGCAGGCGCTCGAGGTCGGCGCCGCCGGCGTGGAAGTGCACGCTGACGACGCCGTTGGCGCTGGTGTCGAGCACGATCTGGTCGCGCGGCGGCACCTCGCGGACGATGCCCTCGAAGAGGTTCCGCAGCGCGTAGGTGAGGTGCTCCCGGTCGCCCGCGCACTGCACGGTCGACGCACCGGTGCGCTTCACCTCGACCGCGCGCCCGCTCAGCACCGGCGCGATCTCGCCGAGCACGCCGTCGAGGAGCGCACCCAGCTCGACCCGGTCGCGGCGGGGACGTTCGAGCCGCGCGAACTCGAGCACGTTCTCGAGCAGTCCATCCATGCGGCCGATCGCCTCGGTCGCGAGCGTCGCGAACTGCTCGCGAAGCGCGGCGTCCTCGAGCAGGGCCGGGAGATGCTCGGCGAACGTCTTGACCGTCACCAGCGGGTTGCGCAGCTCGTGCGCCAGCTCGGCGAGCAGGAACTCCAGCTGCGCCGTCGTCGCCACCGCATCACCGGCCGGTGCGCTTGGGACGGCCTCGTCGGGGGTCACGAGATGCTCCGGCTCGACGCTCGGCGCGTCGGCGGCACGGATCAGTGCCCGCGTGACCACGGCCTCCAGCTCGGCGACGTCTCCGGGCCAGGCACGTGCCGTGAGCACGTCGCGCGTCGCTGCCGCGAGCGCCGGTACCGCGCGACCGGCGCTGCGTGCCCGTTCGAGAACCGCGCTGGCGATGGGGCCGATGTCCGGCCGGCGCGCATCGAGCGCGGGCACGACGATCATCATCGCCGCCATGGGCGCCTGCAGCGCGTCGGGCAGGGCGGCCTCCGGATCGAGACCCGCCACGACCCACGCGTCGCCGTCGTCGCAGAGGGCGGCCAGCACCATCGCGGCGTCGCGCGCAAGCGTGCCGACGTCCACCACCAGGGATGCGCCCGGAGGCAGGTCGTCGAGCGGTGGCCGTCGGCCACTGACGGCGAGCAGTGGCCCCGCGCGGCCCGACACGGCGTGCAGCGCACGGGCGAGCCGGAGGCGCAGAACGGCGGGCGCCTGGATCAGGATGGGGACGCCGAGCGCGGCGGCCGTGCGGAGCTCGTCGATGGGGACGGCGGCGGGCACCCACGGCGGCGCCAGCAGCGCCGCCGCGCGCGCCGCCGGCATGACCGGCAGCGCGGCGCGCCTGCGAACGTCAGGCGCTGCCACCACGCCGCCCCTCGGGTACGGGGAACCGGATGCGGAAGACGGCGCCGCCGTCTCCGTTGCTGCGGACTCCGATCTGTCCGCCGTGCTCGTTCATGATCCGGCTGGCGACCCAGAGTCCGAGGCCGTTGCCGTCGTTCTTGGTGGTGAAGAACGGATCGAAGATGCGCTCGGCCTCCGCGGCGGAAACGCCCTCGCCCGAGTCCGCGACCTCGACCACGCACCAGCGGACGCCGTCGGCCTGCTCCGCGAAGGTCGCCACCTCGACGCGGCCGGCCGGCTCGCTCGCCTCGATGGCGTTCAGGACGACGTTGGTGAGAACCTGCTTCACCCGCGCGTCGTCGACGGAGACCGCCGGCAGCGTCTCCTCGAGGCGCCAGCGCAGCGTCACCCCTCGCTTGCGCGCCTCCGCCTCGAGCAGGCGGGCCGTGCTCCCGGTCAGCTCGTTCAGATCCGCCAGATCGAGCTCGGGCGGCAGCGGGCGCGAGAACGTGAGGACATCGTTGACCAGGGTGACGATGCGCTCCACCTCGCCCAGCGCGAGTTCGCGGAAGCGGGTGCGGAAGTCCTCGTCGTGCAGGCGTTCGGGCAGCAGCTGCATGAAGGTTCGCACCGACACGAGCGGATTCCGGATCTCGTGCGCCACACCCGCCGCCAGCGTGCCCAGCGCCGACAGCCGGTCGACGCGGGCGAGGAGATCACGCGACTGCGCGAGCTCCGCGCTGAGGCGTGGATGCGCGACGAGGCGGGCGAACCCCTCGGCGAGTCCGGCGGCGAGCGATGCGTCCGCCCGTGCGAGCGGCACGCCTTCCGTCCTCGCGACCAGCAACAGACCGACCGCGCGGCCCTCGGCGTGGATCGGGAGTGCGGCGCTCCACGGCCCGTTGCCCGGCGGCTCGCCCGGATGCAGCGAGAGCAGGGCGACGCGTCCGTGCGCCAGGCACTGGACCAGGCGTCCTCCCGGCGACTCCTCGATCAGCAACGCCGCGCGCGCGAGACCCAGCGCACGAACGATTGCGGTCAGCAGCGCCCGCGCGACGTCATCGTCGGCGGCACCGCACCACAGGCCTCCTGCCTCCACCCCCATCCGACCCGACCACTCCACCCGTCTCCACCCCACGCCCCTGCGTGGCGGTGTGCAAATTTGTTCGCGTTGTAGACGCCGCCTCCGCGGAAGTCAACGCGTGCGCAGCAGACGATGGCGCGTGTAGAGCACGCCGCTCGCGACGAGCACGAGCCCGAGCGCGGTCAGGAACCGACCCGCCGTCACCATCACCTGGTAGTAGCCGACCTTCGCCCGCGCCACCGCGAACTGCTGCTCGTCTTCGGTGGCCGTGGGGAAGAGCGCGGCGGGATCGCGGGGGGCGTTGAGCGGCGCGTTGCGGACCACGTCGCGGTACTGGACGAACTTCGTGCTGCCGACCGTCAGATTGCCGAGGCCGATGCTGAGGAGCAGTATCCCCGCGAGCACCGGCCCGCTGCGCAGAAACACACTGAACGAAGCGGGCATCCGGGCCGCATCTTTCTCCCCCCGGTAGGCGCGGTCAACCGGGGCTCCATGGTACCATGCAATCGTGACCCTTCGCTGGGCGATCTGGCCGCGGCTGACCTACGACGACGCGCTGGTGCTTCAGGACCGCCTGGTCGCCGCGCGCCGGGCCGGGGGGTCGGATTGCGCGGTCGCGACCGAGCACGCCCCCGTGGTCACGCTCGGGCCGCGCGCGGGCGTGACGGACCTGCGTCTCGGCGCCGACGACCTGGCCCGCCGGGGGGTCACCGTGCGGCGGACCCCGCGCGGTGGGCTCGCCACCTACCACGGCCCCGGTCAGCTGGTTCTGTACCCGATCGTCGATGTCCGCGGGCTCGGCGTGCGGCGCTTCGTGGCCCTGCTCGAGGACGCCGCCCTCGCCGTCGTCCAGCGTGCCGGGCTCCAGGGGGTGCGCCGCCCCGGGGCGCCGGGCATCTGGGTGGGCGACGCCAAGGTCGCGTCGGTCGGCGTGCGCGTCAGCGGCGGGGTCAGCTCACATGGCCTGGCCGTCAACCTCACCGCCGACTGCACGCCGTTTACCTGGATCCACCCCTGTGGCATGACCTCCGGCGCGGTGGCGTCGCTCGCCGATCTCGGAGGACGGTCGCTGGCACTCGACGATGCCGCGCGGCTGGCCGTCCAGCGGCTCGCGGCCGGCCTGGGCGCCCACCCGGAAGAGACGCGACCATGGCAGCCTCTGACGCGATCGACCGCGCTCGCGGAGCGGATGCTCGCCGGCGACCGCGTCGCCCTGGCGCGCCTCATGACGTTGGTCGAGAATCGCGCGCCCGGACTGCCGGCGCTCATGAGCCGGGTGTTCCCGCGCACCGGCCGCGCGCACGTGATCGGCATCACCGGCCCGCCGGGCGCCGGCAAGTCGACGTTGACCGATCGCCTGACGGCTCGGCTCCGCGCGGGCGGGCGACGCGTCGGGATCGTCGCCGTCGATCCGTCCAGCCCGTTCAGCGGCGGCGCGGTCCTGGGCGATCGCATCCGCATGCAGGACCACTTCCTCGATCCCGGCGTCTTCATCCGCAGCCTCTCGACGCGCGGCGCGCACGGCGGCATCCCGCGCGCGACGCGCGACATCGTGCGCCTGCTCGACGCGTTCGGCATGGACGACGTCATCGTCGAGACGGTCGGCGTGGGACAGACCGAGCTCGACGTGATGCGCCTCGCGCACACGGTGCTGGTCGTCCTGGTGCCCGAGGCGGGCGATGCGGTGCAGGTGATGAAGGCGGGACTCCTCGAGATCGCCGACGTGTTCGTCGTCAACAAGGCCGATCGCGACGGCGCCGAGCGCATGGAGACCGAGCTGATCCAGATGCTGCACCTCCGTCCCGCCGCGTCCTGGACGATCCCCGTCGTCCGCACGCAGGCCACCACCGACGTCGGGATCGACCGCCTGATGGAGGTGCTGGTCGAGCGGCGTGCATTCGTCGGCACCGATGCCGGGCGACCCGCGCGCGAGCAGCGCCAGCGCGAGGCCGAGCTGCTCGACATCCTGGGCGAGGAGCTGCGCCACCGCGTCGCCGACCAGCTCGGCGACGCGACGGACGGCCTCGCGGCGGTGGTCGCCGACGTGCGCGCCGGCACGGTGGATCCCTACAGCGCCGCGCTGCGCATCCTCGAGGATCCGAACGCGGTCGCCGGCCTCGTCCGCAGGCGGTGACGGCGGTGGCGGGGCGGACCTTCGCGATCGGCGACCTGCACGGGTGCGTCCGCGAGCTCGAGCGCGTCCTCGCCGCGATCGCCCCGGCCGCCGGCGACACGATCGTCTTCGTCGGCGACTACGTCGACCGCGGTCCCGACGCGCGCGCCACCATCGACTGCCTGCTCGACCTCGGCCACCGGTCCGACGTGCGGACGATCTTCCTCCGCGGCAACCACGAGGACATGTTCCTCGACTACCTCGGGCGCGACGGACATTTCGGCGAGTCGTTCCTGGGGAATGGCGGCAACACGACGCTGGCGAGCTACGACGTCGCACCCGGGACGCCGCGAGGCGAGGTGCCGTCGCTGCTGCCGGCGGCGCACCTCGCGTTCCTGGACGCGCTGGCGCCGCTGCACGTGGGCGACCGCCACGTGATCGTCCACGCCGGCATCAACCCGGCACGCACCGCTCGCGGAGCAGACGCCGGAGGACCTCTTCTGGATCCGCGAGGAGTTCTTCGAGCGGCCCCACTCGCTGCCGCAGACGGTCGTCTTCGGCCACACGCCGTGCCGCGACGTGCTCGTCGATCTGCCCTACAAGATCGGCATCGACACCGGCTGCGTGTACGGCGGCATGCTGACGGCGATCTCGCTCGGCGAGGGGCTGCTGTACCAGTTGCGCCGCGACGCCGACGACGTCCGGGTCACTCCATTGCCGCGCGGCCACGCGTGGCCTTGATTTCGCGACGGCGGCCCGCCATCTTCACTGCCCCGGGGCGGCGTAGCTCAGTTGGCTAGAGCGAGGGTCTCATAATCCCTAGGTCGGCTGTTCGATCCAGCCCGCCGCCATTCAATTCGACCGGAAGATCGCTACGGGCGCGCGGCGACGCGTTCGACGCGGCAGCGCACGTAGCGGTGGTGCGGGATGCCGGTGAACGGATCGCGGTCGGCCACGTCGGTGAGCTCGTTCTGGTTGCGCGCCCTGCACCATGCCGTCCGGCGACACCATGCCGAAGCCGTTCGGCATCCAGACGTGGCCGGCCATGCAGCTTCGCGTCGATCTGCGCCGGCAGCGTCGAGGCTGCCGCGCCGCGTCGAGACGCGCACCGTGTCGCCGTCGCGGATGCCGAGCGTCGTCGCGTCGGCCGGCGAGAGGTTGAGCGCGCAGTGCGGTCCGCTGCCCTTCCGCCACGCCGGATCGCGCTGGATCGTGTTGGCCGTCCAGCGCGTGCGCAGCCCGGCGGCCAGGACGAGCGGGAAGGCGGGATCGACGCGTCGGCTCGCGTGGCGATCGCGCGGCGGATCTCGGGCAGCATCGGCTCGGGCGCGAGGCGGATCTTGCCGTCGTCGAAGCCGAGGTGGTCCTCGAGGTTGGTCTCCGGATCGCTGGCGCGCGATCTCGACGCCCTCGGGATGCGCGAGGATGCGGCGGAAGAGCTCGGTGCCGATCTCGAACGGCGCCTTCCCCTCCCACTCCGGCGCCGAGCGTGCGCAGCACGCTCTCGGTGCGGAACATCGCGTTCAGGTGCGACATGAAGCCAGACCGCCGACGAGCGACGGCGACGGGAGATGCGGGCCGAGCGTGCGATACGCCCAGACGAGCATCTCGTGCTGCGCCGCCGCTGCGCGGCGCGCCTGCGCCGTGCCGAGGAAGGCCATCGCGCCCTCGGGCGTCAGCGCGTGCGCCGCGAGCTCGTGCGAGCTCGGCCGGCGGCGCGCCGAAGAGGCCCATCGCCTCGCGAGGCGCGACGTAGATCTCCGGCTCCGGCAGCGCCTCGGGCGGGGCCGGCACGACCGGCGGCCGCACCTGCATGAAGATCTCGGGTAGCCCTTCGGGAAGCCGGCGATCTCCCACTTCTCGTAGCCGACCGGCGTCGGCAGCACGTAGTCGGCGAGCCGCGCCGTCTCGGTCATGGCCGGATCGATCACGACGAGCAGGTCGAGCTGCTCGCGCGCCTCGCGCCAGCGCGCGGCGTCGGAGTACGAGAGGAGCGGGTTCGAGCCCTCGACGATGACCGCGCGCATGCGCTCGGGATGGTCGAGCAGGATCTCCTCGGGCACGAGCGTCGGCGAGAACATGCCGACGTTGCCGAGCGCGCGGATGGCCGGGATGCCCGAGGCGAGCGCGCGCTCGGGCTCGCGCACGCGCGCTCGGGTCCTGCATCGGGCGGCAGGAACGTCTCCAGGAAGATGTTGCCGCCGCGCCGGCCGAGGTTGTCGGTCAGCACGAGCAGGACGCGGATCAGGTACGAGATCAGGGTCGAGAACGGCGTCTGCTCGACGCCGAGGTCGAAGAAGATCGCCGCCGACTCGGCGCTGCGCGAACCCGCGCGCGGTCTCGACGATCGCGTCGACCTCGATGCCGCAGCGCGCGCGCCATCTCGTCGACGTCGACCGCCGCCAGCGCGGCGCGCAGCGCCTCGAAGCCGACGCGTGCGCTCGTCGACGAACGCCGCGTCGTCGAGGCCCTCGCGGACGATCGACGGCCGCCATGCCGAGCAGCAGATAGGCGTCGGTGCCCGGGCCGCACGCGCAGGTGGCGCGTCGCCGTGCGCGTCGTCTCGGTCTCGCGCGGATCGACGACGACGACCGTGCGCGTCTGGTCGTCGGCGAGCGCCTTGAAGCGTGTCGGTGGCGTTGTGGCCGCGGTTCGAGATCTTCGGGTTGGTGCCGAGCACGAGCAGGAAGCGGCGCGTGCTCGATGTCGGCATGCAGGAACGTCGCCGGCGAGGCGTCGAACATCCACTGGTCGATGAGGTTGTGCTGCGTCTTCTCCTGCGCGAAGGCGTTGAACCAGCGCCGCGAGCCGAGGCCGCGGAGGAAGCCGATGCGCGTACGGCGCGTCCATGTGGTTCCCCTGGCCGCCGATGCCGACGAGCCCGATCGGCGCGCGGCGAGTGCGCGTCGCGGATCGTCGTTCAGCTTGCGCGGCGATCTCGGCGATCGCCGTGTCCCAGTCGATGCGCTCGAAGCTGCCGTCGGGGCGGCGGCGCAGCGGATGCTGCGACGCGCTCGCCGTGCTCGACGTAGTGCGCCGATGCTGAAGGCCTTGTTGCAGATGTAGCCCTTGCGTGATCGGGTTCGTCTCGTCGCCGCGCACGGCGACGATGCGGCCGTCCTGCGACGTCGACGCGCAGGCCGCAGTTGTGGCTGCAGAGCACGCAGACGGTGGCGAGGTCGTCGCGTCGAGCGGCAGCGGGTGCGGATCGAGGATCGACGGTTCGGTCGCTCATCGTGGCTCCTCGGTGCAGCGCCGCGAGCCCGGGCCCGTGCCGTCATGTCGCGCGCCGTCACCGGCTCGCCGCATTGCGCGCAGGCGAGGCGCAGGCGTCGTCGCGTGGCCGCAGCCACGGTGCACGAGCTCGATCGGCGGACCCGTCTTCGCCGGCCATCCAGCGGTCGCCCCAGCCGGCGAGCGAGACGATGACGCCGTAGAGGTCGCGCCCCTTCTCGGTGAGACGGTACTCGAAGCGCGGCGGGCGCTCCTGGTAGCGCACGCGCCCGAGCACGCCGTGGCGCGACGAGCTTGGCCAGCCGATCGGCCAGGCGATGGCGCGTCATGCCGAGGCTCGTCTGGAAGTCCTCGAATCGCCGGCCGCCGAGGAAGGCGTCGCGCAGGACGAGCAGCGTCCAGCGGTCGCCGATCACCGACAGCGTGCGCGCGATCGAGCAGTCGAGCTTCCCGACGTCCTGCCAGCGCACGAGGCCATTAGTTCCAAAATGGAACCTAATGCAACCCTTTCGAGATCGAGCTCTTCGTCGACGGCGCGTCGGGCAGACATGACGCACCGAACCGTCACATCCTCTTAACCAAAGGGCCTGGCTCCGGGGTGGGGGACCCATCTACGTCTGACGTCATGACGGTCGACGACGTGGTCGAGCTCGAGGCGGTCGAGGTCATGAGCGAGACGCTGCAGGGGCGCATCTACGCGATCGGCGAGCGTCGCGTCTGCATCCCGACGGGCTATGCGCTCGCGGGGAGCACGGCACGGCGACCCGGCGATCGGGGTACGCTCGCGCTGCCACGGATCGTCGCGAACCGGTTGGCGCTACTGGATCGACGGTAGTCAGCGCCGGCGCGCGGTGACGGTTCGTGCGCGCTCCCAGCGCGCGATGCCGTCGGCGGCGTCCTTGAACGCGAGGCGCAGCACCAGGGCGTCGTCGCCGATGCCGACGTCGGGCACGAAATCGGGAATGACGTCGATCGGGTCCAGATAGTAGAAGAGGGCGGCGGCGAGGCTGGCGACCGTGAGGTAGGGGATCTGCGGGCAGCGGCCGGCGACGTGATCCGCCAGCAGGTCGAGGGCTTCCTCGACCTGGCGGCGGAACGCGGGCCGCTCGATGCCGTCGCGCATCGCGCGTTTCCGCAGCGCTGCCGCCTGCGCGACCAGCGTGCGGACATCCGCCGGCGCCATCATCGCGGCGCGGCTGCGAAGATGACGCCGGAACTCGGCGGTGCCGAGGGCGGGGGCCGGGCGTCGGCGTGGCGGCTTCCGTTTCGCTGGGGTTGCCATGCGGCCTGGGACCGTAGTCAATGCCGTTCCTGCGTGTCAACGATCCTCGTGACCGTGCTGCTCGGTCTGGTGCTCGAGGCGGCCGCGGCGCCGTCGAGCGCCGTGCCCGCCCGATTGGGTGCCGAACGCGCCGTCGGCTATGTGCCGCTGCGGACCGCGCCGGACGTCGCCCCTGACGCGGCGTCGCTCCGCGCCGACGCCGCCTCGCTCGCGCCCGCGTTTCGCGCCGTCGTCCTCGACGATTCGCCGCCGTCCGCCTGCCGCGTGTTCCGCCGACGCGGGTTCACCACCGTGCTGATCGGGGTGCGCAACCCGGCCGACCCCCTGGAGCTGCGCGCCGCCCGACGGCTGCGGCGCTGCGCCGACGGCTACGTCGTCGGCAGCGGCGGGTTGCTGCGCGGACGGTACGATCGCGCCGACGTCGAGCGGGCCATCGCCACACTCGGCGCGACGGGCCGTCCGGTCGGGATACGCGAGCCGCTGCGCGCCTTCCGTCGCGATCACTCGCTCTACGCGCTCGGGGCCTGGGCGATGCCGATCGTCCATCCGGTGTTCGGGGACCACGCGCATCCGCAGGCGACGTGCGGGTGGATGCTCCACCGGACGCGTGAGGTGACCGCACGCGCGCCGGGCCGAACGGTGATCTTCGCCGAGGTCGGGTTCCCGACCGCGGGCGCGCCGGCGCTGAGCGAGAACTACCAGCGCGCCTTCTTCGCCTGCATCGAGTCGCGCGGCGTCCGCTTCACCTACTGGGCCGCGTTCGACGAACCATGGCGCGCCCCGCCGGCGACGGCAGCCCACCTCGGGCTGTTCCGCGCCGACGGCACGCCGAAGCAGTGGGCGGCGCTGCAGGCGCCGCCGGGGATCACGCTGGCGGTGGTGGGCGGCGTCGCAAGCGGATGGGCGACGAACGTCGCAGCGGAACGCGCAGCCGTCGTCGTCTGGACGTTGACCGGCGGCTGGCGCCTCGCCGGCCGCGCGGCTGTCGATCGCCACGGACGCTGGCGGCTCCAGGTGCCGACGGCAGACGGGTATGCCGCCGCCCTGGTGGCGCCGGGCTGGACGCCGCCGGTGTCCCTGGAGCGCCTTCCCGCCGTCGACGGCGCGGGTGTGCTCGCGCGGAGCGATCTCGGTCCCCTGGGCACGACCGATCGGCCATAGTAGGGAGCGCAGCATGGACACGCTGCGCACCCCCGACGAGCGATTCTCCGGGCTCCCCGGCTATCCCTTCGCGCCGCACTACGTCACCGTCGACGGGCTCCGTATCCACTACGTCGACGAAGGTGGTGCGACGGCGCCGACGGTGCTCCTGCTGCACGGGGAGCCGTCGTGGTCCTACCTCTACCGGAAGATGATCCCGGTGCTCACGGCCGCCGGCCTGCGCGCGGTCGCACCCGACCTCGTCGGCTTCGGGCGCTCGGACAAGCCGGTCCGTCGCGAGGACTACACCTATCAGCGGCACGTCGACTGGCTCCGCGGCGTGCTGCTCGGCCTGGACCTGCGGAACGTGACGCTCGTCTGCCAGGACTGGGGCGGACTCCTCGGGCTGCGCCTCGTCGCCGAACATCCCGATCGCTTCGCGCGTGTCGTCGCGGCGAATACCTTCCTGCCCACCGGTGATCGCGATCCCGGCCCCGCCTTCCTCGCCTGGCGCGAGTTCTCGCAGACGGTGCCCCAGTTCCCGGTCGGGCAGATCGTCAGCCGCGGCTGCGCCACCGAGCTGCCGGCTGACGTGATCGCCGCCTACGATGCACCGTTCCCGGACGAGACCTACAAGGCGGGCGCGCGCCAGTTCCCCACGCTGGTTCCGGCGACACCGGACGACCCCGCCGCCCCGGCGAACCGGGCGGCGTGGGAGGTCCTGGGCAAGTGGACGAAGCCGTTCCTCACCGCCTTCAGCGACCTCGACCCGATCACCGGCGGAATGGACCGTCTCTTCCACGAGCTGATCCCGGGCACCCGCGGCCAGGCGCACGCGACGATCGCCGGGGGCGGACACTTCCTGCAGGAGGATCGCGGCGAGGAGCTGGCCCGCGTCGTCGTCGGGTTCATCCGCGCGACCTGAAGATCAGGAAGTACTGGTAGGGCAGGACGTCCGGCTCGCTGGCGAGGTCCCAGCCGGCCGCCCGCATCTCGTCGACGACCAGCTGGCGCGGCAGCTTGTGCTCGGCCGGCGGCCCGACCGGCAGCTTCTCCTTCTTCCAGTCGACGACGGCGACGCGCCCGCCGGGTCGCATCGCCGCGTGCAGGTTCCGGAGGTAGGTCAGGCGGTCGTCGATGTGATGGTAGGTGTCGAGCAGCAGCACGAGGTCGACCCCGCGCGCCGGTAGCCTCGGGTTCGCCGCCGACGCCAGGATCGGGACGACGTTCGCGAGCCCTTCCTGGTCCGCCCGCTCGCGGAGGTGCGCCACCAGCGTCGGCTCGGTGTCGACGGCGAGCACGGTGCCCGTCGGGCCGACGGCGGCACTCAGGTAGCGCGTCAGGTAGCCGGTGCCGGCGCCGACGTCGGCGACCGTCGCGCCGGGCGCGAGGCCGAGCGCGCCGACGAGCGCCGCGGGCTTCTGCCAGGCGTCGCGCGCCGGATCGTCGAACACGGCGGACCACTTCGCGACGTCGGCGAAGTCGTGGTGCGAGGTGGCGTCGTGCGTGCCGTGCTGCGCCGCGCACGCGCCGACGAGGAGGAGGAGCGCGCAGGCGGCCCGCGCGATCACAGCCGCTCGATGATCGTCCCGGTGCCGAGACCGCCGCCGCAGCACATGCTGATCAGCGCGCGCCGCGCTCCGGTCCGCTCCAGCTCGTGGAGCGCGCTGGTGATCAGCCGCGCGCCCGGTGCAACCCGTCGGATGCCCGAGGGCGATGGCGCCGCCGTTCGGATTCACCCGCTCGGGATTGGGCTTGACCTCCTTCATCCACGCCAGGACGACGGACGCGAACGCCTCGTTCACCTCGAACACGTCGATCTGGTCGATCGACAGGCCCGTCTGCTTGAGGACCTTGCGCGTCGCGGGGATCGGTCCCTTCAGCATGGTCACCGGATCGACGCCGACGAGGGTGGTGGTGACGATGCGCGCGCGGGGCTTCAAGCCCGAGGCGCTTCGCCGCGGCCGGGGAGGCGAGCAGCACCGCGGCGGCGCCGTCGGACACCTGCGACGACGTGCCGGCGGTGTGGATGCCGTCGGCCTCGACGGCCTTCAGCGCCGCGAGCTTCTCCATCGACGTCTCGCGCAGACCCTCGTCGCGGGCGACGGTGTGCGTCTCGCCCGTCGGCTTGCCCTCGGCGTCGAGGACCGGTGCGCCGATCGGCCACGACCTCGCGGTCGAAGCGGCCTTCGGCCCAGGCGCGCGCGGCGCGCTGCTGGCTGCGGAGGCCGAAGCGGTCGGTGTCCTCGCGACCGATGCCGTACTCGCGTGCGATCATCTCGGCGCCCTGGAACTGGGAGGCGAACGCGTAGTGCTTCTGGTAGCTCTTCGGCAGCGGACGGCCGCCGTGCATGTTGGCGCCGAGGGGCACGCGGGTCATCATCTCGACACCGCAGGCGAGCACGACATCCTCGATGCCCGCGCCGATCAGCGCTGCGGCGAGCGAGGTCGCCTGCTGGCTCGAGCCGCACTGGCTGTCGACGGTGGTCGCCGCGACCTCCAGCGGGAGCCCCTGCGCCAGCCAGGCGGTCCGGGCGATGTCGTAGGACTGCTCGCCGACCTGCGAGACGCAGCCGCCGACCACCTGACCGACGGTCGCCGGGTCGATGCCGGAGCGGTCGACGACCGCCTTCTGCACCAGGCCGAGCAGCTCGGCGGGATGGAGCCCGGCGAGTCCACCCTTGCGACGCCCGATCGGGCTGCGGACCGCCTCGACGATCAGCACTTCCTGCATGCGCGCACCTCCAGGCCCGGGGTGCTACGCGTCGGCCCATGTCAGGTCAACCTCTGCTAGGATTCGGCCCGGTGAAGCGCTCCCCGAGCACCGTCGATCGCGCGCTGGCGGCCGCCCTCGACGCCCGCGGCGGGCCGCGTGCCGGCGACCACCTCCTGCTGGCGGTCTCCGGCGGACCCGACTCGACGGCATTGCTGGACGGCGTCGCCGCCCTCGCGCCGGCGCGCAAGTGGCGACTCACCGCCATGCACGTCGACCATCGGTTGCGGGGCGACGAGAGCGCCGTCGAGGGCGGCGCCGTCGGCCGGCTCGCCGCGCGACTCGGCGTCGCATTCGTCGAGCGGGTCGCGCCCGTCGTGCCGGGGCGGGGGCTCGAGGCGCGTGCACGCCGTGCCCGCTATGACGCACTCCTCGCCGTCGCTGCCGAGATCGGGGCCACGCTGCATCCTGACGGGCCACACCCGGGACGACCAGGTGGAGACCGTGCTCCTCAATCTGCTGCGTGGCGCGGGCCGCCGGGGACTCGGGGGGATTCGCCCGCGCCGGCGCATGCTGCTCCGCCCGCTGCTCGCGGTGACGCGGGCGGACGTCCGACGGCATCTCGCGCTGCGCGGGCTCGAGGCGAGCGTCGATCGCACGAACGCCGACCTCGCCCACGCGCGGAACCGCGTGCGCCGGTTGCTCGTGCCCTGGCTGGAGACCGAGTTCAACCCGCGTCTGGGCGAGCACGTCGCCGCCCTGGCGACACGCTTCCGCGACGAGGACGACTTGCTGGCGGCGCTGGCGCGCGAGCGCGAGGCGGCCCTGATCGCGGGGGATACCCTGGACGTGGCCGTGGCGGCGGAGCCGGTGGCGCTCGCGCGGCGGGTCGTCCGCTCGTGGCTACGCCGGCAGTGCGCGCGAACGCCGGCCGCGGAGCACGTCGAACGGGTGCTGGCGCTGGCGACGGGGCGCCGGCCGCGGGGCGGTGGCGGTGCCGGGGCCCGGGCGCGTCGTGCGGGAGCGCGACCGCCTCGTTCATCGCCTCGGGCGCGAGGCGCAGGCGGAGCCGGTGATGCTCGCCATCGCACCCGGAGCGACGGCAGCCGACCCCGCCGGCCGCTGGCGGCTGACGCTGACCCCGGCGCGGGCGATCGCCGCCGACGAGCTGGCCGGCGCGACGCCCGCGCGAGCGATCTTCGATGCCGACGCGCTGCCGGCGTCGCTGGTGGTGCGCTCGCCCGTCCCCGGGGATCGGATGCACCTCGCCGGGGTCGGTACCCGCAAGGTCCAGGACGTCCTGATCGACGCCCATGTGCCGCGCGAGGCGCGCCCCGGCGTTCCCTTGCTCGTGGGGGGCGACACGGTACTGTGGGTGGCGGGCGTCGCGCGCGCGTCGGCAGCGTCCCTCGGACCGGCAACCCGGCGTGTCGTCGTCGGAATCGTCGAGTCGCGACGCCTGACGACGCATTGCCGCATATGAACCCCGTGTTACCTTTCGCGTGTCGCCGTGGCATCCCGAGGTCCAGACGTGAATCCCATCTCCCGCAATCTCGGCCTCTGGCTGCTGCTCCTCCTGATGGGCCTGCTGCTGTGGTCCATCGTCACGAAGCAGCAGCCCACGAGCCCCGGAGGTCACCTTCACCCGCTTCGTGCAGGCCGTCGACGAGGGCAAGGTCGCCGAGGTCACCATCCAGGGCCAGCAACATCCGCGGCCGCTACAAGGGCGATCGCGGCGAGGCCGGCGAGAGCTTCAAGACCTTCGCCCCCGACGATCCGGATCTGGTGCGGCATGCTGCGCGAGAAGGGCGTCGAGATCGACGCCAAGCCCGAGGACGCCGAGCCCTGGTACTTCGTCGCGCTCGTCCAGTGGTTCCCGATGCTGCTGCTGATCGGCGTGTGGATCTTCTTCATGCGCCAGATGCAGGTCGGCGGCGGCAAGGCGATGTCGTTCGGCAAGAGCCGCGCGAAGCTGCTCACCGAGAACCAGCACAAGGTCACCTTCACCGACGTCGCCGGCATCGACGAGGCCAAGGAAGAGCTCGAAGAGATCATCGCCTTCCTGAAGGACCCGAAGAAGTTCACCAAGCTCGGCGGCCGCATTCCGAAGGGCGTGCTGCTGGTCGGGCCGCCGGGCACCGGCAAGACGCTGCTCGCGCGCGCCATCGCCGGCGAGGCGGGCGTGCCGTTCTTCTCGATCTCGGGCTCCGACTTCGTCGAGATGTTCGTCGGCGTCGGCGCCTCGCGCGTGCGCGACCTCTTCGTGCAGGGCAAGAAGAACGCGCCCTGCATCATCTTCATCGACGAGATCGACGCCGTCGGCCGCCATCGCGGCGCCGGGCCTCGGCGGCGGCCACGACGAGCGCGAGCAGACGCTCAACCAGCTGCTCGTCGAGATGGACGGCTTCGAGACCAACGAAGGCGTCATCCTGATCGCCGCCACCAACCGGCCCGACGTGCTCGATCCGGCGCTGCTGCGCCCCGGCCGCTTCGACCGCCGCGTGGTCGTGCCGCGTCCCGACGTGAAGGGCCGCGAGGGCATCCTCCGCGTGCACACCCGCCGCGTGCCGCTCGGCCGACGACGTCAACATCGAGCTGCTCGCGCGCCAGACGCCCGGCTTCGCCGGCGCCGACCTCGAGAACCTGGTCAACGAGGCCGCGCTGCTCGCCGCCCGCGCAGAACAAGGACAAGGTCGAGCATGAACGACTTCGAGCTCGCCAAGGACAAGGTGCATGATGGGCTCCGAGCGGCGCTCGCATGATCATCAGCCTCGAGGAGCGGCGCAACACGGCCTACCACGAGGCCGGCCACGCGCTGGTCGCGAAGCTCACTCCCGGGCGCCGATCCGGTGCACAAGGTGACGATCATCCCGCGCGGCATGGCGCTCGGGCTGACGCAGCAGGTGCCGATCGACGACCGGCACACCGTACATCGCGGACTTCCTGCTCGAACAGCCTCGCGCATCCTCTTCGGCGGCCGCGCCGCCGAGGAGCTGGTGCTCGGCCACATGACGCACCGGCGCCGGCGAACGACATCGAGCGGGCGACCGAGCTGGCCCGCAAGATGGTCTGCGAGTGGGGCATGAGCGAGAAGCTCGGCCCGATGACCTTCGGCAAGAAGGAAGAGGAGATCTTCCTCGGCCGCGACTTCACCCAGCGGGTCGACTACTCCGAGACCACCGCGGTGGAGATCGACACGCGAGGTGCGCCGCATCATCCTCGAGGCGTACGAGCGCGCGAAGCTGCTCCTGCGCCGCAACCTCGAGGTGCTGCACAAGATGGCCGAGGCGCTGCTCGAGCGCGAGTCCCTCGACGGCGCCGAGATCGACGAGATCCTCCGCCAGGTACGGGAACCGCAACGGTGCCCTCCGCGACGCGGCCGCCGCCACGGCCTGAGCGCCGTCCCGCCGGCCGCGTCCGGTCGCTGCGCACGCGCTCCGGCCCGCTCCCGCTCGACCGCGTCGGTCGTGGTCGGCGTCCTGAACGCGACCCCCGACTCGTTCTCGCGACGGCGGGCTGCCACCTCGACCCGGCGCGCGCCGCCGAGGCCGCGCCGTCGCGATGGTGGCGCGAGGGCGCCGGCGCTGCTCGACCTCGGCGCCGAGTCGACGCGCCCGGCGCCCGCCCGGTGACCGTCGCGCGAGGAGCTGCGCCGGCTGCTCCCGGTGCTCCGCGCGGTGCGCGCGGCCGTGCCGGGTCCCGCTCTCGGTCGACACCACGCAAGGCGGCGGTCGCCCGAGCCGCGCTCGACGCCGGCGCCGACCTGGTGAACGACGTTCGGCGCGGGCGCTTCGATCCGGCGATGCTGCCCGCTGTGCGCCGAGGCCGACGTCCCGGTCGTGCTGATGCACATGCGGGGGACGCCCGCGACGATGCAGCGACGCCCCGCGCTACCGCGACGTGGTCGCGGAGGTGCGCGGCGTTCCTCGCCGCGCGCGCGCGAGGCGGCGCGGCGCGGCCGGCGATCCCGGCCGACGCGATCGTCGTCGATCCCGGCATCGGCTTCGGGAAGACGGTCGAGCACAACCTCGCGCTCCTGCGCCGCACTCGACCTCGTCGCGGCGCTCGGGTATCCCGTCCTGGTGGGGGTGTCGCGCAAGGGCTTCATCGGCGCGCTGCTGCGGCGGGCGTGGCCGTCGGCGCGCGCGGCTTCGGCACGGCGGCCGCGGTGGCGCTGGCGGTGGCCGCCGGGGCACGCCTGCGTCCGGGTGCACGACGTCGGCCGCCATGCGCGACGTCGTCGCGGGTGGCGGAGGCGCTGGCCGGCCATGACGGACCTCCTCTTCGGCGTTCCGCTGGCAGGACGCCGTCGACATCTTCCTGCTCGCGATCGTCATCTACTCGGGCATCAACCTGATCCGCGGCACGCGCGCGGTGCCCATGCTGATCGGCCTCGGCGATGGTCTACGCGCATCTACTTCGTCTCCGCGCAGCTCGAGATCTACACCGTCAACGTCCTCCTCAAGTACCTCCTCAGCTGGTCGCTGGTCCTCGTCTTCATCGTCTTCCAGAACGACATCCGCCGCGCGCTCACCCAGGTCGGCACGCGGCCCGCTGTTCTCGGCGCGCGAGCGCGATCGCTGCAGAGCCAGGCGGTCGAGGAGCTGGTGAAGGCGGTCACCCATCTCGCCGGTCGCCGCATCGGCGCGCTGATCGTGCTCCAGAGCGAGGTCGGCCTGAACGAGTACATCGAGGTCGGCACGCGGCTCGACGCGCAGGTCTCGCGCGAGCTGGTCACCAGCATCTTCCTCCCCGGCTCGCCGATCCACGACGGCGCGCTCATCATCCAGAACGGGCGCATCACCGCCGCGGGCTGCTTCCTGCCGCTCACGACCAACCCGAACGTCTCGAAGACGCTCGGCACGCGCCACCGCGCCGCCATCGGCCTCACCGAGGAGACCGACGCGGTGGCGATCGTGGTGTCCGAGGAGGACGGCACCATCTCGCTCGTGCGCGAGGGCAAGATCACGCGCGACGTCGACGCGGCGACGCTGCGCACCACGCTGCAGCGGCTGTTGGTGGCATGAAGCTCTCGGTGCTGCGCCCGCGGCGCGACCCGGCCGCCGCCCGAGCCGTCGACGACCTCGCCGGAGGTCCGGCGCCGCCGTGGTGGCGCGCGTCGGCTCCGCCGGCGCCGAGCACGCTGCGGGACGCGCTGCGCCGCAACCCGGGCCTCAAGCTGATCTCGCTGCTGCTGGCCATCTTCCTCTGGTTCTCGATCAACGTCAGCGAGCGCGACGCCGAGCGCATCGTCGAGCTGCCGGTGAGCCTCCGGAAGCTCCCGCAGGGCCTGATCGTGACCAACCCGCCCGGCAAGCCCGTCACGATCACGCTGCGCGGGCCGCGGACGATCCTCGACAGCGTCGACGAGCACGACGCTCGCGGGTCTCGGTCGACCTGAGCTCGATCGGACCGGGAGACGCCGCGCATCGAGCTGAACACCGACATGGTGCGCCCCGAGCTGCCGCGGCGCCTGAAGGTCGTGCGGATGGAGCCGGCGCGCGTGAAGCTGCAAGATCGACCGGCTGATCCGGCGCAGCCTGCCGGTGCGCGCCGACCTCGCGGGCACACCGGCCCTCGGCTATCATGGTCGCCGAGTCGCGCGTGGTCGCCCGACACCGTCGAGGTGAGCGGTCCGGCGAGCGAAGGTCGACGAGCTGAAGGAGATTCCCGACCGAGCCCATCGATCTCCGCGGCATGCAGGAGAACGGCGAGCGGAGCGTGCTCCTCGGCTGGGCGGGCGACTTCGTCAGCTTCGCGCCGGATCGCGTGACGCGTGTACGGTCACCTTCGAGCAGGTGATGGTGTCGCGCGAGTTCAAGCGCGTGCCGGTGCGCGCGCGGCGCGCGGACGGCGCCGCCGTGCGCCTCGCGCCGGCGTTCGTCGACCTGACGCTGCGCGGCCCGCAGCGTGATCCTGCACAACTTCAAGATCGCCGGACGACGCGGTCTACGTCGACGCCGACGGAGCTCGACGCCGGGGACGCACAAGGTGAGCCCGCAGGTCGACCTGCCGGCGGGCCTCGAGGTGGTCGCGCTGGCAGCCGGATGCGCTGCAGGCGCAGGTGGCGCGAGGGGGGAGGGCGCTGATGGGACTCGACGGAGGACGGCACCTGTTCGGCACCGACGGCGTGCGCGGCATCGCCAACGTCGAGCCGATGACGTCGGAGACCGCGCTGCGGCTCGGCCGCGCGCTCGCGCACGTCAGCAAGCGGTCAGCCGCACCGGCACAAGATCCTCATCGGCAAGGACACGCGGCTCTCGGGCTACATGCTCGAGACGGCGATGACGTCGGGCATCTGCTCGATGGGCGTCGACGTGCTGCTCGTCGGGCCGCTGCCGACGCCCGGCATCGCCTTCCTCACGCGCTCGCTGCGCGCCGACGCCGGCGTCGTGATCTCGGCGTCGCACAACCCGTTCCAGGACAACGGCATCAAGTTCTTCGCCAGGCCGGCTTCAAGCTGCCCGACGAGGTCGAGCACGAGATCGAGCACCTGGTGCTCGCCGACTCGATCGACGCGCTCCGCCCGACCGCGACGGAGATCGGCAAGGCCTTCCGCATCGACGACGCCGTCGGCCGCTACAACGTGTTCGCGAAGAACACGCTTCCCGCGCCACCTGACGCTCGACGGCCTGCACCGTCGTCGATCGACTGCGGCAACGGCGCCGGCTACCGGGTCGGCGCCCGAGGTGCTGGAGGAGCTCGGCGCGCGCGTCGTCGCCGCTCGGCGTCGAGCCCGACGGCGAGAACATCAACCGCGACTGCGGCGCGCTCCACCCGCGAGCGCTGCAGGCGGCCGTCCGCGCGAGCGGCGCGCACGTCGGCATCGCGCTCGACGGCGACGCCGACCGCGCCATCTTCGTCGACGAGCACGGCGACGTCGTCGACGGCGACGAGGTCCTGGCGATGCTCGCCGCCGAGCTGCACGCGCGCGGCGAGCTGCAGCGGCGGCACGCTGGTCGCGACCGTGATGAGCAACCTCGGCCTCGACGTCGCGATGCGCGAGCGCGGCATCCGCGTCGTCGACGACGCCGGTCGGCGACCGCTACGTCGTCGAGGAGATGCTGCGCGGCGGCTACAACCTCGGCGGCGAGCAGTCCGGGCACATCGTCTTCCTCGACCACAACACGACCGGCGACGGGCTGATCACCGCGCTCGCGGTGCTGGCGCTGATGGTCGAGACGGGGCGAGCCGCTCTCCGAGCTGCGCGCAGGTGATGCAGCCGCTTCCCGCAGGTGCTGCTCAACGTTCCGGTCGGGCGCAAGCCGCGACGTCGAGACGGTGCCGGACGCTGCAGGCGGCGATCGCGCGCGCCGAGCACGCCCTCGGCGAGCGCGGCCGCGTGCTGGTGCGCTACTCGGGCACCGAGCCGCTGCTCCGCGTCATGGTCGAGGGCGAGGACGAGTCCGGCATCCGCGAGATGGCGGAGAGCATCGTCGGCATCGCCCGCAAGGTGCTCGGCGCGCCGCGCGGCGCCGCTGAATGCCGCCTCGGCGTCAACATCGACCACGTCGCGACGCTGCGCCAGGCGCGCGGGGGCGACTATCCCGACCCGCTCGAGGCCGCGCGCATCGCCGAGGACGCGGGCGCCGACGGGATCACCGTCCATCTGCGCGAAGACCGGCGTCACATCCAGGACGCGCGACGTCGAGCGCCTGCGGGCGCGCATCCGCACGCGGCTCAACCTGGAGATGGCCGTGACGGACGCGATGGTCGCCTTCGCGCTGCGGCGTGCGGCCCGACGACGTCTGCCTGGTGCCCGAGCGACGGGAGGAGCTCACGACCGAGGGCGGACTCGACGTGGCCGCCCACGAGGCCCGGGTCCGCGCGGCCGTGCGACGCCTCGCCGAGGCGGGCATCCGGGTCGCCTCGTTCATCGACCCCGACGACGCGCAGGTCCGGGCCAGCCAGACCGCCGGCGCCCACGCCGTCGAGCTCCACACCGGCGACTACGCGAACGCCGCCACGGCGAGCGACGTCGACCGCGAGCTCGGGCGGCTCGCCCGGGCGGCGCAGGCGGCCCACGCCGTCGGGCTCGAGGTCCACGCCGGCCACGGGCTGACCGTCGCCAACGTCGGCGCCGTCGCCGCACTGCCGCGCGATCGTCGAGCTCAACATCGGACACAGCATCGTCGCGCGCGCGGTGCTGATCGGTCTCGCCGCCGCCGTCCGCGAGATGCGCGACGCGCTCGCCCAGGCGGCGTCATGATCGTCACCACCGCCGCGGAGATGCGCGCGCTCGATCGCTGGACCATCGAGCACGGCACGCCGGGGCCACGTCCTGATGGAGCGCGCCGGCGCCGGCGCCACCCGGGTGCTGCGCGAACGGCTCGGCGCGGCGCGGGCCGGTCGTCATCGTGTGCGGCCGGGGCAACAACGGCGGCGACGGCTTCGTCATCGCGCGCCATCTGCGGCGCGCCCGGGTCGCGGTCGAGGTGTGGCTGGTCGGATCGCCGGACGAGGTGCGCGGCGACGCGGCGCTCATGCTGGGGCGATGGCGCCGCAGCGGCGGCAAGGTCCAGCGCCTCGCGGGCGAGGCTGACGTCGCAGCGCTCCGCCGCCGGCTGGATCGCGCCGCCGCCGTCGTCGACGCGCTGTTCGGCACCGGGCTGAACGCGCCCGTCACGGGCGTCGCGGCCGCGGCGATCGAGGCCATGAACGCGAGCGGCGCGCCGATCCTCGCCGTCGACATCGCCTCCGGCCTGTCGGCGGACACGGGGCGACCGCTCGGCACCGCCGTCCGCGCGACCGTGACGCGCGACCTTCGGTTTCCCCAAGGTCGGCCAGTGCATCCATCCCGGCGTCGACCACACGGGGCTGCTCACGGTCGTCGACATCGGCATCCCCGCCGCCGCCGTCGCGGCCGTCGGCCCACGCACGGTGCTGCTGGAGGCGCAGGACGTCGGTCGCCTGCTGCCCCCGCGGGCCGGCGACACCCACAAGGGTACCTACGGGCACGTGCTCGTGGTCGCGGGATCACGCGGCAAGAGCGGCGCGGCACTGCTCGCTGCGAAGGCGCCGCTCGCACCGGCGCGGGGCTGACGACGCTCGCGGTTCCGGCGGCCCTGCAGGACGTCGTCGAGGGCCAGGTCCGCGAGGTGATGACCACGGCACTCCCTGACGGCGCCGACGGGTCGGCGGCGCTGGGCGACGGCCATGCGCTCGAGGCGGCCATGGCGGGCAAGGCAGCGGTCGTCTGCGGCCCGGGGCTCGGCGTCACCGAGGGGACCCGCGCGCTGGTCGCCCACCTGGCGCGCCGCTGCGTCCGCCCCTGGTGCTCGACGCCGACGCGCTGAACGCCGTCGCCGGGACCGACGTCCTGCGCGAGCGGATCGGACCGACCGTGATCACCCCACACCCCGGGGAGATGGCGCGGCTAGCTGGGCACCGACGCCGCGACCGTGCAGGCGGACCGGCTCGGAGCCGCACGGCGCCTGGCGCGCGATGCGCGGGTCACGTCGTGTTGAAGGGAGCCCGCACGGTCGTGGCGAGCCCGGACGGCTCGGCGGCCATCTGCCCGACCGGCAATCCCGGCATGGCCAGCGGCGGGATGGGCGACGTGCTGTCGGGCGTGGTCGGGGCCCTGCTCGCGCAGGGCCTCGCGCGCGGGCGACGCCGCCGCGCTGGCGGTCTTCGCGCATGGCCTGGCGGCCGACACCGTCGCGGCGCGCCGCGGGCAGGTCGGCCTCCTGGCGCGGGACCTCCTCGACGAGCTACCGCCGACCCTGTGCGCCCTCCAGGCGGCCGCCCGGCGGGGACCGTGCTGGCGCATGACCTCGAGAGCGGCGGGCCGGAGGAGACCGAGGCGATCGGCGCGGCCCTCGGCCGCGCCGCCACCGGCGGGGAGCTCCTCGGCCTGGTCGGCGAGCTCGGGGCGGGCAAGACCTGCCTCGTCCGCGGGCTCGCCGCGGGGCTCGGCTGCGACCCCGAGCCGTGCACAGCCCCACCTTCGTGATCGCGACCGAGTACGGCGGCGGCCGCCTGCCGCTCCACCACGTCGACCTGCTACCGCCTTGAGAGGCCCCTCGCCGATGAGCTATCTCTCCGCGATGTGCTCTACGGCGCGGGAGTGGCCGCCGTCGAGTGGTTCGACCGCCTGCTCCCGACGGCCGGAGACGAGGTCCTCCTGATCACGCTCCGTCATGCGGGCGGAGGACCGGCGGGCGATCCGACTCGAGGCCCACGGCCCCCGCCACGAGCGGCTGCTCGCCGCGGCGTTCGGCGCGTGAATCACGCCATGGCCCTCATCGTGCAGAAGTTCGGCGGCACCTCGGTCGCCGACCTCGATCGCATCCGCAACGTCGCCGCTCGCATCGCCCGCGTCCGCGCGGCCGGGCACCGGCGTCGTCGTCGTCGTCTCGGCGATGGCGGGCGAGACCAACCGGCTGCTCGCCCTCGCCAAGGCGGGCCATGCGCGGTCCCCGACGAGCGCGAGACCGACGTCGCTCGTCGCCACCGGCGAGCAGGTCACGGCGGCGCTGACCGCGCTCGTCCTGCAGGACGACGGCGTCCCGGCGCGCTCGTTCCTCGGCCATCAGGTGCCGCATCGAGACCGACAGCGCCTACGGCCGCGCGCGCATCGAGCGCATCGACGACGAGCGCGCTGCGGCGGACGCTCGACGGCGGGCGTCGTGGCGGTCGTCGCCGGCTTCCAGGGCGTCGACGCCGAGCGGCAGCATCACCACGCTCGGCCGCGGCGGCTCGGACACCAGCGCGGTGGCGCTCGCCGCGGCGCTCCAGGCCGACGTCTGCGAGATCTACACCGACGTCGACGGCGTCTACACCAGCCGATCCGCGCATCGTGCCCGCGGGCGCGGAAGCTCGACCGCATCTCGTACGACGAGATGCTCGAGCTGGCGAGCCTCGGCGCCAAGGTGCTGCAGATCCGCTCGGTCGAGTTCGCGAAGCGCTACGGCGTTCCCGTGCACGTGCGCTCGTCGTTCAACGACAACCGAGGGCACCTGGGTCGTCGAGGAGGAGTCCAGCATGGAGGAGGTGTCGGTCGCCGGCGTCGCCCACGACCGCGACCAGGCCAAGCTGACGGTGCAGCGACGTGCCCGACCGGCCCGGGATCGCGGCGCGCCGTCTTCGGCCCGATCGCCGCGCGCCAGCATCGTCGTCGACATGATCATCCAGAACGTCAGCGCCGACGGCACGACCGACCTCACCTTCACCGTGCCGCGCAGCGACTACGACAAGGCGCGGGCGCTGGCCGAGACGATCGCGCGCGCCATCGGCGCGCAGGGCGTGCGCGGACAGACGCGACATCGCCAAGGTGTCGGTCGTCGGCATCGGCATGCGCACCCACGCCGGCATCGCGGCGCGCATGTTCGAGGTGCTCGCCGCACGAGGGCATCAACATCCAGATGATCTCGACCTCCGAGATCAAGATCTCGGTCGTGGTCGACGCCAAGTACACCGAGCTCGCGGTCCGCGCGCTGCACGACGCGCTCATCGGCTGATCGATCATGCGCCGAATCATCCAGCTCTACGACACCACGCTCCGCGACGGCTGCCAGGCCGAGGACATCGCGTTCACGCTCGAGGACAAGCTGCGCATCGCCGAGCGGCTCGACGACCTCGGCATCGCACTACATCGAGGGCGGCTGGCCGGGCTCGAACCCGCGCGACGAGGAGTTCTTCCGCGCCGTCACGGAGCCTGACGCTGCGCGCACGCGCGGATCGCCGCCTTCGGCTCGACGCGACGGGCGGGCGTCACGGCCGGCGGCGGACCGCAACCTCCAGCTCCTGCTCCGCGCGGAGACGCCGGTGGTCACGATCGTCGGCAAGACGTGGGACCTGCACGTGCGCGAGGACCTGCGCATCCCGCTCGACGAGAACCTCGACGGTGATCCACGACTCGGTCGCGTACCTGAAGACGCGCGTCGACGAGGTCATCTTCGACGCCGAGCACTTCTTCGACGGCTTCGCCGCGCAACCCCGAGCTACGCGCTCGCCTGCCTGCGCGCGGCCGCCGAGGCGGGCGCCGACGTGCTCTGCCTCTGCGACACGCGCGGCGGCTCGCTCCCCGTCGCACGTCGGCCGCGGCCGTCGACGCCGTCCGCGCCGCGATCCCGTCCGCCGCCCTCGGCATCCACTGCCACAACGACTGCGAGCTGGCCGTCGCCAACTCGCTGGCCGCCGTCGAGCACGGCTGCTACGCAGGTGCAGGGCACGATCAACGGCTTCGGCGAGCGCTGCGGCAACGCCAACCTCGTGCTCGGTGATCCCGGTCCTCCAGCTGAAGCGCGGATATCACTGCGTGTCGCCGACGCAGCTCAAGCGCCTGGCCGAGGTGTCGCACTTCGTCTACGAGCTGGCGAACCTCGAGCCGAGCAAGCGCCAGCCGTTCGTCGGCCAGAGCGCCTTCGCCCACAAGGGCGGGCTGCACGTCGCGGCGGTGCAGAAGAACGCCGAGACCTACGAGCACATCGATCCCGCGCTCGTCGGCAACGTGCAGCGCATCCTCGTCTCCGACCTGGCCGGGCGCTCGAACCTGCTCGGCAAGGCGCAGCAGTTCGGCATCGACCTCGCCAGCAACGCGCCCGGCCGTGCAGACGCTCCTCGCGGAGCTGAAGGAGCTCGAGGCCCGCGGCTTCGACTTCGAGGGCGCCGAGGCGTCGTTCGAGCTGCTGATGCGCAAGGCGCTCGACGGCAACCGGCCGCGCTTCTTCCGTCTGATCGGCTTCCGCGTCATCGACGAGAAGCGCCACGAGGGCGAGGAGCCGATCGCCGAGGCGACGATCCATGCTGGAGGGCCCGGACGGGCAGGTCGAGCACACCGCGGCGCAGGGGAACGGGCCGGTGAACGCGCTCGACGGCGCGCTCCGCAAGGCGCTCAGCAAGTTCTACCCCGAGGTCGAGCAGGTCCGCCTCCTCGACTACAAGGTCCGCGTGCTCGGCGGCGCGCGAGGGCACGGCCGCCGTCGTCCGCGTGCTGATCGAGTCGGGCGACGAGCACGAGCGCTGGGGCACGGTCGGCGTCTCGCAGAACGTGATCGAGGCCAGCTGGCAGGCCCTGGTCGATGCGATGGACTACAAGCTGTACCGATCGCACCGCGGTCGCGGTCGCCGCCGCGCCGGGCAGCCGGGCCAGGCGGGCTGATGATCCGCGTCTACGCTCGACCACAACGCGACCGCCCCGCTGCGCCCCGCAGCCCGGGACGCGATGCTGGCCGTCCTCGACGCGCCCGGCAACGCGTCGAGCGCGCACCGGGAGGGCGCCCGGGCACGCCGCCTGGTCGAGGAGGCCCGCGCCGAGGTCGCCGCGCTGATCGGCGGCGCGCCCGCGGAGATCGTCTTCACGAGCGGCGCGACCGAGGCCAACAACCTGGCGCTGCGCGGTCTCGGACACCGCGGGCGGATCGTCACGACGGCCATCGAGCACGCGTCCGTCCTCGAAACGGTACGGGCGCTCGAGGGCATGGCGACGGTCGCCCGTGGACGAGGACGGGCGGATGACCATCGCCGACGTCGTCACCGCGTGCGACGACACGGTCGGGCTCGCCAGCGTCGCGCTCGCCAACGGCGAGGTCGGCAGCGTGGCGCCGATCGTCGCGATCGCCGCGGCTCTGCGCGCGAAGGGCATCGTGTGCCACAGCGACGCCGCGCAGGCCGCCGGTCGCCTGCCGATCGACGTGCGCGCCCTCGGCGTCGACGCGTTGTCGCTGTCGTCGCACAAGCTGGGCGGCCCGATCGGCGCGGGCGCGCTCTGGGTCCGCTCCGGCTGCCCGCTGACCGCGCAGTCGACGGGTGGCCCGCAGGAGCGCGGCCGCAGGGCGGGGACGGAGAACGTCGCCGCGATCGTCGGCTTCGGCGTGGCGGCCCGGATCGCACGCCTCGAGGTCGATGCGGAGGCGACGCGCCTCGCGGCGCTGACGGAGGCCCTCTGGTCGGGGCTCCGGGCGCGTATCCCCGATGCGGTCCGCAACGGGCCGTCGACCGGACCCCGGCTGCCCAACACGCTCAACGTCGGCTTCCCCGGCGTACCCGGCGAGAGCCTCCTCGTCCGCCTCGACCTCGACGGCGTCGCCGCGTCCCTCGGCTCGGCCTGCGCGGCTGGCGCCGCCGAGCCGTCGCACGTGCTGCGCGCGATGGGACGCGACGCGGACGCCGCGCGCGGTGGCCTCCGCCTCAGCCTCGGGTCGGAATTCGACCGACGCCGACGTCGCCCGCCTGATCGAGGTCGTGCCCGCGGCGGTCGCGGCGGTGCGCGCCCGGAGCGCGGCGTGATGCGCGAGCGCGTGGTGGTCGCCATGAGCGGCGGCGTCGATTCAAGCGTGGCGGCCGCGCGCTGCGTCGCCGCCGGCTACGACGTCGTCGGCGTGTCGCTCCGCCTCGCGCCCGAGGGGCGCGGGAGCTGCTGCTCGCTCGACGACTTCCACGACGCGGCCGCCGTCGCCGATCGCCTCGGCATCCCGCACTACGTCTTCGACTTCCGCGAGGTGTTCGCCGCACGCGTGGTCGAGCCCTTCGTCCGGGAGTACCTCGCGGGGCGGACGCCCAACCCGTGCGCCCTCTGCAACCAGCACGTGAAGTTCGATCTGCTCTGGCAGCGCGCGCGGGAGCTGGGGGCGAGCCGCCTCGCCACCGGCCACTACGCGCGCATCGGCGCCGACGCGGTCACGGGGCGCCCGGTGCTACGCGCCGCGCGCGACGCGGCGAAGGACCAGAGCTACTTCCTCTTCGCCCTCGGCGCCGAGGTCCTGGCGCGCACGATGTTCCCCATCGGCGACCTGGGCAAGGACGAGGTGCGGGCGGAAGCGCGCGCGCTCGGCCTCGCCGTGGCCGACAAGCCGGAGAGCATGGAGGTGTGCTTCGTCCCCGACGGCGACGCGGCGGGATTCGTCGAGCGAGCCGCCGACCCGGCGGCCGCTGCGGGCGGGCGTGGTCGTCGACGAGAGCGGCGCGGCGCTCGGTGCCCACGGCGGCATCCATCGCTTCACCGTCGGCCAGCGCCGCGGGCTCGGGGTGGGCGGTGGCCCGCGTCGCTACGTGCGCTCGATCGACGCCGCCAGCGGTACGGGTGACCGTGGCCGGCGCCGACCGGCTCGGGGCGGCCGGACTGGTGGCGCGCGACGTCGTGTGGAGCGCCGGGACGCCGCCGGCGGTCGGGAGCGCGTTCGCGGTGCGCATCCGTCACCGGCATGCCCCGGTGCCCGCCCGGCTCATGGCGACGAACGACGGCGGAGCATCGGTCGCGTTCGAGGCTCCCGGGCCGGCGGTGACGCCGGGGCAGGCGGCCGTGTTCTACCGCGACGACGTCGTGCTCGGTGGCGGCTGGATCGCCGCGGAGCTGGCGGCATGAGCGCGCGGGTCGCCTTCCGCACGCTCGGTTGCAAGGTGAACGCCTACGACACGGCGGCGATCGGCGAGCGGCTGCGCGCAGGCGGGCTGCACGATCGTCGCCGACGACGCTCCCGCGGACGTCGTCATCGTCAACTCCTGCACCGTGACCGACGTCGCCGACGCCGAGAGCCGGCGCCTCGCGCGGCGGGCGCGGCGGGAACACCCGGCGGCGCGCGTGGTGCTGACGGGCTGCTACGCGCAGACCCAGCCCGAGCAGGCGGCGCAGCTCGACGCCGTCGACCACGTCGTCGGATTGAGTCGTGTCGAGGCCATCGTCGAGGCCGTGCTCGGTAGGCTCGCGGACCGCGTCGTCGTCGGCAACAGCCGCCGCGAGCCGGCGGTTCGCACCATGGGGGCGCGGACGTTCGACGGCCAGACGCGTGCCTTCCTGAAGGTGCAGGAAGGCTGCGACCTGTTCTGCACCTTCTGCATCGTGCCGATGGCCCGCGGCCGCAGCCGCAGCCTGCCGCCGCGCGCCGTGCTCGCCGAGATACGAGGCGCTGGCGGCCGCCGGGTTCCAGGAGGTCGTGCTGACCGGCGTCCATCTCGGGGGCTGGGGCGAGGACCTCGACCCGCCCGTCGACCTCGGCTGGCTCGTCGATGCGATCGCCGAGCAGGGCCTGGTGCCGCGGCTGCGGCTGTCGTCGATCGACCCGCACGAGGTGACCGAGGCCCTGGTGCGGCGCCTGGCCTCCATTCCGGCGGCGTGTGCCCGCATCTGCACGTGCCACTGCAGGCCGCCGACGACGGCGTGCTGGCGCGGATGCGGCGACGCTACGACACACGCGCTCGCGCGCGAGCGCCTGGCGATGATCCGCGAGCTCCTGCCGGACGCCGCCATCGGGACGGATCTGATCGCCGGCTTTCCCGGCGAGGACGACGCGGCGTTCGAGCGCACGCTGGCGTTCGTCGAGGACAGCCCGATCACGTACGCGCACGTGTTCCCCTACTCGGTCCGCAGCGGGACCACGGCGGCGAAGTTCGACGGCCGCGTGCCGCCGGCGACGATCGCCGCCCGGGCACGGCGCCTGCGGCAGCTCATGGACGAGCGGCGAGCGGCGTTCGCCCGGCGCTTCGACGGTACCGACGCCGAGATCGTCGTCGAGACCACGCGCGACCCCTCCTCGGGCAGCCTCCGCGGCTACACGCGGAACTACCTGCGCGCCCATCTGGACGGACCCGACACCTGGATGGGGCAACGCGTCCCGGTCCGCCTCGCCGTCGGCACGGGCGGTCGCGTCACGGCGGTCGCGGCGGCATGAGCACCGCCGACGCGCCGTCGACCGAGGCGCGCGCGGCGCTCGAGGCCGGGCTCGGGCATCGCTTCGTCCGCGCCGAGCACCTCGCCGTCGCACTGACGCATCGCTCGCACGCGCCGGGCGCCCCGAACAACGAGAAGCTCGAGTTCCTCGGCGACGCGGTGCTGGCGCTGGCGATGTCCGACGTCCTGATGGCACGCTTTCCCGACGCCCGCGAGGGCGAGCTGTCGAAGGTCCGCGCGTCCTTGGTGAACGCCGAGATCCTCGCGCGGCGCGCGCGGTCGCTCGGACTCGGGCAGTGGCTCCGGATGGGGAAGGGCGAGGAGAAGAGCGGCGGACGCGAAAAGACGTCGATCCTCGCGGCGGGCTACGAGGCGGTGCTCGGCGCGGTCTACGTCGACGCGGGCTACGAAGTCGCCCGCCAGGTCGTCGAGCGGCACTTCCGCGAGGACGTCGAAGCGCATCGGACGGCGGGGCTCCGCGACTACAAGACGCAGCTGCAGGAGATCACGCAGCGACTCTTCCGGGAGGCCCCTCTGTACACCCTCGTCGCCGAGCACGGGCCCGATCACGACAAATGGTTCACCTCCGAGCTGAGCATCGGCGGGCGCGTCTACGGGCAGGGGGAGGGGCGGAGCAAGAAGCTGGCGGAGCAGGCCGCGGCGATGCAGGCGCTCGACGCCCTGTCGCGCGAGCGTCCGGACGCGGTGTCGTGATGGCCGAGGTCACGACACCGCATCGGGCCGGCTACGTCGCCATCGTCGGCCGGCCGAACGTCGGCAAGTCGACGCTGACTGAACGCCCTCGTCGGCGAGAAGGTCGCGATCGTGACGCCGAAGCCGCAGACGACCCGCACGCGCGTGGTCGGCATCCGCACGCTCCCGGGGGCGCAGGCCGTGTTCCTCGACACGCCCGGCATCCACGAGGCGCGTTCACCGCTCAACCGACGGATGGTCGACGTCGCCCGACGGACGCTCGGCGAAGCCGACGTGGTGCTCCTGGTCCTGGATGCGACCAACGGAGTGACGGCAGGAGACCGCGCGCTCGCCGCAGGGCTCGTCGCGGGCCGCACGACCACCCTCATCGCGCTCAACAAGGTCGACCGGGTGGCAAAGCCGAAGCTGCTGCCGCAGCTCGAGGCCATCGCTGCGCTGCTGCCGGACCGCGACATCATCCCGGTGAGCGCCCGCACCGGCGACGGCGTGGACGTCCTGCTCGATGCCGTCGTGTCGGCGCTGCCGGTCGGGCCACGGCTCCATCCCGAGGAGGAGTTCACCACCGAGACGGAGCGGTTCCTGGTCGAGGAGACCATTCGCGAGCAGGTGTTCCTCGCCCTGCGCGAAGAGGTTCCCTACGGCATCGCAGTGGTCGTGGACGAGTTCGTCGAGGAGGGGAAGCTGCTGCGGATCCAGGCCACGATCCTCGTCGACCGGCCGAACCACAAGGGCATCGTGATCGGCCAGCGAGGGCAACAGCTGAAGGAGATCGGCCAGAAGGCGCGCGAGGCCCTCGAGACGTTCTTCGCCACGAAGGTGTTCCTCGGTCTCTTCGTCCGGGTCGAGCCGGGCTGGTCGCGGAACCCCCGCCGGCTGACGGAGCTCGGCCTGTGAGCGCTCCCCCTGTGGGCGGTCCGAAGGTCACGCCGGTCCCGAGCGGACTCCCCGTGGTGGCGCTGGTGGGCCGTCCGAACGTGGGCAAGTCGGCGCTCTTCAACCGGCTCGTCGGGGCGCGACGCGCGATCGTCGACGACGCGCCGGGGGTCACGCGCGACCGGCTCGAGGCGGTCGCCACCTGCGGCGAGCGGCGCTTCCTCTGCGTCGACACCGGCGGGTTTCTCGCCGAGGTGCCGGTGCGACCCGAAAACCATGGGCGCCCTCGTGCGCGGCCAGGCACTCGCCGCGATCGACGAGGCCGACTGTGATCGTCTGCGTGTTCGACGCCGCCGCCGGCTTCCTCCCGGTCGATCGCGAGACGGCGCGCCTGCTCGAGCGCAGCGGCAAGCCCGTCGTGTGGGTGGTGAACAAGGTCGACGGGCCGAAGCGAGAGAACCTCCTGCACGACTTCTGGTCGGCCGGCGTGGGCGGGCTCCTGCCGACGTCGGCCGCGCACGGGCTCGGCATCGGCGAGCTGCGCGAGGCCATCGCGGCGGCCCTGCCGCCGCCGGCGGGGGACACCACGACGGCGGCAGAGGGCATCCGCCTCTCGTTGCTCGGGCGACCGAACGTCGGCAAGTCCTCGCTCCTGAACCGCCTGCTGGGCCAGGAGCGGACGATCGTCACGCCCACAGCCGGCACCACACGGGACGCGATCGACACGGCGGTGACGGTCGACGGCGAGCCCTGGGTCCTGATCGACACGGCCGGGATCCGGCGTCGCATGCGGGTCGAGGATCCGCTCGAGCGCCACGGCGCGGTGCGCGCGTTGAGCGCGCTCGAGCGCACCGACGTCGCCCTCGTCGTCCTCGACGCGACGGAAGGGATGACGGACCAGGACGCCCGCATCGTCGCCCGCGCATGGGACGCCGGCCGCGGGGTCGTCCTGCTGGCCAACAAGTGGGACCTCCTGCCGCCCGGCGGGCGCGACGCGTCGGCGTTCCGCAAGGCGCTGGCCGTGCACCGGCCGGCGTTCGCGGACCTGCCGCTCCTGTGCGTGTCGGCGCGGACGGGCGACGGTCTCGCCGGTCTGTTCCCGCTGGTGCGGCGAGTCGCCGCGGCGCACCAGCGGACGATCCCCACGGCCGCGCTCAATCGTGCGCTGGCGGAGGCGGTCGAGGCGAACCCCCCGCCGAATCCGAAGGGGCGCCCGGTGCGCCTCTACTACGCGACGCAGACCGGCACGCGTCCGCCCGAGCTGACGATCTTCACCAACTCGACGGCCCCGCCGCCCGCGGCGTACGCCCGCTTCGTCACGAACCGGCTGCTTGCGGCATTCGAGCTGATCGGCGTGCCGCTGCGGATCCGCTACCGCGCCCGGCCGCGCGCCGGCGTCAGCGGAGCCCCTGGCCCCGATAGCGCGCGGCGTACTCGACGTACGAAGCCGCCAGGCCGTGCACCCAAGCGATCTCGTCGCCGCTGAGCTCACGCACCCGCTTCGCCGGGCTCCCGAGCACGAGTGAGCGCGGCGGAATCTGCGTCCCCGGGGTGACCAGCGCGCCGGCGCCGACCAACGACTCCTCGCCCACCACGACCCCGTCCATCACCGTGGCGCGGATGCCGACGAGGCAGTGATCGCCGACGGTGCAGCCGTGCAGCACGGCCGCGTGGCCCACTGTGACCCCGGTGCCGACCACCGTCGCCCAGCGCCCGCCGACGACGTGCACCACCACATGGTCCTGCAGGTTGCTGCGCGCGCCGATGCGGATCGGGTGGATGTCACCGCGGACCACGGTGTGGAACCAGAGGCTCGATTCGGCGCCGAGGACGACGTCACCGATCACGATCGCCGAGTCGGGGACGTACGCCGTCGGGTCGACGAGCGGCGTCTTGTCGCCGAACGACGCGATCATGCGGGGCTCCATAGCGTCGCGGCGCGCGCGGAGGCAAGCGAGGGTCCTTGCTCCACCCGGATGACCCTGCTACATGACGGCATGGCGCTTCCGAATGGGCTCATCCGTCACGACGGGTGGGCCCTTTCGCGTTCTGGGGCGCGTATCTCGAGGAGGATCCATGCCGCTCGACGAGCTGCGTGAGGGACTCACCTTCGACGACGTGCTGCTGGTCCCGGCGGCGTCCGAGATCCTGCCGCGCGACACCGACGTCTCGACGCCGCTGACGCGCTCCATCCGCCTCAACATCCCGCTTGTCTCAGCGCGGCGATGGACACCGTCACCGAGGCGCGGACGGCGATCGCGATGGCGCAGGAGGGCGGCATCGGCATCATCCACCGCAACCTCGGGGTCGCGAAGCCCAGGCGCTCGAGGTCGAGAAGGTCAAGAAGTCCGAGAGCGGGATGATCGTCGATCCGGTCACCGTCCAGCCCGAGCAGCCGATCGCCGAGGCGCTCGAGGTCATGCAGCGCTACCGCATCTCGGGCCTGCCGGTCACGCGCGAACGGCAAGCTGGTCGGCATCCTCACCAACCGCGACCTCCGCTTCGAGAAGCGGCTCGACCGCACCGTCGGCGACGTCATGACCAAGGAGCGGCTGGTCACGGCTCGCCCGGGCATCACGCTCGAGGAGGCCAAGGAGATCCTCCACCGCTACCGGATCGAGAAGCTGCCGGTGGTCGACGAGCACAACGTGCTGCGCGGTCTGGTCACGGTGAAGGACATCGAGAAGGCCGCACGCTACCCCGCCGCCGCCAAGGACGACCTCGGCCGGCTCCGGGTCGGCGGCGCCATCGGCACCGGGCCCGACCGCGAGGCGCGGGCCGAGGCGCTGGTGCGCGCCGGCGCCGACGTCCTGGTGATCGACACGGCGCACGGCCACACCAGCTCGGTGCTCGAGACGCGTGCAGGTCATCAAGGGCGCGTTCCCGCGGCGTCGACCTGATCGGCGGCAACGTCGCCACCACCGAGGGCGACGCAGGCCCTCATCAAGGCCGGCGCCGACGGCATCAAGGTCGGGCATGGGCCCGGCATCGATCTGCACCACGCGCGTCGTGTCGGGCGTCGGCGTGCCGCAGCTGACGGCGATCGCGGACGCGGTCGAAGGCGGCCGATCGCGCCGGGCGTTCCGGTGATCGCCGACGGCGGCATCAAGTTCTCGGGCGACATCACCAAGGCGCTCGCCGTCGGCGCGCACACGGTGATGATCGGCGGCCTGTTCGCCGGCACCGAGGAGAGTCCCGGCGAGACCATCCTGTACCAGGGCCGCACCTACAAGCTCTATCGCGGCATGGGCTCGCTCGAGGCGATGCGCGAGCGCGAGGGCAGCCGCAACCGCTACATGCAGGACGCCGAGGACATCGTCGACGGGCGGCGTCAAGCTCGTGCCCGAGGGGATCGAGGGCCGCGTGCCCTACAAGGGCGCGCTGTCGTTCATCGTGCAGCAGCTCGTCGGCGGCCTCCGCGCCGGCATGGGCTACCTCGGCGACGCGCACGCTCGCCGAGCTCCGGCGCGATGCCCGCTTCGTCAAGGTCTCGGTCGCGGGGCTCAAGGAGAGCCACGTCCACGACGTCTACATCACGAAGGAAGCACCAAATTACCGGCTCGAGTAGCGGGGGGCCCGTGCGGAGGCGGCGGCGTGATCCTGATTCTCGACTTCGGGTCGCAGTACACCCAGCTCATCGCGCGGCGGATCCGCGAGCTGCACGTCTACAGCGAGATCCATCCCTTCGACGTGCCGCTGGCGACGCTCCAGCAGCTCGAAGCCCGAGGGCGTGATCCTCTCGGGCGGGCCGGCGAGCGTCTACGAGGACGACGCGCCGCATGCCGCGGGCCGACGTCCTGGCGCTGCTCGGCGAGGGCACCGTCCCCGTCCTCGGCATCTGCTACGGGATGAACGTCCTCAACCAGTCGATCGGGGGCGACGGGTCGGTCGCGCCGACCACAAGGAGTTCGGTCCGGCCGACCTCACCATCGGCCGTGTCGATCCGCTGCTCGCCCTCGGCGGCCGCACGACCCGTGTGTGGATGAGCCACGGCGATCGCGTCGAACGCCTGGCCCCCGTGCTTCGAGACGCTCGCCACCAGCGACAACTCGCCGCACGCCGCCTTCCGGCACCGCGAGAAGCCCGATCTACGGCCTGCAGTTCCACCCCGAGGTCACGCACACGATCGAGGGACGCGAGATCCTCCGCAACTTCGTCGTCCGCGTCTGCGGCGCCGCGCCCGACGTGGACGATGGAGGGCTTCGTCGAGACCACGGTCCCCCGCATCCGCGAGCGGGTGGGCAAGCGGCGCGTCATCTGCGGGCTCTCGGGCGGCGTCGACTCGACCGTCGTCGCGGCGCTCATCCACCGCGCGATCGGCGACCAGCTCACCTGCGTCTTCGTCGACAACGGCCTGCTGCGCACCGGCGAGGCCGAGCAGGTGGTGGCGCTCTTCCGCGAGCACATGGAGCTCGACGTCCGCGGCGGTCGACGCCTCGGCCCGGTTCCTCGAAGAACCTCGCCGGCGTCGACGACCCGGAGCGCAAGCGGCGCATCATCGGCGTCACCTTCATCGAGGTCTTCGAGGAAGAGGCGAAGACGATCGCCGACGTGGGCTTCCTGGCACAGGGGACGCTCTATCCCGACGTCATCGAGTCCGTCTCGGTGCGCGGGCCGTCGGCCACGATCAAGAGCCACCACAACGTCGGCGGCCTGCCGGAGCGGATGCACCTCGAGCTGATCGAGCCGCTGCGCGAGCTGTTCAAGGACGAGGTCCGCGCGCTCGGCCGCGTCCTCGGCGTGCCGGAGGAGATCGTCTCGCGCCAGCCGTTCCCGGGGCCGGGCCTGGCGATTCGCGTGATCGGGCCCGTGGATGAGGAGTCGTCTCCGGATCGTCCGCGCCGCCGACGTCGTCGTGCAGGAGGAGATCCGCGCGCGCCGACCTCTACGACAGCGTGTGGCAGGCGTTCGCCGTGCTGCTCCCGGTGAAGACGGTCGGCGTCATGGGCGACGAGCGCACCTACGAGAACGTCGTCGCGATCCGCGCCGTGCGATCGACCGACGGCATGACGGCCGACTGGGCGCGCCTGCCCGACGACGTCCTCGCCCGCATGTCGACGCGCATCATCAACGAGGTGCGCGGCGTCAACCGCGTCGTCTACGACATCTCGTCCAAGCCCCCGGCCACGATCGAGTGGGAGTGAGCAGGGACGAAGCGCTTCGTCTTGCCCGAGGTCTGGCGGGGGAGATCGGTGACGACGTCCAGGGTCACCTGTGGCCGGGTAAGGCCGGCGGACCGTAGCCCGTCCTCGAGGCCGCGCGCCAGAGCCGGCAGGTGCACCGGCCCGCTGGTGCAGAGGAGGACGTGGGCGCCGGTCGGGGTCTGGCGCACCTGATACTCGCGGATGTTCGGGTGCCGACCGAGCGGGGCGCGCACCGTGAGCGGGTGCACGCGCATCCCGCCTGCGTACTCGAAGACGTCATCGAGCCGTCCGTGGACGGCGCCGACGCGACGATGGGCCGACCCGCACGGGCAGGGCTCGTCGAGGATCAGTATCTGGTCGGTCACCTCGTAGCGGATGAGCGGCTCGACGAAGTTGTAGAGGTTCGTCAGGTAGAGCTTCGCGGCAGGCTGCCCCGGTGCGACCGGTCGACCCGCCTCGTCGACGGGCTCCACGATGCAGATGTCGTCGGGCAGGTGCATGGCGGCGCCCGGAGCGCAGGGCTGCGCGTAGAGGCCCTCGGACATGCCCCAGTAGTCGTAGACCGGGACGCCCCACGCCGCCTCGACAGACCGGGCGACCTCGGGCAGCAGCGGCTCGCCGCAGTTCTGGATCAGCGTCGGAGCGATCGCGAGCCGCCCGGCCCGCGCTTCGTCGGCGAGGAGGCCGAGGATGGACGCGTAGGCCCCGATGCTCCAGGGGCGGATCGCGTTCAACCACTGAACGATCTCCGGCAGGGGCGTCGTGGCGGGGATCGCCTCGCTCGCGCCCGGCGGTGGGAAGAGGCGGAGCATCAGCCAGGACACGTGCGCCCCCCGTCCCGCCCACACCCTCGCGGCGGGACCGGCCCCCGGCGGCGGTATGGCGACGCGGGCGAGCCAGCGGCCGACCATGCAGTTGAACGTGACCGCCGCGTCGGCGTCGTACACGAAGACGCCGCGCAGCCCGCTCGAGCCGCCGGACGCGAACGCCCAATAACGGCCGAGCAGCGGCTCGTCGGGGAGCCGCTCGATCCAGGAATTCACCCCGGCGAGCGTGAGCGCCGGGTCGGTGACGACCGCGTCGAAGTGGCCCATCAGGTCCTGCTTCGTCATCGTCGGCAGGCTCGTGAGATCGGCCTCGGTGAAGCGCTCGGGGTCGACGGTCGTGAGGCGGGCACGGTGCCATGGCGAGCACGCCTTCGCGTGCGCGAGCAGTCGACGCAGACGACGCTCCCGCTCGGCGCCCAACGCTTCGGCCGACCACCCGAGACGTTCGACGAAGCCCGGCATGGCCGCGTCTCGCGCGGCGATCCGTGCGGCCGTTGCGTCGTCCGCGGTCGTCACGCCGGGCCGAGCATCCTCCCGTCGGCCCGCGCGAGGCAAGGTGGGTCGTGCCGCAGACGGTTGACCCCCCAGCCGGGCGGCGCTACCGTGCCGCTCCGCTCGAGGGACGATCGGAGAGGAGGGGAGGTCGGCGCGCGATGTCCTTCGTCCACCTGCACCTGCACACGCAGTACTCGCTCCTGGACGGTGCGAACAAGATCCGGGAGCTGCTGCCGAAGGTCCACGGCGCCGGGATGCCGGCCTGTGCGATCACCGACCATGGCAACATGTTCGGGGCGGTCCAGTTCTACCAGGAGGCAGTCCGCCAGGGCGTGAAGCCCATCATCGGCTGCGAGGTGTACGTCGCGCCCCAGAGCCGGCACGACAAGGTCGGGCGCATCGACGACTACGAGGCGGGTGGGAACTACCACCTGATCCTGCTCGCGATGAACCGCGACGGGTATCGGAACCTCTGCCGCCTGGTGACGCGCCGGCTATCGCGAGGGGTTCCACTACAAGCCGCGCATCGACAAGGCGCTGCTGCGCGACCTGAACGGCGGCATCATCGCGCTGTCGGGGTGCCTGCGCGGCGAGGTGGCGCACAGCCTCATGACCGGCCAGCCGGAGAAGGCACGCTCGGCGGCCGAGGAGCTGGCGGGGATATTCGGCGACCGGTTCTACATCGAGATACAGGACAACAAGCTCGACAAGCAGGAGAAGGTGAACGCCGAGCTGAAGGAGCTGGCACGAACGCTCGGTCTGCCGCTGGTCGGCACCAACGACTGCCACTACCTCTGCCCGCACGACGCCGCCGCGCACGAGGCGCTCCTCTGCATCCAGACCGGCAAGACGTTCTCCGATCCGAAGCGCTGGAAGTTCGAGACCGACCAGCTCTACGTGAAGGATTCGGCGGAGATGGCGGCCGCCTTCGCCGACGTGCCCGAGGCGGTGTCGAACACCCTCGACATCGCGCGGCGCTGCGACCTGGAGCTCAAGCAGGAGTACCGCTTCCCCGTGTACCAGGTGCCGCCGGGCCGCACGCTCGAGCAGGCACTGGAGGACGGGCGCACGCGCCGGCCTCGACGAGCGACTGAACGTGCGCCGCACCCTCGGCTGGACGGCCGAGCAGGAGCGCACCTACGAGGAACGACTCGCAACCGAGCTCGGCATCATCGCGTCGATGGGCTTCGCGGGCTACTTCCTGATCGTCGCCGACTTCATCAACTGGGCGAAGAACCAGGGAATCCCGGTCGGCCCGGGCCGCGGCTCGGCCGCGGGCAGCGTGGTCGCGTGGGCGCTGCGCATCACCGACCTCGACCCGATCGAGCACGGGCTCCTCTTCGAGCGCTTCCTCAATCCCGAGCGCCGGTCGATGCCCGACATCGACGTCGACTTCTGCTTCGTGCGTCGCGACGAGGTGATCCGCTACGTGCGGGAGAAGTACGGCGAGGACCGCGTCGCCCAGATCGTCACCTTCGGAACGCTCAAGGGCAAGGCGGCAATCAAGGACGTCGGGACGCGTCCTCGGCTTCGACTTCAAGGAGACGGACCGGATCGCGAAGCTCTATCCCGAGCCGAAGCAGGGGAAGGACTTCCCCTGGTGCAGGCGCTCGAGATGGAGCCCCGGCTGCGCGAGGTCCGCGACACGGGCGACCGCGAGAAGCAGCTCTTCGACCTGGCACTCCGCCTCGAGGGCCTCCTGCGGCACACGCCTCCAAGCACGCGGCCGGGGTCGTCATCTCGCCGCAGCCGCTCACCGAGGACGTCCCGCTGTGGGTCGACAAGGACGGCGCGATCGTCACGCAGTACAGCTTCAACGACGTCGACGCGATCGGCCTGATCAAGTTCGACTTCCTGGGGCTGAAGAACCTCACGATGATCGAGGGCGTGGTGCGCCGCATCCGCGAGGGGCGCGGCGTGGACCTCCAGCTCGACCGGCTCCCGCTCGACGATCAGCCAACGTACGCCCTCCTGCAGCGCGCCGACACCGTCGGGGTGTTCCAGCTCGAGTCCGGCGGCATCCGGCGCATGCTGACGGACCTGAAGCCGTCGTGCTTCGCCGACGTGGTGGCGGCGCTGGCCCTCTACCGCCCCGGGCCGCTCGACGCCAAGCTCGACGACGGCAGCACGATGGTCGAGGTCTTCATCCGCCGCAAGCACGGGCGCGAGACGATCCGCTATCCGCACCCGGCGCTCGAGACGGTGCTCCGGGAGACGTACGGCGTCATCGTCTACCAGGAGCAGGTCATGCAGATCGCGCAGGCGCTCGCCGGCTACTCGCTCGGCGACGCCGACAACCTGCGCCGGGCGATGGGCAAGAAGAAGGCCGAGGAGATGGCGAAGGAGCGCGCCCGGTTCGTCGCCGGGGCCGCGCGGCTCGGCACCGCCGACGAGAAGCTGGCGCGCGAGATCTTCGATCAGATGGAGACGTTCGCGGCGTACGGCTTCAACAAGAGCCATTCGGCCGCCTACGCCGTGATCACCTATCAGACCGCGTTCCTGAAGGCCCACTATCCGGTGGAGTTCATGGCCGGTCTGCTGTCGCTCGAGGCGGGCGACAGCGACGCGACCTACAAGAACATCGCCGAGTGCCGCGTCGCACGGGATCCGCATCCTGCCGCCGGACGTGAACGAGAGCCGCGAGGACTTCACCGTCGCCGGCAGCACGATCCGTTTCGGCCTGGGTGCCGTGAAGGGCGTCGGGTCCAAGGCGATCGAGGCGACCATCGCCGCCCGGGCCGAGGGCTCGTTCACGAGTCTGCACGACTTCTGTCTGCGAGTGCGTGGTCAGGTGGTGAACCGGCGCGTGATCGAGAGCCTGCTCGTGTGCGGCGCCTTCGATTCGCTCGAGCGCAACCGCGCCCGGCTGTGGGCGGCGATCGACGACGTCATGCGCTGGGCGGCGCAGCGGGCGGAGGAGAAGACGAGCCCGCAGATGGGCCTCTTCGCCGCCTCGGGCGTGGTCGACGCGCCGCCGCCACCACTCCCGGATGCCGCGACCTGGCGCCCCGAGGACGAGCTCGCCCGCGAGCGCGAGGCGATCGGCTCTCTTCATCACCGGTCATCCGCTGGACCGCTACGAGCAGGACCTGAAGAAGTTCACGAACTGCTCGACCGGCACGTTGCGCACCAAGGGGGCCGACCTGCCGGTGGTGAGCGACCGCCCCGGCCGTGACGGCCGCCCGCGCGTCCGCCTCGGCGGCGTCATCCACACCATCAAGCTCCGCAACAGCAAGAAGCGGGGCGAGCGCTACGCCCAGTTCCGGCTCGAGGACAAGGAGGGCGTGGTCGAAGTCGTGATGTGGCCAGACACCTACCGGAAGTTCGAGGCGTTGTTGCAGGGGGGCGCCCCGGTGGTGGTCACGGGCGCGCTGGAGATATCGACCGAGCGCTGCCAGGTGATCGCCGACGAGCTGGTGCCCCTGGCCACGGCACGGGCCGAGGCCATCCGCCAGGCCCACGTGCGTGTACCGCCCGGCGGCAGGGCGCGACGTCCTCGAGCAGCTGAAGACGATCCTCGCCGCGCACCCCGGGCCCTGCGAGACCTTCCTCCACCTGGTTCGACCGGACGACACCATCGCCATCCTGGCCCTTCCGCGGGACATCCGGGTTGCGGCCAGCGACGAGATCGTCAATGCTGTCGAGACCGTGCTCGGGGCGGGGGTCATCTCCTTTCGTTGAGCGTCGATACCCACAGCACCGCGCGGGAGGTCGAGCGGGCCATCCTCGTCGGCGTCGACCAGCCGTCGATGCGGCTGCCGGTGGACGAGTCGCTCTCGGAGCTGGCCCAGCTGGCGGATACGGCGGGCCTCGAGGTCGTCGGCGAGGCCGTGCAGGCGCTCGAGCGCGTCCATCCGGCCACGTTCGTCGGCCAGGGCAAGGTCGCAGGAGGTCAAGAACGCCGTCGCCGAGATGGGAGCGCACGTCGTCGTCTTCGACGATCCGCTCTCGCCCGCGCAGCAGCGCAACCTCGAGAAGGCGTTCGGCTGCAAGGTCGTCGACCGGAGCGCGCTCATCCTCGACATCTTCGCGCAGCGCGCCCGCTCCCTCGAGGGCAAGATGCAGGTCGAGCTGGCGCAGCTCCAGTATCTTCTGCCGCGCCTGACGCGCGCGTGGACGCACCTGTCGCGCATCCGTGGTGGCGTCGGCACCCGTGGCCCGGGCGAGACGCAGCTCGAGGTCGACCGGCGGCGCATCCGCGAGCGCGTCGCGCAGCTGCGCCAGCGCCTCCAGGACGTCTCGCGCACGCGACGGCTGCATCGGGACGAGCGGCGCACGGTGCCGTTCCCCACCATCGCCCTCGTCGGCTACACCAACGCGGGCAAGTCGACGCTGATGAACGCGCTCACGCATGCCGGCGTCCTGGTCGAGGACCGGCTCTTCGCCACCCTCGATCCGACGGTGCGTCGCCTGCGGCTGCCGCGACGGGCAGACGATACTCCTCGCCGACACGGTCGGGTTCATCCACAAGCTGCCGCACCAGCTCGTGGAGGCGTTCAAGAGCACGCTGGAGGAGGTGCGCGCCGCCGACCTCCTGCTGCACGTGGTCGACGTGGCGCAACCCCAGCTGGCCGGAGCACGTGCGCGTCGTCGAGGACGTGCTGAGCGAGCTCGGGGCAGAGGGGCGGCCGCGGCTGCTCGTCCTCAACAAGAGCGATCTGCTGCCCGCGGGGGCGCGCGCGGTCCCGCCCGGCGCCGCCGGAATCGCGATCGCGGCACGTACCGGTGCGGGGCTCCCCGCCTTGCTCGAGGCGATCGAGGCCCGGCTGAGCGCTGGGCTGGAGCGGGTCCGCTGCGAGGTCCCGCCGGAGCGGGGCGACGTCCTCGCCTGGCTGCGTCGGACCGGGCGCATCGTCGAGGAGTACTGGCGCGACGGGGCCGTGACGGTGACCGCCCTGGTGCCACCGAAGATCGCTGGGCAGCTGCGCAAGCGCCTGGCGCCCGCCGTGGTCGGCCCGTGCTGACCGTCTTCACGATTCCGAACCTGCTGACCCTCGCCCGCCTCGCGATGGTACCGGCGTTCCTGATCCTGCTCGAGGATCTGCGCTACACCGAGGCCTTGGCGGTCTTCGTCGCGGCCGGTGTCACCGACGCGCTCGACGGTGCCATCGCGCGGCTCACGCACACGAAGACCACGCTCGGGGCCTATCTCGATCCCGCGGCCGACAAGCTGCTCCTCGTCTCGGCCTTCATCGCGCTCGGGTTCATGCACCACGTTCCGCGCTGGTTGACGGTGATCGTCCTGTCGCGGGATGCGATGCTCGTCCTCGGCTACTTCCTGCTGTTCATGCTCACCCAGGAGACGATGGAGGTGCGGCCCAGCATCGCCGGCAAGCTCAGCACCTTCCTCCAGCTGAGCGCCGTGACGGCGGTGCTCGTGAGCCTCGTCCGCCCGAGCTCGGTCCCCGTCATGCTGACCAATGGCCTGTTCATGGCTGCCGGGGCGGTGACCAGCCTCGCGGGACTGGAGTACGCCGCGCGCGGGCTCTCCTGGCTGCAGCGCCACGACCAGACCGGGCGCGGGGCCGGCGGCGCCTCGCCGCCGGCGGATCGCCGTCGAGCCTGACCGGAGATGTGCTATGGGGGGTCCATGCGTCGGGGAATCGCATCCGTCGTGTTGGTCGGGGCCCTCTGCATCGCGAGCGTGGCCGCAGCCGAGACGGCACGCGACATCCTCGACCGGGCGAAGCAGCTGAACGACACGACCCGTCGCTGGGACGACCGACACCAGCGCATGAAGCTCGTCATCACGGGGCGCGGCGGCGAGCGCGTGCGCGAGCTCGAGCTGTTCGAACGCAAGGAAGGCGCCGGCGAGCAGAAGTCGATCGTCTTCTTCTCGGCGCCGGCCGAGGTGAAGGGCACCGGCTTCCTCGCCTTTACCCACCGGGGTGCTCCCGCGGATCAGTGGCTCTATTTGCCGGAGCTGCAACGGGTGCGACAGATCACGGCCCGCAATCGCAACGAGAGCTTCGTGGGAACCGACCTGAGCTACCGCGACCTCGACCTGCTGACCGACATGCCCGACTGGACCGACGCCGACGCGCACGCAACCCTTCGCGGCGAAGAGACCGTCGACGGCGTTCCGAGCTACGTCATCGAGCAGACGCCGCAGCGCGACGACATCGGCTACAAGAAGGTCGTCGTGTGGCTGGGGAAGGACGACCTCGTCTATCGCCGCATCGAGTTCTGGGAGGACGATGCGGCGCCCACCAAGCGGATCGGACAGCGCGACATCCGCAACGAGGGCACGATCCCGGTCGCGCATGACGTCCTGGTCGAAACGCCCGCCAAGGGCACGAAGACCGCGATCACGATCAGCGACGTGCAGCTCAACCAGAAGCTCGCCGACGACCTGTTCACCCAGCGCGCGCTCGAGCGCGGCGGCAGCTAGTCCATGCGCTGGATCGTCCGGGCGCTGGCGCTCGTAGCGGTGATGACGGTGGGTGCCCTGGTCAGCTCGCTCATGGGCAACGAGGCGCGGCTGCTCGGTCCTCCCGGGGTCGGCGCCCGTCTGCGGACGTACCTCAGCACGAACGTCGCCGAGACGAGCGACACGTCGCCGTTCCCCGAGCTGCGCCCCCGACGGTATCCCGACCTCGGACCGGAGGCGCTGTTCGCGCGGGTCGAGGAGGCGGTGCGCGCGCTGCCGCGCAGCCGGATCCGGGATCGGCACCCCCACACGCACTGGCTGCGCGCCGTCGTGCGCACGCGCGTGCTCGGTCATCGCCACGACCTGACCGTGTGGGTCGAGGCCGACCCGGCGGGCGGCTCCGTGCTCCAGGTCCGGTCCGCATCGCGCGTCGGCCGCGGCGACCTCGCGGCGAACACGCGGCACATCCTGGACCTGTACGAGCGCTTGGACCAGCTCATCCAGCCCCGCGCGGCGGCGACAGCCGACGCACGCTGAACCACGCGCGTTCGCGTGGCGCGGCGCCGGGCGATCCGGTATCCTCCGGCGCCGTGGCGGGGCGAGTGACGGGGATGGGAGCGTACCTGCTCCGTCGCGTCCTTCGCGCCCTGAGCACGCTCCTCGGCACGACGCTCATCCTCTTCCTGCTCGTCCGCGTGATTCCTGCGGATCCCGCCGTGTCGATCGCCGGCCCGAAGGCCGATCCCGCGACGCTCGCAGCCATCCGGCAGGACCTCGGCCTCGACGATCCGCTCCCCGTGCAATTCGGGCGCTACGTCGCGCAGGTCCTGCGCGGCGACCTCGGCCGATCGTACGTGACCGGGCGTCCGGTGGCCGACGTCATTGCACAACGCATCCCCGCGACGGCGCTGCTCGCCCTCACCAGCCTCGGCATCGGGTTCGGGCTCGGGCTGGTGACCGGGCTGTTCACCGCGGCGCGCCGGGGTTCGGCGGCGGACCTGGGCGTCCTCCTCGCGACCCTCGTCGGGCTCTCGATCCCGGCGTTCTTCGTCGGCAACCTGCTGATCTACCTGTTCAGCGCGCGATGGCGTCTGCTCCCGCTCGGCGGCTACGGCACCGTCGCCCATCTGGTCCTCCCGGCGGCGACGCTCGCGATCGTCGAGTTCTTCTTCTACGCCCGCTTCGTCCACGCCAACGTCGGTGCCACGCTCGCCGCGGACTACGTTCGCACCGCACGCGCGAAGGGTGTCGGTCCGGTACGCCTCTATCTCCGGCACGCGCTTCGTAACGCGCTGATCCCGATCGTCACGCTTCTCGGCCTGGACCTCGCGGGCCTGATGAGCGGGGTCGTCCTCACGGAGACCGTGTTCAACTGGCCCGGACTCGGCCGTCTCGCGGTCCAGGCCGTCTTCGCGCTCGACGTCCCGCTGGTAGCGGGCACGGTCCTCTTTTCGGCGGTGCTCGTCCTGGCATGCAACCTCGTCGTCGATCTGCTCTACGGGGCGATCGATCCCCGGGTCCAACATGGCTGAGCCGCCGCGGGGGCAGCCACGCCGGCGGAGCGCGCTGCTCGCCGCCGGCGGCCTTCTCGTCAGCGGTGTGATCGTGCTCGCGCTGCTGGCGCCGTGGCTCACGTCGTACGATCCGAACGCCACGGTGGTGGAGCCCTACACGGGCCCGCTGCCACCCAGCGCGGCACATCTCCTCGGCACCGACACGCTCGGTCGCGACGTGTGGGCTCGCATCGTCTTCGGCGCGCGGACGTCGCTCGTCGTCGGGGGGCTCGCGATGCTGGTGAGCTTGACGATCGGCGTCGCCGTCGGGCTCGCCGCCGGATACTTCGGCGGCTGGGTGGATGCGGGGCTCATGTGGGTCGTGGACCTCCTGCTGACGATGCCGAGCCTGCTGCTGCTCATCGTCCTGGCCACGGTCTTCCCGCCGTCGCTGCTCACCATTCCCGCCGTCATCGGCATCATCGGATGGACGACCTTCGCGCGCACCGTGCGCGGCGAGGTGCTCTCCCTCCGCGAGCGCGACTACGTCGCCGCCGCGCGCGCCCTCGGCGCGTCGCACGAGCGCATCGTCGTCCGCCATCTGCTCCCGGGCGTCCTGCCGGGTGTACTGGTGCTGGCGGCGCTCGGGATGTCGGGCGCCATCGGCATCGATGCGGGACTCAGCTACCTCGGACTCGGCGTCCCGCTCCCGACGCCGTCCTGGGGCCGGATGATCAGCGAGGCGCAGACGTACTTCGCCGTCGCGCCGTGGCTCGTCGTGGTCCCGGGACTGGCGATCTCCCTGACGGTCGTCGGCTTCAATCTGATCGGCTACGGTCTCGTCGACCTCCTGGGGACGCGGAAGACGTGAGCCGTGCGCTCGCCCTGCTGGCGCTGCTGCTGGCCGGCTGCAGTGTCCCGCTCGATCCGCCGCCGCCGGGCGACGCCGAGGGGGGAGGGCCACCGCGGCCCGGCGGCGTGATCCGGCTCGGGATGGCCGAGGACCCGCGGACGCTCGACCCCGCCAAGGGCTACGACGTCGTCTCCTGGTCGTTCGAGGCCATGCTCTTCGACACCCTCGTCGACTACGACGACGGCACGGCGATCGTGCCGAAGCTGGCGGCGTCGTGGACCGTGAGCGACGATGGACGGCGCTGGCGCTTCCAGCTCCGGGCGGGCGTGCGGTTCAGCTCGGGCCGCCCGCTCACCGCCGAGGACGTCCGCTACTCGCTCGAGCGGACGCTGCGCCCGAGCCTGCGCTCACCCGGTGCCGAGTTCCTCTCGGGCATCGCCGGGGCGGAGGCGTACGTCGCCGGCCGGGCGGCGACCGTCGCGGGTCTCCACACGCCGGCGCCCGACGTCCTGGAGATCGAGCTGGAGCACTTCGATCCGCTGTTTCTCCACAAGCTGGCGATGCCCTTCGCCGCCGTCGTCGATCGCGAGGCGGCCGAGCGCGACGGGGACGAGGCCTTCGTCCGCCATCCGGTCGGCACCGGCCCGTTCCGCCTCGTCGAGTGGACCTACGGGCAGCGCATCCGTCTCGAGCGGAACCCGCATTCGTGGCTCGACGGACGGCCGTATCTCGACGGCATCGACGTGACGATCGGGGTCAGCGATCAACTCGCCTGGTTCAAGTACCAGGCGGGGGAGGTCGACATCTCGGGCATCCCCTCGGCGGAGTTTCCGCGCGTGATCGCCGATCCGCGGTACCGGAAGCTCCTGCTGGAACGGACCACCCTCCGCACGCAGTATCTGGGCCTCAACTGCGAGATGCCGCCGTTCGACACGGTGGCCGTGCGCCAGGCCCTGAACCTCGCGGTCGACAAGCGACGACTCGTCCAGCTGATCGACGGGCGGGGCGTCGTCGCGACGACGGTGTTGCCGCCGGACATGCCGGGCTTCAACGCCGGGCTGGACCCCTATCCGTACGACCCGGCAGCGGCACGCGCGCGCCTCGCCGCGGCGGGGTTCGGCTCGGGCTTCGCCACCACGCTGTGGGCGACGCGCGACGACGGAACGCTGCGACTCGCGCAGTCGATCCAGCAGGACCTCCGGCGAATCGACGTGGCGCTCGCGATCAAGCCGGTCGACTTCCCGGCGCTCATCGAGGCACTCCGCAATCCGGGCATGGTCCCGCTCTTTCTCCTCGGATGGGAGGCCGACTTCCCCGATCCGTCCAACTTCCTCACGGTCCTGCTGCACAGCCGGAGCCGGGGCGTGAACAACAACACCTTCTTCGCCAGTCGCCGCGTCGATCGCATCCTCGACCTGGCGGAACCGCTGCCGGTGGCCGATCGTCGTCTGCATCTCTTCCGCGCGGCGGAGACCCGCATCCTGCGGGAGGCCCCCTGGGTGCCACTGTTCCATCCCACCGGGGTGGCGGTGCGCAATCCCCGCGTGCGTGACTACCACCTGCACCCCCTGCGCCCAGCGCGCTACGACGAGGTCTGGCTGGCCTGGTGACGGCGTTGCGCATGCGCGCTGCGAGTTTGTCACGGGCATACCCGCGTGTTAGGCCTTCCGCCGACGATGTTTTCCTCGATCGACGACGTCATCACCGCGTTTCGGCGGCCAGCAGTACATCGCAACCGCACGATCGCGACGGTGGTCTACCTGGCGAGCCGCCTGGAGAAGCCGATCCTGGTCGAAGGGCCGGCCGGCGTCGGCAAGACCGAGCTCGCCAAGGTGCTCGCCGCGCGCGCTCGGCCACGAGCTGATCCGCCTGCAGTGCTACGAGGGCCTCGACGAGGCCAAGGCGCTCTACGAGTGGGAGTACGCCAAGCAGCTCCTCTACACCCAGATCCTCAAGGACAAGATCGGCGAGGTGATCGGCGGCGCGCGCGTCGCTGCGCGAGGCCGTCGACCGCATCGCCAGCGAGGACGACGTCTTCTTCTCCGACCGCTTCATCCTGCCGCGACCGCTGCTGCGGGCGATCACGTCGCCGAGCAGCCGGCGGTGCTGCTGATCGACGAGATCGACAAGTCCGACACCGAGTTCGAGGCCTTCCTGCTCGAGGTGCTGACCGACTTCCAGGTCAGCGTGCCCGAGCTCGGCACGCTGAAGGCCACGCCACATCCCGCTCGTCGTCCTCACCAGCAACAACGCCCGCGAGATGTCGGACGCGCTCAAGCGGCGCTGCCTGCACCTCTACATCGACTTCCCCGACAAGGCGCAGGAGCTCGAGATCGTCCGCCTCAAGGTGCCGGGCGTCGGCGAGCAGCTGGCGGGCGAGGTCGTCGTCGGTCGTCCAGCGCATCCGCAAGCTCGACCTGAAGAAGGTCGCCGAGCATCAGCGAGACGCTCGACTGGGCGCGGGCGCTGACGCTGCTCAACGTCGACAGGCCTCGACGAGCAGCTGGTGCAGCGACACGCTGACGACCATCCTCAAGTACGAGGGCGACATCCGCAAGGCGCAGGACGAGCTGAAGGCCTACGTCGAGCTGCAGCGGGCCAAGCTGCGCACGGCCACGCCGCCGGCCAGCGACAAGGACCTGCTCCACTAGGTCGCGGCGGCCCTCATGGACGCCAAGATCGTCGAGTTCTCCGACGCTCCTGCGCCGCAACGGCGTGCGCGTGTCGATCGCCGAGAGCATGGACACGTTCCGCGCGCTCGGACGTCGTCGGCCTCGGCGACCGCGAGGCCGTCCAGGCCGCGCTGCGCGCCACGATGGTGAAGCGCACCGTCGACCTGCCGACCTTCGACGAGCTCTTCGACCTGTTCTTCTCCGGCGTCGGCCGAGGCGATCGACGCCGTCACCGCGGCGACGCAGGACGCGATGCAGCTCAGCGGGCCGGAGTTCCAGCGCATGCTGGACGAGCTCTGGAGCGTCGCTGGAAGAGCAGGGCATCGAGCTCTCGGAGCTCGCGCAGCGCGCTCCTGCAGGCCGACACGGGCACGCCTCGAGCGGATGCTGCGCGAGGCCGCCGAGCGGGCGAACGTCAGCGAGATCCAGCACGGGTTCCAGGAGGGGCGCTTCAGCCACGCGATGGCGCAGGCGCTCGGGCTCGGCGGCCTCGCGCGGCGAGCTCGACGCGGCTGCAGGCGCGCAGCTCGCCGGCGGCGGAGCCCGACGCGGCGCCAGCAGCTGCGAGCGCGTATCGTCGACCGGCGCCTGCAGGACCTGCCCGAGATGATCAAGGCGCTCGGTGCGCGGCGAGCTCGAGCAGCAGGACGTCAGCCGGCGCGAGCAGCAGCGGCTTGCAGGCGCTCGCCGAGAAGAGCTTCTACTACCTCACCGAGGACGAGATCCGGCGCATGCAGGAGGCGGTGACGCAAGCTCGCGCAGCGGCTCAAGAACGTCGTCGTCGATCCGCCGCCGGCGCGCGCAAGCGCGGCAAGTTCGACTCGAGCGACACGCTGCGCAAGAACCTGCAGTACGGCGGCGTGCCGTTCCACATCCTGTTCGACCGCAAGCGCAAGGACAAGCCGCAGGTGATGGTGCTGTGCGACGTCTCCGACTCGGTGCGCAACGTCTCGCGCTTCATGCTGCAGTTCGTCTACTCGCTGCAGGATCTCTACTCGAAGGTGCGGAGCTTCATCTTCGTCGCGCGACATCGGCGAGATCACGCAGCTGTTCGAGGAGCACGACATCAACGAGGCCATCGAGCAGGCGCTGCACGGCAACGTCATCAACGTCTACGCGCACTCCGACTTCGGCCGCGCCTTCAAGACGTTCCACCGCGACCACCTCGCGGCGGTGAACAAGCGGACCACGGTGATCATCCTCGGCGACGCGCGCAACAACTACAACCTGCCGCACGAGTGGGTGCTGAAGGAGGTCCAGCAGCGCGCCAAGCAGGTGATCTGGCTCAACCCCGAGAACCGCATGACCTGGGGCTTCGGCGACAGCGAGATGGACCGCTACGCGCCGTACTGCACGTTCGTCGAGGAATGCCGCAACCTGAACCAGCTCTACCGCGTCGATCGACCGCCTGGTCACCGCCTGAGACGGCGATTGACCTCCCCGGGAGCCTGTTTCACAATGCGCGCGGCAGGGGCCAGAGAGGGGATGCGATGAGCCGCGAGAATTTCATCCTGATGAGCGTCGGCGGGCTCACGCTCGACCCGGTCACCAAGACGCCGATCGTCATCCTGCGCGATCCCGACAACAAGCTGAACCTGCCGATCTGGATCGGGCTGCTCGAGGCGACGGCCATGGCGACCGAGCTCGAGGGCATCAAGATGGCCCGGCCGATGACGCACGACCTGCTGCGCACCGTGCTCGAGCGAGCTCGGCGCCACCGTCGAGTGGGTCGAGGTCACCGACCTGAAGGAGAACACGTACTTCGCGCTGATCTACCTGCGCATCGGCGAGCGAGCAGCTGCACGATCGACGCGCGCCCGTCCGACGCCATCAGCCTGGCGCTGCGCACCAAGAGCCCGATCTACGTCGCGAAGAAGGTGCTCGAGGCGTCGAGCGTGCTGCAGCAGATGGAGGAGGGGAAGGAGCAGGACCTCTCCAACGTGTCGCGCGACAAGTGGGCCGAGATCCTCGAGAAGATGTCGCCCGACGACTTCAAGTACAAGATGTGAGGGCGCAAGGGTGACCGAGCACGCCAAGAAGCCGCGGATGACGCGCAAGTCGCTCCGCCGGCCGGACGAATTCCATCACGTCGCCGGTGAAGCCGTCGGCTGGGCGGAGAAGCACCAGCGGACACTGATCACCGCGGGCGTGACCGCCGTCGTGATCGCCCTCGTCGTGTTGGCCTTCGGTCGATTGCAGGCGACCCGGGACGACGCGGCCGCCGCGGCCTTCCAGTCCGCGCACGCCGCGTTCGACGCCGGTCGCTACCCGGATGCTGCCACGGCGTTTGCGGCGCTGGCGCAGGAGTACGGCCGCACGCCGTTCGGCCGTCTCGCGAACCTCTACCGTGGCCATGCGCTGATTCGTTCGAAGGATCTTCCGGGGGCCATCGTGGCGTACCAGGAGTTCATCGCGGCGGGCCCGCCCGCCGAGTACCTGCGGCAGGAGGCTCTGAACGGGCTCGGACACGCGCAGGAGGCCAGCAGCGGTGCCGCATCGGCGGCGCTCGCGGCCTACGCCGAGGCTGGGGCGATCAAGGGTCCGTATCGCATCGACTCGCTGCTCGGGGCCGCGCGCCTCCAGGAGGCCTCGGGCCAGGCGACCGCCGCCCAGGACATCTACCGTACGCTCCTCGGCGAGGCGCCCGACGCCGAGATGCAGGCCTTCCTGCGATCGAAGCTCCCGCCACCCGAGACGCCCCAGTCGTAACAGTGGACGTCCCGAGCCGATCCCGGGCCCAGGCCGCCGGTGGGGCAACGTCCGATAAGACACGTTATGTCAACCTTGCCCTAGGGCGCCAGAATGGCCCACGCCGCCCCCCGGCAAGGTTGGACATAACGTGATTGAAGCCGGAGCGCCGGATGGGAGCGGCGCTCTAGGTGTCGAGGCTAGGTACGTTGTTCATGCCGAGGCCTGCTGGGGCCGGGTGATCGGAGCGCAGTAGTTCAAGCTCGTGTGGGGGCGCTGCTGATTGTAGTAGCGGAGCCAGCGTGCGAGCGCACGTTGCCGCCGCCGAGACGTGGGGTACGCGCGGCGGTACGCCCATTCGCGCAGCAGCGTCTGGATGAAGCGCTCGGCTTTGCCGTTCGTCCGGGGCGTGTAGGGGCGGGTGCGCAGATGGCGCAGCCCCGCCCGGGCACACAGCGCCGCAAAGGCCCGGGACACGTAGGCAGACCCGTTGTCGGTCATGACGCGTTCGACGTGCACGCCGTGCGTCGCAAACCACGCCAGCGCGCGTTCGAGAAAGCCCACGGCGTCCGGGTGGTGCAGCGTCCGGAGCACCTCGACGTAGGCCACCCGACTCGCATCGTCGATGCACACATGGACGTGCTCCCACCCGGCGCCACTGACGCGGGTGCGCCGGTCGCCGTGGATGCGATGGCCTACCCGCTCAATGCGCACCAATGACTTGATGTCGACGTGCACGAGCTCGCCCGGCCGGGCCCGCTCATAGCGCACGATCGGCGGCGGGGGCACCGCCGGCGGCAGGCGGCCCAAGCCTGCCCGGCGCAGCACCGCCCCGACCGTGGAGCGCGGCATCTTGAGGCGGCGCGCGATCGCCGCGCCCGCCAGCCGCTGGGCCCGCAACGCCACGATCGCGTGCTCTTGGCGCGGCGGCGTCCGATGCCGAATCCGGCCCGGCCGCGACCGGCGATCGAGCAGACTCGCCGCCCCGCCCCCGCGATAGCGCGCGCGCCACTTCCACACCGTGCGGCAGCTGACGCCGAAGGCGGCCGCCGTGCGCGCCACCGTCCAGCCGTCCGCCTCGGTCCGCTGGATGATCAGGGCTCTGCCCTTCGGGGTCGTCTTTGCGTTACGATGGACTTGCATCCGGGATCCTCCTCCTGGGCGAAGGCTCGTAGGGGTACGAACTCTTTGCTCCAGGAGGCCCCGGATGTGAACAACGTGCCTGGCCGCTACATCTAGGGTGCTGGTGGCGGTAGTGGTTCGGACATCGGGTCGCCCAGGAGCTGCTTCATCTGCGTGTGCAGCGCCTCGAGCTTCTGGCGGATGTCGGCCGCCTTCGCGAGCTGTTCGGGCGTCAGCACGGTGCGCATCTCGAGCGCCACGTTGGCACCTTCGCGCACCAGCTGCTCGCGCAGCGAGGCGACCTGGCGAATGCTCGGATCGAGCTCCGCCGCGGTGACCGGGCCCGGCGAGAACAGCCGCGACGCCATGGCTTCGTTCGCGGCGCGCACCTGGGTGAACAGCGCCTGGAACTTCGGCCGGTGCTTTTCCATGATGTCACGAACCTGACGGCTCTGGTCAGGCGTGAGTCCGAGCCGCCGCAGCAGCATCGGGAACATCATCGTGGCATCGCCCTCGCCGCCGGGCCCGGACCCGGCTCCGGGCGCCGGCATGAAGAAGCCGCGGGGCTGCGCGCCGGCCATCGGCGCGAGCAGCACGGCCACCAGCACGGCCCCGCAGATCATGATGGTTGATCGCATGTGCGTCTCTCTCCTCTCAGTAGCAGCGCGGATCCATGGCCGTCTCGGTGCGCTCGCACGGCCACTCCCCCTGGAGCGCGGCGACCAGGTAGGCGCTGTCCGAGTCGGGCGTCGTTTCCGTGGCCTCGGCACGGTCGCCGCCGAACAAGGCGCTTCCGACGTTCTCCAAGGACAACGACGCGACGATGGTTTCGCTCGCTGGATCGTGCTCACCGACTCCCGCGTTCCACGGGCCCAACCAGGCAACGGCGAGCAGCGCCGCGGCCGCCAGGGGAATCAGGAGCGCCGCCGTGCGTGGCATTCGCGGCGCCGATACCGGTAGCGGGCCGTCCGCCAGCGCGCGCGCGGCGAGTCGGTTCACGCGGAGCATCTGTCGATGCCGATCCGCGCACGGGGCGCAGCGGGCGAGGTGAATGCGATCCTGCGCACGCCCCCCGCCCTCGATCAGATCGAACAGTCGTCGGTCGTTCGGACAGTGATTCATGGACGATCTCCCAGGGCCCTGCGGAACGCCCGATTGGCCCGGAACAGGTGACGCTTGACGGAGCCGGTGCTGAGGCCGAGCTCGTCGGCGACGTCCTGTGTCGACCAGCCCTCGACGTGGCGAAGCGCGAAGATCTCCCGCTGTCGGGCGGACAGACTGTCGAAGGCCGCGACGAGGCGCGCCCGTTGCTCGCGGCTCATCGCCCCCTCCTCCGCCGTCCCGATCGCCGGCAGCCGATCGCCGTCGAAGGCGTCGGTCGCCCCCTGCCACCACTGCCACCAGCGGGACCGGCGTCGGCGACGGCAGGTGTTGACCGTCACCCGGGTCAGCCAGGGACCCCAGGCCATCGGTCGCTCGGGCGACTCCCATTCGCGCAGGAGAATGATGAAGACCTCTTGGGAGGCGTCCTCGGCCTCCTCGCGGTTGCGGAGCAGCAGCCGGCAGAGGCTTACGATCCGAGCATGGTGAGCCCGATAGAGTGCCTCGTACCCCTGCTCGGTTCGCACGGCCCCTCGACTGGCGGTCACCGTCGCATTCCTACCCTGAACCAAGGCGTCCGCCCCGCCATCGGTTGACACCACCGGGGGGCCGTCGATTCAAGTCGGCGTGTTGAAGCCCCTGGGCCTGCCCGTTAAGAAGGCCTGTGGCGAAGGTCCTGATCGTCGGCCTCGACGGCGCCACGTGGCGACTCTTCCAACCGTGGGTGGACGCCGGACGGCTGCCCAACCTGCAGGCACTCATGGCCCGTGGGAGCTGGGGCCCCCTCCGCTCGACCGTGCCCGCCATCACCCTGCCCGCCTGGGCGTCGTTCATGACCGGCAAGAACCCGGGCGCACACGGCATCTTCGCCTTCCGCCGCCTCGCCAACGACCGCTACGAGTCCCGAGGCATCGCCAATGCGGGCGACCTCCGCAGCGCCACGATGTGGGACATCGCGGGCCGAGCAAACCGGCAGGTCGGCGTGATCAACGTCCCGCCGTCCTATCCGCTTCGGCCCGTGAATGGCTTCATCGTCGGCTGCATGCTGACGCCGCCCGGGGAGACCCACTTCACCGAGCCACCCGAGGTCGCAGCCGAGCTGGGCGACTATCGGATCGATGTCGAGGTGCCGCGGGGACTCACGCCCGGCAGTCCCAACTACCTCGAGCGTTCGCTCGCATATGCGACGGCGCTCGAGGAACAGACCACGCTGCGTGCGGCCGCGACCGAGCGGCTCATGACGGGGCGACCATGGGATCTGCTGTCCGTGGTCTTCTACGGAGCCGACCGCGTGCAGCACTTCTTCTGGCCCGAAGCCGAGGACGGTCGTGGCGATCCGCCTCTGATCGCCGCCGTGCGTCGCGTGTACGACGCCCTCGACGCCGCACTCGGGCGCCTGGTGCGCGCAGCCGGACCGGACGCGACCGTTCTCGTCGTCTCCGACCACGGCTTCGGACCGGCGCCGCGGCGACTGGTGCGCATCAACCGGTGGCTCGTCGACCAGGGCCTGCTCGCGCGGCGCGCGTTCTGGCCGCTCCGCCGCCGCGTGGTGCGCAAGTGGCTCCCGGCCTCCCTGCGCGCGCGCTACGACAGCGACGAGCACATCATGCTGAACCGCGCCCGCACGCGCGCCTGGTGCGAGCCGATGGACAGCCCGAGCGAGGCGGGTGTCTGGGTGCATGCGCGCGGGCGGTACCCACTCGGCTGCGTCGAGCCGGGCGCGGAGTACGAGGCGGTCCGCCAATGGATCGTCGACGGGCTCCGCGAGCTCCGCGATGACGACGGCCGCTCCGTCTTCCGCGGTGTCTGGCGACGGGAGGACCTCTATCACGGACCGTTCGTCCGTGAGGCGCCCGATGTGGTCGTCCAGACCAACGCCGACTTCGCGGTGAGCCTGCAGGCGATGCGGGCCGATCTGAAGGCCACGTCGACCATCGAAACCTACGAGAGCACGGCCTTCAACGGCCACTCCGGCGCGCACGATTCCGATGGCCTGTACGTGCTTGCCGGACCGCCTGCCGCCGCGCTGGGTGAGCGGCAACGCTACCCGATCGAGGCCATCGCCCCGACGGCACTCCATCTGCTCGGCGTTCCCGTACCGCGGGACATGGAGGGGCCAGTCCTCGCCGACCTCCTCGACCCGGCGTGGATGGCGACCCACCCGGTGGCCTACACGGAACAGTCGGAGGCCCCTGCGCCGCTCGCCGGCGAGTGGGGGTCGGACGCCGACGAGGCCGTGATCGCCGATCGGCTGCGCTCGCTCGGCTATCTCGGCTGATGGCGTCGATCGATCCTCGCGTGAGCGTGGTGATCCCGCTCTACAATCAGCGCGCGTGGATCGGCGAGGCGATCGCGAGCGTCCTCGCGCAGACGGTTCCGAGGGCGGCGGTCGAGATCGTGGTGGTCGATGACGGCTCGTCGGACGGCGGAGGCGCCGTCGCGGCGGCGCTGGACGACCGGGTACGGGTTCTGCGGCAGGGGAATCGCGGTCTCGCCGCGGCTCGCAATGCCGGGATTCGTGCCGCCCGCGCACCGGTGTTGATGTTCCTCGACGCCGACGATCGCATCGCGCCCGCGAAGCTCGAGCTGCAGCTGGCGGTGCTGGACGCGCGCCCGGACGTCGGCGTCGTCTACAGTGGCGTCCAGTGCATCGACGAGCAGGGCACGCCCCTGCCGCAACGCGGATGGCAGCGACTCGACGGCGACGTCCTGCCGGCACTCGCGCTCGCCAACCTGACGGCACCCCACTCGCCGCTCGCGCGACGTGAGCCGATCGACGCCCTCGGCGGCTTCGACGAGGCACTCGGGCCCGCGGCCGACTGGGACATGTGGATACGGCTGGCCCGCGTCGGCGTACGCTGGGCCTGCGTCGACCGTGCCCTCGCCGACTATCGTGTGCGACCGGACGCGATGCACCAGGAGCCGCAGGGAATGGCCGACGACACGCTCCGCGTCCTGGACAAGCTCTTCGCGGCTCCCGACCTGCCGCCGACGATCGCGGCACTGCGCCCCGCCGCGTACGCCAACGCGCGACTCCGCGCAGCGGCCGACTTCTACCGGGTGGGAGACCGTACCAAGGGTGCCGCATGGTTCTGCGAGGCGGTCCGCGAACGCCCCGACCTGGTGACGGACTCGGCCACCCTGGCCGGATTTCTCCGCGCGATCCTCCCGCTCGGTTACCAGACGGGAACGATCATGGCGGCGCAGGCGCCACGGCTGGGCGCGGCACTGCGCCACGCCACGGGCGCCGCCTTCGCGGACCCGTCGCTCGCCGGGCTCGTCGGCAGGTTGCGCTGGCGGTCGCGGGGGGCAGTCGGGCGGGCCCTGCTGCCAATGTGGTGGACGCGCCTGCGAGCGACGATCGGCGGGCGACGTCGCGCGGCGCGTCTCGCCGAAGGCAACGGCCTGCTGCTCCGCTTCGAACGAGCCTCGGGATCATGAGCAGCGTTCCTCGCGTGAGCGTGATCATCCCGCTCTTCGAGCAGCGGGCGTGGGTCGGGGCTGCCATCGAGAGCGCGCTCGCGCAGGAGCTGGCGCCGGATGCGCTCGAGGTGATCGTGGTCGATGACGGGTCCACGGACGACGGCTGGCGCGTGGCCGAGGGATTCGCCCCCGGCGTCCGCTGCATCCGCCAGGCGAACCAGGGACTGCCCGCGGCGCGCAATGTCGGCCTGCGCGCGTCCCGCGGGGCGGCCGTGATGTTCCTCGACGCCGACGACCGTCTGCTTCCGGGCGCGCTGAAGGCCCTGCTCGCCGTCATCGACGAGCAGCCCGAGGTCGCCGTGGTCGTCGGTCAGTGGCACTGCGTCGACGAGCGAGGCACACGGCTGCCGCAGGGATCGTGGCGCCCGGCCGGCAATCCCCTCGCGCGACTCCTCGTCGGCGAGTCCTTCCCCATCCATGCGGCGATGATCCGGCGGGTCGCCCTCGTTCGGGCCGGGGAGTTCGAAGAGACGCTGACGGCGCTCGAGGACTGGGATTTGTGGCTCCGCGTCGCCCGCCTCGGCGTGCCCTGGGTGAGCATCGAGCACCCCGTGGCCGAGTATCGCATCCGCAGTGGTGGCATGCACGACGACGGGAGTCGCATGCTGTCGAATCGGCTCGCGGTGCTCGATCGCTTCTTCGCCGATCCCACCGTTCCCGATGACGTGTGGGCACTCCGTCCGGACGCGGAGGAGAGTGCCCTCCTCGCCGGGGCATGCGACGCCTATCGCGTCGGCGATCGTCCGAGTGGACTCTCCCGGTTGCGCGACGCGGTTCGGCGCCGGCCGGGGCTCCTGACCGAACCCCGGACCCTTCGCCGCCTGTGCCGGCTTCTCCTGCCGGTGGGATCCCAAGCCGACGCGGCCGTCGCCGCCGACTGGCGGCGGCTCACGACCGTGGTGCGCTCGATGCTCGCCGACCTCTTCGCGATCCCCGACCTCGAACCCGCCATCCGCCGTCTGCGGCATCGCGCGCTGCTCGCCTACTGGCGCACCGTCGCCCGATCGTTCCGCAAGGCGGCACTGCATGCCCCTGTCGACTGATGCCCCGGCTGCCGCGTCTCGTTCGGAGCCTCGGCGGGCCGGCACTCGCCCTCGTCACGCTCGCCCTGACCATCGGGGCGCTGGAGGCGTACTTGCGATGGACGACCGATGCCCCGACGCGCGCCGCGCTCCCGCATGTGGGCGTCGCGCCGGACGACGAGGCCCGGCTTCGCTGGTTGGCGCAGAGCCATCGCTACCGTCGCCTCAATCAGCCGGATCCCCTGCTCGGCTGGCGGCCGCGTCCCCGGACTCGTCTGCGAGGTCTGAATGGGGAGACGGTCACCGTCGGTCGTGAGGGATTGCGCGGAAAGTCACGGGTCGTCATGCCGAAGCCCGTCGGCCGCCTTCGCATAGGCATCCTCGGTTGCTCGCAGACGTTCGGGACGGGTGTGGGAGACCAGGAGACGTTCAGCGCCGTTCTGGGGGAGCTCATGCCGGGCGCCGACATCCTGAACTTCGGCGTCGGAGGATACGGGACCGACCAGATGCTGCTTCGGTACGAAACCCTCGGCCGCGACTACGACCTCGATGTGGTCGTGCTGGGCTTCGCGTTCTTCCACCTGACCCGCAACGTCCAGAGCTTCCGCTTCTTCGCCAAGCCGCGCTTCGTCCTGGCTGCCGACGGGACGCTCGCCCTGAGCGGCGTGCCCGTGCCTGGGCCAGACGTCGTGGCCGCAACGGCGCCGCCGAGAACCCACCCCACGATCGATTCGCTGCTGCTGTTTCGCTGGGCGTGGCAGCGCCTCCTCGACGCGCGCAGTGCCCGGGAGGAGACACCCGGCTCCGCGGCGTGGACGCTCACCGCAGCGCTGGTCGATCGTCTCGTCGCAGACGCGCGCTCCGCGGGGTCGCGCGTCGTGGTGGTGAACCTGGATCAGGAGCGGCCGGACGTGGAGGATGCCATGGCGGCGATGGCCGCGCGCTCCGGATTCGCGTTCCTGAATCTGGGGCCGCTGCTGCGGAGCCTCGCCGAGGAGAACGTGAAGCTCCGGCAGGAGCACGATCCACACTTCACGCCGCTGGCCCATCGCGTGGTGGCGGCCGAGCTGTTCACGTTCCTCACACAGGAGCTGCCGGCCTCCTGATGCGCATCATGCTGCTCTGCCCCACGTGGGGGGGCTTCGGGGGAATCGAGCGCAAGGCGGAGAGCCTGGTGGCCGCGTTCCGCGGGGCCGGCCACCATGTGGCCATCCTCGCCCGCGGCTCCCGGCGGGCCTCGGAGCCGGACGCGGTCGTTCCGGTCTTCCGCCTGCCGCTCCGCCTGCTGCCGACGCGGACCCACCGGTTGAAGCGTGGCTTCCGCCTTGCGCTCCACTTGCCGGGGCTCCTGGCGGCTGGGCGGCGCGTGCTCCGGGGCTGGGACGCCGACGTCATCCTGTCGCTCGCCGTCTCGTCGTACGCGCCCTACACCATCGGGCTCTCGCGGACGCGGCCACTGGTGTTCAGCATCGAGACGGCCGGGCCCGATCTCGAGCAGCATCCGCGAGCGATCCGACGCGCATTCGAGACGGCCGCACGCGTCGTCGGTTGCGCATCCTCGCTCGCGGCCCGGGCGCGCGCCATGGCACCCGCAGCTGCGGCGCGCGTCGCCTACATCCCGAACGGCGTCGACGTCGATCGGTTCGCCGCGCGCCCCCTACCCGCTCCCCATTCGCGACCGTACGTGCTGAGCGTCGGCCGTCTCACGCACCAGAAGGCGCTCGACGTGCTGCTCGATGCCTGGGCACTGGCGCTGCCGTCGCTCCCGGGCATCGACCTGCTGCTCGCCGGCGAGGGCCCGGACCGGAGCGCGCTCGCGGCGCAAACGCAGCGGCTCGGCATTACCGATCGCGTGCACTTCCTCGGGCCGGCCAGCGGCGACGACCTGGTGGCGCTCTACCGCCACGCGCTCTTCCTCGCCTGTCCTTCGCGCTGGGAGGGACTGCCGCTGGTCGTCCTCGAGGCGATGGCGAGCGGGATACCCGTGCTGGGATCGACGGTCGACGGCATCCCCGACGCCGTCCGGGTTGGCGAGACGGGGCTACTGGTGCCGCCAGAGGATACGATCGCACTGGCCGACGGTCTGCGCGCACTCGCCCTCGACCCCGGTGCGCTCCGTCGGATGGGCGTCCGCGCCCGCGCCGTAGCGGAAGCCGAGTTCGGATGGCCGCACGTCGCGCGGACGTACCTGGAGCTCCTCGCGGCCGCCGTGGCCGATCAGACGCGCTCGTAGGGATCGAACAGCTTCTTGTACTCGTCGAGGGCGAAGCGGTCGGTCATGCCGGCGATGTAGTCCGCGATCACCCGCGGCACGGGCTCGCCGACCTCGCTGCGCGCGGCGAGCACGTGCGGCGGCAGCTGCCGCGGCTCGGCCATGTAGACCTCGAACAGCGCGCGTCATGATGCGATCGGCCTTCTGGGTCATGCGCGTCACGCGGTGGTGCGTGTAGAGGTGGTCGTAGAGGAAGCGCCTTGAGCTCGCGCGTGTCGCGCGCGTCATCGCCGGGGAGAACTCGACCAACCGCGGCTTCACGCGACGCACCGCCGCGAGGCTGTCGATGCCCTCGCTCGCGAGCCGCGCCTCGAGCGATCGGTCGACCAGGTCGGTCACCATCCGTCGATCAGCCGGCGGACCGCCTGGTAGCGCAGGATCGTGCTCGGGCGCACCTCGGCGCGATGGCCGTCGCTTCGGCGTGAGCGTCGGCCCAGAGCGGCACCGTGCGCGAGTTCGTCCGGATCGAGCATCCCCGACTTGAGGCCGTCGTCGATGTCGTGGGCGTTGTAGGCGATCTCGTCGGCGAAATCGACGATCTGCGCCTCGAGGCACGGCGCCAGGCTGGCGTCGAACTCGGCACCTGCGGGCGATCGTAGCGCGTCGAGTGCTTGACGATGCCCTCGCGCACCTCCCAGGAGAGGTTGAGACCGCGAAAGCCGCGGGTAGCGCTCCTCGAGCACGATCGACGATGCGCAGGCTCTGGCGCGTTGTGCTCGAAGCCGCCGTGGGCTGCCATGAGGCGGTCGAGCGTCCGCTCGCCGGCATGACCGAACGGCGTGTGGCCCAGGTCGTGCGCCAGGGCCACCGCCTCGGCCAGATCCTCGTTCAGGCCGCAGGGCGCGCGCCAGGGTGCGCGTCATCTGCGCCGCCTCCATCGTGTGGGTCAGGCGCGTCCGGTAGTAGTCGCCCTCGTGGTTGACGAAGACCTGCGTCTTGTACTCGAGGCGCCGGAACGCGCGTCGAGTGGATGATGCGGTCCCGGTCGCGCTGGAACGCCATGCGGAACGGGTGCTCGGGTTCCGGGATGTCGGCGCCCGCGCGTGGCGCCGGCTGCGCATCGCCTACGGCGCGAGGAGCGCGGCCTCGCGCGCTTCGAAATCGGCGCGCCCGAGCATGGGGTCGTGACCTCCTACCCGTGGCGCGCCACGGCGCTCGACTCCGGCTCGGCCTCGACCGTCAGCTGCACGGTCGCCCGGACGTCGCGTCCGACCTGCACGACGATCGGGAACGTCCCGAGCTGCTTGATCGGCTCCGTCGAGGGCGATCCGCCGACGGTCGACCGCGATGCCCCTTCTCGACGAGCAGGCGTTCGACGTCGAGGTTCGTGACCGACCCGAACAGGCGGCCCTCTTCACCGGCGCGCGCCTGCGGATCACGAGCTCCAGACCGTCGAGCTTGCCGGCCTCGGCCTGCGCGGCCTTGTGCTCGCGCTCCGCCTTGACGCGCGATCACGCGCTTCTGGTGCTCGAGCACGCGCAGGTTCTTGCGTGCTCGCCTCGACGGCCAGACCTCGTGGATAGAGGAAGTTGCGGGCGTAGCCCGGCTTCACGCGCACGACGTCGCCGATCTTGCCCAGGTTCGGGACGTCGTCGCGGAGGATCACCTCGACGGCCATGTGCTCGCTCTCCTCAGGGATAGACGGCTGGTGTACGGCAGCAGCGCCATCGTCCGGGCGCGCTTGATCGCGACCGTCAGCCGGCGCTGGTGCCGCGCGCAGTTGCCGGTGATGCGGCGCGGGAATGATCTTGCCGCGCTCGGAGAGGAAGCCCCCGAGCGTGCGGGAGTCCTTGTAGTCGATGAGCATGGTCTTGTCGGCGCAGAAGCGACAGACCTTGCGGCGGCCCATCCCACGACGGCGCGGCCGCCTCGCCCACCGCCGCCGGCGCCGCCGCCACCGCTCCCGGGGCCTCGCTCGCGATCCCTGGGCATCTTAGGAACCCTCCTCTTCGAACGCCTCGGTCTCCACCGTCCCTACGTCGCCCTCGGCGTCCTCGCGCTCGGGCCGCCGCACGTGTCGCGCCGGGGCGCGGGCGGCGCGTTCTCGGCCTGGCGAACGGACACGTACCGCAGTACGGGGTCCATCAGGCTGCAGGTTGCGCTCGATCTCCTGCAGCGCCTTCGCCGATGCCCGGTACTCGAACAGCGACGTAGAAGCCGCGACGCTGCTTGGCGATGTCAGATACGACGAGGTCGCGCAGGCCCCACTCCTGCACCTGGCTGATCGGTGCCGCCCTGCTCCTCGATCAGCGTGCGGATGCGCGCCGTGACTTCTTTGCTGCCCGGCTCGCCCTGATCCGGATGGATCAGGACCAGCGTCTCATAGCGGCGATCCGCCATGTCGGCTCTCCCTCTGGTTGATGCGATTCATGGCGCGCTCGGCGCCCTCTGCCACGAGACACTCGATGCCATCGGCCGCACGATCGCAGGCCGCGGCCAGTACCGTATCTTCTTCATCCCCGGGACGGGACAGGACCCAGACTGCGACGTCGACGCCGGACGGCGGGCGGCCGATCCCGACGCGAACCCGCGGCGTCGCCTCGCTTCCGAGGCATTCGAGGACGGACGTCATCCCGCGATGACCTCCGGCGCCACCGACCTGCCGCAGACGAACACGCCCGCACGGGAGGTCGAGATCGTCGTACACCGTCACGACCGTGGACGGCGTCGATACGATAGAAGCGCCGCAGGCTCGACACCGTGTCACCGGCATCGTTCATGAACGTCTGGGGCTTGACGAGGAGCACGGGCTCCGGCTCTCGGTCGACACGCGCGAGGAGAGCATGGTGCGCCAGGCGCGTCACGCGCACACCCCAGCGGTCGGCGAGACGATCAACCACGGCGAAACCCGAGGTTGTGTCGCGTCCCGTGATAGCGCCGACCCGGGTTCCCCAGGCCCACGACCACCCACACGCGGATCAGCCCTCACCGCCGCCCTTCTTCGCGCCGGCCGCGCCCTCTGCGGGAGCGGCTGCCGCGGCGCCTTCGGGCGTGGCCGCCTCGGCCGCAACCTCGGCGCCCTCGGTCGGCTTCACCTCGACCGTCGGCGGCAGCACCGTGACGACCGCCTGACGCCCGCTCACCGGCCCACGACACGCCCTCGCGGCAGCGTGAGGTCCGCGACGTGCACGACGTCGTGGATGCCGAGCCCGGAGACGTCGACCTCGATGAAGTCCGGAATCTCCGTCGGCAGACACTCGACCTCGAGCTCGCGCAGGATCGGCTGCAGGATGCCGCCGTCGACGACGCCCTTCGGCCTTGCCCGATGAAGTGCAGCGGCACCGTGACCACGAGCCGCTCGGTCAGGTCGACCTCGTAGAAGTCGGCGTGCAGCACGGCGCCGGTGACCGGGTGCAGTTGCATCTCACGGAGCAGGACCATGCGCTCGTTCAGGTCGGCGTTCGCCCCCGGCGCTCCACGAGGCGGATCAGATGCGAGCCCTCGAGGTGGGCGAGCTTGCGCTCGAATTCGAGCGCCGACACCGTGACCGAGGTCACGCTCCGCTTCGGTCCGTAGAGCGATGGCCGGCACCTTGCCCGTGCGACGCAGTCTTACGCGCGGCACCCTTGCCGCCCGTCGCGCGTCGCTCGATCGTGATCTCGACCGTCTCCATGGCAATCGTTCCTCACACGAACAGCGAGCTGATCGAATCCTCTTCGTGCGTGCGCCGGATGGCCTCGCCGAGCAGCGGGGCCACCGACAGCACGTGCAGTCGTCGGCCGAGCGTCGCGGCTTCCGGTCGGAGCGGAATCGTGTCGGTGACGACCAGCTCGTCGACGCTCGACTCCGCGAGTCGCGTCGAGCGCGGGTCCCGACAGCACCGCGTGCGTCGCGACACGCGAGCACCAGGTGGCGCACCGGCCTCGCGGACCGCCTCAGCCGCCGTGCAGAGCGTGCCGGCCGTGTCGACGATGTCGTCGACGATCACGGCGCACGCGCCCGTCGACGTCGCCGATGATCTGCATCTCGGCGACCTCGTTGGGCCGGGCGCGGCGCTTGTCGATGATGGCGAGGTTCGCGTCGAGCCGCTTGGCGAACGCGCGCGCCCGCTCGACGCCACCGGCGTCGGGCGCGATCACCGTGACCGGCGCGCCCGCCGAGGCGCTCGCGCAGGTACTGCAGCAGCACCGGGGTGGCGTAGACGTTGTCGACCGGGACGTTGAAGAAGCCCTGGATCTGCCCGGCGTGGAGGTCGACCGTCAGGACGCGGGAGGCGCCGGCGGTGGTGATCAGATCGGCGACGAGCTTGGCGCTGATCGGAACCCGCGGCGCGACCTTCCGATCCTGCCGGGCGTAGCCGTAGTACGGGATGACCGCCGTGATGCGCTTCGCCGACGCGCGCTTGAAGCGCGTCGAGCATCAGCAGCAGCTCCATCAGGTTGTCGTTCGTGGGCGTGCAGGTCGACTGGATGACGAAGACGTCGCCGCCGCGGACGTTGTCGCGTGATCTCGACCTGCACCTCGCCGTCGCTGAAGCGGCCGATCTCGGCGCGACACAGCGGCACGCCGACGCAGCCGCAGATCGCCTCGGCGAGCGGGCGGTTCGAGTTGCCCGCGAAGATCTTGATCTCGTCTTTCACGACTCGGTCGTGCACGCTCCCCGCGAGCTGGGCGGGAAGGACTCGAACCTTCGCTGCCGGATCCAAAGTCCGGTGCCTTACCAACTTGGCGACCGCCCAAGGGCTCGATACCCGTCCAGACGTCCGCGAAACCGCGGACGATAGTTTTTGGCCCCCCGCATGTCAACCCGACGTGGTCTGGGTTTGCCAGCTCCCGACCCCTGTGGCAGAAGGCCGGGCGTGCAGGCGTTCGAGCGCGTCGCCCACGCCGCGGCGTCCCGCGCCGGTGCCCTCCTCCGGGCGCGCTACGCGGAGCCCTCGGCGGTCCAGTTCAAGTCCGAGGTCGACCTGGTCACGGCGACCGACCACGAGGCGGAGCGCCTGATCGTGGGGGAGATCGCGGCCGCCTTCCCGGACCACGGGATCGTCGCCGAGGAGTCTCCTCCACGGCCGGCCGCGAGCGCGTACCGCTGGTTCGTCGACCCCCTCGACGGGACGACGAACTTCGCCCACGGGTTCCCCCACTTCGCCGTCTCGATCGCCCTCGAATACGACGGGAGGCTTGTCCTCGGTCTGGTCCTCGACCCGGTCCGCGGAGAGCGGTTCAGCGCGCTCCGCGGCCAGGGATCCAGGCTGAATGGAGCTCCGATCGCGGTCTCGGGGACGTCCGACCTCGGCACGGCACTCCTCGGCACCGGTTTCTCCTCGGACCGCCGACGTCGGGCCGGGCACTACCTGGCCTTCGTCGAAGAGGCGCTGCAGCGCGCGCAATGCATCCGTCGCGCAGGGTCCGCGGCGCTCGACCTCTGCTACGTGGCGTGTGGGCGCCTCGACGGCTACTGGGAGTGGCAGCTCGGCCCCTGGGACACCGCAGCGGGGCGGCTGATCGTCGAGGAGGCCGGTGGACGTGTGACCGACGCCGAGGGCCGGGACCACCGAGTGGACGGGCCGTCGACGGTGGCTTCCAACGGCCGCCTGCACCCTGCGCTGCTCGAGATGATCGCGGCAGGGTGGCGACGTCCCGCTGCCGAGCGACCATGAGCAGCCCGAACGTCCTCTTCCTGCTCCTCGACTGCCTGCGCGCCGACTACCTAAGCGAGCGCGCCCACCGGGTGCGGACACCCCGTTTGAGGGCCCTCGCCTCGGGCGGGGTCCACGCGACGCAGATGATCGCTGGGTCGGTGACCACCACACCGTGCGTCGCCAGCATCTTCACCGGTCTGTACTCACCGCGCCACGGCATCCGTTCCCTCAGCGGCTATCGTCTCCGACCAGGCCTGGCAACGCTGCCTGGCCGGCTGCGTGAGACCGGCTACGTGACCCACGCCGAGATGACGGGACCCCTTCTGCCGGAGGTCGGCCTCGATCACGACTTCGACTCCTACGTCTACCGTCACGAGAGCGCCTATCTCGACACGCCGGAGGGCGGCGCGGTGATCGAGCGACTGCGTGCGCTCCGATCCCCCTGGTTCGCCTTCGTGCACCTGTGGGAACTGCACCAACCGCGCCACGTACGTTCCGGATTCGACGCCCGGGCCTTCGGTCGCAGCGCGTACGACCGGGCCCTCTCGAGTCTCGACGCTGCCCTGGGGCCCCTCTGCGAGACGGTGGGCCCGCACGGCGTGACCGTGATCCACGGTGACCATGGCGAGCAGTTCCCGGCCCCTTCCCGGGTCCGCCAGTTCTACCGATGGAGGAAGAAGGTGCTCGGACGACCCTACCCGCCGTGGCCGAGTTTTCCCCGTCGCGAGGGACATGGCTTCGACGTCTGGGAGCGGCTGATCCGAGTGCCGTTCGTGCTGCATGCGCCAGAGAGGGTTCCCCCCAGACGGTTGAATGCCGTCAGCCGGCAGGTCGACATCTTCCCCACGTTGCTCGACCTGCTGGACCTTCCTATCCCCGAGGGTCTCGACGGGGTGAGCCTCCTGCCGGCCGTCCGCGACGGCGTCACGATGGATCTGACGGCTTACATCGAGGCATGCGGCGCCACCCTCCCCGACCCTCGCGAGTGGCGGCGGGGGCTGCGGACGGGCACCTGGAAGTACGTCGAATGCGACGGAGGGAGCCTCCCGCCCCAGCTCTATGACCTGGCACTTGACCCGCGAGAGCGACGCAACCTGGCCGGTGACGCCCCGGACGTGACTCGACGCCTGCGGGAGCAGTTGCATGCCATGCTCGCCTCGGCGCGCGCCGAGGCTGGAGCGGAGAGCCATCTGGATGCGGCCGACGACGCGATCGTCGAGGCGAAACTACGGGACCTCGGCTATCTCGAGTGACCCGCTCTCGCGCGTTGTCCACTCCGTCCGAGTCGTGTATGAGCAGGCCCTTCGCCCGCCCCCGTGGTGAAATGGATATCACACAGGCCTCCGGAGCCTGGGGTAGAGGTTCGATTCCTCTCGGGGGCAGTCCCCTTAAGCGCTTGATTCATCGGCGTTCCGTACGTTACAGTCGCGATCTGGTGACGAGTACCCTGGCCGGGGCCCGCTTGGCGTGAGGAGTGGCTGATGGAACTTCCCAAGTGCCAGAAGTGCAACAACGGGACGCTGATCCCGCTCTCCGACTATGGCCAAGAAGGGGCCTCGGTCATGTTCAAGGCGTGGGTCTGTACGAATCCCGACTGCGGATTCTCCCTCCGCGTGGACAAGGGCGAAGTCAGCTACGGCAAGCGGGTCGAGCACAAACACTGACCCGCCGTTCCTCGCCGTGCTGATCGCCTGCCGCTCGGCACACCGCGTCGACCCAAACGCCTTGCGTTCCGCCCTCGCCACGCGCTAGACGACGATCGCGTCCGGCGAAGGAGGGGCTGATGCGACGAACGGGTCTTGCCATCTGCAGCGCGCTGCTCGGGGTGATCACGACGGGTCCGGTCGCCCTCGCCGACCGCATCCCCTTGGCGGAACGCCCCGCGTCCCAGCAGGCCGGGTACGAGGTGATGGCGGTGGTGGCGAACTTCGTGCCGTTCGTGTCCGCCATATATGCACCCAAGTGCCTTCCGGGGTACATCGTCTGCAAGCTCGGGTTCGCCGGCTTCAACACCTTGGCCGCCGGTGCCCAGCTGATCACCTCCGGCGGGGCCGACCTCGAGCAGACGAAAGCCATTCTGGAACGCGGATACGGGGGTGACTGGATCCTGACCAGCGAGCACATCGCGGGCGATCGCACCCCGGAACCCTATCCGGACCCCACTCCGCCGGCGACGAAGTCGACGTTCACGCCGCCGCCACAGTGAGGGGTGGGGA
>CAVVBN010000010.1:200000-1990961 GCA_963746505.1 uncultured delta proteobacterium
TCGACACCGACCCGGAATTGGAAGTCCGAGGTCGACTGGCGCGTCCGTCGACCCGCACGGCACCCTGCTCGACCAGACGCCGGGCCTCGCTGGTCGACGCCGCGAAGCCGATGTCCTTGAGAAGCTGGCATATCCAGACCGTTGGTCCTTCGGGCTCGCACGTGCCGGACCTCGGGTGCGTGCGCCGCCCGCTTCTGGAAGCGCTCCTCGAAGAAGCGCGCCGCCCGGTCCGCCGCCGTCGGCCCCATGGAAGCGCTCGACGAGCTCCGGGCCAGGGCCTTCTTGGCTTCCATCGGGATGCACCGCCTCCGCGGCGGATCGCCTCGAGCTCCTCCCCGGAGATACGACTCAGCAGTCTCGTAGTAGCGGATCATCAGGGGGTCGCTGAGCGACATCAGCTTGCCGTACATCTCGCTCGAAGGTTCCTCGGATATTCCGATGTGATTGCCGAGGCTCTTCGACATCTTCTGGACGCCGTCCAGCCCTTCGAGCAGCGGCAGGACGATGACCACCTGCCCCTCCTGGCCTGCGATCGCGCTGCAGGTCCCGCCCGACCAGCAGGTTGAACGTCTGATCGGTGCCTCCGAGCTCGACGTCCGCCCGCACGACGACCGAGTCGTACCCCTGCATGAGGGGATAGAGGAATTCGTGCAGACCGATCGGGACGCCCGCGCGATATCGCTTCTGGAAGTCGTCACGCTCGAGCATCCGGGCCACCGTCATGCTCGCCGTGAGCCGGATCACCTCTTCGAGCGACAACCCGGCGAGCCATTCGCTGTTTCGCCGGATCTCGGTCCGTGACCGATCGAGAATCTTGAACACCTGCGCCTCATAGGTCTTCGCGTTCGCCGTCGACCGCCGCCCGGTCGAGCACCGGTCGCGTGGCCGATCGTCCGCTCGGGTCGCCGATCAGTGCCGTGAAGTCGCCGATGATGAGAACGGCCTGGTGCCCGAGGTCCTGAAACTGACGAAGCTTCGTCAGGGGAACGGTGTGACCGAGGTGGATGTCCGGGGCGGTCGGGTCCACTCCGAGCTTGACGCGCAGCGGCCGCCCCTCACGCAGCAACGTCACCAGCCGTCCTCCGGGAACGATGGTGCTCACCCCGCGACGGATGACCGCCAGCTGCTCGTCGATGCGTCACGCCGGCACCACCGTGCGCACCCGTTCGATGCGGTGGGCTCGACCGGCGCGGTCGTCATCGATGTCGACCAACGCTCCCTGGACCAGACGGGTCCCCGGACGCGACGTCGAAGCGCGACGGGCATCTGCGTGAGGAACCGCTCGACCACCCGATCGACCCGTACACCCAGAACGGAGTCCTCGGGCCCGCACATGCCGGCGTCGGTGAGATACGCGGTTCCCCCCGGCAGGATCGCCTCGTCGGCGGTCTGGACGTGCGTGTGGCTCCCGATCACCGCCGACACCCGGCCATCGAGGAAACGTCCCATCGCCGACCTTCTCGGACGTCGCCTCGCCGTGCATGTCGACCAGGATCACCGCCGCTTCACGACGCACGGCTCGACAGGACGCGCTTCGACCGCCCGAAACGGACAGTCCGCAGGCCCCATGAAGACGCGGCCGATCAGGTTGATGACACCGACGGCGAACTCGGCTGCGCGTCGGACGCACGGTCCACCCCACCCCCGGAACGTCCGGAGCGAAGTTGAGGGGGCGGAGCAGTCGGTGGTTCTCCTGCAGTACGGGACGATCTCCCGATGCTGCCACACGTGATTTCCCGAGGTGATCACGTCGACGCCGACGTCGAACAGCTCTTCGGCGCTGCGCGGGTCGATGCCCTTTGCCGGCACGAGGCGTTCTCGCCGTTGGCGACGACGAAATCGACCTGCTCGCGCGCGACGAGCGATGGCACGGTCGCCGCCACGCCGCGTCGTCCCGGCCGTCCGACCACGTCGCCGAGAAAGAGGAGCCGCATCCGTTCACCGCGCCAGATCGCTCGCCCGCGTCTCGCGGATGACCGTCACCTTGATCTGCCCCGGGTAGGTCATCTCCTGCTCGATCTTGCGCGCCACGTCCCGGGCGAGGAGGGCCGCCTGGTCGTCGGGAATCGGCTCCCGGGTCGACGATGATCCGGATTTCCCGTCCGGCCTGCACGGCGAACGACTTCTCGACTCCCTTGAACGAGTTGCTGATGCGCTCGAGGTCCTCGAGCCGCTTCACGTAGCTCTCCAGCACCTCGCGCCGAGCCCCGGGCCGCGCTCCCGAGAGCGCGTCCGCGGCATCGACCAGCGGCGCGAGAATCGTCTCCGCCTTGACCTCCTCGTGATGGGCGGCGATTGCGTTCACGATCTTCGCCGACTCGCCGTACTTGCGTGCGATCTCCCCACCGACGATCGCGTGCGATCCCTCGACCTCGTGCGTGAGCGCCTTGCCGATGTCGTGGAGCAGCGCCGCGCGCCGCGCCTGCTTCTCGTTGAGACCCAGCTCTGCCGCCATCGCTCCGGCAATGAAGGCCGCCTCGATCGAGTGCATGAGGACGTTCTGCGCGTAGCTGTAGCGGTACTTGAGCATGCCGACGAGGCTCACCAGCTCAGGGTGTATTCCGTGCACGCCCACCTCGATGACGGCACGCTGACCGGCTTCACGGATCGCTTCGTCGAGCTCCTGCTCGGCTCTTCGGACGACCTCCTCGATCCGCGCCGGATGGATACGTCCGTCGGAGAGCAACTTCTCGAGCGCCAGGCGCGCCAGCTCCCGTCGGATCGGATTGTGACACGAGATGACGACGGCTTCCGGGGTATCGTCGATGATGAGATCGACGCCGGTCGCCGCCTCGATCGCGCGGATGTTGCGCCCCTCGCGACCGATGATCCGCCCCTTCATGTCGTCACTGGGAAGCGTCACGACCGAAACCGTGCGCTCGGCGACGAACTCACCGGCCAACCGCTCGATCGCGATCGACACGATCTTCTTGGCCCGGCGATCGGCTTCCTCACGTGCCTCGCTCTCGATCTGCCGGATGGACTTGGCGGCATCGTGCCGTGCCTCGTCCAGCATCTGATCGAGGAGGGACCGCTTCGCCTCTTCGCGCGTCAGGCCCGCCACGTCTCTCGAGGCGTCGGCGGACCTCGTCGAGCAGCGACGTCGTACTCTCCCTGTCGTGCCTCGAGCTGCTTCGCCTGCTCCTTTGCCTGGGCGTCCCGGCGCGCCAGCTCCGATTCACGCTCGAGCACGCTCTCGAGCTTCCGGTCGATGCTCTCCTCCTTCTGTGCGACGCGCTTCTCGAGGGCTATGACCTCCCGGCGCTGGTCGCGTGCCTCGCGCTCCCAGTCGGCCCGAGCCTGCAGGACCACGTCCTTCGCCTGGAGCTGTGCCTCCTTGCGGATGACCTCTCCCTCCTTGCGTGACTCCTCCACTATCCGTGCGGCGGTCTCTTGGGCGTCGGCTTCGAGCTGGGCAGCACGCTGGCGGCGTCCTCGGTCGAGAAGCGCCACACCGGCTGCGCCCAGGACGAGACCCACGACGACCCATGCAAGTGTCGTCATGATCGAGTCTCCTCTGCCGTGTTCCCTGGAGGCATCAGGGTCCGAGCCTCGGTGAGCACGGCGTGCATCGAGACGTCCCGCGGGTCCGCCGGTACGCCGGCGACGACCTGGAGCTCGCAGGCGAGCCCGACACGGAACGCCTTCGGATAATGACTGAGCAATCGATCGTACCAGCCCCCTCCGCGCCCGAGGCGACGGCCCGTGGCGTCGAACGCGATCCCGGGTACCAGGAACAAAACCCCCTGGCCGTCAGCGACGCCGGCCGTGCCAGACCCGCCGTCGGAGTCGAGGTGGGGCGCCTGCCTCGGATCCCGAGAGACGCGGAGCACCATCTTACCGACGTCCCTGGCCGTTCGGAGGACGTCATCGGGGTCGATCTCCCCTGGCAGCGGATGGTACCCGACCACATGGGAGGCACCAGCATACGCCGGCAGCGCCGTCGCACGGGCACACACGGCGGGCGATAGCCGAGCTATCGTGTCGCTTGGCATGGCTCGCCGAGCCGCCTCGACTCGGCGTCTCAGCTCGCCCTTGGTCTGCTCGAGTAATTCCCCCATGACGCCGGCGTGCGGGGGACGGTGAACGACAGGGGGTCGGGCTACGGTGAACCGATCCCGTAGGCAAGAGGTCCGGCCAGGACCCGGCTGGCCCCGGCGCTTCGCCCCTCCCAACACATATCGGGTTCGATCCGGTCCACGCCGCTTCGCGGCGACGCTTCTGTGCTCGACCACCCCACCTCGGCCGTCTCCCATCGAGCCGCCCCTGAGACCGACGAGGCGTTCCCCGTCGCCTCCTGAGGCGGATGTGGATGCTCGTTGATTGAAACCTCCGCGGACCCCGGATTCTGCACCGCTGCGCTTCCAGGGACGCCTGCCGACCCGGCAAGCGCGCGGAGCTTATGCCGCGCGTGGCGGTTCTGCAATCGATGGCGGAGGGAGCCTCCGCGCTACAGGCACCCGATCTGGCGAAGGATTCGCTGCAGCCGGCGCCTGAGCTCGGCGCGCTCCCGCTCGTACCGCTCGAGCCGCTCCACGAGGGCCGCATGCGACGTTTCCAAGGAACGGATGCGTGCGGCCATGGTGCCGGACTCCGAGCGTCCGTCGCGCGCTTCCGCGCGCCGCCCGCGTGCCTCGTCTCCGACTCCTGGCGCTCCTCGCACTGCGGCGCGAGACTCTAGGAGCGTGGTTCGACTCCTGTCAAGACGTCCCGACAGGCGCATCGTCGAACAGCGCCGCTGCGAACTCGTCCGCGTCGAACGGTCGGAGATCATCCACACCCTCCCCCACCCCCAGGTACTGGACCGGCGTACCGAGTTCGCGGCGAACCGCCAACAGCATGCCACCCCGGGCCGTCCCGTCGAGCTTCGTCACCACCACACCCGTGAGACCGACTGCGCCGCCAAACGCGCGAGCCTGCTTGAGCGCGTTCTGACCGGTCGTGGCGTCGAGCACCAACAGGGTCTCATGCGGGGCGCCCGAAATCTCGCGCGCCATCACGCGATGCATCTTCTCGAGCTCACCCATCAACGCATCCTGCGTGTGCAGACGCCCGGCCGTGTCGACCAACACGACGTCGATACCGCGGGCGTTCGCAGCCTTCATCCCGTCGAAAACGACTGCGGCCGGCGCTCCTCCCTGCGCGTGACGCACCAGCTCCGCGCCGGTGCGCTCGGCCCATATCCCCAGCTGGTCGATGGCCGCCGCGCGGAAGGTGTCGGCGGCGACGAGCAGCACCTTCCGTCCCGCGCGCGCGTGCAGGGCCGCCAGCTTTCCGATCGTCGTGGTCTTGCCTACGCCGTTGATGCCGGTCACCAGCACCACCCACGGCCGGCTCGTCGGTATCGGCGCCGGGGGCCCGGCGAGTTCCCCGGCGATCTCGCTGGCGAGCGCACGTTGAATGGCGGGTCCATCGGCCATCGCGGGTAGGTGATCGCGTACGCGAGCCACCAGATCGGCGGCAACGGCAGCGCCGCAGTCGGCGGCTACCAGTGCCTCCTCGACCTCAGCCAGCGTCGCATCGACGGGACGCCCCTCGCGCCGGAGCGCGGCGCCGAGTCCGCCGAGCAGGTGACGCCGGGTGGTCGCCAGGGCATCCTGCACACGAGGCGCCCGGGCGGCCGGTCCGGAGGGTGCCGCCGTGCGCCGGCGGCGTACCCGCCAGAGTCCGATGCCAACGGCCGCACCAACGATCGCCAGCGCGGCCGCCAGCAGCTCCGGGGCCAAAAGGTCCATCCGTACCGGTCAGGCCGCTTCACGGAGACGCACGGAGACCACCTTCGAAAGCCCCGGTTGCTCCATGGTGATGCCATACAGCGTATCGGCGACCTCCATGGTGCGACGGTTGTGGGTGATCAGGACGAACTGGGTGTTCTCGGCCATCTCCCGAACCAGCTGATTGAAGCGCCCAATGTTGGCTTCGTCGAGGGGCGCGTCGACCTCGTCGAGGACGCAGAACGGCGTCGGCCGGATCAGGAAGAGCGACAACACGAGCGCCGTCGCCGTCAGCGCCTTCTCTCCGCCCGAGAGCAGCGACAGATGCTGGAGCTTCTTCCCCGACGGTTGCACGACGATCTCGACACCGGGCTCGCCTCCGTCCTCGGCCTCCATGAGCTGCAGACGTGCCTGCCCTCCGGGAAAGAGCTTCGGGAACACCTCGGCGAGCTTGGCATTCGCAGCGTCGAAGGTCTCTGCGAACCGTTCCCGGGAGGTCCGCGACAGCTTGCCGATGGTGCGCCGGAGGTCGTCCAGGGATCGCTCGAGGTCGTCTCGTTGCCCCACGAGGAAGCCGTGACGGGTCATGACGTCCTGGAGCTCCGCGAGCGCACCGGGATTCACGTCCCCGAGCTGTCCGAGCCGCAGGCGGAGTACCTCGACCCGAGCAGCACGGTCGTCACCCTCGTCGTCCGGCTCGACCGGTACCGCCGCCAGGGCGTCGATATCCAACCCGTATCGCTCGTTCAGCTGTTCTCGCAGGTGTTCGATGGCGAGCCGACGCTCGGTGAGCGCGACCTCGAGTCCCCCCCGCGTGTCGCGGAGACCTTCGAGTCGCTCCCGGGCAATGCGCTCGGCCTCGTCGTCCGCAGACAACGACGCCGTCGCGGCGGCCAGTGCGACCCGGAGCCCTTCGCATTCCGAGCCGACCTCGGCCACGCGCCCGGCAGCCGCACGTCCCAGGGCATCGGCCTCGCACGCCTCGGCAGCAGCGGCATCGGCCCCCGCCGCAGCTCCGCGTCTGACGTCCGCAATGGCCAGCAGCCGCGCCTCGACGTCTCTCGCGGCCTCCCGCGCACGACCGAGCTCTGCTTCGACGGCCCGGCGCCGCTCGATCACCGCCGCGAGATCCACCGCACGTCGGGTTCGCTCGTGCTCGGCGGCACCCTGCGTTTCCCGCCAGGTGGCGAGCGCCAGCTGCCGCTCCGCCAGATGCGCCCGGCGCGTGCTGACCTCGGCTTCGGCGGCCGCGAGACGTGATCCGATGGCCGCCAGCTCTTCGGCCGCCCGATCGTCCGCGCCGGCGAGCCCGCCGGCTTCCATCACCCAGACTTCGAGCTCCGCGGTCATCCGCGCGCGCTCCTCGTCGAGACGCTCACGGTCCTTCTCGGACGCGACGACCTCGACGCGGAGGGCCTGCAGGCGCGCCTCTCGCTCGGCAAGCTGCTGCGTGGTCGAGGCCACTGCCACCCGCGCCGACGCCAGAGCTCCTGCGGCGAGGGCGACCGCTGCCTCCCGTTCAGCCAGCATGTCCTCGAGTTCCCGAAGCTCGCGCGCTCGCGCGAGGAGCATCTCCTCGAGCGGGGCTTCGCTGCCCCCGGTCACGGCGCCGAACGGATCGATCGCTTCCCCCGCATGTGTGACGACGGTGACGCCATAACTCGCCTCCCCCCAGAGCCTGAGCGCCTCGTCCAGGTCGTCTGCAAGGAGCACTTGACCGAGGAGTGCCTCGGCCAATGACCAGTGCGTGCCGTCGACCTCGATCTGATCGAGCAGACGACGACCGGGGGGCACGATCGCGGGGGACCGGCGCGCCGTCTCGCGCGGAAGGAGTGTCGCACTCCCGCCGCTGCCGTCGCGGAGATACCGCACGCCGGCGACTGCCGAAGCGGTATCCGCCACGACCACGTCGGAGAGGCGCGGTCCGAGCGCCGCCGCGACCGCACGTTCCAGCTCCGCCGGTACGCGTAGTATCCCAGCAAGGAGGGATCCCCCGTCGGGACCTCGGGACAGCAGCGTCGCGACACCACGCGCACATCCCTCGTGACGCGCCTGGAGTTCGCGTAGCGAGTCGGCCCGTGACCGGATGCGCGTCGCTTCGCTCCGTCGCTCCTCCAGCAGGTCCGCACAACGGGCCTCTTCCTGCAGGTCGGACCGCCGGCGTTCGGCGAGCACATCGTGGTCCGTGACCAACGTCGCCTGCTCGTCGTCGAGGCGGTGCCGGGCGCTACGGGCGGCCTCGCGCGCGCGCTCGTTGGTTCCGAGCCGGTCACCCAGGTGTCGCTGCTCCTCCTCGATCTTCCGACGTCGGCCTTCGAATTCCTCCCGACGGTTGCGGAGGGCCTCTGCCAGATTCCGCAGTCGACTCTCCTCGGCGACGCCGTCGACCACGCCATCCTTGGCGGCCTCGACGGCAGCCGTCACTGCGGCACCCGACGCGAGCAACTCCGCCAGACGCTCCTCCGTCGCCGCCCGCGCCACCTCGGCCGCTTCGTGAGCCGCCGTGAGGGCGTCACCCTCCACCTGCAGCCGCTCGACGTCGGCCACGAGAGTCTCCCGACGGCCATCCAGCTCCGCCATCTCGCGGTCCGCCTCCGCCACGCGCACCTGAAGGTCCTCGCCGCGGGTCCGCAAGCTCACGGCCCGGGACTGAGCCTCGCCGGCCCGAAGCCGCTGGTTCGTCAGCTCCTCCTCGAGCCCGTGCAGCTGATCCTCGATCGCCGCGCGCCGCGCCCGGGCGGCGCTGGTCGTTTCCTGCGTCCGACGGATCTCCGCGTGCAGGCCGTCTTCCTCCCGCTGCACCCTTGCGATCTCCTGTTGCAGTCGGTCGGTATCCGCGGACCATGTGCGATGTCGACTTGCGAGCACACGCAGATCGAGCTCGCGCAGCTCGTCCTTCAAGCGATGATACTGCTCCGCACGTTTCGCCTGCCGTTCGAGCGACCCCTTCTGTCGCTCCAGCTCTCGCAGCACGTCCTGCACCCGGACCAGGTTCTCCTTCGTCCGTTCCATCTTCCGTTCGGCCGCGATGCGGCGGCTGCGGAAGCGCGTAACGCCCGCGGCCTCCTCGATGAAGAGCCGCAGATCCTCCGGCTTGGCGTTCACGATCTGCTCGATGCGCCCCTGCTCGATGATCGCGTACGCGCGGGTACCGACGCCGGTGCCGAGGAACAGCTCGGTGATGTCACGCAACCGGCACGGGACACGATTGATGAAGTACTCCGACTCACCCGAGCGGAAGTACCGCCGGCTCACGAGCACCTCGCTCGCCTGCGAGAGCTCGGGTGGCAGGGCATCCCCACCTCCATCGATGGGCTCGTCGGCGCTCGCGCGCAGAAAGTCGGCCTCGTCACGCTCGAGGAGGAGCGACACCTCGGCCATGCCGAGCGGACCGTGGTCGGCATTGCCGTTGCAGATGACGTCCTCCATGACGTCACCGCGAAGATGCTTCGGGCTCTGCTCGCCGATCACCCAGCGGATGGCGTCGACGATGTTCGACTTGCCGCACCCGTTCGGACCGACGATCGCCGAGACGCCGAGCGGCAGCTCGAGAACGGTTCGATCCATGAACGACTTGAAGCCGTTCAGCTCGATGTGCTTGATCCGCATCCGCCTCCCCCCGACGCCCGCCGCGATCGCGACGGCTATTCCTGCACGAGCTCGGTGTTCCAGTAGGCCGCGTCGACCGCGGTCAGAAACGGCCCCCACTCGCGGTACCGACGGAGGCTGAAGGTCTCGGCCATGAATGGCGTCCACTGTGGACGGTACGGAAGCCGGATCAGGCGCATCCGGGCCTCCGCGGGTGTCCGGCCACCTTTCAGGCGGTTACACCGGTGGCAGGAGCAGACGACGTTCTCCCAAGTGGACTTGCCGCCCTTGGACCTCGGTACGACGTGGTCGAGGTTCAGGCCGATCCGCGCGAACGACTCACCGCAGTACTGACAGCGATTCTGGTCCCGCGCGAAGATGTTGTACCGGCTGAAGCGGACGTAGCGCCTCGGAACGCGATCGTAGGCGAGCAGCAAGATGACCCTCGGCACGCGGATCGCCCGATTCACCAGCCCGATGGTGTCCTCCTCGGCCGCGAGGTCCGCCCAGCTGTCGAAGTCGAACGTCCGGTACTGCTGGTCCACTGCACGCGCCACATCCTGATACAGGAGCGACAGGGCCCGGCGGACCGACGTGATGTGGACCGGCAGGTACGAGCGGTTGAGGACCAGGACCTTGGTATTCAGCACCGACATCCCACCGGCGCCTGGCACGCTACACACGGGTCGGCGGGAAGTCAATTTTTCCGCGCCCGTCAGGCCGACCCGACCGGAGGCCGCCACCGGAGGACGGGGCGCCGGGCGGCCCGGGTCTCATCGAGGCGCGCGAGGCGCGTCCGGTGCGGGGCCTCGCGGACCAACGCGGGGTCGGTGCGGGCCTCCTCCGCGATCGCGAGCATCGCGTCGATGAATTCGTCCAGCGTCTCCTTGGTCTCGGTCTCCGTGGGTTCGATCATCAGGGCGCCCTTCACGACCAGAGGAAAGTAGATCGTCGGAGCATAGAATCCGTAGTCGAGGAGTCGCTTGGCCACGTCGAGCGTGTGCACGTCGTAGTCCTGGAGGTTGCGATCGGAGAAGACGCACTCGTGCATCGACGGCGTCTCCGAGGCGAGGTGATACGTCCCGCGAAGCCGCGCGCGGATGTAGTTCGCGTTCAGCACGGCCATTCGGGTCGCGTCGGCCAGCCCCGGACCGCCGAGACGGGCGATGTACGCGAAGGCGCGCACGAGGATGCCGAAGTTGCCGAAGAACGAGCGAACCCGCCCCACGCTGAGCGGGGCATCGTCCTCCCAGCGCAGCGTGCCGTCGCGACGGACGAGTCGCGGCACGGGCAGGTAGTCGCGCAGGAGCGCCCGCACGGCGATCGGACCCGATCCTGGACCGCCGCCGCCATGCGGCGTGGAGAAGGTCTTGTGCAGGTTGAACTGCATGACGTCGACGCCCATGTCGCCGGGCTTGGCCACACCCATCAGCGCGTTCATGTTCGCGCCGTCCATGTAGACGAGGCCCCCCCGGGCGTGCACCGCGGCGGCGACGCCCACGAGCTCCTCTTCGAAGAGGCCGAGGGTGTTCGGGTTGGTCACCATCAGCGCCGCCACGGATTCGTCCATGAGCGCGGCAACGGCCGAGGCCTCGAGCACCCCGCGCGCGCTCACCGGCACCTCGGTGACGGAGTACCCGCAGAAGGCGGCGCTCGCCGGATTCGTCCCGTGCGCGCTCGCCGGAATCAGGACGCGCCGGCGCATGTTGCCGCAGGCGATGTGATGCGCCCGAACCACCTGCATCCCGAGCAGCTCACCTTGCGCACCTGCCGACGGCTGCAGGCAGACGGCGTCGAGGCCGGAAACGGCACGGAGCGCGTCCTCGAGCGCCGCCATCAGCTCGAGCGCTCCCTGGGCGAACCGGTCGGGAACGAGCGGGTGGAGCCCGGCGAATCCCGGCAGGCGCGCCAGCTCCTCGTTGATGACGGGGTTGTACTTCATCGTGCAGGAGCCGAGCGGGTAGAGATTCGTCGCCGCGCTGTAGTTCCACTGCGACAGGCGCAGGAAATGCCGCAGCACCTCGAGCTCGCTCACCTCGGGCAATCCCGCGAGGTCGTCCTCACGACGGAGCTCCGCGGGCAGCGGCAGCACGCCGATCTCGGGACCGGGGGGCGGCGGCCAGCCCATCCGCCCCGCCGACCCGCGCTCGAAGATCAGTGGTTCGTCGTGCATGCGTTCACCGTCCTGCGGCGCGACGCTGGATCGCCCCGTCCGCGAGGGCACCGACCAGGCGGTCGATCTGCTCGGGAGTGTGGGTCTCGGTCACGCACACGAGCAAGCGTGTCCGAGAGCTCGGGGTACCAGCGCCCCAACGGGAACCCGGGAATCACCCCCGCCTCGTCGGCGATCGTCTCCCAGCGCGTCATGGCGTCGGGCACCTCGACCACGAACTCGTTGAAGAAGGGTGCCGCGAAGCGGCGGCGCACGCCCGCGGCCTCGAGTCGCGCGGCAACCGCATGGGCGCGCACGGTAGTTCACCTCGGCCAGCTCCCGCAGGCCGTTGCGGCCGAGAATCGACAGGTAGACCGTCACCGCGAGCGCGCAGAGTCCCTGGTTCGTGCAGATGTTCGAGGTCGCCCGCTCGCGGCGGATGTGCTGCTCGCGCGTCGCCAGGGTCAGGACGTAGCCGCGGCGACCCCGGGCGTCGACGGTCTCCCCGACGATCCGACCCGGCATGGTACGGACGTTGCGCTCGTGGGTGGCGAAGAGACCCACGCCGGGCCCGCCATACGCGACCGGGAGACCGAAGCTCTGCCCTTCCGCCACGGCGATGTCCACGCCCGTCGCGCCCGGCGACCGCAGCATCGCGAGGGCCAGCCCTTCGGTGGTCGCGGCGACCGTGAGCGCGCCGACGGCCTTCGCCGCCGCGGCCGCCCCCGCGAGGTCGTCGACCACACCGAAGACGTTCGGATAGCCGATGACGACGCAGAGCGCGTCGGGACCCAGTGACGCGCGCAGCGCGGCGACGTCGGTTCGGCCGTCCGCGGCCACCGGTATCTCGCGCAGCTCGACGTCCGGCAGGCTCCGGACGTATGTCGCCACCGTCTCCCGATAGTGGGGGTGCAACCCGCGTGAGAGCCAGACGACACGGCGGTCCGACACCAGACGCGCGGGCCATCAGCACGGCTTCCGCCGTCGCCGACGCGCCGTCGTACATGCTCGCATTGGCGACGTCGAGCCCGAGCAGGAGCGCGGCGAACGTCTGGAACTCGAAGACGCTCTGCAGCGTCCCCTGGCTCACCTCGGGCTGATACGGCGTGTACGCGGTCGCGAACTCCGACCGCAGCATCATCTGGTCGACGACGGTCGGGATGGCGTGTGGATACGCCCCCGCACCGATGAAGGCCGGCAGGTCCTGCGGCCCGCGATTGCGCGCGGCCAACGTCGTCAGACGTTGGCGCAGCTCGGGCTCGGTCAGTCCCGGCCCGAGATCGATGGCGGCCTTCGCCCGGAGGCCGGGAGGCACCTGTGCGAAGAGTTCGTCGACGGAGCCGACGCCGATGGCGGCCAGCATCGCGGCGACGTCCGACGGTGTGTGCGGAGTGTAGGTGCTCACTTCGCCTGCTCACTCTCCACGTGCGCGCGATAGGCCGCCGCATCCAGCAGCGACGTCGCGTCAGCCGGCGCATCGATCGCGATGCGGATCATCCATCCGGCGCCGTACGGCTCCTGATTCACCAGCTGCGGCTCGTCGCGCAGCGTCTGGTTCACGGCGAGCACGCGTCCGGCAACCGGAGCGAACAGGTCCGACACGCTCTTGTTGGATTCGACGACGCCAAAGGCCTGCCCCTTCGCGACGGCCGTCCCCACGGCGGGCAGCTCGACGAAGACGACGTCTCCCAGCGCATTCTGAGCGAAGTGCGTGATACCGACGACGGCCTCCTTCCCCTCGATGCGCATCCACTCATGGTCGGTCGTGTACCGTACATCGGCCGGGAATTCCTCCATCTTCAACCCTCCTGACGAACGCGTCGGTAGAACGGGCGGTCGACGACCTGGGCAGCCAGCCGACGTCCCCGCACGTCCACGTGCAGAGCGGTTCCCCGCCTGGCCAGCGGCGCCTCGACGTACGCGAGACCGATGAACGAGCCGAGGCTCGGAGACTTGATCCCGCTCGTGACCGTCCCGACGCTACGGTCATCGCCCCACACGCTCTGCCCGTGCCGCGGAATCCCCGGATCCCGCATCTCGAGGCCGACCAATCGTCGCGAAACGCCCGCATCGGCTTGCTGCGCGAGCCGCGCGCGACCGATGAACTCGCCTTTGCCGAGCTTCACCACCCAGGCCAGTCCCGCCTCGAGAGGCGTCGTACTCTCGTCCATGTCGGTGCCGCAGAGCGGCAGCCCGGCCTCCAGGCGTAGCGTGTCCCTTGCGCCCAGCCCGGCCGGCGCGCCTCCCCGACGACGAGCCGCCGCGAGCGTCGCCTCCCACAGCTCGGCCGCCCTTGCCCCCGGCACGACCAGCTCGAATCCGTCCTCGCCCGTGTAGCCAGTCCGCGACAGGAGCACCTCGATCCCCGCCACCGTCGCCGAGACGATCGTGAACGGCCGCATCGCCGAGAGCGGCACCGCCGTCAGCGTCCGCAGGATCACCTCGGCCTCGGGCCCCTGCAGGGCGAGAAGCCCCGTGGTGGGGCTCTGGTCGTCGACCTCTACGTCGCTCCCCGCGTGGCGCCGTATCCACGCGAGATCGATCGCGGTGTTCGCCGCGTTCACGATCAGGAGCCAGCGCTCCGGCCCCAGGCGATAGATGATCAGGTCGTCGATCACGCCGCCCGTGTCGGTACAGAAGAGCGTGTACTGCCCGTCGCCGATCCGCAGGCGGCCGACGTCGTTCACCGTCAACCGTTGGCAGAGCGCGGCGGCGCCGGGGCCGCGGATCTCGACCTCTCCCATGTGACTCACGTCGAACAGGCCGCAGCAACGGCGGACGGCGAGATGCTCCTCGGTCGCCCCCTCGTATTGCAGTGGCATCTCCCACCCGGCGAACGGGACGAACCGCGCACCGAGGGAGCGGTGCGCGTCGTAGAGCGGCGTCCGTGCGACCGCGCCGCTCATGCCATCCCTGCGGCGCGCGCGGCAGATTGCGCCGTATTGGCGAGCAACATCGCGACCGTCATCGGACCGACGCCGCCGGGCACCGGCGTGATGTGACTGGCGCGCTCGGCTGCGGCGGCGAACTCGACGTCGCCGCAGAGCTTGCCGTTCGCGCCGCGGTTGATCCCGACGTCGATGACGACTGCTCCAGGGCGGATCCATTCGCCACGTACCAGCCCGGGCTGCCCGACGGCGGCCACGACGACGTCGGCCCGTCCCACCTCGCCGGGGAGGTCTCGCGTCCGGGAGTGACACATGGTGACCGTGGCGTGCCGCTCGAGGAGCATGAGGGCGATGGGCTTGCCGACCAGGACACTGCGGCCGACGACCACGGCGCGCGCGCCCCGCAGCTCGACCTTCACCTCGTCGAGGAGTCGCATCACCCCGAGGGGTGTACACGGCCGGAAACCAGGCAGGCCACTCATCAGACGCCCCTGGCTGACCGGATGCAGACCGTCGACGTCCTTGTCTGGTGGGACCGCCTCGATGGCCGCCTGCGCGTCGAGGCCCGCGGGCAGCGGGAGCTGCACGAGGATGCCGTGAACGTCCGCCCGCCGTCCGAGATCGCCGATGGTCGCCAGCAACTCCGCCTGGGAGGTGGTCGCCGGCAGCCGATGGCCGAACGACCGCATGCCGACTTCCTGGCACGCCTTCTCCTTGCTGCCGACGTAGACGTGCGAGGCGGGGTCGTCCCCGACCAGGAGCGTGGCCAGACCCGGCGTCGTCCCGCACTCCACCAGGCGCGCGACGCGCTCGCGAACCTCGCCTCGAACCGCCGCCGCCACGGCCTTACCGTCGATCACGTGTCCCACAGAACCGATCCAGGCGTTATACAGCGAGACCACCCGGAGGCAAGTCGCCGGAGGGTCTGCTAGCATCGCACGGAATGATCGTCGGCGTTCCCCGCGAGATCAAGGAAGAGGAGAGTCGCGTCGCGCTCACGCCGAGCGGCGCCGGCGCACTCGTGACGCATGGCCACCGGGTCCTCGTCGAGCATGGCGCGGGCGCGGGGTCCCGTCTCCCCGACGGGCTCTACGGCGACGCGGGCGCCAGCCTCGTCGATGCGCGGACCGTGTGGAGCGAGGCGGACTTGATCCTCAAGGTGAAGGAGCCGCTCGCCTCCGAGCACGCGTATCTCCGTCGCGGCCTCGTCCTCTTCACCTACCTGCACCTGGCGGCCAATCCCGCCCTCGCGCGCGCGCTCCTCGACGCCGGCGTCCGCGCGCTCGCGTATGAGACCGTCCAGCTCCCCGATGGCACCCTGCCGCTGCTCGCACCGATGAGCGAGATCGCCGGCCGTCTCGCGATCCAGGTGGGAGCCTGGTGCCTGCAGGTGCAGAACGGCGGCCGCGGGGTGCTCCTCTCCGGCGCCGCCGGCGTCCGGCCGGGCCGCGTCGTCATCCTCGGCGCGGGGATCGCCGGCAGCAACGCGTGTCGGGTGGCCGTCGGCATCGGAGCCCACGTGTCGATCCTGGACGTCGATCCCGCCAGGCTGCGCTACGTCCATGACATCCTCGGTGGCCACGTGACCACGGTGATGTCGAACCGTGCCAACGTCGAGGAGGAGGTTCTCGGCGCGGACCTCGTGGTCGGCGCGGTACTGATCCCGGGCGCCCTCGCCCCCCGCCTCCTTCCTCGCTCGTTGGTGCGCGCCATGCCGCGGGGAGCGGCCCTGGTCGACCTCGCGATCGATCAGGGTGGGTGCGCAGAGACCGCGCGTCCCACCACCCACGCTGATCCCACCTTCCTCGAGGAGGGTGTCGTCCACTACTGCGTCGCCAACCTCCCTGGGATCGTTCCGCACACGTCGACGTTCGCACTGACCAACGCGACGCTCTCGTACGCACTGGCCGTGGCCGACCTCGGACTCCCCGAGGCGGTCCGTCGTTCGCCGGCGCTGCAACGGGCGACGAATACGATCGACGGTCAGGTCACGCACCCGGCCGTGGCCGCGGCGCTCGGCACGAGCGCCGTCGACCCCTTGACCCTGCTGTGACCTAGGAGACGACCCGGATGCCCAGGTCGCGCAGCTGCGCTGCATCGACGGGGGTGGGCGCCTCGGTCAGCGGGCAGACCGCTCGCTGCGTCTTCGGGAAGGCGATGACCTCGCGGATCGACTCGGCACCCGCCAGGAGCATCACGAGGCGATCGAGACCCAGGGCGAGGCCACCGTGCGGCGGCGCGCCGTACGACAACGCCTCCAGCAGGAACCCGAAGCGGGCCTGCGCCTCCGTCTCGGACATGCCGAGCAGTGCCAGGATGCGCTGCTGCAGCTCCGGGCGATGGATGCGGATGCTGCCCCCGCCCAGCTCGATGCCGTTCAGCACCAGGTCGTAGGCCTGGGAGCGCACGGCGAGAGGGTCGGATTCCAGACGCTCGATGTCCGCGTCATGCGGCGCCGTGAACGGATGGTGGATGGCGACGTAGCGACCGGCATCGGCGTCACGCTCGACGAGCGGGAAGTCGACGACCCAGAGGAAGCGATCCTCGCCCCGCGCCACGCGCTGCAGCCGTTCCCCGACCCGCACGCGAATCTGCGACAGGATGTGCGCCGCCCGTGCCGCTGGCTCGGCAAGAAGGAAGAGGACGTCTCCCTCGCGGAGTCCCGTCGCGGCCGCAAGACGATCGCGTTCCACCTGCGAGAGGAACTTGGTGATGGGCGACCGCCACTCGTCCGCCTCGATGCGAATGTAGGTGAGACCGCGTGCCCCCTCCGCGATGGCGAACGCCACGAGATCGTCGAGCTCCTTGCGCGACATCACGGCACCGCCCGGCGCGTGCAGCCCGCGCACCGGATTGCCCGCCGCCATCGCTTCGCGAAACACGCGAAACTCGGTCCCCGCGAAGCACGACGAGAAGTCCGCCAGCTCCAACGCCACGCGCAGGTCCGGGCGGTCGACGCCGTAGCGGAGCATCGCCTCCGCGTACGACATGACCGGAAACGGACGAGGCGTCGGCCGCCCGCGGACGACGCTGAACAGGTCGGCGACCATGTCCTCGACGACGCCCATGACGTCCGCGGGGCGGACGAAGGACATCTCGAGGTCGATCTGGGTGAACTCCGGTTGGCGGTCGGCGCGCAGATCCTCGTCACGGAAGCACCGCACGATCTGGTAGTAGCGATCCAGCCCGCCCACCATCAGTATCTGCTTGAACAGCTGCGGCGACTGCGGCAGCGCGTAGAAGTGGCCGCGCTGCACCCGGCTCGGCACCAGGTAGTCGCGCGCGCCTTCGGGCGTCGAGCGCGTCAGCACGGGCGTCTCGACTTCGATGAACCCCAAGGCGTTCAGATGCTCGCGCACACGCCGCGCCACGTCGTGCCGCAGCCGCAACGTCTGCTGCATCGTCGGGCGCCGGAGATCGAGGTATCGATAGCGAAGTCGGTTGGCCTCGCTCACGTCGACCTGGTCATCGACGGGAAACGGCGTCGGACGCGCAGGATTCAGGACCACGAGCTCGCCGGCCACCAGTTCGATGGTGCCGGTGGGCATCTGCGGATTGACCGTGTCGGGGGTGCGGCGGCGCACCAGACCCCGCACGGCGACGACGTACTCCAGACGAATGTCGCCGGCGGCCGCGTGCGCGGCGGGACTTTCGTCCGGGCTGCACACCACCTGCATGATGCCCGCATGGTCCCGGAGATCGAGGAAGATCACCCCGCCGTGGTCACGCCGCCCATGGATCCATCCGTTCAGGACCACCTCGCGTCCGACGTCGGCCTCGCGGAGGGCGCCCGCCAAACTCGTCCGCTGCCACGCCTCGGTCATGCCACCGCCTCTCCATTCACCAGGCGAACGACCTCGGACGCCGGCGCGTCGAGGGCGACGGCGAGGGGTCGATCCTCGCGCTTCACGAGGTCGCGCACGGTGGCGCGCCCCGCGTTCAGCTCCGCCTCTCCGAGGATCAACGCCAGCGTCGCGTGCTGCCGGTCCGCCGCCCGCAGGAGCGCCTTGAGACTGCGCCCGCTCGCTTCGAGGCCGACCCGCACACCGGCATCCCGGAGGCGTGTGGCGAGGGCCAGGCCAGGTGCGACGGCGCGCTCGTCCAGGGGCAGAATCACCGCCAGCGGGGTCGGAGCCGCCGCGCCCTCGGCCACGATCATCGCCAGGCGATCGAGGCCGATCGCGAACCCGATCCCCGCGACCGCCGGCCCTCCGAGCGCCTCGACGAGGCCGTCGTACCGGCCACCGCCCGCCACCGCGTTCTGCGAGCCGAGCCCATCGGCGAGGGCCTCGAACGCCGTCCGACAGTAGTAGTCGAGCCCGCGTACGATCCTGGCATCGACGGCGTAGGCGATCCGTTCCTGGTCGAGCAACGTCCGAACCGCGTCGAAGTGGGTCCGGCACGCGGGACAGAGGTGATCCAGCATGAGTGGCGCATCGGCCAGCACGGCGCGGCAGCCCTCCACCTTGCAGTCGAGCAACCGGAGCGGGTTGTGTTCGAGCCGCCGCACACAATCGCCACAGAGGGCGTCACGGCGGGCCTCGCCGAACGCGCGCAGCCGCTCGCGGTACGACGGCCGGCACGTCTCGTCGCCGAGCGAGTTCAGGCGGAGGCTCACGTTCCGAGCACCGATGTCGCCGAGATACCGCGTGAGCATGACCAACATCTCGGCATCGACCAGCGCGTCCTCGCGACCGAACGCTTCCGCGCCGATCTGCCAGAACTGCCGATAGCGACCCTTCTGCGGCCGCTCCCGGCGGAACATGGGTCCGGCGTACCAGAGCCGCGCCGTCGGATCGCTGTTGACCATTCCCGAGTCGAGGTACGCGCGCACGACACCGGCCGTGCCCTCCGGACGCAGTGCCAACGACGTCCCGTCGCGGTCCGGGAAGGCGTACATCTCCTTCTCGACGATGTCCGTCGCCTCACCGATCGAGCGCCCGAACAGCTCCGTCCGCTCGAGCACGGCAAGCCTGATCTCGTCGAACCCATAGGCGCCGAAGACCGCGGCCGCGGCCTGCTCGAGGCCGCGCCAGCGATGGCTGTCCGGGGGAAGGATGTCACGAAACCCCCGGACGACGGGGATGGCGGCGGCTCTGGCCATGGCGAAACGGTGGACTGTCCCCACTAGCAGAGCCGGGAGGGCTGCATCAAACCGCAAGTGTTTGATCGTGAGCGAGATTGCCTCCACAATTCGGGGGTCGACGCGTGAGGTGATCATGCTCGAGACAGGCTCGCTCACCGGCTTCTTCCGTACGCTCGTCCAGTCCGCCCTGGCCGCGCAGCAGGTGGCCGCCGCCGAAACGACGGAGTTCTATCTCGTTCGTCTCCTCGAGACCTTCGTGCGACCGGGACGGGGCGACCTGCTCGATCCGCCGCTCGCGCTCGACTACCTCGCGGCCGGGCATCTGCCCCCTCACCAGCGCTACGAGAAGCTGAAGCGCGTGGCCGACACTGCGCTGTTCGTCACCGGCCTCTTCATCGACTGTCTCGATCGGAGCGCCGTCGGGCCCGACTACTACCAGCAGCTCGGCCGCAACGCCTACGCGCGCCTGTCGGCCGAGCCGCGCGGAAACGCCCTCGCCGCACCGTTCGACGAACTCGCCGGCCGCTTCCCCGACTTCGTGCGCGTCCTGATGGAAATCAGCGAGGGCGAGCTCTTCCGTCGGGAGCAGGACACACTGCGACTCTACAAACGATGGCTCCACACGGGGAGCCATCGCGAGGCGAACCTGCTCGTCCGGCGCGGCGTGATCCCGTACGCCCCGACGAAACCCCAGCGCCACTGAGGCGCTGACCCCGCCTCAGACCTGGGCGACCTGCTCGATGACGCGGGCACTCGTCCGCGCCGGGAGCGCCTTCGCGTTCCGAGCGACGACGATCGTGAACAACGACCGGCGGGAGGTCTTCCACTGCCGTTCGACGTGCAGTGTGTGATTCGACACCACGTCCGGCAGCTGCAGCGTCGTCCATCCCAGCCGCCGTGTGATCGGGTCGATCAGGCGCTGGAGGCGCGCGATCACAGGGTGCGGACTCCGGAAGTGATTGATGATCACGATCGTTCCGCCCGGTCGGCACACCCGCTGCGCCTCGGCCATCATGCGCTGCGGGTCGGGCACCACACTGACGACGTGGAACGCCATCACGTAGTCGAAGCTGTTCGCAGCGTACTTCAGGTTGAGCGCATCACCCTCCTCGAGCGTGATGTGCCGCCACCCGTTCTGGTTGACCTTCTCCTGCGCCCGCTCGAGCATGTCGGGGGCGAGGTCGATCCCGGTCACCTGGCAGTGCGCAGGATACGCGTCGAGCGACAGGCCCGTGCCGACGCCCAGCTCCAACACGCGCGCGCCCGGTTCGATCGACAGCGCGCGCACCACCATCGCGATCCGCGGATAGAAGAAGCGCCGGAAGATCGGCTCATAGAGATGCGAGAACTCGTAGTACAGCGCGCTCTCGTGGGGCTGCGAGTTTGCCGTCGTCACATACGCCTCCCTGCGTGAGGAGAGTGGTCCGTCAAGTCCCTCGGGTCGTCCAATGAACGGCGCGTCGGCGACGCGCGATCATGCCGCGGTGGTTCCCCGCAGCTGCCGCTTGAGAGACGCGACGTCCCGCTTCCGGAACCGCCACTGACGGCCCCGCTTGAACGCGGGCAATACACTCTTGCGCGCCATCTCGTTGACGGTATCGGGACTCAGGTCGAGCAACTGCGCAACCTGCTTGCTGTTGAGAAGGATTTCGTCCCAGTCGAGCATGACGCACGCGGTTGGCCAGAGGGGCCCACCAGTACGTCGTTTTGGTAGCAGGCGATGTTCCCAGCGTCAAGGAATCGCAGATTCCATAGCACGATCAGCAGGTTGCGCGGCCACTTCCGGCGATCGGCATTCCAGCGTGATGACCTCGACCTCGAGACGCTCCACGCCCTGCCAGGAGCCGAGACGAGGTGTGAAAATCAGGTCGACGTGGTCGCCGGCGGCCAGGGGCAGATGTCCCTGGCCGAATGCGATCGCCGGGAGCGTCCGGCCGTCCTGTCGCAGGCGCAGTTTCAAGTGCGGCCGGGTGGGATCGCCCACCATGCGTGCCCCTTCGACCCGGACGTCGCGCGCCAGAAAGCGCGGCTCCGGATTCCCGGGACCGTGTGGCTCGAGAAGTGCCAGCGCACGCGCCATCTCGACCGTGACCTCACCGAGCGAGACCTCGGCATCGATCTCCTGCCGCGGGCGCACGTCGCAGCCAGCCATCTGCTTCGCGACGGCGGCGGCAAACCGCTCGCGGAGCGCATCGACCACGGCGGCCTGGACACGGAATCCAACGGCCTGACGGTGGCCACCGAATCCAATCAGTAGGTCCTGACACTCGTCGAGCGCCTCGAGCAGATGGACGCCACACGCACTGCGCCCCGACCCACGCCCTTCGGTTCCATCGATGGCGATGACCAGGGCCGCGCGGTGCCAGCGCTCGGCGAGCCGCGCCGCCACGATCCCGACCACGCCGTGGTGCCACGCGTCCGACGCGACGACCAGCCCGGCGGCGTCGCTCTGCTCGGCCTCGACCACGCGCCGTCGCTTCCCGGGTCATTCGCTCTTCCACGGTGCGGCGTTCGGCGTTGTGCACCTCGAGCTCCGCCACCAGCGACCGTGCCCGGTCGGGATCGCTGGTCGTCAGCGCCTCGACGGCCACCCGCGCATCCGCGAGGCGCCCGCCGGCATTCAGTCGCGGCGCCAGCCGGAACCCGATCGCCCGGACCGTCACGCGCTCGACCAGAGCGACCTCCTTGAGCGCGACGAGGCCCGGGCGGGTCGTTCGCTCGAGCTCGCGCAGTCCATTCGCCACCAGAACCCGGTTCTCGTCGACCAGCGGCACCACGTCCGCCACCGTCCCCAGGGCGACGAGGTCGAGATACCGACGGAGATCCGGCAGCGACACGTGTCCTCGGCGGCGCAGCTCCATCCGGAGCCCCATCAGGAGGTAGAACGCGACACCCGCCCCCGACAGTCCCTTGAAGGGGAACTGGGAGTCGCTCCGCAGCGGATTCAGCACCGCGAACGCCGGCGGCCGCTCGGATGGAGCATGATGGTGATCACAGACGATCACGTCCATGCCGAGCGTCCGTGCAAACGCCAGCTCGGCGACGTTGGCCGTTCCGAGGTCCGCCGTGACCACCACACGCGCGCCCGCGGCGTGGAGTTCCCTCAGCGCGTCGGCATGCAGCCCGTACCCCTCGCGCGCACGATGGGAAACGTGCAGCAGCGGATCTCCGCCGAGCTCCCGTAGACACAGCACAAGGAGCGCCGCGCCACTGATGCCGTCGACGTCGTAGTCGCCATAGACGGCTATCCGCTCGCCGCCCTCCAGCGCGTCGGCGAGCCTCCGGGCGGCTGCTTCCATGTCGGGAAGCAGCGCGGGCGAGCGGAGGCCCTGAGCGAGTGTCGGGCGGAGGAACGCGATCGCCGCTTCCGGCGTCTCCACGTGGCGATTCCAGAGGAGCCGGGCCACGAGTGGGGCCGCATCGGACCCGAATGCGCGCAGGCTCTCCACGAGCGGAGCCGCGACCGGGCCCGGCTCCCGCCGCCACACCCACCGTCGCTCGACCACCCACCCTCCCCGCTCGCGCCCGCCCCGGGGCGCAGACACTTCAGCGTCGCTTACCACTCTCCAGGTACAGAACGATCGGCGCCGCCACGTAGATCGACGAGTACGTGCCCACGATGAATCCGACCAGCAGGGCAAAGGCGAAGCTGTGGATCACCGCGCCACCAAGCAGGAAGAGCGCCGCCGTCACCAGGATGGCCGTCCCGCTGGTGATCAGGGTCCGTGCCAGCGTCTCGTTGATCGACAGGTTGATGATCGCCGCGAGACTTTCGCGTCGCATCTTCCGCATGTTCTCTCGAATGCGGTCCGAGACGATGACGGTATCGTGCACCGAGTAGCCGACGACGGTGAGCAGCGCCGCCACCGTGGTGAGGTCGAACTCCATGTTCATGATCGACAGCGCTCCGAGAGTCATGAGGACGTCGTGCACCAGAGCGACCGCCGCCCCGACACCGAAGCGGAAGTCGAAGCGAAAGGCGATGTACGCCCCCATCACCAGAGTCGCGAAGACCACGGCCAGGATCGCCTGCCGCCAGAGGTCCTTGCCGACCTTTGGCCCCACCGTCTCGACGCGCTGGACGTCGTACATTCCCTCGCCGAACTTGGCTTGAAGCCCCTTCTTGATCTCCTCGGCCACGCTGTCGGCGCCGCCGTGCTCCGCGCCGAGCACACGAATCTGGAATTCCCGGCCGTCCTTCCCCACGTCCTGAACGACGATCTCGCGCAGATTCGTCCCGGCCAGGGCCGCTCGGATGTCTGCGACCGACGTGGGCTCGGTGAACTTCACCTGCACCATCGTGCCGCCGATGAAATCGATCCCGTAGTTGAGCCCCCCCGGTACCAGATGGAGCCCAGGCCGATCAGGATGACCGCCCACGACAGAATCAGCATCTTGAAGCGCATGCCGACGAAGTCGATGTTCAGATTGGGCGGGATCAGCTCGAAGAAGTGATGCTCCACCACCGGATCGACCTTGTCGGCCCGCTGCGCTCGCCCGGGCGGTGGAAGCGGCCGCTTCGCCGTGCCCTTCATACGCTCACCGTCATCAGGCGCCGTCGCATGCCCAGGAGGTCGTAGACGATCCGCGTCCCGAACACGCCGGTCAACAGGCTCGTCAGGATGCCCACGCACAACGTCACGGCGAATCCGCGAACCGGACCCGTCCCGAACTGGAAGAGAATGGTGCCCGACAGCAGGGTCGTCAGGTTCGAGTCACGGATGGCATCCCACGCCCGGTCGTAGCCCGCCTCGATGGCCGCGCGCACACTCTTGCCGAGGCGCAGCTCCTCGCGGATGCGCTCGAGGATAAGGACGTTCGCGTCGACTGCCATGCCGATCGTCAGCACGATGCCGGCGATGCCCGGCATCGTGAGCGTGAAGCCGAACACCGCGAACACCGCCAGGAGGAAGATCACGTTCACCAGCAACGCCGCGTCCGCGATCATGCCACCGCCGCGGTAGTAGACCATCATGAACAGCACCACGAGAGAGGCCCCCACCACGAAGGAGAGCACGCCTCGGCGGATCGAGTCCTGCCCCAGCGACGGGCCGACCGTCCGTTCCTCGATCAGCTTGAGGGGCGCCGGCAGTGCGCCGTTTCGCAGCGCGTTGGCCAGGTCCTGTGCCTCGGCCACGTCGAATCGGCCCGTGATCTGGCCCCGACCACCGGTGATGGGCTCGCGGATGACCGGTGCGGACTCGACGAAGTCGTCGAGCACGATGGCGAGGTTCCGCCCCACGTTCTGCGTGGAGACCTCGCCGAACACCTTGGCCCCACGAGCATCGAACTGAAAATCGACCGCCATGCCTTCCGTGGCACTCCCCGGTCGCACGCTCGCGTCGGTGATGGCGTCACCGGTCAGCAGCGTTCGCCGCTCGACGAGGAAGCTCGACCGCCCGCCGCGGTCTCCCTTCCCCGGAAGGACCTGGACGCCGGGTCCCGGCTTTTCGATCGTTCCGGCCTGGGGCCCCTGTGCGAGCAACCGGAAGGCGAGCTGTGCCGTCCGTCCGATGAGGTCTTTGGCGCGCTGGGGGTCCTGGATGCCCGGTAGCTGCACCACGATCTCGTCAGCTCCCTGCGCCTGCACCGTGGCCTCCGCGACACCGAACTGGTCGATGCGATTGCGGATGATCTTGAGTCCCTGCTCAACGACGTTCTCGCGCACGCGGAGCGCTTCCCGGTCGGACAGGGTCAGCGTGACGTCGCTACCCCCGTCCGCACCCGGCCCCACCACGAGGTTCGGAAATCTCTCCTTCAGCAGATCGAGGACCTCCCGGCGCCTGTCCTTGTTGGCGAGTTGGACCGACAGGGCGCGCCCGTTGCGATCCACGGTCACCGCACCGACCTGCGCCGTGCGCAATTCCCGTTCCACGTCCTCGCGCTGACGCTCGACCGTGTTGTCGAGCGACTGCTCGACGTCGACGGCATACAGGAGATGAGTGCCGCCGCGGAGATCGAGTCCGAGCTTGATCGGCTCCTTCCACGGCCACCACGACGGCACGGATGCAAACGTCGGCATCAGCACCACCAGCGATGCGATCAGCAGGACTGCAAACAGCAGCACTCGGTAGCGAATGGACTGACTCACGACTTCTCCCGCTCCTTCTCGCGCGGCTCGACCGCGGTCGGCTGCTCCACTCGCTGGATCGCCGAGCGATCGACCTGCACCGCTACCTTGGGGGCCACTTCGACGCTCACGATCTTGTCCCCCAATCCGACGACGCGGCCATGCACGCCGCTCGAGAGGACGACCTGGTCGTTGCGTCGGAGGCCGGCGAGCAGTTGCTCGTGCTCCTTGCGGCGCTTCTGCTCCGGACGCCAGAGAAGCATGTAGAAGATACCGATGAGGAGGGCGATCGGAGCGAGATTGAGGATCGCGGGCGCCGCGCTGGTGGCGTCCATGCCCTGGGCCCAGGCCGTGCCCATCACACCCCCCAGGCGCCAGCCGCCGCGAGCGGCCGCTCGGGGAAGGTGCCATCGGCGAGCGCCGCCCGCATCTCCGCCATCAGGCGGAGGTAGAAGTGGAGATTGTGCAGGCTGGCGAGCGCAGCACCGAGCATCTCCCCGGCCAGGACGAGGTGTCGCAGCGCGCCGCGACTGAAGTGCCGGCACGTGTAGCAGGCGCACCCGTCGTCGACGGGGCGAGCGTCACGGGCGTGCCGCGCGTTCCGGATCATCAACTTGCCTTCCCGGGTGAACAGCATCCCGTTCCGCCCGTTCCGGGTCGGCAGGACACAGTCGAAGAGGTCATATCCCATGGCGACGAAGGTCAGCAAGTCACGCGGCGTACCCATCCCCATGAGATAGCGAGGCTTCTCGGCGGGTAGCAGCGCGATGGTCGCAGCGGCGATGCGCGCGGTGTCCGGCAGGGGCTCTCCCACGGATAGTCCGCCGACGGCGTAGCCGTCGAAGTCGAGTGGTACGATCCCGCTCGCGCTTCTCGCACGCTCGTCGAGGTCGAAGCCGCCCTGAACGATCCCGAACAGGGCCGTCGATGACGATCGTCGTGCGGCGAGTCCGCGCGCTGCCCATGCGGTGGTCCGCGCGACGGCTCTGGCGACGTGCTCCGGGCCCGCCCCCGCCGGCACGCACTCGTCGAGCGACATGGCCACGTCGACCCCCAGCGCCTCCTGGATCGCGACGGCGTCCTCGGGGCGCAATCGCCCGGCGCGGCCGTCGACGTGCGACCGATACGAGACGCCCTCGTCATCGACACGCACCAAGCCGGCGAGGCTCATGACCTGGAAGCCACCGCTGTCGGTGAGGATCGGCCCCTCCCACCCCATCATCGCGTGCAGGCCGCCGAGTGCCTGCACGGTCTCGACCCCGGGACGCTGCGCGAGATGGTAAGCGTTCGACAGGACGATCGTCGCGCCGGCGGCCCGAAGCTGCTCCGGGGTGATGCCCTTCACCGCACCGTGCGTCGCCACCGGCATGAACGCCGGCGTCTCCACCACCCCGTGGGGCGTCGTGAGCCGCCCGCGCCGCGCGCCACCGGGGCTCGTCGAGAGGACCTCGAAGCGACCGTTGGTCACGTGATCAACATCGCGTCGCCGTAGCTGTAGAACCGATAGCGGAGGTCGACCGCCTCGGCGTATGCCGACCGCACGCGCTCCCATCCGGCGAAGGCGGCCACCAGTGCGAGGAGCGGGGTCTGCGGCAGGTGGAAGTTCGTCAGGATGGCATCGACGATGCGAAACGTATGGCCTGGACGGATGAAGAGGTCCGTCTCGCCGGCGCCGGCTCGCAGGGCGCCATCCACCGCCGCAGCCTCGAGGGTTCGGACCGTGGTCGTCCCCACGGCGACGACGCGGCCGCCGCCGGCGCGCTGCGCCGCGATACGCGACCGCACGTCCTCGGTGACGACGTAGCGCTCCGGGAGCATGGCGTACGTGTCCAGGTCCTCTCCCGGGCGGATCGGGAGGAACGTACCGGGGCCGACGTGCAGGGTGATCATGACGTGGCCGATCCCGCCGTCCTCGAGGGCCCGCAGCAGCTCCGGCGTGAAGTGCAGCCCAGCGGTGGGCGCGGCGATCGCCCCCGGCGAGCGCGCGAACACCGTCTGGTACCGAACCGCGTCTTCCGCGCTCGGACCGTCGGGGCGCCGGATGTAGGGGGGGAGCGGCACTTCCCCATGCCGCTCGAGCCACGCGAGCACGGGGCGCCCCAGTTCGAGGCGGAGCCGCCAGCGCCCCGATCCGAGAGATGCCACCCACTCGCCGCGGCCATCCGCCAGATGGACGGTCTCGCCCGGATGCGGAGTGCCGCGGACGAGCACCTCCCACTCGTCGGGAGCGCTCAGCGGTCGCACGAGCAGTATCTCGAGTCGGCCACCGCTCGGTCGCCGCCCGCGCACCCGCGCAGGAATGACCCGGGTGTCGTTCAGGACCAGCAGGTCTCCCGGGTCGAGCAGCCGGGGGAGGTCCATCACCCGGGCATGGCGCCGGGGCGCATCGTGGCGCGACGCCACCAGCAGCCGTGCATCCCCACGCGCTGGGATCGGCGCCTGGGCGATGAGCTCCGACGGTAGCGGATAGTCGAAGTCTGTGAGCTGCACGCCGGACTTATGCGGGTTTGGAGCGCCCCGCCTCGAGCAGCGGCCGCAGGATGTCGATCGGCACCGGGAACACCGTGGTCGAGTTGTTCTCGGTGGCGATCTCGGCGAGCGTCTGCAGGTAGCGCAGCTGCAGCGTGATCGGTTCCTTCGCCATCACCGCCGCCGCTTCGGACAGCCGTTGCGACGCCTGGAACTCACCCTCGGCGGCGATGACCTTCGCCCGCCGCTCGCGCTCGGCTTCGGCCTGGCGCGCCATCGCTCGCCGCATCTCCTCCGGGAGGTCGATGTGCTTGATCGCGACCTGCACGACCTTCACACCCCACGGGTCCGTGTGCTGGTCGATGATCGTCTGCAGCTGCGTATTGATCTTCTCCCGCTCCGCGAGGAGATCGTCCAGCTCGACCTCGCCGCAGACGCTGCGCAGCGTCGTCTGCGCGTTCTGTGACGTGGCGAAGAGGTAGTTCTCGACCTCGACGATGGCACGGTTTGGATCGACGACGCGGAAATACAGGACCGCATTCACCTTGATCGACACGTTGTCCTTGGTGATGACGTCCTGCGCGGGAACGTCCATGGTCACGGTGCGCAGCTCGATTCGCGACGCCTTTTCGATGCCCGGGATGACGTAGGTGACGCCCGGGCCGCGAGCTCCCACGATCCGCCCCAGCCGAAACACCACCAGGCGCTCGTACTCGCGGACGACCTTGAGCCCGCTGAGCAGCAGCACCAGAACCAGGACCATCAATCCGAACGCTCCCGGCATGATCACGTCACTCCTTTCGGCGCACCCGGAGGCGCAACCCGTCCACCGCCATCACCTCGACCCGTTCACCCGCATCGATGACCACGTCGCTCTCCGCCGTCCAATACTCACCCCGCACGAGGATCGTGCCGTCGGGCGCCAGCCGCTGGCGTGCCACGCCCACTTGACCGATCATCCCCTCGTGACCGAGCTGCACACGTCGGCGCTGTGAACGCACTACCAGTACGCCGATGGCCACCGCTAGTGCGACCATGACGCCGACCGTGGAGAACACGAGCGCTCGCGACACCGCCACGCCCGTGCCCGCAGTGTCGAAGAGGAAGAGCGATCCGAGCAGGAAGGCGATGATGCCACCTGCCCCCACGACTCCGAAGGTCGGCAGGTAGGCCTCGGCGATGAGCAGTCCCGCGCCGAGAAGTATCAGCGCCAGCCCCGAGTAGTTCACCGGCAGGACCTGCAGCGCTGCGAGCGCGAGCAGGAAGCAGATGCCGCCGGCGATACCCGGGAAAGTGACCCCGGGATGCGTCAGCTCGATGTACAGTCCGAGGATACCGGCCATCATGAGCAGGTAGACGATGTTGGGGTCCGCGATCGTGTTGAGCACCCGCTGGGCGAGGGACATCTCGTACGTCACCATCCGCAGGTGCCCTGATGGATCACGGAGGTCGGCGAGGGCCAGCGCCCGCTTCGAGCCCCCGACCTCCACCGAGCGGCCGTCCGCCTGCCGCAGCAGGTCGTCGAGGTCGCGCGCCACGAAGTCGACGACCTTCAGCCGGACGGCCTCCTCGGCCGTGGCCGCTTCGCTCCGGCGCACGGCCCTCGCGGCCCAGTCGGCATTCCGCCCCCGTTGGGTCGCGATCGCGCGCACGAAGGCCGCCGTGTCGTTCTCGACCTTCTGCGCCATGGGGCCGGTGATCTCCTGGCCCTGCCCACCGACCGGATGTGCGGCCCCGATGTTGGTTCCGGGCGCCATCGCGGCGACGTGTGCGGAAAGAGTGAGGAAGACTCCCGCCGATCCGGCGTGGGCACCGCTCGGGGCCACGTACACCAGGATGGGCAGCGGCGCGGCGAGCACGGTCTTCACCATCGCCCGCGTCGACGGCAGCAGCCCGCCCGGCGTGTCCAGCTCGACGACGAGCGCGCGTGCGCCCTCCCGCTGCGCGCGACCGATGGCGTCCTCGAGGAACGCCGCCGAGGCCGGATTGATCGTCCCGTCGATCACGATCCGCGCCAGCGTCGGCGCCGCCGCCTCAGCCAGAGCGTGACCCGCGGCGACGGCGGCCACGAGGGCGATGCCCGCACGGATCATCGATCCGCCGGGCGATCCGCCGGGCGGCGCGCCGGGTCCATGCCCAGCCGGCGCATCACCTGCTGGATGTCCTCCCACACGAGCCGCTTGTCGCCCGGGTTCCGCAGGAGATAGGCGGGATGGAACGTCGGCATCAGCGGGACACCCTCGTAGTCGAACCACCGCCCACGGAGCTGCGTGATCGGCGTCTTCGATCGCAGCAGCGTCTGCGCCGCGAACTTCCCGAGCGCCACGACGACCTCCGGGTTGATCAGCGCCAGCTGGCGCCGCAGAAACGGCTCGCAGGCGGCGACCTCGTCCGGTTCCGGGTTGCGGTTGCTCGGCGGACGACACTTCACCACGTTACAGATGTAGACGTCCTCGCGCTGAAGGCGCATCCCCTTCGTGATGATCTCGGTCAGCAACTGGCCCGCCCGTCCCACGAACGGCTCGCCCTTGAGATCCTCGTCGTGCCCCGGCCCCTCACCGACGAAGACCAGGCGCGCCTCGGGGTTGCCCACCCCGTAGACGAGCGTCGTGCGGTGCGGGGCGAGTTTGCACCGCTGGCAGTCACCGATGACGTCACGCAGGGCCGGAAGGGAGCTCGCGGCGCCGACCGCCGGATCGGCGAGCAGATCCGCGGTCTGCGGCGGTGCGGCGGGCCGAGAAACCATGGCCGGCCGGGGGACGCTCTCGGGCTCCGGTCGGACGATCGCCCCGGGCTCACCCAGCTCGCGCGCGTAGTCGACCCAGGCTCGCAGCTGCGCCGCCAGCTCGTCTTGAGAGCCCGTCATCCCCAATGTAGTCTTCAAGGCCGATGTTGCTGCTTGCGGTCACGGCGCTGACGGTTCTGCTCTGGCCCGGCGAGGCACATGCGTGGGGGCCGGTGACGCACCTGATCCACGGCTCGCAAGTGCTAGAGAACCTTAGCATCCTGGCCCCGGGCCTTCAAGAAATTCTGCGCGAGCACCGCCTTCCGTACCTCTATGGCTGCATCGCCGCCGACATCATCCAGGCGAAGAAGTACACGCGCAACCTCTACACCCACTGCCATTGCTGGCCGGTGGGCTGGCAGCTCGCCGAGTCGGCGCAGACCGACCGCGAGCAGGCCTTCGCGTACGGCTACCTCTCGCATCTCGCGGCCGACGTCTACTCACACAACCATTTCGTGCCGGTGCAGATCCTCGTCAGCTACCGCGCACGCACGATGGGACACATCTACTGGGAGGCGCGCTTCGACGCCGCCCAGGATCGCGACCGCTGGCGACTCATCCGATCCGTCCTCGCGCACCGCTTCCAGGACTGCGACCGCCTGGTCGAGCGCGTGGTCGAGCGCACGCTCTTCTCGTTCCGGACGAACAAGCGCATCTTCAACTCGGTGATGGCGCTGCAACAGCTCGAGCAGTGGCAGGGCCTCGTGCGCGGGCTCGGATCGCGCTCGCGCTATCCTCTGGGTGCGGCCGACATCGATCGGTTCAACGCGCTCTGCGTCGGCGCGATCGGGGACGTCCTGGTGAACGGCCAGGCCAGCGCCTGCCAGCATGCCGACCCTACGGGCCGCGACGCCCTGGACCGGGCCGAGCGCCTGCGCCGGAAGCTCCGGGCGCTCGGCGGTCGCGGCCCGCTCGGTCCCGCCATCGCGGCGGAGCTGAAGGCGCTGCAGACCGCGGCCGCCTGACCGTCAGCGGCGCCGGCCCGCAGACGACGTCGCACGCCGTGCCGCGATCCAATCGAGGATGCGATCGGCCACCGCCTCCTTCGCCAGCAGCGGCAGCGTCTCGTCAAGCCCCGTCGCGTCGAAGAGCCGGACGACGTTCGTGTCCGTCCCGAAGCCGGCACCCCGCGCCGTGACGTCGTTGGCCACGATCAGATCGAGCCGCTTCTCGCGCAGCTTCCGCTTCGCCTCGCTGGCGAGATCGTGCGTCTCCGCGGCGAAGCCCACCACGATCCGACGCCCCTTCCGTGCCGCGAGCCCCGACAGGATATCGGGATTGCGCTCGAGGTCGAGCCCCATCGTGGTCGCCGCCTTCTTGAGCTTGCGCGCCAGCGGACGCGCCGGGCGGTAGTCGGCGACGGCGGCCGCCATCACGAGGACCGTCGCCTGTTCGAACTCCTCGCGTAGCGCCCGCGCCATTTCGTGCGCCGAGACGACGGGCACCGTCCGCACGCCCGGCGGGGCGGCCAGCGCCGTCGGACCCGTGACCAGAGCGACCTCCGCCCCGCGGCGGCGCGCCATGCGGGCGATCGCCCAGCCCATCCGTCCGCTGGAGTGATTCGACAGATAGCGCACGGGATCGATGGCCTCCTGCGTGGGACCGGCCGACACCAGTATCCGCTCGCCGGCGAGGTCCTGCGGCGCGAGGACGCTCGCGACCGCGTCGACGACGTCCGCCGGATCGACGAGCCGTCCCTGCCCTTCCCAGCCGCAGGCGAGGGCACCCGTTCCGGGCCCCACGACACGCACCCCGCGTTTGACCAGCCGGGCGACGTTCTCCTGCGTCGCCGCGTGCTCCCACATGTTCACGTTCATGGCCGGCGCGACCACGACCGGGGCACGGGTCGCCAGCAGCACGGTGGTGAGCAGATCGTCGGCGATCCCGGCGGCCATCTTGGCGAGCACGTTGGCCGTCGCCGGCGCGACCAGGACCACGTCGGCCCCATCGGCGAGACGGATGTGCCCGATCTCCGCTTCCTGCGTCAGATCGAAGGTGTCGGTGGCGACCGGGTGCCCCGCGAGCGTCTGCACGGTGAGCGGAGTGACGAACTCGCGCGCCGCCGCCGTCATGATCGGATGGACACGTACGCCCGCCTGCACCAGCAACCGGATGACGTCGCACGCCTTGTAGCAGGCGATGCCTCCCGTCAGTCCGACCACGACCGTGCGCCCCTCGAGTCCCATCTCGACGCTCCTACGCCGCCGTCCGCTCGGATCCAGCGGTGCGCAGCAGCTGTCGCACCGAGAGGTCCTCGCGCGCGAGGAACAGGCCGCCGACCAGGAGGTTCGTCCCCATCATGGCGATCCACGACAGGAGCGCGAACCCGACCGCCTGGTCCTTCGGCGCCCGGAACAGGTCGAGGGCCAGAATGCAGCCGGCCTGCCAGGTGCCGACGAATCCCGGTCCCTGCGGCAGGAAGACGAATGCCGCCACCGTCACCATCGCGATCAACGACGCCGCCAGGAGCGGGACGTCGATGCCCAGGGCGAGGAAGGAGAACGTCCATCCTAGGGCGATCACGCCCCACAGCAGGACGGAGTATCCCACGACGGTGACCACCGTGCCGGCGTCGGCGAGCGTGGTGAACCCGGCGAGGAAACCGTGCAGCAGCGGAGCGATGGCCTTCGCCACGCGCGCCGGCAGCCAGCGCTGGACCAGCAGCTCCACCTGCACCCGATGACGCAGCACGATCACGAGCGCCACCAGCCCGAGGACGCTGCCGACCCCGAGCACGCGCGCTGCCTGCCGCATGGTGTCGGGAAGCGGGTAGACCAGGCCCACGATCAGGAAGCAGCCGATGACCAGCATCATGTCGAAGACACGCTCGAGCACCACGCTGGACACGGTACCACTCAGGGGCAGCCTGCAGCGTCGGCTCAGCAGTGCCGGCCGTACGATCTCGCCCAGGCGCAGTGGCAGCAGCACGCCCGCACCGAAGCCGATCGCCGTCGCCGACAGCGCCGGCACCAGGGGAACGCGGCCCAGCGGTCGGAGCAGGACCTGCCAGCGACGGGCACGGATCGCCAGGCTCGCCACGCCAACGACCACGATGCCGAACACCCAGAGCGGATTGGCCCCACGCAGCACGGCCCCGACCGCCGTCCAGTCCGTACCCCGGGTCGCGAACCACAGGCAGCCGAAGGAGACGGCGAGCCCGAACGAGAGCTTCAGTGCGTTGGCCAGGCCCCGCATTATCGCTGGCGATCCGTCGGGACGAAAGCAGATCGTCGCAGGCCCGCCAAACCCGCCCCGGCGAACACCGCCCCGACCATGAGAACCAACCAGGCCGTCCGCTGCCACGACGAGTCCAGCCGGAGCCCCGTTCCGACCATCAGGAGGAGAAAGCCGAGTGGCCGAAGCCACGCCCGCTCAGTCACCGTGTCGCACTCCGAGCGCCGCCGTCGCGTGGCGGGCACGCTCCACCGCGGTCCAGGTCGACACGGCCGCCAGGCCGACGATTGCCGCCTCCAGGACGACCTGCCGCTGCCCGAGACCCAGCGGGCAGCCAAGATGCACGATCAGGTCCGAGAGCCAGGCCCCGGCCCCCAGCAGTAGATACCGCTCCGGGCGTTGCGCGCGGCCGACCGCCATCGCCAGCCCCAGGCCCTCGGCGCGGGCGCGGGTGTAGCTCACCATCTGGCTCGCGAATGCCGCGACCGCGACCATCGCGCACATCCATCCGCCGGCGAAGTAGATGCCGAGGCCGAGGAACGTCGCGAATTCCGACCAGCGATCGACGACAGAATCGACGAACGCTCCCCGCGGCCCCGCCACGCCGCTCCGACGCGCGACGCCCCCGTCCAGGATGTCGAGCGTGCCCGCGAGGATCGTCAACCACCCGGCGAGGAAGGTGCATCCGGTCGCGAACGCCCAGCCGGCCAGCATGCTCACCAGGAGCTGGGCATAGGTGAGCGTGTCCGGGTGCACGCCCGCAACGACGAGCTGCTGCTCGAACGGTCCGAGCAGATTGCGATACCAGGTCCGCACCTGCGGGCCGATGAGCGGCCCGGCGCCCCCCCCTTCGTCCTCCGGCGCCACGGCGGTCCGCTTGACGACCGCGCAGCGCCAGCCAGATGGTGACGCCGATCACGCATGAAGCCACGAGCGCCGTCCCCGGGCGGCACGGCGGCGCGTCCATGCGTCAGCGCTCGTTCTCGCCGCGGAGGAAGCGCTCCACCGCCTCGCGACCGAGATCGTCGGCGAGCTGCTGCGGCGGGTGCTTCATCAGATAGGCCGAGGCACTCGTGAGGACCCCGCCGACACCGCGGTCGAGCGCCACCTTGCAACACCGGATCGCGTCGATGACCACCCCGGCGGAGTTGGGGCTGTCTTCCACCGACAGTCGCAGCTCGAGCTCGATGGGGGCGTTGCCGAATCCCCGCCCTTCCATGCGCAGGAAGCAGACCTTGTTGTCCCGTTGCCAGGGCACGTAATCGCTGGGGCCGATGTGTACGTTCCCGCGGGCCAGCGGCCGCGGGAGCACGCTCTGCACCGCCTCGGTCTTCGATCGTCGTTTCGACGTCGTCCGATCGTGGTTCAGCATGTTCAGGAAGTCGGTGTTGCCGCCGACGTTCAGCTGATAGGTCCGATCGAGGATCACGCCGCGATCGGCGAACAGCTTCGCCAGCATGCGATGCACGATCGTCGCCCCGACCTGGGATTTGACGTCGTCACCCACGATCGGCAGGCGCCGCTGCGCGAATTCGGCCTCCCAACGGGGTTCGGACGCGATGAACACCGGGATGCAGTTGACGAGTGCGCACCCGGCGTCGAGCGCCGCGCGGGCATAGTGCTCCGTGGCCTCCTGACTGCCCACGGGGAGATAGTTGACGAGCACCTCGGTCCGCGTGTCGCGCAGGACTCGCTGGACGTCGACGGGGCGCTCCGTGGCCACGACGAAGGTTTCTTCGCGCGGATACTCCGCCATGTGCGGACTGACCCCGTCCAGTACCGGGCCCATCTGGACCACGACGCCCGATCGGGCCAGGCGTGGCGCCAGCGTGCGCGTGTTGTTCGGCGGTGCCAGCGCGGCGACGTCGAGCGATCGGCCGACCTTGCGTTCGTCGACGTCGAATGCCGCCACCACCTCGATGTCCGACGGTCCGTAGCCGCCGAGCGTCTCGTGCATCAGCCCGATGATCTCGCCCTCGGGCCGTTCACCGGATCGATAGAAGGTGAGGCCCTGGAGCAGGCTGCTGGCGCAGTTGCCGACGCCGACGATGCCGACGCGAATTCCGCTCATCGTGCTGCGCGTGCTCGCGCCGTCGCTCTCACTTCTTGCGGAAGCGCGACGGCGCGTCGTCGGCGATCGTCTGGTCGGGGTGGATCACGCGGGCCTTCGCGAGCAGTTGCTCCTCCGTCTCGGGATCGTCGGGGTTCGGAACACAGCAGTCGACCGGACACACGGCCGCGCACTGCTCCTGGTCGAAGAATCCGACGCACTCCGTGCACTTCGCGGGGACGATGTAGTACGTGTCCGGCGCGATCGCGGCGTGCTTCTGCCCCTGGGACTCGTAGGGGGCGCCGCCCTCGTAGATGGCCGTGTTCGGGCACTCGGGCTCGCACGCTCCGCAGTTGATGCACTCTTCCGTGATCATCGTCGACATGACTCGGCTCCGGCGTTGGCGATCGGGCGCCCCTACCTACCGCGACCCCATCGTCATGACAAACGAACTCACGCCGGCCCGGCCGCGAGGTGCGCCGTCGCCTCGACGACCCGGCGGGCCAGGTCGCGGAACGCCGCGCTCACGGGGTGGTCGGGCTCGGCGAGCACGATCGGCGTCCCGGCGTCCCCGTGCTCCCGGACCGCGGCCACGATCGGGATGCGCGCCAGCACCGGCACCCCGAAGCGCGCCGCCAGCTCGGCCGATCCGCCTTCACCGAAGAGCGGATCGGCCGTCCCGCACTGGGGACACACGTAGCCGCTCATGTTCTCGACGACCCCTGCGACGGGCGTGTGCACCTGCGCGAACATCGCCATGCCGCGACCAACGTCGAGCAGCGCCACGTCCTGCGGGGTCGTCACGATCACGCCGCAGCTGACGGGCACCTGCTGTACGAGGGTCAGCGGAGCATCCCCGGTCCCCGGCGGCAGATCCACGACCAGATAGCCGGTCGGCCCCCATTCGACGTCGCGCAGGAACTGTCGCACGATCCCCATCACGATGGGCCCGCGCCAGATCACCGGCGACTGCTCGTCGAGGAAGAACCCCATCGACATGAGCTTGACGCCGTGACGCTCGACCGGATGGATGCGCTTGTCGGGTGTCGCCGTCGGCCGCTCCGTGGTCCCGAACATGATCGGCACGCTCGGCCCGTAGACGTCGGCGTCGAGGAGACCGACCCCTCCGCCGAGCTGCGCCAGCGCCACGGCCAGGTTCGCCGCGACGGTCGACTTGCCGACACCGCCCTTCGCGCTCGATACCGCGACGACGTGGGTGACGCCCGGGATACCGGCACGCTCGGCCATCGGATCGCGACCGCGCCCTTCCGCCGCCCGCGCGACGTGGAGCCGCACCCCACGAACCCCCGGCTCGCGCCCGAGCAGCTTCTCGATCTGGGACGAGAGCTGGTCGAGGACCTCGCGCCTGTCGGTGCCCGGTCGGAGGTCCACGTGCACGACACCGTCCTCGACCCGCACGCCGGACACCATGCCGAGCGTGACGATGTCGCGCCGGAAATTGGGAAACAGGACCGCGCGCAGGATCTCGCGGACGTGGTCGGGCGACGGCGCGCTCATGCCGGGCGATCTGTAGCCAGCGGTCGGCCTGGACGCAAACCCGCGCGACGACGGGGCCAAAGCCCTGCCGCGTCCTTGACATATCCCCTGGGTGTGGGTTGATGACGATGGTGGAAGCTCGAGCCACGCGTGTGTCCATCCCGACCGTTCCAGCGGCCGTCCTCGACGACCTGGAGCGTGTCGAGGCGCGGCTCGAGCAGGAGATCGGCTCGCGCGAGGATCGCCTCGAAGGCATCGCGCGGCACCTCGTCGGCGCCGGCGGCAAGCGCGTCCGCCCGATGGTGGTGCTGCTCGTGTACCATGCCGCCGCCGAGGGACAGTTCAATCGTCGTGACGATGCGATCGACGCCGCGGTCGCGCTCGAGCTGATCCACTCCGCCACCCTGCTCCACGACGACATCATCGACGGCTGCGAGACGCGTCGGGGCCGGCCCTCCGCGCTGCGGGCCTTCGGCGTCGCCGACACCCTCGTCGCCGGCGACTTCCTGTTCAGCCGTGCCTTCGCCCTGTGCGCGAATTTCGAGCCCGAGGTGATCCGCTGGGCCGCCGAGGCCTGCATCAGCCTGACCGAAGGCGAGATCCTGCAGGGCCGCTTCCGGCACAACCCGGCCGTGACGCTCGCGGACTACCAGGAGATCATCCGGCGGAAGACGGCCTCACTCTTCGAGGCCGGCGCGCGGACGGCAGCGCACCTCGCCGGCGCGTCGCCCGAGGTCATCGCGGCGATGGCCGCCTGTGGTCACCACGTCGGCCTGGCCTTCCAGGTGAGCGACGATCTGCTGGACGTTGTCGGGACGCCACAGGTCACCGGCAAGCCGCGCGGCATCGACCTGCGGGACGGGAATCCTTCCCTGCCGGTGGTGCTTGCCCTCGCACGCGATGCCGAGATGGCGCAGCTCTTCCGACAGGAGGCGCTCTCCCCGTCGGACGTCGAGGCGGGTCTGGCCCGGATCACCCGCACCGGGGTGCTCGACGAGGTCGCCCAGCGTGCCACCGAGCACGTCGACGCCGCCGTTGCCGAGATCGGTCGCCTGGCGCGCTCGCCCTACCGCGACGCCCTCGAAACGCTCGCCGGGGGGCTCGTCGATCGCATCCGCTGATTGACTCGGGTCGATACGGACCCGTAGATCCCGCACCATGCCCCGGGACGGATTCGGCCGGGAGATCGACTACCTCCGTCTCTCCCTGACCGACCACTGCAATCTCCGCTGCGTCTATTGCATGCCGCTGGACGGGCTGCGCTTCGCGCCGTCGGACGAGCTGCTGACGGCGTCCGAGATCGAGCGGGTCGTGCGGGCGGCGGTTGCCGTGGGGTTCCGCAAGTTCCGGCTGACCGGGGGTGAGCCGACCCTGCGGGCCGACGTCGTCGACATCGTCACCCGCATCGCCGCCGTCCCCGGCGTGCGCGACCTCGCCATGACGACCAACGGCGTCCTGCTGCCCGGCCTCGCGGCGCCGCTCGCTCGCGCGGGCCTGCGGCGCGTCAACGTCCATCTCGACAGCCTCGACGCCGAACGGGTCGCACGCATCATGCGCTGGGGCACGCTCGCGCAGATATGGGACGGGATCGAGGCCGCCGAGGCCGCGGGCCTCCATCCGCTCAAGGTGAACGCGGTCGTCGCGCGCGGGTTCAACGAGGATGACGTGGTCCCGCTCGCGCGGCTCACGCTCGAGCACGACTGGCACGTGCGCTTCATCGAGACGATGCCGCTCGGAACCGACTCCGCGGCACAGGTCGCCCGCACGTCGCTCGTCCCGAGCGCCGACGTCCGGGCGCGCATCGAAGCGGCACTCGGCCCTCTCGCCGCGTTGCCGGCGGGCGATCGCGCCGACGAATCGCGCAACTTCCGCGCCCGCGGCGCCCGCGGCGTCATCGGCTTCATCAGCCCCGTCACCGAGCCCTACTGCGGGACCTGCAACCGGATGCGTCTGACCGCGGACGGCCGCTTCCACCTGTGTCTGCTGAACGACGACGAGGTCGACGTCCGGCACGCGCTCCGCACGACGGACGATCTCGGCGCGGTCGCCGACATCCTGCTGCGGGCCGTGGCCCACAAGCCCACCGGGCATCGCCTCGACCTCGGCCGCTCGACAAGGGATCGCCAGATGTTCCAGATTGGCGGGTGATCATGGACATCGCTGGCCTCAAGGACGCCACCCGCCTCCTCGACGGCGCCGTGCTCGGTCCGCACGAGCTCGCCACCGCCCTGGGATTCGATCCGCTCGCCGTGCTGACCGCCGCCGAGCGCGACGCCGTCGCGCGTCTGCCGTTCGGTGCGGCGGATATCGCGCGCGCGAAGAGCGACGGTGAACTGCTGGTCCTCCGGATCCCACGCGACCCGGAGGGACCGCTGACGATGTCGCGCCTCGCCGCCCGCCTCCAGGGTGGCTTCGATCCCAAGGTCCATACGGGCGTGGGCTACTCGCTGCGCGACGAATGGACGATCGATGACCAACCCTTCGCGACGGAAGAGACCTGCACGGCAGGATGGTGGCTCGTCCGCCGCGCCCCGCTGCCGGAGACGCTCAACCAGCTCTACCGCGAGCAGGACCGCCGCCTCGGCGACGCGCCGGCGGGACGCCCCCGGCGTCGCAGCGCGGTCGAGATCGCCTGGGACACGCTCCTCTGGCATCGCGTCCGCGGCGAGCGGCTCCTCGCCGACGCGTGGGACTGGTCCCGCAGCCCGAGCACCGATCAGGGTCTCGCGGCGCTGGGCGAGTTCGGCCCGGCCGGCCTGCGCGTCATCGCGTACTCCCGCGCCGTCCGCTTCGGGACACTCGGCGTCTGCCCGCAGCGGTGAGCCAGCCTGCGAGTCGATCCGGGTTGCCGATCGACGCCGGCCTCTGGTAGGACCCGCCGCGGTGTATTTCGTCACCATCAAGCAGCCCGGGTACAGCCTGTTCTCGACGACGCCGAGCGAACGCGCCGCGATCGGGCTGACGACCGACCAGCGCCACGTCCATCTGCTCGAGCGGCGCGGTGCGGACTGGGCGGTCCGGCACGACTGGCCCGTGGACGAGTTGTCGCACACGGACCTGATGGTCCGGCTGGGACGCGTCGACGAGCCCGCCAGCGTCGACGAGCTGCTGCGCCTCGCCGGCGCCTCGTGAGCCTCGCCCGCGCACTCGACGGCCTCCGCGTGCTGGAGGTCGGCGACGGGGTCAGCGCCGCCTTCGCCACCAAGTTGCTGGCCGACCTCGGCGCCGACGTGGTGAAGATCGAGCGGCCGCGCACCGGGGATCGCGCGCGTCTACGGGGGCCTTTCGCCGGCGGCGTCCCGCATCCCGAGAAGAGCGGGCTGTTCCTCTATCTCAACTGCAACAAGCGCGGCATCACTCTGGACCTGACGTCGCCGGGCGGCCGCGACGTGCTGCGCCGTCTCGTCGATCGTGCCGACCTCCTCGTGCACAACGTCCATCCCGCGGCGATGGCCGAGCACGCCCTCGACTGGGACGCCCTCTCGACGCGCAACCCGCGCCTGGTGATGACGTCGATCACGCCCTTCGGGCTCGTCGGCCCCCGCGCGCACTGGCACGCGACCGACGTCGTGACCTGGAGCGCCGGCGGACTCGCGACGCTGAACGGCGACCCGGCTCATCCGGAGCTACCCCCGCTCAAGGCGTTCGGCGACCAGTCCGGGTTCCAGGGCGGATTGAACGGGGCCATCGGCTCGCTGGGGGCACTCTTCGCGCGACTCACGACCGGCACCGGCGAGCACATCGACGTCGCCCTGCAGGACTGCGTCACCGCCATCCTCGAGCTGACCTTCGAATTCTGGCCCTACACACAGCTCGTCGCCTCCCGCCTCGGCGCGAAGCCGATCCAGCCACTCTGCTTCATGGAGTGCCGCGACGGTTGGATATTCCTCTGCTGCGTCGAGGAGCACCAGTGGCGGAAGTTCGTCGAGCTGATGGGCAACCCCGAGTGGGCCGAGATGGAGCTGTTCGAGAACCGCATCGCCCGCGGCGCGAACTTCGACGCGCTGCAGGTCTTCCTCCAGGAGTGGTGCGCGACGCAGTCGGTGTACGACCTGTACGAGCGCGCACAGCAGCGCCGCATCCCGATCGCACCGGCGTCCACGATGGGCGATCTGCTCGGGTCGGATCACCTGAAGGCCCGCGGCTTCTTCGCCACGATCGACCATCCGGTCGCCGGCGCCGTCACCATGCCCGGCGCGCCGTATCGCTTCTCGGCCACCCCCTGGACGCTGCGCACGCCGGCGCCGCTCCTCGGACAGCACACGGCGGAGGTGCTGGCCGAAGTCGGCCTCGACGCCAGCGCGCTCGCGCGCGAGGGCCTCGTATGACCGCCCGGCGCGCCCCGCTCGCCGGGCTCCGCGTAGCCGACTTCACCTGGGTCTGGGCCGGGCCGTTCTGCACGCTGCAGCTCGCGCACCTCGGCGCCGAGGTGATCCGCGTCGAGACCTCGACACGCATCTGTGTCACGCGCATGCTCCCGCCCTGGCCACGCGATGCCACGCCTGGGCCGAACACGAGCGGGTATTTCAACCAGTACAATCAGGGAAAGAAGAGCCTCGCCCTCGACCTGAAGCGCGACGAGGCGATCGAGATCGCGAAGCGCCTGGTCGCCGCCAGCGACATCGTGGTGGAGAACTTCGCCGCCGGCGTGATGGATCGCATGGGGCTCGGGTACGAGGTCCTGCGCGCCATCCGTCCCGACGTCATCATGATCGCGCTCTCGGGCTACGGCGCGACCGGGCCCGACCACGACAAGGTGTCGTACGGTCCCGCGCAGGTCCCGCTCTCCGGCATGTCGTCGGTGACCGGCTATCGTGGCCATCCGCCGATGCACGTCGGTGTCTCCTATGGCGATCCGACGGGGGGACTCTTCGGCGCCGTGGCGGTGCTGGCGGCGCTCATGCACCGGGCGCGCACCGGCGAGGGGCAGTACATCGATCTCTCGCAGTGGGAGACGTCGATCGCCGTCCTGCCGGAGGCGGTCCTCGACTGGACGATGAACGACCGCCAACCGCCGCGCGACGGCAACCGCGACCCGCACATGGCGCCCCACGGCGTGTTCCGCGCCGCAGGAGACGACCGGTGGCTCGCCCTCGCCATCGAGGATGACGCGGCCTGGGGGCGCCTCGCCGCGCTGATGGGACAGCCCGCGCTCGCCGCCGACCCACGCTTCGCCACCCTCGTCGCGCGCAAGCGGCACGAGGACGAGCTGGAGGCGTTGGTCACCGCGTGGTCGGAGACCCTCCCGCCGGAGGAGGCCCAGGCCCGACTGCAGGCAGCCGGCATCGCCGCGTTCATGGTCGCGCGCAACCGCGACGTCGCCGACGACGAGCACCTCCGCGCGCGCGGTCTGTTCGTCGAGCTGCCGCATCCGGAGGTCGGGACGCGCCTGCACGTGGGCGTGCCGTGGCGGATGTCGGCCAGCGACTGTCGCGTCCGTGCCGCCGCGCCTTGCCTCGGCGCCGACACCGATCAGGTCCTGCGCGACGTCTGCGGCTACGACGCCGAGACCATCGCCCGGCTGCGCAGCGGCGGCGTCCTCGCGTAGCTCACGCGCGGCGACGCTTCGGCCGCGGCAGGAGCTCGGCGACGCCGCGCCGGACGTCGGGGCGGACGGCGACGATGCCCGCGGCGAGGACCAGGTACAGGACCGCGTAGGCGATCCGCGCCTCGGGTGAGGTGAAGACCAACTGCAGGGCGAAGAGACCGAAGAGGACCACGGCCTCACCGAGCCCGAAGCGGTAGTTGGCGATCACGACGAGGCCGAACACCGATTGCGCCGAGGTGAGGAAGATCTCCTCCCGCTGGCGGGTGTCGAGGACCATCGGATCGAAGCTGTGGCCCGACAGCGCGAACGCCGCCGGCAGCGCGCCGACGAGGAGCGTCCACTGGTTCACCTTCGAGGAGACCATCGTCCCGATGCCGGCGGCCGCCGCACCCTTCAACGCGAACAATACCGCGACGATGAACTCCGGCGACTCCGACGCCAACGGAGCCAGCCACTGCACGAGTAGGAATTCCTCGATGCCGAAGTGGCGCCCGGTGTGGATCAGGCCTTCGGCGAACGGTTCGGCTGCCGTGAGGATCGCCGCCGCCGCCAGGGCGAACAGCGCCAGGACCACGACCCGGCGCCCCGTCGTCCCCAACGCCACGATGGCGCCGGCCGGCCCGTGGATCTCGGGCTCCTCGTTGTGCGTTCGCGACGCCGCCACCATGTAGGCCACGAAGAGGGCCAGCAGAATCGCGGTATCGAACAGCGTCAGCGTGCCCTTCAGTGGGATCACGAAGGAGTACAGGGTGGCGAGGGCGAGGTACCCCACTTCGACGGCCTGCTCGCGCGGCAGCACGACTTCGCGAGTGCCGAACCGGAGCCACGCGGCAAAGACCGGCACCGCCCATCCGACGCCCAGCAGCAACCGGTTGCCCCCCGTCATGTTCGCCGTGGCATACGCGGTGTAGGTCGGATCCTTCCCCGCCCGCCAGGCGAAGTACACGTCCACCGCGTACTCCGGCAGCACCGCGATCAACGCCAGCACGGCGAGCGCGAGGGCGCGCGGGATGTCGAGCTGCGCCACCTCGCACGCCCACGAGAGGAGGAAGGCGGCGCCGAATATCCCTGCTCCAGCGACGAGCGCGATCCAGTGCGGTGCCTCCAGATGGCCACCGAAATGCATGACGAACCACACGACGGGCAGCACGAGCGCCGTCGCGATCCACAGCCACGACCGGATCACCGCCGCACCCGATACCAGATTCCCCGGATGGTCAAAACCGTGGCCAGCCGCGATGCAGGATCTTCACCAGTCGCGGTGTGCCGTCGCGCCCGACGAAGTCGAGATGCGCGAGCGCCGTCGCATGGTCCAGGTCGGCGGGTGGATCGGCGACCAGCTGCTCGAGGTCGAGGTGCGAGGCGGCGTGGATCGCATCCAGCAGGAGCCACGTGCCGAGGCGCACGCCCTGGTACGCCGGGTCGAGGACGACGCGCACCTCGGCGGCGTGGGCGGCTGACCGCGACGAGTCGCAACTGCCCCGCCAACCGCTCGCCGTCGAAGGCCCCTATCGCCAGCATCGCGGCGTCGGCCGACAGGGCGCGCAGCTCCAGGTGGCGCCCGTCGGACAGCACGATCGCCTTGGGGTACTCGGCCGTCGCGCTCACGCGAGATCCCGCACGAGGGCCAGCAGGGCCTCCGGAACGGGCCGACGGTGCTCCCAGCTCTCGCGGAGCGGTACGCGGGCCACCACACCGCCGGCTTCGCCCACCATCACGCCGCCGCCGTCGTGCAGTGCATCGACCGCAGCACTCCCGAGGCGACTGCCGAGGATCCGGTCGCGCGCCGTCGGCGTCCCTCCGCGCTGGATGTGCCCGAGCACGCAGACGCGCGAATCCAGCCCCGCCACGTCACGCAGTGCCCGCGCGATGCGGAACGCACGCCCCTGCTCCCGGCCCTCGGCCACCACCAGGATGTTCGACAGCTTTCCCCGCTCGCGGCTGTGCCCCAGCTCGGCGGCGATCCTCGTCGGGTCGGGGTCGGCGCCCGCCACGAGGACGTCCTCGGCACCGCCCGCGACACCGACGGCGAGGGCGATGTCGGGACACGTCCGACCCATGACCTCGACCAGGAAGAGCTGCGCGTGCGATGCCGCGGTGTCGCGGATGCGATCGATCGCGTCCAATGCCGTATTGACGGCGGTGTCGAAGCCGATCGTGTAGTCGGACCCGTAGACGTCGTTGTCGATGGTTCCCGGCACGCCCACCACGCGGATACCGTGCTCTTCGGCGAGCAACGACGCGGCGTGGAAGGTTCCCTCCCCACCGATCACGATCAGGCCCTCGATGCCCGCCTCCTCGATGACGGCCCCTGCCTCCGCCCGCCCCTCGGGCTGCAGGAAACGTCGATCGCGGGACGTGCCGAGCACGGTGCCGCCGCGCTGGATGATGTTGGCCACGCCCGCCCGCGTGATCAGATCGAGATCGCCAGCGCGCAGCCCGGCGAAGCCGCGCCGGATGCCCATCACCTTCGCCCCGGTGCCGACGGCCCGCCGCACGACCGCCCGGATCGCGGCGTTCATGCCGGGCGCATCGCCCCCGCTCGTCAGCACCGCGATCCGCCGCATGGCTCTCGTATAGCAGCCCGCCCGGGGCGGCTACAGGGCAGTCCGCCGCAGGCGGAGCGCGTTGCCGATGACCGACACCGACGAGAGGCTCATGGCGGCGCTCGCCACCATCGGGCTGAGGAGCAGACCGATCGCGGGATAGAGTGCCCCGGCGGCGAGCGGAATGGCGAGGCCGTTGTACCCGAAGGCCAGCACCAGGTTCTGCCGGATGTTCCGCCGTGTCGCGCGCGAGAGGCGCCGCGCGCGGAGGATGCCGCGCAGGTCGCCGCGGACGAGGATGACGCCGGCACTCTGGATGGCCACGTCCGCACCGGTCCCCATCGCGATGCCGACCGATGCCCGCGCCAACGCGGGCGCGTCGTTGATGCCGTCGCCAGCCATGGCCACGGTGTGCCCCGCGGCGGCCAACCGCGCGACGTGGGCGCTCTTGTCCGCCGGACGCACGTCGGCGATCACCTCGTCGATGCCGAGGGCGCGCCCGACCGCCTCGGCGGTCGTCCGGTTGTCGCCGGTGAGCATGACCAGGCGGAGCCCGTCGTCGTGGAGGCCCCTGACCGCCTCGGCCGTGCTCGCCTTCAGCTCGTCGCCGATCGCGACGAGTCCCAGCACCGCACCGCCATCGACGACATACGTCACCGTGCGTCCCTCGCTGCGCAGCCGCGCCGCCGCCGGCTCGAGCGCCGCCGGATTGGCCCCCTCGGCGGCGACGAGCGCGGCGTTGCCGAGCGCCACGGGCCGGCCGACGAGACGCCCCCGGACACCCTCGCCCGGCGTCGCCGCGAAGTCGCCGACCGCCGCGGGCGTGATCCCCCGCGTCGCCGCCGCGGCGGTGATCGCTGCGGCCAGCGGATGCTCGCTGCTGCGCTCCAGCCCCGCGGCGAGGCACAGGACCTCGGTCTCGGTTGCGCCCGCGGCGGGCACCACGTCGGTGACGCGAGGCTTGCCCTCGGTCAACGTCCCGGTCTTGTCGAGGACGAGTGTATCGACGGTCGCGAGCGTCTCCAGGGCAGCCGCGTCACGGACCAGCACTCCCGCGCGCGCCCCGCGGCCGGTCGCGACCATGATCGACATCGGCGTGGCGAGACCGAGCGCGCACGGGCAGGCGATGATGAGCACGGCCGCGGCCGATACCAGCGCGTGCGCCAACGCCGGCGGCGGGCCGACGAGCGCCCACACCACGAAGGTCAGCGCCGCCGCGAGAACCACCAGGGGAACGAAGATGGCCGCGACCCGATCGACCAGTTGCTGCACCGGAGCCTTCGTCCGCTGCGCATCGGCCACCAAGCGCACGATCTGCGCCAGCAGGGTTTCGCCCGCGACCCGCTCGGCCCGGACGACGAGTCCGCCGGTCCCATTCGTCGTCCCAGCCGCGACGCTCGCCCCGATCGTCTTCTCGACCGGGATCGGCTCGCCGGTGAGCATCGACTCGTCGATCGTCGACGCCCCCTCCTCCACCACGCCATCGGCGGGCACCCGTTCGCCGGGGCGGACGCGCAGCCGATCTCCGGGGCGGATGGCCTCGACGGGGACGTCCTCCTCCGTGCCGTCACGGGCAACCCGTCGGGCGGTCTTCGGGGCCAGGGCGAGCAGCTCACGGACGGCCGCCCCGGTCCGCGCCCGCGCGCGCAGCTCGAGCACCTGGCCGACCAGCACGAGCACGACGATGACCGCGGCGGCCTCGAAGTACACCGGCACGGTCCCGTCCGGATTGCGGAACGCCTCCGGGAACCATCCCGGGACGAGGGTGGCGATCAGGCTGTGCACGTACGCCACGCCGGTGCCGAGACCGATCAGCGTGAACATGTTCGGGCTGCGCTGCACCAGCGAGGCCCAGAATCGGACGAAGAACGGCGCTGCAGCCCACACCACGACGGGGGTCGCGAGCAGCAGGCTGATCCAGTTGCGGTACGGCACGTGCCAGTGGTCCAGCATCCCGAGAGCGACCACCGGTGCGGACAGCACCGTCGCCACCACGAGACGACGCTGGAGATCGCGCAGTTCGCCGTCGTCCTCGTCGAGGGTCGGCACCCGTGGCTCCAGCGCCATGCCACAGATCGGACAGCTGCCCGGGCCGGGCCGGACGATCTCGGGATGCATGGGACAGGTGTACTCGGCACCCGCGGACGGGAGCGCCGCCGGAACGACCGGCTCCTCGTGTCCATGCGCAACGAACCGCGTGCGGCAGCCGTCGCTGCAGAAGTAGGTTCGCCCCTTCGCGGTGTCGGCCACCCTCCCCGCCGTGGTCGCCGCCGCCTCGTCGACCGACATTCCGCAGACGGGATCGATGGCCATGTGGACAGTCTGACACAGCCGCGCGCTCGGCTGGAAATGCCCCCGTGCCTCCAGTATCCATTCCTCGTGACCTTCGTTCGGCGCCTGACCCCGGAGCGGATCGCGATCGCGCCGGGATGGCGTTCGTTCGAGGCGACGGTCGACGGCCTCATCGGCCTGCTCGTACGCGATGGCGCGCTGGCGGCGGACACCCGCGCCGTCGCCGTCCAGGCGGTCTCGACACGCGAGGCACAGGCATCGACCGCGCTGCTCGACATCGGGGTCGGGGTCCCGCATGCGCGCCTCGCGGCCGTCCGCGATGAAACCGTCGCCCTCGCCCTCGACCCGGCGGGGTTCTACGAAGCCGTGCCGACCGTTCCCATCCACATCGTGGCCCTCGTCCTCTCCCCGCCTGCCGCGGCTGACGAGCACCTGCGGATCCTCGCAAGCATCGCCACGAGCCTCCGCTCGCGGGACCTCCGCACCGCGCTGCTCCGTGCGACCGACCCGCGGGCAGCGTTGATGCTCCTCACCAACGCCGCGCGCGACGCGTGGTGAGTCCGCGGCGGTTCAGATCTCCCAGGCGACGTATTCGTCGAACGCCTGACCGTCGACGTCGACCGCATAGGGCCCGGCCACGCGGTGCGCGGCGTCGGACTCCGGCGGCAGCGCGAGCCGGATGCGATCGCGCGCGATCGCCTCGCGCACGCTCGCGTCCGTCGGCGGAGCGCCACCGCGCGGCACGCGCAGGAGGACGAGGGCTCGAGGCGTCGTAAAGGGCACATGCCCACCATGACGGACCGTCCGCTCTCCGCGCAAGCGGCGACCCCACTTGTTTCGACGTCGACCTTTGCCCTACAGTCGCTCATCGTGCTGATCGCCCTCGTCCTGCTGCCCGTCGCCCTGGCGATCGTCCTCGGCCTGCTGCTGCTCCTCTTCCGGCCGCTGGTGACGCCCGCCCTCGGGGCACTGGAGCGCGCGCGATTCCAGCGCCGCCTGGCGCGGGCGGCGCGCGGCGACGCACACCTCCACGCCGGCCAGGTCGAGACGGCGCTGCGCGAGCTCGAAGCGGCATTCTGCCTGTTCCCGATCCGCAGCGACGCGCGGCTCGTCGAGCAGATCGCCCGTCATCACGTCGGGTTGCTCTCCCGACTGCTCTCCGTGGCCGACGATCTGCCGCAGCAACGGGTGCGCCTGTTCGCCCTCGCCAAAGTCGATCGCCTGCTCGACCGGCGCGGCGAGATGCAGCGAGGCTACCTCCAGCTCCGCAATCGATCGCTGCGCGACGGCCGCCGGCTGCAGCTGGAGGGCGAGCTGCGTCGCAATGCGCACGACCTGCGCTCCGCGATCCGCGAGCTGATCGCCGATCTCCAGGTGCTCAGCGCCCGCCGCATCGCGTATCAGTAGTCCCCCCGTTCGGCCCGCGGTGATTTTTATCTTGCAATGACGCGCGGCCCCGAGTAAGGGAACAGGGCAGCTGGGCGGCGCGGTCGCGGGGATCGAGCGCCGGACGCTGGGGGGGACGGCCGATGTCGCAACGGGTGCTGGGGCTGATCGTCGCGGGTGGCGGAGGCGCGCCGTCACTGCCCCTGGGCGGTCCGGGTGAGCCCGCCCTCACGCCCTTCGCCGGTACGTACCACTTCATCGATTTCGCGCTCGCAACGCTCCGCAACTCGGGCGTGCGCGACGTGCACGTCGCGGCTCCGGCGCCCGCGGGCTCGCTTCGGCGCTACCTCCAGGAGGCGACGCTCGCGCCCCGGCCGTCGATCCTCACGCTCCCACCGCCGACGGGCGACGGCCGGATCGTACGGCTCCGTGCCGCGCTCCGCGCTGCCGCGCCGCTGCTGACGGCGCGCCGTCCCGACGCCGTCGTCATCCTCCTCGCCGATCACATTCTCCTCCTCGACCTGCGCCCGCTCCTGCACGCGCTCATGACGGGAGATGCCGACGCCCTCCTGCCCGCGCTGCCGTTGCCGGCGGAGGACATCGGCACACGCCTCGCGCTGCCGGTCGACGCCGACCAGCGGGTGCGGAGCGATCCCCAGACGACGGCCCACGGCGTCGCGCTCACGTGGGCAGGCGACGCCGTGCTCCATCGTGGCGCCGTCGATGCCCTGGTGGCCGCGCCGGAGGCGGCGGACGACGACGCGATGGTCGCTGCGTTCGCCGCACGCGTCCGCGTGCACGCCTACAACGTTCGCGAGAACCACGTGCCCGGTACCGCCGCGGGTGGCGCCTACTGGCACGAGCCGATGACGCTCGAGGCCTACTACGGCGCCCAGATGGAATTGTGCACGGGCCGTTCGCCCCTCGATCTCTACAATCCCCTGTGGCCGATGCCGACGGCGGCGCGGCGCCTGGCGCCCGCGAAGGTGATGACCGACTCCATCGGCCGCGCGGGACAGGCGCTCGACACCCTCGTCTCCGACGGCTCGGTCATCCGCGGCGCCGTGGTCGTCAAATCCGTGCTGGGTCAGGGCGTCGTCGTCGAGAGCGGTGCCGAGGTCGAAGACTCACTCCTGCTCGACGGTTGTCGCATCGGCAGTCGGGCACGTATCCGCCGCGCCGTGATCGGCCCCGGCGCCGTCATCGCCGACGACGAAGAGATCGGCTACGGCGCCGAACCGGCGGCACCGCGGCGACTGCTGCGTTCCGGCCTGACGCTCGTGCCGTCGCGCCTCCCGGACTGACGCCGCCCTCTTTCCACGGCACGGCCCGCGGTATAGGCGTAAGGGCTCGGTCGCGACCGCGCGGCACTTCGCCGTACGGTCCTTCCCCTCCTCGATCCCGCATGGACCCGGCCAGCATCGTCATCGTCGGCGCCCGCGAGCACAACCTCCAGGGCATCGACGTCCGCGTGCCCGTGGGACGGCTGACGGTCGTCACCGGCGTCTCCGGCTCGGGCAAGTCGAGTCTCGCGTTCGACGTCCTCTACGCCGAGGGACAGCGCCGGTACGTCGAGAGCTTCTCGACCTACGCGCGCCAGTTCCTCGATCGCATGGATCGCCCGCACGTCGAGCGCATCGAGGGCATCCTGCCCGCGATCGCCATCGACCAGAGCCGCCCGGTCAAGACGTCGCGCTCGACCGTCGGCACGATGACCGAGCTGCACGATCACCTGAAGCTGCTGTTCGCGCGGATCGGCGTCCCGCACTGCCGACGGTGCGGCCGGGTGGTCAGCCGCGACACCCCCGAGAGCGCCGCGGATCACCTGCTCGCGACGCACGCGGATGCCCGGGCGCTGGTCACGTTCACGGTGGCGCTGCCGGCCGGACCTGCCCTGGGCCCAGGTACGCGAGGGTCTCCTCGGCGCCGGGCTTCGTGCGCGCCCTCGAGCGACGGCGAGACGGTCCCGCTCGAGGACGCGGACACCCCGCCGACCGGCGACAGCGTCGTCGTGGTCCAGGATCGGCTCCGCCTGCGCACGGCCGATCGCGGCCGGCTCGTCGAGTCGCTCGAGCACGCGTTCGTCCACGGTCGCGGGCCGCGCCGCCGTCGTCCTGCCCGACGACGGAGGACGGATCGAGCGCTTCTCGACGGCGCTCGAATGCGCCAACTGCGGCTGTCTCCGTCCGCGACCCGGTGCCGAACCTGTTCTCGTTCAACAGCCCGCTCGGCGCGTGCGAGGCGTGCCGCGGCTTCGGGCGGGTGATCGACCTCGATCTCGACCTGGTGGTACCCGACCCGAGCAAGACGATCGCCGACCGGGGCCGTCCGAGCCCTGGAGCACCAAGGCGACCACCTGGGAACGCGGCGAGCTGCTCAAGTTCTGCCGCCGCCGCGGCATCCCCGTCGACGCCCCGTGGAGCGCCCTCACCGCCGAGCAGCGCCTCCTCGTCGTCGAGGGCGACGGCAAGGGACACTACCCCGGCATCCGCGGCTGGTTCCGCTGGCTCGAGGGGCGCACCTACAAGATGCACGTCCGCGTCTTCCTCTCCCGCTACCGCAGCTACACGCCCTGCGCGGCGTGCGGCGGCGCCCGCGTGCGCCCCGACGCGCTCGACTTTCGCATCGACGGCCGCACGATCGCCGACGTCAACCGCATGACCATCGGCGATGCCGCCACGCTTCTTCGCCGCGCTCACGCTCCCCGGGGGGCAGGCACGCGCCGTCGCCGAGCTGGTGCTCGACGAGGTGCAGAGCCGGCTGCGCTACCTGGTCGAGGTCGGTCTCGAGTACCTGACCCTCGACCGCCAGTCGCGCACCCTCTCCGGCGGCGAGCTGGAGCGCGTCGACCTGACGACGGCGCTCGGCTCGTCGCTCGTGAACACGCTCTACGTCCTCGACGAGCCGTCGATCGGACTCCACCCACGCGACACCGAGCGCCTCGTCCGCATCCTGCATCGACTCCGCGACCAGGGGAACACCGTCGTGGTCGTCGAGCACGACCCGACCATCATCCGCGCCGCCGACCACGTCATCGACCTCGGGCCCGGCGCCGGCGAGCGCGGCGGGTCGCATGGTCTTCGACGGGCCGCCGGCGGCGCTGCCGCAGGCACGCGGATCGCTGACCGCAGACTACCTCACGGGGCGGCGGACCATCGCGCCGCCGGCACGACGCCGTCGCCCGATCCCCGGGATCGCCCTCCACGTGCGCGGAGCGACCGCCCACAACCTGCAGGGGATCGACGTCGACATCCCGCTCTCCTGCTTCGTCGCCGTCACCGGCGTGTCGGGGTCCGGCAAGTCGACGCTGGTCGATCGACGTCCTCTACCGCGACGATCATGAAGTACCGCGGCCGTCCCGTCGGGATTCCTGGACCGTGTCGCGCTCTCGAGGGCACGGAGCGCGTGCGCCGAGGTCATCCTCGTCGATCAGGCCGCGATCGGGTCCACGCCGCGCGCCAACGCGGCCACCTACCTGCGCGCGTTCGACGGCATCCGCGCCTGCTTCGCGAAGACGGACGAGGCGCGCCTGCGCGGCTACACCGCCGCCACCTTCTCGTTCAACGTGCCGGGCGGCCGCTGCGAGGCGTGCGCGGGCGAGGGCTTCGAGAAGATCGAGATGCAGTTCCTCTCGGACGTCTTCGTCCCCTGCGCCGAGTGCGGCGGCGCGCGCTTCCAGCCCGAGATGCTCGAGGTCCGCTGGCGCGGCCGTACCATCGGCGAGGTGCTCGCCCTCACCGCCGCGGAGGCGCTGACCCTGTTCGCGGACGTGCCCGACGTGGCCGAGAAGCTGCGGCCCCTGGTCGACGTCGGCCTCGACTACCTGCGGCTCGGGCAACCGCTGTCGACGCTGTCGGGCGGCGAGGCGCAGCGCGTGAAGCTGGCGGGTCAGCTGCGTCGCGAGGGCAAGGCGCACACGCTGTTCATCTTCGACGAGCCGACGACCGGCCTGCACCTCGCGGACATCGACAAGCTCCTCGCCTGCTTCTCCCGCCTGGTCGAGCGCGGCCACTCGCTGATCGTCATCGAGCACAACCTGGAGGTGGTGAAGAGCGCCGACTGGGTCATCGACCTCGGTCCCGAGGGCGGCGACGCCGGCGGACGCCTCGTCGCCGCGGGCCCGCCCGAGACCATCGCGGCTACGCCGGGATCGGCAGACCGGACGTCACCTCCGGCCGCCTCCTCGGCGCGCCAGACCTCGCCATCGCCGCCGATGCCGGGCCGCACTGGAACGGGCGAGGTCCCGCCGACGACGCGATCCACATCGTCGGCGCCCGCGAGCACAACCTGCGCGACGTCACCCTCGATCTGCCACGCGATCGCCTGATCGTGTTCACCGGCCTGTCGGGGTCGGGGAAGTCCTCGCTCGCCTTCGACGTGCTCTACGCCGAGGGCCAGCGGCGCTACATCGACAGCCTCTCCACGTATGCGCGGCAGTTCCTGCAGGTGATGGCCAAGCCGGACGTCGATCTGCTCACCGGGCTGCCGCCGACCGTCGCCATCGAGCAGCGCATCTCGCAGGGCGGCCGCACCTCGACGGTCGCGACCGTCACGGAGGTCGCCCACTACCTTCGCCTGCTCTTCGTCCAAGCTCGGCGTGCAGCACTGCCCGGACTGCGGCGACGCCATCCGCACGCAGACGCGCCGCCAGATCGTCGACCGGCTGCGTCGCGAGCGCCGCGGCGAGCAGGTGACCGCTGCTCGCCCCCGTGATCCGCGGTCGCAAGGGCTACCACAAGGAGATCCTGGCCGCCGCGCGGAAGCTCCGTCTCCGCGAGGCGCGCATCGACGGCACGCGCCAGCGACTGGCCGACGTCACCCTGCTCGACCGCTACCGCGAGCACGACATCGACCTGGTGATCGGCACCTTCGCCGCCCGGGCGACGGAGCTCGACGACGCCCTCGCACGAGCGCTCCGTCTCGGCAACGGCTCGGTGGCCATCGTCGGCGAGAGCGGCGAGCGGCTCTACTCCGAACGGCTGTTCTGCGCGCGGTGCGGCGTCGGCTTTCCGCCGCTCGACCCGAAGCTCTTCTCCTTCAACAGCCGCCAGGGCGCCTGCGCGGCGTGCGAGGGCTCCGGCGTCCGCGTCGAGCCCGATCCCGCCGCCGTCGTCGATCCGACGCTGTCGCTCTCGGCCGGGGCGCTCCGGCCCTGGGAGCGTCCGGAGCGTGCCAAGGAGAAACGTGCCCTGCTGCGGCGGCTCGCCACCGCCGGCGTCCCGCTCGATCGTCCCTTCGGCCGGCTCGCCGCCCGCCACCGGACGCGCGTCCTCCAGGGCGACGACGGCGTGCTCGCCCGGCTCGCGGCCGCCAGCGCCGAGGACGACGCCGGGCTGGACGAGTTCCTCGCCGAGCGGCCGTGCACGGAGTGCCACGGTCAGCGCCTCAATGCGCGTGCGCGCGCGGTACGGCTGGCGGGCGAGCCGATCACCGCCTACACGGCGCTCGCCGTTGGTGATGCGGAGCGCGCGCTCGGCGCGCTCGAGTTCGCCACGCGCGAGCGCACCATCGCCGAGGGACCCATGCGCGAGATCGTCCCGCGGCTCCGCTTCCTCGGTCAGGTCGGCCTCGGATACCTCGCGCTCGACCGGCGCGCCGACACGCTCTCGGGCGGCGAGGCGCAGCGCATCCGTCTCGCGGCGCAGCTCGGCTCGAATCTACGGGGCATCTGCTACGTCCTCGACGAGCCCACGATCGGCCTCCATCCGCGCGACAACGCGATGCTCCTCGACGCCCTGGTCTCGCTGCGCGAGCGCGGCAACACCGTGATCGTCGTCGAGCACGACGAGGCGACGATCCGGCGCGCCGATCTCGTGGTCGACCTCGGTCCCGGCGCCGGGGTCCACGGCGGGCACGTCGTCGCCATCGCGCCCGCCGGCGACGCTCGCCGACCGTCGCCGGGTCGATCACCGGGCGCTACCTCGCCGCATCCGCGCCCGCGACTGGGCCCGACTCGCCCGGTCGACGATCGTCCGCTGCTCGAGGTGCTCGGCGCCAGCGAGCACAACCTGTGCGACCTCGACGTCGGCGATTCCGCTGGGCACCTGGACGTGCGTCACCGGCGTCTCGGGCTCGGGCAAGTCGACGCTGGTGCGCGACGTTCTCTATCGTGCCGTGCGGCGCGCCCTCGGCCTACCCGCCGGTCGTGTCGGGCGCCCACCGGGAGCTCCGCGGCGTGGAGCATCTGGTCGCGTGCGGTCGAGGTCGACCAGATCGCCGATCGGGCGCACGCCGCGGTCGACGCCGGCCTCCTACGTCGGGTTCTTCGACGACATCCGCCGGCTCTTCGCGCTGGTGCCCGACGCACGCATCCGCGGCTGCGACGCGAGTCGCTTCTCCTTCAACGTCAAGGGCGGGCGCTGCGAAGGCATGCGCCGGCCAGGGGCGCATCCGCATGGAGATGTCGTTCCTGCCCGACGTCTACGTCGACTGCGACCTGTGCGGCGGGCGGCGCTTCACCGACGAGACCCTGCTGATCCGCTGGAACGGCCGCACGATCGCCGACGTGCTGGCGATGACGATCGAGGAGGCCGCCGCGTTCTTCGTGCCCCATCCGCAGGTCGCGCGTGCCCTCGAGGTGCTGCGCGACATCGGCCTCGGGTACCTGACCCTCGGCCAGCCCAGCAACACGCTGTCGGGCGGCGAGGCCCAGCGGGTGAAGCTCGCCTGGGAGCTGGCCAAGGAGTCGCGCGGCCGGACGCTCTACGTGCTCGACGAGCCGACCACGGGTCTGCATTTCGCCGACGTCGATCGCCTGGTCGCGGTCCTGCACCGTCTCGTCGATCGCGGCAACACGGTGATCACGATCGAGCACAATCTCGACATCGTCCGCGAGGCCGACTGGGTGATCGACCTCGGTCCCGAGGGCGGAGAGGGTGGCGGCCGGATGGTCGCGGCTGGGCCGCCGACGGCGATCGTCTCCGCTGCGGGCTCACATACGGCCCGTTGTCTACGCGAGCATCTGGAATCGCCCGCCGCTTGACGGCGGCCTAGCGATCCAGGGGCGAGCCGCCGAGCGGCAGCGTCGGAATCTCGCTGGCGCTCGGCAACGGCGTGACGTCGCGGTTGGAGAGCTGCACGCGAAGCTCCGCGATCTCCGCCCGGAGCCGCACGTTCTCGGCGTGCAACGCGTCGACGACGGCGCGCTCCGTGGCACTCGACGCCGCGATCGGCGTCCGGCGCTTGGTGGGCGCCGCCTTCACCCGAGCCTTCACCTTCGCGACCCGAGTCGGCTTGCGCTTCGCGCGCGCCGCCGGCTTCTTCTTCCCCGCCCTGACCTTCTTCGTCGCCATCCGGATCCTCCCCGCGGTCCTCGGTCCGTGCGCTTGTACGCCCGGAACGGCGCGAGGGGCAAGCCGGTGTCAGTCCGATCGGCCGGCGAGCATCGCCTGGCCCGGGGGATCCCGCTGAATCTCGACTTCGAGCGCTCCCCCGGGCGGGGCGACGAGACGCACCATGGCCGAGCCGGCGCCCGTCTCGTCGGGTACGAGCGTCGCCGTGCCCGGGGACGCGCGGGCGCCGGTGACCACCACCCGGTACCGTCCGCCCCCCGGGAGCTGCGGGAGGTCGAACGCGTAGACGACGACGGTCTCCCGGCTGGGCTGCCACACGACGTGCCCGTGCGGGGCTCGGAAGGGCGCCAGCGCGGCGAGCGGCAGGAGGCGCACTCCCGGCGTGGCGACGAGCTCGCGAAGCCCCCCCTCGGCCTCGCCCGCCGCGGTCAGCCGCGCGAGGGCCGTCTCCCGGCGGCGTACTTCGCGACCCAGGACCTCCACCCGGTCGCGCGCCGCACTCAGCGCCGCTTCGCTCTCGGTGCGAGCCGCCGCGGCGGCTTGGAGTGCCTCCGCCTGCTGGGCGATCTCGGCCCGCGCCGTGTCGAGAGCCTCGCCCTGGGACGAGAACCGCGTTCGCTGTCCCGCGATCTCGACCTCCAGCGCGGCGACTCGCGATCCGAGCCGAGCGGCCTCACCCCGAGCGGCCCGTTCGCGCGCGCGGAGATCGCGGGTCGTCCACACGAAGAGGAGTACGCATGCGAGCGCCAGACTCATCAGGGCCCCGGCGATCCACGGGATCCAGTCGAGCGGGCCGGGTCGCGGCCGCTCAGGGCCAACGACCTCCGGTGTGAGTGCCGGGACGCGCAGCGCGGGCGCCAGACGCACCGGCAGGCCCACCGGGCGGCGGTACAGCTCGCCGAGGCACTCGGCGCACCCCTCGGCGAGATGCGCGCGGACGCCGGCGGCCGCCTCGCCGTCGAGCATCCCCGCGGCGTACGCGTCGAGCAGGCCCGAGAGCTCCCCGTGCGTCACCGCGGGCGAGCATACCGCGGGGCTCAGAGGCTGAACATTACCGACGCCATGCGTAACGCCCTCGGTCATGCAGCATTGCGTCGACCGTAACCGATTTGTCTGCGTTCCGCCCTTGCACGCCGGGCCTGCACCCGGCTATGGGGCGCGCATGGGGGACACGTCTACCACCGCGGCCCGGCCCGCGGTCACGCGCGGATTCGAAGCGATCGCCGATGCGATCATGTACCGTTGGACCGTCGAACGGGACACGTGGGTCAGTCCCACCGAGATCGAGCAGGCTCGCGTCTACCTGCAGCGCATCGGCATCGCCACGAGCCCGCTGCCCGACGGCCGCTTCGCGGTGGCGGGCGAAGGGGAGCGGGTCGTCGACGCCGCTCCCCTCGTCATGATGGGATTTCGCCACCTGCACGCCGCCCGCCGCGGCGTCGGTGGTCGCTGACCTCCCTCAGAGCGACCCGAGGAACGCCAGCAGCCTCGTCCTGTCATCCGCGCGGAGTCTCGCAAAGCGCTCCCGCGATCCCTTGCCCTGACCATCGTGGGCGAGGATCGCCGCCTCGATCGACTTCGCGCTGCCGTCGTGGAGGAAGGTGGTCATCACCCGGAGGCCCCACAGCGGCGACGTCCGCATCTCGCGCGCCTTCGTGCCACCCTGCACGATACCGTCGCCGAGGCTGCCCATGTCGTGGAGCAGGAAGTCCGAGTACGGCTGGAACACCTGGTAGCGAAGCGACCGGACCGGGCTGGGTCCGGTCACGAGCGTGCGCACGTGACAATCGGCGCAGCCCACCTGGTCGAAGACGCGACTCCCGCGAACGGCCGCGTCGGACAACTGCGGACGAGGCGGCGGCGCCAGGAACGCCATGAAGTCGCGGAACAGCTCCACGTCCTCGAGATCGTCGTCCATCCCGGGGACCGGATCGCACACGAGCAGGCTGCAATCCCCCTGCGGACAGCTCTCGTCCGGGAAGAGCGGCGTCGTGATCCCCATCTCGTTCAGGTACGCGTCGGCGGAGAAGTCGAGCAGGCTGGACACCTGTCCTTTCCACCCGAAACGTCCCACGGCGCGCTTGCCGGTGGCGATGCCGGTCACCACGCTCGGGCGCCCCGCGATCTCGGGCCGATAGCGCGCCTGCAGGTGCGCGATGGCGACGAACGCCGCGTCCGGTACCGCCTCCACCAGGCCGAGGCCGAAGAGCGGCGTCGTCCGGCGACCCGCCTGCACCGTCGCGTCCGGGGGTACCACCTCGCCCACGAAGGTGCAGGCGCCCTGCACGCCGATGCCGTCGGTCTGGATGAGCGAGCCACCGAGATTCGCCATCGGATCGAAGACACCATTCGTCACCGCACCGAACCGCGTCTCGACGGTGTCGCTCCCGCCACCGATCGCGCCCACGCTGTGGCAGCCGGCGCACGACGTCCCGTTGAACACGGGGCCGAGCCCGTCCGCCGGTCCCTCCACTTCGGCGAATGCATCGCGCCCCTCCTCGAAGCGCGCGAGATCCTCCGGCGACAGGCCCGCGAGTGGATCGCCGAACCCTGCGGCCACCGCCTGTCCCCGTCCACCACCAATTGCACACACCACCGCGAACACCATGATCGCTCTTCCGCGCATCGCTGGTCCCCCTTTGCCCCCCGGGGGGTTCGAAACAGCAACCACCGTGCCCGTCGCAGCCCACGCGGGCGCATGCGGTCGGCCACGCAGTCCTGCACTTCGGGCCTCACCGCATCGAACGCGTCGGACCGAGGGCTCGACGTTGCGGCCGAACGTCTCACGCGCGTGCGACGAACGACCTCGCGGCGAGCCGACCGAAGTCGTACGACGCATGCACAGCGTTGCACGCGCGCGCTGCGTCCGGCGTGCGCTCCGCTGGCGCGAGCCCATCCGCCCGTGCAATGAGGATGGACATGGGACCCATGCAGACGAGGATCGCCGCGTTCACCTTCGGTGCGCTGCTGCTACCGCACACCGCGCCGGCCGCCGGTCCGCTCGCGAACTGCGCGGGCGATCGCGAGAAGTTCTGCGCCAGCGTCGCGGTGGGCGGCGGCCGCGTGCTGCGCTGCCTGCAGGAGCACGTGAAGGACCTCTCCGACCCGTGCAAGGCGGCGCTCGGCGATGCGCCCGGCGGCGCTCCGGGGGCGGTCAAGGCCGCATGTCGCAGCGACGCGATGCAGCTCTGTCGCGAGGCGATCGGCGATCAGGGACGGATGAAGACCTGCCTCAAGAGCCACGCCGCGCAGCTGTCGGACGGTTGCAAGACGGCGCTGATCGCGGGCGGTCGCTGAGGCGGCTCTGCTAGCGGGCCGCGTCCCACGAGTCGTCGGGATCGTACGCGGTCATCGCCTTCGCCAGCTCACTCGTCTGCTCGCCCAGGTCCTTCTGGAAGATGATGCCCTGGCGGTTCACGACGAAGGTCATGACGCCGCTCTGTCGGTATTCGGCCGGCCAGGCGATCAGCGCGAAGCCGTCTGTCATGGCACCGTCCTTCACGTAGCTCTTTGCCCCATTGGGAGCGTGCGCTCCCTGCTGGGTGAGGATCCGGAAGTAGTACCCGTGGAACGGCCTGGGTCCAGCCGCCGCGTCGAACTGATACCCTTCGCCACTCGCCGCGGCGAACAGCGGTCCGAGCGGGCTCTCTTCGTGGCCGGCGGCAGTGGGCCAGTACAGGCCGTCCCGCTTCCCCTCGGTGCTGACGACGCGCTGCGCGAAGACACCGGGCTTCCCGCCGGCACCAAGGTGAGCGTACTCGAGCTGGGCCTCGACGTAGGCTCGACAGGCGGCGATCGCCGCCAGCTCGTTCCGCCCGATGCGCCGGTTGAGCAGCTCGTCCTTCCCGGCGGCGGTGTCGAACCGCCAGCCGTTCGGGTCCCTCACGAGCGGGATGGCGAGCGGGTGCTCGTCGCGACCGGTGATGGCGATGACGGATGCGTCGGGGAGCGTCTCGAAGCGCAGCCGCGCCCGCGCCGCGTCGACGAAGCGACGGCGTTCCGTGGCGTCCTCGACGGGATCGCCGGACGACACGATCGCTTCGCTGTCCGGACCGAGGATCCGGCTGAGCGCCGCGGCATCGTTGCGATGTGCCGCACCGATCAGCGACTGCATGGCCGCTGTCGTCGTCTCTCCCGCGCCTTCCCGGCCGCGCGCCTGGTCTCGTGCACGATTCTGTGACCGCCGCCGCCCGGACGCTGTCCCGCCCCTTTCAGGTTGGGATTCTTGCCAACCCACCGCTGCGCCTCGACGACCTCCAGCGGATACGTCGCCGCGATGCAGATCTGCGTGAGCAGCTCGTCGGGATAGAGGGCGATCGGCGCCACCATCTCCTCGAGCTGCGCCTCCGAGAACTTCGGCTAGTCCGCCGCAAACACGCCCGGGGCGCCGAGCATGGCGGCGAGCGCGACCGTGACAAGTCTCCACATGACGACGCCCCCTCCCTCCATCACGAACGGCACACCCGCTCCTTCTACGACTCTCATGATTCGCGCAAGAGGAGGGCCAGGCGGCGCCGGTTGGTCATCGGCGGGCGGGTGGCCTAGAGGAAGCGGGCGGCGTCACGCGCCCGGACCGTCACCCGTCGTCGCGACGCGTGCGTCGGCGCTCGAGGTCGCGGTAGGCCGTCTCGGCGAAGCGCGCGCCGAAGACGACCTCGCCGGGGCTCCGTCCATCGACGTGTCCCATCACCCCCTTGTAGAGGCGATAGCCGAGCAGCTCGAGGACGCGGTCCGGAAACGTCCGCGCGACCTCGGCCGGGATGCCCAGGTACGGATTCTGTTGCTGGCGGACGAATCCCGGGCAGTACTGGACGTTGACCCCGAGCCGCCACTCGTCCCTGGTCTCGTTGGCGCCACCGCCGTGCCACAGGCTGCCGTGGAAGACCATGACGCTGCCGGCGGCCATCTCCAGCGATCGCACGTCGACGTCCCGCGGCGCGTCGCGCGAGAGTGGCGTCGCCGCCCATCGATGGGACCCGGGCACGTAGCGCGTCCCGCCGCTGGCGTGCGTGAAGTCGGTGAGCGCCCACATGCTGGTCACCATCATCGGCGCGTGCGGACGGCGGAGGTGCCCCGACATGACGAGGTCGTCGCCGTGGAGCGGCTGCGGGCCCTCGCCGGGCCCGATGTCGATCGCCGTCATCCCCGACAGGAGGCATCCGCGATCGAGGAGCCGCTCGATCAGCGGCAGGACGCCTGGATGCGCCGGCATCGACGCGAACACCGGCGCCTTCGCCAGCAGGTTGTACATCCGCAGCGTGGCGGAGCCCTCGGCGATCGTCCCCTTCGGGCGGACGTCCAGGTCGCGCTCGAGCCGCCGGATGGTGTCACGCAGGCTCGAAACCAGCGCCGGCTCGATCGCCCCCTCGACGATCGTGAACCCGTCCTCGTCGATGCGCGCGAGGTGCGCCGCGAGCCCGTCGGCGTCCGTCGACACGGCGACAGGCTCGCAGGACGGCGCCGGCCGTGCAAGCCCGATCAGCCGAGAAGGTCCGCGACCCGCGCGACCTCGTCGGGATCGGCCGTCGTCGGCACCAACAGGAGCTCGTCGGCGCCGGCGTCCTGCGCCCGTCGGACCGCAGCCCTGAGCGCCCCCGCGTCGGTGGTCTCCACCAGGGATGCCAGCGACCGTCCGTCCTCACCGAGGAAGTTCAGGTAGCGCGCGAGGTACGCATCCATCTCCGCGCGACCGTTTGGGCCGAGCGAGAACCAGCAGCCGGTAACGAGCCGCGGCGCCGGGCGCCCCGCCGCGGCCCACGCGGCGCGCGCGCACCCGAACGCGACCTCCAGCTCGTCCGACGCGAGCGTGAAGGAGAAGCCGCAGAGGCCGTCGGCCCAGCGCGCGGCACGGGTGATCGCGTCGGTCACGATGGACCCCGCGAGCAGCGGCGGTCCACCCGGCTGCACCGGGAGCGGTTCGAGAGAGCGGAGCGCCGACGGGACGACGCGCTCGCCGCGCCACGCGCGTCGCATGCGCTCGACCTGCTGCTCGAGCCGGCGCATGCGCCGGCGATCCCAGGTGGCGCCGACCGCGTCGTAGTCCTCCTTGCGGCCGCCCACACCCACGCCGACGGTGACGCGTCCGCCGGAGAGGACGTCGAGCGTCGCGATCTGCTTCGCTGCCAGCACCTCCGGATGCATCGGCAGGACGAGCACGTTGTAGACGAGACGCACGCGCGACGTCCACGCAGCGGCCGCCGCCAGCGTCATCGACAGCTCCGGGTTCGGGAAGTTGATGCGCTCGCCCACGGCGAGGCTGGAGAACGGCCCCGCGTCGATCGCGCGACACCACGCGTAGACGGCGTCGCGGTCGAGGCCGGGCACCATGACGGGCAGATTGAGACCGATCTGCATACGACCGTCTCGCCGTCCTGGCCCCGTGCTGTCAACGTCGCGAGCACGGCCGACGCGCTTGAGATCGACCGCGATTCGGGACATGAGGGCGCCCGGGAGGGCTGCTGATGTCGGGACTTCGCATCTCGTTGCTGCTCGCTGGAGCGACGCTCGTGGCCGCGTGCGGTGACGCCCGGGTCGACAAGCAATCCGTACGCGCGACGGACCGGGCGCCCGAATCGACGCAGGTTGCGTCGGTGTCGATCCCGTACAACCCGAACCTGCCCTTCTACGTCGTCACCGTGGAGCCGTTCACGTTCGATGCCGGCGACTCCGGTGGCGGCGGAACGCCGGACACGCCGGGGGTCCGTCGCGGCTGGGGCCCCTACGGCTGGGGACTGCTGCCCGAGGGACCGCGGGCCGAGGCCTACAATCCGCCGCCCCAGGGCGTGACGGTCACCGGGGCGGCGATCGCCAACCAGCTCATCAGTGCGCTCGGCAACGCCGGCAACATCCGCGTCATCGAGTGGGACTACTTCATCGCCCACAAGGGCAATCCGTCGTCGCTCGTAAAGAAGGGGAACCGAGAGGTCGGTCCCTTCGTCATCCGCGGGTCGGTGACCGAGTTCAACGAGATCGCCGAGGCGACGGGATCGAGCACCGGCGGGTCGGCGGGCGCGCTCGGTGCGGCCCTTGGCATCGCCGGCGCGGTCAGCGGCAATCGTCCGGCGGCGATCACGGGGGCGGCAGTCGGCCTCGCGAACCCGACCTACGAGCACACCGTTGCGCGCCGCACGGGATCGGTCGCCATCGACCTGCGGATCAGCGATCCGGGCAACGGCCGGATCGTCGGGACGGCCACGGCGAACGGCAGCTTCACCAGCGAATCGGCCGCCAGCGGCTTCTCCCTCTTCGGAATCGGCAAGGCCAGCAACGCGTTCGCCGCGAGCGCGCTCGGCCAGGCCAACCGTGCCGCGATGAACTCCGCGACGCAGCAGATCACCGAGCGGCTGGAGCGCGTCCGGTAGCCGCGGCCGGCTCGCCTACTGGAAGGCGGCGAAGAGGGCCGCGACGTCGGGCGTTCCCCAGCCCGTCGCCATGTCGTACCCCGGCTTCGCCTTGAAGCCCGGGGCGAGCGCCGTGGTGCTCGATCCCTCGGTGATGTCGTGGAACACGGCCGTCCCGCCCTTCGCCTGCGCCATGCCCAGCTCGTAGAGCTTCGGGTTGAGCAGGCCGGCGCGATTGCCCCTCTGCTGATTCAGCATCGCGACGAGCCCGGCCCATGCCGGCGCGGCGGCGCTCGTCCCGGCGACGCAGCAGATCACCGCCCCGTCCTTCGGCAGCGGGTAGACGGGCGACGCCGCGAGGGCCACGTCGGGCACCGTGCGGCGGCTGCCGAGTCCGAGCCCCTTCTGCCACTTGGGCCGCGCGAGCGTGCTCTTCCCGCCGCCACTCGAGGCCTTGGCCTCCTGCCACACGGCCTCGGTGCCGTAGGTGAAGGCTCCCTGCGGCGACGACGACGATGGCGCCGTACCGCCCACGCCCGTCACGAATGGTGACTGCGCATACGGGTCGACTCCGCGCTTGGGCGGCGAGGCGATCGCGAGCGACCCGAAGTCGCCCGACGCGATCAGCACCGTCTGTCCCTGCGTCGCCGCCTGTTTGAACAGCCTCAAGCGACTGGCGGATGAGCGGCTGGTTCCTCTTGTTGGGGATCGGATTCAACGACAGGCTGATTACGCCGATGTCCGACCGGTTGACCAGAGACTTGATGGCGTCGACCACCGTGCCCCTGGTGATGGAGAACGTCACCGCGGCACCCGGCGCCACGGCACCGGACCATGCGACGTCGAGGAGGGCTTCGATCCGATCGATCTGGTCCGTATTCGAGCCGGGCGTGCCGATCTGCTCGAGGTCGAGCGGCGGCAGGTGAAACATGCTCCGGAAGAGCGTGATGTCGGCCACATCGACCGGGACCGTCCCGACGATGCCGATGCGCTGACCAGCGCCGGTCACGTCCGCCGCGTGGAGCGCGGCGAATCCGTAGAACCCGGCGTACTCCTGCGGCGAGAAGTAGAAGTGCCCGCCGGGATCGACGCTCCGAGGCCGCAACATCGAGGTGTCTAGCTTGTGCTCGAGCTCGACCGGCGCGTCGAGATCGACGAGACCGTCGACGATCCGACCCACGGAGGCGGGGACCGCACCCGGTTTCCCGCCGACGCAGTCGACCTGCTGCCGGCCGGCCGACCGCTTGATGCGGCAGCCGTCGGCGCGGAGCCAGCGCTCGACGCGCTTCATGTCCTTCGGCGCGGCGCCGAACCGCCGTCCGAACTCCCGCGGGGTGATCCAGCGCTGGTAGTCGGGGTTCGCGGGATCCTGCTGCGCGGCGAGCAGGGCGTCGAGCTCGGCGGGATTGCGGCCGCGGAGTCCAACGAGGGTTCCCGCGTCGGCCGAGGACGCGGAGGCGATCTCGATGAAGAGCGCGAACGCGGCGAGAGACGGGATGACGAACGATCGCATCATTGCGCAGGCTGCTGGCGGCCGGTCCGAGCTCTTTCGATTTTCAAACTTGCACCCGTCGCCGCCAATACGAGCACGCATGCGAGCGCGCGGACGATCAACGTCTGCATGGTGCCGATACGCGATCAGGCGGCGAGCGCTGTCAAGCTACGGTCTCAGCGCAGCGCGAAGTCGTCCGGGTTCGGGACCTTCGTCCAGCCCCAGTAGTCGACCAGCCGCCACGGCGACGTGGTCAGCACGCTTGCCGTTGGCGTTCTTGTACCAGCTGTTCATGCCGGGATGTGACCACACCAGCGTGCGGTGGCGGGCGTCGAAGCGCTCGGCGTACGCGTCGTGGACCTCCTGGCGGCACTCCATGGTCGGAGTGGCCGCCCCGGAGCAGCGCCGCCAGGCAGCCCATCACGTAGCGGACCTGGCACTCGGAGTGGAAGATGATGCTGCCGGCGTGCGCGAGGTTGGTGCCCGGCCCGTAGAGACAGAACAGGTTCGGAAAGCCCGGCACGGTGATGCCGAGGTAGGCGCGCGGCTCCTCGCCCCAGCGCTCGGCGCAGCGTGACGCCGTCGCGCCCGACGATCTCCATCGGCCAGAGGATAGCGATTGGCGTGGAAGCCGGTGGCGAAGACGATGACGTCCACCGTCGTACTCGGCGCCGTCCGCGCAGCGGACGCCCGCGCGGCGTGATCTCGGCGATCGGCTCGGTGACCAGGTCGACGTTGTCGCGCTTCAGCGTCGCCGAGCCAGCGTGCCGTTGTCCTGCAGCATGCGCTTGCCGAACGGCGGATACGTCGGCACCACCTTGGCGAGCAGCTCGCGGTCGTCGCCGATCTGCGACGCCATGTACTGCGGTGAAGAACTCGCGCATCACATCGTTCATGGCGTTGACCGCGCGCTCCGGATGCGGCCACTCCGGATCGACGACCAGCGACGGCATGAGGCCGTCCGAGCCGGGCCAGAAGAGCAGGAAGCGGTACCAGCGCGCGTAGAACGGCACGTGGCGCAGCAGCCACTTCTTCTCCGTCGCTGACGCGCGCGTGGTAGCGCGGGTTCGGCACCATCCACGGCGGCGAGCGCTGGAAGACGATCAGCCGGCTCGCGACCTTCGCGATCTCGGGCCCGAGCTGGAACGCGCTCGCGCCGGTGCCGATCACGGCGACGCGCTTGCCGCGCAGATCGTGCTGGTGCTGCCACTCGGCGGAGTGGAACGCCGGGCCGGCGAAGGTGTCGCGCCCGGGGATGTCCGGCAGACGCGGCCGGTTCAGCTGGCCGACGGCGCTGATCACGGCGTTGGCCGTGAGCGTCTCCTCGCGGCCGTCCCGTGATCGGGTGCGCACGGACCAGCGCGCCGTCGCCTCGTCCCAGCGGGCAGCGACGACCTCGGTGGCGAATCGGATCCGCGACCGGACGCCGTACTGCTCCGCGCAGCGCTCGAAGTACGCGTGCAGCTCGGGGCGCTGCGAGAAGAACTCCGACCAGTCGTGATTCGGCGCGAACGAGTAGCAGTAGAAGTGGTTGGCGACGTCGACGCGGCAGCCCGGGTAGCTGTTCTCGAGCCACGTGCCGCCGACGCCCTCGTTCTTCTCGAGGACGACGTAGGGGATGCCCGGCCTGCTCGAGACGGATGGCGGCGAGGAGGCCCGACATGCCGGCGCCGATGATGACGACCCGGAACGCCGCCGCGCGCTCCGCCGGCACCCCGTCCCACGACGTGTCGCGCGCGTCGCCGTCGTCGAGCGCCATCTCCTCGAGGAACATCGGGACGTACTCGTCCGGCACCTCCTCGCCGACCATGAAGCTCATCATCTCGCGGATGGTCTCCGCCGAGGGCGGCGGCGGCAGCGTGCAGCCGCGATCGCGATACGCGCGCAGCGCGTCGAGCGCCATCGCCCGCACCGCGGCCTTGTCCGTCGTCGGTGAGGCCGCCGTCGTGCTCGCCGGGCATGGTGCGCTGCGGGCGGATCGGTCCGCGGAGCAGGCTCGCGTCGCCCGTCAGGTGGACGATCACCATCAGCAGCGTCGCGATGCTGGCGTGCTCGAGCACCTCGGCGAGGAAGGCGTCGTCCTCGGTGATGGGCGCGTCGGCGGTGGCGCGGGCCGTCATGCGTGGACGGCAGCTACCACACCGCCATGGCCCACGACGAGGGCCGGAGGGACGAGCAGGTGGCTACTGCTGGTCGAGGACGACGCGCGCCACGTTGTGGTTCGCGGCCGCCGCCACCAGCGTCGTGGTTCCGTTGTGCACGCCCAGGCCCGTCGTAGTCGACGCGAGCAGGTTGGTGCTCTTGTTGACGGAGAGGACGCTGCCGCTGCCCGCCTGCACGCGGCAGGTGAGCGTCCCCGCGACCGTGTAGTCGACCGTGAGGGTGTACTCGGTCGAGGCGACGACGGTCGTCCCCGGGACGTCGATGCAGCTGTAGTTGGTGCCGTCGCCGCTGCAGCAGCGCCAGGCCGACGAGATGCCGGTGTCGAAGCCCACGGCGAAGAAGCCGATCGCGCTCGCCGTCGGACCGCCAACCAGCGTCACATTCGTCAGCGCCGCCGAGGACAGGCCGAACCAGACGCGACGGGACGCGACGGAGGCATCGGTCAGGATGATGCCGGTCAGTCGCGGCTGGTACTGCTGGCGGGTCTCGGTGAACGTACCGCTCTGCCCGCCGAGGTTGCCCGCAGCCGCCCCGGAGGCGAGACGGATGTACATGCGGGTCGCGCCGGCGAGTGCGGGCTGCGCCGAGGCCGTCCCGGTCACCGTGGGCACGGTCATTCCCACGCCGGTGAACGTCGTCGAGCCGGTGGTGAGCGGGATGATGCGTCCGAAGCGCCGGCTGATGCTGGCGTCGGCAGACGCGCCCGTCGCACCGGTGGATCCCGTTGCTCCCGTGGCTCCGGTCGTTCCCGTCGCGCCGGTCACGCCATCGGTGCCCGTCGCACCAGTGGCGCCCGTCACCCCGGTGGCTCCGGCCGGCCCGACGTCGCCAGTGGGACCGATGGGACCGATCGTCCCCGGAGCACCGGTCGCCCCCGTCGGACCCACGTCGCCCGTCACACCGGCCGCTCCGGTGGCGCCCGTCTGACCCGTCGCGCCGACGGCTCCGGTCGCGCCCGTTGCGCCTACGTCGCCCGTCGCACCGATCGCCCCGGTGGGACCAGCTTCCCCCGTGGATCCGGTAGCACCCACTGCACCGGCAGCTCCGGTCGCCCCGGTCGGACCGATCTCTCCCGTCGGGCCCGTCTCACCGGTCGTGCCGGTAGCACCCGATACGCCCGTGGCTCCTGTCGGACCCACGTCGCCCGTGGTTCCAGTCGCACCGGTCGGTCCGGTGTCGCCGGTCACACCGGTGGACCCGGTCGGCCCGGTACCTCCAATGTCCCCCGTCGGACCCGTCGGGCCGACGTCGCCCGTCGAACCGGTCGCGCCTGTCGGACCCACATCTCCCGTCGCACCGGTGGGGCCGACGTCACCGGTCGCGCCCCCAGGTCCGGTCGCACCCGTCGGGCCCGGTACACCGTCCGGCGTCACGCCAGCGCCGCTCAGGATCGCCGTGCCCGGCGCCGCGTTGCCGGGGAAGCCCGGGTTGTGCAGCGTAACGGTCGTCGTATCGAGCACCGCGGCGACGACGTACACGCCACCGTCCGCGACGAACACGTACTGGCCGCCCCGCATCCAGATCGTGCTCGCGACCGCCACCGTCACGTCGTCATCGACCGCCGGCTGCAGGAAGGCGGCCGTCGTCGACGTGAAGGCGCTCTCGCCCGTCAGGCCGGTGGCGCCCGTCGCACCCGTCGCGCCGTCGGGACCCGTCGGGCCGATCGGTCCGATGTCGCCGGTCGCGCCCGTCGGCCCGAGCAAGCCGGGGATGCCCTGTGGTCCCGTCGGGCCCACGTCGCCCGTCACACCGGCCAGCCCCGTCGCGCCGGTCAGGCCCGTCGCACCCACATCTCCCGTCGCACCGGTGGGGCCGACGTCACCGGTCGCGCCCCCAGGTCCGGTCGCACCCGTCGGGCCCGGTACACCGTCCGGCGTCACGCCAGCGCCGCTCAGGATCGCCGTGCCCGGCGCCGCGTTGCCGGGGAAGCCCGGGTTGTGCAGCGTAACGGTCGTCGTATCGAGCACCGCGGCGACGACGTACACGCCACCGTCCGCGACGAACACGTACTGGCCGCCCCGCATCCAGATCGTGCTCGCGACCGCCACCGTCACGTCGTCATCGACCGCCGGCTGCAGGAAGGCGGCCGTCGTCGACGTGAAGGCGCTCTCGCCCGTCAGGCCGGTGGCGCCCGTCGCACCCGTCGCGCCGTCGGGACCCGTCGGGCCGATCGGTCCGATGTCGCCGGTCGCGCCCGTCGGCCCGAGCAAGCCGGGGATGCCCTGTGGTCCCGTCGGGCCCACGTCGCCCGTCACACCGGCCAGCCCCGTCGCGCCGGTCAGGCCCGTCGCACCCGTCGCGCCCACGTCGCCGGTTGGACCGGTGACGCCGGTCGATCCCGTCGCGCCGGCAACACCGGTCGTGCCGGTCGGACCGATCGGTCCGATCTCGCCGTTGCCGTCCTGGTAGGTCAGCTCGAGCTCGGGTCCCGGGAACGGGCTCTCGTTGCTCGCGAGGCGGACGGTCCGCGTCGTCGGGTTCGTCCCCGCGAGGGCGATGCCATGGTTCTCCGTCGGCGACGCGATCCACGACGCCACCAGCGGCGTGACGTTCCACTCGACGTACTCGAGCGGCCTCGATCCCTCCAGGCGCACCGAGGTGATCGCCGGGCCGAGAGGTGGCGCGTCGACCGCCGTCGTCACGAACGGGTTCCAGTCACCCAGCACCGACGCCGCCGATATCTCCGGGGGCCGCTGTGCGCCGCCGGCGCGCCAGAAGAGCCGCAGCCGTGCGTCGATCAGCGTGGCCGTGGTGGGCACGCCCGACAGGTCGAACGCCAACAGGGAGACGCTGCGCCGGTCGACCACCAGCGTCCGGCTCCGGCCCGCCGGCCGAAGCTGCGCCGGCGACACGAAGGTGTCGGCGAACGGCCGCAACACGGTGACCACGGTGGCCGCGTCGGCCGCGGGCGCTGCGAACAGCCGCATCGCCCAGGCCATTGTTGCCCATGTCAGAAGTCCGGCCCTGGATGTGGCGTTCCGCATGCGGGGATCCACCGGTTTCTCGGACCGCCCGGAGCAGAACTTGAATCCGCGCGGACCCGGCCGTGGATTCGCGCGGGCGGCGGACCCCCGAGGACGTCTCTGCCGCCGCTCAGGGCGCCGTTTGCGGCACGGCCCGCAGGACCACGGTCGCATCCGACAGCGTCACGATGTCGGTCACGAACTCGGGACCGGAGTGGGCCGGGATCAGCCACGAGCGCGACGCGCGCGCGGCCGCGGCATTGAAGCCGGCGGCGGGCACCTGCTCGAAGTCGTCGTACTGATAGAGGGTGTAGGCGACGCTCTGGTCGGGAATCTCGACCAAGGCCCTCAGGGTCAGGGGAACGGGTGTCGGTGGGACGTCCGATCCGTCGACCATCTCCGGCTCCCCATCGAGGTCCGAGGTGAGACGCACCGGGATCGTCACGCCGTCGAGGTCGACGATCCCGGTGATGGCGACCGCGTAGTTGAACGGTCGGTTGCGCAGCGAGTAGATCGGACCGCGCGGGCGGTTCGCGGCCGCCCGCGATCTCGGGAACCGCCCCAACCGGTAGCTGAACCGGAACGGATACGCCGGCGGCGCGCCGATCGGCCCGTAGAGGCCGTTGTCGCTGAAGGTGAGGACGTCGGAGGAACGCGCTCGCCCCGCGTCGGCGTCGAGCCGAACCTGCGAGCCGAACTCGAGGACCGGGACGATGTGGTCGTACGTGCGATGGCCGCGACCCGTCTCGTCGAGCGCGCGCACATTGTTGAGGACGCCGAGGATGACGACGCGGCCACGGAGGACGTTGCTCTTGACCCACGACAGGAACTCACCAACCCCCCGCTGCGTCGGATGGTAGAAGGCGACCGCCTCCAGGCGCATCCGGCGCGCCGCCTCCATCGCGTTGACCCCGAGCAGGAGCTGGCTCTCCGCGCGTGACTGCGGAACCCCGGGCGAGGCGATCCCGCGCGCGGTGAACTGCGAGGTATACTGCCCGAACCGCATCCCGGCGCTGATGAAGCTCGTCTCGCCGCAGTAGCCGTCGTTCGCGTCCCACTGGCGCCGCGGAGCCATGTCGATCGTCTGCCGGAACCGCGTCGGGATCGCCGACCCCTCCCGCGCGCTCGATGCGGCCGTGCATGCGAGCAGGCAGGCGACGGCGACCGTCAGGGTCCATCGTGCGTGAGCGTCTGGTCTGTGCACCCAACGATCATCCTCCGGACGGTCGGCCGGGTCACAAGCGCCTCGTGTCGGGGCCATGGCAGCATCTGACGTTGGGCTGCGCGCGACGACAACGAGGCGCTGCGGCAAATGGCCGGGTGACGTCTCCGTCCGTCGGGCACCCTGCCGACACGACGTCTCTAGGGGTTGACGACGAACACGCTGACCGCGTGCGCGAATCCCTTCAGGGCGACGGGATCGAGCTTCTCGAATCGATACGCACCGCCGTCGTCACCGATCAATCCCACGGTCCGTTGGTCAGCGAGAATCTGACCCGACCCGGCGAGGGCGCAGAGTCGCGCCGCGAGGTTGACCGCCGGCCCGACCGCGGCGTACTCGAGGCGCCGCTCGCCGCCGATCGCACCCACGGTCACGTACCCGCTGGCGATCCCGACACCGAGGCCAATGTCGAGCCCCAACTTCCGCCAGCGAGACAGCACATGTTCTCCACGTTCACGCATCTTGAGCGCCATGATGACCGCACGCTGGGCGTGATCCGCATAGGGAATGGGCGCTCCGACGAGTGTGAGAATTCCGTCGCCAGCGAAGTCCTTGATCGTCCCGCCACATTCCGTCACGGCCTCGCTCGCGGCGTCGTAGTACTCTTGGAGAAGTTGAATCACGTCTTCGGGGGCGGCGGTCTCGGCGAAGGCGGTGAACCCTCGCAGGTCACACGCCACCACCGATAGCTGGATGCGGTTCAGCTGGGTGGCGTTCAGCAGCCCGCGCTCGCGGACCAGGCGTGCGACTTGAGGAGAGAGGAAGCGTGACAGGAACTGTCCGCGCTGGCCTTGGAGCACATGATAGTGCACGGCGCCGGCAAGGAAGATGATTTCGCCGATGCCAGTTGTCACAGGCCGCACCGTGTCCGGCACGAACAGGCCGGATATCAGAAAGGGCGTGGCGACGCCGAATGCCATGAGGCGCACGCGTTCGGAATGATCGGGCTTGGCGCGCAGGAGCTGCCCAATCGAGACGAAAGAGAGTGCCAGCGACAGGACGATGGGGACGGCGAAGAGATAGTAGCCGGGCCGCGAGAGGTCGCCGCCTCTGAACGTCTCACGCATCAAGTCGTTGAACAGGAGACCGAGCAGCCCGTAGAGAGCGGCGAGCCCCTGCGAGAGCCGAAGCAGTCTCTCGTGGCTGGTGTTTTGGCGATCGGCGGTGGCTTCCGTCCGTCGGATGCGCAAGAGCCACTCGTACGCCGCGACGAAGATCGTGGTCTCGCCCAGCGTGAAGAGCCGGCCCCACAGCCACGGGTCGCGTCCAAGGAGGCCGGCGCTCACCGGGAGGTTGAGACAGAAGGTCACCCCCAAGGCAACGAGAAAGACTGCGAGTGCACGGCTCGTCGGGGACTTCGGATCGGTACCGAAGAAGGACAAGCCCATCCCCGCCGCGAACAGTCCGACAAGCAGGTCCGCCGTATCCACCGTGTTCTCGCGAGTGACATACCAGAATCGGCTGAAACGTGGGAAGGCGCCCGTCTTGGAGGTGAAGGGAAGGAGCGCCGGTCAGGGCCGAGTGAACCGGCGAGCGGCGCGGGTCAGGAGAGGATGCCGGCGACCACGCCGATCTCTCCCCGCGCGGTTCCGCTCCCACTGCTCGTCGCGCAGACGACTCGGAACGCCCAGCTCGTTCCGGCGCCGAAGCTCGGGAAGCTCGCGTTCAGGAACGCCTCGGTGCCCAGGACGGACGTCTGCGCGATCTGCGTCCATGCCCCGCCGTTGGCCCGGCTCTGCAGAGTGCACGTGACACCCGTCCCCGTGACGTTCGCGACGTGAGCCTGGACGTTCAAGGCCATGTACGTGGTCCCGGGAGGCTGCACGAGTGGCGCCGTGTAGCTCCCGGAGTACGAGGCCCCGACCAAGTCACCAGCTACGGCGACGACACTCGGAGCGGTCGTGATGGGAAAGGTCGACTCGACGTTCTGCGTGTGCGCGAAGAGCGTCGGCCCCGGGTCGCCTTGATCGCCCTTGTCGCCTTTCGGCCCGACGGCGCCGAACTGCGTCAGGTCGAGCGGCGTCTCCTTCTTCTTGCACGACGAATCGCGCACGACGACCACGCCAGACTTCTTCTCGCAGAGGACTGGCGCCGCCCCGGCGGGCGTTTCGATGCTGCCCACGACGAAGGCCACCGCTACCAATGCCACGAGCATCCTGCTCAACCCGTGCATGCCCCACCTCCCAGGTTCGATGCGCGGAGGTCTACGTGATCGGGCGTCGACCGGCAAGGAGAGTCCCCGAGGTGGGCGCTGCGGCGTTTCGTGGCGCTGCCTGCCAACGCGGTGCCAACCAGAACGGCAAGGACCGGTCACAACCGGTGGCAAGCCGATCGGTCACCGCACATCGAGCCGGACGGCGTCCTCGCGCCGCACCTGGGCTTGTCCGACGCCGGCACTCTGGCACTGCGCTCGCCCTTCGCCCACGCGGACGACCGCGAGGAAGCGAGGCACGAAGTTCCAGCTGGTCCGCGGCAGGTGCCCCTCGTCGGCGAGCTGCCAGAAGCTCGAACCCGGATTCCGTTTGCGAGCGCGGTCGACGCGCGTCTCGCCAGCGTTGTAGGCAGCCAACGCCAACGGCCAGTCGCGATAGCGCCGATGCAACACGCGGAGATAGCGCGCCGCCGCGCGCGTGGAATCCTCCGGCTGGAGGCGGTCATCGCGCTGTGGCGTCACGACCAGACCGAATCGCCGCGCCGTCGGTTTGCGCAGCTGCCACAGCCCCAGGTCACCGAAGTGCCCGCGTGCCCGCGGGCGAAATCCGCTCTCGACGACTGGCAGGAGGGCGAGGCTCGGCGGGAGTCCGTTCTCGGCCATGATCTCCCGCAGCCGCGGCAGATACGGCTCGCCGCGCTCGAGTCCCTGCTGGGTCGTGGTACGGAGCGCCCGCTGTGACCGGAGCCGCCGTTCCCACAGATCGATCCGGGGATGCTGCAGACAGCCCAGCTCCGCGTCCACGCCCAGCGGCATTCTCCGTCTCGCTTGCTCCGAGGGATCGTGCGGCCGCCGTGCTGACGCTGGACCCGGAACCGGGCTGTGGTGCATCGAGCTGCAGGCCGCGAGCTCCACCATGGCGAGCACGAGAACGCGTCGCGTCCACATGTCGTCCCCCCGAAAGCAAGCCGCTTGCCCCCGCGTACCGTCGCTGTGCGGTCACGCGTGCGGCTCGTGGCCCGCGTCGGCCGCGCCGCTCGCACGGATGCTCGTCACCGAGGGTTCGCGCCCCTGCATCCGCGGTGGCATCCTCGCGTCTGCCCGCCACAGCGAGCGCCGTCGATTGCCGGGGCCCTGCCGGCCATGTCGTGACGCTCACGGCGCGAGTTTGAACGCGGGCCATACGCTCGATGCGGCACGACGCTGTCGCATGAGGGGACTCGAGTCCCATCCTAAACTGCCGCCGGAGAGGACGTAGGGGTTGGCTCGTCGCCAACCAGAACGGAAAGGACCGGTCACAACCGGTGTGCATCGGTCATGACCGGTCCGTCGATTTACAGGAACTTCAGAGACTTAGAGAGCGGGTGATCGGGGTCGAACCGACGACCTTGTGCTTGGCAAGCACACGCTCTAGCCAACTGAGCTACACCCGCAAGAGCGAGGAAAAGCTTGTAGCCGCCCCTCTTTCGCGGGTCAACCGGGCGCCGGTTCGCACGCGCGCGAAGCGACTGAAGGCGCTTCCCGATCCTACTTGGCCTGAATCGAGCGGAGATGATTGGCGATCAGGGTGATCGTGCCGCGCGCGGTGGCGTACCGTAGCGGCGACCACTCGGGGTCTCCGGCCAGCACCTCTCCCCACACCGGCATCTCCGAGACGCCGTGCGCACGCACCGTGTCGGTCCCGTCGATCGCCCGAACGACTTCCGCCTCCGGGAACGTGCCGCCGTTGTCTCGGGCCAGCGTGGTGAGGTCCCTGGGCTTCTCGCCGAGAGCGCCGGCGACGGGGCCGTCACCGCGCCCGGACGATCCGTGGCAGGCAGCACAGTAGCGCCGGTACATGTCCTTCCCGGCTCCGCCCAGGTCCACGGCGTGGCCCTGGCTGGCGGCGGAGAGCAGCACGGCGGTCAACGCGATCCCAGTAAATGTACGCATCGTGGACGCATCGTTGCACGAGAGGGAGCAACATGCGAAGCGCCTGACGTGACGCAGACGCCATCGCCGATCCGGACGCTCAAATGGGCTGCGATCGTCATCCTCGCCGTCTGGTTGCTCTGGACGATCCTCCACTGAGCCTCCCGCCACTGGTCAGTTGATCACGACCTCGCGCAGGACGCGCACGTGGTAGTCGATCGCGGACCACGTCGCGAGGACGAGGGCGATCCACAGGAAGACCATCCCCGCGGCGTGGAAGTCGACCACCAGCGCCGGTGCCCGGGATCGGGAAGCGCACCAGGACCAGCAGCGACTGGAGCGCGAAGATCTCGAAGATCATCTTGTACTTGCCGAGCTCCATCGCCGGCAGCAGCACGCCGCCTGCGCGACGCGATGCCGCGGAGCCCCGTCACCGCGAACTCGCGCAGGATGATGACGACGGCCATCCACGCCGGCACGCGCTGCTCCGGTCCGATCGACGCGAGCATGATCAGGACTGCGGCGACGATCAGCTTGTCGGCGAGCGGATCGAGGTACTGGCCGAGCGCGCTGGTGATGCCGTGACGGCGCGCGAGCCAGCCGTCGAGGAAATCGGTGATGCAGGCGACGAGGAAGCACGCCGCCGCCGTCAGCCGTGTCCCGAGGGTTCCCCAGGCGAGCAGCACGACGAGGATCGGAACCAGGCCGATCCGGAAGAGACTCAGCAGGTTCGGGATGGCGGTCACGCCCACCCCGCTGCGCACGGGCTCAGCGACCGCTGGCGATGACACGGTCTCCCTCCCGCATGTAGGCCACGCGGTAGCGGAGCACGCGCACGACGTAGTCGCGCGTCTCGGCGATGTTGGGGACGCCCCCGGCCTCCTCGACGCGGCGCGTGCCGGCGTTGTAGGCGGCGACGGCGAGCGTGACGTTGTTGCCGTAGCGGTCGAGCAGCATGCGCAGGTGGCGGACGCCGCCGTCGATGTTCTCGCGCGGAATGAAGACGTTGCGGACACCGTGCTGCGCGGCAGTCGCGGGCATGAGCTGCATGAGCCCGAGCGCGCCCGCGCGAGAGACCGCATAGGAATCGAACGCGGACTCGGCCTTGATGACGGCCTTCACCAGCGCGTACTCGACGCCGTAGCGTGACGCGATCTCGCGGATCAGCGGATCGAGCGGGGTCCGCTCGCCGCTGCGCGCGACCACCGTGAACGTACCGCGCGGCCTGACCTCCAGGATCGGTGGCGCCGGCGGCAGGTGCGGCTCCTTCAGAATCAGACGCGACGGGGCCGCCGGGGCGTTGGTGATCACCATCGTCCCGCGCTCGTCGCGGTACTGGTAGATGTCGGCACGGCTCGTTGCGGGTAGCACGCAGGCTCCCAGGACGATCAGCCCCGCCAACCCCGGCCTCATCGCTTCCAGAGGATAAGGGAAGCCCCACCGGGAGGTCAACGTCGCCATGCGGGGTGCCGCGCTTGACCCTGGGGCCTGGCCACGGGAATCTCGCAGCTCGTGCCCGTCGAAAGCGACTTTCTCGTCATCGGCAGCGGCATCGCCGGCCTGATCGCGGCGCTGCGCTGTGCGCGGGCAGGGCATCAGGTCGTCCTCCTGACGAAGGACCGGCTGCCCGAGAGTTCGAGCCAGTACGCCCAGGGCGGCATCGCGTCGGTCTGGAGCCCCGAGGACAGCTTCGAGTCGCACATCGACGACACGCTCGTCGCCGGCGCCGGGCTCTGCCACCGCGACGTCGTCGAGATGGTCGTCCGCGAAGGGCCGGACCGCGTCCGCGACCTGATCGCGCTCGGCACCAACTTCGATCGGCGCGGCGATCCCGACGACTGGCAGTACGACCTCGGCCAGGAGGGCGGCCACTCGCAGCGGCGCATCCTGCACGCGCTCGACGCCACCGGGCACGAGATCATTCGCGCCCTCACCGAGGCCGTCCGCGCCACGCCCGGCGTCGACGCATCCTCGAGAACCACCTGGCGGTCGACCTGCTGCTCGATCGCGATGCCCGCCCGCCGCCGTCTGCTGGGGCGCCTACGTCCTCGACCGCACGACCCAGCGAGGTCCATCGCTTCCTCGCCCGCGCGACCTTCCTGTGCACCGGCGGCGCGGGCAAGGTGTACCTCTACACCTCGAACCCCGACGTCGCGACGGGCGACGGCGTCGCGATGGCGTATCGCGCCGGCGCGCCGGTCGCGAACATGGAGTTCTTCCAGTTCCACCCGACGTGCCTCTACCACCCGCAGGCGAAGTCGTTCCTCCTCACCGAGGCGCTGCGCGGCGAGGGCGCGATCCTGCGCCGGCCCGACGGCGAGCCGTTCATGGCCCGCTACGACCCGCGCGCCGAGCTGGCGCCGCGCGACATCGTCGCCCGCGCGATCGACAGCGAGATGAAGGTGCACGGCTACGAGTCCGTGCTCCTCGACATCAGCCACCGCGACGCCGACTGGATCCGCACCCGCTTCCCCACCATCTACGAGCGCTGCCTGACGTTCGGCATCGACCTCACCAAGGCGCCGATCCCGGTCGTGCCCGCCGCCCACTACTCCTGCGGCGGCGTGGTCGACCGACCTCGCACGGCACGCACCGCCCTCGCACCGTCTCTACGCCTGCGGCGAGGTCGCGTGCACCGGCCTCCACGGCGCCAACCGCCTCGCCTCCAACTCGCTGCTCGAGGCGCTCGTCTTCGGCCATCGGGCCGCCGGCCGGACGCGTGCGACGCTGCTCGCCGCGCGACCGCTCGCACCCGCCCGCCATCCGCGCCTGGGACCCGGGCACGGCGACCGACAGCGACGAGGCCGTCGTCGTCACCCAGAACTGGGACGAGATCCGCCGCTTCATGTGGAACTACGTCGGCATCGTCCGCAGCGACCGCCGCCTCGCCCGCGCCCGCGAGCGCATCGCAGCTGCTGCAGGAGGAGATCCGCAGCTACTACTGGCACGTCCTGCTCACCAGCGATCTCGCCGAGCTGCGCAACATCGCCACCGTCGCCGAGCTGATCATCGCCTGTGCGACGGCACGCAAGCGAGAGCCGCGGCCTGCACTACACCATCGACTATCCCGACCACCGACCCGGCCTGGCTCCACGACACGGTCGTGCGCCGGCGGGACGGCGGTCGCCCGGAGATCGTCCCGCCGCGAGCCGGGCGCTAGCGGGCCGCCCGCTCGCGCGCCTCGAAGAGGTGCAGCTGGCGGCGTCCGCGCCTCGTCGCCCAGGGCGACGGGGTAGCTGTCCGGTGAAGCAGGCGTCGCAGAAGCCGTCGCGCCGACCGCCGTTGAAGGCGAAGAGGCCGGCGTGGCTCAGGTACGCCAGCGAGTCGGCACCGAGATACTCGCGGATCTCCTCGACCGTGTGGGACGAGGCGATCAGCTCCTCGCGCGTCGGCGTGTCGATGCCGTAGTAGCAGGGGTTCGTCGTGGGCGGCGAGCTGATCCGCATGTGAACCTCTTCGCTCCCGCCTGGCGCAGCATGTGGACCAGCTTCCGGCTCGTCGTGCCGCGCACGATCGAGTCGTCGACGACGACCACGCGCTTGCCGTCGAGCACCTCGCGCAGCGCGTTCAGCTTCACCTTGACGCCGAAGTGCCGGATCGAGTTCTGCGGCTCGATGAAGGTGCGACCGACGTAGTGATTGCGGATGAGGCCCATCTCGAAGGGCAGCCCCGCCTCCTCGGCGTAGCCGATCGCCGCCGGCACGCCGGAGTCGGGCACCGGGATGACGATGTCGGCCGGCACGCTGGCTCTCGCGCGCCAGCTGGCGGCCGAGCTCCTTCCGCACCTCGTAGACGTTGCGCCCGAAGACCTGGCTGTCGGGACGCGCGAAGTAGACGTACTCGAACACGCAGTGGTGCGCCTCGGCGCGGCGGCGAACGGCCGCACCGACTCGAGGCCCTTCGCGCTCGTCGATGACGACGATCTCGCCGGGCTCGACCTCGCGCACGTAGGTGGCGTCGACCAGATCGAGCGCGCAGGTCTCGGACGTGACCACCACGGCGTCGCCGACCGCGCCCGAGCACCAGCGGGCGGAAGCCCGACCGGATCGCGCGCGGCGATGATGCGGTCCTCGGTGAGGAAGACCAGCGAGTAGGCGCCGCGCACCTGCGCCAGCGCGTCGACGATCGCGGTCGACCAGCGTCGCCGCCGGCGACGCCGCGATCAGGTGGACGATCACCTCGGTGTCGGACGTCGACTGGAAGATCGAGCCGCGGGCCTCGAGCTGCTCGCGCAGCGCGTCGGCATTCACCAGGTTGCCGTTGTGGGCGACGGCGAGGGCGCCCTGCGCCCACTCGACGACGAACGGCTGGCAGTTCTTGAGGACGGTCGAGCCGCGTCGTCGAGTAGCGGTTGTGGCCGATCGCGAGCCGGCCCTCGAGGCGGCGCGAGGATGTCCTGGTCGAAGATGTCGGCGACGAGGCCCATGCCGCGATGCGCGATCAGCGCCTCGCCGTTCGACGCGACGATGCCCGCCGACTCCTGCCCGCGATGCTGCAGCGCGTAGAGGCCAGGTACGCGAGGGTCGCCGCCTCGGGATGCCCGAAGACCCCGACGACCCCGCACTCCTCGTGGAACTTGTCGGTCATCGTCTCCCGCTCCGCCGAGTCTACCCGAGGGCCCCGCCCGGGGAAACCGGCGCCCGCGCCCGCTACGGCCGAGGCGTCGCTCGAGGACCCGCCGCCACCGCTCGCGCGGCGGTCTCGACCGGCAGATTCGACCAGGTCGTCGATGACCAGGCTCTGCCCCCGCACCTCGCCGAGCACCGTCAGCGGGACGTCCTCCCGCCGCGCCAGGTCGCGCAGGCGGCGCGAGGTGCTTCCGCCGCACCGACACCAGCATGCGGGACTGGCTCTCGCCGAACAGCAGGGCGTCCGCCCGCATGCCGCGCTCGATGCGACCCGCGCCCCGAGCCGCGGCCCCGCCGAAGCAGCACTCGGCGAGCGCCACGGCGAGGCCGCCCTCGGCGACGTCGTGCGCGGAGCGCAGGAGGCGCTCCTGCGTCGCCGACGAGGACCACGCCGGTGGAGGCGCTTCTCGGCCTCGAGGTCGATCCACGGCGGCGGCGCCGCGCACGAGCCGATGGACCACGGCCAGGTACTCGGTGCCGCCGAGCTCCTCGCGCGTGCGCCCGAGCAGGACGACGACGTCGCCCTCCGCCTTCCACCACGGCGTCAGGTGCGTTCTCGACGTCGTCGAGCAGGCCCACCATGGCGATCATCGGCGTCGGCGGAATGTTCTGGCCCTCGGTCTCGTTGTAGAAGCTCACGTTGCCGCTGACGACGGGCGTGCCGAGCGCGAGGCAGGCGTCGCGGATGCCGGCGATGCCCTGCTGGAACTCCCACATCACGTCGGGCCGCTCGGGGTTGCCGTAGTTGAGGCAGTCGCTGAGCGCGAGCGGCCGCGCCCCGACGGCGACGCAGTTGCGCGCCGCCTCGACCACCGCGATGCACCGCGCCCAGGTACGGATCGAGGCGGCCGTAGCGCGAGTTGCAGTCGACGCGTCAGCGCCAGGCCCGCGGCGCGTGCCGTCGATGCGGACGACCGCCGCATCGCCGCCCGGCCGCACCACGGTGTTGCCGCCGACGAGCTGGTCGTACTGGCGGTAGACCCACTCGCGCGAGCAGAGGTTCGGGCTCTCGAGCAGCGCCATCAGCGTCTGGCCGAGGTCCGCCGGCTCGCGCGAGGCTGGCGAGGTCGAGGCGCTGCAGCTCCTCGAGCCGCGCGGGCTCCTCCGCCGGACGGCGGTAGACGGGCGCCGTCGTCGGTGAGCGCCGCCGACCGGCAGCGCGCACACCTCCTCGCCGTGCCAGCGGCACGCGGAAGACGCCGTCGTCGGTGACCTGGCCGATCACCACCGCCTGGAGGTCCCAGCGCGCGAAGATCTCGCGCGACCGCGTCCTCGCTGCCCGCCCGCGCCACCAGCAGCATCCGCTCCTGCGACTCGGAGAGGAGGATCTCGTACGGCGTCATGCCCTCCTCGCGCGAGCGGCACCCGGTCGAGGTCGAGCGACGATGCCCGGCGCCGCCCCGGCCGGCCATCTCGAGCGAGCTGCTGGTGAGGCCGGCCGCGCCCATGTCCTGGATGGCGACGACGTGGTCGGTCTGCATCAGCTCGAGGCACGCCTCGAGCAGCAGCTTCTCCGTGAACGGATCGCCCACCTGCACCGCGGGCCGCTTCTCCTGCCGACGGCGTCGAGCGCCGCCGACGCGAGCAGGCTGGCGCCGTGGATGCCGTCGCGCCCGGTGCGCGAGCCGACGTAGATGACGCGGGTTGCCCGACCCCGCCGCGCGTCGCGCGGAACAGCCGGTCGCGCGGCGCGATCCCGAGCGTGAAGGCGTTCACCAGGATGTTGTGGTCGTAGCCGGCGTCGAAGTAGACGTCGCCGCCGACGGTCGGCACGCCGATGCAGTTGCCGTAGTGGCCGATGCCGCCGACGACGCCGCTCACCAGGAACGGCGTCCGCGGGTGGTCGAGGCTGCCGAAGCGCAGCGAGTCGAGGATCGCGATCGGGCGCGCGCCCATCGTGAAGACGTCGCGCAGGATGCCGCCGACGCCCGTCGCCGCGCCCTGGAACGGCTCGACGAACGACGGATGGTTGTGGCTCTCGATCTTGAAGACCGCGGCGAGCCCGTCGCCGATGTCGACCGCGCCGGCGTTCTCGCCCGGCCCCTGCAGCACCTGCGGGCCCGTGCGTCGGCAGCTGGCGCAGGTAGCGCGCGCGAGCTCTTGTACGAGCAGTGCTCCGACCACATCACGCCGAAGACGCCGAGCTCCTCGAACGTCGGCGTCCGGCCGAGGAGCTCGACGATCCTGCGCGTACTCGTCCGCGCGTGAGCCCCTGCTCGGCGGCCAGCTCTCGGCCGTGACGGCGGACGCGCGCGCTCATCAGGGCCCGGGAACGACCGTCGGCTCGCGCCGTCCGCCCGCCGCGCCGCGCCCGAGCCACGCCTGCACGGAGCGGAAGAGCTTCAGCCCGTCCTCGCCGCCCGTCGAGCCGCTCGACCGCGTGCTCGGGATGCGGCATCAGGCCGACGACGTTGCGGCGCCGCGTTGCAGACGCCGGCGATGTTGCCGAGCGAGCCGTTGGGGTTGGCCTCCGGCGCCGACGCGCCCGCGCGGTCGGCGTAGCGGAAGACCACCTGGCCGTTCGCCTCGAGCGCGGCCAGCGTCGCCTCGTCGGCGACGTAGCAGCCCTCGCCGTGCTTGATCGGCAGCGCGAGCACCTCGCCGCGGCGACAGCCGTAGGTGAAGGGCGTGTCGGACGTCTCGACCCGCACCGTGACCACGTCGCAGACGAAGCGCAGCGAGCGGTTGCGCACCAGCGCGCCCGGGCAGCAGGCCGGCCTCGCACAGGATCTGGAAGCCGTTGCAGATGCCGAGCACGAGACCGCCGGCGTCGGCGTGCGCGCGCGACCGCCTCCATGATCGGCGAGAACCGCGCGATGCGCGCCGCAGCGCAGGTAGTCGCCGTAGGAGAACCCGCCCGGCAGGACGACGCAGTCGACGCCCGCGGAGATCGCGGTCCTTGTGCCAGAGCGGAACCGCCTCGTCGCCGAGGATGCGCTCGGCGACACGCAGCGCGTCGCGATCGTCGTTCGAGCCGGGAAAGATGACGACGCCCCAGCGCATCGCTATGCCCGCTCCTCGCCGACCTCGACGCGGAAGTCCTCGATGACGCCGTTGGCGAGGAGTCGCTCGCACATCGTCGCGCACGCGCCCGCGCGCCGCCGCGGCGTCGACGTCGCGCAGCCGCAGCTCGATGTACTTGCCGACCCGCACGTCGCCGACCTCGGGGAAGCCGAGGCGTGCAGCGACTGCTGCACGGCCTTGCCCTGCGGATCGAGGATGCCGCGCTTCGGCGTGACGTACACGCGCGGCGAGCAGCGTCACCATCGCTCACCCAGCTCCATCGCCGTCCTCCGGGCTTCCCGCTCGATCTCCGTCCTCGAGCGCTCGCGTGAAGAGGGCGTCGATATGCCGCAGGTGGTGCGTCATGTCAAAGAGCGCGTGCAGCTCGTCGCGCGACAGATGACGTCCGACGTCGGCGTCGCCGGCGAGCCGCGCTTCGAGATCGTCGCCCGCGAGCGCGTGGCGCTGGATCCAGCGATACGCCTCGTCGCGCGCGACGCCCTTGCGGACGAGCGCGAGCAGCACCTGCTCGGAGAAGATGGCGCCGCCGAGGCGCGCCAGGTTGCGCGCCATCGCGTCCGGCCGCACCTCGAGCCCCTCGACGACGCCGGCGAGCCGGGCGAGCATGAAGTCGAGCGTCGATCGTCGCGTCGGGCCCGATGACGCGCTCGACCGACGAGTGGCTGATGTCGCGCTCGTGCCAGAGCGCCATGTTCTCGACGCGGCGCCGGCATAGCTGCGCACCAGCCGTGCGAGGCCGCAGAGGTTCTCGACCAGGATCGGGTTGCGCTTGTGCGGCATGGCCGACGAGCCCTTCTGCCCGTTGCCGAACGGCTCCAGCGCCTCGCCGACCTCGGTCCGCTGCAGGTGGCGGATCTCCGAGCGCGATGCGCTCGCAGGTGCCGGCCACCACCGCCAGGCGTGGCGAAGAACGCCGCGTGGCGGTCGCGCGGCACGACCTGCGTCGCGATCGGCTCGGGCTTGAGCCCGAGGCGCGCCAGCACCGCGGCCTCGACCTCCGGGTCGTTGTTGGCGAAGGTTCCGACGGCTCCCGACAGCTTGCCGAAGGCGATCGTCGTCGCGCGCAGCGGCCAGGCGCCGCCGGTCGCGGCCGAGCTCGGCGTACCAGCCGGCGCACTTGAGCCCGAAGGTGATCGGCTCGGCGTGGATGCCGTGCGTCCGTCCGATCATGGGCGTCTCGCGGTGGCGCACGGCCTGCGTCCGCACCGCCGCCCGCAGGCCGTCGAGGCTCGCGAGCAGCACGTCGGCCGCGTCGCGCAGCTGCATCGCGAACGCGGTGTCGACGACGTCGCTCGACGTGAGCCCCAGATGCAGCCAGCGTCCCTCGTCGCCGACCGTCTCGGCCACGGACGAGACGAAGGCGATGACGTCGTGCTTGATCTCGGCCTCGATCTCCTGCATGCGGGCCGGGTTGACCCGCGCACGCGGCGCGGAGCGCGCGCGCCGCCTCGACCGGCACCTGCCGCGCTCGGCGAGCACGTCGACCAGCGCCAGCTCGACGGCGAGCCAGCGCTCGAGCACGCGCCTCCTCCGACCAGAGACGCGCCATCTCCGGCCGCGTGTAGCGGTCGATCACGGCCGCTCCCTCCCGTCGGTGCTGCCGAAGCCGCCCGCGCCGCGCGGCGTCGCCGGCAGCTCCGGCACCTCGCTCCAGGCGACGCGGCCGACCGGCGCGACGCACGAGCTGGGCGATGCGATCGCCCGCGCTCGATCGTGACGGCCTCCGTTCCGAGGTTCACGCAGCAGCACCTGCACCTCGCCCCGATAGTCCGCGTCGATCGTGCCCGGGCGCGTTCAGGATCGTGACGCCGTGCGCGAGCGCGAGCCCGCTGCGCGGCCGGACCTGCCCCTCGAAGCCCGGCGGGCACGCGCGATCGCGAGCCCGGTCGGGACGAGGCGGCGCTCGCCCGGCGCGAGCACGATCGCCGCGTCGACGTCGGCGAGCAGGTCCATGCCCGCGGCGCCGGCGCTCATGTACCGCGGGCAGCGGAGTCGCGTCGCCCGGCCGGACGTCGCACGCACCGCGACCGGCACCACCGGCGCGCTCACGCGCCGAGCACCGCCGTCGATCGAGGCGCACGTCCTTCAGGTCGCCGAGCACGGTCAGCGCGAGGGAGTCGCGGACGGAACAGGCGACCGGCGATCGCGGACGACGTCGTCGTTCGTGACCGCGTCGATGCCCGCCGCGACCTCCTCGAGCGGGACGTCGCGCCCGAAGTAGATCTCGTTCTTCGCGATCCGGCTCATGCGGCTGTCGCTGGTCTCGAGGCCGAGCAGCATGTTGCCCTTCATCTGGTTCTTCGACGCGCGTCAGCTCGCCGGCGCGTGAGGCCGTCGCGCGCGGACGCGCTCGATCTCGGCGCGGATGACCTCGACCACCTCCGCGACCCACTCCGCGCTGGTGCCCGACGTAGACGCCGACGTAGCCGGCGTCGAGGTACGACGAGAGGAACGAGTAGACGGAGTAGGCCTTGCCGCGCTTCTCGCGCACCTCCTGGAACAGCCGCGAGCTCATGCCGCCGCCGAGGGCGAGGTTCAGCAGGTGTGCGGCGTAGCGATCGGCGGTCGCCCTGCGAGATGCCCGGCGCCCCGAGGCAGAGGTGCACCTGCTCGAGCGCCTTCTCGTGCACGGTCACGCCCGGCGCGCCGGTCGGCGGACGCCGTCGATCCGCGCCGTCGGCCGTGCCCCGCGAGCGCCGCCGAAGTGCTGCGCCGCCACGTCGACCAGCTGCTCGTGCTGGAGGTTGCCCGGCGCGCGGCGATGAGGATCCGGTTCGGCCGATAGCGCGCCTCGATGAAGCGCGAGGAAGTCCTGCGCGATGGAAGCGCGCCGACCGTCGCGGCGGTGCCGGCGATCGGGCGCGACAGCGGATGCCCCGGCCAGAACGCCAGGTTGAACAGATCGTGGACGTAGTCGTCGGGCGTGTCCTCGACCTGCGAGATCTCCTGCAGGACGACCGTGCGCTCGCGGTCGATCTCGTCCTCGGCGAAGCGCGAGTGCAGGAAGATGTCGGCGAGCAGATCGAGCGCCAGCGGCAGGTGCTCGCTCAGGACCTTGCGCGTAGTAGCAGGTGTACTCCTTGCCGGTGAAGGCGTTGAGCACGCCGCCGACGGCGTCGATCTCCTCGGCGATCTGCGCCGCCGTCCGCCGCTCGGTGCCCTTGAAGAAGAGGTGCTCGAGGAAGTGCGAGATCCCGGCCTGCGTCCGCGGTCTCGTAGCGCGAGCCGTTCTCGACCCAGATGCCGACCGTCACGGAGCCGACGTCCGGGCAGCTCTTCGGAGAGCACCCGCACGCCGTTGGCCAGGCGTGTCGTCCGCATGCGCCTAGCGCTGCGCCCTCTCGCGCCTCTCCGCCCTGGTTGCAGCGCCTCCTTGCGCGACAGCCGGATCTTCCCCGACTTGTCGACCTCGAGGACCTTCACGTCGATCACGTCGCCCTCCTTCAGGACGTCGGACACGCTCCGGACGCGCTCGTGCGCCGAGCTGCGAGATGTGCAGCAGGCCGTCGGTGCCGGGGAGGATCTCGACGAAGGCGCCGAAGTCGACGATCTTCCTGACCGTGCCGCTGTAGATGCTGGCCGACCTCGGCCTCCGCCGTGACGCCGCGGATGCGGTCGAGCGCCTTCTGCATCGCGTCGCCGTCGGCCGACGCGACGTAGCACGGTGCCGTCGTCCTCGACGTCGATCTTGCACGCCGGTCTCCTCGATGATGCCGCGGATGATCTTGCCGCCGGGGCCGATGAGATCGCGGATGCGGTCCGGCTTGATGCGGATCGTGACGATGCGCGGCGCGTGCAACGAGAGGTCGGCGCGCGGCTTCGCCAGCGTCGCGTTCATGACCCCGAGGATGTGGAGCCGCGCCGTCGCGCGCCTGCTCGAGCGCCTGTCTGCATGATCGTCGCGCGTGACGCCGCCGATCTTGATGTCCATCTGCACGGCGGTGATGCCCGTCTGCGGTGCCGGCGACCTTGAAGTCCATGTCGCCGAGGTGATCCTCGTCGCCGAGGATGTCGGACAGGACGCGGACCTCGTCGCCCTCCTTGATGAGGCCCATCGCGATGCCGGCGACCGGCGCCTTGATCGGCACGCCGGCGTCCATCAGCGACGAGCGAGCCGCCGCAGACCGTGGCCATCGACGACGAGCCGTTCGACTCGAGCATCTCGGAGACGATGCGGATCGTGTACGGGAAGTCGCTCTGCGTCCGGCAGCACCGGCACGAGCGCGCGCTCGGCGAGCGCGCCGTGGCCGATCTCGCGCCGGCCGGGGCCGCGCAGGAACTTCACCTCGCCCGTGCTGAACGGCGGGAAATTGTAGTGCAGCATGAACTTCTTGTAGTACTCGCCGATCAGCGCGTCGATCTTCTGCTCGTCGGACGACGTGCCGAGCGTGGCGACGACGAGCGCCTGCGTCTCGCCGCGCGTGAACAGCGCCGAGCCGTGCGTGCGCGGCAGCAGCTCGACCTCGCAGGTGATCGGCGCGAACGTCCGCGAGACCGCGGCCGTCGAGGCGCTTCCCGTCCTTCACGATCGCGTCGCGAACGACGTGCTTCTTCAGCGGTCGAAGAGGCTCGCCGACCTCTTTGGTGCGTGCCGGATCGTCTGCCGCCGAGGGTGCCGCGGACCTCGTCACGGACCGCGTCCAGCGCGGCGTAGCGCTCGTGCTTTCCGGGCGTCGCGAGCGCCGCGCGGAGCTTGGGGAGCGCGGCCTCGCGCACGGCGGCGTCCGAGCGCGCTGTCGGTCGTCGGCGCCGTGACCGTCCGCTTCGGCTTGCCGACGGCCCGGCGCAGCTCCTCCTGGATGGTCGAGGAGCGGCTGCAGGGCGTCGTGCGCCGCGAAGAGCGCGTCCAGGATGGTCGCCTCGGGGACGCATGCGGGCGCCGCCCTCGACCATGACGATCGCGTCGCGGCTGCCGGCGACGATGATGTTCATGTCGCTGTCGGGCAGCTGCGAGTTGGTCGGGTTGATGACGAAGCTGCCGCCGATGCGGCCGATGCGCACCGCCGCGATCGGGCCGTGGAAGGGAATGTCGGACAGCGTGCAGCGCGGTCGAGGCGCCGAGCGATCGACGACCACGTCGGGATCGTTCTCGCGGTCGTGCGACAGGACCGTCGCGATGATCTGCGTCTCGCAGTTGAAGCCCTTCGGGAAGAGCGGACGGATCGGGTCGATCGATCAGCCGCGAGGTGAGGATCTCCTTCTCGGCCTGGCGGCCCTCGCGCTTGAAGAAGCCCCCGGGAATCTTGCCGGCGGCGAACGTCTTCTCGACGTAGTCGCAGGTGAGGGGGAAGAAGTCGATGCCCTCCCGCGGGCTCGCGCTCGCGGTCGCGGTCACGAGCACGACGGTCTCGCCGAACGTGACGAGGGCGGCGCCACCGGCCTGCTTCGCCATGCGCCCGGTCTCGATCGTCAACGGCCGACCGTGGAACTGGACTTCGATCTTCTGGAACTGTGACGACATGTACTCTCCCGTGCGGCCTGGGGCCGCAGCCTTGTGTTGTGGCGAGGCGAACGGGGGAGCGGGGGACTCGGTCGGAAGGGAACTGGATCCTACTTGCGGATCCCGAGTCGCTCGATCAACGTCTTGTAGCGCTGGAAGTCCTGCTGCTTCAGATAGGTCAGAAGCCGCCGGCGCCGTCCAACGAGTTTGAGCAACCCACGACGGGAATGGTGGTCCATTCGGTGCACCTTGAAGTGCCCCGTGAGGTAACCGATTCGATCGGTCAGAAGTGCGACCTGCACTTCCGGCGACCCGGTGTCCGTGTCGTGCGTACGATACGCTTCGACGATGCCCCGGGTGCGCTCCTGGGCTACTGCCATCCCGCCCTCTCCATCTCGTTTTTCTCTCGCTTTAAGCGGCCGGTCCTAACACGCGTTCCTACCCTTGGCAAGCAGTCACGCCCCCGCGAGCAATCGAGCGAGGCGCCACCCGGACCCCGGCGCTGCCTCGATGACCGCCGCCACCTCTCCACCCCCGTCGAGCACGAGCGCAGTCTGCCCCGGCCCCTGCGGCTCCGGGAGGCTCGCCAGCGCCGCCTGCTGCCCATGGCGGAGCCGAGCGAGGTCGACGCTGCCCGGCGGAAACGCGACGAGGTCACGGAGGGCGTCCCGAACGGGGATCAACGGCAGCGCGGCGCCACCCATCTCGTCGCGGAGCGCCTCGAGGCCGAGGGCATCCTCGACGCGGAAATGGCCGACACGCGTTCGGCGGAGGCTCTCCAGGTGCCCCACCGTTCCCAGCGCCGCCGCAACGTCCGTCGCGAGCACGCGCACGTACGTTCCCTTGGAACAGGCGACCACGAAGTCGAGACGGTCCGGGGGCCGTGGCGTCAACTCGAACGCGAAGATCTCGATGTCGCGCGCGTCCCGATCGACCTCGATGCCGCGCCGCGCGAGCCTGTAGAGGGGAACCCCGTCCCGCTTGAGCGCGGAGTACATCGGCGGCACTTGCCGCTGCGGGCCGACGAACCGTACCGCGCAGGCCTCCACGGCGCCTGGGGTCAGCTCGGGCACGGGGGCCTCGCCGATCGGGCTCCCGGTCCGATCGAGGGTGTCGGTGGCGACGCCCAGCCGGATGGTCCCGGTGTAGGCCTTCCGTTCGAGGAGCAGCCACCGTGCGACCTTGGTCGCCTCGCCGAGACACAGTGGCAGGAGCCCGCTCGCGAACGGGTCGAGGGTGCCGAGGTGCCCCACCTTGCTGCGACCCAGCCGCGGCTCGAGCGCGCGAATGGCCCCGGCGGACGTCACCCCCTCCGGCTTGTCGAGGAGGAGGACCCCCGTCACGCGTCCTCGTCGCCGCCGCTGAGCAGCGCGTCCAACCGCCGCGCCGTGTCGGGGGTCGTATCGTACTCGAACCGCAGCTCGGGCACGACGCGGAGCCCCAAGGCCCGGGAGACGGCGCTGCGGAGGAACGGCGTCGCGCGCTCGAGCGCCCGCTGCGCGGCCTCGGGCCGGGCCTCGACCGCGAGCGTCCGGTAGAAGACCCGCGCGGTCCGCAGATCGGGCGTCATCCGGACGGCCGTGACGGTGACCTCGCGGAGGCGAGCATCCTTGGCGTCCTCCACGAGCAACCGCCCAAGCTCTGCCTGGACGAGATGGGCGACGCGCTCCTGTCGGCGTTCGGCCATGGTGTCTCAATAGTGCAGGAACTCGACGCGCTCCGCCCCCAGCTCGGCAAGCGCCAGCCCGTCGATGAACGTGACCACCTCGCGCAGGCACGCGTCGACGTGCGGCTGGTCGGCACCGACCTGGCTCACACCCAAAGTCGCCCGCTGCCAGAGGTCGTGATCCTCGCACTCGGCGATCGAGACGTTGAACTTGTTCTGCACGCGCGCCTTGATCGTCCGCAGCACGCTGCGCTTACCCTTGAGGGAATGGTTCTCCGGCAGGAGCAGCTCGAGGCGGAGGACGCCGACCACCATCGGCCCGCCGTCCGCCTGCTCAGGCCGTGCGCTCGGCCGCCGGAGCCGACTTCGCCGGCGAGGGCGACAGACGGCGCTGGACCTCTTCCATCTCGTAGATCTCGATCACGTCGCCGACCTTGAGGTCCTGGTAGGCTTCGAGGCTCATGCCGCACTCGTAGCCGGACGCGACCTCGCGGGCGTCGTCCTTGAAGCGCTTCAAGCTGCTCAGCTTGCCCTCGTGGACGACGATGTTGTCGCGCAGCAGACGTGCCTTCGAGCCGCGGATGATCTTGCCGTCGGTGACGAAGCATCCGGCGATGGTGCCGGACCCGGTGACGACGAACACCTGCCGGACCTCCGCGCGCCCGAGCACGTGCTCGCGGAACGTCGGTTCGAGGAGTCCCTCGAGCGCGTCGCGGACGTCGTTGAGGGCCTCGTAGATGATCGTGTACATCCGGACGTCGACGCCCTCGCGCTCGGCCAGGGCGGCGGCCTTCGGCTCCGGGCGCACGTTGAATCCGATCACGACGGCGTTGGACGCGGATGCCAGCAGCACGTCGGATTCGGTGACGCCGCCGACGGATCCGTGCAGCACCACGAGGCGCACGTCGTCGGTCGAGAGCCGTCCGAGCGCGTCGGAGAGCGCCTCCACCGACCCCTGGACGTCGGCCTTCACGACGACCTTGAGCTCCTTCACGCTGCCGGTCTTGATCTGGTCGTAGAGCTCGTCGAGCGAGACCTTCGAGGTCTTCGCCATCTCGGCTTCGCGCTGCTTGCTGCGGCGGTGCTCGGCGACCTGACGAGCCTTCTGGTCATCGGCCACCGCGACGAAGACGTCGCCGGCGTCCGGCACACCGCCAAGCCCGAGGATCTCGACGGGCGTGGCCGGGCCGGCCGCCTCGATCCGGCGCGCCTTGTCGTCGACCATCGCGCGGATGCGGCCGTACTGCAGTCCGCAGACGAACGAGTCGCCGACCTTCAGCGTGCCTTCCTGCACCAGGACGGTGGCGACGGGGCCGCGACCTCGGTCCAGGCGCGCCTCGACGATGGTGCCCCGCGCCTGACGCTTCGGGTTGGCGCGCAGCTCGAGCACGTCGGCCTGCAGCAGGATCATCTCGAGCAGCTGCGGGATACCCTCTTTCGTCTTGGCCGACACGGGCACGACGATCGTGTCGCCGCCCCACTCTTCCGGCGCGAGGCCGTAGTTGCCGAGCGCCTGCTTCACGCGCTCGGGATTCGCGTCCGGCTTGTCGATCTTGTTGACCGCGACGATGATCGGCACTTCCGCGGCCCGCGCGTGGTTGATCGCCTCGACCGTCTGCGGCATGATCGCCGTCGTCCGCCGCGACGACCAGGATGACGATGTCGGTCACCTTGGCGCCGCGGGCCCGCATCGCGGTGAACGCCTCGTGACCCGGCGTGTCGAGGAAGGTCACCTGGCGGCCGTGCACGTCGACCGTGTAGGCGCCGATGTGCTGGGTGATGCCGCCCGCCTCGCCCGCCGCGACCTCGCTCGCGCGGATCGCGTCGAGCAGCGACGTCTTCCCGTGGTCGACGTGGCCCATCATCGTGACGACCGGGGCACGCGGGACCCGCTCCTCCTCGACGTCGCCCTCGTCCTTGGTCTCGAGCGCCTGCTCGGCGTCGAAGGCGACGTTCTCGACCTGGTACTCGAACTCGGTCGCAACCAGCGTCGCGGTGTCGTGGTCGAGGACCTGGTTGATGGTCGCCATCATGCCCATGTCGATCAGCTTCTTCAGTACCTCGCCGGCCTTGACGCCCATCGAGCGCGCGAGATCGGCGACCGTGATCACCTCCGAGATCCGGACGATGCGCTTCGACGCGCGCGGCGTCGTGATCTCGGTCTTCTTCTGCTCCTTGCCGGGGAGCGCACGGCGCTTCTGCGGCCGCTTCCCTCCGCGCGAGGAGTCGCGCACCATCGCGTCGAAGAGGTCGGTCTTCTTGATGACCTTGCGCCCCTTCTTCTTCTTCGCCGCGTCGCCGGCGCCCGCGCCGGGCGCGGCGCCCGGCTCGGTCGTCTGCGGCGTGCCGCCGGGTCGCCAGCCGGGCCCAGCCGACGGCGGCGCAACGGCCTTCTTGAGGTCGATGCGCCCGAGCACCTTCGGCCCACGCATCTCCTCGAACCCCGGCGGCGGCGGGGGCGCCGGCTTCGCCGGTGCGGCCGAGGCGGCCGGTGCCATCGCGGGCGACGGCTGAGCGAGGTCGGGCCGCGGACGCGGCGGCGGCGGCGGCGCGGCCACCGGGGGCCTTTCCACGACCGGCTCGGCCGCGACGGCCGGCTGCGCCGGCGGCGGAGCGACTTCGGTCGGCGTCGGCACCGTCTCCGGCCCCGAGCGGCGGCACGTCGAGCGATGGCGGGACGTCGGCCTCGAAGTCGAGCGATGGCGGGATGTCGTCGGAGCTTGCCGGTTCGGCGTCCGCCACCGAGGGCAGCTCTTCACGGCTGAGCACCTCACGCGCCACGCGCCGCCGGATGACGTTCGCCTTGAGCCGCGTCTCGGTCGTCTGCTCCCTCGCCGTGACGACGGAGTCGGCGCCGGTGACGCGCTCCGTGACCACGCGCTCGGCGACGACGCGCTCGGTGCCGAGCGAGACCGCCGGCCGTGGCGCCAGGCCGAGCTCTTCCTTCAGCGCGCTGCATCTCCTCGTCGGTGAGCGTGCTCGTCGGCCTCTTGCCGCGAATGCCGAGCCGCTCGAGCCCCGGAGACGACGTCCTTCGGGGCGACGCCCCACTCCTTGGCGAGCTCGCTGATGCGTTTGGCCATGGCCATCCCTCAGGCGACCTCCGGCGTCGCGGAGAAGCGCGTCGACCAGCCGCGCCCGGTCGTCGCGGCTCGGGGTGCAGCGCAGCGATCGCACCGGCCCGCGCCGGCGCGACGAACGCCGTCCAGCAGTCGCGTTCGCGATGCAGGTAGGCGCCCCGCCCCGCCGCGCGGCGGACGCGAATCGGCGTGCAGAGCCGTCCGAACCCGCGACCATCGCGGAGGAGGTCCATCTGCGGCGCCGACGTGCCGCACCCGACGCAGGTCCGCATCGACGTCACTCGCGCTCCTCCTCGACGGCGCACTCGCCGGCGGCGGCACCGGCGTCGAGCGCCTCGGCGCGCAGCCTCGGCAGCCGCCGGCGGCGACCGCAGCAGCGGCGTCGCTGCCTCCTCCTCGACCCGCTTGCGCTCGACGTGCTCGCGCGCCGCCGCGAGGATGACCGACGGCGCGCTCGGGACCGATCCCGTCGATGTCGCCGACCGTCTCCTCGTCCGACGCGGCCAGCTCCTCCGCCGACTTGAAGCCGTTCTGGTACAGCAGCTCGGCCGTCGACGTCGCCGACGCCCGGAATCGCCGTCAGCGAGGCGCGCGCGCGCCGCGCCTCGTCCTCGGCCTCGGACTCGCTGCGAACGTCGAGCTTCCAGCCGCGTCAGGCGCGACGCGAGGCGGACGTTCTGCCCCTTCTTGCCGATCGCCAGCGAGAGCTGATCGTCGGGGACGATGACTTCCATCGCGTGCTCGTCCTCGTCCATGATGATCTTCGAGACCTTCGCCGGCGCGAGGGCGCGGCAGACGAACTCGGCCGGATCGGCCGTCCAGTGCACGATGTCGATCTTCTCGCCGCGCAGCTCCTGCACGACCGCCTGGACGCGCGTGCCCCTCATGCCGACGCAGGCGCCGACCGGATCGACGTCGCTGATCGTTCGACATGACGGCGATCTTGGCGCGGCCGCCCGGCTCGCGCGCCGCGCCCTTCACCTCGACGATGCCCTCGTAGATCTCCGGCACTTCCTGCTCGAAGAGCTTGATCAGCAAGCCGGGATGCGTGCGCGAGAGGACGATCTGCGGCCCCTTGCTGGTCGAGCTCGACGTCGAGGATGAAGGCGCGGATGCGATCGCCCTGGCGGTAGCGCTCGCGCGGAATCTGCTCCTTCTCGGGCAGGATCGCGTCGGTGCGGCCGAGGTTGACGATGATGTTCTTCTTCTCGAAGCGCTGCACGATGCCGGAGACGAGCTCGCCCTTCCGGTCCTTGAACTCGTTGTAGATGATGTCGCGCTCGGCGTCGCGCACGCGCTGGATGATGTTCTGCTTGGCCGCCTGCGCCGCGATGCGCCCGAACTTCTCGGCCGGCAGCTTCGCGAGCAGCTCGTCGCCGACCTGCGCCTCCGGGTCGAGCGTCGCGCGCGCGCTTCGTCGAGCGTGATCTGGTTCTCGGCGTCGTCGACCTCCTCGACGACCGTCATGATCTCGAACAGCTCGACCTCGCCGATCTCGGGGTTGAACTTCGCCTCGATGTGCTTCTCGCGACCGAACGTCTTCTTCGCCGCCGACAGCATGGCCTGCTTCGAGCGCCTCGACGATGATCGCGCGATCGATGCCCTTCTCCTTGCTGACCTGCTCGATGACGCGATTGAGATCCGGGAGCATCGACGTGTCTCCTCAGGCGTGCGCCGACCGCGGCCCGGCCGGGCGGCCGAACTCGAATTCGGTGTGGGCCTTCTCGATCGCGTCGAGCGCGATCCGGACGTCGCCGGCGGCGGGATCCTGCACGACGATCCCCTCGGGCGTGACGGCGTCGAGCACCCCGTGGAACTGCCTGCGTCCGGCGATGGGCTCGCGCGCCCGCACGAACACCTTCTGACCGATGGCGCGACGGAAGTGTGGCTCGCGGAGCAGCGGGCGGTTGAGCCCCGGCGACGAACACTCGAGGATGTAGCGACCGGGGACGGCGTCGTGGGCGTCGAGGACGTCGCCCAGCTCGCGGGATATCCGGGCGAGCTCGTCGAGACCGACCCGCCCTTCGGGCCGGTCGATCAGCAGGCGAAGGACGATGCGGCCGGCCTCCGGACGATACTGGACGTCGATCAGCTCGAGCCCCTTGTCGAGCACAAGAGGCTCTGCCAGATCCCAGACGCGTCGGGTGACGACGGACCGGTCCACGAAATCCTGCTCCTCCAAAACGAAAAAAGTGGGCTGGGGCCCACCTGTTGACGGGAAGTGAAGGCCTAAAGATCGATTCCGGCGTATAACACGGCCCCCCGACCCCCGCAATGCGAGGCCCCCCTGGCGCGCCGCGTCGATCGTCGCTCAATGGACCGCGCTACTTCCCTCGTGTAATGAGACGGGTCCGAAGACGCCGTGTCCGAGCTGCGCCGCGATCCGATCCTCCGCCGGTGGGTGGTCATCGCGCCCGAACGAGCGCCCGAGTTGGCGCCTCGTCGGGTGGAGGGGCCGTCGTTCGTCGATGGACCCTGCCCCTTCTGCCCGGGCAACGAGCACCTGAACCCCGTCGAGATCGTCGCGATCCGCAACGGGAACGGGTGGCAGGTGCGAATCACGCCCGACAAGCAACCGCTCCTCCGGATCGAGGGCGAGCTCGGGCGGCGGGGCGCCGGCATGTTCGATCGCATGAACGCGATCGGCGCGCACGAGCTGGTGACCGACACGCCCGAGCATCCGCAGACGTGGGCCGACTTCCCCCTCGCGCAGATGACGACGCTGCTCGAAACGTACCGCGCCCGCCTGATCGACCTGCGGCGGGACTCGCGCTTCCGTCACGTGCTGGTCCTGAAGAACCATGGCGCGGTGTGGAGCCAGTACCGGCACGCGCACTCCCACGTGATCGCCACGCCCTTCACGCCGAAACGACTCGAGGAGGAGCTCGCGGGCGCCCGTGAGTACTATCGGCTGAAGGAGCGCTGCGCGTTCTGCGACGAGATCGACGAGGAGATCGCCGCAGGCGTTCGCGTCGTCGCGCGGAACGACCAGTTCGTCACCATCGCCCCGTTCGCCTCCGCGCACCCCTACGAGCTGTGGCTCCTGCCCCGCCAGCACGCCGCCGACTTCGGCCATCCGGCGGACCGGGCGCTCGGTCCACTCGCCGACCTGATCGTGGACGCGCTGCGGCGACTGCGGACGGTGCTCGACGATCCGCCCTACAGCGTCGCGCTCCACGCCGCGCCGCTCATGGGCGGCGACCAGGCGGAGTTCCACTGGCACCTCGAGGTGGTACCGCACCTCGGCGAGCAGCTCGGGATGGAATGGGCCACCGGAATCTACTCGAACCCGGTTCCTCCCGAATCGGCCGCCGAGCAGCTCCGCCGCGCGGAGTGAGCGGCGTCAGGAGCCGCGCGAGCCCGATCCGTCGCGCTCGTGGAACGTCAGCAGCTCGACGATCTGGTACGAGCGACGTCCTCCCGGCGTCTGCACCTCGACCTCGTCACCCACCCCCTTGTTGAGCAGGGCGCGTCCGAGCGGCGACGACAGGGATATCTGGCGACGCGCGGCGTCGACCTCTTCCGGGAACACGATCTCGTAGGCGACCGCCTCCCCGGCTTCGATGTCCTCGACGGTGACGCGGCTGCCATAGGCCACCACGCCCTGCGGGATCGAGGCGATGGTGTACATCGACAGTTCGCGGATGCGCCCCTCGATCTGCCCGATGCGCGAGCGGACGAAGTCCTGGCGGTGCTTGGCCGCGTCGTACTCGGCGTTCTCCGACAGGTCGCCGTGCGCCGCCGCCTCCTGCAGCGCCTTCGGGAGTTCGATGGTGAGCTCGTACTTGAGCTTGTCCAGCTCCTTCTTGAGCCGGCCGAGGATGGGAAGTTCCGCCGCCACGTGTCCCTATGCCGCGGCCTCGGCCAGCACGCGCTTCGCGATCTCGCTCGCCTGCCGACCGTCGTACGCTCCCCCGTGACGCTCCTTCAGCTGCGCCATGATGGCGCCGATCGACGTGCCCCCGCCCGAGCGGATGGCGCGGATGGCCGACCTCCAGCGCCGCAGCGTCGAGCATGCTCGGGACGTACGGTGCCAGGATCTCGATCTCGGCCCGGTTCTGCGTGACGAGGTCGTCTCGCCCGCCCTTGCCCGCGAACTCGAGCGCCTCCTCACGCTTGCGCAGTTCGCGGCGCACGACCTGCACCAGGTCGCCCTCGGTCAGCTCTGCGCCACGCTTCTCGACCTTGAGGTTCTTGGCGGCGGCGATCACGCCACGCAGCACGCTCACGCGCATCGCGTCCCGCGCGCGCATGGCCTGGGTGAGGTCAGTCGACAGCTGCTGCTCGGTCAGCGGCACCGCTCGTCAACGTAGGCGGAAGGAGAAACGATGTAAAGGGCGTCAGGGCCAGCGTTTGACGACGGGGGGCGGGCCAGTCGACGCGCGATCCCACATGTCGCCGAGCGCCGTCCGCGTGTGCTCCATTTGGGTCAGGTACCAGTACATCGAGAGCAGCCCCACGACGAGGCCCACAAGGAAGTTCTTCATCGTCCGCTCTCCTCCCTAACGAGTTGCATCAGCCGTCCAGGGGCGGCACGACCGTCGGGCCCGCCACCCGATCCTCGTGAACCGATGACGACGTGGCTGCGGTACATCGCCGACCTGCTGTTCCCGATCGACTGCGACGCCTGTGCGCGGCCGTTGCCGATGGGATCACCCGCGACCCTCTGCGACGCCTGCCTCCGCGACATCCGTCCTCCACCGCTTCCACTCTGCCCACGCTGCGGAGGTCCGGCTCGAACCGCGGCAGACTGCCGAGACTGCGTCCGGATCTCCCTGGCCTTCGACTCCGCCCGGGCGCTTGGATTGTACCTGTCGTCGGCCGAGGGTCTCAACCCGCTGGCAGCCGCCGTGCATGCCCTCAAGTTCCGGGGGCGGCGGGGCGTCGCCGCCGTCCTCGGCGCACGCCTCGCCGAGGTTCACCCGTTCGCTCCGGGTGCCCTGGTCGTTCCGGTACCCCTCCACCCGTCGCGGCTCCGGGCGCGCGGGTACAATCAGGCGCTGCTGCTCGCGCGATCCGCTCGCGCGTCGGCGCGGTCTGCCCCTGAACCCACGCGCCCTGGTGCGCCTGCGACCGACACCGGCGCAGAGCAGCCTCGGTGCCGCCCACCGACCCATCAATCTCGACGGCGCCTTCGCCGTGCGCGATCCGGCGCTCGTCCGTGGCCGCCGGGTCGCCCTGGTCGACGACGTGCTCACGACCGGCGCGACGGCGCACGCGTGCGCCGTCGCCTTGCTGGACGCCGGGGCGACGGGCGTCGACGTCTATACCGTCGGCCGCACGCCCTGACCCGACTCGACGCCCCGACGACCCCACACGGTCGTTCGGTTGAAAGTTTGGAAACTCGCTGGTACACCCAGCAGGCGACTCGGCAACGATCGAGGGGAGGGGAGGAGGTCTGCTGCCACCCGGGGAGGCAGAGGAAGCCAGGGACGGCCGCGCGTGCAGGTCGCGGGCAGCCGTCGCGGCCGGGCGACCGTCCGGATGAGCACCGTCGACTCCATGCTCGCCGAGGTCCGCGCGCTGGCCGATCGCGGCGATCATCAGACCATCGTCGCCCGCTACGGCCGCCTCGACGACACCCCCGAGGACGAGACGTGGAATTCGACCGAGCTCCTCTTCGAGGTCGGACGCGCCTTCGGCATGCTCGGCGACGAGGACAAGCTCGAGCGCTACCTGCTGCGATGCGCGGAGCTCGCGCCCCGGCGAGCGGCCGTCTTCCACTGCGCGATCGGCTGGTACTTCCAGCGCAAGAAGAAGTGGACCAAGGCGCTCCGCTGGTACGACCGGGCGCTGGCGTCCTTCCCGACGTATCACCTCTGCCTCTTCCGCCGCGGCTACTGCCTCGAGAAGCTGCACCGTCCCCGCGAGGCCGTCGAGGCGCTGGCCCGTGCCCGCTCGATCTGGGAGGAGGCCTCGTCGGATCAACGCCAGCGCGGCCGCGGAGTACAGGTGCAGGTGCTCTTCCACCTCTCGCGCGCGCTCCGCGATCTCGGCGAGTTCGAGCAGGCCGCCGACGTGCTGATGGTGTGTCGCGACCTCGACGCGAGCACCACGCCGCCGGCAATCCAACCGGAGCACGTGCTCGCCTGCCAGGGTGAGCTGGAGCTCCGCCGCGGCGACCTCGATGCGGCCCTACGCGCCTTCGACGCCGCTCGCGCGCTCGATCCGGAGTCGAGCTACATCTGGGAGCGCATCGGTCGGGTCCACGAGCTGCGGCACGAGACCCAGACGGCGCAGGAGGCGTATCAGCACGCTGCGTCGCTCCCGCGCGGGGCGTTCGCGCTGTTCGCGCTGGGTCGGTTCCACACCAACGTCACCGGCGATCTGCCGGCTGCCGCCGGGGCGCTGGTGGACGCTCTCGCCCGACTGCGGAGCGCCGAGCCGCTGGTTCGCCTCGAGCTCGCTCGGCTGCAGCTCGCGTGCGACCGCCCCCGCGCGGCGTTGGTGCAGGTCGAGCGCGCGTTGGCCTGCCGCCGTGAAGGAGGTTTCGCCGAGGGGCTCCGGCTCGCCGCAGAGCTCGCGGAGCGACTGGGACGCAAGGACGACGCCGCACGCTACCTGCGACTGCTGGCCGCGCTGGCACCGGACGACGCCGCCGTCGCCGCACGTGTCACCGCTCTCGAAGGCGCGCCGGCTGGCGCGCCGCCGCCGCCCGATCGCGAGCTGCCGCCGGGACTCGCCTTACTCGCCGAGGCCGAGCAGAGCACGCCCGGACGCGATCGCGTGATGGGCGTCGTCGACCGCTTCCTGCCGGAGAAGGGCTTCGGGTTCCTCCGCTACGGCGACAACCAATCGCTCTTCTTCCACGTGACCCAGATCGAAGACGACCCCACCGAGATCGCCCCCGGCACGCGCGTCAGCTTCATCGTCGGGCACAACCCGAAGAAGGGCAAGCCGCAGGCCGAGGGTGTGCGGCTCGAGTGAGCACGCGCGCCGATTGCGCATTGCAACCGGAAACCCGCGCCGATATACGGAAGTACGGCGAGCGTGATGCAGCCGTCCTGCCATCAGCCGCCAGGAGGATGGTAGATGCCTGACGGGGCCGCCCCCAGCCCGAAGCGCGTCGAGGAACGCGACGCCGTCGTGATCCGCTTCGCCGGCGACTCCGGTGACGGCATGCAGGTCACCGGGATGCAGTTCACCACGGAGACCGCGCTCGCGGGCAACGACCTGGCCACGCTGCCGGACTTCCCGGCCGAGATCCGCGCCCCCGCGGGCACGCTCGCCGGCGTCAGCGCCTTCCAGCTGAACTTCTCGTCGCACGAGGTGTTCACGCCCGGCGACGACCTCGACGTCCTCGTCGCGATGAACCCGGCGGCCCTCAAGGTCAACCTCGGCGACCTGAAGACCGGCGGCATCCTCATCGTCGACCACGAAGGCTTCAACGATCAGAACCTGCAGAAGGCGGACTATTCGACGAACCCGCTGGAGGACGACTCCCTCGCCGCGTACCAGCTGTTCCAGGTCGACGTCACGAAGCTCACGACGGCCGCCACTCAAGGACCTGGGCCTGTCCGCGCGCAGCGTCTTCCGCTGCCGCAACTTCTTCTGCCTCGGGCTCACCTCCTGGCTCTATCATCGGCCGATCGAGCCGGCCGAGGCGTGGGTCGCGCGAGCGCTTCAAGAAGACGCCCGACCTCGTCGAGGCCAACGTCCGGACGCTGCGCGCCGGCTACAACTTCGCGCGAGACTGCCGAGCTGTTCGCCGTCTCGTACGAGATCAAGCCAGCCGCGATCGCCCCCGGGAAGTACCGCAACATCACGGGCAACACGGCCACCGCGCTCGGCCTCGTCGCGGCGGCGCAGCGCGCCGGCCGGCCGCTCTTCCTCGGCAGCTACCCGATCACGCCCGCGAGCGACGTGCTGCACGAGCTGTCGGCGCTGAAGCAGTACGACGTGTCGACCTTCCAGGCCGAGGACGAGATCGCCGGCATCGGCGCGGCGCTCGGCGCGGCGTTCGGCGGCGCGATCGCCGTCACCACCACCAGCGGCCCCGGAATGAACCTCAAGGCCGAGACGATGGGGCTCGCCTGCGCCGTCGAGCTGCCGCTCATCATCATCGACATCCAGCGCGCCGGCCCGTCGACGGGCATGCCGACGAAGACCGAGCAGGCCGACCTGCTGATGGCGATGTACGGCCGTCATGGCGAGGCGCCGCTACCGATCCTGGCGGCCGCGACGCCCGCCGACTGCTTCCACATGGCGTTCGAGGCGGTGCGCATCGCGGTGAAGTACATGACGCCGGTCATCCTGCTGACCGACGGCTACCTCGCCAACGGCGCCGAGCCGTGGCTGATTCCCGACCCGGCCACGCTGCCCGACGTTCCCCGTGACGTTCCGCACCGATCCGACCGGCTTCTATCCCTACCTCCGCGACGAGGAGACGCTCTCGCGGCCCTGGGTCAGTCCCGGGCACGCCCGGCCTCGAGCACCGCATCGGCGGTCTCGAGAAGGAGTACCTGACCGGCAACGTCAGCTACGCGCCGACCAACCACGAGCAGATGATCCGCGTCCGCGCGCGCAAGGTCGCGGGCATCGTCGCGCGACATCCCGCCGACGGAGGTGTTCGGGCCGACCGACGGCGATCTCCTCGTGCTCGGCTGGGGCAGCACCTACGGCGCGATCCGCGAAGGCGGTGCGCCAGCTGCAGGCGGCCGGACATCGGATCAGCCACGCGCACGTCCGCCATCTGAATCCGCTGCCGGCGGACCTGGGCGACCCTGCTGGGCAGCTTCCGTCGCGTGCTGGTGCCCGAGATGAACCTCGGCCAGCTCGTGCGCCTGATCCGCGCCGAGTATCTCGTCGACGCGATCGGCTTCAACAAGATCCAGGGGCGGCCCTTCAAGGTGAGCGAGATCGTCGCCCGCTGCACCAAGCTGCTCCACGACGACGCCTGAGAGGACTCCAGATGACCACCCCGCTCACCAAGAAGGATTTCGTCTCCGATCAGGACGTGCGCTGGTGCCCCGGCTGCGGCGACTACGCCATCCTGTCGCAGGTGCAGAAGGTGCTGCCCGAGCTCGGCGTTCCGCGCGAGCAATTCGTGTTCGTCTCGGGGATCGGCTGCTCGAGCCGCTTTCCGTACTACGTCAACACGTACGGGTTCCACTCGATCCACGGCCGCGCGCCGGCGATCGCCACCGGGCTGAAGGCCAGCCGTCCGGAGCTCTCGGTCTGGGTGGTCACGGGCGACGGCGACGCGCTGTCGATCGGCGGCAACCACCTGATCCACGTGCTGCGTCGCAACGTCGACCTCAACATTCTGCTGTTCAACAACAAGATCTACGGCCTCACCAAAGGTCAGTACTCGCCCACGTCGGAGGTCGGCAAGGTGACCAAGTCGACGCCGCAGGGTTCGATCGACCACCCGTTCGATCCGATCGCGCTGGCGCTCGGCGCCGAGGCCAGCTTCGTCGCCCGCAGCGTCGACGTCGAGACCAAGCACCTGCAGGAGATCGTCAAGCGCGCACACGCCCACAAGGGCGCGTCGTTCGTCGAGATCCTCCAGAACTGCAACGTCTTCAACGACGGCGCCTTCGGCGACATCACCGACAAGGCCACCAAGGCCGAGCACACGCTGGTGCTCGAGCACGGCAAGCCGCTCGTCTTCGGTCGCAACCGCGACCGGGGCATCCGCCTCCGGAACTTCCTGCCCGAGGTCGTCTCGCTGGGGAGCGGCATCAGCGAGGCCGACCTGCTCGTACACGACGAGCACAACCCCGCCCTCGCCTACCTCATCGCCCGGCTGGGACCACCGGACTTCCCGACGCCCATCGGCGTGTTCACTGCCGTCGAGCGCCCGACCTACGACGAAGCGCTCGCGGGTCAGGTCGCCGCCGCCCGCGCCAAGGGGAGCGCCGACCTCGCCGCGCTCTTCAACCGCGGCGACACATGGGTAGTGCCCTAGCCGTCAGCCGCCGTCGCGGGCACGCCAGATGCGCCCCCGCGCCGGATCGTGCGGGACCGTCAGCACGTCCGACGCGAACACGTCGACCAGGTAGTCGACGATGTCCTTCACCGAGACGATACCGACCGCCCGTCCTGCCGCGTCGACGAGGGGTACGTGTCGGAACCCGCCGACGCTCATCTTGTTGAGCGCGTAGAGCATCGGGTCGTCCGGCGACAGCACCTCCGGATCGGGCGTCATCAGCTCCGCGACCGGACGCTCCATGTCCCAGCGGTCGAGCTTCAGCAGCAGGTCGCGCTCGGTGATGATTCCGCACAGGCGCCCATGGTCGACCACCAGGAGACAACCGACCCGATGGTCGCGCATCGCTCCCACCGCCTCGGCGAGCGGCGCCGCGGGCGCGACGACCAGCGGCGCGGGGGGATCGAGCCGCGCGATCGGCTCGCGCAGCATGCGCTCGTCGAGGACACGCCGCGGCGGCGCCTCGTCTGCGTCGTGGAAGTCGTCGTCCTCGTCCACCCACTCGATCATGGCCATACCTCCTGGCCGCGCGATGGGGCGCGCCGTGCGGGATCGAACGGCCCGACTGTCGGCCCGTTCACCCCTCGCTGTCAAGATGGGGGTGGCGGAATGGTCGCCAGGACGCGTGCGGTCGCGGGCAGGACGGCCTCGCCTCGGCGGATCAGACCTCGGAGGCGCTCGAGGTCCTCCGGGGCATCGACGTCGAAGGTGGACTCGACGAGGCGCTCACGGAGCCCGAGACGCCGCGTGCGCTCCCGGGTGACTGCGAGAACGGTCCGGGTTCCCCACGGCACGTCGGTGAAGAGCGCCGGCACGACCTCCGCCATCCCCAGCAGCCAGTATCCCCCGTCGTCCGCGGGCCCCAGAACGACGTCGGCCTCCCCGACGAGCGCATCGACGGCGGCACGGATCGCGGACAACGGCACGTGCGGAGCGTCGGCGCCGAGCAGGACGATGGGCGCCCGTGCCTCGGCCATCAGGCGCGTGGCAGCGTTGCACATGCGCGCGCCGAGATCCTCCCCCTCCTGCGGCACGCACACGGCGCCGGGAACCAGCGCCCGCAGTGGAGCGCCTGCCGGCCAGACCGCCCAGCGGACGGGGAGAGCGAGGGTCGACAGCCGAGCGCCGAGATCGGCGAGAAACGCCGCCTGCAGCTCAGCGGCTGCCGCCGCTCCGATCCGCGCCGCCAGCCGCGTCTTGACCCGGCCTGGCTCCGGATACTTTGCCATCACCAGGAGGCGTGCCGCCGGACGGCTTGCCGGTCGCCGGGTTGAACGTCGCGACCCAGGCGATGACGTCGTCGATCTCGGCATCCGACAGCACCTCCCCGAACGGCGGCATCATGGAGGAGGCGCCCTTCCCCTCCTTCACGACGTGTCGGATCTGGTCGAGGGTGCGATCCTTCCAGAAGGCAGGATCGCGGAAGTTCCGCGGCGCGGGCGTGATCGCCGGCGCCGCCGGCCCATCACCACCACCCGTCGTCCCGTGACATGCCGAGCAGCGCTCTTCGAAGAGCCGCTTGCCGGTCGTCAGGTCGGCTGCGGTGGCGGCGCCGATCCCGGCGCCGACCAGCGCGACGACGACCAGGCTAGTGCGCACCGTCGGCCAATCCCGCGAGCTCGCCGGCCGCGTCGAGGGCCGCCAGCTCCTCGAAGCCGCCGATGGGCGCGCCGTCGATGAAGATCTGCGGGACGGTCCGCCGGCCGCCACTGCGCCGGATGACGTCCATGCGCAACTCGGCGTCGTCGCTGACGTCGATCTCGTCGTAGGCGATGCCGCGTTCCTTCAAGAGTCGCTTGGCCTGCTGGCAGTAGGGACACACCGCCGTAGTGTACATCTGGACCCGAGCCATCGGTTCCGGTTACGCCGGGCCCGTGGCCGAGGCAAGTCCGCGCGTTGACTGTCGAGGATCGCGTGGTAGCGTCGCGCGATGGTCGATCCGCGCGTATCCGAGAGCCTCGTTCGTCTGGTCGGGATCATGGCCCGCCTGCGCGCACCCGGCGGCTGCCCGTGGGACCGCGAGCAGAGCTGGGACACGCTGCGCCCCTATCTCCTCGAGGAGACCCACGAGGTCCTCGATGCCCTGGCGCGCAACGACGCGCCCGCCGTCTGCGAGGAGCTCGGCGATCTGCTCCTGCAGATCGTCTTCCAGGCGGAGATCGCCGCCGAGGCCGGGCTCTTCACCATCGCGGACGTCGCAACGGGAATCGCCGACAAGCTCGTGCGCCGCCACCCCCACGTCTTCGGCGACGTCGTCGTCCGCGACGCCGACGAAGTGGTGCGCAACTGGCAGGAGATCAAAGCGGCCGAGCGCCGGGCACGCGGACGCGAGGTCGAGACCCTCGACGACATTCCCTCGACCCTCCCCGCCCTCGCCCGTGCGCAGGAGGTCGGACGCAAGGCGAAACGGATCGGATACGACTGGCCAGCCCTGGCGGGCGTCCTCGCCAAGGTGCGTGAGGAGATGGCGGAGCTCGAGGTCGCCACGACCGCCGGCGATCACGCGGCCGCCACCCGCGAGCTGGGCGACCTTCTGCTGACGCTCACCAGCGTGGCTCGGCATCTCGACTGCTCCGCCGAGATGGCGCTCCGCGACGCGACCGATCGCCTCCGCTCGCGGCTCGCTCGGTGCGATGCCGCGGCCCGTGCGCAGGGGACCACGCTGACGGCGCTCGACCCGGCGGAACGTGATCGCCTCTGGGAAGAGGCGAAGCGCATCGATTGACGCCTGCAGGCTGCTAATTGACCGTGCCCGGCGGCCATGGTAGCTGGCCCGGTCGTGGCAAATCACGCGTCCGCACTGAAGCGTCACCGGCAGAGCCAGAAGCGTCGGAAGCGCAATCACGCAATCAAGACCGAGCTCCGGCACCTCGTGCGGACCGTCCGTGCGGCCGTCGGTTCGAAGGACGCCGCATCGGCCGCCGCGTCGCTGGCGCGGGCGAACCGTGCGCTCGACAAGGCCGTCACCAAGGGCGTGCTGCACCGGAACAACGCCGCCCGCCGCATCGCCCGTTTGTCCCGGGCGGTCCACCAGCTCGGCGCCCAGGCCTAGGCCGGGCGCGCGTCGGCTTCCGGTGCGGCGATCCGCAGGATCGCCGCCTCGAACGCCGCCTCGGGCGCACGCGATCGCTTGAGGTCGCGGTCCAGTTCGCGCAGTGCGGTCAGGCCTGCCGCCAACCGCGTCGCGGTGCCACGGCCGAGGTTCTTGCTCACGAGCCAGCCGGGCATGCCGAGCCGCCGGCCGACCTCGTCCGGCGTGAGCCCCGTCTCGGTCAGCTCGGCGACGTGCAGGGCACGCCGCAGATTCGCCGCCACGAAGGCCAGTATCTTGAGCGGCGGCTCGCCCTCGGCGAGCAGCTGGCGGAGCGCGACCGCCGCCCCGGCGACGTCGCGGCGCGCGAGGCGATCACTCAGCTCGTCGACGCCGTGGCCGCGCGCGGCGGCGACGATGGCCCGGACCGCGTCGCCGTCGATGCGCGCCCGTGGGCCAACGTGCACCGAGAGCTTCTCCAGCTCGTTCGCCAACGCGCCGAGGTCGTTCCCGACCCGGTCGATCAGCTCCTGCGCGGCCTGCGGGGCGATCTCGTGCCCACGTTCGCGCGCAAGCCGGCGCACCCAGTCCGGCATCGCGCGGCGTTCGATCGCCGGAAAGGCGTGGGCACCGCCTTCGCGCTGACATGCCGCGAACAGCCGCCGTCGCATGTCCGGCGAGCGTGCGATCAGGACGATGAACGCCTTCGGGCCGAGCCGAGGCATCACCTCCAGCACCCGCTCCTGCGACCGCTCGTCCAAGGCTTCCGCGTGCCGGATCACCAGGACGTCGACGCCCCCGAAGAGCGACGGCGACGAGAGGTCGCCCAGGGCCGCGGGAAGTCGATCAGCGTCCTCATCCGCCCAGAGCGTGCGCCAGCTCCCGTCACACTCGCGCGGCAGCACCCGCTCGCGCACCAGGGCAGCGCCCCGTTCGACCAGGTGGGTTTCCTCGCCGTAGAGCAGCATGACCGGGACGAGGGGCGCGCGCGCGATCGCGGCGAGTGGATCCGCCGTGGTCGGTGCGGGCCCCCGACTCCGGGTCGTCAGAACCCCTCCATCGCGTTGATGTAGATCTCGCGTGCCATCAGATCGATGAGTTCGTCGAGAGCCGCGTTCTGTCGGGAGTCCTGCAACTGCACGTTGGTCAGGCCCGCGAGGTCCTGCGCGTCGAGGAGCCCGCGCTGGAACGACGGCGACCCGGTGACGACCACGCCGCTGATCGCGCCGAAGTCCTGCGATTCCTGCAGCGCCTTGTTCTCGTACAGCACCTGGCCCGACGCGCGGTCCACGAGGGCGATGCTGACCCGGATGACCCCCCGGTACTGCAGCGCCTCGGCATTGCCGCTGAGGGCGGACGGCGTCGTCGCGACGCTCCGGATCGTCCCGCTCAGCACCAGGTCCGCCGCCGACCGGTCACGCACCAGACGCAACGTGCCTCGTCGCCGGAACTCGTCCTCGACGGCACGCTGCAGCGCCACCTCGAGCCCGTAGCTCTTGGTCCGGTTGGTGAACTGTCGGATCGAAATGGTGTGCGCGCCCTGCGGGACGGTCAGCTGCGTCCCCGCCAGATGGTAGCCACACCCGCCGACGACGACCCCGAGCAGCAGCAGGACCGCCTTCATACGACGAGACTCACGAGGCGTCCCGGGACCACGACGCGCCTCAGGACCGGACGCTCACCCAGCTGAGCCCGCACACGCTCGTCGGCCAGCGCGGCGGCGAGCACCCGGTCGTCGGGCGCATCGGCGGCGACCCGGATGCGCGCGCGGACCTTGCCGTTCACCTGCACCGGCAGCTCGACGGTCTCCTGCACCAGCGCCGCAGCGTCGGCGACCGGCCACGCTGCCCGATCGATGGCGGTCGCGTGGCCCGTGACCTCCCACAGCTCGCTGGCGACGTGCGGAACGAAGGGCGCCAGCAGCAGGAGCACGACGTCGACCGCCTCGCGCAGCGTGGCTGGAGCGGCGCTGTCTGCACCGGCACCGAGCGCCGTCACCAGCTCCATGATCGCGGCGATCGCCGTGTTGAAGTGCAGTCGCTCGACGACGTCCTCGTCGACGCGCTGGATCGTGTGGTGCACCATCCGATGGAGCTCGCGATCCGCCTCCGGCAGCGGCGTCGGCAGCGCCGTTCCGACCGGTGCGAGTCGCGGCGCGAGCCCGTACACCAGGCGCCAGACGCGCCCGAGGAATCGGCTCATGCCCTCGACGCCCTGGTCGCTCCAGTCGAGGTCCCGCTCGGGTGGAGACGCGAAGAGACAGAACAGGCGCGCGGTGTCCGCACCATAGCGCTCGAGCAGATAGTCCGGGTCGACGACGTTGCCCTTGGACTTGCTCATCTTGGCGCCGTCCTTGATCACCATCCCCTGGGTGAGCAGGTTGCGGAACGGCTCGTCCAGCGCCACGAATCCGAGGTCGCGCAGGACCTTGGTGAAGAACCGCGAGTAGAGGAGGTGGAGGACGGCGTGCTCGATCCCGCCGATGTACTGGTCGACGCCGTTCGCGAGCCAGTAGCGCACCTCGATTCGGCTTCGAACGGCTCCGTGTCGTTCTGCGGCGAGCAGTAGCGAATGAAGTACCAGGACGACTCGACGAACGTGTCCATCGTGTCCGTCTCGCGCCGGGCCGGTCCTCCGCAGCTCGGGCACGTCGTCACGACGAAGGCGGCGTGCGTCGCCAGCGGCGACCCGCCCGTCCCCGTCAGCTGCACGTCCTCGGGGAGCAGGACCGGCAACGCCGACTCGGGGACCGGCACCGTCCCGCAGCCGCTCGCAGTAGACGATCGGGATCGGCGTGCCCCAGTAGCGCTGGCGTGAGATGCCCCAGTCGCGCAGACGGTACGACACCGGCCGCTCGCCCGACGTCGCGGGCCGCACAGGCCTCGGTGATGCGCGTCTTGGCCGTCTCGTTGTCGAGGCCCGAGAACTCGCCCGAGTCGACCAGACGTCCCGGCCCCTCCCACGCCGCCGCCATCGTCGCGGCATCGACGGGCTCGTCCGGCTGGACCACGACCCGCACCGGGAGACCGTGCCGTCGCGCGAGATCGAAGTCGCGCTGGTCGTGCGCCGGAACCGCCATCACGGCGCCCGTGCCGTAGCCCATGAGGACGAAGTTCGCGACCCAGATGGGAATGCGCGCCCCGGTGAAGGGATGGCGGCAGTACGCCCCCGTGAACACGCCCATCCTTGCCGAGCGCCCGCTCCTCCCGCGGCGTGGCGCGCGCGCGGGCGACGAACGCCTCGACGTCGCGCGCCTCGGGGGCTCCGCGAACGAGCTCGGCCACCAGGGGATGCTCCGGCGCGAGGCTCATGAAGGTCACGCCGAAGAGGGTGTCGGGCCGGGTCGTGAACACGGTGACGGCCCCCTCGCGACCCTCGAGCGGGAAGCGGATCTCCGCGCCGGCGCTCCGGCCGATCCAGTTCCGCTGCATCGTGACCACGCGCTCGGGCCACCCGCCCAGGCGGTCGAGGTCACGCAGCAGCTCGTCGGCGTACGCCGTGATGCGGAAGAACCACTGCTCCAGCTCCCGGTCCTCGACGGGTCCGTCGCACCGCCAGCATCGCCCGTCCACCACCTGCTCGTTCGCGAGGACCGTCCCGCAGGTCGCGCACCAGTTGACGACGCTGCGCTTGCGGTAGGCGAGCCCGCGCTCGAGCATGCGCAGGAAGAAGAGCTGCTCCCAGCGGTAGTAGCGCGGGTCGCACGTCGCGATCTCGCGATCCCAGTCGTACGCGAGACCGAGCCGGCGCAGCTGGAGGCGCATGTGGTCGATGTTGTCGTACGTCCAGCGGGCGGGGTGCGCGCCGTGCTTGATCGCCGCGTTCTCGGCCGGCAGGCCGAAGGCGTCCCACCCGATCGGATGCAGGACGCGGAAGCCGGCCATGCGCCGCTGCCGCGCGATCACGTCACCGATCGTGTAGTTGCGGACGTGCCCCATGTGGATGTGTCCCGACGGGTACGGGAACATCTCGAGGACGTAGTAGGCGGGCGCGCTCGCATCCGGCACGGCCGCGAACGTCCCCTCCGCCGCCCAGCGCTCCTGCCACCGCCGCTCGATCGCCTGCGGCTCGTAGCGCGCATCCCGCATGCTCACTCCGGGGGAACCGCCTTGTCCTTGTCCCGGACCCCGAGCACGCCCGCGATGTGGTCCAGGACGCCGTTCACGAACGACGCCGAATCGTCGCTGCCGAAGCGGCGTGCGATCTCGACCGCCTCGTTGAGGGTCACCGACGCCGGGATCTCCGGCCGCCCGAGCAGCTCGTAGGTGGCGAGACGGAGCAGGTTGAGATCGACCCGCGAGAGTCGCGGGAGACGCCAGTGCTGCGCGCTCTCGGCGATCAGGCCGTCGATCCGCTCGCGATCGGCCTGCACCCCGGCGACGAGGTCGCGCGCGAACGCCCGTACCTCTTCCGGATGATCCACCGCGTGGGTCCAGAACAGCCCGAGATCTGCCGTCCCCTGGGCGTCACCCGTCATGTCGAGCTGGTAGAGCGCCTGGAGGGCCAGCTCTCGTGCTGCACGTCGGCTTCCCATCATCCGCCTCAGGACTTGAGCAGGACACGGAGGACCTGAACCATCTCGAGCGCCGTCAGCGCGGCCTCGAACCCCTTGTTGCCGCGTGCGCCGCCGGCGCGCGCGAGCGCCTGCTCCGCCGTGTCGGTGGTGAGCACGCCGAAGGCGATCGGGAGGTCGTGCCGGCGCGCCACCTCGCCGATGCCGCGGGCCGCTTCACCCGCGACGTAGTCGAAGTGCGGCGTCTCGCCGCGAATCACGGCGCCGAGGCAGATGAGCGCGTCGTATCGCCCGCTCGCCGCCAGACGCTGCGTACACAGCGGCAGCTCGAAGCACCCGGGAACCGTCACCACGTCGATCGCGTCCTCCGCCACTTCGTGCTGCTGCAGCGCCTCGAGCGCACCGGCGAGCAGCAGCTCGGTCACCGCCTGGTTGAAGCGGGCCACGGCGATCCCGATGCGCAGCCCGGCGCCGGCCGGCGCGGCCGTCAGCTGACGTGGCACGGCGTGGTCCTCACGACCCGGACTCGAGGCCCGAGAGCAGATGGCCGAGCTTCGACCGCTTGGTGCGGAGATAGCCGATGTTGCCCGCGTGCGGCGCGACCTCGAGGGGAACGCGGGAGCTCACCGCGATCCCGTAGGCCTCGAGCCCGGCGATCTTGCGCGGGTTGTTGGTGAGGAGCACCGCCTGCCGCACGCCGAGATCGCGCAGGATCTGCGCCCCGATCCCGTAGTCGCGCAGGTCCTCCTGGAAGCCGAGCTCGAGGTTCGCCTCCACCGTGTCGCGTCCGCGGTCCTGCAGGGCGTAGGCGCGGATCTTGTTGGCGAGCCCGATCCCGCGACCCTCCTGATGCAGGTACACGAGGACCCCACGCCCGGCCTCGATGATCCGGTCGAGCGCCTCCTGCAGCTGATCGCCGCAATCGCATCGCTCGGACCCGAACACGTCGCCGGTGAGACACTCCGAGTGGAGCCGCACCAGGACGTCACCCTCGCCGACCTCGCCGAGGACGAGCGCCATGTGCTGGTGCTGATCGATGCTGTTGTCGTAGACGATGGCGCGAAAGCTCGTGCCGCTCGGCATCGGCAACACGGCCTCGGCCACCCGCCGCACGAGCGTGTCCGACCGCAGCCGCATCTGGATGACCTCGTCGAGCGTGACGACCGGCAATTGATGCTCGCGCGCCAGCGCCGCGAGCTCGTCGGCCGATGCCACGTTGCCGTCGCGTCCCAGGACCTCGCAGAGCACCGCTTCGCCGCCGAGCCCCGCGAGGCGGCTCAGATCCCATGCGGCCTCGGGCGGCGCCACGCGCACCAGCGACCCGCCGGCGGTGACCTGAATGGGCGTCACGTGTCCCGGCATCACGAGATCCGCGGGGGTCGCGTGCTCGGCCACGGCCGCGAGCACCGTCGCCGCCCGATCGGACGCGCTGATTCCCGTGGACACGCCGTGCCGCGCCTCGATCGACACACCGTACGCCGGCGCGCAGCGTTCGCGCTCGGACGCCAGCAACGGGATCCCGAGCTGGCGCATGCGCTCGCGGCCGAGGACCAGGCAGACCAGCCCGCGGCCGTGGATGGTCATGAAGTTGATCGCGTCCGAGGTGATGCGTGACGCCGAGCAGACCAGCGCGGCGTCGGGCGGCTCGGTGGCGCTGTCGACCACGAGAACCAGCCCGCCGGCGCGCAGGCGCTCCAGACAGGCGCGCTCCTGCTCCCGGTCCGACATCGACGGCACCCTACCGCGCAGGTCGGCGAGAGGCAAAGGCGACCCGGCCGCGTGACCACGACATCGGCGCCCAGGCCGGCGACGACGACCTCACGCGAGCCGGAGCGCGTCACGCACGCGACGTATGCCGAGCGGTCCGACGGCCGCAACGCCGTCACCGCCCAGCAGCAATGGAGCCAGAAACAGCACCACGCGATCGACGACACCGGCCTCGAGCGCCGCCGCCGCCACCTCGCCCCCACCTTCGATCAGCAGCGTCGTGATCCCCCGCGCACCGAGCGCCTCGACGACCCGACGGAACGGCACGCGACCGCCGCCGCCGGGCAGCAGCACGACCTCGGCGCGGCGCCGCAGACGCGCCGCCGCGCGCGGCGGACGCATCGTCCGGCGCGACGATCCAGGTCGGCGGGCCCCCACGCGCCAGCAGCTGGGCCCGCGGTGGTATCGCCAGGCGACGCCCCGCGACAACGACGCGCACCGGATCGTGTCCACCCCGGAGCCGGCAGGTCAGCGCCGGGTCGTCGGCGCGCACCGTCGCCGCGCCGACGAGGACGGCGTCGGTCACGTTGCGCAGCGCGTGCGCCCAGGCGTCGCGCGCGCGGGCCCGTGATCCACCGCGCGTCACCGCCCGCGGCGGCGATGCGCCCGTCGAGGGAGGCCGCGAGCTTGAGCGTCACCAGCGGGCGGCCGCGGAGCATCCGCGATGCGATACCCCTCCAGCAGCTCGTTCGCCGCCGCCGCCCCGACGCCGACGGTGACCGGGATGCCCGCGCGGCGCAGCCGCCGGATGCCCCTGCCCCGCACCCGCGGATTCGGATCCACCACGGCGCACGACCACGCGGCGGAGCCCGAGGGAGACCAGCGCGTCCGCGCAGGGCGGCGTGCGGCCGTGATGGCTGCACGGCTCGAGCGTGACGTAGAGGGTCGGCGCCGCGCACGCGCCCCCTCGCCGCCCGCAGCGCCTCGACTTCGGCGTGCGGCGCCCCCGCGCGCGAGTGGAATCCGTCGCCGACGATACGACCGCCACGCACGAACACCGCGCCCACCGGCGGATTCGGGAACGTCCGCCCGAGACCGCGCGCCGCCAGGGCGAGGGCGCGCGCCATGAAGCGCGTCGTCGGCCCGTCACGCGCCGCCGCCGCTTCGCGCCACGCGACCGGCTTCGTCGCGCGCGGCCGGTCGCGCGCCGCGCGGCGATCAGGTCCTCGAGCTCGCGCATGAACTCGTGGACGTCGCCGAACGAGCGGTAGACCGACGCGAAGCGCACGTACGCGACCGCGTCGAGCTCGTGCAGCTCGCCGCATGACCGCCTCGCCGATCGGCGCGGCTGGTGACCTCCTGCGTCGCCACGCTCCTGCAGCTGCCGCTCGATGCGATCCGCCAGCGCCTCGATCGTCTCCATCGGCACCGGGCGCTTCTCGCACGCGCGCCGCAGTCCGTTGACGATCTTGCGCGCGGTCGAACGCCTCGCGCCGGCCGTCCTTCTTCACGACCACGGGCAGCGCGACGCTCGACCCGCTCGTAGGTGGTGAAGCGCCGCCCGCACTGCTCGCAGTGGCGGCGCCGGCGGATGACGTCGCCCTCCTTGCCGAGCCGCGAATCGACGACCCGGTTGTCCAGGTCGCGGCAGAAGGGGCAGCGCATCGGCGCTCACGCTCAGCGCGGTGGCGGTAGATCGGGAAGCGCGCGCAGAGCGTCGCGCACCTCGCCGGCCGATGCGCGCCAGCGCGCGGCTCGTCGCCGACGCGCTGCCGAGCGCGCGGTCGATCAGCTCGGCGATCTGCGTCCATCTCCGGCTCGCGCATGCCGCGCGTGGTGACCGCCGGCGTGCCGATGCGGACGCCGCTGGTGACGAACGGCGAGCGCGGGTCGAACGGCACCGTGTTCTTGTTGACGGTGATGTGCGCCTGGTCGAGCGTCTCCTGCGGCGACCTTGCCGGTGAGCTCGGTGCCGCGCAGGTCGAGCAGCATCAGGTGGTTGTCGGTGCCGCCCGAGACGCAGGCGGAAGCCCGCGCCGCATCAGGCCGGCGGCCAGCGCCTGCGGCGTTCGCGCACGATCTGCTGCTGGTAGGCGCTGGAACGCCGGCGTCGCGCGCCTCGCTGAAGCGCGACCGCCTTGGCGGCGATGACGTGCATGAGCGGCCCGCCCTGGTTGCCGGGGAAGACCGACGAGTTGAGCGCTCTTCGCGTGCGCCTCGCGGCACAGGATCATGCCGCCGCGCGGGCCGCGCAGCGTCTTGTGCGTCGTCGTGGTGACGAACTCGCAGTGCGGCACCGGCGACGGGTGCAGCCCGGCGGCGACCAGCCCCGCGAAGTGCGCCATGTCGACCATCACCATGCGCGCCGACCTCGTCGGCGACGGCGCGGAACGGCGCGAAGTCGATCGCGCGCGGATAGGCGCAGTGGCCGACGACGATCATCTTCGGCCGGTGCTCGCGCGCCAGGTCGCGCCACCTGCGTCGAAGTCGATGCGGCTCGTCCGTCTCGCGCACGCCGTAGGGCACGACCTTGAAGAACTTGCCCGAGAAGTTGACCGGGCTGCCGTGCGTCAGGTGCCCGCCGTGCGCGAGGTTCATCGCCAGGATCGTGTCGCCCGGCTCGAGCTGCGAGAAGTAGACGGCCATGTTGGCCTGCGAGCCGGAGTGCGGCTGCACGTTGGCGTGCTCGGCGCCGAAGAGCGCCTTGGCGCGCTCGATGGCGAGCTGCTCGACGACGTCGACGAACTCGCAGCCGCCGTAGTAGCGCCTGCCCGGATAGCCCTCGGCGTACTTGTTGGTGAGGATCGAGCCCTGCGCCTCGAGCACGGCCTCGCTGACGACGTTCTCCGAGGCGATCAGCTCGAGGTTGTACTCCTGCCGCTCCGTCTCGCGCCGGATCGCGCGCATAGACGTCGGGGTCGACGTCTGCTCGAGCGGCGAGCTCATCTGCGGGCTCCGACTCGCTTGTGGCTCTCGATGTAGTTGACGACGTCCTGGACGGTGCGGATCTTCTCCGCCTCCTCGTCCGAGATCTCCATGTCGTACTCTTCCTCGAGCGCCATCACCAGCTCGACGATGTCGAGCGAATCGGCGCCGAGATCCTCGATGAACGACGCCTCGGGCGTGACCTCGTCCTCGCTCACGCCGAGCTGCTCGCAGATGATCTCCTTCACCTTCTGCTTCGACGCTGCCGATGCCATCCGTCCTCCTTCCGCTCCTCACCTCACATGTACAGGCCGCCGTTCACGCTGCAGGACCTGCCCGGTGATGTAGCCGGCGGCGGGCGAGGCGAGAAACGTCGACCGCGTCCGCCACCTCGTCCGGCGGTCGCCACAGCGCCCGACCGGGATCACGCTCAGTATACTGCGCGTCGCGCTGCTCGGGCAAGGCCTGCCGTCATGTCGGTCTCGACGAACCCGGGCGCGACGGCGTTGACCGTGATGTCGCGCGACGCCAGCTCGCGCGCCATCGACCTGGTGAAGCCGATGACGCCGGCCTTGGCCGCCGCGTAGGCCGCCTGCCCGGCGTTGCCCATGCTCGCCGACGACCGAGCGTCAGGTTGACGATGCGGCCGTAGCGCGCGCGCACCATCGTCCGCGCGCGCCGGCCGTGCGTGCAGTGGAAGGTGCCCGCAGGTTCGTCCGCAGCACCCGGTCCCACTCGTCGTCCTTGTAGCGCAGCAGCAGGCCGTCGATGGACAGCCCGGCGTTGTTGACGAGGATGTCCAGGCGTCCCTGGCGGCTCGACCACGTCGTCGATCGCGGCGCGCACGGCCGCGGCGTCGCCGACGTCGAAGCGGGACTGCGCGCGCCGCGCCCTCCGGCCGCCTCGACCAGCGCCACGGTCTCGGCGGCCGCCGCGGCGTTCGCGAGATAGTTCACGACGACGGGCGCCCCGGCCGGTCGCGAGCGCGACGGCGATCGCCCGTCCGATGCCGCGCGACCCGCCGGTGACGAGCGCCACCTGGCCGGCGAGATCGGCGCTCATCGCAGGGCCTCCGTCGCGCGCGGCGATGCCTTCGGCGTCGCCCGCCGGCAGGACGGCGGAGGTCCGGGCGATGCGCTTCACGAGGCCGCGCGAGCACGCGACCCGGGCCGACCTCGAGCGCGAGGCTCGGGGCCGAGGCGGCCAAGCGCGCGCACCGTCTCCTCCCAGCGCACCGGCGCCGTCACCTGCTCGCACGAGCAGTGCGCGCAGCTCCGCCGCCGTCGCGCACCGGGCGCGCGTCGACGCTGGTGACGACCGGCACCGCGGGATCGCCGGAACTGCACCTCGGCGAGACACGCGCGCGAGGCCCGTCGGCCGCCGGCGCCATCAGCGCGCAGTGGAACGGGGCGCTCACCGCGAGGCGCTGCACGCTGCGCGCGCCGCGCGCCCGCGAGCGCGACGAGCCGGTCGACGGCCGCCGCGTGCCCCGCGACCACCACCTGCCCGCCGCCGTTCAGGTTCGCCGGCGCGAGGACGTCGCTCGCCGCGCGCCTCGGCGCACAGCGCGTCGACGGCGTCCGCGTCGAGGCCCATGATCGCAGCCATCGCCCCCGCGCCCACCGGAACCGCCGCCTGCATGAGCCGCCCGCGCTCGCGCACGCCCGAGCAGCGCGTCGCCGAACGCGAGCGCACCAGCCGCCACGAGCGCACTCCACTCGCCCAGGCTGTGACCCGCCATCGCCGACCGGCGCGAGACCGGCGGTCTCCACGAGAACCCGATAGGCGGCGACGCTCGCCGCCAGGATCGCCGGCTGCGCGTGCTCGGTCAGCTCGAGCGGTCTCCGTGGGGCCCGTCGAAGCACAGCCGTGAGAGTCCGAACTGCAGCGCGGCATCCGCCTCCTCGAACGTCCGGCGGGCGCTCGGGAACGCATCGGCCAGATCGCGGCCCATGCCGACCCGCTGCGACCCCTGACCGGGGAAGAGGCAGGACGTCGGCGCGCAGCGTCAGCTTTCCTTGACCTCGACCACCTGGCGGCCGCGGTACGTGCCGCAGTGCGGGCAGGCGCGGTGGAGCAGCGTGCGCTCGCCGCACTCCGGGCACGCGATCACGTGCGGCGCCTGGAGCGCGTCGTGCGCGCGCCGCTTGTCGCGCTTCGACGACGACGTCCTGCGCTTGGGAACGACCCATGACTACCGACTCCTCTCGGCTCGCGCTTTGCTGGCCACGAGTCGCCTGCAGCACGGCGAGCCGGGGTGTCGCGACCTCCGCGACGCAGGCGCACGTGCCGGTGTTCAGATTGATACCGCAGCGGGGGCAGAGCCCACGACAGTCCTCGCGACAGAGCGGCCGTGTCGGCAACGCCAGCAGCGTCTGCTCCGACACCAGCGGCGCGAGGTCGACCTCGGGCCCCTCGTAGAAGCCGAAGGCGAGGTCCTCGGCGGTGAGCTCGGCGCTCGTCGCGGGGTCGGCCACACGGGGTGTCAGCACGACCGTGAAGGGCGCGTCGAGGGGGAGATCATATTCTTCCGCGCACCGCGCACACACCCCCCGGACGTCCCCTCGTATGGTGCCCTGGAAGAAGAGGTCCAGACCCGCCCGATAGTGGGTCACCGACACGCCGAGACCGCGCGGCACACGCCAGTCGTGCGGCCCGCGCGCGAGGCGCGCGTTCAGCTCGTCGACGGATTCCTCGTAGTCGAGAGCCGTCGGCTCGGCCGTGATGTCGTCGATCTGGATGCGCATGGCTGGGAAGGCAGGGCGCGGAGTATAGCGGGTGGGCTCCGCCCGTCCAAAGGGGGGGTCAGGCGTCCTCGCCCGGGGTCGTCGAGGCCGAGTCGGCGCTCGACCCGACGCAGCCGCCGGAAGAGCTCTGGCAGGCGATAGACGACGCCGGCCATGCGCTGCCACTTCCTGATCGCCACCGCCGGGCTTCCGCCGATGATCGCTCCTGCGGGGACGTCGTGATGGACCCCGGACTGTGCGGCGATCTGGGCTCCGTCGCCGATGGTGAGGTGCCCCGACAGGCCGACCTGTCCGCCCATCAGGACGCCAGCGCCGACGATCGTGCTGCCGCCGAGACCGACCTGCGCGGCGAGCATGCGAGAACGGCCCGATCCGGCAGTTGTGGCCGACCATCACCAGGTTGTCGAGCTTGGCGCCGCGGCCGATGACGGTGGCGCCGAGCGCGGCACGGTCGATGGTGGCGTTCGCGCCGATCTCGACGTCGTCCTCGATCAGCGACGGTTCCCACCTGGGGTATCTTGCGCGGGCCGGTCGGGCCCCGGCAGGTACCCGAACCCGTCGCTGCCGATCACCGCCCCCGCGTGGACGGTCACGCGGTCGCCGATCCGCACCCCCTCGCGCACGGTGACACCCGCGTGCGCGGTGAAGTCGTCGCCGATGCGAACGTCGGCGTAGATGGTGACGCGCGGCGCGAGCGTCGCGTCGGCGCCGAGCACCGCACCCTCGCCGACGACGCAGTGCGGCCCGATCGACGCGCGCGCACCGATCCGGGCCGACGTCGCGATGACGGCGCTCGGATGGACGCCGGGTGCCGGGCGCGACGGCGGGTGGAAGAGCGCGATCGCGGCGACGAAGGCGCCGTAGGGGTCGGACGTCCGCAGCGTCGGCAGCTCGACCGGCGGCGCATCGGCCCCGAGCACGATCGCCGACGCGGCGGTCGTGCGGAGATGCTTCGCCAGCTTCGGATCGGCGAGGAAGGTGAGCGTGCCGGGGCGCGCGTCGTCGATCGCGGCGACGTCGTCGATGTCGACGTCGCCGTCCCCGTCGAGCGCGCAGCCGAGCGCCCGCGCGATCGCCTCGAGCTTCATCCTGCGCCCTTTATCCACACCGCGACGCGGGGTCCACCGGCTCGCCTTGCCCGGGCCCCCATGGTACGAACGCCGCCATGGCGGAGCCCGATTTCGACAAGCGTGGCGGCATCGTCACCGCGATCGCGCAGGACGCCGCCAGCGGACAGGTCCTCATGGTCGCCTACATGAACCGCGAGGCGTGGCGGCAGACCCTCGAGACCGGGCTGGCGACGTACTGGAGCACTTCGCGCAACGCCCTCTGGACCAAGGGCGGAACCTCCGGCCACGTGCAGCACGTCCGCGAGGTCTACGTCGACTGCGATCTCGATGCGGTCCTGCTGAAGGTCGAGCAGACGAGCGCCGCCTGCCACGAGGGCTATCGCAGCTGCTTCTTCCGCCGCGTCGACGACGGCACCTTCCGCACCATCGCCGAGCGGATCGCGGAGCCGTCGTGAACGTCCTGCAGCTCGGCATCCCGAAGGGCAGCCTGGAGAGCGCCACCATCGAGCTGTTCCGCCGCTCGGGCTGGAAGATCAGCACCGACTCGCGCAGCTACTTCCCATCGGTCGACGACCCGGCGCTCCGCTGCCTGCTCGTCCGCGCGCAGGAGATGGCGCGCTACGTCGAGAGCGGCACGCTCGACGCCGGCATCACCGGGCGCGACTGGGTGCTCGAGTACGACGCGCAGGTTCATCGTCGCTCAGGAGCTCGTCTACTCGAAGGCGAGCCTCCGCCCGACGCGCTGGGTGCTCGTGGTGCAGCGCGACTCGCCGGTGCAGACGCCGGAGGACCTGCGCGGCAGCCGCATCGCGACCGAGCTCGTCGGCTACACCACGCGCTGGTTCGCCGAGCGCAGCATCGACGTCGACGTCGAGTTCTCGTGGGGCGCCACCGAGGCCAAGGTCGCCGAGGGCCTGGTCGACGCGATCGTCGAGGTCACCGAGACCGGCTCGACGATCCGCGCGCACGGCCTGCGCATCGTCTGCGAGCTGTTCGAGTCGAACCCGCAGCTGATCGCCAACCCGGCGGCCTGGGCCGATGCCGTGGAAGCGCGAGAAGATCGAGCAGATCGGCCTGCTGCTCGCCGGCGCGCTGCGCGCGGAGGCGCAGGTCGGCCTCAAGATGAACGTCCCGCCCGACAAGCTCGCAGGCGGTGATCGCCCTGCTGCCGCGCATCACCGCGCCGACGGTGTCGAACCTCTACGGCACGCGACTGGTTCGCGGTGGAGAGCGTCATCGCCGAGGCCACCGTGCGCGATCTGATCCCGCAGCTGCTGAAGGCCGGCGCCGTCGGGCATCATCGAGTACCCGCTCAACAAGATCGTCGGCTGACGCGCGACCAGCAGTTACGCCGCGGCTGTCGTCGGCGTCGTAGCCGAGCGCCTGCAGGAAGGCTCCTTCTCCCGGCCGGGCATGATGTAGATGCCCTCCCAGCCGCAGACCTCTTCGCACAGCTTGCAGCCGACGCAGGTCTTCTCGTTCACCTCGACCCGGCCGAGGTAGTCGGCGCCGTTCTCGGGCGACGGCGTAGATGCAGTCGAACGGGCAGACGTCGATGCAGACGCCGCAGCCGTTGCAGTTGTCCGGATGGACGATGGCGATCGGGCCGCTCCTGCCGCTTCAGCACCTTGGTGACGTTGCCGTAGGTGTCGAGGATCGCCTCGTCGGGGCAGATCACGCCGCAGGCGCCGCAGTCGATGCAGAGCGCTCGGCTCGATGAAGAAGGCCTTCTTCGGGTCGCCGCTGATCGCCCTCGTCGGGCAGCGCTTCTCGCACGCGGTGCAGCCCGGTGCAGTTCTCGGCGACGATCGTGAAGGGCATGGCGGGTCTACGCTACGCTGCATCTCCTTCAGGATCTCGTCCTCGCGTCCCTGCTCGATCAGCTGTCGTTGCGCAGCGCCTGCTTGAGCCCGACCCAGGTGAAGAAGAGCACCAGCACCAGCATGCCCGCGATCGGGAATGTTGTCCGGCTTGAGCAGGATGTCGAGGAACTGCCTGAGCGCCACCATGCACGACGTGACGTATCTCCCGGCCCCCGGCAGTGTCAACCGCGCGCGTTCGGCTTGCACGTGCTCCATGCTTTTGCGCTAAGAGCCGCGGAATTCGCTTGCGCCCAGCAGTCGTAGTCGTGATCTGCACGATGAACCGTATCCATTGGCCCGCGGGCGTGGCACCGAGGCACACTCGGCTCGCGGCGAGGTCACGGACGGGCATGACCCCGATGCTGAGTTGGCTCCCAGAGAACGTCTCGACCTACGGACCGGAGATCGACCGGCTCTTCTACTTCATCTACTACCTCACCGGCGGCGACCTTCTTCGTCGTGCAGGTGACGCTGCTCGCCTTCCTCTTCATGTACCGCCACCGGCCGACGGCCGGCGCGCCACCTACACGCACGGCAACACCACGCTCGAGATCGTCTGGACGATCGTCCCGGCGATCATCCTGGTCGTGCTCGCGCTTCGTCAGCCGGTCCACGTGGGCGAGCATCAAGGAGCACGCAGCCGCCGAGCGACTACATGGTCCAGGTCACCGCCAAGCAGTTCAACTGGGAGATCGCCTACCCCGGCCCCGACGGCAAGTTCGGCACCGCCGACGACGTCACGATGGACAACGACCTGCACGTCCCGGTGAACAAGGTCGTCCGCATCGCGCTGAAGTCGACGCGACGTCATCCACAGCTTCTTCGTCCCGAGCTTCCGCCTGAAGCAGGACGCGGTGCCGGGCCACGAGATCCCGGTGTGGTTCAAGGCGACCAAGGCCGGGCAAGTACGAGATCCCGTGCGCCGAGCTGTGCGGCTTCGGCCACTCGGGCATGAAGGGCTGGCTCTACGTGCACACGCCCGAGGAGTACGACGCCTGGGCTCAAGGAAAAGGGCGTGGCCGCTGCCGCGCCGGCGCCGCCCAGGGCTGAGCGAGCAGCGAGGGGACGACGATGAGCGAAGCGATCCGTCCACGCCGAGGCGCGCCACACGGACGCCGAGCACCACGAGCTCGGGCTTCATCCGCACGTACATCTTCTCGACCGATCACAAGATGATCGGGAAGCAGTTCCTGCTCATGGGGCTCGTCGATGCTGATGATCGGCGGCCTCCTCGCGCTGCTGGTGCGCTGGGAGCTCGCCTGGCCCGAGACGCCGGTGCCCGGGCATCGCAGCTGGGTGCCCGAGCCGCATCATGTTCGACGGCATCATCCCGCCCGAGATCTACAACGCGTTCTTCACCATGCACGCCACCATCATGATCTTCTTCGCGGTCATGCCGATCCTGGTGGGCTGCTTCGGGAACTTCCTGATCCCGCTGATGATCGGCGCGCGCGACATGGCGTTCCCGCTGCTCAACATGCTGTCGTTCTGGGTCGCGGTGCCGTCGCCGGCGTGCATCATGCTGGCGAGCTTCTTCGTCACCGGCGGCGCCGCGGCCGGCGGGCTGGACGTCGTACGCGCCGCTCTCGCGCCGTGCCGGCCTACACCGGCGTCGACTGGGGCCAGAACCTCTGGTGCATCAGCCTGATCGTCCTCGGCGTCTCGTCGCTGATGGGCTCGATCAACTACATCACCACCATCATCAACATGCGCGCGCCCGGGCATGACCTGGTTCCGCCTGCCGCTGACCATCTGGGCGCTCTTCATCACCGCCATCCTCCTGCTGCTCGCGCTGCCCGTGCTCACCGCCGGCGCTCGGCGATGCTGCTCTTCGACCGCATGGCCGGCACGCACTTCTTCCTGCCCGCAGGGCGGCGGCGAGCCGCTCCTCTGGCAGCACCTGTTCTGGTTCTTCGGCCACCCCGAGGTCTACATCCTGATCCTGCCCGCCATGGGCATCGCCTCCGACATCCTGTCGGTCTTCGCGCGCAAGCCGATCTTCGGCTACCGCGCGATGGCGTTCTCGATGATCGCGCATCGCCGTTCCTCTGCTGGATCGTGTGGGGCCACCACATGTTCCAGAGCGGCATGAACCCGACGCTCGGCATCGAGCTTCATGATCACGACGATGGTCATCGCCGTGCCGTCGGCCATCAAGACCTTCAACTGGCTCGGCACGCTGTGGGGCGGCAACATCCAGCTTCACCACGCCGATGCTCTTCGCGCTCGGCTTCGTGTCGATGTTCGTGATCGGCGGGCTGTCGCGGCATCTACATGGCGTCGACGCCGGTCGACATCTTCATCCACGACACCTACTTCATCGTCGCCCACATCCACTACGTGGTCTTCGGCGGCAGCATCTTCGGCATCTTCGCCGGCATCTACTACTGGTTCCCGAAGATGTTCGGCCGCATGATGAACGAGACGCTCGGCAAGATCCACTTCTGGCTCACGCTTCATCTTCTTCAACGTGCACCTTCTTCCCGATGCACATCCTCGGCGTCGGCGGCCACATGCGCCGCATCTACAACCCGATGCAGTACGAGTTCCTGCAGCCGCTGCAGCACAGGAACGTGTTCATCACCGATGGGCGCCCTGCTGCCTCGGCGCGGCGCAGCTCATCTTCGTCGTCAACTTCTTCTGGAGCCTGTTCGCCGGCCCGAAGGCGCGAGCAGCAATCCCTGGCACGCCAACACGCTCGAGTGGGAGGCGCCCACCCCGCCGCCGCACGGCAACTTCCCCGGCCCGCTCCCGACCGTCTACCGCGGCCCGTACGAGTACTCTCGCCGCTGGTCGCGGAGGACTACCTGCCGCAGGCCCGCCGCCTCGACGCGCCCGTGCGGGGCCGCGCACTGACGATGGCGACGACCCCGAGCCCCTGGCTGCATCGGTTCGCCGTCCTCACGGCGACCGCGACGTACGTCCTCCTGTTCCTCGGGGGGCTCGTCACCAGCACCGGATCCGGACTCGCGGTGCCCGACTGGCCGCTCTCGTTCGGACAGGTCTTCCCGGAGATGGTCGGCGGCGTCCTGTTCGAGCACGGCCATCGCCTCGCGGCATCGCTGGTCGGGCTGCTCACGCTCGATCCTCGCGCTCTGGACGGTCGTCAGCGACACGCGGCCGGGCGTGCGCGCGCTCGCGCTCCTCGCGCTCTTCGCCGTCGTCCTCCAGGGCGTCCTCGGCGGCGTCACCGTGCTCTACAAGCTGCCGGTCGCGGTGTCGGTGGCCCACGCCTGCCTGGCGCAGACGTTCTTCTGCCTGGTCGTGGCGCTCGCGATCGTGACCGGATCGTCCTGGACGGCCGCCGCGTCGTGCCACGCCGTCGTCGCTGCCGCTCCTCGCCGACCGTCACCACCGGCGTGGTCTTCACGCAGCTGGTCATCGGCGCGCTCATGCGCCACCTCGGCGCGGGCCTCGCCATTCCGGACTTCCCGCTCGCCTTCGGTCGGCTCGTCCCGCCGCTCGCCACCGTGTTCGTCCAGGTGCACTTCGCCCATCGCGTCGGTGCGCTCGTCGTCCTCATCGCGGTCCTCGCCGTGGTCGCGGCGGTGCTCCGCCACCATCGCGACGACCGCCGTCTCGTGCGGCTCGCCGCGCTCGCGGCAGGACTCGTGGTGCTGCAGGTCACCCTCGGAGCGCTCATCATCTGGACGGCACGCGCGGTGGTCCCGACGACCCTGCATCTGGTGGTGGGCGCCGGACTGCTCGCCAGCTCGCTGGCGATCGCGTTGCGTGCCGCCACGACGGAACCGCTGCGGGCGCCGGCCGGTCGACGGACCCGCGTCGCCCAGCAGGTGGCCGCATGACGCCGGCCGCGGTCCCGTGGACCGGCGCCCTGGTCCGCCGGCGCCTCGCCGACTACCTCGCGCTCACCAAGCCGCGCGTCGTGTTCATGGTCCTGGTGACCACGCTGGTCGGGTACTACCTCGGGTCGCCGGGAACGCCCGCGATCGCGCCGCTCGTCCACACGCTGCTCGGCACGGCGCTCGCCGCCGCGGGCACGCTCGCGCTGAACCAGTACCTCGAGCGCGATCTCGACGCCCGCATGGAGCGCACCCGGCACCGGCCGCTGCCCGAGGGCCGCCTGCTCCCCGCCGAGGCGCTCGCCCTCGGTCTCGGGCTGCTGCTGGCGGGGCTCGCGTACCTCGCGGTCACCGTGAACGGGCTATCGGCCGCCGTCACGACGGTGATCGGCGCGATCTACCTGCTCGCCTACACGCCGCTCAAGCGGGTCACGTCGCTCTGCTCGATCGTCGGCGCCGTGCCGGGCGCGCTGCCGCCGGTGGCCGGCTGGGCGGCGGCGCAGGGGACGCTCGGCACCGAGCCGTGGGTGCTCTTCGCGATCATGTTCCTCTGGCAGATCCCGCACACGCTCGCGATCGGCCGCATGTACCGCGACGACTACGCGCGCGCCGGCATCCGCGTGCTGCCGGTGATCGATCGCGACGGGACGCAGCGTCGGCATCCACGCGGTGACGAACTGCCTCGCGCTCCTGCCGGTCGCGCTGCTGCCGAGCCTCATCGGGCTCGCCGGGACCGGTGTACTTCCGTCGTCTCCCTCGTCCTCGGCCTCGGCTTCCTGTGGTACGCGGTCGGCATGGCGCGTACGCGCTCGGTCGCCGATGCGCGGCGGCTGCTCTTCGCGTCGTTGATCTACCTTCCCGCGGTGCTCGCGGCCATGGCGCTCGACAAGCTGCCCTTCTGACGATGCCGGCCGGAACGCTCGCCATGCCGCGCCGCGGGGCCCGACGTCCGGTCGATCGGGTCCCGCCGCTGCAGCAACTCGACGATCGCCATCGTCGTCATTCTGGTCGGCGAGTCGATGCTGTTCGCGGGTCTGGTCGGCACGTACCTCGTCTTCCGCCTGTCGGCGCACGACTGGCCGCCCGCGGATCTGCCACGCCTTCCCCTCGCCCTGACCATCGCCAACACGCTGTTGCTGCTCGCGAGCGCCGTGCCGATGACGTGGGCGCTGCGAGCCTTCGGCCGCGAGGATGGCGAGGGCGTCCGTCGCGGGATCGTCGCGACTGCGGCCATGGGCGGCGTCTTCCTCGCCGTCCAGGGCTTCGAGTGGGCGCGCCTCGTCGCACACGGGCTCACCCTCGGGAGCAGCATCTACGGCGCCACGTTCTATCTCCTGATCGGCACGCACGCGGCCCACGTCCTGGGCGCCGTCTCGTGGCTGGCGGTCCTCGCCTGGATGGCCCGCCGCGGCGCGCTCACCGTGGAGCGCCGCGGCGCGCTGGAGATGTGCGCCGTCTACTGGTACTTCGTCTGCGCCCTCTGGGTGGTGCTCTTCCTGCTGGTGTACCTCAACTGAGTTGATGACCCGCTCCAGGACATACGCCGCCACGCTCGTGCTGGGAGCGCTCACCGTCCGGGCCAGCGCCGCCCTGGCGCAGGGCTGCGCCATGTGCGGCGCGATCGGCGCCGAGGATCCGCGGGCGCGGGCCTTCAGCCTGAGCATCCTGTTCCTGATCGCCGCCCCCTACACGTTCGTGGGACTGGCCGCGGTCGTCCTCTTCTCGATCTATCGACGCCGCGCCACCCGGCAGCGGGCGCCCGTCGTCGAACTCCGACCCGAACTTCCCGAGGAGGTCTAGCGTGAGCACCGCAGTGGCCCATTCCCACGCCGAGGTCGACCCCGCCGAGTCCCCGCTCACCCCCGAGAGCTGGGGCAAGCTCGGCATGTGGACGTTCCTCGCCGCCGACGCCATGTCGTTCGGCGGCCTCCTCGCCGCCTACGGAGCGCTGCGCTACAGCGACCCGACGTGGCCGAGGCCCTCGAGCATCCTCGGCATCCAGCTGACCGCCTTCATGACCTTCCTGCTGGTGTGCACCAGCGTCACGATGGTCGAGGGCCTGGCCGCCATCCGCCAGGGCAACCGGCAGAAGTTCGCGCGCTTCATCGGCCTCACCGTCCTGGGCGGGATCATGTTCCTCGGCCTCCAGGCCTACGAGTGGAACAAGCTCATCTTCCACGAGGGGCAGTCGATCCAGAAGAACCTCTTCGGCGCCACCTTCTTCCTGACCACCGGCTTCCACGGCATGCACGTCTTCGCCGGCGTCGTCCTACCTGTCGGTGATCCTCATCCGCGGGCTGATGGGGAAGTACTCGCCCGAGAACAGCAACGAGGTCGAGATCGCGGGGTTGTACTGGCACTTCGTCGATCTGATCTGGATCCTCGTCTTCACGTTCATCTACCTCGTGTGACCACACGCTCCGGAGGAGACTGACCGATGGCGCACACCGCCGACCACCACGCAGCCGAGGAACGCCGCTATCTCATCGTCTTCGCCTGGCTCGCGATCCTCACCGCCTTCGAGATCGGGGTCATCTACCTGCCGATCCCGCACATCGCGATCGCCGGTATCCTGGTCCTCCTCGCCGGCACCAAGGCCACGCTCGTGGCGCTGTTCTACATGCATCTCGCCTACGAGAAGAAGACGCTCATGTGGATCGCGCTCACGCCGATGATCCTCTGCGTCTTCCTGCTCCTGATGCTCATGCCGGATCATCTGCACTTCACCCGGATGCTCACGCACGCCACGCCGACGGCGGCCACCGAGGAGGCCCATCACTGATCGCGGCCGGGCGCTCGGACGCCCGCTGTTCCTCCTTGCGACCCTGCTCGCCTCGGCGTGCAGCCAGCCGACGCTGCCCGATCTCGGGACCGTGCCGTCGTTCTCGCTGCACGACGACACCGGGGCGAGCGTGACGGCCGACTCGCTCCGTGGCCACGTGTGGATCGCCAACTTCATCTTCACGCGCTGCCCCGACGTGTGCCCGGCCCTCAGCGCGCGGATGAAGACGCTGCAGGACGCCGACGCGGCGGCCGATCCGGTCACGCTGGTGTCGTTCACCGTGGATCCGGCCCACGACACCCCCGAGGTGCTGCGTGACTATGCCCGCCGCGTCGGGGCCAAGCCCGGCTGGACGTTCCTCACGGGGCCGCGCGCCGACGTGGCGGCGCTCCTGCGCGACGGCTTCAAGGTGGCGTTCGCCGACGACGGGCCGCCCGACCAGCCGATCACGCACAGCGACCGCTTCGTCCTGGTGGACCGCCAGCTCCGCATCCGCGGCTACTATCACGGCTCCGACGCGGACGACGTCGCCAGGCTGCGCCGGGACGCCGCCGCGCTCCGGGCCGAGAAGCCCTCGTGATCGATTACGGCGGCTTGCCGGCGCTGAATGCCGTGCTGAACGCGACGAGCGCGGTCCTGCTGGTCGGCGGGTGGGTCGCCATCCGCGGGCGGCGCGTCGCCGTGCATCGCGCCTGCATGGTCGCCGCTCTGGTGACGTCCGTTCTCTTCCTCGCGTCGTATCTCGTCTACCACGCGCACGCGGGCACGACGCGGTTCCCGGGGACGGGTCTCGCGAGGATCGTGTACTTCACGATCCTCGGCACGCACACGCCGCTCGCCGCCCTGGTACCCGTCCTGGCGATCGTGACCCTCTCGTTGGCGCTCCGTGGGCGCTTCGAGCGCCACGTCCGGGTCGCTCGCTGGACGCTGCCGATCTGGCTCTACGTCTCCGTGACCGGCGTGGTGATCTACATGATGCTCTACCACCTCTATCCGCAGCCCTGAGCCTCACGACCGCGACGGGCCGCGACCGTGGTCGAGGACCCGGCTCACCAGCAGGTCGACGGCGAGCCACACGGCGCGGGACCAGCGGAAGAACAGCAACGGGGCCAGCGCCGCCGCACCGACGGCGACCGCCAGCTGCGCGGCGAGGGGCACGCCGACCGTCCAGTCGAGGACCAGGGGTGTGCCGAGCGCGAGGGCGATCGTCATCGCGTAGTTCACGTAGATCGCGCCGACGAAGTAGCCCTGCTCGCGCTCGTACACCAGGCCGCACCGCGCGCAGTGGTCGTGCATCCTGAACCATCCGGCGTAGAGCGGCGTCCCACCGCACCGTGGACAGCGCAGCCGCATCGCACGCCAGGCGACCTGACGGAGCGATGGTGCCGCGATCGACACCACGGCCGGCGGCGGGCGACTCGCCATCACCCGATGCCATCGCCACCGAGCAGCGCCGCGAGACGACCGACGTTGCGTCCGATGTCGAAGCGGTCGCGCACCAGCGCCCGGCCGGCCGCGCCGAAGCGCTGGCCGAGTGCCGGGTCGGCGAGCACACGGCCGAGCGCATCGGCCAGGCCCACCGCGTCCCCCGGCTCGACCAGCAGTCCCGTCTCCTCGGGCAGCACGACCTCGGGAATCCCCGACAGCCGGGTCGCAACCACGGGCGTCTCCGTGGCGAACGCCTCGAGGATCGTGTTCGGGATGCCATCCATCGATCCCCGCCGGTCCCGAATGCTCGGATGCGCGAGCACCGCCGCGTCGCGCAGATGACGCACGAGCTCGCGATGCGGCAGTCGTCCGGCGAGCGACACCCGATCCTGCAGACCCAGCGTGGCGATCTGCTCCTCGAGCCGCGCCCGCTCCGGCCCCTCGCCGATCAGGACGCAGCGGAAGCGCACCCCGCTCGCGGCCAGTCGGCCACATGCCGTCACGAGGTCGGCGAGTCCCTTCTTCTCCACCAGGCTCGCGCCGCCGACGATCACCGGGGCCCGAGGATGCGGCCCGGGGTCGTAGAGGGCGAAGTCGAGGCCGTGGTGGCAGAGGCGGACCTTCCGGGCGTCAGCTCGGGTCGCGGGCGATCGCCGTCAGCACCTGCTCGTTGTAGCGGGTGCACGTGACGACCAGGTCCGCCCCGGCGATCCGCGCGGGCAGCTGCCGGGTGTTCTCCCCGACGTAGATGTCCCAGGCGTGCGCCGTGAACCCGTACGACTGTCCACGCATCGCCGCCAGCACGCGCACCGCGGCCGTCGGCACCGACGCGAAGTGCGCGTGCAATCGGAGCGGTCCCTCCGGAAGGCGTCCAGCATAGGCGAGCGCCAGCGGCAGGACGGCCGCCTGCTTCGCCGCCAGGAGAGGGGTCGGCAGGGCCCGGGCGACGTCTGCCAGCCCACGCCCGAGTGCCCGGACCGACGCGACCGGGGCGCGCAGGACCGTACGGGCCGCGGCCGCCAGTATCCCCACGGTGCGCGCCGGTGGATACACCGTGATCGGCAGCAGTGCCCGCGCCTCGGGGTCGTTCACGATCGACGGTGCCCGCTTGAGCGAGAGCACCGTGACCTCGAACCCGGAGCGCACCAGCTCGCCGATCTCACGCACGATGAACGTCTCGTTCGGTTCGGGGAACTGCGAGACGACCACGACGAGACGCCGCGGGGCGACGCCGCTCATGCGGCGACGACCCCGGGCGACGACGCCACACGCCGCGCAAGCCAGCGCTCGTAGGCCTCCGCCGTTCGTCGGGCCATGACCTCGACGGTGAACTCGGCTTCGACCCGACGCCGCGCAGCGAGCGCCAGCCGCTCCCTGAGCCGGTCGTCACCCAGCAAGCGAGTGACCGCGTCGGCCACTGCCGCTGGCTGGCCTGGGGGCACCAGCAGGCCGTGCTCGCCGGAGGCGATCAGCTCGCGCGCGCCGTCCACGTCCGTCGCCACGGCGACCGCACCCGAGGCCATCGCCTCCAGGACGACGTTCGGAAATCCCTCGAAGATGGACGCGAGCACCAGGACGTCGACGGCGGCCAGCAACGCGGGGACGTCGTGCCGGAGCCCCAGGAATCGCACGCGGGGCCCGATCCCCAAGGAGGCCGCCAGTCGCTCGAGCTCCTGCCGCAGCGCCCCCTCGCCGACGACCAGGAAGTCGACGTCCGGCCGCTCCTCTGCCATCAGCGCCGCCGCGCGGAGGAACGTCGGATAGTCCTTCTGCGTCGTGAGACGCCCGATCTGCGCGACGAGCCGTCTGCCCGGCGCCAATCCCACCGCGGCACGCGCCGCCGCCCGGTCGACGTTGAAGGGCGGCAGGCGCGAGAGATCGATGCCGTTCGGGATCACGGTGATCTTGGCGTGCGGCACCCGCTCTCGCACCACCAGGCGCGCGGCGATCGACTCGGCGTTCACCAGCCAGCCGTCGGTCACCCGATCGAGCAGGCGATCGAGCGCCACCTGCCACCCCGGCCGCGAGGGAAGGTTCGCCCGCTCGGACGCGATCACGACCGGAATCCCGAGACCGATCGCCGCGATTCGTCCATAGGAGTTCCCCGACCAGCGGATCGTGTGGAGGATGTGCGGGGCGACCTCCCGTAGCGCACGCCGCAGGCGGACGAGTCGCGCCAGGTCGGCGTGCCGGTGCCACACGAACTCCGTCACCGGCACGCCCAGGCGGCGGATCGGCTCCGTCCAGTAGCCGTCGCCGGCCAGGGCGAAGACGGTCGGCGCGAACCGTCGGCGGTCGAGCCGGGACAACAGCTCGTGCAGCTGATACTCCGCTCCGCCCTTCCCCAGCTCGCCGATGACGTACGCCACGCGCCACGGCGCCGTCCCGGAGGTGCCCGCGGTCACCCCCCCTGCTCGAGCGTCACCTTCAAGCGTCGCAGCGCCTCCAGGTTGTCGTCCATCCGCACCAACGCGTCGAGCAGGCCCTGCGTCTGCTCCGCCGCCCACGCGATCTCCTGGGTACCCACCGCGCCGAGCGCGGCACGCAGCCGTTCCGCCAGCTCGAGCAGGTCGCCGACGTCACGCACGCCGACCTGCGTGAGACGCCGCTGCAGCTCGGCGTAGTATCGCACCAGATCATCGGCCTGGCGGTGGATGTCTGCTGACATGCGCTTCTCCTGGCGGTCCGACCTTGACCCCGTCCGCTGCGAGGGTCTACATCCCCGTCCACGCATGGCGCAACTGGGAAATGCCGCGCCGCGAGCGCTCCCCTCGGTCACGTCCCCGGAGGGACTCCCGCTCGACGGCGCACGCCTCGAGCAGCTCCTCGCCCTGCAGCTGGATCTTCTCGATCCGGGCCTCCCGCGCGACGTGGTCGGCGCCCGGGTCGTACAGGGCGCGGTGACCCTGCTCGGCTTCCCCGGCGCGGCGCTCGGGACCATCGCCGGGACGGCGTTCCGTGTGCTCGCGTCGACGGGCGACGACACGACCCTCCTCGACGGCGACGCGATGGACCCTGCAGGCAGCCTGGCCCTCCCCGTTCGCGGCCGGGGCGTGGACGCGCTGCTGCGCGTCGCACTGCCAGCGGGCGGCGCCACCGACGAGTCGATCGCGCTCTGCCGCGTGCTGGCGATGCTCGCCGGGGCGGCGTTGGCTGGCGCCGCGGCACGCGACCACGCCGCACGGACGACGCGCATCGGGCGGGACGTCCTGGCCGCCATGGCGCACGACCTGCGCGCCCCCCTGAACGGGCTCGTCGGCTACACCCAGCTGCTCGCCGAGGAGACGTTCGGCCCGCTCACCGACGAGCAGCGGGACATCGCCCACATCCTGGTCCGCCAGGCGCGCGAGCTCGCGGACCTGCTCACCGCCACGCTCGATGTCGCCGGCCTGGAAGCGCAGCGCCTTCCGATCCGCACCGAGGCCGTCAACGTCGACGACGCGCTCGAGACGCTCCGTCTCGCCACCTTCGCGGCCCCCACGCGCGAAGGACGGGTCCACTGGCGGACCGCCACCGACATCCCGTCGCTCCGCACCGACCGGGTGAAGCTGAAGGCCATCGTGCAGAATCTGGTCGAGAACGCGCTCAAGCACGGCGCTGGGGCACCCGTCGAGGTCGATGTGATCGCGATCGCCGACCGCGACGTGCTGCGCATCACCGTTCGCGATCGCGGCCCCGGCATTCCCGCAGCCGTCGTGCCCCACCTGTTCGAGCCGTTCCGCTCGGGCGCGCCCGGGGGCGTCGGCCTGGGCCTCTACGTCGTGCGCTCGTTCGCCGAGGCGCTGGGCGGCCGGATCGCGGTGCATACCGCACCTGATGAGGGGGCGACCCTCATCGTCGAGGTCCCCATGGTCGCGCCCGACGCAACCGACTGAGGCCCCGGCATCCTTGGTGGGTCGCTCGCTCGCAGCCGTGATGGTCACGCTGATCGTCGCGCGAACCGTGACGCCCGTCGCCGCCGCGCCGCTGCTCGTCCCCGTGCTGCTCGAGGAGACCGCAGGCGTCGCACGTCGCGCCTCGCCGACGACCGGGGGCATTCCGTTCCCCAAAGGGCGGCTCACCAAGACGGACGGCCTCTGGGTCTCGACGCCGGACGGTCGCCCCGTGCGGTCGCAGGTCCGCCCGCTGGAGCGTTGGCCGGACAAGTCCATCCGGTGGCTGCTGCTGGACTTCCTCGCCGACGTGTCGGACGGCGGGCGGGCCACCTACGCCCTCAAGGACGGTGGCGCCCCGAAGCAGAAGACCGAGGGGCCCGTCGTGCGCCTGCAGAGCGGCGGCGGCGCCCGCACCATCGACACCGGGCGCCTGCGCGTCCGCATCCCCGATGACGGGAAGGTGCTCGCGTCCGAGTTCGCGTCCGGCAGCGTCAAGCTGCCGAACCCGCTTCCCCTGCCGACGCTGACGATCGCGGGTGCGCCACCGGCGGCGGCGGGCCCGGCCACCATCAGCGTCGAGACGGAGGGGCCGGTGCGCACGGAGCTGCTGTTCGCCGGCCGCTGGGCGGAGCAGGCCTTTGCGTACGAGCTCCGGCTCGCGTTCTTCGCCGGCCAGGCGGCCGCGCGGGTACAGCTCACGCTCGTCAATCTCGGCGACCCGAACGCGGCCGAGGTCGCCGCCGTGTCGCTGACCGTCCCCGGCAAGTTCCCCGCCGCCGAGACCGGCGTCGACGGCGCCACGCGCTTCCTCGATCCGGGCCGGCCCGTCCACGAGATCCGACACGACGACGCCGCCCCCGCGATGGTCGACGGTCGTCCGGCGGGCAAGCACGCCGATGGATGGTTGCGCGCACACGGCGGCGGCATGGCGCTCACCCTCGTCAGCCGCTGGTTCTGGGAGGAGTACCCGCAGGCGCTCGCGGCGCGTCCCGACGGCATCCACCTCGATCTCCTGGCCGGCGGCGCGACACCCATCCGCGTCGGGAGCGGCGCGGCGAAGACCTTCGAGTTCTGGATCGTCCTCGAGCCCGAGGCCGCCGCCGCCGGCGCCGCCGCGATGGCTGCCGCCCTGCGCGCGCCCCTCGTTCCGCTCGCCGCTGCCGACTGGACCGTGGCGAGCCAGGCGTTGCTGCAGGCGATCTCGCCCGCGGACCAGGGCGCGCGCGACTTCCTGCCGGCGCTGACGCGGGCGGTGACTCGCTACGTCGCCAGGAACGCGACGTCGGAGTGGGACGACGGCCCTCCGGTCCCATGTGACGAGCGCACCAGCGAGCGGCGGCGCACGGGATACTACGGCGCGCTCAACTGGGGCGACTGGAACTTCCCGCGCTACCGCTCCGAGGCCGAGGGGTGCGACGCGTGGGGCAACCTCGAGTACGACCTGCCGCAGGTCCTGGGCCTCGGCTGGGTCGCGACCGGCACGCGCGTCTTCTGGGATCAGTTCGTGCCCGCGGTACGGCACTATCGCGACGTGGACGTCGTCCACCACTGGAAGGAGCGTCCGGAGTGGGTGGGCATGAACCATCCGCACAAGGCGCTGCACTTCGCGTTCGAATCGCCGAACCGGATCGATCTCGGGCACACCTGGCTCGAGGGCCTGCTCACGCACTGGCGCCTCACCGGGGAGGTCCGTTCGTACGCAGCCGCCCAGGGCATCGCCGACGCCCTGGTCCGGCTCGAGCGAAAGGCCGGCAACCCGCGCCAGTACGGTTGGCCGCTCATCGCGCTGGTGGCGATGGCGGACGCCAGTGGGGAGAAGCGCTACCTCGACGCCGCCACGCGATACGCCGCCGCCGCCACCGCGTCGACGCAGCCACGACCCAGCGCCGGCGACTGGAAGATGGGCATCCTCGCCGACGGCGTGTCCTACGCCCAGTCGCTCACCGGCGACCAGGCCTTGCGGCGCTGGCTGGTGAGCTACGCAGACGCCCTGGTCGGCGACGAGGAGCAGCGCGTTGAGCGCGACCCCCGCTACTTCCTTCCCATCGGGCAGGTAGCGCTGCTCACCGGCGACGAGCGCTACGGCGACGTGGCGCTGCGCGAGGCTGCCGCGCTGACCATCGGCGAGTGGGGCAAGCCGCTGGCCATCAGCGGCCGGACGGGCTTCCGCCTCCTCGCGCCGCTCGCGATCCTGCACCTGCCGAAGCCGAAGCCACCGCCCCAGCGCAGGCCAGTCACCGATCCCAACGCGCCGACCCCGCCACCGACGATGCCGCCGGTCCCGGCGCTGCCATCATCCCCCTGAGCGACGTCTCAACCGACGCGGCCGCGGCGCTCTTCATCCGCCGTGGGTGGACGCACGTCGACGACGGTGACGGTCGCGAGGAGGTCCTGCCCCGCCTGCGGTGCGTTGAAGTCCGCGCGCACCTCGGACGGCCCGATCTCGACCAGACGGAACCGTAGGGCCTTGCCGCCCTCCGCCTTCAGCCGATACTCCGCGCCGACCTCGAGCTGGAGCCCCGGCGGCAGCTGATCGCGCCGGATCGTCCGCACCAGCTCCGACCGCCACTCCCCGAAGGCGTCCGCTGCCGGGATGCGGATCTCGCGCGTCTCCCCGACCCGCATGCCGACGATCCGATCCTCCAATGCGGGGAAGAGCTGCCCCGAACCGTGGAGGATCGCGAGCGGCCCGCAGTCGCCGGTGGAATCGACCAACCGGCCGTCCGCGACGCGTACCGTGTACTCGAGCGTGACGACGACACCGGCCACCACTTCGCTCATCGGATGCGCTCCAGCTGCTGGATGATCTGACCGAGGAGGTCGGGCGCACCCGCGGAACCGCCCTTGGTCACCACCGCCAGGCCGGCGTACGGACCGGTGAGGAGCCGCGCCCGCACCACCAGCGGGCAGAGGCGCATCACCACCCCCAACGGCGGATGGCCGAGCCCGTCGAGCACGTCGTAGGCCGTCTCGCCGCCGACCAGCGCGAGGCCGGACGGGCGGAAGCGGGTGAGCGCCGTCAGCGCCGCCGTCCGTAGCCCGGCACCGATCTCGGCGCGACGCTCCGGCGCGGGCGTCGCCGGACCGACGAGCACTGCCGCCCGTCCGGAGCGCAGCATCCGTCCCGCGGCGACGCCCGCCGCCTCCGCGCCCTCGGGGCCATCGACGATCACGGCTCCAACCTGGCCACGCCCGACCGCGCGGTCCACCTGGGCGCGGCTCGCTGGATGCACGCTGCCGACAACGGCAAGGATGCCGCCTTCCGGCGCACTGCCACCGGCCGCCACCGGACGCGACCGTCCCCCCTGCTCCCCGCCCAGGACCCGTCGCAGCGCCCGCGCCAGGCCCGTGGATCCCACCAGCAGCAGCGGCCGGCCCCGCAGCAGCAGACCCCGCACCGCGCGCTCGAGGTCCGCGTCGGTCTGCGCGTCGCAGACGAGCACCTGGGCACCGCTGGCGCGCGCACCCTCGACGGCCTCCGCGAACGCCGCCGGCGTTCGCCCGGCGTCCGTGCCGACGACGGCAGCCCGCCGCCGGCCCGTCGCCTCGACCGCCGCGGGAACACTCGCATCGTGGATGGGATTGTGCGGATCGCGCGCAAACGCCGTCTGATCGACCGGCACCCCGCCGATCATCTGCCGCCCCCCCTCGGTCGTGCGGCCGACCTCGGGAATCGCCGGCAGCACGAAGGCCTCGTCGACGCGCAGCGCGGTCATCGCGGCGTCGATCTCCGCACCGAGGTGACCGCGAAGCCCGGTGTCGATCTTCTTGAGCACGATCCCCGACCAGTCCGACGGCAGGTCCCCGAGAACGGCGGCGACCCGGCGGGCCGCGTCGTCGGCCGCGATCGTGCGACTCTGCGTGTTGCGGACGCAGACCGCGTTCGGCGGCACGCCCGCCGGCAGCTTCGCCGCGGGGTGCGTCTGCACCGCGATGCCGTTCGGCCACGGGAGCAGTTCGGCGCCGACGTCACACGCGCCGGTGAGGTCGTCGGCGATCACCCGCAGCACGTTCATGCCGGGCCTTCCGCGAGCAGTATGGCGCGCGCCGGGGCGCCGTCGAGGTCCGGGAACCTGAGCGGCAGGCAGACGAGCGTGTAGCGTCCCGGTTCCACGGCACGCAGATCGAGTCCCTCGATCACGAAGACGCCGGCCCCGAGCAGACGGCGGTGCACCGGGAACGTCGTGCTGCCGAAGCGCTCGATCGAGAGGTAGTCCATACCGAGCGCGCGAACGCCTCGCTCCACGAGGAGCTCGGCCGCATCCTCGGCCACGTACGTGAAGTCCCGCTGAAAGGCCGGCGCCGCCCAGCGCCACGAGTTGTCCGTCCGGCAGAGCAGGATGTCGCCGTCCCGCAGCGGCACGTCCGCCAGCGCGTGCCGATCGATCGCCGCCAGCCCGCGCAGGTCCGCGACGAGTGCCGGACCGACCATCCGGTCGAACGGCACCTCGCCGAGGCGCGCGCCCTCGGCGAGGAAGTGGAACGGGGCGTCGACGTGCGTCCCCGTGTGGCTGCCCATCGTGAGCAGCGACAGATTGCACACGTCGCCGCCGGCGATGCGCCGCACGGCATCCACCTTCGGCTCCGGGTCGCCGGGATACACGTGTTGCCCCGGCCCGTTGGGGACGGAGATGTCGATGACGCGCATGACCGCTAGGCCGCCCTACCGAACGACGCCGCGAGGCCCGGCGCGTCCGATCCCCGCTTGCCGGCGGCGACCTCCGCGGCGACGCGGATCGCCTCCAGGAGGTTGCGATGGTCGGCGAGGTTGCGTCCGGCGATGTCGTGGGCGGTACCGTGGCCCGTGGAGGTCCGGATCAGCGGCAGACCGACCAGGAGGGTGACCACGCGGCCGAAGCCGACCAGCTTCACCGCCATCAGGCCCTGGTCGTGATAGAGCGCGATGGTCATGTCGTAGACGCCGTCGCGGGATTTGAGGAAGAGGGTGTCGGCCGGGAACGGTCCCACCGCATCGATCCCGCGGGCGCGCGCCGCCTCCACGGCCGGCATGATCGCGTCGATCTCCTCGCGGCCGAAGGCGCCGCTCTCGCCGGCATGCGGATTCAAGCCGGCGACCGCGATCGACGGCCGCTCGATCCCCATGTCGCGCAGCGCGGCGTCCGCCAGCACCAGCCGATCGAGGACGCGGTCCGTGCGCAGGTAGTCGCACACGGCGCGCAGCGCCATGTGGTTGGTGAAGAGCATGAGGCGCATGCGGTCGACGACCATCACCATGGCCGGTCGGCTGCGCGTCTGCTCGCCCAGGATCTCCGTCTGCCCCTCGTACGCGAAGCCCGCGAGGTGCATCGCCTCCTTGTTGAGCGGCGCCGACACCATCGCGTCCACCGCCCCGGCGAGACAGAATCGTCCCGCCTCCTGCGTGTAGTGGACCGCCGCGGCGCCGTGCGAGGCGACCACCTCGCCCCAGCGATGCGCGGCCATGTCGACGTTCGCGTAGTCGATCACCTCGACGACGCCCGGCGTGCCCTGCGCCTCCACGGGCGATCGGATCGCCCGCAGCGGGAGCCGGACGCCGGTCGCCTCCATCGCCCGCTCGAGGACGCGGGCGTCGCCGAGGACCAGCGGAATGCACCAGGCGGTCGCCTGCGGATCGGCCAGGGATTTCACCGTGATCTCGGGCCCGATGCCGGTGGCATCGCCCATCGTGATCGCGATTCGGGGACGTGTGGTCATGGGCCTCACTCCGCGCACGTGGCCGGGACGAGCATGCGACCGTCCCCGGCACCGATGCGCTCGTAGATGTCTTCGACCTCGTCGAGGACGCGTTCCCAGGCGCCGTCGCGCTCGATCGCGGCCCGCGCGGCCCCGCCCAGGCGCGCGCGCTCGGCTGAATCGCCGAGGAGCGCCACGATCGCCGCCGCGAAGGCGGCCGCGTCGCCGTCGGGAACGACGCGCGCGGTCTCACCGTCGATGAGCCCCTTGGCGGACCCGCGACAGGCGACGATCGCCTTCCCCGCGGCCATGTAGTTGAGCAGCTTCATCGGGAAGCCGGAACCCTCCGTCCGCGGGCAGACCGCGACCTGTGCCGCCGCAAGGCGCGCCCGCATCGCGTCGTAGGACTCCGCCTCGACGATCTCGAACCCTGCGCGCCAGGTGGCGCGCCGCGGCGGTCCGCCCCCCTTCGTGGGTCACGAGGACCAGCCGTGCCCCGGGCAACGCCGCCCGAACCCGGGCGAAGGTCTCGGCCAGGAAGTCGAGGTTCTGGTACCCGTCGAGGTTGCCCGCGTAGCACACGAGTCCGCCGCCGCCATCGCTGTCGGCTGCTGGACGGTGTTCCACCTCGGCCGGAGGCCCGGCCGGAGCGATGCACGCGAGCCCGTGCGGCGACACCCCGGCGGCGCGCAACTTCTCTCCGAGCTCGTCCGTCACGGCGATGCAGAAGTCGGCGCGACGCGGCACCTGTGCGTCGAGCACCGCACCGATGCCGACCGAGCATCCACCGCATCCGACGGCCGCGCGCGTAGGTCGGCAGCTCCTCCGCCAGCGCGCTGTGCCCATGGTAGACGATCGGCCGGCCGGTGAGACGCGCGACGATCAGGCCCGCGAGCGCCGCCTCGTAGTTGTGCGCATGGATGACATCGACCCGCTCGCGGCGCACCACGCGGAACAGACGCACGAGCAAGGCCAGGTCGAGCGCGGTCGGGCTGGATGCAGCCCGGGATGGTCGCGCAGGCGCTGTCCGTACGTGACGAGCCTGACGGCATGGCCGCGCGCCTCCAGCCCGTGCGCGAGGTGTCGCACCAGCACCTGCGAACCGCGCAGTGCGGGGAACGGGCCGGCGATCACGAGCGCGATGCGCATGCGTCAGGCGTCCACGTACCCCAGCGCCGCCAGACGCGCCGCGATCTCGCGGCGCGCGCCCGGGTCCAGCGGCATGGCCATGCCGTCGTCGATCCGGACCTCGTCGGGTGCGTGCCGCGGCGGCGCCGCGAGCGCGGCGGCGATCGGCGCACCGTCGAGGCCGTCGGGCACGGCCAGTCCGGCCAACGCGAGCAGCGTCGGCAGGATGTCGACGATGTCCGCCCCCGGCAGGCGGCCGACGGGCGCGACGCCGGGGCCGGCGAGCACGACGAGCCCGTCACGACGGTGCGCGCCATTCATCCCCTGCCCTCGTCCACCGCCGAACTCGGTCGGCGCGAGACGGCGCAGCGACGGCCCGGGTCCATCGCTGCGGCAGCACGACGGGCTGTACCCATCCACCAGCGCCGGCTCGAGGATGAGGTCGGGCGCCTCCTCGACCGCCGGTCCGTGGAACACCTCCTCACGCGGAAGGACCCGCGCAAGGACCGGTCGACCTTCTGCATCGCGCCACTCCCGCAGCGAGTCGGCGACGTCGTCCCGCACCGCCCGGTAGTCCCGCGGTGCCACCACGCCCTCCGGCTCGCGCCCGCGGAGGTTGAGCCAGACGCTCGGGTGATAGTCGAGCTCCTCCGAATACGCCACCGTGCGCTCCCAGGCGATGCCGCCGAAGCGATGCGCGGCCTCGAGCCGGCCTGCAACCCGCGGCACACGCCGGGCGACGGCGCCCTGGAAGCGATGGGGCACCATCCGGAGCGCCGCAGCTGCGCGCCGCGCCGAGGAGACGCGCACGGCCGGGCGCCCGGAACGCGAGCAGCCCGTCCTCCGCCAGGCGACGATTCAGATGCAGCGCACGATCGCCCGCGCCACCGCTTCCGTGGTCGGACACGAGGGCCACGAGGCTCCCGGGCCCGGCCGCGTCGACGATGGCTCCCACGGCCGCGTCGATCGCTTCGTAGACCGAACCGATGGCGTCGGCGAATGGGCTCGCCTCCCAGCGCGGAGACGATCGATCGTGGAAGCGCCAGAAGTGATGCGCGACGGTGTCGGACTCGCCGAACACGACCATCATGGCATCGAAGCGCTCGCGCGCGAGCAGCCACGTCGCGAGTCGGGCGCGGCGCACCACGCCGTCGAGCAGCCGCTCGAGGGCGGTCGCATGCCAGCCCGGCCCGGTCGCGATCTCCTGGAAGTCGGCGAACGGCAACCGGCCGACGCTGCTGCGAATCTCTGGCCAGAGCGTCGCTGGATGCACGAACGACCCGTCGATTCCGGTCGCCAGCGGACTGTCCCAGCCGCTCACCATGACCCCATCGATCGCCTCGGGCGGGTACGTACCGGGCACCGTCAGCACGGCGACGCGGCGTCCGGCAGCGCCGAGGCGATTCCACAGGGCGGGCACGCGCCGGTGCGTCCGGTTCGTGAACTCGAGGTGCCAGCTGCCCGGGGTTCTCCGAGTGAAGTCGAGCACGCCGTGCCGCCCCGGATTGACGCCCGTCACCAGCGACGTCCACGCGGGAAACGTCGCCGCGGGCACCGTCGACCGGAGCGTGCCCCAGGCGCCGCGCGCCATCAGGGCCGCGAGGTGCGGCAGGCGCCCGCGACGCACCCACGGCTCGACCAGATCGAGCGTCGCCCCGTCGAGTCCGATGATCACGAGGGGGGACCCGGGGCTCGTCTGGGGGGCCGTCATGCCGGTGTCGTGCTCAGTTCACGTAGCCGAGGGCGCGCAGCCGCTCCTGCGTGACGCTGTCGACGTCCGTCTGCTGCGCCGCGCCGGCGTGCGCCCGCGCCTCGATCGTCGCGCGCCCGAGCGCTGCTCGCATGGTCTCCAGCTGGCCGGCGTCGGACGTGGCCAGGTCGTGCTGCTCGCGCGCGTCCTTCCCCACGTCGTACAGCTCCTCCGGCCGGAGCCCGCGCGGGTTGCCCGGATTCGCCGTGATCAGCTTCCAGTCCGGCGTGCGCACCGCCTGCAGGACGTTGCCCTCGAGGTCCTCCTCGGCGAACACCCGGTCGTGCGTCGGCACGGCGCCGCTCGTCGAGCGGCAGCGCGTGTCCCTGCATCACCGCCGGCACTCGGGTGCCCGCGGCGGCGAGGATCGTCGGCGCGATGTCCAGGCTCATCGCCAGCTCGTCGACGACACGACCGCGGGCGCCGCCGAGCGGCGGCTTGATGATGAGCGGGACGTGGGTCTGCTCGTCGTACAGCGTCGTGCCGTGCCACCATCCGCCGTGCTCCTGGAATTCCTCGCCGTGATCCCCGGTGAGGACGATCAGCGTTCCGTCGTACAGGCCACGCTGTCGCAAGCCGTCGATCAGGACGCCGAGCTGCTCGTCGAGGTAGGTGATCTCGCCGTCGTACAGGCGCCGGTATGTGTCCGCGACCCCCGGCTGTGGATTCGGATTCGCGACCCGGGCGTAGCCCTCGCCGTTGAACGGGTGGACGAAGTACGGGTCGTGCGGATCCATGTAGTGCAGGAACAGGAAGAAGGGACGCTGCTTGGCGCTCGCCCCGTCGAGCCACGCCAGCGCGTCGGCGGTGACCGTCTCGGCCGGTGCGTAGTAGTTGTGGACGTCGACCGATCGCGCCACGAACCGCTCGCGCACCAGGCGGAGCCCGCCGTACAGCGTCAGCTGCGCCGCCGCCTCCGGTGCGAAGAAGAACAGATCGGGCGCGAGGTAGCGGTACTCCTGGAAGCCCTGTCCGAAATTGAAGGCCGGCGAGATGTTGGCGTTGTTGGCGATCCCGGCCGTGGTGTAGCCGGCGGCAGCGAGCGCTTCGGCGACCGTCTCGACGCCGGAGGGCAGCGCGTCGGCCTTGTGCACCGCGCCGTGCGAGGACGGATACAGGCCGGTGAAGATCGTGGCGAACGAGGGGCGGGTCCACGAGGCCTGCGCGAACGCCTTCGCGTAGCGGACGCCGTCCGCCGCCAGGCGCATCGATTCGCGGGGTGGCGTTGCGCGGTGTATCCGTAGCTCGAGAGATGGTCGGCGCGCAGCGTGTCGACACCGATCAGGATCACGTTCGGTACGCCCACGGCCGCGTGACCCGCCGCCGGAGGCGGCCAGCGCCGGCGCGGCCGGCATCGAGCCGCGCGCCCCCCGTCCACACCGCCGCCAGGACGGCCACCAGCGCCGCGGCGACCGCCGGTCGGGTGAGGGCCCGCCCCCGCAGCGTCACGCCGCGAAGGCGCGACCACACGAGCGCGGCGACCACCAGCGTCGCCACGAGCGCCGCCGCCTGGACGGCGGTCGGCAGCGGTCCGCGCGGCAGCTGCTCCATGAAGACGTCGCGGACGATACGAAAGCGCGCCGACGACGAAGCCGAGACTCGCGAGGGTTCCGGCGAAGCCGAGCGCGTAGCCGTCTGCCGCCGACCACCGCCGCCACGAGTCCCAGACCGAGACCCACGAGGCCGCCGACGAGGCCGTACACCGCCAGCGCCCAGCCGATCGCGGGCAGCTCGCCGGCCCCGTGCGCGTGCGCCCACGCCACGACCGCCTCGACGACGCCCACCAGGGCGCCTGCCAGGATACCGGCCGCGATCCCGGCGCCAACATTCCGACTTCGCATGCGCGTTCCCCGTCTCCTCAGGCTTCCGGAAACTCGAGGTCGAGTTCGGCTGGGTCTCCCGTCACCTTCAGTCCTCGGGGCGAGAGCTTGTAGAGGTTCTGTGCCTTCCAGTGCAGGAAGCGGCCCTGCTCCAGCTCACGCACGTGCGGCTCGAGCTCCGCGAACTCCCGCCCGAGCCGCCCCGGGAGGCCGTCCCGGGCGTGGAGATACGGCGCGTCCGGGGCCGCGTCGTACACCTTGCGATACTCGAGCAGGATGAGGCGTTTCAGGTTCACGTCGCCTCCTAGAGCCGGATGATGTTCGGACCCTTGAAGCCCTTGAGGGCGTTACGGGTATCCACGATCAGCGGTGCCGTCTCCGCCAGCGCCCGATAGTCGAACTCGGGATGGTCGGTGAGCACCACGACGCAGTCGATGCCGGCGAGCGTGCCGTTCCCGAGCGGGAGGGCGTCGAGCGAGAACCCCTCCTCACGGATCGCGGGAATGTATGGATCGCTGTAGGAGAGCACGGCGCCCTTGTCGTCGAGCATCTTCATCACGTTCAGCGCCGGCGACTCGCGGATGTCGTTCACCCCGCGCTTGTAGGCGACGCCCAGGACGTGCACCCGGGACCCGCGCACGCTCTTCGAATGCCGGTTGAGCGCCTCGGTGATGCGCTCGACGACGAAGCGCGGCATGCTCTCGTTGATGTACCCCGCGAGCTCGATGAAGCGCGTCTCGAAGCCGTTCATCTTCGCCTTCCACGAGAGGTAGAAGGGATCGATCGGGATGCAGTGCCCGCCGAGCCCCGGGCCCGGGTAGAAGGGCATGAAGCCGAACGGCTTCGTCTTGGCCGCCTCGATGACCTCCCACACGTCGATGCCCAGCGCGTTGCAGATGAGCGCGATCTCGTTCACCAGGCCGATGTTGACGCTGCGGAAGGTGTTCTCGAGCAGCTTCACCATCTCGGCGACCCGCGTCGACGACACCGGCACGACGGTCTCGATGCGCTGCGCGTAGAGGCACGCCGCGACCTCCGTGCACTGCGGGGTCACGCCGCCGACGACCTTCGGGATGTTGCGCGTGTTGAACTGCTTGTTGCCCGGATCGATGCGCTCCGGGGAGAACGCCAGCGCGATGTCCTTCCCCACGGTCAGCCCCGCCGCCTCGAGCGCGGGCAGGACGACCTCTTCGGTCGTGCCGGGATAGGTCGTGCTCTCGAGGATGACCAGCTGGCCGGGCCGGACGTACTTGGCGATCTCGGTGACCGCCGCCACGACGTAGGTGAGGTCCGGGTCCTTCGTCTTGCGCAGCGGCGTCGGCACGCAGATGTTGATGGTGTCGAGGTCGCGAATCACGGTGAAGTCGTCGGTGGCGGCCAGATGCCCCGCGCGCACCTGCTCGGCGATCTCCGCGTCATCGAGGTCGACGATGTAGGATCGACCGGCGAGGATCGCCTCGATCTTCCGCTTGTCGACGTCGATGCCCGTGGTGTGGAAACCGGCGCGCGCGAACTCCAGCGCGAGCGGGAGTCCGACGTAGCCGAGGCCGATCACCCCGCAGCGGGCCTCGCGTCGGCGGATCTTGTCGATGAGATTCTGCATCAGGTCACTCCACGTAGCCCAGGTCCTCGAGCCGCTTCTGGACCTCGGCCTCCTCCTCGTCCGTGTAGGACGAGTCGGTCGGTGGGGTGGGCGGCGGGGTGGGCGCCGTGTCGGGTCGGCGGTCAGCCATGGTCGCTACTCCTCTCACACGGTGATCTCGCACGCGGCGAGCGTCCGCCAGCACGCCGCGGGCGATGGCGGTCCAGGTGTCGGCCGATGAACACGGCCTGGGTTTCGGTGTCTTCGGGCAGCTTGAGCCAGGTGAGCTCGTGCCGGCCGCAGGTGAAGTTGAACAGGCAGCTACCAGTCGCGTCCGGCGAATCGGACGATACCCTTGGCACGCAGCACGTCCGACGGCAGCCGGCGCGAGCAGGCGTTCGAACCGGTCCTGATCCAGTGGGGACCGTGAACGGAAGACGAAGCTGCCGATGCCGTCCACGTGGACGTGATCCGACGCCTGGCGCGCCAGCTCGCGGTAGGTGGCCACGCCGGTCGCGAACAGGACGTCGCTCTCGATCGCCCCGCGGACGGTTCGGAAGCGCTCCGCCCGCGGATTCATGCGGGCGAGCCGCTTCTCGAGCTTCGTGACGGCAGCCTCGGGAACCAGATCGAGCTTGTTGACGACCAGGAAATCGGCCGCCGCCACCTGCGCCCGGGCGACCTCGGTCTCGCCCAGATGCCGATCCACGTTGGCGGCGTCGACCACCGTGATCACGGCGTCGAGGCCGAGCCCGGCCGCCTTGACGCGATACGCGAGCGGCTCCGGATCGGCCAGACCCGTCGATTCGATGATGACGAGGTGCGGCTTCGCCGTGTCGAGGATCTCCTGGATCGCCAGGTCGAACTTGTAGTCCTCGATCGTGCAGCAGATGCAGCCGCTCGACAGCTCGACCATGCGCTCGACGTTGGAGAGCCCCGTCACCACCGTACCGTCGATGCCGATCTCGCCGATCTCGTTCATGATGACGGCAACGCGCTTGCCCTTGAGGCCGTGGTCGAGCACGTGGCGCAGCAGCGTGGTCTTTCCGCTCCCGAGGAAGCCCGTGAGGATGTCGACGGCGACGGTGCGCATCTGTCAGGCCTGGCGGGGGGACGAACGGCGATCCGGGGCTGTATCGGGAATCGTCCGGGCCCGCAACGCCCCGGCGCCGCCGCGCCGCTTCGCCGCCCACCGCTGCGTCACGAACCGCCACAGACCGGCCACGTCAGTCCGGCGCACGATCAAGGTGTCAGCGACGCCGTAGCCGGATTCCCGCACGAAGACGACCAGGAGGATGCAGGCGGCGACCGAGTACGAAATCGCGGTCGAGATCGCCGCCCCGCTGATGCCCCAGCGCGGAATCAGGAACCAGTTGCAACCGACGTTGATCGCCAGCGCGGAGAACGCCGCCACCAGGTTCACCTGCTGGCGATTGCGGCTGGTGAAGTTGCGGCTGAGGATCAGGTAGAGGGAGATCATCACGATGCCCGGCAGCATGAGCTGGAGCGGGCGGATGGACGACTCGAAGCGGGCACCGTAGAGGAGGCGGATCGCGATCGGCCCCGCGATCGCGTAGCCGATGCCGGCCGCTGTCGTGACGAACAGCGTCGTCCGGCACACCCGGGCGGTCGCCTCGTGCGCGTCCCGCTCGCTGGCGCCGGCGAGTCGCGGGAAGAGGACCGTCCCGGTGGCGTCGGGAATGCGCAGCAGGAGGTTCGTCAGGTTCACCGCGATCGCGTAGAAGCCGACCTGTGTCGGGTCGAGCAGGTAGGCGATCATGTACTGGTCGATGCGGAAATGGAGCGTCGATGCCAGGGTCTGCAGCCAGGACTTGGTCCCGAATCCGATCATCCCGCGCACGAGCGCTGGCTGCCAGCGGGCGCGCAGCGGCGCGATCCGGTTCACGCGCACCACGAGCCACACCGTCACGCCGGCGACGATCGCCGTCTGCGTCAGCACCGCGCCGACGAGGCCGGCGCGCAACCAGAGGAGCGCCACGACCATGCCGACCAGACCGAGCACGGTGGGCGCGACCTGCTGCAGACTGTACTCGCGAAACCGCTCCTGGGCCTGGAGGACACCGAGCAGGAACGCCTGCAGGACCACGAACGGCAGGAGGGCCAGCACCGGGGGCAGCGTCACCAGCGGTGCGCCCTTCAGGAAGCGCTCGAGCAGCCAGTCGCGGGCGATCCAGCACCCGACCGCGAGCAGTCCGCCGAGCACGACGGCCAGCCACACCGAGTTCGACGCGACGTCGGACGCCGACGCCCCCCGGCGACGCATGAAGTAGACGTTCGCCTGCGGAATGCCCAGCTTGACGAAGTTCGCGAGGGTGACGGGGAGCAGGGTCAGGAGCTGGAAGAGCCCGCGATCGTGCGGACCGAGGGTACGCGCGACGATCACGCCGGTCACCACCCCGACGACCGTCATGCCGATGTTCGACCCGAAGACGCGGGCCGCGTCGCGCACCAGGCGTCCGTCGACCCGGGTCTCAGCCACGCCCGCCGCCCTCCCCCCGGGCGAGCCCAGTCGGCGTGCGGATGGCATAGAGCCCGAAGCCGCCGGCGCGCAGCACCACCTCGCACTGTTCCGCCAGGAAGGCCCGCCACAGCGCCGCTACGCGCGCCTCGAACGGATCACCGGCGGCCTCGAGCCCGGCCATGTCGACCGCCACGTAGCTCACACCGAGCAGTCGCGCGGCCCCCGCCAGTGCGTCGGGGGTGTCGAGCGTCCGGTAGTCGACGAGGTCCTGCTCGAGGTAGCTCGCGAGCACGTAGGGGTGCTCGATGTAGTACGGGTGCGGAATCTTCTCCAGCACCAGCACGCGGGCGCCCACCGGCATCGCCTGGTTGGCGCGTTCCCAGAACACCCAGCGGTCCGAGTGCTTGCGCAGGAAGGCGGCCGACGTCATCCGCCCGGTGGCGACGCGCAGCTGATCCGGCCACAACGGGTGGAGTAGCCGGGTCGTGACGCCGAGATTCACCGCGAGGGTGATCGCCACGACGGCCGCGACCCATCGCCGCCCGACGAGTCTCGAGACGGCGGGCACGCTCGCGGCGAGCAGCAGCACGACCCCGGGGAGGACGTAGCGCGGATGCGGCCACGCGGCGGCGGCGATCACCGCGAAGTAAGCGAGGCCGACCGCTCCCACCAGCCGCGCCGCCGTCCCCCGCGCGAGCAGCAGCACCGCGGGAGCGAAGGCGAGCACGAACGGTCCGACGTCCAGACTCTGGCGCGCGCCCTTTTCGAAGGACTCGGGGTGCATCGTCACGTCCCATGGGAAGCGGACCAGCTGGAGTCCCTGGTAGGGCGCCGCCGCCTCGCGCCGCACGGCCCACGTCGTCTGGTACGTCCGATAGTAGTCGTCGAGGTAGGCACCTGCTTCGGCGCTCCAGTGGCGTCCGCCGAACAGACCATAGCCGAACGGATAGATGGGGTTGCCCGTCTCGATCGCATTGCGCACGGGCCACGGCGACATCGCCGCCAGGGCGACGACGCCGAAGATCAGCGCCGTTCGTAGCGCGCTGCCAGTCCGGACCGACGTTCGGGCGAGGAGCACGAGCAGCGCGATGCCCACGAGCGCCGGCGTGAGCAACGCCATGACCTTGCAGCCCGCGGCGAAGCCGGCCATCAGACCGGCGCGGACGACGTCGCCGGTCGCCCGGGTGGTCCCCCAGTCGAGCACTGCGCTCAGCGCGAGCGCCGTGTACAGGATCACCGGCAGGTCGGAACCCGCGCGCGTCATCAACGACCACGTGATCGGGAGAGTGAAGAAGATCACGCCGACGGCGACTCCGCTGCCGCGCCCGAGGTGACGCCGCGCGAGGCTCGCGAGGGCCAGCGTCGCCAGGACGCCGAACGTCCCGTTCAGCAACCGTGCGAGGACGTCGCCCCGCAGCGCGAACGCGAGGGCGAAGACGAAGTTCTGGAGGTACTGCATCTGCCCCCAGAAGCTCCACGGCGTCGGCACGAGGCCGCCGGCGGCGGCATACAGGCGCGGGTAGACGAGCTGGTACTTCGTCTGGTCCCCGCCGACCGGCGGCGCGAACATCGTGACCGCCGCCGCGGCGAGCACCAGCGCGCACAGCCCGAGCACCGCCCGTGGAGCGCGATCGACCCGTGGCCATGCCGCGCGCACGGCCGGTGCCAGGGCCGCTCCGCCCATCGCCAACGCCGCCAGTCCCAGCCCCACGATCGCCCACGGCCGCAGGGCGCCGAGCGCCGCCAAGAGGAGTCCGCTGGCCCCGGCGAGCCCGAGCCCTGCCGCCGCCCCCGCCAGGAGGTGGTCGGCTGCGTCGGCGGGCAACGCCCGTAGTGCCCGTAGTAGCGCCAGGCCACCCGCGGTCGCCGCCGCCAGCAGCACCCCTAGGACGAGGACGTCGATCATCGCGGGCCTTCGAGCCCGGACACGCGGGGCAGCTGGTCGATCACGTAGGCGACGTAGACGACCACCGCCCAGACCACGAGCGCGATGCGGGCGAAGAGGACCGCACCGTGCCGCCGGGTCCGCGGGACGGGAACGCCACTCGCCACCGGGGTCACCGGCTCAATAGACGAACGGAACGATGCGCTTGGTCTCTGCAGCATAGCGTGCGTATTCGGGGAACGTTCGCGCCAGGGCGTGCTCTTCGAGCAGCATCCGCCCCAGCAGGATGACGACCGCCACCACCGACACCGCCAGCATCCAGCGGCAGCCGAGGGTGAGCGGCGCGCCGACGGCGATCAGTGCCTGGCCGAGATACATCGGATGGCGGAGCCACCGATAGGGGCCCCGCGTCACCAGTCCGACGCCGGGTCGCGGTTCGATGAGCGGCGAGAGCGCGTCGCCCAGGACCACGCCGCCGAGCCGATAGGCGGCGACCCCGAGGGCGAACGCCGTGGCGCCGAGGAGGCGCCAGTGCGCCCGACCGCCGGCGATCGCCGCTTCGAGCGGAGCCCCCACCAGCAGCACGAGGAAGATGCCGTGGTGCAAGTGGACCAGCCACACCGGCTCGTCGGGCTGAGCGAACACCGGGTCCGGCACCCCGGCCTCGGAGGTTCGCACACGCACGAGGAGGACGCCGACCAGGACGACGTAGACGACGCCCCAGATCACGGCTCGGGTGCCACGTCCTCGTCCGGCCCGGCGAGCAGATCCCACAGCCCGCGCGCCACGTGCACTCCCGCAACGGCGGTGAGCAACACCGCGGCCTCGGTCAGCCAGACGGTGACACCGCCCGGGCCGACGAGTATCGAGAAGAAGTCCCGCGCTCCCGACGGACGGGTGATCTCCCCGAACACCGGGGTGGACGAGATCCAGGTGCTGCGGCTGAGCGGCCAGAATACCGGAATGCCGGCGAGCGCTCCGGTGTCTACCGTCAGCAGGTCGACCACCAGGTGGCTCATCCACGCGAGCCCGACAAGGCGCCCGACTCGCAGCCGCCGCACACCCGGGCCGCACGCGCGCGCGACCAGCGCCGCCGCGAGTCCGACTGCCGCAGCCGCGACGAGCGTGTGGGTCACGCCACGGTGAAACGCGTCCGGATGACCGAGCAGGAGCCCGGGAACGAAGTCGACGTCCGGCGCGCTCGCCGCCACCACCGCGAGACCGAGCAGCGCCCAGCGGTGGCGCCCGACCGGACGAACGGCTTCGTACGCCAGATATCCGCCGGCGGCGTGCGCCAGGGGCAGACCCATCTGGGCTACGGCGCCTGCCGCGCCCGACGCTCTTCGGCGGCTTCCGGCTCGGGCGCCGGGAACGCCATCACCCGTGCGGCGCGCCGCCGCCTTCCGAGAGTCGCACGCATCTTCGCGAGGAAGAACAGGTTGCCGAAGCCGTCCTTCCAGATGTTGAGCTTGCTCTCGCCGATCCGCTCGCCGTAGTAGATCGGCATCTCGAGGCAGCGCAGGTCCGGGTTGGTGAACGCCAGGATCTTGATCTCTTCCGACAGCGCCATGGTGTCGCTGCGCGGCTGGAACAGCGGAAGCTTGTCGCGGCGGAACACCCACATGCCGGACTGCGAGTCCCACAGGTAGCGGAAGAAGAGCGCCATCGTCGCCGCCGACAGGACCGCGTTGCCGAGCAGTCGGATCGCGCTCTTGTTCTTGCCGCTGCGTGACCGCCACCGCGACGCGGTCATGAAGTCGATCTTCTCCTCGAACATCACGTGCAGCAGGAGCGGGATCGAGTCCGGCGGATAGGTGCCGTCGCCGTCCATGGTGACGATGATGTCGCCCCGCGCGTTCGCGAAGCCCGTCTTGTAGGCGCGGCCGTAGCCCTTGCGCCCCTCGTAGACCACGCGCGCCCCGACCTCTTCGGCCACCGCCGTGGTGCGGTCGGTCGACGCGTTGTCGACGACCAGGACCTCGTCGACGATGGGCGGCATCTGCGCGATCACCGCGCGGATGCCCTCTTCCTCGTTGTGGCAGGGGATGACGACCGAGATGCGCTTGCCGCGATACATTGACGATCCTCCTACGCGTCCACCGCCGCCGGCTTCGCCGGGGCCGTGCCGCACGTGCCGATCGTGGCTCTCGCGGGCTGCCGGCCGGTGAGCCGCCGCCACGCCTTGCGCAGCTTGAGGCTCGACCACTCCTTCAGGACCGCCGGCATCATGCGCGGGTTGAACAGGATGTTGATGGTGAGGAAGCACTCGTACGTGCAGAAGCACTTCGAGTCGCGGATGAACTTCCGCGTCTCGTCCGCCTTCGGGCTGAACCAGATCTTCTTGAAGTCGTAGTCGTTCTCGCGCACGTTCCCGAGCTTGCGGTCGATCAGGAGCTCGCAGGGGTAGACGTCGCCGTTGGCGAACATCGCGCCGCCCAGGTTCCCGGCGTAGCACGGGATCTGGTACTCGTTCGTCGCGCGCGATCTTGGCGATCAGGTTGTGCCGGACGATGCGCTTCGCGTTGATGAAGTCGGCGAACGGGAAGTGGTCGTAGCCGGAGAGCGAGCCCGACTTGTACTCCTTCTCCATGTGATCGGCGTACTCCTGGTACTTCTCGACGTCGAAGAACTTGGCCAGCGACTCCTTCGGGCTGCCGCGCGTGAGCAGCGTGAAGACGGTGTCGACGTCGAGGTTCTTGCGGAACCACTCGTAGTTCTCGAGCAGCACGTCCTCGTTGTGCTTGGAGACCGTCGTCTCCACCTGGACGCTGAAGTTCTTGTAGTGCTTCTCGACGTCGCGCAGCGCCTTGTAGGTCTCGATCGAGCGCTTGAAGAGCCCGGGGAACACGCGGATCTCGTCGTGCAGCTCGCCGACGCCGTCGAGGGAGACGTCGATGTGGAGATCGAGGTCCGGGCAGGTCTCCACCAGGTCCTTGACGATCTTCACCGTGCGCGCCGTGGTGCTGCCGTTGGTCGGGATGCCGACGTTCCGCACGCCGGTGTTCTTGTGGAAGATCTTGACGATCTCGCCGATGTCCTTGCGGAGGAAGGGCTCGCCGCCGGTCGGCAGCAGGAACATCAGGCTTCCCTTGCCGATGCTGGTCGTGACCTTGTCGATCTCCTCGAGCGACAGCTCCTGCTTGCGGTAGGCCATCGACGGCTCTTCCCACCCGGGATGCGCGCCGTCGGCCAGGAGACAGTGCTTGCACTTCGCGTTGCAGGCGTCGGTGATGAAGTACACCAGGTACACGGGGAGCTCGCCCCGTCTTGAAGAACATCTTCTTTCCGTGCTGCAGATAGTCGAGGTACCCCATCAGCTCCCTCCGGTGACGCGACCTGAGTCCTAGTAACGACGGCCGAGCAGGTACCCGGCCACGCCGACGGCGGCCCCGACGCCGGCGACGAGCAGCTCGAGCCATAACAAAGGCACGGCCCCGAGCGCCATGGCGAATCCTTCGGTCCGGGCGATCTCGGCGAGGAACTCGCGATTGAGCACCGTGACGGCACCCAAGCCGATGAGCCCGATCCCGCCGACGACCGGCTGCCCGACGACCAGCGCGACGACGAGGGTCAGCGTGGCGCACAGCATCAGCGGGATGCTGAGGACATAGCCCCCCGGCACCGACGTGTTGTTGTCGACCAGATCCCGGCGGTGCCGCAGCTTGAGACGCGTCAGGCTGACCGCCCGCATGAAGTCCGTCTGCAACATGGCACGCAACGAATAGTGCTTGACGTGCTCCACCTCGAGGTCGGGCTGCACCTGGACCCGCACCCCGAGTCGCTTGAGCTTCTGTCCGAACGCCGTGTCCTCCACGTTGGGCGTCGCGTACCCGTGGTCGAAGCCACCGGCCCGGAGGAAGGCCTCCCGCTTGATGGCTGCGGCGGTGGTATAGAAGAGCGGGACGTTCCCCGCACAGCGGAGATAGGTCCAGCGCATCCACAGGTTCTTGTACTGGCTCGGCAGGTTGCGGTGGCGCATGTGCGCCGCCTGCACGCCGATCAGGCCGTCGACCTCGTCCTCGGCGTCGAAGCGGGCCATCAGCCGGGCGATGCTGTCGGGACGCAGCATCACGTCGGAGTCGATGAAGAAGAGGACCTCACCTTCCGCCACCCGCGCCCCCAGATTCCGCGCCGCGGCGGGACCGACACGGCCCGAGGTGGGCACGATCCGCGCCGGGAAGCGGTTGGCGATCTCGCGCGTCCGATCGGTCGACCCGTCGTCGACGAGGACCATCTCGAAATCGCGCCAGGTCGATTGGAACACCCGCTCCAGGCACTCCGGCAGCGTCGACTCGGCGTTGTAGACCGGCATCACCACCGACAGGCGCCGTCCGGCAGACGCCGGCTGCCGGCGACGCGCGAGCCAGCGCGCCATCGATGTGACGCGACCGAGGCCGTGCGCCGACTGCGATTCGCGCGGCGGGGTACCGTTGGGATGGGTGGGCACGGTCAGTCTCCTTGGCCGAAGCGATAGATGACGTTGAAGGTCGGCCGGCGGCCGTTGAGATGCGTCGCGATCGCCATGCCGAGACCGAGGAGTCCCCAGAAGACGATCTGGATCGTCGGATTGTAGAAGGCGTTGAAGTTGGCCATCGACAGCAGGAAGCCCATCCCCGAGGAGAACACCGCCCAGAGCGTCAGCTCGAGGCGCCGGTCGGTGACGCCCCAGCTCGCCCGATATATCCCGAGCAGGGCGGCGCTGATGATCCACATCATGAGCGTCCACCCGATCAGGCCGGTGCGCACGAGCAGCGTCAGATGCATGTTCTCGTTGTGCACGCGCTGCGGACCGTCCGGGCCGTTCTCGACCTGCACGACGGTGTAGGCACCCTTCCCCGGCGCGGAGCCGACCAGGCCGCGAGGCGACGCCAGCTCGGTGGTGAGCGTCTCGACGGTCACCGCCGTCCGCCGGGTCCATTCGGCCTGCAGATCGGTCGGCGAGAGCCGGAGCGCGCCGGTGAACACCAGGATCGCGAGGAATCCGAGCGCCGCGCCGACGAACAACCGGAACGCGCGCCCGGAGATGCGCCAGCTGAAGACGGCACCCGTGAGCCACAGAGCGAGGAGTCCCGTCCGCGTCTGCGTCAGCAGGACCGCCACCACGACCAGCGTGGTGCTGATGAGCCAGAACTCGCGCTCCTCGCGTCCCTCCGCGCAGGTGAGCTCGAGGAAGACGAGGGGCAGGCCCAGGACCAGGTACGCCGACAGGGCGACCGGGCTGCCGAGCGTCGACCCGATGCGTCGGCTGGCCTCGCCGCCGACCGCTCCGTGCGTGTGCGCGACCAGCTCGACCAGACCGACGATCGCCACCGCCACGGCCGTCAACGCCACCAGCCGGGTCGCCCGCCGGGCGAAGCCGGGGCTCATGTCACCGCTGACCACCAGGAAGTAGAGGACGAAGCCCGAGGCCGTGTAGTACGACAGGTCACGGAGGCGCGGCACCAGGTCGCCGCCCGCGACGCCGCTCACGACCAGGAACAGGCCGAAGCAGAACATCGGCAGGTTGGTCGGCGTCCGGTACAGATAGAGGCGGTGGCTGGGAATCTGCTGCAGCAACGCCACCGCCGCCACGAGCAGGCCGATCGCCTCGAATGGGGAGAAGTGAAAGCCCCCGAGAGCGACTTCGAATGGGGCGCGGAAGATCGCCGGCACGAACGTCGCGCCGAGGAAGATGAGCGCCAGGAGCAGGCCGAGCGTCAGCCAACGGTTGAGCAGCTTGACGAAGGTGGCCAGCACCAGCTTGACGTCGATCAGGACGCCGCGGTTGCGGATGTACAGGACGTCGTAGCGGAGCTTGTCCCGCGGGTCTGTGAAATAGCCGCCACGGAGCTGGGCGAGGCCGGTCATGCCGGGCCGGACGGTGAAACGCGCCGCATAGTTCGCGATGTCGCGCATCGCCGTCACCAGGAAGACCGGGCGGACGGGGCGGGGTCCCACCAGGTTCATGTCGCCGCGGACGACGTTCCAGAGCTGCGGAATCTCGTCGAGCTTGGCGCGGCGGAGGAAGCGGCCGATCGGCGTGTACAGCGTGTCGCCCGACGTGAGGAGCCGTCCCCCGATGCGCTGCTCGGCGTCGGTGAAGAGCGTCCGGAACTTGTGGATCGTGAACGGCTGCATGTCGCGCCCGATACGCGTCCCGCTGTAGAGCACCGGGCCCCGGCTGGTGAGCTTGATGGCGACGGCGATGAGAATGCTCACCGGCGCCAGCAGCACCAGGCCGAGGGCCGCGACCACGATCTGCCACCAGCGTCCCCACGCGCCGTCGGGCCGGAGGCTGAGGTCGCGCTGCGGGGGGCGCGGCGCCCGCATCTCGATGCGCTTCGCTTCGAGCGCGGTCATCGCGTCTTCCCTTTCCGTTGCCCCATGATGACTCACGCGCACGCCCGCGCGGCGGGTCGCACGCCATTCAGGATCTCGTCCTGCCAGACCGACAGGACGAGCAGCGTCCAGATCGGTCGGCTGTGGTCCGCCGTCTGTGAAAGGTGCTCGTCGACCATGCGCCCGACGCCCGCCGGATCGAACAGCCCCTGCCGCGCCAGCCGTGCCGGTGACAGCGCGTCGCGGGTGAAGTCGCGCATGCCCCCGCTGATCCACGACGGCATCGGGACGTTGAAGCCGCGCTTCTTCCCTCCCAACACCTCGGCCGGCAGCCGTCCCGCCATCGCGCGGCGCAGCAGATACTTCGTCGTCAGTCCCCGCAGCCGCAGCGATGCGGGGATGCTGCGTGAGAACTCCATCATTCTGCGATCCAACATCGGGACCCGCGCCTCGAGCGAGTGCGCCATGCTCATCCGATCGACCTTCACCAGGATGTCGCTCGGCAGGTAGATCGTGCCGTCCACGTACTGCAGGCGATCGAGATCGCGGCCGTCGCTCTCGCCGTAGGCGTTCTCGAAGAGCCGGACCGTGGGGGCGACGTGAGGCACATCAGCGTCGGCGTAGAGCGCGTGCTTCGCGTCCTCGGTCAGGATCGTCTTCCACCAGAGGTGCGCCGCCGCCGCCGGCAGGTAGGCGCCAGTGACGAAGCGCTTCGCCTTGTAGTCGAAGCTGACGCGCGCGTGGGACACCGGCAGGCGTCGCACCATCGCCGGCACCAGGCCGGCGCCGACGACGCGCGGCAGGCGCGCGTAGAGCGACGCGATCCGTCGCGCGCGGTACGTCTCGTATCCTCCGAGCATCTCGTCGCCGCCCTCGCCCGAGAGGACGACGGTCACGTGCCGCCTCGCCAGCTCGGAGAGATGGTAGACGGGAATCGCCGACGAGTCGGCGAACGGCTCGTCGAAATGGCGCACCAGCTTCGGCAGCAGCGCCACTGCGTCGGGGCGCACGATCAGCTCGTGATGCTCGGTGCCGTAGCGCTGCGCCACCTTCCGCGCCAGCGCGGTTTCGTTGAAGCTCTTCTCCTCGAAGCCGATGGTGAAGGTGCGGATCGGGTGTACGCCCAGTTCGGACATCAGGGCGACGATCGTCCCCGAATCGAGCCCCCCCGAGAGGAACACGCCGAGGGGCACGTCGGCCATGAGATGGCTCTGGACGGAGGCCCGGAGCTCGTCCAACAACGCCGCGCTCCAGTCGGCCTCGGTGCGCAGCCCGCGCGGTGCATCCATGTGGCCGCGGAGTTCCCAGTAGCGCTCGATCCGCACGCGGAACCGGTCTCCGCGAGGCTCGGCGATCAGGACGTGGCCCGGCGGGAGCTGTCGTGCGCCGGCGAAGATGCTGCTCGGCCCCGGCACGTACCCCAGGGTCAGATAGTCGTGCAGCGCCTGAGCGTCGATCCGTGGCTCCATGCCACCGGCCAGCAGGCACTTCGCTTCGGACCCGAACAGCAGGCGGCCATCGGATTCGGTGACGTAGAGCGGCTTGATGCCGATGCGGTCGCGTCCGAGGACCAGGCGCTTCTGGCGTGCGTCCCAGAGGGCGAACGCGAACATGCCCTCCAGCCGCTCCACCGCGGCCGGGCCGAACTCCTCGTAGCAGTGCGCGATCACCTCGACGTCCGAGCGGGTCCGGAGGACGTGTCCCCGCGCCGTCAGCTCGGCCTGCAACGCCGGGGCGTTGTATATCTCGCCGTTGCAGACCACCTGAACGGTGCCGTCCTCGTTCCCGAGCGGCTGATGCCCGCCGGCCAGGTCGACGATGGACAGCCGCCTCATGCCGAGGCCGACCTCGCCCTGGAGGTAGGTGCCGAAGTCGTCCGGTCCGCGGTGGACCATCACGTCGCACATCGCGCGCACGCGCTCGGCGCTGGCAGGGGCGCCGATCTCCGTGCGCAGCTCTCCGGCAATGCCGCACATGGCTAGGCCGCCAGCCTCCGTCGCTCGAGTGCGGCGGCGAGGTCCGCCACGGGCGCGAGGCGTGGCGTCACGCCGATCCGCGGCAGCAGGTAGACGTTCGCGCCGGGCTGGAGGGCACCTGGCTGTGACGTCACTCCCGAGGCGAAGCCCAGGCGCCGCAGCACCGCCGCCGCCTCGGTGGAGAAGTAGCGGTGCCAGCCGCCGGTGTTCGTGTACGCGAAGTGGAGGATGGGGGCGCCGACACGTGCGGCGATCGCGTCCCGCGACGCGGCGATCTCGGTCGCCGCCTCGTCTCCGGGCGCCAGCGCCACGTTCAGGTGGCTGACGGTGTGCGCCCCGATCGTCCATCCCGCCTGGGCCAGTTCGCGCACCTCGGCCCAGCTGAGCATCGTACCCGCGAGCGCCGCATCGAGATCGACGCCCGCCCCCGTCGCCGCCGCAGCGATGCAGGCGGCGCGCTCGGCCGCCGGCAACGGCACCAGCGCGCGGGTGAGCGTGCGGACGGCCGCGCCACGCTCCGCGAGTGGTCCGAGCACGATGGACTCGACGCCCGGCACCGCGAGCCGCTCGCCACGTGCATGCAGGACGAGCGTCCTGAGCGCCGCCATCCACAGCGGCGGACCGCCGTCGAGTGTGCCGGTTGCGACGTACACCGTCGCCGCCAGGCCAAGGCGGCGGAGCACCGGAAACGCCAGGTGGTGGTTGTCCGCGTAGCCGTCGTCGAAGGTGATGGCGACCGCCCGCGGTGGCAGCTTCCCGCCCCGCACGACCGCATGCACCAGCTCGTCGACCGACACCACCGAGTAGGCGCGGCGGAGAAAGGCGGCCTGGAGACGGAAGGCCGCGACCGGGAGGCATATCTCCGGTCCGGCATAGGTCACGGCCTCGGGTCCCTCCGTGATGGCGTGATACCGCAGGACGAGGGCGCGGACCCGCTGCCGCGCGAGGCGCGCCAGATGGAGGAGACCAGAGTGGTGGAGGGCCCGCTTCGCCGCCCAGGGCATGAGTCGCGTCATTCGACGTACCCCAATCCCTGGAGGAATTTCCGCATCTCGGCCTCGTCGTCCTGAGACAGCGCCTCGCGCCCGTCGCGGCCGGCCTGATGCGCGCCCGTCTGCACCGGATGCGCCGCCACCCACGCGGGTTCCAGCGCGGCGTCGATCACCCGTCCGTCGAGGTCGTCGGGGAGCGTACCGCCGACGAGATGGACCGCCGTGGGCAGGACGTCCGCGAGGCTCGGGGCATCGACCGTCACGCCGCGACGGAAGGGGCCACCGGCGGCGACGAAGATGCCCTCGGGCGTGTGCGAGCCGTTCACCGCGCGTAGCGTCGCCACCGGGACGTCGGTGACGAGGCGGTCGAGATCGAACCCGCCGTGCAGCCCGGCCGTCGTCTGCATGATCAGGTCGGGCGCGTCCGCCGCATGCGATCCCTGGTAGACCTCCTCGCGGCGCCAGACTCCGACGAGCAGCGGGGCGCCCGTCGCGGGGTCGCGGAGCCCGCGCAGCGCGACGGCGAGCTCTTCGCGTAGCGCCTCGTACTCCGCGCCCGGCGCGACGGTTCCCTTGGGTTGGCGCCCACGCAGGTTCACCCACACGCCCGTGATCGGATAGTAGATCGGCATCGCATAGGCGCGCGTCTGCTCCCAGGCGATCGCGGCCGTGGCGTTGCGCAGCCCGCGCAGGCGGCGGAGCGCCCGCTCCGGCAGGTTGCGCTTGAGCCACATCCGCATCGGGATCTGCTGGCGGGCGCGATCGACCAGCCGGCGCACCCCGCTCGCCACCTGCGCCCGCCCCTGCCCGGCGGCCACGAGGTCGCCCCGCTCGCGCAGGAAGGCGTTCAGGTTGAGATGCCGCGTCGGCGCCGGGCCGCCGCCGTGATCCGAGATGACCATCACGGCGGTATCGTCGTCGAGGTCGGCGAGCAGGCGGCCGATGGCGGCATCGATCTCGACGTACCACCGCGTGATCAGCGTTCGCAGGTTCGCCGGGGCATCGGGCTCGTGCAGTGGCGAGCCGGGATCATGGAAAGCCCAGAAGTTGTGGTGCAGGCCGTCCGGGATGCCGGTGAAGAGCGACCATCAGCTCGGTGCCGCGTCCGAGGTGATCGCGGGCGACGCGCTCCAGCAGGTCGAGCTCGAAGCGGTTGCAGCCGTCGACGGCGTCGACGTCGCGGTTGCGCTTCGCCGTGTTCAGCTCGTCGTGCGAGAGCGGGCTCACGGTGCCCAGCTCGGTCTCGACCGCCACCGGCCGCGCGTAGGCGCGTCGCCGATCCGGCACCGGTGGTCCGGAGACCACGATCGCGTTCGGGACGTCCCACGCCGGGAACGTCATCGGGACGCGGTACGCCAGCTGCCGGATGCCGCCCGCGGCGCCGACGTGATCGAGGAGCGTCGTCCCGCGAAAGAACGACGAGTTGACGAGCGTCTCGCTGAACCCCGAATAGCGCCGGGCGTCGAGATTCTGGAAGTTGAAGACGCCGTGCTTCCCGGGGTGCTTGCCGGTGAGGAACGTCACCCATGCGGGCGCCGAGACGGGCGGCACCGTCGACCGCAGCGGCGCCTTCACGCCACGCGCGATGAGCGCGGCGAGCGCCGGCATGCGCCCGGCGGCCAGCAAGGGATCGATCACGTCGAACGTCGCGCCGTCGAGCCCGAAGATGACCGTCCGCCGGCTCACGCGCGCCCCCCGCGGTAGCGGAGCGCCAACAACGGCGCACGCACCCGTTGCCACCGGGCCGCGCCGAGCCACCGCTTGGCCACGGTCTTGGCCACGTCGACGGCCTGCAGCCCCCAGAGCGCGCGCCGCTCGGCGTTGACGATGGCGACGAAGTCCTCCACCAGCATGCCACGCCGTACGCCGACGCGCGGCATCGCCAGGGCGCGGTTGCCAGGGCACCACCACCCGACACGACTGGTGCAGAAGACGCGATACCCCAGCTCCGCCAGCAGCGGCTCGACGTCCGGCGGCGCCCACCCCCGCGGCAGCGAGGCGCTGGTCACCGCGACCCCGAGCCGATCCTCGAGCTCGGCCTTCGACTGGCCGAACTCGCGCTCCAGGCCGGTGCGATCGAGCTCGTGCACGAACGGATGCGTGAGGGAATGGCTGCCGACCTCCATCCCGGCGGCGACCATCTCCCGCAGCTGCTGCCAGGTGACGTGGCCGGGTCGTTCGACGAACGTCGGTACGACGAAGAACGTGGCGCGCAGACCCAGCTCGCTCAGCACCGGGAACGCCTCGGTGTAGTCGCTGGCGCTGCCGTCGTCGAAGGTGAGGCTGTAGAAGGCGCCGCCCAGCTCCGCCGGCACCTGCCCCGCGGGTACGGCACGACGTCCGGTGTCGCGGGCGGCGAGCAGCAGTGCCCGCAACTCGTCCGGCGCGAGGGCGTACGGGCGATGCGTCGCCGGGACGTGCTCCAGACCCTCGGGCGGCACCACGTCGTGCAGACAGAAGACGGCCGCGCGCGGCGTCATACGTAGCCCAGCCCTTCGAGCATGTCCTGGATGCGCGCCTCCTCGTCGGCCGAGAAGCGATGGCCGTTCTGCTCGACCGCGTAGGGTGCGTCGGCCACTACCACCGGATGACGCGCGACCGCCTCCGGTCGGAGGGCCTCGGTGAGCACACGGCCGTCCATGTCGGCGTCGACCGGAAGCCCGAGCAGGTGCAGCACCGTCGCGCCGACGTCCTCGATCGCCGCGAGCGGAAGGGTTTCGCCCGCCCGGACGTCGGGGCCGTGCAAGACGAGGATGCCGTCACGCGCGTGATTCCCGGTCCGCTCCTCGGGCCCCGACCCGGCCGGCATGAGCGGCGCCCGTCCCAGCCCTTCGACCATGCACACGGTCCGACCCGTCTCGAGCAGCAGGTCGGGACCCTCGTCGCAGTATGGCCCGCGATACACCTCGTCACGGCGGTGCACCGCGGTGACGACGGCCTCGCCCGTGCGCGGATCACGATAGGCGAGCAGACGCTCCCGCAGCTCCTCGCACACGGCCTCGTATTCTCGTCCAGGTTGCACGATGCCGTGGGGCTCGCGCCCGCGGAGATTGACGAAGAGGCCGCCGCCGGGTGCCGAGGGGCAGTAGGCGCGGGTCCGACTCCAGTCGACGCGGTCCGCGACCTTGTTGAACGAGGTGAGCGCTTGCGGCACCTGGCGCTTGAGCCCGCGCGGCACGAGGCGCGGCACCCATCCGAGACCCATGCGCTTCATACGTCGCACGAGCGCGCGCGCGTCGACCCCGGCAGCCGCCAGGCCGCGCTGCGCCGCGCCCTCCGGGTGGAGCGTCTGGAACCCCGCGGAGACGAGCCAGTTCATGACGCAGAAATAGGTGTGCAGCGGCGCCGAGCCGTGGTCGGACAGCACCACGACCGACGTGTCCGCGGGCAGGTGCTCGAGGAAGCGCGCGAGCGACGTGTCGAGCGCGGCGTGGAAATCCCGGATCACGTGCTCGAAGGGTCCGGCGCCCGGATGCGCGGGGTGCTGGCGGTCCATGTAGCGCCAGAAGAAGTGCTGCAGTTTGTCGAGGGTGTGGAACATCACCCAGAAGAGATCCCAGTCCTCGTGCGTGAGCAGGTGGAGGGTCTCCTCGGTCTGCACCCGCTGCAGGTCGAAGGCGTCGCGACGGAAGGTCTCGAGGTCGCCATGCTTGAGCACGCTCTCGTCGACCTCGAGCCGGTACCCGGGGATGCGAGCCGCCAGCGTCGCCTTCAGCTCCGGTGGGGCGACGAAGTCCTCGGCGCCCTTCGGCGTCATGATCCCGGAGATCATCACGCCCCCGGCGGCGCGCGGCGGATACGTGAGCGGCATGTGGAGGACGCAGCTCTTGAGCCCATGCTGCGCGGCGATGTCCCACACGCGCGGGCTGCGAAGATCGGCCAGCGTGACCGGCGCGCGCCCGAGGCCGCCGGCGGTCGTCTTGTAGAAATTGAAGACGTTGTGCTTGCCCGGGTTGCGGGCGGTGGCGGCCGACGTCCACCCCGGAGGCGTGAGCGCGGGCAAGGTCGACCGCAGCGGCGTCCGGACCCCCTCTCGGATCAGGCGCGCGAGCGTCGGCAGATGGCCGGCCTCGATCCAGGGCAGGACGAGGTCGAACGTCGCGGCGTCGAACCCGACGACGAAGACGCGGCGACGGCTCACGCGGCCTCCCGTCGGGCGGCCACGGCCAGGCGCGCGGTGTAGCACGCGGCCAGCCGATCGACCATCGCCTGCGCGCCGAACCGGGCCTCGACGAGCGCCCGCCCCGCGCGGCCGAGCCCCGCGGCACGTTCGCCGTCGGCGAGCAGGCTCGCCACGGCACGGGCGACGCCCGCCGAATCGTTGGCGGGGACGAGCAGTCCGGTATCGCGTCCGTCGCATACCTCGCGCGTCCCACCGACGTCGGTCGCCACCACGGGACGGGCCGCCGCCAGTGCCTCGAGCAGCGCGTTGGACATGCCCTCGGCCTGCGACGGCAGGACGAACACGTCCATGGCCGCGAGCGCCGGACGCACGTCGTCGAGCGTCCCCGTGAAGCGCACGCGATCGAGCACGCCGAGGTCGGCGGCCTGGCGCTCGAGGACGGGCCGCAGCGGACCGTCGCCCACGATGAGCAGCTGGACGCGTGCACCGGGCGCGAGTTCCGCGAGATCGCCGAACGCACGCAGCAGCACGTCGTGCCCCTTGCGGGCTTCGAGTCGACCGACGGTTCCCACGACCGGACGCCCGGCATCCAGGCCGAGCGCGGCCTTGGCATCGCGCGGCGCCGCAGGACGGAAGCGCGTCACGTCGACGCCGCTCGGGATGATCGTCCACTGCGCGCGGACGCCCTGATTCTCGGCTTCGACCCGCAGCGCGTCTGCGTTGGCGACGATCGTGTCCACCCGCCGTCCGATCGCCCGCCACGCGCGTCGCGCCGTGCGGTCGTCTCCCGTCAAGCTGCGCTTGCCGGCGAGCACGAGCGGCACGCCGGCCAGGCGTCCGACGATCGCCCCGACCAGCGCCGGGCGCCACTGATATCCGTGCACGATGTCCACGCGCATGCTCCGAAGCAGCCGCGCCGCTCGCAGGATCGCGAAGCAGGCGCGAGGCGACGTGAGCCGTCCTCCGAGGTCGAGCGAGCGCACCGTGACACCGGCATCGGCGAGCGCCGATTCCACTTCGCCCCCGGGTCGCAAGGTGAAGACGCTCATTCGCCACCGCGCCGGATCGAGCAACGACAAGACCTGCTGCAGGTGGCGCTGCGTTCCGCCGGTGGTCAGCAGCGGCGCGAAGAAGGCGACGTGCGTCACGCGCTCACCGCCACCGGCGTGACTTGCGGCCCCACCCGCCGGAGCGCGCGCACGGGCACGACGGCTGTCTGCGCGGGGAGACTCTCCATGTACCGTCGCAGCGTCACGATCTGTCCGATGAGGAGGTAGGTGATCGGATTCAGCCAGATATCGGCGAAGAGCGAGAAGAAACAAAAGACCCCGAACGCGGCGCGGAGTGCCGCTCCGAGGTGCCCCATCTCCGGATCGCGCCCCGCCAGGCGCTGCACGACCCGGATGTCGAACCACGTCGTTCCGAGCAGGATCACGTACCCGACAATGCCCAGGATGCCCCCCTCGCTGATCGCCCAGAGATAGGAGTTGTGTGGTGGCCGGAAGAACGGGTCGAGATAGACCTGCCGCGCCACCTCGCGGAAGTTTCCGAGGCCGATGCCGAACAGGGGATGATCCGCGACCATGCGGAGGCCGAGCCAGATGGTCTCCTCGCGCTGGAGCGTGGAATGCCATCCGTGGGTGTGCCGTTCCGGGGCGAAGTTCAGCATCCGCTCGATGCTCTCCGGCGGCACCAGGAAGGCCACGCTGACGACGGCGAGGATGCCCACCAACCCGATCTGCCCTATCGGTACCCGGTACTGACGCGGTCCCGTCTGCAACAGCAGCAAGAGTACGCCGCAGCCGAGGAGCCCGCTCCGCGAGCCGCTGGCGAACACCACCAGCATGGAGCCAGCGATCGCCGCGAGCGCTATCCCCTGCCGCAGGCGGCTCGGGGTCCACCGCGCCCAGAACCACCAGCATGCGACCTGAATCAGACAGATCATCGCCAGGCGGTTCGGGTTGGCGCCAGAGGTCACGCTGGCCGCCGCGCGGAACCCGCTGATCAACGTACCGTTCGCCCAGTTCCAGAGCGCCGACGGCACGGCGAGGAAGAGCGAGAACATGAAGGTCAGGTGGAGGGTGCGGACGTCCTTCCGGCTGCGGACGAACACCCAGAGGAAGATCAACAGCGCCAGACGGGTGATGAGGTCGTGCGCCATCTCTTCCGTCTTGTCGAGCTCCATCCGCTTGCCGCGACTCACCTTCAGGAGCGGGAACAGGATGTCGGCGTGCAGCGAGGCGATCAGGAAGACCACTCCGATGAGCGCCAGGATGACGACCGGGCGTAGCTTGAGAAACGAGAGGTCCCGCGTCTCCAACACGTGTGCCACGAGGAGGATCACGAAGCCCACGCCGAGCAGGTTGTTGACGGTGAGCACGCCGAGCGATGTCCCGAAGGTGGGATAGGCGGCCAGCATGAATCCGGCAGTCATCACCGCGATCCCGACCATCGGCCGGCTGAAGAGGAAGCCTATCGTCACCAGCGCGACGAACGCCGCGGTGACGAGCAGCTCCTTCCCGAGGTACGTGCCGGTGACGGTGAGGGCCGCGACGAATGGCACCGCCAACGTCAGGACGAGGCGGAGCGCCAGCGGCATGCTGCTGGCAACCCGGGGGCGCGGCGCGGCGGTCGACGGCATCCGGACCGAACCCGCCTAGAGTAGCTCCTCGAGAACCGCCGGGATGTAGCTCCGCCGGCGGTTGAGAACCGACCCCACCAGGCGAACACCAACGCGCTCGAGACTGCGCCGTGTGCGCTCGACGTCCGGGACCCGCGTACGATCCGCCTCGATCACGATGAGGGCCGCATCGAGACGCGGCCCCAGGATGGAGGCATCGCTGTACACGGTGGCCGGCGGCAGATCGAAGAGCACGAAGTCGAATTCGCCGCGCAACTGCTCAAGCGCCGGCGCGACCCCCGGTGAGTCGAACAGACCCGACGGCCCCAGGGGCGAATGGCCGGCGGGAATCACGAACAGATTCGGCAGATCGACCGACTGCACGACGTCGGCCAGCGGCCGACGTCCCTCGATCAGCTCCGCGAACCCGGCATCACCCTTCAAGTCGAACACGGTCTGGAAGGTCGGCGTGCGGAGGTTGGCTTCGACGATCGCCACCCGGCCACCGCGCCGGCGGACCAGGATGGAGGCGAACACTGCGGTCGTGGTGGTGGTTCCCTCGCCATGGAGTGATGCGGTCACGCCGAGGAGCCGCGGCGGAGCGCCGGTCTCCGATCCAGGCGCGACCAGCAGGTTGGTGCCGAGCCGCTGGAACGCCTCCTCGACGTCGGGTCCGAGCTGGAAGCTCGGTCGCATCATGCCCCCCACGCCCCCGCTCCGTGGGAACAGGCGCTGCCATACTGTCCGCTTGCCGTTCCCGTGCCCGTTCCCGTGCCCATTGCCGTGCCCGTTGCCGTGCCCGTTGCGCCCGCCGCCGCGTTCGGCCTCGAGCTTCTTGAGCGCATCGTAGATTCGGCTCATCTCGTGCCCCTTCCGCGTTGCTAGGCTCGCCCGACGCCGGGTGCCGTCTCGAGGTCGGGGATGACCGCGAGCACCGGCAGCTCGAGGTATCGCTCGACCTCCTCCTCGAATCGCAGACGGCGGCTCAGGTACTCGACCGCGACCGCCAGGGCGGCGGCCAACCCCAGGCCGCCCAGCAGACCGAGGAGGAGCGGCAAGAGGAGACCGTTGACCGGCTGCGCTGGCGGCGTTGCCCGCTCGACCACGCTCACGTTCACCATGCTCTGATTCTTCATCGACTCGGCGATGCGTGCCTCTTCGGCCTTCCGCCAGTAGAGATCGTACGAGTACGCCTTCTCGTCCGCGACCTGCCGCAGGTTGTCGACGACGAACCGTTCGTCCCGCAGCTGGTGCAGACGCGTCTTCGACTCCTTCAGGCGCGAGGCCATGCCGGGTTCGCGCGCTCGCAGGTCGGCCAGGTTCACCTGCAGCGTGTTCAGGTTGCGCTCCAGCTCCTTGTGCAGATCGTTCTCCTGGATCGTGCGCTTGTTGAGGACGCTCTCCTGCTCCCGCTTGAGCCGCGCGCGAAGCTGCTCGATCTGCGACTCGGCGTCCTGCACCAACCGGTGGTTCGGCAGATACGATTCGAGCAGCTTCGTGCGCTCGATCTCGAGCTCGGTGAGCCGGGTCTTGAACTGCGTGAGCGTCGGGTTGGACTGGTACTCCTCGGAGAAGGCGATGTGTGTGGGCGTGCGCCCGAGCTGCTCCTGAACCTCCTGGAACTTCCGCTCCACACCCTTGATCTTGGCGCGGTGCCCCTTGACGCTCTTCTGCTGCTCGAGGACGTCCTGGTTGAGGATGCGTATCTCCTGATCGACGTCGACGATGTCGCGATCCTGGAGATAGGCCGCCAGCTTCTGCTGCGCTTCCTTCATCTGCGCGTCGAGCAGGTTCAGCTGCCCGGTGTAGAAGGTCTGTACACCCTCGTTTCGGTAGACCGAGTTGTGATGCTCGAGGAAGACGTCGGTGATCGCGTTGACCATGTTGGCCGCCTTCTCCGGCGACCGCCCGACGAAGCTGATCTGCAACACGTTCGAGGAGGGCGTCGGCGCAACCGTCAGCGCCAGTTGCAGACCGTCGACGATGGACGTCATGTCCGCGCCCGACTCGGGCTTCACGCCGAGTCGCGTGACCGCCTCTTCGATGACCTGCCGGCTGCGGACGATCTCCGCCTCGGTGTTCACCACTTCCGGCGTGAGCGGCTGGAAGAAGCTGCGCGATGGGGCTTCGGCCGGTGCGAGCTGCACCGCCTCACCCAGCTTCACCATGACGCGGGTGCTCGCGCGGTACGTCCGCGGCCGGATCAGCGCGACGATGGTCGACGTCAGGAACACGAGCAGGAAGACGCCGAGCACCAGGCGGCGGTGCTTGAATACCGCGTACAGGAAACTGCGCGCTGCGAGCGTCGCCGACCCGGACCCCGTGCCTGCGGGGAGCAGCGTCGTCGCCTCGGGAAGCGTTTGGAGCGTCGCCATCCGTCGATATCCTCAGTTGTTGGCGCTGGCCGGGTTGTAGCCGACGCCGACGTGGGGCAGGACCGGGATCAGGCCGCGTATCCAGAGATTGACGAACTCGTCGGCATCGTTGATGAAGCTCTTGGGCACGTAGATGACGTCATTCGGGTGGAGCCGGATCCGCTCGACGACGCCCTCGTCCACGACCTGCGCCATGTCGACCCGCGCGGCAGCGATCTTGCCCCCGGGCGTCTGCGTCATGAGGAGGGTACTCTCGAGCTTCGCGCCGGGGACGAAGCCGCCCGCCATGACGACCGCCTGGAGCATCGTCATGCCGGGTCGCAGCACGATCGATCCCGGACGGAACACCTGCCCACCCACGTAGATGCGCTGTTCCTGGACCTTCTTGAGCTGGACGACCACGTCCGGATTGCGGAGCGTCTCGCGGCTCTTCTCCAGGATGTGATCGCGCATCTCGTCGACCGTGAGCCCGATCACGGTGATCTCCCCCGTGGCCGGCATGTCGATGCGGCCGTCGGGACGGACGAAGGTGCTGACGCTCATCTCCGGGTGGTAGGGGAACTTCACGTCGAACTCGTCGCCGACGGCCAACCGGTACTCGGGTGCGGCTTCCGGTGTTGCAGGAGGGAGGAGCGCAGGCGGGACCTCGGCGGTGATGTCGGGCGCCGGCGTGGGCTGCCGGTGTCCGCATCCCCCGGCTACCACGAACAGGATCAGCGCCGCTACGGCGATGTGTCGGCTCATCCGGGTTGCCTCCGTCGACGCGAGTAAGTGGGTCATGGCTCCGCCCATCCCCGCCGTGCAGGGTCCTTTTCGTTCATGATGTTCTCGCCCCGGCACACGGCCGGTGGCTTCTCAGACCCGCCCGACGAGGCCGACCGGAAGCTCGACCGATGCGCCGTGGCGGAGGAAATCCAGCAGGACACGGACCCGCCCCCGCTGGGAGCAGGGCTGCTCGATGACGGCCGCGAGACCGGCCAGTGGACCGCCGGTGATCTCCACCCGGTCACCGGTCCGCAGCAGGGATCGCGGCCGGATGACCCCGTCGGCCCCCGCGCTTGCCCGGATCAGGTGGATGACCTCGTCCCGGACCGGGGTCGGCGTGTCGCCGAACGCGACGAATGACCGCACCCCGGGCGCCCAGATCACCCGATAGTACTGCTCGAGCAGAGCGATCTGCACGAAGACATACCCTGGGAACAGTGGGGCGACCTGATTTCGACCCACCTCGAGGACCCGCGGCAGGAACGCCTGGACGCCGCGGTGGTCGAGCTGCCCGACGGCGAAATGCTCCTTACGCGTCTTGGTTCGGAGCACGAACCATTGACGCTCCGGGATCGCCCGTTCATCGGGCGTTTCGAACCGCTCGGCGAGTGCACAGGCCAGGTGCATACGGCCTATGCAAGGGTGCAATTTCAATGCCACGAGGGAAGCGGAATGGTCGGCGAGATCCCTGATATCACTCGCCTTTTCAGGCGAAGAGGCATCTCGATCCGTGCTGTGTTCTCGCGTGGCTGCACGAGCGATGCAGCCTCGCTCCGCGCTCCAGGCGTCCCGGTGAGAGTACGGAAAATGGGGGACTGGCCCTTGCATCGCGGTCACGTCGTGCGAAGACACCCGATCACCCGGAGCCGTTCGGGCTGCAGCGCAAGGCCCCTGCGGCGCTGCGCCCGGCGCCGACGATCAGGTTCCGACGCTGAGCGCGTCCGGGCCATCGGCCCGACCGCGCAGCCGGTAGTCCTCCCGGCGCAGACCGTGGAGCTTCATCTTGCGGTGGAGGGTCGCCGCATCGACCAGGGCGTGCTTGGCGGAGAGGTTGATGCCGCCGCGGTACTTCCGGAGCACGTGCGCGAGGTAGTCCTTCTCGGCGCGCCGCAGGAACTCCTTCAGCGGCACCTCGTAGTCGTAGTGGGCATTGCGCCCGTTGCCGTTCGAGGACTCCTTGCCGACCCCGCTGTGACCCGGCAGGTCGACCTCGCGAATGACCGACGCCGCTGGTGCGCAGGATGGCGCGCTCGATGACGTTGCCGAGCTCGCGCACGTTGCCCGGCCAGCCATAGCTCATCAGCTGCGAGAGCGCCTTGTTCGAGAGGCGGTTGATGCCCTTCTCGCGCGCCATCTCGCTGTTGCGCAGGAACTCGCCGACCAGCAGCGGGATGTCCTCGATGCGCTCGCGGAGCGGCGGGATGCGCATCGGGACGACGTTGATGCGGTAGTAGAAGTCCTCGCGCATCCGGCCCTCGGCCACCAGCTGGGCGAGGTCCATGTTGGTGGCGCAGATGACCCGCATGTTGACCTTGATGCGCCGGTTGCGACCCGAGCTTCTCGATCTCGCGCTCCTCGAGCACGCGCAGCAGCTTCAGCTGCATGTTGAGCGAGATGCTCTCGATCTCGTCGAGGAAGAGCGTGCCGCCGCTCGACAGCTCGATCTTGCCGACGCGATCGTGGACGGCGCCGGTGAAGGCGCCGCGCTCGTAGCCGAACAGCTCGCTCTCGAGCAGCGTGTCGGGGAACGCCGCGCAGTTGATCGCGACGAACCGCCCGTTCTTGCGCTTGCCCTGGTAGTGGATCGCGCGCGCCGCCAGCTCCTTGCCGGTGCCGGACTCGCCGTAGATGAGCACGGTGGCGTCGTTCTGCGCGAGGACGCTGATCGTCTCGAAGATCTCGTGCATCACCCGGTTGCGGCTCACCATGTTGGCGAACGAGTAGCGGTCGGAGAGCTGGTTGCGGAGGTAGTTGATCTCGTCGAGCAGGCGCCGCTTCTCGAGGATCTTCTCGGTCGCGAGGAGGATCTCCTCCTTCTGGAAGGGCTTGGTGATGTAGTCGCTCGCGCCCTGCTTGATCGCCTCGACCGCGCCTTTGATGCTGGCGTAGCCGGTGATCATGATCACGTCGAGGTCGGGCCAGCGGTCGCGGATCTCGCGCGTCAGACCGATGCCGTCGGTGCCCGGGATCTTGAGGTCGACGACGGCGAGCGAGAAGTCGTGCTCGCCGAGGAGTCGGAGCGCCTCCGTCGCGTTTCCCGCGCAGGCCACGGCGTAGCGCTGCGAGGTGTAGAGCTCCTCGAGCTGTCGGCAGATGAACGGGTCGTCGTCGACGATCAGAATGCGGGTTTCCATAGGTATGCTCAGGTCCTCACGATACGAGCGGAAGGCGGAGGTCGAACCGCCGCACGGCGTCACCGAGATCCGTCGTGGTCAACGCGCCGCCGTGCAGGGCGACGACGCTCTCCGCGACTGCCCACTCGATGCCGGACGTCGCGGTCTGGAAGAGCGGTGACGCGTCATTGGGCTGCCGAATCCCGACACGCAGGTGAAGCTGGCTGGTCGCCGTGTGAAGCGGCTCCACGCGGACCTCGACGGTGCTCGTCGGACCGACGTGTTGTGCCAGGTGACGAGCGAGCACCTCGAACGCCTGCGGGAAGTGCAGGGGATCGACCATCACGGCCCTGCCCTCCCACGACTCGCGTCGCTGACCGTGAGCGGGGTCCCGTTCAGGCCGCCGCGGAGGTGGCCGATCACTCCGGCCACCACGTCGGCCGCCGGCATGCGGCCCGAGCGCGAGCTGTGCCGGGTGGAAGTACTCGAGCGACCCGCTTGAGGAAGTCCTCGAGGTTGCGGATCGTCCGCTCCAGCATCTGGGTCGCGGTGACGTCCTGCGTCCGCCGCGCTCGCTTCTCCTGGAGGTAGTCGGACCAGTAGTAGAGCTTGTGGAAGAAGTTCCCGAGCTCATGCGTGATCTCGGCGACCATCTTCTCCTGCTGCACCGGTGCCCCGACGGGAGCGGGCGACCGTGCACCCACCGGCGCGGGTGCCGACTCCTCGAACCGCTCGGGCCTCACGTACTTGCCTGCCGCCATCGTGTTGTCGCCACCCCCGCGCCGTATCCTGCGCGACGTGCGGAAGTGTGCTGGGGGAGCGTCGCGATCGCTACCCCTGGAGGGTCGACCGAAGGCGCGCCGCGAATATACGGGGGACTGCCGCAGAAATGCAAGCGTTTTTCTCGCAGGGTCGCATGTCGACCGAGCGAGCTCAGGGCTGCCCCGCGGCGGTGGAGCGGGCTTCGAACGCGAGCTTCAGGTTGTGGACCTTCCGCAGCTCGTAGTCCATCTTGAGCAGCGCCTCGATGACCGTCTTGATCTCGCGCGTCATCCGGTCGAGCTCCTCGTACGAGACCCGTTCGAGCTCGCGGCGCACCTGCTCGTAGAGGTTGAGCAGACTCCCGAGCCCACCCGCCGAAGCGAAGCGGCGGTCCATGTCGCCGTAGGACGACATGATGCGGTCAAGCAGCTCGCGAACGCCTTCGGTCCCAATGCTCGAGTTCTGCTGCACGTCCCCTCCCCGTGTGGTCGTTCGCGTGAAGTTGCAAGGCAGGTGCCACCGAAGGTGGCGTTCCCGCAGACACTTTGCGTTCTTCTGCGGTGTGGGGGGCCTTCAGCGACCCCGCAAAGGTGCATGATGTCGCAGCCTTGTCTCATCCGTGCGCGGTTCTCGCGAAGGCGCGCGCGCGCGCGTCATCCGCTGCCCGCCGCGCGCCCGCGCGAGGAGGTCCCGTTGTGCCGCCCGCGACACGCTCGGGGCACGGGGTGGCACGACGGCGGCCCGCAGCAATCGATCCGGTGTAGTGTTCTAGACTTCTTGGCCCCGCTGGGCCTTGTGCCATGCGGGTTTCCTTGACACTCCGGGCGCGGCTGCCGTAAGGTGCGCCGGCGTTTTTCGGAGGTGCTGGATGACGAAGTCGCAGTTGGTGACGAAGCTCGCCGAGGCGGGCGGCGTGAGCCGAAAGCAGAGCGACGAGATGCTGAACGCCCTGGTCGACACGGTCGTGAAGAGCGTGAAGAAGGGCGACAATGTGAAGATTCCGGGGCTGGGCATCTTCCGGCTCCGTCGCATGAAGGCGCGCGTCGGCCGCAACCCCCAGACCGGAGAGCCCATCAAGATCCCCGCCCGCAAGAAGGTCGGCTTCTCGGTCGCCAAGACGTTCAAGGAGACCGTGCTCGGGTCCAAGGGCAAGTAACCGCCCGCTGACAGGGAGGGAAGTCCATGAGACACGCACTGGTCCTCGCCGGGATGCTCGCAGTCGCTGGCTGCGCCACCGCAGTCCATGGCCCCTTCCAGGATGTCCGGATCGACTCGGTCCCGTCCGGTGCGACCGTGACGGTCTCCCCGACGGCCTCGCAGCGCGGTCCCCTCTTCATCGACGAGCGCAAGGCGCAGACGGTGACGACCCCCGCGACGGTGCGTCTCAAGCGCGACAACGACTACCGCATCGAGATGCAGAAAGAGGGCTACAAGATCGCGACCGGCCAGATCTCCAGCAGCTACGACTGGGTCTGGGCGCCGATCGCGTGCGGTCCGTGTGAAGCCATCGGACAGCTCCCGACATACGACATGAAGGAGCACGTCCTCCCGGTCCGCTTCCTCGAGGCGGCCTTCTACGAGTACCCCAAGGGCTTCTTCAAGGCCGTCGGCCAGGTGACGCGCGTCGTGAGCCCGGACGCGCTCCTCGGCAACGCCTTCAAGCTCAAAGAGAAGGACTCGGGGTACTGGTCCAACTGGACCGGGTTGGGCACGCCCGAGGTCGTCCGCACTCTCGAGCCGGCGAGCTGAGTCCGCGACGGGTTGAGACTCCCCCCGGTCCGGGGCACGCTTCCCTTCGATGACTGCTGCCCCCGAGCGTCCCCAGGACGTCGCGACACACTTCGATCGCGCTGCGGAGTGGTTCGACTCCGTCTACACCGGGACGGGAGTGTCGCCCGTACGTCGCCTCGTGACGCGGATATTCATGCACGACATCTTCTGGCGGTTCGAGCTGACGCTCAAGGACTGCGAGCCGATCCAGGGAGCGACCGTCCTCGACATCGGTTGCGGGACCGCCGTGTACCCCGAGGCGCTCGGTCGCCGAGGCGCGAGCCGTCTGGTGGGGCTCGACTTCGCGCCGTCCATGATCGAGATCGCGCGGCGGCGGATGGCATCGGCGGGGTTGCTCGAGCGCACCGAGCTCCGGTGCATGGACTATCTGAGCTACCCGGACGGCGAACCGTTCGACTACACGCTGGCGATCGGCGTCTTCGACTACTTCAGAGATCCCCGCCAGCACCTCGCGAAGATGGCGACCCAGACGCGCCGTCGGGCCATCGTCACGTTCCCGCAGCTGTGGAATCCCTGGACGGCCGTCCGACGGGCGCGTTACACGCTGAGCGGGATCAACTGCCCGCTCCACTTCTTCAGTCGTGCCCACGTGAAGCGCCTCATGCACGACGCCGGCTTCCGGCAGGTGCGCGTCAAGACGCTCACGAACATCTTCTACGCCGTGGGCGAGACCTGAGACTCCGGGCGCTCTCCGTCCAGGAACACGCGGCTCCACACCTCGAAGTTGAGCAGGGTCCACACCGGCATGAAGGCCGTGTCGTCGCCGCCCTGGTAGCGGGCCCACAGGCGCTCGACGGCAGCCGCCTGGAACAATCCCCGCCCGCGCGCCCGCGCGCCGACGACCAGATCGGTGGCGAGCTCGCGCAGCTCGGCGCGGAACCAGCGGTCGAGCGGCAGGCGGAAACCGTGCTTGGGACGTCGCACGATCTCCGGTGGCAACAGGTCGGCGACGGCCTGCTTGAGCACCCACTTCCCCTCCCCACGCCACTTGAGCGTCGACGGCATGCCGGCCACCAGCTCGACCAGGCGATGATCCAGGAAGGGCACGCGGGCCTCGAGGCTGACGCTCATGCTCATCTTGTCCACCTTCATGAGCAGGTCCTCGGGGAGCCAGGTCGCGATGTCCGCCAGGAGATACCGGCTGAGCGGGTCCCGGTCGCCGGTCGCGGCGAACAGCCGACGGACCTCCGCCGCGGGACCGTCTCCATCGAGCGCCGCGCGCAGGTCCGGGCTGAGGAGCGCGGACAGCTCGGCCGTCCGGAAGACCGACTTGACCAGCAGCCAGCCGTCGGCGACGTCGAGCGCGCCCGCAGCCAGCGCCTTCGCGATCGCCGGCGGCGCGACGCGCCCGCCCGCGGCCGCCAGCATCCGGCGCAGCGGAGCCGGCACCCGGCCGTAGCGCCGGAGGACGCTGGGGAGCCGATAGTGATCGTAGCCCGCGAACAACTCGTCGGCGCCCTCGCCCGTGAGCACGACCTTCACGTGCTCGCGCGCGAAACGCGACAGCAGATACGTCGGAATCGCCGCGTAGTCGGCCAGCGGCTCGTCCAGGTGCCAGACCGTCCGCGTCAGCAGCCGCTCGACGTCGACGGAGTCGACCACGAGCGCCCGATGCTCGGTGCGGAAGTGACGCGCGACGCGCTCGGCGTGCGCGGTCTCGTCGTACGTCCCGGGCACCCGGAAGCCGACCGAGAAGGTCTGCACCGGGCGATCCGTCAGCTGGGCCATCAAGCCGACGACGGTGCTCGAGTCGATGCCGCCGCTCAGGAACGCGCCCAGCGGCACCTCGCTCAGCAGGCGGCGGCGCACCGAATCGCGCAGCAGGGTACGGAGCTCCTCGATCCACGCGGCGTCGGAGCGCGGCGGCGCAGCCGACGTCGGCACCGACCACCACCGTCGCTCGGTCACGCCGTCGGCCGTCACCTCGAGGAGCGAGCCGGGCTTCAGACGCCGTACTTCGCGGAAGATCGTCTCCGGGCGCGCGTTGTACTGGAAGGTGAGATAGTCGGCGATCGCCGCCGGGCTCAGCGCCCGCGACCAGGTCGGGTCCGCGAGGAGCGCCTTGATCTCGGACGCGAACAGCAGGCGCCGCGCGCTCCGGACCCAGTAGAGCGGCTTCTCCCCGAGGCGGTCCCGGTAGAGCAGGAGCCGCCGGCGGCGGACGTCCCAGAGCGCGATGGCGAACATCCCGTTCAGCCGGTGGACGAAGTCGGCGCCGTTCTCCTCGTAGGCGTGCACGAGGACCTCGGTGTCGGTGCCGGTCCGGAAGCGGTGTCCGCTCGCCTCGAGCTCGGCGCGGAGGTCGGGGTAGTTGTAGATCTCCCCGTTGAAGACCGTCCACACGGTACCGTCCTCGTTGCCGATGGGCTGACGGCCATCGGCGAGCCCGATGATGCTCAGACGACGGTTGGTCATGCCGAGCGGTCCTTCGACGTAGAACCCGTCCTCGTCGGGCCCCCGATGGAAGATCGCCGCGTTCAGCGCCTCGAGCAGGGACGCGTCGACCGGTTCCCGGGAATCGAAGTTGAAAACGCCCGCGATCCCGCACATGGCAAGGTCGCCGCGGCGCGACTCAGGCGACGCGCGCCGGCACGCGCCCGCGCACGCTCACCCAGCCGTCGTCGCTGTCGAGGAGGTCGATGTCGGTGAGGCCCATCTCGCGGAACCAGCGAAAGACCTCTTTCGGGCGATGCCGCGACTCGAGCGCCGTCGCGTAGGTGTCGAAGGTGTCCAGCACCGACCACGACAGCGGGTAGTCCTTGTAGATGAGGACGGGGAAGGCGTAGCGCAGGTAGCGCACCACCGGAATCTTGTCGATCACCCAGAAGACCGGCACGGCGTACTTGGCCCAGGCCAGGTTCACGCGCTTCGGTAGGCGCTTCGTGATGGTTCGCCACGCACGTCGACGGAAGAGATTCAGCGCCCACGGAACGCCCGGCTCCATCACCGCCGCGTAGACACTGATGGCGATCGTGCCCCCCGGCTTGACCAACGGGACCAGCGCCTTGAAGGCGCGCTCGCACGAGGGCGTGTGATGGAGCACCCCGATCGAGTAGACGACGTCGAACGCGCCACGCTGAAACGGGAGCCTGAAGATGTCGCCCTGGGTGATGCAGACGTTGTCGCGGTCGCCCAGGTTCGCGGCCGCCGCCTCGACCGCGGTCGACAGGTCGACGCCAACCGCCAATCGGGCTCCGTCGCGCGAAACGACGTCGAGAAAACGCCCCATGCCGCAGCCGGCCTCCAGCACGTCGCGTCCTGCGATGTCGGCCGTGGCGAGCCCCGTCTCTTTGCGAAACCGGCGCTCCGAATCCGGCAACGGCCCGGAGTCCAGTTGAACACGCGAGAACGTGCGCCACTGCAGTCCGAAGGATTCGGCGTACTCCTCCCGGTCGACGAACCGGAGCACGCGATCGCGGGGGTAGGCCGCGCGGCAGCCGTCGCAGCGCAGCGCGCCGGACTCGGCCGCGAGCGCCTCGCCACAGGAGGGGCACGCGAGCAGGGGAAGGACCCGGGTGAGCGTTCCGTCCACCGGAGACGCCACGGTCGCTGAGCGGAGCTGGGACGACGCCATCGGAGCGGCCCTCTATACACGCAGAGCCCCAGGGGCGGAAGCGCGGAACGCAGGTCGGGTGCCGCGCGTCTCGCCGCGGCGGGCGGGAGCCAAGCGTCGCCTTGCCGCATCCGGGCATGCGGGGGCGGGTCCCTCGCAGGTGTGCGAGAGCACCGATACGACGTCGGTGGCCGGACTGGCCCCACGACTCCTGGCTCCGAAACCAACTTTCCCTTGGCGGCCGGGCCCTTAACCCGGGAGTGACGACGCCGTGACGGGCCGCGCGGGACTCGCGATACCTGGGCGTCGCCGCAGAAGCCGTGTAGGCTCGGCGGCCATGGAGTTCTTCGAGGTGGTGGACACGCAGCGAGCGATCCGCCGGTTCCGCGCGGAGCCAGTGGGCGCCGAGGTGCTGGAGCGCGTCCTCTCGGCGGCGACGCGCGCGCCATCGGCGCGCGGGGCGGAGCCCTGGGGCTTCGTCGTCGTCCGTGACCCGGTTCGTCGCGCGGCGATCGCCTCCCTCTATCGCCAGGCCTGGGAGGCGGCGGACGCCTTCACGCGGGCCACGGACGCGGATCGTGACGTCCGTGATCGCCCGCACTACACGCGCATGATGACCGCGGCAGCGCGGCTCGCCACCACGCTGGCGGACGCGCCTGTGCTGATCGTCTGCTGCCTCGACCACGCGCAACTGGGTCCGATCGCCGGCCCGGACGGCGCGTTGCGGTCACCGGTCGCGGCGTACGCGTCCATCCTGCCCGCGGTCCAGAACCTGTGTCTCGCGGCCCGCGCCCTCGGGCTCGGTACCACGCTGACGACCCTCCACACCGCCTTCGCACCCCAACTGAAGGCGGTGCTCGCGATTCCGCCTGCCGTGGAGCCGGTGGCCCTCGTGCCCCTGGGCTGGCCCAGCGACCGCTTCGGTCCCACGCGGCGCAGGCCGGTGAGCGAGGTCGCCTATCTCGACGCGTGGGGCGCGCCCCTCCTGACGCACTAGGGCAGCGACGAGTTGCAGCGGAGCTTGAGCGTGTCCCGGTCCTGTGATCCGCTCGCGCCGAGCGCCTTCGTCCGCAGCGACAGGAACCGTCGCCCAGCTGGCACGTCGACGTCGACACGTCGGGTGCACACCTCGCCCGGCCCTGCGGGCAGTCCCACCGCCGTGAGCGCCCCCAGGAGCGCGTTCCGGAGGGTCGAGAGCGGGGCCTTCGCCCGCTCGTTGGGCTTCAGGAGCTCGACCGAGGTCACCTGCTCCGCCAGGCAGGCGTAGCGCGGATCCTCGCCACCGAGACATACCCAGAGATGGAACCGGCACAGGTTCGGCAGCACCGAGAAATCACACGTCGGATCACCGTCGGTGCACTCCTGTTTGAAGCTGGGCTGTCCCTGCTTGTCCGTCGCGGGGCTGGCCAGCGCGAGTGACCATTCGAGGTCGCACTCGCCGAGGCCCTTGCCTCCGCCACTCACGCGAAGCGCCGGTGGCGCCACCGTGCACGACGCCGTACAGACCGCTCCCGGGGTGCCGTTCGCCAGCCCGTCGTCACATTCCTCGGCACACTCGAGGACGCCGTTGCCGCATGCTTCCGTGCGGCACGCCGAGGAGCAGCCGTCGCAGGAGTCCTTGTTCCCGTCGTCGCACTGCTCCCCAACCTCGCGCGCGCCGTTGCCGCAGACCGCCGGGTTGTTGAGGCACACCAGCTCGAGCTGATTGCTCCGCATGCGCCGCTCGAGAATGTCCTGCGCCGCGAGGGTGAAGTTGCGCTGTCCCTGTCGGCCCGGATCGTGGGGGACGCGGAGCTCGACGAGGGGCGAGCAGGAATCAGCCGTGAAGTTCGGCGTACCCGGGCGGATGATCGTCGACCCGGCGCGCACCTCCACCGGGTTGCTCGACAGCGCCGTGATCAGAGCCGCCGCGTTGTCGGCCTCGACCGCGTCCGCGGGATCGAGAGCATCCGGACGCCGCAGGCTGACGTTTTTGATCCCGAGCAGCTGGCACTCCGGAAGGCGGGCATCCGTGACGTGCATGCACGTCTTCACCTGGAAGGTGCACCGACCGTCGTTCACGCCGTCACCGTCGCAGTTCGGGTCGCCGTCGATGCAGGCCTGCGTGCGCGACGGGAAGGCGCCGCTGACCGCGCCGTTGGGATTGCGGATGGCCCACTCGAGGTAGCAGCCCTCGACCGCCGTCGGCTGGCCCGGGAGGAAGAGAAGGCCCCCCACCGTGATCAGCCGGCAGCTGGCATCGCAGGACGTCCCTCCGTCACACTGCTCCCCGCAGTCGACGATGCCGTTGCCACATCGTTCGACGCGGCAGGCGGCGGAACACCCGTCGCACGACGCGTTGTTGCCGTCGTCGCAGCCCTCGCCCGGGTCGGTCGTGCCGTTCCCGCATGGCGCGACCCGACACGGCGGCAGCGCGGCGTTCTGCACGACCTGCGCCGCCGGCGACACGCCGCCGGAGAGCAGCGGCGGCACCGTGAGGTACTCGACACGGTTCGTCCCCCCGCTCGTCACGGTTCCGGCGACCTGCAGCTGGCCGCTCGCGCGGATGGTCGTGGTGGCACCCGTCCCGGTGGCCTGCAGCTTGCCGCCCGAGGCGACGGTGATCGTGCACCCGGACAGCGCGAACGCGCCGTCGCCGCCGGTGGTGTGGACGAACCCCACCGACGTCACCAGGAGTTGCTCGCCCAGCAGGGTCATCGATCCCCCCGCACCGTCGAGGTCCACATCGCCACCGATCGTCGCGCGACCGTTCACGGCGGTCGCAACGAGCGAGCCGCCACCGCAGAGCGCTCCGCTCGCATCGACGTCGACGAGCCCCAGGCTTCCGCCGGCGCTCACGTACACGTCGCCACCGCAGCTCTCGCTGCCTATCCCGTTGACCTTGAGTGGGGCTGCCACCGTGACGTCGCCGGCCGTGGCCTCGATGTCGAGGCTGCCTCCGGACCCGCCGTCCCCCGATGCGCCCGCGATCTGCGCCTGGATCCGCACATTCGTGCTCGAGAGGACGTCGACCTCGCCACCGTCGCCGCCAAAGTCGGCCTGGCCGGCGCCGGCCACGGTGATCGGGCCGCCGATCGTGACGTCCCCGTCGCCGCTGATGAACACGAAGCCGCCGTCGCCACCCGCACCGCCACCATCCGCCACCATGGCGCCCGTGGTCACGGTCGAAAGGCTGTCGAGATCGACCGATCCGCCGCCGATGTCGCCACCGCCGACGTCGATGCTCGCGGTCACGAGGATGGGCCCGGTGGTGGTGAAGGAGATGTCGCCGCCCTCCGCCTGGCTTCCGCCGGTGAATTCGAGATCACCGCGCACGGTCGCGCTGCCCGTGGTCATGACGTCGAGCGACCCGCCGTCAGCGTCGAGCGTCGTACCCTTGCCCTGACACCCGCCGTCGATCACGACGTCACCCCCGGCGGTGATCTCGATGCTGCCGCCACTCCCATCACCCGAGACGTCGACCCGGCCCCGCGCGTTGCCATCCACCTGCAATGTGACCGCGCCAGTGGTGACGACTGCCACGCTGCCGCCCATCGCGCCGTTCAAGCCGCGCGCGAGGAGCGCCGCGCCCGGCTCGAGCGTGAGGCTGCCCGCGCGAATGGTCATCGTGCCGGCGCCGACGTCGAGACTGCTGCCTCGCTTCACGACGAGCGCTCGCCCGCCGACGTCGATGGTGGAACCCGAGCCGACGATCACGTTGCGCGTGACGTTGCATGGATCCGCCGCCGGACCGCACAGATCCGCCGCCGTCGTCGCCGACGCCGCGAGCGGCGCGCCGAGTACGGTCAACAGAACGAGGCTCTGCAGGTTGCGCAGCATTCCCCCACCTCCATGTGCGAGTGCGACGGCGCGGTCCTACCACAGGCGCTGCGGCGAGTGCGAGGTGAAAGCGCGGGATCTCGGCTTTCTTGACCGCGGCGCACGGCCTCCGTAGGTTCGACGCCCGATGCCCGATCCGCGTCCGATCACGGCTGGACTCTTCAGCAACGGCCCGGAGGGCCCACGGCTGCTCTGCGGCCGATGCGCCGCGTGCGCGCGCCTGCATTTCCCCGCTGGATCGTCGTGTCCGTACTGCAGCGCCGATGGATGCAACGTCGCGCCGGTCGGACCCGCGGCGTCGCTCCGGCTCTTCACGACGGTCACCAGTCGTCCGCCGGGATACGAAGGGCCGATACCCTACGGCTTCGGGATCGTCGAGTTGCCCGAAGGTATTAGGATCGTCGCGCGCCTGAGCGAATCGCGAACGGACCGGCTGCATCCCGGACAAGCGATGCATCTCGCGATCGAGCCGCTGTTCGCCGACGCAGAGGGGCGCGACGTCCTCACCTATCTCTTCGTCGCGGACGCGCCGTGAGACCCGTCTGGATCACCGGCGTCGGCCTGCACGCGTTCGGCCGCTTCGGCGACACGACGGTCACGGCCCTCGGCGCCCATGCGGTGAAGGAGGCGCTGACGGAGGCGGGCGTCGGCCGCGGCGGATTTCAGGCGGCGTTCTGCGGCACCGTCTACAGCGGTGTCGCCGCCGGGCACAAAGTCCTCACACAGCTGGGCCTCTCGGGCACGCCGATCATCAACGTCGAGGCTGGCTGCGCGAGCGGAGGCGCGGCGCTGATCCTCGGCGCGGGACAGGTCGCGTCCGGGCAGGCCGACACCGTCCTCGTCTTCGGCATGGAGAAGATGCCCCGCGGCATGATTCGCTCGAGCTTCTTCGAGCCGTGGCGCGAGGAAGCGGGACTGAACGCGAACCCCGCATACTTCGCGCTGCGCGCGCAACGGTTGATGCTCGAGAGCGGCGTGACGGTCGAGGATCTCGCTCGCGTCTCGGTGAAGAACCACGACCACGCCGTTCACAACCCCTTCGCGATGTACCGCAAGCCGGTGACCGTCGAACAGGTACTGGCGTCGGCCATGGTGTGCGATCCGTTGCGTCTGCTCATGCTGTGCTCGCCCAACGAGGGCGCCGCGGCGGTCGTCGTCTCCGCGCGCCCCGTCGGGCCCCGACCCGTTCGCGTCGCGGCGGCGCAGCTACGCTCGCACCTTCCGGGTTCGGTCCTCGGCGAACACACTCCCCTCTCCGGCCTCGTCGACGAGGACGTCACGCCGCCGACGACCATGGCGGCGCGTGCGGCCTACGAGCAGGCCGGCTTCGGCCCGGAGGACATCCACGTCGTCGAGCTGCAGGACACCGACGCCGGCCGCGAGATCCTCTCCGCCGAGGAACTCGGACTCTGCGCGCGCGGCGGCGGCGGGGCCTGGGTGCGTGGCGGCGGCGGTACGATGGGCTCGCGCCAGCCGGTGAATCCGAGCGGCGGACTCCTCTCGAAGGGCGAGCCGCTCGGCGCCTCGGCGCTGGGGCAGATCGTCGAGCTCGTCTGGCAGCTCCAAGGGCGCGCGGAGGGCCGGCAGGTCGAGGGGGCGACCATCGCGCTCGCTCACACCGTGGGCCGCGGCGCGAACGCCTGCGTCGTGATCCTGACGACGTGAGGCCGGGTCAGGTCCGGACGGTACCCGCCTCGGCGAAATAGCGACGCGGATTGTCCACCGTCATCGTGCGAATCTTCGCTTCGGGGACGCCGGCCTCGCGCAGCGCCGGGATCACCTTCTTCAGCACGTGCGTCGGCTGCCAGTCGGGCATCAGCCCTGGGGGCAGCGTGGGCTCGCGGCCCCGCCAGCACCACACCGTGTCGTGCGACAGGACGAGCTGTCGCTCGAAGCCGACGCCCAGGAGGCCGATCAGGGCCGCCAGCCGCTCGCGATCGGGGTGGAGGATCTCCAGCCCGAAGCGGTCGAAGCCGAGATAGGCACCCTGGTCGAGCATGCCCAGGTGGTAGTGTAGATCGCTCGAGCCGCAGCAGTGCCCGATGACGATCGACGACGCGGGCACGCCCTCCGCGCAGAGAAGTGCCAGCTGATCGGGGCCCATGGTCCCGTCCTCGGTGTGCGTCGTGATCGGCGCACCGGTGGCCTTGTGGGCTGCGGCCGCTGCGCGCAGCACCGCCTGCTCGTAGGCTGTGATCTGCCCCCGGCCGGTACCGACCTTGATGACGCCCGCGCGGATGCCCGTGCTCCCGATGCCGTCGGTCAGCTCGTGCACGAAGACGTCCGTCATCTCCTTCACGGCGTCGCCGAACTGCATCCGGAAGTGGAAATAGGACGACGCGCCCTGGTCTTCCTTGTACAGCCCGGTGGCGCAGACGATCCGCACGCCGGTCGCTGCCGCCACCTCCGCCATGAGCTCGACGTCGCGGCCGAGATCGAGGGGGCACGGATCGAGCAGCGTGCCGACGCCGAGGCCGCGCAGCTCGGTCATCCGTTCGATGCAGCGCTGGCCGTACTCGCGCCGCCGCGCGCGATCGAGCGTCTGCTCCGCCTCGAAGCCGGGCCACCCGATCATCAGGTGCTCGTGCATGAGCGTGGTGCCGAGGTCGTCGGGCGAGCAGGGTCCGGTCACGGTCTGCACGGTGCGCATGAACGGAGAAGAGCGCGGCGGCGGCGCAGGCGTCAAGCCCTTGCGCTCCGAGGGACCCATCCCTAGGCTCCGCCGTCGAAGTGACTCGCCTCCTCCTCGTCGTCGCCGGCGTCGCCGCGGTCCTCGTCCTCGTCGCGTCCGCGGGGCGCTGGCTGGTGGTCCGCGACCCCCTCCCCGCCCATGCCGACGCAATCGTGATCATGGCCGGCGGCATCGGCGACCGGGCACTGGAAGCGGCCGACCTCTATCGCGCGGGCGTCGCGCCGAAGGTCATCGTCACACGCGAGCGGGTCGACGGCGGAACGCTCCGGCTCCGCGCCCGCGGCGTACGACTCCCCGAGAGCCACGACCTGCTGCGCCGGGCGCTCGAGACCCTCGGCGTTCCCGCCGGCGCGATCGTCGACCTCCGCCGTCGCAACCGCAGCACCGAGAGCGAGGCGCGGACGATCGCGCGCTGGGCATGCGCGCATCACGTCCGCACGCTGGTGGTGGTCACCTCCCGGGCGCACAGCCGTCGCGCGCGAATGATCGTGGCGCGCGCGCTCGGCCCGGGCGTCCAGCTCAGCATGCAGCCGTCCCGCCACGACACGTTCGCGGCTGCGCGCTGGTGGCGGGTGCGCCACGCGGCCAAGACCGTGCTCAGCGAGTACCAGAAGCTCGCCAACCACTGGCTCGGGGAGCGCTGGCGGATGGAGCCCTGCGGCGGGCTCCGGCGCGTCAGCTCGCGTTGACCGCGGCGTCGACCAAGGGCTTCAGCTCGCCCTTGGCGTGCAGCTCGCGGACGATATCGCAGCCGCCGACGAACTTGCCGCCGATGAAGACCTGGGGAATCGTCGGCCAGTTGGTGAAGGCCTTCACGCCGTCGCGCTTGTCGGCCTCGGCCAGGATGTCGACCGCTTTGTAGGGCACGCCGATCTCGTTCAGCACCTCGACGGTCGCCGCCGAGAACCCGCACATGGGGAACCGCGGTGTCCCCTTCATGTAGATCACGACCCGATTCTCGGCGACTTCTCGGGCAATCTCCGACATCACGTCACTCATCGGGCATTCTCCTCCGGAGGCCGCGTGCGCAGCGAGAGCGCGTGGATCGTGGGCATCAGGGCGCCGAGCGCGCCGTAGACCAGGCGATGCTGGTCGACCAGGCCCTTCCCCGCGAACGCCGTCGCGACGACCTCGACCTCGAAATGGTCACCGGCTCCGGTCGTGTCGGTCGCCACGACGCGCGCGTCGGGCAGCGCAGCCGCGATGGCACGCTCGATCTCGTCGGGAGTCGGCATCCGTCCTCCGCTACACCCCGCGTCGGGCTGGGGCAAGCCGCGATCAGCCGCCGGGCGGCGTCGGTCGTGCACCGAGGTCCTTCACGTCGAGGAACGGGATCGGCGCCGCGCCGGTGTACTGGGGCAGCGTCCCGTTCCATTTGTCGATGGCCTTCGACTGGATCAGCAGCGCGGAGAGTGTCTGCTGGAGCAGGTGGTTCGCTTCGGCCTGCGCCTTGGCCTTGACCAGCGTCGAAGCGGCGTCCCCCTCGGCCTCGGCGACCTTTGCCTTCGCCAGCGTCTGCTGCCGCTGCAGCTCGTACTCGGCCTGTTGCGCCTGCTGCTGCGCCGCCATCTTCTGCTGCAGCTGCTTCTCGATCACCTCGGGGAGGTGGCTGGCGCCCAGGTTCACCTTGTCGACGACGAAGCCCATCTTGTTCATCTCGTGGTCGAGGTCGGTCTGGATGCGGCTCTGCAGCTGCTCGCGCTGATTCGAGATGATGTCGGTCAACGAGATCTGGCCCGCCACGTTCTGGGCGACCGTGATGATCGTCCGCCGGATGAAGGTGTTCTCGATGTCGCTGATGTCCGCGCCGCGGAACGCCTTGAAGACCTCCGCCGCCTTCTCCTGGCTCGTGTTGAACGTCACCGAGATGTCCTGGCGGATGTGCTGCCCCTCGCGCGTCGGCAGGTCGATGGAGTCGTCGCCGCGGAGAGAGCCCTCCTCGTTCCGCGTCACCATGGTGTAGGTGCGGAGCGCGACCGGGTACGACTGCACCTGCGTGATCCACGGGATGCGCCAGGCGAGTCCCTGACCCACTGTCTTCAGCTGGCCGGACCAGCGATTGAAGACGACGCCCACGTTGCCCGGCTGGATGATGGTGAACGAGCTGTAGATCGCCGCGACGACGAAGGCGATCGCGGCGAAGGTCAGGCCGCTCGCCAGCAGCGCGGGGACGTCGGGCCGGCGCTCAGCCTCCATGCCCGTTCCCCTCCGTGTAGCGCCCGTCGCGCCGCTTGCTGAGCACGACGACCTGCGCGGGACGGCGTCCAGCCGCGCGGGCGACCCGCGCCGCGATCCACCGCTGCAGGCGGTGGCGCAAAGGGGTCACGACCCAGTAGACGGCGCCGACGATGGCGGCGAGGACGAACGCCTCGGCGACCTGCATGCTCCCCGTGTATCACCCCGGGAGCGCGGCGTCTCCCTCAGGAGCAGCTGAGGCTGGGGACTCTGCTGGTGTTCCAGCGGCAGGTCTTGGCTGCGCCGGCGTGGAAGGCCTGGACCTCGAAGAAGAGGCCGTTGCTTATGTCCGTCGTCGTGCACTGGACGCCGGCCGACACCTTCATCCCCGGCAGATCCTCGCAGGCGCCGGTCATGTACGTGCCGGCCAGGTCGAAGTACGCTTCCTCGGCCATGGCCGCATTCCGCGCGTCGACCATGATCCGCGCCTCGAAGGCCTTGCCCTGACGGCTCGCGAACTGGGGGATCGCTATCGCAGCGAGCACGCCGATGGTGGACACCACGACCAGGAGCTCGATGAGGGTGAAGCCGGCATTTGCCCGTCGACGATTCGTCCGCATGCGGCGCCAGAAGAGCAAGGCCGGTGCCATGACCAAGTGGTTGATTCGACGAATGTTCCCGGATCCGCGCCGACGTTTCGACACCGCGAGCGACAAACCGCTGACGGCACCGGGTAGGTCGGCACGCGTTTGGACGGTGGCTTCGGGTCGCACTGCCCGGCAGTGGTGCGCGATGCCTGCAACCCCGCCCGCCCCCGCATCCCGCACGGCAGGGCGATGCACCGAGCGTGGACGTGCCCTCCGAGGGATCGACGGCGCAGGCTCCACGGCACATCGGTTGCTCCCTTGCCGGCACGTCATGCGCGTCGCGCTCCTGGTCCTCCTGTCGGTCCTCCCGGCAACGGTCCTGGCCGGGCCCCGCCGCTGCGGCGACGACGTCGATGGGGTCGCGGTACCGTGCGCCTGCGGCGACGTCCTCGTCAGCGGGCGCACCCTTGGCCCCGCCGACCCGATCGCCCAGGCTCCCTGCGCCGGCGACGGGTTGCTCGTCCGCATCCCCGGAGACCGGCCCGGCGAGACCCTCCGCCTGGGGGCGCACACGATCGCCGGCACGGGCCGAGGCGTCGGGATACGGGTCCAGGAGGCGAGCGGGCTCGTGATCGCCGGTCCCGGAACCATCCGCGGCTTCGACCGCGGACTCGTCGCCCCGCGGGGTGTCGCCCGCCTCACCGATCTGCTCGTCGTCGACAACCGCACGGACGGCATCCAGGCCGGTGGGCCGGCGGCGATCACCCGCTGCGAGTCGCTGCGCAACGGGCGCGACGGCGTCGCCCTCGCCGGTACCGGATGGACGGCCGACGGCAACCGCTCCCGACACAACGGCCGCCGCGGAATCCTCGCCAGCGGACGAGGCGGCGCACTTGGCGCTGTCAGCGGCAACGAGGTCACCGAGAACGGTGGCGACGGCATCCTGCTCCGCGGTCGCCGCCATCGCCTCGATGCCACGACGGCCCGCGGCAACGGCGGGGCCGGCGTCCGCCTGCGTGCGGCCGAGAGTCGCGTCACCGGCACGGTGCTCGAGGCGAACGGCGGACCGGGGCTGCACGTCACCGCGCACGACACCGCCGTCGACGTCGCCGCTGGCGGCGCGACCGTCCGCGGCGCACGGACACGCGTCACCCCCTGCACCGGAGACGCATGCCCCTGATCCGGTTGCTCGGCGTCGCGGTCCTCGCCGTCACCCTGCACACCTCGGTCGCGGCGGCGATCTGCGCCCACACGATCACCTGCCACGGTGACGGCTCCAACGACGCGGCGCCGCTGGTCGCGGCATGCTGTGGGGCGAGCAGCTGCACCCTGGACGGCCAGGTATCGCTCAGCGGACCGCTCTGCGTCCTCGACTTCGGCGGTCGTTCGGTGACGTTGAGCGGTCGCCTGGTCGTGGGGTCGGGTACGCTCGCCGTGAGCGCGGCGAGCCTGACGCTCACGACGGGCACGATCGACGCGACCGGGCCAGGCGACAGGAACGGTGGTGCCGTCGCCGTGCGCACCATCGGCCACGCCACGACCGCCTTCGCCATGACGACGGCTCAGGCAAGGATCGACGTGTCGGGCGGCGGCACGATCGGCGCCGGCACCTTCACCCTCGACGCCGACGGCCCGGTCACGCTCACCGCTGGGAGCATCGTCGCCGACGGGACGGGAGACTTCTCGAACGGCGGATCGATCGACGTCGCGACGAGCACCGGCGCGATGCAGCTGGGCGCACGGATCACCGTCCGGAGCGGTCTCATCGGATCGGGCGGGTCGGTGACCGTACGCGCGCCCGACGCCCTCACCGTCCGCAACACCATCAATGCGCAGGGTGGCGACCAGTATGCCGCGATCGATCTGCGTGCCGGCGGCCCGATCGTCATCGACTCCGGCGGCCCGTTGATCGCGAGTGCCCTCCCGTTGAGCTACGACAGCGGCGGCGGCGACGGCGGCAGCATCGTCGTCGCCGGCCGTTCGATCCTGGTGAAGGACCAGCTGCTCGCCGCCGCCGACAGCGACGGCACCGGCGGCATCATCGAGATGGAGGCGTTCGCCGGCCCCATCACGCTCACCGGGAGCGGCATCGTCATCGACGGGGACGAGGGCGACCTATCGATCGTCACCCATACCCCGGCGCCAGACGGGACGGTGACGATCGGCGCCACGATCTCGGCGCAGGCCCTCGGCAGCGTCGACGGGTCGACCGGCGGCGGCAGCGTCCGGGTGCAGGCGAGCGGCGCCATCTCGACCAGCAAGCGGATCGCCGTCAGCGGCCTCGGCGGGCAGACGGGCGAGGTCGAGCTGACCGCCCTGCGAAACGTGGTGGTCAACAGCCAGATCATCGGCAACGATCCCGGCGGCGGCGGCGTGATCACCATCGTCGCCGGGGCGGACGTGTCGCTCTTCGGCGACCTCCAACTTCGGGGCACCGGCGACGATTTCGCAACCGGAGGCGAGATCAGCGTCGCCGCGGGCAACGATCTCAAGGTGGACGTCGGCGAGCTGGACGTCACGGGCGTCACGGGCGACGGCGGGTCGGTCAACCTGAACGCCGTACGGCACCTGACGTTCGCGCGCACTGCGCGCATCGTCGCCGACAGCGAGGACGCCGCGCAGGGCATCGGGGGCACTGTCGCCCTGCGCGCTGGGACCCGGTGCGGGCCGGGGCTGTGCCTGTCGGCCGGTGACCGCCGCTCGGATGCCGCCGGCGACCTCACCATCGACGGCCGCATCACCCGGGGCTCCAGTACGTCGACGGGGGCCGCCACGATCGACCTCGACGGCTGTCTGGTGCACATCGGTGCGACCGGCCTCGTCGATGCGCTCAAGGGGACGAACACCGTCACCGCGCGGGGCCCCTTCACCATCACGACCGGCGGCGCGCTCCGCACCACGAGCCCGGGCGCGAATCTGCTCGTGTCGGCCGGGGGCGGCGCGCCCCCGGCGTCCTCGGTCAGCCCGCCGTTGCAGGTCACGACCCGGTCCACCTGCACCGCGCCCGGCACGCCGGTCGGGTGCCTCTTCCCCTGCACCGCGTGCGGCAACGGCACGGTGACCGGACCGTTCGAGACCTGCGACGCGGGCACGGGCGCGCGCTGCGGGGCGGACGGCGGAACTTTCTGCGCCGCGTGCCGCACGACGGCCTGCGCCGACGACGGCAACCCGTGCACGGTCGAAGGGTGCGACGAGGCCGGGGGGTGCTGGCGCGGCAACCGGCCGACCGGGGCCTCGTGCGGGACGCGTGACGGGTGCCCGCTGTTCTGCGAGAGCGGCGCCGCCGAGATCGCGGCGGAGTGCCATCCGCTCACCCCCGCGGCGTGCGACGACAACAACCCCTGCACGATCGACTGCTTCGATCCGGCGAGCGGATGCCTGCACGTGCCGCAGACCGCCACCGGCGTCGCCGGCTGCGACGACTTCAACATCTGCACCGGCCAGGAACGCTGCGTCGCGGGGGCGTGTGTCGCCGGCACGCCACCCACCTGCCCCGCGGGCAAGGTCTGCGATCCGAACCGCCCGGCGACGGACCCCTGCGTCGCCAAGCCCTGCGCGCTGGCCGCCGACTGCAACGACGGCAACTCCTGCACCCGCGACGTCTGCACCGCGGCGCACGTCTGCGCCAACCCTGGCGACGCCACGCTCTCGTGTTCGGACGGGAATGCCTGCAATGGTCGTGAGACCTGCACCGCCGCGGGCGCCTGCATCCGCGGGGCACCACCGGTGTGCGACGACGGCGACGTCTGCACCGACGACAGCTGTGACGCGCACGATGGCTGCCGCCACGACGCCGTCCCCGGGTGCTGCAACGATGCCGGCGACTGCGGCGGGACGCCGGCATGCGCGGCGACGTGCGTCGACCACGTGTGCGTCCAGCCGCCGAACTGCTGCGTGATCGACGCGGATTGCAACGACGGCAACCCGTGCACCGACGATGGGCGCTGCACCGCCAACCGCTGCACCGCGGGGACGCCCGTCACCGGCGATCGCCCTGGGTGTGGCGACATCTGCCAGCCCGGCACGTGCGCCGGGGGCACGTGCACGCTCGGTGCGGCGGTCACGTGCCCCGACGACGGTGACACGTGCACTCGCGAGTACTGCAAGATCGAAGCGGGCGGTTGCGTGCGCGAGGGATGTGATGATGGCAACCCGTGCACGGAAGACACGTGCGCTGACGTCGGCACCGGCGAAAAGAGCTGCCGCAGCGTCGCAATCGACGGGTGCAAGCCATGCACCGTCGACACCGACTGCGCCGATCAGGGTCGATGCGGGGGTGGGGCCTGCAGCAGCGGGCGATGCGAGCGGGTGCCCAAGTGCGACGACGGCGACCTCGCCACCGACGACCGCTGCATCCTCGATGCCGATGGGCAGGCCGTCTGCACGTTCCCGTGCAAGATGGACAGCGCCTGCGACGACAGGGATGCGTGTTCGGTGGACGCCTGCGTCGACCCGGGCGGCGCGGCACCCACCTGTCGCCACACCCTCGCGGGTTGGGACGCTCTCGACTGCCGCCTGGGGACGCTCGTGTCCGCCGTCGCGGGCGCACCACCCGCGGATCTGGCGAAGACGCTGCGCAAGCGTCTCGCCCGCGACCTGACCCAGCTGCGCAAGCGGCTGCAGACGGCGCAGCGCCAGACGAAGCCGAAGAAGGCCGCGAAGCTGCTCGCCGCCGCCGCCAAGACCGGCGCCGCCGTCGACCGCGCGATCGCCACGGCGCGGCGCAAGGCGAAACCGCAGATCGTCGCGGCCCTCGCCGACCAGCTGCAGGGCGGCCTGCGCACCGTCCTCGGGGGGCTCGACGCCCTCCGCACCACGCCCTGATCGAATCGAGCAATCGTTCGCTTGATTCCCGGGCCGGCCCTGGATTACAGACACCGCCGTGCCCCGCAGACCCCCGGCCACCATCGTCGGCATCGGCGCCTCCGAGTTCGGACGCTCGCTGCCTGCCGACGGAGACGCGCTGGCGGTGGCCGCGTGCCGCGCCGCCCTCGCGGACGCCGGACTGACCGCCGCGGACGTCGACGGGATATCCACCTACCTCGGCGCCTACGAGCATGCTCCGCTCGACAAGGTCCTGCCGGGGTTGGGGATCGAGCGCGATCGCCTGGCGCTCGCCGAGGACGTCTTCGGCATCGCGCCGGCGGCGATGACGGCGCTCGACGTCGCGGTCCGGGCCGTCGAGAGCGGACGGTGCCAGACTGTGCTGCTGTACAAGGCGAACAAGTGGAAGCGCGGTCAGCCGCCCGGGGTGCAGGACCGTCCCGTCGCCGAGGGACACTTCCAGTGGACGATGCCCTACGGGCTGACGATGACGGCGCAGACGCTGGCGATGTGGGCGATGCGCCACTTCGCGCTGTACGGCACGACCTGCGAACAGCTCGGGGCCCTGGCCGTGCAGACCCGGCGCCACGCCGGGATGAACCCGCGCGCCGTCCTGCGCGAGCCGCTCAGCCTCGACGCCTACCTCGCATCGCCATGGATCGCCGAGCCCTTCCGCCGGCTCGACTGCGACTATCCGATCGACGGCGCCGGCGCGGCGATCGTCACCACTCCGGAACGGGCCCGCGACCTCGCGCGCAAGCCGGTGCACGTCCTGGCGAGCGCCACGCGCGACGCGGTCTGGGAGGAATGGGAGACGTGGCCCGACTTCACCACGATGGCGTCGAAGCCGATCTCGGATGCCGTCTGGAAGGAGAGCGGTCTCGGCCCGCGCGACTGCCACACCGCACAGCTCTACGACGGCTTCAGCTGGCTCGCACTCTGCTGGCTCGAGGACGCCGGCTTCTGCGCCAAGGGCGAGGGAGGCCCGTTCATCGCCAGTGGTGCCACCGCGTTGGGCGGACGCGTGCCGCTGAACACGCACGGCGGCAATCTCTCCGAGGGGCGCAGCCACGGCATCGGCCACCTGATCGAGGCGGTGGCGCAGCTCCGCGGTGAGTGCGGTCCACGCCAGGTCCCAGACGCAACCGTGGCGTTCGCCGCGAACGGGGGCGGCCCGATCGCCGGCGCCGTGGTACTCTCGACGCAGACGACGTAGCGACGCAGGAGGAAGTGCAACGATGGCAACGACCCGCATCATCTCGGCCGACTCCCACGTGAACCCGCCGAAGGACCTCTGGACGCGCCGCGCACCCGCGAAGTTCAAGGATCGTGCGCCGCGCGTCGAGTCGACCGACATGGGCGACTTCTGGATCGTCGACTCGGAAGTGAGCGGCGCGATCGGGCTCGACTCCTCGGCCGGCCGCAAGCCGGAGGACTTCAAGGCGATGGGGCTCACGTACAAGGACATGCGTCCGGGCGCCTACGACCCGAAGGCGCGGCTCGAGGACATGGACCTCGACGGCGTCGACGGCGAGGTCCTCTACTTCGGCGGTCCGGTCACCCAGTATCCGAACGACGTCGAGCTCCGGCAGTACATCGTCCGCACCTACAACGACTGGATGAAGGAGCTGACGGATGCGGCGCCGAAGCGCCTCGTCGGCCTGGCGCACGTCCCGCTCGTCGACATCGACGAGGGCATCGCCGAGCTGAAGCGCATCGCCAAGATGGGGCTCAAGGGCTTCCACGTCGATCCGTTCCCGGACGAGCGCGGCGGCAAGGCACTGTGGGATCCCGCCTACGAGCCCTTCTGGGCGACCGTCGAGGAGACCGGCCTGCCGATGAGCTTCCACATCGTCGGCGCCCGGGGTAAGGACGTCCGCGCCACGTTCATGAATCCCACGCCCGGCGTCAAGGAGACCTTCATCGCGATCACCCCGATCTCGATCATCGAGGTGGTCTCGACGCTCACCTTCACCGGCATTCTCGAACGGCATCCGAAGCTCCGGTACGTGCTCGTCGAGTGCGGAATCGGGTGGTTGCCGTACTTCCTGGAGCGCATGGACCAGACGTTCAACAAGCATCGCTTCTGGACCAAGTCGATCATCTCCGAGAAGCCGAGCACCTACTGGTATCGCCAGGGCTATGCGACGTTCATCACCGATCTGGCCGGCGTCGCCGAGCGGCACCGCGCGGGGCTCAAGAACATCATGTGGTCGACGGACTACCCGCATTCGGACAGCACATGGCCCAAGTCGCGCGAAGCGCTCGCCGCGCATTTCGAGGGCGTACCCGACGACGAGCGCGCGCTCATCGCCGGCGGGAACGCCGCAGCGTTGTACGGGCTCAACTGACGGCTGCGCGCGGTGGCTCCCCTGCCGCGCGCCGGCTCCTCTCCCCGATTCCCGGGCGAACTCTCCCCCGAACTCGGGTTGTACGGGGCCGCCCCTCGAGGCTATGCCCACCGGGCGATGGGGGTCGCGACCGGCGCGAGAGGCGATGGGGGGTCGATGCGCTTCTCCCTCCGCGTCGCCTCCTCGTTGGCGGCGGTCCTGCTGCTGCTCCTGCTGCCGCTCGAGCTGCGCTGGATTCCCGGTCCGGCATTGGCCGCCTACGGCGTCGTCACGCTCGCGGCGCTGGGTGCGGCGTTCGCCCCGCTCGACGAGCGCACGCTCGACGTCACCTGCGTCACGCTCGGCGCCGCCTACCTGGGCGGGCTCCTCCTCCACCTCGCGCTGGCACCGGACTTCCCCGGCCTGGTGAGCAACCTCGTCACGCTGCTGCTCCTCGGCTGGCCCTTCCTCTTCGCCTGGGACGTGCGTCGGGTGACCACCTTCGGGCTGGTCGGCCTCACGGGGTTCGTCGCCGTCGGGGCATTGCGTGCGCCCGCGGTCCCCGCCTCACCGTCGTTCGAGCTCGCGGCCGCCACCCTGGGCATCGGCGTCGTCATCGCCATCGCCGGCACGCGCATCTTCGTCCGCGCGCGCTCCGACCTCGGTCGTCGCGAGGCCGAGCTGGCCAGCCTGTCGAACCGCCTCATGGCCCTGCAGGAGGATGAGCGGCGCCGGCTCTCGCGCGACCTCCACGACGGTGTCGGTCAGTCGGTCACCGCCATCCTCGCGTCGCTCTGGCTGATCGAGCGCCATCTCCCGGCCGAGTCGAGCGATCTCCGCGAGCGCACGGCCGAGGCGCGGAAGCTGGCGTCCGCCACGATGGCCGACCTCCGACAGCTCTCGCAGCGTCTGCGTCCTCCCGCGTTGGACGACTACGGCCTGGTCCCGTCGATCGAGACGCAGCTCTCGGCATTCGAGACCCGCCACCGCATCACCACCACGTTCGCCACCGAGGGGCTTCCCGAGCGTCTGCCGGCCCCCATCGAGACCGCACTCTATCGCATCACGCAGGAGGCGCTCGACAGCGTCGCCGCTCACGCCTGCGCGACGCACGTCCGGGTGGTGCTCGGCGCGGCGCCCGGGGCGCTCACCCTCGAGGTCGAGGACGACGTCGGCCGCCGCGCCGGCGACGGAAACGGCGGGCTCGGCCTCGGCCTGGTCGGCATCCGGGAGCGGGCGCGCGCGCTCGGCGGCTCGGTCACGATCGGCTCCGGCCACGGTCCCTGGCTCCGCGTCCGTCTCCCGATTGCCCACTGACGGCGCGTTGAACCACATGGCCCCTCGGGGCTATGGACGCTTCCGATGGCGGAGGCGAGCCCGACGCTGCAGGCACCCGCCCGGATCGATCGCCTGCGGCTGGCGGCGTCCCTCACCCTGGCGGTGATCGCGCTGCGGCTCGTCGCCGACCGGGGCACCACGGGCGACAGCGCCTTCCGGCTGCTGGTGGTCTACGCCCTGCCGGCAGCCGTGGCCTCTGCGGCGCTGATCGGCAGCCTGACGCTCGTCGGCCGACGTCATGCGGGCGCGGTCATCACCGCGTACACCCTTGGTCTCGCCGGCATCGCAGTGGTGTCGCTGGCGCTCGCCGAGCTGCATCCCCTGGTGGTGGCCGACGCCCTGTTCGCGCTCATGATGTTCACGCTCATCTTCTTCGAATGGAGCACGCGGCGCATGGTCGTCTTCGCGCTCGCAGCGTGCGTCGGTGTCGCCCTCGGCGTGCACGCGACGACGGCGCAGAACCAGCCCGAGCTGGCGCCCGGGTTCGCGCTGCGGAGCATGCTGATCGGCGCGGCCGCGGTCGTTGCCAGCGCCTATCTCCTCGATCGCCTGCGTGAGAATCTGGCGGCCCGCGAGCACGATCTCGTCACCCTGTCGGCGCGCCTGATGTCGGTGCAGGAGGAGGAGCGTCGGCGCCTGGCGCGCGACCTCCACGACGGGGTCGGACAGTCGCTGACGGCGATCCTCTCCTACCTCTGGCTGATCGAGCACGAGCTGCCCGCCGATGCCGCCACGCTGCGCGGGCGGACGACCGAGGCCCGCCGGCTCGCGGCGACGACCATGTCCGAGCTGCGCGAGCTGTCACAACTGTTGCGCCCGGCGGCGTTGGACGACTATGGCCTCGTTCCGTCCCTCGAATCGCACTGCCGGGCCTTCGCCGAGCGCGAGGGCATTGCGGTGCGCTTCGACGCCGACGTCCCCGCCGGACGCCTCACGGGCGACGCCGAGATCGCCGTCTACCGCATCACCCAGGAGGCGCTCACCAACGTGGCGCGGCACGCGCGGGCGAGTCGCGTCCGGGTCACGCTCCGCGTGCGATCGGGGCAGCTGATCCTGAGCGTCGAAGACGACGGCGTCGGCATCGCCCGTACCGGCGGGCCCGGGGGCGGCAGCGGGCTGATCGGCATCCGCGAGCGCGCCCGCTCGCTCGGGGGCGAGGTCGAGGTCCAGTCGACCCAGGGCACCCGCCTCGTCGTCCGCCTCCCGCTCGAGCCGCCGCGCGTCTTGCCCGACGCCCCGTCCTCCGCCTAGGGTCTTCCCTCATGACGGCAGTACTGGACGGCGTCCGGGTGATCGAGGTCGCGGAATGGGGCTTCGTTCCCTCGGCGGCGACCGTCCTCGGCGACTGGGGCGCCGAGGTCGTGAAGATCGAGCACCCGCGCCACGGCGACCCGATCCGCGGCCTGGTGACGTCCGGCCTGGTTCCCGGCGCCTCGGGTCGCAACTTCTTCGTCGAGCAACTGGGACGCAACAAGCGCAGCGTCGGTATCGACCTGTCGACGCCCGACGGCCGCGCGCTGCTCGATCGCCTGCTCGCGCGAGCGGACGTCTTCCTCACCAGCTTCCTGGATGACGCGCGCGAGCGCCTCCGCCTCACCTGGGACGATCTGCGTGCGGTCAATCCCCGCCTGATCTACGCCCGGGGCCACGGCCAGGGGCGGCGCGGCCCCGACGCACGGCGCGGCGGCTACGACGGCGTGTCGTTCTGGGCCCGCGGCGGCATCGCCGATCGGCTCTCGACGCCAGGGGAGCCGCCGCTCCAGCAGCGTCCCGCCTTCGGGGACTTCATCGGCGGCATGGCCATCGCCGGCGGCATCGCCGCCGCGCTGTTCCAGCGCGAGCGCACCGGGACCGGAATCGAGGTCGACGTCTCGCTGCTCGGGACGGCGCTCTGGGTCCTGTCGCCCGACGTCACCGCGGCGCTGCTCTACGGGCACATGCTGCCGTCGGCCGGCGAACTGCGCGGCATGAGCCCGAACCCGCTCGTCGGCACGTACTTCTGTGCCGACGGCAAAGGGCTGGTACTGATGATGCTGCAGCAGGACCGTTTCTGGCCGCACTTCGCGGATACGGTCGGCTGCGGGATCTTCTCGCCCGCTTCCCGACCCCGGAGGCGCGCGCCACCGGACGCGGCGAGATCGTCGAGGCGCTCCGCGCCCTCTTCGCCACCCGATCGCGGGCCGACTGGGAGGCCCTGCTCCGGCCGTCACAGTGCATCTGGGGACCGCTGCAGACGCCACTGGACCTCCCCGACGACCCGCAGGTGCAGGCGAACGGCTACCTGCTGACCTCGCCGACCGCGGATGGCCCGGTGCGGGTGTGCGCCAACCCGGTGCAGTTCGCAGGGGAGCCGCCGGCGGTTCGCGCGCCGGCAGCGGACGCCGGCGCCGACACCGAAGCCGTGCTGCAGGAGCTCGGCGTGTCGTGGGAGGAGATCGGTCGGCTGAAGGAGACGGGCGTCATCTCCTGAGCGCCCGCTCCCGCGCGTCGGCGACGACGGCCGCCGGCACCGGATCGAAGCGCGCCGCGCCCCAGCGGAAGACACCCGGCAACGCGAGGCGCAACCACCAGGCGAGCCGCAGGCTGGCCGGGACCCACACCTCGTGCCGCCGTCGCTCGATCGCGCGCAGCACCGCGGCGGAGACCGCGCTCGGCGGCAGCTTGCGCCCCCGGTACGCCGTCGGCTCGTCGGTCTTCGCCCAGATCTCGGTGTCGATCGCCCCCACGTGAATCACGACCGCATGAATGTTCGACCCGGCCAGGTCGAGCCACAGCCCCTCGGTGAATCCAGTCAGCGCGAACTTCGAGGCGGCGTACACCGCCTCGCGCGGCGGCGGGAGCTTGCCGGCCGCCGACGACACGTTGACGATCCACCCGCTGCCCTGCCGCAGCATGGCCGGCAGCGCGGCGAGCGTCAGCCAGGCCGCAGCGAGGAAGTTCACCCGGAGCACGTGCTCCACCTCGTCGGGCGTCACGTGGAATATCTGCTTGTGCTTCGAGATGCCGGCATTGTTGACGACGATGTCGAGCCGCCCGAAGCGCTCCATGGCGCGCGTCGCCAGCGACTCGACGAACGCGCGGTCGGCGACGTCGCCGACCAGCGCCTCGACGCCCGCACCGTGCACCGCACACTCCGCGGCGACCGCGTGCAGCAGCTCCGCGCGACGCGCGCAGAGCACCAGGGCGACACCCTCCGCCGCGAGATCGAACGCCACCTGTCGCCCGATGCCAGACGACGCGCCCGTGACGATCGCGACGCGCCCCCGATAGTCCATCGCAGGCGGTCCTTCGCAGGCGTCGCCGGGACGGTCAAGCGCGTTGCGCCCGCCCCGTCCCCCCGGCTATGACCGCCCAAGCATGGCCAAGCGGGTGTTCATCCTCGGCGGCGGCGCCGCGCTGGGGGCGCACCAGGTGGGCGCGCTCCGCTACCTCGAGGAACAGGGCATCCGGCCCGACGCGATCGTCGGCAGCTCCATCGGCGTGATCAATGCGTGCGCGTATGCCTGCGGGGGGCTCGCCAATCTCGAGCGCGCGTGGGACGACTTCCGCTCGCTGCCGCGGATCATCTCGCCGAGCCTACGCCACAATCCCGTGCTCGGCCTGTCGCTCTTCTCGATGGATCGTCTCTCGACGGCCGTCGAGCAGCACATCGACTTCCGTGAGGCCTTCGCGAGCCCACTCGAGCTGGCGTTCGTCGTACTGAATCTGTCGCGCGGAGCCGGCGAGGTCCGTGGCAAGGAGACCTGTGCCGACTGGCGGGCGCTCCGCACCCTGTCGCGCGCCGGCTACGCCATCCCGCTCCTCTTCCCGCCGGTCCAGATCGGCGAGGACTGGTTCGTCGACGGCGGCTTCGCCTGGAACGTGCCCCTCGAGCACGCCCTCGGCATGGGCGCGACCGAGATCTACCTGCTCGCGCCGATCGCCAGCCAGCTGCCGTACGTCGCGCGCTTCTCCACGTTCGTCGGCTTCGTGCAGCGGTTCGTCGACGTCATGTGGCGGACGATCGGCAACATGGGCTACCTCTACGCGCTGCTCGAGGACGACCGCTTCCACGGCGTTCCGGTCACGGTCATCGAGCCCGGCGAGGAGTGGAGCGGGTTCGGACCGTTCGCGGTCTTCCAGGCCTATCCCGAGAAGAACCGCCGCCTGATGGCCGCCGGCTATCGCGACGCCAAGCGGGTGCTCGCCACCCGGCGCCGCCTCGAGAGCGAACGTGCGGCACGGCCGCTGCCCGAGGTGCGCTCGGCGTGACGCCTCACGTCCAGGCCCATCCGTGGCACGGTATCCCCGCCGGGCCCGACGCCCCCGCGGTGGTGAACGTCTTCGTCGAAATGGTCCCGACCGACACCGTCAAGTACGAGGTCGACAAGACCACCGGTCATCTGAAGCTCGACCGCCCGCAGCAGTTCTCGAGCCTCTGCCCAGCCCCCTACGGCTTCGTGCCGCGGACGTGGTGCGAGGAGAGGGTCGCCGCGCTCGCCATGGAGGCGACGGGGCGCACGGGCATCATCGGAGACGGCGACCCGGTGGACATCTGCGTGCTCACCGAGCGCGAGATCAACCACGGGGGCATCCTGGTGCGGGCCCGCGTCATCGGCGGCTTCCGGCTGTTCGACCGCGGCGAGGCGGACGACAAGCTGCTCGCGGTGCTGGTGAACGACGCCGCCTATGGCGCCTACGCCGACGTCGCCCAGGTGCCGACGCCAATGGTCGATCGCCTGCGCCACTATTTCCTCACCTACAAGGACATCCCGGGCGAAGCGGAGCGGCGCTGCGAGATCACGCACATCTACGACGCCGCGACGGCGCACGAGGTCATCCGCCGTGCGATGGCCGACTACGCCGCGGGATTCCCCGCCTGAGACTCGCCGAGCTGAGCACGCCGGCGCTTTGCGTCGACGTCGACGCCATGGACCGGAACATCGCCCGCATGGCGGCGTTCTTCCGCGGCCGACCCTGCGCGCTCCGGCCCCACTTCAAGGCCCACAAGACGCCGGCCATCGCGCGACGACAGGCCGACGCCGGCTGTGCCGGCTTCACCTGTCAGACGGTCGGCGAGGCCGAGGTGCTCGCCGCGCATGGGCACGAGGATCTGTTGATCAGCAACGAGATCGTCGACCCGACCAAGGTGCGACGGCTCCGCGGGCTCGCCGAGCGCGTGCGCGTCACCGTTGCGGTCGATTCGGTCGAGGGCGTCCACCTGCTGCGTGGCCTCCCGGTCGAGGTGCTCGTCGACGTCAACGTCGGGCTACCGCGGTGCGGCGTGTTCCCGGACGATGCCGTCGTACTGGCCCGCAGCGTCGTCGACGCGGGCCTGCGGCTTCGCGGCGTGATGGGCTACGAGGGGCACGCGATGGCCGTCGCCGACGCGGCCGACCGCGCCCGCGTCGCACGCGACGCCATGGCCACCCTGCTCGACGTCGCCGAGCGCCTACGCGGCGCGGGCCTTCCCACAGAGACGGTGAGCGCCGGGGGCACGTGCACCTGGGACGTGACGGGCGCCACTCCGGGCGTGACCGAGGTCCAGGCCGGAACCTACGCGCTCATGGACACGGCCTACGGCGCCTACGGCCTGCCCTTCGAGGAGGCCCTGCACTGCCTGACGACGGTGGTGAGCGTTCAGGGCGTCCTCGCCGTGCTCGACGCCGGCCTGAAGACGCTCGCGGTCGACCACGGCAACCCCGCCCTCCCGCCGGACGTGCCCGCCGACGTTCTGTATCTCTCTGACGAGCACACCACACTACGGGTCCGTGACGGCTTCCAGGCACGCCCCGGCGATCGCCTGTGGCTCCGCCCATCGCACGTCGACCCGACCGTCAACCTGCACGACCACCTGTTCGCCGTCCGCGGCGACGAGGTGGTCGCGACATGGCGGGTCGAGGCGCGCGGCTACGCGTCGAAATAATATCTTGCTCCTGAAGAGACATGGGCATATGTTTTCAGCAAATCGTTCCAGAGGAGGTTTCCGATGATCGTCTCGAGTGTGAGAGCTCGCATCGTCAAGGACACCCCTGCCGCGCTGGAGTGGTCCCACGGAATCGCCGCCTTCGTGAAGCGGAAGACGGGAAACGCCGTGGATGTGCTCGTGCGTATCGGAGCGACCCAGGACGTCGTCTGGCTGCAGCGCTTCCCCGACCTCGCCGCCTACGGCAAGGCGTTCGAGACGATGCAGGCCGACGGCGAGTACCAGGCGCAGGTGAAGACCGCGCAGGACAAGGGCTTCTTCGACGGGACGACCGTCGAAGCGGGCATCTGGCACCAGACCTGACGCTCTCGACGACCTGACGGCCGACCGAGCGCCCCTCGCTCGCGGGCGCCGCTGCGCGTCCGCGAGCGATCCGGCGCCTTGTCTGGCGCAGGTTGCCGGTTTTCGCGCGCACGTGATACCGGGCGCCATGACCGACGCACCCATGCCCGCCACGTTGGCGAGCTCGGTGGTCGGTCGGCGGCTGGCGGTGTTCCTCGGTGCGTTGCGCGACGGGACAACGGGCCTGACCGATGACGACGTCGCCGCCAACTGGGTTTCCGAGGCACCGGCCATACCGGCTCCCGTACGGCGGACGGTAGTCGCCCACTTCGCGTCGGCCGTCGGCGCGTTCAGCGTCCACGGCTGGGAGCCGTGCCGTCCGGACTTTGCGCTCGCGCATCTCGAGGACGCCCGTGGTCGCCCGTGGCGGGCCTGGGTGCAGCTCGAGCCGTCGGCGCCCCATCGCATCCGCATGGCGATGGCCGTCCTCGTGCCGACCAACGTCACGTTGCGGCCGGCGCGTCTCACGGATGCGGCCGCGCTGCGTGACCTCGAGCGCACCTGTCCCATCGTCATGGGCGACGTCCACGTCACCTACGACCGGGGCGAGGACTACTTTGCCGGGGCGCGTCTGGTCGGCGACACCGATCCGGTCGTCGCCGAACGGGACGGGAAGGTCGTCGCCGTCCACTGCATCCTCACCCACGAGCTGCGGATCCACGGCGTGCAGACGTGGGCGAGCTACATGCACCACACCCGCATCCTGCCGGAGGCGCAGGGCGGCGGGCTCTTCAGCGCGCTCCAAGGGGCCGAGATGGAGCGGAACGCGCACAAGAGCGAGGTCCTCTATTCGTACGTCGCCGTCGGCAACGAGACGGCCCTCCGCACCGCGCCCGTCCAGCCGTGGTCGCTCCGTCCCGAACGCCTGGTAATCGACTGCCGCGCCCACGCCGGCCCCGCGCGCGGTCGTGTGGCGACGGCGGCGGTCGCCGCGAGAGTCGTCGCCCTGATCAACGCGGCGCACGAGCGGGAGGAGCTGTTCGTGCCCTACACCGTGGATCGGCTGGCAACGCGCCTCGGACGCGATTCGGCGACGTACGGCTGGTCGCACCTGCTGCTCGGCGAGAACGCCGTGGTCGGCGTCTGGCCTGCCGGGATGCGGATCGTGCGCCACTCGCCCGCAGGGCGGGAGGACACGGTGCGCGCGCTGGTCCTCGACGTCGGGTTTCTTCCCGGCGCCGAGGACGAGGTAGTCGCGCTGCTGCGCGCCTGGTGCGCCAGGCTGTTGGACCGCGGATGTAGCCATCTCACGGTGTTCACCTCGCCCGGAAGTCCCGGCTACGCCGCGCTCCGCCCGCTTGCGGCGCGGGTCGAGCCGTACCACTTCACGATGGGCATCCCCGAGCCCGCCGACGTCGCGGCGCGCGGGGTCTACGTCGACCACCTCTATTTCTGAGCGCCCGGTTCAGTCCGCAGCCGCCCAGTTGCCGTGGAAACCGTACGGTATGCGGTGCGGGAGCCGGAGCGTCGCCACCGGCTCGCGCGGTGATGTCGCCCGCGTCGAGGATCAGGAAGTCGCTCGTGTCCCGGGCTCCGTCGTAGACCGTCGCCAGCACCCAGCCGTCGTCCTCGGCGGACGTCGGCGTGCGCGGGACGAAGATCGGCTCGCCGACGCCGCAGGCGGCGCCGAAGGAGCGGGTCACCGTGCGGCCGGTCTCGAGGTCGTAGCGGCGGATGGCCGTGAACTGCGGGAGGCCGTGTCGTCGAGGTCGCAGTCGCGCGCCGCGACCTAGCCGAAGCGGTGCCTTGCGGCCGACCAGCCGCTCGTCGACGCGCGGGAACTCGCAGTCGATGTCGTCGAGCGGCGTCGAGCTTGACGCCGCCCTTCGCCAGGTCGATCCGCCAGCGGTGCAGGCTGCGAGCGGTTCTCGCTCGCGGAACGACTCGTCGCGCGCGCCGCCCTTCGGGCGTCATGAAGTCGAGGCGGCCGTAGCGGGCGACGTCGAGGACGATCGCGCCGTCCTCGTCGTAGGCGTTCAGCGGGTGGAAGACGTAGCACGGATCGGTGTCGTACCAGCGGACGTCGGCGGTTGCCGCCGCTGCGCGGCATGACGCCGAGCTTCGTGCCGCGCTCGGGCTCCCAGGTGAACACGCCGCCGCGCCGCTTCACGTTCTCGAAGCTGAAGACGAGCGGGAACAGCATGAAGATCACGTGGTCCTTCGTGATCGCGAAGTCGTGCATCATCGACGGCCAGGCGACGTCGATCGGCTCGCTGCGCACCAGCGCGCCGCTGCGGTCCGCGACGTGGTACTGGAGGTACGGCGGGAAGGGCGAGTAGCCGAAGAAGAGCATCTCGCCGGTCTCGGGGTCGAGCTTGGGATGCGCCGTCATCGGGCTGCCCAGGCGGCCGCCGAAGTCGTACTCGCCGATCGTCTCGAGCGTCCCCAGGCGCAGCTCCGTCGGCAGCGCCGCCTCCATCAGGGCCAGCAGCTTCCCGGCGTGCACGACGATGTTGGTGTTGCCGGTGTTCTTGAACGATCGGCGCCTCGGTCGGGCTCATGCTCGAGGAGCCCCGGGAACGTCGCCCGGCCCGCGGCGCGCTCCTCGCGCAGGCCGGCGCTCTGCACCCAGCGGTTGCGGTAGTGCGCGCGGCCGTCGCGCGATCGTGATGGCGTGGATCATCCCGTCGCCGTCGAACCAGTGATAGCGACCGACCGGCTCGTAGGCGGGGTTCGGGCCGTTGCGGTAGTAGGTCCCGCGCAGCTCGCGCGGGATCGTGCCGGTCACCTCGAGGTCGGGCGCGTCGCCCTCCTCGCGCCACGGGGCGAAGTTGCCCTGCAGGAACGGGTTCACTGTCGGACTCGCGGGGCGCCGTCATGGGAATTCCCTCCTTCGTCGCGGTCGAGCTGGGCGATCATGGCGTCGCGCGTCCGCGCGACGGCCTCGGTGGTCGAGCATGAAGAAGCCGGCGATCAGCAGCGACGTGCACCCGTGCATCGCCGCCCAGAACGCGGGCGTCGCCTCGTCGACGGGCACCGTCAGCCGTCCGGCGGCGTCGATCTCGAGGACGAGACGGCGCAGCCGACCGTACGACGCCTCGCCAGCCGGCGTCGGCCGCGCGCCCGAACGCGAGAAGATGAGCTGGTAGTGCGCCGGATGCGCCAGGCCGTAGGCGACGTAGCGGTCGAAGCCCCAGCGCAGCCGCTCGACCGGGTCGGCCGGCGCATCGGAGCCGTCGAGCGCGTCGGTCGAACTCGGCGAAGCACTCGTTCACGACCTCGTCCACCAGCGCCTGCTTGTCGCCGAAGTGGTGGTAGACGGTCGGTGCGGTCACCCCGACGCGCGCGCACACCTCGCGGATCGAGAGCGCCGTCTCGCCGCCCTCGGCGAGCAGCGCCTCCGCGGCGTCGAGGATCGCGCGCCGGGTGTCGGCAGCGTCTTCCCGGCGGGATCGTGCGGCGCTGGACGGCACGGACGACTGTATAGCGGTGTTATATGGAAGCGTCAAGCCTGGACGCGTGCTAAGCAGCGCCCAAGTGCGATCGGTGGCCGCAGTCCTCGGGCTCGTCGCGGCGCTGCTGCCGGGCGCCCCTCTGGCGATTCCCCTCGATGCGCTCGACCCCGGGGTCGCGCGGAAGCTCGGCAGCGTCGACATTCGGGGGAACCAGGGGGTGTCGAGCGCGGACCTGCGCCAGGCCATGAGCACCCGCGCCCGTCCCTGGTACACCCCGTGGCGCGAGCGCCCGCCCTTCGACCCCTTCGTGCTGACGACGGATGTCGAGCGCCTCGTCCGGCTCTATCGCGCCCGCGGGTACCACCACGCGACCGTCGAGGCCGACGTGACGCCGCCGTCGGACGGCGACGTGGTCGCCGTGACCATCCGCATCCACGAGGGTCCACCCACGCGGACCGAGACCGTCGACGTGACGATCCAGGGCTCCCACCTCCCGGACGCGGTCGAGACGGCGTTGCTGGCCGACCTCCCCCTCGAGCCAGGCGCCGTCTTCACGGAGGAACGGTACCAGCGGACGGAGGCGACGCTTCGGACCGCGTGGCGCGAGCGCGGGTTCGCCCGCGTCACCGTCACCCGCGCCGCGCGCGTCGATACGGACACCAATACGGCGACCGCCACCTACACCGTGGACAGCGGGCCGCCGTCGGTCTTCGGTGACGTGACGGTCGTCGGCTCGGAGCGCGTGGGCGAGGCGGTCATCCTGCGCGAGCTGGCATTTCATCCCGACGAATCGTTCCGCGAGAGCCTGCTCGAGCGCACGCGCCGGAACCTCCTCGCCCTGAACCTCTTCCGGCTGGTCCGCATCGACGAGATCCCTGGCGACGACCCGCGCGTGGACCTGCGCATCGAGGTCCGCGACGCGCCGCCGCGCGACATCCGCCTCGGCATCGGTTACGCGACCGACGAGGGGATCGGCGGACTCGCGAGCTGGAGGCACTTCGACTTCCTGGGCGGGGCGCGCCAGCTCGGGTTCAGCGTGCGCGTCTCCCAGATCCTCCGCTCGGCGCAGGCCGACTTCCTGCAGCCGCGCTTCCCGACGCTCGACACGCGGTTCCGGCTGCTCGCGTCCGCCTCGCGCGAGAACGAGGACTCCTTCGACGTCGAGCGCTATCGGGGGCTGCCTCGCCTCGAGTGGCGTCCGGACGGGAAGCTCTCGGCCTACACGTTCTACCGCGTCGAGTCCGATCATCTGGTGCGCGCCAGCCCGGGCGTGGTCGCCGCCCTGCCCGGCTCGGCGCCGTCGAACGCGCTCCTGTCCGGACCCGGCTTCGGCGCCTCGTGGATCGCGACCGACGACTTCGTCAATCCGTCGCGCGGCTGGGAGGTGACCGGCAGCTTCGAACCGGTGGGCACGATCTTCGGCGGCGACATCAACTTCGTCCGCCTGATCGCCGAGGGGCGCGCCTACGTTCCCCTGCCAGCCCGGCTGTTCGGCTCGGCGCGTGTTCGCGTCGGCACCGCCGAGCCCCTCGACGGGACGCCGGAGATCCCGCTCTACGAGCGCTTCTATGCCGGTGGGGTCAATTCCGTCCGCGGCTACGGCCGCTGGCGCATCGGACCGCTCGTGAACAACCGCCCCCTCGGGGGACGATCTCTCGTCGAGGCATCAATCGAGCTCCGCCGTCACATCGCCGGTCCATTCACCGGCCTGGTGTTCGTGGATGCCGGGCAGGTCTCCCTCGAGAGCTTCCACTTCCCGGTCGGCACCATGCGCTACGGCACCGGTCTCGGCGTCCGGTTCGACTCGCCCGTCGGGCCCATCGGCGCCGATCTCGGCTTTCCGATCACGCCACCTGCGGGAGACCAGCGCTGGCAGGTGTCCCTCAGCGTGGCCCGGACGTTCTGACGATGACGATGCTGAAGCGCCTGGTCGCTCTCGTCGCCACCGTACTCTCTGCGGTCGCGCTGCTCGCCGTCGGCGGCGCGTGGCTGGTGCGGCTCCCCGCGGTCGAGGACGCGCTCCGCGATCGCGTCGTCGGGGCGATCATCGAGGGCGCGGATGGCCTCGGGGCCCGGATCGGCCACCTGCAGGTCACCGGCCTCCGCACCGTCGTCGCGGAGCAGGTGGAGATTCGCGTCGACGGGCGCCGCTTCCTGCGCGTTCCCCGGATGACGGCGACGCTCTCCCTGCGTGCGCTCCTCGACCGCCGCCTCGCCTTCGCCCGGATCATCGTCGCGCGTCCCGACATCCGCCTCGAGCGCACGTCCGCCGGATGGCGCCTGCCCCGTGCCCACCCGACGACGGATGGCACGTCCACGGCGGCCCGCATCGATCGGATCGACGTGTCCGACGGCCGTCTCGTGATCGACCGTCGGCGGGCGGTGACCGCGATCGAAGTCACGGGAGCGCTCGACGTCTCGTCCGCTGGCCTCCAGATCGACATCGAGCGGGCCTCCGGCGTGCCGCACGGAATCGACATCGGCCCGACGATCGTCGGCGGCTCCGTGTCCGTCGCGGACGACGGAACCCTTCGACTGGAGCACCTCTCCCTCGTGACACCACGGAGCCGCCTCACCGCAGAGGGCACGTTGGCGGTGGAGGACGCGGCGAGCGCGCTCCGCGTTACCGCCGATCCTCTCGCCGCCGCCGACGTGCGCGCTGCGTATCCCGCCACGGCGCTCGAGGCCGACGTCCGCGGCTCGCTGCATATCGCGGGGACGGGCGACCGCCCGCAGCTCAGCGTCGCCGCCGACCTCCGGGACGGCGGACGCGTCCGGGCCGCCGCGCGTGTCCACCGAGCCGCATCCGGTGTCGGCCCCTGGCGTCTGCGGGCGGCATTCGCCGCCCTCGATCCCGGCGCGATCGCGGGCGCCCTGCCACGGGCCCATGCCGACGGCCGGCTGTCGGCCGCGGGTCGCGGCCTCGACCTTCGCCACGACCCGATCGAGTGGACGCTCGGCCTGTCGTCGTCGCAGCTCGTGGGGCAGACGGTGGATCGCGCCACGGTGCGCGGGCACGGCACCATCCGCGTCCATCATGTGGCAGCGCGGGTCGAATCCCCCGACGGTTCGCTGCGTGGTCGAGGCGCGGTCGCAGCGGCCCGACGTCCGCGCTACCGCGCGGCGGCGAACGTGCACGTCGAACGCCTCGCGGCGCTGATCTCCGGAGTCGCAGGACGCGGCGAGGCGCGCATCAGCGTACGGGGGACCGGCATCGACCCGACGGATCGTCGAGCCGATGCGCACGTGCATCTTGGTGCGCTCGACGTCCAGGGCATCGCGCTCACGGCCGGCACGATCGAGGCACACCTCGTGGGGACGCAGCTGGAAGTCCCCACGGTCCTGCTGGATGGCCCGGCACTGCATGCCGAGGGAACGGGGTCCGTGGAGCTCGGCCGTCGAGCGATCGTCGCCAGCGTCTCGGCGCGGGGCGACCTTCACACCCTCGTGCCGCGCCTCGCCGGCCAGGCCGCGGTGTCGGCGACGGCGCGTGGGCCTGTCGACGATCTGCAGGTGTCCGCACGCGGTCGTGTCGAGGGCGGCGAATGGAGCGGGACGACCTTCCGACGTGTCGACGGCACGTTCGACGCGCGTGGGGTGGGTGGCCCACGGGAGAACGCGACGGTGCAGTTCGACGTCGCCGAGGTCCGACGCGGCGGGACTTCGCTCGACGCGCGGGGCAGCGGCAGCGTGCGGCGGGATGGCACGCGGCTCGCGGGAACCCTCGACACCCTGGCGCTGCGCCCGGCGACGTCGAGCGCCTGGACGCTGGCACGCCCGGCGCGATTCGTCGTCGACGAGGGCGTCACGCTGGAAGGACTGGTCCTGTCCAGCGGCGCACAGCGAGTGACGCTCGACGGGCACGCCGCCCGCCGCGGACGCGCCGAGGCCCGGCTCACGGTCGCAGCCGTCGCCGTCGCCGATCTCTGCGCCGCGACCGGGGGCACGTCGTGCGGCGGCGTGCTCTCCGGCACGGTGCGGCTCGAGGGTACCGCCGAGTCCCCGGAGGTGGCGGCCGATCTCGACGTCGCACGGTTCGCGGCGAGCGACGTGCGCTATGGCGACCTGCACCTCCGCGCCACGTACGCGCGCTGCCTGACCTCGCTGCGCGGCGCCGTCGCACACGAGGCCGTGAGCGACCTCCGCATCGAGGGGACCTGGCCCATGGACCTCGCATGGGCAGGCCAACCCTGCGACCTCCGTGGCCGTGGCCCCGCCGTGGACCTGCACGCCGCGCGTGTCGACCTCGCCGGCCTGCGAGCGATCGCCCCAAACGAGATCCGCAGCGTCGCGGGCATGCTCTCGGCCGACCTTCGCCTCCGCGGCACGCCGGCGGCCCTCACCGCCAGTGGCGACGCGACCATCGACCATGGTCGCCTGGAGCTGTTCGGGACCGGGGTGCCGTGGCAGGACATCCGCATCCACCTCGTGGCCTCGGGCGACCGTGTCGACGTGGCCGAGCTGTCGGCACGAGGAGGCAACGGCACGCTCGAAGGGACGGGCCGGATCGCCCTCGCGGGGCTCGCTCCGGACGCGCTCGCCGTGGACGTCCGGCTCACGGACTTCCTGGCCGCTCGTCAGGGGGGCTACGAAGGCACGCTCGCGGGCACGCTGGAGGTCCGGGGCACGGCGGACGCGCCCCGGATCACCGGCAGCGTCACGGTGCCGCGACTGGTCATCCGACCCGCAGCGCTACCGGGGGGCGCGCCCGCACTCGCTCCCGATCCGACGATCGAGGTGGTGGGGATGGCGGCGCCGCCGCCGAAAGCCCCCATCCAGGCTCCGACCGTGGCCGACGCGCTGTCGCTCGCGGTCGATCTCACACTGGGCGCCGACGCGTGGATCCGGCGACCCGATGCCAACGTCCAGCTCGGGGGTGCGGTGCGCCTCGACAAGGTCGCGCACGGGCCACTCGAAATCACCGGGACGCTGCGGCTCCTGCGGGGAACCTACGTCTTCCAGGGGCGCCGGTTCACCGTCGACCGCGGAGAGATCGTCTTGCCTCCCGGGCAGAACGCCGAGCCGGCCCTCGACGTCACGGCGACATACCGCGTCGGTGGATACTTCGTCACGGTGCAGGTGAACGGTCCGATCGATCGGCCCACCCTGACGCTCAGCTCGGACCCGCCGCTCGAGCAGGCCGACATCCTCGCCGTCCTCCTCTTCGGACGACCGACGACCACGCTCGGCCCCACAGAGGCCACGGCCCTCCAGCGGGAGACCGTGCAGCTGGCCGCCGGCTACGCCGCTCCCGAACTCAGCAGCTCCGTCCGCGACGCGCTCGGCCTCGACCTCCTCGACGTGTCGATGCCGGAGGGCGCGACCACCCCGGGAGAGGTCAAGGTCGGGCGCTACGTCACCGACGACGTCTTCGTCACGCTGGCGCAGGAGTTCGGTCCCCGCCTCGCCCAGATCGTGGGCCTCGAATACCACCTGCGGCGGAACCTGTCGGTGCGCCTCTCCACGTCGACCCGTGGCGCATCCGCCGTCGACGTCTTCTGGCACCGGCGCTACTAGCCGGGCTGTGCGTTCCTGATCAGGTCGTCGGCCGCCGCACGATCGATGATCCACGCCACGGTCGCGGACGGCCGCACGAGCTGACCGGGAACCGCGACCGGATCGTCCGCGCCGGTGAGACATCGGGCGATCGCCCCGGCCTTGTCGGCACCCGTGGCGCAGAGCACGACCGCGCGCGCCGCGCGCAGGACCGGCGGAGTGATCGTGATGCGGGGCACGACCGGGTCGGTCGCGACGTCGGCGACCGGCACCGGGACGACCGGCGCCTGCTCCCGGAGCGCCGCGCCGCCCGGCATGAGCGACGCGATGTGCGCGTTCGGACCGAGACCGAGCAGCACGACGTCGAATACCGGCGGTTCGCCCAGATCGGCGACGAGCGCCGCCGCGTAGGCTTCGGCCACCCTCTCGGCGTCGCCGAGGGCCATGCTCGGCGCATGGATCCGCGCTTCCGGCACCTGGCGCACCTCGAGCAGGCTGTCGCGCGCGAGCTTCTGGTTGCTGCGCGGGTCGTCTTCCGGAACGCACCGTTCGTCCGCCCAGTACCAGTCCACGCGCTCCCACGGGACGTCGTCGCGTCCCGCGAGCGCGACCATCACCCCGCGCCCTCCACGTCCGCCGGACAATGCAACGGTCGCGCGACCGCGCGCCATCGCCGCGCGAAGGTGGTCGGCCACCCGCTCGGCTGCCGCCTCGAACGCGTCGGCATCGGTCGGGTAGACGTCGAGGTCGAGCCGCGGAGTCGCCATACGAGACTGTTGCTCCTAGCCCATCGGGTCGCCCGTTGCACGGGGACTGTGAGCGCGATAGCCCGACCCCGATGTCCGCGCCGTCGCCACCCGTGGCGCTCACGATCGCCGGGTCGGATCCGAGCGGAGGGGCCGGCATCCAGGCGGATCTGAAGACCTTCCACGCCTTCCGCGTCTATGGCGCCGCCGTCGTCACCATGCTGACGGTCCAGGACACGACCGCGGTGCACGACCTCCTCGCCGTCCCGCCGGCCTTCGTCACGGCACAGCTCGACGCCGTCCGCGACGATCTCGAGGTCCGCGCCGCGAAGACCGGGCTCCTGGGTCGCGCCGCGATCGTCGACGCCGTGGCGGCGCATCTGCGTGCATGTCCGCTGCCGCTCGTCGTCGATCCCGTGATGGTGGCGAGCACCGGGCGGACCCTCAGCGACCCGGCGGCGCTCGCGGTGGTGCGCGCCGCGCTCCTGCCACTCGCGTCCGTCGTCACCCCGAACCTCGCCGAGGCCGCGGCGCTCACCGGCCGACCGGTCGGCGATCTGGGGACGATGCGCGACGCCGCGCGGGCACTCGTCGACATGGGCGCGGGTGCGGCGCTCGTCACGGGCGGGCATCTGCCGGGCGCGCCCATCGACGTGCTCTACGCCGACGGCGCGATGCACGATCTGTCGGGAGAGCGGATCGGCTCTGCGCCCACCCATGGCACGGGGTGTACCCTGTCGGCCGCGATCGCGGCCGGGATGGCGGGCGGCGACCCACTCGAACGGGCGGTCGACAGGGCGCGTCGCTTCGTCGCGCGTGCGATCGCGACGGCCCCCGCCGTCGGGCACGGCCGGCGGCCCCTCGACCACCTGGTGCGGCCGGACGAGGCGTGATCCGCCCGGTCGAGCGGTTGCTCATTGCGTCGGAACGGGTCGGCGGGTACCAGCCATCCCCATGCGCGACGTGGCGGGAACGGCGCAGTCGAACGACGGACGGCTGTCCTACTTCACCCGGGGCACCGGCCCCACGGTCCTGTTCATCATGGGCCTCGGCGGACGGGCCGCCGACTGGAACGACGCCTTCATCGATGGCCTCGCCGATCGCTTCGAGACGGTCACCTTCGACAACCGGGGCACCGGGCGATCCGATCATCCGAACGGCGACTGGACGCTCGAGGCCATGGCCGACGACGCGGTCGCCGTCCTCGATACGATCGGCCGCGATCGCGCACACGTCGTCGGCCTGTCGATGGGCGGCATGATCGCTCAGGTGGTCGCGCTGCGGCACCCCGCGCGAGTCGATCGCCTCGCGCTGCTCGCAACCCATCCAGGCGGGGCCGGCGTCGTGCAGCCGACGCCACGAGGTCTCGCGGCGCTCACCCCAGACCGCAGCCTGCCCGCGGCCGAGATCGTGCGCCGTGCGATGACCGCGATCACGGCGCCGGGCTTCGTCGAGCGATCGCCCGCCGCCATCGCCGCGCTGGTCGACCTGGCTCTCGCCCAGCCGACGCCGACGACGACGTTCATGCGGCAGATGGGCGCGATCGTCCGGAGCGACCGTTCCGCTCGCCTCGGCGAGATCCGCGCGCCCACCCTCGTCGTCCATGGCGCCGCCGACGAACTCATCCCGCCGGGGAACGGCAGGGCCCTCGCGCAGGGAATCCCCGGGGCGCGCTACGTCGAGCTCCCTGACGTCGGCCACATGCCGATGTGGGAGTCCCCGAACGCGTTGGCGTCTGTGCTCGGCGATTTTCTCGCCAGGGCCGGTTGACAAACCCCGGACGCGCAGGGACCATCGCCGCGATGGCCGGCGGTCTCGCCCCCACCCTGCTGCTCGCGATGCCGCAGCTCCGCGACAAGCACTTCAACCGATCCGTGGTCCTGCTCTGCGAGCACAACACCAACGGTGCGATCGGCTTCGTCGTGAACCGACCCACCGAGGTGCGCGCCGCCGAAGCCGTCGCGCTCGATCCGCCGCTCGCCGGCGACAGCGGTCTCACACTCTGGACCGGCGGACCGGTCGAGCCGCATCGCGGCTTCCTGCTGCTCGGCGCCGATCCCGGGCCCGGACAGGGCGAGCGCATCAGCGACGGGTTCCACCTCACGGCATCCGTCGAGGTGCTGCGCCGCGTGCTCGAGGCGCCGCCGGAGCACGCCGGGCAGGAGCACTGCCGTCTGCTGCTCGGCTACGCCGGATGGGGTCCGGGTCAGCTCGACTCCGAGATCACCGCGTCCTCGTGGCTCACGGCGCCTCCGGACCCCGGCCTGGTGTTCGACACGCCGCCCGAGGAGATGTGGGAGCGGGCCATCCGCAGCCTCGGCGTCGAACCGATGTCGCTGCAGCTCGGGCCGGGCGTGCAGTGAACAGGCGTCCGCCCCGTCAGGGCGCGGACTTCATGCCTTCGGCGCCGAGCTGAATGCACTCGCGACCGGAGGCCTTGGAACCGTCGGTCAACCGTCGCGTGACCTTGATCGGCCCCGTCGGACGGCGATAGCCGGCGACGACGCCCACCCACTCGGCGCGGGGCTGGGGTGACAGCTCGACGGTGGTCGTCGTGCCCGGGTAGATCTGGCGATCCACCACGGCACCCACCAGGCCCGCGGGCTTCGCCTGCGGATCCAGGAGCCGATCGGGATCCATCTCGTCGAAGCCGGCGGTGGCCGACAGCTGCATCACGCGGACGGTGACCGTATGCGCGCTGTCTCCGTACCAATTGAGGCGGGGATTGGCGTCGAGACATATCCGCTTCGGCGGAGGCGGCGTGCCCTGCGTCGCCCCTGGCGTCCCGTGCCCGGTCGCGACGCATCCCGCGGCCGCAACGACCACGGCCGCCGTCATCACTCGCCGAATGCTGCCGCTCGCAGTGATCCTCCACCCCATGCGTCGCCGCCCGACAGTCGCTTACTCGACTTTCCCCCGTCCTTCAAGGTTCCGCCCTTGAAGAACCTGACCGCTGAGGTACCCTGCCGCCCCGTGCCGAGCTGTCGGGTCTTTGCGCGCACCGACGTCGGGTTGGTGCGCAGCCACAACGAGGACGCGGTCCTCGCCGATGCCGCACGTGGCATCGTCGTCGTCGCCGACGGGATGGGCGGGCACGCCGCCGGCGAGATCGCGAGCCGCATCGCCGTCGAGACGATCGACGAGGCGATCCCGGCGGCGCGCGGTCGCTGGCCCTTCGCCCGCGCGGAGCGCGAGCGCGCCGTCCTGCTCGAGGCCGTGGAGGCGGCCAACGAGCGCATCCGCACCGAAGCCGCCGCCGACGCCGAGCGTGCAGGCATGGGAACGACCGTCGCCCTGGTCTGGCTGCGCGCCGAGCGCGCACACGTCGTCCACGTCGGCGACAGCCGCGTCTATCGCTGGCGCAAGGGACAGCTCGAGCCACTGACGAAGGACCACGCCTGGACGGGCGAGGGCGGCGAGCAGACCAACGTCCTCACGCGGGCCCTCGGGAGCGAGCCCACGGTGAGCGCGGACCACGCGCTGCACGAGATCGAGCGGGGGGACGTGTTCCTCGTCTGCTCGGACGGGCTCACCCGGACGCTCGACGACCCGATGATCGCCGCCGCCCTCGGGCAGGCGAAATCGGGAGATGCCGCCGCCGCCGGCCTGATCGCCCTCGCTCGCGCGGCCGGGGCTCCCGACAACGTCACGGTCGCGCTGGCGTACTGCTGACCCCGAGAAGTGCTCGCCCGCGGGCGATCAACGCCGGCAGCCAGACCCGCCCCAGGTCGTCGAACGCCGAGTACGCAACCGGCGTGATCAGCAGCGTGATCAGGAGCGAGAGCGCCTGGCCGCCCACGATCACGCGCGCGATCGACCCGCGCGACCCCGATCCCGGGCCGGTCCCGAGGGCGATCGGCAGCATGCCGAAGATCAGCATGACGGTGGTCATCAGGATCGGACGGAGCCGGACGCGGTTCGCCTCGAGGATCGCCGCGTCCCGGGTCAGGCCACGGGCCCGCAGCGTGTTCGTGTAGTCGACCTGCAGGATGCCGTTCTTCTTCACCACGCCCAGCAGCATGAACAGCCCGAGCATGCTGTAGACGTTCAGCGCCTCGTTGAGGAGCAGCAGCGACACGAGCGCGAAGGGCACCGTCAACGGCAGCGCCAGCATGATCGCGATCGGGTGGGTGAAGCTCTCGAACTGCGCGGCGAGCACCATGTACATGAAGACGAAGCTCAGGCCGAAGGCGAGGGCGAAGTTGCTGTTGGTCTCGGCGAGCGTCTTCGCCTGCCCCGCGAACTGCACGTTGTAGAGCGGCGGCATGTCGATCCGGTCGGCGACTCTCTTGGCGTGGTCCACCGCGGTCGCGAGCGGCAGCGACGGCAGCAGGTTCGCCTCGATGATGACGGTACGCTGGCGGTTGATGCGGTCGATCTGCGCCGGACCGACGTCCTCGTTCAGGCGGACGACGTTGCCGAGACGCACCAGCTGACCGCTCCGCGAGCGGACGGTGAGGTCGGTGACGTCCTCGGGCGATCGCCGGCTCCCGGGCTCGGCGCGCACCCAGATGTCGTACTGCTGGTCTGCCTCCTTGTACTTGGAGACGGGCTGCCCGGCGACGTAGGTCTGCACCGTGGCGGCGATGTCCTCGACGTCGACCCCCAGGTCCGAGGCCTTCTCGCGGTCGATCTCGAGCCGCAGCTCCGGCGCGCGCATCGCCTGGCTGGTGTCGACGTCGACGAGCCCCGGCAGCTCGCGGAGCCCACGCATCATCCGGTCGCCGAGGTCCTGCAGGCGCGCGAGGTCGGGCCCACGCAGGTGCAGCTCGAACGGGGCGTTGCGCTGCCCGCCGGAGACGAACGGGTTGATCCCCTGCACCCCGGTGCGGAGATCGGGGTACTCCTTCAGGATGTCCCGCGCGTCGGCCATGACGTCGAACTGCGAGAACTTGCGTTCGTGGAGGTCGGTCAAGCGAACGTAGATGGACCCGGTCGTCACGTCGCCCTGCCCGGCCTTCACCCGTCCCGACTGATCCCCCGCCGTCGTGAGCACGTCGACGACGCCGCGCAGCGTCCGTACGCGTCCCTCGATGTCGCCCAGCACGCGCGACGGTCTCGGCCAGCGAATACCCGGCCGGCGTCCGGATCGTGATCTCGAACTCGCTCTGGTCGTCCTGGGGAATGAAGGTCTTGCCGACCGCGCCGAACAGCGGCCCGGTCGTCAGGACGATCGCCACGCGCCGTCAGGCCGATCACCCAGCGATGCGCCAGCGACCACGCGAGGATCGTGCCGTACCAGCGTTCGATGACCCGGTAGATGCGGCCCCCGTGCTCCGCCTTGCCGGGACGCGCGCCGCAGCATCCGCGCCGACAGCGCCGGCGTCAGCGTGAACGAGATGAGCATCGAGATGAGGATCGCGACCGCCACCGTCAGCCCGAAGCTGTGGAAGAACCTGCCGACGCGGCCTCCCATGAACGCCACCGGGACGAAGATGATCACCAGCGAGAGCGTGGTGGCGAGCACGGCCAGCGCGATCTCGGCCGTCGCCTCGGACGCCGCGCGCATCGGCGACGCGTTCTTCTCCTCGATGTGGCGGAAGATGTTCTCGAGCACGACGACCGCGTCGTCGATGACGATGCCGACGGCGAGCACCAGGCCCAGCATGGTCAGGTTGTTCAGCGTGAAGCCCATGTAGCGCATGAACGTGAAGGTCGAGATGATCGACGTGGGGATGGCGATGCTGGCGATGACCGTGCTGCGCCAGTCGTGCATGAAGAAGAGCACGGTGAGCGCCACCAGGAACGCGCCGAGGATCATGTGCACGCGTACCGTCTCGATCGAGGCCTTGATGAAGCGCGACTGGTCGCGGGTGACCCGCATGTCGATGTCGGCCGGCAGGACGGTCCGCAGGTGGTCCAGCTCGGCCTTCACCCGGTCGATCACCGCGACGGTGTTGGTGCCCGACTGCTTGCGCACGATCAGCTGCACCGCGTTCTCGCCGTTCAGGCGGGAGAAGCTCCGCGGCTCGACGATGCCGTCCTCGGCGAAGCCGAGATCGGCGATGCGCAGCGGGCGCTCCCCCACGTGCGCGACGATGAGGTCGTTGAACTCGGGCACGGTCTCGATCCGCCCCATCGTCCGGACGACGAGCTCGCGCCGCGTCTGGTCGAGACGTCCCCCGGGCAGCTCGAGGTTCTGCTGGCGAATGGCGGCCGCCACCTGATCGATGGCGAGGCCCTGCGCCGTCAGGCGGTCGGGATCGAGGTACACGTTGATCGCGCGCTCCTGCCCGCCGATCATGATCACCTGCCCGACGCCGGACAGCGTCTCGATGTCCTCCTTCACCTGCTTGCGCGCCAGCTCGGTCACCTCGCGCAGGCTCCGGCGCCCCGAGATGGCGATCGTCATCACGGGCTGCGCGTCGATGCTGAACTTGTCGATGACGGGCGGGTCGGTTCCGACCGGCAGCTGCGACTGGATCGTCGCCACCTTGTCGCGGACGTCCTGCGCCGCCACGTCGCGGCCCTTCTCCAGCACGAACTGGACGACGATCTGCGACAGCCCCTCCTTGGTGGTGCTGCGCATCTCGTCGATGCCGTCGATCGTGTTGATCGCCTCCTCGATCACCTTGGTGACGCCGGTCTCCATCTCCTCGACGCCGGCGCCCTTCAGCGTCGTGGTGACGGTGACGACGGGGAAATCGACGTTCGGGAAGAGGTCGAGGCCCAGGTCGCGGTACGAGAAGAGCCCGAAGACGACGAACGCCGCGATCAGCATCGTCGCGAACACCGGGCGGCGGATGAAGACGTCGGCGAAGCGCACGCCGTCAGGCTCCCGGCGTCGCGTCGGCGCGGACGACGACCTGCGTGCCCTCGGTCAAGCGGGAGAGCCCGCTGGTGGCGACCTGCTGCCCGCGGGACACGCCGTGCACCACCTCGACCCAGCCGTCGCCCAGGTCGACCCCGAGGGTGACCTCGCGCTCGTGCGCGACGCCGTCCTCGATGACGAAGAGCTTGGTCACCCCGGCGAAGGTCGTGAGCGCACTGCGCGGGACGGCCACCGCGCGCTCGTCCTTCGCCGACCAGGACGTCGCCGTGGCCGAAGAATCCGGGCCGGAGCCGGTGGTCGGGATTCGGCACCAGGGCCTCGAACGCGACGGCTCGCGCCGTCGTGTCGGAGGCGGACGCCACCCGGCTGATCGAGCCGGTGAACGTCTCGCCGCGGAAGGCGTCGACCGAGACCCGGACCTCCTCGCCCGGCCTGATGGCCGGCGCCTCGCGCTCCGGGACCTCGCCGCGGAACTTGAGCGGGTCGTCCTGGACGAGTCGGAAGATGATGGTGCCGGGGCGCGCGTAGTCGCCGACGCTCACCAGCCGCGCCGCGACCGATCCCTCGAACGGCGAGCGGATCGCCGCGCGCTCGACCCGGATGCGCAGCAGATCGCGGCGGGCGCGCGCGACCTCGAGCGCCGATCGCACCTGCGAGTACTCCTGCTCGGAGATGATGCCGCCGGAACGCAGCGGGTGGGCCCGCGCATCGTCACCGATCGCCTTCTCCAGACTCGCCTCGGCCTCGCGCAGCTGGGCTTCGATCTGGTCGCTGCGGATGTGCGCCAGCACCTGGTCGCGATGAACGCGGTCGCCCAGGTCGGCGTCGACGGAGACGACCTGGCCCTCGACCTCGCTCGCCAGCTCGGCCTCCTCGGTCGCCGCCAGCGTCCCGACCACCGACACCGTGCGCTCGACCGTCCGGACGGCCACGGGCGCGACCGTCACCGTCACGCTCTCCGGCTGGACGGCGGTCCGTCCCTCCGCCGCGGAACGCTCGCCGCACCCGGCCATGCCGAGCGCCAACGCCATGCACACGAGAATACGGATCATGCGACCCGCCGCTGGCGACGTCCGACGCGCCGGCCAGGTCGTGCCGCCGATCGCCGAGCCCTCGGGGCGATCCCGTGCAGGTAGAGGTCGACCACGCGCGCGGCCATCGCCTCCGGACGGTCCGTTCCGCGGTGGTTCAGGATCGCGGCACGGGCCAGACCGAGGAGGAACACGGCGGCGAGGCGTCGCGCCGCGCTGGTGCCGCCCAGGTGCCCACGCGTCAGCACACCTTCGACCGCGCGCACGATCCGCGCTCGCCGCTCGGTCACCGTACGCGAGCGCTGCTCGTATCGCTGCAGCAGCGTCAGCAGGTGCGGGCGGCGCCAGAAGAAGCGCATCAGCTCGAGGACGATCGCCCGCAGCGCGTCCGCCGGATCGGCCGTCGTCTCCGCCGCCCGCTCGACGTCGCCGGCGGTGCGCTGCAGGCTGGCCTCCAGCGCGTGACGATGCAGGTGGTCCTTGGTCGGGAAGTAGAGGTAGACGGTCCCCTTGCCCACGCCGGCGCGGGTGGCCACGTCGCTCACCTGTACGCGATGGAAGTCGCGCTCGGCGAACACGGCGGTGGCGGCAGCGAGGATGCGTTGGCGTTTGTCGTCGGGGCGCACGGGTGGGTTCTCAGAACTGACCGGTCAGTTCTGAACGTAGCAGCCGGCGTGAGGCGAGGAAAGCGGCCAGGCCCCGTCACGCTCGGTGCTCGAGGGCACGGAGGGGAATGCGTTTCGCGAGCCAGACTGCGACGACGAGGGGCACGGTTGCGGAGACGACGAGCGCGAGGATGGGGCCGAAGCGCTGAGCGAGGCCGCCGATCAGGAGACTGCCGATCGGCGAGGTGCCCATGAACATCACCGTGTGCAACCCCATGACGCGGCCGCGGTGGTCGTCGGCGACCAGCAGCTGCAGCAGGGCGTTCGTGGTGGCGGTGAAGTTGATCATCCCGAGCCCGGCGATCAGGTTGCAGGCCATCGCGATCTCGATGCGCGGGCTCGCCGCGACGCCCAGGAGGCCGCCGCCGAAGACCACGAGGCCGACGAGGAGATGCCGCCGGTGCTCGACGGGCGTGAACGCGCCGCGACGCCAGCCGCAGCGCCGACACGACCGCGCCGATCCCGAAGGCCGTGAGCAGCATGCCGTAGCCGCTGGCGCCGCGGCCGAAGATGCGCTCCGAGACCACCGGCAGCAGCACGTTGAACTGGATCGAGAGGCCGGACACGACGCCGAGCGCGATCAGCATCGCCGCGAGGACGGGATGCGCGCTCACGTAGCGGAATCCCTCGCCGAGCGCGGCTCGGGGGGACGCCGGGGCCGGGCGGTCGACGGCCGGCGGGAAGCGCATGGTCGCGAGGGCGATGAGGACGGCGAGATAGCTGGCGCCGTTCAGGAAGAAACACGACGCCTCTCCGACCGTGGCCACGAGGCCGCCCGCGATCGCCGGTCCCACGATCCGCGCCGCGTTGAAGATCGATGCGTTCAGGGCGATCGCGCTGGAGAGGTCGCGCGGTCCGACCATCTCGACCAGGAACGCCTGCCGCGTCGGCAGGTCGACGGCCCCGACGACGCCGAGCGTGAACGCGAAGATGCCGACCAACGGGACGGTCGCACGGTCCGTCACCACCAGGACGCCGAGGGTGACGGCCAGGAGCATCGCCGCCGACTGCGTGACCATCACCAGGCGGTGACGGCTGACCCGGTCTGCCAGCACGCCGGCGAACGGCGACACGAACGCGACGGGAAGGAACGCGGCCGACGCCACCGCGCCGAGCGCGAACGGCGAGCCCGAGAGCCGGAAGACGAGCCAGCTCTGGGCGACCGCCTGCATCCAGAACCCGACCAGCGAGATGCTCTGACCGAGCATGTAGCGGCGGAAGTAGGCGTGCCGCAGCGCCGGGAAGCCCCGCACGAGCTGTGGGACGATCCCTCGCGGCACCACCTCGTCGTCCGGGACGTCCGCCAGCATCCCGATCCCCTAGCAGCGTCGCCGAGGCGACGCACGGCGCGTCAGCGGTCGGAGGTGCGCCAGACGTCGGCGATCGCGTCGAGGTGCGCCGTGCGCGTGCCGAAGGTGTGCTCGAGCACCCGCGCGCGCTTGAGGTACAGGTGGGCGTCGCCCTCCCACGTGTAGCCCATGCCGCCGTGGTTCTGGACGTTGTCGGTGGTGTTCGTGATCGCGGCGTTCACGGCCAGCACCTTCGCGCCGCGGACGTGCAGCGCGGCGTCGGGCTCGCCGTCACGCAGTGCCACGGCGGCGTAGGTCACGAGCGACCGGGCCGCCTCGGCGCGAACGGCCATGTCGGCGCAGCGATGCTTGATCGCCTGGAACGACCCGATGGGCTTGCCGAACTGCTGCCGGACCTTGCCGTAGTCGACGGACATCTCGAGCGCGCGCTCGGCGACCCCCACGGCCTCGGCGGCCGCGAGCACCGTCGCCATGAGGCGCAGGCGCCCGGTGTCGACCTCGTCGAGCGCCTCCCGCGGCGCGTGACCGAGCGTGATGCGCCCGAGACGACGGGTCGGGTCCATGCTCGGCTCGACCTCGACCAGGACCGTCTCCGTCGGGACGAAGCGGGTCTGCCGGGACCCGAGGACGAGGAGCCCGTGCGCCGCGCCGGCGTCGGGGGCGAGCAGCGCATCCCGCTCGACGGCGTCGTCCGGGTCGTCGATCACCGCAACCCGGAGCCGCCCGGCGAGGACGTCGGCCCGCTGCGCGCCGCGAAGCACCTCGGCCGCGAGCACCGTGCCGAGCCATGGTCCGGGCGCGAGCGAGCGCCCCAACTCGACGAACAGCAGCATCGCCTCCGGCAGGCCGTACCCCGCCCCGCCCGCATCCTCGGGAACGGCGAGCCCGAACCACCCCAGCGCGCCCGCTTCGTGCCAGAGCGCCGCGTCGGCACCGAGCGGGTCGTCGACGAGCGCGCGCACCCGCGCGAGCGGCGACCGGTCGGCGAGCACGCCACGGATGGCGGTGCGGATCGCCTCCTGCTCGGGGTTCAGGTTCAGGTCCATCGTCCGGGTCCTCTCAACGGGGCAGGCCGAGCACGCGCTCGCCGATGATGTTGCGCTGGATCTCCTTGGTGCCGCCACCGATCGTCTGCGACAGGCCGACGAGGTAGCGCTCGGGCCACTCGGCCTTCGGACTGCCGTCGGCCTCGAAGCCCTCGAGGGCCGAGGCGCCCAGGATGTCCATCACCAGCACGTCGATCCGCTGCACCAGCTCGGAGAAGAAGAGGCGGATGATCGAGGCCTCGGCCCCGGGCATGCCGGTGCGCGCCGCCAGGCTGATGGAGCGGTAGCTCATCGCGCGCATCGCCTCGACCTCGGCGCGCGCGAGCGCCAGCCGCCGCGCGATCTCCGCGTCGTCGATCGCCCGCCCGCCGCGCGGCCCGGGCCGCTCGCGTGCGAGCTGCGCGATCGCCTCGACCCGTCGCGCGATCCGCACCTGCTCGGAGAGGAATGCCGTGCCGCGCTCGAAGCTGAGCGTGGCCATCGCCACGCGCCAGCCGTCGTTCAGCTGGCCGACGACGTTCCGGAGCGGGATGCGGACGCCGTCGTAGAAGACCTCGCAGAAGTCGTTGTTGCCGGCGAGCGTCTTGATCGGACGGATCTCCATTCCCGGCAGACCCATCTCGCAGATGACCCAGGTGATCCCCTTGTGCTTCGGCGCCTCCGGGTCGGTGCGGACCAGCAGCTCCTGGAACTCGGCGATGTGCCCGAAGCTGGTCCAGATCTTCTGGCCGGTGACCACGAGGTGGTCGCCGTCGATGACGGCGCGCGTCTGCAACGCGGCGAGGTCGGAGCCGGCGTTCGGCTCCGAGAAGCCCTGGCACCAGACGACGTCGCCGCGGAGGATGCGCGGAAGGTGGTAGGCCTTCTGCTCCTCCGTGCCGCAGGCGATGAGGGTCGGGCCGGCGTGGTTCAGCCCGACGAACAGCGTCGAGAGGTCGGGCGCCCCGGCGCGGGCGTACTCCTCGTACCAGATGAGCTGTTCCATGAGCGACGCGCCGCGGCCGCCGTACTCCTTCGGCCAGGCGATGCCGGCCCAGCCACCGTCGTACATCTTCCGCTGCCAGGCGAGGTCGTGGTCGGCGCGCCTCCGCAGATCGGCCGGCCGCGGCGTGCGGGGCCGGTTGGCGTCGAGCCACGCACGCGCCTCGGCACGGAACGCGTCCTCGGCGGGGCTGAATCGGATCTCCATCGCGGCCGGGAGTGAACACCAGCGCCCGCGCCACCGCAAGGGCCGCGGCATGGTTTGACTGCCCGCGGACGCGCGTCTACTTAAGGCCCCTGCCCGTCTCCGTCCCCGTCGTCTAGTCTGGCCTAGGACGTCGGCCTTTCACGCCGATAACGTGGGTTCGAATCCCGCCGGGGACACTCTGATTCTGCGCGATCCGTCGTCCATTTACGGCGATCGCTGTTTCGCCGCACTCTTATTCGACTATGTCAGTGCCACTCTGGGGGCACTCCGGTCGTGCGTCTTGCCATCGATCGCAGTGACATCCCCTGGCACGCGCTGTTGACTGGTCGGGCGTCCGGCAGCCGGCCAACCCTAGAGTGTCGAACGTTGGTGCGGGTCGCCGTGGTGACGGCACCCGAACCCGCGTCAAGACCAGGGCTCGGGTCGACCGCACCCGTCAACCAGCCCACCGTCCCGCCGAGAAAGCCACACATGACGAGTTCAACTGGAAGATGATAACGGAGCAGAAATCCTCCGACGACCGTATACACCATGGTGTATGTCGCCATCAGGACCAGGGCCACGGTCCCAAATCGCTTGTCCACCAGTCCCCTGGCGTTGCCTCTTCCTAGACCCATGAACGCAAGCACACCTGGAATGGCCAGGAGCAAAAGCAGGACGTACGGAACTCGCCGCCCCAGCAGATAACTCCACGTCCGGTTGCTTGCATACCTGTCCGGCTGCCACCAGAACTCCTTGATATTCCCGGCCAGGACTCTCGCGTACGACAACGGGTGCGCGCGAATCCAGGTCATCACGGTCCTGGTGATGAGCCGGTCTTCTTCGGCTTCATTTAGGCCGGTCAATTCCTTGGCCCCGGGTGCCAGCGGGAAGTGCACCCCGGCCCTCGACAATCCATCCACCAATGTCCATCCACCATTGGTCTTGATGGCCACCAGGTGCTGAAACACAAGGTAGTTTCTCAGGGTCCATGGCCCAACAACCGCGAGGAAGACGAGCCCCACGCCGAGCAGCGTTCGAACGGTAGCGGCCCATGCCTGCCTGGTCAGTGATGCCACATAGAGGAAGGACAAGCAGACAAATGGAATTGCGACGGGCTCGACGAGAGCCACAAGAGCGCCGGTGCCGCTGGCCATGCACCATCGACCGCGGGAGTGTGCCGCCCCTAGCGTGACTAATTGATATATGGTCAGGGAGATGAGAAAGAGGAGCACCGTAGTCGATTCGGCGGTGGCGGCGTGGTACACGAAGGGCGGATACACGGCCGCTGCACACCCGGCGGTCGCGCTCGCCCTGAAGTGCGTCGAGGGCCTGAGGGATAGAAACAACATGCCGCAGGTGAAGGACGACAGAAGAGCCTGAAGCGCGAACAGGGCGAAGAAATTGCCCACCCCAAGCGCCCAGAACACACCTGCAATTAGGAACGGGTATACTGGTGGCTTGGCTGCCGTGGGCCGCAGCGGCCCCAAGCCCCATGGGGCCCGATACACGTAGCCGTCTCCGTGCAAGATGTGCATTGCGATCTGCGCATCTTCATAGCCTTGTGCGTTATCACTGGCGCTGAACGTTCCAAGGAGGAAGGCGACTCGCAGGAATAGGGCGAGAAGGAATATGAGGAATGCGTATCTCGCCTGGGATGCCATCGAGAGCCTCCGTGGCCTACGGGCCGTCAGCCGCACGACGACCAGTTCCGATCAGCAGATACAGAACAACGCACCGCTCGTCGACACCGGGCCGACTCCGATCATGAGCGCGCGGTGACCACGGTCCCGGCCCGTATCGCGACACCGTCCGCGTCCATCGCCGCCCCTCTCGAACCGCGATCGCCCACACCCTGGACGACCCTCCGACGTCGCTCTTCTGCGCCCCGAACTCACCCCCACCTCCGGCTGGTTCCAAGATGTCATGAATTCAGCCCTGCCGACCGAAGTCGCGCGAATACCAGCGCACGGGGCGGATCCGGACCACGATCTCGTTGGTGCCGTTCGGCCGCGTGTTGTCGACGTAGGCGTCGCCGACCTCGGCGCCCAGGTACTTCCGTACGACGGGCTTCACGTCGCGCGCGACGTCGGCCGGCTCGGCCGACGCGACCCGCCCCTGGACCGTGACGTACTTGGGCGGCATCTCCTCCGACTGCACGAGAAAGGAGACGCGGGTGCCGGCAGCCAGCAGCGGCGCCTTCCGCGCCTCCGGTCGCGTCACGAGCAGGATCTCCCCGCCGGGCTCGTAGACGTACCACACCGGAACGGACAGCGGTCCGCGCCCGGGCTCGTCGACGCTGAGCACGCCGACATGGATGCCAGCGAGGAACGCTTCGCGTTCCTCTCGTGTCATGGGTGCGGGCATGGACCATCCTCCTCGCGCGGTTCCATATCAGACGCGTCGCCCGAGGCGGCAGTTGACTTGCCCCCCACCCGCCGTCGACATTCGCCGTGGAGGTTCCGTCATGACGCCCATGTCGATCTGGATCGATGGCCGGCTGGTCCCGCGCGAGCAGGCGACCGTGTCGGTGTTCGACCATGGGCTCCTCTACGGCGACGGGGTCTTCGAGGGCATCCGCATCTACAACCGGCGGGTCTTCCGGCTCGAGCAGCACCTCGACCGCCTCTGGGACTCGGCCAAGGCGATCGCGCTCGAGATGCCGATCGACCGTGCCGCCATGGTCGAGGCGCTGCGCGAGACGATCGTCGCCAACCAGAAGACCGACGGCTACATCCGTCTCGTCGTCACCCGAGGCGTCGGTGACCTCGGTGTCGACCCGACGAAATGCCCGAAGGCGACCGTCATCATCATCGTCACGGACATCCAGGTCTACCCCGCCGCCCTTTACACGCAGGGCGTGAAGGTGATCACCTCGGCCACCCGCCAGGTGTCGCACGAGGCATTCGACGCGCGCGTCAAGTCGCTCAACTACCTGAAGAACGTGCTGGCGAAGATCGACGCGAACCGCGCCGGCGCACAGGAGGCGATCCTCCTGAACGCCGAGGGCTTCGTCGGCGAGTGCAGCGCCGACAACCTGTTCGTCGTGAAGAACGGGCGGCTCCTCACGCCGTCGCCCCAGGACGGCGCGCTCGACGGCGTCACGCGCGGCGCCATCCTCGCGCTCGCGGGCGAGGCCGGGATGGAGGCGCGCGAGCAGCGGCTCACACGCTACGACGTCTACACGGCCGACGAGTGCTTCCTCACCGGCACGGGCGCCGAGGTGATGCCGATCGCCGAGGTCGATGGACGCCGCATCGGGAGCGTCACGCCGGGTGCGGCGACGAAACGCCTCTCGGCCGCCTTCCACGCACTCGTCCGGCGTGAGGGTGATCCGATCTGGTGAGGGGCCGCCGCGCGGGTGCGCATCCCGCATGCGAACCCCCGCGCGGCCTGAGGGAACCGGGCGTTTCACCTTGACAACGGGCGAGGCGGTCCCCTAGGGTTTTCGCATCTCGGCGCGCCGCATCCTGTTCATCGAGGCCAGCGGCGGTGGAGTCCTCGGCGGCTCCCTGACCGGCATCCTCCATCTCATAGAGCGTCTCGACCGGCGGCGCTTTGCGCCGGCGCTCGTCCTGTACGAGGAAAAGCCGATGATCGCAGAGTTGCGGCGCGCGGGCGTGCCGGTGCACGTGCTCCCGCCCCTGCCGGACTGGCTTCCCGACGGCAACCGGACCCGGTTCGGCCGGGCGGTCCTGCGCGCGCGCGAGATCGTCGGGGTCATCGCCCCGCGGGCGCACGCCGTCGGCACCGTACTGCGCCGCGAGCGGCCGGACCTCGTCTACCTGGCCAACGGCGTCCCCGCCAACATCGACGCCCTGGTGGCCGCCGCGCGGAGCGGCGTGCCCGTCATCTCGCACGAGAAGGGCCTGCGGCGGATCGGCCCGCGCGAGCGCCTCATGTCGCGCTGGATCCACACCTCGATCGGGATGACCAGGCAGGTCACCGAGCACGTCCGCGCCCGCGGCATCCGGCCCGGCCGGCAGCTGACGATCTACGACGGCATCAACTGCGAGGCCTTCGCTCCGGGCGGCGGCGCCGCGGTCCGGCGCGAGTTCGGTGTTCCCGCCGATGCACCCGTCGTCGGCATCGTCGGCCACCTCCAGCGCTGGAAGGGCCAGCTCCTCGTGGTCGAGGCGGTCGCGCGCGCGCGGGAGCGGCATCCCGCGCTGCGCTGCATGATCGTCGGCGGGGTCCATCGTCTCGGGGAGGACTACGGGGCGGAGCTCCGCGCGACGATCCACCGGCTGGGGCTCGACGACGCCGTGATCCTCACCGGGGCACGCGGGGACGTGGCCGCCTGCCTCGACGCCATGGACGTGGTGATCCACTCGTCGACGAGGCCCGAGCCGTTCGGTCGGGTGATCATCGAGGCCATGGCTCTCGGCCGTCCGGTCATCGCCCCCCGCGAGGGTGGCCCGCTGGAGATCGTCGTCGACGGCGAGACCGGGCTGTTGGTGACCCCACGCGATGCCGGCGCGCTCGCCGAGGCGATCGACGCCCTGATCGGTGACGAGGCGCGCCGCCGCGCCATGGGGCGCGCCGCCCGCAAACGCGTCGACGCGGTCTTCGACATCCGCCATCACGTGCGTGCGATCGAGGCAGTGTTCGACGACGTGCTCGGTCCCGCTGCCGTCGACATGCGCGCGCCGACACCCGTCTCCGGCGTCGGGGGCTGACCCGCCGTCGCTCGCAGGTGCCATGGCCGAGGGCTCGGGCAGCGCTCTTCGCTCCGCTGTGCGCTCCGCGCCGTTCGCCAACCATATACGGATGCTGCGCGCGGGGTTTATTGTTGACGGGCCGGTGAGCGCTCACGTATCTTCCGGCGGCCGTCACGCGGACGCTCGCTCGCTACGCACGAGGCCGTTCCATGCTCTTCACGCAGCCGTTCCCACCGCCCGCGGCGCGAGCCTGAGGCCGCGCGGCGATCCCTCATGGAAGCACCGACGACGCCGATGGAATCGCTGATCGAGCGAGTCACCCGCTGGGCAGGGGAGCGTCCGGACCACCCGGCCGTCGTCGGGGGCGGGCGGACGCTCACCTATGCGGCCCTGCTCCGCGGCGCCGCGCAGGGCGCGCAGCGGATCGCGGCCGCGGGCGTCGCACCCGGCGACCGGATCCTGCTCGCCGCCAGCAGCGCGATCGACTTCGTCGTGGCGTATCTCGCGACGCACCTCGCACGTGCCGTCGCGGTGCCGATCACACCCAAACTGTCGGCCGAGCAGCTCGCCACCATCGTCGGGCTCATCCGCCCGGCGCTGATGTGTGGCGCACCGGGGCAGCGACTCGACGGTCTACCCTGCCCGGCGCTCCCGCTCGCCGAAGTGGCGGAGCCGGCGGGGACCGACGCCGACAGGGGCACCTCGCTCCCGGCGCTCGACGACGTCGCCGACATCCTGCTCACCAGCGGCACCACCGGCGTGCCGAAGGGCACGATCCTCACCCACCGCAACCTGGCGGCCGCGGCTCGCAACATCACTGCCTTCATCGGCAACGATGCCACCGATGTCGAGGTCCTGGCGCTCCCGCTCAACCACTCCTTCGGGCTCGGACGGCTGCGCTGTCAGCTGTCCGCCGGCGGGACCGTCGTCCTCGTACCAGGCTTCATGTTCCCGAACCGGCTCTTCGACGCGCTCGCGACGTGGCGCGCGACCGGGTTCAGCTTCGTACCGGGGGCCTGGGCGCTGCTGCGAAAACTGACCGGCACCGGTCTGTCGCGTTTCGCCGACCAGCTGCGCTGGATCGAGATCGGCAGCTCGCCGATGCCGCTCGAGGACAAGCGCCTGCTCGCGGAGCTCTTCCCCCGCACCCGGATCTGCATGCACTACGGCCTCACCGAGGCGTCGCGCTCGGCTTTCATCGAGTTCCATGAATCGGCCGACCGTCTCGATACGATCGGCCGCGCGTCGCCGAACGTGCACCTCGCCGCCGCCGACGACACCGGCCGCCTCCTCGCCGCAGGGGAGACGGGCACGCTCGTCGTCCAGGGCGAGCACGTCTCTCCCGGCACATGGACCCCGGCGGGCGCCGTCGCGCGGGACGGGACGTGGGTCGACACCGGCGACACCGGACAGCTCGATGCCGAAGGGTACGTGCATCTCCTCGGGCGAACCGGCGACATCATCAACGTCGGCGGTCACAAGGTCGCCCCGGTCGAGGTCGAGGAGGTGCTCGTCGACCATCCCGCGATCCTCGAGGCCGCGTGCGTCGGCGTCCCCGACCCGCAGGGACTCGTGGGCTCCCGCGTGAAGGCCTTCCTCGTCCCCGTCGGCCCGGACGCGAGGCCGCCGAGCCCGCACGAGCTCGAGCACTTCGTCCGGGCGCGGCTCGAGTCACACAAGATCCCCGTCGCCTGGGAGTGGATCGACGCAATTCCCAAGAACGAACTCGGCAAGCCGCGCCGCCACCTGCTGCGGCAGTGAGGACACGAGTGAAGAACGGCATCCGACCCGACAAGGCCACCGCCATCGCACAGTTCATCGAGGAGCGATTCCTCGTCTCGTTCTCCGACGGCTCGCTCACGCTCGGCAGCGACCTGTTCGAGGCGGGGGTCCTCGACTCCTTCGGCGTCGTCGAGCTGGTGACCTTCATCCAGGAGCGCTTCGGTGTGACGCTCGAGAACGACGACCTCATGTCGCCGTTGCTCGCATCGGTCTCGGGGCTCTCCGAGCTGATCGAGCAGAAGGAGCACGCATGACGCGCGACATCCGGCGCTGCACTCGCTGCGTCCTGCCCGAAACGTTTCCGAGCATCTCGTTCGACGCCCAAGGCGTCTGCAACTACTGCCAGAAGGCCCCAGCCACGCCCGAGTTCGAGCGCATCCGTGCCGAGCTGCGGGGGCGCATCGCCACGGTGTTCGACGCCGTCCGTGGCCGCTCGGAGTACGACTGCATCGTCGCCTACAGCGGCGGCAAGGACTCGACCTACGTCCTCAAGCTGATGACACAGGAGTACAAGGTCCGGCCCCTCGCGGTCACGGTCGACAACACCTTTCTCTCGCCGCAGGCGGTGGAGAACTGCCGCATCGTCTCCGACGCGCTCGGCGTCGACCACATGTTCTACCGTCCCTCCGCCACGTTCCTCGGCAACATGTACCGCACCAGCCTCACCGGCGACGTCCACGTTCCGGCGGCCGTCACCCGTGCGAGCGCCGTCTGCAACTCCTGCATCAATCTGATCAACACCTTCATGGTGAAGCTCGCCGTGCGGTGGAACATCGGAGTGGTCGTCGGCGGCTACATCGGCGGACAGGTGCCGAAGGACGCCGCCATCATGAAGCTCGACCTGCAGACGCTGTCACACACGCGCGAGCGCAGCACCGAGCGCTACCTGAAGGCATTCGGCATCGACGGCGCGCGCTTCTTTTCCCTGCCGCTCGACGGAGGCGCACGCGAGGTGACGGTGATCAACCCCCTCCTCGCCGTTCCCTACGGCGAAGACCTCGTCCTTGCGAGCATCGCCGACCTCGGGTGGAAGATGCCGCCCGACACGGGCCGCAACAGCAGCAACTGCCGCCTGAACGATCTCGGCATCCTGCAGCACGAGCGTCGCTACGGCTTCAACCCCTACGTGAACGAGCTCGCGGAGCAGGTGCGGCACGGGCTCATGGCCCGGGAGGTGGCCCTGCGAAAGGTCGCCGAGGTGCCGAAGCCCTCGGATCTGCGCGACGTCATGGCCCAGCTCGACCTCTCCGAAGCCGACCTGAAGCAATGACGGCCGCGCCGGCTGGCGGCGACGAGCGCATCGTCCGCGTCGCGCTGGTGCAGGCAGCCGGTGTCGCCTTCGACGCCGGGGCGGCCGTCGAGCGCACCAGCGTGCTCGTCGGCGAGGCCGCCGCCCCAGGCGCGGATCTGATCGTCCTCCCCGAGGCGTTCGTGGGCGGGTACCCCCGCGGCCTCGCCTTCGGCACCGTGGTCGGCGATCGCACCCCCGCCGGGCGGGCGCTGTGGGCGCGCTACGCGCACGGCGCGATCGAGGTACCGAGCGCGGCTACCGAGCGCCTCGGACGCGCGGCACGTGACGCGGGCGCCTTCGTCGGCGTGGGCGTCGTCGAGCGGGACGCCGCCTTTGGCCACGGGACGCTCTACTGCAGCTACCTTCTCTTCTCCCCCGAGGGTCTGCTGCTGTCCCGCCACCGCAAGCTCAAACCGACGGGCGCGGAGCGCTACATCTGGGGCGAGGGCGACGGCAGCACGCTCAAGGTCGTCCCCACCCGCATCGGCCGGATCGCCGCCCTCATCTGCTGGGAGAACTACATGCCGCTCGCGCGGATGGCGCTCTACGCGCAGGGCGTCGAGGTCTACCTCGCACCGACGGCGGACTCGCGTGAGGGCTGGCAGGCCACGCTGCGCCACATCGCGCTCGAGGGACGGTGCTTCGTCGTCGGCTGCAACCAGTATGTGCCCGAGGATGCCGCCCCCAGGGTCGACGGCGAGCGCCCGCGCTCGACGCTCTCGCGCGGCGGCAGCGCCGTCTACGGTCCGCTCGGTGCGTGCCTCGTCGAACCACGGTACGACACCGAGGCGATCCTGCACGTGGACATCGACCTGCGAGAGGTCGCCGCCGCGAAATTCGACTTCGACGTGGCCGGCCACTACGCCCGCCCCGACATCTTCGCGTTCGCGGTGAACGACGCGCCGCAAGTGCCGCTTCGGCTCCGCGACCGGGGCTGACCGTCTACGCGAGCGTGCGCCCGTCGACGCGGACCACCAGGCGCTCACCGAGAGCCGGCCGCGGTGCCTCGAAGTGCTCGACGAATCGATCGTGGAGCAACGCCAGCGACAGCAGCAGCACGCAGGCCTGGTCCTCGCGCGGGCTGATGCCCTCGCCCTGCGTACGCTGGAGTCGATCGAGGAGGGTTCGCGCCGCCGCGGCGTCGATCAGCGGGCATGCCGCGAGCAGGCGTTCGCGCACCTCCGTCACCCACTCGCGTCCGGGCTGACACAGCAGCGCCTTCACGTCCGGTGCCCGGTACGGGTTCTTCTGCCGCTCCACGAGTTCGCGCGGCAGCACGTCGGCGAAGGCCTTCCGCAGGACGTACTTCTCCTCGGTTCCCGCGCGCAACCGATAGTCGTGCGGCAGCGCGAACGCGTAGCCGACCAGCCCCGTCTCGAGGAATGGACAGCGGGTCTCCACGCTGTGGGCCGCGGCCATCCGGTCACCCTGCGAGCACAGCAGGTAGCCCGCGAGCAGGGTGTCGTACTCGAGCACCTGGGCCCGGACCAGCGACGGCAGCCCGGCGAACCCAGGATGGGACGCCTCGAGGGCGGCCGCGAGGTCGGCAGACTCCCGCTTGTCGTCGTATCGCCCCCGCAACAGGCGCAGTCCGAAGAGCCCGCTCTGGAAGCGCGCCTCGTGGGAAAACAGACTCGCGTGTTCCGGCTGCGCATGACGCGCGTAGAAGGCAAGCAGCGACCGCGCCTGCGCGCCCTGAAAGTGCTCGAGGTAGGGATAGAGGGCCGCGAGCCGCGCCAACCGGTCGTCGTCGCTGGCGAACGAGTGGTACTGCTCGCGGAACAGCGTCTCCTTGAACGTCTCGTAACCGAGAAATGCCTCGTCCGCGCCCTCGCCCGTGAGGATCACCTTGAAGCCCGCCTCGTGCACCTTCTGTGCGAGCAGCATCATCGGCACCGGCGCCGTGCGGAACAGCACCGTCTCGGCGTGCCACACGGCCTCCGGGAAGGCCGCCGCGATGTCGGGCAGCGACGTCATCGACGGATGGTGGTCCGTCCCCAGCCGCTCGGCCGCGAGCAACTGGTAGCGGGACTCGTCGTACGCCGCCTCGGTGAAGGCCACCGAGAAACTCTGCACGCGATGCCGGCTCTCCTGCTGGGCGAGATAGGTGATGATCGTCGAGTCGACGCCGCCACTCAGGTACGTTCCCACCGGGACATCGCTGCGAAGCCGCCGCCGCACGCTCTGCACCAGCAGGTCGCGTACGCGCTCGGCGGCCTCGTCGAGACTGACGCGCACCGTCGGGGCGTCGACCGGCAGCCGATAGTACGGGTGGACGGTGACCATCCCATCCGCGATCCGCGCGAAGTGTCCCGGGGGGATCGAGCGCACGCCGGCGAAGCAGGTCTCGCCCGGCAGCACGGTCCAGAAGTGGAACGCGTGGCGCACGGCCCGCTCGTCGAGCGCCCGCGACACGTCGGGCAGTGCGAAGAGCGACTTGATCTCCGATGCGAAGGCGACGCTGCCACCTGTGGTGACGTAGTGCAGCGGGCGCTCGCCGTACGGATCGCGCGCCGCCATCGCCTGCCGGAGGACCCGGTCGTAGAGCACGAAGGCGAACTGCCCGTCGATCTGGCTGAGCGCGGCCTCACCCCAGGCGAGCAGCGCGTGCAACAGCACCTCGGTGTCGGAGCTGGTACGGAAGCGATGTCCCTCGCTGACCAGCTTTTCGCGCAGCTCGATGTAGTTGTATATCTCGCCGTTGAACGCGATCCAGTACCGTTCGGTCGGATCGGCCATCGGCTGCTGTCCCGAGGCAATGTCGATGATCGCGAGGCGAGCGGTCCCGAGACCGGCATGCGCGTCGAAGTAGTACCCGAACTCGTCAGGTCCGCGGTGTCGGATGGTCTCGAGCATCCGCTCGAGGCGTCCGGGGAACTCGTCGGCAGCAGCCCGAAGTCCGATGAAGCCCACGATCCCGCACATCAGGCGACGCTCCCGAGCCGACGCAGCATCCCCCCTCTTACCAAAGCGGCCACGTTCCTGACAAAGCGCGGGCCCCGTGCACCTATCGTGACGTGCCGATGCGCATGGCAGCGGCCTGGTCGAGGAACGGCGCCCGAAGCCCATTGTCGATCCAATCGAAGTTGATGAGCCAGCGCGACGTGTCCGTGGACAGGTCGACGGGGTGCTTCCCGGAGCCGATGGCGAACGGTCGGTCCACCGGGTCGGCGCGAAAACCGAACCCGCGGAACATCGCCGCCATCTCGCGATGCGCGCAGGTCAGCACCACCTGGCGCCGCGGGCCGCGCGCCCCGGCCACTCGCCCCACGGCGGCCATGATGCCGGCGGCGAGTGTCGCAGGGTCGTCGGCGTCGGCCTGCGCCACCATGATGGCGTCCGGTCTGTCGTTGACGATGACGTAGCCGCGCGTGCGATCGGTCACCAGCCGGAAGCACCGGTAGCGTACGAACGAGAGGCCACCGTCGTAGCGCCAGTTGAGGTAGTCCACCGTCGGCCGCATCCGGAAGGTGAACGGGGTCGCATCGGGCAACATCTCGGGCGTGACCCGGGCCTGCTCCACCGCCTCCACGGACCCGGCGACGGCGCGCGCCCGGCGGGCCACGTTGACGCCGGGCTGAACCACCCGCAGGGCCGTCTTCGCTGCGGCGCGCCACCATCGCTCGCCCTCACGGGCCACGTACGCCCGATTGAGCCGCATCGTGCGGATGCCGGGAAAGTACGTCCACCGCTGCCGTTGCAGCATCTTGTGCGTATCCGCGCTCCCGCCGAAGACGCAGGCGTAGTCGCTGCTACGAACCCAGTGGAGGAACAGCACGCCCCCGGCCCCCGGGCGAAGCGTGGCCAGATTCGAGCCACACGTCAGGGTCAGGAGCCGACCCTCTTGCTCGAAGGGAATCTGCTCGAGGCCGACTACCGCGCTCACCTGATCGTCCCGGTCGAGGGCGAGGTACAGGTGGCACCAGTCGCGGCTGCCGTAATAGTGATCGACGAACGGACGGTGCCCGAGGCTGCGCGCACCGGGAGCGACCGCCGCCACCTGCGCGACGAGCGGGAAGTGCTCCGGGGTGTACGTGACCAGTCGCACGGCCGGCGGAGTGAACACCAGACCATCGGCGACCGCAAGCGCAGCCGCCCCGATCATCGAGTTTTTGCTTTGCGCCCCGGCAGTCTCCGTCGTAGGTTGCTGCCCGAGGAGGACTGGAATGCGGCGACGAACGATCGTGCTGCTGCTTGCGGGCGTGGTGGGCGTCACCGCCGCCGCGCATGGCAATGTGGTCCCCAAGAAGGCGCGAGTCCTCAAAGCGGAGTTGGTCCAGGCGTTCCCCGAGTGCTCGGCCGGGGGCGCCACACTCGACGCATTCGGACTGCCCGCCTGTCCGCAGCAGCCGGTCGCCGGAGGCTGCTACTTCGATGCGGCCAGCGGCAAGGGGCAGGTGCAGGCCAAAGTCGTCGAAGGCGGCATCCGCTTCAAGGTCAAGGTGAAAGGCATGCTCGGCTGCCAGGCCGCTCCGCTGCTGACCCTCGTCGCCAGCGTCGTGATCAACACCGACGCCTGCGGTGGTCAGCCCTGCACCACGGTCGCGCTCGACGAGCCGATCGGTACCTGCACCCCGACCGACGGGAAATGTACGATCGACGCGGAGTTCCCCGTGCCGGCGGGACAGGCGACGAGCATCGCGATTCGCCGCGTCTCCCTGCACTCCGGGGCGACCCCGATCGCCACCTTTGAGGCCGGCCTGCTCGTGCCCTGACCGCCGCGTCACACGGCGCGGACGGCGCGCGCCACGGCGCTCACCATCGCGAACGCCTCGATCGGCTTGGTCAGGTGCTGCGCGAAGCCGGCCGCGTGCACCCGCCGCCGATCCTCGGCACTCGCCAGCGCCGTGAGCGCGATGGCCGGCACCGGAACGCCGCAGCCGTTCTCTCGCGCCCGGACCCCTTCGATCAGCGCGAATCCATCCTCATTCGGCATGGCGAGATCGGTGACGATGACGTCGGGCCGCTCGTCGTCGAAGCGGCTGAGCGCCTCGCGGACGGACGACGCTGCCGTCACGCTGGCGCCGCAATGCGAGAGCATGGTCGCGACGATGTCGCGGTCGCGCGGCTCGTCGTCGACGACCAGGACACGCACCCGGTCGAGCGCGGGCAGGTCCCGGATCGCCTGTTGCGGGCCGCGTCGCTCGACGCCGGCGGTCGCCAAACCGGCCGCGTCGAGCGGCAGGCGGACGGTGAAGGTCGCCCCGTCACCGTCACCGGCACTCGCCACCATGATGCCTCCGCCATGGAGCTCCACCAGCGAGCGCGCGATGGCCAGCCCAAGACCGAGCCCGCCGTGGCGGCGCGTGGAGGAGCTCTCGGCCTGCCGGAAGCGGTCGAACACGTGCGGCAGCAGATCGGCAGGAATGCCGATCCCGGTATCGCGCACGATGATCTCGACCTGCCGCCCCTGGCGCGCCAGCCGAACCTCCACGCGACCGAACTCCGGCGTGAACTTGATGGCGTTCCCGACCAGGTTGTCGACCACCTGCGACAGGCGCGTGGCATCGCCGCGCACGAGCGCCGCGTCCGACTCGAGGTGCAGGTCGAGGGCAAGTCCCTTGGCTCCGGCCGGTCCCCGGTGCGCATCCACCACGCCAGCGACCACCGGCCCGAGGTCGACGGTCGACGTCTCTACGCTCAACTTGCCTGACACGATGCGCGAGATGTCGAGTAGGTCCTCGATCAGGCGCAGCTGCGCCCGCGCGTTGCGCTCGATCGTACGGACCGCGCGGCGGGCCTTGCCCTCGTCCAGGAAGTCCATCTGCAGCATCTGCGCCCAGGCCAGCACCGCGTTGAGTGGCGACCGCAGTTCGTGGGAGACGACCGCCAGAAACTCGTCCTTGGCACGGGTGGCGCGCTCAGCCTCGATGCGCGCGCGTTCCGCCTGCACGCGTGCCTCGTGCTCGCCGCGGGCCACCTCCCGCTGCGCCTCGAGCGCCCCCTGGAGCGCCCGACGGCTCTCGCCTTCGCGCGCCCGATGTGCCAGGTCGGCGCGAACCCCCGCGGCGCGCACCTCGGCGAACGCGAGGCTCAGCGCCGAGCCGACCACGATGGCCGCGGCGAGCTGAAGGGCCGGCACGGGGAAGACCAGTATGGGCGACGCGACGAGCCACCCCGCCACGGTACCCGCGAGGAGGGCCGCCTCGGGCGCCCATCCCCACGCGAAGAAGATGGCTGCCGCCAGATGGAGCGTCAGCAGGACGAAGGCGAGGAACGCCCCGTCGCCGCCCACCATTGCGAAGAGCCCCGTGACCGCGAGCCCAAGGAGGGTGCAGGTCGCGACGAGCAGGGGCACGACGTGCGCTGGTGGCGCGCGCTCGATGAGCTGCACCGCGCCGACGAGGAACGCCCCCTGGCCGACGAACACGAGCAGCGCCGTCACCGGCGGAAGGTGCGCCTCGATCACGAGGAGCCCGATCCACACCGCAGCCGTCGCGAGCCAGTAGAGCGCGAACGCGCGCACGCGCGCGACCATGTGCACGCGGTGCGCGGGCCCGAACCCCAGGGCGCCGTCGGGCTCGCTCGAGGTGATGATGTTGGTCATGCGGCTTCCCGCGGGCACGCGGATTCTAGCCCAGGTCGGCCGATCGTCAACCCGCGCGGCCTCGGGCATCATGGCGCCGTTGCCACGCGCGCCTGCACGCCTTTGCCTGCCGTCCGACGTCGCGGACGTCGTCGTGCGCCTCGGGCCCGGCGAGGTCCGACTGACGCACCTCGGCAAGGTCTTCTGGCCGGAGGCGGGGCACACGAAGCGCGACCTGCTGCAGTACTACGCCGACGTCGCGCCGCTCCTCCTCCCCCACCTCCGCGATCGACCGATGGTCATGCGCCGCTATCCCGACGGCATCGACGGTTCGTCGTTCTTCATGAAGCAGGCGCCCCAGCCGCGTCCTCCCTGGGTCGCCACCGCTGCGGTCCCACATGCGAGCGGCAAGGTCGTCGAATTTCCCCTGGTCCAGGACCTCGCGAGCCTGCTCTGGGTGGTCAACCTCGGCTGCATCGACCTGAACCCCTGGTCGTCGCGGGCCGACGACGTCGATCACCCGGACTATCTGCACTTCGACCTGGACCCGGGGGCGGCGACGCCGTTCCCCCGCACGCGGGAGGCCGCGCTCATCGTCCACGAGGCGCTCGACGGCCTCAAGATGCCGTCGTGGGTGAAGACCACCGGATCGCGCGGGCTGCACGTCTACGTGCCCATCGTTCGCGGCCCATCGTCCCGCGACGTCTGGACGTTCGCCAAGGCGCTCGCCGAGGAGCTCGCCCGCCGCCACCCGCGCGTGCTCACCGTCGTCTACAACAAGGCGAGGCGTCCGGCGGACCGCGTCCTGGTCGACTACAACCAGAACGCCTGGGGGCAGACCCTGGCGTCGATCTACTCCGTGCGCCCGAACCCACGCGCGGCCGTCTCGACGCCCGTCACCTGGGACGAGGTCCGGCGAGGCTTCGCGGTGGACGACTTCCGCCTCGACAACGTGGGCACACGCTTCCGGCGTCGCGGAGACCTGTGGAAAGGGCTCCTCGCCGCCCGCGGACGCGTGAACCTCGGGGCCTTCCTCTGATCGCCTCCCCCATCCACGGGACTGGCGTCGCGTGGCGTTCGGCGCACACTGCCGTCATGGCGGATAGTCTCCTCCGACGCCTCTGGGACCTCGTCGTCGGAACCGTCACACCGCGAACCCCTCGTCCCGATCCGGTCGATCAGACGTCGCGGGATTCGTTTCCGGCGAGCGATCCACCGGCCTGGACCCCCACCTCGACGATCACCACACCGCCCGACGAGCGATGACGCTCAACGCCCCTTCCAGACCGGCGTGCGCTTCTCCTTGAACGCGGCGATGCCCTCCTTGGCATCCTCGCTCATGAAGACGCTGGCCGAGTAGCTCATCTCGTTCTCGAGCGCCTCCTTCAAGCCGAGGAACGTGCTCTCCTTCGCCGACTGCTTGCAGGCGCGGACCGCGAGCGGCCCGTTCAGGCAGATGGTGTCGGCGAGCGCCCGCGCCTCCGCCATGACGCGGTCGCGTGGCACGATGCGGTTGACGAGTCCCATCGCGAGCGCCCGTTCCGGCGTGATCCGGTCGGCGAGCAGCAGCACCTCCATCGCGTTGCACCACGACAGCTGGCGGGCGCTGTGCACGGTCGAGCCGCCGCCGGGAAAGAGGCCGCGGCGCGGCTCGGCGAGCTGGAACCAGGCGGTGTCGGCGCACACCCGCAGATCCGTGTTCCACATCATCTCGAGCCCGCCGGCCGCGCAGATGCCGTTGATCGCCGCGATCACGGGCTTGTACAGCTTGAACTCCTCGCCAGTCTCCGGCACGAGCGCGCCGTCGCGCAGCACCGCCACCAGCGAATGGGCCATCGAGTAGCGGGATTCGCCCACGGCGAGCGTCGACTCGCCAGCGGCGAGCTTGTCGGCCCGCTCGGTCACGATCGGCACGAACTTCTTGAGGTCCGCCCCGACGCAGTAGACGTCACCGACGCCGGTCAGGATGGCGACGAAGGCGTCGGCGTCGTCGCGGAAGCGGATCCAGCAGTCCGCGAGCATGCCGAAGTGGTCGACGTCGAGGGAGTTGCGCGCCTCAGGCCGGTCGATGGTGACGGTGACGATGTGGCCGTCCTTCGCGTAGTGGATCGCCATGGGCGGCGTCTGTACACCGAACCCGCCGCTCCGCGCCAGGGTCGTTCGCCTGCGGGGAACCCCGATGTTAGAAGCGCGGCAGCGATGGCCATCCTCCGCGTCCGCTTCGAGAACGGCGACCCCGACCAGGTGATCGAGTTCGATCCCGCGAAGGCGCCGTTCCAGCACGACGGCCGTCCCGGCTCGATCCTCGACGTGCTGCTGGCGAACGGGATTCCGCTCGAGCACGCCTGCGGCGGCAACTGCGCCTGCACGACCTGTCACGTCGTGGTGAAGCGCGGCAGCGGCGCGCTGTCCGAGGCCGAGGAGAGCGAGGAAGACCTCCTCGACAAGGCGGTCGGGCTGACGCCCACGTCGCGCCTCGGCTGTCAGGCCGTGGTCGAGGATCCCGACGCCGAGATCGAGGTGGTGATCCCGCGCTACACGATCAACATCGAATCCGGGAGTCATGGCGGTTGAGCGCGAGGCGCGGATCGACGCGATCACGGAGCACGCCCCCGGCGTCCGCTCGCTCGTGCTGCGCCTCCCTCCCGGCCAGGGACTTCGGTTCCGTCCGGGGCAGTTCCTCTCCTGCCTCCTTCCGGTCGGCTCGCCGGTCGGCTCGCCGGTCGGCTCGCCGGTCGGCTCCGAACGGCTGATCCGACCGTACTCGATCGCTTCCGATCCCGAGCACGGCGAGGCGCTCGAGCTCCTCTTCAACCGCGTGCCCGACGGTCCGGGGACCACCTACCTCTTCGATCTCCGTCCCGGTGACGTCCTCCGATTCACCGGGCCGTGGGGTAGCTTCTGCCTCGACCGTGCCCCCGATGCCGAGACCGTCTTCATCGCCGAGCAGACGGCGATCGCACCGATCCGGCCCATGATCCGGCGCGCCGCGCGCACGGCGCGCCACCCGCTGCACCTGCTCTACGGCACGACACTGCCGCTCTGGCGCGACGAGCTGGCCGCGCTCCCGGGCGTGGAGGCGACGACCGTCGCGCCCGACGTGCTCGAGGCCACGGTGCAGCGGCGCTGGATCGGCGCCGATGCCGTTCGCTCCCGCCACTTCTTCATCTGCGGCATCGGCGGGCTCGTCACCCGGCTGCGGGACCTCCTGCGCGCGGCCGGCTACGAACGCCGCGCGGTGCAGTACGAGCGGTGGTGACGGAGCCTAATCGAGGAACGCGGGGCTCGAGGAGTCGCAGAACAGCCGCGGCTCGCCGTCGGCGATCGCCGCCTCGACCAGCCCGATCCATCCGGCGGTCGTGGAGGTCGGATACAGGCCGCACTCGGGCCGGTCCGAACCCGGGCGAACGGCGCCGTCGCAGAAGCGATCGATGCTCTCGGTGGTACGCTCGACTGCACCGGCGAGACACGCCGTCGTCCTGGGGTCGAGCGGCGTCGGCAGGGCGCAGTTGCCGAGGGGGACCTTCCCGGCGTGCTCCGCCCGGTGACACTTCGCCAGGCACTTGAGCTTCGCCCACGAGTACTTGGTCAGGTACTTCGCCGTCGTGTCCTCGCACTTCTCCTCGGCACGGGTGAATCCGTCGGGACTGCTCACATCGTCGCAGTAGACGAGGACCGCGATCGCATCGACCTTGCCTTCGACGTCGGCCACCTTCGCCGCGGCGTCGGCGTTGCAGTCACCGCCGGTATAGCAGTCGGGACAGTCCTTGGCGCAGCCCGTCGTCTCCGCAGCGACCCCCTTCGACTCGGCGAGCGTCACGCAGGCGAGGGCCTTGCCGCCGTACGGTGGCAGGCAGTCGGCGGGATCGGCGCTACCGCCACGCGCGTCGGCACGGCAGCCGATGATGCACTTGGCTTTCGAGTAGCTGAACTTCCCCACCGCGTAGCTCGTCTTGACCTGACAGGTGGACTCGTCGTCGGAAAGCCCCTGCGCACGTACCGACGGCGGCCCCAAGAGGACGGACAGGGAAAGGGACAGCAGGAGGGCTCGCGTCGATCTCGGCATTTGAGGCAGCTCCATCCGGGGCCAAGCGAACCCCGATGGGATGCCTAACGGCTGGGCAGCGAGACTGTCAAGCGTTTTCCGCAGCAACCGACGAGGGGCTGGGACGCCCGACGAGCCAGAGCGCAGCCGCAAGCCCCCAGTCCGAGACGGCACAGGGCCCGGGCAGCCACGCATGGCGCGGCGGCGACAGCACCGACGCGACGTGCAGCAGATCCCATGCGCCATGCACTACGAGGCCGATGATCACGACGGCGCGAAAGGCGTCCGCCCCCCGCACGAGACCCACGATCGTGAGGGCGACGAGCCCGCCATTCACTGCCAGCTCGAGGGCGCTCCGCGCCGGCGGGCGGCCGACCGCGTCGACGACGTAGTAGGCCGCCGCCCCGACCAGCACCACCGCGCCGAAGAGCGTCAGCCACTGCGCTGCCGACGCGCCGGGCACACGACCGGCCAGCAATCCGAACCCGGCCACCCCGAGCACCAGCCCGATCGCCAGCGCCAGCCCCGTCTCCATCCCCGCCACGCGAGTTCAAGAGCTAGCAGAGGCCGGCGCGGATCGAAAGCGTGACGCCCTTGTCGCCACGCAGCCAAGCGTGCGATGCACCGCCGATGCCGCTCGCCGCCAGCCTGCCCATGCCGCCCGACCTCGCGATGTGCCGTCGCGTGGCCGAACGCGCCGAGGCGCTGGGGTACGAGAGCGTCTGGATCGCCGACACCGGTGCGGGGCCCGACGCGTTCGTCGTGGGCGCGGCGGCGGCGGCGGTCACCTCCCGCCTCCGCATCGGCACCGCCGTCGTCCCGATCTACACCCGCACGCCCTCGGTGATGGCCGCCTGCGCCGGCTCGTTGGCGCAGCTCGCGCCCGGTCGCGTCGTCCTCGGCATCGGGGCGTCGAGCGAAACGATCGTCGACGGTTGGGGCGGCGTCCCCTTCACGCACCCCCTGACACGCATGCGTGAGACGGTGACGGTGCTACGCCAGATGCTTGCCGGCGAGCGCGTCACCTTCGCGGGGCGCACGATCCGGACGCGCGGCTTCCGTCTCGTCTCACCGCCGCCCGCGCCGGTGCCGATCCACGTCGCCGCCCTCATGCCGCCGATGCTCGAGCTGGCGGGCGAGCTCGCCGACGGCGTGGTGCTGAACTTCTTCCCGCTCGACGCCCTGCCCCGCATCCTCGAGCACGTCCGGGTCGGCGCGGCGCGCGCGGGACGCGACCCGAAGGGGCTCGAGATCGTCAGCCGCTTCCAGGTGATCGTGACCGACGATCCGCCGGCCGCACGTCAGGCGATCCGCCACATGATGGGACCGTACTTCGCGACCTCGGTCTACAACCGCTTCGTCGCCTGGTGCGGCTTCGCCGACGAGGCGCGCGAGATCCTCGCCGGCTGGCAGCAGAAGGACCGCGGCCGCAACCTCATGGGTGTCACCGATTCCATGATCGATCGGATCGCCATCATCGGCACGGCCGACGAGTGCCGCGCGCGGCTCGCGGCGTTCGCTGCCGCAGGCGTCACCACGCCGATGGTGCATCCCTTCCTGTTCGAGGAGGCCGCGATGTGGCGCGCGCTGGAGGCACTGGCGCCCGCCTGACCCTCTTCCCGCGAGCGACCCGCGCGTGCTCTAGTGCCCGCATGTCGGTCACTCTCTACGAGCACCCGCTGTCGCCGTACGCCCAGAAGGTGAAGATCGCGCTCCTCGAGAAGGGCGTCGAGTTCACGGCGACGATGCCCGACTTCTTCGGCGGCGACCCGGCGTTTGCAGCCGCGAGTCCGCGCCTCGAGGTGCCGGCGCTGCTCGACGGCGACGTCCGCGTCTTCGACTCCACGATCATCCTCGAGTACATCGAGGACCGCTGGCCCGAGCCGGCGCTGCTGCCCGCCAGCCCCGCGGACCGCGCGCGCGTGCGCATGATCGAGGAGGTGTGCGACACCTACTTCGAGGCCGTGAACTGGGCGACGTACGAGATCCGGGTCTTCCAGCGCGCGACCGGCGATGCGGCGGAGCGTCTGCTCGCACGCGCCGCGGAGCAGGTCGCCGGCGTCAACGGCTGGCTCGACCGTCAGCTCGCCGGACACGACTGGCTGAACGGCGCGCGCTTCGGCTGGGGAGACCTCGCGGCCATCGCCCACGTGCACGCAGCGGCGATCGGCGGCAATCCGCCGCGGCCCGGCACGGCGCTCGCGGCGTGGCTCGAGCGGACGCGCGCGCGCCCGAGCGTCGCCGCGACGCTCGAGACGGCAGCCGCCGCCTTCAGCGGCTTCGAGATGCTGCCGTCACTGATCGAGTCCGGACAATTCAAGCGGGAGTATCGCGACCATCGCCTCGAGTGGATGCTGCGCAGCGGCGGCGCCGACATCGTCGCTCGAAGGGATGCGGCGCGGCACTATCCGTTTCTCTCACGAACTGTCTTGAAAGGGCTTGCCAGCCCGAAGCGACTGGGCTAGACGGATTCGTCCTTGTTTGTGGCGAATGGCCTTTCTCGCCCAAGCAATGGGTAAACCAGCGTCCGAGATCGGGCCAGGGGAGTGACGAAATGGGCAAGAAGCTGTTCGTCGGTAACCTATCTTTCGATACCTCAAGTGACGACCTGAAGGAGCATTTCTCGCGTGTCGGCACCTGCGAGTCGGCCGCGGTCATCACGGACCGGGCGACGGGCAGGTCGCGTGGCTTCGGATTCGTCGAGATGAGTTCGTCCGACGAGGCCGAGCGCGCAGTCGCCGACCTGAACGGCCAGGAGCTCCAGGGGCGCAAGCTGACCGTCAGCGAGGCCCGCGAGCAGTCGCGACCGGGCGGCGGTGGCGGCGGTGGCGGTGGAGGCCGCGGCGGCTACGGCGGCGGCGGCGGTGGCCGCCGCTACTAGACGGCGACCCGTTCGGACATGACGGCCTCTGCCCCGGTGGCGTCGCGGCGGCGTCGCTTCTGGGGCTGGGGTTGGGAAGACGGCGGCCCGTCACCCGAGCACCAGCAGGCGATCGCGCGCGCTCCTCGCCGCACGCTTCGGCGTCGAGACGGCGACGCCGCTGGCGCCACCGGCGATCGACGAGATCGCCCTGCCGCCCTGCCGGCTGACGCCGCCCGCGGCCCTCGCCCCGCTCTGCTCGACGGCGCCGCTCGACCGCGCCGGGCACACCTACGGGAAGTCCTTCCGCGACGTCGTCCGCGCCTACCGCCGCGACTTCCGCAGGCCCCCGGACGTGGTCGCCTTCCCCCGCGTCGGAGGGCGACGTCGCCGCGGTCCTCGACTGGGCGGCCGATTCCCGGGCCGCCGTGGTGCCGTACGGCGGCGGCTCGAGCGTCGTGGGCGGCGTCGAGGCGCCCAGCGGCGACCGCTGGGCCGGCGTCGTCTCCCTCGACCTCGGTCGTCTCGACCGCGTGCTCGAGGTCGATCCGGTCGTCGCGCGCGGCCCGCATCCAGGCCGGCGTGCTCGGCCCGGCCCTCGAGGAGCAGCTGCGGCCGCACGGTCTCACGCTGCGCCACTTCCCGCAGTCGTTCGAGTTCTCGTCGCTCGGCGGCTGGATCGCGACGCGCTCCGGCGGCCACTACGCGACGCTGTACACGCACATCGACGAGTTCGTGGAGTCGCTGCGCGTGGTCACGCCGACGGGCGTGGTCGAGACGCGGCGCCTGCCCGGCTCCGGCGCGGGCCCGAGCCCCGATCGGCTGTTCATCGGCTCCGAGGGCATTCTCGGCGTGATCGTCGAGGCGTGGATGCGCCTCCAGGACGCGTCCCGTGTTCCGCGCCGCGGCCAGCGTCACCTTCCCCGACTTCGTCGGCGGAGCGGTCGCCGTGCGCGCGATCGCGCAGGCGGGACTCCATCCCGCCAACTGCCGCCTGCTCGACCCGGGCGAGGCGCTCACCGCCGGCGCCGGTGACGGGCGACGTCGCCGTGCTCCTCGTCGCGTTCGAGTCGGCCGACCATCCGCTCGACGCATGGATGGAACGCGCGCTCGAATGCGCCCGCGACCACGGCGGCGGCGTGCCCGCCGGCGCGGGCGCCACGCGCCGCAGCGCGGAGGGCGATCGCGACGGCGCCGCGGGCGCCTGGCGGCGCGCCTTCCTCGACGCGCCCTACCTCCGCGACGCCCTGGTCGGCATGGGTGTCATCAGCGAGACGTTCGAGACCGCGATCACCTGGGACCGCTTCCCGGCATTCCACGCCGCGGTCGTCGGCGCCACCGAGGACGCGCTCCGCCGCATCTGCGGCGGCGGGCAGGTGACGTGCCGCTTCACGCACGTCTACCCCGACGGCACCGGCGCCGTACTACACGGTCCTCGCCCCGTCGCGCCCCGGCGCGCAGCTCGAGCAGTGGGCCGAGATCAAGGCGGCGGCGGCCGACGCCATCCTCCGCCACGGCGGGACGATCACGCACCACCACGCCGTCGGGCGGGACCACCGGCCCTGGTACGACCGCCAGCGGCCCGACGGCTTCGCCGCGGCGCTGACGCGCCGCCAAGCGCGCGCTCGACCCCGCCGGCATCCTCAATCCCGGCGTGCTGATCGGCTGAGGGCGCGCCTCAGGCGGCTTCGGCTTCGAGCGCGGCGTCGCGGAAGCGGATGACTCCGGTGACGGCGAGCACCCGAAGGACGGCGTAGGTCGGGTCGAACTCGAACCAGCGGGCGGCGAAGTTGAGACGGCTCGCGGCGCGGTGGTGGTTGTTCTGGAACAGCTCGCCCAGCACGAAGAAGTCGAGCGGCAGCGGAGTTTCGCGATTCGTCGCCGCGTGCGGAAGTTGCGGTAGCCGTAGCGGTGACCGCACCAGTTGACGATCGCACCGTGCACCGGACCCATCAGCCACTGCACCGGCAGCAGCAGCCACTGCCACCACGCCGTCGCGAGCCAGAGATAGACGAGCGTCCACGCGACGCCCCAGGCGATGCGACTCGGCCATCCCGAGCCGACGCGGTCGAGCGATTCGGCCATTCCGGATAGTCGCCGAGGAACCGCGGCTCGGGGGTCGAGCGCCGCTTGAAGTGCGCCGTGTAGCGGGTCGCCGTTTCGACACATCATGCTGAACACGTTCGAGAAGCGCGTCGGCGTGTGCGGATCGCGCGGGGTGTCGCTGTACGCGTGGTGCTCGCGGTGGAGCATCGGCGTACGCGCGCGGCGAGAGGTACGACGAGCCCTGCGTCACGTACGTGAGCAGGAAGAACACGCGCTCGGCGATCGGGCCCATCGTGAACATCCGATGCGAGGCGTAGCGGTGCTGGAAGCTCGACTGGAAGAACGCGGACAGCACCCAGTGCGCGACGAACAGGATCACGATCGCCATGCGTGGCAGCACGGAGTAGCAGAGGGGTCAGTCCCCCGCAAGGCAACCAAGCTTGTGACGCCGTGCTGTCACGCGTTATACGCCTGCCCGTCATGCCCGAGCTCATCCTACTTCGCCACGGACAGTCGCAGTGGAACCTCGAGAACCGGTTCACCGGCTGGGTGGACGTTCCCGCTGTCGCCGAAGGGCGAGGCGGAGGCGCGCAGTGCCGGTGACAAGCTCCGCGGTCGCCGGATCGACCGCCTCTACACGTCGTCGCTCGCCCGCGCCATCGACACGGCCCGCCTGGCGCTCGAGCGCGCCGGCATCCACGACGTGCCCACCGAGCGGGACGCCGCCTTGAACGAGCGCATGTACGGCGACCTGCAGGGGAAGAACAAAGCCGAGGCGATGCGCGAGTTCGGCGAGGACCAGGTGAAGCTGTGGCGGCGGAGCTACGACGTCCGGCCTCCGGGCGGCGAGAGCCTGGCCGACACCGCGGCGCGCGTGCTGCCGTACTGGCACGCCCGCATCCTCCCCGATCTGCAGGCCGGGAAGAACGTGCTGGTCGTGGCGCACGGCAACTCGCTCCGCGCGCTGGTGATGCACCTCGACGGGTTGACGCAGGCCGAGGTGCTGGAGCTGGAGATCCCGACCGGCGCTGCCGCTCCTCTACGAGATCGACGCCGGGGGCCGCGTGACCGGGAAGCGCTACCTGTAGACGCCGGCCGCCGTCACTCGGCGGACAGGCGCAGCGTCATCGGGTGGTCGAGGTAGTGCACCACCGCGTCGAGCCAGTACTTCTTGCTCATCTCCTCGGCCACCCGGGCCGCGCGGTCCGGCGCCTCGACGGCGAGCACGTGATCGAACTGCTGGCCATCGATGCGCGCCGCCAGCCACGGTTTCGTGGCGTTGCACGCAATGCGATCCGCCGCCCGCTTCCCGAGCCGCACGTAGACCTGGTCGTCGAGCACCACCAGCCACACCGTGGACCAGTGCTCCCCTTCGTCCGAACAGTTGGTCCGCAGCTCGATGGTGGACTGGTCCTTCCAGGCGAGCGGCCGCCAGCTCGCCAGGGCCGGACCGGTCATCGCGAGCAGCGTCACGGTCAGGATCGCCATTCGTGCGTGCATGTTCGCGGCGCACTCTACGCGCGCGAGGTGGTCGGCCACAAGACCGCCGCCCTTCCCCCGGTGCCGTTCCCGAGGTCGATTGAACCGATCCGGCGGTTGCGGCGTATCACCGGGGCGAGGAGGGATTTCATGGACACCACCCGGACGTGCCCCTACTGCGCGGAGACGATCGCCCCATCGGCCGTACGCTGCCCCTACTGTCGCAGCCGCCTCGGCGTCCTGACCCTCGAGCAGTGGTACCGCGACCGCGCCGACCGGCGCGTTGCCGGCGTCGCCAGCGCTCTCAGTCATGGGATGGCCCTGCCGCTCGGCGTCGTGCGGCTCGCCTTCATCGTCCTCACCTTCGTCCATCTCCTGGGTCCGCTCGTCTACATGAGCCTGTGGCTGATCACGCCGTTCCGTCCGGGCGCCGAGTCACCGCTCGAGCGAGCGCTCGACGAGGTCCTGGGGCTGGTCCGAACGATGCTCGGGCGCCCGACGCCGCCGACGCCCACCGCCCCGACGGATCGACCGGCTGCGTGACGATCCGTGGCATGATGCGCGGCGGATGGCGACCGACGAGGACCTCGCCGGCCGGCTCGCGGCCGGCGACGGCGATGCGCTCCGCATGCTCGTCGAGCGATGGGATCGTCCGCTGCGCGCCTTCCTCACCAGGCATGGCGGTGACCACGACGTCGACGACCTCGCCCAGGAGACATGGCTCCACGTCGTCCGTGCCGCGGTCACCTTCGACCCGCGACGGCGCTTCTCCACATGGCTCTTCCAGATCGCCCTCAACTGTCGCCGGGACTCGCTCCGACGCCGGCGCGATCTGCCGCTCCCACCCGAGCGGGTCGCCCGCGCGCTCGGCGGCGCCGATCCGGCGTCCGCGGTCGACGCCCGGCTCGACGCGGCCCGCCTGTTGGCCGCGCTGCCGGACGAGCAGCGCAGCGCGCTCGTGCTCCGCTACTACCACGACCTCGGCGAAGACGACGTCGCCGCGGTGCTCGGCTGCCCGCGAGGCACGGTGAAGAGCCGTCTGCATCACGCCGTGCGCAAGCTCGTCGCGCTCGCCCGGGAGCGCCGGCCATGACGTGCGACGACGCCCTGCTGGCCCTCGTCCTGCAGGACGACGACCCCGCGGCCCGCGCCCACGTCGCATCATGTGCCGCGTGCGCGGCGGATGGGCCCGCTGCGATCACCGTGCGCGCGGCGCTCGCCGCGCACCCCGTCGCAGAGCCGGCCGGGGGCCACGCAGAGGCGATCCTGCGGGCGGCGGCGCCGTTGCTCGCGATCAACGCCGAGCGCGCCCGGCGACGGCGCACGACCGTCGCGCGGGCGATCGCTGCGAGCCTCGTACCGCTCCCGCTGCTCGTCCTCCTGAACCTGGAGATGCTGCGGACGATCCACGGCTGGCTGGTCGCCGTGGTGCCGAGCGCACTCGGAGCGTACCTGATCGCCAGCTGGACGGCGCTGATCGTCGTCCTCTTCACGTTCACCTATGCGGCGGTCCCGCTGCTCGCGGGCCACCAGGCCCGTTACACCGAGGAGGCCCATGCCTGACGTCGCCCCGACCAAGCACTGCCCCTTCTGCGCGGAGGAGATACGTGCCGAGGCCGTCAAGTGCCGCTGGTGCAGCAGCGCGCTGGAGCCGACTGCGCTGACGCGCTCCTGGTACCGTTCCCGCGAGGGGAAGCGGGTCGCCGGCGTGTGCGCCGGCCTCGCACAGGAGTTCGGCATCTCCGTGACGCTGGTCCGCCTCGCCTTCGTCCTGGCGACGATCATCGGCGGACCCGGTGTGATCCTCTACGTCGTGCTGTGGATGCTGATGCCACTGCGGCCCCCGGCGACGGACGGTGCCATCGTTCCCGAGGTGCTGCCCCCGCGTTCCTGAGTACGGCTTCTCAGGCGCGCGGGCGACCCGCGGCGGCGTAGATGGCCTCGATCACGCGCATGTTCGCGATGGCGTCGGCCGGCGTCGTCGGGAACGGGTCGCCGTTCTGCACGGCCCCGACGAACGCCCGCAGCTGGTGCTCGTAGCTCGAGCCGTCGCGCACCCGCTCGTGTCGCCGCAGCGCGGGCGTCTCGATGGTGAGCCGGTGCCAGAACTGCGGGGCGATCGGATTGAGGATCCTGAGCCGCCCGCCGCTGCCGATCGCGACGGCCTCCGCCCAGAGGATGCGCGGCGAGAGGAGGGCGCAGGAGATGCCTCCCGTACGGCCGTCCGCGAACCGGAACTCGGCGTGCATCTCGCGGTCGACACCGCCGCGCGTCCACGCCGCCGCGGCCTTCAGCACGGTGGGCTCCGCTCCCGCGAGGTGACGCACCAGGTGCACCGCGTAGCAACCGGCGTCCATCAGCGCGCCGCCCGCGAGGTCGGCGCGCCAGCGGATGTCGCCGGGAAGGATGATGGGCACGTGGAAGTGCGCCTCGACCCGCTCGACGGTTCCGATCTCCCGCGCGTCGATCAGGGCACGCACTCGGGCGAACAGCGGATGGTAGCGGTAGTGGAACGCCTCCATCAGGATCCGGCGCGCCGCCGTCGCCGCCGCGGCCATCGCTTCGGCCTCCGCGACCGTCGCCGAGAACGGCTTCTCGCAGAGGACGTGCTTGCCCGCCTCGAGCGCGCGAATCGTCCACAGCGCGTGGTGGCGAGTTCGGCAGTGGGTTGTACACCGCGTCGACATCGGGATCCGCCAGCAGGGCCTCGTACGACGGATGGACGCGTGCGATGCCGTGCTTGGCGGCGAAGCGGCGCGCCTTCTCCGGATCGCGCGCGGCGACGGCGGCGACCACCGCTTCCGGGACCTGGCGCGCGGGGCGGATGAGCGCCATCGGCGCGATGCGCGCCGCCCCGAGGATGCCGATGCGCAGCGGCGCGGGCACGTCAGGCCAGCCCCAGGAGCCGCGCCGGATTGCGCCGCGCCATCAGGTCGACGGCCGCGGCCGGCACGCCTGCACGCAGCATCTCGTCGATGAAGAGCCGCATCCCCTCGGCCGGATGCGGACTCTTCGCCTGACCGAAGTCGGTCGACATGATCGCGCGTTCCGCACCGACCGTCATCATCGCCCGGGCGAACGTCATCGGCTCCTCGGTCGCGGCCATGCCGCCGGGAATGCAGGTGAGGTAGGTGAACTCGATCATCGCGCCGCGGTCCGCCAGCTCGACGACGTGCGCCAGCGTGTGGTCGGGCCCGACGAGGGTCTCGAGGGCGTGCGTCATCAGCACGCGCACGCCGAGCGCGCGTGCCGCGTCCACGACGGCGAACTGCTCCGCGAGGTCGATGTGTCCGGTCGCCACCACCGCGTCGTGCGCGCGCGCGAGCCGCAGGATCTCCTGCACCGCCGGGACGAGGTGGCCGCCCGCGTCGAGGAGCGGGATGCCCGGGCCGGGCAGGCCGAGCTTCCGCCGGTCGACGGTCGACGAGAACGTCGGCATCCACACCACGGCCGACCCGTTGGCGAGCGCCATCTCGACCGCCGCCGGGTTGAGCCCGCCGACCTCGAAGTCGCAGCAGATGCCGCCGAAGACGCGCACGCGATCGGTCGTCTTCTGCAGGAGGAGCGCGATCGGGCCGGTGGGATAGCGGTGATTCTTCAGCACCAGCCCGCGGAGGCCGACGGCCTCCGCCTCGCGCACGGCCTGCGCCGCGTCGACGCTGCGTGCCGAATGCGCGTCGGGGCCGTGGTGGCAGTGCATGTCGATCGCACCCACCACCAGCTCATCCGCCAGCTCGTGCATCGCCTCGCGCCGGTAGCCGGGGGCGGGCGACGCTGTCAAGCGGTACGACAGCCGGCGGCGCGACCATGGTGGTCGGCGCCGCCGGCCGAGGAGCTGTCTACTTCGCGGACGCGAGCTCGTCGTCGATCACGGCCTTGAACTGCTCGAAGGGCTGCGCGCCCACGAGGAGCCGGCCGTTGATGATGAAGCCAGGCGTGCCCGTGACGCCGACGGACTGTCCCTCCGCCATCTGCTGCTTCACCTTCTCCTGCGTCTTCTTGCCGTCGAAGCACGCGTCGAACTTGGCCATGTCGATCCCGGTGCCCTGCAGGAACTCGTGCGCCTTGTCCTTGACGTTCTGCGGATTCACCGCGCCCTGGTTCTCGAACCAGCCCGCGTACACCTTCCAGAAGGCGTCGGCCTTCTGCTCGCGCGCGCACTCGGCGGCGATCGCCGCCGGCTCCGCCCAGGGGTGGAACGGCAGCGGGTAGTTCTTGAAGCAGAAACGGACCTTGTCCTTGTACTCGGTCAGCACCTGCTTCTCGATCGTGTTGTAGCCCTTGCTGCAGAATGGACACTGGTAGTCCGAGTACTCGACGATGGTGACCTTCGCCGTTCTCCGGCCCCTTGCAGGCCTCGCCCTTCAACGCGATCTTCTGCATCACGGCTTTCGACGGGTCGACGGTGACGTCCTCGAACGCCGCGAACACGACGTACTTCCCGTCGTCGGACATCACGACCGGCACCTTGCGCGCTCCCGGACCGGCGCCGATCTCGAGGGTGCCTTCCTTGAGGCCCTTCACGGCGCTGTCCTTGACGCCGGTGACCGTCACCTGTGCCGTCGGCGGTACGTTCGCCTTCTTCCGATAGTACTTGATCACCTGGTCGGTGCCGGTGTCCGCGGCGGCAATGCCGCCGACGAGCAGCAGCGCGCCGACGGTCGCATACAGTCCTGGACGCATCGTGTCCTCCTGTCGGGGGTTGGGTACGCGGGTCAGCGCGAGACCTTGCCGGGAGTCGTCGCGGCGGTCAACTATGCCGCTGGACGCAAGGACTGGCGCCGGGTACAGGGGGGCGCCGATGAAGTGGACCTCCTGGGTGTCCCTGGTCGGGATCGTCGGCGTGGTGACCGTCGTCGTCTGGTCGAGCTTCCGCGTCGGCGCCGTGCGCTGCGAGGTCTGCATGACGTTCGCCGGCCGGCAGGCGTGTCGCATCGTGGACGCCGACACGGAGGACGAGGCCCGCTCCGGGGCGGTGACGAACGCCTGCGCGCTCGTGGCCTCGGGGGTCACCGACACCATGGCCTGCGGGCGCAGCGAGCCGACCCGGGTCGAGTGTCATCCGCGCTGAGGGCGTCAACGCACTGGCCCTCCGGGTCGGGGTCCTGACCCGGTCCGCCCCCCTCGTCGTGGACCGTCGAACCTCGTCCGCACCCTGGGCATGGCACGCCCTTCGCTCGGCCAGTGAAGGGTCAGGAGGTGGCGACATGGAAGTTGCCGATCGGCGACGACGGAGCGCACGAAGGTTCGCGATGGTGGCAGGGATCGGCGCCGCCTTGTCCGTTCCCGCGCCCGCCCGTTGCGAAGAGACGATGGCGAACCTGCTGTCCGCATGGCGGAGCTGGCTCCCACATCAGTTCCGGACCGCGGACCCCTACGCCCTGCCCATCGCGGCGGGCGCGCCGCCCTTCGCCGCGCCGGTCGACGCGAGCAACCTGTTCGCGTTGGACGTGCTCGGCACCGAGCGCCCTTGGCGCGCGGGTCTGGCCTGCGACGAGGAGCGCCGGCGCCTTGGCGACCCGGGCGCGCTCGTCCGCATCGAGATCGCGGTCCGCTTCTGATCAGGGCACGTACGCGGTCAGGCGAATGGTGGCCCCGACGCTGGTGCCGGTGAAGTGTCCGTGCACCGGCGCCGCGCCGGGATACGTGACCGTGGTACCGACACCGGGGCCGAACTGCACCGGGATCGCGAATCCGGCGCTGATGTGGCGGTTCAGGAAGTATTCGATGCCGACCCCCACCGTGCCGACGACACCGGGACCGCCGGCGAAGACGCTCGGCGTCCGCAGTGGTGGATTCGAACCCTCGAAGTACGGGATGTGGTCGTTCGGGCGCACGAAGCCGACGCCGACCCCCGCCGTCCAGAATGGCACCAGGCGGCCCTCGAGGAACGGGTAGCGGAAGCGCAGCGTCGGGACGACGGTGTACGTGCTCAGCTCGCCGAGCTTGCCGCGCCCCGCTCCCTCGAGGATGCGGTCGACCACCAGCATCTGCACCTCGGCGCCCCAATGGGCGTCGAAGTTCATGCCGAGTGCACCACCGACGGTCGCGGTGGACGACGCGGTCTTCACGTTGACGTCGCCCCCGAAGCGATCGTCGACCAGCCGCTGCGCACCGAAGAGGCCGACGCCATAGAATCGACGCTCGCCGGTGTCGAAGGGGCCGCGGTCCGCCAAGAACAGCCGACGCGGCCGCCCGTCGGCCGCCGCCTCGCCGAGGAGCATCCGCACGTGGCCCAGCAGCGCGAGCGACGTGTAGTTCAACGTCCCGTTGTTGTGCGTCACGCGGCCCTGGGAATCCCGCGAGGTCACCGTGGTGTCCTGGTCCGGGTAGATGAAGGAGTGAAGGCCGAGGCCGAGAACGACGTCGTCGGTGAGGAAGTAGTCGATGCCGGCGGCCAGCGTCCCGGCGATCGTCGTGCTGTCGGTGCGGATGGACGTCGAGGCGTCCGTGCTGTCGTTGGGCTCGTTGAAGGACGCCCCGATCCCGCCCGCGGCCCACGGCACCCAGCGGCCGTCACCGACGGGCCAACGGAAGCGCGCGACGGGCATGAGCGTCAGGTTGGCGTACTCGGCCAGCTTGCCGAGCGTGTCCGAGCGGACGTCCATCTCGGTGAATTGCGCCTGGAGCTCGACCCCCCAGTGCTCCGAGATGGCATACCCGATGCTCCCACCGAGCAGGGGATTGGGGCCGCCCGGACCCTTCAACTTGATCCCCGGCGCGAGCTTGTCGTCGAGCAACCACGACTGGCCCGCCATGAAGTCGAGCGACAGCCGTCCCGTGTCCCAGCCGCTGCTCGTCGCCCCCTCGTCGGCCGCTGCCGGTCCCGCCATCACGGCGAGCAACATCCCCGCCGCCACCCACCGGGTCCTGCGCGTCCTGCCTCGGGCGTTCCGCATCCCCACTCCCTCCGTGGACCGTGGATGTTCCTCAACCGCCCGCAAGCCCGTCGAAGCGAACGCGGTGCGCGGACACCCAGGGCCCCCCCAAAGGCCGGCCGGACCTTATGGGGTCGCCCCGGAAATTGTCAAGGCGACGATCGGAGGAAGAGCCGCCCGGCGGGGTTCGCCGTCTCGTCCACGTAGGTGAAGCCGAGGCGGTCGAGCTGTCCCGCGAGCGTGGGGCGTTCGGCCACCGGCACCTCGAGACCGCACAGCACGCGCCCGAACGCATCGCCGTGGTTGCGGTAGTGGAACAGCGAGATGTTCCAGCGCGAGCCGAGCGCCGTGAGGAACTGCAGGAGCGCCCCCGGCCGCTCCGGGAACTGGAAGCTGAACAGCATCTCGTCCGCCGCGTCGGCCGCGCGCCCGCCGACCATGTGGCGGACGTGGGTCTTCGCGAGGTCGTCCCCGCCGAGATCGACCGTGGGGTAGCCCGCAGCGACCAGCGCCGCGGCGAGCGTCCCCGCCTCGGCCGCATCCTCCACCTGTACGCCGACGAAGATGTGCGCTTCGTCTCGTCCGGAGAGCCGGTAGTTGAACTCGGTCACGCTCCGCGCGCCGAGGACGCCGCAGAACGCGAGGAAGGCGCCGGGGCGCTCGGGGATGGTCACGGCGAGCAGCGCCTCGCGGCCCTCGCCGACGGCCGCCCGCTCGACGATGAATCCCAGGCGGCCGAAGTTCACGTTGGCGCCCGACGCGACCGCAACGAGCGCCCCGTCCGGCAGGCCGCCGCGCTCGACCGCGCGCTTCAGACCCGCGATCGCGAGCGCACCGGACGGCTCGAGGACGGAGCGCGTGTCTTCGAACCCGTCCTGGATCGCGGCGCATATCTCGTCGACGGAGACCGTCAACACCTCGTCGAGGGTGGCCTGGCACAGCGGAAACGTGTGGATGCCGACCTCGCGCGCCGCCACTCCGTCGGCGAAGAGCCCGACGTGCTCGAGGCGGACGCGCGCGCCGGCCGCGAGCGAGCGCGCCATGGCGTCCGAGTCGTCGGGCTGCACACCGACCATACGGACGCCCGGTCGCCGGCTCTTGATCGCCACGCCGACGCCAGCGGCAAGTCCCCCGCCACCGATCGGGACGAAGACCGCGCCGAGGTCGGTCGGGACCTGCTCCAGGATCTCGACCCCCACGGTGCCCTGCCCGGCGATCACGTCGGGATGGTCGAATGGTGGAATCGCCGTCATGCCGGTCTCGACGACGAGCGCGGCGCACCGTTCGGCGGCCGCGGTGTAGTCGTCTCCCACGAGATCGATCTGCGCGCCGAGTCGGCGGACGGCGTTGACCTTGATGGCCGGCGTGGTGCGCGGCATCACGATCCGGCAGCGCAGCCCGAGCCGCGCGGCGGCGAACGCCACCCCCTGCGCATGGTTGCCGGCCGACGCCGCGATGACGCCCGCTGCCCGCTCCGTCGCATCGAGCTGCGCGATCCGGTTGTACGCGCCGCGGATCTTGAACGAGAAGATCGGCGTGAGGTCTTCGCGTTTCAGACGAACGTCGCGCGCGAGCCGCGCCGACAACCCGGGTGCGCGGTCGAGCGGCGTCGGGTCCGGGAGGACGTCACGCACCCGTGCGGCGAGAATCCGTGTCAGCACGACTTGGGTCACTTCGGCTTGAGCCACCGGACGAGCCACGCCATGGCCTCGGCCGCCTCCTGGGGGCCATACCCGTGACCGGCATCCGGCAGTCGGACGTAGCGGAAGCGATCGGCGACACCGGCACGCGCAAACGCCGCCGACAGGATGCGGGCGGTCTCGTCGGCGCAGGCAACCGGAATCAGCTGGTCGCCGCTGCGGTTCACCATCAGGAGGGCGACGTGGACGAGATCGCTCGGCGTGCGAATGACCTCCTGGCTCTTCACCCAGCGCTCGTACGCAGGCGACAGCGCGAGCGGCGCGCCCGCCATGCCCATCGACGAATCACGCAGGAACAGGCGGTAGTCACCGCAGGCGGCGACGACGACCGCTGCATCGATACGGCGGTCGTGCGCTGCCGCGGCGAGGGTGATGAAGCCGTTCGTCGATCCCCCCAGCATGCCGATCCGCGTCGCGTCGATCTCCGGTACGGTGGCGAGGTAGTCGATGACCATCGGCACGTAGCGGGTCGCCGTCAGGCCGATCTCGCGGAGATAGCGCTCGCCCAGCACCGATGCCGAGGGCGACGCCAGCACCCATTTGCCCACACCACCCTCCGCCGGCGCGGGCGGCGGCAGGGCGTCCTTGAGGAGCGCCCAGTTGATGCTGTAGGTGGCAGCCACGAAGCCCGCGGCGAGCAGCGGGCGGGAATCGCCGAAGAGGTTGATGACCACCGGCTTCGGCCCCGACGGGGACAGCGGAATGTCGAGATGGATGGTGAGGGCGCCGTCGAGCAGCTGGGTCTCGCGGACGAGGAATTCGTTGGTCACCGCAGCCGGCGCGGGCGGCACGAGCGGCGCCGCCACCAGCGGCAGCGGCTCGGCCGAGCGGACCTGCGGATGGCAGCCCGCGGTCGCCAGCATCGTCACCGCCAGGATCGACAGCATGCGCATCACCGCTCGGAGCTTACGCGAGTGGCGGGCGGCAACGCCAGTCGCGTGCCTCGCGCTGCTGGCCGCGCTGATCGAGGGCTGCGCGCCGCGTCCGCTCGTCGAGCGCGCGATCCGCGCGCGCGGCGGGCCCCTCGTGGGGATGGTCAGCCGTATCGATGCCCAAGTGTACGTCGGTGCGCCGGGCGCGTGGCAGTGGACCCGCGCGTTCCTCGCTCCGGACCGTTACGCCTGGGTGATCGTCACTGCCGCCGATCCGCATTCCCACCTCTTCGACGGAACCACGGCCCGATCCTTCATCGGGACGTCGCCCGTCTCGGCCGATGCCGGTCCTCGCGCGCCGCTCCGCTCGCACGCGCGATGGACGGCCGTCGTCGACCTCGACGCGCTTCGCGCGCCCGACGTCACGCTCAGGCCGCTGCCCGCGACCGAGCTGCCCGCCGGAGCACGCGAGGGTCTCCACGTCACCTTGCCCGACGGTGCAGCCTATCGACTGGCGTTCGACGCTCACGCCCTGCTGGTCTGGGCGCAGGGTCCGCTCGACTTCTCCCCGCTCGGCTCGGGCGATGCGACGGTCCGCTTCGGCGACTTCCGTCGCACCGGCGGACTGCTGGTCCCGTGGAAGACGTCGTACGCCCTCGGCGCGACGCCGCTCGCGGACGAAACGGCGGTCGCGGTGTGCGTCGACCCGCCCGACCTCGGACTCGACGCCTTCGTCGCACCCGGCCGGCTGCCCGCCTGTCGCTGACGGCCCGCTGGCGCCCCGACGCGCGCACGGTTAGGAAGGGCGCCATGGATCCGAGCCCGACCGACTTCATCCGGCAGATCGTCGCCGACGACGCGCGCTCGGGGAAGCATCAGGGACGGGTCGTCACCCGCTTTCCGCCCGAGCCGAACGGCTACCTGCACATCGGGCACGCGAAGAGCATCGCCCTCAACTTCGGCATCGCCGGCGAGTGGCCCGGCGGGGTGTGCCACCTGCGCTTCGACGACACCAATCCAACCAAGGAGGACGTCGAGTACGTCGACTCGATCCAGGCGGACGTCCGCTGGCTGGGCTTCGACTGGGGCGACAAGCTCTTCTACGCGTCGGACTACTTCGAGCGGCTCTACGACTACGCCGTGCAGCTGATCCGCGACGGGGACGCCTACGTCGACAGCCTCACGGCCGACGAGATCCGAGCCCATCGCGGGACGCTGACGGAGCCGGGCCGTCCGAGCCCGTACCGCGATCGCCCGATCGCGGAGAGCCTGGACCTGTTCGCGCGCATGCGGGCCGGCGAGTTCGCGGACGGCGCGCACGTGCTGCGCGCGAAGATCGACATGGCGTCGCCGAACATCAACCTGCGCGACCCGGTGCTGTACCGTATCCGCCACGCGGAGCATCACCGGACCGGCGACCGGTGGTGCATCTACCCCATGTACGACTACGCCCACCCGCTCTCCGACGCGATCGAGGGCGTCACGCATTCGATCTGCACCCTCGAATTCGAGGACCATCGGCCCTTCTACGACTGGTTGATCGCCCACTGCCGTACCGAGGCGAAGCCACAGCAGATCGAGTTCGCGCGGCTCAACCTCAACTACACGGTGATGAGCAAGCGGAAGCTGCTGCAGCTGGTCGAGGGCGGCCACGTCACGGGGTGGGACGACCCGCGCATGCCGACCCTCTCCGGCATGCGACGCCGCGGGGTGCCGCCGGAGGCGATCCGCGCCTTCTGCGAGCGCATCGGCGTCGCCAAGCGCAACAGCGTCGTCGACGTCGCCATGCTCGAGCACGCGATCCGCGAGGATCTGAACGCGCGCGCGCCGCGCGTCATGGGCGTGCTGCGGCCCCTGCGTCTCGTCCTCGAGAACTGGCCCGAGGATCGGGTCGAGTCGCTCGAGGCGGTCAACAATCCGGAGGATCCCGCGGCCGGCACGCGCACCGTACCTTTCTCGCGCGTGCTGTGGATCGAGCAGGACGACTTCCGGGAGATCCCGCCGCCCAAGTACTTCCGACTCTCGCCGGGCAAGGAGGTGCGGCTCCGCTGGGCCTACGTCGTCCGCTGCACGGGCGTGACGAAGGACCCCACGACCGGCGAGATCACCGAGGTGCGGGCGACGGTCGACCTCGACTCGCGGGGCGGGACGCCCGCGGACGGTCGCAAGGTCAAGGCGACGATCCACTGGGTCTCGGCCGCGCACGCGCTCGACGCCGAAGTCCGCCTCTACGATCGGCTCTTCACCGCCGAGGATCCGGGCGGCGACGATTGGCTGGCGCAGCTGAATCCCACCGCCCTCGAGCGTCTCCCCGGATGCAAGCTCGAGCCGACGCTCGCGGGCGCCGCGCCCGGGAGCCGCTGGCAGTTCGAGCGCATGGGGTACTTCGCCGCCGATCCGCTCGACTCGCGTCCCGGGGCCCCCATCTTCAACCGCATCGTCACGCTCCGCGACACCTGGGCCAAGATCGAAGCCCGCAGCTGACCCGTCGGCTGCGTCGACGCGGTGCGCCGCGCACGATGTATTGGCAGACGCGACGGGCTCTGGTACAGGGCGCGGAACTCGAGCGCCGTCGTCGTCCCATCACGCGCCGTGCAGACGCGGATCACACACACGCACCGAGCCGCTGCCCTCGTGGGCCTGCTCGCGTTCGTCCTGGCCGCGGCGCCAGCGGCGGCCGGACGTCGTCCCACGCCGCGGGTGCCGCCCAAGCCCGCCGAGCTGCGCTTCCCCGACACCGTCACCGACGAGACCGTTCGCAACCTGCTCACCGCCGGGCGCGTCGAGTTGAAGCCGACCGACGATCCGGAGTCGTGGAAGCGCTGGGGCCGTGCCGACCCGTGGACGCAAGAGATGGCGATGCGGGCGGTGCTGTGGGCGCTCGCGAACTCGCGCCCCACCGTGGCACTCAGTGCGGCAATCCTCGCCATCGCGCGGGTCGAGTCGGGCTTCAACCCCTGGTCGCAGAACCCGTCGTCGACCGCCTGCGGCATCTTCCAGTTCGTCAAGGCGACCTGGGCGGAATACCAGCCGGTCCGCGAGACCTGCCTCGACCCGCACGTGAACGCATGGGCGGGCGTCCGCCACCTGACCGCCATCTACGAACAGTTCGTCAAGCCGATCATGCCGCCGCCGTCCGAGCTGCCCGACGAGGAGCTGCGCACCGAGTTCGTCTACCGGATGCTCTACGCCTACCACTACCACGGCATCGCGTCGCCGTACGCACCCATGGGCGGCTCCCTCGATTCCCAGCTTCCCGCCGACGGCTCCGTCCAGGTGCTGCACAACTTCTACGACCTGATGAAGAAGGCCGTGTACCAGGCGCCGCTCATGCCCCGCCTGGTGATGGCCCGTTCGAGCAAGCGTGGCGAGGCAGCGGCGACGACGCCGGTGAAGAAGCGCGCGCCGGTTCGCTCCCGTTCGCGCCGCCAGCTGCTGCAGCGGTCGTAGGACGAAGCGACCCGCGTGTCCCTGCGCGCCCACCGTCCCGTCTCCGCCGGTCGCGCCATCCGCGCCGGTCTGGCGGCGATGGCCCTCGCGCACGCCGGCTGCGGCCCCGCCGGCGTGGCGCCTCGCGGCCCCGCACTCCCGGGCGTGATCACCACGGTCCCGGTGGGCGGGAGCCCAGTGCTGCTCGCCATCTCGCCGGATGGCGAGCGCGTCTGGGCCGCCGCGAACGGGCGGATCGCCGCCATCGACACGAGGTCCAATGCCGTGGTCGCCACCATCCCCAGTGATCCCGATCCGACCGGGATCGCGGTATCGCCGGACGGGCGTCACGTGTACGTCTCGACGCTCTTCGGCACCCGCCTGCTGGTCGTGGACACGCGCACCAATGCGCTCGTGCAGCCGATCGAGCTGGTGTTGGAACGGCTGCGCGGCGGCTTCGGGCACGTCGCCCTTCAGCCGGACGGCGACGTCGCGTGGCTGCCGAACGAGGTCAACCGCGTGCTGGCCTTCGCCAGCCTGACCGGCGCGCCGGTCGCCACGACGATGACGAGCATCCGCCCGAGCGACGTCGCGTTCTCTCCCGACGGACGCATGGCATACGTCTGCGGCTGCGACGGCTTCTGTCGCACCGGCACGGTGCAGGCGTTCGACGCCGCGAGCCGGCGGATGACCGGCACGCTGGCCGTCGGGCCGAGCCCGTTTCGCATCGCCGTCGCCCCGGGTGGCCAGCGGGCCTACACCACGAACCTCGAGGGGCCCAGCGTGTCGATCATCGACGTGTCCGGACCTGCAGTGGTCGCGACGATCGGCGTCGGACCCGAGCCGACGGGGCTCGCCGTCTCGCACGACGGATCCACGGTCTGGGTGACGAGCCTCGTCGCCGGCCAGCTGACGGCCATCGACGCCGGGACCGGCGCCGTGCGTGCGACGCGCCCCATCGGGGACGCCGCGCGCGACGTCGTCGTTCGTCCCGACGGCCTTCGCGCCTACGTCTCGACGAGCACCGGCGTCGCGGTGATCGACACCGCCGTGTTCGCCCGGTAGGGGCCGCGCCGAGAGGCCCTCTGTTCCGACGAGGCCGGTCCATGTTAGGCACCGGATCGAGGGATACGGCCATGGCTCGTCGCACGATCGCGGCGTTCGCACTCATCGCCGCCGCCGCGATCCAGCCCGCATTCGCCGATCAGGCGGTCCTCGGACAGAAGCTGCAGCTCCGCGACCCGCAGCCCGGGACCGATGCGACGATGCGGAAGGTGGTGATCTGCGCGCGCGAGCGCACGAGTCCCGATACGCTGGTGGGCGATCCCTCCCAGGGCGGGGCGACCCTCTCGCTCTTCGTCGCCGCGTCCGGCACCGGCGACACGCAGTACGTCCCCCTGCCGGCCGCGGGCTGGAGGCCCAAGGGCACCGGGTGGGCCTACAAGGATGCGAGTGGCAACGCGGGCCCGGTGCGCATCGCGCAGATCGGGAAATCGCGCGGCGGAACCTTCCGCATGAAGGTGGTGGCGCTCGCAAAGGTCTGGCCGCTCACCTTCCCGCCACTGCCGGCGACGCGGGCGTGCGTCACCTTCGCGATCGACGGCGGCGATCTCTACCACGTCGACTTCCCGCCGCCGCCCGATGCCACCGTCACCCGCAGTGACGCGACGGCCTTCCTGATCCGGAACCCAAGGGCCGAGGGATACTGCTATCCTCCGCCCCCGACGACGACCACCTCCACCAGCACGACCACCACGACCAACCCGAACGCCTTCTGCGGCGACGGCCATCGCGACCCGGGCGAGCAGTGCGACGGCGGCCCGGCGTGCACGACCGACTGCGTCCAGGAGATCCCATCGTGCTGCAGCACCGCCACGCAGTGCCAGGCGGCGCCACTGTTCAGTCTCAATTTCTACCTCATGCAGTACTGCCAGAGTCAGCTTGGCTTCGGGGCGTCGGGCATCTGGGGCGGCATCTGCACGGCCGACGGCTCGTGCGCGGCCGCGGCGATCGACCCCGTGCCGATGTGCTGCCAGCTGGTCGGCTCCTGCAACGGCAACGTCGTCACGTCGACGGCGGGGCTCTGGTCGTTCCAGAACGTGTGTCGCGGCTCGATGAGCGGCACGCACGTCATCAACGCGGTCTGCGGACCGGCCGGCGTCTGCCTGCCGCAGTAGAGCGGCTCAGAACACCAGCTGCTTCGGCGGGCGGACGACGATCTCCGCCACATTGACGTGGATCGGCTGCGTCACCGCGAAGAGCACCGCGTTGGCGACGTCCTCGCCGCTGGAGAGCACCTGCTTCATGGCGGGCTGCAGCTTCTCCATCACCTCATCCGGCAGACGCTCACCCTTCTTCACCTCGACCTGCAGCCCCGCCGCCTGGATCATGCCGGCGACCATGCCCGGCTCGAAGTTGCGCGCGAAGTTCGTCGCGATGGCACCCGGTCGGACGTCGATCACGCGGATGGTGTCCTCCTCCAGTTCGCGCCGCAGCGTATGGCTGATGCAGGTGACCGCGTGCTTCGTGGCGCCGTAGACGCCGGAGTCGGCGCGGGTGGCGGCGATCGACGAGACGTTGACGATGTGCCCCTCCGCCTTCGACCGGCGCATCGCGCGGATCGCCGCCTGGCAGCCCGCCAGCAGCGCCAGGACGTTCGTCTCGAGCATGGCGCGCCACTCTTCCGGATCGCCATCGACGATCGGCGCGGGATACGAGACGCCGGCGTTGTTCACCATGATGTCGATGCGGTCGGTGTCGTCCACGGCGCGCTGCACGAGCTGGGCGACCTGGCGCGGGTCGCGCACGTCGAGCGTGACCACCGTCGCCCGCCCTCCGGCGCGCTCGATGCCCGCCTTCGACTCGTCCATCGCGGCGCGCGTCCGTCCGCCGAGGACGACGTGCGCCCCCGCGCCGCCGAGGGCCTCGGCGATGGCACGGCCGATGCCGCTGGACGCTCCGGTCACCACGGCGGTCTTTCCCTCGAGCGGCGTCGTCATGTCGCCCTGCTGACACCCGGAACGGGCGGAGTCAACGCGGTCGGTGCGAGCTTTCCTTGGTCGCCTCGATCTGCCACAAGCGCGCCGGGGATGGTGTCGTCGTGATGCTGTGGGTGCTGTGGCCGATCGCCGCGCTCTGGTTCGTCTACGCGATCGCGGGGCGCCGCTGGCGCATCGAGCCGCGGCTGGCCGACGTCCTGCCCCCGACGCGGCTGCACGATGCAGTCGTCGCCGTGGTCCCGGCGCGCAACGAAGCCTTCGAGTTGCCGCAGACGCTGGGGGCCCTGCTCGCCCAGACCCACCCCGCGCTCCGCGTCGTGCTGGTCGACGACCACTCCGGCGACGGCACGGTCGACGTCGCGCGACGCGTGGCCGCCGCCGCGCGCGCGAGCGACCGCCTCATCGTATTGTCTGCACCCGCCTTGCCCTCCGGGTGGACCGGGAAGGTGTGGGCGCAGCAGCAGGGGGTCGAGCATGCGCGGACGCTCGGCACCGCCTGGATCTGGCTCACGGATGCGGACATCCGCCACGAGCCCGACGTCCTCGCCCGCCTGCTCGCGACCGCCCACCATCAGCGACGCGACTTCGTGTCGGTGATGGCGCGGCTCCGCTGCCAGACCGGGTTCGAGAAGCTGCTGATCCCCGCCTTCACCTATTTCTTCGCCGGGCTCTATCCGTTCCATCGCATCGGCAGCGACCGCACGCGCGCCGCCGGAGCGGCCGGAGGCTGCATGCTCGTGCGCTCGAGCCTGCTCGATCGGATCGGCGGCATGAGTGCGATCCGCGACGCCGTCATCGACGACGTGTCGTTGGCGCGGGTGTGCAAGGTCGCCGGCGGCCGGCTGTGGCTCGGCTATCATGCCGGCGTCACCTCGACCCGCGGCTACAGCTCGTTGTCGGCGATCTGGGACATGGTGGCGCGCAGCGCCTACACGCAGCTGCGGCGCAGCCCGGTCATCGTCGCCGGATGCGTCCTGGGGCTGGTGTACACCTTCCTCCTCCCGGTGGCGCTGGCGCTCGCGGGAAAGGGGCCGGTCCGCGCGCTCGGAGTCGCCACGTATGCGGCGATGGTCCGCACGTATCTGCCCATGGTCGCGTGGCTCGGATGTCGCCGGCTGTGGGCGCTCGCGCTGCCGCTGTCGGCGGCCCTGTACACGATGATGACGATCAGCTCGGCGTGGCGGCATCACCGCGGTGCGGGCGCCGCCTGGAAGGGACGGGCCTACGGCGGACTCGATCGCCCCCCTGCTCCCGCCCTGGCGGGCGACGAGGACGCGCGTTAGCCGCGCATGATGCGCATCAACAGCAGTCCCATCACGGCCAGCGCACCGCCGACCCAGACGACGGGCCGCTCGAGGAGCTCCGTCCACGGGAGTCCCACGGCGGCGTTGGCGAAGGCCCCGCCGAGCGCCAGCGCCCCGCCGAGACCGAACAGGCACATTCCCGCGACGCGTCCCGCCCATCGCGCCTCGTGCGCCTCGGCGCGCGCGCGCGCGTGCTGCGCCGTCCGCTCGAACGCGACCACGATGTCCGCGGCGATGGCGTCGAGGAACTGGACGTAGTCGTCGCCGACGCCGACGCCGGGATTCACCACCGACACCAGGCCCCGCACCCCGTCCGCCCCGCGGAGCGGCGCGTAGATGATCGACTGCGTGGCGAACCCGGTCGACTGGTCGACCCCACGGTAGAAGCGGGGGTCCTTGGCGATGTCGGCGATGCCCACCGACTCCCCGTGTGCCAGGACCCATCCCGCCACCCCCTGCTTCGCGGGGAACCGGATCGCCTGCAACCGCTCGGCGGAGGCCGTGCTCGCGGCCCGCTGGCTGGCGACGGGGAAGTACAGCTCGTCGGTCTCGGGGTCGTGCAGGAGCACCGCACAGCCCTCGGCCTCGAGCAGCTCGCGGGTGCGCTGCGTGGCGAAATGCAGCAGCTCGTCCAGATCGCTGAACGTCGCCAGCCTGCGGCCCAGCTCGTAGAGCAGCCGCAGCCGCTCGACCTCCGAGGTCATGGCGGCGAACCCTAGGCGGCCCCGGGGCCGTATACAAGCCACTTTGCCATTGATGGGGCGGTCAGCTCCGTGGTACGCCCGCAGCCCACCGGAGGTGTTGCACCCATGCGCCGATTGCTCGCACTGACCGCCCTCGTCCCCCTCATCCTCGCCGTCTGGGCGCATGCCGCCGATCAGACGATCCTGGGCAAGCAGATCCAGATCAAGGACGCGAAGCCGGGGGTCGACCCGACCAAGCGCAAGATCGTCGGACAGGGCAAGGAGAAGATGAGCTCCAACACCATCGTCGGCGATCCGACGGCGGGCGGAGCGAGCCTGTTCCTGTTCACGACAGGGGCGACCTCGGGCAACCAGGCATTCGTCCTCCCGACGGGTACGGACCCGGCCTCCGGCAAGCCCTTCTGGGCGCCGTCGGGGAGCACCGGTTACAAGTACAAGGACAAGGCGGGCACGAACGGGCCGGTCAAGGTCGCCCAGATCAAGCTGTCCGGCAGCGGCACGATCCAGGTGAAGGTGGTCCTGCTGGGGAAGAACGGCCCGATCACGCTCCTGCCGCCGAACCTGGGCACCTCGGCCTGCATGGCGTTCAAGATCACCAACGGCGACGTCTATCACGTGCTCCTCGGCGCCGGCAGCACCATCAAGAAGAACGACGCGAAGACGTTCCAGCTGAAGGACGCGGTCAGCGAGGGTCTGTGCCCCCTGTTGCCGACGTGCGGCAACGGCATCGTCGACCCGGGTTCGGGCGAGCAGTGCGATCCCGCGGGGCCGCCGACGTGCGGCTCCTGCAACGCCGACTGCACCTGCCCGTGTGACTTCCTCGACCCGAGCTTCTGCATGTACCCGTTCCCGAGCGACTTCCTCACCGTCGCCGACTCGAGCACCGACACCGGCCGACGCGTGAACTTCGTCAATTCGGCGATGCCGCAGAACACCGACGCCATAGCCATCGACTCCGCCCCCTACCGCGGGAACGACGGGTTCAGCCCTGGCTCGAGCATTCTGCTCAAGGTGCCTGGCATCGACCTGGGAATGACCGGCGCGGTACCGATCACCGACGTCGAACGTTCCTTCGACGCGGGCGCACCGATCGTCGTCATCAACGCTTCGACCGGCGCGAGGCAGCTGATCTGGTCCGAGCTGGACGCGAACGCCAGCACGGACGCGGTGCGGTCGCTCATCATCCGGCCGGCGGTGAACTTCGACGAGGCGACCCGGTACATCGTCGCCCTGCGGAACCTGAAGACCACCGCGGGAGCCGTCATCCCGCCCAGTGCAACCTTCAAGGCGTACCGTGACGGCACGTTGACCAGCGATCAGGTGGTCGAGGCGCGCCGCTCGCACATGGAGTCGATCTTCACCACGCTCGCCTCGGCCGGCATCGCCCGCAACGATCTGTACCTCGCCTGGGACTTCACCGTCGCCAGCGAGCGCAACCTGAGCGAGCGCCTCCTCTTCATGCGCGACGACGCCTTCGCGCGCCTCGGATCGGCGGCGCCGGCCTTCACCATCACCACCGTCCAGGACGAGGTCGACGACCGCATCTTCCGCCGCGTCACCGGCACCTACCAGGTCGAGCGCTACGTCGACTCCGAAACCCCCCCGGCGAAGATGATCCTCGACGGCAACGGACTCCCCACGCACCAGGGGACCCCAGACGGCCTCGTTCATCTGCAACATCCCGAGGGCCGCCCTTGCCAGCGCCAGCGCCACCGCAGTTCCGGCGCGCGCATCGATCTACGGCCACGGACTCCTCGGCTCCAACTCCGAGGTCAGCAGCGGCAACGTCCGCTCGATGGCCAACGAGCACAACTTCGTCTTCTGCGCGACGAAGTGGATCGGCATGGCGGACGAGGACGTCGTCAACGCGATCACCATCCTGCAGGAGCTCGGGAAGTTCCCGAGTCTCACCGACCGGCTGCAGCAGTCGATGGTGAACCAGCTCTTCCTCGCGCGCCTGATGATCCACCCCGACGGCTTCACCGACGACCCTGCCTTCCAGGACGCCTCGGGCGACCCCGGTCATCGATACGAGCGCGGTCTTCTACGACGGCAACAGCCAGGGCGGCATCTTCGGCGGCACCGTGATGGCCGTGGCCCAGGACATCACCCGCGGCGTGCTCGGCGTGCCGGGCATGAACTACTCGTTGCTGCTCACCCGCAGCACCGACTTCGCGACCTACTCGGCCTTCCTCTACCCGAAGTACACGAACGAGCTGACGCGGCCGTTGCTGCTGTCCCTGATTCAGATGCTGTGGGACCGCTCCGACCCGAACGGCTACGCCCACCACATCACGAGCGACCCGCTGCCCAACACGCCGGCGCACAAGGTCCTGCTCCACCTGGCGTTCGGTGATCATCAGGTCTCCAACGTGGCGACCGAGGTCGAGGCGCGGACGCTCGGCCTCTACATCCACCAGCCGGCCATCGCGGGCGGCCGGCACTCCGACGTGAATCCATACTTCGGCATCCCGGCGATCCCGAGCGATCCCTTCGACGGCTCGGCGCTCATCGTCTGGGACAGCGGCGCGGCACAGCCGCCGATCACCAACGTCGCGCCCTCGGTCGGCGCCGACCCGCACTCCGACCCCCGCAACTCGGTGAACGGCCGCAACCAGAAGTCTGAATTCCTGAAGCAGACCGGCGGCGCCGTCGTCGACGTGTGCTCCGGCCTGCCCTGCGTCGCACCCTGAACGTCGCGTGACACTCGCGGGAACCGACCGTACCATGATCCCATGGGCGGTCGGTTCCCCATGTCCCTCGACGGACTCAACCAGGGCATCACCTGGTTCGTCGTAGGAATCCTCACCCTGGTGACCGGCGGGCTCGTCGCGTCGCCAGCGTGCGGGGTGGCACTGCCAGTCCTCGGCCTCGTCGTGATCGGACTGGTGGTCGCCTGGGCCTTCGCTCCGACGGCACTCGAGATCGATGGTGGGGAGCTTCGCATCTGCCGCCGGGCGTGGCGGCCCGTCCAGGTGCCGCTCACGTCCATTGCCACGGTCGAGACGACGCCTCCCACCCTGGGTTGCGGCGTTCGTCTCTTCGGCGTCGGCGGCTTCTTCGGCTCCTACGGGCTCTTCTGGACGCGGAAGCTCGGACGCTTCCTGGCCTACGTCACCCGCCGCGGCCCGAGCGTGCTGGTGCGCCGCCGTGGCGCCCTCCCCGTCCTCGTGACGCCGGACGATCCGGAGACGTTCATCCGCACCCTCCGTCAGGCCTGCAGCCTCTAGTCGCCCGTCGTCATCCCGCTAGCTCTGGCGCCCCGCCTGTGACACGGAAGGCGGTTCGGAGGCGTCGATGACCAAGCACTACCACGACGGGGAGCCCTTTCCGGGCAAGGTCGGTCGGACGTTGCTCGAGTCCGAGCCGGCGTGGCCGATCGCCCGGCGCGCCTCGCCCGGGGCGAAGAACGTCGTGCTCGTCGTCCTCGACGACGTCGGATTCGCGCAGCTCGGCTGCTTCGGGTCGAACATCGACACGCCGGCGTTCGATCGCCTGGCGGCGGAGGGGCTCCGCTACCGGCGCTTCCACACCACGGCGATGTGTTCACCGACGCGCGCCTGCCTGCTCACGGGTCGGAACCACCACACCTGCGCGATGGGCGGCATCACCGATCTCGCCATGGGTTTCCCGGGGTTCAACGGTCGCATCCCCAAGGCCTGCGGCTTCGTGCCCGAGGTGCTGCGGCAGGCGGGCTGGGCGACGTTCGCCGTCGGCAAGTGGCACCTGGCGCCGTCGGACGAGCAGCACATCGCCGCGTCACGCGAACGGTGGCCGCTCGGGCAGGGGTTCGAGCACTTCTACGGCTTCCTCGGCGGCGAGACGAACCAGTTCGCCCCGGATCTGGTGGCCGACAATCACCCCATCCGCCTGACACCGCCCCACGGCTATCACCTGAGCGTGGATCTCGTGGATCACGCGATCCGCTCCGTGCACGATCTCCGCACGGTCGACCCCGCGAAGCCGTTCTTCCTCTACCTCGCCTTCGGCGCATGCCATGCCCCGCATCACGCGCCACCCGAATGGATCGATCGCCATCGCGGCCGATTCGACGCCGGCTGGGACGCCTGGCGCGAGCACACGCTCGCACGCCAGCTCGCCATGGGCATCGTGCCGCCGGGCACGCGGCTCTCCGAACGTCCGTCGTGGGTGCAGGAATGGGCGACCCTCCCGGCAGCGGAGCGGCGGGCCTACGCGCGGATGATGGAGGTGTTCGCCGGCTTCCTGTCGCACACCGACCATCAGCTCGGCCGACTCCTCGACGAGCTCGCCGGACTCGGCGAGCTCGACCGCACGCTGGTGATGGCGCTCAGCGACAACGGTGCCAGCGCCGAGGGCGGCCCCCACGGCACCATCAACGAGAACTTCATCTTCAACGGTCTGCCGCACGACACCAAGGCCACCATGGCGCGGCTCGACGACCTCGGCGGGCCGAACTCCTATGGCCACTACCCGTGGGGCTGGGCGATGGCAGGCAACACGCCCTTCCGCCGCTGGAAGCGCGAGACCCACGAGGGCGGCATCGGCGACCCCCTGATCGTCCGCTGGCCCGAGACGCCCGATCGTGGCGCCGTCCGCGGACAATACGTGCACGCCGTGGACGTGGCTGCGACCATCCTCGACGTCGCCGGCATTCCCATGCCCGCGGTCCTGAACGGCGTCGCGCAGGAGCCGCTGGCGGGGCAGAGCTTCGCCGCGTCGCTCACAGACGCCGCGGCCCCGGAGCACCGCGACACCCAGTACTACGAGCAGTTCGCCTGCCGCGCCATCTACCACCGCGGTTGGAAGGCGGTCACGTACCACGCCATGGACGACGGTCTCTACACGCCCGCCGACGACCCGAACACGCCGTTCGACGAGGACCGTTGGGAGCTCTACCACGTGGCCGAGGATCCGTCGGAGACGCGCGATCGCGCTGCCGACGAGCCCGGACGCCTGGCCGAGATGCAGCAGCTCTGGTGGCGCGAGGCCGAGCGGTACGGTGCCCTACCGCTCCAGTCCCGCCGGCTCTTCGCACCGGGCCGGCCGCACGCCATCGAGCCGCGGAACCGCTGGGTGCTCCGTCCCGGAGCCGCACCGGTACCGGAGGAGACCGCCCCGCACCTGAAGCTCCGGCCCCACCGCATCGCGGCGCGGATCGAGCTGCCCGAGGGCATCGGCGAGGGGGTGCTGGTGGCGCAGGGCGGTCGATTCGGTGGCTTCAGCTTCTACGTCCGCGGCGGACGGCTCCACTACACCGCCAACTTCGCCGGCATCGAGCAGACCACCGTGTCCAGCCCGGCACCGTTGCGCGCGGGACGCCACGTGGTCGGCGTCGACGTCACGCCGACGTCGGGCCTCGGCATGAGCGCGGAGCTGCACGTCGACGGCCAGGCCGTCGCCCGCGGCGAGCTGCCGCGCACCGCGCCGTTCCGCTTCGCCCTCGCGGGCGAAGGGCTGTGCTGCGGCTTCGACGACGGCACACCCGTCGCCGACAGCTACGAGTCGCCGTTCCGCTTCACCGGCGTGCTCCACGAGGCCGTCATCGAGGTCGGCGGGGCGACGATGCCCGACCTCGAGGCCGAGCTCACGCGCGCCTGGGTCACCCAGTAGCGACCGAACCCAGCGAGGGCGCTCTCGCACCCTCGAGGAGCGCGAGCACCTCGCGGGCAAGCCGCGCCACGTACTGGAGCATGTCGGGATCGCCCTCGCGCGCCAGCTCACGCGCCGACGCCGTCCACTGCTCGTGGACGCCCTCCTGGAAGAGGAGAGGCAGCATCAGGACGAAGCGCTCGATTCCCAGCCGGATGACGTCGACGTCGCGTTGCAGCGGCTCGGACGGCTGATCCAGGACGTGCACGTAGAGGCTCGCGTGCGGGTTCGGACGCACGGTGATCCCGGTGCTGTCGGCGGTCTGCTCGACGATCCGACACCAGGTGGCGTCGCGCTCCAGGACGCGCAGGATCGGCTCACGGTCGGGCTCCGGCAGTCGCGCGAACACCTCGAGCATGCGGCTGACCAACGGGTCGCGTGCGAGGCCGCTCACGAGGTCGGCTGCGGCTGTCAGGACCGTGCGCAACGTATCGACCTGGGTCGCGTCCGTGTGCCCGAGTGCTGGCATGCCGACGGAGCTTGCAGCTCACCGACATGCCTTGTCAACCAGAATTGTGACCCGCCCAGATCCTAGTGAGCCGTGCCGGGATCGAACCGGCGACCCGCTGCTTAAAAGAACCCACGCCGCGCAGTCACCGTCCATCACGGTCCGGTATCATCGCGACTTTCCTCGCTTCACGTCCATCTCGGAAGTCATGCGCAGGCACCGGGAGCTACGCGCGTAGCAACCGAGTAGTGACTGACCAACACCCTCCGACCCGTTGCTAGGCGAGAACGGACACGAGCAGAACAAACAGCTCACTACAAAGTAGAGCGAGGCCCAGCGCGTGCGCGTCGACCCGGAGCAGGACCAACACCCCGACGTCGGGCGTGAGGGTAACGTTGCCGGCTTGTCCAGACTACGGGCCGGAGCTTTCGACCTGGGCCAGCCCGTCCGCCATGTTGAGGCTGCCGCGGGGCGCGTAAGCCCACTGGCGGCGCTGCCGTCGTTGCAGAGGGGCGGTGGGCTGGTAGACGAGCGGGACAGATGGAAGGTGCGAAGGGCGAATACCCCCTTCGTGCGCCCTTCTTCCGCGACGGTCCGGCGAACGCCTACATCCACTCCGCGAATCGGGTTTCGCCGCTGTCGCGACCGAGCGCGCGCGCGGAGATCGCCGCGGCGCGACCCAGGATTCCGGTGTAGGTCGGGAACGACAGCGGAACGCGCGCGAGGTCGTCGACGCGCAAGCTCGTGGCGATGGCGATCGCGGCCGTCTGCACGATGTCCACCGCCCGCTCCCCGACGATGTGACAACCGAGGATCGTGTGTGTCGCACGATCGATGATCAGCTTGCAGAACCCCGTCGTGCGTCCGTCGACGATCGTGCGCGTCGTCTCGTCGAACCGCACCACCGTGACCAGGACATCGTGCGACTCACGCGCCTTCGCTTCGGTCATGCCGACCTGCGCGTATTCCGGGTCGGTGAAACTCCCGATCGGCGCCACCACGTCGTCGTTCACCAGCAGGGGCCCTCGCACGGCATTCGTCGCGGCCACGAAGCCGTCCTGCATCGCTTGCGGGACGAGCATCAGACGACCGGTCACGTCCCCGGCGGCGAAGATGTGCGGCGCGGTGGTGCGCATCGCGGAGTCGACGCTCACGAAGCCCCGAGGATTGCTGTCGACGCCAGCCTTCGCGAGGTCGAGTCCTGCCGTGCCCGCCGTCCAGCCGACCGCGACGACGACCACCGCCGCCTCGGCGCTGCCTCCGCACGCCGTCCTTCGAGAAGTTCATCCTCACGCCGCCCGGCGCCTCCTCGAAGGACTCGATCGATCCGAAGTCCTCGTGCACGGCGATTCCAGCAGCACGAAACGCAGCGGCCACCGCTGTGGACACGTCTTCGTCCTCGGTCGGCAGGATGCGGGGGGCCGCTTGGAAGAGCTCGACCCGCGTGCCGAACGCGCTGAAGATCGACGCGACCTGGGCGCCGGTGGCTCCCGCGCCGATGACCAGCATCGTCGGCGGAACCGACGTCAGGCCCCACGCATCGCTGTGTGTCGCGGTCAGCTCGAATCCGGGCACCGCGAGGCGCCGGCTGACGCCGCCCGTGCAGACGATGATCTTCTCGGCACGAAAGCGCAATCCGCTCTGGGTCTCGACCGTGTACGCGTCCACGAAGCGCGCGATGCCCGCGTGCTCGTGGACGGCGACGCCCGCGGCATCGACCTGGCGGCGGAACACGGCATGGGCGCGCACGTCGTCCACCACCTCGCGCACGCGCGCCAGCAGCCGCGGGTAGTCGAGCACCGGATCGGAAACTGCGATGCCATACCGGCCGAGCTGTCGGGCGTCGCGCATCAGCCGGGCAGCATGGGCGAGCGTCCGCACGGGGACCGGTCCGTCGAGGGCGGCCATGCCGCCGAACGCGTCGCGCGTCACCAGGGCGGTGCGGGCACCCAAATCTCCCGCGCGGATCGCAGCAACCAGACCCGCCGGTCCGCCGCCCAACACGAGCACGTCCACCGTATCGGGGGTCATGTCTCGAGCTCCGCGAGCCAGCGCAGCGCACGGAGCGATGGCATGAAGCAGTACTCGCCGCCGCGTGTGAGCACGAACTGCGGCAGACCGCGCAACATCCTCGGAATCGGCTTTCGCGGGAAGGAGTACGCGCCGGCGGCATCCTGGACACCCGCGATCGGATCCTTCACGTCGCCCAGGCCGAGAAAGTCTCCGCCATTCATCCACTCGGATTGGACGAACTCGAACTGCCGCCCGAGGTGTGCACCGACGAATGCGAACATCAGCCCGCGATCGACGCCGTCATCCTCGAGCGCACCCTCCGGAAGCTCGGGACCGTACGCGGTCCCCCGTCGGATCATCCGGTGCAGCCGGACGACACCAGCCACCTGCGCATCGCGCGGATTCGCTCGCCGGACGTGCGACCCGGGCGGCGTCTTGTACCCGGTCGCGTCGTCCGAGTACGTGAAGTCGTTGTTGCGAGTCCCGTCAGCACCCAGCTCCGGGTCGTCACGCGTGGGGCTCAGCGCCAGGGGCGCACCGCTGCGCCACCGCCCCATCATCTTGGCCGCCAGCAGTTCCTGTTCGTCGGGGCTGCCCGCGTTCTCCTTCAAGTACTGGCGGAACGCCGCCACCCGCTGGTGCAGCTTGCGGAACACCACATAGGTGCCGTTGCGACCCAGGACCTCCGGTCGAGGCATGGGCGGCATGGCGCCGGTCTCGTCCAGGTAGCCGAGCACGAACTCGCCGGCCTTGAACGGCTCCTCCTTGGAGTTGCTGCCGGCGATGCCGCTTCCTTCGACGGCCGGATGCCCGATCCCGTCCCTGAACCCGAAGGGTTCTTTTTCTGTGGCCAGCGCATGACAGTCCTGGCGCCAGATCGGCTGGACACCCGGGAGGTCCGAGAACGCCGCGCGGGCGCGCCCGATCGCGGCTTCGAGCCCTTGCTGGTCCGGTGAGAGCGCCGTCACGACAACGTGGACGTCGTTCGTCCCGAGGGGCCGTTCCCAGTTCTCGGGGCTGGCTTCGCCGACATCCCCGAGGGCCTTCGCGCGCGCCGCCATACCCTGCTGGAACTCCCAGGCGAAGCTGTCGAGCGAGTCCTGCGGGACGCCCAGCGCACGCAGGCCCTGGTACGTGAGCGAGACGCTGACCCAGGTGTCGGCCGCCGCCGGGCTCGTGGTGTGAGCGGCCGACGCCACGACACCCGCGAGGCGCCTCATCAACTCTCGACCCGCTCGTCGGTCGTCGATGCGCATCAGGATGTAGGTCGCCGCGTACGGAGACGGCCTGGGGCGCAGGGCACCACTCTGGATGTCGTTCAGCTCGAGTTCGCTACTGGGTGGCAAGGTTCTTCCAAAAACGCTCCAGGCTCGCGTCGCTGCCGAACAGCGTGCTGAACACGGTGGAGTCGACGACCAGCACGTGGCCGGCCCTTCGGTCCCCCGGCGGCATCCAGACGAGTGCGTTGAACTCCTCGTTCCCCGCCTCCGTGAAGGGATGCGGCCTGGACAGCTCGATCCGCTGTCGGGCCAGGACGTGGATGGAGCGCGTGTCTTCCGTCGTCAGCGCGTAGTGCGGCAGGTGCATGTGGAAGTTGAAGTTGCGGACTCCGGCGAGCCATCCGCGCTCGTCGAGGTCCGCCAGGATCGTCAGCGGCACGATCTTCCCGTCGACGACGGCAGGGCGAAGTCCCCACCGGTTCTCGACGGGGATCCCGAGTCCCTTCATCAACGCTCGCGTGTACCCGCCGAACCGTTGTTGTCGGGGCACGAGCGCGTCGCCGTGGTGATGGTACTCGAGGTCGCGTTGCTTCCTGTCGTCGGACCGCCCGACCTCGTGGTGCGGACAGAGGACCAGGCAGGTCCCCTCGCGCGCCAGGAACTCGCGCACGGCTTCGATCTCCTCCGGAAGCGGCACCTGCTCGGTGACCAGGTGATCGAGACCGAACACGAACAGGGTGTCCGTGTCGGCGAGGACCCGCTCGTCGAGCGGCAACACGAAGCCCGCCTGGTCCACGCGCTGGAACATCGGGACGACGTTCCCCGTGACCTCTCCGACGAGACGCTGGAACTTCACCCACGCCCAGAAGAACAGCTCGAGCGACCCGGCGATCCCCTGTTGGAACCTCAACGGGTCCGACCATTGAGGTTCCTCGTAGGCAGGCCAGAACACCCGCCGGACCTCGGTCATCGTCGAGAACCGGTTGTCGAGCACGGCCGGATCCCGGTTGGCCTCGCCGGGATAGCTCCACGCGACGTAGACGCTCACCCTCCTGTGCCCACGCGAGTACTTTCGCGACGCGTGGTCCTGGTTGTACGTCCGCGCGGTGGTCGCTTCGCCCATCACGGCCCCCTACTGCATCTGTTCGAGCATCTCCGCGAACGCCGCCTTCATCGCCAGGGCCTTCTTGATCTCGTCGCTCGTGAAGTACGGGTACTCCGCGTACTCCAGGAAGCTGTTGCACTGGTGGTCGCGAACGAACTTGACGAACGCCTGCGGGTTCGTCTTCCAGTCCTCCGGAAAACCCTCGAGGTTCTCGAACGCGGTGTTCAGTCCCGCCTTTCCGAACAGCATGACGGCGTCTTCGGTGTACTTGTCGAAGTCCGTGTCGAAGATCCCCTGGTACATGAACCGCGTGTCGTTGTCGAAGAGGACCCAGCGCAGGTAGTGGAGCTTGAGGGGAGCGAGGTAGTGGGGATCTGCGTCGAGCGCCTTCACCACCGCTTCGCCGTAGGCGCGCATCGCGTCGGCCCTGCCCGGCTTGAGGTTCGCGACGATGGTGAACCCGTAACAAGCGGGCGTCTTCGGGAAAATCGGCCCGTACCGCCCCTTCTCGAGGTGGTCGGTCGACTTCGGGATGGCCATGGCCTTCGGTTCGATTTTCATGTTCGTCCTCCCTGTTCGTTGCACTCACCAACTAGAACTTCAGCGCGGCCGCAAGCTGCAGCGAGTAGCCTTGGAACGTCGACCTGTTCGCGAACTCCTTGAAGTACTTGAAGCCCACGCTCACGTTCCGGACGGGCAAGACCATGTTTGCCGCAACGCCGAGAGCGTTGACTCGGTAGTGCGCCATGGCCTGTGTGGGCGTGACGGTTGGTCCCGTCTTGTCTGTAGTCTGCCATTGATTGTAGCCGACTATCCCCAGCTGGAGTTGCAACTCCTCGTACAGCGGGAGAAGCTGCGTCAGCGAATAGTCGAGGTCGAAAGTCTGGCCCGGATGGATGTTCGTTCCCTGTTGACGGCCGTGGAATTCGTACATCTGGAAGGCAGAGAGCGCCGTCGCTTTGTTCTCGGTCAGGTAGAACGTCTCGCCCGCCGAGATGGTCGAAGTCCAGTAACCGGAGCCGACATTGTCGCTGGCGCCGGCTTGAATCTCCCGGTGGGCGCCAAGAATCCGAAGACAGCCCGAATGTCGGCGCGGGGTTCCCTCCAGGCAAGGATGAGCGGCTGATAGAATGAGTCGGCCAGTCCGCCTCCTCCACTGATTTCGTCCTGCGCGCTGGAAGTAAGCGAGTTGTTGGCGACCGGCAGCGTAGCCGAGGCGGAAGGGACCGCACCCCCTAAGAACCAAAGCTTCTTGTCGCTCACCCAGACGAGGGTATTCAGGTCCATCAGCACATACTGCCGCCCGGTGGCAAGGACCTCGCCATTGGACCCCCTCACTTGGTCGCGAGAGTAGAACAGAAGCGCATTGGCATAGGTGAAGCCTGAGCCCGGGGTGACCCCGGCGTTCGTCGCATTCATGCCCAGCGGGTACACACCCCTGACCTGCGCTTGGCCAGGCACAACAAACGCGACAAGGGCTACGACCAGACCAACCGAGGTCAACCACGAGCGTGCAAGGTCCTTTCTCACGGATTCTCCGCCCTCGCATCTTGTGCGCCGCATGCGTAGATGGCTACGGTGCGCGCGCCTCGCTACGCACGGCCAACGCGCGCGCGAATGGGAACAGGACGAGCAGGCCGACAATCGCAACCACGACCACCATGACGACCACCTTCGGGTCGTCGAAGTTTTGCCCGCCGACCACCAGCGCGGCCGCGATATTTCGCTGCGCGGTACCCAGTGCCATCACTCCCCTGGTATCTGGGTTTGGCCCGCCAAGAAACCAACCGATACTGACCCCCACGCATAGAAAGAGGATACTCGCCAAGACGCCGCGCGTGCCGAACAACGCCACCAGGTTGTTGATGTTTACCGCAAAGATCAGGATCGTCAGGAAGGCGAGGCTCAGACTGGAGACCCGGTCGAGGAAGGGCCGCACGCGCGCAGCCGCGAGCGCGTAGCGCGCCTTGACTCCAAGCCCCAGGGCCAGAGGCAGCAGCATGAGGAGAACAAGCGACCGGGCGATTTTCGTAGGATCGACCGCGACGCCCTCGAGCAGCAGCGGCAGGACGAGTGGCATGTAGCCCACCGTCAGGACCATCAGCAGCACCATCAGGCCGACCGCGAAGGCGAGGTTACCTTTGGCGATTCCCGCCAGCTTCGGGAGAAAGGGTGCACCGGCTGCCGTGCTCAGCAAGAGCAGAGCGACGCGCAGCGACTCGTCGAGCCAGAGCAGCCTCGCGACGACGAAAGCTCCGAGTGGCATAAGGACGAAGTTCCCGAGTAGTGCGAGGGCGACCAGCTTGCCATTGCGCAGAGGGACGACGATTTGCCCCACGGTCAGACTCAACCCCACGGCCAGCATGCTGGAGACCACGAACACGAACATCGTTACGGGGACTGCGCTACTCAGAATCCGCATTTGCTGATCACTTCTGTGCCCGGCTCGTAGGCGTTACAGAGTACGCTGCTGGACAGCCGGCGCTGGCAGGACGACCGGATAACCTTGGCACCGGATACGTCGTGATGATCGCGAGTCAAGGTTGGCCCTCCGGTTCCACGATCTCCATGCCTGGCGGCGGTCCCGTCAAGTGGCCACCAATCTTCCCTGGTCCGATCCAGGGCACGACGCGTCTCCGACGCAACCCTTCGAAGGTCGGACCAATGCTCTTTCGCAGTGGGATCGAATTCGTTAGGTCGAGTGAGCCGTGCCGGGATCGAACCGGCGACCCGCTGCTTAAAAGGCAGCTGCTCTACCTACTGAGCTAACGGCTCGTATTCGTGATGTCGCGGGCTTACACGCTCCGCCCGCACCCCGCAACGCCGGACGAGAAGTGTGCGCGGGCCGCGGCATCACCCCCGCTGGTGCGCGGCTGTAGCCGGACGCCCATCCGGGCCTTGATGCCCCCGGGTGTTCGTGGCGAACGCCGCGCTTCGCGTCAGTGACGCATCGAGGCACGCAGCGAGACCATGGCATCCTGGCTCACCCGGATCCAGCCCGCCTGAGGTCGATCGAGATCCGCGATGAGGAGGACCACGGCCGCGAAGGCGACCGCGAACGCCGGGGTCGAGAGCGGCCGGCGGCGTCCCCCGAGGCCCGTCTGGTATCCCATCTCGCCCATCGCGAGCGCGGCGATCGCATACAACACGATCCAGATGATCCCGGGAATCCGCACCCGCACGCCCTGCATCAGGCGAGTCGTGTGCAGGTCGATCGTCTCGTTCAACGACTGCAGATAGAGCCCCAGCACGATCGAGTCCGGACTTCGCTCTGCGAGCGCGGCCGCGCGCTCCCACAGGAGATCCTGGATCTCGACCGACCTGGCTACCGGCTCGTCGATTTTCCCGGAGCGTGCGCCCGCGAGCCGGACGTCGACGTACTCGCGCAGGAGGGCACGGGCCTCGGATCGCTCCGGCTCCGGGAGCGTCCGCGCCCGCAGGTAGGTCGTCCCGATCGCGTTCACCTCGTCGAGCAGGACCGTCCGCCGCACCTCGAGCCGGGAGGCCGCGAACCCGAATGTGAACGCCAGCAGGAAGGCGAGCAGCGCGAGCGAAGCGTTGGTCATCGCGCCGACCGAGGACTCCTTCTCCACCTCGCCCGCGCTCGCGCGCCGGCGTCCCAAGCGAAATCCCAGCTCGATGAAGAGTAGAACGAATGCGATCGTGAGCGCGAAGAGCCCCGAGAGGGGAAGCATGTCCAGCGGGCCCGCGTACACCGTTCGTCCTCCCCTCTTCAGGACCGCGCCTGAAGCGGCGCGAAGCAGATCACGAGCCCACGGATCCCCGCCGGCAGCAGGATGGTGAGCACGAGCCCCCGACGAGGGCCAGGTCCATCAGCGCCAATGCCATAGCTCAGCAGCACGAAGAGGGGCTCAGTGGACGGCGATCCGCAGCCGGTATCCATTGATCGCGACCGTGTTCGTGCTCAGCACCCGGGCGAAGTAGATGCCGCCGGCGAGCGCGACACTGTCGAGCTTCGAGCAGGCGTCGATGCCGCCGTCGTCGTTGAACTGGAGCGCCGTGACGCCGTCCGTGTCGCAGAGCTCGACGTAGGTGTCGATGCCGTCACAGGTGACACCGCTCGCGTCGAACGTCTCGAACTCGACATGACCGCCGGCAGGAACCGCGAAGGCGAAGTAGTCCTGGTCGGTGCCCGGTGCGATCCGCGCCTGGACGACCGCGGGGAGCACATCCACCCGGTTCGCCTTGGCGGAGAGGTTGTTGGGCTCGACCTCGCTCACCAGCGTCGTCTCGACCTCGCAGGTCGCGCTGCATCCGTCTCCGGAGGCACCGTTGCCATCGTCGCACTGTTCGGCCGCCTCCTGCCGTCCGTTGCCGCACACGGGGCCTTCGCCTCCGCAGATGCAGTCGGACGGACAGGCGGATCCGCCCGGACAGGTGCCGGCGCCGTCGCATGTCTCGCCGCCCGCCGCATCTACGACCCCGTCGCCACACGTGGACCGGGAAGCCGTGAACTGGCGCCTGACCTTCGCACGCGGCGCCGCGAACGTCGCATCGAGCGTGCCGCATCCGGGATGGATCAACCCCTTGAGCGTCGCCCGCCCCGCCATCCCGGGACAGCGCGACCAGATGACCCTGATCCTCGTCCCGGACCGCTTCGCCTTCAAGCGTGCATGAGCCGCCGGGCATCCGCTCGCGACGGCCACCGCCCCGGACGCGACCGTCACCACGTCGTCCGTCGCGGCAGGCGAGCCCACGACCAGCGCCGCGCCGGGAACGAGGAACCGTCCGACGTCGCAGAGCGGCGGCAGGGGTTGGAGCGGGCGCGCCCACGCGCCCGACGGCACCAGACCGATCAGGACGAGAGCGACGTGCAGCCGATGGCGGCCGGTGCGCAGCATCGCGGCCGCTGTCTACCACGGCTCACGACGACGTCGCCATGACACCTACGGCGTCGCGGCCGGGCAGGGCCGCCACGCGCTCGCCCCGTCGTCCTGACACTCGACGGTCGTCGCGCCGCCGGTGAGACGCGCGCCGCAGACCGCCTCGATCTCCTGGATCACGTCGCGGCAGCGCGCCGCGCCGGCCGTCACCTCCGACGACGAAGGTCGGCGGTTCGTCCAGGCGACATGCCCCTCGAGGAGGACCCCGTCGCGCGGATCCGAGCGCTGCAGGACCCAGCATTGGGCATCGCCCTGCCCGCGCGCGACGAGCCAGTGGGCCTGGCTCTGGCCCGCCGGCTCGACGCGCGGCACGAGCCGCTCGTCGTCGACCTCGCTGACGGTGTCGACCCAGTCCACCTGGCGGGACGCGGCGGCCATGCAGTGCTCCGCCAGCGGCATCGCGAGATGCGAACGCACGCCCGTCCGGTACCGCGTCGTCGTCGCGCAGGCACCGACGAGGCACAGGAGCACGAGGAGCGCACCGCCCATCCGCATCGGGCGCGCATTCGATCCTGTGGGCGGGCGCGACGTCAAGCGCGGCGCGATGTCTTCGCTCCGCCGCCGGCCGCGTCGTCCGGATCGCTCGCCGAAGCGGCGGCTGTCGCGTCGCCGGCCTCGCGCTGCACCGAGGCCCAGTGCGCGCGCCGCTGGCGCAGGAGCTGCTCGGCGATCACGAGCAACGCTTCGAAGCGGTCTCTCGCGGACACGAAAGGCGCGGACGGGTCAGGCTGCGGCGCCGATGAGGCGCTCGAGCTTCTGGCGGACGAGGTCGGGATCCACGACCGGCTTGGCGAGGTAGTCGTCACAGCCGATGGCCAGCGCCTTCTGCTCGTCACCCGCCATCGCCTGCGCCGTGAGGGCGATGATCCGCACCTCCGCACCGCCGGGCATCTGACGGATACGCTTCGTCGCCTCCCACCCGTCCATCACCGGCATCTTCAGGTCCATGAAGATCAGATCGGGGGGATCGGCCTTCACCGCGTCGACCGCCTCGGAGCCGTTGGTGACTTCGCGGATGTCGAACTTCCCGATCTTCCGCAACCGGTACACGAGGATGCGGCGGTTGTCCTCGTTGTCCTCGACCACGAGAATCTTCTTCAACATCCCTTTCACCTCGTCAGCAGTGACCCACGACCGGACCGCCGTGCGGCCCGCTCTGTACGAAAGTATGCAGACGGACCGCGCAACTCTCAAACAGGCCGCTCGGGCCCGCGTTGACTTGCGGGGGGGCATCGGCTTGGATCGCCGCAAATGCCCGTCCGCACTCGCTTTGCGCCGAGCCCCACGGGCTATCTGCACATTGGCGGGGTGCGGACCGCCCTCTTCAGCTGGCTCTACGCCCGGCGTCACGGTGGGGAGTTCCTGCTGCGGATCGAGGACACCGATCGCGTGCGGTCCACGCCCGAGTCGATCCGCGCCATCCTCGACGGCATGCGCTGGCTCGGGCTCGACTGGGACGAGGGACCGTTCCATCAGAGCGAGCGGGGCGCCCTGTATCGGGACGCGGCACATCGCCTGCTGCGCCACGGACTCGCGTACCGCTGCTGGTGCACCGCCGAAGAGCTCGAGGCGAGGCGCAACGCGGCGCCGGCCGGCGGACCGCGTGCCGGCTACGATCGCACCTGCCGGGATCTCGCCACGCCACCGCCGGGACGCGACGCGTCGGTGATCCGCTTCCGGACGCCGCTCGACGGGGAAACGGTGCTCGACGACCAGGTGAAGGGTCGCATCGTGTTCCAGAACGGCGACCTCGACGACTTCGTGATCCTGCGCTCCGACGAGTCAGCACTGTACAATTTCTGTGCAGTCGTCGACGACGTCGATCTCCGCATCACGCACGTCATCCGCGGCGACGACCACGTCGCGAATACCGCCCGCCAGATCCTGATCTATCGAGCCATGGGCGCCTCGCTGCCGGCGTTCGCCCACCTCCCCCTCATCCTCGGACTCGACAAGGCCCGCCTCTCCAAACGCCACGGCGCGACGGCGGTGACGGCCTATCGGGACATGGGATATCTGCCCGACGCGCTGGTGAACTACCTGGCACGGCTGGGATGGTCGCACGGCGACCAGGAGCTGTTCACACGCGCCGAGTTGATCGAGCACTTCTCGTTCGACCACGTCTCCCACGCCTCGGGCGTCTTCAATCCCGAGAAACTGCTGTGGACGAACTTCCAGCACCTGAAGGCGCTCCCCGCGGCGGCGCTCGCCGAGGCAGTGATCCCGTTCCTCGTCGGGCTCGGCCTGCCTGCCCCCGACGACCGTGCGTGGCTCGCCCGCGCCGTCGACACGTTGCGCGAACGGGCGAAGACCCTCGTCGAGCTGGCCGAGGCGCTGCGCTTCTACGTCGCCGACGCGGTCGTCCTCGATCCCCAGGCGACGGCGAAGCACCTGACGCCGGCGTTGGCACCCGCACTCGCCGACCTCACCGGGCGTTTCGCGGCTCTCGCGGTCTGGGACGCGGCGTCGATCGAGAGCGCGTTCAAGGAAACCCTTGCGGCGCACGGGCTGGCGCTCGGCAAGCTGGCGCAGCCGGTCCGGGTCGCCGTGACCGGTGGCACCGTCAGTCCGGGCATCTTCGAGGTGCTCGACGTCCTCGGGCGAGAGCGCACGCTCGGGCGGCTCCGCGCGGTGCTCACCCGGATGGACGAGAACGCTGCCGCTTCTTGACGGGCTTCGCCTCATCGATTAGCTTTTCGCCTCCCTGTTGAGGAGTCGGCTAATTGGTAAGCCACCTGACTCTGGATCAGGCGATTGGAGGTTCGAGTCCTCCCTCCTCAGCTCTCTCCCGCGGTCCCATCGTCTAGCGGCTAGGACGCCGGCCTCTCACGTCGGTAACGGGGGTTCGATTCCCCCTGGGACCACTCGCGGTACCCGACGCGCACCCTGCTTTCCGGTGGGGTGCGCGTCGCCGTCTCGGGGATCACCGACAAAAACTTGACACCCTCCCCACTGGACGGTAGCCTCATGGCAGAGTTGCGTGTTGGGGTAGTGCCGTATCTCTGGACCGTAAACCCGGAAGGGTGGAGGCGGGGTGGGGGCTTGAGTGAGGCCGGGCCACGAGACGACGGGAGGATGGTGCTCTGAACCACCGGCCCCAGCATCGGCGCGCATTCGCGCCCGGACGAGTCGCCGTGCGTTCGTCTGAACGTCGTCACCGGCATGACGCTTGCACCTCACGCGGGTGCGGTGTTCACGCACCGCGCCACGACATGACTCTGAACACGCACCGCATCATGCGCGTCGCAAAGGGAGGACGGACCGGCCGGGCCGGACCCTGAGAGCGATTCGCTGAAGAGGAGCGCACCCATGGACAGCGACAGTCCGTCGTTCGAGCAGATCATCAAAGAAGACCGCGCGGCGCGCGAGTCGAAGCATTGGCGCGGGACGTTCCTCCAGTATCTCGAGCTCGTCCGCGCCGACACGTCCCTGACGAAGCTCTCCCACGCGCGCGTCTACGAGATGATCATGCAGGCGGGGCACCGGGACATCCTGGAGGCCGACGACCCGCGCGTGAAGCGGCTCTACAAGGACGAGCCGCTCAAGGTCTTCGAGTTCTTCAGCGACGAGTTCTTCGGCATCGAGAAGACCTTCAACCAGATCGTCCGCTACTTCCATTCCGCGTCGCTCAAGGGCGAGGAGAGCCGCCAGGTGCTCTACCTGATGGGCCCGGTCGGCTCGGGAAAGAGCTCGCTCGTCGAGAAGCTCCAGCGCGGACTCGAGCATCTGCCGCCGATCTACGCGATCGAGGGCTGCCCGATGTTCGAAGAGCCGCTGCACCTCATTCCTCGCCACCTGCGCAAGGAATTCGAGAAGATGCTCGGCGTCCACATCGAGGGCGACCTCTGCCCGGTGTGCCGCTTCCGCCTGAAGGAAGAGTTCGGGCTCCGCTACGAAGAGGTGCCGGTCGTCACGAAGTTCTTCTCGAAGCGCAACCGCGTCGGCATCGGCGTGGTGCCGCCGGTCGACCCGAACAACCAGGACACGTCGGTGCTGATCGGCAGCGAGGACATCTCGAAGCTCGACATGTACTCGGAGGGCGACCCGCGGGTGCTCGAGCTGAACGGCGCGCTCAACGTCGGCAACCGCGGCATCTGCGAGTTCATCGAGGTGTTCAAGAACGAGACCGAGTACCTCCACGCCATGATCACCGCGACGCAGGAGAAGATCATCCCGGCGCCCGGACGTCACGGCATGGTGTACGTCGACACCTGCATCGTGGCGCACTCGAACGAGGCGGAGTGGCAGAAGTTCAAGGCCGATCACACCAACGAAGCGATCCTCGACCGCATCGTGGTCGTGAAGGTGCCGTACAACCTGCGCCTGTCGGAAGAGGTCAAGATCTACCAGAAGATCATCCACCACTCCGACTTCCACGCGCACGTCGCGCCGCACACGCTCGAGGTCGCGTCGATGTTCGCGATGCTCTCGCGCCTCGAGCCGACGGCGAAGTGCGACCTGATGACGAAGCTCAAGCTCTACAACGGCGAGGAAGTCGTCGAGAAGGGCAAGACCAAGAAGCTCGACGCCGCCGAGCTGCGCGACGACACCAAGCGCGAGGGCATGAGCGGCATCTCCACCCGCTTCATCATGAAGGCGCTCGACAACGCGCTGTCGGACAACGTCGAGGGCAACTGCATCAACCCGATCAACGTGCGCGAGGCGCTCATCAGCATGGTGAAGGAGGCCGATCTCCCCGACGACACCCGGAAGCAGTACCTCGAGTTCCTCCAGGACGTCCTCCACAAGGAGTACCTGGAGCTGCTCGAGAAGGAGATCACGAAGGCCTTCGTCTACTCCTACAAGGAGCAGGCCGAGGCCCTCTTCCAGAACTACCTCGATCACGCCGAGGCGTTCGTGAACAAGACACGCGTGAAGGACCGCAACACGAAGGAAGAGCTGCAGCCCGACGAGGGGTTCCTCAAGTCGATCGAGGAACAGATCGCCATCATCGGCTCGGCGGCGGAGGGCTTCCGGCAGGAGGTCATCGCGTATCTCTGGGCGTCCACGCGCCGCGGCGAGCGTGTCGCCTACGCCTCCTACGAGCCGCTGAAGGAGGCGATCGAGAAGAAGCTGATGACGTCGGTTCGCGACATCAGCCGGATCATCACCAAGGCGCGCACGCGCGACGAGGACCAGACCGACAAGTACGATGCCATGGTGCAGAACCTGCTGCAGAACGGCTACTGCACGAGCTGCGTCGACGTGGTCCTCAAGTACGCCGCCAACAACCTCTGGAAGGACTGACCTGACCACACTCGAATCGATCTTCCGCCCCTATCACCCGTCCGAGGCGGAGCGCAGCGACCGGTGCGCGGGCGACCGTGCCCGGCACCGGCTCAAGGTGCGCGAGTCCATCCGCGACAACATCGCCGACATCATCGCGGAGGAATCCATCATCGGGAAGGATCGGGAGAAGGTCATCAAGGTCCCGATCCGCGGCATTCGCGAGTATCGCTTCGTCTACGGTGACAACGCCCCCGCCGTCGGACAGGGCGACGGCGACACCCAGACCGGTCAGGTCATCGGCAAGAAGGGTCAGGGCCAGGGCGCCGGCCAGGACAAAGCCGGCGACCAGGCCGGGGCCGACTACTACGAGACCGACGTCACGCTCGAGGAGCTCGTCGAGATCATGTTCGAGGACCTCGAGCTGCCCGACCTCGAGCGCAAGGCGCTGCGACAGATCGACGCCATGCGCTTCGTCAAGCGCAAGGGGTACCGCGCCGTCGGCATCCGCGTCCGGCTCGACAAGCGACGGAGCGTCCGGGAGCGCGTACGGCGGAAGCTCGCGACCGTCCGTCGGCGCTCCGCTGATGCGCTCGCCGCAGTGCAGGCCGAACCCGGCTCGGCGGCCGCGGAGCGGCGCTTCCCGTTCCACCAGGGCGATCTCGTGTATCGCCACATGACCACCGACATGAAGAAGGAGTCGAACGCGGTGGTCTTCTGCCTGATGGACACATCCGGCTCGATGGACACGATGAAGAAGTACCTAGCCCGGAGCTTCTTCTTCCTTCTCTACCAGTTCATCTGCACGAAGTACCAGAACGTCGAGATCGTCTTCATCGCCCATCACACGGAGGCGAAGGAGGTCACGGAAGAGGAATTCTTCCACAAGGGCGAGTCGGGCGGCACCTTCATCTCCTCGGCCTACCTGCCGTGCCATCGAGATCGTCCAGTCGCGCTACCATCCGTCGCTCTGGAACGTCTACGCGTTCCACTGCTCGGACGGCGACAACTTCGATTCCGACAATCCGGCCGCGCTGCGCTCGGCGAAGGAGCTCGCCGACCTGTGCAACCTGTTCGGCTATGGCGAGATCAAGCCGCTCGGGTCGCGCTACTACGAGAGTTCGATGCTCAACATCTTCCGCCGCCTCGACGCGGACAACTTCCAGACCGTGTTGATCGAGCGGAAGGAGGACATCTGGCCGTCGTTCAAGGCCTTCCTCGCCAAGGACCGAGCCGCGGCCGAGCTGAGCGCCCGTGGCTGACTACGAGATCAAGGATCTCGAGTACTGGGACGCCCGCATCCGCGAGAAGGTCGCCGAGTTCGGCCTCGACTGCTTCCCGCAGGAGTTCGAGCTCTGCGATCACAATCAGATGCTCGGATACACGGCGTACTCCGGCATGCCGTCCCACTATCCGCACTGGTCGTACGGCAAGTCGTTCGAGAAGCTGAAGACCCTCTACGACTACGGCGTGTCCGGCCTGCCGTACGAGATGGTCATCAACTCGAACCCGGCGCTGGCCTACCTGATGCGGGACAACACGCTCTGCCTCCAGATACTCACGATCGCCCACGTCTACGGACACAACGACTTCTTCAAGCGCAACTTCACGTTCCAGACGCACCCGTCCCGAGTTCACGATCGCGACGTTCAAGGCGCACGCCACCCGGGTGCGGAAGTACGTCGAGGATCCCGGCATCGGTCTCGACAAGGTCGAGCCGATCCTCGACGCCGCGCACGCCCTCTCGCTCCAGTGCCGGCGGAACCTCGCGGTACGCCGGCTGTCGGAGGACGAGGAACGCGAGCGCCTGCGCCTCCAGGCCGAGCCGACCCCCGACCCATTCCACCGCATCCACAAGCGTCCCGAGGTGGTGCCTCCCGACCTGCGCAAGCGGCCCCCCGTCCCCGACGAGGACCTGTTGCTGTTCATCCGCGACAACAATCCCTTCCTCGAGGACTGGGAGCGCGATCTGCTCACCATCGTCCACGAGCAGTCGCGGTACTTCATCCCCCAGATCGAGACGAAGATCATGAACGAGGGATGGGCGTCGTTCTGGCACAAGCGCATCCTCGATGCGCTCGACCTGCCGAGCGAGCTGCACCTCGAGTTCCTCGTCCGGCACAACCAGGTCGTGCGCCCGATTCCGGGACAGCTGAACCCGTACCATATCGGGCTGCGCGTCTGGGAGGACATCGAGCGCCGCGGCGACCACCCGACGGCGGAGGAGCGGGCGACGCTCCCCCCCGGGAAGACGGGGCGTGCGCTGCTCTTCGAAACCCGCGAGGTCGATCGCGACGTGTCCTTCCTACGTCGCTGGCTGACCGAGCGCATGATGCGCGACCTCGACCTGTTCGAGGCCGAGCCCAAGGGCGAAGACCTCGTCATCAGCCACGTGTCGGACCCCGACGGCTGGCGGCAGGTGAAGGACACCCTGCTCAAGAGCGTGGGCATGGGCGGCGTCCCGGTCATCCGGGTCGAGGACGCGGACTTCGGTGGCAACCGGACGATGCTCCTCGGCCACGCCCACGACGGCCGGGACCTGCAGCTCGAGTATGCCGAGCGCACCCTCTCCTTCGTGTACCGCCTCTGGGGGCGCGAGGTCGTCCTCGAGTCGGTCGTCAACGGGAAGAAGACCTCGCTCACGTACGGCGAACGGGGCTTCGCGGCCAAGTCCACGAAGTAGCCGTAGGCCCCATCCAGCTGGGCCGTAGCATGGCCCGGCGGCCCGTGCCTATAATTCGGGCACGGATGCCGATCTACGAATACCGCTGCGGGAGTTGTCGCCGGAAGGTCACGGTGCTGACGCTCCGCGTGAGCGAGCAGGTGGACCCGGTATGCGACCACTGCGGCAGCCGGCAGCTGACCCGGCTCATGTCCCGGTTCGCCATGGTGCGTTCCGAGGAGGACCGCCTCGACGACCTGGCCGACCCGCAGGGCCTGGGCGACGTCGACGAGAGCGACCCCAAGAGCATGGCTCGCTGGATGAAGCGCATGGGCCAGGAGCTCGGCGAGGACGCCGGCGAGGACTTCGACGAGATGGTCGACGACATCGAGAGCGGCGCCGGCGACGATGGGGACACCGGCGGCGGGGACGAAGACTGATGCGCTGGCGTGCGAAGACCCGCTCCCGCCCCAGCGAGCTGCGACCCGCGCGGCCGTCGTTCCCGGACGTCCTCGCGAGTCTCGAGGACGGCGTCATCGTCCTCGACGCGCTGGGGCGCGTGGCCGACATGAACCCGGCCGCGGAGCAGCTCGCGGGTATCTCGGCGCAGCAGGCCATCGGCAGTCCGCTCGCCGGGCTACTAGGAGCCCACCCGGGGAACGCATGGGTGGCCGCTCAGGTCCGCGACGTGCTCGCGCGTGCGGTGGCGCGCCGGCGCATCGAGGGAACCCTCACGGCCGGGGGCCAGCCGCTGCCCGTCAGCGCCGCCTGCTCGCCCGTCCACGACGGCGAGGGCCGGCTCTCGGGTGCAGTCCTCGTCCTCCACGATCTCACGATGCAGCGGACGCTCGAGGCAACCGCCGCGCGCGCCGACCGCCTCTCGGCGCTCGGCGCCGTCGCGCAGGGGTTGGCGCACGAGATCCGCAACCCGCTCGGCGGCATTCGCGGCGCGGCACAGCTCCTGCGTGCCGCCCTCAGGGACGCCGAGCAGATCAGTTGCACCGACGTCATCGTCCGCGAGGTCGACCGGTTGAACGGACTGATCGAGCAGCTGCGCGAGATGTCGGAGCGACGCCAGATCGAGATGCTCCCCGTCAACATCCACCGCGTGCTGAACGACGTCCTCACGTTGCAACGGCAGGCGCCGGAATGGGGAAACGTCACGTTGCGGATCGAGTTCGATCCGAGCCTTCCTGCCGTCATCGGCGACAAGAATCAGCTGACCCAGCTCTTCCTCAACCTGGTGAAGAACGCCGTCGAAGCCCTCGGCGGCACGGGAGAGCTCACGGTCGCCACGCGCATCGAGCATCGCTTCCTCGTCCGTCGTGACGGCACCAAGGGACAGCTCCTCTCGGTATCGATCGAGGACTCGGGCCCCGGCGTGCCCGAGGAGCACCTGCCCCACCTCTTCGCCCCCTTCTTCTCCACCAAGAACCGCGGCAGCGGCCTCGGCCTGGCCGTGTGCCACCGCATCGTGAGCGAGCATGGCGGCACCATCGCTCACGAGCCCCGCCGCAGCGGCGGCGCCCGCTTCCGCGTCACCCTGCCGACCAGCGAGGACGATGCCGACAGTGACTGAAAGATCGCCGGCCCATATACTGGTCGCGGACGACGAAGAGTCGATCCGCTGGGTCCTCGAGCGCGCGTGCAGCCAGCAGGGGCACGAAGTCACCACCGTCGGCAGCGGCGGCGAGGCCCTGGACGCCCTGCGGCGCCAGCCCTACGACGTCGCCTTCCTCGACATCCGCATGCCGGACGTGTCGGGGCTCGACGTCCTCGCCAAGGCGCGCGAGGAGCACATCGACACGCTGATCATCGTCATGACCGCGCAGAACACGATGGCCAACGCGATCGAGGCCACCAAGCGCGGCGCCTACGACTACCTGACGAAGCCGTTCGACCTGGATCAGGTCGCCGTGCTGGTCGACCGCGCGCTCGAGCTCCGTCGTCTGACACACGACCTGGAGCGCCTGCGGGGCGAGCTCGAACAGCGCCAGGAGCTCGTCATCGGCCGCACCCCCGCCATGCAGGAGATCTACAAGGTGATCGGCCGCGTGGCGCCGACCGACGCCACGGTCCTGATCCAGGGCGAGACCGGCACCGGCAAGGAGCTCGTCGCGCGCACGATCCACCACCATTCCGATCGCCGCGGGACGTTCGTCGCCCTCAACTGCTCCGCGATCCCCAACGAGCTGCTCGAGAGCGAGCTCTTCGGCTACGAGCGCGGCGCGTTCACCGGGGCCGTCGAGCGCCGCATCGGCAAGTTCGAGTCTGCGGCGGGCGGCACGCTCTTCCTCGACGAGATCGCCGACATGCCGCTCGCGCTCCAGGCCAAGCTCCTGCGCGTGCTCCAGGAGCGCGAGTTCACGCGGGTCGGCGGTCGCGATGCGATCCGCGCCGACGTCCGCATCGTCGCGGCGACGAACCAGGATCTCGAGGGCGCCGTCCGCGGCGGCCGCTTCCGCGAGGATCTGTTCTTCCGCCTGAACGTGGTGCGCGTCTTCGTGCCGCCGCTCCGGGACCGGCGCGCGGACATCTCCGAGCTGATCGACTTCTTCATCGACAAGGTGAACCGCGAGCTCAGCACCAGCATCGTCGGGGTGACCGACGACGTCCGCGAGACGCTCATGCGCTACAGCTGGCCGGGCAACGTGCGCGAGCTGGAGAACATGCTCCGGCGGGCGGCCGTGCTGGCCAAGGGGCGCACGCTCGTGGGTGACGACTTCGCCCTTCCCGGCCACGGCCCCCGACCGGTCGGCGAGGAGCAGCCCCTCGAGGAAGCCGTCCGCCAGCGGCTCGCCGAGCTCCTGGCCGCCACGCACGACGGCGGCGCCGGCGACCTCTACATGGCGCTCATCAGCGCCGTCGAGCGTCCTCTGATCGAGGTCGTGCTCGAGCGTGCCGGCGGCAACCAGGTGAAGGCCGCCCAGATGCTCGGCATCAACCGCAACACGCTGCGCAAGAAGATCGTCGACCTGGGGATCCAGATCCGCCGGCCGATCAGCCCGGCTGGTCCGCCGCGGTGAGTGCGGCCGCGCTCCCACCGCTGTACGCGATCGTCGACCCGCTCGACACCGGCCGCGACCCCACGGCGCTCGCCGAGGCCCTCATCGAGGGCGGCGCGACGCTCCTGCAGCTGCGCCTGAAGGCGGCGTCGACGCGTACCCTCCTCGACGCCGCCGCGGCGATCCGGCACCTGACTCGCGCCCACGGCGTGCGCTTCCTCGTGAACGATCGCCCCGACGTCGCTCGCGCGATCGCGGCCGACGGCGTCCACCTCGGGCAGGACGATCTGCCGGTCGCCGCCGCCCGCCGCGTTCTCGGCCCCGGGCCGTTGATCGGCGTCTCGACCCACGATCTCGACCAGGCACGCGCCGCGGCGGCCGACGGCGCGGACTACATCGGCGTCGGGCCCATCTACCCCACGACGACCAAGGCCGGCGCGCTCGCGCCTCGCGGGCTCGATCTCCTCGGGCGGATCCGCCGCGTCGTCGCGCTCCCCATCGTCGCCATCGGGGGCATCACGGTCGCCACAGCTCCGACGGTGCGCGCCGCCGGGGCGGACAGCGTGGCGATGATCGCCGACCTGGTCCGGGCACCGGACGTCGCCGGGCGGGTGCGCGCGGTGCTCGCCGCCCTCGCCGGAACGGCGTCGGCCTAGCCGACGCCGGCTTCGACGTCGCGCGCGATCTCGCGGTTCTCGAACCGCGTGAACTCGTGGAGGAACGTCAGCTCGACCGAGCCGATCGGTCCGTTGCGCTGCTTCGCGACGATGATCTCGGCCAGGCCACGCTTGTCGGTGTCCTCGACGTACACCTCCTCGCGATAGATGAAGGCGATGACGTCGGCGTCCTGCTCGATGGCGCCGGATTCGCGCAGGTCGGCGAGGCGGGGCTTGGGCGGGTTGCGGTTCTCGACCTGCCGGTTCAGCTGCGACAGGGCGACGACCGGCACGCTCAGCTCCTTGGCGAGCGCCTTCAGCGATCGGGATATCTCGGAGATCTCCTGCTCGCGGTTGTCCTTGCCGTCCGATCCGCGCATCAGCTGGAGGTAGTCGACGACGATGAGGCCGAGCTTGGTGGCCGGGTCGCGCTTCAACCGCCGCGCCTTCGCGCGAAGCTCCAGGACGGAGAGCGCCGGCGTGTCGTCGATGTAGATCGGCGTGTCGGCGAGCCGGCCCGCCGCCATCGCGAGCTGTGGGAACTCGCGATCGGAGAGGTGGCCGGTACGCACCCGGGCCAGATCGACGCGGGCCTCGGAACAGAGGAGGCGCATCGCCAGCTGCTCCTTCGCCATCTCGAGCGAGAAGACCGCGACGCCAACGTCTGCCTTCATCGCGGCATTGGCGGCGATGTTCAGCACGAACGCCGTCTTTCCCATGCTGGGTCGCCCCGCGATGATGATCAGGTCGGACGGCTGGAAGCCGGCCGTGATCCGGTCGAGGTCGGCATACCCGGTGGTGACGCCGGTCACGGACTGCTTCTGCTCGTAGAGGCGCTCGATGAGCTTGATGGTGTCGGTGAGGACGTTCTCGATGCGGACGAAGGCCGGCTTCACCTCGCGATCGGAGATCGCGAAGATGCGTTGCTCGGCCTGATCGAGCAGATCCGTGACGTCGTCCGGCGCCTCGTAGCCCCGGGTCGCGATCTCCGTGGTGGCCGAGATCAGGGCCCGCAGGATCGATTTGTCGCGAACGATCCGGGCGTAGTTGACGATGTTGGCCGCGGTCGGCACGCAGTCGGCCAGCTGGGCCAGGTACGTGGCGCCGCCCACGCCCTCCAGCTCGCCGCGCGTGCGCAGCACCTCGGACAGGGTGACCAGGTCGATCGGCTCGTTGCGCTCCGAGAGCGACACCGCCGCCCGGAAGACCTTGCGGTGCGCCTCGCGATAGAAATCTTCGGACGAGAGCAGCTCGATCGACACGGTCGATTGCCGTGTTGTCGAGCAGGATACCCCCGAGGACCGACTGCTCCGCGTCCAGGCTCTGCGGCGGGACACGCCGCAGGTTGTCATCGAGCCCCATCGCCCCCCAGGTCCGTCGCGACGACCGTCGGCCGGTCGCCAGCATCCGGCCACGCCTGCACGGCGTGCGCCGGATCGTCGAGCATCAGGAAGCGCCAGAGGATGGCGCCGGCCAGCAGCCCCCCGGCGAGCATCACCAGCGGCCGCACGACCCCCATCGCCTCGACGCCCCGTGCTCCGTTCCGTCTATGCATCCACCGCCCCTCCTCTGCTCCCGGAGGCCTTCACCTACCCCGTTCCGGTCTCCAGCGCCACCGCCTCGGCGTGCTGCGCGTCCACCCGCGGCCAGACCACGGGCCACCCGCGGCGCTGGGCCACGCGTCGGAGCCGCGGATCGGGGTTGACGACCCGGGGATGCCCGACACGCTCCAGGACCGGGAGGTCGGTCACCGAGTCGGTGTAGAAGTAGGAGCGGGCGAGATCGATGCCGTGCGCCTCGGCGAACTGCTCGGCCCAGTAGATCTTTCCATCGCCGTAGCAGATCGGGCCGCACGACCTCCCCGGTGAAGCGCCCGCCGCGGACGACCACTCGGGTGACGAGCAGGTGCTCGATGCCGAGCGTCGGCGGCGAGCGGGCCCGGCGAGGTAGCGCGTTCCACTGGTGAGGACGGCCGTCACGTGGCCGGCGCGACGATGCGCCTCGACGCGTGGCCACCATCGCCGGTACGAGGTAGGGCGCGGACCTCGCGCGCATACCAGTCCGGCACAGTCGGCGACGACGTCGGCTTCCGGCGCGGCCCGAGATCCACGACGAGCGGCCCGATCAGCGCCCGCTCGATGTCGAGCATGCCGACCTTGTAGCGGGCGAGGTAGTAGAGCGTGCGCGCCACGTCGCGCCGGCGCACCTGCCCGCTGCGGCGCAGGTGCCGCATGTAGAGCGGGGCCGAGTTCCGGGCGATCAGCGTGCCGTCGATGTCGAAGAGCGCGGCGATCGCCACCGACGTTCCCTAGGCACGCTCGACGATCATCGCGATCCCCTGGCCGCCGCCGATGCAGAGCGACGCGAGGCCGAGCTGGGCGTCACGGTCCTGCATCGCGTGCAGCAGGGTGACCAGGACCCGCGCGCCGCTGGCGCCGATCGGGTGCCCGAGCGCGATCGCGCCGCCGTTCACGTTCACCCGGTTCTTCGGGATGCGCGAGCTCGCGCAGCACGCCGAGCGACTGCGCCGCGAAGGCCTCGTTCAGCTCCCAGAGGTCGATCTCCTCCTTGCGGAGACCGGCACGCGCGAGCGCCTTCTCGGACGCCGGCCACGGGCCCATGCCCATGATCGACGGATCGACGCCGGCCGACGCGTAGGCGCGGATCGTCGCGAGCGGCTTCAGCCCCAGCTGCTTCGCCTTCGCGTCCGACATCACCACCAGCGCGGCGCCGCCGTCGTTGATGCCCGACGCGTTCCCGGCCGTCACCGAGCCGCCGTCCTTCTTGAAGGCGGCGCGCAGCTTCGCCGAGCCCCTCCGCCGTGGTGTCGGGGCGCGGGTGCTCGTCGGTGTCGAAGAGGGCGGTCTCGCCCTTCTTGGCGCCGGCGACCTCGACCGGGACGATCTCGGCCTTGAACTTGCCGCCCTTGATCGCCGCGCCCGCCTTCTGCTGGCTCTCGGCCGCGAACTCGTCCTGCTCCGCGCGCGAGATCTCGTACTTCGCGGCGACGTTCTCGGCGGTGATGCCCATGTGCACGTGCGTGATCGGACAGGTGAGCCCGTCGGCGATCATCGAGTCGAGCAGCTGATCGTGCCCCATGCGGTAGCCGAAGCGCGCCTTCTTCAGGAGGTACGGCGCGCCGCTCATGCTCTCCATGCCGCCCGCGACGATCGACGTCGGCCTCGTCGAGCGCGATCGACTGCGCCGCCAGCGCGACCGCCTTCAGGCCCGAGCCGCACGCCTTGTTGACGCCGTAGCTGCCGACCTCCTTCGGGATGCCCGCCTCGAGCGCCGCGACGCGCGCGGGGTTCAGGCCGAGACCCGCCGGCAGCACGTGGCCGAGGATGACCTCCTCGACCAGGCCCGGCTCGATGCCGGCGCGCTTGACCGCCTCGCGAACGGCGATCGCCCCCAGCTTCGTGGCGGGAACCTGGGCGAGCGCCCCACCCAACGTACCGATCGCGGTGCGGGTGGCGCTGACGATCACGGGCTTGGCCATGGGACGGGACCTCCTTGGGATGTGAGGGCTCGGGTTGTAGCACAGCCCTTCGAGCCGATGGAATCAGGAGGTGGGGTCCGCTCCCACGCGGGGATACCCCTCGGGGCGCACGTAGCGCGGGGTCCGGCCGGGCGGCACGGGGACGCGCTCACGCTGCTTCTTCGTCAGGCGCAGCATCACCTTCATCGACTGCTCGAACTCCTCCATCGGGCCGGGTCTCGAGGAGTCCCCGGCGCACCATGTCGTCGAACAGCGCTTCCCCTTCGGCACTGCGCAGGATCGTGATCGTCCAGTCCATGCAGGCGACGCCGCCGCAGGAGATGTCGGCCAGTTCGGCCGAGAAGTCACCGCAATGGTGGCACTCGGGGCGCGCGTACTCCTGCGCCTTGTGGAGGCTCATCTCCACCACCTCGCCGTCCTTCTTGTAGACGAGCACCTTGCCCTTGACGTTGAACTTCTTGACGTCGGTGAGCGGGATGCCCATCTCCTCCTGGATCTTCTCGACCATCAGGCCCTCGTAGGTGAACACCTCGGTGCACAGGAGGCCGATGGTCATGGTGACGATCTCGCCGAAGCCCTTCAGGAACTTCGTCTGCCGCTCGATGTGCTTCGGCTTCTTCCGCCCGTTGTCGAGGAACGCCGGATCGACCTGCTGGATCTTCCGGACCGGCGTGATCTGGCAGGGCACGCCGACGAACGCGACCTTCTTGAGCCCCATCCGGTCGGCGTCGGCCAGCGCGAGGTCGTTGGGGCAGTACGTGTACCACGAGCTGGCGCTGCCGATGGCCTCGGGGACGGTGGTGACGACCCGCGGCTTCGGTGCGGCGGGCTTCGACTCGTCGGCCGCCGACACGCACGCGCCGTCGAAGAGCCCCTCGCGGAGCCCGTGGCAGAGGATGGCCGTGACCACGCCGCCGTCCTGGCAGCGCGCGAGGATCTCGGGATCCTTGCAGCGCGCCGCGACGATGCGGCGGTAGCGGCCGAAGACGCCCTCGTACAGCCGTTCCTCGGGCGCGAAGACCTGCTCGCGCAGGTCGAACTCGCGGATGCCCAGGCGCGGGCAGACCTGCGCGCACACGTCGCAGCCGATGCCCTCGCTGATGCCGCAGTGATCGAACGCCGCCGTCGCCTTCGCCACCTGCTTCGGCTTGCCGTCGATGTAGTCGATGACGTTGTGCGGACACACCAGCACGCAGGTGCCGCACTCGCAGCAGCTGCCGTACGCGACGACCTCGTTCATCATCTGCTTGAAGGTGACGTGCGCCATCGAGCGCGAGAGTATCGGCGGGGCGTTCGTCGAGTCAACGCGCGCAGGTACGGGATGGCCAGGTGTGGCCGATCTCCAGGGTCAGCGCGCTGCGATCGGCCGTGCGGTCGCGCGGACATCCCCGCCCGCCACCTGGCAGACGGAGAGGCCGCGCTTGCGGCAGCCCATGACGAGCGTCCGTTTGCACTTGGCGGGACGTGCGACGCGGTACGCCACGCAGAGCGCGATCTCGTCCCGGCACCGGTCGAGGCAGTCGCGTCGAGGGATCTTCACACGGGTCGGTGCGGCAGCCGCGGTAACGGCCAGCGCGAGAACGAGGGCGGCGGCGAGGCAGCGCATCCGGCGACGACTCCGAACGCGCGGGGCGTACCGCGGTTCGGTTCCCGCCGTCAATGGGCCACGGCGAACGCCATGATATCCGCTGCGCGCCCACGAGCGGGCCCTGGCGAAGTTGACAACGGTACCTCGGGAGACGAATCACCGACCGTGACCGCATCCAGACCATCCCTGCTTGATCCCGAAGTCGCGAACGACCCGTACCCCTACTATGCGCACCTGCGGCGCGACGCGCCGGTCACGCTGCTCGAGGCACTGGGCGTGTGGCTGGTCGCGCGCTACGACGACGTGGTCCGCATCCTGCGCGACCCGGAGACCTTCTCGTCCGTCGTCGGCACCCGGCAGCTCGCCGGCGAGGACCTCCCCCCCAGCATGATCTTCAACGATCCGCCGGTGCACACGCGTCTGCGAGGGATGATCGCCAAAGCCTTCACGTCGCGAGTGGTGGAACGGCAACGCGCCGCGATCGAGGCGCGTTCGAGGGAGCTGGTCACCGCCATGCTCGCTCACGACGAGGCCGACATCGTGCTGGATCTTGCCTATCCGCTGCCGGTGATGGTGATCGCGCACATGCTCGGTGTGGCCGATGGCGATCACGCCACCTTCAAGCGTTGGTCCGACGCGATCATCGAGAACGTCGCGCCCATCCTGCTCACCGGCGACGACAGCGTCCTCGCCGACACGAACCGCGAGTTCGACGCCTACTTTCGTCGCCGTCTCGACCAGCTCCGTCGGGTTCCCGAGGACAACCTGCTCGGCGAGCTGCTGCGGGTCGAAACCGAGGAGGGCCGGCTCACGGAGACCGAGCTGCTGATGTTCTGCCGGCTGCTGCTGGTCGCCGGCAACGAGACGACCACCGGACTCATCGTCAATGCCGTCCGGGTCTTCGCAGAGGCTCCGGACGTTCTCGCGCGGGTGCGCTCGGATCCCTCCCTGCTTCCGAACGCCATCGAGGAGGCGCTGCGCTACTACGCGCCCTTCCAGGCCACGTTCCGCCGGACGACGCGGGACGTCGAGATCGCCGGACAGCCGATTCCGGCCGGAGCACGGCTGCTCGTCCTGCTCGCCTCTGCGAACCGCGACGAGACCGCCTTCGAGCGACCCGACGAGTTCCTGCTCGACCGCCAGCAGAACCGCCACGTCGCCTTCGGCATGGGCATCCACTACTGCGTCGGAGCTCCACTCGCCCGGCTCGAGGCCGACATCGCCCTTCGCGAGCTGCTACCGCGCATCAGCAGCGTGGAGATCATCGGCGGGCAGGACGCGGCGCTGTTGCGTCCGGGCGGGCCGCGATCCCTCCGCGTGCGGTTCGAGCGCCGCGCGCCGTGACCCGCGTCACGCGGAGCGCACCTGCCGGGACCCCGCTCCCTCGCCGCTGACGTACTCGCAGGCATCGACCAGGACCGGCACGAACCGGTCGGCCGCCCGCACGCACGCGAGATGATCTCCGGTCGACCTCGAACACCTTCGCTCCGCGGATGGAGGTCGCGAGGAGGTGCTGCCGGTGGGGCGGCACGAGCTGGTCCCGCGTGGTGATCACCACCGCGGTCGGGACGTCGATGCTCGCGGCCCAGTCTCCGGACGAGAACCGGATGACCGCGCGGGCAGCCTGCATGACGGTCGCGGGGTCGCCTGCGCTCAGCTCCTGCCGTGCGAACTCCCGGCGCTCGCCGGGGGGCATGCCGCGCAGCATCCCGTCCACGATGCGCTCGCGAAAGAACTCGGGCGCCATCCGCGCCGCGACGATCATGCCCGGGAACACGGCGCTGGCGACGCCTCGTGCCTCCGGCCAGATGAAGTGGTTCGCCGTCGCGCACAGCACGAGGCCCCGGACACGATCCCGATGCCGGCTCCAGCACAGCTTGGCGATCGGACCGCCCATCGAGTAGCCGACCGCGATCAACGACTCGATGCCGAGCGTGTCGGCGAGGGCAACGACGTCGTCCGCACAGTCGGCCAGAGCGGAAATGCCGCGTGCGGATTCCGTGACCGTGCCCGCGGTGGTCGACGACCAGGACGTTGAAAGCGCTCCGCGAGCGCCGGCAGCGCCGTGAACCAGTTCAGCCGACCCGTCGCCGCGAGGCCGTGCAGCAGGACGAGCGTCGGAGCGCCGTCGGGCCCCGGCACCTCGCGAACGGACATCCGCCCCCGGCCCGGAAGGTCGACCTCTCGATCGGTCCCTACTCGCATCGTTTCAATTTGCGACCGATGGCGGGCGCGCGCAATGGGGCGGCCAGCCGCAGCGTCCGACTACACGGCGAACCGGAAGTGGACGATGTCGCCGTCCTGCACGACGTAGTCCTTGCCCTCGAGCCGCAGCTTGCCGGCCTCGCGACACTTCGCCTCGCTGCCGAGCCGCATGAAGTCGTCGAAGGCCATCACCTCGGCGCGGATGAAGCCGCGCTCGATGTCGGAGTGGATGCGGCCGGCGGCCTTGCGCGCCGGCGTGCCGCGCCGGATCGTCCAGGCGCGGCACTCGTCCTCGCCGGCGGTGAGGAAGCGACATCAGGTCGAGCAGCGCGTAGCTCGCCTGGATGAAGCGATCGCGGGCGCTGGCGGTGAGGCCCAGGTCGGCGAGGAAGGCGGCGCGGTCGTCGGGCTCGAGCTGGGCGACCTCGGCCTCGACCTTCGCCGAGAGCACCAGCGCCTGCGCCCCCGCGGCCTCGGCCCGGGCGGCGACGTCGGCGGGCAACGGTGCCGTGACCGCGTCCTCGGCGACGTTCAGCACGATGAGCAACGGCCGCAGCGAGAGGAATCCGTAGCCGACGAGCGCGGTCCGCTCCTCGGCCGACAGGTCGAGCGTCCGTAGCGGGGCCCCACCCTCGAGGTGCGCGGCCAGACGAGCCGAGGAGCGCCTGCTCGCGCTCGCCGCCCTTCTCCTTCTTCATGCGCTCGAGCTTCTTCTCGACGACCGCCAGGTCGGCGATCACCAGCTCGGCGTCGAAGGCGTCGACGTCGGCCGCCGGCGTCGGTGCGGCTCCGGCGAGATCGGGGAAGCCGCGCACGACCTCCACCAGCGCGTCGGCATCGCGCAGCGCCGCCACCGCCTCGGCATCGAGCACCGTGCGCTTCTGGGCATCGCGCGCCGGGGGGAAATCGACGAACGAGACCTCGGCGTACGTCACCTTCTTCGGCCGGTGGATGCCCGCCAGCGCATCGACGCGGGCGTCGGGCACCTTGATCGTGCCGATCTGCGGACGGCGCTCGCCGGTCTGCGCGTCGAGACCGGTGAGCGCGGTGAAGACGGTCGTCTTGCCCGCGGCGGGAAACCCCGTGAGGCCGACCTTCACTCCGCCACCCCCAGGACGCCGGCGGCGAGGTGGAGCGCGACGATCGTCTTGGCGTCGACGATGTCGCCCGAGTGCGTCATGTCCAGGGCCTCGGCGAGCGGCACGCGACGGATCTCCTCGATCACCTCGTCGTGCTCGTGCGCCGTGACCTCCTGGCGAAACGAACGGGCGAGGAAGAGGTGTATCTGCTCGTCGGTGAACCCCGGCGTCGTGAAGATGGTCCCGAGCCGCCGCAGCTCGTCGGCCACCAGGCCGACCTCCTCGCGCAGCTCGCGTGCCGCGCAGACGGCGGGCGGCTCGTTCGGGAAGTCGAGCACGCCGGCGGGAATCTCCCAGATGAAGCCGCCCGTCGCGTGACGATACTGTTTGATGAGCACCACCTGGCCCGCGTCGTCCACGGCGACCACCGCGGCGGCGCCGATGTGGCGGATCAGCTCCAGCTCGACGCTCTTCCCGTTCGGCAGCGTCACGTCCTCGACGCGCAGGTCGATCAGCCGCCCGTTGTAGATCTCCCGCACCATCCGCCCCGTCTATCGGGCCGCCGGCGCGAAGGGAAGCGGCGGTTGCCCTGGCCGCGCATCGCATACTAGACCCGGGACCATGAATCGCCGGAAGTCCATCGCCCTCACGCCGGACGAGCAGCGCGCGTTCCTCGAGGAGGGCCGCACGATCGTCCTCGCCAGCCTCGATCGGCGCGGCTACCCGGACCCGGTCGCGATGTGGTACGCGCTCGAGCCCGGCAACGTGGTGGTGATGACCACCTTCGCCAAGTCGCAGAAGGCGGTGAACCTCCGCCGCGATCCGCGGTGCACGCTGATGCTCGAGAGCGGCACCACCTACGACACGCTGAAGGGCGTCGTCATCCGGGGTCATGCCGAGCTCGACGGCGACGTCGAGCACGTGCTCGACGTGCTCGAACGGGTCCACGCCCGCTATCAGATGCCCGGGCACGGCCCCGAGCTGCGTGAGGCGCTACGCGGCCAGGCGAGCAAGCGCTGCCTCGTCCGCGTGCGCCCCGAGCGCATCTCGAGCTGGGACCACGCCAAGTTGGCCGGCGCGTACTAGCGGCAGGACCGCATCCGCAGTCGCACGTCGGCCGCCAGGTGCCGGCTCATCGCCCGGCAGGCTTTGCGATCCTGGCTGCACGACGCTTTCACCTGCGTCCGGATCGCCGCCCGTGCGGCCTTCACGCAGCGCCGGAGCGCGCGACGGCTCGCCGAGCAGCCACAGAGCTGCCCGACCGTGCAGCCGGTCGCGCTCACCATGCTGCCCTCGGGCGTGCCGGCGCACGCGTCGCCGTCGTCGGAGACGCCGTCGTGGTCGCCGTCGTGGTTCGCCGCACCCGCCCCACCAAGGTTGAGACCCGGGACGGCAAAGACGGTGTTCGGACCCACGTCGACGGTGACGCCGGTGATCTCGAGGACGTCGCCCTCGGCGAGCCCAAGGCTCCCCGACACCTGTCCCTCACCGCCCGTGAGCGGGAAGGCAAAGGCCATCTGGAAGGCGACGCCCGCCTTCTTGCCGTTGACGACGAGATTGGCCGTGCCGTCCGCCGGGGGCGTGGTCGTACCGGCCATCACGACGCCCGTGATCCGCATGCGGACCGAGCCGCCGCCGCGGGGATCGATGTCCACGAGCGCGCCGCCGGTGGAGTCGAACGTCAGGTCGCCGGCGTCGCCGTCGGGCACCAGCGTCGTCTCGTAGCCACCGCCATCCTCGCCCATCGTGGCCGCCGTGATGCTCCGAGCGCCGACCGGCGCCACCCCAGCCGTGGTCACCGTCGCCCTGATTGCCGTCGTCACCCTGCTCGTCGTCGCCCTCGTCGTCGCCGTCTCGACAGTCGGCCGATGCGACCGTGATGCCCGGCACCGCGAACACGACACCGGCCGGGCGCTCCACGGTCACCGCCTGGATCTCGAAGACCGCGGCCGTGCTGTCCGCCAGGGTCCCTTCGAGGTGTCCCTCGCCACCGGTGATCTCGAACGGCAGGGCGACAGTGGTCGCGACGGCGGCGCCGTCGACGATGCCGGTCACCCTCAGCACGGCATCCGTTGCGTTGAGCGGACCCGCGGCGTCGGCGACGCCCGCGACGTCGAGCTTCACCTCGCCGCCGTCCTCGGCCTCGATCTCCACGCGGCCGCCCGTCAGCACGATGTTCGACGCATTGGCCGTCCCGACGAGCGTGCTCTGGAACCGCTGCTCGCGTCCATGGCACGCGCCCTCGTGCGCGCGCGCCACGCCGGTCGCTGCCAGAAGCGCCACGCCGATCACCACCACCGCCAATGCCCGCATCACTGACCTCCGTCCGCTGCGTTCGAGCTCTGCCAACGGTAGCGCGTGCCACGCCGTGGCGATAGCCCACAGGCTCGCGGGCGCAGCGCATGCGCCCTGCGTTAGAGAACGAGCGCCGCGCGGACGGCGCCGAGCAGCTCGTCCACCTCGAGCGGCTTCTGCAGCCAGGCGACGACACCGTCGCCCGCGGGCCGACGCGCCGGCGGCGGGAACCCCGAGAGCATGATCGCCGGCAGCAGGACGCCGCGGGTGCGCAGCGTCCGGCAGAGCTCCGTGCCCGTCATGCCGGAGAGCTGCTGGTCGGTCACCAGGAGATGGATGCTCGCGCCCTCGCGCTCGATGACGCGCAGCGCCTCCTCGCCACTCGGCGCCGGAAGGACGCGATAGCCGAGCGTGCCGAGCACCTCCGCATAGACCGTGGCGAGGTCGACGTTGTCCTCTACCAGCAGGATCGTCTCGCCGGCCATGACGTCAGAGGAAGCTCGCGATCGACGCCAGGTTCTCGACCCAGTCGGGCGGGATCAGCGACATCTCGCCGCCGAACTGCTTGCAGTAGAGGACGAGCTTCGCGGTCTCCTCGAGCATCATCGCGCGGGTCGCCGCGTCGCGCATCGTCTTTCCCGCCGCCATGAGCCCGTGGCACTGGAGGATGGCGCCCCGACTCACCGCGAGCGCCTCGCCGACCGCGTCGGCCAGCTCCTTCGAGCCGGGCATGAACCACGGCACGATCCGGGTGTCGGCGAGGAAGATCGCGTCGGTGTTGATCGGCGGGAAGCGCTGGTTGGTGATGCCGAAGGCGGTGACGAAGGGCGCGTGCGTGTGCACCGCCGCCGTCGCCTCGGCGCGCACGTGGTACGACGTCCAGTGCATCTGGAACTCGACCGACGGCTTGCCCGACCCTTCGACCACGGTCCCGTCCTCGGTGATGCAGAGGATGTCGCCCTCGCCGAGGGCCCCCTTGTACATCTGGCTCGGCGTGATCCAGATGTGGGCGTCGGACGCGCCGCGGGCACTGACGTTGCCACCCGTCGGCGTGAGCTGCCCCATGTCGAACAGCTCGCGCACCACCTGCACGATCTGCTGCCGCGCGTCCTGATCGGTTCGCATCGTCCCGTCACACTCCTCCGCGCAACACGCGTCCCGGGCGCCGGTCCGTCGGCGTGCCACGCGCGACGACCGGCTCACCGGCGACGAAGACCCACTCGATCCCGCTCGCGCGCTGCAGCAGCCGCCGCTGGCCCTCCGGCAGATCGCGAACCAGCTCCGTCGGCAGGGTGCCGACGCGCGCTGGATCGAACAGGACCAGGTCGGCCGCGAATCCCGGCGCGAGACGCCCGCGGCCGGCGAGCCCGTAGCGACGGGCCGGCGCGTCGGTGACGAGACGCACGGCCTCGCCCAGCGAGAGCGCGCCCAGCTCGCGCACCCAGTGCCCGAGCAGGTACGTCGTGAATCCCTGGTCGCACAGCGTGTCGACGTGCGCGCCGGCGTCGGAGAGCGCGACCACGCTGGCGGGGCTGCGCAGCAGCTCCAGCACCCCGCGCTCGTCGCCGTTGAACATCACGGCACCCCACTGCGTCTCCAGGTCCTCGGCGATCACCAGGTCGCAGAAGGTGTCGAGCGGCGACGCGCCGCGCTCGGCCGCCAGCGCCGCCACGCTGCGGTCGCGCCAGGCCTCGCCGGCTCGGCGTCGCCGGGAAGCGGACGTAGAGGTTGTGCCACCCCGGCGCCAGCGCCGCGACGAAGCCGCCCTCGTACGTGGCCAGCTCGGCACGGAACGTGGGATCGGCGAAGCGTGCCTTCCGCCGCTCGCGCGGCTCGGCCATGATCGGCCGCCAGAAGGCGTTGTTCTCGAGGCCGAACGCCGGCCGCACGAAGTCGAAGCGCAGCTCGAGCGGACGGCAGCCGACCTGGGGCACGACCTGCACGCCGTCGGCCTGCAGGGCCGCCGCCTCGCCCAGGATGCGCTGCGCACTTCCCGGCACGAAGGGATTGTCGAGCAGCGGCGCCCACGAGACGACCTTGCCGCTCGCCCGCGCCAGCGTCGCCAGGAAGCGCTGCTCCTCCGCCTTGTCGTCCGGCGGGCCGATGATGCTCCGCGGGGCGACCTCGATCACGCCGCGGTCGAGATCGCGCAGCGCCTCGGCCAGGGTGCGGAGCTCGTCCTCGTCGGCGAGACGGCTCGGCGCCGGCTGATTGGTGTCGCCGAAGAAATGCGTCGGCGAGAGCGACGTCGACCAGCCGAGCGCGCCGGCGGCGACTCCCTGGCGGACCAGCGCCGCCATCTGCGCGCGCTCCTCGGCGGTGGCGGCGCGCTCGCTCGCCGCCGCGCCCATGACGTGCAGGCGCACGGCGGAATGCCCGATGAACGAGCCGACGTTCACCGCCGGGCGCAGCCGATCGATGGCGTCGAGGTACCCCGGATAGTCCTCCCACGACCACGCGATGCCGGCGCGCAGCGTCTCGATCGGCATGCCCTCGACGTAGAGCAGCAGCCGCATGAGCGTCTCGCGGTCGGACGGCCGGCACGGCGCGATGGTGAAGCCGCAGTTGCCCATCACGACCGTCGTGACCCCGTGCCACGGCGACGGCGTCGCCTGCGGGTCCCAGAACAGCTGGCAGTCGTAGTGGGTGTGGAGGTCGATGAAGCCCGGCGCGAGCGCCAGCCCGCCGGCGTCGATCTCCTGGGTGCCGCGGCCCGCGACGCGGCCGACTTCGGTGATCCGGCCACCGGCGACGGCGAGGTCCCCCCGGACGGGATCGCCTGCCCGTGCCGTCGACGATCCGGGCGTCGCGAATGACGAGATCGGGCATCGCCGGTTCTTCTACCGAGAAGCCCCGCCGCGCGGCAAACCTGTCGTCGCCCCCTACGATTCGGCCTCGGGACGCCGCGGCAGCTCGTCGTCGACGCGCAACCATGGAATCCGATGCGACGTCCAGATGTGCGCCGTGGGGAGGACCGCCTCGGGCGCGTCGAGGCTGCCGACGGTCACGTCGACCTGCTCGGGCGACGCGTGTCCGCGCCAGGTGAGCGCGGTCCCGCACGCGCCGCAGAAACCGCGCACCGCATGCGCGGAGGCCGCGAACGTGGTCGGCGTCCCGGCGGTCAGGGTGAACGCGTCCGCTGGCACGGTCACCCAGGTGACGAGGGGCGCCCCACTCGCGCGCCGGCAGGTGCTGCAATGACAATGCGCGACGTCGAGCAGCGAACCATCGATGCGGTAGCGGATCGCGCCGCAGCAGCAGCCGCCCGTCGCGATGTCTGTCGGCAGCGGGGTCGTCCGCGGGGCCGGCCGCTCGATCGGGAGCACCCAGTGCTCGCGCGGCAGCCGGCGGAATCCCTCGCGTCGATACAGCTGTGCCGCTCGTTCGTGTCCGACCGCCACCTCGAGGTCGATGCCCACGGCTCCAGCCGCGGCGGCCGTGGCGATCGCCGCCCGCAGGAGGCGCTCGCCGATGCCCTGCCCGCGACGCGCCGGCACCACGTACAGCTCCTCCAACCACATGGAGCATCCCTCCGGTCGCTCGAGCGGCCAGGAGAACGAGAGGGCCGCGATGCCGACGAGCGTCGCATCGGCCACCGCCACCAGCAACCGCCCGCGATCGGCGTGCCGGACGAAAGCCTCCAGGGCCCGCGCCAGCGCCGCCGACTCGGTCGGCAGCTCATGCTCGTCGAGCTGCGCGCGCAGGAGGACGGTGGCGGCGGGCAGTTCGTCCAGACGAACGGGACGAATCTCCACCTCGGCCGTGCGTGACACCATGGCGGATGGGATGCTCCGCCCGGGCCGGGGTTGCAAGGGTCGCCGGCACTTCTTCGCCGAGTCGTCACCTCGCGTCACTCGAACGCACGTCCAGACCCGCAGCATTCGCGCACGCTGGCGCGCACGCCGATTGCTTAGTCCGCCGTGCGCATCATCGCTCTCGTCGTCGCCATGGCGTGTGGCGTGGCAGCCCCTGCGGGCGCTGCGGCACCTTCGTTCCCGGGCTCCGCGACGGTCACCGTCGTCAACACCGAGGGCGCCCTGCCCATCCCGGACAACTCGAGCCTCGTGCTCCTCCTCAACGTGGAGAACACGAACGGGGCCATCGTCGACGTCGACGTCAGCGTGGACATGCAGCACCCCTCGCCCGGGCAGGTGAAGCTGCAGCTGCTGTCGCCCTCCGGCACCCTCCTCGCCCTGGAGACGAACACCGGCAACAACGCGGCGAACGCCTTCACCAACGTCACCTTCGACGACCAGGCCCCGGGCACGCCGTCGGCGGCCAACGTCCGCAACGTGACGTACGTGAGCGGGCAGTCGATCGGCGTCGTCCAGCCCGAGCAGCCGTTGGCGGCGATCGCCGGCGAGCCCGCTGACGGTCCGTGGGTCCTGATCGTGCGCGACGAGCAGGGTGGCCAGGTCGGCACGCTCCGCAACTGGGGGCTCACGATCACGACGGTACCCCTGCCGAGCATCCGCCCCGACCCGCCGGTTCCCTTCGACGGGCCGGGGATCAACATTCCCGACAACCGCCCCGCGGGCGTCACGTCGACCGTCGACGTGAGTGGCGTGGGTTCCCGTCTCTGGGACGTCGACGTCACGGTCAGCGTGACGCACAACAATTCGGGTGACATCGATCTGTACCTGACGGCCCCCAACGGGCAGCGCGTCGACCTCGTCACCGCCATCGGGGGCGGCAACGACAACCTGTACAAGGGCACGGTCTTCGACGACCAGTCGGGGAATCCGATCTCCGACGTCGCGCCGCTGCCCGCCAACGGCGTCGCCTTCGACCGCGTGAGCGGCGAGGGCGCCCTGGGCGCGTTCATGGGCATCGATCCGAACGGCACCTGGACGCTGACCGTCGCCGACCATCAGGCGGGCACCACGGGCAAGCTCGACGGCTGGACGCTCGCGGTGACGACGCTCACGCTCTGCGGCGACGGCAATCCCGATCCGGGCGAGGTCTGCGACGACGGCAACAGCGTCGACGGCGATGGCTGCGACGCGAACTGCACCCCTACCGCGTGCGGCAACGGTCGCGTGGCCCCGGGAGAGGACTGCGACGACGGCAACACGGCCGACGGCGATTCGTGTCCCTCGACGTGTCGCCTCCCGGAGGCGGACTGCAACAACTGCGTCGACGACGACGGCGACGGCCTGACCGACGCGGCGGATCCCGGGTGCAGCACCGGCGGACTCAACCTCAGGAAGGGTAGCTTCACCACGCGTGGCGGTGGCCGCGACAAGCTGACCCTCAGCGGTACCCTCGCCACGGCTGGCAGCCCTTCGGGCCCGGTGGTGCTGGTCCTCGGGACGCCCGGGCAGACGCTCACCTGTGCGCCCGTGGGCGACGTCCAGGGGAAGAAGAAGCGCGTTCGCGCGTCGGCCGCCGGCGGGACCGTCTCCCTCGGGCTCTCCGGAAGGGGTGGCAGCAAGCTGACGCTCTCCGGACGCAAGCTCGATCTCTCCGCGCTGGCCAACAGCACCGAGGTCGTCGTCGGCGTCCGCGTCGGCAGTCAGACCTTCAGCGGCCGGGCGACCGTCGTCACGAAACACGGCCGCAAGACGCTCCGCTAGCGACGGCACGGCGCACGCCGCGCCCCCGGCTGCGGCAGGCGCTGTACGTACCGAGTTGTACGCACCTTGCTACCTTTCCCGAGATCGCGAGACGCCATGAACACGTCGCCCACCACCCGCCCCCACGTCCGGACACGCAGTCTGGGCGCGGATTCCTCGACCGAGACGCAGGAGGCATGCGCCCATGCGCACGGTCTGCTGCGGGGTCCGGGAGGCGTCAGCGCCGAGTTCTCGACGGTCGCGATCGTATCTTGCCGCGGACGGCACGGGGCGCCGCCACACGGTGACAGGGGGTACATCATGACGCAGGTGCGTGGGAGAACCGCGTTCGCGGCGGCGCTGCTCGGCATCGGGCTGCTGGCCGGCGCGAGCATCGCCCAGGCCATGGACGCCAGCGGGTCGTACGAGGGTTCGCTGGGCAAGGCCCGGACGAGCGCCGACGTGGCGGCCGTGCTGAGCCAGAGCGGGAAGGCCGTCAGCGGCACCGTCGCGGTCGAATCCGCGGACAGCGCCCTGAATGGTGTCTACACCGTGACCGGCAAGGCCAGCGGCAAGGCCATGAAGTTCTCGGGCTCGAACGGGTCCGTGACGATGAAGTGGGCCGGCCGCGGCAAGGGCGACGTCTTGAAGGGCAAGGCGAAGTGGACGGGCGGCACGAAGGGTAGCCTCGACCTCGTCAAGCACGCCGGGGGGCCACCGAGTCAGCCGCGCGAGAGCTGCGAGAACCCCTTCTTCACCGGCCAGGTGATGGGGCGCGTGCTCAAGCCGGTGTGCGCGAGCTGCCACGTCGCCGGCGGCGCCGCCAAGGACACGGCGTTCCGCGTCAACCCGGACGACGCGCTCGCGACCGAGCAGAGCGTGAACGCCCTCATCGACGTGAGCAACCCCGGCGAGTCGCGCCTGCTGAAGAAGCCCACGAACGAGATGCCGCACGGCGGCGGCCAGCAGCTGGCCACCAACAGCGACGAGTTCAAGCTTCTGCAGCAGTGGGCCGACCTCGTCGCCTTGAACAAGCAGTGCACCGGCGGCCCGACCACCACGGTCGCGCTGGTCCCGATGAAGGCCAACGAGCTCCTGGTCCGGGCGTCCATGGACACCCGCGGCGTGCGGCCCTCGCTCGCCGAGCTGGACCAGATCGATGCCAACCCCGCCGCCTACGACGCGATGGTCGATCAGTACCTCCACAGCCCCGAGTTCCTCGAGCGGGTGAAGGACACCTACGACGACGCGTTCCTCGTCCGCCGCGAGGACTTCAGCGACGAGGCGCGTGACAAGACCGCGGCGATCTACGGCGAGGCGCTCGAGCTGATCGCCTACATCGTCAAGAACGACCGGCCGTTCACCGAGATGGGCACGGCCGACTACACCGTCGCGAACAGTCTCTTCCAGAGCGACACCGGCCGCATGCCGTACCCGATGGAGCCGGTGGCGGGGATGGAGTGGCAGCCGACACACTACACCGACGGACGCCCGCACGCGGGCGTGCTGTCGACCAGCGCCTTCTACGAGGTCTGGGACACCAACGACACCAACAAGAACCGCCGGCGCGCGAACCGCATCTCCATCCTGTTCCACTGCTACAACTTCCTCGACACGCCGGTGGACGTCACGCGCAACGTCGACAACAACGACCAGAACGCGGTGCTGAACGCCGTCACCCAGCGGTCGGACTGCAAGGCCTGCCACGACCGCCTCGATCCGATGGCGTCGTTCCTCTTCAAGATGGACAACGCCGGCCTCGAGGATCAGGGCGCCACCGACTTCTATCGCGGTGACGCCGAGCGGTGGCGTCGAGCGAACAAGCGCCCGCCGGCGGTCTACGGGACGCCGGGCTCGAGCCTCCAGGACATGGGCCGCCTCCTGGTCCAGCATCCGAAGTTCGCCGAGTGCCAGACGAAGCGGGCGTTCAAGATGCTCTTCCTGCGCGACCCGCAGACGAACGACGAGCTCGCCGCAGCGAGCGACATCGCCAGTCACTGGAGCACCGACGACAACTACAACTTCCGCAGCCTGGTCAAGCGCTGGATGACCAGCGGCGTCTACAAGGGTCGCCCGCAGAACGACGACCCGGCCTGGGTGCGCCGGACCTCTCCGGAGCGCCTGGAGCTCCTGGTGTCCGACCTGACCGGGTTCGTCTGGAGCCGCACGGCCCAGAACGACCAGGACGACGCCGATCCCAACTCCGATCCGCCCCGGACCGCGCCGGTCCCGCTGCTCACCACCGAGGAGAACGGCTACCGCATCATCCTCGGCAGCATCAACGGCGTGAGCGTCTCCGCGCGGTCCTTCAGCCTGAACGCGTCGGTCGCGATGGTGCAGCGCAAGCTGGCCTCGCTCGCGGCCGACTGGGTGGTCGCCCACGATCTCGTCGTCACCGACGACCAGCGAAAGCTGCTGGTCGGCGTTACGGGGACGGAGGATCCGTCGAAGGACGAGGCCGCCATCCGCAATGCCATCGCGAAGCTCGGCCGTCGCATGTACGGCGAGAGCTGGAGCACGGACGCCCCCGCGGTGGACGTGTGGTTCGATCTCTACAGCAACCTCTACGCCGACCAGTCGCAGACCGGCACCGGGACCCAGCAGGTTCCCGGCGTGCGCGGCGAGCGAGCGTGGCGCGGCCTGCTCATCGGAATGCTGCGAAGCCCGCGGCTCATTCTGTACTGAGTCGAGAGACGGGAGGACGACGCCATGAACAAGTGGTGGAAAGAGGACCTGAATCGCCGCACGCTGCTGCGCCTCGGAGTGACCGGCGCGACGCTGGCGGCCATGCCCTGGGCGTTCACCAAGGAGGCACGTGCCACCGAGACGAACCCCCATCTCCTGGTCGTGTTCTACGCCGACGGCGGCTGGGACCCGACCCAGACGCTCGATGCGCATGATCCGCTCGACATGACGGACGGCATCGACGTCGACAACCCCGGTCAGCCTCCTTCGGCGATCCGCACCGTGGGCGCGGTGACCTACCAGTCGAACCCGGCCACCCGGCCGATGGTCGACACCTTCTTCAACAACTTCGCGGGCAGGAGCGCGATCGTCAACGCGATCAGCACGCGCTCCACCTCGCACGACCAGAGCCGTCAGCTCGATGCTCACCGGCTACCTCGACCCGACGCGGGCCGACTTCGCGGTGATGGCGGCGCATCACAACGGCGAGTCCCTGCCCCTGCCCCACCTCCTGCTGAGCGGTCCGAGCTTCGGTGGTCCCTTCGCCGGGCTCTCGGGTCGCGCCGGCGGCCAGATGGGGACGGCGCTCGACTACCTCCGCATTCCCAACCGGACCGATCCCAACCAGTCGAACCTGGCGGCGTCCGCCGTCGGCGAGGCCTACATCCAGCAGGCGCTCGACTGGGATCGCCAGCGCGAGTCGAGCCTCGTCGACGCCGTCGGCGGCAAGCTCGCGGGCTTCTACGACGCCCAGCGCCGCGGCGACAAGCTCGGCCGGCTGCGCTCCGCCCTGCAGCAGCAGAACATGAACAACGGGACGCAGTTCGCCACGTTCGTCGGCAACGCCTTCCGGGCGGGCCTGATGACGAGCGTCACCGTCGGTCGCGGCGGCGGCTTCGACACGCACAGCGACAACACGCAGCAGAACGGGCGCTGGAGCGACGTGTTCCAGTTCCTGAACGACTTCTGCACCGGCCTCCAGAGCCAGGCCGGTCTCATCAGCGGCTCGCTGCTCGACGAGACCACGATCGTCCAGTGCTCGGAGTTCGGCCGCACGCCGAAGCTGAACGACCAGGTCGGCAAGGACCATCATCCGTGGACCTCCATGATCATGGTCGGCAAGAACGTGAAGCCCGGCGTCTACGGGGTCACGGACGGCGACCAGGAGGGCATCAAGGTCAACTTCGCGACGGGCCAGCCCGACGATACCGGCCAGATCATCGACGTCACCAACGTCGTCGCCGGCATCGTCACACTCGTGGGTGCCAACTCGCGCGACTACCTGCCGTCCGGGGTGAAGCCCCTGACGGCGATGATCGCCTGACTCGGAGACGGCGTCGTGATCCCGGCACGGCTTCGTCTCGTCGGCCTCGCGGCCGGCGCAGCGCTCCTTGCGCTCGCCGGCCGCGCCTCCGCCAACCTCGACACCGCTGGCTTCCGCGCCGTCGGCGTCGCGCACTCTGCAAATGCAATCTCCGCCGTCGCGATCGCGCCCGACGGCCGGCTCTTCGCCACCGTCCAGGCCCTGGCGGCGACCCAGGGCAAGACGCCCGGCACGTCCGAGATCCGCGTCTATCAGACGTACAAGGACAACGACGGCTCGGTGTTCGACGAAGGCATCGTCTGGGCCACGGTCGACGGCGTCCGCGCCACGACCCTCGACAACGAGGGGGTCCTCGGGATCGCCCTCGCGCCCGACTTCGTCAGCTCCAAGCTGGTCTACGTCTACCTGACGACGACCGACGAGGACGTGAACCAGCACGTCCGCGTGTACCGCGAGAAGCCCGACGGCACCGGCGAGTACGTGACCACCATCTCGACCTCGCTCGAGCCGCCGGCCGAGCAGACGGCGCGCAGCGGCGGGGCCCTCGCCTTCGGCGTCGACAACTGCCTGCTGGTCGGCGTCGGCGACAACGGCGGCGCCAACCGCTGGATGAGCCAGCTCCTCGTCGGCACCGACCCGGTGACCGGCGCCGAGACGAACGCCTACTGCACCGACGTCTGCCTGGGGACGACCGAGTACCCGGAGCGCACGATCAAGGACGACGGCAACCCGAACTTCGCCGGCAAGGTCCTCCGGCTGAGCGTCGACGGGACCGCGGCGGCGCCGGCGCCCGGTGGGATGATCCCCGGCAATCCGTTGATGTACGGGACGGGGCTGCGCAACCCGACGGCCTTCGGCATCCACCCGCTCACGGGGCAGCTCTGGGTGTCCGAGCGGGCCGACACGCAGCGTGCCGAACTCGACGTCCTGGACAACGGCACCAACGGCGGCTGGCCCTGTCTCGAGGGCGACGTCATCAACACCGGCGTCGCCGGCTGCCTGACCGGCCGCACCCCGGCCGACGTCTACGCGAACCACCCGACCTGGCGCCGTCCGATCGTCACCCACGGGAACCCGGTACCCATCATCACCGGCGTCGCGGCATACACGGGTCTCGCCTATCCGGACGCCTTCTACGGCGACGTGTTCTACCTCCTGCGCGACAGCGCGCGCATCTATCGCGTCGACCTCGAGCCGCCGTGCTTCCTGCCGCACCCGGGCGGGGTCACGCCGATCAAGCTCCACGACTCGAACACGGACGGCGACTTCACCGTCTTCGGCGACTTCAACAACGATCCGAAGACGATCGAGCAGCTGAACGCGACGGTGTTGATCGCCATCGCCCAGGGACCGGATCCGCAGGGCCGTCAGGTCCTGTACGTGGTCGGCAAGCAGGGCACCAACAACTTCACCGACGACTCGATCATCTTCCGCATCGAGTTCGCGAGCCAGTTCACCCCGTACCAGGGACCGATGGGTCGCATCGCCGACTCCTGCTTCACCGATGGCGTGTACTCGGGCGGGACGGGCGCCGCGCCGTATGCCTACGAGAACCCCTTCCTCCGCGGGGCGTGCGTGATCGCCGGGAGCGCCTGCGACGGGCAGCCCGATGGAACTCCATGCGACGACGGACAGGCGTGCAACGGCGCCGAGACCTGCCAGGGCGGCGTCTGTCGCGCCGGGACGCCACCCGTGGACGGGACCACCTGCCAGCCGGTGAACGGCTGCCTGCAGCCCGGCACGTGCCAGAACGCCAGCTGCGTGGCCGGACCGCCGGTGGCCGACGGCACGCCGTGCCCGGACAGCGACGCCTGCAATGGACTCGAGACCTGCACGGCCGGCGTTTGCCAGCCCGGCACCGGCCCTCAAGGCCTCAGCGTGCGCAGCGTCGCGATCAAGCCGGAGAAGAAACCGGGCTCGGGCGGGGTCGTGCTCTCGGCCTCGATCAAGCCCGTCCTGCCGGTGGCGCCGAACTCGCGAGACGAGGTCGGCCTGCAGATCGCCGGAAGCTCGGAGACCGTCTCGCCGTCGAGGAAGTGGAAGCGATCAAAGCCGCCCAAGCTGTTCCTCTACCATGGCGGTTCGCGTGGCCTGTCGTCGGTGCGTCTCAAGGCCGACGCCGGCGGTGGATTCGACGTGCTCGTCAAGGCCAAGCGCCTGCACTTCGAGGGCCTCGCGGCGAGTCCCCTGAACGCGCGCCTGATCGTCGGCAACCAGTGCTTCGCCGCCGACCTCGGCTGCCAGACCGAGAAGAAGCGGATGCGATGCCGCACGTCCAGCTCGACGCCGACCAGCACGACGGTGCCGCCTCCCCCGACGACGACCAGCACGACCTCGTCGACGAGCACCAGCACGACGTCGTCGACCTCCACGAGCAGTTCGACGTCGACGAGCACGTCGACGAGCACCTCGTCCAGCACGTCCACCTCGACGACGACCAGCACGACGGTGCCGCCCTCCACGACGACGACCAGCACGACCTCGTCGACGAGCACCAGCACGACGTCGTCGACCTCCACGAGCAGTTCGACGTCGACGAGCACGTCGACGAGCACCTCGTCCAGCACGTCCACCTCGACGACGACCAGCACGACGGTGCCCTGATTCCGGGTCGGCGCCGAGCGCCGACGGCCGGCCGGCCCGGGCCGCGCTCGATCGGGAACGTCAACGCGTGCTCCGGGGGTACGCCGAGACCGACCCGCCGCGCGCGGTCCGGGCCGCCCGGCCGTCGGCGCTCGCGCTCCCGGACAGGGGTGGTCACGACGACAAGCGTAGGGAGGGATTCGTCCTGCCGCCGCCCTGCCCCTGCCCGGGAGCCGCGCGACGAAGGCTGAGGGTCGCAAGCACCGTGCCGTCAGGCTCCGCGTCCCGCCACCCCCATCGCCCCGCGACTCCGCGACGCCGTGCACCCCTGTCGCGTGGCGCTGGTCGACGTGCGACTTCGGGCCTGTCTGGCGGCCCTTTGGTACGACCCGGGTCCGTGCGATAGAGAACCCGCATGGACGCCGACGCACTCTCGTCCCACACGGAGCGCATCGCCCGCGACGGGTTCACGATTCTCGAGGGCGTGCTCGCGCCCGCCCTGGTCGACGCGCTCCTCGCGGACCTCGAGCGACTCGAGCGCGAGCTCGACGCGCGGCCGGCGAACAACCCCTTCGAGGGGGCCCGCACCGTCCGCATCTACAATCTCCTCGCTCGCGGTCCGCTCTGGCAGCAGGTTCCGGTGCACGAGAGCATCCTGCCGGTGGTCGAAGGGGTCCTCGACGCCGGGTGCCTGATCTCCTCGCTGTCGTCGATCGCGATCGGTCCCGACGAGACAGCGCAGCCGATCCACGCCGACGACCAGCTGATCCCGTTGCCGAAACCCCACGTCCCGATCGTGTGCAACACGATGTGGGCCCTCACCGACTTCACCGAGGCCAACGGCGCCACCCGGCTCGTACGCGGCTCGCACCTGCGGGACCACTCCCCCACCTTCGGCGCGCACTACGATTCCATCGCCGCCGAGATGCCGCGCGGCAGCGTCCTGGTCTGGAACGGCAGCCTGTGGCACGGCGGCGGTGCGAACGCCACCGCGCAGCGACGCGTCGGCATCGCCATGAACTACTGCGCTGGGTGGATCCGACAGCAGGAGAACCAGCAGCTCGGCATCCCGCTCGAGATCGTGCGCACGTTCTCCCCGCGGCTCCGCCAGCTCGCCGGCTTCGGCATCTACAACGGCCTGATCGGCCACATCGACAAACGCTCGCCCGCCGACGCCGTGCTCGGCGACGACGCACGGGGCGATCGCTTGCTCTGGGACCGGGCAACCGCCCGTCGCTCGGCGTGAGATCCCGGATGCGCCCCATCCGCGGATCGGCAGCGCTCCTGCTCGGCCTCGCGACGCTGATCGTCGCCTGCGGCGGGCACTCCTGGCCGGAGGAGGTCGAGCGGAACTTCCTCGAGTCGTGCGCGCGGGAGGCGAAGACGCAGCGACCGAACTCGGATGCCGCCGCGGTCGACACCTACTGCCATTGCGCCCTCGACCGCCTGCGTCGCGAGTACAGCGCCGAGGCGTTCGCTGGGATCGAGGCGGAGATGCGGCGGAGCGGCATCGTACCAGAGGACCAGATCCGCCTGGTCGCGCCCTGCTTCGAACAGTTCCAGCGCTGAGGAGGTGGTCGCGGCCGCCGACGACGGCGGCCGCGACCTGACCCGGTGGGCGGACGGAGAGAGGAGAACGCCCGCGCCGGGGAGGAGGACCGTTCAGGGAAACACGGACGAGTTCCGCGCCGGGTGGACGGGTAGCGGCGCGGTGGTATGGACGCACGCGCCACCGACGCGGACCGTCACGTTGACGGTCTCGCCGGTGATCTTGCGCAGCCCCATCCGACGGCCACGGAAGCGGACCTTCATCTGGCCGTCCACGAGCTTCACGCGACCCTTCCAGAAGCCCTGCCCGAACTCGCGACCCTTCGGGCGATCGGTGAAGCGGAACAGCGGCGGCCGAGGATGCTTCCAGTCCCGTGCCTTCACCGTGCGGCAGTACACCTGCCCGCGGGCGTCCGAGAACTGCAGCGTCGTATCGTGGGTCGCCGGATCGATATGCAGCGGCGTCAGCAACGACTGCGACGCGCTCTCGCCCACGCGGACCATCCGGGCCGCTCCGCGCAGGACGATCCGGGCGCGGCGCGTCTGCTCGGCGCCGGGCCGCAGCTGGAGGCGTGTGACCCCGAGACTCACCTCGTCGGCGCAGCAGTCGGGATCCTCGAAGTCGACCAGGCCGTCGCCGTCGTTGTCGATGCAGTCGCCGCACACCTCCGCCTCCCCGGCCTGACACGCGGGCGCGGCGGCACAGTTCGGATCGGCGCAATCGGCGGCCCCGTCGCAGTCGTCGTCCTGGTCGTTGCCGCACAGCTCGGTGGTCGGCGTGCACGATCCGCAGGCCGCATCGCGAACGTGCGTGCACACCGCAGCGGCGCTCCGCTGCTCGGGCGTGCTCTGCAGGCCGCCACAACGATCGAGGGTGCAGGGATCACCGTCATCGCAGGACGCGGCCGTCTCGCAGGTCCGACACCCGGGGATCGCCGTGACGACACAGCTGCCGTCCTCCCCACACTGCTCGCTGGTGCACGGGTTGCCGTCGTCGCACTCGGCGGTCGTCTCGCAGGGTACGCACTCGCCATTCGTCTGATGCTCGCAGACCCCGTCGACGTTGCAGACGTCGGTCGTGCACGCGTTCGCGTCGCCGCAGGCTGCGGCGGTGGCGCAGGGTACGCATCCGGGCGTGGTCACGTGCTGGCAGGCGCCCTCGACGCAGACGTCGCTCGAGCACCCGTTGCCGTCGCTGCACTCGCCGTCGCTCGCGCAGATCATGCACCCGGGCTCGGCCGTGTGCGTGCACTCGCCTCCGTCACAGGCGTCGGTCGTGCAGGCATCGTGGTCGTCACAGTCGGCGGCGACGCTGCAGGCGGGGCAGACCGGGGTGTTCACGCACAGGTGATCGACACAGGCGTCGGCGGTGCAACCGTCGAAGTCGTCGCACTGCACGTCGGTCTGGCATCCCTCCGGCGTCCCCAGCGTCAGCTGGAAGGCCAGGTCCGAGCCCTGCGGCGGGTCCACGGGGTCCCAGGTCATCGTCACCTGGCCGGTGATGCAGAAGCCCACGTCGGGGGCGCCGTCGCCGATCCACAGGATGTCGAGGCCCGTCGGGCCGACTGCGCTCGAGACGTCGCCCACCGGGACCCAGTTGTACTCGAGGTTGTCGAGGACGATCGACGTGCCGTCCTTCGTCGCGCTGGTGCGGAGGAAGAGATCCTTGAAGCCGCGCGACGGCTGGTAGGTGAGGAGCTGTACGCCGACGTAGAAGAAGACCGTGTTGTTCTCGGGCTCGTAGTGCATCGAGAAGTCCTGCGGCACGCCGTTCGGCCACGCGAACTGTCCCGTGGTCTCCGGTGCGGCGGTCGTCGGACCGAGCGCGGTCTCGTACACAGCCGCGCCCTCCAGATCGCCGATCCGCCCCTCGGCCTGCGAGGCGACGTTCGCCGCCGGCAGCACGACGGCCGCCGCGGCGTCCGACGGCAGATGCGTCACGGTGAGCGCGCGGGCGCTCGACCCCGGCGACAGCAGCAGCCAACCGGCCGCGGCGCCGGCGAACAGACCGACTCGGAACTGGATCACCTGAGAACCCCTCCTGCGTTGGGCGGCCCCGCATCCTGCACGGATGGAGGGACCGCCCCTGCCCGCTTACTCAAGAGCCGTGCCTGCACATGGGCAGCGAGCCGGCTGGGCACCCGCGACGCGTGGGGATCCGCGAGGTTGCCGCGCCGCCATGACGAACCCAGAGGCCATCCTCCCGGCGGGTGCCGGAGCCGAGCGGGGGTCCGGGCCCCGACCGCCGTGGCATCCGCCACGGCACGGGCGGCGCAGCATGTGCCGTCGTGACACACGGGAGCGGCGGCGACACACTCCATCGCCGCCGAGCGTCGCGCCCGGCGAGTGCCCCCGGCGCGAATCGAACGCGCGACCTACCGCTTAGGAGGCGGTTGCTCTATCCACTGAGCTACGAGGGCCGACCCAAGAACCGGCGTCCTCGTCGCACACCGCGCTCTGCATGTCCAACCGTACGGGTCGTCTCCCCTGAACGTCCCGCGAATCCCCCCCCTGCAGGGGATACCGCTGGGACTCGCCAGCGGCTATGAGTGGCACTCGCAGTCACGACCGAGCCGAGGCAGCACCGGACTCCAGACGACCAGACTGGTCGGCCGCGGCGGGTTTCACAAAGGGTGGGTCATGGATCAGTCGATGGAGCCACGCATTCGAGCGCTCGTGGCGCACCATCTCGGTGTCGGGATGGACGACCTGCGGGGAGACGTCTCCCTCGTCGATGATCTCGCCGCCGACTCGCTCGACCTGGTCGAGATCGCCCTCGCGGTCGAGGACGCGTTCGCCATCGCGATCCCCGAGCGGGTGATCGACCAGGTTCGGACCTACGCGGATCTGGTCGACGTCGCCGTCGACTTGGTCGCGCGCCGTCATGCCTCGATCCAGGTCGAGGTCACGCCGCTGCTGGTCCGGGCGCGGATATTCCAGCCGGACGAACGCGCTCGCCCCCTCGAACGGGATGGATGGCTCACGCCGTATGCTGCCGAGACGATGTGCGAGGACGCCCTGCGGCTCGGCACGGGGGCGCGGCTGGAGATCACGGTTCCGCCGGCCACGACCGACGTCGAGCTCGCCTCCGTGCGCGAGCGCTTCACCCGCCTTGGTCCCCGCAACGTCGGCCTCACGGTCCGACGCGACGGCGCCGTCGGCCTGGCGCAACCCGCGCACCCCTCGGCCGCGTAGCGAGACACCGGGCCTTGAGCCCACCGGGGCGGGTTCCGTACGATGTGTGCGTGGCCGGGACCACCCTCTTCGTCTACGGCACCCTGCTCAGCGAGGCGCATCGCTGGTCGCTCACCGGCCGGCGGTTCGCGACGCGCCCGGCGCGCCTGGAAGGCTGGGAGCGCATCCTTCCGAACCAGGGCTACCCGTACATCGTGCCCCGCCCGGGGGGGCAGGTGGAGGGCCTGCTGGTGGAGGACGTCGACGCGGGGGCGATGCAGACGTTCGACGCCTACGAGGACGAGGGGCGCCTCTACCACCGGCGGCCGGTCGAGGTGCTCTCGCGCGGCCGTCGCATCCCGTGCGAAACCTACGTCGGCGACGTCGACGCGTTACGCGCCCAGTTCGGCCAGGCCGTCGAGGTGGATCGCCGGGTGAAGGCCTTCCTCGAGGCCAAGGTCCACGCCCTGCTGACCGACCTGGTCGACGACGGAGCCGTCGTCGCCGACGCCACTGTCCGAACCCGCGCGCGGGCGGAGCTGCTGGGCGAGCAGATCGGCGAGCTGGTCGAGACCCACTTCCACTTTCCGCCGCTCTTCCGCCTCGAGGCCGAACGCCGGCTGCGACGCACGGCGCTCCCGTCCCTCGCCGCCGTCAAGGCCGACCCGACGCTGCGGCGCCACGCTGACGCCTACCTCACGCTCGCGGTCCGGCACATCGTCTTCAACCAGCTGGAGGAGATGGTCCGGGGCGCCTTCGATCCCCAGGTCCGCATGCCCGTGCCGTTCTACGAGCGCTCCATCTCGGCGCTGGTCGCGCTCATGTTCCTCAACCGGAATCGGCTGGTCCTGCATGAGCTGATGCGGACCGTGGGCGCCGACCGCCTGCACGACGCCTGGGAGTACATCGACTACGCGGTGCACGGCGTGCATTTGGCGGACCGGCTGTGGGACCGACCCACCGTCGAGAAGCTGGTGCGGCGCGTGCTGGAGCACGCCCAGCCGTCGGTGACGCCGTTGGGTGCGGAATGCGAGTTCAGCGTGCTCGGGGCCGAGGCGGTGCGCGACCCGGGCGGCCGCGATCCCGTGTACGACGGCTTCGAATACTTCCCCGACTTCTTCCTCCTCCGGCGCACATGGAAGCTCGGCGGGCACGTCGACGACCACCGCCTCCACGGCGACCCGCGGGAGCGGCGGCGGGGCTTCCTCGAGTACGCCTTCGGGCGGGTGAGTCTCCTCGGTCACCTGTCCCGTCCGGTCACGGCCGACCCCTGGGTCCTGAACCAGCTCGTGAACCACGCGGCCCTCTTCGCCGACGTCCCGCCCCACAGCCTCCACCTCACGTTCGAGGTGCCGGCACCGATCCGCGCGACCGGACGCAACCACCTACCGGACCTGCTCGCCATGCTGCTGCTCGGCGGCGACCTCCGCGAGCGGCCGGATGGATCCCTCTATGAAGCCAGGGTCGCCGATGGGGAGATCTGCGACACCGAGGGACGGCTGTACTTCTTCGAGGAGAACCGGCACGCCCCCGACGCCCCGGCGTCCGACGACGCTCCCGCGACGTGGACGCCGGTCGTCGAGTACAAATTCCCCCGCCTCTTCGTGCCGCACGACCACGAGCCCCTCGTCATGGCGCTCAAGGGCTACCACCTCGCCCGGAACCCGCGCCCCTTCGCCTCCGAGTTCCGCATCCTCGACGATCCCGCGATCGCGGACGAGACCGCCGCGCTGCGCGCCTGGGCGCATCGCCCGACCCCACTCAGCGAACGCGACCTCTCCGCCTTCCTCGACGCGATCGAGGCAGGTCTCAGCCTCGAGGCGCAGGGTCGTCTCGGGCACCGCGGGTGGTACGTCGACCGCATGCTGACGGCGGTCACGGCCACGCTGCGTGATCGTAACGCCTTCGTCCGCCATCGCGCGCCGTAGGGCGGAAGCGCTGCCAACGCCGTGCCGCTTACGGCGACAACGGCGACGTCTGACAATTGGCGACGGACGCGGGCTCGCAGCTGCCCTCGCATCGGATCGATCCGTCCCAGTCCTTGAACACGGACCCGTCCGCGACGGCGGAACATATCCATGCGCCCTTGAGCGTGCTCGCGCACTGCCCCTTTCCGCAGAGCGTCGCCCCGTCCATCGTCCTCACGACCGCGGCGTAGCGCGATCGGGCGCAGAAGACCGCACCCTGGAGGTTCGTGACGCACGGCCCCTGTCCGCAGACCACCTGGCCCCGGACGTCCTTGAGACATTCGGCCCAGACGATCTCCGTGGCCGTCAGAGTCGCGACGAGGATGCCGACAACCGCGCGCACGCGCACGGCGCAAACTGTAGCCGCGCTGCCGGCACCGAGCAAGGCGCGGATGGCAGCGGTGTGGGGCTAGTGCCGCCGACCGAGGAGCGCGCGCGCACGGGTGAAGACGGCGTCGAGCATCTGTCGCGTGAGGCGGCCCGTGAACGTGTTCTGCTGGCTGGGATGATACGAGCACAGCAGCGTGAGGCCGTTCGGCAGGCGGTGCTCCGCGCCGTGGGCGAATGCCGGCCTGGGCCGTGGTACCACCATCCCCCGCGCGCCCAACGCCGCCAGCAACCCGTCGTGCGCGATGCGGCCGAGGACGATCACGACCTCGAGGCGCGCGAGACGTTCGAGCTCGCCGGTGAGCCACGGCCGGCACGCATCGATCTCGTCCCGCGTCGGGCGATTGGCAGGCGGGGCGCAGCGGGCGACGGCGGTCACGAACGCGTCGCGGAGGACGAGCCCGTCGTCGCGTGCCATCGAGGTCGGCTGGTTGGCGAAGCCCGCGCGATGCAAGGCGGCGTAGAGCCAGTTGCCGCTCTCGTCACCCGTGAAGACCCGGCCGGTGCGGTTGCCGCCGTGCGCCGCCGGGGCGAGCCCGACGATCAGGAGCCGCGCCGCGGGATCGCCGAACCCGGGGACGGGACGGCCCCAGTAGCGCCAGTCGCGGAAGCGCGCGACCCGAATCCGGGCGACCGCCTCACGATGCGCGACCAGCCGTGGGCATCGCCGGCAACGGACGAGGCGCGCCTCCAGCCGAGCGAGCCCCGCCGGATCACTCCCCGCAGAGGATGCCGGCGGTGAGGAAGAGCGCATGCGTGTCACGGACGGTGCCCGTCATGACCGGACCGTCCCCTGCCGCTTCGATCGCGCGGACGGCGATGGCCGGCCCGCGGAGTGGCGCCGTCGGGTCCGGCGGTATGTAGCCGTCGGGGTAGCGGTAGGACGTCTCCAACAGATCGCCTGGGCGGAGCGCCGAGGCCGGCACCGGCACCATCCCGACGCGGAAGAACGGGTGGTCGCGCGCCACGGTGACCACATGTCCCGCATCGAGCACCACGCGGAGGAGCGGCACAGGACCGCCGCTGGTGACGACCTTGATCAGCTGGCGGAACCCGAGCTCGCCCGACGGCATCCGCGTCAGCACCGCGAATCCCTTGTTGGGTGTCTCCGCCATCGGCACGGGGCCTTCGGCGGTCTCGAGCAGGACGGCGGGATCGAGCCCGCGCACCGGGTCGGCCATAGACGGCGCGCATAGACCGCGCCCCGACCCGGCGCAAGGGAGAGACTCAGCGTCCCATCGGCAGGGACAGCTGCCGGCGATCGAGCGGCCGCCCCGACGGGCGGCGCACGGGCGCGGTCCGGCGGCCCGCACGGATCATGCGGACGGCGTCCTCGAGCGCCACGCCCGTCGCATGGCAGTAGCGCTGCAACGCGGCGCCGAGCGCCAGCAGCTCGGGATCGCCACCCCAGAGACCCGTCATGGTCTTCAGGCGCCGGAACGTCGGTACCAGGGTGCCGCGCGACCAGCGCCGGACCACGGACGGACTGACGCGGAGTGCGCGGGCGATGTCGACCGGCCCGATCGCGTGCATGCTGCGCACGGCGGCCAGGTACGCCGGCACGGTGAGCGTCGCAGCGCTGTCGGGGCGACGAGCCACCGGTCAGGCCGACTGCGCCGCGCGCACCGTCCGCCGGCCGCGTGCCAGCCCGCCGACCCGACGCTCGACGAGGTGGTCGGCGCGCGCGAGGAGCGCCTCGTTCCGCGTGTAGCGCTCGATGAGGTAGGACAGGTCGCCCAGGTCGTGGATGAGGAGCTGGATCGCGCGCTCCCGCCACTGCGGGTTCCGCACCGCCTTCAGGAGGTCGGCGACGACGTCCTCGAGCTCGGAGGCTTCGAGGTCGATCGTCATCTCGAGGGCGCGCTCGAGCGACACCCCGCGCCGGGCCTCGCGCTGGTAGGCGACCAGCAGGGATCGCAGCCTCGCGACGACGGTGGGATCGAAGCGCAGCGGCGTCCGGCCAGCCTTGGGGTCGGACTGGACGATGCTCTCGACCAGAGTGAGCGCACCACAGTGGAACGCCTCGTGCCGGGCCATCGTGAACCAGAAGTTCCGAACCTCTTCGGGTTTGGGGAAGGCCTTCAGGAACGCGACGTACAGGTCCATCGTCTTGCGTTCCAGCTCGATGGCCGTGTCGAGAACCTGCCGGATGGTGAGACGGCGCGCGCGCGGCCGGTCGGCGGGCATTGCGTCCTCCTTAGCAAACCGCTCGGCGGGTCGTAAAATGCCCGCATGGATCCGGATACCCCCACCCGGCTCGAGGTGTGCATCGCCGATGCGGGGGCCCTCCTGGTCCAGCTCGGCCGGTATCGAGCCCGCGACGGGGCCGCCGTGGCTGGACTCCGCCCCGCCGCCCTGGCACTGGGCGACCGGGCACGGCGCGCGCACCACGACGGGACCCTGGCCGCCGTCGCCGACGCGCTCCTGGCCGACGCCGAGGGGCTCGTCGCCGGCCTGCGAGAGGCGTTGAGGGCCATCCGCAGCGGTCCGGAGCATGCAGCGGCCCGCGCGGCCGTGCGGTTGGGCGATCGCGCGGCGATCGCGGCGGCGATCGAGCGGCTGTTCGCCGACGTCGAGGTGGTCGCCCGCCCACCCGCCCTCCAGCAGTCCGTCCCCTGGTTCCGCCGGAGTCGAGCCTTGCCGCCCGACGCGGTCGCCGCGGCGATCGCGGACATCGCGAGCGACGGCTTCACGCCCGACGGCGACGATCTCGCTCCGGGCCGCGATCCCGAGCTACCCGCCACCGTACTGCTGCCCGCGGCACGGGTGGGCGACCCCGTCGCCCTCCGGGTCGAGGCCGTCCACCTCCCCGCTCCGCTCATCCGGCTGGCCGACGGCGACGAGCACCTGGTCCACGGGCCGCCGCTGGTCGTGCCCGTCACGATCGTCGTCCGGGAACGCCTCGACGAGGACGAGCTGGAGACGACGCCCGTCGACTATCCCCGCTGGCGCGACGCCGTGCTCGCCGCCCTTGCGGGCCGCGGCCTCGCGGCGTCCATCGCGTGATGGCCATCAGGCCAGCCGGGCCTCGATCTCCGCGACCGCGGTCTTGAGCGCCGCGTCCGTACGCAGGCGCTGCTCGACGGCCGAGAGCGCATGCACCACGGTGGAGTGATCCCGCCCGCCGAGTCCTGCGCCGATCGTCTTGAGCGGGACGTCGGTATGGCGGCGCAGGAGGTACATGGCCACCTGACGCGGCACCACGATGCGGGACGTCCGTCGGCTCGACGTCAGGTCGGCGCGCGAGACGTGGAAGTGCATGCAGACCTCGCCGACGATGCGCTCCATCGTGACCCGGCCGCGCTGCGCGGCGTACGGCGCCAGCGCCTCGCGAACCAGCGGCATCGTGACCTCCCGCCGCGTCAAGGAGGCGAACGCCTCCACCCGGGCCAAGGTGCCCTCGAGCTGGCGCCCGTTGTCACACCAGTGCCGTGCCAGGTGGCGGACGACGTCGTCGCTGAACGTCATGCCGAGCTCGCCGGCCTTGCGCGCCACCAGCGCGAGCCGCAGGTCGGCATCGGGCGGCTGGACGTCCGCGAGCAACCCGGACGCGAAGCGACTGCGGAGCGTCTCTTCGATCCCGGGCATCTCGTGCGGGGGGCGATCCGAGGCCAGGACGATCTGTCGGCGACCGTCGTGCAAGGCATTGAACGTGTTCGTGAACTCCTGTTGGGAGCGCACCTTGCCGGCAAGGAACTGGATGTCGTCGACGATCAGCGTGCCGATCCGTCGGTATCGCTGGCGGAAGCGCTCCATCTGGTCCCGCCGCAGCGCGGCGATCCACTCGTTGACGAAGGTCTCGGCCGAGATGAAGGCGACCCGACTGCTGGCCATCGCCGCAGCAACCGCGCTCAGCAGGTGGGTCTTCCCGAGCCCCACGCCCCCGTACAGGAACAGCGGACTGTACCGCGCGCCGGGCGCCTCGACCACGGCGCGCGCCGCCCGATACGCCACCTCGTTGCTGGCACCGACCACGAACGATTCGAACGTGTAGCGTCCGCGATCGGCGGCCGGTGGCTCCCCGGCGCTCGGTGCCGGCGCGACCGGCTCCTCGGGAGCCGACCCGGCGTCACCCAGTGCCCGATTGACCACCAGCTGCACACGCGCGGGGCAGCCGGCGGCACGGGTCACCGCCTCGGTGAGCGGCTCCTGGTAGTGACGCCGCAGCCAGTCGCGGCAGAAGCCGCTCGGCGTCTCGACCGTGAGTTCGGCGCCGTCCCATACCGTCGCACGCAACGGTGCGATCCATGCCTGGAAGCCTTGTGCTGGAAGAACAGCACGCAGCCTCCGGCGCGCCTCGAGCCAGATGTCGTCGACCATCCACCGACCCCTCTTCGACCCGCCATCGTTCGAGCGCTCGAAGATCCGGTCGCGAGAATGTCCACAGGTGGGGAGAACACCTCACCACGTGAACCAGTCTCGCGCGCCACGGTCACGGCCGCCGGCCCCGCCATCCGTCCACCACACCGCCGCTCCTCCACGAGCAAGAAACGGCCGCGCCTCCACTGCCACCAACACATAGAAGAGAATCTTGCGTCCCCGAGAGGGCGCACCATGTACCTCCGCGCCGAATCGAATGCAAGCACAAAACGCGCGTCGCTCGTAAACGCGCGGCAACGCAGCGCTTGCCTTCGACGCGTGACGATCACTTCGCGACGACGAGCGGAACGTCGGGCGCACGCGACGCAGCGTCATAGTATCGCATCGCTTCTGGCAGCCACGATTCGATCTGCTGTTCACGCGTGTCGTGCCCCGGATGCGTGGAGAGGAACTCCGGTGAACCCGCGCCGTGGCTCGCACGCGCCATCCGTTTCCAGAAGACGATCGCCTCGCGCGGGTCGTAGCCGGCCTTCGCCATGAGAATGAGCCCGATGTGATCGGCTTCGGACTCGTGCGTCCGACTGTACGGCAGCAAGACACCGACCTGCGTCCCGAGCCCGTAGGCGCTCATGATGGCGCCGCCGTATGCCGAGGTCCCCGCGAGCACGGACAGCGCGGCGCCGCCCAGCTCCGCCGCCATGTTCTGGCTCATCCGCTCCGCGCCGTGTCGCGCCAGCGCATGCGCGATCTCGTGCCCGAGCACGACCGCGAGGCCGGTGGTCGTGGCCGCCACCGGGAGGATTCCCGTGTACACGGCGACCTTCCCACCGGGAAGACAGAAGGCGTTCTGCTCGTTGGCGGCGATGACGACGAACTGCCAGCGGAACTGCGGGGCGTCGGCCGCGCCCGCCAGACGCCGGCCGACCTCTTCGACCTCGTCGACGATCGCCGGATCCTTGTCCAGCGTGCTCTTCGCCACCACCCGCTGGAACGCCTGCGTGCCGAGCCGCATCTCGTCCCCCTGCGAGACGAGGATCAGCTGCGACCGGTTCGTGTACGGGACGGTCGCGCAGCCGTCGGCGACGGCGATCGTCCCCAGCAGCGCCGCGGCGACGACCCGCCGCGCGCTCCGGGAGATCATCCGCCCGTGGGACCGCCCTTGGCGCCGAGGGCGGCGTCGATCTGCTGCTTGAACGCCTCGATGCTGCGGCCCTGCGCCACCTTGCCGTTGATGAAGAACGTCGGGGTGCCGCGCACGCCGGCGGAGCGGCCATCGGCCAGCTCCTGATCCACTTGCGCCTGCACCGCGGGCGAGTTGAAGTCGGACTCCCACTTGGGCACGTCGAGCCCGATCTCTCCAGCGTATCCCTTGATCTGGTCCATCCCCAGCGCGCGCGAGTTCTTGAACAGGATGTCGTGCATCTCCCAGTACTTGCCCTGCTTTCCCGCCGCCACCGCGGCCTTCGCCGCGGGCATCGCGTTCGGGTGCATCGTCGCGGGGAGCGGGAAGTTCTTGAAGACGAAATTCACGTCCTTCGGATACGCCTGCAGGACCTGGTCGACCAACGGCGTGGTCTGGGCACAGAACGGACACTGGTAGTCGGCGAATTCGACCAGGGTGACCTTCGCCTCCCGCGGCCCACGCGTGGGAGAGCTTCCGACGGGGATCGTATAGACCTTGTTCGGATCCGGACTCTGGGCCGCCGCGGCCGGCGCCGCCACCTTCACCTGCTGCACGGCCTTTTCGAGGTCCGTCAGCTTGGCCAGGATCTTCGCCTGACCGTCCTTCAACTCGGCGACGTCCTTCGCACGATCACACCCCGCGAGCAGGGCCACGGGAACGAGCAGCAACCAGAGTCCGCGCATCGAGAATCCTCCGGCGCGCATTAGATGGACAGCCCCCCGGGGTGTCAAGCCGGCGTCGCAAGCAGCCCCAAGACCTTGACTGCTTCCCGGCTTTTGGGTACCGCAGGGCTACTTCTTTCCGCCGAGGGGGGTGCATGCGGGCATTCAAGCAATCTGCGATCGCGGTCCTGATCTCGATGAGCCTGGCCGGCTGTGCCAACTTCCGCGACCGCGAGTGGGGTTCCTGCGCCGTCGGCGGCGGCATCCTCGGTGCGGCAGTCGGTGGCATCACCGGAGGTGTCGTCACGAACAACGTGATGGACGATCCGTCGAACGGCGCACGCGGCGGAGCGATCGCCGGCGGCATCGTCGGCGGCGGCGCGCTCGGCGCGCTCCTCGGGCACCTGATCTGCGACCCGATGCGTGAGGTGGCACCGCCACCGCCCCCGCCGCCGCCGCCGCCCCCGCCGCCCCCGCCGACTCAGCGGCGTGGTGGCTGAGCCGAAGGTGTCGACAGGGCCCGGCACGCGACGAGCGTGACCGGGCCCGCGGCAGAACACGGGAGGGCGTGCGGGCACGCGTGCCGCACGCCCCACCGGTTGCTGCCCCCCGCGCCGTCGACTAGGACACCGGCGCGTGACCCGATTCAGTGAGTGCTTCCTTCTGGTGTTCGGCCAGCTTGCCGTCGGCGGCATGATCGCCCTGGCGGTCCCGCCGTTCGCGATGCTCGAGCGCGGGTTCTACAAGTCCAGCGCCGGCGTTTTCGTCGCCTTCGGCGTGCTGTATCTCGCCGGCGCCGTCGCCCTGGCGGTCCGCGTCGGCTCCCCCGGCTCCGGGCAGATCGTGCGTCTGGTCCTGTGGGGCGCCTTCGTGGCGCTCAGCGCCGCCTATCTCGCGACGCTGTGGGGCGATTCCGGCCCGCGTCGGGCTCGCACCTTCCTCGCATCGCTCGCGTTCGGCCTCGCAGCCCTCTGCGCCAGCGCGACGGCGTATCGCCCCGGGCCGCTCGTGTCGCTCACCACGCTGGTCTATCCCGTCGGATTCGTCGCCAGCGCCCTCGTCCTCGGCGCCGTCGCGGTCGGGATGCTCCTCGGCCACTGGTATCTGATCGATCTCGGCCTCTCCATCGAGCCGTTGCGCCGGCTGCTGCGTTACTTCGTCGGCGTTCTGCTCCTGCAGCTCGTCGCCGGCGTGCTCGTGGTTGGTGCGCTCGCGCTCACGCAGGGTCCGGGAGCCGCGGCCGTCACCACGCTCTGGCACGACCACGGCACACTCCTGGCGCTGCGCGTCCTTCTCGGTCCGGCGGCGGCGCTCGTCATGGCGTTCATGATCCACCGCACGCTGCTGATCCCCCAGACGATGGCCGCCACGGGATTGTTCTACGTGGCGACGCTGGCGGTCATGATGGGCGAGATCCTCGGACGACTCGTCCTCTTCCGGACCTCCCTGCCGCTCTGAGCGCCCCTACTCGAGCGGATGGATCACGCTCACCAGGACTCCGCGTGAGCTGCGGCTGAGGTCGAAGCCCACCACCATCCCCTCGCGCAGGGCGTCGATGCGCGGGATCGGGCCCCGCACCTCGACGAACGGGAACTTGAACGGGTACTCGCGCCCCGTGGCATCGCTCCGCAGCGTACCGCTCTCGCTGCCGTAGTACACGCGGACGATGACGCCCCGGTAATAGCGATCGACCGGGGTCTCCGCCGGCGGGTCGCCGACGGGCTCGCTCATGCCAGCGCCGCCGTCGCGATCTCGCCGAGACGCGGGAGGCCGACCCGGTCGACGAAGGCCGGGAACGTCTCCTGTAGCGTACGCTCGCGCTCGTAGAAGCGCACCACCGCCGCGATCGCCGCCGGCGCGTCCTCTTCGGCGAACCGACCGAGTCGCTTGCCGATCCGCGCCCGCCCCTCACCGACCGATCCGCCGACGAGGATGGAATAGAATGGCCGCTGCAGCCCGTCCTCGCCCGTGACCGAGTGTCCGGTGAGGCCGACGTCGCCGATGTGGTGCTGACCGCACGAGTTCGGGCAGCCGCTGATCTTCACCGTGAACGGCCCGAGTCGGGCCGCGAAACCATTGCCCGTGGAGGGATCGTCCAACAGGTGGGCGCGCAGCCGCTCGGCCATACCCATCGAGCGGGTGATCGCGAGCGAGCAGTAGTCCATCCCCGGGCAGGACACGACGTCGTCGACCGTGCCGACGTCGGCGTTGCCGAGGTCGGCGGCGACGAGCCGCCGGTGCAACGCGGGCAGCGCGGGCTCGGACACCCACGGGAGGACGAAGTTCTGGTCGTTCGTCATCCGCAAGGTACCGTTGCCGAACTCCCGCGCGAGGGCCGCCAGCGTCCGCAGCTGGGCGCTGCTGAGATCGCCGAGCGGCAGCTGCACGAGCGCGGTGCGGAACTTCGGCTGTCGCTGTGGACGCGTGTTCGTCCGTTGCCAGTGCGAGAAGGTCGGCAGCGGCGACTCGACCTGTGGCGGAGCGGCTGCCGCTGGTGGGACGACGTACTCCTCCACCATCTGCCGCACCTCGTCGCGAAGCTCGGCACCCCGCTCGGATTCGACCCGCGCCACCTCGGCCTCGACCGTGGCGGTGAAGCGGTCGAGCCCCATCTTCTGCACGACGTACTTCATGCGCGCCTTGTGCCGGTTCGCCCGCTCGCCGTGCCGGTGCTGCACCCGCACGATCGCCTCGCACCACACGAGGACGTCGTCGGCGGGCACGAAGTCGCGGATCGGCTTCGCGAGGAACGGCTGCGATCCGAGTCCGCCGCCCGCGTGCAGCGCGAATCCGCGCACGCCGTCGCGCATCTTCGCGTACAGGCCGATGTCGTTGATCGGCGCCTGCGCGCAGTCCTCGGGGCAGCCCTCGACCGCGATCTTGAACTTGCGCGGCAGCGTGAGGTTCAGCGGGTTGAAGAGGAAGTACTCGTGGATCGCGAGGCAGTAGGGCGTGACGTCGAAGGGCTCGTGCGGCGACACGCCCGCGTACGGGCAGGCGGTGACGTTGCGGACGCTGTCGGCGCACGCCCCGCGGTTGGTGATGCCGACCGCGTGGAGGCGCTCGTACATGTCGATGATCTCTTCGACCGGCACCCAGTGGATCTGGATGTCCTGGCGGGTGGTCACGTGCGCGATGCCCCGTCCGTAGCGATCGGTCACCTCGGCCAGCGCCTCCACCTGCTCGGCGCTCACCAGGCCGCCCGGGACCTTGATGCGCTGCATGTGGCTCGTGTGATCGAGCTGGTAGTAGAGGCCGTACGAGAGGCGGACGGGTCGCCACTGGTCCGCGGGCATGTCGCCGCGGAGGTGCCGCGCGAGCCGATCGGCGTGGGCGGCCAGGGCGCTGCGATGGAGCTGGTCGGTGGGTCGCATGAAGACTCCCGGGAGGCCGGCGCATTATGGGCGCCGGCTCGCGCGCGAGTCAACGCGCCGACGGCGATCGCTTCCTGCTATGCGTGATTCCGCGTGCGTCACCCAACGGCGGAGATGTTTCTCCCGGCGACGGGCCCGTTCGACCTCCGGGCCACGGTCCGCTCGCAGGGGCCGGTGCCACGTCCGCCATGGACGTGGCAGGAGGGCTCGCGAGCGGTCCTGCGACGCGCCCAGCGCGGAACCGACGGCCACGTCCGGTTGCTCGAGATCCGTCCCGCGCACGGGGGGGGTGACCCTGCGGCTCGTCGGCCGGCACGCCGATCAGGCGGAAGTCATCGCCCCGGAGGCGGCGAGGATCCGCCGTGCGCTCCGCCTCGACGAGGATCTCGACCCTTCTACGCGCTCTGCCGGCGCGAGCCGACGTTGCGACCGCTCGCCCGGACGGGCGGCGGCCATCTGCTGCGCGGAACGAGCCTGTTCGAGGACGTGGTCCACGTCATCGCCGCCCCGGAGGTGCATCCCTCCCATCCGAGCCCTTCGCTCATGGCGCTCTGTCGGCTCGGCGTGCGCTGTCCATCCGCCCCGCGCCTTCGGGCATTCCCGACACCGGCCGAGCTGGCGGGCGCTGGCATCCGCACGCTCCGGGACGACATCGGCCTCGGCCGGCGTGCGCGCGGCGTGATCGCCGTCGCCGCCACGGCACACGCGCGTGGCCTCGAGCGGGGCGCGCGCGACCGCGCGCGTGTCGCGCGGGCGATCGCTCGGCTTCCCGGGGCCGGGCCCACGGCGTCCGACCTGCTGCTGCTTCTCCTCGGGCGGTACGGCCATCCGGTCATCGACGAGACGACGATCGCCTGGGCGCGTCGCAGCGGATGGGCCGGCCCGCACCCCACCCGCGCATCGATCACGCGCGCCGTCGCGCGCTTCGGCACGTGGCGAGGCCTGGTGCTCTGCTATCTACAGGTCGCCGACGGCGACGCTACGACCCCGCGACCTGCCCGAGCTCGCCGACACCGGACCAGGTGAGACCGCGGAATGGCGCCCCCTCGCCGACCAGAAGGTCGAACACGGCCGCGGCGCTCTCCGGTGGCGCCCCGCCATCGACCAGCGCAGCGAGCTCGCCCAGCGCACGCCATCCGGGCCGCGCCTCCCCGGGCGGCGCCACGGCGCGCCGGATGCGTTGCACCCGTCCGGCGTGATTCGTGAACGTGCCGTCCATCTCGGCGTAGGTGCCGATCGGCAGCACGACGGTGGCGAACTCCTCCACCTCGTGGAGATCGCTGTCCAGCACCACCAGATACGGCACGCGCTCCAGCGCCGCCGTCGCCACGGCCGGCGCCCGCCAACGCGTCAGGTCGGTCCGCACGCAGCACGAGCGCCTGCAGCTCGCCGCGGGCGGCGGCCTCGAGGAGCCGATCGACGCCATCGCCGGCCGGGAGCCCCTGCAAACGGAGCCCCGCGGTGTTCGGATTCTTGTCGGCCTTGACCAGGAAGTCGTCGCCGGTCGCGTCGGCCGGCGACCAGCTGATCGCCGCGACCGTGGCGTGCAACGCCGTCGCCAGTCGGCGCGTCATCGCGATCTCCTCGTTCGACGCCTGCGCCGACACGATGATCCCGACCGCGCCCGCCCCACCAGCGCGGGCCCGCTCGTCCAGTCCGGCGGCGGCCGTCGCCACGGCCACGTTCCACGCGGTCGGAGCGAAGCGCTCCTCGCCACGGACCAGCGCCTGCATGAGCCGCCCCTCGCCCTGGAGCTGGTGCAGCGAGAGGCGTCCGGCATCGCACATCCAGTAGCCGTTCACGTCGTCGTTGTGGCGGGGGACGGAAGCGATAGAGCTGCCCCTCGCGATGGTACAGCTCGACGTTGCAGCCGTTGGCGCAGCCGCCGCAGACGGTGTCGTGTCCGCTCGAGGTACCAGACGCGGGCGCGGAAGCGGAAGTCGCGGCTGGTGAGCGCGCCCACCGGGCAGATGTCGATGACGTTCATCGAGTAGGGATTGTCGAGCGTCTTGCCCGGCGCGACGTCGAGCTCGCACGTGGTTGCCGCGCTCGAAGAACGCGAGCTCGTTGGTCTTCGTGACCTCCTCGCAGAAGCGGATGCAGCGCGAGCAGAGGATGCAGCGCTCCTGGTCGAGCATGACGAGCGGGCCGATCGGGATCGCCTTGCGCTTGTGCACCTTGTCGGGCAGCGCGATCGCGGCTGCGCTGCGCGGTCGTAGTCCATGTAGTACTCTTGCAGCTTGCACTCGCCGGCCTGGTCGCAGATCGGGCAGTCGATCGGGTGGTTGAGCAGCAGGAACTCGAGCACCGCGCGCTGCGCGAGCTTCGTCTTCTCGCTGTTCGCGTGCGACGACCATGCCGTCGGTGACGCGGGTGTTGCAGGCGATCTGCAGCTTCGGCGACTTCTCGATCTCGACCAGGCACATGCGGCAGTTGCCGGCGATCGAGAGCCCCGGGTGCCAGCAGTAGTGCGGGATCTCGATGCCGAGACGCTCCGCGGCGCTGGATGACGGTGGTGCCGTCCTCGACCTCGATCGTGCGGCCGTCGATCTCGACCGTCGGCATGGGCGCGAGGAGGCTCCGCGGGCGACCGGAGCGGGCAGCGGCCGAGCGTGACGTGCGCGTCGAACTCGGCGCGGAACTTGGTGACCAGGGCGCGCGACCGGCATGGCCGCCGCGTCGGCCAGCGCGCAGATGGTGTTGCCCATGCATGTTGTTGGCGATGTTGAGCAGCAGATCGACGTCGCTCGCCGTTCCCTCGCCGCTCTCGAGGTCGCTCGAGCACGCGATGGAGCCAGCCGGTGCCCTCGCGGCAGGGGGTGCACTGTCCGCACGACTCGTGGTGGAAGAAGCGCTCGAGGATCAGCGCGACCCACACCATGCAGACGGTGTCGTCCATCACCATGATGCCCGCCGAGCCGAGGAACGAGCCCGCCTTCTGCACCGAGTCCATGTCCATCGCGACGTCGATCTCGTCCGGCGGTGAAGATCGGCATCGACGCGCCGCCGGGAATGACGGCCTTCAGGGCGCGGCCGTTCGGGATGCCGCCGGCGTGCTCGTAGATGATCTCGCGGAGCGAGGTGCCCATCGGCAGCTCGAAGACGCCCGGCCGCTCGACGTGGCCGCGAGACGCAGTAGAGCTTCGGGCCGGGGCTCGACTCCGGTCCGATGCCCTTGAACCACTCCGCGCCGCGTTCGACGATCAGCGGCACGCACGCGAGCGTCTCGACGTTGTTCACGATGGTCGGACACCCGAAGAGGCCGTGCGTCGCCGGGAACGGCGGCTTGACGCGCGGATAGGCGCGCTTGCCCTCGAGCGATTCGATCAGCCCGGTCTCTTCGCCGCAGATGTAGGCGCCGGCACCGCGGTGCACCCAGACGTCGAGGTCGAAGCCGGTGCCGAGGATGTTCTTCCCGATGATGCCGGCCGCGCGCGCCTCGGCGACGGCGCTCTCGAGACGTTCGATGGACGTTCGCGAACTCGCCGCGCATGTAGATGTACGCGGTGTGGCACCGGATCGCGAAGGCCGTGATGAGCACGCCCTCGATCAGGAGGTGCGGGTTGTCCTCCATGATCTCGCGGTCCTTGAACGTTCCCGGCTCGCTCTCGTCGGCGTTCACGCAGAGGTAGACGGGCTTTTCCGTCTGCTTCGGCAGGAAGCCCCACTTCATGCCGGTGGGGAAACCGGCGCCGCCGCGCCCGCGGAGGTTCGAGGCCTTCACCAGATCGATGAGCTGCTCCGGCGTCTGCTGCGTGAGCGCGGTCGAGGCGGCGCGGTAGCCTCCCTGCGCACGATAGACCTCCAGCTTCCGGAGATCCGGGACGACCCGGTTGCGCAGCAGGAGCGGCTCGGCCATGCGGCGGGCCTCAGGCGCGCTGCGCCGCGGCGTCGCCGCTGTGCAGCAGCTGCTTCTGCTGCTGGATCTTACGCTGCAGCGCCATCAGTCCGTCGAGCACGACCTCGGGCCGCGGCGGGCAGCCGGGAACGTAGACGTCGACGGGTACGACGCGGTCGATCCCGGGGAGCGTCGCGTAGTTGTCGTAGAAGCCGCCAGTCGACGCGCAGGCACCGAACGCCATCACCCACTTCGGCTCGGCCATCTGATCGTACACGCGCTTCAGGATCGGTGCCTGTCGCATCGTGACCGTGCCGATGACCATCAGCAGGTCCGCCTGGCGCGGCGTGAAGCGCGGCAGCAACGCCCCGAAGCGATCGATGTCGTACGGCGACATCGACAGCGACATGTACTCCATCGCGCAGCAGGCGGTCGCGAACGGGTACGGGAAGATCGAGTACTTGCGCGCCCAGCCAATGGCGCGATCGAGGCGCGTGACGACCACGGCCTCGGCGATCAGCGCCTCGTCACCCGAGGTGGCCATGCGCGGCTCCGGAAGGTGGATCGGCTTCGGCATGCTCTGCCGGGTGATCTACCGCCCGCCCGGTACCCTGTCAAAGCGACGGGCTCTGGTTGCAATGCAGCGCGCCCCCCGATAGCGGGGCCCGGTCACATGGACGCCCTCACCCGCCTCGTCCACGTCCTCGCGGTCGCCGTGTACGCAGGAACCACGCTCGACCTCGCGGCCGTCTTCCTGCCCACCGTCGCGGCCGAGAACGATCCCGCGCTGCAGCGTCGGCTCCTGGCGCGCGGATTGCGCCCCTACAACGTCCTCTCGGTCGGTGCGCTGGGCGTGCTCGTGGTCACCGGCGCGTCGGCGCTCACCGACCTGAAGGCGTCCATGGGCGGCGATTACGCCCGGCTCCTGTGGCCGCTCGTCGGAAAGCTCTCGCTCACGTTCGCGCTCGTGATGGTCGGAACCTACGTGTCGTTCGGCATCGCCCATCGCATCGTCCGCGCGGAAATGGGACGCCTGCCGATCGACGCCGCGCAGCTCGCCGGCATGATGCGCCGTCTCCGCGGTGCGGCATGGCTCGGCCTCGGACTCGCCGTGTGGACGATCTGGGTCGGGCTGCGCCTCGGCCGCTGATCATCCTCCAGGAGGTTGTCCATGGAGCGCTTTCGCCACGTTCCGTCACTGACCGCGTTCGCGGCCGACAAGATGCGCAAGACGAACCTCGTCGACACGGCGAACCTGTTCTGCGACGTCTACGGCCTCGAACCGGGACAGGCGCAGGCGGGGCATCGCCACGCCGTCGGCGACAAGCTGTATTACGTCCTGGAAGGACGCGGCCGCATCCGCGTCGGCACCGACGAGCGCGACGTCGGCCCCGGCGATCTCGCCTGCGCGCCCGCCGGTGAGGACCACGCCGTGTCGAACCCGGGCCCCGGTCGCCTGGCCCTCCTCGTGGTGATGGCCCCCAAGCCGTCGTAGCCGCGTCGCATTGCGTGCTCCGGAGACGGATGCTATCGCCTTCCCCGCCATGCCGCTGATTCCAGCCACGCAGCTCCGCGCGGGCATGATCGTCCAGCACCAGAACGAGCTGTGGCGGGTCATGAACGTCGTCCACGTCACGCCGGGAAACTGGCGCGGCATGGTGCAGACGAAGCTGCGCAACCTGAAGGCGGGCACCCAGACCGAGCATCGGTTCCGGTCGGAGGACAAGGTCGAGCGCGTCACCTTCGAGCAGCACGAGATGGAGTACCTCTACGCGGGCGACGGGTTCTACCACTTCATGAACACCGAGACCTTCGAGCAGATCGCGCTCGACGCCGATCAACTCGGTGACGCCGTGAAGTACCTGATCGCGAACTCCCGCATCTCGGTCGAGTTCTACGAAGGGACGCCGATGGGCGTCGAGCTGCCGAAGACGGTGGACCTGAAGGTGGTCGAGACGGCTCCCGGCCTCAAGACCGCGACCGTCACCAACGTGCTCAAGCCCGCCACCGTCGAGACGGGCCTGGTCGTCGGGGTGCCCAACTTCATCACCGAGGGCGACGTCATCCGCGTGGACACGGAGACCGGCGCCTACCTCTCGCGCGCCAAGGGCGAGTAGTCGTCCGTCAGCGGCCCTTCCACACGGGCTTGCGCTTCTCCGCGAAGGCGCGCGGTCCTTCGACCAGGTCCTCGCTGGAGAACAGCGCGCGCACGCGCTCGTAGTTTCCGGTGAGCGCTTCGGTCAGCGGACGCCCGAGCCCTTCCAGGGCGCTCTGCTTGCTCGCCTGCAGCGAGAGGGGCGCGCACTCGACGATCGTCGCCGCCCAGCGCTCCGCCGTCGGCATGAGCTGCGCCAGCGGCACGACCTCGTTGACGAGGCCGACGCGGTAGGCCTCCGCCGCGGTGATCGGCTTGCCGCTCAGGATCATTCCCATCGCCAGCTTGAGCGGGATCATGCGCGGGAGGCGATGGACCCCGCCGGCGGCGGCCATGAGCCCCACCCGAGGCTCCGGAAGGCCGAGCGTGGCGTGGTCCGCCGCGATGACGATGTCACAGGCGATGGCGATCTCGAGCCCACCCCCCAGCGCGAGCCCGTTGACCGCGGCGATGGTGGGCTTCCACAGATCGAAGCGCGCGGTGATGCCGCCGAAACCGCCGCGCGGGAGCTTCGGCATCCCGTGCTGCGCCGTCCATTTGAGGTCGTTTCCGGCCGAGAACGCCTTCTCGCCGGTGCCGGTGAGGATGGCGACGCGCAGCTCCGGATCGGCCGCGAAGTCGTCCCACGCGTCGGCGAGTTCCTCGTTGGCGGCCGGATGGAGCGCGTTCATCACCGTCGGGCGGTTGATGGTGATGACCGCGACGTGCCCCTTCTTCTCGTAGGTGACGAACTCGAATGCCATGACGCCCCCCTCTCGGCGCCGGGTTCTAGCCGGCGCCGCCCGGCGACGCCAGCCCTCGCGCCTCGCACATTGACGCGTCGGAGGGGCCCCGCTATCGACCGCACGATGCCCCTGGAGTTCCGCATGGTCCCGACGAACGGTATCCGCCTCCACTGCGCCGTCGACGGCAACGGACCGCTCGTCATCCTCCTGCACGGATTTCCCGAGTCCTGGCACTCGTGGCGCCATCAGCTGGCCGCGCTGGCGCCGCACTTCCGCGTCGTCGCGCCCGATCTCCGGGGCTATGGCGACAGCGACAAGCCCGCTGCGGTGTCCGCCTATGCCCTGTCGGAGCTGGTTGCCGACGTTCGCGGACTGATCGACGCGTTCGGCGAGCGCGATGCCGCGATCGTCGGTCACGACTGGGGCGGTGCCGTCGCCTGGAGCCTGGCGATGGACCATCCCGAGGTGACGCGACGGCTCGTCGTCATGAACTGCCCCCATCCGGCGATCTTCCAGCAGCAGGTGCGGGGCAACCTGCAGCAGATGGGTCGCAGCTGGTACATGTTCTTCTTCCAGCTGCCATGGCTTCCGGAGACGCTCCTCGGCGCCGGCCACGCCTGGCTCGTGGGCAACGTGATCCGTGGGTCGGCCGTGCGTCAGGATGCCATCACCGAGGCGGACATCGCGATCCTTCGCACGGCGGCGAGTCGTCCCGGGGCCCTGCGGGCCGCCGTCAACTACTACCGGGCCGCGTTCCGCGGTCCCGAGATCGCCGCGGCACTTCCCGACTGGCTCCGCCGGTTCGTCTGGGGCAACCGCCCCCTCCCGGCGGCGCGCACGACCCTCGCGGACTGGCCCCGCATCGCGGCGCCGACGCTGCTGATATGGGGCGAACAGGACGTCGCGCTGGGGAAGGAGCTCACGCTCGGCATGGAGCCGCTCTTCGACGGACCGTTCGAGGTCCGCTATGTCCCGCTCTGCGGCCATTGGGTGCAGCAGGAGCAACCCGAGGTGGTGAACCGCTGGCTGCTCGACTTTCTCGCTGACGGCCCGTCCACCCCTGCGGTCGCCCCTTCCCCTGCCTAGGAGCCATGGAGCCCGTCCTCTGGGCCGCCGTCTTCGGCAACGATGCACCGGTCGAGGTCGAGGTCGGACCCGGCCGTGGCGACGTCCTCCTGTACAACGCCGCGGCCCGGCCGCATCACAACTTCCTCGGCATCGAACCCCTCGGAGCGGAGGCGATCGCCGCGGCGGCCGCGGCGCGTGGCCTCCGGAACCTCCGGGTCGTGCGCGCCGACGCGCGGTGCGTGATCGCCAACCTCGTCCCACCCGGGTCGGTCACGGCGTATCACGCCTACTTCCCGGATCCGTGGCCCAAGAACCGCCACCGCCCCCGACGTCTCTTCACGGACGGATTCGCCGCGGACCTCACACGGACGTTGCGCAGCGACGGCGTCGTGCACGTCGCCACCGACGTCCCGGCGCTGTTCGCCGGCATGAGCGCGGCACTCCGTGGCGCCGGTCTGCTGCTCGATTCCTCCGCCGAGCCGCCGCCGCGACCCGTGTCGAAGTTCGAACGCAAGTACGCGCGTGCGGGAACCTACTATGCCCGCTTCACGCGTTGAGGGTCAGGCCGCCGGCTTGTCGCTGTGAGCGGCTTCGTCGCCGCCCCCGAAGCCGCAGAAGACCTCGTAGTCGATCAGCGTGCGCACGGTGGGATGTTCACCGCAGACGACGCAGTTCGGATCCCGTCGCAGCTTGAGGATCCGGACCTCTGCCGAAAGCGTATCGAAGTGCATCATGCGCCCAAGCAGCGTCCGCCCCTGCCCGAGGAGGATCTTGATCGTCTCGAGCGCCTGCACGCTCCCCACGAGGCCGGGCAGCACGCCGAGCACCCCGGCCTCGGCGCACGACGGGACCGCTCCAGGCGGCGGCGGCTCGGGGAAGAGGCAGCGGTAGCAGGGTCCCGCGGGCGGGTGGAACACCGTCGCCTGTCCTTCGAATTGCCAGATCGCCCCGTCGACCAGCGGCTTGCCGAGGAAGACGCACGCGTCGTTCGCGAGATACCGCGTGGGGAAGTTGTCGCAGCCGTTCACGATCACGTCGAACTGCCGGAATATCTCCAGCGCGTTCTCCGACGACAACCGCTCGCGATACTCGATCACCTTGACGTCCGGGTTGAGCGCGTTGATCGTCTTCCGCGCCGATTCGACCTTCGGCATGCCGATGCGGTCGTTCGTGTGCAGGATCTGGCGCTGCAGGTTGGAGAGGTCGACGACGTCCATGTCGACGATGCCGAGCGTCCCGACGCCCGCCGCCGCGAGATAGAGCGCAGCCGGCGAGCCGAGGCCACCGGCGCCGATCAGGAGGACCTTGGACGCCAGCAGCTTCGCCTGCCCGGCTTCCCCGACCTCGGGCAGGAGGAAATGGCGGCTGTAGCGGATCTGCTGCTCGGCGGAGAACTGCACCGGCTCGTCGACGGGCAGACCCTGGTTCTTCCACGCGTTGAAGCCGCCCCGCATCGACACGACGTCGGTGTAGCCGAGCTCCTTCAGGATGCGGCCAGCCAGGAGTGAGCGCGTGCCCCCGGCGCAGTAGGCGACGATCGGGGCATTCTTGTCGGGTGCCTTCTCCTCGACCTGCATCTCGAGGAAGCCGCGCGGCACGGAGATCGAGCCGGGGATGAAGCCCTGGCGGACTTCGTCACGCTCGCGGACGTCCAGCACCACGGGATGTTGGGCGTTGTCGAGCCGGCGCTTCACCTCGTCGGGGGACACCTCGGGCACGATGCGCCGTGCCTCGTCCATGATCTCCTTGTAGGTCTTCGCCATGTCAGCCCTCGATGCCGTCGAAGAGATTCATGCGGTATTCGAGCCAGGCCGCCGCGGCGGCGGCCGCCCGCGGCGATCCGAGCAGCCGCGGTCGGAGCAGTATGCGCCACAGGGGATACCGACGCGAGAGGGCCAACGGATCGGGATCCCGACCCAGGAGGTAGCGGACCTTCTCGCCGTCGGCCCGGCGCAGGAGGCCGCGGCGCCACAGCGCGAGCAGGATCACCGCCCGGCCGCCTCCTCCTCGTCGCGGTAGGCCTGCTGCAGGTCGCTCATCAGGGCGTCCCGACCGCGCGTCTGCACGACGCGGGAGCGCTCCATCAGGGTCTGCTTCGTCTCGATGAAGTCGATGCGGTCGTACCCCCAGATGCGCGGGTGCACGTAGGTATCCATGCGAATGGCATCGCACGGACACGCCTCCACGCACATGCCACAGTAGATGCACTGGAGCGTGTCGATCTCGTAGCGCACGGGGTACTTCTCGACCGTCGGGTCGGGATGCTCCCCAGCCTCGATGTTGATGCACTTGGCCGGGCACGCGGTCGCACACAGGAAGCATGACGTGCAGCGCACGGAGCCGTCCGGCTTGAGCGTCAGCCGGTGCGCACCGCGGTAGCCGATCCCGTAGACCTTCCGCTCCTCGGGATACTGCGTCGTCACCGAGGCTCGTTTGTCACGGGCGATCCCGAACAGGTGCAACGTGTGGAGGGTCAGATTGCGGGCGAAATGTCGGGTGGTGACGCCGAGGCCCCGGAGGACCTCCGGCACGTAGAGGCGCTCGAGCAGGGACAGGCGACGACGGGCGACGGGCATCGACGGAACCTACCACCCGCGGCGGGCAGCTGCCAGGCGGGCGGTCCTAGCGTTCCAGCTCGACGTAGATCGAGGCGGTACCGCGGCGGACGAGGAGCAGGGCGTGGTCCGGTTTCGTCGCCAGCGCCTTCTTGATCTCCGCCATCGTGTGCACGGGCACCCGGTTCACCTGCACGACGATGTCGCCGGGCTCGAGGCCGGCGTCGTCCGCAGGCGTGAGCTCCTCCACGTCGACGATGGTCATCCCGGTTCCGGGTTTGAGCCCGCGGCGACGTGCCTCGCGATCACTCAGCGGCCGGACGGCGAATCCCCATTCCCGGGTGCCGGCGTCGGCGGCGGGCTTCTCGGGCTCCGGTTCCTCGGCGCCTCGCGGCACGTCACCGACCGTCACCTCGACGGTGCGCTCCTTGCCGTCGCGGCGGAGCGTGACCGGAACCACCGTGCCCGGCGGCGTGGCCGCGATCAGCGTCAGCAGCTCGCGCGGTCGGGTGACGGTCGTCGTGCCCCACCGGACGATGACGTCTCCCCGCTGGATGCCCGCCCGTGCCGCCGCTCCATCCTCGTCGAGATCCGCCACCAGCGCCCCTTCTGCCGCCGGCAGACCGAACGACAGCGCCAGCTCGGGTGTCACCGGCTGGAGGGTCACGCCGACCGATCCACGGACCACGCGACCGCGCTCGCGCAGCTGCGCGATCACGGCCCCCGCGAGGTTGATCGGGATCGCCAGACCGTTGGCTGCTGCCGTGCCGGCGGGGGTGAGTGCCGCAACGGTCACGCCCACCACGCGTCCCTCGACGTCCACGAGCGGGCCCCCCGAGCACAGTGGGCTCACCGGGGCATCGGTCTCGAGAACGTCGTCCGCGGCGCTGATGCCGAGCCAGCGTCCCTTCGCACCGATGATGCCCGCGCTGGCGACACCGCCGATGGCGAACGGATTGCCGAGCGCAAGGACCCAGTCTCCCACCTCGAGCGCATCCGAGTCGCCCAGGGGCAACGTCGGCAGCGGCCGGGCGGCGGAGATGCGCAGCAGGGCGAGGTCGGTCCGCTCGTCGGACCCGATCACCCGCGCCTCGTACTCCTCGTCCGCGGACAGACGGACCCGTACCCGGTCGTTGCCCTGGACGACGTGATGGTTGGTCACGATGTCGCCGTCCGCGGTGAGGATGAATCCCGAGCCGAGGCTGCGCGGGTGGGGGAGATCGCCCGTCTGACGCCGCATCAACTCCTGCACCGTCGCCGGCTCGCTGGCGTCGTCGTCCCGACCCGCCCCGGCGATGCTCACGACCGAGGGCAGGACCTTCTTCAGCACGGGCGCAAAGGAGGCCGGCAGTTCCCGTGCGAAGGCGCCGGGCGATGTGACGGCCAACAAAGAGAACAGGATCGGCCACGCGAGATGCCGCATCAGTGGGTGCGTTGCGACTGCATGCCGGGATGGACGCGCAGCTCCTCGAGCGTGAACTCGAGCACGTCGCGCAACCGCGCCGCGCGCTGCGCGAGGCTCGCGGCCTCCAGGAGAGCCTGTTTCTCGAGGGGGGCCAGGTCGAGGTGTTGAGCGAAGAAATTGACGAACACCTCGTCGTCGACGTCGGTGGCGAACGCGGCCGGCTGGGCACCGCGACCGCTGCGCTCGAGGTACCGTCGGACCAGGGCGCCGATCGCGTCCCGCGTTCCCGGCACCAGTCCTTCGGGCGTCGGCACCACGGCCTCCACCACCGCCTGCCGGTAGAGCGTGTCGGCCTCGAGCTCCCGCTCGATGCGGTACTCGCGGAGTCCCCGCAGGACGATGTTGAACCGCCCGTCGGGCAGCTCCTCCATGCGCACCATCTCCCCCGCGGTGCCGACTGGAAAGATCGGCGGGCGGCCGTGGTACTCCCCCTGCCACTCCCCGCGCAGCAGCACCATGCCGATGACGCGGGCGCCGCGCGCCGCATCGCGGACCATGGCGCGGTAACGGGGCTCGAAGATGTGCAGCGGCAGCGGCATGTTCGGGAAGAGGACGACGTTGGGCAATGGGAAGAGCGGAATCACCTCGGGCAGCATCAGTGTCCTCCGCGGCACGCGGCGCAACGACCGTAGAGGACGACCGCCTGCGCCGTGACCTCGTGCCCCTGACGCCGCAGGTTCCCGAGGTCGACCACCGGCGCGACGCGCGGTAGATCGTCGATCCGCCCGCACACCTCGCAGACGAAATGATCGTGGACCTCCGGCGTCGGATCGAAGCGGGCGACGCGTGAGCCGACCTGCGCCATCCCGATCGCACCGTCGCCGACCAGCCGCTGCAGGTTGCGGTACACGGTACCGAGGCTGACCGACGGCAGCGTACTGCGGACCCGTCGGTGCACCTCTTCGGCAGTCGGGTGCTCGCGCGCCGATCGCACGGCGGCGAGAACGAGCTCGAGCTGCTTCGTGGCACGCCGACGTACCGGCGCTTCACATGCCATCGGTCCCTCGCCCGACCACACCGTCAGGAATGATTCCTGATAGCGGACCGGCTACAACCCCGCAACGCGCCCGGCGATCCCGGAGCTGCGCCGCGGTGCTACAGCCCGAGCGCGCGGACGCTCGGACGGGTCCGCACACGGTCGAGCCAGGCCTGCACCGGTGCCAGGGCCGGTTCGAACTCGAAGCCCAGTCGCCCGAGGACGATCATCCGCGGGGCGAACGACGCGTCGGCAAGGCTGAACTCCGGTCCGACGAGGAACTCCTTGCCATCGAGCTGATCGCGCAGGAAGTACAGGCAGCGACGAAGCTCCTCCCGTGCCTGCTCCACCCGCTGGCCATCACGTTCCGCCTCGGGCTTGCGCATCTGGGCGAGCAGGGTCGTGGTCGGGGGGATGAACGAGTTGTCGCAGTAGTCCTCCAGCAACCGGACCTTCGCCCGACCCTGCGAATCTTCCGGCATCAGCCGGGGCAGCGGGTACTCGTCCTCGAGGTATTCATTGATGATGGTCGAGTCGTAGATGACCTCCTCGTCGTCGACGAGGACGGGGACCTTCCCGTACGGGTTCATGCGCAGGAATTCCGTGGCTTTTTGCTCCTGACGGCGCAGGTCCACGAAGACCTTCTCGTACTCCAGGTCTTTCTCGGCCAGGACGACCCGCACCTTTTGGCAGAACGGGCAGTCCGGATAATCGTACAGCTTGAGCATCGAGCGCCTCCTCGGAACGGAGGCACCGTATGCGAAAACAGGCGTCTACGCAATATTTTGCGGGCAAAATTCGCTGTTTTTTACCTTTTCTAGGGCACGTGGGCCCAAGCGTGATACGAGCTTCGGACGAGCGGTCCCGCCTCGACATGGCGGAATCCCAGCCCGAGCGCCGCCTGGCGCAGCTGCACGAATTCGTCGGGGGGTACATAGCGCTCGACCGGCAGGTGCTCCGCCGAGGGACGCAGATACTGGCCGACGGTGAGGATATCGCACCCGACATCTCGCAAGTCACTGAACACCCTGAGAATTTCGCCAGTCTCCTCACCCAGGCCGAGCATCAGACCCGCCTTCGTCAACCAGTCGGCCCGGAGCGCCCGCGCCTCCCGCAGCACGGCGAGGGAGCGCTCGTAGCGGGCCCCGGCCCGCACCCGCCGATAGAGGCGGGGCACGGTCTCGACGTTGTGGTTGAAGATGTCGACCGGCGACGCCGCGACCACGGCGACGGCTTCCAGGTTGCCCTGGAAGTCCGGGACGAGGACCTCGACGCGGCAGGCGGGCAGCAGCACCTTCACCTCCCTCGCAGTCGCCGCGAAATGCCCCGCACCACCGTCCGAAAGGTCGTCCCGGTCGACGGACGTGATGACCACGTGCTGGAGACCCAGCCGCTCCACCGCGCGGGCCACCCGCGCGGGCTCGTCCGGGTCGATCGTCAGCGGGCGGCCGTGGCGGACGGCGCAGAAGCCACAGTTCCGGGTACAGGTGTCGCCCAGGAGCATGACCGTCGCGGTCTTGTGCGCCCAGCACTCGCCGATGTTGGGGCAGTGGGCCTCCTCGCAGACCGTGTGCAGCCCCAGCGAGGTGATGGTCGCGCGCGTCTCGACGTAGCCAGGTCCGCCCGGCGCCCGCACCTTGAGCCAGGGAGGATGCCGGCGAACGACGGGTGTGGTCATGCCGGGACCCCGCGCATCGGCATCCAGCCCCGGTATCCGAACACCTCGACGAAGCGCGCGCGGACGAGCGGAATGAGCGCCGCCGGCGCGCCGGGACCACCCTCGCGGGCGACCGAGGTCATGGTGACGCCATCGAGACCGCACGGGGTGATGGGCGCGAATCCGTCGAGATCGGTACCGACGTTCAGCGCGAACCCGTGCCGGGTGACCCATCCGCGGACGCCCACCCCGATCGAGGCGATCTTCCGGCAGCCGTCCACCCAGACACCGGTCCGACCGGAGACACGCCCGGCGACAACCCCGACGTCGGCCAGGGCCGTGATCAGCACTTCCTCGAGACAGCGGAGGTACCAGTGCACGTCGGGTCGATGCTCGCGGAGCCCGAGGACGGGGTATCCGATCAGCTGCCCCGGACCGTGGAACGTCACCTCCCCGCCGCGCCCGACCCGGCGGATCGGCACCGGCCCGCCGGCCGCGCCACCGAGATGGCGGTCGTCGGCGCCGCGTCCCAACGTGTAGACGGGAGGGTGCTCGAGCAGCAGGAGGACGTCCGGTCCTCCCATCAACCGGCGACCCACGAGGCTCTCCTGGAGGGCGAGCGCGTCGTCGTACGGTACGCGACCGAGCAGTCCCACCTCGAGCTGCATGCCGGGGACCATACGCGTCTCACACGAGCAGGGCGACCGGTCGCTCGAGCAACGGCACGAGGGCGGCGAGGAAGCGCCCGGCGAGTGCCCCGTCGACCACCCGGTGGTCGCACGAGAGCGTCACGGCCATCGTCCGGCCGGGAACGATCGCATCGCCGCGGACCACCGGGACACTGCGGATGGTTCCGATCGCGAGGATGGCCGCCTGGGGCGGATTCACGACCGCGGCGAAGTGGGCCACGGGATACATCCCCAGGTTCGAGATCGTGAACGTACCGCCGGTCAGGTCGTCTGGAGCGAATTTGCCCGCGCGCGCACGTTCGACCAGGCCGCGGGCCTGTCGAACGATCGCCAGCAGCGGCTCGGCATCGCAGCCGCGGACGACCGGGACGATGAGGCCATCGTCGGTGGCCGTGGCCAGCCCGACGTTCGCGGCCGCATGGAGAATGATCCCTTCGCCATCCAGCGATGCGTTCATCTCCGGGACGGCACGGAGCGCGAGCCCGACCGCCTTGAGCAGCAGGTGTGTCACGGTGACGCCGTCCCACTCGCCGCCCTGCCCCCGCAGCTCCCCCCGCATGCGCTCGGCCTCGTCCATGGCGATCTCGGCGCTGACGTAGAAGTGCGGCACGTCGCGCTTCGCCTCGGCCATCCGGCGCGCCGTCGTGCGCCGCATCTTCGAAAGTTCGACACGGCGCCCCCCCGGCGACGGGGACGGCGCGGGGGCGCGCGCGGCGGACGCCGCGGGTGCCGGCGCCGATGCCGGCGCCGATGCCGGCGCGCCGATGATGTCCCGCTCGACGATCCGCCCGCCGGGACCCGTGCCCGCGATCTGCGTCAGGTCGACGCCGCGCTCGGCGGCCAGCCGGCGGGCGAGCGGCGACGCGGCCACACGGCCGGCCTGGTTCCCGGCGGGGGGAAGACGCACCGGCCCAGACCGAGCGGGCGCGGTAGCCGCCGCGGGCACCGGAGGGGGAGTCGATGCCTTCGGCGCGGCCGATTCGGGGGACGGCGCCGCGATGGGCGCCGAGGCCGGCTCCCCCGGTGCCGCCAGGATGGCGATCACGGAGCCGACGGGTACCGTTTCGCCCTCCTGCGTGCGCACCTCGGACAGCGTCCCCTCGTCGTACGCTTCGAGCTCCATCTTGGCCTTGTCGGTCTCGACCTCGGCGAGGATGTCGCCCGAGCGCGACGGCGTCGCCCACGTGCTTCAACCACTTGAGGATCTTGCCCTCCTCCATCGTGTCGGAGAGCTTCGGCATGGTCGACGTCGATCGGCATCGTCAGCGCCCCGCGACCGCCGCCGCCGACGGCGGCTCGACGTCACGCCCGAGTGGCCCCGCACCGCCGCCGCCACCCGCTCCGCGTTCGGCAGCGACGGCATGCTCGAGATCGAAGGCGTACGGCATGGGTACGTCCAGGTTGGTCACGCGCGCGGGCGGTGCATCGAGATCGATCGAACGCCTCGCGCGCCACGAGCGCGATCACCTCGGCCGCGACGCCGGCGAACGGCCAGCCCTCCTGCACCACCAGACAGTGGTGCGTCCGGCGGACCGACTCGATCACCGCACGCTCGTCGAGCGGTCGGATCGTCCGCAGGTCGACGACCTCGACCTCGATGCCCTCGTGCTCGAGCGCCGCCGCGGCCTCGAGCGCACACGTGCACCATCCTGCCCCAGGTGACGCACGTCAGGTCGCGCCCCGCCCGCTTCACGTCGGCCACGCCGAGCGGAACGACGTGCTCGCCCTCCGGCACCTCGCCCTTGAGCGCGTACATGACCTCGCTCTCCATGAAGCACACCGGGTTGTCGTCGCGGATCGCCGCCTTGAGCAGCCCCTTCGCGTCGGCCGGCGTCGCCGGCACGACGACCTTCAGGCCCGGCACGTGCGCGAAGAGCGACTCGAGGGCCTGCGAGTGCTGCGCGGCGAGCGCATGCGCCGCGCCGCTCGGCCCCCGGAAGACGATCGGCAGGGTGAACTGCCCGTTCGACATGTAGCGGAGCTTCGCGGCGTTGTTCACCATCTGATCGAAGGCCACGAGCGAGAAGTTCCAGGTCATGAACTCGATGATCGGCCGCAGCCCGACCATCGCCGCGCCGATGCCGACGCCGGCGAAGCCGGTCTCGGCGATCGGCGTGTCGATCACGCGGCGCTCGCCGAAGCGCTCGAGCATGCCCTCGGAGACCTTGTAGGCGCCGTTGTAGTGGCCGACCTCCTCGCCCATGAGGAAGATCGTCTCGTCGCGCTCCATCTCCTCGACCATCGCCTCGCGCAGCGCCTCGCGGAAGACTGATGACGCGTGCCTCAGACATAGACGTGGTCCGTCGACCGTCTCGAGGCTCGGCGCCGGCGACTGCTCGGCGAACTCGACGGCGTCCTGCACCTCGGCCGTCGGACCTCGTCGTCGATCGTCTTCAGCGCTCGCCTCGTCGGCGATGCCGAGCGTCCCCGATGCGCTGCGCCGAGCAGCTGCGAGCGGGTCCCGCTCCATCCAGCTGCTGCGACCTCCTCCTTGGTGCGGTACTTCGCCGGATCGGCGACCGAGTGGCCGCGGAAGCGGTAGGTCTTCGCCTCGAGGAAGAACGGCAGGCTCTCCTTGCCGGGCCCGGTCGACCGCGTGGCGGACCGCCTCGCGCATCTCGAGGACGTCGTCGCCGTTGACGATCTCCGACTCCATCGGGTAGCCGCGCGCGCGGACCGCGACGTCCTCGACCGACGAGCGTGCGGTAGAGCGGCGTGCCCATCGCGTACTGGTTGTTCTCGCAGATGAAGACGACCGGGAGCTTCCACAGCGCCGGCGAGCGCCAGGCCCTCGTGGAAGGCGCCCATGTTGGCCGTGCCGTCGCCGAAGAAGCAGAGCGTGACGTCGGCCTCGCCGCGGTACTTCGACGCGAAGGCGACGCCGGCGGCGATCGGCACGTGGCCGCCGACGATCGCCCAGCCGCCGAGGAAGCGCCGCGCGCGCGTCGAAGAGGTGCATCGAGCCGCCGCGTCCGCCGACGCAGCCCGTCGCCTTGCCGTAGAGCTCGGCCATCGCGCCGCGCGCGTCACCGGTCCGCGCCAGGTAGTGCGCGTGCTCGCGGTACGTGGCGACGACGTAGTCGGTCGGCTCGGCCGCCGAGAGCGCGCCGACGGCGACCGCCTCCTGCCCGATGTAGAGGTGCAGGAAGCCGCCGATCTTGCCCCTGCGAGTACGCCCGCGCGGCCGCCTCCTCGAAGCGACGGCAGAGCAGCATCTGGCGATAGAGGCCGAGCAGCAACGCGGCGTCCATGGCGTGCCTCCGACTATAGTCGAAGGTGCGGCGAGAGGAAAGACGCCGGTCAGTCGGCGGCGCCGACGCCCGCGAGCCGGAGCTGCGGCTCGCCCGACCGCCGCCCGCACCGGCGCGAACGAACGCCGATGCACCGGCGACGGTCCGTGCGCGCGGATCGCGGCCAGGTGCGCCGCCGTCGCGTAGCCCATGTGGCGGGCGAAGCCGTAGTCGGGATAGTCGGCGTCGAGCTCGCGCATGAGCGCGTCGCGGTGCACCTTGGCGACGATCGACGCGGCGGCGATCGAGCAGACGAAGGCGTCGCCCTTCGGATACGCGCTCTGCGGGATGGCGAGCCAGGGAATCTCGCGCCCGTCGACGCAGGACGAACCCGGGTACGACGGGCGCCAGCGCCTGCGATCGCGCGGCGTCATCGCCGTCAGCCCGGCCTGGTAGATGTTGAGGCGATCGATCTCCGCGGGCTCGACGCAGCCGATGCCGACGCCGACGGCGCGCCGCCGGATCTCGACCGCGAGGCGCTCGCGCGCGACGGCGGTCAGCACCTTCGAGTCGGCGACCCCGTCGATCGCCGTCCCGGCCGGGAGCACGACGGCGGCCGCAACCACTGGCCCGGCGAGCGGCCCCATGCCGACCTCGTCGACGCCCGCGACGTGGCGGATGCCGACCCGCCAGAGCAGGGTCTCCAGGTGCGGTGCGGCGGTCACCGGTCCACGCCGCCGTCCCGACCGTTCCTCCGCACGCCTCGCCACCACGGCCGTCGCTAGCAAGGAGGCAGGCGGGCTGTCAAAGCGCCTCGTCGACGCCGTTGTACCAGCGCAGCGCACGATGCTGCGCGCGCGCGCTGACGCCGGCGAGCGCGAACGCGAGGGCGCGCGTGCGACCGTAGAACAATCGGCTGGCGAGGGCGAGGAGGCGGAGCTTCCGCCCGATCGGTCCGTCGTGCACGGCCGCCGTGTAGCTCTGCATCGACCAGTCGCCGCTGGCTCGCGCGTGCAGCACGGCGGCCGCCGCCGTACGCCCGTACTCGAGGGCGAAGGAGATGCCCTCGCCCATCAGCGCGTCGATCCCGGCGGCGTCGCCGACCAGGAGCGCATGCGGCGCGGCGATCGCGGTGCCGCGGGCGAACGTCCGGATCGGGAAGGCCTTCCATTCGGGGGTGGCGGCCCCGATTTCGTCCAGCGCCGCCGCGAGCTCGGCTTGGAGACGACCCCCGTCGACGGGCGGCAGGCCGTACACGCCCACGTTCGCGTGCGGGACCCCGTCGATCAGGCACGGGAAGACCCACCGGTAGCCGCGAAGGCCCGCCGTGCACGAGCGGAAGTCGAAGTCGTAGCGTTGCGCGCCATAGCCGTCCCAGCGCGTCGCCGCGACCGGGACGTCGGCCATGACGGCGCGTGCCACGGGTCCGCTGCCGCCCGGCACCAGCGCGCGACGGACGACGCTGCCCGTGCCGTCGGCGCCGATCACCACCGGCGCCCAGCACGTGGCCGTCGGCGTCTCCACCCGCACGCCCGCGCCGTCGCGGACGAGATCGACGACGCGGGTCTCCTCGCGCAGGGCGACGCCCCGGTCCCGGGCCGTCCACGCCAGCAGCGCATCGAGCTCGCGCCGGCGGACGACGCGGCAGAGATCGTCGCCAGCGACCGCCACCTGGCGATCGCGCACCGTCACGGCGGCACGGTCCACGCGGGCCTGCGGCACGTCGAGCGGCACGCCGAGGGTCGCGAGCTCCCGCACCGCCTTCGGGATGACGCCACCCGCACAGGTCTTGTCGCGGGGGTGGCGCGCCTTCTCCAGGAGGAGCGTGCGCGGGGCCAGGGACGGCTCCCGGGCGGCCAACTCGAGCGCCGCAGCCGACCCGGCCGGGCCCGAGCCGACGATGATCACTTCCCAGCGCTCCATCTCGGCGGCCATCGTATGACAGGGCGCCCGGCCGCGTCAGTAGCCGGCCTGGAGGACCGCGCCCGCGAGCAGGAGACCGAGCCCGCCGGCCAGATGCAGCAGCCGGGACGGCACGCCGTGACGATCGCCACGGCTTCCCGCCCGGCCGTCGATCGTCACGAGCACCCAGTCGGCCATCGCGATCGCCGTCGTGGCGTACAGGGCCCACGCCGCGAGCCCCCGCGAGCCGCTCGTCGAGACGAGGCCGAGGAGCACGCCGATCAGCAGATCGCGGACGCCCATGGCGCGAATGAACGCGAGCGCCCGGGGATCGTCGACGACGATGCCATACTGGGCGGCGGACGTCCGCGGCGCGAGGAGCGCGCCCACCCCGATGACCATCAGCGCGATGGCCGCCAGTGCCGCGAGAATCCATCCGATCATGGCCGCGCGGGACCATATCGTACCCGCGATTCCCTGTCGTTCGGTGCACTTGCAGTTCCGGGAGCCCCCCGGTACCGTAAAGATGGCGTGACCATGCGACGCATTGCTGTGCTCGTGGCGACGGTCCTCCTGGCCGCGAGCGTCCAGGTGGCGCACGCCGCGCCTCGGCGCCTGGTAGCCGAATGGCGCGCCAACCGTTGCTGCAACACCCAGTGTCCGATGCGACGTGCGCCCATGCCGGCCCGCCGCTGCTGCGATCTTCGGGAGTCCCCGCTGGAGCATGCGGCGGCCACGGCCCCCGCCCCGACCGCGCCCGGGTCCGCCCTCGTCCCCCTGGCGCTGATCACCACCGTGGTCACGCCGCCGACCGCGCCCGCCGACGGCCGCCACCTCGCGCCCGTGCGCGCCGGTCCGCTCCTCACGCGCACCACCACGCTGCGCTGCTGAGAGCCGTCTCCTCGGCTCCGATCGCCGCCGGGACACCCCGGCCGGCCTCCGTTCGCCTGTCGAGAGGAGACGTCCATGCGTCCGTCCGTCGTCCGGCGGTGGCTCTTCGCCGCCGCCATGACCTGCACCACCATCGTCCATGCGGAGGGTCCCCCCCCGCTGCGCCTCGACGACCTCGTCGCCGAGGCTCGCGAGCGCAGTCCGCTGCTGCAGGCCGCGCGCGAGCGCGCGCGGGCCGCGTCCTTCGCGCCGGCGCAGGCCAAGGTCCTCGACGACCCCGTGTTCAGCTACGAGGCCTGGAACACGCCGGACAACTTCAACATCGCGAAGGCGGACAACAACATCCTGCGTATCGCCCAGAAGATCCCCTTCCCTGGCAAGCGGCGCCTGGCGGGCGAGGTCGCGGCGCGCGGTGCCGATGCGGCCGCCCGCGACGCCGACGCGATGGAGCGGGAGGTCGTGGCGGCGGTGAAGACCGCGTACGCGGAGCTGTGGCTGGCGCACCAGAACGTCGAGGTGTACCGCCGCGACCGGACGCTCGTCGAACACTTCGCCCGCATCGCCGAGCAGCGCTACGCGGTCGGGTCCGCCGTGCAGCCCGACGTCCTGCGCGCGCAGGTCGAGCTGACCCACGAGATCAACCGCGAGACGACGGAACGCTTGTCCATCGACGCCGCCGGCGCCGCATTGAACGCCGTGCTGAGCCGCGATCCCGGCACCCCGCTCGGCCCGCCCGAGCCGCTCGCGCCGCCGGTGTTGCCGGCTGGCGAAGCCGAGCTGGTCGAGCGGGCGCTCGGCGAACGACCCGAGCTGCAGTCGCAGGATGCCATGATCGCGCGGGAGGAGGACGCCGTCCGCCTCGCGAAACTCGGTAACTACCCCGACTTCGAGGTGAGCGCCGGGCGCTTCATCAACGCGGGCGCGAGCGACGGGTTCGGCGCCATGGTCTCCATCTCGCTGCCATTCGTCCATCGCGGCAAGTACGCCGCGGCGGTCAGCGAGGCCGAGGCCCGCGTCGCCGCCGCACGAGCGGACCGGCGGCGCCTGGAGGACACCGTACGTCGCGACGTGACCCAGGCGTACATCCGGGCGCGCCAGGCGCTGCTGCAGTACCAGCTGTTCACCGGGACGCACATCCCCCACGTCGAGCAGACCCTGCGTGCCACCGAGGCGGCCTACCAGGCCGGCTCGGTCGACTTCCTCGCCCTCATCGACAGCGTGCGGGCGATCGAGGAGGTGCACCTGGAGCACATCGCCGCGCAGGCGGAGTTCATGAAGGCCGTCGCCGACCTCGAGCGCGCCGTCGGCACGGAGCTGTGAGGAGGACCGTCATGTCCAAGCACACACGCCGCTGGCTGGTTCCCGTCCTCCTCGTCGGCGCCCTCGCCGCCGGCACCGCCACCTGGACGCTTCGACGTCCCTCGCCGCCGGCCCAGGATCACGCGGCCAGCGCCATCTACCAGTGCGCGATGCACCCGCAGATCGTGTCGAACAAGCCCGGCACCTGCCCCATCTGCGGGATGCGGCTCGAGCTGCGTGACGGGCCCCGCCCCGTCGGAGCGGCCGACGGACCGACGGATCGTCGGCTACCGCCATCCGATGCGGCCCGACGTCACGTCGCCCGTGCCGGCCAAGGACGAGATGGGCATGGACTACACGCCGATCTATTCCGACGAGGTTGGGCACCCGGAGAGCGACGTTCCCGACCATGCCCCATTCGCGCTCTCCAGCGAGCGCCAGCAGCTGATCGGCGTCACGCGCGGCGTGGTGGAGCGCCGCCCGCTCGCGGTCGAGATCCGCGCCGCCGGGCGCGTCGCCTACGATCCCACGCTCTACCAGACGCTGGTCGAGTACCGCGAGGCATTGCGGGTGCGCCGGGAGATCGGCCGGGAGCCATCTCCCGGAGGCACATCGGAGCGCCGACGCCCTGGTCGCCGCGGCACGGCTCAAGCTGCGACAGAAGGGCGTCTCGGAGGCCGAGCTCGCGGCGAGCGGCGACCCGACGAACCTGCTCCTCCCCGGCAGCGCCGCATGGATATACGTCCAGCTGTACGAATCGGAGGTCGGACTCGTCCAGCCGGGCCAGCGGATCGCGGTCACCATCCCGTCGGTGCCGGGCGCCGCCTATGACGCCGAGGTCGTGGCCGTCGACCCGATCCTCGACCCGGTGACCCGGAGCCTGCGAGTGCGGGCGCGGATCACGAACCCCGACGCGCGACTCCATCCCGAGGCCTTCGTCCACGCGACGGTGGAGATTCCGCTCGGCGACCGTCTCGCCGTCCCGCGGGACGCCGTCGTCAACACGGGCGAGCGGACCGATCGTCTTCGTCGTCCACGGCGACGGCGAGTTCGAGCCGCGCAGCGTACGACTGGGGCGGCGGACCGGGGAATGGATCGAGGTGCTCGACGGCGTGGCCGAGGGGGACGTCGTCGTCACATCCGCGAACTTCCTCATCGACTCCGAGTCGCGCTTCCGCTCGGCGCTGCGCGACCTTCACGCCTCCGGCCGGGGGGCGTCCGATGATCGAGCGCATCATCGACTTCAGCGGACGGAACCGCGCCCTCGTCCTCCTCCTCACCGGCGCGGCGATGCTCGGCGCATGGTGGTGCCTGCAACGCGTCCCCCTGGACGCCATTCCCGACCTGTCCGACACGCAGGTGATCGTGTTCTCGCGCTGGGATCGCAGCCCCGACATCCTCGAGGACCAGGTCACGTATCCGATCGTGAGCGCGCTCCTCGGCGCCCCGCGCGTGAAGTCGATCCGCGGCTTCTCCGACTTCGGCTACTCGTACGTCTACGTCATCTTCCAGGACGGGACCGATCTCTACTGGGCCCGCTCGCGCGTCCTCGAGTACCTGAGCAAGATCCTTCCGCGCCTGCCCGAGGGCGTGCGGACGGAGATCGGGCCCGGACGCCACCAGCGTCGGCTGGGTCTACCAGTACGCCCTGGTCGACCGCTCGGGCGGCCACGATCTGGCCGAGCTGCGCAGCCTGCAGGACTGGTACCTGCGCTATCACCTCCAGTCGGTGCCCGGCGTGGCGGAGGTCGCGGCGGTCGGCGGCTTCGTCAAGCAGTACCAGGTGAACGCCGACCCGAACCTCCTCGCCGCGTACGACGTGCCCCTGTCACGCGCTGGTCGAGGCCATCCGCAAGGGCAACAGCGAGGTCGGCGGTCGGCTGCTCGAGATCGCCGGGACCGAGTTCATGATCCGCGGCCGGGGCTACGCGCGTACGGTCGAGGACCTGGAGCAGATCGTCGTCGGCTACGACCCGAAGACGGGCACGCCCATCCTGGTCCGCCAGGTCGCCACCGTCGGGATCGGGCCCGACATCCGTCGCGGCGTCGCCGACCTCGACGGCCTCGGCGACACCGTCGGCGGCATCGTCGTCATGCGCCACGGCGAGAACGCGATGAACGTGATCGCGCGCGTGCGCGAGCGGATCGACGAACTGCGCCCGACGCTCCCCGAGGGCGTCGAGATCGTCACCACGTACGATCGCTCCGAGCTCATCCGCCGCGCCATCCACACCCTCGTCGGCTCGCTCGAAGAGGCGATGGTGATCGTCAGCATCGTCATCCTCGTCTTCCTCTGGCACGTCCCCTCGGCGATCATCCCGATCGTCACCATCCCGGTCTCGGTCCTGCTCGCCTTCATTCCCCTCTATCTGCTGGGGGTCACGTCGAACGTGATGTCGCTCGCCGGTATCGCCATCTCGATCGGCGTCCTCGTCGACGGCGCGATCGTCGAGGTCGAGAATGCGTACAAGCGGCTGGAGGAGTGGATCGCGGGAGGCCGCCATGGCGATTTCCACGAGGTCCGCCTCCGCGCACTGAAGGAGGTCGGGCCCGCCGTCTTCTTCTCGCTCCTCGTGATCGCGGTCGCGTTCCTGCCCGTGTTCACGCTCGTCGACCAGGAGGGGCGCCTCTTCAAGCCGCTCGCGTACTCGAAGACCCTGACGATGGCGCTGGCGGCCATCCTCGCCGTCACGCTCGATCCAGCGCTCCGCATGACGTTCACGCGCATCGAGCCGTTCCGCTTCCGACCGCGACTCGTGGCGGCGTTCGCGAATGCGATCTCCGTCGGAACCTATCATCCCGAGGAGCGTCATCCGGTGAGCCGTCTGCTGTTCGCCGTCTACGAGCCCGTGTGTCGGTGGGTCCTACGCCACCGTTTGCTCACGATCGGCGGCGCCCTCCTCCTCGTCGCCTCGACCGTGCCGGCCTACCTGCAGCTCGGCTCGGAGTTCATGCCACCGCTGAACGAGGGCGCGTACCTCTACATGCCGACGGCCCTGCCGGGCATGTCGGTGAGCGAGGCGCAGCGGATCATCCAGACGCAGGATCGCATCCTCAAGTCCTTCCCCGAGGTCGAGCGCGTCTTCGGCAAGGCGGGCCGTGCCGACACCCCAACCGATCCGGCGCCCCTCTCGATGGTCGAGACGACGGTCCTGCTCAAGCCGGAGAGCGCGTGGCGGTCGCGACCGCGCTGGTGGCAGGACTGGCCGGCGCCTGTCCGGTGGGTGATGTCGCGCATCCAGCCGGCGCGCATCTCCTTCGCCGAGCTCCAGGAGGAGATGAACGGGCAGCTGCGCTTCCCCGGCATCCCGAACATCTGGACGATGCCGATCAAGAACCGCATCGACATGCTCTCGACCGGCGTGCGCACGCCCATCGGCGTCAAGATCCTCGGGCCGGACCTGAAGACGCTGCAGCACCTCGGCGAGCAGCTCGAATCCATTCTGCGGGAGGTCCCTGGTACGCGGACGGTCCTCGCCGAGCGCACCGCCGGCGGCTACTATCTCGATTTCGACCTCCATCGTGACCAGCTCGCCCGTTACGGGCTGGCCGTCGACGACGTGCAGCAGGTGATCCTCGCCGCCATCGGCGGCGAAACCGTGACCACGACCGTCGAGGGCCGCGAGCGCTATTCCGTCAACGTGCGCTACGCGCGGGACTTCCGCGACGACGTGGAGCAGCTGAAGCGCGTCCTCGTCCCGACCCCCACCGGTGCACAGGTCCCCCTCGGCCAGGTCGCCGAGCTGGTCTTCCGCGAGGGACCCGCGATGCTGCGCGATGAGAACGGCCAGCTCGCCGGCTACGTCTACGTCGACATGACCGGCCGCGACGTGGGCGGCTACGTCGCGGAGGCGAAGCGTTTGGTGGCCGAACGCCTGACGCTACAGGCGGGCTACTCCCTCATCTGGAGCGGGCAGTACGAGAACATGCTGCGCGTCCGCCAGCGGCTCACCATCGTGATCCCGCTGACGATCTTCCTGATCGCGCTTCTGCTCTACCTGAACACCGGCTCCGCGGTGAAGACGGGCATCGTGCTCCTGGCCGTACCCTTCTCGTTGGTGGGCGCGGTCTGGCTCCTCTGGGTCCTCGGCTACAACCTGTCGATCGCGGTGTGGGTGGGCATGATCGCGCTGATGGGCCTCGATGCCGAGACCGGGGTCTTCATGCTCCTCTTCCTCGACCTCTCGTACGCCGATCGGGTGCGCGACGGGCGCATGCGGACGGAAGCGGACCTCGAGGAGGCGATCGTCCACGGTGCCGTCAAGCGCGTGCGACCCAAGATGATGACCGTGACCGCGGCATTCCTGGGCCTGCTGCCGATCATGTGGGCGACGGGGGCCGGCGCGGACGTGATGAAGCGGATCGCCGCGCCCATGGTGGGCGGGCTCTCGACGTCGTTCCTGCTCGAGCTGCTGGTGTACCCGGCGATCTACGCGACCTGGAAGTCGCGCTTCGTTCTGCGCTCGGGCACCAACCTGACGGCGAGCAGCACCACCACGACGAGCCCGTAGACGAGGGGCTCGGCGAGGTCGGCCTTCACTCGCCAGACGAAGTGGACGATCCCCAGCCCGCCCGCGACGTAGGCGAGCCGGTGGAGCCGCTTCCAGCGCCGGAAGCCCAGCCGGCGGACCCAGCCCGCCGTCGACGTGAGCGCCAGGGGGACCAGCAGCAGGAACGTCGCCGCGCCGACGAAGATGAAGCGCCGCTTGAGCACGTCGGCGACGATCGCGCGGACGTTGCCCTCCTGGTCGACGGCCGCATACGTCACCACGTGCAGACAGGCATACGTGAAGGCGAGCAATCCGAGGAGGCGGCGGATACGGATCGGCCATGCCCAGCCGGCGAGCACGCGTGCCGGTGTGCACGCGAGCGAAGCCACCAGGAGCACGAGCGCGACGAGCCCCAGGTTGTTCAGTATCTCGGCGACGGGATCGGCCCCGAGGCCTCCGTGCGCTCCCCGCCAGGCGATCACGCCGAGCGGCGCGAACGCGCCGAGCGCGACGGCAGGTTTGAGCCATCGGTGCGGCGTTCGCATCGTCAGAAGTCGCGGCGAAGGTCCATGCGATTGTAGAGGTGCGCGACCTGCTCGCCGTACCCGTTGAACGGCAGCGTCGGCCGCCGCCCGAAGTCGCCGATCCGGCGCTCGGTCGCCTGGCTCCACCGGGGATGATCCACGGCCGGATTGACGTTGGCGTAGAAGCCGTACTCCTGGGGCGCGACCTGGTTCCAGGTCGTCGGCGGCTGGCGCGCGGTGAGCGTGATGCGGACGATCGATTTGATGCCCTTGAAGCCGTATTTCCACGGCACGACCAGGCGCAGCGGAGCGCCATTCTGATTCGGGAGCGAGCGGCCGTAGAGCCCGGTCGCCAGGAGCGTCAGCGGATGCATGGCCTCGTCCAGCCGGAGCCCCTCGACGTACGGCCACGGGAGGACACCACGGCGCTGTCCCGGCATCTGCACCGGATCCTCGAGGGTGGTGAAGGCCACGAAGCGCGCATTCGCCGTCGGCCGCGCGCGCGCCAACAGAGCTGCGAGCGGAAATCCGCGCCAGGGGATGACCATCGACCAGGCTTCGACGCAGCGCATGCGATAGACGCGATCCTCCGGCGTGAACCAGCGTTCCAGGTCCTCGATGCCGACGACCTGCGGCGACGCCACCTCGCCGTCGATGCGGACCGTCCACGGCCGCGGATGCAGCGTCCCGCCATAGCGCGCGGGATCGCTCTTCGCCGTGCCGAACTCGTAGAAGTTGTTGTACGTCGTGACGTCGCGGAACGGCGTCGGCGGCTCGTCGACGTCGAACGGCCCCGGAGGCGCGGTCGTCACCGGACCCGGGACGTCGGTCGCCTCCTCGCTGGCCGCCTCCGGCGGATCGGCCCGTCCCCCACCCATCAGCCACGTGAGGCCACCGCCGACGGCAGCACTGGTGACGACGAACAGGCCCGCGTCCCGGAGGAACTCGCGGCGACGCCGCCACGTGGCTGCGGGCGTGATCTCGGACGACGGCGGTTCGGGCGGCAACGTGGGCATCGATGCGAGTCGGATGCTCGCGGTCGCCCGAGGTTACCGGAGGAGGGACCGGCCGTCACGGGGTTGCCCGAGCGTCGCCGCGACGACATGCTCCGTCGCATGGGACACCCGCCCGGAGCGCGCATGGACGCCAGGACGATGAGCCGGGCGCTCACGCGCCTGCGACGAGAAGCCCCGGGCTGGCGACCGACCGCCCTCGCGGACCTGGCCGCGGTGACGGCCACCGATCCGTTTCGCATCCTGATCGGCTGTCTCCTCTCGCTGCGCACCAAGGACGAGACGACGGGTCCGGCGGCCACGCGCCTCTTCGCCCTCGCAACCACGCCCGCCGCGATGCTGGCACTGAGCCCGCGGCGCATCGAGCGGGCGATCTACCCGGTCGGCTTCTACCGGACGAAGGCGCGGGTGATCCGTCGCGTGTGCCGCGACCTCCTCGATCGCTTCGACGGCCGCGTTCCCGCCGACCTCGACGCGCTGCTGACCCTCCACGGCGTCGGTCGAAAGACCGCGAATCTGGTCGTCACGCTCGGATTTGCGCGCCCGGGCATCTGCGTCGACACCCACGTGCACCGCATCTCCAACCGCTTCGGGTTCGTCGTGACCTCGACCCCCGAGGAGACCGAGATGGCGCTGCGCGCGCGGCTCCCGCGGCGCTGGTGGATCCCGATCAACGACCTGCTGGTCGCCTTCGGCCAGACGATCTGCCACCCGACGTCGCCCCGGTGCTCGACCTGCCCGGTTGCGACGATGTGCAGCCGCGTGGGCGTCACCCGATCGCGATAGGAGGGCGAGTCAGCCGGCGCGGGCGCGGACGTGCGCCCGCACCCAGTCGATGATCTCCTGCGTGGTGGCGCCCGGCGTGAAGATGCCGGCGACGCCCGCCTGCTCGAGCGCCGGCCGATCCTCGTCCGGGATGATGCCGCCGCCGAAGACGACGATGTCCCCGCCGCCGCGGCGTCCGCAGCTCGTCCATCACGGCCGGGAACAGCGTCATGTGCGCACCGGAGAGGATCGACAGCCCGATGGCGTCGACGTCCTCCTGGATCGCGGCCTCGGCGATCATCTCGGGCGTCTGGTGGAGCCCGGTGTAGATCACCTCGAAGCCGGCGTCGCGCAGCGCCCGGGCGATGATCTTGGCGCCGCGGTCGTGCCCGTCGAGCCCGGGCTTCGCGACCAGAATCGCGGAGCGGCCGGGCCATCAGAGCCAGGCCGGGTCGCGGTAGACGCCGAACACCTCGCGGTAGACGTCGGAGATCTCGCCGACGGTGACCATCGCCTTCACCGCGTCGACGAGCGGCGGCATCAGGTTCTCGCCCGTCGCGCGGCCTCCCGGACCCGCGCCAGCGCCGCGCGCGCCGCGGCGCCGTTGCGCTGCTCGCTTCGCCCGACGCACCCGTTCCGCCTGCCGTGCCTCGACCTCGAGTGGCACGCGCAGCAGCTCGGGCGGTCGCTCCTCGGGCACCTGGTAGCGGTTCACGCCGACGATCGATCTTCTCGCCGCGATCGAGCTGCTGCTGGTAGACGTACGCCGCCTCGGCGATCTCCTTCTGCGGGTAGCCGAGCTCGATCGCGCGGACCATGCCGCCCAGCTCGTCGATCTGCTCGATGTAGGCGAGGGCCTCGCGCTCGATCCGGTCGGTGAGCGCCTCGATCGCCTAGCTGCCGCCGAGCGGGTCGACGATGTTGGTGACGCCCGCTCTCCTCGGCGATGATCTGCTGCGTGCGCAGCGCCACCATCACCGCCTGCTCGCTCGGCAGCGCCAGCGTCTCGTCCATCGAGTTGGTGTGCAGCGACTGCACGCCGCCGAGCACGCCGGCGAGCGCCTGCATGGCGACGCGCACGACGTTGTTGAGCGGCTGCTGCGCGGTGAGCGAGCAGCCCGCCGTCTGCGCGTGCGTGCGCAGCTGCAGCGCTCGCGGGTTCGCTGGCGCCGAAGCGCTCGCGCATGAGCGTGCGCCCACATCCGGCGCGCCGCGCGCAGCTTCGCGATCTCCTCGAGGAAGTCGTTGTGCAGGTTGAAGAAGAACGAGAGGCGCGGCGCGAAGGCGTCGACGTCGAGACCGCGCGTCGACCGCCGCCTGGACGTAGCCGATGCCGTCGGCGAGCGTGAAGGCCAGCTCCTGCACCGCCGTCGAGCCGGCTTCGCGGATGTGGTAGCCGCTGATCGACACCGGGTGCCAGCGCGGCGCCTCGCTCGGCGCAGAACTCGATCATGTCGACGACGATCCGCAGCGACGGCACCGGCGGACAGATCCACTCCTTCTGCGCGATGAACTCCTTCAGCATGTCGTTCTGGATCGTGCCGCCGAGCTTCGTCCACGGCACGCCCTGCTCGCTCGGCGATCGCGAAGTACATCGCCAGCAGCACGCTGGCGCGTGCAGTTGACGGTCATCGAGGTCGTCACCTCGTCGAGCGGGATGCCGTCGAACAGCGCCCCCATGTCGGCGAGCGTCGAGACCGCGACGCCCTCGCGGCCGACCTCGCCGAGCGCGCGCGGGTGGTCGGCGTCGTAGCCCATGAGGGTGGGCATGTCGAAGGCGGTCGAGAGGCCGGTCTGCCCCTGGCGCGAGGAGGAACTGGAAGCGCTCGTTGGTGTCCTCGGCGGTGCCGAAGCCGGCGAACTGGCGCATCGTCCACAGCCGGCCGCGGTACATGCTCGGGTAGACGCCGCGGGTGTACGGGAACTCGCCCGGGAGGCCGATGCGCGCCTGCGGGTCGTCGCCGACGTCCTCGGCGGTGTACAGCGGCTCGATCTCCATGTCGGAGACGGTCGAGAACCGCACCGGTCGCTCGTTCCCCGCGCGGCGGTACGTCCGCTCGAGCCATTCGCGCTTCGTCATCAGCGTCCCTTCCACGCCGGTGGACGCTTCTCGAGGAACGCGCGCAGCCCCTCGACGCGATCGCTGCTGGCGAACGTGACGCCGAACGCTTCGACCTCGTAGCGCAGGCCGGTCGCCAGCGCGGCCTCCGCCGCCGCGCGCGTCGCGAGCTTCGCCTGGCGGAGCGCCACCGGCGCCCGGCCAGCGAGCTGCGTGGCCAGCTGGGCGGCCGCCGTCGCCACCTCGGCCGCGGGCACGACGCGGTTCACGAGCCCGATGCGCAGTCCCTCGTCCGCCGCAATGATCGCCCCCAGGTAGACCAGCTCGCGCGCGCGGGCGAGCCCGACCCGCAGCGCCAGGCGCTGTGTTCCGCCGAACCCGGGAATGAGTCCGAGGTTCGTCTCCGGCAACCCGAGCTTCGCGCGATCGCTCGCCACGATCAGGTCGCACGCCAGCGCCAGCTCGAGCCCGCCGCCCAGGGCGACGCCGTTCACGGCCGCCACCACCGGCACCGGGAGCGCGTCCACCCGGTCGAGGACCTCGTGGCCGAGCTGGGAGAACGCGTGGCCCTCCTCGGCCGTCATCCCGGCCATCGCCTCGATGTCGGCACCGGCCGAGAAGGCCTTGTCGCCCGCGCCGGTGATCACGACGGCGCGCACGTCCGCGTTCCGCCGGACGTCGCGCAGCGCGCGCGCCAGATCCCGGAGCGTGGCGGGATCGAGCGCGTTGAGTGCCGCCGGGCGGTTCAACCGGATGGTCGCGACCCCCGGCTGCGTCTCGACGAGCAAGGTCTCGAAGCTCCGCTCGACCATCACCCGCGGTGATACCCGGATTCCGTGGCCCTTTCCAAGCCCCGCGGACGCCGTGCGGGACTCATCTACGCATGCCCGGTTGCTCCGGGTCAGTAGTTCGGGTGCCGGTCGAAATGGTGGTGCGCCTCGATGAAGCGTACCGTGCCCGTCGCCGAGCGCATCACGACGGAGTTCGTGAGTGCACCACCCTTCACGTAGCGCACGCCGTTCAGGTAGTCCCCCTGGGTCACGCCGGTCGCGGCGAAGGTCACCGACCCGCCTACCAGCTCCTCCAGGGCGTACTTCCGCTGCACGTCGTACAGACCGAGAGCCCGGAGCTGGCCGGCCTCGGTCTCGTTGCGCGGCTCGAGGCGCGCCTGCATCTCGCCGCCGACGCACTTGAGCGCTGCCGCGGCGAGGACCCCCTGCGGCGCGCGACCCGTGCCGATCATGATGTCGATGCCGGCCTCGGGCTCGCGCGGTGGCGATCGCCGCCGACACGTCGCCGTCTGCCGATCAGCTTCACCCGCGCGCCGGCACGCCGCACCTCAGCTCGACCAGCTTCTCGTGCCGGGGGCGGTCGAGGATCACGACGGTGAGGTCCTCGACGTACACGCCCTTGGCCTCGGCGAGCCGGTTGAGGTTCTCGGTCGGGCTGCGATCGAGGTCGACGACGCCGCGGCCCGCGGGCCCGCAGGCGATCTTCTCCATGTACGTGTCCGGCACGTGGAGGAACGTCCCGTGATCGGCGATCGCGATGACGGCGAGGGCGTTGTAGCCACCGGTCGCGCAGCTCGCCGCACCCTCCAGCGCGTCGAGCGCGACGTCGGCCTTGCGGCCCCTGCCTCGCTCCGACGCGCTCACCGACGTAGAGCATGGGCATCGCGTCCTCCGGGCCCTCGCCGATCACGATGGTCCCGTCGATGGCGATGGCATCGAACGCCTTGCGCATCGCCTCGACCGCGGCCTGATCGACCGCGACGTCGTCGCCTCGGCCCATGAACCGCGCCGACGCCAGTGCAGCGGCCTCGGTCACACGGACGACCTCCATCGCCAGGTTGCGTTCCATCGTCCTACCGTCGCGCAGCAGCCGGTCCATCAGGGTGTGCCCCTCGGGGATGAAGATGCCGTGCTCACGCGCGTCGCGCTCGGTGTAGCGCGCGATCCTGACCGCGCGACTTCGCGTCGTCGCCCGTCACGTAGACGGACGAAGGGCACCGGCTCGTCGGTGTGCCGTCGGGTCGCACAGAGCGTCGGATGATCGGGCATGACCAGCAGTCGCCAGTCGTCGGCTCGCGCCCGCAGCCCCTCGAGGATCGGCCCCACGACCCGCTCGTCGATGCGCTCGATCGCCTCGACCTTCCCCGCCGCATCCCCACGATGCGCGCTCTCGTCCGCCGCCTTCACGTGCAGGAGCACGAAGTCGCGGTCGCCGAGCACGCGCGAGGCGTGGCGTCGACCTTCGCGCGCGAACGCGCTGCCGATGTCGCCGGTGGCGCCGGGGACGTCGATCACCAGCAGTCCGGCGAGCGCGCCGAGCCCGCGCACGACGTCGGCGGCGGCGACGACGGCACCGTCCATCGCCGAACCGCTCGCGGAAGCTCGGCAGCCGCGGCCGCCGCCCCTGGCCCCACAGCCAGACGAGCGTCGGAACCTGCTCGCCGCGCGCCCGGCGGAGCGCGCAGACGGGATGGGCCGCCAGCACCGGTCGCGAGGCGTCGATCAGCGAGCGCAGCAGCTCGGCCCCGGGCCCGCTCGGCAGGCAGGCCGACAGCGGACGTCCGACCGCGGCGGCACACGCCGTCGTCTGCATGCCCTGCTCCCCCGCGCGCCAGACGAGCAGGTGCCGCGCCCCTTCCATCGGGTGCAGCTCGAGCCCCTCACGACAGAGGACGCGGTGCCAGCGCCTCGGCCAGCTCGCGTCCCTCATCGGCGCCGAGGCCCTCGACCTCGCGCAGCACCTCGCCGCCCTCCCCGATCTCGCAGCGTCATGAGATCGAGGCGGAAGGCCACGTCGGCGGCCGCGAGCGGGATGTCACGGGCGATGGCTTCGAGCGCCGCCCGCCCCGTGTGATAGCGCTCCGGATCGTAGCCGAGGAGCGCCATCGTGCCGACGTCGCTCTCCGGCGCCATGCCGCGCGGAATGGCGCGCGTCAGGCCGAGGATGCCCCGCGAGGCCATGTGGTCGAGGTGCGGCGTGCGCGCGACCTCGAGCGGGGTCTGGTTGCCCAGGGCATCGACCGGCTCGTCCGCCATCCCGTCCGCCTGGACGACGACGACCTTCATCAGTCGAGCTCTCAGTCGAGCTCGAGCACGCAGCAGCCGCGCGAGCTCGGCGGGGATCGAGACCGCCGCGTCGGAGTTCGCGATCGCGGTGTCGGGATCCTTGAGGCCGTGCCCCGTGAGCGTGAGCACCAGCACGTCGCCGGGCCGGAGCCAGCCGCTCGCTCCCATGCTGCAGCGCGCCGGCGAGACTGATCGCCGAGGCCGGCTCGGCGAAGACGCCCTCGGTGCGCGCGAGCAGGCGGTACGCGGCGAGGATGTCCTCGTCGTCGATCGCCTCGATCGCGCCGCCCGATTCGTCGCGCGCCGCCACGGCGCCGTCGCCAGCTGGCCGGGTTGCCGATGCGGATCGCCGTGGCGATGGTCTTCGGCTCGGTCGATCACCCGACCGTGCACGATCGGCGCCGCGCCCGCGGCCTCGAAGCCCATCATGCGCGGCAGCGTCCCGATGACGTCCGAGCGCGTGATACTCACGGTAGCCCTTCCAGTAGGCGGTGATGTTGCCCGGCGTTGCCGACCGGAAGGCAGATGATAGTCGGGCGCGCGCCCGAGCACGTCGCAGATCTCGAAGGCGGCGGTCTTCTGTCCTTCGATGCGGTCCGGGTTGACCGAGTTCACCAGCGCGAGGCGCGTCGGGATAGCGCTCCTTCACGTCGCGCACCAGGTCGAGGGCCTGATCGAAGTTGCCCTCGATCTGGACGACGCGCGCGCCGTGCATCACCGCCTGCGACAGCTTGCCGAGCGCGATCTTGCCCTGCGGCACGACGACGAAGGCGCGGATGCCGGCGCGCGCCGCGTACGCCGCCGCCGACGCCGACGTGTTGCCCGTCGACGCGCAGATGATCGCCTCGGCGCCCTCGGCGAGCGCCCGCGTGACCGCGACCGTCATGCCGCGGTCCTTGAACGACCCGGTCGGGTTCTGGCCCTCGCACTTGAGCCAGATCTCGATGCCAGGCGCGATCGCCGCCGCCAGCCGGTCGGCGCGCACGAGCGGCGTGTTGCCCTCGTTCAGCGTGACGACCCGGTCGTCGGGGCCGACGGGCAGGTGGTCGCGATACTGCTCGATCAGCCCGCGCCAGCCGTGCGCCGCCGCTCACGACAGCTGCTCCTCGATGCGGATCGACACCGGCCGGCCGCGCACCGTCGGCCATGCGGCCGATCGCCGCCAGCGCCTGCGCGAGGTTCCGCTCGCGTGCCCGGTGCGTCCGGATGACGATCGGCACGGTGGTGCCCGCGCGCCGCTCCTTCTGGATCACCGACGCGATACTAATCTCGAACCGCCCCAGGACTCCAGCGATGCGCGCGAGCACGCCCGGGCCGGTCGAGCGCCATGAAGCGCAGGTAGTACTCGCTCTCGAGGTCGGTCAGCGTGCCGGATCGGCAGCCGGCGGAGCGCTCGCTGCGGCACGCCCCAGGGCGGCACGCGGACCGCCGTGCCCACGGCGCGGTCCCGCACCGCGGCGATCAGGTCGGCGACCACCGCCGTCGCCGTCGGCGTCGCGCCGGCACCCTGCCCGTAGTACATGCGTCGGGCCCGAGCGCCGCGCCGCGCACGAAGATGGCGTTGAAGTTGCCGCCGACGTCGGCCAGCAGGTGCCCGCTCGGGACCATCGTCGGATGGACGCGCGCCTCGATGGCGTCGCGCGCCGTCGCTTGCGCGATCGCGAGCAGCTTGATCGTGTAGCCGAGCTCGCGCGCGAAGGCGATGTCGATCTGCCTCGACGTGGCGGATGCCCTCGGTCGGGATGTCCGCGAAGCGCGGCGCGCACGCCGAACGCGAGCGTCGTCAGGAGCGCCAGCTTGTGCGCGGAGTCGATGCCGTCGATGTCGGTGGCGGGGTTCGGCCTCGGCGAGCCCGAGCCGCTGCGCCTCGCGCGAGCACGTCGTCGAAGCTGCCGCCCCTCGCGCGTCATGGTGGTGAGGATGTGGTTGCAGGTGCCGTTGACGATGCCGTAGACCGCCGATCGTCCGGTCGCCGGCGAGCCCTTCCTTCAGCGTGCGCAGGATCGGGATGCCGCCGCCGACGCTCGCCTCGAAGCCGAGGCGCACGCCGCGCGCTCTCGGCCGCCGCGACGATCTCCTCGCCGTGGACGGCGAGCAGCGCCTTGTTCGCGGTGACGACGTCCTTGCCCGCGACGGATCGCCGCGAGCACGAAGCGGCGCGCCGGCTCGTAGCCGCCGATCAGCTCGATGACGATCGTCGATGTCGGGATCGGTCGAGCAGGCGCGCGGCGTCGCGCGTGAGCCGGGCCGGCTGCGTCGGCCACGCCGCGGTCCGTCGTCGAGGTCGAGGTCGGCGATCGCGGCGATCGTCGATCGGCCGGCCCGACGCGCCGCGCGATCTCCGCCCGATGCGCGCGCAGCAGCTTGACGACGCCGGTGCCGATCGTGCCGAAGCCGATCAGCCCGACCCGGACGGCCCCCGCCACCGCCGCTGCCCCCGGTCAGCCGGTCCGCGCGCGCGGCAGGCGCCGCGGCGCCCGCGGAACGACGGCCGCCGAGCGCCTTGCGGATGCCGCGCACCGCCTGTCGGGTGCGGTGCTCGTTCTCGATCAGCGCGAAGCGCACGTAGTGGTCGCCGTACTCGCCGAAGCCGATGCCCGGCGACACCGCCACCTTGCGCCTCCGTGAGCAGGAACTTCGAGAACTCGAGCGAGCCCATCGGCTTGAACTCGTCCGGGATCTCGGCCCAGACGAACATCGTCGCCTTGGGCTTCGGGACGTGCCAGCCGATCGCGCTGCAGCCCGTCGCAGAGCACGTCGCGGCGCACCCGGTAGGTCTCGCGGATCTCGTCGACGTAGTGCTGCGGGCCGTTGAGCGCGTGCGTCGCCGCGATCTGCACCGGCTGGAAGATGCCGTAGTCGAGGTAGCTCTTGATGCGCGCGAGCGCGCGCGATCGATCTCGCGGTTGCCGACCGCGAAGCCGACGCGCCAGCCCGGCATGTTGTAGCTCTTCGACAGCGTGAAGAACTCGACGCCGACGTCCTTGGCGCCCGGCACCTGCAGGAAGGACGGCGCCACGTAGCCGTCGAAGCAGAGGTCGGCGTAGGCGAGGTCGTGCACGACGAGGCAGTCGTGCTCGCGCGGCGAAGTCGACGATGCCGCTGGAAGAACGCGAGGTCGACGACCTCGGTCGTGGGATTGTGCCGGGAAGTTGAGGATCAGCAGCTTCGGCTTCGGCCACGTGGTGCGCACGGCCTCGCGCAGGGCGTCGAGGAAGTCGTCGCCCGGCATCAGCGGAATCGAGCGCAGGTCGCCGCCGGCGATGATCACCGAGTACTGGTGGATCGGATACGTCGGGCTCGGACAGAAGACGACGTCGCCCGGACCGAGCATCGCGAGCGCGAGGTGGCCGATGCCCTCCTTCGAGCCGATGGTGACGATCGCCTCGCGCGTCGGGATCGAGGTCGACGTCGTAGCGCGCCGGTACCAGTCGCAGATCGCGAGCGCGCAGCTTGTAGATGCCGCGCGACACCGAGTAGCGGTGGTTGACCGGCTTCTGCACCGCCTCGACCAGCTTCTGCACGACGTGCGGCGGCGTCGGCCCGTCGGGGTTCCCCATCGAGAAGTCGACGATGTCCTCGCCGGCGCGGCGCGCCGCGAGCTTCAGGTCGCCGACGACGTTGAAGACGTACGGCGGGAGCCGTTTGATGCGCGGAAAGTCCATGCGTGACGCCACCGCCGTCGTCCTCCACCCCACCCGGCCCGCCACGATGCCGCAGCAGCAGGCTGTCCGTGTTTGGTCATAGTGGATCGACTCTTGAGGGTCAAACCAGATGGCCCTCGCAACGCGGCGAAATCCCGGTGGTTGCAACTCGGCCACGCCGATCGCACGCTAGTGGTGAGGGCTCCGCGCTTCCGACCGGAGGCGCGGGGGCCCGACACCGGATGGGGCGGACGCCCGATGGGGAGGATGAGGCGATGAGGATGCGCGCGTGGTTCGCGATGGCGGCGGTGGCTGGCCTGCTCGTCGGGGTGACCTCGGCCCGAGCCGGGGAGTGCAAGGATGCCGCGAAGGGCGAGTTCCGGGACTGCCGGACCAGCTGCGTCGAGACCTATCAGGCGAGCAAGGACGGTTGCCTCAATCGTGATCATGCGTGCGTCGAAGTCTGTCGCGGCGGCCGCGCCGACTGCGTCGACGCGAGCGGTGTCGAGGCGGCGCTGAAGGAGTGCGACGCGGCGCTGCGCGAGGCGCGCAAGCACTGCCCCGCGGCGGGGGAACCGGGGCGCGACGCGTGCGTCGACCAGGCGCAGGTGGTGGCGTTCCAGTGCCGTGACAGCGCGCGCGAGGCGGCGAAGTCGGCATTGAAGGCGTGCAAGCGGAGCTTCCGTGCGTGCGCCTCCGCCTGTGGACCGGCGGCGACGTCCGTGAACGTGAAGCAGTGCCGGGTCGAGGCGAAGACCGTCTACAAGACGTGCAACGCCGACTGCATCGAAGGCTTCCAGGTCACCAAGGACGCCTGCCGCGGCAAGAGCCACAGCTGCGTCGACGGGTGTCGGGACACGCGCTCGAGCTGCGGCCAGCCCGTGCGCGACCAGCTCGACGCTGCGGTCACCGCGTGCAAGGCCGCGCGCGACGCCGCCGTCACCACGTGCAAGCAGCTCTACGCCGACGGGACGCCCGAGCGCGACCAGTGCATCGACAACGCCCAGGTCGTGGCCTTCGTCTGCCGCGACGATGCCCACGAGGCCGCGCTGCCCGGGTTCCGTGCCTGCCAACAGGCATTCGTCCAGTGCGTGACGGACTGCCCCGCGTCGCCGAGCGGTGCGTTCGTCGACTGACGCCGACCGTCATACGGGACTTGCCTCCCGGGGGAGGACGACCTAGACGCGGCGCATGACCGCCGACGGCGCCGCGCTCCGCGTGCTCGTGGACCGCGCCGCCGTCACCGACGTCCTGGTCCGCTACGCGCGCGCGCTCGACGCGCGCGACCTGGAGGCCGTCGCCACCTGCTTCACCCCCGACGCCGCCTACGACGGGAGCCTCGGGACGGGCACCATCGCGGTGGCGCTGGCAGCGCTCGCCGAGACCATCGGCCGCTACGAGCGCACGCTGCACCTCCTCGGCACGCCCGCGATCGAGATCGACGGCGACCGGGCGCGGGCGGACACGCCCTGCGTGGCGTTCCACCGCCTGGTCGATGCGGCGGGACCGCACGACCTGACGATCGCCGTCCGCTACGTGGACGAGCTGCGGCGCGACGTGGATGGGTGGCGCATCTGCAGCCGACGCGTGCGGATCGAATGGCGGCGATCGGAGCCGTGGCCTCGCCCGCGGTTGATTCCCCATCCCCGAGGCTCTAGACCCTCGCCCATGGCGGACCGTGCGCAGGCGATCCCCGGAGCGGCCGAGGCCCCCGGGCTCTCGGGCCTCCTCGACAACTGGCGGAAGATCATCGCCACCGGGAACCTTCCCGCGGGCCGCACGATGGACGGCGTCTCGCGCTGGCTCCTCATCACGCGCGCCTGCGTCTTCTCGATGACGATCACCTCGGGCCTGATCGGCGGCCTGCTCGCCGCCGCGACCGGCGACGCCGCTGCGCTGGGACCTCTTCGCGCTCGCGCTCGTCGGCCTGGTGTTCGCGCACGCCGCCAACAACATGATCAACGACTGGTTCGACACGACGGGCGGCGTCGACACGGCGCAGTACACGCGCGCGCTCTACGCGCCGCATCCGCTGCTCTCCGGCCTGATCAGCAAGAAGCGGCCTCGCTCGCCAGCATCGCGCTCTGCAACCTCGCCGACCTCGCGATCCTGATCGCGCTCGCGTCGGTGCGCGGCTGGCCGGTCGTGTGCGTTCGCCCTCGCCGGGCCTCTTCATCAGCGTCTTCTACGTGGCGCCGCCGCTCAAGCTGAAGCACCACGGCCTCGGCGAGCCGGGCGTCGTTCGATCGTCTGGGGGCCGCTCATGATCGGCGGCACCTACTACGTCACCGCCGGAACGATGCCGGCGTGGGTCTGGCTCGCGTGCGTGCCCGTACGCGATCACCGTCACGACGGTCCTGATCGGCAAGCACGTCGACAAGCTCGAGCAGGACGGCGCCGCGCGGCATCCACACGCTGCCGGTGCTGCTCGGGCAGCGAGCGCGTCGCTCCGGCTCAACCAGGTCCTGATGGTCGCCGTTCTACGTCGATCGTCGTCGCGCTGGTCGCGATCGGTGCCGTCGGCCCCGGCGTGCTGCTGGTGGCGTTCGCGCTCCCGCGCCTGGTGACGGTGCTGAAGGCGTACTCGCAGCCGAAGCCCGCCGCGCCGCCGCCGGGCTACCACATCTGGCCGCTGTGGTACGTCGCGCTCGCGTTCCACCACAACCGGCTCGCCGGCGCGCTGTTCGTCCTCGGCCTCATCGTCAACGTCGCCGCGGGCTGGTAGGAACCGCGGACCGCCCGCGCGTCCGTGCATGCGGGGGCGGCGGAGGCCGGCGGTTCCGCTTCAAGGCTGCGCGGCACCCGCGTAGGTCGATTCACTCCGAGCGTCCGGACGCCGCTCCGCCAGGCGCTCCACCGCCGGCCTCCGCCACCCCCGCTGTGCCGACCGCGTGCAGACGCGTCGCGCGACGGGCCACCGCGACGACCGCCGCTCCGCGCGTCTCGCGCTGCGCGCGAGGACGGGCCGGTCCGAGCCCAGCACCGTCCTCGCCATCATTGGTCGTGGCGCGGGTGGGGGCGACGGTGGAGCGCCTGGCGGAGCGGCGTAGCTGGCGACAGCGTGGATCGACTACGCGAGTGCCGCGCAGCCTCGAAGCGGAACCGTCGCCCCCACCCGCGCCACACCGACGTCGGCCAAGGACGGCGCCGGCTACGACCGCGGCAGACCGAGGATCCGCTGCGCGACGATGTTGCGCTGCACCTCGCTCGTGCCGCCGGCGATCGTCATCGAGCGGTCGCCGAGGTACTGCCTCGGCCAGCGGCCGCCGAACGGGGCGTGCGGGTCGTCCTGCAGGGCCGCGTGCGGGCCGAGGAGCTCCATCGCCGTCTCGGAGAACTCCTGCGTGAGGCCCGTCGACATGAGCTTCATCGCCGCGGAGAGGTGCGGGTTCATCCGCTCCGTTCAGCGAGTCGGTCAGGCTGCGGAGCCCGGCGCAGCGCATGACCGTCGCCTTGACCGCCAGCTCCGCGATCTTCTGACGCACGGCCGGATCGTCGCCCTTCGCCTGCGCGCGCGCGGTCGTCCTTCAGCCACTCGAGCGTCTGGTCGAAGCGGATGCGACCCGGCGATGCCGCTGCGCTCGTTCACCAGCGCGCTCGGAGACGATCTCCCAGCCCTGCCCCTCCTTGCCGAGCAGGTTCTCCACCGGCACGCTGCACGTCGGTCATGAAGACCTCGTTGAACTCGCTGCCGCCGTCGATCTGCCGGATGGGACGGATCTCGATCCCGGGGCTCTTCATGTCCATCAGCAGCAGCGACAGGCCGGCCCACTTCGGGCCGTCGGTCGAGGTGCGCACGAGCACGAAGTACCAGTCGGAGATGTGCGCGAGCGTCGTCCAGATCTTCTGCCCGGTGACGACGTAGTGGTCGCCGTCGCGCACGGCGCGCGTCTTCGCCGCCGCCATGTCGGAGCCCGACGACGGCTCGGAGTAGCCCGTCGCCCAGATCTCCTCCGCGGTGAGGATCGGCGGGATGAAGCGCTTCTTCTGCGCGTCGGTGCCGTACTTCATGATCGCCGGCCCGACCCACCAGATCGCCATCGCGTTGACGACGCCCGGGGCGCGGACGCGGGCCAGCTCCTCGTTGAGGATCGCCTGCTCCATCGACGAGAGGCCGGCGCCGCCGTACTCCTTCGGCCAGGCGACGGCGAGGTAGCCCGCCCTGCGTGCAGCTTCCGCTGCCACGCCGCGCATCGCCTCGAGGTCGTCGCTGTGCGCCCGGCGCCGGGACGTTGGCCTCGAGCCAGGCACGCACGCGGGCACGGAACGCTTCCTCTTCTGGCGTGTACGACAGGTCCATCAGTCCGCCCTCCGGGGGCGCACTGTAGCCAAGGACCGCTGCCGTGGCCAGCGCATCGTCGCCTGCGATTGACACCCGCCGCCCGGCGCCGGCAATGGTCGCGCGCGATGACCGCGCCGACGCGCTTTCGCCTCGGGCTCGTGCAGATGCGCTGCACCGCGGACCCGGCGGCGAACCTCGCCACGGCGCGTCGACGCGCATCCGCGACGCCGCGAGTCGCGGCGCCAGGTGGTCTGCCTGCCGGAGCTCTTCCGCACCGCAGTACTTCTGCCAGCGGGAGGACGCCGCGCTGTTCGACCTCGCCGAGCCCATCCCCGGTCCGACCACCGAGGCCCTCGCGGCCGTCGCCCGCGAGCTGCGCGTGGTCGTCATCGGCTCGGTCTTCGAGCGGCGCGCGCGCCGGCGTCTACCACAACACCGCCGTCGTCCTCGACGCCGACGGCCGCGATCGCGGGCCGCTACCGCAAGATGCACATCCCGGACGACCCGCTCTTCTACGAGAAGTTCTACTTCACGCCGGGCGACCTCGGCTTCGTCGCGTTCGACACCGCGCGTCGGCCGGATCGGCACGCTGGTGTGCTGGGACCAGTGGTATCCCGAGGCGCGCGCGCCTGACGGCGCTCGCCGGGCGCCGACGTCCTCTTCTACCCGACGGCGATCGGCTGGCATCCGAAGCGAGAAGGCCGAGTACGGCGAGCGCGCAGCTCGCCGCGTGGCAGACGATGCAGCGGTCGCACGCGATCGCCAACGGCGTCTACGTCGCCGCCGTGAACCGCGTCGGCCACGAGGGCGCCGCCCGACGGCGGCCTCGAGTTCTGGGGCGCGTCGTTCGTCGCCGATCCGTTCGGCGTCGTGCTCGCCGAGGCCGTCGCGCACCGCCGAGGAGACGCTGGTGGTCGAGTGCGATCGCGCGCCATCTCGAGGAGGACGCGGCGCAACTGGCCCTTCCTGCGCGACCGGCGCATCGACGCCTACGGCGCCGATCACGAAGCGGCTCCTCGACGCAGTGACGCGCGCGCCCGCGGATCCCTGCCCGCCGCGCAGGGCTACCGCATGCCCGCCGAGTGGGAGCCGCACGCCGCCACGTGGCTCGCGTGGCCGCACGAGCGCAGCGACTGGCCCGGGAAGCTCGAGGCCGGTCCGCTGGGTCTACGCGCGAGATCGTCCGCCATCTCGCGCCGCGGCGAGCGCGTCCGCATCCTGGTGCAGGACGCGACGCTCGAGCGCCAGGTCCGCAGCGTCCTGCGCCGAGCCGGCGTCGATCGCCGGCCGCGTCGACTGCTTCCGCATTCCGACCGATCGCTCGTGGACGCGCGACTCGCTGCCCGCTGTTCGTCCGCCGCGCCGGACGGCGACGTCGGCCGTCGTCGGCTGGCGCTTCAACGGCTGGGCGAAGTACCCGAACTGGAAGCGCGACCGCACGCGCGTCGGCGACGCGCTCGCGACGCGGCTCGGGTCGTCCCCGTCTGGAAGCCGACGGCGACGCCGTCGGTCGTGCTCGAGGGCGGCGCCATCGACGTCAACGGGCGCGGCACGCTGCTCGCCACCGAGGAGTGCCTGCTGAGCGCCGTCCAGGCGCGCAACCCGCGGCTCGGGCGCGACGACGCTCGAGCGCGTGCTCGCCGACCACCTCGGCGCGCGCAAGGTGCTCTGGCTGGGCGCCGGCATCGCCGGCGACGACACGCACGGCCACGTCGACGACTGCGCGCGCTTCGTCGACCCGCACACCGTCGTCGCCTGCGTGGCCGACGACCCGACGGACGACGAACTACGCGCGCCTGCAGCGACAACCGCGGCGCGGCTCGCGCGAGCATGACCGACCAGGACGGTCACCCGCTCCGAATCGTCCCGCTGCCGATGCCGGCGCCGCTCCTCTTCGACGGGCAGCGCCTGCCGGCGAGCTACGCCAACTTCTACGTCGCCAACGGCGTCGTCCTGGTGCCCGACCTTCAACGACCCCGCACGACCGCCGCGCGCTCGGCGATCCTCGCCGAGCTGCTTCCCCGACCGCGCAGGTCGTCGGCATCCACGCCGTCGACCTCGTGCTGGGTCTCGGCACGCTCCACTGCATGACACAGCAGGAGCCGGCCTAGTGTCAGTCAGTGATGATGCTCGTCGCCGTCATGGACGTGGCCGTGCGCCAGCTCCTCGGGCGTGGCAGCGCGCACCCCGACGATCCGCACGTCGAAGTTGAGCGCCATCCCGGCGAGCGGATGGTTCGCGTCGAGCCTGACGGTATCGCCCTCGATGGCCACGATCGTCAGGAGCTTGGGGCCCCCGTCCTCGCTCGCCTGGAACTGCATGCCGACCTCGAGGTGATCGACGCCGGTGAACTGCGCCCGCGTCGCAGCCACGACGAGCGCCGAGTCCCGCTCGCCGTACCCCTCTGCCGGGGGCACGGTGACCGTGATCCGGTCGCCGGACACCCGACCGGCGAGCGCCGCCTCGAGACCGGGCACGAGCTGACCCCGTCCGTGGACGTACGCGAGCGGCGCACGGCCCTGGGAGCTGTCGATCACCGAGCCGGCGTCGTCGGTGAGCGTGTAGTCGATCGATACGACCGTATCCCGTCGCGACCTGCATTCCTCCGGATAGCGAGGTGCGAGGGCCTGGAGCAAGAGCCACCTTGACGCCGCAGCGACGACGGCTGCATCTGAACGGCCATGGCCCATCCGACGGACGCCGCGCCCCTCGAGTTCCTCCGCGATGGCGACGCGATCCGCGGCTACGCCGCGTGGCCGCGCGGTCTGGCCCCGGTGCCGGGGCTCGTCGTGGTCCCCGACGTCCGCGGGCTCTCGGAGCACTACCGCGACGTCACCCGCCGCTTCGCGGCCGAGGGCTTCGCGCGCCTTCGCCATCGACCTCTACAGCCGGGAGGGGGCACCGGACCTCTCCGACATGCCAGCCGTCTTCCGCTGGATGGATGGGCTGCCCGACGCACGCATCCTCGCCGACCTGGGCGCGGCCGTGCGCATGCTCGCGGAACGCCCCCAGGTCCGTTCGGGCGTGGTGGGAATCACCGGGTTCTGCATGGGGGGCCAGTACGCGCTCATGGCGGCCTGCACCCAGCCTGGCGTCTCGGCCTGCGTCTCCTGGTACGGCATGCTGCGCTACGACCGGCCGACGCCGCACCGGCCGCGGAGCCCCCTGGATCTCGCCGCCGGCCTCACCTGCCCGTATCTCGGCCTGTTCGGGGCCGACGACACCCTGATCCCCCCCGCGGACGTCGAGGCCCTGCGGGCCATCCTCGCGCGCGGGGGCAAGACCTTCGCCCTCGAGTCCTACCCGGGCGCCGGGCATGCGTTCTTCAACGACTCCCGTCCGGACGCGTACCGTCCCGCGGTCGCCGCACGGGCATGGCCCCGGGCGCTCGCGTTCCTGCACGATCACCTGGGCTGACGTCGCAGGCGTAGGCGGCGGCACCCGGAGTGTGCTAGTCGGGGGGGATGTTGCACGTGATCCTGCCCGCGCAGTACCTGCAGAGGGCCGGCGAGCGGATCATCGAGCCGCGCAAGCGGCTGATGCTCGCCGTCCTCCAGGCCGTGGTCGACGACTGCAACGGGACGGCCTACAAGAAGGCCGCCGCGTTCAATCCGCCAGTCGACCCCCGCGCCCGCCGCGAGGCCATTGCCTACATCGAGAGCACCGACCGGTCCTGGCCCTTCAGCTTCGAGAACCTGTGCGAGGCGATCGGGGTGGACGCGGGCCTGCTGCGCAAGGGCCTCGTGGGCGACACCCCCGCCGTCCGCGCCAGTTAGCCCACCCGCGCCAGCTCGAGCCGCCCCCGCCAGCGGTGCCGCAGGACCGCGCGCAGGCCGGCCGACTCGGGCGCGACAGGTCGGGATCGCGCTCCAGCCACGCGGTCGCCTCGTCGCGCGCCGCGCGCAGCAGCGCCGTGTCGCGCAGCAGGTTGGCCACGCGGAACGGCGGCAGGCCCGCCTGCCGCGTGCCGAGGAAGTCGCCCGGGCCGCGCAGCTGCGAGGTCGGCCTCGGCGATGCGCGAAGCCGTCGGTCGTCTGCTCGAGCACCCGCAGGCGCTGGTAGGCCTCCTCGCGCCATCCAGTCGGGCACCACGAGGAAGCAGTAGCCCGGGCGCCGTGCCGCGGCCGACGCGGCCCGCGCAGCTGGTGCAGCTGCGCCAGGCCGAAGCGCTCGGCGTGCTCGATCGACGATCACCGTCGCGTTCGGGACGTCGATCCCGACCTCGATCACGGTGGTCGACACCAGGACGTCGAACTCGCCCGCCTTGAAGCGGCGCATGACGGCGTCCTTCTCCTCGGGCTTCATCCGCCCGTGGACGAGGTCGAGGCGGAGCCCGGCGAGCGGCCCGGCCGCCAGCTCGCGCACCATCGTGGTCGCGGCCCGCAGCGTCGCTCTTCTCCGACTCCTCGACCAGCGGGTAGACGACGTAGGCCTGGTGGCCCGCCGCCACCTCCGTCGCGGATGCGCTCGTACCATGCGCTCGCGCCGCGACTCGCGGCAGAGCGTCGGTGCGCGATCGGCGTCCGGCCCGGCGGCAGCTCGTCGAGCGTCGAGACGGCGAGGTCGCCGTAGAGCGTCAGCGCGAGCGTGCGCGGGATCGGCGTCGCGCTCATGACCAGGACGTCGACCGCGCCGCGCTCGCCGCCGCGGCGCTGCAGCGCCGCCCGCTGCAGCACGCCGAAGCGGTGCTGCTCGTCGACGACGGCGAGGCCGAGGCGGGCGAACGCGCACGCCCTCCTGGATGAGCGCGTGCGTGCCGACCGCGAGCGCGATCTCGCCCGCTCGCGATGCCCGCGAGCGCCGTCGCGCCGCGCCGCGCCCTTGACCGCGCCCGTCAGGAGCACGGCTCGCACGCCGAGCGGCGCCAGCGAGCGGCGCCACGGTCGCGAGGTGCTGCTCGGCGAGGAGCTCGGTCGGCGCCATGAGCGCCGCCTGCGCAGCCGGCCTCGATCACGACCGAGCGCGGCGAGCAGCGCCACCAGCGTCTTGCCGCTGCCGACGTCGCCCTGGAGCAGCCGGCGCATCGGGTGCGGGCCGGCGAGGTCGGCGGCGATCTCCGCCGACGGCCCGCTCCTGCGCGCCCGTCAGCGCGAACGGCAGCGCGGCGCGCAGCGCGCGGGACGAGGCGGACCGAGGTCGGGAAACGCCGTCCCCGGCTCCGCCGACGGCGGCGCTCCGCCGCAGCGCCAGGCCGAGCTGGAGGAAGAACAGCTCGTCGAAGATGAGCGACCGGTGCGCGAGCGAGCGCGCCGTCGCCGAGCGCCGCGAGGTCGGCCTCGGGCGGCGGCGCGTGCACGTGGCGGAGCGCGCGCGCCGAGGTCGAGCAGCCGCTGGCGGCGCGCGATCGTCGCGCGGCAACGACGCTCGGCACGCGGTCGCGCGTGCTCGTCGACGCGCGCCCTGCACGATCCGCCGCATGACGCCGACCGGCATCGCCGTCGGCTTCTCGTAGACCGGGACGATGCGCGCGGCAGCCGGCCGCCTCCTCGTCGGCGTCGAGCGGCGTCGACCTCGGGATGGACGATGCGCGGCGGGCCGCCGCCGAGCGGCGGCTCGACCCGGCCGTGCACCAGCAGCCGCTGCCCGGGCCGGAAGCGCCGCGCTGAAGTAGCCGCACCTGGTTGAACCAGACGAGCACGAGCAGGCGCGCCGCCGTCGCGCAGCGACGACCTCGAGGACGCGCCGGCCGCGCGCGCCCGGCGATCGCCCTGCCGCACGCTGGCGACCTCGCCGACGCGTCGTCGCCTCGTCGCCGGCGCGCAGCGCGCGCAGCGGCGCCAGCGCGCGCCGGTCCTCGTAGCGGAACGGCAGGTGATAGAGGACGTCCTCGACCGTCGCCAGGCCGAAGCGCGCCAGCTCGGCCGCCCGCTTCGGCCCGACGCCGCGCACGAACTGCGACGGGCTGCGCGCAGCGCCGCGAGCGCCGCGCTCGATCGCTGCTCGGTCGGGCGGTACGCGATCGGCTCGCGCCGCGGCCGCCGGCGGCGCCGCCGGCCTCGCGCAGGCGCCGGCAGGAGCGCGTGCGCGCGCCGCAGCAGCGCCGCGCGCTCGGCGGGCGCGCGGCGCCGCCAGCCGCGTCGAGGATGCTCCGCCAGCTCGGCGAGCGCCGGCTCGGCGTCGACCGGCCGCTCGCGCGCGCGCGCGCGGCCAGCGCGCTCCGCGAGCGCGTCGAGCGGCAGCCGCGTGCTGCGCCGCGCCGGCGGAAGTCGTCGCCGGCGAGGTACTCGAGCGGCGGCGCGAGCGCCGCGCAGCAGCTCGGCGAGCGGCGTCCGCTCTCCGCCGGTGCGCGCGTCGCTCATGTCGCGCCGGTGGTGCTCCTGCAGCGGGCGCACGGTGAAGCGGCCCGCGCGCATCAGGGCTCGATGCCCTCGGCGGCGGCGACCGCCGCCGCGATGGTGGTGAAGTACGGCACCCGGCACTCGAGCGCGGTGCGCCGGATCGGGAACGAGTCGCGGATACGACTCGGCGCCCGGCCGGCGTGTTGATGACGAGCGCCACCTCGCCGCGCCGGAGCGCGTCGACGATGTGCGGGCTGCCCTCCTGCACCTTGTTGACGGACGTCGACGTCGAGGCCGGCCGCGCGGAGGTACGCCGCCGTGCCGCGCGGTCGCGAGCAGGCGGAAGCCCGCCGCGGCCAGGCGGCGCGCGATCGGCACCACGGCGCCGTCGTCGGCTCCGTCGGCACCGAGAGGAACACGCTGCCCGCCCGTCGGCAGGACGCGTGCCCGCCGCGATCTGCGCCTTGGCGAACGCGGCGCCGAAGGTGGCGTCGATGCCCATCACCTCGCCCGTCGACTTCATCTCCGGGCCGAGCACGGTGTCGACGCCCGGGAACTTGATGAACGGGAACACGGCCTCCTTGACGCTCACGTGCGACGGGCACGATCTCGCCGCGTGAAGCCCTGCGTCGCGCGAGCGATCTGCCCCACCATGCAGCGCGCCGCGATCTTCGCCAGCGGCACGCCGATCGCCTTCGAGACGAACGGCACGGTGCGGCTGGCGCGCGGGTTCACCTCGAGCACGTAGACGACGCGGTCCTTCACCGCGAACTGCACGTTCATCAGGCCGACGACGCCGAGCTCGCGCGCCAGCGCGACCGTCTGGCGGCGGATCTCGGCCTGCACCTCGGCGTCGATCGAGTACGGCGGCAGCGAGCAGGCGCTGTCGCCGGAGTGGACGCCGGCGCGCTCGATGTGCTCCATGATGCCGCCGATGACGACGTCGCGTGCCGTCGCTCACCGCGTCGACGTCGACCTCGATGGCGTCCTCGAGGAACTGGTCGATCAGGACCGGATGCTCGGGCGACGCCGCGCACCGCGCGCCGCATGTAGCGCGCGAGGCTCGTCGCGGTCGTAGACGATCTCCATCGCGCGGCCGCCGAGCACGTAGGACGGCCGCACCAGCACCGGGTAGCCGATGCGCCTCGGCGACCCGCGACCGCCTCCGCGTCGCGAGCGCGCGATGCCGTTCGGCGGCCGCTTCAGGTCGAGCGTGGTCGAGCACCTGCTCGAAGCGCTCGCGGTCCTCGGCGCGGTCGATCGAGTCCGGCGACGTGCCGATGATCGGCACGCCGGCCCGCTCGAGCGGCACCGCGAGCCGCAGCGGCGTCTGGCCGCCGAACTGCACGATCACGCCCTCCGGGCTTCTCGCGGCTGGATGATCGCCAGCACGTCCTCGAGCGTCAGCGGCTCGAAGTAGAGCTTGTCGGACGTGTCGTAGTCGGTGCTGACGGTCTCCGGGTTGCAGTTGACCATGATGGTCTCGAAGCCGTCCTCGCGGAGCGCGCAGCGCCGCGTGCACGCAGCAGTAGTCGAACTCGATGCCCTGGCCGATGCGGTTCGGGCCGCCGCCCAGGATGACGATCTTCCGCCGCGCGCTGGGCCGCGCCTCGTCGTCGCCCGCGCTCGTAGGTCGAGTAGAGGTACGGCGTGTAGGCCTCGAACTCCGCGCCGCAGGTGTCGACCGTCTTGTAGACCGGCGCGATGCCCGTCGCGCCTCGCGCCGCGTCGCGCACCGCCGCCTCGGTCGCGCCGAGGAGCGCGCGCCAGCCGGACGTCGGAGAAGCCCATGCTGCTTGAGCGCGCGGAGCGCGCTCGGCGTCGAGCGCGTCGAGGCGCGCGCCCGCCGAGCGCGCGCTCCTCGGCGATCATCTCCTCGATGTGGCGGAGGAACCACGGGTCGATCGCGCGTCAGCTCCGCGCACCTCGTCGACGGTCCAGCCCGCGCCGGAACGCCTCGCCGACGTGCCACAGCCGGTCGGCGTTCGGGCGCGCGCAGCCGCTCGCGCAGCTCCGTCGTCGCTGGCGTCCGGCGCGCGGCTCGAAGCCGTGGCTGCCGATCTCGAGCGAGCGCATCGCCTTCTGCAGCGACTCCTTGAAGGTGCGGCCGATCGCCATCGCCTCGCCGACCGACTTCATCTGCGGGCCGAGCGTGTCGCTCGGCCTGCGGGAACTTCTCGAAGGTGAAGCGCGGGATCTTGGTGACGACGTAGTCGATCGTCGGCTCGAAGCAGGCCGGCGTCTCGCGCGTGATGTCGTTGCGGATCTCGTCGAGCGTGTAGCCGACGGCGAGCTTGGCGGCGATCTTGGCGATCGGGAAGCCGGTCGCCTTGGACGCCAGCGCCGAGCTGCGCGACACGCGCGGGTTCATCTCGATGACGACCAGCCGGCCGGTCGTCGGGGTGGACGGCGAACTGGATGTTCGAGCCGCCGGTGTCGACGCCGATCTCGCGGATGATCGCGATCGCGGCGTCGCGCATGATCTGGTACTCCTTGTCGGTCAGCGTCTGCGCCGGCGCGACGGTGATCGAGTCGCCGGTGTGCACGCCCATCGGGTCGAAGTTCTCGATCGAGCAGACGATGACGACGTTGTCCTTGCCGTCGCGCATCACCTCGAGCTCGAACTCCTTCCAGCCCGGCGATCGACTCCTCGATCAGGACCTCGCTGATCGGCGACGCCTCGAGCCCCCAGGCGACGTGCGGCGCGGAACTCCTCGTCGGTGGTCGGCGAAGCCGCCGCCCGTGCCGCCGAGCGTGCGCGACGGCCGGATGATGACCGGGCAGCCCGATGCTCGGCCTGCACGCGCCTCGGCCTCCTCGAGCGTGCGCGCGACGCCGCTGCGCGGCAGGTCGAGGCCGATCGCGCGCATCGTCTGCCTTGAAGAGGTCGCGGTCCTCGGCCCGCTTGATCGCGTCGACGCTTGGCGCCGATCAGCTCGACGCCGTAGCGCTCGAGCACGCCCGCGTCGCGCGAGGTCGAGCGCCAGGTTGAGGCCCGTCTGCCCGCCGATCGTCGGCAGGAGCGCGTCGGGCCGCTCGCGCTCGATGATCCGCTCGAGCACCTCGACGGTCAGCGGCTCGATGTAGGTGCGGTCGGCGAACTCCGGGTCGGTCATGATCGTCGCCGGGTTCGAGTTGACGAGGACGACGCGGTAGCCCTCCTCGCGCGAGCGCCTTGCACGCCTGCGTGCCGGAGTAGTCGAACTCGCAGGCCTGGCCGATGACGATCGGGCCGGAGCCGATGAGCAGGATCGATCGGAGGTCGGTGCGCTTCGGCATCGGTCAGCGCTCGCTCCATCAGCTCGACGAAGCGCTGGAAGAGGTAGCGCGCGTCGTGCGGCCCGGGCGACGCCTCGGGATGGTACTGCACCGAGAACGTCGGCTGCCCCTTCACCGCGAGCCCCTCGACCGTCTGGTCGTTCAGGTTGACGTGCGTGACCTCGGCGCGGTCGCCGAGCGAGTCGGCGTCGACCGCGAAGCCGTGGTTCTGCGACGTGATCTCGACCTTGCCGGTCGTCAGGTCCTTCACCGGCTGGTTGCCGCCGTGGTGGCCGAACTTGAGCTTGTAGGTCTTGCCGCCGAGCGCCAGGCCGAGGATCTGGTGGCCGAGGCAGATGCCGAAGACCGGCACCCGGCCGAGCAGCGCCGCGACCGTTCTCCGGCGCGCCGGCGACCGCGTCGGGATCGCCCGGGCCGTTCGAGAGGAAGACGCCGTCGGGCCGCAGCGCGAGCACGTCGCGCCGCCGGCGTGTCCGCCGGCACGACGCGCACGCGCGCAGCCGGCGCCGACCAGGTTGCGCAGGATGTTGTACTTGATGCCGAAGTCGTAGGCGACGACCTCGAAGCGGCCGGCCCGCGCCGCGCGGCGATCTCGTCGGCCGTCGATGTAGCCGCCCGAGCGTCCACGGCCCCTCGGTCCAGTCGTACGGCTCGCGCGCAGGTGACCACGCTGCACCAGGTCCGGCCGACGAGGCCCGGCGCGTCCTTCGCCTTGCGCACGAGGCGCTCGGCGTCGAGGTCGGTGCTCGAGAGCACCGCCTCCTGCGCGCCGTGGTCGCGCAGGTGGCGGACGAGCGCGCGCGTGTCGATGCCCTCGATGCCGGGGATGCCGTGCCGCGCCAGGTAGCGCGCCGAGGCTCTGCTCGCGCGCGCCAGCTCGACGGCGCCTCGCCGGTACTCGCGCACGACGAAGCCGCGCACGAAGGGCCGCCGCGACTCGACGTCCTCGCGGTTGACGCCGACGTTGCCGATCTCGGGATACGTCATCGCGACCAGCTGTCCCTCGTACGACGGGTCGGTGAGGATCTCCTGGTAGCCGGTCATGCTGGTGTTGAAGACGAGCTCGCCCGCCGCCTCGCCGACGGCGCCGAAGGCGCGCCCGCGGAACACGGTGCCGTCGGCGAGCGCCAGGACGGCTCGGCGTCGCCGCTCACGACGCCGCTCCGCAGCGCCGGCGTCGCGCGGCCGCGTCGTCGTGGACGAGCCGCCCGCCGACCAGCACCGTCGACCGCCCGGCCCGCCATGCTCCCAGCCCTCGAAGGGCGTGTTGCGGCTCTTCGAGCGAAGCGTCGCGCGGCGTCGACCTTCCAGCGCCGCTCCGGGATCGACCAGCGTCGACGTCCGCGCGGCGCGCCGGCGCGAGCGTGCCCGCCGGGAAGCCCGAGGATGCCGCGCCGGCCCGACGGTCATGCGCGCGACCAGCGTCGGCAGGTCGAGCACGCCGTCGGCGACCAGCCGGAGGCCGAGCGGCAGCGCCGTCTCGAGCCCGACGATGCCGTTCGCCGCCTGGTCGAACTCGACGTCCTTCTCGTCGCGGTGGTGCGGCGCGTGGTCGGTGGCGATCGCGTCGATCGTGCCGTCGGCGAGCGCCGCCGCGCAGCGCCGCGACGTCGTCGGCGCGTGCGCAGCGGCGGCGTCATCTTGGCGTTGGTGTCGTAGTCGCCCGACCGCCTCGTCGGTGAGGAAGAGGTGGTGCGGCGTCACCTCGGCGCGTGACCGCGGACGCCGCGGCGCCGCGGCGGCGCGGATCAGCGTCGACCGCGCCCGCGGTGCTGACGTGCGCGACGTGGAGGCGCCCGCCGGTGAGCTCGGCGAGGGCGATGTCGCGCGCGACCATCACCTCCTCGGCCGCCGCCGGGATGCCCGCGCAGCCCGAGGCGGAGCGGCGATCGGCGCCCTCGTTCATGACGCCGCCGCCGGCGAGGTCGCGGTCCTCCTCGTGGGCGATCACCGGCAGGTCGAACATGCGTCGCGTACTCGAGCGCGCGCCGCATGAGGCCCGCGTCCATCACCGGCCTGCCGTCGTCGGAGACGGCGACGATGCCGGCGCGCGTGCATCTCGCCGATCTCGGCGAGGCGCTCGCCCTCGAGTCCGACCGACACGGCGCCGATCGGATGACACGCGCGCCCGCCGGCGGCCGCGGCGCGCTCGAGGATGAAGCGCGTCACCGCCGCCGCTGTCGTTCACCGGGTTGGTGTTCGCCATGCAGGCGACGCGTGGTGAAGCCGCCGGCGAGCGCCGCACGCGACGCCGGTCGCGATCGTCTCCTTGTACTCGTAGCCCGGCTCGCGGAGGTGGACGTGCATGTCGACCAGCCCGGGCACGACCAGCAGCCCGCGCGCGTCGAGCACGCGCGCGCCGTCGCCGCGAGCGTGCCCGGCCGGGCCGACGCGCCGCGATGCGGCCGTCCGTCGATCAGCACGTCGGCCGGCGCGACCGTCGCGCCGCGACCGGGTCGACGACCGTGCCGCCGGCGATCAGCAGCGCGCTCGCTCACGCTCGTGCCCCTCCGCCGCCGCGCGCGCCGGCTCCGTCAGCTCGCGCTCGCCGCCGCTCGCTCGGCGGCGTCCTCGCGCCTTGCTGCGCGCGATCAGCAGGTAGAGCACGCGCCATGCGGACGGCGACGCCGTTCGTCACCTGGTCCATGATCACCGAGTACGGCCCGTCGGCGACCGTCGCTCGCGATCTCGAGGCCGCGGTTCATCGGTCCCGGGTGCAGGATGATGACGTTCGGCTGCGCCAGGCGGACGACGTCCTCGGTGAGACAGAAGTACTGCGAGTACTCGTCGAGGCTCGGGAAGAAGTTGCGCGCCCTGCCGCTCGCGCTGGATGCGCAGCATCATGATGACGTCGGCGTCGCGCACGCCCTCGGCGAGGTCGTGTGTGCAGCTCGCGCCGAGCGCGGCGAACTCGCGCGGCAGCAGCGTCGGCGGGCCCACCAGGCGCACCGTCGCGCCCAGGGCGCGCAGCGCGTGCAGGTTCGAGCGCGCGACGCGGCTGTGCAGCAGGTCGCCGACGATCGCGACCGTCAGCCCGGCGATGTCGCCGCGGTGCTCGCGGATGGTGAGCAGGTCGAGCAGCGCCTGCGTCGGGTGCTCGTGGCAGCCGTCGCCGGCGTTGATGATCGGGCAGGCGACGTGGCGCGCGAGGAGGTGCAGGCGCCCGACGACGGGATGGCGGACGACGATCGCGTCGGGCCGCATCGCCTCGAGGTTGCGCGCGGTGTCGGCGAGCGTCTCGCCCTTGCTGGCGCTCGACGACGACGCGCTGATGTTGATGGTGTCGGCCGAGAGCCGCTTGGCGGCGATCTCGAACGACGTCCGCGTGCGCGTGCTGTCTCGTAGAAGAGGTTGATCGACCGTCTTCCCGCGCAGCGTCGGCACCTTCTTGATGTCGCGCTCGGAGATCTCCTTGAACGACGCCGCCGTGTCGAGGATCGTCCGGATCTCGTCCGCCGGGACGCCCTCGAGCCCGAGCAGATGACGCTGCGTGAATGCCATGGCGTCTCCCCCCTCACGCGTCTTCGATGCACGACCTCGTCCACCCCGTCCGCCTCGGCGAGCCGGACCTGCGACCTGCTCGTCCGCGGTCGGTCGGGAGGTTCTTGCCGACGTAGTCGGCGCGGATCGGCAGCTCGCGGTGGCCGCGGTCGACCAGCACCGCGAGCTGGATCGACCGCGGCCGGCCGAAGTCGATCAGCGCATCCATCGCCGCGCGGATCGTGCGGCCGGTGAAGAGCACGTCGTCGACCAGGAGGATGCGCCGGCCCTCGACGGCGAACGGGATGTCGGTGCCCTGCACCATCGGGGTTCTGCAGCCCGCGGTCGAGGTCGTCGCGGTAGAGCGTGATGTCGACCACGCCGAAGGGGACGGCGCGCCGCCCTCGATCTCGCGCAGTGCCTCGACGGATGCGCTGCGCCAGGTGGATCGCCGCGCGAGCGGATGCCGACCAGCGCCAGGTCGTGCGTGCCCTTGTTGCGCTCGACGATCTCGTGCGCGATGCGCACGAGGGCACGCTGGATCGCCTGCGCGTCCATCACCTGACGGGCGCCGTTGGGCGTCAACGCCCGGGGCTCCGAGGGCAGCGATCTGCTGTGAGGGACGTCATGCAGGACCTTTCCTGACCTCGCAGGGTCAAATTAAAAGGCGCCGCGTCGTGCGGCTGATCGTTCGTATGCGGGTCGTCGGTCGCTGTCAAGGCGGCGGTTCGTCGCGCGGCGAGCAGGGGTACCCCGCGCGGAGGCGACAAGGCGCGCCGCCTACTCCGCCTATGGCTCCGTAGCGGCGGCGCTCTCGCCTCCGCGCGGGGCACCCCTGCTCGCCGCGGGTCGATCCACACGGAGCGGGTCGCCGACCGACGGCGCGCACACTCTCCGACTCGTATGGACGGTCGGGGCGGGGTGGGCTACGACGCGGAGCGGGAGGTCGCATGGCGCCACGCGTGATTCTGCATCACTACGATACGTCCCCCTTTTCGGAGAAGGTGCGGAAGATGCTGGCGCACAAGGGGATGGCGTGGGGGTCGGTGACGCAGCCGAACATGATGCCGAAGCCGGACCTGGTGCCGCTGACGGGCGGGTATCGGCGGATTCCCGTGCTGCAGATCGGGGCGGACGTGTACTGCGACAGTCAGCTGATCGCACGGGTGCTCGAGGGGCTCGAGCCGGAGCCGACGCTGTATCCTGAGGGGAGCGAAGCGACGTGTCATGCATGGAACCTGTGGGCGGACCGATTGCTGTTCATGCCGGCGGTCGCGGTGGTGTTCGCCGAGATCGGGCAGTTCGTGCCGAAGGCGTTCATGGATGACCGGACGCGGATGATGCCCGGGCGCGACTTCAGCGACGTCCCGCGGCAGGCACCGCACGCGCGCGAGCAGCTGCGGGCGCTGATCGCGACGCTGGAGACGCAGCTCGGTGACGACCGGCCTTGGCTGCTGGGTCCGGCGTTCAGCCTCGCCGACGCGGCCTGCTACCATCCCCTGTGGTTCCTGCGCATGGCCCCCGGCGCCGCGAGCTTGCTGGAGGAGTTCCCGCGCGTGCGCGCGTGGGCGGCGGAGCTGGACGCGCTCGGCGACGGCGTCCCCGAGCCGATGGAGCCGGCGGACGCGCTGGCGATCGCCCGCGAGGCCACGCCGGTCGGCGGCCCGGCGACCGACGTCCGGGAGCCCAACAGCGTCGGGGCGGGCCAGCGCGTCACCGTCACGCCCGACGACTACGCCTTCGATCCCGTCGCCGGGGACGTGGTCTTCTCCACCCCTCACGAGATCGCCGTGCGCCGCAGCGACCCCGCCGTCGGGGACGTCGTCGTCCACTTTCCCCGCGTTGGCTTCCGCATCGCCGCCGGCTGATCGCCTAGTGGCCCCGCTCGGTCGCGCGACGGCTGGCGCGCTCGAGCTGGATCGTCACGTGGTCGATCTGGAAGTCGCGCGCGCAGAGCGTCGGCCATCGCGTCGAGGATCGTCGTCGTCGGCAGGCGCTGCCGTCCACGACCGCGTGCGCCGAGAGCGCGTAGCGCCCGGTGGTGAGGCTCCACACGTGCAGGTCGTGGACCTCGCACGTGCCCGGCACGCTCGCCAGCGCGCGCTCGCAGCCGCTCGAGGTCGACGTGCGGCGGCACCGCCTCCATCAGGACGTCGACCGCCTCGCGCACCAGCCGCCACGATCCGGCGAGGATGAGGACGGCGATGCCGACGCTGGCGACGGCGTCGCCCGCGGCCCAGCCCGTCGTCGACGATGACGACGCCCGCCGCGACCGCGCCGATCGAGCCGAGGAGATCGGACAGGACGTGCAGATACGCGCCGCGCAGGTTGAGGCTGTGCGTCGCGGTGCGCGCGCAGGCGGAGCGCGACGACGACGTTGACGACGAGCCCGAACGACCGCGACGCACGAGCATGCCCCGGCCGCGCACCGGCGGTCGGGCTCGAAGCAAGCGCTGCCACGCCTCCCACAGGATGAAGAAGCACGACGACCCAGAGGACGACGCCGTTCACCAGCGCCGCCAGGATCTCCGCGCGATAGTAGCCGAACGTCTTGCTGCTCGCTCGCCGGCCGTGCGGCGAATCCAGACCGCGAACAGCGCCAGCGCCAGCGCGCCGACGTCGGTGAACATGTGCGCCGCGTCGCTGAGCAGCGCGAGGCTGTTGGTCAGCCAGCCGCCGACCAGCTCGGCGAGGCAGAGCAGCGCGCGTGACCGCCAGGCCGACGCGCAGCGCCCGCGCTCGCCGGCGCGATCGCGATGCGGTCCCGCCATCGGGCCGGCTCACTCGCGGTCGTAGCCGATCAGCGGCGAAGGTCTCGTGCGGCGCCGAGCCGCGTCGCGGCCGCCGAGGAACGCCGAGCTCGATGATGAACGCGCACGCGACGACCGCGCCGCCGCAGCGCTCGACGAGCTCGACGGCCGCCGACGCCGTGCCGCCGGTCGCGAGCAGGTCGTCGACCATCAGGACGCGCTGCCCGCGGCCGAGCGCGTCGCGGTGGATCTCGAGCGTGTCGCGTGCCGTACTCGAGCTCGTAGCTCGCGCGAATACGTCTCGCCACGGCAGCTTGCCCGGCTTGCGCACGAGCGCGATGCCGGTGCCGAGCGCGTAGCGCGACCGCCGCCCCGACGATGAAGCCGCGCGACTCGATGCCGAGCACGACGTCGACGCGGCCGCGGAAGCGCTCGGCGAAGGCGTCGATCGTCGTCGCGGAACGCCGTCGCCGTCGGCGAGCAGCGGCGTGATGTCCTTGAAGACGATGCCGGGCTTCGGGAAGTCGGGGATGTCGCGGATGTGGCGGGTCAGGTCGCGTCATGGCGTCCTCTCTACCACACTCGTGGCCGCCCGCGCCGCCGTCACGCGCCCCTGCGGTGGCAGGAAGAAGAGCGGATTGCGCGCGACGTTGTCCTTACGCAGCTCGAAGTGGAGATTCGGCGCCGTCGGCCTGCCCGCTCTCGCCGACAGTAGGCGATCACCTGGCCCTGCGCGCACGACGGCGCCCGTCTGCACCAGGTTGTCCTGGTTGTGCGCGTACACGGTGGCATAGCCCCGGTCGTGCTCGACGATCACGAGGTTGACCGTAGCCGCGCAGCGTGTCGCTGTAGAGCACCCGCCGTCGCGGGCCGCCCGGACCGGCGGCCGCCGGCGCTGCACGGATGTCGATGCCGTCGTGATGCGTGTCGCCACGGGGCCCGAAGCCGGAGCATCACGGCGCCGCTGATCGGCCACTGGAACGGAGTGCGCCCCTTCGGCAGGTCCCGCGGTGCGGGCCGGTCGGCGCGCGCGCGTCTCCGGGGTGATGACGTTCACCGGCAGCTCGCGCGTCGCGTCGGGAATCGTGATCCGCGCGCCGACCTCGAGGCGGCTCGGGTCGTTGATGCCGTTGACGCGCGCGAGGTCCGCGTACGGCACGCCGTAGGCCTGCCCGATGCGGTACGAGGTCTCGCCCGGACGCGACCTGATGGGTGAGCCCCGCCGGTCCCCTCGCGCAGCCGGCCGCCAAGGCGACCACCACCGCGACCACTCCTCCGCCCCACCGCACCGAACGCCTCCCCTACCCCTCGGGCTCCCCCCAGCCGTGACGCCCCACCAGCCGCACGAAGCGGCAGCCACCCAGGTACTCCTCGACCAGTCCCCGGTCGCCGCGCCGGAGGCGCACGAGCATCTGGCTCTCCGCTCGCCCATCGGCAGCACCAGGCGGCCCCCCGGCAGCGAGCTGCGCGAGCGAGCGGTCGCGGGATCTCGGGCGCGCCCGCCGTGACGACGATCGCGTCGTAGGGCGCCGCCTCCGGCCAGCCGAGCGTGCCGTCGCCGACCTCGATCCGCGCACGCGGTCCGCCAGTCCGAGCGCGGCCAGCGTCGCCGCGCGCGCGATCCGCGAGCTCCGGGAGTCGCTCGACGGTCACGACGTCGGCGCCCAGCTCGGCGAGCACCGCCGCCTGATAGCCCGAACCGGTGCCGATCTCGAGCACCCGCTCGCCGCCGCCGGAGCGCCGAGCGCCTCGGTCATCAGCGCCACCATGTACGGCTGCGAGATCGTCTGCCGCTCGCCGATCGGCAGCGGCTGTCGTCGTAGGCGTGCTCGCCCAGCGCCGGGCGGCACGAAGCGGTGGCGCGGGACGCGTCGCATCGCCGCGAGGACGCGCGGCATCGCGCAGCCGCGCGCCTCGAGCTGCTCCGCGACCATCCGCTCGCGCGCGCGCTCGAAGCTCATGGTCCAGCGGCAACGTTCAGGCCGCTCAGCAGCGTCGAACGACCGGTAGTTCGTGAGGTCGAGGTGGATCGGCGTGATCGAGATGAAGCCCTGCGTGATGGCGTGGAAGTCGGTTCCCTCCTCCGCCACGAACGTCGAGCTCGTCGCCGCCGATCCAGTAGTACTTCCGACCGCGCGGATCGACCTTCTCGACGATCGCGTCGCCGTAGCGCCGCCGGCCCATGCGGGTGAGCGCGACGCCGCGCGACCGTCGCGCCGTCGCGGAGCGGCGGGACGTTGACGTTCAGCAGCGTGTCCGGCGGGCAGCCCGTGCTCGAGCACCCAGCGCCGCGAGTCGCGCGGCGAAGGCCGCGGCCGGACCGCGAAGTCGAACCGGCCCGCCCGATCAGCGAGACGGCGATCGACGGGATGCCGAGCAGCGTCCCCTCCATGGCGGCCGACACCGTGCCCGAGTACGTCACGTCGTCGCCGAGGTTGGCGCCCTTGTTGATCCCCGAGACGACGAGCGTCGGCCTGCGCGGCAGGATGCCGTTGATCGCCAGGTTGACGCAGTCGGTCGGCGTGCCGTCGACCGCGTAGCGGCCCGGCGCCGACGCTCGTCGACGCGCAGCGGCCGGTGCAGCGTCAGCGCGTGGCTGACCGCGCTCTGCTCGCGGTCGGGCGCGACGACGACCACCTCACCCAGCGGCGCGAGGGCGTCCGCCATCGCCGTCAACCCCTCGGAGTGGATGCCGTCGTCGTTCGAGACCAGGATGAGCGGCCGGTCGCCCATGGACGCGCGCGGAGGGTGCCACCAAGGCGGCGGCGCTGCAACCGGACGCCGCCGCCGAGGTGGTGCATGAACATCGGGGCGAGCCGATTTGAACGGCCGACCACTCGCACCCCAAGCGAGTGCGCTACCTGGCTGCGCCACGCCCCGGTGGCAAGAATGTGACGCGCCGGGGTTCCACGTGACGCCCGGCGCGCGGCTCCTCTCTTAGGAGCGCCTCCCGACGGAGTCAAGGCGACGGCACGTCGTACCGTCGATCCGATGGCGTCCAAGGGGGCCATCGTCTGTGTTTCTCGCGCTTCACGGCCTGAAACGCCCTCGTTGTGGGTGTCAATTTGGCCGTCGCGAGGCCGTTCGCTCGACACCTCGCAGACGCTTCGGCGCTGCGCGACCGGCCGCGCCACGGTGGCGCGCGGGTTGCAACCCCCGCCCTTCGGGAGGCGCACGATCATGGCGAGAGTGGGGAATGACGGGGCGGTCGAGGTGACGCAGCAGCTGACCCAGCTGCAGAACGTCCACACGGACGCGGTGTCGGGTCCGCGGACGCCGGAAGCGCTGGCCGACCTCTTCACGCCGGACATCGTGCTGCCCGAGCAGTTCATCCAGGGCGCCCGCCGCGACAGCTTCATCTCCGGCGAGAAGGCGCTGATGCTGGCGGTGCTCGAGGACGGCATCCGCTGCTTCCAGGAACACCTCCGCAATCCGCGCTCGAATCCGCGCATGCTGTCGCAGGAGGCCGAGGCCTGGATCAAGGCCGTCGACTACGACTGGCCCTTCTCGTTCCAGAACGTCTGCGAGACGCTCGGTATCGACGCCGACGCGCTCCGCGGCGCACTGCTCACGTGGAAGGCGCAGCGCATGGCCGCACTCGACGAGCGTGGCAAGCCGACGCCGACCGAGAAGAAGGTCTACCGCCTCCACCTGCGCACGAAGCGCATGAGCGGCATCCGCTAGCCGTCAGCGACGGCGCGGTTCCGGACGGGCCCACCCGCCGCCGGTGTGGGCCGGCGCCTGCAGGCGCTGCTGCGCTTCCGTCGCGAGGCGTTGCGCCCGACCCAGCTCCTTCGCCGTGGCGGGCGGAGGCGGCGGCGCGGCCGGTTGCGTGTACGGCGTGATGATCTGCGCCGCCACGAGCGTCGCGGTGCCCAGGAGCAACAGGACGGTCGACGAGAGGATTCGCATGGCGCCGCCCGTTGCAGCCGTCGTACCAGGCGCCCGGATTCGCCGACGCCCGTGAATGCTGGGGTTCTGCCGCCGTGGCCGACAGGGCCGTGCAGACGCACCCGCGCGCGGGCGCCCGTCGTGCGCCGGCGCGACGGGCGCGCCATGGCAGACGCCTGATCCGCCGGTCACTGGTTCGAGTAGCCCGCCGTGCAGGTCTGACCAGGCACCGAGGGGTCGCAGTAGTACCCGCCGATGAGGATGAACATCTCGTCCTCGGTGGTGACGCCGCCGCGCAGGTAGCAGGCGTCGCAGCGCCCGTCGTTCGCCCCCGCCACGCTGTCGCAGGAGTGGTCGTCGCCGTGGCAGGCCTGACCCTTGCGCGGACCGTTCAGGCAGCGGATGCCCGGCGCCTCGTCGACCGGCGTGCCGTTCGCGCCCAGGTAATAGCACTTGCCGCCGATGAAGTTGCTGTTCGGCGGCGAGAGCGAGTTGCGCTTCACCTCCGCCTCGTCGGTCGCGCCGTTGTCGAACAGCGCGCAGAACTTGAAGCGACGGCTCGCCGGGTCGTCACCGTCCAGGACGAGCGGGGTCTCGAAGCGGAGCTGCGCCGGGTCGTTGTACTCCCTGGTGACCATGATCGGCTTGCCCGCCTCCGGTGCGCAGAGCCCCGGGTTCTGCGCAGTGCTCCGGCACGGCTGGGCGATGCCCGGTCCCCAGATGCGGAACAGCTTGCCCCGCTTGTGGTTGTGCGAGCTGAAGTCGGTGAGGCGGGTTCCCTTGCCGAACAGGATCGTCCGGCAGTACTCGCGCTGCTCGAACGGCGGCACGTTCTGGATGAAGATGTCGGTGTCGTCGAATATCTGGCGGATCGGGTAGACCTGCTCCGCGTGTCGCGCGAAGAAGAGGTTCAGCCACTGGCGGTTCGCCACCGGCGCCGACGTCGTGTTGAAGGCGTGCGAGTTCCAGACGACGACGCCCTCGACCGGGAACAGGCTGTAGACGCCGCTGCCGAACTCCCGCTCGACATACGGCTGCTGCGATCCGCTGAAGCCCACCTTGGTCTGCCCGCCGAAGTCCGGCGGACCGTAGCCGAAGTCGCCGTCCGGAGAGCTCAAGTCGAACAGGCACGCGAGGGATGTCTTCACCTTGCCGTGGCAGTCGCCGCCGTCCGCGCACAGCCCCCCGGCGGGCGCGGCCAGCGCCGGCAGCGCGGGATCACACGCAACGCCGTCCTGTGAGCCGCCGTCGCACTGGAACTCCCACAGGCGCGCGTTCTCGCTGAGCGTCGCCGGATCCATCGGGGTCACGGAGTCGGTCCGCAGGTCGTACGTGCCGGTGTAGAGGTCGATGATGCTGTGATGCGAGTTCGGATCCTGCGTCAGCTCCTGCCGCTTGTACGCGATGCAGTTCTTCCCGGCCCCGAAGATCGGCGGGCACGGGCCGACGGCGTCGGCTGGAATCGCCCCCGATGCGATGAGCGGTCGCAGGTTGTAGTACGTCGCGAAGCAGACCTCGTTCTCGCCGTTGTACCCTTCGACCTCGTTCTTCGGCGGGATCGTCCACGCGGGCGCGCTGAGCTGGATCCCGTCGCCGGGCGGTGGCGGCAGCGGCGGGTCGATCTGTGGTGGCGACGCCGGCGGCAGGCAGGAGTTCAGCAGGTCTTCGGTGCCCGGCGTGATCACGTCGCGCTGGCCACCGAACTGGATCCACCGCCGGATGGCCTCGAGCTCGTCGCGCGAGATGGGCGCCTTGCCACCGGTGGGCATGGGCGCCCCCTCCGAGCCGTCCGTCGCGATCGCGACCGTGGCCTCACGCGCCTCGTCGCTCCCCAGCGTCGCGGTGGCGAGCTTCGTGAAGAGGAAGCTGTCCTTGGGCGACCCGGGCTGGACGCGTTTCTGCCCGTTCAGCGGCGAGCGGACGTTGACGAGCTGATCGTACGCCACGTCGTGCGTGAGCTGCAGACCGCCGCTCGCGGTCGAGCCGTGACAGGCCTGCTCCGTGCAACCGGCGCGCTCGAACACGGCCGCCTGGATCGACTGGAAGGTGCTGTCGTACGGCTCGCAGGGGCACTGCGGCGGCGCCGTCGTGCTGCGACCCTTCACCCGCGCCCTCCGTGTGCGGGGCTTCTCGAACTGCGCACACCAGCGCGCCTCACCGATGACGAGCGTGACGGTGACGACGGATTGCTTGCCCGTGACCCGATACGCCCAGCGCTCGCTGCCACCGACGATCCGGATGCTCCCGCCGCTCCCATCGGCCCTGAGCACGATCTTCCGGACTCCACCGGCCCGCCCGCGCGGATCCGAATAGCGGTAACCCTTGCCCCCGGGGAGCGGATACCAGCGTCCGGGCTCCAGACGGATGAGCCCGCTGTCCCCCTCGGTCCGTCCTCCCACCACGCGCAGCGTGACGTCGGCGAAGTTGGGGTCGGTCATCCCGGCCGCGCCCGTCCATCGGGCCCGGAAGTCGATGGCTCGCGTGCTGGCACCGCCGACCAGCTCGAGACTCCCGGCGCCGAGGGGATACTGCGGCCCGGTGGCCGCGGCTGCAGGCATGCGGAGGCCACTCCGGCGGCCAGGACGAGGAACGCGAGACGCATCAGCATGGGTTCTCCCATCGCATGTGTGCCCACAATCCGCCATTACGCAAAGCGGCACGGGTCCGTGCGGGCGAATGGGGCCCTCGAACGGCCCCGCGGGCGGGTCAGTCGGCCTCGAGCATGCGGTAGAGGGCCAGCAGCTCGCCGGCGACGTCGTCGAGGCTGGCGGCCTGGCGCCCCGCCGCCCGCAGGCGCCGCTTCGCGCCCTCGATGGTGTAGCGCTCGTCGTGCAGCAGGCGACGGATCTCGCCCAGGACCTCGACGTCGCGCCGCCGATACAGGCGATGTCGCGCGACCGTCTTGGTGGGACGGACCAGGTTGAACTCGGTCTCCCAGTAGCGGAGCACGTGCGGCTTGACGCCCAGGACCTTCGCGACCTCGCCGATGCGGAAGTAGAGGCGGTCGGGAAGCCCCGGAACGGTCACGACGCGTCGTCCTCGTCGTCGTCGCTGACGGACGCCGGTCGCGCCGTTCCCGTCGTTCATCGTCTTCTTGAGGACCTGGCTCGCCTTGAACGTGAGGACCTTCCGCCCCGAGATGATGATCTCCTCGCCGGTCTGCGGGTTGCGGCCCTTTCGGGGGCGCTTCTCGTGGACGACGAAGTTGCCGAAGCCGGAGATCTTCGACCTTCTCGCCCTGCTCGAGCTTCGCCTTGACGATCTCGAAGAGCGATTCGACGACTTCGGTCGCCTCCTTCTTCGAGAACCCGACCCTCTCGTAGATGCGCTCCACGATGTCGGCTTTCGTCATGGTCATCGCAGGGGTCCTCAGCTCCGGAGTTCGAGCGCGAAGCGCGCGCGAAGGTGGTCGCGCAGACGGGCATGGAGCGGCGTTCACCTCGTCGTCGGTGAGCGTGCGGTCCGGGGCACGGTACGCGATGGTGTAGGCCAGGCTCTTCTTGCCGGCGGCGATCGGCGCACCGCGGTAGCAGTCGAAGAGCCGCGCCGACTCGATCCGCGAATCGCCGAAGGCCCGCACCTCTTCGAGGATGGTATCGGCCAAGAAGCCGTCGTCCACGATCACCGCGATGTCCCGCGTCACGGCGGGATATCGCGGCAGCGCCCGGGGCGTCGACGCGGCGCGGACCATAGAGAGACAGGCTCTCGAAGTCAAGCTCTGCGAGCCAGACTTCCCCAGCAAGATCGAACGCCTGGACGATTTCCGGATGGAGCGCCACCGGCGACGCCGACCGCCGCTCCGGCGGCCCGCGACGACGGCCGCCTTCCCCGGGTGCAGGAAGGGCACGTCGGCCGCGGGCTCCCAGCGCACGGCGGTCTCGTCGCCGCCGAGACCGACCAGCAGATTGCTGACGACGCCCTTCAGGTCGAGGAAGTCGACCGGCGGGCCGTCGCGCTCCACGCCGCGCGCCGGCCAGCCGCCCGTACAGGAGGATGCCGACGGCGCGGCGCTCGTGCCGCTGGCCGTCGCCGTCGAGCCCGTAGCCCTTGCCGAGCTCGAAGGCGCCGACGAAGGTCGCGCCGCGGCCGACGATTGCCGCGGGCCGCGCGCGAGGAGCCCGGCGAGCGGCGAGCGGCGCAGCTCGCCCGCTCTCCGAGGAGAGCGGGTTCTTGACCGGCGATCGGCGCAAGCCCGCGCGCCGACGCACCCCGGGAGCAGCCGATTCGTCTCGCGCGTCGGTGAACGCGAGCGTGACCATCTCGGTGAGACCCTCGCGCGACCAGCAGGCGCCGGATGCGACGCGCGTGCAGGCGGGCGGGACTGTCCTCGCCGGCGCCGATCGCGGCGATCGGCGGGCAGCGTGGTCGGCACGGCGTCGTAGCCGCCGACGCGCACGATCTCCTCGACCAGGTCCTCCTCGATCGCAGATCGCTGCGCCAGCGTCGGCGGCGTCACCAGCGATGGCATCGCCCGCGCGACGGCAGCGTCGCGCCCAGCGCCCGCAGCCGGCGGCGCCATCTCGCCGCCGCGAGACGCGCATGCCGAGGAGGGCCAGCGCGCGCCGCGGCCGCAGCACGGATGGTCGGCGGCGCGAGCGTCGCGAGCCCCGGCGCCTCCTCGACGACGCCCGGCGCGACGGCCGCCCGCCGGCGAGGCGCGCGATCATCGCCGCGACGCGCGTCGACCGCCTCGGGCACCACCGCCGGGTCGACGCGGCGCTCGAAGCGGTACGCCGCCTGCGACGTGATGCCCGAGGCGCCGGCCGGTCCGGCGCACCGCCGCCGGGAGGAAGAACGCGCTCTCGAGGAGCGACGTCGCGGGTCGCGTCGGTGACCTCGGTCGCCTCGCCCGCCCATCACGCCGGCGATCGCGATCGGCCCGCGCGGGTCGGCGATGACGAGGTCGTCGCCCTCGAGCGACGCGCTCGACGCCGTCGAGGGTGACGAGCCGCTCGCCCGCGCGCGCGCGCGCCGCACGACGATCGTGCCGCTCGGCGATGCGCTCGAAGTCGAACGCGTGCAGCGGCTGTCCGCGCTCGAGCATCACGAGGTTGGTGGCGTCGACGACCGCGTTGATCGGCCGCATGCCCGCGCGCCGCAGGCGGAGCCGCGTCGTCGAGCGGCGACGGCCGCGACGCGCACGCCGCGCACCAGCCGCGCCGCGTAGCGCGGACAGAGGTCGGGCGCCTCGATCCGGACGCGGATCTCCGCGGACGCGGCCGCGCCCGCTCGCGCACCGCGGCGCGCGGCCGGCGGAGCCGCGCGCCGGTGAGCGCGGCGATCTCGCGCGCGACGCCGAGGATCGACAGCCAGTCGCCGCGGTTGGGCGTCACCTCGAGCTCGAGCACGGTGTCGCGCACGCCCGGCAGCTCGGCGAGCGGCGTGCCCGGCGACCGCGCCGGCGGGAGCTCGAGCACCTGCGTCGCATCGTCGCCGAGGCCGAGCTCGCTCTCGGCGCACAGCATGCCGCCGCGACGCCACCCCGCGGAGCGCCGCGGCCCGCACCGTCGTCCCGCTCGGCGAGCGTCGCGCCCGGCAGCGCCACCGCCACCACAGCCCGGCGCGCCAGACCCGGCGCCGCCGACACGACGGTGACCGGCGCCGTCCCGCCGACGTCCACGCCGGCACACCTGCAGGCGTTCCGCGTCGGGATGCGGCTCGACCGCGATCGAGCGCGGCCGACGCGGACCAGCGGGTCGAGCGCGCCCGACCTCGTCGATGGCCTCGACCTTGAGCCCGCGCCATCGTCGAGGCGGTCGGCGAGCGTCGCCGGCGGAGCCGTCGATGGCCACGAACTCGGCGAGCCAGGAGAGGGGAACGCGCATCGCGTCTCAGAAGGGGAACTGCCCCAGGAAGCGCAGGTCGTTCTCGTAGAAGAGGCGCAGGTCGTCGCACCCCGCGGCGCAGCAGCGATCGCCGGTCGATCCCCATGCCGAACGCGAAGCCCTGGACGCGCTCGGGATCGTAGCCGACCGGCGCGCAGCACGTTCGGGTGGATCATCCCGGCGCCGAGGATCTCGAGCCACCCCGCTCCCCTTGCAGACGCGGCAGGCGGGATCGCGGCGCCGCCGGCGCCGCAGCGCACGCAGCGCGATGTCGCACCTCGGCGCTCGGCTCGGTGAACGGGAAGAAGCTCGGCCGGAAGCGCACGCGCGTGTCGGAGCCGAAGAGGCGCTGCAGGAACGTGCGTCAGCACGCCCTTCAGGTCGGCGAACGTGACGTGGTCGTCGACCATGAAGCCCCTCGACCTGCTGGAACATCGGCGAGTGCGTCGGGTCGAGCTCGTCGCGCCGGTAGACCGTGCCCGGGAACGATCACGCGCAGCGGCGGCGTGCTCGCGCGCATCACGCGGATCTGCACCGGCGACGTGTGGGTGCGCAGCAGGACGTCGGCGCCGGCGTCGAGGAAGAGCGTGTCCTGCATGTCGCGCGCGGGATGGTCGGGCGGGAAGTTGAGCGCCGCCGAAGTTGTGGAAGTCGTCCTCGATCTCCGGCCCCTCGGCGACGCGGAAGCCCATCGACGACGAAGATGTCGACGATCTCGTCCTCGATCGCGCGCAGCGGATGGACGTGGCCGCGCGGGCGACGCGCGCCCCGGCAGCGTGACGTCGATCCGCTCCTCGGCGAGCTGGCGCGCCAGGCGCTCGCGCTCGAGGCGCTCGCCCGCCTCGCGTCCAGCGCCGCCTCGATCGCCTCCTTCACGTCGTTGGCGAGCGCCCCCATCGCCGGACGCTCGTCGGCCGGCAGCGCGCCCAGCCCGCGCAGGACGCCGTTCAGCGATCCCTTGCGTCCGAGGTAGCGCACGCGGATCGCCTCGATGCTCCTCGGCGGCTCGGCAGGCGACGATCTCCGCCGTGGCCGCCGCGCGGAGCCGCGTCGAGCTCCGACCGCAAGCTCGGCCGTGGCGGCTACGCGGAGACTGGCGTGCTTGCGAGCCAGGCCCACGAGCTCGCGCGAACGCGCGGCGGATCGTCGAGGGCCAGTGCGGCGAGGATCTTGCGGTCGACGCTCGACGCCCGCCGTCTTCAGCCCGGCGATCAGGCGGCTGTACGAGAGGCCGTGCGGCGCGGACCGCGGCGTTGATGCGCACGATCCACAGGCCGCGGACGTCGCGCTTCTTCTGCTTGCGGTCACGGTAGGCGTAGGTGAGGCCGCGCTCGACGGTCTCGCGGGCCTGGCGGTAGGTCTTGCGCCGGCCGCCGACGTAGCCCTTGGCCTGCTTCAGCGTCTTCTTGTGGCGGCGGCGCGTCTTCGGGCCGCCCTTCGCGCGTGGCATGGATCAGTCTCCTCCGGTGTGGCTGAGCAGTACGGCAGCAGGCGCTTGATCGCGCGCTCGTTCGGTCTTGTCGACGAGCGTTCCGCCCTGCAGGTGCCGCTTCTGCTTGCGGGTCTGTGGGCGACATGATGTGGCGAGCGAACGCCGTGGCGGCGCTTCACCTTCCCCGTGGCGGTCATCTTGAAGCGCTTCGCGGCGCGCCCGGTCTCGTCTTCATCTTCGGCATGCGTGGCGTCTCCTCGTCTACTTGGCGACCAGCATCATCGACATCATGCCGCCCTTCCAGGCGCGGCGACTGCTCGACGGTGGCGACGTCGGTCACCTTCTCGGCGATCTTGTCCAGCATCGCGCGACCGAGCTCCGGGTGCGTGATCGGACCGGCCGCGGAAGAAGACGGTCACCTTCACCCGGTGTCCCTCGCCCGAGGAAGTCGCGGATGTGGCCGACCTTGAAGTCGACGTCGTGCGCGCTGGTCTGCGAGCCGACCTTCACTTCCTTCAGCACGGCTGGCGGCGCTCTTCTTGCGCGACTCCTGCGCCTTCTTCTTCTCTGCGTACCGGAACTTGCCGTAGTCCATGATCCGGCAGACCGGCGGGTTCGCGGTGCGGCGCGACCTCGACCAGGTCGAGGTCCTCTGCTGTCGGCGATCCGCTGCGCGTCGCTCGGGCGTCATCACGCCGAGCTGTGCGCCGTCGGCGTCGATGACGCGCACCTCGCGGGCGCGGATCTGCTGTTGACGCGAACCTTGTCTCGATCTTGGCTATGGGGCACCTCCTGGGATGCGGGCCGTCGGCCGCAGCCGTACCGCGCCACGAACGCGTCGAGCGGCGATCGGCTCCTGCTGCGCGCCGCCGACGCCGCGGCGCCACCGTGCCGGCCGCCGGCCTCGCGCTCACCGACGACGGCCATCACCGGAATCTTCTCGCAGCTGCGCTTCGCGGATCTTGTAGTTGAGCTTCTCGTTGCGGAGGTCGGCCTCGGCGCGCAGCCCGGCCACGCGGCACGCGTCCTCGACCCGCGCGCGCATAGGCCTCGACCTTCTCGCTGACCGGCAGCACGCGCACCTGCACCGGCGCGAGCCAGAGCGGCAGCTTGCCCGCCGGTGTGCTCGAGCAGGATGGCGATGAAGCGCTCGAGCGAGCCCAGCACCGCGCGATGGATCATCGACGGGCGTCGCCTCGCTGCCCTCCGGCGTGACGTAGCGCGAGCTCGAAGCGCTCGGGCATCGCGCAGTCGATCTGCACCGTCGCGAGCGTCCACGAGCGCTCGAGCACGTCGCGGAAGTCGAAGCCGATCTTCGGGCCGTAGAACGCACCCTCGCCCGGCAGGAGCGTCACCGCGTAGCCGGCGCTGCTCGCGCCGCGCGGTCGAGCGCCGCCTCGGCCGCGTCCCACAGCTCGATCCGGCCGAGGAACTTCTCCGGCCGCGTCTGCAGCGTCACCTCGACGCGGTCGAAGCCGAAGGCGTCGTACACCTCGCGCGTCATCGCGATGAAGGCCGCGAGCTCGGCGTCGAGCTGCTCGGGCGTGCAGTAGATGTGGGCGTCGTCCTGCGCCATCGAGCGCACCCGCGTGAGGCCCGTGCAGCGTGCCCGACGGCTCGAAGCGGTGCAGCCGGCTGAAGTCGGCGTAGCGGATCGGCAGGTCGCGGTACGAGTGCTTGCGGCGTGGCGAAGAGGTAGCAGTGGCCCGGGACAGTTCATCGGCTTCACGCCGTACTCGTCCTCGTCCGCTGCCATCAGGAACATGTCGTCGTGGAAGGCGTCGTAGTGTCCCGACGTCTTCCACAGGTCGGTCTTGTAGATGAGCGGCGTGATGACCTCGGTGTAGCCGTAGCGCCCGTACAGGCTGCGGATGTAGGCGACCAGCGTGTTGTAGACGATGGCGCCCTTCGGGTGGAAGAAGGGCGACCCGGGCGCGATCGGGTGGAGCGAGAAGAGGTCGAGCTGCCTGGCCGAGCCGGCGGTGGTCGCGCTGCTTCGCCTCCTCGATGCGCTTCAGATACGCGTCGAGGTCCTTCTGCGTCGCCCAGGCGGTCCCGTAGATGCGCTGGAGCATCTCGTTGCGCGCAGTCGCCGCGCCAGTAGGCGCCGGCGACGCTGGTGAGCCGGAAGGCGGCGATGCGGCCGGTCGACGGGACGTGCGGGCCCCGGCACAGGTCGACGAAGTCGCCCTGGCGGTAGAGCGACACGACGTCCTCCGGGATGCCCTCGATGATCTCGACCTTGTAGTGCTCGCCCATGCCGCGGAAGAGGCGCGATCGCGTCGGCCTCGCGCGGCAGCTCCTCGCGGCGTGACGGGCAGGTTCTCGCGCGACGATGGCCCGCATCGTCTCCTCGATGCGCACCAGGTCGTCGGGCGTGAAGCCCCTCGGGCCGCTTGAAGTCGTAGTAGAAGCCGTGCTCGATCACCGGGCCGATCGTGATCTCGGTGCTCCGGGAAGAGCCGCTGCACGGCCTGCGCCATCAGGTGCGCGCACGAGTGGCGCAGCACCTCGAGGCCCTCGGGCGACGTCGGGCGCGACCGCGCGCGAGCGCGCAGTCGTCGTCGAGCGGCCGCGACAGGTCGACGACCGCGGCACCGTCGCCGGTCTCGACGCGCGCCGCGACGGCGCGCTCGAGCTGCTTGCGCCCGGCGCCGTTGCGCTCGGCGTGCAGCCGCGAGCGCATCGCCCGCGGTGGTTCCGGCGGGCAGGCGCTCCTGCGCGCCGTCGTCGAAGGTCACGACGATCTCGGCCATCCGGGGCTACACGACGGAGCGGACGTGCGACGGCGGAGGGTCGAGGTGGAGAGTAGGCACGGGCGGGATTGAACCGCCGGCCTCTTCCGTGTCAAGGAAGCGCTCTCCCACTGAGCTACGTGCCTGACGTCACGTGCTCGATAAGGGGCATTTGGTACCAACGCGGCCCGCTGACGTGTCAAGGCGAAGGTGCCCGATCTGCGAGGCGGGGCGCGCACTTGTGGCCACGGAGCGGTCGCTAGCAGTCCGCCGCGTGTCGCGGGAGCGGCTGTTCGCGGCGTTCTTCTTCGCCGTCTTCCTGTTCCTGCTCTACCAGCTGTACCTGTTCCTCGCCGCCGTTCCTCGCGCCGCTCGTCTGGGCGGCCATCCTCGCGCTCACCTTCTATCCCGCTGACGACGCTGGCTGGTGCACGCTCTTCCGCGGGCGCGCGCGCGCCTGGCGGCGTCCGTCCTGCGTCGTGGCGGTGATCGCCGTGGCGATCATCCCGTCGATCGATCCTCGGCTCGGTGCTCGTGCGCGAGGCCGCCGGCGCCTACGACGCGGGTCGAGGAGGCCGTGCGCGACGGGCGAGCTGACCCGCCTGGTCGAATCCGTGCGCGCCTCGCGGCTCGGGCGCTGCTCTGGACCGCGTCGCGATCGCCCGTCGGTCGACTCGCCTGCAGATCGACCTGTCCGACGCTCCTGCTCGCGCGCACGCAGCTGGGTGTCGCAGCCAGATCGTCGGCGCAGGCCGGCGACCTCGCCGCGCAACGTCCTCGGCACGCTGGTCAACTTCCTCGCTCATGCTGGTCGCCCTGTTCTTCTTCTTCCGCGACGGCGACCGCGATGGCGGACGGCGATCCGCGAGCTCCTGCCGATGGACCCCGAGCACAAGGACGCGGTCTTCGCGCCGCTTCTACGACACGCTGACGGCGTCGGTGCAGAGCATGGTCGCTGAACGCGGTCGCCCAGGGCGTGCTCGCCGGCCTCGGCTACTGGCTGATCGGCGACCTGACGTTCAGCGTCTTCCTCGGCTTCGTCACCGGGCTCGCCTCGTTCCTGCCGCCGGCCGGTGCCGGCGTTCGTCTGGGGCGGGACCGGCGTCTACCTGCTCGCTCACCGGCGACGACGCGGCGCGGCGATCGGCCTCGCGCTGTGGGGCTCGCTGGTGGTCAGCATGGTCGACAACGTCATCCGCCCGCTCTTCATCGGCGGCACGCGCCAACCTGCCCACGTTCCTGCTGCTCTTCTCGATCCTGGGCGGCCTCAAGGTGTACGGCTTCCTCGGCGTGTTCCTCGGTCCGGTGATCGCTCGCGACGCTGCTGTCGTTCGTCGACATCTACCGCGAGCTGTACGCGCCCGGCGCCGCCGGGCGCCGTGCCGTCGCGTCGACTGACCCTCAGCCGCGCGCGCCGGGAACGATGCCGCGCCGGAGCACGGCCTCCGCGCCGGCGACGATCTCGCGCAGCACCTCGGCCGCCGGCTTGATCTCGCGGAAGGCGCCGACGCCCTGCCCCGCCGGGAAGCAGGTCTTCGCCGGATCGGCCTCGGCGTTCCAGTACGCCATGACCTGCCGCTGCGCCGAGATCATCAGCTGCTCGGGGAAGCGCTTGATGCGTCTGCGGCGTCCGCCTCGTACTCGGCGATGTACGGATTGCGCAGCGACGCGCAGCGGCTTGCCGGAGTAGCAGCGCGTGCGGACCGTCTCGTCCTGCTCGGCCTGCACGAGGGCCTCGCGATACTGCCGCGCCGCGGTCGCCTCCGGGCGTGGCGATGAAGCGCGTGCCGATGATCGCCGCCCTGCGCGCCGAGCGCCAGCGCGGCGACGACGCCGCGCCCGTCGACGATGCCGCCCGCGGCCACGACGGGGATCTTCACCGCGTCGACGACCTGCGGCACGAGCGCCAGCGTCCCGATCTCGCCCGTGTGCCCGCCCGCCTCGGTGCCCTGCGCGGCGACGACGTCGGCGCCGGCGGCCTCGGCGCGCATGCGCGTGCTTCACCTTGCCGGTCATCACCATGATGGTCATGCCGTGCCGCTTCATCTCCGGCACCTGCTTCTCGGGAATGGCGAGCCCGGCGACGAAGATCTTCACGCCCTCGTCGTAGAGCACCGGGAGGTGCGGCAGCGATCATCTCGGGCAGCGGAGCGAGCAGGTCGACGGCGAACGGCCGTGAGGTCAGCGTCTTCGCCTTCGCGGATCTCCGTGCGGAGATCGTCCGGCGAGAGGTTGGCGGCACCCATGATCGCCGAGCCCGCCCGCGTTCGACACCGCCGCCACCAGCGGCGCCATCGACACGCCGCCCATGCCGGCGAGCAGGATCGGGCACCTCGATGCCGAAGAGATCGCAGATCGGCGTCGCGCAGCGCGAGATGCGCTTCCGCGCTGGCTCCTCGCCTGCGAGAAGGAGGCGCTCGCGATCGAGGGCGTGGCCCAGCACTTCCTCCAGGACTCCTGGAGCAGCGGCCACATGTGGGAGCGCTGGGGCGGGCCGACGTCGCCGACTGGGGCGGCGAGCGCACGCTCGGATTGGATGCGATTACGGCACGATACGGCGAAGATGATCTTGGGGGAGATGATGTGCGCACGCACGCGAGAAACTACGTGAGATGGATGGATGTGCGCGCGAGCATCGAGCGTGAGCGAGTTACGTGAGACTTCTCTTCACAACAATGGACTGATAGCGCGCAGCGGGCAGCGCTATCGGCTGCGCGTGATGGCGCCGAGCGTTACGCGAGACGGCAGCGTCACGAGCGATGCAGAGCGAACACGGAGATGAGCTTGCACGTGGGATGACTGCTGCGCAGCGCGCGAGAACAAGGGATGCGAGGCTGCGGATCACATCGGCACGTATGAACAGATGAGGCCTGAGCGGCGGGTAGAGTAATATGCGAGCATCTTCGCTCGCCTCAGCAGTGCGTTCTCGAGGCCTCGGCGGTGGAGCTGCTGCGATGAGACGCGGTGCGCTTCAGAGGAGCGCTACGCGTGGACGCTGCGCGCTGATGCGGGTGCACTGCTGAGTGCAGACGAACATGCGAGGTTACGCCGTGGGGGCTGGTCAACGCGCGAGAATGCGTTCTGACTGGCGCATGCGGCAAGCTATGCGATGCGCTTGGAATCTGAGCGGCACGATGCGGAAACGCTATACTTGGCCAGAGCGGCGACCGCGCGCCGTTTCTCCCGTCACTCATGCCGTTGGACTCCCCTCGGCCCCGCGGCAAGTCAAGGTGACCACGTCTGTTCGCGTGACCGACACGACTCGGCAGGCGGCGGCCGGCCGGGGCGCCGCCTGCGCTCAGACGCTGCGCGGCACGGGGCGCCGTCGATCCATGCCGACGCGTGTCGGGCCGCTCCGCGATTCGCGCCTGGCGGCGCCCCGGCCGGCCGCCGCCGCGACCCCGACGCTCACCCGAACAGCCATCCCATGGCGCGCTCGACCAGGCGTGCCCGCTTCGCCGAGTACGGGAACCACGTGGGCTCCGGCTGCCGGCGGCGTGGCTCGATCAGGATCGCCTGCGCGACGCAGAACTGCCGCAGCCCCTCCGCGCCGCCGTGGCGCGTGCCGACGCCACTCTGCTTGACGCCGCCGAACGGCAGGTCGATGCAGCCGGCGGAGATCACGCAGTCGTTCACGCACGCCGATCCCGTCTCGAGCCGCTCGGCGAGCGCGATCCCGCGCGCGGTGTCGCGCGTCCACACGCTGGCGTTCAGCCCGTAGGGGCTGTCGTTCGCCAGGCGGAGCGCCGTCTCGGCATCGGGGACCGCCATGATCGGGATCAGCGGACCGAACGTCTCCTCGCGCATGAGCAGCATCGAGTGGTCGACGCCGGTCAGCACCGTCGGCTCGAAGAACGCGCCCTCGGGATCGCGCCGCGCACCGCCGACGAGGATCTGGGCGCCCTTCGCGTGCGCGTCGGCGAGATGGCGCTCGACGATCTCGAGCTGGCGCGGCCCGGTGAAGGGTCCGAGGTCGATGTCCGCGTCCGGGCCGTTGGGGCCGACGCGCAGCTCGCGCACCTTCTGGACGACGCGGGCAGTGAAGTCCTGGGCGACCGGCGCCTCGACGTACACCCGCTCGACCGACATGCAGACCTGCCCCGTCATCATGCAGCCGCCCCATACCGCCGCGGCCGCGGCACGATCGAGGTCGGCGTCCTTGAGCACGATCATCGGATCCTTGCCGCCCAGCTCGAGGAGCACGGGCGTGAGGCGCCGGGCGGCGCGCTCCATCACCCGCTTCCCCGTCTCGGGCGAGCCGGTGACGCAGATCATGTCGACGTGGTCGACGAGCGCGGCACCGGTGTCGCCGGCGCCGATCACCACCTGGAGCAGATCGGTCGGCAGCGCGCGGTTGAGGGCCTCGATCGCGCGGCGCACGGCGAGCGGCGCGATCTCCGACGGCTTGACCACGACCGCGTTGCCCGCCAGCAGCGCGGGCACCAGGTCGCCGAGGGCGAGGTTGAGCGGCGCGTTCCAGGGACTGATGATGCCGACGACGCCGCGCGGGCGATAGTGCACGCGGGCACGCTTGCCGACGAGCGGGCGCGCACTGGCCTTGCGCGAGGCGAGGAAGCGCGGCGCTCGCCGCGCGAGCCATCCGAGGTCGAGACACGCGCCCATCAGCTCGCCGACCGTGTCCCACCGCGCCTTGCCCGTTTCGCGATCGAGCAACTCGAGGATGGCGGCGCGGTCGCGGACCATCGCCTTCCGCGCCTGCTTCACGATCCGCGCACGCTCGCGCACCGGCGTCTCGCCCCACGCGCGCTGTGCGACGCGGGCTCGTGCAACCGCCGCCGCCACCGCCGCGGCATCGTCGATCGGCAGCTCGGCGACGGTGGTCCCGCGCGCGGGATCCCGCACCGCGATCGTCCGCGGCCCGCCCGGTCCCGTCGTGCTCGCGCCGATCGCCATTCGCGCCTCCCGAACGCCCGCTCGATTCCGGCGGACGGCCGCTCTTACCCCCGCCCGCGGCGCAACGTCAACGGAGCCCCACGCCGCCAACCTTGACAGCCGCGAGCGGCGCGTGGGACAGCGCTCGCCCGATGACGTCCGCCCTTCCCGTGCTCGTCGGTTGCGGCCAGACGATCGACCGGCCCGACGATCCCGGCCGTGGCAGGGAGCCGCTCGCGTTGATGGAGGAGGCTGCGCGCCGCGCCGCCGACGACGCCGGCGGCGGCGCTCCCCTGCTCGCGGCGCTGGACACCGTGGCGGTGGTGACGAACGTGTTCCACGACTACGGCGACACGCCCGCCATGCTGGCGGAGCGGCTCGGCGCGTACCCGTCCCGCCGCATCCTCACGACCTGGGGCGGGAACACCCCGCAGACGCTGCTGAACCACCTCTGCGATGAGATCGCCGCCGGACGCGTCGGCGCGGCCCTTCTCGTCGGCGCCGAGGCGGCGCAGAGCATGCGCGCCCTCGGGAAGCTGGGACGGACGCCGGCGTGGACGGCGCCGCGGGAGAGCGCCGAGCCGCGCTTCGGCGACATGAAGCCGATGAGCACCGAGCTCGAGAACCGCCACGGCGCGCGCGAGCCCCTGGTGACGTTCGCGATGGTCGAGAACGCCTGCCGCGCCGCCCGCGGCCAGTCGCTCGCCGACGAACGACGCGAGCTCGGCGCGTTCTGCGCCCGCGCCGCCGCCATCGCCGCCGCGAACCCGTACGCCTGGTTCCGCGACGCCAAGGACGCGGCGACGATCACGACCGTCAGTCCGGACAACCGGATGGTCGCCTTCCCGTTCACGAAGTACATGAACGCCATCCTCGACGTGAACCAGGGCGCCGCGCTCCTCGTGCTGAGCGAGGCGGTCGCGCGGCGCCACGGGTTGTCGTCGGAACGCTGGATCTGGCCCTGGGCGGGCGTCGACGTCGTCGAGCGCTGGTACCTCTCCGAGCGCGACACCTTCCACGAGCTGCCCGGGCTCCGCCGCGCCGGCGCGGCGCTGGTCGAGACGGCCGACGTTGCACTCGATCGCATCGCGCACCTCGACCTCTACAGCTGCTTTCCGAGCGCGCCTCGTCTCACCGCCGCGATGCTCGGCATCCCTCCCGACGATCCCCGGCCACTGACGATCGCCGGCGGCCTCCCCTGGTTCGGCGGACCCGGGAACAACTACACGACGCACGCGATCGCCGCGATGATGGAACGGCTGCGAGCGGATCGCGGCGCGTTCGGCCTCACGCACGCGCTCGGCTGGACGCTGACGAAGCACGCGCTGGCCATCTACGCGGCCGCGCCGCCGCCGCAGGGCTGGCGCCGCGCGGGGGGCCCGTCGCTGCAGGCGTGGGTCGACGACCAGCCCGCGCCCACCGTCGTCGCCGAGGCTCGCGGGGATGGACGGATCGAGTGCTACACGATCGTCCACGGGCGCGACGGCGCTCCCACGCGCGGTGTCGTCATGGGTCGACTCGACGACGAACGTCGCTTCGTCGCGACGCTCCCCGCCGAGCGCGGCGTCCTCGAAGCGATGGAGGCGACCGAAGGCGTCGGGCGGCGCGGCCGGGTGCGCGGCGACGGCGCCGAGAACGTCTTCGATCCGACGTGAGCCCGGCGCCTCACGGCGATCGCCGGATCCGATAGAGCGTCGCTACCCGGCCACCGTTCTCGGGCACCGTCGCCACCGCCTCGACACGCCCCGTGTCCTGCGCCAGCGCCGATGCGAGCGTCGCGTGTGAGGTCGCCCTCGAAGACGACCAGCCAGTCGGCACCGCCGTCGAGGATCCGCTGCAGGCGTGCGGCGTCGAGCGGAAACGCGACGTCGAGCCGACGCGCTCCCGCGTACCAGGGGATTCGCAGGTCGCTCGCCGCGACGACGACCGACGCGCCGCCCGTCCGACGTGCGATCTCGGTACCGACGTGACGCACGTAGCCGGCGCCCTCGCGGTCGTGCAGCGCCTTGCCGATCAGCAGTGCCGCGACGATCAGCGCCAGCGCGGGGGCCCAGCGCCCGCTCCTGCCCCACGCCCACCCGAACCCCGCGCCGCACCACACCAGCGCGAGGGGAACGAGCGGGGCGTAGAAGCGTCGGTCGACGTAGAGGAGGGCGAAGGCGACCAGATAGAACCCGACGACGAGCCCGAGCAGGCCACCCACGGCCGGGACGCGGTGCCGCAGGATGCCCAGGCCCAACAGCAGGAACGGCACGAGCACGGGCGACAGACTCTCGGCGAACGTGACGACCGTCCGCAGGAGATCGATGGTGACTTTGCGCAGGTAGGCGCTCCAGCGCAGGCGGATGACGTCGACGACGCCCGTCCGGTCGCTCGCGTCCTGCGTCACCACCTCGCCCTGCCCAGTGGCGGACTGGATGCCCAGGCTCACGACGTTCGCGGCCTTGCGCGAGACGATCCAGCCGCCCGTCTCCCAGCGCAGGTAGCCGACGTACGGCGCCGCCACGAGCGCCGTGCCGAGCGCCAGCGCGACCACGGACGACCACGAGCGCTTGCGCGCCAGCCAGACCGCGAGTGGGAGCACGAGTCCGAGCCCCTCCGGCCGGACGAGATACGCGAGCCCGGTGGCCAGCCCGGCGACGCCCGGCCATGCCCGCGGCCGCACGACCAGCCAGACCGCGACGAGTACGAGCAGCGCGTAGAGCGCCTCGCTGCGCACCATGGCGGCGTACCGCGCCGGGTACGGCGCCAACGCCAACCCGAGGACGGTCGCCGCGAAGGCCGGTCCAGTCAGTCCAGCGATCCGGGCGACGGCCGCGAGCGGCAGCACCGCGGCCGCTCCCGTCACCAACGAGACCGCGACGCCGGCGGTCTCCCAGTCGTGCACGAGCGGATACGTCGCCGCGATCGCCGCCGGATAGCCGGGCGGATAGAAGGACGCGAGCGCGCGCGTCCACTCACCGGCGCGGAGCCGCTGCGCCGCCTCGACGTACTGGACCCCGTCGACGCTGATCGCCTGGCTGCGCCAGACGAGGACGAGGCGGAGCAGCGTCGCCGCCACGATCGCCATGACTTCGACCCGGCGATCGGCACCGCGGCGACGCACCCTAGGCGCGACCCCACGCCAGCTGCGCCTGCGCCGGAATGCGCAGCACGTCGCCCACGCGGAAGCGCGCGACGGCGTCGGCGACCTCGCGCTCGACGCGCGCCCGCTCCTCCGGGGCCAGCGTGGCGAGCAGCGGTGCCAGCGGCCCCGCGGTGTCGGCGAGCATGGCCCAGTACTCGGCGGGATCGCGCGCGAACTGTGACAGCATCACCCGCTCCTGGCCGATCGTCTGGAACCCGGCCCGTAGCAGCGCGCGAGCGAGGGCACCATCCTCGGAGAGCTGGAACACCCCAGGGGCCGCGGGATCGGCAGGCGGGAGCGGGCGAACCCGGGCGAGCGCCTGCATCGGCACCGTGATCCACGGGTTCGCGTCCGGGGGCGCCCACGCCGCGACCGCGATGCGTCCGCCGGGCGCCAGCGCGTGGCGGAGGCGTTCGAGCGTGCCGACGACGTCCCTGACGTAGATGACGCTCCAGCGGGCGAGCACGACGTCGAAGCTCTCGGGCTCGAGCACGTCGGCGGTCACGTCCGCCGCGCGGAACTCCACGTGCGACAGCCCGAGGGCGGCGGCACGCTCCCGCGCGGTCTCCAGCATCGCTTCGGACAGATCGGTCCCGACGACGCGTCCGTGCGGTCCCACCAACACGGCGACCTGCAGGGTCGGATCCCCGATGCCGCAGCCCACGTCGAGCACGCGCTGGCCTTCGCCGACGCCCGTCACCGCCGCCATGCGCAGCGCCATCGGCCAGAGGAAGGACTGGAACATCGGCTCCCACCGCCGCCAGCCCTGCGCCACCGCCTGCCATTCGGCCCGCACCGAGTCGTTCGCCATCGCCTACCCCGCTTCCGGAACCAGCGCGGGGATACCCGACCCCGCCGTGAGCCCGCCGTCGACGACCAAGGTCGCACCCGTCACGTACGATGCGTCGTCCGAGGCGAGGAAGAGAATCGTGCGCGCCACCTCGTCGGGACGGCCGAGCCGCCTCATCGGCACCGCGGCGCGCACCGCGGCGGCGCCCGGGGCCGGCACCCGCGCGAACGCGGGCGTATCGATCGCGCCGGGGCACACCGCGTTCACCCGGATCTTCCGCGACGCCAGCTCGAGGGCGGCCGTGCGCGTCAGGTTGATCACGCCCGCCTTGGCGGCGTTGTACGCCGCGAGACCGGGGTCGCCGCCGAGCCCGGAGATGGACGCGACGTGCACGACCGCGCCACCGCGCGCCGCGAGGAGCGGGATCGCGGCCCGCAGCCCCGTGAACACCGCCGTCAACGTCACCGCGAGCGTACGCGCCCATGCGCCGACATCGAGACGGGCGATCGGCGCCGGCGTGGTCGCGAAGGCGTTCGAGACGAGGACGTCCAGCCGCCCCTCGACGCGTCCGACGTCTGCCAGGAGCGCGCCCACCTGCGCCTCGTCGGCGACGTCGGTCGGCACGAATCGTCCGCCGATCGTCGCCGCGACCGCCGCGCCGCGGACGGTGTCGACGTCGACGACCACGACCCGCGCACCCTCGGCGGCGAAGGCCTGTGCCGTCGCGGCGCCGATGCCGGATGCCCCCCCCGTCACCAACACGACGCGATCGGCGAAGCGGGCGGTCATGCGCCCCCGCTTACCACCCTCCTCCGAGCGGACCAAGATGCTGCGCCGTTGCGGGCGCCCGGGGCACAGGTCATGCTGCCGCGGTCGTGAACCCGTTCGACATCTTCAGCCCCTCGGCGATGCTGGATCCCACGGCGTACACCGGCGAGGCGGGCGCCGGCCGCCTGATGGAGGCGGCGCGCCACTTCCCGGGCGGGCCGGTCGCGCTCGTCTTCGCGCTCTTCTGGGCGCCGGTCGGCCCCGGCATTCCCGCCGGCGTCCTGCTGGCGCATCACGTCCGCCTGGCGCCGGCGGTGACCTTCGGGCTGTACACGCTCTCGGACACGCTCGCCGCACTCGTCCTGACGCCGGTGTTCGGCTGGCTGCGCACGCACGGGCGCCGCATCCCGATGGTGCGGGCGGTCGGCAAGCGGATGCTGGCGGCGGCGATGATCGGCGCGCGCACGCCCACCGCCGCCGACGTGCAGGATGGGCGGATCGCGCCGGCGCTGTTCCGCATCGCCACCGTCGGCTTCGGCGTGGACGTGTACACGGCGGGCGCCCTTGCCAGCGGCCTGCCCGTACCCCGCCTCGCCGGTTGGGCCGCGGCCATCGCCGGCGATCTGGTGTGGTTCGCCGTCCTCCTGGGCGCGAGCATCGCCGCCGCCGGCGTCTTCGACGACGAGCGATGGATCGCCGTGGTCGTGATCGCCGTGACGATCGTCGTCCCGATGCTCGCGCGGCGCTACATCCCCGCCCTGCGCGCGTAGTCCCGTTCGACCTTGCGCGCGACGGGCGCGCGGGCTAGCAGGCGCGATGCCGTTCTCGACCCACGATGGCGTGTCCCTGCGCTGGGATCGCGCGGGCAGCGGCCCGGCCGTGCTGCTCGTCCACGGATGGACGTGCAACCGCACATTCTGGGAGCGACAGCTGCCGGCGCTGCGCGAGCGGTTCACGGTGGTCACCGTGGACCTCCGCGGCCACGGCGAGTCCTCGCGACCGCAGAAGGGTTACACGGTCGCGGCGCTCGCCGGCGACCTGGAGGCGCTCGTCCGATCGCTGCGCGTGCCGCGGGTCGCGATCGTCGGCTGGTCGCTCGGCGGCATGATCGCGCTCGAGCTGGCCCGTCGCCTCGGCGACCGATGCAGCGCGCTCGGCCTCGTCTGCACCTCGGCCGGCGGCCTCGCCGACGCCGGGAACCCGCTCAACCAGCTGGCGGCACGCGACCCGATGCGGGACGGCATCGCCAGTGACTACCGCGGCTGGGCCAAGGGCTTCGTCGGCGCGTTCTTCCACGCCGGCGCCGAGGCGCCGCTCTATCCCTGGGCGCTCACGCAGTGCCAGAAGGCCGCGCCCCACGTCGTCGCGGCCTGCCTCGAGGGCATCGTCGCCTTCGACGCCCGCGCGCGCCTCGCCTCGCTCCGCGTGCCAACGGCGGTGCTGCACGGGCGGCACGACCGCCTGCTGCCGCTCGCGAACGGCGAGCACCTGGCGGCCACGATTCCCGGCGCCACGCTCACCGTCTTCGACGCGAGCGGGCATGCGCCGTTCCTCGAGGAGCCCGAGGCGTTCGATGCCGCCCTGCTGGCGCTGCTCGCCCGGACTAGTCGACCAGGTGCCCGAGCCGATCCCAGCGCACCCAGCGGTCCGGACCGTCCCACGACCAATAGATGACGAGTCGCCAGGCCCTTGATGTCGGTCATCGGCACCGGCCCCCAGAAGCGCGAGTCGTAGCTCTGGTCGCGGTTGTCGCCCATGACGAAGACGTGGTCCTTCGGCACGGTGTAGGGACCGTAGTTGTCGCCCTGCGACGCGCCGGGCGCGCCGGGTGCGTCGTACAGCTGGCGTGCGGATCGTCCCACGGCTTGCCGTCGATGAAGAGCTGGCGGTCGCGCAGCTCGACGGTCTGTCCCTCGACGGCGATCACGCGCTTGATGAAGTCCTTGGTGCGGTCCTTCGGCCAGATGAAGACGACGACGTCGCCGGGCTCGGGGCCTGCGCAGATCCGGGCAGCTGCCCGAGCGACATCTGCGTGAGCGGCACCTCGAGCCGCGGCCCGTAGATGAACTTGTTCACCAGGATGTGGTCGCCGATCTGGAGCGTCGGCAGCATCGACCCCGACGGGATCTTGAACGCCTGCACGACGAAGGTGCGGATGACGAGCGCCAGGAGCAGCGCGACGACCGATCGCCTCCGCGTACTCGCGGAGCGCGGACTTCGCTGCGCGTCACCGGCGCCGGGCCCGCGGCGGCCGCCTGCGCACGCGGACTCGAGGCTCATCGGCGGCGCATCATAGACGAGGGAACGATCACTCGCCACCCTTGAGCACGGCGAGGAAGGCCTCCTGCGGGATCTCGACCCGCCCGACCTGCTTCATGCGCTTCTTCCCTTCCTTCTGCTTCTCCAGGAGCTTGCGCTTGCGGGTGATGTCGCCGCCGTAGCACTTCGCGGTGACGTTCTTGCGCATCGCCTTCACGGTCTCGCGCGCGATCACCTTGGCGCCGATCGCCGCCTGGATCGCGACCTCGAACATCTGCCGCGGGATCAGCTCGCGGAGCCGGCTGGCAGAGGTCGCGCCCACGGACGTAGGCGTTGTCGCGGTGCACGATGACCGACAGCGCGTCGACCGGGTCGCCGTTGATGAGGATGTCGAGCTTCACCAGGTCGGACGGGCGGAAGTCGAGATACTCGTAGTCCATCGACGCGTAGCCGCGCGTCAGCGACTTCAGCTTGTCGTAGAAGTCGATCACCACCTCGGCCAGCGGCAGCTCGTAGGTGAGCATCGCCCGGGTCTCGCCGAGGTACTTGCAGCTCCTTCTGCTCGCCGCGCCGCTCCTGGCAGAGCGCGAAGCACGTTGCCCGAGGAACTCGGTCGGCAGGTGGATCGTGGCGCGGATGTAGGGCTCCTCGATGTGGTCGATCCTGCATCGGCGGGGGCAGCTTGGCCGGGCTGTCGATCACGATCGGACGTGCCGTCGGTGCTGCACCACACGGTACGCGACCGTCGGCGCCGTGGTGATCAGCGACAGCGCGAACTCGCGCTCGAGCCGCTCCTGGATGATCTCCATGTGGAGCAGCCCGAGGAACCCGCAGCGGAAGCCGAAGCCGAGCGCGAGCGACGTCTCCGGCTCGTAGGTGAACGACGCGTCGTTCAGGCGGAGCTTGTCGACGGCGTCGCGGAGCGCGTCGTAGTCGGCCGAGTCGGCGGGATAGAGGCCGCTGAACACCATCGGCTTCACCGGCTGGAAGCCCGGGAGCGGCGTCGTCGCCGGGCGCTCGGCGTCGGTGATCGTGTCGCCGATCTTGCGTGTCGGCGACCTCCTTGATGGCGGCCGAGAGGATGCCGACCTCGCCGGGACCCAGCTCCGGCACCTCGACCGCGCGCGGCGCGAGGACGCACAGGCGCGTGACGAGGAACTCCTTGCCCGTCGCCATGAAGCGGATGCGCTGGCCCTTGCGGAGCGTGCCGTCCACGACGCGCACGAGGACGACGGCGCCGTGGTAGGGGTCGAACCACGAGTCGAAGATGAGCGCTCGCGTCGGCGCCGCCGCGTCGCCCGCCGGCGGCGGGATGTCGCGCACGATCGCCTCGAGGATGTCGTCGGTGCCCGATCCCCTCCTTGGCGCTGGCGAGGATCGCGTCGGAGGCGTCGAGACCGATCACGTCCTCGATCTGCTGGCGCACCTTCTCGGGCTCGGCGCTCGGGCAGGTCGATCTTGTTCAGCACCGGGATGATCGACGTGGTCGTGGTCGAGGGCGAGGTAGACGTTGGCCAGCGTCTGCGCCTGGACGCCCTGCGCGGCGTCGACGACGAGGATCGCGCCCTCGCACGCGGCCAGGCTGCGCGACACCTCGTAGGTGAAGTCGACGTGGCCCGGGCGTGTCGATCAGGTTGAGGACGTAGTCCTTGCCGTCGCGCGCGCGGTACGCGAGGCGCACCGAGCGCGCCTTGATCGTGATGCCGCGCTCGCGCTCGAGGTCCATGTCGTCGAGGAACTGCGACGACATCTCGCGCTTCGACACGGCGCCCGTGCGCTCGAGCAGGCGATCGGCGAGCGTCGACTTGCCGTGGTCGATGTGCGCGATGATCGAGAAGTTGCGGATGCGGTTGGAGTCCACTTGAGCCGGGCGAGCTTACGGGCGAGCGTCCCCCTCCGCAAGCGCATCCCCCCGGGGTGGTTTCGTACGCGCGTGACGTCGTGGGGTGGGTGTGGGGGTGGCCACGCGGAGCCGACGAGGCGCGCGGCCTACTCCGCCTATGGCTCCGTAGCGGCCGCGCTCTCGGCTCCGCGTGGCCACCCCCACGCCCACCGCGACTCGCGCGTTCCCGCTCAACCGTCGAAGCGCTTGCCGAGCGTGATCACTTCGCTGCGCTCGTAGCCGAGCGCTTCGTAGAAGCCCACCGCCTTGAGGTTGTTGGTGCGGACGTTGAGGTTGAGCTTCTGGCAACCGCGGCGGCGGAGCGCTCGCTCCACCGCAGCCATCAGGACGCGGCCGATCCCGCTGCGTTGCAGCGTCGGTGCAACCGCGAGGTAGTAGACCCAGCCGCGGTGGCCGTCATCGCCGGCCATGGCGGCGCCGACGACCTCGCCGCCGCGCTCCGCGACGAGGAACAGCTCGCGCTGCGTCTTGAGCTTCACCGCGATGTCGCGCCGCGGATCGTTCCACGGCACGACGAGCCCGCACGCCTCCCACAACGCGACGACCGCTTCGCGATCGCTGGCGCGATACGGACGGATGACGCACCGGGCCCTGACGCGGCGGTCGCGGCCGCGGGCGTGGGGGCGGGCCCGCCGCGGGGCGACCCGCGCAGGCCCCGCGCGCGCTCGCGGCCTACGGGGGGACGTTGCGGCTGGCCGCGGCGCGCGTGGGCCGAGTATTGGGAGCCGCGGCGGCGGGCCCGGGCCCACCCCACGGCCGACCCGTCACGCCGCCTGCGACCGGAACCAGTCGACCGTGCGCTTCAGGCCCTCGGCCAGCGAGACCTCGGGACGCCAGCCGAGGACAGCGCCGGCCGCGCGCGCAGTCGACGACGCTCCGGCGCTGCTCGCCCGGCTTCGCCGCGCCGTGGCGCATCTCGGAGCGGCTGCCGCTCGCGACCAGCAGGCCCTGGGCGAGCTGGTTGACGTCGGTCTCGACCCCGGTGCCGATGTTGAACGGCCCGGTCGCCTGCCGCCTCCAGCGCCAGCAGGTTCGCCCGCGCCACGTCGCCGACGAAGACGTAGTCGCGCGTCTGCTTGCCGTCGCCGTTGATCGTGATCGGCTCGCTCGCGGAGCATCCGGCCGCTGAAGATGGCGACCACGCCGGCCTCGCCGTGCGGGTCCTGCCGCGGCCCGTAGACGTTGGCGTAGCGGAGCGCGACGAACGGCAGGTGGTACTCCGCCTGGAAGAAGAAGGCGTAGAGCTCGCCCGCGCGCTTGCTCACGCCGTAGGGACTCAGCGGGTTCGTCGGATGCGTCTCCGGCGCCGGGAACTGCTCCTGCTCGCCGTAGACGGCGCCGCCGGACGACACGAACAGCACGCGACGTCACGTTCGCCTTCCGCGCGCCCTCGAGCAGGTTGATCGTGCCGAGGATGTTGACGCGGGCGTCGAACAGCGGGTCGGCGACGGAGCGCCGCACGTCCATCTGCGCCGCGTGATGGCTGATCGCACGCCGGTCGCTCGTCGCGGATCAGGTCGACGAGCGCCGGATCGCGGATGTCCAGCTCGACGAAGCGCGCCTTCGGGTTCAGGTTCTCGCGCTTGCCGGTGCGACAGGTTGTCGACGATCACCACCTCGTGACCGGCGCCGAGGTACGCGTCGACGACGTGCGAGCCGATGAAGCCCGCGCCGCCCGTCACGAGGACCTTCATGACGCCGGCAGGACCTTGCCCCGGAAGTAGTCGATCGTCTTCCGCAGCCCTTCCTCGAGGCCGACCTTCGGCTCCCAGCCGAGGAGCGTCCGCGCCCGCGTGATGTCGGGCTGGCGCACCTTCGGATCGTCGACCGGGAGCGGCTTGAAGACGATCTCGCTCTTGCTGCCGGTGAGCGCCTTGATGCGCTTGGCGAACTCGAGGATCGTCACCTCGTTCGGGTTGCCGCAGTTGACCGGGTCGCTGTAGTCCGATCGCAGCAGGCGGACGATGCCCTCGACCAGGTCGGAGACGAAGCAGAAGCTGCGCGTCTGCGAGCCGTCGCCGTACACCGTCATCGGCTCGCCGCGCAGCGCCTGGCCGATGAAGTTCGGCACGACCCGGCCGTCGCGCAGCCGCATGCGCGGCCCGTACGTGTTGAAGATGCGGACGATGCGCGTCTCGACGCCCGTGCGTGCGGTGGTAGGCCATCGTCATGGCCTCGGCGAAGCGCTTCGCCTCGTCGTAGACGCCGCGCGGGCCGATCGGGTTGACGTTGCCCCAGTAGTCCTCGTTCTGCGGATGGACGAGCGGGTCGCCGTAGCACCTCCGAGGTGCGACGCCAGGAGGAAGCGCGCCCTCTTCTCCTTGGCCAGGCCGAGCGCCTTGTGCGTGCCGAGCGAGCCGACCTTGAGCGTCTGGATCGGCAGCTCGAGGTAGTCGACCGGGCTCGCCGGCGAGGCGAAGTGCAGGATCGCGTCGAGCGGGCCCCTTCACGTAGATGTAGTTGGTGACGTCCTGCTGGATGAAGGTGAAGCGTCGTGTTCGCCGAACAGGTGGGCGATGTTGTCCGGCGACCCGGTGAGGAAGTTGTCCATGCAGATGACGTCGTCGCCTTCGGCGAGGAACCGCTCGCAGAGATGCGAGCCGATGAAACCGGCCCCGCCGGTGATCAGAATGCGCGCCATGACCTCCCCTTCAGCTCGCCGCCCGGACGGGCGTGCGGCCGATGGGGAAGTACGTGAAGCCCTGCTGCGCGCATGACCTCGGGCTCGTAGAGGTTGCGCCCGTCGAAGATGATGGGCGTCTTGCATGAGCTGACTTCATGCGCGGCGAAGTCGGGACGACGGAACTCGTTCCACTCGGTGACGATGAGCAGCGCGTCGGCGCCGTGCGAGCGCGTCGTAGTTCACGCGATGGTAGGTGACGCGCTCGCCGAAGACCTTCCGCGCCTCGCCGAGCGCCTCGGGGTCGTGCACCGCGACGCTGCGCGCCGCGGTCGAGCAGCCCCTCGATGACGGTGAGCGACGGCGCCTCGCGCATGTCGTCGGTCTTCGGCTTGAAGGCGAGGCCCCAGACGCGCGAACCGCCGGCCCCGCGAGCTCCTCGCCGAACTCCGCGACGACCTTCTCGACCAGGCGCCGCTTCTGCGCGTCGTTCACCTCCTCGACGGCGTTCAGCAGCGGGAACTTCATGCCGTGCTCGTGCGCGGTGTGGATGACCGCCTGCACGTCCTTCGGGAAAGCACGAGCCGCCGTAGCCCGACGCCGGGGAAGAGGAAGTGGTGGCCGATGCGCCGGTCGTAGCCCGATGCCGCGCCGCACGAGCTCGACGTCGGCGCCGACGCGCTCGCAGAGGTTGGCGATCTCGTTCATGAACGAGATGCGCGTCGCGAGGAGCGCGTTGGCCGCGTACTTCGTCATCTCGGCGCTCGGGTTGTCCATCTCGAGGATCGGGCGCGCCGGTGCGGCACGAACGGCTCGTACAGCTCGCGCATGATCTCGAACGCCTCGGGCCGCGCCGCGCCGATCACCACGCGATCGGGCTTCATGAAGTCGTCGATCGCCGCGCCTTCCTTCATGAACTCCGGGTTCGAGACGACGTCGAACGGTGCTTCGCGATCGGCGCCATCACGCGCGCGCACCTTCGCGTGCGTGCCGACCGGCACCGTGCTCTTCGTCGACGACGACGCGGTAGCCGTTCATCGCCTGCGCCGATCGCCGCGCGACGACCGCCAGGACGGCGCTCAGGTCGGCCGAGCCGTCGGCTTCTCGGGCGTGCCGACGGCGATGAAGCAGACGACGGCTCTTCTTCACGGCGTCGGCGAGGTCGGTGCGTGAACGCGAGCCGCCCCTCGGCGACGTTGCGGCGGATCAGCTCCTCGAGGCCCGGCTCGTAGATCGGGACCTCGCCCTGCCGCAGGGCCTCGATCTTCGCGCTCGACGTTGTCGACGCAGATGACGTCGTTGCCGCTCTCGGCGAAGCACGTCCCGGCCACGAGCCCGACGTAGCCCGTCCCGACCACGCAGACTTTCATACCGGTGCGCAGCGCATTACGCGGCGGGTCTAGGTGCGAATGTCAATTCAGGCGTCCGTCCCTCGACGCACCTCGCGGACCCGATAGATCGGCTTCGCCTGCGACTCGTGGTACGTGCGCACCAGCATCTCGCCGAGGAGCCCGATCGAGACGAACTGCACGCCGACCACGATCGAGCAGGATCGCCGAGCAGCACGATCGGTCGTCCGCGCGAGCTGCACGCCGAACACGAGCCGCTGGAAGCCGAGCACGCCGGTGAGCCCGACGCCCGACGCGCCGCAGGACGAGGCCGACCAGGCCGAAGAGCTGGATCGGCCGGGTCGCGAAGCCGGAGAGGAACTTGACGGTGAGCAGGTCGAGCACGACGCGCACGCGTGCGCGACGAGCCCGTACTTCGAGCGCCCGCGCGTGCGCGGCCGATGGTTGACCGGCAGCTCGACGACGCGCGCGCCCGAGGTCGGCGGCGAGCGCCGGGATGAAGCGGTGCATCTCGCCGTAGAGCCGCAGCTCCTTGGCGACGTCGGCGCGCATGACCCGCAGCGTGCAGCCGTAGTCGTGGAGCGCGCGTCCCGGTGACGACCGAGATGATGCGGTTGGCGATCTGCGACGGCAGCGCGGCGCGTGAGCCACGGGTCCTTGCGGTCGCGGCGCCAGCCGTTCACGACGTCGACGTCGTCGTCGAGCGCGGCGAGCAGGCGCGGGATGTCGCGCGGGGTCGTTCTGCAGGTCGGCGTCCATGGTGACGATGATCGTCGCCGCGCGCCTGCTCGATGCCCGCCGCCATCGCCGGCCGTCTGCCCGTAGTTGCGCGCCAGCCGCACGACGCGAAGGCCGCGGCTCGTCGCCGCGAGCAGCGCGCAGCCGCGCGAAGCTGCCGTCGGTGCTGCCGTCGTCGACGGCGACGATCTCGGCCGAGCCGGCCGAGGCCGTCGAGGACCGCGCGCGAGCTCGCGCGACGAGCGGCGCGAGGCTCTCCTCCTCGTTGTAGACCGGGACGACGATCGAGAGCTGCGGGCATCGACGTGCGTCAAAACTCCGTCGAGCGCGACGAACTGGCGGTAGCGGCGCTCGACGTCGTCGCGCGTGAGCGTCGCGCATGCGGCGGCCGCCGAAGTCCTCGACCACGAACGACGCGAGCACGCTCCCGTAGACGATGGCCTCGCCGGAGGCCCGCCTCCGACAGGTCGCCGGTCGGCCGCGAGGTAGCCCATCAGCCCGCCCGCGAAGGTGTCGCCGGCGCCGGTCGGATCGAAGACCTCCTCGAGCGGGATACGCCGGCACGGCGAAGACCGACTCCGGCCGAGAAGAGGATCGCGCCGTACTCGCCGCGCTTGATCGAGGACGCGTCTGCGCCCGATGCCGAGGATCGCGCGCGCCGCGCGGACGACGTTGCGCTCGCCGGCGAGCAGCCGCGCCTCCTCGTCGTTGATGACGAGGAGCGTCGACGCGCGCGGAGGAGCGCCTCGAGCGCGTCGCGCGTCGTCGTCGATCCAGTGGTTCATCGTGTCGCAGGCCGACGAGGCGCGGCGCCGCCGAACTGCTCGAGCACGCCGCGCCTGGAGCGTCGGGCTCGATGTTCGCCGAGGAAGACGAACGGCGCATGCGCGGGCGGCGTCGGCGAGCGTCGGCGCGAAGCCGGCGAACACGTCGAGCTCGAAGCGCGAGCGTGTCGCGGACGTTCATGTCCTCGTGGTAGCGGCCGGTGCCAGCGCAGGCTCGTGCCGCGTCGCGACGCTCGAGCCGGCGAGGTCGATGCCGCGTCGCGGCGAGGTAGTCGCGCTCGGCCTGCGGGAAGTCGTCGCCGACCACGCCGACCAGGTGCGACCGGCGCGAAGAAGCTCGCGGCGACGGCGAAGTGCGTCGCGGCGCCGCCGAGCACGTCGATCGGCGCGACCGCGCGGGCGTCTCGATGGTGTCGAAGGCGACCGAGCCGACGACGGCGATCGCGCGCGCTCACAGGTACCTCCCGGCGATCGGCGCCAGGTCGCGCTTCACGCCGGCCGGGATCACGGCGCGATCGGTGATGATGGCGTGCTCGAGCGCCGCGCGGCACGGGCAGCCCGTCGCGCGCCGGCAGCGCGCGCCGCGAGCGCGCGCGACCGTGCGCCGCGCCAGCTCGACGTTGGCGGCGATGCACCGGCAGGATGTCGTCGATCGTCGACGTCGTGCGTGGCCGGCGTTCCAGCAGTCGTAGTCGGTGGCGAGCGCGAGCGTCGCGAAGCAGAGCTCGGCCTCGCGCGCGAGCTTCGCCTCCTGCAGGTTGGTCATGCCGATCACGTGCGCGCCCCAGCTGCGGTAGAGGTGCGACTCGGCGCGCGTCGAGAACGCGGGCCCTCCATGCAGACGTAGGTGCCGCCCGTCGTGGACGGTCGCGCCGCTCGGCGCGCGCCGCGTCGGCGAGCGCGCGCGACAGCGTCGGACAGAACGGGATCGGCGAACTGCACGTGCGCGACGATGCCGCGGCCGAAGAACGTGCTCTCGGCGGCCGGCCGCGCGTGCGGTCGATGAACTGATCGGGCACGACGACGTGCCCGGGCGCGATCTCCTCGCGCAGGCTGCCGACGGCGCTCACCGCGAGGACCCACTCGACGCCGAGCGACTTGAGCGCCCAGAGGTTGGCGCGGAACGGCAGCTCGGACGGCAGGAGGCGGTGGCCGCGGCCGTGGCGCGGCAGGAAGACGAGCCGCGTCGTCGCCGAGCCGGCCGACGACGATCTCGTCGGACGGATCGCCGAACGGCGTCGTGCACGCGCGCGACGCTCGACGTCGCCGAGCCCGGGCAGCTCGTAGAGGCCGCTGCCGCCGATCACACCCATGACCCGCTCGCCCATGCGCGCGGCGTTATCGCAACGATGCGATCAGGGCAAGGAACGACCCGCTACTGGCCGTGACCGGAGAGGTACGTGTCGGCGCCGCCGTCGCGCACCTCCTCGCGCGTCTGTAGCCGCGCGATCAGGTCGCCCTCGAAGAGCATCGGCTGGCGACGCAGCCCGGTGAGCAGCCCGGACACCGGCGTCACGACGTCGCCGCGCGGGCTGCCGTCGAACGGATCGAACACCGAGCCGATCGTGTCGCCGGCCGTCAGCCACGTGCCGACGGTCCGGGTGGTGACGAACAGGCCGGCGGCGCGCGGCGATCACGGGCAGCGTCTGGCGCGGACCGAAGTGGTGCGGCTCCTCCTCGTCGTCGGCGAGCCCCGCGCCCTCGACGACGCCGATGCGGTCGAGGAACGCGATCAGGCCGCGGAACACGCGCTCGCAGTGGCCGAGCTGCAGCTCGCCGGCCTGGCCCGCCTGGATGACGAAGTTCGCGCCCCCGGCCTCGCGCCAGGCGTGCCCGAGCGTGGCGGAGAAGATCGTGTTGCCCGGGCGTTCGATGATCGCCGGCAGGCCGAAGAGGCGCGCCGTGCGGCGCTCCTCCTCGTTCGGGTCGTACAGCCGCACCTGCGGCAGCTCCTCGAACTCCAGGTTCGAGCTGTGCAGGTCGACGCGGTACCGCGCGGGCGCGGTGACGGCGAAGACGGCGTGGGCGATGCGCTGGGTCGTCTCGCCGCCGTCGTAGCCGGGGAACATGCGGTTCAGGTCGGTGCCGTCGAACGGCCACACGCGGCGGCGCGTGTTGACGCCGAGCACGTTCACGGCGGGAATCACCACCACGCGCTCGCGGAGACGCAGCATCGGCCGTGCGCCGCCGGCGACCTCGGTGAGGAAGGCCGCCAGCCGCGACAGGACGAAGATGCCGTTCAGCTCGTTGCCGTGCAGCCCGGCGACCAGCGCGATGCGCGGCGGCGCGCTCCGGTCGCCGAGGTCGTGATACGGGATGTCGAACGCATCGCGGACCGGCGCCGTCATGCGGACGAGCGTCTCGATGCTCACGTCGCCACCACGCGCGCCATGAGCGAGCCCTCGTACACGAGCGGGTACTCGCGGAGCGTGAACATCACGCCGTCGACCGGCGACCGGACTTCGGCCAGGACGCCGCCGTGAAACGGTGACACGATCCGCCCGAGCAGCTGCCCGCGCTCGACGACGCTCCAGTGCTCGCGCGCCGGGATGAACAGGCCCGACATCGTCGCGTTCAGGTAGTGCACGTTGCTGTCGTCGGCCCGCAGCGGGCGGCGGGTCCGCGCGGGCAGCGGGATCTCCGGCGCCAGCACGCCGAGGTCCCGCCATACGCCGAGGATGCCGCCGAGAATCTGCTCGGTGAGCGCCGGCGCGACCCGCATGCCCACGCCCATCTCGACGACGAGGCACGGCACGCCGCGACTGTTCAGGCTGTGCGCGATCGTCGCCTCGAGCACCGTGAGCGCCCCGTGCACCCAGATGACGTCGACGTTCATACCGCGCGCGAGCGGCATCAGTCGCTCGGCGAATTCGGCCGCGACGCGCACCTGGGGGATCTCGCGCAGGAAGACGTTGCTGGCGTGGATGTCGATCACCAGCGCCGCCCCGTCCAGGGCCCGCATCGCGGCGTCGGCGATCCGCTGCGCGAAGAGGCCCTGCTCGTGCCCGGGGAAGCTGCGATTCAGGTCCACCTCGTGCACCGGCACCGTGCGCTGGAGCGTGTCCAGCCCCAACGCATTCATCGCCGGGAAGAGCTCCACGCGCCCGCGGAGCGCCTGCGGGCGCTCGCGCACCAGGCGCTCCAGCCACGCCGCCAGGCGGTGGCAGACGTAGAGCCCCTCGATCTCGTCGCCATGGATGCCCGAGACGACGGCGACGCGCGGCCCCGCGCCGCCGTCGAAGACCGTCCGCTGCAGCCGCAGCTGCTCGCGGTACGGCATCGCCAGCGTGAGGACGTCGTCGTGGACGACGCGGACGGCGCTCACTGCTGCGGGACCACGTGGAGGGTGACGGTCGGGACGGACCCGGGATCCTCGCCCTTGAACGTCCCGCGCTGCGGAGCGGCGTCGGCGTGGTCGCGACCGATGGCGACCGGCACGTAGGTGTCGTTGGCGACCAGGCCATGCACGGGGTCGAAGCCGCGCCACCCGGCCCCCGGGACGAGCACCTCCGCCCAGGCGTGCGTCGCCGCAGCGGCCTCGCTCGTCCCGTCCTCGGCGTAGCCCGGATCGACGTAGCCCATCACGTAGCGCGCCGGAACGCCCCAGCCGCGGACCACCGCGATGAGCAGATGGGCGAAGTCCTGGCAGACGCCCGCCCCTCGCGCAGCGCGACGGCGAGCGGCGACTCCGCCTGCGTCACCCCGGGGCGATAGTCGAGCTGCGTCGCCACCCACGCCATCGCCTCCTGGGCCGCTTCGACGATCGCCCGCCCCGGCGGTCGCGTCGGGGGGCGCAGCTCGGGGGCGATCCGCGCGAGGTCGGGCGTCGCCGTGCTCCGATGGAGCATGAAGTCCCACAGCGGCGGCGACGCCCGCAGCGCTTCCTGCACCCACGCGTCTTCGCGTCGCGGGCGGAATCGCTGCGTAGGCGAACGGGTTCGCGAGCTTCGTCTCGACCTCGGCCTCGAGCCGCGTCCGCAGGCTGTCGTGCGGCGCGATCACCTCGAAGGCGTGCACGAGGTTACCGAAGCAATCGGTGTGCGGGCGGAGCCGCGCCTCGGGCTCGACGGTGATCGCCGCGCGGAGCCGCGACTGGTATTCGTCGTCGCGCGGGGCGAGCCGCAGCTCGCAGTGGTGCTCCCGCACCGGTGTCGGGAACGTCAGCGCCGTCTCGTGCACGATCACGTAGCGCATGGCGCCTCCCCGACCACGACCGCCTCGAGGTACTCGTCGTGGAGCCCGAGGTCGAGCGCCGCGATCCGATCGGTGAAGTCGGACAGGAACTCGTGCAATCCGTCGGCGAAGACCGACGACGCCGGACGCGCCAGCGCGCCGCGCAGCCCTTCGACCGCGGCCGCCGTCGCCGACCCCGAGCGCGGCCAGCCGATCGACTCCAGCGCCTGCTCGATCCGGTCGAGCGAGAAGCGCAGCGAGCGCGGGAAGTCACCGTCCTGCACGACGAACTGCGCCACGTCGAGCGGGCGCAGTCCCGTCTGGTGCGCCCGCCGATACGCCTCGAACCCCGACAGCGATTTCAGCAGCGCCGCCCACTGGTAGTAGTCGAGCGCGGAGCCGATCAGGCTCGACCTCCGGCAGCAGGAGGTGGTACTTCACGTCGAGGATGCGGGCCGTCATGTCCGCCCGCTCGACGAACGTGCCGAGGTGGTAGAAGCCGAAGGCCTCGCCGCGCATCATGGTGCTGACCGTGACGCCGTGGAAGCGGGCGACCTCGCCGCGGACGAAGCGGCAGAACGGCGCCGTCCGCTCCGGCGACATCGGGGAGGTGAGCGACGGCTCGGATCGCAGCCAGAGCTCGTTCATCACCTCCCACATCTCCTTCGAGATGCGGTCGCGGACGACGCGGGCGTTGTCGCGCGCCAGCCGCAGGCACGAGCGGATCGCGTTCGAGTTCGCGCGCTCGCGGACCATGAACTCGATGACGCGCTGGCCGGTGATCCCGTCGCTGTTGCGGGCCGCGTAGGCCGCCTCGCTGCCGCTGATGCTGAGCAGCGGACGCCAGGGCGCCGGCCTCGCCCGCCGCGTCACCCGCCTCCAGCAGGTGCAGCAGGTTGATCTCGATCAAACGGGCTGTGTTGTCGACGCGCTCGAGGTAGCGCGACATCCAGTAGAGCGAGTCGGCGATCCGGCTGAGCATCAGTCAGCCAGCACCCAGGAGTCCTTGCTGCCGCCTCCCTGCGAGGAGTTGACGACGAGCGACCCGCGGGTGAGCGCGACGCGTGTCAGGCCGCCCGGCACGACCTCGATGTCCTCGCCGTAGATGACGAACGGGCGGAGATCGATGTGCCGGGCCTCGAGCTCGCCGTCGAGGTAGCAGACGTGGCGCGAGAGCGGCACGACCGGCTGCGCGATGAAGCTCCGCGGGGACTCCTTGATGCGGTCGGCGAACGCCGCCCGCTCGGCGGCGGTCGAGGCCGGGCCGATCAGCATGCCGTAGCCGCCGGACTCGTTCACCGTCTTGACGACCATCTCGTGCAGGCGGTCGAGGACGTGCGCCCGCTCGGCCGGGTCGGTCATCTGGTAGGTGGGGACGTTCTCCAGGAGCGCGGGCTCGCCCAGGTAGTAGCGGATGATCGCCGGCACGTAGGGGTAGATCGCCTTGTCGTCGGCGATGCCGGTGCCCGGCGCGTTCACGATCGCGACGTTGCCCGCGCGCCAGGCGTTGATGATGCCGGCCACGCCGACCAGCGAGTCGGCGCGGAAGCAGAGCGGATCGAGGAAGACGTCGTCGATGCGCCGGTAGACGACGTCGACCCGCTGCAGCCCGCGCGTGGTCTTCAGGTGCACGACGTCGTCGATCACCACCAGGTCGCGCCCCTCGGCCAGCTCGATGCCCATCTCCTTGGCGAGGAACGTGTGCTCGAAGTACGCCGAGTTGTAGATGCCCGGCGTGAGGACGACGACCACCGCGTCGTCCTTGCCACGAGGCGACAGGCTGCGCAGCGCATCGAGGAGCAGCGCCGGATAGTGCTCGACCCGTCGCACCCGGTAGCTGGCGAAGAACTCGGGCAGGACCCGACGCTCGATGATGCGGTTCTCGATCATGTACGAGACGCCCGACGGCGTGCGCAGGTTGTCCTCGAGCACGAGGTAGCGGCCGCGTTCATCGCGGACGATGTCGATCCCCGAGACGTGGGTCCAGATGCCGCGGGGCGGGCGCACGCCCATGATGTTGCGGCGGAAGTCCTGGCCCTCGTAGATCATCTCCGCGGGGATGACGCGGTCCTTCAGGATGCGCTGGCCGTGGTAGAGGTCGTCGAGGAAGAGGTTGAGCGCCCGCACCCGCTGCTTGAGCCCGGCCTCGAGGAAGGCCCACTCGGCCGCGGGAATGATCCGGGGGATCAGGTCGAAGGGCCAGACGCGCTCGATGCCCTCGTCCGACTGGTTGTAGACGGTGAAGGTGACGCCCTCGGTATGGAGCGCCAGGTGCGCCTCGCGGGCCTTCGTCGCCAGCGTGCTCTGCCCCATCCGCCGGATGTGCTCCCAGAGCGGCCGGTAGTGGTCCCGCGGCTCGAAGTTGTCACGGCTGAATTCGTTGAACGCCTTCTCTCCCAGCGAGGGATCGGGCGTGGGTCGCGCAAGCATCCGATCGGATCGGCAGCAAGGCATGTGCCCGGCGCACGTCCAGTGCTGACGCGGAACGGGTCCGCCGCTCGCGCCCGGTGCTCCGAAGGCAGGCAGCACGTGCCTCCGCGCCGGGCACGCCCGGGCGATTGCGGCGGGCGGCGCTCAGTCCCCGAGCAGGATCACCGCAGGCGCGAGCAGGAGCAGCGGCGGCGTGGTGGCGGTGTCGACCGCCAGCGTCACCGGCAGGAGCGGCCAGACCCACGGCGCCGTCGTCACCCGCGTGAAGACCTCGGACGACACCGGTCCCGCGTCGCTCCCGGGTACGGTGAAGGCGACCGCCCGCTCGTCCTCGGCGGCGACCTCGAGGTGGACGGGCTCGGCGTGACGGCCCCGGCCGTCGAACGACTCGAGCGGCTCCACCGGCACGGCGCAGACGGGTCCGCTCGCGGCCGCCGGCAGCGCGGCGAGGTCGATCGCCGCCCAGCGCTCGGCCTCGCCACGAGGCGTCCCCGCGTCGTCGGTCACTTGCGCCGTGTACCCCACGACCAGGCGCCCGCCGTCCCGCCACGCCTCGCGATAGGCGACGACCCGCTCGCGCCGGCGCGCGAGATCGAACGCGTGTCCGGTCACGCACCCGCTCGCCGCCAGCGCCACGAGCGGCACCACGAGGCTACGACAGCGGGCCATCGTACACCGGGTAGACCTTCACCGGTCCGCCGAGGAAGTAGACGGTCCGCGGATACTCGAACGTGCGCGCCGCGCGGTCCCACACGAGCACGACGGGCGCCGCCGGGTCGTTCGGATCGTAGGTGCGGAAACGGATTGTCGTCGGCGTCTCCTCGGCGCCGAACACGAGCAGCATGTGGTTGACCGTGATGCGCGGGTAGCGCACGACGTGGACGATGGGGAGCTCGCCCCGACCGAGCGCGGCCACGAGATCGTCGGCGACGCCGTGCTGCTGCCAGGATGGGAACGGGAAGATCATCCGCCAGTTCCCCCGCTGATAGTAGGTCGCCCATGGCCCCCCGAGGTCGGCCTTCACGAGACCCTCGTGGTCGCGGCTGAACGCCGTCAGGTCGGGGTATCCCGGAATGACGACCGGATCCGGCGCGGGAAGCGACCGCCGGGGGTCGCGTGCCAGCACCTCGCCGACCAGGCGGGCATACGTCGCGTCGTCCGCGCGCGGCAGGCCCGGATCGAAGCGCGCATGGACGCGGAACTGCCGCGCCGCCCGCACCATGTTGCCGCAGCGCATGGAGAAGACCGGCCACGGCTCGTGGCGGCGCCATTCCAGGCGTCCAGTCGCCGGATCGCGACGATACTCCCATACGGTCTCGTTCTCGAAGGCGAACGTGTCGACGCCGAACCGGAACGATGCGCCGGACGGCGCCGGAGCGCGCGGCGCGCACCCGACGATCGCGGTGACGCCGAGCGCAAGAGCGAGGGAGGCCGCGCGCAGCGTCAGCTCCGTATCAGCGTCACCCGCAGCGGCACGTCGACCTCGAGCCGATCGGCCGCCGGCAGGATGTCGCCGTCGAGCATGAAGTGCGTCGGCCGGAAGAAGCGGATCACCACCCGCCGCGCCAGGTTGTCGTAGAGGTTCGGATCGCCGGTGGGGAAGCCCCGGTAGATGCGCGTCACGCAGGCGGATCAGGCGACGCGCCGCGATCGGGCCGCCCAGCACGTGACAGTAGCCCCGCTTGCGCGTTGCGAGGTACGTCGGCCGGAACCCCAGCGCGATGCGATCGACCGTCGCGGCGAAGAAGAACGTGAACTGTCGGAACGGCACCGGATCGCCGTCCGCCTCGATGTCCGCCTCGACCGCCTGGAAGACCGTCCGCGCCGAGTGCGTGCCGAACAGCGCCGAGAGGATGAGCCGCGTGAGCAGGCGCGCCGCCTGGAACGGACCCTGCTTGTCCAACGCGTAGTACGCGCGCAGGTAGTTGACCGCCGTCCCGAAGCTCAGCAGGAACCCCAGGTCGCCGCCGTTGACGCGCAGCACGTCGCGCTCGACCGTCACCAGCGTGCGCCCTCGCCGCTGCTCGCGCAGGACCCGCGCGACGCACCGCCTCCGGCCGGCCGCCGTAGCCGCCGATCGCATCGGCGATGTAGTTGATGGTCCCGGCGCGCAGCGGCAGCAGCTTCGGCAGCGGCGCATCGCCGTAGACGTCGTGGAACTGCGTCAGCGTACAGTGATAGCTGCCGTCGCCGCCGCAGATCGGCCAGGATGTCGATGCCGCGCTCGCGGAACTCGCGCGCGACGTCGTCGGATCGCGTCGACGGACTCGGTGACCCGCACCAGGCCGGCGTCGCCCACGACCTCCGTCAGGCGGCGCTGCACGCTCACCGCGCCTCCGTGCGGTTCGCGCGCGCGTGCGGATTGACGACGACGCCGATGCCCGGCACGTCAGGCGGCCGGCCGGGCCACGGCCAGCTGGCCGCACGCGGCCTGGATGTCCTGGCCGCGACTCTCGCGGATGGTGGTGGCAGAGCCGTGCCGCGCGGAGCACCGCCTGGAAGCGGAGCGACCCGCGCCCGCGGCGTCGGCGCGCAGCGCCGTCCCCGGGAACGGATTGAAGGGGATGAGGTTGATCTTGGCCGGCAGCCCGTGCAGCAGTCGCACCAGACGGCGGGCGTCGTCGTCGGCGTCGTTCTCGCCGTCGAGCATGCACGTACTCGAAGGTGATGCGCTTGCGTCGGGCGAGCGGGACGTCGCGGCACGCGCGCGAGCAGCGTCGACAGCGGGTAGCGGCGGTTGATCGGGACGAGCCGATCGCGCTGCGCGTCGGTCGTCGCGTGGAGCGAGACCGCGAGATTCACCCGCGTGTCGGCGATGAAGCGGGGGATCTCGGGCGCCAGCCCGACGGTCGACACGGTCACCCGCCGCGGACCGATGGCGAGGCCCCAGTCCGCGGTCAGGATCTCGACCGCCGTCCGCACCGCATCGTAGTTGGCGAGCGGCTCGCCCATCCCCATCAGGACGACGTTGGTGATCGGCTGCGGCGCCGCGAGCGCCTGCGCCGCCCGCACCTGCCCCACGATCTCTGCCGGGCGCAGGTTGCGCACGAGTCCCATGCGCGCCGTCGCGCAGAACTCGCATCCCATGCCGCACCCGGCCTGGCTCGAGATGCAGAGGGTGAGGCGGTCGCGGCGAGTCGTCGGGGCGATCGACGACCGGGATGAGCACGCTCTCGATCGCGGCGGCGCGGACGTTCCGCGCCGGGTCGCCGGCGAGATGGAAGAGCAGCTTGCGGGTCCCGTCCTGCGCGTCGGCGACGAAGGCCGGTGCCATCCGTGAGACCGTGAACGCCGCCGCCAACCGCTCGCGGAGCGTCTTCGGCAGGTTGGTCATGGCCTGCCAGTCGTCGACGCCTCGGCGGTGGACCCACGTGAGGATCTGGCTCGCGCGCCAGCGGGGCACGCCGACCGTCTCGAGCCAGGCCTCCAGCTCCGCGCGCCCGAGGTCGGCGATGTCGGGCCGCTCGGCCGTCATGCGGCGCGCATCTTAGCGGCGGACCCCGGGGAACGCCACGCCGCCTGGAGCCACCGGTAGGCACCTGATAGGAGGCCCGCGGTGTCCCCCTGGCTCGTCGCCTTCGCGACGTGCGCGGTCCTCGACTGGATCGCCGTCGCGCGCCATCTCCGCCCGCTCGAGTACGTCTGCAAGCCGGCAACGCTCGCCCTGTTGATCGTCTGGGCCGCCCTCGGCCCCGCACCGTCGCCGTGGATGCTGGCGGCCCTGGCCTTCTCGCTCCTGGGTGACGTCCTCCTGATGCTGCCCGGCGACCGGTTCGCCGCCGGCCTCGCCGCGTTCCTCGTCGGTCACGTCGCGTATCTGGCCGCGTTCGATGCGCCGCTTGGCCGGTGGCTCGCCTGGACGGCGGTGGTCGTGGTCGCGACGGGCTGGGTGTCCGTTCCCATCCTCGCCGCCGTGCGATCGTCCCGTCTCCGGCCGGCGATCGCCGTCTATGGCCTCGCGCTGGCGGGCATGACCGCGTCCGCGATCGCGTCCGGCGATCGCATCGCGGCGGCGGGCGGGCTCCTCTTCCTCGCGTCCGACTCGCTGCTGGCGTGGAACCGCTTCGTCCGGCCGCTCCCCGGCGGGCGGGTGGCGGTCCACGTCACCTACCATCTGGGCCAGCTCGCCCTGGCCTCGTACCTGCGAGCCGCTATGGCTCCACGATGACGGTGGTCCCGAGTTTCACGCGGTCGTAGACGCGGAGGACGTCGGCGTTCCGCATACGGACGCAGCCGTGGCTGACGGCCTGACCGAGGAGCTCCGGGTTGGGCGTGCCGTGGATGCCGATCGTCCATCCCTCGCCGTGCGCGAACCCGATCCAACGCTCGCCGAGGGGATTCCACGGGCCGGGGGGAATCCGCTTGACGACACGCGGGGGCTCTCCATCGAACTTGAGGAAGTCCGGATGCTCGACCATCTCCTCCACCTCGAAGCGGCCGCTCGGCGTTTCCAGTCCTTTGCGCCCGACGGCGATCGGAAACGACACGACCGGCCCGCCGGGGGTGCCGTCCACGACGTAGAGGCGCCGCTCGCCGAGGCGGAGCAGCAGATGCGGCGCGGGTTGCGTCGCCATCTCGGCCCGAGGAGCCGTCGGCGACGGCCGCGTCGTCCCGCAGGCGATCGGGCCCGAGCCAGCGAGGAGTGCGATCGCCACGAGGGTCGCGCCGGGGCGGCGCGCTGCGGGGGGAAGGCGACCCATGGACGGTCCCCGGGTTATCATCCTGCGAGCGGATTCGAAACCCATTCCCGATTCTGATAGGAGGCCGCCCCATGCGCTTCGGTGGTGATCACGGATGGTCGTTCCGTCGGCTCGTTCCGGCCCTGGTCCTCGCGACGCTCGCGTCGGGAATCGCGGGTGCGCTCTCCAGCAGACGCACCCACCCCTGACCGCCGCGAGCACGAACGCGACCACGGGGCCCTATCTGCTCCTCCGCCTCGGCGAGCGGCGCGTCTACCTGAAAAACGACGAGGGATTCCCGGGCGATCGCGGCTTCCCTGTCGCCATCGGCCAGCCGCGGTGGCCCACCCCGACCGGCCGCTTCCAGGTCACGGAGATGGTCGAGAACCCCGACTTCACCATGTTCGACTTCAACAATCCAAGCTCCGGGAACAAGGGCCGCATCCCCCCGGGGATCAACAATCCCCTCGGGCTGCGATGGATCGCCTTCACGCACGCCCACGGGTGGACCATCGGCTTCCACGGCACGCAGAAGACCAGCGTGCTAGGACAAGCGGTGAGTCACGGGTGCGTCCGCATGGCCAACCCGGACGTGGTCAAGATATTCGCCCGGGTGAAGGTCGGGACACCCGTGATCGTCGAGCCCTAGCCGGCGGTCAGGGCGTCGCGGTCGCGCCCGGCAGCTCGACGCCGGGGAAGAAGAACGCGATCTCGGCGCGCGCCGTCTCGGGCGCGTCGGAGCCGTGCGACGCGTTCTGCTCGACGTCGGTGCCGAACTCGCCGCGCATGGTGCCCTTGGGCGCCTTCTTCGAGTCGGTCGGACCCATCAGATCGCGCCAGCGCTTGATGGCGTTCGTCGCCCTCGAGCACGCCGACGAACACCGGGCCCGACGTCATGAACTTCACCAGGTCGCCGAAGAACGGCCGCTCCTTGTGGACGGCGTAGAAGCGCTGCGCCTCGTCGGCGCGCAGGCTGCGTGATGCGGCCCGGCCACGATGCGTGAGGCCGCCGGCCTCGATCATGCGCGAGGATCTTGCCGAGCACGCGCTTCGCGCACGGCGTCGGGCTTGACGATGAAGAAGGTGCGTTCGGTCACTGGAGCTTCCCTGCCTCTTCGAAGAGCGTCACGCATGGTGACGCCGAGCTCGCGCCGGGCTCGGCGCGACATGCGTGACGCCCGCCGGCCTCGAGCGCGGCGATCTTCTCCGTCGGCGGTGCCCTTGCCGCCGGCGATGATCGCGCCGGCATGGCCCATGCGCTTGCCCTTGGGCGCCGTCTGTCCGGCGATGAAGCTCGACCACCGGCTTGGTCACGTGCTCGCCTGATGAACGCCGCGGCCTCCTCCTCCGCCGCGCCGCCGATCTCGCCGATCATGATGACGGCGTCGGTGCCGGGATCGTCCTGGAAGAGGCGCGAGCGCGTCGATGAAGCCGGTGCCGATGATCGGATCGCCGCCGATGCCGATGCAGGTCGACTGGCCGATGCCGAGCTGGCGTCAGCTGGTAGACGGCCTCGTAGGTGAGCGTGCCGCTGCGCGACACCACGCCGACCCGCCCGGGCTTGTGGATGTAGCCCGGCATGATGCCGATCTTGCACTGCCCGGGCGTGATCACGCCGGGGCAGTTCGGGCCGATCAGCCGGGTCGGCCGTGCCCTCGAGGACAGCGCTTGACGCGCACCATGTCGAGCACCGGGCACGCCCTCGGTGATGCAGACGACGAGCGGGATGCCCGCGTCGGCCGCCTCGAGGATGGCGTCGGCCGCGCCGGCGGCGGCACGTAGATGACCGACGCGTTGGCGCCCGTCGTCGCGCACCGCCTGCGCGACCGTGTCGAAGATCGGGATGCCCTCGAAGTCGGTGCCGCCGCGGCCCGGCGTGACGCCCGCGACCATCTGCGAGCCGTACTCGCGGCAGAGGCGCGTGTGCAGCTGCCCGGTCGCGCCGGTGATGCCCTGCGTGAGGACGCGCGTGTCCTTGTCGACGAGGACGCTCATCGCGCCTGCTCCCGCGCGGCCGCGACGGCCTTCTCGCGCGCCGTCCAGCATGTCGCTCGGCCGCGATGATGTCGAGCCCGGAGTCGGCGAGGATCTGCTTGCCCTGCTCCACGTTGGTGCCTTCCATGCGGACGACCAGCGGCACCGACGAGCCCGACCTCGCGCGCCGCCGCGACCACGCCCTCGGCCAGCACGTCGCAGCGCAGGATGCCGCCGAAGATGTTGATGAAGATCGCCTTGCACGGCCGGATCGGAGAGGATGATGCGGAAGGCCGCCTTCACCTTCTCGGTGTTGGCGCCGCCGCCGACGTCGAGGAAGTTGGCCGGCTCGCCGCCCGCGGCCTTGACGGTGTCCATCGTCGCCATCGCCAGGCCCGGCGCCGTTCACCATGCAGCCGATGTTGCCCTCGAGCGCGATGTAGCGAGAGGTCGTACTTCGCGGCCTCGGTCTCGCGCGGGTCCTCCTCGTTCGGATCGCGCAGCTCGCGCAGGTCGGCGTGGCGGAAGAGCGCGTTGTCGTCGAAGCCGATCTTGGCGTCGAGCGCGATCAGGTCGCCGGCCTTGGTCACGACCAGCGGGTTGATCTCGGCCAGCGAGCAGTCGCGACTCGACGAAGCGCGCGCCAGCGCCGTGCAGGAAGCCGACCGCCTTGCCCAGCTGCTCCTTGGCGAGCCCGAGGCCGAACGCCGATGCGCCGCGCCTGGTAGCCGGCGAGGCCGACGCCGGGATCGATCGTCTCGCGCAGGATCTTCTCCGGCGTGCGCGCGGCGACCTCCTCGATCTCGACGCCGCCCTCGGTCGACGCCATCACCGTCACCCGGCCGGCGCCGCGGTCGACGACCATGCCGAGGTAGAGCTCGCGCGCGATCTGGCAGCCCTGCTCGACGAGCAGCCGGCGCACGACGCGGCCCTGCGGGCCCGTCTGGTGCGTGACCAGCGTCTTGCCGAGCAGCTCCTCGGCCGCCGCCCGCGCCGCGGCCACGTCCTTCACCAGCTTGACGCCGCCCGCCTTGCCGCGCCCGCCGGCGTGGATCTGCGCCTTCACGACGCACGGGAAGCCGCAGCTCGCTCGCGCCGCCGCGACGGCTTCGTCGACGGTGAAGCACGCCTTGCCCTTCGGCACCGCGACGCCGTAGCGCCGCAGCAGCTCCTTCGCCCTGGTGCTCGTGGATGTTCATGCCTGCGCCAGGACCTTGTCCGGTCGCCTCGACCAGCTCCGCACGTGCGACGCCGACACGTCGAGCGCCTTCTTCTCGTCCGGCGTGAGCGCGATCTCGAAGACCTTCTCGACGCCGCCCGCGCCGATCTGCACCGGCACGCCGACGTAGAGGCCGCTTCAGCCCGTACTCGCCCTCGAGGTAGGCCGCGCACGGGCAGGACCTGCTTGCGGTCGTACAGGTAGGCCTCGGCCATCTGGATGCGCCGAGTGACGCCGGCGAGTAGAAGGCGGAGCCGGTCTTGAGCAGCGCCGACCACCTCGCCGCCGGCGCCGCGGACGCGCTTCTCGATCGCGTCGAGCCGGTCGGCCTTGATGAGCGACGCCACCGGGATGCCGTTCACCGTCGTGTGGCTGCGGATCGGCACCATGTCGTCGCCGTGGCCGCCGAGCACCATCGCCTGCACGCTCTGGACCGAGACGCCGAGCTCCCAGGCGAGGAAGGTGCGGTAGCGCGCCGAGTCGAGCACGCCGGCCATGCCGACCACGCGCTGCTTCGGGAAGCCGGTCACGCTGCTTCATCAGCGTGACCATCGCGTCGAGCGGGTTCGAGACGACGATCACGAACGCCTTCGGCGCGTGCTGCTTGATGCTCTCGGCGACGGTGCGGACGATCTTCGCGTTGATGCCGAGCAGATCGTCGCGGCTCATGCCCGGGCTTGCGGGCGACGCCGGCGGTGACGATGCAGACGTCGGCGCCGGCGATGTCGGCGTAGTCGTTGCGTGCCCTTCACGACGCAGTCGAAGCCCTCGACGGGCCCCGCCGCGGCGAGGTCGAGCGCCTTGCCCTGCGGCAGCCCCTCGACGACGTCGAACAGGACGACGTCGCCCAGGCCCTTCAGCGCGCAGAGGTGCGCGAGGGTGCCGCCGATCATGCCGGCGCCGATGAGGGCGATCTTCTTGCGTGCCATGGTGGGGTGAATCCTTTCGGCTGGGATCGAAGCCCCCCTTCAAACCCAAATTCCCGGGTTGGCGCAAGCCACGGCGAACGCTGCGCGGATCCGCGCCGACCACACAGCACTCCGCGCCTCCCGTATCCAGGGGAGGCCCGGGGGGAGCGACAAACCGTTGACGCAGCCAGCCTTCCTGATTCATTGTCCGCCCGGTCCATACGGCCGCTGCGGGCGGCGCGACCGATCTTGAACGGAAGGTTGATGATGAAAGCCACACGCGTCACGTTTCTTCTCGGTTCGGTGCTTCTGCTCCTCTTCGTCGCCCTCACCCATCAGGGTGTGTTGGCGAAGACGAAGTACACGCCCTGCGCCGGGGGCCGGTACATCGTGATCGGCGGTCAGCTGATCATCGGTCCCGGCACACCGACGATCGACACGGTGATCTTCGGCAGCCAGACGGCGATCGCGAGCGGCTGCTCACCCGTCTCGGTGAAGCCGCGCGCGAACAAGGCCGGAACGAAGTTCACGGTCGTGTGGCCCGTCTGCACCAACGTCGTCGGCAAGGCCAAGCTCACCGCGACGATCGATCCCACCTGCCGCACGATGAACGGCCAGTTCCGCGTCAAGAAATCGAAGGTCTTCAAAAAGTTCACGGCGGTCCTGAGCCGATGCGGCGACGGCATTGTCGACCAGGGCGGTGGCGAGCAGTGCGACGACCAGAATAACGTCAGCGGTGACGGCTGCTCGTCGACGTGCCAGAACGAGTCGCAGTCGACGACCACGCTCCCGACGCGATCGACGACGTCGACCACGCGGCAGACGGGCCCCACCACCACGACGCTGCCGAACGCCGATCTCACGCCGACGGCGCTCACCACGACCTCGACGAGCATCGACGCCGGCAAGCAGGGCGTCTCCGTCTCGTGGACGATCAAGAACCAGGGCACGAGTGGCGCGCCGCAGTCGTGGTACGACGCGGTCTACCTCTCGGACGACGACGTCTGGTCGAACGGTGACCGGCAGCTCGGCAACTTCATCCACCAGAGCGACCTTGCGTCCAACGCGACCTACTCGACGACCCAGCAGGTCAACATCCCCGCCGTCCCGGCGGGCACCTACTACCTGATCGTCCGTACCGACGCCTACACGTCGCGGACGGAGACGGACGAGGACAACAACACGAAGGCGCTCGCGGTCACGATCGTCACACCCGACCTCGTGCCGACCGCCTTCAGCGGTCCAGCGTCGGGAACGGCCGACGCGGGCAAGGCGATCAACGTGTCGTTCACGGTGAAGAACCAGGGCACCGGCACCGCGGCCGCGACCTGGTACGACTACATCTACCTCTCGGACGACGACACGCTCACGACCCAGGACACCTACCTCGGCTACTTCGCCCACAGCTCGAACCTGGCGAAGGACGCCACCTACAGCTCGACCCAGTCGGTCAACATCCCGAGCAAGGCGCCGGGCACCTACTACCTCTTCCTCGCCAGCGACGCCGTCTCCGGCCAGGGCAGCGTCTACGAGGGCGGCGCCGACGACAACAACACCCGCGGGCCGATTGCGATCGAGATACTGGCGCCCGACCTGGTCCCGACGGCCTTCACCGCGCCGGGCACCGTCGACGCCGGCAAGGCGATCAGCGTCTCCTACACCGTCAAGAACCAGGGCACCGGCACCGCGTTCGCGACCTGGTACGACTACGTCTACCTCTCCGAGGACGACACGCTCACGACCCAGGACACGTACCTCGGGTACTTCGCCCGCGGCGCCAACCTGGCGAAGGACGCCACCTACAGCTCGACCCAGTCGGTCAACATCCCGAACAAGCCGCCGGGCACCTACTACCTCTTCTTCGCCAGCGACGCCGTCACCGGCCAGGGCAGCGTCTACGAAGGCGGCGCCGACGACAACAACACGCGCGGCCCGCTCACGCTCACCATCACGACCCCCGACCTGACGCCGACGGCTTTTACCGCACCCGCGACCGGCGACGCCGGGAAGGCCATCAGCGTGTCGTACACCGTCAAGAACCAGGGCAACGGAACTGCGCCCGCGACCTGGTACGACTACGTCTACCTCTCGGACGACGACACGCTCACGACCCAGGACACCTACCTCGGCTACTTCCCCCGGAGCGCCAACCTGGCCGCCGGGGCCACCTACAGCTCGACGCAGTCGGTGAACATCCCGAACAAGCCGCCGGGCACCTACTACCTCTTCTTCGCCACCGACGCGATCAGCGGCCAGGGCAGCGTCTACGAAGGTGGGGTCGACGACAACAACACCCGCGGCCCCGTGACGTTCACGATCAAGACGCCGGACCTGATCACGACGGCGTTCTCGTCATCGGTCGGCTCGGCCAACAAGAGCCAGCAGATCAGCGTCACGTGGACGACCAAGAACCAGGGGACGGGCACCGCGTACGCCACCTGGTACGACTACGTCTATCTGTCGCTGGACAACACGTACAGCAACGGCGACATCTACGTCGGCTACTTCGCCCGCAGCATCGACCTGGCGGCGAACGGCACCTACTCGTCGACCCAGCAGGTGACGATCCCCACCAACGCCTCGAGCGGCGCACAGTTCCTGATCATGCGCAGCGACTCGGGGAACAGCGTCTATGAGGGCGGCGTGGACGACAACAACGACCGCGCCATCGCCTTCACCGTGAACTGAACCGGGGTGGGGATGCCTCCGACCGGAGGCATCCCCACCCGGCTACATGTGCGCGATGATCGCCTGCCCGAAGCCGGAGCAGGACGTGAGCGTCGCGCCCTCCATCAGGCGGTGGAAGTCGTAGGTCACGGTCTTCGCGCCGATGGCGCCGTCCATGCCCTTGATGATCAGGTCGGCCGCCTCGTCCCAGCCGAGGTGGCGGAACATCATCTCGCCGGAGAGGATCACCGAGCCCGGGTTCACCTTGTCGAGGTTGGCGTACTTCGGCGCGGTGCCGTGCGTCGCCTCGAAGATGGCGTGGCCGGTGACGTAGTTGATGTTGCCGCCGGGCGCGATGCCGATGCCGCCGACCTGCGCGGCGAGCGCGTCGGAGAGGTAGTCGCCGTTCAGGTTCGAGCGTGGCGATGACGTCGAACTCCTGCGGCCGGGTGAGCACCTGCTGCAGCGTGATGTCGGCGATGGCGTCGCGGATCATGCAGCTTCTTCTTCCACTTGCCGTCGCCGTGCGTCGGCCAGAGCGCCAGCGCCGCCTCGACCTCGGCGCGCACCTCGCCCTGCTGGTCGGGCGTCATCATGTCGTAGCCGGGATCGATCTCGCGTGGCGTTGTCCTCGACCGAGATGCCCGGCCTTCGCCTCCTTGTTGCCGAGGATCCAGCTCTCGCGCTCGGTGACCACCTGCGTCGCGGAACTCGCGCGCCGCGAGCGCGTAGCCCCAGTCGCGGAAGGCGCCCTCGGTGAACTTCATGATGTTGCCCTTGTGCACGAAGCGTGACGCTGCGGCGCTTCGTGCGCGCAGCGCGTACTCGATGGCGGCGCGCACCAGGCGCTCGGTGCCCTCGCGCGACACCGGCTTGATGCCGATGCCGCTGGTCTCGGGGAAGCGGATCTTCTTGACGCCCATCTCGTTCTGCAGGAACGCGATGACCTTCTTCGCCTCCGGCGCTCTCCGCCGCCCACTCGATGCCGGCGTAGATGTCCTCGGTGTTCTCGCGGAAGATCACCATGTCGACCTGCTCGGGCCGCTTCACCGGGCTCGGCACGCCGGTGAAGTAGCGCACCGGACGCAGGCAGACGTACAGGTCGAGCAGCTGCCGCAGCGCGACGTTGAGCGAGCGGATGCCGCCGCCGATCGGCGTCGTCAGCGGTCCCTTGATGCCGACCAGGAACTCCTTGAACGCCTCGACCGTCTCGTCGGGCAGCCAGTCCTTGAAGCGGTTGAACGCCTTCTCGCCGGCGTAGCACCTCCATCCAGGCGATCTGCCGCTTGCCGCCGTAGGCCTTCTCCACCGCGGCGTCGAACACCGCCTGGCTGGCGCGCCAGATGTCGGGACCGGTGCCGTCGCCTTCGATGAACGGGAGGATCGGCCGATCGGGAACCTGGAGCGCTCCGCCCGCGATCTTGATCGCGTCGCCGGCGGGGACCTTCGCAATGGAGTACGTCGCCATGGGCAGTCTCCAAACCGGAAATCCCCCGCGCGCGCAAGCCGGAGACGCGCCATCTGCACCTGGCGCCATCCCCGCTCGATCGGCTAAGAGCTCACCGGAAAGGCCGCGTGCGGATCCTCCTCACCAACAACACGCTCGCGCTCCGCGCAGGCTCGGAGCTCTACGTGCGGGACGTGGCGCTCGCACTGCTGGCCCGCGGGCATACGCCCATCGCGTACAGCACCGTCCTCGGGGAGATGGCGGACGATCTGCGCCGTGCGACCATCCCGGTGATCGATGACCTCCGCCAGCTGGCCGAGCCACCGGACGTGATTCACGGACAGGCCCATCTCGAGACGATGACCGCCCTGCTCCACTTCCCGGGCGTGCGGGCGCTCTACATGTGTCACGGATGGCTGCCGTGGCAGGCGGCGGCGCCGCGCTTCCCACGCATCCATCGCTACGTCGCCGTCGACCACCTCTGCCGCGAACGCCTGGTCAGTGAGGCCGGGGTTCCCATCGGAGACGTCGAACTGCTCCCGAACTTCGTCGACCTTCGTCGATTCGTCCAGCGTGATCCGCTGCCTCCGCGTCCCACCCGCGCGCTCGTCTTCGGCGCGGAGGCGGGCGAAGACACCTACGTCCCCATGGTGCGGGCCGCCTGCGCTGCGGCGGCAATCCCCCGCGTCGATGCGGTCGGCTACCGCGAAGGCAACGTGACGGCGGCCCCGGAGCGGCTCCTGGGGGAGTACGATCTCGTGTTCGCCAAGGGGCGCTCCGCGCTCGAAGCGCTGGCCGTCGGTTGCGCCGTCGTCCTCTGCGGCGGGCGAGGCGTGGGGCCGATGGTCACGAGGGCCAACGTCGACCAGCTGCGCGAGGTCAACCTCGGCATCCGCGCGCTCGTCGAGCCCATGGCGACGGTCTCGCTCGCCCACGCGATCGCCGGCTACGATCCGCGAGACGCTGCCGCGACATCGGCCCACGTGCGCTCGGTCGCGGACTCCGAGACGATCGTCGACCGACTGGTGGCACTCTACGCGACGATCCGCGAGAGCGCGCCGCGCCCTGGAGAGAATGATCCGCTCGCGGAGCGCCTCGCGACCATCCTCTACCTCCAGGAGACGGCGAACCTCATGAAGCGCACGGTGGACGGAGCCCTGGAGCGCGCTCATCACGCCGAGAGGGAATCCCGACGGGCCGCGGCGGCGCCCGCGAGTCCGGCGACCGTGACCGAGCACACGGACAATGGGCGGCTGTCACGGTGGCTGGGAGGCCCTTCCCGGCTCCTGGTCCGCCTGGTGAAGGGGCGCGTGTATCCCTGACTACGCCGCGCGCGGGCCGGTCAGCAGGCCGGGCAGATGCTTCTTCACCTGCCCCAGCATCTCCTCGTCGGAGATCGACGTGGTGCGCCCGTCGTCGTACGCGTGGTCGATCCACTCGACGATCTTGCGGACGGCATCCGACTTCTTGTCGATGCGCCTCGCGGGCGCCAGGTGGAAGTACGCGTTGATCCACCACGCGACGCCGGCGGTGCCCGAGGTCTTGTCGACCAGGACGCGTGGCGGGCGGTTCAGCACCTTCGTCGTGTCGAAGCTGTTGTAGATCTCCTCGTTCTTGAGCAGCCCGTCGGCGTGGATGCCGGCGCGCGTGACGTTGAAGTCGTGCCCGACGAACGGGTAGTTCCCGGGAATACCATAGCCGATTTCGCGCTCGAAGTAGTCGGCGATCTCGGTGATGACGGTGGTGTCCATGCCGTTCGTCGTGCCGCTGAGCGCGATGTACTCCATCACCAGCCCCTCGACGGGCGGGTTGCCGGTGCGCTCGCCGAACCCCAGCAGCGTGCCGTTGGCGAACGTGCAGCCGTAGAGCCAGGCCGTCGACGCGTTGATCAGCACCTTGTGGAAGTCGTTGTGCCCGTGCCACTCGAGCCGCTCGGGCGGGACGCCACACTCGCGCCGCAGCGTCTTCACCAGCTTGGGCACGCTGCGCGGCAGCGCCGCGCCGGGATACGGGACGCCGAAGCCCATCGTGTCGCACAGGCGCACCTTGATCGGGATACGGCTCTCGTCCTGGAGCCGCATCAGCTCCTGCACGAAGGGCACGACGAAGCCGCAGACGTCGGCGCGGGTGATATCCTCCAGGTGGCAGCGGATGCGAACGCCGGCGTCGAGCGCGGCCTTCACCACGCCGAGGTAGTCGTCGAGCACCTGCGCGCGCGTGCGCTTGAGCTTGAGGAAGATGTGGTAGTCGGAGCACGAGGTGAGGATGCCGGTCTCGCGGAGCCCCATCTCCTTCACCAGCTGGAAGTCGCTCTTCACCGCCCGGATCCAGCCCGTGACCTCCGGGAACGGCACGCCGAGCGCCTGACAGCGCCGCACGGCCTCTTTGTCCTGGCTGGAGTAGAGGAAGAACTCGGCCTGGCGGATGATGCCCTTGGGCCCGCCGAGGCGCGACAGCAGCGAGTACAGGGTGACGATCTGCTCGACCGTGTACGGCGGCCGCGCCTGCTGGCCGTCGCGGAACGTCGTGTCGGTGATCAGGAACTCGGGTGCGGGGTCGACCTCTTCCACCACGCCGTCGAAGGGCACCTTCGGCACCTCGTCGTACGGGAAGACGTCGCGGAGCAGGTTCGGCTCGGCGACGTCCTCGAGGAGGTGACGTCGCTGATGACGTGTCTCGATCTCGAGTCGTCGAGTCGTCGCATTCCACGTCGTCATCGCGTGCCTCCTTCCGCATCCTATATTCCGCGCGAATCCGTGCGAGTCAACGCGGGGGCGCCACGTCGCTGGTGACGTAGCCGAGCGCCCGCAGACGCTCGCGATCCTCGGGCGAGACCGCGGGGGCGTCGGTCGCCGCGGGCACCGTGAGGTGCGCGCGAAAGGCGCCGAGCCGCTCGGCGAGCCCCTGATCCGCGGTCGGTAGGCGGTCACCGTCCAGCGTCGTCACGACCTCGACCGGATCCGGGTCGGACAGCGAGACGACGTATTTCACACCGGCGGTGGCGATGCCGTAGCGTGGAATCGCCGATTCCTCGAGGGCTGCCAGGTAGGCGAACCCCGGCGCCGTACTTGCGCCCGGAGCGAGCAGGTCACGTCCGGGGAGTCCCGGCACTGCCGAAACGCTGAACAGACGGAGCAGCGTCGGAACCACGTCGACGAGGGACGCCACGTCCGTCCGCACCGCCGGCGCCTGTCCCGGGACGTGGATGACCAGGGGCACGCGCACGAGGACGTCGGTCAGGAAGTCGCCGTGGGCGAACCAGTAGTCGTCCTCGCCCATGCCCTCGCCATGATCGGCCGCGAAGACGATCGCCGTCTCGCGCGTCGGCAGCCGCTTGGCGACCCCGCCCAGCAGACGGCCGATCTCCTCGTCCACCCAACGGACCTCGCCGTCGTAGCCGGCACGGTAGTAGGCGACCTCGCGGTGATCCCCGACGACCTGGTAGCGCGGAATCCCCCCGAAGCCGTCGTTGTCGGGCGAGACGGGCAGCACCCGCGCGCCGTCCGATGCGCGTTGCTCCGCAGGCAACGCCCGCTCGCGGTACCCCGACGGCGGCACGTAGGGGCCGTGCGGATCCTGATAGTGGACCCACAGGAACACGGGATCGGCGCCCCCGACCACCAGCTGGTCCAGCAGCCGCAGGGCAGCCGTGGTGGTGTCGGCAGCCGTCCGCTCCGGGATCGGCCGATTGGCTTCGACCTGCGGAAACGCGTCATCGAAGGTAGCGAAGCCCGCGCCGATGCCGGACTCACGGCGCAGGACCCAGTTGCCCACCACGGCCCCGGTGCGCCAGCCCCGGGCGGAGAGCAGCGCCGCCAGCGTCGACGTGCCCGCGGGAACGACCCGCTGGTTCGACGTGACACCGAGCGTCTCGGGATACCGCCCCGTCATGAGGCCGGTCACCGAGGGCAGCGTGAACGGGGCCGGCGAGAACGCCGCACCGAAGCGGACGCTCCGTGCCGCGAACGCGTCCAGCGTCGTGGTGAGGCCGAGCTCGCTGCCGTAGCATCCCAGGCGGTCGGCGCGGAGCGTGTCGACCGTCACGAGCACGAGGTGGCGAGGCGGTCCGGCATCGCCGCACGACCCGATGATCAGGAGCCCCAGGGCGACGACGATCGGGGACAGCCGCGAGGACACGGTGCGCTACACGAGGGCGCGTAGGTCCAGGCGCGACTCCGCCCGTTTGCTCGCGATCAGGACCAGTCGCCAGGGCTCGACGTACCACGGTGCCGAGAAGTGCGCGAAGCCGGCCAACCGGAGCATGTCGAGCACGCAGGTGGTGTCCGGGATCCACCAGTTCGTCGGATCGTCGTTGAGCTCGAGGCCCGGCACGAACTTCATCAAGCCCTGGTGACACTCGTGCAGCGTGACGTCGTTGCGCCGCCCCTGGCGAGCGTACACGCGATTGCCGGGGTCTTCGGGAATGACCTCGGTCTCGACCACGACCGCGTCGCGGCACAGCCGTCCGATCTGCTCGACGACGGCGAGTGGATTCTTCAGGTGGTAGAAGAGTCCGGCGAAGACGACGAGGTCGAAGGTCTCCTCGCACTGGTCGAGCTGATGGGCGTCCAGATCGCGATAGACGATGTCGAGTCCCCACAGGTCGCGACACGCCTCGGCCTGCCGGCGGAAGCCCTCGACGGGTTCGAGGCCGACGACCCGCCCCGCGCCCCGCAGCTTCAGCTGCAGCGAGAAAGCGCCCGCGTTGCACCCGACGTCCAGGACGGACGCCCCCCGTAGGTCGCCCGGCAGGGTTCGACGGACGCCGCGCCAGACCCGCTCGTGCGGGGTCGGCTCGTTGACGGTCCAGACGCCGTCACCGAGGTAGATCCGGTGGTACCACCACCCGTTGCTGCGAACGACCTCCCTTCGCTCCTCGACCGTGCGTCCGGGCGGCGGCTCGGGCCAGTCCGGCGACAGCACCTCGGGCGCGTCCGGCGGGGCCGCAGGGGGGCTGGCCACGTCGAAGCGCCGGCTGGCCGCCACGCGGCGTAGCCAGATGCTTCCGCCTTCGTTCTTGAGGCACAGCGGCATGTGCTGCTCGAAGAACGGCCGGTGGAAGTGCTCGAGGAACGTGTTGAACAGCACGATCTCGAACCCCTCGTTGAAGGCGAGGAACGCCCGCAGCAGGTATGCCTCGTTCCACGCCCTGCCTTCGTAGACCCAGGGGCGCGGATACTCGAACGGATAGAAGATGTCGTGCACGTGCACGAAGACGCCGGGCGCCAGCGACGGGAGTATCTCCGCGAACAGGTAGTTCACGTCGCTCCCGATCTTGGCGACGTGGGTTGAATCGATGAACAGGATGTCCCCGGCTTCCAACGCCCGGAAGCGATCCAGATCGACGTCCTGCAGCCCCGCCTGGAGAAGCTCGATCCGTTTCCGATCGTCGGGAAGCAGGATGGAGAGGAGGCCCTCGGGATAGGGTTCGATGAAGGTGCACGCGATCCGGTTCGCGAAGAAGAGCTCGTTGGTGTCGAGCGTCACCGCCGACGAGAAGCCGGAGCCCACCTCGATGATGCGCCGCGGTTCGGCGTGGCGGATCATGCAGTGCAGGAAGATCGCGTCCGAGTACGAGTACGCAGGGTTCTCGAAATAGTATCGCCGTCCCGGCGTCTGCAATTCGGGGAACGGCTGGGCCTCGTAGAAGGGGCGGAAATGCTCCAGCAGCCCCAGTTGCTGCGCTTCGCGCAGATCGACGCCGGGGAGCGTGCGCGGTCGGGCGTCGAAGAGCCGCGCGTCGTTGGCACGGACGTCATCGAGGGATGGCACGGGCGAATAGAAGTGTCCCGGTGGCGCGAACAGCCACGGCGCTCGATAGGCCTCGAGACGCTCGACACTCGCACGCAGCTCGGCAACCTCCTCGCGGAGCCGGTCGCGCTCCGTGACCACGTCGCGCAACCGCGGCGTGCGGAGCGCCGCTCGCTTGGCCGCGCGACGCAGCGAGTCCTTCACGACGAAAGCGTGTATGCCGCGGCGTCCGGAGCGTCAACCGGCAGCGGCGATCACGGCCCTAGGTACTTTGCGCCGCGCCGGCGCAGTGCGACCGTTCCACCGATCGGCCGTCCGCCCAGGTCGAAGCCGAACGCCAGACTCTGGAGGCTCGTCCCCGACAGCGGGACGCCGCGGCCAGTCAGCGCGAACGTCAAGCCCCCGCCGACCGCCTTCAATGTCACCGCCGTCAGCCCGCTTCGCAATCCCCGCCGGTCGCGATAGGTTGACCCGTTCCCCTTGCGGACCGCCCACCCGACGGGCAGCGTGATGCACGTGAGGGCGTCGCTCCGCAACGCGAGCGTCAGCGCTTCACGCGTCGGATCGAAGGAGGCGGCAGGAAGCCGTCCCTTCAACGTGAACTTCGTAGCGGTGTCACCCGTCATGGTGAGCCGAACGCGGGTCGCCGTGGCCGACGGACCCGTCGCCGTGACCGCGGCGAGACAGGCATTGCTCGCGGGCTCGCTTCCGGGGCCGCCGCCGCTGTCTCCCGGGAGGTTCACGAGCGTCACCCCGCTCGCGGCGACGTCCACGAAGTCACGGCGCAGCTGCGCCATGCCTGGGAGATCGGCGGTCACGAGGTAGACCCCTCCCCACAGCCCGGTGAGCTCGTAGCGTCCCTCACCGTCCGCGGTGGTCGTGCCCCAGGTGCCGGGGCTCGCCTTCTGGAACGCCTGAATCTTGGCGCCCACGAGCGGCTTCCCTCCGGCGCCCCGCACCTGCCCGCGGATGGCCGCCACCCCGTTCGTCAGGTCGAAATCGGCGGTTGCCGTGCCACCATCGGCGACCTCGACGAAGTATCGTACCTGGTTCGTCAGCCCGGGAACTCCGAACACGTGCACGTCGTAGCTCCCGCCGGCCAAGCCGCCGCAGGTGTAGGTCCCATCGGCGCCGGTGAAGCACGAGACGTCGACCGGCTCGTCGGTCACCACGGCGAGATCGATGGTGATCCCCGCAGCGGGGACGGGCGCACTCCCGGCCGTGACCCGCCCCGTGATCGTCGCGTTGGCGAGAGGAAGCGCGATGTCGTGGCCGACCATGGTCGCCCCGGCCATGACTGTGACGATGCGCGTCTTTCCGACGTAACCCGGCTTGCGCGCGTGGACGTAGTACGTCATCGGGGCGAGGCCGTGCATCGCATACGTACCGTCGACGGCCGAAACCGCCTGTCCCCAGCCGTCGCCCTGGAGCGAGTCCGCGAACAGCGTGACGTCACTGAGCGGCAGACCAGTGCTCGCATCCGTCACCGTGCCGGTCACGGTTCCCACAGCCGTGTCGAGGAGGAAATCGATGCCGGACTGTCCCTGCCCGGTCGCAACCGTCACCCCGTACCGATGGGCGGACGCGTAACCCACCGCCGTCACCACCACGTGGTAGGTCGCCGCCGGGAGGTTGCTCGCGAGCCACTGCCCCGCGGCGTTGGTCGTCGTCTGTGCCGCCCCGAGCGGCCCATCGAGGTAGACGGTGGCGTTGGCCACCGCGGAGCCGCCGATCCGACGCACGGTCCCGGACACGGCCGACGTGCCGCCGACCTGGCTCAGCTGCACGCCCGTCGTAGCGTTGCCTGCCGTGACCGGTATGTTGTCCTTCACCCCGTCGGGCAGGCCCGCCTTCGAAGCCTTCAGGAAGTACGTCCCGGTCGGCAACCCGTTCGGCGTCGTCGGATGAGCGATCGTGAAGTTGCCCGAGCCGTCGGTGGTGCTGCGCCCCCAGCAGCCGTCCCGGTAGCTCGCGTCCGTCCGTTGCCACGCATCGACGGTGGCCCCGGCCACCCCGTTGCCGGCCTGGTCGACGACGCGGCCGCTGATCGACCCGCCACCCACCCGCATCGTGAACGTGAGTATCCACGGTGCCGGCCGGCGGGACGGCAACGCCGAAGTAGTTGGATTGGGCGTACGGGTTCTTCGTCGCCTGGAAGTGGTATGAGCCGGCCGGGAGGCCACCCGCGAAGCTGAAGAAGCCCGACGCGTTCGTGTACGCGTTGACGCCCGGCGCGGCGAAGATGAGCACGTTGCTCACCGGCGCCCCGCCTTCGGTCGTCACCGTGCCCTGGACGAGGGCCGCAGACGCGGTACCGACGCGAAGCAAGAGGATGCCGAGCACCGCCGCAGCGGCGCGCCGATGGTGGGGAGCGGCGGTCGTCATGGGTACGACCAGGCTCTCGGGCGAGTGCCCGAGTTACAATGCGCGCATCCGCCATGCCGTCTGCGAAGGCGAACGCGCTCCGCGCCTTCCTTGACCCGCCGCCGGAAGCCCTCTAAGGGGGCGTCCTGCACGCCGCGGAGACAGCCGAGGCCCTCTCCCCATCAGCGAGCGTCGACCACTACGCCGCCGCGTTCTGGAACGACCTGCCGGCCGTCCGGGCGTACATGTGCCGGATGGCGACCGGCGACCCGGCGCTGTGGTGGATGGATCACTTCAAGGCGCGGTGGGCGACGCCGCCGCGGCGGCGGGCATTGGTGATCGGCTGCGGCAACGGTTGGGCGGAGCGCGACCTAGCCGACCGCGGGATCGCGATGCACTTCGACGCGTTCGACGCCTCCCCCGTGTACCTGCAGCAGGCGGAGGCTGCCCGCGGCGACCGGCCGATCCGCTACTTCCAGGCGGATTTCACCACCTTCAGGCCGGAGGGGCGCTACGACTGCATCATCAACGTCGCCGCGCTCCACCATGCCCGACATCTCTACCGCCTCTGTCATCTGCTCGCCGGTGCGCTCGAGCCCGATGGGATCTTCGTCAACTGGGAGTACGTGGGTCCGAGTCGGAACCAGTACGCACGCCAGCACGTCGCGATCATGGAGGGCGTCAACGCCAGCCTGCCTCCACGGTTCCGTACGCCGCACCTCCTGATCTCCCCGATCGAGACGTTTCTCGCGGGCGATCCCACGGAAGCCGTCCACAGCGCCGAGATCCTCCGGGCGTTCACCCAGTACTTCGACGTCCTCCACTACCGGCCGTTGGGCGGAGGCGTCGCCTATCAGCTCCTGTGGAACAACATCCGGGAGTTCCAGGGGGACGACCCCGAGGCGGCGCGGATTCTCGAGGGTCTCATCCGGCTCGACGAGGAGCTCACGCGAGCGGCGGCCGTGCCGTCGCTGTTCGCGTACTTCGTCGGACGGCCGCGGCAGGACCCGCCCGCGTGGCGTGCGCTCGTCGACCGCCTCGCCCGCGAACCGCTGCGCGAAGCGTTCGCCGATGCGACCGGGGGATTCTATCCGCGCCAGTTCCTCGAGAACCTTCTGAGGCCGCGACGCTCGTGACCCGCCGGTCGATCCGGCTCCCGTTGCAGCGCGAGGACGCGTCCACTCGGCCGATCTTCACGGGCGAACGCTTCGTGCCGGGTCAGGCCGGCGCCCGGATCGCCTACGAGCATCTCCATCGCTATCTCTTCGCTCGCCGGCTGGTCGAGGGCGCGCGCGTGCTGGATCTCGGATGCGGGCTCGGCTATGGGAGCGAACTCCTCTGCCCGCCTGCGCGGTCGCTGGTGGCGCTGGACATCGATCCGGACGAGACGCGGATGGCCCGGGCCCTCCGCACGCGACCGACACCGTTCGTCGTCGGTGACGCTGCGTGCCTCCCGTTCGCCAATGCCAGCTTCGACGTGGTCGTGGCGTTCGAGATGATCGAGCATCTCGTGGCACAGGAGGCGCTCGTCGCCGAGGTCCGCCGCGTGCTCACCCCAGGCGGCCGCTTCATCGTCTCCTCCCCGGACACCACCGCGTACGCCGCGACGCGGACCGAAGCGAACCCGTTCCACGTACGCGAGCTGACCACCGACGGGTTCGTCGACCTGCTCGCGGCGCACTTCGGGCATGTCGCCCTCTACCGCCAGCGCGTGGTCAGCGGATCACTCCTCCTCGCGGCGGATGGAACCGGGCCTCCCGATATCCAGCCGGTGCAACTGCACGACGATCCACCCGCGCTGGTCCTGGACCCCGACGACGCCGCCTGGGTCTACAACGTGGCCGTCTGCGCGGCGGCCCCGTCCGGAGTCGGGCCCGGCACCTCGATGCTGGCGGACGTCGGCGAGCAACTCACGCGCGAGCTCGAGGAGTCGAATCGGGCGATCAACCAGGTCCGCGCGGGACTCGAACAGTCGGTCGCCGAATGGCAGCGCTACGCCGAGCAGATGGGGCGCGAGAAGGATGCGCACCTGGAGCACGTCATGGCCGCGCAGCACGCCCACACGCGGAAGTCGTTCGCGCGAAGGACGAGCGCATCGCCGAGCTCGACGCCGCGTGGCGGCGCTGCGAGGCGGACCTGACGCGGGTCGTTCGCGAGCACGGCGAAGTCGCCGCGGCCCTTCGGGCCGGACTCGCCTACTACGAGGAGGACCCACTCGTCCGCCGGTGGGTCGCGCTCAAGCGGATCGCCCGCCGGCTCGTTCCCGCCGGCGGCCGCGGTTGATCTCATCGCCCGCCCAGCGGCTGCGCAGCAGCCCCGGGAGCGCCCGCACGAGGTCGCGCGACACCCGGGCGTCGATGCGCAGTCCGGGGCGCGGCGGCGCAGCCCGTCCCGTGACGCGCGCCGCCAGGGCACGGCCACCGTCGCGCAGCGTCCGTCCGACGAAACGTCCCAACCGGGCGAGCGCGACGCGGCCGCGCCCGTGCTTGATCATCCAGTACAGGTGGTTGCGCGTGACGTAGTACGTGAAGAGCGGTGACCATTCGCCGCTCGAGCCGGCGTGGATGTGGCGGACGACGGCGTGCGGCGTGTACACCAGCCGCCACCCCGCCCGGCGGGCGCGCCACGACAGGTCCGAGTCCTCGAAGTACATGAAGAAGCGTTCGTCGAAGAGGCCGACACGATCGAGCATCGCCCGCCGGAGAAGCAGGCTCGCCCCGCAGAGGGCGCTCAGGTCCTCCACCCGATCGTACTGCCCTCGGTCGAACTCGTAGATGCCGCGGTCGCCGAATCCGCCGTCCGCGTCGAGGAACGATCCGGCGTTGTTCACGAGATCGCGCGCCTCCTCGACCTGGGGCGCCTCGAGCGTGACCCGAACCTCGCTCCGTGTCGCAGAGAGCGCGCGCGTCGTCACGACGCGCCCGCCGAGAAGGACCCGCAACGGCTGTTCGGCGGTGGCGCCATGCCCCGCCACGTCGAGGACGAGCGTCGCTGGAGCGGCCGCCGACGCCACCGGCACCGCAAGACGCGCGTTCGCGGAGAGCCACCGGAAGGGGGCACCATCGAACTCCGGGCCGAACCCACCCGCGAGCACGATGAGCTTGTCGTAGTCGCACCCGACGACATGCGCGCCGTAGAGCCGCAGTCCCAGCGTCCGCTCGTCGGGCCCGAGCCCTGCCTGCGCCGGGACCACGCCGTCGGTCTGCAGGCCCACGTCGAGAAACCGCGTGTAGAAGACGACCTTGGAGCCGACCATGCCGACGCGCGGGTCCGCGGCCGCCTCGACCAACCCGCGCAACCACCCCCGGTCGACGACGGTGTCGTTGTTGACGAGGGCCACGAAGTCGGCCGACGAGGAGCGGATGCCGAGGTTGCAGCCCCCCGCGAACCCGCGATTCTCCGTCGACGCGATCACGTGCACGCCCGGAAACCGCTCGCGCACGAAGGGCACGGAGTCGTCTCGCGAGGCGTTGTCGACCAGCAGGATCTCGACACGATCCGCCGGGTAGTCGAGCGCCAGAAGCGAGGCGAGAAACCCCTCGAGCCAGCGCCGTCCGTTGTAGTTGACGGAGACGATGCTGACGCTGGGGAGCACCCCAATCAGCTGTTCGCAGCGGCGGCGCCCGGCAGCGGCGCGGCCGCCCCGCCGGCGTGCGCGAGGGCCTCCGCCTCGAACGCCGCGGTCACCTCGTCGGCGGGGCCGTCCATGCGGATCGCTCCGTTGTCGACCCACACGGCGCGGGAACACAGCTGGGCGACGATGGGCATCGAGTGCGACACCAGCACGAAGGTGACACCGCGCGCGCGGAAGGCGTTCATCCGGTCGATGCACTTCCGCTGGAACTCGATGTCGCCGACCGAGAGCACCTCGTCGAGCAGCAGGACATCGGGCTCGACGTCGGTGGCCACCGCGAATCCGAGACGCGCGACCATGCCGGTCGAATAGGTCCGCAGCGGTGCGTCGATGAATTCCTCCACCTCCGCGTAGGCGACGATGTCATTGAGCCGCGCCGCCATGTACTTGTGCGAATGACCCAGCATCGCGCCGTTCAGGAAGACGTTCTCGCGTCCCGAGAGCTCCGGATCGAACCCGGCGCCCAGTTCCAGCAGCGGCGCCACGCGTCCCCGGGTGACGACCGTCCCGCTCTGGGGTCGAAGCACCCGTGCCACGACCTTCAGCAACGTCGTCTTGCCAGCGCCATTGCGCCCGATGATGCCGACGGCCTCTCCGGGACGGATCAGGAGATCCACGTGCGAGAGCGCCTGGAACTCGCGCCACTCCACGTGTCCGCGCAGCCACCGGATCGCGAACTCCTTGAGGGTCGGGATGCGCTCGTGCGGGACGACGTACCGCACGGAGACGTCCCGGACCTCGATGGCGTACGCGTCGCCAGCCACGCTCAGACCAGGTAGGCGATCCGATCGGATCGCCGTTCGAAGAACCACCACCCCAGCACCAGCGCCCCGACCCCCCACACGGCGGCGGCGACCACCATGCGTGGCTGCGGCAGAGTCCCCTGGAAGATCGGCGTCCGAAAGGTCTCGACCAGGTGATACATGGGGTTGATGCGGATGATCCAGCGATACTGCGCGGGCACCACGTCGACCGGATAGATGATCGGCGTCAGATACATCCACGCGAGCAGCACCGCCTGGTAGATCTGCACCACGTCATGGAACTCGATACACAGGGCTGCCAGGGCCAGGGAGAGGCCGAACGTGAACAGCGTCGCCAGGAAGATCGCCACCGGCAGGAACCAGAGGCTCGACGTGAGCGGATGACCGATCACGAGCATCAGGAGGGCGAGCGGGACGAGCGAGACGAGCAGATTCACCAGCCCCGACAGGACGGTCGCCAGCACGAAGATCGCCTTGGGAACGTAGATCTTTCGGATCAGCGGCGCGTAGCCGAGCAGCCCCGCCGTGGCCCACGCGGTCGTCTGGGCCACGAAGGTCCACAGGACGAAGGCCGACATGAAGTAGACGACGAAATGCTGGAAGCTGAAGCGCATCACCTGAGCGAAGACGATCCCGAAGACGATCATCATCAGGAGCGGGTTGAGCATCGTCCACAGAATGCCCAGGGACGACCGCTTGTAGCGCACCTTCAGGTCGCGGGAGACGAGATCGCCGAGCAGCGACCGGTACTGCACGATCTCCTTCGCGGAGTGGAGGATGGAACGCATCGAATTGGTGAGCGTCGCACGGGTAGCAGATGGTCGCGGGAGGGGCAACCCGACTCGCACACGGTTGCGGGGCGGGATGCCGTCATCTATGGGAGCCCCCGCGTTCGATCGCTGCAACCATGAAGGTCGGGCTCTACAATCGCTGGGTGCGCACCGCCGGCGGAGGTGAGAAGCATTCGCTCGCGCTGGCGGAGCTGCTGCGCGAGCGCGCGGACGTCGACGTGATCGCTCCGGAGCCCGCCGACCTCGTCGCGATGGGTGATCGGCTCCGCCTGCGGCTGGACGGGGTCCGCATGCGACTGGTCGAGGACGATCCCGCCGCCGTGTCCCGCGCGTCGGCCGACTACGACCTCTTCATCAACGCGACCTTCATGCGCCTGCCCGCCTCGCGTGCGAAGCGGAGCATGCTGCTCGTCTTCTTTCCGGGGGAGATATTCACGTCCCCGTGGGGGCTCCGCAAGTATCGGATCGCGCAGCAGCTCGCACGTCACCTCAGCTTCCCCCGATACGGCGAGGGGTTCTACGGCATCGAGACGACGCGCGACGGGCGAGCCCGTTGGACGGACGGGAACGGCCGGCTGCGGATCCACGTGCCGGCGAGCGGGCGGCGACACATCGACCTCGAGCTCCGCAGCCCTGCCGGACGCCAGCCGGTCGTCGTCCGCTGCGCGACCGCCGCCCATGCGTGGGCCACGGAGATCCAGGTGGAGCCGACGTTCGCGCACCACCGGGTCGTGTTGCCCGAGGCGATCCATGGCGACGTCGAGGTCGCGGTGTCCAGCGCCTCCTCGGTGCCAGGGGTGACGGGCGACACGCGCGTCCTCGGAGTGCAGCTGCGGGCCGTCCGTGCCAGCGGCATGCGCAACGCCCTGTACCGCCTGCTCTTCGAGAGGGTGCTCCCGTCGCGGCGCTACGTGTTCGAGGACGAGGACACGCATCACGCGCAGTGGCGCGCCCTCGATACCTACGACCTCGTGTGCGCGAATTCGCAGTTCACGCAGGGCTGGGTGCGGCGGTACTGGAAACGCGACGCGGCGATCCTGTATCCCCCCGTCGACGTCGAGCTGCTGCGCCCGCGACCGAAGCAGCCCCTCATCCTGTCCGTGGGCCGCTTCTTCACCGGTGGACACTGCAAGCGCCAGGACGTCCTCGTACGCGCCTTCCGGCAGCTCGCGCCGCGACTGCCGTCCGGCTGGCGCCTCGTCCTCGCCGGGGGCGTCGGGCATCGCGACGTCGATTCCGAGTTCGTCGCCTCCGTCCGGCGCGCGGCGCAGGGCCTGCCGATCGAGGTCCGGACCGACGTCAGCGCGGGCGAGCTGCAGACGCTCTACGGCGACGCCTCGCTCTACTGGCACGCGACGGGCTACAGCGAGGACGGCGCCCCGCATCCGGCAGCCCTCGAGCACTTCGGCATCACCACCGTCGAAGCCATGGCCGCCGGCTGCGTCCCCGTCGTCCATGGCGCCGGGGGCCAGGGCGAGAGCGTCGAGCCGGGAGTGAGCGGCTACCTGTGGCAGACGCCAGAGGAGCTGATCGCCCGCAGCGAAGCCCTGGTCCACGATCCACCGCGGCGCGAGGCGATGAGTCGCGCTGCCGTCGCCGGCGCGCAGCGCTTCGGGCGCGACGCGTTCGACGCGCGGGCCACCGAGCTCCTGGCGCCGCTTCTCGCCTCGCGCTGACCCTCGGACCTCACGATCGCGGGAGACCGGGCGATACGGCGACACCATCCAACCACGACCGGTGCCGCACGAGGGTGCGCTTCGCTTCGCCCGTAGGAACGAACGGGCGACCCGCGGTGAAGCGGCGCCCTTCGTCCGCGGCCTGCTCCCACGGGTAGTCGTCCGCGATCGGCACGAGATGACGGACGGCTACTGCATCGGCGACACCGCACCGCCAGCCGCGCTCGCGCGCGACCGCGGCCCAGTGCACGTCGAGGCCCCAGCCCATGGCGACGTCGGGAAACGGGAGCAGGACGTCGAAGGTGTCGCGATGGAACGCCGTCACCGGGCCGATCTCCACGAACTGCGTCTCGCGGAGCACGCTGCCTCCCTGCCGGCGCGTCACACGCCACGCGGCGTGCGACCGCGCGCGATGGGCAGGCTGGGCGAGTCGGAGATCGAAGCGCTCGACCAGGAAGAGAAAGCGATCGAGGAATCCCCGCGGCAGGGACACGTCGTCGTCGACGACGAGCAGCCAGTCGACCCCGGCGAGCGAACGCTCCGCGAGCGCAGCGTTCAGGTTGGCGAACTTGCCCCGCCCTTCCCCCCGCACGAACGCGACCTCGACGTCGTGCCGCGAGCGCCGGAGCTCGGCGATCGCAGCGTCGACGAACGGCTGCCGTTCAGGACGCACCGTCGCGCCGAGCGCGAGCACCCGGCGGGTCGGCGGCGCGACGGCCGCGGCCCGCGCCAGCCGCAACGGCTCCAGGGTGACGAGGCGCGCGAGATCATGCGCAGCATCGCGCAGCAGCGCCCGGGCGACCGTGCGAATGCCCATCACGCGGCCGCTCTCGCCCGAGAGGAAATCGACCCGATCCGCCTCGTCCGTCACGCCCCCGCGACTGTGCCGTCCGGCCGCAGCGTCGTCAACGTCGGATAGTTGCCCGCCTGGGGGTCGCACGGTATCGTCCGCCGCCGTCGTGATCCGCGCGAGCGTCATCGTCTGTACCCACAATCGCGCCGGGATGCTCGCCCGCGCCGTCGAGCGGGCCGCCGAGCAGTGCCGTGTCCGTGGGGATGAGGTGGTCGTCGTCGACAATGCATCGACGGACGACACGCCTGCGCTCGTCGCCGAGCTCGCCCGGCGATGGCCGGAGGTGCGCGTCGCCCGCGAGCCCGAGCTGGGGCTGTCCGTGGCGCGGAATCGCGGTCTCGAGACGGCGCGCGGTGAGGTCGGCGTCTTCCTCGACGACGATGCCGATCCGCATCCCGGGTGGCTCGACGCGATCCTCCGTCCCTTCGAGGCACCCGCGGTCGCTGTAGTGGGCGGCCCGATCCGGCTGCGGTTCGATGAGGCGACGCCCGCGTGGCTCCGTCCCGAGCTGGTCGGCGCGTTCAGCGGCTACGATGCGGGCTCCGTGCCACGGGTCCTCCACTGGCAGCCGGGCGACGAGTTCCCCTACGGCGCCAACATCGCCTTCCGCATCGCGGCGGCCCGTCGCCTCGGCGGCTTCTCGCGCTGGGTGGGGCCGCGCGGGCGGCTCCAGCTCGTCCACGACGAGACCGATCTCTGCTACCGCCTCGACCGCGCGGGGGCGGAGATCCGCTACGTCCCGGACGCCGTGGTCGACCACCGCATCCCCGCGGACCGCGCGCACCCCGCCTGGGTGATCGACCGCTTCCGGCAGTGCGGGCGCTCGGCGGCGACGTTCGAGCTGCGCAACCGCGGCGTCCACCGCGCGCTCGGGCGCTTGCGCTGGGTCCACGCGCGGTACCTCGCGCAGGCGCCGTGGACGCCGCAGGAGCCGGTCGACACGGATCGCCTGGTGAGCGAGTGCCGGAGGCAGGAGGCCGTGGGCTACCTGCTCGGCCTCGGCGCAGGCCTGATGCGGCTGCGCGCGCTCCGCCGCGACCTCGCCGGGGGGATCGCCGCGTGAGCACGCCGCACGTCTCGGTGATCATGCCCGTCTACAACGCCGGCGCGTACCTGGGGCAGGCGCTGCGCGGCATCGGGGTGCAGACCTACCGCGACTTCGAGGTCGTGATCGTCGACGACGGCTCCACCGAGCCCGCCACGGCGACGCTGCTGGCGGAGGCGGCGCGGACGCCGAACGTCACCGTCCATCGCGTCCCGAACGGCGGCCCCGCGCGGGCACGGAACCTGGCGATCGAGCGCGCCCGCGGCGCGTACATCCTGCCCCACGACGCGGACGACTGGCTCGCACCCACGTTCCTCGAGCGGACCGTCGGCGTGCTCGACGCCGAGCCCGACGTCGGCGTCGCCTACACCTGGGTGGGGCTCGTCGGGCGGCACCACGGGACGTGGGAGACCGGCGGCTTCTCGCTCGAGGAGCTGCTCAGCCGCTGCACCATACACGTCTGCTCGCTCTACCGGCGCGCGATCTGGGAGCAGGTCGGCGGCTACGACCCCCGCTTCGTCGAGAGCTGCGAGGACTGGGACTTCTGGATCGGCGCCGCGGCGCGCGGCTGGAAGGGCCGCGGGATTCCCGAGGTGCTGGCCTACTACCGCCGCGCCGAGACCAGCCGCGAGTTCACCTCGCGCGCCCCCGGCACCAGCGCCCGCCTGATGCGCGGCCTCGTCGAGAAGCACCGGCCGCTGTTCGAGGCGCACGTCGACACCGCCATGAGCGACATGTACGAGCGGCTCGCCGCGGCCGGCGTCGCGCTCGAGAAGATATACGACCATCCCGTCGTGCGGGTGCTGGTGAAGCTCAAGCTGCGACTCCGCGGGCGCGCCTGAGATGCCGCCGCGGGTCAGCATCGTGATCGCCACCCACGACCAGGGACGCTGGCTCGCCCGCGCGATCGAGAGCGTCCGCGCGCAGACCTTCGTCGACTGGGAGCTGGCCGTCGTGGACGACGGGTCGACCGACGACACCGCTGCCGTCGTGGAGCCCTTCCTCGCCGACGACCGCATCCACTACCTTCCGGGGGCGCGCGCGGAGCGATCGCTCGCGCGCAATCGCGGCATCGCGGCGACGCGCGGCGAGCTGGTCGCCTTCCTCGACGCCGACGATCTCTGGTTGCCGGAGAAGCTCGCACGGCAGGTCGCGTGTCTCGACACCCACCCGCACGCCGGTCTCTGCTACACGACGGCCCGCTTCGTCGATACCGAGGAGCGGCGCCTTCCCGACCGCAAGCCGCCGGAGCCACTGCCGGCGCGCGCTCTCCCCCGCCTGATCCGCGGCAACGTGTTGGTGCTTGCATCAGTGATGGTCCGTCGCACCGTCCTTGACCGGGTCGGGGGCTTCGCACCGCTGCCGGTCTACGGCTGCGAGGATTGGGACCTCTGGCTCCGCGTGGCACGGGTGGCGGACGTCGTCGGCGTCGACGACGAGCTGACGCTCTACCGGCGCCACGGCGCCAGCACGGATCCGCAGCAGCTGCTGGCGAGCGCGCTCGCCGTCATCGACCGTTTCTATGCCGACGCCGCGGCGTCGCGCGAGGCAGGGATCGGCGCGAAGGCGGTGCGCGCGCGCCACTACTGGTACGCCGCGTGGGCGACGGCGACGACGAGTCGAGCCGCGGCGTTCCGTCTCGCCGCGCGGGCGCTGCGCGAATCCCCGACGCAGCTCCCGACCGGCGCCGCGCTCGGTGCGCTGGCGGCAATCGTGGGCGCGCGTCGTGGCGCGGTGGAGGGTTTCACGCGTGCCTGATGTCCGTTCGCCGTTCCTCGCTCGCGTCGAGGTCATGCTCGCGCCCGCCGCCGTCGCGACGGCGATCGCCGCCGTCGTATCGGGGTGGCGTGCCGCACTTCCGCACGAGTACTGGCAAGCAGGCCTCCGCCGGCTGGTCGTCCTCTCCGCCGTCGAGCGCTTCGACGCCTGGGGGCCGTGGGCGGCCGCCGCCGCGGTCCTGTGCGCGCTCGTGCTGGGACGGCTCGCGTGGACTCCGCGACCCCGGCGGGTGCGACTCGCCGGCGCCTTCCTGCTGGGCGTCGTCCTCCTGCGCGCCGCCGTGGCGGTCGGCGCGTGGCGCGCGGCGCAGGGCCCGAACCTGCTCCTCATCTCGATCGACACGCTGCGCGCCGACCGCCTCGGCCCCTGGGGATATCCTCTGCCGACGAGCCCGACGCTCGATCGCCGCCTCGCCGGCGAGGGCGTCACCTTCCTCGACACCTGGAGTCAGTCGCCGAAGACGACGCCGTCGCACATGACGATGCTGACCGCGCTCTACCCCTGCGTCCATGGAATCGGGCTCTGGTGGGGCGACCGGCCGGCACACGTGCTCAGCCCCGCGGCCCACACGCTCGCCGAGGTGCTGCGCAACGCCGGCTTCGTGACCGCGGCGTTCACCGGCGGCGCGCACATGGACCGCAGGCGCGGATTCGACCACGGCTTCGAGGTCTACGAGGACAAGGGCGGCGGCACCGAGCTCGGCCGCGCGCTCAGCTGGCTGAAGCACCACCGCCGCGAGCGCTTCTTCCTCTTCTTCCACACCTACCAGATCCACGATCCGTACCTGCCGCCGCCGGACCTCGTGCGGGAGTTCGGCGACGGCTACCAGGGTCCCATCCTCGACACGGTGAAGCAGCTGCGGCGCGGCGAAGGCCCCTACGAGGAGCAGTCGAAGCGCTTCTGGGCGAGCGTCGACCGCAGCCAAGCCGGCCGACGTGGCCTTCGTCCAGCGCCTCTACGCCGCCGGCATCCGCAACATGGACGCGACGACGCTGACGCGGCTCCTGGACGCGCTCGCGCAGTGGGACCTCGAGCGCGACACGCTGGTCGTCTTCACGTCGGATCATGGCGAGGCGTTCGACGAGCACGGCGTCTTCCTGCACGACGACCTCTATCGCGGCACGCTGCACGTGCCGCTGGTCATGCGCTTCCCCGGACGCCTGCCGGCCGGCAAGCGGATCGAGGCGCGGGCGCGTCTCGTCGACCTGATGCCGACCGTCCTCGATCTGCTCGGCGTCCCGGCCAGCGCCGGCATGCAGGGACGGAGCCTCCTGCCCTTCGTCCGCGACGACGCCACCGGCCGCGACGCGCCGAGCGAGTACGACGACTCGCCGCGCGCCCAGCCGTTCGAGAGCCTCCGCGCCGGGCCGTTCAGCTACATCCTCGAGGGGACGCGCGAGCAGCTCTTCGACCTCGGCGCCGACCCGGGTGAGACCACCGACCTCGCCGCCCGGCAACCCGAAACGCTCGTCACCTTCCGCACCGCCCGGGCGATGCGGCTGGACGAATGCAAGCGGCTGGCGGCGGTGTACGGTCCCACCGGCGGTGACGTCATGCCGACCGACGATCGCATACGGCAGCTCCGCGCCCTCGGGTACGTCGAATGAGACGACTCGCGATCGTCGTCGTCCTGGCGATCGCCGTCGGCGGCTGGTGGTGGTGGCGCACGCCCTATCGCCTCCCGACGCGCATGGCGCTCGAGACCGTCGTCGACGATCTCTCGGGTCGCTTCGTCCCCACACCACCGGTGCGCACGGCCGGCATCCTGCCGCGGCCGCAGATGTATCCGGGCGCGTTCCGTCACGCGATCCTCGCGCCACCCCCGACGGCGCTCCGCTTCCGCGTCCGGGCGCTTCCCGACACGAACCTCCACTTCGCCGTGACCGTCCGCCGCGAGGACGGCGAGGCGGAGGGGCCCGTCCGCTTCATCGTCGAGGCCGACGGCAGGCCGATCTTCACCCGCACGGTCGATGCGACGCGGAAGCGCCATCGGCGATGGTTCGACGAGGTCGTGGCGCTGCGGAGCGACCCGGCACGCGACGTCGACCTGGTGCTGCGGACGGAGGCCCCGGACGGCCCGCCGGCCGGTACCCCGGGGTGGGCCGCCGTGCGCCTGATCAGCCAGCGGCACGTCGACCGCCAGCCGGCGCGACCCGACGCCCCGAGCCTGATCGTCCTCCTCGTCGACACGCTGCGCGCCGATCGGCTGGGCTGCTACGGGGCGTCGCCCAGCCCGACACCGGCGCTCGACGCGCTCGCCCGCCGCGGCCGCGTGTTCGACGTCGCCATCGCCCAGTCGTCGTGGACGATGCCGTCGGCGGCCTCGATCCTGACGGGCCTGAATCCCCGCAGCCACGGCGTCAACGGCAGCAGCCGCGATCCGAGCGCGGCCGTGGACCGCCTGTGGCTCGCCGACGGCCTGACGACGCTCGCCGAGCACGCGCAGGCGAGCGGGATCACGACCGTCGCGGTGTCGACCAACCCGCTGGTCGGCGCGGCCACCAACTTCACCCAGGGGTTCGAGACGTTCGTCGAGCTGCCGCGCGACGAGCGCGGGCGGAACTGGGCGCCGGCCGGCACGGTGAACGAGACCTTCCTCGCCTGGCTGCGCGCGAACCGCGCGCACCGCTTCCTCGCCTACCTGCACTACCTCGAGCCGCACGACCCGTACACGCCGCGGGCCCGCCCCGCGCCGCCTCCCGGCGCGCCGCCGGAGGTCGTCGACGGCCACATCAGCGCCCTCGCCGCGGCGGTGAACGACGGCAAGCGTCCGCCGCTGCCGCCGGAGCAGGTCGCCTACCTGCGTGCATTGTACGACGGCGAGATCCGCGAGTGGGATGACGGCCTGGCACACCTGCTCGCCGGGGTCGAGGCGCTCGGCCTGGCGGATCAGCTGCGCATCCTCGTCGTCGCCGACCATGGCGAGCAGTTCCAGGAGCACGGCCAGCTGAAGCACGGGGTCGACGTCTACGACGAGACGCTGCGCGTGCCGTTCATCGTGGCGGGTCCGGGCATCACGCCCGCACGGGTCGCGTCACCGGCCGAGGGCATCGACGTGTTCCCGACGGCGTGCGCGCTCCTCGACCTGCCCGTGCCGGCCGCGCTGAACGGCGTGAGCCTGCTCGGCGATCCGCCAGCCGACCGCGCGATCGTGTCCGAGCTGCGCCAGGGGGATCCCGGCGAGCAGATCGCGCTGCGCGCGGGGCACTGGAAGCTGATCCACACGCCCGCGAGCCGGCGCTCCGAGCTGTACGACCTCGTCGCCGACCCCGGCGAGCGCACGAACCAGTGGGACGTCGCGGCCGAGGGCTCGGCACTCCTCGCGCGGCTCCACGCATGGGTCGCCGCCGCTCCGCCACCGCCCCCGCGCGCGCCCGAGGCCGCGACCGAGCCGGCGGTACGCGACCGTCTCCGCGCGCTCGGCTACGCCGACTGACACGGACTCTAGTGCCCGCCGCCGCCGCCCCGCTCGCTCTTGGCGGCGATCATGCGACGCGCCTGGGCCTGGACGGCTGACGGGATGTTGCGGGACTTCGCGAGCTGCCCCAGGTCGCGTTCGGTGAGCGTCGCGAGGAGGCGGATCGCGACGGTGATCGGCGTCTTCGGGTTGGTGGTGAGCGCGGCGCGCACCGGTAGAGGCGCGCCCACTCGCGCTTGTCGCCGATGATCCGCAGCAGCTCCTCGTCGCTGTTCTTGCTGCGCGCGACGGCGACGATCTCGGGTCGCTGATGCGCGGATTCTGCAGGACGAGGCGGCGGACGACCTTGTTGCTGTCGCGGATGAGGATCATGCGCGCGTCCTTGTTGCCGCGGAGCGCGAGCTTGATCTTCTCCGGCACGCCCATGCCGAGGATCTGCGCGTACATGCTGCGCGGCACCTCGGGGAGCGCGGTCGCCGGCGCCCCTGGGGCCTCGGCGGCCGTCTCCTTCAGCAGGTCCTCGGGCACGGCGATGCCGTCGGTCCCCGCCTCGACCGCCGCCACCACCGCCTCGACCGGCTCGTCGGGCGTCAGCCATGCTGCTCGGCCCGCGCCGCCTGCGCCTCCTTGATGATGCGCTCGGCGATGTGCGCCGGCACCTCCTCGTAGTGCGCCAGAACTCGAGCTCGAAGTCGCCGCGGCCGCTCGTCATCGAGCGCAGGTCGGGCGCGTAGCGCAGCACCTCGGACATCGGCACGTGGGCCTTGATCACCTGCTGCCCGTTGCCCTTCGGCTCGGCGCCGAGCACCTTGCCGCGCCGGCTGTTCAGGTCGCCGATGATGTCGCCCATGTACTCGTCGGGCACGGTCACGGTGATCGTCATGATCGGCTCGAGCAGCACCGGCTTGCACTGCTCGAACGCCTTCTTGAAGCCGAGGCGACGCGGCGATCTTGAACGCCATCTCCGACGAGTCGACGTCGTGGTACCGAGCCGTCGTAGAGCTTCACCTTGACGTCGACGATCGGGTAGCCGGCGAGGATGCCCTGCGGCAGCAGCTCGCGGACGCCCTTCTCGACCGCGGGGATGAACTGCCGCGGGATCGACGCCGCCGACGATCGCGTCCTCGAACTCGAAGCCCGCTGCCGCGCGGCAGCGGCGAGAGCTCGATGCCAGGCGTCGCCGTACTGGCCGTGGCCGCCGGTCTGCTTCTTGTGCTTCCCCTGCGCCTTGGCGCGTGCCCTTGATCGTCTCCTTGTAGGGCACCTTCGGCGCCTTCAGCTCGACCTCGACGCCGAACTTGCGCTTCAGGCGCTCGACCGCCACCTCGACGTGCAGCTGCCCGGTGCCGGAGATGACGAACTCCTTCGTCTGCTCGTCGCGGTGGACGCGCAGCGCCGTGTCCTCCTCCATCAGGCGGTGGAGGCCCTGCATCACCTTGTCGTCGTCGGCCTTGTTCTTCGCCTGCGAGCGCGAAGGAGATCACGGCCGGCGCGTCGGGCAGCGGCGGGAAGACGATCGGCTGCTTCTCGTCGCACAGCGTGTCGCCGGAGTGCGGTGTCCTTGAGCTTCGCGACGCGCGACGATGTCGCCTGCGATCGCGTGCGGGCACCTGCGTCTGCTTCTTGCCCTCGAGCTTGCAGCAGGTGGCCGAGGCGCTCGCGTCCGTCGCGGCACGAGTTGACGACGGTCAGGTCGCCGGTCGCGCGTGCCCGGAGACGATGCGCAGGACGGAGAGCTTGCCGGCGAACGGGTCGACGATGGTCTTGAACACGAACGCCGAGAACGGCGCGGCCGGATCGGCGGCGCGCTCGACCTGCTCGCCGGTCTTCGGGTTGTCGCCCTTCCACGGCCGGCAGCTCGGCGGGCGACGGCAGCAGGTCGACGATCGCGTCGAGCAGCGGATGCGATGCCGATGCCCTTGGCCGGCCGCGCCGCAGAGGACCGGCAGGAACTTGCCCGCGCGCGTCCCCTCGCGCAGCGCCGTCGCGCAGCTCGTCGGCGCGACAGCTCGACGCCCTCGAGGTACTTCTCGAGCAGCTCGTCGTTCGCCTCGGCGATCGTCTCGACCAGCTGCTCGCGCGCCAGCTGCGACGTCGTCGGCCATGTCCGGCCGGCGACGGCCTCCTCCTTCATCGTCCCGGAGTCGCCCTGGTAGACGAACGCCTTCCCGGAGAGCACGTCGACGACGCCGCGGAAGCTCGCCTCGCGCGCCGATCGGCACCTGCAGCACGGCGGGCTTGACGCCGAGCACCTTCAGGTCGTCGAGGGCGTGGTCGACGCTCGCGCGCTCGCGGTCGAGGCGCGTGACGAAGCCGATCGCGCGGCAGCCCGCGCTCGTCGCACCAGGCCCAGACCTTCTCGGTCTCGACCTTCGACCTCGCCGCCGGTCGGGCCGAGCACGAGGACGGCGCCGGTCGCGGCGGCGAGACAGTTGCGGGTGTCGTGCAGGAAGGGCGAGTAGCCCGGGCGTGTCGATCAGGTTCACCTCGTGCTTCTTCCACGCCGACGTGGTGCAGCGCGGCGGTGATGCGTGCTCTTGCGGCGCGATGCTCCTCCGGCTCGGTGTCGAAGGCCGAGGAGCCGTCGTCGACCCGGCCGATGCGGTCTGGCGGCGCCGGCGGCGAACAGCAGCGCGTCGGCGACGCGTGGTCTTGCCCGCGCCGCCCTGCCCGACGATGGCGACGTTGCGGAGCTTGGCGACCTCCTCAGGCGGCATCGCGTCCTCCGTTGCGCTGCGTAGATGATGCGGAGCCCGTCGAGCGTGAGGAACTCGTCGACGGACTCGATGGTGGTCGAGTGCGGTGCGATGAACGGCGCGAGCCCGCCGGTGGCGAGCACGCGCGCGCTCGGCGTCGTTCTCCGCGCGGATGCGCGCGACCAGGCCGTCGACCAGCGCGGTGTAGCCGTAGATCACGCCCGACTGGATGGCGTGCACGGTGGTCTGGCCGACCACCCGCGGCGGCCACGCCAGCTCGACGCGCGGCAGCTTGGCGGTGCGCGGCGATCAGCGCGTCGAGCGAGATGCCGATGCCCGGGCACGATGACGCCGCCGGCGTACTCGCCCTTCGCCGTCACGTAGTCGAAGGTGGTGGCGGTGCCGAAGTCGACCACGATGCACGCGCCCGGCGATGCGCTCGTAGGCCGCCACCGCGTTGACGATGCGGTCGGCGCCGACCTCCTTCGGGTTGTCGTAGAGGATCGGGACGCCGGTCCGCACGCCCGGGCCGACGACCAGCGGCGCGTGGCCGAAGAGCCGCCGGCAGAGCTCCTCGATGCGCTCGTTCATCGGCGGCACGACGCTGCCGAGCACGATGCCGGTGACCGTCGGGCCTGCGATGCCCCACTCGGCGAAGAGCCCGCGCAGGATGCACCACCGTACTCGTCGACCGTCCGCGCCTGGTCGGTGCGGATCCGCCAGTGCACCTCCGCCGTCGCCGTCGTAGAGGCCGACCAGCGTGTGGGTGTTGTTGACGTTGATCGCGAGCAGCATCCGCGGCGACCATAACGCGCCCCTCGCCCGCGGGGCAACCGCTCGCGACCAGCGTCAGGGCAGCAGGTCGGCGACGGCGATGGGCGCGGACGCGGGCATCGCGGCGTCACCGTGTCGCCGGGGCGCAGCACGAGGACCTCGCTCCACGCACGCGGCCTCGACGTCCGGCGAGCCGATGCACCTCGAGCTGGCGGTGACGCAGGTTCACGATCCAGTACTCGGGGATCCCGGCGGCGGCGTAGATCGCACCCTTGGTGAGACGATCCTGCGGCAGCGACGAGTCGGACACCTCGACGAGCCAGCAGCGCCGTGGTCGGGTGGGCGTAGGTGTCGTCGCGATGCGTTCCACGGACGACGAGCAACGTCCGGCTGCGGCATCGAGAACGGCGCCAGGACCAGCGGCTGCTGCACCCGAATGGCGACGCCGCCGGGCGAGCGCGCGCCGCAGCGCCTCGTCCACGAGCCCCACGGCCGTGGCATGTCGGTGAGTCCGATCGGCGCCATCGACACCACCACCCCCGCCAGCAGCTCGACGCGGTCGTCGGGGTCGAGGACCCCGGTGTCGACGAGCGCCAGGTAGCGCTCGACGGTCAGGCGACCGGCGGCTGCGGACGCGTCTGGGGCGGGTTGGACGTGCATCGACGGACTCACGCAATCATGAGACGGAGGGGACGCAGGGACCGCTTGAGGGGGTCGACGCTGAGTCCCAATTCTTCGAGTGTGACCGATGCCGAGGAGACCCGCATCGCCGCGCACCCCGAAGATGACCCTCGACGGTGCGCGACATCCCTGGACTTCGAAGATCGCCCAGCCGAGATCGCGCCGGACGGTACGGCCGTCGGCCAGGTCGAACTCCCGGCGGCGCTCTTCCGGCTCGATACCGATCGATGCAAGCACCGTCGCCGGCACGACCGAGTAGATCGCTCCGGTGTCTACGGTCAGGTCGACCTCGACCGACCGCTCTCGCTCCGCGACGCTCCGGATCACGACCCGCGCAGTGGTGACACCCATGGTCCGCCGCACCTCCAGGCGCCGTCGTGCCAGCAGGATGGTCATGGGGCAATCTCTAGACCCGCCATGTTCCGGCGGCAACCACCGTCAGCGCAGCGTCACCTCGCCCGCCACGATCCGCGCCTCGCCGGACGGCGTCGCGAGGCGGAGCGCGCCGTCGTCGTCGATGCCGCGCACGGCACCCGTCGTCCGGCCGTCGGCGGCGGTGACGGTGACCGTGCGGCCGGTGAGGCACGAGAGCGCCTCCCACTCCGCGCGGAGCGCCGCGAAGCCGCCGGCGGCGAAGCGCGCGACGCGCTGCCTCCAGCTCGGCGAGCAGCCGCGCCGTGACCGCGGCGCGATCGACCCGTCGGCCGCCGGCGATGGCGAGCGACGTCGCGGTGGCGCGCAGCTCGGGCGGGAAGGCGCGCGCCGGCGCGTTCAGGTTGACGCCGATGCCGGCGATCACGAGTGCACGCGCTCGACCTCGGCCTCCATCTCGGTGAGGACGCCCGCCACCTTGCGCCCGTCGAGCAGGACGTCGTTCGGCCACTTGAGCTGCGCCGGCGCGCCGGTCTCGGCCGATCGCGGCCGCGACCGCGAGCCCGCCACCAGCGCCAGCTGCGGCACGACCGTCGGCCGAGCGACGGGCGGAGCACGATCGAGCGTAGAGGTTCAGGCCCGCGGGCGAGTGCCACGTCCGCCCGAGCCGCCCGCGTCCCGCCGTCTGCGGCTCGGCGATCACGATCGTCCCCTCCGCCGCCCCGGCGCGCGCGAGCTCGCGCGCCACCCGCTGCGTCGAGTCGACCTCGGCGTACCACACGATCCGCCGCCACGTGCCGCGGAGATGCGGCGCCAGCTCGGCCGGCCCGAGCCGATCGGGCGTCGCCGCGAGCGCGTAGCCCCGGCGCGTGGTGCGCGTCGATCCGGTAGCCCTGCGCCGCGCAGGCCGGCGATCTGCTTCTAGACCGCCGCGCGCGAGCAGCCGAGTCGACGCGCCAGCTCCTCGCCGGAGAGCGGCGCCGGCCGCGGCTCGCAGCCAGGCGAGGATCGCTCGTCGGGCGTCACGGGATCGGCTCGAGCTTCAGGCTGATGTCCGCCGCCGGCGCCGAGTGCGTGAGCGCGCCCATGGCGACGAAGTCGACGCCGGTCGCCGCGACCGCGGGCAGGTCGTCGGGCCCGATGCCGCCCGACGCCTCGAGCGGCACGCGGCCCGCCGACCAGCGCGCACCGCGGCTCGTCCAGCTCGCGCCAGCGACATGTTGTCGAGCAGGATCAGATCGGGCTGCGCCTCGAGCGCGGCGCGCACCTCGTCCAGCGTCCGGCACTCGACCTCGAGCGGCAGCGCGCGGATACGCGGCGCGCGCCGGCGCACCGCCCCGGCGAGTCGCCGCCGGCGAGCGCCAGGTGGTTGTCCTTGATCAGGATCGCGTCGTCGAGCCCGAGGCGATGGTTCGTGCCGCCGCCCACGCGCACCGCGTACTTGGCGAGCAGGCGCATGCCCGGCATCGTCTTGCGCGTGTCGCGCACGACGAGCCGCGTGCCGGCGACGCGGCATCGACGCACGCGCGCGTCAGCGTCGCGATGCCGGAGAGGTGCTGCAGCGAGGTTGAGCACGAGCCGCTCGCCGGCGAGGAGCGTCCGCGCGTCGCCCTCGAGCGCGGCCAGGACCTGTCCGGGCGTCGCCGCGCTTCCTTCCGCGGCCTCGATCCCGACCGCGACGTCGCCCAGGCGCCGAAGACGCGCTCCATCGACGGGAGGCCGCACACGACGAGCGACTGCTTGGCGAGCAGGCGCCCGCGGGCGCGCGCCGTCGCGAGCACCGTCGAGGCCCATCCGATGGTTGGTGCCGCCGCCGGTGCGCACGGCGTATTTGGCGAGCATGCGGAGCCCGGGCACCGTCTTTCGCGTGTCGCGGACGACGAGGCGCGTGCCGGCGACGCGGGACACGCACGTGTGCGTCCGCGTCGCGATGCCGGAGAGGTGCTGCAGGAGGTTCAGCGCCACCCGCTCGCCGGCGAGCAGCGTCCGCGCGTCGCCCTGGAGCACGGCCAGGACCTGCCGGCGTCGCTTCGCTTCCCTCCGCGGCCTCGATCCCGACCGCGACATCGCCCAGGCGCCGGAAGACACGGTCCAGCAATGGAAGTCCGCACACCACGAGCGGCTGCTTGGCCAGCACGCGGCCCCGAGCGCGCGCCGCCGCCGGCACCAGGGCCACCGACGTCCGGTCGCCCTCGCCGAGGTCCTCGATCAGCGCCAGCTCGAGGAGCGCGGTGATGCTCGCGTCGTCCCAGTTCACGCCGACGCCTCCGCCACCGGCGCCAGCTCGAGCTCGAGCACGTCGACGGTGCCGTCGGCGACGTCGGGCCGCGCCTCCACCTCGGCGGCGGCCACGCGCGCCGCGGCGAGGACGTCGTCGCGCACCAGCGCGAAGCGCTCGAGCGTCGCCGGGCCGGCGCCGAGGACGAGCCGGTCGACGCCACGGCCGATCGACGCCTGCGCCTGCGACTTGCCCTTGTTGATCGCGGCGAAGGTGCGACGGCGACGTCGAACGTCTGCGGGTCGGCCGGCGCCTCGATGCCGGCGAAGTCGGCCGCGCCCGGCCACGGCGCGCGGTGGATGCTCGCGTGCCCGGTCTCGGCGGCGAAGACCCACGACCAGACCTCCTCCGTGATGTACGGCAGGACCGGCGCGAAGAGCCGCAGCAGCACGCTGAGGCCGAGGCGCAGCGCCGGCGATCGCCGAGCCGGCGACGGCGCCCGTGCCGTCCCGCGCGCGGCCCTTCACCAGCTCGAGGTAGGTGTCGGTGAAGTCGTGCCAGAAGAAGCTCTCGGTCTGCTGCAGGGCGTGCGCGTAGTCGAAGGCGTCGAGCGCCGCGGTGACGCGCTCGACCAGGTCGCGCAGGCGGTGCGACGAACGCGCGGTCGAGCTCGGCGGTGATGGGGGCCACGTCGCCGTCCTGCGCCAGGACGAACTTGCCGGCGTTGAAGAGCTTGGTGACGAGCCGCCTCCCGATCTTCATCACCTTCTCGTCGAAGGCGGTGTCGGTGCCGAGGCGCGCGCCGGCGGCCCAGTAGCGGACGCCGTCGGCCATGTGCTCCTCGATCAGGTGCGACGGGCGTGACGACGTTGCCCTTGCTCTTCGACATCTTCTTCCGGTCGGGATCGAGGATCCAGCCCGAGACGACGACGTGCCGCCACGGGATCGTGTCCTCGTGCAGCAGCGCCTTGGCGATCGTGTAGAACGCCCAGGTGCGGATGATCTCGTGGCTCTGCGGGCGGATGTCGGCGGGGAAGAGCTGCGCGTGGCGCGCCGGGTCGAGCAGCCAGCGCGAGCTGATCTGCGGCGTCAGCGAGCTGGTGAACCAGGTGTCGAAGACGTCGGACTCGCCGGTGAAGCCGCCGGGCTGGTCGCGCTGCGCCGCCGTGTAGCCCGGCGGGACGTCGGTCATCGGGTCGACGGGCAGCATCGTCGCCGGCGCGACGATCGGGCGCTCGTAGTCGCGGCTGCCCTCCGCGTCGAGCGGGTACCAGACCGGGAACGGCACGCCGAAGTAGCGCTGGCGGCTGACGCACCAGTCGACTGTTCAGGTTCTCCGTCCAGTTGCGGAAGCGGAGCCGCATGAAGTCGGGGTGCCAGCGGATCTCGTCGCCCTTCGCGAGGAGCGCGTCCTTCTTGTCGAGCAGGCGGACGAACCACTGGCGCGTCGTGACGAACTCGAGCGGCCGGTCGCCCTTCTCGTAGAACTTGACGCGTGCTCGATCGGCTCGCGGCTCGCCCTCGAGCGCGCGCCGTCTCGCGCAGCAGCTCGACGACCGCCTTGCGCGCCTGCTTGACCGTCTTGCCCGCGATCGCCGCGTAGGCGGCGTTCGCCGCCTCCGCGTCGGCGCTCTCCCAGCCCGGGGCGCCGAAGGTCACGGGCACCAGGCGCCCGTCGCGGCCGATGATCTGGCGGAGCGCCAGCTTCTGCTCGCGCCACCACACGACGTCGGTCGCGTCGCCGAAGGTGCAGACCATGAGGATGCCGGTGCCCTTCTCGGGGTCGGCGAGCTCGCTCGGGAAGATCGGCACCGGCACGTGGAAGAGCGGCGTCACCGCGCGCTTGCCGAAGAGGTGGCGGTAGCGGGCGTCCGACGGGTGCGCCGTCACGCCGACGCAGGCGGCGAGCAGCTCGGGGCGCGTCGTCGCGATGACGAAGCGCGCGTCGCTGCCCTCGACGCCGAAGGCGATGTGGTGGAAGGCGCCCGCGCGTCTGCGCGGTCCTCGACCTCGGCCTGCGCCACCGCGGTCTGGAAGTCGACGTCCCACATCGTCGGCGCCTCGACGGTGTAGACGTGCCCCTTCTCGAACAGGTCGCGGAACGAGAGCTGCGCGAGCTGGCGGCAGCGGGCGTCGATGGTCGCGTACTCCTGCCCCCAGTCGACGGAGAGCCCGATGCGACGCCAGAGCGTCTTGAACGCCTCCTCGTCCTGGTGCGTGAGCCCGTCGCACAGCTCGATGAAGTTCGGGCGCGAGACGAGCCGGGGCGGCTGCTTCTCGGACGCCTGGTGGCCGGCTCGAGCGTCAGCCCCGGCTCGAAGGCCGCGTGCACGTCGCAGCGGACGTGGAAGTAGTTCTGCACGCGGCGCTCGGTGGGCAGCCCGTTGTCGTCCCACCCCATCGGGTAGAAGACGTTGCGGCCGCGCATGCGCTGGTAGCGAGCGATGACGTCGGTGTGCGTGTAGCTGAACACGTGGCCGACGTGCAGCGAGCCGGACACCGTCGGCGGCGGCGTGTCGACGACGAACGTCTCGGCGCGCGGGCGCGACGGGTCCCAGCGATGGAGGCCCTGGCGTGTCCACTCGGCGTCCCAGCGGGCCTCGGCGGCGGGCGCATCGAAGTGCTTCGGGAGCGTGACGGGATCGATCGTCCGGACGCGGGCCATCGTCAGCCCCGCCCCGCCGCCCAGGCCAGCGCCACCCAGCCGGCGAGGAACGCGAGTCCTCCGAGCGGCGTGATCGCCCCGAGCCAGCGCACCCCCGTGAGACTGAGGACGTACAGGCTGCCCGAGAAGATCACCGTCCCGACGATGAACAGCCAGCCCGCGAGCGCCGCCTGCGGCCAGCGGCCGACCGCCCAGGCGACGCCGACGAGTCCCAGCGCATGATACATCTGATAGCGCGCGCCGGTCTCGAAGACGGCGAGCAGCTCGGGCGTGAGCCGCGCGCGGAGCCCGTGCGCGCCGAAGGCGCCGGCGGCGACGGCGAGCGCCGCCGAGAACGCGCCCGTCATGAGGAACAGTCGGTCGGAGGGCATGGTTCCCCTCCGCTTGCCATCCCGCGGCGGTCCGACGCAACCGGCTCGCCAGTGATGCGGTCCTTCTGTATGGTGGTCGGGACCGATGCTCTTCGAACGGATCGTCTTCCGGCACTTCTTCTTCTGGTACGCGCTCGCCGGCGGCGTCGCCGCGTGGGTCCTGATCGCCGCAGCGGCGACCCTCGCCGGGTGGCAGCCCGGCATCGCGGCCCATCTGCTCGGTCCGGCGCTCCTCACCTGCATCACGATGCAGGGCGCGCGCATCTATCGGCACGATGCGGTCGGACCCCCGCCGCTCGCGATCCGCGTCTGGCGCCTCGTCACCGCCACCGCCTTCGCGGCGATGGGCGGGGCGATCACGCTGGGATTCGTGACGCTCGCGTGGGCCCTCGTGCACCTCCTCTCGTCGCGCGCGGAGGCGCGCAGCGCCCTCGCGCCGGTGGCCGGCAGTCTCTTCGGCGCGCCGTTCGCCGCGATCGCCGCGACGGCCGTCGCGGTGGCGATGGCCACGGTCGCCCACGGCTACCGCGGCGGCTGGCGACGACTCGTCCTCCGGCAGCACACGGTCGCGCTTCCCGACCTGCCGCTCGCGCTCGCGGGATTCCGGATCGTGCACGTCTCCGACCTCCACCTCGGCCCGCTCGCCGATCGCGCGGCGCTGCGTGAGGCGTTCGACCGCGCCACCGCGCTCGACGCCGACCTCGTCTGTGTCACCGGCGACCTCGCCGACAACCGCTACATCGACCTGCCCTCGTGGCTCCCGGAGCTGGCGCGCCTCCGCGCGCGGCACGGTGTGATCGCAATCCTGGGGAACCACGACCGCCGCATCGGCGCCGACTTCATCGCCGCCGCGCTCGCCACCGTCCCCGGGTGGCGGCTCCTGCGGGACGAGGTCGCCAGCGTGGCGGTCGGCGGTGCGCGCCTGCACCTGGTCGGGCTCGAGGACCGGCCACGCAGCGAGGCGGCAGACGCCCTGCCCGAGGTGCTGAGCGGCGTTCCCGCGGGCGAGCCGGCGATCGTGCTCGTCCATCATCCCGCCGCCTTCCCCGCGATCATGGCCGCGCAGGTTCCGCTCGCGCTCGCCGGGCACACGCACGCGGGACAGGTGGCCGTGCCGGGTGTGCCATGGCTCAACCCGGCGCGACTCTTCATCACGCGGTTCGACGGCGGGCTCTTCCTCGAGGGCGGCTCGACGCTGCACGTGAGCGCGGGCCTCGGCGCCAGCGCGCAGCGCGTGCGCGTCGCGGTGCCGCGCGAGATCGCCGTCCTGACGCTCGTTCCCGCCGTCGCCCGCGCGGCCTGACTGGACAGCCCCGCGGCGCGCCCTGTAGACGGGGCGCGTGGGGCGGTGGGGAGGATGGGCGGCGCTCGGGATCGCGCTCGCGCTCGCCTGCGGCCTCGTCGTCTCGACACCGGTCACGAGCTGGCGGGGCCGGGCGGACGAAGGCGCGTACCTCCGCTACGCGGCCCGGATCGCCGCCGACGGCGTCGGCATCCTGCCGTCGCTCGTGCACGGCTACCTGGCCGACCCGACGCTGCGCGCGGAGTCGCCCGCGCCGCTCCGCGTCTCCGTCCTGCTGCCGGACGCGCTCGCCGTGTACTGGGGTGGCGAGCGGTTCGAGAGCCTGCAGCGCGTGTCCCTGGTCGCGTTCCTGGCGCTGATCGTCGTCGCCTTCGCCGGCTTCCGCGGCCATCCCGGCGTGAACACCGCGGCCGCGCTCGTGCTGCTCCTCGCCGTCTCGCCGCTCCAGCTCGCGATGGCGCGCCGCGCGCTCTCCGACTCGCTGAACGCGACCCTGTGGACCGCCGCCCTCCTGCTCGCCATCGAGGCGATGGTCGCGGAGTGGCGGCGGGGATGGCTCGTCGTCGGCCTCGCCATCACCGCCGCGCTCCTGGTGAAGGAGCTGAACGTGATCATCGTCCCGATCGCGCTCGCGCTGCTGGCCGTGGACGCGGGGCGACGCGGGCGGCTGCCATCGGCGTGGGCGCTCGCCGGCATCGTCGTCCTGCCCCTTGCCCTCGCGGCGCTGGCGATCACCGCCGCCGCCGGCGGCGTGCAGCCGGCGATCGACGCCCTCGGCGCACTGACGGCGCAGGCGGGGCAGAACACCTACGGCCTGCAGTTCGGCAGCGGACCGTGGTTCCGCTACGTCGTCGACTTCCTGCTCGTCTCGCCCGTGGACGACGCTGCTCTACGTCGTCTGGCTGGGGCTGCTCGTCGCCGAGCGCGGCGACGACCGGCGGCTCGTCGCCTGGGCGCTGGTGCCGCTGCTGTTCGTCGCCGCGGTGAGCCCGACGCTCAAGTTCGTGCGCTGGGCCCTGCCGCTCGACGTCCCGATCCGCCTGGGCGCGGTGCTGGCCGTGCAGCGGCTCGTCGGCGACCGGCCGGGCCGCCCCTGGGGCACCGTTCGCCTCGCCGTCGTCGTCGCGGCGCTCATGGCCGTCGACCTGGTGAGCTTCCGGGCGCTCTTCGTCGACGCCGACATCTACGATCCGTCGAGCCCGCTGCTCCTCTGGTGGCGGGGGTTCCTGCCACGGTAGAAGGACCGGATGCGACTCGGTCTGCAGCTCGGCTACTGGATGTTCGGCCCGGAGGACCGCATCGACCTCGTCCTCGAGGCCGAGCGGCTCGGCTTCGACTCGGTGTGGACGGCGGAGGCCTACGGCTCCGACTGCTTCTCGCCGCTGTGCTGGATGGGCGCGCGGACGTCACGCATCAAGCTCGGCACGGCGGTGATGCAGATCGCCGCGCGCACCCCGGCGTGCGTGGCGATGACGTGCGCGACGATCGACCACCTCTCCGGCGGGCGCCTGATCCTCGGCATCGGCGTGTCCGGACCGCAGGTCGTCGAGGGATGGTACGGGCAGCCGTTCCCGCGACCGATGGAGCGCACGCGGGAGTTCGTCACGCTGCTCCGACAGATGCTCCGTCGCGAGGGACCGACGTCGTTCGACGGGCGCCACTACCAGCTGCCGCTCAAGGGCGGCAGCGGCCTCGGCAAGCCACTCAAGCTCATCATGGAGCCGCTGCGGTCGGAGATCCCGATCTACCTCGGCGCCGAGGGACCGAAGAACGTCGCCATGGCCGCCGAGATATGCGACGGCTGGCTGCCGCTCTTCTACTCGCCCTACCGCCACCACGTCTTCGCCGACTCGCTGCAGCACCTGAAGCCGGGGTTCGAGATCGCCGCGACCGTCACCGTCTCGGTGGCCGACGACCTCAAGCAGGCGCTGGCGCCGATCAAGTGGATGCTCGCCTTCTACATCGGCGGCATGGGGGCCAAGGGCCGCAACTTCCACCTGAACCTGATCGAGCGCCTCGGCTTCGGCGAGGAGGGCAAGCGCGTCCAGCAGCTCTTCCTCGCGGGCCGGCGCGACGAGGCGGCGGAGGCGATCCCCGACCAGCTGGCCGACGAGATCGCGCTCGTCGGCCCGCCGAACCGCATCCGCGACCGCCTCGAGGCGTGGAAGGCCAGCCCGGTGACGACGCTGCTCTGCGGCACGCGCGACGCCAACGCGCTCAAGGTCATCGCCGAGGCCGTGCGCTAGTCGCCAGACGCGTTGCGGAGCACGCGCCCGGGACGCGCGGCCGTCGGCACGCCGTCGCGCATGACCACCTGCCCGTTCACGATGGTGGCGGCGTAGCCGCGCGCCGCCTGGGCGAGGTTCGTCGCGCCGCCCGGCAGCTCGTGCCGGACCTCGGGGAGACACAGGTCGAGCGCATCCAGATCGAGGACGTTGAGGTCCGCGAACCAGCCCGGCTGCACGAGCCCGCGCATCCCGAGGCCCCACGTCGAGGCGGACTCGAAGCTGAGCTTCCGCACCGCCGCTTCGATCGTCAGGGCCCGGCGGTGGCGCACCCAGTACGCCAGGACGAACGTCGGCACGCCGACGTCGCAGGTCTGACTGGTGTGCGCGCCGGCGTCGCCCAGCGCCGGCACCGTCAGCGGATGGACGATCATCGCGCGCGCGGCGTCGAGATCGAAGTTGTAGATCGCCACCAGGAAGAGCGCGCGCAACTCGGACTCGACCAGCCGATCGAGGATGACCCGACCCGGGCTCGTGCCCGCGCGCTCCGCGAGGCCGACGACGCTGCGCTCTCGGCCCGTCTCGTAGGCGAGCACCCCGCGGTCCTCGAGCGGGAAGACGCGGTCAAGCGTGGCGAGCCCGGCCATGATCTCGCCGTCGGCGTCGAGGCTCGCGGCGATCGTGGCACGCGTCGCGGGATCGCGCAGCGCGCGAAGCACCTCGTCGGCCGGGCGGTCGAAGAGATCGCCCGCCGCGGGAAACAGCAGCAACGGCGAGAGCAGACCGCCGAAGCCGAGCAGCAGCCCGATGCTCCGCGGTGCCACCTGCGGCGCGATGCGGACGCCGCCGCGCGCCGCCGCCTCGACGGCCGCGAGCGACTCGCGCCACACGTCGGGATACTGCCGCGCCTGCGTGATGGCGATGCTGAGCGGCCGCCCGATCCGTCGCGCGAGGCCGACGAGGAGATCGTGGTCGCGCGCGAAGCCGGCGGCCGCCTCCCCCGCCGCGCCGAAGGGCACCACCTGGAGGACGCCCGCGCCGGCGGCCGCGAGCGGCTCGGCGATCGCCGTCAGCTCGCGCGCGGTGGCGAACGTGCCCGGCACGGCGTCGCCCGCCGGGCGTGCGATGCATCGTCGTGCGTCCGGTCGACACGCCGAGCGCCCCGGCGGCGAGCGCCTCGGCGACCGCCCGGCGCATCGTCGCCAGCTCGGCGTCCGTCGGCTCGGCGTCGAGGGCGCCGCGCTCGCCCATCGCGAACACGCGCAGCGGCGCGTGGGCGAGGTAGGCGCCGACGTTCGGCCCGAGCGGCAGCGCGCCGAGCGCGTCGAGGTACTGCGGGAACGTCTCCCAACGCCACGGCATACCGGCACCGATCGCGGACGCGGGGATGTCCTCGACGCCCTCCATGAGGAACGTCAGGTAGTCGCGATCGGCCGGCCGGCACGGGGCGAAGCCGACGCCGCAGTTGCCGACCACCAGCGACGTGACGCCGTGCCCGGTCGAGATCGTCGCCGCGGGGTCCCAGCTGAGCTGGGCGTCGAGGTGCGTGTGCACGTCGACGAACCCTGGGGTGACGAGCTTGCCGCGGGCGTCGATCACCTCGCCCGCGGGCCCGTCCCACCGGCCGACGGCCGCGATGCGGTCGCCGCGCACGACGACGTCGGCCTCGAAGGGCGCGCGACCGCTGCCGTCGACGACGGTGCCGCCGCGCACCACGAGGTCGGGACGCATGCGCGGGCTTGTACCGCTAGAGGGCGGCTTCGAACAACCCGGCGGCGCCCATGCCGCCGCCGATGCACATCGTGACGATGCCGCAGCGCTTCTTCTGGCGGCGCAGCTCGAGCAGCAGCGTGCCGGTCATGCGCGAGCCGGTCATGCCGTACGGATGGCCGATCGAGATCGCGCCGCCGTTCGGGTTCAGCTGCTCCGGATCGATGCCGAGCTTGTCGCGGCAGTACACCACCTGCGAGGCGAACGCCTCGTTCAGCTCGACGATGTCGATGTCCTTGATCTTGAGGCCCGTCGCGCTTGAGCAGCTTCGGCACGGCGAAGACCGGGCCGATGCCCATCTCGTCGGGCTCGCAGCCGGCGAACACGACAGCCGCGGAAGAAGCCGAGCGGCTTGATGCCGAGCGCCTTGGCGCGCTCGGCGGACATGATCACGCACGGCCGAGGCGCCGTCGGAGAACTGCGACGAGTTGCCGGCGGTGACGCTGCCGCCCTCCTTGAAGGCGCCGGGCAGCTTCTGCAGGCCCTCGAGCGTCGTGTCGGGCCGGTTGCACTCGTCGCGGTCGACGGTGACCTGCTTCTGCGACTTCGCGCCGGTCGCCTTGTCGGTGACCTCCATCGTCACCGTCATCGGCGCGATCTCGTCCTTGAACTTGCCCGACTTCTGCGCCGCGGCCGTGCGCTGCTGCGAGGCGAGCGCCATACTCGTCCTGCTTCTCGCGGCTGACCTTGTAGCGCTCGGCGACGATCTCGGCCGTCAGCCCCATCGGCATGTAGATCTGCCTTCTTGTGGTCCATCAGCCAGGGGTTGAAGAGGTTGTGTCTTGTTGAAGTCGTTCTGCATCATCGTGATCGACTCGAGGCCGCCGCCGATGACGGCCTCGGCGCCCTCGTTCTCGACCATGTGCGCGGCGACCGCGACGGCGTTGCAGGCCCGACGAGCAGAAGCGGCTCACGGTCTGACCCGGCACGGTCATCGGCAGGCCGGCCATCACCGCGACGTTGCGGCCGACGTTGAAGCCCTGCGGCCCCTCCGGGAAGCCGGTGCCCATGACCACGTCGTCGATCTCCGCCGGATCGAGCTGCGGCACCTTCTTCAGCACCTCCTTGATGCAGTGCGCCGCCATGTCGTCCGGCCGGGTCAGGTTGAACGATCCGCGGAACGACTTGGCCAGCCCGGTGCGGGCGGTGGCGACGATGACGGCTTCACGACGGCTGCGCATGGGACGGTCCTCCTTCGGAAGTCCGGTATGAGTCGCAGGCCACGCCCGGCGATGCAAGCCTCCGGCGGCCGCGACACACTGACCGCGAGGGGCATTCCCACACGCTGGCGGGGTCCCCGGAATGCGCGATGTTCCCGGTGGGTCCACCGGGCTAGACTTCTTTCGGAGGTAGAGGCTCATGCGCGACTGCTCCGTGACCTGGCGCGCGGTCCTCGTGATCGCATTGGGACTCGTCATCGCTTCGGCCCCGGCAGAGGCGAAGAAGCCGAGGAAGCCCTCTGCCTGCGAGACGGGCTGCGCAGGCCTCGAGGCCGCAGACGTCTGCCGAAGCGACTGCAAGCGGCTCAGGCCCAAATGTAAAGGCCCGGACTGCAAGTCAGCCGTGGTGAGCTGCGCGGGGCGGTGCGCCACGACATGGCCCAACACCGGCGACGCGAAGAGCCGCGGCGGATGCCTCAAGAAGTGCAAGGCGTGCCTGACCCGGAAGGTCGGCGAGCGGGGCGTGTGTCCCTCGGGGCGGGATCTCCAATGCTGCAACGGTCCGGGGGAGCCCGCCTGCTGCGGCGAAAAGTGCTGCGGTGCGGGCGAGCTGTGCTGCACGAACGCCGATCCGTCCCTCCCGGGCCAGTGCGTCGACGTCCTGAACGAGCCCAAGAACTGCGGGACATGCAATCACCTGTGCTCGACCGTCCCCCTCCAGAAGTGCAGCGACGGCCACTGCGTCGACGCCGAAGACACCTGCCCCGCGGGCAAGTACTTCTGCGGCAGCCTCAACAACCTCGCCGGCGCCAGCGGATGCTGTGACCTCGGGCAAGTGTGCTGCCCGCTCGCCCAGGCCGCGTATCTCTGCAGCGACAGCGGCATGAAGTGCTGCGATTTCCCGAGCGCCCAGCCCCGAGGGGTGATCCAGTTTCCGTGCCCGGGCGACGCCACCTGCTGCGGTGGGATAGCGCCGGGCGGGCAGACGACCGTGGGCTGCTGCCCCCCAGGCTACGCCTGCGGCACCGACAGCGGGGGTGCCATGACGTGCCAGCTGCAGTGAGGCGACGTCACCGCCAGTCGCGAATTCGGTCGAGCAGCAGCGCGCCGTCCGCGCCCCGCCTTCCGGGCGTGACGCCCCGGGGCAGCCCTGCGGCCTTCGCCACGCACCAGAAGTACTCGGCGTCGTTGTGCATGGGATTGCCGATCGGGGGCACGACGTCTCCGGTGGTCAGGGTCGGACACCGCGGGAACGGGGCGTCGAGCGTCATGTCGCCGTTGCTGTCGTACTGGAAGGTGGCGTGCTTGAAGCACCAGCCCGTCGTGTTGCTGAACGGCGACACGGTCTCGAACGGCTCGCGCGCCCACCAATAGCGACACGACTCGCCGTTCATGGCGTCCGACGGCGCGGCGGCGCCCTTCGCCTCGCACGTGTACGGCGTGACACCTCCCTCGGAAGCGACGTTGTTCCCCATGTACACGTCGGCCGGCTTGCAGAGCGCCCCGCACTCGAAGGTCGACGTGACCTGATCACGCCGGCGCGGCTGGTGTCCGGGCAGGCAGCTGTTCGCGAACGCGGTGCCCGTGATGGCCTCGCCGTGCGCGAGCGTGCCTGCTGCAGCGCACACCGCCGTCGTGTCGGTGGCCGACGTCAACAGATAGCAGCCCTCGCCCGCGGGACACGGCGATCCGTTCGCCCGCTGCTGCGTCAGGGGATCGCAAGAGGGCGTGCAGGCCCCGGCGATCGGGTCGTCGGCGCCATTGGCGAAGAGGCCGACGTATCGCGTGCAATTGAAGCCCGTCGCGCACGCGGCCGCGGGGCTGGCATCGAAGCCGCAGATGTCGCGGCACGTGCCGTCGACGCAGATGAGACCCGCGGCGCAGTCGTCGAATCCCGTCGTGTCACCCGCCGGCCCGCGGGCGCATGCGCCGTCGGTCGCGACGGTTCCGTCGGCGACGCATCCCACGCGCCCGATCTCGGCCGGCGTGGCGGCGACCTCGATCCACGTGCACTTCTGCCCCGTGGCGCAGCCCGCCTGCGTGACGACGTTGCACGGTCCCGCCGGCAAGGTCGTCGTCGTCGTGGTGATGGCGGTACAGGTACAGTCCGCCACGCACGAGCCGCCATCGGTGCACGGTATCCCGTTGGAATCGCATGCCTCACCGGCGCCCACGTCCAGCACGCCGTCACCACAGGTGGAATGGAGCGCCGTTACGGTCCGCTTCAGACCGACCGCGCGGAGGGACGCGGTGAGCTTGAAGCAGGCCTCGGTGATCTTTCCCTTGACCCGCACGATGCCCGTGAAACCGCCGCAGTCCTTCCATGCGGCGGCCACCATGGTCGTGCTGCGCAGCGCCTTGAGTTTCACCCGGCCCTTGAGCGCCCCGGCGTCGCAGCCGATGCTGAGCGACGCGCTCGAGGGCCCGAACGTCACGGCGTCGATCTGCGATGCGGGCGCGCCGGGGAGCAGCGGTCCGCCCTCCACGAGATAGCGGCCCGCACACGCCACGGGCTTCGCCCGCTTGGCGGCGACCGGCGGCACGCCCGAGAGCAGGCTCACGCCGGCAGCGACGATCACGACGCGCAGGGTCCGAGTCCGCATCATCCCTCCTCGACCACCCATCCCCACTCTCCTGACGCCGCCCGCGAGTCACAAGTCGGGACGAGTCAGAAATCAGGCATCAGGCCCCGCGGCCCCCCGCACTACGCGCAGCCTCCGCTGGTACGGACCGCAGACGCGGCGCGAATTCGTCGCGATGCTGAGGCAATTCCATCCTTGCGCGTCGCGGGGCGTTCAGTGTACCCGGAACGCAGGCGGCAGACGGCCTTGGAAGACACCCTCGCCGAACCACGCGTGCTGAGTCCGTGGGTCGAGTCGCGCGCGTTCCTTGCGGTGCTCGCGCTCCTCACGCTCATTCCGCTGATCGGCCTCCCGGCCCTGCTGCTCGGGCGCCCCGCGGGATCGCCCCCGCTACCCGGCATCCTGACGATCCTGTTCGTCACCGGGTCGGTCCACGTCGCGTCCACGTCCTACTTCTACTTCGACCGCTCGTTCTGGCCGGTGCTGCGCGAGGCGCCGCTCCGCTGCTTCTGGTCGATCGGCCTCGTCCCGCTGACGTTGGTCGTCCTCGGCGTCGCGGGGATGTGGGCGATCGGCTCGTGGGCGCTACTGCTCATCATCGGCGGGCACAACGCGTGGCTCTTCTACCACTACCAGCGGCAGAACTTCGGCCTCATCGCGTTCGTCGGTCGCCACGTCGGATTCGGCCCCCTCCCGGGGACGCTCGGCACGGCGCTCGATCTGATGGCGATCGGCGCCATCGTCAGCATGTTCGGCATCTCGGGCTTCCTGCCCGACAAGGACGGCCTGCTCTCGGACCACGCGCATGCGTTGTTCCGGACCGCCGGCGTCGCGATCTTCGTCGTCGCTTCCGTGCTCATGGCCTGGGTGCTGCTCCGCGAGCGGCGGATCGTGCGCTATCCGTGGCTCACGGGGGCCGTGCTCCTCGGCTGGTCGTTCTTCCTCCCGGCGATCGTCTTCGACGCGAAGGGCGTCACCTTCCTGCCCTACGCGATCGCCCACGGTGCCCAGTACCTGTTCATGATGGCCATCGTCTCGGGGCGGTCGCGCGGCGCCTGGCGTGCGCTCGCCGGCATGTGCGCTCTCGCCGGAGGCGTCGGCTGGACGATCGAGTCGATGACGGCCTGGCCGTGGATCCTGGCGGGGACGGGCCTCGTGCAGGTGCACTTCCTCGTCGACGCCAAGGTGTGGCGGCTGCGTGAGCCGCGGCAGCGCGCGATCATGAGCGATCGCTTCGACTTCCTCCTCGGGAGCTGACGAGCCCCGGCGCCGCGCGCCCCGACACCAGCGGCAGGTCGAGATACGTCCGGATGCCCGGCGCCGCCTCGCACACGTAGGGGATCGCGTTCACGCAGTGCATCGCGGTGGCGACGATGCCGCGATTGCGCGCCAGCCCCTCGGCGATCGAGTCCGGATGGAGGCCACGGAAGGTCGTGCGCACCGGCGGATCGCCGTCGATCTCCACCTCGAAGCGCTCGCCCTCGGGGCCGAAGCGCCACGGCGGATCGAGGTGCTCCTCGCCCATGAGCCAGTTCGTCCGCACCGTGACGACGGGCACGCCGGCGACCGTGCCCTGCCAGGTGAAGCGGTGCGCCGCGACGCGCCCCGGCGGGATGGCTCCGATCGGCGAATCGATCGGCGCCGTCGCGACGGCGATCTCGTGGCGGGTGCGCTTCTCGGGGTCGAGCCGGACGCCGAGCGCGTGCGCCACCATGTCGATCGACTGGCCGAAGCCAACGGCGAGGAACGCCAGCATCGGGCTCTCCGCCGCCTCTTCGGGCGTCTTGCCGAAGAGCATGATGTCGCGAATCACGTCGGCGGCGGCGTAGGTACGGAGGTCGGAGAACTCCTCCGCGCGCACGTGCGTGATCGCGCGGGACAGCGCGGAGAGCATCAGCGGGAACCGCTCGGTGATGCCGCCGGGGTGGATGCCCGTCCCGTGCAGCGCGACGTTGCCAGCGTGACATGCCGCCTCGACTTCGGCGACGTCGACCGTGCCCCACGGGAAGAACCATCCGAGCGGCGTCACGACGTTCTTGCCCGAGCGCAGGATGCGCGCCACCTCGTCCGTCTGCGCCATGATCGGACTGTAGAGGACGCAGTCGGCGTCGAGCGCGAGGATCGCGTCGACGTCGGTGGTGGCCGTCACGCCGAGCGGGCCGATGCCGGCGATCTCGCCCGCGTCGCGCCCGGCCTTGGCGGGGCTGTGCACCCAGCAGCCGACCAGCTCGAGCTCGGGATGCGACGCGATCCCCTCGATCGCGGCGCGGCCGACGCCGCCGGTCGCCCACTGGACGACGCGGTACCTCACTGCCGCTGCAGGCCCCAGGGCGGCGAGGCGTTCACCAGCACGTTCGGACGGCACGTCATCACCAGGCTCGCGAATGCCGCCCCGGGCTTCGACGCCGTCCACTGGTAGCGGCCCGGCGTGGCGTCCAGGTAGAGGACGCCGCCGTCGTCGCTGGTTTCGACGAGCGAGCGGTCGGGGAGGACGGACGAGTTGAAGTAGATCGGTCCTTCCCCGTAGCCCGGACCGAGGAGCATGGTGGTGGCACCGTCCTCGCCATGCGCGCCCGGGTCGTAGAGCGACCTGCCGACGCGGGTGACGGTGGTGACGATCTGGCACTTCGTGGGGTCCGGCGTCACGCCGAGCAGCAGCGCGAGGGCGTCGTAGATCGCGATGCACGACGCCCTGGAACGTGACGCGGTGGGCGCCCTGCGGCCCGAGGCGGTGCGTCGCCGTCTGGATCTCGTGGTAGTCGGGGTGATTGAGCACGAGCGTCACCTCGCTGCCCTCGGCGAGGTCGTCGAAGAGGAAGGCGCCGTCCGCAGACGTCACCACGCGTCGCTCGGGATGCTCGAGGATCCATATCTCGGCGCCGGCGATGCGCTGATTGCTGCCGTTGAACGGGATCGCGTTGCCGCTGACGGACACCGGGATGCGGCACGAGTCGTTGGCGACGCCGTCGTCCAGCGCGTCGCAATCGGCGCCGAGCGCGCCCGCGGAGTCGAGCAGGCGGCAGGCGCGGCAGGCGGTGCGGGTCGCGAGGCAGCTCGCGAGCGCATCCCCGGCGAGCCCGGTGCAGCGGCCTGGGAAGAGCGCCGTCGCGTCGACGCGCGCGCACGGTCCCGCCGTGACCTGGCGGAGCCGCGCCTCGGCTCGTGCGACGGCGGACGCCGTCCGCCCGACACACGCAGCGAGCGTCGATGCGTCGGCGGTGGGCAGCGCCTGCCCACTGCAACGCAGGTAGTCGCGGACGCGTGCCCGCAGCGCGCGTTCCGTGCGCTGCAGCACCCCAGTCTGACAGCGCGCCTCGGGCTTGTCCCCTGCGACGGCCGCCTGCAGGTCGGGGCCGAACACGTCGCCGATCAGCCCGCGCTCGTGGAGCGTGCCGGCCGCGTTCGCCGTCTCTGCCAGCCGCTGCGGCGCGCCGAATGGGGGGAATGCCTGGCACCGTGCCAGCACGTCGGCGGCGGTGCGCGCGGTGGCCCGGGCGAGCGCGCCCGTCGCATCCGCGGTGACGCACGCCTGCGCGTCCGGGGCGCCGTCGCGCAGACACGTGCGGTTGATCGCCGCCTGCGCGGCTGCAACGGCCGCGGTGTTCTCGGCCAGGCGCCGGACACACTGCTGGGCACCAGGGTCGAGCGCGGCGTGGAGCCGCCCGGGGAGGAGCGTGACGAGCGCGAGTGATGCGAAGGCGAAGCGGGCGGGGAACATGAGCGGACCTCCAGCGGTGGCTGTCATGCCGCTGATGGGGGCCGCAGCGCAAGCGCCGCCTTCACCCTCCTCTCCACTTCTCGCACGTCGTCGGCTTCTCAGCCTCGGGAATCCGCGACGTGTCCGGGAAGCTGGCGCGGCCGACCGGCGGTCCATGCCCGCGTCCTTGCGGCCCATGCCCTCGATGAGCGAGAGTACCTACCGCGCAGTGACCACCGACGACCTCCTCCGCAGCGGCACGCTGCTCGCCGAGCGCTACGAGGTGCTCTCGGAACTCGGGAGCGGCAACTTCGGCCGCGTGTACCGCGCGCGCCAGCTGTCGACGGGACAGGACGTGGCGATCAAGACCGTGCGCATCCACGACCATTACACGGTCGTCGATACGCAGCGGCACGTCGAGCGGTTCCGGCGCGAGATGCGCCTGTGCGCCGCCCTCTCGCATCCCCACATCGTTCGCCTTCGGGACTCGGGCGAGCTCTCCGATGGGACGTTGTTCGCCGTCTTCGAGTTCGTCCCCGGGGTGACCCTGCGCGAGGTCATCGAGAGCGAGGGCAAGCTCGAGCCAACGGAGGCCATCCGCCTGATGACGCAAGTCCTCGATGCGCTGAGCTGCGCCCACGCCCAGGGGATCGTGCATCGTGACCTCAAACCCGAAAACATCATGGTCACCAAGACCGGCGTGCGCCGCAACGCTCTCGTGCTCGACTTCGGTCTCGGTGGATTCGCGGCCGACTACCAGCTCGAGGCGGCGCGCCTCACGGCGACGCACGAGATGATGGGGACGCCCTGCTACGCTGCGCCCGAGCAGCTGCGCGGCGACGTGCTGTCCCCGCGATCGGACCTCTACTCCTGGGGCCTCATCTTCCTCGAATGCCTGACGGGCACGCTCGCCGTCGGGGGCACGACGGCGCACGAGGTCCTGCTCCGGCAGCTCGGAGCCGACCCGGTGCCGATTCCCGTCGAGTTGAAGCGCCAGCGTCTCGGGCGCCTTCTCGAGGTCGTCACCACGAAGGACGTCGAGGAGCGGCGCGTAACGATCGCCGGGCTGCTCGAGACGCTCGCCGCGATCGAGCGGGAGGGGATGCGCGGCCCCGGGGCTGCCGGCACCGCCAGCTCCCGCGACGGCGAGCGGCGCCAGGTCACCCTCGTCGCGTGCCGGACGGAGGTGAGCCGCGTCGACGGCGGGGCCGTGGACCTCGAGGACCTCGACCAGATCCTGCAGGCCCAGGTCGAGCTGTACGGACGGCTCGCGGGGCCCCGAGACGGCACGCTGGTGAGCGCCATCGCCGACCGCGCCTTGCTCGTCTTCGGCCATCCCCGCGCCCAGGAGAACGACACGCGGCGCGCGGTGCGGACGGCGCTTCACCTCGTCGCCGAGACGCGCGCTGCGAGCGAGCGCCTCTCGGCCGACCGCGGTCTCGCCGTGACGCTGCACGTGGGGGTGAACTCGGGACTGGTCATCGTCCGCGACAGCGCCGCAGGATTCGAGATCGTCGGCGCCGCGCCCCAGGTCGCCGCCCGCATCGCCGACCGGGCGGGACCGGGCGAGGTGCTGATCAGCGACGACACGAAACGCCTTCTGCGCGGAGCGGTCGTGTGCGAGGTGGCGGGGCCCGCTGAGCAGCTCGAAGCCGGCAAGGCGACCGCGCTCCACCGCGTGAATGTCGAACCCACTCCAATCGCCGCGTTCACCGGCACTGCGCGCAACGAGCCCCCACTCGTCGAGCGCGACGACGAGATGGCGCAACTCCTCGCCACCTGGAGAAGCACCGATGCGGGAGGGACGCCGGTCCTGCTTCTCGTCGGCGAGCCCGGGATCGGGAAGTCGCGTCTCGTCCGCGAGCTGCGGCACGCCGTTCCCGCCGACGCATGGCTCGAATGCCGGTGCGTGCCCGAGAACCGCACGAGCCCGCTGCGTCCGATCGTGGACCTCCTGAACGGCCTTCCCGAGTCGCCCGAGGCGCTGCTGCATCGCCACGGACTCGATCGCGCCGAGAACCTGCCCCTGCTGGCGAGCCTGCTGTCCTCGCCGGTGGAGGAGTTCCCCGAGCAGACCCCGTTGTCCGCCGACGTGAGGAAGGAGCGCACGCTCGCCGTCGTCGCCTCCCTGCTCCTTCACATGGGCGCCGAACGCCCCCGTGCATTCGTCGTCGAGGATCTGCACTGGGCCGACCCGACGACGGTCGAGTTTCTCACGTTGCTGATCGATGAGCTGCGTGCGGCGCCCGCCGGGCCCGCGGCGCGACTCTGCATCGTCCTGACCGCGCGCCCGGAGTTCGTGATGCCGTGGAACCCCGCCGACGTGACCGCGCTGTCGGTGCCCCGGCTCTCACGCGCCGGCATCGCGGCGATGGTGCGGTCGCGCGTCGAGGGCGAAGCCCCCCGGGACGACGTGCTCGACCACATCGAGAACCGCACCGACGGTGTCCCGCTCTTCGTCGAGGAGCTCACGCACCTGTTGTTCGACGCGGGCGTCGTCGCCGGCCGCATGACCACGTCCCAGCCGGGCTGGGCGATGGCGATTCCCGGCACCCTCCGCGAGTTGCTCACCGCACGGCTCGATGCGCTTTCGACGTCCGCGCGCGAGACGGCCCAGCTCGCGGCGGCGATCGGCCGCGCGGTTCGCCACGACCTCCTGGCGGCGAGCGCCGAACTGGACGACGGCGTCCTGCGACGGGACCTGCGGGAGCTGATCGATGCCCGACTGTTGCAACAGCGCCGGAGCACGGCGGACGAGAGCTACATCTTCCGGCACGCGCTCGTGCGCGACGCAGCGTACGAGTCGATGGTACGCGCCACCCGCCAGCGCATGCACCGCCGGATCGCGGCGGCGATCCGGGACCGGTTCCCCGACATCCTCGACCAGCAACCCGAGCTGCTCGCCCACCATCTCGACGCGGGCGACGAGACGAGGGAGGCGGTCGTCTACTGGCAGCGCGCCGGCGACCGTGCGCTCCGCCGCGCCGCCTATGCCGAGGCGCGCCAGCATCTCGAGCGCGGCCTCACCGCCGCGGGGCGGCTTCCCCACTCGCCGAATGTCACCCGCGCCAAGATCGAGCTGCTGACGAGTCTCGGGACGGTGCAACTCTCGACGCAGGGCTTCGCCTCGCCGGAGGTCGAAGCGACGTTCACCCGGGCGCGCGCGCTCTGCGACGAGGTCGGCGGCGACGTCCCGCCGAAGATCTTGAGCGGCATCATCGGGGTCACCATCACGCGCGGCGACCAGGAGGCGACCGATCGCCTGCTGCCCTACCTCCAACGCCTCGCTCACACGCCCCACGACGTGGTGGACGAGGTGACGGCGTACACGGGGCTCGGCATCGAGGCCTTCTGGCGGGGCGCCCATGCGGCGGCGCACGACTACTTCGAGCGGGCGCGACCCGCCTACCGCAGCGAGGGCTTTCAGCGCTACGTGCGCGAGTACGGCTACGATGGCGGCCTCTTCTCCTACGCCTACAACCCCTTGAACCTCTGGCTGCTCGGCCGCTCGGCCGAGTCCGAGCAGGCCTGCCGGGATCTCCTGGCGATCGCGGAGGAGTCGACCGATCCGCATGCGCGCGCGCTCGCGCTCGGGTTCGTCGTGCACGTTGCGTTCGCACGACGCGACGCCGCCGAGACGATCGCCTGGTCCGAGCGACTCCTCGCGATCGCGGGCGAGCAGAAGCTCTACTTCTGGCTCGCCCTCGGCCTGTGCGGACACGGGACCGCCGTCGCCATCGGGGGCGCGCCCGACGTGGGCATTCCCGAGGTCCGCCAGGGAATCGATCTCACCAACATGATGGGTGCCCGGCTCGTGTCTGCGTACTACCTCGTGTTCCTCGTCCACGCGCTGATCGCGGCGGGCGAGTTCGACGAGGCGCTCGCCCGGACCGACGAAGGACTCCAGCTCTGCCGCGAACAGGGCGGACGCTTCTACGAACCCGAGCTGCTGCGTCTCAAGGGTGTCGTGCTCGGAGCGCGTGGCGACGCCGCCGGGGCGGAGGCTGCCGTTCGGCAGGCGTTGGCGCTCGCGCGCGAGCGGGGCGGGCCGGCATGGGCGCTCCGCGCAGCGACGACCCTCGGCGAGCTGCTCCGCGCCCGCGGCGGCACCGAGGAGGCGCGCGTCGTGCTCGCGGCGGCCCTGTCCCCGTTCGCCACGGCCGACGATGGGCTGGACGTCCGCGAGGCACGCGCCCTACTTGCGACGCTTGGCTGACGTCCGACGCGGCCGCGCGAGCGGCGCGCCGAGAACGACGCGCACGCTTCCGACGGGACGGTTCGTGGCCTCGTCGAGGAGCAACCCCTCGTACGCGCCGGCCGGATGGCCGTCGGGGACACCGATCCGGAGCACGGGCGTCGCGCCGGCATCGTCGGCATGGATGGTCACGTCGGCAAGGCGCGGCTTGCGGGCGTCCGCCGAGCGCAGCTCGTGCGCGCGGAGCGGGCCGCTCACCCGCTCCGGACGCAGGTCGAGCGCCACTTCGACGGGGCGCGCCGCGACGACCTGGACTCGCATACCGACCGCCGGACGTCTCGCGGGTGGCGGCTCCGGCGACGGCGAGGTACCGGACTGAGGGGCGCTCGACGCCGGCGCGGCCTGGCGCGCCGCGCTGCCCGCAGCCGCCAGGTCGAGGAGCTCGACCCAGGCACCGAAGAAGTCGGAAGCATAGCGCGCGATGCGTCCACCCAGATCCTGCGCTTCGCTCGCGACCGCCTCGGCGGTGAGCGTGCCCGCGCTCATGCGCTGCGCAGCGCGCTGCCCCTGCTGGATGTAGTCGTCGACGACGCGGTAGCCGAGCTCGACGGAGCGCGAGATGGCGTCTTCGAGTCGCGGGGGGTGCTTGCCGTCGCCCGCGGCAGCGGCCGCGGGGTTGGCGCCCGGGCCACCCGGGACGCCGAGCAGCGTCGACCAGCTCCGGATGGGTTGCGTCCGATTGAGCGACGGCCGTTTGGTGCGCTTGTCATTGCTCATGATCGATCCTTTCAGGGATGGTCGAAGCCGACGATGTCCTCGAGGGCGGGCGAGCGCGACAGGGCGTGGGCGGCCAGCCGGCCCGACATGACCGCCGCCTCGACGCAGCCCGAATTGAACCCGCAGTCGGTCCAGTCGCCGCAGACGGTGAGATTGTCGTAGGTGGCGTCGAGCGGCGAGATGCGATGGCGCGCGCTGCCCGGCAACGCGAGCGTGTAGCGGTCGCTCGGGTTCACGTTCGCGGTCCAGTACTGGGTCCGGAAGCGCGCCTCGCCGCGCCCTGCGCCGCCCTTCCCCCCCGGCGGCGCCACGAGCAACTCCCAGCGGAAGTCGCCGGACGCGCTGGTCGCGTTCGGCCAGAGATGGCGGACATCGTGGCGGAGGAAGCGGATCGCGTTCTGGCGCACGCGCTCGCGCTGCTCGGCCGGGCTGCCGGGGGCGTCGGGCAGCACGCTGCAGAAGTAGCCGAGGCCCTTCGGCGGTCGCGGCCAGGCCTCGCGTTGCACCAGATGGTGCATGTCGGCCCAGGTGTCGAACGGCTCGACGAAGCCCGAGAGCGTCACCGATCCGTGCGACCACCCGAGGTCTTCGAGGTCGGCGTCGAGCCAGACCTGGAAGGCCTGCGTCGCGACGGTCCGCACGTGGGCCACCATGCCACGCCAGCGCGCGTCCCGCTCGAGGGATCTCCGCGCACACGTGCGGAATCGCGCCGAGGCCGACGCCGAGCACGACGAAGTCGAAGTCGCGCTCCACGCGGAGCGTCGCGGTGCCGGTGCGCCGGCGGTCCCAGTGCGATTCGAAGTCCCATCCCTCGCGGGCGATGCGCCGGCCGTCCTCGAGCTGGTCCACCAACGGCGCCGACGGCCAGCAGCGCATGCCGCGGACGTCGATCAGCGGCGCATACTCGCCTTTGATCGGCTTCGCCTGGACGTCGAATTCCAGCGCGGCAACGTGCGAAGCCTTGCCGCGTGCGAGCCGAACATCGGTCAGTCGATGGAAGAAGCGGAAGCGGACGCCGCGGCGGCGCAGCACCTCGTAGAGCGGCGCGAAGACGACGTCGCCCATGCCCGCCCGCATCTTCCAGAAGAAGGCGCCGCGATACGTGAAGAAGGCCCGCACGAAACCCCGCAACGCCTGCGCCGCCGAGACGCTCGGCCGTGTCGGGTCGCCGTCGTCGTAGCCGAAGCCGAGGTCGTAGAGCCCGCGGAGATAGCCCGACTCGAGCGCCTCCTCGGACGCGCCGTTCTGGCGCAGCCACTCCCGACAGTCGAGGTCGTCGATGGCGTCGAAGCCACGCGGATCGGTGAGCAGATTCGAGGCGACGTAGCCGCGCAGCGTTGCGAGCGTGAGATCGATCACGTACCAGACGCGACGGAGCTCCGGGTCGTCCTCGAGCCGGGCGACGAGGAGGCGCCGCGCGTTCGCCGCCAGGGCGTCGAGAAAGCGGAGCGCTCCCGCCGTTTCCGGCCGTGACGCGAGGACGGTCTCGAGGAACGCGACGCCCTGGCTCACGCCCGCGAGCGTCGCCAGCGCGCCGTAGCCGAGGAGTTGGTCGAGGGCGCCGAGCGCCTCGCTGGGGGCACCGGGGCGATCACCGACGCGCAGCCGCACGCCCTCGAACAGGGTGCGCAGGAGCGCGAGCGTGCGCGACACGTAGTCCCGCACCGTCCACCGCTCCGGCAAGGTGAGGGGGTCGCCCGGTGATCCGGGAGCGGGCGGGAAGACGCGCGTCCACGGCATCCAGCGCCCGTCCGTCGTTCGATCGGTCACCGTCACGAGGGAGGCCGGCTCGAAGGCCGCGCGCCACGCGTCGGGATCGCCGGTGAGCTCGGTGTAGCACTCGCGGAGGATACGGAATGCGTTCTCGTACCAGCCCATCCAGACGTGCAGGCCGTGCTCCTCGATGCGTCCAGCGGGCCCGCGACCCGACGCACCCTTGCCGCCGAGCCGCCAGCCCTGTTGATAGACGGTGACCGCGAAGCGTCCGCGATGCTCCGGGCGCGTCAGCTCGAACGCCGTCGTCATGGCCGCACAGCCGCCGCCGACGATGGCGACGCGTATGGGATGATGCGTCATGGCCCCTACGCCAGGTCCTCGCGCACGACGCCTGGCAGCCCGAGCACGAAGTCACCCCCGTACACGCGCCCTGGCGTCTGGAAGCCCGGCTCGACGTCACCCGCGAGCACGCGCTCGATGACGGCGGCGGCAGCGATCGGCGTGAATGCATAGGCCTCCGGCGTACGCAGGCGCGCGACCGCGCGGCCTCCGGCGCCGTCTTCCGCCTCGGCGACCACCGCCATCGTGCGCGGCGCCGCACCGTCGGTGGCGCTCGGATCCTCCGGCAGGAGATCGGCGCAGGCCGCGAGCCAGGCCTGCGCCGGTCCCGTCCGCATCGCCCAGCCGAACCCGCGACACGCCGCCAGGAGCCCGCGCATGAGTGGCGTCCCCTCGGTGTAGGTCTCGACATTCGGGATGCCGGTGGAGTGATACGCCGTGGTGAGATCCGCGAGGCTCACGTTGATCGAGGCACGCGGGCCACTCCCGTAGTCGAAGGGATGCTCGCGCGAGCCGAGAGGCACGTCGACGAGCCGGCCATTCCGTCGCACGAGCCCGCGGTCGACCGCTTCGAGGAGCGTCTTCGCCGACCCTCGCGTCACGAAGAAGAGGTTCGTCACCGCGATCGCGACCCGCACGGCGCCGGGCAGTCGCCGCGCCACGTGCACCGCCAGGCAGTCCGTCGCGACGACGTCGAAGCCGACCGCCGGCATGATCATGAGCCTGCGCGCGCGTGCGTCCCCGTCGCGCGCCGCGAGCCGTTCGATCGCCGGCACCTCGGCGCTCAGGTCGAGGTAGTGGGCGCCCGCGCGCAGGCAGGCATCGAGCACGGGCTCGGCGGTGCGCGAGAAGGGACCGGCGGCGTTCAGGACGACGCGTGCGCCGGCGAAGGCACGGTCAAGCGCGGCGGGGTCGGTGATAGCCGCCACCCGGTGCGCGCAGCCGAGCGCGGCGCCGAGTGCCGCGAGCTTGCCGGCGTCGCGGCCGCACAGGACGGGATGCCACCCACGCTCGATGGCTTGGCGTGCAACCAATCCCCCCGAGTACCCACTGGCGCCGTAGAGCAAGAAGGAGGCAGACATGGAAAGCGGAGCGATGCTATAGCCCATCTGCGCGTCATGGAGCCATCGCAACGCGACGATCGTCGGTCCTTCGTCGCGGAGACCCGGTTCAGCGGGGCCATCGTCTCATGCCTGTGGCCGCGCGACCTGGTGACGCCCGTCCTCCCGGCGACGCTGCGCCTCGACCCACCGGCGAGTGTCCCACGTGGCCGCCACCCGGTGGTCTTCATCTTCGGCGAGCACGATCGCTCGCGGGTGTTCTTCGCGTCGCTCGCGCTCGAAACCGGCGTTCGGTTCCTGGAGTTCGTGATCGCCGTCCCATACGTCCGGACAACGCACGGCGGGGAACACGCGATGTTCCTACCGCACGTGTTCTCCGGCGAGCCGGTCGTCACCTGGAGTGGCAATGCGCACTACGGCTACTCCAAACGTATGGTGCCGATGGAGTGGCTAGGCGACACCTTCGTCGTCATGGACGATGACGGATCCCTGCTCGCGCATGCCAACGTCGAGGGGGTTGGGCGTTGGGAGCCCGCAGACAGTGTCGCCGTCCCGGCCCTGGCGCCGGCAATTGCGCTCGCGAAGCTTCCCGTACTGGGATGCCTGACCGACGGTAGTCTGATGACGTCGTTCTTCGACTGGGGCTTCGACGAGGCCCGGGCCCGGTCGGTGCGGGCGCGGGTATCGATCGATCACGACCTTCGCGCAGGGCTCACACCACATGTCGCGTATGGACCGGCTTCACACTGCACCGCGGTGCAGGGGATGACGTGGCGATTGAGTTGGCCCGAGAGATCTGGGTGGCTCTCGCGCAGGTCGGCGGCACCCGTCAGAGACGAACGCCGACGACCAGGTCGATCCTCGGGGCCGGCGGGACCGGCGCCCGACCGCGAAGCAAGAGCACGGTGACATGCCTGGCAGCCGTGAGGGCAGCGAGCAGGGTTGCCAGCATGCGCTCGTCGTTCACCATGGCGGACACCCCGCCATCAAAGGCCACCACGCACGGCGCGGGTCGTGCCCGGCAGGTGACGCTCAGGACCGCGACGTCGCGGAGAATGATCTCGCCAGCCGGCAGGACCGGTGGGCGCGCTACTTGACCGCCCGGTCTCGCCTTCTTGTGCACGCGCGGCTTGCGCGCGCTCATAGCGTCGCCACCACGACGATCCACGCGATCGGCGCAGGCTTTTCTCCCGGAAACGTCGCGATGAGTGGACCAAAATAGACGTCCGGGATGCCCGCCACTGGCGCCGTCGTGACGTTCTTCACCATCGCCACGTTGACGTCACCCTCGAAGTCGCCGATCGCCGTAACGTCATAGGCGTCGGGCAGAATCTCAGCGCCGCCACTGAGCCGCTCCAAGGCGACTTTGTCGCCGTAGGTCGCGGCCGTGAGCCGCCGGTTCACGTTGGCGCTCCCCTGCGCCTTACCCACCATGTCATTGTATTGCCCTCGCAGCGCGACGGTCGGGAGGCGTTCTGCGATCGGCATCGCCATCAGGTCGTTCCACGTATCCCAGTTGTTCACGAACTGGTCGCGGAACACCTCGAAGAGATCGTCGACCGTGAAGACGCTCAAACGCGCGCTGTTGGCCGCGTCGCGCCATCGCGTCAGGGTTTTGATCGTAAATCCCTGCAGGATGCCCAACTGCTTGCCGATCAACTCGTCCAATGCCATGCGCGTGCTCCTTCGAAGCTCAAGGTGACAACCACGAGAACCAGAATTGCGCCGGAACATCGTGGCACGCCTGATCCACGATCTGATCGTGCAACTCCTTCTCGAACGACTGCAAGGCCTGCGACATGGCCGTCGTCATGCCGCTCGACCTGAACACCAGCTCCTTATCCACGTGCACAATTGACCAGGTATTACCGGCTAGGGTCGCCATCTCGGTGGCCGTCGCAGGCCGCACGCTAAGCGTCCCCTCGTCGCGAATGATCGACCCCGGGTCGGCGCCGTAGACCGACCCAGAGATCGACGTCGCGAGGTGGTACGAGACGGAATAGCTGCTCGCATACTTCGCGAGGCAGGGCATGAACACCCACGCGCCGTCGTACTTGGTGCGCACGCACAGTAGGTTCTTGAAGGCGGCCACGCATTTCGGTCCCTGGCAATTCGGACACGTGGATCCGGCACAGAAGTTCTCGAAGAACGCCGTATATCCGTAGGGCTGCCCCGCCGGATGAGCCGTCCCCTTGCTCGGGTCGCCGGTCGCCGTCGTCGTACACGTGCAGTCGCTCGAGGGCGTATGGGGACAGCAAGATGGTGGTGTGTCCACGAGGTACGAGTCATAGAATAGGCTACTCGCGACGTCCCAGCTCTGCGGATCGAGTGAGCGCGCGATGTCGGCCATCGCCCGCGGGATTGGGATGTCGTAGCTCCATGACACGAGGGTCGGATTCGTACCCACCCCATCATACGGGCCGGATGGTGGGACCTGGTACGGACAGTCCTGCGTCAGGCCAATGAGCAGATTCGAAACGATCGGCTCAACGACCGCCGCGAACACGGGAGACGGTGGAAAAGCAATGGGCGGCGTGCGATCGGCCAGCGCCTTGCCTAGCTGCTGGTCGACCGCGACGATGCTCACCGACGGAGCGCGGCGCAGCAGGCGAGCAACGGCCTTGCTGAACTCCGGCCGATCGTGATCGTACTTGTGTACCCAGAGGTTGGCGGCCGCGCGCCGGGCCCGCGAGTCGGCGGTCATCCCCGAGTCTCGGTCGAGGATGTCCACCGCATCCTCGAGAGACAGAAGGCTCGTGTCGGAGAAGTCGGCGTCCGGCCAGTAGGCGTGCGCATGAATGCTCACCATCGCCAGATTGCGCTGGGCGTCGGATATCTCCGGTTCGGAAGGCATCCGTGAAGCGCCCCCTTGGTGCGCCGGCGCACACCCCAACGCCAGCAGGATCGCTCCCGCCGCGAGGACGGAGGCATGACCCGGGTGACGTCGCCCGTGCATCCATCGAACCCCATAGGGCAGGTTGCAGCTGGTGTCCAGCATCTAGCGCGCTTGCTTGGAAGCAGGGGGACGTCTACGCCGGCGACTAGGGCCATCGCGGCGGCCGTTGCGGGCGCCTTGTAGCGAAATCACACTAGTTCCTCGCCAGTACCCACTCCGGCAACGCCGCGATGAACTGCCGATCACGGGACTGCGGGAGCCCGGCGAACAGCGCTTCGTGCTCGTGCTGGGCCGCACCGGCGAGGGCATGCGCGATCCGGCGAGCGTAGTCGACCGACCCGCAGGCGTCCATCCGGCTACGCAGCCACGCGACCTCGGATTTCCTTCGCCGCTCGCGTGGCCGCGCGAGGAACCCACGGATCCGCGTACGATCGCCCGGCGACGCCTCCCGCAGCAGATGGATCAGCATGAGCGTCCGCTTCCCCTCGGCGACGTCGCCGCCGAGCTCCTTCCCGTAGCGCCGTGCGTCGCCGACGAGGTTCAGCAGGTCGTCCTGGATCTGGAACGCGGCGCCGAGGAAGAATCCGAAGCGGATGAAGCGATCGAGGTCGCGCTCGCTGCGCGTGCCGATGAGCGCACCGATGCGGCTCGGGTAGATGGTCGTGTACCAGCAGGTCTTCTTGAGCACCATGTCGAGGTAGTCGTCCTCGGCGAGGTCGACGGCGTTGTCGCGGCGCCAGCCGAGCTCGATCGCCTGCCCCTCGATCGACTCGCGGGCCATGCGCTCGGCCTCCTCGAGCACGCGCATCGTCACACGGGGCCCAAGGGAGGCGCGGTTGTCGATGAGCGCGCGGAGACCGAGGAGTGCGAGGGCGTCGCCGACGTTGACCGCCACCGGCACACCGTGGAGGGCGTGCAGCGTCGGCCGCCCGCGCCGCTGTTCGCTCTCGTCCTCGACGTCGTCGTGGACGAGGAAGGCGTTGTGCAGCAGCTCGAGCGCGGCGGCCGAGTGGACGGCGTCCTCGACGGACGCGCCGAAGACCCGCGCGGTCGCGATGCAGAGGCTCGGGCGCAGCATGCGCCCGCCCCGGCGCGGGTAGTCGGCGACCAGGTCGTAGAGATGCTTCTCTGGCGGCCGTGGTGCCAGGTACCGCTGCAGGACGGCGCGCGTGACCGCGCCGTATTCGTCGAGCACCTGGGGCACGATCCCGGCTTCGCCCATGTGTCTGCGGCCCGTATCACAGTCGTCGGCGCGCGTGAACGGTCAGCTCCGGGGGGCGTCGGTCACCCGACCCGCCGCGCCGGCTGACGAACGCGTAGAGCGACCATTCGCCGGGCAGCCCCTTCAAGCGCCGACTCCCCCGGCGCCCGAACACGAAACCCGCTCCGGCAACGAGATCGGTCACGGTGCGCGAGACGAGCACCTCGCCAGCCGCAGCGAGGTTCACGAGGCGTGCACCGACGTGGAACACGACGCCGCCGAGGCGCGGGCCCCGGCGCTCGCATTCGCCCGAGTGCAGCCCGGCCCGAACCTCGATGCCGAGGGCCCGACTGGCTTCGACGATGCTCACCGCGCAGCGCACGCCGGCGGCCGCACTCGCAAAGGATGCGACGACCCCGTCACCGACGGTGCTCAGACAGCGGCCGGCGAAACGTTGGACCTCGCGGCGCACCATGGTCTCGTGCTCCTCCTGGAGGGCCATCCACGCGCTGTCGCCGAGCTCGACCGCCCTGCGCGTCGAGTCCACCACGTCGACGAACAGGACGGTGATGAGGAAGCGACGGACCACGCTCGGGCTCGGCCGTTGCGGCTGCGCGGGTGGCTCCGCCCGCTTGCCAGCCGTTGCCGGCTGCGGCGCAGCGACTGGCACCGCGGTCGGCGGCGGCGGCGATGCCTTCGTGAGGCGCTCCAAGGCGTCGACGCCCAACGCACTCCCCGTCTCCAGCTCCATCTCCATCCAGCATGACGCTACGCAAGGGCCATGCCGAGCCCGGGGCTACGCCAGTGCAGGACCCGGAGCGGCGCGACCGGCCGCCGTGTCCTGTCCAGGCTACTCGCGTGTCCGCTCTGGAGGACGACGCGCGTTCAACTTCTCGGGTCCACGCGTAGCGCAATCTGGCGCGACGTGCCTCAGGTCTTGGCGAGAGAATGACTTGCGCCCCCGAACGCTTGCCGCTATCACCGTCGCTCGCGCGAAAGTGGCGGAACTGGCAGACGCGCAGGATTCAGGATCCTGTGGGCTAAACACCCGTGGGGGTTCAAGTCCCCCCTTTCGCACTTCGCAACTCCGCGAAGTCCCACAGCGAGGCGACCTCGGAGCTCATTGACGCCGAAGTTCGGCGGATCGTCGAGGAGTGCCACCGCGAAGCCGACCGACTGTTGGCCGACCATCGTGACAAGCTGGACGCTGCCCAGGCCCTGTTGAAGGAGGAGTCGCTGGGCCTGACCGAGCCGTCGGCGCGGAACGCGGACTCGCGCGTGGAGGCGGGCAAGCGCTAACCCGTCGGTGCCGCCCGACCAGGTCGTGGCTCGTAGCCGGCGAGGCGCCCGAACACTGGCTGACGGCATCCTCGCCGGCATCGGCGCCTGGCGTGGCGCGCACTCAGCCCACTGTCCCCGTATGCCACTCAGCTGCGCGGGAGTACGTAGAACGCGACGACGACGTAGTGTGCGACCGCTGCTGCGATCACGAGCGCATGAAACACCTCGTGATAGCCGAACACCTCGGGCGCGGGGTCCGGACGTCGGAGGGCGTAGACTGCGGCACCCGCCGAGTAGAGCACGCCGCCGAGCACGATCAGGCCGGTGGCCGTCAAGCCGAGCTGCGACACGAGCTCGGGGAAGGCCACGACGGCTACCCAGCCCAGCAAGATGTACACGATCGCGCTCAACCACTTCGGGGCGTCGATCCAGACCATGTTCAACGTCATTCCGAGGAGCGCACCGCTCCACACCACGGCGAGTACGGCGAGCGCGAGTGCCCCTGAGAGCACCAGCACGCCGAACGGTGTGTACGTGCCGGCGATCAGCAAGAAGATCATCGAGTGGTCCAGCCGCCGCATCCACCGACGTACGGGAACCGACCACGTCACTTCATGGTAGAGCGCACTCACGCCGAACAGACCGGAGAGGCTGAGGGCATAAACCATCGCTGCGGCGACGGCCTTCTTGCTGGGGGCCACGAAGATGAGAGCGACGCCCGCAAGGAGGGAGGCGAAGAAGGCCCACCGGTGCGATACCCCTCGAAGCCGCGGCTTGACGGGCGGCGGCGGCCCGCCGATGGTCTCCGGGGCTCTAGGGTCGATCGCTGCGCGGCGCGGGAGACGTCGGACGCGCATCTAGTCGCTCCTCGCGGTAGGGCGAGCCTCCGCGCGAACGAGGATGAGGCTCGCCGCACGAGGAACACGTCCCCGATCTCGGTCATCTGTCGGCCACTTCACCACCCCGGGATGGCGCGTTCCGGCCGCGTCTTCACCTTCTTCGGATCGTGGTACGCTCCGCCCATGGCTAAGGACTTCTACCACCCCGACATGCAGTTCTTCGTCGATCACCGCGTCGACTGGGCCCGCTACGTCCGGCTCAAGCGCGGATCGGAGGTGAATCCCGGTGAAGAGGTCGCGACGTACCGAGCCGTCCTCCAGAGCATCGACGAGGTCTGCGAGGCGATCCATTCGGACTCGCACGGGCATTGGCACGACGAGGTCCGGCTCGAGGGGGGCACGGTCGTCGTCCCGCCGCACATCGCGGCGGGGTACAAGAGGCTCCAGGACGCGGGGCTGCTCTGCCTGACGCTGAGCCCGGAGTTCGGCGGCTATGGGCTCCCGCTCCTGCTCAACTGCTTCTATCTGGAGATGGTCGCGCGGGCGGATGCGAGCCTCATGACCATCATCGGTCTCCATGGCGGCGTGGCGCAGGACATCGAGAAGTACGGCACGGACGAGCTGCGGCGGCGCTATCTCCCCCACTTCCTGTCGGGCGAGTTGCAGGGCGCCATGGACCTGACCGAGCCCCAGGCCGGCTCCGATCTCGGCGGCATCGCCACCCGTGTGACCGAGGAGAACGGTCGCTTCGTGATCGACGGCGAGAAGATATTCATCACCAACGGTGGCGCCGCCATCCACCTGGTCCTCGCCCGGGACGCCGCGACCTACGATCAGTCGAAAGGGACGACGAGCGGCCTCTCGCTCATGCTCTGCCCGCGCACCCTTCCCGACGGACGCCGCAACGGCATCGACGTCGTCCGCGTGGAGAAGAAGCTCGGCATACACGGCTCCCCAACCTGCGTGGTCGACTTCGACCGTGCCGAGGCGTTCCTGCTCGGCACCCGCGGCCAGGGCTTCCGGGCGATGCTCGATCTCATGAACAACGCGCGGCTCGGCGTCGCCGCGCAGGCGATCGGGATCGCCGAGTCTGCGTTTCAGGAGGCGTTCGAGTTCGCTCGGGCACGGGTGCAGTTCGACCAGCCCATCGTGCACCAGCCCCTCGTCAAATCCATGCTTGGCCACATGAGGTTGAACATCCAGGCTGCGCGGGCCTTGCTCTACCGCACCTGTGCGCTCGTCGACATGACCGACGCGCTGCGCGCCTACCTCACCACGGAACGCGGCCAGGCTGATCCGCAGCGCAACGACCTCCAGGCCGAGGTGGACCACAACCTGCAGCTCGTGCGCTTCTTCACACCGCTCTGCAAGTACTACGCGACCGAGCTCTCGAACCACGTCACCCGCCAGGCGATCCAGGTGTGCGGCGGCATCGGCTACATGGCGGAGACCGTGCTCGGGCATCGTCACGCCGACTCCATCATCACCACCATCTACGAGGGGACATCGGAGATCCAGGCGAGCTTCGCGCTGAAGGAGATGAGCAAGGGCGCGTTGTTCACGGCGTTGGAGGACGTCCGCGCGGAGCTCCTGCCCCTGCTCGAGCGCCACGAGCAACCGGTGCAGCTCGTGTTCACCGGCATCGGCTGGATCAACAGCTGCCTCGGCGCGCTCACCGGCGACCCGCAGTACGCGCTGCTCAACGCCAAGCGCCTCTGCGAGATGGTCATCGACGTCGTGGTCGCGGCCGAGCTGCTGCTCCAAGGCGACGTTGGCGACGAGGCCCGCCGCCAGCTCGCCCGGACCTTCGCCAGCCTGAACATCCCGGTGGTGGAGCTGAACGCCCGGCGGGTGGCCGCCGGTGACTCGTCCCGCCTAAAGGACTACGACCGCATCCTCGGGCTCGGGTGATGCGCCCAAACGATGCCCCTGTCGGGACCGACGTGCCCCATCAATCGCCCGATCGGGCCACAACGCGATCCGGGTCGGCACTGCGGCATCCCGCTCGGCTTCGCAAGAGCTTCGGGATGATCGTCCCACGCTACGAGCCCTGCCGGCTGCCGCGGCAACCCTTTCACCGCCGATATTGCAGACTGCCCATGCGGGGCATCTCCCGGTGCACGCGGACCAATGAGCGCTGACGGGGGCAGCCTGCCGCGTCTCACCCTCCTGGCGATCCATCGCACTAGCGAGGGCACGGTAGAATGCTTGCCGGCCGGCGTCATTTTGCGATAGCTCGTGGGGTGATGACCACAGCGAGCTCGGTATCCCCCTCGCTCGCGCAGCGGTTGCTTGCGCGCATTGGGAATCCCCTGACGTGGAGCATCGCCGATCGCTGCCTCCTGTCGACGCTCATCGTCCTCTTCTTCGGCGGCTACTTCCTCGCGGTGGAGTACTTCGTCCTGTTGCCGCATCCGGACATCGCACCATACTTCAACGGCCCCCACTTCCAACGGAGACTGTACTGGGACGTCGCGATCTGTATCGGAGCGTGGTCGGTCCTGTTGATTGCGGCACTGATCTGCCGGCGGCGATCGCCCGACAGTCGGATGCTGGTACACGCCGTGTCACAGCTGTTCGGAATCGGCTTGGGCTACGTCGCGTATCTGTTTGGCGCTGCGACCAGTCCGTTGACGCCCCTGTTCTTCATCGTCGGCGCGGTATTCGGCTACGTCCTCTTCGACAGGTTGCCGGTCGCCCTGGGTGGCGTTTCCTTTCTCGCCGTCACGGCGGGTACGACGATCGCATCGCTAGTCGGGTGGATCCCGTATGCGCCCGCGCTCACGGAGGCGCCGTTCCGGGACGGTCGTCTGTACGTGTCGTGGCTGACCACGCTGGGTGGCGCAATGCTGGTCCTGACGCTGTTCGTGTACGGAATCCTCTACTTCATCATCGATCGCTGGCATGATCATGAGAACAAGCTGGCCCAGACGAGCGACCAGCTGGCGCGGGCGAACGACCTGATCAGCCGCTACGTGGCGCAGCAGGTCGCAGAGCAGATCCGCCTAGGCAACTACGACACCATCGATCGCCAGTACCGGCGTCGGTTGACGCTGTTCTTCTCGGACATCAAGGGCTTCACCGATCTTGCGGACCACGTCGAACCCGAGGAGGTCTCGGAGCTGCTCAACGAGTATTTCGCAGAGATGACTGCGATCGCCGAACGCTTCGGCGGCACCATCGACAAGTTCATGGGTGACGCGATCATGATCTTTTTCGGTGCGCCGGTTGCCACCCACGACAAGGATCACGCGTTGCGCGCGGTGCGAATGGCGATGGCGATGCAGGATCGCATGACCGATCTCCATCGTCGCTGGGAGAAACGGGGTGTCACCGAGCCGTTTCATATCCGCATGGGCATCAACACTGGAATTGCCAGCGTCGGCAACTTCGGCACGCCGGGACGCATGGACTACACGGCCATCGGCCGCCAGGTGAACCTGGCGGCGCGGCTCCAAGTGAACTGCGACCCCGGCAAGATTCTCATCAGCCACGCGACTTGGGTGCTGGTGCGCGACGAGATCCCGTGCGAGCCCCGGGGCGAGCTTCAGATGCGGGGCATTCGCGACGCCGTGAGTATCTACGAAGTGTCCCGAACGAGCGCGGATACCGGTCTACCCGTCACCCCGGCGGCTGGCACGCTCGTCCGATGACATTCCTGAGCAGCGGATCGCGTCCTCAGCAGCGACGCCGCTACGCTGCGCTAGTGTCGGCGCAGAATCTTGAATGACCCGGCAAACACGGCACCGATGTTGCCGGCGCCGTCGATCGGCACTCCCGTGAGGCGATATCTGCCCGGCTTCAGCGCCTTGCCGTCCACGAACCCGGTGAAGTGGAAGCTGTTCGCGCCCGCGGTGGCCGAACGCGAAAAGGAGCCCGTGACCGCCTTGTATCTGTGCCGCCCTACCTTGCGCTCGACGGCGAAGGTGACGGTGGCCGCCTCACTCACCTGGTACGTGGCTGTTGCACCCTTCTGGCGTCTGCTCCGGAGCGACGCGCTCGGCGGCGAGCCGACGTCCGGGGCGAACCTCGAAGGAGACAGCACGAGATCGCTCCCCACCGGCGCGGTGTTGTCGGGCGGCGGGGGTACGAACTCGTCCGCCCCGATGTCGGGCGCCGCATCAATCAACCGTGCGTCGCCGTCTATGTCAGTTGTACCGGTCAGCGTGTCCGTCGTGCCCGCGTCGATCGTCGGCGACCCCGCGAGCTGGTGAAAGTCCCCTTCCGACGGGTTGACGAACAAGGGCACGGCACTCTGGTTGTGGCCACCGTCGAGGAGCACGCCGGCGTTGAACACGAACGTCGCAGTAGGATCGTAGTTCGAATAGCTCGGTTCGAGCGTGACTCCGCCACCAGCAGCCTGCACGCTGAGGTCGTACTGTCGCCCGCGCGCGATCGTGTTCCTCACCGAGACGACCGAGTCTGCTGGGTTGCACGATTGAAGGGGCGGACAAATGAACCTGACCCCCACCCCAGTCGAGGTCGGCCCCGAGCTGATCGCCGTCACGTTACGCAGCTCAGCGCGCGCACGCACATCCATGATGTCGACGAGCACAGCGGCGGAGATGAAGTCCGTAGTGGCACCCGTGGTCCATACGACGCTGTTGCGCAAGACGCCGCCGGAACTTCTGAACACGATACCGGTCCCGTTCTCGGCCGTCACGGTGACGATCAGGTCATCGAGCGTGACGGGCCCGCCCACATCGATCGCGGAGGAGTCGCCGGCGTCCTGTTCGACTTCCACGTGCCTGATCGCGACCGATCCGGACGCGATGACGTGCAGCAGGTAGGGGGCCAGCGACCCAGTCAGGCGTGGCCGGCGCTGACCGTCTGCGCCGTGGATGTCGAGCGCCTTCGAAACGGTGATCGAGGAGGAGATCGCATAGTCGCCGGGCAGCACGATCACCTCGTCGTTGGGAAGCGCGACGGTCTGTATTGCGTGGTGGATCTCGCACGGCGTGCTGACGTTGCAGGCCGCGTCCGACAGGCTGCCCGCGGGTGAGGTATAACGAACCAACGCCAAGGAGGTGGCCGAGCCCCACACCACGGCCACCGACATCACGATGCCGGCGGCGACACTCCGCCGCGAGGGTGCGCCCGTACATGCCACGCCATGGAACCTACGCCATAGGGAGCCCCCCTGCCACTCTTCCGGGGAGTGCCCTTGCCCGCCTTGTTGTCGCCCGAGTTACCGATTCATCGTGATCAGGATCGAAGTGGGGTCCTGCCATGGAGTCTGCTCTGAGCGGGCCTTGTGAGGGAGAGTGTGGGTTCCCGGGCTCGCTGAGATCGGAACCTAGCGCGACGGAGCGCACGCGCGCACGGCGCGATACCAGCCACCGGTCAGGCCAACGGCCGACCTCCCGTGGAGCCGCCTCCGTCAGTCGAGCCCGATGTCCTTCTTTGCCTGCTTGCAGCGCTGGCTGAGCTCGGCCTCGTGCTTCTCGAGGCACTTGATGATGCGCCCCTCCCCGGCTTCGACCTTCGCGCAGTGCTTTTCGATGTCGGCCTCGCACTCGGTCGCGCCATGGGCGAGCGCCGTGACGGCTTGATCGAGCGGCAGGCCCGCAGGGGCGGCGTACTCCGCTGCGGCCCTGAGCGAGCGCCCATCGACGCGAAGGATTTCTCCGGTGCCTGTGCCCGGGGTGTGCCCGCGGCGCACGACTCTCTGGCTCGGCCACCGAATCAAGCAGACTAAGCCATTGAACTACCGGGCCGTCTTTGGCTCGCACCGATCCGTAATCAGTAGGTTGGCGATCCCTGCCGGCTCCCAGGTGGCTGTACGACAACGCTGGCCGCCCGTCGACCGTTGCCGGGACGATGTCGCCCGCCCGCCGTTTCGGATACTGAGAGCACCGGTGAGCACGTCTGGCCCCCGCTCCCTCCTCCGTTCCTTCGTGCCGGCCGACTTCCTGACGCTCGGGAACGCGGCGTGCGGCACGGGCGCCATCTTCGCCTGCCTGAACCACCTCGAGCAGGACCATCGGGTGTTCCCGCTCGTGGTTGCATTCCTCCTGCTGCCCCTGGCCCTCGGGCTCGACGTCGCCGACGGCATCGTCGCGCGCGAGAGCCGCCACTCGCCCTTCGGCGCGGACCTCGACTCGCTCGCCGACGTCATCTCCTTCGGCGTCGCTCCCGCGGTGCTCGGGTTCACGCTCGGCCTGCGGGGGTTCTGGGACGTCGTCGTCCTGTGCGGCTTCGTCTGCTGCGGCGTCAGCCGGCTCGCCCGCTACAACGTCACTGCCGCCGCGCTCGCCGACGCGACCGGCAAAGTCCGCTACTACGAGGGCACGCCCATTCCGACGAGCCTCGTCGTGGTCGCGGTGCTCGCGGTCGCGTGGGTGCGCGGCGCGACCGGGGACGCCATGTGGCTCGGCGTAGTCCGGATCAGCCCCGGCGTGCTTCATCCGCTCGTGCTCCTGTACGCGGCGAGCGGCGGCGCCATGGTGAGTCGCCTCCGGATCCCCAAACCGTGACCGCAATTGGCAGCGATACCACCTTCGCTGTAGAGGGGGAGGCGGGCCGGGCCGTTTCACGACTCGAGGCTTCGAAGGAGAACGAAATGCGTCTCGTCGCAGGGTTCGTCATCGCGTACGTCGTGCTGGTCAGCGCTCCGGCGACGGCCGAGCCAGCGACGAGCGCGCCCGAGGACATCCAGTACCTACTGGACGCCATCGGACGATCCGGCTGCGAGTTCTATCGCAACGGCAGCTGGTATGCGGCTGCGGACGCCCGATCACACCTCGCCAGCAAGTATCGCCAGGTGGACAAGAAGCGACCCGTAGGCTCGGTTCAGGACTTCATCGACTGGGTCGGCACCGGCAGCAGCATGACTGGCGAGCCGTACCGCGTCCGTTGCCCGGGTTCCGACGCGATGACGAGCGCGGAGTGGTTCCGACGGACGCTGGAACGCCGAACGCCTTGATACACCATCGGGCGCAGGCGCTACATTCGTCTTCGGGGGCGTCGCATCCCCGGGGCCAACCGGCGATGGCCAAGAGGATCTCCGTGACGAAGAGCAAGGAGCGAGGAGGCGGCATGCGTCAACTTCGATGGCTTCTCGTCGCCCTGGCGGCGATCGGGTGCGGGCTGCCCAAGAACGTCGTCCGTCCGCCGTCGAGCGCGCTGATGGACACGCGCCATACGACGCTCGGTGAGCTGACCGCCTCGGCCATGGCGAAGCACCCAGGCGAGTCGGGCTTCCTCCTGTTCAACACAGGCGAGGGCGGCATCCAGGCGCGGGTGGCGATGGCTGACGTGGCGGAGTCGAGCATCGACGCGCAGTATTTCCAGTGGGGTCGCGACACGGTCGGCCGCGTGCTGATGGATCGGCTGATCGCCGCCGCCGATCGCGGCGTGCGCGTGCGCGTGCTCATCGACGACTATTGGGCCAGCGGCCACGACCCCGCCTTCCAAGCGCTCGACGCCCACCCCAACATCGAGATACGCGTGTTCAACCCGTTCTCGCGCGGAAGGATGCGCTTCACGCAGCTGCTTGGGCGATTCACCGAGCTCAACCGCCGCATGCACAACAAGCTGTTCGTCGCGGACGGCCGGGTGGCCGTCGTCGGCGGGCGCAACCTCCACGACGAATACTTCGGCCTGGGGAAGGAGCTCTGCTACCGCGACTTCGACCTCCTGGCGATCGGCCCGGTGGCAGCCGACGCGGAGGCTGGCTTCGACCGCTACTGGAACAGCCAGTGGACCTATCCGATCAGCTCGCTGGTGAAGCCGTCGTCGCGGGCCGAGCTGGATCGGGCGCTCGCCCGCTTCTCAGAGAAGGTGGCGGCCGATCGCGCCACCTTCCCGTACGCACTGCCGCACGACCGGAACGCCGCGCTGGCCTGGCTGGAGGAGTTCCGCGGCAAGGTGGTCTGGGCCCCGGCAGAGCTCGTCTACGACGATCCCAACAGCGTGGCGAACCCGGCCGACGCGCCGCCCGGCATGGTCTGGAACAAGATGGCCTACCTGGCCAACCATGCCGAGCATGAGCTCGTCCTCGAGAACGCCTACCTGCTGCCGAACCCGAAGATGCCCGCCGTTCGCTCGTTGCGCGAGCGAGGCGTGGAGCTCCGCATGCTCACCAACTCGCTCGCCAGCACGGACGAGGTCCCGGTCAATGCGCACTACGCCAACTCACGCCCGGAATTGGTCGATCTGGGCGTGCAACTCTACGAGATGAAGCCCTACGCCGCCTCCCGCGCGCTGTACATCGCGCGCCCGGCCACCTCCAAGGCGCACCTGGGGCTGCACGGAAAGGCGGCGGTGTTCGACCGCAAGACGGTGTTCATCGGATCGTTCAACCTCGACCCGCGCTCGATGAACCTCGACACCGAGATCGTGTTGGTCGTGCAGAGCCCACAGCTGGCGGCGCAGTTCCTCGACGCCTTCGCCATCGACTTCGCCCCCGAGAACGCCTGGCGCATCGCCGACGTCGTCGGCACGGACGACGTCGCCTGGATCACCCAGCAGCCCGCGCAGCCGCTCGTCGAGCCGCACGACCCGGCCAGCGCGTGGCGGCGCTTCCTCCGGTCGATCGAGCGAGTCCTGCCCATCCACGCCTTGCTCTGAAGAACCGCCTACGCCGCCGTTCAGTATGCGGCGAGAATTCGGTGCGGCGCCCCTCCCTCGAGAGTGACGCCCGGCGAGCCGCGACCGCACTACCACGGCCGCCACTGCGGAAAGGCGACCGTCATGCCGAACCGGATCGTCGTCTGCGGAGCCACCGGGGCGTCGTGTCGATACGCCATCCACTCGCCGCTGACGAAGAAGTTGAGGGGCGGCTGCCCTTCGCGGACGATCACCCAGCCGACCCCGAAGCTGAGCGGCAGGGTGATCGACGAGCGCTGGCGCCAGCTGAACGCCCAGCTCGCGTCCCCCGACTTGAGATAGAGCCCGCGCCAGACGTGGCGGAACACGATCGGCTGGACCGTCAGGATGCCGACGGGCGGGCGGTGCGGGGACGTGTAGGCGAACGAGATGGGATCCTGAATCAGGCAGCCGAAGAGCCATCCCGGCAGGCCCTTGTAGATCGCGCCGAAAGCAGGGCCGACCTGCCAGGCGCCCTGGCCGGCGATGCGATCGGTGGCGGTCGGGAAGACGAACACCGGCCCGACCCCCATGAAGAAGCCGCTCTCCTTGCCGGGCCACGGAATGACGGCGAGGTCGAGGAGCTGCATGTCGCCGAAGTCGGTTCGCGTTCCGCCTCCCGGCTCGGGCAGGGTGACGAGCGAGAAGGTCGGCCGCACGAGTTGCACGAACGGAAAGAGCGAGTACCTGGGCACGCGCGGCACGATCAGGCGAGCGACCACCCGGTTGGTCGATGAGTCGATGCCGTAGTTCGCCGGCGTGAACGCGTCCTGGAGGAACAACTGCGGCAGCGTCGTCAGCGGGTCGGAGAACTCCTCGGCGATCTGCGTGACGCTGAGCGGGGGTTCCTCGTCCTCCGCGAACGCCGTCGGGGCCGCGACCGCGAGTAGCGCGGCCAGGAGCGGGAGCACGCGCGATGCCCGGCTGGCGCCGCACCACATGAAGGCACTGGACCGCCTCCGTTGCCACGACACGTCACGTCTGCCCCTGAGACTAGCCACGCAGTTGTCCTATGTGCGGCGCCACCTATGTGGCGGCGAGGGTGCCGTCAAGAAACGGCGAAAGAGGTGGATCGTGCGCACGCCACTGCGTGCTGAGTATCATCCCCCCCGAAACGTCTCCGGAAGATCGGGGCGGCCGCTGCCGCCGCCTGCAGCGGCCTGACATCGTCACCGGAATGGACGGAGACGTCGATCCGCTAGAAGACGAGTCGCTGGCCCACCACCGACCGCACAGCAGCTGTGGCCAGAAAACCCCGGCCGATTCTACGCCGGGACGAAAGACAACGGGGACTCGATCGAGGCGCCCAAACGGGTCGCGTAGTGGCCCAGGTGGACGCCCTACTACAGGAACGCACCCGACGGAGAGCTGAGCGCCGGCACCTTGGTGTAGCCCTATCCATTCTCAGGCGCCGGATCGCATCCGCGGTCGCGCGGCAGGACTGCGAACCTTGCGCGAGAAGTCGAGGTGCATTGTTGGCACGACGGCTGCTCACCTGAACTGCGAAGGAAGGCGATGAGAGTGGACGCCGGCCACGAGCGATTGACCGCTCTCGACGCGACGTTTCTCGGCGTCGAGGACCGGTGCTGCCACATGCACATCGGCTCGGTGGGCGTGTTCGAGGCCGGGGAGGCCGCCGGCCCCGGCGGCGCCATCGACATCGACCAGGTCCGCCACCTCGTCTCCGTCGCTCTCGACGGTGTTCCGCGCTATCGGCAACGGGTCGAGACGATCCCGCTTCTCGGCCATCCGGTGTGGGTCGATGACGCGTCCTTCAATCCCCTCTACCACCTGCGGCACACGCGCCTGCCGCTGCCGGGGGACGAGCGGCAGCTGAAGCGCCTGGCCGGCCGCCTGATGTCGCAACAGCTCGACCGGGGGAAGCCCCTCTGGGAGACGTGGTTCATCGAGGGGCTGGAGGGCAACCGCTTCGCGGTCGTCTCGAAGGTGCACCACTGCATGGTGGACGGCATCGGCGGCGTCGAGGTGACGACGGCCACGCTGCGGGGCGAGCCCGGGCCCGATCCCCGGCTCGCCGAGGCACCGCGGCCGTTCGTCCCGCGCCCGATACCCTCGGGGCCGGCGCTTCTCCTCGCCGAGCTCCGCCACCGGGCCCGAGGTGCCTTCGGGTTCGTCGGCGCCGCAGCCTGCGCCCTCACCGAGCCACGGCGCGCGGCGACGACGGTTGCAGGCTTGACGAAGGGACTGGTCGAGAGCGTCGTCACGGGCTTCCGTCCGGCATCGTCGACCCCGCTCAACGTCGCGATTGGACCCCACCGGCGCCTCGACTGGACCGCGATGGATCTCGGCGCGGTGAAGGCCGTGAGGGCCCGCCTCGGCGGCACGGTCAACGACGTCGTCCTGGCCGTGGTCGCCGGCGCGATGCGCCGCTACCTCGGCGGGCGCGGCGTCGAGGTCAACCGGCTCGACTTCCGCGCAATGGTGCCCGTCAACCTCCGCGCCGGGTCCGGCGGCGTCGGGAACAGGGTGGCGAGCGTGGTTGTCCGCCTGCCCGTCGACGAGCCCGACCCGCGCCGGCGCCTCGAGCGTGTGCACCGCGAGACGGATGCCGTGAAGCACTCGCACCAGGTGGACGTGCTCCAGGCGATCGAGGACCTCACCGATTGGACGTTCACGACGCTGATCAGTCAGACGACCCGGCTCGCGGGGGTGTCGCAACCGTTCAACCTGGTGGTGACCAACGTGCCGGGGCCGCAGTTCCCGATCTACTTCCTGGGCGCCCGCATGCTCGAGTGCTATCCGGTCGTGCCGCTCTTCAATTCCCAGGCGCTCGGCATCGCGCTCTTCAGCTACGACGGACGGCTCTTCTGGGGGTTCAACGCCGACTGGGACGCGGTACCGGACCTGCACGACCTGGTCGGGGCCGTCGAACGCGAGTTCACCACCCTCTGCGATGCCGCGAGGGCAGCGGGATCATCGGACCGCGAGTAGTGATCGATGCCAACGCCGTTGGAAGGGATTCGCGTACTCGACTGGACGATCTGGCAGCAGGGGCCGGTGTGCTCGCTGATGCTGGCGGACCTCGGCGCCGAAGTGATCAAGATCGAGGAGCCGCACCGGGGTGACCCGGGGCGCTCGGTGGCGAAGGCGAGCGGCGTCGACATTCCGGGGCTGCCGGACTTCTACCTGGAGGCCACCAACCGCAACAAGAAGAGCGTCACGGTCGACCTCAAGACTCCGGACGGTCAACAGATCGTCTACGATCTCGTGGCGAAGTCCGACGTGTTCGTGCAGAACTTCCGCCAGGGCGTGGCGGCGCGGCTCGGACTCGATTACGCCACCCTCCGCCGCTACAACCCGCGGCTCGTCTATGCGAGCGGCACCGGCTATGGGCAGCGGGGGCCCGACAGCGAGCTGCCCTCGTTCGACCGGCTGGGTCTGGCGCGATCGGGAATCATGTTCTCGGTCGGCGAACCTGACATGCCGCCGCAGCCGATCTTCGACGGTGTCGCCGACCAGATGGCCGCCGTCTGTCTCGCCTACGGGGTGCTCGCCGCCCTGATCGCGCGCGACAGGTTCGGGATCGGACAGGAGATCGACGCGTCGCTCCTCGGCAGCATGATGTGGTTGCAGAACGTGAGCGTATCGGCGCGCCTTCTCCTCGGGGTCGGTGTTCCGCGCATGCCGCGCGCCTACGCGGCGAACCCGCTCTGGAATCAATATCGCTGCAGCGACGGTCGCTGGATCGCGCTCGGGATGATGCAGGCCGACCGCTACTGGCCCGCGCTCTGCGCCGCGATCGGACGGCCGGAGCTGGCAACCGACGAGCGCTTCGCGAACATGCGGGTACGGGCCGGCAACGCAGGGGATTGTGTCGGGCTCCTCGACGAGGTGTTCGCGACACGGCCGTGCGACGTGTGGATCCGTGACCTGCGCGCGGCGGGCGATCTCATCTGCACACCCGTCAACCGTGTCGACGACCTTCCGGATGATCCGCAGGTGCGCGCGAACGACTACGTCGTGGACGTGGAGCACCCGCGCCTCGGCAAGATCGCCGTCCTCGGCTCGCCGGTGCACTTCGGGGAGACACCCGCACGAGTGCGATCCACCGCTCCCGAGCTGGGACAGCACACGGACGAGGTTCTGGCCGGCATTCTCGGGTACTCCGCGGCGAGAATCAGCGACCTGCGGCAGCGCAAGATCGTCTGCCGGTAGTCTGGACAAGCCGACGTTCGACGCCTTCCCCGAGCAGCGCCCCCAAACACGGTCGCCATCGCGGGTCGGAGAGCGTTCGGAGTCTCGATGGGAACTCCCTCACCCGGAGACGCGTCCACCCTCCGCCACGTTGGCAGCGTGCACGCCCCACGCGTGGCCGGCAAACGAGCCCAGGTCGCGCCGGTCGGCGACTCCGCCGTCCTCGGGACGGAGAGCGTGGACCAACGCCCCGTGCACCCGCTCCTTCAGTTGGTGGCGGTCCTCGAACGTGAGCCCGGCGGTCGGGATCGGGTCGAGTATCTCGACGACCACTCGGCCCCCGAGGATGGTGAGATATCCGTGGGCCGGCATCACGTGCGCCGTGTTGTGGAGGGCGACCGGTACCACCGGCACCTGCTCCCGGATGGCGAGCACGAACGCTCCCCCCTTGAGCGGCAGCATCTGCCCCGCAGGAGCGCGGGTGCCCTCGGGAAAGATCACCAGCGACACGGTCCTCCCGAGCTTCGCGGCGGCCTCGTCGAGGGCCCGCTTGGCGATCGCCGGATTCTCTCGGTCGATCGGGATCATGCCGACTGCCCGCATGGCGGCTCCGAGCACGGGCTCGTCGAACAGCTCCCGCTTGGCGGCGAACCGTACCGTCGGAAGCGCCGCCATCAGGGCGGTGATGTCCACGTGGCTCCGGTGATCGGGGGTGAAGACGTACGTCTGCGCCGGGTCGAGGTTGTGGAGTCCGATCACTTCGACCCGGACTCCGAGGAGTCGGTTCGCGAGCCGCGCCGAGGCGGAGAAGATCCGCTGGCCATAGCCCCGGTTCGGGAAGATCCTCTCCACCCACACGACCAGCGAGCCCGCGGTGAAGATATGGGCCCGCCAGACGAACCGGTTGAGCCACACACGCCACCCTGGATGGCATCGCTCACCGGCCCCCTCTGGCCTGCTCATGGCGGCCGCCGACCGTCGCTACTTGCCTGCTTCCTTCCGCGCGGTCCGCTGCTTGGCTGCTTCCGCCAACAGATTCGATGCGTAGGTCGCCACCTGCTCGTTGACCTCCCGGATGACGCGGTAGATCGCGCCGAGCGTCTGGTCCTGCACGCGCTGCACCTCCTTGGCGGGTCCCCGCAGCAGCTCGCTCTCCTCCAGGATCCTGAGCGGGAGATCGGCGATCGACTTGTGTATCTCCTCCACCGTGGTCGCCCCTCTATCGATCGCATCCTGAACGAATCGGATCAGCGCCTTCCTTTCGCCACTCATGGTGCACCTCCCTCGTGGGACCTGTTGAGCAAGCGGCATACCCGGTCCGGGACAAGCTCCATGGCCCGCCCTTTCCGCATCTGGGAAAGCAACGGGATCGCCATCTGACGGAATTGAGAACCGCAACAACCGTCGGTGGCAAAGTGCGACGATCGCCGCGGCGTCGAGACGATTACCCGAGCGCGCGGCCGAGCCGAGCGCTCAGCTTGGTCCGCTCCGCCTCCCGCACCAGCCGGGGGCCGACGGGGCGGGAGCGAGGGGGAGCGTCTGAGATTGGGGCGCTCCGTGAACTCTCCAGGCTTGTCCTGCCTACAGCCGCGATCCGCATGTACCGCACCCTCATTCATTGGTCGTTGGTCGTCGGCGAGGGTCACGGCGGCAGACCTTGTGTGCGACTGATCGACTCCACCGGCAGCGCAAAGTGGAACGTGCTGCCGGCCGCGAGGTCACTCTCGGCCCACATTCTTCCACCGTGGGCTTCGACGATGCCTTTCGCGATGTGCAAACCGATGCCTAGGCCTCGCCGATCCCTACGGACCTGACGAAACCGCTCAAAGACGCCTGGTAGCTCGTCCTTGGATATCCCAATCCCCGTGTCACTGATGCTGAAGTGAACCTCGTCGTCGGAGGGGCGGCATCGAATCGAAACCCTGCCGTTTGCAGGAGTGAACTTGATCGCGTTGCTGACGAGGTTCGCGAGCACCTGGCGTATCCGTCCTTCGTCGAGGTTGGCGTGGAGAGGAAGTTCTGGAAGCTCAGTATCCAAGGTGACGCCCTTGGCGGCGGCGACTGGATCGAACGCTTCGACTGTTTCGCGCACGAGTTTGGCGACTTCGACCTGCTCGGGTACGACTGCGAGCTTGCCCGCGTGGATGCAGGCGACATCGAGGAGGTCATTGACCAACCGGTTCATCTGCGCGACGAGGCGCCGGTTCCCGCTGGCGTACCTGCGTATGTCCTGGCCACCCACACCTTCGGGGGCGCACCTGAGAATCAAGTCCGAGCTGACCGCGAGCCCACCCAGTATCGAACGCAGGTCGTGGCTGGCATTGGCGAGAAACTCGTCCCGCGCCGCGATCAGCGTGTCGACGAGATCACGTTCGCCCAACAGATCTTGGTCGGTGGCTTCGCGCTCAACCTCGAAAAAGTCGTCCAGATAGCGTCGTCGCGCTTCGCGCTCGCGCTCGAGCAAAGCATCGGCGGTGGCGCGCTCGCTATCGAGTGCGCTGTCTTGTCGAGCTCGCTGAAGCTGGGCACTCGCTTGGGCGTCCTCAAGCTCGCGATCGGCCTTGTCCCGGGCGGTCTGGACGATCTTGTCAGCCCGCTCGCGGGCTCTATGCACCACCTCGTCGGCCTTTCCTTCGCTTTCTTCGCGCTTCTCCCAAATACCGGTATCGGCTTTTTCCCGTTCGGTGCGTAAGCTCTTGTCGGTCCTGTCCCGTTGCGGTTGCTGCATTTCCTTTGCCGGGTCTTCTGGCGACGCCATGGTCCATCTCCTTGGCCAGATCCAACTAGGGCAACCCGATGGTGGAGGGCAAGTCGCGCGGTGAGGATGTTGTCGAAGAGCGGCGGCATCAGCGCGAGAACCTGAGCCTCGCTGAGGCGCGCCAGGAAGCAAGGTCGCCAACTGAGTCGTATCCACCGCGTAGCAAGCCGGAACGTCGACATGATACCGTGCGCGTGCTGATCCCTGAGTTTCGAGCCTTGAGAGGAGGGAGCGCATTATGGAGTTTCTCTGGTTCATCCTGATCGGTTTGGCGGCTGGGTGGTTGGCCGGGCAAGTGATGAGAGGTGGCGGGTTCGGCGCGGTCGGCGACATCGTCGTGGGCGTCGTGGGGGCACTGCTCGGTGGAGTTCTGTTCCGTACGCTGGGGGTTTCTGCCGGCGGAGGGCTAGTGGGTAGCTTGGTTGTGGCGACGATTGGCGCGGTGGTCTTGTTGTTTCTGTTGCGTCTGATCAAGAGGGCGTAGCGGGGGCCGGGACGGTCGCGCGCCCGCCAGGGGGCGCACCGGGACCGGCTGCGCACGTCGTCATGCTCGAGGACGAGACCGTGTGGCGGCGCCCGCCGGAGACGGGACAAGGAGGTTGCGGACTGCGTGGAGCAGGCGACGGCGACCTGCCAATGGCACTCAGGGCGGACTGCGGTAGCGCGTGACGGCTCGGCACTGGGCCTCGACTACCTATGACGCATCAACTACGAGGTAGGGAGGCCGTGAACCGGGCCGGGATCCATGTCGACCCCACCATCGGGTAACCAGGGCGCGCGCGCCAGGGGGCGAACCGACGCAAGCGACAAGGGGGACGTCCGGTCAGCCCAGGATACGGCCGCAGGCATGGTGGCTGCTCTTCGCGGCCCTCATGATGGCCAACTATCTGCTGTCTACGAGGGGACATCGGAGATCCAGGCGAGTTTCGCGCTGAAGGAGATGAGCAAGGGCGCATTGTTCACGGCGTTGGAGGACGTCCGCGCGGAGCTCCTGCCCCTGCTCGAGCGCCACGAGCAACCGGTGCAGCTCGTGTTCACCGGCATCGGCTGGATCAACAGCTGCCTCGGCGCGCTCACCGGCGACCCGCAGTACGCGCTGCTCAACGCCAAGCGCCTCTGCGAGATGGTCATCGACGTCGTGGTCGCGGCCGAGCTGCTGCTCCAGGGCGACGTTGGCGACGAGACCCGCCGCCAGCTCGCCCGGTCCTTCGCGAGTCTGAACATCCCGGCGGTGGAGCTGAACGCCCGGCGGGTCGCCGCCGGTGATTCGTCCCGCCTAAAGGACTACGGCCGCATCCTCGGGCTCGGGTAACGCGCGCGAACGGTGCCCCTGTCGGGACCCGGAGGGCTACGAGCCCATCCTCGAGCGGAGTATCCGTGGGGCTATTTCGAGGACGGGAGAAGCAGCGCGTCCTCTCGCCGACGCCGCACCTGACGTCCCCTCACGGAGCGCGCGACCGTGCTCTCCGGGATCCGCGCGATGGTGACGCGCGCGGGGCACGCGCCTTCTGGAATCGGGGCGGTGTCTCGCGCCCGCTCACGGGCGCCAGCGCGAGAAGACGTAGTCGTGTTCGCGCTGGGACTCGTGGCATGCGAAACAGAAGGTCTTCGGGTCCTTCTCCACGCGGCTCGATTCGTCCCCGTGCTCGAAGCGCGCGAAGCCCCAGCCACCGGTCTCGGGATACCGTGCCGCGTCCTTCACCATGACGGCGGTGAGCTTGCGTGCCCCCTCGGGCCAGGCGCCACCCTGCTCCTTGGTGGCGAGCAGGTCGAAGACGAAGACACTGCCATCGGGGAACGTCTTCGCCTCTCCGCGGAGCGCGTCGTAGGCGCTTGGGTTGGCATAGATGTGATGGATGCCAGCGAACTCGTTGTACAGCGGGTGCCCCTTGCCCGAGATCACCATCGATTTGACGTGCGCCCACTGCCGGTAGTCGGTAGGCAGCGGGATGGGGGCGTCGGCGGCCCTGGCCTGAGCCGTGGCGACGAGAGCGAACAGGGCGAGCAGGGGAAGCGGGGTGCGCATGTGGTCCTCCTTTCCCGTCTCCTGCATCGCGCATGCCCGAGGCGCGGTCAACCCGCGGTGAGCGAGAGCGCACGGGGGAACGCGCACCGCTCGCGTGCCGGATCTGGATCGTGTCTGTCGACTTCGGAGGCTTGCGCGGATGACAGTCGCTGAGGTCGAGCGTGGCAGGGGGCAGACCGCCATCGCCAATCCGCATCTGAAGTCGGCATGGCCAGAAGGGCGGCTGACGGCGTGTCCCCCAACGGCGCCGGGCGCGGCCGGCCTCCCGGCGTCGAATCCCGATGTGGACTGCGGCGACCCCGGATGGGATCATCGCCCCACCGCACGTCGAGCCGCTCGACCGATCCGACGAGGACGCCCTGTTCTTTCAATCGGGGCGCCGCGCACTCGCGGCCTCCTTCGCCCGCACCTGCGCCAGGTGCTCCAGCAGAATGCGTCGGACCTCCTCGACCGTGTGAGGGTTCGCCTGAGCCGAGTGCGACGACTGCACGACGAGCTCCGACTCGACGCCGTCGATGTGCGCGCTCTGGTATTCGACGACGCCGTCATTGCCGTGCTCGACGTCCTTCGTCTGGGTGACGGCGATGATCGAGTGCGCCGTGACCCCGGGCTCGATCGGGATCGTCGACAGGACACGGATGAAGGGATGGCCGGGGGACATGTTGTCGATGCTGGTCGGTACGCGCTCGATGGGCAGTCGGCCCGCGCCCGAGGACAGATGGGCGAGATCGCCGCCCAGCTTCACCATGTCCGACGGCAGTCGCACCAGCCGCTGCACGAGCCGGCGCACGAGCTGCGGGCCGGCGAGGTAGCTTCCCCGATGCGGCGTGCAGACGAAGATCACGCGCGTCACGAACGGCAGCGGTTTGATGAACATCGCGTCCTGCAGAAGCTCCCGGGTCTGCGCGGACATGGTCGCGGCGTCGAAGGGCTCGTCGCTGACGTTGCTCCAGAAGCGGTCGCCGGAATCGATGGCGGTGAGCTTGGTGAGGAGCCCCCCCTGACTGTGGCCGATGACGACCATCTGGTGGAGCGCGGGATCCGGCCCATCACGCTCGCCTGCCGCCACGCGCGCCGCCAGCATCCTCCGCAGGCCGTAGCCGGAATAGAGGATCGGGTTTCCGGAGTCGTAGGCGAAGAACCAGAACTGGTAGCCGGCACGGATGCGGGGGTCCTGAAGGAGATCGTTCACCATGTCCATCCAGCGGAAGGGACTCGAGGCCGTCCCGTGGACGAGGACGACCGGTATCCTGCCCCGAGTGTACGGCTGGAAGGCGCGCAGCAGCATCGGCTGCGGCTTGAGCGCGAGCGCATCGCCGAGAAATGCCGCGAGCTCCGCGTCCCACGGGCGAGCGGCGACGAGCGTGCTCGCGAGGACGGCGGTGGGCTCTGCCTCGAGCGGGATGGTGCGGTCCCCGATGCGGATCGATTCCTCGCTCGTCGTCGCGTGGACCTCGAGCGTGCCTTCGAGCGTCGGCGTCACGAGCTGCTGGCGCGGGTGGTCGATGCGCAGCACGGCCGTGACCGGAACGCGGATGTTCGGTCCGACGAGATCCTCGGCGCCGTAGGTCCCGCTGCTCGGTAGCGGGCGTGCCGCCAGCGGCGCGCCGATTCCGGGCACACGATAGCGGTTGCGCATACCCTCGACCTTCATCTCGCCCACCGGGGTGAGGTCGACCAGCCGATAGTCGTGCCATGCGAGGGTCGCCGGATCGAAGGCGACCGACATCGTGCCGAAGGGCAGCGCGAACGTGCCGGCCTGCAGCGAGACGTAGTCGCCCGTCCCCCCCTGCAACGCCTTCGCCAACGCACGATTGTACAGATCGCACGCCATGCGCGTGCGAGGGTCGAGCGCCCCCGGCACCGCGGCGGGGTCGTCCGGGAAGAGGAACGCGTACGCATACAGTGCGCCCGCGAGATAGTGGGGCGCGCTCCCGTGTTCCTGGGCGCGGTAGAGGGACAGCTCCGCGAGCGCGAAGAGCTCGTCCCCGTCTCCCCTGCCCTGCACGACGGACTCGCGCAGGGCCGCAATCGACCCGTCCGGATCGTCCTCGTATCGTTCGAGCAGATCGTGACGCCGGAGCACCGTGCGCGTCCAGTCGCTCACGTCGGGACCCGAGAGCGCGCTCTCGCTCTGCTCGCGGTAGAAGTCGGTGGGAGTGACGCGTCGCACGTGCAGCGGAGGGCCGCACGCCGCGACGAGGAACAGCAGCGAGAGCAACGCGGTGCGAGAAGCCATCGTAGTCTGCCCTCTCACTGCTGGCGGGCCACATGGACGCGCGGTGCACTGAGCCTCTGGTCGAAGGAGTCGGGGTGTGTTTATCAAGTTGGCACTGGTCGCTGACGCTGGGCGGGAAGGCTGCATAGCATCGCGACAGGGTGGCGTACACCGCTGCCTGGTGGCGCTTTTCGCGACGAATCGGGACCGTTGGGATCTCTCGTGCCCCGAACGGGTACTTGCCGGCGGGTGTCGGCGTCGATAGGACCGTGACCTCAATGCCGCGCGCCCTGCCCATCCGACCTTGGCTCGTCGTCTCGCTGCTCGCCCTCCTCTGCGCGCCGAGCCACGCGGCCCCGGTCGCGTCCGTCTTCGGCGGCCGCATCCCCTGCGCCCCGCGCGACGGCGTCCAGTTCTGTGCCGGCACGCTCGCGACGCGCGTCGAGAGTTTCGACGGCGTGCCGCTCGACGTGAACGTGACGCTGCCGCCCGCGTCGGCGACCGGAGCGTTTCCGCTCGTCGTCGACCTGCACGGATGGAGCCTCGGCAAGAGCGCGACGCCGTACACGGCGTGGGCGAAGGCGGGCTGGGTGGTCCTCTCCTATACCGCTCGCGGCTTCCACGATTCCTGCGGGAACGCCGCCGCGCGCATGCCCGACGCGACGCTCTCCGAATCCGACCGTGTGCGCGGAGCGCGGCTGGATCCACCTCGCCGACGTCCGCTACGAGGCGCACGACACGCAGCACCTGGCAGGCCTGCTCGCCGACGAGGGATTGATCGCTCCCGACAGGATCGGCGTCACCGGCGGCTCCTATGGCGGCGGGCAGTCGATGATCCTGGCGGCGCTCCGCGACCGGGTGATGCTGACCGACGGCACGCTCGTACCCTGGAAGAGTCCCGGCGGGCTCGCCATGTCGATCGCGGCGGCGGCGCCGCTGATCCCGTGGTCGGACCTCGCCTACTCGCTCACGCCGAACGGCCGCACGCTCGACTATCGCGACGCCAATCCCTACGGCACGACGCGGCGGCGTGCAGAAGGCGTCCTGGAACGTCGCGCTGTACGCGATCGGTCTCTCGACCGGCTTCTACTCACCGCCAGGCGTCGACTTCGCGTCCGACATCCAGTCGTGGAACGCCCGCATCGGACAGGGCGAGCCCTACGACGGCGACTCGACCGTCGCGGCGATCCTCGACGAGATCACCAGCCACCACTCGGCCTACTACGTCGACGACTCGATCCCGCCGGCGCCGCTCTTCATCTACAACGCCTGGACCGACGACCTGTTCCCGGCGGACGAGACGCTGCGCTTCTGGCGGAAGACGGTCGCCAAGCATCCGGATGCCGAGATCGCGCTCCGCTTCGCCGACGACTTCGGGCACTCGCGGGCCGCGCTCGGGTTCAGCGGTACTGCGGTCCTCGACCGGGTGACGGCCTTCTTCCATCGCCACCTCGACCGCACCGGTGACCCCTTCCCTGCTTTCGAGACCTACACCCAGGCCTGCAACGGAGCGACGATGGAGGGGCCGATCACCGCCGCGAGCTGGGCGGCGCTCCACCCCGGCGAGGTGCGCTTCAAGAGCCGTCGCACGCAGCGATTCACGAGCGCGGCCGGCAGCGCCGTCACGGCGCACGCCACGGATCCCCTGAACGCGATCGGCCCGTGTCGCACCACGCCCGCCGACGACGATCCGGTCGCCGCCACGTATCGTCTCCCGGTGGCCACCGGCGAGGGCTACACGCTTCTCGGCTCGCCCACCGTCATCGCGGATCTCGGCGTGAGCGGCGCGAACGCCCAGGTCGTCGCGCGGCTGTGGGACGTCGCCCCCGACGGCATGCAGACCCTCGTTGCGCACACCGTCTACCGCCCGCGCACCGACGGCCGCGGGCCACAGCCGTTCCAGCTGCACCCGAACGCGTGGCGGTTCGCGGGCGGTCACGTCCCCAAGCTCGAGCTGCTCGGTCAGAGCGCCGGCTACGTCCGGCCGTCGAACGGCGCGTTCACCGTGACGGTCAGCGCGCTCGAGCTCCGCCTGCCGGTGCGCGAGGCGAGCGCCGGGAAGACCATCAAGAGCCCCGCTCCCGTCGTCGACCCGCCCACCGGCGCCGAGCCGATCGGCTGCGACATCGCCCCGCGGGCGGCGTGTACGGTGGACGCCTCGCACGGCGCCGCCCTGACGATCGGCGTCGGCTCGGAGGGTCGGCTCGATCGGCTCGTCTGGCGGTGGAAGGCGAGCAACGCCGTGGCTGTCGACCTGACGCCCCGAGCAGCGTACGCCCTCTGCGTCTACGACGGCGCGGGGCTCGTCGCGAGCGCGCTCGCACCGACGGGCACCACCTGCGGCAGGAAGCCCTGCTGGCGCGCGACCGGGAACGGATTCCGCTACAGCGACAAGCGCGCGAGCACCGGCGTGACGCGCGCCACCGTCTCGAGCCGTGGCGCGTCCCTCGCTGCGAGGGGTCCGACGCTCGGCGTTCCGATCCTGCCGGTCGCCATGCCGCTCACGGTCGAGCTCGTGAACGGCGACGGCACCTGCTGGACGTCGACCTTCACGGCGGCGAGAAAGAGCAGCGCCAAGGTCCTCACCGCGACCACCCGTTGAGCCGCACGCCCGATTTGCTAGGGTCCGCCGCAGTGACCGACACCGAATGGCTGACGGAGGTCCACCGCTGCACGAGCCTGCTCGAGGCCCTCGTCGACGACTACGCGCGCTTGAGCCGCCTCGACGCCGATATGCGTCGACGCCTCCTGACCGCGGCGGGGCGGCTCTCCCGGCCCGATCGCCTCGCGCAGCGACAGCTGGTGCGCGGCTTCCGCCAACAGGAGAAGGACGACGTCCGGCGCGCCGATGCCGCGGTGCTCGACCGCACGGGGCTGCGCGCGCTGCGTCGGTCACCCCTGTACCCCACCCCGCCCCCGGAGCTTGCGCCACCGGTTCCGGCCGACGAGCCGCCCGATCTGCTCGAGCCGCGCAAGTGCTACGTGTGCAAGTGCACGTTCCGCCGCGTCCACTTCTTCTACGACGCCATGTGCGAAGCGTGCGCCGAACTCAACTGGGAGAAGCGGCATCAGACCGCCGACCTCACCGGACGCGTGGCGCTCGTCACCGGCGCGCGCGTCAAGATCGGCTACCAGGCGTCGATCATGCTGCTGCGCGCGGGCGCGCGCGTGATCGCGACCACGCGCTTCCCTCGCGACGCCGCCCGGCGCTACGCCGCCGAGCCCGACTTCGCCACGTGGGGCGACCGCCTCGCGGTGTACGGCGTCGACCTCCGGCACACGCCCAGCGTCGAGGCCTTCTGTCGCGAAGTCATCGGCCCGCTACGACCGGCTCGACTTCCTCCTGAACAACGCGTGCCAGACGGTCCGGCGCCCCGCCGGCTTCTACGACCATCTGCTCGAGCGCGAGACTCGACGGCGACGACCGCGCTGCCCGCCGCGGAGCGACGCCTGCTCGAGGCGCACGAACGACTGGGGGACACGACCGCGGTCGCGTCCCGGCGCGCGATCGTCGACTCCGCCCGCGCGAGCCAGGCCGTGCTCCTGGCGGAGGACCGTGAGCGCTCACACGACATCTTCCCGGCCGGGCGGCTGGACGCGGACGAGCAGCAGGTCGACCTGCGCGACGACGAACAGCTGGCGCCTGACGCTGGCGGAGGTGCCGTCGATCGAGCTGCTCGAGGTGCATCTCGTCAACGCGGTCGCCCCCTTCGTGCTGAACGCGCGTCTCAAGCCGCTGATGGCCCGCGACCGGACGTTCGACAAGCACATCGTCAACGTGTCGGCGATGGAGGGACAGTTCTACCGCACGTTCAAGACCGATCGGCACCCGCACACGAACATGGCGAAGGCGGCCCTCAACATGATGACCCGGACGTCGGCGGCCGACTACGTCAAGGACGGCATCCACATGAACAGCGTCGATACCGGGCTGGATCACCGACGAGGACGCCGCGCCGCTCGCCGAGCGCAAGCGCCGCGACCACGGCTTCAGCCCGCCGCTCGACGTCGTCGACGGTGCCGCGCGGATCGTCGACCCCATCTTCTCGGGCCTGCGCACGGGCGAGCACGTGTGGGGCCTTTTCCTGAAGGACTACAAGCCGGCACCCTGGTGACGTTCACCGCCCAGGAGTACCAGCCCGACGGCAGCATCCGCCCGGCCGACTATGCGTTCGCCGGCACCACGGCCGACGGCTGGGAGGTCGTGCGCGAGGGCCGCCCGCACCTGCGCCTCGGCCCCGGCTATCGTCTGTTGGAGGTCAGCCACTGCGGCATCTGCTCCACCGACCTGGCGCGGCGGCATCTGCCGTTCCCGCTGCCGCAGGTGACCGGGCACGAGGTCGTGGCGCGCGACGAGGCCGGCCACGCCGTCGTCGTCGAGATCAATGCCTCGCACGCCGCCCGCGGGCTCGATCACGCGGCGTGGTGCGCACACTGTCGCGCGGGCATGCCGACGCACTGCCCGGAGCGACTGGTGGTCGGCATCCACGATCTCCCCGGCGGCTTCTCCCCATGGATGCTCGCGCCCGTGGACGCGGTGCTGCCCGTGCCCGCAGCGTTGAGCCCCGCGACGGCGACGCTGGTCGAGCCGTTCGCGGCGGCGCTGGCGGCCGTTCGCGGACTCGGCCTCACGGGCAGCGAGCGCGTGCTCGTCCTCGGGCCAGGCCGACTCGGCTCGTTGGTGGTCGCGGCGCTCGTGGCGTGGCGGCGGCGGACGGACGGACGCTTCTCCATCCTGGCCGCCGGGCGGCGGCCGGAGGCGCTGGCACGCGCGCAGGCGCTCGGCGCCGACGAGGTGATCCCGTTGGCGCGGCTGACTACGGCTGCCGACGTCGCCGACGTCGTCGTCGAGACCACCGGCAGCCCGGACGGCCTCGGGCTGGCGTTGCGGCTCGCCACCCGTCAGGTGCACGTCAAGTCGACGACCGGACAGCCGACGCTCGGCCTCCGGCATCTGACGGAGCTCGTGGTGGACGAGGTGTCGCTTCTGCCGTGGCGTCCCGGCGAGCCGCCGCCCGCCGGGACGAATACGGCGGCGGTGCTCGCGCAGACCTCGGCGGACGTGCGGCGCGCGCTGGACGCGGCCGGCGTTCGACCCGTCACGCCGGACGAGGCGCGGGCCCTCCCCCTCGGCGGGGCGGACTTGGGCGTGGCGGCCACCAGCGCCGAAGTGGATGCGCTGCTGCGGCCCGTGCCGGGCGTCGAGCGCGGCATCGTACGTGCCCGCGGCACGATCCTGCTCGTCGACGGTGGTGGAGCCGGCTGACCTGGTGACGACCCTGCGGGAACGTGACCTGCGTCTCGGCAGCTCGCGCTGCGGGGATTTCGGCATGGCGCTCGACCTGCTCGTCGATCCCGCCCTCGCGCACCGCCTCGGCGAGCGCCTGGTCACGGATGTGATCCCAGCCGCGCGCCTCAACGAGGGATTCGCCCAGGCCGCGCGCGGCGGCAAGGTCATCGTCGCCCATCCGGGAGGGTTCCTGTGAGCCGCCGCCGTGCGCCGGAGCTGCCGACTACGCTCGGCCCGCCGTTACGACGTCGCGAGGGCGGCGGCTTCACCGTCGATCTGACGGCGCTGCCGTTGTTCCACGGCCTGTCGGTGCTCTCGCGTGCCCTCGGCGAGCGCCTGGTCGAAGACTGCGTCGGCGAGCGGTCATCGATCGACTTCGAGCGCCGACTGAAGGCGAGCGAGAACCCGGAGCTGGTTGCGCTCGGCTGCGCCGGCGTGACGGTCCACGCCGAGCGGGAGGTGGTGGGGCACGTCCCCGACGACGTCGAAGGGTTCCAGCACCACCTGCGCGCCGTGCTGGGGTCGCTGCAGCAGGCCCGATGGCGCCGTCGCCTCCTGCCCGACGACGCCGCCGTCGCGCCCGCGGCGCTCGTCTTCACCTTCGCGGCGGGCGACGCGGGAGCCGAGTACCGCTTCGTGCTCGACCGCGTGCCGGCGCCACGCGCCGGTCGCTTCTTCCTGCGCCTGGCGATCGAGAACCCCCGCGGACGCTGCCTCGACCTGACGACCATCCCGCACGTCGTGGTCGACGATCTCGACGAGCGTGAATACATCGCGGGCTCGACGCGCATCGCCCAGACGCTCCGCGACATGGTGCAGCGCGAGGCCGACCGCGGGCGTCGCGCCCACCTCGAGCGCCGCAAGCGCGGCTCGTTCGTCTTCGGACAGCTCGCGCGCGGCGGACTCGACCGGCTCGCGCTGCTGCACCTCACCTGGAGCGAGCGCGTCGCCCGCTGGCTGGAGGCGACGGAGCCCAAGCGGCTCGACGACGTCCTCAAGCGGGTCCTCCTGGTGCTCGAGGACCGCACGGTGCGACGCCAGCTGGAGCGCGGCGAGACCGTCGCCCTCCTCGACGGCGAGGTCGCGGTGTACATCGACACCAGCCAGCAGCAGCGCGTGCTGAACCTGGCCTTCGAGCAGCCGCGCCAGCGGACCAGCGTCGAGACCTACCTCGCCCGCATGCCGGCGCTCGCGACGGTGGTCGAACGGCGGAAGGCGCAGGCCCCCTTTTCCGGCCTGTCGGTGCTGTTGATCCACCACATCACGTCCGAGACCCTCGGGCTCGTCGCCGCGCTACGCGCGCTCGGGTGCGACGACCTCGGCATCCTGTTCGTGCGTTACGCCGGTGAGGTCCCGAACGAGTACCTCGACGCCGTCCTCGACCTCGATCCCTCGGTGCGGAGCTTCACCCTCCAGCACGTCCAGGAGCCCGGCGGCGTCGAGGGGCGATTCGTCGTGAGCCAGCAGCTCTCGTCGCTCGCCCCGATCGCGAGCATCGCGGAGCGACTCCGCGCGACACCGCAGCGTTACCTCGAGAGCATGATCGACGTCGCGGTGGGACTGCTCGTGCGCGCGCTCGAGGGCGAGCGGCGGATCCTGGTCGTCGAGGACGGGGGCTACCTCATGCCTGCGCTCACGCGGCGGGCCCACGCCGGCGACACGGTGGGTCAGCTCGCTGCGGCGCACGGGGCGACGCCTGTGGTGCCGGCACTCGCGCGTCGCCCGCTGCGCGCGGTGCTCGCCGAGCGTCTGGTCGGATCCGTCGAGCACACCCGCAACGGTTTCGACCGGCTCGCTGCCGCGGAGCAGGAGGCGGGTGGCCTGGTGCGGCCCGCGTACTCGATCGCCCTGTCTGACCTCAAGCGAACCGACGAGGCGACAGAGGTCGCCGCCGGCGTGCTCGCAGCGATCGAATCGCTCCTCCACGCGCGCGGCCAGGTGTTGTCGCAGCGCCGCGTGCTCGTGCTCGGCTCACGTGGCGCGATCGGGACGCGACTGGTTCGGGCACTCGGGGCCGGCGGACGCGTGCGCGGCGAGGTCCTGGGAATCGACCTCCGGGCGCGGCATGGGGCGCACGAGGCATCGTCGTGGCGCGGTCTGCCCGCCAGGTTGCGACGCGCCGTCGATCTCGTCATCGGGGTGACTGGCGCTTCGGTGCTCGGCGCGCCCGAGGTGGCGGAGCTCGTGCTCCGCGGGAGTGCCCGCACCATCTACTTCGCCAGCGGCTCGACCAAGACGATCGAGTTCCACGACGTGGCAGCATGGGTGGAGGCCCTGCTTGCCGCCCGCACCCCGCAATTGGACGGCCGACCACTCACCATCGTCCCGCACGAGGTGAGCGATCCGCAGAGCGGTCGCCCCTACGGCTCGGCGGTGACGCTATGCCTCGGGTCCGGTCGCGGCCGGCGCGAAGTCACCCTCGTCTTCATCGCCAACCTGACACCCGTGAACTTCCTCTTCTACGGCGTGCCGACGGAGGCCATGGACGCCGTCATGGCGCAGCTGTTGCGCGCGGCGACCGCGCTGATCCGCGACGTCGCGTCGGCACGCCCGCCCGACCCGCGACTGCATGCCGTCGACCGCGACATCCCGGACCGACCGTAGTCCGCACGCGCACCGCGCGATGGCGCTGCAGGCGTGGAGCTGAGCTAAACGGGGTTCCCTGCCAGCGCCGCGTGCGGTATGAAGATCGCGGCGTGCTACCCGACTTCCTGACCGCGAATCGCGAGGAGATCATCGCACGCACCAGGGCAAAGGTCCTGGGGAGGACAGCTCCCCGGCCGACGGACGCGGAGTTGCAGACCGGAATCCCGCTGTTCCTGGAGCAGCTCATCGAAGTGCTGGGAAACCCCTCTGCCTCCGCCCCGGAGATCAGCGCGAGCGCAACCAAGCACGGCGGTGATCTGCTGCGAATGGGGTTCAGCGTGAGCCAGGTCGTCCACGACTATGGAGGGCTCTGCCAGGCCATCACGGAACTCGCCGTCGACAAGAATGCGTCGATCCATGCCGACGAGTTCCGGATTCTGAACCGATGCCTGGACGACGCCATCGCCCGAGCCGTCACCGAATTCGAGCGTCAACGTGAACAGACCGCTTCCGATGAAGGAGTGAAGGGCCTTGGATTCCTCGCGCACGAGTTGCGGAACCAGCTCAACGTCGCAGTGATCGCGTTCGAGGTACTCAAGACAGGAAACGTGGGCACGGGCGGAAGCACCGGGGCGATGGTCGAGCGGAGCCTGAGGGCGATGCGCGATCTCGTGGATCGCTCCTTCGCCGACGTACGCCTCCAGGCAGGCATGCGGAGAGTGGAGTGCGTGGTGGTCGCGGAGCTCATCGAAGAGGTGTCACTGGGCGCCGCCGTCGACGCGAAGGATCGGGGCCTCCATTTCACCATCGGACCCACCGAGCCCGACGTCGTGCTCATGCTCGATCGCCAGCACCTCGCGTCGGCATTGGCCAACCTTCTGCAGAACGCCATCAAGTTCACGCGTCCCCACAGCACCGTCGAGTTGCGGACGCGCGCGACTGCCGATCGTGTCCTGATCGAAATCGCCGACGAATGCGGCGGTCTTCCGTCGGGGAAGACCGACGAGCTGTTCCTCCTGTTCGCGCAGCGAGGCGCGGATCGCACCGGGCTGGGCCTCGGGCTCGCCATCAGCCGCCAGGCCGTCGAAGAGAACGGTGGCAGGATTCACGTGCACAATCTCCCGGGCACCGGATGCATCTTCACCGTGGATCTTCCCAGACATCCGCCACCGTCCTGATCAGTCAGAAGCCGAGCGTCGTGAGCGCCGGCTCCGCGACGCCCAGTGCGCGCAGGGCATCGCGACACTCCTGGTAGTAGGGCGACTCGGCAAAGCAGCGCATGGCGCCGGGCTCGGCAGGACCGTTCAATATCCGGAGCTGCACGTCCACCGGCAGGAGGCGGAAGCGCGCCGTCGCGCCGCGATACGTGGTGCAGGCCAGATTCCGATCGAGCATGTCGTCGGGCATCTGCAACAGGTAGCGCCGCCCGCACTCACCGAAGGCGCGTACCGTCGCGCGGCGCTCGTCGGCGGAGGTGCCATAGCGGGTCGCATCGATGGCACGGATCGCCGCGATGACGAACTCGGACTGGGCGGCGTCGCCGCCCTGGAGGGCTTCGCGGAGGCGGAACGGATTGACCAAGTCCCCCTCTTGCGAGAGGTCACCCATGTAGACGCCCCACCACGACGTGTCGCCGAGCAGTTGGGTGAGCATGCGCAGTGTTCGCCTGAGGCCGAGTCGACGCAGGCCCGGAACGAAGACGTCCGCCCGATCGCTCCTCTCGGCGCCGCGGGCGACCTGGACGGGGTACACCCCGGCGGCGAGTTGCGGCACCCTGAAGCTGACCTGCCTCGCCCCCCAGGTCTTGACGGCCGCCACCATCCGGCCGACCTCGAGCGTTCCCCGGGCACCCACGAATCCGGTGCCGGTCACCACGACCGCCTTCCCGACCCGTGCGCCGGTGATCGGTTGGGATACCCGTTCGATGTGAAGGGTCGGGCACGCCCGGTCCGCGCCGTCGACGAGTCCATCGCCGTCGTTGTCCCGACCGTCGTCGCACACTTCGATGCTGCACGCGTCGCCGCGCCCGTTCCCGTCCGCGTCGTCCTGTCCGAAGTTCGGGACGCGCAGGCAGTTGTCGCACGCGTCGCCCACGAAATCGCGATCGGTGTCGCGCTGCTCGGGATCGGCGACCAGCGGACAGGTGTCACAGGAGTCGACGATCCCGTCGCCGTCCGTATCGGGCCCGTCGCACGGAGGCCGCTCGAGACGGACCGACACGTCGTAGACCAGGTCGTCGAAGTCCCAGTCGCTGAAGGCGCTCAGGTCCTCGAAGGCGAACTGGGTGGTCTGTGTCGTCGAGCTCTCGAACCCGACGAGATGGTCACCGCCGAACCGGGTGCCCGGGTCCGGATTCAGACGACTGAGCGAGAAGAAGGCGAGCGGGAGCTTGTCGGGATCGTTGGTCGGGTTCGACGCCAGAAGATCCGCGAGGCTACCGGCGTGAACGATGAAGAAGACCAACAGGTCCCCTCCTGTCGCGGTCAGGGTCATATCGGCGACGGTCGGGTCCACCCCTCCCGCGAAGACCATCGCCGAACGTGCCAGCGCAGCCGCCATGTAGCCGGTCTCTGCGGGGCTCCGACGTCCGACCGTACCGTTCAGGTCGTCGACCCGGAAGAACCTGAGCTCGTTGCGTGCTGCCGCCTCTGCGAACACGAAGTCGAACGTGAGATCGACCGGTCCTTGGCCCGGCACGTGGAATATCTCGATGTCCCGAATCGGCACCAGGTCAGGGCACCTCAGCTGCGCCGTGCCGTCTCCCTGGTCTCCGCAGACCGGGACACGCCCGAGGGCGGCGATCGGTGGGTCGGCCCATGACGAACACGCGTGCCCTGCGCACAGCGTCGCGGCCAAGGCCATGATTGCGGTTCGTCGACCGAAACGGTGGGTGCAAGACACACTACTGGAATACAGGATGCGTACCGATGCCGGCAGATCGTGACACTACGCACGTACTAGTGCGCGCTCCTCGGGGACGAGGGACGTCGACGTTCAGCAGCAGGAGTCGTCCGGGGATCCGGTGCCGCTGCGGTCGCGGCTCCCTTCAGAGGCGACCCGTCAACAGCATCACCAGCAGGACGAGGAGGACAACGCCGCCGATTCCGGACGGCGCGTACCCGAACGAGTGGTATCCCCACGTTGGCAGGGCACCCACGACGAGCATGATCAGCAGGACGAGCAGCACGAGGTTCATGCGATTCTTGTAGCAGCACCGTGGAAGGCCACGTATCCGGGACTCCCACGCGCGTAGGTCTACGTGCGCGACCCGTCGTGAATCTAGTCTCGATCGAGCCGCGCGACGGAGCGCGCGAGCTGCGCGGCGGAGGCGACGCCCATCTTCCTGAGCACGACGCGGCGGTGCCCCTCGACCGTCCGCACGCTGATCTTCAACGAGACCGCGATCTCCTTGGAGCTGTTCCCTACCGCCATCAGGTCCATGACCTCACGCTCGCGTGCGGTGAGTCGGGCGATGCAGTCCGTCACGTCGGAGCGCCGCTCGGCCAACTGGCGGGCGATCCGATCGACCTCGATGGCGCCGCGGACGCGCTCGACGAGCTGTTTGGGAGGCACGGGCTTCCGCAGGAAATCGACGGCGCCACCCTTGAGCGCGCGGACCGAGGTGGCCACGTCGGCATAGCCGGTCATGACGATGATGGGCAGCATCGCACCACGGCGGCGGAGCTCGTCCTGCAGGTCCAGGCCGCTGTCGCCCCGGAGCCGGACGTCCAGAATCAGGCAGCCCGGGCGTCCCGCGTCGAAGGCGGCGAGGAACTCCGTGCTCGACGCGAAGGTCACGACCCGCAAGCCCGCCGCTTCGAAGAGCGCCTGCAGCGACGTCCGAACGCCCGCGTTGTCGTCCACCACGAAGACCGTCGGCCTCGCCGTCATGCCGGCGGCCCGCCAGCACCGGGGACGCCATCGAGCGGCAGGGCCAGGCACACCGTGGTGCCCTGGACCGGAGGCTCGCGGGCCGACCGACAACCGCCCGTGGTGCATCTCCACGATGGTCCGACAGATGGCCAACCCCAGCCCCATGCCCTTCGCCTTGGTCGTGAAGAAGGGTTCGTACAATCGCTCGGTCGCCCCCGCGGTAAGGCCAGTGCCCGTGTCCTCGACCATCACTTCGGCCGTCGCCTCGGGACCCGGCGACACCCGGACCCGGATCTCCCGCGTCTCGCCTCCTGCCTGGACGATCGCGTCGATCGCGTTCTGCAAGAGGTTCACCAGGACCTGCTCGATCTGGACGTGGTCGAGGCGAACCAGTAGGGGCGGCGCAATCTCGAGCTGCAGCGATATCCTCTCGTGCTCCATTTCCCGCGCTAGCCAGTGGATCCCGTGGCGCACGACCTCCCCGATATCCATCACTTCGAACCGCGGTTCCGCCCGCTGCACGAACATCCGGAGATGGTGCACGATCTCGCCGGCTCGCAGTGCCTCGGCGCCGGCGCTCTCGAGCAGCGCCAGCAAGCGCTTCGGCTCCCGCTTCCCCGAGCGGACGTGGGTCGCGCATGCCTCGACGTCGTTGGCGATCGCGGAGAGCGGCTGATTGAGCTCGTGCGCAAGTCCCGCCGCCAGACGCTCGACGGTCGCCACCCGCAGCACGTGTGCCAGCTCCGCCTGACGCCGCCGGACCTGCTCCTCCGCCAGCTTGCGCTCGGTGACGTCGCGGACCGTGCCGACGAACCGGCGCCCGGCGGTGTCGTCGAACTCGCTGACGTGGAGGTCCAGGGGGAAGAGCGTCCCGTTCTTCCGCCGGGCACGGATCTCCCAGGCGACTCCCGTGAACCTGTTCCCACCGGGCCGCAGGTAATCTGCCAGCTTGGCCCGATTCTCCTCGTACTCGGTCGCGGGCACCAGCACTCGGACGTTCTCGCCGATGATCTCTCCGGCGCCGTAGCCGAATATCCGCTCGGCGGCCGGGTTGAACGAGTGGATCGTCCCGCGCTCGTCGAGGGCGATGACCCCATCCACGGCGCTCTGCACGCCGACGCGGGTCATCGCGTCGGCCTCGCGAAGCAGATGCTCGGCCCGTTGGCGCTCGGTGACGTCCTCGATCGGCCAGCAGGATCAGGTCCGGACGGCCCCCGCCACGGGCGAGGGTTCGCGCGTGGAACAGCATGACCCGCCGGCCGATCTTCGCGAAGTCGTGCTCGATCTCGATGTTCCGGCGCCCGTCCTTGTCGGAGAGGATCTCGCCGAGCAGCGTCCGGAGGCTCGGGATATCCAGTTGGTCGTCGCCGATCTCGTATATCAGCCGGCCGACCGTGGCCTCCGGCGAGAGCCGGAACGTTTGGTAGAAGGCCCGGTTCGCCGACTGCACGCGAAGCTCGGCGTCCAGCACCAGCAACGGCTCGCGTACGGTGTCCACGATGGCCTCGGCATAGAGCCGCGCCTCCTGAAGCGCCTCGGCGGCGACGTCCGAGAAGGTGATGACGACCCCCTCGATCCGGTTGTCGTGCGTACGATAGGGTAGCACCTGCCGGACGTACCACCGGCCGTCGTGCCCCTGGACCTCCTTGCTGATCGGGACCAGTCGGGTGAGCACCGCCTCGGCGTCCGGGAGGAGGGTGGGGTCGACGCAGCGCTGGGTGACGTCGCCGATCGGGCGCCCCACGTCCGCGGCGATCAGGTTGAAGAGCCGGGTCGCGGACGGCGTGAACCGCCGCACGCGAAAGCTACGGTCGAGGAAGATGGTCGCGATGTTGGTGCTGGTCAGCAGGTTGTCCAGGTCGTTGTTCGCCCCCTCCAGCAGGGCGACCTTCTCCTGAAGCTGCGTGTTGACGGTGTTCAGCTCCTCGTTGAGGGACTGCAGCTCCTCCTTGGAGGTCTCGAGCTCCTCGTTGGTGGAGCGTAGCTCCTCGTTGACGGACATGATCTCTTCGTTGGCGACCTTCAGCTCCTGATTCGAGCTCTCGAGGTCCTCGATGGAGGCCTGCAGGTCGTCCCGCGTCGTCTTGAGCTCGTGCTCGAGCTGCCGGACGACCGGCTCCTCGCGCTCACCCGGCGGCGGTCGCGACGTCCGCCCCGGCTGGTGCACGCTGGGGCTCGTCCGCGAACGACACCAGCAGCAGCCCCTCGGTCTCGCGGCGCCCCTTGACCGGCTCCACCGTGATCGTCACCCGGTGTCCGAGGTCGCCGCGCCGCACGCGCGCGCCGGTGACGACGGTGCGCCGGTCGTCGTCGATCGCCGTACGGATCGCGCGGCGCAGCTTCGCCTGTAGCCCCTCGCGCACGCGAGCCATCAGGTCCTGCGTGGGGACGCCGGTCGGCTGGACCAGATAGTCCTGCGTCGGCCCCGCGAAGTACAGGATCTCGTACCGGCGATTGACGAGCACGGATGCAGGCGCGAAGCGTTCGAGCAGCAGCTCCTGCGCGAGCGCGCCGATTCGACCGAGTCCGGACGCCGGGGCGGCACGACCGGTCGCTCCGGGACGGACTCCGCTCGAGGGGGCAGGTGCAACAGGTCGTGCCGCGTCGGCCCCACCCGCCGGTAGATTCGCCACTTCTTCGACACCTCCTCGAACAGGTCGGCCGCTTGCCCGATCGTCTCGGCACTCCCCAGGAAGAGATGCCCGCCCTCGACGAGCGCTGCATGCAGGAGCGCGACGACTCGCTTCTGTGCGTCCGGCTCGAGGTACATGAGGATGTTGCGGCAGCAGATCAGGTCGATCCGGGAGAACGGCGGGTCCACCAGCAGGTTCTGTCGTGCGAACACCACCGACTCGCGCAGCTCCTTTTCGACGCGAATGCAGGAGCCCTCCGGGACGAAGAAGTGGCGCAGTCGCTCCGCCGACACGTCGTTGACGATGCCCTGCGGGTAGATGCCGGCGCGGGCAAAGTCGATCGCAGCCCCATCGACGTCGGACGCGAATATCTGTAGGGGGCAAGTCTTCTGAGCGGCTCGCAGCTCCTCGATGAGCAGCATGGCGACGGAGTAGGCCTCCTCACCCGTGGCGCAACCGGCCACCCACACGCGCAGCGCCGAGCTGGCGGCCCTTCCCTGCACCAACGGCCGGAGCACCTTCTCCTGGAGGAGCCGCCATGCCTCGGGGTCGCGGAAGAAGCTCGTGACACTGATCAGGAGGTCCTGGAACAACGCCGCGGCCTCCTGCGGCTCGTTCGTCAGCATTCGTCCGTAGTCGGCGAGATGCTCGACGTGCCGGAGCCTCATCCGACGCCCGATGCGACGTTCGAGCGTGCTGCGCTTGTAGCTGCGGAAGTCGAACTTCGTCCGCTCACGGATGATGGTCAGGATCTCGTTCAGGTGATCGCGTTCGACCGCCATGCCGGGGAGCGCGCCGCGCGCGGGCGACCGCAGGTAGTCGAGCAGGACCTGGGGCATCTGCTCCGGAGGCACGACGTGATCCGCAGCACCCGCGACGATCGCGCTGCGCGGCATCCCGTCGTGCTCGGCGGTGCCCGGGTCCTGTACGACCGTCATGCCACCCGTCGCTTTGATCGCCCGGAGGCCGATCGTGCCGTCGGTGCCGGTGCCGGAGAGGAGAATTCCGATCCCGCGCTCGCCTGCGGTCTCCGCCAGCGTGCGCAGGAAGAGATCGATCGGCATGCGGACGCTGGCCGTCTCGGCTGGCGCGGTGAGCCGGAGCCTGCCCTCACTGATGCCGAGGTATCGGCCGGGAGGGATGCAGTAGACGTGGTCCGCCTCGACGGGCATCGCCGTATCCACCTGAACCACCGGCATCCGCGTACACCGTGCGATCAGCTCGGCCAGCAGGCTTCCGTGGCTCGGGTCCAGGTGCTGCACCAGCACGAATGCCATGCCGCTGTCTGCCGGCATCGCGCCGAAGAATCGCTTGAGCGCGTCGAGTCCCCCGGCTGATGCGCCGATGCCGGCGATAACCGGCAGCGCCGGCCGCGCCCCCTCAGCCGAGGGGAGTGCGGGCGTTACCGGATCGGCCCCTCCCATGGCTTCCGCGCCTACCATGACGGAGCGTCATCGGTCACGCAGGGCCAGCATCCCACCAAGGCCGCCTCCGACCTCGCGGTTCACCGCCGGGCGTCTGAGGCGGTAGACGGTCCGGATCGGGAACCGATGCGAGGCCCGCCATCGCCGGAGCCCCGAGCGCACGTAGGAGGGGTCGAGGCCGAGGGCGTCGCAGAGCGGCACGAACGAGAAGGGGAACGTCGGGTCGTCGGACGCGAACCACGCCTCGACTTCGCGGAAGAGTCGCCGGCTTCGACGCCCCTCCCCGTCGAGGTAGCGCTGGAAGGTGCGCACGGCCTCCTCGAGCACCGCGAGCAGCAGGCGCTGCTCTGCCCGTAGCGCGGGGGTCCGCTCGAGAAGATCGATCCCGGAAGGGGCGAGGAAGTTCCCTCTCTGCGCCTCGGGGACCGTCGCGTCGGACCCCCCGTTCTTGCTTGGTTGCAACGCGAGCGCTCGTCCATCTACCAACGCCGATCCTCCCTCTCAGGCTCCGAAGTCACCTGACTCGCTGGTAGCAGCGGTGGGAGACCGAGAGAATCCCGAACTCCTACGTGCGTGTGGGTGCGCGCGTAGTACTACGCGCCCTCGGGAGACGGGGGGCGTGGGCCGCTCCGCCGAGCGACCCACGCCGGGGCGGGGACCGGACCGGAACTCATCGATGGTTCCACATCAGCGCCGCCAGGTGCGCAATCCCCGCACTTCTACGCACGCACCCCTTCGCGCGTAGTCGCAAGCTAGTACGCGCCACGGCCGCTCAACACCGCGGGGATCGTCTTCATCATGATCTGGAAGTCGAGCCCCAGCGACCAGTTGTCGATGTACTCCATGTCGGTCTTGATCCAGTCGTCGAAGCTCGGTGCGCGACTGCTCACCTGCCACAGGCACGTGATGCCCGGCTTGATCGTGAAGCGACGCCGGTGGGCGAGCACGTCGATGCGCGCGACGTCCCGCACCGGAAGCGGGCGCGGCCCGACGATGCTCATGTCTCCCGTCAGCACGTTGAAGAGCTGCGGCAGCTCGTCGATGCTGAGCCGCCGGATCCATCGTCCGACACGGGTGATGCGCGGGTCGTTGCGGATCTTGAAGACCGGCCCCTGCGCCTCGTTCAGGCACTCGAGATCCGCCTGGCGTGCCTCGGCGTCGAGTACCATCGTGCGGAACTTGTAGAACTTGAACGGCCGGCGGCTGAACCCGACGCGCTCCTGCGCGAAGACCGCCGGGCCCCGCGAGTCGAGCCGGATCGCGATCGTGGTGAGCAGCATCATCGGCGCCGACAAGACGAGCGCGAGCGATGCGATGCCGATGTCGATCAGACGCTTCGCCATGAGGAGGACCGAGTCGGGTGGACCGGTGAAGATGGTGATGACCGGCTGTCCGTCGATTTCGTCGACCTGGGCACGCGCGAGAATCAGGTCGGCGACGCCGGACACGACCCGCAGCGTGATGCCCTGCTCTTCGCAGAGCGGGACGATGGCCCGCAGCAGCGGCTGCCCGGTGTCGAGCGGCACGGAGACGAAGACCTCATCGATCGCATGGCTGGCGAGGAGTGCGGAGACGCGGTCGAGGACCTCGGCCTGCCCGATGTTCTCCTGCAGGCCATCGACTTCGACCACGTCGACGATCCGGTAGCCGAGGTCGGCGCGATGCGCGAGACGGCCCGCCATCTGCAGCGCCCCGTCGCCGTGGCCGACGACGATGACGTTCCGGAGATCGTGTCCGCGCCGCCGGAGCCCACGTGCCAGCGCCAAGAGGACGAACCGTTCCGTCGCGAGGCCGACAAATGCCAGGACGAGGAAGTAGGCGAAGAGAGCCTGCGAGGTGAACTCGAGGTGCATCGCACCGCCGAAGAGCGTGACCGGTGCGGTGCCCACGAGCACCGCGAGCCCGAGGTGGCGCCATTCGCGAGCGAGCGGCGCCAGGCGGTGGGAGCGGTACAGGCCGAAGCCCTGCATCACGAGCTGCCAGTACTCCGCATAGGCGAGCATGAAGAGCACGTCGCGGATCGTCACGGGCGTCTGCAGGATCCTCCAGCCGTGGCGCCCCGGCAACGCCAGACACAGGGCGACGACGAAGGCGCAGCTCACGACCCCGAGGTCCGCGAGCTTGAGGAGCGCGAGAACGGTCCGGCGACGGAACACTGGCGCGGTGACGCTCATGCTGCCGACACGTAGCGACGGAGCAGTGCGGGAACCTCGTCCCGAACCCCGTTCAACACGGCCCCGATGACGTTCACCCCGCTCCGGTCGAGCTGCTCTCGCGCGCGGCTCATCGCCTCGCGGCGCGTCGCACCCGCCGCGACGACGATCACGACGCCGTCGCAGAGGCGACCGAGGAGCGTACCGTCGGCGAGGCGCCCGATGGGAGGCGCCACGAAGAGAATGTAGTCGTAGCGCTCCCGTTGCCTCGCCAACCACGACGCCAGCTCCGCCGAACGGTAGAACTGCTCCTTGTCGTGGCACGGGGGCTGGCTGGCCACGACCTCGCGCTCGTCGCGTCCGTCGCGCGCGACCAGCTGCATCAGATGGGTCGGGCCCGCCCTGGCGACACGCCCTCCTTCGATGTCCAGCAACAGGACCTTGAGACCGGATCGCGCCAGCGACTCGCCGAAGTCTTCGACGATCTCGGTGGTCCCCTCGCCTCCCTGGCACCCTGCGAAAACGATCGCCTGCAGGGGCTGTCCGTCGGCGGTGGCGCGCAGGCGCTCGCGCAGCACGCGGTAGGGCTCCGCGACCGGGGGCGCGCACGGCACGAGGGGGCGACGCGGCCGGCCGAGGCCGACAACCGGAACGGCCGACGATCGCATCGCCAGGGACTCGAAGTGGGCACTCATGGTTCATTGGTAGAGGGGCCTCCGAGGGGAAGGAATCCCGAATTGTCACGCACGTATGGCTACGCGCGTAGCCTACGACATTCCGTCACCTCACCCGGCGGCGGTCGCGAGAGCCTGATACCGCGCGATCGCCTGCTCCAGGTTGAAGCACATCCGCTCGCGGCCGAGCGTGGCGCCCAGGGGCGAGCGCTGGACCATCGCGAGCACCTCGGGGGTGAGGCCGACGAGCCACACCGCCACGCCGCGCTCGCGCATCTGCTTCTCGGCCTCCGTCAGCATCTTGAGTGCCGTGTACTCGAGGTCGAAGACGCCGCTCAGGTCGAGCGCCACGACCTTCGGCGTCGCCGCTTCGATGAGCGGTCGCATCTTCTCCCCGATGCGCTCCGCGTTGGCGAAGAAGATCCGCCCTTCCGGCCGCAGGATGAGGAGGCCGGGAAAACTCTCGTCCTCGGGGTGCTCCGCGGACCGGGGCCGGAACACGTTGGTTCCCGGCTTGCGACCGAGCACGTGCACCGGAGGGTCGGCCATCTGGTGCGCGAGCGCTACGAGCGAGACGACGATGGCGACGAGGATCCCCTGCAGCGTGCCGAGCAGGACGACCCCGACGACGGCGACGACCGCCCACAGGAACTCGGTGCGGCGGACGCCGAGGATCGTCCGGAACTCCGCGGGCTGGATCAGCCCGATCGAGTAGACGATGACGACGGCGGCCAGGGTGGCCTGCGGCATCAGGCCGATCAGTGGGGCGAGCAGCACCATCGTCAACACCGTGGCCGCGGCGGTGACCAGCGCCGCCAGCTGCGTGCGCGCCCCCGCGAGGCGGTTCACGGCGGTCTGCGACGTGCCGCCACCGGCCGGCATGATCCCCAGGAACGCCCCGCCGGCGTTCGCGAGACCGGTCGCCAGGAGCTCCTGGTTCGCCTGTGGCCGCGGCTCACCGGCTTCCGCGAACGCCCGCCCCGCGGCGATCGTCTCGGTGAAACTCATGAGGGCGATGCCGAGCGCGGCCGGCCACAGCCCAGCGATCAGCTCGGGCCGCGGCACGACGAGGGACGGCAGCCCGGTTGGAACGTGGCCCACCGTCCCGACGCCGAGGGCCTGCAGGCCGAGCAGACTCGTGGCGGCGATGCCGCCGGCGACCGCGACGAGCGGCGCCGGCAGGCGCGGGACGCGGCGTTCCATCGCCACCAGGAGGGCGATCGTTCCGGCGCCGACGGCCAGCGTCGGCAGCGACGTCTCGGGAATCCCGGCGACGATCGCGTGGAGGTTGTGCAGGAACGATCCCTTGGGGAAGTGCAGGTTCAGTAGCTTCGGGATCTGGTCCAGGACGATGACCAGTCCGATCCCCGCCTTGAAGCCGACCAGCACCGGCTCGGAGATGAAATTCGCCACGAAGCCGAGCCGCAGGATCGCGGCCACCACGAGCACGGCGCCGACGAGCAACGTCAATGTCGCGCACGCGGCCGTCAGCGACGCCGTGTCTCCGCCCGGGGCGACCTCGCCCAGGGCCGCCGCCGCCAGGATCGACAGCGTCGTCGTCGTGGTCACGCTGAGCGGCCGCGACGTCCCGAGCACCGCATAGATGACGATCGGCACCAGCGCCGTGTAGAGGCCGACCTGCACCGGCAGGCCCGCGATGGTGGCGTAGGCCATGGCCTTCGGAATCACGACCGCCGCCGTGGTGAGCCCCGCGACGACGTCGGGGCGGATCCACTCCCGGCGGTAGTCGCCGATCCACTCGGGCACGACCATGTCGGGTACGCTCACGCCGCCACGCGGCGCAGCGCCTCCACGATGGGCCGGGTGTCGTCGCTCCGCGCGCTCAGCGCCACGTAGGCGTCGGGACGGATCACGTAGACGTGTCCCGGGTCGTAGTTGGGGTCGGGATCGGCGCTCGCCGCGACCGCGATCCGACCCACGTCGAGCGGCAGATCGACGCGCGGCGCATCCACCGACAGGACCGCGAAGCGCCCGCACGCGAGCCTCTCGTGCAGTCGCGTGGCGCCATCCTCGGTCGACGTCAGCGCCACGTCCTGCGCGCGGTGGCCGCTGGCGGGATGGCGGGCGGCCCCGCGCGGGCTCTCCGTGAGCGGGCTCACGGGATAGTGCAGGTCGACCTCGGTGAGCTGGTCGACGATGGCTGTCGCAGGACGGCGATGCGACCGAGCGCGCCGGCCGCCAGGTTGCGGAGCTCCTGCAGGATCGGGTTCCGCAGGAGCGCCACCGCCGTCATCTGTCCGGCGTTGCGCAGCACCTGGTCGCCGATCGCGCTGCGCTCCGGCGAGTAGCTGTCCAGCAGCGCGGGCTTCGCCTCCCCGTGCCAGACCATCGCCAGCTTCCACGCCAGGTTGAACGCGTCCTGCATGCCCGTGTTCATGCCCTGCCCGCCCGCGGGGCTGTGGACGTGCGCCGCGTCGCCGGCGAGGAAGACGCGCGCCGTGGCGGTAGTCCTTCACCTTCCGCTCGTTGATGCGGAAGCGACTCAGCCAGAAGGGATCGTGCGCGCGGAGCCCCGCGGGACCGCGCGCGTCGAGCAACGCCTGCACCTCCTCCAGCGACGGCGGCGGGCCGGTCTCGGACGGCGCCAGGCCGACGTCGGCGACGATGCGGAACCGACCGTCGACGATGGGAAACAGCGCCAGGATGCCGTCGGGCTGCCACGCGATCGTCAGCTCGTCCCGCGGCAGGTCGCCGTCGAGGCGGACGTCGGCCAGGATCCAGTCCGACGGCAGCGTGCTCCCCTCGAACGGCGTGCCGAGCGTGTGCCGCACGGTGCTGTGCGCGCCGTCGCAGCCGAGCAGATACGCCGCGCGCAGCGTCTCGGTGCGCCCGTCGGCGCCGCGGAGCGTCGCCGTCACGCCGTCGCCGTCCTGCGTGAACGACGTCAGCTCGACGCAGCGCTCGACGTGGAGTCCGAGGGCGGCGAGCTGCTCCTCGAGCACGCGCTCGGTTTCGCTCTGCGGGATCATCAGGGCGTAGCGATACACGCTGCGCGCGGTGTCCAGCCGCACGTGCACCAGCTCGCGACCGTTGGCGCGGATGTGCGCGCCCCGCCCCTCGATGCCCGGCGGCGAGGAACGGGTGCACGCAGCCCTGGATGTCGAGCAGCTCCAGCGTCCGCGGCCACAGCACCAGCGCCTTCGACTTGTCGGTGCGCGCGGCCGCCCGGTCGACGATGCGGACGTCGACGCCGCGGCGCCGGAGCGCCATCGCCATCGTCATCCCGACCGGCCCGGCGCCCGCGATCAATACCCCTCGACCCGTCGCGCTCACGAACCGTTCCAGACCATCAACGGCGTGGGATTTTGTCGGGCTCGCTGAGGTTCAGCGTGTCACCGCCGACCGTTCCCTCGAGAAGCCGCGACCAGGGACTCCCATTCCGGGGAGTTGGCCTCGCCGATGGACCTGCTGTCAACCGTTGCGGGGCTACACCTGCGAGCGCAACGTCTGCACGTCGGGCGCGATCAGCTGACCTGCATTCTGGAAGTCCGCTGCACCGCAGCATCGAGCTTCTTCCGTGCCGTCAGGCTACCGAGCCGGTGCGCATACTGCGAGAGCGCCTTCGCCGCCTGCCGGAGCAGCTTCCGTGCCTTCTTCGAGCTGGTGGCCGAGCGCGCCGCCTTGATCCGGGTTTCGGCCTGCGTCAGGCTCCGTACAGCTCTTCGACTGGAAGGTACCGAGGCGGGGTTCCGCTCGCACGCGGGCGAGCAGGGCGTCGAGGCGGCAGATGATGGTGTCGTACGACGTCCCAGCGGACGAGCCCCCGCACCCGACTGGTGGGGTCGTCGTGGAGGTGGAGGTCGTCGTCGCCTTCGGGGTCGTCGAGGTCGTGCTCGAGGTCGTGGTGGTGGACGGCGGCGCGCAGGTGCCCACGCCGCACGTGCCGGCGCCGTCACAGACGTCGTCGGTGCAGGGGTCGCCGTCCGACGGGCACGCCGTGTTGGCCGCGAGCGGCGTGCAGGATGAGGGCACGCCGCTGCACTGCCAGCACGCCTCGACGGCGCACGCGGCGGAACAGCCGTCGCCGAAGTTCGTGTTGCCGTCGTCGCACGTCTCATCTCCGGCAACGAGCCCGTCACCGCAGGAGACGGCATCGCAGATCACCTGCAGGCTGGCCGCCACCTCCTCGGGACTCATCGGCGTGTCGCGGACCTGGAGATATGCGATCACGCCGGGATCGGTCTCGCCGATCGCCGCGCTGCCGGTGGTGTTGTCCATGAGAAAGTTACAGCACGGTCGCGCTCGGTGCGTACAGATCGCCGGTGTCGGTGTAGGTCCCCGCCGCCACGCCGTTGATGTAGAGCGACACCAGCTTGGTCGCCGCGCTGCGCGTGATCGTCACAAAGACGTCCTGGTTGGTGACGAAGGAGCCCGCGGCGAAGGTCCCGACGGGAAAGAAGCTCACGCCGTTGCCGAGCTTGTAGATGCCGGTGTCGAGCGTGGAGTTGGAGAAGTCGATGAGGCGCGCATACCCCGCGTCCATCGGGTTGTATCGCATCAACATCGAGATCGAGTACGCCCCAGTCACGACGTTGGGAGTCGCGTTCGCGTAACGCAGCCCGGCCGTCACTGGGAACGACCATGCCCGGATGGTTGGCGTCGTGGCGCATGCGGACGCGCTGATGGTTTCCGTCACAAACGCGCCGTCGAGAAAGCTCGCTCCACTCGTGACGATCGTGCCGGTGCCGTTCGACACCGGGACCAGCACGTCGCCCGCACCTTCGATCGGTTCGAACGAGTCGCGGAAGAGATAGGTTTCGGTGACCTGGGCCGCAGCGCGGTCGACCTGCCAGCCGAGCACTATGGCCAGCTGCAACGCGACCGCGAGAGCACCGAATCCGTACCTCATGTGGACCCTCCCCAGTCGTTCGCCAGCCGGCAGGATGTCCGACTGCGAGACGCGGGCGAGGCTCCCATGCCCGCCTCGACAGTGTCAACGACGAAGCGGCACTCGAACCGCATACGCTAAGACAGAGCGTGGGGGCCGCGGCCGGTATGACGACGACCATCTTTGCCGAGCTGTCGTATTCCTCCACCCCCCGGGTCCGGGGGAGCAGCATGCCACGTCACTGCGCGATGCCAATGGGCGCGCTGCTCCCTCTGAAGCCGAAGCGATCGCCCTGCCCGAGCGGCCGCTTCGTCGTCCACCGCGCTGGACGCTGGGGCCGCGAGCGCCGCTCAGCCGGAGCCGGGGCTCAGCCGCCGGGAGCGCAGCTCCGGCATCGGCGCCATGGGGCGCAGCGGTGCGACGGACGCCGGAACGCGCGTCGCGGACGCCGCGCCGCTCTGCACCGCGGCTGACCGCCTGCGCCAGCGCCGGATCGGTCGCTTCGGTGAACAGATCCCAGCGCGTCGGGATCGGCACGTCGGGGACGATGCCGACGCCCTCCCACACACCCGGCGGCAAGCCCGTTCGGCGCGAAGCTGTACGTGGCGATCCAGAGGCGCGAGCCGTCGGTGAAATCGTGCGCGCGCAGCAGCTCGACGTTGCCGCGTGTCGTGCCACCGACGACGCGTGCACGACCGGACCGCTGCAGCACGCCGGTGACGATCTCGCCGAACGAGACGCTGTCGTGATCGGCGAGCACGACCAGCGGCACGGCCTGCGAACCACCCACGTCGTTCGCCGTGACGGCGAAGTCGGTCGACGACGTCTGGGTCACCAGCCGCCCCTGGACCCCACTGGTGAAGAAGCCGAGGGTGGGCAGCGCGACGGTCGAGCTGCCGCCGCCGTTCTCGCGGTTGTCGAGCACGAGGCCGTCGAGCGGCCCCGGGGCGGTCATGCGCGCGAGCGCGTCGCCCAGCTGATCGTCGATCATCGGATCGAGGAAGGTGGGCAGCAGGACGTAGCCGATGCGCGTGGTCGGCACGACGCACGCGTCGATCGGGGTGAAGCCGGTGACGCGCCGCCGCGTGAGGGTGATCGTGCGCACCGCTTCACCCGGTCGCTGGAAGGCGAGCTGCGAGCTGCGTGTTCTCCACGCCGCGGAGCGGTGTGTTCCCGTTGGCGTCGTAGACGGGTTGCCCGTCGACGGTCAGGAGGAGGTCGTGCGGCCGGAGGCCCGCCTCGCGCGCGGGGCTGCCGGGGAACGTGACCAGCACGATGGCCGCCCCGGTGCTCGGAACGCGGAATCGCACTGACACCAATGCCGACGAAGTTCGCGCCCGGCCGCCGCCTCCGCCGCCTCGTCCGCCACCTCCTGCGGCGTCATGTAGTGGGAGTGGTCGTCGCCCAGCTCGGCGATCATCCGCTTCATCACGACGGTAGAAGTCGGCGTCGGTGAGCCCCTGCTGGATCACCGCGGCGTACGCATCACCGATGGCGCTCCAGTCCCGGCCACGGAAGTCGGGGTACACGTAGTTCTGCGTGACGGTGCCGTGGATGGCGGTGAAGATGGCCTCCTGGGCCTGCGTCGTGGCGGGCGGGAACGATCGTCGCCGACGGGAGCGGCGGCAGCGTCGTGGTCGTGGTCGCAGGCGGTTGCACGACGTCGGGCGGCATCGTCGCCACCACCGACATGCCCGGCACGAAGTCGCAGTAGCGGACCGTCGTGGTGGCTGCGCCACAGTCGCCGCCCGCCACGTCGCACTGCTCGAGCCCGGCGGAGAAGCGACGGCTTGAGCCGCGGCCGTGCCTTCTTCGCCACGAGCGTGCCCGTCATGACGCGGCAGGCCGCGTCGATGCGCGCCTTCAGCCGCACCTTGCCCGCCGACGCCGACGCAGCTCGCCCACGTCGCGCTGAGGGTGGTTCCGCGGCGCGACGTCTTGCGCTTCACCGCCTGTGGGGCGCAGCCGCTCGCGATCGCCACGTGCGCGGCATCGAGGACGATCCGGTCCGGACCCGGACCCGCAGCGCTGCCGAGCAACGGGGCGTCGCGCACGACGTAGGGCGCCGCGGGGCACGGCGTGGGCTTCGGCTTCCGCGCGTGGATCGCAGAGGGCCAAGCCGCGATCGCGGCGACGAGCAGCGCGATGATGCGGCGCCTACGCACCGTCGAGCCCATGGGAAACCTGCGCCACGGGATCACGGTCGCCCACGGACGGTCAAGGGCCGAGCCCCTCCCCTGCTGCGAGGCGGTTCCGGACCTCGGCCGCGGTCACGCCGGCCGCGCGGAGCGCCCGGAGCGTCGCCGCCTCGTCGCGCTTGGCGAGCCGCCGGCCGGTCCGCGTCGACGACGAGCCGGTGATGGCGGTACTCGGGCGCGGGAAGGCCGAGCAGCGCCTGCAGCACACGATGCAGCGGGGTCGCGAACGCCAGATCCGCGCCGCGGATCGACCGTCGTGACCCCCTGGAGCGCGTCGTCGTGGACGACGGCCAGGTGATAGCTCGCGGGCACGTCCTTCCGGGCGAGGACGACGTCGCCGATCTCCGCCCGCAGGCGACCGGCGTCGACGCGCACCGTCGCCCCCGTCTCGACGAAATCGAGCGGGCCGGCGTGGGCGAGGGCCCGTCCGAGGTCGAGACGCCGCGCGAACGGTCGCCCCGCCTCGAGGCGTCGCGCGCGCTCGTCGCTGGTCAGGGTGCGACACGTCCCTGGGTAGACTGCGCCCTCGGGGCCGTGCGGCGCCGTCAGGCGCGGTCTCGATCTCGCGCCGCGTGCAGAAGCACGGGTAGAGGAGCCCCATCGACTCCAGGCGGTCGAGCGCCGCGCCGTACTCGGCGAGGTGCTCGGACTGTCGCCGCACCGGGCGCTCCCAGTCGAGACCGAGCCACGCGAGGTCCTCGTGGATCGCCGCCTCGAACTCCGGCCGCGACCGCGCGCGATCGATGTCCTCGATGCGGAGAAGGAAGCGCCCGCCCGCGGTCCGTGCCGCGTCGTGGGCGACGAGCGCCGAGTAGGCGTGCCCGAGGTGCAGCAGCCCCGTCGGACTCGGGGCGAAGCGCGTCACGAAGCCGGACGGCCGGCTCACCGGCCGCGGCCGTACCCGTAGCCGTAGCCGACGAACCCGAGGGCGACCACGAGCGCCGCCGCCAGCCCGAACCACAGGACCGACGGCCGCTCGCCCGAGTTCACCACGGAGAGGATCCAGTAGCAGGAGAAGAGGAGCGCGAGCACCAGGAGGGCCGCGATGACCAGCGTGCCGTTGCCGGACGGTTGCTCCTCGGCCATGCACGTCCTTTGCGACCGTGCGGCGCCGGAAGTCAACCGCGGCGGGCCTCGGACCCGGGGGCGTTGACTCTCGACCGCGCGCCCGGCATTTTCGGACTGACCAGTCAGTATTGCCAGTAGTCGCAATGAAGGCCCATCCCGCCCCACCCCGTCCGTCCCGTGGCCGCCCGCCGATTCCCGGGCTGCGCGACCGCATCCTCCGCGCGGCCGAGTCCACCTTCACCCGGCGCGACTACCACGAGGTGCAGATGGACGACCTCGCGCGCTCGTCGGGCGTCGGCAAGGGGACGCTCTACCGGTACTTTCCCAGCAAGCGCGACCTGTACCTCGCCGTCACCTTCGACGGCGTCGAGCGGCTGCGGACCGAGCTCGAGGTCGTCATCCGCACGCCGGCCCCCGCTCCCGAGAAGATCGCCCGCATCGTCCGCTGCACGCTCGGCTACTTCTGGGGCCGGCACCGGTTCTTCGCGCTGATCCACCAGCAGGAGCACAAGCCCGACGCCGACGTCCGCGAGTGGTTCCGCCAGCGCGGCGAGCTGGTGCGCCTCGTCCAGGGCGCTCTCGATCGCGCGATCGCGGCGGGGGACCTGCGCCGCATCGACTCGCGCATGGCGACCGAGATGCTGTTCGGGATGATGCGCAGCGCGAACCGCTACCACACCGCCGACGACGACCTCGACTCGCTCGTCGACACCGTCGTCGACCTCTTCCTGCGCGGGGTCGCATCCGGCCCAGCCCGTGCGCCGCCGGAGGGCCCGGCCATGAGGCGGGCGACGGCAGTCACGCTCCTGCTCGGCATCCTGCTCGCGGCGCGCGCGTCCGCGGAGACCGAGCCGCGGAAGACGCTGGCGGAGTGCGTCGCCATCGCCCTGCAGCAGCAGCCGACCCTGATGGCGGCATCGGCGACCGTCGACGCCGCCCGCGAGCGGGTGTGGCAGAGCACCGCCGCCTACCTGCCGTCGCTCGACGCAGGCTACTCCGCCTTCCGGCGCAAGGCGACGGCCAGCAGCCTGACGGCGGGGCCCCGTCGGTCAGACGCCGCAGAAGTTCAACTTCTACACGACCGGCCTCACCCTCACGCAGATCCTCTTCGACTTCGGACAGAACCTCGCGCTCATCCACCGCTCGCAGGCGTTGGCCGAGTCCGCAGCGGCCGACGCGGACACGCAGCGCGACACGCGTGATCTTCTCGGTGCAGCAGTCCTACTTCGGCCTCCTCGCCGCGTACCGCCTGCGCGGCGTCGCCGACGAGACCGTCCGCCAGAACGGTGAGCACCTGACGCTGGCGCAGGGGCGCTACGACGTCGGCGTGGCCCCCAAGTTCGACGTCACCCAGGCGCAGGTGCAGCTGGCCCAGGCGCGAGCTGGGCGCAGGTCACCGCCCGCAACAACGTCGCGCTCGCGCGGGAGACGCTGCGCAACACCATGGGACTCGCGAACCCGCTGGACTTCGACATCGTCGACGTGCTCGACGAGCCCACCGAAGCGATCGACGACGCCGACGACGCTCGACTACGCGTTCGCGCACCGCCCCGAGCTGCGGAGCATCCATTCCCAGGTCGAGGCAGGCCGTCAGGAGATCTCGGCGCTGCAGAAGGACTACCTGCCGCAGGTCACCGGGCTCGGGCAGTACATCTGGTCCGGGTCGAACTACCCGCTCCAGAACACGTGGAACTTCGGCGCGTCGGTGAACCTCTCGATCTTCAACGGCGGACTGACGACGGCGCAGGTCGGCGAGGCGAGGGCCACCGTGCGCACGCTCGAGGCGAATGAAGAGTCGCTGCGGCAGAACGTCACCCTCGAGGTGCGGCAGTCGGTGCTGAACGTGCGCGAGGCGATCGAGAGCATCCGCGTGGCGGACAAGCTCGTGTATCAGGCGCGCGAGAACGTCGGGTTGGCGGAGGGACGGTACGCGGCGGGCGCGGGGTCCATCATCGAGCTGACCGACGCGCAGGCGTCGCTGGTCAGCGCCGAGGCCAACCGCGTGCAGGCGCTGGTCAACTATCGCATCGCCCTGGCGTCGCTCGAGCGAGCGACCGCGAAGCCCTTCACCGAGGATTGAGGACACCGAACGATGCAGCCGAGCACCCCGCCACCGTCCCGCCCCACGATCGTCGAGCCGCGACCGCGGACGGCAGCACCCATCGTACTCCGGCGCCGCCGACGGTGGTGGCTGTGGGCGCTCGTCGCTGATCGTCGCCGCCGTCGCCGCGTATCGTTACCTTTCGCGCGACGTCGACGCCCGACCGCGAAGGGCGGCCCCGCGGCGCCCGCCGTGCCGGTGGTGACGGCGACGGTCCGCCAGGGCGACATGCCGATCTACCTGACGGGGCTCGGCTCGGTGACCGCCTTCAACACCGTCACGGTGAAGAGCCGCGTCGACGGCCAGCTCGATCAAGGTCGCCTTTCAGGAAGGCCAGTTCGTCCACGAGGGCGATCTGCTCGCCGAGATCGATCCGCGCCGTTCCAGGTGCAGCTGACGCAGGCCGAGGGCCAGATGGCGCGCGACGAGGCGCAGCTCGAAGGACGCGCAGCGTCAACCTCGCAGCGCTACCGCGAGCTGCTCGCCAAGGACTTCATCGCGCAAGCAGCAGTTCGACGACCAGGCGGCGCCGGTCGGCCAGTACGAGGGCGCCGTCAAGGTCGGACCAGGCGCCGATCGACAACGCCAAGCTGCAGCTCACCTACGCCGCATCACCGCGCCGATCAGCGGCCGCATCGGCCTGCGCCTGGTCGACGCCGGCAACATCGTCCACGCCACCGACCCGACCGGCCTGCGTCGTCATCACGCAGGTGCAGCCGATCGCGGTGCTCTTCACCTTCCCGAGGACGATCTGCCCGCCGGTGCTGACGAAGCTGCGCGCCGGCGAGCGCCTGCCGGTCGAGGCCTACGACCGCGCCGGCCAGCACGAAGCTCGCGACCGGCGACGCTGCTCACCGTCGACAACCAGATCGACCCGACCACCGGCACGACGCGCCTGAAGGCGGTCTTCGACGAACGAGGACGACGCGCTGTTCCCCAACCAGTTCGTCAACGTGCGGCTGCTGCTCGACGTCCGGAAGGACGCCGTCGATCGTGCCCGGCGGCGGCGATCCAGCGCGGCCCGCAGGGCACGTTCGTCTACGTCGTCAAGGCCGACCAGACGGTCGAGGTGCGCCCGGTCACGGTCGGGCCGACGGCCGGCGGCGACGCCGTCGATCGAGTCGGGCCTCGCCGCCGGCGAGCATCGTCGTCGTCGACGGCGTCGACAAGCTGCGCGCCGGGCAGCGCGGTGCAGGTGCAGGCGCCGGACGGCGACGGCGCCGGCAACGCCGCGCGCATGAACCCGTCGCGGCTCGTTCATCCTGCGGCCGGTCGCGACCTCGCTGCTGATGGTCGGCGATCCTGCTGGCCGGCGTCGTCGCCTACCGCCAGCTGCCGGTCTCGGCGCTGCCGCAGGTCGACTACCCGACGATCCAGGTCGCTGACGTTCTATCCCGGGCGCGAGCCCGGACGTCATGGCGTCGTCGGTCACGGCGCCGCTCGAGCGGCAGTTCGGCCAGGTGCCGGGCCTGAACGCAGATGACGTCGACCAGCTCGTTCGGCAGCTCGGTCGATCACGCTGCAGTTCGCGCTCGACCTCGACATCGACGTCGCCGAGCAGGAGGTGCAGGCGGCGATCAACGCCGCCGGCGACGTTCCTGCCGCGCGACCTGCCGAACCCGCCGATCTACAGCAAGACCAATCCGGCCGACGCGCCGATCCTGACGCTGGCGCTCACCTCGGAGACGCTGCCGCTGTCGAAGGTGCAGGACCTGGCCGACACGCGCCTGGCGCAGAAGATCTCGCAGCTGCCCGGCGTCGGCCTGGTGAGCATCAGCGGCGGCCAGAAGCCGGCCGTGCGCGTTCAGGCCAATCCCGACCGCGCTCGCCGCCTACGGCCTGAGCCTCGAGGACCTGCGCACCGCGCTCGCGCAGGCCAACGTCAACCAGGCGAAGGGCAACTTCGACGGCGCCGCAGCAGGCCTACACCATCGGCGCCAACGATCAGCTGCTGTCGAGCGACGACTATCGCGCCGCTGGTCGTCGCCTACCGCAACGGCGCGCCGGTGCGCCTCTCCGACGTCGCCGACGTCGTCGACGACGCCGAGAACGTCAAGCAGGCGGCCTGGATGAACACCGACGCCCGCGGTCATCCTGAACATCCAGCGCCAGCCCGGCGCCAACATCATCGACGTCGTCGACCGCATCAAGGCGCTGCTGCCGCAGCTCACGGCCTCGCTGCCGCCGGCGGTCCAGGTGACCGTCCTGACCGACCGCACCACCACCATCCGCGCCTCGGTCGACGACGTGCAGTTCGAGCTGATGCTGACCGTCGGCGCTGGTGGTGCTGGTGATCTTCCTCTTCCTGCGCAACCTCGCGGCGACCGATCATCCCCAGCGTCGCCGTGCCGCTGTCGCTCGTCGGCACGTTCGGCGTGATGTACCTGCTCGGCTACAGCCTCGAACAACCTGTCGCTGATGGCGCTGACCATCTCGACCGGCTTCGTCGTCGACGACGCCATCGTGATGATCGAGAACATCGCGCGCTACATCGAGGAGGGCGAGTCGCCGCTGCGAGGCCGCGCTCAAGGGCTCGCGAGCAGATCGGCTTCACGATCGTCTCGCTGACCGTCTCGCTGATCGCGGTGCTGATCCCGCTGCTGTTCATGGGCGACATCGTCGGCCGGCTGTTCCGCGAGTTCGCCGTCACGCTGAGCGTCACGATCCTGGTCTCGGCGGTCGTCTCGCTGACGCTGACGCCGATGATGTGCGCGCAAGCTGCTGCGCCACACGCCCGACGGCGCAGCAGGGCCGGTTCTATCGCGCGCTCGGAGCGCGTCTTCGACCGCGATCGATCGCGCGCTACGGCACGACGCTGCGCTGGGTGCTGCGGCACCAGACGCGCGACGCTGCTGGTCGCCGTCGCCACGCTGGTCGCGCACGGTCTTCCTCTACGTCGTCGTGCCGAAGGGCTTCTTCCCGGTGCAGGACACCGGCGTGATCCTCGGCATCTCCGAGGCGCCGCAGACGGTCTCGTTCGCCGCCATGGCCGAGCGCCAGCAGGCGCTGGCCGACGTGATCCTGCAGGATCCCGCCGTCGAGAGCCTGTCGTCGTTCATCGGCGTCGACGGCACCAACACGACGCTCAACAGCGGCCGCATCCAGATCAACCTGAAGCCGCTCGACGAGCGCGACGTCGAGCGCCAGCGACGTCATCCGCCGCCTGCAGCCGCAGCTCGCCGAGGTCGCACGGCATCACGCTCTTCATGCAGCCGGTGCAGGACCTGACCGTCGAGGACCGCGTCAGCCGCACGCAGTACCAGTACAGCCTCGAAGATCGCCGACGCCGACGAGCTGCACGCGTGGGCGCCGCGGCTGCGTCGAGAAGCTGCAGGCGCTGCCCGAGCTGCGCGACGTGGCGAGCGACCAGCAGAACGGCGGCCTGCAGGCGCACGCTCGTCGATCGATCGCGACACCGCGTCGCGGCTCGGCATCACGCCGCAGATGATCGACGACACGCTCTACGACGCCTTCGGCCAGCGCCAGGTCTCGACGATCTTCACGCAGCTGAACCAGTACCACGTCGTCCTGGAGGTGCGACCCGAGCTTCCAGCAGAGCCCGGAGGCGCTCGAAGACATCTACGTCCGCTCGGCGACCGGCGGCGCAGGTGCCGCTGAGCGCCTTCACGCACTTCGAGCCGACGACGCACGCCGCTGGCGGTCAACCACCAGGGGCAGTTCCCGGCGGTGACGCTCTCGTTCAACCTGGCGCCCGGGCGTCGTCGCTCGGCGACGCGGTCGACGCGATCGACGCGGCCGAGCGCGAGATCGGCCTGCCCGCCGAGCATCCACGCCAGCTTCCAGGGCACGGCGCAGGCGTTCCAGGCCTCGCTCGCCAACGAGCCGCTGCTGATCCTGGCGGCGCTCGTCACCGTCTACATCGTGCTCGGCGTGCTCTACGAGAGCTACATCCACCCGATCACGATTCTCTCGACGCTGCCCTCGGCCGGCGTCGGCGCGCTCCTCGCGCTGCTGCTCTGCCGGCACCGACCTCAGCGTGATCGCGCTGATCGGCATCATCCTGCTGATCGGCATCGTGAAGAAGAACGCCATCATGATGATCGACTTCGCGCTCGAGGCCGAGCGCGAGGAGGGCAAGCCGCCGCGAGGAGGCGATCTACGAGGCCTGCCTGCTGCGCTTCCGGCCGATCATGATGACGACGATGGCGGCGCTGCTCGGCGGCGCTGCCGCTGGCGCTCGGCACGCGGCACCGGCTCGGAGCTGCGCCGGCCGCTGGGCATCACGATCGTCGGCGGCCTGCTGCGTCAGCCAGCTGCTGACGCTGTACACGACGCCGGTCATCTACCTCGCCTTCGACCGCCTGGCGCAAGCGGCTGGCGCGCTGGCGCGGCGGCGACGCCGGTCGCGCGAGCCGCGTGCCGCTGGAGCAGCCGATGAACATCTCCGCGCCGTTCATCCGCGGCCCGGTCGCGACGACGCTGCTGACCGTCGGCGCTGGCGCTCGCCGGGCGCGCTCGGCTTACCGCTTGCTGCCGGTCTCGCCGCTGCCGCAGGTCGAGTTCCCGACCATCCAGGTGTCGGCGCGCGCTGCCCGGCGCGAGCCCGGAGACGATGGCCTCGGCGGTGGCGACGCCGCTCGAGCGGCAGTTCGGCCGCATCGCCGGCGTCACCGAGATGACCTCGACCAGCTCCCTCGGCTCGACGACGCATCACGCTGCAGTTCGACCTCGAGCCGCAACATCGACGCCGCCGCGCGCGACGTGCAGGCCGCGATCAACGCGGCGCGCGGCCAGCTGCCGGCGAACCTGCCGAACAACCCGACCTACCGCAAGGTCAACCCGGCCGACGCGCCGATCCTGATCCTGGCGCTGACCTCCGACACCGTCGACACCGGCCGCGCATGTACGACGCGGCCGCCGTCGATCCTGCAGCAGAAGCTCTCGCAGGTCGAAGGCGTCGGCCAGGTGTTCGTCGGCGGCGGCTCGCTGCCCGCGGTGCGCGTCGAGCTCAATCCCGACGGCGCTGAACAAGCTACGGCATCGGCCTGGACGACGTGCGCGCCGCGCTCGGCGCCGCCAACGCCAACCGGCCGAAGGGGCAGCTCGCCGACGGCGACCACGCGCTGGGCGATCGGCACGACCGACCAGCTGCTGCAGCGCCGAGCGAGTACCGGCCGCTGATCGTCGCCTACCGCAACGGCGCGCGCGGTCCGGCTGTCGCGACGTCGCCGACGTGCACGGACTCGGTCGAGGACGTCCGCACCGCCGGGCTCGCCAACGGCAAGCCCGCCGTCCTGATCATCATCTTCCGCCAGCCCGGCGCCAACATCATCGAGACCGTCGACCGCGTCCGCGCGCTGCTGCCGCAGCTGCAGGCCTCGATCCCGCCGGCGATCGACCTGTCGGTGGTGATCGACCGCACCGCCGACGATCCGCGCCTCGGTCCACGACGTCGAGCTCACGCTGCTCATCTCGATCGCCCTGGTGATCCTGGTGGTGTTCGTCTTCCTGCGCAACGTGCGGGCGACGCTCATTCCCAGCGTCGCCGTGCCGCTGTCGCTGATCGGCACGTTCGGCGTGATGTACCTGCTCGGCTACAGCCTCGACAACCTGTCGCTGATGGCGCTGACGATCTCGACCGGCTTCGTCGTCGACGACGCGATCGTCGTCATCGAGAACATCACCCGCTACCTGGAGCAGGGCATGCCGCCGCTCGAGGCCGCGCTGCGGGGCGCGCGCGAGATCGGCTTCACGGTGCTCTCGATGAGCGTCTCGCTGGTCGCGGTGTTCATTCCGATCCTGCTGATGGGCGGCATCGTCGGCCGGCTGTTCCGCGAGTTCGCGGTGACGCTGTCGGTCGCCGATCGCGCGTCTCGCTGGTCGTCTCGCTGACCACGACGCCGATGATGTGCGCGCAGTTCCTGCAGCCGCGAGCACGAGCGCGCGCACGGCCGCCTCTACCGCGCCAGCGAGCGCGCCTTCGACGTGGCTCCTGCACGCGCTACGAGACGCAGCCTGTCGTGGGTCCTGCGCCATCGCGCGGCTGACGCTCGCTGGTCGCGCTCGCGACCGTCGTGCCTCAACGTCTACCTGTACGTCGATCGTGCCCAAGGGCTTCTTTCCCGCAGCAGGACACCGGCCGCCTGATGGGCGCGATCCAGGCCGACCAGGACACGTCGTTCCAGGCGATGCAGCAGAAGCTCGCGCAGTTCGTCGACATCGTCCTGGCGGATCCCGGCCGTCGACACCGTCGTCGGCATTCACCGGCGGCAACGCAGGGCGCCACGCAACACCGGCCGGATGTTCATCGCGCTGAAGCCGCTGGCCGAGCGCAAGATCAGCGCCGACGCAGGTGATCGCGCGGCTGCGCCCGAAGCTCGCGCACGGTGCCGGGCGCGACCCTGTTCCTGCAGGCGGTGCAGGACCTGCGCATCGGCGGCCGGCTGAGCACGCGCGCAGTACCAGTACACGCTGCAGGGCGACGACCTGCGACGAGCTGAACGACTGGGCGCCGCGCGTGCTGCGCAAGCTGCAGACGCTGCCGGAGCTCGCCGACGTCAACAGCGACCAGCAGAACCGCGGGCCTGCGAGGCGTCGCTCGGTGATCGACCGCGACACCGCCGCGCGGCTCGGCATCACGCCGCAGACGATCGACGACACGCTCTACGACGCCTTCGGCCAGCGCCAGGTCTCGACCATGTACACGCAGCTGAACCAGTACCACGTCGTCATGGAGGTCGCGCCGCGCGTTCTGGCAGAACCCCGAGACGCTGCAGCGACATCTACGTCCGCTCGACGAACGGCGCGCAGGTGCCGCTGAGCGCCTTCACGCACTTCGCGCCGTCGACCGACGCGCGCTCGCGGTCAATCACCAGGGGCAGTTCCCGGCCGGTCACGATCTCGTTCAACCTGGCGCCCGGCGTCGCGCTCGGCGACGCGGTCGACCGCGATCGACGCGGCGCCGAGCGCGAGATCGGCCTGCCGGCCACCATCCGCGCGACGCTTCCAGGGCACCGCGCAGGCCTTCCAGGCGTCGCTCGCCAACGAGCCGCTGCTGATCCTGGCCGCGCTGGTCACCGTCTACATCGTGCTCGGCATGCTCTACGAGAGCTACATCCACCCGATCACGATTCTCTCGACGCTGCCGTCGGCCGGCGTCGGCGCGCATGCTCGCGCTGCTGCTCTGCGACACCGACCTGAGCGTCATCGCGCTGATCGGCATCATCCTGCTGATCGGCATCGTCAAGAAGAACGCCATCATGATGATCGACTTCGCCCTCGAGGCCGAACGGACCGAGGGCCGGTCGCCCGAGGAGGCGATCTACGAGGCCTGCCTGCTGCGCTTCCGGCCGATCATGATGACGACGATGGCGGCGCTGCTCGGCGGGCTGCCGCTGGCGCTCGGCACGGGGCCGGGCGCCGAGCTGCGCCGGCCGCTCGGCATCACGATCGTCGGCGGCCTGATCGTCAGCCAGCTGCTGACGCTGTACACGACGCCGGTCGTCTACCTCTATCTCGATCGCTTCCGCCTCTGGGTGACGCGGCTCCGCGCCCGTCCCGCCTACACGACGAGCGGCGTCGAGGTGCGCGGGTAGACGGACGGCGCGAAGAACCAGCTCTCGATCGCGTAGCGCAGGCCGGTCATGCGCGGTTCCGCCGCCGTCCGGTGGACCAGGAAATGGTCGAAGAACATGGCGTCGCCGGCCTCGAACTCCGGCCGCCACACGGGGACGCCGGGAAGGTGCCGGGCGATCGTCGCCGGCGACACCGTCCAGCCGAAGTACGTCCCCTCCTCGCCCGGCGGCAGGACGCGCTCGAGGCGGACCGGCAGGAGATCGAGGCCGGGCGCGTCCCGCCCGCACGGCGAGAGCGCGAACCACGCGTCGACGGTCCGGATGCCGTCGCCGAGGAATGCGCCGTCCTGATGCCACGTCGATTCGTGCAGCGAGGCGTCGGCGCGGCGTAGCACCGTCTTCTCGACGGACAGCGCCGGGCGTTCGCCGAGGTACTCCGCGATCAGCTCGTCGATGCCGAGCGCATAGACCATCTCGAGGAACGCGAAGAAGGCCCGCGGCGAGTCGGCGGCGAGGACCCCCTTCCCCGCGCGCACCCAGCTGCGGGAGGCGTCCTTCGGCACGCGCTCGAGCTCGTCGTACCAGGCGCGGGTGTCCACCCCCGCGCGTCCGGCGTCGGTGGCGTCGGCGGCGGCGAACGCTCGATCGATGGCGTCGCGCAGGTGCTCGACGCGGGGCGGAGGGACGAGCCCACGCACCCAGACGCAGCCGTGTCGCCGGATGCCCGCGCGCAGCGTCTCCGGCGTCAGCGCGGCGGCGGGCAGCGGCAGCGGAGGCGTCCCGTCCCCCGTCTCCGCCGGACCGGCGCCCCACGTCACAGGCGCACCGCCGCGCCGGGAACGCGTGAAGGCCTTGCGGCGCAGCCGGATCAGCCGCCGCTCGGCCACGTCGTCCGGGCGCAGGCGATTGGACTCGGTCAGGACGCGGATCGCCTCGCCGAGGTCTCCGGACTTCACCAAGGCCTCGCCGAGCGCACACAGTCCGTCGGCATCCGGCTCGCGCCCCGCGAGGGCCGCGCGCAAGGTCTCGACGCGACGGCGCGACGCGAACAGCATCGCGGTCGCTTATCTCGCGGACCGGCGCCGGGGCGCAAGGCGGCGGCCTGCCCGATCGGCGCGCGGCGTAGCTACCGCGCTCGGCCCGCGCTCGCGAAGTACGGCCGCGGGTCGACGGGCTCGCCGTCCCACCATCGACTGCCACCGTCGCGCACCAACACCTGGAAGTGCAGGTGCGGCTCGCGCCGATCGGCGTTGCCGGTGGTGCCGACGAACCCGATCACCTCGCCGCGCGACAACGATTCTCCTGCCGCGAGGCCGGGCCGATAGCGCTCGAGGTGGGCGTAGTAGTAGACGAAGCGACCCGTCGGGTCGGTCGCGTAGATGGTGAGACCGCCGCGACGGTTGGTCTTGAGCCGCAGCACGCGGCCATCGTCGGCCGAGAGAACGGGCGTGCCACGCGGAGCGAGGATGTCGACCGCACCGTGCGTCCGCAGGCCCCCGTCGCGGCGCGCGCCGAACGTGTCGGGCACCTCGCCCGGGCTGACGCCGGCCACCGGTACCATCAGGCGACGATCACGGAGCGCACCCGTCACGTCACCGCCCCGACCACCGATCAGCGAGCACCCGGCCAGCGCCGTGAGCGCCATGCCGATGATCCACGGCCGCATCACGGCTGCGGTGCGAAGCGGAGCCCGTCCGCGGTGCTGACGACGTCCTTCTCGATCGCGGGCGACTCCTTCGAGACGACCTCCCCGGTCGCGTCGCGGAAGCGGTCGCGGCGCACGAAGCGCACGCTGGTGCGATCGCCCTTCCGCGTCACGCCGAGGACCCGGACCTCGACGTCGAAGTCTTCGACCGTCGCGAAGTAGCGGCGCAGACCCTCGGCCTGCGCGTCGGTGCGGATCTGGCCGATGCGGCGCAGCTCGTCGACGTCACGCCGCCGCCACGCGGCGGCGTAGCGATCGAGGAGCTGCTGCACCTCGTCCGCGGACGTAGGGCTCGGCTCCGGCGGCGGCAGGGTCGAGGGCGGCGCGACCGGGGCCGGACGCGGTGCGGGCGGCTCGGGCTCACGCGCAGCGACGACCGCCGGCGGCAGCGTGGTCGACGGCGGGGCGGCGGTCCGCGGCAGCGTGGTCGTCGCCGGCGCCGCCCGCGGCAGCGTCGTCTGGGGAGACACTGCGGCCAGCGGCGGCAGCGTGGTGGGTGGCGGCGCCGCCGCCACCTCGACCTGCCATTCGCGCGCGACGGCCGCCCCGAAGCCTCCCGTGACCAACGCGCGTGCGCGGAGGGTCCCGGCACGCGTTCCGCGCAGGCGGAGCGTCGGCCCTTCTCCGGCGGGCTCGCCGTCGATCGTCCAGACGACGTGCAACGGCTCGCCGGGGACGGCGGCACGAGCGACCACCCCTAGCTCGGCGGTGCCGTCGAACGGGACCGTCACCGTGGCGGTCGCCGGCAAATCGCGTACGAGACGCGGTGGCCGCGGCGGGCCGACGCGCACGGTCCACCACTGGCGCACCGCCGCGCCGGCGTCGGCCACCGTGAGCGCGACGCGATGCTCGCCGATGTCGGAGGGGGTCGGCACGTACTGCCACGTTCGCGCCCCGTCCACTCGACGTCCATCCATCGTCCAAAGGTACGAGGCGCCGTCGCCACCGGCGTGCGCAGAGAAGGTGACGCCCTCGCCGACGCGCACCTTCAGCACCTGGTCGGTGGCGGCGGAAGGTATGGCCAGCAGCACGGCGAACACCACCACCAATGGGCCATTGCGCCGCCACGCCCGACGCGGCATGGCAGCGCTGACTGAAGCGCCGAGCGCCGTCGGGGCGGCCATGTCGAATTCGGGACTTTATGCGAAAGCGGCTCCTCAAGTATAGTCGCGAGGGATCCACCATGTACCGCCCGCTACTGTCACTCGCCCTGCTCGCGCTCCTCGTCGTCGCCGCGCCGTCCGATGCCGCCCCGCTCTGCAGCATCGGCACCCCGTCGTGCTGCACCGGCGACGCCGACTGCGACGACGGCGACGCCTGTACCGGCGCTGAGACCTGCGACGTTCCGTCCGGCACCTGCGTGGGCGGCACGGCGCCGGTGTGCGACGACGGCAACGCCTGCACCACGGAGACCTGTGACGCCGCAACGGGCTGCACGACGCCCGTCGCCATCCCCGGCTGCGTCCCGTGCACGACGGTCACGCAGTGCGACGACGTGAACGTCTGCACGACCGACGCCTGTTCCGCCGGGCCGGTGCGAGCACACGGACAACACGGCGCCCTGCACCGACGGCGATGCATGCAGCGACGGTGACGTCTGCCAGGGCGGCACCTGCGTCCCCGGCGGGCCGCTCGACTGCGACGACGGCAGCGCCTGCACCACCGACGCCTGCAACGCTGGCGGCGGCTGCTCCCACACGGCGATCGCCGGCTGCGTCCCCTGCACCACCGGCGCGCAATGCGACGACACGAACGGCTGCACCACCGACACCTGCCAGGCAGGGCGCTGTCAGCACACCAACAACACCGCCTCGTGCACCGACAACGACGCCTGCACCACGGGCGACGCCTGCCAGGGCGGCACCTGCGTCCCCGGCGGGCCGACCAACTGCGACGACGCCAACGCGTGTACCACCGACGCCTGCACCGCTGGCGGCGGCTGCTCCCACACGGCGATCGCCGGCTGCGTCCCCTGCACCACCGGCGCGCAATGCGACGACACGAACGGCTGCACCACCGACACCTGCCAGGCAGGGCGCTGTCAGCACACCAACAACACCGCCTCGTGCACCGACAACGACGCCTGCACCACGGGCGACGCCTGCCAGGGCGGCACCTGCGTCCCCGGCGGGCCGACCAACTGCGACGACGCCAACGCGTGTACCACCGACGCCTGCACCGCTGGCGGCGGCTGCTCCCACACGGCGATCGCCGGCTGCGTCCCCTGCACGACCGGCGCGCAGTGCGACGACACGAACGGCTGCACCACCGACACCTGCCAGGCAGGGCGCTGTCAGCACACCAACAACACCGCCCCCTGCACCGACAACGACGCCTGCACCAACGGTGACGTCTGCCAGGGCGGCGCCTGCGTCCCGGGCGGCCCGCTTCCCTGCGACGACGCGAACGCCTGCACCACCGACGGATGCGCCGCGACGACGGGGTGCACGCACGCGACCATCGCGAACTGCGTGCCGTGCACGACGGTCGCCCAGTGCGACGACGGCAACCTGTGCACCTCGGACGCGTGCCCGGCAGGACGCTGCACCCATACCGACAACACGCTTCCTTGCACCGACGGCAACGCCTGCACGCAGGTCGACGTCTGTCAGGGTGGCGGCTGCGTCGGGACGACGCCGGTGGTGTGCCCGACCCCCGACCAGTGCCACACCGTCGGGACGTGCGACACCGGCACTGGGACCTGCACCAACCCAGTGCGTCCCGACACCGCCTCGTGCAACGACGCCGACGCCTGCACCACGACCGACCACTGCACCGCCGGCGTCTGCGCGGGCACGCCGATCCGGTGCGACGACGGCGTTCCCTGCACCGACGACCGCTGCGTCGGCGGTACGTGTGCCGCGACACCCGTCGATTCGCGGTGCGATCGCGGCGATTGCACGTTCGGCGTCTGTCGTCCCGGCGGATCCCGCCGCCAATCTCCTCGGCTGCATCAGCACGCCGGTCGGCGAGGGCGATCGCTGCACCGACGACGGCTTCGCCTGCACGGACGACCGCTGCGCCACCGGTCGCTGCCTGCACCAGCCGCAGGACGACGCCTGTGTCGCGACGGATCAGTGCCTTCCGGCGCTCTGTCGGCCCGAGATCGAGGGGCACGACGCGGCCGGGTGCCTGCCCACGCCGCAGCTCGCGACGGGCACCACCTGCAGCGAGGACGGCGACGCCTGCACCGACGACCGCTGTCAGGATGGGACGTGCACGCACGCGTCCGTGGCGCTGAAGACGTTCTGCAGCCCCGTGCAGGGCCCGTACGAGCGGGCGCTCGCCCTCGCCGCAACCGCACGCACGCTCGCCGCCGACAGCACGGGTTGGGGTGACAGCCCCTCGCCGAGCGCGCGGCTGCTGGGGGTCGCGTTCACGCTCGAGGCCGCCGCCGACGCCCTCGCCGGTCGCACCGCCGCGACCCCTGCGGTCACCCAGGCTCGTGCCAGCAACCCCTTCGGCACCACGCCGGCGCAGGAGCGCGGGCGGGTCGCGTTCACCCAGGTGAAGAACACCCCGGGCGCCGTGCGCGCGTTCCTGCAGGACCTGAGCGCGGCGAAGGCGCATGCCGCCCTGGCGGCGCAGACGGCGGCGGAGCTGCGACGGCGAGGACGGGAGCTCCTCCGCGGCACGAAGACCCTCAAGCGGGACCTCCGTCGACTCCAGGGGGTACGCACGACGCTCGCGCGCTGACGCGTTTCCTGCGATGAGGCGGGGCATGAAGACCATCGTGCGCTCCGTGGGCGCGGCGGCGCTCCTACTGCTGGCGGTTTCGCCGGCGCCCGCACGTTCGTTGCGCGAGCAGCTCGGCTCGGCATCCGAGCTGGTGGGCATATCCGGCGGTGCGGCGTTCGACGCGCTGGCCGACGTCATCGCGGACACCGCCGCGCGCAACCTGCCCGTGGTCTCGGCGTCGGCCGGCATCACCTACGGCTTCAACCGGGAACTCGAGATCTTCGAGCGCACCTCGCAGACGCTGGGCCCCATCTTCCTCGAGCGGCCCGACACGATCGGTCGCTCGAAGTTCAACGTGAACGTCAGCTTCCAGTACGTGAACTTCAACGCCTACGACGGCGCCGACCTCGGTTCGCTCCACTCGCCCTACCCGATCGTCACTCGCGTCACCGACGGCAGCGGCAATCTGCTCGGCTACACCGCGAACCGGCTCGTCTACGACATGGAGATCACGAGCTACGTCACGGCGATCAGCGCCACGTACGGGCTCCTCGATTCCCTCGACCTCAACCTCCTCCTGCCGCTGATCCAGACGCACCTGGGCGTGGCGCCGACGTCGCAGCAGCTCTTCATCGCCGAGCCGACCGGACCGTTCCTGCCGAACCAGGGGAGCCTCCTCTCGGGCGACACCAGCGGCGGGAAGTTCGGCGTCGGTGACATCCTCCTGCGGCTCAAGTACCAGCTGCCGCAGTGGCAGGGCTTCCGATCGGCCGCGGGCCTACAGCTCCGCCTGCCCTCCGGCGCAGCAGGAAAACTTCCAGGGCACGGGGAGCTTCGAGGCGTCGCCGGCGGTCTACGTGTCGACGCTGCTCTGGAACCGCGTGGCGCCGCAGTTCAACGCCGCGATCGACCTGAACGCCGACGACGTCTCGCGCAGCCAGGCGCGCTACGGCCTCGGCGTCGACGTCGACGTGGTGCCACGGTTCGGCCTCGCGTTCGCCTTCCTCGGTCGCAGCGAGTTCGCGCGCAGCGACACGCCGGGCTCGACGAGCTTCCTCCACCTCGTGAACGGCGCGCCCGTGCAGGAGCCCCTCCTCGGTCTCAACTTCGGGCGCAAGGACTTCTTCGACTTCTCGTTCGGCTTCCGCGCCGTCGTCTGGCGTCAGGTCATGCTGTTCGCCAGCGGCATCTACGCGCTGAACAACGAGGGGCTCCGCAACGACACCATCATCCCGACGGTGGGGGTCGAAGGGACCTTCTGATCGGCATGTACCGGGAGTTCTTCGGGCTGCGCGACTTCCCGTTTCGCGACACGCCGGATCCCCGGTTCCTCTACCGTAGCCCCGCCTACGGCGCCGCGTTCGACGCGCTCGCCGGCGTGCTAGCCGCGCGACATGGGTTGGCGACCGTGGTGGCCGCTGCCGGCATGGGGAAGACGCTGCTCCTCCGCCATCTCGCCGACGCGCTGGCACGCGAGGTCGAGATCGTCGGGCTCCCCCACCCGGGCATCGGCTTCGACGACATCGTCGACTACCTCCTCGTGACCCTCCGTGTGCCCACCGCCCAAGGGTCGTCGCGCAAGCGGTTGCGGCGGTTTCTCGGCCAGCGACAGGGCCGCCGCGTCGCGCTGTCGATCGACGAGGCGCAGGCGATGCCGATCACCACCCTCGAACGCCTTCCCACGCTCGCGAACGCGCTTCCGATCCTGATCGCCGGCCAGCCCGAGCTCGACGAGGCGCTCACCCGCTCGGGCGTGTCCGGCCACGTCTCGGCCGCAACACGGCTCATGCCGTTCGACGCGACCGAGGTTGCGGCCTACGTTCGCACCCGCTTCGAGCAGGCCGGGGCCCCCGACGCGGAAGTCCTGCCCCCTGCGATCGTCGCCGAAATCGCCACGCTGAGCGGTGGGGTTCCACGCGTCGTCAATCTGCTCTGCGATGCGGCGCTCGCCCGGGCGTTCGCGCTCCAGTCACGCCAGGTGTCGGCGGAGATGCTGTCCACGGTGTGGGCGGGGTTCTCGCGCATGGAACCGACGGCGGGGGCCGGGCCGGAGCGTCGCGAGACCGCAGCGCCAGCATCCGCGCCGAGCGTCCCGCCTCCGGTCGCAGCGCTGCCGCCGGCCCCGCTCCCGCCGGCGCCGAAACGTCGATGGGCGCTGAGCGTGCCCGTGGCGGCGACCGCCGCGCTCTTGATCCTTGGGCTCACGCAGCTGCTACCGATCCTCCAGCGACACCCGCGGCCGGTGACGACGGCGCCCGCGCCGCCGGAGGTCGAGCCCCCGGCGCCGGTGGAACCACCGGCCGTGGCGCGGGTGGAGCGGCTTCCCGCGCCATCGGCGCCAGCGAAGGATGCCGGTCCGTCGCTCGTCGAGGCCCTCGACACCGTCGACGAGTTCCGCCTCGCCTACGAGGCCCGCGATGTCGGGAGACTGCGCCGCGTCCTCGCCAGCGACGTCACGGAGGACGGCCTCCAGGGTATCGAGGCCATCGCGGCCCGCTACGCCGCCGTGTTCGGTGCCCTCGAGCGCGTGGCGTTCATCCAGTCCACCGCCCGCGCCGAGCCGCGGGGCGATCGCGTCCGCGTGTTCGCGCCCGTCCTGATCCGGTATCAACCGCGGCGGGGCACGGCCGGCGAGGTTCGCGGCACGGCCTCGTGGGAGATCGCGCGGCGCGACGGCGGGGCGCGGATCGTCGGCCTCAGCGGCAGCCTGGCACCCGCCTCGTAGACATGGTGCGCCGGTGATCGATCCCGCAAGACCCTACGCCGTCGAGGAAGCCGACGTGCCGTACGGCGGTCCAGCGGACAGCCCGCTGCTCGCGCGCGTCTATCGCCCCGCCGGCGCTGCCGGCCCGTTGCCGGCCCTCATCGATGCCCACGGTGGCGCGTGGACGTACTTCGACCGTACCGTCGACGCGTACTTCGACCGCGCGATCGCCGCCTGCGGGATGGTCGTCGTTGCGCTCGATTTCCGCCAGGGGGACACGCACCCCTACCCCACCGCGGTGGCCGACGTGGTCGCCGGCCTCCGGTTCGTGGCGACCCACGCCGAGCGGCTGGGCGTTCGCCGCGCACCCATCGGCATCGTGGGCGGTTCGAGCGGCGGACATCTCGCCCTCCTCGCGGCGCTCCGTCCCAACGCGCCCGAGTTCGGCACGACACCGTCGATCGGCGCGGCCGATCCCCCGCCGGAACTGCGGATCGCGTACGTGCTCGCGCTCTGGCCGATCGCCGATCCCCTGGCGCGCTACCGCTATCTCCAGACCCGCCTCGCGGACCCCCGTCCCGGGCGTGATCGGTTCTTTCATCCCGAACGCCTGAAGGCGGGCCACGACGCGTTCTTCCGCAACGAGGCCACGATGGCCGCCGCCAGCGTTCCGCGCCTGGTCGCGGCCGGCGAGGCCGAGCACCTGCCCCCGCTCTGGATCGCGCATCCCGAGTTGGACGAGAACGTGACGCTGGAGATGACCGAGCGCCTGGCCGACATCTACCGCGTCGCCGGCGGAGCCGCCGAGCTGGTGGTCTTTCCGGGCGTCGGACACGCCTTCGCGAACCTGCCCGGCGCGGCGGCCGACGCCTGCATCGCCGTCATGGTCGGGTTCATCGGCCGCCAGCTCGGCGCCGGCGGCGCCTGATCAGGCGGGACGCACCAGCTGCAGACCGCAGTCGACGCAGAACGTGTTCTGCCGACGCCGTGCGACCGCGTGCTTGGCCTCTTCACAGCGAAGCGCCCGCATGCTGGCGTTGACCACCCGTCCGCACTGTGGACAGTGGCCCACAGGCGCATCCGCACGCCGGTGGTTCATGTTCTCACACATCTCGCGCAGCATCGCCATGACGTCGTTCCCCCTGTGGCGGTTCGCTATCGACCGCAGGCACGGATCTCCTCGGGAGTCCGCGCCGAGCACGCGTTTGGAAGCCGCGCTGCGGGGCTCGAACGAACTCGTCGTCACGCTATCCCGGCAGGGCGCCCGGCACAAGGCGGCGGGTGCGAGGCACACGTTTGACGCGCGGGTCCGGTTGCGGGACTCTCACTGTTCGACGCGCGGTGCCGTTCTGCCGCGCTTTCGCGAAGGAGACGTCATGCGAGCATGGTTCGGACCCTGCCCCCATTGCCAGGGCCTTCTGTCCTACCTCGAAGGCGCGGCGGGTGGCTCAATCCACCCGAAGTGCCCGCGCTGTGGCGTCGAGGTGTCGGTCGAGCGGCCGACGTTCCTCATGGCCGATCACTCCCAGCCGAGCCCGCGCCCGGCGACGGCCAAGTAGCCTCCGCGCCGGCCTCGCCCCAGTCGAACAACGGAGAGCCGAAGCGATCTAGGAGATAGTCGGCGAGCGCCCACCTGAGGCCGCCGAGCAGCGCGGCCACGCTGCCGCCTACGATCCACCAACCCAACCCCGAGAGGGACATGAAGCCACCTCCTCTCGGTCATCAGGGTACCCGAGCCGCCAGGCTCGTCAACGCACCGCGCCAATCGTAAATGAATGGCCACGACTGCGTCGTGCCGTGCGCGTCATCACGAGAATGGCTGTCAAAAACAGGTACATGGCGGTCACCGGCGGGACGATGAGCACGGCCACCAACATCCGGGTCATGGATCGAGCATAGCGCCAGCCGGCGACCGGCTTGTGACCCGCCCCTGACGTCTGCGTGACGAAGGAGGCCCCGTCAGACGGCGCGGCGCGCGACCGACAGCTCGACCGGCATGCGGCGCCACAGGCCCGCGCCCTGCCCCGTTCGGAGGAAGGCTTCGATCTCGTCGATGCGCGCCCCTGCGTCGCAGTACCCGATGTCGATGAGCGCGCGGGTGTAGGCGGAGTCGAACAGGAGATAGCTCATCAGGTCGGCGCTCTGGGCATCGGGTGTCCCCAGGCCTTCCATGACGTAGCGGACCAGGCGGGGCATGCGGTGCGCGAACCGTTGCGCGACGAGGGCGAGGTCTTCCGAGGGGCTCACGACCAACGGGGACACCACCCGCATGGGCTCGCTCACCGCCGGCGCGCTCGCCGGCTCCCGCTCCGCCTCGCCACGGTAGGCGAGGATCAGCTCGTTCATCCGCCGCAGGTGGTCGAGATCGCTGTCGAGGTGGTCGAGGAAGATGGCGTTCAGGAAGACGCCGCATATCTGCGCCAGGGGCGGGCAGAAGACGGTCGATCCGGCGGGGCCCGCCTCCTCGGCCACTCCCAACTCGGCGCGCGAGAGGGCATCCGCTGCGCGCTGCGAGCGGATGCCGACGGCGAACACGTGCGTGGCGCCGAGACGAATCGCGGGGCTGAACGGCGTCGTCAGACGGAGTCCTCCGTCGCCGAACCAGAGGTCGCCGGCGACCGAGGGGATCTGGACCGGCGGAAACACGATGGGGATGGCGGCCGAAGCGCAGATGTGGCTCGCCGTCAGCTGGACCGGCAGCACGACGCGGCGGCTCTTGACCCACACGGGATGCCCCGCGCGGCCCTGGACGAACGTGAACGAGCGACCCGAGTGATAGCTGGTCGCCGACACGGCGACGGCATAGAGGTTACCCTCGGCGATCGCGGTAGCGATGCCGTCGGCGGGAAGATGCGTGCGGACGAGCGCCGCGAGGGGAGCGGCGTCGAACAACGACTGCGTCACGGTACTGCCGAAGAGCCCACCGAGTGCCAGATCGCGCACGAGACCGCCGACCATCCGCCCGAGCGACAGCGCGTCGGTGCGAATGACGTGGTCGACCTCGAGCTGGGCCCACAGCCGCGAGAGGATCTGGGTCGCCTCGCGGAAGCTCGCGCTCCGCGCCGCCACCATCGCCCCGTTGATCGCGCCGGCCGACGCTCCCGCGACGATCGCGAAGGGCGACGGCGCGTCGCGCAGCGACGGGACCTCGGCAATCCGCTGCAGCACGCCGGCCTGGTAGGCCCCGCGCGCACCACCGGCCGTGAGAACGAGTCCGAGCATCGCGAGAGGAGCAGCAACCTCGGTGCCACAGACCCACAGTCCGCCGGGCGGGCACTGCTCGATCCCTCTACGAGCTCGTTGCACGGAACGGGGGCAGCGGGTGGCGCGTCGCTATGCACCCGGCCGCAGCTCAGACCTCGATCTGGGCCCCCAACTCGACCACCGAGTTCGGAGGGATGCCGAAGTACTCGGTCGGCGATCGGGCGTTTCGCGCCATGAAGGTGAACAGCGCCTTCCGCCAGCGCGGAATGCCCGAACGCCCGGACGGGACGAACGTCTCGCGGCCGAGGAAGAAGCTCGTCCGTCCGGGAATGGTCGCCAGCCCCTCGGCGGCGGCGAGACGCATGATCTCCGGGACGTTCGGCGTCTCCATGAAGCCGTAGCGAGGCGATCACCCGCCAGAACCCGTAGCCCAGCTGCTGCACCGTCACGCGCCGGCTCGGCTCGATCTCCGGCACGTCCTGGGTGAGCATCGTCAGGATGACGATCTGCTCGTGCAGCACCTGGTTGTGCTTCAGATGGTGCAGCAGCGCCGGCGGGGCACCCTCCGGATCCTGGGTCATGAACACGGCCGTGCCCTTCACCCGCTGCGGCGGATCGGCCTTCAGGCTGAGGCAGCAGCTCGTCGAGGTCGATGCGCATCTTGGCGAACTCCCGCGCCCGCCAGCGACCGCCCTCCTTCCACGTCGCCATCAACGTGAACACGCCGAGCGCCGGCCAGGATCGGGAACCAGCCGCCGTGGAAGAACTTCGCGAGGTTCGCGCCGAAGAACGCGAGGTCGGTCACGAGGAAGAGCGTGACGAGAAGGCCGGCCTTCCACTTCGACCAGTGCCAGCGCCGGCGCGCGACCGCGTAGAAGAGCACCGAGGTGATGCTCATCGTGCCGGTCACGGCGATGCCGTACGCCGCGGCGAGCTTGCGACGAGTCGCCGTGGCGAGCACCAGGAGCGATGCAGGCGACCGCCAGGGCGCCGTTGACGACCGGGACGTAGATCTGTCCCTCGGTGGTCGACGACGTGTGGATGATGTTGACGCGCGGCACGAAGCCGAGCTGTACCGCCTGCTGCGTCAGCGAGAACGCGCCGGAGATCAGCGCCTGCGACGCGATCGACCGTGGCGACGGTCGCGATCGCCACCATCGGATACAGGAGCGCGCTGGGCACGAGGGCGAAGAACGGATTCGCCAGCGCCGTCTGGCAGGTCGCCGACGTCCGGCCCCAGCTCACAGCGGCTCAGCAGCAGCGCCCCCTGGCCGAAGTAGTTGAGGAGGAGCGCCGGCATCACCACCACGTACCACGCCCAGCGGATCGGCCGCGGGCCGAAGTGCCCCATGTCGGCATAGAGGGCCTCGCCGCCGGTGATGCAGAGGACGACGGAGCCGAGGACGAGGAACCCGTGGGTTCCGTGGGTGGAGAAGAAACGGACCGCGTGGATCGGATTGAGCGCCTCGAGGACGGACGGGTGCGCCGCGATCGCCGGGATGCCGACGGCCGCGATGCTCGCGAACCACACCAGCGTCGCCGGTCCGAAGACCGCGCCGACGCCCGCCGTCCCCCGGTGCTGCACGAGGAAGAGTCCGGCGAGGATCACCACCGTGAGCGGCACCACGTAGGGTGACAGCATCGGCGTGGCGACCTCGAGTCCCTCCATCGCGCTCAGCACCGAGATCGCCGGCGTGATGATGCCGTCGCCGTACAGGAGCGCCGCGCCGAAGAGGCCGAGCGAGATCAGCGTGGTGCTGCGCGCGCGATCGGCGCGCAGCAGCGCGAGCAACGCCAGGATGCCGCCTTCGCCCTTGTTGTCGGCGCGCATGATGAAGGTCAGGTACTTGACGACGATGACGAGCGTCAGCGACCACACGAACAGCGACAGGATGCCGAGGACGGTCGCATGCGTCGCCGACAGGGCATGGTCCAGGGCGAAGCACTCCCTGATCGCGTAGAGAGGCGACGTGCCGATGTCGCCGTAGACGACGCCGAGTGCCGCCAACGCCAGGGGCGCGAGCGCAACACCCCGACCGGAGTGATCCCCGTGATGCCCGGGAGCGGACGAGGCGGAGGCGCCGGGCGCAGACAGGGCTTCCATCGAGAGCGTCCTCGTCTACCGAATATCGCGACCAAAGCCCAAGGGGCCCGCCGGCGTCCCGGCGCAGTCGACACGGAAGAGCCCGCTCCCGACGCCCTCGCCGCCGAGGAGGTATCCCCGCCCGTCGGCGAGGTATGTCACGGCCTCGCCCTGGAGCTGCACCGCGTCGGTCACACGCGCCGGCGGCGTCGCCAACACCTGTTCGAGGGACGTCGCGCCGGGACGTCGGAACTCGAACACGTCGCCGTAGGTGCGCAGCAGGATCGCCTGGCCGCCCGGGTGGGCGTCGCCACCCGTCGCCCAGCGACCGAAGCCGGCGGCCGTGTCGAGATGACGGATGCGCACCGCGGAGCCGACGCGTCCCGCACCGAGGCCGTCGACGCGGTACACGTCCCCGAGCGCGCCGAGCGTCTTGGTCACGACGTACGGCACCGCCGACCGCGGGTCGATCATGAGCGTCTCGGCATCGTGCGGGCCGTCGGGATAGCGGAAGGGCAGCGACTCGGCGCGCAGGCGCGCCGCCACGAGCTGCTCCGGCTCGGCGATGCGGTAGAGCTGGACCTGTCGCCGGCGCTCCCGGTTGTCACCGATGTCACCGAGCCAGACGCACGTTCGCGGACTTCCGGCCGCACACGGACCAACGGCGATGTCCTCCGGGTCGGACGGCCGCGGCCCGTCGAGCGGAAAGCTCGCGACCGGCACGCCCGTTTCGCGGATCGCGTAGAGCACGAACGCGTTCCCCGAGTCGTTGTGCGCCCAGTAGATGCCGGGGTGGCGGCGGCTGGCCGCGAGGCCAGAGAGCTCCGGCAACGCCGTAGGCACGGCGCCGACCTGGCGCGCCACCGGGGCGTAGCTTGCACAGATGACGTCGCCGGCACCGGCGGGCGTCGCCAGCACCACGGCAGCGAGCAGCGCGCCGGCCAGCCGGCACGCCCTCGCGTGCACGTCAGCGCGCGTGTCCGGGCTCGTTCGGGTCGTACTCGACGCGCTGTACGGTCAGCGTGCGGCTGAAGCCGCCGGACGACTGGAACACGACGCGCCCCATTCCTTTGTAGAAGTAGCCGACGCGGCCCTGATCCGGCCCGTAGTAGTACGGGATGAAGGCTTTGCCGGTGACGTACGCGTTCTGCGACGTCGGCGGGCCGATGAGCTTCTCGACCTCGCGCTCGCTCATGCCGACCTGCACCTTGGCGAGCGGGCTGTTCGCCGGTGGCGGCGCGGTCGTGCGTGCCGCTTCCTTCGGCGCCGCCGACGAGCCCCCGCGGGAGCACCCGGCGAGCCCGGCTCCGACCACGACGACCAACGCGAGCATTCCCACCATCCGCATGTGACGATCCTCCCCGGGGCGCTCCCCTAGCGTGCTCCCCGGCCGAGTTCAACCGCCACGATCACAGACCGGGCGGAATCGTCTCGCCGCGGACGAGGTCTTCGACCGACTGGCGCGCGCGGACGAGGTGGGCCGCGCCGTCGACCACCAGCACCTCGGCGGCGAGCGGCTTCGAGTTGTAGTTCGACCCCATCACGGCGCCGTAGGCGCCGGCGCAGGCGAGGACGACGTGCTCGCCCACCTTCGCCTCCGGCAGCGCGCGGGCGCGGACGAAGCCCCCCTCGTCCTGGGTGAAGATGTCGCCCGACTCGCAGAGCGGCCCGCCGACGATCACGTCGTGCACCGGTCGTTCCCGCCCGTCGCCGTGGCCGGGGACGATCGCCATCGGATGGTAGGAGCCGTAGAGGATGGGCCGCGCGAGATTGTTGAAGCCGGCGTCGAGCAGATAGAAGGTGTTGCGCCCCATGCGTTTGACGGCGCGGATCTCGGCGATCAGGTAGCCGCTCTCCGCCACCAGGTACCGTCCCGGCTCGATCTCGAGGCTGAGCGGATGGCCGAACGCCGCGGCGAGTCGCTGGCGCGTCGCGTGCCAGAGCCGATGGTAGGCCTCGAGGTCCACGTGTGTCTGCTCCGGGCGATATGGCGTCGGCAGGCCGCCGCCGGCACTGATCGTCGTCAGCGACGGCGCGATCCGCCGCGCCACCTGCTCGACCGCGCCGCAGACCTGCGAGAGGTGCTCGAGGTCGGTGCCCGAGCCGATGTGCGCGTGCAGTCCCGACACCCGGAGACGATACCGTTCGGCCAGGGCCACGCAGGCCGGAACCTCCTCGTGCCAGATCCCATGCTTCGACTGCTCGCCGCCGGTGTTCGTCTTCTGGCTGTGGCCGTGGCCGAACCCCGGGTTCAGGCGCAACGTGATCTCGCCGCCCGGCACGCGCTCGCCGTACTGCGCGATCATGTCGGCCGAGCCGCAGTTGACGTGGATATTCTTGGCGACCGCCAGCTCCAGCGAGTCGCGGTCGAACACGTCGGCCGTGTAGACGATCGGCGGCGGCTCGCCGGTGGGGGCGTAGCCGGCGAGCAGCGCGCGGTGGATCTCGCCCGCGCTCACCGCGTCGACCAGCACGCCGTGCTTCCGCGCCAGCGCCAGGACCGCGAGGTTCGAGTTCGCCTTCTGCGCGTAGCGGACGACGTCGAACGCGGCGAGGTCGCGGATACGGCGGACGATCGTCGCGGCATCGTAGACGAACGTCGGCGTCCCGAAACGCCGAACCAGGTCGGCCACCGGCAGGCCGGCGACCGAGGTGCGGATCGTGGCGAACAGATCGGCGACGGGATCGATGGCCATGCGCGGCGTCCACTTAGTCGCCGGCCTCGACGCGTGTCAACGCGGAGCGGGTGCGCTAGGGTCGGCCGATGCGATCGCTGGGCGCCGTCCTCGCGCTCCTCCTCGTCACCGGCTGCGCCGGCTCGCGACACACCCCCGACACCCGCTACCTCGGCATCCTGCTGAACGCCCGCAAGCTCGGCGCCGAGGAGCTGCAACGCATCGCCGCCGATGATCCCGCCGTCGTCGCGGCGGTCGCGCAGCGCGGACAGCCCGATTTCCTGCTGCAGACCGCACCGGACGACGTACAGCTGATCTGGTACATGCCCTCCGTCCTCGACTACTTCCGTCGCGTCCCGGAGGACGACACGACGGTCACCGGCGAGCTCACGCCGCTGCCCCGGAGCCTGCTGAACATCCTGCCCACCGATCTGCGCGCCGGCACGCCACCCCGATCACCGGACGACCCTGCCGTGAACTGCTGGATGGTGGTCGTCGGGGGCGAGCAATGCCGCACCTGCTGCGGCGGCACCCTCGCCTGCACGTCGACCTGTACGCGCTGACGCACGACGGCGCCGGGCGGCCGCGCGGCCTTCGCGCGGCCGCGCACGAGGCGCACCATGCGGGGTGCGACGCGCTCCGCCGTGATGCGCGATCTGCGCTCCGCACTTCCGTTCCCACAATGCTGCGCATTTCGTGGGCCGAGTGGTCGGCGGCCCACCTGGGCATCGCCCTTGCTCCATGCACCGCTCGTGCAGTTCCACCACGGAGGCGCGTCATGAATTCCGGAGGGTATCTCGCCGTGGTGTTCGTCGCCCTCATCTTCGCGATGATGGTCTACATGTAGGCGCGAGCACCCGAGGGGGCGTCCGCCGTGCAGCGGATGCCCCCTCGACCTGGCGAGATCAGCTCGCCAGCGCCGCCGCCGCCCGCGCCCCGAGGCGCGCCTGGAGCCGCGGCCCGTAGAGGCGGAGACAGTTGCCCGCCAGCAGCTTCCCGAGGTGGCCGCGCGGATACGGCCGCACCCGGGCGACGTTGGTGACGCACTCCGCGAGGACGCCGTCCCAATGGCCGTAGTCGCCGCTGAAGCAGGCGAGGTCCTCGCCCATCGGCCCGAGCGCTTCGCGGAGATACGCGGGCGCCGGGTCGTCGGACTCGAAGCTGGCGAACACCTGCCCACGGCGGAAGAAGTCCGTCGGATCGTGGTCGAGGTGGCGGTGCTCGAAGACGTAGGCGTCGCGTCCGGCGGCCGGCCGCTCGCGTTCGTCGTGCTGGAGCAGAGTCGTAGATCGCGCGCGCCTTGCCGACGAGGTTCAGCTTGCCGTCGCGCCGCCCGCGCTCGCGCAGCAGCTCGCTTCGTGAACTGCGCCATCGACAGCTTCACGTCGGGATCGAAGTCGCGGATGCGCTTCTCCCAGTGCTCGTGGAAGGCGTGGACCAGGTCCGGCAACCAGCCGCAGCCGGCCTCGAGGAAGCCCATGCGCAGCGTCGGGAAGCGGTCGAAGACACCGTCGAACACGCACGTCGCGAGCGCCATCTGCATCTGGTTCCGGTGCCCGAAGATGTGCGACAGGATGAACGTGTCGACCTGGTCGGCGATGCCCGCCGGCAGGTAGACGCCCGGCGAGCCGTGCACGCCGAGCGCGACGTCGAGCGCGACGGCCGTCTGCCAGGATGCGGACGGAAGTCGGGATGCGCGAGGTGCTTCGGCAGGCGCACCTCGGGGAACGCATCGGGCGCCGCCGGGTGCGGCACCGGCAGGCTCGGCGGCACGTGCACGCCGATCATGCCCGAGCTGCTCGACGCAGCGCCGCATCTCGCGCACCGCCTCCGGCACGTCGGCGAGCGACACGAAGCCGACCGGGAACAGCCGCTCGCGGTACGGGCGGCAGTCGTCGGCGATGTAGTCGTTGTAGGCGCGCATGCACGCGACGGCGAGGTCGCGATCGAGGATCGTCTCGAAGCGACAGCGTCATCGAGCCGTAGAGCACCTGCGCGTCGACGCCCTCGCGATCCATGTGCTCGATGCGGATGCGGTTGAAGACGGCGCCGATGGCGGTCTCGGGATGGATCGCGGCGAACGCGCCCTTCCCCGGACCCTCGGGCTGCGGAAAGACGCGCTCGAGATCGTTCGCCCCGGTCCGCGGGTTGAAGTCACGGATCACCAGCCGCTGCTGCCCGTACCGGTCCCGCCGTGACGTCAGTCGGTCGCGGTATGGCGTGTCAAGGTAGTCGAAGAAGACGACCGGGTTCTCCATCTTGTGGGAGTCGGCATCGATGACGAGGAGGCCGTCGTACATGGTCAGACCTTCGCGAGCGGCACGAACCGCTTGAGCTTGCCGCTCGCCTGACGCTCGAGCGCGGGCACCCCCCTCACCACGATCTCGGCGTCGTCGAGACCCTGGTCGGCGAGCGCGCGGCGGAGCGCTTCGGCGAGGCGCGTGGTGTCGACCGTACCCTGACAGACGACGAGGACGTCGGCGCCGCGTTGCGTCTGCCGCACCTGGTACTCGACGATTCCGCGCTCGCGCCCGAGCACGGAGCGGAACGCGAACGGGTGCACGGTCGGACCGCCGGGCCAGGTGAAGCAGTCGTCGAGGCGCCCCTGGATGTCGTCGATGCGGATCAGGCCCATGCCGCAGGCGCACGGGCCGTCGAGCACGGTCATCTCGTCGCTCAGCTCGTAGCGGATGAGCGGCTGCGTGCGGTTGTAGAGGCCCGTAAGGTAGACCTTCGCGGCCCGCTCGCCGGGCGCGACCGGCGCGCCGATGGCGTCGACGGGCTCGATCACGAACAGGTCGTCGCTCAGGTGGATGCCGCGCCCAGCGCTGCATGACCCTCCCATCAGTCCTTCGGTCGAGCCGAAGCCGTTGAACAGCGGCGCGCCCCACGCGGCCGCCACCGCCGCGCGGGTCTCCGGCAGGACCGGTTCGCTGGTCGCAGCCACCAGCTTGGGTGCAATGCACAGCCTGCCCGCCGTCGCCTCGTGCGTCAGTTGATGGATCAGTGACGTGTAGCCCGTCACGTAGTTCGGCCGGAGTGCGTTCAGCCCCGTCACGATCCGCTCGAGTGGCCAGGTCGCCGGCAACCGCACGACCTCCCGCCCCGGCATCGCGAACGTCTGGGCCATCGCCGAGGTCATGTGCGAAGCCTTGTCGGCGGCGACCATCGCCATGACCGGAGGGGCGGCGTCTGGTCCGACCACCTCCGCCAGCCGGCGCACGCTGAAGCGGACGAAGCTCGCGAAGCAGATGGCCCATTCGTCGAAGTCGTAGACGAACGCGCCGCGCCGCCCGCTCGAGCCGCCCGACGCGCACACGTGATACTCGTCGAAGAGGTAGGCGTCGGTCGTGAGTGCGGCGAGGTAGTTCTCGACGACGTCGCGGGTGAGCCGCGTGTCGGTAACGATCTCGTCGAAGTGGGTCATGAGATCGTCCTTCGTCATGACCGGCAGCGCGCCGAGATCGTCCGCACGCACACGCTCGACGTCGACCGCAGCCAGGCGCCGGCGGTGCCACGGCGAATGCGCCCTGGCGTGGGCGAGGATGGCGCGGAGGGCGGTCTCCCGTTCCGGCCCCACCTGATCCGGCGGCCGGCCGAGCCGCCCCATCAGCTCCGGCATCAGCTCGCCGAGGCGCGCGAGGTGCCGCTGGCGGACCGTCTCGTAGTCGGCCACCCCGCGACCGTATCGGACGGGCGTCCCCGCCAGCAAGGGGACGGCGGCCCGACCTGGGGGGCCGCCCTACCCGCCTACGGCTTGCGGATCGCCTCGACGTCGACCGTGATCGCCACCTCGTCGCCCACCGCGACGCCGCCGGCTTCGAGCACGTTGTTCCAGGTGAGGCCGTAGTCCTTGCGATTGATCTTCGTCGTCGCATGGGCGCCGGCGCGGAGGTTGCCCCACGGATCCTTCACCGCCGGCGTCACCTCGGTGACGTCGAGGACGACCGACTTGGTGACGCCGTGCAGCGTCAGATCGCCGGTGACCTTGAACGCGCCGTCGCCGGCCTTCTCGACCTTCGTCGACTTGAAGGTGATGGTCGGAAACTTGGCCACGTCGAGGAAGTCGGGGCTACGGAGATGCTCGTCGCGCTTCGCGACACGCGTGTCGACGCTGGCGGCGTCGATCGACGCCTCGACGACCGCGCCCGTCGGCTCGGCCTCGTCGCCGACGACGGTGCCGCTCACCTTGGTGAAGTCACCGCGGACGGTGCTGACCATGAGATGGCGCACCGCGAACTGGACGGAGGTGTGCGTCGAATCGAGCGTCCAGCTGGCGGCCTGTGCGCCGGTCGCGCTGATCAGCGCGGCAGCGAGGGTCGTGGCGCGGGTGAATCGCAGCATCGTCGAATCCTCCTCGGCGTGGGGTGTCGGCTCCCGCTAACGCGCGAAGGAGACCGAGTCAACGCAGGGATCGGCGTGGGGCCTTGCGCGGCGCACGGTCGCGAGCGAAAACGACAGCGGCTTCTCCCCATGCGCTTCGATCCCTTCGCCGACGCGGCCCTCCCGGATCCCTATCCGCAGTACGCCGCGCTGCGCACGGAGGATCCGGTGCACTGGAGCGAGAAGCTCCGGGCGTGGGTGCTCTTCCGGCACGACGACGTCGCGGCGGCGCTTCGAGATGACGTGCGCTTCTCGGCCGATCGGCGGCGGGCGGCACGTGCCCCTCGGCCGGCATCGCAATCGACGGGTCCCGCGGATCTCCGCACGATCGCGTCCGATCCGCCCGACTGCTTCGCGGTGCGCGCGCTCTTGAACGCGGCGCTCGTGCCGCGCGTCCGCGCGATCGCCCCTCGCCTCGACGCGATCGTGGACGAGCTCGTTCGGGACCTCGCCACACGGCCCGAGCCCGATCTCGTCACCGACTTCGCCTACCCGCTGCCCATCCGCGTCATCGCCGAGCTGCTCGACGTTCCCGAGACCGAGCGGGCGCGGTTCCAGGAGCTCTCGCGCACCATCGCCCGCGGCATGGATCGATTCTACGGCGGCGATGACGTGTCGACGGGGCTCCGCGAGATCGGGGCCTACTTCCTCGGCCTCGTCTCCGCCCGCGCGAACACGCCCGGCGACGACCTCGTACGGCGGCTCATCGGCGTGGAGCACCAGGGGGATCGCCTCGCGCCGCTCGAGGTGGTCGCCATGTGCACGGCGCTCGTCTTCGGCGGCCACGAGACGACCGTCAATCTGATTGCGAACGGAGTGCTCGCTCTGCTGCGGCATCCGGCGCAGCTGGAGCGGCTGCGGGCCGATCCGTCGCTCGGGGCGTCCGCGGTCGAGGAGCTGCTGCGCTACGACAGCCCGCCGCAGTTCGTCTCGCGCGTCGTCGTGGAGTCGAGCGAGGTCCGGGGACGGACGCTCCGAGCGGGCGACTCCGTCCTCCTCGGGATCGGCCCGGCCAATCGCGATCCGGCGGTGTTCGCCGAGCCCGATCGCCTCGACCTGGCGCGCGCACCGAACCCCCATCTCGGCTTCGGGCTCGGCACCCACGTCTGTCCCGGCGCGCAGCTCTCGCGGATGGAGGCGCGCGCCGCGATCCCCGCTATGTTGGCGCGCTTTCCGCGCCTCCGGCTCGGCGGCGAGCCGGTCTGGCGCCGCACGCTCGTGCTACGGGGCCTCGAGCGGCTGCCGGTGCGTCTCCACTGATGGCGTCACCACCCTACCTGTGGCTGCTCGTCCTGCTCGCGGCGACGCGGGCCACCGCCGCGATGACCGGCGCCGAGATCTACGAGCAGGCCTGTGCGTCGTGTCACGGAGCCGACGGCCGTGGGGTGCCCAGCGGCACGCGCATCGAGGTCCCGTTGCCCGACTTCACCGACTGCAGCTTCGTCACCGCGGAGACGACCGCCAACTGGGCCGGACTGGTGAGCCACGGCGGTCGATTCCTCGGCCTGTCGCCGCAGATGCCGCAGTACGGAGACGCACTCTCCGCCGCCGAGATCCGCTCCGTCGTCGACTACGTGCGCGGCTTCTGCCACGACGATCGGTGGCCCATCGGCGACCTGAACTTCCGCCGCCCGGTATTTGTCGGCAAGGGCTTCCCGGAGAACGAAGTCGTGGCGATCTTCCGTCCCGAGTTCGGGCGCCATGAGACGACCTGGGAGGGCGAGCTCTCGGGCGAGATGCGCATCGGCGCGCGCGGATGGCTGGAAGCCTCGGTGCCGACGGCGAGCATCGATCCCCACGACGATGGCCCCGCGACGGTCGGCGTCGGAGACGCCGCGCTCGCCTACCGCCACGTGCTCCTCGCCGCGCCGACGTGGGGATCGATCGTGTCGGGCGGGGTCGAGCTGGCGATCCCGACCGGGAACTCCCGCAATGGGGTCGGCGCCGGGACGCCGGTCGTGAAGCCGCAGCTCCTGTCGGGCCACAGGCTGGGTCCGGTGGTGGTGCAGACGCAGGTACTGGCCGACCTCCCCGGGAACACCACCAAGGCCGACCGCCAGATGCTCTATCGCCTCGCGCTGCAGCTTCCGCTCGGGCCCTACAAGAGGAGCCTCGTGCCCGCGGTCGAGCTGGAGCAGTCGCAGGCGCTCGCCAGCTCGGTGCACGCCTACACGCTGCTCGGCCCCACGCTCTACACGGGGCTCAGCCGCCGCGGGCACGTCGCGATGGCCGTCGGCGCGCAGGTGCCGGTCGCGGGCACACGCCCGTTCAACTGGCGCTTCGGAACGTTCCTCCTCTGGGAATGGGCCGATGGCCCGTTCTGGGCGTGGTGAGCGCCAGACGCGCGAAGGGGATCGAGACGACTCGATCCCCTTCGGTGGTGCGACGCGGTGGTGATGCTCGCGGCTCGGGTGCCCCTCCCGTAGACGCGTGGGCGTGCGCGCGGACGTGCGCCCAGGACGGAACGGTCAGTCTGCGGATGCGAGGAGACGCGGAGCGGGGGACGCGGCGTACTCTTCCGCGATCACGGGACGCGCGCTGTTGATGAGCAGCGCGAAGAACGCGATCACGAGGACGACGGCGGCGACGCATCCGACGTTGCGACGATCTGCTTCCATGCCCGTTTCGCGGAGCAAAGGGAGTACCAATTTGCGCGGCGGCCGGGGCACCCGCGCATCGCCTTGAATATTCGCGACCTGCGGCCCACGCCGTGCGGCCTGCGAGGCCGCATCCGGGCCGCGTGCGCGCCGGCGCCGGCGCACGGGTGTGCCATCCGCGCACACGGGTCCGCCGGACTGCAACGGCACTCGCCTCGCGGGCACCAAAGGGCATAAGGACGGGGAGATGGCGACGTCGACAGCGGAGGCCTCAGGGGTCACGGCGCGCCCGGCGCCCCCGGCCGGCCGAAGGTCGGGCGCCATGCGGATCGCCATCGGTCTCGCGATCGTGGCGGGCCTGGTCGCCGCGGCGCGGGTCCTGCCGGTTCAGCAGTGGCTGCTCGCCTTCGTGGGCTGGATCCGCGGTGCCGGCGGCCTCGGCATGTTCGCCTTCGCGGTCGCCTATGTCCTGGCCTGCGTCCTCTTCCTGCCCGGCTCGATCCTCACCCTCGGCGCCGGCTTCGCCTACGGTGTGGGCCTGGGCGTTCCGCTGGTGTGGGCCTCGGCCAACGTCGGCGCGGCGCTCGCCTTCGTCCTCGGCCGGACGGTGGCCCGCGACGTGATCGCCCGTCGCATCGCGGGCAACGAGAAGTTCGCGGCCATCGACCGCGCCGTCGGCCGGCAGGGGTTCCGGATCGTCCTCCTGACGCGGCTCTCGCCGGTCTTCCCCTTCAACCTCCTCAACTACGCCTTCGGGCTGACCCGCGTCGCCTTCCGCGACTACGTCCTCGGATCGATGATCGGGATGCTGCCGGGGACCGTGATGTACGTCTACCTGGGGTCGCTGGTGACCGGACTCGCCGAGCTGGCCGGCGGACAGTCCAGCGGCGGCACGGCGAAGCAGGTCTTCTACTTCGTGGGGCTCGCCGCCACCGTCGCGGTGACGCTCTACGTGACCCGCGTCGCGCGGCGCGCGCTCGCCGAGGCCACGGCCGTCGCCGCGCGCCGCCGCCCCGGCCGCACGCGGCGTGACGGCGCCTCCCGTCGACGGCCCCCTCGTCCTGCCGGACGACGAGCACAACCGCGCGCTGCTCCGTCACGCGCACCCGAGCGGCCGGCGGAATCCGACGCCGAGCGGGCGCTACAACCTCGTGGTCATCGGCGGCGGCACGGCCGGCCTCGTGTCGGCCGCGGGCGCCGCCGGCCTCGGCGCGAAGGTCGCGCTCGTCGAGCGGCATCTCCTCGGGGGCGACTGCCTGAACACGGGCTGCGTCCCGTCGAAGGGCCTGCTCGCCGCCGCACGCGCGGCGGCGCGCGCCCGTCGGGCGCGGCGCGTTCGGCGTCCGCACGGGCGACGTGTCCGTCGACTTCCCCGCGGTGATGGAGCGCATGCGCCGGCTCCGCGCCGGCATCGCGCCCAACGACGGCGTCGAGCGGCTGACGAAGCTCGGCGTCGACGTGTTCCTGGGCGACGGCCGCTTCACCGGCCCGACCACCATCGAGGTCGACGGGACGACGCTCACCTTCGCGCGCCGCCGTCATCGCCACCGGAGCGCGCGCCGCCGCGCCACCCATCCCCGGTCTCGACGAGGTCGGCTACCTCACCAACGAGACCCTCTTCTGGCTGACCGAGCTGCCCCGTCGTCTGGTCGTGATCGGCGCCGGGCCGATCGGCTGCGAGATGGCGCAGGCGTTCGCCTGCTTCGGCTCGGAGGTCACGCTCGTCGAGAGCACCGCGCACGTTCTCCCCCGGGAGGACGCCGACGCCGCGCTCGTCGTCGAGCGCGCACTCGAGGCCGACGGCGTGCGTCTGGTCCGCGACGCCCAGGTCGCTGCGGTCGAGCGCGGCGACGGAGGAACGGTCGTCCACGTCGAGACGGCGAGCGCGTCCGCAGCGCATCGTCTGCGATGCGCTCCTGGTCGGCGTCGGCCGCGCGCCGAACGTCGAGAACCTCGGTCTCGACGCCGCGGGCGTCGCCCACGATGCCGAGGGCGTGACGGTCGACGATCATCTGCGCACGACGGCACGGCACGTCTTCGCCGCGGGCGACGTCGCCTCCCGCTTCAAGTTCACGCACACCGCCGACGCCCAGGCGCGGATCGTCATCCAGAACGCGCTCTTCCTCGGGCGCAAGAAGTGCGAGCGCCCTGACCGTCCCGTGGTGCACGTATACCGAGCCCGAGCTGGCGCACGTCGGCCTCTCCGAACGTGACGCCACGGCGCGCGGCATCGAGGTCACGACGCTCACCGTTCCCCTCGACGACGTCGATCGCGCGCAGCTCGACGGCGAGACCGAAGGCTTCTTCCGCGTACACCTGCAGAAAGGGCACTGACCGAATCATCGGGGCGACGCTCGTCGCCAGCCATGCGGGCGACGTGATCTCCGAGGTGACGCTGGCGATGGTCGGCGGGCTCGGCCTCGGCACCATCGGCGCCACGATCCATCCCTATCCCACCCAGGCGGAGGTCCTGCGCAAGGCAGCCGACGCCTACAACCGCACCCGGCTCACGCCGGGCGTCAAGCGACTCTTCGCGCGGTGGTTGGCCTTCCGGCGTTGAACGGCGCCGCCACGGATCTCGAGCACCGGGAGTGGCTCGAGACCGACGGCCTCGGCGGCTTCGCCTCGGGCACCGTGCCCGGCATCCGCACGCGGCGTTACCATGCGCTGTTGCTGGCGGCGACGAGGCCGCCCACCGGGCGCGTGCTCCTGGTCAACGGCTGCGACGCGACGATCGACGCGGGTGGGCGCACGAGCGCCCTGTCGTCGCAGCGCTACGTTCCCGGGGTGGTGTCTCCCGACGGGGCCGAGCGTCTCGCGCGCTTCGCGTCCGACCCCTGGCCGCGATGGACGTGGACACTCGCCGACGGTGTCGAGGTCGAGCACGACCTGTTCGTTCCCCACGAGCGCCAGGTGGTCGTCCTGCGCTGGCGCATCGTGACGCCGCGACCCGACGTCCACCTCGTCGTGCGCCCTTTCCTCTCCGGCCGCGATCCGCATGCCCTGCACCACGAGAACCCAGCGTTCCGCTTCGACGCCGCGAGCGGCCGGGACGTCGGTCACATGGGCTCCTTATCCCGGCGTGCCGGCGATCACGGCGCTGCACAACGGCACGTACGCCCAGGACCCGCAGTGGTACCGACAGTTCCTCTACGTCGAGGAACGCGCGCGCGGCCTCGACCACACCGAGGACCTCGCAGCACCCGGCACGTTCCGTTTCGACCTGTCGGCCGGCCACGCCGTGTTGCTCCTGGGCGTGGCCGGTCAGCTCCCGACCGACGAATCCGCCGCCGCCTACGCCGATACGCTCGCCGCGGCCGAGACCGCACGACGCAGCGCCGCGCCGTCCCGCCTCGCGCGCGCCGCCGACGCGTACGTGGTCCGACGCGGGAGGGGCAAGACGATCGTCGCCGGCTACCCGTGGTTCACCGACTGGGGCCGCGACACGTTCATCGCGCTGCGCGGCCTCTGCCTGACCACCGGCCGGCTCGCCGACGCGCGCGCCATTCTCCTCCAGTGGGCGGGCATGGTGTCCGAGGGCATGCTGCCGAACTACCTGCCCGAGCATGCCCAGACGCCCGCGTACAACACGGTCGACGCCGCTCTCTGGTACGTCGTCGCGGTACACGACTACCTCGACGCGGCGGGCATGGCCGACGCACCCGCCCTGCACGCCGCGGTCGAGGCGATCCTGGACGGCTACACGCGCGGGACGCGCCACGGGATCCGCGCCGATCGCGACGGCCTGCTCGCCGCCGGCGAGGCCGGCGTCCAGCTGACGTGGATGGACGCCCGCGTGGGCGGGCGCGAAGTCACGCCGCGCATCGGCAAGCCGGTCGAGGTGCAGGCGCTGTGGCTGAACGCCTTGTCGTTCGCGAGCACGTTCGCGTCGCGGTGGACGGAACCGTTCGTCCGCGGCGTCGCCAGCTTTCGCGAGCGCTTCTGGAACCCCGACGCTGGCGCGCTCTACGACGTCGTCGACGTCGATCATCGTGCCGGGCACGGTCGATCCGACGTTCCGGCCGAACCAGATCCTCGCGGTGGGCGGTCTGCCGCTCGTCCTGCTCGATCCGGTGCGCGCGCAACAGGTCACGGACGCCGTCGAGGCGCGGCTCGTGACGCCGCTCGGGCTCCGGTCGCTCGCCGCCGACGCGCCGGGCTACTGCCCACGCTACGAGGGCGGCGTCGCCGAGCGCGACGGCGCGTACCACCAGGGCACCGTGTGGCCGTGGCTCATGGGGCCGTTCGTCGACGCCTGGGTGCGCACCCGCGGCGGCACGCCCCACGTCCGCATGGAGGCGCGCCGCCGCTTCCTCGATCCGCTGCTGCGCCAGCTCGACGCCGCCGGGCTCGGCCATCTGCCCGAGATCGCCGACGGCGACCCGCCGCATACGCCGCGCGGATGTCCGTTCCAGGCGTGGTCGGTCGGCGAGGCGCTGCGCGCCACGGCGCTGCTTGGCACTCCGTGATCTGCGCCGCTATCATCCTCGGGTGAGCGCCGCCGTCGACGCCGAGCTCGCGCGCCTGGCGGAGGACGCCCGCCGCGAGAAGAACTGGAAGCGCTGGGGTCCGTACCTGGCCGAGCGCCAGTGGGGCACCGTCCGCGAGGACTACTCCGCCGACGGCGACTGCTGGACGTACTTCCCGCACGACCACGCCCGGAGCCGCGCCTACCGGTGGGGCGAGGACGGGCTCCTCGGCCTCACCGATCGCGAGTGCCGCCTGTGCTTCGCCCTCACGCTGTGGAACGGGCGCGATCCGATCCTGAAGGAGCGGCTCTTCGGCCTCGCCGGGCCCGAGGGCAATCACGGCGAGGACGTGAAGGAGTGCTACTACTACCTCGACGCGACGCCGACACATTCCTACCTGAAGGCGCTCTACAAGTATCCGCAGGCCGAGTTCCCCTACGATCGGCTGGTCGACGAGAACGGGCGGCGCTCGCGGCACGAGCCGGAGTTCGACCTCGTCGACACGGGCGTGTTCGACGGCGACCGCTACTTCGACGTGCTCGTCGAGTACGCGAAGGCCGAGCCGGAGGACGTCCTGATCCGCGTGAGCGTGTCGAACCGCGGACCCGATCCCGCGCCGCTGCACCTGATGCCGACGCTCTGGTTCCGCAACACCTGGTCCTGGGGACGCACCGGCGACGGCTACTGGCCGCGCCCGTGCCTCCGGCAGACGTCCCCCACGAGCGTCGTGGCCGAGCACGCGACGCTGGGACGCTTTCGCTGGACGGCGGACTCAGGACCCGAGGGACCGCCGGAGCTCCTCTTCACCGAGAACGAGACCAACGTCGCCCGGCTCTTCGGCGCCACCAACGGTCCCTACGTGAAGGACGCCTTCGACACGTGCGTCGTCCACGGCCGCCGCGACGCCGTGAACCCCAACGGGACCGGCACCAAGGCCGCGGCCTGGTATCCGCTGACGGTTCCCGCGGGAGGGACGGTCGTCGTCCGGCTCCGCCTGAGCGCCGATGCTTCGTCACCGGCGGCACCGTTCGACGCGGCCTTCGACACGACGTTCGCGCGTCGCATCGCCGAAGCCGACGCCTTTCACGCGGAGCGCGCACCCGCGGGGCTCGACGCCGAGGCGACACGCGTCATGCGCCAGGCGCACGCGGGCCTCCTCTGGAGCCAGCAATTCTACTACTACGTGGTCCGCGACTGGCTCGAGGGCGACCCGGGGCAGCCGCCTCCACCACCTGCCCGTCGCCTCGGCCGCAACAGGGACTGGCCCCACCTCTTCAACCGCGACGTCATCGCGGTGCCCGACAAGTGGGAGTATCCCTGGTACGCAGCCTGGGACCTGGCGTTTCACGCCCTCGCCTACGAGCCGATGGATCCCGACTTCGCGAAGGAGCAGCTGCTGCTGTTCCTCCGCGAGTGGTACATGCACCCCCGCGGGGCACTGCCGGCGTACGAGTTCGCGCTCGACGACGTGAACCCGCCCGTGCACGCCCTCGCCGCCTGGTCGCTCTACTGGCGGACCGGCGGGACCGATCGCGTCTTCCTCGCCCGCGTGTTCCAGAAGCTGCTGCTCACCTTCACCTACTGGGTCAATCAGAAGGACCCGGAGGGCGACAACCTCTTCAGCGGTGGTTTCCTCGGCCTCGACAACGTCGGGGTCTTCGACCGCTCGAAGCCGCTGCCCACCGGCGGCGTGCTGCGTCAGGCCGACGGCACGGCGTGGATCGCCTACTTCTGCGCGCTGATGCTCGCGATGGCCCTCGAGCTGGCGGCGAACGACGTCGCCTACGAGGACATGGCGTCGAAGTTCTTCGAGCATTTCGTCGCCATCGCCGAGGCCATGAACGAGTTCGGCGGCGTGGGGCTGTGGGACGAGCAGGACGGCTTCTACTACGACCAGCTCGCCGTCGACGGGAAGGTCGACCCGCTCCGCGTGCGCTCGGTCGTGGGCATCATCCCCCTGTTCGCGGTGGTGCCGATCGAACACGAGGTCGTGAACCGTCTGCCGGGATTCCGCAAACGCGCGGCATGGTTCATCTCCAACCAGGCGAGCCTCAGCTGGCGGCTCGCCGCGCAGAGCGGCCGCGCGTCCGGACGCGGCATGGACCTGCTGATGCTGCCGACGCGCGACCGGCTGGTGCGCGTGCTGCGCTACGTCCTCGACGAGGCGGAGTTCCTCTCGCCGCACGGCATCCGGTCACTGTCGAAGGTCCACCAGGGGCGTCCCTACGTCTACCGCTGCGGGGACCAGACCTACGAGGTCGGCTACGAGCCAGCCGAGTCGACCTCGGGTCTCTTCGGCGGCAATTCGAACTGGCGCGGACCCGTCTGGTTCCCGATGAACATCCTGCTGATCGAGGCGCTGCGACGCTACGACCGGTTCTACGGCGACGAGCTGCAGGTGGAGTGCCCGACGGGGTCCGGCCGCATGATGACGCTCGGCGCGGTCGCCGATGAGCTGGGACGGAGACTCGCGTCCCTCTTCGTCCCCGATCCGTCCGGTCGCCGCCCGTGTCACGGGACCGACCAGCGCTATGCGAGCGATCCCCACTGGCGCGACCTCGTGCTGTTCCACGAGTACTTCGACGGCGACACGGGCCGCGGACTGGGCGCGAGTCACCAGACGGGATGGACGGCGCTGGCCGCCCGTTGCGTGGCCAACGCGGGTCGGCCCACCACCAGGCGGTGATCCGACGCTCCCTGCAACCGATGTTCGCCAAGCAGATTCGTCGGCGACCGCAGCACTCGTCGACGCCGTGCAGCATCTCGATACGACGCTGAATGGCGCTTCCATGGGGTCTAGGCCCTCGGGACGGTGTGCGGCGCGAGCGATATCCCCGTCCTCGGTCGGCTCCTGGGGGCACCAAGTGTCCGTCCATATGCGCCGCCGGGCGGTTTTTCATTGACATCCCGCAGGTCGCTTCGCTAGCTTGCGACGCCTTGCGGACCCTCCGGACGAGCCTCGCTCTCGGCGCACTTGCTGTGCTCGCTGCGCCGGCCATAGCGCATCACCGCCAGACGCCGCCGATCGTCCAGCTGACCCTGGGGGTGGATCACTCGCTTCCCCGGCTGCCCGCCTTCGGCGGCGTGATCGGGGTCGTCAAGCCGAGCGGCGGCGCGCGGCAGATCAGCACCTTCCGTCTCTACCCGAACCGCATCGAAGAGCTCGTCGCCGACGAGGGTGACAACGGGAACCCGGCGCTGTCGCTCAACGGCGCCGTGGTGGTGTGGGACTCCGACGGCGATCCGCTCGAAACCGGATTCGCGGGCCGGCAAGTGTTCCTCGACCTCAGCGGTGTACGCGCCCAGGTGAGCTACGACCCCACCGGCACCAGCAGGAATCCGGCCGTGAGCGGCACCGGCAGCGTGATCGCGTTCGAGTCGTCGGGGGACCTCGCCGGAGTGGCGAATGACGGCGTTCCGCAGATCTACGTGTGGCGATCCGACACCGTGACGCAGGTCACCGGCGGCCGCGGCCCGAGCGTGAACCCGAGCCTCGACAAGCTGGGGAGGATGCTCGTCTACCAGTCGCGGTCGCATCCCGACACGGGCGCCGACACCGCGATCGACCAGATCTGGTTGGCGAATTTCAAGTCCGGGACCGCCGCCCCCATCACGGACGGGCTCAGCACGAGTCGCAGTCCGATGATCAGCAGCGACGGCAAGGTGGTCGCCTTCGAGAGCCTCGCCGACCTCGACGGCACGAAGCTGGACACCGGGGTGCCGCAGGTCTTCCTGTATCACGTGAAGACGCAGACCTTCGTGCGCATCACCAGCGAGCCGCTCGGCTGCACCCAGCCCTCCGTGCAAAAGTTCCGCAGCGACTACCGCATCGCTTACATGTGCGACGGGCAGCCCTACTTCACTCTGCTGCGAGCCGATCAGCGCCGGCGCGTCACGATCGTCCCGTCCCCCAGCATCACCACGCGCGTGGTCGCCGAAGACGGGCCGCAGTTCCTGTTGGTGAGCACGAACGCCCCCCTGTCTCCGAGCGAGCCGTCGACGGGACAGCAGATATTCCTGCTGAACCTCTACCACCTCGAGGCGGGCGAGGGTCCCGCCACGGTGCGGATCGACGAGGTTCCCGGAACCGTCCATTGGTTCCCGTCGCAGGGCATCCCGTCCCTGCGCAAGCACTGAATTTCGGGGGGCGGAGCGGCGCCCGCAAGCGCCGCCCGCCGCGTCCCCACGCTGCCCCCCGAATCCTACGCTACGCTGCCACGATTCCCGTCGGCGCCGGCGCGGCGCCGATGGCCTCGTCCATCGCCGGCGGTAGCTCGCTCTCGTCCCCCGCATCGCCGAGCGGGAGCGCCGGCACGCGTGCCGGTCCGAGCAGCGCCGCGAGCGGGCTGCCCTGCGCGCGCTTGCGCTTGAGCTTCTCGAGCAGCGTCGTCCGGTTCACCTTGAGCAGACGCGCCGCTTCCTTCTTGTTGCCGCCCGACAGGCGCAGCGCCTGCGCGATGATGCGATCCTCGATCGCCTCCATCTCGCGGTAGAAGTCGATCCCCGCGGCGCCGAACTGCCACGGCATGCTGGGGTTCGCCTCGGTGAAGCGCGCGCGGCGCCAGGAGATGCGGCGGCAGGTCGCGCGGCTCGATGGCCCGCTCCTCCCGGCCCAGCACCACCAGCTGCTCGAGCAGGTTGCGCAGCTCGCGCACGTTGCCCGGCCAGTTGTAGCGTTGCAGCAGCTCCATCGCCTCCGGGGCTCACCGTGAAGCGCGGCAGGCCCTTGGCGGCGAGGTGCCCGAGCACGTGCTCGACGAGCAGCGGGATGTCCGACGCGCCGGCGCCGCAGCGGCGGGACTTCGATCGGCACGACCCGCAGCCGGTAGAAGAGGTCCTCGCGGAACTGCCGGGAGGCGACCGCCTCCTCCAAGGACCGGTTGGTGGCGGCGATGATCCGCACGTCGACCTGCTGTGTGACCACGCTGCCGACGGGCTCGAATCGTCCGTCCTCGAGCACCCGCAGCAGCTTCACCTGCAGCTTCGGGCTCATCTCCCCGATCTCGTCGAGGAAGATGGTACCGCCGTCGGCGAGCTTGAAGCGTCCCACCCGGCTCGCGACCGCCCCGGTGAACGCCCCGCGCTCGTGGCCGAACATCTCGCTCTCGAGCAGCTCCTCGGGGATGGCCCCGCAGTGCACCGGCACGAATCGTCCGCTGCAGACGCCGTGACAGACGGTGGATGGCCGCAGCGACGAGCTCCTTGCCCGTTCCGCTCTCGCCCGTGATGAGCACCGTCGCGTCGGTCGGCGCGACCTTGCGCACGACGTCGAAGATCGCCAGCATGCTGGGATGCCGGCCGATGATGCCGGCGAAGCCAGCCTCCGTGTCCGCTACCGGGCGTTCCGTGTTGTTGATGACGTCCATGTCCCTCGTCTCCTCCCCTCCACCTCGCGGTGGACGCACACCGGACGTAGCAAGACGCAAACCCGCCTCGGCCGGCCAATCCCCTGACCTCTTCCGAGTCAGCGAACCGGACCCCAACCCCGTGATTGATTTGACATTCCCCGTGCCCCGCCGCGTCGGCTCGGCCGTGCCTCAGCGCCGCCCCGGGCGGACAAAGCGGAACGGGAGCGCCCAAATCTGTCGCCTCGCCACCGCCGTGACCGGGGCGGTCCTCACATTCGCGACCGTCGCTGGTGCCCAGATGCAACCGCCGGTCACGATCCCGACCAACCCGAACGTGCTGAACGGCGGATGCTGGATCGAGCTGCGGCCGTTCTCGAACCTCAGGTCCGGCAACTTCAACTACTGCCGCACCTCGCTCCGCTACCGTCCGGGCCGACTCGATTGCGCGCAGTTCCTCGACCAGGCGTGCTGGCTCCTCCTGCCGGGCGCGACGGAGTGGACGCTCACGCGCGCCGGCCAGTCCCGCGCGTTGATTCCCTGCCCCAACGGGCCCGAGCCGCCGGTCTGCCCGCGTCTCGGTCCGTGACCGTGTAGTTGACAGCGCGACGAACCACCACGTACGGTCCCGCGCCCATGAAACGGCCACTCGTCGCCGCCCTCTTCGTCCTGGCCCCCCTCGCCTGCGATGCCGCGTCCCTCGTCGTCCTGACCCGTGACAAGGTGGCCGCGTTCCGCACCGCCGAGCAGCGCGGCGTCGTGCGCGTCGGTCGCGACCGCGCGTTCGCCACGCTGCTCGACCCGACCTGCCCGGGAACCGCGTCCGTCCAGCTCGCCTCCTACCCGCAGGCGACCAACCTGGTGGTGTCACAGCCGGAGGTCACGCTCGACTGCACGCGGTGGCGCGCCCGCAATGGCGGCTGGGTCTGGGAGTCGGGCGCCGGCGCCACCGGCGGCGTCCGCCGTGTGATCTACCGGCGCGATCGCCTGGTCGTCACGTTCGACGGTCCGGGGTTCGCGCCGGTCGCCGGGCCCGTCGGCTACGTCGAGCTGTGGTTCACCGTCGATGGCGTGCGCCACCTCGCGCGCTTCCACAACTTCCGCGACAACGATGCGGCGCGCGTCGTCACCCGGCGCCCGTCGAAGGCGGCCGCCGACGGGGAGCAGGCCTTCTGGGACGTGCTCCACGGCGACGATCGATCCGAGACGCGCCAGCAGGACACGCTCCGCGATCTCGAGCGGGCGGCGAAGCATGACCGCAAGGACGGCCGCTCCCGATTCCTTGCGGCCATGATGCATCTGTACCGCTTCGGCCAGACCACCGCGAGCTACGTCGGCGTGAGCGACGAGGCGCGCGCCGAGATCGAGGCCGCAAGCGCCGGATTCGACGCCGCGGTGCCGTTCCTCTGGAACGCCGCCACCCAACGCGGCGATTCGCGCGTTCCGGGCTTCGCGGCCGCGGCCAAGTTCACGCTCGGCTACGTCCGCGGTGACCAGACGCTCGTCGATCAGGGTCTCGCCGACCTGGCGGCGGCCGTCGCCATCAACCCCATCTTCAACATCTTCGACTACATCCCGATCGCCCAGGCGGTCGCGGCGACCGACCCGCGGTTCGCGCTGGTGCTCGCCCAGGTCGACGGCGCCTTCCAGGCGGGGCTCGCGTCCTGCGTCGGAACCCAGCCGGAGATCTGCAACAACTTCGGGCTCGCACCGCGCAACATCGAGGGATCACTGGCGCTGTTCGGGGACCTCTACGCGAAGGGCGGGCGCCTGGCCGATGCGCAGCGGTGGTACGCGATCGCCTCCGGCGTCGCCGCCGGCACCCCGGCCCCCTACCGCTTCCAGGCGATCCTCGACGACCGGGCGGCCCATGCGGCCGAGCGGGTCGGCCTCTATCAGGATGCGGACCCGGGCAACGATCCGGTCATCATCGGCGCGGCCGAGGAGGCCTGCGCGACCTGTCACAACCGCTAGCGGGCTGCGGTCAGGCCTTGCCCGTGCGGCCGTTGGCGACGTTGGGCAGGGCATCGGGGTGACGCTGCCGATAGACCTCCTCACGGTAGATGCGCACGTCCTCGGGCGCCTCGATGCCGAGGCGCACCTGGCCACCCCGGACCTCGAGGACGCGGATCGTGACGTCGTCACCGACGCGGATGATCTCGCCGAGCTTGCGTGTGAGGATCAGCATGCGTTCCCGGTCAGCGCAGCAGCTCGCTGGCGACGTCGGCCAGCCAGGCCCGGGCGACCGCTTCCAGGTCGATCCGGTAGCGGCCCTCGGCGATCGCCGCACGCAGCGCATCGACGCGCTCCTGCCGGATGGCGGTCGGATCGAGGCGGGCGATCGTCGCCAGGACACGGGCCGCGGCCTCGGCCCGGCTCGGCGCCGGAGGGGAGTCCTTCTTCATGCGCGTCATGCGCGTCCGCTGCGTGGTCTTCATGTGCCTCGCCCCGGCGCCTCGGTCACCGGGTGCTCCTCCTGACCTTGCCTATCGGTCGATCGGCCCCCGGACTTGAGCCGCCGCCCCGAAGCCGTTCTCGAGGTGACCCTTCAGGCGCAGCATGGCCTGCGAGTGCAGCTGTGAAACCCGCGACTCCGTGAGTCCCAGCACGGCGCCGACCTCCTTCATCGTGAGCTCCTCGTGATAGTAGAGGGTCACGACGGTCTTCTCGCGATCGGGGAGACGGCCGATGGCATCGGCGACGATGTGCACCCGCTCCTGCGACAGCAGGCTCCGCAGCGGATCCGCCTCGCCCTCCTCCTCGGAGCGCTCGGTGGTGAACCGCTCCTCGCCGCTCCCGAACCCCAGGTCCTCCAGGCTGAACAGACTCATTTCGCCCACCTTGGTCAGCAGCTCCTGGTAGTCGCCCAGTGGCAGGCCGAGCCGCTCCGCGATCTCCTCCTCGCGCGGCGGACGCCCGAGCTTGCCCTCGAGCTGGTGGGTCACCTTGTCGATCAGGCTGGCCTTCTGCCGGACGCTGCGCGGCACCCAGTCGAGGGAGCGCAGGTGATCCAGGATGGCGCCCCGGATGCGGAACTGGGCGTAGGTCGAGAAGAGCGCCTCCTTCTTCGGATCGTACTTCCCGATCGCGTCCAGCAGGCCGACGATGCCCCACGACACGAGATCGTCGAGCTCGATGTGCGGCGGCTTGCGCGCGGCGAGCCGCTGCACGACGCGCCGCACCAGCGGTAGATACTGGCGCAGGAGCTCTTCCCGGTTGCCTGCGAGCGATCCGTACGTCGCCTCGCGCCCCCGGGCGCGAGCCCGCGAACGTGGCGCCTCTCCGATTCCGAACTGCGGCATCCCCACCTCCTCCCCTCTCCTCGATCTCAGCCCGCCTCGCCCCGGACGGTGGGCAGCACGACGAACTCCGTGAAGTGCACCGTCTTCACGAGATCCTGCCGCAGCACCGTATTGATGCGCGTGACGATCTCGTCGCGGAGCGCGGCCTTGCCCTCCGGCGAGCCGACGTCCGCGTAGCGCTTGCTGGCGAGCAGCGTGAGCACGCGATCGCGGATCTCCGGCACGTAGCGCGCCATCTCTCGCGGCGCGCGCGGCGTCCAGAATTCGAGCTGCACGGTCGCCCGCAGGTAGCGCGCGCCAGCGTCGTCGCTCAGGTTGACGACGAACGGGTCGAGCCCGCTGAAGGCGCCCAGGTCGCGCGCCGACGACGGCGCCGCACCCTCGACCCGGATGCCGGCCTCGGACGCGCGATGGGGGAGCAGGTCGAAGTACCAGCCGCCGACCCCGACGACGAGTCCGACGACCACGGTGAGCACGACCACGAACACCGTGCCCATCCCCTCCTCGCCCTCGTCCCTGCTGCGATCCGATCGTCCGGCTTCCCCGGCCATGCGGCCCTCCCACCCGGACACAGCAACGGCGATGCCACCGGGCCGGTCCCGTCCTGGCGTGATCTGCCGGGCCCGGCGCCGGGCCCCGGGTCAATGCGTTGGCGCCGCGGTCGATCCGGGTGACGCGGAGCCGTCGGGCGCGCAGGCCTCGAGCCGCGTCAGCTGCGTCTTCACGAGCGACTCGAGCGCCTCGACCGTCGCCTGGCGGGTGGCGAGCTGCTGCTCACGTCGGTCGAGCGACGCGCCGCGCGCGGCCATCTCCTCCAGCATCGTGCGGAACCCCTGCGCCCTGACCAGCGCGTCGGGGGCGATCGCCTCGACGGCGATCTCGGTCGCCGGCGACTCGGCGTCGGCGACCGTGCGCCACCACAGCGTCCCGAGCACCAGCACCTTGACGAGAGCGCAGCATGCGACCGCCGTCCACGTCCAGCGCACCAGACGATCGGGGCGTTCGTCCATCGCCGTCATGACGCCTCCGCCGGCGCGCCGGGATCGAGCAGCCCCCGGCGCCGGTACGTCCCGAGCTTGTTGCGCAGCGTGCGGATGCTGATGCCCAGCAGCCGCGCCGCGCGCGTCCGGTTGTGCCGGGTGTGGCGCAGCGTCTCGAGGATCAGCCGCCGCTCCATCTCCCGAACGGTGACGCCCGCGAATCCACCCATGTCGACGCCCGGCGACTCCGCCCCGGCGGCAGCGAACGCGTCGGCATCGATCGTCGGCCCGGTCGCCAGGAGTGCCGCTCGCTCGACCGCGTGCTCGAGCTCGCGCACGTTGCCGGGCCAGGCGCGCGCCCGCAGCGTCGCGCGGGCGGCGGCCGACAGCACCGGGGCGCGGCCGAGCACGACACGGGCGAGGATGTGCTCCGCCAGGACCTCGACGTCGCCGCGCCGCGCCCGCAGCGGCGGCACGACCAGCGTCACCACCGACAACCGCGTCCAGAGGTCGTCGCGGAGGGCTCCGCTCGCCACGGTAGCCGCGAGCGGCCGACGCGAGATCGCAACCAATCGCACCTCGAGCGGCCGCTCGTCCTCGAGGGTACGGAGGAGTCGCGTCTGCAGGGCGGCATCGAGGTCGCAGACCTCGTCGAGCACGAGCGTTCCACCGCGCGCCGCCGCGATTGCGCCGGTCGACGGCTCGCCGCCGTCGTCGGCGCCGAACAGCTCGTGCGCGAGCGCCGCGGCCGGCCGCATCGCGCAGTCGACGACGACGTAGGGCCGTGCCGTTCCACCGAGCGCGTGCAGATGTCGCGCGAGGAGACTCTTCCCGGTGCCGCGCTCGCCCTCGATCACCACCGGCCCGCGCCGGGGGGCAATGCGCTCCGCGAGCGCGAGGACTTCGCGCAGCGCCGGATCGCGCGTGACGATGACTCGTTCCATGGATCGCTCCTCAGGCGGCGGGCAGCGCGACGGTGAACGTCGCCCCGCGTCCGACCTCGCTGGCGACGCTCAGGCGGCCGCCCATCGCCTGGACCAGGTCGCGTGCGACGGCGAGCCCCAGGCCCGCGCCGCGCGTTCGTGTCGTGTAGAAGGGGCGGAAGATCAGCTCGTGATCGGTGGGCGCGATGCCGGGCCCGCTGTCCCCGACCGACACCCGCACGTGTCCGCCCACGGGCCACACGCGCAGAGACAGCACGCCGCCGTCGGGCATGGCCTGGACGGCGTTGCGCAGCAGATTGAGGAGCACCGGCCGCACGAGATCGACGTCCGCGCGCGCCAGCGGCGGCGGGGCCGTGAACCGGCGCTCCACCTGGACGCGATCGTCGGGCGTCGGATCGACCACGGTGCGCAGCACCTCGTCCACGAGCTGGCAGCAATCGATCGCCCTGCCGCGCGGCGCGGCGGCTCCGGTGAAGGCCAGCACGTTGGCGACGAGGTGGTTCAGCTCGTCGATCCCGCGGGCGACATGTCGCACCAGGCCGAGCGCGGCCGGCTGCGCTTGCAGGTCTTCCACCAGCAGACCGGCGAACAGCTCCATCGCACCGAGCGGGCTGCGGACCTCGTGCGCGACGACCGCGGTCGCCTCACCGAGCGCCGCCAGGCGACCTCGCTTCGCCGCGTCCGCCTGGAGCCGGCGCTCGCGGTCGAGGCTCGCCGCGAGGAGGCGATTCTTCGCCTCGAGCTCGAGCGTCATGCGCTGCAGGCGCACGCGCAGCTGCGCGTGCTCGCGCTCGAGGCCACCCGCGCCACCGAGCGCCGGAACCTCCAGCGGCATCGGCGTCGGCCCTGTCGACTCAGCCCCCATGTGTCCCACCCTCCGTCAGGCGACCAAGGACCTGCGCCGCACGGTCGATCAGCGGATCCTTGCCGGCGTCCATCGCCAGCATCGTCGCCGCGACCGCCGTCTCCCCGCGCGACGCCTCCGCCCGTGCGGCACCGACGCTCGCCCGCGCGCGCACCTCCGGGGACAGCTCCATCGCCAACACCCGGCCGTACGCACCGATGGCGTCACTCCACGCGCCCGCCGCGGCGGCGACGTCGGCGGCGTCGACGAGCACGTCCGCGTCGACCGGCCGCGCCGGATCGAGGACCGGCCCGAGGACACGACGCGCCTCGGCGGTGCCGACGGGCGTCGTCCCGAGAGCGCGGGCAACCCGCACCCGTAGCGCGGGATCGGGATCGTCGGCGAGCGCAGTCGCGGCGCCGGCCGCGTCGCCGAGTGCGAGTGCCACGGCCACACCGGCACGACGGGCGCGCTCCGCGAGCGCCGGCGGTGGCCGACGTCCCGCGAGGCGACCCAGCGCCCACTGCGCCCAGCCGGGCTCGCCGGCCTCGAGTGCGATCTCGGCGAGCGTGACGTCGAGGGCGGGATCCGTACCGCCGGGCGCCGTCGCCAGCACCCGGATCGCCGAGTCCGGCAATCCGACCTGACGGAGCGCGGCGGCAACGGCGAGCCGGTCGGCCGTCGAGCCCAATGCCTGGATCGCCGTCGCATGCGCGGCGTACACCGTCGCCACGTCGGCCGCGTCGGCCGTCGCCGCCAGCGCGGCGATCCACCGTGCCAGCAGCGCGGCATGCGCGCGATCGGCCTGGCCCGTGCCCTCGGGGCCGAGCGCACGCGCCTGCTCGAGAAGCGCCATGGCGTCGGCGAGCCGTCCCGCGCCCGCGCGCACCTCAGCCGCAGCCACGATCGCCGCCGCCTTCTCGACGGGCGGTACGGGCTGGTCCGCGAGCGCGAGCAGCTCGCGGACGGCGTCGTCGGGCCGGACGGCGGCATCGAGCTCGATCACGCGGCGCCTCGCCGCCACGCGGGTCGCGAGCGGTGCAGCCGGCCCGATCGCCCGCGTCCAGGCGGCCTCGGCGGCACCCCGATCGCCGCTGGTCGCGGCGAGATCGCCGGCGAGCAGCTGGAGCGTCGCCTCCTCGGAGGCGGGACGCGGTGCATGCGGAGCGCTGAGGACCGCACGCGCATCCGCGACGCGACCGGCCTCCCGCAGCGCGGCGACCTGCTCGGGGAGCGCATCCGGAAGGAGCATGGTCTGCGGACAGCGGCGGGCCACCTGATCGAAGCGTCGCGCCGCGCGCGCCGTCCGCCCGGCGGCGCGCGCCAGCCGCGCCTGCTCGAGGTGCGCCTCGCAACGCACGTCACCGTGGGCCGTCTCCCAGAGCCGGCCGAGCGCGCGCCGCGCCTCGACCAGACGGCCGGCGCGGCGGAGCGCCACCGCGTCACCGAGCCGCGCCCACGGCGCGAGCGGGTGTGTGGGATCGCGCGCCGCCATCGCCAGAAACGCAGCGGAGGCTTCCGGGAAGAGCCCGAGCCGCAGCGCCGCGAAACCCTCCATCAGCCGTGCTCTCGGGGCGTCCGGAAAGTCCGGATCGCTGCGCACTGCGCGCGCGTACGCATGCAGGGCGTCGAAGGGATCCGCGTCCCGCTGCACCGACGCCACGAAGGCGAGGTCGGCGGCGAGATAGCGCGCCGCCGGGCTCGTGGCATCGACCGGCCCTCCCTCGGGCGGCATGCCATGCGCCCACGCGGCGACCTGCGCCCGCAACGGTGCGACGTCCTCGCCCGCGTAGATCGGCGCATCGAGGGCGGGCCACACGAGACGCGCCCCGCGGAGCAATGCGGGCGCGGGGGCCTCCTGGGATGCCACCGGCCGCGCCCGCGCCGGCGGCGGCGCCGCCGGCGCCGGCACGGTCGCCGCCATCGGCTTGACGCCGGGGGCTTCCGCGGTCGCCGGTCGCTCGCCCGATGGGGGCTCGGTGGCCAGCGGCGCTTCCCCGGTGTCGAACTCGAGGGTGATCGTGCGGTCCTCGGCGCGCACGTGGAAGGACATGGGACGCGCCAGGTCGACCACGACGCGCGTCGTCCCCTCTTCGCGGCGCGCAGCACGCACGCGCACGACCGGTCCGGCACCCTCGATGGCGCTGCTGCGCCCGAGCGCGGTGTGCGGCAGGTCGATGTAGACGCGCTCCGGCGTGGTGCCGCTCGCGGGCAGCGCCTTCGCCTCGACCGCCACCGGCGACGACAGCATCAGTCGAACGCCGGGCGTGGGGCGCGTCAGGACGGCGACGCTCTCGAGGGTGCGGTCGATGCGGAGGGACGACCCCCGGAGGAGCCATCCCTCCTCCGCACCAGACGCCGGGCTCTCCGCACTGGCCTTCCCAGCCACCACCACGACCGCGGCAACCAGCCAGCTCCACCACCCCACGACTCCGAGAATCCGACGCACGGCCTCTGCAGGAGCAAGTGCGATGCCACGCGGCACGAGTTGCCCCCGGAGGCAGGATCGTCCCGCAAGCACGGACGTTTGCCCATCGTCGGCTCGGGTCCGGCGACCTCACCGGCGCACGAAGCCGAACGGATCGCTGTTCAAAATCGCGCCGCGACGCGTTCGGCGATCAGGCGGCCGATGGGCAGCGACGCCGTCGCCGCCGGAGACGGCGCATTGATCACGTGCACGCAGCGGGCCGACTCCGCGAAGGCGAAGTCGTCGAGCATGTTACCCTGCGCATCCATCGCCTGGGCGCGGACGCCGGAGGCCGCCGGCACGAGGTCCGATGCCTGCACCTCCGGCACCAGGCGCTGCAGCGAGGCCGTGAAGGCGCGCTTGCTGAAGGAGCGCCAGCTCTCCCGCGCCCCCTCGCGCCAGTAGCGGCGCGCGAGGTTCCAGAATCCCGACCATGCCAGCAGCGGCAACGTCTCCCGCGGCCGGATGGTGCGCCAGTCGTAGCCTTCGCGCGCGAGTGCCAGCACCGCGTTCGGTCCCGCGTGGACCCCGCCGTGCGTCGAGCGCGTCAGGTGGACGCCGAGAAACGGGAAGCGGGGGTCGGGTACCGGGTAGATCAGGTTGCGGACGAGTCCCGTCCGCTCGGGCGTCAGCTCGTAGAACTCGCCGCGGAACGGGACGATGCGAACCCCCCGGTCGCCGCAGGTCAACCGCGCGAGCCGATCCGAGTGCAGCCCCGCGCAGGTCACCACGTGCCCGCCGCGAATCTCGGCACGGTCGGTCCGCACGCCAACGCCGTCCGCGCCCTCGTCGAGCCCGACGACCGGCGTGCCGCATCGCACCTCGACGTCGCGCGCGGCGAGCAGGCGTACGAGGACCATGCAGACGGCCGGGTAGTCGGCGATGCCCGTCGCCGGCACGTGCAGCGCGGCGATCCCCGCCGCATGCGGCTCGTGCGCGCGGAGCCCGGCCGCGTCGAGCAGCGTCGCCGCCACTCCGTTCGCCGCCGCCCGCTCGGCCAGCGTGCGCAGCGGACCCAGCTCCGACGGCTCGGTCGCGACCACGACCTTGCCGCACACCTCGTGCGCGACCTCGTGCGTGCGACAGAACGCGACCATCTCCTCGCGACCGCGCACGCACAGCGTCGCCTTCAGCGACCCGGGTTTGTAGTAGATGCCCGAGTGCAGGACGCCCGAGTTGCGCCCGCTCTGGTGCAGACCCGGGCGGAGTTCCTTCTCCAGCACGACGATGCGCCGGCGCGGCGTCGCCTCGCTGAGCGCGTACGCCGTGGCGAGGCCGACGATGCCTCCGCCGACGACGACGATGTCGAGCCGCTCCGTCACGTCCCCGGCTCGCTTACGTCGCGGCGAAGCCGCACGCAAGGCGCGAGCGCTCAGGCCGACGCGGGAACCCGGGTGATCACGCGCACGCGCGCGGCGGCGGCCTCGGCGCGCGCGACCGCGGCGTCCCGTGTTTCTCCCACCGCGATGACGACGCCGGCGCGCTCGCGATGATGGGTCGCCGGTCCGAGGCGATCGCCGGGACGCACCGCCAGCTCGCAGAGCGCGATGCCGTCGCCGGCGGCGACGTCCTCCGCTCCGACGACGCTCACCACCTCGCCCGGCGGTGCGAACAGCGACTGTTCGGCGACACCGCGGCTCCAGCGCGGTGCCAGGTCGGCGGCGGTCGGCACCTCGCCGATCGCCAGCCGCACCGCCGCGGCGACGAGGTCGATCCCGGTCGCGAGCGGAATGCCGTGGGTGCAGACGTAGCCTCCCGAGAGCCGCGCCGCGAGATCGACCAGGACGGGGCCGTCCGTCCCGACGACGACGCTGCCCTTGAGCGTTCCCCGCGTCAGCCCGAGCGCCGCCGCGGTGCGCGCGATCAGCGCCTCGATACCGACGCGCGCCCGCGCCGGCACCGCCGACGGCAGTGCTTCGAGCTCCTCGACGCAGAAGGGGGCGAAGCGCGGCGCCGGCGCCGCTTCCCGGTCGACGACCCCGACGGTCGTCGTCGCGCCGCCCGCGACGATCGTCTCGGTGCACACGAGCGACCCGTCGACCACCGCCTCGACCAGCACGCGGCCGCTGGGCGACTCTGCCGCCGCCATCGCGAGCGCCCAGTCGAGGTCGATCCCCTCGACGAGGCGGACGACACCGCGACCGGCGCGCCCGTCGACCGGCCGCAACGCGAGTGGATGCGACCGCCGTTCGCACACCTGCCGCAGCTCGCTGATCCCCCACACCTCCATGCTCCACGGCACCGGGACGCCGACCGCCGCCAGGCGCGCCCGCAGCGCCAGGCGGTCGGCGAGCAGGCGGGCCGCGTCGAGCGACGGACCAGGAAGGCCGAGCGCGTCTGCAACCGCGGCGACCGTCACCGGGACGTCGGCCGCCACCGCGAGGACACCGTCGATCGCGCGCCGGGCGGCGTAGGCGCGCGCCGCCTCGACCGTCGCGTCCGCGTCGCCGGCGCTGGCGAGCAGCCCGTCGTCGGCGCAGCGGAAGCCGGGAGCGTCGGGCGCCGCGTCGGAGACCACCACGCGCATGCCCAGCCGACGCGCCGCAGCGATCACGGGCACCGCAGATCGTCCACCCGAGATCACCAGCAGGGTCGGCATCCGTCCCTCCGTCAGCCGGGGTGTCGGTCGCGGCGGAGCGAACGCTCGCGACGCGGCGCTTCACCGGTGTCGATGCGAATCGCGCGGACCGCGGCGCGGACCCGGGCGAGCGCCTCGACCCGGCCTTCGCCGCTGGCTACCACGGTCACCGGGGGATCGCCCTCGCCGGCCCGGGTGACCGTATCCCCGACGCCGGCACGCACGACCACGGTGCGAACGCCTGGCAGCGCGCGCGCCGCCTCGATGCCCGCCACCCGGGTCACGCGTCCCGGCTCGGGCCACGCCCGGAGCAGCGCCCAACCGGCCGCGTCGCCGGCGAGGTCGGCGCGCACGAGCGGCCGGCCGAGTGCGATCGCCACCGCGGCGCGCAGCGGCCCCTCGGAGGTCTCCGGGCCGACCAGATCGCCGAGCGCCACCGACGCGTCGGCCACGCGCGGTCCCTCTCCCGTCCACACGACGTCGAGCGTGAACGGACCGGCGGCGACGCCCAGCACCGCGGCCGCACGCTCCGCGAGCACGCCCAGGCGATCACAGTCGTGCGCGTCGAGACCGCTGGGACAGACCTGGCCCACCTCGTGCGCGCGGCCGGCCTCGCTCGCCAGGAGGCGGTCGACGACGTGCACGCGATGCCGCAGGCCGTCGGCGGCGAGCAGGAGCCCGACACGCTGACTCGCGCCGTCGAGTGCCTGCTCCAGCAGCGCGGTCTGCGCAGGCGACGCGATCAACACGTCGGTGACCACCGTCGCCAGCGCGTCGGGCGTCTCGACGCGCACGGGACGCGCCGTCGCATCGACGCCGCGCACGAGGAGCGGCAGCCCGAGCAGCTCGGCGGCGCGAGCGGCGTCGCCGGCGCTGCGTACCTCGCCCCACGCGGGCGTCCGCAGGCCCGCGTGAGCGAGGCAGGCCAGCAGGCGCGCGCGCGACGCCAGGTTGCGCGCGGCCGCGAGTGTCGGCCCCACGACCCCGAGCCGTGACGCCAGCTCCGCCGCGATGGCCACGCCCTCGGGTCCGTCAGCGACGACGCCGCGGACGGGTCGCGCGGCCGCGAGGCGTTCCCCCTCCTCCACGTCCGCGACACCCAGCACCTCGACGCCGAGGCCGCGCGCCGCAGCGATCACCGGCTCGATCGCGGGCGTCGCGTCGACCACCAACAGCGTTTCAGGGGCGTTCACGCGAAGTCCTCCGGTGCCAGCGGCTCGTCCTCGGCCAGCGGGCGTCGCAGCCGACGCCCGACGAGCGCGGCGAGCGCGTCGGGCGGCAGGCCGAGTCCCGGCCGCACGACCTTCAGGTCCCCTGCCGACAACGTCGCCCCCGCGGGGATCGCCCGCGCGGCGTAGACGCTCCGCCGCGCGGCGAGGACCGCGTCGCTCGTTCGACCTCGCGGGCGTGGCACCGTGCCGAGACCCGCTTCGAGCTCGCGCACCACGGCGACCATCATGCGGAACCCGCCCGGATCGACCGCCGTCGCGTGGTCGGGTCCCGCGCGCGTGGGATCGTCGGTGAGGCTCCGCTCGACGACGGCTGCCCCGAGCGCAACCGCACCCACCGCCAGCGCGGGCGACTCGCCGTGCGCCGACCAGCCCACGAGCGTCTGGTGCGCGCTCCGCAGCGCCGGGAGTTCGGGCAGATCGGCGCCGGCGGCCGGCCGCTCGCCGACACCGTGCACGAGCACGACGGGCGGGCGCCGCGCCGGGAGCGCCGGCGCCCGCGGCCAGGGCGTCGAGGGCCGAGCCGATCTCCATCCTCGTGGCGTTGCGCGTTCCCAGGAGCACGGGGCGTCCGAAGCCGCCGAGTCGACGCAGCAACGGAAGGTGCGTGAGATCGCCGGACGCGACCCGCAGAGCCGACACGCCGAGCGCGGCGAGAAAGTCCGCACGACGCTCGTCGTAGGGCACGGCGAGGAAGGCCATCCCGTGGCGGTGCGCACGATCGCGGAGCGATGGGTACCAGTCTGCAGGCACCGTCAGCCGTTCGAGCGCGGTGTACGCTGGCACCGGTTGCCAGCCGCCCGCGGGCGACGGCCGGCGGCGGGCGAGCAGGGTCGCTGCCGTGAACGACGGGAGGGACACGGCATCGGCCCCGGCGTCGGCGGCGAGATCGACCAGCTCCACCGCACGGGCGAGCGAGCCGTCGTGGTTCGATCCGAGCGCCGCCACCACGAGGCACGGCGCGCGGTCTCCCACGACCCGATCGGCGATGGTGATCTGCATGGGTCCACGCGCACGCGTTGCAAACTCGCGGCCAGCACCGTGCGCACGCAGCGGCGCGCCCTCGCCCGTTCCGCGCCGCGGGAATCTCTGGCGCTGCGAGCCAACCGGCTGACACGCCATCCGTGCTAGAACGATCCGCGATGGCCGGTCGCGAGGAGACGATCGCCGCGCACGCGCGCGCCCTGGGCTTCGCGCATGCAGGATGCGCACCCCTCGGCCCACTCCCCCGCGCCGCCTTCGTCGAGCGCTGGCTGGCCGACGGCCGCGCCGGCGACATGCGCTACCTCGAGCGGCGCGCGGCCGAGCGCGCCGATCCGCGACTCCCGTTCTCCTGGGCGCGCGCGGTCGTCTCGCTCGCGCTGCCGTACCGCCCGCCAGCGCCACCGTGCGACGACTGGCGGACGGCGCTGCGCGGGCGGATCGCCGCGTATGCCGCGGGGTTCGACTACCACGATCGCGCGCTGGCGCTCGCCGAACGCCTCGCCGACGACCTCGGGCGCTTCTTCCCGGGCGCCCGCTTCCTCGCCTACGTCGACACCGGGCCGATCGTCGAGCGCACCTGGGCCGAGCGCGCCGGGATCGGATGGATCGGGCGCAACACCCTCGTCCTCGACCGGCGGCTCGGCTCCTATTTCTTCCTCGTCGACCTCGTCACCGACCTCGAGCTCGACGCCGCCCCGGCGCCCGTCGACCACTGCGGTACCTGCACCCGTTGCGTCCGCGCGTGTCCGACGGGCGCGCTCGAGGACGGGTACACGATGGACCCACGACGCTGCCTCTCCTACCTGACGATCGAGCACCGTGGCCCGATCCCGCCGGCGCTACGGCCCGCGCTCGACAACTGGATCTTCGGCTGCGACATCTGCCAGGAGGTGTGCCCGTGGAACGGGGCACCCGAGGGCGCGGACGATCTCGAGCCCGCGCTCGTGCCGCTGCTCGCGCTCGACGCCGCGGGCTTCGCGGCCCGCTTCGGCGCGACGGCGGTCCGCTGGGCGAAGCGCCGCGGGCTCCTCCGCAACGTCGCCGTCGCGCTCGGCAACAGCGGCAACCCAGCCGCGGTCCCCGCCCTCGTCGCCGCCCTCGGCGACCCCGAGCCACTCGTCCGCGGTCACGCCGCGTGGGCGCTCGGTCGTCTCGGCGGAGTCGTCGCCCGGCGCGCCCTCGACGCCGCGCGGGCCGACGAGACCGACGCCACGGTGCGCGCCGAGGTCGGCGACGCTCTGGCATCCGCACGCTGACGGCGCGCCGGCCAGTGGATGACACCGCGTCGCACGGACGACGGTTTGCGCCCGCGCCGACTCCGCCCTAAGGACGACGCGTGGCCATGCCCCCGGGACGACGCTTCCGCCTCGCCCTCGGCCTGTTCGCGGTGATCATCGCGATCGGCACCGGCGGCTTCGTCACGCTCGAGGGTGCCCGGCCGCTGGATGCCCTCTACCTCACGATCACGACGATCACGACGGTCGGCTACGGCGACATCGTTCCCCATACGACGGCAGGCCGGATCTTCACCATCGGCCTCATTCTGCTGGGCGTCGGCACGGCGCTGTATTTCGCCGCCACGGTCGCCGAGCTACTCATCGAGGGTCGTCTGCAGGAAGCGCTCGGACGGCGCAGGAGCATGAAGATGGAGCATCTGACCGGACACGTCATCGTCTGCGGCTTCGGCCGCTTCGGTCGCGTCGTGGCGGAGGCGCTCGTACGAACACGCACCGACGTCGTGGTGATCGAATCCGATCCGCTCTGCGAGAGCGACCTGGACGCCCTCGGCGTTCCGTACGTGATCGGGTCGGCCACGACGGACGACGTGCTCGAGCGGGCGGGGATCCGCCGCGCCCGCGCGCTCGTGGCAGCCACGGGCTCGGATCCGGACAATGTCTTCATCACGCTCGCAGCCCGTGAGAAGAATCCGTCCCTGCGCATCCACGCGCGTGGCGAGACCGACGCCGGCCTCCGCCGTCTGCGGCTCGCCGGCGCCGACCAGACGGTGTCCGCCTACCAGATGGGGGGACTGCGTATGGCCAACGCCATCCTGCGACCGGCGGTCGTCGACTTCCTCGACATCACCACTCCGGGACGCGGGGAGGAGATCGACCTCGAGGAGATCCTCGTCGCTGGCGGCAGCCGACTCGACGGCCGCACGGTGGAAGCGGTCGAGAGCGAGGTCGGTCGCCTCCGGATCGTCGCCCTCAAGCGCGGCAACGAGGCCATGCGGTTGATCCCCGACCCGCGGGCGACGATCGCCGATGGCGACTTCCTGGTCGCGATCGGGGACCGCGACAGCCTCGAAGGACTCGCCCGCCTCGCCCAGACGCGCGGATGACGGTCGCTAGACCAGCGGACGCCCGCCGTCGTGCGGGATGCCGAGCGCCGTGAGGAGCCGGCCGCGGACCGTCGTCGCGACGCGCTCGCGCGCCGCCGGATCGGCCGGCAGATGGATGCGGCCGCCGGCGATCATGTCGTGGCCACCCGCCGACTTGGCGCCGAGGACGCGCTGCAGCAGGTCGCCGGCGTTCACCTCGCGCTCCGTGGTGCGCATCGAGACGTGCAGGCAGCTCTCGAAGATGCCGATCGCCGCCGCCCACTCGACCTGGTCGAGACGCAGCAGGAAGTCCGCGACCTCGGCGACCATGTCGGGGTACTGGACCTCGCCCAGCATCGACACGACCAGGCTGTCGTACAGCGTCGCGCGTTCGATCGCGTCGTGGAAGACGCGGAAGTACTCGCGCGGCACGCGCGCGTTCTCGATCTTCGCCAGGCGGCGCTTGTTGGTGTACGGATAGAGGAAATGGCTCGCCTCGATGTCGGCGGGCGTCGCCTCGCGGCCGAGGTCCTGCGTCTCGGCGGTGATGCCGTAGAAGAGCGCGGTGGCGATCTTCGCCTCCGGCTCGAGCTTGGACTCCTCCAGGTACTCGGTGAGGATCGTCGAGGTCGCGCCGTACTCGTCGCGCAGGTCGAGGAACGGGACCCCGGGGTACTCCGAATAGGCGGGGTGATGGTCGATCACGCCGGTCGGGACGACCCCGTCGGGCAGCGAGTTGTTCGGGCGCCCGGGCTGGGTGTCGACGAGCACGACCTGGGTGTCGGCCCCCACGGTACGTCGGCGACCGGCACCAGCGGGATGTTCAGGTACGTCAGCATGCGCCGGTTCTCGGCGCGGCCGACGATCCCGCCGAGCGCGATGTGCGTCTCCTTCTCGAGCCGCTCGTCGACGATGTAGCGGAGCGTCGCCGCGCTGGCGAGCGCGTCCGGATCCGGATTGTCGTGCGGCAGAATGACGAGCGGTCCCGGCCGATCCAGGATCGAGAGCAACGTCCCGAGCACGCCACGGGCTGGTACGATCGCCAAACGGGGGCGAGTATGCCGTGGTGGGCGGCGAACTGTCCAGCCGGCAACCTTTGCCGCCGAGGCATGGCGTGCCCGTCGGCCCTCTGGTAGCGTGCGCGACGATGCAGCTGCCCGCCAACCCCGCGCAGTTCTTCCTCGAGCGCTTCGGTCTCTCCGACGCGGCCGTCGAGCGCGTGCTCGGCGGCGCCGTGGGCCAGCGCGCCGACTGGGCCGACGCGTTCTTCGAGTATCGCGTGACCCAGACGGCGTCGCTCGAGGACGGCGTCGTCAAGAAGGCGACGCGCAACGTGCGCCAGGGCGTCGGCGTGCGCGTGCTCGCCGGCGCGCGGACCGGCTACGCCTACTCCGACGAGGTCACGCTCGAGCGCCTCGAGATCGCGGCGCGCACGGCGCAGTACATCGCCGACCGCCAGGCGACGGCCGGCGCCGCGGTGCCCGTGCCGGCCCGCGCCCCACTCGACCTGTACGCGGTCGATCCCGCGCCCGTCGAGCACGCCCCTGGCCGACCAGATCGCGCTGCTCGAGCGCCTCGACGCGGCCGCCCGCGCCGTCGACCCGGCGATCACCAACGTCATCGCCGGCATCGGGTTCGAGCACGCGTCGTCCTGGTCGCCACGGCCTCCGGACTGCGTCGTCGGCGACGTCCAGCCGCTCGTGCACCTGAGCGTCACGTGCATCGCCGAGCGGGGCGGCGTGCGCCAGCAGGGAACGTACGGCGGCGGCGGGCGCATCGCCTTCGCAGCGCTCACCGACGGTCGCGCCGAGCGCTTCGCCCGCGAGGCGGCGCGGCAGGCGCTGCGTCAACCTCGACGCCGTCGACGCCCCGGCCGGGACGATGACCGTCGTGCTCGGGCCCGGGCTGGCCCGGCATCCTCCTGCACGAGGCGATCGGTCACGGGCTCGAGGGCGACTTCAATCGCAAGGGCACCTCGGCGTTCGCCGACCGGCTCGGGCACGCAGGTCGCGTCGGAGCTCTGCACCGTCGTCGACGACGGCACGATCGCCGAACCGCCGCGGCTCGCTCAACGTCGACGACGAGGGCACGCCGACGCAGCGCACGGTCCTGATCGAGAAGGGCATCCTGCGCGGCTATCTCCAGGACCGCCTGAACGCGCGGCTGATGGGCATGCCGCTCACCGGCAACGGCCGGCGCGAGAGCTTCGCGCACGTGCCGATGCCGCGCATGACCAACACCTTCATGCTCGCCGGCGAGACGACGCCCGAGGACATCATCCGCTCGGTCGACCGCGGCCTCTACGCGGTGTCGTTCGGCGGCGGCCAGGTCGACATCACGAGCGGCAAGTTCGTGTTCTCGGCGAGCGAGGCCTACCTGATCGAAGGCGGGCAGGTTGACGCGGCCGGTGAAGGGCGCGACGCTCATCGGCAACGGGCCCGACGTGCTGACGCGCATCACGCGCGTCGGCAACGACCTGCCGCCTCGACGAAGGCATCGGCACCTGCGGCAAGGACGGACAGTCGGTGCCGGTCGGCGTCGGCCTGCCGACGGTCCGCATCGACGGCCTGACGGTCGGCGGAACGCAGGCGTGAGCGCCCCGCTCGACCTCGAGCGGGTCGCTCAAGACCTCGTCGCCCGGGCCCGCACGGCCGGGGCGGACGCCGCCGACGCCGTGGCGGGCGAGAGCGACGGGCTGGACGTCGGCGTCCGGCTCGGCGAGATCGAGAAGCTGAGCCGCGCGCGCGAGCGGCGCCTCGGTCTCCGCGTCTTCGTCGGCGCAGTCGACGGCGATCGTGTCGACCGCCGACTTCTCGTCCGCGAGTCTCGACGAGCTGGCCGGCGACGCGGTCGCCCTCGCCCGCGCCACGGCGCCCGATCCGCACGCGGGTCTTCCCGACGCGAGCGACCTGGCGCGGCGACGTCCCCGACCTCGACCTCTACGACCCCGCGGTCGACACGGTCGAACCGCCCGATGCCCTCGCCCGCTGCGCACGAGGCGGAGGCCGCCGCGCTCGCGCCGCCTCGGACGAGATCACGAACTCGGAGGGCGCGGAGTTCGGCTGCGGCGGCGGACGCGTGGCGTACGCGTCGAGCCTCGGGTTCAGCGGCGCGCTACAGCGCGTCGCACTTCGGCCTCGTCGTTGCACCCGTCGCGAGTCGCGACGGCGCCATGCAGCGCGACTCCTGGTGGACGTCGCACCGTCGCCTGACCGGCCTCGAGGCGCCGGGCGACGTCGGTCGCGAGGCGGCACGGCGCACGCTCCGCCGGCTCGGCGCACGCCAGGTGGCCGACCTGCGAGGTGCCCGTCGTGTTCGATCCCGACGCCGCCGCGAGCCTGCTCCGCCACCTCGCGGGCGCGATCGCGGGGCCCGCGCTCTACCGGCGGGCGTCGTTCCTGCTCGGATCGGCTCGGCGAGACGATCGCCTCGCCGGCGGTCACCGTGGTCGACGATCCGCTGCTCCCGCACGGTCTCGCGTCGCGCCCCTTCGACGGCGAGGGGCTCGCCTCGCGCCGCACGACGGTCGTCGAGCGCGGCGTGCTCCGGAGCTACCTGCTCGACACGTACTCGGCGCGCCGGCTCGGACGCGCGATCGACGGGACACGCGTCGCGCGGAACGGCGACGCGCCGACCGTCGCTCCCGACCAACTTCTACCTCGCCGCCGGCCCGCACCGGCCCGAGGAGATCATCGGCTCGGTCGACGCCGGCCTCTACGTGACGGAGCTGATCGGCTTCGGCGTGAACCTGGTGACCGGCGACTACTCGCGCGGCGCCGCCGGGCTCTGGATCGAGCACGGCGAGCTGACGCACCCGGTCGAGGAGATCACGATCGCCGGCAACCTGCTCGACATGTTCCGCGACGTCGACATGGTCGGGAACGACCTGCGGTTCCGCGGCGCCATCGCCGCGCCGACGATCAAGATCGGACGCATGACGCTCGCGGGCCGCTGAGCGACGCCGCGCTCACTCGTCCTCTTCCTCCTCCTCGTCGTCATCGTCGAAATCGTCGTCGTCGTCCTCGTCGAGCAGGTCGTCGTCGTCGTCCTCGTCGAGCAGATCGTCGTCGTCGTCCTCGAGATCGTCGTCGTCGTCGTCCTCTTCGAGGTACCAACGCGGCTGTTCGAGGTCACGCATCACCATAGGTCCTCCTGAGCGGGCTCTCACAACACATTCGCCTGCGGCTGTCCATCGAGTTCGGCAGTGGCCGCGTCGGCAGCGACGGTCGCCGCGGGCCGGTCGCGCTCGACCACGAATCCCAGGCTCGCGATCATCGCCCGCGCCGCGTCCTGCGCCCTGGCCGGGGGTGGTGAGATAGCCCTCGACGAAGATCGAGTTGGCCGCGAACAGCGCCAGTCCCTGCGCGTCGCCCAGACAGCGTTCGCGTCCGCCGGCCGCACGCAGTTCCGCGCGCGGGCTGGTCAGGCGGAAGAGCGCGAGCGCTCGCAGGCAGCGTCCCACGGGCGGCATCGGCCGGTCGCCGAGCGGCGTGCCGTCGATCGACAGGAGGAAGTTCACCGGCAGCGACGTCGACGCCGAGCTCGCCCAGCGCCAGGGCGACGTCGACGAGGTCGTCGTCGGTCTCGCCCATGCCGACGATGACGCCGGAGCAGGCGCTCATCCCGGCGCGCTTCGCGCTCCGCGACCGTCGCCACCCGGTCGTCGTAGGTGTGGGTGGTGCAGATCGCCGGATAGAAGCGGCGGCTCGTGTTCAGGTTGTGGTTGACGAAGTCGACGCCGGCCGCTTGCAGCGCGCTCGATTCCGGATCGCCCATCAGGCCCAGCGACACGCACAGCTCGAGGTCCGGCAGCTCGGCCTTGATGGCCCGGGCCGCGCGCGCGAAGTGGGCGACGTCGGCGCTGCTCGGGCCGCGGGCGCTGGTCACCATGCAGTAGCGCCGCGCCCCGCTGGCCGCGGCAGTGCGCGCGGCCGCGATCAGCTCGTCGACCGGCTTCAGGCGGTAGCGCGGGATGTCGGCGGTCGACACGGCCGACTGCGAGCAGTAGCCGCAGTCCTCGGGGCAGAGGCCGCTGCGGGCGTTGTTGAGGACGCAGAGCTTCACGCGCCGCTCGAAATGCCGGGCGCGGACGGCGAACGCGGCCCAGAGGACGGCCGCTGTGTCGGCGTCCGGGCTGGCAAGCAGCGCGGCCGCGTCGGCGCGATCGAGCGGCTCGTCGGCGAGTGCGCGTTCGGCCTGCGCGCGGTAGGGGCCGGCGGCGACGAGCGCGCCGGCGGTGTCGACGGTGCGGGGATCCATGGAAGCGCCTCCCTATCGAGGGGCGTGCCCTCGTGCAAGCCCGGCACCGTTTGCGTACGCCGTACACAAAGCGTAGAGGATTCCCATGACGACCGCCGAGGCCCTCCAGGACGTGCTCGCCCCGCTGGGCGACGCCGCCTACACGCCCGAGCGCTGCGCCGACATGGCAGCCGTGATCGCCGAGATCCAGGCCCTCAAGCGCGAGCGGAACGCCGTCATCCTGGCGCACAACTACCAGCGACCGGAGATCTTCCAGGTGGCCGACTTCGTCGGCGACTCGCTCGAGCTGGCGCGCCAGGCGACGCAAGGTCGAGGCGGACGTCATCGTCTTCTGCGGCGTCCACTTCATGGCCGAGACCGCCAAGATACTGAACCCGACGACGCCGCGTGATCCTGCCCGACCTGCGTGCCGGCTGCTCGCTCGCCGACAGCGTCGACGGCCGAGGATCTGGCGGAGCGCAAGGACGGAGCTGCGGACCGTGTATCCCGATCTCATGGTCGTCGGCTACGTGAACACCACCGCCGACGTGAAGGCGGAGTGCGACGCGTGCTGCACGTCGTCGAACGCCGTGCGCGTCGTCGAGGCGCTGCCCAGCCGCCACATCCTCTTCGTCCCCGACCAGAACCTCGCCGCCTACGTGCAGACGCAGACGACGAAGGACGATCATCGCCTGGGACGGCAACTGCTACGTCCACCACCAGATCACGCCGGAGCAGATCCTGCGCGGTGCGCGAGACGCTGCCGCGGGTGAAGGTCCTCGCGCACCCGGAGTGCCGCGCAGGACGTGCTGCGCAGCTCGCCGACGCCGTGCTCTCGCACCAGCGGCATGGTGCGCTACGCCAAGGAGAGCCCGGCCGACGAGTTCCTGATCGTCACCGAGTGCGGCCTGTCGGACCGGCTGCTGCTCGAGGTGCCGGAGAAGCACTTCTACAAGAGCTGCAAGCTGTGCGCGTACATGAAGATGATCACGCTCGAGGGCACGCGCGACGCGCTCCGTGACCTGGCGCCCGAGATCACCATCCCCGAGGACGTCCGCGTGCGCGCCGAGCGCGCTCTCGAGCGCATGCTCGAGCTGGGCGGATGACGGCGCCGGCCGCAGCCCGCGCCGAGGCGGCACCCGGCGTCGCGGTCGACGTGGCGGTGTGCACCGTCGTCGACCAGGCCCTCCACGTTCTCCTGGTCGAGACGCGCTACGGCCCGTTCGCAGGCTGGTGGGCGCTCCCCGGCGGGCGCGTCCGCGCCGACGACTCGCTCGACGAGGCCGCGGCGCGCGAGCTCCTGGCGCAGACCGGGCTCCGCAACGTCTACCTCGAGCAGCTGTACACGTTCGGCAGCCCGCAGCGCGACCCACAGGGCGCGCGTCGTGTCGGTGGCGTACGTCGCGCTGATCGCTGCCCGGACGCTCACTCGTGCCGACCGCGGACGGCAAGTATGCCCGCGCCGCGTGGCGGCCCGTCGCCGACCTGCCGCCGCTCGCCTACGACCACGCCACCGTGGTCGACACCGCCGCCGCCCGGCTGCGCGCCAAGCTCGCCTACACCAACCTCGCCTACACGCTCCTGCCGCCGGCGTTCACGCTCGGCGAGCTGCAGTCGGTCTACGAGTCGATCCTCGGGCGGCGCCTCGACCGGCGCAACTTCCGCAAGAAGGTCCTCTCGCTCGGCCTGCTCCGGGCGCTCGACCGCGTGCGGCGCGGCGCGCACCGACCCGCCGCCCTGTACGCCTTCCGTCGGCGGCGGCCGATGGTCGTGGAGATGCTCTGACGATCCGCGTTCCGCTCGGCATCCTCGTCGCCTGCGCGCTGCTGGGACCCCATGACGTGCGCGCCGCCGAGGGGCCCGCGACGTTCAGCGTCGACTACGTCGTCACCATCCGCGCCGACGATCCGACCCACGCCCGGGTCCGCTGGCTGCTCGCCGGTATCGACGAGATCACGACCTTCCGGCTCGTCTTCCGCGACGATCGCGCGACCGACGTCCGCGGCACGGGTCGGCTCGAGCACGACGGCCGCACCGTCCGCTGGACGCCCGGCGGCCCCTATGCGCACCTCGACTACACGGTGACGCTGGCCCGCGCGCGACCGCCGGCGCGCTACGACAGCTGGGCGGCGCCCGACTGGGTCGCGACGCGCGCCCTCAACCTCTTCCCGGAGATCAACGTGACCTTCCGTCCCAGCGCCGACGCCGCGCGGGCGCGGGCCACGCTGTCCTTCCACTTGCCCCCGGGCTGGCAGGCGGTGGCCCCGGGTGCGCGCATCGGCCCCGAGCGATTCGCGGTCGAGGAACCCGGCAAGCGCTTCGCGCGGCCGCGCGGCTGGTGGCTCCTCGGCACGCACGTCGCGCGTCGCAGGCGCACGATCGCGGGCGCCGAGGTGACCGTCGCGGTCGCGCCGGGCTCGGCACTGGACGCCCGGAAACTCCTCCGTCTCTATGCCCGGACGATGCCGCTGCTCGCCGCGGTCCTCGGCCCGCCACCGCCGCGGCTCCTGGTGGTGAGCGCCGGCGATCCGATGTGGCACGGCGGCCTCTCGGGTGAGGACTCCTTCTTCGTCCACGGGCACCTCCCGCTGCGCTCGCCCGATCGCACCAGCACCTACCTCCACGAACTCTTCCACGTCTGGGCGCCGTTGACGCCGGCACGGGATGGCCACTGGGTGTCGGAGGGCCTCGCCGAATACTACTCCCTGGCACTCCAGCATCGGGCCGGGCTGCTCTCCGACGACGGCTTCGCGCGCGGCCTCGACCTGTTCGCGCGCTACGGTCGCTGGGGCGTCGACCTGGCCCAGACCGCGGACCCGAAGGTGCTCGACGACAGTGCGCCCCTCGTCATGTGGGGACTCGATCGGGCGATCCGCGAAGCGAGCGGCGATCGCGCCGGGCTGGACGACGCCGTGCGCGAGATCGTGAGAGAGCCCGGTCCGATCGGTACCACGGCATTCCTACGCGCCGTCAACCACGCCGCCGGTCGCGACCTCGCTCCGGCGTTCGGGCGCCTGGTGCATCAGGGCGTGGCGCCGGCGCGTGGAAGCTCCGGCCCACGGGAGGCTCAGTCCGACAGCTCGGCGAGGCGCCGCTCGAGGAAGCGCCGCTCCGGCTCCTGCTGCGTCAGGGCGAGCGCCCGCGCGTAGGCGGCGCGCGCCTCGGATGATCGCCCGAGACGCCGACACAGATCCGCCCGCGCCGCGTGCGCGAAGCGATAGTCGCCGAGATCGCCGCGCTCGAGGATCGCGTCGACGAGCGCGAGACCAGACAGCGGCCCGTCGCGCATGGCCACCGCCACGGCGCGGTTGAGCTCCACCACGGGCGACGGGTTCGCGCGTTGGAGGACGTCGTACCATCCGACGATCTCGTTCCAGTCGGTCGCCGCCGCGGTCGGCGCCCGGGCATGCACGGCGGCGATCGCGGCCTGGATCGTGTACGCGCCCGGGCGGCGTGACGCGAGCGCGTGCTCGACGAGACCGAGGCCCTCGGCGATCTGCTCGCGGTTCCAGCGCGATCGGTCCTGGTCGTCGAGCAGGACCAGCTCTCCCGTCGGCGACGCACGCGCGGCACGCCGCGACTCGTGCAGCAGCATGAGTGCGAGGAGTCCCATCGACTCCGGCTCCGGGAGCAGCTCGAGGAGCAACCGTCCCAGCCGGATCGCCTCGCCGGAGAGATCGGCGCGGGTGAGCACGGCGCCCGACGACGCCGAGTACCCCTCGTTGAACACGAGGTAGATCACCTGGAGGACGACGTCGAGGCGATCGGGCAGCTCGGCCCGCGACGGCACCCGGTAGGGGATCCGCGCGTCACGGATCTTCGCCTTTGCGCGCACGATCCGCTGCGCCACCGCGGGCGCCGCCGCGAGAAAGGCCCGCGCGATCTCCTCGGTCGTGAGGCCGCAGACCTCGCGCAGCGTGAGCGCCACCTGCGCCGCCGGCGGCAGCGCGGGATGACAGCAGGTGAAGATCAGGCGCAGCCGGTCGTCCTCGACCGCGTCGTCGTCGCGCAGCGTGGTATCGGCGGCGTCGGCGGCGAGCCGCTCGGCCAGCTCACCGAGCGAGGCGTCGAACCGCGCGCGGCGTCGCAGCCGGTCGATCGCCTTGAAGCGGCCGGCCGAGATCAGCCAGGACCGGGGATTGGCGGGCGTGCCGTCGCGCGCCCACTGGTCGACGGCCGCGACGCACGCCTCCTGCAGGGCGTCCTCGGCGAGATCGAAGTCGCCGAGCAGCCGGATGAGCGTGGCGAGGACGCGGCGCGACTCGGCGCGGTAGACGGCGTCCACCACGTCGCGCGCCCGGGCGACCGCGGCGTCGTCCATCAGCGCGACGGGCGGAGCTCCTGGATCGGGCGCACCTCGATGCAGCCGAGCCGCATCGGCGGAATCCCGGACGCGACGCGGATGGCGTCGTTCAGGTCCCGGGCCTCGATGAGGACGAATCCCCCGAGCGTCTCCTTCGTCTCCGCGAACGGGCCGTCGGTCGTGCACGCGGTGCCGCCGCGGATGCGGATGGTGGTCGCCGTGCGCACGGGCTGGAGCGCGTTCGCCACGACGAAGTGGCCGCTCGCGCGGAGCGCGTCGTCGTAGGCCAGGGCCTCGTCCGTCAGCGCGGCGGACTCGGCCGCGGACATACGCCTCGAGCTTCTGCTCGTCGATGTAGACCAGGCACAGATAGCGCATCGGGATCCTCCTCGACCCGTGGTCGTTCGGGCGAGACCGAATTCGACGCCCGGGATGTCGATCTCGTCCCGGCAATACGACTATAGAGCGGGACAGCTCGGCAAGGAGGGCGCAGGGATGAGCGGCGTACGGGTCCTGGTCGGCACCCGCAAGGGCGCATTCGTGTTGACGGCGGACGGCACGCGGGAGCGGTGGGACGTCCGCGGGCCCCTCTTCGGCGGCTGGGAGATGTACCATCTGAAGGCCTCGCCCGCCGACCCGAACCGCCTCTACGCGTCGCAGGGCACCAGCTGGTTCGGGCAGCTGATCCAGCGCTCGGACGACGGCGGCCGGACCTGGGAGCCGGTCGGGAACAAGTTCGCCTACGACGGTCCGACCGGCACCCACCTCTGGTACGACGGCACGCCGCACCCCTGGGAGTTCGCCCGCGTCTGGCACCTCGAGCCGTCGCGACCGATCCCGACACGGTGTACGCCGGCGTCGAGGACGCCGCGCTCTTCCGGTCGACGGACGGCGCACGGAGCTGGCATGAGCTGCCGGGGCTCCGCCGTCACGAGTCCGCGTCCGCATGGCAGCCGGGCGCCGGCGGCATGTGCCTGCACACGATCCTCCTGCACCCGACCGATCCCCGGCGGATCACGGTCGCCATCTCCTCGGCCGGGGCCTTCCGCAGTGACGACGGCGGTGCTGTCGTGGCGACCCATCAACCGCGGACTGGTCTCCGAGCAGATTCCCGATCCGACGGCCGAGGTGGGGCACTGCGTCCACCACATCGCGATGCACCCCTCGCGTCCGGACGTGCTGTTCATGCAGAAGCACTGGGACGTGATGCGCAGCGACGACGGCGGTGCGACCTGGAAGGAGGTGAGCGGCAACCTGCCGACAGACTTCGGCTTCCCCATCGACGTGCACGCCCACGATCCGGACACCATCTACGTCGTCCCGATCACGAGCGACTCGGAGCACTACCCGCCCGAGGGGAAGCTGCGCGTCTACCGCAGCCGGTCCGGCGGCCAGGAATGGGAGCCGCTCACCAACGGGCTCCCGCAGCACGACTGCTACGTCAACGTGCTCCGCGACGCGATGGCCGTGGATGCGCTCGATCCGTGCGGCGTGTACTTCGGCACCACCGGCGGCCAGGTCTACGTGTCACCGGACGGCGGCGATCGCTGGATGCCGATCGTCCACGATCTGCCCGCCGTCCTCTCGGTCGAGGTGCAGACGCTGCGATGATCCGGGTCGTCCTCCCCGCCCACCTGCGCAAGCTCGCACGCGTCGACGGCGAGGTGACGCTCGCCGTCGCCGGCCCGGTCACGCAGCGCGCCGTACTCGACGCGCTCGAGGCGCGGCACCCGGTGCTGCGCGGGACGATCCGTGATCAGACGACGCAGCAGCGCCGCCCGATGGTGCGGTTCTTCGCCTGCGAACAGGACGTGTCCCACGACGACCCGGACACCGTCCTCCCCGACGCGGTCGCCACCGGGGCCGAGCCCTTTCTCGTCGTCGGGGCGATGGCTGGGGGCTAGGAGCACACATGCGATATCTCTTGCTGATCTACACCGACGAGCGCGCCCTCGACGAGGCCGAGCGGGCCACGTGCTTCCGGGAGTCCACGGAGCTCGCGCACCAACTCGCCGAGGAGGGTGTGTACCGCGGCGCGTCGCCACTGCAGCCGACGCCGACCGCCACGAGCGTTCGGGTACGCGACGGCAAGCGCGTCGTGACCGACGGCCCGTTCGCGGAGACGCGCGAGCAGCTCGGCGGCTACTTCCTGATCGACGCCGGCGATCTCGACGCCGCGATCGCCATCGCCGCGCGCCTTCCGATGGCGCGCCAGGGTACCGTCGAGATCCGGCCGGTCGTGGATCTCCCGGGACTCCCCGTGGCCTGAGAGTACCCGAGGCTTGCCGGGCCCCCGGCCGCCGGGTAGATAACCCGGCCGGGTCACCCGATGGCCAATGCGCCCCGTACCAAGCCCTCCGCCGCATCCCAGCGTGCCGCGACCCCGCGCGTCGGCACGCTCCTCGTGCTGGACGCGCTCCGCAACTGGGTGATCCCGGCCGTCGCAGGCGGGGTCTTCGTGATCGCCGCTGCACTCTCGGCGACGGAGCTGGTCCCGACCGGCCCGGCCGTCGCGGCGGGCATCCTGGCGGTCTTCGTCCTGCTCCTGTGGGTGGGCCTCCGCCCTCTGCTCGACGACGACGCCTCGGCGCGCGATCGCCTGCTCGGGGCAGCCCTGGCCGTCCTGTGGCTCGTCCTCCTCTACCTGCCCTTCCACGTCCGCATCTTTCCCGGCCAGCCGCTGCTGGCGCCGGTCGAGATCGCGCCCGGCGCCAAGCTCCTGCCGGTGCAGATTCCGGCGGCCGGATATGCGGCCGTCGACTTCCTCCTCGAGGGCAAACTCATGCACGCGGCGACCGGCGCCGCCCTCCCCGTCGGCTACACGTTGACGGTCGCGGACGGGACGACGCCGCAGTCGATCGTCGGGCGCTTCGACGAGGAGCTGAAGACGCAGCGCCTGGGGCGCCGCGGGACGGCGGTGGTCCACCAGGCGCACGTCGCCGAGGTCCACGAGGTGACGAACCCCACGCGCGCCGACCTCTCGATCACGGCGGTCACGATGGAACCCGCGGATGCGCCGCCGATGACGGTCACCGTCTATCCGCATCGCCTCCCCGGGCCCGTCGTCCTCGGGCTCCTCGCCGCGGCTCTCCTGGCGGCCGCGGTGTGGGCCGACCGCCTCCCGTCGCTGCGCTCGACCGACGGCGCGTTCACCTATGCCACCGCCGCGGTGATCGGGGCGATCGTCGTGTTCGCCACGGGGAACGTGCTCCACCCGGATTTCCGCAGCCTCATCGGATCGGCGATCTTCGGCGGGCCCGTCGGCTTCGGCGTGGGCGCGCTCGTGTGGTGGATCGCGAAGCGCATTGTCCCGCTCGAGCGCTGAAGCCCCGCCCGGCCGCCGCCGGCTGCTCGCGGGGACGGTCGTCGCCGGGGTCGGCCTGCTGGCCGGCCTGGTCGCGCTGACGGACGGGCGCGCGCTCTGGGGGACGATCAGCCGCGTCTCGCCGCTGATGCTGCTGCCCCCGTCGGGTTGGGCCTGCTCTCCTACGCCGCGATGGCCCGCTCGTATCAGGGCATCGCCACGGCCGCCGGCTCGGTACTGTCGTTTCGCACCTGGTTGCGCCTGACGTTCGTGTCGAACACCGCCAATTACCTGGTGACCAGCGCGGGTCTCTCCGGATTCGCCGTGCGCATGCTGCTGCTCGCCCAGGAGGGGGTCTCCTCCGGTCGCGCCGTGGTCATCTCGCTGGTGCAGACGTTCCTCACGAACCTGACGCTCTCCGGCTTCATCCTCGCCGGCTTCGCCCACCTGGTGTTGCGCCAGCGCCTCGACGGCGCCCCCCTCGCCGCCGCGGCGATCGCCGTCGCCATCTTCGTCGGGCTGCTGCTCGTGTTCGTCGTGCTCGGATCGCATCGCGGGCTGCGGCGGCGCACCCTCACCTGTCTCGCCGACACGGTCGACCGGGCGCTCCGGCGCATCGCGCCGGCGCGCGCGCCGCGTCGGCGTCAGCTCCTGCGCTTCATCCACAACCTGAACGAGGGCGTGGAGTTCCTCCTGGCGCGCAAGGCGAGCATGCTGGTCCCCGCGGCGTGGATCACGTTCGACTGGGTCCTCACCCTCGGCATCATCTGGGTGGCGTTCCGTTCCGTCGGCCACCCGATTCCGCTCGGCCTCGTGCTGATCGGGTTCGGCGTCGGCGTGGTGCTGTCGCTGGTCGGCGTCATCCCCGGCGGCCTCGGCATCATGGAGGGATCGATGACGGCGGTCTACGTGAGTCTCGGCGTGCCGCTCGAGCCCACCGTGGTGGCGGTCATCATCTTCCGCTTCGCGTACTACGTCGTCCCGCTCCTGATCAGCGTGTTCCTGTTCCGCGGCCTGCTCCGCCAGGTGGTGCGTCCTCCGGCGCCCCGCGTTTGACAGCCCAGGGTCCGGCCGTTATCCACGGCGGGTGATGGTGGGGGCCGAGGCGGCGCGTGCAGCACAGCCCGGCTCGCGGCCGCGAGCCCTGCCGGCCGCCCTGTTGCGCTTCGTCGACGCGCTCGGGGACATCGCGCTCCTCACGCGGGACACCGTGCGCGCCGTCCGTCGCCCCCCGGCGTGGTCGCTCGTGCTCGACCAGCTCGAGGAGATCGGCTGGCGGTCGTTGTCGATCGTCGGCCTGACGGCCCTCTCCACGGGGATGGTGCTGGCGCTCCAGTTCGGCACCTACATGGAGCGGTTCGGGGCGAAGATGTTCGTGTCGCGCATCGTCGGCCTGTCGCTGCTGCGCGAGCTGGGCCCCGTCCTGACGGCCCTGATGGTGGGCGGACGCGTCGGCGCGGGCATCACCGCCGAGCTCGGCTCGATGGCGGTCACCGAGCAGGTCGACGCGATCCGCGCCCTCGGCGCGAGCCCGGTGCGCAACCTGGTGCGTCCCCCGCATGATCGCGGTCCTGGTGATGCTTCCCGTGCTCACCGTGATCGGCAACTGCATCGGCGTGATCGGCGGCATGCTCATCAGCGTGTCCGAGCTGCACGTCGGCCGCGACTTCTACATCAACTCGCTGCTACAGGTGCTGCACTGGAACGACGTCACCTCGGGGATCGCCAAGTCGGTCTTCTTCGCCTACTTCATCGGCATCATCGCCTGCCACAACGGCCTCACGGTCACCGGCGGCGCCGATGGCGTCGGACGCGCGACGACCGCGACCGTCGTCGCGGCATCCATCACCGTCCTCGTGTCCGACTTCTTCCTCACCAAGCTCTTCCTGATGACATGACGCCCGATCTCCACATCCGCTGCCACGGCGTCGAGAAGGCCTTCGGCGCGAAGCGCGTGCTGCGCGGCGTCGATCTCGACGTGCGGACGGGCGAGACGCTGGTCATCCTCGGCGGCAGCGGCAGTGGGAAGAGCGTGCTGCTGAAGCACATGAACGCGCTGCTGCGTCCCGACCGCGGCACGGTCGAGGTCGACGGCACGCCTCTCGCCGGTCGCAGCGAGGAGTCGCTCGTCCCGGTCCGCCGCCAGGTCGGCATGCTCTTCCAGATGGGCGCGCTGTTCGACTCGCTGACCGTCGGCGACAACGTCGCGTACGGACTACGCGAGCATCGGGTGTGTCCAGAGGACGAGCTCCCCGACCGGATCGAGCGCGCGCTCACGATGGTCGACCTGCCGGGCGCGGCGGCCCTGATGCCGGCCGAGCTGTCGGGCGGCATGCGGAAGCGGGCCGCCCTCGCGCGCACGCTCGCGCTGGAGCCGCGCGCGCTGCTCTACGACGAGCCGACCACCGGCCTCGACCCGGTGGTCGGCTCGAAGATCAACCACCTGATCCGCGACCTGCAGACGCGCCTCGGGCTGACGTCGGTCGTCGTGACGCACGACCTGCACAGCGCCTTCTTCGTCGGGGATCGCATCGCCTTCCTCCACGAGGGACGTATCCGCTCCGTCGGGACGATCGCCGAGATCCGCGCGACCGCCGATACCGGTCCTCCAGGAGTTCCTCGGGGCCGCGTGAACATGGGCGCCTCCACGCGCGTCGGCCTCGTCATCCTCGCCGGCCTCGTCATCTTCGGGGCGGCGCTCTTCACCGTGGGCGAGCAGGACCACCTGTGGCGCCGCAAGGTCGCCTACCAGGTGCATTTCGCCCGCTCGGGCGGCCTGCAGAAGGGCGCGCAGGTGAGCCTGTCGGGCGTCGCCATCGGGACGGTCACCGACATGGAATTCCCGAGCGACCCGACGCAGGACTTCATCGACGTCCACATCGAAGTCGAGAGCCGCATCGCGCCGCGCATCCGCGAGCACACCGTCGCCAGCATCCACACCTTCGGCCTGCTCGGCGACCGCTACATCGAGCTGGCCCCCGGACCCGCCGACGCCCCGCCGCTGCGCGCCCGGCAGCGTGATCGCCTCGCTCGATCCTCTCGACTACGAGGCCCTGTTCGGTCAGAGCGGCGACATCGTCACCAACGTCGCCGAGGTGGCCACACAGCTGCGGGACCTGCTGGCGACCGTCAATCGCGGCGAGGGCCTCCTCGGCGCGATGGTGCGCAACAAGGAGTTCGGTGACGCCACGCTTGACCGGCCTGCAGGACACGATGGCGCACCTCGAGAAGACGAGCGCGGCGCTCTCGCAGATCATCGACCGGGTGAACAAGGGTGATGGCGTCCTCGGTCAGCTGCTGCGCACCACGCCGCAGGGACAGCGCCTGATGACGAACGTCGAGGGCGCCGCCCGCTCGCTGAACGAGGTGGCCGCACGGCTCGCCCGCGGTCGGGGCACGGTGCCGCGGCTCTTCGAGGACGATGCCTACGCGCAGCGCCTGCTCGCGAACCTCGACGCCACGACGCGCAACCTCGCCGAGGTCACCGACAAGATCAACCGTGGCCAGGGAACGCTCGGCCGGCTGGTCAACGACCCGAGTCTCTACGAGGACGCGCAGGGGCTGCTCGGCCGCGCCAAGGGCAACTGGCTCCTCAAGTGGTTCGTCGGCCAGCGCGACGACGCGGACGACGCGCCGGCCGCCACCGCCGCCGTTCCCCATGGAGACGGCCGGCCATGACGGTGCGCTGCCCCCGCTGCGGCACGACGCTATCGAGCGCCCGCCGGCGCTGCCCGCGCGAGCGAGGCCGGATTCCGCTGCGCGCGCTGCAAGCACGTCTTCGGTCGAACGGAGCCCGAACCCGAACCCGAGGAACCCGATGAGGACGAGCCCGCCGCCGTGGACGAGGAGGACGATCGGTTCGTCCTCGGCGACGAGGACGACGATGAGCCGGAGATCCGGCCGGAGCGGCGGATGGACACGGAGAAGAAGCGGGAGCGCGCGCCGGCACGTGACGAGACGCCGAGAGCCGCCAGTACGCCACTGTTCGCGCTCCGTGCGCTGCTCATGGTGACGCTCGGCTACACGATCCTCTCGATCTACCTCTACACGCACCCGGCGGCGATGCGCGAGTGGCTGGCCGCGGTACCCATCATCGGCAGCGATCTCACCGAGTCACGGCTCGCGCCGAGCGCGATCCAGCTGACCAACGTCCAGGGTGACTACCGGCGGGTGCAGGGCGATCAGCTGGTCTTCGTCGTCTCCGGCGTCGCGATCAACAACTCCCCCGTGGCGGTGCGTGGCATCCAGATCGAGGGACGCGCGATCGGCGACCAGGAGCAGCGGCAGGTCGTCTTCTGCGGCGCCGCCCCGCGCAGCGTCGAGGACCTGTCGGTGCGCGAGATCGCGCTCCTGCAGACGCTCGAGCCGCCGAAGGAGTGGGCGCTCGCGCCCGGCGAACAGGCGAGCTTCGCCGTGGTCTTCGGTCAGCCGCCGGTGAGGCTCAAGGAGTTCACGGCGGAGGTCGTCGCGGTACAGGGCCGCACCCCGGCGACCCGGACCGAGGTGACCGCCCGCAACCGCTGACGGGCGTCAGGCTTCCTTCTTCTTCCCCGGCTCGCTGCTCTCGGGCGTGACGTCGATCTCCGGCGGCTCCTTCATGCCCTTCTTGAAGGCCTGGATGCCCCTGCCGAAGCTGCCCATCACCTCCGGGAGCCGACCGGCCCCGAAGACCACGAGCACGATCACGAGCACGATCATCAGCTCGCCCACACCGAGACCGAACATGGGCTCGATCATAGGGGAGCCCTCCCTGAGGGGCAAGCATGGCGCCGCGGCCGCGTTGCGCGGGTGGGAGCCCCTTCCTATACTCGCACTCCCCCATGCTCCGGACGTATCATCGCGAGATCGAGCGCATTCTTCCGCTGGTCGAGAAGCCGGGGCGCTACCTCGGCAACGAGCGCGGGGCCGTGCGAAAGGACCTCGACGCCACAGCGCTCCGCTTCGCGCTCGCCTTCCCCGAGGTCTACGAGATCGCCCAGTCCCACCTCGGGCTGCAGATCCTGTACGACATCCTGAATCGCCGGGAGGACGTCGCCGCGGAGCGCATCTACGCGCCCTGGCCCGATCTCGAGACCCTGCTGCGCGCCCGCGGCCTGCCGCTCGTCTCGCTGGAGAGCGCACTCCCGCTGCGCGACTTCCACGTGGTCGGCTTCAGCCTGCAGTACGAGCTGACGTACACCAACCTGCTGACCATGCTCGAGCTGGGCGGCGTACCGCTGCGCGCAGCGACGCGCGGTCCCGGCGACCCGCTCGTCATCGCCGGGGGACCGTGCGCCTTCAATCCCGAGCCGCTCGCACCCTTCCTCGACGCCGTCCTCCTCGGCGACGGCGAGGAGGCGGTCGGCGCGATCGCCGACACCGTGCTCGCGTGGGACGGTCGCGACCGCGACGTCCTGCTGCGCATGCTGGCGGCCCTCCCCGGCGTCTACGTGCCGGCTCACTTCGAGCCGCAATACGCCGACGACGGCCGGCTCGAGCGCCGTCGTCCCGCGCGATCCCGCGCGACCGACCGTGACCAAGCGCACGCTGGTCGACCTCGACACCTTCCGGCCCCCGGAGAATCCCGTCGTCCCCAACGTGGGCGTGGTCCACGATCGCGCCAGCGTCGAGGTGATGCGCGGCTGCGTGAAGGGCTGCCGCTTCTGCCAGGCCGGCTACATCTACCGGCCGCTCCGCGAGCGGAATCCCGAGCGCGTCGTCGCCGACACCACCGAGCTGCTCGCCCGCACCGGCTACGAGGAGGTCTCGCTCCTCTCGCTCTCGACCGGCGACTACAGCGGCGTCAATCCGGTGCTGAAGGAGCTGATGGACCGTCTGACGCCGGAGCGCGTCGCGGTGTCCCTGCCGTCGACGCGCGTGGATGCGCTCTCGCCGCGCATCCTCGAGCAGATCCGGCGCGTGCGGAAGACGGGATTCACCCTCGCCCCGGAAGCCGGCACGCAGCGGCTGCGCGACGTCATCCAGAAGGAGTACCGCGAGGAGGACCTGCTCGCGGCCGCGCGCCTGTTCACCGACCTCGGCTGGCGGAGCCTCAAGCTCTACTTCATGATCGGGCTCCCGAGCGAGACCGAAGAGGACGTGCTCGGCATCGCGGTCCTCGCCGAACGCGTCAAGCGCGCCGCGGGCGGCCGCCTGAAGGTCACCGCGAGCGTCTCCACCTTCTCGCCGAAGCCGCACACGCCCTTCCAGTGGGCCGGGCAGTTCGAGCGTCGCGGAGACGCGTGCACGCCAGTCGCTGCTTCGTCGCGAGCTCGGCCGTCGCGGCGTCGAGTTCAAGTGGCACGACAGCGAGCTCGTCGTGGCTCGAGGGCGTGTTCTCGCGCGGCGACCGGCGCCTCGCCGACGTGATCGAGACCGCGCAGCGCAACGGCGCGCGCTTCGACGGCTGGTCGGAGCACTGCCGCCTCGACGTCTGGCGCGACGCACTCGCCGCGCACGGCGTCGACCCGGCCTTCTACCTCCGGCGTCGTTCGCTCGACGAGGTACTGCCCTGGGATCATCTCGACGCGGGCGTGAGCCGCAAGTTCCTCCTGCAGGACCTCGCCCGCGCGGTCGAGGGACGTCTGACGCCGGACTGCTCGATCGAGCGCTGCACCTACTGTGGCGCCTGCGACTTCACCGCGGTGCGCAACGTCGACTACCATCTGGAGGGCGCCAAGGGCGGGGAGCACCGGGGCGGAGCGGTCTCCCGATGGGCCGAGCTGATCGTCCCGACCGACGCCGAGGAACCGGGCGTGGCCTGGGAGACGCGCGCCTGGCGCGACATCCGCGCGCGCGTCGCTGCGCGACGGGCGGCGCGCACGCCCGCGGGCACGACGCCCCGCCCGGTGGAGACCACGCCCCTTCCGGCCTCGCTCGCGGGGACCGCTGCACCGTCGGCCGGTCACGCCGGCGAGGGCAACGCCGAGGAGTGGCTCGGCGCCGTGCCCTCGTCGCTCGCGCCCGAGGCCACGGCCCTCCCTCCCCTGCAGCGGGTTCGTGTCCGCTATCGTAAGGTCGGACCGGCTCGTTTCCTCGGCGGGCGCGAGCTGGGGACGGTGTTCCTGCGCGCTGCGCGGCGTGCGGCGCTCCCCGTCGCGCTTCTCGCAGGGACACCACCCGCTCCCGAAGTTCGGCTTCGGACCGGCCCTTCCGGTCGGCACCTCGAGCGACGACGAGTACGTCGACATCGAGCTGACGTCGATCGTGGCCGTCGACGACGTCCGCTCCCGGCTGGCGGCGCAGCTCCCCGAGGGCCTGGAGCCGATCGAGGCCCTCGAGCTGCCGCGCTCGGCCCCGAGCATCGAGCAGTCGATCGAGTCCTTCGCCTACGAGGTGGGCCTGGATCAGCTCGACGCACCCCCGGCCCCGGAGCGTGTCGCCGCCGCGGTCGCGGGCTTCGCCGACGCCACGTCGTTCCCCGTCCGCAAGCATGCGAAGGGCGGCGAACGCATCGTCGACGCATGCCGGTGGGTGCGCCGGCTGGCCGTGACGGCGCCAGGACGTCTCGCGCTCGAGATCACCGCCGGTCAGGACGGCACGCTCAAGCCCGAGCTCTTCCTGGGCGAGCTCCTCACCCTCGAACCGATGGAGCGGCCGGTGCTGCGTGTCCACAAGGTCGCCACCCGATTCCGGACGGCGGCGGCAGCGGGAGCCTGACGGCCGACGTGTCGCGGCAGATCCTGATCAACGTCGCGCCCTGGGAGACGCGGGTTGCCGTCCTCGAGGGGACGATCCTCATCGACGCGCAGATCGAGCGGCGCGGCGAGGTGGGCATCGCGGGCAACATCTACAAGGGGAAGGTCGTGCGCGTGCTGCCGGGGATGCAGGCCGCGTTCCTCGACATCGGCCTCGAGAAGGCTGCCTTCCTCCACGTCACCGACCTGAGGGCCGGGCGTCCGCCCGAGAACGGGGACGGGGACGGCGACGACGAGGACGGCGAGCCGATCGACCCGCCGGCCCGCCCGCCGCGCGACCTGCGTCCGATCGAGGAGCGCGTGACAAAGGGCGACGAGCTGCTGGTCCAGGTGGCCAAGGAACCGATGGGCAGCAAGGGCGCGCGCGTGACCGCGGACGTGTCGCTGCCGGGACGTTTCCTGGTCTACATGCCCGGGACGCAGCACGTCGGCATCTCGCGACGGCTCGCCGACCCCGCGGAGCGCGATCGGCTGCGCGAGATCGTCGAGGCCGAACGGCCGCCGGTGGGCGGGCTGATCGTCCGCACCGCGTGCGAGGGCGCGACCAAGAAGGACATCCACGACGACGTCCGCTTCCTCACGCGACTGTGGGAGCACATCGCCCGCACGGCCGAAGGGACGTCGGCACCAGCCCTCATCCACCAGGACCTCGACCTCGTGCTCCGCATCGTCCGCGACCTGTTCACCACCGAGGTGGAACGCCTGGTGATCGACACCGAGGCCGACCATGCCCGGGTGCTGGAGTTCGTCGGCGCGATGATGCCGCGCCTGACCGATCGCGTGCATCTGTACGGCGGCGTCACCCCGATCTTCGACCAGCACGGCATCGAGACCAAGCTGGCGCGCGCCCTCGAGCGTCGCGTCTGGCTCAAGTCGGGTGGCTATCTCATCTTCGACCAGACGGAGTCGCTCACCACGGTCGACGTCAACACCGGGCGCTACGTCGGGAAGAAGGACCAGGAGGAGACCATCCTCCGCACCAACCTCGAGGCGGCCGCGACCGTCGTGCAGCAGCTGCGGCTGCGCAACATCGGCGGCATCATCGTGATCGACTTCATCGACATGGAGCGGCTCGCCAACCGCAAGAAGGTGCTGGACGTGCTCCAGGAGGCCACGGCCAAGGACAAGGCGCGCTCGACGGTGCTGCGCATCTCCGAGCTGGGCCTCGTCCAGATGACGCGCAAGCGGACGCGCGAGAGTCTCGAGCAGCTCCTGACCAGCCCGTGCGACCACTGTCACGGCAGCGGCCGCGTCCGTTCGGTGGAGGGGCTCGCCTACGAGGCGTTGCGCGCCGTCCAACGCGCGGTCGCCGGCCACAACGACGACGCACGGGTGCAGCTGCACGTGCATTCCGACGTCGCGACGTTCCTGCTCGAGCGGCGGGAGCACACCGTGGACGCGCTCGCGCGCGACGTGGGTCGCGCAATCGACATCGTCGCCGAGAGCGACGTCGAGCGCGTTCACATCGACGTCGCGCTCGTCTCCTGAGCCGCGGTCACCGGCGCCGGCGGAAGCGATCGGGACGGAGCGCGCGGATCGGGACCGACGTCCCGCCCTCGCAGACGAGGTCGGCCACCGCTTGCGCGGTGATGGGCGCCAGCAGGATTCCGCTGCGGTAGTGTCCCGTCGCCCACACGAGGCCGGGGAGATCGGGGGCCCGCCCGATGATCGGGAGATGATCGGGGGTCCAGGGGCGGAGTCCGGCGTAGACGCGCTCGACCGACAGGGCCCCGAGCGACGGGACCATTGCCAGCCCGGCCGCCAGGATGGTCGCCGCTGCGCCCGCCGTCACCCGCTTGTCGAAGCCGACGTGCTCGAGCGTGCTTCCCGCCAGCACGCGGCCGTCGAGCCGCGGCACCAGATAGCCGCGCCGCGAGTAGACCGGCCGCGGCAACGCCCCAGGCGCTCCGCGCAGCACCACCACCTGGCCGCGCACCGGAGCGACCGGTGGCACGGCGACGCCGGGCGGCAGCACCGCCGCCCCGGCCCACGCGCCCATGGCGTGCACGACTACAGCGGCCTGGATCCGTCCAGCGGAGGTGTCGACGCCGGAGACCCGGCCGCGGCGGGCACACACGGCGCGGAGCTCGGTGTGCGGCATCAGCGTGGCGCCGGCGCGCGCAGCTGCCAGCGCCACCGCGGCGACGAGGCGCTCGTTGTTGATCGGGCGGTCCTCGGCGAAGTGGAGCGCGAACGGAAACCGGCGTGGGAGACCCGGCACCAGGCGCCGGGCCGCGCCCGGGTCGAGGCGATCGACACGCAACCCGAGCGCGCGCTGCCAGCGCGCCCGCGCCGCGAGGACCCGACCGTCCGCGGGCGTGAGCGCGGCATACACGACTCCGACGGTCTGGTACTCGACGTCGATCCCGCTCTCCGCCGCCAGCTCGCTCGTCCAGGCGTCGTAGCGCGCACGGCTCAGCACCCCGAGCGTGAGCACCGGGCCCGGACCGGGCGACTCCGCCTGCGGGGCGACGAGACCCGCCGCGGCACTGCTCGCCTCGCCGCCGAGCGGTCCGCGATCGATGACGACGACGCGCCGCCCGCGGCGGGCGAGCTCGCGCGCCACGGCGCAGCCGATGAGCCCACCGCCGGCCACGACCACGTCGCCCCGCACCGGACGACTCAGGAGCGGCGCACCCAGTAGCGATGGAACTCGGGGAGGAAGGTGAGCGTCTCCATCGAGCGCATCCGATCGAGGTACACCTTGCCGTCGAGGTGGTCGCACTCGTGCTGCACCACCCGCGCGTGCCAGTCCTCGGTCGTGAAACGCAGCCGGCGGCCGTCGCGACCGTAGGCCTCGACACGCACGCGCGTCCATCGCGGCACCTGCCCGCGCAGGTCGGGCACGCTCAGGCAGCCTTCGAAATCCTCGACCTGCTCCTCGCCGAGCGGCGTGACCACGGGGTTGATCAGGACCGTCAGGGGAATCTCGTCGACGTCCGGATAGCGCGGATTCGATCGCACGCCGTAGATGACGAGCCTGCTGGAGACGTGCACCTGGGGCGCGGCGAGCCCCGCTCCGTCGTGGTCCTCCATCGTCTCGAGCATGTCGTCGACCAGCTGCTGCACCGCCGGCGCGCCGATCCCTTCGGGAGGTATCGGCTCCGCGATCCGGCGCAGGATCGGATGCCCGAGGTGCGCGACCTTCAGAACGGCCATGGAACCCCGTGTCGCAGATCGCCTCCGCCCTCGCAAGGACGGGGCACCGCGGTCACGCGCTCTGTGCGGACAGCCGTCCGAGGTAGGGCTCGATCACGCGGCGAAGCGCCTGAAAGTCGTGCTTCGCCCGGGCGAGCATCTCGCGCGCGGGGCGGAGATCTCCGTCGCGGCTCGTCTGCTCGAGCTCCTCGCACGCCGCCCCGAGCGCGTTGGCGCCGAGCGTGAGGCAGACGCCCTTCAGCGAGTGCGCGTCGGTCTGCATGCGCGCGCCGTCGCCCGCGGCGAGCGACGTCGTCAGCTGCGCGAGTACGTCGGCCGCCGACGACAGGAGCTTCGTCAGAAACTCCTGCTCGAGCTCGTGATCGCCGTCGCACACCTCGTGCAACCGCTCGAACTCGAACACCGCGCTCTGTCGCTCGTCCGTCATGGGTCGGGCACCGGGAACAGGGTCGGGGGGAGCATGATCCGTACCACGGACCGTTCCGTCGCGGCGCCGGCGGGCGAAATGCCCGACACGACGCCGCCTTACCGAGCCCGATCCACGGAGCCCGGAGCGCGGCCTGCGGCGGCGCTCCGGTGGCGGGATCGTCATCCGCTCGTCGCCCGGACCCGTCCTGTCAATTTCCGGACGAACGCGCACCCGGTGTCGGGGCGCTGACTCGTTCGCTGCGCGGGAGCGCGAAAGCCGCGACGACAGGAGCGATTCGGAGCGGGCAGCCCGATGGTACAGATCATGCTGCGCCGCAGGCTGCGCGCATCCGCACATGATCTCGACATCGGTATCGCCTTTGCTTCCCGAGTGGACAGGTTCCGGCCGATCGCCCGGAAGCAGTCCGTCGTCCTTGTGCCGAACGAAGGGGGTGATCAATGATGAATCTGCTTTCCAAGCTCCTGACCGACGAGTCGGGACAGGATCTTGCGGAATACGGGATCGCGCTCGCGGTGGTGGCTGCGGCGGTGGCGGCGGCAGCGCTGGCGATCCGTGGAAGCGTTTCGACCCTCTGGACCAACGCCCGGGCGGCGATCGCCAGCGCGGTCTGACCCGGGGCGGCGATGCCGTCTTCGATCACCACGACGCTGCTGATCTTCCTGGCGGCGGCCGTGATCGCCGACCTGCGCTCGCGCCGCATTCCGAACCTCCTCTCGGGCCCGGCCCTGGCGCTTGGCCTGGCGCTGCAGGCGCTGCACTTCGGCACGCCGGGATTCCTGGCGAGCCTCTCGGGCGCCGCGCTGATGGTGGGGCTGCTCCTGTTGCCGTTCGCGCTGGGAGGGATCGGCGGCGGAGACGTGAAGATGATGGCCGCCGTGGGCGCCCTGGCGGGCCCGCAGCTGGCGGTGCTGTCGCTCGCCGCGGGTATGACGCTCGGCGGAGCGATCATGGCGATTCATCTCGCCCGCCTCGGTCGGCTCCGACCGACGCTGCACGCGACGGCGACGATGTGCGCGACGGCCGTGCTGACGGGCTCGCTCGCTCCGCTGCGACGGCAGCCGGGTACGCCGGGAAAGGTCGCCCTGCCCTACAGCGTGCCACTGGGACTCGGCACGCTCGCCGTCCTCCTCCTGCTCCCGCGCTGACGGCGTGCCGCGGCCAGTCGCTCGTCGACTTCGTCGTCGTCATCGTCCTCTTCACTTCGTTGGTGATGGGGATCATCGAGTTCGGCCGTGCTTTCACGATCGCCAACGTTATCGCGCACGCCGCCCGCGACGGCGCCCGCATGGCGGCCGAGGTCCCGAGCACACAGCGTACCGCGACCGGGACCATCACCAACCCGAGCGTGATCCGCAGCCGGGTCATGGCGCAGCTCGCAGACATCATGGACATCAGTGCGATCAGCAGCGTCGAGGTGGGGCAGGCCGCGACGGCGGGCATCCCGACGGTAACCGTCACGATCACCGGCGACGTTGCCTTCGTGCTGAACCTGCCGGGTATGGGCCGCAGCTTCGGTATCGCCCGCTCGGCAACGTTCCGCGACGAAGGCCGATGACGATGCGAGGGCGCGACAACGTCCGCCTCCTGGCGGTCGTGCTCGGCACCCTCTGCGCCGCGCCCAGCTGGCGACGATGATCGGCCCGGAGTGAGCACGATGACGACGCTGCGCGCCTCGCTGCGAAATGGCGCCGCCGTCCTGGCCGACCGGCTCCGTCTCGCCGACACGCACTGGACGCGGCTCGTGGGCCTGCTCGGCACGCCCGCGCTCGTCGCCGGTGACGGCCTCTGGCTCCGCCCGTGCCGCCAGGTGCACACGATCGGCATGCGCTACGCCGTCGACCTCGCATTCCTCGACGCCGATCATCGGGTGGTCCGCACCGTCGAGGCCCTCCCACCGGGTCGCGTCTCCCCCAAGGTGGCCGAGGCGGCGAGTGTCCTCGAGCTGCCCGCCGGCACGTTGACGCGCGCGGGCGTCGAGGCCGGAGCCGCGCTGGCCTTCGAGGGCGCCACCCGGAGCGCTGCCTCGGCACGGTGGAGCGTCGTCCGCACCTGGATCGGGAACCTCGCCCTGGCGGGGTTCTACGCGTTCTTCCTCCTCGCCCATCTGACGTGGGCCCGCCACACCGGGCGCTGGCTCACCATCGCCCCGATCGCGGCGCAGGAGGCGCTCCTCGTCGGGCTGTTCCTCACGCGCCGCCCGAGCGTGGCGTGCTCACAGCGACCGGTGGACTGGGCCGTGGGAATCGCCGGCACGGTGCTGCCGCTCTGCATGCGCACCACGGTGACGCCGGGGCCGTTCGCCGCCGCAGGCATCGCGGCGCAGGTGTTGGGCCTGGCGGCGGCCGTCGTCGCCCTCGCCTGGCTCGGGCGCAGCGTCGGCGTCGTGGCGGCCAATCGGGGCGTGCGGTCCGCGGGCCCCTACAGCCTCGTGCGCCATCCGATGTACGCAGCGTACACCCTCACCTACGCTGGCTACGTCGCCACCTATCCGAGCCCGGCGAACGCGCTCATCCTCGCACTGACGATCGCGGCGTTCGCCGCCCGCGCGCACGCGGAGGAGCGTCTGCTGAGCGAGGACCCCTCGTACCGCGCGTATCGGGAGCGGGTCCGCTGGCGCTTCCTGCCAGGATTGTGCTGACGGTCACGTCGCACTGGCGGCCAGCCACCAGTCGTCTATAGTCGGAGCGCGATGCAGCAGGCGGTGGTGGCCATGATCCTGGCGGGCGGTGAGGGCAAGCGGCTCTATCCGCTCACCCGCGACCGCGCCAAGCCCGCGGTGCCGTTCGGCGGGCGCTACCGGATCGTCGATCTCGTGCTCTCCAGCATGGTCAACTCGGGCATCTTCAAGATCAGCGTGCTCACCCAGTACAAGGCGGGCTCGCTGATGCAGCACCTTGCCCGCGGCTGGCAGCTCTCGCAGCAGCTCGGCCACTACGTCGCGCCGGTGCCGGCGAGCCAGAACGTCGGCCGGCAGTGGTTTCGTGGCAGCGCCGACGCGGTCTTCCAGAACCTCGACGTGCTCGCCAACGAGCGCCCGACGACGGTCTGCGTCTTCGGCGCCGACCACATCTACAAGATGGACGTGCGGCAGATGCTCGCCTTCCATCGAAGAGCGCGGCGCCGACGTGACGGTCGCCGTCATCCCGGTCCCCGCGACCGAGGCGGATCAGTTCGGCATCGTCGAATGCGACGCCGAGCATCGGGTGACGGGCTTCATCGAGAAGCCACCGGCTCCCCCCGACGCCGCCGGCACGCGCCTCGCCTCGATGGGCCTCTACATCTTCGACACCGACGTCCTGGTGCACGCGGTCACCGCCGACGCGGCGCGCGCCGACTCGACGCACGACTTCGGCCGCGACGTCCTGCCGCGGCTGGTCGACTCGAAGCGGCTGTTCGCCTACGACTTCTCGACCAACAACGTCCCCGGCATGGCGCGAGAGCGAGCGCGGCTACTGGCGCGACGTCGGCACCATCGACGCGTACTGGCGGTGCTCGGCCGACCTCGTGTCGGTGTCGCCGGTGTTCAGCCTCTACAACCCCGACTGGCCGATCTCCTCGGCGTACTATCCGAGTCCGCCGGCCAAGTTCGTGTTCGCCGACCGCGAGAGCAACCGCATGGGCATCGCCACCGACTCGATGGTCTCCGAGGGCTGCATCATCAGCGGCGGCCACGTCGACCGCTCGATCCTCTCGCCACGCGTCCGCGTGAACAGCTTCTCGATCGTATCGGAGTCGGTGTTGTTCGAGGGAGTGGAGGTCGGACGCCACGCGCGCATCCGCCGCACGATCATCGACAAGGGCGTGGTCGTGCCGCCGGGGATGCGCATCGGGTACGACCCGGACGAGGACCGCAGGCGCTTCACCGTGAGCGAGAGCGGCATCGTCGTCGTGCCCAAGGGCATGCAGCTGGATTGATCGTCGACGTCCTCCTGCTCACCGCGTGGGCGGCGCTGGCGCTGGAGACGCTTCGCGGCGCACGCCGCGATCGCGCCGCCGCAGCCACCCATGGCGCCATGGTCGCGGGGTGGGGACAGCCGCCGGCGGCGCTCGGCACCGCGCTCCTCGTCGTCCCGGCGGTCGCCGTCGTGCTGCTCGAGCGCGAGACCGGGCGCTGGCCCACCCGCCCCGCGCTCGTCGTCACCGGCCTGCTGCTCGTGGGTGCCGGCGTCTGGCTCCACCGCCGCGCCCGCCGGACGCTCGGTCCGCTCTGGTCGGGAGGCATCGTCGTGCGCGAGCGTCATCCCGTGGTGGCGGCGGGTCCGTACGCGGTCGTCCGTCACCCCATCTACCTCGCCGTGCTCCTGGTCGCCGTCGGCACGCTCCTGGCGCACCCGTCGCAGGCGACGGCGTGCATCGCGCTGGGCGTCGCCGCCGGCGTGGCGTTGAAGATCCCGCTCGAAGAGCGCATCCTCCGCCGCCTGCCGGACGACCGCTACGGCGACTACGCGGCGCGCGTCCCCGCCCTGCTCCCGCGCCCGTCCGCCCTGGCAGCCGTCATCCGCGACAGCCGGCGATGATGTCCGCCCAGGCGTCGCGGTCCGCGCCGAGCCCGCCGAGGGTGTAGAACCCGAGCCGATCGATCGCGCCGGCGTACTTGGCGCGGATGAGCGCGGGCAGCTCGTCGTACGTCCCTTCGACGGCGTAGACGGCCAGCATCTCGTCGGTGATCAGCTCGGCCATTCCCGTCCAGTCGCCGACGGCGATGCGCTCGTTCAGCTTGCGGCAGGTCTCGCCCCACCCGTGCGCCTCGAGGACACCCATGTACGCGCGCGTGGACGCGTAGAACGCGATCTGCTGCTTCACCGCACCACGCATCCGCGCGAGGTCGTCGCGCGTCCGACCGGTGACGACGAAGGCCGTCGTCGCCAGCTTGACGGCGCTGCGGGGGCGGCCCGTCTTCGCCAGGCCGCGGTCGATGTTGGGTAGCACGGTCTCACGGACGTACTTCATCGAGTGGAATGGGTGCAGGTGGAAGCCCTCGCACAGCTCGCCCGCGAGGCGGCACATGTAGGGATTCAGGCCGGCGATGTAGATCGCGGGCAGCGGACCATCGAGTGGTGGTGGGCTGAAGAACGGCGTCATCAGGCTGAACTGGTAATGCTCGCCCTGGAACCCGGGGCGTGCGCCGTGCTGCCACACGTCCCAGATGTGACGGATCACCTGGATCATCTCGCGCAGACGCGGACCAGGGGCCACCCAGGGTGTCGAGTACCGCCGCTCGATGTGGCCCTTCACCTGCGTGCCGAGGCCGAGAACGAAGCGGCCGCGTGACGCCACCTGCAGGTCCCACGCCGTCTGCGCATGCACGAGCGGGCTGCGCGGGAATGCCACCACGATGTTGGTGCCGATCTCGATCCGCTCCGTCGCCACCGCCGCCAGGGCACAGGGAAGATAGGGATCGTGCCCGGCCTCGGCGGTCCAGAGCCCGTCGTAGCCCATCGCCTCCATCGCCGCCGCCTGGCGCGCGACGTCGCGGAGGTCCGCCGCCATGATCCCCGTGTCGATCTGCATCGTAGGCTCCTACTCCCGTCGCGCGAGCGCTTCCAGGGCCGTGACCAGTGCCTGGGTGCCGAGGGCTCCGCCGCCCTGCGCCTCGACCGCGGCGAGCAGCTGATGGACCAGGCCGGTGACCGGCAGGGCCGCACCGACCTCCCGCGCCGCCGCGAGCGCCAGGCGCAGGTCCTTCTGCTGCAACGCCACCATGAACCCCGGCGCGAAATCGCGACGCTGCATGCGCGGCGCCTGATTCGTCATCATCCACGACCCCGCGGCACCACCACCCACGGCGCGGACGACGGCCTCGGGGTCGAGTCCCGCGCGGGCGGCGAGTACGACCCCCTCGGCCACGGCCGCCAGCGTGGCGGCGCCCACCACCTGGTTCACCAGCTTCGTCATCTGCCCCTGCCCCGGCCCGCCCATGTGGGTCACCTGCCGGCCGATGGCGTCGAGGATCGGCCGCGCACGCGCGACGGCGGCGTCGCCGCCGCCGGCCATGATCGACAGCGTCGCCGCGATCGCGCCCTGCTCCCCACCCGACACCGGCGCGTCGACGATGTCGATGCCGCGCTCCGCCCCGCGTGCGGCGAGCGCGCGCGCGGCAGCCGGGGCGATGGTGCTCGTGTCGATGACGAGCAGGCCCGGGCGAGCGCCCTCGAAGACGCCGCCGGGGCCGGCGAGGACGAGTTCCACGTCCGGCGTGTCCGGCAGCGAGGTCAGCACCGCATCGACCGCCGCCGCCAGGTCCGCAGGGCCCCCGGCCGCCACCGCACCCTCCGCGACGAGGGCCTCGACCCGCGTGCGCGTCCGGCTGTGGACGGTCACCGTGTGCCCCGCCCGCAGGAGGTTCCGCGCCATGGGCGCCCCCATGATCCCGAGACCGATGACACCGATCCGCATGGCGGTTCCATGCCGCGACGGCGCAGGCGCCGTCAACGCGCCCCCACGCTTCACGGTGGCCTCGCCGGATGGTCACCCCCGTGTCATCGGCGCGTCATCGACGGGGGCTAGCCAGTGGGGACGTGGGATCGTCCTCGCACGTTCTGCTCGTCGGCGTCGATCGCCGTTCCCGCGACAGCGTCCGCGTCTGCCTCGAGGAAGACCGCCATGCCGTCCGTGAAGCGGATTCCACCGAGCGCGTCCTCGCCGAGGTCGAACGGGCCCGGCCCGGTCTGATCGTGATCGTGCTCCAGGGATTCCGAGCCGAGGGCATCGAGCTGTGCATGCGACTCCGCGGCTCCGACATCGCCCGCACCATCCCGATCCTGATGGTCGGACACCGTGACGGAGAGCTCGACCGCGTGCTGGCGCTCGAACTCGGCGTCGATGCGTTCCTGATCCAGCCGTTCACCGCCCGTGAGCTGATGGCCCACGTGCACGCGCTCCTGCGGCGGGCGCCCGCGACGGCGCCGGTGGCGCACGAGGTCTTCGAGCGTGGTCGCCTCCGCGTCGACTTCGACGCCTGCGAGGTCCTGATCGACGGCCGGCCGGCCAACGTGACGCTGCGCGACTTCGAACTGCTCACCTTCTTCGTCCGCCACCCGAACCGCGTCTACCGCCGGCACGAGCTGCTCGAGCTCGTGTGGGGCAGGGACGCCGACGTCGAGCCGCGCACGGTCGACGCGCACATCCTGCGGCTGCGCCGCCAGCTCGAGCGCACGCGCTCGCGGGCGCGCCTGTTCATCACGGTGCGGGGCGTCGGATATCGGTTCAACCCCGAGTCGCTCGACGAGCGCTCGGCGCCCGCGCGCGCCTCGGGCACGCGCGACTAGCACTCAGCGCGGGGGCACGAGGAGCTCGGACGGGTCCATACGACCCGGCCGGAACGCGTTCGCCGGATCGTCGGCAGGACGACCGATCGAGATGCCGCAGAGGAGCCGATGACCGTCGGGCACGTCGAAGTGCCGGCGCACCACGGCCGGATGGCTTGCCAGCGCAGCCTGGGCGCAGGTGCCGAGGCCCTCTGCCGTGGCGGCGAGCAGGAAGGACTGCAGGAACACCCCCGCGTCCAGGACTGAGTATATCCCGAGTGCCTCGTGAGCGAAGAGGAACGCGACCGCCGGCGCGTCGAAGAAGGCGAAGTTGCGCTGGTACTGCGCGGCGCGGCGTTCGCCGTCGTCACGGCCGATGCCCAGGGCGGCGTACAGCCCGAAGCCGGTCGCCCGGCGGCGCGCCTGCAACGCGGGCGGATACTCGAAGAGCATCGGGTGCTCGGCTGCCGGCGGCTCCGCCGCCGACGCCGCCAGCAGATCGCGGCGGATGGCGTCGCATCGGGTCCCGGCGGCGAGCGCCACGCGGTAGGGCTGCGTGTTCGACCACGACGGACTCTGAAGCGCCGCCTCGACGACGCGAGCGAGGACGGCGTCGTCGATCGGGTCGGAGCGGAAGGCGCGCACGCTGGCGCGGCGGCGGAGTGCATCGTCGAGTCGCATGGGTCGGCATCAAGCCTGACCCTCGCGGTCGACGGAATCCTCCGGCGCGGCATTTGTCTTATGCCGGGCGCGTATGGTCGATCGCGATGGCCCCGCGCCGATTAGAGCCGGCTCGCGAGGGCCTGCAGGTCGCGGACGACGTTCTCGGAGAGATCTTCGATCATCTCCTCGAGGTCCTTCTTGAGCCGCGCCCGCTCGGCAGGGAGGAGCCTGGGGGCGTCGGCCCGCACCTGCCACTCGAGTTTCCACACCTGGCTCTCGAGCTTCTTGATCTTCCACGACACCTTGTCGCAACGATCCTCGAGCTTGTTCCGCGTCTCCCGAGGCGCGTTCACGCCGGTACCTGCCGGCGCCACCTGCGTCTGCCGAGCCATGGGCCCTCCCGTCCAATTCCAGGAGTCGGGACATAGCACAGCCCACGGCGGTGGGAAGCCCCTGCCCTCTTGCAAGAAATCGGGGGTCAGTTGGCCGGGGCGGGGGTCGGGGCGGTCGGCGTATCGGACAGGGCGTGCGTCAGGGCGGCGATGGTGATGGCCCGGCCCTCGCGCGCCTTGTCCAGGACCTGGACGGCGAAGCCGTACTGGGCGTCGTCCGCGGCATCGAAGAAGAGGATGTGGTCCTCGCGGGCGGCGAACATCCGCTTCAGCCGCTCGGGCAGCTCGTCGATGGTCACAGCCTGGCCGTTCACCTCGATGGTGTTGCCCGCGCCCACGCGCAGCACGAGCGGCGGCTCGGGGTCGGCGGCCAGCTGCTCCTTCTTGACCTCCTCCTTGTCCTGCTTCGGCGTGTGGATCCAGAAGGTCTTGGTGAGCAGCGGCGTGATCACCATGAAGATGATCAGCAGCACGAGGACGACGTCGACGAGCGGCGTCACGTTCATCTGCGGCGTGACGGTCCGGCTGCCCGCGGTGCCGACGGTCATCGCCATGGGTCAGCCCTCCGTCGCCGGCGCCGGAACCGGAGCGGCGTCGGGCTTGGCCGCCTCGTCCGGCAGCTCGGTGGTGGCGGCCTGCTTGCCCGCCAGATGCTTCTCGCCCACCATCAGCGCGATGCCCGGGAAGCCGACCTGCTGGGCGCGGCCGAACAGCTCGCGCACCTGCCCGTAGGTCAGCTTCTCGTCGCCGCGCAGGACGAGCCGCCGGGTCGGCTCGTTGGCGTGCGCTTCGCTCAACGCCTCGATGACGCCGTCCAGATCGTACTTCTGCTCGTTCAGGTGGTACTCCCCGGCCTTGGCGACCGACACCTTCAGCGGATCGACCTGGGACTCGACCTCGGGGTCGGGATTGAAGATGCCGGGCAGGTTCGACCGGCACGTCCTGGTCGAGCTGCGGCGCCACCACCATGAAGATGATGAGCAGCACCAGCACGACGTCGACCAGCGGCGTGACGTTCATGTCCGGCGTCGACGTCGCCGACGCGCTGCCTACGCGACCCGCTCACGCCGGCCTCCGTTGACGGCGGGCTCCGGGGCGCTTCCGCCCGCCGCAGACGGCACTCTCCTCCGCCCAGTCCTCGATCGTGTCGAGCAGCTCGCCGGCCGCGTTGCTGAGCGCCAGCTCGTCCCGCCCGGTCTGGGTGGCCAGGTAGTTGAAGGCGAGCACCGCCGGGATGGCGACCGCGAGGCCGAGCGCCGTCTCGACCAGCGCTTCGGAGATGCCGGCCGAGACCGACGACAGTCCGCCCGAGCCGGTCGATGCGATCCCCTGGAAGGCCGAGATGATGCCGACCACCGTGCCGAGGAGGCCGACGAACGGGGCGACCGAGCCGACCGACGCGAGCACGGGAAGGCCCCGCTGCAGGTCGGCGCCGATCTCCTCGAGGCGGCGCTCGAGATGGCGGCGCGTGCGCTCGACGGGATGGAGGCCGGTCCCGTCATGGCTATGGAGGGCGTGGCGGTATGTCATGAGGCCGTCCTCGACCAGCTTGGCCAGGTGCGACCTGGGGTAGCGTGCGGCCGCGGCGACCACCTTGTCGACGCGAGCGGGGACCATGTCCTCCGCCACCTCGGCGGCGAACTGGCGCGATGCCGCGCGCGATCGACGCAGCGTGAGGATGCGCTCGATGAACACGGTCAGCGACGCCAGGCCCATCACCACGAGCAGCCCGCCGACGATCTTCGCGGCCAGGCCCATGCTCGCCCACATCTCGACTGATGCTGAAGCCCATGGTGGTTCCTCTCTTCCTTCGGTTACGCCGTCAGTTTGAACGGAATCTGAATGATCCGGTACACGGTGATCGGCTGACCCTGGAAGCGGGCCGGCTCGTACTTCCACTTCTTGACGGCGGCCAGCGCGGCGGAGACGAACGGCTCGTCGCCGCGCATGACCTCGACCTTGCCGACCGTTCCGTCGGCGAGGATCACGACCTTGAGCACGACCGTACCGGTCGCCCGCTGGCGCGCGCCTCCTGCGGGTACTGCGGGACGAGGTTCCCTTCGTCGGGCATCGGCGGGTCCGCGTCCTCGGGCAGCGCGATGGCTCCCCCGACCTCGCCGCCGACGACGCCACCGCTTGGCGACGCCGCCCTCGAGGCCGGCGGGATCGCCCTTCCCGCCCTCGCCGTAGACGGCGACGCCCTTGTCCTCGCTCGGGTCGGCCTCCTTCGGCGCCGCCTGCGGCATCTCGTTCGGCGCGACCATCTCCTTCGGCGGCGGCGGCTTGTCGAGCTGCCGGATCTTCATGTCCGGACGAACGATCGGCGCAGCCGCGGCCGGCGCCTTGGGCGGCTCGACCTTGGCCACCGGCGCGGGCGGAGGCGGCGGGCGGTTCCTCCTTCACCACCTTCTCGATGAACGTGAGCTCGACCGCTTTCTCGGCGACCTTCACGATCTTCCGCGCGCCGACCATGGCGACGAGAATCGCCATGCCGAGGTAGAGCCCGGTCGAGACCAGGAACGAGGTGCCCCAGTCGCGCTTGACCTGCTCCGTCGAACCATAGCCGAACGCAACCCGGTTCTGACTCATCGCGTCTCGCGCAAGATTGCCATGCGCCCCATGTCAGCACGGTTACTCATCGGTGATGCAGCGGTGACATTACGGGGTGAGCCGCACCCCGGCATCGCGTGAGGGCTCGATGCCGGAGTGCGGCTCTCGGACACCTACGGAATGGTCACCGAGCACGACATCGGGTTGGTGGCCAGGTTGATGTCGTTGTTGGACGTATCTACCGCCGCCGTCACCCGACACGTGAATGCCGAGGCGGGCGGCGCGGTCTGGTTGAGGCACAGATCGAAGCTGACGGTGTAGAGCTGTCCAGGTACCAAGACCGACAGCGGCGGCACCTTGGTCAGGAGAACGTTGACGGCGTAGTCGAGGTCGTTGTCGGTGTCGCCGTACCCCGCCGGCACCGGTGGAATGATCGCCGTGATCCGGTTCCCGACCGACGCCGCCCCGCCGACACCAGGAATGGTCACGCGGCCGTCCGGATAGTCGAGGAATGTGGTGATGTTGCCCACCGACACCGACGTCTGCTTGGCGTAGCTGACCGTCGCCTGGACGCGCGTCTGGGTCCCCGCGCAGGTGTTGATCACGCAACTGGACGGGCACGCGTCGCCGTCCACGGTGTTGCCGTCGTCGCAGGTCTCGCCGAACTGCCGCGTCCCGTCGCCGCAGACGGCCGGTGTCCAGGTACAGTCGGAGCGGCACAGCAGCGGCTGGCCGGGGATGTCGCACTGCTCGACGCCATCGAAGGTGATGCCGTCGCCGCAGCGCGCGGCCCGGCAGTCGTTCGTACAGCCGTTCGTGTTCACGTCGTCACCGTCGTCACACTGCTCTCCCGCCTGAGGCGTCCCGTTCGGCGCACCGCCGACACACAGGTTGCCGGACGGCACCGTCGTCGAGGTGGTCGTCGGCGTGGCCGTGGTCGTGGAGGTGGTCGTCGAGGTGGAGGACGTGGTCGGAGTGGGGAGCGAGGTCGTGGTCGTGGATGACGTCGAGGGGCTTCCGCCCAGGACCGCCGCGACCAACTGATCGACACGCGCCTCGAGGGTCGCGGCATCGCCGCTCGTCGCACAGCCACCCTTCGTCTCGGCCTTGCCGAACGCCTTCAGGAACTTGTCCTCGGCCTTCTGGAGACACCCCGGATCGACATCGACGCTCTTGCCGATCGCCTTCGAGTGGCACTTGAGCTTGGCGTCCGCCTTCTTGCCCGCTTCCTTGATCTTGCCCGCCGCGCACTTCTGACCGGCCTTCGTTCCACCCGACGGGAGCGCACCGACCACGTCGGCGACGAAGTCGTCCACCAGCGCTTCGAGCGCAGGCGCGTCGCCGACCGTGGCGCAGCCTCCCTTGCTCTCCGCCTTGGAGAAGGCCTCCGAGAACTTGGTCTCGGCCTTGCCGAGGCAGAGTGGATCCACGGCCACGGCCTTGCCCACCGCCTTGCTGTGGCACTTGAGCTTGGAGGAGGCCTTCTTGCCCGTCGACTGGACCTTGCTCGCCGCACACTTGGCGACGGGGTCGCTGGCGGCGAGTCCGATCCCACTCCAGGCGACCAGCGCAACCGTCGCCAGCACCATCCACGATCGCTTCATCCCACGCTCCTTCGCGAGGCGAGGTCCGGCCGGGTCGTCTGGCGCCGGGTGGACGCCAGCCGACCAGACGGATCGTTCAGGGAATCGAGACGCTGCAGGTCACGCCGCCGACGCTGAGACCGAACGAGTCGAAGGCTCCAGTGACCGTGCACGAGAACTCGTTCGCGAGCGGGGCCGAACCCGGCTTGTCGAACGTGACGCGGACGACCGGGCCCGGGGGAACGTCCGTCGGCGTCGCACCGCCGTAGACGATGAACAGCTTGTTGTCGTCGTCACTCCCCTGGAGGCTGTTCGACGAGAGACCCAGGTTGGCCAGCCGCGCGGTGATCTCGGGTGTATTCCCGGTCCCCGGCAGGGTGACCTTCGCTTGCGGGTAGTCGACCGACAACTCCACGCCAGCGAGGTCGAGGACGACCTGCGGGTTGAAGCTGACGCTGACGGTCGCCACGAAACCGGAGAGCGATCCCAGCACCGAGGTCACGAGGTCATCGACACTCGCCTCGATCGTACCCGCATCGCCGGTCGTCGCGCAGCCGCCCTTCGCTTCGACCTTGGCGAACGCTGCGGAGAACTTTCCCTCGACCTTGGTGATGCACGCCGCGTCGACGGCGATGGCCTTACCAATGGCCTTCGCATGGCACTTGAGCTTGCCGTCGGCCTTCTTGCCGGCTGCCTGGATCTTGGACGACGCGCACTTCGCGCCCTCCGGTGTGGCGCCATCGGGAAGCGCCCCGACCGCCCCGGCTACGAAGGAATCGACGAGCGCCTCGATCGCGGGCGCATCACCGTTGGTCAGGCATCCGCCCTTCGCCTCGATCTTGGCGTAGGCGGCGTCGAACTTCTCCTCCGCCGTGCCGAGGCAGAGCGGATCGACGGCGATCGCCTTCTTGACGGCCTTCGCCCAGCACTTGAGCTTCGCCCCGGCCTTCTTCCCCGCGGCCTGGACCTTGGTTGCAGAACACTTCGCGGCGGGGTCGCTCTTCGCAGCGGCCGGCTGCCCGATCAGCAGGGCACCCAGCACGATGGTCCCAGCTCCAATGAGGCCACTTCCACTCCTGCGCATACTCGTCTCCCTTCGGGCCGACTCCGCGGCCCCTCCTCGTTGTGCGTTCGAATCTTCGATTGACGTGACCCGGAGCACTAGCCCTGGTGCGAGCCGCTCACGGGATGGTCACGCTGCAGGACATCGGGTTGGTCCCGAGATCGATGTCCTGGCTCGGGCTACCGCTCGTCGCTGCCTGAAGGACCTGGCACGTGAAGGCCGTGGCCGGCGGCGGTGTCTTGTTGAAGCAGAGGTCGAAACTCACCCGGTATGTCTGCCCGGGGGTAAGCACGGCCCCCGTCGCCGACGAGATGAGAACCCGAAGCGCGTAGTCGAGGTCGTTCGCCGTCTTGCTGAACCCGGTCGGAACCACGGCGATCCGGGCCCCGACCGATGCCGCACCACCGATGCCGGGAATGGTCACCGTGCCGTCGGGATAGTCGAGCAGCGTCACCACGCTGCCGACCGACACCGACGTCTGCTTCGCGTAGCTGATGGTCGCCTGCACCTTCGTCTGCGTCGGGGCGCAGGTGTTGATCACGCAGTTCGACGGGCACGCATCGCCGTCCACGGTGTTGCCGTCGTCGCAGGTCTCACCGTTCTGACGGACGCCGTCCCCGCAGACGGCCGGCACCCATTTGCACTGCGCGGTGCAGATCTGCGGGATCGCCGGAACCACGTCACACTCTTCGTCGCCCTCCTGGATGCCGTCGCCGCACACCGCCCCGGGAACCGTCGTCGACGTGGTGGTCGGCGACACCGTGGTCGTCGTGGTCGGCGGGAGGGTCGAGGTCGTGGTGGTCGGAACCGGCGCGGTTGATGTCGTCGTCGGGACCAACGTCGTGGTGGTCGTCGGGGGTGGAGGAAGCGTCGATGTCGTGGTGCTCGGGCCTGGCACCGTCGATGTGGTCGTCGTGGCGACGGGCGCCGTCGACGTGGTGGTGGTCGCCGCCGGAACGGTCGAGGTGGTGGTCGTCGGTAGCGTGGTCGTGGTCGTGCCCGGTAGCGTGGACGTCGTCGTGGTCGCGACCGGCGCCGTCGACGTAGTGGTCGTGCCGGGCAGCGTCGTCGTGGTGGTCGTGCCGACGGGCGCGGTGGAGGTCGTGGTGGGCGGCACCGTGGACGTGGTCGTCGGCGGCAGCGTGGAGGTCGTCGTACTCGGCGCCACGGGGATGCCCTCAACCGTCGCCCCGCGATCGACGCTGATGACCCGCGCGACGACGGAACCCGTCACACGGGCGTTGCTGCCCAGCGCCAGCAGCGCATTCGGCGCGCAGACTCGACCGGTGACTTGCGAACGGCGCGAGAAGCGAACGCTCTGCCCGGACACGAACGCACCGAATGGACTGCCGCCGGGGCTCGTCGGTTCCACGCGGCTGTCGGGAAACAGTTGGACGTCGCCGCTGACGAAGAGCCGCGCCCCTTCGGCTGTCTCCATGGTCGAGGCCCGACCTACCCGAAGGGTGCAGAAGGTGTAGTCGCCGGCCGCGAGGCTCAGGGTCGACGGACCCGGCGCTCCGCCGCGGAGGATGATCTTTCCGTAGGTTCCGGGCGTCAGCGCCCGCGTCTGTCCGTGGCCGACGATGACGTCGGCGCCGCCGCAGACCGGAAAGGAGACCGGATAGCCACATGCGGACGGGACATCGCCGACGATCGGAGACACGAAGGCGGCGACTGGTGAGGACGAGCAACTGGTGCCGATCACCTTCCCGGGGGACGCGAAGAGCGTGCGGCAGGTGGAACCCGATCGGAGTCGCACGAGGCCGCTCGTCCCGCCGGCAACCACGTCCTGGTCCGTGGCAGAGAGTGGCCCATGGGTGAGGATGCTGCCCCGGTTGACGCCGACCCCGAGCCCGCCGACCGTGAAGGCCCCGCGGGTCCGGAGCAGATCGGTCGCGAAGACGGCATAGTCTTCGAGGCGAGCCGAGGGCACCGTCGCCGCGCGGAGCGGCACGGAGACGAAGGTCGTCGCGCTCATCACGAGGGTGAACGCGACGGCCGAGGAAACGTTGAGCAGCGGCCGCTTCATCAGGGTATCGTCGTGGTCGTCGAGGTCGACGTGGTGGTGGAGGTCGATGTCGTGCTGGGTAGCCGGGTCGTCGCCACGGTGACCGCGCACGTCGGGGGGCCGACGTTGAGGCCGAGCGAATCGACCGCGAGCGTGATCTGACAACTGAAGTCGCCGGCTACGGCCGTCTGACCGGGCAGCAGATCGAAGACCACCTTCGCGAGGGGGCCCGGCTGGAACGCCGACGCATCGGTTCCGCCGCTGATGATGAACAGGTGGTCGTCGAAGTCGTTGGCCTGGAACTGGTTGCCTTGATTTCCGAGGTTCGTGACTCTCGCCTTCACCTGATCCGTATCGCCCGCCCCGGGGATCGCCACCTTGGCGGTCGGGTAGAAGACGTTCAGCTCGACGCCGACGAGCTCCAGGATCTGATTGGCGTCATAGTCCAGCGACACGTTGGCGGTGAGACCGCCGCCCTCGATGCGGCAGGCGGCCGAGCAGCCGTCGCCGGCCGCCGTGTTCCCGTCGTCGCACTGCTCCTGCGTTCCGGTGAAGCCGTCACCGCAGGTGGTGGGACCCATGCAGTTGACGCACTCCTCGGTATCGACCGAACCGGGGTCGCAGACCTCGGGCGGCTGGACGACGCCGTTGTGGCACTCGTTCAGCGTTCTGTTGCACGCGGTGCCCGCCGGTCGCGGAAGACAACGCAGCTCGAGGGAGTCCGACGCCCCGCCGGGCTTGACGCCGGGCAGAGCCTTGGCGCTGCCCGTCAGCTTGATCGATCCGAACTTCTTCTTGAGCTTGCCGTTCTTCTTCTTGGGGATGCTGACGGTGACGCTGCTCGACGCAGCGCAGACCGGACCGGTGAGCGTCGCCGGAACCGCGATCCCGGCCTTCTTCGGACCGATCTTCAGCTTCTGGAGACCGCTCGGCGCCGTGCAGCCCGCCACGTTCGGATCCGTCTGGTTCGCGCAGGCCGCCACGCTGATCGTGCAGCTGTCGTTGTCGCAGCTTCCGTCGGTGTCACAGGGATCGCCGTCGGTGCAGAGGATGCGACCGCCCGACAGCTCGACCTGCGGGCCCGGGTTCGTGACGTTCCCGACGTCGTATTCGACGTAGCAGTTGGTATTCGCCTTCCCCTTGCCGGGCACGAGGCCGGCCATCGCGACGGAGGCGCATGGGCCAGCAACGAGCGCGAGCCCTGCGATGCCGGACACGAGGGCGAGAGTGGTTGGACGCATGTATTCGATACCTCCTCAGTCTCGGACGAACGACACGAACTTGAACTTGCCTCGTACTTCGGCGACGGAGCCCGTCTCGATCACATGCCGCGCCCCCTGCTCGTCCTCTACGGTGATCCGCAGCTGTCGGTAGCCCGTGAACCAGGCGAACTGCTTCGTGCCCTTGTCGTACGTGACGTCGCGCACCGTGTAGCGGCTGCCACCGAACTCATTCAGCAATGCCTGCGCCGAGTAGGCGCTCTTGCCGTCGAGGGTGTTCCAGAAGTACTGCCCCGTCGGCGCCGTCAGGCGCTGGGGCGGCTGTCCCGGCTCGACGTTCCCGGGAACGATGATCTCCAGGTATTCCTTCTCGTTGACGCGAAGCCGGCGGAGGGCGTCGTGATCCTTGGCCGTCAGCGCCCTGAGGAAGCGTTCGAGAAGGGCATCCATCGACGGCGCCGCGCTCGCGTCGAGACGCAGCGACTTCGGGAGCGGTTCGGGACCCCTCGCGCTCGCCCGCGAAACGCCAGGGTCGAGCATGCCGAGCGCGAGGACCAGCGCCGCGAGGGTCGTCGATGTCATTTGCATTCGTCGCATCGTGAAGAGTCGGGCATCCCGGCCCGGGGGCGTTGGCGCAGCCCCCGGGCCGAGATGGCTGGAGGTTGGTTACTGGAGCGGGAAGGCGGTCCACCCGTCGGTCCACAGCGTGGCTGCCGCCGGGTCGAACGCGCCCTGATAGTTGGTGGTCTGGAACGACCCGTCGAGGCCGGAGCAGTCGAACGTGGAGGCCACGTTCCCCGCGTTGGTCGGCTTCGGGTTGGTGGGCGGGTACGCGAGGCTCACGCCCGGGTCGGTGGTGACGACGCCGAAGGAGGTCTTCATCGCGGTGACGAAGTCCTGACCGCCGCAGGGCGTCGGGGCGTTGCCGCCGCTGGCCGAGGTTCCCTCGACCGTTCCCGGCGCACCGGCGCCGTTGTTGTAGATGGTGCTGTTCTCGAGGAGCAACGCGCCCGTCATGGTTCCCGGCCCGCTGCAGGCTGGCGCCATGTTCTGAGCGAACTCGACGCCCGACCGCGCGAAGCCGGTGATGATGGTGTTCGCGATCGTGCCCTTGGTGCCGCGGCGCAGCAGCGCACCCACCTGGTTGTTGCCCGCGGGCGTGCCGGCCTGGCCCTTGGTGCCGATCACGGTGACGTTGCAGAACTTCGGATCGGAGAACGGGGTCAGGGTCTGCCCGTTCTCGTTGTTGTCACCCTCGAAGCCGTTGCCGCCGGCCTCGATGACGTTGACGTTCTGGGAGATCAGCGCGAACTGCACCGCGCCGACCGTTCCGAGCTGCCAGTCGAGGCCGTCGTCACCGCAGGCCGATCCGACGAGGAACTTGGCGTTGACGGTGCCGCCGAACCACTCGAAGCAGTCGTCGAGGCCGAAGTGCGCCTCGAGGTGGTCCTCGGTGGTGCCCGCGCCGACGCTGTTCTGCGTGATGATGTTCAGCTCGTTGTCGACGGAGATCTGCCGACCCGCGAACTCGACACGGAGGAAGCGCAGCACGCCGCTCGAGTCGTTGGGCAGGTTGCCGCCGAACGGCACGTTGGTGAGGCCCTCGGACAGGCCCTCGCCGCCGGGCACGTTGTTCGGCGCGCGGCCGTTCAGGACGAGACCGCCCCAGTCACCCTTCGTGCGATTGCCACCGGGCTGCCCGGGGAGGTCGCGACCGCTCGTCATGAGGATCGGCTGCGGCCAGGGTGCCGTTGGCGATGATCTTCGAATCGCGGAGGAACACGAGCGCCGACGGATCGCCGCTCGTCGAGTTCACCTTGCCCTTGACGACCGTGCCGGCGTCGATGGTGACGGTCGTCCCGGCCGTCACCTTGATCGTCCCGTTGAGGACGATCGTGCAGGTGTTGGGCCAGCGAGTGCTGCTGGTGATGTCCGAGGTGTATTCCTTGACACCGCCGGGGCACGAGACCACCGAGGGCTGCGCCTGGCAGAGCGGGGTCAGCGGCGGGTTGCCGACGACGAAGTTGTTGCAGATGACGCCGTCGGCCGTGTTGACGCGCCCGTCCCCGTTCAGGTCACCGCAGGCGAGCGCGCCGGCGCCGCCGCAGAGCCCGGCCGGATCCGGCGGACCCGCCGCGACGTCGAAGATGATGTTGCAGTCGGCGCTGGTCACCGACCCGTTGTTGTTGAGGTCTCCACAGACCGCCTGCGCCGAGGCTGCGATGCCTCCGACCAGCGTGGCGGCTGCGACACCCACGAGCGCCTTCTTCCATTTGCTCTTCATTCGCCTCTCCATGTCCACAGTTGGTTGTCGTTGATCAGACGCCCGAGAGCGTGACGGTGCAGGTCACGCCGTCGATCGGCAGGCCGTTGTTGTCGACGGCGTCCGTGATGGTGCAGCCCGTCGCTTCAGCCTGCGTGAAGCACGCGTTGTCGCCGGGGCAGGAGTCCTCCGGCGTTCCCACGCCGACCGTGGCGGCCGGGAAGGAGGTCGAGACGGGCGCGTTGGCGAAGCCCGAGGTGCACGTCCCCTGGACGTTCCCGGTGGTGCAATCACCGACGACGGTGCAGGGCTGACCGGTCTTGTCACCCGCGTTGTCGCAGGTGTTCGTATCGGGGTTGCAGATCGCGCCGTTGGCCGTGCCCAGGCATTCGGGGGTCTGGCCGAGCGTGGTGCAGGTGGTGTTGTTCTTGGTGCCGCCGCCGAGGCACTTGTTCACGCACTCCTGGAAGAGACCGTCGAGGTCCGCGTCGGTCGCGGAATCGCAGCAGCCGATCACGTTCTGGTTCCGGTTGCAGAGGTTCATCTCCTTCGCGACGCACGCATCCATTGCGATGGAGAGCAGGTCCCCGTTGTCGATGAAGGTATCGGTGCCACCGATGACGAACGTCAGGTCGGTGTCACGATCGTTCGCGATCGCCGTGTACGTCCCCGGGGTTCCCTGCAGCACCGTCACCTTGCCCTGCACGATGCTCGACTGCCCGGTGCCGGCGATGCCGGCCTGGAACTGCGGGTAGTCGAAGTTCACCTGCAGACCGGCGAGCTTCTGCCCGCCGACCAGGCCACCGATCGTGACCTTGGCCGTCCGCGCACCGATGATCGAGCTGCCGGCGACGGCGTCGCAGTTCGGCCCGACCGTCTCGCAGCTGGCCGTGCACGACCCGCCGTTTGGCGGATCACACTGCTCGGGGAACTCGACCACGTTGTCGCCGCACACCGCCGTCACCGGCTGGTTGCTGTAGATGTTCCGCGCCGCGCTCTGCGCGACCAGCGTGGAGTTGCTGATGATGCAGCCCGGCACGGGGAAGCAGCCGGCCGAGTCGGCCGTCACGCCGGCGAGGTTGCAGTCCTTACCGATCTTCTCGGTGGCCTTCGTGGCCGCCTTCGTGGGATCCTGGATGCAGGTCGGGGAGATCGGCCCGAACGTGGTGGCGGCCTTGTCGATCTCGGCCTGGCACTTCGTCGCCGTCTTCAGGACCTCCTTGAAGATGCCGGTGCGGCCCTTGCCGATCGTCTCGTTGCACTTGACGTTCGGCTTGTTCGCCTTGTCCTTCGGATCGCCGAGGTCGGCGACGCCCGAGACCAGCAGGTTGTTGCCGAAGGCGTCGGTCTGGTTCTGCGGGATGACGTCCGCCGCCGGATCGCCACTGGGTGCGTAGTTCGCGAGGACCGGATCACCCGCGAGGCACTTGCCGTCGATCTTGGTGGTGCCCTTGCCGACCGCGGCGCTGTACTTGCCGAGCGGGTCGAACGTCGCACCATTGACGTTGCAAGCACCGGTGCTGGCGTCGGCCTTGTGCTGCGACTTGATGCACTTGTCGATCGCCTTCAGCTGGGAGTTGAGTATCTTGCTCAACTCATTCCCCGCCGTCTTGCGGCAATCGATCGATGCCTTCGTGTCGGCACGCGCGGACGCTCCCAGCGTCACGACCATCGCGCCGGCCGACAGAAGCGCGATCACGCGCGCTCCCGCTGGTCCATTCCATTTCATATCGTTCCTCCCTGTGTTCGGTGTGCGGTTGGTGGCGCGAAGCGCCGCTTCGCGAAGAGGGCCCCTCTTCCGTAGTGCTCCCTCTCTACCTCCCGACCCGTGACGCGAACCCGTCGGGCAAGTGACGGTTCGATAAACGATGTGCCGACGCGCTACCGGTGTACCCAGAGGAGATTACGAGAACGTGACGACGACGCGTTGTCTCTGTGAGCGTCGCGTGTCGTGATGCCGAGACGCATCAGCGACGATCGGGGACGTCGCGTGTCTCCCGCATCGGTAGTTTCGCCGCGCCGTAACACGCGCGAAACCATCGTCCTGTACCCAGGGCCACCATGCGGTGTGGGTTTTCGGTGGCGATCGTGTGCCTTGCACTTCTACAGGCCCACTGGGCAGCGTCCGCCCTCGCCCAGGACGCACCGCCGGCGGCGCCACCCGCCGCGGAGACACCCGGAATCATCACGGGAACCGTGATCGACAAGAGCACAGGCGACCCCATCATCGAGGCAGGGGTCGAGGTGCTCGGCCTCAAGAAGAAGACGCGCACCGACATCGACGGCAAGTACTCGATCAAGGTCCCGCCGGGAACGTACGACGTGCGCTTCTTTGCACCCCTCTATCAGGGCGCACGGATCGAGAAGGTCGTCGTCAAGGCCAACGAGACGACGAAGGTCAGCACGCCGCTGTCCGCAGCCGTGGCCGGCGTCGAGGTCGTGGAGGTCGTCGCGAAAGCCAAGAAGGCATCGGAGCAGACCCAGATCCTCAAGCGGCAGAAGGCGGAGACGATCCAGGACAACATCGGCGCCGAGACCATCGCCAAGACGCCGGACTCCGACGCCGGCGAGATCGTGCAGCGCCTGACCGGCGTGACGATCTCGGAGGACAAGTTCCTCTATGTACGGGGGCTCGGCGAACGGTACAGTTCCGCGCTGCTGAACGGCAGCCGGATCGGCAGCCCGGACCCGGAGAAGCGCGTCGTACCGCTCGACCTCTTCCCGTCGAACTTCATCGAGGCGATGTCGGTGACGAAGAGCTACAGCCCCAACCTGCCCGGCGATTTCTCTGGCGGCCTCCTCGACATCGACCTACGCGACTTCCCTGAGAAGCTGGAGGCGGGCTTCAGCGTCAGCACGGCGGCGAACACGTCGACGACCGGGCGTCGCTTCCTGACGTACCGTGGCCTGGGTCGCAGCCTGCCGAGCGTCTTCCCGGACAGCAACATCCAGATCCCGACGGTCCCCCTGCAGCGGCTGTACGCGGGCTCCCTGCCGAACGTCTGGAGTCCGCAAACCCAAACCGCGCCGCCCGACGGCAACGTGACGGTGACGGCGGGCAATTCCTGGGGAAAGTTCGGACTGTCGCTCGCTGGGGTCTACGACAACAGCTATCAGACCCTGAGCGACTGGATCGTCCGGACCATCGTCAATACGGGCGGCGAGACGCCCGAGCCCGGCGTATCGGACAACTTCCGCTACGACCAGGGAACTCACCGCCAGTCCCTGAGCGGTCTCCTGACCACCTCCTATCTGTTCAACGACGACCATCGCGCAAACTTCCGGGCGCTGGTGAACAGCCTCGAGAACAATCAGACCCTCGCGGGCCGCGGAACCGCGCAGGGCGCCAACGCCGCGGAAACGACCCGCCTGCAGCGGACGACCTCCGAGCTGGATTTCGGGCAGTTCTCGGGCTCCGACCACTTCCGCTGGCTGGATGTCGACTGGCGGTCCGCCTTCTCGCGGACGCTGCAGGACATCCCCGATTCGCGGACGATCTCCTATCAGGGCAACGACTTCAACCAGCTCGCGTACACGAATGACGGCTCCGGCGGACAGCGTGCGTTCAGCACGATGGACGAGTACTTCACGTCGTCGGCCCTCGACTTCACCGTTCCTTTCAAGACCAGGCTGCCCTTCACCGACGTCTGGTCCGGTTTGAACGCGAAGCTCCGCTTCGGTGCTGCCTACGACTACCGGGACCGCGACTATGCCCTGCGGCTCTTCCGCTACCGCCGAACCGGCGGAAGCTCCGATCTCGCCTTCCAGCCTCCGGAAGTCCTCCTCGGCCTCTACAACATCGGATCGGTCATCACCTTCCAGGAAGAGACGCGGCAACGCGACAAGTTTCACGCGACGCAGGAGATCGGTGCCGGCTACGGCATGCTCGATCTGCCGATCGTGCGGGATCGTTTCCGCTTCAGCGGCGGCGTACGGTTGCAGTCGTCCTACATTCGCCTCAACACGGCCACCGACGCCGACGAGCCCGTGGTGGTGCGGAAGAACGATCTCAACCCCCTACCCGCCGTCAGCCTGACGTACACCCCGCGCTCCGACATGAACATCCGCGGCTCATGGAGCAAGACGGTCACGTATCCCGAGTTCCGGGAGCTGACGCCCGCCTTGTTCCCGCAACCCCGCGGGTTCCGCCCGATCGTCGGGAACCCCGACCTCGTCCAGACCAACATCACGAGCGCCGATCTCCGGTGGGAGTGGTTCTTCGCGCCCAACGAGCTCGTGTCGGCCGGCGTGTTCTGGAAGTCGCTCGATCAGCCGATCGAACCGGTGCTGCTCGCGTTCTCGTCGTTCATCGCAACCACGTTCGACAACGCCGAGTCCGCGAAGCTCCGCGGCTTCGAATTCGAAGGCCGCAAGAACTTCGGCTTCGTCACCTCGCGGATGCAGAACCTCTCGTTGGGTCTCAACGTCACCTACCAGTACTCGAAGTCGACCCTCGGCGCGGCGCAGACCGCCATCACGACGTCGTCGAGCCGCGAGCTGGTCGGCGCGCCACCGTTCATCATCAACGCGGTGCTGGAGTGGGAGCAGCCCGACTGGTTCACGGCGCGCCTCCTCTACAACACGGCGGCGCGGAGCATTTCCGAGGCGGGCGCCTACTTTCTGCCCGACATCTTCAAGGAGCGCCGGGATCAGCTCGACGCGGTGCTGATCTTCCCGCTCCAGGCGACGCTCGGCCTGCCACTCACCGTCAAGGCGTCCGTGGAGAACATCCTGAACGATCAGTACCTCGTCACCCAGGGTGGGCTCGTCCAGGAGCAGTCGCTGAAGGGCACCCGTTTCGGCCTCGGGATCAGCTACGCCTACTGAAGCCAGCGGAACGGCAGGTAGATCGCCGCCGCGATCAGCGCGCTCCCCGGGATCGTCAGCACCCAGGCCCACACCACGCGTCTCGCGACGCCCCAGCGGACGGCCGAGAGACGCCGCATGCTGCCGACGCCGACGATGGCCCCGGTGATCGTGTGCGTGGTGCTCACCGGGATGCCGAAGCTGGCCGACCCGAGGAGCGCGATCGCGCCGGCCGTCTCGGCACAGAAACCGCCGAGCGGCTGAAGTGCCGTCAGGCGCATCCCCATCGTCTTGACGATCCGCCACCCGCCGAAGAGCGTGCCCAACGCGATCGCTGCGTGACAGATCAGGACGACCCAGAGCGGCACGTAGAACGTGTCGCCGAGGCGACCTGACGTGAAGAGCAGCACGGCGATGATGCCCATGGTCTTCTGGGCGTCGTTCGTGCCGTGCCCCAGACTGTAGGCCGCCGCGGAAGCCAGCTGCAGCTTGCGGAACACGCTGTCCACGACCGCCGGGCTGAGCCGCCCGAAGAGCCGGAGCGCGATCAACATGAAGAGGGCACCCAGCAGCATCCCCACCAGCGGGGAGACCACGATGAAGACGAGGATCTTGACGAGACCCGGCACCACGAGGACCGACCAGCCGCCCTTCGCGACGCCGGCGCCCGCGAAGCCGGCGATCAGCGCGTGCGACGAGCTGGTCGGCAGCGCCCAGTACCAGGTGATCACGTCCCACAGGAACGCCGCGGAGAGCCCGGCGAAGATGACGGCGTTGTCGATGATCGACGGCGACACGATGCCCTTGCCGATCGTCGTCGCCACCGCGCACGCCGAACCCGAACGCGGCGACGAAGTTGAAGAATGCGGCCCAGGCCACGGCCTGCCGCGGGCGTCAGCACCCGGGTCGACACGACGGTCGCGATCGAGTTCGCGGCGTCGTGGAAGCCGTTCATGAAGTCGAAGGCCAGCGCGACGACGATGAGGACGAGGAGGACGGTCATGCGGAGTCGCTGTTGGCGGCTCAGCTGTACTCGAGGGCCACACCCTCGATGACGTTGGCGACGTCCTCGCAGCGGTCGATCGCGTCCTCGAGATACTCGTAGATCTCCTTCCACTTGATGATGTGAATGGGATCCTTGCTCTCCTGGAAGAGTCGCGCCACGGCGCGGCGCAGGAGCTGATCACCCTCGTTTTCGAGGCGGTTGATCTCCGTACAGTGGGCCTTGAGCGTCGCCAGGTCCTTCAGATCGCGCAGCCCCCGCACCGCCTCGCCCATCTCCTCGACCGCGCGCTCGAGGACGTCGGACAGCTCCCGCGCCTCCGGCTCCATGTCGCGCACCTGGTACAGCCAGATGCGCTCGGCGGACGCGTAGATCAGGTCGAGGACGTCGTCGAGCCGGGACACCAGGCGGTGGATGTCGCCGCGATCGAACGGCGTGATGAACGTCTGGTGCAGGTGCTCGAGGAGCCGGTGCGTGATCTCGTCGCCCTGGTGCTCGACGGTCTTGATCCGCTCGGCCTGGGTCTGCGGGTCGGCGCCGAAGCGGACCATCGCCCGCAGCAGCCCCGCCGCCTCGCGGGTTCGCGCGGCATGCTGCTCGAACAGGTCGAAGAACTGCGCCCCCTCCCCGCCCGGAAGGAGGCGCGCCCAGAGACCCCGTCGCGGTGCCGTCGCCATACGTCCGGCGCCCCATAGCACAGTGCCCTGGCGGGCTCTATAGCCGAACCGTCATCAGAATTTCACGACGGCATCGAGCTGGAGGCGGGTCTGCGTCGGGTTGCTCCTGCCCGGCGGCGTCTGGATGTAGTTCGTGAACCAGCTTCGGGCGGACACCGTCAGCGGATCGAAGAGCTGGTAGTCGAGGGCGATCATCGGGCCCTTCTGGTTGGTTCCGCCGTTGCCGAAGTCGCTCCACGAGAACACGGAGATCGTGGACTCCTGCTGCAGGTACTCGTACAGGGCCGTCACCGACCAGTCGCCGCGCACGCGCGTCTGACCGAGCCGGACTCCGCCCAGCACGCCCATGTACTCGCTCGTCGGCGCCTGCCAGTTGTACACCCAGTCGCCGTAGGCGCGCAGCGGCTGCCCGAGGAGGACGTTCGGCCACGTCACCGCCGCGGTCGCGTTCGTGATGTTGAAGCCGCCCTGGTAGGCGACGATGTCGCCGTCGGAGTTCGTGACGACGAGGTTGGTGTTGTTCAGCGACGAGTTGCTGTCGAGCTGCTGCGCGATGAGGTTGGGGTTCAGGTAGTAGTACTGGCCGATTCCGGCCTCCACCTGCGCCTGGCCGATGTGCATCTGCGGATTGAACTGTCCGCCGATCACCCACCCGTCGGGGCCGTTCGACGTCTGCTGGTACGTCCACTGCACGAGGTGGAGCTTCAGCTGATCCAGGTTTCCGCACGGCGCGCCGAGGAAGGCGATCGTCTCCGAGGTGCCCTCGGGCGACAGGTCGTCGTCCCACACCATCTCGTCGGTCCGGAACATCGGCACCGGGAACTTGCCGGCGTTGACCGTCAGCACCCCCGGCCGCCAGCCCAGCGACTTGCCTGGCGTCACCGTGAGGAACGCCCAGTCGAGGTTCACGTGCTTGCGCGTGAAGTCACCGGTGAGCGTCTCGTTGGTCGAGATCGGATCGTTGGGGTTGCCGCTGGTCGCACGCACCGTGAACGAGACCTCCTCTGTGGGAGCGAACTTGAGTCCGATGCGGGCACGAATACGCTCACGATTGTTCGCGGTGACCTTCTGCCCCTCGCTGGAGGGCTGATTGTAGAAGCCCTCGAAGCGGAAGCGCATGTCCCCGAAGAGGGTGACGCGCTTCAGCCAGTCCGGAGCGGTCCAGGCCTTGGCGGACGTCTCGACCTGCTGCTTGGTGGACTCGGCCTTCTGCTCGGTGAGCTTCCCGCTCGTCTTCTCGTGCTCGAGCTCGCGGCGAAGCCCTCGGATCTCCTGCTGCTGCTGCTGGACGGTCTCCTCCAGCTGTCGCAGCCGGCGCTCCAATGCCGTCTCTGCCCTCGACTCGCCGCTCCCTGCGACGAGAACCGCGAGGACCGCTCCACTCACGACCAAGGCTGCTCGCATGCGCCCCCCCTCCGGTATTCCGGTCGGACGGGCTCCTGATGCCGAATCTCTCGCCTCCTGTCTAGATTCACGGGGCGGTAATCGACCCGTCATGCTCCCCATCGACGTGCTCTTCACGGCACCGTAACCGGACCGTAACATTCCTCGGCTACCGTGGGATCATCAGGAGGTGTGCATGACGCATCGGGGTCTCATCGTCGCGGCCGGGATGATCCTGGCGGCGGGAATGGTGACCGGACCAGCCGGAGCCCAGACAGGACGTATCACCGCGGACGGATCGAGCACCGTCTATCCCATCACCGAAGCCGTCGCCGAGGAGTTCCAGAAGAAGAACCGCGACGTGAAGATCACGGTCGGCATCTCGGGAACCGGCGGCGGGTTCAAGAAGTTCTGCGCCGGCGAGACCGACATCTCGGACGCCTCCCGCCCGATCAAGCCCACCGAGGTCGAGCTCTGCACGACGAACAAGGTCGAGTACATCGAGCTGCCGATCGCCTACGACGGCCTCGCCATCCTCGTGAACCCGAAGAACGACTGGGCGACGTGCATGACCGTCGACGGAGCTGAAGACGCTGTGGGCGCCGGAAGCGCAGGGCAAGGTCATGAAGTGGAGCCAGGTCCGCCCGGGCTGGCCCGAGAAGGAGATCCACCTCCTCGGTCCCGGCGTCGATTCCGGCACGTTCGACTACTTCACCGAGGCGATCGTCGGGAAGGAGCACGCGAGCCGCGGCGACTTCCAGTCGAGCGAGGACGACAACGTGATCGTCCAGGGCATCGCCTCCGATCCGCTCGCCCTCGGCTACTTCGGCTACGCGTACTACGGCGAGAACAAGGACAAGCTGAAGCTCGTCGGGCTGGACGACGGCAAGGACGAGAACGGCAAGGGTTGCATCCAGCCGAGCTTCGAGACCGTCGAGGCCGGGCAGTACCAGCCCCTCGCCCGCCCGCTCTTCATCTACGTCAACAAGAACGCGGCGCAGCGGCCCGAAGTCCAGTCCTTCGTCAAGTTCTACCTCGAGAACGCGCCGACCCTGGTGAAGGAGACCGGCTACATGCCGCTGCCTACGACGGCGTACCCGATGGCGCAGGCGCGCTTCGACAAGCGGGTCGGCGGCTCGATCTTCGGTGGCAAGGGGTCGCAGGTGGGCGTCACCATCGTCGATCTGCTCAAGAAGGAAGGCGGGAGCTGACCATCCCGCCCCCGTTGGAGATGGCGCCGGGAGCGAGCGATCCCCCGGCCCTGCCCCGCCTGATCCCACCCATCCGCGAGCAGGGCATGGCGGGTGGCTCGCGGGTCGGTCGGCTCCCGGCGATGCCGCTCACCACGCGGCGCTGGCGGCCGGGCGAATCGATCATCCACGTACTGCTCTTCGTGAGCGGCTTCGTGTCGGTATTCACCACGGTCGGAATCGTCGCGGTCCTGGCGCTCGAGACGTTCCAGTTCTTCCGCGAGGTGCCGCTCTGGCGCTTCCTCACCGACACGCAGTGGACGCCGCTGTTCGCCGACAAGCACTTCGGCATCATGGTGCTCGCCACCGCGACCGTGCTGACGTCCGTGATCGCGCTCGCCTTCTCGCTCCCGGTCGGCCTCCTGGCGGCGATCTTCCTCAGCGAGATGGCCCCGGACCGGCTCCGTCGCGTGCTCAAGCCCGTGCTCGAAATTCTCGCGGGCGTGCCGACCGTCGTCTACGGCTACTTCGCCCTCCTCTTCGTGACGCCGCTACTGCAGAAGATCTTCCCCACGCTCAGCGGCTTCAACGCGCTCAGCGCTGGTCTGGTGATGGGCGTCATGATCCTTCCGCTGGTGATCTCGCTCTCGGAGGATGCCCTCACAGCCGTCCCGCGCAGCCTGCGGGACGGCGGCTACGCCCTCGGCGCGACCCGGTTCGAAGTCGCCACGGGCATCGTCGTGCCGGCCGCGTTCTCCGGCATCGTGGCCTCCTTCCTGCTCGCGGTGTCCCGTGCCATCGGCGAGACCATGATCGTCGCGATCGCTGCAGGCCAGAGCCCGCGGCTCACGCTCAACCCGTTCGTGCCGGTCGAGACCATGACCGCCTACATCGTGCAGGTGAGCCTGGGGGACACCCCCAGCGGCACCCTCGAGTTCAAGACGATCTTCGCCGTCGCCTCGGCGCTCTTCGTCATGACGCTCGGGTTGAACATCCTCGGCAACCGGCTCGATCCGGCGCTATCGCGAGGTGTATGCCTAGCGTCGCCTGGGATCCGAAGGTCGTCACCCGCCGCCGCCGCAACGAGCGGGTGTTCGAGGCGCTGGCGATCCTGGCCACCCTGATCGGCGTCATCGTGCTCGCGATGCTGCTCGTCGACGTATTCGCCGATGGCTGGCCACGGCTCGACTGGCAGTTCCTGACGTCGTTCCCGTCGCGCAAGCCGGAGGAGGCTGGCATCCTCTCGGCGCTCGTGGGGTCGCTCTGGCTCCTGGCGATCACGGCCCTGGTGGCGTTCCCGGTCGGCACCGGGGCCGCCATCTACCTGGAGGAGTACGCCAGCCGTAGCCGCCTACAGCAGCTGATCGACGTCAACATCTCCAATCTGGCCGGGGTGCCGTCGATCATCTACGGACTCCTCGGGCTCGAGCTGTTCGTCCGCATCCTCCATCCCCTGACGGGAGGCCGCAGCGTGCTCGCGGGTGCGCTGACCATGGCGCTCCTGGTGATGCCCATCGTCATCATCGCCGCCCGCGAGGCCCTGCGGGCCGTGCCGGACAGCCTGCGCCAGGGGGGCTACGCGCTCGGCGCCACCCGTTGGCAGGTGGTGCAGCGCCTCGTCATTCCGACCGCGCTTCCGGGCATCCTGACGGGGACGATTCTCGCGCTGGCGCGCGCCGTGGGCGAGACCGCGCCGCTCGTCATGATCGGCGCCCTCACCTACGTCGCCTTCCTGCCCGAGTGGGGGCCCGAGGGCCTGCAGAGCCCGTTCACCGCGCTGCCGATCCAGATATTCAACTGGGTGTCACGACCGCAGCAGGGCTTCCACGTCAACGCCGCTGCGGGCATCGTCGTGCTGCTCGCCGTGCTCCTCCTGATGAATGCCGCGGCCATTCTCCTGCGCCTCCGCTACCAGCGGAAGCAGGATCTGTGACGCTCGACGGCTTGGCGGACGCATCTCAGTGGCGTATCGTTCCTCCCACGCACTCATGAGCCTCTCCGCCGACGCCACCGCGCAGCCCGCCGAGCATCCCGTCAAGATCGCCGTCGCCGGCCTGGTCGTACGGTACGGCACGTCGGTCGCGCTGCACGGCATCACGCTCGACATTCCCGAGCACCGGGTGACGGCGCTGATCGGTCCGTCGGGCTGCGGCAAGTCGACGTTCCTCCGCTGCATCAACCGCATGAACGACCACATTCCCGGGGTGGGGATCGAAGGCAGCGTCCGCATCGACGGCGAATCGATCTACGCCTCCGACGTCGACCCCGTCGACCTGCGGCGCCGCGTCGGCATGGTGTTCCAGAAGTCGAATCCCTTCCCCAAGTCGATCTTCGAGAACGTCGCCTTCGGTCCCCGCATCCACGGGCTCAGGGATGCCGTGCAGCTGCGCGGACTCGTCGAGCGGAGCCTCCGCCAGGCGGCGCTCTGGGACGAGGTCACCGACCGCCTCGACGACTCGGCGCTCGGGCTGTCGGGCGGCCAGCAGCAGCGGCTGTGCATCGCCCGGGCGCTCGCCGTCGAGCCCGAGGTCATCCTCATGGACGAGCCGGCCTCGGCCCTCGATCCGATCGCCACGGCGAAGATCGAGGAGCTGATCCAGGAGCTGAAGGAGCGCTACACGATCGTCATCGTCACCCACAACATGCAGCAGGCCGCCCGCGTCTCCGACTTCACCGCCTACTTCTACCTCGGGCGGCTGATCGAGTACGGGCCCGACCGAGCGGCTCTTCACCAACCCGTCCATGCCGGAGACCGAAGACTACATCACGGGACGGTTCGGCTGATGCCGCAGCACACCGATCGCGCCTACGAGAGCGCAGCTGAGCCAGCTCCGCACCTCGATCCTCGAGATGGGCGGTCTCGTCGAGGACCAGATCGCGCAGGCGATCCGCGCCCTCGTCGATCGCGACGAGGCGCTCGCGCGCCACGATCATCGAACGCGCGACCACACCGTCAACCGCCTCGACGTCGAGATCGACGACCTCTGCATCAAGCTGCTGGCGCTGCATCAGCCCGCGGCGCAGCGACCTGCGGCTGATCACCACCGGCCTCAAGATCACGACCGACCTCGAGCGCATCGGCGACCTGGCGTCGAACATCGCCGAGCGCGCGCGTCGAGCTGGCCGAGGAGCTGCCGATCAAGCCCTACATCGACATCCCCCGCATGGCCGACCTCGCGAGCGACATGCTGCACCGGAGCCTCGACGCGTTCGTCCGCGAGGACACCGACCTGGCGCTCGCGGTGTGCGCCTCGGACGACGCCGTCGACAAGCTGCACGAGCAGCTCTTCCGCGAGCTGCTCTCGTTCATGGTCGAGGATCCGCACACGATCACCCGCGCGATGCGCCTGCTGTTCGTGTCGAAGTCCCTCGAGCGGATCGGCGATCACGCCACCAACATCGCCGAGATGGTCATCTTCATGACCAAGGGCCGCTCGATCCGCCACCTCGATCAGGTACCGCGCGACCTGTAGCCGCTAGTCGGTGTCGCGCGGCGGTGCATCGATCCCGAGACGGCGCATCATCGCCCACAGCCACTCGCGGCTGACGCCCAGGCTCTTCGCCGTGGCGCGCCGGTTGCCGGCATGCATCCGCAGCCGCTCGACGATGGTGCGACGGGTCGCGTCGTCGAGGACCGCCCGGAGCGTGGGCGGGCCGTCGGGAGCCGTCAGCTCGCCCTGCGTCAGCTTCGGGGCCAGCATGGCGACCGTGACCTCGCTATCGTCGCCCGAGGCGTGGACCACGATGCGGTGGATCTCGTTCTGCAGCTCGCGGACGTTCCCCGGCCAGGAATACGCGTCGAGGATCCGCATCGCGCGCGGCTCGAAGGCCGCGAGCCGCCGCCCCTCCTGCGCCGCGATCGCGGCGAGGAAGTGCATGGCGAGCAGCGGGACGTCACGGCGACGCTCCCGGAGCGGGGGAAGACGGATCGGGAGGACGCTCAGCCGGTAGTAGAGGTCCTCGCGAAGCCGCCCCGACTGGACGGCCACCACGGGGTCGCGATTCGTCGCCGCCAGCACCCGCACGTCGACGACGCGCGCCTCGCTGCCGCCGAGTGGGCGCACGAGGCCGTCCTGGAGGACCCGCAGCAGCTTCGCCTGCAGCGTCGGTGGCATCTCGCTCACCTCGTCGAGGAAGAGCGTGCCGCCGTGCGCCGCCTCGAGCAGTCCCCGCCGCGGACGGTCCGCCCCCGTGTAGGCGCCGCGGGCGCACCCGAACAGCTCGCTCTCGAGCAGCGTCTCCGGCAGCGCGGCGCAGTTCTGCGCCAGGAACGGCGCCTTCGCCCGCGGACCGTGCGCATGGATGGCGTGGGCGAACAGCTCCTTGCCGGTACCCGTCTCGCCCTCGAGGAACACGGTCGCCCGCGACTGGGCGGCCTGCTCGGCGAGCACCAGCGCCTCCTCCAGCACGCGGCTGCGCCCGACGATGCCCTCCTGCCGGTAGCGCTCGCGCGCATCCCACGGGAGGCGGCGCTGCGCGGCCGTCTCGATCGTCTCCTCGACGCTCTTGAGCGCCGTCCGCACCCGCACCAGGAGATCCAGCAGGTAGCGGCCTCGCTTCGGAACGTAGTCCGCAGCGCCCAGCCGCAGCGCCTCGAGGACGACCTCCTCCGACCCGTCACCGGTGATCATCACCACCGGCACGTCACCGTGCGCCTCCCGGATCGCCTGCAGGCAGCGCAGACCATCGGTGTCGGGCAGGTGGTAGTCGAGCACCACGCAGTCGACCCGCTGCGCACCGAGCTCCTTCAACCCGCTCCGACCATCGCGGGCCGTCACGACTTCGAACGACTCGTCCGCCTCGCGCAGCACGCGGGCCAGGAGCCGCCGGTGATCTTCGTTATCTTCGATCAGCAGAACCGTCGCTGCCATGGACGTGTTCCTCCCAGAACGTGAGGATGACGTCGCGCAGGGGTCGCACGCGCGACGGCTTTTCGCGGAACGCGGTGGCGCCGGCCGCGAGCACCTTGGCCTCGTCCTCCGCCCATCGGGTCTGCGTCACGACGAGGACGGGGATCGAGCGCAGCGTCGCCGCGCGGGCCATCCGATCGAGCACGGTGGTGGCGGTCATGTCGTCGAGCCAGTAGTCGAGCACGACGAAGTCCGGTCGCGGCGCCCCGTCGTGCGGTGAGCGCCGCTCGAGGAACGCGATCGCCTGACTGCCGAGGGTCGCACTGTGCACCGCGAAGCCCTCGCGGCGGAGAATGCCGCTCACCGCGCGCACGAAGTCCGCGGTGTCGTCCACGACCAGCACCGTTCCCCGCGTTTCAGCCTCCACGCTCGACCCCACCTGCCGGCAGACGTACCGTGAAGGTGCTGCCGGCGCCCGGAGCCGACACCACGTCGACCACGCCTCCCAGTCCGGTCACGATCCGGCGCACCAGCGCCAAACCGACGCCGCTGCCATCGACCGTCTCCGTCAACCCCTGCTCCTCGGGCGGGACGCGCCGGAACAGCTTGAAGATCGCCTCGTGGTAGGTCTCGGGGATGCCGACGCCGTTGTCGCGGACGTCGATGACGACGACGGCACCTTCCATCCGCCCCAGCACCTCGATGACGCCACGCCCCTCCGGCATGTACTTCACCGCGTTGCCGAGGAGGTTGTCGACGACGTGCCCCAGCTTCCGCGGCGGGCCCCAGAGCCGGGGCAGCGCGCCGACGCGCACCGTGATGCCCTTCTGCGCGATCGTGGGGGCGAGCGTCTCGAGGGCGCGGCTCACCAGCGCCCGCACGTCCACCCGCGCCGACGCCTCCGGCTCGGAGGTCACACGGAAGAGACCGAGCAGGTCGCGGATCATGTCCTCGGTGCCGCCCGCCAGACCGACGATCCGGGTCAGGTCCTCTCGCGCGCCGGGGCTGAGCGACTCACCCTCGCGCTCCAGCAGCATGTCGGCCGTCAGGAGGATGGCGCTGAGCGGGTTCTTCAGGTCGTGCGTGACCGTGTAGACGAAGGTCCGCATCTCCTCCTGCTTCTCCTCGAGCGCGCGCGCCTTGTCGGTGAGCGCCGCCGTCCGCTGCGCCACCTGCCCTTGCAGGTGGCCGGCGAAGTGTCGCAGCAGATTGCCGTAGCGGCTCGCGTAGAGCGCGGCGAAGTTGAGACCGACGGTCGCGATGCCGAAATAGGACAGCGCCCGGAGCGGCGTGACGGGCACCCCATCGGAGCCCACTGGTGGGAGCCAGCCTTGCGCCTCGGCGACGGCGAGCGCACCGATCGCCAGCGCACCGAAGTTCGCCGCGATGAACACCGTCGCCTCGGTGCCGATCATCGCGGCGTAGAGGACGGGGAACATGCTCAGGAAGAAGAAGAACCCGGTCTGCAGGCCGCCGAGGTAGTGCAGATGGACCGTCCACAGTAGCTGGTGCAGACAGGCGTAGATGACGGGCACGACTGCCAGCCGCGCCCACCACGAGACCGTCGCCGCGCAGAAGAGGTTCACGGCGACCACGACGGCGAGAACGACGTGCACCTGATCGGGGAAACCGAGGGGCCCCTGCGCGAGCCAGAGCGCACCCCAGTACGTCAGCGCCCCGGCGACGCCGAGGAGCATGATCCGCCGCCCCTCCCGGGTCGCATCGGCGGCCTCGAGCGGGATGCCGGGCGCCACGGACTCCGCCTCGGCCGACGGAATCGGAGCGGTCACCCGCTCGACCGCACGCGGACCGGACCGGGCGGCTGGCGTCGCCGGGGGCACGATCGGGGCCGGTGCAGCGTCGGTGGCCATGGCCTCTGTACCTGAGTCCCGAGTACTGATCCGCTGGGACGGGGTCAACGCGACGTGATCCATCCTTAACACGGCGAGCGACGCCCGGGCAGGCTCATTCGTCGGGATTCCGCGGTCCCGCGCGCGCCGGCATGGCAGCTGCTCCAGCGCATGAGCGAGGGGGGAGATGCCATGAAGACCTGGCTCGTAGCGCTCACATTCCTCGGCTCGGCGATCGACGGCGGCGCGATGGTCGCCGGAGGCGGCAGGCCGACGACCGATTGCTACGCCGTCTTCGACGGCGTGCTGGCGACCCGACCCGGATCGACGCGCGTGCGATGCGTCGAGGGCGATCCGACCTGCGACCACGACTGCGTGCCCGGGCAGTGTACCTTCACGCCGCGGGTCTGCCTTGGCGCCCCGGCACTGCCCGGCTGCACGCCGCCCGACGACGTGACGGTCCTGAAGGCCGACCCGCGACTGGCGTTGACGCCGCTCGCCCGAGACGCGACTGGCCGCTGCGCGCCGCCGAGCACGATCGTGGTACGGGCCGGCGGCCGGAAGGGAATGAGACTGCACCTCGTATCCGGCATACCCGGCGCCCCCAGGTCACGCGATCGTGATCGCCTCGACCTTCGCTGCCTTCCCTGCCGCGGTCCGGCGTGTGCGACCGGCGCCACCGGCTCGTCCGCCGCATGCCCCGCGAATCCCGACGGCGGACCGCGCCAGCTGACGGTGCGCGTGGACACCGACGGTAGCGACCTCGACATCGGGTGGACCGGCAATGCCCAGAACTTCCACATCCCCGAGGGAACCTCGCTCACCTTCTGTCTCGCGGGCTGCGACGGCTCCACCACCTCCCGCTGCGACGGGCACGGCACGACGGGCCCCGGGTCGCTCAACGGTCGGACGTTCGGTCCGCCTCTGCCGCTGTTCTCCTCCGGCATTCCGGTCTGCGTGGTCAATCGCTTTCGCGACTCCGACATCCGAAGCCACGTCGACGTGGACACGGGCGCCGTGGACATGACGGAGCAGCCGCTGCGGCTGCACTCGGACGTGTTCCTGACGGCGCCGACACAGCTCTGTCCGCGCTGCGTGACCGGGGACTCCCCCACGCTCGGCGCCCAGGGCACGTGCGAGAACGGCGGCGCGGCCTGCACGATCGAGGGCCTCGTCACCGTGAACAACCCGCCCGTGGTGCGCAACGCCGTCTACGGGCTCTCGTCGTCGTGCACACCGCTCCCCACGGGGTTCCAGGGCACCATCGAGATCGACCTGCCCCTCACCAGCGGGACGGCGGAGCTGCGCGACGTGCCGGGCGAGCGCCCGTGCCCCGGGGAGAGGCGCCATGACGCGGTGGACACGATCGTCCGTCAGGGGATCGCCGTAGCGCCCGCACCTCCGTTCCCCGACCCCACGTACCCCAAGCGTGGCCCCGACGCGGTGCTCGCCGCGGCGTTCTGCATCGGATCGAGCGGGTCGCCAGTCATCGACACGTCATCGGGGCTCCCGGGGCCGGGCGCGCTCCTCCTCCGCGGCACCCATACGCTCCTCGGGCCCGCGGCGGACGCCTGCAGACCCTGACTCAGGCGGTCTGAGCGACGGGGAACAGCGCCCTGACCGACGTGCCCTGCCCGAGCACACTCGTGATCACGAGTTGGCCGCCGTGCGCCTGCATGATGTGCTTCACGATCGCGAGCCCGAGGCCCGTGCCCCCGAGCTCCCGCGAGCGCGCCTTGTCGACACGGAAGAAGCGCTCGGTCAGGCGTGGCAGGTCGTGGGCAGGGATGCCCACGCCGGTGTCCTCGACGAGGATCTCGACCATCCGTGGCACCCCAGGCTGCTCGAGCAGGGCCGCGCGCACGTCGACCTTGCCGCCCGCAGGCGTGTACTTGATCGCGTTGTCGACGAGGTTGATCAGCACCTGCCGCAGCCGGTCGCCGTCGGCGAGGACTGGCGGAGTGCTGGGCGCGATGTCCGCCGTCGCCTCGATGCGCGCCGCCGCGATCTTGGGGGCGAGGATCTGGAGCACGTCGTCGACGGTCGGTCCGACGGGGACCGGCCCCAGGCGCAGCGACGTCCGGCCCAACTCGAGATCCGACAGCGTCAGGAGGTCGTCGATGAGCCGTCCGAGACGCTCGGAGTGTCGATCGATGACGCCGAGGAAGCGCCGTGCCGTGTCCCGATCGTCTCCGGCAGGTCCGAGGAGCGTTTCGGCGTAGCCCTTGATCGCCGTCAGCGGCGTGCGCAGTTCGTGCGACACGTTCGCCACGAAGTCGCGCCGGATCACCTCGAGCCGGCGGAGCTCGCTGACGTCGTGGAGGACGAGGACGAAGCCGAACGGGAGGCCATCGGCCCCACGCAGACGGGCGGCGTTCACCTTGAGGGTGTGCCCGCCCCCTCCGGCGAGGGTGACGTCGCGCGAGACCGTGTCCGCGCCCGCCGCGAGCTCGCGCGGCACCTCCGCGAGCGCCGGGTCGCGCGTGAGCTCGATCAGCGGTCGTCCGCGATCCTGGGACCCGGGCGGAATGTCGAGCAGCTCGCGGGCACGCTGGTTCATCAGGACGACACCGCCACGCAGGTCGGTCACCAGCACGCCCTCGACCATGCCCCGCAGGATGGCCTCCGAGCGCTCCTGCTCGACCCGTAGCGCCGTGATCGTTCCCGCCACCGAGCTCGCCATCTCGGCGAGCTGCGCTTCGAGGAGTCCGAGGTCGTCGAGTCGCTCGGGGGCGATGTAGGGCGCCGGCTCGCTCGAGGCCAACGCCCGGGCGAACGCGACCAGGCGCTCGATGCGACGGAGCATCCGTCGTGACAGGAGGAGCGCTGCCAGCAGGCCGAGCAGGGTCGCCAGCGGCACGGCTGCGAGCAGGGACCGTCGCAGCGCGCCCATGCTCTCGCTCACCGCCGTCAACGGGACCGCGGTGCGGATCACGCGGACATCGGTGCCGTTCGCCTGCCGCCACGCGACGTAGAGCATCCGCTGCCCCACCGTGCTGCTCCACCGTGTGCTCTGCCCCGAGCCGCTGTCGAACGCGGCGCGGATCTCGGGCCGGCCGGCGTGGTTCTCGAGCTCTTCGGCCGGCCGCGTCGATTCGCAGAGCACCCTTCCGTCCCGGGCGATGACCGTCAGGCGGGCGCCGAGGTCGCCGGCGATGCGCTGGCACGCCTCATCGAGCGCGCGCCCCGGCCCCCACGGCAGGGCGTCGGCCGTGATCCGCGCCTCCGCGCGCAGCCGCTCCGCGATGGTCTCGGTCTCGTGCCGCTGCAGCGTGATCGCGGTGTACGGAATCGCGACGGCCAGCACTCCGGCGAGCGCCACGACCGTCGGCGCGAGGAACTGGAGGACGAGTCTACGACGCCAGCGCGTCGGGATTGAACTTGTACCCGACACCCCGGACCGTGACGATGAGCTCGGGGGAGGCGTCATCGACCTCTATGCGCTTGCGCAGCCGGCGGATGTGGACGTCGACGGTCCGCGGCTCGACGTGCACGTCCTGACCCCACACGAGGTCGAGCAACTGGAGGCGGTCGTAGACGCGGTACGGGTGGCGGGCGAAGAACTTGAGCAGCTCGAATTCCCGGAGCGAGAGGTTCGCCGGCTCGCCGGCGATGAAGACCTCGTAGGTGTCGAAGTCGATGCGCAGGCGACCCCGCTCGAAGATCTCGTGGGGCGGCGGCACTTCCTCGCCGTGGCTGCGCCGCATGACGGCACGCACGCGGGCGACGAACTCGCGGGGACTGAAGGGCTTGGTGACGTAGTCGTCGGCGCCGAGCTCGAGACCGAGAACGCGGTCGACCTCCTCGGCACGTGCGGTGAGCATGATGATGGGGAGCGAACGGGTGACCTCGGCGGCACGGAGCCGCCGGCACACCTCGAGACCGTCGGTGCCCGGCAGCATGAGATCGAGGATGACGAGGGCGGGACGCTCGTTCCCGATCTGCTTGAGGGCGCCCTCGCCGGAGTCCGCCTCGCGGACGGCGTACCCCTCCTGTTCGAGATGGAAGCGGACGAGCTCCCGGATGTCCTTCTCGTCCTCCACCACCAGAATGGTGCGTTTGACCGCCACGAATTGCTCAGACCGCACCCTACCCGCGGACCGTTACCAGCCGGTTACCGGCCGGTGAACTTCGGTTGGCCGCAGGGTGCCGCAGAACCCCTCCCCCAGCAAGGGCGACGCCCCGCCTTGACTGTGGAGGCACCCTTGGGAAATGAAGGCCCCCATGCCGCGCCGGGATGAGGATGCCGACTCGGGTGAGGGCTCGTCGTGGCTGGTGCTCCGCCACACCCCCGCCGAGGGACTGGGACTGCTGGCCAACGTGCTCCGGGACGAGGGCGTCCAGCACCGCTACCTCGACGTCCCCCGTGGCGAGCCCCTGCCCCGGGACATGCGGGGGATCGGGGGCCTGATCGTCCTCGGCGGGCCCCAGGCCGCGTACGAGACCGACCGGCTTCCCTGGCTCGCCGCCGAGGCGAAGTTCATCGAGCGTGCGCTGACCGCCGGGCGCCCGGTGCTGGGCATCTGCCTCGGGGCCCAGCTGATCGCCCAGGCGCTCGGGGCGCGCGTCTACGCCGGGGAGAAGCGTGAGATCGGATGGGCACCGGTCACGCTCACCGAGGACGGAGCCGACGATCCCTTGTTCGCCGGCACCGGCCCGCAGCTGACGGTCTTCCACTTCCACGGCGATACCTACGAGCTGCCGCCGGACGGGCGCAACCTCGCGCGCTCGGACGTCTACGAACAACAGGCCTTCCGCTGGGGCGATTTCGTCTACGGCCTCCAGTTCCACCTGGAGTTCACGGAGACGATCATCGGCCGACTGGCGAGCGAGCCCGACTCGCGGCAGTACGTGACCGCGGCCGGGATCGACCCCGACCGCCTCGCGGCCGACGCCGCGGCACGGGTGCGGGCACTCACCGACGTCACGCAGCGCGTGTTCACCGAATACTTCCGGCAATGCGGTCTGTGAGCACGGCGGCGATCGGCCGCCCCAGCTGATCCGAGCGGATCGGCCTCCCGTCGAGACGCCGCGGCGCGCGCAGGCCGAGGAGCACGGCCGTCGTCGCCGCCACGTCGACCGACGACGGCGCGCGCGTGGTCGGCGGCGCCGCCGACAGCCCGCCCCATCCGCCGAGCACGAACAGCGGAATCCGCCGCTCGCCGGGTCCGCCATGGTTTCCGAGGAGGCGGGTCTCCTTGGGATCGGCGCCGTCGACGAACTGATGCCCCTGGGCCGCCACCACGATCAGCTCGCCCGCCCGCTGATGCTGCAGGTGCCAGTCGGGATGGACCTCCGACAGCAGCGCGACCCCCGGGACCGGCAGGCGCGCGAGGACCTCGACCACACCCGGCGTGGCGCGCGCGACGGTCGACGCCCGCGCCAGGAGCGACGCCGCTCCGCCGACTCCGGTGTCGTTCGCCTTCACCAGCGTCGCGTACAGGTGGTCGATGCCCCCGTCGGCGACGGCGACGATCCCCTGCACGCCGGCGCGCTCGAGCGCCGGCGCGAGCGCGATCTCCGGCGACGGGTTCTCGGCCGTCGGCCCGACCGCATCGAAGCCGTGGTCGGAGGTGACGATCACCACCGACCGGTTCCAGCGACCGCGCGTGTGCAGATCGTGGAGCAGGCGCCCGATCACGGCGTCGGCGGTGCGGACCGCTGCACGCGCCTCGGCGCTCGCGGGCCCGAATCCGTGTGCCGTGCGATCGACGTCCGCGAGGTTCACGACCGCGAGGTCGGGCTCGGTCGCCGCGGCCCGCTCGAGCAACGTGCGCATCGCCGCGTCGTCGGTGGCGTACCCGGTGACCGGATCGCGATCGCGCTCCGCCGCGTCCTCCCCCGACCACAGGACGTCGGGCGCCTGCTGCCGCTCTGGCACGGCGGCGAAGAGCCGCGCCAGCTTCGGCTTGCCGAAGATGCCCATCGTCACCAGCGTGGGACGATCGGTCTCGATGACCGTGAACAGGGTCTCGACGTCGAGCAGGCTCGGGTCGTCCATCTTCCGGGGCGGCGCGCCCAGCTCGCGTGTCCAGTAGGCATTGCCGGTGATGCCGTGGCCATCCGACCAGACGCCCGTCAGCAGCGACGCGTGGTTCGGGTCCGTTCGCGTCGGCATGACGGCGAAGGCGCCGCGAATGGCGGACGCGTGCGCCGCGTCCCCTCGCGCCGCGCCGAGCACCACGGGGAAGCTCTCGGGGGTGACGAAGCGGTCGTCGAGCCCGTCGACGATGACGAGATACACGTGCGGGCGGTCGAGGGCGGCGGCGTTCCGGCCGCCGAGGGCGAGCGCGAGCACGAGGAGGAACAGGCGCATGCGCCTCATGTAGACCGTCCGACCGGGGAAAGGCTACAACCCGGGGCGTGCGGCCCATCGTCATTCCCGGCACGACGCCGGTGATCCTCGTGGCACCGCACGGGGGTTGCCGCGACCCGGACCGCCCCCTGCCGCTGGCGCACCCGCGCAAGGTCAACGACCTCCACACGGCGGCGCTCACCGAGACGCTGGCGCGCGCGACGGGCGCGGCGGCCCTGATCAACGACGACGTCGATCGCAACGCCGTCGACCTGAACCGCATCAGCGAGGCGCATGACGGCGCGCCGGCGTTTCTCGACGCGCTCGGCGACCTGATCCTCGCGGCGCGAAGCCGCCATGGCCGCGCGACGGTGCTCACGGTCCACGGCTGGAACGTCGGACAGCCGACGGTGGACGTGGGTCTGGGCGTGCGCCCCGGACCGACCCCGCTGACGGTCGGAGACGACGCGGCCGTCTCGCCCGCGTTCGCGAGCAGCAGCCTGCCGGCGCTCCTCGGTGCTCTCGCGGCGGAGGGCATCGGGGTCTCTATCGGGGCACGCTACCCGGCCCGCGGGCGCGAGAACCTGCTGCAGCTGTTCACGCCACGGTACCGCGATGACCCGCGACCCGTGGTGCGTGCGCTCGCGGCGCTCGGACCCATCACCGATGCCGTCCAGCTCGAGCTCGGGATCCCACTCCGCTGGGAGGGGAAATGGCGGGAGCGGTTGGTGCGGGCGCTCCTCGCCGCGCTGCCGGCACTCGCAGCCCCCGCACCTATCATGTCGGATCCGGCGGCGGTGCCCTCCGTCGATCTGCCGTCCACACCGCAGACGCTCGAGTTCGTGACCCCGCTGGGTGCCGGCCTCGCCCGGATCGATGCGGGAGGCAGCCGGCTCCTGCTCCTGCCGCCGGAGGGCGGCCTCCTGCTCTTCACGGGCGAGCGCAGTGCCGCGGCCTCGCCACATGGTCTTGGTGTCCTCGCGGTCAGGCACAGCCCACACGGCGCCGCCTGGCGCTTCACCGGGCCGATGCTCCGCTTCCCAGACACCGAGCCCTTTCTCGACCTGGAACTCGGTCTCGCGCGAGCCACGCTCGTCGAGGCCGAGCTCGCGCTCGAGTTCGCACCGTTGCGTGGCACCGAGCCGCGGTTCGGTCACGTCCGCGGACAGGTCATCGTCGACGGCGCGGCAATGCCGCTGGAGGGTCCGGCATATGCCGGGGCAACGACGCGCGGCGCTCCGGCGATGTTCCACACCGCGGTCCGGCTCGGCGACGATCGGGCGCTCGCGCTGGCACTCCGACCCGGCGGCGAGGTCGTTGGCATTCTCGTCGAGGGACACCGCTCGGTCGCGGTGACGAGCGCCCGCCGCATTCCAGTCGAGGGTCCCCCAGACGCCATTCACGTCACGGTCGGCCTTGCGGACGGACGCGAGGTGGAGGTCCGTGGCGAGGTCGCCAGCATCGTTCCGATCATCCGCCGCCAGGGTGGCCCCCCGTTGCGGGTGCTGCTCTCGACGATTCAGGTGCCGGGGGTGGAAGGGCTGGCCGGCTGGTCGGAGCAGGTCGAGCTGCTCGCCCCTCTGCCCTAAGGAGGCTGCGGTTCTGCGACACCCGTGCACCGGTGCGCCCCCCGCGTGCGCCACGGCGCGGGCCCAGGAACGACCCTCCCGTGGCACCCCCCTTGCTCCTCCATGTGACGGTCGGTCCGCCGAGCGCAGCCACCGTCTCCGCATGACATCCGCGCATCGGCCGCTCCGCGTATCGGCTTTCACCGCCCTCCTGGTCACGCTCGCCCTCAGCGCGGGAAGGGGCGATGCGGCGTCCACGTCCAAGGTCGTCGCCATCAGCGATGCCGCGCCGGGCGGTGGGGTGTTCGCCGGGCCGGCGTTCACCACCTGGCCCGGTGCAGGCGGCACCGGGTGGGTCGCGTTCCGCACCCGGCTCGAGGGCGCCTCGGCGAGCGAGGCGCTGGTCCTCGCCGGCCTCGTCCCTCCCCTGTCCCGGGTGACGGTGGCGCAGATCGGCGACAGCTCGCCGGCGGGACGGAAGCTCCGGGCATTCGTCGGACGCCCAACCGTCAACGCGAACGGCGACGTCGCCTTCCTCGCCACGCTCGCCACGTCCAGCGCCGACCCGGCCGACGCCCCGATCCCCGCGGCGCTCTTCCTCTTTCGACGCACGCCACCCGCCGGCGAACCGGCGCTGATCGCCCTGGCGGTCTCCGGCGACACGATCCCGGCGGGCGTCCTCGATCTCGCCGGCGACGTCGACCCCCTCGCCGACGCGACGGCCCTCGACGTACCCGAGCGCGGGCCGGTGATGAACGCGGCCGGAACGGTCGCCCTCCTCGCCGTCGTCCGCAGCAGCACCGGCGCGATCGTCGCGCTCTGCACCGCGACCAGCGGCGGCGTCACCCCGCGCGCCCGTCTCGGCGATCCTTTCCGTAACGGCAAGATCGTCCGGCTCGGGCCACCGTCGCTGAACGGTGCCGGAACGCTGGCCTTCACCGCGACCGTCGACGGTCCCAACGGTACGACCGGCGTCTTCACCCTGGGGGCTGACGGGCTGGTCGAACGCGTCGCGCGCGGCACCGAGGTCGACCTGGACTTCGACGGCGCCGCCACGGAACCCCAGGCGCTCATCGACTTCGGCGACGTCGTCTCGATCGGGGACGACGGCACCCTCGCGTTCACGGCGGGACCCATCCTCGATCGCTCGCGCGACGACACGGTCGGGGCGGCGGCCGCGTTCGCGTTCGCCGGCGGCATCCTCCATCCCGTGCTGTACCCCGGCCAGCGCGTCCGCGGTAACCTCGACCGGGTCAGGGGCGTGTTGCTCGGGAATGCCGGCGCCTTCGCCACCGCGCCGCCGGTGGTCACGGCCGACGGCAGCGTCGTCGCTGCGGCGTCGTTGAACGGTGGCAGCGTCGAAGCGGTGCTGCGCGCCGCCTCCCCCGAGTACAAGAACCCCGATCGGCTCGCGACCACGAACGGACCCACCGCCGACGCGAGCCCCGCGGGCGGAACCTACGCGGGGCTCGAATCCGGCCCGGCCGTGGACGCCGCGGGCGGCGTCGCGTTCCGCGTCCGCGTGGCCGGCGGGTACTCCAGTGAGGCGATCATCTATCGACCCGGCACCGGGCCGGCGCAGGGCGTGTTCGTCGGCGAGGGCTCGCCGACCGACGGATTCTTCGCCGGCGCGCCATTCTCCACCCCGCGACTGAACGACCGCGGTGACGTCGTCTTCCGCGGCTACGTCGCGAACGGACCCAGCAGCGTCGGGCTGTTCAAGGCGAGCACCACGGGCCTCGAGGCGCTCGTCCGCTCGGGCGACCCCTCGCCGCTCGGCAACTCCCCCTTCGTGGACTTCCCCGGCGACCCGAGCCTGAACGCCGGCGGTACCATCGCCTTCACGGCGACCGTGCTCGACAAGGGCCGCGGCATCTTTCTCATCGACCGCGACGGGCTCTTGCCCCTGGTCCGCGTCGGCGACGCGGCGCCGGGCCCCGACGGTGCGGTCTTCGCCAGCTTCGGCGGCTCCCCGAGCCTGAGCGACGCCGGAGACGTCGCGTTCCGTGCATCGATCCGCTACCGCAACGCGGACGGGAAGGACGTGACGCTCGAGGGGCTGTTCCTCGCAACGGGTACCAGCATCCGGCTCCTGGCCAGTGCTGGCCAGGCGTCGCCCACCGGTCCGCCGTTCCTCCAGATGCGCGATCCGCTGATCACGGCCGTGCCGAGCCTCGTCTTCGCCGCACCGGTCGGCACCGACGCCGCGGAATTCACGGGGGTGTTCGCGGCCGACGGCGCGCGCGTTCAGACGCTCGTCAGCGAGCGCCAGATACTGGGCGCCGGCATCACCATCGACGAGATCTCGAGCGCGCCTGCTGCCGACGCGAAGGGCGACATCGCGTTCCTCGCCTCGCGCCGCGGGCCGGCGGGGTCGCTCGGTCCCGCGATCCTCCGCCGGGTCGGCCTCGCGCTCGAGGTGCTTCTCGCGCGAGGGGACACTGGACCCACCGGCGGCGTGGTGAAGAGCCTCAGCCAGCCCACCATGAACCGCACGGGCCACGTCGCGTTCCGTACGAGCTATCAGAGCGGGACCGGTGCGGGGACCGGTTTCCTGCTGGCGAACGAGGGCGGCCTCGTCCCGGTCCTCGCGGTGGGCGAGCCAATGGCCGGCCGGCGGGCGCGTCGCCACCCTCGGCGCCCGCGCCAGCCTGAACGCGGATGACACCCTCGCCGTCGTCGCCACGATCTCCCGCGCGCCCCAGCGCATCGCCATCCTGCTCGCGTCGCCGACCCAGCTGTCCGTGCCGACCCTCGGCCTCAAGCTGTCGGCGCGCACACGCCACGACCGCCTACGGCTCGCGGCCCGGTTCGCGCCGGGTCGGGTGACCGATGGCTTCGATCCCGAGCGCGAGCCAATCGTGATCACGCTCCTCGACTCGACCGGGGAAGTCTGGACCACCACGGTCGACGGCGGCGCGCTCCAGAAGCGCGGCAGGGCTCAGGTGCTCCGGCCGAGGCGTCGTCCGCGTGGCGTCAAGGCGCTCCGCCTCGAGACCTTCAGCGGCGGCGTGATCGGGCTCGACCTCCGCTCGAGCCGCATCGATCTCACCAACGGGGGCACGCGGCGCCTGCTGCCGCCATTCACCGTCGCGGTGGAGTTCGGCGACGACGCCGGCTCGCGGCGCGTGCCGTGCACGGTACGTCTGAACGGTACCACCTGCAGCGCCCCTTGACGCTCGTCAGGGCGCGAGCCGGGCGGGACGCTTGAACGCCGTCCAGCCACGATCGCAGGCGAGCACCGCGCCGGTGAGACTCGCCGCCTCGTCGGACGCCAGGAACACGGCCAGGTCCGCGATCTCCTCGGCGGACTGGAGGCCGGTCGCGTGCTCCTTTCGGAAGGCCTCGCGCATGTCGTCGTCGCCGAAGATGACAGACGTCATGGCAGTGCCGACGTAGCCCGGCGCGAGCGCGTTCACCCGGATCCCCATCAGCCCGCAGCCCGGCGCCATCGACCTGGTGAGCGCCGCCACGCCGCCCTTCGAGGCGGCATAGGCGTCCGTCATGCCGAGCGGCAACGTCGCCATGGACGAGGCCATGTTGATGATTGCCGCGCCGGGGCGGTTCGCCATGAGCGGGATCGCGTACTTCGAGCAGAGGAAGACGCTGGTGAGGTTCACGCGGAGCACCCGATCCCAGTCCTCGGGCTCGATGAAGGGCACGAAGTTGTCGCGACCGAGGGGCGCGATGCCAGCGTTGTTCCAGAGCAGGTCGAGGCCCCCGAAGCGCGCCACGGCCAGGTCGACGAGCGCCTTCGCCTGCGCCGGCTCCGCGACGTCCCCCGCGCTGGCCACTGTCTCGGAACCGCGCGAGCGGATCAGCGCCGCAGTCTCCTCCGCGCGGCCCGCGTCCAGGTCGTTCACGACGACCCGCGCTCCCTCGCGCGCAAAGGCGAGCGCACCAGCCCGGCCGATGCCCGAGCCCGCCCCCGTGATGATCGCAATCCGTCCCTCGAGCCGCATACCGCCGACCTTAACCCTGATGTGACGAGCAAGTCGATGGCGAGACTTCGTGACCGCGCTGCGGCGCGAGCTCGGCGTCGACCGGCGGAGATCATCCGGCAGCTGGCGTGACGGCCCACCACACACAGCTGAACCCCGGCCCGCAATATTGTAGATTGATGGCCGCCCGCGATAGCCCTTTCGAGGCCACGCCGCGGTCGGGCTGCTCCCCCTTTCTCGGCTATGACCCGCGCGTTCCGTGCCAGGGCGACCGTCAGGAGCCATAGAAACGAAGGGTCCCGATGCGCTCGTTCCTCCTCTTCTTGGTGAGCGTCGGGCTCCTGGTCCTCACGGGCCACGCCGAAGCCGGGATCAACCTCCAGTGCCGGCAGGGGTGTCCGGCCGCAATCACACAGTGCATCACGACGACAGCGCTGCCGCGGGAGGCGTGCAAACGTCGGGTGCTGCGCCGGTGCCGTCGTGAAGGCTTACAGGTGTGTGCTCCCACCACGACCAGCACGACCACCAGTACGACAACAACTACGACTGTCCCCGGACTCTACCTCGTCTGCGCGAACCTCGTGGGCGCGAACCTCCCCGGCTGGAACCTCTCCAATGCGAACCTCATGGGAGCGGACCTCAGCGGCGCGAACTTCACCAGCGGGCCCTTGTGCCGATCCTGGGATCGATGGCGCACGAGCCTGTCCAATGCGAACCTAACCAACGCCAACCTGTCCCACGCGGACCTCACCAACGCGGTCCTCACCGGCACGAACCTCGCGGGCGCGGACCTCACCGGCGCAAACCCCTCCGGCGCGCTCCTCTACGACGTGCTGTGGTCTGCCAGCACGTGCCCTGATGGGACCACGAGCGACAGCAACGGCAGCACTCCCGAATCCTGCTGCGCCCACCTGAATGGCACCGTGCCCCTCGCCTGCTCCCCGTGACGTCCAGGTGACGTTCACCAGTCGCCAGCGTGCGGCTACGGTGTTCGGGTTGCGCGCGGGAGGCAGATCGCGCTCAGGCCGAGGATGGCGGCAGGCCTGCCGCAGGCGATTCCGGATATGACCAAGAAGTCCGGACGGCGGCGATGCCGATCCAGAAGGCCATGCAGGGGCTCACTGCCGTGGTCGGATCCGGCGAAGCTGGTCCCCAGCATGCGCGCGTGTCGGCCACTGGCATCGTCTTCGTCGTCAGGTCCACGCACTTGCTGGGCGCGGCACCGTCTGGTTCCCCGCGTCTCAGGTCTGCTACGAGGGCCACCGTGGCCGCCGGACTGCTCGGCCTCCTGCGCAGTGGCGCCGTGCTCGACCGCGACTAGACGAACCAGATCTTCGACCACGATGTCGCCGCTGCCGCGGCCTACGCCAGGCAGCTCGGCGGCGCGATCATCCGGCTACCTGCACTTCACCGTGCTGCCGGTCCCGGCCATGACGCAGCTCCCGGCCCCGAACGTCATCTCGCCGCACTGGCCGGTGGTCGCGACCGGCACGTCGAGCAGGAAGGTGCCGGTCAGGGGCAGCTGGGCCGCCGTGATGGCGAAGGAGCCGTCGCGCCCGGTGACCGTGAAGTTCACGACCCCTGGCTGATTGGAGTTGAGCTTGACGGTCACCTGGGTGATGCCCTGGACGCCCAGCTTGTTCACGTACTTGAAGCTCGTGCGGGACGAGTTCGCCTTCCAGCCGGTGAGCAGCGACGAGTTGTAGCCGCCGCCCGGGACCGTCACGTCGAGGATGTTCCCCGTCCCCGGCGCGCCGTCGATCAGCACGCGCACACCGTTCGCCACCGGATCGATCGCGGGTGTGACGGGCACGTTGTTCAGGATGCCCTTGAACTTCAGCCGGTCGTCACCCGGCGGGGTGTTCAGCCGCGACAGCATGATCTGCGGCTTCTCGGCGATCCCGGCGGTGAGATTGTTGCACGGATCGCAGGCGTCGCCACGGCCATCGTTGTCGGCGTCACCCTGGGTCGGGTTGTCGTCGTCGAGACAGTTGTCGCAGCCGTCGCCAATGCCGTCGCCGTCGTTGTCCTGGAAGGTCGCCGCCGGGCAGGTCGAGGTGGCGTCGCACACCTCGGGGAGGTCGCACGCGCCCTGGGCGGGCCGGCAGATCGCGCCGGGCGCCTCGAGAGTGTCGACGGGACACACGTCGTTCACTCCGTCGCACGACTCCGGGAAGTCGCAGGCGCTCGCAGCCGGGCGACAGACGCTGCTCAGCTTGGCGTCGGTCGGACACGTGATCACACCGCCGGCGCACACCTCCTGTGCATCGCACGGGCCAGCCGGCACACGACAGACGGCGCCCGCCGGTTGGAGGACGTCGGCAGGACAGATGCCCGTCGATCCGTCGCAGGTTTCGGCGAGGTCACACGGACCCGCCGCGGCGCGACACGTGGTCCCCGCCGAGGCCATGCGGTCCGACGGGCAGTTGAGCGTGCTGCCGTCGCACGACTCGGCGACGTCGCACGCTCCGGTCGACTGCCGGCAGACCGTACCTGCGGCGCGGAGCACGTCCGCCGGGCATCCGACGGTCGTACCGTCGCACGTCTCTTCTGCATCGCACGAGCCCGCGGAGGCACGGCAGACCGTGCCGCGCGGGTTCAGCAGGTCGATTGGACAGATCCGGCTGCTGCCGTTGCAGGTCTCGCCCGAATCGCAGACGCCCGCCGACGGGCGGCACGTCGCGCCGGACGGAAGGAACGTATCGTTCGGGCATGCTGTCGTCGCGCCGTCGCAGCTCTCGATTGCGTCACACAGTCCGCCAACCGGATGGCACACGAACGCAGCTGGTCGAATCACGTCGCCAGGACACTGCGGGTTCGTACCGTTGCACTCCTCGGCCACGTCACAGGAACCGTTCGCCGCGCGGCAGATCGTCCCCGCAAGCGACAGGGAGTCGGGGGGGCACACGCCCAACACGGCATTGCAGGTCTCGGGGCGGTCGCATGCGCCCACGGCCGGGCGGCACACCGTGCCCGCAGCCGAGAGGTCCTGCGGGCAGAAGATGCTCGTTCCGGTGCAGGCGTCCGCCGGATCGCACAGCCCAGTTCCGGCGCGACACGCCGTGTTCGCGGGCAGGAACGAGTCGGCGGCGCACAGGGACGAGGTCCCGTCGCAGACCTCGGCCCGGTCACAGGGACCCGCGGGGGCGCGGCACACGGTGCCGTTCGGCTGGTAGTTGTTCGTGGGGCAGATGGCACTGGCGCCGGTGCAGAACTCCGCGACGTCGCAGACGCCGGCGGACGCGCGGCAGACCGTGGTGGTCGAGGCAAACCCGTCGGCGGGACAGCCGGCGTTCGCGCCGTCGCAGCTCTCCGCGACGTCGCAGGCGCCGTTCACGGCGCGGCACATCGTACCCGCCGTGACCTTGACGTCGGCCGGACAGGCGACGCTCGTTCCCGAGCACACCTCCGCCACGTCGCACGGGCCTGCCGCGGGGCGGCACTGGGTGAAGGGCAGCGAGAAGGCGTCGGCCGGACAGTCGGCGTTGATCCCGTCGCAGGTCTCCGTGACGTCGCAACCGCCGGCGGCCGCACGACACACCCCGCCAGCCGGGACCCGGAGGTCGCTGGGACACGCGATGGAGGTTCCGGTGCAGAGCTCGGCCGCGTCGCACGGGCCGGCCGGCGGGCGGCAGGTCGTGGTCACCGGCGCGAGCGTGTCGGCGGGGCATGCCGCGCCCGCCCCGGTGCAGGTTTCGGCGAGATCGCACACGTCAGCTGCTGCGCGGCACTGGGTGGTCGGCGGTGCGAAGCCGTCGGGCGGGCAGGCCGGGCCCGTCCCCGGGCAGAGCTCGCCGACGTCACACACCCCGGCCGACGCACGGCACTGCGTGGTCGCGGGCGCGAAGCCGTCTGGTGGACAGATCGGCGAGGATCCCGTGCAGAACTCCGTGACGTCGCAGAGCCCGGCGGCAGCCCGACACGGCACCGTGCTCGCCACGACGCCATCGGCGGGGCAGTTGGCGTTGAGGCCGTCGCAGCTCTCGGCCGCGTCGCAGATGGCGGTCGAGGCGCGGCACAACGTGCCGGCCGAGACACGCGCATCGGGCGGGCAGGCACCGAAGCCGTCGCAGAACTCGGCGACGTCGCACGGACCCGCCGCCGCGCGGCAGAGCCCGGTCGTCGACACGACGCCGTCGGGCGGACACGTGATGCCGGTACCGGTGCAGAACTCGGCCACGTCGCACACGCCGTTGGGGGCGCGACACTGCGTCGTCGGCGGCGCGACGCCATCGGCTGGGCAGTTGATGCCGGAGCCGGTACAGAACTCGGCGACGTCGCAGACCCCGGCCGCGGGGCGACACAGCGTCGTCGACGCCACGAACCCGTCCGGCGGGCAGCTGACGTCGGTCCCGTCGCAGCTCTCGGCGGCATCACAGATCGCGACCGACGCGCGGCACAGCGTGCCGGAGGCGACTCGACCGTCGACCGGGCAGGTCGCCCCGGTGCCGGTGCAGAACTCGGCGATGTCACAGACCCCGGCCGTGCCGCGGCACTGCGTCGTCGCCGCCATGAAGGCATCGGGCGGACACGTGATGCCGGTACCGGTGCAGAACTCGGCCACGTCGCACACGCCGGCGGCGGCGCGGCACTGCGTGGTCGGCGGCGAGAAGGCGTCGGCCGGACACGCCCCGCTGGTGCCGGTGCAGAACTCGGCGGCGTCGCACACGCCGCTCGAGGCCCGGCACTGGGTCGTCGGCGGCGAGAAGACGTCGGCCGGACACGCCCCGCTGGCGCCGGTGCAGAACTCAGCGGCGTCGCACACGCCGCCTGAGGGCCGGCACTGGGTCGTCGGCGGCACCAGGACGTCGGCCGGACAGCTGCCGCTGGAGCCGGTGCAGAACTCGGCGACGTCGCACACCCCGGTCGAGGCCCGGCACTGGGTGGTCGCCGGGGCGACGACGTCCGCAGGGCAGCTCACCGCGGAGCCGGTGCAGAACTCCGCCGTGTCGCACACGTCTGCGGCCGCCCGGCACTGCGTGGTCGCCGGCGCGAGGGCGTCGGCCGGGCAGATGCCGGTGCCGGTGCAGAACTCGGCCAGGTCACAGGCGCCGGCTGAAGCGCGGCATTCGGTGGTCGACGGCGAGAAGACGTCGGCCGGGCACGCGCCACTCGTGCCGGTGCAGAACTCCGCCGCGTCGCAGACCCCGCCCGCGGCCCGGCACTCGGTGGTCGGTGGCGAGAAGGCGTCGGCCGGACACGCCCCGCTGGCGCCGGTGCAGAACTCGGCCGGGTCGCACACGCCGCTCGAGGCCCTGCACTGGGTCGTCGCGGGCGCCACGACGTCGGCCGGACAGGTCGCCGCAGAGCCGGTGCAGAACTCGGCGGCGTCGCACACGCTGGCGGACGCGCGACACTGCGTGGACGCCGGCGCGACGGCGTCGGCGGGGCAGACGGTGCTGCTGCCCGTGCAGAACTCGGCCACGTCGCAGACGCCGGCCGAGGCCCGACACTGGGTGGTCGCCGGCGCGACGACGTCGGCTGGGCAGGTGCCGCTGGTGCCGGTGCAGAACTCGGCCGCGTCGCACGCCCCGGCCGAGGCACGGCATTGGGTGGTCGCGGGCGCGAACGCATCGGCCGGGCAATTGACGTCGGTTCCGTCACAGCTCTCCGCCGCGTCACAGACGCTACCCGCCGCGCGACACGAGGTGCCGGCCGGCACGCGATCGTCGACGGGACAGGTGGGCCCGGACCCCGTGCAGAACTCGGCAACGTCACAGACGCCGGCGGCGCCGCGGCACTGCGTCGTCGCTCCGGCGAACGCATCGGCCGGACAGGCGGCGCTGGAGCCGGTGCAGAACTCGGCGGCGTCGCACACCCCGGCCGAGGCCCGGCATTCGGCGGTCGCGGGCGCGAACGCATCGGCCGGGCACGTCGTGCTCACGCCGTCGCAGGTCTCGGCGACGTCGCAGGTGCCGGCGCCCGGGCGACAGACGGTGCCGGCGTTGCCCGCGACATGCTGGCAGACATTGCTCTTTCCGTCGCAGGTGTCGGTGGTGCAGGCGCTCCCGTCGTCCGCGCAGCTGGTGCCGGCAGTGCGGAAGGTACAGGCCGTCGAGCAGCACGAGTTCGCCGTGCCGTTCGCGGCGCCGTCGTCACAGGCCTCGCCCGTGTCGGTGGACCCGTTACCGCACGCCGAGCGATAGGTGGCGATCGCCGCCGTCCACGCGCGCGCGGCGCTGAGCGTGCCGTCCGCAGCGAACGAGCCGACCGCACCGACGACGCGATACTCGGCGTGGATCGTCACGTCGGGCCCGATGCTCGTCCCGGCGTCGGCGATCGAGGTGAACCCGCCTCCAGCCGTGAATCCTTCGGTCGACGGCGCGTCGGTCCCGATGGCACCGATGAGCAACTCGTCGTTCAGGGCCGTCTGCGTGGTGGAGCCGGAGGAGGCCGCCGTCCCGTTGCCAGCACCGGTCGTCGTCTGGTCCAGCGCACCGGTCGGCAGAAGGCCGCTGAACTCGGCGGCGGAGAGGGCGCGCACCGTCGTCGACGGGTGCGTCACCGTGATCACGCCGCCGCTGGCCAGGGCGGCGACCCCGTGGGCGGAGAGGATCGCGGTGCGGACGCCGCCGGCGGCGACCTCGGCGTCGACGGCGTAGGTGTTGCCGGCGGAGTCGGTCGCGCTGATCCCGGTTCCTGCGTCGGCCATCGTGACCGTCACGATGAGGCTGTGGCCCGCGGTGACTGCGGCGGGGACCGTCAGCGCGAGCGTCGTGCCCGCGACCGTGTCGGTCGCTGTCCCGAGGCTCTGGGTCAGGGTGATCGCCGCCTCGGCTCGGGTGACGCCGCTGGCGAGGAGAGCCGTCAGCGCGAGGATGCGCGTGGCGCGCCGGCGCCGGGCTTTCATCGTCATGTCCGTCATGTCGGGATGTCCTGACCCCTCCCGGGCGGCTGTGCCTACCACGTTCGCAGCCGGGCGCGCTTCAGAAAAATTGAGCTAGACGGCGGCTGTACACCGCTAGCGGTGGGTGTTGGTGGTTCAGCAAGAGATGTGCCCGCACAAGGGGCGGCAGGGTCCCTGAGGGCGAGGGCATGGGCGCCTGTTCGTGTAAGTCCGCAGGGATTCGTGCGACCAACGGGCAGCACCGGGGCCGTCCGGCGTGCGCCGCTACCTGCCGACCCACGCGGTCGGTGCCGATCCGGACCCCCCGCCGAGCGCACCACTACTGGGTCGCCAGGAAGGTTTCGGCGCCGCGGCGTGCGGACCGGATGGGGGCCAGGAGGGAGTTACGGCATTCCGCCGACACCTTGGCCTTGGTCGCGGCCTTCTCGGCCAGCTTGAGGAGCGCGAGGGCGCGTTTGGCGCGCTTCCGGGCCTTCTTACCGCTCGTCGCGGCGGCCTGATCGGCCTGCTTGCCGGCCGACGTGAACTGCTTCCCGATGGCCTTGGGGACCTTCTGCCCCGCGCACGCTACCACCTGAAGGCCGCCGCGGAAGGCGCACGTCATGCCTTCGCCGCCGCTCTTCGGCGTACGCGTACAGCCAGGGGTGCAGGCGTCGGTGGTGCAGGGATCACCGTCGTCGCACGATGCCGGCGAACACGGCAGGGTCGTGGTGGTGACCGTTCCGCCCGGGATCGTCGTTGTGGTGGTCGGCGGCAGCGAGGAGCCGAACTCGAAGGCGCCGACGTCGCACACGCCACCCGGCCCTTCCGGACGCATGAAGCCGCGCTGGTCCGTCGGGATCGGATCGCCGAGCGCGTCACGGCACCCCTGCGGGTTGCCGGCGTCGACGGCGGGCGACGAGTCGTCCCGCAGCGCGTGGGTACGCGTCGGGCCGCCGTTGTCGGCCAGCGGATCGATCCGGGCGTCGATCGGCGCCGCCGCGGTCCCGACCTGGTCACCGGCGGCCGCGGTCAGATCGCAGTTGGCGCCGTTGCCGACGAGGTTGTGGCCGCGCGACGCGTGGGCGCCGGCACAGTCCGGCGCGGGCCCTCCACTCGTGCCGGTCGCGACGTTGCCGGCGACGATCGTGTTCGCGAGCTCGATGGGGGTCGCGCTCTGGTTGAATATCCCGCCGCCGAGGCCGCGTCCCGAGTTGAGGGCGAGGGTCACGTTGTTCAGCACCACGCTCAGGTTGGAGTCGGTGTAGACGCCGGCGCCGTCGTCGCCTTCGTTGCCGCTCACGGTGCAGTTCGTGAGGGTCAGCGTCCGCGTGTTCTCGATGCCACCGCCGTTCGCACCGGCCTGGTTCCCTTCGATCGTGGTGTCGTCGAGCGTGACCACGACCGCCGCTGCGGTGGCCGCGCTGTTCGCTATCCCGCCGCCCGCCCCGCGCGTGCCGAGGACCTCGTTCCCGGTGATCGTGGTCGCGCGCACGGTGAGCGTGCCCTCGTTCGCGATGCCGCCGCCCCGCCCGTCGGTTCCGGGTGCCCGGTTGCCACGTACGATGCTGCGCTCGATCAGGAGCGTGGCGTTGGCGCTGTTCCTGATCCCGGCGCCCTCCCCCGCCGCCACGGTCGCCGTGTTCGCCTCGACGATCGAGCCGACGATCGCCATCTGGCCGCCGTTCGAGATACCGCCCGCGCCGTCGGGCGCGGTGTTGTCGGTGACGATGCTGTCGATCAGCTGCAGCTTGGCGCCGATCAGGTTCGCGATGCCACCGCCGCCGTTCGGGCTCACGCCATTGCGGATCGTCACGCCGGAGATCGTGACGACGGCACCGTTCCAGACCTCGATCACCCGGTCCGCGGCGACAGGCGACGGCACGAGGCCGTTCCCGTCGATCACCGTCGAGGCGGCGCCGGCGCCCGTGATCGTGAGCGTGCCAGCCTTCAGGTCGAGGTCGCGACTGCCGCCGTCACTGTCGAACATGTACGACAGCGTATAGGTGCCCGCCGGCAACCGGATCTCGTCAGCACCGCTTCCGCGCGCACAGCCCCCGACCGCGGTATCGGTATTCGCCGAGCTGACGGCCTCGCGCAGCGAGCAGCTGGCGTTGGTCGTAACCTCGTCGGTGGTCGTGTTGACGGTGATCAGCGCGCCGTTCGCTGGAGCGAACGCACCGAGCAGGATGAAAGCGGAGACGGCGAGACGGCGGGAACTTGCTGCGTGTGACATGGCTGTGTTGCGGTCCCTTCGACGTGATCGCGGCGGGAGGGGGCGGGGATGTTACCGCGCGGCGTATAGCCCACCTGCCCCCCATCGTGTCCAGAGGGAACCACATGTGCCCGGCTCTCGCGTTCGCCTGGGTCTTTGCCGCGCGGGTGCGATGCCGACGGGCGCGGCGACCCATGCGACATGACGGCGAGCTGCGGCGACAGGAGTCGCGCCGTGAGCACGCGCGAACGGACCTCGGCGGCGACGATAGGCATGCGTTGCTCCGCAGGCACGCCCGTTCCCGGACGGTGGTAGCCCACAGCTATCTCGCATGCCGGATCGTGCGCGAACGCAAGCCCTGGACGGCGCCCTTGCTCGCTCCCTGAAGGCACCTTCCTTGCTATCGAAGGCTGGAGACGCTCACCAAGGGGGAACACTGCCCATGCTCAGAACGCTTTGCACCGTCGCACTCGCTTGCGGGATCGCCGCGGGCTCGGGCGCGGCCCTGGCACAGGTACCGCTCGATCCGACCGGAGAGATAACCGGCTTCGTCCCGCCGAGTAAGGGCGTCCTCAAGTGTGAGCGCTACATGAACAAGCGCGCCCACCTCGCCAGCCTGTGCGTCACGAAATGCAACGCGAAGATGATCGACTACATCTGGAAGAACCTGCCCTTCGACGACACCGTCTGCGAGAACACGGGCCCGAGCTCGTGTCTCGCCAAGTACACCCGCTCGCTGGGCGGGCTGGGAGCTGGCCTCTGTCCCCCGTGCATGGACGCCCCAGCGCAAGCGGCGCTGGCCACGGAGTACATGGACTGGGCGAACACCATCAACGGCGCAGTCTACTGCGCCCCCGGCACGCCCCTGGATCCGCCCAATTTGGGCAACGTCCCGGCGCAGATCGACCACTTCAAGTGCGCGAACCGATTCGGCCGCAACGTCCAGAAGCTGATCAAGTGCATCGGCATCAAGTGTCACCGCGCCCTGGCGGACGATCTGTTCAACGGCGCGCCGGCGTTCAACGTGTTCGACTGTGAGATCGAGGACCCAGTCAACTCGTGCAAGGCGCGCTACGAGCTCGACAACACGAAGCTGACCGGCTGCCCCCCGTGCCTCGATGCGGCGGCGCGCGACGTCGTGTTCCAGAACGTCCGCAACGCCCTCAACACGCGGAACGGGCAACAGTACTGCGGCTTCTGACGCCGACCGGTTGACGGGACGCGCTCGGTGGCGGCCGCCGTCACGGGCGCGATCACGCGGGGCATACCGAGCGCGATCCTCGGATCGATGCGCCGGCGGCGCCACCGGACCGGTCCGCTGGCCCGGAACGCCGGTCGTGGGATAGAGTTCCCGGCATGGCGACGGCGGCGAAAGCTTCGGGCCCGGGAGCAGGCTTGATTCTGCTCCTGGTGGCGCTGCTGGGCGTTGCGGGAGCATCGGCGTGGTACGCGGTGGACCTGCGCGCCGAGCATGACGTGCTGGCGACGCGTCTGGCGACCGCGGAGCGCCAGCTGGCACCCTTGGTCGCCGCCGCCCGCAAGGCCTTTCCGGCCGAGGAGGCCAACGTCGCGGTGCAGAAGTTCGGGGAGCGCCTCGACGGCTGCGTCGGGGTGGCTTCACTGTCGGCGAAGCGGTCGCTTTCGGCGGACAAGCGCCAAGCGATGGTCGACGTCCTGCGCGGCGAAACCAGCAGCGATCGGATGGTCTGGTTCGAAGTGAACCTCAACAACCCGGCGTCGGCCGCGTTCCATGACGTCCTGAGCGGTGCGTTCAAGGACGCCGGGTGGCAGGTGCGCACGCGGACCACGCCGGGGATCGCACTGAAGCCGGGGCTGTTCCTCATGGTAGCCGAGGAGACGCCACCCGCCTGGGTGGACAGCGTCCAGAAAGCGCTCGACGCGGGCGGGCTCGACGTCAAGGCGGCGCGCGGCTATCGCGCCTTCTACGAGCAACAGAAGGCGGAGAGGCCGGGCTGGTCTGGGGTCGAGATGGCACCCGACCAGGCGTTCGCGATCATCATCGGCCCCGACCCGGACGCCGCGGTCACCGGCTCCGGCCGTCCGGGCAGTTGACCGAAGAGCGACGCGCCAGAGCGCGTCGCGGCGACGCACTCGCTTTCAGTGGGAGCGTCCTAGCTGCAGGTTCCCGAGATGCAGGCCTTGCCGGTCGCACAGCTCCTGCCGCAGACCCCGCAGTTCCTGGGATCGCTCTCGAGGTTGGTGCAGACGCCGTTGCAGACCTTCTTGCCCTCGGGGCAGATGCATCGGCCGAGCGCGCACGCTTCGCCCGTCTTGCAGATCTTTCCGCACTGGCCGCAGTTGTTCACGTCGGTGCCGTTGTTGACGCATCTGCCGTCGCACACCCGCTTACCGAGTGGACAGCGGCAATCGCCCAGGATGCACGAGTAGCCGGGGCCGCAGATCGTCCCGCAGCTGCCACAGTTGTTGAGGTCGGTGTTGGCGTCGACGCACTGCCCGCCGCACCGCCGCTTGCCGGAGGGGCACACGCACCTGGCGGCAAGGCAGAGCTCCCCGGGCGCGCAGCGCTCGCCGCAGCGCCCGCAGTTCGCCTCGTCGGCCTGCGTATCGACGCAAACCCGGTCGCACACGTCCTTGTCGGACGGACAGTCGCACCGGCCGCCGTCGCAGACCTCGTTCGGGGCACAGACGTTGTTGCACTGGCCACAGTTTCTCGGGTCCGTCTGGACGTTGATGCAGACGCTGTTGCACACGCGATTGGTGGCCGGGCACACGCACTGGCCGCCCTCGCACTCCGACCCGGTCGCGCAGCGATTGTTGCACCCGCCGCAGTGGTGGGCGTCGGTCTGGCGGTCGACGCAATCCCGACCGCAACCGAAGAGGGCGTCCGGACAGGTCACCGAGCAGGAACCCGCGCTGCAGACCGGCGTGGCGTTCGTTCCGCCGCGGCACGCAACCCGGCAGCGACCGCAGTCGGTCACGGCCGTGCGGAGGTCCGTCTCACAGCCGTTGCCCGGATCGCGATCGCAGTCGCCGAGGCCCGCCGCGCACACGGTCACGCAGGCGCCGTTCCGACAGCTCTCGGCGGCTTCGCACTGGTGTCCGCAGCTCCCGCAGTTGTCGGGATCCGAGCGGAAGTCGGTCTCGCACCCGTTCTCCCGGTTGCTGTCGCAGTTCCCGAGGCCGGCGGCGCAGGCGCTCGAGCACTGCCCTCCGACGCACGCGCGCGGGATGCCGGGGCCGGCCGCGCAGCTCTGGCCACAGGCACCGCAGTTGTCGGGATCGGTCAAGAGCGACACGCACCGCCCGTCGCACTCGGCCTGCCAGAACGCGCACGGCCCACTCCGGCGGCAGTCGGCGCCGCACTCCGGTGCCGTCGGCGGCTCACACTGTTCGCCGCCCTCCTCGTCGACCAAGCCGTCCCCGCACCACGAGCGCTCGGCCCGGAACGGCTTCTGGATCTTCGCCTTGCGGGCGACGATCACGCCGGTCATGACCTGGCACGCGCGGTCGATCCGGGCGCGCAAGCGGACGCGTCCCGGGATGCCGGCGCACGACCGCCAGCGGGCGCGGACGTCAATGCCGCCCCGGCGCGGCTTCCGCTTGACCGCGGTGGGCTCGCACCCGCCGTCCGGACCGAGCATGCGCACCACCGTGGGCTCGACGACGATGGCGTCCGGTCCGCGCGAGCCCGCCGCGCGCGTGAACACGGAGTCCACCGCCGGGACGAGGAAGCGCCCGATCTGGCACGCGGCCGAGGTGTCCCCGGGGAGAGACGCGTCTAGGAAGAGCGCCCCCACGAGCGCGAGGAGGATAAACCTGGCCGTCCGGCGTTTGCTCGCCACGGCGATCCTTCGCAGCAACCGCCATGCCACGGGGCGGCGGGAGCCCTGGCGTGCGCTCCGGACCGACAGGGCGAACCACGAGTCGCGACGCAAGGCAGCGTGCACGGGAAGGATGGCGGGACATTTCGTGTCCGGTAGCGCCCTGCCCAGCCGCGCCCGGTGAGCCTGTGGCGAGAGCCGCCTTCTCGCAGGCTTCGTGCGTTGCCGCAGTAATGGCAACCCTGCCAGTGCGATCGGGACGATGGTCGCGCGGAATCGCCGCCGCGAAGACGCCGGGGCATGTCGAAAATGCTTGACGTGGAAGGAACTTAAGGGGCATGGCAGGCGGGTGACGAACGCTCGGAACGGGCACACTTCCTGCTTGATCGCCGCACAGCATGTGTAGCCGAGGTGCCTCTATGCGCCTGCTTGCCGGGGTGGTGCTGGTCAGCGTGTTCGTGGCGCCGGCCCTCGCCCTGCATCGCGAGTCGCAGAACGTAACCCGGATCACGACCGGCGGGCCGCACCTCCACCCGCGCGGCCGGCACTGGTCGACGAACGCGATCTCGTTCACGTCGGGAACCGACCTACTGGGCAACGGCACGGTCGGGCAGCAGCTCTTCGTGTTCAGCCTGCTCGCGTACGACTGCAACAACTTCCTCACCCGAGAGGGCACCGCCGACCACGAGGGTACTCCCTGTCCGAATCCTCCCCGGCCGGCCCTTCAGCAGCTGACCAACACGCCGGCGCGACCGGCGAACCCGAGCCTCACCTACTCCGAAGGCAATCAGGTGGTCGCCTTCGACGCCGACGGATCGTTCAGCGGCCGCACGGGAGCTTCGGCCTCGCGGCGGCAGATATTCATCCTGCGGATCAAGAGCGGCGAAGTCCTGCAGGTCACGGACGCGATCGACGGCGACAGCGTCAATCCCTCGCTCACCAAGAGCGGGAGCGTGGTGACCTTCGAGTCGACAGCGTCGTTGAGGAAGGGGCTCGCGCCCGGCATCCGGCAGATATACGCGTTCCGCAATCGCCCCGACGGCACCCTGCAGCTCATCCCGATCACGCAGGGACTCGGCCCGAGCGCGAACCCGATGCCGAACAAGGGCGCGAGCCGGATCACGTTCGAGTCGACCGCCGATCTCCTCGGCACCGGCGCCGATACGGGCATCTCGCAGATCTTCGTCGCCGACATCGTCTGGGACCTGCTCGTGCCGACCGTCACGCTCACGCAGATCACGCGCGGCAACGGGCCGAGCATCAACCCCTACCTGGAGGACGACGGGGATTTCGTCGTCTTCGAGTCGACCGCCACGGACCTCCCCAACAGCAGCGGAGCGCCGGGCTCGTCGATCTACGCGGCGTCTGCCAAGGCGGGCAGCTTCCCTCGCATCCAGCAGATCACCACGCCGGTTCCCTATGGCAACTGTCACAACCCGAGCCTCGGCTCGGTGGGGGATCGCCTCGCGTTCATCTGCGACGGCGACCCGCTCTTCAACGGAACGGCGGGGAACCGTGCCTTCGTCCTCGCCCTGACCGACGGCACGCGCCCGGGCTCCCTCTGGCAGATCACCGGCCGCGGCGACGTCATGGGGCCGATCGGACTGTACATGGGTCGCGACTTCGTGACCCTGTCGGACAACCTCGACCTCACCGGCGAGGGCGTGTGCGACTATCAGGTCCAGATCGTCGACTTCTACAAGGACCCGAAGAGCCTGAAGGAGGCCTGGCACGCGGCCGCGCTCATGAACGACGTGCCCGATGACATCGCCAAGGCCCCACGCCCGCCAGTACCCGACACGAACAGCCTCCGCACCCACCTCTTCAAGATCAATCCGGTGACGAGCGTACCCAACATCACCGCGGCAGCGGGTCTGGTGCCGTCGACCCTCGGCCCGGGTGGGCACCTGAGGCTCGAGTTCGGCAACCGCAACTTCAGCACCGGCGAGGCGCCCGTGACGATGCCCATCGATCGCGAGAAGCTCGTCATCCCACCGATCGTGGTTCCCGGACTCGGAGCGCTCTGCTTCCGGCCCACCGCGCCGGGCACCGGCGTCATCGACTGCGACGGCGGGCGGCCGGGCGGGCCGTTGGCGATGACGCAGTTCCACGGCGGTGACCCCGCTGACACCGGGTGCGTCTTCGGATGTCTCGAGAACGCCTGTCCGCTCTCCGGCCCGCACCCGGACGTCTGCCGCAGCCAGGTGTACTCCGTCAACGCGGCCGGCGCCTTCGAGCCCGGGCGGATGCAGGCGTACATCCCGTTGAAGCTCGACATCGCTTCCGGCCCCGACCTCAACGGGACCTGGTGCAACGCCGACAATCCCTACTCGGCGACCGACCTCCTCATGACGTCGAACAAGCCCTTCCCGCTCTATCTGACGACCGGCAGTGCGACCGGCGCGATCCTGAATGCCAACAATACCCCGGGCGCCTCGCTCACCGCCTCGAGCGCAGGCATTCCGTTCAACTGCGACTACCTGCACCGGGGGTCGATCAACGGCGCCGAGATGACCGGCATCCTGCCGCTCGTCGACATGCCGGGGATGCTGGGGTTGACGCAGGACGTACTCCTCGCGCTCCGCTTCACACCGGCATCCAACCTCATCGGCACCTGCAGCCCGTCGATCTGTTACAACGACTCCGACTGCGACGATCTGAACCCGTGCACCGGCGTCGAGGTGTGCGACAACCACGTTTGCACGGCTGGGACCCCGCCGTGCGACGATGGCGACCTCTGCAATGGCACCGAGACCTGTGACGCCACCACCGGCGCGTGCGGCCCCGGGACGGTGCTGAACTGCGACGATGGCAGCGCCTGTACCACCGAGATCTGTGACCCCACCCTCGGGTGCGTGGTCACCGACCTCTGCAGCGACGGCGACCCCTGCAACGGCGCCGAGACGTGCCTCGACCCGGTGGCGGGCACCTGTGGCGGACCCGGCTCGGGGACGCCGATCGACTGCGACGACCTGAACCCCTGCACCGACGATGCCTGCCAGACTGGGGTCGGCTGCGTCCACCCGGACAATACCCTGCCGTGCGACGACCTGGACCTGTGCACCCAGAACGACACGTGCGGGAACGGCGCGTGCGCGGGAGAGCCTCGGCCGTGCAGCAACGGTGACGCGTGCGACGGCGTCGAGGTGTGCGTGCCCGCGACCGGCGTGTGCGTCGACGGCCCCCTCCCCGACTGTGACGATCAGAACCCGTGCACCGACGACTCCTGCGACATCCAGCTCGGATGCGTGCACGTCTTCAACACCGCCCCGTGCGACGACACGAACATCTGCACCGACAGCGACATCTGCCAGAGCGGCGTCTGCTCCGGCACCCCGCGGGTGTGCGACGACGGTAACGCCTGCAACGGGATCGAGGCCTGTGACCCGCTGAACGGTGGGTGCGTCTCGGCAACGAATCCCGACTGCGATGACCAGGACGAGTGCACCATCGACTCCTGCGTCCCGGCGACCGGGTGCGACCATCAGGCGATTCCCGACTTCACGACCTGCCGCCTCACGAGCATCTATCTCCTGATCGGCCAGCTGGCGGCGCAGGTCTCCGGCGCGCCGCCCGCCTCGTGGGGAGGTGTGGCGCGGCAGCAGCATCTCGTCCTGCTGCTTCAGCAGGCGAAGCAGAGTGTCCAACGCGCCGCCACCAGCACCGGCCGGAAGTTCGACACCAGTATGACGCGGGGAATCCGCCGCCTCGAGAAGTTCAACCGGCTCGTGCGCCGCGGAGTCAGAACCGGCAAGATCGACCCGGTGCGCGCCGACGAGGTGATCAGACCGCTGCAATCGATCATCGGCACGATGAGGCAGCTCCAGTGACGGGGGCCATCCACGTGACAGATGCGGAAGGAAAGTGGCCAATGAAGGCAATGCGTTGGACTGTCGCTCTGGGACTCGCCGCCGTGCTCGCCGTGCCGGCAGCGGCCACCGTCCTCGTGGTCGACGACGACGGCTTCGACTGTCCGAACGCGCTCTACCAGCGCATCTCGGATGCGGTGGACGCCGCCGGAAGCGGCGACACGATCAACATCTGCGCCGGCATCTACCGCGAGCAGGTCGTCGTGACCAAGCCGCTCAAGTTGCGCGGCGAGCCCAGCGTGGCCAGCCGCGCCGTCATCCAGCCGCTCAATCTCCCCGCGACCCGTCCGAGCCTGTTCTCCGGCGGTCCGGTGACCGCCGGGATCCTGGTCGACCAGGGGCGCGTCCTGATCGAGTCGATCGACGTCGACGTCACCCAGACCGCGGTAGCCGGTTGCTCGCCGATCCTTGCCGGCATCTATCTCCGCAACGCGAGCGGCGTGGTGACCGACACGCACGTGCAGGGCACCCGCGTGCTCGGCAATCCGAGCTGTGACAGCGGCGTCGGTCTCCTCATCGAGGGGGACGGCGGCGCCTCCAGTTCGAGCGGCCGGGTGCGGGTCGTCACCCTGAACAACGTCTATCGCGACTATCAGCGCGTGGGCATGGTGGCCACGGGGCCGGGCGTGGTCGTCAAGGACAAGGGGAGCCAGGCGCTCGGCAGCGGGTTGATCCCTGACACCGTGCAGATCGGCTTCCAGCTGTCCCGCGGCGCGTTCGGCACGCTCAAGAACATCGTCGCCACCGGGCATGCGACCAGCCGGGCCGGGAAGATGGGCTCCGGCGTGGTTCTGGACCGCGTACCGCGTTCCATCGTGCGGCGCGCCACTATCTCGGATGGGCAGACCGGCATCTTCGTGAACGGGGACCAGGCACGCATCAAGGGCAACCACGTCGTGAACATGTCCTCGGACGGGATGGTCATCCTGGGCGCCAGGAACCTGGTCATCGCGAACCTCATCCAGGACACGGTCGTGTCCGGGGCGTTCGTCGATGGGGATCGGAACGTGATCCGCGGTGGCGCGATCGCCAACTCCCCGATCGGCATCTGGCTCTACCCCCGCGTGAACCCCCAGGGTGAGCCGTACACGAACCTGGTCGGTGCGGTCGACTTCACGGACGTGATCACCCAGGTGCAAGGCGTCGCCGGCGGAGCCCGCGAGCTCACCGGCAGCATCGCCGGCGCGTTCCTCGAGCAGCCGTAGAGCGACGCGCCGTCGGCCGCAGGGTCGTTGGCTCGGGGCGTCGTCGCCCGAGGCGCCGCTACAGCCCGGCGGCCAACCCTAGTAGCGTCGCCCCGCTGCTTCCCAGCTCGACCCGGGTCACCGCGTCCGCCGGGCACCCGGAGAGAGCCGCCTTCGGCGACCCGCTCGCCACGAGCAACTACGAGCGCCGCGTGTTCGATACGCCCGCGAGCCTACTGGGCGGCGACGCAGCTCTTGAGGCAGTCCGAGAGCGCCGAGCTGCAGGCCCCGAGAGCCGTGGCGACGTTGCGCTCGCACTTCTGCTTGCACTTGAGGCCCTTCAGCTTGACCCCGAGCGAGCACTTCCGCGACTTGCAGTTTGCGCCCGCGGCCTGCTGATTGGCGGCACACGCCGCGCGGCACCCCTCGCGCGCCCGGTCGGGCGAGGACGAGCAGTCGGTCTGGCCGGCCAGACACCCCTCGGCGCAGGCCGCGTTCGTCCCGAAGCACGGCGGCACGGCGGCCTGGAAGACGGCGCTGCACTCGCTCTTGGTCCGCTCGACGCACGCCTTCTGCGCGTCGCGCTGGGTCTGCACACACTGCAGGGCCGGCGCCGTGGCGGCCCCCGCGGTGGCGGCGATCAGCAGCGCGAGCGACATGACGATTGAACGGATCATGCGAGTTCCTCCAAGGACGCCTCGGGAGCAAGGCGGGTGCCACGGAAGGCCCCCAGAGTGACCACCGGCATGCGTGCATGCATGCGACGGCCGTGCAGGGTCGCAGGCCAGGAGCCCGGCCGGGCGGTCACAGCCACTCGCGGCGCTTGAAGAACACGTAGAGACCGCCTGCCATACCGAGCATCAGGGCCCACGCGAACGGATATCCGTGACGCCAGTGCAGCTCCGGCATGTCCTCGAAGTTCATGCCGTAGATTCCGGCGATCATCGTCGGCACGGCGAAGATCGCGGCCCACGCCGCCAGCTGCTTGGTGATGTCATTCTGCCGCACCGAGATCAGCGACAGATTCGCCTCGAGTGCGCCCGAGAGGAGGTCACGCAGCCCGTCGAGACGCTCGTTGATGCGCAGCACGTGATCGTAGACGTCACGGAAGTACGGCTTGCAGTCGTCGTCGATGCTGCCGAAATCGAAGCGCAGGAGCCGGTTGCAGACCTCCACGAGTGGCAGCACGGCGCGCTTGATCGCCAGCAGCTCGCGCTTGAGCCTGTAAATGCGCTGCGGCAGGTTCCGCCGCGGCGTTTCGGCGAATATCTGATGCTCGATCCGGTTGATGTCCTCCTCCAGCTGATCGACGACCGGGAAGTAGCCGTCGACGACGAAGTCCATGATCGCGTAGAGGACGAAATCGGGCCCCTTCGCCAGCAACGCGGGCGTTGCCTCGCAGCGCGTCCGCACCGCCGCGTAGGACGACGACGCCCCGTGCCGCACGCTGATGATGAAGCGCGGGCCGACGAAGAGGTGCGTCTCGCCGAGCTGGATCGGCGCCTTGCCGGCCTCCGGTTGCGCCGCCTGAACCGTCCGGAGGACGACGAACACGGTGTCGCCGTACTCCTCGATCTTCGGACGCTGATGGGCGCACATGGCGTCCTCGATCGCGAGGTCGTGCAGTCCGAAGATGGCCTGCAGGCGCTTCAGCAGCGCCTCGCCTGGCTCGTGCAGCCCGATCCAGACGAACCAGTCGGGATGCTCGATCGCCCCCGGGAGCTCGTCGACCGTGAGGTCTGCGACGCGCCTCCCCGCGGCGTATGCCGCGCAACCCACGATCTCGCTCATCCGCTCCCGGTCTAGCACGGCGGGCCGCCGCGGAAAAAGAAAACCCCGGGGGCCGCTGCGGCCGACCCCCGGGGTCGCAGACGTGGACCGCTCCGGTCGCCTAGCCCTTGCTCAACTCGAAGGCGGCCTTCGTCTCTTCCTTCGCCTTGATCGAGGTCTTCTCGGTCTTCTTGCCGAGCGTCTCCTGCCAGATCTCGACCTCGTAGTCGCCCGGCGGAATGTCGGCGATCTTGAACGACGCCGTCGGCGTCCGGTCACCGCGAAGTACGGCGTGTCCTGCGAGATCCACCAGCCCTGCATCCAGCCGTGGGCGTCGCACTGGACCTTGATCGGCCACTCCGGCTTCTCGACCTTGAGCTGGATCTTCGGCTTGAACTTCGGCTGCGCCTGGTTGGTCGGCGGGTTCGCCGTGCTGTAGGTGTGGATGTTGTGGAGGATGCCGTCGCTGTTGAGCACGTCGATCGTGCTGCCCGCCGGGAACGCCAGCACGTGCGGGTGGAACTCGCAGGTCTTCTGGTCGAACGCGGGATTCGTGGTCGGCACCTCGAGCTTCTTGCCCTTGCGCCGCCTTCACCACCACGACGACGTTCTCGATCCCGCCGTCGGCGCCCGACGTGCAGCTCGGACGCAGCCTTCTCCTTGCCGCAGACCTCGGGATCCTTGGTGACCTCGAACTTCGCCGGCGCCGGCGGCGTGCCCTTGAACTTCACCGTGCCCGAGAGCGTGCCGCCGTCGGTGACCGCCATCGCCTCGTAGGCGACCGCCCGGCCGGCGCCCGCGGTGCAGACCGCGAGAGCGAGTGCCGGCAACGAACAGGTACCTCCGCATCGTTTCCCTCCTTAGTGCATGGCGACGTGGGCCTGGAGCCACCCACAGCCTGCGTCGGTTTGCGGGGTCTGCGCGGGCAGCCCGAGCGACATGATGTAGTCGCGCAGCGCCTGCATCTGCGCGCTCTTCGTCGCCGCCGAGGACGTCGGGCGGCCCTCCCGGGTAGAACGACGGCATCTTCGTGCCCGGCATCACCTTCTGCGGGTCGCGGAGCCACTTGACGATCCACTCCGGGTTCAGCCGCTTGCGCGGCCAGGGCGAGGTCCGGCGCCCAGCCCTCCGGCGGCCCCTGCGGCTTGTTGTCGCCGCGCTGGTGGCACGAGAAGCAGTCGAAGTAGTCCTTCGAGGTGAGCAGCTTGCCGGCCTCGACGCATGTCGGCGGCTGAGTGCCGCCAGATCGACGTGGACGAACGGGATCGTCCACGCTGGCGCGGGCACGGAAGTAGCCGACCGATGGTGTAGCGCCTCGTGGTCGTCGAGACCGAAGGTGGGCATGCGCACCTTCAGCCACGGGCGGATCGGCGATCGGCGCCTTCAGGAAGCTGAAGAGCCAGTCCGCCTGCACCTTCTCGCCCTCGCCGTTCAGGATCGGCGGCGCGAGCGTCGGCGTCTCCTCGTAGAGCCGGCGGATGTCGCCGCCGCTGCCCTCGATCACGTGGCAGCCCGGTGCAGTTGTAGCGCGCGACGAGCCGCGTGCCGTCGACGACCATCTTGTCCTCGACGCCGCTGGAAGACCGCACTTGGCAGGCACCTTGCCGTCGGTCCGACTGGCGAGGAACACCCGCAGGGCCTTGATGTCCTCGTCGGCCAGATCGAACTGCGGCATCACCTGCTCGATCCACTTGGTCTGCGTAGGTGCGCGGCGTCTTCAGCTTGTTGAACGTCCAGTCGTCCCAGGTCTCGTGCAGGTCCGTCCGGTCGCCGAAGAAGAGCTCCTCCTTCGTCTTCTGGCCGAAGGTCGAGAGCTCGACGCCGATCCGCGACTCGTTCTCCATGCCGGGGATGTCGTGACAGCCGGCGCAGCCGTACTTGCGGACGAGCTTCTCGCCGGCCGCGATGTTGTCCGGCGCTCGCGAGCTGCGCGTCGAGGTCGGCGGGACCCGGCTGCTTCGCGCCGAGCGTGAGCGAGATAGGCGGTGATCGCCGCGCGCCTCGTCGTCGCTGAGACGCAGGCTCGGCATCCGGGCGACCGTCGAGTAGTGCGCGCGGGTTCCTGCATCCACGCGTAGATCCATCGCGGCCCGGTCTTCTCCGCGATGTTCGAGAGGTTGGGCGCGATGTCCTTGTTGGCGCCGAGCGGGCTCGCGACCTCGTCGGGCGACAGCGCGTGGCAGGCGCGGCACCCGAGCGAGCCGACCAGCTCCTTGCCCCGCTCGACCTGGGCCGCGTCGCCGGCGGGCGGCGCCGCGGGAGCCTGCGCCAGCCACTCGTCGCTCGGCGGCCTTCGTCGTCGCCAGGAGCCAGGCCGCGATCTGCGTCGCCTGCTCGCTGATCGAACATGAAGTTCGGCATCTTCGTCCGCGGACGGTACTCGTGCGGATTCGTGACCCATCGCACCAGCCAGGGACGGTCGACCTTGGCTGCGATCCGCCGCAGCGACGGCCCGATGTTGCTCACGCCCCGGTCCTTCGCGAGGTCCTCGTATCCCTCGACGAGGTGGCAGCCGTGGCATCCCAGCTGCACGAAGAGCAACTCCCCGCGGGCGATCGGCCTCCGCGCCCGGGAGTTCCTGCACGACCTGGTGGCACTTGATGCAGTTCGTCTGCATCATGTCGCCGCGGAAGAGCGGGGTCTCGATGAACTCGACGTTCTCGACCCGGCCCTCGGCATCGCGGAAGTTACCGTGCGCGACCTCGACGCTGTTGATGGCCGGCCCCTGTCCGCCGTGGCAGGGGGTGCAGCCGAACTTCTCGGGCGGATGCTTCCCGAGGAGCTCCTCCCGCTTCGGGTGCGTCGTGTACGGCTGCGGCACGTCCTCGAAGCCCGCCTTGTTGATGCCGGTGTGACACGACATGCACCGATCGACGCGGTCGATCGCCTGGTCGAAGTTGTTGCGGTCGAACTCCGGGAGCACGACCTGCTGGATCTTCGGGATCTTCGGCTGCCAGTCCGAGGCGACGAACGGCGGCTTCGTCGTCGGCCCCGGGTAATAGCCGAGCGACACCGTCTCGAGCTTCTGCTGCAGATCGTCGCGGGCGGTCGTGAGCTTGGCGACCGCATTCTCGGCCGTCTTCACGCTGCCACGCAGCTCCTTGATCTGGTTCTCGAGCGCCAGGATATGGTCCTGCGACTCCGTGTACGTCTTCTGGCGCTCGATGCGGTCCTTCTCGCGCGCGTCGATCTGGGCCTGCAGCGCGTCGGTCGGTCGGCCATGGTGCTTGGCGTCGTCGTACTGGAAGCGCAGCTCCTCCAGCTCGCTCTTCACGAAGCGGAGGTTCAGGTCCTTCGTCTGGTCTTCCATGCGGAGCGCGTCGAGGTCGTGCTCGAGCGCGGGCGATCGCCTTGGCGGCGTCTCCCGATTCGACGCTTGCCTTGGCGTCGGCGAGGGCCTTGCTGGCCTCCTGGTAGGCCGGGTCGGCGTCGAGCCGCTGTCTGCTCCTTCGCGATCGCGTCCTTCAAGCGGTCGATCTCGAGCCGGCCGAACTCCGCCTGGTAGCGCTTCCAGGGACGACGGAAGACGTTGTCGTCCGCGATCGCCCACAGGCCGGTGACGAACAGGAACAGCGAGAGCACGAGCCAGAGCGCACCGTACGAGCGCTTCTCCTCGTCCAGATTCGAGTCGTGACGTGCCATTGGCTACCCGTTCAGCTCCATCGCTCGAGCAGACGACCGGCGTAGAAGAGACCGATGCCCGTGAGCGTCAGGTAGAGCTCCTTCCACATGTCGTCCTGCGCAATCCCGAGGTAGAGCGCGACACCCACGTCCGCGAACCCCACCGCCTGCAGCACCTTGGCGAAGACCAGCACGCCTCATCCCGCTCCGCCGCGGTCAGATGTTGATGCTGAAGAGCGCCGTCTTCAGCGACATGATGTACTTGATGTTGAACAGGTGGCGCAGGAGCATCTTCAGCACCACCGCCATCATGTTGACGAAGAGGAAACCGGTGAGCGCGAAGCGCGCCGTGCCCCAGCGCGCCATGAACTCGGGGAAGTCGGCCCCCTTCACCCATTTGCAGAACGCCCAGAACGCTCGCCGATGCTCGACGACGAAGAAGCGCGAGCACGAAGCCGGCGCCGACGATCGTCGCCGCGCCCTCGCTGCGCACGCCGAGGAGATACGGCAGGTCGACGTTGGTCAGCGCCTCGACCTTGTGTGCGTCCCACGGCTCCCAGAACCAGAACCAGTTCCAGCCCGGGCCGCGGAGGAAGGTGCCGATGATGATCAGCGACACCCAGAGGATGTGGAAGCCGAGGAAGAAGGTGAGGATCTCCCACTTCCGGTCGTTCCAGCAGTAGTAGCCGTTCCCCTTCGGGTTGATGTCGATGTAGGGGATCACCATCAGGCCGAGGATGATGAAGCTCGGCAGCACGACGCCGGCGTGCCAGGGGTCGAAGAAGACCAGCATCTCCTGCAGGCCGAGGAAGTACCACGGCGCCTTCGACGGGTTCGGCGTCCGCGTCGGGTTGGCCGGCTCCTCGAGCGGCGCGTCGACCAGCAGCGACCACACGATCAGCAGGAGCGTCACCACGATGGCGCATCAGGAACTCGCTGCGCACCAGGTGCGGCCAGGTGTGGATCTTGTCGTCGCCGGGGCCGGTCGCCTTCTTGAGCGGGACCTCGACGCGCTTGCCCGGCGGCGAACGGCCTTCAGCTCGGGGGTCGCCATACGCTACTCCTCACGCTCCGCGGCGACGCGCGCGCTCCAGAAGATCAGGACCATGACCAGGGCCAGGACAGAGCGGGATCGTCAGCACGCGGGCGCGCGGAAAGACGAAGGTGAGCACCATCAGCACCGTCGTCAGGATGCTCCATTTGAGTTCACTCGCCATGGGTCGCCTAGAGCGCCGGGCCCGAGAACCCGTCGCGACGGATGCGCCAGAAGTGCACCGCCAGGAAGAGGCTCGTCACGAGCGGAATGAAGATGCAGTGGAGGATGTAGAAGCGGAGCAACGTGTGCGGACCGATCTCGCCGCCGCCGAAGAGGAACGCGCGCGCGTCGTACACGTTGTTGAGGCCCGGGATGAGCTCGTGACCCGGACCCTCGTGACCGAGGATCGGCGTCGCGCGACCCATGTTCGAGCCGACGGTCACCGCCCAGATCGAGAGCTGATCCCACGGCAGCAGGTAGCCGGTGAACGAGAGCAGCAGCGTCAGGACCAGCAGCAGCACGCCGACGACCCAGTTGAACTCGCGCGGCGGCTTGTACGACCCGGTCAGGAAGACGCGGAACATGTGCAGCCAGACGGCGATCACCATCGCCGTGCGCCGCCCAGCGATGCATGTTCCGCATGAACATCCCGAACGGCATGTCGAACTCGAGGTACTTCATGTCGGCGTAGGCGTACTCGGCCGTCGGCCGGTAGTAGAACATCAGGTAGACGCCGGTGACGACCGTCACCAGGAACATGAGGAACGTGATGCCGCCCATGCACCACGTGAAGCGCAGCCGCACCGCGTGCCGGCGCACCTTCGACGGGATGCAGGTGCAGCCACACGTTGCCCGACACCATCAGGATGCGGTTGCGCGGCGTGTCGTCGTAGCCGTGGCGGAAGATCGACGGCCCAGACCTGGGACTCGGTCATCTGCTGCTTGATCTCGTCCCACTTCGACATCGTCGCCATCTCACACCTTCAGGAAGGCGCCGGGCTTGTCCCACTGCGCCCTTCTCGTAGAGGTACTTGACGCTCTTGTCGATGACGATCTGTCCGTCCTCGGCGCGCGCGATCCGGAGCCGCTCGAGCGGTCGCGGCGCCGGGCCCTCGAAGTTGATCCCGCTCTTGTAGAAGCCGCTGCCGTGGCAGGGGCACTTGAACTTGTTCTCCGCCGTGAGCCAGCGCGGCGTGCAGCCGAGGTGGGTGCACTTCGCGAACAGCGCGTAGATGCCCTCCTCGGTGCGGATGATCCAGACGCGCTGGTCCTTCTTGAACTTCTCGCTCACCTCGCCGATCGTGTAGTCGTCGGGAGACCCGCCTTGAACTGCGACGGCGGCTGGAAGAGGACGCGCGGGAACGCGGAGCGCAGGAAGGCGAGCAGCGAGACGCCGCCGAACGCCGCGAAGATCGCCCAGCCGAAGCGCCCGAAGACGTCGCGCCGGGACCACAGGGCGCCGAGCTCGGCATGCTCGCGCGCGCGCTTCTCGCGCTCGCGCTGCTGCTCGATCCGCCGCTGGTCGGCGACCGCGGCCTTGTCTTCGGCCGATGCGGGTTTGGCCATCGGTTCAGGAACCCCCCGGGCGCGGATAGCGGACGCACGGCCATCCGGCCAAATGAAAAGTCGTCATGGGTCGTATTAGCCGGATTTGCGGGCGCCGCGCAGGAACGTGCTGGCGATTCCCCAGAGACCGATGAGCACGGCCAGTCCGAGGACGGTCAGCCCGACCCCCGGGAAGAGCATCAGCGGCAGCGACGCCAGGCCCAGCATGAGGGCCATCGAGATGGCGTTCGACCCGCCCCCTGCCGTGGGCCGTGTTGCAGTCGCCGGTGTCGCGTCCAGGACCTCGGTCTCCTCCTTCAACAGGTCGAGCGCGTACTGTCGCAGGTCCTGCCGCGAATCGGCGCCCGCCTCGTTGATGACGTCGGCCAGACGACGGGACAGCTCCTCCACCCGTTCGTCCGCCTCACGCTTTCCCGAACCCGACGTGCCCCGATCCTCTCTCGAATCCGGGGACTTGTAAGACGCCGCGCGGCGCGTTGTCAACGGACCGGACGGGCGCCCGGGGCTTTCAGGGTCTCGCCCCGGGCGTTCTTGTCGCGCAGCGTGACCAGGAGCGACTCGGGCGAGCCGTTGCCGAGCATCGACTGGAACTGGGAGCGGTAGTTCACGACCAGGCTGACGCCCTCGATGATGAAATCGATGATCTTCCAGTCCCCCTGCCCGTTCTTCCGCAGGCGGTAGTCGACCGCGATGTCGTCGGGCCCGCCCCGGAGGATCATGCTCTTGACGGTCCAGTCGCCGCGGGCCTCCTCCCGATCGCTCTGCACCTCGACCCGCTCGTTCTTGTAGTTCTCGATGCTCTTCCCGTAGGTCAGCGCCAGGTGGGCTTTGAACTCGTTGACGAACTCCTGCTGCTGGGCCGTGGTGAAGCGGGGCCAGCTCTGGGCGAGGACCAGGCGCGACAGGGTGTCGAAGTCGACGTAGCGGTAGACCAGCGTCTGGAGACGACCGCGCTTGTCGGCGGCCGAGAGGTCCTTGGCGCCGAGGATCTCGAGCGCGGCGGTGGTGAGGGCCTGGATCACCTGGCGGGGGCCGTCGGCGGCGCGTCCGGGCGCGCCGAGCGCCAGCACGATCGCCATGCCGGCGAGGGTTCGGCGGAACGCGTGCGTCACTGCGGCGTCTCCAGGTTGTAGATGTCGTCGGTCGGACCGAGGTCCTGCCCTCCGAGGCCTCCGTCGGCGATCAGCCGGGCGCGGCGCTGCATGTACGCGTCGCGGACGAAGACGTAGAAGTCGAACGAGCTCTCCTTCGCGGTGTCGATCTGCTTGAGCACCATCGAGCGGGCGTTGATCGTGTCGACGATCCGCGCGGGAATGGTCGCGGACCACGGGGCGAAGAACGGGGTGATGCTGGTCACCACGTCCACGCCGAGCCCGACGGTGTCGCGCGGATTCGACGGACCGAAGATCGGCAGGACGAGATACGGCCCGGGCGCGATCCCCCAGACCGCCGAGCGTCTGCCCGAAGTCCTCGTCGTGCCGGGGCAGGCCCATGCGGGAGGCCGGGTCGAAGAAGCCCACCCACCCCGACGGTCGTGTTGATCCCGAACCGCACCACGTCGAGCCCGCCGTCGACGAGCTTCCCCTGCAGGACGTTGTTCACCATCGACGACCGGGAAGCGCACGTTGAGGAAGAAGTTCGAGATCGAGCGCTGCACCGGGGTCGGGAGGACCCAGTCCCAGCCCTTCGCCACCGGCTCGAGCACGTAGCTGTCGACCTTGTCGTTGAACCAGAAGATCTTGCGGTTGAAGGGCTCCCACGGGTCGTTCACGGCGTCGGCGGGGAGCGGTGCCCGTGCGGCGCAGCCACCCACGACCAGGGCCAACAGAACCGTCGCGACGACTCGTCCCCTCCTCATCGCTCCCCCTCCCCGTCCTTGTCCGGTTTCGAGACGTCGGTGTTGTGCACGAGCTTGCCGATCAGCCGCTCGAGGATGACGGCCGACTCGGTGAAGGTGATCTCGTCGCCCGACTTCAGCAGCTGCGTCCTCGCCGCCGAGCTGCAGCGAGACGTAGCGATCGCCGAGGATGCCGGCGGTGACGATCGACGCCGATGGTGTCGATCGGCAGCCGGAGCCGGTGGTCGAGGTCCATGTCGACCCGCGCACGGTAGTCGTCGGTCGAGGGTGATCGATCGCACCTGCCCGACCTTGACGCCCGAGATGACGACCGGCGCGCGCGCCTTGAGGCCGCCGGTCTGGTCGAACGACGCGCAGACCGGGAGCCCGCCCGGCCCGTCGTACGAGAGCCCGCCGACGCTGATCGACAGGTACGCGATGGCGCCCAGGCCGAGCAAGCACGAAGAGACCGACGAGGAGGTCGCGCGTCGGTGATCGGCTCATGACTCGTCACACTCCCCACAGCGCGGTGATGATGTAGTCGACGATCAGGATGGTGACCGAGCGCGACGACCACCGTCGAGGTGGTCGCCGCGCTGACGCCGGCGGAGGTCGGCGCGCTGGTGTAGCCGCGATAGGTCGCGATCAGACCGACGAGCACGCCGAACACCAGCGCCTTGAGCAGGCTGCCCGCGACGTCGTCGCGGAAGTCGACGGCGGACTGCAGGCTGGTGACGTAGACTCCGCCGTCGACCCCCATCAGCCCGACGCCGACGAGATAGCCGCCCGCCAATCCGCAGCAGATGAACAGCGCCGAGAGCAGCGGCATGACCGTCACCATCGCGAGCGCCTTCGGGCGTCACGACCAGGTCGATCGGGTCGACCGACATCATGCGCAGGCCGTCGAGCTGCTCGGTGGCGACCATGGTCCCGATCTCGGCGGTGGTCGCGGAGCCGGCCCGTCCCGTGGTGAGCAGGGCCGTGAGCACCGGCCCGAGCTCGCGGATGAGGCTCAAGCCGACGACGGCGCCGAGCGACTGCTCGGCGCCGAAGCGCACGAGCGTGTTGTAGCCCTGGAGGCCGAGCACCATGCCGACGGCCAGACCGCACACGCAGATGATGATGAGCGACAGCACGCCGAGCTTGAACACCTCGTCGAGGTAGCCGCGAGCCCGCCACGGCGGCGTCACGGCCGCGAGGCCGACGCGCCCGCTGAACCCCGCGAGGCGACCGAGGTCGGCGACGAAGCGCATCACCGCCCAGCCCAGGTCACGGATCGGGGCGAGCATCATGCCCCCCCCGCCGCGGCGCGGGTGCCGTCGACGCTTTCGTCGAGGAAGCTCGTCACCCGCGGGTCCGGATGCCGCCTGAGTGCCTCGACGGTGCCCTCGACCGGTCCGTGCGGGAGCAGCAGGACGACGTGGTCGGCCAGCCGCATCGTCGACGGGATGTGATGCGACACGACGATGAGGGTCATGCCACGCTCGCGGTTCATCCGTCGCAGGAGCTGCTCGATCAGCTTCACCGACATCGGGTCGAGGCCGGAGAAGGGCTCGTCGCACAGCAGGATGACGGGCTCCATCATGGTCGCTCGCGCCAGCGCCACCCGCTTGAGCATGCCGCCGGAGAGCTGCCCCGGCAGGAGATCGTCGATCTCGGAGAGCCCGACCTGGCCGAGGCGCTCGTGCACGCGATCGCGAATGGCCGCCGGCCCGAGGTCGGTATGCTCGCGCAGCGGGAAGGCCAGGTTGTCGAACACACTCAGCGAGTCGAGCAGCGCACCGCCCTGGAACATCATGCCCAGCTGGCGGCGCACGGCGAAGAGTTGGCGCTCGGAGAGGCGCCCGACGTCCGCGCCCTCCACCAGGACCTGCCCCGCATTCGCTCGAACGAGCCCCCCGATCAGCCGCAGGATCGTACTCTTCCCCGACCCGCTGCCCCCGAGCACGACGGAAACGGCGCGGTGCGGGAAGCCGCACGACAGCGCCTCGAACACCACCCGGTCGCCGAACGCCATGCGCACGCCGCTGAGCGCAACATGGTTCTCTGCCATGCCCCGCCTGGGTGTTACCTCATCGGCGGGACGTAGGCCAGCAGAGCCCTGCCCGTCTGCGGTCAGCGAACGGATGCGTCGCCCACGAGCTCCACCGCACGCAGATGGTACATCCGGGGCCAGCGGAGCAGGCCCTCCAGTTGCACGCGCGTTCCCGGTGGCGCGTCACGGAGTCGCGCGACCAGGGCCTCCGGCCCCGCCGCGAGGAGGTTCGGGCGCAGGGGTGCCAGCGCGTCGAGCACGTCCTTGCCGAGGACCGAGTCGTTGCCGCCGATCACGCGCACGTCGGTGACGCCGAGCCAGGAGGGCGCATGCTCGCTGCGGAGAAACCCGATCTGGACGAGCGTGAAGGCGCCGCCGTGGCGCGCGGCGTCGGGTGAGATCGCGCCCTCGAGCCGGAGAAGGATCGGCTGGCCGCCGGCCACGAACGGCGGCAGGGACGCCGGCCGTGCCGGAGCGGCGGCGAGGAGGAGGATCGCGGCGGCGGTGATGCGCACCGGATCACCATACACCTTGACAGGCGCCGTCGCGCGGCGGTAGCGCCGACGTGTCATGTCGGCCCGTAGCCTGGCGCTGGCCGCACTGCTCGTCGCCATGCTCTGGGGTCCCGCCCCCGGCGCCGCAGCGGGTTCCCAAGCGTGCCGTCGTGACTGCGGCACGGCGAAGACGGCCTGCGCCGCCTACGCGACGGCGAAGCGCCCGGCGTTGCGGGCCGAATGCACCGGCAGCGGCAAGGCCCGTCGGCAGTGCCTGCGACAGGCCGAGGCGACCGTCCGCGCCGCGCGGCGCGCGTGCGGCACGTTCAAGCGCGAGTGCCGCACGTGCTGCGCCACCGGCGGATCCGAATGCGACGCGCGCTGCGGTGACGGACGGGTGACGCCGTCGCGCGGCGAAACCTGCGAGCCCGGCGGCGCGAGCTGTCCGGGCGGCGGCGCGTGCACCGACGACTGTCACTGCCCCGTGGTTCCGACGACGCTCCCGCCGACGACTACGAGCACGACCCCGCGCGCGAGCACCACGACGACCACCACCATCCCGGCGCCAGGCGCGGCGACGTTCGCCGTCGGCGCGGGCTCGGCGTGGTTCGCCAGTTCGTTCGTCGGCTTCAGCATCCTGGACGGGAGCGCCAGCGGGGCACTGACGTTGGCATCCGTCCCCACCACCGGCACCGATGCGGCGCTCACGATCGCGAGCACGTCCCACGTTGGCGTGCGCTTCATCGGCGACACGATCCTCTGCTTCGAGGTCGAGGCGACGGGCAGCAGCGGCGTGCTCCACTGCGGGGGCGCGCCGGCCGGCGTCGACGTCGAGTGGCGCATGGACAGCAACGGCATCGGGCCGACGCTGTCGTCCGTCGTGCGCACGGGACTGGGCGGCCCGTCCACCGCAGGGGACGGCGCGATCGTCGCCAGCGCCCGCACTACCGCCTGCACCGTCGGCGTCGCCGCCCCCGCCGCCGGCTGTCTCGCGGCGCTCGCGTCACCAGCCGACTGCCGCGATCCTGCGAAGGTCCGCTACCTCGGCCTGCCCTTCGCCCTGCCGTTCACGACCGCTACCGCCAGCGCCGTCATCGACGACCCGCGACCCGACTCGAACCCAGAGGCCGTTCCCACCACGGCCGAGGGATCGCCCTTCACCTGTCCCGCCGCCGGCACTCTCGGTCCCGAGGTCACGCTGGCGGTGCCGCTGCCGTCGGTCGACCTTCCGGGGCTCGGCGACTGGACGAGCGTCGGGGTGCTGCACCTCGTGCGCACGCCTTGACGGCCCGGCTTCAGCCGGCGAGACCGCTCAGCACGCCACGCGCGGCGAAGTCGCTCATCGTGAAGGCGATCAGGATCGCCAGCCACACGAAGCCGCTGGCCACGACCACCGCCGTCAGGCGGTCACTGTAGCGGACGTGCATGAAGAAGAGGATCACGAGCATCGCCTTCGTGACCGCGATCGCCAGCATGATGACGACGTTCAGCCGCCCGAGGTCGATGAAGGCGACGACGGTCGTGACGGCCGTCAGCGCAAGGAGGATGGCGAAGACCACGACGTAGGAGCGAACGGACGCGGTGTGCTCGGGTTCGTGGTCGTGCATGGGGTCAGTGCCGTCCGATCAGGTAGAGCAGCGGGAAGAGGAAGATCCACACGATGTCGACGAAGTGCCAGTAGAGCCCGACGATCTCGACCGGCGTGTGGTTCCCGGCGCCGAACCGCGCCGCGGCGCGCGGCACGCGCGAGCCAGGCGAGCAGGCCGATGCCGATGATCATGTGGCAGCGCGTGCAGGCCGGTCATGGCGAAGTAGAGCGAGAAGAAGAGCTGCGCCTCGCGCGCGTCCGGGCCCTCGTAGCGGAAGTCGGGCCCCGGCACGAGCTCCTCGTGGAACTTGTGGGCGTACTCGTACGCCTTGACGCCGAGGAAGACGGCGCCGAGCGACAGCGTGGCGAGCAGCCAGGCGGCGATCGCCCGACCCGCGCGGCGCGTCTGCGCCGCCCGCACCGCCAGCGCCATCGTCAGGCTGCTGCTGATCAGCACGGCCGTGTTGAACGTCGCCGAGGCGGACGTCGAGGTGATGGCTCGCGTGCGCGAACGCGCCCGGGAAGAGCACGCGGTAGACCACGTAGGCGGTGAACAGGCCGCCGAAGAACAGGATCTCGGTGGCGAGGAACACCCACATGCCGAGCGTCGACGCCTCGCGCTGCTGCTCGACGTCGTCGAAGTGGTGCGCGTGCGGCGTGGCCAGCTCAGCCAACGGCGGTCCTCCGATGCTGCAGCTCGGGCAACGCCGCCTCGTAGTCGTAGGCCTCGTGCACGACCGGCGGGCGCTCGAAGTTCTCCGTCGGCGGCGGCGACGGCGTCTGCCACTCCAGCCCCGTCGGCGCCCCAGGGATTCGCGGCCGCGCGCGGCGCCGTAGCGCAGCGACCAGACGAGGTAGCAGAGCGGCAGCAGGTAGCCGACGCCGAGGATCGACGCGCCGGCCGTCGACAGGACGTTCAGCACCTGGAACTCGTCCGGATACGACGTGGTAGCGCCGCGGCATGCCGAGGTAGCCCGAGGATGAACTGCGGGAAGAACGTCAGGTTGAAGCCGACGAAGATGATCGCACGCCGCGAGCTTCGCCAGCGCCTCGGGGTACATCCGCCCGGTGATCTTCGGCCACCAGAAGTGGATGCCGCCCAGGTAGCGCCATGACCGTCGCCGCCGACCATGATGTAGTGGAAGTGCGCGACGACGAAGTAGGTGTCGTGGACGTGCACGTCGAGGCCGAGCGCCGCGAGGAAGAGCCCGGTCAGGCCGCCGATCGTGAACAGGCCGATGAAGCCGAGCGCGTAGAGCATCGGCGCCTCGAACGGCGATCGAGCCCTTGTAGAGCGTCGCCGTCCAGTTGAAGACCTTGATCGCCGACGGGATCGCCACCGAGGAAGCTCAGGAACGAGAAGATCGAGCGCGGCGTACGACCGACATGCCGCGCGACGAACATGTGGTGGCCCCAGACGAGGAAGCCGAGCAGCGCGATCGCCAGGCTCGAGAAGGCGACGAACGTGTAGCCGAAGACGCGCTTGCGCGCGAAGCAGGCGATGATCTCGCTGATCACGCCCATGCGCCGGCAGGATCATGATGTAGACGGCCGGGTGCGAGTAGAACCAGAAGAGGTGCTGGAACAGGATCGGGTCGCCGCCGAGCGCCGGGTCGAAGATGCCGATGTGGAAGGCGCGCTCGAGCGCCGACCAGCAGCGATCGTGATCGCGATCACCGGCGTGCCGAGCACCATGATGATGCTGGTGGCGTAGTGCGCCCAGACGAAGAGCGGCAGGCGGAACCAGGTCAGGCCCGGCGCGCGCATCCGGTGGATGGTGACGATGAAGTTGAGCCCGGTCAGGATCGACGAGAAGCCGGTGATGAAGACGCCGATCGCCGTCGGGCATCACGTTGGTGTTCGAGGCCGTGCGTGCTGTACGGCGTGTAGAAGGTCCAGCCGGTGTCGACGCCGCCGGCGAGCATCGCCCACAGCGTGAACGCCGCGCCGACGCATGTAGATGTACCAGCTGAGCAGGTTGAGCCGCGGGAACGCGAGGTCGCGCGCGCCGATCATCATCGGGACGAGGAAGTTGCCGAGCACGGCCGGGATCGACGGGATCAGGAAGAAGAAGACCATGACGATGCCGTGCATCGTGAAGAGCTTGTTGTAGGTGTCCGCCTGCACCAGGTCGCCCGCGGGCGTCAGCAGCTCGAGGCGGATCAGCGACGGCGAAGAGGCCGCCGAGCACGAACATGACGCGTGATCGAGACCAGGTAGAGGAGCGCGATCCGCTTGTGGTCGGTCGTCAGCAGCCACGACTTGACGCCGTAGTCGGCGTTCAGGTAGTCGACCGGCTCGGCAGGTGTCCGTGTTCATTTGCCCTCGCCGGTCGCGACGGCGCCCTGCGGCGCCGAGCGACTTGATGTACGCGATGAGCTGCAGCACCTCCTCCTCGCTGACCGGGCCCTTGAACGTCGGCATGATCGGCTGGTAGCCGGCGACGATCTTGCGCCTGCGGGTTGAGGATCGACTCGCGGAGGTAGCCGTCGTCGGCGAGCACCGTGCCGCCGCCGGTCGAGCTGCACCGTCGTGCCGAAGAGCCCGGCGAGCGTCGGGCCCGCGCCCTCCGTCGTCGGCGCTGATGGCAGGTGGCGCAGCCCTGCGCCTTGAACACGGCCTCTCCGGCGGCCGCCATCGGCACGACCGCGACCGCCGGCGTCGCGCCGCCGCCAGCCACGCCTGGTACTCGCGCCGGCTCCATCACCACGATCGCGCCCGATCATCCCGGAGTGGATCCGTGCCGCAGTACTCGGCGCAGAAGAGGTGGTAGCGCGCCCGGCTTCGTCGCCTCGAACCAGAGCGTCCGTGTAGCGGCCGGGGAGCACGTCCTGCTTCACGCGGAACGCCGGCACGTAGAAGCTGTGGATCACGTCCTCGGACGTCATGGTCAGCTCGGACCGGCCGGCCGACCGGCACGTGCAGCTCGTTGATCTCGCGCCGCCCCTCGAGGTGCTGCGAGCTTCCACATCCACTGCTTGCCGACGACGAAGATCTGGATCGCGTCGTCCGGCGGACGGCGAAGGCTCGCGTAGAGCGTCGCGCCCCAGAAGAACATGATCAGTCACCAGCACGAACGGCGGCAGCGGACCAGGCCAGCTCGAGCAGCGTTCGAGCCGTGGCCGACGTGCGGGATGGGCGTGTCGGGACGCCGCCGGTAGCGGATCACGAAGACGACGATCAGCGCCGCGATCAGCCAGCACGAAGAAGATCGTCACGGCGCAGAGGAAGAAGAAGAGGCGCGTCGACCCGGGCGGCCATGGTCGACGCCTGCGGCGGGAAGAGGCGCGAACTTCCCCACGGCTCAGCCGCCGTCGCGCTCGCGCCGCAGCGACAGCGCGACGAACGTCCCGAGCGCCGAGCGAGCGTCAGCAGCCGCCGCCGATCCGCATCGCGCCGAGCGGCGACGCGCCGTAGCGGCCCGTCGCCGGATCGTAGTGGAAGCAGAAGAGCAGCAGCTGATCGACGACCGAGCCGATCCGGCCCGCCGACGCCTCGACCAGCGCCGAGGCGCAGGTCGCGCGGCGCGAACTCGACGCCGAAGAAGTAGCGCGCGACGACCCCGTCGGGCGTCGCCACGACGATCCCGCTGGCGTGCGCGAACTGCTCTGCTGGCGGCGTCCCAGGCGTAGCGGAAGCCGATCGCCTCGCGTCAGGCGCCTGGATCGACGCCTCGTCGCCGGTGAGGAAGTGCCAGCCCGCCGCGCCCCCGGCCGCCGGTAGTCGGCGAGGTACGTCGCCTTCTTCGCCGCCGCCAGTCGCGCTCGTGTCGCGCGGGATCGAAGCTGACGACGACGACGTTGAACTCCTTGCCGGCGTCGAAGGCGAGCGCCCGGAGCGCGCTCGCGAGCCCGTTCAGGACCAGCGTGCAGAGCATCGGGCACTCGTAGTAGGCAGGCACCAGCACGACCGGCTTCTGCCCGAAGTACTGGCCGAGCGTGACCGTCTCGCCCGTCCTCGTCGCGGAAGCGCGAGGTCGAGCGGCAGCTGTGCGCCGAGGCGCTGGTCGATGCCGACGTCGCGGAGCGCCGCCGGGCGCGCCGGTCTCGACCGACGCCTGCGGCGCCAGCTCGGCCGCGCACCACGCCCGGAAGCGCCAGCGCGAGCAGCAGGATCGCCGCGCGCGTCACTTCGTCCCTCCGCGCTGGGCGGCGCCAGAGCTCCATCGCGCGCTCGATCGGGATGCGGACGCGCCCGCCGCGCCGGTCGACCCAGCCGTAGCCGCCGAGCAGGTCGGCCTCCTCGGCGCGCAGCTCCGCGAGGTCCCGCGCCGGATGCGTCTGCAGGCGCGGCGCCGGCGGCTCCCTGCGGCCGTAGGTCGCGGCCAGCGGGCTCGCGGGCGGGCTCGCGCGCCGCCTCGCGACGCACCAGGAATCCGAGGAGGAGCCACATCGCCACGAACGTGAACGACCACGAGCGCGAGGACGCCGGCTCCGGCGACGAGCACGGGCCGCATGGTCGACGTCCCGCGGCTCGTGCCCGATGTGGAGCGTCGCTCACGCCGCCTCCTCGAATGCGCGGATCGTGCACGCGGCATCAGCGGCTCGGCCGTCGAGGCTGCCGGACGAAGATCGCGATCCACACGCCGCCGACGCCGACGACCGTCGCGACGTCGAGCCACGAGCAGTGGACGCCCTCGGGGTGGAACGCGGGCACGAGCATCCAGAACAGGTCGACGAAGCGCGACGACGAACAGCACCATCGCGACCGCCGCCAGCCCGCCGCGCGTTGCGCTTCACGTCGCGCGACAGCAGCAGGACGAACGGCAGCACGAAGTGGACCGCGACGAGCCCGAGCGCCACCGCACTGCCAGCCGCCCTGGAACCGCTTCAGGTACCAGGGGATCTCCTCCGGGAGATTGGCCGACCAGATGATCAGGAACTGCGAGAAGGCGAAGTAGGCCCACAGCATCACGAAGGCGAGCATGAGCTTGCCGAGGTCGTGGAAGTCGTCGCGCTCGAGAACGCCCTCGAGCGGGCCCCGCGTCGGCCAGCGACGCGGTGACCGGGATCACGAACGCGAAGGCGCTGAGCGCCGCCGCCCACCATGAAGATCACGCCGTAGATCGTCGAGAACCAGTGCGGCTCGAGCGACATCATCCAGTCGATCGAGGCGAAGGTCATCGTGAGGCCGAGCAGCAGGAGGCCGCCGCGGCTGAGCAGCTGCGAGCTTCGTCGCCCGGAGCGGCATCGCGTGGTGTCGTCCTGCTCGACGCGACCAGCGCGTGAGGAAGCGCGCCATCAGGATCCACGCCACGAAGTAGAAGACGGCGCGGGCGAGGAAGAACGGGACGTTCAGGTAGGGGGCCTTGTGCTGCAGCAGCGGGTCGTGCGCGACGTGCTCCGGCTGCGCCCACTCGTAGAGCCGCGCGGTGCCGAACGCGATCGGCAGGAAGAGCAGCGCCATCAGCGGCAGCGTGCGGACGCCCGCCTCGAGCAGCCGGCGGATCACGGCGCCCCACGCGCCGCCGGTGACGTGGTGGATCATCAGGAGCGCCATGCAGCCGAGCGCGATCCCGACCCAGAAGAGGAAGGCGACCAGGTACGAGCGGAGGAACTGCGTCGGGTCGAACACCGCGCCGAGGAGCGAGAAGGCCAGCGCCACCACCCCGACGGGCGAAGCGCGCTCCGCTGCAGGCGGCGAAGCGGGTGCTCGGTCGGCAGCAGCAGGCGCTCGCATGCTCAGCGCTGCCTCCAGCGGCCGGCCGCTCCGCGGCGGGCACCTCGGCGAGCGTCGCGCGCTGGCTCAGCTGCAACGCGCGGACGTAGAGCGCGATCGCCCAGCGGTCGGCGACCGGCACCTGCTGCGCGTAGTTCGGCATGACGCCGAAGCCGTTGCTGATGACGTCGAAGAAGTAGCCGTCGGGCGCCGCGCGCAGCCGGTCGATGTGGAACGACGGCGGCTGCCTGAAGCCGCGCTGCACGATCATCCCGTTCGCCGGTCCCGACGCGGTCGTGGCAGGGCGCGCAGTAGATGTCGAAGCGCTCGCGCCCGCGCGCGAGCGTCGCGGCCGTCGCCGCGATCGGCGCCGTCGCCACCGGCTGGCCGCCCTTCTTCCCGGTCATGAACGAGGTGTCGTCGTCGACGGTGCCCGCGCGCGACGGTGTCGGCCACCAGCGGGCGCGCGTCGCGGTCGTCGGCGAAGAAGTCGCTCCGCCCCAGCGGCTTGTACTTCGGCTGATCCTGCATGTCCTGCGACAGCCGGCCGCGAGCGCGGCGGCCAGCCAGCGAGGACGACGGGCGGGGCGGCCCGCATCAGTGCTCCACCTCGCGAGACGTCGCGCGGCGCCAGCCGCTCGAGGAAACGGCGCGTCGCGTCGCGGTCGAACTGCGGGTCCGTCGCCTCGATGCAGAGGAAGAAGCGGTCGCGGGACGCGAGCGCGAAGCGCGGGACGTTGAACACCGGGTGGTACGGCATCGGCAGGCCGTTCAGCGCGAGCATGCCGAACACCGTCGACAGCGCCGCGCCGAGGATCGTGCACTCGAAGGTGATCGGGATGAACGACGGCCAGCTGTTGAGCGGCCGGCCGCCGACGTTGAGCGGGTAGTCGATGACCGAGGTCCAGTAGCAGAGGCGGAAGCCGCCGATGCCCCCGACGATGCCACCGATCAGCACCATCAGCGGCAGCCGGCTGTGCTCCTCCTCGATCGCCTCGCTCACCTCCTCGATCGGGATACGGGCGTGAACGCGTCCATGCGGCGGAACCCGGCCTCCTTGGACGCCCGGACCGCGCGCGGTCAGCTCGGTCGGGCTGTCGAACTCGGCCAGCAGGCCGTAGATCGGCGGCCGCGCCGTCACGGATGCTCCTCGCTGCACCTGCGCCTCCGGGCAGCAGCGTCCGCATCTCGAAGATCGAGATCATCGGCAGGAAGCGGATGAAGAGGAAGAGCAGCGTGAGGAAGAGGCCGATCGTGCCGAGGAACATCGCCCAGTCCCACGGCGTCCGGCGTACATTCCCCACGACGACGGCAGGAAGTCGCGCGACAGGCTGACGACGATGATGACGAAGCGCTCGAGCCACATGCCGACGTTGACGAACATCGCGACGACGAACAGCGCCGCGGGGCTCGAGCGCACGCGCCTTGAACCAGAGCACCTGCGGCACGACCACGTTGCAGAGGATCAGCGTCCAGTACATGCGCGCGTACGGGCCCGTGAAGCGGTTCGTCATCATGAACTGCTCGTACGGGTTGCCGCTGTACCAGGCCATGAAGGCCTCCATCATGTAGCCGTAGGCGACGATCAGGCCGGTCGCGAGCATGACGCGCGCCATGTTGTCGAGGTGGCGCATGGTGATGAAGTCCTCGAGGCCGTAGACCCGGCGGAGCGGGATGGCCAGCGTCAGCACCATCGCGAAGCCGGCGAAGATGGCGCCGGCGACGAAGTACGGCGGGAAGATCGTCGCGTGCCAGCCCGGGATGATGCCGACGGCGAAGTCGAAGCTGACGATCGTGTGCACCGAGACCACCAGCGGCGTCGCGAGGCCGGCGAGCAGCAGGTACGCCGTCTCGTAGCGATGCCAGTGCCGCGCCGAGCCGCGCCAGCCCATGGCCAGCATGCCGTAGACGATCCGTCCGACGCGTGCTCGGCGAGCGGTCGCGCAGCGTCGCCAGGTCGGGGATCAGGCCGACGAACCAGAACAGCAGCGAGACGGTGGCGTAGGTCGAGACCGCGAACACGTCCCAGATCAGCGGGCTGCGGAACTGCGGCCACATGCCCATCGTGTTCGGGTACGGGAAGCAGCCAGTAGACGAGCCACGGCCGGCCGATGTGGAGCACCGGATACAGGCCGGCGCAGGCGACGGCGAAGAGCGTCATCGCCTCGGCGAAGCGGTTGATCGAGGTGCGCCACTCCTGGCGCAGCAGCAGCAGGATGGCGGAGATCAGCGTGCCGGCGTGGCCGATGCCGATCCACCAGACGAAGTTGATGATGTCGAAGCCCCAGCCGACGGGGATGTTGACGCCCCAGATGCCGATGCCCCGGAAGAGCAGGTATCGTGATCGCGACGAGCAGCAGCATCAGCAGGGCGAAGCCGATGCCGAAGCCGACGAACCAGCACCGCGGCGTCGTCCGGCTCGAGGACGATCGCCGCTGATCTTGTCGGTGACCGAGCGCGAACGTGTGCCCGGGCTCGATGACGCGGCGGCACGCGTCGTCGGCGCGCGTCTGCCGTGCTCATGCCATCGCCCTCGAGCTCCGGGTTCGGGTTGCGCACGCCGGCCAGGTACGTCGTGCGCGGCCGCGTGTTCGAGCTCGCCGAGCAGCGCGTAGTTGCGCGGCTCGGCCTTCAGCTGCGCGACCCGGCTCTTCGGATCGTTCAGGTCGCCGAAGACGATCGCCTCGGCCGGACAGGCCTGCTGGCAGGCGGTGACGACCTCGCCGTCGCGGATCGTCCGGCCCTCGCTCTTCGGCCGCGATGCGCGCGCGGTTGATCCGCTGCACGCAGTACGTGCACTTCTCCATGACGCCGCGGCTGCGCACCGTGACGTCGCGGGTTGCGCAGCATCTTGCAGCGCTGGGCGTCGTCCAGTCCTGGTAGAGGAAGAAGTTGAAGCGCCGCACCTTGTACGGGCAGTTGTTGGAGCAGTACCGCGTGCCGACGCAGCGGTTGTAGACCATCTCGTTCAGGCCCTCGCCGTCGTGCACGGTCGCGTCCACCGGGCAGACGACCTCGCACGGCGCGTTCTCGCAGTGCATGCAGGGGACCGGCTGGTGGTGGATCTCGGGGTCGTCGAGGTCGCCCTCGTAGTAGCGGTCGACGCGGATCCAGTGCATCTCGCGGCCGCTTGGCCACCTGGTCCTTGCCGACGACCGGGATGTTGTTCTCCGCCTGGCAGGCGACCGCGCACGCGTTGCAGCCGATGCAGGCGCTGAGATCGATCGCCATGCCCCACGCGTAGCCGCTGTAGTCCCACGGCGGGTACATCGTGAGGTCCTTCGGCGGCTCCTCGCCATCTCCCGCGCGAACGTCGGGATTCGCGCGGTACTCCTCGAGCGTCCCCGCGCGCACGACCGGGCGGCCCTCCATCGTCTGGTGGTCCTGCGTGCAGGCGAGCGCGGTAGACGTCGCCGGTCGGCCGGACCTCGAGCCCGCGGCCGCGACCGGGCGCGCCGCGGTGCGCAGCGCGTAGGCGTTGAAGCCGACGCCGTTCGCCACCTGGCCGCCGCGTGCGCCGGCCGTAGCCGAGGTGCACCGTGACGGCGTCCGGCGCGTGCCCGGGCACGATCCACACCGGCGCCCGGACGCTGCGGCCGTCGTGCGACGAGCTCGACGACGCCTCGTTCGCGAGCCCGAGGCGCTCCGCGGTCGCGGGCGCGACGAGCGCGGCGTTGTCCCAGGTCAGCTTGGTCAGCGGCCTCGGCAGCTCCTGCAGCCAGCCGTTGTTCGCGAAGCGACCGTCGCAGATGTCGGGTCGGGGCGGAAGACGATCTCGAGCCCCTCGGCCGCGGCCGGCGTCGGCGCCCGGATCCCAGCCGCCGGCCGCAGCGCTGACCGCACGGCGGCGGCAGCGGTGTCCCGCGACGACGCCGTCGTGCAGCGTCGTGCGCCAGAAGTCGTCGAAGTCGCGCCGGCGAAGCGGTGCTGTGCCAGTGCTCGCGCACCAGGTCGTAGCTGCGAGCGATCGGGCCGGTCCGAGAGCACGGCGAGCACCTCGTGCGCGGTCTTGCCGTCGTAGAGCGGCGCGATCAGCGGCTGCATGATCGGTCGCCGTGCCGTCGAAGGCGCGGACGTCGCTCCACGCCTCGAGCGGATGCGCCTCGGGGACGTGCCAGTGGCAGAGCTCGCGAGGTCTCGTCGTCGTACAGGCCGAGGTGGACGCGCAGCGGCGACCTTGGCGAGCGCGCTCGGCGAAGCGCACGTCGGCCGGCGCCGTGAAGACCGGGTTGCCGCCGAGGATCAGCAGCAGCTCGACCGCGCCCGCGTCCATGTCGGCCACCAGCTCGCGCAGCGACGCGCCCTGATCGACGGGCCGCGCCTCGACCGGCTCGGTGTAGACGACCGTGGCGCCGACGTTGCCGAGCGCGTCGTTCATCGCGTGCGCGAGCGCGTGGACGACCGGCGGCTGCTGCTCGCCGGCGATGACGACGGTCGAGCCACGATGGCGCTGCAGGTCCGCACCACGGCGCTCGATCCACTTCGCGTGCGCGGTCGATGGGCGCGTCGGCCGGCGCGACGCCGTCCACGCCGGCAGCCCGCGCCACGGCGCGCGCGACCGCCTCGACCTCCGACTCGCCGCGCAGCGCAGGCGGTGATCGGCCATCGCGCCGGTCGTCGTCGGCGCGCTCTCGACGACGTAGAGCCGGTTCATCGCCGCCGGCCACGTCCGGTCGACGGCGCCGCGCTGACCTCGCGCACATAGCGCAGCCGTCCGGGCCCGACGCCGAGGAAGTCGGCGTCGAGCGACAGGATCACGCTCGCCCGGGCGAGATCGTAGCGCGTCTCGACGGCCTGCCCGAACGCGAGCTGCGCGCCGAGCCGCGCGCGCCGTCGCGGCCGAACGGCTCGTACTGATGCCAGCGCGCCTCCGGGAAGGCGGCCAGCAACCTCGGCAGCTGCTCGGCGAGCGTCGGCGAGGTGACCGTCTCGGTCAGGATGCGCAGGCCGGCACCCCGGCGTGCCCGTTGGACGCCGAGCGCCGCCTGAGCGTGTCGACGAACGCGCTCCAGGTGCGGATCTCGCCCACGTTGCTGATGACCTGCGAGCGGTCGGGATCGTAGAGGCCGAGGACCGACGCCTGCGTCGCAGGAGTCGGTCGCGCCGAGACTCGCCGGATGATCGGGGTTCCCCTCCACCTTCGTCGGCCGGCCCACGTGGCTCTCGACCAGCACGCCGATGCCGAAGCCCCCGAGCGGCATCGCCGTGGCGAAGAAGAGCGGCTCGCCCGGCACGATCTGCTCGGGCTGCTTCACGTACGGGACGATCTTCTCCTCGGGCTGCTGCGTGCAGGCGCTCAGGCCGGCGAGGCCGAGCGACGCGCCCATCAGCTTGAGGAAGTGGCGCCGATCGACGGCGGACGCGAGCGCCGCGGCGTGCTGCGGAAACTCGTTCTCCAGGAACGCGGCGAACGCCGGCGTCTCCGCCAGCTCGTCGAGGCTGCGCCACAGCTGGCGGCCCGAGCGCCCCGGCGAGCTTCGCGCGGACGGTGGCAAGGTCGAGGGCGGGGGTCTCGTTCACGCCGGGTCGCTCCGTTCACCGATGGCACGTCGAGCAGTCGGTCCGCGGATGGACGTCGTACGCCTTCACGAGCTCGCGGCCCGAGCGTCGGCCTGGTCGGTCGGCGCTGCCAGCGCCATGTTGAACACCTGCTCCCGCGGCCGGACGTACCGCTCGGGGTGGCGGTGGCAGTCGAGGCACCACTCCATCTGCAGCGATGCGGCCTGGTAGATCAGATTCATCTGGTCGATGCGCCCGTGGCAGCTCACGCAGCCGACGCCCTTCTGCACGTGGATGCTGTGGTTGAAGTAGACGAAGTCGGGCAGATCGTTGACCTTGATCCACTCGATCGACCGGTCGGTCCGCCAGCTGGCGCGCACCGGTTCGAGCATCGGGCTGTCGGTCCAGATCTGCGAGTGACAGTTCATGCACGTCTTGGTCGGCGGCACGCCGGCGTACGGCGGCGCGCTCGACCGAGGTGTGACAGTAGCGGCAGTCGATCCCGAGCTCGCCGGCGTGATGCTTGTGGCTGAACTGGACCGGCTGCTCGCGCGCGACGCCCTGCTGCGTGACGTACGACGAGCGGTTCACGACGGCGAGTCCCCACAGCAGCCCGCCGATGAAGAACACGGCCCCGAAGATGCTGACGCGCGAGAGGGTGTTCGTGCTGCGCTTGAAGACCTGGGGCATCCGCGGTGCTCAGATCATGTTCGACGCGGCGCGTCCTCGCAAGGTGCGGCTCCCGTATATCCGCTTAACGTCGAGACAAGCGTTGCTGATGCAGCCGGACCTGTCACGAGTCGGCCGCTCGTGGCAAGGTCCCCACGCGACGTCCCGGGTCAGGGCGCGGCGCTGAGTGCCTTCAGGTCGGCGCGGAGCGTCGCCAGCGGCGCGGCGAGCGCGCTCCGCGCGGCCGCATCGAGTGCCCGCTTGGCGGCCGGCGTCTTCAGCACGTTCTTGTAGGCGGCGAGCGCCTTCAACGCCTTGCCGATGCGCTTCGACGAGCGCTTGGGTGAGGTGGCTCGCAGCTGATCGGCGGTGGTGACCGCCTCCTGCGCCGCGCCGACCTTGGCCGTGAGCTTCGACTCGAGCGGCCCGTCGGCCGTCGCCGCCACCGCATGGAGGAGCTTCGCGAGGCGGCACTCGACCGAGCTGAAGGTTGCGCCGGGAGCGCACTCCGCCGGGAGCGTCGTGGTCGTCACGGCGCCGCCCGGGAGCGTAGTAGTGGTGGTGACGGCCGGCGGCGTGTTCGGGAACGTGTAGATCGGCTGGCCCTGGTTGTCCTTGATGACCAGCGAGACGCCCGGGACCGTGTCTCCATTCGCGTCCTTGGGCTCGAGGGAGAGCAGCTCGAGCGTGTCCCTGTAGTCGGCGACCGCCTCGGCATCGAAGTGGGCGCCGAGCGGCGCCGTGATGTTCGCGTCGGCACGCAGGTCGATCAGAAAGGCCGTGCCGCCCGGCGCGCCGGGGTCCCAGCGGCTCGAGACATTCACCTTGATCGGCGGGCACACGTCGGCGAAGCATTGGACGAAGTGCTGCTCGTCGGCAGACAGGAAGGCGACGCCCGTCCCCACGACGGTGACCCCGCCGTTGGTGGTCGACTCGAGGCGCGTCCCGTGGAGGCCGAAGTTGAAGAACACCTGCGAGACCGGCGCCGCAACCGAGCTGAAGGCGAGCCCGACGATCGTCGCCCGCGCGCCGCCGTAGACGAGCTTCACGAAGCCGACGCCGGTCGCGTTCTTCATCCGCAGGCGGGCGCTCGCGCGCAGCGTGATCAACCCGCCGGGGAAGCCAACCAGGTCGGATTCGCCGTAGTAGTAGCCGCAGATGTAGTCGGGCGTATCGAGCGGGGGGCAGAGCGCGCCTCCGTTGGAGAAGTCCCCGACGCTGGTCACGAGGGCGGGCGGGTTAGACGGCTGCGTCAGGCCACCGAAGCTGTTGGTCCCGCCGAAGTTCCAGCCGCCCGAGCCCTCCCAGAGCACGACGGCACGCGCGGGGGACGCTGCCGCGAGCAGCACCAGTACCAGGACGGCGAGACGGCGCATGGGTACGGCTACCACGGCTGGCGCCGTGCGCCCAACCTAGATGTGGATGGCCCGCTTCGCCACGGCGAGCGCCGCTTCCTTCACCGCCTCGGGCAGCGTCGGGTGCGCGTGCGACCGAGCGGCCGATGTCCTCGGCGCTGGCCCCGAACTCCATCGCCAGCGCGGCCTCGGCGATCAGGTCGGAGGCGCGCGGGCCGACGATGTGCACGCCGAGCGACGCGGTCGGTGCGCGCGTCGGCGAGGATCTTCACCGCGCCCTCCGTCTCGCCCATGCAGCGCGCGCGGCCGTTGGCCAGGAACGGGAAGGTGCCGACCGCGACCGCGAGGCCCGCTCCTTCGCCTCCTCCTCGGAGAGCCCGACGCTCGCCAGCTCGGGCCAGGTGTAGACGACGTTGGGAATCGCGTCGTAGTTCACGTGCCCGGCCTGGCCGGCCATGCGCTCGACCGCGGCGACGCCCTCCTCCTCGCGCCTTGTGCGCGAGCATCGGTCCCGGGATGACGTCGCCGATCGCGAAGATGCCGGGCACGCTGGTCTCGAAGCGCTCGTCCACCACGATGCGGCCGCGCTCGTCGAACGCGCACGCCGAGCTCGCGCGCGCCGAGGCCCGTCGGTGTACGGCCGCCGCCCGACCGCGACCAGCAGCGACGTCGCGCGTCCTCGGTCGCGTGCGCTCGCCGCCCGACTCGACGGTGACGCGCACGCCGTCGCCGTCGACGCTCGCGCCCGTCGCGCCGCGTCTCGAGCCGGAACGCGCATGCCCCTGCTTCTCGAGCGCCCGCTGCAGCATGCGCGCCCATCGCCCGGTCCATCCCCGGCACGATCGCGGTCCAGGAACTCGACCACGGTGACCTCGGCGCCGAGCCGCCTCCACACCGAGCCCAGCTCGAGCCCGATCGCGCCGGCGCCGACGACGAGCAGCCGCTCGCGGCACCGCGCGGCAGCGCCAGCGCCTCGGTCGAGCTGACGATGCGCTCGCCGTCGAACGGCGAGCCCCGGCAGCGGCGATCGGCTCGCTGCCGGTCGCGATCAGGATGCGCGCCGTCGTCGAGCGTCTGCGCTCGCCCGCCGCGCCGCGTCACCTCGACCCGGCCGGGCGCCGACGAGCCGCGCCGGTCCCCGCGCACCGACTCGACCTTGTTCTTCTTGAACAGGCCGTCGACGCCCCGCGTGAGCCCGCGCACGACCTGGTCCTTGCGCGCCATCATGGCCGGCAGGTCGAGCGTCGACGCCGCTGGCCTGTGATGCCGTGCGCGGCGAGGCCGTGGCGCGCCTGCGCGAAGTGCTCGCTCGAGTCGAGCAGCGCCTTGCTCGGGATGCAGCCGACGTTGAGGCAGGTGCCGCCGAGCGTCGGGTACTTCTCGACGCAGGCGACCCGCATGCCGAGCTGCGCGGCGCGGATCGCGGCGACGTAGCCGCCGGGGCCGGAGCCGATGACGACGAGGTCGAACGCGGTCTCGCCATGCACGCGCTCAGACGCGAGCAGCACGCGCTCGGGATCCTCGAGCCGCTCCTTCACCCGCACCAGGAAGGTCACCGCCTGCTCGCCGTCGACGAGGCGGTGGTCGTAGGAGAGCGCGACGTACATCATCGGCCGGATCGACGACCTGGTCGTCGACGACGACCGGCCGCTTCTCGATCTTGTGCATGCCGAGGATGCCGCTCTGCGGCGGGTTCAGGATCGGCGTCGACAGCAGCGAGCCGTAGACGCCGCCGTTGGAGATCGTGAACGTGCCGCCGGCGAGGTCGTCGAGCGACGAGCTTGTTGTCGCGCGCCAGCGCCGGCGAGGCGCGCGATCTCGCGCTCGATGTCGGCGAACGACGAGCCGGTCGGCGTCGCGCACGACCGGCACGACCAGGCCGCGCTCGGTGCCGACCGCGACGCCCGAGGTGGACGACGTGCTTGTAGACGATGTCCGTGCCGCGGATCTCGGCGTTGACCACCGGCACGTCGCGCAGCGCCAGCACGCAGGCGCGGGCGAAGAACGACATGAAGCCGAGCGCCGACGCCGTGCTCGGCCTCGAAGCGCTCCTTGTGCCGCGCGCGCAGCGCCATCACGCGCGCTCATGTCGATCTCGTTGAACGTGGTCAGGATCGCCGCGGTGTGCTGCGCCTGCACGAGGCGCTCGGCGATGCGCTTGCGGATGCGCGTCATCGGCACCCGCTCCTCGCCCTCGGCGTTCACGGACGGGACGGTCGCCGGCGCCGCGGCGGGCACGAGCGTCGGCCGCGACGGGCGCGCGGGCTCGGGCGCGGCGGCCGCCGGGGGCTGCCCGCTCGAGGTGCGCGAGGACGTCCTCCTTGGTCAGCCGCCCGCCCTTGCCCGTGGCCGGGATGCTCGCCGGGTCGAGCTGGTGCTCGGTCGATCAGCCGGCGGACCGCCGGGCTGAGCGGCCGCCACGCCGCCGGCGCGCTGGGCTGCCGGTGCTGGCGATGGCGCCGGCGCGGGCCGGCGCGGTCGCGCGGCGGCGCGGCGGCGCGGCCGGCGCCGGCGGCGACGCCGCGGCCGCGCCGGCCTCGTCGATGCGCGCGACCACGTCGCCGACGGTGACCGTCTCGCCCTCCGGCTTGGCGATCGTGAGCACGCCCGGCGCTCGGCGCGCGATCTCGACGCTCGCCTTGTCGGTCTCGAGCTCGAGCAGCACCTCGTCCTGCGACGGTCTCGCCGTCGGCCTTCACCCACCGGACGATGGCTCCCTCCGTGATCGACTCGCCGAGCGGCGGCACCTTCACCTCGACGGCCATGCGCGATCACCCCTCCCCGGCGGCCGACCGGTCCCAGCGCCCGAACGCACGCTGCGCCAGCTCGGCCTCTTCGGCCTGATGGACCTTGTACGATCCGGTCGCCGGACTGGCCGCCTCGGGGCGGCCCACGTAGTCGAGCGGGACGCCGCCCGGCAGGATGCGCCGGAGTCGCGGCTCGATGAACTGCCACGCCCCCATGTTCCCCGGCTCCTCCTGCACCCACGCGATCTCGCGCGCGTTCGGGATAGCGGCGCGAAGGCCGCGGCCAGCTCGGCGCGCGGGAACGGGTAGAGCTGCTCGACCCGCACGAGCGCCGACCGACGTCGAGCGCGCGCTCGCGCCGTCCCGCCAGCAGCGCGTAGTAGACCTTGCCGCTGCGAGGAGCAGCGCGTGACGCGCGCCGGATCGAGCGGACGCCGGCCTCGGGCGCATCCCGAGCGCGGGATCGTCGAGCACGGGCTGGAACGTGCCGTCGGTGAAGCTCGGCGAGCGGCGAGACCGCGAGCTTGTGCCGCAGCAGGCTCTTCGGGCTCATGACGACCAGCGGCTTGCGGAAGGTGCGGTGCATCTGGCGGCGCAGCGCGTGGAAGTACTGCGCCGGCGTCGTCAGGTTGCACGACCTGCATGTTGTCCTCGGCGCAGAGCTGCAGGAAGCGCTCGAGCCGCGCGCTCGAGTGCTCCGGCCCCTGCCCCTCGTAGCCGTGCGGCAGCAGCAGCACGAGGCCGCTCATGCGCTGCCACTTCGACTCGGCGCTGGCGATGAACTGGTCGATGATCGACCTGCGCGCCGTTGGCGAAGTCGCCGAACTGCGCCTCCCACGACGACCAGCGTGCGCGGATCGGCGAGGGCTGTAGCCGTACTCGAAGCCGAGCACCGCGGCCTCGGAGAGCATGCTGTCGATGATCTCGAACCGGCCCTGCTCGGCGCGGAGGTGCTCGAGCGGCACGTAGCGCGGCGCCGGTCTCGACGTCGTGCAGCACGGCGTGGCGGTGGCTGAACGTGCCGCGGCCGGTGTCCTGACCGCTCAGGCGCACCGTGCGTGCCCTCGAGCAGGAGCGAGCCGAACGCCAGCACCTCGCGCGCAGCCCCAGTCGATCGCGCTCGTCCTGGCGTCACCATCGCCGCGCGCTGCTCGATCAGCTTGGCGACCTTCGGGTGCGGCGTCGAAGCCCGGCGGGACGCGGGTGAACGCCGCCGGCGATCTCGGTCAGCACGGTCGCGCGGGACGGCGGTGTGCGGCGCCCCAGTCGTCGCCCGCCCAGCTGAAGCCCTTCCACACGCCGCCGAACGCGAACACCTGCTGGCGCGGCATGAAGTCGCGCGCGTAGCTCTGCGCGTCGTCGAGCAGCTCGCGGAACTCGGCGATCCGGCGCTCGACCTCCGGCGTCGTGCACGACGCCCGTCGGCCACGAGCCGCTCGCGCGTAGCTGCTCGCGCGGCGGTCGGGTGCGCGGCGATCGTCGCGGTACATCACCGGCTGCGTGAAGGTCGGGTCGTCGAGCTCGTTGTGGCCGTGGCGGCGGTAGCAGACGAGGTCGATGATGACGTCCTTCTTGAACTGCTGCGCGGAAGGCGATCGCGAGCCGCGCCGCCTGCACGGCCGCCTCGGGGTCGTCGCCGTTCACGTGGAAGACCGGCGCCTGGATGATCTTGGCGACGTCGCTCGGGTAGCGGCGTGAAGCGGTAGTCCTCGGGCGACGTGGTGAAGCCGATCTGGTTGTTGACGATGATGTGGATCGTGCCGCCGGTGCGGTAGCCGGCGCAGCTCGGAGAGCCAGAGCGTCTCGGAGACGACGCCCTGCCCGGTGAACGCCGCGTCGCCGTGGATCAGCACCGGCACGACCGTGCGCGCGCTCGCGCGTCGCGGCGGTGGTCCTGCTTGGCGCGCACGATGCCCTCGACGACCGGGTTGACGACCTCGAGGTGGCTCGGGTTGCAGCTGCAGCGAGAGGTGCACGCGTGCGGCCGGCGCGCGTCGTCGTGGTCGCGCGAGTAGCCGAGGTGGTACTTCACGTCGCCGTCGCCCGTGGACCTCGCGCGGCGAGCAGCGTGCCCTCGAACTCGGCGAAGATCATCTCGTAGCGGCTTGCGCAGGACGTTGGCGAGCACGTTCAGGCGGCCGCGGTGCGGCATGCCGATGACGATCTCCTCGACGCCGAGCGTCGCCGCCGTCCTCGACCAGCGTGTCGAGCAGCGGGATCAGCGACTCGCCGCCCTCGAGCGAGAAGCGCTTCTGCCGACGGATAGCTTGACGTGCAGGAACTGCTCGAAGCCCTCGGCCGCGATCAGGTCGTCGAGGATGCGCAGCCGCTCGTCCGCCGGCGAGCTCCGGGTGGTTCAGCGTCGGCTCCATGCGCTCCTGCAGCCAGAGGCGCTGCTCGCGTGTCCGGGATGTGCATGTACTCGACGCCGAGCGTGCCGCAGTAGGTCGCCTGCAGCGCGCGCGATCAGCTCGCGCAGCGTCATCGCCGCCGCCGCCGCCGAAGCTGCCGGCGTCGACGACCCGGTCGAGGTCGGCGTCGCCGAAGCCGAACTCGGCGGGCTCGAGCAGCGGATGTCCGGCCGGCGGTTCGCGCGAGCGGGTTCAGATGGGCGACCAGGTGACCGAGCTCGCGGTAGGTGTGCACCAGGTCGACGACGCTGAAGCTGGGGGCCGGGCTGGGCGTCGGCGACGGCGCCCGGAGCGACGAGCCCGTCGCCGTCGACCGCGGCGCCGTCGGCGCCCAGCTCGAAGCCGGCGAAGAACGCCGCCCACTGCTCGTCGACCGCGTCCGGGTCGGCCTTCCAGCGCCGATACTGCTCGGCGACGTATTCCATGTTGGCGAGCGCGACCGCTCCGAACCCACGCATCGTGGTCCGTTCTAGCGGCTGCGCGACCACCTCGCCACCCTCGCCCCTCTTGGCACCTCCGCGACCTCCTGCTAGGCCGGCGCCGGGAGGTGCCCCGATGGCGGCACGCAGTCCGGAAGACGTCGACCGGCTCTTCGGCGAGTACGTGAACACGGGAAATCTCGACGCACTGGTCGGGCTCTACGAGCCCGGCGCCGCGCTCGCGTTCGTGCCCGGCGCAGCCCCGCTCGTCGGCACCGCCGCCATCCGCGAGGGCCTGGCGGGTTTCCTCGCAGCCAAGCCGCGCATCGAGATGCACGTCGTCAAGGTGATCCATGCCGGCGACGATCTCGCCATCCTCTACAACGACTGGCGGCAGACCGCCCCCGAACCGCTCGCCGGCAAGGCGCTCGAGGTCGTCCGCCGCCAGGCCGACGGCACCTGGCGCTTCGTCGTCGACGACCCCTTCGCGCGGAGTTGACCGCGGACCCGATTGCCGCCGCCGTGCGGCCGTGCTTTGAATTCGTTCGGGAGGACCGTAGATGGCCGCATCCAGCGACGCCTGGCACGAGTCGATCGATCGCATCCGTCCGGAGACCGCCGACCACCACCGCGCGTTCATGTCACTCGCGGAGGAGCTGGAGGCCGTCGACTGGTACGACCAGCGCATCGATGCCGCCAACGACGCCGAGCTGAAGGATATCCTCGCCCACAACCGGGACGAGGAGAAGGAGCACGCGAGCATGGTGCTCGAGTGGATCCGTCGGCGGGACCCGGCGTTCGACCGCCAACTGCGGGACCACCTGTTCGCCAGCGGCCCCATCGTCACCGACGAGGGGCACGGCGCCGGACACGGCGCCGCGGCGCACAGCGGCGACGAGTCGCTCGGCATCGGCAGCCTCAAAGGGACGGGCCGGGCCGATGGCTGATCTGTACCGGTCCCTCGCGCCCATCTCCGACGCCGCCTGGTCCGCCATCGACGACGAGGCGAAGCGCGTCCTCACCCTCAATCTCGCCGCCCGCAAGCTCGTCGACTTCGAGGGGCCGCTCGGCTGGCAGGCCGCCGCCGTCAACCTCGGGCGCGTCCTCCCCGTCCGCACCAAGCCCGCCGACGGCGTCGACGCGTGGACGCGCCAGGTGCAGCCGCTGGTCGAGCTGCGCGCGACGTTCGACCTCTCGCGCGCCGAGTTGGAGGCGGTCGGCCGTGGCGCCGAGGATCCCGACCTGGAGCCGCTGATCGCCGCCGCGACGCAGATCGCGCGCGCCGAGGACCATGCGGTCTTCCACGGGTACGGTCCTGGTGGGATTGCGGGCGCGATCCAGCGCTCGCCGCACAAGCCCGTCGCCATTCCGAAGAGCGCCGAGACCTACCCGAGTGCCGTCGCGGAGGCGACGCGGCTGCTCCGCGCCGCCGGGGTCGACGGCCCCTACGGCATCGGTCTCGGCCCACGCTGCTGGACTGCGGTGATGCAGGCGACCGACGACGGGTATCCGGTGCTCAAGCTGGTCCAGAACCTCGTCGGCGGCCCGGTGGTGTGGGCGCCCGCGGTCGAGGGCGCGATCGTGGTGAGTCTCCGCGGCGGCGACTATCGGCTGAGCGTCGGCCAGGACCTGTCGATCGGGTACCGCAGTCACACCGACACGAGCGTCCGGCTCTATCTCGTCGAGACGATGACCTTCCGCGTCCTCACCGACGACGCGGCGGTCTGGCTCAAGCACTAGGGAGCGGTACTAAGGCACCGGCGTCCAGAGCTGGACGCGCTGATCCGGGCCGATCGAGACGGTGGCGGTCGCGGCGGAGAGCAGCGGGCCGCCCGCCGTGCTCGCCAGCGTGCGTCCGTCGGGCGACCACACGACGGCAGTCACCACGTCGTCGTGCCCGACGAGCGTGTCCCAGCGGGCGCCGGTGCCGGCGTCGAAGACGTAGATGCGGTGATTGGCCGCGCCGGCGGCGAGCAGCAGGCCGTCCGGACTCCAGTCGAGCCCGTGCAGCGCCGTCGCCCGCGGCGCCGCGATGCGCAGCAGCGGCCGCCCACTGCCGACGTCGAGCACGGAGAGCACGCCGTCGCCGCCGGTGGCGGCGACCCGCGTCCCGTCGGGCGCCATGCGCACGCGCCACACCACGCGGTGGCCGGCATCGCGCCAGGCTGCGGTGCGGGTCGTCTCGACCGGATGCGACGCGATCCACCACGCCTGCTGCTGGTGCCCCACCGAGACGAAGTCGGCGATGGTCGCCGTGTCCCACCGGTCGGTCGCAGGATCGAAGTCCCAGCGCGTCACCTGCCCGCGTCGATCCCCGGTGACGAGCGCCCGCCCGTCCGGCGTCCAGTCGACCGACAACAGCCCCTTGGCCGTCGGGTCCGCCCAGAGCGCCACCACCGCCCACTGGTGCGGTCCCGGCTCGAGCTGCCAGAGGCGCAACGTCCGGTCGCGGCCGACGCCGGCGAGCAGGCGGCCGTCGGGCGAGAAGGCAAGCGCGGTGATCCAGCCGTCGATGTGCGGCAGGACCCGGAGCGCCCCGTCGGCCGCGCGCGCCTGTCCCGGCTTGCAGGTGACGCTGCCTGGCCCACCGGCCTCCCAGACCTTGACGGCGTGATCCCCACCGCCATCCGCCACCACCGACCCGACGAACGGGTTGTCGCTCCACGCCGTCGCGACCACCCAGTAGAGGTGGCACGCGAAGCTCCGCACCAGCGCGTTCCGGCCGACGTCGAAGATGCGTGTGTCGTAGCGCAGCCCGCTGGCCCGCTCGCGGAAGTGCCCGCCGACCGCGAGCGCACGTCCGTCCGGCGACCAGGCCAGCGCCAGCCCACGTCCCGGCAGCGCGACCTCCTGACTCGGCGTCAGGTGGACGTTCGTCGGACCGTCGTCGATCGCCCCGCCGCCCGACGGCGCGCGCGGCGGGTGCGGCTTGTGCGGATGGTGTGGCGGGCGCTCGACCGGCGGTGCCGCGCCCGCGAGCGTCGCCACGAGCACCCCCACGGCCACCATCCCCCACGCCCGGCGCATACGGGGCGGAGAGCAACCCGCGTTCCAGTCGCCGCGCGCCACGTCCCGCGGCCACGCGCGCTCGCCGACGCACAATCGTGCGCGCGACGCGACCGCGCGACGTCACCCAGACGCCGTGCGCTCCGTCAGTCGCTACGCGATCGAGCCGGGAAGCCCGAACCGCTCGCGCAGCAGGCGAAGCAGGGCGGCGTTGTCCGAGTGCCCGGTCATGCGTGCCACGACGCGCCCGCGGATCGGCCGTCCGAGGAGATAGAAGTCACCGAGGATGTCGAGGATCTTGTGGCGGACGAATTCGTCGGGGAAGCGGAGCGGCGCGTTCACCACGCCCTCCTCGCCGACCAGGATGAAGTTGTTCAGACGCCCGCCGTTCGCGAGGCCCATCTGCTCGAGCGTCTCGATCTCCTTCACGAACCCGAAGGTGCGCGCCGGCGCGATCTCCCGCTTGAAATCCTCGGACGATCCCAGACGGAAGGTGAACTCCTGTCGCCCGATGGGAGCCGGATAGTCGAGCGTGTAGTGCACCTCGAATGCATCGGCGGGCTCGATGGCGATGCCCTTGCGTCCCGGCTCGTCGGACCCGACCGCGTAGCGGCGATCGATGACCAGCTCTTCCAGGCCGGCGGGCTGATCGGCCACGCCACCTTCCTCGATCAGCGCACAGAGGTCGAGCGCGGAGCCGTCGAGGATCGGCACCTCGGTCTGCATCTTCACGAGCAGGTTCGTGATGCCGTACGCGTGCAGCGTCGCGAGCAGGTGCTCGACCGTCTTAGCCACCATGTCGCCACGCGAGAGCGTCGTGGCGTAGCCCGTCGAGTCGACGTAATCGATCAGGGCGGGGACGGTGTCGCCGGAGAGGATGCTGCCGAAGACGATGCCGCTCCCGGGCGGAAGTGGCTGGAGGATCAGTCCGGTGCGGGCGCCGGAGTGGAGCCCCTGCCCGTTCACGACCACGCTGCGAGCGATCGTCCGCTGCGCCAGCTCGCGCGGCGGGGCGACGTGCGCGCCCGGCGCCAGCGCCGGCTCGTCGGCGCCGACCGGAGCGGGCTCGTCCCCGAGGGCGCGATTCACGACCTGAAGCAGCGCGTCCAGCTGGAAGGGCTTCTCCAGGAAGTCGGTCGCGCCGAGGCGGATCGCGCGCACGGCCGTCTCGATCGATCCGTGGCCGGAGATCACGACGATCGGCACCCGCGGGGCGGCGTGCCGCATGCGCTGCACCAGCTCGATGCCGTCCATCTCCGGCATCCACACGTCGACGATCGCCAGCCGCGGCACCGTGTGTCCGAGCATCGCGAGCGCGTCGCGGCCGTTCTCGGCCTCGAGCACGTCGTACCCCTCGTCCTGCAACACGCCACGCAGCGAGTGGCGGATGTTCTCCTCGTCGTCGACGACCAGAATCGTGTCAGCCATGTCTGGGCCTCCCCTCCGCGTGCTACCCGCGTCCGTACGCCCCGAGGCGCGCCTCGGCCGCGAGCTGCGCGGCCTGACGCTGCACCGGGAACTCCATGATGAATCGACAGCCGTGCGGAGCGTTGTCCCGCACCCGGATGAACCCGTTGTGATCGGCGACGATCGCCGACACGATGGCGAGCCCGAGCCCCGTCCCGTCCCGTTTGGTGGAGAAGTACGGCTCGAAGAGCCGCGCCTTCACCTCCGGCGGCACGCCGACGCCGTTGTCGGCGATCTCGAGCCGCACGATGCCGAAGCCCGGATCGGTCGCGGTGCGCACCTCGACCCGGCGGCGCTCGTCCGCCTTCAGGTTGCGCCGCAGCGCGACCGCGGCCACCGCGTTGTCGAGGATGTTGATGACGGCGCGCTTCACGCCCTCGCGGTCGATGTCCAGGACCGGGAGGTCGGGCGTCGGCTCGAACACGAACTCGACCTCGCGATGGGCCTCGCGGAAGAGCACGACCGCCTCCTCGACGAGCGCGTTCAGGTCCTGCGGCGTGTGCACGCCGGCCGGCATGCGCGCAAAGGTCGAGAACTCGTTCACCAGCGTCTTCAGCTCCTCGACCTGCTGGATGATGGTCCGCGTGCAGTCGTCGAGGACGCCGCCGCCGTCGCGCAGCTGGGTGGCGTAGCGGCGACGCAGGCGCTGCGCCGCGAGCTGGATCGGCGTGAGCGGGTTCTTGATCTCGTGCGCGATCCGCCGGGCGACCTCGCGCCACGCTTCCATCTTCTGGACACGCAGCAGGTGGGTGACGTCCTCGAGGAACAGCACGACGCCCTGCGGGCTACCCGATTCGTCCAGGAGCCGCGTGCCGGTCGCGAGCACCGCGACGTCCTGCCCGTCGCGGGCGATCGAGAGCTGGCGCTCGAGTGCCGGCCCCCAGCCGCGGCGGCGGTCGCGCGATCCGAGGCTCAGGGCCGGCGCCCGGGTCGGCGCCTCGAGCAGGTCGGTGACCAGCTGGCGCACCTCGGCGCACTCGTCCCCGGCACACACGTCGGTGATCGTACGCCCCAGCGACGCGCCCGCCGTGGTGCCGAGCAGCTCGGACGCCGCCTGGTTCATCGTGGTGACGCGGCCCGATGCGTCCGTCGACACCACGCCGGCCGTGATGTTCGCGAGCACGATCTCGAGGTACCGCCGCCGGCTGTCCAGCTCGGTCCGGCTGGTCTTGAGATCCTGCGTCATGCGGTTGAAGGCGCCGACGAGCGTCCCGATCTCGTCGTCGCCCGCGCCCTCGAGGGTGGTGTCGAGGTCGCCCTGCGCGACCGCCCGAGTGCCCTCGGCGAGTCGCTGCAACGGCACGGTGATGCCGCGCGCGACGTAGAACCCGACCCAGGTGGCGGAGAACAGCACGACGAGCACGACGAGCGACAGCGTGATCGTGTAGGCCGTCTGGATCGGCCGGCGCTGGATCTTCAATCGCAGGAACTCGCCGAAGGAGCGGTCGATGGCCTCGCGCCGCTTCACCACGCTGCGCGGCACGTACTCGTCCACCACGACGACGCCCGCCGGTGCACCGTCGACGATGATGGGCGTGGCGGCGCGGATCATGTCGCCCTCGCCCACCGGATCGACCGCCGTCCCGTCCTCGCCCTTCGCTGCCCGGCGCACCAGCTCGCTCCACGGATCGAGCCCGAGCTTGCCGTCCGGGAGGTCGGTGCGCCGCGCGCGCCCGAGTGGGTGGCCGGTGACGAACACCTCGACGAGATCGAGCTGGTACGTCTCGCGGAGATTGGCGAGGAGCGCCTTCAGGGCGTCCTTCTTCCCGGGCTCGGTGAGCTTGTCCCGCGCGACGGCCTCGGCCGTCCGGCGCGCGAACCCGAGCGCCGTCGAACCCAGGTCCTCGTAGTAGGCGTGGACGACGTCGAGGGATCCTTCGAGCGCGCTCTCGACCTGCCCGTTGAACCAGTTCTCGATCGAGTTCCCGACGAACGACATGGCGACCGCGAACATCAGGGTGGCGGGGAGCAGGGCAATCGCGACGAAGGCCACGACCAGCCGCGTCCTGAGGTGCGAACCGAGGATGCGGCGGCGTCGATCGAGGATCAGCTTGACGATGTTCCGCCCGACCAGGAACACGAGCAGGACGAGGAGGATCAGGTTGAGGTTGATGAGGGCGACGAGGATCGCGTCGGTCCCCAGCGAGGAGCTCTCGGTCGCCAGCGGCAACCGGATCTCCACCAGGGCGAACGCCACCACGGCCAGCGAGGTCGCCAGGATGATCCAGCCCTCACGGCGGCGGCGACGCACCTCGGGGGCAAGCCCCCGGTCGGGCGTCGAGTCGGGCTCAGCAGGCATGGACCGCCGAATGATAGGGATCGCCCCCCCCGAAGGCAAGGCGACCTCTCCGGGGCTAACCCATTGAAAATACGAAGCTAGCGCCGAAAGAAGAGGTTCAGCAGCAGGGTCAGGACCAGGCTGACGACGATCGAGGTGACGATAGGGAAGTAGAAGGTGCCGTGCTCTCTGCGTACCACGATGTCACCGGGCAGGCGGCCGAGCCACGGAATGCGATCGGCCAGGAGCAGGCCGAGCCCCACCAGGACCACCACCGCGCCGAGCACGATCAGGGTGCGTCCGAAGTCCTGCATCACCTCTTGCGGGCATAGCCACGGCCGGTCGGGGCGGTCAATGGGGGCGGCGATTGTAGCGGATCAGGACGACGGCGAGGGCGAGCACCAGCAGCCCCGCGACGAGGACGGACCCCGGCGTGGCGCCGAGGCGTTCGAAGTACTGGGTGTAGAAGTGGATCGCCGCGAAGACCGTGACGATGTTGACCACCGCCCGCTGATTCCGCCGCGCGGCCCACACGCCGGCGGCGACCAGCGAAACCGCCCACGCGATGACGAACACCCAGTCGGGCACGACCGGCGTCCAGCGCTCGACGGAAGCGCCACGGCGATGGAGCGCGTCGCCCCAGAGCGATCCGATCCAGAAGCCGAGGTTCACGACGAACAGACACGTCCGCGCGAAGATCGTGACGAGACGACCCCGTTCCGGCGGCACGCCCAGCGACCACCAGTGCGCGAGCGCCGCGAGCCCACCGAAGAGGACGATCGTCATCAGCGGCTGCTCGACGCCCAGCCAGTAGAGCGCGTGCTCGTAGCCGCCGCGACCGCCCGACGCCGCCAGCAGCGCCAGCGGCGAGAGCGCCGCGAGGAACCCGCTGCGCGCCACGAGCGCCATCGCGCCGAAGCCGACGGCGAGCGCCGCCCACGCGAGCGGCGCTCCCTCGCTCGTCGCCACCACGCCACCCGCCGCCGTCAGGCTGCCGACCAGCAGCAGGATCGTTCCGAGCGGCTGCCATCGCTCGGCGGCGACGCGATCGGCGCCGAGTCCCGCCGCAGCGAGGCCGACGCCGAGCACCGTCGTCACCGACGCAGACTTGAGGAGCGCGATCGTCGCCCCCGCCACGGCCACGACTCCGAAGGCGACCAGGATGTTCAGCGCCAGGGACGCGGTGTCGCGCGCCGCGAGGCTCGCGAGACGCTCGTACTCGTCCTGTGAGATGCGGTGGTCGGCGAGGAGTTGATCGAGATCGAGGGTGACCTTCACATGGCTACAAGATCTGCGACAGGATCATCAGCATGCCGACCGTACCGACGAAGAACACCCCGGTGCGCAGATAGGGGATGCCGGCGGTGTACACCAGGAAGTGGGCGAGGCGGCCCCAGAAGAAGAGCTCGGAGCCAAGCGCCGTCGTCCCGTTGGCGCGACCGCTGACCGCAGCGACGAGGACGAGCGCCGCGAACGGCAGGAGGTTCTCGACCAGGTTCACGTGCGCGCGATATGCGCGTCCGGCCCACGCGGGTTGCCCTTCGAGCGCCTTCTCGCGGTTGCCGAGGCCCCACTCCATGCCCCCCGGCGTCTGCGTGCGGCCGATCAGGTAGACGACGGGCATCGAGATACAGAGGATCACGCTCCAGACCAGCATGTGCAGATCGGTCGTCATCGGTCCCCCCCTTTTTTTGGTCCGAACGTTAGAGCAGCTTGCCCTGCTCGGTGGCGGGCACCCCTGCCCGCCGGCCGAAATGCGCGTACGCCGTGGCCGTCGCGACGCGACCCTTCGGCGTCCGCGCGAGATACCCCTCCTGGATCAGATACGGCTCATACACGTCTTCGATCGTGTCACGCTCTTCGCCCACCGCGGCCGACAGGGTGTCGAGGCCGACCGGACCGCCGGCGAACTTGTCGATGATCGTCAGCAGCAACGCCCGGTCCATGCGGTCGAAGCCGGCGTCGTCGACGTCGAGCAGCGCCAGCGCGTCGCGGGCACAATCGCGCGTGACCCGGCCGTCGGCGCGGACCTCGGCGAAGTCGCGCACGCGGCGCAAGAGCCGGTTCGCGATCCGGGGCGTCCCGCGAGCGCGACGCGCGATCTCGGCGGCGCCGTCGGCCTCGAGCTGCACGTCGAGAATGCGCGCCGAGCGCATGAGGATGCGCTCCAGGTCGGCGGTGCCGTAGAACTCGAGACGGAACGTCGCGCCGAAGCGGTCGCGGAGCGGTGAGGTGAGGAGGCCAGCTCGCGTCGTCGCCCCGACCAGGCAGAACGGCTTGAGCGGCAGCTTGATCGAACGCGCGGTCGGTCCCTGCCCCACCACCAGGTCGAGCTGGAAGTCCTCCATCGCCGGGTAGAGCGTCTCCTCGACCACCGCGTTCAGCCGGTGGATCTCGTCGATGAAGAAGATCTGCCCGCGCTCGAGATTGGTGAGGATGGCGGCGAGGTCGCCGGCGCGCTCCAGTACCGGACCCGACGTCTGCCGGAGCCCGACGCCCAGCTCCGCCGCGATGACGTGCGCCAGCGACGTCTTGCCGAGGCCCGGCGGCCCGCACACCAGGACGTGATCGAGCACGTCGCCACGCGCCCGCGCCGCCTCGATCTGCACGCGCAGGTTCTCGCGCACGCTCTCCTGGCCGATGTACTCGTCGAGCGTCCGCGGGCGCAGCGGCGTCTCGACCACGAGCTCGTCATCGAGCGGGTCGCCCGCGATCGGGCTGTCGGGACGCAGCGCCATCAGCCCGACAACCCCTGCAAGGCGGCGCGGATCACGTCCTCGAGCGGAGCAGCGGGCCGCCCGAACTCGCGCACGGCGCGTTCGGCCTCGGTCCGCTTGTAGCCCAGATTGACGAGGGCGGAGACCGCCTCGTCGAGCGGCGCATCGGGCGTCAGCGGCAGCGCGCGCGGCCGTTCGCCCTCCGCCAACTTGGCCGCGTCATCGCGACATTCGACGACGATCCGCTCGGCGAACTTCCGTCCGACGCCAGGAATCGTCTGCAGCCGTCCCGCGTCGCCCGCAGCGATCGTCGCCGCCAGCTCCCGCGCCGGCATGCCGGAGAGCACCGCGAGCGAGGTCCGTGGGCCGAGGCCCTTCACGCGGCGCAGCAGGTGGAAGAGCGCGCGCTCCGCCGGCGCCAGGAAGCCGAAGAGCTCGATCGCGTCCTCGCGCACTTCGGTGTGGACGAGGAGCCGGACGGGCGCACCCGCGGCCGGCAGGTCGGCGAACGTCTGCAGCGAGACGTGCACGGCGTAGCCGACACCGCCGACGTCGACCGTCAGCCGCTCGGGCGTCTTCTCGGCCAGGGTACCGGCGAGGCTCGCGATCATCGCGCCTCCCGCATCGCGCGCGCGAGCGCCCGTTGCAACGGGGCCTGCTGCAGGTGCGAGAGCGCGAGCGCCAGCGCGTCGGCGGCGTCGAACGGAGGGGGCTGCGCCAGGCCCAGGCGGGCGGCGACGCCGCGCGCAACCGTGAGTTTGTCGGCCCGCCCATGCCCGACGGCGGCGAGCTTCACCGCCGCGGGGGTGTACTCGTGCAGCGCGACGCCCGCGGCGGCGACCGCGGCCAGCACCGCGCCGCGCGCCTCGCCGAGGCGGAACGCGCTCTGCACGTTGCGGGCGAGAAACGCCCGCTCGAGGACCACCGCCGCCGGCGCCCACGCGGCGAGCAGCGCGCCGCACTCGGCGTGCAGGCGGGCGAGCCGCGCTCCCAGGTCGTCGGTCGCACCGAGCGCGATGGTGCCACAGGCGACGTGACGGTATCGCCCGCCCGCGCTCTCCACCACACCCCACCCCGTGACCCGGCTTCCCGGGTCGATGCCCAGCGCCCGCAGTCGCCCTCCTTCAGGCCGACAGCCGCTCCAGCTCCTCCGCTGCGATGTCCATGTTCGACGACACGCTCTGCACGTCGTCGTGATCCTCGAGCGCCTCGAGCAGCTTCACCATCTGCTCGGCGTTGCGCCCCTCGATGGCGACGCGTCGACGCCGGCATCATCGTGACCTCGGCCGAGGCGACGGCGATCTTCGCCTGCTCGAGCGCCGTCTTCACGGCCTCGAAGGCCTCCGGCGCGGTCAGCACCTCGAGGATGTCGCCGGAGTCGCGCACGTCGTCGGCGCCCGCCTCGAGCGCGACCTCCATCACCCGGTCCTCGTCGGCGCCCGCCCGCTCGACCGCCAGCAGCCCGCGCTTCGTGAACATCCAGGCGACGCTGCCGGCGGCGCCCATGTTGCCGTTCCACTTGGTGAGCATGCTGCGGATCTCGGCCACGGTACGCGTCTTGTTGTCGGTCAGCACCTGCACGAGGATGGCGACGCCGCCCGGGCCGTACGCCTCGTAGGTGATCTCCTCGTAGGTGACCCCTTCGAGCTCGCCCGTGCCCTTCTTGATCGCGCGATCGATGTTGTCGGCGGGCATGCTGTTCTGCCGCGCCGTCAGCACCGCGGTGCGCAGCCGCGGATTGGCGTTGATGTCACCGCCGCCGAGGCGGGCGGCGACAGTGATCTCCTTGATCAACTTGGTGAAGATCTTCCCGCGCTTCGCGTCCTTCGCGGCCTTCTTGTGCTTGATGGTGCTCCACTTGGAATGACCAGACACGACGCCAACCTCCCGAGCGGGTTCCGAATCTGCCGGGTGGTACCACATTGCACGACGGGAGCCCAGCCGGGATAATGTCCCTGGATGCGGTGGGGCTGGGTGGCGGTGGTGGCCGCGCTGGCGGGGTGCGGGACGGGGATGCGTCCGCCGGCGCCGGAGCCGCCGGTCGTCAGCGGTGTCCAGGTCGGACTGGCGTCCTGGTACGGCCCTGGGTTCCACGGCAAGCAGACCGCCAACGGCGAGGTCTACAACCAGTACGACATCACCGCCGCCCACAAGACCCTGCCGCTCGGCACCCGCGCGATGATCACCAATCTCGCCAACGGACGTGCGGTCGAGGTGCGCATCAACGACCGCGGCCCGTTCATCCCGCCGCGCGTGCTCGACCTGTCCTACGGCGCCGCCAGGGTTCTCGGCATCGTCGGGCCCGGCGTCGGCAAGGTCCGCATCGAGGTGCTGGAGTACGGCACGCCGACGGTGCGACGCGGTCGGCCGGCCGCGCCGACCATCGACGCCGACGCGGTCCAGGTCGCGAGCGCGGCCACGCCGCGGCCGGTCGCACCGCGCGCCCCGGCGCCCCCGTCAGCTCCCCTGCCACCAGCGCCCCGCGCGCCCGAACCGCAGCGCGGCCACTTCGCCGTCGAGATCGCCACCCTGACCGACGCCAGCCGCGCCGCGCACCTCCGCGGCGTGATCGGCCGCCGGTTCCCCGAAGCGCACGTCGCGCCGCTCGACGCCGCCGACGGACGGTACTATCGCGTGCGGATCGGGCCGTATCCGGCGCGCGACGTCGCGATGGCGCAGGCGGAGCAGGTGACCCGCCTCGGCTATCCTGCGATCCTGACCGAGGACGGCACCGAGTGAACGGCCGCGCGTGGTGCCGGACCACGCCCCTCGTCCTCCTCCTGCTCGCGTTCGCCGCCTGCGGGCGCGGTCGGATGGTCCGTCACGGCGAGGTCGACCCCGACGCCCTCGCCGACGTGCGGACGCGCCTGACGGCGCTGCGCGGCCTCCCGTTCGTCCGACCGGTTCCCGCCAAGGCGCTCGACCAGGCGGCGCTGCGCGCGGCGCTCGCCCACGAGATCGACCTCTCGTATGCGCCCGGCGACCTGGAGCGCCTGAGCGCGATCTACGCGCGCCTCGGCCTGATCGCCCCGGGGACGGCGCTGCGTCCGGCACTCGAGGGTCTGCTCCAGGGGCAGATCGCGGCGCTGTACGACCCGCGGACGAAGACGCTCGCGCTGGTGTCGAACGCCGCCGACGAGGGCGGCGTCGCCGTGCGCCTCGTCGGCGCGCTCACCGGACGCGACCTCGTCGGCGAGCTGCTGGTCGCCCACGAGCTGACGCACGCGCTTCAGGACCAGCACTGGGGCATCCCGACCACCACGGAGCCGCTGGCGAACGGGCACGCGGATCGCGAGATCGCACGGCGCGCGTTGCTGGAAGGCGACGCCACGCTGGCCGCGCTGAGCGTGGTCGCGGGGCGGTCGCTGGACGCCGGCATGACGGCGGACGTGAGCGCGAAGATGCAGGTCATGCCCTCCGAGCTCGCCGTGCAGTACCCCGACGTACCCGACGTCGTCCGCGCGGGCATGGCGTTCCAGTACGCGGACGGGACGATCTTCACCGCCCGCGCTCTCGCCGGCGGCGGATGGCCGGCGGTCGACCGCGTCCATGCCGACCCACCGGAGTCGAGCGAGCAGGTGCTGCATCCTGAACGCTACTTCGCGACGCGCGATCGGCCGATCGCCGTCGCCCTCGGTGGGACCGACGCCCTCGAGCGCGCCGGCTGGTCACGCGTCTACGAGGACACGCTGGGCGAGCTCGACGTCCGCAATCTGGCCCGCCGCGCCCTGCCTCCGCCTGCCGCCGCACGCGCCGCCGCCGGCTGGGGCGGCGACCGCCTGCGTGCGCTCGCCCGCAGCGACGAGCTCGTCCTCGTCTGGATGACCGCCTGGGATTCGGAGAACGACGCCGCCGAGTTCGTGGATGCCGTGCAGCGGGCCACGCCCGACCCTTGGGTCCAGCGTCGCGGCGATCGCGTGCTGGTCGTGCTGGTCGGACCGGGCGGCCCGGACGCGAACGCGCTCGGGGCCCGCGTCTGGGCGGCGACGACGACCACCCGTCCCTGATCAGGCGAGCCGGAAGGTCTCGTCGGGGCCGGTGACGACACGCCCCTCGGCGACGAGCTTGGTCAAATGCGCGCGGACGGTCGCGCCCGCAGCGCCGTGGAGGACCGGAGGGATCTCGGCGTAGAGGCGCGCGACGATCGGCGGAATCGTGTCGAGGCCGTCGCCGAGAGCGGCCAGTATCTGCTCCTCGCGCATGAGGCGATGCGCGAGGTACTCGGCGATCTTGTCGTAGGGCCGCTCGATCGGGTCGCCGTGGCCCGGGAAGATATACGTGAGGTCGAGCGCCGCGAGGCGCCGCAGCGAGTCGAGGTAGGCCGCCATGTCGCCGTCGGGCGGTGCGATCACGACGGTCCCCGTCCCGAGGATCATGTCGCCGGTGAACAGCCACCGGCGATCGGGATCGTAGTAGCAGCAGTGCCCCGACTCATGGCCCGGGGTGTGGATGGCCCGCAGCCGGCCGCCCGCGTGCGCGATCTCGTCGCCGTCCTCGAGCACCGAGTCGGGCGCCAGCGGCCGTCCGCCGAAGACGAAGTCGCGCCTGCGGCGGTGCACCGCGATCGGCAGTCCCCAGCGCTCCCGCGCGTCGGTCGCGCCGCCGACGTGATCGGGATGGATGTGCGTCAGCAGGAGCCGGTTCGCCCGCGCGCCGGCACCTTCGATCCGCCGCACGTTCTCGTCCTCGAGCGACGCGACGTCGATCAGCACCGCCTCGTCACCGTCGCCGACGAGCCACTGATTGGTGCCCGGCCCGGTCATGAACCCGGGGTTCGGCGCGAGGACGACGCGGGGGCGTGACGACGCGGGCACGGACGCAGCCTAGCGAATCGGGCGAGCCGGAGCGACCGCCCCGCGGCGACCGTCACTCCGTCGTCGCGAGCCGCGTCATCGCCGTCTCGACCAGAGCGCGCTCGTTGGCGAAGGCCACCCGCTCGACCGCCTCGGCGAGCGGGAACCAGCGCACGGCGTCCATCTCGTCGTCGCGGTCGGCGAAGCGGCCGCCGCGATGGCGCATCAGGAAGAACCGCACGCGCTTCAGCACGCGCACCGGGCGGCCGTCGCCGTCGTGACGCGCGTACCAGTAGGTGACGTCTCCCAGCGGACCCTCGACCATCGCCTCGAGCCCGGTCTCCTCGCGCACCTCGCGCAGCGCCGTGTCGAGCATCTTCTCGCCGCGCTCGGCATGCCCCTTGGGGATCGTCCACACGAGCCCATCGTCGCGCCGGCGCGCCACCAGCACGACGCGGACCTCGCCACCGCGCCGGCGGTAGACAAGTCCGCCGGCCGAGAACTCGCGCTCGATCGGCGGGCGCGGGCGGACGATCAGCGCGGGCGGGCGGTCGCGTCGCCGAGCCATGCCAGATAGTCGCGCGAACCGGCCAGGACTGGCAACGCCAGAAATTCGGGTGTCTCGTAGGCATGCAGCGCCTTGACCCGCGCCTCGAGCGCTGCCAGATCGGCGGCGCGCGCCTTGATGATCAATAGATGCTCCTCCGCCTCCTCGAGCGCGCCCTGCCAGCGATAGATCGAGCGGATCGCGCCGATCACGTTCACGCATGCCGCCAGGCTCTCGCCCACGAGCGCGCGGCCGATCCGCTCGCCGTCGGCGGCGGAGCCGACCGTCACCAGGACCACGACCGCCTCGTCGGGTGTCATTTGGGGTTGGCCTCCTGCGCGACCGCGCCGCGCGCCGGTCGCAGTCGATCGAGGATCGCGTCGTAGTCGAGCGGTCCGCGCACCGGCGGCGCCGCGCGCACGGCAGTCTTCGTCCGCCGACCGCGGAGCGCCTCGCGCACACGCAGCATCCAGCTGCGGCGTGCCGGCACCGTGCCGGGCAGCAGCTCGTCACGACGGAGCGGCTCCGCGAGCTCGGTCGCGACGTCGCCGGCGGTGATGCCGCGACGGACGAGATCGGCGAGCGAGTTCTCGAGTCGCCGCGGCGTGTAGCGCGAGCGCTCGATCAGCGCGCGCGCCACGCGGGCGACCCCGTCCACGTCGAGCGTCCCGTCGGCGGCGAGCACGATCGCCGTCTGGAAGTAGTTGAAGGTCGGCACGACGCGCGGACCGAAGAACCGGAACGCCGCCGGCGGCGTGCGGCGCTCGAGGTTGATGAGGATGCGGTCGACGGCGTCGAGCCCGCCGGCCAGGCCCGCCAGACCGAGGACGTCGGCGATCTGCTCCGGGTCGATGCCGACGCGCACCAGCAGCGGCCGCAGCCGCGCCGCCGGCAGGCGCCCCGCGAGGACGTCGGCGTAGAGCGAGTAGGTGAGCGGGTCCGACTCCCAGTCGTCGCCGAAGAGCAGCTCGCGGGTCCCGGCGGGCGCCGCCAGCCGCCCGCGCAGCAGCTCGGTGAGCTTGTAGCCGACGTGCTCGCGCAGGTTGCGGAGACGGCCGCGCTTCAGATGCGCGAGCTGGTTCTTGAAGATGATGCCGTCGTACGGCACGCCGTCGAGGGCGAGCTTGTCGCGGATGGCCTTGCCGATCTGCGGCGGGCTGGCGGAAATGAAGTGCACGCTGAGCGCGCGCCCGCGGGCGTCGGCCGTCGCCTTGAGCGCCTTCATCAGATCGGCGACGCCCGGCACCTCGATCTTGTCCTCGCCGCGCTCGCGGGCCGTCTGCCAGAGCTGGCGGAGGGTGTCGAACTCGCTGCGCAGATACGTCTTGTCGAGGTCCCAGCGACAGAGGAGCGGCGGCGCGGACGGGGCCGGCGGTGGACGGCGGCGGAGCCGCATCGTCAGCGCACCGTCGCCAGCGCGTCGGCGATCTCGTGCGGCGACGCGGTCGCGCACGGCCTTGGCCGCGACCTTGACGGCGTTGGCGAGCGCCGGCGCCGTCGACCGGCCGTGGCACTTGATGAACAGTCGATCGAAGCCGAGGATCGGCGCGCCGCCGTAGGTGGTGTAGTCGGCGAGCTCGCGCATCCGTTCCGATCCCGCGCGACAGCAGGCTGAGCCCGACGCGCCAGGTGAGCTTGCGCTCCGCCGCGGCGCGGGTGACGTCGCCGAGCACCTCACCCATGCCCTCGAGAAGCTTCAAGGCGACGTTGCCGACGAGCCCCTCGCAGACGATGACGTCGGCGCGCCCGCCGCACCAGCTCGTGCCCCTCGACGTTGCCGACGAAGTTGAGCACCGGCTGCGCGGCGAGCCGGCGATGCGCCTCGACGAGCACCTCGCCGCCCTTGTGCGCCTCGCGGCCCATGTTGAGCAGACCGACGCGCGGACTCGGCACCTTCGAGATGCGGCGCGCGTAGGCGCTGCCCATGAGCGCGAAGTGGAGCAGCTCCTCGGCCTCGCAGCGGATCGTCGCCCCGACGTCGAGGAGGAGGGCGAAGCGGTCCTGACCCGGATGCTCCGTCTGCCGCGGGTAGACGCTGGCGAGCGCCGCCCGCCGCACGCCCGGGAGCAGCTGCAGGTGCTGGGCGCAGGCGAGGATGCAGGCGCCGGTGTTGCCCGCCGACACCACGGCCTCGACCCGTCCCTCCGCCAGCGCCGCGACGGCGACGGCGAGCGACGACGCCGGTCGTCGCGTCACCGTGTGCGGGTCGTCCGTCATCCCGATCGCGTCCGCGCAGTGCAGGACCTGGATGCTCTCGGGGTTGTACGGCACCGCCTCGAGGACCTCCTGGATGCGGCGCTCGTCCCCCACCAGCACGCACTCGATGTCGGTCGAGAGGGAGACGAGCGCGACTCCGCGCACGACCTCCTCGGGACCGTGGTCACCCCCCATGGCGTCGACGGCGACGGCCGGCACCTGCGGCTACGCTCCCTCGCGCGCCAGCCGTTGCCGCAGCGCGCGCGCGTCGACGCGGTACTTGAAGGCCTTGCGTCCGTTCACCAGCAGGACCGGAACCTCGGCGCCATAGGCCGCGACCAGGGCCGGATCGCCATCCACGTCCACCTCCTCCACCGTCAGCGGGACCACCCGCGCCACCTCGTCGACCACGGCCCGCATCTCCTCGCAGAGGTGGCAGCCCTCGCGACCGTAGAGGGTCACGCGAATCCGGCTTCCGGTTGACACCCCTGACACCCTCAAGTACAGACATGGGCCCGGCGCGGCAAGTCGACCGCGCCGTACTCTTTCGATGTCCTACGCCATCATCCGCACTGGTGGAAAGCAGTATCGGGTCACCCCGGGCGACCTCGTACGCATCGAGCGCCTCGACGGCGACGTCGGTGCCCCGGTCGAGTTCGGCGAGGTGCTGCTGACCGCCGCGGAGGGCGCCGTCCGCATCGGCACGCCGCTGGTCGATGGCGTCACGGTGCGGGGCACGATCGTCGAGCAGGGCCGCGCGAAGAAGGTCCTCATCTTCAAGAAGAAGCGCCGCAAGAACTACCGACGCCGCCGCGGACATCGCCAGTCGATCACCACGGTGCGCGTGACGGAGATCGGATAGCGCGATGGCTCACAAAAAGGGACAGGGCTCGAGCCGCAACGGCCGCGACTCCAACGGCCAGCGCCGCGGCGTCAAGATCTACGGCGGCCAGCGGGTGGTCGCCGGCAACATCCTCGTCCGCCAGGTGGGCACCCGCATCCATCCCGGCCCGCACGTCGGCGTCGGCCGCGACTGGACGCTCTTCGCGCTGATCGACGGCACGGTCCAGTACGAGCGGATGGGCAAGGATCGCACCCGCGTGCGCATCGTCCCGCCCGCCGCCCCCGCCGCCCAGGCCTGAGAGCCTGTGACCACATCCCGGACCGAGCCGGGTGGTCGCAGCGCTGCGCCTCCCAAGGCGCGACGACGAGGCATAGCCGGAGGCTATGGCGAGGAGGAGCAACGCCGCGAGGCGCAGCGCCGCGGCCGCCCGGCGACGGGAGGGGATGCGGTCCCAGGCTCTGAGGGATCGGCCGCGCTCGCCGCGCGGCCACGGCTTCGCTACGATGCGCGGCCGACCATGAAGTTCGTCGACGAGGTACGGGTCAAGGTCGAGGCCGGTGACGGCGGCCGCGGCTGCGTGAGCTTCCGGCGGGAGAAGTACATTCCCCGCGGGGGCCCGAATGGCGGCGACGGCGGCGATGGCGGCGACGTCATCCTCGAGGTCGACACGGGACTCTCCACCCTGCTCGACCTCTCCTACCCGCAGCAGCTCCGCGCCGGTCGCGGCGAGCACGGGCGCGGGAAGGACCAGGCCGGCGCGCGCGGCGCCGACCTCGTCCTGCGCGTGCCGCCCGGCACCATCGTCGTCGACGAGGCGACGGCCGAGCAGCTCGCCGACCTGCGGAGCGCCGGCGAGCGTGCGGTCGTCGCCAAGGGCGGCCGCGGCGGCCTCGGCAACATGCACTTCGCGACGTCCACGAACCGCGCGCCCCGGCACGCGCAGCCGGGCACGCCGGGCGAGCACCGCACGCTGCGGCTCGAGCTGCGTCTCCTCGCCGACGCCGGCCTGCTCGGCTTCCCCAACGTCGGCAAGTCGACGCTGATCCGCGCCGTGTCCGCCGCGCGTCCCCGCGTCGCCGACTATCCCTTCACGACGCTCGTCCCCAATCTCGGCGTGGTGCGTGTCGACGACGAGTTCAGCTTCGTCCTGGCCGACGTCCCGGGGCTGATCGAGGGCGCGCACGCGGGACACGGTCTGGGCACACGCTTCCTCCGCCACCTCTCGCGCACGGCGGTCCTGGTGCATCTCCTCGACGCGTCGGGACTCACCGGCCGCGATCCGCTCGACGACTTCGACACGCTCAACCGCGAGCTCGCGCTCGCCAGCGCCGACCTCGCCGCGAAGCCGCAGATCGTCGTCGCCGGCAAGCTCGACCTCGCCGAGACCCGGAGCGCCCTGCCCGCCCTGCGGGAGCGGCTCGCCGCGCGCGGCATCGCACTCCACGCCGTCTCGGGCGCCACCGGCGAGGGCACCCGCGAGCTGGTGCAGGCGATCGGGCGCGAGGTCCTGGCGGCGCGCCGGGCGACGCCGGCGCCGACGGAGGCGCACGCCCTGCCATGAGCGCAGAGACACAGCGCGCGCACAAGGCGGCGCTCCTCCGCCGCGTGAAGCGCGTCGTCGTCAAGGTCGGCAGCAACATCCTGGCCGGGAACGGCGGACTCCGGCGGCCGCGGGTGCGGAGCCTCGCGCGCGAGGTCAGCGGCGTTGATCGCCGGCGGTCGCCAGGTGGTGCTGGTCAGCTCGGGCGCGGTCGCCGCCGGGGCCGTCAAGCTCGACGGCCGCCGTCCGGGGCTCGAGTGGCGGCAGGCGGCGGCCGCCGTCGGACAGCCCGCGCTGATGGCCGCCTGGGCGCGGAGCTTCGCCATGCACGAGCGGAACGTCGCCCAGGTGCTGCTCACGCACGCCGACCTCGCCGATCGCCGGCGGCACCTGAACGCGCGGCATACGCTGCGCACGCTGCTCGGCCTCGGCGTCGTCCCGATCGTCAACGAGAACGACACCGTCGCGGTGGAGGAGCTCAACTTCGGCGACAACGACAACCTCTCGGCGCTGACCGCGTCGCTGGTCGACGCCGACCTGCTCGTCGTGCTGACCGACGTCGCGGGACTGCACACCGCCGACCCGCGCGTGGTGAACGACGCGACGCTGGTCGGCGTCGCGCGGCCCGGAGATCCGGTGCTCGCCGCGGCGGGCCCCGGCGCGAAGCGGCGTCGGCACCGGCGGCATGGCGTCGAAGGTCGCCGCAGCGCGGACGGCCGCCGCCGCCGGCATCCCCACGATCGTCGCCGACGGCACGCGCGACGGCGTACTGGGCGCGGTCTTCGACCCGGCCGCCGAGATCGGCACGCTGATCCTCGCCGACGGCGACCGGCTCGGCCGCCGCAAGCACTGGATCGCCCACACGCTGCGGCCGACGGGGACGCTCACCGTCGACGAGGGCGCGGAGCGCGCGCTCCGCGACGGCGGTCGCAGTCTGCTGCCGTCCGGCGTGCGCGCGGTCGAGGGGCGCTTCGGCGTCGGCGACTGCGTCCGCTGCGTCGGCCCCGGCGGCGACGAGTTCGCCCGCGGCCTGGTGAGCTACGCCGCCGCCGACCTCGAGCGGATCAAGGGCGCCCACACCCGCGACATCGCGCGCCTGCTCGGCTGGAAGGGCACCGACGAGGTGATCCACCGCGACGACCTCGTGCTCGTGTGACGGAGGGGCATAGACGCCACGAAGGCCCGAGTGGACGCCATCCCTTGCTCTCCGCTTCCGAAGCCGCCGAGGGGCGGCGCGGAGCGCGGTTGCGCTGCGGACCTCCCTCCCGTACGGAGCCGGCATGCGCTGTGGGCGTGGGTGGGTGATGGGGCTCGGGGTGCTCGCAATCCTGCGTGGTGACGCCCCCGCGGCGCCCGTGAACGACCTGTGCGCCGACGCCATCGTCGTTCCCGAGATGAATCGGCCGCTCTACCTGGATGTTCAGGACACGAGCACTGCCTCCGGCGCGGGCGAACCCGCAGGGTGCTTCGCCAGCGTCAGCAACTCCGTCTGGTACAGCTGGACCGCCGATGCCGACGGCCTGCTCTTCGCGTCGACGTGTGGGAGCGACTTCGACACCCTGGTGAACGTCTATTCCGGGACCTGCAACGACCCGGGGATCCCGGTCGCATGCAACGACGACGACTCGGCCTGCGGGCCGCAGTCGCTGGCCGAGGTGCCGGTAACGGCCGGCCAGGCGTATCTCGTCCAGGTGGGGGGCTACGCCTCCTCGAGCGGGATGTTGAAGCTCGTCCTCTGCTTCCAGGGCGAGGACCAGGCCGACGGTGACGACGACGGGTTACCCGACTGTCGGGACACCTGCACCGACTCCGACTACGACGGCTTCGGCGATCCAAGCTACACCATGAGCCCCTTCCAGACCTGTCCCAGCGACAATTGCGAGGACGTCTACAACCCCGATCAGACCGACTCCGACGGCGACGGCGTGGGTGACGCCTGCGACGACGACGAGGAGAAGGACGAGAAGACCCTCCAGGAAGCAGCCGAAGGCGGAGAAGTCGAGCTGGACGGCAAGGGCTGCTACCACGGCGACTGCGTCCGCATCCGCATCACGGCCCCGGCCGGCCGTGGGCTCCTGGTGACGGTGTCGCCCGGCGACGTCCTGGTGAATCGCGACGAAGGCGAGCAGGATCTCGCCGTCACCCGCGGGCGACGCATCTACGTGCCCCCCGGGCAGACGGTCGAGCTGGGGGGCCTCTACACGGTCTGCGTCGAGCACGACCATGCCGCCCCCGGCACGGGCCGCCGCTTCGACGTCACCGAAAATCTCCGGCAGGCGCCGGGGGCGATCGGTAGCGCGGCGGCGCTGCAGACGCTGATCGGCGCTGCGGCTGGGCGTGGGGTGCGGGAAGACCCGACCGGGCTGCAGCTCGCCGTATGGGCCATCACCGACGCCGGCTATGCCGATCCGGACGCCCTCGCGCTGCTCACCGCCGCCGGTCTCGATCCGGCGGCTCTGCCGACCGACTTCCCCGACCTCCTGAACCCCAACGCAGGCAGCGACGATCCGAAGGCGCACTATCTGCGCGGGCTGCTCGCTACCGCGGCGCCCGGCTGCGGCGCGCCCGACGTCGCTTGCTGGCTCCAGCGCCTGCGCGGCACGCTCGACGACGTGCCCGCCGGCGCGATCAAGAAGAAGCTCCGCCGCCGCCTGATTGCTCGGGTTCGTGCCATCGAGCGCACGTTCGCCGCCGCCACCCACGCACGGCGCGAACGCGCCCGCCAGAGGCGACTCGCGGCGACGGACACGGGGCTCGTCAAGCTACTCGTCAGCATCGGGAAGGCCAGCGCCAGGCAACGACTCGACTCCGCCACCGGCACGGCACTCGTCAAGGGCGCGCAAAGCGCCCAGAGGGCGCTCCAGATGCTGGGCATGGAGGGGCAGTAGTCGCGACGCCCCGAGGTAACCGTTCCCGCAACCCGCGCGATTCGCTAAGACCGGGTCATGCACGCGCCGTCGCGCTTCGTCCTCGTCCTCCTGCTCACCGCCGCCCCGGGGTGCAGCTGGCTGTTCCACAAGCCGCGACCCGACCCCGAGATCCCGCCCGGGGAACGCGCGTGGCTGGTGCGATGCGAGTGGCTCGAGCCCGACCCCGCAGCACCGACGGCCCCCCCCCGGAACGCAGGCCGCGACTGGGCGACCGACGCGAGCGGACGGCGGCTGGCGGTCGACGGCCGGCTCGAGGACGGCTTCCTCGTCGTCGACACGGTGCAGCCGCTGCCGCCCGACACGATCCGCGCGCCGCTGCGCGCGGCCGATGCCGTGCCGGCGACGCGGGCGACCCTCGACCAGGCATGCACCGAGACGATGACTCGCGTCGCGCCCGAGACGCCGCGCACGGTCCACCGGGTCACCGCGGCGCGTCCCGGCGAGGAAGTCGACGTCACCCTCGTCCTGCCCGACGCCGCGCGCCTCGGCTCGGCCTCGCGGGTGGTCGTCTTCGGCGACAGCCTCTCCGACGACGGCAACCTGAAGGAGCGTCTCCTCCTCTTCCCGGACCCGCCCTACTGGCTCGGGCGTTTCAGCAACGGCCCGGTGTGGCCCGAATACCTGAACGACCGCGTCGGTCTCGCCGTGCGGGACGATGCCTTCGGCGGCGCCATCTCGGCGCCGCACGACGACATCCCGAACACGACGATCCTCGCCGGGATCCAGGCCGGCGGGCAGTACTTCCTCACCGGCAGCGTCAGCCGCTACGTGAACGACTACGTCGAGCGCGACCTCGCCGGCGGCCAGGTGACGGCGCCGCGCGACACCGTCTTCGTCATCTGGAGTGGTGGGAACGACTACCTGAACAAGGAGCCGATCTCCGGCGACTTCGGCACGCTGCTCGATTCGCCCGCCGGCGAGGCCGGCTACTACCGAGTGGTCGACCTCGCGGTCGGCGCCGTCGAGGAGATGATCCGCAAACTCGCCGCCGCCGGTGGACGGCGGTTCGTCGTGTTCACGCTCCCCGATCTCGGGCGCACGCCGGGCGTACTCTACAACGACAGCTATCACCCGCGCGGCGCGCACACGCCCGAGGCGCGGCGCGCGCGCCTCTCGCGCAAGCTCACCGAGGTGACCGACCGTCACAACGCCGAGCTGCGGGCCGCCGTCAAACGTCTGCGCCGCGATCTGCCGGCGACCACGATCCTGATCACCGACATGCAGGGTGGCGGTCGCGCGATGATCGACGGTCACTCCCCCGACCAGCGCCGCCGCTTCGACTGGGGTCTCGACACCAGGACGCCGCGGCGCACCGTTCGCGACCGCAGCGGCACGATTGCGATCCAGGACAAGTGCTACCGCGGCGGCTACCTCGGCTCGAGCGACCCGGCGGCCGTCTGCGCCGAGCGCGACCGCGTCTTCTTCTGGGACAGCGTGCACCCGACGACCGCCACCCACTGCTGGATCGCCTGGCTCGTCGCCCGCGACATGGCGAAGGCCGGCTGGCTCGACGAGCCGCCGTCGGCGGAGGCGTTCCGCGCGGCGTGCGTTCCGGCGGAGACACCGCCGCCCCGTTGACCGAGGCGGACACCCGTGTCAGTCGAGGGCCCATGGACACCGCCGCCATCGACCACCTGCTGACGACGACGCGCTCGGTCCGCAAGCGTCTCGACTTCTCGCGTCCGGTGCCGCCGGAGGTCATCGAGCGCTGCCTCGAGATCGCCATCCAGGCGCCCACGGGCTCGAACCAGCAGGGCTGGTCGTTCCTGGTGGTGACCGACGCGGACAAGAAGAAGGCGCTCGCCGACCTCTATCGGAAGGCCTTCGCCGCCTATGCGCAGATGCGCGCCGCGGAGGAGCCGCGGCCGGCGGACGACCTGCGCGCGCAGCAGATGCCGCGCGTCCTCGATTCGGCCGTCTACCTGATGGACCACCTCCACGAGGCGCCGGTGATGATCATCCCGTGCATCGAGGGGCGGGTCGAGAACGCCGGCGTGCTGGCGCAGGCGTCGGTCTACGGCTCGATCCTGCCTGCGGCGTGGTCGCTCATGCTCGCGCTGCGCTCGCGCGGCCTCGGCTCGGCATGGACGACGCTGCACCTGATGTTCGAGCAGGACGCCGCAAAGCTCCTCGGCGTCCCCGACACCATCACGCAGACGGCGCTCCTGCCCGTCGCCTACTACACCGGCGCCGACTTCAAGCCCGCGAAGCGCCTGCCGCTCCGCCAGCTGACGTACTGGAACTCGTGGGGCCGCGGTCGCTGAGCGGCCGGTGAGGCCGCTCTTCTCGTAGCGTCGGAGCGCGGGCGAGGGCCGGCGCATCGCCGCCACGAGCAGGAGGCAGGCGTCACCGACACCTCGCTCCCCATCGCGAGCCGCGGCGACCGGGGCGACGCAGACGCCCCGAGGTGTCGTGTTCCCGCGACGTCGGAGGCGGCCGCGAGGGCGGGGGCGCCGGCAGGCGCGAATGTCGGAGCGGCGCACGGTCGGTCGCCGTAGATCGACTGCAAGTACGCCGCGCAGACTCTGAGCGCGGCCGGCGCCCCCGCCCTCGCGGCCCCGCCGCTAGTCGGCACCGACGCTCGGCAGCTCCGGCTCGAGCGACGCCCGCAGTGCGCCGCGAATCAGCGGCTGCCGTCGACAGCCCGAGTGCCTCGAGGATCTCCGGCTCGAGCAGCCCGGCGCGGCGGGCGCTCTTCAGCAGGTGCGGCACCTTCGCACCGGCGGCGGCCTCCGCCAGCTCCGCGGCGTTGATCTCCTGCTGCTCGCGCAGCAGCTGCGGTGCCAGCGCCTCGGCGTTGGCGACGCCGGCGTCGCGCAGCCGGTGAACCACGCGGGCGAGCATGATCGGACCGGGGCGGTCCAGGAGAGAGCCCAGGATCTGGCCCATCCAGCGGCGCGCGAAGGCGATCCGCCGATCGAGTGGCTGCCGCTGCATCCACTCCGCGACGTACAGGACGCCGAAGCCCATGTGCCGGCTCTCGTCGCGCGTGATCAGCTCGAGGATCCGACGCAGCAGCGGATGCGTCGCGTTCTGCCGGATGCCCTCGAAGATGCTCATCGCGAAGCTCTCGAGGAAGAACTGCTCGGTGGCGATCAGCTCGAGCGGGTCGTCCATCGCGAGCAGGGCGTCGAACATCATCTCGGTCCCGGGGTCGATGTCCTCGACCTCCTCGCCCATCTCGTCGAGGAAGCGGCGATAGGCGAGGTGGTGGCGCGCCTCGTCCATCGCCTGCGCCGCGGCGTGGTTGCGGTAGTCTTCCTCGCGGAGGCTGAGGACCAGCTTGGCGCACACGTTCTGCGCCACGCTCTCGCCGACCTGCAGGATGTTGAGCATGCGACCGACCGCGCGCCGGGTCGCGTAGGTCTTCGCCGGCTCCGGCAGCGCCTGGAACGTCGGCGTCTTGCCGTACGCGGCCCACTCGTGGGCGACGAGCGGGTCGTCGGGCTCGACCGGGAGCGTCCAGTCGACGTCGTTCTCGAAGTCCCAGTCGGCCGAATGCGCCTTGGCGAACAGCGCGTTGATGCCGGGATGACCGGTATTCCTCAGATGCACGAGATCGCGGGTTCTCATCGGGGCTCCCTCCCGCCCATGGTCCGCTCGAGGACGACGACGGGAATGCGCCGCGTGGTGCGCTGCCTGTATTCGTCGTAGTCCGGTGTCGTCGCGACGGCGGCGCGCCACAGCTCCTCACGCTCGCTGCCTTCGGCCTCCCGCGCCCGCACCCGGACGGTGTCCCGTCCCACGAGGACGCTGGCCTCGGGCTGCGCCTGCAGATTCGTCCACCAGTAGGGGTGACGCGGCTCGCCGAGGTACGAAGCGATCACGACGAAGTCCTCGCCCTTCGGCAGGTAGGTGAGCGCGGTCGTCCGCGCCTGGCCGCTGCGTCGTCCGGTGGTCGTCAGCAGCAGCACGGGCATGCCGAGGAGCCGCCCGCCCACGCGCCCGCCGCTCCAACGGTACAGGCGAGGGTGCACGCGCCAGAACAGCTCCACCAAGGCACTTCGCTTCGCAGCCATGGTTCGTTCTCCCCCTGCCGTCAGTCGGCCACCAGGCTGGGCGGCGCCGCGACGACCTCGTCCCCCTCGATCGTCAGCGGAATGCGGTGGAGCGACTTCCCGCACGGCGGCCCCGCGATGCATTCCCCGGTGTCGGGCAGATAGAACGCGCCGTGCGTCGCGCACTGCACGTAGCAGCCGTCCTCGGTGAAGAACTGGTTCTCGACCCAGTCGAGCCCCATGGCCACGTGCCGGCAGCGGTTCACGTAGGCGTGCAACCGGCCCTCGTGGTTCAAGACGAAACCCTCGACCTCTTCGGCGCCGCACTGGAAGACGAACTTCTTCGTCCGCCCCGGTGCGACCTCGCCGACGCGCGCGACCACCATCCGCATCGGCGGCGGAGCTTAGCCGCCAGTAGACGGCGACGCTACAGGAGGTAGGCAGCCGCCATGCGCATCCACAGGCGGTTCGCGTGCGCGCCTGCAGCCGGAACATAGGCGTTGCACTCGCGCCCACACTGGACGGATCGGGGTCGGTACGGATACAGGTCGCGCATCGGTCGACGTGCAGCGTCGGGAGAGCGAGATCAGATGACACGTAGGATGTTGCAGGTCGCCCTGGCCGTCCTCGCGGTCACCGCGACGCCGAGGTGGGGACGAGCCGCCGTGGTGGTCGATCCCGCGTACGCGAGCAAGTACACGCTCGTCGACCTGGGGGCCATCTCGGGGGTGCCCACCAACTACGGTGGGCTGACGTTCCTTCCCGGGGATGCGAACACGATGATCATCGGCGGTGCCGCGAACGGCTCGACCGGCAAGATCTATGAGATCGGCGTGGTCCGGGGAGCTGGCGGCCACATCACCGGCTTCTCGGGAACGGCGGCCGTGTACTCCGATGGAGCGTACAACGACGGCGGGGTCGTATTCGGTCCGGGCGGCGTGCTGTTTCTCGCGCGCTGGCCGGTGAACGAACTCGGGCAGATCAAGCCCGGCGGCACGGCCACCAAGGTGGTGAGTCTGGGACCACCCTTGGGGGTGGCCTCGTCGCCTGGTGGCTTCAACTTCGTTCCCCCCGGGTTCCCCGGCGCGGGCCAGTTCAAGGTGGTCAGCTACGACGCCTTCAAGTGGTACACCGTGACCCTCGCCGCGGACGGGAGCGGAACGTACAACCTCACCAGCGCGACGGAGAAGGTCACGCTCAGCGGCGGCCCCGAAGGCTTCATCTACGTCCCGGCGGGTTCTCCGCTGTTCCCCGACTACAAGAACATCCTGCTGTCGGAATACAAGGCCGGCGTCGTGTCGACCTACACGATCGACGGGAATGGGGATCCGATCGCCAACACGCGGGCCCCGTTCATCACCGGCCTCACCGGCGCCGAGGGAGCGGTGACCGATCCGGTCACCGGGGATTTCCTCTTCTCGACCTTCGGTGGCGGCAACCACGTCGTGCAGGTCCAGGGCTTCGCGCCGCCGAGCCCGACGACCACGACGAGCACGTCGACGAGTACGTCGAGTACGACCAGCAGCACGACGAGCACGTCCACCTCCACGTCGAGCACCTCGACGAGCACGACGAGCACATCCACCAGCACCTCGACGACGCGGCAACCGTCGACCACCTCGACCTCGTCGACCTCCTCCACCTCGTCCACGTCCGCCACGAGCTCGACCTCGTCGACCATCGTGCTCTCGACCACCACCACGACCTCGCTGCCGACGCTGGTCGACGGCTTCATCCTCCCGCGCCGTGTGGTCCTCCGTGCGAACGCGACGCTCGTGACCTACGGCACCTTCGACACGGGTGGACAGGTGGCAGACCTCGGTGCCGCGGCGACGCTGCGCCTGGGCGGGCTCACGGTTTCGGTGCCCGACCTGACGCCCATCCGGGGGGGACGCGAGTTCCGCTTCACGCGCGACGGCCTCGATGTCACGGTGATGCCGGCGCGGACGCACAGCTCGAAAGGGCACTTCCGGATGGCGCTTCGAGGCGCCGCGGGGCTCGTCAATTCCGACGGCCCGCTCGAGCTGCGCTTCACGGATCCGGCCGTCGACGGTCGGGGCGTCGTGACGCTGGGGCGGGGTCGCTTCGCTCTGGGGCAGCGACCGGGCACGCTGATCGCGCCGAGGATCTACGTCTTCCGTGTGCGCGCGCGCCTCACCGGAAGGGGGGCGGACGCCCTCGTCGTTCGTGTGGGGTTCGCCACCGACGGGCACCCACCGGCCACGGCGCCGGATATGACCCTCGCGTTCGGCGATGCGTATCGGCTCTCGCTGCCGGGTTCCGCGTTCGTGGGCCGGGGCAGCCGCTTCGTCGCCAAGCGGGGGAACGCGAGTGCCGTGCTCGACTACCTTCGCGAGACGCTCGTCGTGCGTGTCGGCGGGGCCAACCTCGGCGCGTTCGTACCGGGCTCGCAGGCCGTGCGAGTCGGCGTCACGCTCGGGGCGGACGTGCGTGCGAACGACGTGCGCATGGTGCGCACGGGGGACCGGCTCCGTTACTGACGTCAGCTCGCGGAGCCGACGATCTTCTCGAACAGCGTGTCCAGCGGCAGGGCGAACGTGATCGTCACCACCTGCCCCTGGAACCGTGCGCGTGCCGCGAACTCGTGCAGGTACTTCACCGAGAGGCCGAACTTGGGAATCCCCAGTTGCACGCCGGCGGCATGCACCTCGTCGATCACGCCGCGCAGCAGGCGCGGTTGATCCGACCCGCTGTCCTCCTGGATCTGCCACTGGTCGTAGCCGACGATCGCCGTCTCGAGCATCTCGTCGAGCCAGACCTTGTCGAGCGCCCAGTTGAACGACAGCCGGCTGCCCGGCTGGACGTCGGTGTGCCGGACCTTGGTGTTGAACTCCCAGGTCTGCACGCCGACGAGCGAGAACGTGCGCGCCTCGTCGAAGTACAAGGCCCCGGCGAGCTGCAGCTGCTGGGTCCAGAATCCGAGGCCGAGGTTGTCGTTGGCGCCCGTCTCGTAGCGACCGACCGGGGCGTAGAAGCCGTAGCCCCAAGGCCGCCGCGTCACCGTGCCAGTTGGCTGACTCCGCCCCGCGGACTCAAGCTTCCCGGCGCGTACGCCGACGTTCACCAGCATGAGGATGCTCGTCTGGCTTGCGCTCGTCGGTCCGCTGCTCCTCGGGGAACTCGTTCCGAGCGCACGCGCGGAAGCCGTGCGCGCGTGCATTCGCGACCGGAACCACAACGGGCGGCAGCGACTGGTCCTCGTCACCGAGGAGCGGCAGTGCCGGCGCGACGAACGTGAGGTGAGCTGGAGTCTCGAGGGACCGGAAGGTCGTTCGGGCCCCGCCGGCAACGTCGGCCCCATCGGACCCCAGGGGCCCGTCGGAGCCGCCGGGCCCACCGGCGCCACGGGCGCCCTCGGCCCCCAGGGCGCGACGGGGCCGACAGGCGCCGTGGCGGACGTCACACAGACGATGCAGGCGAACAACGGCCGGGTGATGACGTACTCGCTAGGCCTCACCAGCGGGGCCGGACCCTACGACGTCATGGACGTCCCGCACTTCGGCCCGGTGACCTTCGGCTGCCCTGGCAACACGCCGGACGTGACGTTCACGATCAACGGCATGACGTTCCGGCAGATATGGACGACGATCGACGGCCGCGCGCCCGACTACGCGGTCGACAACTTCGTCGGCTTTGAATCGCTCATCGCCCAGGGCGCCAACACGGCCGGGCCGCACGTGACGATCTTTCGCGCCGTCAACTGGAACGGGAGCGAAGAGTGGATGGCGACCATCGAAGTGGCCAGCGCGCCGGGCGCCACGTGCCAGGCCGCGATCAAGACCACCCTCGTCCGCAGCTATCCGTGACGCACGGCTGAGACGAGCTACAGGACGCGGCGCACGGCGCGCTCGAGCGCGGCGAGCGTCGTGCACTCGATCACGGCGTCGCAGGCCGGCGCGTAGCGCTGTAGCACGCTGTCGCCCGTGTCCCAGCGGGCAGCGGCCTCGGGCACGACCCATACGACGCGCTGGACGCGGGCGCGGATCGCGCGCAGCAGCTCGACCCGCGGCGGACGGCGGTTGTTGCGGGCGTCGCCGAGGACGAGCACGACCGTGCCGCCGATGGAGCGCGGCCTGCTGCGTCCGCCACAGGTCGTCGAGGACGTGACCGAAGTCGGAGCGCGCGTGCAGGTCGAGCGGCGCACCCGGGGCGACGTGCCCGTCCTCGACCGACACGGGGCAGAGACGGTCGACGTACGCGAAGAGGTGCACGCGGCGGAAGAACACGGTGGCCGGCGCGATCAGCGCGAGGCACAGCTCGCTCGCCGCAGCGACGGAGCCCGAGAGATCGCACAGCGCCACCAGGTCGGGACGCTGCGGCCGGCGACCGCGGAAGGCGAGCCGGAGCGGAACGCCGCCCGTGGTCACGGCGGCGCGGAGCGTGCGGCGCAGGTCGACCCGACCGCGCCGGCGACGACGCTCGCGGCGGGCGAGGCGCGCGCGGAGCCGCTCGGCCAGGACGCGAACCAGCGCCCGCGCCTCGATCACGTCACGGCCACTGAATTCGTGGAAGGGCATCTTCAGCAGCTCGCTCGCGCGCGCGGAGCGGAGGAGCGCCCGGCCTGCGCTCACCGACTCCTCGGACACCGCGACCGAGCGGCGCCCGGGGTCGGGCCGCGCATCCCCGGGATCGGCGGCCGGCGCGCGGCGCCCCTGCCCTTCGCCGTCGCCACGGCCATGCCCGCCCGGCTCGGCCGGGGTTCCGCCGCCTCGTCGCCGCTTCCGCCGGCCCGGCGCGTCGGGCGGGCCGACGAGCGGGAAGGCCTCGTCGAAGAGCACGTCGAACGCGTCGCGGTCGCGCTCGTCCTTCACCAGGGTCGCGGCGAGCGCCTCGCGCAGCACCGGACGCTCGATCCCGGCGGTCGCGACGGCGGCGAGCGCGTCGAGGCTCTCGGCGACCGATGGGCCGATGCCGCGGCTGCGGAGATCCTGGACGAAGGCGAGGACGCGGGCGCGCATCCTCCGTTGAGGTTAGCGGATCAGGCGCCCATCAGCGACAGGAAGCGGCTCATCCAGGGGATGAAGGAGAAGCAGGCGTACGCGGTCGCGAGGCCGGCGAGCGACTCGACGACCAGCGGCCTGCCCTGGAGGCGGCGGAGCACCCAGAGGAAGCCACACGCCTTCAGCTTCACCAGGAACAGCGCCATCCCGACCCCGAGGTACGCGATCAGGGTCGCGACGATCGGGTTGCCCTCGCCCCAGTGCGCGACGCCGTAGTAGGTCGCGATGCCGTCGAACAGCTGGAGGAAGACGTTCAGGACGAAGAGCTCGTGGATGCGTGCGGTGGATGTCATGGCGCGTCCCGGGTGAGGTTGATTGCAAGCTCAGGGCCAGCGCGAAATGCCGAAAAATGCAGGCTGGGCACGGCTGTCCGTGTGTCAGGCCGGGCCGCCACCGCGCACACTCGGGCCCGATGGGACAGCCAGCAGCCCGCTCGCCTTGCCCTCCGCCTTGCGCAGATCGTCCTCGTGCTTGAGGAGCAGGGCCAGCGTCTGGCGGACGGTCGCCGCGTCCAGCTCGCGCACGCCGAGCGCACAGAGTCCGCGGGCCCAGTCGAGGGTCTCGGCGATGCTCGGCGCCTTCTTCAGATCGAGCCGGCGCAGGCCGGCGACGAAGCGTGCCACCTGCGCCCGCAGCCGCTCGTCCAGCTCGGGCACCTTGAGCGCGACGATCTCCGCCTCCTTCTCCGGACCCGGGAAGTCGACGAACAGGTGCAGGCAGCGCCGCAGGAGCGCCTCGGACAGCTCGCGCGTGCGGTTGGAGGTGAGGACGCACGACGGGTCGCTCGCGCGCGCGGATCGTGCCCAGCTCCGGCACGCTCACCTGGAAGTCGCTCAGCACCTCGAGGAGGAACGCCTCGAACTCCGGATCGGCCTTGTCGATCTCGTCGATCAGGAGGACCACGCGCCGTGGCGCGGTGATCGCTCGCAGCAGCGGGCGCTCGAGGAGGAAGTCGGGCGAGAAGACGTCGTGCTCGACGTCCGCCCACGCGCGTCGCTCGGCCTGGTCCGACTGGATCCGCAGCAGCTGCTTCTGGTAGTTCCACTCGTACAGCGCGCGCGCCTCGTCGAGCCCCTCGTAGCACTGGAGCCGGATCAGGTCGGTGCCGAGCAGCGCGGCCAGCACCTTGCCGAGCTCGGTCTTGCCGGCACCGGCGGGTCCCTCGGCGAGGAGCGGCTTCTCCAGCGCGAGCGCCAGGAAGAGCGCCGTCTCGACGCGCGGCGTGGTGATGTAGCGCGCCGCGCGCAGGCCGGAGCGAACCTGGTCGAGGGAGATGTCCATCAGCTCCGCCGGATGCGCGGCAGCTTCAGGCGGTCGAGCAGCCGGTGCGGCCGGTCGACCTCCTTCAGCCAGACGATGAACGCGCCGAAGTCGATCACCAGCGCCTCGACGTCGACGCCGTGCGCGGCTGGCCGATGGTCCTCGAGCAGCACCATCGCCTGGGAGAGAAGGTGGACGGCGCCGCGCGTCCCACCGCGCCGCGTCCGCAGGTGCAGGCCGCCGGCCAGCTGGATGAGCCCCTCGAGGAATCCCCGATCGGGCGGCGCGGCCTCACGCCAGGTGTCCTCCCACATCACGTGCGCGCTCATGTAGCGACCGGCGTTGAACAGGCGGACACCGCGCCGGACGGCCGTGGGCACGTCGAGTGGCGCGGTGGTCGTCACGTCCGATCGACGCGTGGAACGGCGGCCTCCATCCTTTGCGAGAAATACTCCCCCGGCCGGGCCGCCGACAAATCGAGGGTGAAGTCCTCCGCCGCCGGCGCGGCGTCCAGCTTCACCAGCAGCTCGTCGACCTCGCGGGCGGACAGGCCGAGGCCCTCGAGCGCTCCCCGGTCGATCCGACCGGGAGCGGCCTCGATCCCACCGTCGCGCACGCGCAGGAGCCGTCGGAGCGCCGCCAGCTCGCCGCGCGAGAGGTGCGCGCCGCCAACCTCGTAGTCCATCCACGCCTCGAAGGTCAGCGGCGCCACCCGCTGCAGCATGCCCGCGACGACGCGCGCGTAGGCCCGGATCTCGTACTGCGCGTGCGGATCCGCCCGCAACGAGAGGAAGTGCAGAAGATTGTGCAGGTCGACCTTCCAGTACCACTGCGTGTACAGCGACAGCGGCAGGTCGATGCGCGCCAGCTCGCGCGCGACGTCGCGGCCGACGAGCCACTCGTAGCCGCTCGAGGCCTCGCGGCGGAGCGCCTCCCAGCGGGTGATGGCCTCGTCGTAGAGCGCGTCGAGCGGTACGCCCGCGCGTCCCTGCCGATTGCTCGCGCTCTGCGCCTGCAGCTGCTCCCGCTCGGGCCGGTAGAACACGAGCGGCATCAACGAGTACCGTCCCGAGTACTCGTTGACCGACGCGCTCCGGTGCCGGATCCACTGCCGGGCGATGAAAATCGGCATCGCGCAGTGGAACTTGAGCTCCACCATCTCCGACGGCGTCGTGTGCCGGTGGCGACGGAGATAGCGGATCAGCCCGCGCGTCTGGTTCGTGCGCCGCGTGCCGTAGCCGTACGACACGCGTGCGGCGCGTTCGACGTCCTCGTCGGAGCCCATGTAGTCGACCAGGGCGACGAAGCCGTGGTCGAGCACGGGGAAGTAGAGACCGAGGATCTCCTCGGCGGCGGGATTCGTCGGGCGGCGCGTCTCCACGTGACGTCTCCTCTACATCCAGGGCGGACCGACCAGGTCGAACACGAAGCCGCTGGCCAGCTTCGGGTAGAAGTAGGTGGACTTCTCGGGCATCAGCTCACCCGCCAGGCAGACCGTACGCACCTCGCCGATCGACGGCGGGTTCAGCAGGAACGCCGCCGCCGCGCGACCCGATGCAACGGCGGCGATCGCCTCGGCATCCTCGTGGGTGAATTCGAGCGCAGGTCCGTCGACGCCGAGCAGCGGCTCGAGGATCGCGCCGTGCAGGAGCGCGACGTCGAGGCCGCGGAGCGTCGGCGCCAGATACTGCAGGCAGGCGCGGGCCTCGGGCTTCGGCCGCAGGCGGAGCCCGCGGCCGGGGAGCACGAGATCGATGACGCCCGAGGGACGGGGTCCCTCCGGCAACGGCTCGGTGTGGAACATCTCGGCGACTCCGGCGACGAGCGCGTCGGCGGCGAGCCGCATCGGCGGACGCACCAGGCGGTGCGTGGGGAGGATCACGAGGTCCTCTTCCATGTTCGAGAGATACGCGAGCACGTACGACGAGGCGCCGGCGTGGTCGCGCTCCTTCGCGTAGGCGAGCGCGGTCTCGTAGCGGTGGTGCCCGTCGGCGATGAACAGCGTCTCGGGGGCGATCGCGGCCTCGAAGCGCGCGATCGCCGCCGCGTCAGCGATCCGCCACAGACGCGACCGCTCGCCGTTCGCCTCGATCAGGTCGACGTCCGGCGCCGCGCCGGCGCCGAGGAGGTCGGCGAGGCGCTCGCCGGGGCGGGAGTAGAGCGCGAAGATGGGGCTGAGATGGGCGCCCGTCGCGCGCAGCACCGCGAGGCGGTCGGCCTTGGGGCCGGGCAGCGTGCGCTCGTGCGGCCGGACGATCCCGCTGGAGAAGTCCTCGACGCGCAGCCGGCAGAGCACCCCCTCGCGCGTATGCCGGCGTCCTTCGGCGAGCGTGAACGTCTGCGCGTAGCGGTAGATCGCCGGCGTGGGGTCCTGGCGGAGGATGCCACGACGCAGCCAGTCCGCCAGCGTCGCCGCCGCGGCCTCCGCACGGTTCGTCTCGCGCCCGAGGATGAGCCGGATGACGTTCGCGGGATGGCGTGCGTAGAGCGCCTCTTGCTGCGCCGGCGAGATCACGTCGTACGGGGGCGCGATGACGTCCCGGAGATCGCCCACCCGGTCGACGTCGTAGCGCACCGCGGGAAACGCACGGACGACGGCCATCAGCCCTCCCCTGCCAGCGCCGCCTCGAGGGCGGCCGCACTCACCCGTCCGGCTCGGAGCACCCGGACCGTCTCGCCTTCCACCATCGCCACCGTCGACGCGCCACCGGCGGACGGACCACCGTCGACGTAGGCAGCGACGCGTCGCCGAAGTAGGCGCGCGCCTCGGCCACGTCGCGCGCCGGGGGCGCGCCTGGCGGATTGACGCTCGGCGCGGTCACCGGGCGTCCGAGCGCCGCGACCAACGCGGCCGCCGTCGGATGGCTCGACACGCGGACGCCGACGGTGCCCGTCCCGGCGGTGAGCGCCGCGGGGGCGTCGTCCCGCGCCGGCAGCACGAGCGTCAGCGGCCCGGGCCAGAAGCGCGCCGCAAGCCGCCGCACACCAGACGGGACGCTCGCCGCCACCATGCCGGCCATCGCCAGGTCGGCGATCAGCACCAGCACCGGCTTCCCCGCCTCCCGCCCGCGGACGCGCACGAGCGCGTCCAGCGCGACGGCGGACGAGGCGTCGGCGCCGAGCCCATAGAGCGTCTCGGTCGGGATAGACGACGAGCGCTCCCCGCGCGAGCGCTCGCGCCCCGTCCTCAGTCGACGCGGTCAGGGTGAAGCTTCCTCTGCAGTCGCAGGTCCTTGCCCTCGACGCTCTGCCGCAGCTCGTCCTTGAACTTCTCGAGCCGCTGCCGCAGCGGCGCGACTCTTCACGCTCAGGATCTGCGCCGCCAGGATCGCCGCGTTCTCGGCGCCCGCCTTGCCGACGGCGACGGTGGCCACCGGCACGCCGGCGGGCATCTGCACCGTGGCGAGCAGCGCGTCGATGCCGTTCAGCGGCGTCGAGGCCACCGGCACGCCGATCACCGGCAGCGTCGTCCAGCCGCGACGACGCCGGCCAGGTGCGCCGCGCCGCCGGCGCCGACGATGAACACGCCGAGGCCGCGCCGCCGCGCCGGTCTGCGCATACTGGCCCACGACCTTCGGCGAGCGGTGCGCCGACATCACGCGCACCTCGTACGGGACGTCGAACGCGGCGAGCCGCTGCGCCGCCGGCTCCATCATCTCCCAGTCGCTGTCGCTGCCCATCAGAATGCCGACCAGGGGCCGGCCGTCACGTCCTGCCATGTCTGTCCTCCGCTCCGCGCGCCAGCGCACGGTGGCCGATGTCGCGCCGGTACTGCATGCCGTCGCAGCGGATCCGCTCGACGGCGCCGTACGCCTCGCGCACCGCCTCGGCGACGTCGTCGCCGAGCGCGGTGACGCCGAGCACGCGGCCGCCGTCGGTGACGACGCGGTCGCCGCAGTCGCGTCGTGCCGGCGTGGAAGACCACGCCGTCCCGCCAGTCGCGCGAGGCCCTCGAGCCCGTCGATCGCCGTCACCTTCTCCGCGGCGTGCCGGGATAGCCCTCGGCCGCCAGCACGACGCAGACGGCGGCGCGCGCGTCCCACTCGACCGTCGCGCCGGCGAGGCGGCCGTCGCACGCAGCGCTCCATCAGGTCGACCAGATCGCGACGCAAGCCGCAGCGATCAGCACCTGGCACTCCGGATCGCCGAAGCGCACGTTGAACTCGAGCACCTTCGGCGCGCCCGTCGCTGCACCATCAGCCCGGCGTAGAGCACGCCCGGTGTAGCGCGATGCCGCGGCGCGGCGAGGCCGCGGACGACGGGCTCCATGACGTCCTCGCATGACGTGCGTCGCGCAGCGCCGGCGTCACCACCGGCGCGGGCGAGTAGGCGCCCATGCCGCCGGTGTTCGGCGCCGCGGTCGCCGTCGAAGACGCGCTTGTGGTCCTGCGACGACGCCAGCGGCAGCGACCGTGTCGCCGTCGGTGAGCGCCATGAACGACAGCTCCTCGCCGTCGAGGAACTCCTCGACGACGACCCGCGCGCCGGCGTCGCCGAAGATGCCGCTCGCGCATGATCTGCGCGATCGGCGTCCTCGCGCCTCGTCGACCGTCGTGGCAGATGAAGACGCCCTTGCCGGCCGCGAGGCCGTCGGCCTTCACGACGATCGGCGCGCCCACCTCGGCGACGTAGCGCCGCCGCCTCGTCGGCGTCGGCGAAGGCGCCGAAGAACCGCGGTCGGCACGTCGAGCGCGGCGCAGCAGCTCCTTGGTGAACACCTTGCTCCCTCGAGCTGCGCCGCCGCGGCGCGTCGGACCGAAGGCGCGCAGCCCCGCCGTCCGCGAACCGGTCGACGATCCCGAGCGTGAGCGGCAGCTCGGGGCCGACGACGGTCAGGTCGATGCGCTCGGCTCGCGCGCGAAGCGCGAGCAGCCCGTCGACGTCGTCCGCCGCGATCGGGCACGCAGGTGGCGAGCTCGCGCGATGCCGGCGTTGCCGGGCGCGCACAGACGCGCCTCGACGCGCGGACTCTGCGCGCGAGCTTCCAGACGAGCGCATGCTCGCGCCCGCCGCCGCCGACGACCAGGATGCGCATGCGCTCAGTGCCGGAAGTGGCGCACGCCGGTGAACGACCATCGCGACGCCGCGCGCGTCGGCGGCCGCGATCACCTCGTCGTCGCGCGCGCTGCCGCCGGGCTGCACGATGGCCGTCGCGCCGGCCGTCGGCGGCCTCCTCGACACCGTCGGGGAACGGGAAGAACGCGTCGCTGCCAGCACCGAGCCGTGCAGCGAGATGCCGACGCGCGCCGCGCGCGCGCGCACCGCGTTGCGGACCGGCTCGACGCGCGACGTCTGCCCGCCGCCGAGCGCGAGCGTGCGGTCGGCCGCCGCGAACACGATGGCGTTCGACTTGACGTGCTTCACGACCTTGCCAGCCGAAGTCGAGCGCCGCGCAGCTCGGCCGGCGGTCGGCGCGCGCCTGGTCACGACCTTCGCGCGCGCGAACTCCTCCACGGCGCGGTCGGCGTCCTGCACCAGGAGCCCGCCGACGACGCCGCGCACCGCTGGCGCGTTCGGCGCGCATCGCGCTCGGGGTGCCAGCGCACCAGGCGGCGGTTCTTCTTCTTCGTGAGCAGCTCGAGCGCGTCCGGCGCGAAGTCGGGCGCGATCAGCACCTCGGTGAAGATCTCGTCCACGGCCTGCGCCAGCGCGCAGCGTCCAGGGCTTCGTCGAGATGACGATGCCGCCGAACGGCGACTCGGGGTCGGTGGCGAAGGCGCGCGTTCCACGCCTCGAGCGGGTCGACGCCGAGCCCGACGCCGCACGGCGTGTTGTGCTTGAGGATGCCGACCGCCGCCTCGCGGTCGTCGACGAACTCGCAGCGCCAGGGCCAGCGCCGCGTCGATGTCGACGATGTTGTTGTACGACAGCTCCTTGCCGTGCAGCGGCTCGGCGACGCGCGAGGAAGTCGCCGTAGAGCGCCGCGTGCTGGTGCGGGTTCTCGCCGTAGCGCAGGTCGCTGCGCCTTGGCGCCGCCCCAGTGGAACGTCTCGCCGAACGGCGCTCCGCCTCGGCGCCGAGGTAGTCGGCGATCGCGCCGTCGTAGCGCGCGGTGGTGTGGAAGACCTTCTGCGCCAGGCGCCGGTTCGTCGCCGCCGACACCTCGCCGCCGGCGCGCGCAGCTCGGCGAGCACGCCGGCGTAGTCGTCGGGATCGACGAGCACCGTCACCGCGGCGTGGTTCTTCGCCGCCGAGCGCAGCATCGACGGGCCGCCGATGTCGATCTGCTCGATCGCCTCCTCGAGCGTCGACGCCGGGCTTCGCGACCGTCTCGCGGAACGGGTAGAGGTTCACCACCACCAGGTCGATCGGCTCGATGCCGTGCTCGCGCATCGCGGCGAGGTGCTCGGGCAGGTCGCGCCGGCCGAGGAGGCCGCCGTGGATCTTCGGGTGCAGCGTCTTCACCCGCCCGTCGAGCATCTCGGGGAAGCCCGTGTAGTCGCTCACCTGCGCGCACCGCGATGCCCGCGTCGGCGAGCAGCTTGTGCGTCCCGCCGGTCGACAGGATCTCGACGTCCAGCCCGGCCAGCCCGCGCGCCAGCTCGACCAGCCCGCGCTTGTCGCACACGCTGATCAGCGCGCGACGGACCTCTAGCCATCGAACTCCTCCACGTGGACGCGCGGCACCCGCCGCCCGACCGACGTCAGCACCTCGTACGAGATCGTGTCGCACCAGCCGCCGACCTCGTCGGCGCCGATCGTCCCGCCGCCCTGCCGGCCGACGGCCACCACCTCGTCGCCCGCGACGACGCCCGGGACGTCGGTCACGTCGAGCATCATGTGGTCCATGCAGACCCGCCCCGCCACCGGCACGCGCCCGCCGCGCACGAGCATCCGGCGCGGTTCGAGGCAGTCGATGGTAGCCGTCGGCGTAGCCGAGCGGGAGCACGCCGATCAGGCTCGGGCGCGCGGTGACGAACGTACCGCCGTAGCCGACCGGCGTCTCGGCCGCGACGCGACGCACCTGCGCCAATGCGGTGCGGAAGCGCAGCGCGGGCCGCAGCGTCGCACGCGCCGGCCAGGTGCGGCGCCGGCGCGTAGCCGTAGAGCATCAGCCCCGGACGCACCATCGTGAAGTGCGCGTCGGGCCACGACAGCACCGCCGCCTGTTGGCGAGGTGCACGTGCGGCGGGCGGAAACCCAGCTCGCCGAGCAGCTCGAGCGCGGCCCGGAAGCGCGCGAGCTGGGTGCGGACGGCCGCGCTGTCGACGTCGTCGGCCGAGGCGAGGTGCGAGAAGACGCCCTCGACCACGAGCCGCGGCATCTCGCGCAGCGCGGTGCCGAACGCGCCGACGCCCGAGAGGTCGAGGCCGAGGCGGGTCATGCCGGTGTCGACCTTCACGTGCACGGGCACGGTCGTGCCCGCAGCGTCGCGCCGCCGTCGCGAGCGCACGCGCCGACTCGACGCTCCACACCGCGGTGGCGAGGCCGTGGGCAACGACCGCCCGCTCCTCGCCGGGGAAGGCGCCGCCCAGCACGACGATCGGCACGCCGAGCCCCGCGCGGGCGATCTCGACCCCCTCGTCGACGGTCGACACGCCCAGCGCCGCCGCGCCCGCCTCGACGAACGCGCGCGCCGCGGCCACCGCGCCGTGGCCGTAGGCGTCGGCCTTCACCACCGCCATGACGCGCACGCCCGGGCCGACGAGCGCGCTCGCCTGCCGGCAGTTGGCCCTGAGCGCGGCGAGGCTGACCTCGGCGACGGTCGGTCTTCCGGGATGGTCACGCATGGGAGGACGGCGAGAGAACGGGAACAGCTCGGGCATAGCAAACCGCCCGAGGCCCGTCGAGGTTGTCAGCATTTCACTCTGCGGATATCGTCCGGGCGTGCAGGTCACCGTGAACGACGAGCCGCGCGAGCTCGGCGCGAACGCGACGGTCGCCGACCTGGTCGCACAGCTCGGGCTGGGCCAGCGGCGGATCGCCGTCGAGGTGAACCGCGCGGTCGTGCCGCGGGTCGCCTACGACGCGCACCGGCTCCGCGACGGCGACCTGGTCGAGATCGTCCATTTCGTCGGGGGCGGATGATGGCGACAGGCGATCCTTTCGTCCTCGCGGGACGCGAGTACCGCTCGCGGCTGATCGTCGGCACCGGGAAGTACCGGTCGTTCGAGGAGACGCGGCGGGCGATCGAAGCCGCCGGCGCCGAGATCGTCACCGTCGCCGTCCGGCGCGTGAACATCACCGATCCCGGCAAGGAGAACCTGCTCGAGTACCTGCCGCTCGACCGCTACACGATCCTGCCGAACACCGCCGGCTGCTATACCGCCGAGGAGGCGATCCGCACTTGCCGTCTCGCGCGCGAGGCGGGCGTCGGCACGCTCGTCAAGCTCGAGGTGATCGGCGACGAGAAGACGCTCTTCCCCGACGTACCGGCGACCATCGAGGCCGCCCGCGTCCTGGTGAAGGAGGGGTTCCAGGTGCTGCCGTACGTCACCGACGACCCGGTCGCCTGCAAGCGGCTGGAAGAGATCGGCTGCGTCGCGGTCATGCCGCTCGCGGCCCCGATCGGCTCGGGGCTCGGCATCCGCAACCCGTAGAATCTCGCAATCATCGTCGAGCAGAGTCGCGTTCCCGTCGTCGTCGACGCCGGCGTCGGCACGGCGTCGCATGCAGCCGAGGCGCTCGAGCTCGGCTGCGACGCGGTGCTGATGAACACCGCGATCGCCGGCGCCAAGGATCCGATCCTGATGGCCGAGGCGATGCGCTCGGCGGTCGAGGCCGGCCGCAAGGCGTTTCTCGCCGGGCGCATCCCGCAGAAGCTCTACGCCACCGCGTCGAGCCCGATGACCGGGCTCATCCGCTAGGAGGGGTCCCATGACGGTCCGTCGCCTGTTCACCGCCGCGCTCGTGCTCACCGCCTCGACCGCCCTCGCCGGGCCGCTCGAGTCGGCGAAGAGCAGCCTCGATTCGGCCAAGGACAGCCTCAAGGCGGCGCCGAAGGACTACGAGGGGCACCGCCGCGCCGCGCTCGACCACATCAACAAGGCGCTCGGCGAGGTCGACCAGTGCATGAAGATCGACCGCCAGGCCGAGAAGCATCTCGACAAGAAGGAGGCCGAGCTGCAGAAGCAGCAGAACAAGCTCGACCGCCAGAAGCAGCAGCTGGAGAACCGAAAGTAGCCACCGTCCCGCCCCTCGTCCTGGTGACCGACCGGCGCGCGACCGCCGGACGCGACCTGCTGGCCGTGGTGGCGTCCGCCCTCGACGCCGGCCTGCCCGCTGTGCAGCTGCGCGAGAAGGACCTGCCGGGACGTCCGCTGCTGGCTCTCGCCGAGGCGCTCCGGACGCTGACGGCGCGAGCAGGTGCACGCCTCCTCGTCAACGACCGCGTCGACGTCGCGATCGCGGCCGACGCCGACGGCGTCCACCTGGGCGGCAGCGGCATGCCCGTGGCGGTCGCGCGGTCGCTGCTGCCCGCCGGCGCACTCGTCGGCGTGTCGACCCACACGCCGGAGGAGGTGGCGGCCGCCGTCCGAGACGGCGCCGACTTCGCCTTCTTCGGACCCGTGTGGCCCACGCCATCGAAGGACGGCGCGCAGGGGCCCGAGCGGCTCCGCGCCGCCGTCGGGGCCGCGGGTCGACTGCCGGTGCTCGGGATCGGCGGCGTGACGGCCGCGACGATCCCCGCGGCGCTGGGGGCCGGCGGCGCCGGGGTCGCGGTGATCCGGGCGATCCTCGCCGCCGCCGATCCCGCCACGGCGACCCGGGCCCTGCTGGACGCGCTTCAATCGCACCCGCCCCTCGTGGCAAGGTAGGGGCGTGACGGCTTCCTGGCTCTTCCTCGGCGCGGCCCTGTGGGGCGCCTGGTTCACCTGGAACGGCTACCGCCCGATCTATCGCCACGGCCGCCTGTCGGTGGTGAGCTTCTTCGCCGGCTGGCTGACGACGGAGCTGGCGCTCCACCACATCGCCTGGCAGGTGTTGTTCGCCGCGGGCTTCATCGCGTCCGGCGCGCTCGCGGCATGGCCCGGCTGGCTCGCGCTCGGGATCTCGCTGGTGTCGTGGGCGGGGCTCGGTCGCATCTGGTGGCGGGCGCGCGAGGCGGAAGCGGCCGTCGAGCAGGGGCTCGCGGACGGCCTCGGGGCCGACTATCGCGCCCGCATCCTGCCCGAGATCGCGGAGCGCTTCGCGCCCGGACTCGACTGGAAGCAGCTGCTGCTGCCCGTGCCCGTACTGCACCCCGAGGTCGAGCGCACGCGCGACGTCGTCTACCACGAGGTCGGCGGGCTGCGGCTCAAGCTCGACGTCTACCGCCGCCGCGATCATCCAACGGCCTGTCCCGTGCTGCTCCAGGTCCACGGCGGCGCGTGGGTCGTCGGCAGCAAGAAGGAACAGGGGCTGCCGCTGATGATGCACCTGGCATCGCGCGGGTGGCTCTGCGTGTCGATCGACTACCGGCTGGCGCCGAAGGCGACGTTCCCCGACCCGCTCGTCGACTGCAAGGCGGCGATCCGCTGGATCCGCGAGCACGCCGCCGAGTACGGCGGCGATCCCGACTTCGTCGTCGTCACCGGCGGCTCGGCGGGCGGACACCTCTCCTCGCTGGTCGCGCTCACGGCGAACGACCCCACGTACCAGCCCGGCTTCGAGGAGGTCGACACCCGCGTCGCGGGCTGCGTCGCGTTCTACGGCGTCTACGACTTCACCAACGCCGAGGGCAACTTCCCGCACGGCGGCCTCGAGCGCCTGCTCGAGCGTCACGTACTGAAGTCCACGCTGCGCGCCGCGCCGGACGACTGGCGGAAGGCGTCCCCGGTCTTCCGTGTCGCCAAGAGCGCCCCACCCTTCTTCATCATCCACGGCGACCGCGACACCCTGGCGCCGGTGAAGGACGCCCGGCGCTTCGCCGCGACGCTCCGCGCCCAGACGACCTCGCCGGTCGTCTATGCGGAAATCCCAGGCGCGCAGCACGCCTTCGAGATCTTCCCCTCGGCACGGGCCACCTTCGTGGTGCACGGGGTCGAGCGGTTCCTGTCCCTGCTCTACTCCGACTACCTGGTCGCCCGGAGAGGTCAGGCTGCGGCATCGTGACGGGTCGCGCACCGCTGCGGCGGGGCGTCCGACCGGAGTACTATTGGCGGAGAGGGCGTCCCGCGGTAGCACGGGGGCGATGATGCGACTCCTCGCCGTGGCGGTTCTCGTCACGCTGGCGGTTCCACCGGTCGCCCTGGCGCGGAAACTCAAGGTCGACGGCACCCTCTGCGTCGGCCAGGGGGCCGGCTCGCTGCTCACCGCGACGCCCGAGCGGCGCGAGGCGCTGCTGGCGACGCTCGCCGACCTCGGCTGGACGACGCTGCGGGTGGACTTCCGCTGGGCGGCGGCCGAGCCCTCGCGCGGCGACGACCAGTTGGCGCTCTACGACGACCTCGTCGCGCGCGCGCAGGCGAACGGCGTGCGTCTGATCGGCGTCCTCACCTACGGCGCGCCGTGGGCCGCGGCCGCGTCGGGCGGCGACGAGTTCTATCCCCCCGACGACCCGGCCGACTTCGCGCGCTTCGCGGCGGCCGCCGCGGGACGCTTCAAGGGACGCGTCGCGGCCTGGGAGATCTGGGACGCGCCGAACGCGAGCGGTCTCACGTGGAAGCCCGCCGCCGACGCCGCGCGCTACGCCGTCCTCGCGCAGGCCGCGGCGAAGGCCATCCGGAAGGTCGATCGCAAGGTCACGGTCCTCACCGGCGGGCTGGCCTCGTTCGAGGATCTGGCGACGTATGGCAGCGAATGGGCCTTCTTCGCCGCGGCGAAGAAGGCGCGGGCGTCCTTCCTGAACCCGTTCAAGGCCGCGGGCCTGCAGCCCTACACCTATCTCGCGGCCGCGCCCGAGGTCGACGCGAACGGCACCGTGTCGTCGGTCGACCACCTGATCGACGCCTTCCGCCTCCGCCTCGTGCGCGCAAAGGCGAAGCGCCTCGCGCCGTGGGTGACCGCCATCGGCTGGCCCACGTCGACGACCGCGCCCGGCATCAGCGAGGAAGACCAGGCGCGCTACCTCGTCCGCGCCGCGACGATCGCCCTGAGCGATCAGATCGAGAAGTTCTGCTGGACGGCGCTCTCCGACGACGACGGCGCCGCGACGATCCCCGAGGCCTCGTTCGGCCTGATCCGCCCCGGCACCACCCTGCCGCTCGATCCGAAGCCCGCATACACCGCTGCCAAGGTGTTCGCGCAGCTCCTTGCGGGTACGCGCTTCATCGACGATCTCCGCGGGCGGCTCGAGCTGGACAACGACGCCTTCGCCTTCTCCTTCCAGGGCGTGAAGCAGGGGATCGTCACCACCGTCGTGGTCGCCTGGGCGACCCACGGCGGCGTCGCCGTGCACATTCCGATCGACGCCCTCTCGCCGAACAAGATCCAGGTCGTCAGCATGCTCGGCGACGTCACGGAGAAGCCGAAGGACGCGCTCGTCGCCCCGTTGACGCTCGGGCCGTCCCCGGTCTACGTGATCACCAAGGCGAACCTCTGATGAGCTGCATCTTCTGCCGCATCGTCGCCCGCGAGATCCCCGCCGAGGAGGTGGCGCGCGACGAGGGAGCGGTCGCGTTCCTCGACGTCCAGCCGCTCGCCGACGGCCACGTGCTGGTCGTCCCGCGGACGCATGCGGCGAGCATCGAGGAGCTGTCGCAGCCCGACTCGGACGCCCTCTTTCGCACCGTCCGCCGGCTGGCCGGTCCCGTGCGCGAGGCCCTCGGCGCCGCCGGCACCACGATCGGTGTCAACAACGGCGAGGCGACCGGGCAGACGATCCCGCACGTCCACGTCCACATCGTGCCGCGCTGGGCGAACGACGGTGCCGGGAGCATCCATACCGTGTTCCCGCGGACGACGAAGCGCACCGTCGCCGAGGCGGGCGCCGCGATCCGCCGCGCCCTCGGGGCATGAGCGGGCTCGACGCGCTGCAGGCGCTGATCGACCGCAGCACGCGCACCGCCACCGAGTCCGTCGCCGATTCCCTCGCCTACCCCGAGCGCCAGATGACGGCGGCCGAGTTCGTCGGCTTCTGGGAGAGTGTGCGCCTGGTGGCGATGGCCACCGTCGGCGCCGCGGGGCAGCCCCACATCGCGCCCGTGCACGCCCAGCTCGACGGTACGACACTGCGCCTGGTCGTCTACGAGAACACCGTCCGCCGCGCCGACCTGGCGCGAAACCCGCGCGTCGCCTTCAGCACCTGGCGCGCCGACGGCGCCGCGGCGATCGTCTACGGCCGCGCGCGCGAGGTGCCCGACAGCCTGCGCGAGGCACGCGCCGGGCGGAGCGGGGCGCCGCGCCGGGTGGTCACCATCGAGGTGACGCTCACCCGGGTCTACGCCATGCGCGCGCCGGAGCGCCCCGCCTAGCGGATCTCGATCGGGTTCGTCTCGACGGTCTCCGGCGTCGCCTCGACACGCGGCTCGCACGTGGCGAGCCGCAGGCGCACGCGCCCTGGCGCCGCCGGGGCGGTGAGACGCAGCACCTGGCGCCCATTCGTCACCTCGACGCAGCCTGCGGCACCGGCCAGCGGCACCGTCGCCGGGGCGCCGTGCTCCGGCACGACCGTCACCTCGTGCGCAATGCCGACGGGCGGCAGCGTGAGCGCGTGGAGCGTCACCTCGATGACCTCGCCGCCGGCATACCGATCGTACGTCGTGCGGGCGAAGAGCCGCGCGTTGCCGGCGGAGAGGTTCTCGTCGACGCGCGACGTCGTCGCCGTCCAGAAGCGCGGGCGGCCGACGTCGACGTGCATGAACCCGTTGCCGGAGTAGAGTCCCGCGCCGCAGCAGTCGAGGTCGCGGATCCGGTGCCACAGCCGCTCCAGCGTCGTGCCCGGAAAGGCGACGTCGGCGGCGAGCCCCTCGGTGTGCAGCGAGCCGCTCGGCGGCCTTCCGCCCCTTCGCGCGGAGGCCCTCGTTGTAGCTGGGGCTGCGGTAGCCGGACTGCAGCACCAGCGGCCGGACGGCGGTCTCCCGCTGCAGATAGCCCAGGACCTCGATCAGGCGCAGCGAGGTCTGGCCCTGCCGGCCATCGCTCGAGCGGAAGACACGCGTGACGCGGGCGATGGCGTCTGCGTCGTACGTGCCGTCGGCACGACGGAAACGGACCGTCGCCCGATCGGCCGAGTGCGCGCTGCGGACGTCGAGCGTGCCGTCGCCCTCGAGGAAGAATCGCGGCGGCTCGGCGGCGCCGGCCGTGACGGCGAGGAGCAGCGCGGCGAGCAGTCGCATCCGGCGCCGTCTAGTCGAGATCAGCGCCCTTCGCCAGCCATCATCCCCGCCGTCCCGCCCCCATGGGGTGCAGGGTGAGGACTGACAGGACGGACATCCGCGCCGCGACATCACGCACCGCGGCGATCGTCGAGGCGTCCGCCGGGCGTCGCGGCTTTGGGAAAGTGAACCGGCGATGTGTCTTCCCATTCCCAGCCTTGCGTCCATTCTTTCGTCCGACGCATGCGACGTTTCTGGCATGTCGCGTGCTCATTGCGAACTCGGTCACGGATCTGGCAGGGGGGTGCATGCATCGGACGATTGTGCGGACGCTCACGGCTCTCGCGCTTCTGGGATGGGGCGTCTCGGCGATGGCAGCCACGGTGCCCGGTACGACGGGCAAGAAGACGAGCTGCATCACCCAGCTGACGTCGCCCGGCCTGGGATTCCCGGCCGGAAAGGCATTCAAGGGCGCCACGTGCGCGGACGGCGACACCTGCGACGCCGACGGCGAGCGTAACGGTGCATGCGTCTTCTCGACGCAGCTCTGCTCCAACGTGCCTTCCGGAAAATGCACGGGGTCGACGGTCAAGAGCATCCGGCTGAAGGCCAAGAACGGCTCCTCACAGCAGATCGGGCAGCTCTCCATCCTGGAGGCCGCCGCCGCCGCCCTCCCCCCGACCGGGCCGCAGTGCACGGTCGAGACGCCGCTGTCGGTGCCGGTCACCGGGCCCAATGGCAAGGGTGAGCTCCAGCGCGGCCTGCTCGACATCCGTGGGAAGACGAAGATCCCGGGCAAGACGATCCAGACCCGGTTCCAGTTCGTCTGCCTGCCTGCCACAGCCGTCGCCCCGCCGCCGACGACGCCTTCCACCACCACCACGACCATTCCGCCGATCCCCGGCGCTCCGCGCGGGGGCCTGAACGCCACGATCACCGGCGCGACCATCACTGCCGGCACCGTCGTCGTCACCTTCACCCTGACCGATGATTCGGGCGTGGCGATCACCCCGGTCCTGGCCGCCACCACCGACCCCGACGAGGCCCGCGTTCGCTTCACCCTCGCGCGCATCAACGTGTCGACACAGCCCGGCGAGGGCGGAACGACCACCTTCTACGAGTATCAGAACTACGTCACGACGAAGGTGACCAGCTCCACGACGCACGTGTCGTCCGACCAGCCCGCGTTCGACGCGGGCGGGACGCTGACCCCGGTCGACCTCGCCACCGGCACCTACACCTACACGTTCGCGACCAAGGTGCCGGCGGATGCCGATCTCAGCCTCACACACACCGTTGGTGCGCAGATCGAGCGTACCTTCGAGACACAGGAGCTCGCCGCCAACCCGCTCTACAACTTCGTCCCGGCCGGAGGTGCCGTCACCACGGTGATCCAGGACACGACCACCGGCCAGTGCAACTCCTGCCACGACCCGCTGCAGGCGCACGGCGGCGGGCGACGCGAGGTCGGCCTCTGCCGGCTCTGCCACACGAATCAGGCGATCGACCCCGACAGCGGCAACACGCTCGACTTCAAGGTCATGGTCCACAAGATCCACGCCGGCAAGGACCTGCCGACCATCGTCGATGGCCCGGTGGGGACGCGATACGCCTTCGTGGGCCGTGGCGGGGCGACGACCTTCGGCGAGAAGGTGAAGGCGTGCCGCTACTTCGATACGGGGCAGAACACGGTCGTTCCCGGACCGTTCAGCGGCCTGCCCTGCGACGTCGATGCAGACTGCGGGAGCGCCGGGACGGTGCCCGGTACCTGCGATGCCACGACCACCGTCGGGGTCGCCTTCCCGCAGGAGCTGCGCAACTGCGCCAAGTGCCACACGCAGGGTGCGACGGCGAGCCGCTACAAGACGCTCCCGTCGGCCGCGGCGTGCACCTCCTGTCATGACACCACCAATCCGAGCGACAAGCCCAGCCCCGCCGGGCCGGCGGGCACGAATCACATCCCCACCATCCAGCAGGGGTTCCCGGACGCCAACTGCCGGCTCTGCCACACCTCGAGCGGCCCGGAGTTCGACATCAACATCCCGGGTGCGCACACCGTGCCCGACCAGTCGACCCAGCTGCCGGGCCTAAACGGGCAGGTCCTCTCGGCGGCCGGCGCGGCCGGAGGAGCGGTCACCATCACTTTCAAGGTGACGGACAAGACCGGTGCCGCGATCACCAACATCGCCGGCTTCAATCGCGTCGGCTTCGCCATGAGCGGATCGACGACCCCGGACTTCGGGTACACCACCAAGCCAGGCCCGATGATCGCGCCCGACGGCGGTCGGCGGGGGGGCGTCGGGGACGCTGACCGGGCCGGATGCGAACGGCGTCTTCACCTACGTGACCTCGGCGGCGAATTCCCTGCCGGCGGACGCCAGTGGGACGTGGCGGGTCGGGCTCGAGGCCCGACGCGAGGTCACGGTCACGGGCTCGCTCGGCGACACGGTCGTCGAGGAGGCCTTGCAGAACCCCGTCAAGGACTTCAGCGTCGACGGCTCGGCGGTGGAGCCGCGCCGGGAGGTCGTCGACATCGCCCTCTGCCAGAACTGCCACGGCGTCTTCTCGAAGGGCTTCAGCGTCCACGGCAACCTCCGCAACCAAGTCGAGTACTGCGTGGTCTGCCACAATCCGTCGGTGTCCGACTTCGCCCGGCGCAAGCTCGTGCCCGGGGCCGACCCGAACGACGCGCCGATCGATCTGAAGCACATGCTGCACAAGGTCCACACCGGCGAGAACCTGGAGCACAAGCCCTACATCATCTACGGCTTCGGCGGGTCCGCGAACGACTTTGCCGAGGTGCTCTATCCGGGCGACCGGCGCGACTGCGCCAAGTGCCACGACCCGGACACCTACCTGCTGCCGCTGCCGGCCGGCGTGCACGGCACGCTGCTCACGCAGGTCAGCGGCGCGCCCGCCGTCGAATCCGTCGCCGGTAGCGTGCCACCGACGCAGGACGCCTGCCTCACCTGCCACGACAGCGACGACGCGAAGGCGCACGCCGAGACCAACACGACGGCGGCCGGTGCCGAGGCGTGCGCGGTCTGCCACGGCGAGGGGGCGGTGGCCGCGGTGTCTGCGGTCCACGCCCGGGAGCCCTGATCGGGGTCAGAAGTCGAAGGCCTTGCGGATCTTGAACAGGAGGATCGTCGCCCGGTAGTCGTTCGCCGGCTGCGCGGGTTGGTTGTAGTCGATCCTCCGGACCTCGATGCTCGGCTCGAACCAGCGGGCGTGCCACGTGAGGAACGCGCCGCCGTCGATCCGGTCGAGGTCGTAGAGAGCGTAGCCGCTGAGCCCGGGTTCCAGGTTCGGCCTGAGCTGGTTGCTCGCGTTCACGTAGGAGACGTTCCCCCCGGTCGACCACTGCTGCCCGAACAGGCCGAAGTCGTACTGCAGCTCGGTCGTGAAGATGTCCTCCGAGCCCTGCTGGATCGACAGCGAGCGGGCATAGAGCGGCGCGTAGTAGATGTCGGAACGATTGTCGATGTCGCGGCGCGTGTAGCCGGCGAAGAAGTTGAGGTTCGGGAGCGGCGTGAGGGTCACGCTGACGCTGTTCGCGAAGGTCTCGCCAGCTGGCGTCGAACGAGTCGTTCGATTTCGTGTCGGCGATGAATTGGTAATTGACGGCGACCCACTCGCGCGGTCGCAGCCGCACGCCTGCGGTGGCGCGATTGACGAAGGTCAGCTGGATCTCCCGTGACGGCAGGGGCGGAACGTTGGTGGGATCGCCGGCGCTGACCAGCGGATCGTTCACCTGCGTGTTCTCGTAGCGCGCGAAGAGGTCGAGCACGGACCAGGGACGCCAGCGCGCCTCGCCGATCGCCCCCAGCGTGTCGGTCTGTGTCCGCTGGTCGGTGAGCGAGAAGTACGCGTCGCGGAACGCGTAGCGGAGGCCCGCCCGCAGGAGGAGGTCGCGCCGCGGCTGCCACTCGAGATCGCCCGTCAGGCTCTGGACCTTCACGAGATCGCTCGTCCCGGTGCTCAGGTCGCCGTACGTGCTGGTCTGGTCGAACGAGCCGTTCTGGCTGCGCTCGTTGAAGCGGTACGTCGCGTGCGCAGCCAGCGTCCGACTGATCCGCCCCGTGACTCCCAGGTCGACGACGTGGGTGTCGAGCGTGGCGCTGCCACGGTCGGTGCTCGTCGCGACACCGCTCAGCGCCGGCACGTCGCTGGTGCCGTTGCGGTAGAAGGACGCGGCGGACGTCAGGTTGGCGTGGCTGTAGAAGTAGGCGCCCGTCAGGTCGACCCGCTCCCCGAGCGGGCGTCGCAGACGTACCGTGGTCGCCGGCTGGTCGATGTGCTCGGGCTGATCGGCGAGCCACTGGGCCATCGTCGATGCGTCCGTCGGGTCGACGCCTTCCGGATTGCGGCGGCCCATTCTGGTCGAAGCTCCGCGTGATCCGGCGATACTCCTGCTGGAGGAAGACACTCGTCCCCAACGCCTTGAACTCGGTGCCGACCTTGCCGACGTTGGTGACCGAGTCCGTCGGCGCGTTCACCACGAACGTGTCGCCGGCGGGGATCAGCACGGTCGAGGTTGCGCCGCCGGACACCTTGTAGAGCCGATAGCCGAAGAAGAGCGTCGGCAGGTGCGGCGCACGCACCGTGAGGTCGACCGCCCCGTTCCAGCGCAGCGTATTGAAGTGATGGAGGTCGTCGAGGCGCACGTCGCCGGCGACCGGCTCCTGCCAGAGCTCCGGGACGGCGTAGTAGTACTTCGAGCGGATGAAGCTGACCCGGAAATCGTAGAGCGTGCGGTCGGACGCCGTCAGGCGAAAGGTGGAGACCGGCTCGTCGCCGGGCGTGTCGATCTGCAGGTGGAAGCGGTCGAGCCGGGTCGCCGCGGGCTCCTTGGCGACGCCGTCCACGTTGAGGTCGAAGAGCCGGAATCCGGAGCGGTAGTTGTAGTCCTCGCGGTACTTCGCGTCGGAGCCGTCGACGTCGACGTTGCGATAGCCGACGGCGACATCGCCCTTCACCGTGTACGGCAGCTCGACGGCGCGGGCCGGCGTCGGCGCCAGACCCGCCGTCAACCCGAGCAGCAGGGCCACCCGCCGCATCATTGCTGCAGGAACCTCGCGTTGGTGTTCGACCCGTGGATGCTCACGTGGCACCGCGTGCAGTCGCGATAGCTCGGCTGGGTGTGACTCGCCGGCGTGACGGTGTGGCACTCGTAGCAGAGCTGGGCGACCTGCTGGCGGATCAGGAGGTGGCGATTCACGCCGCCGTGCGGGAACGTGGCAGCGCTGACATCCCTCGGTGACGAGGCCGACGTGCTCGAAGACGAACGGGCCCTCGAGGTCGCCGTGGCACTTGTAGCAGGTGCGGTCGTTCGCCGCCTTCAGCATGCCGACGTTGCGCGTGCCGTGCGGCTGGTGGCAGTCGATACAGGAGACCACGCCCTGATCGACCTTGTGGTGCTCCGTCAGCGCGAACAGCGCGCGGACCTCGACCGTGGCACCCGTAGCAGACGGCCGGTGTCGCCTTCCGTAGCAGGGCGTCGCCGACGCCCTGGTGCCCACCGTGGCAGTCGGTGCAGGCGACACCGGCCAGCGCATGCTCGCCACCCTTGTAGTCGTGGAGGTCCCGATCCCCGGCGTGACAGCGCAGACACGGTGCGGTTCGCTCGGCGACCGGCTCCGAGGCGGCGAACGTCGCCAGGCCGCCCACGCCCTTCCCGCCACCGGCATCGACGTGCGCCTGCCCCGCCCCATGGCATCCCTCGCACCCCCACGGCGCGGCACCCTTGCCCCCGGCAGCGGCGTGCGGCGACTTCTTGACCGCCGTCGCCTGCGCCTCGTGGCACGCGGCACAGACCTCGTCGTCACCGACGTACGTAGCAGCCGCCTGCGGCGGCGCTTTCGTCTCGGCGCGTCGGCCGCCGCGGGCGCCGCCTTCTTCTGCGCCTCGTCGCCCGCAGGCGCCGGAGGAGCCCACAGGACGAGGCCGAGTGCGACCGACGCGGTGGTGCCGAGCCACCTCATGGTGGGCTGAACCCCGCCGCGTGGGTGTGACACGGGGCGCACGAGAAGGTGTAGTGGGGATCGCCCGTGCCGTCCGCGCGGTAGAACCGCGTCGTGGTGTGGCAGACCTCGCACAGGCCCGTCCCCGGCGCGGACGCGCTGGCGAAGCTGCCGTCGGCCTTTCCGCTCAGATTGTCGAAGAGGATCGGCTGCGTCGGCCCCTGCGGGGTGGTGATGGCGTCGAGCACGAGCTGGATGTTGTCGGTGCCGTGCGGATCGTGACACTGCGTGCACGGGAACGCGTAGCCGGGCGGCGCATGCGTCGCCTCTCCGGCATGGCAGTCGGCGCACGGCTTCTCCGTCTCGTGCCCCGGGCCCGGCGCGACGCCGGTGTTCGCGTGACAGTCGACGCAGGTGAATTGCGCGCTGTGATCGCTCGGCTTGGTGAAGTTCGCGGCCTCGGTCGGATGACAGATCGGGCAGTTCGCGTTCGTGACCTCGGGCTGGAAGGCCGTCGAGTGGAAGTGGCAGAGCGTGCAGGTCTCCGTGTAGTGCGGCTTGCCCTTGCCGCTGGCCGGGTAGAACTCGGTGCGCCCGTGGCAGATCTCGCACAGGCCCGTTCCGGGCTTCGTCGGATTGACGAAGCCGCCGGGGACAGCCCCCCCGGCATCCGTGAAACCGACCTTCCAGAGCCGCCCGCGCCGGCGGATCGTCTGCTGGACGAGCACCGCGTTCGCCGACCCGTGCACGGCATGGCAGCTCTGGCAGTTGTGGGTCTGCCGAGCGCCCGTGCGCCCGGCGTAGCGCGGCGGGTGCCCCACGACATCGCCGTGGGCTTCGTGGCACTGCGCACAGTTGGGGATCGCCCGATGCCGCCGGCCGATGCGACCGGGGCGCCGCTCCGCGTGACAGGCGACGCAGTCGAGCGTCTCCGCATGTCCGCCGGTCGTCAGGCTCGTCTCCACTGCGTCGGCGTGACAGGTGACGCAGATGCCCACATCCCCCGCCGCCCACGTCGTCGTCGCCCCGAGCAGCGCGGACGCGAGCACGATTTGTCCCATCCACCGCATTGCCGTGCCGATCGCGCTGCGCGTGTAGCGCGGTTCGCGCTAGAAAGGCAACCGAGTCAGGGCCTCGCGGGTCGTCCCACAATCGAAGCCCGATTCTCGCGCGTCGGAATTCCCCTCGACTTCGAGGCGTCGCATGCGACGTACGACCGCGAACCCGCGAGCGTGCTGAAGGACGTCAGCGACGCCGCGAAGGAGCTGGCCGGCGCAAGGGTGACGGTTGCGGCGCGACGCACCACCCGCTACGTCCCGGGCATGGATCGCGTCACCGTCTGGCACAATCCCGTCTGCGGCAAGTCGCGCGGCGCGCTCGAGATCCTGAACGAGCGCGGCGTCGAGGCCGAGGTCGTCGAGTACCTGAAGACGCCGCCCGATCGCGCCACATACGAGCGCTTCCTCACGCTGCTCGGCGGGGCGCCCGGCGACCTCGTGCGCAAGGACAAGCGCTTCGCCGAGCTGGGGCTGCGCGCCGAGGACTACGTGACGCGCGAGCAGGTGGTGACCCTGCTCCTCGCGCACCCCGAGCTGATGGAGCGCCCCGTGGTGATCCGCGGCGGGCGCGCGGTGATCGCCCGGCCGTCGGAGAAGGTGCTCGAGCTGCTCGACTAGGCCTCCGGCGCGGGGACCACCCAGACCGGGCATGGGGCCCGGTGCACCACTTCGCGTGCGGTGTCGCGCGTGAAGAAGTGACGGAGAAACCCCGGCGCGTGCTGCCCCATGACCACGAAGGCCGGGCGCAGCGTCTCGATGAACCCGACGATCTCGTCGACGGGCTTCCCCATCCGCACCGTCAGAGATATCCGGTCGGCGAGATCCGCAGGGACCATCGGCGCGATCCGTTCCTTGGCCTGCAGCGCGGTGTCGTCTGGATGCACGTCGCCGGTCGACAGCACGTGCAGCAGCTCCAGGTGGAGCGGCAGGACGCGCGCGAGTTCCAACGCGTACGTGACCGCCGCCTGCGCCGTGCTGGACAGATCGGTCGGGACGGCGACGCGGATGGGTTCGGCCCCGCCGCCCTCGCCCAGGAGCGACGTCGCCGTCGCGCGCGCAGGCAGAGCGAGGATGGGACACGGCGCCCGCTCGATGAGGCGTTCGGTCACCGAGGCGTGATCCGGCGTGCTCCAGCCATGACTCCCGAGGACGACGAGGTCGGCGGGCAGCTGTTCGGCCAGCGCCAGGAGAACCGCACCGACCGGACCCGAGGTGATGGCCGCCTCGCGGGCGATGGTCTCGGGAACGCGATCGAGAACGGCCTTCAGACGCCGCTCGGCCGCGGGCATGGAGTCCGGCCCGTGCTGGTGCGAAGCCTCCCAGTCCCATGCCCGGGCGAAGCCCGGCGAGATCGCCGCCAGGTTGTGGTGCAGCACCAGCCGTGCGCCGAAGGCACGACATATCTGCACCGCGACTTCGATCTCCGGCTCGGACGCGGTGGTGAAATCGATCGGACACAGGACCGTTCGGTATCTCCATGCCCGGTCCCTTTGGCAAGTTCCCTGCCAGGAGGCGGCGATGGCGGATGGCAGGCCCCGGGAGGCTCGATTTCAAGAGAATGGCTCGGAACGCCGGCCGTCGTCGCGATTGTGGGAACGCGTCCGTCAGCCCGGGCTGGCCATCGCAGCTACGGGGCGACGATCGACGACGGTGGCCGCGGCTGGCTCGGCGAGGCAGAGGTTCCCCACGGTCACGGACCACGCGATCGTGCGCTTCGTCATCTCACGCACCGCGTCCTTCACCCGCTCCCGGACCTCGGGCGTCGTCGCGCGGCGAACGATCAGGTCGAGGGTCCGCTGACTGTGATCGACGTCCATCTCGCAGTGCGCGGTGAAGAACTCGATCTCGGCCTCGCCGAATCCGTAGTGCTGCCGGAGGGCAGCCCCCACCATCGGCGCCCCCTTCGCCGACACGCCCTCGAGTGCGATGCCGATCGCGGCGAGGGCCTCGATCCACGACCTCGTGCGGGTCACCTCGAAGGCGTACCCGACGTAGTCGCGCGTGCAGTCGAGGACGGGACCCGCCTCCAGTTCCTCGACGCTCATCCCAAGCGCACGTCCGAACGTGCGGCAGAGCGAAGGGTGATCGCGCCCCTCCTGCCCCTCGCCATACTCCTCGTAGAGGTTCTGCACGAGCCACGACGCCACCTCGAAGTCGTCGCAGTTGGCGTGGATCGACGAGAGGAAGCGCGGCCCGGTGCGGGTGAGCAGGTAGAGCTGCATGGCCCACGGCCTCATCTGGTCGCGTCGCAGCTCGCCCTCGAACATCGCCCGCATGAACGGGTTGACCTCCCGGATGTGCGTGAGCTGCTCGCCGATGATCGTCCACAGCTCGTCGACGAAGACCGCCCCGTCCTTGTCGCTCATCATCGCCGCTCCTCCCTCCCCACCGGGGACCTTCCTGGCTCCGCGGCGCGCTGACCTGCCGGTCAGCGCCGACAGGTATCCGCGCGCACCGTGGATGTCAACGCAGGACGGGACTCGGCTCCCGCTACGGCTCGAAGATCACGGGACCCTTGTGCCCTTCGATCACATGGAGAATCATCGGGGCGCGGTAGGCGCCTGCGGGAAGGGGAAGAGACGATGCTCGAGACCCTGGCAATCATTCTGGTGGTTCTTTGGCTTCTCGGCTTCGTCTCGTCGTACACGATGGGCGGATTCATCCACATCCTGTTGGTCGTCGCGATCGTGGTCGTGGTGATTCGCGTCCTTCAGGGTCGAAGACCCCTGGGGTAGCCCGGCGAACCCCCATGCGGCTGCAGCGGGTGTCGATCAACGGGCACGACGTTGCCTATTGGACCGGCGGCGACGGGCCGGTGATCCTGCTCGTGCACGGGATGGCCGGCTCCTCCGCGACGTGGAACCACGTCATGCCGGAGCTGACCAAGCGTTTCACCGTCGTCGCTCCCGACCTGCTCGGGCACGGCGAGTCGGCGAAGCCGCGCGGCGAATATTCGCTCGGCGCCCATGCCGACATGCTCCGCGATCTGCTGAACGCCCTCGGGCACGATCGCGCGACATTCGTCGGGCAGTCGTTCGGCGGAGGCGTCGTGATGCAGGTGGCCTACCAGTATCCCGAGCGCTGCGAACGCCTGGCGCTCGTGAACAGCGGCGGGCTGGGCCGGGAGGTGCATCCCCTCCTTCGCGCGCTGACCGCGACCGGTGCCGAGCAGGTCCTCTCGCTCGCCTGCACGCCGGCGGCGCGAGCGGTGGGGAGCTGGGTGGCCACATGGCTCAACCGTGCCGGGATGCGGGCGACGCCAGCGGGTCAGGAGATATGGCGGAGCTACGCCTCGTTGGCCGATGCAGATGCGCGGCGCGCGTTCTTCCAAACCTTACGGGCCGTCGTCGACCTGGGCGGCCAGAAGGTGGGGGCCGCAGACCGGTTGTACCTGGCCGCGCAGATACCCACGCTCATCGTCTGGGGCGCCCGCGACCCGTTCATCCCGGTCCGCCATGCCGTCGCCGCCCACGAGGCCATTCCCGGCAGCCGGCTGGAGATATTCGAGGACGTCGGACACTACCCGCACTGCGAGGCCCCGGCGCGCTTCGTCGAGGTCCTCGTCGACTTCATGACCTCGACGGCGCCGGCGCGGGTGTCGGAACGGCGCTGGCGCGAGCTCTTCCAGCGCGCCGAATCGGGCCTGCCCGGCGGAACCTAGGCCGGAGGGAAGCGGGCGGTGACGAAGATCTGCCCGCCCCACCCCGCGACGTAGCCGGTGTTGCACCCGCCGACCTTGCCCTCGAAGCGGAAGTCGAGGCGGTGCTGGCCCGGTTGGAGCTTCAAGCGCTTGCGGAAGACGGCCTGCTCGTTGCGGGCGACGAAGCGCATCTTCCCCTTCTCCACGCCGTCCACGCTGACGTGCACACGCCCCGAGCTGCAGTGGCCCGGCGACGCGACGTAGACGATCTTGTTGATCCTGGTCTTCGTCGCCGCGCTGCCGATGAAGAGCGTCTCCGGCGGATCGCAGAGCTGAACGTGCCCCGTACAGCCGACGCCGAAGGATCCGGTCGACACCGTCACGGGGGGCAGCGGCTTCGCCAGGACGGGCGCCGCGAGCAGCACCAGGAACATCACCGGTCGCATCGTCACCTCGCCGCGAAGGGCACGCTCTCGTAGCCGTGCACGTTGCTCATGTGGACGCGCTTGGCGCGCGCCTCGTCGACGGCGTAGCGCGGGAAGCGCTTCGCGAACTCCTCGAGCGCGACCCGCGACTCGAGCCGCGCCAGCGACGCGCCGAGGCAGTAGTGGACGCCCTGCCCGAGCCCGAGCTGCGTCGGGACGTCGCGGCCGATGTCGAAGCGGTCGGGGTCGGGATACTCGCGCTCGTCGCGGTTGGCGCGCCGAGGAGCAGGAGGACGCGGTCGTCCTTCGGCATCGTCTTCCCGTGCGACGGTCACGTCGCGGGTGAGCGTGCGGACGGCGTACTGCGCCGGCGACGACCAGCGCAGCACCTCCTCGACCGCCGACGGGAAGAGGCCCCGGTCGGCCAGCACCCGCGCGTACTGCTCGGGGTGACGCGCGAAGAGCACGGCGGCGAAGGCCAGCAGCCGGGTCGTGGTCTCGCTGCCGGCGGCGCCGATCAGCGAGCAGAAGCCGATGATCTCGCCGTCGGTGAGGCGCGTCGGCGTGCCCGACTCGTCCTCGATCTCGACGTCGAACAGCGCGCAGATGAGGCCGTCGTTCGGCCGCGCGCGCAGGTCGCCGAGGAGCTGGAACCAGTAGCGGAGGACGTTCATGCCCGCTTCCATGGCGCGGGGCGGCACGGCGTCGGTGCCGGGATCGCGCGCCAGCGACAGGTCGATCCACTCGCGCAGCTGCCGGCGGTCGGCCTCGGGCACCCCGAGGAGCGTGAAGATGACGTCCATCGGCAGCGGCGTCGAGAAGTCGACGACGAAGTCGCCGCCGCCGGCGCGCGCGAGCGGGTCGAGCAGCTTCGCCGCCAGGTCGCGCACGAAGGGCTCGAGCTCGGCGATGCGGCGCGGGGTGAAGGCGCGGCTCACGAGCTTGCGCAGCCGGTCGTGCCGCGGCGGGTCCATGAAGATCATCATCGGCGTCATCTCGAAGTACGCCGGATCGAGCTTCTCGAGGATCAGGCCGCCGACGGAGCTGTAGGTCTGCCAGTCGACGAAGGCGTCGATCACGTCGCGGAAGCGCGAGAGCGCCCAGAAGTCCATCGCGTCGTTGCGATAGAGGGGCGCGTGGTCGCGGAGCCAGCGGTAGGTCGGGTACGGGTTCTCGTGGAACTCCCACGCGAAGGGGTTCAGCTCCATCCCGCTCTCATGGCACCGAGGCCCGGGCGCTGGCAACGAGCCCCGAGAGCGACGTCTTGAGCGTCGCCGCCATCTTCTTCGTGTTGAGCTTGCCGATCCGCTTGCCCGAGCGCGTCGAGCTGCTTGCCGAGCTTCTTCGTCGCCTTGGCGCCCTTCTTCCCGGGGATGCGCGCCTTGGTGACGAGCTTCTCGAGCTTGCGCACTCCGTCTTGAGCAGCTGCTTGCGGACGCCCTTCTTGACGTCGGTCGTCGGGCGCCGCGGTGAGCGTGGTCTTGAAGGCGCCGAGGTAGCACGCGACGCCGTCGAGCCCCGCAGGACACGAGACCGGGAAGCCGATCGCGTCGCTCCCGCCCACGAGGTCGGCGGTTCCGGGGAAGGATGCGCTCAGCACCGCGACCCCCGGCTCGCCAGCGTCAGCTGGCAGGTGGCGATGCCCGCGCGTCGGTCACGGCGGTGCACTGGCTCGACGCCGAGGCGAAGTCGACGGTCACGCCGGCGACGGGACGGGTCGGCTCGGCCGAGATGTCGGTGAGCGACGCGACGTGACGTCCACCGGCTGACCGGACGTGCCGCCGATCGGGCTCGGTTGAGGGTGAGAACGGTGACGTGCGTCCCGGCCGTCCACTGCATCCGCGCCGGGTTCGACGCCAGTCCCCTGCGGCCACGGCCGTCGTCGGCGACGATCGGTCCTGCCCCGTCTGCACCCGTGTAGGTGAGCAGTGGCCTGCCCGTTCGCGTCGGTCCGAACGAGTCTTGACCTGCGCGTTGGCACCGGACACCGGAAGAGGACGGGGTGCCGGCAGGCGCATCGACGTTGCGCATCGTCGCCGTGAACGTCATGGCATCGCCCTGCGGCGGACCGGGCGTGACGGCAGCCGGGGTCAGCCCGATCGAGGGACTCGCGACGGACGAGACTGAAGCTGCACCCGCCCGTCGGCGTCGGTCAGCTTGTACACGGCGTGACCGGTGTCGGCGTAGAGGCAGCCGTCGGGTCCGATCGACCCGCCGCCCAGGTTCGTCGCGATGAGGGTCATGGTAGGAGGCTTCGTCGTGATGTCGACCAGCTGGAGTCCGGTCGCTGGCGTAGAGGATCAGGGACCGCGCGTCGCCGTTCGCTTCATCTGGGCGACGTTGATCCAGAAGATCGACGACGACGCCGGGCACGGCGCGACGGTCGGCGGTGCCGGGCCGTTGGTCCGCTCACGCGGACGACGCTCGGCGACGGGTGCGTGTAGCCGCTGACGACGTACAGCGTGCCGTTCGGCGCGAACGCGAGCTTGCCGTTCGGCGTGAACGGCAGCGTCGCGTAGACCTCGACCGCCGGGGTCGCGGCCCCGGGTTGCGGACGCGGTGGATCGTTCGGATCGTCGCACCCGCGCCGAAGCACTGGTCGTCGTAGAAGAGATCGCCGCTCAGCGGGTCGACGACCAGCACCGAACGGGCACCGGAGGTTCGGCGCGACGTCCGCAGCGACGCTGCCGGTGTCCGGTCGAGTCTCCAGGATCGCCCGGTGGTGAAGTCGCCGTCGTCGCCATCCGGGTGGCGTAGAGCGCGGCCGTCCTTGCCGACGACGGGGCACCGAGCGTCGGGGCCGAGCGTCGAGAGTCGGTTGCCGCCGCCGACACACCCCATCCGCCGGCCGAGCGGAAGACATCGCCGGTCCGGAAGTTGTCGACGAACACCGAGTCGCTCCGGAACGCCGGCGACGGTCGAGCCCCGGCAGCCCACCAAGTTGACGCCGCCGAAGCTGAATGGTCCCGGTCGTGAAGCCGGTGATGACACGGCGTGACGACGTAGCCGTTCTGCGCCCGTCGGCGGCGTGACCGACTGGCGCGCACGCAGCGCCGTTCCCGTCGTTGAACGTGACCTGCGCGCTGCCCGGCACCGGCAGCTCGCCGTCGGTCACGTCGACGGCGGTGTAGGTGACCGTCTCGTTCACCAGGTTGGTGGCAGTGAACGTCGATCTGGCCGTTCGCGTCGGTGACGCTCGGGTTGGGGCCGGTGATGAGCGACTGGCCGGTGCCCTGCGAGAGCGCGATCTCCTTGCCGGGCGTCGGGCGGTTGAGCGCGTCCTTCAGCGTGACGGTGATCGTCGCGCGTGCTGATGCCGTTGGCGGTGACGGTCGTCGGCAAGGCGGCGATGCCGGCGCCGCTGCCGGCGTGGCACCGGGAAGGGATCGTCGGGCTGGCTCGCAGGTGATGGCGTCGGTCGCGTCGTCGCGGTGAAGGTCACGGTCCCGGGCGATCGCGTTGGTGACCGAGAACACGACGGCCGCCGTTGTCGCACCGTGGTGACGCCGCTCGCCGGCGTGATCGTCGCGCTGCCCGACGCTCGCCGCCAGCGTGACCGTCTTCCCGCCGACGAAGTTGCCGGTCGCGTCGCGCAGCTGCGACCACGACGAACCCCGTCGACGTTCCGTCGGCCGGCGACCTCGGTCGGGACGAGCTCGGCTCGCACCAGTTGCGACGTGGCGCAACGCGGGATCACGTCCGAGACGGCTGGCGCTCCGGCGCACCGACGGTCTTGCCCGCCAGGCGAGGCTGATGGCGGTCGAGATTGGGCGAGCCGAGCCCGACGTGCGCGAAGTCGCTGCCCAGCGCGCGCCGGACCGTGGAACGCGTCGGTGTCGGCGAGCGGGTAGAGCAGCGGGTTCAGGTTGCCGAGGTTCCGCCCGAGCGCCTGGTTCAGCTGAGCGCCGCGAACGCCGCCCACATCGGCGCCGCGCACGCTCGTGCCGCCGTAGAGGGCTCCGCTCGGGCATCCGCCGGCGCTCGCCTGGCAGATCATCGACGCCGTCGGCCGGATCGGCGTTGACGACGACGTCGGGCACGGACCGCATCGCCGACGAGGTGAGACCGTCCTGGTACGCGGGGCGCGCGAAGAAGCGGCTCACCCCGAAGCCGCCCTGGCCCGTCGGCGGCGTGGCGGTCGAGCCGTCCCACCAGGTCTCGGCTCCGTAGATCGTCGGCGCCGGCGCCGTCGTCGTGACGTGGACCCGCCGACCGCCGTCGCGTTCGGCGAGCCCGCCGGCACGCGCGACCGTGTTCGGCGCTGCCGTCGAGACACGTGCTGCCGGTGTCGCCGGTCGCGTTGAAGACGCTGATCCCCGACGCCGGCGGCGCTCGCGAGGATGGCGTCGATGCTCTGCACGTCCGCGAGCGTCGTCTGGTTCTCGCAGTAGGCCCAGCTGTTGCTGATGACCGTGACGCCGTCGTTGATCATGGCGTTGAACAGCGCCTGGAAGCTGCCGGCGCCGGTGAACGGCGCGTCGTACGACGACGATCTTCGCCCCTGGCGCGATGCGTCAAGGCGATGTCGACGTCGAGCAGCACCTCGTCCTGATTCCCGCCCGGCGGCGCGCCGCCGTTCACGTGGACCTGGCTCAGGTTGTCGATCCGGTCGCTGGCAAGCCCGCGGAGCGCGAGGTAGTCGGCGACGTCGCTCGGATCGAAGGTGTCGAACGCGACGATGCCGATCTTCTGACCCGTCCCGTCGATGCCCAGCCAGGCTCCGGGGGCGAGGTTGGCCCTCGTCCGGGCGTGGTGACCGTCTCGGGCGTTGACGCACGCCTCATTGAACCCCGTCGAGACCGCATTGCTGTTCGGTGTGCCGTCCTCGTTGAACGATGCGAGACACTCCTTGATGAGCTCTCCGTCCGAACTCCAGGCCGCGCTCGGGGCAGGACACCAGGAGGAGCTGGCAGAACACGAATTCAAGACGCCTTGACGATCGCCTGAACGCGGGATGCGGGCTGCTGGAGGTCGGTGAGCCCGACGATCGCCTGGACCGCGGGCGCGATCGCCCGGGGCAGCCGCGGGTTCCGGTCGTTCGCCCGGAACGTCGTGTCGCCGATCCGGTACTCGCCGATCGTCACGTCGAAGGCGCGCTCGACCTCGGCGCGGGTCCCGCGCACGGTGAGCGTCAGCCGGTTCGCCGATTCCTCGACGAGGTCGAGCCCCTGCGCCCGCAACCAGCCCAGCACCAAGTCGTAGCGCCGGCGCGACGGGCCGAAGCGGTCGGCCGCCTGGCGCGGGGTGAGAAAGCGCCGGATAGCGTCGGCGACACCGGGTCGTACACGTCCTTCAGGTAGCGGTCGAACCCGGCCTGGTCGTCGCGCGTGAGGACGATCGTCAGCGTCAGGGGGGTCGGATCGACGCTGGCGGGAAGGGCCTCGGCACCCGCGAGCGCCGGCAGGACGTGCCCGGGCAGCCGCGTCGTGGCCGCCTCCCCCGTTCGCGGCGGCGCCGAGCGCCACCACCACAGCCAGCAGACTACCTGCCCAACGCGCGCACGATCCTGACATGCTGCCCTCCCATGAAAATTCCTACGCCGCGCCGCGCTGCGCCGTCAATGAGTCTTCACACGAGAAGTCGTAGGCGGGTGAGTCGGGCGAGGGGCCCGAAGTCGACGTCGCGGGAGACGAGCGGAACGTCGTGGTCCAGGCAGCTCTGCGCGATCAGGGCGTCGGCCAGCGGGGCGCGGCGTCGGGCGGCGACGAGCCGGGCCCGCAGCTTCCCCGCGCGCACCCAGTACCCGTCGAGCACGGAGAGGACCGGGATGTCCTGAATCAGCCGCTCGACGTCCTTCGCGAGCCGCGGGTCGCTCATCGAGCTCACTGAGGACCACCGGCGGCAGGCACGCGTGGTGACCGGCCAGCGCCGCGTCCACCATCGCCACGTCGCTCCCGTCGTCCCCCGAGAGGTAGGCGATGAACGAGCTGGTGTCGACGGCGATCACGTGCGGTCGGCGCGCAGCGCCTTCAGGTCGATGGAGAAGCGGACCTTGCCCGCGAAGGCGGCGGAGCTCGTCGTAGGCACGGCTCGCGGCCACCAGCTCGAGCCCGCGACGGATCGTCGCGGTGACGCCCTCCCCTGTCGCACGCTGGGCCTTCCGGAGGAGGTCGCCCGGGATCTCGACCGTGATCTTGCGGGCCGCACCCATGCGTTCGTCATACTGGTATCGCACCGACGCCCTACCGCTCGGCCACGACCAGGCGCATGGGGGTCGGGGGGACGTCGTGCAGCGTCGGGTTCCTGAACCCGGCGTGCTCGAGCATCGAGCGGTACTCGGCGAACGTCTAGGCGTCGCCGCCCGGCGTGGCGGCGAGCATGACCAGCCCGAAGCGGACGGCCTCGGGCGGCCCGCTGCGGTCGTCGTCGGGGACGAACTCGACGATGATCACCTTGCCGTCGGCGGCGAGCGCGCCGCGCACCTTGGCGAGCAGCTTCTCGCAGCCGGCGACGTCGAAGTGGTGCAGCAGGTTCGGCACCAGGATGCGGTCGTACGGCCCGCCGAAGTCGACGTCGAAGACGCTGCCCGGCAGCTTCCGGAAGCGCGACGCGACGCCCGCGGCGTCGGCGTTCTCCTGCGCCACGGCGAGGACGTTCGGCCAGTCGACCGCCGTCACGTGGATGCCGGGGTTCATGCGCGCGAGCGTGATGCCGAAGAGGCCGTGGCCCGCCGCCAGGTCGAGGACCTTCCATGGCGGCGCCTGCGCGACGTCGAGGAAGACGCCGAGCACCTGCGCGCTCATCCCCGCGATCGGCGCCATCGACCGCGCGAACGACACCCACATGGGATGGTCGGGCTCGAGCGAGCCGGCGTCGGGCGCCGCGGTCCCGCCGCGGCGCACGGCCTCGGTCAGGTGCGTGAACCCGGTCATCACGTGCGGCGAGGCGATGAACTCGATGCCCGAGCCGATGAACATGGGCGACGCGCGGTCGAGGAAGGCCGCGGCGCTGGCCGTCAGCGCGTAGCGGCCCGCGTCGCGGGTGAGGAAGCCGTCCATGACCATCGAGTCGAGGAGGATCCGCATCCCGCGCGGCGACGCCTTGCAGGCCGCCGCCAGCGCGTCGAGCGTGACCGCGCCCGCGGCGACGCGCGAGAAGACGTCGAGCTCGATGGCGGCCTTCAGCGCGGCGGTGCGCTGGTAGCCGGTGAACGTGCCCCAGACGAGTTCGATCGAGGGCTCGTCCACGGCCGTCTCAGCGGTTCGGGTCGCCGATGCGGACCGGGCCGCTGAACGTTCCCGCGACTGTGACCGGCGGCAGACCGGACGACAACGCGGTGAACGTCGCCGTGAAGTGCCCCTGCACGGTGACGCCGTCCCACGCGTCGATGATGACCGTCGTCGAGTCGTCGCTGGGAGACCCGTTCCAGAACTTCATGGCCCCGGGGTTCCGGGTGTTCGACTCGCTGTAGTTCCCGGTGCAGGCCAGGAGCGGCACGCCCAGGGCTGGCGGCGGCCAGAGGGTCGCGCAGGCGACGTACAACGTCTTGATGGTGCCGCGATACCCGCCGGGAATCTTCTGCGCCAGGACGCCGAGGCCGATCGTGCCACCGCCGCCCGAGATGTCGAGCGTGCGCGGCGTCGGTTTGAGCTTCTTGCCGTTGACCGTCGCGGACACGGACACCTTGTTGCGCTTCTTCTTCGCCGCCGCGTCGCCCGGCATGCCGGCGACGAGCCCTGCGAGCACCACTGCCCCGAGGATCAACCCACGCGTCCTGATCATGGACTCAACCTTCCATGACGGCGCGACGCAGTGCAATACCTTTTGCGCTGCGGACGGCTGGGCCGCCCGGCTAGTGGACGGCCGTCTGTCCGACCGTCAGGCCGGCCAGCGACGCCGCGCCCGTGCCGATCGCGCCCAGGTCCGTCGCCGCGCCCGTCACGAGGTCGATCGAGACGAGGCGCGTCGCGCCGCCGATCGTGAGCGCGGCGAGCCCCGCGCCCGAGGTGACGCCGGCGTTCGACGTCGTCGTCCGTACGTCGCCCGGGATGTCGAATCCCCCGACGACGCCGAAGGTGAGCGACGCGCCGCCCAGCCTGAGCGGCAGCGCAGTCGTCAGCACGCCGGCGTTCGGCGGATTCACGATGTAGAGGCTGTCGCTCGCGCCGTCGAGGGCATAGAGCGTCGTCGTCGTCCCCGGCCCGCCGCTGTTCGTGTACGCGACGCCGTCGGCCGACGTGACCGGCCCGTTCAGGGTCGAATCGAGCTGGATGCCGGCCTGGCCAGTGTTGCCGTCGATGGGCGCGCCGGTCACCGGGTTCACGCGGAAGTTGAGGCCCGAGCCGGTGGTGACGCGGATGCGGTCGACGGTGGGGTTGAAGTCGAAGCCCCAGCCCGACCCTGCCGCGGGAAAGTTGATGCCCGCCCCGACGCCGTCGACGAAGGCGATCTGACCGGCGGCGCCGACCGCCGTGGCCTGCCCCGTCTGCGGGTCGATGCGGAAGAGCGTCGCGTTGTCGTTCGCATTGCTGATACCGAGGCCGAAGAGCTGGCCGGTGCTCGGCCGGAAGTCGATGCCGACGAGCGTCTCGCCGGCGACGACGCCGGTGATCGTGACGGCGGTCGTCGTGCTCGGCGCGAGACGCGAGAAGCGGACGAGCTGCGTGCCGTTTGCCGACAGGCCGATCAACGGCGCCGACAGGGGCTTCTGGATCGCGATCCCGAGGATGCCGCCCGAACCGATCGGCCCGACCGGCGTGACGGCGCCGGCCGTCAGGTCGATCCGCACCAGCGTCTCGGCGGTCTGCCCGGCGAGCTTGACGACCGCGAGGCCCGAGCCGGTCGCGTCGACGCCGGGGGCGATGTCGAAGCCCAGCACCGCATCCATGGGCATCGACAGGGTGCTGCACCCCGTCTGCGTGCCGTTGTTCGGCGGGTTCTGGATGCAGAGGGCGTCGGTCGTCGCGTCGAGCGTGTAGAGCACCGTGACGGTCCCGTTCGGCTGGTTGTTGATGTATGCCGCGCCCTGCACCGTCACCGTCGCACCGTTGATGGGGCCGTCCATGTTGAGCCCGGTGACGACGCCGCCGCCGAGGTTGCCGTCGACGAACCCGCCCGAGTCGGGCGTCATGCGGAAGTTCTGGCCGGCCGACGTCACCACGCGGATGCGGTCGACCGTCGGGTTGAAGTCGATGTCGAACGCGGTGCCGGCGATCGGGGCCGGCGTCACGCCGTCGGCGGCGACGAACGCACCCGTCGTGCCGACGGGCGTGGCCGTGGCCGAGGCCGGGTCGATCGCATAGAGCTGCGCCGTGCCCGCGGCCGAGTTGAAGCCGAGGCCGTAGAGGAAGCCGTTCTGCGGCCGGCGGTCGATGGCGACCAGCGTCTCGCCGGCGGTGACACCGGTGATTGCGACGGGCGTCTCGAACGCCGACGGATCCGTCGTGCTGAATGCGGCGATGCGGTTGCCGGTGAGCAGCGCCGTCGCGTCGGGCGGCACGAGCGTGGTCGTGGTCGTCGGACCGGTGGAGGTCGTGGTGGTCGTCACCGGGCAGACGCCCTGGCGCGGCTCGCAGACGAGCGTCAGCGTGTCGGCGTCGCGAGGTGGATTGCTGGCGACCGACACCACGAGGCGCAGCTTCTTCTTTCCACGCTTCGGCTTCTTCCTGCCCCGGAGTGCCACCGTCACGTCGGACGCCGGCGCACAGACGGGCGCCGCGTCGGAGCGCGAGAGCAGCGAGATCGGCGCGCCCGTCACCTTGACCGGCTTCGACAGCACCGCCGGTGTGCAGTCCGGGACGTTCGTCTGGTTGAGGCAGACGGCGACGTTGAAGGTGCAGACACCCTGGCAGAGCCCGTCGTCGTCGCAGGCGGGGTCACCGTCGGCGCAGGTGACCTTCGTCGAGCCGCCACCGCCGAGGACGTCGAACTCGCCGTAGCAGTCGGACGCCGCCTTGCCACCGCCCGGGATCAGCGCCGTCAGACCGACGCGCGCGACGCTCACCGCGAGGACCGCGGCCACGAGGCTCCCCACACTCCGCCACCGCACCACCATGCCTCCAGGGTCACAGCCGCCGGCTCCGGTTTCAAACGCCCCTCAGGGCGTGCGCTGGGCAACGGTCCCGGTGCCCTCGGCCGCGACGCGGAGCTCGCCGGCCGCAGCCCGGATGGCGTTCGGCTGGAAGGTGCGGACGAGGAAGGCCGGCACGTCGCCGCCGGCGGCGTAGCGAACCTCGTAGGCGACGTGCGAGCCGCCGCCGGCGGACGTGACCTCCCAGAAGCCCTCGTAGCGCGCGACCTCGACGCCGCGGCCGGCGGCGAGCGACTGGTCGGGGGCCTTGCGCCACTCGTAGCGGCGGCCGTTCGGCACGTCGCGCACCGTCCACGCGACGACGACCGCGCGCGGCGCGATGCCGCCGGCCTGCTGCACCTGGCGGACGAGCGTCGCATCGCCCTGGCGGCCGAGCACGGTGCTCTCGGTGAGGCTGCCGAAGACCTTCACGTGGCCGCCGGGATCGACCAGGAGGGCGTGCAGGCGCGCGGGCTCGATCTGCCAGTCGCAGTCGACGCGCACGGGCGTGACGCCGGCCTCCGCGGGAAGCGTCGTCATCCGGCAGTTGTCGGCGCCCTTGCCGAACCCGAAGCCGTGGCCCGAGAGCCGCGCGCGCCCGCCCCAGAAGAGCGCCACGCCGACCGCCACCAAGAGCGCGATGGTCGCCACCCGACGCTTCGCCATGCTACTCCTCCGACTGATGGCCCATGATCGCGCCGCGCTCGCCCGGCCGTCAAGATGAGCTTCGCTGCTCCCAAGCGGACACTCCTGGGCGCGATCTTTCCCGCCGCGCTGCCCGACGGCGCGGCGCGACGCTTCGTGGCGGCTGGCCACCGAGGCCCTGACCGTGACGCTGGTCTCGGCCATCGATCGGCATCGCGCTGGGCGTCGAGCAGGCGGGCCTCGTCTCGCTCTTCCTGGTCGCGGCGGCGCTCAGCGACCGCCTGACGCTCCTCCTCGACGAGAACCGCCAGAACATCTGGCGCCACCATCTGGGCAGCTGGCGCACCAACCGCCGGACGATCGCCGGCTTCCTCGCGCTGTTCGCCGGCATCTTCGCCGGCTACGCACTGGTCGCCGCGATCCTCGGCAGCCGAACGCACCGCCCGCCTCTTCGCCTTCGCGCTCGACGCCGCCGCGCTCGGCGGCGAGACGCTGTGGGAGCGCGACTTCGGCTCGGTGCGAGCGCTGCTCGGCGCACAACGCCGCCGTGCTCGCTCGCCACCGGCGCGCCTGGCCTTCGTCTTCCGCGCCTACGGCGCGATGCTGGCGCTCGCCTGGAACGCGTGCGTGTGGGCCGTGGTGGTGACGGCGCTCGTCCGCGGCGCCGTCGCGGCCGCGGGTCCGGGCTGGCCGCTGACCACGACGCTCGCCTCGTCGCCGTCGTGCCCCACCTGGCGCTCGAGAGCATCGCCTACGTCGCGGGGGCGCTGGCGTTCCTGTTCCTGTCGAAGGGCCTCTCGACCTACCCGATGGACGACCCGCAGCTCCGCGACGTGGCTGCGCGCCGCGACCGTGCTGCTCGGCGCCGGCTGCGTCGCGCTGCTTGGCGGCGGCGCTGGTCGAGGCCTGTACGTCCGCTGGTGGGTCGCACCTCGGTCCTTGACTCGGCTCCTCCAATCGTAACAGCGTTCCGTAACGCCGATCACGAATGCCGGAGGTGTCCGATGGCTCTCGTCACGTACCGGCTCGAGGACTGCGATCGCCACGATCACGATGGACGACGGCAAGCGGAACGTCCTGTCGCTCGACGATGTTCGCCGACGATCGACGCCGCGCTCGACCGCGCGCGGGCCGACCGCGCGGTCGTGCTGCTGACCGGCCGCGAGGGGACCTTCTCGGCCGGCTTCGACCTGACGCGTGCTCATGGCCGGCGGCCGCGACGCGTACACGCTGGTGCGGACCGGCTTCGAGCTGGCCGAGCGCATCCTGGCGTTCCCCGCCCCGGTCGTCGTCGCCTGCACCGGCCACGCGATCGCGATGGGCGTCTTCCTGCTGCTCTCCGGCGACTACCGCGTCGGCGCGGCGGCGACCTACCGGATCGGCGCGAACGAGGTCGCGATCGGCATCACCATGCCGCTTCTTCGGCGTCGAGATCTGCCGCCAGCGCCTGGCGCCCGCGCACTTCCACCGCGCGGTGATCAACGCCGAGATGTACGGCCCCGAGGAGGCGGTCGCCGCCGGCTTCCTCGACCGCGTCGTCCCCGCGACCGAGCTGGTCGCCACGGCGCGCGGACGATCGCGGCGCAGCTCACGAAGCTCGACCTCGACGTCCACGCGGCGAGCAAGCTCCGCGCGCGCGACCACGCGCTCACGCGCGGTGCGCGCCGCGATCGACGCCGACGCCGCCGGCGTTCGGCTTCTGCCTGAGTGCCGCGCGCGAAGCAGCGCACGCCCGAGCTGCGCGACCGCGTGCTGCAGGTCGCCGTCGAGATGCTCGCCGACGACGGCGTCGCCGGCTTCACCACGCGCAAGGTGGCCGAGGGCGCCGCGACGTCGACGCCGGCCGTCTACGAGCTGTTCGGCGACAAGGCCGGCCTCGTCCGCGAGATGTTCTTCGAGGGCTTCCGCCAGCTCCGCCGCGCGGTTCGACGCGCTGGCGGAGAGCGACGATCCCCGCGCCGACCTGGTCGCGCGTCATCGCGACGCTCCGGAAGTTCGTCCGCGACAACCCGGTGCTGGCCGAGCTGATGTTCTCGCGCCCGTTCCACGACTTCGATCCCGGCCAGTCGGGGCTGAAGGCCGGCGGCGCCACGCGGCACGTTCATCGTCGGCCGCGTACGCCGCTGCATCGAGGCGGGCGTCCTCGAGGGCGACGAGACCGACATCGCGCACGTCCTCGTGTCGCTGACACAGGGCCTCGCGGCGACGGAGATGGCCGGCTGGCTGGGGACGTCGAAGGCGTCGGTCGACCGTCGCTGGAACCTCGCCATCCGTGCGGTGCTGGATGGGCTGCGTCCGGGCAGTGCCAATCTTGACCGGCGCGAAGACGGGGTCGATAGATAGGGCGCGCTCCTCCGCGCCACCCTAGCTCAGATGGTAGAGCAACTGATTCGTAATCAGTAGGTCGCCGGTTCGATTCCGGCGGGTGGCTCTGAAGAACTAGGAGCTTAGGCAACGCTTCTCCTTAAGTCGCAACGAGAAGGTAGCAAATAGGTAGCGCCTCTGTCTCTGGCCGAATGTCATGTTGGCCCGCGGACCGATCGCGACGTCGTCGCGACCCCGTTGGCGCGCCTCCGGCGAGTCTTGGGCGTCGGTCGCGCACCGCATGGTGCCTATTGGGCACCTGCCTGAGGCACAGGAATAACCAACTGGACCTGTCGGCCGCCGACTTGAACGCTCGCTCTTGTGCTGCCATTTCCGGATGACGTCGTAAACGACGCAACCTTCCCGCCCGCGCGACTGACGACCTCCCCTTGCACCGTGTTGTCCGTGCGCAGCTGACCCGTAACGACCAGTTCTTGGTCGCCGACAAGGACGAGGCCTCGCAACTTCATCTGATCAATCGAGCCTTCAAACTTGACCGGTACGGTGGCCCCCGACGGCGTAGTCCATTGCGTCTCGTAGTGAAGGCTCTGTCCCGCCAAGGACGCCTTGGCCCACATTGCGGCAGCGAGGAACGCAACCCGGCCCATCGATGCGCCTCTCATCCTTCAGCCTCCCGTTGCTAGTTCGGTGCATTCCAATAAAGTAACGACACGGCAGTTGCGTAGACAAACAAGCTTAGGCCGCCCATGCAAACCGCGCCCAACGCATATCCGCTCACGAATGAGCCTAGCTTCCGCGCCCTGAACCATCGTCGCGCCACCATCATCGCGACAGCAAGCTGAACGCCCAGCGCGGCGGTCGCCCACCCTGCGCATGGCCAACCCAGCCCTAGCCCCCAGACCGCGCAAGCTAACGCCGCGCAAAGCCGGTCATAGAAGTTGTTCACTCTGCGATCATTTGCGAAGAAGATGACGAGTGACAGCAATGGGACGACCGCACTATACGCCAAACCCCAGACGAAATGCTTTCCCCAGAACCACCGCTTGTCTTCCATGTCCCTACGCCTGAGAGCGCTGTGTTCTTGGCCCGCAGCCATCGCATCACCTCCACCTTGCGCACCGTCACCAAGAAAGGTGCTTCAGGGCCCTGCCCACCCGAATCCGACGCGGGGTCACGGCTGACAGAGCGGAGTCCCCTTATACAGGAAATCCCGCGTCACCGTCGCAATGGGGTCGATGTACGGGAAGGTGCAGTGTCCCTGACGCGGAGTCGGCAGTGTTCGCAGCGTCGCGCCTGAGGCGTACGGGCTAAGCGGAGGCAAGGGGCACGCGCCCCAAGCAGGCACGGTGAATCAAGCTGATGCGGTGCCGCCGCTTTGGAGTAGGCTCGTGTCTGCGCTTGCGCCTGGCCGCTACAATACCGGCCATTCACCGGGTCGCAACCAAAATCGATCCTGACGTACTCTTCACCCTCGGGGGAAGACTGAAAGTTGCAACCACAGTACACAACCTGGTCTCCCGCTGCATGGGGCGCATCCGCTATCCATCCGGCTGCCGTCAGGGGGTCGGGCTCGAACGGAAAGCCCAAAAACATGCAACCCGTTCCGGTGAAGCTATTGTTGCAGTTCTGGTCGAACAAGTGATTGTCAGAGCAGTAGGTGTTGGGGATTCGCCCACACTCCATTCGCCCCGGATTGCATGTGTAGCCAGGGCACGGGACATTGTTGCAGTAGGCGGGGCGAGGGGGGATGCCAGAACCGCGCAAGACAATCGGAATCCAATACGCGAGCCGGTTTCTAAGCCAGCTCTGCATTCCAGACCCTTCAGGAGGGATGTGTCGACCCACTCGTTGGCAATCGGCGCATGATAAGGCCACAAGAACCCGCCTCGCCAGACAGGGCGTGGTCCACCGATTGGTGGATCGGCCCACGCGAATTCGGGCCGATTCCGGCAACGTCGTGGTCGTAGTCGTTGTGCTGCTCGTGGTCGTCGTAGTGTCCGCGCTGGCGAGAGACGCTGGCAGCAAGCCGACGAGCACCAGCACGACACCCCAGGGCCTCATCTCCCGTACCCGGACGGCGAACTGCCAACGCAGCGCGAAGCTCTCGAAGAGGAGATCGCGACATCGCCGGGAGCCCGGCGACGGCGAGTTCAGCGATCTAGGTGTCGTTGCTCTGAACGTTGTTCACCCGGGGCCTCCTGGGGCAGAGGGTTTGTACCCCTACAAATCCACCGCCAAGGAGGGACCCCGGGTGAGACTGCATCGTAACGCAAAGACGACGCCGAAAAGGGAGAGCGGGGCTCGTGCAGCGCGTGACCGAGCTCGGCTGGACCATGAGGCAGGCCGCAACGGCGGCCGGCGTGAGCGCGCGCACGGGCTACAAGTGGCTCGCCCGCTATCGGGCGGAAGGCGTGGCCGGGCTCGCGGATCGGCGCGTGCAGTCCGCAGCGCCGCCCGCACCGCGACCTCGAGCCGCCGGGAGCGGTGGATTCTGGGGCTCCGCGCCGGGCGGCTCAGTGGGCCGGCCATCGCCGCACCGCACCGGCATCCCGCGGGCCACCGTGGGCAACGTGCTGCGCCGCCACGGGGTGGGGCGCCTCGGGCCGCGGGAGGCGAAGCCGCCGGTGCAGCGCTACGAGTGGGCGGTGGCGGGCGCCCTGGTGCACATCGACACGAAAGCGCTCGGCCGCATTGCGGGGATCGGGCACCGCATCCACGGCGATCGCACGACCCGCGTGCGCGGCATCGGCTGGGAGCACGTCCACGTGTGCATCGACGATGCGACCCGGCTCGCGTACGTGGAGGTCTTGGCGACCAACGCGCAGCACGATGCGATCGCGTTTCTCACCCGCGCCGTGGCGTGGTTTGCGGCGCGCGGCGTGCGGGTCCAGCGCGTGATGAGCGACAACGGCTCCGCCTACCTGGCGCGGGCCTTCGCGCGCGCCTGCGCCACGCTCGGCCTGCGGCATCTCCGCACGCGGCCCTACACGCCGCGGACCAACGGCAAAGCCGAACGCTTCATCCAGACGCTGCTGCGCGAATGGGCGTACGTCCGGGCGTACCCGACCTCCGCCCGTCGCCGCCGTGCGCTCCGTCCGTGGCTGCGCTACTACAACCACCGGCGTCCCCACACGGCGCTCGGTTACCGGCCGCCAATTACTCGCCTCCAGCAGGTCCCGGCATGAACAACGTGCTGAGCAGCAACAGCTAGGGCGTATCGGTCAGGACGTTCGACTCGGGCAACGGGAGCAGATGTTGTGGAGCGACAACAGGCTCGTTCAGCTCTTTAACGATCTCCGCAGGGAGCTGCTGGTACACACATTCAGGGTCCTTACACGCCGCCAGCGCCTTCGCGTTGGGGAGATCACTCAATACCCAACTCTTTCGTGGGGCCGGGTAGCCAAAGGTCGGGCTGCTGCCAATGAACATTTCGATCACGTCGCCATCGGCAGTGACACTTTCGCTTAGCTTCGTCCCCTGGCCGCCGCTAGCTACGGATGCGAGCAGCAGGAGCAACGTGATGCTCACACGCCTTGGCATGGGCGACCTCCGTCTAGCAACCACAACAAGCTCTGACGGGATCACAGTTGGCCCCCGCCTGCGATATCCACGTGCCATATGTATCGCGGGTGACGGGATACTCGGCAGCCAGCCAAACGTGGGCCGGGTCAGTGGGGTCAATTGCAGCCCCTGAGTAGTCTCCATATCGGATAGCAGAACCGTCTGACGCCAACGCTCCGCCCTGGTCGTAGGGCGATAGGCCTGCCCGCAAAAGGAACGGACCACGGTAGCTGCCAAGAGGATCGGTTGCCAACCGGCCAGCCGCATAAATCGAGGCGTACGTGCTAGCACTGATCCCGTTCATGACAGCAACCACATTGCCCGACGAGTCAATTGAAAATGCCGGATAGAACCAGTACCAGCCTGGCGTCTTGATCGTGACCTGTTGCCGAACAAGCAGGACAAATGATCCCGGAAACACATCATCCCTAAACTCGACGAGATTGACGCACATCCGTTCAACATCGCCTGACGGGGTACACCGTCCGTGGGATGCAATCCACCAGCTCCCATCTCGATACAGCGCTCCGCCGCTCTGGATGCCGCCGTATCCACGCACATCTAGCCGTACCGATGTACCCGGCTGCGGAGGTTGAATTGCCCCTCTTAGGGGTGGGGACACGCTGTTAACTGACGAAATCTTGGCCAGACCCAGCGGCACGTTCCCCGTGACCTTCCAAGAAGTCACATGATCATAGTCGCCAGAGCGAGCCCCGGCAGCAAATGCAGCCGCTTCTCCCGATAAGTTGGCAAATGGGCGTAAGGCCAAGTCGTTGTGAGATGCCGTGATAAATGAATAGTAAAGCTGGCCGGCTAGCAAAGCTGGCTTATTTATCACCACCAGCGGACTACCGTAGTCATCCGTCGTCAGGAGGATTTTGTCATCGCTGAACCCTATGTCGGCCCCGTCAGCAACTATTCCTGTGGGGGCCGGGATTTCGGCGTAGGTGTATGGTCCTAGTCTCGGATCGCTTCCAGGCGACACCCCCAAGCACCAACGATGAGAGGGGTATTGTGACACCCCAAGGAAGTACCATCGACCCGCAGCGGAGTCGTAGCGCACCCGGGGATCAAATGGCGCCTGAAGGTAATAGACGCACGAGGGCGGCGCGCAGGAACAACCTGTGAACAGGTCAAGGTCGTAGTCATCGACGCGGCTAAGGTCGCGGGGCCAGATGCGAACCAGTCCGTTTACAGCTTCAACTATGTGGCTAGGGCTGAGTGCAATCTGAGTATCTGGTACACCTTGCCCTTGGATGCCGTCAAAGCGGCAGCCTCCCAGCAGCACACCGAGCGCGACTAGTGCGCGCAAGCGCATCACGGCCGTGCCTCCCTATCGGCTTCGGGATATGTCCAGGTCGGCGCGTCCGCCGGCGGTGTCGGGACAATCCAGCACTCCAATGATCTGGCTTCCCGTTGGGGGATCACCGGAGTCAGTGCCTTGTGGGAGGAGTAGCGCATCAAGCATGCACGAGATCCCGTCTTTGTAGTACATTGTTCCCCGCAGGACAACAGCTAAGTTGATGGGATCGCGATAGTAGAACCCAGCGATCCGTCCACGTCGCCTCATGCATCGAAGAGTTCCGCGACGGCACGTTGTCTTGCCATGAAGATTCGTGAGGAATGGGGGAGGCGCTAGGGTCGGCTCAGTTTGGAAGTTGAGTCTTATGCGAGTTGTGCCCTGGGCCCACCGCAGCTCTCCCAGCCAGCGTTGCCGGGTGTATTCCTCGGCAGCAGCCTCTGCGGCGACAAGATGAAGCGCTACCACCGCAGTTGCAGCAATAAGGCGAGCGCCACGAGGGGCCATAAGCAGGGTATGGGGCTACTCGGGCGGGGGAGTCAATACCTCAAACTAAAGCGTGGCGGACCGGAGAACTAGCGCGCTGCGACAAGAAGCGTCGGGTGAGATCGTGGGATGGAATGTTACGGAACGGCGGGATCAGCTAGGGAAGGCGAACCGTGCGTACGTGTACCCATCTGCCGCCGCTTGAGGTAGGTTGGCGAACTGGGCACGAAGCTCAGCCTCCCGGCGAGAAATGAATGTCGCGACGTGTTGTGCGACGTCAGTTAGTCTCACGGAGAGCCCGCCGGCTGTGAGCGTAATGAGGTCGAGAGGCGTGCGAAGGCGCTCACCCAACTGGATTGATGATAGCGTGGTCTCCAGGACGCAGCGAGCCGGGCAAGCCGCCAAACCAGCGCCGGAGGTCCCCCCGAATACGCGGCGTCGTTCTGGAGGCTGTGTCCCTTGCGATCCAGCGTCCTTCTTGGATAGACTACTTTCCTATGGCATGGGGACGCGACCTGCGGGACGCTGAGGTCTGGACGCAGCTGGCTCCACGGATTCCGAAAGAGCTGCACCTGCGGCTGAAGGTCCATTGCGTCACTGTGGAGGTGTCCGTCATGGACTTCACAGTGCAGGCGCTCGAAGAGCAGCTGAGGCGCGAGGCGCCTCGCGCGCGCCGCCGGGCGCAAGGCTAAGTCTCCTCGCTCGGCGCACCGTCGTGGGCACGAGGTCGGGTGCTCTCGCAGTGCGGTGTCCGTTGTTCCGCAGCGGGTTGATCCCGTTGACTGCCCGCACCGCAGCACGGTTGGCCACACCGCGAACAGGGCTAGGCGGCCCTTGGTTTCCCTGCCTTCCGGGGACGAGCGATCGCGTTCGCACTTCCCACGGGACTCCGAGTCTCGTGGGAAGTGCCACCGCTAGTCACCGGTGGCAGCCAAGTCGACCGAATCGCCTCCGGGTGCAATGTCGCAGACCTTGCACTCTTGGCAGACGGCCGAGCTCAGTCAGCGAAACGATGGCGAAGCGGGCCCTGCTGCGAGAACGACGCGGCGCACCGATTGCGCGGACCAGGCTTTGCCAAACTTCGTCGTCACTCCTGCAGCATTGAGGTGCTTTGCAATTTCGTCCGGGTCGTTGCCAGCCGCAGCCAGCCCAAGGATCAATGGTCTCGCCTTGTACGTCACGGCAGGAATTGCAGCCCCATCTGTGCTCGAAGAATTCGCCGCCCGCTCTACCATGATCGCGAGCGTCCTTCGTATTGTCTCACGCGACCAGACACGTCCCTGCTGCGTTTTGGCGCTCATCGCCTCAAGCCGACGGACGATCTCATCAAGCCCGACCCCACCGAGATGCCACTCCCAGATCAGGCGGTGGTAGTGCGGCGTCCGGAACACCTCGACTCGGGTCGCCGGCATGCCATCCGCCCACTCTATAGCCAGCACGATCCGCTCTGGGACGACTTCCTCGACCAAGACGCGCTCCACGAGAATCCGCACGAGCTGCTTCCGGTCCTGGTTCGTCGTGGTCGATGCGGCCCAGATCGCCATCCGGTCCGCGCAGAGCCGAGTCAGTTCCTCCCAGCGCGCGTCGGTGAACGGGTTGGGCACCTCCTCCTCGTTCGCCGCTCTCTCCTTGAGCGATTCGAGCGCCCGCGCCGCCCTCTCGTACGCCTCATCGAGCATGTGCCGCAGGTGCGGCAGCGTCTCGTCGGCGTCAACAATTCTCCGGCGCAGGCGACCCACCACCTGCTCCTGCTGCTGAACCTCGGCGGCGACGCCGGCATGCGTCCGCTGCCAGTCGCGACGCTCCCGTGCCCAGAGGCGGCGTGCTTCATCGATGGCGCTCGCGTCGAGGTGGTCAAGCACCGCCTGGACGACGACACCCTCGATCACCGGCCCGGGAACCGTCGCGCACTGATCGCCGCCATGAAGGTGATCGCCCTGACACCGCAGGTCCCAATGCTTTCGCCGCACACGGTTGTTGTAGTGGACGCTCATCACCCTGCCGTGACGCCGACAACGACAAATGCCCTGCAGCAGCGCGTCCCCCGGCCCGAGTTGCGAGTGTCGGGGCCCCTTCCGGTTCGTCTCGAGGATATTCTGGTTCTCCCGGTACTCCTCGTAGGTGATATAGCCCTCGTGGTGAGCCTCGAGCTCGGCGAACTGTCCAATGGGGCGGTGCTGCGGCACGGGCTCGCCGCCGGCTCGGACGCGGCTCCAGTGCTTCCGCCCGTAGACGTAGCCCCCCGTGTAGGCCACTTCCTTGATGAAGCGCGCGACCCTGGAGACGGTAGGCTTCCCGAATTGGAGAGACATCGTCTGTCTCACCGGCGCGCGGGGATTTCGACGCCCAAAGCGATCAGTAGCTTCGTCGCCTTCGACAGCGACCGCGTCTGCCGGAACGCGCGGAACACCGCCTCCACCGCCTCGCGCACGGCCGGATCGGGATCCTTGATCCAAGCGCCCGTCTTCACCGGGATGCCGTCCCGCGTCTCCAGCACCGGCACGTAGCCCGCCGGCGGTGCCGACACGGCCTTCCCCGAGCGCGCCTTGGCAAGCCGCCCGAGGTGCAGGTTCGTGGTACGCATCTTGTTCTCACGCCCGACCGTCAGCGCCTGGATCTGCTTCACGAACACCTGGTCGTCGTCGTTCGGATCCGTCGGCACGCCGTTTTCGAAAAGGAGGACGTCGTGCACGGCCAGCAGGGCCAGAAAGGTGAACCACGCCTGGGCATCGCGCCCCGCCCGGCTAACGTCCGACACGAACACTGCCCCGACCGTGTCGCCCTCGATCATCTCCATCATCTGCCGATACCCGGACCTCTTCGTGTCGAGCCCACTGTGGCCGAGGTCGGAGTCGATGACGACGATGTCCTCGCGCCGCCAGCCGTACCGAAGGGCATGGTCGAGCTGACCCTCCTGGTGACGCCGGCTACCCTCGTTGAAGCGTACCTGCCGCTCCGTCGATTGGCGGATGTAGACGATCGCGAGGCGCTTTCGATAGCGAGCTGGAATCTCTCTCATTCGTGAAACCTCCTTGCTGGTACGCCACCGGTCCGAGGATGGCGCGTAGGGCGAGCTGCCCGTAGAGCACCGCGGCGCGGCGGGATGGGGTGACTGGGCGGCGCTTCATGCCGCGGAATTGTAGGGCAGGTAGGACATAGATTCAAAAATAGCATCACGACCTGCCCGTGTTTTCGCGCCCAGATTTCGCGGCGTTAGGGAGACACCTGGCCTGGAGGGCTCTCATGGCCACCCTGACACGAGCGAGGACCTCCACTCGCCGGGCGATGTCGCCCCCGGGAGGTTGAACCTGCGGTTGATACACCTCCTTCGAGACGTGACCGTTAGGGGCCACGCCGGCCTCCGCATGGTCGACGTCACGATCGTCGTCGTGCCGAAGACGATCGTGCATCAGGCCTTGTCCCCGGCGGACGTCTGCGTACGGTCGTTCCATCCGGCCGCCCGCGTGACGCGGCCGAGAATCCAGGCCTCAACCTCAGCCTCGATCCATCCGACAGTCCCGGGGCTGAGCTGACGCCGCGCCGGGAACGCGCCGCGACGCTCGAGACGCCACAGTGTAGTCCGCGACAGGCCAGTGCGCGATATAACCTCGTCGACGCGGACGACCCGCGCTGGCAGCACGGCCAGCAGGCCGCCGCCATCGACCTCGGGCACCGCGACCGCTATGGGCGATGCCTGGGTCGACCTCTGAACAGTCCGCGATCGCATCGGTGCTGATGCGATCTCACCCCCAGACCATGTTCTCAATTGCGAAGGATCGGTCTGGTGGAAAATTGTCCACGCCGTCGCGGGATCAATTGTCCGCGCCGGATTGACGTGGTGATTGACCGCGCCTTATCACCCTCGGTGCGTCAAATGAGTGGCCGTAGCTGTGGGAGTTTCCCGACGGTCTACCCGAACCACGTGATCGCCGCTCTACGCTGCGTGCTGCGTCAGTGACACGCCATCGACGAGGCTGCATCGGATTGGCCTATTGACGGTGAGGCGGGGCGGCGAGCGTTTGAACCACGCTCCGACCGCGCCCCCCGCCGGCCGGTGTTGTAGGGCCACGCTTCTCACCACATCCGTGACTCAACGCGCCGGCGCGCTCCGTGGCCGCGTCCTACCGCCGTACGGTGCCGCGGCGTTCACTGCGCTGATACGTGATGGGCTGGTCGAGCCCGATGCGAAGCTCCGAATCGAGCCAAGGCTCCGCAGACTTGCGAGCGAGCGCCGCGTGGCGCGCTACGCCCACGGGCAGATGGTGCGCCAGTGGGAACGAAAACCGGGCTGCGGGGCGGAAGCCGCTCGGGCAAGATTGCCGGAGCCAAGTTCCATCGTCAGCTAGCGACGGGTAGGATTGCGCTTCTTAGCCGCGATCCTCAGTGCCGAGGCCTCCGCGGCGGTGTATTGGACTATCGGGCCATCGAACTCGCCAGCGAGCATAGGCCTGAGGATTCTGCGCAACACCGAGTCGACGTGCACCTTCTTGCTGGTAGCCAAGTCCTCGGCGACAAGGCGAACCACGCCGCGGGGTGGCTCCTCTTTGCCGACAACTATTGGTGCGCCAGGTCGGGCGAAGCGTCTATTGGGCCCGCGGACAGCTCCTAGCGCAACGCCAACGCGGGCCACTAGCTCGTCTGTCAGCTCGGGACTCCCGTCCTCCTTGGATTGGTGAACGTCAGGGCGCCCGAACAGATGAGCGACATCCATATTTTCCGGAGCAAGACCATCCTCGGCGATCCGGCGTACGCGAGAAAGGCTGACTGTGCTGCAGCCAATGAATGCCGCACGCCAGACGTGGGCGAGAAACCAGTATGCTGAGAGAAGAGCACGGGCAGTGGGGAGGACTTCGAGAACGCTGCCCTTGCCGTAGGCGCGCATCAGGTCGGATTTTGCTGTAAAGACGTGGGGCCTTGCGGAAGCGGGCGCGGCGAACGAGACACCCGCGCGATCCGCGAGCTCGCCTTGCGCACCGGCGATCGTGTTCACCAGCTGTTGTCGCCTTGAAGCGGTTGCTCCGGCGATCGAGAGGCTTGTGCGGACCTCACACCGGGCGCGCCAGGCGCCTTCAGCCAAATCACGGATAAGCCGAACCTCAAGGGCGACACGATCGGAAGCGCGATCGAGAGGCTTTAAGTCCGCGTCAAACCACTTGCTCGCGAAAACGAGGATCGACTCTTCCCGCCTTAGCCATATGTTGGCCAAGTACTCTGGAGATTCAGAGCTGGCCACGGCCCGGTTCCGTTCAATCGCGTTGGGGTTACTGTCCTCGCCTCGCGCCTGCCCCGAACCTATCTTGCGCTTGGAGCGAACACTGGCTCTTGTCTCCCGTGCTCTCGATTTTGTCTTCCGGTGCATCTTCACCCGTGCGCCCCCGGGATAGACCACGGCAACATCGCAGCTTCCCCTCCTCCACAGGGTCGGGCGCCAACCCTTGGGCCGACCCATCGAATGTTGGACGTCCGACTATCCTGTTGCTCCTTCGCCACTTGAGGGTTCCGGCTGGACGCTCTCCGCACTCACGATCTCCTTGAGCCGCCGACCCCAAGCATCTAGCGCCTCACGCTTTTCACGGTCGTACGAGTGTCGGTCATACACAGCCGTCACACCCCGCTCGACGTGGTTCAGAATCTTCGCAACCACCAAGCGAGAGATGCCCATGCTGGTCATGTGGCTCGCAGCCGTTCGCCGAAGGTCGTGCCCATTGAACTCCACCTTCGAAGCATCCCGCAGTCGCTCCACAGCCTTTTGGGCATACTTCATCGACCTGCTCTTCAAGGGACTAGGAAAAACCGCCGGACCCGACTCGTTCAGCGCTCGCACAGAAGTCAATACCTCAAGTGCCTCTTGGCTCAGCGGCACGCGGTGTGAGTATCCGTTCTTGGCTAGCTCGGGAGGAATCGTCCACCATCCACCAGCCAGATCGAGGTGCTGCCAAGCCATCGACAGAATCTCGGCGCCGCGCTGCGCCGTAAAGAGGCGTAGCTTGAAGGTTGCGGCAATCAGCGGCCGCTCAAGTTCGACCACTTTCCACACGGCCTGGATCTCTTCGTCCCGGAGCACCCTGTCCCGCTGCCGATTTGGCGAAGGTTGGCTGAGCCCGAGGCACGGATTGGCCTGCACGATGTCACGCTGGATGGCGAAGTTGAACACCTTTCGCACGAGCGCAAAGACCCGGTTCGCCTGAATCGGCGCACCGCGCTCTAGGATCGCATCAACGACCTGGCGTACATCGCGGCGGGCAATGTCCTTTGCCTTCCGTAGCCGCCACGCCGGAAGCAAGCCGCGATTGATGATCCGCTCGTCCTCGCGCCAACTGCGCTTCTTCGCCTTGGCATGCTTCTCCATGTACTCGGTTGCCAACTCTGCAAAGGTCTCGGCACGGCGTTCGGCCTGCTTCTCCGCTGCTGGGTCGCCGCCTTGAAAGACCGACGCCATTGTCAGCTTGGCCTGAGCCCGGGCGTCGGCAAGTGAGACGTACGGGTAGCGGCCGAGGGTGAGTCGACGGAGACGGCCCTTTACACGATACAGAACGATCCACGATCGCCGCCCAGACGGCGAGACGCGCACAGCGAACCCTGGCATGCGAGTGTCGAAGTAGTCGATCTGCCGCCCTGCCTTCGGGCAGAGGGTCGAGATGGTCCGATCCGTCAATGCAACGCGCGGCACGACCGACCCCTTTGCCGACAACGGCAAGCGACCCCATCGAGATCAGTTGGTCCGAAAGGTAACACATAGGCAACGGCTCGACAGCGACTCATCGCACAGGGTTGAAACACGCCGCGACGAGAATTGCCAGAGTTTGCCGGCACATTTGTGATGGTCTTGGGTGCACGGCGTTTCACGCCGTTTCGTCGGCAACCACAAAAACCCGGTTCGTAATCAGTAGGTCGCCGGTTCGATTCCGGCGGGTGGCTCTTCGACCGACGGCGGATCTGTTCTCGAGCTGTCGGCTCACATCACCCGCGCTGCTTGCCTTCCTACCGGAATATGGTCAGAGACGCGCCATGATGCGCGGCTGCGGCTTGGTGCCGGAGGGACGAACCCGCCGACGAGACGTTGCTCTGCGCCGCACGGCCGCGGGAGCCGTACTGATCGCGCTTCTCGGCTCCTGCACGACCGACACCTTCCGCCCGCGGTTCCCTCAGGTCGAGCAGGCGACGGAAGCCGTGCATGGCGGCGGGGAACGCTTCAGCGACCACCGGACATGTATGCAGGCGTCGAAGACGGTGGACGACCTCATCCGGTGCATGGACGCAGCGCACTGGCATTTCGTCGCCCACGGTGGCGTGTTCCCGGAGCCCCAGTGCTGGGAGGCGCGGGAGCGCGGGGAACTCGAGCACCTCGCACCCGACTGCTTCATTCGCGCGCCCGAACACCCCTGAGCATCGGCCGGTCGGCGCCATCGTTCCGATCACTCGGGATCGAGTGCGAACCTCCACCAGCCGCGAGCGGGGCGGAGCGCAGGCAGCGGGTAACCCGGGTTGTACCGGGGAGGTCCAGCGTGTCAGGGGGCCTTTGCGCGGAACACCGTCGTATCGTTGCGGCGCGCGCCCGGGAAGGTCGCCTCCCAGCACGTCATGCCATCGGCGTCCGCGATCGATAGCTGCACCGTGACCGGCGTCACCATGCCGAGCGCCGGCATCGGGAGGTTCGCGCCCCTGCCCTTGACCAGCAGCTGGAGCTCGCCCGCGCCAGATATCTTGAGCTTCGCGCCCGTGAGGCCATCCGGAGTGGCCGCCCGGTTCCTGTACCGGTAGCCGCCGGCGCCGCGGAGCACTGTCCAGCACGGCCGCGTCCCGCACGTGCCACCCGGGAGGATCGTGCCGGCGAGGAACGGCTGCGCCGCGCTCGATGCGTCGTAGACGCAGATCGCGAGCGTCGGGTTCCCGGATGCCGGGTTGCGCAGATCCGCGACCGTCGCCTGGCCACCACCGCTGATCTTCCACCGCAGAGCGTTCCTGGCGGCGCCGGCGTTGGCGTGCAGGATCAGTGACGAACGTTGCGACGCGCTCGCGCGGCACGTCGCGTGCGCCACCGGCGGACAGCCCGAGGCTGCCGGCTCCGGCAGCGTCGTCGACGTCGTCGAGGCGGTCGGCGACGGCAGCGTGCTCGTGGATGTGCTGCTCGTCGACGAGGTCGTGCTCGTCGTCGTGGGGGGCGGCACCGTCGTGCTGGTGGATGTCGAGCTGGACGTGCTCGTCGACGTCGAACTGCTCGTGGAGGTGGACGACGTCGTGCTGCTGCTCGTCGACGAACTCGTGCTCGTCGACGTCGTGGGGGGCGGCATCGTCGTGCTGGTCGTCGTCGAACTGGACGTGCTGGACGACGTGCTCGTCGACGTCGAACTGCTCGTGGAGGTGGATGACGTCGTGCTGCTGCTCGTCGACGAACTCGTGCTCGTCGTCGTGGGGGGCGGCACCGTCGTGCTGGTCGTCGTCGAGCTGGACGTGCTCGACGACGTGCTCGTCGACGTCGAACTGCTCGTGGAGGTGGACGACGTCGTGCTGCTGCTCGTCGACGAACTCGTGCTCGTCGTCGTGGGGGGCGGCACCGTCGTGCTGGTCGTCGTCGAGCTGGACGTGCTGGACGACGTGCTCGTCGACGTCGAACTGCTCGTGGAGGTGGACGACGTCGTGCTGCTGCTCGTCGACGAGCTCGTGCTGGTCGTCGTCGTGGGGCCGGGGGCCGTGCCCCACCCGATGTCGGTCATCAGATGGCGCGCGAGCGAGGTCGCGTGCTGCGGGCCCGTGTAGACGGGTTCCATGCTCTCGTTGGGGGAGCACGAGCTGCTGAAGTGCGAGACCGACGAGCCGGACTGGACCGGATTCGGCGCGTACATCTCCACGTGGCCGCTCGCCACGTGCCGGCCGCTCGTGAGAATCCCGCTGTTCGCGACGACCGCCACGCCCGTCCAGTGCAGGTCGCCGGTGTCCTTCGCGGACGCGGCCCGCTGCGCATCAGTCATCGCGGACCACGAGAGACCGAGACTGTGGTCCTCGAGATTGCGCATGAAGGTGTCGTCGCGATTGCTGGCGCGCGCGCCGGTCGAGTCGTCGACGAGGGTGAGAAACCCGAGGCCGTGCCCGATCTCGTGCAGCACGACCGTCACGAAATCGATCCTGCCGCTGGGGGGGCTGCCGTCGAGGCCGTAGTACCACGTGTTCGGGAACGAGCAGGTCGTACCGATCGCGCTGTTGAACGTGGCCCCGATGTCGTCCTGCGCCGCGGTAAGGTCCGAGCCCGCGAGCTTGTTCGCGAGCGCCTGCGGATACCAGGTGCTCGCGACCGGCGCCCCGGCGAAGTTGGCGTGAAACGTCTTCGGACCCGCCTGTCCGAGCACCGCGCTCGACGCACTGCAGGTGAGCGGGTCCATATTGGCCCCGACTCGGATGGTCACCGTGCTCGCGAGCTGCGCGCCCCACAGATCCGCCGCGTACTGGAACGCGTTCAGGCGCTGCGCGCCGAGCGTGACACCGGGGTTGCCACCGACAGGCGTGGCGGCCGTCGGATCGTTGAAACCCTCGCCCGCGCCGTCGAGGTTGACGACGGTGATGGTCGCCGCGTGGCCTGTGCCGAGGCAGAGCAGCAGGGCGAGCGTCGCGAGGAAGCGGTGGATGCCCCGGACGCGCGTCACTCGGCCGGCGTCTCGTGATCGATGCGAACCGTGCCGTCGGGTGCGACCGTCGCGACGAGCGGGCTCCGGAAGCGTCCCTGGAGGTCGAGCATGATGCCGCCGCCAGGGGCGGGGGTCTCGACGAGGCCGACCGCCGATCGACTGAAGGCCGCGGTCGCTGGCGGCTTCGGCTCGCCCGGCATCGGTTGCTCGCGCAGCGCGCCGGTTCGCGGATCCGCATACGCGCGCATGCCGCCCGTGCCCGACGGTACGGCGTGCACCGCGACGTCGGCAGCGCCCGCGCCACCCGCGGCGAGCCCGATCAGCACCACCCCCCCGATCACGCGCACGACCGCCGACCTCGTCGTCACGGGATCCTCCCCCATCGAGGATTCCGTGGACCACACCGGATGTCGAACAGGAGCCGCTGGCACATGTGCCAGGCGCCGGTGACGGGATCAGGACCTCAGGCACGCACGTGCACACCATCGCCCTTCCCGGGCGATTCGATGTGGTTGAGGGTCGTCCGGCTGGCGTAGTGGCCGAGATCGCCGGTGCCCCCGCGAGAACCGCCAGAGCCTGCGATGTGACGAAAACCGGGGCGCGCGGTCATCGGGTCGTCTGAGCGCGGACTCGCCGCGCCCACGGAGTCGCAGACGCGTTGCTATCCTGGGAGTTGCTGCCTCCATCCCAACCCAGCCTCACCAATGCGAAAACCCGTCAGATTCGGATCCTCGTTGCGCTGAACCCCCGCGCCACTGAGTATCACGCGAGAGAGGTTTCAGGCGTCATCAGGAAGGTGCGGTCGAAGACCAAGCGTCCGGTCGGACGACCATGCTCGGACTGACGTTCCAGGTCTGCAAGCGCGCCGCTGATTTGCAGACGGGCATCCAATAGCTGCTCGCGCGAGGCCGTCTCCAGCGCTTCCGCGAGCCGGTACGTCAATGCCAGCGCCCAGCAGCGGCTGGTCTCGATGTCATCCATGGGGCTCACCGGGATGAGAGCGATGTGATTCATGGCTGCCCTCCTGAGGTTGCCAGCATGCATCGTGCCACGCGTCATGCCGTCTCAGTCTGCATTCGTGCGATGACCTCGTCGCGGGCTCGCGAAGGGGTCGGACGGTTGCTTCCCAGGGATGACGCGCCAGGAACGAATCCGCCTCGCCCCGTATGCGATCTCGCGGGGCACGATCGTTGCTCACACCTCCTTACAGAGGAGGTGGATCATGAATGCCGAAAAGACTGGTGAAAGGAAGAGTCTGGCGAAGTTCATCCAGGAGGCGATCGACAAGGGAGCGACGACCGTGGAGGACGTGCACAAGTCGATCGCAGATCTTCCTCTGAAGATCCTGGAAGAGAGCGAGGTGCTGAGGGGCGCAGCGAAGAAAGTGCAGCGCGTCCAGGACCAGACGATTGGGGCGATCTATGACTTGATTCGCCGCATCAACCACCAGGTGGGGAAGCTCGCAACAGAGCTGTTGGCCGACGGGGCGAAGCGCAGAGCCTCTCGACCAGAGGTGGGGGCTGAACGGCGTACTGGTTCGTGAGGGCCGGCCCGCCTGGCGGGGAGAGCGAGCCCTTGCCAGGACGCCCGCCGAGGGGGAATCGCATGAGACACTCGCTGGGAATCGCGCTCGCATTGGTCGTCAGCGCCTTCGCGCAGGCCTCCGCGGCCGATACCGCCGCCGACATCGTCAAGGAGATGAAGGCGGCCCTCGAGCCCGAGCGGCCGAGCCTGCGCAAGTTGACGATCACGACGAACTCGCCGTTCAAGAACGACAGTACGCGTTTCGTCGCCGCGCAGGCACGCAAGCGCACTCCCGCAGGTGAGCGCGTCGTCACCGTGCTGCTCGCGCCCGACGGCCCGCGTGGCATCGCCTGGCTCATCCAGGAGGGGAAGGACCAGACCGTGCAGTGGCTGTGGACCCCGGTCGTCGGCCGCGTGCGCAAGCTGTTCCCACTCCCGGGCTACGAGGCCTTCGTCGAGTCGGACTTCACCTATTCGGATCTCGGGCTCGTCGACCTCAACGCCACCCCCACGCTGCTCGGTGACGATACGCTGAACGGTCGCAAGACCCACCGCGTGCAGGTAGTGCCCGCCTCGAACTGGTACTACTCGCGCATCGTCAGCTGGGTCGACGCCGATAGCCACTTTCCGCTGAAGCGCGAGTTCTACGACTCGGCGGGGCAGCTGTGGAAGGTCGAGACCTTCGACCGGGTCACCGACATCCAGGGTATGCCGACCGTGCTCCACTTCAGGATGGAGAACCTCCAGGAGAAGGTGTCGACCGACATCGAGGTGACCGGAGTGCAGTACGGAACGGACGTCCCGGACAGCCTCTTCGAGGTCGGCCAGCTGCCGAAGACCGCAGCGGCGCCCATCTGGGGGACGCTCGGACCCTGACCGACCGGCAGGGCGATCAGCCTTCCACGACGAAGAGGCGCCATTCCCCCGGGACGCCGCGGAGTTCGTGCGGTCCTCGATCCGCGAAGCGCAGGCCGGAGCCGGCCACCAGGTCGAGCGGACCGCCGTGACCTGGTACGCGATGTGAACGTCGCCGCTCTTCGCGTACCGCGTCTCGGGCCGCACGGCCCCGAGCATGCCCCGCCCCGAGCGCAGGCGTCAACGACGCGTCGGGGTAGTACGATGTGAAGCGGACGTGGTTGACGTCGGGATCGATCGCGTCTAGCCGGGGAACGCATCTCGAGGGGAGACCAACGATGGGACGACTGGATCGAAAGGTGGCGATCGTCACCGGCGGCGCCGGACTCATCGGCGGCGCGGCGGCCCGGCTCTTCGCCAGTCAGGGAGCGCAGGTCGTCCTCGTCGATCGCGACGAAGCCGCGGTGTGCGAGGTGGCGCGACGCCTCGGCGATGCGGGTAACTCGGTCACCGCCGACGTGACACGGCCGGACGACGTCGAGCGCATGGTCCGGACGACGGTCGAGCGCCACGGCGGCGTGGACGTGATCCTCCTGAACGCGGGCGTGGAGGGTGTCGTGCAGCCGATCTCCTCCTATCCCCTCGACGCGTTCGAGCACGTGATGGCCGTCAACGTCCGCGGCGTCTTCCTCGGGCTCAAGTACGGCATGCCGGCGCTCCAGGCGCGCGGAGGTGGGAGCGTGGTGATCACGTCGTCGATCGCCGGACTGCACGGCTTCGCGGGAGCCGCGGGGTACGTCACGAGCAAGCACGCCGTCGTCGGCCTCATGCGCGTGGCGGCGCTCGAGGGCGCGCCGCACGGCGTCCGGGTGAACACGGTGAACCCGGCACCGATCGAGGGGCGCATGATCCAGTCGCTCGAGAAGGGCCTCTCCCCCGGGGCTCCCGAGCAGGCGAAGGAGCAGCTGGCTGCCTCGATCCCGCTGGGCCGGTACGGCGTCGCGGACGAGGTGGCCCGCCTGATGCTCTTCCTGGCGAGCGACGAGAGTCGCTACTGTACCGGCGGGGTCTACTCGGTCGACGGCGGCATGTCGGCCGTCTGACCGATGCCCACCCGACTCCTCCTCGTCCGCCACGGCCAGATCACCGCCAACCTCGAGGCCCGCTGGCACGGCTCGACCGACGGCGCGCTGACCGAACGGGGCCGCGAGGAGGCGCGGCGGGTGGCGGATCACCTGGCGCGCACGCGACCCGGCGCCGCCGCCGTGTACACGAGCCCGCTCCAACGTGCGCGCGACACGGGAGCCCCGATTGCCGGCGCACTCGGAGTGTCGCTGGTGGTCGAGGACGGGCTCGCCGAGTACGGCATCGGTGTCCTCGAGAACGAGCTGTTCGAGGAGCTGCTCGGCCGCCATCGTTTCTTCGAGCAGATCGAGGCCGATCCCCACTGGGCGCCGAGCGGAGGCGAGTCGCTGCACGCCGTCGGCGATCGCGTGCGCGCGGCCTGGAACTCGATCGCGCACCGCCACCCGGGCGGCGAGGTCGTGGTGGTGAGCCACGGCGCGGCGATCGCGATCGGGCTCGCCTCGCTGCTCCACGACGACCTGCGTGTCTGGCCGCGCTACCGGCTGCGCAACACGAGCGTCAGCGAGATCGAGCTCGAGCCGTCCCCACGTCTCCTCGCCTTCGACCTCGTCGACCACCTCGTGCCATCGGGCTCCTAACAACTTGCGATCAGCATCACGGCCCGTCGAAGCAGGGGGCCCGGCGTTCACTGCGCCCGGACGGTGATCGTGCCCGTCATCCCCAGGGCGACGTGCGCGGCGCAGTAGTAGGGGAACGCACCCGGCGCCGTGAACACGTGATCGTACGTCGTGCCGGCGTTGGACAGCGGGGCGCCGCCACAGTTTCCGTCGCGGGGCGAGCAGAAGCGATTGTCGGGGTTCCCGTTCATCCCGCTGACGACGTTGTGGCCGCTGCTGGCCCACACCCAGTGCACGGTGTCGCCGACGTGAATCGCGAGGCTTGCGGGCGTGAACGTGAGCCCGTCTCGGCCGACCATGACCGTACGGGTCTGCGGCCCCGGACTCGTCGTCGTGGTCACGGTCCCGACCGGGACCGTCGTGGCCGTGATCGGACAGCTTCCCGCAGCACAAGTGTCGCAGCAGCTCGGCACGACGCCCACGCAGGCCGCACCACCCTTCGGGGCGAGGCACCGGCCCGCGTCGCGCTTGATCGAGCATTTCGACACGCCGCTCGCGCTGGTTCGACAGCACGTGACGAAGCCGGACTTGCCGCAGGTCGAGTTCGCCGCGCAGCGCATGACCGCGCCGGTGCAGTGTCTCGGGAGCATCGCGGCCTTGACCGCTGCCTTCGCCACCCCGGCCACGCATTTGACGTAGCGGCCATGACGGGTCGCCAGGGCGCAGGGACACTGCGCATCGGCGAGCTCCCGGGTAGCAGCCACCGCCGCGGCGTCGGTGCACGCCGCATGGGTCACGTCGCTGTGGAGCAGCGTGGGCACGAGGGCCATCACGAGCATCAACATCATCTGCGTCATGGAACCGTCGCAACGATACGGCTGCGCGTCGGCAGCTACGAGGGGAACGGAGGTGAGATTGCGCCTGGAAGAAGGTTAGGAAGTGCGGCTCGGCGATGTGACGATTCCGATTCGCCATGGCCCGCGCGGCCATCGTATGACGCTCGCATGAGGAAGAACCCCCTCGACCGCCTCGCCAACGGCCCGCTCCACGAGATCGCTCCGGGCGTCCACGTCCTGCCCGGGTTCGGAAACACCACCTTCGTCATCGGCACGGAGGGCGTCGCCGTCGTCGACCCGGGGCTCTTCATCAATGGTCCGCGCGTCGTATCCGAGCTGCGCGCCGCGACCGACCGGCCGGTCCGCTACGTCATCTATACGCACGGCCACTACGACCACGCGTTCGGCACCCCGGCGCTCTTCGACGACGCGGCCGATCGCGGGCATCCCGAGCCCACCGTCGTCGGCCACGTGAACGTCGCGCGACGCTTCGCGCGCTATCAGAAGACGGCGGGCCACCTGGCAACCACGTTCGACATGCAATTCGCGAGCTGGGGGCCGGGCGGGGGCGACGTCGTGCGCAACGCGCGCTACTACCCGCCGACGCTCGCCTTCGAGCGCGACGTCGTGCTCTCGCTCGGCGATCTCACGCTCGACTGCCGCCACGGGCTCGGCGAGACCGACGACCACGTCTGGGTCTGGATCCCAGAGCGGCGCGTGATCGTCGGCGGCGACTTCATCGTCTCGTCGATCCCGAACGCCGGCACGCCCTTCCGCGTGCAGCGCTACGTGCTCGAGTGGGCCGAGGCGCTCGAGGCGATGGCCGCGCTCGATCCGGCGGCGGTGGTCAGCGGGCACGGCGGCGTCTACACCGACGACGCGCGCGAGATGCTGCTCACGACGGCGCGCGCGCTCCACTGGCTGGAGGACGAGGTCGTGCGACGGCTGAACGCCGGGCAGTGGTACGAGCAGATCGTGCACGAGGTCGCCCTGCCCTCCGATCTCCAGGGCAGCCCGTACCTCCAGCCCGTCTACGGCTGCACCGCCTTCGCGGTGCACTCGATCCTGCGGCGCTACACCGGCTGGTACGACGGCAACCCGAGCATGCTCTTCCCGAGCACGCGCGCCGAGATCGCGGTCGAGGTCCTGGCCCTCGCCGGCGGCACGGCGCCGGTCCTCGCGCGCGCACGAGCGCTGCAGGCGACGGGCGAGGCGGCCGACCTGCAGCGGGCGCTCCACCTCGTCGACTTCGTCATCTTCGGCGGCGGCACCGACGTGGCGAGTGCGCGGGCGCTCAAGGCCGACCTGCTGAGCGCCCGGGCGAAGGTCGAGCCCTCGTTCGTGGCGCGCAACATCCTGAACGCCGCCGCGGTCATCGAGCGACGCTAGGAGCTACTCCGCCGGGACGAGCCCCTCGTAGCGCAGTTGGAACACGACCGCGTCCGCGATCTCGGCGACCGTACGGCGCACGTCACGGGGATTCGTGGTCTCGCTCCTCCCCGTCCAGAGCAGTTTGCCGTCGGGCACGGAGTAGATCGACGTCTGCACGTCGACGAGGTCATCCTGGCGGACGTAGCCCGGATCGTATGCCATGGGCCACGCGGCGCCGTAGTAGCCCCACATCGGCATCGGCGTCGGCGGCACGTACGTCTCCTTGACGCGCCGCCCGACGAGCCGGATCACGACCGCGCCGTCGACGCCCGCGGTCTCGAGCCGGGCCTTCACCTTGGCCGGATCGGCAATCTCGGTGCCGGGAACGACGGAGTACGCGGGCATGCAGGGCGTGCGTTTGATCTGCGCGCACATCTCCTGCTCGCCGCTGCGACGCAACGCCTCGTCCTTCGCCACCACGAACGCGACGACCTTATGAAAGCGGATCTCCCTGATCCCCGGATCGCGCCAGGCGGTCTTGAGCCGGGTGGCCGAACACGCGACGAGCAGCAACGACGCGAGCAGGGTGAACCCGTAGCGCCGACCATGATGGATCATGACCGCGGGCGTATCATCCCAGCGCGACGAGGACCAGGCGTCGTCAGTCGCTCGTCGCGTTCCGCGCGCTGGCGAGCGCGCCGCGCACCACGAGCACCAGCGCGGCGATCACCGTGAACACGGCAAGCATCGCGGCGAGGTAGGCGATCGCGTTGAACCAGTCGCCGCCGCCGTACTGGTTGGCGTCGAAGGTGAGCCCCCGGCCGGTCGTGAAGCCTGCCGCCATGACGTAGAAGATCGCGTTGCCCCACACCGTCACGATCAGGCAGAGCGCGACCGCACGCCGGAGGCCGGGCGCGAGCGTCAGGCGATGGAAGACCGCCGCGACGGCCAGCAGCATCGTCCCGTTCATGATGTTGCCGATGTGCGCCGCACGCCAGGCGCGCTCGGTGCCGGGAATCGTCACCTCCACCCCCGGCAGAGGCCAGAGCTCGATCCGCCCGAGCAGATTGAAGGCGAAGGGGAAGCCGCAGACCATGCCGAGGAGCAGCACGAGGCCCGCGTGCGCAATCATCCGCGACTGCAGTCGTCCCGTCTCCATCGTCATCCGTCCTCCCCGAACATCCGCCGGCGCGCGGCCTCGTCGGCAATCACCTCGGGACCGCCGATCCCTGTGTCGACGATCCGCGTCGGATCCGCGGCGACCAGCGGCAGCGCGCGGGCGCGTCGCTCGTCGGCCTCGGGCCCGACGTCGAGGAACAGGTCGGTCAGCCAGGTGTCGCCGGTGTGCGTCTCGCGATAGAAGCGATCGTGCTCGGCCGCGTACGCGTGCCCGGCGGCGTCCCAGTCGTCGCCGGCGAGCAGGTGATCGCGCAGCAACCGGAGGTCGCGCAGCGCGATCGACATCCCCTGCCCCCACGTCGGATCGCTGGTCGACGCCGCGTCGCCGACCAGTGCCGTGCCGTCGCGATACGGGTGCGGCGCCCACTCGTCGGTGCCGTCGAACGATGCCAGCGGCCCCGCGACACGCGCCTTCGCGTACCATTCCGGCTGGGCGCCGACGCGGATCGCCGTCTCGACGAATCGCGGCACGTCGGCATCGCCCTGGAAGCGCTTGACGCTGCCGTCGCTCTGGAACCCGACGTAGGAGCGCACGCGGCCGTTCCCCTGTGGGAAGACGTAGGTCATGAGCCCGGTGCCCGGGAGGAACGCCGAGAAGAGCGTGTCCTCCGGCGCGGGCACGTCGTGGAAGAGCACGCCCGCGAACCCACGGCGCTCGCGGTCGCGCCGGACCTCGAAGCCGCCCCAGCTGCGGACGCGCGATCCCCGGCCGTCGGCACCGACGACGAGGCGGGCGCGCACACAGCGCTCGCCCCCCTCGTGCTGCACCGTCACCGCCGGTTCGCGCCCGGGCGTCGCGCCGACGACGCGTGCGCCGCGTCGCACCTCCGCACCCGCGTCCGCCGCCGCCTGCAGGAAGCGGTCCTGCATCTCGGGGTGGTAGTAGGTGAGGACGGGCAGCTGCGGCAGGCACGTCGCGGGGATGTCACGACGGACGACCGTCATGCCGCCGACGACGATGTCCCACCAGCGGATCTCGTTACCGATCGGCTGCAGCAACCCGTCGAGCCCGAGCCGCTTCGCCTCGGCCACGCCCCACGGCACCAGCACCTCGCCACGCACGCGGTCGTTGAATTCGAGGGTGCGCTCGAGGACGAGGACGCGGAGCCCCTCCCGCGCGAGCAGGATGCCGAGCCCGGCGCCCGCCAGGCCGCCCCCGACGGTCACGACGTCGTAGGCCGGCGGCATGCGCACGAATCATGTCACGGAAGGTGCCGGCGACGCCACGGCGCGCCAAGGGGTGCTCGCAGGCGACGCCGTATTCTCAAGGTTGGGAGAGAACCTGGCCACCCCCTCCAATCGTTGCCCGCTCCTGCTGCGTCCGCCAACACCTCGACCTGGTAGGCTCCTTGCACCGCAACATGGCGTGCGGATGCAGCAGGGATTCGTGACGCTCGGCGGCACCACGATGTTGTTCCTCATGGTGGCCTGCGACCGGCGCGCCAACGACCTCGTGCTGGTGGGCACCGTCGAGCGGACCCTGGTCGAGCTGACCGCCCCCGTCTCCGAGGTCGTGCGCGAGGTGCGGGTCGAGCGCGGCGAGTCCGTCATCGCCGGCCAGGTGCTGATTCGCCTCGATCCCACGCTGGCAGAAGCCGACGTCGCGCAGGCCGAGGCCGGCGTCATCGGCGCACGGACGGCCATCTTCACGGCCGAGCACGAGCTCGACCGGTTCGCCCGCCTCCAGCGGTCGCGCATCGTCTCGACCCAGGACCTGGAGCGGACCCAGCTCTCGCGCGACGAGGCAGCCGCACGGCTGCGCGAGGGCGAGGCCCGGCTCGCCGCCGCCCGCAAGCGTCTCGCGGACCTCACGATCGTCTCTCCGGTGGCGGGCGTCGTGGACCAGATCCCGTTCGACCCGGGGGAGCGGGTGCCTGCGGGCGGGGTCGCCGTGGTCGTCCTCGACGACGCCGCCCCCTGGGTACGGGTGTGGCTCCCGGAACCGAGCCTGGCCCGCGTCCATCCCGGCACCCCGGCGAGCGTGCAGATCGACGGTCTCGCCGGCCCGCTGCGAGGCCACGTGCTCGACGTCGCACGCGAGTCGGAGTTCACCCCGCATTTCGCGCTCACGGAGCGGGATCGCGTGCATCTCGTCTACGAGACGCGCGTGAGCATCGACGACGCCCCCCGCACGCTGCGGCCAGGCATCCCGGCCGAGGTGATGCTCCTGCGCGACGGCGCCGCGGCATGACCGCTGCGACGGTCATCGAGACGCACGACCTGACGCGCCGCTTCGGTGACGTCGTCGCGGTCGACCATGTCGACCTGACGGTGCGGCGGGGTGAGATCTTCGGATGCCTCGGCCCGAATGGCTCCGGGAAGTCCACCCTCATGCGGGTGCTCCTGGGACTGCTCGCCCCGAGCGGCGGGAGCGCGCGCGTGCTCGGGCTCGCGATGCCAGCAGACGCCGAGCGCCTGCGCCCGTCGGTCGGCTACATGACGCAGCGGTTCTCGCTCTACGAGGACCTGTCGGTGCGCGAGAACCTCGACTTCGCGGCGGCCGTGTTCGGGCTCGCGCGAGGCGAACGGCGCGCGCGCGTCGCGGCCGTGCTCGGCGAGTCGGGGCTCGCCGTCTACGCGTCCACCTGGGCCGGCGCGCTCTCGGGCGGATGGAAGCAGCGCCTCGCCCTCGCCGCCGCCACCATCCACCAGCCCGAGCTGCTCGTTCTCGACGAGCCGACGGCCGGTGTCGATCCGCAGAGCCGGCGCATCTTCTGGGAGAAGCTCTTCGACCTCGCCGCCGGCGGCACGACGATCTTCGTGTCGACGCACTACATGGACGAGGCGGTCCGGTGCCACCGCCTCGCCATGCTCCGCGACGGCCGCAGGGTGGCCGTCGGCAGCCCCCGCGAGCTCGTGCAACCGCTCGCGCAACGCGTGCTCGACGTGCACGTCGGTGAGCCCGAGCGCGCGATCGCCGCGCTGCGCGCTTGCCCCCTCGTGCACAGCACGACGCAGCTCGGCGACGTCGTGCACGTGTTGCTCACCCGAGACGCCCCGCCCGCGGCGCACGCCGCCGCTGCCGTGGTCGCGGCGCTCCGCGACGCCGGTATCGCCGCGGCCCGCGTCGAAGCGAGCACGCCGAATCTCGAGGACGTGTTCGTGGCCTTGCTGCTGGGTGAGCGTTTCGACGTGGACGTCACGCCACCGCGGGTGGGTCGCTGATGCGTCGGCCGGGGCGGATCCGGGCGTCCGTACGCCGCATCCTCGCGATGGCGCACAAGGAGTTCCGGCAGCTCGCGCGCGACCGGCTCACTCTCGCCATGATCGTCGGCATCCCGTCGCTGCAGCTCACCCTCTTCGGCTATGCGATCAATCTCGACGTGCGCCAGGTGCCGACGGCGGTCGTCGACCGGAGCCAGAGCTCACTCTCGCGCTTGCTGATCGGCGAGCTCGAAGCGACGCAGACGTTCGACGTGCGCCGGGCCGTCGGATCGGAGATCGAGGCCATCGAGCTCCTCGCACGCAGCGAGGTCGGTGCCGTGCTCGTCCTCCCATCGGACCTCGACCGCCGGCTCTACCGCGGCCGGGGCGTCGAGATCTCCATCCTGGCCGACGCCAGCAATCCCACGGTCGCGAACGCCATCGCGCTCACCGGCGAGGGATACGGGCGAACGCTCGCGGCACGCCTCCGACCGTTCCCGACCGGCGCCCCGGGAGGTGGGCTCCGGCTCACGCGCCACGATCGCGACCGGTTCGAGCCGGAGGCGGACCTCGTCCGACCCAGCTCCGTTCGCGTCGCCGTGCTGCCCTTCTACAACCCCGAGCGGCGGACGGCGCTGTTCATCGTGCCGGGGCTGATCGGCGTCATCCTCACGATGACGATGATGATGATGACGGCACTCGCCCTCGTGCGCGAGCGCGAGCGCGGCACCTTCGAGTTCCTGATCGCGACCCCGATCGCCCGCGGCGAGGTGATGGTCGGGAAGATCCTGCCCTATCTCGTCGTCGGGCACGTCCAGGTCGCGCTCGTGCTCGTGCTGGGCTGGACGCTCTTCGACGTCCCCGTCCGAGGGTCGCTCGTCGATCTCGGTCTCGGGGCCCTCCCCTTCCTGGCGGCGATGCTGGCACTCGGGCTGGTCGTGTCCTCGCTGGCCCGCACCCAGTTCCAGGCGACACAGCTCTCCTTCTTCTTCTTCCTGCCGTCCATGTTGCTCTCGGGCTTCATGTTCCCGTTCGAGGCGATGCCCGTCGCCGCCCAGTGGATCGGGAGCGTGCTACCGCTCACGCACTTCCTGCGGATCGCGCGCGGCGTGCTGCTGAAGGGTGCCCCCATCCAGGCACTCGTCGGCGAGATCGCAGCGATCGGCGTCTTCGCGGTCGCGGCGCTCGGCCTCGCGATCGCGACCTTCCGCAAGCGCCTCGGGTGAGACGCCAGTGGTACTTCGCGCCCGCGGGTCAGGGCTGCGGCGACCCCTCGCCCTTCCCCGCCGAGCCCCGGATCACCGCCCGTACGTCCTGCGCCCACCCGTCGGCATCGTCGGCGGGACGGAAGGACCACGAGACCGCGGAGTTCCCGGTGCCGCCGTGGATGGCGACGCGGTCGTGGTCACGCTCGACGCGATAGCGGCCGGTGCTGCGCGGCGTGATCTCGAACAGGATCCGGTCGTTGCTGTGGATGACGACGCTGGCATGCGTGACGACGATCGACGCGTAGCCGTCCTCCCACTTCCTCCGGGTCTCGTCGCCGCGGGTACGACGGAAGTCGACGTCGACGGCGCGGCGGACGACGCCCTCCGCCTCGAAGCGCCTCTGCTGTTCGTCGCTCAGCGTTCCCGTGCCGCGGTGACACGCGGCCACGAGCCCGAGCGCGGCGACCAGCGCCACCAGAGGCCACGTGCGCATCACTCCGAGTTCCAGGCGGTGGGCGCTATCGCCGGCCGGACGTCGCCTACTTCGCGCTGGCGAGGCTCTTGACGAACGTGGCTACCGCTTCGATGTCTTCGTCGCTCACGCCCTTCAACACGCCAGCCTTGCCGTGCTTCTCGTTCTCCCTGATGCTCTTCGCAACATCGGCGACCGAGGCGCCCGCGATCTTGGCGTCCCCGACGAGCACGGGGGCCTTCAGCGCCTTGCCGGCGGCGGTGTCGGCATGACCGGTGTCGCCGTGGCACTTGGCGCAGTGGTCCTTGTAGACCTGCGCGCCGTCGGCGGCGAAGGCACCGGTGGCGAGGAGGAGGGCGAGCGCGCCCACGAACGTTTGCATGATCATGACTGCTCCTTTCGTCTCACGAGGAAGTCGATTGGTCGCTCTTCGAGGGCTCCTCCGCGTCGAGCGCGCGGATCTTCCGATACAGGAGTCCACTCACGATGGCGATGATAGCCAACGGGATGATCGCCAGCCAGCGGCGATTGGCGAGCTCGACGAGCGCGCCGTTCGCGGTGCGCTCGACGACGGTCGCGGTGTCCACACCCGGCCCAGCCACCTTCTCCAGTGACGCCGGGTCGACCGTGTGCACCTGGTTGCGCGTCTGGACCAGCGCCTCGCGTGCCTCCTGGAGCGTGAACTCCGCCTCGCTCACCTCCATGCCCGCGGCGTTCGCGCGTACCACGGCCTGCTGGGCACCGTCGATCGCGCCCCGCAGCCGGGCGACCGCACTGCGCATCTGGTCGGCCGCCGCGTATCCCTTGCTGTCGGGGGCGTGGCAGCGGATGCACACCGACCCCTCGCCGGTGCCGAGCATGTCGTCGGTGGCGCGGAGCACTTCGTGGTTACCGTGACAGACGACGCACTCCGGGAGCCCTTGGCGGTCGAACGCAGCCTTGTGCGGGCTCGCGACGAAGAAGTCCCGGTTGACGGGATGGCACTGGCCGCAAACCGCATCGACCGACGTGGCGCCCGGTGGGAAGGCCCCGTGATTCCCGTGGCAGTCGTTGCAGGTCGGCGCCGAAGTGTCGAGCTGGACGAGGAGCATCTGGCCATGCACGCTGCGTTTGTACTTGGCGAACTGGTCCGTGGGGATGTCATACCCGGCCATGTACGACGCATCGGCGTGACAGCGGGCGCACGTCTCTGCGACACGGGTGGGGTGTACGGGGCTCCCCGCGTTGCCCGGGGAGAGGATGCCGTGCACCCCGTGGCAGGAGACACAGGTCGCCACCTTGGCGTCGCCCGCGGCGAGCCGCTGGCCGTGCCTGCTCGTCCAGTACTGCGCGAGTTGGTCCGTGGGAAGGTTCGGGTTGAACCGCCGCATGTAGCTCGCGTCCGCGTGGCAGCGCCCGCAGAGGGCGGGGATGGCGGCCGGCTCCGGCTTGCCGATGAAGCCCTTGGTCTCGTCCATCGCCGACAGGTCGGGGTCTGTGGCATCGCCGCCATGGCAGGCAGCGCACGAGAGCCCGGCCTTGGTGTGAACGTCCGCCTTCATCCCCTCGACCTGCACGGGGTTGTCGAGCTGCTTGTGGCACTCGACGCAGCTGTCGATGCCTGCCGCCGGGGAGACGCGTGAGAGGGCGAGCACGACGATCGCGATCAAACGCATCAGTAGGGCTTCACGTAGGCGAGCAGCGTCATGGTCAGCATGAACGCGAGCAGGACGGCACCGGCAGCCGAGACGAGCGCGCTACGCTCGCCGCGGGCCGCCCGCCGGTCCAGCAGCGGCACCACGAAGAGCAGGAGGCCGATCGCCCCGAAGGCGAGGATGCCGACGTGCTCGCCTTCGAAGCCGAGGATCCTGGGTGGCAGGTACTTCAGCGTCTGCGACATGAAGGTGAAGTACCACTCGGGCCGGATGCCCTGCGGCGCCGACGCGAACGGGTCTGCCTTGTGCCCGAGCTCCCAGGGTAGGAAGGTCGCGAGCCCAATGAGCACCGCCAGCATGCCGAGCCAGACGACCAGCTCGCGCAGCATGAAGTGCGGGTAGAAGGGGATGCTTCGCCCGTTGTCCGGGGCGCCGATCCGCTCGCTGATGCCGTGGACCTGCACGAGCACGAGGTGGCCCAGCAGGAGGAGCGTCGTGGCGAGGGGCAGCAGGGCCACGTGGAAGCCGAAGAAGCGGGTGAGCGTCGCCCCCGTCACGTCCTCGCCGCCCCGGAGCACGAACCGGATCGTGTTCCCTACGAACGGAGTCGCTCCGACGATGTCGGTCCCCACCTTGGTGGCGAAGAAGGCGAGCTCGTTCCACGGCAGCAGGTAGCCCGAGAAGCCGAAGGCCAGGGTGAGGGCGAGCAGCAGGCAACCGCTCATCCACGTGAGGTCGCGGGGAGGACGGTATCCCTTCAGGAAGAACACGCTGAAGAGGTGCGCGAACACCGTCGCCACCATGAGGTTCGCCGCCCACGCGTGGACGGAGCGGATGAGCCAACCGAAGGGGACGTGCGCCACGATGAAGCGCACGCTCTCATAGGCCGACTCGGGCGCCGGCCTGTAATAGAGAAGCAGGAGCACCCCGGTCGCCACCTGCACGAGGTACAGGAACAGGGCCGCGCCGCCGAAGTAGTACCAGATGCCGTGCTGATGCGCCGGCACCCTCTTGTGCGCCAGGAAGTCGCGGAAGCGTCGCAGGGGAAGGCGCCGATCGAGCCATGCGTTGAGGGCGCCCACCGGCTACTCAGCCTCGACGGCTCACGACCACGTCGTCCCCGTGGACGACCACGTCGAGTGAATCGAGTGGACGCGGCGGTGGCCCACCGACGTTGCGCCCCGAGAGGTCGAAGCGGCCATTGTGGCAGGCGCACCAGATGGCCTCGAGATCGGCGCGGTACTGCACGGTGCACTGCAGGTGGGTGCACACCGCGGAGAAGGCGCGGAACTCGCCCGTCGGCAGGTGCACCAGGATCGCAGGGCGCGTCCCGAATCGTACGACCTTGCCCGCGTTGACAGGGAAGTCCTTCACTTTGCCCACCGCCACGGCAGCAGCGGACGCCTCCGCCTGCTCGGGCGGCAGGATGAACCGGAGCACCGGATAGAGCAGGACGCCGAGGAGCGTCCCCCCGCTGCCGACGAGGAGCCAGTTGAGCAGGGTGCGCCGTCCGAAGCGCGCGTCGAACTCCCCCATACCGTGACGACCGCGCCTATTTCGCACCGGAAAGCGTTTTGACGTGCGCGGCCGCAGCATCGAGGTCCGCGTCGCTCACGCCCTTCAGGGCGCCGACCTTGCCGTGCTTCTCGCTCTCCTTGATGGCTTTCACGAGATCGGCCACCGACGCCCCAGCGATCTTGGCGTCCCCGGCGAACGACGGCGTCTTCAGCGCCTCGCCGGCAGCGGTGTCGGCCTGCCCGGTCTCGCCGTGGCACTTCATGCAATGGTCTTTGTACACCTGCACACCGTCCACGGCGAAGGCGCCGGTCGCACCGGCGGACAGGAGGAGGACGGCAGCCCCCACGAACGTCCTGGTCGTCACACGCACCCCTTTCACCCGACTAGGGACGCGACGTCCCGCCGGAACCGAAGGCGCCCGCTCGCCAGCGGGCCACGAAGTACAGGAGCAAGCCGATGGCGAGCGCGGGCATGCCCACGAACGAGAAGAGGATCGCCGTCGTTCCGTCGGTACGAAGCGCCAGAATGACGACGATGGCGAGCGCGACGAGCCCGAAGGCGCAGGCGAGGCGGATCATGACGCTGGGGTCGCTCCTCCCAGCGCGGACTCGGGGTGCGCCGACGGATGGCACAGGCCCGTGCAGCTCATCTCCCCGGACATCAGCGCCTGCTGGATGTCGAGGGGCTGGTGCGCCTCGACCGCGCGGAACCGTGCCGCCTGGGCGTGGCAATTGAGGCAGGAGTTGATGTCGAAGCGGCCGTTCAGCTTGAGCGGCAGGTCGTAGTCGCCAGTGACCGTGTGAAGCATGTGCATGACGCCGGCCCTCTTCGCACCGACGCCACCCCAGATGCCGTAGCCGCTGTGGCAGGTGTAGCAGGCCTCGTCGTGGGGAACACGGCCACTGACGAAGTGAATCGATGCGAGCGAGCCGTCGTCCTTCTTGAGGCTCTCGAGGATCGGCGTCATCACGTGACACGAGCCGCAGAACGTGACCTTCTTGGAGTCCTCCACCACCAGGAGGCCGCCGAGGCCATAGGCGGCGACGGGGAGCAGCACGCCAGCCAGCACGAATGACTGCGGTAGGCGGCCGCGGAGCAGCGCCCAGACGAGGATTATCGCGGCAGGTGTCGCCACCAGGATCGGGAGCAGGCTGATCCAGGGGAGACCGTGCGACCCCGGCGGCGTGAAGAGTGGACCCGGGGGATTCAGGCCATCCCCCGAGGAGGCCGCCGTCCTGTTCTGGCGCGCACGCGGTTCTAGAGAACATGCGCGGGGCCTCTGTCAAGAGCAGCGGCCTAGCGCACGACACCCGCCGCCGCGGAGAGCCTGATGAACGCATCGCGGATCATCGCCTGGAAGGCGTCCACGTCGGGCATCACCGTCTCGTCGGCATCGATGCCGATGAACAGGCGATCGCGGTAGCCATAGAGCGCGATGCTCGCCGGGCTCCTGAGCGCGACGGGCGCGAACGGGTACGCGGCCACGATCTCCGCCCCGGCGAGGTAGCGCGTCGCCAGGATGCCGGGGACGTTGGTGACGATGAAGTCCACCACTCCGAACGTGGCCTCGCCCATCCAGGTGACCAGCTGCCGGCCGAGCACGGCGAGCATCTCGGCGAGGACGGGCGTCGCGCCGGCCGCGGGGTCGGCCTTCTTCTCCTCCACTCGACGCCGCACCTCGCGGAACGTGACCACCGGGTCGTCGAGCCCGATCGGCAGCGGCACCAGGAGTCCGGTGGCGACGTTGCCGACGTTGGCCTTCTCCGTCCACTCCTCGGGCCGTCGCAGATTCACCGGCACGAGCGTCATCAGCTCGCGCACCTCCGCCATGCCCTGCGCGCGGTACCAGGCACCCATCGCCAGCGCCATGATGGAGAGGATCACGTCGATCATCGTGCCCTGCAGCGCGTGACGGATGCGGCGCACGTCCTCGAACGGCAGGTCCATGCCGGCGAGCCGTCGCGCCCGGCCGAACGCGCCGCGCTGCTTGAGCGGCGAGTGGCTGTCGAACGTCAGCGCTTCCGTCAGGGAACGCAACACGGCCAGCGCTTGGGGGACGCGCGACGGGTGCATCGCGGTGTCGGCGACCACGTGCGCGAGTCCCCGGGCACGCTCGAGGTCGAGCTCGACGCGGTCACGAACCGCATCCAGGAGCCTCTGGCCGAGTGCGGGTGCGCCCCAGGCTCCCTTCTGTCCGCCCAGCATCGGGGCGTCCGGCTCCTCCTGCGGCTCGCGCTCCCAGTCGGTCATGGCGGCGAAGATGGCGTTGCCGCCCACGCCGTCGGCGACGGCGTGGTGCAGCTTGAAGAACAGCGCGGATCCGCCGTCGGCCAGCCCGTCGTAGAGCCGCGCTTCCCACAGCGGCCGCGAGCGGTCGAACGGGGTCTCGTAGGCCGGCGCGATCTCGCGGAACAACTCGCGCCGGTCATGGGCGCCGCCGAGCGCATGGTGGCGCAGATGGTAGTCGAGATCGAAGGTCGGGTCGTCCTCCCAGTGCGGCAGGGTCACGTCGAGGGGCGCCTCGACCACCCGCTGCCGCAGCCGCGGCACGGCCACCACCGCCCGTTCGATCGCGTGCCGCAGCCGGTTCCACTCGGGCGCACGGTCGAGCACCAGCAGCATCGCCATGGTGGTCGGCTGCATCGGCGAGTCGGCCCACCAGAAGGTCAGATCCTCGCCGGCGAGGCGCAACGTGGGATCGATGGTCATGCCCCTCCATCGCAAGAGCCGGCGCTCGGGGCAACGGCCCCGGATCCCCGCGGGCCGACCGGCTGACACCACCCCCCCGTCTCGTAGTATCAGGACGGGAGGAGGTACCGAGCATGGCCCAGACCGCTCAGCTCAGGAGGATCGAGCACGCCGAGAACGAGGCGCAACGCGTCTTCGCGCTCCAGCGTGCCGCATACCTCGCCCACCCGTACCCGACGCTCGAGGAACGCAAGGACCACCTCCGAACGCTCGACCGCGTCCTGGTCGAGAACGCGCAGGCGATCGCCGAGGCCATCAACGCCGACTTCGGCCACCGCGCGGTCGAGGAGACGCTCATGGCGGAGGTCTTCGGGACCGTGGACGGCATCCGCCACACGCTGAAGCACGTCGGCACATGGATGAGGCCGCAGAAGCGCGCGGTGTCGATCACGTTCGCGGGCGGCTCGAACACGGTCATCCCGCAGCCGAAGGGCGTGGTGGGGATCGTGTCGCCGTGGAACTACCCGCTCTTCCTCACGGTCGGCCCGCTCACCAGCATCCTCGCCGCCGGCAACCGCGCCATGATCAAGATGGCGACGAACTCGCAGCACCTCGCCCGTCTCCTGGCCGAGAAGTTCCGCGCCGTCTTCCCGGAGGACACCGTCGCGATCCTGCCCGGCGTGCGCGCGCAGGACTTCTCGACGCTTCCCTTCGACCACATCATCTTCACCGGCTCGGCCGACGCCGGGCGCACGGTGATGCGATCGGCGGCCGAGAACCTGACGCCTGTCACGCTCGAGCTCGGCGGCAAGTCGCCGACGATCGTGTGCGACGATTTCGACGTGGACGAGGCTGCGTCGCGCATCCTCTATGCCAAGTACCTCAACGCCGGGCAGACGTGCCTCGCGCCCGACTACCTCTTCATCTCGGAGGCCCGGCGCGACCGGTTCGTCGAGGTCGCGAAGCGGATCATGCCCGAGCGCTACCCCGACACGAATCAGCAGAGCTACACCTCGGTGATCGACGAGAAGTCCTACAAGCGTCTCCGCGCGACGCTCGAGGACGCGCGGCAGAAGGGCGCCACCCTGGTGCCGTTGATCCCGGAGGCGACCTTCAACGACCAGCTCCGGAAGATCCCGCCCTACCTGGTGCTCGATGTGACCGACGACATGACCATCATGCAGGAGGAGATATTCGGGCCGCTCTTCCCGGTGAAGACGTACCGCAGTCTCGACGAGGTCATCACCTACGTGAACGCGAAGGACCGGCCCCTCGGGTTCTACGTGTTCACCAACGACACGACGATCCAGGAGAAATTGCTCTACTCGACCATCTCGGGCGGCGTCACGATCAACAACTGCGTGCTCCACGTCGCGCAGCATGACATGCCCTTCGGCGGCATCGGCGCGAGCGGCATGGGGCACTACCACGGCCACGAGGGCTTCCTCGAGTTCACGAAGCTCCGTCCCGTGTTCCGCAACCCGCGCTTCTCCCTGCTCGGCATGTTCTACCCACCGTACAGTGCGCGTACTCGGCAGCTGCTCGACCTGCTGATCCGGTACAAGCCCTGACCGGGCCCGATGCCCCTCCTGCTCGGCTGTCAGTCGATCACCAAGGCCTACGGCGCGGCGCCACTCTTCGCCGACCTGTCGTTCGGGATCCACGATGGTGACCGCATCGGGCTCGTCGGCCCGAACGGAAGCGGCAAGTCGACGCTGCTCCGCGTGCTCGCGGGCCTGGAGCCGCCCGACGCCGGCACCGTGGCGCTCCGCCGGCTGACGCGACTCGCGTATGTGCCCCAACACGCGGCGTTCCCCGGCGACCGAACGGTGACGCAGGTCCTCGCCGACGCGATCGCGGCCGACGATCTCGACGAGACGGAGCGCGACCGCCGGGTCCGCATGACGCTCGGCCGCTGCGGCTTCGCCGATCCGGAGGCGAGCCCTGCGACCCTCTCGGGCGGCTGGCAGAAGCGCCTCGCGATCGCCCGGGCGCTCGTTCGCGAGCCCGACCTCCTGCTGATGGACGAGCCGACCAACCACCTCGACCTGGACGGGATCCTCTGGCTCGAGCAGCTCCTGCTGTCGGAGACCGGGGCGTTCCTCGTCGTCAGCCACGATCGCTGGTTCCTCGAACACGTGGCGGGACGGATGTTCGACCTGGATCCCGTGCATGCCGTCGGCTTCTTCGAAACGAAGGGCCGCTACAGCGAGTTCCTCGAGCGGAAGGACGCGGCGCTCCGCGAGCAGGCGCACTGGCAGGAGACGCTCGCCAACCGGGTGCGGCGCGAGGTCGACTGGCTCCGCCACGGGCCGAAGGCACGCACCACCAAGTCGCAGGCCCGCATCCAGGAGGCCGGCCGCTTGGTCGACGAGCTGGCGAACGTCCAGAGTCGGCAGGAACGACGCATCGCCGCGATCGACTTCAGCGCGACCGAGCGCCGCACGAAGCGGCTGGTCGTCGCCGAGCACGTCGCCAAGCGCTTCGGAGACCGGTGCGTGCTGAACGACGTGAACGTCGTCCTCGGGCCCGGCACGCGGCTCGGCCTGCTGGGGCCGAACGGGAGCGGCAAGTCGACGCTCATCCGCATCCTCACCGGCGATCTCCCGCCCGACGCGGGCCGTGTGACGCGCGCGGACGGGCTCCGCGTCGCCCTGCTCGACCAGCACCGCACCCAGCTCGACCCCGCGCTCACGCTCCGCCGCGCGCTCGCCCCCGCCGGGGATCAGGTCGTCTTCGGGGGTCGACCGATCCACGTCGCCGGCTGGGCCCGCCGGTTCCTGTTCCGTCCGGAGCAGCTCACGATGCCGGTCGGGCGTCTCTCGGGGGGCGAGCAGGCGCGGGTCCACATCGCGACCCTGATGCTCCAGCCGGCCGATCTGCTGGTGCTCGACGAGCCGACCAACGACCTCGACATCCCGACGCTGGAGGTCCTGGAGGAGAGCCTCCTCGAATTCCCCGGCGCGGTCGTCCTGGTGACCCACGATCGCTACCTGTTCGAGCGCGTGACGACCACCGTGCTGGCGCTGGACGGGACGGGCGCCGCCACGCCGTTCGCCGACTACCGGCAATGGGCGGCGACCCGGACCGCCCCAGCGGTGGCAGCAGCAAAGCCGCCCGCGGCGCCCGACCCCGTCGCGACGAAGCCATTGGCGAAGCGCCTGAGCTGGGCGGAGCAACGCGAATGGGACGGCATTGAAGCCGCGATCCTCGCCGGCGAGGAGACGGTCGCGCGGTGCCAGGCCGCCGCGAACGATCCTGCGATCGCGACCCGTGCCGACGAGCTGGCCGCGCGCTGCCGGCGAGCTGCAGGAGGCACAGGACGCGGTGGAACGACTCTACGCCCGGTGGGCCGAACTGGATGCGAAGCGAACGGTGTGAACGGGGTCGGGGCGCTCCAGAACGAGCGCCCCGACGTCCCTACATGATCCGAGCGCCTAGTACCGGCGCGAGTTGCCGCCGCCGCCCGACGACCGCTCCTTCGCCTCGCTGACGTTCAGCGTCCGCCCCTGCAGATCCGTGCCGTTGAACTGGGCGATGGCCTTCATGGCCTCGGCGGAGTTGCTCATCTCGACGAAGCCGAAGCCCCGGGACCGGCCCGTCTCGCGGTCCGAGACGACCGCGGCCGACTCGCACGTTCCCGCCTGCGCGAACAGCGTCTCCAGGTCCTCGCTCTTGGTGTCGAAGGAAAGGTTACCGACGAAGATCTTCTTGCCCATTGCTGCCTCCTGGCCCTCTCGGGGCCGGTTGAAAGTTATTGACGCAGTGTCTGGGCGAGAGACCGAACCGAAATTACCGGAGCAAGGCGATTCACGCACAAACAAGACGACGCTGCACGTGTATCACCCAGGCACCGGCATAGCCACCGGTCCCTGGGAGGGCCCCCTGCGATCGATCGCGGACGCGGCGAGCGGGCGTCGCCGTTGAGTGCTATGGGGTTCGGGGAGGAATTGATGACGAGGAAGAAGACGAAGGCCAGAGCGAAGAAGACCGTCACCAAGAGGAAGGTCGACGAAGGTCGCGAAGAAACCCCGCAAGGCCGCGGCGAAGACACCGGCCGTGAAGCCGGCAGCTCCCAAGGCCACCGAATCGCTGGGCGGCGTGTCCCTCCTCCGCGCGTGGTCGCCGTCACGCTATTCGACGCGCTGATTCCGGGAGGGCGTCGAGCTACCGGTGCCCCGGTCTCGGGACGATGCTGGTCGTCTGGCTCTCGCCGTCGTACACGATCGCGACCTCACCGCGCTCGAGCTGACGCATCAGGGTCCCGATCTTCCCCTCGAGCGTCTTCTCCACTCGCCCGTAGTCGGTGCCGTCGCGGGTGACGAACTCCTCGACCAGGCCGCGAAGGGCTTCGGGGGTCAGGGAGGTGTACGGGACCTCCACACCGCGCTCGGGTCGCATTCAGAGGAACTTGATCAGGCAGCCGGTGCGCGAGCGCCCACCGTTGACGCGGATGCGGAGGGCGCTGAAGCATTCCGCCCCGAGCGCCTTCTCGTTCCGCATCAGCACGCTGCTCGCGTGCCGCAGTTCCATGATCGCCTTCTTGACGAGCTTGCGCTGACGCTTCGCGGGTGCCGCCGTGCTCGCGGCGTCGACGAGCTCGCCCGCGTGTTTGAAGTTCTCCTTGAGCGCGGCAGGTATCCGCTGGCCTGCGCACGGGCTCTCCGATTTCAGGCTGGTCGAGAACTTCGCCTGCGTCGACGGAAAGCCGACCGGAGCGAAGATGCACTGGCCCGGGGTGACGCACGAATCGATGGTGCAGGGATCGCCGTCGTCACAGTCGCGGCGGTCCGGTCCGGCGCACGTGCCCAACCCGTTGCAGGCGTCGTTCACGGTGCAGAAGTCGTGGTCGTCGCAGGCCGTGCCGAGCGCCTCGAGCCGACAGGTCGAGGAGCAGCAGTCGCCGTCGGCCAGGTTGCCGTCGTCGCACTGTTCGCCTGTGTCGACGGTGCCGTCGCCGCAGACTGCAGCAGCCATCCCGGGTGGCGCAGCCAGCATGGCACATGCGATAAGCACCTGAACTGCGGCGCGACGCATGCCCAACGCCTAACGCGGGGGCCGGGCGGCAGTCAACGACACCTTACCTACGCGGAACAGGAGGAAGCCATGGATGGGTTCGTCCTCGCGGCGACGGGCGCGGCGCTCCTCGTCGCGGCCGGCAGCGCGCGCGCCGACTTCGCCGTGTCCGTCCGGACCGTGCATCTGCGGAACGACCCGCACATCGTGCTGGTGGTAGGGGAGTACCGCTGTGATCCCATGGATCCGCCTGCCGTCAGCGGCGCCATCGACCTCACCGTGGTGCTCGGCGAGGGCGACGAGCGGGTGAACGGCTTCGGCTTCCTCTTCCCCCGGCGCTGCGACGGCCGACGCAAGCACTGGCGAGCCGAGGTGACGACGTTCGGCGCAGCGCCGTACGGGCGCGGGCCGGCGGAGCTCCGCGCCTCCGGATATGCCTGCAACGCCGACAACGAATGCGTGACGCTCGGCGCCTCGACCGAGCCACTGCGCATCAATCGCTGACGGCGTCACGGAATCAGCGGACGCGTACACGTCCGGCGTCCCCGCACCCGGCTTGTCGTCCTCCCTGGTGCTCGCCGTGACCCCGCGGGTGAACCTCCGGTGGGTCGCCCCCGCGTCCGCTGACGCCGCCGCAGGATGCCGGCGCCCCACCGCGCGCGGGAAGGGACGTCACGTTCGAAACTGTCGCGTGCCCCCCGTGCCACCCTCCAACCGGCGCGCCCGATGCGCGGCACGCGCCATGCACCGTCATGGCAGTCGGGGGTGGTCATGGTGGTGCGTTCCGCATGCGTGTGCCTGCTGCTGGGGGCGGTGGCGTCGGCGGCCGACAACACGCCGACGCCGCCGGTGCGCCCCGCGTATCGCGATGTATCGCTCAAGATCGCCAACGCGAACCCGTCGTATCCCTACAAGTGGTTCCGCGGCCGCACGGCGACCCAGGTGCAGCGCGACGCCATGCAGGAGACGCTGGTCGGCGTCGCCGTCCCGGAAGCCATCCGCTACGCGCGCTCGATGCGCCCTTGCAGCGGCGCCGTGAAGACGGCGATCAGCAACCTCGGCAAGATCACGTCGAAGCTCGGGCCGGAGTACGAGCTGAATACGCTTCTGCCAGGCGGCCGCTGGACGATCCCGCCGTCGGGCCGGCACTACCACGACGAGCAGTACGCGCTGAAGGCGATCCGCCAATGCTCGCTCGGCGGCGGCGCGGACGCCTGCGCCGGCAATCCGTTGATGACACCAGACCTCCTCGACCTGCTCGACCTGCGCATCGAGCGCGGCAAGTGCGTCGCCGGCGCGACGTTCGAGCCCGCCGATCCGATCGAGCCCTTCGACGCGCAGCGCGCCGGCGTCGGCTCCATCCAGTCGGCGACGCCCATGCAGCCGCCGTCGTCGAAGCAGATGTCGCTCCTGCAGAAGACGATGCAGGTGCACACCGCGGTCTCGAACGCGCGCTGTGGCACCGGCGCGGAGCCCGCGGCGGGTGCCGTCACCACCGCGCACATGGCCCTCGAGGCCACGGCCACCAGCGAGAAGCAGCACCACTTCCTCCGCATGAAGGCGTTCTCCGGCGCCGTCGATCCCGCCTGGACGCCGGCCGAGGAGTGCAAGTGGGCCCGCCTCCAGGACCTCTACCACCACCAATGGATGGAGGCCGTCGCCCGGGGCGACTGGGGCCACAGCCGCGAGGCCGAGAACAACCATCAGCTGGCCCACGTCTGCATGAACCTCCGCGACCCGCGCCTCAAGGTGAAGCTCTCCTGCCCGCCGCAGCAGATCAGGGCCTGCCCGGCGCGGACCTGCGACGAGGTGCTGGCCGACCTGCCCTAGCCCATGGTAGCCGGCGCGGCATGGTCGCGCGGCTCCTCTTTCCCGCCTTCGTCGTGGGAATCACCGCGCTCGCGCTCATCGGCGCCTCCGGAGCGACCACGGGACGCCAGGCGCTGGCGTACTACGCCGGCTCGCTCGCCCTCGTCTATGCGGCGGTCGCCGCCGCCGAACGGCTCCGCCCGCATCGCGTCGCCTGGCGCCGTCCGCAGGGCGACGTCGCGACCGACGCCACCCACCTGGTCCTCACGGGGACGATCGCCAGCCAGCTCGGCCTCGGCCTCGTCGCCGCGCTCGTCTGGCTGCTCGGCGGACGACCAACGGGGCTCTGGCCGAGCAGCTGGCCCATGATCGCGCAGCTGGCGCTGGCGATCCTCCTCGCCGAGTTCGGGCACTATTGGTTCCACCGCCTGACGCACGAGCGACCGTTCCTGTGGCGCTTCCACGCCGTGCACCACAGCGCGCCGCGCCTCTACTGGCTGAACGCGACGCGGTTCCATCCGCTCGACCTGGCGGGCCTGGTCGCGTCACAGACGCTACCGCTCGTGCTCTTCGGCGTCGCGCCGGCGGCGTCCTTCGCCTACGCGATCTTCGCCGGCTCCTACGGTCAGCTGCAGCACGGCAACATCGATCTCGACTCGGGACCGCTACGCTGGATCTTCAGCAGCCCCGAGCTGCACCGCTGGCATCATTCCATCGATCGGCGCGAGGGCAACACCAACTACGGGGCGATCCTGAGCGTCTGGGACTGGACGTTCGGCTCGTGGTTCTGGCCGTCCGACCGCACGTTCACCGGCCCGCTCGGCATCGCCGGGCGGCCGGACTTCCCACAGACATATGGGGGCCAGCTGCTGGCACCCTTCCGCTAGTCGGGGCCACGGTGGAAGCCCGCCCACCCCCCAGCTATACCGCGGGCATGCGATCGCTGATCTGGGGGGCACCATCGACCTGAGCGGCATCTGGAAGCGCGACGGCAACGCCCTGCGCAACACCCAACGGTTCGCCGCGTTCTGACCCGGGCCCCCGTGGCCATCGAGCCGACCGCCCGCTCCCTTCCCTCCGACGGCGCCCCCTCGGCCACGCGCCAGGACCTGCACCTGGGCCGCCGGCTGTTCCACGCCGTGAACGGCGTGTCGACCGCGACGGCGTACGCGCTGCTCTTCACCCACGAGCAGGTGATCCACATCTTCGGGACGATCGCCTGCGTGGTCTACATCCTCGACCGCGTCCGCATCGCCTATCCCGAGTTCGTCGCCCGGCGGGCGCCCATCGTGAACCGCCTTTTCGTCCGCGCCGAGGAGCAGGTGCGCGAGTCGGCGATGATCCCCTACGCGATCGCCGTCCTGTTGACGATCCTGACCGTGCCGAAGCCAGCGGCGCTCGTCGCCATCTACACGCTGGCGATCGCCGATCCACTCGCCGCCGTCGTCGGCATCCGCTGGGGGCGGCGGCGCATCGCGCAGAACCGCAGCCTCGAGGGGTCGCTCGCCTTCTTCGGCGCGACGCTGGTGATCGCGGCACTGGTGCTCGACCAGGCGACGGATGCGCCGTGGCTCACCCTCGCGGGGGCCGCGACCACGATCGCCCTGGCGTCCGCCGTCTGCGAGCTGCTGCCCGTCCGCATCGACGACAACCTGACCATCCCCCTGTTCGTCGGCTTCACGACGTGGATCGTCTCGGCGCTCTGCGGCGTGGCGCTGAGTTAGGGGCGATCCAGCTCCGGATAGTGGCGGAAGATGCCGTCCTGGTTGAACGCCAGCCGACGGGGCGACGCGAGGTACGTGACGACGCGCGGCCGGGCAGCGACGCGATCGTGCAGCATGACGAGCCGCTTCGCACGCCGCTCGGTGCGGCGCATCGCGCGGGGAAACGCGTACCGGAGCCCGGCAACGACCTGGAACGCCGAGAGGTCGGCATAGGTGAGGGAGCGCCCGACCAGCCATCGCCCGCCGTTGCGTTCGAGGACCCGCTCGAGCCAGCCGAGGTACTTCGGCAGGCGCTCGCGGACGAAGTCTCTGGCCCGTCGCTTCGCCTCGGGCTTCTGGTCCTCGTAGTAGAGTCCTCCCGCGATCGGGTGATGCGTGTCGTGGACCTCGCCGACGAGGTCGGCGATCGTCAGCTGGATCTGGTGAACCTCGGCGCGGCCCCGCTCGCCGGCCGGCACGCGTCGGAGCCGCGGTGCCAGGAAGGCGAGGACGTTCGCGGTCTGCGAGACGACGGCGCCGCCGACACGGACGAACGGCGGCGCGAACGGCAGCGCACCGGGCTCCCGCCCGTCCATGAACTGCAACATCGCCGTCATCCCACCCTTCAGCCGGGCGACGTCGACATAGGGCGCCCCCGCATCCTCCAGGAGGAGGCGAATGAACTCACCGCGTCCCTGGATCGTCGGCCAGTAGTACAGCTCGATGCGCATGGCCGACGCTCTAGCAGCCTTTTGTAGACTTTGCCCGCCGCGCGGTCCGTGGCGTTCGGCCCCGTACCGCTCCGTCGGCGGCACGCATCATGCTTCGAATGGTCGTGTGATCTTGCATTTTCTGCGTTCGCGGATCACGAGATGGGTATCGTGACCGCCGAAGCGCCCTCGGTCCTGGTCGTCGACGACGACGACGAGCTGCGCGACGTCCTGATCGCACTGCTCGAGGTGAACGGCTACCGCGCCGTCGGCGCCGGCGACGGCGCCGAGGCGCTGGCGCTGCTCCGCGACGGCGCGCGCCCGTCGCTGATCGTCTTCGACCTGATGATGCCGCGGAAGACGGGGCTCGAGTTCCGGGCCGAGCAGCTGGGCGACCCCGCTCTGGCGGGCATTCCCGCCGTCGCGATGTCCGCCGCCCTCCATGGCGAGAGCATGCGCAAGGCGCTGCAGGTCGACGAGCTGCTCACCAAGCCGCTCGACGTCGACGCGCTGCTCGCCCTGGTCGCCCGCCACTGCCAGCGCGCATCGCCGTGAGCGATCGCGCGACGCTGCTCACCGGTAGACCACCTTCAGGCGTCCACCCTCGACCCGGACGTCCGCCATCTCCGGCGGCACGCGGAAGCGCTCGCGATTCTCCTCCGACTCGAATACGCGACGGACGGCCGCGTCGAGCGTCGCCTGCGGGATCGGCAGTGCGCCGAGCCGTCCCTGCGTCGGCCGGAAGCGGAGGAAGCCGCCCTCGACGCCGAGCTGCCCGTCGAGGTCGAGGGTGACGTCCTTGCCGTAGAGCGCGAACAGGACCCAGCCGTGCAGCGTGTCGTCGCCGAGCGTGATGCGCACGTCGCGCACGTTCGACTGGACCTCGGCGACGCTCGGATCCGCCGCAGCGCCGGTGCCGAGCGTCGACCCGACCAGCGTGTTCAGCTCGGCCTCGCTCAAGTCGAGGGTGTACGGCGCCTCGCCCTGCAGCGCCTGGTCGAGCTGTGCCAGCTTCTGCTCGACACGGATCGACGCCCCGCCGTCGACCTCGGGCTCGGGTGGCGACGACGAGCGGAGCATCAGCACGAGGGCGACGATCGCCCCGACCAGCATCAGCCGCCGCACGACCCGCCACAGCCGCCCCACGGGCCCATAAGACAGGCCCGTGGGCGGCGGTCAACTAGCAGGACGCCAGGGGGGTCAGTACTTGACGGAGCAGCCGTACGATTGCGTCGTCGCCACCTCGACCGGCTTCCCCGCACGCACGGCGTCGACGGCGGCGGCAACGTAGTTGGTCGCCTTCGGCACGTCCTCCTGGTCGGTCGATGGCAGGCTGTCGATCGCGCCCGCGTAGCGCAGCACGCCCTGCTGGTCGATGACGAACATGTGCGGCGTCGTCTTCGCGCCGTAGAGGCGGCCGACGGCGCCGTCGGGATCGAGGAGGACGGCCGTCGGTGCGGCGCCCTTCGCCGTCGTCAGCTCGTTCGCGTCGGCGGGCGTGACGTTGCCCTGCTTGCCCGGAGCGGAGGAGTTGATCGACAGCCAGACCACGCCCTCCGCGGTGTACTGCTTCTGCAGCTTCTGCATGTTGCCCGATTTGTAGTGCTTCTTGACGAACGGGCAGTCGTGGTTGAACCACTCGAGCACGACGACCTTGCCGCGCAGCTCGGCGAGCGAGCGGCTGGTGCCGTTGGTGTCGACGAGCGTGAAGGCGGGCGCGGGCTCCCCCACCTTGGCCTGGGCGGCAGCGCTGGCGGCGGTGGCGAGGAGGACGGACAGGGCGAGGGCATGACGGATCTGCATCACGGTCTCCTTTCGGGGCTGAGGGTCTCGAGCGAGGCCAGCACGGTGGCCGGCGTCAGGATGGTGGGCTGCACCATGGGCGGGACGGCAGGATCGGCGCCGTAGAGCACCGCCAGCGGCACGCCGCTGCGACCGAAGCCGGCCAGCGCACGCGAGATCGCGGAGCTCTGCGACGTCCAGTCGGCGCGCATCGGGACGACGCGCAGCCGGCGGAACGCGTCGCGCACCGCCGCCGAGCCGAAGACGACGCGCTCGTTCACCTGGCAGGTGATGCACCACGCGGCAGTGAACTCGAGCCACACCGGCCGGCCCTCGGTCTGGAGTGCCGCGAGGCGCTCGGCCGAATAGGGCTCCCACGCGACGTCGCCCGCGACGTCGGCGGCGGCGGGCTGCGGTTCGCCGCTCGGCAGCGCCACGGCGAAGCCGCCGGTGATGGCGAGCAGCGCCACCAGGCCTGCGGCCCAGCGGTGTGACGCCGACGCGACGGGGACGGCGAACCGACCCGCGACCCAGCAGCCGAAGCCGGCCAGGAGGAGGCCGGCGAGCGCCGTCACCTGCCCACCCGTCCCGGTCTGCCGGCCGAAAACCCACAGCAGCCAGACGACCGTCGCCAGCATCGGGAACGCGAGCGCCTGCTGCAGCGTCTCCATCCACGGACCGGGCCGCGGTAGCGCGCGCTCGAGCGCCGGCGATGCCGCGAGGACGACGTACGGGACTCCCATGCCGAGGCCGAGCGCGGCGAACACCCCCAGGGCGGCCGCCGGCGGCGCGACCAGCGCCCAGCCGAGCGCCGTGCCCATGAACGGCGCCGTGCACGGCGTCGCGACGGCGGTGGCGAGCGCGCCGCTCAGGAACGACCCCACGACGCCATCGCGCGGGCGCACTCCTCCGGCGGCGGCGGTGATGCGCGACCCCACGTGCACGACCCCGAGGAGCACCATGGCAATGCCGAAGAACAGGAACGCGAGCGCCAGCACGATCGTGGGCGACTGCAGTTGGAACCCCCAGCCGATCTCGGCACCGCCCGCGCGGAGCGCGAGCAGCACGCCCGCGAGTGCCAGGAAGGACGTGACGACGCCGGCAGCGAAGACGAGCGCATGGACCACCGCCGTCGCACGCCGTTCGCCCGCGTGACGGGCGAAGCCCATCACCTTGATCGCCAGCACCGGGAACACGCACGGCATCAGATTGAGGAGCAGTCCGCCGAGGAACGCGAGGCCGAGCGCCGCGGCGATGCCCATGGTCGCTCGCGGCGCGGGCGGAGCGAAACGGGCCTCGATCTCGATCGCCGCCGGCGGCGTCCCGGCCGCGCGCGGCCGTGCGACGAGGACGCCGCGCAACGTCTCGACCGGTGCCGTCGCCGTCGCGGCGCGGGCGAGGCGCAGCGTGACGCTCGCGCCGTCGACCGACGCCGGCTGTGCGGCCGCCGGCTCGATCACGCCACCCTCGTCCGGGAAGAACAGATACGTGAAGGCGTGCGCGTCAAAAGATGGGGGCGTCGTCGCCTGCAGCACGAGCGTCCGCTCGCCTTCGCTCGCGAGAATGCCCGACCAGCCCGGGGCCGCCTGCGGCACGGCGGCGAGCGCCGCACGCACCGCGTCGGCCGCCGCACCGTCCGCGGGCGCGCCCGCGACGACCGGCAGCGTGAGCGCCACGTCGGCCTGCTCGGGGATGCAGTCGACCTTGCAGGCCAGCCACTTCGCCGTACCCGTGAGGGCAACCGTGCTGCCGGGACCACCGGCCACCGTGACCTGCATCGGTAGCAGCACCTCGCCCGCGTAGCCGTAGTTGGCGAGCGGCCCGATCGGCAGCCGCTCCGGGGCGGGCCACTGGAAGTCCGAGACCGACACGCCCGCGGGCAGGCGCCACGCCATCCGCGGCGGCAGGCCGGAATCGCCTGGGTTCTGCCAGTAGACGTGCCAGCCCTCGCGCATGCGGAGCCGGAGCGCGATCCAGTTGGCGTCGCCCGCGACCAGGGCGGCCCTCTCGGCGACGAGCGCCGCCCGCACGATCGGCCCCTCCTCGGCGCGCGCCATGCCGCACAGCAGGACCAGCGCGAGCGAGCCCACCAACCTCCCCAGGCGCATACGATACTCTCCGACGGCGATTCCCCGAGCCTGTTCACCGGCGCGGATCCAGTCAACCACCCCCCTAGCGCGCCCCACGTGGAGTGCTATACCGACCGCAGTCCCGAGCCAGCGTGCGGACCAGGGAGGGTTCCGTCATGCGGTCAGTCGGTTCGGTGGGTTCTATCGTCGCCGTCATCCTCGCGCTGACTGCGGGCAGCGCCGGGCCGGCGCCGGGGCGCGGACCTCGCCTGACGCTGGCGCAGCTCGACCTCGAGTTCGACGGCGTCGCCCATCCCTTCACCGAGTGGGGCAGCGCAGCCATTCGCTTCGTCGGCTCGGACGCACCGCTCTATCTGAACCTGGTGGTCGACGGCACGTGGCGGATCCGGAACCTGCCGCTGTTGACCCGTCATGGCGCCGGGCGACGGCAGCAGACGAGTGTCACGTTCAAGCTCGGCGACGCGGACGGCGACCGCGTGCGCTCGGTGAGCGCGGCGTTCGCGCTCACCGCCGCCCCCCTCGTCGCCCCTCCCGCCCCCGAAGCGCGCCGGCGTGTCGGCCGCCAGGCACGCGTCTATCGCATCGGCACGCCCGGCGCCGCCGCGCTGACCGGCCTCGTCCCGCCCTCGGAGGTCGTCGAGGGTGGCGCCGCCGACGGCGACCCGCTCACCTACGACGACTTCCCGAACCAGGACGTCGAGAAGAACGAGTGCGTCCTGGGCGCGGCCTCGAACAGCCTCCAATGGCTCAAGAAGACGTTCGCCCTGCCGATCACCGATGCCGACATCTCGGTCGACGCCTTCCGCACGCCGCTCAAATGGGGGCCGAGCGGTTGCGACGACAACTGGCCCGACCTGAAGGAGAAGTACCTCAAGGACAAGGGCATCGGCGTCCGCACCGAGGCGATCGACCGTTTCGCCATCGACCGCATCCCGGAGTTCATGCGGGCGAAGTGCGACATCGAATTGTCGGCCGGCGTGCACACCGCCGCCGTCGTCGGGTTCGTCAAGCTCGACGACGGGCGCATGAAGCTCGATCTCGCGAGCGACGGCAAGCAGGGCATCAAGGGTCGCGGCACGAAGCCGAACGACGGCGGCATCGACGAGGGCGTGTACGACCCGGTCGGCGGACGCTTCGAGCACGCTCCGTGGTTGCACAAGAAGGCGCCGGAGCTGCTCGTCGTCGAGTGCCCGCCCGACAAGTTCCCCACCACCACGACCACGACGACCTCGTCGTCGTCGACCTCGACCACGCCGTCGACCACGCCGCCGTCGGTCACCACGACGACGACGACCACGACGTCGAGCTCTCTCCAGAGTTGATGCACGGCGCGTTGACAGCAGCGGCGCCCCGCTGGTAGCGGCCAGCCACGATGACCGCGCTCGAGCAGCTCTCCACCCCGACGCTCGCAGCGCTCGGTCGCGAGTACATGCTCTTCGGGCATCTCCTGAACCGGGCCGCCCTGCCCCACGTGCACATCCGGCTCGGTGGCGAGGCGCGAGAGGCCGTCGCGATCGAGGAATGGATGGGCGCGAGTCCCATCTACACCCGCCGCATGCGGCGCTGCCTCGGGTTCGACGGCGACGACGTCGGCACCATCTTCAAGGGCTTCCAGCTCGACGTCGGCTTCCCGCACCAGTACATGGACGTCCACTACGAGCTCGAGAGCCCCGAGCGCGGCCGCTTCTGGCTGCCAGCACTGCGGCGCGCTGCTCGAGGTCGAGCAGTACGGCGAGGTGGCCGTCCGCTCGATGTGCCACGCGATCGAGGACCCCACCTTCGACGCCAGCGCGGTGGCGACCAATCCCCGCGCACGCTGTCGCCCGATCCACCGCCCGCCGCGCACGCCGTTCGACCGTACGCCGCACTGCCACTGGGAGGTCTTCATCGACCCCGGCGCCGAGCCGATCGTCGAGGCGGCGATCACCCGGCGCGTCGGCACGTCGCGTCTCGCGCGCGTCGCGTTCCCGGAGCCGGCCGGCGACGCGACGCGGCGGCCGCAACGACTACCGCGGCGCCTTCGATCCGGACGTTCCGCCTGGAGCACCTCTCGCGTGCGGCGCTCATCCGCGTGCTGCGCGAGTTCCTGGTCCAGGACCATCTCCTCGTGCGCGCCCTGATGCTGTCGGTCGCCGATCGCGCCGACGACGACGTCGCCGGCCAGGTCGCGAGCGCGCAGTGGATCGGCGCCGGCGCGGTGGCGGCGACGCGGCTCCGCCGCGCGCTCGGCATCGACGGCGACGGCGCCGATGCGATCGCCGCCGTCCTCCGCGTCCATCCCGCGTTCGTGCCGATCTATGCACCGGTCGGCGTCGAGGTTCGCGGGGAGCGTGTCCGCCTCTGGCTCGAGGACGGCGACGCCTTCCACGAAGGCGATGCCTACGGCTGGCACGCGCTCATCCGCGACGGCGCGCATCCGGCCTTCGACGCCATGGTCCGCGCGGTGAACCCGCGCGCGCGCTGCATCCCCGCGGCGCCCAGCGGCGCCCAGCGGCTCGCCTGGGACGTCGTCGTCGACGCCGCGGCGCTCCCGGCGGAGCCGCCGCCCGAGGTGGGCATCGTCGCCGCGGCGAACACGGCGACCTTCGTCTTCCGTTAGCGCGCGGCGACCAGCGCGCCGTGGTCCCGCCCGTCCCTACTCGTAATGACCGATCCACGTCTGCTGCTCGAAGCGGGCGGCTGGACCGGTGACGGTTCCGCCGCAGGCGCCCTGGTAGACGTACGACGCCGGCGGTCGCAGGAGGTTCGCCGCGTCGTCTCGGATCTCGCGGCCGAGCGTGAACGGTATCTGCGCCACCGTGTCGACGCCCTGGAGCTGGCGCGACGAAGCGCTCGCGGATCTCCCGCATGCACGCAGGCCTGGTCGACGCGGCGGCCGTCGGGGAACTTGTTCTGCGTCCACAGCAGGCGCCGCCCGCTCGGATCCCAGGCGAACTCGGGAATGACCCACCCCTCCTCGCCGGTGCGCGTCAGGCGGCGGAGCGGCCCGGGCTTGAAGCGGGTGCGGCGCCGGTTCCAGCGCAGCCGTCATCTCGTAGAGGTCGGTCGCCTGCTGGAGGACGGGCTGCAGGAAGTTGTCGCTGAAGACCGTGAGGATGAGCGCGTAGTCGTAGTCGGCGGGCAGATCGAGGAGCGTGGCGACGCTGCGCCCAGTCGTTGTGCGCGCCGGGCAGGTCGCGCGACGACATGAAGAGGATGCGATCCATGTCGCGGCGTGAAGATCGCCTGCTCGTCCCAGGCGGGGTCGGTGGTGAGGCGCACGCGGCTGGCAGGCGCCGCGCGCCGCGCATCGGGCAGCCGGCAGAAGAACAGCTCCGGGTTGATCGCCGTGTCGACGGTCTCGGTGTAGAGGAAGCCCGAGCCGTCGGGCGCCCACCACTGGGTCTCGTACCAGTGCCCGTTGCCCGGGCGCACCACGTGCTCGTCGACCAGGCGCGGGCCAGCGGGTCCGTTCGGGTCGAAGCGCGCGACGCGGACGTCGGAGCGGCCGTTACCGCCCTCCTCCGGGTTCCAGTTGAGCGCCGTCCACACGATGTAGCGGCCGTCGGGCGACCAGTAGGCGTGGAAGTTGTCGTGGAACTCGCGCGTGCGCGTGAGGTTCGTGCGCCGCTCGCCGTCACGGCGTCATCACCCACACGTCGGAGCCGATCCCGCCGAAGCCCGGGTCCGCCGATGCGCACCGCGTGGCCGTTCCAGGAGTGGAAGAGGATCCAGTCGGCCGCCGCCGGCTGCACCACCGGCACCTGGTTCGGCCCGTCGAGGCCGCAGGTGAGGCAGCCGCAGATCGGAGCCGTCCAGCGTCGACGTGAAGACCTGCACCTGCTGTCGCCGTCCTCGTCCGCGCGGGAGGTCGCGCGTGCCAGACGACGTGCGTCCGGTCGAGCCAGTCGGCCGCCTGACCGACCACGAATCCGTTGCGCTCGGCGACGAAGGGCCGGCCGCCTCCGTCGTCCGCCCGCGCCGTCACGCACACGAGCAGGACGAGCAGGATGGCGGCGAGCCTCACCGCAGGCGTGGCAGGACCTCGTCGGCGAAGAGCCGCAGACTCTCCCACCCGAGCTCCGGTTCGATGCCGCCCATGAGCGGGTGGAGCAGGATGCGGCCGTGTTCTTCGGCGATCGCTACGCACTCCTCCGGCGTGACGACGCGATACACGCCGCTGCGCCGAACGTCGTCCTCGGTCCTCGCCGCGACGTCGACCTCGGAGCGCTGCCCCGCTGGCTGCCACTCGTGGTACGTGCGCGCGTCGTAGAGTGCGTGCGGCGCGATGCGCTTCCAGTCGCGCTCCGGATCGCGCGTCACGTGGACGAACCCCGGCCCGCCCGGCAGGGCGACGAAGCCTGCGTCGAATCCTTCAGCGGCGCAGGCCTCATGGTAGACTCGCGCCAGCTCCGGATCGCCCACGGCGGGGAAGAATCCGCAGCGGAGCCGCGCCGCCCGCCGCGCCGCCTTCGCCGTCGAGCCGCCGATCAGGATGAGCGGTGGCGCCGCCGGCGCGGGCGTCACCCGCACCTCGCGCCCGCGCCAGGTGAACGGCTCACCCGTCCAGGCCTGCTGCATGACGCCGACGTACTCGTCGAAGAGCTTGCCACGCTTCGTCCGGTCGACGTCGGCCATGGCGAACTCCTCCGGCCGGTAGCCCATGCCGGCGACGAAGCTCAGCCGTCCGCCCGCGATCAGCGACGCCGTCGCGAGCTGCTCCGCCATGCGGATCGGGTCGTGCAGCGGCACGAGCACGGCGGCGACGTTGATCCCGAGCCGCGTCGTCCGCGCCGCGATCGCCGCAGCCAGGGTCACGGGCGACGACATGTACCCGTCGTCGACGCCGTGGTGCTCGGAGATCGCCACCACGTCGAAGCCCTGGGCATCGGCCCACCCGCACATGTCGAGGCACGCGGCGTACTGCGCTGCATGCGTCGTGCGGGCGAACGAGGGGACACGGAGATCGAAGCGGAGACCGACCATGGCTGGCATCGCTGCGGCTTCTACGGGCGTCGAGCCCGCGCCGTCAACCGATGGTGCACGTCACTGCCGGAACGGGTCGGTGAGCTTCTTCGCGGGTGACCGCTCACCGACAGGCGGCGGGCACGGTGCACCCGGTGCGCTTGAAGACCGTCGCCGCCGCACCGGCGGCGGCCCCGCCGCACTCGACGCAGTAGCGCCGTTTCCCGCTGCCCACCGTGAGGACGAGGTCGACCGGCCCCGGCTCGGGGAGATCGAGGCCGCCCACCTCGAGCCGGCAGGCCACCTTGAGACCGTTCACCTTGAGCACCACCGACGAGCAGATCACGCCGCGGAATCGGAAGCCCGGCGTGTTGCCGCCGAGCGCCCGCCATCCCGCAGGGGGCAGCGCATACGTTGTGCTCCCCGCGCGACTGGTGATCGTCAGCGCACCGCCGTCGACCGTCGGGTCGTCGAAGGTGCGGTCCGGTAGCGCGAGCGCGCCGGTCGCGACCAGCTTGGCGATGCGTCCGGGCCGCAGCGCGACGAGGTCCGCGGAGATGGGATGCCGGGCCGTCACGGTGAAGGGATCGGACGCGGCGCAGAGGTTGCCCGCACAGGCGTTCAGGACGTCGCCCGCGCACGGCGTGCCGACGCTGAGGGCGTCGAAGGTCGCAATGCCGTCGCTCGCCGCCACGGACGCCCCCGACGCACTGCCGTCGCAGGGCGCCGCGAGCAGGCTGAGATCGACGCGGTCTGCCACCGCGGTCCGGTTGCCAAAGGCGTCCACGATCTCGACGCGCACGGGCGGGGTCACCACCGCCCCGGCGGGCGTCTCGCTCGGCTGCTGCAGGAAGCGGAGGGCAGCGGAGGTGGACGGCGTCACGGTGAAGGGGTCGCTGACGACCGCGTCGCTCGCGGCGAACGGAGCGCCGTCGTGCGTCGCCCGCAGCGTGTAGCCGCCGGCCGCCGTCTCGATACGCAGGCCATCCCCCGTCGCCCAGGTGGCCAGGCCGTTGACGGTCGTCCGTTGCGCGACGCCGCGGAGATCGCCACCGGCCGGGTTCTCCTCGAGCGCGAGGGCGATCGAGCGTGGATCGGCGCTGACCGGGTTGCCCCCGAAGTCGACGATGGCAACGCTCGGCAGCAGCGCCTCGCCCGCGGGGCCGTCGGCGGGCGGCGCCTGGAGCACGAGGTGGTCGGCGGCTCCTGTCGCGATCGTCGCGGCCACGATGGCCTGATCCGTGAACGCGCCACCGATGCCGCTGGTGGTCATCGACAACGTGGCCCGGGCTGGACCGGCGGCGCCGGCGGCGCTCGCGATCCGCAGCCGGATGCCGTTCACGCGGATGATGTCCTGGCCCGCCGTGCCCCCCGAGGTGAGCACCCACGTGAGGACCTCGTCGGGCACACCGCTGGGCGTCAGGATCGACGCGACGTTCGCGCTCGCGCCATTCATACCGATCGTGGCGCTCAGTGCGGTCACCGGCGAGCCCGGATCGAGCTGGAAGCCGGGCGCGACGCGCAGGGAGAAGGCCTGTCCGGCCCCCGTCGAGTACTCCGTGACCTGCGTCTCGGCGATCGTGATCGTGCCGACCGCAACGAAGGTGTTCCCGCCGCCGGGACCGACGCGGTTCGCGTCGACGTTCAGCGCGACGTTCGGCGAGTTGACGGAGTCGGCCTGCACCCCGGGCGCGACCAGGAGCACGGCGAACAGAACCAGCGCGCGGAGGCGGGTGTGTGGGGTGGAGGTCTCGGCGTAGGTCATGCGAGGTCAGGAAGCGTCGGCGAGGCTGCCGAACGCTGCGCGATATGATGACTGCACCGGGGGAGTCAAATCCCCGAGGGGTGTCGGAGGGCCACCGGGTGATCGTGGAATGGACACGCGCTGCGGGGACGTGTGAAGCTCGGGGCGTGCGCCGGACGCTCGCTGCGATCTTCATGCTGGCCGCGCTGCCGGCCGTCGCCGCCGAGCGGGGCCGCGGGCTCTGCGCCAGCGTTGGCGCAGGCGCGTCGGCGCCGCACGTGGTCGTGCTGTCGGCATTCCCCGCGGAGATCGCGCCGCTCGTCGCCGCCGCGACCATCGAGTCGACGATCGAGATCGACGGGCGCCACTACCACTTGGGGCGCCTCGCCGGCGTTCGCGTCGTCCTCGGCATGACCGGCATCGGCCTCTTGAACGCCGAGGCTACGGCCACCGCCGTCCTCGCCCGCATTCCGGCGGCGGCGCTGATCATGAGCGGGGTCGCAGGGAGCCATCACCGCATCGGCGACGTCGTCGTGGCGACGACGTGGACGGAGCGTGACCGGTCGAAGGTGTTGCGCGCGAACCCCGCGCTGCTCGCGATCGCGGAGACGGCTGCCATCCCCGTCCTCGAGCAGTGCACCGAGGTCCCGCCCGGCTCACCCGGCGCCGCGATCGTCTGCATGCCGCACCAGCCCGAGCCGGTCTTCGGCGGGCAGGGCGTCAGCGGCGACGACTTCGGCGACATGCCGTTCGCCTGCGTTCCCGGAGGCGGCGCCGTCTTCGGCTGCGAGCTGCCGCAGGCCGCCTCGTCGTCCTACCGCGACGTGGAGGACATGGAGACCGCGGCCGTCGCCCGGATCGCCGCTCGCCGGCACGTCCCCTTCCTCGGCGTGCGGGCGGTTTCGGACGGTGCCGGCGATCCCCTCGGCGACCGCGGCTTCCCGCGACAGTTCTTCGACTACTACGTCCTGGCGGCCGACAACGCGGCAATCGTCACGCACAGCGTGCTGGCGGAGATCGGTCGAATGGCGGGCGACGCCTCGGCACGCCGCACCTGTCGCCTACTCTCCGGGCACGAGTGGCGTGCGGCGGCACGACGCATCCGCCGCCGTTGATCGAACGACCGCTCGTGTCTGCCGCGGTGCGGCAGCAAAATACCCGCTCGGGTGATTGAGGATCGTCTGCCGGACGTGCTACCCGCCCCGGGCATGACGATGCCGTCCCGGTGGATCCTGCTCCTCTTCGTCCTTGCCTGTGCCGCCCCCGCCCGCTCCGGAACCGTCGACGGCCGCGAGTGGCCCCCAGACCCGAAGCGCTACGCCCCCGCGGGCACCGAGGTGGCGCCGGGGCTGAAGGTCGGCGACGTACTCAATGCGAGCAACGCCGATCTCGCCAAGGACCTGCTGCCGCCCGAGATCCTCAAGCACTACCAGAAGGGCGAGTACGAGAACCCGATCGTCTCCTTCCCCGAGGGCATCACCCACTACGACAAGGCCCTCGAAGAGTCGACGAAGGCGAACGAGGGCAAGTTCGCCCTCGACCCCAAGACCGGCACCATCCTCGAGCAGGCAACCGGCAAGGCGCCGGAGTACCTCTACGGCACGCCCTTTCCGACGATCGCACCGACCGACCCGCAGGGCGGACAGAAGGCCCTCTGGAACCAGTTCTACAACTACTGGAACGGGGGCTCCTACCATTATAACGCGCTCATCGTCTGGGTCGCGCCGAAGGGTGTCGATCGCCAGTCGCTGCAGGACGTGTACGCGCAGTACTACGAGAATCAGAATCAGGTGCATCGCCAGCCGAACCCGCAGAACTTCTCGTGGCAGCTGCTGTCCGTGGCGAAGAACCCCGCCGACCTGCAGGGGACGGCGGCGCTCAGCAACCGCTACCGCGATCCCGAGAAGCGCGACTCGGTGTGGACCTACGTGCCCGCGCTCCGCCGCGTGCGCGCCGTCAGCCCGGCCAACCGCTCGGACGGCTTCCTCGGCTCCGACCTGAGCCAGGACGACGGCAACTTCTTCGACGCCAAGTACGAGGACTTCGAGTGGAAGACGATCGGCCTGCGCGACGGCCTGCGCGTCGTCGACCCCGAGTCGATCAAGGGCAACGGCGGGCCGTTGCGCTGGGTGGACGGCACCGGGGGGTGGCGGCAGGACTGGCCGATGGCCCTCCCCTCTGCCGGATTCCTGAAGAAGGGGTGGACCGGCGTCGCCTGGGCGCCGGTCTCCGGCGGCCTGGCGAAGCGCAAGTTCTGGGTGGTCGAGGGCGTCCCGCGGGACAAGTACTACCTCTTTGGCAAAATCGAGCTGTGGATCGACGCCGAGTCGTGGATCGGGGCCTACAACCGCAAATTCTCGTGGAAGGGTGAGCTGCTGAACACCTACCAGGTCTACGGCTATCTCAACCATCCAACCAAGAACCCGAACACCGGCGAGTACGAGTGGTTCTGGAGCTCGCAAACCGCCTGGCAGTGCGCCGAGAACGTCCCCGCCAGCCGCGCCACGCTGGCCGGGCTCCGCGAGGACCCGGACGGAGTGTTCGACCGTCGCGTCCACCACAAGATCGACCAGCTCTTCGACGTGCAGACGCTCAATCGCTTCGGGAAGTGAGTCGGCTCTAGAGCCCGACCAGGTCCTTCAGGTCGTCGAACAGGCCCCGGCCCCGGCGGACCAGGTCGCGCGCCAGACGTCGGCGATCGCGCTCGATGCGTCGGAACGCGCCGTCGAAGAGCTCGTCGACGTCTTCCGATGCGACCACGCCGAACGGCGGCTCATCGACCGGGCGGAAGCGATTCCCGACGAACGGGTCCCGCGCGGCGACCCGAGCCACGTTCACTTCGGGAATCGACTCGCCGAACCTCGCATCGAGCGCGTCGATGAACGCGTTGGCGATCAGCGCCTGCCCCGTCCGTGTCGGGTGGATGCCGTCGAGGCTGAACACCCCGCCCAGATAGCGCGACGTGACGCCGTCGACTCCGCCGCCGCGCAGGCGATCGAAGAGGGCGAACACGTCGACGAGCGCGATCGGCACGCCGCGGCTCGCCTCGACGTCGGCGACCGCGCTCGCGATCTCGTCGTTGAAGCGCATCACCGTGGCGCGCACCGCCGCCTGCTCCGCCGCGTCGAGGACCCGGCCGCACGGCGGCTCGGGGAGCCGATCGCGTGACAGATCGATGGCGATCAGGTCATCGGGGGCGACCGCCGACACCGAGCCGTCCTCCGCACGGCACGTCGTGACGTCGGTTCTGGCCGGCCGCAGGGCGGCGAGCGCCGTCACGTCCGGGAGATTCGCGACCGCCATGCCGCCGGTTCCAGTGTCGGCGAGCGCGTTCAGCAGCTGGCGATAGCGCTGGCCGAACTCCGCCGCGGTCATGGTCACGCTGCCCGGATCCGTTCGCGTCGCCATCGGCAGCACGTCGTTGTTTCCGATCCACACCAGGAGGAACGTCGGTCGGATCTCCTGGATGCGTGTGAGCTGCGAGACGCCCTCGCTCCGCACCGGCAGGCCGACGATCGCGAACTTCATCAACTCGCGGCCGTCGGCGCTGCCGCTCAGCAGCTGCTCGGTGATCGTCCCGGGCGCCGTGGTCTGGAAGACCGAGCGGATGATCCTCGCCCGGGACGGCCAGATTGCGGACGATCCGTCCCGGCTCGCGCCGGAAGCCGATGCCGTCGATCGCACGGCGGACGTCGCCGGGGTCGAGCACGCCGTCGCGATTCTCGTCGACGATCACCGAGAGGCGGCGGCAGACCAGGACCGGTCATGAGGGGCTGCGAGAAGGCGACGTGCGCCTGCCGCGCGACGAGTGCCGGCGCGCTGTCCCGCTGCCCGACGCGACCGGTGGCGACGAGTCCGCCGCTGCCGAAGCCGGCGAGCACGCTGTCACCGACGACGGCGAGCTTCCGCAGCCGGGGGTTCGGCGCCGCCACCGCGCTGCCGCCGAGGAGCAGCAGCGCGAGCAGCGGACGAAGGATGATCATGCGGGTCGTCATGGCGAGTCCCTCAATTGGCGGCGACGCGCAAGTCGTCCTGCACCTCGCGGACGCCGGGAGCCGTCCGCGCCACGACCGCAGCGCGCAGCCGCTGGTCTCTTCCGCGGACGCTCATGCACGCCTCCGCTGGAGGCGGTCGATTAGCAGATCCCGGGCCAGCACGCCGAACACGTGAATTCACGCGCGATTCAGTGTCGCATCGGTAAAATCCGCCCACGCGGGGCAGAACTTACACTCTAGTGCGTGATCCAGGTGATGCGATCGCGGTCGGCCGGCGCGTACGCGCAGTAGGTTCCGGTGCGGACGGCGATCTCGAGGTGCTCGGCGAGCGCTGCATCGTGCTCGGCGATCTTCCCGTCACCGCCACACGCGCGCGCTCGCTCGCCGAGGCGGCGCGACGGTCGCGCCCGCCGAGGCCTACGCCACGCGCCAGCTCGTCGGTGAGGAACTCGACCTCGGCGCGGAGACGCTCGACCCGGCCCACGTCGTTCAGGCGCTCCGCATCGCCCAGTTCGCAGCGCAGGTCCGTCACGCGGCGGCGGTACTCGGCCTTGGCCTGCGGATGGGTCCCCTGAATGCGCGATGGGGCCCGGGGGGCGCGGCATGGTACGCCGAGGCATCCCATCAACGACGGGAGGACGTACCATGAAGGGCCGATCTCGAGGCTTGAGCGGCTTCGTGCTCCTCGCGGCGCTCGCAGCCGGACCCGCTCACGCGAAGCAGTACAAGGGCGACGTGACCGACGCCCGCACCGGGCGCAGCGCACCCGCCACCGTGAAGACGAAGGGCGGCGCGGCGGCCATCACGGCGACCATCCGCTGCAAGCCGGCCAAGGGCTGTCCCCTGGCAAAGAAGACGAAGGTGAGGCTCGCCGGCGCCGGTGGCCAGTACCACTACGCCGGCACCTTCACGCTCAGGGGCTCCGCCTGCTCGCTCGACGCGTACGTCTACAGCCTGGGCTTCCAGGGAACGTACACCTGCGCGGACGGCAGCGTCGGCAGCATCGGCGGCTCACCTGGGGGTGGCGGTGGAGGCAGCGGAGAGCACGGTGGCGGGGGCGACTACTAGCCCGCCGCATCCGACCGTCTCTCAGGCCACCGCCTTCAAGACCACCTTCAGTATCTCGCGTATCGGGATCTGCAGCGCGACGACCACCAGCAGCGGCAGCACGACCGGCGCCAGAACCAGGACGAGCGTGGCGCGTCCGATCGGTACGACGGAAGCGCGGTGCACGGCGTCGTACAGGGAGATCGTGTCGGCCACCGGCCCCAGCTCGGGCGCTTCGAGGAGCCGGGTGTCGGCCAGCTCGCGGTCCTCGATCCAGCGCTCGTGCACCAGGCGGCCGTGCCGCGCCACCAGCGCGCCGTAGTCCTCGAGCGCCTGCCGCCGCGCCGCTGCGAAGACCGGCAGGACGCCAAGCAATGGTGCGAGCTGAAGGACCACCATCACGCCGACGAAGGCGGCGGCCGCCGGCCAGAGCGTCTCGACGCGAACCCCGTGGTAGACGACGTCGTGCGCCCACACCGACGCAACGACGCTGGAGATGGCGAGAATGAACGGCGTAAAGGCCCGCGGGGTGAGCTGCAGGAAGCCGAGACCGAACATGCCGTCCGGGTGCGTCGGCACGAGCGCCAGGCCGACCCGGACGACGCGTGCGAGCACGATCGCCCACAGGGCGATGCGCCAGAGCCATGCGACCGCGAGCCCCAGGAACAGCGGCCGCGCCACCATGACATACCACCAACCGCCGAAGCCGATGCCCACGGGCTCCTCGGCGCCGGCCCACACGAGCTCGTGATTGTGCCGTGCATCGGGCGTCAGCCACTGCAGCGCGATTACGACTCCCAGGAGGAATGCCCACGGCGTCCAGGCATCGCGGAGCCGCCTCAGGTCATGGACGACCTTCTCCAGGGCAGGCCGCGCGGACGCCGGCACCATGCCGAAGACTTCCAGCCGCCGGAGGAACTCCGAGGCGACGCCCTGCGACGTGGCCTCGGCGAGCACCATCAAGGGGATCGCCACCAGGCAGCGGATGTTGACCCCGAAGTGCCCGAAGAGCGGCTCGCTGAGCGCCCCGTGCAGCGCCCGCCCACGCGCGATGGCCCAGACGGCGATCGGCAGCCACGCGACGAGGGCGAACAGCACGGCGCGGCGCCCGATGCCCAGGCCGTCCGCCGGCATGAGGTGAAGACGCCGCTGCAGGCGGGACGGCGGATCGCCGCGCACGAGCGACAGCTCGGGTTCACTTCCTCGAGTCATGACGGGACCCGTAGCACAGCCCGCCGGCGCTTGCTTCAACCGGGCGGCGAGCGCCACACCGAGCGTCGAGGAGGATCGTCCCAATGCGTACCGTGATGGGTGTCAGTGCGTCCCCGTTCGTTCGCAAGGTTCGCGTCGTGCTCGCCGAGAAGGGCCTCGAGTACGAGCTGGTTCCGGTGTTCCCCGGCCCGCAGGCGCCGCCCGACTGGAGGCAGACCAGTCCGCTCGGCAAGGTCCCCGCCTTCAAGGACGGTGACCGCATCATCAACGACTCGTCCGTCATCTGTGCGTACATCGAGCGCACGGCGCCCGAGCCGCGGCTCTACCCGAGCGATCCGTACGAATACGCCCGCGCGCTCTGGTTCGAGGAGTACGGCGACGGTGGCATCGCGCCGATCGGCGGCGGCAAGATATTCTTCCCGCGCGTCGTCGGTCCGAAGTTCTTCAACCAGCCGACGGACGAGGCCGCGGTCGACAAGGCGATCGCCGAGGACCTGCCCCCGCTCTTCGACTACCTCGAGAGCCAGCTCACCGGTGATTTTCTCGTCGGGAAGACCCTCACCATCGCCGACATCGGCATCGGCACGCAGTTCGTGAACCTGCAGCACGCGAGCGTCTCGCCCGACGCGAAGCGGTGGCCGAAGCTGTCGAAGTACGTCGCCCGCATCCTCGGGCGGCCGTCGTTCGCCGCGCTCATCCAGGAGGAGAAGGCCGCCTTCGGCATCTGACCCCGCCGTCCGCGCCCGCGGGTCGTCACCACCGGGGCGATCCTCGGGCGCAACGCGCGCGGGAGGCTAGGCGACGAGCCCGCGCGCGATCCGGAGCGCGACGGCCACGATCGTCAGCGACGGGTTCCATCCGCCGCCGGTGGGGAACACGCTGCCGTCGCAGCAGTAGAGGTTGTCGACGTCGTGGAAGCGCCCGTCGGCACGGGTAACGGACGTCGCCGGATCCGTACCCATGCGCAGCGTCCCCTTCACATGGCGCGAGGTCGGCGGATCGCCGAAGAGCGCGTCGCAGGGCGCGGCGAAGACCCGATCGGTCCCCGCGTTGCGGACGACGTCCTTCATCACCGGGACGTAGAAGGTGCGCGCCTCCAGCTCGAAGGGGTGGTTCTCGTAGGTGACCCGCGGCACGGGCAGGCCGAAGACGTCCCGCACCGTGGGGTCGAGGGTGACGTTGTTCGTCCGTCGTGGCGCGTCCTCGCCCTGCATCAGGAGCCCGAAGAGGTGCTGGCCGATCGGCTGGTCGCGGAGCGCGTTCTTGAGCGGCTGTCCGAGCCCGACCACGGGCAGCCGGAACGCATAGACGTCGCCGTCCTCGGTGATGGTGAGTCCCTGCGACGCGCTGAACTCGCAGACGCCGCCGAGATACGCCCGCTTGCCGAGCGCCGTATCGACGACCCGTATCTCGGCGCCGCCGGGCTCGACGCCACGGAACTCGGCGATCCCGCTGGTCACCGCCATCCCGCGCTGTCCGTGCACGCGGCGTGGGAAGAACCCGTTCACGTTCGTCTGGAAGTGGAACATCAGATTCTGGCCGACCTGCCCGCTGGAGTTGCCGAGGGCACTCAGGAGGCAGAGCCGCGCCGACTCGATCGCCGAGGCGGCGAGCACGTAGGCGTCCGCCGTCGCGGCCTGGCGCACGCCGTTGCCGTCGACGTACTCGACCCCGGTCACGTGCCCGCCGTCGTTGCGCAGCAGCGTCACGTGGCAGTTGAAGCGCAGCTGGCAATTGCCCGAGAGGAGCGCACGCCGGAGCGTCGTCACGGCGGGCGAGCCCTTGGCGTGCGACGGGCAACCGAAGCCGCTGCAGGGGCCGCACTGGTTGCACGGCGGGCGTTCGAGGTCGGCGTCACCCGCGGGATAGAAGCGCGAGGTGATCGCGGCGGGGTACTTGTGCGGCGTGATCGGCCCGCCGAGGAACGTCGTTCGGCTCGCCCCATCGCGCAGGATGTGGGCGATGTACATGTCCTCGTGGGCCGGCATCGGGTACGGCGTGGAGCGCAGCGGCGCAAATGGGTTGGAGTCGTCGCCCGCCACGCCGATCAGGCGTTCGGCCTCGGCGTAGAACGGCTCCAGGTCGTCGTAGGTGAAGGGCCAGTCGGCGAAGTTGGCGCTCGCCGCATCGGCGAAGAAGCCCGGCACCTCGAGGGTCGGATTGCGGTCCTTGGCCCGCCGCATCGCGCTGACCATCTGGAAGTCGACGGCGGTGAAGCGCGGCACCTTCATGTCGGCGTGCGACCAGGCGCCCCCGACGCACTTCGGCAGCACGTTGACGTCGGGATGGATCACGGCATCGGTGACGGCCGTCTTGCGGAACGTCCGGGGCTCGAGGTCGCCGAACGGCTCGATGAAGCTGCGCACGCGGTACTTGAGCTCGTCGTTGCTGTGTAGCGGCGGCGGCAGCGGACCCTTCTGGTCGAGCCCGGGGAACGGATTGCCACCGGCCTCGAGCACGAGCACCGTCTTGCCGCCGGACGTGAGCGCATGCGCCGCCGCCCCACCGCCGGCGCCGCTGCCGATGATGCAGAAGTCGAAGTGCGTCAGCGCGCGATTGCCGAGGACGTCGTCGGCGTCTTTGCGTCTGCTCATGAGCAGCTGTCCGCCTGCACCGCCGAGATGATCCGCTCGAGCAGGTCGCCCTCCTCGGACAGGGGCTTCGGACCCGCGAGCTCGTCGGGGTTCGGAGTGGAGAGCGGGTGGTCGGCCCGCTCGCGGTACGCATCGGACGCGCGGGAGTAGAGTGCGTAGCCGAGCGGCTGGCTGTCGCCCTCGAGTCCGAGCAGCGTCCAGCCGCGGCCGCGACGATTGCCCCCGTACTCGGGCGCCGAGAACGCGCCCTCGAGCGTGTGCTGCACGACGAGGTCGATGAAGTTCTTGTCGCGACGGACCGGCACCGGGAACGTCCGGCGGGCGGCGTCGCGCACCCGCGCCCGTCCGGCGGCGTCGAGGTCGAGGAACGCGGCGCCCTCCTGCGTGCGGCTGAAGGCGTCGAGCGCCACCAGCCCGTCGCGGTAGATGTCGCGCAGGCCCGTCAGCGCACCGCCGCGCTGCGCGTCCAGGGGCGCGACCAGCGCCTGCTCGTCGGGCGACAGGCCGATCGTGCCGACCAGCTGCCAGCGCCAGTAGAGCGACTGCAGGCGGGTCGGCGGGACGAAGCGCCGGAAGGCGTTCCTCGGCCGGCGGCGGCCCGGGGTGCCGTTCTCGTAGTTGATGAAGGGATTGCGCCCGCTGAAGGGTCCGCCGGCATAGATCGCGGGCACGCGGTGCTCGAACGCCGAGAGGAACTGCTCGATGTAGCGCACGACCTTCAGGTCCTTCGCACCCGGGTCGGTGTCGGCCGGCAGGATCGACTCGACCAGCGCCTCGAGGGTCCGTCGCTCGCGGGCCGTGAAGAAGCGGCCGCGCGCGGCGGCCCAGCTCTCGGCGACCCGCGTCCACGGCGTCGCCACCACGACCACCGCCGCGCCGAGCGCTTTCAGGAACTGGCGGCGGCTCAGCAGGACGGCCACCGCCTGCACGGGCGTCGGCGGCGACGACGGCTCAGGCAGCGACGCGAAGTGGCGCCGGTCGGGGAGCCGCAGCCGAATCATCCGCCGGCGGTCTTACCGTCGCCCGTTGCCGCGGGTCAATCACCCGCCGGGCCGATAGTTCGGCACCAGGCGGGCGGTGATGGCGCTCATCAGCTCGACGACATCGCGGCGTGCCATCTGGCCGAGGGCCTGCGCCGCCAGGCGGTTCCCTTCGCCTGGAATGACGAGCGGCCCTTCGCCGAGGGCGTCGAGCACCTCGCGCACGACGTCGGCCGGCTCCATCACGGGCACGTCGGCGCCGGCGGCCCCAGCGGGTTGCGACGAGAGCCACCCCGGGGTGCGCGTCGAGCCGGGCTGCACCGCGAGAACGTCCACGCCGCGCTCACGCAGCTCCACCCAGAGCGCGTCGCCGAGCACGAGCGCGAAGGCCTTGGTCGCCGCGTAGACCGCGAGTTGCGCCGACCCGAAGCTGCCCGACAGCGACGACATGAGTACCAGCCCGCCGCGCCCGCGCGCGACCATCGCCGGCGCCAGCGCATGCGCGAGCAGCAGCGGCCCGCGGCAGTTCACGTCGAGCATCGCCTGGAGGTGCGCCGCGTCCATCGCCAGGAAGGGCGACACCGTGCCGAGCGCGGCGTTGTAGACCGCGAGACCCACCTCGAGATCCGCGGTGGCGGTGCGCAGCGCGTCGACCAGATCGGCCCGCGCGAGGTCCAGCACGACCGGCCGCACCCGGACGCCGTGTGCGGCGCGGAGCGCGGCGGCCGTCTTCTCGAGGGGAGCGGCGTCGCGATCGATCAGGACGAGATCCAACCCCGCCGCCGCGAGCTGCTCGGCGTACGCGGCGCCGAGGCCGACCGCCGCACCGGCGATCACCGCCCACGGCCCATAGCGCTCGCGGAAGTCCGGCCGCACGCCCTACTTCCCCACCGGCGGCATGATCGCGTGGCGACGCGTCGACCAGCTGGCCTCTTCGATCCGCTCCGCGATGCGCCAGCCATCGGGCGTGCGCACGAGCCGATCGCGATAGACGCCGCCCTCGAGGAAGAGGCCACCGGTCTCCCGCTCACCGACGACCATGGGATTGAAGAGGTACGAACGGCTGGTCGCGGTATCGCCGGTGACGACGATCGTCCGGTTCGCGACGACGTGCTGGCAGATGGGGAAGAAGCCCATCACCTCCGCGAGCCAGGTTCGCACCTCGGCGAGGGCGCCGGCGATGCCACCGGACGCCGTGTAGTCGATGTGCGCGTCGGGGGTGAAGCAGCTCGCGTAGAGGTCCCAGTCCTTCGCGTCGACCGCGGACGCGTAGCGCGTCAGCAGGTCGTCGATGGCAAGCCGGTCGGCGATCTCGGCGAGGGTCACCGCGACCTCAGATGGTGAGCCCGCCGTCGATCGGCACGACGGCGCCGGTCATGTAGCGTCCCTCGTCGGAGGCGACGAAGGCGATCAGCGCTGCCACCTCGGCCGGGGTGCTGCGGCCGAGCGGCGTCATCAGGCGTCGCAGCATCTCGGGGTCGGCACCGTCGGGCAGCTGCTTGAAGTCCCGCTGCAGCGGCGTGTCGATACCCCCGGGCGCGACGCAGTTCACGCGGATGCCGCGCGTCAGGTACTCGAGGGCCAGCGCCTTCGTCAGCTGGATCACACCGCCCTTGGACGCGCAGTACGCGGCTGCATAGGCCGCGCCCATCAGGCCGGTGTTGGAGGAGACGGTGACGACGCTGCCGCCGCCGTCGAGGAGATACGGCAGCGTCGCCTGCACCGTGAGGAAGGTGCCGGTCAGGTTGACGCCGATGATGCGCGCCCAGTCCTCGAACGGCTGCTGATGCGAGTTGGCGAAGCGACCGATGCCCGCGCTGGTGACCACGACCGACGGGCGGCCGAGGTCCTTCGCCGCAGCCGTGACCGCCGCGCGCACGGAGGAAGGCTCCGAGACGTCCGTCTGCCACGCGGCCGCTCGACCGCCCGCGTCGCGGATCGCAGCCGCCGTCGTCTCCGCAGCGGCCGCGGCCAGATCGAGGCACGCCACCGCCGCCCCCTCGGTCGCCAGCCGGCTCGCGGTCGCCGCGCCCAGCCCCGAGCCCGCGCCGGTTACCACCGCCGTCCGCCCGTGGAATCGTGTCGCCATCGCGCCGGGACAGTAGCGCCCCGAAGGGGCCGCGCACAATGCTTGCGTCACGCCGGGCGGCGGCCGTATGCAGCGACCATGACCGACCTCCAGGAGCTGGAAGCCATCAAGCGCCTCAAGTACCGCTACTGCCGCTGTCTCGACGAGAAGAAGTGGGACGAGCTGGAGCAGTGCCTGACCGAGGACGCGATCTCGGCCTACGGCGACGGCCAGTACAGCTTCACGGGTCGCGCCGCGATCATGGAGTTCCTCCGCGACGCGCTCGGGCACGTCGAAGCGCATCTCGAGCCACCGCGTCCACCAGCCCGAGATCGACCTGACGAGCCCGACCACCGCCACCGGCATCTGGGCGCTCGACGACGTCGTCATCGAGACCTCCGCCGGCATCACCATCCGCGGCGCCGCCTTCTACTACGACGAGTACGTGAAGATCGGCGGCGCGTGGAAGATCCGCTCGACGGGCTACCAGCGGCTGTACGAGGAGATGGAGTCGCGCGCCGACACGCCGAGCCTGCGGCTGACTGCGAACCGCTTCGAGCACCCGGCGCCGGGCTCGTGATCAGCGGGCGCGAAGCCCCCGCCCGGTGATCAGCGGCAGGTCGAGCGCCGAGAGCAGCCCCGGCCGCGCCTGACACACGGCCGGGATCGCGTTCACCAGCCGCGTCGCGGTGAGCACGACGCCGCCGACGGCGTGGTCGCCGTGCTCGTCGGCGAACTCGAACTCGCAGCTGCATCGACGGGACGCCCTTGATGACGACGCGGTAGCTGCCGTTGCCCGACGGCCACTCGGGCGCCAGCGCGTCGTCGAGGCGGGTCACGTGCTCGACCACGATCGCGGGCCGGCCGTCGACGATGCCCTGCACCTCGAAGCGGAGCGCCGCCATGGTGCCGGGCTCGACGGTGCGGCCGCAGACGGGGATCGGGCGGACGGCCGGCCGCTTCTCGTACGTCTCGTCGATGCGGTCGAGCGTGACGCCGAGTCCCTCGGCCAGGAGCCGCACCGTGCCGCCCCACGCGAAGGACAGCGTGCCCGGCGTCAGTAGCAGCGGCGTGTGGTCGAGCGGCGTGCCGAAGCCCATGGTGTCGAAGAGCACGGTCGGCTGGTCGTAGGTGCAGTAGTTGATGATCTCGAGGATGCGGATCTCGTCCCAGCGCTCGCAGAGGCCGGAGAGCGTGAGCGGCAGCACGTCGTTGGCGAAGCCCGGATCGATGCCGGACGTGAAGAACGACGTGCCGCCGGCCCGGCAGGCGGCCTCGAGCTTGTCGCGCACGTCGGGGACGAACGACGCCGGGTGCACCATCGGCACCAGCGACGACGACACGACGTTCTTGCCGGCCGCCAGGATGCGGGCCATGTCCTCCGCCGCCTCGAAGGGCCGCAGGTCGGCCGTGGCGGTGTAGCAGACGCAGTCGGCGTCGAGCGCGAGCAACGCGTCGGCATCGGTGGTCGCGCGGATGCCCGTCGGCGGCAGACCGCACAGCTCGCCGGCGTCGCGGCCGTCCTTCGCCGGACCGCTCACCCACACGCCGGCCAGCTCCAGCTCCGGGTGGCCGATGATGGCCCGGAGCGCGAACTGCCCGACGTGGCCGGTGCTCCACTGGATCACGCGATACGCCATGGTCTCCTCAATCGAACGGCCAGTTGGTCGACTCGGTGCCGCCGTCGACCTCGACGACCTTGCCGGTCACCCAGTTGCCCGCCGGCGAGCAGAGCCAGAGGGCGGCGATGGCGATGTCCTCGACGTGCCCGATCCGGCCCATCGGCGTCATCGCCTCCATCTTGCCGCGGATCTCGTCGTCCTTGACGAACGGCCGCAGCGCCGACGTGTCGACCGCGCCCACCGCGAGCGCGTTCACGCGCACGCGCGGCGCAAACTCGGCCGCCAGCTGCTTGGTCATGAACGACAGCGCCGCCTTCGCCGTCCCGTACGCCGCGAACTTGGCCCGCACGATCCGCCCCGCCGCCGACGAGATGTTGAGGATGGCGCTGCCGTCGTGCTCGAGCAGGTGCGGCAGCGCGAGCCGCGTCATCAGGAACGCCGACGTCAGGTTGAACTTGAAGCACCACTCCCAGGTGGCCAGGTCCATGTCGAGGAACGGCATCGGCGGAAAGCCGCCGGCGTTGTTCACCAGCAGGTCCATCCGCCCGAAGTCGCCCATCGTGCGCTGGACGACGGCCTCGAGCTGCGGCGGGATTCGTCACGTCGCACGGCAGCGCCAGGGCCTTCACGCCGAACGCCCGCGCGCGCGTCGCCGTCTCCTCGATCTCGGACGGCGTGCGCGCCGCACAGACGACGTGCGCGCCCATCTCGGCGAAGGCGAGCGCGATCCCCTGCCCGATGCCACGCCCGGCGCCGGTGACGACGGCGACCTTGCCGTCGAGACGGAAGCGATCGAGTAGTGCCATTCGTGTCCCGTGCGTCGGATCGTCGGCCGAAGTCAAGGGTTGACGTCGCGGTGGCGGGAGGGGGTCTGCGCGGAGGCGACAAGGCGCGCGGCCTACTCCGCCTATGGCTCCGTAGCGGCCGCGCTCTCGCCTCCGCGCAGACCCCCTCCCGCCACCGGGTCGATCCAGCCGCGCCCCACCGCCCCGCGGACGGTGTCGCGCACGCGGACCGACACGACCGCCGCTCGCATCCCGTCGCGTCGTCTCCGACCCGGCGCTCGCCGCAACGGCGAGCCGCCGACGTCGGGAGTGGTGACGCGGCCCCCGCACCGTGCGGCGAGCGCAGCGACGCCGCGTGACGAGCGGCGTGCAGGCGTGGTCGTGGCGGCGGGCGGGGGGTGCGCGCGGAGGCGAGAGCGCGGCCGCTACGAGCCATAGGCGAGTAGGCCGCGCGCCTTGTCGCCTCCGCGCGCACCCCCCGCCCGCCGCCGCACCGACGCTCGCCTACACGCGCTTCTCGTACAGCAGGATCACGCTCCGCCCGGCGGCCCGCTCGTCGACCGCTTCGAACACGTCCGGCATCGCGACGTTGGCAGTCTTCGTCGGGATGCGCCAGACGATCGTCGCGCCCGGCAGGACCTGCCGCGAGCGCGCGAGCGACGACAGCAGCGTCTCGAGAGCGTCGCGGCGGGCGGCGAGGAACTCGAACGGCGGGTCGATGAAGACGAGGCCTGCGTCGGGGCGGCAGCGGGCGAGGTCGAGTCGCAGGGCGTCGCCGGCGATGACGTGGGCGCGGGCGTCGAAGCGGCAGGCGGCGACGTTCGCGCGCAGACAGGCGAGCGCCTCGGGATCGGACTCGACGAACGTGCACGCGCCGGCGCCGCGCGAGAGGGCTTCGAGGCCGAGGCCGCCCGATCCCGCGAACAGGTCCCACACGCCGTCGACCTGGACGCGGTCGCCGAGGACGTCGAAGAGCATCTGCTTCTGGCGATCGAGGATGGGACGCGTGCGGAGCCCCGCCGGCGCGCGGAGCCGTCGCCCGCGCACCGAGCCGGTGATGATCCGCATGGGCGCCGTGTTACCAGGCGATGGACAATTCCACCACGAGACAGTAGGACGAGGCCGTGCCGCCACGAAAGACGAAGCCGAAGCGACCCAGGAAGACCGCTCGCATGCGCGCCGCCAAGAGGCACAAGGCGCGCCGCAAGCAGGAACGCAAGTCCGGACACGCGCGCGTCAAGGGCTCGCGCAGCCGGAAGTAGCGCGCGCTGGTCCGCGACCTCGAGATCCGCCTGCCGCCGGACGGCCTCGAGGACGCCGCGGTCGCCGACGCCGTGGCCCGCCATCTCGGCGTGGCAGCCGGCGCGGATCACCCGCGTCGCCGTCACGCGCCGTTCGATCGACGCACGCCGCCGGCCGCCGCGCTGGGTGCTGCGCGTGCGCGCCTGGATCGACGAGCCGCCGGCGGCCGAGCCGCCGTGGCGACTCGATCTCCCCGACGTGGAGCGGGCGGCACCGGTCGTCGTCGTCGGCGCCGGACCCGCGGGCCTGTTCGCGGCGCTCCGCCTGATCGAGGGCGGCCTTCGTCCCGATCGTGCTCGAGCGCGGCCGCGACGTCCGCGGGCGGCGCCTCGACGTCGCGCGGCTCAACCGCGAGGGCATCGTCGATCCGGAGAGCAACTACTGCTTCGGCGAGGGCGGCGCCGGCACCTTCTCCGACGGCAAGCTGTACACGCGATCGACCAAGCGTGGCGAGGTGGCGCGGCGTGCTGCGGATCCTGGTGCAGCACGGCGCGCCGGACGACATCCTCGTCGACGCGCATCCGCACGTCGGCACCAATCGCCTTCCCCGCGTGGTCGAGGCGTTGCGCGCGACCGTGCTCGCGCACGGCGGGACGTCCGCTTCGAAACCCGCGTCGACGACCTGCTCGTCGCCGGCGGGTCGCGTCGCGGGCGTGGTCACGTCCGGCGGCGAGCGTATCGAGGGACGCGGCGTGATCCTCGCCACCGGGCACTCCGCGCGCGACGTGTACGCGCTGCTCGCGCGCCGCGGGCTGACGCTCGAGCCGAAGCCGTTCGCGCTCGGCGTCCGCGTCGAGCATCCGCAGGCGCTGATCGACCGCATCCAGTACCACTGCGCCGGCCCGGCCCTCGGGATTCCCCGCCGCGGCATACACGCTCGTCCGCCGGGTCGAGGATCGCGGCGTGTACTCGTTCTGCATGTGCCCGGGCGGGATCATCTGCCCGGCGACGACGAGCGCCGACGCCGTCGTCGTCAATGGATGGTCGCCGTCGCGGCGCAGCTCGCCATTCGCCAACGCCGGGATCGTCGTCGAGGCGACGCTCGCCGACCTGCGGGCGGCCGGCGGGGACGACGCGCTGTCGGGAGTCACGCTCCAGGCTGCGATCGAGCGCGCCGCGGCCGACGCGGGCGGCGGCCGCTGCGTGGCGCCGGCGCAGCGCCTCGTCGACTTCGTCGACGGCCGGACGTCGCCCGACCTGCCCGCCTGCTCGTACGTCCCCGGCGTGCGCACGGCCGACCTGGCCGCCGTGCTCCCGCCCGCGACGACGGCGGCGCTCCGCGCGGCGTTCCGTGCGTTCGGGTCGATGCTGCGGGGCTACCTCACCAACGACGCCATCGTCGTCGGGGTCGAGACGCGGACGTCGTCCCCCGTGCGCATTCCGCGCGACCGCGTGACGCGGATGCATCCCGAGGCGCCGGGACTGTTCCCCTGCGGCGAGGGCGCCGGCGCGGCCGGCGGCATCGTCTCCGCGGCGATGGACGGCGAGCGCTCGGCCGAGGCGATGCTGGCTCACCGGGTGGACACCGCCAGCGCCGGCCGCTAGACGGGCGCGATGCGCCTCCGCCGATCCCTGGTCCTCATCGCCACGCTGCTCGTCACCGCGTGCGCCGCGCAGGCACCGGCGAACGCGACCCGCGCCCTCGCGATGGCCGACAGCGGAAAGCGCGTCACGGTGACGCTCGGCGCGTTCGTCACGATCGCGGTGCCCGTCGAGGCAGCGCCCGGGCGGATGGTTGATCGAGCGCGTGGATCCGGACGTCCTGGGGCAGCGGGGCGAGGCACAGCCGGGGCCCGAGGGCAGCAAGACCATGCTGTTCGAATTCGTGGCCAAGCGACGCGGAGCCACCGACGTGGCGCTCGTCTACCGCCGCAGCGCCGACTCGCCGTCGGGCGCCCCGGCACGCACGTTCAACGCGACCATCGTCGTCCGATAGGAAGGAGACCCCTGACATGAAGATCGAGATCGGCATCGGCAACAAGGATCGCAAGGAGATCGCGAACGGTCTCTCCCGGCTGCTCGCCGACACCTTCACGCTCTATCTGAAGACGCACAACTTCCACTGGAACGTCACCGGCCCGATGTTCCAGACGCTGCACCTGATGTTCGAGACCCAGTACAACGAGCTCTGGACGGCCGGGGATCTGATCGCCGAACGCATTCGCGCGCTCGGCTACCCGGCGCCCGCCAGCTACTCGGAGTACGCCCAGCTCACGGCCATCAAGGAGGACCGCGGCGTGCCCGAGGCCAAGAAGATGGTCAAACTGCTCCTCGACGGCCACGAGACCGTCGCGCGGACGGCGCGCTCCGTGTTCCCGATCGCCGAGAAGGCCAACGACCAGCCGACGGCCGACCTGCTCACCGAGCGCATGCAGGTCCACGAGAAGACGGCGTGGATGCTGCGCAGCCTGCTGGCGAAGTAGGCGCCGTTCAGACCCGCTCGGCGAGGCGCGCCCAGTCCTCGATCGCGTCCTCGTGTCCGGGCACCAGCTGCACCGCGAGCTGGTGGTAGCCGGCGTCGCGCATCTGGCGCACCCGGTCCACCAGCTCGTCGGCGGGCGCGGTGAACGTCGTCGTCCGGATCAGGTCCGGCGTGACGAACGGCTCCTCCTCCGGCCGGACCCACATCAGGTGTCCGGTGTGCAGCCGCAGGTAGCGGGCATCCGCCGGCTCGTAGGTGTCGTACACGCGCCGGTACGCGTCGATGGCCGACGTCAGTTCCGGCGGGAACAGGCTCGTGTCGACCGTCTGCTCGAGCGCGGCGTGGAACAACACGACGGCCAGCGGCCCGGCCTGCGCGCGCGCCCGGGCGCTCCCGGCATCCTCCCCGTCCCGCAGCACGCAGCCGAGCGTGAAGCCCGTCTTGTACAGCGACGCCGGCGCGCGACCGGCGGCCCGGCAGGCGTCGTCCATCTGGCTCACCTCCCAGAGGGACATCGGGAGCACGGACACGAAGTTCATCCACCCGTCGGCGCTCTCCGCGGTGAGCGCCCGCGCCTTCGGTGCGAACGCCGAGACGTGGACCGGGATCGGCCGGGTGATGTCGATGAGCCCCGCCTCGGGGTTGAGGAACCGGATCTTCCGACGTTCGCCCTCGTGGGACCATTCGATGGTCTCGCCGGCGAGCAGTCCGCGGACGACGCGCAGATACTCGCGCAGCGCCGAGAGCTTCATCGGTCCGAGCCCCATCGTGCGGCGCGCCGTGAATCCCGTCCCGACGCCGAACACGATGCGTCCCGGGGCGAGGCGGTTCAGCGACGCGAGACCGTTCGCCACCGCCGGCGCGATGCGGTTCGTCGGCACGATCACGCCCGAGCCGATGCGGATGCGGGTGGTGTTCGCCGCCGCCAGCGCCGCGGCGACGAAGAAGTCGGCGCACAGGAGCTGCGTGTCGTAGAGCCAGGCGTGCGTGAAACCGAGCGCCTCCGCGCGCTGGACGGTCTTCCACGCGTCCACGCCGGGCGCCAGTGCGATGCCGAAGTCCATATGTCCCTCCCCTGGGTGAACTATCCCGGGATCAGCACGACGTCGACGCCGCACAGTCGCACGCCGGCGCCTCCGGTCGCGACGCCGCGTTCCCGCGCGCGCCGCAGCACCGCGTCGGGATCGACGACGGACACCGCGACGGCGGTGACGCCGGCGTCCGCGCCGCCGCGGAAGCGGATCGTGCCACGATCCAGCGCCACCTCCCACACCGCGCCGTCCGTCGCGCGCACGGGGCGATCGAGGACCTCCCCCCACCGATGCGCGAGCGCACCCGGATCCCCGTGCGTCATCTCGACGCCGACGATCTCCCGCACGAGGTCGGTCCGCACGTGCTGCGTCCACTCCGGACCGGCCCAGCGCCACGACGCCGGTGGAACCGGCGTGTCGAGCGACAGGATCGCGCCGCCGACGTCGCGGGGATGGAGGTGCGTGCCACTGATGTCGGGCAGGTCAGCGCTCCAGACGACGCGCACGCCGAGCCGCGCCATGCGCGCGCGGTCCGCCGCCGCGTCGGGCGTCTGCACCATCACCATGTAGCCGCAGTCGCCGCCGCGGCGATCGAGCCAACGGCCCGCGGTCGTGTCGGCCGCCGCTGGCGACACCACCTCCAGGAACGTGTCGCCGATCGGCAGCAGCGCGTTCGTCAGGCCGAAGATGGCGACGCCGGGATCGCGGAACCCCACCTCGACGCCCAGCACCGCGCAGAGATCGGCGACCACGGGCTCGAGGTCGCGCGCGACGAGCGCCACCTGCCGCAGCCGCATGCTCATCGTCCCAGCGCTTTCCTGAGTCGTGCGATCAGCGTCGTGCGCTCCGGTTCCGGCAGGCTCACGCGACGCTCCGCGAGGGGACGGACCCAGATCGGGTGCTGGACTTCAGGATCGTCAGCGTACCGAGGGATCACGTGCCAGTGGACGTGGGTGACGAAGTTGCCGAGGCAGGCGTAGTTCAGCCGCAGCGGCTCGACCTCGCGTCGCAGCACGCCGGCCACGCGCATGACGTCGTCCCAGAGACGCGCCTGGCGATCGAGCGACAGCGTGTCGAGGGCGTCGTGGTGGTCCTTCAGCAACAGGATGCAGTAGCCGCGATAGGCCTGCTCGTCGGCGAGCGTCACGTGCGACTCGGAGAGCGTCGCGACGAAGTCGGGGTTCTTGCCCTCGGCGATGCGGGCGATGCGGGCGCAGGCGGAGCAGTCCATCCGCGCCTCGTAGCACGCTTGACAGGCCGACGGCGACGCGCGCGTGATGCCCCCATGCAGCCGGTCGTGATCGAGGCGGCCCTGAACGGCGCCACGCCGAAGACGCGCAATCCGACCGTCCCGACGTCGCCGCCGGAGCTGGTGGCCGACGCGCACGCCTGCCTCGCCGCAGGCGCCGCCATCGTCCATACCCACACCGACGACCCGACGCTCACGGGCGACGCCGCCGCACGGCGCTATCGTGACGCATGGGACTCGATCCTCCGCGGGCATCCCGACACCATCCTCTACCCGACGGTCGCGCTGGGCGCGTCGGTCGAGGAGCGCTTCGCCCACCTCGAGCCCCTCACGACGGCGGGCGTGCTGCGCATGGGGCTCCTCGATCCCGGCTCCGTGAACCTCGGCATGACGGGTGACGACGGCCTGCCCGGCCCGTTCGAGTTCCCGTACGTGACGACCTTCGCCGACATCCGCTGGCTGGTCGCCACGCACGAGCGGCTGGCGCTCGGTCCGAGCATCTCCATCTTCGAACCCGGGTTCCTTCGTGCCACCCTCGCCTACCACCGGGCCGGACGGCTGCCGCGCGGCGCATTCGTCAAGCTCTACTTCGGCGACGAGCGCGGCTACTTCGCCGGTCCACCGGGGGCGACCTTCGGCCTGCCCCCGACGCGGACGGCGCTCGACGCCTACCTCGAGCTGCTCGCGGGCACGGGGCTCCCGTGGGCCGTCGCAGTGATCGGCGGCGACGTCGTCGCGTCGGGGATGGCGCGGCTCGCCCTCGAGCGTGGCGGTCACGTCCGCGTCGGGCTCGAGGACCACGCCGGGGAACGGCAGCCGACGAACGCGGAGCTGGTGCGCGAGGTCGCCGCGCTGGCGCGCGAGATCGGTCGCCCGGTGGCGAGCCCCGCCGAGGCCGGGCGGCTGCTCGGGCTGCCGCGCCTCAGCCCTTGAAGGTGTCGCAGTCGTTCACGTCGCCGGACTGGAAGCCGCGCATGAACCACTGCATCCGCTGCTTCGACGAGCCGTGGGTGAACGACTCGGGCTGCACGTAGCCCTGCGACATCTTCTGGATGCGGTCGTCGCCGATCGCGGCCGCGGCGTTCATCGCGTCCTCGACGTCGCCGGACTCGAGCAGCTGGCGCTGGTTCGTCGAGTGACCCCAGACGCCGGCGAGGCAGTCGGCCTGAAGCTCCAAGCGGACGGACAGCTCGTTCTGGAGGTCGGGCCGCTGCTCCTGCGCCGCCCGCACCTTCCCGTCGATGCCGAGCTGGTGCTGCACGTGATGGCCGATCTCGTGCGCGAGGACGTACGCTTGCGCGAAGTCGCCGGCCTTCGCGCCGAAGCGCTGCCGCAGCTCGTCGTAGAACGAGAGGTCGATGTAGACCTTCTCGTCGAGCGGGCAGTAGAAGGGCCCCATCGCCGACTGGGCGAACCCGCACGCCGACTTGACCGCGCCGCTGAACAGAACGAGCTTCGCTCTCTGGTACTGTCCCGGGAGAACCTGGCGCCACGTGTTCTGCGCGTCGTCGAGGACGAAGGACACGAACTGGATGCGCTCCTCTTCCTGCGGCGACGTCTGCACCGGCTCGTCGACGGTCTGGACCCGGTCGCCGCCCCCGGTGATCTGCGACAGGGGGCCGAGGAGTCCCATCAGGTTCTGACCGGTGATCAGGCTCAGCAGGCCGAGGATCAGCACGGTGCCGATGCCGATGCCTGCGCCCGCGCGGATGACGCGCGTCCCTCGCCGATCCTCGAGATCCTCGCTGCGGCCGCCCGGGGTCCATCGCATGGCTCGACCATAGCATCCCTCGGAATCCAGGGAACAGACTGGCCAAGCGCGGTTTGATCTCGACCTCCGATGACGCTACTGAGGCGGCAGATCGCTCCGACGCGGGGGGGGGCCGATGGCGAGGATGATGCGGGGGTTGGGGATCGTGGCCGCGGTCTGGGCACTGGCGCTTCCGAGTCTTGCGCAGGCCCTCTGCACCTGTGGCGACCGACCCGAGGGCTGCAGCTCGGCGGCCACGTGCCTCGGAGGGAAGATTCCCTCCGACGACTGCTCGCCCCCCCAGGGTGGCACCTGCAAGATCAAGCTGGGCACGGGAAGCGACCTGGTCTGCTGCTGCGCCTGCACCAAGGGCTCCGGTCCAGTGTCGTGCGTCTACGGTCCCACGGCCAACGCCATCAAAAACACACTCCCGGCTGCCGCCCAGTCGAAGCTGTGCAGCGCCAGCACGAAGGTCGCCAAGCCGTGCGACAAGGCCGCGACCAGCGCCAGCAACCAGCTGAACAAGGCGGTCACCAACTGCGACAAGGGGAAGCCGATCACCCGGCAGGTGAACGGCGCGAAGAACGCGCTCGAGGGCCTCAGAACGAAGGTCGGCCGCCTCGCCGCGAAGAACAAGGTCACACCAGAGTGTGCCGCCGAGATCCAGGGCGTGATCGGCACCTACGTCACCGAGATCGACGACATCGCGACGACGGGCGGCGGGGGCGGCGTTCCCACGACCACCTCGACCCTGCCACCCAACGACCCCAGCTGCTCCGGCGGCCTCAGCGCCGTCCTCTCGTTCCCGAACGAGCTGAACTTCACGTTCTCGTGCAACACGAAGGGCAAGTCGCTCGGGTCGTTCGGGCTGGTACTCGTCGACAACCGCAGCTTCACGAACTACATCGATCCGCCGGGGTTCACCTGCCAGATCCAACAGTGGGCCCGACCGAACGACACCCTCTGGTGTGCGGGCGGACCCATCGGCGACGGCCAGCCGATCGCGGGGCGCCTCCAGTTCAACCCCGCGCCGAGCGGCCAGCAGACAGTCCAGCTCTCCGTCCTGGAGATGTCGACGCGGTTCGGTCCCTTCAACCTGACGGGCCCGTGAGCACCGGCATCGATCGCCTCTTCGACCTCGGCGGCAAGGTCGCGGTCGTCACCGGCGGCAGCCGGGGGCTCGGCCACGAGATGGTGCTGGCGTTCGCGCGCGCCGGCGCCGACGTGGTGATCGCGAGCCGCAAGCTCGACGCGTGCCGGGCCACCGCCGCCGAGGTCGAGGCGCTCGGCCGTCGCGCCCTGCCCGTCGCCTGCCACGTCGCAGAGTGGGCGCAGTGCGATGCGCTCGTCGACGCCGCCTACCGCCACTTCGGCCGGGTCGACGTGCTGGTGAACAACGCCGGCATGTCGCCGCTCTACCCGACCCTGGTCGAGGTGAGCGAAGCGCTGTGGGACAAGGTGATCGACGTCAACCTGAAGGGCCCGTTCCGGCTCTCGGCGCTGATCGGCGCCCGCATGGCGGCGGGGGCCGGTGGATCGATCATCAACGTGAGCAGCATCGCCGCCGTCCGCCCGACGCCGATGGAGGCCCCGTACGCCGCAGCGAAGGCCGGCCTCAACAACATCACCGTCGCCTTCGCCCACGCCTACGGACCGAAGGTGCGGGTGAACTGCATCATGGCCGGTCCGTTCGCGACCGACATCGCCAAGGCCTGGGACCCCGAGCTGGTGAAGTACGTCGAACGCACGGCGGCGCTGGCCCGCGTCGGACGGCCGGACGAGGTCGTCGGCGCCGCGCTCTACTTCGCGTCCGACGCGTCCAGCTTCACCACCGGCGCGATCCTCCGCCTCGACGGCGGAATGCCCTAGCCTACTGGGCGTGCCCGGCGCCGGCCGCGAGCGCCGCCAGCAACTTCGCGCGCTCCGTCTCGACGTCCGGCAGCGGCGTCTTCCTCAACCTGCCGATCTCGTCCGCGGTGTACGGCGTGAAGTCCGCCGGCAGCTCGGCAGCGCTGAAGTGCTTGAGCACCCAGTTCAGCACCGCCGCCGTCTGCGCGTCGTCGAGCGGCGCCTGCGCCACGCCCGGAACCCGAGCAAGATACTCCCGCCCTCCCGGCACGCGCAGGAACCTGCCCGCCGATCCCGCCAGCGCCGGCACGCTTCCCGGCGTCCCCGACCCGTCCGCGCGATGGCACCCCTGACACTCGAGGGTGTAGGCGAGCTGCGCACCCGAGACTTCGCCCGCCACCGCTGCGCAGGGAACGAGGAGCCGAAGGAGCACGAGACCGGCCGCGCTCGACGCGAGCGAAGCGACGCGACGCCAGGTCGGTGGTGCGGCGGCGCGGGGGTGTCCCCGCGGAGGCGAGAGCGCGGCCGCTACGGAGCCATAGGCGGAGTAGGCCGCGCGCCTTGTCGCCTCCGCGGGGACACCCCCGCGCCGCCGCACCACCGCACGCACCCTCACGACTTCGTGGCAACGCCGAGGACGACCGCTACCGAGCAGTGGACGGCTCGACTCTTCGTTCCGAAGCACCAGAGGAGGTCGTTGTTCTTCGAGGTATAGTACACGGGCTTCTCGCCCTCGGTCCGCGTGCACTTGCAGCGCATGCAGAGCGACGCCCCGCAACAGTCGTTGTACGAGATGATGTAGTCCTTGCCGTCGCCGGGGTTGCGGCACGTGCCGATCCAGGTGACGGGCGACATCTCGGTCCCGGGCGGACACGTGTTCTGCGAGCCGCCGCAACAGGCGCAGAGGAAGCCGTCGATAGCGCAGTGCCGCCAGTACTGGCAGTCGTGGGGATCACCGGCTGCGCCGCTCACCTTCGCGTCGTCGGGGGCGGGCATCCGCGCCTCGTCGTCGGCCGCGCGCGCCACCGGGAGGAGCGGGAGCGCACTCGCGCCGACCAGCATGCCGCCGATCCGGGTCAAGAAGCTGCGGCGTGACGTCCGGCGCGCCAGCTGGCGCGTGCTCCGCTCGACGATCCGGTCGAGCCAGGACCGATCGTTCGTCATTGCCGCACCACCTCCTTCGCCTGCTCGCGTTCGGCCCAGTCCTGGATCGACGCCAGCCCCCGCTCGACGGCTTCGAACAGACTCTCCAGGTGCTCGCGTGAATTGACCAGCCCCTTCGCCCGGACGACGCCACTCCCGTCCAGCAGCACCGCGTACGGCAGCTTGGCCACCTGGTGCGTCACGCCGAGGGCCGCCGACAGCACGTAGCTGGCGGGATCGAGGCCGTGCTCGTCTGCGAAGGCTTCGTGTTCCTCTCGTGGGCCGTCGCTGGCGAGCAGGACGTCGAGCCATTGCTGCTCGCGTCGTGCGGCGGAGCGGACCGCCGGCAGCAGCTGCTTGCAGACGGGACAGCTCGGCGAGAGGAAGAAGACGAGCGTGCTGCGGCCGTCGTCCCGTGGTCCGCCGATGTCGTGCGTGCGTCCCGTGAGGTCGTCGGCACGCACGAGCGGCGCTACCTCACCCACCGCCGGACCGCGGCCGAGCGACAGCGCGCCGGCCGGCGCCACCCGCTCGTAGAGCACGCCGATCTGGCGCGCCAGCGCAACGACGATGCACGAGAGCACGACGACGAGGACCCAGAGGACGACGTTCGAGACGACCAACGCCTGCGTCATGTCTGGCCTCGCAGCAGCGCGAGGCGCGGCGCGTCCGCCAGCATCCGCTCGACGGCCGCGTACTGCGCGGCGAGCACACCGACCGCGCCGGCGACCGTGAGCACGTCCACCCACCCGAGGGTTCGCGCGACGACCGGCACGGCGGCCGCGGCGGCCGCCGTCGCGGCGAGGACGCCGTTGCGCGCGACGAGGCGCGGACCGATCGGCTGGCGGGCGGCGGGGCCGACGCAGCCGCAGTCGATGTGGCGACGGCCGCGCGCCAGGTTGACGCCGATCGCGACCCCGTACGTGGCGAAGAGCGCCGCCGCCGCGACGAGCGCCACGCCGCGGGCCGCGGGCCAGAGCAGCGCCGCGGCGATCCCACCCTCCAGCAGCGGGATCAGCGGTGCGAGCGCTCCCGGGGCGAGGCGATACTCGACGAAGGTCCTCCGGAAGGCGGCGAGGTCACGGAGCTTGTGCGCGGCGGCGACCAGCAGCAGGAGCGCCAGCGCCGTACGGACGATGACATCGATCGCAACGTCCATCGCCACGCTCACGGAGCGAACAGCAGCGTGCCGGCGAGCCCCGGCTCCGCGATCTCGCGCAGCACGGCGCCGCTCGTCGCGTCGTGGACGGTCACCGTCGGCGGCAGCGACGCCGACGCGATCAGCACCGGGCGATCGTCCTGCGTCACCAGGATGCGCTCGATGCCGGGGTTCGGCAGCGTCTTCGTGAGCAGCCACGTCACCCAGCGCCCGCGGCGGGTGCGCTGGTCGATGCCAGCCTGCTGGCCGATGAAGCTGACCAACGGGTTGTGCACCGGGATGCGCAGCGTGCGCCGCTTGGTCGCCAGGTCGTAGACCCAGACCTCGGTGCCCGGCTCCTTGTGCGAATCCGGACCGCCCTGATGCATGAGGGCGTAGAGCCGTCCCGAGGCGGCGTGCACCGCCAGATGCTGTGGCCCACCGATGCGCCAGTTCGCCGCCCGATCGGCGTCGTCCACGAGCGACCACGGCTCGCCGAACCGGATCGCGTCGCCGGAGACGTCGACCGGGTGGATCATCCCGGCGTACGACGGGAACAGCCATTCGTTGCCGCGGCGAACGGCCTTCTCGGTGACGGGGTCCTGCTGCGGATCGAAGAACGCGGCGGTCCGCTCGACCGACGCTTCGTGGCCCGTGTCGTCGAGGACGACGCTCAACGCGACGCCGTTCGAGCACAGCATCATGAAACGCCTGGGACCGGCGGCGTAGACGAGACTGCAGCCCGGCGTGCGGACCTCCGTGATGAACGTTCGCGACTTCACGTCGACGATGCTGAGCGACGTCGCCGGCGTGACGTTGAAGACCGCAAGGAAGCGCCCGTCGTCGGAGAGGGCGTTGGCGGCGTTGCCGGGGAAATACTCGCCGCGCTTCGGCGGGATGCCGATCTCGGCCGCGGGTTGCAGCGTGGCCGCGTCGTAGACGGTGACGACGTCGGTCCGCTCGCCGCGGACGCCGCGCGAGTAGTACGTCTCCGCCAGGTAGATCTCGCGGTGGTCGGGCGAGAACAGCGGCGAGATCACGAAGCCGACGCCCGCCGTGCCCGAGCTGATCGTGCCGAGCAGCGTCGCGTGGTCGGCGTCGAACAGCGCCGTCCGGTGCAGGATGACGTCGCTCAGCCAGAACCAGTGCGGCCCGGGCGCGGCTGGGAGCGTCGCGACACGGCCCACGACCTCGGGCTCTCCCGCGCCGCGGGCGACCGCCCCCGCACCGATCGCGAGGATCAGCGCGCCGACGACACCCCAACGTTTCCGCGGCCCCCCCATGATTCGCGGCGCGTATAGCACGCGCAGCCGCGACGCGGCGAGCCTACGGCAGTGCCCCCCAGGCGGGGAGCGGGCGTCCCTCCAGGACCGCGCCCGCGATCAGCTCCCCGAGCCTCGCCGCGAGCGCGACGCCGTGCCCCGCGCATCCGCCGGTGACGACGACCGCCGGCGCATCGGCGAGGCGGGTGAGGATCGGCGTTCGGCTCTCGGCGAACGCGATCGGCCCGCCCCACCGCGCCGCCACGCCGACCGACGCGAGCGCCGGATGGAGGCCGCGCACGCGCGCCTCGAGGCGCTCCATCTGCGAACGGCCGTCGCCGGTGTCGAGGCGGACGGTGCCGACGTCGCCGTCGGTCGGGAACACGAGCCCGGCCCCGACGACGAGTCGCCCGTCGCCGAGCACGCGCCCCCAGAGGTACGGCAGGTCCACGGTGTAGAACGGGATGCGCTCGGCGAGTCCGACCGCCACCAGGGTCGCATCGTCGAGCGGTACGGTCGCAAGCGCCAGCGTCAGCGCCGGATACAGGCGCAGCGGCAGGTCGAGCACGCTCGCGGTCCACGCGTTGACGGCGACCACGGCGGTCCCCGGATGCACGCGGCCGCTCGCCAGGTGCAGGACCGGCGGCTGCGCCGCGCTCGACACGAACGACCGGCGACCCCTCGTGGATCGTGACGCCCGCCGCAACGGCGGCGCGCGCGAGCCCGCCGAGCAGCCGCCCCGCGTCGACCGTGCCGCCCGCCACCGTGGCGACGATCGCGAGGGCGCCGTCACCGTCGCGCCAGAGCGGCGTGCGCCCGTCGAGCCGATGCGTCACCTCCCAGCACCCCGGGAGGCGCAGGTCGCAGTCGATCGCTTCGTCCCCGACGAGGCGGGCGAGGCTCGCGATGCACGTGTCGGCCTCCGGCAGCACGCCCGCCGCAGTCCCCTCGAGGACGATGCCGCCGGTGTGGCCGCTCGCGCCAGCGCCGACCCGTCCCGCCTCCAGGACGGCGACGCGCGCCCCACCATGCGCGAGACGGATCGCCGTCGCCAAGCCGGTGAATCCCGCGCCGACGACCGCGACGTCCGGCGTGCGCGGCGGCTCGCCCTTGCCCAGCGGCGCAACGACGCTCCACGGGGGCGGATCTCCCCAGTCTCCGGTCACCAGGGAATGAGACGCCGGCCAACCGGCTGACGCAATGCTTGGAGCATCACTGAACGCCGGTGTCATCGGCGCGACGGCCGGAGGGCGTCGCGCCCCCACGGAAGGGGGCCTTCGCGCAGGCACGCGGCTCGCATATGCCCTCGATGATGCGTTCACTCGCCATGCGCCTCGGTACGCTCACCCTCCTGCTCCTTGCCGCCGGCTCCGCCCGCGCGAACCAGCCCCCGCTCTGCGGGAGCGCCGTCGGATCCCTGCTCGAGCTGTGGCCGCCGAACCACAAGTTCGTGTCGGTGACGGTGGACGGCCTGATCGATCCCGACGGCGACCCGCTGACGGTGCGTGTCAACGGGGTGACGCAGGACGAGGCGGTCCAGGGCAGCGGGGACGGCGATACCTGTCCGGACGCCGACGGCGTCGGCACCACGGCCGCCGTGCTCCGCTCCGAGCGCAGCGGAGAGGGCGACGGGCGCGTGTATCACGTCGCCTTCTCGGCCTTCGATCCGTCCGCGTCGTCCTGCCAGGGCGCGTTCGTGGTCTGCGTGCCGCACGACCGCGGCCACGGCGGCAGCTGCACGGATGGCGGCGGGCTCTTCGATTCGACGGTCTGCCCCGCTCCGCCGCAGGACTGCGATCTGAACGACTGCGTACCCGGTGACGACGACGTCCACTCCCTCTGCGACGACGGCGAGCTGCCGAAGAAGGTCACCACGCGCGTCGCGCGGGCTCGAGCGCTGCTGGCGAAGGCGGCGCTGTCGACGAGCGCGAAGAAGCAGGCGCGTCTCGGGCGCAAGGCGGCCCAGCTGCTGCGGAAGGCCGGTAAGATCCTCGGCAAGAAGCATCCGGAGGCCTGCAACAGCGCGATGGGCGCGATCCTCGACGGCGCCGCCAACTGCGCCGAGTGCAGGCACGACGACGATCGGCCGGGCCACGATGGCAGCGAGGACGACGGCGGCGGCGACAACAATGGTGGCAAGGGCGGCAAGGGCGGTCATGGCAGCGACGACTGAGCGTCGCCGCTAGCGGAAGACGCCTTCGAACCAGCCGCGGACGCGACGCCCGAAGCGCTCGAACGGGCCGGGCTCGTCCGCGGCGTCGACCCGCTCGTCGCCCGACGGCTGTTCGCGAACCTCGTCCCGCGCGACACGCGTCGTGCCGTGCCGATCGCACTGGCCCGGTAGCGGGCTCGTCGCGAGCAGCGGCACACGCCGCCGCTCCGGACACCAGGCGGTGGCGAGCTGGCCGGTGGTCGGGTCGACCTCCTGCCAGACGATGCCGTCCGGCATCGGGAACGACCGCGGCGCCGCGGCGCTGCTGGTCGCCTTCACGAAGTCGGTCCAGATGGGGAGCGCACCCATGGCGCCGGTGAGCCCGGTGCTGCCGCCCTCGTCGAACCCGACCCACACGCCCACCGCCACGTCGGGCGTGTAGCCGACGAACCAGGCGTCGCGGGTGTCGTCGGTCGTCCCGGTCTTGCCCGCCGCGGCCCCCAGGAATCCCGCCGCGCGCACGCCCCGGCCGGTGCCGCGGTCGACGACCCGCTCCAGCATGTGCGTCATCAGATAGGCGACGCCGGGATCGAGCACCTGGCGGGGCGCGCGCCCGGCCGCGTAGAGGAGCTCGCCGTCCGGCGAGGTGACGGCGAGGATCAGCGTCGGATCGCGGCGCAACCCGGCGCCGGCGATCACGCCGTAGGCCGCCGTCAGGTCGAGGAGCGAGACCTCCCCTGCCCCCAGTGCGAGCGCAGGCACCTCGGGTAGCGGCGACGTGATGCCGAGGTCGTGCGCGGTGGCGGCGACGGTGGGGATGCCGACGTCGAGCGCCAGACGGACGGTCGCCGTATTGGCCGAGACGGCCAGCGCATCCTCCAGCGTCGTCGCGCCCAGGTATTCGCGACGATAGTTGACCGGCGACCACGTCTGCCCGTCCGTGGTCACCGTCAGCGGCGCGTCGTCGATCGGCGAGGCGACGGTGCGCACGCCCGTGCCGCTCCGCGCCGGGTCGAGCGCCGCCAGGTACACGAACGGCTTGAACGTCGAGCCCGGCTGCCGGCGCGTGCGGATGGCGCGATCGAGCGGGCTCGAGCGGTAGTCGCGGCCGCCGACCAGCGCGCGGATCGTGCCGGTGGCGACGTCGAGCGCCACCAGCGCCGACTCGAGCCGCGGCGCATCGGGCTTCTGCCGTCGCTGCAGGCCCTCGACGCCGCGGCGCACCGCGCGCTCGGCCTCCCGCTGCGCGTCCGCGTCGATGCTGGTGTAGACGACGAGCCCCTGGGTGCGACTGCTGGCCGGCAGCAGCTGCGCCAGCTCGCGTGCGACCTCGTCGGCGACGTAGAGCGCGGCGACCGGACGCACGCGCGGCGCGCCCACCACCACGGGCTTCGCCATCGCGGCGCGCGCCGCGGCCGCGTCGAGGAACCCCGCCTCGACCATCAGGGCCAGCACCTCGGCACGGCGGGCCCGCGCGGCCTCGGGATGCCGCCGCGGCACGAGGCGGTTCGGCGAGTGGATCATCCCCGCCAGCAGCGCGCAGTCGGCGACGTCGAGCTCGCCGAGCGTCTTCCCCAGGTGCACGGCGGCCGCCTGCGCGAGCCCGTGCACCGGAACGCCGTCGTCGCTGCCGAGGTACACCGATGAGAGATAGCGGCCGAGGATGTCCTCCTTGGTGGTGTGCGCCTCGAGCAGCAGCGCCAGCGACGCTTCCCGCATCTTCCGACCGAACGTCCGCTTCGGCGTGAGGAAGGCGTTCTTCACCAGCTGCTGCGTGATCGTGCTGCCGCCCTGGCGCTTCTCGCCGGCGCGCAGGTTGGCGACGGCCGCGCGGAGCGCTGCCGTCGGGTCGATACCGGGATGGACGAAGAAGTTCCGGTCCTCGGCGGCGAGGACGGCGTCGCGGCACTGACGCGGGATGCGCTCCGAACCCTCCAGGACGGTGCCGCTCCTGCCGCTCGTGGCGAGCGGCTCGGGCAACAGCTCCAGCCGCTCGGGATCGGTGCCGCCGTCCATCGCGCGGAGCGCCGTCACCCCGGACTTGCCGAGCGCGACGCGGGCGAACCGCGCCGGGCGGGTCCAGGGGGGCACCGCGGGGCGCTGGCGGACGACGATGCCGTCGGCCTGGACGCGGAACTCGCCCGGGTTCGCCGGCTCGGCGGCAACCTGCGCGTAGCCCAGGCGGACGAGCCGCTGCGCCAGCGCTGCGCGATCCGTCCGGGCGCCGGGACGAACGAGCGCCGGCGCGGCGTAGATGCGGGCGCCCCCGAGCGCCGGGCCGCGGAGGTACTCGCGCACCCGCGCATCCAGACGCCAGAGGTCCGCGGCACCGATCACCGCCGCCACCACCGCCCCGAGCACCACCAGGCGACGCACCATGACCGGCTCCGGTCGTAGCACGTTCCGGGGGGGCGCGCTCCTCAGCCCGCTCCGGCTTGACCGTCACCGCCGCCTGGGCAACTGAGGAGCGTGCCGTCCCCCGAGATGCTCGGACCGACGCGCGGCTGACGTGCGACGTGTCCTCGTCATCGCCGTTGCGCTGGCGGTCGCCTTCGGCGCGATCACGCTGGTCGCTCTCGAGGGACGCGAGGTCGTCAAGCTGCGCACCCACGACGCGACCGGCACCGAGCGCGAGACGCGCGCCTGGGTCGCGGATGCGGACGGTGCCGAGTGGGTCGAGGCGGCAAACGCGGACCGACCCTTCCTGCAGCACGTCCAGGGCGGCAGCGGGGTCGACCTCTGGCGCGACGGTGCCTGGCGGTCGTGTACGGCCAGCGTCGAGCCGCCGCCCGCGGGACACACCCGGATCCGCCGCCTGCTGGCCGAGAAGTACGGCTGGGCCGACCGCTGGATCGGACTCCTGGCGAATACCTCGGCGTCGTGGGCCGTGCGCCTCGACTGTCGCTGAGAAGGGCCCGATGCGCTTCGAGTTCCTGGCGGTCCCGGCCCTGCCCCGTCTCGCCTGGGCAGCATGCCTTCGCGCGGGCGATCCCGTCGCGAGAGTCCTGCACGGTCCATGGGTGGAGGCGCGCGACGATTCCTTCGTCGAGGGTGCGTGGGACGCCCCCTTCGCCGCCTACGACTTCGATCGATCGGCCGTACTCGCCGGTTCAGGCGGACGAGTGACCCCGAGCGGAGTCCTGTTCGCAACCCCCGCCAACATGTACGAGCGCCTGCAGTCGGTGCGCGTGGGCGATCGGCTGTTCGTCTCCAATTCGCTCGCGCTCCTGCTGGCGGTGTCCGGCGATCGTCTCGATCCCAATCACCCGCACTACTACCTCGACCTGCTCGACTTCTATCGGTGCGGCATCCGCATCAAGGAGAAGCGTCTGCGGCTCGCCGGCGATCGCTGGGCGCAGCTCCACGACTGCTGCAATGTGGCGGTGGCGCCGGATCTCCGCGTCACCCGCGTCGAGAAGCCGTGGGGAGCCCCTCCTGCGAACCACGATGCCTACGTGTCGCTCCTCGAGCACACGCTGGGGCGGCTGATCGAGAACGCCGGCGATCCCGGTCGGCGGTGGCGGTATCGGCCCCTGACGATGGTCTCCCAGGGCTACGACTCGACCGCCGTCACCGCACTGGCCGCTCGAGTCGGCTGCCGCGAAGCCGTGACGTTCGTGCGGAGCAACAGTCGCCGCGGATACGTCGACGACAGTGGGGAGGCGATCGCTCGTACCCTTGGACTCGCCGTGACGTCGTACGAGCGTAACGACCACGTGGCGATGCCGGAGTTCCGGGAGGAGGAGTTCTACCTGGAGCCGTGGGGTGTCGACCGAACCATGGTCGTGATGGAGCGGCAGCTCGCCGGCTCACTCCTCCTCAGCGGACGATCGGGCGAGTTGGTGTGGACGCGCGGCCAGCCCGCGCGGTGGGGTCGTCCGGATCTCGAGCGCCCGAGCGACCTGACCCCGGGGTGCGCGCTCGGAGAGTTCCGCCTGCGGACCGGCTTTCTGCACTTTGCGCCCGCCACCATAGCCGCCATCCACGCCCCGGTGATTCAGCCGTGGAACGCGTCGCCGGAGATGCGACCGTGGTCGATCGGCGGACCGTACGACGAGCCGATCGCGCGGCGGATCGCCGAGGAAGCCGGTGTTCCCCGTCACCTGTTCGGGCAGGAGAAGAAGGGCGGAGCAGAACGTCCGCCCGCGCCCCATCCCATCCTCGGGCGCGTGAAGCATCGGGTGGCCGACTGGCCGCCGATCCGCGCGTTCATCCAGCGAAGGTTCGGGAACAGGTTCCATCCGCGGTGGAAACAGGGATCGTTCGACGTGCAGAAGGGCGTCGAACGGATGGTGGGCCACTACCGGCAGGCGATTGCCAGCAGAACCGTAGAGGGACCGCTGTCAAACCCGGCACCAGAGGAGTAGGGTTCGCACCGAGAAACGAGCTTCGCCCGTGTACGTGATGACGCCTTCGCCTCGCCACAGCACTCGCATAGGCGCCATCGCCACCGCGACCCTCCTCGCAGCCTCCGCGACCATCGCCGTCCCGGCGGCGAGCGCGCTCACCGGCGCCACGACACGCGTCATGACGAGCGGCCGGTACCACATCGAGCTGCCCGACAACGGCCCACGGGACGTGGCGCTCGGGGTGCCCACCGACGTGATGCACGACGGAACGACCTCCGCAGGCGTTACTGGCGGAAACGTCGGCGCCGACGGACATGTCTTCTGCGGCGGGGGCGTCAGTATCGCGCTCGGGCAGGCCTTCTCCGGGACCGCGGGGGGCACCGCCGACTTCGGCCTCCTCCTCGCAAGCGCCGACGCCAGGATCGAGAACACGCCGGCCTCCATCAACTGCCCGAACACGATGCCGGAGGCGAACAGCTACCCCGGCAATACGGCCACCACGGTGACGGCGACCTTCAACGATTTCATAACGGTGGGCTCGGCGTCCGGCCTGCCGGCCGGCACGATGAAGCACCTCCGCTTCACCGCGGTGCTCCACGCGGCAGTGGGCGGCTCGGGAGCAAGCAAGCGCGCGTCCGTCAACTATTCCGTGACCCACACGGCAGGGTTGGGGTCGCCCACCGTGATCACGGACATCGGCCCGAACGGATTTCCCGAGACCTTTCCGCCGAGCGGCCAGTCGATCCAGGAGATCGACGTCGCCATCGGCACGCGCTTCCAGTACGGAGCCTTCCTCATCGCGAGTGCTGGGGCTACCGGCGGCACGGTCGTCGGCGCGAACGCGAATTCAGGCGACGCGCACGCGTTCATCGATTTCGACGATCCCGACATCGTCCTCACCAGCGCCAGCGGTCACGACTACCGCTCGAGCGCCGTCCCCACCGCCACCACCACGACGACCAGCACGCTTCCGCCCAGCGCGAAGCTGCACCTCCTGAGCGGCGACAGCTTCCTGCTGAAGGACTCGGCCGTGCCCAAGAAGCGGAAGGCCGCGTTCACGTCGAGCGATCGAACGTTCTCCACCGCCGGTTTCGACCCACGCACGGGTGGCGCCGAGGTGCGGCTGTTCGGACCGGATACGGGCGCGTCCGACGTCTGGACGCTGCCGGCCGTCGGCTGGACCTTCAGGAAGGGCAGGTACCGGTACGCGGACAAGGCGCACGCCCACGGGCCCATCGTGTCGGTGATCGTTGCCAACAGGCACATCGCGCTCGAGGCGAAGGGGGCAGCGATCACCTACCCGCTCCTCGGCACGGCGCAGCAGGCCATCGCGTTGGCGCTCGTTCTCCCGGCGGGACCGGGCGACCCGACCGCTGCGGTCTGCGCCGAGTTCTCCGGTGCGGAGCGCAAGGGCGTCTTCAAGGCCACGAAGGCCAAGGCGCCCGTGAGCTGCCGCGCGCTCCGCTGATCGGGCCCCCCCGTCAGCGCTGGGCGCAGTAGTCGCTCTTCGCGAGCGCCTTCGCGCGAACGCTCATGTCCTCGACGAGGAGCGACAGTTGCGTCCCCTGGTCGCTGGCAAAGAAGCAGCTCCGTCGATTGAGGATCCGCACCCGCGACGCGAGCCCGGTGGTCGTCCGGCGCAGCGCGGCCGCCTTGGTGCGGCACTTGCGGCGCGAGGCCGCGCCGACGGTCTGATCGAACAGGACCGCCGCGCGATCGAAGTACACCTCGAGGCCACAGTTGCACTCGCTGGGACACCGCGGCAGCGGGCCGTCGGCCGTACGCCGCTGACTCAGGCCGATCAGGCAGCCGATGCCATCCGGGTCGTCGTCGGCCGTCGGAGCGCAGGAGGGAACGAGCGTCGTGGTCGTCACGGTCGGCTTCGGGCCGGTGCTGGACGACGTCGAGGTGCTCGTCGAGGTCGACGAGGAGGTCGAGGTCGAGGTGGTCGTCGAGCTCGAAGAGGTCGTCGACGTGGAGGTGGAGGTCGAGGTCGATGTGGTCGTCGGCCGCGTGCTGGTCGTCGTGCTCGAGGTCGACGATGTCGTAGTGGAAGTGCTCGTGGTCGTCGACGTGCTCGACGTCGTCGACGTCGTGGTGGGCGGCAACGTTGAGGTCGTGGTGCTGGTCGAGGTCGTCGTGGTCGGCGGCCGCGTGCTGGTCGTGGTGCTCGAAGTCGACGTGGTCGTGCTGGTGCTGGTCGTCGTCGACGTCGTGGTGGGCGGCAGCGTCGAGGTCGTGGTGCTGGTCGAGGTGGTCGTGGTCGGCGCGCCCGTACTGGTCGTGGTGCTCGAGGTCGACGTCGACGTGGTGGACGTGCTGGCGGTCGTCGACGTGCTCGACGTCGTCGACGTCGTGGTGGGCGGCAGCGTCGAGGTCGTGGTGCTGGTCGAGGTGGTCGTGGTCGGCGGCCGCGTGCTGGTCGTGGTGCTCGAAGTCGACGACGTCGTGCTGGTACTGGTGGTCGTCGAGGTACTCGAGGTCGAGCTGGTGCTGGTCGACGTGCTCGAGGTCGTGGACGACGTGGACGAGGTCGAGGTGGAGGTGGTCGACGACGACGTCGTCGAGGTGCTGGTCGACGTCGTGGTCGGCGGTCGCGTGGTGGTCGTGGTGCTCGAGGTCGACGACGTCGTGGAGCTGCTCGTGGTCGTCGACGTGGTGGTGGGGGCGAGTGTGGTCGACGTGGTGGTCGGCGTGCCCGTCGGGGCAACGCGGCGCACCTCGCCGCCATACAGCGTGTAGTACAGCGCGCCGTCGGGCCCGAAGACGAGGTCGACCACGCCGAACGTGCTCGTGACAAAGTCGACGGGCGTCCCGGCGAACCCGGTGCGGGCGGCGTTCAGCGGCACCCGCACGATCCGGCTCCCGTTGCTGTCGGAGAAGAAGTACTGCCCCCCGAACGCCCCGAACCCCGCCGGCGCGAAGGCACCCCCGGTGATGGCCAGGCCGATCGACGTCGATCCCGAGTGCGGATACGTGAACACGGGCGCCACGTCGCCGGGGCTCGCGCACCCCGCCGGACTCGTGCCCTCGCATGCCGGCCACGAGTAGTCGCCGCCCGCCTGGATGACGTCGACCTCCTCCCACGTGTTCTCCCCGACGTCCCCTACCCAGAGCTTGCCGGTCGCCGGGTCGAAACCCGAGCGCCACGGGTTGCGGAAGCCGTAGGCGAATATCTCCGGACGCTGCCCTGCCTGCCCGACGAAGGGATTCCCCGCCGGGATCGTTCCGTCGCGCCCGATCCGCAGGATCTTCCCGGACAGCGACCCAAGGTTCTGCGCCGGGTTGTTCGGAGAAGAGGGCCCGAGGTTCTGGTCGCCGACGCCGATGTACAGGAGACCGTCGGCGCCAATCCGCATGCCGCCGCCGTTGTGGTTCCCGCTCGGCCCGGTCCCGATACCCGAGAGCAGGGATACGAGCGAGTTCGCGTTCACCGTGTCGCCGGGCCCCAGCGTAACGCGGAAGACCTCGTTCGCACGGCCGCTCGCGCTGTTGCAGTCTCCCGTGCTCTTCGTGCGGTAGAGGTAGAGGAAGCCGTTCGTCGCGACCGCGGGATCCGGCGCGATGCCGAGGAGGCCCATCTCGCCCGTCGTGCACACGCCGAGGTTGATCAGCGTGGACGATGTGGTGGCGCCGACAGCCGTCTGGATCTTGAGGGCCCCGCTCTTCTGGATGACCAGCAGGCGGCCGGTCGGCAGGAACCCCACGCCGGTGGGCTCGCTCAGCCCGCCCAGCGCCTGCGTGTCCACGAACCCGCTGACCGGCGTCCCCGCGCTCGCCGTTGCGGCGAGTCCCAGCGCCAGCAGCAGCCCGATCAGGCCCCGCAACATCCGCATCACCACCACTCCCACCTTCCAGCTGTGCGGGCGGGAGGGGCTGAGTCACAAGCAGGGCCGGGCCGAGGCGTCTGCCCCGGCACACGCCGTGCGGTGCTCGGGAAACGACCCGTCCGGATGCGCGGGCGCCGGCCCCGCATCCAAGCGCCATGGACGCCATGGCGCAGGACTTCGTGAGTGACCTGCCGCGGCTGATCGCCCTCGTCGCGGCGGGGGCCTCGCCCGCTGGGCTACCGGCTGCCCACCGACGAGGCGCTGACGCGTGCGGCCTGACCCCCGCCCGCGGCCTCCGCCAGGGCCTCGACCTCGTCCTCGACCGCCTGCACCAGGTCATGCAGGTCGGGGAGCGCGTCCCAGTCGGCGTTGAAACCCCAGTGCAATCGTCCGTCGTAGGAGAACAGCGCCACGCCGAGCGCCTGGTTCTGGTAGAGCGGAACGAGCGGGAAGCAGGCCGTCATGCGTGCGCCGAGCATGTAGGCGGCACAGGGTGGCCCGGGGACGTTCGTCACCACCAGGTTGAACGGCCGTGACGCTGCGGTCATTCGGCCGAACTGGACGAGGAGAGTCGGCGACGTCCAGTCGCTCAGCTCCTCGATGGCCTGAACGCCGATGGCCTGGTGCGAGCGCTTCGCCCGCGCCGTCTCGACGATCACACGATCGAGTCGGGCTCGTGGCGCCGCCTCGTCGAGCGGCAGGCGGGCGAGCAGCATCGTCACCTGGTTGCCGAGGGCGCGGCGCGTGTCGGCGCTGCGGACGTTGACCGGCATCATGACGCGGAAGTCGAGGTTGCCGGTGTCGAGCCCACGGCGGTGGAGGAAGCGCCGCAGGGCACCCGCCAGGACCGCGAGCACGACGTCGTTGAGCGTCCCACCGAGTTGCCGGATCGCTCGCACGGCGTCCATCGGCGTCGTCGCCCAGTCGAACCGCCGGTGCGGGCCGATGGGAACGTTGAACGGCGTCGGGCGACGCCGGCCGCAGCGCCGGCGCGATGGCCTCGACGATTCCCGACGCGACGTCGCGCGCCGCCGCGGCGCCCGCGCGCGGATCGAACACGGCTCGTCGGACGGCGCCGAGTGCGGCGATCGGCGCCCACGCACGATGCGCCAGCTCCGACGCGAGCAGCGCCGCGGGGGACGGCACGGGCCGGGGCACCCATCGCGGCGCCACCGCCCGCGGTGGCGCGTCGGCGGTCGCCTGCATCACCGAGCCCGTCAGCTCCACGCTGCCGACCCCGTCGATCATGCAGTGATGCACCTTGGTGATGAGGGCAAAGTGGTCCGGCTGCACGCCCTCGACGATCCACAGCTCCCAGAGCGGTTTTCCGCGATCCAGCTCCTGCGACATGATGCGCGCGGCGAGCCGCTTCAGCTGGCGGACGTCGCCGGGCTGCGGCAGATGGGTATGGCGCAGGTGGTAGTCGAGGTTGAACCGGGCGTCGTCCACCCAGACGGGGTGCTGGAGCAGCGGGACCCGCTCGAGCCGTTGGCGATAGCGCGGGATGCGATGCAACCCCGCCTCGATGCTGGCCCGGATGCGGTCCACGTCGATACCGCCGTCCACCGTCCGCAACGGCCCCGCCTCGAAGATCGCGACGGCGCCGATGTGCATGTGCGACGAGCCATCCTCCAGTTCGAGAAAGCTGTCGTCGAGGGCGGACAGCCGCTCGTGATGGGTGTAGGCCATACAAGCAAACCGCCTGCCCGGCCGCCGCCTCGATCATCGGAGGAGCGCCTTCCCAGTTCCGGGAGGCGATGACGCGTCGATTCCCGCCTCTCGCACGGTCTCTCGACGTTCCCTGGCGACGACGGGCCCCGTCCGCTAGACGAACCGGATGCTCCGCGTCCTCACGCTCAACTGCTGGAACATCTCGCCACCGTTCGAGGAGCGCATGACGCTCATCCGCCAGGCCATCGCCGAGCTGCGGCCCGACGCGATCGGCCTGCAGGAGATCATCGTGCGCCACGAGGGCTTCGACCAGGCGGCGGCCATCCTCGACGGGCTGGGCTACGAGTGGGCGTTCGGCGCGGCGTGGCGCTGGAGCGATGCCCATGGCGGGCCGCTCGGGCCGGACCACCCGAACGCCGACGCGTTCGGGAACGTGATCGCGGCGCGCTGGCCGCTCGCGAACGTCGCCGTCGAGCCGCTCCCCGGGGCGGAGACCGGCGAGCGTCGCAGCATCATCGGCGCGCTGGTCGATACCCCCGAAGGCCGCCTCCCCTTCGCGAGCACGCATCTCAACTGGAAGCTCGACCACGGCTGGGTGCGTGAGCGGCAGGTCCTCGCCGTCGCCCGCTTCGCCCGCGATCTGGCCGGCGAGACGTCGACGCTGCCCCCGATCGTCGTCGGTGACATGAACGCCGAGCCCGACTCGACCGAGATGCGCTACCTGGCCGGCCTCACGTCGCTCGCCGGACAGAGCGTCTATTTCCAGGACGCCTGGCGGCTCGGCGGCGACGGCGGCCCGGGCCACACGTGGGACAACCGCAACACCTACGCCGCGCTCTCGAGCGAGCCCACGCGCCGGATCGACTACGTCTGGGTCGGTCATCCCCGCGAGGGACGCGGCGGCGTCGAGCACGCCCGCGTCGTGCTCGACGAATCGGTCGACGGCGTGTTCCCGAGCGACCACTTCGGGGTGATCGCCGACGTCCGCACCTGAGGTCAGAGGTCGACGGCGATCTTGAAGCCGCCGTAGATGAGCCGCTTGCCGTCGAAAGGCATCCGCTTCGCGTCCATCTGGGCGGCGAGGCGCGGATCCTTCATGACCTTCGCGTTCACCTGGTCGCGGTGGCGCCGCGACTTGTAGACGATCCACGAGAACCAGACGACCTCGTTCGGCTTGAGCTTCACGGCCTGCGGGAACGACGTCCACTTCCCGGACTTCACGTCGTCGGCGACGCACTCGCGATAGGCGAGCGCACCATGCTGGCGCCAGATCCGACCCGCCGCGCGCGCCATGCGGCGGTAGGCGGCGGCGTTGCGCTTGGGCACGGGAATCACGAATCCATCGACATAAGTCATGAGGTTCTCCTACGCCTCGTCGCATCACATCCACGGCTTGACGAGACCGATCTGGTTGCCGGCCGGATCCTTGAACATCGCGATCGAGATCTTGGCGAACGGGATGTCCATCGGCGGCATCGTCGTCGTTCCGCCGTGGGCCTCGATCCGCGCCAGCGTCGCGGGCAGGTCGTCGGCGTGCACGTACACGGTGACGGAGCTCTGCCCGCTCTGCGCCTCGGCGATGCCACCGCCGATGCCCGGGGCGACGGGCGTCACGACGCCGTACTTCATCGGGTTGTCGGCATCGATCGTCCACTCGAAGACGTCGGCGTAGAAGCGGCGTACCGTCTCGACATTCCTCCCAGCCATGATCTCGAAATGCACTACGGGGTTCGGCATCGTCGTGTCCTCCTTCACTGCGCGATCGTCTTGGGGTCCATCCACAGGACCTCCCAGTGATGACCGTCGGGGTCGTAGAAGCTCCAGCCGTACATGAAGCCGTGGTCCTGCGGGTCGAGGGCGTGGCGCCCACCGACGGCGACCGAGCCGGTCATGCGATAGCAGTGACCGCTCAGGGCCGGACGGTGTTCCTCGAGGTCGTGGGCCGAGAACATCGTCGCGACTGTAGCAGCTCCGGCGACCCGGGTTGATGGGGGATCGATGAGTTTCGCCGTGAGGCTGTGCACCGACCAGCTCGTGGCGCTCGTGCAACGCCTCCCCTGAACATGCGATTGACGGTTTCGGGTCGAGGCTCCTAGGGTTCTAGCTCTCGAAGGGAGTCGAGCCATGGTGCGCCTCGCCGTCGTGTTCGCGGTCATCCTCGCCCTCGCCCCGTCGGCGCGCGCCGGCTGCTGTCAGTCAGACAACGCCACCTACCCGTGCTTCACGGCGACGCCGGCGGACCAGAATCTGAGCGCCTAGAGCGCTGCCCCCCGAGCGCCGGCACGGGCTACTGCCGGACCCGCCCGGTGGCTAGGAACCGCCCCAGTCGTCTGCCCGGGGCACCTGCGGCCAATGCCCGAGACACATTGTGACCGCCGTTGTCACGCCAAGCCTTACGAAATGGCGTGACAAATCTCGACCGCGCAAGAACGGCATCGTGTCGATGCCCGAGGTACCGCATGGCAACGGACACCGTTCAGTACGCGATACTCGGTCTCATCTCCGGCCGAGTCGACGGCGCTCACGGCTATCAGCTCAAGACGGACTTCGACACGCTGTATGGCGACTTCTGGAGCCTGAACTTCGGTCAGCTGTACCGGACGCTCGATCGCCTGGAACGTGCCGGGCTCGTCGCGTTCACCGAGCAGATCCAGAGTGGACGCCCGAGCCGCAAGATCTATCGGATCACGGAGCACGGCCGCCAGACGCTGGACGACTGGCTTCTCCTGCCGCCCGGCGACGCACCGCGCCCACTGCGCGACGAACTATCGGTCAAGCTGCTCTTCCTCACGGAGTCACGGCGCCAGGAGACGCTGGCCCTGATCAAGAGCCAGCGTGCGATCTACCTCCAGCACCTCGCGCGTCTGACCAAGCGCCGGGCGATCCTCCAGGAGGGCGTCGAGGACGCCTTCGTGACGAACCTCCTGCTGCTGCAAGCCGACATGCGGGTGCGGACCGACCTCGCATGGCTCGACGTCGTCGAGGCGGATCTGCTCCGGCTCGAACCGGGTCGGAGCGGCACGATCGTCCGCTCGACCCGTTCGAAGGGGCGACCATGATCCGGTTCAGCGCCGTCACGAAGGTCTTCGGCGAAGGGCCGACCGAGGTCCACGCGCTTCGTGAGTTCTCGCTCGACGTGCCGTCACGCCAGTTCTGCACGATCATGGGGCCAAGTGGTTCGGGAAAGAGTACAGCGCTCCATCTGCTCGCTGGATTGACCAGACCGACCGACGGCGAGGTCTATCTGCACGACTGCCCGGTATCGCGACTGACGAACCGGGAGTCCGCCATCATGCGCCGCCGGGAGCTCGGCTTCGTGTTCCAGTTCTTCCACCTCATCCCCTATCTCGATGCCGGGGAGAACGTCGGCCTTCCCCTGCTGCTCGACGGACATTCGACCCGCAGTATCAGGCAGCAGACCGATCGGGTGCTCGCGCTCGTCGACCTCCTCCATCGTCGGCACCACAAGCCGACGGAACTCTCCGGCGGCGAGATGCAACGTGTGGCGATCGCCCGCGCCCTCGTCACCAACCCGCGGGTCCTCCTGGCTGACGAGCCCACCGGCAACCTCGATTCGGTGGCGAGCCATGCCATCATGAGGCTTCTGCGGCAGAACGCCGAGCAGCTCGGAGTCACCGTCCTCATGGTGACGCACGATCCCGTCTGTGCAGCCTACGGCGATCGGGTGCTTCGTCTGGCGGATGGGCGCATCGTGGAGGACATCGACGTCACCGACCCCGACGACGTTCCGATGGAGAGGGAGCCACGGCATGTCCTGTGAGGTGGGGAACCGTGCGGCACTGGCGATCGAATTCGAGCCACGCTTCTGCGCCATGCACGTCGCCGACCTGACGGCGGGCTGCACCTTCGGCTGCCTCTATTGTCCCTTCGCGGAGATCGGCGCGCGTCGGCGACGGGCATCGCGACCAACCCCGCTCGACGTCTCGCAGCTTCCTGCGCTCGCGGCGCCACCCTCGCTCTTCCTGAGTCCGGCGAGCGATCCGTTCGCGCCACAAGCCGTCGCCGCGACCCACTCGCTCCTCGCTCACCTGCTTCCGAAAGGAACGACGATCGGCATCGTGACGAAAGGCGTCATCCCCGATGACACCGTCGCTCTCCTTGCCCAGCATCGGCAGCAGATCGAAGGGGTGGCCATCGGGGTGACCAGTCTCGACGACGTACGGAATCGCATCCTCGAGCCCGGGTGCCCTCGTGCCGTCGATCGCCTGGCCAACGTCGAGCGACTCGCCGCGAGCGGGCTCACGGTCGCGGTTCGCCTGGATCCGCTCTTTCCGGAGCTGGACGATGAGCCCGCCGCTCTGCGCACGATCATCGGCGCGGCCGCGACGCGCGGCGCCTGGGCCATCACCGCAACGTACGTGTTCGCCTGGGGACGCTACCTGCGACGCCTGAGGCGAGTAGCCCTCCTCGCCGCCTCCTGGCGGCATCTCTCGGAGAAGGCCCCGATGGAGGGGGGGACGGCATTCAGCGTGCCGCTCGCCCGGAAACTCGAGACGTACCAGCTGATCGCCCGGCTCGCCGCTGACGAGGGTCTGCGATTCAACACCTGCGGCTGCAAGGACCTCCGGGTTCGGGACGCCAATCTCTTCTCCGCCAGATGCCGCAACACCTGGTACCTCGCCGACCGGGATGCCGTCGCTACTCGGAGCGAAGGCTCTCGAGCACCGGTGCCCGAAGCGCCCCCCGCGCCGCAAGCGACCCCGAAACCATAGCGACCGCCGCGGCGAGCACGACGCACCATGCCGCCGTCATGACGGCGAAATGGTGCTCGAGGACGTATCCGATCAGAATCCGGAAGTTCACCCGCACCCACAGGAGGGACGTCCCTGCGCCAAGCAGACTCCCCAGCAGCGCGCCCGCCGCGCCGATGACCGTCGCTTCCAGGCGGATCGCGCGCGCCACCTGGCGCTCATCCGCCCCGAGCGCACGGAGCACACCCACTTCCCGGCGGCGCTCGATCACCTGCGTCGTCAGGAGGTCGAAGATGCCCGCGAGCGTGACCACCACGACGAGCAGCTGGATCGCGTAGGTGAAGACGAAGGCGCGATCCACCATGCTCTGGTGGTAGGCGAGCGTCTGCGGCACGGTCAGCACCTTCACGACGTAGTCGCCACCCAGCGCCCGGACGGCAGCCGCGCGGGCGGTCTCCAGGTTCGTCCCCGGTGCCAGGAACACGTTGAAGTGGCTGACCAGGCCGTCCTGCCACAGGGCGACGAATCGCTCCCGATCGATGATGACGGACCCCTGATCGCCGCTGTAGTCCGCAGCGACGACGGCAGTGACCCGGAAGTGCTCCATGCCTGCCGGCGTCGGGAGCTCGATGTCGTCATCGACGCCGACCCCGAATCGCTGCGCCAGATTGTCGGAGACGACCACTCCACTTCGGTCGGACAGCGCACGGACCGCCCGTTCGGGCTCGCCCCCGACGATCTGTCGCCGGAATTGCGGCGTGTCGACGAACCCCGGACTCACGGCCACCACCGCAATGCGCGAGTCGCGGAACGGCTGGCCCGGAAGCACGCGATAGGTCTCGACGCGCGCGACGCCGGGGATCGCCTTCAACCGCACCCCGACCTCGGCGGCGAGCGGTGTCTCCAGCCACCCCCCCTCCGTCGCGACGGCGGAGACGACGAGATCCCCCATCAGGATGAACCAGCTCCGCTCGGATTCCCGGAAGCTGCGCGCCACGGAGGACACCGTGACGGCCAAGGTCAGCGAGAGGGCGATCACCGCGGTGGTCACGCCCGTACGACCGGGGGATCGCCGAAGCCCTTCCGTCGCAATGCGACCGACGAAGCCGAACACCACGGGCAGCGCCCACCGCAGGATGCCCGTCACGCCGCTCATGATCGGAATCGCCAGCACGATCGCCGACAGCCAGAGCAGCATCGCCCCGACGTTTCCGCACGTGACGGACTGCATGTCCTCTTCGAGCCGGATGGCGAGGGCGGCTACTGCGAGGAGGCACACCGCGATCGCGAGTAGGACGCGATTGGGCGACCCGATCGCGAGTCGCTCCCGGGCGTCTGCCCGAAGCAGCTCAAGTGGATCAAGACGACTCGCCCTCCAGGCCGGGACGGCGGCGGCGGCGACGGAGGCAATCGTCCCGACCATCACGTACCAGAGCCCGCTGTTCCACGGGATCGAAAGGCGATCGACCTCGAATCGCGCCTGATAGATGACGCCCATGCTGTTCGCCACCAACGACAAGAGGACGTGCGCCAGCCCGAGTCCGATCGCGATCCCCATCGCCGAGGCGACGAGCCCGACGATGATCGCCTCGACGATCACCACCGCGAAGATCGTCCAGCGTGCCGCCCCGAGGGTCATGAGGATCGAGAGGTCACGTCCGCGCTGCGAAACGGCGGTGGACACCGTGTTGTAGACGATGAAGACACCGGCCAGCAGGCAGAGCAGGCTCAGCCCGTCGAGCAACGCCTGGAAGGCGCCGACGACCCGTTCGAACCGCTCGCCTCGAAACGCCGGGCGCGCGACGCTCAGGGATGCCGGCAGCTGCCGCGCGAGCCGCTCGGCGAGCGTGGCCGTGTCGACGGATGGCTGCGGCAGGATGTCGATCTGATCCACCCGTTGCTCCTTGCCCAGGAGTCGCTGCGCCGCAGGAAGGTCCATCACCGCGAGATTGCCGCCGAAGACGGTGGCGATTCCCTCCGGGCGAAGGAGTCCGCGAACACGAAGCTCTCGAGCTCCGGTCGCAGTCGCGAACTTCACGACGTCGCCGACACGAAGGCCTCGACGCCCGGCGTACTGCTCGGTGACGAAGACCGACCGGATGTCGTTGAGGACTTCGATGGCGTCCGGCTCACCTCCGGTCACCGCGACGTCGTAGGATTCGAGCGCGTCGCTGGTCAGGTCGATGCCGAAGAGCTGGAGGACCTCCGCGGAGCCATCGGTCGCCACGAGGGTTCCCCGGGTCAGCCCGAAGGCCCGGTACACCGCGGGGTCGCGAGCAATCACGGCCGCGAGCCCCTCGTCGAACCCCACCTCGCCCGTCCCCAGGGTCACTTGGAGTGCCGCCTTCCCCGACGCCTTCTCCAGGGTGGATCGGAAGGTCGCGATGACGCTGCCGTTGATGATTCCCAGGGCGGCGATCAGCGCGACGCCGCTGGCGATTCCCCCGATCATCAGCGCCAACCGACCCGGCGCGGCGACATGGTGCCTCGCGCTCACCGTACGAAGCAGGGCGAGCATTCGCTCCCTCACTGTTCCGGTCCGATCGTCGGACCCGCACGCCTCGTAGCACGCTGGCGACGACCCGAACCAGACGCTCCCCTCGCCATCCGGCGCAGACTATTCCGTTCCGGAAGACCTCGCACCGAACTACTCGCCGCCGCAATGATATGAGAGCAGACAACTAGGCTGCTAGCCTTGACACGCGATACCGGCCACGACTAACACGATCGCACATCGCCGAAGGAGGGGGGCAATGCTCAGACACGTCGTACTCGGTCTCCTGCGTGACGGGCGACAGCGCCACGGCTATCAGTTGATCGTCCAGTACAAGGAGCGCACCGGCATCGCGATGAGCGCCGGCAACGTCTATCGGGAGCTCGGGCGCCTGCACGAATGTCGACTCGTCACGGTCGGTTCGAATCCACCGGGCGTCGACCCGCGGCGAATCCCCTATCGCCTGACGGAAGCCGGGGCGAAGGCCTTCGACCGCTGGCTCGCAGGCGGGCGCGGACGCGACAAGGACACCTGGGAGCGGATGGTGTTTCTCGATCGGCTCTCGGAAAGTGACCGGAACCGTCTGCTGAAGGCCCGCGAGGACGCGGTGACCAGCGAGCTCGCCACCCTGCATGGCGACGGCATGGACCGCGCGCCGACGTCGCCACTGTTCTACGATCCCGCTCCACTGCTGAAAGCGCGGCGCACACTGGTCCTCCAGGCCGAACTTGCCTTCATCCGGGACGCCCGATCGGGCGTCGAACGCTCCACCGGCGACCGGCACGGGAGCGATGTCGTCCCCTCGGTCGCCTCGGGTTAGCGGGAGTCTGCGGGGCTTTCGGTGGAGCCGCCAGAGGGCTAGACAGCCGTCACGGTGATGTGGCTCCGCCACCTGGTCTCGATCGCGATCCTGCCGTTCACGGTGGCGGTCCTTGTTCCGCGCTGGATCGCGCGGCGCTACGGCGTGGTCGCGGCGCTCGGGACCGGACCGGCGGGCCTCCTGATCCAGGCGGCGGGTCTCGTCCTCCTGGGGATCGGCCTCGCGCTCTTCGTCGCGTCGCTCGGGCGCTTCGTCGGCGAGGGCAAGGGAACGCTGGCGCCGTGGGACCCGCCGCGGCGCCTCGTCGTCCGCGGGCCCTACCGCTGGGTGCGGAACCCGATGATCTCGGGCGTGGTGCTGATCCTGTTCGCCGAGGCGGCGCTGCTGCTGTCGCTGCCGCACGCGGCGTGGGCGGCGATCTTCCTCGGGATCAACCTCGTCTACATCCCGCTGATCGAGGAGCCGCAGCTGGCCGATCGCTTCGGCGAGAGCTACCGGGCTTACTGCCGCCACGTGCCGCGGGTGATCCCCCGGCTGCGACCGTGGCGCGGTCCCGTGCCCTGACGATCAGTCGACGAACGCGGCAGCGGGCGAGCTGCACGCGCGGAGGCACGTGCCGACCGTCGTGCGACACTCGCGGACGGCCGTCGCCACCTGCTTGAAGCAGTCGGCCAGGCAGCGGAACTTCGTCCGGCCGGGCGCGCACGTCTGGGCGCAGGTGCGGCCGTCGGCGACCGCCGTCTTGGCGCAGGTGAACCCGGTCGCGACGCAGTCGCGCTTGCACGTGTCCGCGGGCGTGACGGGACACGCGTGGAGGCAGGTGCGGAGGTCGCCGATACACGCCTTCTGCGCCGTCCGGTACGCGTCACGGCAGGAGTGCATCGCGTCGCGCCGCTCGCGGCCGGTCACCGTGGCGCGAGCCTCGGCGCGACAGCTCTTGAACTCGGTCACTGCCGCCTGCGAGCAGGTGCGCGCGGTCGTGGTGCACGTCTGCTGACATTCCCCCGCCCAGGCGACGGCCGTAGCCGTCAGCACGAGCGCCAGCGCGATGATCGTCGAAGCCGTCCGCATGATGACGATCCTCCCCGCGGACGGCCCGGGTCTCAACCGCACGGCGGATGCGGGGTTCAGCTCTCGGGCAGGACGCAGGCGGTTGCGGTGCCGCAGCGCTTACGCCGCTGCTGGCAGGACTTGCGGCACGCGCGCTTCTCCTTCCGCGTCCCGCCGCAGCTCGCGCGGCACTCCCTGAGCGCCTTGGTGCACGACTTCTTGCAGGCCTTCTTCGGCAGCGTGGTCGTCGTGACCCCCGGTCCCTCGCCGGTGCCGAAGGTCACCGAGACGTTCCATTTGAAGTCGCCCTGATCGCCGGAGGCGATGGCATGCGTCAGCCGGCACGAGATGTCGGCCGTCTCGCCGGGGAAGATCTCGCTGGTCCGCTCGAATTCGGTCGGGCTGCCGATCTGGAGATCAGGCAGGCCCGACAGCGTCGTGCCGCCGTACTGGCAGGCGAGAAAGTCCGTCAGGTACACGAGCGACTTCGACGTCTGCACGGAACCGGTGATGCGGTAGGGCACGTGCGCCGTCGCCCGCCAGCTGATCTTGAACACGGCGTCGACTTCCGCCCGTCCGACCGCCGTCCCGGCGCCCTCCGTCTGCTCGTGGAATGTTCCGGTCAGCGAGACCGAGGAGCCGGAGACGAGATACTGGACGAGCCCGGAGGCCATGGCGCTGGCGCCCCCCGAGGCCGCGCTCTGATCGAACGACACGGTGCCGCCGCTGGAGAGGATCGGCGCGCTCTCCCCCGGCAGCGAGAACGGATCGCTGTCCGGGGGCAGGTTCAGGTCGACGGCGGTGACGCCGACGTCGACGATGCGGTAGAGCTCGAAGTCCGTGACCTGAGCGCGGGCGCCCTGCGCGGCCAGGACCGTGGCGACAAGGACGAGCAGCGAGACGAATCGCATCGTAGGAAACTGTACCAGGCGCCCCCGGGAGCGGTCGATACTTCTTGACGGCAATCCGCGGGCCTCGACACCGCCGGCGAGCTGCGGCACCCTCTCCGCTCGATGGACGCCTCGGTCACCTGGAACGTCCCCCTCGCGCTGGCCGCCGGCGTCGTGGTCTCGGCCGCATGCGGCCTGCGGGCCTTCCTGCCGCTCCTGGCGCTCGGCCTGGCCACGCGCGCGGGCCTGCTGACGCTCCGCCCCGAGGTCGCGTGGCTGGGCAACGACGCGACGCTGATCGCGCTTGTGGTGGCCACGCTCGTCGAGCTCGCCGCCGACAAGATTCCGCTCCTCGACCACGCGCTCGACGCGGTGAGCACGGGCCTCCGCCCGGTCGCGGCGGCGGTGGCCGCGTTCGCCGTGCTCACCCCGGTGGCGTCGCCGTGGGGCCCGCTCCTCGCCCTGGTGCTCGGCGGCAGCGCCTTCGGCCTCCACGCCGCCAAGGCCAAGGTGCGCATCGGCAGCACCGCGCTGACCGCGGGCATGGCCAACCCGGTGCTGTCGGTCCTGGAGGACGTGACGGCATTCGTGCTGACGGTGATCGCCGTCGTCGCGCCGATCGTCGCTCTGATGATGCTTCTGCTCCTCGGGTGGGGCACCTGGCGTCTCGTGCGTCGCCGTCGACGATGCCGGACGGCCGCGGCGGGGGCCTGAGCCACGCGGCACATGCGGGTCGGCATCGATCTCACGGCGCTCCTGCCCCAGGCGACGGGAGTGGACAACTACATCACGCGCCTCGTGCTGGCGCTCGGGCGCATCGACCATACGTCGCAGTACACGCTCTTCGTGAACTTCGAGGATCGCGACCTGCTCGCCGGCGCCCTGCCCCCGAACTTCACCATCGTACCGGCGGCACTGCGTCCACGCGTCGCGCGCCTGAGCTTCCAGCAGGGGCTGCTGCCGATGGCCGCCCTTGCCCTCGGGCTGGACGTCGTGCACTCGCCCGCGTTCCTGATGCCGCTCGTGCGGGGGCGTTCGCGGCACGTCATCACCGTCCACGACATGACGATGTTCACCCACCCTGACTGCCACATCCCGCTGCGGCGGAATCCCCTCTTCCTCCGCGCCGTGACCGCCAGCATCAGGCGCGCCGATCTGGTGAGCGTGCCATCGGCCGCCGTCCGCCAGGACATCCTGACGCTCGTTCCCGACGTGGCGGCGGATCGCGTCCGCGTCATCGTGCCCGGTATCGGGGAGGAGTTCCGCCCGCGGCCGGCTGCGGCGGCGCACCCGCGCCCGTACGTCCTCTACGTCGGCACGCTCGAGCCGCGAAAGAACGTGGAGACGCTGGTCGAGAGCTACCGGCGACTCGTGCTCGACGGCGCGATCGCGGAGGACCTAGTCCTGGTCGGGCGCCTCGGCTGGGACTACGAACGGCTCCTCGCCCGTCTCGACGTGCCCGAGCTGCGCGGCCGGGTGCACCGTCCGGGCTACGTCTCGCAGGACGGCCTCGTCGACCTCTACGCGGGCGCGCGGCTCTTCGTCTATCCATCGCTGGCGGAGGGGTTCGGGTTCCCGCCGCTCGAGGCGATGGCGTGCGGCACGCCGGTGATCGCCACCGACTCGTCCTCGCTCGCCGAGAACCTCCGCGGCGCCGCCGAGCTGGTGCAGCCCGGCGACGTCGCCGCGCTCGCCGCAGCGATGCGTCGCCTGCTCGGCGACCCCACGCTCGCCGCGGAGCGCCGACGCCTCGGCCTCGAGCGCGCCGCACGTTTCCACTGGGACGAGACGGCACGTGCGACCCGTGCCTGCTACGAGGAGCTGACGGGCTAGGCGAGGCGGGTGGGACTCGCGCCCGGCCCGGCGACGTAGCCAACCGCCTCGCCGGCCGCGTGACAACAGAGAAACAGGCAGAGGAACGGCACGCTCGCCAATGCCTCGCGCAGGTGCCGGCGCTTGGCGACCACCGTCGCCAGCGTCCGCGCCAGCAGATAGGGCGGCAGGATCACCACGCCACCCAGCCGTGCGAGCCGCTCGAGCATCCCCATCTGCGCGAGGCGGAAGCCGGCGATCGACCGGCCGTTGTGGTAGTTGAGCGCGCACGAGCCGCGGACGCCGACCGACTGCACGTGGTCGACGACGAGCGTGTCGTCGATGCGCAGGGTCTCGCCCGCATCGGCGAGGGCTCGCGTGTACAGCATCTCCATGACGCCGCGCTCCGGCACGCCCGGCGGCAGCGCCCGGCGCTTGTAGGACAGGTTCGCCTGCCCCGAGACCCGCCGTGTGGGCCCGACCTGCACAGGGGGCATGAATGGTCCATTGGCGACGAGGAACTGCGCCCAGTCGACGAGGCTCCGGGACGCACCGTTCTCGACCACGCCGCCGATCACGCCGGCCTCGGGATGGCGACGGTGGGCTGCCACCACCGCCGCGCACCAGCCGGGCCGCACCCGGCAATGGTCCTCGGTCACCGCGACGACCTCGCCGCGGGCGCGGGCGAGGCCGAGCGCCCGCAGACGGAAGACCGAGGCTCCGGGCTCCCGCACGCGCACTACGTCGGCGACGGCGGGAGGCTCCGGAAGGCCACGGCCGTCCCCGTCGGCGACGATCACCTCGGCGCCGATCGCTCGCGCCTGGCCGAGAAGCGAATCGAGTGTCGCGCGGATCTCGGGCCACGGCTGCGTGGTGGCGATGACGACCGAGAGCGGCGGTAGCGTCGCGCTCACGGCGCCTCCCGATTCCTCACCAGCAGGTTGTAGATGCGGCTCACCCCGTAGCCGGCGGCGAACGCCCACACGAACGCCCACGCGGCGCCGATGAAGCTCCCCGCGACGCTCATCCGGTAGCCGGGGAGGAACTGCGCCAGCAGGACCAGGTGCGGTCCGATCGGCTCGCCCGGCTCGCCCCCCTTCAACAGCAGCCAGTTGGTCGCGACGAAGAGCCCGAGCGCAGCCACGACCCCGGCGCCGACGCCGGTGAGCGTCGCGTTGAGGCGGAGGATGCGGATGCGGGGATCGCTCACACGTAGTCCAGGATGTCGCGCAGCGCGACGACCTCCGCGCGGCGCTGGACGATCCGCTCGTAGAGGAATGTGGCCGTGTTGCGCAACAGGGCGAATGTCCAGCCGGAGAGGAATCCGACCGCGAAGCCGTAGCCGAGGCCGAGCGGGACACCGAGGGGCGTCACCGCGTATCCCGGGAAATACTGCCCGAGGAGCTCGACGTAGGGTGACAACGGCGCGTCCTGCCATCCCACCAGCACCGCCGTGACGACGGCGAGCACGATGCCGGTGACCGCGCCGAGGGCCGTGCCCAGCGCTCGGCGGTCGAGCTTGGCGAACACCTGCGACAGCACCGCCTCCAGCACCGGCGAGCGCACCTCCTCGTGGTACTCCTGGTCGGTGTTGACGCTCCAGAGGTCGTGCGTCTCCCCGTCGAGCAGGTTCCGCACGGCGAGCATGCCGGTGACCATGGCGTGATCCTGGTTGTTGTAGCGGTGGAGGCCGTTGCGGCCGATCGTCTGGACGTTGGCGAGGCCGTCGACCCATCCCCGAACCACGGCGAGGTGATCGCGGTAGCTCGCGTCGTAGACGGGATACGCCTTCGGCACGCGCACGACGCAGCCATCCTCGACGTCCGCGCCACGCACGAGGCCGATGTGCTCCAGCTCGCGCGTGGCGAGCGCGACGAGATCGGCGTCCGCCATCCGCCACAGGTCGTCGCCCTCGGCGCAGAAGTACTCGAGCCCGAGGCTGCTGCGGGCGGCATCGGGTACCATGTCCGGGCTCCAGTTTCCGAAGTTCTGGATGCGGCCGACCCGAACGCCGGGATCGTGCACGTATATCCAGTTGTCGGGGAAGAGCGCCGTCCCGCGGACGATCAGGCAGACGGTGAGGAAGTCGCGGTACGTGAGCCGCGCCGCCGCGGCGCGGACCTCCGGCGGCGCGGGCGGGTCCATCCGCGCCACCAGCTCGGTGATCGGCATGCTCGAGATCACGTCGGTGGCCGGGATCGCGTCGGTCCGCCCGTCCGCGGCGACGACGACCGCGGTGATGCGATTGCCCTCGCGGCGCAGCGAGACGACGTCGGCGCCCGTCCGCACGGTGCCACCGCCCTCCTCGACTGCAGCGCGGACGGCAGCCCACATCATCCCGGGGCCGCGCCGCGGGTAGTCGAACTCGTCGATCAGCGTGCGGATCGTCGCGCGCGGGCGAAGGAACATGTTGAGGACCGCGGTGCGGAGCGAGAGGTCCTTGATCCGCTGCGCCGCCCACTCCGCCTTCAGCTCGGTACACGGCACGCCCCACACCTTCTCCGTGTACGTCTTGAAGAAGGTGCGGAAGAGGCGACGCCCGAACCGGTTCGTCACCCACTGCTCGAAGGTCTCCTCCTCCAGGTAGGGACGGATCTGCCAGCGAAGGTAGCTCATCCCGACCAGGACCGCCTGGACCGGCCCGAGGCCGGCGATCGCGTTCCATGGCTGCAGCGGGTAGTGGAAGAAGCGGCCCGAGTAGAAGATGCGCGACAGTCGCGGGCGGCGGATGAAGTCGGCGCCCAGCGTCTCGCGCCACATCGCCTCCACCTCGGGCACCTTGGTGAAGAAGCGATGTCCGCCCAGGTCGAAGTGGAATCCGCGGTAGCTCTCCGTGCGTGCGAGCCCGCCCACCAGCGCTTCCTTCTCGAGCACGATGGGCGTCCGCCCGCGGCGGACGAGCTCCCTGGCCGCGGTCAGCCCCGACGGACCGGCGCCGATGACGACGGTGCTCACGGCGTCCCTCGCGGAACGGCGCGACCATAGACGAAGCCGAGGCCGCTGCAGGCGAAGTGCAGGACGTGGAGCGGAACGCACGCCAGCGCGAACGCCGTCCCACGTTCGCGGCGGAGAAAGGCGTAGAGCGCACGGTTCAGCGCGGCGACCACGAGCAGGGCCAGGGCTGCGCACGCCGCGAGGCCCCGATGCAGCACGGCCAGCGGCAGCAGCGCGGCGGCGAGTCCCACCAACGCGACGCTCGCCCGTTGGTCGGCGCGGAGATTCAGGTCGGCTGGCGCCGTGCCGCTCTCCGCGATGAGCCGCGTCCATGGCACGGCGCGATAGAGGAGGTCGGTCCGCACCATCGACCCGAGTGTCCAGCGCTTGAGATGCGTGCAGAGGAGCCCGCGGTCGAGACGGATGCGGAAGCCGTGGCGTCGCAGGCGATAGCCGAGGTCGATGTCCTCGATGAACCGCCGCACGGGGCGCTCGTCGAATCCGCCCACGGCGTCGAAGGCGGCGCGACGGACCGCGCCGCATCCCGCCCAGAACGTGGAGGCCTCCGCGGCGCCGTGTTGGTGCACGAAGTGATGGAGCAGGTTCCGGAACTGGGATACGAGCCCGGGCGCACGGGGCGCCGTGTCGTACGAGCCGAAGACCGCCGCGACCTCCGGGTCGCGCGCGAGCGTCGCCGCGACACGTGCCACCGCGTCCGGGGCGACCGCGACGTCCGCGTCGACGAAGAAGAGCACGTCGCCGTGCGTCTCCGCGACGGCCCGGTTCCGGGCCGCCGCCGGCCCGGCGTTCGCCGCGAGCCGGACGACCCGCGCCCCCATGGCCGCCGCAACGGCGGCCGTGTCGTCGGTCGACGCGTCGTCGGCGACCACCACCTCGGCGGGCGGCAGGGTCGACGCGCGGAGCGCCGCGAGACATTCACCGAGGTCTCGGGCACAGTTGTAGGCGGGGATGACGACCGAGACGTCCATCGGGGCTCAGCCGTGAACGACGAGCGGCGCTGGCTCGTCGGCCTCGTCGCGGTCGCCGTCGCGGCGCGGTTGGTCGCCGCGTTCTGGCTCGGCGGATCGCTGCACTTCGTGGACGAGGCGATCTACCTGGATGCGGCGCGCCGTCTGCTCGGCGGCGAGGGTTTCGACACCTCGTACGCGAACGTGCCGGGTTATCCGGTCGTGCTCGCGTTCCTCGGCGCGCCGTGGCCCGACCACGTCGTGCTGATCCGCGCGGCACAGGCGGTGCTGGCCGGGCTCGGCGTCGTTCCGCTCCTCCGGCTCGGACGGCGATTCTTCGGCGCGCGGACCGCGCGCGTGGCGGGCGTCTTCTATGCGCTCGACCCGCTGATGGTCGTGAGCGGCGCCCTCCTCTACGCGGAGGCCGTGGCGACGGTCGTGCTGCTGGTCGCCCTCCTCACCGCGTGGCGTGCGACCCAGGGTCGCGTTCGATGGTCCCTGATGGTGGGAATCCTCCTTGGCGTGCTCGCGCTGTTGCGACCCGTGGCGCTGGTGCTCGTCCCGGTCGTCGGCCTGTGGGTGGCCGCATGCACGTCGCGCCGCAACATGTCGCACCTCGTCGCCGTCGCGCTCGGCTGCATCCTCGCCGTCGCACCGTGGACCGTTCGCAACTATCGCATCCACGGGCGTCTGGTGCCGATCTCGACCGCTGGAACGCAGGGCGCTCCGGTCGACCGTACCCAGGTCGCCAGGGAGGGCCTCACGGCGTCGATCCTCCACCACATGTGGAGCGATCCGGTCAACGCCGCGCGGCGGCTCGGAGACGAATTCGCTCACTTCTGGGAACCTTACCCGACCCGCCTGTGGACGGACAGCCACGAACGCCGTGCGGTTCTCCATGAGGAGGATACGCGCCTCCCCGCGGAGGCGAGCTTCCCGTCGGGGCTGCGCGACCAGGTGAGCGCACTGTCGTTCGGCCTCGAGATGGTGCTGGCCCTGGTGGGTCTTCCCCTCGCCTGGCGCCGGAACCGCGCCGCGACGGTCCTGCTGGTGGCGGTGAGCGTCACGTACGCGCTGGGCTACGCCCTCTTCTACGCGAAGCTCCGCTACCGGATTCCCGTGCTGCCCTGCGTCTTCCTCCTTGCCGGGGTGACCGTGGCGGCGGCTTGGAACCTCGTGCGACGGCGGCCGCGCTAGGGCTGACGGCCCCAGGCGCTGACGAGCGGGGCCAGCGCCCCGAGCATCGTCGGATCGTCGAGCACCTCGAGGACGGCGTCCGTCTCGGCGGCGGTGATGGTACCGGCGGCGATCAGGCCGTCGCGCACGCGGAGCAGCCCCTGGCGGATGATCTGCGCCGCCGGGTCACCGCCCCGCCACATACGCGCCCGCAGCTCGCCGCCCACCTCGGCGAGGCCCGCGGCCAGCAGCAGCCGGGGCAGGCGGTTGCCGAACCCCATGTCCCAGCCGCGCGCTTCGACCGCCGCGCGGAAGATCGCCTGCCAGCGCGAGAGGCGCAGCTGGCGCGGGTCGTCCCCGTCCATCAACGCCCGCGGCGGGAAGCCCATATCTTCGACGAGCAGCCATCCACCGGGCCGAACCGCGGCGGCGAGCTTCGGTACGACGGCGTCGCGCTCGGGAATGTGCTCGAGGACGAGGCGCGCGTGGACGAGGTCGAACGCCGCCATGGGCAACGCGTCGCGTACGACATCGTGCCGTCGCACCTCGACGTTCGGCGCCGCGACGTCCGCCAGCAGGCTCAGATCGAGATCGGTGACGAGGACGTGTCCGCTGGGCCCCACCCGCGCGGCGAGCCAGCGCGTCATCGAGCCGCTCCCCCCGCCGACCTCGAGGCAGCGCCATCCCGGCGCGACGCCGAGGCGGCAAAGGACGGCGACGGTCTGCTCGTCGTACGTCGCTTCGACCAGCGCCAGGCGTGCGCGCTCGTCGGCGTGCCCCCCGCCGAAGACGTATCCCGTCGGCTCCGTCATGGGCCCTGATAGGCGGCGCTCGCGACGCCGGTCAACACCGGGTACACCACGGGGCCATGCCCTCGGCCGTGATCTTCGACTGCGACGGCGTGCTCTTCGACTCGTGGCGTGCCAACGTCGCCTACTACAACGCCATCCGCGCGCGCATGGGGCTCGACCCGATGGACGCGGCGTGGGAGCGACGCGCGCACTTCCTCGCCGCGCCGCAGGTGTTCCAGGAGATGTTCGGGGCCGATCCGATTCTGCTCCAGCGCGCGCGCGACGTTGCGCACGTGGTCTCGTACGAGCCGTTCTTCGACATGATGGTCCCGGCGCCCGGGCTGCACGACGTCCTCGCCACGCTCCGGCAGCACCACCGGTTGGCGATGGCGACCAACCGCGGCTCGACGGTGCAGGAGATCGTGCGGCGCTTCGACCTCGGGCGCTGGCTCGATACCGCGGTCGGCGTCCACGACGTACCGCGGCCGAAGCCGGCGCCCGACATGCTCGAGCTGGCGCTCGTACGCCTCGGCGTAACGCCGGGCGCGGCGGTCTACGTCGGCGACTCGGCGAGCGACCTGCACGCGGCCTCCGCGGCGGGGATGCATTTCGTCGGCATCGGCGGGCAGACCGGCGGCGCGCGCACCGTCCGTGCGTTGGACGAGGTGCCGGTAGCCGTCCGGGCGCTCCTGTCGGTGGCAGGCTGAACGACAAAACGAGCTTGCAAACGAGCGCGGTAGGGGCGTAGTCCCACGACCGAGGGGGGCACCAGATGATACGCGTCCGGACCATCATCACCGTCCTGGTGCTCGCGGGCATCGGCGGACAGGCCGCCGCGGCCGACGTCTTCTACGCCTGCTCGAAGAACTCGACCGGTAAGCTGCGGGCGTCGAGCGTGCTCGCCAACACCCTGCCGACCTGCAAGCCGACGGAGACGCTGCGCACCTGGGCCGAGACCGGCCCGCAGGGGCCCACCGGACCCAGCGACGCCTTCCACACCTTCGCCGACGAGACGCCCCTGCCCTCGGGCGGCACATTCCTCTCGCTGGCCGAGCTGGCGCTTCCGGCCGGCAGCTATGTCGTCACGGCCAAGGCCAGCCTCAACAACTCGAACCCGGCCATCACCGCCATTGCCTACTGCGCCATCGTCCTCGGCACCGGCACCTTCGGCCTGAACGACCAGACGCTGGCCACCATCGACGGCGTGGGCGTGGCCGCCCTGTCCGCCGTGCTGCCGATCTCGTTCTCGACGCCGCAGACGGTGCAGTTCCGCTGCACCAACAACACGCCGGGGTCTCCCGGTGACGTCGTCGCCCAGCACACCACCATGGTGGCGATCCGCGTGGGCTCGCTCACCCCGCCTCAGGGTCCGTAGCGAAAGACATTGCTCCCCGGGAGCCGGGCGCGTTAGGACAGCGGCGGGGGGTTCCATGTTCCGAACGTCGCTCGCCGTCCTCGCCGTCCTCGCCGCCTGCGCAGGCACGGCACCCGTCCACGCCGCCGATTGCGATGGCGGCACCGTCCGCTCGGCCCGCCTCGCCCCCGGGAAGGTGCGCTTCCGCGGCAGCGTCACGAGGCCGGGCCTGACGCCCGCGGGCCTCGTTGCCGCCGGACTCGACCTCGCGCTCGAGACTGCGGACGGGGCGACGGTGGTCTACCACCTCCAGCTCCCGGCCGAGCGCTTCGTCACCCGCGGGCGCACCACGAAGTACGACCGACAGGGCACTCTCAACGGAACCGTCCGCCTGCGGCCGCTCGCCGGGCAGGTCGACACGGTGGCGATCGACGTCCGCGACGCGGCCGCCGGAGCCGTGTCGATCGCCGGCGTCGGCGCGCTCCGCGCACATCTGCTCGGGGGCGCGTGTGCGCGCTCCTGCGTCAGCGAGTGCGCGCCGAGTGGCGGCACGCTCGGTTGCCGCCGCAGCCTCGACTACGTCCCGTTCGCCGAGCTGGGATTCGGGCAGAGGTCGCGCGGGCGCGCCGCGGCCTCCGCGTACTGCGGCCTGCACGTGGATGCGGCGCAGGCCTGCGACTTCCTGATCGACGAGCGCTGCGCGCTCCCCTTTCCGTCGTCGTACTTCCTGCGTCCCGACGCGAGCACGCCGACGGGGCTGCGCGTCAACTACGGGCCGACGGCCCTGCCCGCCAACCTGAGTGGCAAGCACATCGACCCCACCGACCTGAACACCCTCGACGGCTTCAGCCCAGGCCCGGTCATCCTGTCGCTCTTCCCCGACACCGGGCACCCGGTCGACCTCGCGGCCTCCGGCGTGGCGACCCACGTCGAGTACCCGCGCTCGCTCGAGGCCGATCATCCCACCGTGCTCGTCGCCGCGGCCACGGGGGACCACATCGTGCACTTCGCCGAGATGGACGCGCAGACCACCGACGTCGCGGAGAAGGCGCTGATCATCCGCCCCGGCGTCCGGCTCGATGATGCCTCACGCTACCTGGTCGGAATCCGCGATCTCGTCGACACGCAGGGCACGCCGATCCGGCCGCGGCTCGCGTTCCGCGCGCTGCGTGACGGCGTGGACACGGCCGAGCTCACCGCCGCGTGCGGCACCGCCTGTGCCGCGGCGATCGACGCACGCAGGTCGGTGTTCGAAGACGTGTTCACACGGCTCGGCGCCGCCGGCGTGCCGCGCGCGTCGTTGCTGCTGGCGTGGGACTTCACGACTGCCAGCACCAGCGCGCTCACCGACTGGATCGTCGCCGTCCGCGACCAGGCGTTCGCGCTCGGCACACCGTCGTTCACCGTCACCAGCGTCGACAATGGCGGCGGCGTGGGTCGGAACGCCAACATCTACGCCCGCATCGAGGGCACGTTCCAGGCGCCGCTGTTCATGACTGCCGACGCCCCCGGCTCGCGCCTCAACCTGGTCGATGGCGTGCCGCGCCAGAACGGCTACGCCACCGTGCCGTTCGTCGTCGACGTGCCGCACTGGGCGGTCAACGTCGGCGGCGCGCCGCGGCCCGCACGCCCGACGCTGTGGGGACACGGACTCCTGGGAACCCGCTATCAGCTGGGCACGCTTTCCCCGCTGGCCAACCTCTACGGCTTCGTGATCGCGGCCGTCGACATGCAGGGCATGTCCGACCCCGATCTCGTCCCGGGCATCATTCCGGCGATCGCCGACTACTCCAAGTTCCACAACATCCCCGAGCGGCTGCACCAGGGGTTCCTCAACCACCTGCTGCTGGGGCGGTTGCTCGTCGACCCGGTGAACGGCTTCAACTCGAACCCGGCGTTCCACTTCGGCTCGCCCGCGGCGGCGATCATCGACACCAGCGAGGTCTACTACTCGGGCGGCAGCCAGGGCGGCATCTTCGGCGTGGCGATCATGTCGATCGCCGAGGACTTCAAGCGCGGCTTCCTCGCGGTGCCCGGCGCCAACTACAGCACGCTCCTCCACCGCAGCATCGACTTCAATCCGTTCCTGGCTCTCTCGCGCGCGTCGTATCCCGACATCCTCGACGAGCAGCTCATCCTCGGGCTCGACCAGCAACTCTGGGATCGTGCCGAGCCCCAGGGCTACATGAACCACTTGCTGAGCGGCGATCTCTCGAACCCGCCCGTGCCCCACAAGGTGCTGCTGCACATGGCGACGTACGACTGCGAGGTGTCGAACGTGGCGACGGAGATCATGGTGCGCTCGCTCGGCGTGCCGCAGGTGGTCCCGGCGCAGCACAGCTTCTACGGCATCCCGGAGCTGACGGGACCGCTCGACGGCTCGGCGTTCGTGGAGGTCGATCCGCAGCTCGGGTTCTCGCGCTGCGATTCGCCGGGTGGTGACAGCCCGGGTGCCGCCTGCACGACGAACGCCGACTGCCCCGGCGTCGGCGACCCGCCCAGCGCGCACCGTGTGCGACACGGGCATCCCGCCGTTCTCGAACACGGCGCCGCGCTTCAACAACCACGCCCACGGGTCGACGGGGAACCTCACGACCGCGAAGCAGATCGAGGCGTTCCTCAAGCCCGATGGATCCGTGCAGAACTTCTGCGCGGGGCCGTGCGACCCCGAGTAGCATCCCGCGGGCATCAAGTTGACGCCTGGGTATGAGTCAATCATACTCATGCCATGAGTAAGCGGCTCCAGGTGGTGCTGGATGACAGCGAGCTCGCGGATATCCAGCAGTCGGCGCGACGGAGTCGCATGACGACGGCCGAGTGGGTGCGTCAGGCCCTGCGCGCGGCACGTCGCACGGAGCCGCGCGGCGACGTGAAGAAGAAGCTCGAGGTGGTCCGGGAGGGCGCCCGGCACGACTTCCCGACCGCCGACATCGACGGGATGCTCGACGAGATCGAGCGCGGCTACCTCGGCGGCACGCGCCGGTGATCTTCGTCGACTCCAACATCCCCATGTACCTGGTCGGCGCGGCGCATCCGCACAAGGCCGACGCCCGACGCCTGCTCGAAGCGGCGGTCGCCGGGGGCGAGCGACTCGTCACCGACGCCGAGGTGCTGCAGGAGATCCTCCATCGCTACGTCGCGATCGACCGACGTGAGGCCATCCAGCCGGCGTTCGACACGCTCCTCGGCGTCGTCGACGAGGTCTACGCGGTCGGACTCGCCGACGTCGAACGCGCGAAGGCGGTCCTCCTCGGCAAGCGGCGCCTCTCGGCCCGCGATGCCCTGCACGCGGCCGTGATGGCCCGCGAGGGCGTGAAGCGCATCATGAGCTTCGACGTCGCCTTCGATGGGCTCCCTGGCGTCGAACGGCTCGGCGCCTGAGGCGCGCCAGCAGGAATCGGGCAACTGCCCCAGGCTCTGAGCTCAGGGTCGCGGCACGCCATCGGCGCACTGCGCGATCTCGTCGAGGAAGCCGCGCAGCGCCGCGCCGCACCCGGGCGACACCTGGCCGCGCGTGATCGCCTGCTCGAGCGCGTTGCGCGCCGCGGTGATCAGCTTGTCGGCCCGATCGAGCAGCTTGTTGATGAGCGCCGCCTTCGTCGCTTCGTCGGCATGTGCGACGACGGCCCGCGCCTTCTTGAGCTTCTTCGAGAGCTTCCTCGCCAGTGACTTGACCAGGGTGTCGCCGGCGCAGGCCCGGCTCTTCACGATCGTCAGCAGCTCGCTGATCTTCGCCTCGAGCGCCGCTTCATTCGCGTTCGGCGTGTGCGTGCACGCGCCACCGACGCAGCGGTCGAGGGTGCAGGTCCGCGCATCGTCGCAGTCGATCGCGCTCGACTGGCAGGCCCCGGCGACGCAGGCGTCCGTCGTGCAGCCATCGCCGTCGTCGCAGACGAGCGGCACGTGCCCGCACACCCCTGCGACGCACGTGTCGGCGGTGCACGCGTCGCCGTCGCTGCAGTCCTGTACAGCCGTGACCGTGCACTTCGCGGAGACGCACGCGTCGGTGGTGCACGCGTCGCCGTCATCGCACTCGGTCGCCGTCGAACACGGCGGGGCGATGCGGACCTCCCAGTTGTCGATGTCGCCGGTCACCGAGTAGGCGCCGCCGCCATTGCCGTTGCTGTTGGCACGGATGAAGCCGACCTCGAGCGGCCCCCCGCTGGCGGAGAAGTCGGGCCTCGAGCCCTGCACGGGACCGTCCGCCGTGATCTCGGCGAAGTTCCCGGGAACGATCGCCAGCTGCTGGACCCGCGTCCAGTTCGGATTCGTGAAGACGTCGGCCTGGGTGTAGTAGACCTTCCCGGCCTGCCGCACCGCGAGCCCCGTCAGCTGCCCGGACGTGACGCGCCGGGCGTCCTCCGAGTAGTCGATGGTCGCGATGGCGCCCTGCACCGACGGGTCGTAGACGAAGCCCTTCTTCAGGTGCACCCCCCAGGTCGACGAGAACTCCGTCCCGCTGGGGGCGCGCACGATGCGGTTGACGACCCGCCGCATCGTGCCCGGATTGCCGCCCGACTGCTGGTTCGCGTCCACACTGCCGCCCGGCTGCGCCCCGCCGCTGCTCTTGAAGCTGGAGACGACGACCTCCCAGTCGGCATCGGCGAAATCCCCATCGCGAACGACCGTGACGGCGCTCAGCGCCGGCGACGCGATCGACAGGGTCATCACGAGCAACAACGTGGTGCGCATGACCTTACGCTAGAGGACAGGCTAGCTACCGGTCAATGACACCACTGCTGGCGTGCCCTCCCCCATACAGGGGACCGACTATCCCGCCAGCTGCTCGCGCGCGCGGGCCAGGGCCGATTCGAGGTTGCCGAGGCCGCTCTTCGGCAGGTCGGGTCGCACGACCTCGATCGGATCGCGGAGGTCGTCGACGTAGCCGAGCGCGTACGCGCCGCGCTGGTAGCCCATCACCCGCAGCAGCTCGACCGGGAGCGTCCGCGCCACCTCAAGCGGCACCGCCAGGTACTGATTCTCCTCCTGACGCAGCCACGAGAGGTTGTACGTGATGTTGATGCCGGCGCGCGTGGTGTCGGAGCGGTTGGCGCCGCCGCCGTGGTAGACGCTGCCGTTGTAGAAGAGCACGGAACCCTTCGTCATCTCGGCGGGGATCGTGTCGGACTCGGTGAACTCCTGCCGATCGGCGGCGTGGTTGCTACGCGGGACGATGCGGGTGGCGCCGTTCGCGGCGGTGAAGTCCGTCATCGCCCAGATGGTGTTGCACTGCACCTCGTAGCCGGCTGGGAACGGGAAGAAGTCGAACGCCCACTGGTCGCGGTGGATCGGCTGCCCGGGCTCGCCGGGGCCGATGGCGATCACCTGCGTCAGGTGCAGCTGGAAGCTCGTCGCGTGGCCGAGGAGCTTGCCGGCCGTGCCGAGAACGAGCGGATGCATCACCAGATCGCGGCACGTGGCCGACCGGGCGATCAGCCCGCCGGTGCGCTTCGTCCGCCGACCGGAGAACTCGTCGGGGCCGAACGGCGTCGCGTCGAGGAAGGGCGCCAGCTCCGTGCGGACGCGGTCCATGACGGCCGGTTCGACCAGCTGGTCGACGATCGCAGCACCGTCGCGCGTGATCGCGGCGGTGACCTCGTCGGCGGTCGCGGACGCGGGGAAATGGGTGATGCTCATGGGGAACCTCCGGCTGTTCGTATGTACACGCGGCCGCGGTTTCGTGTCCACGGGTCAGCTGGGCTTGGTCTGCGACCGGCCTCGCTCCTGGACGAGCCGGCGGCGCGCCGCGATGGACTCGGGCGTCACCGTCCGCGCGTGCGCGCGGCTCGCCGCCGTCTCCAGCCGGAGCCCCTCGGCGAAGGTCGTCGCGTAGCCCGCGTCGATCACCCGCTTGTACTCGCGGATCACGGTCGGGTCGCAGGAGAGGATGTCGCGGGCGAGCTGGCGGCAGGTGGGCAGCAGCTCGGCCGCAGGAACGACCCGGTTCACCAGGCCCCAGCGCTCCGCCTGCTCGGCCCCGAGGTAGTTGCCGGTGAGCGACAGCTCCTTCGCCCGCCCGATGCCGATCAGGCGCGAGAGCTTCTGGCTGAGCCCCCAGCCCGGCATGATGCCGACGCGGGCGTGCGTGTCGGCGAACCGCGCCTCGCTCGACGCGATCAGGACGTCGCAGGCGAGCGCCAGCTCGAAGCCGCCCGTCACCGCGACGCCGTTGATCGCGCCGATGATCGGACGCTCGCAGCGCCCCAACGCCGCGATCAGGTCGTCCCCCGACACCGCGCCGGTGACGTCGGCATCGACCGCGGTCTCGCCGCCGAGCTCCTTCAGGTCCAGGCCCGCGGAGAAGGCGCGCCCGGCGCCGGTCAGGATGACGACGCCGGCCGCGGCGTCGCGCGACACGTCCGCGAAGGCGGCGATCAGCGCCTCGCGGAGCGCGCGCGACAGCGCGTTCATGGCCTGCGGGCGGTTCATCGTCAGGGTGACGACGCCGTCGTCCTTCTCGACCAGCAGTACGGGCTCGCTCATGCGCCGGCTGTAGGCCACGCGGCGAGGCGTTGCCAGCGCCCGCTTGGACGACGGCCGCCCCCCTGTTAGGAGGCGGCGATGCGGGGTGGACGACGGGCGGTGGCGATCGGCCTCGCCGTCGTGTTCGCGGCGCTGCTCGCGCGGACGCTGTGGACGATCCACGGGTACGCGGTCGACGTCTTCCACTGGGACCAGTGGGACTTCCTGGACGGCCTCTTCCATCCGCGCTCCTTCTGGCGACTCTTCCGTCGCCAGCACGGGCCGCACCGGATGGGGATCGGGCTGCCGATGATGATCGGCGTCGCCCGGGCGACGCACTGGAACGCCGTCGCCCTCGCCTACCTGAATGCCGCCGTCATCGCCGCCGCAGCACTGCTCGCCGTCGTCCTCAAGCGACGCGTCGCACCGCCGCTCGGGTGGAGCGACCTCGTGCTGCCCGTGCTGTTCCTCAACTCCTCGCAGTGGGCGATCTACCTCGCGACACCCGACGTGTCGCACGGACCGCTGCCGCTGCTGCTGGTCGTCCTGTTCGCCCTCGCGCTGACGATCGAGCGGCCCGCCTGGAAGCTCGTCGCGATCCTCGTCGTCGATCTGCTGGCCACGTATGCGGGCTTCGGGCTGTTCCTCGGCATCCTCACGCCGGCGGTGCTCGTGCTCCTCTGGTGGCGCGGCGAGCTGCGCGGCCCGACCGCCCTGCTCGGCCTGGCGATCGCCACGGCGATTCTCGCGAGCTTCTTCTGGGAGTACCGCTTCCCCTGGCAGAAGCCCGACCGGCGGACCGGCGGCGGCATGCTCGCGCATCTCGGGTTCTTCGTCCTGCTGTTCGCGCGCGCCGTCGGGGCCACGCGCGCGGTCAGTCTGCCCTCGCTGCTCGGGCTCGGCGCGACCATCGCGACCTGCGCGCTGTTCGTCGGGCAGTCCGTGCGACTGCTCCGGCGGGATGGCGGACGTCTGGCAGAGGTCCTGTGGGTGCTGGCGGGGTTCACGCTGCTCTTCGCCGCGGCGGCGTCGAGCGGCCGCACGCCCTACGGGGCGCACGCCGGCCTCAACTCCCGCTACGTCCCGTACATGGTGCCCGCCCTGCTCGCGCTCTACCTGTGGGCCGTCGGCCGGCCGCGGTGGCGGTGGACCGTCGTCGCCTGCGTCGTCGCCTACGCCGCGATCGACCTCGGACCCCGCTCGGTGGACGCCCGGCAGATGGCCGACTATCGGGACGGAAAGGCCCGCTGGACTGCCTGCTATCGCGAGCGGCGCGACGCTCCGGCCTGCACGGCGCTCGCCCGATTCGGCATCTATCCCGACCCGACCTCGCCCGCGCTCGCCGCGAAGCTGCGGGTCATGGAGGAGCGTCGGCTGGGGTTCTTCGCCGACCGCTGAGGCGCACCGACCGCAGCGCGTGCGGCGGCAGCGCGAGGGCGAGCGCGTCGCCGACGATGGGCTGCGCAGGCCCCTCGGGCGTCTCGTCGAGACGGAGCGGCGTCCAGCGATCGACGGGAATTCCGAGCGTCACCCGCGCCGTCAGCGGATGGTCCGTCGGATTCAGCAACCTGCAGCACGATGCCGTCGCCATCCTCCGCCGGCTTGAGCGCGCTGACGATCACCTCGAGCGGCTCGACCGAGAGCAACGGCCGACCCTCCGGCGCGAGCGGTGCATCGCCGGAGGGCACCGCCCACAGCCCCAGCTCGGCGTCCGCGGCACGCCGCGCGTCCACCCCGACGAACAGCGACAGCGACGCCGTCGATCGTCTCGACGCACTGGGCGCCGGGGACGGCCATCGCCGGCCCCGCGGGCTGCGGTCGCGTGGTCAGATCCATGCGGGCGAGCCAGCCGACCGCGCGGACGAGGGTGATCGCGATCGTCCCGTCGACCGTGACCTCGGCCTCGGGAAGGCCCGGCGCAACCACGGTGAGGTCGTTGGCAGTGACGAATCCCTGCTGGGGGAAGGTGACTGGCGCGGGGTGCACCCACTCGCGCGTCGCGCGCGGCGCCGTGGAGCGGACGGCGACGTCGAACGTCGTCGCCGCGTGGAACGTCGCGACCGGCGCCCCGGTCGGGAAGAGCAGCCGCAGCCGATGGTCGTGGGCGAGATTCTCCACCCGCAGGTCGAGATCGACGCGGCCCGTGCCCGGCACCAGGCGCGCGGTGGTGCGCACGACCTCGGGCACCGTCGCCGCGTCCCGCACGGTCCGATCCGCGGCCAGCGCCAGCGGCAACGTCGAGCACGCGATCGATCGCCAGCTCCTGCACGCCCGTCGCGTGCAGGCGGCGGCGCACCACGGGCGAGCGCACGGGCGCGTTCCCGGGTACGGGATCGACGTCGTAGGTGTCGCCCCGGTCGCCGACGTCCTCGAGGGCGCAGAGACCGGCGTACTCGCGCCCGCCGGCGCGCACCGTCAGCGTGCCGTCGTCCGCCGCCCGCACCGTGAGGTCGCCCGCCGCGATCTCGCGCCCGTCGTCCTCGTGGTCGGGATGCGGAGCCGACGGCGCCAGCCGCACCCGCGTCCATCCGTACGCCGGGACCTCGGCCACGCACTCGATCGCCAGCGCCGGCACGTCCGGGAGTACCTGGATGCGGTCCTCGCCGGGGTCTGCGACCAGTCGCGCCGGACGACCGTTCGCCGTCATTCCCTGCGTTCCGAGCGGCATCGGGATCCACGGGTGCAACGCGATCTGCCGTCCCGCCGTCGCCCCGCCACTCGATCCACGTGCGCGGCACCGGACGGATGCGCACGACGTCGGTCCGCGGATGGGGCGACGGATTGAAGACGGCGACGTCGAACGCTTCGCTCCACGGCGACGCGACGCTCGACGCCCGAGACCCGCGAGGCGCTCGAGCGCGCGCGTCGTCGTCTCGGTCGCCAGCTCCTCCGCCGCGTCGTAGCGCGCCAGCATCTGCGCGTGCACCCGATCGAGCGAGCAGCCGCCGATCGAGTCGTGCGCCTGGTTCGCGAGGAGCGCCCGCCAGGCGGTGCGCAGCGCCGGACGCTCGTCGGCGGCGCCGAGCATCCGTGCCAGCGCCGCCCACGGCTCGGCCCAGCCGCGAGAGCCGCGTCTCGCAGCGCCGGTTGCGGAGCTTGAGCGGGAGGCGCGCCGACCACACGCCGGGCAGCAGGTTCGCCAGCCGCGCGCCCAGCAGCTCGCCGCGGAAGCGCGGCGACTCGCGCGGCACCAACGCCGCGAAGTCGTCGAGCGTCCCGCGCACGACCGTCCAGCCCGTCCGTCGCGCGAGCGCCGCAGCCACCGCCCCCGCGTGCGGCTCGGGCAGCGCGTGGTCGAACCCGTTCATGAGGAGGACGATGCCCGCCGGGCTCGACGCCGCCAGCTCCGCGCGCGACGTCCTCCGCCAAGGCCGCCGCCGCCTCGACGTCCGTCGGAAGGCCGGCGGCCGAGAAGTAGCCCTGGCGGAGGACATGCGCCCCGACCGTCGAGCCGTCGGGCGCCTCCCATGTCCACTCGCTCGGCAGCGCGTCGATCTCGTCGCCGTTGCCGCGCCAGTAGACGAACGGGCCGAGGCCGAAGCCGGCGAAGAGCTGCGGGAACTGCGCCGGATGGCCGAACGAGTCGGGGCAGTAGGCGACGGCCGACACCGGTCCGAGCGCGGCGCCGACCCGCCGCCCTTCGAGCAGGTTGCGCACGTGCGCCTCGCCCGACGGCAGCAGCGAGTCCGGCTGCACGTACCACGGGCCGATCGCGATGCCGCCCGGCACGGCACCGCGGCCGCGAGGGCGTCCCGGCGCTCGGGCCGCAGCTGCGAGGTAGTCCTCGAGCGACGATCGTCTGGCCGTCGAGCAGGAAGCGGAAGCCGGGATCGTCCTCGACGAGGTCGAGGACGCGGTCGATCGGGTCGACCAGCCGCGCGCGGAACGCCTCGAACGTCCGGTACCACTCGCGGTCCCAGTGCGAGTGCGAGACGAGGACGACGTGCACGTCCCCGCCGGTATCACGCGGGACACCCGCGGGTCGATTCCGCCGACCGCCGCCCGGACCGGCATTTGACTTCGCTCCGTTCCCGTTGAACCGATGGCGTCCATGAGCACACCGTTGGGTCTGCTTGCTCGTCGATCCGCGACGCCGGCCCTCCTCGGTGGCGCGTTGGCCGCCTGGTTCGCGGTGCGACGCACCGGCGTGCCCGCCGTCGTCTGCTCCGTCGTCGTCGGCGCCGCGGCCGTCGGCGTGCTCGCGGCGCTCGAGTGGCTCCTGCCTCGCCCGGGGTTGGCTCCGCGCCCGGCCGGCACCCTCGCGTCCGACCTGTGCTTCAATGCCCTGACGATGGTCGTCGCCATCGTCCTGCCCGCCGTCGTACTCGTTCCGCTGGGGCGCGCCGTCGGCGCCACGCTCGGGACGACGCGGCTCTGGCCGAATGAACTACGTCCGTGGGTGAACGTGGTGGCCTGCGTCCTGATCGTCGATTTCACGTCCTACTGGTGGCATCGCCTCCAGCACACGACGGGCGAGAGCTGGCTCTGGCGGCTCCACAGCGTTCATCACGCGCCTCGCCACTTCGACCTCTGGGTCGGGGGCCGCGTCCATCCGCTCGACGTCGTCGTCTTCACCATCGTCGGCTACGTGCTGCTCGGGATCGCCGGCGCCCCGTCGGCCGCGATCGACGTGACCGCGTTCTTCGCCTCGATCGTCGGCCTCCTGCATCACACGCGCACCGACGTGGACTGCGGTTGGCTCAACCGGATCATCCCGTTCGCCGATCAGCACGTGGTCCACCACTCGGTCCGCGTCGAGGACGCTGGGAACTACGGCAACATCACCACGCTCTTCGACCAGCTCTTCGGTACGTGGCAGGCGCCCACACCGCGTGCCATACCCGTTGGTGCCTGGTCGCTCGCCCCCGACTATCCCCAGGGCAATTTCGCATTCCAGCTCCGGAGCCCATTCGGTCGCGCATGGGAGCAGGCGCGGGGCACCAGCGGTCGGATCGGCAACACCCCGCGAGCCGCCGTCTCCAATGATGCCCGCCACGAGTCGCTTCCGTTCTGACGACGGCGCGCCGGGCATTCATTGAATCGTCAGGCCCTGCATGTTAGGGCGCTTCGTCCACGCATGTCATCGAGCTGGGAGGAGCGGCGACAGCGAGTCGCCGGGGGGGCGGCCTGCCGCGGACGCAGGTGGTTGATCGGCACGCTCGGCTCGCCCTGAACCCCCGGGGCATCGACATCGAGCGCCCATGATGAAGCGCATCCTCTTCTCGGCCGACGGCTCGAGCGGCGACCTCCTCCCCATGGTGCTCATGGCGCGGGAGTTCAAGCTCGCCGGGTACGACGTCTGCGTGTGCGGGTCGTCGGAACTGTCGCAGATGGCCCGGGACTTCGAGGTGCCCTTCGAGGCGTACCCGCACAGCTACTCCGACCTGTACCTCAAGCGGCAGCGGACGGGCTACATCCACAGCATCCGTGAGAACATCCGACACCAGGAGTCGTTGTTCCAGGGGGAGTACGACCTGCTCTCCAGGATCGCTCCCGATTTCGACGTCTTGATCAACTTCCTCGCCGAGCTGTTCGTCCCGTCGATCGCCGAAGCCTTCAAGATGCCGAACCTGAAGCTGTACACGTTCCCGATGGTGCGCTCCGAACGATACGCACCGCCCACCGGCCTGCCCTTCATCTTCGAGAGCCCCCGGGTGAACAGCCTGCACTGGGACGCCGCCGCCTTCGCCGCCCGGCACCTCTTCTCGTACAACACGACGGTGAACCGGCTGCGCAGCAAGCTGGATCTCCCGCCGGTGCACGATCTCCTCGCGAACAACTCGCGGTTCGACCACATGATGGTCGGCCTGTACGAGGAGCTGATGCCGCCCTGTCCGACCTGGCAGAGTCTCGACCACACCTACATCGGCCCCTGCCTCCCACGGACCACGGTCCGCCTCTCGGACGACCTGGAGGCCTTCCTCGGGCGGGGGACGAAGCCCATCTACATTGGCTTCGGCAGCATGCACCACGCGAACGGCGACTGGCTGACGCGGATCCTCCTCGATGCCGCGCGCGATGCCGGCGTGCGGGTCGTCCTGGCGCAGAACAACTCCAGGATCGGAACCGGCGTCTCTGGATCCGACGACGTCTTCATCCTCCGGGACTACCCGATCCCGCATCACGTCCTCTTTCCAAGACTCAAGGCCGCCGTGCACCACGGGAGCTGGATATCCACGCATCTCGCCGCGCAGGCGGGGATTCCCCAGCTCGCGCTCCCACAGGCCAGCGACCAGTATCTGTGGGCGAACGTCGTGTGGAAGAACGGCCTGGGACCGCGGGGCGTCGACATGAACCGCATGCGGGCGAAGAAGCTCAGCGCGGCGATCGAGCAGCTCACGCACGTCGCGGCGTACGAATCGAACGCTCACGCGCTCGCCGAACGCGTGCGTGGCATCGACGGCGCCAAGAACGCGGTCCGGCTGTTCGCACGTCTCGAGCACGGGTTTCGAGGGAACGGCCGTGCATCGCCCGCGCGACGGCTCCGCAGCATCCCGCTGGAATCCAACGGACGTGGACGGACCCGGCCGTCGGAGCGACACCCGGAGCGCGAGCCCGTCGCGCGGATCGATGGCGACGAAGCGGCCGGCGAACGGTAGCATCGAATGGGCGCCGAGGATCGCGTCCAGTTCGTCGATCTCGCGCGGAGCTTCGGCGAGCTCGAAGCGGTCCGCGGCATCTCGCTGGAGATCCTGCCGGCGAGACGTTCGGCCTGCTCGGTCCCAACGGCGCGGGCAAGACGACGACGCTGTCCATGCTCGCCACCCTGCTGCACGCCCACCCGCGGCGACGTGCTGGTGTTCGGTGCGAGCGCGGTCAGCAATCCGGCCGAGGTGCGACGACGCGTCGGACTGGCGCCGCAGCAGATCAGCCTCTACCCGACGCTCACCGGGCAGGAGAACCTGGAGTTCTTCGCGAGAGCTCCACGGCGTCGCCCCCGCGGTTCGGCGCCGACGCGTCGAGCAGTTGCTCGAGCTCGTCGGCCTCGCTCCGCGACGCGACGACCGCGGTACGCACCTACTCGGGCGGCATGCAGCGGCGCCTCAACCTGGCCTGCAGCCTGATCCACGAGCCGCGCCTGCTGCTGCTCGACGAACCCACCGCCGGGGTCGACCCACAGTCGCGCGAGAACCTCTTCGAGGTGATCCGGCAGATCGCGTCCGCGGGCACGACGATCGTCTACACGACCCACTACATCGAGGAGGCCGAGCGGTTGTGCGACCGCATCGCGATCCTCGACGAGGGACGCATCGCCGCCGTGGGCACGCTGCAGGAGCTGCTCGGAATGATCGGCATGGGGGAAGTGATCGAGATTCGCGGCGCCGCGATCGCCGAGCATGCGCAGCTCCCTCGAAGCGCTCCCGGAGGTGGTAAAGGTCGAGCGCGACGACGGCGTGGTGCGGCTCTTCGTCAGGAGCGCCGCCGACGCCCTCGCCCTCATCGCGGGCGCGCTGCGGGAGTCCGGCGACGAGATCGAGTCCCTGGAGGTGCACCGGGTGAGCCTGGAGCGCGTGTTCATGCACCTGACGGGCAAGGCGTTGCGCGACTGAGATGCCGATTCGTCGCTTCGTGCTCGTCCTGGTGCTCATGCTGGCGCCGGCACTCGGCGGCGCCGCGACCCCGGAGGACGCGGTCGCGGCGGTGAAGAAGACCCTCGACGCGCCGCTCGAGATCGCGCGGGCCGGCGGCACACGCGACGAGAAGCTCGCGTCCTTGCGCGCCGTCGCGCGGGACATCCTCGACACGCGGGCCATGGGACGCCGCGCGATAGGAGACGTGCTCGCCGCGCAGCCGCCGGAGCAGCAGGCGGAGTACCTCGAGCTGTTCGATCGAGGTGATCGTCCGCGCGTACCTCCAGAAGCTCCTGCTGTTCCGCGATCCCCGCTTCGGCTACGGCGAGCCCCAAACGCACGGGCGCCATGCCGTGATCGTCGGGACCACGATCGTCACGACCACGGACGACTACCGCGTCGACTACGAGATGCGGGAGCGCGACGGCCGCTGGGTCGCGACCGACGTGATCGTCGAGGACATCAGCTTGACCGAGAACTACCGCGCACAGTTCGCGAGCCTGCTGCGCGACCGCAGCTTCGCGGAGCTGCTCGATCTCATGCGCACGCAAGACGCGCCCGGTCCGGCGAGGAGCCGACGTGAGGAGCCTGCTCACGATCACGTGGAAGGATCTGCGGCTGATCGCCCGCGATCGCGCGGCGATGCTCTTCCTCGTGCTGGTCCCGTTCGTGGTGGTCACCGTCCTCGCCGAGGCGCTCGCCGGATCCGACACCGGGTCGCTGCTCCTCCCGATCGTGAACGAGGACCACGGTCCGGTCGCCACGGTCCTGATGCGAGGCACTGTCCGAGTACGCCACCGTGGTGGAGGTCGAGCCGGGCCGAGGCGGAGTACCTCGTCGCCGGCAAGGAAGATTGCGCCGGCCGCCATCGTCGTGCCCGAGCACACGAGCAAGCGCTACCTCGCGAGCCGTCCGTCGACGCTCCTGCTGCTCACCGACCCCGCCAAGGGGGCGGCGATCGGCGCCGTCAAGGCCTACCTGCTGCTCGCGGACCGCAAGGCCGCGGAGATCGCCGACCCGCTCTCCCAGGAGCTCCTCGTCATGGAGGAGCGCAATCTCACGGGCTCGCGCAGCAGCATTCCGCCGGCCGAGCAGAACGTCCCCGGCTTCAGCGTGATGTTCGTGATGATGGGCGTGCTCTTCGGCGTCGCCTTCGGGCTGCACGACGAGCGCGAGTGGGGAACGATCACGCGGCTGCTGACCGCGCCGATCCCGCGCCTGTCGATCCTGGGCGGCAAGCTGCTCGCCCGCTTCCTCGTCGGCCTCGCTGCAGCTCCTGTTGCTCTTCCTGTACGGCCACCTGGTCTTCGATCTCTCCCTCGGCAGCGCGCCCGTCGCGCTCGCGCTCTGGTCATGACCGCGGTGGTCTTCTGCATGACCGGCTTCAGCCTGCTGGTCGCCGCCTTCGCACGCACGCGCGAGCAGGTGATCCCGTTGGGCCTCACGGTGATCATGATCTTCTGCGCGCTCGGCGGCTGCTGGTGGCCGCTCTACCAGATGCCGCCCTGGCTCCGGCAGGTGGCGCAGCTGACGCTTCACCACCTGGGCCATGGAGGGTTTTCACGACGTCATCCTGCGGGATCGCGGCATCCTCGACGTCCTGCCCGCGAGTCGGGGTGCTGCTCGCGTACGGCGCGCTGTGTCTGGCGGGCGGCGTCGTGGTTCACCGCCTCGAACCCGCGTAGTCGCGGCCGCGTATTTGTGCCACGGACGGGGTCGTGCGAAGGCTAGCGGGACGTCTTGACCACGACCGGCAGCAGGATCGAGGCGGGCTCCTCGGGGAGGATCGTCCGCCGGGGCCAGGTCAGCGTCGCGGTCGTGGTGGTCCCCATGGCTGCGCCGCGTGGCTGGTGGGTGAGCGACGCGCACCAGTCCGCTCGGCGGGTTCAGCTTCGGTCATCTACGTCGCGGTGCGCGGGCCTCCTCGTCCTCTGCGAGCACTGGCTCCCGTTCGACCGTCGGAGTGGGGCAGCGCGATACGCGGGAGCCGGACCGACTTCCTCTACGTCCTCGTCGCCACCGCGATGGACAAGGCGAGCTTCGTCGTGTGCGTCACCGCCATCGCATCCATCGGCCGGGGTCTGGCGGACCTGCTTCCAGATGCAGCCTCTGGCCGACGACCTGGAGCCTCGGATTGCAGGTGATGGCGGCGCTGCTCATCGCCGACGTCGGCGACCTACTTCCGCCATCGCCTGTTCCACAAGTCGTCCGTGCTCTGGCGCTTCCATCGCGTCCACCACAGCATGACCGAGCTGTACTGGATCAGGTCGGCCTACACGCATCCGCTGGAGCAGCTCTGTATCTTGACGGCGATCATGCTGCCGATCGCCCTTCTCGGAGCAGGCGATCACGTCGTCGCCGCCGTCGCCTTCCTGTTCGGCCTGAGCGGGTTGCTGCAGCACGCCAACGTCGACAGCCCGTTCGTCCGTTCTCAACTACGTCTTCGCCACACCCGAGGTCCACCGCGTGCATCATCGCGCCGACGAACAAGGAAGCCATTCCAACTTCTCGGCGTTTTTCGTGTTGATGGACATCCTGTTCGGTACCTACGACCGCCCTGCGCAGGCCGCGGCGCCGATTCGCGTCGGACTCGAGGGGGTGAGCCGGGTTTCCGAGGGACTTCCTTTCTCACCTGACGATGCCCTTCGCGCGGGATCCCATCGCATTCGGCGGCGACGGCGTGTACGGACGCGGCCGGAGTGACATCCCTGCGGCGAGCGACCCGTAGGCGGAGTCCGATCGGACACAGGGGGAGCCATGACGACCAGAAGACGAAAGCGCTCATCGCGCTCGCAGGGATGGTGTTGGTCGTGCTGTGGTTCGTGTTCCTGGCCGGTGGCGTGGACTACCCCGACACCGACGTCAGGAACGTTGACCGGGATCGGCTCTTTCTCCAAACGGAGACAGCTGCTCCGAGAGTCGGAAGCGTGGCCCGCGGATCGTCACCGATGACTCGGTGATCGTCGCGTCGTCCCTCGAACCTTACCCGGTGCGGACGGTGCGGTACTCGGTCGAGGTCGATGCGGACCTGGCGAAGGCCATCGCGTACGTGAAAGACGAGAACTACAGCGGCAAGACGCGCCGGGAGAAGGTCGACAAGTACGAGGAGACGCTCTACGAGGAGGACAACGCCGAGGGCCCGACCGCAGTGGGTGAGGCGTTCCGTCCACATCGCTCCCCGCCCGGCAGGCAATCGAGATGCGGTGGTCATGTACTTCGAGGATCGGCCCGACCCGAAGACATACAGAATCGCCTTTCAGTCCGTCGAAACGATCGACGGGAAGGCGTTTCCCGAAGTCGAAGACGCGGTGCGGTTCAAGGTCCTTCCCTCGATCTACAAGGTCGAGGAGAACGGCGCCGGGACGGGTTCGAATCCGCAAGATAGAAGCCGTCGACCCGCGAGGGTCGATGAGCACCCTGATGAACAACTACTTCTCTCTCGACCTCTTCTTCCGGAACTACATGTTCGACCAGGCCAAGGCGATGCGGGCGGCTCTCGATCACGCCCGCAGCTGATCTGCCTCGCCCGAAGCGATCTCCTCGAGCTCCCGCCGCGCGGTCTCGGGGAGGAACAGCAGGATGATCGGCGAGATCGGCGTCGCGAGCAGCAACCAGCTGACGGACGCGCCATGGCTCAGCAGCCAGAAACCCGACGCGGCCCCGACCGTGGCGACCGCTTCCCGCAACCCTGCGGCGGTGGACCGCAGCGCGGTGGGGAACAGCTCGTTCACCAGCGCCGTGTGCAGCACCATGATGCCCCCGATGCCCAGGAAGAGGAGCGCGAGGCCGAGGGCGAGCGCGACGGGTCCCGAGCCGTCGTAGAAGAGCGCGACGGCGACGGAGAGCAGGACGGACGTGAGGATCGTGACGGGCCGCCGTCCGAAGCGGTCGGAGGCGGCGCCCAGGACGACGTTGCCGAGCGGCGTCGCGATGCCGCACACGGCCATCAGGAGGCCGACGCGACCGGGCGAGCAGCCGACGTCGTCCTGGAGATGCTTCGACACCAGGATGCTCGCCGGCTCGAGAATCAGCGCAACGGGGGCGACGACGCCCGCCATCGCCGCGAGCCGCCGGCCATGTCGCCGCACGATGTCGACCAGCGACGCCCAGGCGGGTCCGTCGTGGTCCGCCTGCGCCGCGAAGCGGCCGGTCTCCGCGAGGCTACGCGCGAGCCACGGGAGACTCAGCGCGCCGAAGCCGCCGAGGACGAAGAGGGATCGCCAGCCGTGGGGCAGTCGGTCCACGAGGGCGAAGGCGAGGAGTGCCACCGCGCCTCCCAGGCCACCGACCGCGGTCAGCACGCCGAGCCCCCGGCCGCGATGGTCGGCCGCGAGCTCCTCGCTGACCACGACGCCCGCGAGCAGGATCTGCGCGCTCAGGAAGCAGCGCGCCGCCAGCTGCAGCCACGCCAGCATCGTCCCGCTCTGCGCGAACGCCGTCGCGAGGTTCGAGAGCGCGCAGCCCGCGACCGAGGCGATGAGGAGCCGGCGACGCCCGCTCCGATCCGCGGAGACCGCGAGCACCAGACGACAGGAGCGTACCCAGGCGCAGGAACGCCAGCAGTGAGCCGACGTCGCCGTCGGGGATCGCCAGGCCGCGCTGGATCTGCGGCAGGGCGAAGCCGATCACCGCCATCGTGTAGAAGCTGCCGAGGGAGGCGAGACAGGTCGCGACGAGCACGCGACGCTCGTGCGCCGACATGCCGGATCACGTCCCGCCGTGGACGTCCCGCCAGCGAAACGGCGCGGCCAGCTGGCCGAGGAAGGTGTGCGGCATCCGATAGGTGGCGTCCAGGCCGATGCGGTCGACGCTGCGCGGGTCCCCCGGCAGGTATCGCGTGCCGAACAGCCGATCGGCGAAGTTGAAGAAGCTGCCGTAGTTGGATCGGCTGCCCGGCAGCCCGACCGAATGGTGCGCGCGATGATGTCCGGGCGAGTTCAGGAACCGATCGAAGAAGCCGCACTCGAAGTCGACGTTCGAATGATTGAGCAACCCCGTGATGCCGGCGTAGACGTTGTGGAAGATGATGATCTCCTGGCCGGCGCCGACCATGAGCATCACGAGCGTCCCCGTCGCCGACCGTGAGGAAGATGTCGATGGGATAGAAGTACGACGCCCGCAGCATCTCGAGCCGGTCGAGGCTGTGGTGGATCGAGTGGATCCGCCACAGGAGCGGCACCTCGTGCGTCGCGCGGTGGTACCAGTACTTGAAGACGTCGACGATCAGCGTCGCGAGCAGGAGCTGGACGAGGATGTGGGCGTTCGTCGGCCAGACATCGATCACCCGGAGGTAGTGATGGTACTGGGCGGTCCCGGCGATCACGCCGATCAGCAGAAAGACCTGCAGGGCGTCGATGGGCGCGGCGAGCAGGAAGTAGATGACGTCCGCCCGGGAGACGTTGCGGATGTCGCCCCAGCGCGGCTGGAACGGCATCCACAGCTCGAGCCCGAGGATCAGGGCGATCATCGAGACGTAGAGGGCGTTGGAGACGACGGTGAGCGGGTACGGGCCCTTCACCCCCCACCAGAGGATGAGCAGGCAGCCCAGCAGGATCGTGCCGTAGGCGTACCGGCGCACCACCGGGCGGAGAGAGTCGCCCCAGGTCGCACTGCGTCGCTGTCGTTCCACGATGGGGCGGCAGAATGGCGGAAGACGAGGTCAAAGTGAACTGGGGGCCTCCCGGCCATCTTCACCCGACGCGGGACGCGTCCAGCTCGAGGCGCATCAGGCGGCGGTCCGCCCCGCGCAGCGCCGCGATCAAGCCGTCGTTCAGCACTGTGAGGAGCTTGAGCGCCAGCGGAGACCGCCGGTCGAGCAGGCGTTGGCAGGCGGCACGGCCGAGCTCGACAAGCACGGCATCGCGGCCAACGGTGCACGTTGCGGTGCGGGGCTCGCCGTCGATCAGACTCACCTGACCGAAGACACTGCCCGCACCGAGTCGAGCGAGCAGCTCCTGGCGTCCATGCACGCCGATGCTGACGTCGACGCTCCCATCGACGACGATGAGACACGTTCCGCCGGGACTCCCCTCGCGGAAGAGCACCGTCCCCGCGGCCGGGTCGCAGCGCCGCGCGGCGCCGAGGAGAGTCGCCATCTCGCGTCGCGTGAAACGCACGAACGGGGGCAGCGCGATCATCGCGGCGGGTGAGAGCGTCCGCGCCCGGCGGCGCCGCACCGCCACGGGCCGTGCGTGCACGCGATGGATGCGACGGGTCGGCGGCGGCTCGGCATGCAGCGCGAGCGTCTCGGCGATGCGGTGGTTCACCGCTTTCAGCTGCCGGCAGAGCGACGCGGCGATGCGCCAGAGGCTGTCGCGCCGGGTCATGAACAGCGCCTCGGTCGTGAGCAGACGCCGCGGCGAAAAGACGTCCTCGGGCACCCAGTCGGGCACGTGCGACTCGAGTGTCATCTCCGCGGCGGCGAAGCCGGCGGCCGTCGTATAGCTGCCACCGTAGCCGTTGTACCCGGCGGCGACGACGACACCGGGGCGCAGGAACCCGATCGCGGGAAGCTGGTCTGGCGTGAAGGCGAGCGGGCCGATCCATTCGCTCGCCAGCGGCCGGCCCCGCACCTCCGGGAAGAAGCGGTCGCGGAGTGCCAGCAGCCGCCGATGGACCTCTGGCGATCGTCGTCGCGAGGACGGATTGCGCATCGGCCGGTCGGCGCCGCCACCCATGAGGAGCAGCGCGCGCCCGCGGCGCACCTCGCCACGCGGCTGATTGAAGAAGACGGGGCCCTCCTCGCTCGTCACCGCGCGTCCCCGCGTGCGGTCACGCACGTTCTCGGTCACCTGGATCTGGCTCTGATACGGACGGATGGCTCGCAGCTCGGGGAAGAGCCGCCCGGTGAAGGCGTTCGTCGCGACGACGACCCGCCCCGCGAGGATCGTGCCTTCCGCGGTCACGACCCGATGCCGCTCGACACGCTCCGACGTCACCGCGCGGACCCGCACCCGGGTGTAGAGCTCGACGCCCGCCGCGAGCGCCCGGCGGAGGAGACCGCAGACGTACTTGAACGGGTGATACGTGCCGTCCTCGGGAACGAAGCGGGCGAGGAAGGCACTGTCGATGCCGAGCTCGCGACGGATCCTCCTGCGGGACCAGAGCTCGATCTGCTGGCCATGCCGCGCCGCCAGGGTCACCTCCTCGCAGAGGCCCTGCTCCTCCTCCTCGCTGCTCGCCAGGTGGAGCCAGCCCTTGGGCGAGAAGTCGCAGGCGATCCGCTCGCGCAGGATGATGCGCTTGAAGAGCTCCCGATTGCGGAGCGCGAGCCCGAGCACCAGCGAGGCCTGCCGTTCGCTCTCGGCGCGCAGGACTTCCAGGGGTAGTCCCCGGTGCACGCGACGGAGAAACGCCAGACGCTCGCCCGCCAGCCCTTCGTACGCGCCGACCGAATTCTCGGGGATCAGCTCGAAGTTGCCGCCGTTGCGTCCGCTGGCCTCGCCCGCGGGATCGCCCTGGTCGACGACCACGACCCGGAGCGGGCGGCGCGGTAGGGCCTGGGCGAGATGGTACGCGGTGGCGGCGCCGGTGAGGCCGGCCCCGATCACCACGACGTCGGCCGACGCCGGCAGCTCCGCGCGGGAGCGGTGTCCGGCGAGCGGATGTCCACCGCGGAACCAATACGGCTCGTCGTTCGCCGGCAGGCCGATCGTCGTGCGTGGGAGTCTTCCGCGGCGCCGGCCGACTGGCATCGTCCCCGCCGCGGCGCCTATTTTCCGTACTTCACGAGGCTCGACGAGTCGAAGATGTCGGGCTTGATCGGCACCCGGGTGTAGTACGGCGCGTCCGCATACGGCCGCATACCCGAGAGCGTCGCGCGGCGGAGCTTCAGATTCTCGGTGCAGAACCAGGCCTGGGTCGAGATCGGGACCCACTCGCGCTGGCTCTCCGAGCCGGCGGGTTGGTTGACGCGCGCCATCGACTGATTGCTCGCGACGAGGTCACCCTGCCAGTCGAACTTCCGATTGTACGAGCCGTCGAAGGTGATGGCGTCGATCCAGAGCTCGAGCGCCCCATAGAGGTAGTAGCGGTCTTTCGGCACGCCCTTCACGACGTACATCGGCCGCTTGGCGAGCGCCCCGCTGATCGGCGCCCAGGCAATCCCCTTCCATTGCGGATCCTCGAAGCCCGCCGTGAGCGGGCCGTTCGGGATCACGCTCACCCAGCCGCCCCCCGGGGCGGGCTCCGCCGGGAGCGTCCCCGAGACGTTCTTCGGATCGACGAAGCGGAGCGCGTCGCGCTTGCCGACGAAGGTCCAGGTGAAATCCTGCGGCTTGCCGTCGAAGAAGAAGCCGTCGTCGCCGCTCACGTCGGAACCGAGATAGCCGTCCGAGCGGTTGGCGGGGCTCACCGCGCGCACGCGGCGGAGCGCCGGCACGTAGGCCCACACGGAATCGCGCTTGTCGGCCTCGCGATAGCGCCAGGTGAGCGAGGAGGTGCCGTTCAGGTCGGCCGGGTAGATGGAGACCCCGAGGAACTGACTCTGCAGGTTGCTCGGGTTCGACGTGTCCCGGTAGCGTTCGCTCTGTCCGTCGTAGAACTTGAACCACCCGTTCGCATGGATGTCGCGGTCGACGCCCTTCGGCTGCAGCATGGTGACGCGCGCCGTGTTGTAGGTGTTGCCGTGGTTCCAGTAGGCAAGGAACTGATTCCAGATGACCTTCGTCGCGGCCTTCGGGTCCGCGGGATCGATCGTCGGGAACGGGATCCCGTAGACGTAGTCGGGCTGCTTCCCCGTGGCCTTGCTGACGATCGTGCCGGTGTCGTCGACCTCGAGATCGGTGGCGTTGCGCTTCGTCGCCTCGTCGAACGATGCCTCCCAGTGGGTGTTGTCGAGGGCATAGTCGACGATGGGGTTGCGATATTCGCCCGTCTCGAAGTGCTTGAGCACCTCGGGCGGCAGCAGGTCCTTCGCCGCTGCCGCATTGTCCGTCCCCAGCGTGTCGCCGACCTTCAGCCCGGGCGCGACATCGGCCGCGCGCGCCATCGTGGCCAGCAACAGGAGTGCCAGAGTCGTCCGAAGTGAGCCCATGCGTACGGTCCCCCGGCGCGGCTTGTACCAGCGCCCGGGGGGGCGGCGTCAATGCACCGAGCGGCGAGGCTACGCGTTCTCGCCCCACCCGACCAGCGCGTCGATCCGCTTCCGGTGCTCCTCCGGGATCTTCACGTCGCCCGCCGGCAGCGTATCCTCGAGCTGGGGCATCACCCGCGGCCCGATGATCGCCGACGTCACCGCAGGGTTGAGGAGCGTCCACGCGGTCGCGTAGCGCGCCAGCGAGACACCGAGCGACTCGGCCATGGCGGCCAGCTCCTCGACGACGTCGAGTCGCCGCTGCGCCTGCGGCGACGTCATGTCGAAGCGCGGCGCGACGAACGCGCCGAACTCCGTCTGGTTCCTGGCGCGCGAGTCCTCCGGAACCGGGCGCCCCTTGCGGTAGCGGCCGGAGAGCCATCCGCCCTCGATCGGACTCCAGACGATCGCGCCGAAGCCGTGCGTCCGGCAGACGGGGAATATCTCGCGCTCGGCCTCGCGGGTGAAGATCGAGTACGGCGGCTGCGTGGAGATGAAGCGCTCCAAGTGCTGGCGGTCGGCCAGCCACAGGCTCTCGACCATCTTCCAGCCGGGGAAGTGCATGGCGCGCGACTCGGCCTGGGTGCCGGTCGAGACGCCGAGGTAGCGCACCTTCCCCTGCCGGACGCAGTCGGTGAGCGCGCCCATCGTCTCCTCGAGCGGCGTGTCCTTGTCATTGCGGTGGATCTGGTACAGGTCGATCCAATCGGTACGGAGTTTTCTGAGGCTGTCCTCGACCTGCAGCATGATGTGCCGGCGCGACGTTCCCCGGTCGAGCAGTCCGCCCATGCCCGGCATGAAGACCTTGGTGGCGAGGACGACGTCGTTCCGCCGGCCCTCGAGTGCCTTGCCGACGATCTCCTCCGACTCGCCCATCGCGTAGCGGTTGGCGGTGTCGATGAAGTTGATCCCCTCGTCGAGCGCCTTGTGCACGATGCGGATGCAGTCGGCGTGGTCGGGGTTGCCCCAGCGCCCGAGCGTCATCGTGCCGAGGCAGAGACGGGAGACCTTGAGGCCGCTGTGGCCGAGGCAAACGTACTCCATGCCGCCGCTCTAGCGGAGCGAGGGTGCCGGGGTCCAGACGTAGCGCACGTCGGGCTGGCGCTCCTGATTGCCGCTCCCGTCGGTGAGCTCGGCGACGACGAAGCCGCGTGCCTCGTAGAAGCGTCGGGCTCGCGCGTTCACCTGGAAGGTCCAGAGCGTCAGGCCGGCCGGCCGCCGGGCCTTCGCTGTGCCGAGCAGGGCCGTGCCGACGCCGGTACCGATGGCGGGCGGGTCGACGTAGAGCTGCTCGACCCACTCGCCGTGCAGCGCCATCAGGGCGACCACGTCGCCCCGCACGTCCGCCACCCACGCATCCCGGGTAGGGACGACCACGGTCGCAAAATACTGCCGGACCGAGTCGTCGGGATGCGCGGGCGGAAAAGCGTACGTTGCGCGCCACGCGCGCAACCACACATCCGCCATCGCCCGCGCGTCCCGCAAACCCGCGGGGCGGAGGGAGATCAGACGGCGCTCTTGATGCGCTCGTAGCCCTTCCGCAGCTCCTCCGCGACGACCTTGAGTGCGGCGCCGACGTCCTGGGCGGCCTTGCCGGCCTCGTCGCCGACGACGCCCATCTTGCCCTTGAGCCCGTCGAGCTTCTTCTCGAGCTCGGCCCATTCCACCTTGGCATCCTTGGTGGCGAGATTCAGCTTGACCCTCAGTTCGTCACGGGTGGTCTGCAGCTCGGCAACGACCTTCTCGAACTCGCGCTTCCAGTCCTCTTTCCAGTCGGACATGGCCATGCCTCCCTTCGTCATGGGACGACTCGCCGCCCCGTTTCACACCTAAGCACGTTCGCGGGGCTTGCCAAGGTGGGGGGACCCCGGGCAGAGGGGCGCCATGATCGCCATCGTCGGACGGGTCCTGTTCACCCTCATCTTCTTCCTCTCCGGCATCACCCACTTCACCGAGCTCGACCGGTACGTGGCGTTGATGCCGGACGTCATCCCGTTCCGTCCCTTCTGGGTGATGCTGTCGGGCGTCGTGGAGCTGATCGGGGCGCTCCTCATCGTCACCAACTGGAGCGCGCGGCTCGGGGCCTGGCTGATCGTCCTCTTTCTGATCCCCGTCACGATCACGGTCCACGGCGTCGGCATGGCGAGCGCCGACCCGCAGATGGCCCGCATGCAGACGTCCTTCTTCCTGAAGGGCCTGACGATGATCGGCGCGGCGCTGCTGATCACCCAGCTCGGGGTGACGCGCGACGCGCCGGCGCGATGAGGGGTGGGCTCCGGGCGCTCGCAGCCCTCCTCTTCCTGGTGCCGGCCGCCTGGTTCGCCGCGCTCGTGTGGCACACCCCGCCGCTCATCGTGCTGGCGGCCGCCCTGCCGGCGGCGTGCTGGGTCGGACTCGTGCGTCTGGTGGATCGCCCGGAACGCGAGCCCTGGCACGCGGTCGCGGCCACGTTCCTCTGGGGGGCGGTCGTCGCGGCATGGGCGTCGTACTTCGCGAACGAGCACCTCCAGTCCTGGCTCGGTGAGGTCGCCAGCTGGGAGCGCGCCCGAACGCTCACCTCGGCGCTCGGCGGCCCGCTGGTCGAGGAGACGGCGAAGACGCTGGCCCTCGTCGCCGCGCTCGCCTTCTGGTGGCGGGACTTCGACGGCGTGCTCGACGGGATGGTCTACGGCGCCCTCGTCGGCATGGGCTTCGCGCTCTCCGAGAACGTCACCTATTTCACGCTCGCAGCGGTGCAGGGCGGCGAGCCGGGTCTCATCCGCGCCGTCTACCTGCGCGCCATCCTCGGCGGGTGCAACCACGCGCTGTTCACCGCGACCGTCGGGGCGGGGCTGGGCTGGGCGCGGCGGACGGCGTCACCGACGTGGCGATCCCTGGCCCCGCCACTCGCATTCCTCGTCGCCGTCGGACAACACATCGCCTGGAACGCGGTGGCCTCGGGACGCATCACGGACGCGCTCTGCAACCCCGCGACGCCCGGCGGCGCGTGCAGCCCCGATCCGGCGCGCCTGGACCTCTTCGTCACGATTCCGACCATCGTCGCGCTGTTCGTCGGCCCCGGTGTGATCGTGCTGGCGATCGTGGCCGCGCTCGCAAGGCGCCCGGCCGCGAGCAATCTCCGAAGCTGACCCCGTTGACGGAAAGGTGGACCCGTGACAGCACCTGCCACGAGGGGGGACTCGGCATGCCTATCGGAAAACGGTGCGCGGCGGAATTCTTGGGGACGGCGTGGCTGGTGCTGGGCGGCTGCGGTGCGGCGGTCGTCGCCGCAGCGTTTCCCGACGTCGGGATCGGGCTCCTCGGCGTCTCGCTGGCATTCGGTCTGACGGTGCTGACGATGGCCTATGCGATCGGACACATCTCCGGCTGCCACCTGAACCCCGCGGTCACGATCGGGCTCACCGTCGGCAAACGCTTTCCCTCCGGCGACGTCGTGCCCTACGTCGTGGCACAGGTGCTCGGCGCCATCGCCGGGGCGTTCATCCTCTACCTGGTCGCCAGCGGCAAGGAGGGCTTCGCGCTCGCCGACGGCTTCGCGGCCAACGGCTTCGGTCCGCACTCGCCCGGCGGCTATTCGCTCCAGGCCTGCCTGGTCGGCGAGATCGTGCTGACGTTCTTCTTCCTGTTCGTGATCCTCGGCGCGACGGACAAGCGCGCGGCGGTCGGCTTCGCGGGAATCCCCATCGGTCTCTGCCTGACCCTGATCCACCTCGTCGGCATCCCGGTGACCAACCTGTCGGTCAACCCCGCGCGGTCCACCGGTCCGGCGGTGTTCGTCGGTGGGTGGGCGCTGGCACAGCTGTGGCTCTTCTGGGTCGCCCCGATCGCCGGGGCCGCCATCGCCGGCGTCGTGTATCCCGCGATCGCGGGCGACGACGTGTAGGGGCGACGCCCGAGAGGGTCGCTACGGCAGGAGCGGCGGGAGCCGGTGCCGTGCCGAATCGATCAGCCCGTCGATGGTCTCGCGGCACGCGGGCGTGATCTTGCGGTGTTTCGCCGCCGCGTCGACCTTCCGCGGAAGCCCGGCGAGCAGTCGATCGGCACTTTTGAGCAGCTTGCGTGCCTTGGCGGCCTTCGCGGTCCCCCGCGCCTTGCCGATGAGCGAGCGCGCGCTCTTGGCCTTGCTCGTCAGCAGGCGGGCCAGCTTGCGATCGACCGTATCCGCCCCGCATGGCGCCGCTTCCTGTAGCCGTCCGACGCGGCAGTCGAGTCCGTCGAACGCGGGCAGGTCCGTGTTGACGCAACCCGTAGGTTCGACGCAGGCGTCGGTCGTACACGGATCGGCGTCATCGCAGGTCGGAGGGCTGACAGCCGTCCCGTTGACCACGTGGTGCACGGGGGCGACGGCTCCCGCGGACACCGTGCACGCCGAACCGACGATGCACGTCAGGGTGGCCCCGCTCCCCACCTCCCGCACCCCACAGCCGCACGGGCCGGGATCGGTCTTCAGCGGATCGAGCGGGCACGGATCGGGCGAACGCCAGTCGAGCGGATCGGAGCCGTTCGCGATCTCAAGGTCGTCCGGGATCGTGTCGCCGTCGTCGTCCGGATCGCACGCATCGCCCAGCTCGTCGCCCAAGCCGTTGCCGTAGCCGTGATCGCCGTGGTCCGCGAACGTGGCGCCGGCGAGGGCATCGGTGTTGACCTGGTCCGGGTTGGCGACGTCGGGGCAGTTGTCGACGTCGTCGGGGATTCCGTCGCCGTCCTGGTCATGCGACAGATCATATTGCCACCCGTCTCCCGGGAACGGTGTGCCGTCGAGGTCCTTGATCGCGCCCGTCGCCAGCTCGACCGCGAGCACGACGCGGCCCCCGGCCGGAGGGGGTGGGGGTACCGCGAAGCCGCTGAAGACGTACTCTGTGCCGCCGCCGACGACCGTGGTCGCTGGCGAGCCGTCGACAGTTAGATCGCCCGCGGCCACGCCCGTCACCGGCTCCCAGAACAGCACCTGGATCCCTGGCACGGTCGCCACCGCGATACCCTTCGGCGGAAAGACGGCCGTGATGCCGGGGGGGCCCTGCGCCTTCACGCGCTCCCATGCCGTCAGCACGCTCTCGGTCGAATTGGTGGCGCGGGCGCGGCCCGCCTGTGGGATGTAGCCGGGGCCGTAGCCCGACGCCCACTTGTGATAGGCCCAGAACAGCGGGTCGCGCGGCGTCGTCTTGATGAAATGGAACGCACCGGTGTTGGCGTCGTGCATCAGCCGGTGGTGGCTGCCGTTCAGGACACACCCGAGCCCGCGTGCATCTTTGAAGTCGCCGAGCTGCCGTTGGCCGGGTGGCACCTCTTCGACCACGCCGTTGCGATCGGGCGCGTAGTAGCATTTCTTCGTGCCGAGATCGTCGCCGCGGGCACTGGTACCGTCGCCCAGCACGGTGAACCAGGGCTCGGGCGCGCAGCCAGTGCCGTGCTTGTAGCAGTCGGGCTGGAACGTACCGGCGCTGGCTTCCGGGCGCGTGACGTCGACCATGCTGAAACCACCGTCGCTGATCGGGACAGGCCCGGAGCCGTCGTAGGGCGTCACCGGGGGGTATCCGAACAGCGCGCGCCAGTCGTCGAAGCTTTGCACCAGCATGCGGTGGAAGGCGAGCCAGTCCTCGCCCGGGAAGTACCGCTCCTTGTCGCGGGTAGTGTGCCAGCGCGCATGCAGCGCGGCCTCCATGTTCGCGATGTCCGAGGCCTGATCGCTGCCGTTGACGTAGTAATCCACCGCCTGGCGGTCGGGGTCGTCGTGATCGAGTGGTGCCACGGCGTAGGTCCGCGTGACTCTGCACAACTCGGTGAAGGAGCCGTCCATTTCCTTGTGCAGCGCCTTGACGACGACATCGTTGGTGCCCGGCGTCGTCCAGAACCATGTCATTCCCGCTTGATTCTTCGGCGGCGGCTCGCCCGGCTCGGATGGCTCAATTGGCACCCCGCACCTATCGTAGCCGTCGGCGTCGCACATCGCGGTGGTCTCTCGATCAAGTTTCGGTGAATCAGAATTGCCCGGCAGGTCCGGGTCGCGATCCACGTCGACCACCCTGAACCGCCAGCGCGCATCCCGAAGGAGGCGCAGTGGCGTAACGTCAGGTGACCAGCTCCGCAGCCCACCTGCCCAGCGCTGGATCGTCCGTCCACCGACCGTGATGCGTACCGCGTCGGGCCTGGCAGCGGGCGGGGCCGTGATCGTCCAGGTAAGCGCCGTACGCTGAGCGACATCGCGGGGGCAGACGACGTCGCCGTCCGGGCAGGAGCGGCGTACTTTCACTTCTTCGACATCCTTCACCGCTCCGCCGGAGCAGTTCCCTTTACCGCCTCACGTTCCTCCCGAGGGATAGCCGCTCCCTGGGGGCGGGAGGCTGTCGGCCGCGAGCTTGGGCAGGGTGATGTCGTCGTAGTTAAAGATGGTGCCGCGGTCTGTTTCCTCAAAGGTCGCAAGCTTGATCGAGCAGGTCGAGATCGTCACGGCGGCGCCGTTGCCGTCGGCCGGGCACGTCCCCTCCGTCGCCGCTCGCGCGCTCGACCGCGGCGAGCTCCCGAGTCCGCAGCGCGCCGTGGCAACGATCGGTCCCGAGGAACCCGTCGCACGTACGTCGCCGCTGAAGACGATCGCACCCTTGTCCGTCGCCCGATACACGTAGGTGAAGACGGCCGAGGCGCCCGCAGCGAGCGTCGCGACCGTCGCTGGAGCGGGGCCCGACTTGAGCGTCGCCTTGCCAGCGCCGGTGACCGTGAGCGTCGCGGGCGGCGTGACGTTCTGGAGCGGCGTCGCCAACGTATTGCTCACCGTGATCGCGAGCGTGAAGTCCGTGCCGACCACGGGGTCGGGTGGGTCGGGCGCGATTGTCGCGGCGAAGCTGGTGGTCAGCAGGAAGCCGACCTGGGTATTGTTGTGCGCGGCAACGCCAACGATGTCTCCGTTGTCGTTGATGGCGAGCGCGTCGAAGAGGAGAAAGCCGGAGTTCGCCGGGAGCAGCGAGTTCAGGTCGGTGACCGTTCGGGTCCGTGCGTCCCAGACCGCGGCGTGGACCGGATCCAGGGCATTGCCGGTGGCGACCGAGCCGGCAACGATGTGCTTGGCGTTGATGGCGTTGTGGGCGGTCAGACCGACGATCTCCGTCTCCAACCCATCGGGGGTGCGCAGATACCAGGCCCTGGTCGCCCCGGTGCCCTTGAAGCCGAACACGCTACCGTCGCTCGCGAGGTCGTTCTGGATCAGCAGCAGGTTGTAGACCGATCCCGCGAGGAGCCAGAAGCCACTGGGGTCGGGCGTGATGTCGAGCTTGATGCCGCTCGCTGCCGGGCTCGCCGCCGACCAGAGGTAGTACCCGTCGGCACCATCCGTCCCCGTCACCTCCCCGAGCAGCGTCGAGCCGTCGCCGCTGATCGCTCCGACCTTGCTGCTGCCCTTGTCCGCGTCGAGGTTCCCGACGCCGACCGGGACTGGCGATCCGCCGGCCGCGGCGTAGTAGCCAACGAGATAGTGCGGCGACCCACCCTGCGTCGAGCCGACGACATTGCCGGCACCGTCGACATCTGCCGCCTGGCTGAAGTCGGTTCCTGGGATGAGCGGACCGATCTGGGTGGGCGCGGCAACGCCGTCCCAGTAGACGGCATGCACGTCGCCGGTGCCGGGAACGTATTCCAACCCGACCACGCGTCCGGTCTCGCTGACCGCAAGCGCGTCGCTCTGACTCGTGCCCGCCCGTTCGGGCAGCGGCGTCAGGATGCCGTTGGTCCAGATGCCGGCGTGCGGCACGAAGTTCTCGTCGTTCTGGTCGACGATGTCGCCGACCACGACGCCCTTGGTATTCAGTCCGGACGGAACGAACGAGCCGAGGTCGGTGACCGTCGCTCCGGTCGCGCTGGCGGCCACGAGCAACGTCAGCCACCACCCGGCCAATCCAACGAGGGCCGCTCGACGGGTGCGAACTGGTGGCAGGACTGGGAGGGGGCCGGGCGTCATGGCGAGGGACGGGTCGAGTGACACGCCTGCCTACACGACCGCACGCCAAACGGTCAATGAAATCTCGTACGGCCGACCAGGTGGCGGAGCGTATGCGGTAGCGGAGGCACCCCCTGGCCCCCTCGTGCGAGTCGCGTCATCATCCGCCCCGTGAGCGTCCTCTTCCTCGGCAGCAATGGGCACGCCGCGACTCGACTGGACGCCGCCCGCGAAGCCTGGTCGCGGCTGGGGGCGCCACCGCTAGTCGAAGCCCCCTACCCGGGATTCGAGGGGCGTCCCCGCGCCCCGTCGATCGAGACGTTCCTCGCCGCGATCGAGCCCGCGGCCGCGACGGCGCGCCTGGTGTACGGACACGGCATCGGCGCGCTGTTCGCGCTCGGTCTCCGCGCCCGGGGCGCGCTCGCCGGCATCCCGATCGTGCTCCAGGGCCCCGTCGTCTGGAGCCTCGCCCATCGACGCAACCGGCGCCTCGCCCGACTGGCCCCGCTCCGCATGGTGGTCCCCCTTCTGTTCGGGACGCCGGCATTCCAGCGACGCTTCGTCGCCTCGTACTTCACCCACCCTCCGGCGGAGACGACGGCCGCGGGATTCTTCGACGGCTACCGACAGTGCACGGCACTTGGTGACCTCTTCGCCTGGTGTACGCCGCGCCTGCTCGACGACCTGGCGCGGCGCCTGGTCGCGCGACCATCGTCACTCGAGCACATCACCGTGTGGTGGGGCGCGCGGGATCGGGTCGTCGACCTCCGCGAGCTGAGCTGGACAGAAGCGAAGCTCCGGGTCGCCTGGCCACGCCGGGACTTCGCCGACTGGGGGCACTACCCGATGATCGACGAGCCGGCGGCGTGGGCCCGGACGCTCGCGGAGGTGGCCCGCCCTAGCCTCACGCGCCCCGAAGATGCGACACTGCACCGGTGACGATCGGGCGCGAGGCGCGCTTCTGGCTGGGCATCGTTGCGGCGGTGGGTCTGGTGCTGTGGCTGCTGCGTCCCATCCTCCTGCCCTTCGTGCTCGGCGCGGCGCTCGGCTACGTCCTCGATCCGCTCGTGGTGCGCCTCGAACGACATGGGGTCTCGCGGACGCTGAGCGCCGTGATCCTCACGTTCGGATCGACGGCGCTGCTGACGCTCACCCTCGTGCTCTTCATGCCCGTGCTCGTCGACCAGACGGTGTCACTCGTCCGCAGGGCACCCGACTTCGTGCGCGCGCTCGACGCCGCGATACGACCATGGTTGCAGCAATTCCTCACCCGCATGCGCGCGACGCCGGCCGGAGACCTGACGGGGCCGCTGGCGCAGGCCGCTCAGGAGACGATCGGCGGGGCGACGGGCCTGGTCGCGAGCGTCCTCAGTCGCGGCCTCGCGGTGGTGAACGTGTTGACGCTGCTCGCCGTCACCCCACTCGTGGCGTTCTACCTGCTGCGCGACTGGCCTCGCATCGTCGCCCAGGTGGACGGGTGGCTACCGCGAGCGCACGCCGACACCATCCGTGCCCAGGCGCGCGAGGTCGATCGGACCCTCGCCGGCTTCGTCCGCGGATCGATCGTGGTCTGCGCGGTGCTGGCGGTCTTCTATGCCGTCGCGCTGTCGCTCTTCGGTCTCGACTTCGGCCTCGTGATCGGGCTCACGGCAGGGGCGGTGTCGTTCGTCCCCTATCTGGGCTTCCTGGTCGGACTGATCTCGTCGGTGGGCGTCGCGCTCTACCAGTTCTGGCCCGCCTGGGTCCACGTCGCGATCGTCTTCGGCATCTTCATGACCGGGCAGATTCTCACCGACTACGTCCTGACGCCACGCCTGGTCGGCACCCAGGTCGGCCTGCATCCGCTGTGGGTCATCTTCGCGGTGTTCGCGGGCGGCGCGCTGTTCGGCTTCGTCGGCATTCTGGTCGCCGTCCCGGTCACCGCGGTGCTCGGCGTCCTCGCCCGGTTCGCGATCGGACGCTACAAGACGTCGACGCTCTACCGCGGCAGCGTCACGCCGTAGAGGCGTCCCCAGTTGTCCCAGAGGATCTTCTTCCGGGACGCGTCCGACAGCGGCAGCTTCATGAACGCGTCGACGGCGTGCGGATACTTCGAGTCGGCGTGCGGGATAGTCGGTCGAGAAGACCAGATTGTCGTCGCCGAACCGTTTGACGTAGTCGTCGACCGTCTCCTCGTCGGCCTCGACGGCGAGGAAGCAGTTGCGAGCGGAAGTACTCCGACGGCTTCCGCTTGAGCTCGGGCACCTCGTAGCGTCCGACCCACTCCCAGTGCTCGTCGAGACGGTGGAAGAGCCACGGCGCCCACGCCGCAGTTCCCCTCCAGCAGCCCGACGCGCAGCTTCGGGAAGCGCTCGAGCACGCCGCCCGACGTGATGCTGACGGCGCACGGTCATGATGCCGAGCGGCTGGTTGAACGTGTGCCACATCATGAGCTTGTCGAGGATCTCGAGGGAGAAGTCGGGACGCAGGTACGTCTGCCCGCCACCGTGGAAGGTGATCGGCACGTCCAGCCGCTCGCACTCGGCCCACAGCGGATCGTAGGCGCGGTCGTGCCAGGGGCGTCGGTTCACACTGCCCGGTGCGAGGAAGATCGCCTTGAAGCCGAGCTGCTCGACGGCGCGCCGCGCCTCCGCGACCGCGGACGGCACGTCGTGCGGCGCGACCATCGCCGCGCCGAGGAAGTGCTTCGGGATACGGCTTGCAGTAGTCGGCGAGCCAATCGTTGTAGGCACGGGCGATCGCGGCGGCGCAGCTCGCCCTCGAGGCCGTCGGTGCCGATCACCTGCGGCGAGTCGAGGCCGAGGACGAACAGTCCGCGGCTCGGGAAGAGGATCGCCAGGTCGAGTCCCTCGGCGTCCATCGCGTCCTTCTGCGATGTGCGGGTCCCAGCCGTGCGCCTCCGAGTGCGCGTACACGCGGTCCTGCTCCGCGCTCCACGCGGCCGGTGCCGCCGTCGGTGCCGTTCACCGCCCGCGCCGGCCGACGCGGAGCATGACGCGCGACTTCACCTTCACCCGCATGTCGCGCCGCATCTCGGTGAGCCCGACGGGCGCCGCGTGCTTCCACGCCGGGTCGATGTAGCGCTGCCAGAGGTCCGGCGGCTCGAGGATGTGCATGTCGCTGTCCGCGACGCGGAGGCCGTGGCTCGTCACGGGCTCCGCCTACCATCGAGCCGGATCCGCGATCAAGATCGACCGACCCAGAGACGCATTGAGGGCGCGAGCGGCCTACGATCCCTCGTAGCCGCTCGCGCCCCAACCGGAAAACGCCGTCAGGGTGCCTGACGGTCGAACTCGAGCACCTGCTGGAACGTCGGACGGTTGGTGGTCGGGAACGTGTTCGGGAGGAGTCCCGGCACGAAGCCGGTCCGTGCCGCCGTCTTGCGCCACAGGGACGGGTCCGCCTGACCCTGCTGCGTGGCGAGCGCGTCGGCGGCGTCGTGGATCGCCTGCCACAGCGAAGCGGCACAGGCCGGCAGCGACCCGCCGCCGCAGTACTTGAGGTTGAAGGGACCCACCACGGGGTCGCCGAGCAGCGTGCGCAGATCCTTGTCCACGTAGGACTCGCCCTCGAGACCGTCGAGGTTGCGGACGTTGTCGAGGTCGTCGAGGAGGGCGCCGAACGTCGAGCGCCATGACGGCGTTCGCGATCGGCCGCCAGACCCCGTCCATGATCACCGGGCCGGCCTCGTCGTAGAACGTGTCGTTGTCGGCATCGAGGCGCGGGGCATCACGCCCGACCCAGTCGTCGAGCAGATCGACCACCTGCTGATCGCGGGCGCTCGGCGCCGTCCCCGTGCGCGAGCACCCGGCTGACGATCGGCCACACGGGTGAGCGCACGTCCTCGGTCGCCGCGCGGTTCATGATGCCGACGTTGTCCGTGATCACGGCGCTCGCCGGCCAGCGGTCGAACATCTCGACCCGCTGCACGGACCCGTACGGCTCGTCGTCGCCGTGCATGAACCCCGGGGCCGAGCGGTTGTTCCAGTTGAGCAGCAGCCCATCGGGGCCGGTGGCGTCGTGCGGGTGTTTGCCGGCCTTGAGGAAGCCCGTCCACTCGTATTCGCCCGTGCCGATCGTCGGCAGCCGCCGATCGAGGCCCTTCGGACGCTTCGGGAGGTACCCGGAGGAGAAGTACGCCGTCTTCCTCCGGGACACGTAGGCCCAGTTGAAGGTGAACCCGAACTGGTTGGCGGTGCGGTAGAAGCGCCCCGGCGTACTCGCCTTGCCCTCGGTCATGTCCTTCAGCGCGGCGAGGTTGAGGCCGTCGCGGCCGAACGTCGAGCGTCGGCGCGAGAGCGCGTACGGCTTCCCGCCGATCGTCGCGGTCGCGAACACGGGCCCGTGCACCGTGACGTGATAGATGAGCGGGGTCGTCCCGAGGAGGCCCGCGTTGAAGGTGTCCATGGCGCGGCACTGACCGTTGAAGAGGTAGTGCGTCGAGGCGCGCGTCGGCGGCGAGGCGTCGGGCTCGCAGAGCTCCTCCGCGTACACGTCGCGCACGTCGTGTCCGGCGGAGGTCAGGCTCCAGGCGTAGTTCGGCGTGCGCCCGATCAGGATGTACAGTGCGAGACCGGGCACCGCGGCGCCCTGCGCGGTGAAGTCGGGGCCGTGGAGATCGATCTGCTGCACGATCTCCGGATAGTAGTAGCCGAGCTGCGGGACCCATGACCGCGAGCGAGTTCCCCGACGCCGAGCGCTTGGGCGCGGTGACGAGGAAGTTCGACGCCCGCAGCCGGAAGGGCGCCGCGGCCGCCAGCGCGAGCGGCTGGCGCGGGTCGATGCTCTGGATGGAGTCGGGATCGAGGACCACCGACCCCGTCACGGGGCCGCCCGTCAGCGGACCGTACTTGAAGACCTTGGTGATGGTGGTCGGCGCCTCGGGATCGTCGGCCAGCATCACGTCGACCCAGGCCTTGTAGCCCTGGTCGGCGCCGAGTTGCTGCTGCAGCTTGGCGAGGAGATCGGAGTTGGCCGCCTCGCCGCCGCCGCCGGCGCCGAAGATCGATCCGATGAACGCCGTCACCGCGATGACGTCGTTCACGGTGAACGGGGGCGGACGGGTTGCCGGTCGACGCCCAGTAGGCGTTGACGCCGTCGGCGTAGGCCTGGGCGTCGTCGAGGATCTGCTGGCCCTTCGCGCCGTACGTGTCGACCAGGAGCTGTCGCTGCTGCGTCACCAGCGCCTCGGCCTCCGCGCTCGGGGTGAAGGACTGGACGCTCGTGACCAGCGAGAAGGCGTTGATGTTGGGCACGTCGGCGACGGCGACGCGCGCCGGACCGCGTCCGATCGCGATCAGGAGCCCGCGGTCGCGCGCCGTCGCCCAGCCGGCGCCGAACGAGACGTCGCCGCGCGTCTGCCCGTAGACGTGCGGGATGCCCCAGGCGTCGTAGATGAGCTGCAGACCGGGCCGGCCGGTCACCTCCTCATGGGTGGCGCCGATCGGCTGGAAGTCCTCGGGAAGGTAGAACTGATCGATGTCCGCGAGGGTGACGTTGTCGCGCAGCGGCGTGAGGCCGCTGTACAGCGCGAGCTGATCCGTCGAGTTCGCGGTGAACGGTAGGCCGCCGAAGTTGCCGGGCGGCAGGATGTAGCGGGCGAGATCCACGGCACCCGCCGGGTATGCGGCGAGCACGGTCAGGGCCAACACGGCACTCAGCAAGCGTTTCACAGGCGTCCCCCTTCAGCGTTCGGCCCTCGGAGCGTACCGCGTCGGGCCCGCAAGCGTCTACTGCACTTCGACGACCTGGAAACTAGATGCAATAGCACCCATCCCTCCGCCCCGGTCCCGGACGGCCCCCTCGCTGCCTTGACGCAGCCGGTCGACGGAAAGCGCCGGACGGACCGGCCGGGCCTGCGAGTGTCAAGCGCGGCCGCCCCCCCCGAGGCTGCAGCCTGTGCTGGAGACTCGGCGTAGCGCCCGGTACCAGAAAAGGACACCTCATGCAGGGGATCTGGTCGAAAAACGGCCTGGTTGCCGGGGCGCTGCTGTGCCTCCTGTGCGCCGCGGTCGGCGTGACGGGCACGCGGCTGCGCTCGATCGGCGACCGGCGCGAGCGGGAGGTCGTCTACCTCCCCGACGCCCGCCATCTCCGACCGCTGATGCTCGGCTGGAACAACGTCCTAGCCGACGTCCTGTGGTTCCGAGCCATCAGCTACTTCGGCGACCACTACGAAAGCGACCATACGTACCCGTGGCTCGCGCACATGTGCGAGATCGTCACCGATCTCGATCCGAAGGCCGAGCACGTCTACCGCTTCGCGGGCGTGATCCTCCCCTGGGAGGCGCATCAGGTCGATGCCGGCATCCACCTCCTCGAGAAGGGCGTGCACAACCTCCCCGACTCCTGGCTGCTGCGCTACCAGCTCGGGATGGCGTACTTCTTCTTCAAGCACGACACCGCGAAGGCGTCCGAGCACGTCGCGGTCGCCGTAACGCTTCCCGGCGTCCAGCCCGTGGTGGCGCGACTCGCCGCGCTGCTTTCGGCCGAACACCAGGGGGCTACGACCACGCTCGAGATGCTGAAGAGCATGCGCGAGCAGGCGGACTCGCCGCAGCTGCGCGACGTGCTCGACCAGACCATCCGCGAGGCGCAGGCAGCCGCCGACATCGAGCGCCTGAGACCGCTCGTGGCGACCTACCGCGAACGGACCGGGCGGCTGCCCGCGACCCTCGCGGATCTCGTCGCCACCGGCCTGCTCCGCGGCGTTCCGCCCGACCCGCTCGGCGGCCACTACGTCATCGACCAGACGAGCGGTCGCGTGTCGTCGTCGACCGGACGCACGCCGCTCCAGCTCCATCGGACGCCGCTCCAGCTCCGCGGCGGGCCGCTCGCCGAGGACTCCCACCCATGAGCGTGCTGCTCGAGGCCCGCGGCCTCACCAAGGACTTCCGCAACCACTGGACGTACCGGCGCACCCGCACGCTCGACGGATCTGGATCTCACGCTGCACGAGGGCGAGATCTTCGGCCTCGTCGGGCACAACGGCGCCGGCAAGACGACGGCGTTCAAGCTCCTCCTGGGCTTCCTCCGGCCGACCGCGGGCACGGTGACGTTCCGTGGCGCGCCCCTCGACACGGCCGCACGGGCACACATCGGCTTCCTCCCCGAGCAGCCGTACTTCTACGACTACCTCACCGTCGAGGAGATGCTCGGCTTCTACGCCGACCTCTACGGCCTTGCGGGCGCCGAGCGCCGCCGCAGGGTGGCCGACGTCATCGAGCAGGTGCGCCTCGGTACCAAGCGACGCGCGACGCTGCGGACGCTGTCGAAGGGGCTCCTGCAGCGCGTCGGCATCGCCCAGGCGATCCTGAACCAGCCGGCGCTGCTGATCCTGGACGAGCCCATGTCGGGGCTCGATCCCGCCGGGCGCGCGCAGATGCGTGAGCTGATCCAGGCACAGCAACGCGCGGGGACCACCGTCCTGTTCTCGTCGCACATCCTCCCCGACGCGGAAGCGCTCTGCACCCGCGTCGGGATCCTCGCCCGCGGCACCCTCCGCGACGTCGTCGACCTGCACGGGCACGACGGACCCCACGCGTACCTCATGGCCGTCCGCCGCATCGGTGCCGAGACCCTGGCGGTGCTGCAGGGCATCGCCGTCGCCCCTCCGGCGGCCGAAGGTGATACCTGGCGCGTGCGGCTGCCCGACTCGGACGCGGTCCGGCGCGCGCTCGACGCCGTGCGCGGGGTGAACGGCACGGTCGAGAGCCTGGTGCCCGTGCACCCCACGCTCGAGGAGCGCTTCCTGGCGCACATGAAGGACGTACCCTCCACGGAGTGACGATGCGGAAGGTCGGAGCCATCGCCCTCAACACCGCGCGCGAGGCGCTGCGGAACAAGCTGCTCTACTCGATCCTCGCCTTCGCGGCGCTGGTGGTGGCCATCTCGGCGCTCTTCGGCTCGGCGTCGATCGGCGACCAGATGAAGTTCGTGAAGGACTTCAGCCTGATGACGATCTCGCTCTTCGGCGTCGTGATCGCCACCAGCGTGGGCGTCAACATGCTGTCGAAGGAGCTCGGCCGGAAGACCATCCTGAACATCCTGTCCAAGCCCGTCAGTCGCTGGGAGTTCATCGTCGGCAAGTTCCTCGGGCTGGTGGGCACGCTCGCCGCAGTCGTCGCGCTCATGTGCGTGGCGTTGGTCGGCCTCGCAGCACTGTTCGAGGGGCACCTCGACTGGGGCCTGGTGGTCGCGGCCGCCACCGTGATGATCGAGCTGACGCTGGTGGTCGCCGTCGCCCTCTTCTTCTCCGCCTTCGTCGTGACTCCGACGCTGGCGGGCATGTTCACCATCGCCGCGTTCATCGCCGGGCGCTCCGTCGGCTACCTCGACTTCTTCGCCGACGACCGCCATCCGCCCCTCCTGCGCGCGATCGCGCGGGTCCTCTACTGGATCCTGCCGCACCTCGACAGCCTGAACGTCGCCGATCGCGTCGTGTATGGGGAGCACATCCCGCTCGCCTACCTGGCCGCGATGCTGGCATACGCGGGCGCCTACGCCGGCGTCCTCCTGCTCCTGACCCTCGCCCTCTTCTCGCGCCGCGAATTCGTCTAGGGGCGCCGAGCCCGCAGCGGTCGCACGGCAGGCGGGGCGGGGCGCGCGCGGGGGGCGCCAGGCGCGAATGCCTCTCTGAGCGCAGGCGCCTCCCGCGCGCGCCCCGCCCCCGCCTGCCGACACGCGGCCTGGCACCCGCTCGGCGCCCCACGCTAAGAGGAGCAGATGGGCGATCTCCTCTTCGAGAAGGACGGCCGCGTCGCGCGCATCATCCTCAACCGGCCCGACCGGCTGAACGCCATCAGCATCGCGATGGTCGAGGAGCTGGGGGCCGCGCTCGCCGATGCCGACGGCGACCCGAACGTGCGGGTCATCGTGCTCACCGGTGCGGGCCGCGGCTTCTGCAGCGGGCTCGACCTGCAGGAGGCGGCAGCGGGCAAGGGCATCGGCGGCGCCCTGTCGGGGGGCGGTGCGCAGCATCTCAGCACCCGCGACCTCGCCACCGTGACGCTGCAACGGATCGACACGCCGATCCTCTGCGTCCTCAACGGCCCGACGGCGGGATACGGCCTCGACCTGGCACTCGGATGCGACCTCCGCCTGATGAGCGATCGGGCGAAGCTCGTGCCGGGGTTCGCGCGCCGCGGCATCGTCCCGGAGAGCGGGGGCACCTGGTACCTGCCGCGTCTCGTCGGATGGGCGAAGGCGTGCGAGATCGGCTTCCTCGCCGACGACATCTCCCCCGCCCGCGCGCTCGAGCTGGGCCTCGTCAACGCGGTGGTGGCGCACGACCGCCTCGAGGCGGAGACGACGCGCTGGGTCCTCAAGATCGCGGACAACGCGCCGCTCGCCCTGCGGGCCATGAAGCGACTCTTCCGCCACGGCCTGACCGAGGACTTCGAGTCGCACACCCATCACGTGCTGATGCAGCTGTTGCTCCTGTTCCGCTCGCAGGATTTCCAGGAGGGCGTGGCGGCATTCATCGAGCGCCGCGACCCCCGGTTCACCGGACGCTAGGAGGCCATGATGGCGACGAAACATCCGATCCGCTTCGGCATTCAGACCCCGCAGCAGTACGTGGAGTGGGCCGACCTGCTCGACGTGTGGAAGAAGGCCGACGCGTGGGGCTACGACTCGCTGTGGAACTTCGACCACTTCTATCCGATCTTCGCCGACCCGAACGGCCCGTGCCTGGAGGGATGGACGACGCTCGCGGCGCTCACCGGCGCGACCCGTCGCGCCCGCATCGGCACGTTGGTGAACGGCAACACGTACCGTCATCCCGCAGTCACCGCGAAGATGGCGGCCACCGTCGACCAGGTGAGCGGCGGACGGCTGAACCTGGGCATCGGTGCGGGATGGTTCGAGCAGGAGCACCGTGCGTTCGGCATCGACTTCAAGACGGTGCGCGGACGGCTCGAGGCCCTCGACGAGGCGTGCCGCATCGTGAAGGGGCTCCTCACGCAGGACCGGACGACGGTCGCGGGGCGGCACTACACGGTGACCGACGCCATCGGCCTGCCGAAGCCCGTGCAGCAACCGCATCCGCCGATCCTGATCGGTGGGACGGGCGAGAAGGTCCTGCTGAAGCTCGTCGCCCGGCACGCGGACATGTGGAACGCGTCGGGCAGCGCCGAACACATGGGGCGTCTGGTCGACGTCATCGCCCGTCACGGCGACGCCGAGCGGCGCGACACGACCCGCATCGAGAACACCGTGATGATGCCCTTCTGCTACGACGCCGCTGCCGACCGCGAGGCCTTCATGCTGCGGATCGCCGCCCAGATGGCCCAGTCGTCTCCCGAAGAGGCGCGGCGCTCATCGTTCATCGGGCGCAAGGCCGAGTGCCTCGACACCGTCGCCCGCTATGCGAAGGCCGGGGTCACGCATTTCATCCTGATGGTCTTCCCGCCCTACCATCTCGACGAGGTGCAGGCGTTCGCCGAGGAGGTACTGCCGGCCGCGCGCGCCGCCTGAGCACGGCCGGCTCGACCCACGTCGCGTCCGATCGCCGGCCGTAGTATGCACTCGGAGCGTCGATGCTGCTGATCCGCCTGCCCCTCGCCCTCGTCTGCTTCGTCGTGGCCGTGGTGCTGATGTTCATCCCGGGTCCGGCCTTCGTGTTCTGGATCCTGGGGCTGATGCTGCTCGGATTCAGCGTCGGGCAGATCCTCCTCTCGGTGCGCCGGGGCCAGCGCCTGCTCCACCGTCACGTGCCCGCGTCCCGGCGGGTCGTCCCGCGCATCCGCCTGCGCCACATGAAAGCCGTCCTCCGCAATCGATGGATCCGGTGGCTCGACGGCCTGTCGAACAATCGGGACCAGCGGCAGCGCTCGCGCGCGGCGCGGCGTGCCGCACGGCGCGCCCGGGGCTGAGCGCCCCACCTACCCCTTTTGCGGCAGGGTGTTCGCGCCGATAGGTACCTGAGGTGGTGGCAGACGGAGCGACGGCAACCCGCCGGGGGACACCGCGGAGTTCGCGTTCGGCGAGCACGGGCCGTGGGAGGTCGTGCCGGCAGAGCTGACGTGGCGCGAGGGCATCGAGGCCCTGCGTGCGGCCTCGCAGGCCGAGGTGCCGGAGCTGGTCCGCCGCCGCGTATTCCCGCCCCTCGGCCGCTTCACCGAGGCCCTCGCGCTCGTCGGCAGCGCGCTCGTCCGCTGGGGCGTGGGCGCCCGTCGGACCGGCGGCCCGGCGTCGCGCGCGCGGATCTGTCGCGCCGGCTGCGTCTCGCCTTCGAGCGGCTCGGCCCGGCGTACATCAAGCTCGGGCAGATCGTCTCGTCGGGCCAGGGCATCTTTCCCGACGAGCTGGTCGAGGAGTTCAAGCGCTGCCGCGATCAGGTGCCGCCGGAGCCGTTCGCCGTCGTCGAGCAGGTCGTCGAGGAGGACCTCGGCGCGTCCGCTCGACGAGCGTGTTCGCGCGCTTCGACGAGCGAGTGCCTCGCCGCCGCGTCGATCGCGCAGGTGCACGCGGCGCGCCTGCGCACCGGCGAGGAGGTGGTCGTCAAGGTGCAGCGGCCGCGCGTCGCGCAGCTGGTGCGGCGCGACATCGCGGCGATGGCGTGGATCGCGCCCGTTCCTCGTCGGTCGCATTCCGGTCGCCGCGCTCGCCAACCCGCCGGCGCTGGTCGAGCTCTTCGCCGAGACCATCATCGAGGAGCTCGACTTCCGCCTCGAGGCCGAGAACATGCTCGACATCGCGCGGGTGCTGCGCGAGGCGGGCCAGACGATCATCGTCGTGCCGCGGCCGCATCCCGAGCTGGTCACGCGCCGCGTGCTGGTGATGGAGCGGCTGCGCGGCTTCAAGTACGACGACGTCGAGGGCATGCGCGCCGCCGGCATCGACACCGCCGCGGTGCTGCGCGTCGCTGCTGATCTCGTTCCTCGAGGGCGCGATGATCTACGGCGTCTTCCACGGCGACCTGCACGGCGGCAACCTCTTCGTGATGCCCGACGGGCGCGTCGCGCTCTTCGACTACGGCATGACCGGGCGCATGGACGAGCAGCAGCGACTCGCCTTCCTGCGCATGATGATGACCGGCGCGGTCAACGACATGCGCGGACAGCTCGACGCCTTCCGCGATCTCGGCGCGCTCGCCCGCCGACGCCGATCTCGACGAGCTGATGCGCGTCCTCAAGCTCGACCAGCCGGTCCGCGATCCCGACCAAGATGTCCAGCGAGGAGCTGGTGCGCGAGATCCAGCGAGGTGCTGAACGGCCTGCTCGAGCACGGCGCGCGCCTGCCGAAGCACCTGATGCTCTACGTGAAGAACATGCTCTTCTTCGACGGCGCGATCGCCCAGCTCGCGCCCGACGTGAACATCTTCGACGAGGTCGCGCAGATCTACGGCTACTTCGCCGATCAGCCACGGCGAGCGCATCATGCGCGACATCGGCTTCGACCCGGCGCAGATCCCGCTCGACCTCGAGGGCATGAAGCGCTCCCTCGGCCTCGAGGGCGACGTCGAGTCGCTCACCCAGCGCGAGCTGCTGCAGCGCCGCGAGCAGATCCAGAAGCGGCTCGACGGGAGCGGCGGGTCCTGACGTCGCCCCCCTTCCCAGCGGCCGGCCCACCGACTATCGTCGGCCCGTGCCCGCGTCGCGGACGACGGTCCTACGCAACGCGCCCGGCGATCTGGCGTGGGAGCTGTGGCTCCGCACCCCCGCCCCCGGCCTGACCGATCTCGTGGCCGGCCTCTGGGCCGGCGATGCGGACGCGACGTCGGCCTCGCACCGCCTGCTCCCCAACGGTGAGCTGTGGGTGATGTTCAACCTGGGCCCACCGCAGCGGGTCATCACCGATGATGCCGGGGCCGAGGGCGAGACTACCGTGCCGCGCTGATCTCCGGCCTGCAGGGCCGCCCGCTCCGATTCGATTCCGTCGTCCGCCATCCCCGCGTCGTCTGCGTCCGCCTCGCGCCGCTCGGCGCCTGGGCGTTCTTCGGGGGACTGCCCCTCGACGATCTCGCCGACCAGGTGATCGACCTCGAGGCGGTCCTCGGGCGCGCCGCGGGCACCGAGCGACTGCGCCAGGAGCTGATGGAGACGTCCGACCTGGGCGCCGCGCTGGATCGCGTCGAGACGTGGCTCTGGGCACGCATCGGCGCCGGCCCGGCGGCGCATCCGGTCACACGCGCCGCGATCACGCTGCTCGGGCGCCTCGACGCGCGCGTCGACGGCGTCGCGCGCGAGCTCGGGGTCTCGGCCCGGCACCTGCACGGGTTGCTCCGGCGCCAGGTGGGCGTCTCGGCGAAGCGGATCGCCCGGCTGTTTCGCTTCGAGCGGGCGCAGGAATGCCTCGCCGACGCCCCGACGTCCGACCTCGGCACGATCGCCCTCGACTGTGGCTACTACGATCAGCCGCACCTGAACCGCGAGTTCCGCGAGCTGGCCGGCCTCACGCCGGCCGAGTACCGCGCCCGCGTCTTCCGCGCCCCCGGCTGGCGCGAGATCCGGGGCTGAGCCCCTTCGCCGATTCGTCCAAGACCCACGCCCGCGTTCCCGTCGTACAAGGCCCCCATGACGACGTCGCCGCCACCCCAGCTGCCCCCGGCGTTCCGGCTCTCCCGGATGATCACCAGCTACTGGATACCGCAGGCGATCCACGCCGCGGCCCAGCTCGGCGTCGCCGACGCCCTCGCCGACGGACCGCAGGCCGAGCGCCACGAGTCGCGGCCGCGGTGGAGGCGCACCCGGGCGCGGTGCATCGCCTGCTGCGCGCCCTCGCGACCATCGAGGTCTGCGCCGCTCGCGACGACGACCGCTTCGAGCTGACGGCGCTCGGCGAGGTGTCTCCGCGCCGACGCGCCGGACTCGGTCCGCTCGTGGGCGCTGCTGATGGGCGGCCGATGGTCTGGCCGTCTGGGGACGACTCACCGAGAGCGTGCGCACCGGCGCCCGGCGCCGAGCTGCTGGACGGTCTCGACACCTTCGAGCAGCCTGCGCCGCCATCCGGCCGAGATGGCGATCTTCAACCGCTCGATGGTGGAGCTGACCCGCGGCCTCTCGGGCAGTCGTCGCGACGGCATACGACTTCGCGGACGCCGGTACCGTCGTCGACGTCGGCGGCGGGCACGGGGCGCTGCTGCCCGCCGATCCTGAGGCGCACACCCGCGGCTGCGCGGCGTCGTCTTCGACCTCCGAGCGCTGTCGTGAGGGCGCCCGCGCTCTCGCCGAGAAGACCGGCGTCTCCGACCGCGGTGCACGTTCGTGGGCGGCGACTTCTTCGCGACCCCTCCCACGGGGCGGGACGTCTACCTGATGAAGAGCGTCATCCACGACTGGGACGACGAGCGCAGCGTCGAGATCCTGCGTCGCCGATCGGGGCCGCCATGAGTACCCAGGCCCGGCTCCTCGTCGTCGAGCCGATCCTTCCCGTGCGCCCCGGGACGTCGCCGTTCGATGCCATGATGGCCCATACCGATCTCAACATGCTGGTGGTCGTGGGTGGCCGCGAGCGTACCGAAGCCGACTTTCGCACGCTGATCGAGCGGCCGGTCTCCGCGTCACCCGCATCATTCCCACGCCGTCGGCGTTCAGCCTGATCGAGGCGTCGCCGGTATGAAGGAGGAGTCCATGTCGAAGAAGCCGAACCCCATTCCCGAGGGACAGGATACTGCCGTTCCGTATCTCTGCGCGCACGACGCGGCCGAGGCGCTGGCCTTCTACGCCAAGGCCTTCGGCGCCGTCGAGACGATGCGCATGGCCGGACCAGACGGCCGCGTCGGACACGCCGAGTTCCGCATCGGCCGCGCAACGTTCATGCTCTCCGACGAGCATCCCGAGCTGAGCAGTGCTCGCGCGCACGCTCAAGGGGTCATCTGTGGCCATGCACCTCTACGTCGAGGACGTCGACGCACTCGCCCGCCGGGCCGTGAGAGCGGCGCCGCCCTCGTCCGACCGATCAAGGACGAGTTCTACGGCGATCGCTCGGCGGTGCTCACCGATCCCTTCGGACACAGGTGGTTCCTCGCGAGCCGCATCGAGGAGGTGTCGGCCGAGGAGTTGCAGCGCCGCCACGACGCCATGACGAAGGACACCTGATCGCACTTGCGAGTGAAGCGCTCATCAAGACGCCAAGTGAGTAACTAGTAGAACGAGGTGGGTTGCAGGCGGTACCGGGAATCGCCAGCGAGAACAGCGCCATCATCAGGGCGCCTAGCGACAACGTGTCTACTGGGCCACGAGGCCGGCCGCGATCAGCTCGCGAGCGATCTTCCGCTTCGCCTTCTCGGCGCGGTGGAAGAGTCTTCTCGATCTTGGCGATGGGGCCACTGCCTCCGACGACCTTCAGGACCGTCATCGCCTCCTCATCCCTTGCCATGGCCTTCTTCGCCTCGGCGGCAACCGCCGCAGCGACTCCCGGTTTGGCCTTCGCACGCACCTCGTTGACCAGATTCGTCAGAGCCTCCGAGGCCAGCGTCGGATTCCTCGATGGCGCCCGCGGGATCGGTGTACTGGTCCGTCGCCTTCTCCTCCGCGCGGATTTCGAGCATCGTCGACTCGGACAGGAAGCCGAGACTGTCGCTCGCCATGTCGAAAGGGATCGCTTCGCCCCAGCCACAGTCGTCGCCGGTATCCTCGGCATCGAAGATTCTCCCCATGATAGTGCCACTTGTCGGAGCAGCCATGGAACGGTCCGGGGCCGAAGACGATTCCGTCGGCACCGGTGGTGGGGTTGAGATCGCTGGTGATGATCTGGGGGAACAGCGCCGAGGCGTGAATCTGAAGCCCGACCTGCTCGCCTGCCAGATGGCCGGCGTTACCCCGTTGCTCGGGGTGTGCCTTCGATTTGCCCTGGAGGCGCAGATTCTTGCCGCCGATCAGTATCCAGCTGACCGTGTTCGGCGGTGACCCACCTGCCCAGGCCATGCGAGCCGACGCCAGGAGGCCGAAGCTGCACAAGAGCGACAGTACCGTCAGCATCCGCATTTTCATCGTGACATCCTCCCGAGTTGCAGAACGTACACGCCATGCTAGCGCGCGCGGTCGTGGCGCTTCAAGATTGTTCGCTCCTGGCTGCTGCCGACGTCCAGCCAGCGCGCCCGTTGTACGTCGAGACCCGCGCGCAGGCGCGAGGGCAGCTCGCCTCTTACGAGGCTTCACGGACACGTGGAATCTTCCACGTCCCATTGAGGATCGACGGCGACTTGGCCTTCGGCCAGTACCTTCGCATCATCAGATGAAGGCAGGCGGGCGCCGGGAGCCAGTTGGCCTCGTTGTCCGGTCCCGGGGAGTCGTGCTGGATGTAGAGGACCGAGCCGTCGGGGTTCGTCCGCAGCGGGTTGCGCTGGCTCAGATTGTAGCGGCTGAGCGGGTTGTCAACGAAGAAGTAGTTGGCGTCGTACGACCAGGAGGGTCCCGGGCACCGAGCGCAACGAGTGCATCCGCGAGCTGATCAACGCGTGCGACGGCGTGGCCGGGGCCTCCGGCGGGCTCGAAGCTCCTCGGCATCGGGCGCGGCGTCCGGGTGTACGAGGAATGCCTGCTCGGAGCTGACGCGCCGCGCCGCAGCCGTCCGGCGGGCCCGGCCTCTTCAGCCCCCGCCCGTCGCCGAACAGCTCGTCGTACAATGGAGCGACCTTCGGTGTGCGCGAGGGGATCGTGGGGCCGACCAGCCGGCCGCTCCGAGTACATTCGATTTTGCGAAAAGAGTTATTGCAAGCCGCTTGGCGGGCGGTGTAGCCTCCGCGCGCTTTTGACGGAACCCCAAGGGGAACTCAACCTAAACACTATGGAGGGATCGAATGAAGGGTAAAATCGCAGTGCTGGTCGGAACCGCGCTGCTCGTAGGCGCTCTGCCCGCGGGCGCAGGCGCACCGCCCATTGACGGGACCGGTAGCGTCGGCACGTGTGCAACCGTGACGCAGATCAAGATCAAGCCCGCGCTCGTGACCGGCGGGACGAGTCCGATTACGCTTTCGATCAAGACCAAGCCACCGAAGGGCGCCCCTGCTCCCTGCCCGGGTGCAACGGGTGACGGCCTCAACGTGCTATCCGGCAAGGCGAAGGGCAGCGGAACCGACACGACCAACGACTGTGCCAACCTCGTTGGCGTGAGGACGCCAACCTGACCCTGACGGTCAAGTGGAAGGCGGCCAAGGGCACACCGAAGCTGAACCCGTCCACCGTCGTGATCACCTCGCAGACGGGTGGCCTCAGCACGACTCCGGCGGGTCATGGTCAATTCGACGCGACGGGCACGATCACCGCTGGCTCGTTTGCGGGTAGCACCGTGACCGCGCACGTCGTAACCGACCAGGACGCCGTGGAGCTCGGCGCCGCCTGCACCGGTAAGGGCCTGAAGAAAGAGACCTCGGCTGGCCAAAAGGCGAGCAAGGACGACGGCCTGATCGGGAGCGGATCGACGACCTACACAGCAGCACCCTGACCGTCCGTCCATGCATGGAAGCGCGGGGCGTCGGCCCCGCGCTTCCATGCAACACATCGAACGCGATCCCGAAGCGCCACCTCCGACAGCCGCAGTTGGGCCGACGTCACCAGTGGGAACCTGGTCGACCACGGCCCCGAGGCGGGACGCCACGCGGCATGCCGCGTCGCTACTGTCCGTCGACCTCCCGCGTCCCCTGCGGGCATAGGCAGCATAAAGCCGAGCAGGTGTCGGCCGAGGAGTTGAAGCGCCGCTACGACGCGATGACGAAGGGCACCTGATCGCCCTTGACGATCCCGCCCGGCCGCGCGACTCTGGCGGCATGGGACTCCCGAACGGCGTGCATCACCTCGCGATCGCCACGCGCGACATGAAGGGGCAGATCGAGTTCTTCACCCAGGTGGTGGGCATGGAGCTGGTCGCGCTCTACTGGATGCACGGCGTGCCGAACACCGTGCACGGCTTCCTGCGGCTCGGGGACAGCTCGTCGATCGCGTTCGTGCAGGGCCCGGAGATGGCGACGATCACGCCGCAACCCGGGGTCTCGCACGCCGGCTTCACCGCTGGCCCGGTGGCGCCGGGCGTGATGCAGCACGTCGCGCTGAACGTCGATTCCGAGGCCGACTGCTCGCCATGCGCGACCGCCTCCGCACCCACGGCCACTGGGTGATGGGACCGATCGATCACGGCATGTGCCAGTCGATCTATCTCGCCGCCCCCGAGGGCATCATGCTCGAGTTCGCGACGTCGGCCACGCCGATCGACGCCGCACAGTGGATCGATCCGGAGGTCGTCGAGCGGTGTGGCATCACGCCGGGCGACCTCGCCCGCTTCGTCAAGCCGCCCGCCGTCGCCACCCGCGGCGGCGCCGTGGCGCAGCCCGATCCGCATGCCCGCCCGAACTTCGAGTTCCCCACCGAGTGGCGCGATCGCGGCGAGGCGCTCTTCCAGATGTCGGACGACGCGATCGCGGCGACGATGAGCGTCCCGACCCCGCCCGTCAGTCCAGCGCGCTGAAGTCGATCGCGACCACCGTCGCGACCTCGTCGACCGCCGCCGGCGGCACCTCGATCACGAGCTCGCCGGTCGGGTCGGGGTTGAAGAGCTGGTCGACGACCGCGGTGCGGCTCGACCACGCGAGCGGCGCACCGGTCCCCACCACGTGCACGCCCTGCACCCGAGCGACCGGCACGCCGCGCACCGCCACGGAGTCGTAGGGGCGCATCAGCAGGTGCAGGTAGAGACGGTTCGCCGCGGCGCGTGCTCGGGCCGTAGAACTGCCACGGCTCCAGCCCGGGCGTCGTGCCGACGATGCTCTCGCCGTGGCGCGCCATCCAGCCGCTCGATCGCGTCGAGCCGCTCGACGTCTGCTCCGGCGGCAGCGCTGCCGTCGCCGCGTCGGGCTGACGTTCAGCAGCAGGTTGCCGCCCTGCCGGCGACCTCGCAGAGCGTGTGCACGAGCGCGCGCGCCGACTTGTAGTGCGTGTCGCCGGGTTGCCAGCCCCAGCTGTCGTTCATCGTCAGGCAGGTCTCCCACGGCGCGCGCCGGCGGCTGCGGCGGGACGAACTGCTCGGGCGTGTCGAAGTCGCCGCGCCCGGGCAGGCGGTCGTTGATCAGGATCTCCGGCTGCAGCGCGCGGATCGTGCTCGCGCAGCTCGGTCGCTCGCGCCATGCTCGCGCGCTGCGCTCCCAGCCGCCGTCGAACCACAGCACGTCGATCGGCCCGTAGTCGGTCAGCAGCTCGCGCACCTGCGCGAACAGGAACGTCGACGAAGCGCTGCCCACTGCTCCGGCGTCGGCCGCGGCACGCGTGCCGAAGCGCGTAGGGGCGGTCGGCGTCCGTGAACGGCGGGTAGTCGGGATGGTGCCAGTCGGTCAGCGAGAAGTAGAGGCCGACGCGCAGCCCCTCGGCGCGCACGGCGTCGACGAACTCGCGCACGATGTCGCCGCCGTACGGCGAGCGCATCGACCGAGAAGTCCGACACGCGTCGTGTCGAACAGCGCGAAGCCGTCGTGGTGCTTGGTGGTGAGCACGGCGTACTGCATGCCGCGCGCTTCGCGCCAGCGCGCCCACTCGCGCGGGCGTCCCGGCCGCGGCGCGAAGGTGGCGGTCGTCGCGATAGTACTCGTCGACCGGCACGTCCTGGCACGCGCGGCAGCGCCGGCATGCCGCCGACCATCGGCCACGACAGCTCGAAGCCCTGCTGGCTGAGCAGTGGCCCCAGTGGACGAACAGGCCGAAGCGCGCCGTGTCGAACCAGCCGCTCACGCGCGACGCGCCGCGAGCTCCTCGGCGTAGCCGCGCGCGTACGTCCCGAAGACCCGGTCCATCCAGGTGAGGAACCCGGCGTAGTTGCCCCTTCACGCGCGCGTGATGCCAGTCGTGATGGCGGGCGCCGTCGTTGCCCGGCAGCAGGTGCGTCGGCGTCCACGGGAGGTCGTAGCCGCAGTGGCCCTCGGCCGCCTCCCACTGCCGGAACGCGAACCAGATCCAGACCGTGACCACGTGCGAGCCGAGCAGCAGCGGACCGATCAGCGCCACCGACGCCGGTGAGCGTGAACTCGATCGGGTGCATGTAGTGCCCGGTGATCGCCCACGGCGTGACGATGCGGTGGTGCCAGCCGTGCACGCGCTTGTAGAGCCAGGGCGGTGCATCGTGCGGTGGAACGAGTAGTAGAGGACGTCGTCGAGGTAGATGAAGAACGACGACCTGAGCCGACGATCACCCACCAGGGCGGCAGCGGGCCGGCGTGGACGCCGGTGAGCCGCAGCAGCGGCCACGCCGCGATCACGCCGACGAACGCCCAGGCGTTGTTCACGAGCCAGCTCTTGACCGACGCGCCGACCAGCTGCTGCTCGCGCGGCGGACGGCTCTGGATGCGGTAGCGCCGCAGCGATTCGGGATCCCGGGCCGCCAGCCAGGTGAGCGGTGCCGGCGAACACGATGAACGAGAGCATGCTCACCAGCATCGTCGCCACCGGGAACAGCCAGAAGAGCGGGTCGCGGTAGCTCTCGATCAGGTACTGGGTCACCGGCGCCGATCTTCGACGTCCGGCCCCGGCCGTGTCAACCCGCGTCCGGCGGTTGGAGCGTGATCGCCCGCTCGGGGCAGGCCACGACGCAGAGCCCGCAGGCCTGGCAGCGGTCGGCGCGCGGCGTGTAGGCACTCTGGCGTCCGTGGACGAACACCTTCACGCGGTTCAACAGCGACAGGGCGGCCCAGTCGGCGTCGTCGATGCGGCGGACCTCGAAGACGTCGTACGGACACACGTCGACGCAGTCGCGCTCGGCCTCGCAGCGCGCGTGATCGACGATCGGACGCCACGTGCCCGGTGGTGCCTTGCACTCGGCACCGGGACGATCGGGATGCGCGGCGGCGCGGCGAGCCTTCTCTGCCGGTGTGCAGGCCACGCGCTAGGTACGATCGAGCAGCAGGCTCTGCACGCGCGCGGCCGACGACGCCGCGGCCGTCCCAGAGACGGCTCTCCGCGAGCCCGACGCCGTGCTCGGCGACGTGCGTCACCGCGTCGAGGCACACCCACTCGCCCTCCAGCGGGCGATGCACGTAGACGGTCAGATCGGGATTGATGAACTGCCAGCCGTCGAGACGCGACAGCACCCAGCTGACGCCGTTGCCGAAGTCGGCCGCGGCGACGACGCGCGCCAGCGGCGAGGTCGGCTCGCCGGCCACGAGCGGCACGCGCAGGCGGATCCAGTCGACCGCCGGCCCCGGGCCGGTCGAAGCTGCCGCCGACGAAGCGATGCTCGACGCCGTCGGAGTGGAACGCCGGCCGCGCGAGCCCGTCGCCCCACGGCGGCTGCTCCCACCGTCCCTGCTCCGGACCGGCGGGAGGCGGCGGCGCGCTCGGGGGCAGGTCGGCCGGCAGCGGAAGGTCGAGGCGACGGATGCGCAGCGCCGTCGCGCGCGCCACCTCGACGTCGCCGGCGCGCAGCGTCGCCTCGACCAGCTGCACCTTGCGTCCCGGCCGCGCGAACGACGAGCGCGACGGTGAGCGGCGCCAGCGGCACGCGGACGGAGCAGCTCGACCGTGAGGCGCGCGACGTGCATCCGCTCGCCGTCCTCGTAGCGCTCCACGCAGCGCGCGAGGAGCGCCGCCGGAGGGCCGCCGTGCTGCGCGTCCGGAGTCCAGGGACCGCGGCAGAGCGGCGTCGGCACGAAGCCGCTCGCCGTCGGGCCGCTTGCCGTCCGGAAGGAAGAGCGCGGTCGGGACGTCGGCCACGATCAGCGCGCGCGGAACGTGATCGGCAGGCGACCGGGGACGCGGAAGAGCGACGGCCCCCACTCGACGGTGTCGGAGACGAGCGCCAGGTCGTCGAAGCGCTCGACCAGGCTGCCGATCGCCAGCTGCGCTTCGGTGCGCGCGAGGTGGGCGCCGAGGCAGTAGTGCGGGCCGCCGCCGAAGGCCAGGTGCTCGTTCGGCGTCCGCGCGACGTCGAAGCGGTCCGGATCCGGGAAGTGGGCGGGATCCCGGTTCGCCGACGGCGAGCATGCCCCAGACCTTGGCGTCCTTCGGAATGACGCGGCCCTGGAACTCCACGTCGGCGTGCAGGACCCGCGACGTGAGGATGATCGGCCCGTCGAAGCGCAGGCATTCCTCGACCGCGCTGGCGATGAGCCCGGGATCGCGCGCGGAGCTTCGCCAGCTCGTCGGGATGACGGATCAGCTGCCGGACGCCGTTGCCGATGAGGCCGATCGTCGTCTCGAAGCCGGCGATCAGGAGGCCCATGGCCTGCGACATCAGCTCGAGCGGCGACAGGCGATCGCCGGCCTCCTCGGCACGGATGAGCGCGCTCAGCAGGTCGTCGGTCAGGTGCGACCGGCGGGCCTCGATCAGGTCCTGGAAGTACGCCGCGAGCGCCATCGCTCCGGCCATCGCATCCTGCATCAGCTCGGGCGGGGCGACGCCGGCGGCGAGACCGAAGGTGGCCTTCGCCGTCCACTCGGTGAACCGGTCGCGGTCCGCCACCGGGACGCCCATCATCTGGCAGATGAGCGTGGCGGGGACCGGGAGTGCCAGGTCGGCGATGACGTCCATCTCGCCACGCGGGGCGACGCGGGCGAGGCAGTCGTCGACGATGCGCTGGATCTCGGCGCGCCAGCCGCCGACGGCGCGCGGCGTGAACGCCGTGGCTCACCAGCTTGCGGAGCCGGGTGTGCGTCGGGGGATCCTGCTGCAGCATGAACAGCCGCGGCCCGAAGTGCTGCTCGTCGACGTTCGGCAGCTCGCCCGCCGTGGTGCGCACGCCCGCCGGGACGTCGTGCAGCAATCGGTTGACGTCGTCGTACCGCAAGAGCCGCCAGAACCCGACCGGCGTCTCGTTGACGGGATCGATCTCGCGCAACCGCGCGAGGAAGGGGTACGGATCGTTCCGCACCTCCGGGTCGAAGGGGTTCGCGCCGAGCCAGGGATCCTCCGCGGCGACCGCCATGGGCTCCCGCTACGGGGCGGGCTCGGCCGAGTCAATGCGGTACGCGCGGAGCTGTGGCAGCGCGGTGGCCACGAGCGCGACGACGAGGAGGCAGCCGATCCCCCCGCTCACGACCGCGAAAGGTGCGCTGGTGAGTGCCGCGAGGAATCCCGACTCGGCCGCGCCCAGCTGGTTCGAGGCGTTGATGAACACCATGTTGACGCCGCTGACGCGCCCCCGCAGCGCGTCCGGCGTCGCCAGCTGGATGACCGTCGAGCGCAACACGACGCTCACCTGGTCGGCCGCACCCACCAGCAGGTAGGCGGCCACCGACAGCGGGAACCAGCGGGAGAAGCCGAAGACGATCGTCGCCACCCCGTAGATGGCCACCGTCACGAGCAGCACACGTCCGGCGTTGCGGATCGGCGGGATCATGGTGAGGACGATGGACGTGCCGATCGCGCCCAGCTCCAGCGTCGACGACAGGAGCCCATAGCCGCGCGCACCGACGTGCAGGATCTCGTTCGCGTAGATCGGCAGGAGGGCCGTCGCCCCGCCGAAGATGACGGCGAACATGTCGAGGGTCATGCATCCGAGGACGACCGGGCGGCGGCGCACGAACCCGAGGCCCTCGCGGATCGCCTGCACGCTCACGGCGCGGTGCCCCGGGACGTGAGCCGGGGCACGGAGGAACGCGATGCCGACCAGCGCCATGGCGGTGAGGGCCGCCAGGAGGGCATAGGCGGCTCCGATGCCGAACGCGGCGATGACGACGCCACCCACCGCCGGCCCGGAGGCGAACGCGAGCGCCTGGACGGTGGCGCTGAGGGTGACCGCACGAGGGAAGACCTCGCGTGGAACGAGGCTCGGCAGCAGGGCCTGGCGGGCCGGGCTGTCGAAGGCGAGGGCCGACTGCTCGAGGAACACGACCGCGTAGATCGCCGCGAGCGTCGCCGCCCCGGAGAGCGTGATCGCGCACAGCACGACGGCGCCCACCAGGGCCGCGGCCTGGGCACCGAGCATCATGCGCCGCCGATCCCGCGCATCGGCCATCGCGCCGGCGACGAGGGTCAGGCTGACGGCAGGGACGAACTGCACGACGCCGATCAGCCCCAGATGGAACGCCGAGCGCGACAGCTCGAACACGTGCCAGGCGACGGCCGCCCGCAGCATCGTCATCGCGCTCGCGGCACAGAACCGGCTCGCGAGGTAGAGAAGCAGGTTGCGGGAGCGCAGGACCTCGCCGCTCGTCACCCGCGCCCGCCCCCTCCCATGCGCCCGGGCTACCGGTGCGGGTAGACCGGGTCAAGGATGCACCGCTGCGCCTCCTCCACGGCATCTGCGAGGTGCAGGTCCGCACTGTGCCACCGGCGCACGCGCCGCGGGCGACACGTCGGCTGTCCGGTGGGCCCACGGCCCGTCGCCAAGTGCCTGATATTCCGACGCGCGCGTGGGCAGTGTGTCATCGGGAAACGGGAACGCGGCTTGCAAATTCGTCCACCCGAGAGCCACCGCATGTCGTTCCGCGCCACCCACCTCCGCCGCCCGACGGCCATCGAGACGCCCGTGGATTCGTACGTCGCCGACCGCCGTCGCATGGTCACGGAGCGGCTCCGTCTGGCCGCCACGCTCGGCGTCGTCCCGTTCACCCTCTCGGCCCTGATGGACGGGGTGATCTTCCCCGACCGCCACCCGCACGGCTTCACGGCGAGCGTGATCCAAGCGGCCCTGTGCGTCGTCGTGGCCCTGCTCACCCTGCGCAAGCGGTCGGAGCGCGGCGCGATCGTCCTCGCCGCCTCGTCGGTCGTCGGCCTGGTCGCCATCCAGCTGATCGCGACCTTCGAGCACGCGGCCGATATCGCCGGCGTCCTCTACCCGATGGTCGCGACGCTTCTCGGTTCGGCCCTGCTCTTCCCCTGGGGCATCGGGCCGCAGCTCGTCGTGTCGGTCGCGGTCGCCCTGCTCTACCTCGTCATCCTCCCCGAGTGGATCACCCTCGACTTCATGTCGATCTGCACGCTGCTGATGGGCACGGGCATCGGCGTCGCCATCGCCGTCACGGGCGCGTACCTGCTGGACCGCCAGCACCGCACGACCGACGAGCAGCAGCGCGCGACCACCCTCGCCCGCGAGCGCGTCCAGGCGGCGGCCCGCCAGACGCAGATCCTCCTCGAAGTCGGCCGCGAGCTGAACGCGACCATCGACCTGAGCCAGCTCGTCCGGCTCGTCACGCGCCTCGGCCAGCGCATCGTCGTCTGCGACGTCGCCATGCTGTCGGTGCTCGACACGCGGCGCGGCGTGTTCCGCACGATCGCCATTTCCGGCGACGATCCCGCCATGGCGGAGGCGCTGCGCGGCGTCGAGATGCCGGCCGACCCGCTCGTCGTCGAGGAGCTGATGCACCATCGGGTCGTGGCCGTGCCGGGCGGCACGCCATTCGATCGCCTGCTGAACGTCGGCGCCCGCTACGGCGTGCAGCAGATGCTGCTGGCAGCGGTGCGCCGCGACGGTGATCTGCTCGGCGTCCTCACCTTCATGCAGCGCGCCGGCGTCCCGCGCTTCGGCGAGCACTGCACGCGCCTCGCCGAGGGCATCGCCCACCAGGCGGCGATCGCGCTCGCCAACGCCCGCCTGTTCGAGCAGCTCCGCAGCGCCAGCCAGGTCAAGTCGACGTTCGTCTCGACGATGTCCCACGAGCTGCGCACGCCGATCAACATCATCCTCGGCTTCGCCGAGATCGCCCGCGACCACGGCGTCGCCGAGGGCGAGCGCACCGAGTGTCTGACGAAGATCGACACCGCTGCCCGCGACCTGCTCGAGCTGGTCGAGAGCACGCTGGCCATCGGCAAGATGGACGCGGGACGCGACGACGTGCACCTCGAACCGGTGGGCCTGCAGGAGTTCTGGGACGCCCTCGGGTCCTTCTGCGGCCGCCTGCCGCGCAAGCCCGGGGTCAGCCTCGACTGGAGTCGCGACGTCGCGGCCGAGACCCTGGTCACGGACCCGCGCAAGCTCACCGTCGTCCTGCGCAACCTCGTCGGCAACGCGCTCAAGTTCACCGAGCGCGGCAGGGTGCGCGCGTGGACGCACGTCGTCGGCAACCGCCTCGTCATCGCCGTCGCCGACACCGGCATCGGCATCCGCCCCGAGGACCAGAAGAAGGTCTTCGAGATGTTCCGCCAGGCCGACGGCTCCGATTCGCGGCGCTTCGGCGGAACCGGCCTCGGCCTCTTCATCTGCCGGCAGTACATCGAGCAGCTCGGCGGCACGATCGAGGTCGAGAGCGTCCCGCAGCGCGGGTCGACGTTCCGCGTCTCGCTGCCGCTCCGGTCCGTCGTCGCCGCCCGCAACGCGGCGTAGTCGGAGCGGCTTCTTGACGCTCTCGGCCGGATCGGCGACAAGTGCGCCGTGATCCGCGAGGACTGCATCCTGTTCAGCGGCGCCGCGGCCGGCGCCGAGGCGGCGTTTGGCGCCACCGCCGAGCGCCACGGCATCGACGAGGTGAACTTCACCTTCGCCGGCCACAACGACGCGCGCCAGCGGGGGCTGCGCGTCCTGACCCGCGCCGAGCTGAAGCAGGGCGACGTCAACCTCGCCACGATCGGCCGGCTGATGAACCGCCGCTACCCCGAGACCCCGCTCTTCCGCAAGGTCCTGCAGACGATCTGGCATCAGGTGCATCACGGCGAGGAGCTGTTCGTCGTCGGGCGGATCCAACCGGACGATACGGTCGTCGGCGGCACCGGGATCGCCGCCGAGTACGCCAAGCTCTTCATGAAGCCCGTGCACGTCTTCGATCAGACGCGCGCCGCGTGGTTCCACTGGGGAGGCGAGCGCTGGGAGCCCGCACCCGATCCGGTCATCACCCGCGAGCGCTTCACCGGGACGGGAACACGCTTCCTCGAGCCGAGCGGCCAGCAGGCGATCGCCGACCTCTTCGCGCGCAGCTTCAGAGCTTGAAGAAGGTGCGGATGCGCTCGCCGAGCGAGCCGGCGCGCTCCGCTGCGGCGCGTGCCCGCGCACGGGCCTCGCTCGACAGGCCCTCCCGCTCGCCCGCCAGCTCCATCTGGCGCCGGGCGAGGATCAGCGAGATCTCCTCCACCAGCTTCGGGCGGGCGGCGAGCAAGGGGCGGAGCACGCGGTTGTCGATCACCCAGCAGACGACGTCCGTGTGCGCGAGGCACGTCGCCGTCCGCGGCTCGCCCGTCATGAGCGACATCTCGCCGACCACCTGCCCCGGGCCGAGGTGCGCGATCTCCCGCTCCACGCCGTCCACCGAGAGCCGCACGGCGACCTCGCCTTCGTGGACGAGGTAGAGCGAGCCCCCCGCCTCCCCCTGGCGGATCATCTCCTCCCCCGCCGCGAAGCGGACGCGCCGCATGGCATCGGCCACGAGTTCGCGGTCGTCGTCCTCGAGCGGCGCGAAGAGCTCCACCCGGGCCAGCGCACTCCGCCGCTCCGTACGCTGCGTGTCGGCCACATCGTGCGGCATGACGAGCGTCCGGATCGGGAAGGGAATCTCCAGGCCGAGTCGGGCGGCCCCGTACCACACGCGGGTGCGCGCCGCGTCCAGGATGGGTTCCTCGCGGAACATGTCGTCGATCCAGATGCGGCAGAGATAGGTGACCGCGCTGTCGCCGAACTCGTCGAGGAGGCAGTCGGGCTCGGGCACGGCGAGCACGCCCGGCACGCCATGGACGGCCTCGACCACCATCCGCTTCACCTCGTTCGGCGGGTGGCGATAGTGGAAGCCCACGCGGAAGGTCGTGCGATGGGTGCGCTGCGGCCGGGAGTAGTTGAGCACCTCGCCCGTCACGAGCGCACTGTTCGGCACCACCAGCAGATCGCCGTCGCGCGTCAGCAGGGATGTGGCGCGCCAGCCGATCTCGGCGATCCGGCCCAGACGGTTCCCGACCTGCAGCCAGTCACCGATGCGAAGCGTCCCCTCCATGTGCAGGCCGAGACCGGAGAAGAGGTTCGCCAGCATGTTCTGCAGCGCGAACCCGATGACGGCCGTCACCACCGCCGACGTGGTGACCAGGGAGACCAGGTCGACCCCGGCGCGCCGGAGCAGTGCCAGCCCGGCGAGGAACGCCAGAGCCCACTGCGCGAGCCCACGGAGCACCGAGGGAACCCGGACGCCGGCGCGCGCGAGCCCCAGGTCGAACACCGCCATGAGCAGGAGCGCGATCGCGCCCATGGCGAAGACGAACGACGCCGCGAGGCCGAGCATGCGCGCGGCGCCGGTCCCCTCGGCAGCGACCGCGGCAGCGCGGAGCGCCAGCGCGAGCAGGAGCCAGCGCAGGACCGTGGGGCCGCGCCACTGCTCGCCCGCGGGCACGATCCGCCGCGAGAGCAACGCGATCAGCGCCAACACGACCAGCGCGATCACGTCGTGCTGCGCGAGCACCGCGGCGATGTCCGGCATCGTCAGAACGTGTACTCGATGACGCCTGCGGGAATCACCGACGCCCGCAGGCCGTCGTTGGTGAGCGGCACGATGGCGTTGAGCGACACGACGAGGTTCTGCCAGGGGTTGGCCTTCACCCCGACGGCGATGTTGATGACGTTGCTCTGCGGCACGACCGCCAGGATGTGGTCCGGCTGCACGGCCTTGACGAACTCAGTCGGCAGGACGGTCGGCACGATCTGTCCCGTGGTCGGGATGATGAAGTCGTCGTCGCGGAAGGACGAGCTGCCGATCAGGTCGATCGGGAACGCGACGCGGTCCCACGGCTGGACGGTGACGCCCAACGCGTAGCGCGCACGGCAGCGCTGGAGGTCGTCGGCGTTGATGTCGAGCCCCAGATTCACATGCACGTCGTTGCGGCCGAACGCCCGCGACGCGACCACGCCTGGCGTCAGGACGTAGTCGCCGAGGCCGCGGAAGTCGAGCGTGTTGCCGGTCGGGAAGCGCAGCGCGAAGGTGCCGGCGACCTGGATGCCCTTGGGCGCTGCGAAGCGGTACTTCGTGCGCACGAGCAGATCGCCCGGGCCGAAGGCATTGGCACTCGTCTGGACCGGCTGCTCGATTCCGGCGTTGCCGACCAGCGCGATGGCCGTCCCGCTGACGAACAGCTGGCTCGAGTAGAGCGGGAGCAGCAGGTTGACGTCCCACCGATCCGTGAGACCGTAGGTCGCCGAGAACGAGTAGACGCTGTTCTTGAGCGAGAAGTCGTTGCCGAAGAGCCCCGTGAGCGTGGGGACGCCGTCGACCTGCGACTGGAACCCCTGCGTTATGAGCTTCCCGAAGGGCTCGCCGTCGAAGTCGGTCAGATTGGCGTAGAGGTACGCGAAGCCGAGGCCGAGCTGCTTCGCGCCGATCGTCTCGGCCCGCTCCGCGAACACCGGCCCGAGCGAACCCTGGGTGCGCTCGAAGGTGCCGAACTCGGGATTGAAGGTGTAGGTCACCCCCGGCGTGGTCCCGGTCACGGGGAAGTCGATGCCCTGCAGGGCCTCGCGCTCGACGATCGGCGTGATGACGTCGGCGACCTGTGGCGCGTTGGCGAAGATCAGGGTCAGGCTGCGGTAGAGGTAGCTGTTGAGCGCCCCGGCCAGCGTGCCCGCGCCCACAGGCGCCGGGCGCCCCAGCGCCATCACCCCGAGGAGCGCGCCCGCCGTCGCTGCTCGCCACCGCCGCACGGCTGCCTCGTGGCACCTCTCACGGCGGATCGCAAGCCCGCGTCATGCTTGCCGATTCGGAATCGATGTGCGATCTACCCTCCGGGAAAGGTGCCGTGGTCCCGCCCGAGGACGAGAGCCTCACTCGCCGACTGAGCGCCGTACTCCACGCTGACGTCGTCGACTTCAGCGCGTTGATGGCCCGGAACGAGCGGGATGCCATGGCGGCGGTGCGCGCCGTCCGGGAGTTGTTCGAGCGCGTCGTGCCCCAGCGCGGCGGCATGTTCAAGGGCAAGGACGGCGACGCCTTCGTCGCCCTCTTCGACTCCGCCGTCGAGGGCGTCCAGGCGGCCGTCGACATCCAGACCGAGCTGGCGGAAGCGGCCGACGGTCAGCCCGGCCACCCCCAGATCCGGATCGGCATCCACCTGGGCGAGGTCGTGCACACCCCCTCGGGTCTGCTCGGTGATGCCATCAACGTCGCCGCCCGCATCCAGGCCGACACCCATCCGGGATGCGTCGGTGTGTCGGAGGACGTCTTCCGTGCCGTCCGCAACCGGCTCTCCCTGGCGTTTCGCGATCTCGGGCTGCGCCGCTTCAAGAACATCGACGCGCTCCGCATCTACGAGCTCGACCCCGCGAACCTGCGTGTCACGCAGGAAGCGCAGGCCGCGCACGTCGAACCACCTCCCACCCCGGGACGGGTCGGCCGGGGCCCACTGTCCGTCGGCATCGGCGTCGGGGCCATCGCCCTGGTGATGCTCACCGTCGGCTACTACTGGCTGCACACACCCGTCGAACCCGGACGCACCCCCGCGGCGGCCAAGGGCGGCATTCCCGCGACGGGAGGGCCGGTGGTGCTCGGGGTGATGCAGATCCAGACCCGGGGCAATGCCCCGGCCTGGATGTCCGATACCACGCGTGACGGACTCAACACCGTGCTCAGCAAGCTCGCCGAGGTCGGCAAGTTCGAGCAGCTCCGCGTGTTCTCGAAGGAGAAGATCGACTTCCTGCGCGAGAAGCGCGGCCTGAAGGAGATCGAGGCGGCCGAGGAGCTGGGCATCCAGAAGATGATCTCGGGGACGATCGTCGAGAACGATTCCAAGGTCCTGCTCGAGGTCCGGATCGTCGACATCGCCACCGGGTTCCTCGAGTCGTCGGACGAGGTGTCGGGGAACGAGTCGCAGCTGATCGAGATGCAGAACCAGGCGGCGATGCACGTCGCCAAGTCGCTCCGGGTCACGGTCAAGCCCGAGGAGGCCACCAAGATCCTCGCGGCGCGCACCAACGATCAGCTCGACGACTACAAGCTCCTCGCGGAGACGATGGGCGGCTTCGACGAAGGATCGCCCGACCCGCCCAAGCCCAGCGGAACGCCGCCGGGCGCGTGGAACCTGCTCGGGCCGCGGGCCGCGTACGCGGAGGGCACGGCCGCGGATGGAGCGGTGCGCGCCCTGCTCGAGCGGTATCGCCAGGCGCTCGAATCGAAGGACCTCGAGGCCCTCGCCGGCATCTACGTCGCCATGCCCGATGCGATGAAGGATGCGCTCGGCCGCTACTTCCAGAATGCCGACAGCCTGAAGGTCCAGTTCTCCAACGTCGACATCCTCGTCGAGGGCGACGAGGCCCTCGCGACGTTCACCCGCACCGACGACTTCAAGGACGCCCGCAGCGGACGCGACCAGCACCTCGAGGTGCGGGTGAGCAGCGTCGTCGCCAAGCAGGGCACCGACTGGAAGATCAAGGGGCTCAAGAAGCCGTCCTGATGGCGCCCGAGAGCGAGCTCGACCGGCGCCTCTCCGAGCTGAGCGCCATCCACGAATCGCTCCGTGCGCTCACCGCGACCCTCGACCTGCCAGAGGTCCTGCGCACCGTCCTCGCCCGCATCAAGACGGTGACGCGCGCGGAGGCCCTGTCGCTCATGCTGTACGACGCCGAGCGCGACGAGCTCGTCTTCGTTGCCGCGGAGACGCTGCGCGAGCGCGGACTCGTCGGCCTCACCGTGCCGCCCGCGTCCGGGATCGCCACCTGGGCGGCCCATCACGCCAGCAGCGTCGTCGTCCCCGACGTCACCCGGGACGCGCGCTTCAACGCGGAGTTCGACCGTATCTCGGGCTTCACGACGCGGTCGGTGGTCGCCTCGCCGTTGCGGCACGACGGCCGCGTCGTCGGCGTGATCGAGCTGGCCAACCCCTACGGCGGCGGGGTCTTCCACGAGGCCGACCGCCTGCGCCTGGACGCCGTCACGGCGGCGCTCGGGCCGCGCGTGGTGTGCGACGCGATCGCGCACAACCCGTCTGCGCTGCAAGCCATGTTCGCCGAGATCGCCACCGCGGTCCCGAGCGAGGCGGCGTCGCTCCTCGTCCACGACGCCGCCGGACACGCGCTCGTCTTCACCGCGTCGCGCACGCTCCTGCCGGGCGGGATCGACGGGGTGCGGCTCCGGCTCGATCAGGGGATCGCCGGCTGGGTGGCCCGCCATCGGGTCGCGCTCCGGCTCGACGACGCCAGCACCGACCCCCGGCACTTCAGCGGCATCGCCCAGGAGACGGGCTTCGTCCCGCACGGGATGCTGTGCGTCCCGGTCGTCTGCCACGATCGCCTGCTCGGCGTCGTCGAGGTGATGAACAAGCTCGACGGATCGCCGTTCACCGACCAGGAGCTGGGGCTCGTGCAGACCCTGGCGGACCACGCCGGGATCGCGATCGAGCACGCGCGCCTGTACCGCGAGGCCGAGGTCGCGTCGATCACCGATGATCTCACAGGCCTCGGCAACACCCGGCGCTTCAACCGGCTGCTGCCCGAGCTGCTGGCGACCGGCGCGCCGCTCTCGCTGATCGTCCTCGACCTCGACAACTTCAAGGCGGTGGTCGACACCCATGGCCACCTCGTGGGCAGCCGAACGCTCGCCTACGTCGGCCACCTGATCGCCGGTGCGATCCGCCCCGGTGACCATGCCGCCCGGTTCGGCGGTGACGAATTCGTCGTCATCCTGCCGCACACAGACCCCGCCGACGGGGTCGTCGTCGCAGAGCGGATCCGCGCGGCCATCGCCGACGCTCGCATCCTCCCGAGCGACGGCGTCGACATCTCGGCGGTGACCGCCAGCGTCGGCGTCGCCAGCTATCCCGAGGACGCCATGACGTCGGAGGCGCTCTTCAAGCGGGCGGACGCTGCGATGTATGCCGCAAAGCGCCACGGCAAGAACGCCGTCGCTGGGGCGTAGCGCGCATGGATCCTTCCCCTTCCTGGGAAGACGGGACGCCCCATTCCCAGCGCTGGGAGACGAGCACGGTGCGAACCGACACGCCGGACGGCATCGGCCCTGCTACGCTGGTGTGACCCTTCCCGAAGCCGCCACGATCGACGGTAACGAGGCCGCGGCGCGGATCGCGTACCTCGCCTCGGAGGTGATCGCGATCTACCCCATCACGCCGTCGTCCCCCATGGGGGAACTCGCGGACGAGTGGGCGAGTCTCGGACGGCCGAACCTCTGGGGGCTCCCCCCACGCGTGGTGGAGATGCAGAGCGAGGGCGGCGCGGCCGGCGCCGTCCACGGGGCGCTTCTCGGTGGGGCACTCGCCACGACGTTCACGGCGTCGCAGGGCCTGCTGCTCATGATCCCGAACATGTACCGGATCGCGGGCGAGCTGACGCCTGCCGTCATCCACGTCGCGGCGCGCGCGCTCGCCGCGCAGGGCCTGTCGATCTTCGGCGACCACAGCGACGTCATGGCCGCGCGCGCCACCGGGTTCGCCATGCTCGCCTCGACCTCCGTCCAGGAGGCGATGGACATGGCCCTCGTCGCCCACGCGGCGACGCTCGCGTCGCGCATCCCCTTCCTCCACTTCTTCGACGGCTTCCGTACGTCGCACGAGGTGACGAAGATACTCCCGCTCGTCGACGACGACGTCCGCGCACTCATCGACGACGATCTGGTGCGCGCCTGCCGCACCCGCGCGCTCGCCCCGGAGCACCCGTCGATCCGCGGGACGGCACAGAACCCGGACGTCTACTTCCAGGGCCGCGAGGCGGTGAACGCGTTCTACCGCGCATGCCCGACGATCGTCCTGGACGCGATGGCCACGCTCGCCGCGCGGACCGGCCGCTCCTACGGACTGTTCGACTACACCGGCGCGCCCGACGCCGAACGGGTCGTGGTGCTCATGGGGTCCGGTGCAGAGACGGCCGCCGAGACCGTCAGGCATCTCGCGGCCGGCGGCGAGAAGGTCGGCGCCGTGACCGTGCGACTCTACCGGCCGTTCTCCGTCTCCCACCTCCTCGCCGTCCTGCCGCCGACCGTGCGCACGATCGCCGCCCTCGATCGCACCAAGGAGCCCGGCAGCGTCGCCGAGCCGCTCTGCCTGGACGTCACCGCCGCGGTCGCCGGGAGCGGCCGGCCGATCCGGGTCGTCGGCGGACGCTATGGGCTCGGCTCGAAGGAGTTCACGCCGGCGATGGTGAAGGCGGTGCTGGACGAGCTCGCGCGGCCGACGCCGCGAGGCGGCTTCACCGTCGGCATCGTCGACGACGTGACCGGGACGAGCCTCGACGTCGATCCCGCGTTCGCCCTCGACGAGTCCGACACGGTGCGTGCGATCTTCTACGGCCTCGGATCGGACGGCACGGTCGGGGCCAACAAGAGCACCATCAAGATCATCGGCGAGGAGACCGACCGCTGGGTGCAGGGCTACTTCGTGTACGACTCGAAGAAGTCCGGCTCGACGACCGTCTCGCATCTGCGCATCGCGCCCCGGCCGATCCGGGCGCCCTACCTGCTCCGCGATGCGACCTTCGTCGCCTGCCACCAGTTCGCGCTGGTCGAGCGCCTGGACGTGCTCGCACTTGCCGCGCCCGGTGCCACCGTACTCCTCAACACCCCGTACGGTCCCGAGGCGGTGTGGGATCGCCTGCCGCGCGAGATGCAGGAGACGATCCTCGCCAAACGGCTCCGCCTCTTCGTCATCGACGGGGATCGCGTCGCCAGCGACGCCGGCATGGGTGGTCGGGTGAACACGGTGATGCAGACCTGCTTCTTCGCCCTGGCCGGGGTGCTCCCGACCGAGGAGGCGATCACCGCCATCAAGCGTGCGATCGAGAAGACGTACGGGCGGCGCGGCCAGACGATCGTGCGGAAGAACTGGGCCGCGGTCGACGCGGCACTCGCCGCCCTGCACGAGGTCACGATCCCAGCCGAGGCCACCAGCGTCGTCACCCGCCGGCCGGCCGTCCCACCCACCGCCCCCGCATTCGTCCGCGAGGTCACCGCCCGGCTGCTCATCGGCGAGGGCGACCAGCTGCCCGTGAGCGCACTCCCTGCCGACGGCGTGTGGCCCGTCGGCACGGCGCGGTGGGAGCGCCGCCGCATCGCCGAGGCGGTGCCGGTGTGGGACGAGCAGCTCTGTATCCAGTGCGGGAAGTGCGTCCTCGTATGTCCGCACGCGGTGATCCGCGCCACGCTCTATCCGGACGCCACGCTCGGCGGGGCACCCGCGGGCTGGAAGTCGGCACCGGCGCGGTGGCGCGATCGGACGACCGAGCGCTATACCCTCCAGGTCTCACCGGATGACTGCACCGGGTGCGCGCTCTGCGTCGAAGCGTGCCCCGTGAAGGACAAGAGCCAGGTGCGCCGGAAGGCGATCAACATGACGCCCGATCGACGACGTCCGCGGACGCCGAGCTCCCGTGCTGGGAGTACTTCCAGACGATCGCCGAACCGTCGCGCGAGCCGCTCAACCTGACCCAGGTGAAGGACGTGCAGCTCCTGACGCCGCTCTTCGAGTTCTCGGGGGCGTGCGCCGGCTGCGGGGAGACGCCCTACCTGAAGCTCGTCTCGCAACTCTACGGCGACCGCGCCATCATCGCCAACGCGACGGGCTGCTCCTCGATCTACGGCGGCAACCTCCCGACGACGCCCTGGACGACGAACGCGGACGGCCGCGGGCCGGCGTGGGCGAACTCGCTCTTCGAGGACAACGCCGAGTTCGGCCTCGGCGTCCGCCTCGCCCGTGACCGGCAGGAGGCGATGGCGCGCGCCGGGCTGCGCGCGCTCGAGACGCGCCTGGACGGCCCCCTCGTCGCCGCCCTCCTCGGGGCGGACCAGTCGACCGACGCCGGCATCGCCGCGCAGCGTTCCCGGGTCGCGACGCTGCGCGAGCGACTCCGCGCCATCGACGATCCCGCAGGCGCGAGCGCTCGACGCCGTCGCCGATGCGCTCGTGCGGACGAGCGTCTGGATCGTCGGCGGCGACGGGTGGGCGTACGACATCGGCTTCGGGGGGCTCGACCACGTGCTCGCCTCGGGCGCCGACGTGAACGTCCTCGTCCTCGACACCGAGGTCTACTCGAACACCGGCGGCCAGATGTCGAAGGCGACGCCGCGCGGCGCCGTCGCCAAGTTCGCCGCGGGAGGCAAGGCGGCGCCCAAGAAGGACCTCGGCCTCCTCATGACGACGTACGGCTCCGTCTACGTCGCGACCGTCGCGATGGGCGCCGACGACGTGCACACGGTCCGCGTGCTGCGCGAGGCCGAGTCCTACCACGGGCCCTCGCTCGTCATCGCCTACAGCCACTGCATCGCGCACGGCTACGACCTCGTGCACGGACTCGCGCAGCAGAGCGCGGCGGTGAAGTCCGGCGCCTGGCCGCTCTTCCGCTACGATCCGCGACGGCGTGACGCGGGCGAGAACCCGTTCCAGCTCGACTCGAAGGCGCCGTCGATCCCCTTCAAGCAGTACGCGTACAACGAGACGCGCTACACGATGCTCGCGCACGCCGATCCCGACGGCGCACGCGCTGCGCTCGCCGCCGCCGAAGGCGACATCGCGCGGCGGTGGCAGCTCTACGAGCGGCTCGCCGGAGGTGCGGCGTGATCGACCTCGGCACGACGTACCTGGGGCTCGACCTCTGCACGCCGCTCGTGGTGTCGGCGTCGCCCATCTCCGAGGATCTCGACCTGATCCGGCGGGCCGAGGACGCCGGTGCCGGCGCCGTCGTGCTGCCCTCGCTGTTCGAGGAGCAGCTCACGATCGACAGCCACGACCTCGACCATCATCTCTCACGTCACGCCTACAGCACCGCCGAGGCGCTCACGTACTTCCCGGAGCCGGCATCGTACGCCCGCGGACCGGAGGCGTATCTCGCGCACGTGCAGCAGGCCAAGGCCGCCGTCGACGTGCCCGTGATCGCGAGCCTGAACGGCGTGTCCTCGGGAGGCTGGATCGAGTACGCACGCGCGATCGAGCAGGCGGGCGCCGACGCCCTCGAGCTGAACGTGTACTTCGTGCCGACCGACCCGTTCGTCACCGGCAGCGCGGTCGAGAGCCATGTACCTCGAGCTCGTCCGCGACGTGCGCCTGCACGTGGGCATCCCGCTCGCCGTCAAGCTGCCGCACTTCTTCAGCTCCATCCCGAACATGGCGCACCAGCTGGATCTGGCGGGGGCCGACGGGCTCGTGCTCTTCAACCGCTTCTACCAGCCGGACTTCGACCTGGACGCGCTCGAGGTCGTCCCGAACCTCACCCTGTCGAGCCCGGCCGAGCTCCGGCTGCGGCTGCGCTGGGTCGCCATCCTGTACGGGCACGTGGGGGCCGATCTCGCCGTCACCGGCGGCGTGCACGACGCGCCCGACGTGCTGAAGGCGATGATGGCGGGGGCGAGCGTCGCGATGATGGCCTCGGCCCTCCTGCGCCACGGCGTGGAGCACCTGGCGACCGTGCGTGCACGACCTCCATCGCTGGATGGAAGAGCGCGAGTATGCGTCGATCCGCCAGATGCGCGGCAGCATGAGCCAGCAGCACGTCGCCGAGCCGGCGGCGTTCGAGCGCGCGAACTACCTGAAGGTGCTCCGGTCCTACGCACCCGGAGCGCGGTCGGGGGCGCGGTAGCGCGATGCTCTGGCGCGACGCCTTCCGCGACCGCTCCGTGCTCGTCACGGGAGCGTCGAGCGGCATCGGCCTGGCGACCGCGGTCGCCTTCGGCGCGGCGGGAGCGCGCGTCGCCCTCGTGGCGCGGCGGCGGGCCGAGCTCGAGGAGGCCGCGGCCCGGATCGTCGCCGATGGCGGCCATGCGGTCGCGGTTCCGGCCGACGTCACCGACCCCGCCCAGGTGGCCGCGGCCTTCGACGCCGCCACGAGCGCGTGCGGCCCGGTCGACGTCGTCGTGAACAACGCCGGCATCCTGCGATCCCGCGCCGGTCGCCGATCTCACCACGGACGACCTGACCGCCATGCTCCGCGTGAATCTCTTCGGTGCCCTCTACGTCATGCAGGCGGCAGTCGCACGCATGCGTCCGCGCGACGCGGGGACGATCGTCAACGTGGCGTCCCTCGCCGGACGCCGCGGGCGTGACGCCGCTCGGCGGCTACTGCGCGACGAAGTTCGCGCTCGTCGGCCTCACGGAGGCGCTGCGCACCGAGCTCGACGGCAGCGGCGTGCACGTCTCGCTCGTGCTGCCCGGCGTCGTCGACACGCCGATGGTCGAGGCGGTCGAGCACGATCCCGAGTTCCTCGAGCTGTGGCCGGCGATGCTCAACATGCCGCCGTCGTGGGTCGTCTGGGCGATCTTCGCGGCAGTGCGCTTCCATCTGGTCGAGGTCTCGGTCCCCCCGGGCGCGGCGACGATCGAGAAGCTCGCGGCGCTCGCCCCGTCGGTCGGCGACGCGATGGTCCGGTGGATCCGCGCGATGTCCCATTGGGCGGCCGGCACATGACCCCACCGCCCGACACCCTCCAAGAGCTCCTCGATCGCTTCGATCCGAGCGCCATCGACATGCCGCTCGGCCGTGCACGGATTCGACTCTCGGTCGAGGGTGAAGGCGAATGGGATGCCCTCGTCATGACGGGCGGCGTGCTCCTCCAGCCCGCCACCCAGACACCGGACGCGATCCTGAGCGCCGACGCGGCGACGTGGGATCGCATCGCCGCCGACCTGCGCGGCGGGATGGACGCCTATCGAGCCGGGCGACTCGTCATCCGCCACAACCTCCACCTCGGCGTCGGCTTCCTCGCCGCGACGAGCGGGACGACCGGCCGCGGACCGCCTGCGATTCGAGCGCGTCGAGACGGCCGTCGGGCCGCTCTCCATGATGACCGCCGGGCGCCGGCGACGCCGGTGCTCCTGCTGCACGGGCTCGGCGCGACCAAGGGCTCGTTCCTGCCGACGGTCGCCGCGCTGGCCGGCTCGTTCCGCACGATCGCGCTCGACCTCCCCGGCTTCGGCGATTCGTGCAAGCCGCTCGGCGCGCGCTATCATCCGCCGTTCTTCGCGCGCGCGGTGGTCGACGTTGATGGACGCGCTCGGGCATCGAGCGCGCGCACGTCATCGGCAACAGCATGGGCGGGCGCGTCGCGCTGGAGCTCGGCCTGCGCCATCCCGGAGCGTGTCGGACGCCTGGTGCTGCTGGCGCCGTCGCTCGCCTGGCGGCGCGAGCGGCCCGTGGGCGCCGCTCGTGCGCGTGCTGCAGCCCGGAGCTCGGCCTGGTGCAGGTCACGCCCGCGCTGGGTCGTCGAGGCGATCGTGCACCGGATCATTCCCGTGGCCCGAGACAGCTGGGTGCGCGCCGGCGTCGACGAGTTCCTGCGCGCCTACCTCACGCCGCGCGGCCGCGTCGCCTTCTACGCCGCCGCGCGCCAGATCTATCTCGAGGAGCCGCACGGCGCGAAGGGTTTCTGGACGCGTCTCGCGCGACTCGAGCCGCCGGCGCTGTTCATCTGGGGCACGCACGACGGCCTGGTGCCGATCGCCTTCGCGGCGCACGTGCGCAGCACGCTGCCGTCCGCGCGTCACCTCGAGCTCGACTGCGGTCACGTGCCGCAGATCGAACGCCCGGACGAGACGCACGCGGCGATCGCCGCGTTCCTGCGCGAATCGGCGCCCATCGTCGCGGCGGGCCGTCCGTCATCAGCCGATGCATGACGACGGCCGATGGCCAGCGGATCCGTGCGGCGTCGATCGCACAGCTGCTGCACACGGTCCGCACGTCCCTCTGGCACGACACGGACTACCCGAGTCCCGTGCCCGACAACCCGCGCTTCGTGAGCGCGCGCGCAGCGGTCGCACTGATCGGCGACGGCGACGTCGTCGCCGTTTCGGGTCTCGGCGCGAACCAGCGCGCGTCGATCATGTTCTGGGCCATCCGCGAGCTGTTCGAGGCGACCGGACACCCGCGGGGCTCACCCTGATGAACCTCGGCGGGCACGGCGGCCGCGGGCTGCGCGCCGGGCACGCTCGAGGAGCTCGGGCGATCGGGGCTCTGCCGGCGCCTCGTCACCGGCCACTTCGAGACCTTCCGCGCGATGCTCGACCTCGCAGTCGCCGGCGAGTGCGAGCTGCAGTGCATTCCGCAGGGGACGATGGCGCTGCTCATCGACGGCCTCGGCCACGGTCGGGACTCGCTGCTCTCGAGCACCGGGGTCGGCACGTTCATCGATCCCCGCGTCGGGACGGGCTCGCGGGTGGCGTCGACCGGCGAGCAGCTCGTCACCGTCGAGGGCGACCGGCTGCGCTACCGCATCCCGCCGATCGACGTCGCCATCTTCAACGCACCGGCCGCCGACCGTCACGGCAACATCTACGTGAAGCACTGCGCCATGATCGGCGAGACGGCGGAGATGGCGCGCGCGGCCAAGCGCCGGGGCGGATGCGTCATCGCCAACGTCGGCCTGATCGTCGACGAGGGCTACGATCGCATCTACCTGCCCGCGCGACATGGTCGACGCCGTCGTCTACCATCCCGACACCGAGCAGGCAGGCGGGATCACCCACCGCGCGTACTGGCCGGCCCTGACGACGGAGAGCGACGTGCCGATCGGTGACGCGCTGGCGCAGGTGCGCGCGGTCAACCGGCTCGTCGGACTCGGACCGCGCCGCAATGCCGTCTGACGACGCCGTCGCGCGGCTCGCGGCAGCGACGCTGGTCGCGCACGTCGGGCCAGGGGCGCACGTGAACATCGGCACCGGCCTTCCGGAGTCCGTCGCCGAAGTGCTCTTCGAGGCCGGCCTGCACGAACGGCTGACGCTGCTGGTCGAGAGCGGGCCGGTCGGCGGGGTGCCCGCGTCGGGCGTCTACTTCGGGGCGTCGCTCTCGCCGCAGCGCATCCTCTCCTCCGCGGAGATGTTCCGGCTCTGCGCCGAGCGACTCGACGCCACGTGCCTCGGCGTGCTCGAGGCCGACGGCGAGGGCAACGTCAACGTCTCGCGCCGGAGCGAGGGCGTTCGCGACTACGTCGGACCCGGCGGCTTCATCGACCTCACTACGGCTGCCCGGACGATCGTCTTCGTCTCCGACTGGATGGTGCGACGGCGAGATGCGGGTCGAGAACGGCGCCGTGCGCGTCGTCCGGCGGGGCGCGCCGAAGTTCGTCGCGCGGGTGCGCGAGATCACGTTCAGCGGACCGCGCGCCCTGGCGGCCGGCAAGCGCGTGTTCTACGCGACCCCGGTCGGCCTCTTCCGGCTCACCGAGCGCGGCATGGAGCTCACCAGCGTCATGCCGGGAATCGACGTGCGGCGCGACGTCCTCGAGGTGGCGGCCATGCGGGTGGTCGTCCCGGCCACCGGGCCGATCCCAGTGGTCGCAGACGCCATCGTCACCGGCGAGGGTTTCGCGCCCAGCGCGACGACCGCCTAGCGTCCCGTCTCTAGAACACGGCCTCGACGCCGACGAGCGGCACCGGCTTCGTCTGGATGCCCGCGTCGTTCAGCGGCAGGAGGACGTTCGTGAAACCGATCACCGTGTCCCGCCAGAGGTTCACGCGCCCGCCGAGCGAGAGGGTGTAGTAGTCGGGCCGGGCGGTGCTGAACCCGAAGAGCGGCAGCTCGGTGTTGCAGTTGGTGGCGCTCGTGCAGCGGGCGAAGTCGAAGAAGCCCGGCGGTGCGATCCGTTGGAACTGGTTGCGGCCGAGCACGGCGAGCGCCGCCGTCACGCTCGGCAGCGGCGCCCAGTCGACGCCGACGCCCCACCGCGCCTGGCTGTCGTCTACGTTCCCCGCGTCGAAGTCGACGCCAGCGTTCAGATAGCCCTGCAGGCGCGCCCACGCCGCCGGCTCGAATATCCGCGTCGAAAAGTACACCATCGGCGACGCCTCGAAGCTGCCGGTCCCCTGGTAGCTGGCCTTGTCGCCGGACGGCAGGCGCAGCACGACGCCGAGCGCGCCATGGATCGGATCCCAGTCGAGGAGCCGGTACTTCCCGCGCAGGAAGATGTCGCCCACGCCGAATGGACGCTCCTTCGCGCTGAGCGTCCCCGCATCGACGACCGGGCCGGTGGCGAGCACGACGATGCGCGCGAAATCCACGGATACGTCGAGGATGCTGTAGATGAGCGGCACGGTCAGGTTGACCTCGAAGTCGTCGGTCACTCCGTAGGTCAGACTCGCCGTGAACTGGTTCGCCTGCACGCCCACGTCGGCCTTCGGCAACAGGAGAAGCGGCACCTGTGCGGTGCCCCGGATCGGGACGGGGTCGCGCAGGTCGTCCGCTGGTTGGCCGAGCAGCGACTTGAGCGCCACCCATTGGTAGCTGAGCGACGCGTTCCATCGTCCCTTGCCGATCGGGTCGGCGCGCTCGAGGAAGAGCTGGCCCGTGATCGACGGCTCACGGTCGAAGCTGCCGGTCGCGGGGTCGAAGTGATAGCGGACGCCGGCCGAGGCCGCGATCAGGGGGAGCGAGCCCCCGAAGCTCTCAGCGAGGACGTCGTCGATGAGGTTGAACGCCTCCTCGATCGTCGCCGCCTGTGACACCGCCACGCCGAACGCCAGCGCGAGACCCATCGCGATCCCCCGCACCCCGCCTCCCACGTCTCTTCCCGCTACTCCGTCGCGCCCACCCGCCCGCGTACCCAGCGAGCGAAGAGAATGACCATCGCCGCCGCCGAGGCGATGTTTCCCGCCGCCACGGTGGCGAACACGGCACCATCGGCGTACCCGAACCCGCGCGTGAGCACCAGCGCCACGGCGAGCACGACCGTGACCCGGAACACCATCAGGATCAGCGGTGCCGTCGCCCGACCGAGTCCCTGGAAGGCGAAGGCGAGCACCATGCTGAGGCCGAGGAACGGGTACGACGGCCCGATCCAGCGGAAGTACTCCGTGCCGACCGCGAGGATCGCGGGGTCGCTGGTGAAGAGGCCGAGCCACAGGCCCGGACGCCAGCAGAGCAGCAGGCCCGGCACCGCCAGTAGTGCGACGACGATCGCGCCCGTCCGCACCACGTAGGACACGACCTGGTCGTGCCGCTGCGCGCCCGTCGCCAGCCCCACCAGCGTCAGCACGGCGGCGCCGAATCCATAGCCGAACGAGAGCATCAGGAAGTCGAGTCGGGTCCCGAGTCCGTAGGCCGCGAGGTGGGCGTCGCCGAGACGGGCGAGCACGCCGGTCAGCACCATGAGCCCCACCTGGCTGAGCGCCGTCGACAGCGACGCCGGCACGCCGACGCGCAGGATCTCGCGCAGCGGCGCCTGCGCCGGGAGCCGCGGCCGCGGCGCGAGCCGCACGACCCCGCGGCCCCCGAAGACCCATCGCGCGCGCGGCAACGCGGCGAGAAACTGCGCCGTGAGCGACGCACAGGCGGCACCGGGGAGCCCCCATCCGAAGACGATCATGAACAGCGGCGTGAGGGCTGTCTGCAGCACCAGCGACGTCGTCGACCAGATCGCCGGCACCCGGACGTTGCCTTCTCCGCGCATGATGCTGTCGAACATGCCCGCGACGAACGTGATCGCCGCGCCACCGAACAGCACGCGTGCGAACTGCAGCGCGTGGGCCAGCACGTCGCCGCGTCCTCCCATGACGCCGAACAGCGCCGGTCCTGCCACGAAGATGGTGAGGCCGAACGCGACGCCCACGACCGCCGCCAGCGTCAGCGCCTGCTCGCCGATGACGATGGCCTCGTGGCGACGGCCGCCCCCGAGTGCGCGGGCGATGGCCGACGAGACGCCCGCCCCGAGACCGCCCCCCATCGCCGTGATCGCCAGCAGCGAGATGGGGAAGACGAGCGAGATCGCCGCGATCGCATCGCTTCCCAGCCGGCTGACGAAGAACGTGTAGCTGACGTTCGATGCCGCCGCGACCAGCATGACCAGGGTCGTCGGCGTCGCCAGCCGGACGATGGCGCGCAGCGGGGGCAACGTGAGCAGGTGCTCGGGTTGCGGGCGGGGGCGACCGTGTGACGGCTCGGTCGTCTTGGCGACGGCGGACATGAGCGCCCGACCCTACCGTCCCGCCCTGCTCGATACCAATCCGGCGTTGCCTCCCGCCGCCGGGCCCGCGTATACGGCGGGCCATGCACCCGCTGCTCCGCCTGACCCTCACCGAACTGTGCGCCATGCTCCACGCCGGCGCCGCGTCGCCCGTCGAGCTCATGGACGCGGTCCTCACCCGCATCGACGAGACGAACCCGGTGTTGAACGCGGTCTGCTCGCGCCGCGATGCGGATGCCTGCCGTACCGATGCGCGCGCCGCGGAGGCCCGCATCCGGCGGGGTGACGCGCGTCCGCTCGAAGGCGTCCCCCTCGGCGTGAAGGAGCTCGAGGAGACCATCGGGCTCCCCGCCACGGAGGGCTCCCTCCTGTTCAAGGACCGCGTCGCCACCCGCGACTCGATCCAGGTGTCGCGCCTGAAGGCAGCCGGGGCGATCGTGGTGGGCAAGACGAATGCCCCGGAGTTCGGTGCGCCGGCGATCACGAAGAACCTCGTGTACGGGGTCACGCGGTCGCCGTGGAATCCCGACCTCAGCCCCGGCGGCTCGAGCGGCGGCTCGTCGGCCGCGATGGCGGCTAGCGTCATCCCGCTGGTCACGGCGGGCGACGGTGGCGGGTCGATCCGCATCCCGGCGAGCTTCACCGGCTGCTTCGGCCTGAAGACCTCCTACGGGCGCATCGCGCGCGAGCACGAGCAGTGGGAGTACGGCGACACGGCCGTCTACGGGCCCCTCACGAAGACGGTCGGCGACGCGGCCCTGTTCATGGATCAGGTGGTGGGGCCACACCCAATCGACCCGAAGAGCCTGCCGCATCCGGGTCACTCCTACGTCGCGCGCCTCGAGGAACGTCTACCGCCGCTGCGCATCGGCTACTCTCCCGACCTCGGCTACGCCGTCGTGCAGTCGGACGTCGCGGCGGCGGTGGAGGACGGGGTCCGCGTGTTCGAGCGCCTCGGACATCGCGTCGAGCGGATCGCCGGCGGACCGCCGGAGCTGGGCCGCACGTGGGGACTGCTCGGCGCCTTCCTCCTCGGGGCCAAGCTGCACGACGTGCTGCCCGGCCGTGAGGAGCTGATCGGGCGCGGGCTGCTGCAGGGCATCCGACTGGGCAGCGAGATGACGCCCGAGCGGTGGGCCGTCCAGGCCAGGCTGCGCGCGCAGCTGAACACCTGGTGCGCCGAGGTGTTCGACCGCGTCGACGTCCTGGTGACGCCGACCGTCCCCTTCGACCCGTACGCGGCGCCGGGGCCATATCCCACCGAGACCGAGGGGCGTCGCCAGCCGGCGGCCAACGTCGGCTCGTTCACCATCCCCTTCAACCTCTCGTGGCACCCGGCCGCGACCGTCCGGGTCGGCCTCTCCCGCGCCGGGCTGCCGATGGGGATGCAGATCGTCGGTCCGCGCCATCGTGATGATCTCTGCCTCCAGGTCGCGCGCGCGTTCGAACGCGAGCGCCCGTGGCACCCGCACTGGCCCGGCGTCTAGAGCGGAACGCGCAGGCCGCGGCGGCAGAGGGAGAGCGTCAACACGCTCAGCAGAGACGTGACCGCCCCCATCGCCAGCAGGCCCGACGGCAGACCGAGTCGCTGCCAGTCGGGGAACCCCAGCCACGCCGGGTAGTAGACGAGCACGTGCAGCAGCACCCATGCGGTGAGCGCGTTCGCGCCGACGCTCGAGAGCCATCCGGGCGCGGAATGGCCGTGGCGCTCGAGGTGCAGGAGGAGCGCCAGCACCGCGCACGCGACGGCGATCGCGAGCGCGACGAAGCTGCTCGTGCCCGTCACCTTGTTGAAGGGAACGCCGGCGGCGAAGGTCATGATGGCGAGGAGCAGCGCCGCGGCGCCGACGGTCAGCGCCCGCGTCGCCATCACGTCCGGCGTCCGCCCGCGACCGACCAGTACCCCCGCGAGCGTCAACGGGACGAACGCCAGACTGGCGAAGACGTCCTGGTGCACGACCCCGTTCCAGAGTCCGGAGTAGCCCGCGAGCAACGCCAGCCCGGTGCCGACGCTCACGCCAAGGGGCGCCCCCTCGAGCAGCGTCGCCGCGATGCCACCGAGCCCGAGCGTCTGCAGGACGCCCCAGCGCGGCACGAGGTGGAGCGCCGCCACGGCGTCCAGGAGCATCCCAAGCCCGATCAGGAGCACGAAGCGTTGAACCGCCTCGCGCCGCGCGTTGACGGCGGAGAGGCCACGCCGCTGCCGACTCGCGAGGAAGAGCGGCAGCGAGAGCCCCACCAGGAACTGGAACAGCGGGGCCGGGAAGTCGAAGAGCCGCAGCGTGTCGCCCTGGTTGTGGCGGAGCACCGGCGGGACGTCGTGGAGGAAGACGTTCAGCAGGTTGGCGACCAGCATGCCGACCACGGCGACGCCCCGGCAGGCATCGACCGCCGCGAGGCGCCCGCGAGGCGACGGGTCGGGCGGTCCGATCAGGCGCCGCGGCGTCGAGGACCGCGGGGGCGAGGCCGATGGCGGTGATCGCCATGCTCCGAGCAGCTGCAAAAGCGCGACCAGGATGCCGCCGCGACGGAATCGGACGGGACGCCCGTCGCGTGGCCGATCATGCTCACGCGACGGGCGGCGCCGTGCCGGAGGAATCGGCACCGAGCGGTGCCGCGAAGGTCAGTCGAGGAACGCGGCGCTGGCCGAGCTGATGCAGGCGATCGGATTCACGCCGGGGTAGTCCGTGACGAGGGTACCCTCGTCCACGCGGTCGGTGACCGCGTTCGGGTTCACGATCGCGTCCGCGAGCCAGTCACGCACGGTGATGCCGCCCGCGAGCAGCGTGTTGTACTGGCCCGACTGCAGGATCGTGTGGAAGGGCGCCGTGCGCGCCGGGAGCCAGTAATGGATGCCGTTCAGCCCCTGGGTGTCGCAGTAGGCGGTCCGGAGTCCGTTGATCCAGGCGACGTCGTTCGCGAAGTAGGTCGTGCCCACCTGGGTCTCGTCGATCTGGTTCGAGATGTTGAGGATCTGCTGCTCGGGCACCGCCTTCAAGCGGACCGAGTTCGCGGTCTGCAGCTCGGGACCGACGGCGCATCCACCTTCGTTGCAGTAGGTCGGCAGCATGGGTCCGACGTTCCAGCTGAACGTCCCCACGTTGCCCACGATCAGCGTGCCCAGCGTACGAACGCTCAGCCCACCGCCGTTGTCGAGGGCGAGCCCGGAATCGGGAGCCGCCGTCGTGTGCTGCCACCGGAGGTCGTCGAGGACCCAGTGGTAGTTGTAGTTGATGCCGAAGCCGCCGGCCGACTCGCCGGCGAACAGCGCCTGGAGCGTATCGGGCCGGTAGCCCTCGGCGCCGTCCGCCTCGAGCACGGTCCAGACGAGGTCACGCACGTAACCCAGCGAAGCGCGAACGTTCACCCCACCGAAGCGGTTGACGGTGATGGGGGCGGGGGGGTCGGTGAACACGCTCTGGCCGCCGCCGCCGATGTGCACGTCCTGGGTGCAGTAGGGCAGGAAGACTCGCGTCCAGTCGGCAAACGGATTCGATGGGTCGTCGGACTGGTAGCCGGTGGTCGGCGCGCCGTGGCCGGCCGCACTCAGGAGACCGACCGACGCCGAGAAGTTGCAGTCGCTCTCGAACAGACAGACCCCGCCGCCCTCGAGATCCACGACCACGCGGTCGACCGGCGATCCGGTCGGGGCGAGGTGCACCCAGAAGGCATAGGAGCTGCCATCGCCACAGCGCGTCCCGTAGGTGGCCTCGTCGAGCACCACCTGCACCCACTGATCGCGGGCCGGTACCGGCACCGTCGAGCGGGGGCCGCAGTCGAGCGTCAGCGGCCCCGAGTCGCCGTGCGAGGTCGCCACCATGCAGCGGGCCTGGGCGGAGGCGCGGGAGACGTAGTCGTCGGTGACGAGCCCGAGGGTCGCGAAGAAGTCCGTACACGCCGCGTTGACCTTCTGCACCGCCGTGCTCTCGGCCGCCGCGACGTTGGCCGTGGTCTTCGACGTGACGCAGGTCTTGCCGCGATGGGCCTTGCGGATGCACGCGCTGTCGAGCTTCAGCACGCGACGCGCGAGCTTGACGGATTCGAGCATGGCCGTTCCGAGACACTGCTTCGTCGCGGCGTCCGCGCCCGTGAGCAGCGCGCCCTGCGGGCCGCCGAACGTCCGCGCCGCGATGGTGGACGGGTTGCCGCTGCAGGCCTCGGCCAGCCGCGCCGCCAGCGCGGCCGGTGTCGCGAGGGCGCCGAAGCCGGCGGCCTGCACGGTCGCGGCGTCCGGGCACTTGTCGAGGACCTTCTTCTGCAGCTTGGCGAGGGCCGTCGTCGTCCCGTTGTCGGTGCTCGGGACAGGGTGCCCCTGTCTCGACATAGCAGTTGCGTGTCCGGCCCCCCACCTTGAACACGCACGACGCCAGCCCGGAGGAGGCGGCGGTCTCGCAACGCTGCGCCGGGGTGGACGCCGCGAGGGCCGGGGAGACGAGGCAGAGGGTCAGAAAAGCGCCCAGGGCGCCGAGGGTCCGCATGGTTTGGGCCTACCGCGGCGCGGCCCGCAGAGTCAATGCGCATCCTGGCGCGACTCTGCGTGATCAGCCGCGTTTTGCGGCGATCGGCTCTGGCGCCGGCTCGAACGACTCGTGCAGGCCGCACTCGCGCTTGAGACCGAAGAAGCGGGTCTCCTCCTCCTCGACGCCGTCGGTGAGCTTCGCCGAGGTGTGCCAGTCGCCGATCGAGACGTAGCCCTGCTCCCAGAGCGGATGGTACGGCAGGTCGTGACGCGTCAGATAGTCGTAGACGTGCTTGTCGTTCCAGTCGACGATCGGATGGACCTTCAGGTAGCCGTCCTGGAGGCCGAGGACGTTCAGGTGTCGCCGGGAGGACGACTGGCTCCGACGCAGGCCGACGATCCACCCGCGCGCGTCGAGCTCGTCGAGCGCCCGCTGCATGGGTTCGACCTTGTTGAGCCGGTTGTAGCGGTTGATACCGTCCAGGCCCTGCTCCCAGAGCTTCCCCCAGCGGGCCTCCTGCCAGGCGGGGCCGATCGGGCTGCGGTAGATCTTGAGGTTCAGATGCAGCCGCTCGGTCAGCTCGTCGACGAAGCGGTAGGTCTCCGGAAAGAGGTAGCCGGTGTCGGTCAGCACCACCGGAATGTCGGGCCACTGCCGCGTGACCATGTGCAGCAGAACGGCCGCCTGCGCGCCGAAGCTGGACGAGAGGATGATGTTGGGACGGAACCGCTCGAGCGCCCACGCCACGCGCGCCTCGGCCTTCTGCCCTTCCAGCTCGGCGTTGGCGCTCGGCAGGTCGACGTCCGAGACCTCGAGAGGGGTCCCCATCACCGTCCGGTTGTCGGGTAGAACTCGTCCCGAGTCAACGACGACACGGGCCCGACGCCTTTCTGAGAATGCCGCACAGCCGGCGCAGATCGGCCGCCCCGAGGCGGTGGATGGGCTCGGGCGGCTCCGCCAGCCGGTCGAGGACGCGGGCCCGGAGCGTCGCGCCGCGGGCGGTGACGACGAGGGCCTTCACCCGCCGATCGTGGGCAACCGGCGCCCGGGAGACCAGACCTCGCTGCTCGAGGCGATCGACCAGGCCGGTGACGTTCGAGGCGTGACACGCGAGCGCCTCGGCGAGCTCGCGCATGGGTACCGGGCGTCCCGGCTCGAGCAAGCGCAGCACGTGGCACTGGGCCGGGGACAGGGCGAACTCGGCGGCCACGGCCGGGAGCTGCGCCCGCTGGGCGGCCATCAGGTCGAAGAGGAGCCGCCAGGCCTCGCCGGCTGGTCCAGTGACACGTCTTCGCACGGTTTTTCCCATACCCGAGACTCCCGATGGTTGACAATCTCAATAATCGACACACAGTGGCCACCATGCAACGTCTCCGTCTGGTCCCGCTCGACGATACCGTCGTGTTCCCCGGGATGACCGTCACCCTACCCGTCGACGCCGGTGACGACCGCCACGTGCTCCTCGTCCCCCGGCACGACAACGACTATGCCCGCGTCGGCGTCCTCGCCGACGTGATCGACACCGCCCGGATACCGGGCGGCCGTAAGGCCGTGGTCCTGACCGCGACCGCCCGCGGCGTCATCACGGGCGCCGCCACGGCGGACGCCGACGGGCGTCTCCAGGTCGAGGTCGAGGAGCACGCCGATCCGGTGCCGCCGAAGAGCCGCTACGAAATCCTCGAGCGCGACTACCGCGCCGTCGTGAGCGAGATCCTCGACATCCGCGGCGACGACGGCCGGGTGGCCGCCTTCGTGCGCGCGATCACCGAACCCGGCGCGCTGGCCGACACCTCCGGCTACTCGCCCGACATCTCCTACGCCCACAAGGTCGAGCTGCTGCAGACTCTCGACCCGGTCGATCGTCTGAGCCTGGCGCTGCGCCTGCAGCGCGAGCGGCTCGCCGAGCTGCAGGTGCGGAAGCGGATCCGGGAGGACGTCGAGTCCGGCGCCGAGAAGCAGCAGCGCGAGTACTTCCTCCGCCGCCAGATGGACTCCATCCGCAAGGAGCTGGGTGAGGACGGCGATTCGGTCGCGGAGGAGTACCGCAAGAAGATCGCCGACGCCGGCATGCCCGACGCCGTGCGCGAGCAGGCCGAGCGGGAGCTCGCCCGGCTCGAGCGCATGGGCGAGCAGAACGCCGAGTCGTCCATGATCCGGACCTATCTGGACTGGCTGATCGCCGTGCCGTGGGCCGTCCGCTCCGAGGAGCGGCTCGATCCGACGCATGCGCGAAGCGTTCTCGACGCCGATCACGCCGGTCTGGACGACGTGAAGGCGCGCATCACCGAGTACCTCGCCGTCCGCAAGCTGCGCCAGGAGCGTGGGGTACCCGACGACAAGCGCTCGGGCGCGATCCTCACCCTGATCGGCCCGCCCGGAACCGGCAAGACGTCGATCGGCGAGTCGATCGCCCGGGCGACGGGCCGGAAGTTCGTGCGCCTCTCGCTCGGCGGCATCCGCGACGAGGCCGAGATCCGCGGCCATCGCCGGACCTACATCGGCGCCCTCCCCGGCCGCCTGGTCCGGGCGCTCCGTGACGCGGGCACCATGAATCCGGTCGTGATGCTCGACGAGGTCGACAAGGTCGGCGCCGATTGGCGCGGCGACCCGTCGGCGGCGCTGCTCGAGGTCCTCGACCCGGCGCAGAACCACAGCTTCCGCGACCACTACCTCGACGTCGAGCTCGATCTGTCGCAGGTGCTTTTCCTCGCCACGGCCAACGTGGCGGAGACGATCCCCGGCCCGCTGCTCGACCGCATGGAGGTGATCCGCTTCGACGGCTACACCATCGACGAGAAGGTCGCGATCGCACGCGGCTACCTCTGGCCGCGCCAGGTCGAGCGCAACGGCCTCCGCCCCGAAGAGGTCACGATCGACGACGCCGTGCTGCACAGCGTGGTCACCGACTACACCCGCGAGGCCGGCGTGCGGCAGCTCGAGCGCGAGCTCGGCACGGTGCTGCGCAAGACCGCGACCCGCATCGTGTCGGGCGAGACGTCGGCGCCGGTGGTGCTCGACGAGCCGGTCGTCCGTCAGGCCCTCGGGCGACAGAAGTTCTTCCAGGAGGCCGCGGTGCGGACGGCGGTGCCGGGCGTCGCCACCGGGCTCGCGGTCACGGGGACGGGCGGCGACGTGCTGTTCGTCGAGGCCGCCGCGATGCCCGGCTCGGGCGACCTCGTCCTCACCGGACAGCTCGGGAACGTCATGAAGGAATCGGCGCGCATCGCCCTCACGTGGGTCCGCAGCCACGCCGACGCGCTCGGCATCGACGCCGAACGCTTCGAGAAGCGCGTCTTCCACCTCCACGTCCCCGCGGGCGCGATCCCGAAGGACGGCCCCAGCGCGGGCGTCACGATGACGACCGCCATGGTCTCGCTGCTCACCGGGCGCACGGTCAAGCCGACGGTCGGCATGACCGGCGAGGTCACGCTGCAGGGGCGCGTGCTGCCCATCGGCGGCCTCAAGCAGAAGGTCCTCGCGGCGCACGCCGCCGGCCTCACCGACGTGATCCTGCCGGAGCGGAACCGCGGCGACCTGGACGACGTCCCCGCTGACGTCCGCGCCCAGATGCGCTTTCACCCGGTGACGTCGATCGAGGAGGTGCTGGCGCTGGCGCTCGAGCCGTCGGACATCAAGCTGGCGGCTTGAACGTCCAGTACTTGCTGGCGACGAAGTTCCACAGCACCACGAAGGGCACGGCACAAACGGACGCCAGGACCACGGCGTTCGCCTCGGGATGCTCGCCGAACTGGAAGAGCCGTCCCGTCCAGGCGACGAGGAACGCCTTGGTCAGCGCGAGGTTCAGCCCCAGGCCGACCAGGTTGGTGGTGAGGAACATCGAGTACTGACGCCGCGCGCGCGCGTGGTCGCGGGCGCGGAACGTCCAGGTCCGGTTCCAGACGAACCCGTTGGTGACGGCGAGCGCGAACGAGATCGTCGCGCTCACCCACCATGGCGTCCGCGGCAGCACGTCGTTGACGAGGACCCATAGCGTGCCCTTGTCGATGACGGTGCTGGTGGCGCCGACGAGGCAGAACTTGACCAGCTGGCGCACGCCACGCCGTTGCGCCAGCGCCGAGGCGCGGTCCGAGAACGTTGCGGTTCTGCCGGGCGGGGGCGCCATCGTGGAAGCCCGCACTATAGACATACTTGCGGGTCCGCTCCCAATCGCCCGTCAGCCCGCCGCGTCGTCGCCGGGCCACGAGCCCATCGCGGGCGTGTCGAGCCGATCGGGTCGCGACTCGCCGCGCGCGACGCGCGCCAGCAGCTCATCGAGACAGGCGAACGTCGTCGCGTTGTCCCGCGAGCGATAGCCCTCCAGGGCCTGTGCGTGGCGGCCGGCGCGCTCGAGGAACGCCTGCGACCGCATCCGCGTCGAGGGTGCGCGTCCATTCGCCGTAGCCCAGGTGTGCCAGCCAGCGGGCGTTCAGCTCCTGCTCGAACTGGCCGTCGATCGGCTGCACCAGCATCGGCACATGGAGGTGGACGGCCTCGCTCATGAACGAGAAGCCGCCCCCGGCGATGACGGCACGGGCGGTGCGAAAGTCGTCGACGAATCCCTGCTCGGCGAACGGCCGGACGGTGACCGTGCCACCGCTCCCCGTGCCGCCGAAGCCGTAGACGATGAACCGGCCCGGGCAGCCGGCGCAGCACGTCGAGGAGCTCCGGGCGCATCGCGGCCGATGGATAGACGAGCACGTGATCACGCGGCTCGCGCACCGCCGCCAGGATCGGCGGACGCAGGATCGGTGGCACCAGCGTCGTCCGCGCCTTCCGCACCGGAGGGAAGAAGAAGCTGGTGACGAGATAGTGGTACGCCCCGGGCAGCTTGGCCTTCACCGCCAGGCGGGCGATCAGGAAGTCGCGCCGCTCGGGACCCAGCACCGCGGGATCATGACGACAGCGGTTCAGCACCTGCATGTTGTCGATGCTGATGACGGGCTTCCGGTGCACGCGGGCGTAGACGTAGGCCCAGGACTCGAAGTCGCTGATGACGACGTCGGGCGCGAAGCCGGCCTCGGCGACGCGCCGGTACACGCCGACGTTGTGCAGCAGCCGCTTCGGCGCGCGCTCGAGGTTCTCGCGCAGGCTCTCGAGGAGGTCGAGGCCGCCGCCGTCTTCGAACTGGAGCGTCAGGCCGGCGATCTCCTCCACCGTCGCGCGAGGGAACGCGCGCAGCCGCTCGCGCAGCAGCGCGTGGGCGCGACCCGACACCACCACCCGCACCTCGTGGCCCGCGCCGAGGAGGTGCTCGAGCAGCACCAGGCTGCGGGTCGCGTGCCCCATCCCCTCGCCGACCACGCCGTAGAGGACTCGCATGCACCGAGGGTAGCGCCCGTTCCCGCGGGTTGCCATCCGGTGTAGGAGAGCCGGCATGACGCTCTCCGGACAGACCATTCTCGTCACCGGCGCCTCCTCCGGCATCGGCGCCGCGCTCGCCCCCATGCTCGCCGCGCGCGGCGCGACCGTCGGCATCGTCGCCCGGCGGAAGGACCGGCTCGAGGACGTGCTCGCCGCGTGCCGGCGGCACGCGCCCGCGTCGCGCATGTGGGCCGCCGACCTCGGCGATCTCGACCGCGCCGAGCAGGTCGCGCGCGAGGCGTGGGACGCGTTCGGCGCGCTCGACGTCCTGGTGAACAACGCCGCCATGGGCAAGCGACAGCCCGTCCAGCGCCTCACCACGGCGGAGATCACGCAGGTGATGGACCTGAACTTCCATTCGCCCGTGCGGATGGGCCAGGCGTTGCTGCCGCGCATGCTGGAGCGGCGGCGCGGCACGATCGTCAACGTCGCCAGCCTCGGCGGTCGGGTCGGCATCGTGAACGAGGCCGCGTACTGCGCCGCCAAGTTCGCGCTCTGCGGCTGGAGCGAGGTCATGGCCATGGATCTGGCCGGGACCGGGGTGCGCGTCTGCGTCGTGCTGCCCGGCCCGATCGCCACCGAGATCTGGGAGACGCGTCCCGGCGACGTGCCGGCGCTCTACCAGGGACCGTTCGTCTCCGCCGAGGATTGCGCGGCCGACATCGTCCGCGCGATCGAGGGCGACCGCTTCGAGTACTACGCGCCGGAGACAGGTCGCGGGCGGCTTCGCACAGAAGGACGTCGTCCTCGGCAAGACGCAGGACCCCGACGCGTTCATCGCATCGATGCAGGCGATGGCCGCGAGCGCACGCTAGATGGACGAGCCCGGCGAGACGCGGTTCCGGGCGCTGGCGGTGCACGGCTCCGAGGCCCGCGCCACGCTGACGCCGGCGCACGCGGAACGCCTGTGCGCCGGACACTTTCCCGGTCAGCCGCTGCTGCCGGGGGCCGCGCTCGTCGGGCTGATGGCGGAGATGGCCGCACGCGCGGCGGGACGACCCGACGCCACGCCGATCGAGGTGGTCCGCGCCGTGTTCGTCGCGCGCGTGCATCCCCGCGATCCGATCGAGATCACCGCGCGGGCCCGCGCTGGGCGCGTGGACGCGGACGTGCGCTGCGCCGGTCGCCGGGCCGCCCGAGCGACGTTCCGCTTCGGCGCACCGCGATGAGCCTGCCGCGGCCGGACGAGCTGCTGCGGCACCGGCCGCCGGCCCTGCTGCTCGAGGCCCTCGACCGCCTGGAGGACGGACGCCTGTCCTGTACGACGACGACCCGCGCCAGGTGGACGTGGCCGGACGTGCTGGAGAGCGCCGCCCAGGCTGCCGGCCTCGCGGCGGGACTCCTCGACGAGGGCCTCGACAACACCGCCGTGATCGCCGAGTACCGCCACGTCCGCATCCACGTCCCCACGCACGCCGGCGCGCTCCGCGTGACGGCGGCGCTCGAGCGCCGCGTCCTCCACTTCCGGCGCTGTCGCGTCGAGGCGCGCACCCTCGACGGCGCGCTCCTGCTCGAGGCCACGGTCACGCTGGCACCGGGCGAGCGACATGACGGATGACGTCTACGCCGTGCTGGCGGAGGCGGGCTTCGGCGCCGACCTGTTCAACCCCGCGCAGCACGCGGCGTTCGAGCGGATCGACCGCTACGCCGAGGCGCTGGCCGCCGGGCTGCTCGATCGGCTCGAGCTGACGGCGCTGCTCGACGACGCCCCGGACTCCCGGCGAGCTCGTCGCCGCGCGCGGCTTCGCGCCCGCGTTCACGCCGATCCTCGGCTGGCTCCTCGAGCTGCTCGTGACGACGGGCACGCTCACCGCGTCCGCCGGCCGCTTCGCACTGTCGACGAACGCGCTGCCCATCGGGGCGGACCCATCTCCCGATCCGGATCCGGCCTACGCCCCGGCGTACGCGCTCCTCGACGAGGCGGCGGCACTCTACCCGCGCGTCGCCGCCGGCGAGACGACCGGCGAGCAGGCGCTCTTCCGCAAGCTCATGCTGTGGACGAGCTACTTCAGCAACGCGAACCGCTACTACGCGCTCAACAACCGGGTCGCCGCCCGGGCCGCCGCGGATCGGCTCGGACTCGCCGCGTCGGTGCTCGAGCTGGGCGCCGGACTCGGCAGCGCGACCGAGGCGCTGCTCGAGGCGATCGCCGCACGGGGTGCCGCGGATCGCATCGTCGCCTACCGCGTCACCGAGCCGGCCCTGCTCTTCCGCCGTCGCGCCGAGCGCGCGCTCGCCGGGCGGCATCCGGCGCTCGTGTTCGACGCCCTCGACCTGAATCAGCCCTGGGCCGGTCAAGGGATCGCGGAACGGAGCCAGACGCTCGTGTGGGGCGTCAACGTCTTCCACCTCGCCCGCAACCTCGACGCGGTGCTGCGCGAGGCGTACGCCGCCCTCGCGCCGGGTGGGTGGCTGGTCGTCGGCGAGGGCGTCCGCCCGACCCCCGATCACCCCGTCGCCGCGGAGCTCCCGTTCCGCCTGCTCGAGAGCTTCGTCGCGGTGGAGATCGATCCGCGCCGCCGGCCCACGCCGGGGTTTCTCGCCGCCGAGCAGTGGCGCGATGCGTTCGTGGCCGCAGGCTTCACCGAGATCGCGCTGGTGCCGGACGTGATCCGGCTGCGCGCGATCCACCCCGCCCTCTACGCCGCCGCGATCTGCGGGCGGCGCCCACTCACACCATCGTGAGGCCGCCGTCGACGTGCACCGTGGTTCCGGTGAGGTACGACGCCGCGGGCGAGGCGAGGAACGCGATGACCTCTGCGACCTCCTCGGGGCGGGCGAAGCGGCCGAGCGGAATCTGCTTCTCCAGCTCCGCACGCGTCGCGGGCGGCATGTCGGCGATCAGGTGCGTGTCGACGAAGCCCGGCGAGACCGCCGTCACCGTGATCGCGTAGCGCGCGACCTCGCGCGCGAGGGATTTCGTCAGCGCCACCAGGCCGCCCTTCGCCGCGGCGTAGCTCGACGCCCCCTCCTTGCCGAAGAAGGCCGCCGGCGAGACGACGTTGACGATGCGGCCCCAGCGCCCGGCGATCATGCCGCGCAGCGCGGTCTTGCAGCAGAGGAACGCCCCGGTGAGGTTCACGTCGAGGACGCGGGCCCAGGCGGCGTCGGGCAGCATCATCACGAGGCCGTCGTGGCTGACCGCGGCGTTGTTCACCAGGATGTCCGGCGGGCCGCCGAGCGGCTCGCGGATGGCCAGGAACAGGTCCTTCACCGCCTCGGCGTCGGCGACGTCGGCGCGGCTCGCATGTCCCCGCGCACCGAGCGCGCGGAGCGCGGCCAGGGTGTCGTCCGCCTCGCCCTCGTCCTCGCTGCGCGAGTAGTTGAAGGCCACGGCCGCGCCGGCCTGCGCGAGCGCCAGCACCGTCGCGCGCCCGATGCCGCGCGATCCGCCCGTGACCAGCGCGCGCCGTCCCGCGAGCGTCATGCCCGGGCTCTACACCAAAGTCCAGGCCGCGCACACCCGGTCGCCGATAGTGCCGTGCCGCGATTGCCCGTATACCGTCGTCGTGGCCGCGTACGCCCTCGTCGGCTGGCTGCTGTTCGCCACGCTCGCGTTCGGCCTGCGCAGCCTGGTGCACTGGTGGCAGACCGGGACGAGCGGGTTCCTCGGCATCGCCGGCCGTCCCGGATCGGTCGAGTGGCTGGGCGGCGTGGGCTTCACCGTCGCGGCGCTCCTCGGGCCACTGGCCCCGGCGCTCGTCCTGGCCGGCGCGTCCGACACCTGGCCGGCGCTCGACGTCCCGCCGGTCCACACCCTGGGGATCGTGCTCTACGTCGTCGGCGTCGTGGCGACGCTCTGGGCGCAGCTCGCGATGGGGCGATCGTGGCGCGTCGGCGTCAGGAACGACGAGCGCACGGCGCTGGTCACCGCCGGACCGTTCCGTTGGATCCGCAATCCCATCTACACGGCGATGCTGCTCGCCGTCGCCGGACTGGCCCTCGATGGTACCGACCGTCGTCTCGGCCCTCGCCATCGGCGCGCTGCTCGCGGCGCTCGAGCTGCACGTCCGCGCCGTCGAGGAACCGTACCTCACGCGGGTCCACGGCCGGGCCTATCGCGACTGGGGACGCCGCACCGGTCGTTTCCTCCCCGGCATCGGCCGCCTCTCGTAGCCGAGCCTCGGATGCCCGTCGCCGCGACCTATCGTCCCGCGCCCCTGCATCCGCAGCTCGGCGACGCCTTCTACGACGTCGTCGAGCCGGCACGGTTTCCCGCGGCACACGCTCCGCCACCGCAACCAGCGCTGGGCCGAGCGCGTCGGCCTCGGCGCGCTCGACGGACGCCGAGTGGGAGGACCACTTCGCGCGCTTCGCGCCGCTGCCCGACAACCTGCCGCGAGCCGCTCGCGCTGCGCTACCACGGCCACCAGTTCCGCGCGTACAACCCCGCGCTCGGCGACGGCCGCGGCTTCCTCTTCGCGCAGCTGCGCGACGTCGAGGACGGCCGCCTGCTCGACCTGGCGACCAAGGGCAGCGGGCAGACGCCGTGGTCGCGCGGCGGCGACGGCCGGCTGACGCTCAAGGGCGGCGTGCGCGAGGTGCTGGCGACCGCGATGCTGGAGGCGCTCGGCGTCCCGACGTCGAAGTCGTTCAGCCTGTTCGAGACCGGCGAGCACGCTGGAGCGCGGCGACGAGCCCTCGCCGACGCGGTCGTCGGTGCTGGTCCGGCTCGTCGCACTCGCACGTCCGCTTCGGCACCTTCCAGCGCCTCGCGCTACCACGGCGACGTCGACGGCGCTGCGCGCGGCTGGTCGAGTTCTCGGTCGCGCACTACCTGCCCGAAGCGCCGCAGGCGCCGCCGACACGCCCGTCGCCTTCCTGCGCGCCGTCGCCGCGCGCAGCGCGCGCCTCTGCGCCGCGTGGATGGCCGCCGGCTTCGTCCACGGCGTGCTCAACACCGACAACATGAACGTCACCGGCGAGAGCTTCGACTACGGTCCGTACCGCTTCCTGCCGACGTTGCGACCCCGACTTCGTCGCCGCCTACTTCGACGCGAGCGGTCTGTATGCGTTCGGCCGCCAGCCCGCGACGGTGCAGTGGAATCTCGAGCGCCTCGCCGAGACGCTGACGCCGCTCGCGCCGGCGGCCGCGCTCGGATCGGCGCTCGCCGCCTACGGACCCGCGTTCCGCGACGCGTTCGACGCCGCGATGCTCGATCGCCTCGGGATCGGCTCGGCGGGTCCGGACGAGGATCATCTCCTCGTCGAGTCGATGCTCGCGTTCCTCGAGGCGAGCCGGGTGGGCTTCGACCGGTTCTTCTTCGACTGGTACGGCGGCCCGGCAAGCGCCGGGCGCGCCGCCCGGAGTCCCTTCGCCGCGCACTACGCCGGGGCGCCGCTTCGCGGCCGCTCCGTCGGCGCCTCGACGAACACGCCATCCGTCGCTCGCCCCGCGCAGCCGTACTGGCAGCGCCAGGCCCCGTGCTCGCTCCTGATCGACGAGATCGAGGCGCTCTGGGCGGCCATCGCCGAGCGCGACGACTGGACGCCGTTCGACGCCAAGCTCGACGCCATCGACGAGCTGCGACGCGCCGTCGCCCGCTGACGATCAGGGGAGACGCGGGGTCAGCCGCTCGACGATCCGGTCGATGGCCGCGGCCAGCATCGTACGGTCGAGCAGGAGGCCGCCGTCGCCGCCGACCTCGGGGTCGAGCCATCCGCACGCGAACTCGTCGCGCACGGCATGGAAGGCGGACCAGTCCCAGCGGTGGAGCACGGGCGTCGGCTGCATGGCGCAGGGAATCGGCACCCCGCGGGCCCGGTGGTCGTGCAGGAAGGCTGCGGCACGCTCCGCGGTGCTGAAGAGCGCGCAGCAGTCGGCGCGTCCGGGAATCGTCAACAGCTGCGCGCTGCCGGTGTCGGTCTCGAGCCCGAGGTACCAGCGCGGCCAATCGGCGACCAGACGGGCCGCGAGGGTCGCGGGTATCCGCCGCGCATCGAGGAGCCGCCGCGTCGTGACGACGAGATCGCCGCCGTCGGGCTGGCGCCCTTCGAGCCGCACCCAGGCGTCGAGCATCGCCAGGTCCACGTGCTCCAGCGGCAGCGGCCGCCCATCCGGCGTCGTGAGCAGGATGCCCGCCACGTCGCGCGCCGCGGCGAGCCAGTCCGTGAACGGCGCCGCGGCGTGCAGGTCCGACGAGGCGACCTGTGCCCCGAGCCAGCGGCGTCCGTCGTGTTCGACGATCGCGTCGCCGCAAGCGAGCCGCGGCCAGGCCGCGAGCAGCGCCCGCACGACCTCGGGCTTGAGCCCCCGCGCACCGGCGAGTCGTCCGAGACCATCGACCGGCACCGGCGTCACGTGACCGAGGTCCGCCACCTCGTGACAGAGCGGATACACGGCGGGCAGCACCCACGCGCTCGGCGCCACGGCCCAGCCACCGGTTCCGGTGTGCGCGTCGATGGCGAGTGCGTCGATCGGCGCAGGGCACGCCCAGATCCACCGCAGGAGCTCCACGCCCGTCGCATGCACGAGCCGACGCTCGCCAGGCGGGTTGGCGGCGACGAGCGCCCGCGCGACCGATTCCTCGGTGCTCGCGTGCACCACCCGCCGTCCGGGCTCGCTCGGATGGGGCCATATCTGCGGCCAGGCGCGTCCGCCCGCGGGAAGTCCCGCCACCGGAACCCACAGGTCGATCTCGAAGGCGAGCGCCTCGATCCACTCGGCCGCCGACAGCGAGTCCACCGCGGCGCTTCGCCGATAGCTCTCGAAGAGCGCGCGGGCGTCGTCGTCCCGGCGACCCGCCGGCGGGACAACGATCCCGGACGCTGCTACCGGCGGTGGGCTCGCCTGGGCGGCTGCCGCCAGCTCGTCCACGTCCAGCAGGCGCGCCGTCGGGAGGGCGGCGTCGACGACGATGCGCGTCGCCCCCGTGCTGCGGGAGAAGGCCACGAGCGCGCCGACGTCGCACGGCTGGGTCGCGATCGTGGGACGCAGCTCGTGCAGGCGGAGCACGCCCTCCGCCGCCGCGTCGGTCGACTCGTAGGCGAGCATCTCGGCAGCACCGTCGGCGCCGGGCTGCACGAGCATCGCGCCGCGGTCGGTGACGACCTGGAGGATGCCGCGCGCAGCCAGCTGCTCGATGCTGAGCAGCGCGTAGAGGCGCGTCAGCGCCTCGCGCGACAGCCGCAGTGCGTGCGCCGCGCCCTCGTCGAACGCGACGCCGGCCGCGTCCGATGCGAGGCAGTCGCGCAGGTGCTCGACGGTGGCGCGGCGCTCGAGCGCGAGCGAGCCGGCGAACGGCTGCGCGCTCACCCAGGCCTCGGCGAGCTGCGGATCGGTGAAGACCATCGGGAGCACGCCGTCGGGGCTCGGAAGGGCCATCCCGGGCGGCACGCCGAGCTCGGTGAGGAAGTCGAAGGCCTCCGCCGGCCGCTCGACGAGGATCAGCTCCGGCAGGCGCGCCAGCGCATCGGCCAGCTCGCGCGGGGTCGCGTCGCCGCGGCGCGCTCGCCGCAGCGCCTCCTCGAGCGGTGCGGCCATGGCCTGCGTCACGGCTGGGGGCGTGCCGACCGAGTCCAGCCGACCGCGCTCGTGCACGAGCGCGGGGCTGTCCTCGAGTCGCGACATCCTCCTATGTCGGCAGATCGCACCCGAACCTTGAGCAGGGTAGCCTTCATGTCGGATGCAGGACCTGAACCAGCGCGCCCGCCGGGGTATCCGGGTGCTCCTGCTTCGCCAGGGCCTCCTGCAGCTCATGGCGCTCGGCGGCGGCATCGTCGTCGCGCGCCGGCTGGGCCCCGGGCCGCTCGGCGTGTTCGGGATCGTGGTCTTCGTCGCCAACGTCGGCGGGCTGCTCGCCGAATTCGGCCTGAAGACCGCGCTCGTCCGTCGGGCCGACCCGGTGACCGACCGCGAGCTCGTCACGAGCGTCACCCTCCGCCACATCCTGGTGACGGTGATCGTGGGCGCCCTCCTCGTCGGCGCACCGTCGCTCGCCGCGCTCTATCCGCGCGTCCCGCCGGACCTCGCGTGGCTGCTGCGCCTGATCGCCGTCGATCTCTATTTCCGCGCGTGGCGCGCGACGAGCGAGGTGCAGCTCGAGCGCGCGCTCCGCTTCGAGGCCCTGGCGTTCGCCGACGTGGTGGCGACCGTCGGCTACCAGGTCGTCTCGGTCGGGCTCGTGCTCGCCGGCTGGGGCGTCGAGGGTCTGGTCTGGGGCGTGCTCGTCGGGGATGTCCTCCGCGTCGTCCTCCTCTATCGGGCCTCGCCGTGGCCCATCCGCCTCGCGCTCGATCCGGGCATCACGCGCGAGCTGCTGCAGTTCGGAGGATCGGTCCAGGCGAGCCAGCTCATCAGCCAGGCCCCCGCATGGGTCACGCCGACGCTCGTGGCGGGACTCGTCGGGCCCGAGGCGGTCGGCCTCCTCAACTGGGCCGCGTGGATCGGACGGAAGCCGTTGGAGGTCCTGGAGAGCGTCGTGCGGGTATCGGTCTCGCACTTCGCCCGGCTGCAGGACGACGTCGCCGCGATGGAGCACGTCCTCGGCCGCTACGTCGTGGCCTCCCTCCTCGCCTGCGGACTGTGGGTCGCCGTTCTCTGCGTGGCCGGCAACGACCTCGTCCGACTGATCTATTCGGAGCGGTGGGTGCCGGGCATGCCGGCGCTCCTCATCTTCGCGGCGGCGACGATGCTGGCCACGGTGCGATGGATCGCCTCGTCGGCGCTCGTCGGCCTCGGCCGCATGCGCTTCACCGCGCAGGTCATGACCGTGACGTCGCTCCTCGCCGTCGGGTCGAGCGTCCTCCTCGTGCTCTGGCTCGGCGTGCTGGGCGTCCCCCTCGGGCAGCTCGTCGGGATGGCGGTGTCGGCGCCGTGGCTGCTCGCCGGTCTCCGCCCCGGGACGTCCGCACGCGTGCTGCGGCAGGCGTCCCGGGTGTTCATTCCCATGGGCACGTCGATGGCCGCAGGAGCCGTCGCGGCGTTGCTCCCGGTCGAGCCGGCCGCTCGCGGGGTGATCACGGCCGGAGTGGTGACCGTCGTCTATTGCGGTGTCGCCTGGCGCCTCGGCGCCGACTGGCTGCGGGCGATCGCGCGCGAGGAGCTGCAGCCGATGTGGCCCGAGGGCTTCCTCAGCGCCTGCGTCGTCGGATCGCGACGGATGGAGGACGGGCTGCGCTCCGCGTACCTGCGCGCCTTCCCCGCAGCCGTCCTCGCCGTCGTCGACCCACCGCTCCGGCGCGCGGCCGCCACCGCGCGGAAGGTCGCGGCGATGCCCTTCTACCTCCGGCAGCGGGTCGCCGTGTGCACGGGAGCCTGCGCGCGCGGCCCCATGCGGATCGCACTCTGGGGCAAACCCGACTCCCCCCGTGCGCTGTTCGACCTGCTCTTCGACGGCGTGCCCGCCGTCGAGTGGCGCGAGACGCGACTCCTGCCAGCGGTCCTCGACGAGGCCCCCGCATTCGACGCCGACCTCCTCGTCGCCGAGACGACGCCGGCCCTCGCTCCCGCATTTCGCCGACGGGGATGGCTCGTGGTGCCGAACCAGGTCCGCTTCGGCGCGAGTCTCACGGCGCTCCGCGCCGCGGCCGCCCGCCCCTCGAAGTCGCTGCGATCGGATTTCCAGCTGATCGCGCGGGCCGGCTATCGAACGGAGGTCCGTCCGTACACGACGGCCCTCGGCCGCCGCAGCTTCGACGACTACATCCTCCCGCATGCCCGGGCGCGCTTCGGGGCGGCCTCGGGCGTGTCCGCATTCCGGTGGTTCGACGTGCAATCCCGCCCCAGCCACGTCCTCGCCGTGTTCGCGCCCGGCGCCCGGGAGCCCGACGCCGTCGCGATCGTCATCCCGCGTGGGCGGGTCCTCTGGTTCAAGAGCCTCGGCACGCGCGGCGGCGACCCCGCGATCGCGCGCGCCGGCGCCATCCATGCCCTCTACGAGGCCGCGATCGGCTTCGCCGCGGAGCACGGCTTCGCGGCGATCGATGCCGGGCGGTGCCGGCCGTGGCGTCGGGACGGCGTCGCGGCATACAAGTGGAAGCGCGGCTTCCGCCCGATCCCCGACGGCGCACAGACGATCGAATACGCCATTCGCATCCTGCGTCCGGAATCCGCCGCAGCGCGGCGGCTCGGCGAGGCCGGTGTGTTCGTACGCGTGGGAGCCGGGTTTCGCGTCCTGGGCCTGGACGGCGCGCTCACGGACGCGTGACGAGCCCGAGCGTGCCGACGCGCGCACGCAGGTGCGCGAGGTGCGCCGCATCGCGACCGAGCAGCAGGAGCCACGCGAACGTAGAGCCCACGGGTCCGACGTGTCGGGTCGTCAAGAAGGTCGGGAGCACGCCGCCGCGTTCTGGCGCCTCCGGCCGCAGGAACTCCTCCCCGAAGTGCCGCCGGAACCGTGCCAGCGTGAGCGGCACCCCGAGCATGCGACGGGCCTCGAACTGCCAGACGAACCCGCGGCCCGCCCGCTCGCTGAGGGCAACCACCGCCGCCCAGGGGAACATCATCCCGGTCATGCGGATGTTCGGGTCGAGCGCCAGGAACCGCGGCCTGTCGACGCCCTCCACGAGGAAGCCGTCGATCCCCGCCGGCGCGTCCACGTAGCCGAGGTCCCTGAGCCAGCCGGCGATTCCTGCGAGCGCGCGGCGGATCGGCGCGATCTCGTCGGCCTTCCACTCGGGCTCGACGAGTCCGCCGCGGAACACGTGCCGGCGGATGATCTGCTCGGAGAAGAAGAGCGGCGCGAACCCCGCGGCGGTCACGAACCCGTGCGTCGCGACGTTGCGGAGGATCCGCGTCGCGGGAACGTACGCCGAGACGAGCACGTCGCCGCGCGCGCGGAGTCGCCGCCAGACGCGGCGCGCCGCGCGGAGCGTCGGCGCGTAGTGGACGTCACGGCCGGCGGAACCGCGGCGCAGCCGCAGGATGCACCCCGCGCCATACGGCTCGTGCAGCGCGCGAAATGCGTCCTCGAGCCCGCCGCGCTCCGTCACGCGGCGCATCGGTACCGCCTCGAAGCCGTAGCGAGATGCCGCCTCGGCGAGCGCGAGCTTGTCGTTCGCGGCGTCGTACGCCGCCGACGGCGGTGCCCATGCTGGCGTGAGACCGAGCCGCGCGACCAGGGCGTCGGCCGCTGCGTCGTTGTAGGCGAGGACGAGCCGCGCGATCCCACGGTCGGCGCGGAGACGCTCGCAGAGCGCCGCGTCCTTGAGGACGAGCCGCACGACGCTCGTGCGCGCCGTCGGCCCGGCGGGACAGAAGACGCGTGCCGGACCGAGCCCGAGGCTCCGGTGATAGTCGAGCACCTCCTCGGAGATCGGCGTGGCGGTGACGACGCTGGCGCCGACGTGGATGCCATGACCCCGGAAGTGCTGCCCGGCCGACGCATTGTCGCCCTCGCCGTCGAGGGCGCTCACGACGAGCGAGTCCGGCGCCCGCAGGGCCGCGAGCATGCGATCCGCGGCCGGGACGTCGGTGATGCCCAGCTGGACCCACGGCGGCGCAGTCACGAGACGGCAGCCATGCCCGAACCCGCACCGGAAAGCGAGCCCGCCCTCGGGGCTGGCATCGACTGTCGACTCCCCGCATGAGAGGAGAGGAGACCGACGAGGAGGACTCGATGATCGACCTGTACACCGCTCCCACCCCGAACGGCTGGAAGGCGTCCATCACGCTCGAGGAACTCGAGATCCCGTACGAGGTCCACATCGTGAATCTGATGGCGGGAGACCAGAAGCAGCCCGCCTATCTGAAGATCAACCCGAACGGCCGCATCCCGGCGATCGTCGACCGCGACGAGGACGGCTTCGCGGTCTTCGAGTCGGGCGCGATCATGATCTACCTCGCCGAGAAGGCAGGCCGGCTCCTGCCGAGCGATCGGCGCGGACGCTCGCGCGTGATCCAGTGGCTCATGTTCCAGATGGGCGGCGTCGGCCCGATGATGGGCCAGGCGAACGTCTTCTACCGGTACTTCCCGGAGAAGCTGCAGCCGGCGATCGACCGCTACCAGAACGAGTGCCGCCGGCTGTTCGAGGTGCTCGACGGCCGGCTCGGCGAGAGCGAGTGGCTCGCCGGCGACTACTCGATCGCCGACATCGCCAACTGGTCGTGGGTGCGCACCTACAAGTGGTCGGGCGTCTCCGTCGACGGTCTCGACCACCTGCAGCGATGGATGACCGCGATGTCCGCGCGTCCCGCGTGCCGGCGCGGCGTCGACGTCCCGTTCCCGCTGCCGGCGCTCACCGACGACGACAAGGGCGCGGAGGAGTTCGCGAAGAACGCCTCGACCATCGTCCAGCGCTGACCGCCGAGTTGTCCGAGGCCGGGGCCCTGGGCTACGAGCGAGTAGTATGGCCGTGCTCGCAACCCAGGTCGACCCCCGCTCCGAGGCGTACCGCACCAACCACGCGGCCATGGCCGCGCAGGTGCGCTTCCTCGACGAGCAGCTCGCCCTCGCCCGCGCGGGGGGCGGCGAGAAGTACGTCACGCGGCACCGCCAGCGCGGCAAGCTGCTGGCGCGCGAGCGCATCGAGCTGCTCGTCGACCGCGACAGCCCGTTCCTGGAGCTCTCGCCGCTCGCCGCGTGGGGCACCGAGTACGCGCTCGGCGCGAACGTCGTCACCGGCGTCGGCGTGGTGAGCGGCGTCGAGTGCGTGATCACGGCGAACGACCCGACGATGAAGGGCGGCGCGATCAATCCGATCACGCTGGCGAAGACCGTCGCGCGCGATGGAGATCGCCGCGACGAATCGGATGCCGGTCATCAACCTGACCGAATCGGCCGGCGCCGACCTGCCCGAGCAGGCGAAGATCTTCGTCCCGCGGCGGACGCGCAGTTCCGCGAGCTGACGCGGCGCTCGGCCGAGCGCATCCCGACGATCTGCCTCGTCTTCGGCAGCTCGACCGCCGGCGGCGCCTACATCCCCGGCATGTCGCGACTACGTCGTCATGGTGAAGGGCGGCGCGAAGGTGTTCCTCGCCGGGCCGCCGCTGGTGAAGATGGCGACCAACGAGGAGACCGACGACGAGTCGCTCGGCGGCGCCGAGATGCACAGCCGCGTCTCCGGCGTGTCCGACTACCTCGCCGAGGACGAGCGCGACGCCATCCGCATCGGCCGCGAGATCGTCGCGCACCTCAACTGGCGGAAGCTCGGCACGGCCCGCATGCAGGCGCCCGAGGCGCCGCGCTACGACCCCGACGAGCTGCTCGGCATCGGCTCGGTCGACGTCCGCAAGCCCTTCGAGGTGCGCGAGATCATCGCGCGTATCGTCGACGGCTCGCGCTTCGAGGAGTTCAAGACCCACGTACGGGACGACGCTCGTCACCGGCTGGGCGCATCTCCACGGCTACCCGATCGGCGTCCTCGGCAACAACGGCATCCTCTTCTCCGACTCGTCGCAGAAGGCGGCGCAGTTCATCCAGCTCTGCAACAAGATCGACGTGCCGCTCCTCTTCCTGCAGAACATCACCGGCTACATGGTCGGCATCCAGTACGAGCAGCGGCGGGATCATCAAGGACGGCGCCAAGATGATCAACGCCGTCTCCAACTCGACGGTGCCGATGTTCACGGTGATGATCGGCAGCTAGCTACGGCGCCGGCAACTACGGCATGTGCGGCCGCGCCTACGACCCGCGCTTCCTCTTCACCTGGCCGAACCACCGCATCGCGGTGATGGGCCCCGAGCAGCTGGCGGGCGTGATGTCGATCGTGCGCCGCCAGGCGGCCGAGCGCGCCGGGCAGCCGTACGACGAGGCGCAGGACCAGGCGGTCCGCCAGATGGTCGTCGAGCAGATCGAGCAGGAGTCGAACGCGTACTACGCGACCGGACGGCTCTGGGACGACGGCGTGATCGACCCGCGCGACACGCGGACCGCGCTGGGGATCGCGCTGTCGGCCGCGTTCAACAACGTCGTGCGCGGTGCGGACGCGTTCGGCGTGTTCCGGATGTGAGGGCGCAGGGAGCATAAGGCGCAGCGTTGCCCTGACCGGGACAAGCCTCGAACCCATTTGCGCAGCACGTTGGCGTGCACGCCCAGATCCCGAGACGCCTGAGCAACGCTCACCCCCGATCCTGCCGCCCGCCGGTGATGGCGCAACCCGCAGCGGCGCGCTACGCTCCCGCCCATGACCCGCCCCCTCCTCTTCGCCCTTTCGTCAGTTTTGTCCACCCTCGCCCTGCTCGCCGCCGCGCCCGCGGCAGAAGCGGCGTGCACGTGCACGCAATATGAGAGCGCGCGGCAATTCGTCCAATTCAACGACGTGATCTTCAAAGGTAAAGCGGTCTCGTCGAAGAGCCAGTACGGCGTGACGACCACGACTTTTCAGGTGCTCGAGAAGCTGAAGGGCGAGCCGGCGCAATCGGTCGCGGTCACGCACCCGGCGCCTGGCCCGACCAGTTGCGGCGGCGTAGCCTTCAAGCCGGGGCAGGTCGTGATCATCGTCGCGCAAGGCCTGCCGGAGGATCTCGCCACCACCTCCTGCCAGATCAGCGCCTATCCCGAAGCCGACCTCAAACGCGCCCTCGGCCGCTAAGGCGGAGCGCGCGCCGGCGGCGGAGTACGTCCTTGGCCGCCCCGCGCGCCGTCCTCGCGGATGAAGCGCGCGTCGTGACGAACATGACCGTCGCACGCCCCGCCGCCTCTGGCCAGTCGAAGGCGACATTGTAGACACTACCGCCGCGCGCCGCCGGGCGTGGGGAGCGAGCGGGCCGCGATCGACGACCAGATTGACCCGCGGCCGCGGGATCAGCGCCGCCAGCCGCTCCGGGAGGATGGACCCCGCGACGGTGAAGGGGTTCATCGAGACCCGCGGAGACTCCGAGACCGTTCAACGGGTCCGGCTCGACGATTTGCCGAAGGGGCACGCCAAGATCAGGGTGCGCGACGCCTCGGCCGTGGTCCTGGCTCCCGACCCCGCGGACTGACGCAACTCGGCCCTGCCAATGTTCACGGTGATGAGGCCGCGTGCCCGGCGCAGCCGTAGGAGCTACAGCGACCTGAGAAGCGCCTTCATGTCGCGCTGGATCCCGCCGCCCTGATCGACGAGGGGGAGGCGCGTCGCGTCGGGCACGGTCTTGCGCGCGGTCAGCGAGCGGATGCGGAAGTTGAAGGAGGTCATCTTGCTGATGGCCGTCTTGAGGACCTTCTTCACCTTCTTGCGGTTTGCGGGGTCGGTGATCTCGGCGGCAACCTTCTTCGTGCGGGCGGCGGTGGCGAAGCGCAGGAGGGCGGGCTTGATCTTGCCGAGATCGGTCGCATTTCCGAGGGCAGTGATCAGCAGGTCGAGACGGCAGTCGATGGAGACGAACGTGGGGACCGGCGCGCCGCAGGAGGACGGCCCGCCGACCTCGAACGCCCCGATGTCGCAGCGCGGACCCTGCGGCCGCGCGGTGCCGCGCTGATCGACGGCCTCGCAGGTGGTGCCCCCGCTGCCGGCGGCGCCCGGATCACCCACGTCGAGCGCGGGGCTCCCGGCGGGCAGCGCCATGGTCTGCGTCGGCCCGCCGTTGTCGGCGAGCGGGCCGAGCAGCGGGTCCACACCCACGAGGTCGCCGGTGCCTGGTACGAAGCCGGCGCAGCCCATGGTGTTTCCGACGATGTTGTGGCCCGCGGTGAGGACGAACGAGTCGAAGATCGTGCCGCTGGCGTTGCTCCCGAGGGCGGAGCAGTCGGGATTCGCCGCAGCGGTGTTGCCGTGGACGATGGAGTTGCGGAGCGTGAAGATGCCACGCGTCGCCTCCATGCCGCCGCCCGAGCCGTTCGACGCGGTGACGGTGTTCCCAGCGATCGTGACGTTGTTGAGCGTCCACTTGCCCCCGCCCTCGGAGAAGAGCCCGGCCCCGGCGACGAGGCCACCCGCGGTATTGGTCAGCGAATTGCCGCTGATGGTGGAGTTGACGATGGTGATCGTCGCGCCGCCGTTCTCGGCCATGCCGCCACCGTAGATGTTCGTGGCGGCGGTACTCACGTTGGTCCCGGAGGCACTGTTTCCGCTGATGGTGGTTCCCGAGATCGTCCATGTGGCGCCGCTCACGTCCAGGATGCCGCCGCCGAGCGCTCCGCCGAACTGCCCGGTGCTCGACACCGAGTTGCCGAGGATCGCGCTGTCCGTGATGGTGATGGTGTCGGCACCGAACGCTACGATGCCGCCGCCCTCGATGCCGCTGTTTCCACGGACCGTCGTGCGGGTGAGGCGGAGTGTCTGCTTGTTGTGGTTGAGGCAGATTCCTCCACCGCCCTCGGAAACGTTCTCGCTCACCTCGCTGTCGACGAGGGTCACCTCGGGTGCGGCGTCGTCCTGGACGAAGATACCGCCGCCGTAGCAGACCCGACCCGTGCAGGTGTTCTTCGTCACCACCGAGTTGGTCAGGGTGAGCTTTCCGCCCCCGCCGACGCGGATACCGGCCCCGCCGTCGCGAACCGACGTGGTTGTCAGCTGCCCACCCATGACGGTCACGCGATCGAGCGTGAGATCGCCCGAGGACGCCACGTCGAGGACCCGGAACTCGGGCCCGCTCTGCCGCTCGACGACGGCGCCGTTGCCCTGAATCGTGATGCGGGTCGTCACGACGGGAAGGGCATTCATGGGGTTGTTCGCCGCCGTGAAGGAATAGGTGGAGGCGGCGAGCACGATGATGTCGTCCTCGCCGTTGCCGTTGGCTGTGTCGATGGCGGCGACGAGCGCGACTTCGTCACTCGCCGGGACGTTGATGGTCCCGGCATGAAGCGCGGGTGTCCCGGCGAGGAGCAACAAGAGGGGGACGAGTCGTGTCGTGCGAAGCATCGCCTCTCATGTGCCTATAGTCGCTGCATCGTCAATCCCTCATATTCTCCGACTCCTCCCAGAAGGCCGCGCAATTCATCCAGTTCTGCAAGATGATCGGCAGCAGCTACGGCGCCGGCAACTACGGCATGTGCGGCCGCGCCTACGACCCGCGTTTCCTCTTCACCTGGCCGAACCACCGCATCGCGGTGATGGGCCCCGAGCAGCTGGCCGGCGTGATGTCGATCGTCCAGCGGCAGGCGGCCGAACGCGCCGGGCAGCCGTACGACGAGGCGCGGGATCAGGCCGTGCGCCAGATGGTCGTCGAGCGCATCGAGCAGGAGTCGAACGCGTACTACGCGACGCGGCGCCTCTGGGGCGACGGGGTGATCGACCCACGCGACACGTGGACCGCGCTGTCGGCGGCGTTCAACAACGTCGTGCGGGGGGCAGATGCGTTCGGCGTCTTCCGGATGTGAGGGGTCTGGGCATAGGCAGCATAGACCGTCGAGTTGACCGAACCCCTACTTATCGGGCTCTGCCCCACCCCGCTGCCCCCGCACTCCTCCACTGCTACCGACAGCACAGAAGCAGGAGCCGCCACATCCCACCACCGCCACGACCCCGACGCCTCAGACCCGCACGCGAACGGTCGCCAACCGAGATCCGAGACGAGTGGCCAGGGACGGAGTTTGAACCGCCGATACCGTGACTTCAGGTGTGCGGGTAGCACCACGGGAGCTGAGACGGGCCTGAATCAGCAAGGGAACTCGATCGGGCGACTCGGCTGGTTTTGGCGCGTTTCGGCCCCCGTTCACGCACAGTCCGCGGACACGCGACGCGGAATTGGGTGCGCGCCAGCTTCTGCTCCACTCATGGCCCCCCTCCTCTTCGACCTGCCAACTACGGCAGGATGCACATCGAGGTCGAAGGGTTCCAGGTTCCGCCGATGACGGTGATACACTGCTCGGCGGCTGTGAAGACCTGGTCGTAGACCCTGATCTCATCGACGTAGAACATCGAGCTCTGCCCGATGACCAGATCGTTCCGCTGCGTGCTCGAGAAGATCACCTCGAGCGTGGGGTTCGGGATGGCCGCGACGACGACGCCGTCGAGATAGACGTCGACCGGAGCACCACCGCCCGCCCCGGTCGACGTGCCAGCGTACCGGAGGACGAGGTTGTGCCACAGCCCGAAGGACGGGGTGACGAAGCTGTTGCACGCAGTCGTCCCGCTTGTCCCCGTGGCGCACGCGACGATCGACGCTGGTGAGGCGATGCCATGACCGACAGCGACACCCCCGCCCGGGCTTCCGGCGTTCCGGAAGTCGATCAACGAGGCCCCCGCAACACCCGGTACGTCCTCCCTGAACCAGAGGGAGACGGTATAGTGCGGCGAGACGCTGAGCGGCACGTGGCTGTTCGACACCTTCAGCCCGTTCGTCGTGGAGTTCGAGAACGCCAGTGCGTTGTTGAACTTCCCCGCCACGCTCGCTGCGCCTGTCACCACACCATTGTAGGCGGCGCCGAGGTAGCCCGTGTTCGTCCCACCGTTGTCGAGAGGATAGTGAAGGATCAGCCCAGGCGGGCTAGTGGTCGTAGTCGTACTCGACGAGGCGATCGAGGTGGTCGTGGTCGTGCTGGTGCTCGTGGTCGGGGGTGGGGAACCCTTCATGGCCGGCGTGCACACCATCGTCGCCTTGAGCCGTCCGATCGTCCGTGACCCGAACTGATCAGTCACCTCCTGGTCCGGAACGACCTGCGCACATGTCACCTTGTAGCAGATGCGGTCCCCGGGGTCGGAGCCGCCGACCGGCAGCGGCATGATCGGCTGCTTCGTGGACTTGTCCGTCGCCGCGACGTTCGTTTTCGTCGCGGGAACACAGAAGAGCTTCGCCCCGGAGAGCTTACAGCCCGGGTCGAGCCCGAACTGCGGGGTGTCGAGGTCCGCCGTGCCTGCGAGTTTGAGCGGATCCTTCATCTTGTAGCACTTGAGGTGATCGGGGCTCTGGGCCGTTGCAGGAAGCGCCAAGAGGGAGAGCCCGATGAGGGCGCTGACAACCGCCGCTGTGCGACCGGAGCCCATGAGACACCTCCGAGCGAGACGGGCCTCGCGGAACCGATCGCGAGATAGTCCGCCTCGACGAGGCCGGTGTCAACAAGAAAGCGGCTTCAGTAGTCCGCGTGTCGGGATCGAGCGCCGGGGCATAGGCAGCATAAACCGTCGAGTTGACGGGACCGCGGGTTGTCCGACGGGGCTCGCGTGGCGAGGACGGCGGGACGCCGGTCAGCGCGCCGGCGACCGCGTGTAGAGGCGAAGCCCCGGCGGCCCGACGTCGCCGAGGTCCCGGTACGCCGAGCGCACCCACGCGGTGAAGGGATCGAACCGCTTGGCGAAGAAGTGGTTCACCAGGACGAGCGCATCGGGCTCGCGCTGCAGCCGCTCGATGGCAGCCTGCACCTGCGCGGGGGAGTGCAGCCCGGGATCGAGCATCGCGAACGGGGTCGGGTCGTCGGCTGGAAGGACGAGGTAGAACCACACGTCGACCGGGTATGAGAATAGCCGCCACGGTCGCGGGACGTCGCCCAGCCGCTCCCGCACGCCGCGCAGGGCGAGCGCGTCCGGCTCGCCGCTGGCGATGGTGCCGAACGCAGTCGCGGACAGCACCGGGTTCTGACTCCAGGCGAGCGCGGCGTTGCTCCAGGCCTTGGCGATCACCACGAGGAGCAGCACGACCCAGGCGAAGCGAAAGCCACCCGTCGCCACCCTGGACCTCGCGAGCATGGACGACGTCCGCATCCGGTAGGCCATGCCCGCCAGCACGACGAGCGAGTACGGAAGGATGAAGGCGACGTGGATGTAGTCGGGAAAATACACGATGGACGCTGCCATCAGCACGGCGAGGAGGAGCACCGCCGCGCGCGCGACCTGGTGCCGCAACCCTTCGCGGCTGATGCGCCACAGGGTGGCCGCCACCTCGAGCGCCAGCACCGCCGGCACGGCCTCCAGCAGCCACTCCCAGGTGAACGGGAGCCCGTTGGCCCACAACCAGGAGTAGCCGGCCCATCTCATCCGCCCGACGTGATGGGCGGCGTAATTCCCAAGGACCCAGGTGTAGGTGGCTTCGCGCATCTCGGCCAGCGACGCGCGCGCGACGGCGTAGCCCAGGATGGCGCCACAGACGGCGGCCCCGCCGAGCGCGCTCCACGCGACCTGGCGGCGGCAGGTACGCCAACGATCCGATCCGTCGGACGCGAACGCCAGCGCCGGCACGGTGATCGCGAGCCAGAGCATCAGCCAGAGGCCGCGGCCCTGATCGGTGCACACCACGAGCCCCACCAGCGCACCAGCCGCGGCGGCTCGGACCCGCGTCAGCGCCGGCTGCCGATGCCCCAGGAGCGTCGCCGCCGCGGCGAGCCCCAGGCTCGTCGCCATCCAGTGATGGCTCGCCATGTTCCACACGGGAACGCAGATGGTCACGACGAGCGCACCGGCGAGCAGGGCCTCGGCCGCCGACGCCACGCGCAGCGCGAGAAAGTAGGTACACGTCACGGCGAGAGCGTTCAGCGACGCGGTGACGAGCCGCGCGGTCGTGATGCTCGTCCCGCCGACGGCGTACGCCAGCGCGTACAGATAGAAGCCGCCGGGCGTGAGGAAGTCGAAGAAATCGCGATACAGCGCCTGCCCCTGCACGATGCGCTTGGCGCCGTAGAGGAGGTAGCTCTCGTCGGCCTTGTGGAGGGTGGGCGGAAGCGCGAGGAGGTACGCGAAGCCGGCGACGCCGAGCGCCCACCCGAGCACGACCGTCCAGCGCGCGGACATTCCGTCGCGTGCGCCACCTCCAGCGGTGCGCAGCCACGTGAGTCCGCGTCGCAGCGATCGTCGATACTCGATCGCTCGGAGGTTCCGCGCTCGTGTCCCCGAAGTCAAGGGTCGGATCGGATCGTCGGACCGCTCGGACGATTCCCTTGCGGCACGGCTTGGGCTAACGGGCCGGTTTGGTGATGCAGACCGTCTGGGCGCGAGTCGTCTGTCCGCTGCTGGCCGTCGGACTGTCCGTCGCCGTCTTCGCACCCATCACGGGGAGCTTCTTCTTCGTCGACGACTTCTGTCACTTCTTCAACGCGATGAACCAGGACCTCCCGGCGTTCGCGGTCCAGCCGTGGGGTGGACATGTCCTGCTCGCGCGCAACGCGCTCCTGTGGCCCATGTTCCACGTGTTCGGACTCGAGAGCTGGCCGTATTTCGGCGTCACGCTCGCGCTGCACGCCACGAATGTCTTCCTCCTCTACCGCCTGCTGCGTCGCGACACCGGGAGTCCCGCGATGGCATGCATCGGAGCCGGAACCTGGGGGACGCTTCCGCTGCACGCGGCAACCCTGGAGTGGCTCTCCGTGCAGGGCCAGGTACTCCTCACCACCTTCTTCCTGACACTGCTCCTCTCCATGGACAGGGGCCCGGATCGCGCCGATGTCTCGCTGCCGCGGGCAGTCGGCTGGGGCGTACTCGCCTTCCTCGCCGGGACCTCCTTCGGGATGGGACTCTCGGTCGCGCTCACGCTGCCGCTGCTCGCGTGGCTGTATGGGAGCAGGCCGCGGACCACCGGCGCAGCGCTCGTGCTCTGGGCGACCCCCCTCGTCGCCCTGGCGACGTACGTCGCAGTGCGCGGCCTGGTGCCCTCCCCCGTCGGAGCGTACGTCGACAGCACCGTGTCGCCCCGCGCCGCGCTGGCCGACTGGCGATTCGGCCTCGAATTCGCCTCCGGCCTCGTACCCTACGGTCTCAGCTCACTTGTCCTCGGCTTCTTCGGACCGGCGTTTCCCTATCCCGGGACGACGCGGGAGGTCGCCGCCGGGCTCTGCGCGGTGCTCGGCGCCGTGGCACTCGTCCGCATGGACTCGCGGCGGCGGCGGCGAGTGGTCGCCGCCTCGCTCGTCGCGCTGCTCGCGTACATCCTGGTGGCCGCAGGCCGCGGCCCGTTCTTGCACCTGTCACGCTTCACCCCCACCTCGTCGGCAACGGTCTCGCGCTACCACTACTTCCCGACGCTGGGCATCACGATCGCCGCCGCGCTCTCGGTGCCGGCCCTTGCGCCGCCTGCGCTGCTCCACCAGCGCTGGATCGGGGTGATGGCGGTCTTCACATGGCTCGCGGTCAGCGCTGTCGGCTTCGCGCGCCATCCGCCCTTCATCGATCTCCACAGGGCCGCGCGACGCGAGACGCTCCGCGAGCTCCAGCGCCTCCAAACGGTGGTGGCAGCGTCGCCGGCCGGCAGCGTCGTCGTGATCCCGAATCGGCCGTTCGGCCCGGCGGCCCGCGTCCCGTGCGAGGTCGTCGGGACGGCCGGACTCTACCTGATGGCGTCTCGGGGCACCGACAGCCTCGATGGCCGGGTGGTGCGCTTCACCGTTCCGCCGGCGGTCTCGGATGCGGCGCGCAGCACGGGCGGTAGGGTGGCGACGCTGCTGGTGCCCGCTGGCGAGTGAATGGCGGCCGAGACGAGGGCGTTTCGAGTGCGCTGCCGACAGTGAACGTGCTAGCCGTATAGGCTGTTCAGGGCCTGGCGCCTTCCGCTTGCGGCAGCCCTTCTCGCCACTCCATTCCCGAGTGCGGCTGCTGAACCCAGCGAAGGGACGCCGGTCGCTCGTTCGCCAATCCGTCGCCGGGGGTCCGGGAGTATTTCGGGTGGGCCGTCGCGCCCATCGGGCTCGGGTTGGCGGTCACCGCGCCGCGCGTCGACGTCACCGCCGGTACGCAGACGATCAAGGATGCCGGCGCGGCGTCCGCGACGGAAGCGGCGCGCAACCTCGTCGCAGCCGCCTACGACCTGCACTTCCTCTTCACCTGGCCGAACCATCGCATCGCCGTGCCTACTCGGTTGCGATGTAGCGACCCTGCTCGTTCACCTTGGGATTCGAGTAGGTCATCTCGAAGCAGGAGGGAGCGGCCCCGACGCCGAGCACCCGCATCCGCAGCGGGTCGCTGGTCGGTAGCGGGGAGTATCCGCCACCTACGACGGCTTGCACCCGAGCGCGGCCGTTCTTCGAGTAGAGGCTCACGGACTGCACCAGATTGGTCGTCTCCCTGTAGCGGAACCCGTTCCGCGTCGCTCGCCATGCGGTGACGAAGCCGGCGGCCGTCCGGAATCCGCCTCCGCCCGTCACGGTGTTGCTCAGGCAGAGCCGATACTGTGTCCCCCCGGCCGGGAGGGTCGGGTCGCCGAAGTCCGTGACCGCTCCACTCTTGTCCCGCCACGTCCAACGGGTCTGCCCATCGCCCGTCCGCAGGCGCGAGCCCTTGGTCGGCACGCGACACGCGACGATGTCGCACGTACCCGCCGCGCAGAGTCCCTTCGGCGCGCAGTAGTTCGTTCCGAAGGAGTCGTCGGGACCGCAGGGGCTCGTGTTCGGGAGATGCTGGCAGCCGCCTCCCGCGTCGCAGACGTCGTCGGTGCAGACGTTCGCGTCGCTCGGACACGGGCTGCCGCCCGCGAGGAAGGCGTCGCACGTCGCCGAGCAGCAGGGTCCGTCGCAGAGCTCGCCGACCTCGGTGAGCAGATTGCCGCAGCAGGTCACGCCCCCCTGCCCGCAGCGCTCGCCGAGGATGGTGACCGGGCCATAGAAGACCATCTCGGCCGGACAGCCCGACGCGAACGTCGCCGTGAAGGCGAGGCCGTCCGCGCTCGCCACACCGTCCAGCGTCGCCTGGCAGGTGTCGATGAGGACGCTGAAGGTCAGCACGGCGGTGAACACGCCCGTGTCGGGATCGATGGTCCCCGTGCTGCCGATGGGGGAGTAGAAGGGAAGCCCGGGCTTCGGGAAGGCAAGCGTCAGCGTAGTGCCGGTCTGCGTGAAGTCGATCAGACCGTTGCTGGGGTCGCCGAACCCGCCGACGGGCGTCAGCTTCCAGCCACCCGAGAGATCGACGGCGGCCTCCGTCGCTCGTGGCCCGAGAAGCAATCCCCCGAGCAGGAGCATCGCGAAGGCAGCGCTGGCGCCTCGCAGCGGTGTGCACCCCCATCGGCGAACCGCGTGCTGGTTCATGAAGTACCGATACTGCCCTCCGCCGATTCCCGTCAACGGAATACGCGGGTGCTCCGCGAGGCGCGGTGCGTCACCTCGGCCTCGCGCGGTCCAGCACCGTCGGGCGACCGGTGCCTGCACGACGCACGGCCCCGCTACGCGCCGCGGCTCGAGGGGCGCAGCTCCTCGGGCCACGACGACGGGTCCTCCGCCGGGTAGATGCGGAGCGACTGGCCGGTCGCCGTGAGCAGGTCGTCGCGCTTGCAGCCGAGCGCAGCAGCCGCGGCCTCGAGGCCGGAGTTGGTGACCCCGTTGATGCCCGGGGCGATGGTGCTGGCGCCACACTGGAAGAGGCCCTGGATGTGCGTGTCCACCGAGAATCCGAACGGGCCGAGGTTGTCGAGCGTCTTCTCGGTCCCGTAGATGCCGCCGCGCGTCGCATGCAGGAAGTGCATGTTGGTGAGCGGCGTCCCGAGGGCACGGAACACCGTGCGCTCGCGCAGCCCCGGAACGAAGCACTCGACGGCGTCGAGGATGCGCTCGCCGAGATCGGCCTTGAGCCGTGCGTAGTCTTCGCCGCGCGCGCCGGGCGCACGATCCTTCCAGCGCGCGAAGGGTTCGACCGACGAGAGGGCCATCGCCTCGACGGTGTGGAGCCCGTCGCTGCGCATCGACGGGTCCTTGAGCGTCGTGGCGTTGAAGAACAGACCGGGAATCTCCTCCCGGCCCGAGAGCGCGGGACGCTCGGCAAACTCGTACGCGGCGTCGATGTCGGTCGTGCGGCTGAACCAGATGTTGCCGGAATCGACGCCGGCGGCGCGCAGGTCCATGTCGACCGCCATGAACAGGCTCAGCGTCGACACCGAGTAGTGCATGCGCTCGATGCGATGGCGGAGGCGCCAGCCGAGATGCTCCGGCGCCACCAGCCGGCCCCAGGTCACGCCCGGGTCGGCGTTCGACACCACGATGTCGGCGCGCACCTCGCGCCCGTCGGCGAGCCGGACGCCCAGGACCTTCTCGTCCTCGATGAGGATGCGGTCGACCTCGGTGCGCAACACGACCTCGCCGCCGTGCCGCTGGAGCTGGCCGATGAGCGCCTCGGGAATGGCGTGGCCACCGCCGCGCGGATAGCAGCCGCCGTCGAAGTAGTAGCCCTGGAGGCCGGCGTGCAGCGCCGTCGGCGCCCGTGACGGCGCCATGCCGTGGTCGCCCGCCTGGATGGAGAGGATCGCCCGCAGGAACGGATCCTTCGTGCAGCCGTCGAGGAACCGACTGAGCGGAAGCAGCCCATGCCGCAGCACGGTCGGCATGTGCAGCGCCTCCTTCGCCGCTTCGGCGAGCCCGTGGATCGGGGCGGAGTAGCCGAGCTCGTCGACCATCCGGCCGACGAGGTCGAAGTAGCGGTCGATGCCGTCGGCCTCGCCGGGAAAGCGCTGCTTCAGCTTCGCGGCGAACCGGTCCTTGCCCTTCGGGATGTCGAACCGGTCGTTGCCGACGACGACCCGATCGTAGCCATCGGGGTCGAGCTCGAAGAAGACGAGGTCGTTGGCGACACCGAGCCCCTCGTAGATGCGCCGCAGTCCCCCGCCGGGGCCGAGCGCGCCGACGTAGTGGACGCCAGGGCTGAAGCGAAACCCCTGCAGCACGAACGACTGGCTGTAGCCCCCAGGCAGGTAGTGCTGCTCGAAGACGACGACGCGACGTCCGGCCCGGGCGAGCGCCAGCGCGGCCGTCAGCCCGCCGGCACCGGACCCGATCACGATCGCGTCATGGTCGCGCATGCCACACTCCGTTCAGCGTCCGGTGCCGATCTCGCCCCGGCTGCTAATAGGCCGACCGATCCCCGAGGACAAACTCGTCGTCTCGGCACGGGAGGGACGAAGACCGATCCACCCCGTCCGTGCCGCTCAGCTCAGCTCCGCTCCTCGCAACGCTCGCAGGTCGAGGCGAGCGTCGTGCACCTGCTGCAATGGGTTTGCGTGTCCGATGGTGATCACCATGGCGCGCGGGAGTTCCGCGCGCAGGAGGCGATAGAGGGAGAGCGCCGACTCGTTGTCGAGGTCGGCGGTCGTTTCGTCGAGGAAGACGATATCGGGCCGCTGCACCAACAGTCGCGCGAAGGCGAGCCGCTTCTGTTCGTCGAGGGAGAGGAGCTGTGACCAGTCCTGCTCGTCGTCGAGGCGGCTGGCCAGATGCGCCACGCCGCACAGGGCGAGGGCCCGCTCGAGATCGGCGTCGCTCGGGAGGCCGCTGGTCTTCCGGCGCGGCGGGCGCGCTAGCGTATGCCGCTTCAGCCGTCGCGCTCGGCCAGACCGGCGCGCTGGGCACTGCCGATCTGGCTCGGGTCCCATTGCACGGCGTCCGCCAGGCGCCGATCGACTTGCGGGTAGGTGAGCACCTGCCGCAACGGCCCGACGGGAAGATACGGGTTCTCCGGTACGATCATCTCGCGCCCCCTCGCGGGAATCTCGATGAGGCCCTTGCCGTACGGCCAGATACCGGCGATGGCGCGCAGCAGCGTCGTTCTGCCGGCCCCGGGATGGACTCACGACGAGCAACGAGTGACCCGGGAGCACGGTGAAGCTCAGGGCGCGCAGGAGCGGAGCCCCGCTGGGTAGATCGATGTCGAGATCGTCGACATGCAGTGCGGGCGTCGCCGAGCGCCGGACCTCGATGCGGCGTTGGCCGCTCGCGCTGGCGTGCCGGGTTGCGCAGGGCGCGCTCGAAGCCGACGAGCCGATCGACGGCGGCACGCCAGCGGGCGATATCGGGATAGCTGTTGACGATGAAGCTCAGCGCTCCCTGCACCTGCGCGAAGGCCTGCGCCGTCTGCATGAGGCCGCCGAGCATGATCTGGCGCGCGAAGTAGCGCGGCGCGGCGACGAGCAGTGGGAAGACCAGCGCCAGTTGCCCGTAGATCCAGGTGAACGCGCTCAGCCGCTTCTGTCGCTGCATCATCGCCCAGAAGGTGCGCAGAATACGCGTGAAACGTTCGCGGAAGCGGACCCGCTCGTTGGCCTCGCCGCGCGTCAGGGCGATGCTCTCGGCGTTGTCGTGCACCCGCGCCATGCTCAGGCGGAAATCCGCCTCGTAACGCTGCAGGTCGAAGTTCAGCCGCACCAGCGGTGCGCCGATGCGCAGCGCCAGCCACGTGCCGAGACTGGCGTAGAGCAACGCCGCCCAGACCATGTATCCCGGAATGTGGACCGCACCGAGCGGCCCGAGCGGGACCAGCAGCGATCCGGAGAGGCTCCAGAGGATGGCGATGAACGACACGAGCGTCACCGCCGAGGTGAGCATCCCCAGCGTCATGCTCAGGGTGTACACGATGAAGAGCCCGATATCCTCGCTGATGCGCTGGTCCGGGTTCTCCGACACGGCACCGAGGACGGCCCCGCGATAGTAGGACTGGTCCTCCAGCCAACGCCGCCAGAAACGATTCCGTGAGCCAGCGCCGCCAGCGGATCTGCAGCATCTGGCTGAAGTAGACCTGGTACACCGCGCACACCACGTTGGTGGCGGTGAGTCCGGCGAAGATCAGCAACTGGCGAAAGAACTCGGCGGCGTCGAATGCCTGCAGGGCATTGTAGAACGCCAGGTTCCAGTGGTTGATCAGGACGGCGATGTAGATCGAGCCGAACGACAGCCCGACGACCAGCGCCAGCAACCCACGCGCCGCCCATTTTTCCTCGGACGCCCAGTAGGGCCGAGTCAGGGACCAGACGTCGGCCGTGAACGACCGTATCCGCGCCTGCATGACCGTCGTTTCGGGCAAACTGGTCGCCGTCACCGCGGGCCCCACCGTCGCAACGCACTACGATATGAACCGGTCGTCAGCCCCCGATGCTCGCTCGTCGTCACGATGCGCGATGTCCCCGACCGACGGCAAGCCGTGTTCCGGCTGACGGAAGTGACGGCCTACCGCGCCGGCTTCACGTCGATGGCGACCGACTCGGTGGAGGTGATCTCGACCGTATCGCCCACCTTCACCTTGTCGAAGTTCTCCGGGTTCTGGACGTTCACGGTCACCGTCTTGCCCTTGGGCCCGCGCAGCACCGCCTGCTGATTGGCGCGGTCGAGGGTGACGATCGTCGCCACCAGCGTCGTCTCTTTGGTGGTGACCGCACGGGGACGCTCCCCGAGGGGCGCGAGCAGGACCTCGACATCGGACGAGGAGGTCGGCTTCGCCTCGCCGGGCTTGAGGACGCGGAACGCAACGGATTCGTAGGACACCACCACCACCCGGTCGCCCCGCTTCACCTGCGGGAGGTTCCGCACCGAATCGCCCACCCGGACGGTGACCGTGTCCCCCTGGGACCGGCGAAGCGTCACCAGCCGATTCGCCAGGTCGACCCGATCGACCGTCGCCGTGGTGGTGACCGTCCGCTCGCGCGAACCCCCCGTCGCGGTCGACGTGGAGTCCGTCGTCACCGTCGGCGGCGGTGGCGTGGCCGTCTTCGCACACCCGCCGAAGGCGAGTGCGCAGGCGATGCCGAGCGTGACACGAATTCGTCCGTCCACCATCGGGTTCCTCCTCGTGGGCGGACATCGCGTCGACTCGCTTGTCGCCACCCCGGCCCACGCTGCTATCAGACCGCCAGCAGGACGCAACCTGGACGCGGGTGGCTGGGTGCCAACCCGGCAATCACGAGAGGGGCCGACAACGCTGAACCTCTTTTGCCAGCCGGAGCGTATTCCGGAACTTTCTCTCACCTCCAAGAATGTGCCGTCCGGGTCCGCACCAACCGGGGTGACATTGCGGGCGCCCGATCAAGGCACGGTCGTTGCAGCGCGAAGCGAACCAGAGGAGACGCAACGATGCTTGAAACCCTTGTCGTCGTCTTGGTCGTCCTTTGGCTTCTCGGTCTGGTGTCTTCATACACTATGGGTGGGTTCATCCATGTTCTGCTGGTCCTCGCGGTCGTGGTGATCGTGATTCGCGTCCTGCAAGGCCGAAGGGCCCTGGGATAGTTGCAGAGTCCGAGTCCGTTGCGCAGGCGGAGAGCTGCGGCCCCGTCCCTACGGGTGAACGAGGAACGTCATGCCCCAGACCCCGCACATCGAACGACATTTCACCGCCGGCGACACTGTTCGGGACGTCGTCATTGGGATGTCGGACGGGCTCACGGTGCCGTTCGCGCTGGCCGCCGGGCTCTCGGGTGCGGTCGACAGCACGAGGCTCATTGTGGTCGCGGGCTTGGCGGAGATCGCGGCCGGGGCGATCGCGATGGGTCTCGGCGGATACCTCGCGGCGCGGAGCGACGCTGAGCACTATGACAGTGAACGCAGCCGTGAGGTCACCGAGACGGGCGTCAAGCCGCTCGCCGAGGCGGCCGAAGTGACCCATGTCCTCCGCTCGTTCGGCCTGACTGATCACGAGAGCGCGCCGATCGTGGCGGCGCTCCGGAACCGGCCGGAGGCGTGGGTCGATTTTATGATGCGGTTCGAGCTCGGGCTCGAGCGGCCGGATCCCCGCCGGGCGCTCACGAGCGCGCTCACCATCGGGGGCGCCTACGCCGCCGGCGGCTTCATCCCCCTTGCCCCCTACATCGCCCTCGCCCGCCCTTCCGCGGCCCTGACGGTATCAGCGATCGTCACGCTGGTGGCGCTCGGGCTCTTCGGCTGGGTCAAGGGACATTTCACGGGAACGGCGCCATTCCGCAGCGCCGTGCAGACGATGCTGATCGGCGGAATCGCTGCGGCCGCGGCCTTCGCCATCGCACGCGCGATCACGTAGCGCCGGGGCTCTGATTCACCGCATCGCCCCATCGACCGATCCGGGCGCGTGATCGTCAGGAGTAGCCGCCGACGCGCCGGGCGCCTAGCTGAGGCGAGCCCGGAGCCCCTCAGGGTTCCAGGTGGAACGGGGGCGTGAACGTCGACAGCTCGAACGCCACCGTCGCGGGCCCGACGTCGGTCTGACCGCCACTCGGCGCGCAACAGTTGCCGTTCGAGAGCGTGGTCTCACCGCCTCCGCACGTGCCACTGGTCTGGGGGTGCTCGTAGGCCGCGACCGTCTGCGTCGAGATCGGATCCCCCGCATAGTAGGCCGTCGACCCCATCACCACGGCGGTGCGGATGAACGCCTCCCGACGCTGCAACACCACGCGCGCATCGCTGCAGTCGGCGGCCAGATGATAGAGGCTGGTGTCTCCATACAGCCCCCCCTTCCCGACCCCGAGCGACACGAGCTGGGTCCCGACCTCGAACACGACGACCGACCCATAGTCTTCCCGTGCCGGCTCGACGAGGAGTCCCACCTGACGGCCCGCCGCATCGATCGCCCGGGTCGGAAGCGGCGTCGTACCCGGGTCGCCGGCGGCGCCTTGCGGCAGCGCGATCCCCGTCTCACGCTTCTTGCATGCCACACGCACGAAGACCCCTCCCGCTTTGCTGCGGCACAGCACGTCGGCCGCCGCCGGCATCGCGAGGAACATCGGCGCCACGAGCATCGCGACGATCGCCCGGTTCATCGCTCGACCTCGAGCCGGAACGGCGGCGTGAAGCCACCCAGGTCGAAGGTGACCGCCGGCCCTCCCTCCACCGTGGTCGTGAAGGGGCTGCAGCAGAGGTTCGTGTTGACGTCGTACACGCTTCCGGGGCTCGTGCAGTACTGTGCCGGAATGGCGAACAAGTACGCTTGGACGGAGTGCTCGGCCGGCGGAGCGCCGGGAAGGTAGCCGGTCGTCCCATGGACGACCAGCCGCATGGCTGGCCTGAGTGCGGTGGCGATCAATGGCGTGCCGGCGCAGCCCGACGCCTCGAAATAGAGGCTACCGCCGGGTGTGAACCCATCGGTACCGACTGCGGCGATGAGCACCTTGCCTTCGGACTCGAAGAACACGTCGCCCGCGGCGTTCAGGTAGCCGACGAACCTCCCGCCGGTGTCGAATATCCGCAGGCGGGGGGCGGAGACGCCGGCGGGTCCCCGATCACCCTTGGGACTCCCCGCCGCGAGCGCCGACACATCGACCGGCGGCCGCTTCGGCGTGCACGCCGGGCGGACCACGAGGGTGCCGGCCTTGGTCCGACACAGCGCCGCGTCCACGCGCGGCGGGGTGACGGCGGCGAGTCCCACCACCACCAGGACGACCAGAGTCGTTCGCGGACGGGTCATTCCTCGATCTCCGCGGACAGCGGCGGGACGACGACGCCGAGGTCCAGCGCGCTCGCCGGAGCCGACATCGCGGAGAGGTTCACTTGCCGGCAACAGAGACCCGTGGCGGCGTCGTAGACGTCCGCGCCCGTGCAGTCCACCGCCGTTGACGGCTGGAGGCGGGACGCGATGAGGCGCAACTCGACCGGACCATCGGCATAGTAGGCGATGGTGCCGTGGACGGACGCCAGGGTATAGAGATCACCTCCCTGCGCAAAGACGCGACGCGCCCCCGTGCAGTCCGACGATTCGAACACGACCCCGTTTCCGGGCGCGAAGCCGTCGGAACGAAGATCCAGTCCGAAGACCACGCTCCCGCGCGTCTGGATCAGGTCACCGAGCTCGTTCACGACGCCCGGCACCCGCGTCCCGTTCGCATCGAGGGCACGAATGCGCGGGTGGGCGAGGCCAGGAGGTCCCGCGTCGCCCTCGGCTCCGGTGAGGCCCTCCGCCGCCAGATCGAGCGCCTTCTCCTTGCGCTTGCACGTCTCGCGGAAGACCACGGCGCCACTGCGCTTCGCACAGAGCATCGCCTCCGCGGGCGGAGCGAACACTGCCGCGAGCAGGACGGCGATCGGCAGACGAAGCGTCGAAATCCACGGGTGCAACCGCACGTCACGGTGATACCACCGCACCGTCACGGGTCAAAACCATCGTCGTCCATCGCGACGCGAACGACGGCGGGCGCATCGTGTTCCGCGACTTCGGGATGAGCAGAACGCACTGCATCCTCCCCCAGATTCCGCACCCCGGGCCCGGCCCCGCCTCCCCAACCGCCGGTACACCTTGATGCCGGGCACGCGGGCGATGGACCTGCTCGTACCCCGTCGCGTATGCTGTCCCCGTGACCAGAGATCTCCTGAAGGAACGCGAACGCGGGGCCGAGGCGGAATTCTTCCAGAAGCAGGACGCCAAGCTCATCGCGAAGATCCGCGACCGCGCCCATCTCCACGAGGTGGCGCTCGCGCTCTCCGAGAAGCTCAGGGTGGACGATCCGGCGCTGCTCGAGCGCGTGGTTCGCCTCGGCTTCACCCGGGAGACGGGCGCCTCGATCCTGCTCGCCCCCCTCGTCGAGGTGGCATGGGCGGACGGCGGCGTGAGCGACAGCGAGCGCCAGGCCGTCCTCGACCTCGCCGCTGCACGCGGCGTCGAGCCCGGCAGCCCGGCGCACGAACAGGTGCTGGCCTGGATGCGGGTGCGGCCCTCCGCCGAGGTCTTCGAGACCGCGATGGAGGTCTTGCGCGTCGGCTTCGGTGTTCTCCCGCCGGCCGAGCGAGATCAACGCATCCGCGAGCTGCTCGACGTGTGCGACCGCGTCGCCGAGGCTGCTGGCGGGCTCGCGAAGCTCTTCGGCATCGGCCGCGGCGTGTCGGGCGAGGAAGCCCGGCTGCTCGACGAGCTGGCACGCAAGCTGCGCGGCGCGTCCGGCTCGTCCACCTAACCGCCGTACGGCGACGACAGGCGGGCTTTCACCCATCGGCGAACAGCTCTTCGTCGGTGGTGGGGGCGTCCTGGAATTCGAGCACGCCCAGCGCGGCATACGATGCGGCGACCTTCGGCGTGAGGAGCCCGATCACGTTCGTTTGTCAAAGCGAATCGCGCGCACGCGGGGGGCCGCCGCGCCATGTGGGCAGCGGGCGATCGGCGATCGCAACCCCGAAGGCTGCCTGCGCGAGCAGCCGCGTCGAGTCGAGCGTGGGAAGCGGCGATACGCGCGGCGTGACGAGCAGTGGAATCTCCGTGCATGCCAGCGCCACGGCATCGCATCCGCCCCCCTTCAGTCGCTCGATGATCGCGACGTAGGCGGCCCGGGATTCCTCGGTGAGAATCCCCGACACCAGCTCGTCGAAGATGACGCGGTTCACCGTTTCACGATCCTGCGCGTCGGGCACGGCGGCCGTGATCCCACGCGTGCCGAACGCGCGGTGGTACACGGGTCCCTCCGTCGTGTAGCGGGTACCGAGGATACCCACTCGGCGATGGCCCATCCGCACCGCCTCGTCGGCCACGACGTCGGCGATGTTCAGGCCCGGCAGTGCGAACGGCGGGCCGTCGGCTTCGAGCGCGACATGCGCCGTGTTGTCGGGACAGAAGAAGAAGTCCGCCCCGGCCGCGGCGAGCCGCGCAATGCTGAGCGCCAGCGTCGCGCGCACGGTGGCGTGGTCGCCGGCGTCCCACGCGGGCAGGCTCTTCCCCATCGCGATGTAGTCCAGCGTGATGTCCGGATGGAGGTGCGCGCCGTGCCGCGCGAAGCCGGCGCGGCAGTACTCGAGGAAGCACAGCGCCGACCCGTCCGGACTGTGCGCGACCAGGCCTGCGTGCCGCATGCCGCCGTCAGAGGGTCACGCGCGAGAAGTCCACCGACCACCAGCGTCGCGGCCGCAGGAGCACGAGCACCTCGCCCTCGAGCGCGGCCGCGTTGGCGGCGAGGTAGCGCGCGCCGAGCTTCGGCCCCAGATACCGCTCCGCCATCTCGCGCTGCTCCGCTGCGACAGCGTCCGTCACGATGTCGACCGGGCCCTCCACCGTGACGTACTTGTAGGGCAAGGTCTCCTGCTGGGCGCAGAGCGAGGCGCGACCGGCGCTGCGCAGCAGTGGCAGCTTCCGCGACGCCTGCGGCACCGTGATCCGCACCGCCTCGCCGGGCGTGTAACGATACCAGACCGGCACTGCGCACGGCCCGCGCCCCGTATCCGCGACGGCGAGCACGCCGACGTGCGTCGCCGCGAGGAACGCCTCGCGCTGCTCCCGCGTCATCGTGGGATTCGTCGCCATGCCCGACGTCATGGCGCGCCTCGACGCCGCAGTCAAAATGTGGCCGGTATGCCGCTGCCTCAGGAGACGAGCGAGGCGACGAGGGCGCTCAGCCCCAACGAGGCGGCGCCAACGACGACGGAGCGCAGGATCGTCCGCCACACCCGCGTCTGGCCCAGTCGAGCCAGGACGATCGACGTGACCGTCAGGGACGCGATGACGGCAATCAACGTGTACTCCCACAACCATGGCCCGGGGTAGAGATACGCCATGGTGACCGGCACGGTGGCTCCCACGCAGAAGGCGCCGCCGGCCGCCAGCCCGACGCGCCACGGGGTGCTTGCCGGGGTGACCTCCCGGATGCCGTATTCCACCTCGAGCTGCGCCGACAGGGGATCGACAGCGCTGAGCTCCTTGGCGACCTGACGAGCCAGGGCGGGGCTCAGCCCCTTGGCCTCGTAGTGCTTCGCGAGCTCGGTGATCTCCTCTTCGGGGCTCATGGCCAGGAGCCGCTTCTCCTCCTCGATCAGTCCCAATTCCACTTCTCGGTCGGCACTGACCTCGCCGAACTTCACGCCGGCCAACGAGATGGCCCCTGCGAGAGCGGTGAGGACGACGATCGAGTAGACCGTCGACGGAGGTGTCCCGGCACCCGCGAGCCCTTCGGTCATCGCCGCGACGGCGATGATGCCGTCGTTCACGTCGGCGACATGGGCCCTGACCCGGGCGGGATCGACGAGCCGGGAAAGCGACCACGACGTGCGGCCGCCCTCTTGCGGTTCGGGATGGACCATGCGGGCCGGCGCTCGGTATCGCTAAAGCTTCGAACGCAACGTGACCAGGTCCGCCTTGATCGGATCCGCTGCATGCTGGAACTCGGTCCGCAGCGTGGCGTCGAGCTTCTTCCGTGCGGTCAGGCTGCCGAGTCGATGCGCGTACGTCGCGATGGCCTTCGCCGCCTGCTGCAGCGCCTTGCGGGCCTTCTTGGCCTTGGTGGCGGTCTGCGCCGATTGCGCTTTCACCTTGACCTGCTGGAGGCTCTTCACGCTCTTCGACTGGAAGCTGCCGAGACCGCCCTCCGCCTTCACGCGGGCGATCAACGCGTCGAGGCGGCAGAGGATCGAGTCGAACGTCGCGGCGGCGGGCCCGTTCGCACACCCCGACCCAGTCCCCTCGATGGTGCACAGCGCCGAGCACCCGTCGCCTGAGACGCGGTTGCCGTCGTCGCACTCCTCGTTGCCGGTGCGGACGCCGTCGCCGCAGGATACGGCCTTGCAGATCGTCGAGAGGTTGGCGGTGACCTCCTCCGGCGCCATGGGGGTGCTGCGCAGCTGGAGATACGAGATCACTCCCGCATCGGTCTCCTGGATGGCCGCACTGCCGGTCGTATTGTCCATCAGGAAGTACAGCGCCGTGGCGCTCGGCGCGTACAGGTCGCCCGCGTCGACGTAGGTCCCGGAGGGGACTCCGTCGATGTAGAGCGACACCAGCTTGGACGTCCCGTCGCGGGTGATCGTGATGAACAGGTCCTGGTCCTCGACGAACGACCCGGCGGCGAACGTCCCCACGGGATAGAAGCTCACGCCGTTGCCCAGCTTGTAGATGCCGGTATCGAGCGTGGAGTTCGAGAAGTCGATCAGCCGGGCATATCCCGTGTCCATCGGGTTGAACCGCATCAGCATCGAGATCGAGTACGAGCCCGTCACCACCGTGGGAGCCGCGTTGTCGTAACGGAGCCCCGCCGTCACGGGGAACGACCAGGCGCGGATGGTCGGCGGCGACGCGCACGCGGCCCCGCTGATGGTCTCGGTGATGAACGATCCGTTCAGGAAATCCGGCCCGCTGGTGACGATGGTCCCCTTGGCGTTCGACACCGGGACGAGTACGTTCCCAGCCCCTTCGATGGGCGCGAAGGAATCGCGGAAGACGTAGGTCTCCGTGGTCTGGGCGCTCGAAAGTCGGGCCCCGCCGAGCAGAGCGACCAACTGCAGCGCGACGGCGAGAACGTGGAATCCATGACGCATCGGCGACACCTCTGGTGGAGTACCTCACTCCTCCCTCGTCTTGTCAATGCGCAAAGACGCGTAGATTCCCCGCGCGGCTGGCCGTGCGCAGCGCTCTGAGGAAGAATGGAACACAGTGGAGGCCTCGACGAACGGCAACGCACTGGGAACCGGCCTGGCCGTCGCGGCCATGGCCGCCGTCGCCCTGCTCTCGCCCCTGGTCGCCGGTGAGGGCGCGGCGAGTCTGGTCGGCCTGCTGCTCGTCGGCGCCGGGATGCTGGAGGCATGGCACGGCTTCCGGCGCGCAACGCTCGCCGGCCAGCGCGCGGCGTGGATCGGCGGCGCCATCACGATCGCGATGGGCGTGCTGGTCTCCAACGCCGCCGCGCTCGCCGCCACGGGCATCACCGTGCTCCTGGCCGGCTGGTTCGCGCTCGATGCGATCCGCTACCTCGTTCGAGGCGTGGGGCGACATGACGGCCGCGTCCCCGACTGGCTGCTGCCCGGTCTCGGCAATCTCGCGGCGGCGATCCTGGTCCTGGCGCTGCGCGACGTCGCGGTCGGCTGGACGCTCGCGCTGGCCGGCGGCCTGCGCATCGCCGGCACGGCCTGGGGCATCGTCTCGGCCCCGGTGTTCGCGGCGGCCGACGCGGGCGAGACCGTGCTCGCCCAGCTCGGCCTCGCCGACGAGCCCGAGCTCGCCGCGTTCGCCGATCGCGTCGCCGCCGAAGAGAGCGCCCGGCAAGCGCTCGACCGCGGCTGGATCTGGGCCTTCATCGGCACATTGTTCGCCATCCACCTGGGCCGGATGGGCTTCGACCGCTCGCGCCTCGGCATCAGCTCACCGCTGGTCGCCGTCGTCGGCGATCTGTTCCTCGCGCTCGTCATCGCGTTCGCCGTCGTGCTGCCGCTGCGGCTCCTGTTCCGCAGACTCACGCGCGGCGTGGAGCGCCGTGCCTGGCGCTGGTGTCTTGCCGGCGACGCGAGGCCACCTCGGCCGGCGCCTCGTCCGCGCCGCTGCTCGAGCGCCGCCTGCGCTTCTCGGTCCGCTTGCGCGCCGCGCGCTATTCGGCCCGGACCGCTCTCGATCGAGGGCTCCAGATCGGGTTGCCGTGGGCGGCCATCATCGCCGCCATCGTCCCCGTGTTCGGCATGAGCTGGTTCTTCGACACGGAGAACTGGGCCGCGGGCATGTGGAACTCGTGGGCCGAGGTGCGCACCGACACGTGGCGCGAGGCGATGGTGCGGGCGACGTTCGAGGCGGAGAAGGCGAAGCCTCCGCACGACTGGTACTCCGTCTCGCCGCCGGGCGCGACGCCGGGCGACTTCTCGTTCCTCGTGATCGGCGACCCGGGCGAGGGCGATGCGTCGCAGCACGTGCTCCGCGACCAGGTTCTGGCCGCGGCGGCACGGGACGAGGTCAAGTTCGTCGTGATCTCGTCGGACGTCATCTACCCGACCGGGGCGATGAAGGACTACGAGGCCAAGTTCTGGTTGCCCATGAAGGGCACCCACAAGCCGGTCTACGCGATCCCGGGCAATCACGACTGGTACGACGCGCTCGAGGGATTCGCGGCGACGTTCTTCGAGCCCGAGGCGGCGCGCACCGCGATGCGGGCGCGGGTCGCCGCGGACAACCGCATCTCGACGACGACCGACGCCCGCATCGAGGAGCTGATCGACCAGGCGGCCTTCTACCGCCAGCAGTACGGCGTGCCGACGGGATTCCAGCGCGCGCCGTTCTTCGACGTGCAGACGCGCGACTTCGCGCTGATCGCCATCGACACGGGCGTGGCGCGCACCGTCGACCCGGTGCAGTGGCGATGGCTCGAGGCCGTCCTCGACGAGGCCCGCGGCAAGACCGTCATGGCCGTGCTCGGCCACCCGTTCTACGCCGGCGGGGCCTACCTCGCCGCCGGCAACGAAGCCTTCGCGAGGATCCACGACCTGCTCGCGCGCCATGGCGTTCCCATCGTCATGGCCGGCGACACGCACGACCTCGAGTACTACGCCGAGGACGCCGGTCCCGGCGCACCGCCCGTGCACCACTTCGTGAACGGCGGCGGCGGCGCATATCTCAGCTTCGGGACGGCGCTCACCTGGCCGGCGGTGCCAGCGACGACACGCTGGGGCTTCTACCCTCGGATCGACCAGGTGCGCTCCAAGATCGCGGCCAACGTGACGCTGCCGAAGCTGCCGCTGTGGTGGTGGACCGACAAGCTCGACGCGTGGCCCTTCTCGCCGGAATGGCTGTCGTCGGCGTTCGACTCCAACGTGGCCCCCTTCTTCCAGAGTTTCGTGGAGGTCCGCGTGGAGCCGTCGGCGCACCGCGTGCGCATCGTCCCGTACGGCATCGCCGGCCGTCTCCGCTGGAGCGACTTCCAGGGTTCGCCCGACTTCATTCCCGCGGGCGCGACCGGCGGTGACTTCGCCGAATGGACGGTTGCTTCGGCAGCTTCACCTTGAGTTACGCGACGATCGGCGTCAGCGGATCATGCGCTCCCGAAATTGGCTCGGCGAGCATCCCATCCGTCGCTTGAAGGCCTTCGAGAACCCCGCCGTGTCGGCGTAGCCCGTGCTGACAGCGGCCATCTCGACGCTGCAATCGGGGTTCGCCAACAGTCCTGGTACGCCGTCCCACACGACGCCGTCCCGGATATCCCTGAACGTCATGCCCTCGTCGGCGAGCGCCCGCTGCATCGTCCGGCCGCTCATCCCGAGCTGCCTCGCGACACGGGCGCGATCCGCCCGCATGCCCGCGATGAGCAGTGCCTGCACGGCGTCCGAGACCCTCGCGTGCACCGTGGGGCGATGCGCCTTCGTCTCGAGAGCGATGGCGAGCTGCTCGATCCGCTCCGCCACGAGGGGATTCGCGAAGCGGGACGGCATGGCGAGCATGCGCGCCGGAACCACCAGCGCATCCTCGGCGCTGGCGAACCGGACCGGACACCCGACCACACGCGCAAATTCAGCGATGTCATCCGGCGCGGAGTGTCGGAGTTCGACCGCCACGCCCCGCGAATTGCCAATCGTGGCTCGTACGGCCCGCACGACGTTGACCATGGAGTAGTCCATGAACTGCGCGAGGTTGCCATCCCCGCTGCCCACGTACCGGATCACGACGCGCGCGGCGCCGGCGCGTCGATGAAGGTCGAACCGCAGGGCATCATCGACCAGATGACTGAATCGCATCCATCTGCGGACCGCCCACTCCAGGCGCGGGCAGGAGAGGAGGAGGTACATGATCGTTCCGCGCGGCCGCGCCTTCTCCGCGGCGTGCAATCCGACGAGCGGATCGTCGAGGAGCCTACCCGCCTCGTCCAGGATGCCGCGCAACGCCGACCAGGGCACTCGTGCACCGGGGTCGCGCAGCATGGACGGCCTGAGCCCGACCGCGCGGCAGAGCTGCTCCGAAGCGGCGCCCAGGGCACGGAGGGCGCTCAAGAGGTCGACGACCAGCAGGACGGCGACCGTGCGCTCTGCTTCGCTGGGCACCTTTGTCCGCTTTAGACAACAGAACGGCTCCGGCGGACAAGGCCCCTCCTTCTCTGTGCAGGTATCAAGGTCGGCCGGGCAACGGCCCCGAGGAGCATGTGGTGAACGAGAAGCGACTAGCCCGGATCGACATCGTGCCGGTGACACTGGACCCGGACCTGGTGGTCTTGAGAATCCAGCTCCCCAAGCGCCTGCTGCGCTCGGTTCGCATACAGGCCGCACTCGACGGCAAGAGCCTCGACGACTTCATCAGCGAGGTCATCGAGGAACAGCTGCGGCGCTGAGTCGGCGAGGTCCCGGTACCGGGCCTCCGCGCCGCAGGTCGTGCTAGGGTCGGCTCGCCATGGACGCACACCCGCTGCACCGCCACCCCCTCCGGTCCCTGTTCTCGGCGACCGGCGCCCGCAGTCGGCGCGCCTCGTCGTGGGACCGCAGCGGCGGCAACTTCGATTTCGTCGTCGTCGGCCCGGGCGAGACCGTCACGCTGCTCGAGCACGACGGCCCGGGCTGCGTCACGCACCTCTACTGCGCGCTCGCCTTCCCGGAGCTGACCGACTATCGCGACGCGATCCTGCGCTGCTGCTGGGACGGCGAGGCGACGCCGTCGGTCGAGGTCCCGCTCGGCGACTTCTTCGGCATCGCGCACGCGCGCATCCGCGAGCTGCGGAGCGCGCTCGATCGCCGTCAATCCCGGCTTCGGCTCGTCGCACGGCCTGCACGCGTACTTCCCGATGCCGTTCGCGACCGGCGCGCGCATCACGCTCGAGCATCGCGGCGATCGCCCGCTCGGCGGCGCGCTGCCGGCGCTCTGGTTCCACGTCGACTACGAGACGTACGACGCGCCGCCGCCCGACGACGCGCTGCGCTTCCACGCGCAGTGGCGGCAGGAGCGGCCGACGACGGCGGTCGGCCCGCGCCCGAACGTCCAGCTGCACGGCGGACGTGAACCTCGACGGCGCCGAGAACTACGTCGCGCTCGACGCGACGGGCGCCGGCCAGATGGTCGGGCTGCATGCTCGCAGATCAACAACGTCGCCGGCGGCTGGTACGGCGAGGGCGACGACATGGTGTTCGTCGACGGCGACGCGTGGCCGCCGTCGATCCACGGCACCGGCACGGAGGAGATCTTCGGCGGCGGCGCCTGCCCGACGCGCGAGTACGCCGGCCCGTATCACGGCTTCCATCTGATCGAGTCGCCCGACTGGGCCGGCCTCGTCGGCGCCTACCGCTGGTTCGTCCACGACCCGATCCGCTTCACGCGCGAGCTCCGCTGGACGGTCGAGCACGGCCACGCCAACAACTTCGCGAACGACTACGCGTCGGTCGCGTACTGGTACCAGACCGAGCCGCACGCGACGTTCCCGGCGCTGCCGGCGCGCGACGCGCTGCGCCCGCCGCTGCCGCCGGCGTACGACGAGGCGCGTGAGGCCTTCCTCGGCGCGGTCGGGGAAGCCGTCCGGACGTTCTCCGGGCCGGCGATCCATCGCCTGGCCGCGATCGGCGAGTCGTTCTACGCCGGGCGATTCGACGAGACGTTGCGACGGCTGCGCGACCCATGACGTCCCACCGCGATCGTATCCTCGACCAGTTCACGCGCCAGGCGGTGCCGTTCTCGAACGCCCCGGGCATCAAGGACGAGCGCGCGCTCGAGCTCCTCGTGGAGGCGAGCGGCGCAGGTCCCGAGGACACCGTGCTCGACGTGGCGTGCGGCCCGGGTCTGGTCGTCGCAGCGTTCGCGCGCGTCGCGCGCCATGCGACGGGACTCGACGCCACCCCCGCGATGCTCGACCGCGCCCGGCAGGTGACGGCCGAGCTGCCGAACGTCACCCTGGAGACGGGAGACGTCTACGCCCTCCCCTGGACCGACGGCGCCTTCTCGGTCGTCGTCTCGCGCTTCGCCTTCCACCACTTCCAGGACCCGCCGGCCGCGCTGCGCGAGATGCGGCGCGTGTGCCGGCCCGGCGGCCGGGTGGTCGTCTGCGATCTCACGGCCTCGCCCGATCCGGCGAAGGCGGCCGCGTTCCATCGCATCGAGATGCTGCGCGACCCGTCACACGCGCGGGCGCTCACGCTGACCGAGCTCGAGACCCTGTTCGCGGAGGCCGGGCTCGGCGTGCCGTCGACCACCTTCTACCACCTGCCGTTCGAGCTCGAAGGGTTGCTCGAACGCTCGTTCCCCCGGCCCGAGGACGTGGCGACGATCCGCGCCGCCTACGTCGCCTCCGTCGAGGACGACGCGCTCGGGACTCGGAACCCGTCGCGTCGGGTCGGAGATCCGCGCCGCGTATCCCGTCGCCGTCCTGAGTGCGCTGCGCTGACGTCGCGAGACGTTCACCACGATTCCGACCAGGGCCGCACGTCGAGCTCGTGGGTCCAGGCGCTGCGGGGCTGGCAGAAGAGCGTCCAGTAGTTCTCCGCGATCGCGTCCGGCGCGAGGAGCCCGTCGGGGCCGCGGCTCGCCTTCAGGTCGGGCAGGAAGGTGTTGATGCGATCGCCGTCGATGGCGCCGTCGACGACCACGTGTCCGACGTGGATGCCCTGCGGTCCGAACTCGCGAGCGGCGGATTGCGCCAGGGCGCGCAGCGCCGCCTTCGCCTGGGCGAAGCCGCCGAAGTTGGCGCGGCCCCGCATCGACCCCGACGCGCCGGTGAAGATCAGGACGCCGCGCTGGCGCGGCAGCATGACCTCGATCGCGGCCTTGGCGAAGAAGAAGCCGGCGAGCGCGTTCACCCGCCACATGGATTCGAGGAACGCCTGATCCATCGCCAGGAAGCTCTGCGGCCAGTTGCCGCCGGCGTTGAAGAGCGCGGCCTCGAGCGGCGCGTCGGCCGCGTCTGCGCCGGCGACGGCACGGCGGACCAGCGCCTCGTCCGTCACGTCGCCGACCACCGCCTCCACGCGCGTCCCGCGCGCGCGCAGGTCCGCGACCGTCGCCTCCACCTTCTCCGGCGACCGCCCGATGATCGTCAGCCGGAAGCCCTCCCGGGCGAAGCGCCGCGCGATCGCGGCGCCGAGTCCCTGCGGCGGCCCGACGCCCGCCACCACCGCCGTTCGTCCCGACATGTCAGCTCCTTTCGGCGCCGACCCTACGTCAGCCGATCGGCCAGGGACAGCGACTAGCGACCGGCCGGGACGCCGATCTCGTGGTTCAGCCGGGCGCCGGCGAGCGCGATCTCGCCGCCGATCGCGTCGGCCGGGGCGTCCCCGAGTTGCCCACGTCCGCGCTCGATCATGCGTCCCAACGACCCGATCAGGCGCGCCGACCTGGTGAGGCGCCGCGACGACACCGTTCCGTCCATGATCCTGGCGAGCAGCGTCGAGACTTTCGCCTCACGGGCGATCGCCTTCTTCGCCAGTCGCCGGGCGCGGCCCGACGTCGCGGCGGCTCTGGGCGTCGCGAAGCCGCGGGCTCAGCCGCTCGTCGAGCACGCAGGCGACGTAGCCGAGCCCGGGACGTTCGTCGTGCGTGCACCCGCCGGCGCCGCAGGCGTCGGTCGTGCACGGGTCCGCGTCGTCACAGGTCGGCGCGGCGCCGCAGCCATCGTGCGGACGGGTGGTGCTGGTCGTCGACGTCGAAGTGCTCGACGCGGACGTGGTCGTCGTCGACGTCGTCGAGGTGCTCGGCGGGGCCGTCGTCGTGGTGGTCGCGGGCGGCAGCGTCGTGGTCGTCGGACAGTCGGTCAGCTCGTGCCGGCATCCCTCGACCGGATCGCACGAGTCGATGGTGCACAGGTTCCTATCCAGGCAGCGGAGCGGCTCACCCAGGGCGCAGCGGCGGAACTTGCCGGTACCGACGCAGCGCTCGTCGCCGTTGCAGAGGTTGCCGTCGTCGCAGTCATCGTCGGACACGCAGCCCAGGTCGGGCGGGTCGACGGGGTCGACGGGATCGGTCGGGTCGTGGATCGGCGGAAGAGCGAAGGCGATCTGCGGCCGGCCGGCGATTCCGGCGAGCAACAGGACGACGGCGAGAGTGCGGAGTGCGTACATGGTGTTCTCCTCGTGCACCTGGAGGAGCAACGACGGTGCCAGGAGGAAACCCTGCAGCGGAGCGCGGTGGCGGGGGGCACCATCATGCGTCGGTATCGACCGGATATACCCCGATGACATGTCCGGGACGTCTACGCGGCCGAGCCGCTTGTCGCCGTGTGACGGCGTACGCCACTATCCGATGGATGCGTCTCCGCGCCCTTCGCCTCATTGGATTCGCGCTGCCGCTGCTCGCGCTCGTCGGGTGCGCGAGCGGGACGACCGCTGGCCGCTACGCGATGGCGACTGATCCGGCGTCGCGCTACGGCTTCCGCCACGTGCGCGACCGCGAGTCGGGCCTGTGGGTCCATCGGGAATGCGAGGCACCCGATGGTGATCGGCTACACTCGCAGCGCTTCGCGCCCGAGACGGTCGCGAGCGGCCATCTCGTACCCACCGCCTTCGAGCTGCAGGACGGCCACCGCGTCTGGCGGTTCCGCGACCTCCCCGACGACGACGACCTCACCGGCCGCACCGCACTGGGGATCCAGGTCGAGTGGCCGAAGCCGGGCGGCCCCAGCGACTGGGAGCCCATGGAGCTGTTCGCCTACCCGCCGATGGCGACGATGGTTCCCGATGGATGGTCGACGTGGACGTCCGCCGCGTCGCAGCGCGCGGGCGCGTTCGGTTGGTGGGAGGAGGTCCATGGCAGCCCGCCCGAACCCGCAGGACCGCTCCAGGTTCCGTTCGAGTTGCGCTGCCGGCTGCTACTGAAGGACCACCTCTATGTGGACTGAATACGAACGGCGCCGCCGCGGCCGACGTCGCGCAGCAGCCGGCCCGGTCTTCCTTCCCTTGGAGGCGAATCCCGGGTACGGTCGCCCCGCGGAAGCGACATGGCGGTTCAACACGTCGACGTACTGATCGTGGGCGCCGGGCTCTCGGGCATCGGAGCCGCCGTCCATCTCCAGAAGAACTGCCCGGGCAAGAGCTACCTCATCCTCGAGGGACGCCCGTCCATAGGCGGCACCTGGGACCTCTTCCGCTATCCGGGCATCCGTTCCGACAGCGACATGCACACCCTCGGCTATTCCTTCCAGCCGTGGCGCGAGGCCAAGGCGATCGCCGATGGTCCGTCGATCCTCAACTACGTGAAGCAGACCGCCGCGCAGTATGGCGTCGATCACCACATCCGGTATCGCCACCGGGCGACGAAGGCCATCTGGTCGAGCGCTGACGCCACCTGGACGGTCGAGGCGCTGCGCACGGACACCGGCGAGACCGTGCGCTTCACCTGCAACTTCCTCGAGATGTGCGCGGGCTACTACAGCTACCGCCAGGGCCACACGCCAGACTTCGAGGGGATGGAGCGATTCCGCGGCACGATCGTGCATCCCCAGCAATGGCCGGAAGACCTCGACTATCGCGGCAAGAAGGTCGTGGTGATCGGGTCCGGCGCGACCGCGATGACGCTGGTACCCGCGATGGCGAAGGACGTCGGCCACATCGTCATGTTGCAGCGCTCACCGACGTACGTCGTCTCCCGGCCCGACCGCGACATGATCGCGAACGCGCTCCGGAAGGTCCTGCCCGAGACGTGGGCGTACGCCATCACCCGCTGGAAGAACGTCGCGCTGCAACAGTTCCTCTATCGCCGCACGCGCACGGCACCGGCGAAGGTCAAGCAGAAGCTCCTGGACATGGTCCGCAAGGAGCTCGGGCCCGACTACGACGTCGAGACCCACTTCACCCCGCGCTACAACCCGTGGGACCAGCGCCTCTGCCTGGTGCCCAACAGCGACCTGTTCGTCGCGATCCGGTCCGGCAAGGCCTCGGTCGTCACCGACCGGATCGAACGCTTCACCGAAACCGGCATCGCCCTCGCGTCGGGCAGGCACCTCGACGCCGACATCATCGTGACGGCGACGGGACTGAACCTCGTCGTCCTCGGCGAGATGCGCTTCGTCGTCGACGGCGCCGCCGTCGATTTCGCCCAGACGTGGACCTACAAGGGGATGATGTACTCCGACGTGCCGAATCTCGTCTGCACCTTCGGATACATCAACGCCTCGTGGACGCTCCGCGCCGACCTCACCGCCGAGTACGTCTGCCGGCTGCTGAACCACATGGACGCCCACGGCGCCCGCCGGGTGACGCCGCGGCTGCGCGACATCGATCGCGACATGCCGCCCCGCCCGTGGATCGACCACTTCTCGTCGGGCTACATGCAACGGATGATGCATCGCTTCCCCAAGCAGGGGGATCACGAACCGTGGATCAACCCGCAGGATTACACGCGGGACAAGAAGATGATCCGCTTCGGCTCGCTCGAGGACGGCGCCCTGATCTTCGACGATCCCACGCGCACCGCGGCGAACGTCGCGCCCGCCGAAGCCGCCCGCGCAGCGCAGTAGCGCCCACTCAGGCGCGCGCGATCGCGTCGAGCGCCCGCAGCAGCGCCGCGGGGCGCGAGAAGAACGGCGAGTGGTCCGCGTTCAGCGTGAACACCTTCTCGCAGGGCATCGCCGTGTACATCGCCCGCTGCAGCGCCGGCGTGACGGCACGGTCGCGACGGCACGATACGTAGAACCGGCGCACGCTCTCGAAGGCCGAACCGACGGCGACCTGACCGATGGTCGGCAGCGCGCCGATCGGCTTCAGCAGCGACCGCGCCAGCACCACGTCCGCATCGTCGCAGAGCCCGTAGAAGACGTCGCGCACCGCGTCGTCCCGCACCGTGAGCGTGCCCGCGGGCGTCGCCACCAGGTTCGGGGTGACGAGCGAATCGGGATCGTCGGCGGCCGCCGCGACGATCGATCCGCCGTTCGTCAGCAGATACGCCGAGACGTAGACGAGCTTCGCCACCTTCCCTGGCCGCGCCTCGGCGACCGTCGAGACGACGGGGCCCCCGGCACTGTGACCGACGAGCACGACGGGGGTCGTCAGCGTGTCCAGCAACGCGATGACGCGATCGGCCTGCGCCTGGAGGGTGACCGTCGGGGCCGCGGTGCCATCGATGCCACCGGCCGGGAGATCGAGCGCCGTCACCCGGTGCCCGGCGTTCTCGAGCCCAGCCGCGATCCGGTACCAGCACCACGCGCCGTGCCAGGCGCCGTGGACGAGAACGAAGTGCGCCGGGTGACGTGCGCGCCGCCGGGTGGCGGGCCCCGGCGCAGCCAGGCCGACCGAGCGCGCCGCGACGATGGAGGCTGCGACGCCGAGCAGTCGGCGGCGCGTGAACGTGGCGGGCATGGCGCGTCGTATACGCAGCCCTCGCCCGCGCCGCAATGCAGCGATGCGACTTGACTGCGAATCCGTTGCGGACGCACACACTCCGCGGAGATCGATGGAGGCAGCGTGTCTCGACGTGAAGACGTGTACCCGCAACTGCTCATCCCCGCCGTCGGCGGGCTGCTGCTGTATCTGCCCTTCCTGTCCATCCAGTGGGACCTGAACGGCATCATCGAGGCGCGCTCCATCGACTTCGGCGGCGCGCAGATGCTCTCCCCCAACCACATGCTGTATCGCCCGTTCGGAGCCGTCGCCCTGAAGCTGATCCGCAGCCTCGGCAGCAACGCGACCTCGGCGGAGATCCTGCAGTACGTCACCGCCGTCGCCGGAGGCCTCGCCGTGGGGCTGTTCTGGGCGTGGACCAGGATCCTGACCGGCGACACGGTCGCCGCCGGCATGGCGACCGTATTCATGGCGACCAGTCGCGCATTCTGGCGATTCAGCACCGACGCCCACTACATCGTTCCGGCAGCCGCGATGGTCCTCCTCGCGCTGCTGGTCGCGTCGCGCCCGCCGCACAGTCGATGGACCGTCGCGCTGCTGGCATGCTGTACCGCCCTCGCGATCCTAATCTGGCAGGCGAACGTCTTCCTCGTCCCGGCGATCGTGCTGGCGTTGACGCAACGGGAAGGTCCGCGGGGACGAATCGTCTTGTTCCTCGGAGCGCTCGGCGCCATCGTCGTCGCGACGTACGTCGTCGTCGGCTTCCGCGCCTTCCACCTCCACAGCCTTCAGGCGTTCGCGACCTCGGTGTCGTCGCACGGTAGCCGGGGAGCGGTTCCGCTCTGGGGCCAATGGTCGATCGATCGCATCCCCTTGGCCACGAGGGGGTCCCTCGGGAGCATCCTCGCACTGCGAACGCCGGCGGGAGGCGACACCATGCTCACGGTGCTCGCGTGGGCGGCGTTGGCCGTCCTCATCGGCCTGACGATCCTCGTCGCGACCCGACGTGTGACGACACCGGGGCCCACGGCTCGCAGATTCTCATGGCTCACGGCGGGGTATGCCTCGTACATGGCGTTCGTCGTGTGGTTCGATCCTCGCGACATCAAGTGGTTCGTCATCCCCAACCTCTTCGTGTTCGCGGTGCTGGCTCAGGTGTGGGCGCTCACCGTGCGCGGACGGACGGAGTCTCTCGTGATCGCCGCATGCGTAGCCGTCATCGCCGTGGCGAACTTCACGAACGTGATCTGGCCCGGCCACATGCGCTCGAACCCCAATCTGGAGCTGGCCCGCTGCTTCGCGGCCCACGCCGGTCCGCAGGACACCGTCGTCGTCACGGACTGGAATTGGTCCTTCTATGCCGACTCCTTCTTCGGCTACCGTGGCCGGCAACTCTGGTTGATCGGGGAGACGAGGGACACCGGACTGAAGCTGGGTCGCATCAAGCAGACGGTTGCGGACGCGAAGCGTGAGGGGGGGCAGGTCCTCATTCGCGACATGGCGGACTATACGCCGGAGGAACAGGCCTATTTCGAGTCGCTGATGAACGTCACGGCCGACGACCTGAGCATCTTGGATCGCCGAATCGCCTTCTCCTGTCCGAGCTCGACGTTCCTGAGCATCTCCGAGGCAGACTGAAGGGGGGCACCTGGCGCGGGTCGCTCCGCGCGAGCTGCCCGCCGCGCCGTAGGTCGACGGGATGGACTCGGCACCGCACCTCGGGGATAAGCGCGCCAGGAGGTACTCATGGGTGCGTTCGCAATCGTCACGCAGTACGCCCGGATGCTCGAGAACCTCGACGCATGGCTGCAGGCCGGCACGGCCTACGCGCAGCAGCGAGGGTTCGACGCCGAGATCCTGGTGAAGGCCCGCCTGGCGCCCGATCAGTATGCCCTGGTGCAGCAGATCCAGTCGGCGTGCGACGCCGCCAAGTACGCGGCGGCCTATCTCGCCGGTCAGAAGGCCCCGTCCAACCCCGACACCGAGACGACGCTCGCCGAGCTCCGCGCGCGCCTCGCGACCGCGGTCGCGTACCTGAAGACCTTCAAGGCCGCCGACTTCGCCGGCGCCGAGGAACGCCGCGTGGCCCCGCCGTGGATGGGCGGCAAGTCGGTGCGCGGCGAGACCTACATCCACCGCATCAGCGTCCCGAACTTCTACTTTCACGTGACGACCGCCTACGCGATCCTGCGACACAACGGCGTCCCGCTCGGGAAGCAGGACTACGTCGGCGTCCGCTCGTGGGAGGAGTTCGGCGAGTAGCGCCGCCCGGCGCACGAGGAGATCCCATGCCGAAGAAGGTGCGACCGATACCCAAGGGCTACCACAACGTGACCGCGTCGCTGAACCAGCTGAACGCGGCGCAGACGATCGACTTCTGCAAGAAGGCGTTCGGGGCCAAGGTCCGCATGTGCATGACCGGACCGACCGGCGGCGTCATGCACGCCGAGATCGAGATCGGCGACTCCGTCCTGATGCTGAACGACGCGATGCAGGAGCCGGCGCAGCCCGCCGGCCTCTTCCTCTACGTCGAGAACGTCGACAAGACGTTCGCCAAGGCGGTCAAGGCGGGTGCCGAGGTCATCACGCCCGTGCAGGACATGTTCTGGGGCGATCGCTTCGGCCGGGTGCGGGATCCCCAGGGCAACACGTGGGGTATCGCCACGCATTGCGAGGACGTGCCCCCGAAGGAGATGAAGAAGCGAGCCGCCGCGGCCTTCGCGCCGGCCGGCACGGCGTGATCGCGCGACTGTTCCTGGCCGCCCTGCTCTTCCTCGGCGGCGGCTGTGCCACGCACCACGAACGGCCGTCCGCGGCCGTCGTGAGCGGAGCGCGCGCGCGCCGCCGTCGGGGCTCCCGACCGCAGCGCCGACGACCGCGCCCTCGACGCGGGCCGCCGTCCGGTCGAGCTGCTCGAGTTCTTCGGCACCGCGCCGGGGATGCGCGTGGCCGAGCTCGGCGCGGGTGGCGGCTACACGACCGAGCTCCTGGCGCGCGTGGTCGGTCCGACCGGCACGGTCTATGGTCACAACTCGCCGCTCATCCTCGCGCGCTTCGCCGAAGCACCGTGGAGCGCGCGCCTGGCGAAGCCGACGATGCGCAACGTCGTGCGCGTCGACCGCCCGTTCGACGATCCGCTCCCGCCCGACGTGCACGACCTCGACCAGGTCTGGATCGTCCTCTTCTACCACGACACGGTGTGGATGGGGGTCGACCGTGCACGCATGAATCGCCGCGTCTTCGAGGCGCTACGGCCGGGCGGCGTCTACGCGATCGTCGACCACTCCGGTCGCCCGGGAACCGGTTCGTCTGAAACCCAGAGCCTGCATCGCATCGAGGAGTCGGTCGTGGTCGACGAGGTCACGGCCGCGGGGTTCCGGCTCGACGCCCGGAGCGACGCGCTGCACAATCCCGACGACCCGCGCGACTGGAACGACTCGCCGCGGGTCGCGGGCGAGCGACGCGGGACCAGCGACCGGTTCGTCCTCCGCTTCGTGCGTCCCGCGGAGTAGCTACGCGACGCTCTCGGCCAGCGCGTCGATGCGCTGGGAGAGGCTGGACCTGCCGCCGCGGGCTTCGGCTGCGATCTCGTCGTCCGCCGCGGACTCGAAGGGCGACGCCGCGGCTCGATCGCCGCGCCGTACGGTCACCTCGACGCCGCGCTCGGAGGCGCGCTCGAACCTGCGTCCGACGCGGGCGACGTCCGCGTCCGTATCCGCCGCGACGGTGACGTCGAGTCGGGCGCCATGCCCCGCGCGCACCGCGTCCTCGACGATGGTCGCGGCGGTGTACGGGGTGAGCCAGCCAGCCCATTCCAACAGGCTCCCGGCCACTCCGGCGGCGGGCGTGACGCGCGTCCAGATCCGGGGCGACAACTCCGCGAGCGGAGCCGTCATCTCGTGCCGGTCGCGGATCAGAAGGCCGGTGGCATGCACGAGATCGCCGTACGTTCGCACGCCGTCGAGAATGCGCTCGGGCACGGCGATCGCGAACTCCGTCTCGAGACCGACCGCCAGTTCGACGAGGTCGAGCGAGTCGGCCGCGAGGTCGTCGCGCAGGTTGACCTCGCTGACGAGCTCCGCGGACGATACCGCGAGGTGCTCGGCGACGAGGCGCCGCACGTGCGGCTCCACGAACTCGTACATTCCCCACCTGCCCAGACCCGCCGGAACCTGGTGAAGCGGCGATGATTCGGCGGGACGCTGAAACCAACTCATGGAGACTCCTAGCGGGCGGCCTGAGGACACGCAGCCGCGCGAGGGCCCGTTGAGCGCGAAGCGGAAGGGTCGGCGATTCACATCACCGAAGAGCGAAAGGGGACTCTACTCGCCGCGACGTCGTACGTCAAATCTAGCGTGAAGATCCGCCTGACAGCTGCGCGATCGGGTTGCGTACCTGAGTGGAGTCCCATAGGTTGAGTCCGAGCCCGTTTACAGCCCCGCAGCGCGTTTCGTGAAAGGAGATCCTTAGTCTCCACGTGTGCTCGGCGCGGACCCGGAAGGAGACTCGTGCCATGGCCACAGATGATGGCGATGACCTCGTGATGTTCCAGGACGTGAGGGTCCTCAGATCGACCCCGCCGGCCCTGCTCTGCCAGATCGGCAGCCGCAGCGTCTGGCTGCCGCGCGGGCACATCAGCGGACGGCTCTGGTGCGCCGGGGATCGCGGCAAGCTTTACGTCCGGCGATGGGTCGCTCTCGACCGCCACCTGATCGAGCCGCCCCTCGCGCCCGAACACGTACCGGCGATCGCCTCGGCCCAGCTCCACGTCGTCGAAAAACGCGGGAATCATCATCGTGCCCACTAAGGGCAGTGCGGTCCGCGCCGAAGGGAACTCCACCCTCCGCACCGCCTGCGCCGCGTGCGGCAAGGCCATCCCGACGGAGGTCGGACACGCACATCCGCTGGATGAGCACGTCCGGCGGGAGACCTGGGGGCTCGTCGGACTCCATGACGGACGGAAGGTCGTCTTCCCGACCTGCTCGACCTGCCACGACGTTGGATGGCAGCCTCCCGGCTTCGTGTGCATGAACTGACCGAGTCCTCCCCGCCATCCGATCGGGAGCCGAGCGCGGCACGGCGCTGGGCGCAGAGGTGGAACGGGCGCGGCGGCGCCGCCGCGGCCCTCGAGCCCGACGCCCCCATCCGCGAGGAGCTGCTGAGCGCCGAGCGACTCGAGCAGCATGCCGAGGGCCTCGCCTCGGCGCTCATCTCCATTTCCACCCCACGCGTTCCGCGCCTCTCGACGCGGCTTCGCGACAACGCCCGGGTCCTGTTCCGCTGCTACCGCACCATCGCGGACGTCATCCGCAACGAAGGTGTGATCACGCACGCCGCGGAGTGGTTCGTCGACAACTTCCACATCGTCGACGAGGCGTTGCGCGACGTCCGCAACGACCTGCCGGAGGACTTCTATCGTCAGCTTCCGAAGCTGGCCGACGGTCCCTCCGCAGGCTATCCGCGGGTGTTCGCGCTGGCGCGGGCGTTCGTCGCCCACACCGACAGCCATTTCGATCCGACGACGCTCGGCCGCTTCGTCAGCGCCTTCCAGCGCGTGCAGCCGCTGACCATCGGCGAGCTCTGGGCGGTTCCGATCGCGCTCCGCATGGTCCTGCTCGAGAATCTCCGTCGGGTGGCCGAGTACATCGTGCAGGGTCGGGCGGCCCGCCACGAGGCCGACGCGCTGGCCGACGAGCTCCTCGGCATCGACAAGCCGGCCGCGCCCATGGCCTTCCGACGGCTCGGGACACACCTGCACACGGCGTTCGTCGTCCAGCTCGTTCAACGGTTCCGGGATCACGATCCCGAAGCGACCCCGGCACTCGCGTGGCTGAACGAGCGGCTCGCCGCGCGCGGCACGTCGGCCGACGAGATCGTCCAGCGCGAACACCAGAGCCAGGGAGCGACCAACATCACCGTCCGCAACATCATCACCAGCTTGCGCACGATGTCGACGTTCGACTGGGCCGAGTTCTTCGAGCAGGTGAGTCTGGTCGACGAAACGCTCCGGGCGGGCAGCGACTTCGCGACGATGGACTTCGCGACGCGCGACCGCTACCGCCACGCGATCGAGGACCTGTCGCGCGGCTCGGGCCAAGCGGAGGTCGACGTCGCGCGCGCCGCGGTCCGCCGGGCGCACGAGTCGGGGGCGCCGGCCGGAGACCGCCGGGCCGAGCCGGGCTTCTACCTGATCTCGAAGGGCCGTCCCCTTCTCGAGCAGGACCTCGGCTACCGGCCGTCGTTCGGGCAGCGGATCCTGCGATCGTATCTGTCCGCCGCGACGGTCAGCTACCTGGGAACGATCGCCGTCCTGACCGGGGCGCTCCTCGCGCTCCCGTTGCTCGACGCGCATCGCGCGGGCATGCGCGGCGTCTGGTGGTGGCTGCTCGGGTTGCTGGCGCTCGTTCCGGCCTCCGACGCCGCCATCGCGCTCGTCAATCGCGCCGTCACCCATTTCGTCGGGCCACGGCGACTGCCACGCCTGGCACTTCTCGACGGCGTGCCGGCCGATCTGCGGACGATGGTCGTCGTGCCCACGCTCCTCACCAACGAGGCCGACATCGAGGAGCAGACGAACCGCCTCGAGGTCCACTACCTCGCCAACCCGGACGGCGATGTTCGCTTCGCCCTCCTCTCGGACTGGAACGACGCCTCGGCGGAGACGACGGCGAACGACGACCGCCTCTGGTCGGTCGCGCTCCAGGGCATTCGCCGCCTGAACGAGCAGTACCCGATGGCGCCCGGCTCCGGAGCGCGCTTCTTCCTCCTCCACCGCCGGCGCGTCTGGAACGAGAGCGAGCAGAAGTGGATGGGGTGGGAGCGGAAGCGCGGCAAGCTCCACGAGCTGAACCGCCTCCTGCGGGGCGCGCACGATACCACGTTCATCACTCCCGACGGACGGCCGACCGGGGTCCCATCGGACGTCAGATACGTCGTCACGCTCGATGCCGACACCCGGCTGCCGCGGTCCGCCGTGTATCGGCTGGTCGGGACGCTGGCCCATCCACTCAATCGCGCGACCTTCGATCCCGCCATCGGCCGCGTCGTCGAGGGATACGGCGTCCTCCAGCCGCGCGTCACGCCGACCCTGCCGACCGAGCGCGAGGGCTCGCGGTTCCAGCGAATGTTCTCGGGGCCCGCGGGGGTCGACCCATACGCGGCCGCGGTCTCCGACGTCTACCAGGACCTGTTCGGCGAGGGGTCGTACATCGGCAAGGGCATCTACGACGTGGATGCGTTCGAGGCATCCCTCGCCGACCGCGCACCCGAAAACACGCTGCTCAGCCATGACCTCTTCGAGGGACTCTTCGCGCGGACGGCGTTGGTCACCGACATCGAGCTGTTCGAGGAGTTCCCCGCCTCCTACGAGTTCGCCGCCGCGCGCCAGCATCGCTGGGCCCGGGGAGACTGGCAGCTGCTCCCGTGGATCCTGCGCGGACGTGCAGCAGGCGCCGTCCCCACCCGGATTCCGGCGATCGCCCGCTGGAAGATGATCGACAACCTGCGGCGCACGGTGTCGACGCCCGCAACGGTGCTGACGCTGGTCGCCGGGTGGACCGTCCCGGGCAGCTCGCCCGCGGTGTGGACGGGCTTCGTTCTGCTCGCGATGGCAGTCCCCGCGCTCCTTCCGGCGCTCTCCGATCTCGTGCTGCCGCGCCCAGGCATCTCCAAGCGCGACTACGCTCGAACCGTCGCACGGAGCCTCGCGCTCGGCGCCTCGCAGCTGGCCGCCCACGTCACGTTCCTCGCGCACCAGGCGTGGCTGATGGCCGATGCCATCGTCCGCACGCTCGGGCGGCTGGCGACGCGCAAGACGCTGCTCGAATGGGTCACCGCCGCCCGCACCAAGGCTCGCCTCGGCGACGAGATCGGTGGCGCCTATCGACGCTTCGCGGGTTCCGTCGGTCTGGCCGCCGCGGTCGGCGTCCTGGTGGCGATCGCGGCGCCACAGCACTGGGCGTTCGCGGCACCGTTCGTCGTGGCCTGGCTGCTCGCTCCGCTCGCCGCCCGGTGGGTGAGCCGTGTGACGCGCGCCGACCCGGTCGAACACCTTTCGACGTCCGACGCATGGATCCTGCGGTCCACGGCACGCCGCACCTGGCGCTTCTTCGAGGAGCTCGTCGGTCCGACCGACAACCATCTGCCGCCCGACAACCTGCAGGAGGATCCGCAGCCGGTCGTCGCCCACCGGACGTCCCCCACCAACATCGGCCTGCACCTTCTCTCCACGGTCGCGGCGCGCGACTTCGGCTGGATCGGGACGGTCGAGACGGTCGAGCGGCTGGAGGCCACCGTCGCCACGATGGGTCGCCTCGAGCGCTTCCGTGGGCACTTCTACAACTGGTACGGGACGCTCGACCTCCGGCCCCTCGAGCCGCGGTACGTGTCGACGGTCGACAGCGGGAACCTGGCCGGCGATCTCCTCGTCCTCGGCAACGCGTGCCGAGACATGATGGAGGCCCCCGTGGCGAGCGACGTCGCGCTCCGCGGCATCGACGATGCCCTGCGTCTCACCCGTGAGGCCGCGGGCGAGCTGACCGACGTCCGCCGGGGCCACATCGTCACTCGCACGGACCTCGACGAGGCCATCGAGGCGATGGCGACGGCGCTCGCGCCATCCTCGCCCAGTGCGGCCGAGTGGCCTGCTCGCCTGCGTGGGCTCGCAATCCTGGCGGCCACGCTCGTCGACGTCGCCAGCACGCTCGCGGCGGAGCGCGGGGACGGCGAGGACGGCGGCGTGCTCGTCTGGGCGCGGGCCACGGCCGCCGCCGTCGCCAGCCATCTGCGGGACCTCGACGCGGGCGCCCCATCGTCCCCCGCCGCCACGGCGCTCGCGAATCGCCTCGCCGAGATCCGTCGCACCTGCCACGAGCTCTTCGCCGCGATGGAGTTCGGGTTCCTGTTCGACGCCACCCGCCGGATCTTCGCGATCGGGTACCGGGTGAACGACGGCAGCCTCGACCCGTCCGCCTACGACCTCCTCGCGTCCGAGGCCCGGCTGGCGAGCTTCATCGCGATCGCCAAGGGAGACGTCCCGGCGTCGCACTGGTTCCGGCTCGCCCGGGCCATGACGCCGGTCGATCTCGGATCCGCGCTCGTCTCCTGGTCGGGGTCGATGTTCGAGTACCTCATGCCGGCGCTGATCATGGAGTCCCCGCCCGCGAGCCTCCTCGAGCAGACCGCGCTCCGCGTCGTCCGCCGACAGATCGCCTACGGCGCCGAGAACGGCGTGCCGTGGGGGATCTCCGAATCCGCGTACAACCTGCGCGACATCGGCCTCACGTATCAGTACTCCAGCTTCGGCGTGCCGGGTCTGGGCCTCGAGCGCGGACTCAGCGACGACCTCGTGATCGCACCGTACGCGACCGGGCTGGCGGCGATGGTCGACCCCGCAGCGGCGGCGCGGAACTTTATCGAGCTCGCCCGAGCGGGCGGCCGAGGCACCCTCGGGTTCTACGAAGCGCTCGACTACACGCGGGCGCGGCTTCCGGAAGGCTCCCGCGTCGCCGTGGTGCGAGCCTACATGGCGCACCATCAGGGCATGACCTTGGTGGCGCTCGCCGACGTGCTGCTGAACCGTGTGATGCGGGCGCGCTTCCACGCCGAGCCGCTCGTCCAGGCGACCGAGCTGCTGCTGCAGGAGCGCGCACCACGCGGCGTCGTGGTCACCCGTCCCCGCGTCGACGAGGTCAACGCGCCGGCGCACGTGCGCGACGCGATCGCCCCCATCTTCCGCCGGTTCGAGACGCCCCACGAGCCGACGCCGCGCACCCACCTGCTCTCCAACGGGCGCTACGCGGTCATGCTGACGGCCGCCGGATCCGGCTACAGCCAGTGCGGAGGGCTGGCGGTCACCCGATGGCGCGAGGACGCCACGCGCGACGACTGGGGCACGTACGTTTTCCTCCGTGACACCGAGAGCGGCGCGGTCTGGTCGGCCACGTACCAGCCGACCGGCGTCGAGCCCGACTCCTACGAGGTCACGTTCTCCGAGGACCACGCACACTTCCGCCGGCGTGACGGCGCGATCGCGACGACGCTCGAGGTACTGGTCTCGCCCGAGGACGATGCGGAGATGCGGCGGGTCACGATCACGAACCTCGGGACCGCGACGCGGGAGATCGAGCTGACGTCCTATTGCGAGCTGGTGCTGGCACCGGCCGCCGCCGACACGGCACACCCCGTGTTCTCGAACCTCTTCGTCCAGACGGAATCCGTCCCCGAGCTCGATGCGCTCCTCGCCACGCGGCGGCCGCGCGCCCCCGACGAGCGGCGCGTGTGGGCGGCGCACGTCGCCGTGGTGGAGGGACTACGCGGCGACGGGCCGCAGCACGAGACGGACCGCGCACGATTCCTCGGGCGAGGTCGCGGGATCCGCTCCCCCATGTCGGTCGTCGACGGACGGCCGCTCGCCAACACCACCGGCTCGGTGCTCGATCCGATCTTCAGCCAGCGGCGGCGGGTGCGCATCGAACCCGCCGGCAGCGCCCGGGTCGTCTTCTCGACGCTCGTCGCGCCGTCACGCGAACAAGTGCTCGCGCTGGCCGAAAAGTACCGTGATCCCGCCACGTTCGAGCGGGCGGCGACGCTCGCCTGGACGCGGGCGCAGGTGGAGCTCCATCACCTCGGCATCGAGCGCGACGAGGCTGATCTCTTCCAGCAGCTCGCGAACCGGGTGCTCTACTCCGACCCGACGCTGCGTGCGGCACCCCACGTCCTCAAGCGGAACACGGCCAGCCCCCGTGCCCTCTGGGCGCACGGCATCTCGGGCGACCTCCCGATCGTGCTCGTCCGGATCGACGAGCCCGAGGACACGGACATCGTCCGCCAGCTCCTCCGGGCCCACGAGTACTGGCGCCTGAAGGGGCTCGCGGTCGATCTGGTCGTCGTGAACGAGAAGGTCACGTCCTACGCCCAGGAGCTTCAGGGTGATCTCGAGGCGCTCGTGCGGAAGAGCCAGTCGGCCGTCCGTCACGAGGACGCCGCCCGCGGCAACGTCTACATCGTACGCGCGGACCTCCTCCCGGCGTGCGATCGGGACCTGCTGCGGACGGCTGCGCGAGCCGTGTTGCTGAGTCGCCAGGGCACCCTCGCCGAGCAGGTCGCCCGCGCGGAGCGATCCGAGGCCACGCCACCGCCGCGAGTGGCGCGCGTTCCGGCGGTCTCGCCCGCCGTCGCCGAGCCGCGGCGGCCCCTCGAGTACTTCAACGGCCTCGGTGGCTTCGCCGACGACGGACGGGAGTACGTGACCGTCCTCGGCGAGGATCAATGGACTCCCGCGCCCTGGATCAACGTCGTCGCCAACCCTCGCTTCGGATTCCAGGTCTCCGAGTCCGGCGCCGGCTACACGTGGGCGGGGAACAGCCGCGAGAACCAGCTCACCGCCTGGTCCAACGACCCGGTGGCGGATCCACCGGGGGAGATCCTGTACGTCCGGGACGACGACAGCGGAGCGCTCTGGGGCCCGACGGTCCTCCCGATCCGGGAGGAGGCGTGGCCCTACGTCGCGCGCCACGGCCAGGGATACAGCCGCTTCGAGCACGCCTCGCACGGCATCGCGCTCGATCTCGTGCAGTTCGTGCCGTCGGACGACCCCGTCAAGATCTCCCGGCTGCGCATCGCGAACCGATCCGGCCGCACGCGGCGGCTGTCGGTCACGGCCTACGTCGAGTGGGTCCTCGGCGTCTCGCGTAGCGCCAATGCACCCTTCATCGTCACCGACGTCGACGACGCCACGGGGGCGCTCCTGGCGCGCAACCCATGGAACAACGACTTCGGCGATCGGGTCGCCTTCGCGGACCTCCGGGGACGGCAGACGGCGTGGACCTGCGACCGCACGGAGGTGCTCGGGCGGCACGGGACGCCGGATCATCCCGCCGCGCTCGAGCGTGGCGCGCGCCTGTCGGGGCGGGTCGGTGCCGGTCTGGATCCGTGCGCCGCGCTGCAAGCGTCCCTCACTCTTCCCGCCGGCGGCAGCACCGAGATCGTGCTCGTGCTCGGGGAGGCCGACAGCAGGGACGACGCGCGCACGCTGATCCGGCGGTACCGGACCGCCGATCTCGATCAGGTCCTCGCCGAGGTGACGACGCGTTGGGACGACGTGCTCGGGGCGCTGCAGGTGAAGACTCCCGAGCGCTCGATGGACCTGCTGGTGAACCGATGGCTCCTCTACCAGACGCTGGCCTGCCGCGTCTGGGCGCGATCGGCCTTCTACCAGGCCGGCGGAGCCTATGGGTTCCGCGACCAGCTCCAGGACGTGATGGCCCTCGCCGTCGCCCGCCGCGACGTCGCCCGCGAGCACCTGCTCCGAGCCGCGGCACGACAGTTCGTCGAGGGCGACGTCCAGCACTGGTGGCACCCACCGTCCGGTGCGGGCGTCCGGACGCGGATATCCGACGATCTGATCTGGTTGCCGGCGGCCGTGGCCCATCACGTGGACGTCTCGGGAGACTCCGGGATTCTCGACGAGGTCGTGCCGTTCCTCGCCGGGCCGCCACTCGCCGACGACCAGGTCGAGTCCTACTTCCAACCCTCCGTCTCGGAACAGCGAGGCTCGTTGTTCGAGCACTGCGCACGGGCGCTCGATCGCAGCCTGACCGTCGGAACGCACGGGTTGCCGTTGATCGGGACCGGAGACTGGAACGACGGCATGAATCGCGTCGGGCACGAGGGCCGCGGCGAGAGCATCTGGCTCGGATGGTTCCTGCATGCGACGCTCTCGGCCTTCGCCCCCCTCGCGGAGCGACGAGGAGAGCACGAACGTGCCGGGCGCTGGCGCGAGCACGCGCTCGCGCTCCAGTCGGCATTGGAGCGCGAGGGGTGGGACGGCGACTGGTATCGTCGCGCCTATTTCGACGACGGTACGCCGCTCGGCTCCGCCCACAACACCGAGTGCCGCATCGACTCGATCGCCCAATCGTGGGCGGTGCTCTCGGGCGCCGCCGACCCGGCCCGCGCCACGCGAGCGATGGCGGCGGTCGAGGAGTACCTGGTGCGGCGTGACCAGGAGCTGGCCCTCCTCTTCACCCCGCCCTTCGACCACGACACCCCCGACCCGGGGTACATCAAGGGCTATCCGCCCGGCGTCCGCGAGAACGGCGGCCAGTACTCGCATGCGGCCATGTGGTCGGTGATGGCCCTCGCGGCCCTCGGCGACGGCGACCGCGCCGGCGAGCTCTTCTCGATCCTGAATCCCATCAATCGCACCAGCACGCGCGCCGGGGTCTATCGCTACAAGGTCGAGCCGTACGTCGTCGCCGCCGACGTCTACTCCGTGCCACCGCACGTGGGGCGCGGGGGATGGACCTGGTACACGGGGGCCGCCGGCTGGATGTATCGCGCCGCGATCGAGTCGATCCTCGGCTTCCGCGTGCGCGGCGCGACGCTCCACCTCGCGCCGTGCATCCCGCGGGCGTGGCCGTCGTACGAGGTCACGTTCCGATACCACTCGGCGCGGTACACGGTCCGCGTCGAGAACCCCGGCCGAGCGACGGGCGGGATCGCGGCGGTCGAGGTCGACGGCGCGGCACTCGCCCCGGGAAGCCAGGACATCCCGCTCGTCGACGACGCGACGGCGCACCAGGTCCGGGTCGTGCTCGGCGAGCCGCCGTCGGCCTGATCCGATCCAGAACGCGCGCGGGCGCCCCACCAAGGGAGCGCCCGCATCGTCTCGATCGTTGTCGCCAGCGGGGCGACTACTGACTCTGCTGGCTCTTCATCATCCGCATCTTCTGCTCGAGCTCGGCCTTCAGTGCTTCCATGTTGAAGCTCGCGCCCTTCTGCATCGGCGGGAACTCGAGGAAGGTCTGCGCGTACCTGGCGACCTCCTGCTGCACGAAGACGAAGCGCCAGAACTCGTAGGCGAACCAGTTGTAGAACGCGATCGAGCCCGCGCCGCCGGGGCCGGGCATGCCCGTCCGCTCGAAGGGGTCGAGCCGCAGGTTCACGAGGATCGGCCAATCGACCTTGACCGTGCCACCGAGCCAGCCGTTCGGCTGATCGATGAACCGGTACTTGAAGTCGTTGATGCGGACCGCCCCGAGTGTCGACTCGGCGAAGTAGAATATCTCGTTGCGCTTCGACGGCCCCTTGCCGGTCAGCACGTCGGTCTGGTCGTAGCCGTCGAGGTGGACCTTGTAGGTCGTGCCCCCGAGCTGCTTCCCCTTCTGGAGATCCGCGGCGATGGTGGGGTTGCCGGCCGCCGACACGAAGGTCGGGAACCAGTCGAGCCCCGAGAAGATCCCGTTCTCGACCTTGCCGGCCGGCACCTTGCCCGGCCAGCGGATCATCGCCGGCACGCGGAAGCCGCCCTCCATCACCGTGCCCTTGCCGCCGGCGAACGGCGTCTGGCCGCCGTCGGGCCAGGTGAAGTTCTCGGCGCCGTTGTCGGTGCTGAACGCGATGATGGTGTTGTCGTCGAGGCCCGCGTCCTTGATCTTCGCCATCACCGCACCGACGACGTCGTCGAGCTGCGCCATCCCGGCCTCTTGCAGGGACCAGCCGTTCTCCGGCGTGCGCATGTTCTCGTACTTGTCGGAGAGGTGCGTGACGACGTGCATGCGGGTCGGGTTCAGCCAGAGGAAGAACGGCTTCCCGTCCTTCTTCGCGTTGTCGACGAACCCGAGGGCCCGCGCGAGGATCTCGTCGTCGACCGTCTTCATGCGCTCGGGGTAGAGCGTCCCCTCGTCCTTGATGGTCTGCTTGCCGATCTTGCCCCAGCGCGGCTCGACGGTCGGATCGTCCTTGGCGCTGGCCTCGCAGCTGACCATGTTGCGCGGCCCCACCTGGTCCTTCAGGGCGGGCGGATAGTTGCGGTGGGACGGGTCCTCCATCGCGTCGAGGTGGTAGAGGTACCCGAAGAACTGGTCGAAGCCGTGCACGCAGGGCAGGAACTTGTTCAGATCGCCCAGGTGGTTCTTGCCGAACTGTCCGGTCGCGTAGCCCATCGACTTGAGCGCCGTCGCGATGGTCGGCGCCTCGTCCGGCATCCCGATCGGTGATCCCGCCTGTCCGACCGTGGTCAGGCCGGTGCGGATCGGCAGCTGACCCGTGATGAAGTTCGCGCGACCCGCCGTGCAGCTCGCCTCGGCGTAGTAGTCGGTGAAGCGCATCCCCTCGGCCGCGAGCCGATCGAGGTTCGGCGTCCTCCCCGCCATGATGCCCTGGTGGTAGGCGCCGATGTTGAACCACCCGATGTCGTCTCCCATGATGAAGACGATGTTGGGCTTGTCCGCCGCTGCTACAGGGCTGGCGATACCCCACACGACGGCACCGAACAGCAGCGCCCGAAGCATCCTGCTCATTGAGCGACTCCTTCCCCGCGCTCGCAGCGCGGACGCCGCCAGGGAAACGGCGATCCGCTCTCGTAGCACCGCCGGGCACATCCTGGGAAGCAGCTCGCTACGGGTGAACGACGTCAGCCTCGGCGAGCGGAGACCCGCCCGACGAGGGTCGCGATCACGACCGCGAGATAGAACTGACCCACGATCGCCTCCAGCCCCGTCGCGAGCCGGGCGGCCGGCGTCACCGGAACGATGTCGCCGAATCCGACCGTGGTGAGCGTGATGGTGCTGAAGTACTGGAAGACGGCGACCAGCGTCACGTCCGATGCCGCGGACAACGGCGGACCGCTCGCCTGATACGAGCCCGGGGCCAGCGCTTCGATCAGGGCGTGCAGACGCAGGAAGACCGACAGCATGAGCAAGAAGCCGCACAGCGCCCCGACCACGGCATCCAGCTCCGGCGTGCTGGAGCGGAACACCTCCCGAAGCACGACGACGACGACCCAGACGAGGAAGATCATCGCCGTCGCATCTTCCAACACCCGATCGGTCCAGGGATCCAGGCCCCACAACCGAGCCGTAAACGAGATCTGAAGCGCCGCGACGAGAATCCCGAGCCACATCGTCAGGCGGTTCGCACTCAGCACATAGATGCCCGCGCCCGCCACCGCGACGCGCGCGCTCGCCACGAGGATCGTGCCTGCCCTGGAGTCGACCGCCAGCCCGTTCAGCACGTAGACGAGCACGGCTGCGACGAGGAGCAACGGGAACGAGCCCGGCTGCACGTGCGAACGCATGACCCGCAGCGCCCGTCGCGATCGGCTCGGGTCGCGGTCCTCGGGATCGTGCTGGCTCGACATGGATGGCGCTGGGCCCGCGGAAGCCGCGACTACTGGTCGAACGCGAAGATGCGCTTCCAGTCGTTCTTCATGCTGATGACCGTCCACCCCTTCGCCTTTGCCTCGTCATAGAGCTCCTGGGGGAAACGGCCGATCTTCGTGTCCGGCAATCCCTGGGCGGGACCGTAGGCGTACTCGCGCTGCCCATCATCGTGCAGAACCAGCATCTCGAGCCGCGCGCCGTCGCCCGCCCCGGTGTACTCCAGCATCTGCCGGTCGCCGGCCGAGTTGCCGAACGCCGCGTACGGCCGGCGGCCGATCATGAGGTGGATGCCCTCGGGTTTCCCCGCGTTGTCGTCGTTCAGGAGGAGCCTGGGCTCCTTGGTCAGGATGGGCCTCCCGTCCTTGGCGTACCCGTACTTTGTCCCGCCAGCGCTACCGACGACCTGCTCGGGTGGGATGCCGTACACCTCCTCGGCGTACTGGCGCACGAAGTCCTGCCCGCCGCCGGTGACGATGTAGGTCTTGTAGCCGTTGGCACGCATGTACTTCAGGACTTCCTGCATCGGCTGGTACGTGAGGTCGGTGTAGGGGCGCTTCCAGCGCGGGTCCCTGGCCCCCGCGAGCCACTTCTTCGTTTCGGCGCCGAATTCGTCGACCGTCATGCCGGTGAGCGTCGCGGCGAGGATCTTCTCGAGATCCTTCATCGTGAACTTCGCCATCGCCTCGCGGTTCCCGGAGAGCACGGTCTTGAACGGCTCGACCTTCGCGAGCTCCGGCTTGGCCTTCACCACCGCCGGCACGCGCTCGATGACGTACACGACTTGCGAGTACATCGGGTGTGAGACCCACAGCGTACCGTCCTGGTCGAAGGTCGCGATGCGCTCCGCCGGGGGAACGAACTTCGGGCTCCCTTCGGTCGTGGTCGCCTGCACGAATTCGACGATCGCCTTCTTGGCGGGGCCGTCGTTCCAGGAAGGCAACGGGTCGGTCTGCGCAGCGGCGGGCGCACCCAGGAGGGCAACACACGCCAGATCGAAGAGCACGCACGAATGACACAGGAAGCTGAGCGCATGATCGGTGACCCTCCGAAGAAAGGAGCGGGCGACCATGTCTGGACCGCCCGCTCAGCACGTCACGAGAGGCTTCCTTCGGGCTCGTCTGGCGCGGCTACGTCCGAGTCGCCATTCGCGCGAGTGCTTCGCCATGTCGCTTTCCTACCTGTTCGAGGATCCCGAGCCGAGGCTGTAGGACGCCGGGGACTGCAGCGCCGGGTACGGGCCGTAGGACTCGAGTTCCTTCAGCCACAACGCCTGGCCGATGGGAATGATGTTCCAGTCGTAGCTGGTAGGCAGTAACGGGTCGCGGCAAGTGCGCCAGCCTAGGCCCATGAGCGGTTTTCGGCTCGAAACCGACGGCACCTGTCGAAGGGATCCCGCCTGATGTTGTCGACCAAAGGCGAAGTGAAAAGTATGGACGCCCGGCAGGCCACCGGTCGCGGCCCGGATGCCATAGCGAAGTACATCTTCCAGTTCTTGTAGCGCACCGCCGATGGAACAGGGCCTCCGTAGTAGAAGAACGTAGTCGCGCGCCGATTTCTCCGACTTGCCGTCGAGATAGTCGAGCTGGTTGACGCCGTGGAGGTTGGTCTTGACGATGCCGGCGTATTTGCCGGCCATGATCTGCTCGTTGAGGTCGTTGCCCTTGGCTCCACCGGCGATTTCGACAAAGGTCGGCAACCAGTCGTAGGACGCGAAGATGTCGTTCAGGACCGTGCCCGGCTTGATGTGGCCCGGCCAACGGACGACGCACGGGGCGCGGCATGCCGCCTTCCCAGGCTCGTCAACTTCCGCCCTTGAAGGGCGGTTGCCGCCGTCGGGGAAGGTGATCACCTCGGCGCCGTTGTCGGTGGTGAAGACGACGATGGTGTTGTCGAGCTGGCCCATGTCCTCCAGCTTCTTCAGCACGACGCCGATGTTGTCGTCCATCTGCTTCATGCCGGCTTCGTTGACGCCCCAGTCCTTGCCGCCCGGCGTACCCACCATCGCCATGTACTTCTCCGACAGCACCGTGGTGATGTGCATGCGCGCCGGGTTGTACCAGACAAAGAACGGCTTGTTGGTCTTCTTCGGGTCGTTGCGGTCGAGGAAGTCGACAACCTTGGCTGATATCTCCTCGTCCGACGGTCTTCGATCGCTCGAGCGTCAGCGGCCCCTCGTCCTTGCACGTCTGGTTCTTCTCGGTGCCGTCGGAGGACGTGCACGCGATCACCGGGCGCGGCGGCATCATGCACAGCGTGCGTCTTCTGGTCGACGGCGCCGGGAACCTCGGCAAGTCCGGGGACAGGGGTGTTCTTGCACGGCGGCGCGATGGCCTGCTCCGTCGGGGTCTTGTTGATGTCGGGGAAGCTCACGCCCTGCATCGCGTCCAGGTGGTAGAGGTAGCCCCAGAACTCCTGGAAGCCGTGCGCGGTCGGCAGGGCCGCGGAGTGGTCGCCCAGGTGGTTCTTGCCGAACTCACCGGTGGTGTAGCCTTGGTCGAGCAGGAACTTGGCCAGCGACGGCGTGCCGGGCTGCAGGTAGGATGGGCTGCCGGGCAGTTGCGGCGGGATCATGCCCGGCGCAGCGGCGTACAAGCCGGTGAAGAAGGCGTTGCGCCCGGCAGGTGCAGCTCTGCTCGGCGACGTAGGTCCATGAACATCGCACCCTCATGGCCGATGCGGTCGATGTTCGGCGTTTCTCCGACCATCAGGCCGTGGTGGTAGATGCTCGGCTGCATCCAGCCGATGTCGTCACCCATGATGAACAGGATGTTCGGCTTGTCAGCCGCGGCTGCCAGCGGAACCACTCGGCACACCATTGCACCGAGCACGAGTACACGGACCAACGCTTTCATAGGCTCTCTCCTTCTCGATTGCTCCTTGGTGATCTTGACCTCGACGACGCCGCCAGCCCATCGCTGAGAATGTGGTTGGTTGTGCTCAGCATTGCATTCTGCGGGCACGAGAACAGAGGGGCGCATTCCCTGAGTCGGAGCCGGTCGTCAACTCTTGAGTCGCCCGGCTCCTTCGTCGTCAGTTGTGCGGCGCCGGGAGGCTCTCCAGCTCCTGCAGACGCTTCATGGCCTGCATCGCCTTGAGCGAGTCGTAGTTGATCCCCGCGGCGTTCAGGCTGCTGCCCTGCTGGAACGGGAACTCGGGCAGCGTCATCAGGAAGCTCCGGAGCTTCTGCTGCACGGGCACGAACAACCAGATGTTGTCGGCGTACCAGCGCAGGTACAGCCCGGACTCGTGCGGCGCCTTCTCGTAGGGGTCGGCGCGCAGGTTGACGATCGTGGGCCACCCGGGCACTTCGCGCACGGCGGTCGCGATGTTGCCGTTCGTGACCGCGAAGTGCACCTTCCAGTCGTTCCAGCGCACGGCGTTCAGCTCGCCGCCCTGCCCGAAGTAGAAGATCTCCTCGCGCGGGCCCTTCGTCGCATCGCCCTTGAAGAACGGCAGGAAATTGTAGCCGTCGAGGTGGGCCTTCCAGGTCTTGCCGTTGGCCGCGTAGCCCTTCTGCACCTTCTCGACGATGTCGGGCTCGCCCGCGGCGGCCAGCAGCGTCGGCAGCCAGTCCTCCTGCGAGAAGATGTCGTTGACGATCGTGCCCGGCTTGATCACGCCCGGCCAGCGCACGAGCATCGGCACGCGGAAGCCGCCCTCCCACGTCGTGCCCTTCTCGCCGTGGAAGGGCGTCGTGCCTCCGTCCGGCCAGGTCCCCGTCTCCGCGCCGTTGTCGGTGCCGTACACGACGATCGTGTTGTCGGCGATGCCGAGGTCGTCGAGCTGCTTGAGCAACGCGCCGACCATGTCGTCGTGCTCCACCATGCCGTCGGGGTAGAGCCCGATCCCGGTCCGTCCCTCCGCCGACGGCTTGAGATGGGTCCAGACGTGCATGCGCGTCGTGTTGAACCAGACGAAGAACGGCTTCTCTGCCTTCACCTCGGCGCCGATGAACTTGCTCGCCGCGTCGTAGATCTCGGAGTCCACGGTCTGCATCCGCTCGCGGGTGAGCGGGCCGGTGTCCTCGATCTTCTGCCCGCCCTTGCCGTCCGACCACGTGTGCAGCACGCCGCGCGGGCCATACTTCTTCCTGAAGTCGGGATCCTTCGGATAATAGTAGGTCTCCGGCTCCTCCTCCGCGTTCAGGTGGTAGAGGTTGCCGAGGAACTCGTCGAACCCGTGCACCGTGGGCAGGTGCGAGTCCCGATCGCCGAGGTGGTTCTTCCCGAACTGGCCGGTGGCGTAGCCCTGGGCCTTCAGGAGGTCGGCGATGGTCGGCGCCCAGTCGGGGATGCCCTGCGGCGACCCCGGCATGCCGATCGTGAGCAGGCCCGTGCGGAACGGATGCTCGCCGAGGATGAACGACGCGCGGCCCGCGGTGCAGCTCTGCTGCGCGTAGGCGTCGGTGAAGAGCGCCCCCTCCTTCGCGATCCGGTCGATGCCCGGCGTCTTGTAGCCCATGACGCCGAGGCTGTAGGCGCTGATGTTGTCGCGGCCGATGTCGTCACCCCAGATGACGAGGATGTTCGGCTTCGTGTTCGCCGCGCGCACAGGACCAGCGGCGCACATCAGCGCCGCGGCCGCGGTCAACGCAGCGAGGCCGCACGCCCGTGATGGCCCCGCGGCGACGGGTTGCCGGATGCGCTCTATCATCGACAGGACCCTCCCCTTGGATCGCAATTCGGTGGACATTCCTCAACCACTCCGGATTGTCCAGTGCTCGACATGCATCGTATCGATCCGGCTCCCTCATCGGCAGGGCGCCGAACGATCCAAGTCCTAGTCTTGGGAGGGGCGGCGGCGAGCCCGGACGAGTAGTGCCTCGAACCGCGGACCCAGCTCGGCTTGGTCGATGGCCCGCTCGAGCATGGCGAGCGTGGCACGAACGAGGTCGGCGTTCAGCTTCGGTCGGGCGGCGAGAATCGCCACGACATCGTCCTCGTCCTTCCCTCGTCCGGCGAGGACCTTCATCACGATGATGTCTTCGGGGCTGGCGACGGGAACCCGTACGCCGTCGACGATCCGCCAGCGCCGCCGCTTGAAGAACAGGTCTTCGAGCCCGGGCCCGGCCAACACGAGGTCGATCGGCATCCCGGACGGCCGGTGCAACACCGGCACCACCCGGGTCGTCGCCACGAAACCGCCGACGTCGCGCACCCGAAGCCGGAACCCCCCCTTCTCGAGGGCTTCCACGAGCAGAGCGGTCTGTCGATCGCCAAGATCCACCGTGACGTCGACGTCGGCCGTGAGTCGTGCCGCTCCGTACAGCAGCGCGGCCTGAGCGCCGAAGAGGTACCAGCGGACGCCGAGCCGCTCGAGCACCGCGGCGAGCGCCGCGATCGCCTTAGCGAGCGGAGAACGCATGCACCGCGCGATCGATGCGACGCTTCAACTCGACGTGGTGCGCGAGGTCGTCGTCGCGATCCCGCTCGGTCGGCCAGTCGGGCCGAACCCTGCGCGCGTGCGCCCGGAGCATTCGCCCGGCCTCGAGCCCCGACGTGCCGTGAGACGCTCGGTAGCGCGCGGCATGAAACTCCTGACGTAGCGCCGCGACCCGGTCACGATCCCGCGCGACGAAGGCCCGTATCGCGTCTCGGTCCATGATTCGAGTGTACCCCGAGCCGGCCTCGGGCACGAGCCATCGGCGCTGGGCCTCCGCCTCAGGCTCTGGACCCTTGGCCCCTGGATCGCCCGTTGGCAAGGTCGGTCAGCCCCGCACCAGCACGAGGAGTCCTTCCACGGTGAGCTGCACGGCGATGGCCGCGATGAGGAGTCCCATGATCCGGGTCGCGATGTTGATCCCGGTGGCGCCGAGGACGCGACGAAGCGATTCCGCCGCGCGCAGCGACGCATAGGTCGCGAGCCCGACCAGCAGCACCAGCCCACACAGGATCCCCAGGCCTTCCACCGACTGCGTGCGCGTCCCGTAGAGGATCGCGCCGCTGATGGCGCCCGGTCCGCCGAGCAGCGGGATCGCGAGGGGGATGATGGCGATGTCGCTGGAGTCGTCGGCCGACGGGGCGACGCTCTTCCCACTGCTGACCCCGACCAGCGTCATCTGCAGCGCGATGAGGAAGAGAATGATGCCGCCGCCGACCTGGAACGCCGCGAGGTGGATGCCGAAGAGCTCGAGGATCTTGGCGCCGGTTACGACCGATGCGAGCAGAATGATGGTGACCGCCGTCGCGGCACGTCGCACGATCGCGGTGCGGGCATCCGTGGTGATGCCGCCCGTCCGTGCCAGGAAGAACGGGATGCCCTCCAGCGGATTCACCAGAACGAAGAGGGAGATCAGTATCTGTACGCCGGCTCGTACGGTCATTGCTACTCGGCCATCACGCCCCGGCCGCGGATCTCGTCGTACTCGCGCTTCTGCTCGGGGGTGAGCGCTTCGTCACCGATGTGCACGGCGACCTTGCCGATCGTGCCGGTGAAGCGGAACGGCACCTGATAGTCTTCGCTGACGGGCGTGCCGGTGTCTTCGCCGCAGTCGAGCGTCTCGTCGAGCGACATCCGGAACGCCAGCGTGCGTGCGAGCTTGCCTTCGCCGGCCGGCTTGCCGTCGACGAGCAGGGTCGCCGTGCCGCCCTTGCCGAGGCCGGGGCCGTCGTACTTGAAGTCCATCTCGACGGTGTGCTTGCCGGGCGTGAGCGCGTCCTTGCCGGTGACGCAGTAGCGCTCGACGCCGGCGAGGTTGTAGCAGAACACGGGCTTGCCCTTGAGCACGTAGAACCCCCAGCCGGCGAAGCGCCCGCCCTGCGTGAGCAACATGCCCTCCGCGCCGCCTTCGGGAATCTCGACACTCGCGGCGATCTGGAACGACTTGTTCTTCACGTCGGGTGCCGCGCCCTCGGGGATGCGCACCAGACCGGGGTAGTAGGTGAACACGTTGCGACCGCGCGTGAGGCTCGGGCGATTCGCCGTGTCGAGACGCTCGACCTTGGAGTTGTCGAGCGGCAGCACGTTGTACTTCGCCGCCTCGACCAGGAACAGGTCCTGCAGCTCGCGCAGCTTGGCCGGCTCCTTCGCCGCGAGGTCGTTGGCCTCGCTGAAGTCCTCGGTGACGTTGTACAGCTCCCACTTGTAGTCGAGGACATCGACGTCGCCGGCGACCGCTGACCCACGGCGGCGTCGGCGGCGTGGTCGCCGCGACCCAGCCGTCGTTGTAGATCGCGCGGTTGCCGAGCATCTCGAAGTACTGCGTGCGATGCCGCGACGGCGCCTTCGCGTCGGCGAACGTGTAGGCCATGCTCACGCCCTCGACCGGCTTCTGCGGCACGCCGTTCAGCACCGACGGCGACTCGACGCCGACGGCCTCGAGGATCGTCGGATAGATGTCGATCACGTGATGGAACTGCGTGCGGATGCCGCCCTTGTCCTTGATCCGCGCAGGCCACGAGATGACCATGCCGTTGCGCGTGCCGCCGAAGTGCGACGCGACCTGCTTGGTCCACTGGAACGGCGTGTCCATCGCGTGCGCCCAGCCGATCGGATAGTGGTTGAAGGTCATCGGCCCGCCGAGCTCGTCCATGCGGCGCAGCACTTCCGCGAAGTCCTCCGGGATGTTGTTGAAGAACGTCATCTCGTTCAGGAGACCGTTCGGGCCGCCCTCGGCGCTCGCGCCGTTGTCGCCCTGGATGTAGATGACGAGCGTGTTGTCGAGCTCGCCCAGCTCGTCGATCGCATCGATCACGCGGCCCATCTGGTCGTCGGCGTGCGAGAGCGCGGCGGCGTAGACCTCCATCATGTGGGCGGCGACCTTCTTGTGGTCGGCGTCGAGCGAGTCCCACGCCGGAATGCCGGCGGAGCGCTCGGTGAGCTTCGTGCTCGCGGGCACGACGCCGAGCTGCTTCTGCCGCGCGAGCGTCTCCTCGCGCACCTTGTCCCAGCCCTGGTCGAACTTGCCCTTGAACTTCGCGATCCACTCCTTCGGCGCGTGGTGCGGCGCGTGCGCGGTGCCGGTCGCGTAGTAGACGAGCCACGGCTTCTGCGGCGCGACCGAGTTCAGCATCCGGATGCGGTCGATCGCGTGGTCGGCCATGTCGTCGTCGAAGAAGTAGTCCTTCGCGTCGTGCGGCGGCTCGATCGGCTTGATGTTCTCGACGAGCGCGGGACTCCACTGGTTGGTGTCGCCGCCGATGAAGCCGTAGAAGTATTCGAAGCCCGAGCCCCGTCGGCCACAGGTCGAACGGACCCGCCTGGCTGCCGTGCCAGTCGGGCACGTTGTGGTTCTTGCCGTACCAGGCCGTGTTGTAGCCGTTCTGCTTCAGCACCTCGGCGAAGGTGCCGTCGCTCTTCGGCATCAGCGTGTTGTAGCCGGGGAAGCCGGTGCCGGCCTCCATGATCACGCCGGTGGCGGCCGAGTGGTGATTGCGTCCGGAGAGCAGCGCCGCGCGCGTCGGCGAGCAGAGCGCCGTGGTGTGGAACTGCGTGTAGCGCAGCCCAGCCTTCGCCAGCCGATCCATCGTCGGCGTCGGGATCGGCCCGCCGAAGGTGCTCGACGCACCGAAGCCGACGTCGTCGGTGAGGATCACCAGGATGTTCGGAGCGCCCTTCGGCGCCTCGACCTCCTTGGGGAAGTCCTTCACGGAGTCCTGCGTGGTGATGCCGATGCGGCCGCCGAAGGGCTGCTCGGGCCGCGGCAGGACCTCCTGGGCGGGCGCCGGGAATGCGAACGTGACCGACAGGCCGAACGCGATCAGTGCTCGTCGCATGTGTGTCCTTTCGTACGATGACCCTACGAGCGACGTCATGGAGCATCCGCCGTGCAATGTCGAGGCGAGCCGACGCGAGTCCCCATCGTGCAGGAGCCCCGGATTGTCCAATGTTCGACCTGCATGCTATCGATCCGCCCTCCGCATCGTGATCGACCTCCACCTACTCGCGAGCGCCATCGCACTGGCGCGGCACGGCAACTACGCGCATGCCGCCGATGCGCTCCACCTGAGCCAGCCGGCGCTGTCACGACAGATCGCCGCCCTCGAATCTTCGTTGGGCGTCCGGCTGTTCGATCGCGGACGGAAGGGTGCCGAACCGACGGCGTTCGGCCGCCTGCTCCTCGAGCGCGCGGAGCCCCTGCTGTCCGATGCGACCGACCTCGAGCGGGCGATCCGCCTGATGCAGGGTCTCGAGGCCGGAGACGTGTCGGTCGGCGCGGGTCTCTATCCGGCGGAGCTGTCGCTCGGGTCCGCGATCGGGCGCCTCGTGTCGCGACATCCCGGGCTCCGTGTCGACGTGACCGTCGCCGACTGGCGGCAGCTCATCGACGGGGTGCTCGGCAAGCGGTTCGATCTCGCCGTCGCCGAGCTGGCCGGGATGACGCGCAATCCCCGACTGGCCCTCGAGCCCTTCCCGCGGCACGCCGGCGTGTTCTTCTGTCGCGCCGGGCATCCCCTCCTCGACGATCGCGTGCTGACGCTGCGGCGCGTTCTCGCGTTTCCCCTCGTCGGCCCGAGGATGCCGGCGCGGGTCCACCGCCTCATCGCCAGACACGTGAAGGGGGGGACGGTCGACCGCGAGACCGGAGACTACGTACCGCCCATCAAGACGGAAGGGGTGAGCGTCGCCAAGAGCGTGGCGGCCTCGAGCGACGCAATCGGCCTGGCCCCGCTCGCGCTGATCACCGCCGAAATCGAGGCCGGCGCGCTCGCACCAACTGCCGCTCCACCTTCCGTGGCTGCACACGAACTACGGCGTGATCCGCTTGAAAGGCCGAGAGCTCTCGCCGGCCGCGCAGGTGTTCGTGGCCGAGCTGACGGCCGTGGAAGCCGAGGTGACCCTGGCAGAGCAGGCGCTCCTGGCGCCCCGGCGCAACGTGCGGCGCGCCTCGGCGTCTCGACCGAGCTTCAACAGCGCCCGCACGGCCGTCGCCGACTGACGGAGCGGTTGCTCAGCCGGGCGGGAGGAAGATCGCGTCCTGCTCGCTGCGGTAGGTCTCGATCTCACGCCCCTCGGCGTCCATCTTCCACATCCGGAAGCGGAAGCGCGTGTGGATGCTCTGGCGGATGCGCCGCAGGCGGACGAGCGACGCCAGCATGAAGGCCGTCTCGCCGACGAGGACGGGCGCCGAGAACCGGGCGTCGGTGATCCGGACGCCGTGGCCCCGCCAGCCGGGCTCGACCAGTCTCTTGTATCGCAGCGTCAGCACGCCGGCCTCGCCGGTGAGCGAGATCACCAGCTCGCCAGGCAGGTGGTGTGGCCAGGCCGGGGTGATCCGCTGATCGCGGACGCCCGCGTCGTCCATGGTGACGGTCTTGACGAAGAGGCACGCGTCGTCGGTCTCGCCGACCAGCGCGTCGAAGCGGACCGGCGACTGGGCGAGCGCGTCGAGCGCGGAAGCAGGAACGCGCAGCGCGCGGAGTCCGGGCAACCGCGGCGATGCCGGTGACGTCACGGCGCGGAGAGCGTGCCCACGAGCTGCCGGCGCTCGCCGACCAGTATCGCCAGCGTCGCGCGGCACGCCGCGGGCGTCTTCTTCGCCTTCGCCGCCTTCCGGGTGATCGTGTCGAGCTGTCGGGTCGCCTGCCGCACGAGCTTGGCGAGCTTCTTCGCCTTCGTCGCCTGTCCCGCCCGGCTGACGGCCCTCCGCGCCCGGCCGACCATCGTCGTGATGGTCTTCCCGAGCTTCCGGTCGATGACCTCCGGCGCGCACAACGCCGGATCGAGCAGCTCGGCGAGCGCGCAGTCGGCGGCGGCGAACTGGTCGCTCAGTACAGCACAGCCGCCCGGTAGCGTGGTGGTGGTCGACGGTGGGGGAAAGTTCGGATCGAACTCCACCGCGCCGACGTCGCACGCCGCCCCGAACGGCCGCGGCGCGCCGCGCTGGTCCGTCGCCGGGCACCCCATGCCGGTCCCCCCGTCGACGGCTGGATTCCCGGGCAGCGGCGCGTGCGTCGCGGTGAATCCGCCGTTGTCGCCGAGCGCGCCGAACGGCAGCGTGAGGCCGTCGCGCCCGGCGCCGAAGCCACAGGTCGCATCGCTCGAAAGGTCGAAGCTCGCGGCCGCGGGCGCGACCGTCCGGTTGCAGTTGGAAGCCGCACCCATGTTGGGGGCCGTGTTGTCGGCGAGCACAGTGTTCGTCAGCGTCAGCGTACCGGCACGGTTCGCGATGCCGCCGGCAGTGGACGGCGCGCGGTTGCCGATGATCGTGACGTTGGTCAGGTCGACGCTGCCGCCACCCTGATCGAAGCCTCCACCGCCGATCGCCTCGTTGCCGCTGATCGTGACGTTGGTCAGGGTCGTCGTCCCGGCGTCGTGATCGAATCCACCGCCGTTCCTCGCGAAGTTGCCGCTGATGGTCACGTTGGTCAGCGTCGCGTTGCCGTTGCCCCAGCTGAGCGCGCCGCCCCCCATCGTGACGCGAGCACCGCCGGGACCGTAGCCGTTCCCCGACAGGGTGACGTCCGTGACGGTGAGGACACCGGCCTCCTGCCGCACCCCGCCGCCAAAGGCGGCGACGTTTCCCGTGATCGCGCTTCGCGTCACGGTGACCGTGCCTCCCACGATGAACAGGCCGCCGCCGCCACCCACGGCGGCGACGTTGTCGGCAAGCCGGCTGGTGGTGATCGTGGTCGTGCCGCCGTCCGTCAGGATGCCGGCGCCGGACTCGCCGGCCGTGTTGGTCACGACGACGGTGTTCGTCAGCTGAAGGTCCCCATGACTCAGGATCGCCCCGCCGGAGTCGGCCGCGGTATTGCGCTCGAAGCGCACGTCGACCGCGACGAGGGTCCCGAAGTTCTCGACCGCCCCGTACAGACCGGAGGCTCGCGTGAGGACGATGTTCCGAAGCGTCAGCGTCTTGGTCGAGAACACCTGGAACAGCGACGTCGCATCGCCGCCGCTGAGCGAGATCACGTCGCCGCCCTCGATCTCCGTGTTCGTGGAGACGGCCTTGTAGCCGCTGAGCACGATCGTGTGCGGCGCAGCGCCGCAGTCGAACGTGATCGTGCCGCCGCCGGTCGCCTGCGTGTTCTGGAAGACCGTACTGAACGCGGATTCCGTGCAGCTCGCCGCGGACCCCGTGCCCACGATGCCCCCCGCCGCGCGCACCGGAGCGGGGACGAGGAGCATTGCCAACGCGACGGCGAGCGCCCCCGACACGACACCACCATATCCATCTCTGCTCGAAGCCACGCGGCGACGGTACCATGCGGCGCGCCGGCTCGTCACGACCGCTCGACGTCTACGCCGAGAGCGTCAGGATGTGCCCTTCCGCCGGATCGATCGCACCGTCGACCATGGCGCGGTAGACGCGCTCGACGGCAGTCGGACCCCGACCTTCGACGACGCGCAGCCAGCGAGTCGAGTCGAGGAAGCGCGCCGTCGCCTCGCCGACCCGTCGCTGAAACTCGGCCGGTCCCCACTCCTGGATGCGCTTTTGCCCCCGGTCGGGGGCGAAGAAGAAGACCGGCGCCGGTCCGGGAAGACCTGCCGGTGCCGACATCTGCTCCCAATGGGTGACGCCGACCTGCGAGCTGAAACGCAGGCGATCGCCGAAGTGGCGGTGGACACTCTCCAGCACCGTCCCGTCGCCGGCGAAGTCGACGAATACCGTGGGCGCATCGGGCAGATCGGCGACGGCGCCATAGTCGACGACGCGGTCGTAGTATCCAGTTCCGCGGACGAAGTCGGCGTTTCGGGGCGAGGTGAGGCCAATCATCTCGACGCCGCCACGGGCGCGTCGCAGAAAGGCGAGACCCAGTGCGGTCTTCGACGAGGCGCTGCTCAGTACGACCTGACGCGCGCCGAAATCGGCCTCCTCGGCGAGGAAGTCGTCGAGAAGGAACGAGGTCGTGAACAGTGGGCGGAAGAGCGCGACGCGCGGCTCGCGTTCGCGGGTGTGCACGGGATCGGCGGACGAGCGCGTGTACTGGTTGTAGATCGGTGGCAGGTCCGCGCGGTGCGGCGCCTCGTCGACGAACCCTCCGGCGGTGACGCGACCGGCGTCGAGCACGACGTGGGTCGACATCGGCCAGTACCCGTAGAGCCGCTCGCCCACCGGTAAGCGCCTCGTTCCGCGACACGACCACGTCGCCGAACCCCCACACCGGAATACGCCCCCAACCCTCGCGGGCGGGGAAGAACTTCCAGTAGCCGATCATCTCCCCGACCGTCCCGTAGGTGACGTTGTTGGCGGTGAAGGCGAACAGGTCGATGCGCACCAGCACCTGCCCGGGTCGGAGCGCCCCGGCGTCGGGCACGGGGTGCCGTTCGACCGCACACTGGCGGAGGTCGGTGCGGTTGACGACGAAGTCGATGACGTCCGGCATGGGCCGCAGATGCCACACTTGGCGCCCCGTGAACACCCACAAAAGTACCATCGACACCGAGGCCCGCGATCGCGTAGTGTCCCCGCCATGAAGGCTCTCTTGCTCGCACTGCTGCTGGCCGGCCCCGCGTTCGCGGCCGACTGCGATCACCCCCAGAGTCCCGCGGCCCTGGGCATCGACCTGTCCCTGCAGTCGCGGTGCGACCCGCTCGTCCCGGAGCACTGCCTCCTGCCCTTCCCGAACGACTACTTCGCCGTGCGCGACGGCGGCCCCGGGGGCGGCCGACACCTGCGGTTCGATCCGCTGTCGCTGCCGACCAACATCGGCGGCACGCCCGCTCGATGCGACCGAGCTCAATCGCAGCGACGGCTTCAGCCCGGGCTCGGCCATGATCGTATGGATGCCAACCGCCGATCGTGTCGTCGGCCACGCCCGCGCTCACCGACATCGGCCGCTCGCTCGAACCCGATTCGCCCGTCGTCGTCATCGACGCCAGGAACGGGAAGCGCTGGCCGGTCTGGGTCGACCAGGACATGAACGTCGCCGCCCGGGAATCGCGCGCTCATCGTCCGTCCGGCGACGAACTTCCTCGAAGGACATCGCTACGTCGTGGCGGTGCGCCATCTCGTCGACGGGACGGGCACCGCGGTGCCGCCCTCGCCCGCCTTCGCCGCCTATCGCGACGGCGTCTGCACGACGGACGACACGTTCGAGTCCCGGCGCGAGCACATGGAGAACCTCTTCCGCACGCTCGGCCGCGCCGGGGTCGCGCGCGACGATCTGCAGCTCGCGTGGGACTTCACCGTCGCGAGCGTCGCGGAGCATCGCCGGGCGCATGCTGCACATGCGCGACGACGCCTTCCAATGGCTCGGCGACCGCGCGCCGGTATTCACGATCACCTCCATCGAGGATCAGCCGCGTCCGGAGATCTGGCGGCGGGTCATGGGGACGTTCGAGGTGCCGCTCTACCTGACGGGCGACGGCGGCCCCGGCCAGGGCTACGTGCTCGACGCCGCCGGGCTCCCGGTCCGGCAGCCCGCGCCCTGGGTCGCGACCTTCACCTGCAACATCCCGCCGAGCGCGCAGACGAGTCCGGCGCGGATGAGCCTGTACGGACACGGCCTCCTCGGCGATCAGGGCGAGGTGAACGGCTCGCTGGTCCGCCCGATGAGCGACACCTACAACGTCGCCTATTGCGCGACCGACTGGATCGGCATGTCCGAGGCCGACGTCGGCAACGCGATCGCGGTCCTGCAGGACCTGTCGCGCTTCTCCACGCTCGCCGATCGCCTGCAGCAGGGGCTCCTCAACTTCCTCTTCCTCGGTCGCCTCATGCGCCATCCGTCCGGGTTCACGGCCAACCCGGCCTTCCAGGTGGGCGGCCGCCCGCTGCTCAAGACCGACGAGCTGTACTTCGACGGCAACAGCCAGGGCGCGATCCTGGGTGGCGCGCTCTGCGCCGTCGCCCGCGACTTCCGTCGCTGCGTCCTCGGCGAGGCGGGGATGAACTACTCGACGCTGCTGAACCGCAGCGTCGACTTCGACCTCTACAAGCTCTTCCTCGACGTCAGCTATCCGGATCCCTTCACCCAGCTGCTCTCCCTGAACCTCGTGCAGATGCTCTGGGATCGCGGCGAGACCAACGGCTACGCGCAGCATCTGACGCGCAGGCCGTACCGGCGGACGCCGCGGCACACGGTCCTGCTGCTCGGCGCGGTGGGCGATCATCAGGTGAGCGAGTACGCGCTCCAGGTCGAGGCCCGGACGATGGGCGCGGCCGGCCACGTCCCCTACACGGCCCCGGACCGGGAGCACGGCGGCGAGCATGGCTGGGGGATCACACCCATCCCGCGCTATCCGTGGAACCGCTCCGCCTACTTCCTCTGGGACACGGGCGCGGCGCTCTCACCGCTCGAGAACCTCGCGCCGCGCGAAGGGCACGACCCGCACGACGACACGCCGCGCATCCCGGCGGTCCAGGAGCTGAAGGACGGCTTCTGGCACCCCGACGGCGTGGTGCGTGACGTCTGCGCCGGCGCTCCCTGCACCGGGCCGCAGTTCTGATCTGAGGCTGGCAAACGGCGCCGACTCCCCGTACGGTGCCGCCGATGGCTCGGGGGACGCACGCCACCGCGCACGAGCGCTACCGACGCACGCTCTTCGTCCTGCTCGTCGTGATCGTGGTGCTGCTCGGCATCGCACCGCACGATCGCGCCGACTGGGCGCTCGAGAACGCCCTGATGTTCGCGGGGGTCGGTGTCCTCGTGGCGACGCGTCACGCGCTGCCGTTCTCGCGCGTCTCCTACACGCTGATCTTCGTGTTCCTGTGTCTCCACTCGATCGGCGCCCACTACACGTATTCCGAGGTGCCCTACGACCGGTGGTTCCCGATGCTCGCCGGCGGCGAGCGCAACCACTACGACCGGCTGGTCCACTTCGCCTACGGGCTCCTGCTGGCGTACCCGATCCGTGAGGTGTTCCTGCGCGTGGCCTACGTGCGTGGGTTCTGGGGCTACTACCTCCCGCTCGACGTCACGATGGCGACGTCGATGCTCTACGAGCTCATCGAGTGGGGCGCCGCGGAGGTGTTCGGCGGCGAGCTCGGCGTCGCCTATCTCGGCACACAGGGCGACCCCTGGGACGCGCAGAAGGACATGGCCCTGGCCACCATCGGCGCCTGCCTGGCGATGCTGCTGACGGCGGGGCTCAACTGGCGCTGGCAGCGTGACTTCGCGCGTGAATGGGCGGAGAGCCTGCGCGTGAAGGATCCGCGCCCCCTCGGCGAGGACGCGCTCCGCCGGCGCGTGCGCGGCAGCTCGTAGCAGGGGTCGACGCGCTGCGGCGTTCGGCTTCGCCGACCGTCGTGCTACCAGGCCCGAGCATGGCGCTGCCCGACGGCTTCCCTCCCGTCGACTTCGAAGCGTTCCATCGCGACCGGCTCGCCGTCTGGGCGACGACCGAGCGCGGCGCCATGGCCGGGCGAGCGGCCGCGCACCTCGCGAGCATCGCCATCTCGATCGTGGGCGGCGGCGCGTTCACCTATCGCTCCCGGGACGGTCGCGTCGAGGTGCTTCCCGGCGCCGATGCCGCGACGGTCGTGGAGATGGACCTCGAGAGCTGGCAGGGCTTCGTGCACGATCTCGAGGCACCGGCGGGACTCGTCTATGCCGATCGCGTTCGCTGCGCCCCTGGCAACGCCGGCGATTTCATGGCGTGGGAAACGCCGCTGCGCGCCCTCTACCACGGTCGGCCATCGTACGATCCGGCATGCGCGCTGCTGCGCGATCGTCTCGGTCGTCCGCTCGACGTCGACCGCGCCTTCACCCTGCGCGACGACCCCGCCGACATGGCGCATTTCCTCCGCGTCGCGGGATACCTCCTCGTGCGCAGGGTATTCTCGGACGACGAAGTGATGGCGTTCCTGGCGGACGCCGATGCGCTGCGGAGGGAGGCGAAGCCCGGCGATCGCCTCTCGTGGTGGGGAGAGGTCGCATCGGCCGAGAAGGTGCTCTGCAGAGTGACACGCGGCGCCGCCAAGGAGCGGCTCGCGTCGTTGCGGACCGATCCCCGGCTGCTCGCGCTGGCCGCACTCGCCGACGCGCCGCTCGTACACCAGCGCGGGGAGGGAGACGGCGTCGCCGTCATCTTCAAGCGTCCCGGCGTCAGCGACGGCCTCGGTGACCTCCCATGGCACCGCGACTGTGGCCTGGGCGGCCACGCCGCGATCTGCCCGACGGCGGTCGCCTCGGTGTTCTTCACCGAAGGCTCGCCGGCGTCGGGCGAGCTGGCGTTCCTGCCGGGCTCGCGGGAGACCGCCTTCAACGCGCACGACCCGCAGTGCCGGGGTGCGCTGCCGCGAACGCACTTCCATGCGCGAGCGGGCGACGTGACGTTCCACTACGGCGACACCGTGCACTCGGCGCCGCCGCCCTCCGACCCGACACGCTCCGCCTACCGCATCAGTGCGATCGTGGGGTTCGGACGGCCCCATGCCCGGCATCATCGCGGCGAGTCGAGCTACAACGCCGCGCTCCACCGGCGCGACGACGGGCAGATCGAGCGACTCACGATGGCCCCCGTCTCCCGCTGACTTCAGCCGCCGGCGGCCTGCTCGTATATCCGCCAGAGGGGCACGCCCGGGAGCGTGGGCAGGCCGATGTCCCGGACCCGCCGCCAGGACGTCTCCAGGTGGGCGACGAGGGGATACCCGGGACCCACCGTCAGCGCGTTCACCGCGACGCGCGCCCGCGGGTCTCGTTCGAGCTGACCGATCACCTCCTCGTACTGCTCCGGCGAGTTGTAGATCGGGCGCAAGAGCGCGAATCGCGTCGGATTCTCGGCAGGCAGGGCGAGATAGAGCCATGCGTCCGTGGTGTAGGCCAGCACGTGAGCGGGCGTGGTCGGATCCGTCAGCAACGTCGTGCGCAGCTCCTCCAGCAGCGCCACCCCCGGCGCCGTGCCGGCGAGCGTGCCGAAGGCCGTCTCGAAGCGGACCGGCCGCGCCTCCCCCGCGAGTCGGACGTTGAACCATCCCTTGGCGAGCACCGCGACGAGCGCCATCGCCCATCCGACGCGGACCACGACGTTCACGAGGGGTGCATCGGGGAGCGCGGCCCGGAGCCGGTGGATCATCCCTCCGGCGACGACCAGGGCGAACGGCGCGATGAAGGCGACGTGGACGACGTCGGGAAAATAGACGATGCCCGCAACGGCGGAGATCGCGAGCAGCAGCACGGCGAGGCGCACCCACTGCATGGCCAGTCCGACGCGCGCCACCGCCCATCCGAGGGTCACGCCCTCGATGAGCAGGAGGCCCGGAATCGCCTTGAAGAACCGCAGGGAGCCGTAGCGGAGCACGTCCTGCCAGAGCGGGCCGTAGGCGGCCCACGGCGACCAGCCCACGTTGTAGCGACGATAGTTGCTCAGCACCCACGTGTGGGTGGCGTAGACCAGCTCGTGGATGGACGAGCGCCAGATGGCGTACCCGAACACGGGCACGCACACCGCAGCACCACCGAGCGCCACCCAGAGGAGCTCGCGCACATAGCGCCGGCAGGCGACTCGCCCTTCCCGTCCGAACAGCGACAGGCCCACGGCCATGAGCATCCACAGTATCTGCGGCAGACCGCGGCCCTGATGCGTCGACACCAGTAGCCCGGCGAGCGCGCCCGCCCCGAAGGGTCGCGCCCGGACCGACGACGCCCACCGTGGGGCCAGCAGGATCGCCGCCGACGCCAGACCGAACGCGGTGGCCAGCCAATGATGGCTGGCCATGCTCCAGATCGGCACGCAGATCACGGCCACCAGCATCCCAGCGAGAAGCGCCTCGCCGGTCGTCGCCACCAGCAACGTCAGCGCGTAGGTACACACGACCGCGAGCGTATTCACGAGCGCCGTGGTGACGCGGGCGCTGGTGATCGACACGCCGCCCACGGCGTAGGCGAGTGCGTACAGGTAGAAACTGGCGGGCGTCAGGAAGTCGAAGAAGTCGCGGTACAGCGCCTGGCCCTGCCACACCCGCTTGGCGCCGTAGAGGAGGAAGCTCTCGTCCGCGGGGTTCAGCGTCGGCGGCCACGCGAGCAGGTAGGCGAAAGAGGCGACGCCGAGCGCAGCTCCCAGCAGTGCCCGGCGCGACATCACGCCCCGGGGCGGAGCCGGTAGCGGATCGGCAGACGCTTCGGGCCGCCGACGAAGGTCGTCGCCATCGACTCGGGCTCGCCCGCGAGCTCGACGTGCTCGAGCCGCGGCAGCAGCTCGCGGAAGAACGCCTCGCAGCTCCATGCGCGCCAGGTGGGCGCCGAGGCAGAAGTGCACGCCGATGCCGAAGGCGAGATGGTGGTCGGCGTTCGCGCCGCGCGATGTCGAAGCGGAACGGATCGGCGAACACGTCGTCGTCGCGGTTCGCGGACAGGTACGACAGCAGGAGCCAGTCGCCGGCGCGGAGCGGCACGTCGCCGAGCGCCGTAGTCGTCCTGCGCCTGGCGCATGAAGTGGCGCACCGGCGTCACCCAGCGGATCATCTCGTTGACGGCGTTGGGGATGCGCGCGGGATCGTCCTGCAGCGCCCGCAGCTGCTCGGGGTTGCGGATCAGCGCCTCGAGGCCGCCGGCGAGCGAGCTCGACGTCGTGTCGTGGCCGGCGGTGGCGATGATCGCGTAGTAGCCGGCGGTCTCGAGGTCGCCGAGCGGCTGGCCGTCGATGGTGCCGTTGGCGATCGTCGAGGCGATGTCGCGTGGTCGGCTGCGCGCGCCGGTCGTCGGTGATGCCCTTGAAGTAGACCGCCATGTCCTGGAGCGCCGCCATCATGATCCCGACCGGCATCCTCGCCCCGGCTGGCCGCCGACGTCGGGATCCTCGCCGCCGAAGACCTTCTGCGTCAGCTCGAGCATGCGCGGCTCGTCGCTCTCGGGCACGCCGAGGATGCTCAGGATGACGTGCAGCGGGTAGTAGAGCGCGATGTCGCGGACGAAGTCGCACTGCGCCGTCGTGCTCGAGCATGCGGTCGACGAAGCGCCGCGCGAGCGACCGGCACGCGCTGCCGAGCTCCTTCCGCAGGTTCGCCGGCTTGAACCAGTCGTTGGTGAGCGCTCGCGGTGGCGCGATGCTCGGCGCCGTCCATGTGGATGAGCGTCTTGATGTCGATCCCGAGCTGCCGGTTGCGCTCGACCTGCGCCCGCGGCAGCAGCACCGAGTCGCTGCGTGTTCCAGAAGAGCGCGTGGTTGCGCTCGACCGCCGCCGACGTCGGCGTGGCGCGTGACGGCGCGGAACGGGCACGAAGCCGTCGACCGCGACGAGCGGCAGCGGATCGTGGCGGCGCAGGCGCTCGGCCGCGGCGTGCCAGGCATCGGGGTCGGCGTACGCCGCGCGATCGATGAAGATGCGCGCGTCGCCGAGGCGGGAGAGGTCGGGCTCCATGGTCCGCCCGACCTTTGCCGCCCTCGGCGGCTCGCGGTCAAGTGCTACCGCTGCGCCTGGCGCAGCGCGGCCAGGTCCGCCCGCAGCGTCGTCGCGCGCTCGAGCAATGGCGCGCGCGCGCCGTCGGGAATCTTCCGCCGCGCCTTCTTCGTCCCGAGCTGCCTCTCCATCATCCGCGAGGCGTGGAGCGCCTGCATCAGTGCACGGCCGCACCTTCCCCCGCTTGCCGCGACCGGCGAAGGTCTCGGCCTGGCCGACCTTCTTCTGGATCTTCGCGGCGAGCTTGCCGAGCTTCCGCCGCATCTTCGGGAACGTCACGGTGTCGTCGATCCGCGTCGCGATGCGGCCCGCACGGCATGCGACGGACGCGAAGGTCGCGGCGCCGGAGCAGCCGTCCTTGCCCGGCGATCGGTTCCGGGCTCGCAGAAGCTCACCTCGTAGCCGACCGGCGCTGCCGGTCGAACGACACTGGAAGCTGCTGACGATGTCGTCGTACTGGAACGCGTAGGCGGACGGGCACGCCTGGTTGAACGTGGTCGCGTAGGGCTGCGCGCCGCCGCCGGCGGTCGTCGCCGCCGCGATCCAGTTCGGGTTGTACGCGCCGCAGCAGTCGGCCGGCGGCAGGCAGAGGTCGCCGAGGCCGGAAACGGCCTGACACGAGTAGTTGGCGGCGGGAGGGCCACCGGGGCACGTCCCGGCCGAGCAGACGTCGTTCGCCGGCGCGCACACGTTGCCCTGGCACGTGCCCGAGAGACAGTCGCCGTCGCTGAAGCAGGTCCAGCTGCCCTTGTTGCAGGAGTTGCCGAGGTCGGGGCTCGCGACGGTCGCGTTGCAGCAGTAGAGGTCCTGGTTCGCCGCGCAGTTCAGCCCCGGCGCGTTCGCGTTCGCGGTGCACGCGTCGCAGGGATCCATGCACTGGACCACGCACGATCTTGTTGGTGCAGAGCGCGTTCTGGCAGGCGCCGGCGACGCCGTCGCAGTCGGCGTCGGAGCCGCAGTTGCAGGCCTCCGGTCACCGCGAGCGGGCCCGGACACGTCGCGTTCAGGTCGCCGCCGGTGCAACCGGCGACGCCGTCGGCCGCCTGGCCGCTGCGCTCGCAGGTGACGCCCGTGCCGCACGACTGCGCGACGACCCGCAGGTTGTACCCGCTGACGAGGCTGACGTCGTAGAAGTCGGTCGGCGTCGTGCCGCTGTCCCACGTGCCCTCGAACAGCGTCGCGCCCTTGGATGCGCCACTGCACTCGAGCCGGCCCGGCGTCCCACACTGACCCGTGTCGCAGGTGAGCGTGTTCCCGGCGAGCGTGCATCCCGTGCGTCCCCAGAAGACGCCGCCCCACCCGACGGGCATGCAGAGCGACGTCGTCTCGCCCGGTGTGAGCTGCCAGTCGGACGGTGCGACCACCCGGTACTGGCAGACGCCGCCGGCGCAGAAGCCGAAGGGATTGGCATTGCCCGGGGGACCCGGTGTCGCAGACCGCGCCCGCGCCGGGACAGGCGGGGCCGGCGCTCGCGCAGGCGCATGCTGCCGCCCTGGCAGAGCCCCGTGCAGACCCCGGCCGTGCAGGTCGCCCCCGGCGGGCAGTCGGCGGCGCCGTTCGGACACGCGATCGCGGGGCAGTCGTTATCGCCGCCGCACGCGGCGCCGGACGACACGTTGCAGAAGCTGATGTCCGGGCGCGGGCAGTCGGCGTCGCTCGTGCAGTTGAGCTGCGTGCAGTAGCCGTTCGTGCACGCGACGCCCGCGCAGTCGCTGCTGCCGTCGGGCAACGGGACGCAGCACTCCTGCGCCGTGGTGCACGCCCGACCGCCCACCACGATGTTGCCGACGACGTTCCCGGCTTGCGCCAGCCAGACCGGATGGCTGCAGTTGTTGGTGAACGTGAAGGTGTGCTGCTCGGCCGAGCACGTCGACGACGCCGCACACGAGGTCTGCGCGTGCGCGGGATCCCTCCTGCGAGCCCCAGAATACCGGCGCAGACGACCCCTACCCCCACCCATCCACTCCACCGCATGGCCTACAGTGTATGCGGGCCCACTCCGTGAGTCACAAACAGGGCCGTGTCTCGGGTCGAATCGATATGTCGATTCGATCTGGTCTGCGATCGCCCCCCTCCATCGGCCAGGTCCGACGTGCCGAACGGTGATGGCATGCCGCCTGCTGCGTCAGACCGGCAGGAGGACCGCACCCATGCGAACGCACACCATGGCCGCGATGACGCTCGGCCTCGGCATACTGGCGGGAAGCGCCGGGGCCGTCGACAACGATCCAACGCCCAGCCGCGACGTCATCGACTGCAACGACGAGCGCACGCGCGAGCTCTGCCTCGAGTGCGAGCCGCCCCCCGGACCCATCGTCGTGGGCGAGGCGAAGCTCATCTGTTGCATGGACGAGGACACCGGTTGTGACGTCATTCCGCCGACGCCGCCTCCGGCGCCAGCGCGGTGGGGACGGGCCGCACCGTCGCGCCTCGGCTTGAAGACCTACTTCGTCCGCTGACGGGGTCAGCGCACCAGCGTGACGGGGACGGTGAAGGCCGTACCACCCTTGGGCGTGATACGCGCGGTCACCGTCGCGCTCGTGCTCGCCTTCAGCAGCTTCTTGCCCTTCGCGTTCAACTTGAGCTTGAGCGTGGTCGTCGCGCCCGGCTGGAGCTTGAACTTCCGCTGGCCGAAGAGCGTCACCTTCGCCGCGGTGATGGCTCCTCGGGTCCGCCCCCCCGCCGCGAGCAGTGCGAGCTGCCCCTTGCAGACGGCGTTCCCGTTGCAGATGAGGTCCGCCAGCGCCTGCCCGTTCGCGACCGGCAGCGTCTGGCTGCGAAGCGCCGGACCGGCCGCACCGCCGCCGCCGCCACCACCGCCGCCGGCGACGCCGCATACCCCGGGACCGGTGCCCCCGGCCGCGGCCGGGCACCACGTCCACTGGATCAGGACCTCGATGCCGGGGATGCCGTCCTCACGTCGCCCGCCGCCGACGTCGTTCGGGTCGGCGCCGAGGCGCGGGTAGAAGAAACCGGCGTTCACCGAGCCGAACTCGGTCAGCTGGAAGGAGTTGTTCCGGCCCGTCGAGTGCAGCGGCAGGCTGCCGGTCCCCGCCCCGGCGCTGATGCCGATCAGGTCGACCGCCTGGTACCCGTTGATCGTGTTGCGCACGACCGGCAGGTCGACGAGGAAGCTCGAGACGCCGGGCGTCGGCTGCACGGTCTGGCTCTCGCCGACGAAGAAGCAGCACTGCTGAACACCGCCGAACCCGGGCGTCTGGAGCTGCCGGAAGATGGCGAAGCGCAGCGGTGCCGGATTCGCCCCCGAGAGCACGTCGACGCGGATGATGCGCCCGTCACCCGGCACCGAGCTGAACCGTGTGTCCCCCGAGACGACGCCGAAGACGCCCGACTGCCGCCACGTGCAGTCGGGGACGCCCGAAGCGAAGAGCCCGAAGTTCCCCTGCGTATCGGCGATGATCGGCTTCGCTTCGCAGCCGATCGACACGTTGGGCTGGTTCACGAACGGGCTGCCCATCACCTGGACCTGGGCGGTGCCCTTGCCGGGTGCGAGGAGGAGAACGAGTACGGAAAAGAAGGAGCCGACGGATCGTGCGCGCATCGTTTCGACTGTGACACCCGGCGTCGAAGACCGTCAAGCCGGCATGCACAGTCCCGGAATCGTCCCTTGACGCCGGTGACACGCCGGAAGTAGCCTCTCCCTGGAACGTTTCTGGTTTGACAGCTTCGCCATGACGAAGGCCGACTCACTACGCGTGCGCGACGTCCGGGATGCCTACCGGCTCATCGGGGACTGCCGCGACCTCGGCCGGAATCCGTCGCTCTGGTACCGGCGGATGCTCGAAGGCCTGTACGTCCTCTTCGGGGTCCTCCAGGCCGCCGGGGGCGAGGGGTGGTGGGACCGGCCGACCCGTCCGCTCGAGCCCATCTCAGCCTACAGCGTGAGCTGCGACCCCGCACCGGAGGAGGCGTTCCACGCCTATCACCGCACGGCACAACCCGGCAGCGATCCCATCTTCCTGGCGATACAGCGGCTGCCGGGAAGGCTGATCACGCGAACCCGCCGCGAGCTCGTCCCCGACGCCGCGTGGCACGGGTCCCTCGCCAGCAAGTATCGGAGGATGGGCGGGATCGACGACGTGCTCACCTCCGTGTTCCAGGTGTCCGACGACGGGGCCATCAGCGGTATCGCGTTGAACCGGGCGATCGGCGATCGGGACTTCTCACCCCGCGAGCGACGGCTTCTGGAGTTCTTCCACGCCGAGCTCGGCCGGTTGATTCGTGGTCCACTCGTGAGCGCCACCGAGCCCGGCCTCGAGCAGCTCTCGCCACGACTGCGTCAGACGCTCGCGTGCCTGCTCGAGGGCGACAGCGAGAAACAGGTCGCCGCCCGGATCGGCCTCAGCCGTGCCACGGTCCATCAGTACGTGACGACCCTCTATCGTCGCTTCGGGGTACGGAGCCGCGGCCAGCTCGTCGCGCATGTACTCCAGCGAACTCCGGATCCGCGGGAGCATGGACGCGACGGCGTGGTGCTCGCCTCGGAAGTTCCCCCGGCGACTCCGGAACTCGCGCCCGGGACGGGCCGCAGAACGTCGCGAGCGTAGTCTGAACGCGCAAAGACGCGCGCTCTATCTCCCGGCATGCACCCTCGCAGGGCTCGCCTATGGCTGGCTGCCGCGGCTCCTCCACGGCCCGATCCCGGAGAAGCTCACGATGGCCCGCCTGAACGGCCCGGTCGCCGTCTGGACGTACTACGCTTCGCGGCTGCTGATCGGGTTCATGGTCGGCTGCGGCGTCTGGCCCGCGACCTGGTGGGTGCGCGGCCCCCTCTACGGCGTGCTGCTCATGCTGCCGCCCGGGATGCTCGCGCTCGCGACGCCCGGCTGCGGCTTCACGTGAATGCGCGACAACGTCACCACCGGTGCGGTGGTGGGCCTGCTCGTCGGCGCGACCGCGCGCGTCCTGACCGGTCGGAGCCGCGCCTAGCGTCGGTCACGGCATGACGTACGTGGTGATGACCTCCCGGTACGCCTTCGCGTGGGGCCACTTCTTCAGGCCGGAGACGGCGTGGCAGCTGCCGTAGAAGCCGGCGGCGGGGTCGATCTTCTTACAGGCGTACGGGCTGGGGAACACGGGCGTGTAGTCGACGCAGTCGCCCGCCCAGTCGAACCCGCACTGCGTGAGCGTCGCATCGGTCGGGTCGGCCTCCGCGCAGTCGCGATCCACCAGTCCACCCGTCTCCCCCGCCGCCTGATCCTGGCCGCGGCACGCATGCCAGTCGATCGGATCGGGCTCTGCCGTGAACACGTTGCCGTAGAACGCTCCCTCTTGGAGCGGGAACGCGGAGGTCTCGCCGGGCGCCACCGCCAGTGCCCGGTTCTTGCCGCGCATCGAGATGGGCTCGACGGTGTTGTGGGCGTTCACGCGCGCGAGGAGACACGCGCTGATCCAGCCCTGCCCGCTCCGGCCGAGCTTGTGCTCGGCCCACCGTGGCTCCAGTCCGATCGACCCCGAGAAGACACACTGCTCGCTCGCGCAGGTGTACGGCGGATCGGAGTTCGGGTCGGTGTCGGGTGCCCCGGGGATCGTCGCCTGGATCTGCGTCCCCGCTGGCAGCGCGCAGCTGACGACGTAGCTGTAGAGGTCGCGGCCCTCCGGCGTCGAGAGCAGCTCCTGGGCGGAGGGGTCGGCACCCAACACGCCGCCCCCGAGCCCGTTCGTCGCGAGGCGGTTCGTCGCGAGGCGGTTCGTTGCCAGCCGGTTGGTCGCGAGCCGGTTCGTCGCGAGCCGGTTGTGCGTCACGACGGCATGGGTCGGAGAGGACAGCGCGGCGGAGGCGATCACGACCCAGGCAAGCAGCCGGACGTATCTCATTGCGGAGTCCTCCGCCCTCGACTCAGTAGGCGTCGTCGACGAGACCCATGACCTGCGCAAAGCCGCCACAGCGGATGCAGTCCGCGACCCCCGCCGCGCTGCCACCGCCGCAGACGTCCAATACGTCGAGAGCCGCCATCGAGCACTTGCCCTCGATCGCCGCCTCGGTCTTGGTCGCGGCCTTCTCGACCTTGCCGGCCGTGGCGACGTCCGCCGGCGCCACCGGACCGGAAGTCTCCCACGCGCCGAGGCACGTCACCGCCGCGTCGCCGGTCACGCTGCCCGTGTTCAGCTTGTCGAGGCAGCCCTCGTTCGCCTTCCCAAACGACGTGACCTGGGTGACGCCGGCCTTTCCTATGGCCATCTGGCACGCGAGCGCCGCGCCGTCGCCGATGGCCGCCGGAGACGGCCCGTAGAGCAGGATGGTCAACGCGGTCGCGGCGTCCGTCGCGCCGATCGATACGCAATCGGCGAGCGCGCTGGCCGTGCTCCCGCAGGCGTGGAGCTGGGCCAGGGTGGCATCGGGGCACTTCGAGCCCACGACCGACTGGAACTTGAGCCGTGCCTTGGCGATCTTGGCCGCCGTCTTCAGGTCGGCGGGCTCGACGCTCGGCAGCGCGCCGCGGCACAGCAGATTCCCGATCCCCGGTCAGCTTTCCGCCGACGACCCGGTCGAGACACTTGCGCTGCGCCGTGACCTGCACCTTGAAGAGCGTGCGCGACGCGCTGCCGATCGCCTTCTGGCACAGCTCCGTGCCGGCGGGCGCCGGCGGCGGGGCCGCCGGATCGAGCGGAGCGCACGTCGGGGACGGGTCGCACGCGTCGCCCAGCCCGTCGCCGTCGGCGTCGAGCTGGTCGGTGTTCGGGGTGGTCGCGGCAGTCGTCCTCCGGTCGAAGACGCCGTCGCCGTCGGTGTCGCCGTAGATCTGGAGGACCGTGCCCAGATGCCCGTCGCCGTTGAGATCGCGACCGCCGAGGGTGAGGTCGTTGGGGTTGCCGAGGGAAATGCAGTCGGGAGAAGTCGGTCGCACGGTGCAGCTCTGCTCCCCCTCGTCCGTCGTGAAGTAGATGGCGCCGTCACGGATCTTGTACGGCAGACCCGGCTCGCATCCGACCACCTGGCACTGCTTCGCCGCCATGCCGGTCGAGAACGTGCGCCGGCTCTTCAGGTGGTAGGCGAACATGACGACGTCGGTCCCGTCGCCATCGCCATTCAGGTCGCCGCCGTTCTCAGCCACGCGGAAGGCGATGATGTTCCCGCTCACCTGGAAGTCGACGACGTTGTGGACGACGTTGCCATTGAACGCGACGACTTCCGTGGAAGCATCCAGGTCGCGGTAGAGCTCGAGCACGCTCCCCCCGCCGGCGCCCGCAGTCGTGAACACGGCGACCGCGCCGCACCGGCCACCGGGTGAGCAGTCGGCGTCCGTGGTACACGCGTCACCATCCTTCGGGCCACCCTCGCAGACGTCCGTTGCGCCGATGTCCATTGCCGGGACGTTGAGCGGATGCTCGGCATACGGCGGGGTCGTCGAGATCACCACGACGCCGGGGTGCGTGACCTTGCCCACGAAGACGACGGCCTTCGAGGAGAGCGCGAGCGCGCTGGCATTCGGCATAGTCGAACGCCGACGTGAGCGTCACGGTGGTGTCGCTGCGGGAATCGTAGAGCGCCACGTACGAGAGCGACGGAGAAGACGGCGCCTGCTGCATCCAGGCCGTGCGCCCGTCGGCGACGGCCGCCAGGTTCGTTCCCTGGTTGACGTTCGGCCGGTCCGCCTGCGTCGTCGCGTCGAACGCGCGCAGCGTGCTCGCACGCGAGAACCGGTCGCCGTGACCTTGGGCATTCTGCGCGTAGAGGTGCTCGGAATCGGGGCTGACGACAGCGTCGATCGCGAACAGCTGGGACGGCACATAGACGTGACCGACGAACGAGAGTCCGCCCGTGCTCGTGTTGCGGGCGAACGTCGTCACTTGGCTGCCGTTCGGGATGTACAGCGCCTTCCCATCCGGGCTCAGGACGAGCTTTGATCCCGCGTCGGGCCTCACCCAGTTCGCCCGGATTCCCCCCAGCCCGAGGGCGCCGGTGCCCGGATCGCGGTTGAAGGTGTAGAGGGTGTAGCAGGGTGTCGACGGCGGGCAGGTCCAGGCCCCTGGGACGCCGGCAGGGTCCTGCGTGGCGGCGATTACGTAGAGCTGCGCTCCATCCGGGCTCACGGCGAGGTCGAAGGGATGAACGACGTAGACGTCGGCCATCTCGACCAGCGTCGCCGAACGCGCATTGCGCACGAAGCTCTTGACGATCCCCCCGTAGTCCGCGACGTACGCGTTCTGCCCGTCCGGGCTCACGACGATATTGCGTGCATCGGCCATCGGGCCGAGGCACGTAATCCTTCCGTCGGATGTGTCGGTGGACGTGTACGGCGGGCAGTCGGAGGGGTGATCCCAGAGCGTCTGCACGTAGGCGAGCGGCACCTGGTAGTAGGACAGTGCCTCGTCGAGGGAGTTCCAGCTCACGTCGAAGGCGACCACCGCATGGCTCGCCGGGGCGAGGGCATAGAGCGACACGCGCGGGTAGGGATGCTGCACGGTCGTATCGTTCGTTGGCGGCGTGACGGCGAGTTTCGTCACGCCTTGAAGACCTCGGATCGTGATGTCCCGGAATGGTCGTGTCCCATCGGGATTGTACGGGCCGGTGTACACGCGGTTGGAACCGTCGTGGAGCGTGTGATCGGCGCCGCTGAGGAACCGCGGGGCGATGTCGGCGTCGTCGTAGACTCCCTCGACTCCGACGACGGCATTGTGCCGGGGACGGCAGCGTATGCACGATTCCCGGTCACGACGAGACCGCCGGCGGTCTGGGTCAGGGCGGCGTTTACGGCGACGGGCCCGTGCGGCAGACCAGAGGCCCCGTCGCGACGCTGATAGTTGAACGCGCCGCCGTTCGTACTGAAGAAGTAGCGGCCGTCCCGCGTCACCGCGGCATGCTGACCGGTCACGCCGTCGGCCTGAAAGCCCACCTGTACGCCAGCCACGCGGTAGTAGACGACGTTCCCGTCCACCGCGAGGGGGTTGCGGTCGATCGCCGGGAAGAGACTCGCGAGGCGCGAGTCGTCGGTGCGCTGGGCACCCTGCAGCGTGAAGACCCGCAGGATGTCGTCGGTCGTCTGGCCGTTGCCGTTCAGGTCGGAGCCGTTCGGCCCGCCCGCATTCTCCTTCGGCTCGCCCTGGATGAAGGCGGCGAGATTGCCTCCGATGGCGATGGCGGCGGGACCCACGATCGGGTTGTTCAGGTGCGACGCGGCCATCCGCGGGTTGGTGGTGACCCCGGTCGCCGTCTCGGTGAACTGCACGACCTGGTCGGTCTGGTCACCGTCGCCCACGCCGACCGGGCCGTTCAGGTCGACGTGCTCGACCGCCTCGTCGGTCGCGAAGACGGCGCCGGTGGGCGACGTCTTCAGCTCGACGAGCGGAACCGACGTCTTCTTGCCCAACGAGAAGTCCATCCTGGTCGGCGGATCGTACTTGAGGACGATCGGCCCGTGGCTGGAGACGTCGGGAAGGTAGCTCAGGTCGAAGTTGGGCTGGCCCTGCGCGTTCAGCCGGGCGACGCGAACGATCGACAGCGCGGCGTCCGAGGTGCCGAAGACCGAGTTGCCGGCGTCCGTCACCCGGATCAGCGGCGGGAGCGGCTTGGCGTCGATGGTGAACGAGCGCACGTCGTCCGCGGCCACGTGGATCGGCCCTGGCGTTCCCTGGAACGCATCTACGTTGAGGATGCCGGTCACGAGGGCCGCCACCGGAAACCCGGGGCCGGCCGGTAGCGCGTCCACCCAATCGATCGGGACGAGGAGGTTGCCGCCGCCGTCGAGCGTCGCCAGCGCCTGCGTCGCGGTGCCGGCCGCCAGATGGCTGGCGATGTCCTTGAAGTCGTTCGGCGGAGGCAGCACGGTGAACTGCTGGAAGACCCCCTCCGGTTGCTTGTCGCAGCTCGAGCCGATCGCGTGCGGCTCGAACAGCGGTCCGATGTGCGCCACCTCGCCCAGGGCGTTCGTGACCGTGATCTCGGCGGGCCCGGCGAAGCCGTTGGGCGTGACGGGTGCCCTCGTGTCCGGCATCGTGAAGCGGAGGATGGTGCACGTATTCCCGAACGCGCATCCTTCTGGCGGCACGGTGATCGTCCCTTGTTCCACCTGCACCGGCGGCGGCTGACCGGGACCCGCCGGCAGGAACCGGATGGTGACGACGTTGGACGACGCGTTCGGATCGAAGTACGCAGCATTGCCGTTCGCCAGCACGTCGCATTCGGAGGCGAGCTCGATCTCGACCTGCTGCCCGGCAGCCGTGATGGGGCTGGCGACGCTTCCGAGTGTCGAAGGGAGCGCCTGCTCCTGCACCGGCGGGATGATGTTGCAGCCGGCACGAACGGTCGCGGGCCTGGGCAGCGAGGCCGCCATGGCGAGCAGGATCGCGATCAGGACACGCGTCGTCAGGCTCGAGCGTCGCCGTTGTCGCGATGCACCCGCTCCGCGCGCCTTCATCTCCATTGGCGCATTTGCTAGCATGACCACGCTCCCATGCACAACAGATATCTTGGGGGTTATGGTCTATGGGGTGGTCGCTCCCGCGTCAATTCCTCCGAATGGAGGAATTGACAGCAGCTCGATCAGCCGCGCCGAGCCGCGGGCAGCGGGTCGAGTCCGCCGCGGCGGGCGCGATGCGCCTGGTGCCACGTCCACAGCACCACGCCCAGCTGGGCCACCAGCCCCTGCAGCGTGGCGACGTCCCGATCGTCGAATTGCGGCTGCCCCTTCTTGTTGAGCAGCGTGATCACGGCGAAGGGGCGACCCTCAGGATTCACCACGGGCCCGCACAGCACACTCCGGGTGCGATAGCCCGTCTGCCGGTCGACGTCGGGGTTGAAGTACGGCACGGCGTAGGCGTCGGGAACGTTCAGCCATTCCGCCGTCTGGAACACGTGCCCCGCGATGCCCGTCCCGATGGGCATCCATATCTCCAGCGGCTTGTCGGGGTCGGCCTGCGCCACCATCGAGAACAGCTCGCCGCGCGCCTCGTCGGCCAGCAGGAGGGAGACGCGGTCGGCGTCGAGCAGCTGCCCCACCTTGAGCGTCAGCACCTCGATCATCTGCGCGAGCATGACCTCGAACGCCTTGTCGGTCGCGAGCGACATGACGTCGACCAGCTGCTGCGCCTCGGCGGTGACGTCGGCGAGGAAGCGGACGAACTGCGGCGGCGGCATGTCCGCCACCTGTCGCGTGACCTCGGCCGCGCGGTTCGACTTGGCGAGCGTCGTCAGCAGGCGCTGTGTGCTCGCCCGCACCGCCTCGGAGAAGCTGGAGAGCCTACCCTCCTCCAGGTGGATGATCCGGTCGGCGACGTCGAGGATGCGGTTGTCGTGCGTCACCAGCACGACCGCCGTCCCCTCCTTCCGCGCCAGCTCGTGGAGGCGGTCGGCGACCTCGCGTCCGGACTGCTTGTCGAGCGACGCCGTCGGCTCGTCGGCGAGCACGATGCGGGGCCGCGCGGCCAGCGCGCGGGCGATGGCGACCCGTTGCTTCTGTCCGCCGGAGAGCTGGTCGGGACGGGCGCCGACCTGCGCCTCGAGGCCCACGCTCGCGAGCATCTCGACCGCACGCGAGCGCGCCGCCGCCCCCGACAACCCGTGACCGTGCTGCAGCCCCATGACGACGTTCTCGGTGGCGGTCAGCGCCGGCAGGAGGTTGTGCGCCTGGAAGATGAAGCCGATCTGCCGCCGCACTTCGGCCAGCGTCGCCTCGCGCCCACCGCGGAGCTCGTGCCCGAGCACCGTCAGGCTTCCCTCCTGCGTGGCGCGGAGCGCACCCATCAGGGTGAGGAGCGTGGTCTTCCCGGAGCCCGACGGACCGGTGAGGATGACGATCTCGCCGGCCTCGATCTCGGCGGAGACCTCGAAGAGGATCTGCTTGCGCAGCGCCCCCGCGCCGAAGTGGTGCGATACCTGATCGACGCCGATGACGACTTCGCCGCCCATCAGAACACGTCCGCCGGATCGGCGGCGCGGAGCTTGCGGATGGCGAGGAGCGCCGAGCCCCAGCACATGACCAGCGTCAGCGCGAAGACGAGCGCGGCACGCGCCGGGGCGAGCGTCATCGGCAGGCCGGTGGCACGCCCCGCGATGGCATAGAGCCAGGTGCAGAGTCCGACGGCCGGGACGAATCCGACCGCGGCGAGGATCGCCGCCTGCATCAGGACCACGCCGGCCAGGTAGCGATTGCCGTAGCCCATGGCCTTGAGGGTCGCATACTCCTTCAGGTGGTCGGCGATGTCGGCGAAGAGGATCTGGTAGACGATGATCATTCCCACCACCAGCCCCATGATGACGCCGAAGGTGAACACGAAGCCGATCGGCGTGCCCGACGCCCAGTAGCGGATCTCGTGCGCGAGCATCTCCGCCTTCGTCAGCACCTGCACGTCGCGCGGGAGGTGCGCCCGGAGCGCCGCCTGGACGGCGCGCGGGTCTGCGCCCGGCACGAGGCGCACGAGGCCGATGCCGACCTCCGCCGGCGTGCGGAACGGGTTGATCCGCAGGTAGTTGAGGTCGCTGGTGAAGACCGTCCCGTCGACGCCGAACGAGGTGCCCATGGAGAACAACCCGCGTACAGTTACGCGGCGGTTCAGCACCTCGGCCGACACCTCGCCGTCGCGCGCGAAGCGGTCGGCGATCGGGCCGAACTCGGGCCGCGAGAGCGCGTCGTAGAGGACGACGTCGGGGTACTGGAGGAGACGTCGCGACGCCGCGACGCCGTTGCTGTCGAAGACGTCGGCGGACGGATCGATCCCCATCAGGAAGATCTGCCGGCTGTTGCCGGTGTCCGGGTTCTTCCACGGAACGATGGCCGTGTAGACCGGCTCGACGGACGCGACGCCGGCGAAGCCGAGCGCCTGGTACAGGCGGACCCGCGGGAACACGCTCGGCAACGCGAGCACGTTGTAGTTGGCGTGGACGAAGAAGAGGTCGCCGCGGAGCCGCGAGTGGACGGACACCGAGCTGCGGAAGAGCGCGTCCTCGAAGCCGTACTGCATCAGCATCAGGAGGACGGCGAAGGCGACGCCGGCGAGAGCGACCAGCAGGCGCACCTTCTGCGCCCGGAGCTGGAGCCAGGCGAGGCGCCGCGCGGAGATCACGGCTGGATCGCGACCTCGACCTGCAGGTTGGAGAGCGCGGCCGCCCGCGCGGGGTCGTCCAGCTTCACCCGCACCTCGACCACGCGCGCGTCGGTCCGCGCCACGGGATCGGTGTCGAGCACGTCGAGCTTGCCGACCTTCATGCCGACGCGCTCGACCCTACCGGTGAGCTCGCCGTCGAGCGCGCGGCTGCGCGCGGTCGCCCGCTGCCCCGCCTTCACGCGACCGATCTCCGTCTCGTAGACCTCGGCCACGGCGTACATCTCGTCGTTCTGCGCGATCTCGAAGAGGCCGTTCGGCCCGACGCGCTCCCCCCGCCGCGCGTAGATCTTGACGACCTGCCCCGCGACCGGCGCCCGCACGACGTCGAGGTCGAGCACCGCCTGCGCGCCCGCCAGGTCGGCGCGCGCCGTGTCGACGTGCATCTGCGCCGTGTCGAGCGCCTCCTGCGCCGCGATGCGCTGCGCGATCAGCGGCCGGATGCGTCCCAGCTCGAGCTCGGCGTTCTTGAGGGCCGCGCGCGCCTTCGTGACCGCGGCCGCGTCGGCCGTCAGCGAGTCGAGCTCGGCGAGCGGCTGGTCCACCTGCACCCGGTCTCCTTCCTCGACGAGGAGCCTGGCAATCACGACCGAGGGCCGGGACGGACCCGCGACGCGACGGATGCCGTCCCGCGGCTCGATGCGCCCGAGCGCCGTCACGAGCTCGGGGCCGGCGGCCACGGGTGCTTCGGTGTTCGCCGCGGTGTCCGTCGAACGGCACCCGGCCGCCACGAGGGCGACGAGGATGGCCGCGAACGCCGCAGGGAGGTGACGCATGACCAAGGATCCTGTCTAGTCCCGTTGCCCGGCGGAGAGCAATGGTCACTTGACGGCCACGCCGCGGGCCGCTGGGATGCCGTCCCATGAACCTCGCCGAGATCCGCTTCGATCCGCTCGAGGCCCGCCTCTTCGGCGTGCTGGTCGAGAAGGCCCTGACGACACCCGAGCAGTACCCGCTGTCGGTGAACGCCGCGACCTACGGTGCGAACCAGAAGTCGAACCGCAACCCGGTGCTGTCGCTCGAGGAGCCTGAGGTGCACGACGTACTGGAGCGGCTGGCGAAGCGCTTCCTGGCACGCCAGGTCTTCCCCGGAAGCGGCCGGGTCCTCAAGTACGTGCACAACGGCAAGGACGCCCTCGGCCTCGACACCCCGCAGCTGGCAGTCGTCGCCGAGCTGTTCCTGCGCGGGCCACAGACCGCGGGCGAGCTGCGGACGCACGTGGCGCGCATGGTGCCGATCGAGTCGCTGGAGGCCCTGATGGCGCTCCTGGAACCGCTCAGGGCCGGCGGCGTGATCGAGCGCCTCCCGCCGCAGCCGGGGTCGCGTGCCGAGCGCTACGTCCAGCTGCTCTGCCCCGGACTCCATCCGGTCGAAGGCCCGGCCACCACCGTGGCCGTGAGCGCCCCGGCCGCCGAGTCCCTCGCCGCACGGGTGGCCGCGCTCGAGGCCGAGGTGGCGCGACTCGCCGCGGAGATCGCCGCGCTGAAGCAGCCGTGACGGCTCGGTATTGACGCCGTCGCACCGGCGCGGGCATCGTCACCAGATGGGATTCCGCCTGTCGCTCGCGCTTCTCCTCCTCGTCACCGTCGCCACCTCCGGCACCCTTGCGAAGACGCCCCTCAAGGTCTGCAAGACGACCTGCGCCGTGGTGGTGAGCGGCGACTGCGCCGGCCTGAAGAAGGGGAAGTTCAAGCGCTGCCGGAAGAAGCTCTGGACCCGCTGCCAGAAGGGCAAGATCTCCTGCACCACCACTTCGACGCTGCCCCCGATCGGACCCGGCGGCCCGCCGTGCGCGACCAAGTTCCTGGTCGGGCCGACGGCGGTGGGCGGCGGCGGCCAGAGCCTCGGCAGCGGCGACTTCAACGGCGACGGCAAACGCGACCTCGTTTCGACGGCCGACGGCGACACGAACGTCGAGGTGTATTTCGGGAACGGCGACGGCTCGCTGCAGGAGCCGCCGAGCGGCGCTGCCGTCGGCGGCCGCGCGGGCGGCGTCGCCGTCGCCGACTTCGACGGCGACGGTCTCCTCGACCTGGCGGTGGCGAACTTCATGAGCGACCCGCCGCCGACGGGACCGAGCACCGTGACCAACGTCTCCGTCCTGAAGAGCCTCGGCAACGGCGCCTTCGCGGAGGCGGTGCCCTACTTCGTCGGCAATCGCGACTTCCACGACGTCGCCGCCGGCGATCTGAACGGTGACGGGAAGCCCGACCTCGTCGTCGCGACGCACCCCTCGGTGGCCGTGCTCCTGAACAACGGCAACGGGACCTTCGCCGCCAAGGTCGACTACCCGATGCCCGGCCTCTGCCGCACCGTCACCATCGCCGACCTGAACGGCGACGGGAAGCTCGACCTCGCCGCCGCCAGCGCCGGCGGCCCGTCGGGGCCGGGCTCGGCCGTCGTCTTCCTCGGGCTCGGCAACGGCACCTTCGCCAGCGGCGTCGGCTATCCCGTCGGGCGCTTCCCCTACTCCATCGTCGCCGGCGACGTGAACAACGACGGGAAGGTCGACCTCGCGACGGCGAACAACAATTCGGCGGACATGAGCGTGCTCCTCGGCCGGGGCGACGGCACGTTCGGCCCGAGCACCGACTTCGACGCAGGCGGCCTGCCGACGTCGCTCGCGGGCGGCGACTTCAACGCCGACGGCAAGCTCGACTTCGTGATCTCGGCGGGCCCGAGCGGCACCATCGGGCTCTTCGTCGGCTACGGCAACGGGACGTTCCAGGACGTCATCGGCACGCTCACGGGCGGGTCGTCCGCCCTCACGGCGGCCGACTTCGACGGCGACGGCAAGCCGGACGTCGGCTACGGCAACGGCAGGAACGTCGGCCTGCTGCTCAGCCGCTGCCGCTAGGTCAGGACCCGACGCGCAGGACGGACTTCCCCCGCGCGGGGTGGAACGCGTACGCCGAGGACACCTGCGCGAGCGGGTAGATGCCGCCGAGGACGGGGCGGAGCACCCGGGTCTCGAGCAGGCGCGCGATCTCGCCGAGCTGCGCCCGGTTCGGCGCGACGATGAAGAAGGCGTCGCGGACGCGCGGCTCCCGGCTCTGCTCCTCCGATGCAGCGATCGTGACCATCGTACCGCTCGGCTTGAGCACCGCCCACGACCGGGCCAGCGTCTCGCCGCCGACGGTGTCGAAGACGACGTCGACGTCGCGCACCCGCTCCTCGAACCGCTCGGCGCGGTAGTCGATCACCTCGTCGGCGCCGAGCCGCCCGACGAAGTCCAGGTTGTGGACGGGCGCGGTCGCGACCACCGAGGCGCCGCGCCAGCGCGCGAGCTGGACGGCGAAGACGCCTACGGCGCCGGACGCGCCGTGCACGAGCACGCGCTGCCCGGCCGTGACGCCCGCGCGCTCGATCAATCCCTGCCAGGCGGTGAGCGCCGAGAGCGCGGCGAGCGCGGCCTGGACGTCGTCCACCGCGCGCGGCTTCGGCGCGACGTCGCTGGCGCGCGCGACGCAGTACTCGGCCTGCGCGCCGTCGGCGAACCAGTCGTTCAGCCCGAACACGGCATCGCCGACGCTCACGTCCGTCACCCCTGGACCGAGCGCCGCCACCTCGCCGGAGAACTCGTGGCCGGGGATGACGGGCAGCGGCCGCGGAGCCCCCGTGCGCGTCGTCCACGTGGGCGCCCACCCGAGCTCGCTGGGCGTGATCCCCGCCGTGCGGACCCGCACCAGGATCTCCCCGGCGCCAGGCTCCGGAGCGGGCGCCTCCTCGCAGCGGAGCACCGGCGCGTCCCGGGTGCCGGACAGATGGACGGCTCTCATCTGGACGGCCCGCTCGCCAGCTCGCGTCCCGTGAGCACGCGAAACGCCTCCAGGTACTTCTCGCTGGTGCGCGCGACGACCTCCGGCGGCAGCACCGGACCGGGCGGCCGCTTGTCGAAGCCGATCGACTCCAGGTAGTCGCGCACGAACTGCTTGTCGAACGACGGCGGCGAGATGCCACAGCGGTAGTCGGCGGCGGGCCAGTAGCGCGACGAGTCGGGCGTCAGCACCTCGTCGATGAGCGTGATGCGGCCATCGACCGTGCCGAATTCGAGCTTGGTGTCCGCCAGGATGAGGCCCTTCGTCTCCGCGTAGGCGGCGCCGCGGGCATAGATCGAGAGCGTCAGGTCGCGGAGGCGCTCCGCCGTCTCGCGACCGACCACCTTGATCATCTCGTCGAAGCCGATGTTCTCGTCGTGCCCGGTCACGGCCTTCGTGGCGGGCGTGAAGATGGGCGTCGGAAGCTTCGCCGCCTGCTCGAGCCCCGGCGGCAGCCTGATGCCGCAGACCGCGCCCGTCTTCTGGTAGTCGGACCAGCCGCTGCCGATGAGATACCCGCGCGCGACGCACTCGACGGGGAACGGCGTCGCCCGGCGGACGAGCATCGCCCGATCGCGGAGCACGTCGGCGTGGCGACGCACCGCGGGCGGCATCGCGTCGACGTCGCAGGTCAGCAGATGATTCGGCACGTCGAGAAGGGTGAACCAGAATTCGGAGAGGCGGTTCAGCACCTTGCCCTTCCAGGGGATGCCGTTGGCCATGACGACGTCGAAGGCGCTCAGCCGGTCGGTGGTGACGATGACGAGATCGTCGCCGACCGCGAACATGTCGCGGACCTTGCCGCTGGAGAGGTGGGTCAGACCGTCGAGGCGGCACTGGGTGAGGACCGGATCGGCGTGCATGGCTCCGCGTAGACTCGCACCCCCTCGTCCGTCAACAGGTCCCGGGGGCGGCCGGCGCACCACGCGTTGTTGCGGGTGCGGGAATCGCCTGCTAGGGACACGCGGCGCGCATGGACTGGCTCGGCTCCGCTCTCGACGTCTTCCTGCACCTCGACCAGCACCTGAACGCCTGGGCGGGGACGCTCGGGCCGTGGCTGTATCTGGTGCTCTTCCTCGTCGTGTTCTGCGAGACCGGCCTCGTCGTCACGCCGTTCCTGCCCGGCGACTCGCTCCTCTTCGCCGTGGGCGCGCTCGTCTCCATCGAGGGCTCGCCGCTCTCGCTGCCGCTCATCCTGGCCGTGCTGTGGGGGGCGGCCGTCCTCGGCGACGCGGCGAACTACGCCATCGGCCACTTCGTGGGCCCGAAGGTCTTCTCCAGCCCGCGCTCCGCGCTCCTCAATCCGGCGCACGTCCGGCGCACGCAGGAGTTCTATGCGAAGCACGGCGGCAAGACGATCTTCCTCGCCCGCTTCGTGCCGATCGTCCGCACGTTCGCGCCCTTCATCGCGGGGATCGGCGAGATGTCCTACTCGCGTTTCGCGATGTGGAACCTGACCGGCGGTTTCGTGTGGGTCGTCGGCCTGACGCTCGCCGGCTACTTCTTCGGACGCATCCCGATCGTCCAGGAGCACTTCGAGACCGTGATCCTGGGGATCATCGTGGTTTCGCTGCTGCCCCTCGTGGTCGAGTGGCTGCGCGCGCGCCGCGCGCCGGCGACCTGACGGCGGGGCGACGCACCCGTCGCGCCCCGCACGCCCGTGCGTGCCGCGCGAGACAGGCGTCGAGGGCCGCCGCATCGAGCGGCACCCCGCGCTCGCGGAAGAGCACGCCGCACGACGAGCGCGTCGCCGTCGATGCGGGCGTCGATCCGTCCCACGAGCCGCCCCCGGTGCAGCAGCGGACACACGTACCAGCCCCAGCGCCGCACCGCCGGCGGCTTGTAGACCTCCCAGCACGTAGTCGAAGTCGAACACGTGCCGGACGAGCGCGCGATCCCACAGCAGCGGATCGAGCGGCCCGAGGATGCGCATCGGCGCCGTCGGGCCGGACGACCGGGCGGTCGCGGAACCCCGCCGGTGCCAGGTACGTCGCCGGGCGGCCGCGCACGCGCACCCGCTCGATGGCGCCCTCGGCGAGGAGCGTCGCGACGACACCCGTTCGCCGGACGTCCCGGAGCGTCGACCACGCCGCGCCCATCGTCTCGGCGAGGAGTCCCGCCGCCGCCACGCGCTCGAGCGACGGCCCAGCGCGCGAAGTCGCCGTCGGCCTGCGCGTCGTGATGGACGGGCAGCGCACGCTCCGGCACGTCGTACACCTTCTCGCGACCCCGACGTCCCGCGACGACCACCTCGCATCGCGTCCAGAGGATCTCGAGCGCCATGCGCACCGCGCTCGACGTCCCCTTCCACCCCGCCCAGTCGAGGGCCTCGACGCGGCCACCGTCCTCCAGCTCGCCAGCCGCGACCGGACCGCGGGCGCGCACCTCCGCACGCACGCGGTCGAGCACCGCGGGCGGCACCCGTCGCAGACGCTCCGCCGTCCGCCACCACCACGTCTCGACGCCGCGCTCGCGGTAGTGCGGGAACGCGTCCGGCGGCAGCAGGCAGCGCTCCTTCGCGAAGTGCTCGAAGGCGTGCCCGGGGAGCAGGCTCGCGTACACGTCGCCGCGCCTGACGCCGCGAACCCGCGCCATCGCCACCAGGTCGGCGTTGGTGCCGATCGCGTCCAGCGGATCGAGCTGCACCGCGCGCAGCGCACCGAGCATCGCCCGGATGCCCGCCGCGGCTCCGCGCTCCGGCCGGTAGCGGGCGAGGCCGAGGTGGCCGACCAGGAACGCGCGCGCCGCCTCCGGCTCGATCTCGATCGCGGGTGGCGCGGTCTTCACGGCGGCGGAACGGCGCGACGAGCTGTGCCCACCACCCCTCGGGAATCGGATGGCCCGCGACGCCGTAGTCGGCGGGCCAGGCGTCACCGGGCAGGTGCTGCGTGCCGAAGAGCCGGTCGAGCACCGGCAGGTGCACGGCGAAGTTCTTGTCGACGGGCGCGACGGCGTGGTGCCAGTGGTGGCCCGCGCGGCGTGGCGATGACGCGGTCGAGCCAGCCGAAGCGGAAGCGCACGTTGGCGTGGATGAAGACGGCGTGGAACGACACCAGCACGAGGTAGGCATACAGCGCGCCGCGGGAGAAGCCGAGCAGGAAGACCGGCACCAGCACGAGCCCGCGGGTCGCGATCACGTCGACGACGTGGAGGCGGGAGCCGGCGAGCCAGTCGAGCACGCGGCTCGAGTGGTGGACGGCGTGGAACCGCCAGAGCCACGGCACGTGGTGGAACGCGCGGTGGATCCAGTACTGCATCAGGTCGGCCACGAGGACGATCTCGGCCAGCTGCAGCCATCCGGGCTGGCCCTGGATCGCGCGCTGCAGGCCGACGGGCTGCCACAGCGCGGCGCAGCGACGTCGCCGGCAGGAGGGTGAGGAACGTCAGCACCTGCACGGCGAGATGGCTCACCATGAAGTGGACGCCGTCGGTCGTCCAACCGAAGCGGAACGTCGTCTGCTCGCGGCGGCGCGGGAAGGCGCGCTCGAGCGGCACGAAGACCAGCGCCAGCAGCAGCAGGTTCAGCAGGAACCAGTCGAGCCCGATGGTCAGCGGCTGGTCGAACTCGCTGCTCGATCGGCACCTCGCCGCCGCCCAGCAGCGTCGCCGCGAGCGCCAGCGCGATCCCGCAGGCGCCGAGCACCTTCCGCCGCCGCAGGATCAGCGACGTCGCGCCGAGGAGGAACGCCACCCCGATGGCGACCTGGAGCACGGCGCGGAGGAGGGCCACCGGATAGTGGCCGCGGAACTCCGCCGTGGTGAGGCGTCCCGGAAACCAGAAGGTCAGCACGCCGAGGAGCGCCAGACGCGCCGAGGAAGACGCTCGTCGTCCCGGACATCCAGCCGGAGCCGAAGCCGACGCTCGTCGGCGTCGCCCAGGGCGTGACCGAGGGCCTGCTCGAGCGACGACCGATCGTCCCGTCCGGGCGGCACGTGGTTCACGATGGCCGATGTCGGCCTCGCACACAAACACGCGGGGCGGCTAGGAGGCTGACCCGGTGGCGCGCTTGCGGACACCCTGGGCGGCAGCGAGGAAGGAGTCGCGGGTGCCCGAGGCGAGGACGCCCATCGGCGTCTTGTTGCCGGTCGCCTCCTTGACCAGGAACGTGCTCGCGACCAGGCAGCGGGTACCGTCGGGCGACGCCGTCATGGTGTAGGTTCCGTCGTTGATCGAGAGGCTGCTGTTCAAGGTATGGAACTCGACCTTGCGTTCGACGGGGAAGAATCGCCACTCGACCTTCGCGTTCGACTGACGCCCGATCACGCGCTGCGCGATCTGCACGGTCTTCGTCGAGTCGGTCGCCGCCAGCAGCGACACCGAGTCGACCCCGCTGACGAACTCCGGATAGTGTTCGACGTCCGCGATCGCGTCGTAGATCTTCGCGCATGGCGCGTCGACCAGCGAGGTGTACTCGAGCTTCACCCCGTCGTCGATCTCGCTGCTGCGCTCGCTGCGAACCAGGTTCTCGGGCTCGTGCCAGTCGATGCCGCCACCGCATCCCGCCGCGAGCGCCGCGAGTCCGATCAGGGACCACCGATCGAGGATGGAACGCATGCCGAACCCTCCTCTGCCGCAGATCGTTTCGTTCGCGTTAGCACCGCTCCGTCGCGAAGGTCAACGCACCCCTGGACCGCCGTTTCGTCGCAGAGCCGGCCTCGCACTCAAACACCGATCAGCCGAAGGGTGCCCCACCCGGAGTCCCCTCCGAGCGGACACCCCCCGGCACGGTCATCTATCGCCTTCGCTGATGGTCGACGCTCGTCGGGTCGGGGTCGATGAAGGCACCGCTCGGTGAGCAGGCCAGTGTCGACGCTACGTTGGCGCCCTTCACCTGCACGCCGATGCCGTACAGATTTCCCGTGATCGCCTCCGCCCCTGCCGTGATCTTGCGGTCCTTGGCCAGGACCGCGACGTCGATGGAAGCGTAGGCATCGATTCCCACACGGCCTCCGGGACCGACGACGTTGATGATCACCTTCGTCGGATCGCTCGCCGTGATGGTGCAGAATTTTCCGACCTTCAGCTTCGGCGTGTTGATGATGAACGCCTGGGTCGCGGAATCCATCTCGATGTCGATCTCCGAGCCCTCGGGATAGCCGTCGACCTTGGCAGCCTTCACCTGGATGCTGTCGGCGGTCGCCACCGTGACGCCTGGCGGGGCGGTGATGATCGTGGGCGCGTCGCCGCCACCCTTGGCCTGGACGCTACCGAGCGACATCGTCGGGGTGAGCCCGCCCAGGGTGGCCGCGGCGGTGGCGAGGTCCAGCTGGGCCTGCTGGCACCGTGCCACGGCAGGAAGCGTCCCGGTGATGTCGATGACCCCGTCGATCACGGCGGCTTCCGCGTTCAGGACGGACCCTCCCCCGGTCCCCACGTCACCATGAACGAAGACACCCGGTTCGAGCACGCCGTAGAACTTCTTCGCCTTGAACTTGACGGCCTTTTCGGGCGCGGGCGCGAGAAGCAGAAGCGAATCAGTCTCCACCGGCGCCTCGGCATCGCCGGCGAACTGCCCCTCGGCGGCGCAGGTGTCGCCAATGATCTCCGCGGGGATCTTGTACGCCGATCCGCTGGAACTCACCTTGGCGATGGAAACCTTCACCTTGGTGCTCGCCACGGTCGAGAAGGTTCCGGCCGTACCGAGACAATCACAGAGACTGTCCGGGCAGACCGCCAGGGCCGAGCGCAGCGGGCACAGACACGTGAACATCAACGCGAGGACGACGGAACGAAGTCGGACGGTAGAGGCTGCAGGCATTGGATCGCTCCTTTCGGTCTGTGGTTGCTCAGTTCAGGTAACCGAGCGCCCGGAGGCGCTCCTCCAGTTCGGGATGCAGCTTGGCATTCGGCGAGGGAGTCGCGTCCGTTCCCCATTGGGCGAGGCGTTGTCGCGCCCACCCAACGACCACCGGCGCCCGGTCGGCGATGTCCGTCCGTTCGGTGGGATCGGCCGAGCGGTCGTAGGCTTCGACGGCCGACGACCGCCGATCCGCGTGCACGATCACCTTCCACTCGGGAGTGACGATCGCTGCCACGTCGGCGGTCCCGAGACGGGTCTGCGTGAAAGCCTCCGGTGATGGCTCGCCGGCGCCTTCGATCGTGGGTCGCAGGTCGTGTCCGTCCAGGCCCGCGGGTGCCTGCACGCCCGCGTAGGCCAGGAGCGTCGGCATCAGGTCGATCTGGCGCACGAGCCCTGCCACGCTGAGCCCCCGCCTGGCACCGGGAATTCGCGCGATCAGCGGGATGTGGACGAGTTCACCGTAGAGCGTATAGCCGTGCTCGAACCCACCGTGGTCGACGAATTCCTCGCCGTGGTCCGCCGTCACCACGACCACCGTGCTCTCGTCGAGCCCGTGCTCTCGAAGCCCCGCCATCAGCTTGCCGAAGCTGTCGTCGGTGAAGGCGATCTCGCCGTCGTACAGGGCGGCCAGCGCGGCGACGTTCTCGGGTGTCGCGAGCGCAGGGACCTTCTCGATCACCCGAACCGGGTTCGGCACGTCGGGAAGCGACGACGCGAGCAGTGGATCGTGGAACCGCTCGGCGAAGGGCGGTGGTGGGGCATACGGAGCGTGAGGGTCGGTGACGTGCACGTACACGAAGAACGGGCGCTCGGCAGGGGCGCCGACCCAGTCGACGACGGCGGTGGTGACCACGTCCGCGGGCACGTGGACGCCAGGGCGGTGCGGGTCCTCGGGCAGATAGGTGTACGTGTCGAAGCCGCGCTTGAAGCCGAACTCGCCGCTCACGTTGGCGTTGGTGACGAATGCGGCCGTGCGATAGCCGGCCGAATGCAGGACGCCGGCCAGGGTGGGCACCCCGGGTCGGATGCGCTGCGTGAGGGTCACCGCCCCGTGATGGATGGGATAGAGTCCGGTGTGGATCGACGCCGTCGCGGGCTTGGTCCAGGGCGCCTGCGCGACCGCGTTGGTGAAGACCATCCCCTCGGTCGCCAGCGCGTCCAGGTTGGGAGACGTCGCCCGCGGATAGCCGTAGCAACCCAAGTGGTCCGCGCGAAGCGTGTCGATGACATAGAGGAGTATGTTCGGCCGCCCGGGCGCCGCTGCCGCGGAGACGGGGAGCACAGGCGGCGGGCCGGGGAGTCGACGGCCGAGCAGTCGGGGTGCGACGACGCGCACGACGCCCTCTCCGGTCGCCGCGAACGATACGCGCGCGAGGCTCCCCGCGTCCTGGCGCAGGTCGACACGAACGACCGGCGCCGGGCCCGAGCCCGCGTAGAGTTGCCGCGTCCGCCCGGACTCGGACGTCACCGCCACCTGGAGCGCCCCCTCGTGCTCGGCCGGCGGCAGGTCGAACGCGAGGACGCCGGACGGTGGGACGCGGACATGGAAGTCCACTGCAGCGCCTGCGGGAATGCGCAATTCACCGGTCCCATCGGCGGTCGTGACCGCGGTCGCATGCGGCACCGGACCGGCTGCCGCGACGAGATTGATCCAGTCGCAGGCGACGGCCCGATTCCTGGTGCGGGCGTCCGCCCGCGGCCGCGTCGAGAGCAGCGGATTCAGCAGCTCGATCTCGTTCGCTCCGCGGCGCTGGTAGCGGACGGGGAGCGCCAGTGCGACCGTAGTGAGCCCGCGCTCGACTCCCAACCTGCCGATGCGATGATGATTCAGACTCACCTCGATCGGCACGCGCTTCATCGTCGCTCCGTCCGCAAGTCCGCAACGCAACTCGATCCGCCCCTCCACGGGGTTGAGCACACCCAGACGCACCCGCGACTGCCGTGCGATCGCCCAGGAGACCGATGATCCGTCCAGCACGCTGGCACCCTCCGACCAGCCTTCGACGAGGAACCGATCGGCGTCGGGCGTTCCGAGGTCGATCCGATCGGTCACCTGCCCGGCCTCGGTGAAGGGGAAGAGCCGCACGAGATCGAGCGTGTCATCGAGCGTCGCAGAGTCACTCCCACAAGCGGCCACGAGCCCAACCCCCATGAAGACCACCGCGCGAGCGACCGCCCACCACGGCTGCCGCGGGTCGCGCGATCGCTCCCTATTTCGGCAGCGCACTAGCATCTTATGGGCTGCTTTTCTTCATCCAGTCAACAAGAATCCGCACTAGCCACGGCATTCCCGTCCCGCGACGCAGCCCAGGTCCCACCGGCTCACCCGACCTGCGTTTCGTGTTGGACCACGCATCCGATACAAGGGCCCCGTCGCCCCGGGGGCGGGGCGCATCGGAGGTGTGGCATGCGGATGGCGGTTGTGATGGTCGTGGCGACCCTGGTGACGTTCGGCATCGAGGGCATGGGCGCCCCGCCCGCGGCTCTCGCGAAGCGAAAGCCCAAGCCGCCGGCCTGCCCGGGGGGACGCTTCCCGGTGAGCGGTGACGCGCTCGTCCCCGGCGGCGCGACCGACGCGATCCTCATCGATGGGACGCAGGTATCCGTGGCGAGCGGCTGCACGGCGACCGCGGCGAAGCGCAAGCTCACGCGCACGCAGACCATCCTGACGGTGCGATGGAAGAGCTGTGGCACGCTGACGGGCCGGAGCACCCTGGTCGTCCAGCTCGACGCCGCGACCTGCGAGGCGCTGACGGCGCGCTTCCGGAACCGCAAGGGGAAGATCGATCGCCGCATCACCGGCCAGGTCGAGACCCCGGCCGACGCCGTCGGCCGCGTCCGCGACGGGCTGCCGCCAGGGGCGGTCCTCGTGACCTCGACGGAGTTCGACCAGCTGAAGCAGCGACCCGACTTCCACCTGTTCGGGGGCGCCACCGCCGCGACGGACGCCGCCAGAGAGGCAGCGCGCGAGGCGGCCGACACGCAGCTCGTGACGGATTTCCTCTCCACCCATCCCACGCTCGGCGCACAGTACACTGGCGGCGTCGACCGCAGTCTCCCCATCGTCGCACCGGCAGAGGACGGCGACTGGGACGTGACGTTTCCGGACGGGTCCGGCACGCCGAAGACGTTCCGCACGCTCGGCTCGCGATTCACGCGCGGCAACGTCGCCGCGGCGATCCGGCGTTTCCCCACACGGGAGAACCAGGAGAACCTCTACCGCGACTACTTCGACGGCCTGGCGGCGATCGACCCGGCGCTGACCGGCAACCTGCCGCCGCCCTCGACCATCGGCCAACTCGATCTCGACCATCTCCGGTTGCTCAACGACGGCCTCGTCTCGAATTACGGCCAGTACCTGCCGCTCGTGCAGCCGCCCGGCGGCCTCCCACCGCCGGGATATCCCGCGAGCTGCGCCGCCGAGGAGGGCTCGGGCGACGGGACCGATCGCTCGGGCGGCAGCCTGTGTACCACCCACAAGGCGCTCGGCGTGTACGCCAACAAGACCTGGCCGCTCAAGTTCCTCGCCACGTGCGTGAAGGACCAGGCGTCGCGCGGCACGTGCTGGTCGTTCGCCACCACCGGCTCGATCGAGCTGACGGTGGCGAAGAAGCACTCGCGCTGGATCAATCTCGCCGAGCAGGATCTCGTTTATCGCTACAAGGCGCTCTGGTTCCCGACGCTCTACGGCGACGGCGGGTGGCCCGGCGACGCCCTCGGCAAGTACCTCGAGACGGGCTACGTCCCGCCCTTCGAGTCGCAGTGGGACTACAACCCGTCGCGGTCGCGGACCGCCAACAACACCACGGCCAGATACACCAACTCCTGCCTCGGCTACGGCGGCGATCAGAGCGCGTACTGCTCGAACACCGCGAGCCAGGGGCAGATCGTCTGCATCAACCTGCTCCTCTTCTATTTCTGCGGCCAGGTCGCACCAGGGTACACGACCAACGGCGGCTTCTACCCGACCGCGTACAGCGAGCTGTGGAATCCGGAGAACACCACCGCGGGCTTCGCGTCGATCATCTGGGCGGTCGCGATCTTCAAGAAGCCCGTCATCTACAGCTTCGCCGTCGCGCCCTCCTTCTACCCCGACGCGAACGGCTACGTGACGTACAACGGGCCGCACTGCCCGGTGACGACCGGCTCGGACGGCAAGCCGACGTGCACGACGACGGCGGGCTGCGAGTGCGACATCGGCGGCCACGCGGTGCTGGTGACGGGCCTGATCGACAACACGCAGCTCCCGCCTGGCGCACCACCCGGATCGGGCGGTGGCTACCTCATCATCAAGAATTCGTGGGGTTGCGGCTACGGCGACGGCGGCTACGCGTACCTGCCGTACGACTGGGTGAAGGCGTACGGCTGGAGCGCGGTCGTGCTGGGCGACGTGAACTAGTCTCGAGCTTCTACCGCGTCGTGCAGTACGAGCTCTTGTAGAGCGCCTTCGCGCGCGCCGCGAGGTCGTTGGCCTGGCTCGCCAGGCGACTGCCCCGGTCGGTCGGGACGAGGCAGCTGCGCTTGCCCACGGACTTGATCCGCTTGGCGAGCGACTGCGCCGCCCGCCGCGCGAGGTCGAGCTTGCGCTTGCAGGTGTTGGCCGAGCGCGCCGACTTCGCCAGACCGACGCCGCGGCGAGCGCGGTCGAGCGGATCGTCGAGCTTGCACTTGCACTTCGACGCGCACTGCGGCTGTGGCGGCTCGTCGAGGATGCCCTGGACCGTCTCGATCGCGCACTCGACGCCGGCGAGCGACTCCGGCGACAGCTGCGTGAGCACGCAGGGGCCCGGGAGCGTGCTGGTGGTCGTCGGCGGCGGCAGCGGCTTCGTGGTCGACGTGCGGCTGGTCGACGTCGTGCTGCTGCTCGACGTCGTCGTGCTGGTGCTCGTCGTCGAGGTCGAGGTGGTGGTCGGCGGCACCGTGCTGCTCGTGGTCGTGGTCGTCGGCGGCGGGGCGAAGCCCTGCACCTGGACGACGTGGTTGCCGCCGCCGTAGGTCGAGAACAGGAAGTCGCCCGTCACCGGATCGGTGACGGCACCCTCCGCGCCGCTCAGCCCAGTCACGAAGAGTTTTCTCGTGGTGGACACGGGATCGCCGTTGGAGTCGATCTCGAAAGTCGAGACCACCCCGCTTCCGTACTCGGACACGAGGATGCTCTTGTAGTCGGTGAAGAGAGGCGACCCCGGCGGGACGTAGATGAACCCTTCCGGTCCGCCCTGGATGGTCGCCTCCTCGACGGCGGTCCCGAAATCGTACGTGCCCGTCCCGTCCGCGATCACGGGCAGGCTGTACCACTTGGCGGCGTTGTAGCTGACCACCTTGAACTGCCCGGCGCCGGGAAATCCGGCGGGCACGAAGTTGAAGCCACCGATCGACGACGCGACACCGAGCGCCGTCAGCCCGACGATCTTGCTCATCGTCGTACTGCCCGGCTTGATCTGCCCGATCTCGTTGTTCGAATAGCGTGCAAGGAAGAGCACGCCTCCGGGCCCGAAGACCACGCCACCGTCGTTGTTGGCGCCATCGGAGTACACCGTCGCGGTGCCCGAGAAGCCGGTGATGTGCCCGCCCGTTCCGCGCACCACGCCGATGCGGTAGATCTTCCCCAACGATCCGTTGGCGGCGCCGCCGATGATGATCGTGTTCACGTCGCTCGGCAGGAAGGTCAGCCCGCCGTAGTTCGCCGGCACGCCGGTGATCGAGCCCAGATCCGCGACCGTGTACTTGCTCGAGTACGCGGGATCGACGGTGGCGGTGTGGCCCATCCGGGCCGCGCCCACGACGGCGACGAGGGTGAGCACGACAGTCAACGACGTCTTCGACATTGCCTCCTCACGGTAACCCCGATCGCGGATCGCCGTCCAGTCCGGAATTCACGCAGGATAGGTGACCACCTCGGTCGCCTTCACCGAGATCCACACCTCCGTCCCGGGTTCGAGACCGAGCTCGGCGAGCGCCGCCGGCGTGATCTCGGCGACGATGGACGGCGACGCCTCGATCAGCAGCCGTACGCGCGTCCCTTCCCGGTCGACCTCCCCAACGCGCCCGCGCCAGACGTTCCGCGGCGAGCCGTCGGGGCGGTGTCGATGCACGGTGACCGCACGCGGGTGGATCACCGCGAACACGTCTCCGGGCTCGACGTCGGGCACGGTCAGCCGCCCGCCACCGTCGAGCGCCACACCCTCTCCGTCGCCGCGGCCGCGCAGCATGTTCACGCCGGCGAGATCGGCGACCCAACGCGAGCGCGGCCGCGCCGTGACGTCCAGCGGCGTCCCCGTCTGCACGACGGTGCCCGCCTCCATCACCACGACGCGGTCGGCGAGCGCGAGCGCCTCCAGCGGATCGTGCGTCACCAGCACGCGCACGCCCTCGAACGCCGCGAGATGCCGGCGGAGATCGCGCCGGAGCGCCGCGCGCGCCTGGACGTCGACGCCGGTGAGCGGCTCGTCGAGCAGCAGCAGGCGGGGCTCGACTGCAAGCGCACGCGCCAGCGCCACGCGTTGCGCCTCGCCGCCGGAGAGCACCGCCGGACGCGCCGACGCGCGCCCGGCGAGTCCGACGCGATCGAGCCATCCGCGCGCGCGCTCGCGCGCCGCGGACCTCGATGCTCCGCGACAGCGCAGGCCGAAGGCGACGTTGTCCAGCGCCGTCAGGTGCGGGAAGAGCAGCTGCCCCTGGAAGACCACCGCCACGGGGCGCCGCTCCGGCGCGACGGCGACGCCGCGCTCCACGTCCTCGAGCACCACGCCGTCGAGGACGACACGACCCGCGTCCAGCGGCTCGAGCCCCGCCAGCGCGCGCAGCAGCGTCGTCTTGCCCGCGCCGTTCGGGCCGAGGACGGCCACCACCTCGCCCGGCGCGACGTCGAGCGCGACGTCCAGCGCGAACCCGTCCCGCCGGACGAGGACGCGCGCGGCGAGGCTCACAGGGCCTCGACCCAGCGCCGCCGGAGCGCGACCAGGACCACCAGCGAGATCGCCAGCATCACCAGGCTGAGGGCGATGCCGGCCTCCGGTCGGCTCTCGAGCGCCAGATAGACGGCCAGCGGCATCGTCTGCGTGCGACCGGGGAAGTTGCCGGCGAAGGTGATCGTCGCGCCGAACTCGCCGAGCGCGCGCGCCCAGCACAGCACCGCGCCCGCGATCAGCGACGGCCAGATGAGCGGGATGGTCACGCGGCGGAAGACCGTCCATGGCGTGGCGCCCAGGGTGCGCGCCGCATCCTCGAGGCGACGATCGACCGATCGCAGCGCGCCCTCCACGGCGAGGACGAAGAACGGCATGGCGACGAACGTCTCGGCCAGCACTGCGCCGGCGGTCGTGAACGGCAGGCGGATGCCGAGGACCTCGTCGAGCCAGCGCCCGACGAGGCCACGGCGCCCGAAGGCGAGCAGCAGGGCGACGCCGCCGACGACCGGCGGCAGGACGACCGGGAGCATGGTCAGCGCGCGGAGCAGCCGGCGTCCGGGGAATTCGGCGCGCGCCTGTACCCAGGCGAGCGGAAGGCCGAGGACGATGGACACCGCGGTCGCGGCGAGCGAGCAGACCAGCGACAGGCGCATCGCCGTCCGCGCTCCGGGATCGGCGAGCGCCTCGACCATCTGGTCCCAGGGCGCGCGGACCACGAGACCGACGAGCGGCAGGACGAACAGCATCGCGCCGAGAGCGGCGACGGCGGCCGCGGCGATCGGGACGCCGCCGCGCCGGGCACGGGTCACGGCGCTGCGAAGCCGGCGTCGGCGAGGAGTCGCTGTCCCGCCGGCGAGAGCACGAAGGCGACGAACGCCGCCCCGCCGGCGGGGTTCTCGCCCTGCTTGAGCGCCGCGATGGGATAGCGCGCCAGCACGTTCTGGTCCTCGGGGATCGCGATCCCCTCGACCTTGTCGCCGCCGGCGCGGACGTCCGTGGTGTAGACGATGCCAGCATCGGCCTCGCCGAGCGCGACGCGGGTGACGACCGCCTTCACGTCGACCTCCTGGCTGGCGGTCGGCACGGGCACGCCGGCCTTCGCGAACGCCTCCGCCGCATACTTGCCCGCCGGCACCGCGGGCGCCGCGACGGCGAGCACCAGGCCCGGCCGGGCGAGGTCGCGGAGGCTCTCGATCTTCTTCGGATTACCCTTCGCCACCAGGATCGCCAGGCGGTTCCGTGCGAAGACCTGCGGCGCCGCAGCGGTCGCGCCCCCGGCGACGACCTTCGCCATGGTCGCCTCGTCCGCCGTGGCGAGGACGTCGGCGCGGGCCCCCTCGAGGATCTGCTGTGCGAGCGTGGACGAGCCGGCGAAGCTGCACTGCACCTCCGTGCCGGGGTGCACGGCCGCGAACGCCTTCGTCGCCGCGGTGAAGACCCCGGTGAGCGAGGCGGCGGCGAGGACCGTGATCGTCTCCGCCGACGCGGACGTCGCGCTTGCGATCGCGAGGACGGCGGCCAGGAGGGAGGAGCGCCGGAACATGTATCCGTGCATGCCACTCCGGCCCTGCCTTGGCCAGCTCACCGCTTGGCCTGGCGTCCGAACAGCACACCGGCGACGCGGCGGATCTGGATCTCGTCCGATCCCTCGGTGATCCGGTAGCGGCGGTGGTGACGATAGATGTGCTCGAACGGCTTGTGTCGCGTGTAGCCGATCCCGCCGTGGACCTGGATGGCGGTGTCGGCCGCCTGGCAGACGAGGCGGTTCGCGCGGTAGTTGCACATCGACACCTTGTCGCTGACGTCCATGTGGTGCCGCTGGTCCATGAGCGACGCGGTCTTGTGGACGAGCGTGCGCACCATCTCGCACTCGGTGTGCGAGCTCGGCGAGCGGGAACTGGATCGCCTGGTTCAGCCACAGCGGCTTGCCGAAGACGATGCGCTGCCGCGCGTAGGCGACGCTCTCGTCGATGCAGTACTGGGCCGCGCCGACGCCCGAGGCCGCCTGCCGGATGCGATTCTCGTGCACGAAGCGCTGCGCGAGCGCGAGCCCCTTCCCTTCCTGCCCGAAGATGGACGCGTGCGGCACGCGCACGTCCGTCAGCGAGACCTCGGCGTGGTCGCTCGGCATGTTGAACGTCCACCACAGGAAGTCGACGCGGAAGCCCGGGCGTCGTCGGTCGGGACGAGGAAGCAGGTGATGCCCTCGGCGTCGCCGGGCTTGCCCGCGGTGCGCGCGAAGACCATGTCGTGCGTCGCGTCGTGCAGGCCGGAGTTGAAGCGCTTCGCCCCGTTGATGATCCAGTCGTCGCCGTCGCGGACCGCCGTCGTCTCGAGCCAGGTCGCGTCGCTGCCGTGATCGGGCTCGGTGAGCCCGAAGCCGAGACGATGGGTGCCGGTGATGAGCCCGGGGAGGAACTCGGCCTTCTGCGCCGCGGTCCCGAACTCCCACATCATGTGCACGGTCGGGAAGTTGCCGACGATCGACGACTCGTTCTGCAGGTCGTTGTGCAGCCCGAGCCCCTTGGCGGCGAGGTGCTCGCGCACGATCGCCATCGCCAGGTTCGACCCCTCCCGCCCGCCGAGCGCCTTCGGCAGGGCGAAGCGCAGGAACCCGGCCGCGTCCGCGCGGCGCCGCATCTCGGCGAGCAGGGCCTCCCACTCGTGCCGGGGCCGACCGTCGTGCTCCCAGTCGGTGCGGGCGTGCTCGCGACGATGGTCGAAGTACTGGACGTGCTCGCGCTCGAGCGGCTTGATCTCGCGCTCGATGAAGGCGTCGAGGTCGGCCAGCAGCCCCTGGATGTCCGCCGGGATCGTGAAGTCCATGCCCACGGTCCTACTCGACGTAGCCGAGCGCCTTCAACTTCTCCCGCAGGCCGGGGTCGGCGTCCTGGGACGAGGGCCGCGCTGGCGCCGCGGCTTCCCAGGCGGTGAGCAGACCGACCAGCTCGTCGGCCCGCGGTGCCGTCGCGAAGACGTTCGAGCGCTCCGTCGGATCGCGCCCGCAGGTCGAAGAGCTCGAAGCGCTGCAGCGCCGGCGTGTGGATGAGCTTCCAGTCGCCGACGCGGACCGACACCAGGTACAGCTCGCGGCCGTCGGCCGTGAGCCCGTGGTGGGTCTCCGAGTAGACGGGCCGCGGCGGGTTGCCGCGCAACAGGTTGCGTCCCGGCAGGCCCGGCGGCAACGGGACGCCGAGCAGCGTCGCCACCGTGGGGAACACGTCGATCCCCTGTGCCGGCGACGGGTCGCGCCGCGGCGCGATCCCAGCACCAGCGACGATCAGCGGTACCCGCACCGTCTCGTCGTAGAGGTGGTAGCCGTGCGTGAGCTGCCCGTGCTCCTCGAACTCCTCGCCGTGATCGCCGACGACGAGCACCACGGTCGAGGCGTCGAGCCCGAGCCGCGTGAGCCCGGCGAGGAGCTGGCCGAGGCCGGCGTCCCATTCCTTGATCTCGGCCTCGTAGAGCGCGCGCAGATGGGCGACCTCGGCCGGCGTCGGCGCGGGCGGCTTCGCGGCGCCGATCTTCTGCGAGAATCCGCCGACGCGGCCCTCCAGGATCTCCGGTCGGATCCCGGCGGGCGCAGGCGGTCGCAGCGCGGCGGACGGCGTGTAGGGGTCGTGCACGTCCATGTAGTGGAGGTAGGCGAGGAACCGGTGCGCGCGGTTCCGTTCGAGCCAGCGGAGGAACGGCTGCGTGATCTCCGCGGCGTGCCCCCACGTCCGCGTCTTCGCGTTCCGCGGCACGTCGACGAACGTCTCGAATCCGCGGGCGACGTTCGTGCGCGAGGACATCAGCGGATTGGCCGCGGCCCCGAAGGTGGTGATGCCCGCCAGCCCGGCCTGCTCGGCGAGCGTCGGGATCGAGTCCACGAGCGCGCCGGCGCTCCACCCGTCCAGACCGTGGTCGCGCGGGTAGAGGCCGGTGAGCAGCGTCGCCACCGAGGGCATGGTCCACGAGGCCTGCGCGACCATCGTCTCGAAGACGGCACCGCGGACCGCCAGCGCGTCCAGCGTCGGGCTCGGGCTCGGACTCGCCCCGTAGCAGCCGAGGCGGTCCGAGCGCAGCGTGTCCACCATCACCACGATCACGTTCGGCGCGCCGGCGCTCGCCGTCTGCCGCTCGCGCCCCGATTCGCGCACGACGCGGACGTCGCTCCACCCCGGCCTCCCCGCCAGCCGCGCACCGCCGCCCCCCACCGCCTCGGTACGCAGCGTGATGTCGACCTCGCGGTCCGCCGACGCGCCGAGGTCGATCCGCTCGTCGAACCAGCGGCGGTGGCGCCGGGTCTCCGCCGGATTCAGCACGCGGCTGAAGACGTCACGCCCGTCGACCGCCACGACGAAGCGGACGCCGGCCGCCTCCTCGCGTTTGCCCGCCCCCTCCACCCCGATCGACGCACGCAGCACCGCCCCCGCCGGCACCCGCATCCGACGATGGAAAGCCGCCGACGGTGGCGTCACCAGCGCGCGACGGTACCCGCCCTCGGCGACGAAGTTGTGGCTGGGCCGGAGCCAGTCGACGCGCACGCCGGGACTGCCGGCGAGTGCCCCTGGCGCCTCGGCCGCCACCGACACGTTCTCGACCAACTCCTGGATCGGGACGCGCGACGGCAGCTCGAACTCGGCCCGTCGCAGGCGTAGCCCGACGACCGTCGCGACGGCGACGGCCGCCGCCGCGGCACACCAGCCGACGAGTCGCCGGGGCGCGGGCATCCGGCGGGGTTAGCAACTGCCTCAGGACGCCGCAATGCCTCCGGCGCGCGGGGCGTCACCGCGCGTCGGTGGGACGATGAAGAAGAGCGGCGTCAGCAGGTAGACGACGAAGGCCGCGTGGACGTGCACCCAGGCGACCGCCGCGCCGACCACATAGGACGCAACCCCGACGAAGGACTTGCCGATGATCCCGGGCACCTGCAGGTCCGCCAGCTCCGGCCTGCAGAGGCGCCGCAGGATGTACGCGTGGAGCGCCATGAACAGCAGCGTGTTGACGGCCATGACGACACCGAACGCGCTCACCGCGAGCGGGTTGTCGGGGTACTCGCCCATCAGTGCCGTCGGAAAAGGGATGAACGACTGGCCCATCAGGAAGAGCGAGTTGAGCCAGACCATCCCGTAGGTGGCATAGCGTGCGAGTCCGAGGATGTGGTGATGGTTGAGCCAGAACTTGCAGACGATGATGAAGCTGATGAGCCAGCTGAGCAGCTTCGGCAGCAGTGCCACGAGCCGATGCCCGAGCTCGCCGACGTCGCGATGGTCCCCGAGCTCCGGGACCTTCAGCTCGAGCACCAGCAGCGTGACGATGATCGCGAAGACGCCGTCGCTGAACGCTTCGAGACGGGTGAGCGGCAATTGTCCGCGCGCGAAGCGGCTCATCACCAGCCGAGCAGTGCCACACCCCGAGCGATCAGTCGACCCGCGCCGAGGCCCAGAACCGCTCGAGTGCCGCCGCCGCCTCGTCCGGCCGCTCGAGCGGCCAGTGGTGTCCACAGCCCTCGATGAAGACGAGCTGGCCGCGCACCCGGGCCGCGAGCCGCTCGGCGAAGCGCGGCGCGACGTACGGATCCTCGCGACTCCAGAGGATCAGCGCCGGACGATCGATCCGCGCGACGTCGTCCTCCCACTCCTCGCCGACGTGGATCGCTGAACGATAGAGCGGGAGGATGCAGGCCTTCATGCGATCGTCGAAGCGCGAGGCCATCCCGGCCGCGTCCTCGGCCGGGATGCCGCTGGCGGCGAGCCCCTCGGCCAGCAGCTCACCGCTCGGCATCATGGCCATGATCGCCTCGCCGACCTCCGGCGTCTGCCACTGCTGCGCCATGTCGTGCCAGACGTATTCGCGATCGATGGGCCCGTTGCCGCACGCCCACGTCCGGATCAGGTCCGGCCGCAACGACACGACCCGCTGCACGAGCAGCGAGCCCCAGTCGTGGCCGACCAGGTCGACGGGCTCGCCCACGCGCTCGAGCTCGGCGACGAGCCAGGCGGCGTAGCTCTCCTTCGTCGGGACGAACCCCGGCGGGAGCGGCACGCCGAAGCCCGGGAGGTCGGGCGCGAGGACGTCGCGCCGCGCGAGCCGGGCGCGCACCTTGTCCCACAGATGATGCGTGTCGGGAACGCCATGAACGAGGAACGGCCGGCATTCGCGCGATCTACCTCGTCGCCCCACCCCAGTCGAGGCGATGTGAGTCCGCCGCGTGCTTGGGTCCGGAGCCGACGCGATGCTACTGACCGAGCATGAAGGCGACTACCGTGAAGGTAGATGGGGGAACTGCTCGTGATCCCCGGCATCCGCCAGGTCAGCAAGGCCCGTCTCCATGAGCTGATCGGACAGGCTCGCGCCGACACCATGGACCGGGTCGGCGGTGCCCTCGCGCTCTACCTCGGCGACTGAATCCGGTCGGCAGCTGCACAACCGATGGGCAGAGGTCAGCACGGATGCTGCGACATCGTGCCCGGATCGAGGGCACGACGCTTGCTGCCCGTCGGAACGTGCCGGGGGACTCGATCGGGAAGGTCGCAGCGCCGTGAGGCGCCTCGGCATCCTCACCGCCGGCGGCGACACGCCGGCGCTGAACGCCACCATCCACGGCGCGGTCATGCGCGCCAACCAGCTGCGGGTCGAGCTCTACGGGCTGGTGAAGGGCTTCAACTCGCTCTTCAACCGGCGCGTCCCGCACGTCCATCTGAATCCCCTCTACCAGGAGATTCCCGAACTCGACCCGACGAAGGGCGGCACCCTGATCGGATCGTCGCGCGACTTCGTCGACCCGGAGCGCGCCGAGGACCTCGACCTGGTGACCGCGCGGCTCGGGCAGCTCGGCATCGAGGGGCTCGTCTGCGTCGGCGGCGACGGCACCCTGAACGGCCTGCAGCCGCTGGCCGAGCGCCTGCCGGTCGTGCTCGCGCCGAAGACGATCGACAACGACCTCGGGCTCAACTACCCGAGCGAACCGGACGAGTGGACGCGCACCAACGGACGCTACAAGCGCACCCGGTCGATCGCGGCGTTCGACCTGGACCACATCGTCAACTACGTCACGCCCGGGTACGCGACCGCGGTGTTCGTCTCCGCCACCGGCGTCGATCGCATCCGCACCACCGCCGAGAGCCACCGCCGGATCGCGATCATCGAGGTGATGGGCCGGCACTCGGGCTACATCGCGCTCGGCACCGCGTACGGCCGCCCCGACATCATCCTCGTCCCGGAGCATGCGCTCGACGTCGAGCTGCTCTGCGAACGCGTGAAGCACCTCTACGACCTGCAGAAGAACGTCGTCATCGTCTGCGGTGAGGGCATCGTCGACGAGCAGGGGCGCGAGCTCGGCGCGGAGACCCACACCGCCGACCCGGCGGGCAACGTCGTCCTGAGCGGCGCCGCCGAGGCGCTGCGCTCGGCGCTCATCCGCATGATCGGCGACCACTACTTCCAGCGCTACCGCCGCGGCCAGTCCGCCCGCGAGGCGATCTTCGTCCGCAAGGTCGGCCACACCCAGCGTGGCGGGCGCCCGCTCCTCTTCGATCGCTTCTTCGCCGCGCAGCTCGGCGCCAAGGCCATCGACATGCTCCTCGAGGGCCGCAACAACGCCGTCGCGATCCTCCAGTACGCGGCGTCGCGCGGGTTCCACGTCGAGGACTACGACGCCAACCGCTTCCGCGACCGCTGGGGCCACATCCACGCCCGCACCATGCAACCCGAGCTGTACGACCCGGCACTGATGAAGCCGTCGAAGCTCGGCATCGACTACCTGCTGCCGATCTTCACTGACGCCATCGGCAACGACGACGCCGAGCACATGCGCCAGACGCTCTTCGCCCCCGGCAACCTCGCGCAGCCCTACCGCTCGATCAACACCGACGTGCACAAGCGCATCCGCTACCTTCCGGTCGACGACTGACCGTTGCACCAGCCCGCCGCGCCTCGCATGGTGCCCTCGCATGGCGCCCGTGGAACATCGGATCGACGTCGGCGGCCTCTCGCTGTGCGCCTTCGAGTGGCATCCCGAGCGCCGCGGACGCGGGCCGAGCGTGCTGATGGCGCACGCGACCGGCTTCCACGCGCGCTGCTGGGACCGGACGATCGCCGCCCTGCCCGACCTACACGTCGTCGCCGTCGACCAGCGCGGCCACGGCCGCAGCGACGTCGTGCGGCCGGTCGACTGGGCGGCCTTCGGCCCCGACCTCGCGGCGCTCGTCCGTGCGCTCGACCTGACGGACGTGCTCGGCGTCGGGCACTCGATGGGTGGGCACGCGATGACGGAGGCGGCGGCGATGGAGCCGGCGCGCTTCCGCCGCCTCGTGCTCGTCGATCCCGTCATCGGCGCGCCGGAGTTCTACCGCGAGCGTCCGATCTCGGAGGCGTTCGCCGGCGGTACGCACCCGACGGCACGCCGCCGCAACCAGTGGGCCTCGGCGGCGGAGATGTTCGAGCGCTTCCGCGACCGCCCGCCGTTCGACGCCTGGGACCCGGCCGTGTTGCGCGACTACTGCGACCACGGGCTGCGCCCCACGCCGTCGGGCGACGGGTTCGTCCTCGCGTGTCCCCCCGAGTTCGAGGCCGAGGTGTACATGGCCAGCATGGGCAACGCGGGCGTCCACGCGAGCGTCCGCGCGGTGACCGTGCCGGTCCTCGTCGTCCGCGCGATGACGCCGCACGACCTGCGCGACCTGATGGACTTCCGCTACTCGCCGACCTGGCCCGGCCTCGCGGCCGCGTTCCCGAACGGTCGCGACCTGCACCTGCCGGACCGGACGCACTTCCTGCCGATGGAGGACCCCGGCCTGGTGGCGACCTGGGTGCGCGACGCGGCGCGCGCCGGATGAGACCGGACGGGCGTCAGTCGAGCGCGGTCGTCTTCCACCCGCGCTTCCGGGCGCGCGGCGCAGCATCCAGCCGTGCGATCAGCGTCGGCGTCGCGACCTGGCGGTAGGCGTCGGCGACCAGCCCCGCGATCACGTTCCAGTCGGGCTTGCGGTCGATCCGCACGCCGATCCATCCCTTCGAGCCGACGTACGGCGGTGCGAAGAACTGGACCGGATCCTCCGCGACCAGCTCCTCCTGCAATCCAGCTCGGGCCGGGAGCCAGACGGCCACCTTGTCGGACCGATGGTGATAGGTGTCCAGCTGGGCGAAGAGCTTGCCGGCGCCCGCTCGCCCGCTGCCGGCCCGCCAGGTGGGCTCACCCCAGGCCAGCTTCTCGACGGCGTCGGGCAGCGCCAGACAGATCTTCCGCAGCCGCACGATCGCCGCCGCCACCGCCTTCGGGACGGGCGGGCGCGGCGGATGTCGCGACGGTGCTACTCGACGCGTCGCCACATCGGGCCTCGGCGGCGCACCGGGTCGAGCAGCGACAGATCGTTCGGCGGCATGTCGTAGCCCTTCGGATGCGGGGGACGCGGCTCGAGTCCGAGCGCCTCCATGATGCGCGCATGGCGATAGTACGCGCCGAACGCGTGGATGACCACGAACGGCGGCAGGTCGGTGCCCGCGTCGAGCGCCTCGACCACCATCTCCAGCAGCGGCGGCGTCTTCCGCAGCGCCTCCTCGACGTCCGCGGCGATGCCGAGCGCGCCGGCGCCCGGCAGCCGGCCGTCGGGACGCGGCGGGATGATCTCGTCGAGGGCGAGGGTCAGCGCCTGGGTCTGGGTGGCGGAGAAGCGCGGGATCGGATCGTCGCTCATGGCGTGCTCAGTCGAACAGGTTGGCGAGGTTCTTCTTCATCGTGTCGGCGATGTAGAGCGCCAGCGCCTGGATGGTGTTGGTCGGGATTCACGGCCGCCGCGGTGACGAAGATGCTGCCGTCGACGATGAAGAGGTTGCGCACGTCGTGGCAGCGGCCCCACTCGTTGACCACCGAGGTCTCGGGATCGGTGCCCATGCGCGCCGTGCCCATCAGGTGCCAGCCGGCGAACGGGCAGCGGCGCCTCGACGACGGTGTCGTGCGCGCCCGCCGCCGTCGAGCACCTCCTTCGCGCGCGCGACCGCGTGCGCGAGCATGCTGGTGCTGTTCTCGCTCAGGCGATAGGTGATCTTCGGCGCCGGGATGCCGTTCGGAGTCGGTGAGGTCGGGATCGAGCGTCACGCGGTTGCGTCTCCTCGGGCAGGTCCTCGCAGATCACGACCATGCCGGCGGTGCGGTCGAAGAGCTCGGCGTAGGCGCGGTGATGATCGGCGCCCCACGGCGACGCGCCCGCGCTGCATGCCCCACAGCGCGGTCGACACCGGCGCCGAAGCCGCGCAGGATCTCGAACGAGTAGCCGCGCACGAAGCCGCGCGCGCGATCGGTCTCGTAGAACTCCTGGCTCATGATGCAGCAGCCGGTCGGGCCCTTGTAGCCCTCGAGCGGCTCGTCGAAGATGCCGGTCACCATGCGCGTAGGGATGGAACATCAGGTTCTTGCCGACCAGGCCGCTGCGGTTGGCGAGGCCGTCGGGGAAGTGCTTCGAGCGCGAGTTGAGCAGCAGCCGCGGCGTGCCGATGCCGTTGCAGGCGAGCACGACGACGTGCGCCTTCTGCCGGCGCTCGACGCCCTCGGCGTCGTAGTAGATGACGCCGTCGGCCATGCCGTTCGCGCCGACGGTGATCTCGCGCACGCGGCAGCGCGTCTCGAGCGTCACGCCGCGGCGCAGCGCCGCCGGCCAGTAGGTGATGTCGGTGCTCGCCTTGGCGCCCTGCGCGCAGCCGAGCAGGCAGGTGCCGGCGTTGATGCACGGCGCGCGGCCCTCGTACTCCTCGCGTCGCGATCGCGCTGTCCGACGGCCACCAGTGCCAGCCGAGGCGATTGAAGCCGCGGGCCAGCGTCTCGCCGAGCTTGCCGAGCGCGCACCGGCGGCAGCGGCACCTCCTTCGGCGGATACGCGGGATCGCCGGCCAGCCCGGAGACGCCCATCATGCGCGCGTTGACGTCGTAGTACGGCTCGAGGCGCGCGTAGTCGAGCGGCCAGTCGTCGGCGACGCCGTCGAGCGTCCGCACGCGGAAGTCGCGACGGATGGAAGCGCGGGAAGTGCGCGGCGTAGAGGATCGTGCTGCCGCCGACGGCGTTGAACATCGAGACCTGGATCGGCGAGTCGCCGTCGTTGACCGGATAGTCCTCGCGCCGCCCGCGCGCGTTGGGGCTGAAGCCGAAGTCGCCGAGCTGGCGCGCCTCCCAGTCGCCGCCGCATGCCGGGATAGTCCGCCGGTCTTCATCCAGTCGCCCTGCTCGAGGCAGAGGATGTTCATGCGCGTCTCGGCCAGGCTCCAGGCCAGCGCCGCGCCGGACGCGCCGGCGCCGATGATCAGGACGTCGACGATCTCCTCGGACATCGGACGGCGTCATAGCGCGGGCGCCGGCCGTCCGTCGAGTCGGCGCCGCTTGATCTATCCATCACAGTGGGGTCGAAGGGCGACATGAAACGCTGGCAGCTGCTCTTCGCCGTCGCCGCCGTCTTCAATCTTGGGGTGGGCCTCATGCTGCTGCTCGCGCCCGCGACCTTCGTCGCAACCATCGGCTACCCCGTCCCGCCGGACTTCCTCTTCGTGCGCGTGAGCGGGCTGCTCATCGCGTGCCTCGGGATGTGCTACGCGCTGGTCGCATGGGCGCCGCAGCGAATGCGGCCGCTGGCGCTGGTCGGGGCGGTCGGGAAGATCGGCGCGGTGACGCTGTTCGGCGCCTACTGGATCGCGGGCGTCCTGCCGTTCCCGGGGTTCGCGCTGGCGCTCGGCGATCTCGGCTTTGCCGCGGCCTTCCTCGCGTTTCTCGGCGCGGTCCCGGCCGAAGGGGCGGCCTGAGGTCAGCCGCCGCGAACGAGATTCCAGAGGACGCGCGGACTCCGCAACACGGGTCCCAGCAGCGGGAGAACGTCGAAGTAGCTCACCCGCTCCGTCGCCAGGTCACCGCGCAGCGTGAACCGGTCCACCGCCGGCCACTCGACCATCCGCCCGCCGATGGTGCCGCGGAGACGGAACTCGATGAACACCGTGTCGTCGCGCGCGCTCCAGCGATCGACGACCGCGTGGAGATCGGGGATCGTGCCGAGGAGGCGGGTGAACGCCGCGCGCGCGGCCGGGAGGCCGTGCGTCGTCGGACCGAGCGGCGCACGGAGCGTCACGTCCTCCGCCAGCAGTTCGTGCAGGCGTCGCGGGTCCGGCGCCTCCCAGTAGGACGCGAAGCGGCGCACGAAGTCCACGCCGACGTCCGCGTCGCTCATGCCGCGGGCGCCAGCGTGACCGGCACGCCGTTCAGGATCGACTGCCCGACCACGGCCTCGACGTCGCCGTCGTCCGTCCAGTCGTTGGCGGACACGCCGGGGCGCTCGCCAGCGACTCGCTGCCACGATGCGTTGTCGGCGTGGCCCCACCCGTGGGGCAGACTCACCACGCCGGGCGCCATGTCGTCGTGCAGCTCCACGCGCACCGTCCCCCGGTGAACGCGGCTCTGCAGCACGGCCATCTCACCCTGTCGCACCCCGGCACGCTCGGCGTCGGCAGGATGGACGAAGAGCACGCACCGCTCGCGTCCCGCGGTGAGGGCGGCGACGTTGTGCATCCACGAGTTGTTGCTGCGCAGCTCGCGGCGACCGATCAGGAGCAGGTCGCGGTCCGGCGCGACGGCGGCCGCCCGCTCGAGCCCAGAGAGCGCCGTCACGATCGGCTCCGGCGCGATGTGCACGCGATGGTCCCGATGCAGGACGCGGCGGGCAACACCAGGTTCGAGTGGTCCGAGGTCGATCCCGTGCGGCGCCGCCGCCAGCCGCTCGCGATTGAGTCCGGTCGACCAGGGCAGGAAGCGGTCGCCGTGCGGGCCGAGACGCAGCAGCAGCGCCGCCGTCGCGCTCGGCGTCCAGCGCATGCCGAGCCGACGGGCTACGCGGATGCCCCGATCGACGACCGGCACCCCGGTCGCGCCGCCGCCGAGGCGCTCCGCGATCTCGAGCAGGATCTCCCAGTCGGCACGCTCCTCCGCCTTCCGCTCCACGACCGGCGGACACCACCGCGCGACGTTCCGCACGGCGTGGTTCGGCATCAGGAGATCGACGTGGTCCTCGGCCAGCGTCCACGCCGGCGGCAGGATCACGTCGGCGTGCCGCGACGTCTCGTTCACGTAGAGGTCGATCGCGACCATGAACTCGAGCTGGCCGAGCGCACGACCGAGGCGGCGCCCGTTCGGCACCGAAAGCACGGGGTTGCCGGCGAACACGACGAGGCCGCGCACCTGCCCCGGTCCCGGCGTCTCGATCTCCTCGGCGAGCGCGGCCGCGGGCAGGTCCCCCAGCGTCTCGGGCAGCCCGCGTACCCGGCTCCGCCAGCGGCCGTGTCCGTCCCCCAGGTAGGGGGCCAGGCCCGCGACGTCGATGGGCGGCGTGGGGAACATGGCGCCGCCGACGGCACCGAGGCGCCCGGCGGCGAGGTTCAGCACGTCGGTGGCCCACGTCGCGAGCGTCCCGAAGCGGTTGTTGCAGACGCCGATGCGCGAGTAGGCCGATCCCGTCGGCGCGTCTGCGAACTCCTGCGCGAGCCGCCGGGTCGTCGCCGCCGGAACGCCCGTGAACTCCGCCACCCGCTCGGGCGCGAAGGCGTCCAGCCGCTCGCGGACCCGGCCCCATCCTTCCGCGAGGGCGTCGACCGCCGCATCGTCGACGCGGCCGTCGGCGACCAGTACGTGCACCATGGCGAGCAGGAACGCGGCGTCGGCGCCGGGACGGATCGGCACCCACTCGTCGGCCTCGCGGGCCGTCTCCGTGCGCCGCGGATCCACGACCACGAGGCGGCCGCCGCGGGCGCGCAGCGCGCGCAGGCGCGCCTTCACGTTCGGCGCGGTGAGGAAGCTCCCGTTCGACACCAGAGGGTTGGCGCCGATGCAGAGGAGATAGTCCGTGCGATCGACGTCCGGCACCGGTACCACCAGCGACGAGCCATACAGATGATACGAGGTGGCGAACCGCGGACTCGTGTCCTGCGAGCCGGCGCTGTAGCTGTTGCGCGTTCCCAGCGCCTTCAGGAACCCGCTGCGCACGAGGAGTGCGCCGTGGTTGTGCACCACCGGATTGCCCATGTAGGCCGCGATCGCGTCCGCGCCATGTGCCGCGCGGAGCGACCCGAGGCGCTCCGCGACGAGGGTGAGCGCCTCCTCCCATCCGATCGGCACGAAGCGTCCGTCACTGGTCCGTCGCAGCGGCGTGCGCACCCGATCCGGATCGTGGTGCACGTCGGCGATCGCGATTCCCTTGGGACACACGTAGCCGTGCGAGAAGACGTCGTCGTCGTCGCCTCGGACCGAGACGATGCGATCTCCGTCGACCTCGAGCCGGAGCCCACAGGTCGCCTCGCAGAGCGTGCAGGTTCGGAAGACCGTCTCCATGCGTCCCCGGGTAGCACGGGCGATTGGTAGTTCCAAAGGGCCAATTTGTGTACAGAAGACCGAACCAATGTACCTCGACGGACAGGGACGGCTCTTCCATCAGGTGTACCGCGCCATCCGCGACGGGATCGTCGCCGGCCGCTTCGCGGTGGGCAGACGCCTACCCCCGACCCGGGCGCTCGCCGTGGAGCTCGGCGTGTCGCGCGCGACTGTGCTGCTCGCCTACGATCAGCTCGCGGCGGAGGGCTATCTGGCCGGCCGGCGCGGATCCGGCACCTACGTGCAGGGCGCCGCCGCGGCCCCGTCGATCCCGCCCTCGCAGCCGCCCGACGGCGAGCCCCCGCGGATCGGGCGACTCGCGGTAGCACTCCTCGAGAGCCGCCGCCTACCACTCGAGAGCGCGTACGCGGCCGCGCGCGAGCCGCTGCGCTGGGACTTCCGCTACGGCCTGCCGTCGATGGCCGACTTCCCCACCGCGACGTGGCGCCGATGCCTCGGCCGCTGCGCGCGCCGCGCGGGAGCGCGGGAATTCGACTACGGCCCGCCGCAGGGATCGCCCGCGCTGCGCGCCGCCCTCGCCGACTACCTCGGCCGCGCCCGCGGCGTGCACTGCGGGCCGGAGCAGATCGTGATCGTCACCGGCTCGCAGCAGGGTCTCGACCTCGCAGCGCGCCTCCTCGTCGATCGCGGCGACCGCGTGGTGGTGGAGGAGCCCGGGTTCGAGGGCGCGCGCAACGCCGTGCTCGCGCGCGGCGCTCGACTGTCGCCGGTCGCCGTCGACGACGACGGCCTCGATCCGGCCGCCCTGCCCCGGTCCCGCGTGCGGCTCGTCGTCGCCACGCCATCGCACCAGTATCCGCTCGGCGCGGTGATGTCCTGGACGCGACGCGTGGCGCTCCTCGCCTGGGCCCGGCGCGCGGGGGCATGGATACTCGAGGACGACTACGACGGCGAGTACCGGTTCGACGGTCGCCCCGTCCCGCCGCTGAAGGCGCTCGATGCCGGCGAGCACGTCCTCTACCTGGGCACGATGTCGAAGGTGATGTTCCCCGCACTGCGGATCGGCTACCTCGTCCTGCCCACGACGCTGGTCGAGCCGTTCGCGCGCGCCAAGATCCTCTGCGATGGGGGCAGCCCGCGGCTCGAGCAGGAGGCGCTCGCGGAGTTCGTCGCGTCGGGCGCCTTCGAACGACACGTGCGTCGGTCGCGGGCCCGGAACGGCGAACGACGCGCGGCCCTGCTGGACGCCCTCGGACGCTCGCTTGGGGATCGCGTGGTCGTGCGCGGCGCGAACGCCGGCCTGCACGTGGTCGCCTGGGTGCCCGGCCTTCCCGCGCGAGCCGCCGGTGCGTTTGCGCGGCGCGCCGCGGCGGCCGGCGTCGGCATCTACCCGATCACGCCCTACTACGTGACGCCGCCGCGCACGGCCGGTTTCATTCTCGGCTACAGCGGCCTCGCGCTAGGCGACATCCGGACCGGGATCGCGCGACTCGCCACCGTGTTCGGCTGACGGGGGTGTGGCCTCGCGGCTGCGGAGCCCGTCGACGAGCGGCAGCAGTGCCGCGACGACCAGCGGCACCACCGTTCCCGCCGACGAGACGTCCGCCGGCCCACCGAGCACCGCGCGGAGCGACGCGGCCACCGTGCCGGCGACACCAGGATCGACCCCGAGGAGCGACAACACGGCGTCGAGGGGATGGAGCGTCGCCCGTGCGCATCGCAGCTCGAGGCGCAGGACCGTGCGGTGCGCCTCGATCTTCGTCAGCAGCAGCTCGCGGCGGTACTCGGCGTCGGTCACAGGAGGTCCCGCAGCGCCCGCTCGTCCTCGGCGAGCACCCGGCCGAGGGTGACGAGCGGGGCGCTCACCCGCCGGCTCCCCCACCGCAGGGCGAGCCCGGCACCGGTCCCGAGCACGACGTAGAAGACGCACGAGCCGATCGCGACCGCGGTGCGATGGGTGTCCCAGTAGAGTGCGAGCAGGGCGACGTTGAGGGACACCAGCGCCATGAAACCGGCGAGCGTCGCGACGACGGCCAGCAGCACGAGACCGGTGATGCGGCGGCGCTCCTCCCCCAGCTCGAGCGCGAGCAGCTCGAGGCGCAGCTGCAGGCCCTCGAACGCGCTTGCCCACACGCGACCGGCCACGTTCCCCAGCTCGGATGGCGACGGCTCCGCCACGTCCACCCCTCAGCGACGCCGCACGAGCAGGCCCGCCAGCAGGCCGAGACCTGCGGCGACCAGCACCGCGCCGAGCGGGTTCTCGCGAATGCGGCGCTCGGCCTCGGCGACGTCCTTCTCGAACGTCCGCTCGACGCCGGCGACGACGGCCCGCAGCTCGTCGCCGACCGCCCCTTCGAGCGTCGCGAGCGACGCCTGCAGCCGCTCACGGACCTCGGCCGCACGAGCCACCAGCTCGTCGGGATCGCGAACCTCGTCGAGCAGCCGCCGGACCTCGTCGACCGTCCGATGCGCCTCGGCGACCGGACGCGCTACTTCTTTGCGCGAGCCCGGCACGAGCCGACGCAGTTCTCGGGACCGGCGCAGCACGTCTTGCAGGCGTCGCTTCCCACCGGCACCGTCCAGCAGTCGGCCCCCCCGAATGGACCGACCTCTCGGCCCGGCGAGCCGGCCTGGATGTCCATGGGCACGTTTCCGAGCACGGCGTCGGGCAGCGGCGTCAACTCGCCGAGGACGCTGGGGGCGCCCGCGGACGGGCGATGGAACTGCGCCACGACCGAGCGGGTATAATAGATGAGCTGGACGTTGTTCGGCGGCAGGAGCACCAGGAAGTCGGGCTTCCCGTTCTTGGCGACGTACGCCGCCACTGCGGGATCGGCCTTCTGCGCGTTCGCGAGCGGCTCCGCGCCGAGCTTCCGCGTGTCGAGGATCATGCCCTCGTAGCGTGTCTGCGGCGTGTTGCGCGCGCCGGTGGCGGCGCAGCCGGTAGCGAGTACGACGGCGAGCACGACGAGCCCATGGGAGAGGCGCATGGCGGCTTTCTAGCACTGCGCATGTCGGGCTGTCCAGGGCTGAAGGCGTATGGTATGAGGCGCGCGCCCCGGGCCCGAAGCTGATTCGCATGAAGATCCTCGTCACCGGCGCAGCCGGATTCATCGGCTCCCACCTGGCGATCCGCCTGCTCGAGCGCGGCGACGCCGTGGTCGGCCTCGACAACCTGAACGACTACTACGACGTCTCGCTGAAGGAGGCCCGGCTGGCGCGGGTCTCGGCGCATCAGGGCTTCCGCTTCGTCCGCGGCGACGTCGCCGACCGCGACGGCATGGCGGCGCTGTTCGCCGCGGAGCGGTTCGACAAGGTCGTGCACCTGGCGGCCCAGGCGGGCGTACGCTACTCGCTCACGAACCCGCACGCCTACGTCGACGCCAACCTCGTCGGCTTCACCAACATCCTCGAGGGATGCCGCCACTCCCGGGTCCAGCACCTCGTCTACGCGTCGTCCAGCTCGGTCTACGGGGCGAACGTGGTGCAGCCGTTCTCGGAGCACCACAGCGTCGACCACCCCGTGTCGCTCTACGCCGCCACCAAGAAGGCCAACGAGCTGATGGCGCACGTGTATGCCCACCTCTTCGGCCTGCCGACGACCGGGCTCAGATTCTTCACCGTCTACGGCCCGTGGGGCCGGCCCGACATGGCGCTCTTCCTCTTCACCAAGGCCATCCTCGCCGGCCAGCCGATCGACGTCTTCAACCACGGCAACATGATCCGCGACTTCACCTACATCGACGACATCGTCGAGGGCGTGGTGCGCGTGACCGACGCCACCCCCGTCCCGGATCCGTCCTACGATCGCGACGCCGCCGACCCCGCGACCAGCTCCGCGCCATACCGCGTCTTCAACATCGGCAACAACAACCCGGTGAAGCTGATGGAGTTCGTCGAGGCCATCGAGCAGGCGGTCGGCAAGCCCGCGATCCGCAACCTGACCGACATCCAGCCCGGCGACGTCCCGTCGACCTTCGCCGACGTCTCCGCTCTGGAGGCGGCCGTGGGCTTCAAGCCGGCGACGCCGGTGCGCGAGGGGATTCGCCGGTTCGTCGCCTGGTACCGCGACTACTATCGGGTCTAGGGACAGGCGCCGTTCACGAGGTGGTCCTGCGCGAACGCGCTGACGCCAGCCCCGCCGAACGTGAGGTTGAGCTCGTCGGTGATCGCATTGAGGTCCGTGAAGGAGTACGCCGTCGGGCCGTCGCCAAGCGCGGCGTTGGCCGTCGTAAGTAACTGCCGCACGGTCTGACCGTTGAGGCCGGGTGTGGTGGTCAGTCCGCAGAGCGTCAGATCGCCGAAGTGCAGCGCCGCCGTCCCGTGCGGCACGCCCGCGTCCGAGAAGTCGACGTTGAGTTTCAGCGCCAGGACCTCGCCACCGAACGCACCCGACGATGTCGAGATCGGGTTCAACATGTTCGCGTCGAGCGCGCCCGGGGTACCGCTGCTCGGCAGATAGTCGAGAGTGTGGAACGCGGTCGTGAAGATCGCCGCGTAGCCACCCGGGGCGAGCCCGATCTCGATCACTCCACCGGTTGTCACGTACACGCTGTCGTAGTTTGCGACCAGCATCGTCCCAGCGGTGCCGAGATCATCGCCCCAGTCGCCCTGCGAGTACGTGGCCATGTCGCCGTCGTGCCACCCGCATCCCGGCGCACCCGGCACGCACGTCTGCGGACAGACGCCCTCGACGCTGGCGTCCTTCAGCACGAACCCCTTCGCGTCGTTCTTCTTGATCGTGCTGTCCGGCGGCGCGGGGAAGAGCACGTGGTAACGCGCGCCGGCCGACGTGGCGACCGCAGGGATGTCCAACAGCGCACAGCCGTCGGTGCCGGTGTTCGGCGGCACGAGGCTGATCCCGCCGCCCTTCCCCGACACCGCCGCCTGTAGCTGGAACGTGCCCTTCGCCGCCTTGAGCGCCGCCGTCTTGACGGGTCCCAGCGTCAGCTTCGCGTCCTTGTACTTGAAGCCGCCCTTGACCGCGGTCCACAGCGCGGCGGGGAGTGGATAGGTCTCGCTCGACGTCGTGCCGCTGACGGCGTCGGCGACGAACACCGTCAACGTCGCCCCGCTCAGCATGGGATCACCCGCGACGGTGTTGGGGCTGCCCTTCTCCTTCCCCTGCGCAATGACCGCCCGCTTCGTGGCGTCGATCCCGGGCTTCGGGTCCTTCACCTGGAGCTGCTTCCCAGGATGGTCTGATCGGCCGCGGCGACGACGCTGGCGAGACCCAGGACGGCGAGCAGGGCGCGCATCGGAACCTCCCGTTGCTGGCCGCGAGTCTCCTCCCCCGGCCGCCGCCACGTCAACCAGAAAGATCGACACGATGGGCCTAGGGCCACTGCCGGCTCGAGCGGCTGATCGGGCCGCGTGAACGATCTTACGTGCGGACGTAAGGTTGCACGGCCCCCGGCGGCCGAGGCCGCCGCCGCGGATGCCATGCGGCGTGCGTGGTCACGCCCGTCCTCTTGCAGTCATCGAAGTGGGAGGCGTATTTGCCCGGGCGTGAAGCTGCTGGTCACGCTGGCCACCGTTCTGGTCACGGGCGCCGCAGTCCGGGTTGAGGCCGCAACGCTCATCTGTCCCCCGCACGTCTTCGCCAACACTGCTGGCGCGCCGCAGTGCTTCGCGGTGGTCAACTATCCGAAGGCCGTCGGCGCCGGCGTCGGCGCCGTGACCTGCAACCCACCGCCCGGCAGCGAATTCCCCGTCGGGGACAGCACGGTGACCTGCGAGGCGGTGGCGACCGCGTTCCCCTTTCCGAGGCTCACCTGCTCTTTCACGGTGACAATGTCCGACAGGACGGCCCCGTCGATCACCTGCCCGCCGAACGTGACGACGCCCACCGACGCCGGGCTCTGCGGCGCAATTCTTTCGCTCGAACCGACCGCCACCGATGCGTGCTCTGTCGTCACGCTCGTTCAGATCGCGGGGCTGCTACCGGGCTCGCAGTTCCCGCCGGGCATCGTCCACAACGTCTTCCGGGCGATCGACGCTGGCGGCAACACCACCACTTGCGAGCAGATCGTGACCGTCAGCGACACCGAGAAGCCCCACCTGAGCTGCCCGGACATGGTCGTCTCCGCGCCCGGGCCGGTCGACTATCAGGCTCGGCTCATCGACAACTGCGACTCCGGCAACCCGATCTTCTTCGATCCCCCATCGGGCTCACAGTTCGACGTCGGCACCACGCGCGTCGTGGCGTCGTCCCAGGACAACGCCAGGAACCTCGCCGTGTGCAGTTTCACCGTCACGGTGGCGCCGCCGCCGACCACGACGACGCTGCCGCCCGGATGTCCAGTCGCGGCCACACTCCCATCGGTTGCCTGCCGTGTCGGTGAGCTCACCCCGACCGTGGCGGCGGTGACGACCGACCCTGCGCGGACCCGTCTCGGTCGGCTCGTCGATCAGGCGGGCGAGTTCATCGCCCAGGCCGAGACGCTCGGCGCGGCCGGCCGCCGCAAACCGACCGCGCGCGCGATCCGCAAGTCGATCGCACGGCTCGGACGATTCCGGAAGAAGGTGCTGGCGAAGAAGAGCGGCATCGCCGAGCCGACCCGGAGCCAGCTCGCCGCGGCCGCGGAGGCGCTGGTCACCGACCTCCGGACGATCCTGGGCTCCTGACGCCGCCCGCGAGGTGGCGCAGAATTCGCGTCCAAGGCTCCACGGTCCTGCGCGTTCACATACCGGTAGTCGCCGGGGGCATCGGCGGCGGCGAGCCCTGCGTCAGTCGCAGCGCATGGCTCATGTCCGGCAATCCGGGAACTCCACAGCGACGCAGGTCGCCGAAGTCCACATCGGCGGAGCCGCCAATCCTCCCGCGGCCGCCGCGCCCTCAACCAGAAAGATCGGAAGAAGGGACGACGGGCGGCCCGTGATAGCTCGACGTGGCGAGCAATCGGTCCTCGCCACCGGGCCAGGTGGTGAGCCGGAGCCCCGCGACCGGACCCGCCGGCTCGAGGCGGAGCCACGCGAGCGGCGCCGCGTCGGACGCGCGCGCACCGGCCGCCGTCAGGGCGTCGCGCGCCGCCGTCTTCGACGCGGCGGGCAGGTACTGCCAGACGATCGAGTGGAAGACGACCGTCGTCACCCCGTCGGCGCGCTCCGCGAGCCGTGCCGTCAGCCACGCGCCCGCGTCCGCGGCGGCAACCGGCGCGGGAACCTCCGCCGCGATCGCGAGCGCGGCGCGGAGCCGCTCGAAGCGCGCGGCCTGATCGGGCCAGACGAACGACAGCAGCGTCAGGCGATCGTCGGGCGACGTCGGGTCGAGCGGTGCCACGTCGCATCCCGCGCGCGCGGCCACGTGCACGTCGGGCGAAAACACCGGCAGCGGCTCCTCCCACACGCCCTCGAAGCGGACGGCGCTGCGCGCGTCGCCCATGGACGACGCGCCGGTGTCGTACCAGTAACGGTCCCAGCGGAGGTTCAGGCCGGAGGAGGAGCCCAGCTCGAACAGGCGCAGCGGCAATCGATGACGGTCGTGGACCGCCGCGAATCCCACCGCCAGCGCCGCGCACCGCCCCACCTCGTTCGTCTGCACGTTGCGCCACAGTCCCGCCTCGACCTCGGCACGGTGCGCCGCCATCGTCGCCAGGACGTCGGGGGTCGGATCGGCGCCGTCGTCGACCCCGCCCGCCGAGGGATAGTGCGCAGCGAGCACGGGCGCTGCGCCACGCAGTACGATGCGATGTACGGCGCCGAGGAGACGGAGCGGCACCGCGTCGTGGAGGGGACGGTCGAAGCCGCGGTCGCAGAGGAGCTCCGCAGTCAGCCCGCCGGCGGTGACGTCCGCCGCGAGGCCCCGCAGTACGCGGCCGTACAGTGGCGAGCCGAGCGCGTCGCACGCGGCGGCCTGTGCCGCGAGCGCCTGGTCGATCGAGTGGAGCGGCTCGCTCACTTCCGCTGGACGTCGAGGTCCTCGATGCGAGCCAGCACGGCCGGGTCGAGGCGTGCCATCGCATCGACGTCGCCCCGAAGTGTCGCGTCGAAGAAGTTGAGCGCGAGATAGTTCACGATGTCGTGCGCGTGGCGCCAGGGCAGATGGCGCGGCTCGCACGCCTCGCCGAAGCCGCCGAGGAATCCGAGCAGGGCCCGCGGCACCTCGCAGAAGTCCGAGAACGTGAAGTGTCCGGCGTCGTGCAGCCGCCCGAGCGCGACGACGCTCGCCCCCGACGGCAGGAGGTCGAACGGCCGCTGCTGGTCTTCGTCGAAGGGCGTCGTCTCGTCGATGGAGCCGCCGAGCACGAGGGTCGGCACGTGGACGGCGGCGAAGAACGCGGGCGGGAACGGCGCCGCCGGCGCCTGCGGGAGGATGGCCTTCACCCGCGGATCGGCGAACGTACCGAACCCGCTGTCGCCGCCCGCGAGGAGGAACGCCGTGAAGCCCCCGAACGAGTGGCCGGAGGCCCCGATGCGATCGGCGTCGATCGCGCCCTCGAGGAAGTTCCCGGGCTCGCCGTCGAAGGCGAGCACCTGATCGAGCAGCACGTGCATGTCGAGCGGCCGGTTCGTCGCCACGTCGGGGTCGACGATGCCCGCCAGCGTGTCGACGAACGTGTTGCCGTGGTGATCCGGGCTCACGACCACGTAGCCGTGGCTCGCCAGGTGCGCGCCGAAGAAGAACGACTGGATGCGCAACCCGTTGTTGCCGTGCGAGAAGAGGACCAGCGGGAATCGACCCGGCGCGCGCGGCACGTCGCGGTACGACGGCGTGGCGATGATGGGCACGCCGAGCACCTGCACGACGTCCCGCGGATGGCCGGCCACGTCGGCCGGGGTCGCCGGGTAGTAGACCTCGACGGTGAGGGGCCGCGGACCGACGCCGCCCACGGCCGTGCGGCTCGGGTCGACGAGCTGCAGCGTGCGGATGCCGACCGCGTACGGTCCGAACTCCGCCGTCGGTCCGAGGTCGTTGGGCGGATAGACGCGCTGCGAATAGTGGCGCGCATGCGTGGCGACGGTGTCCAGCAGGCCGTCGAGCACGGTCTGGTCGACGCGACCGGCGCAGCGCTGGAGGATGCGCTGGCGGGCCTGCGTGCGGGCCGCGCCGATCCGGGCATCGCGCACCGACCGGTCGCAGGGATCGCCCTGGAAGCCGTCGAGCACGCAGACCTTACCGGTGAGCCGGATCGTGACCGACCGGAGCCGCGCGAGCTGGTTCGAGAGCTCGCGCCGACACGGCACGAACGCCGACGCGGCCGAGCCCACGCCCGGCCCGAACGCGAGGTCCGTCAGGTCCTCGCCGAAGTCCTCGCACGACTCGCGGCCGCGCAGGACGACGTCGGCGCTGCCAAGATAGCCGAGGGGCTCCGAGTCCGGGTCGACGCAGGCCTGCTGGACGAGGGGCTCCGGCCGGTCGAGCGTGGCCTCGAGTTGGCCGCCGGGCCCACGAAGGGCGACCTCGCACGCAGCGTCTCCGCGCTTCCGGCAGCGCGCGATGGCCTCCGTGTAGTCGGCGAGGCAGCGGGTGGCCACCGCACCCGACGTCCGCAGGCAGTCGAACGTCCCCGCGGATACCAACGACGACGACACGAGCAGCAGGCCAGCTACGAAGCGCATGGCCGGGGACCGTACGCGATGGAGGCGGCGGCTGTCCACGCCCAGGTATACTCGAGCTGGAGCGCCACCAGATCGGCCGTCGCGCGCCCGTAACGGGCGTCGATGCCTTCGAGCGCCCGGTCGAGGGCGTCGCCGGGTGGCCCGTCACCGACCGTGACGACGGCATCGCCGACGGGCCCGGCCCCGGGACGATCGACGACCAGGGTGAGGCCGTGGCGCGTGCGGATCGTCGGCGCGGAGCCGGTTGTGACGGCCTGCGAGCGGTAGGTCCGGCTCCAGGCGTCGGCCGTCAGCGCCAGCGCCAGCTCGTCGATGCCGTCGGTCACCGGCACGGCGATCGTCTCGTGACGCCACGGCAGCAGCAGGTTGCCGAGCAACGTCCCCACGCGCGCGAAGGTCAGGTGGAAGGGCGCGGTGTCGTGGGCGTCGGACGGGAGCGGCGTCCCGAGGCGCTTCGCCGTCGCGCGCATGACGGCCTCGTCGCCGATCGTCCCGACGAGGTGGAGCGAGGCCGGCACCGCCGCCGTCACCCCGGAAGTCGTCATCACCGGTCCGTCGTCGACCCAGCGACGATCGCGGACCCAGCGCACGTCGCGGTACCCACGCATCAGGCCCTCGATCGCATACCAGTGCGCCGTCGCCGTGTGTCCCGCGAGGAGTCCGGCGGCGGCGACCGTCCTCGCGCCGTCGCAGATGCCGGCGACCTTCGCGCGCCGCGCGGCCTGGGCGTCCAGCCAGGCGAGCGTCTCGGGCGCCTCGCTCGCGTGCAGCGCGGGCACGATGACCAGATCGGCGCCCGACGGATGCGCGGCATCGAAGGCGGCGAAGCTGGTCACGCCGCCGAGACGGAGCGCCGGCATCAGGGGCACCTCGCCACCGCGCGGCGAGACGACGACGACGTCCGCCACCCCCGACTCCGTCAGGACGGCGAACGGCGCGAGGAGGTCGACGGTCTCTGCCCCCGCATCGTGTGCGACGATCGCCACGACCGTCCGAGCGTCCGCGAACACGCGCGCGCCACCGAGCCACGCGACGAGCACGCACGTCGCGACCCGTCCCCGTGTCGTCACGCCGCCATGATCCGACGCACCGCCGCGCGACCGCAAGGACGGCGTGCCCTCACATCCCGCCAATCACTTCGCCGCGGGCGGGTCCGTGGTCTTCTCGAGCTCCTCCTTCCACAACGCCGACGCCTTGCGGCCTTCGGCCTCTGCCTGGGCCTCGAGGTTGTCGCGCACGTGGAGGATGAGCTCGCCGATGTGGTCACGAGCGCCGTTCAGCGGCCCGAGCAGATCGGACAGCGCCGCCTGGCCGCCGAGGTCGCCGGTCGCGAAGCGGTCGAGCGCCTCGCTCTTCAACTGCAGCACCTCGCGCTGCAGGTCGATCAGGGGCTCGAGCGCGATCGTCGCCGCCAGCTCCAGCTCCGCCGCGCGGCGCTCGATCGCCGCCACGCGCAGCATGTACCCGCCGAAGACCTCGTCGTGCCGCGCCTCGCTGCGCTTGCGCCACCACTGCCAGAGGAAGAGTCCGCCGCCGATCAGCGCCGTGACGATGCCGATCGAGTTGTTGAGCTTGTCGACGGTCTCGTCCGTGATCGCGGGCTGGTTGCGCGCGAGGTAGGCGACGGTTCCCGGGTGCAGCTCGAGCTGCGGCGGCTCCGAGAGGACGGCCGGCTCGAGGGGTGGGCTCACGACCCGGGCGAAGCGCGGGCTGAAGACGGCGCCGAGCATATCCTCGACGTCCTCCACCGGAACGTGCGCGGCGGCGACGAGGAGGAGCCGCGTCCCCAGCGTCGGCAACGGTTCAGCGGGGACCGCGGGCTCGGACTGGTAGGTGAAGGCGGGGACCACCGTGGACACGACGTGCTGGCGGTCGACCTCCGCCGCCGGTCCCTCGGCCGGCGCATCGGTGATCAGCGCGCCCAGGCGGAAGGCCTCGGCGAACGGCATCGGGATCAGCCGGTAGTCGGCCTCGCGCACCAGCGCGTCGGCGAGCTTCGACGGCAGCGTCGCGAGGACGAAGGCGGCGTCGGGCAGCGCGTCCCGGTCGTCGCGCCGGACTTCCGGGGCGAGCTCGTTCCACGGGGTATTGAGCACGGTGACGGTGCGACCGTCGCCGATCGTACCCGTGAACGCGAGGACGGCCGCGGCGAGGCCCGCCGACGTGCTGTGGGACGCGCCGACGTCGATCGTGTGGCCCGCGAGCGCTCCGATGCGCGCGGTGACGGCGTCGGCCAGCTCGCGCTTCACGACGAGGTGCAATGCCTCCACGTACAGGGGCGCCACCTGTCGCACGCTCCCCCATGCGGCGAAGCGGTAGCCACCCGACACGAGCGCGAAATCGACCTCACCGCGCTGCACCAGGTCCAGCTCCGCGTGTGCCCCCTCGGCACCGACGAGCCGCGCTTGTATCCCCCGCACCGCCGCGGCCGCGATCAGCTTCCGCGCCACCAGCGCGCGCGTCGCGTTGAGCGGCCCCGGCGTGATGCTGAGCGTACGCGTTCGCTGTGGAGCATGCCTCGACGTCGCGAAGAAGAGCGCGGCACCGAGCGCCGCCAACCCCAGCACCAGTGCCATGCGGCCCCGGGACCGCCGCCACGCCAACGTCCGTTCCGTCGACACCGCCGGCACATATCCCGAACCCCACGCGGGAGTCACGACGCCGGCTTGAGACCGGCGGAGGCCGCGCCTACCCTGGGAGCATGGGCAGCGTCGACATGGCGGAACGGGTGCGGGTGCGGAACGGCTGGGCCGTGGAGGGCGACCACGTCGTGGTGCCGCTCCCGAGCGGACGCCGGCAGGCGGTCCATACGGAGACCATCGACGACGACGGCCGGACCTTCCTGCGGCTGACGGCGGTCGTCGGCGAGGCGAGCCGTCTCGGAGACGTCCGTCTTCGCGCGGCGCTCACTCTCAATGCCGAGCTGCACACGGGAGCGATCGCGATCAGCGGCGACAGCCTGGTGCTGACCGACTCCTTCCCCGTCAGCAGCGTCGATGTCGACACGCTGGACGCCGCGATGCGGTTCCTCGCGGCGACCGCCGACCAGTACGAGGGGATACTCTTCGGCACCGACGCGAACTGACGGCCGGCGCGTGGCGCTCCGGCGGCCATTCCGCTAGGAAGCGCCCAATGCGCACACTCCCCCTGCTCCCGCTCGTCCTCGCGCTCGTCTACGCCACCGGCTGTCCGCAGATGGCGATCGTGACGGGTGCGACCACCGTCGCCAGCGCGGTCGTCGACGATCGAACCCTCGATCAGCAGACGGCGGATCTCGGCACGAAGGCGTCGATCGAGAAGGCCCTCCTGGAGACGGCGCCGTCGCTCGCCTCCGCGGTCAACGTTGACGTCTACCTCGGCCGCATCATGCTCACCGGCGTCGTGCCCGACTGGAGCGCTCGGCGGTTGGCGGTGACGATCACCCGCGGGGCGGCGCCCGACCAGGAGATATTCGACGACATCGAGGTCGCCACCGGCACGGGGTTCGCCGACTCGGCGACGAACTTCGCCGTCAACAAGGAGCTGGGCGTCAATCTGCTGGCCGACCAGGGTCTGGCGTCGCAGAGCCTCCAGCATCGGGTCGTCAACGGCACGGCGTTCATCATCGGCGAGGCGACGTCGCCCGGACTGGTCGAGACCGCGCGGCAGGTGGCGCTGCAGACCCCGGGGGTGCAGCGCGTGGTGACCCACATCATCGTCCGGTAGGCCCGGGCGCGCGGGCTCAGCGCCGCTCGATCGCCTCGATCCGGCGCTCGAGCTGCCGCAGCCGCCGCGTGTCGGCGGTCCGGCCGGTGGCGATGGCGCGCGCGATGCGATCGAGGCGCGCTGCGACCTGCTCCACCCGACGACCGACCTGGTCGACCGTCCGTGCGCTGCGGTCCTTCTGGGCCGCGACCACGCGCACCAACCGCGTGAGCACATCGACCGCCTGCTCCAGGCGGTCGCCGGCAGCGGCGATCTGCGCCTGACGAGCGCGGATCTCCTGCTCGATGCGGTCCATGCGTCGCTCGAGCCGCCGCAGGCGCTCGGCGGTCAGGCGTATGACCGTCTTGCCGGTGCCCTGCCCCACGGTCGGACTATCGCAGCCGCGCCGCGCGTACCGCAACCGGTACTCGGCCCAACGCGCTACCGCCCCGGGAGCAGCTCGTCGACCGCGAGCGACGCGCCGGGGAAGGGCACGAGCCCGACGCGCTCGCCGCGCGACGCCACCGCGCATGCGCGATACACGCCGGCCACGCGATCCGGATCCTGCAGCACCTCGACGACGTCGTCGCGCAGATTGAGGACGAGGTACTGCGGGATCCCCGCGCCGGCATACATCCGGGCCTTCGTGATCCGGTCCTGCGGCAGGGAGCTGTCGGCCACCTCGACGACGAGCAGCGCGGTCCGCGGATGGGCGCGGTCATACGCCGACAGCGGGCCCGGCACCACCGCGACATCGGGCTCTGGCGCTGAACGCGGGCCGATGATGAGTGCCGACTGCACCCGAATGACGACGTCGTGACCGATGACGGCACGCAGCGCCTCTGTCGCGCGACAGATTCCGGCGTCGTGCGGCGCGTTGCGCGGCGCCATGGCGACCACCACCCCTTCGAGGAGCTCGACCCGGTCGTCCTCGGAGAGCACGCCCTCGTCGACGAGTGCGAAGTAACGCTCGACGGTGAAGGGTGATCCGGCGACCGGGATGGGGGCGGGGTGCTCCACCGGACCGAGCTTACGCCCCGCGACGGAAACGTGGCAATCCCTGGAGGCGGAACGATTGACCGGGTCGGTCGCGAACCGCTAGATCGCCAGGCACCCGTGATCCGACCGATCCGCAAGGTGCTGATCGCCAATCGTGGCGAGATCGCGCGACGCGTGCAGCGGACGTGTCGGGCGATGGGCATCACCACGGTCGCCATCTGGGCCGACCCCGATCGCGACGCGCCGTTCGTCCGCGAAGCGGACGAGGCGGTGCACATCGGGTCCCCGATGGCGACGGGCTCGTTCCTGGCCATCGAGCGCCTCGTCGACGTGGCCCGCGACGCCGGCGCCGACGCCGTCCATCCGGGCTACGGCTTCCTCGCCGAGAACGCCGACTTCGCGGCGGCGTGCGTCGCGGCCGGGCTGATCTTCGTCGGCCCGCCCGAAGACGTCATCCGCCGCATGGGCAGCAAGATCGAGGCGAAGGCGATCATGCAGGCGGCGGGCGTCCCCGTGATCCCCGGCTTCACGGCCGCCGGCCTCGACGCGGCGGCCATCGCCGCGCGCGCCGCCGAGATCGGCTTCCCCGTGCTGGTGAAGGCATCGGCGGGCGGGGGCGGCAAGGGCATGCGCATCGTCCGCGAGGCGACGGCGCTGCCCGACGCGCTCGCGGCCGCCCGGCGCGAGGCGGCGAGCGCCTTCGGCGACGACGCGCTGCTCGTCGAGCGCTACGTGACCTCGCCCCGCCACGTCGAGGTCCAGCTCCTGGGCGACGCGCATGGGCACCTGGTGCACTGCTTCGAGCGCGAGTGCTCGATCCAGCGCCGCCACCAGAAGATCGTCGAGGAGGCGCCCTCGCCCACCATCGACGCCCCGCTCCGTGCGCGGCTCTGCGACGCGGCCGTCGCCGCCGGTCGCGCGATCGGCTACCAGAGCGCCGGCACCGTCGAGTTCGTCGTCGACGCCGAGGGCCACTTCTACTTCCTCGAGGTGAACACCCGCCTCCAGGTGGAGCACCCGGTGACCGAGGCGATCACCGGTCTCGACCTCGTCCGCCTCCAGCTCGAGGTCGCAGCAGGGCGCTCCCCTGCCGCTCCGGCAGGACGATCTCTCGGCGCACGGTTCTGCGATCGAGGTCCGGCTGTACGCCGAGGACCCGCGCCACGACTTCCTGCCGTCGACGGGCACGCTCGTCGCCTTCGACGAGGCGCACGGCGAGGGCGTGCGCTGGGAGAGCGGCGTCGAGACCGGCTCGTCGGTGACGATCCACTACGATCCGATGCTCGCCAAGGTGATCGCCCACGCACCGACGCGCGCCGAGGCGACCGAGCGGCTCGCCCGCGCGCTCCGCGCCACGCGCGTCTGCGGCGTGCGCACGAACCGCGCCCTCCTGATCGAGATCCTCGAGCACCCGGCCTTTCGCGACGCACGCCTCTCGACGCACTTCCTCGACGAGCACTTGACGCTCGACCGCGCGCCGACCGACGCCGAGGTCGAGGCGGATCGCGTCCACGCGGTCGCGGCCGCGCTGTGGCAGCAGGCGCGCGCGGCGCGCCACGGCATCGGTCCTCGCGGCATCTGCCCTCGGGCTGGCGCAACAACCCGAGCCAGGCGAACGGGTCGCATTCACGGTCGACGACCGCACGATCACGGTCGGCTATCGCAGTGCGACGCGACGACGTGCAGCTCACGGTCGACGGCGTCGCGCGCGGCGCCGTCGTGTTCGCGACCGACGCCGACGGCATCGCGCTCGGCCTCGACGGCGTCCGACGCACGTGCCACGTCGTCGCGGACGACGACGTCATCTGGGTGCAGAGCCCGCTCGGCGCGACCGAGCTGCGCGAGGTTCCGCGCTTCCCGGTCCGCGCGCCGGTCGAGGTGCACGGGGGCTGCCGCGCGCCGATGCCCGGCAAGGTGCTGCAGGTGCGCGTCGCGGCGGGCGATCGGGTCGCGCGCGGCGACACCCTGGTCATCCTCGAGGCGATGAAGATGGAACACGCCGTCACGGCGCCGCACGACGGCACGGTCGCCGAGGTCCGGGCGGAGCCGGGCCAGCAGGTCGAGGCCGGCGCGATCCTGGTCGTCCTCGACGAGGAGACGCCCGCATGAGCACGCTCACCCGTTCGGAACGCCGCGGCAGCGCCGCGTGGATCACCCTCGATCAACCCGAGAAGCGCAACGCGCTCTCCGACGGCATGGTGACGGAGCTGCTCGCCCACCTGCGCGCGGCGATGACCGACGACGCCGTGCGCGTCGTCGTGCTGACGGGCGCGGGACCGGCGTTCTGCGCCGGCGCCGATCTCAAGGCCGGCGGCGGCGGCGCGGCGACGGGCGCCGAGAACCCGTTCATCCAGCTGGTGAAGACGATCTGGGACGCACCGAAGCCGGTGATCGGCCGCATCAACGGGCATGCGTTCGGCGGCGGCGTCGGCCTCACCGCCGCCTGCGACCTGGTGATCGCGGCCGACACGGCGCAGTTCGCGTTCAGCGAGGTGCGGATCGGCGTCATCCCGGCGATGATCTCGGTGGTCGTGATCCCGAAGATCGGCATCCAGCAGGCGATGTGGTACTTCACGACCGGCGAGCGCTTCTCCGCCGCGCGCGCGGTCGAGCTGGGGCTCGTCCACCGCGCCGTTCCCGCCGACGGGCTCGACGCAGCCGTCGCCGAGACCGTCGAGCTGCTGCGTCAGGGTGGGCCGAACGCGATCCGCGAAGCGAAGCAGCTCGTCCGTCGCATCCCCGGCATGACGATGGACGAGGGCTTCCGCTGGACGGCGGCGAAGATCGCCGAGCTGTTCGCGTCGGACGAGGCGGCGGAGGGGATGCAGGCGTTCGTCGCCAAGCGAAAGCCCCGCTGGGCGGAGTGACCCTTCCCTATCGCGTGGCGAGTTGCCGGCTGGCTTCGACGAGCCGGGCCCGCCATGCGTCGGCGCACTCGCGCGGGAGCTTCCGCTTCCCGAGCTTGGTGGCGACGCTCGCGGCCTTCTTGAGCTGTGCGGTAGCGCGTCGCCCGAGCTTCTTCGCCGTCTTGCCGGTGGCGGTCCCGAGCTTCGCGAGCGTGCCGCACGCCTGAGCGACGGGACGGGACAGCGCCTTCGGCGTCGCGGCGCCGCCACATTCCGTCGGCGGCGGCTGCTCGCAGCGGCACGACGCGCCCGCGAGCCCGCGTCCGCGCCGCCGACACGCAGCCGACCCCGGCCACGCAGCCGTTCTCCGTGCACGGGTCGCCATCCTCGCAGCCGGCCGCGCAGGACGACGGCGGCAGCGTCGTGGTGGTCGAACCGGATCCCACGACCGTCGTGGTGGGCCCCGTGCTGGTGAGGCAGTCGGCCGAGCACTCGTCGTCGCCGAGGATGTTGCCGTCGTCGCACGCCTCGCCCGGGTCGACGGTCCCGTCGCCGCAGATGGGACCCTGGCGGACCACGATGAGCGGCACCGTCGCCGTGCCGGTGAGCGCGTCGCTGTCGGTGGCCGTGAGGGTCAGGACGTGCGTTCCCGGCACCAGCACCGTGCCCTCGAGAATGACCGTGCCGCCGGTCCCGAGGTTGCCGTTGAGGTCGGAGCTCCAGCGGAGCGCCGAGTCCGCGAGGCGGCCGTCCTCGACGTCGCGCGCGGCGCCGCGCAGCACCGCCGCCTGCGCACCGACGATGGGCTTCGTGCCGGTGGGGGCCAGGATCGCGACCCGCGGCGCCTTGCCCGGGATCGTGAAGTCGGCGTCGCTCTCGTCGACGGCGGTGAGGAAGCCGTCGCTCGCCACCACCCGGAGGCGCGCGGTCGTGGTCGCCGCCAGGACGTCGGTATCGACTCACGAGCGTCCGCTCCGTCCAGTCGGTGCCGAGCGTCGCCCACGTGGCACCGCCGTCGCGACTCCACTGCACGAAGAAGGTGAGCGCGTCGCCGTCCTCGTCGGTCGCGTCCCAGGCGAGCGTCGCGTCGCCGGGACCGAGCGTCTCGCCCCCGTTCGGTGAGGTGATGGTGACCACCGGCCGATGCGCGCTCGCCCGCAGCGAGGCCTTCGTACTGCCGCTGCGTACGAGGCGGACCTCTACGGCATCGGCTTCGAAGGGCACCGCCACGACGAAGGTCCCCTGCGTCGCATCGTGGGCCGCGCCCGGGGCGTCGGGCTCCGCGTAGAGCGGAGTGAGCGGCACGCTGGCGAGGACTGCTCCCCCGGCGGCGCGCAGCTCGAGGACATGCGTCCCGGCATCGGCCGGCGCAGGCGCACGCGCAGCGGGCAGGGTCACCACGGGCAGCAGCTCCGCCGTGTCGGCGGCCGCGTCCACCGTCCCGCGCAGCAGCATCACCTCGCCCGCGGCGCCCGACGGCGCGGGCATCGGGGTGCCGCCGAACCAGCTCGACTCGAGGAAGGTCCGCAGCTGGGTGTAGGTGTGGCTCGATATCCACTTCGAGTCGCCGGTGATCGACGATGTGCCGGGGCAATAGCCCATCAGCTCGAACGTCGCTCGGGGACTGATGATCTTGTCCCAGTGGGTGTCGACGCCGAATATCTTGCTCGCCTCGCCGGACAACATGGGGCCGAGGGTCGGCCGATCGTTGCCGTCGATGGAGAAGAAGAAGGGGAAGACCTCCGCGCCGTCGTCGGCCACCGCGTCGCAGGGGCCCTGCGGGTTCCCGTTGCCGTCGCTCCCGAAGATGGCAGGATCGACCGCGTGGGGGCGGCCGAGCACGTGCGCGATCTCGTGCGCGTGCACGTGGCGGGTGTAGTGGTCCGCGATCACCGTATAGACCCCGCTGCTCACCGTCCCCGGCACCCCGTTGGCGAGCCCATAGGCCAGGAGTGTCCCGACGGGGAAGGACAGGCCGTCGTGCGGCTTCAGCACCCCGTAGTAGGTGCGGTCGCAGGCCTCACCCGCGGCGCAGTCGGCGAGCCGCATGGTGTCGAGCCGGCTGTTCACCCGCGTGAGGTCCGGCTTCCCCAGGCTCAGCACCCGCAGCTCGCCGCGCGAGACGTCGAGCCGGGCGGTCGGGTAGATGGCCGCCAGCCGGTCCTCCAGCTCGTCGAGCTCGGCGGCCACCGGGGCGTACGAGCCCGAGATCAGGGGCCCCCAGCGCACCGCGACCAGCTTCACCCGCAGCGGCGGCCCCGGTGTCGAAACTGACGCGCACGCCGCAGTCTCCGCTCGTACCGCCCTGCTCCGCCGGCTCCTGACACTCGAGTGGCGTCGGGCTGTCGACACACAGCTCGACGTCGCCGTCGAGCCACGTCGGCGGCAGCACCCAGTCGAGCGTGCGAAGTGGGGTCGCGGCGGAAGTTGGCAGCGGGGCCGACGGTCGTCGCGCTGTCGAGCGGCAGCGGCGACCCCGCCAGCTCCTGGCCGTCCCGGAAGCCGCGCAGCCGCGCCTCGACGGGAACCGGGCCGCTGGCGACCGGCTGGACGTGGGCCCGCACGACCGTCGCCTTGTCGGTGATCAGCCGCACGCTCTGTTTCCAGTCCTGCACCGCCTGGTTCACCTCGATGCCGACCAGCGCGGCCTTCGGCGTCTCCGCCTCGCGCAGCGTCCAGGTCGCCGAGCCGGTCCACGTCCTCGGGAACGTGGCCGTGGGCTTCGGGTACTATGACGCCCAGGGGGGAGTTCATGCGGGTGTCCGACCCGCTCGCCCGGCCCTGCACGACGAACCTCCCGTTCACGAGGCGCACTGCCGTGTCCCCTCCCGAGGTCGGATACGGCGCGAAGTCGGCGAACGCGCCGAACGAGTCCCCCTCGGCGGTATGCTCGGACGGGTTCCCGCAGTCCCCGTTCGCGATCCGCACGGTTCCGCGCGGCGAGACGACGCCGAAGTCCGCCGTCGTCGTCGGCGGGTTCACGGCGTAGTCGAAGATCAGCTCCCCGCCGACACGTTGCAAGGGAGTTCCATCGAGTGTCGCGCTGGGTGCTGCCGTCGCGACGCTCCGCCGTAGGCAGTACGCGCTCGGCTGTGCCCCGCACTCGCCGCGGAAGCACTGGTCCGCGCTGTAGCATCCCAACGTGTGCTGCGCGGCAGATCGTGCCCTCCAGGGACGTGGAGTCGACGTGCGAGCTGACGGTGAGCCTGGCGGGGTGCTGGGGCACGCAGGGCCACGTGCGGCTGCACTCGGTGTGGCCGTACGTCCCGGCCGCCTGCACGACGAGCCGGAAGCTCTTCCCGCGGCTGGCCGTGAAGGTCCAGTCCCTTATGGGAAAGTACCCATTGGAGTCGGTGTTGCCGGCCTCACCGCTGGCGGTGAAGTCGCTGGTGAGCTGGTAGGAGTAGTCGAGCTCCCAGCGCGGGACGCTGCGGAGCCGAGCCAGCTGGCAGGTGGTCAGCGCCGGGGCCGTTCCCTGCGCACGCGCGGGCACCATGCCCCCGAGCACGGCGGTAACCGCCAGGCCGACGGACCATCGGAACGATGGCGCCCGCTTCACGACACCGACGTACCACGCGACCGCGAGGAGCGTCTACGCTGAAATCACCACAGACACACCCCAAGCTAGGTGGACATGAGGGTTGCGCAGCTGATCAGGGCAGCCGCACGGCGTGCAGAAGGCTGCCGAAGCTCGACAGCACGATCGCCTCGCCGCCGGGTCCCACGCCCAGCCTGATGAGCGGGTTCTGGACGATCTCGGGCACCGTCGCCGTGCACCCACCCGGTCGTCACGCGGTAGCGCTTGAATGCCAGCGGCGGGTCGCCCTGGAAGTCCGTCAGCGGCTTGCAGACCAGGACGGCGTTGCCGAGCGCGTCCATACCGAGCTCCACCGATCCCGCGCTCCCCTGGGCGATGTCCTGGACGGCGGTCCAGCTGCCCGCGGTCTGTCCGGTCACGTCGGGAAGATGGCGTACCGCGGCCAGCCCGTAGCCGAGCTTGGCAACCGCCGCCAGCAGCGAGCCGTCGGGCGCCATGGCGACGGCGTATGCCACGCCGAGTCCGTCGGCACCGCCGGCAGGCTGCACCACGGCGGCGTCGTGCACCACGCCGGTGTCGGGCCCGGCTGGAAGCGGTAGGCCACCGGCGTCGGCGAATCGACGTAGACGAAGCCGATGCCGGTCGCATTGGTGGCGACGTGGATGTCCCGATCGCCGAAATCGGTGGCACCCCCAACCGCCGGCCGGAGTGAACCGTCGCGCCAGCCAGTGCTTCGCGGCGTCCTGGTAGCTCAGCAGCGCGGTGCCGTCGGCGGAAACCACCAACTGCCTCTCGAAGGGCAGGTCCCCGTCACCGATCGCGGCGGCGGTTCCCCATCCCGTGCCGGCGACGAAGCGGTTCCACCATATCCGCTTCGGCGACGCGTACGGCTGCGACCAGACGGCGATCACGTTGCCCGCGGGATCACGCACCGACGGCGACGACGGCGGACGGGAAGGTCTCCGCTGTGGGATCGATCGCAGCCGGTGCCGTCCAGTCGCCATCGGGCAACCGTCGACTCGACCAGATGCCGTAGGGCCCGGACGCAAACCCGGGGCCGTCCTTCCGTTGCGCCCAGACCGCGGTCCCCACGCCCTGCCCGTCGACCGCGACCGCGGGATCGCTGCCGTCGTAGAAGACGCCGCGGATCTTGTCGGCTCGGTCCACCCTACACCTGCGCGGTACCCGCCGCCGATGATGCTGTTCCCCGTGCTGCCGGCGGGGAAGTAGGTCCGCCACGCCGCATGGGCGACGCCGCCAGGACCGACCGCGACGTCGAAGCCGCCGAGACGGTCGGACGACGTCCCCCGTGCGAGAGGCACGAGCGCACCAGGTTGCTCGGCAACGGTGAAGGTCCACTCGTACTCGGTCGGCGCCTGGATGAAATTGGTGGTCACATCGCGAGCCCCGCTCGCGGTGACCCGATACGTCACGCCTGGCAGGAGCGACTGTGGCGGCGTCACCGTTGCGGTGGCGCCGGTCGGGATCGCATCGAAGTAGGTCCCGGCGAGGACGTTGCCGAGAAGGACGCGGGGGCTCGTCACCGCCTGGCTGTACGTCACCGCAAGGCTCGTCGTCGCGGCGACACCCGTCGCGCCCGGCGCGGGCACCGTGCTGCGCACCCACGGGAAGGCGCCGCTCCCGCGCGTCACCACGAGGCGGAAGGTACCGGCGCGGGTCGGTAGGACGGTGATGCGGTAGGTCCCCTGCGCCGAGAGCTTCACGCCGATCTGCGCATTCCGGTTGAATGCGGCGTCGAAGCGCACCGGACCGAGCTCGAGGTCACCGGGACCGGCGAGGAACATGTCGGCCTTCGTCGCCCCCCGCCGCTACTGCTCTCCTGGACCGAGACCCACACCAGGTCGTTCGGCTGGCCGACGAAGGTGAACACCCGCCCGTCGTCGGGCAGGTCGTACTCCTGCGAGTGTGGGAGCGGATCGATGGCGTCGTCGGCCCGTCGAAGGATGGAGGACGATGTCGACGTCCGCGCTCACGTTCGGCCCCAGGCGCACGAGCTTCTGCCCGACGAGCGTCCCGCCCTTCGCCTGCGAGCGGAAGAGGATGTCCATGTCGGCGGGAATCGGCAGCTCGACGCCGCCGGTCGCGGGCAGCTCGATCTCGGCGCGGTACTGCGGGATGCGCCGCGCGCGCTCGAGGGCGCGGCCACGGCCGCCCGCCGTTGCCCGGGCTGCTCGGGCCCCGTGCCGCCGTGCCAGCAGTGTCCGGTGCCGGTGAGATCCTCGAGGATGCCGTCGGCGTTGGTGTCGACCAGGCACCTGGGCTTGGGCTTCGCGGGCGGGAAGTCGAAGTCGTCGTGGTTCCACCACGAGAAGTGCGTCACCGGTCCGCGGAGCGCGAGTCCCGATGGACTCGCGGCGGACTGCACCACCGTCCCGGTCGCCTCGGCGACCCAGTTGCCCGTCCGCTCGTCGAGCGACCACAGCGGGAAGGTGTCGCCGACGTTCACCGGCGTGCCGTCCTTCCGGGCATCGGCATACACGGGGATCTCGATCGTGGCGGCGCTGCCCGGCTTGAGGTTCAGCCGGTTGCCGTCCTGCTCGAGGGCGTACTCCACCGTGCCGTACGTGATGATGATGCCGTCCGTGCCGTCCGGTCCGACGCCGCGACAGCGGCCGGGGAAGGCACGCGGCTTCTCGGTCACGTCGAGCGGCGTGACCTGCACCTCGACCTCGCCGGTCACCGGGTTGCCCGCCTCGTCGACGAGCGCGTTCGGCGGCAGCTCGAGCCGGGCGCCGTCCTTGCCCGCGAGCGTGCCGCCGACGGCCGCGTCGTCGAGCGTGAGCGGTGATTCCCGGCGCAGCAGCGTCGCCTCGAAGATCGCGTCTTCGGCGCCGGGCGTCACCTGCGTCCCGACGATCTGGTCGGCGTATCCCGACCGGCGCACGTGGACCTGCGACGGGACACCTTTGCGGATGCCCACCGTCACCTTGCCCTGCGCGTTCGTCGTCCCGGTGGCGCCACCGGGATCGACGGTGACCGAAGCACCGGCGATCGCGGCCCCGCCGACGTCGTGCACCGTGCCCGTCGCCTGCACCTCGGCGCCAGGGGTGGGGCCGGCGGCGACCGCGATCGCGCGCGTCGTCGAGCCCGCGCCGCCGCGGCCGTCGCCGACCGTCAACCTGACCGTGAAGGTGCCGGCCTCGTGGAACACGTGCGCCACGCGCTCGCCGCCGCCCCGCGTCCCGTCGCCGAACTCCCACGCGTGGGTGAGCGGGTCGCCGTCGGGATCGGTCGACGCGCGTCCGTCGAAGACGACCGGCGTCCCCGCGGTCGCGGTCGTCGGCCCGTCGAGCGCCGCCGACGGCTGCGCGTTCGGTCCCCCGCCGCCACCGCAGCTGCAGGTGGCGCCGCACGTCTGGCCACCGGTGCAGCCGGCACCGGCGTCGCACGATTCCCCGTCGCGATCGAAGACACCGTCGCCGCAGCTCGAGCGCGTCGCGGTGAGGTCGCGCTTGAGCTTCGCCTTCTTGCCGCGGACCTTGGCGGTGAGCGTGCGGCACGCGGAATCGATCTTGCCGCTGAGCGTGACCTTCCCCGCCGCGCCCGCGCAGCCCTTGGGCCACGCCGCACTGACGGTCGTCCCCTTCTTCGAGCCCTTCACCTTCACCCGCACCGGCGCGCAGCCGCTGCCGATCGAGATCGTGCTGCCGATGACGATCGTGTCGGGCGCGACGGCGGCGCCGCCGCTCACCACCGGCGCGCCCGTCACGAGGTAGCGCGCGCCGGCGCACGGCGGAACCTTCTTCGCGTCCGCGGTCCCGGCGAGCGCGGCGAGCGCGGCGAGCACGAGCAGTCTCATCGGTCCTCCGTGGTGCCCGCCCGCTCGGCGAGGATGCGGCGGATGAAGTCCAGCATGTCGCCGTAGGACCCGAACCGTATGCCCCGACCCGAGCGCACGTGCTCGATCTTCCCGGAAACGTCGCCGCTCGTCGGATCCGCACCGCCGCGGAACCGGACCACGAACGCCTGATCGGCCGGCAGCGAGGGATCGCCGTCCTGTGAGCTCACGACCGCGACCGTACCCGGGGCGCGCGTCCGGAGTCCGGTAGGTTTGGGGAAAGTTTCGGAAGCGGCGTGCAACCCGCATGGCGTCGCGCACCTGTGGGGCTCGACAACCCGCGCCGTGCTGCGCTAGCGGAGGCCCATGGCCGACGTTCTCCGCATCGCCAACTGCAGCGGCTTCTACGGCGACCGCCTGAGCGCGGCGCGCGAGATGGTCGAGGGCGGGCCGATCGACGTGCTCACCGGCGACTACCTCGCCGAGCTGACGATGATGATCCTGTTCAAGGATCGCATGAAGAACCCGGAGCGCGGGCTACGCGCGCACCTTCCTGCGCCAGATGGAGGAGGTGCTCGGCACCTGCGTCGAGCGCGGCATCAAGGTCGTCGTCAACGCCGGCGGCCTCAACCCCGCCGGGCTGCGCCGCCGAGATGCAGAAGCTGGCGACGACGCTCGGGCGTCACGGCGCACGATCGCCCACATCGAGGGCGACGACCTGCTGCCGCGGCTGCCCGACGCTGCAGGCGCCGCGGCGTCGAGCTGCGCCACCTCGACAAGGGCATCCCGCTGGCGTCGCTCGAGCGCGCAGGTGGTCACCGCCAACGCCTACCTCGGCGCCTGGGGCATCGTCGAGGCGCTCGGCCGCGGCGCCGACGTCGTCATCTGCCCGCGCGTCACCGACGCCGCGCTGGCGCTCGGCCCGGCGGCGTGGAAGTTCGGCTGGGCGCGCGACGACTGGGACCGCCTCGCGGCCGGCATCGTCGCCGGCCACATCATCGAGTGCGGCGCCGCAGTGCACCGGCGGCAACTACTCCTTCTTCAAGGAGGTGCCCGACATCGACCGCATCGGCTTCCCGATCGCCGAGATGCACGCCGACGGCACGCTTCGTCGTCACCAAGCACCCCGGCACCGGCGGCCTGGTCTCGGTCGGCACGGTCACGGCGCAGCTGCTCTACGAGATCCAGGGCGCCGCGCTACCTGAATCCCGACGCGACCGCGCGCTTCGACTCGATCCGGCTCGCGCAGGAGGGGCCCGATCGCGTGCGCGTCTCCGGCATCAAGGGCGAGCCGCCGCCGCCGACCACCAAGGTCTGCATCAACTACCTCGGCGGCTACAGGAACTCGATGACGTTCGTGCTCGCCGGCCTCGACATCGAGGCGAAGGCCCGGCTCGCCGAGGAGACGCTGTGGACGCTCGTCGGCGGCCGCGAGCGCTTCGCCGAGACGCAGCGTCCGCCTCGTGCGCTCGGACCGGACCGATCCGCACGACCAACGACGACGCCTTCGCGCACCTGCAGGTGACGGTGAAGGACCCGGACGCGAGCAAGGTCGGGCGCGCGTTCAGCAACAAGGCGGTCGAGATGGCGCTCGCGAACTACCCCGGCTTCTTCATCACGTCGCCGCCGGGCGACGCCGCGCCGTACGGCGTCTACTGGCCGGCGCTGGTGCCGTCGGAGCTGGTCGAGCACCGCGTCGTGCATCGACGGCGAGACGATCCCGATCCCGCCGGTCGCGCGCCGGCAGGCGCCGCGACGCGGCGGTCGCCGTCGGCGCCGACTCGCGCCGCCGCCCGGCCGGCGCCGACCGAGCGCGTGCCGCTCGGCACGCATCTGCGGCGCGCGCTCCGGCGACAAGGGCGGCAACGCCAACGTCGGCGTCTGGGTGCGGAACGCCGCCGCGTACGCGTGGCTCGAGCGCTACCTCACGGTCGAGCGGTTCCGCGAGCTCGTGCCGGAGGCGCGCGCCGCTCGAGGTCGAGCGCCATCCACTGCCGAACCTGCTGAGCGTCAACTTCGTCGTCCACGGTCTGCTCGGCGACGGCGTGGCGGCGTCGACGCGCAGCGATCCGCAGGCGAAGAGCCTCGGCGAGTACCTGCGCGCGCGCCTGGTCGACATCCCGCGCGCACTGCTCGCGGCCTGAGCCAAGGTGAAGGCGAGCCGCCGTTCGACGGTAGGCGGAGCGACGTGCCCGTGACCAACGTCGCCGTGAAGAGCCCTACGACGTGCCGGCCGCGCGTCTGAAGGGCGCCACCGAACGATCGACATGGGAGTGACGCGGGGCGCCATCCTGCAGCGGACCGAACGCGACCACCCGCATTGACTCTCGTTGGTCCTAGCAGCTAACAGCCCGAAATGCCCGGACCGCGTAGGCCGGAGCCCTTGCCGACCAAGCCTCCATGACGGAGCCCCGCGGCTCGGAAGCATATCCAGTAAAGGAGCTACGATGGCGGTAAACCTCTTCAACGTGCTGGATAGCGAGCTCTCTGATGATGTCATCGGCAAGCTCGGGGCATACCTCAATGAGTCGCCCGCCAGGACCAGAGAAGGATTGGCGAAGGCCATTCCTGCCATCCTGTGCGCCCTGCACCAGAAGACCGCGACCACGACCGGCCAGAACGACCTGTTCGGCATGCTGCAGCGCGGCGGCTTCGACGGGCGGGTGCGGGACAACCTGGGGAAGATCGCCAGCAGTTCCGGGGGCCTCGCCGACCTCGCGAAAGTCGGGGCACCGCTGCTGGCGACACTGTTCGGCGCCCGTCAGAGCCCGCTGATCGACTGGCTCGCCTCCGCCGCCGGCCTCGGCAAGTCGGGAGCGACCTCGCTGCTCGCTCTCGCCGTGCCGCTCGTACTGAACCTGATCGGGCGGCAGACGGCCAGCGCCGGCACGTTCGACGCCGCATCGCTCACCAGGCTGATCAAGGACCAGGGCGTGGCGCTCGGCAGCGCGTCGCCAGCCGGTCTCGCACAGGCCCTCGGCGTGAGCCAGTGCGGCGATACACCGGTCCGGGCGGCCCCCCGTCCCACCCCGGCACCGGAGGGGGGCGGTCTCTGGCGGTGGCTGCTGCCGCTCCTCCTGCTTCCTTTGCTCTTCCTGGCCTGGCGGTCGTGCAGACCGGAGCCGGTCCGCGAGGCGGTTGCGCCTCCGGCAACCCTGGCCCCGCGCCCGGCCCCCGCGGTTTCTTTCTCGGCGGCCCCGGCATCGGTCAAACAGGGTCAGTGCGCGACCCTGACCTGGTCGTCGACGAATGCTTCCAACGTCTCGATCGAGCCGGGAATCGGGAAAGTCGATCCCAGCGGGTCCAAGCAGGTCTGCCCCGCGAGCACTACGGAATACACGATCAGCGTAACAGGTGAGGGGGGATCAAAGACGGCAGCCACGACGGTCAGCGTGGCCGCGCTGGCCCCGAAAGCAATCATATTCGGGGAAGCAGCGCTGTTTGAGTTCGACAAGTCGGATCTCAAGCCGGAGGGCAAGGCGAAGATCAGCGAGTACCGCGAACTGGCGAAAGAAGAGTTGAGCCGCGCCAACAAGGTGATAATCACTGGCTACACTGACAACGTAGGTGCGCCCGACTACAACTCGGCGCTCTCGCTGAAGCGTGCGGAAGCGGTCCGCGACTATCTGATAAGTCTCGGGGCCGATCCCACAAAGTTTGAGGTCAGCGGTGTGGGCGAAGCCAAGCCGATCGCCGACAACAGCACAGAAGAGGGTCGCGCGAAGAACCGCCGTGTCGAGGTTTTGGTGCTCGGCCTAGAAAAATGAGGCGACGGGGGGCGTGCGAAGGCACGCCCCCCATTTCGCATCGTGGATTCGGCCGCCCACTTCGACATTCCGCAGCCCTGATCACGACCGATCGGCTCTTGCCCGGCGACCGGCGAGTCGCCGGGAGCGCGCCGCCATCTCGACATCATGACCGCGAACGCGCCCCCCCTCGTTCGCGTCGGAGCGCTGTAGACGCTCGCGGGGAACGTCGGTGTGTGGGTGCGGCACGACGCAGCGTACGCGAGCGCCATCCACCGCCGAACCTCCGCAGCGTCAACTTCGTCGTCCAGGGTCTGCTGGCCGAAGGTGTCGCGTCGTCGGTGCGCGGCGATCCGCAGACGAGGAGCCTCGGCGAGTATCTCCGCGCGCGGCTGGTCGACGTCCCCCGCGCGCTGCTGGCGGCCTGAGCGACGCGTCAGCCGCCCCTCGGTCCACTTCTGCAACGAAGCGCTCGGACACACCTGCCCGAAAGTACGTTGACAGAGTCGCGTTCGTCTGCGATCGGGCGGTATGACCTCGCTTCAGCGTGCGGCGGTCAGCGTGCTGCTCCTTCTGGCGTCGGCACCGCGAGTACTCGCCGAGTGCGTCAACGCGAAGTGCCCGGATGCGGCGGCGATCGCCAACGCGCGCAGCATCATCCAGGAGACGTGCGGCTGCACCCGCGAAGGTCAGACCGCCGGCACCTACAAGCAGTGCGTGAAGAGCACCCTCAAGCTCGCGAACCTCACCGCCCTCATCCCGAAGAAGGCGTGTCGCAAGCTCATCAAAAAGTGCGAGAGCGCGTCCATCTGTGGCAAGCCGGACGCGGCGGTCTGCTGCGTCCGCAAGAGCAGCGGCAAGGTCAAGGCATCGATCGTGGGATCGGCCGCGAAGTGCACGAAGGGCAGCGCATGCGGCGCCCTGCTCGGGCTCTACAGCACCTCGGACGCGTGCGCCGACGACGGCACGTGCGCCGGACCGCCGACGACCACGACGACGCTGCCGCAACCCACGACCTCGACCCTGCCGTCCCCGACGACGAGCACCCTGCCCCCGACCACGACGACCACCGAGCCCCCCGCGACGACCACGACCACCGAACCGCAGACCACCACGACGACCGCACCGCCGACAACTTCGACGACGGCCCCGCCGACGACGACCACCACCGGGCCGCCCACCACGACGACGCAGCCGCCGACGTCCACGACGGAACCGCCGGTGACCACGACGACGACCTCCACCACGACCACCACCATCCCGCCGCCGCTGTGTGGCGTGTCCTTCCCGGCGTGCGACGGCGAATGTCCAACCGGTTCGGCGTGTGCCTTCGGCGTGGATGGCTGCTTCTGCCGGCCGAACTAGCTCCGCTCAGTTCCGGTTCGTCAGAGCGCCATGTGCCAGGTTTCGATCACCGACCGTCGCACACGAAAGGCGTTCACGCCACGTTCGAGTCCCCGCAGCGCCACCTCGCCGAGCGCTTCGCATCCGTACTCGAGCGGTAGCTGCTGGCGAGTGGCGTCCGTGAAGACGATCTCGCCGGGCTCGGCCACCTGCTGCTCCAACCTCGCCGCGACATTCACCGTATTCCCGATCACCGTGTAGTCACTCCGGGTGGGACTACCGATGTCCCCCACGATGACCGGCCCACTGTTGAGCCCGATGCGTGCCTGGAGAGCGGGGAGGCCCGTGGGCACCCGATCCCGATTCCAGCGCGCCATGAGGCTGTGAATGCGCAGCGCGGCCTGCACGGCGCGGGACGCGTGGTCCGGCATCGGGACGGGTGCGCCGAAGAACGCCATCACACAATCGCCCATGAACTTGTCGACCGTCCCCCCCTCCGCGAACACGGCATCCGCCACACGCCCACAGAACCCCGAGAGGACGTCGGCCACCTGCTCGAGCGGCATGGACTCGGCAAGCGCCGTGAATCCGGCGAGGTCGGCGAACAGGACCGTCACGTCCGCATGGGCCAACGGCCGCATCTCGTCCGGGGTGCTCGTCTCGCGCATGACCTGTTCCACGAGGGAGGGCGCGTGATAGCGCGCGAGGCGCCGCCGCATCTCCCGCTCGCGGATGCGTTCCACTGCGATCGCCGCCAGATTGGCCAGTGCCATCAGAAAGTCGAGATCGTGCTCGCTGAAGGTGCCGACCAAGACGGGGGAATCGATGTGCAAGACGCCGATCACGTCCGCTCCCGACCAGAGTGGCACGCACATCGCGGCGCGAATCCCGTGCAGCCAGATCGAATCTGTCGCCGTCCACCGATCGTCGGCCAGCGCATCACCCGTACAGAGACCGACCCGTTCGGTGACGACGCGATCGATGATCGCGTCGGATGCCGGAGCCACGGCCGCCGGATAGACCTCGATGTGATCGCGAACGCGCGTGATCTCACACCGCAGTTCTCCATCCCTTCGGAGCAGGACGAACCCCCGGTGGACAGGGAATGCCTGGAACGCGACATCCAGCGTGCGGGCCAGGGCCTCGGTGACGGTGGTGACAGCGATCAGATCCTGCGCCAGCCGGATCAGGAAATGGAAGGCACGGTTGATGGAGGCGGACTCGACCTGACCGGGCTCGGCCGTATCCGGATGGAGGCCTAGAACCGCCGGGAGCTGATCGATCGCCCGTTCCAGTGCAACCCGGCCGCGCGAGAGGATATTCGGAGACGCCACCATTCCGTCACCCGGAGCTTCCAACTGGTATGCAAGCTAAGACCGGACCACCCGCTGGACAACCCATGAGCGAGGTCCTCGGCCCGCCGTGCACTACCTGTTCTCAGGAGAGGGAATCCGGCTTCGCAGTTGCGCGACGTCCCGACATCCGGCTCGGATCAGGACCCGCCGCGCGTGACCGCCGCCTCGAGTGCCTCGGGGTTCGTCGCCCAGCGCTCGCCGACGACGTGCCCGTTGGCCACGCGCAGCACGGCGACCTCGCCCCTCTTCTGCGGGAAGGCGGCGCCCGTGGCCTCGTCCTCGATCAGAAGGACCCGGTAGGGATACCCACGCATCCGCGGCTTCGCCACGAAGCGCGTGATGAGGCTCGGCATGCGGTGGACGTCGGCGATGTAGACGGCGTGGTTCGCGGGCAGCCAGTCGGCACTCTTCTTGCCGAGCAGCGTGTTGACGACGGTACTCGCCTCCATGTCGCCGGCGAAGAGGATCGTACGGACGTCGGGGCCAATCCGGTGCTTCTCGCCGTGCTGGTCGGCCAGCTCGAGGCCGGCGAGTGGAACGTCGGCGTGCGCGGTCGCGAGGGCGAGGGCAAGCACGGCGGCGATGCATAGGCGACGCATCCCCTTTCGCCTACCCCACCCGGTTGCCGGCGCTCAAGGGGGCCGGTAAGGACTTCGCCGATGACGATCCAGGCCCTCACCGAGACCGTACAGCGCGCCGCTGCATGGGTACGCCCACTCGAGAGCGAGGTGGCGCGCGTCATCGTCGGCCAGCACGGACTCGTCGAGCGGCTGCTGGTCGGGCTGCTCGGCGACGGCCACATCCTGCTCGAGGGCGTGCCGGGCCTCGCCAAGACGCTCTCGCTGAAGACGCTCGCGCGGCGTCATCGCGGGACACTTCCAGCGCATCCAGTTCACCCCGGACCTGCTGCCCGGCCGACCTCGTCGGCACGCTGATCTACAACCCGCGCGACGGCAACTTCCTCACCAAGCACGGGCCCGATCTTCGCCAACCTCGTGCTCGCCGACGAGATCAACCGCGCCCCGGCCAAGGTGCAGAGCGCGCTGCTCGAGGCGATGCAGGAGCGCCAGGTGACGATCGGCGAGGAGACCTATCCGCTGCCCGAGCCCGTTCCTCGTGCTGGCGACGCAGAACCCGATCGAGCAGGAGGGCACCTATCCGCTGCCCGAGGCGCAGGTCGACCGCTTCATGCTCAAGGTCATCGTCGGCTACCCGAGCCGCGAGGAGGAGCGGCAGATCCTCGACCGGATGGCGACCACCGACGCCGCTGCCGACCGTGCGCACCGGTCGTCGACGCCGCGCAGCATCCTCGAGGCGCGCGCACGGTCGTCGACCAGATCTACGTCGACGACAAGGTGAAGGACTACATCGTCGACCTCGTGTTCGCGACGCGCGATCCGGCGCGCTACCAGCTCGACCTCGCGCCGCTGCATCCACTACGGCGCCTCGCCGCGCGCCACGATCTCCCTCACCCTGCGCCGCGAAGGCGCACGCCTTCCTCCAGGGCCGCGGCTACGTGACGCCGCAGGACGTGAAGTCGATCGGCATGGACGTGCTGCGCCACCGCGTCATCGTGTCGCTACGAGGCCGAGGCGGAGAACGTCACCACCGAGGACAGATCGTCGGGCGGGTGTTCGACTCGCATCCCCGTCCCCTGATGCGACAGCGCTCGCCTGACGCGCGAGATCGTCGCCAAGGTGCGCCAGATCGAGATCCGGACGAGCCGCCTCGTGACCGAGACGCTTGGCCGGCCAGTACCACTCCGTCTTCAAGGGCCGCGGCATGGAGTTCGAGGAGGTGCGCGAGTACGTGCCCGGCGACGACGTGCGCACGATCGACTGGAACGTCACCGCGCGCACCGGGCGACCCTTCGTCAAGAAGTTCACCGAGGAGCGCGAGCTGACGATCCTGCTGCTGGTCGACGTCAGCGCGTCCGAGCGCTTCGGCTCGGGCACGACCAGCAAGCGCGAGCTCGCCGCCGAGGTCGCGGCGCGCTCGCCTTCTCCGCCATCCAGAACAACGACAAGGTCGGCCTCGTGCTCTTCACCGACCGGATCGAGCAGTACATCCCGCCGCGCAAAGGGCGGAGCCACGTGCTGCGCGTCGTCCGCGAGATCCTCTTCTTCGAGCCCGCCCACCGCGGCACGGACCTGCCGCGCGCGCTCGACTTCGCCAATCAGGTCGTCCATCGCCGCGCGATCGCGTTCCTGCTGTCGGACTTCCTGCTGCCGGGCGGATTCGCGGCGGGGCGCGATGCGTTCGCGCGGGCGCTGCGCCTGACGAACCGCCGTCACGATCTGATCGCGCTCGCCCTGCGCGATCCGCGCGAGCAGGACCTGCCGGACGTCGGCCGGGTCGTGCTGGAGGATGCCGAGAGCGGCGCGCAGGTGGAGGTCGACACCGGCAGCGCGGCCGTGCGCCGGCGCGTCGCCGAGGCCGCGGCGGCCGAGCGGCAGGCGCTGCACGCAGCTCTTCCGCGGCGCGGGCGTCGACGCCCTCGATCTGGGAACCGAGGCACCCTATCTGCCGACGCTGCTGCGGTTCTTCCGCATGCGCGCCGGCCGGAGGTCGTGAGCGTGGCGGCGGAGGACATCCGCGACATTCGCGGCCCCGTGCCGATTCCCGTCTCCTGGCACCTGCCTGCGGCGATCGTCGCCGGGCTGCTCCTGGCGGCGGCGATCGTCTGGCTCGTCCGCCGGCGCCGCCGGCGACCCGTCCCGCTCCCGGCGCCGCCGACGCCGGACGCCGTGGCGCTCGCGGCGCTCGAGGGTGCACGCGCCCTGATGGACCCCGTGCGCGCCCGCGAGTTCGGCATCGCCGTCTCCGACGCCGTCCGCACCTACATCGAGGCCCGCTTCGACGCGCGGGCCGCGCACCGCACGACGGAGGAGTTCCTCCACGGCCTCATGGCCGATGGCGCCGCCGGGCTGGCCCCGCATCGCACGCTGCTCGCCGACTTCCTTGGCCACTGCGACCTGGCGAAGTTCGCGCGCGAGCCCCTCACGGTCCCCGACATGGACGCGATGCTCGCCAGCGCCGTCACCTTCGTGCAGCGAACGGCCGCGACCCCAACCACCTGATCATGCACTTCGTCGATCCCCGACTCCTCTGGCTCCTCGCCCTCGTTCCGATCGCCGCGCTGCTGCGCGGGCGGCGCGGTCGGGCCGCCGCGCTCGTCTTCTCGACGACGACGCGGATCGCCGGTGCGCGCGCACGCCGGGTGCGCGCGGGCGCCATCCTCACGGCGCTGCGGCTCGCCGTCCTCGGCGCGCTCGTCGTCGCGCTCGCCCGGCCGCAGCAGGTGCTCGGGACGGCCGACGTCGAGGCGAGCGGCGTCGACATCGTGCTGGCGATCGACGTGTCGGGATCGATGGAGGCGCTCGACTTCCAGGTGGAGGGGCAGCCCACGAACCGACTCGACGTGGTCAAATCCGTCGTCGACAAGTTCGTGACCGCGCGGCCCGAACGACCGCATCGGCATCGTCGCCTTCGCCGGCCGCCCCTACGTGGTGAGCCCGCTCACCCTCGACCACGACTGGCTGCGCCAGCACCTCGACCGCCTGCGCACCGGACTGGTCGAGGACGGCACCGCCATCGGCTCCGGCATCGCCACCAGCGTCAACCGCCTGCGCGACCAGACCGCCAAGTCGAAGGTGGTGATCCTGCTGACCGACGGCGTGAACAACGCCGGCAAGGTCGCGCCAGAGACGGCGGCGGAGGCGGCGCGCGCGCTCGGCATCCGCGTCTACGCCATCGGCGCCGGCACCGAGGGCGAGGCGCCGGTGCCGGTGACCGATCGCAGTGGGCGCCGCCAGATGGTGATGGCCAAGGTCGACGTCGACGAGGCGACACTCCAGCGCGTCGCCTCGGCCACCGGCGCCAAGTTCTATCGCGCGACGGACACCGATTCGCTCCGCCGCATCTACGACGAGATCGACCAGCTCGAGAAGACGACGACGCGGGCGAAGCGCTGGACGCAGCATCGCGAGCTGTTCCCGTGGGCGATCGCGGCCGGCCTGGCGCTGCTCGCGCTCGAGCTGGTCCTCGGCGAGACCCGGCTGCGGAGGCTGCCGTGACGGTCGAGAGCGTCGGGCTCACCTTCGGCCAGCCCGCGTGGCTTCTCGCCGGCATCGCCGCAATCGTCGTCCTCATCCTGCTCTCCCGGATCGCCGCCCGGCGCCGCCGCGAGGCCCTCGGGCGTGCTCGTCAGCGCACATCTGCTCGATGCCCTCACCGCCGGCGTCTCGACGCGCGGGCGCGCAGCGCGCGTCGCGCTGCTGGCCGCCGGCCTCGCCGGCATCTTCACGGCGCTCGCCCGCCCCGAGCTCGGCTACCACTGGGAGGAGGAGCGCCGCCGCGGCATCGACGTGCTGTTCGCCGTCGACGTGTCGCGCAGCATGCTCGCCCAGGACGCGCGACCGAACCGTCTCGAGCGGGCGAAGCTCGCCATCACCGACCTCGTCGGCCGCCTCGAGAACGACCGCGTCGGCCTGATCGCGTTCGCGGGCACCGCGTTCCTCCAGTCCCCGCTCACCCTCGACCACGACGCCTTCCTCGAGTCGCTGCAGGCGCTCGATCCGGGCGTCATCCCGAAAGGGGGCACCGATCTCGCGAGCGCGCTCCGCGAGGCGGCGCGTGCGTTCGCCACCGAGCAGCGGAACGAGAAGCGCCTGATCGTGCTCACCGACGGCGAGGATCTCGAGGGCGGGGCCGCTCGCAGCCGCACGAGACGTGGCGAGGGAGGGCGTCCGGGTCTACACGGTCGGGGTGGGCAGCGTCGCGGGCGAGCTGATCCCGGTGCCAGACGCCCACGGCGGCACGAGCTTCGTCCGCGATCCGAGCGGACAGTTCGTCAAGTCACGCCTCGACGAGGCGGGGCTGCGCGAGGTCGCCGAGGCGACAGGAGGATTCTACGAGCCGCTCGGCGCGCAGGGCGAGGGGCTCGTGGCGGTGTGGCACCGAGGGCTCGAGTCGATGGCGAAGACCGAGCTGGCGGGGCGGCTCAGACGCGTGCCGCACGAGCGCTTCCAGTGGCCGCTGGCGTTCGGCATCCTGTGCCTGTTGATCGAGATGCTCGTGCGCGAAGGAACCAGACGCGCCACCGTTCGCGCCGCGGCCGCGGCCGTACTGCTCGCCCTGATGGTCCCGCCGTCCGCGCTCGCGTCGCCGCAATCGGCCGCACGCGCCTGGGAGGCGGGCGACTGGGCACGCGCCGCCGCGGAGTGGCGCGACGCTGCCACCCACGATCCGTCCGACCTGCGGCTGCGCTTCAACGAGGGCGCGGCGGCCTATCGCGCGGGCGACCTCCCGGCTGCGACCGCCGCCTTCGGCAAGGCGCTCGAGACCGAGCACGTACCGCTGCAGCAGCAGGCCTACTACAACCTCGGCAATTCCCAGTTCCGGCTCGGCGAGCGCAGCGAGCAGAGCAACCCCCAGGAAACCGTCGGCGCCTGGCAGGCGGCGCTCAAGGCGTACGACGGCGCGCTGCGGCTCGACCCGAAGGACGACGACGCCCGCTTCAACCGCGAGCTGGTGCAGAAGAAGCTCGAGGAGCTGCAGCGCCGCATGGAGCAGCAGAAGCAGGAGCAGCAGAAACAGCAGGACCAACAACAGGAACAGGGGCAGCAACAGGATCAGCAGCAACAGAACCAGCAGCAGCAGGCAGGACAGCCGCAACAGTCGGAGCAGCAGAAGGCCGACGAGGCGCAGGCGAAGTCGCAGGGCGAGAAGCCCCCGCAGGAGCAGAAGCCGCAGCCGGCGGGTCAGCAGCCGACGCCGCGCGAAGGTGGCGACCAGAAGCCCCAGGGCGACGCCGCCGCCAAGGCCGCCGCGCGCGAGATGACTCCGGAGGAGGCGCGTGCCCTCCTCGACTCGCTCCGCGGTGACGTCCGTGCCGTGCCGCTCGGGCAGGATGCGCGTCCGACGCCGGACGACGCCGGACGCGACTGGTGATGCGGGCACTCGTCCTCCTCTTCTGCCTCGCCCTGGCGTCGGCGGCCGATGCCGCCGGCCGCGTCGGCGCGACGATCACGCCGCCGATCGTGACGCTCGGCGAGTCGGCGCAGCTGAGCATCACGTTGAGCGGCGGCGGCAACGCCGGCGACCCGACGGTGCCCGCGGTGGACGGACTCCGCATCCAGCGCGCCGGCAGCTCGACCAACATGCAGATCGTGAACGGGCAGGTGACCAGCACCGTCACGCTGCACTTCCAGGTGACGCCCGACCGTCCGGGCACGTTCACGATCCCGGCGATCACCGTTCCGCTGAGCAACGGCGAGAGCATCGAATCGATGCCGGTCCGCCTGCAGGTGAACGCGACCCGGGGGGCCGGTGCCCCCGGACCCGCACCCATCGTGCTCGCCCTCACCCTGCCCCGTCCGCAGCTCTGGGTCGGCGAGCTGTCGCCGCTCGAGGTGCAGCTGCGCGCGCGCGACGGGGCGCAGATCTCGGAGCTCGCGCGGCCGACGCTCACCGGCAACGCCTTCACCGTGAACGGCCGCTTCGACGAGGCGGCCCAGGCGACCACGGTGATCGACGGTGCGCCCGTGACGACCTTCACCTGGCCCGCCGCGGTCGCCGCGGTGAAGCCGGGGCCGCAGCGCCTGGTCGCGAGCGTCGACGCGATCGCCGCGCTGCCGGGGCAGCGCGGGCCGCAGGGCGGCGATCCGTTCTTCGACGGCTTCTTCGGCCGCTTCTTCGGCCAGTCGCGCCTGCAGCGCCTGCACCTCACGAGCGAGCCGCTCGAGGTCGACGTCCGCGCGCTGCCCGAGGACGGACGGCCGCCGGAGTTCGGCGGCGCGATCGGCAGGTTCCAGGTGACCGCCACCGCCGCACCCGCCAGCGTCGCCGTCGGGGATCCGGTCACGCTCACGATCACGGTCGACGGCAGCGGCAACTTCGATCGCGTGACGGCACCCGTCATCCCGGCCGACGCGGGTTGGAAGAGCTACCCCGCCAGCGCCACCTTCGACGCGGCCGACGCGACCGGCATCCGGGGCACGAAGAAGTTCGCCATGGCGATCGTCCCGGAACGCGGCGACCTGACGGCGACGCCCGCGCTCTCGCTGGCCGTCTTCGATCCCGAGGCCGGCCGCTACGAGACGCTCACCGCGCCGCCGATCCCGATCGCCGTGCTCGGCGGGGCGCCGACGACGCCACCCTCGACCGTGCCCACGGCCGCAACCCCGGAACCGCGGAGCCAGGACGACCTGGCGCCGAACGCGATTGCGCTCGGCCGACTGCGCCGTACGCTCCGGCCGGTGACCCTCGATCCGCGCTGGTGGATCGCCCTCGCGTTCGCGCCCGTCGTGCTCGGTCTGACGGCGCTGATCCTCCGCCGCCGGCGACGTCTCGAGGGTGACGTGGAGCACGTCCGCGATCGCGCCGCCGAGCGCGCTGTCCGCGAGCAGCTCGGCGCGGTGGACGATGCGTTGGCGCGCGCCGACGCGACCGCCCTCCTGATCGCGGCGCGTCGCGCCGTCCAGGCCCGGCTCGCGCGGCGCTGGGCCCTCAACGCCGACGCGATCACCCTCGCCGAGGTGGACGCGCGCCTCGGCGCCGACGACGAGATCACGGCGGCGGTCCGTCGCATCCTGAGCGCCGCCGACGAGGCCACCTACTCCGGGCGCGCCGTCGACCACGCGTCCCTGGCCGAGTGGCGCGAGCACCTGGTACGCACGCTCGCGGCGCTGGAGGATCGCTCATGACCCGCTCGTTCGGCGTCATGATGGCATTTGTCCTCGCGGCCGGCATCGCTCACGGCGACGACGCCGCGACGCGCTTCGACCGCGCCAACGCCGCGTTCGCCGGCGGTCGGTGGGACGCGGCCATCACCGAGTACGAAGCCATCGCGCGAGACGATGGTGTCTCGGCGCCACTCCTCTTCAACCTCGGCAACGCGTATCTCCGCGCCGGACGCACCGGACCGGCGATCCTCGCCCTCGAGCGCGCCCACTGGCTCGCACCCGGCGACCCGGACGTGACGGCGAACCTGGCGCGTGTCCGGACGCTCGCCCACCTTGCGACGCCGGCGGTTCCCTGGTGGGCGCCGGCGCGGCGCCTGCGGTCGCCTGATGGCTGGGCGTGGCTCGCGGTCGCCGCCCTCGCCGCGTCCTCGGCCGTCGCGCTGCTCCGCCTCCTCGGGCGGGTCGGCCGCGGTATCGCGGCCGCCGTCGGGGTCGTGGGGCTCGGCGCCTTCGCCCTCGCGGCGACGTTCTCGGTGACGCTCGTCACCGACCTCGACCGGGCGGTGGTGCTCGAACCTGATACGCCGCTGCGCATCGCACCGTTCGCCGACGCGGAGACGCGGGGTACGCTCCCCGCGGGCACGGTCGTCCGCGCGGGGCAGCGGCACGAGGGATTCGTCCTCGTGCGCGGGGACGAGGGGCGGACCGGGTGGGTCGGGGCGTCGCAGGTCTCGGACGTCGTGGCCCGGTGAGTGTGACGCGCGTGCCGCATGTCTGCGGCCGCGAGGGGGAGCCCCCGCGGAGGCGACAAGGCGCGCGGGCTACTCCGCCTATGGCTCCGTAGCGCCCGCGCTCTCGCCTCCGCGGGGGCTCCCCCTCGCGACCGGGTCGGGGGGCGGCACGCGGGTCACGACGGCTGGGCACGGCGGTCCGCCTTGACCTGACGGCGCTGGGGCTCGCATGATCCCCACTCATGTCGAACCCGGTGTCGCCCTCGCTCGCTGCTCGCTTCGGGCGGTTCTTCTTCATGCACCTGGGGACGCTGGTCGCCGTCGTCGTGTACTTCGTCGTCGGGGGGCGCGGCGGGTTCAGTATCGATGCGCTCGAGACCGCGCTGTGGACGGCGCTGATCGTGCAGACCGGGTACGCGGCGCTCGCCTGGTGGCAGGGCGAGCACAAACAGCTGGATCTCGGCGTGTGGTTGCTGTTCGCGGTCGGGGCGGCGGCTGCGGCCGCCCACATGGAGCCGGTGCTCCACCTCTACCAGGTCTACTCTGGCGCGCTGCTGTTCAGCGCATTCGGGCTCACGGCGCTGATACCGTTGCTCCTCGGGCGGGAACCCTTCACCGCGTACTTCGCGCGCCGCCAGCTGCCGCGCTGGCAGATCGGGCTCCCTGAGACCGAGGCAATCGCGCGCTGGGTGGCGGCGTGGTGGGTGCTCGTGTTCTTCGCGGCGGCGGCGCTCTGCGCGTGGGCGCCGCTCGACTGGCGCTTCACGCTGCTGTGGCCGAACCTTCTCGTGCTGCTAGTCGGCTTGCCGGCGCCGGCGTGGATCACGCCGCTCTACTTCCGCGTCCACCCGCCGCGCCCGGCCGAGCGGATCGAGCCGCTCCTGATGAGCATGCCGTTCGTCTTCGACCCGCGGGCCGCGGGCGGGGCGCGCGCCAACGTGCAGTTCCGCGTCAGCGGGGACGACGGCGGCGCCTGGTGGATCCGCGTCGCCGACGGCCGCTGCCAGAGCTTCGAGGGGACGACGCCGGAGCCCCATCTCACGGTCGACACGCCCGGCCACGTCTGGCTCGGCATCGCGCGTGGCGAGCTCGACGGCGGCGTGGCGTTGATGAATGGGCTCTACCGTGTCGAGGGAGACGCGACGATCCTGGCACGGCTGCCGCAGTGGTTTCCCGCGCGTCGCTGAGGAACACCATGCGCTTCGGACTCTTCGGCATCAACTTCGGACCCTGCGCCGACCCCGCGCTGCAGCGGCGCATCGCGATCGCGGCGGAGGAGTCGGGCTTCGAGTCGATCTGGACCGGCGAGCACGTCGCGATGCCGGTGGTCGACAATCCCGTGCCCTCCCCGCCCGAGACACCCTTCCTCGATTCGATCGCGACGCTGACCTCCGTCGCGGCGTACACGACGCGCATCCGGCTCGGCACCGGCATCCTCGTCCTGCCGCACCACAACCCGGTGGTGCTGGCGAAGGCGCTCACCACCCTCGACGTGCTCTCGGGCGGCCGGCTGATCGCGGGATTCGCCGGCGGCTACGTCGAGCCGGAGTTCCGCGCCCTCGGCGTCTCGTTCCCCGACCGCGGCGCGATCACCGACGACTCGCTGGCGGCGATCCGAGCGCTGTGGACGCAGGAGCTGCCCGAGCACCGCGGGCGCTTCGCGCGCTTCGGCGGCATCCGCTTCGAGCCGAAGCCGGCGCAGCGGCCGCACCCGCCGATCGTCATCGGCGGGCGCGCGGCGCCGGCGCTGCGGCGTGCGGCGCGCGAGGCCGACGGGTGGTACGGCTTCGCGCTGACCGTCGCCGACACGGCGCCCGTCGTGGAGGAGCTGCGCCGCCTGCGCGCCGCCACGGCCCGCGCCGATTCGCCGCTGGAGATCTCGCTGACGACCTTCGAGCCGCTCACGCCCGCGCTGGTCGAGCAGGCGGCGGCCGCCGGCATCGATCGGCTGATCGCCTATCCGATCGTACGCGCCGATCGCCTGGAGGAGACCGTCCGCACCATCGGCCGCGACCTGATCCGGCGCTAGCCGCTCGCAGATGAAGGCCGGGATCGTCGGTAGCCCGCTGCGGCCGCGTCGAACAACGTGCCGCGCGGCTACCGCATGGCGAATGCATTCACGAACGTCGCGATGTCGATCGATCCCCAGCCGCTGGCGAGATCGTATCCGGGGACGGCGTTGTATCCGGTGAGCGGGAAGTAGCCATTGTTGCCCACCGTGATGTCACGGATGCCGACCGCGGCGAGGTTGGCGAGATTCGCCTTCGCCATGGCGTAGAGCTGCGTATTGATGTTGCCAACGCGCGCGCCCTTCTTCTGTACGATGATGGCGATGACGCCGGCCCACTGCGGGGCGGCGATGCTCGTGCCGCCACCGGTGGTGCAGGTGGGCCCCTCGGCTACACCGTTCCGGTACAGGCCGAGGTCGAGACACTCCCAGAAGCCCGGTATGGCGGGGTTGCCCCCACCGAGACAGATGTCCGGGACGGCTCGCTTGCGGAACTTGGCGCCCTTGATGCCCTTCTGGAACTTCGGCTTCTTGAAGACGGCGCTCACGCCACCGGTGCTCGCCGCCTTGAGGAAGTTCTGGATGTTGAAGAACCACACCTCCTCCGCCGGTGCGCCGACCCCAAGGTCGACGCCCGCGGCGTCGTACTGCGCCGCCCTGATCGCGGTCGCGCCGATGGCCGTGACGTTCGGCGAGCCGGCATTCTCCTCGATCGTGGGTTTCCGAGGCGTCTGGCACCCACCGGTCCGCCGATCGAAGAGCGTCGGCCCGGCGACACCGACGTCGCCGGTGGCGACGAAGATCGTCTGCCCCTGGGCCGCTCCGCGCTTGTACGAGTTGTCGAGCATGCGGAAGAACGACTTCGGCTCGCCGCATTGCGCCCAGCTGATGGTGATCACGGGGCAGCGGTTGTCTCGCGTCGCGGCGATCAGGGTGTTGACCAGGCCCTGTGTCCCGAGCGCCGGATAGTTGCCCGCGTAGAGCACGACCTGCGCGCCGGGAGCGATCCCGTGCGCCCATTCGACGTCGAGCATCGCCTCGCCGTAGGCCTGGGCGCTCCGGTTGTTGATCGGCGGGGCGATGCCTGGTGGGCCGTCGGGATAGACGACGTCGTAGTTGGCGCCGGCGACGAAGGGCGGAAGCCCGAAGAAGCCGTTGAACAGCGCCAGCGACTCCTGGTCGACATCGGAGCCGTTGAGCGCGGCGATGCACTGCCCGGTGCCGTCCATCCCCATGTCGAGAAGCGACTTCGCGTTGTAGTACGTCCAGACGTCGGGCGGCCCGAAGTGTGGCGCGTCGAGCTGGTTGTTGTAGGGCTCCGGGATCTTCGTCTGCATGTGGGTCGCGCTCAGGTTGTGGAGACCAGCCACGTGGGTGATCTTCGCCACGAGCGACGCCGGCACCATCGGATCGCCGACGTTGCCGAAGTCCTTCCCGTCGCGGCTCTGCGCGATCGCCACGTGAAACGACCGGCGGGTGGTCGCCACCGTGCCTTCGAACTCGACGCGTCCCTCGCCGGCGCTCGCGAACGTCACGCGGAACCCTTCCGCCGCGAGCCACGCGGTGACCTCGGCGACGTCCTCTCGAGTCGGCGCGAAGCGACGCTCGTACTCGGCGCTCGACAGCCACCGATGGTAGTCGCGCGACGTCGGATCCTGCTGCGCCTCGAGTAGACGATCGAGCTTCGCTCGATTGCGCGGCGCCAGGTAGACCTGCATCCGCAGCGCCTTCGATCCGGGCGCCTCGCCCTCCGTCGCAACCTCCGCCGCCGCCTCGGGCACATCCTCGAGCAGAGGCACCAGCCCCTCGGCCCGGGCGTGGCCGGCGGCGACGAGCAGCACCGCCGCAGCGATCCAGGAGTCTCTCATCGCGTCATCGTTCCACACTCGAGAGAAGTCCACCATACCGAACGAACCGAATGGACCTGGACGTGGACGGCGCGCACCGTCACCTCGGTCTGGTTCCGCGAGATTCGGCAGAACTCGCGTTGGGAGGAGGCGGTTCCCCGCGCCGTCCCGAAGCTGCTAGCGCTGCTCGGCGATGCAGTGGTTCGAGAGGCGCCCGAGCCCCTCGATCGTGCTGACGATCTGGTCGCCGGGCTTGAGATAGCGCCGCGGCGTCCGGGTCGAGCCCGTCGCCCCCGGGCGTGCCCGTGAAGATGATGTCGCCCGGCTCGAGCGTGCACCAGCGGGAGAGGAACGCGACCAGCTCCGGCACCGGGAAGATGAGCTCGCGCGTGCGGCTCTCCTGCACCCGCTCGCCGTCGACGTCGCACGCGATCGCGAGGTCGTTCGGGATCGGCCACCAGCGTCGAGCGAGACGACCGCGGGACCGAACGGGCCGAAGCCGTCGGCCGACTTGCCGATCGAGAACTGCGGCGGCTTGTCGGCGAACTGCTGCTTGCGGTCGGAGATGTCCTGCCCGACCGCGTACCCGGCGACGTGGTCGAGCGCCCGGCCCGCTGGAACGTGGCGGCCGTGCCGGCCGATCACGACCACCAGCTCGACCTCCCAGTCGACGAACGCCGAGGTGAGGGGCACGTCGGCGCGGGGGCCGGCGAGGCAGCTGGCGAATTTCGTGAACACCATCGGCTGCGCGGGGGCCTCGAGCTTCGCCTCCGCGGCGTGGTCCCGATAGTTGAGCCCGATGCCGAAGACCTTCTGCGGGCGGGGGACCGGCGGCCCGAGGAGGAGCTCGTCGACCGGCGTCTCGGCGACCCCGGGACCGACGCCGCGGGCCCAGTCGCCGAACGCGTCCCAGCGGTGCAGCGCGTCCATCGGGTCGGCGCCGAAGCGGCCGCCAGACGCCCGCTCGACGTCCACCAGCCGGCCATCGATGAGGAGGCTCGCGCGACCCGCGGCGTTCACCAGTCGGATGCCCATGGCGCGGACGTACACCAAAGTCCGGCTTGAACGAAGACCCGCGGCCGGCATAGTTAGGGCGCCCCTTCCATGCGCACGCTCACCTCGGCGATTCTCGCACTCGCGCTCCCGCTCGCTCTCGTCGCCCCGGCACACGCCCGGGACGCCGACACCGGTGCGCTCATCGCCGCCCGGCTCACCGAGCCGGAGCCGCGCGCGGCGGGAATCCCGCTCGATACCTACCTCCTGCGGACGCTCTACGAGCCGCGCGGCTGGGCACCGCTGTGGAGCGCGCTCGATGTGCGCACCGTGGTCGCGATCCTGCGCGACGCCGGGCTGGAGGGGCTCGATCCCAACGAGTACCACCCGGAGGCCATCGCGGGGCGGATGGGCGCCGACGACCCGGCGAGCCGCGCCGATCTCGACCTCCTGCTCAGCAACGGCGTCCTGCACTACGCGTCCGACGTCCGCTATGGCCGGGTGGCGCCGACGGTGAAGACCGCGCAGGTTGCGCCGGTCCCGAAGACGATCGACCCCGTCGCGCTGACGCGCGGGGTGGCCGAGGCTCCCGATCCGGTCCTCGCCATGCACGCTCTCGCGCCCGCGCATCCGCAGTACCGGGCGCTCCGGGAGGCGCTCGGCGGCTACCTGGCGGCCCCCGACGGGCGGTCGCAGGCCGCCGTGCGGCAGCTCGCCGTGAACATGGAGCGGCTGCGCTGGCTGCCCGACGACCTCGGCACCCGATACGCGATGGTCAACATCCCCGGGTTCTGGCTGCGGGTGCTCGACGACGGGCAGATCGTGCTCGAGATGCCGGTCGTCGTCGGCAAGGACGACTGGGAGACACCGACGTTCTCCAGCGCCATCAACGAGGTCGTGTTCAACCCGAAGTGGAACGTCCCCGTGTCGATCGCCAAGGACGAGGTCCTGCCGGCCGTCCGGCGCGATCCGGGCTACGTCTCCCGCCACAACATGAAGGTGTATGCGGGCTGGGGGTCCGACGCCGCCGCGATCGACCCGGGCGCGGTCAACTGGAAGGCCGTCGGCCCGAATACGTATCGGTTCGTCCAGGTTCCGGGGACGCGCAATCCCCTCGGGCAGATCAAGTTCACGTTCCCCAACGCCTTCGGCGTCTACCTGCACGACGCCCCGTCGCGGTCCCTCTTCCAGCGACCCGTCCGGGCCTTCAGCCACGGGTGCGTACGGGTCGGGAACGCACCGGCGCTGGCCGCCCTCGTGATGAGCGACATGCCCGGGTGGGATGTCGCCCACCGGCAGGCCACGATCCGAACGGGGAAGACCCGCAACGTCGCCCTCCGGACCCCGCTGCCGCTGCACGTCACCTATCAGACGGCGTGGGTCGACCCCCACGGCATCGTCTTCCGACCCGACATCTACGGGCGGGACGCCGAGCTGGCCAGGGCGATCGATGGCGCGCGGCAGAAGCCCCGCATCACCCTCCCGCCGCCACCCCCACCCCCGCCTCCCCCCGTCCTCGAGGAGCCGGAGGTCGGCCCCGAGGACCCCCGAGCGCCCGACACACCCGGGTCAACGCTCTGACCTGCGCAATGCTCGACCTTCACGCCGTCAGCGTGTAAAGGAGAAGCAAGGCGCCCGGCGGGAACGCACGACCGGACGCCGCATTTTTTCCCGAAGGGGGCGTTCCATGGGTGGAGGTGGTTCGGAGTTCGACGGCCGCAGCCGGCGTGACTTCCTGAAGCTCGGTGGTGCAGCGGCGCTCGGACTCTTCCTTGGTCGCGGCGTGGCAGAAGGCGCCGAGACCTCGAGTCGCTCGCTGTCCTTCTACAACACGCACACCGCGGAGACCCTGACGGTCGAGTACTTCGCCCGGGGCCGGTACCAGCCCGACGGGCTTTCCGCCGTGAACCGGCTGATGCGCGACCACCACACGGATCAGATCTCTCCGATCGATCCGCGGCTGCTCGACATCGTCTGGGTGCTGCGGCGGGGGCTCGGCAGCCGCGAGCAGCTGCACGTCGTCTCCGGCTACCGCTCGTACGAGACGAACGCGATCATGCGCGCGCACAGCCGCGCGGTGGCTCGCGACAGCTTCCACTGTCAGGGCCGGGCGGTCGACTTCTTCATGCCCGACCGCGAGCTGCGCGACGTCCACGTGGCGGCACTGACGCTCGCGGCCGGCGGCGTCGGCTACTATCCCGGGTCGAACTTCGTGCACGTGGACACCGGCCCCGTGCGCACCTGGGGCGTCCGGGTCTAGGCGGGCACGGGCGCCTCGAAGCGCCCGTGCTGGTGCTCCATCCACACGGTCATGAGGGGCCGCTTCGGCAGCCCCAGCTGGCGCAGCGTCACCGCGATGGGATGGTCGCCGAGGTCGAGCGTCGCGCCGCCGAGCCGGATGCCGACGCCGGAGGCGCCGGCGGTGAAGATGGTGCGGTGCAACGCGCCCTCGATCCAGCTGTAGGTCGTCATCGCGGCGTCGGGCAGCGTGCGGCTACCGCCGCGGGCGGTCGTGAACGTGAGTACGTGGCGGCCGTCCATCTCGAGGCGGCAGGTCGCCACGTCGCCCGCGTGCGTGAAGTCGATCGTCTCGACGGTCTTGGGGAAGCCCCAGATGCCGCGGCCCGCCTCGCAGGTGAAGCGCTGGTTCACCGGCAGCTTCCATATCCACGTCGGCACGCGGTTGGCGGCGAAGTCGCGGAGCGTGCCGAGGACGGGGAGCCCACGGGGCGCGCGCCGCTCGCGCACGAACAGCGCCAGCGACACCTCGTTGTAGTCGCCGAGATCGTTGTCGCGGTAGTCGATGCACGCGATGCTGAAGAGCGCGCGGCCCGGGAACAGCTCGACCACGTCCAGCTCGGGACCGGGCAGCAGCCGGCGGGCGGCGGCACTGCGCACCAGATAGGTCGCGGCGGCGGAGGCGGCGTCGCGGACGACGACCGGCATGCGCACCTCGCGCCCGTCGAAGACCCAGCGACGATCCGCGGACGCGGCTCCCGACGTCATGCGGGCGACACCTCGAGCATCAGCGTGGGGACGTCGCCGACGCCGGAGCGGATGCTCGCCACGCGCGTTCCGGGACGCATGCCGGTGCGGATCTCGCTGACGTCCACGCCCGCCGCCAGGAGCCGCGTCCGCTGTGCGTCGAGATCGGCCACCCGGTAGCTGACGCCCCACAGCTGATCCGGCCCGGGCGGGCCGTCGGGGCGCGGCAGCGGCGTCGCGTACTCGAGCGTGATGTGGTTCGTGCGGAAGAACAGCAGCCGCAGGCCGCGCGCCGGAAACTCGCGGTCGAGCGCCAGGCGGAGCCCGAGCCGGTCGTGCCAGAGCGCGATCGCCCGATCGGGGTCGGCGGAACGGACGACGACGTGATCGATCGCCACGCCAGGGATGGCCGGGGCGGGTGCGGGCGCCTCCGCCGCGACGCGCACGTCGAGCCCGACGAAGTCGACGGCCGGCCTCGCGCCGACGAACGTGAGCGCGTGCAGTCCCGCCGGTCCGTCGCCCACCTCGACGGCCCCCCGCTCGAGCTGGAAGCGCCGGACGCCGGGCGCCCGCCCCAACGGCGCCGCGCCGAGCAGCATCGCGTAGGCGTCCGCGAGGGCGTCGGGATCGTCGCCGCCGATCCGTACCGCGTCGAGGTCCACCGCCGTCCCCTAACCCGCGCGAACGCCATGGACAAGCGCCGGGCCCCTGGCCTATGGCGGACACATGCGAGAGCTGCGGGACAAGGTTGCCGTGGTGACCGGCGCGGCGAGCGGCATCGGCCGCGCGATGGTCGATCGCTTCGCCGCCGAGGGCATGCGGGTCGTGCTCGCCGACGTCGAGGCGCGGGCGCTCGAGCAGGCGGCGGAAGAGGTGGCCGCGCGCGGGGCGCGCGTGCTCGCAGTGCCAACCGACGTGTCGAACGCAGAAGCCGTCGAGATCCTCGCGGCCCGCACGCTGGAGACGTTCGGTGCCGTCCACCTGCTCTGCAACAACGCCGGCGTGGTGTCGGCGGCGCCGTTCTGGGAGCTGCCGCTGGCCGACTGGGCGTGGGTGCTCGGCGTCAATCTCTGGGGCGTGATCCACGGTTGCCGCACCTTCGTGCCGCGGATGCTGGCGCAGGCCGGCGAGGCGCACGTCGTGAACACGGCCTCGATGGCGGGGCTGGTCTCGAGCCCGTTCAACGCCATCTACAACGTCGCCAAGCACGGCGTCGTCACGCTGTCGGAGACGCTCTACTTCGACCTCCTGCTGCGCGAGGCGCCGATCGGCGTCTCCGTCCTCTGCCCCGGCTTCGTCGCGACCCGCATCATCGACGCCGATCGCAACCGCCCGGCCGACACGGCCCGGCCGGCGGGCGTGCCCGACCCGGACGCGGCCGCGATGCTCGAGGCCGGACGCCAGATGCTCGCCGGCGGCCTCGACCCCGCCGTCGTCGCCGAGCGGGTGCTGACCGCCGTGCGCGAGAACCGCTTCTGGATCCTCACGCACCCGGAGATGAAGCCGCTGATCCGCGCCCGCATGGAGGACATCCTCGCGGAGCGGAACCCGCAGATGAGCACGTTCGTCTAGTGGCGGGGCACTAGAGCTCCAGCGCCCCGGCCGTACCGATCGTGACGACGGTGCCGTCGTCCTTGGTGCACCAGACGTCGAGGAGGGCGCGGCGCCGGTCGCCCTCTGGCACGACCTCGCGGACGCGGGCGCGGGCGGTGACGACGTCGTTCGCCCAGACGACGTTCACCAGCCGCACGTCGAGTGCGCCGCCGTGGTGCCAGCCGGCGCCGAAGCGCTCGGTCAGCAGGTCGCTCACGAAGCAGATGGACATCATCCCCTGCACGACGATGTCGGGGAAGCCGAGCGCCTGCGCCATCTCGCGATCGGTGTGGTAGTTCTTGCCGGGGCCGGAGAACGCCTCGCACATCGCCTGCGAGATCGCGTGCGGCGGGCTGGCGAGCAGCTCGCCGTCGCCGGCTCCGGGGTCGAAGCGGCGATCGCTGCGTCGCTCGCGGTCGCGGTCGACAACAGTCTCACCGAACGTCGGATCGTCGGCGAGGAAGCTCTGGTGCGTCCGGCTGCGCTGCAGCCACCGTCCCTCGGGCGTCGTCAGCAGCACCTCGGCGACGACGTAGAGCCGATCCCGCTTGCGATAACGTTCGACGACCGTGGTGCGGGTCCGCACCGTGTCGCCGACGCGGATCGGGTGGAACAGCTGCCACTCCTGGCGCGCGTGCAGGTTGCCGATGATGTTGGGCAGGTACCAGCCGAGCTCGCGGTAGACCTCGGAGTGCAGGAGGAGCGCGGGGGCGAGGCCGTCGGGCGGCTCCGCGGCCTCGGTCCCGGCGCGATAGCGGGCGACGTCCGCCGCGGTGATCCGCGTCGTCCGGCTCGCGACGTCGCGGCCGACGAACACCTCGTGGGGGCCGAACGGTTCGCTGTGCTCCACGGCGCGCATCTCTACCACCGCCGCGGATTGGCGGCTACGGCAACGGCGGCAGCGGGGCGGTGAGCACCCCGGGATGCGGTCCGAGCCCCACGGCCCGCGCCAGGCGGGCCAGCGGACGCACCGCCGCGAGCGCGGCGTCCGTCGTGCCCGTGGCGCCCGACGTCCCGTCGGTATCGTCGTCGCGGCCGAACAGGCGGGTGATCAACACCTCGACCAGGGTCTTCTCGCGCGGATACACCTTCACCGTCACCGGCGCGTCCGCCGCCAGCCCCGCCGCTTCCTTCGCCAGCGCCAGGGCGCGGTCGAACCCGCCCAGCTCGTCGACCAGACCGAGGTCCTTCGCCTCCTCGCCGCTCCAGATGCGGCCCTTGGCGATCTGCAGCACCTTCTCCTTCGGGATACGGCGCTCGGCGGCGACCTTGGACGTGAAGTCGTCGTAGATGCGGTCGAGCGATGCCTCGAAGCGCTGCCACTCCTCCGGCCCGTAGTCGTGCAACGCGCTCCACGTCGTGGCGTTGTTGCTGGTGCGGACGTCGTCCCAGGAGATGCCGAGCTTCTCCAGCAGGCCGCCGGTCAGCATCTTGCCGCCGAGCACGCCGATCGAGCCCGGTGATCGTCCCGGGCTGGGCGACGATCTTGTCCGCGTGCATCGCGACGAAGTACCCGCCCGACGCCGCGACGTTGCCCATGGTCACGATGAGCGGCTTGCCCGCCTGCTTCGCGCGCACCGTCTCGCGCCAGATCGTGTCCGACGCGACGTACGAGCCGCCGGGGCTGTCGACGCGGAAGACGATCGCGCGCACCGCCGCGTCCTCGGCGGCGGAGCGGAGCGCGGCACCGACCGTGTCGGCACCCATGCTCACCTCGCCGAACACCGGGTTGAACCCGCTCGTCCCGCTCTGCACCGGCCCGACGCCGTAGACCACCGCGATCGTGTCGCCCCGGTCGTAGGGTCCGCCGGCCCGCGCCAGGTATTCGCCGGGCGTCATCCGCTCGACCTTGCCGACGCGCGTTTCGAGCTGGCCGAACGCCTCGTCGCGGTACCCGAGGTGATCGACGAGGTCCAGCTGCAATGCGTCCGCCGACGAGAAGGGACCGCGCTCCGTCAGGCCGCGCACCGCGTCCTCGGCGACGCCCCGCGCCGCCGCGACGCCGCGCAGGAGCTGGCCGAACTGCGACGTCATCACGGCGCGGGTCGACTCGGCCTGCGCCGCGGTGAACTTCGTCTCGGTGAACTGGTTCATCGCCGCCTTGTACTCCCAGCGATGGTCGAGCCGGGGCACGACGCCCAGCTTGTCGAGGGTGCCGCGGAGGAAGATGCCCTCCGCCATGACGCCCGCCAGGCCGAGGTCGCCGGAGGGCTGCAGCCAGATCTCGTCGAAGGCGGAGGCGAGGTAGTACGCGCGATTGCCCGAGCTTCCTTCGCCGAACGACTCGGCGAACACGAAGGCCGGCTTGCCGCTCTTGCGGAACGTCGCGACGGCGTCGCGCACCTCCTGTGCCTGCGCCAGGCCGAGCTGGGGGCTGGAGACGCGGGCGAGGACGCCGACGACCCGCTCGTCCGTCCGCCCGCGCTCGAGGGCATCGAGGACGTCGCGCAGGACCGGGGTCCGGGCGCGCACCAGGGCCGTCACCGGATCGTCGGGAACGAACTCCGCGAACTCCCGGTCGAGGTCGACGTCGAGAACCATTCGTGCCGGCACGATCTGCGTCGGCAGGCGCCGCGCACCGTACCGGACGAGGAACCCGACGCCGATCACGGCGAGCACCGTGAAGAATCCGATGATCGCCAGCGTCCGTCCGATGAACCGCCGAATCCTGCTCATGCCACCCCCTGCCCGTTCAGCAGCGCATGCACCGCCCCGGGAGCGGCGAGATCTGCGAAGGCCCACGTTGCCCCGGCGTCCTGGAGCGCCGCAGCCGTCCAGTTGCTGGTCCCGACGCCGAGCGACTCCGCGCCGATGGCCCGCGCGGCGGCGACGTCCTTCGGGGTGTCGCCGACGACGACGACCCGACACGCGGTGGCCGCCACCCCCAGCGCCGCCGCGCCCCGCGCGGCGCCGATGCGGATCAGCTCGGCGCGATCCTCGTGGTCGGAACCGAAGCCGCCGAAGGCGAAGCGCTCGAAGACGCCCACGTGCTCCAGCTTCACCCGGGCGCCCTCGCGGACGTTGCCGGTCCCGAGACCGAGGGCGACGTCGGAGCGCGCCGCGGCCGCGTCGAGGGCGGCGCCGATGCCCGCGTGCAGCCGGATCGTGGTCGCGCGCCCGACCTCCTCGGCGAGGATCGGCAGATAGGTCGCGAGGATCGTATCGATCGTCGCCTCGACGCCGGGGCCGCTCGTCGACTCACCCACCACGCCGAGACCGGCGCGGACGATCGCGCGATCGGTCATGCCGCCGAAGTTGATATCTCGGAAGGTGTCACTGCGCTTGTAGTGCACCGCGAACGCGCGCTCGATCGCCCGCCGTCCGGCGCCCGCCGTCGTGATGAGCGTCCCGTCGACGTCGAACAGCAGAACCGTCGGTCGCATCGTTCGAGGCTCGTGTACCATCCCGCTGCCGACCAGGCCACCCGAACGGGAGCGGGTTGACTCGTCCCCCGCCAGCAGCGACCGTCACGATGGATGTGCACGATCCTGCTGCGGCTCGATCCGACGGCCGACGAGGCCGTCGTGCTCGCCGCCAACCGTGACGAGTTCCGCGGGCGTCCCGCCGACCCGCCCGGGACCATCGCACCCGGCGTGTTCGCCGGACGGGACCAGCAGGCCGGTGGCACGTGGCTCGCGGTCGGGCGCCGCGGCCTGGCGGCGGTCACCAACGTGCGCGACCTGCCGCGGCGCGCGGACGCGCGGAGCCGCGGCGTCCTGCCGCTCGCCGCGCTCGACGGCACCCTCCCCTCGCGCTTCGACGACTTCAACGCGTTCAACCTACTGATCGTAGATCGCACCGGCGCTCGGGTCATCACCCACCTGGGCCCGGGGCGGACGAGCGCGCCCGTGGTCCTCGCGGCGGGCACGCATGCGATCGTCAACGAGCCGTTCGACACGGGCGACTCACCCCGCCGGCAGCGGGCCGAGGCCCTGGTGGCCTCCGCCCCGCCGTCGTTCGCGCTGCTCGCCGACCACGGCCCGCCGGCCGACCACGGGCTCTGCCATCACGGCGAGACGTACGGCACCGTCTCCTCGACGGTGGTCGTCCTCGACGCCGCATTCCGTGTCGGCCGTTACGAGCACCGCCCCGGACTGCCCTGCCGCACGGCGACGGACGACCTCACCCTCGCGGCGCGCCGCACGATCGGGGGTGACGCATGATCCGCCTGGCGATCGTCCTGCTGCTGGTGCTCGCCGCTGTCGGGCACGCGAACCCGTTCGGTCCTGCCGCGCGGGACGCCGACGGTCGCTTCGTCAACCTCGCGGGCCCGATCGCGCGCGCCGGTCCGGCGGTGACGGTGCCCTTCTTCGTCCGCCGCGTCGCTTCGAATCTGTTCGGCGGACACGACGGCGCACCCACCGTCGTCGCCAACGACGGCGCGTTCCTGCGCTGGAACGCGCTGCACAGTGCGCCCACGGTCACCTGGATCGGCCATGCGACGCTGCTCGTGCAGCTCGCCCACGTCACCATCCTCACCGACCCGATCTGGTCCGACACCGCGAGTCCGATCAGCTGGCTCGGTCCGAAGCGGTACGTCCCGCCGGGACTCGCCCTGGATGCCCTGCCGGCGATCGACGCCGTGGTGATCTCGCACAACCACTACGACCATCTCGACGTCGCAACCCTGGTCGACCTCGCCCGACGCAACCCGAGCACGCGGTTCCTGGTCCCGCTCGGAAACGCTGGGACGTTGCGCGACGCGGGCATCACGAACGTCGAGGAGCTCGACTGGGGGCAGACGACGGCGGTCGGCGCCGCGACGATCCATTGCCTCCCGGCGCAACACTGGAGCCAGCGTGGCCTCGGGGACACTCGCGAGGCGCTGTGGGCCTCTTGGGCGGTCGTCGGGCCCGCGACGCGCTTCTACTTCGCCGGCGACACCGGATACGCGCCGCACTTCGCGGCGATCGGCGAGGCGCTGGGTCCGTTCGACCTCGCCGCCGTGCCCATCGGTGCCTACGCACCGCGGAAGATGATGCAGTCCTTCCACATGGATCCCGAGGAGGCCGTCCGCGCCGGCCGCGACCTCCGTGCCGTGAAGGTGGTCGGCATGCACTACGGCACGTTCGATCTGACGGACGAGCCCCCGGACGAGCCACCGCGCCGCTTCCACGCCGCGGCCCCAGGCGCCGGCTACGCCGCCGACGACGCCTGGACCCTGCCGATCGGCGGCACGCGAGCGTTCTGACGGTTGCGCCGGCCGACCGCCCACAGCATGCTCGGCCCGATGCGGCTCGCGCGACTCACCCTGTGGGCGACTCTGCTCGCCGGCTGCGGCTCCGGCAGCCAGGGCGAGCCGCGCCGACCCGCCGTGCCCGTCGGCGTCGCGCCCGTCGTCCAGCGCGACGTCCCGCTCGAGCTGCGCGCCATCGGCACGGTGGTCCCCTCGGAGACGGTGGCGGTGCGCTCGCTGGTGGAAGGACAGCTCGCCGAGGTGCGCTTCACCGAGGGGCAGCAGGTGAGTCAGGGCGACCTCCTGTTCGTGATCGACCCCCGGCCGTTCGAGGCGACGCTCCGCGAAGCCGAGGCGAAGCTGGCGCGCGACCGGGCCGAGGCCGCCAATGCGACGCGTGAGGCCGCGCGGTTCGCCAGCCTGATCCGCGACGGCATCGTGTCGACCGACGAGTACGAGCAGGTGCGCACCAAATCGGAGACCTTCGCCGCGGCGGCGAAGGCCGACGAGGCGGCGGTCGAGAACGCGCGCATCCGGCTGCGCTACACGCAGATCGCGTCGCCGATCGACGGCCGCATCGGCCGGGTGCTGGTCCATCGCGGGAACATCGTGAAGGAGAACGACACGACGCTCGCGGTGATCAACCGGCTCCGCCCAGCGGCGGTCGAGTTCACCGTCCCGCAGCAGGATCTCCCCACGATCCGCCGCTGGATGACGCAGGGCACCCTCCCGGTCGACGCCACACCACCGGGCGGCGCGGCCGCGGTGACGGGGCAGCTCAGTTTCGTCAACAACGCCGTCGACACGACGACGGGCACCGTGCTCCTGAAGGCCACCTTCGCCAACGACGACGAAGCGCTCTGGCCGGGGCAGTTCGTCAACGTCGCGCTCCGCCTCACCACCGAGCGCGACGCGCTGCTGGTGCCGGCGCGCGCGGTGCAGACCGGCCAGACGGGCGCGTTCGTGTACGTCGTGAAACCCGATCAGACAGTCGAGGCGCGCCCGATCGCGACCGGACGCGGCATCGCCGAGGACGTCACCGTCACCCAGGGTCTCGCCGTCGGGGAGACGGTCGTCACCGACGGGCAGCTCCGCCTCGCGCCGGGCATGACGGTCGAACCGCGCCACGACGTCTCATGAACCTCTCCGCACCTTTCATCCGCCGGCCGGTCGCCACCACCCTGCTCATGCTGGCGATCGTGCTCTTCGGCGTCGTGGCCTACCGCACGCTGCCGGTGAGCGATCTGCCGAACGTGGACTTCCCGACGCTGGTCGTCACCGCCAACCTGCCCGGCGCCAGCCCCGAGACCATGGCCTCGTCGGTCGCGACCCCGCTCGAGCGCCAGTTCTCGACGATCGCCGGCCTCACGTCGATGAACTCGATCAACGCGCTCGGCACGACGCAGATCACGCTGCAGTTCGATCTCGGCGCGCGACATCGACGCCGCCGCGCAGGACGTGCAGACGGCGATCACGCAGGCGACGCCGCTGCTGCCGCCGAGCATGCCCAGCCCGCCCATCTTCCGCAAGGTGAATCCGGCCGACCAGCCGATCCTGTTCATCGCGCTGACGTCGCCGACGCTGCCGCTGTCGACGCTCGACGAGTACGGCGAGACGCATGATGGCGCAGCGCATCTCGATGGTGAGCGGCGTGGCGCAGGTGCAGGTGTTCGGCGCGCAGAAGTACGCGGTCCGCGTCGCAGCTCGACCCCGCCAAGCTCGCCAGCCGCGGCATCGGCATCGACGAGGTCGGCCAAGGCGATGCAGGGCGCGAACGTCAACCTGCCGACCGGCACGCTCTACGGCCGCGACCAGGCGTTCACCGTCCAGGCGAGCGGCCAGCTGACCGAACGCGTCGCGTCTACCGCGCCGTCATCGTCACCTACCGCAACGGCTCGCCGGTGCGCCTCGAGGAGCTCGGCCAGCGTCATCGACAGCGTCGAGGACGACAAGGTCGCCTCGTGGTACTGCGACCGCCGAGAAGCGCCAGCGCTCGATCGTCCTCGCCATCCAGCGCCAGCCGGGCACCAACACGGTCGCGGTCACCGACGCGGTCAAGGCGCTGCTGCCGACGCTCCAGGCGCAGCTGCCGCCGTCGGTCGAGCTGGCACATCCTCTTCGACCGCTCGCGAGTCGATCCGCGAGTCGGTCCGCGACGTGCAGTTCACGATGCTCGTGACGCTCGTCCTCGTGGTCCTGGTGATCTTCCTCTTCCTGCGCAACGTCTCGGCGACGATCATCCCGAGCCTGGCGCTGCCGTTCTCGATCGTCGGCACGTTCGCGGTCATGCAGCTGCTCGGCTTCAGCCTCGACAACCTGTCGATGATGGCGCTGATGCTCTCGATCGGCTTCGTCGTCGACGACGCGATCGTGATGCTCGAGAACATCGTGCGCCACATGGAGATGGGCAAGACGCCGCTCGCAGGCGGCGCTCGACGGCTCGACGGAGATCGGCTTCACGATCCTGTCGATGACGCTGTCGCTGGCGGCGGTGTTCATCCCGGTGCTGTTCATGCCGGGCATCCTCGGCCGGCTGTTCCGCGAGTTCGCGGTGACGATCTGCGTCGCGATTCTGATCTCGGGCGTCGTCTCGCTGACGCTGACGCCGATGCTGTGCAGCCGCTTCCTGCGCCCGCCGGCCGCACGAGCGGCACGGCCGGTTCTACGAGGCCACCGAGCGCGTCTTCGACGCGCATGCTCGCGCGCCTACGAGCGCAGCCTGCGCTGGGTGCTGCGCCACCGTCCGGCCACGATGCGCGGCGTCGCTGCGTCGCTGCTGGTCGCGACCGCTCGTGCTCTTCGTCCGCATCCCGAAGGGCTTCATCCCCGACCGAGGATCAGCGACTCGCTGTTCGCGATCGTCGAGGCGGCGCAGGGCGTGTCGTTCGACGCAGATGGCGAAGTACCAGCTGGCGGTGACCGACATCATCCGCGCCGATCCCGCCGTCGTGGCGCATCATCTCGACGCGTCGTCGGCGTCGAACGTCGCCACCGGCAGCACGCTCAACCAGGGCCGCATCTTCATCCACCTCGCAGCCCCGCGGCGAGCGCGCCGTCGGCGCAGGAGATCATCGAGCGGCTCCGGCCCGCAGCTGACCGCGGTGCCCGGGCGTCCGCGTCTTCCTGCAGGTCCCGCCGACGGTCCGCATCGGCGGCCAGCTCACCAAGAGCCTCTACCAGTTCACGCTGCAGAGCCCGAACACGCGACGAGCTGTACGACGCCGCGCCGCGCTTCGAGGCGCGAGCTGCGCGAAGCTGCCCGGCGCTGCAGGACGTCACCAGCGACCTGCAGATCAAGAACCCGCAGGTCAACGGTCGCGATCGATCGCGACCAGGCGGCGACGCTCGGCGTCACCGCCGAGCAGATCGAGAACGCGCTCTACGACGCCTACGGCACCCGCTGGATCTCGACGATCTACGCGCCGAACAACCAGTACAAGGTGATCCTCGAGCTCGAGGACCGAGTATCCAGCTCGACCCGACGGCGCTGTCGCAGCTCTACGTCCGCGTCGACCGGCGGGCAGCTCGTGCCGCTCGACGCGGTGGCGACGCTCGACGCAGGGCTTCGGCCCGCTGACCGTCAACCACTCCGGCGCAGCTGCCGGCGGTGACCATCTCGTTCAACCTCGCGCCCGGCGTCGCGCTCGGCGACGCGGTCGACGCGCATCGAGGCGGTCGCGCACCGCACGCTGCCGGCGACGGTCACGACCAGCTTCCAGGGCACGGCGCAAGGCGTTCGAGTCGTCGCTGCTCGGGCCTGTGGCTGCTGCTGCTCGCTCGCCGATCGTCGTCATCTACATCGTGCTCGGCATCCTGTACGAGAGCTTCATCCACCCGCTCACGATTCTCTCGGGTCTGCCGTCGGCCGGCTTCGGCGCGCTGCTCACGCTGATGCTCTTCGGCACACGAGCTCGAACATCTACGCGCTTCGTCGGCCTCATCATGCTGATCGGCATCGTCAAGAAGAACGCGATCATGCAGATCGACTTCGCGCTCGACGCGCAGCGCGAGCGAGGGCAAGACGCCGCTCGAGGCGATCTACGAGGGCTGCCTCATCCGCTTCCGGCCGATCATGATGACGACGATGGCGGCGCTGCTCGGCGCGCTGCCGATCGCGCTCGGCTTCGGCGCCGGCGCCGAGGCGCGGCGGCCGCTCGGCCTCGCGGTCGTCGGCGGGCTGCTCTTCTCGCAGCTGATCACGCTGTACCTGACGCCGGTCTACTACACGTATCTCGAGGGTCTGACGGCACGCCTCGGCCGGCGACGCGCCGCTCCAGTCGAGCCGGCGCCGAGGCGTCTGGCGTCGGATACCGGATCGTCGTAACGGAGAGCCATGCGCTGGCTCCCGCTGGTCCTGACGCTCGTCGTACCCGCCGTCGTCCGCGCCGAGCTGCTCAAACCCGGCGACGCGTTCCCGTCGTGGTCGCTCGTCGACCAGACGGGCGCCACCGTCACGTCGAAGGACCTCGCCGGGAAGACCTACCTCCTCTGGTTCTATCCGAAGGCGATGACCCCGGGCTGCACCGCCGAGGGCCAGGGGCTCCGCGACCGTGCCGACGACTTCGCGAAGCGTGGTGTCGTCATCCTCGGCGTCTCCTTCGACGCCCCGGCGGACAACGCCGCCTTCGTCGCCCAGGAGAAATTCCCCTTCCGCCTGCTGTCCGACACGAATCGGAAGCTCGCCACCGCGACCGGCGCCGCGACCTCGTCGAGCGCAGGTTTCGCCAGCCGTATCTCGTATCTGGTCGGTCCGGACGGGAAGGTGCAGAAGACCTACGGCACGGTCGATCCACGGACGCACGCCGCCAGCGTTCTTGGCGACCTCCCCGAGACGCCGTGAACGACGCGTCGCGAGACCGAGAGACCCGGTTGCTCCGCATCGCCTTCCTCGTGGGGGCCATCACCGACGCGCTCGCGCTCGGGCCGATGCTGAGCCCACGGTTGGCGGCCCTCCTCTGGGGCTTCGACGAGCCGACCGGGAGTTATCGTTTCGCCATGGGATACGGGGCCTCGCTGATGCTCGGCTGGACTGCGCTGCTCCTCTGGGCGCATCGCCGCCCTGTCGAGCGGCGCGTCGTGGCCGCGCTGACCGTCGTCGTCATCTACGGCCTCGTGGCGACCGAGGCCCTCGCGGTGGCGTCCGGCGCCATGCCCGCCTGGCGCATGCTGCCGACCTGGCTGCTCCAGGCCGGGCTCCTGCTGCTCTTCGCGACTGCCTTCCACTACCAGACGTTGCGACGCTGGCTCGCCGCCTGAGCCACGGTCCGCCCGCGTAGCGGCTCTCCAGTATGGGAGAGGTCGTCTCACACCGGGCGGTCGAACGGCCGGAGCGCCTGCCACGCTCAATTAGCGGTCTACCGCGACCCTCCGCCCCCTTCATGTCCCGACGGTCTCGAACCCCAGGGCCCGTGCCGCCCGTGCCTGCTGCGGGTCGTGGGTCGCGAAGATGACCGGTGCGTCTCGTCGTTCGCGCAGAAGGAGCGCGCTCGCGAGATGCAGGGCGTCCAGCGTCTTGGCGGAGGTCGGCATGGGCAGCCCCGCTCGATGCAGCACCGGCCGACTGAGCGGGATGCTCCCGATCGAGCGCTCCATGAGGCGCAACGTCTCGGAAGCCGCTTCGATCCCCCGGTCGTCGAGCTGGGCCGCCACGCGCAACCGGTCGATCACCCGGCGCGCCTCGACCCCGAGGAGCACGCTCGAGTAGGCCGCGTCCCACCGCCCCCATCCGGCCAGGGGTTTCGGCTGCCCGAGCAGGACGCGAAGGACGACGCTCGAATCGAGGTACATGGTCACCGCTGGTCACGATCCTCGCGAAGCATCCTCACGACATCGACCTTCCCGCGTGGACGAACGGACCGGATCTTCCGGAGGTCGCCCGGCGGGCGCTGAGCATCGTGGACGACGAAACCGTCGCCGTGGTCATTGTACGGGACGAGGCGCGCGATGGGCCTATCTCGATCACAGACCACGACCGTGCCACCGGCACGAACTCCGGACAGGTAGTCGCTGAGGTGCGCCTTCAGCTGGGCGATCTTTGCCCGCCTCATGTCCTCATTGTGACCAGATCAGGTCATATCGTCAATCAGGGCGAGGCATGCAGGTGCCCACGTCGCACCTGGACGCCGCGGGTCTCCCGTGGCACAAGCCGGCCATGGGACTCCTCGACCTCTTCGGCGGCGGCGCACCGGCGGTCGGCGTGGGCGCGACGGCGCCCGACTTCACCCTGCCCGATCGCCACGGCAAGCCGGTCCGCCTCTCCGACTTCCGCGGCAAGAAGGCCGTCGTCCTCTACTTCTATCCCAAGGACGACACGCCGGGCTGCACGGCCGAGTCGTGCTCGTTCCGCGACCAGTACCAGGACTTCCAGGACGCGGGCGCGGAGGTGGTCGGCGTCAGCTCCGACGGCGAGGCGTCGCACACGAAGTTCGCCGACAAGCACCGGCTGCCGTTCGTCCTGCTCTCGGATCGCGGCGGCGCGGTGCGCAAGCAGTACGGCGTGCCGGCCACGCTCGGACTGCTGCCGGGTCGGGTCACCTTCGTGATCGACCGCGGCGGCGTCGTGCGCCACGTCTTCAACTCGCAGTTCCAGGCGACGAAGCACGTCGCCGAGGCGCTCGCGGCGCTGAAGACGCTATGAGGCGTGGGGCGCGGTCGGCCGCGCCCCACCCGCCCACGTCATCCCTCGTACTTGAAGGAGACCTTCACCTTCGCGCGGTACGCCTTGATCTTGCCGTTCTCGAGCTGCAGGTCCAGCTGCGCGACCTCGGCGATGCGCAGGTCGCGCAGCGTCTTCGAGGCCCGGTTCACCGCGGCGGCCGCGGCCTTCTCCCACGAATCGGTGCTCGTTCCCACCAGCTCGATCACCTTGTAGACGCTCTCGGCCATAGCGGACCTCCTTTTTCTTCCCCCGGGCCATAGCCCAGTCCTCTTCCACCGGGAAGCCCCGGCGGCTCACGGTGTCGTGGCGAGGTCCTCGAGCACCGGGACGTCCGTCCGGGGAAGGAGCCCCAGCAGCGCGCGCAGGATCGCGAGCTGCCGCGGTGGATCGTCGGGCGCACCCAGCGGGAAGCCGAGCGGGAACGGCACCGCGAGCGCGCGCGGCGGACGCACCCGTCGCGTGATCTCGGGCAGCATCGTGATCCCCGCGGTGACGATGCCCCGGCGCTTCGAGCGCGGCTCCGACCAGGCCGACGACCTGGTGGCACATGGGTCAGACGGGAACGAGCAGGGCGACGTCGACCGCGTCGTCGACCAGGAGTTGCGTGGCCGCGGGGATGCTGTCGCGCACCAGCCGACCCGGCGCCGTGATGCTGCCCATGAACGAGAGATGGCGCGGCGCGACCGCCCCGATCGTGCCGTCCGACGCGAGGTCGCGGAGACGGTCGAGGGGGAACGCGAGGTTGCGGTCGCGGGCGATGCCGCTGTGGTCGAAGCTCCCGCTGCGCTGGAACTCGTCGAGCGTGGCGAGGTCGGTCGTGGCGGGCAGCACGCGGTACGACCAGTCGCCGCCCCGCGTGCCGTCGTCGAACGGCGGCTCGCCGCGCGGCACCAGTCCCGCGGTCGTGACCAGCGCGACGCGGCACTCCGCCAGCGGCTTCGCCAGCGTGGCGCACGGAACGGGATCGACGCGCCGCCATCGATAGAGGCGGAGGAAGGTCCGGACGGCGAGCGGCAGGTCCGCGAGCGTCGGCACCCGCCGCTTGTAGCACGCTTGCGCAATGCAGCGCGCGCGTTCATCGTGGCGGCGATGATCCGACTCTTCTACGGGTCGGGGTCGCCCTTCGCCTGGCGCGTCCAGCTCGTGCTCGAAGAGAAGGGCCTCCCGTACGAGCCCGTCCTGCTGAGCTTCTCCGCCGGCGAGCATCAAGCAGCCCCGAGCACCTCGTCCGTCACCCGCACGGCAAGGTGCCCGCGCTCGTCGACGGCGACCTGACGCTCTACGAGTCGGGCCCGATCGTCGAGTACCTCGAGGATCGCTATCCCGAGCCGCCCCTGCTGCCGGCCTCGCCCGCCGGACGGGCCCTGGTCCGGATCGAGGAGCAGGAGGCGATCATCTATTTCTGGGAGACGTTCCGGGCGGTCACGCAGCAGGCGTTCTTCACGCCGCCCGAGCGTCGCGACCAGGCGGCGCTGGCCGAGGCCCGTGCGAAGACGCACGCGGTACTGCTCGACCTCGACCGGCGCGCGGCGGCCCGTGGCGGGCCCTTCATCGCCGGCGGGACGCTCACCCGCGCCGACACCACCTGGCTCCCCTTCGTCGAGATCGCGGGGCGCGGCGGCGTCACCCTGGGTCCGACCACGCCCTGGCTCGCCGGCTGGCAGACGCGCATGCGCGCGCGCCCGAGCTACGAGCGCAGCTACCCGCCCCACTGGCGTACGTGATGGCCGAGCTCTTCTGGTCGCTCGCCGTCGCCGCTCCGCTGGTGGTCCCGCTCTACGCGTACCGGATGCGCGGACGGACCTACGCCATCTTCGGCCTGGTCATCCTGGCGCTCTCCGTGCCCGGCGCCGTCGTCGCGCACGCGCGGCTGCGCGCGTGGATGGGACCGCCGACCGAGACGCTGCTCGACCTGGCCTTCGTCTGGGGCATGGCGGCGGCGACCACGCATCTCGCGGCGCTGGTCCAGCCGCGGCTGCGGCCGACGGTCTTCCGCCGTGCTGGTCAGCATTCCGGGCATGACGTTCATCGGGGCCGGCTTCCTCTCCGGCCTGTGGCTCCTCGCGCTGGCGCCGCTGCGCGGCCTCCTCGACCTGCTCGGCGCCGACGGCGTCCTGCACGCGATCCGCGGTCTCGACCTGGCACCCTTCGGCGTCGCGCTGGCGTCGGTCGTCACGTCGGTGTGGCCGCAGCACGAGGTCGTCCGCGTGCCGCTCGCGACCGAGGGACCGATGGAGATCACGCGGCTCCCCGTCGAGCGCCACCGCGGTCGCCCGCCGGCGCCGACCGTGGACCGCCCGCTGCGCATCGTCCAGATCGCCGATCCGCACCTCGGACCGTGGCAATCCGTCCGCATGTTGCGGCGCCGGATCGAGGCGCTGCTGGCGCACGAGCCCGATCTGGTCGCCCTCACGGGCGACTTCCTCACGATGGAGGGTGCGGCCACGCCCGGTGCCCTCGCCGAGGCGCTCGCGCCGCTGCGCGCATTGCCGGGACGTTGCGTGGCCATCTTCGGCAACCACGACCACGAGCATCCCGACGAGGTCCGCCATGCGCTCGCCGCGAACGGCGTGCGTCTGCTGCTCGACGAGGAGACCACCGTCGATACGCCGATCGGTCCCGTGCAGCTCGTCGGCGCCGATTGGGTCGATCGCGATCGGCGCCCGCACCTGCACGCGCTGCTGGCGCGCTTCCCGCGCCGTCCCGACCACCTGCGCGTGCTCCTGCTGCACGATCCCTCGGCCTTCGCGCACGTCCCCCGCGGCGAGGTCGACCTGACGCTCTCGGGCCACACCCACGGCGGACAGCTCGGGCTGCTGAGCCTCGGCGTCGACTGGACGGTGCTGCGCCGCACGCGCTGGCCGGACCACGGCCTGTTCGCCCACGGGTCGAATCGCCTCTACGTCCACCGGGGCACCGGCTTCTACGGATTCCCGCTGCGCGTCGGCGTGCCCGGCGAGGCGTCGCTGCTGGAAGTGCTGCCCGCCCGCGGCGGGCCGCGATCACATCGGCGTGACCGACTCGATCGCGTAGCGCTTGACCTGCATGCCGCCGGCGAGGAGCCGCGGCAGCGCCTTGCGGAAGACCTGCATGTGGGCCGTCTCGAAGTGGCGCGCCAGCGCGTCGGCGGTCTCCCACTCCTCGAACACGAAGAAGGTGTCCGGGTCTTCGAGGTCGGAGAAGAAGCGGTACGACGTGCAGCCCGCTTCGAGACGGGTCGCAGCGGCCATGCGGAGCGCTTCGCGTACCGCCTCGTCGCGATGCGCGTTCTTGATGGTGACGGTGCCGGCGACGACGATCACGTTCGCGTCGTAGTACAGCTCGGGTGCGCCCGGCAAGGCTTGCCGGGGCCCATCCTGCTTGAGCCTCGGTCCGTGCCCCGACATACCTGGACCGGGGGGGATTGATGGAGACCGGGCACCGCTGGAACCACGTCACCTATGCCGTCGCGCCCGACCACCTGCCGTTGCTCGAAACGGCCATCGACACCCTCTTTCCCTGGGTGAAGGTCACGCGTCGCGCCGACCTGCTCGTGTACCGCTTCGGGCAGGATCCGCACGCCGCAGCGCTCTACCTCCATCCGGTGCCCGCCGCAGCGGCGTTCGAGGAGGCCGTGCGACGAGCACGGGCGCTCGACGCCGGGCTATCGAGCGCGCTCGGCCGGCTCGAATGCATCGATGCCGACTGGGGACCCCACTGCGGGTTCCTGGTGCCGACGGTCGCCGAGTGGGAGGAGCGTGTGGCGCGCGTCACGCGGATCGAACGCGATCACCCCGAGCTCCGCGTGACGCTCGTCGACGTCGTCCGCCCCGGCGACGGTCGCAGCGCCGGCGACGACCTGCACCAGGCGTACATCCGCTTCGGGCTGCTCGGTCCGCTCGCCAACACCATCGAGATGCAGGCCCGGGCGTGAGTCTGTGAATCGATCCCCGGACCGAGCCAGGCTGGCGCGGAAGTCGGTGCGCAAGGCGCGACGACGAGTCATAGCCGGAGGCTATGGCGAGGAGGAGCAACGCCGCGCACCGGCTCCCGCGTCGGCCTGGCGACGGGAGGGGATTGGTCCACAGACTCTGGGCGTGCGTAGAGCGTCACTTCGCTGAAGCTCGCCAGCGGACTCCCCACCGCGACGCCGTCCTCTCCGACCTCGACGCGCACGACGTTGCGATCCGGGCGGAGCACACCCGGCGGCAGCCGGAAGGTATAGGTCCGCCACCCCGGCCACAGGATCGGCGTGCCCAACGGGGTCCCGTTCAGCTCGAGGCGCAGCAGCTGCGGTCGGGCGATCGCGCGGGCAACGACGCGCAGCTCGTCCGCGCGGCTCTCGACGCCGTCGATCGCGACGGTCCCGGTCGGCGCAACGAGCAGCGCGCTCGAGCGTTCCGTCTCCGCCGTGTCGGGCGCCCATCCACCCACCAGCGCCCCGCGGGTGAGCGCATCGCCGAACGTCACCCGCTGCACGACCCGCAGCTCGCGGTGGACCCCCGCCGGCACCGGCACCCGCCAACCCAGCACCGCCGCGAGGAGCAGCCCGGCCGTGCCGGTCGCGGCGATGCCGATCGCGATCCAGCGGCGGCGCCGGTCGGGATCGAGCAGCGTCAGGACGGCGTAGCCGCCGAACAGCGACAGGGACCCGACGACGTCGCTCAGCCAGTGCCGGTCGAGATACATCCGCGACCACCCGATCGCGGCGCCGACGGCGAGCGCCACGGCGACGGCACGAGGACCGGGACGACGGCCGGAGCGGAGCGCGAGCAGGCAGCCGATGGCGATCCCGGCCAGCAGCACGTTGCCGACGTGGCCGCTCGGGAAGCTCTGTCCGACCACGGCCCTCACGTCCTCGTATGGCCGTGCGCGGTCGACGATGTCCTTCAGCGCTTCGAGGAGCAGGACTCCGACCCCGACCGAGGCCAGGATTTCGAGGATGTCGGCCCGCGCGCCACCACGCCTCCACGCCACCACGGCGGCGAGCGCGAGGAGGACGAAGCCGAGCGGCCGCGTGACGTCGGACACGAGCGCGAAGATGCGGTGCCCGAGCGGAGTCCGCAGGCCCTGCAGCGCGATGCTCATCGCCTCGTCCGCCGCACCGAGACAGGGCACGAGGGCGGCCGCCGCGATGAGGGCAACGCCGGTGGCGATCCGTCCGCCGGGCGTCACGGCCGACCCGTCATCCGGCCTGAGTAGTCCGCCGCCCGGTCGCTGACAAGCCGCGCCCCGTCGTGCGTGACCGACGGGGTTCGGCTAGGGTCGGCGCAACATGATCCTCCCGATCGGTGATACGCCGAACGAGCGCAGCGTACCCGTCGTCACCTACCTCCTGATCGCCGTCAACGTCGCGGTGTACTTCCTCGTGACGGTGCCGCTCGGCGCCGAGCGACCCGACCCGTCGAACCCACTGGTCGCCGAGTACGTCCGGACGATGACGGGAGCGCTCGGCGGCCGGGTGAGCGCGAGCGAGCTGCTGCAGAGCCTCTCGACGTACGATCTCTACGTGTTCACGCACGCGTTCCGCCCGGTGGCACCGACGCTGACGGGGCTGTTCGTGTCGATGTTCCTGCACGGTGGCCTGATGCACCTGGTCGGGAACATGCTGTTCCTCTGGATCTACGGCGACAACGTCGAGCAGCGCCTGGGGCGGCTCGGCTACCTCGTCGCCTACCTCGGCACCGGCGTCGCCGCGACGCTCTTCCACTGGGCGGGCGACCGGAGCTCGCCGATCCCGGTGGTCGGCGCGTCCGGTGCGATCTCCGGCATCCTCGGCCTCTACTTCGTCTGGTTCCCGCGCAATCGCGTGCGGCTGCTCGCCCTCATGCCGCCGTTCCTCATGAACGTCTTCGAGGTCCCGTCGCGTCTGGTGCTGGGGCTGTACCTGATCGCGGACAACCTCCTGCCGTACCTGATGGACAGCTCGCCGAGCGGCGTGGCCCACGGCGCGCACATCGGCGGCTTCGTCGCCGGCGTCGCCGCCGCGTGGCTGCTCGACCGCTACCTGCTGACGGCGCGTCCCCCCGAGTATCGCCACGCCGCGGCGCCAGGCCCCGGCGACGCCAGCGGACTCGGCCGTGCGATCGCCGACGGGCGCTTCGCGGACGCCGCCGAAACCTACTTCGCCTCGCCTGCCCGCGCGGTGCGTGGTGCGCTCAGCCCTCGCGACGCCGTGCCGCTCGCACGCTGGCTGCGCGAGAACGGCCACGTCGACGCCGCCGTGCGGGCGCTCCTGCGGGCGCTGCGCGATCATCCCACCGGCGCCGGCGCCGGTGACGCGCACGTGCTCGCGGGGACGATCCTGACCGACGACCTCGATCAGCCCGCGCTGGGGTTCCAGCACCTCCGCCGCGCGCTCGACATGGGCGTCGACGCCGCCGGCGAGGCGGTGGCGCGGCGCGAGACTCGCCGAGATCGCCGCGCGGCAGAAGCGCAACATCGGACATCCGTATCGCGCGCGCGCGTGACGACCCGGATGGACAGCCCGGGCACAAACGTGATGGCTGGATGGAACGTGATCCTGCTCGTCGTCGCGCTCGCGGGCCGCGCGATCGCGGCATCGCCGGCGCCGGACACGACCACCCCGCTGCGCTTCGTCCGCGACGGTCGCGAGGTCGCGCGGCTCGACGCCGCCGCGATGGCCGCACGCTGCACGCCCGTGGTCGTCACCGTCGACGACCCGTACTACAAGGCCCGCAAGCGCTTCCGTGGCTGTCCGTTGCGGGAGGTGCTGATCCTCGGGTTCGGCGCCGCGCCGGCCGCCGACGCCGACGTCTTCTTCCGCGCCCTCGACGGGTACACGAAGGTCTCCAACGGCGCGCGCATCGCCGAGGATGGCGGATACGTCGCGTGGGCGGACGCGGATCGCGACGGCGGCTTCGCGCCGATGGGACGACAGGGGACCGATCCCGGCCCGTACTACGTCGTCTGGACCGGCGCGGCGCAGAGCGATCCCCATCGCTACCCGTGGCCCTTCCAGCTCGCGACGATCGAGCTCGCCGACTTCGCGCGCACCTACCCGCACACGATCCCGCGCACCGCGGCGCCCGAGACACCGCCGTGGACCGGGTTCGCCGTGTTCAAGAGCGAGTGCATCGCGTGCCACGCGATCAACGGCGAGGGCGGCACGGTCGGTCCCGACCTGAACGTGCCGAAGAGCATCGTCGAGTACCGTCCCGTCGAGCAGCTGAAGGCCTACATCCGCAACCCCGCCGCCTTCCGCTACGGCAACATGCCGGCCCATCCCGACCTGACCGACGCGCAGCTCGACGGGCTCGTCGCGTACTTCGAGACGATGCGCACGTTGAAGCACGATCCGGGACCCCGATGACGCTCGCGACCGCACACGGCGCCTTCCGCGTCCTCGTGGCGCGGAGCCCGGTCACGGGCGCGCCGGCCGTCGCCTTCACCGCGGGCGACGTCACGACGCCCGCGCCGCTCCTCGCTCGCGTCCATTCGTCGTGCATGACCAGCGAAGCGTTCGGCGGCTGCGACTGCGACTGCGCGGAACAGCTCGACGCCGCACTCGCCCGGATCGCGCACGCCGGACGCGGCGTCGTCTTCTACCTGCTGCAGGAGGGACGCGGCGCGGGGTTCGCCGCCAAGGCGCGCGATCGCATGCTGGTACAGGCGAGCGGCCAGCGCCTCACGACCTTCGAGGCCTACGCCCAGATGGGTCTCCGCGCGGACGTCCGGCGCTACGACGAGGTGCCGGCGCTCGCTTCGCTGCTGGGCATCCGCGCCGGGCTGGTCCTGCTCACCAACAACCCGGAGAAGGTGCGAGCGCTCGTCGCCGCGGGCGCGACCGTCGCCCGTACCGCGCCGCTCGTCACCCCACCGTCGCCGTTCAACCGCCACTACCTGGCGGCGAAGTCGAACGCGGGCCACGCGCTCGAGCCCGATGGCAGGGCCCCGGCACCGCTGCCGGAATCGGTGATGGCCGCGGCGCCCCAGCCACTCGACGCCACACCGCGATGGATCCGGCTGGCGTCCTATCTCCTGCCGCTTCGCCTCGAGCGGCCAGCGTGGTTCCGGGTCCATCTCTATGTCGACGCGGAGGGGAGCGGCGAACGCGTGGTCCTGACCTACGGCGAGCCGCGGACCGACGTCGCCCCGCTCGTCCGCCTCGAGCGCGACACGCTCGCCGGCCGTGCGGGAACGACGCGCGCCAGGTGGCTGCCGGCGGCGGCGCGCATGGTCGCGCACGGCGCCGGCTGCGTGCTCTTCCTGCGTCCGCGCGGGTGGCGCGGTACGGAGGGCGCGTCGCGCGACGTCGCGAGCCTGCTCGCGGCACACCTCCCCGCCGGACGCGCGCAGCTCCTGCTCGACGAGCCCACCTCACGGGCCCGCCCGCGCCTCGAGGGACTGCTCCGCGCGCAGGGCATCACCCTCGCGCCCGGCGTGCCGGAGCGGCGGCGTGACGGGCCGCGCGCTGCTGGCGGAACGCGTCGCGCAGCTGCCGGCGCTGCTGCGCGCCGCGCCCGCAGGCGAGCCGCTGACACTCGATCGGCCGCGGCGTCTGACGGCCACCGGCGTCGGCAGCTCGGCGGCGCACGCGCGCCTGCTGGTCCACCTGGCGACCGAGCATGCCGCGCTGCCCGCGCGCTTCCTGCCCCCGAGCACCTTCGCCGGCCCGCTCTCGCCGGCACCGGACGAGCTGCTGGTCGTCTTCTCGCAGGGGGTGTCGCCGAACGCGCGACTGGCGCTGGCGACGGCGCGCGACTGGGGCCAGGTGGTGCTCGCCACGGCGGCGGGCGAGCACGGGATGCGCGAGCGGGAGCTGCGCGCGCTCCGCGGGGACGGGGTGCGGATCGTCCCCTTCGCCGGCGAGGACGAGTACGGCACGCTGCTCCGGGTGATCGGCCCGATGGCGGGCTACGTCGCAGCGCTCCGGATCGCGCACGCGTTGGCGCCCGACGCGCGCGGGCTGCCGCCCCTCGATCTCGAGCGCATCGCCACACACGTCGAGCGTGCGACCGCGTGGGCGCTGGCGCTGCCGTCCGTGCCCCTGGTCGACGCGGTGCTGGTGGCGTCCGGCACCTACGGCGAGCTCGTGTCGAACCTCCAGTACAAGGTGATGGAGGGTCTGCTGCAACCGGCGCCGCCGGTGTGGGACGTGCTGCACATCGCCCACGGGCCGTTCCAGCAGCTGTTCGGGCGGCCCGCGACCTTCCTGGCGCTGGCGCGGTCCGACGCCACGGGCGAGCCCGATCTGCTCGCGCGTCTCGAGGCGATGCTCGATCCGATGCGACAGCGCCTGGTCCGACTGACCGCGGCCCTCCCCGGTCCGCTCGCGCTCTTCGAGCACGAGGCGCATCTGAACGCCCTCGTCCTCAGGCAGCTCGACGCGCGCGGCATCGATCAGGCCGCGTGGCCGGGGCGCGGGCTCGACGCGCCCCTCTACGGCGTCGCCTGCCCGGCGGCGCCGCGCCCGCTGGCGGCGCTCGCGTGGCCCGAGATCGCCGCCCAGATGGCGGACGGCCGGCGCACGGTGGTCGTGGCGCTCGGCTCGACGGAGCAGCACGGGCCGCACCTGCCGCTCGACACCGACACGCTGATCGCCGAGGCGCTGGCGTCCCGCGTCGCCGACGCGGCTGCCCGACGCCGTCGTGGGCCCGACTCTCGCCATCGGCTGCGCGTCCGAGCACCTCGACTTCCCGGGCACGCTCCACTGCACGCCGGCGACGCTGGCGGCACTCCTCGGCGACGTCCTCGCCTCGCTCGCCCGTCACGGCTTCGCCCGCGCGTTCGTCTTCTCGGCGCACGGCGGCAACGTCGGCGCGCTGCACGACGCCCTGCCGACGCTGCGCCGCGCGGCGGCGCCGATGACGCTGGTCGCGCACACCGACCTCGACGCGCTCACCGCGACGCTGCACCACGCAGCGGCCGCTGCGGGCGTGGCGGCCGAGGCGGCCGGGCATCACGCGGGCGAGATCGAGACCTCGATCCTGCTCGCGCTCCGGCCCGCCGCCGTGCGCCGCGACGCCCTCGCTCCGGGGCGACTCGCGCCGACCGCGGGCGCGCAGTCGCTGTTCTACCCGAGCCTGCGCGTCCATGCCCGCGACGGCACGGTCGGCGACCCGCGTGCCGCCGACGCCGCGCGCGGCGAGCGCTACCTCGCCGCCTGGACCGACGCGCTGGTGGCGACCTGGGAGCGCGCCATGAACAGCCCCCACGCGAACGGCACCCAGAACGCGTAGTAGAGCTGGTTCGGCACGATCCTGAGCCCCCAGCCTGCGTCGACGCCGGCGAGGATCAGGACGTCGGCGGTCGCCCACAGCACATAGTAGAGGATGACGTAGGCGAGCACGGCGCGGAGGTAGCGGCGCACCTCGGGACGCTCCGCTGGGACCGTGGCGGGCACCCAGCGCTGGCGGAACCACGTCGCCAGCATGACGAAGGCGCTCTCGTAGACGAGCCACAGGACGGTCGAGTCCACCGGCCCGTGGAGCAGCGTCAGGAGACGGAAGCCCAGCCACGCGACGATCGGCACGACCAGCGTCCATCGTGCCGCGGCGATCACCACGTTGCCGAGCGCCCGCTCGTGCCAGGCGACTCCGAAGACGAGCAGGAACACGCGGAAGTCGCCCAGCAGCACGAACGGCACCAGCGCCTGATACAGCCCGAACGCACCGGTGATCACCGGATCGGCGATGGTCTCGAGCGCGAACAGGCGCGCCCAGCGCTCGACGAACCGGCTCCGGCGCGGCTCGACGCCCGGGCCGGGCGGTCCCGCCGCGAGCCACCGCCACAGCAGGAAGAGCGCCGGCACGACGACCAGCGCCCAGAAGCCCTGCAGATCGCTCTTGTAGACGCTCGCCCAGGTCGGAAACACGGGCGGCGATCCTCGCAGCTCGTCCCGCGACCGGCAACCCGCCTACCCTCAGGATCCGCGCAGCCGCTGCTCCAGCTCTTCGAGCGTCCGCGGCCAGTCGGCGCCGAGCAGACGCGAGAGGGCGCGGTCGGCGAGCAGCCGGCCCCCGGTCTGACACGTGGGACAGTAGTTGGTCTCGTTCTCGGCGTGGACGATGCGCTGCACCGGCGTGGCGCACACCGGACACGGCTCCCGGTAGCGTCCATGGACCGCCATACCGTCGCGGAACGCGGTGACGTGCTCGGGGAATCGCGCGCCGGTCTCCTGGCGCAGACGATCCGTCCACTCGGTGAGCACCGCCTGCGTCGCTCGCCACAGCCGATCGACCTCGTCGTCGTCGAGTTGCCGCGAGAGGCGCACGGGCGAGAGCCGCGCGCGATGGAGGATCTCGTCCGAGTAGGCGTTGCCGATGCCGCTGAACGTGCGCGGGTCGGTGAGCGTCCGCTTGAGCGTGTGGCTCTCGGCGACCAGCGCCGCACGGAAGCTCTCGCGGTCGACCGTGAGCGGCTCGACGCCGCCCTGATCGAAGGCCGCGAGCGCCTGCGCGCCGCGCACGACGTGGAGCGACGCGCGCTTCCTGGTGCCGGCCTCGGTCAGCAGCAGGGTTCCGGTCGAGAAGTCGAACGCGGCGAGCCCGAGCTTGCCCGGGACCTTCGCTCCGGCCGGCTTCCACCTGAAGCGGCCCGCGATCATCAGATGGATGACGAGGAAACGCTCCTCCTCGAGTCCGATGACCACGCGCTTCCCGATCCGTTCGAGCGCCGTCACGCGGCGGCCGAACACGTCGTCGAGCGGCGGATCGATGGAGCGCAGCAGGAACGGGCTCGCGAGCCGCACACGCTCCAGGCGTGCGCCCATGATCCGCGACGTCAGCGCCTCGAGGTAGACGACGACGTCGGGCAGCTCGGGCATCGGGCCGTCACCGCCCGGCGCCCGCGAAGACGGCGATCGCGCGGTCGAACGCCGCGATGCCGACCTGCGAGCCGAGGCGACGTCCGGTGAAGTCGTCGGCCGGGACGTGGATGCCGCCGTAGAGACGCGACAGCCCCGCCTGGTCCGCCGCGTCGTAGTACGTCGCCCACTGCAGGACGACCGTCTGGCTCGGGCCCTTCTCGAACGTGAGGTAGGCGTTCTCCTTCGCGGTGAACTCGCCGAGGCCTCCGGGAAAGAACGCGCTGCCGGTGAACCGCGTCAACACCTCGGCGGCGGCGCGGCTGAAGGTGCTGTGTCCCGAGACGTAGCCGGGAAACGCCGGCGTGACGAATGTCTTCTTCTGGTACGGCAGCCACTCGACGGCGCGCCGCCAGCGCGTGCCGCGGACCGTCGTCGTCGGATCGTCGGGCTCGCCCGGCCAGGCGAGCACGGCGATCTCGCCCTCGCGGCCGGCCAGTGCCTCGTGTCGCTGCCCGGGGGCGGTGGTCGCGGCCGTGATCAGCTCGATCACTCCGGGGAGGAGCGGCAGCCCCGTCGTCGAGTACGACGGCGCCATCGGGTCCGACGACTGGCCGTTGCCGCCCATCCAGCGGATGGCCGAGATCGGCCGGATCGTGTCGTAGCGGCGCTTGATGCCCCAGGCGGTGATCGCCGCGTCGTGCACCGCGCCGTTGAGCGCCAGGTACAGCTTCACGTCCCATTCGAGCGGGTCGAGGACGGGCCCGGCGCCGCCGATGCGCCTGACGGTCGACGGCGCGTCCGACACCTGGTTCGCGATGACGTTCCAGTGCCCCGGCGGCGTCTCGGACTTCGGGCCGTCGGCCCAGAACTCGGCGAGCACGCGCGCGAAGTCTCCGCGAGGGACGACGTTCGGCGCATACGGCTGCCCCGTGACCGGGTTGAGCGGCCGCCCGTGCCCGTCGTTCGTGCCGAGCGCATTGTTCCCGAGCACGCCGGGCGAGAGGTCGATCGTCGCGCCGTCGTCGACCGTGAGCTGGCTGCCGAGCTCGAGCACCCGGACGAAGCCGGCCTTGAACTCCGCGTCGGTCGCAGTGCCGAGCAGCGGCGGCGGACCGGGGTCGATCGGCACGCCGCCCGGCGGCGGCGCCGGCAGCGCGAACGACGCGACGCCGCCCCAGCGCGCGCCGATGGCCTTCTGCACCTTGTCGGGGAGGACGACGCCGTTCTGCGCGATGATGACGTCGAGCGCGAGCGGCTGCCAGCGGTTGGGGTCGACCAGGGTCGCGCCGGGGGTCTTCACCACCAGCGGGTCGTTCACGGGGGTATAGGTGGGATCGGCGTAGTCGTTCGCCTCGTTGGCGCCGTCGCTCTGCCCGAAGGCGAGCACCGCGGCGCCGATGCGGTTGCCGAGCGCCGCCGGCGAGTCGCCGTCGGTCGAGGTGAAGTCGGGGTCGTAGCCCAGATGTCCCATCCGCGTCCGGAACTCGGCCTCGGACACCGCCGTACCGGGCGACTTCGCGAAGCGCGTCGACAGGATGCGGTAGGCGGCGAAGCTGATCGCGATGGCGCGGTCGCGCGCCGGGTCGTCGGAGACCGCGTGCTCGCTCGTCAGGTAGGGCGATCCACCGTACGCGGCCCAGGCGTCGTACATCGCGATCGCGGTGTGGAAGAGGTTCCGCGCGTGCACCGTCGGCCGCGGCGTGTCGCGCCGGATGGCGTCCAGCAGATCCTCGTTCCACTGCCGCGCCACCGTGTGCGTGTCGTCGACCTGCTCGCCGCAGTACGGGTGCGCGACCCCGTCCTCGAAGATCGAGTAGAGGCCGCACGCCGCACCTGCGGCGGCCGTCGCGTCGACGGCGACGCACACGCCGCAGTCGGCGCTGCGCGCCACGCAGGCCGAGAGCGCCGTCACGTCGGCCTGGCGGCAGTCGCCGGGAAAGCACACCGCCAGGTTGGCTCGGGCGCATCGCCGGGCCGCCAGGGCGCCGGCCCGCTTGCGCGCGATCCGGACGCTGCGCGCGTCGTCGTCGAGACACGCGGCCAGCCCGGCGGCGGTCGTGATCGTCCCACGACGGAGCCCTCTCGCGACGCAGGCATCGTACGCCGACAGCCGCGCCGCGGTCACACGAGCGAGTCCGATCGTGACGGCCGCCTGGCAGGCGGCTTCGACCCGATCCGTACGGATGGCGCCGTCTGGATCCGCACCGAACAGCGCACGCGGGCGGACGAGCGCGCGATACGCGGGCAGCAGGTCGGCGACCCGCGACGGTCCGAACGCCGGGGCCTCGGAGCAGCGGCGGTCGGCTCGCTTGGCGCGGGCGGTCGCCCGGCGTACCAGCCCGGCGCGATCCGCCGCGAGGCATCCGCTGAGCGTCTGTCCGGCCGGGAGCCGGTCGCGCCCGGCGTCCCGCACGCACTGCGCGAGCAGCGCGGCCGAGGCGTTGGCGACGCCGCTCGCCGCCGTCCCGAGCGCGCGCGCGCAGCGCTGCTGCGCCTTCGTCTGCGGCGCCGCTGCCGCCGACGCCGCCAGGGCGAGGAACGGGACGAGCGCGAGGAGGTGGGGAACGCGGCGGGGCATCGGGTCGGATTCGAACCAGGAAACCCCTAGCAGACGGACGTCGGACACCTCAATGCCACCACCCGCTCGACGAAGAACCGCCGAAACCGCTCCGCGTCGACCGCCGTGGCGCAGCGCAGCGGCGCGGTCTCTGCCGTCGCCCGCTCCCGCTCGATCGTGCGGAAGACGCCGTCCACCAGCGCCGGCTCGATCGCCAGGTCCTCGAAGGTGCAGAAGGACTCGTCGAAGGCGCACGCGAGCGCCAGCGGATCGTGGAGGTACGCCGCGGTCGCCGGTGCCGGCGGCGCGCCGAAGCCGGCGAAGAGGCCGTGCATGACCGGCATCCACAGCCGGATCGCACGCGCCAGCGCCGCATGCAGCGGCGTGCCGACGGCGGCGATCCGCGCGACGTCGTCGGTCGTGATCCACGTCGCCAGGGTGACGTCCGCGGTCACGAGGCGCGTGGGGATGCCGGCGCGAAGCACGATGATCGACGCGTCGGGGTCCGAGCACAGGTTGTAGTCGACGCCATGGGGGAGCGCGACGTCGCCGATGGCGACGCGCCGGATGTGGCCGCCCATGACCGTGAGGCGGCCGATCGCCGGCACCACGTCGGGCGCGCGCCGGATCAGCGTGGCGACGTTGGTGAGCGGACCGACGGCGACGATCTCGGTGCCGGGGCGCGCGCGCAGCAGCTCGGCGAGCGCGTCGACGGCGGGCCGTGGCTCGACGCGCGGGTCGGCGCCCGGATCGAGGATCCCCTCGCCCTCGATGCCGAACCAGACGAAGCCCGGGCCCGGACCGAGCGCCTTCGCCTCGCCCGCGTACACCGGCACCTCGGGACGGCCGGCGAGGTCGAGCAGCCGCCGGGCGATGGCCGCGCGGCGCCGCACGTCGCGGGTGACCGTCGTCACCGCCAGCAGCTCCAGCTCCGGCGACGCGAGCGTCAGGGCGAGGGCGAGCGCGTCGTCGACGTCGGAGCCCATGTCGGTGTCGAGGACGATCGGTCGGCTCATGCGCACCTCCGGCGGCTGGGTGATCAGTCGCGCCGCGAGATCGACCGCCGCGAGCTCCCGCCTCGTCGGACGCGACGGCCGCGACGCGTGCGGCGCCGATCGTCCGCCGCATGACCTCGAACCCGGCCTGGCGTGCGACGGTGGCGAAGGCGGGCGCCGCCGGACCCACCGCACCGGCATACGCGCGCCACAGCGCCCCGACCGCGGACGGGAGGTCATCGACGGCCCCGCGGCCGACCGCCGCCAGCAGCACGTGCGCCACCAGCATACCGACGTCGAACGCCGGGTCGCCCACGTGCGCGATCTCGGCATCGAGGAGCTTGGGACCATCGGGCGCCAGGAGCACGTTGCCGGCCTGCACGTCGCCATGGAGCAGCACGCCTCGCGGCTCGAGGTAGCGCGTCCAGGCAGCATCGGCGAGCGCGACCAGCGTCGCGTCGCGCTGGATCGCGGCGGCGCATGCGCGCAGGCGCAGCGAGAGTGGGAAGTCGTTCGGACGATACGGGAGGACGAAGACGTGCTCGCCGTGCAGTCGCCGCATCTCGTCGTTCCGGAAGCGCGCGGCGAACGTGCCGTCGGTCGTCGCGGCGTGGACGGCGCCGAGCAGCCGTGCGATCGCCTCCAGCGCGTCGACGACGTCCGCCCCACGCAAAAGCGCGTGGTCGAGACGCTCCGCATCGCCCAGGTCCTCCAGCACGAGGACGCGCGCGTCGGCGTCGAGGTCGAGCACTCGGGGACACACCCGCTCGCGATCGACCGGCCGCGCGATCTCGAACCACCGCGCCTCGAAGAGGATGCGCTCGGTGCTGGCGTGGTACTGCGGGAACCGTTCGAGTGCCGGGCGCGCCTGCTTGACGATCCACGACGTGCCGCGCGCCGGCGCCCGCACCCGGCGCACCCAGTTGATGTTGCCGTCGCCTGCCGGCTCGACGACGAGCGCCTCGCCCGCTGGGGCGAGGCCGCGACGGATGAGGTACGCCGGCAGCGAATCGTCGGTCAGGTGCACGATCAGCGCCGAAATAGCACGAACCCGGCGGGGAGGTGGAGCGGTTGTCGGAATTCCGGGGGCGTGCGACAGCGTCGGCATGTCGATGCGGACGCGCCTGACGATCGTGATCCTGACGGTGATCGCCGCCGCGTGCGGCGACGGCACGACGGACCGGCCTGCCGACACCGGCGCCACGCGCCGCGCCGTCGACACCAGCCCCGAGACGCCGACCGCCGCTCCCGCTCGCCTCGCTCCTCCCCGCGGACGTGACGCACGGTGGAAAGTTCACCGTCGACGATCCCGTGCCGACCGACGGCCTAATGGGCAAGTTCACCGTCCGCTCCGACGCCGGGACGTTCGAGGTCACGGGACGGAACCTCGCCCGCATCCGGATCGGCGAGCTGGCGGCGATCGCGGGAGATCGATGCGACCGGCAGGACGGAGCGCTTCGTCGACGCCTTCGGACGCGCCGCGAAGCGACCGGTCGACTCGGCGGTGAACATCGTGCTGCACCCGGTCGACACGGTGAAGGGCATCCCCGACGGCGCCTCGCGCTTCTTCGGTCGAGTGAAGCGCGGCGCCGAGAATCTCGCACAGAAGGTCACGGACGGCGATGCCAGTGCCACCGAGCGGGCGGGGGCGGCCGGCAAGCAGGTCGCGGGGACCACCGCCGATGCGTTCGGCTACGAGCAGGAGCGGCGGAATCTCGCGAAGAAGCTGAAGGTCGATCCCTACACGACCAATCCCGTGCTGGCAGCGAAGCTCGATCAGGCGGCCTGGGTGGCTTTCTCCGGTCGGGTCGGGCTCGACGTCCTGTTCGCCGCCGTCGTGCCGGGTTCCCTCGCGATCTCGGCGATCAACGCCACCAACGATCTCGTCTGGGACACCCCGCGCGGGGACCTCCTGGTGCGAAACGCCGCCGCCCTGCAGACAATGGGAGTGGGGCCTGAGACGGTCACGAAGCTCCAGGCGAACCCGGCGTGGTCACTGTCGATGCAGACCGCCCTCGTCCAGGCACTCGGCCGGATGACGGACACGGCCGGGCGGCCCGAGATCGTCGAGTTCGCGGCCGACGCCGACGCCGAGGACAAGGCGCGCTTCATCGCCGACACGACGGATATCCTCGCGCGCTACCACGAGACCGTCCGACCGATCGCATCGGTGAGCGCCCCGGGGCCGATCATCGCGCGTGATCGCGACGGCACCATCGTCGTCCCGGCGGCCGTCGACTACGTCGCCTGGACCGAGAAGGTGCGCGACTTCGCGAACCGTCCCGAGCTGCGGGCGACGTCGCGCGATCTCCGACTCGCGGGGAAGACCTCGCCGCGGGCACGGGAGAACCTCGAGGCGCTCGGCTGGAAGATCCACGAGGACTGGGAACCGCGGCCGGACGGACCCGGCTGAGGGCGCCATCGGCGTCCAAGCGGCGCTCGATCGCCACGCGTATTCAGCCCCTCGGCACGCCTCGGTTCAGGCGTCGGGGCGGAACCGGATCTCGCCGAGGAAGGCCCTATCCGGGCTTGTGACGCTGCCGTCTTCGTTGTCGACGGTCAACCGTCCGTCTGGATACACATACAGCATCGCACCGCCCGCGTCGCCGGTAGCCCCCAGGCTGATCACGATCGGGAAGGCGAGGATCTTCACCGGGCGGGCGCCTACGGGCAGGCGGAAGATCGGCACGACTGCGACGGCTCCTGGGGAAGTCTCGGCGGCACCGCGAACGTGGATCTCGCCGACGCGGTCGCGCCAGAACTCGATTCCAAAGGGGTCGTACGACCGCCAGAAGACCAACGAGGTCCCGCAGTACACCCCGGTCTGCGGCGTGGGGTCCGCACACGGGTCGGTCGTCGTCCGTGGATTGGCCGTCACTGGCGTCGGCGTCGGCGCCGCGGCAATGGTCGGCGCCGGATACGTCCCGCTCAATCCCCACCCGCGGGCGCGCCCGCGATCGACCCGGCCGGGCCGGCGTCACCTTTCGGCCCGACGGCGCCGAACTGGGCGAGGTCGAGCTGCGTCTCCTTCTTCGTGCAGGCGGTGCGTACCGAGATCTTCGAGCGCCTGACGCAAAGCACCGCTCCATGCACCGGCGCACTCCACGTCATGGAGAGGGCGCCGACGGCGATGCTGACGATCGCGCAGGTTGTCCTTCGCATGCGCAGGATCCTCCCTCACCGCGGATGCTGCCCGAGGGAGGAACGAGCGGTCAAGCGAGATGCCGCGGACGCCGGTGGCGTGACGGCCGCTCTCGGCGGATCCACGCTGCGCGCCTACACCCACAGCACGGCGATCCTCCTGGTCGACGCGGCGACGGATCGCCCGGTCACGCTGGACTACGGCTTCAACACGACGCGGACGCTCACCCCGGGCGGCACCGTCGGGGCGGTCCACCTGGCGACGCAGCCAGGACAGCTGCCTGCGACCATGCGGGCATACCTCATGGTCGATGCGTACCCGGCGGCGCGCGCCGTGGTCACGCCCGCGTCGTAGAGCCGCCCAGGCTCCCGTTCGGGGGGCTCCATGGTCGACTTGCCCCTTTTCGGTTGACGGTGGCCCCGACCTTCGCGTAGCCCCCATGCCCCATGCCGATCGCCCCCCGCCCCCGGTTGTCGCTCGGCGCCGTCGTGCTCGCGATCCTCATTGCGACCCCCGCCAGCGCCACATTCGTCACCTTCGAGAGCGGCCAGGTCCGCCCGCTGGCCCTCGCCCCCGACGGCAACCGGCTCTTCGCGGTCAACACACCGGACGACCGGCTCGAGATCTTCGACGTCACCAGCACGGGGCTGGTGCACCGGGGCTCGGTGCCGGTCGGGATGGAGCCGGTGGCGGTCGCGGCGCGGTCGGCGACCGAGGTCTGGGTGGTGAACCACCTCTCGGACAGCGTCAGCATCGTCGACGTCGCGGCCGAGCCGCCACGCGTGGTGCGCACCCTGCTGGTCGGCGACGAGCCGCGGGACATCGTGTTCGCCGGACCCGGCGGCGGCCGCGCCTTCATCACCACCGCGCACCGCGGCCAGCAGCGGACGCATCCCGTCGCTCGCCGGGGTCCCCGGTGCGGGCGACCCGCAGCTCACCACGCCGGGCGTGGGCCGCGCCGACGTCTGGGTCTTCGACGCCGCCGCGCTGGGCACCGCCCTGGGTGGCGTCCCGCTCCGCATCGTCACGCTCTTCGGCGACACGCCGCGCGCCCTGACCGTGAGCCCGGACGGCAGCACGGTGTACGCCGCCGTCTTCAAGTCCGGCAACCGCACCACGGCGCTGTCCGAGGGGGCGGTGTGCGACGGCTTCGCGGCCGCCGCGCCGTGCGTCGTCGACGGAGTGTCGCTGCCGGGCGGACTGCCGGGCCCGGGCACGAACCACCAGGGCAAGCGAGCGCCCGAGACCGCGCTCATCGTCAAGTACGATCCGTCCACGCGACCGCTGGGAGGACGGCTCGGCCGCGACTGGAGCGCGGGCGTCCTGTTCGACCTGCCCGATCACGACGTGTTCGCGATCGACGCCGGCACGCTCGCCGAGACGACCTCGTTCAGCGGCGTCGGCACGACGCTGTTCAACATGGCGGTGAACCCGCTGAGCGGTGCGGTTTACGTCTCGAACACCGAGGCCCGCAACGAGGTTCGCTTCGAAGGCCCGGGTGTCTTCGGCGGCAGCACCGTGCAGGGCGATCTGGCCGAGGCTCGCATCACCGTGCTCGCGGGCGGTGGCGTCACGCCGCACCGCCTGAACACCCACATCGACTACGCGCAGCGCCCGGCCCCCGCCGGCGTGAAGGCGCACAGCCTCTCGACGCCGGTCGGCATGGCGGTGTCACCCGACGGCGCGACGGTCTACGTCGCGGCCTTCGGCTCGGGCCGGATCGGGGTGCTTCGCCACGGCGGCGCTGGAGGCCGGCACGTTCGACCCGATCACGGCCAGCGCCGGCTACATCTCCCTCACCGGCGGCGGACCGAGCGGCCTCGTGCTCGACGCCGCGCGCGCGAGGCTCTACGTGCTCACGCGGTTCGACGACACGGTCGCCGTCGTCGACCTCGGCACCCGCAGCGGAGATCGCAGCGGGTCGCGCTCCACAACCCGGAACCTCCCCACGTGGTCGAGGGCCGGCCGTTCCTCTACGACGCCGTCGCGACGTCCAGCAACGGCGAGGCCTCGTGCGCCAGCTGCCACATCTTCGGCGACATGGACGACCTCGGCTGGGACCTCGGCAACCCCGACGACGACGTCAAGACCAATCCGATTCCGATCAACCTGGGCATCGGGGTCGGCTCGGGCCTGTTCCCGCTCCCATCGCCGATCAACGGCACGGGCGTCCTGACCGACTTCCACCCGATGAAGGGACCGATGACGACGCAGACGCTCCGCGGCCTCCACGGCAGCGGCGCCATGCACTGGCGCGGCGATCGGTCCAACCCGCCCGGCACCGCGGGGTCGGCCTTCGACGAGGTGGTGTCGTTCAACAACTTCAACGTCGCGTTCCCCGGGCTCCTCGGTCGTGAGAGCGAGCTCGATCCCGCCGACATGCAGAGGTTCACCGACTTCGCGCTCGCGATCACCCTGCCGCCGAACCCGGTGCGCGCGCTCGACAATTCGCTGACGCCCGCGCAGGCGCGCGGCCGGGCCTTCTTCGTCGGTCCCCGCCTGTCCGACGGCATCGCCGGGTCGATCTTCGGCCAGCAGCTCGGCTTCGCGTGCGAGGGCTGCCACCGCCTGCAGCCCGAGCTGGGGCACTTCGGCACCGACGGCCGCGCCAGCTTCGAGAACGAGGTGCAGATCATCAAGATCCCGCACCTGCGCAACCTCTACCAGAAGGTCGGCATGTTCGGCATGCTCGACGTGCTGGGCGTCACCCCGCTCAACACCCCGCCCCAGGGTCCGCAGGTCCGCGGCTTCGGCTTCCTCCACGACGGTTCGGTCGACACGCTCTTCCGCTTCTTCAACGCCAACGTCTTCCGCAACGATTCGGTCGGCGGGCCCAACGCCGGCTTCCAGAACGACTCGCAGCGCCGCGACATGGAGCAGTTCATGCTCGCGTTCGACAGCAATCTGGCGCCGGTCGTGGGCCAGCAGATTACACTCGACGCCACGAACACCGCCGCCGTCGGGTCGCGTATCGACCTGTTGTTGACGCAGGCCACGGAGGGCGCGTGCGACCTCGCCGTGAAGGGTGTCCTGGGCGGCGAGGCCCGGGGATGGCTGTGGCGGACGAGCGCCGGCGGAGCCTTCCTGCCGGATCGCGCCACCGAGACCGCGCAGAGCGACGGACAGCTGCGCGCGCAGGCCGCCGCACCCGGGCAGGCCCTCACCTACACGTGCGTCCCGCCCGGCTCGGGCCGACGGGTCGGCATCGATCGCGACGAGGATGGGTTCCTCGATCGCGACGAGATCGACGCCGGAACCGATCCCGCGGATCCGGCGAGCTTCCCGGGGGCGTTCGGCCTCCTCGTGCCGACGCGGTCACTCATGCTGACCGACGGCTCCACCCCCTCGAAGCGCCGGGTGACGTTCAAGTCGTCCACCCGGGACCTGCCGGTGGGGACGCGCATCCTCCCTCCGGCGCCGGGCAGCAGCGGCGATCCGACTGCCGGCGGCGCGGTGCTCACGGTCTACAACGCGGCCGGCCTGACCAACGATGCGGTCGTGGTCACCCTCCCGGCGACCGGGTGGACGACGCTCGGCAAGCGGACCCCCAAGGGCTGGCGCTTCAAGGGCCCGGACGGCAGCCCGATCAGGACCGTCGTCGTCAAGGCGGACACGATCACGGTCCGCGGAGGCAAGGCCGCCTGGACCTACACGCTCGACGAGGCCGCGCAGGGTCGCGTCGGCGTCCGGCTGCGCCTCGGCGGCGACGACGGCTGGTGCGCGGACGCGCCGGCGCAGCCAGGGTCGGATCGTCCCTCGCGCTTCAAGGCCGTGCCGAAGACGCCGGCGCCGGCGGCCTGCCCGCCGCTCCCCGGCGGCGGATCGCCGAGCGGCGCCTTCGTCGACTGAGCGCGAGGAGCTCGCGCACCGTCGGGTCGAAGTTGATGACGCGACGGGTCGGGACGGCTGGGAGTTCCCCGTGGTAGGGGCGGTGAGCCACGGATGTCGATCGAGCTGGAAGAAGGTGATCGGCCTGTTGATCCTCGGCATCCTGCCGTCGACGGTGTGCGCCGAGCCGCTCTGTCCCGGCGGCGAGATCACCCTCGGCCCCGGGCGCCTGCGCGTGCTGCGAACCGGGAGCGCCTCGGGGACGGTCGCCAGCACGCGCGGCACGTTCGCGCTGCCCGCTGGCGTCACCATCGCGCCGGCGAACGAGCCGATCGTGTTCGCGCTCGAGGCCGACCGCCAGCCGGTCGGCGCGGTCACGCTCGCCGCCGGCGCGCTCGTCGCGCGCAGCGGTGGGAAGCGCTTCACGTATCGCGCCGACGGCTCGAGCCTGTCGCTGCGCCGCGCGCGCGGCGCCTATCAGCTGTCGGCGCGCTTCGACGGCTTCGACCTGGCGGCGCTCGACTTCGCGCAGCCGCCGACGTTCCTCAAGCAGATCCTCAAGATCGGCGACGACTGCTTCGCCTCGGTGCTCGCGTGCACCGGAGACGGCGAGCGACCTCCTCTGCAAGACCGATCGCACCGTGCTGCTCGCGGGGCGCGTCGAGCGGTCCGGCACGCGCGCCGCTGCGCCGGCGCGATGGTGACCCTGATCGACGACGCACGCCTCGAGACCGTCTCCGTCTTCGCGCAGGAGGACGGCCGCTTCGTCTTCCCGCGCCTGCGTCCCGGGACCGTATCGGCTGCGCGCGCGCCTGATCGGCTACGACGACGCGGCTGACGGACGTCGACGCTCGCGAAGGGCCGCGTGACGCGCGTCGACCTCACGATGTCGCCGACGGCGAACACCAACGACCAGCTGCCGGCGAGCGCCTGGTTCTCGCTCCTCCTCGACAAGTGGCCGGACCCGAAGATCCGCGGCGACTTCACGCTCTCGTGCGGCAACTGCCACCAGATCGCGCGGCTATCGCTTCCGCCGCGCCAAGACCGAGGACCAGTGGCGCAGCGGTCCTGACGCGGATGATGACCAACCTGCCGCCGTACTTCCAGGAGACGCGCGACCTGCTCATCCAGAACGTGATCGACACCTACGGCCCGAACGCGACCTACGCCGACGCTGCCGGTCCCGCCGCCGCCGTCGGGCGACGTGCTGAAGGCGGTCATCTACGAGTACATCCTCGGGAACGCGACCAGCAGCCCGGGCTGCCACGACCTCGAGCTCGGGGCCGACAACCGCGTCTACGCCGACGCGGGACTGCGCTGGATCGACCCGCGCACGAGCGAGCGCGGCGTCTATCCGTTCGTCGGCGGCTCGCACTCGATCGAGCGCGCGCCCGACGGCAACATGTGGATCACGCAGGCGGGCAGCGACAGCCTCGCCGAGGTCTTCGTCGACGGCGTCACGCCGCCGCGCTACTTCCCGCTGCCGCGCATCGGCGACGACCAGGGCGCGTACCCGCACACGCTGCGCTTCGACTCGCAGGGCCAGATCTGGATGACCATGACGAAGTCGAACCACGTCGCGCTCTTCGATCCGCCGACGGCGCAGTGGACGTACCATCGACTGCCGGAGGCCGACCCGGCCGAGGTCGGCCTCTCCATCCCGGTCGCCTACGGCTGCGACATCGCGCCCGACGACACGGTCTGGTGGTCGCAGCTCTTCGGCGAGCGCATCGGCCGCTACGACCCGGCGACCGAGCACGATGAAGGCGTGGCGGCCGCCGTTCTACGGGCCGCGGCGGCTCTCACGCCGATCAGGACGGCATCGTCTGGGTGCCGGGCTACGGCTCGGGCGTCCTCGGCCGCTTCGATCCGGCGACCGAGCGCTGGAAGGTCTATCCGCTGCCGACCGGCATCCCGGCCCGCGGGGTTCGGCACCTCCGAGACGCCGTACAATCTGAACGCGAACCGCCACGACGGCCAGGTGTGGATCAACGGCTCCAACTCCGACACGCTTGATCCGCTTCGAGCCGGAGCACCGAGCGCTTCACCGCGTTCCCGCTGCCGACGCGCGGCGAGCTTCACGCGCGAGATCGAGTTCGATCCCGACAACAACCCGTGGACCTGCACCTCGAACGAGCCGCCGGGCCCCGGCGAGCCCGGCCGCGGCAAGTTCGTGAAGGTCGAGCTGCCGCCGCCCGGGCGCCGCGTGCGGCAACGGCCGCGCTCGAGCAGCGGCGAGGAGTGCGACGACGGCAACACCGCCGACTGCGACGGCTGCTCGCGCGCGCCTGTCGGCTGCGAGACGGGCTGCGGCGACGGCGTCGCGCTGCGGCGCCGAGGCAGTGCGACGACGGCAACGCCGACGACTGCGACGGCTGCTCGGCGGCGTGCGAGGTCGAGACGGGGCTCCGCTGCGGCGACGGCATCGTCAACACCGGCCTGCGGCGAGGAGTGCGAGCCGCCGGGCGCCGGCGGATGCGGCCCGAGCTGCACGCCCGTCCCGGGCTGCGGCAACGGCGTCGTCGAGGCGCGGCGAGGCGTGCGACGACGGCAACACCGACGACTGCGACGGCTGCACGTCACGGTGCACGCTCGACGACGGGCTGCGGCGACGGCGTCCGCTGCGGCGCCGAGGAGTGCGACGACGGCAACGCGACGAGCTGCGACGGCTGCTCGTCGACCTGCGCGGTCGAGGCCGGCATCGTCTGCGGCGACGGCGATCGTGAACGCCGCCTGCGGCGAGGAGTGCGATCCGCCGGCCGGCGGGGCCGTGCGCGTACAACTGCCGCTGCCGGCTCGCCGACGGAGCCGCTCGGCACGCGCCACTTCTCCTTCGGCGGCGCGCTCTACTCCTCCGCGCTCGGGACCTGCGTGCCGCTCGGGCTCCCCGACGGCGCGTTCGACCTCGTCGGCGGACGCCCCGGCTATCGACGGCATCGCGAACGTCAGCGTCGCGGGCCCGGTGTACTTCCGCGTCCCGATCCTCGGCGGCGCGTTCGGCTACTTCTGCGGCCGGATCACCTCCTGCACCGGCCACGTCTACTGCCGCGGCGGCACAGCCGGCCGACGTGCTCGTCGAGCAGGACAGCGCCGGCCCCGGCACGCAGGGCAACCCGATCGTCACCACGACCGGGCCTCGGCCTGCCGACGGCGGACCGGGCACGGTGGTGCTCACCTGCGATCAGTCGACGATCCAGGTGACTCCGCCGGCACCGGACTGCACGACGCAGACCTATCCGCGCGGATCAGCCGTTCGCGTACACGACGGGCTCGGTCACCGGCCGCTTCCTGAACGGCGATCCACGGATCGGCGACGGGACGATCACGATCACGGGCGAGACCGTTCGTCTGCTCGCAGTGGACGACCGAGGACGGCCCCGGCGTGCTCGTCGGGCTCGTTCCTCCAGGAGGCGGATCCGCAGGCCGGCGACACGGCGAACGGGCTCCGGCTCGACGACTAGGCCGCCGACCAACCGCCCGCGCGGCGATCAATCGCTTGGCTCAAATGCGGCGACCGGGCCGTACAGCTCGACGTGGATGGTTTTGCCGTCCGCATCGGTCACCATCCCGCGAGCATTCGTCAGCTGACGCAGGCCCGTGCCGTCCGGCCGCATCGCGAAGACCTGCTCTCCGAATGGCGCCCCGCCGACGGGATCGCAGCTGCTCTGGAAGAGTATGGTCCCCGTGATCGGGTCCAGGGAAACTGACCCCCAGCTGATCCCGCAGGCGCTGCCGGGGTGGCGTCGGGAACTGGAAACTGGAAGGCAGAGCCGCGGCAGCCGTACGACGTTCCGCCGTCGGAGGGGAGACGGGTGAGCTGACGGAGGCCGCGCCCGTACGTGCCGATCGAGAAGAGCTGGCATATCCCGTCCGGATTCGCGCCTGCCGGCTGGCTCGCCGACGCCGGGAAGAACACGCGGCCGCGGTGGACGAAACTGCCGAACAGGGCGGTGTCGCTTCGCTTGAATGTGGTGAGCTGCAGGGGCCTCCCGCCGTCGAGCAGCCACTCCTCCGTCTCGGTGCCACCATTCACGGCCAGCCGAGGCATGGAGACGAACAGCGCGTGCTGCCTGGCCCCGGCAACGCCGAACCGCGGAATCAGAATCCCTGTGGCGTTCAGGGAGAGAAACGGGATCGCCTCCTCGTGGCTCCCATCCGTCCGGACCTTGAAGCCGTGCGAATCCGACGGCGTGAAGTAGATGACGGTGTGGCGGTCGAGAAAGTTCTGACAGCAGATGCCCGCATCGGTAGGGTCGGTAGGGGTGCCGAAGGAGCGTGACTGGTGCGTCAGCTGGGTTCGCTGGCCGGATTCTACGTCGAGGAGAAAGACCTGGGGTGCCTCGCCACGCTCGGGGACGTGGGGGTCGATCGGGCCGAGATCGATCATGGCGATCTTCCGACCGTCGCGACTGACCGCGAAGGTGTCCGTGGTGAAGCTGGCGGACAAGCCAATCGGGGAGTTCCGGTCCGGGACGGTGACGAAGAGCGGACGCCGACTCGGAGGACCGAGGCGCCGTAATCCGCTCCCGTCGGAACGCACGAAGAACATGCCCTCGTCGGACGGTGACCCGGGCGTAATGGCCGGAAACGGCGAGAATTGACGCGTCACCTCGAACACGACCCCGGAGCCATCGGGAAGCACCGCCAGGCGCTGAAAGGCCCCGAAGAGGCGGGAAGCCCGGCCGGTGCGAGATTCGCCGTACACGCGGCACAGCCCGAGCGAATCCGAATCCAGCGTCGGGGTCGAGGGCCCGAGCTCCATAACCCGAACCGGGTCGCAGTTCCCGCGGCGGACGAACAGCGTCTGTTTGAGCGAGCTCCCCTTTGCGCGTCGGTGTTGCACTCGTTCTCCACGTAGGCGAGCGTGCGAATCGGTGCGCCCGGAGCCGTACAGGTGCTCCGCTCGGCGCAGGCCGCCCGGCACGCCCGCCGCACCGGCCCGCCCCCGGGACACGTGTCCCGGCACGCCTTCAACTCCTGCGTGCAGGTGCTGTGACACGCCTTCCGCGCGCGGCACTCGGCGGGCGACACCGTCACGTGCGTACACGTGCCCGTCGCATTGCAGACGTCGTCGGTGCAGGGGTCGAAGTCCGTGGTGCACGCCTGCGTGGCCGGCGCCGGCGTCAACCCGGGCACGCACGCGCCCCCGGCGCAGATGTCGCCGAGGGTACACGCGTTGCCGTCGTCGCACGGGCCCGTGTTGGGCACATGCAGGCACGTGCCCGTCGCATCGCAGACGTCGTCGGTGCAGCCGTTCCCGTCGCTCGTGCACGTGGTGCCAGGCGGGGCCAGCTGGCAGCGCGCCGAGCAGCAGTCCCCGTCGCCGGCGTTGCCGTCCTCGCAGGTTTCCAGGGGGTCGAGGACGCCGTTTCCGCACTTGGTGCCAAAGAGGGAGACGTTACAGATACTGGTGCTGGAGGTGCATGTGCTGTGGGTCTCCTCGCCGTCCCCCGTGCCGGTGCACGCCAAATCGGCGCAGAGTCCAGGGATTGCGCCGGTGATGGAGAACGCGCCCGTGTCCGGATCCACCGTGCCGGTGAGGGTACCCGTCGAACCGATGGAACAGGAGACGCTCACCTGCAGGACGGTTCCCGTCTGCACATCGGTGAGCCTGCAGGGGATCGGGATCGAGACGACGTAGTCTCCGCTCAGATCGATCGCCGCCGCGGGCGACGTCACCCCAAGGGCCATCAGCAGGGTCGCGAAGACTAGCCAACGTACCATGGTGAGAACTCCTGGATTCCACGATGCGTCCGGATGGGCTGCTCCCCGGACACTCGTCTTTGTACTCGATCAGGCTCTGTCTGCAGGGGCGGTGGCACGCTGCCACGCCGGCCCTGCTCGCGCCGACGGAAAGGCGTCACGAGGGCGAGCGTACGGCCGTGCCACGAGTGCACCGTCGGTAAGTAACTTGCTCTTTCACCACCCGTCAATGCCGATCGTTGCATAGTCGTGCAGCCGCCTTCCCAGGGGGTGTTCCGTCGCTGGGTACAGATGTTCCCTCGAAGGTTTCGCCTGATTGCCGAGGGGAACATCCCCCAGGAGGTAAGCGACATGAACATGCGAATCAGGGAAGGCTTCTGCCGTTCGGACCGAAGGCGCCGCCGGGCCGTCTTGGCCACCGGGGCGATCGTCTGGGTTCTCGGCGCCCCCGCGGCGGTGCACGCCGACGCGGTCACCGATTGGAACGCCATCGCGCAGACGACGACCGCGGTCTCGCCGCCCCCGCTGGGAGCCCGCAACCTGGCCATCGCCCAGGCGGCGGTGTTCGACGCGGTCAACTCGATCGTCGGCGATTACGAGACCTATGCGGTGAACGCAGCGGCGCCCGCCGGTGCCGACGCGGCGGCGGCGGCGATCGGGGCGGCGCACTACGCGCTGGTCCAGCTCTACCCCGCGGCGCAGGGGGCGCTCGACACGTCGTTCGCCGTCTCCCTCGCCGCCATCCCGGACGGCACGGCCAAGACGGATGGCGTCGCCGTCGGCGAATCGGTCGCGCAACAGATACTGGCGCTGCGCGCCAACGACGGTTCGGGTACCCCGGCCCCGTACACGCCGGGCTCCGGTCCGGGCGTGTGGATTCCCACGCCTCCGGCGTTCGCCCCGGCGCTCCTGCCCTGGTGGGGCACCGTCACACCGTTCCTGCTCGAGAGCGGGGACCAGTTCCGGCCCGGTGACCCTCCGGCGCTCACCAGCGGCCAGTACACGCGTGCGTTCAAGGAGACCAAGACGGTCGGCTCATCCACGGCGCCGCGCACGCAGGATCAGATGGACGTTCCGCGCTTCTGGCTGCCGCCGGGGACGCAGGGCTGGAATGTGGCCGCGCGGCAGGTCGCCGCGGCGAAGGGTACCACTCTGTCGGAGAACGCCCGCATCTTCGCGTTGCTCAACATGGGCGGCGCCGACGCGATCATCGCGTGCTGGGACACCAAGTTCACCTACAACTTCTGGCGGCCGGTCACCGCCATCCGCGCCGCCGACACGGACGGCAACCGGGCAACCGACGCCGATCCGACCTGGACTCCTTTCGTCGTCACGCCGCCGTTCCCCGAGTACGTCTCCGGCCACGCCTGCTTCGCGGGCGCCGCCAAGGCCGTCCTGGAGCGCTTCTTCGGCCGCGCGAGCGACAAGAACATCGCGCTGACGAGCGCCACGCTCCCGGGCGTGACCCGCACCTACACGTCCTTCCGCCAGATCGCCGACGAGATCGACGACGCGCGCGTCTGGGGCGGCATCCACTTCCGCTTCAGCCAGGAGCTCGGACGCAAGCTCGGCAAGAAGGTCGGGCGCTTCGGGCTGACGCACCACCTTCGCCGGGTCCACGGCGTGGATGGGAATGACGATAGCGAGGGGAACTGATCGCAGAGCGGAGATCCGGAGGGTGTCATGACGACTCTGCGCACTTCAGCCCCATTCCGCGGCGCACGACGGATGCTCGTCTCCCCCGGGTCGCTGGCCCCGTCCATGAGCTCGATCGCACTCGTCCTCGCGTTGCTCCTCTGGCCCCGAGCCGTACAGGGCGACGTGATCGACGACTACGGCACCGTCAGTGGCCGCGCTCCCTCCCGGAGCGCGGCCAGTACGGGGCGGCGCATCATGGTGGTGGGTGATTCGATCCAGTCGGGCACGGGGCTCGTGTCCGTCACGAGTCAGGCGTCGTGGCGGCTGCAGCGCTACGGCGGAATCATCGTCCACAACTTCGCCAGCCCGGGAGCAACGATGGCCGACACGTTCTTTCCCGGCATGAACCATGCGACGACCGCCGTCCAGCTCCTTCACGGATTCTTCGGGCTGTACGGCGTCGTCGTCGCCCTCGGCATCAACGACTGGGGGCAGTCCATCCCGGTGTCCGACTTCTCGTCTGCATACGGCACCTTCCTCGACGGGATTCCATCAACGGTGAAGGTCGCCTGCATGAGCCCCGTCTGGACGACGTCCGAGAGCGCGTTGAATGCGCACGGAGAACACGAAGGACGACTACCGAGCGGCGGTCCGTGCGGTCTGCGCTGCGCGAGGAGCGACCTACCTCGAGGGGAAGGACGCCATTCCCAACAGCGCCGCGTACTTCGCCGACGGGGTCCACCCCAACGACCGCGGCCACAAGATGATGGGCAGATTTCTGCTGCTGCAACTTCGTGCCCTCGGTTGGATTCCGTGACCAGCCAGAAGGATGGTGATGCCATGCTGAGACCGATCCGACATCACGAGAGGTCCCCCATGACGCGATGGCTTCTGTCGGTGCTGTCGATGAGAACAACCGTCGGGCGGAGTACGCCACGACACTGGCGGCGCTGATGTTCCTGGTCGGCGCCGTAGGCAGACGCGGCGGCGATCGACCTGAGCGGCGACTACCTCGTCAACCCCTACGGTTGCAGACTCACTCTCACGCAGGGCGGAACGAACCTCTTGGTGGAAGGGATGTGCCGTCGACCTATTCGGTCTCCGGGAGCGGGACGGTCAACCCGAGCACCGGCACCTTCGCCTTCACCGTATCGATAGGTGGAGGCGCGTTCGACTGCGCGGTGGAGGGCACCGGTGATGGGGAAGTGCTCTCGGCGACACTCACCACCCCCACGGGAGTCCTCGGGGGTTCCTGTCCCGCAAGTCTCGCTCTCGGGCACGAAATGCGGGAACGGCATGATCGACGTGCAGGAGGAGTGCGACGACGGCAACTCCGCCGACAGGGACTGCTGCTCGGCCCGTTGTCGTTTCGATCCTGCCGACACCCTGTGCACGAGCGGCGGGAACGTCTGCATCGGAATCTGCGACGGAGCCGGGACGTGTGCGCCCATTCCGAACACGTCCCCGTGCAACGACAACCAACCCTGCACCACGGGCGACGTCTGCACGGGCGGGGTCTGCACCGGCACGCCGTCGCGGCGAACAGCCCATGCCCGAGCGACGGGAACGACTGTACGAGGGATGTGTGCGACGCGGTCGGAGCATGTTCCCACGCCCCGGTTCCCGAGGGCATCTCGTGCACATCCGACTACAACGTCTGCACCGACGATGTCTGCGATGCAGCGGGGACCTGCACCCATCGCCCCAACACCAACCCGTGCGATGACTACAGTGGATGCACGATCGGCGACGTCTGTGACAACGGCACGTGTAGCGGCACGCCCCTTGCGGCCGGGACGGCATGCGCAAGCGATGGGAACCCATGTACCGACGACATGTGCGACGGAGCGCGCACCTGCATGTACCGGCCAAACACCAACGCCTGTGACGACGGCAACGCGTGTTCGACCGGGGACGTCTGCACCGCGGGAGCATGCACGCCCAACGGCGTTGCGCCGGCCTGTGAGGGACCGACCGATCTCACCGGCGCCTGGGAGTTGAGCCCGCCGATCTCGAGCGTGCTTTTTGACGGTGGACTCGCTGTCGTTGGTTCAGACTGGCGCCGTGCTGTCCATTGCCAGCGTTCAAGGCTATCCCGGTTTTCCGATTGATGGTCCCGGAGCAATCAACCCGGCCACTGGAGACTTCACTGTGGCGGCACTCGTGTCTCTAGGCTACTTCTTTCCCACCTTGCGCATGAGCGGGACCGCCTCCCGCTCGGGAGACAGGTTCAGCGCCACCGCCAGCGTCAGCGACTACACGGGAACCACCGACTATGACGTAGATGGCAAGAGGTTGTGCGGGCCCGCGTCGTGCCCGCCTCCGCCTCCACCCCCGTGCACGACCTGCACGCTCCCGTGTGCCGAACGGAGCGTCGGCGACGAAGGCGAGGCTGACGGCCGTGAAGCTGTTGCCTCCGTCGGGCGACGACAAGCTCTCGACCACGGGCAATGCGGTAATTCCGATGAGCCCACCGCTCGACCCACTCCGGTCGAGGGGTGCGCGTGGTCCTCACCGGCGCGACGGGCGCGTCGCTTCTCGATGTGACCATTCCGGCCGGCGCCTACGACGTCCTCACCGGGACGGGGTGGAAGTCGAATGCGGCGAACACCACCTGGAGCTTCAGGGCGCCAGGCTCCTCGACGCAGGGCATCCAGAAGGTCCGGATCAAGCTGAACCCGGCAGTGCCTGGTGGCGTCAAGATTGCGGTGAAGGGCCGCAATGGTGCATACGCGGCGATCGCGAGCGACGCACCGGTGATCGCCACGCTCGTGCTCGACGAGCCGACAGCCCCGAATGGGCAGTGCGTGAACATGATGTTCTCGAGTTGCAGTTTGTCGCCCGAGGGCGCCACGCTCAGGTGCAAGTGAGCGCCGTCATCCGTGGTGCCGCCCCGTAGTGTGCCCGACGCTCTGCACTTGCTCTCCAGTGCGCCAACCGTCATGAAAAGCGATGGGAGTTGAAACCTCCCAGTAGGACAACCGCACCATGGTACGTCGGCTCGCCTTCGCGACTCTGCTGATCGCCCTCGGCACGACGCCGCCCGCGGCGGCGATCGATCTGAGCGGCGACTACGTGATCTCCGCCCCAATCCCGTGCAGGGTCACCTACGTGCAGACGGGGACAACGCTTCGGGTCACCGGCTCCTGCTTGACCGGCTCGGTTTCGGTCTCGCTCGCCGGGACCGTGGATCCGGCCACGGGGGCATTCTCCGTCACCGGGGCGGTCTCTGGACTCTGCGCCGATTTCGCGTGCGCCGGCGCGGGCGACGGCGAGGAGACCCGCAGCACATGCACCTCCAGTACCCCTGTCTGTAACGGCTCCCTCTTTGCCACCAAGTGCGGGAACGGCGTGATCGACCCCCAGGAGAACTGCGAGGACGCCAATGCCGTCGGTGGCGACTGCTGCTCGGCGCGCTGTCGGCTGGACCCGGCCGGAACCACGTGTACGAGCGATGGGAACGCGTGCACCGACGACGTTTGCAGCGCGACCGGCGAGTGCCTGCATGGGCCCAACACGAGCCCGTGCGACGACGGCAACGCGTGTACCCTCGGCGACGTCTGCGCCGGGAGCGTGTGTGTTCCGGCTCGACGCCGGCGCCGGCCGGGCAGGCGTGCACCGACGACTTCGACCCCTGCACCGACGACGTCTGCGATGCGACGGGCACGTGTACGCACGTGCCGGTGTCGCCCGCCGAGTGCCGCGCACGGACGGCGTGTCACAGCACCTGCACGCAGCAGTTGAAGGCGTGCCGGCAGACGTGTCCCGGGGGCGGGCAGGCGCGGCGGGCGTGCCGGGCGGCCTGCGCCGCGCGGAGCACTTGTACGGCTCCGGGCGCACCGATTCGCACGCTCGCCTACGTGGTGACCGAGTGCAGCACCGATCCGCAGGGACGCAGCGCGCTGACACAGAAGCTCCTCATCCGGCGCGGGAACTGCGATCCGATCACGGTCACGGAGGTCACCGAGGTTCCTCCGAGCGACCCGATACCCGGACCCGACGCAGCACTGCAGAAATTTCCCTGAGGATCGGTGGGGCAGCACCTCGGTGGCGTACGGCGCGCTGCAGCGCCTCGGGGTGAGCCCGGACGGGTCGGGCGTCGTGTTCGAGGTGAACGATGAGTTCTCGATGTTCCCCCGCGGTCCTCCACTGGGCTACCGTCCGAGCAGCAAGGGCTCTTCTTCGTCCGCTCGAACGGCACCGGACTGCGTCGCCTCGGCGCCGCGAGCCGCGAGCGGAGCTTTGGCAACGCCGATTGTCGCCTTCCCCCTCCGATATCCTTCAGCCCGAACGGCCGGCGGATCGCCTTCACGGACCGCGGAACGGAACCTGGGGAGGAGGAGACGGTGCAGATCGTCGTGCTCGATCTCGCGACCGGCCAGCGCACACAGGTGACGCACCTGCCCGCCGGCACGGCCCCCGAGGCTTCCGGCGTCGAGGCCTTTCCTTCTCACGTGCTGCCCGACGTTCATCGACGACGAGACGGTCCTGTTCGGGACGTTCGTAGACCCCGTCGTAGAGGGCGAGCACTTGAACCCCGAGCACTACTTTGCAGCGTTCACGGTTCGGATCGATGGCAGCCAGTTCACCGCCCTCCCCGCGCCGGTCGTGAGTCGGGAGGCTCACCTCGTTCCGACCTTCGGCGTAACAGGACGCGGGGGCAACCTGGTCCGCTATGCTCTGGATGAACCTGCCGTCAATAGCCTTCCGCCGGTGTGCGGAGTCCCCGACGCCCCACGTTGCGATTACGCGAGCCAGGAGGTCTTCCTCCAGCATGGCAAGGAGCTCCTTCAGCTCACCCAATTCACGCGCGTGGACACGTTCATCGGGTTCCTCGAACACCACCCGGACACGCGCCTTCTTCATGGGCTCCGCCGACCTCGGGGAGAATCCCCACCAAAACTGCCAGCTATTCTCTATTGACACTCTCGGCGGCAGGCCGCGTCAGATCACCCACTTCAACCAGGGTGGGGGGAGCCCTCCCGCCCTACGGGCATGCTTTGGCCGCAGGTCCTCCGAACTGCTCGGTCGGCGAAGGGTGGCTCCCGGGTCATTCTCCAGGATCCGGTGACGAATGCAGTCGTCTTCGCATCCAGCTGCGATCCCTTCGGTACCAACCCCGATGGCGCTCAGCTCTTCGCCATGCAGCCGGACGGCCACGGGCTCCGCCAGCTGACCGACGCCGCTGGATTCGCGACCAACCCGGACGGCAGCATCCGCGTCGAACTCCCGGGCCCGTTCGCCTACTCGGCGCCGGTTCCCTGAGAGAACTGCTGGCCTCAGCGCACGACGGCGGCGACGTCGCGGTGCCCGGTCCGCGCTCGACCCGGAACCGCACGTGCACGGGACTGCCGTTCTCGTCCCACGAGGCGACGTAGTCGCCGAGCGTCGCGCGCAGCTCGACGATGCCGTGCGCGTCGGCGGTCGACGACCGCGCGCGTCCGCCAGCGGTCGTTCAGGAGCGAGACGATCGCTTCGCCCTGCCGGGTGAGCGTGCCGTCGTCGTCCCAGAGGCCGTGGTGGAGGTAGTTGCGCGCGTTGACCTTGTTCCACAGGCCCCAGAAGACGATCTGCTCGACGGCGGGATGGCCCCACCAGAGCCGCATCAACGCTTCCAGCTGCGCCGCCCGCAGCTCGGGCGCGTCCGGCGCGACGACGTTCAGCTCGGTCACGTGGATCGGGAGGCCCGTCTCGGCGAGCGTGTCGAGCGCGACGGCGTAGTCGTCGATGCGCGTGCGCTGCGAGAGGTCGGCGGTGCCGCCCGCATAGACGACGCCCGGGGACGAAGTGCGCCTGCTGCCCGAGCGCGTGGATCGGCACGCCGGCCGCGAGCAACCCGAGGACGCGGTCGCGCACGGCGGCTGCGTTCGGACCCGGGAGCCCGGTGAACACCTCGGTGATCCATTCATTGAACACGAGCGTCGCGCCCGGATCGGCGGCGTGGGTCCAGGCGAACATGTCGTTCACGATGCCCGGCCCCAGCCGGTCCATGAACCAGGGCGCGAAGAGGTTGAGCGTCTCGTTGGTCACGTCCCAGACGTCGATCCGGCCACGATAGCGGCCGACGGCGGCCTCGACGCGGCGGCGGAGCAGCCCGCGCAGCTCGTCCTGCTCGGCGGCCGACAGGCTCGCGTTCGGAAACTGTGCGAGCAGCCAGCTCGGGGTGCCGCTGCCGGTCGAGAACGGCGGCGCATTGCCCCAGAGCAGCGTGTGCCCCTTCATCGGCAGCCCGAGGCCCTGCGCCCAGGCCAGCTCGGCGTCGGCGAGGTCGAAGGAGAACACCCCGGGCGACGGCTCGACCGACCCGCCACTTGAGGCTCGTCTCCGCCACGACGAAGTTCGTGTGCGGGACGGCGATGCTCTCGTAGAAGGCGAGATCGGCCGGGGCGTTCTCGAACTCGCGGAAGTCGATCGGGAAGCCGAAGGCGAACGCATGCTTCGTCTGCGTGACGGTGACCGCCGCACCGGGCCGTCCGACCCAGAGCCGGAGCGGTCGACTGCGGAGCGTAGCGGCACGGTCGTCCGCCGCCGCGACGATCGCCTGCTCGGCGCTGTCGAGGAGCAGCGGCAGATCGGCGGGCTGACCCATCGGCAGCGTCGGAACCTCCCCTGCTCCGGGAGCCAGCGGCGAGGCGACGAACCCACAGCCCGTCTCCGCGGTGGCGCGCTCCCGATCGCACGTCACGAAGCAGCGGATGTCGCCGCGTCCGTCGCAGCCTCCGCGGCACGCGCGCTGCTGCGTCCGCGCGGTGCGGAGACAGGTCCGCAGCGCGTCGCCGCAGGACGGATCGCCGTCCGGGCACGCGACCGCGCATGGATCGACGACGCTGCGGCAGAGCGCCTGGGCGTCGCGCCGAGTGGTGCGACAGGCCGAGCGACAGGCTGCCGCGTCGGCCAGGTCAGGAAGGCGCTTGCAGTTCCGGTCGCACGCGCGGCCGGCCGACGTGGCGGTCGCCGTGCAGGCCTTCCGCGCCGCGGAGCACGACGGTCCTGCCGCCGACGCCGAGGTGGCGACCAGGAGCAATGCGACGAGCGGGAGGGAGGGAGCGGCGGGACGCACGGGCAGGAAGCACGTGGCACGACCCGTGAAGGAACGTCAAGTAGAACTTTCCGACCCTCGCTGCGGTCGGCAGACCCTGCACGTCCGCTCTGAGGTTTGCGCCTGTCCTACACGTTTCGTAGTGTCCGCGAGATGAGCATCGCTGAGTTCAAGAGTCCCGTCACATCCCGCAGATCGCGCTCACTGGCCACAGCTGCTCTGGTTGCGGTCGCGCTGGCGCTTTCGGCCAGCCACACGAAGGCTGCCGGCAGCGATCCCGCCAATCTCGGCGGCCAGCTCTCCGGTACCGACGCGTTCCGCAAAATATCGGCGACGAAGACCGCGTCGGGCCGCGTGAAGAAGCGCGTGATCAGCCGGGGCAAGGACCAGGTCGCTCCGGTGGTGTCATTCGAGTCGAATGGAACCGCGGGGCAGGGATCGCTCCGCATCGCTGCCTACGAGTCGTTCCAGGTGACCGGTACGTGGACACTCGGCGCGAAGAATCGCGTCACGTTGGCGGTGGACGCCGATGCGTTCGCCGCGAACAAGGGGCCCGAACTCTGCCCCGCCAGCTCCTGCACCCCGACGGCCACGTGGACGGCGCGCACCGCGGTCTACAATCCGAAGACGCAGATCCTGAAGGCGAAGTGGCTGGTCACGGTGCGCCAGACCAGCGCGGACGGGTCGTACGTCGAGGAGACCTTCGCCTTCAAGGGCAAGGGCAAGCTCTCGCCACTGGCCTGAGTGGACAGCGCCGAGAACGAGATCGCCTTCGTCCTGCCCCTCCCCGGGTGGCCGCAGGCCCTGTTCCAGGGGGACTTCCGGTACCAGAGCGGCCGACTGCTGCTCGACGGCGCGCCCGTGCTGTCGGCGACGACCCGGGCCGAGCTCGAGCATGGCGTCCGGAAGATCCTGCCCGTCGCACACGCCGAGGTGGCCATGCAGCTCGTCGGCGTCGGCACCCGACACGACCTCCGCGTCACGGTGGACGGCCGTCCCGCACGCCGGGTGGACGCACTGCGCGCCCGACCGTCGCGCTCGGCGTGGATCCATGCCTGCCAGGCGCTCGCCGGATCGGCGGCAGGGTTCGCGGCGAGCTACCTCTACCTGCAGAGGGCCGCGGCGCTCGGCAGCGAGTGGGCACTCAAGATGGGCAACCACATGGCCGGGTGGCACCTGCTGCTGACGTTCACGCTCTTCCCGGCATCGGTGTGGGGGCAGCGCACGGGCATAAGGGCCGTGCAGGGGGTGAGCCTGCTCTTCTTCCTGATCCACGCCGGGATCGCCATCGCGAACCTCGGCCCGAGCGACCCGACGGAGCCCAACGACGCCTGGATCGCCGGCCTCAACGCGCTCAGCGGGTTGCTCTTCCTGATCGCGGCGATCTACGGCAATCGCGCGTATCGCGACATGGACCCCGTGGCGGCGGTACGTAGCGGGCGGGCCTGACCACACTTCGGCTTCCGACCGCTGCGAATGTGCGCCCCGGGTCGCTTCGCGGTGCCGGGAAGGCTGCACCTTTCGACCTCACGATCGCGCGGCACGACTCTTGGACTGGGAATCAGTCATGCGGGTTGCCGATTTGATGCAGGCGGAGCCGGCGACGCTGAACGCCGACGACCATCTCGACCTCGCGGATGACATCATGCGCCTGGGGCGTATCCGCCACCTTCCGGTGGTGTCGGGGGGAGCATTGGTCGGCATGCTCTCCCAGCGCGACCTCTACCGGGCCGGGCTGTCGTCGCTGCTGCAGCTCAAGTACACGGCCGAGCGCGACTGGCTGTCGAAGATTCCGGTCAAGGCGGTGATGGCGACCAACGTGATCACGATCGATCCGCAGGCGTCCATGCGCCGAGCCGCCGCGCGCATGCTCGAGCACAAGATCGGGTGTCTTCCGGTGGTGGAGGATGGGCGGCTGGTCGGGCTGCTCAGCGAAACGGACTGCCTGCGGTTCCTGACCCACGTCCTCGACTTGGCCAAGACCCGGTCCGCGCTGCCCGAACTCGTGGACGCGGACTAGTACGGGGCGAGGGTCATCGTGCCCGATGGGCGTCGGAGACCCGCCCGGGCATGAGCCGACGGACCCGTCGTGCATGGCGGTCACGCCGAGCCTTTGGCCGGCGACTCGGAATTTCGCTCATCGGACCCTGAACCCCTGCTCGCCCCCCTCGCCCCTACCTCCGGGAAGCGATCGCCGAGGGCGGAACACTTGTTCCGTCCCAGGTTACGCCCCTCCGGCGTAGCAACGGCCGACTTCGACCCCACGGAGGTCCCGATGAACCGCTCGCGGCAGCCGGAGCACCACCCGGCTCGGTAGCATGACCAATGGATCGCCCCGAGGGCAGCTACACGCGGCGTATCCTCGCCGTCCTCGTGACCGATGTCTCGGGCTTCTCCGCCCTGATGGGCCGGGACGACGAGCGCACGGTTCGCGACGTCCAGCGCGTCCGCGACGTGGTGACCGCCGTCGCTGCCGAGGTCGGCGGTCACGCCGAGCCGATGGCCGGCGACTCGATCGCCGTGCGCTTCGAGAGCGTGCTGGCCGCGATGCAGGCCGCATTGCGCCTGCAGGAGCAGGTCGCGGGCAAGGCCGCGACCGAGCAGCAGCTCCGGCTGCGCGTGGGCATCCACTTCGGCGACGTGCTCGTCGAGGCGCGCGGAGGCGCGCTCGGGGACGCGATCAACGTCGCGGCCCGGCTGTGCGCCCTCGCGCGCCCGGGCACCATCTGCGTCTCTGAGGGGGTCTATCGTCATGTGCGCGGGCGTTTCGAGGAGCCGGTCGAGGATCTCGGGCGCCAGCGCCTGAAGAACATCTCCGACCCCGTGCACGCCTATCTGATCGTCCCGCGCTCGGCCGGACGTGCCCGCCGACGACGCCACCGGACCACGTGGATCGGGACGGCCCTGGTCGTCGCCCTGGTCGGGGTCGGGTACTGGCTCTGGCCGCTCGGGGCGAAGTGGCCGCGGTCGCCCGCGGTCGCCACGACGTCGCCGGTTGCCGACGGGGCGACGCAGAGCGAGGTCACGCTCGGTGTCATGCTGTTCAAGCCGCTGCGCGACGATCCCGAGAACCTGTGGATGCGGGAGGCCCTCCGGGACGGTCTCAACACGCAGCTGTCGGGGCTCTCGAAAGTCAAGGTGTACTCGAAGGAGTTCATCGACTTCCTGATCTCGCGGCAGGGGCTCTCCGAGATCGAAGCGGCGAACAAGCTCGGGATATCGAAGATGCTCTCGGGGAGCTTCGTCGCAGTCGGCGGCACGCTCCGGATCGAGACCCACGTCGTCGACGTGGTGTCGGGCATGATCGAGGCGTCGTACACCACCACGGGTCCGGAGAAGCAGTTCCTGTCGCTGCAGACGAAGATGACGGAGGGCCTGATCGCGCGGCTCGACCTTCCGATCACGCCCGACGAGCGGAAGACGCTGCTTGCCCAGCAGAGCACCGACGTCGAGGCGCTCAAGCTGCTGCTCGAAGCCGAGGGCGGCGCGGCAGCCGCACACCAACCCCCGAAGCCACCCGGGCCGCACTCGTCTCTCCTGCCCTGGCTCGAGCGCACCCTCGGCCCGGCCGAGGCGTGGGCCGACGACCGCGCGGACATCACGACCGTGCTCGAGGCCTACCGGAAGGCAACCGAGGCCCACGAGATGGCCGCCCTCGCCGCCGTCTACGTCGACTTCTCGCCCGACCAGCAGGCGGCCCAGCAGCGATACTTCGACAACGTCAACGACCTGCGGATCGCCATCTCCGACGTCGACGCCGTCGTCGTCGGCGACGAGGCGATCGTCTCCTACACCCGCACGGACGACTTCACCGACGCGCGCACGGCCCGTCCGATGCACGTGCAGGTTCGGCTGACGAAGACACTACGGCGGACCCCGGACGGCTGGAGGCTCGCCACGGCGAAGTGAACGCCGACGTTCGACGGGCGGAACATCTGTTCCGTGGGGTGTTACGCCGATCAGCTGGAGGACAGGCTCATGCGAACACCAGCCATGCCCCGACTATGGACGCTCGCGACGCTCGTGCTGGCCGTGGCCGGATGCCAGTCGGTCGATCGCGTCGTCGCGGCGAAGGAGCACACCGGAGCGACCGGGCCGGGTGTGCCGCGCGTCGCTGCGCTCGGGCGGCTCGAGCCGAAGGACGGCATCCTCCACATCGCCGGGCCGTCACGACCCTCGCCCGTGGTCGCGACGCTCCACGTCGAGGAAGGCGACCGGGTCGCTGCGGGTCAGCCGCTCGCCGAGCTCGACTCGCGGGCGGCGGACGAGGCGGCGGTGGTGAAGGCACGGGCGGCGCTGCGCAATGCCGAGGTCGAGATCGGCCGCCTCCGCCCGCTCGTGGTACAGCGGATCGTGTCGCAGGAGGCGCTCGACACCGCGCAGCTCCACGTCGACACGGCGCGTGCGGATCTGGTCGGGGCCGAGGCCGTGCTCGCGCTGGACGTGATCCGGGCCCCCGTCACCGGACAGCTGGTGCAGATCTTCGCCCGCGCGGGCGAGAAGGTCGGGCCCAACGGGTTCGCCGAGATCGCACAGAACGACGAGATGTTCGCCGTCGCCGAGGTCTACGAGACCGACATCGGTCGCGTGCGCACCGGGCAACGCGCGACCGTAACGAGCGCGGCCATCGACGGCCCGCTCGGCGGCATCGTCGATCGCATCGGGATGAAGATCGGCAAGCAGGACGTCCTCGATACCGACCCGGTCGCGCGGACCGACGCGCGCATCGTCGAGGTCCGCATACGGCTCGACGACAGCGCCAGGGTCGCGAGCCTGTCGCAGCTGCAGGTCCAGGTGGAGATCGAGCCATGATCTCCAGCGGCCGCTTCGCCTGGCTCCAGCTCCGTCGCCAGAAGGTCCGTCTGACGGTCGCGCTCGCGGGCGTCGCGTTCGCCGTGATCCTGATGTTCATGCAGCTCGGATTCCAGGACGCCCTCTTCCGGAGCGCCGTGAGCGTGCACCAGCGGCTGAAGGGGGAGCTCTTCTTCTTCCATCCGCACTACAACGTGCTGGCGTTTCCGAACTACTTCCCCCGCGTCCGCCTCTACCAGGCGCTCGGCTTCGACGGCGTCGCCTCGGTCACGCCGATCTACACCGGGATGGTTCCCTGGCAGAATCCGGAGACCGGCCGCACGCGCAGCGTTCTCGTGCTGGGAATCGATCCGACGAGCGACGTCCTCGACCTCGAGGAGGTGCGGGCCCAGCTACCGCTCATGCGCCAACCCGACGTGGTCCTCTTCGACGAGTTCTCCCGACCCGAGTACGGGCCGATACCGGCCATGTTCCGGGAGGGACGCGACGTCACGACCGAGGCGTTGCATCGCCGCGTCTCCGTGCGCGGGCTCTTCCACCTGGGCACCTCCTTCGGCATCGACGGCACCATCGTCACGAGCGACCTCAACTTCTCCCGCATCAGCCCGCACGTGCCGCTCGGCAAAGTGACGATCGGCGTCGTGCGGCTCGATCCGGGCGTCGACCCCAGGGCCGTGCAGGCCGAGCTGCGCGCGCGCCTCCCGCACGACGTCAAGATCCTCACCCGGCAGGAGATGCTCGACGCGGAGGTCGGCTACTGGGCGCGGGCCACGCCGATCGGATTCGTGTTCACGTTCGGCGTCGTGATGGGCCTCGTGGTCGGGATGATCATCGTCTACCAGATCCTCTTCGCCGACATCACGGATCACCTGAAGGAGTACGCGACCCTGAAGGCGATGGGGTACACGAAGCGCTACCTCTCGCACGTGGTGCTGGTGGAGGCGGCGCTCCTCGGCGCGGTCGGCTTCCTGCCGGGGCTCGCGATCTGTCACCAGCTCTACGCGCTCACCAGGCAGGCGACGATGCTGCCCATGATGATCGAGCCCGCCCGGGCGGCCCAGGTTCTCGGGCTCACGCTCGTCATGTGCTGGGGGTCGGCCCTGATCGCGATGCGGAAGCTCCGCGCGGCCGATCCGGCGGACGTGTTCTGATGTCCGACGCCCTGATCACGGTCGCCGGGGTCTCGCACCACTTCGGCTCCGGCTCCTTGCGGAAGCAGATCCTCTTCGACGTGTCGGCTGAGATTACGGCAGGCGAGATCGTGATCCTGACCGGCCCCTCCGGCTCCGGGAAGACGACGCTGCTGACGCTCATCGGCGCGCTCCGTTCCACGCAGGAGGGGAGTCTCCAGGTGCTCGGACACGAGCTCCGCGGGGCGCACGAGGCCGCCCTCGTCGCGGTGCGCCGGCAGATCGGCTTCATCTTCCAGCTGCACAACCTCGTGGATGCCCTGTCGGTCACCGAGAACGTGACCATGGGGCTGCAGAAGGCCGTCGGCCTCTCGTCGCGCGGTGCCCGTGATCGTGCCGTCGAGGTGCTGACGTCGGTCGGGCTCGGGGCGCACGTGCACCACTATCCGGACCAGCTCTCCGGCGGCCAGAAGCAGCGCGTCGCGATCGCGCGTGCGCTCGCCGCCCGCCCGCGCATCATCCTCGCCGACGAGCCGACCGCGTCGCTCGACAAGGAGTCTGGTCGCGACGTCGTCGACCGGCTGCGCGACCTCGCCAGGAAGGATGGGACCGCGGTCGTCCTGGTCACGCACGACAATCGCATCCTCGACGTCGCCGACCGGATCATCCATCTCGAGGAAGGTCGCCTGTCGAGCTTCTCGGAGGCCGTCCGGGCGAGCACGAAGCGTCTGCTCTCGACGCTCGCCAAGTCGGGGCGCGGGGCCGAGATCACGGCACAGGTGGCCGAGATGACGCCGAGCCAGTTCACCACGTTCCTCGAGAACCTCACCAGCGAGGCGAGCCAGCTCCTCGAGGTGATGACGCTGGGTGCCGACGAGGCGTTCGAGGTGATGCTGGCGCAGATGCTCGAGGTGCTGACGCTCAAGGTGGGGCAGCTGATCGACGCCGACCGCGTCTCGCTCCTCCTCGGCGACGACGCACGAGGCGAGCTGTACTCGATGGTGACGCAGCCCGAAGGCGGGAAGCCCATCGAGATCCGCATCCCCGCCTCGACCGGCATCGCCGGCCACGTCTACCGCTCGGGCGAGGCGATGAACGTCCCCGATGCCTACGCGAGCCCGCTCTTCAACCGCGAGGTCGACCAGCGCACCGGCTTCCGGACACGGAGCATCCTCTCCCTCCCGATCGGCGACCGCGCGGGTCGCCCGTTCGCCGTGATGAGCCTGCTCAACAAGAAGGGGGCGGCCGCCTTCGACGAGCGCGACGCACGCGCGGCGCAGGAGGTCGCGAGCTCGATCGGCGTCGTGCTTCGTACCTGGCACCTGACGCACCGGACGCGGCAGAGCGCGCGGGCGTAGATGGCGTGCGACGTGGGCCATCATACCCCTTTCGGCCCAGCCGATCTGTGGTAGGCTCGCAGAAGTGATGGATCGATCTTGATGGGTGACCAGAGATCAAGTGAGTATCGGCCGTGAACCCGTTACGCCGTCACCAGCTCGCCCTCGCGATCCTCCTGGGCCTCCCCCTCGGCGCGAGTCGGGACGGCGCGGCGGCTTGCCGCAGCACCTGCACGCAGCAACTCGTCGCCTGCAAACAGACGTGCCCTGCGAGTGGCACGGGCCGGCGGGAGTGTCGGGAGGCCTGCGCCGAGCGGAGCACCTGCACCGCTCCCGGGAGGCGCATCCGGACACTCGCCTACGTGGTGAGCGAGTGCACCACCGACCCCCAGCGGAGGAGCACTCTCAGACAGAAGCTCCTCGTCCGGCGCGGAAACTGCGATCCGGTGGTCGTCATGGAGGCCGCCACGCCGACATCGGTGTCCGATCCGAGCGGGCTCTGCCCCCTGCTGGGAGCGCTCCGGTCGGCGACCCTCTTCGTCTCGTTTGGCCCAAAGCAATTGGCCGTCGGTGTCTTCCAGGCGATCGTGGTGCTGCCGGACGACTCCGGGGTGGTCTTCGACGTGTCGAAGCAGTTCCCAGCGCTCCTGCCAGCCCTCACGCCGGAACCGCCCGACGAGGGCATCTTCTTCGTGCGTGCCGATGGCAGCGGCCTCCGGCGGCTCGGGCCCCCCAGCCGCGTCCCATCGGTCTTGGGGGCGTTCCGGTGGGCGGCCAGTCCCGACGGCCGGGCCATCGCCTTCGTCGACCTCGGCCGCCCCGACCGGCCGGGACACGACGCGCCGCAGATATTCCTCCTCGACCTGCGCTCCGGCGACCAGACGCCACGCCAGCTCACGTTCGGACCGTGGGTGAGCGATGTCGAGGGTAAATCGGATCCCGGCGTCTGGATTCCGATCTTCCTCGACGATCACACCGTCGGCTTCAACATCGGCTCCACCGACGGCACCCTCAGGCCCGCGCAGGTCGATACAGATGGCCGCGGAGAGGTGATCGAGATCCCGCCGCTCGAGTGTCCGGCGTGTCCGGCGGAGGCGTCGTCCCGCGATTCGCCGTCACGGGGACGCGACCGCATGCTGGCCTCGGCCTCTTTCCGGGCAGGCCCGCGGCGAATGTCCCCGATCGCTTCGCACGCGAGGTCTTCCTGACCTTCGGCCGGAACGCACAGAAGCTCCTGCAGCTCACCATCTTCAATCGCAGCGACACCTCACCCGGTGGCGACGGCGCCCGGGGCCTGGTCGAAGGTGAGCGGGTGCTCTTCCTCGCGACGTACCCCAACGGCGGCAAGAATCCGCACGAGGTCTGTCAGCTCTTCTCCATCAGCACGCTCGGGGGACACCTGCGCCAACTCACCCATCTCCCATGGAATGGCCGACGGTCCCCTCTGGGCTGCGTGTTCGTCCCGCCGGGGTGCGGCATCTGGCCCCTCAGCACCGCGGCCGATCACGTCACCGGGACGGTCCTGTTCTCGGCGAACTGCGACCCGCTCGGGCACCAACCCGTCCGGCGATCAGATCTTCGCCATGCGGCCGGACGGCACGGGGCTCCGCCAGCTCACGGACGCGCGTGGCATGACGAACGACCCCGACGGCACCGTGCACGTCGAGCTGGCCGGCCCGTTCGGGTACACGACGCCCGGCCAGCCGTAACCCCGAACGAGAGGGCTGCCTAGAAGCTGTACTCGACTTCGACCGTCGGGATGGCGGCGGGCTGGAACCCCTGCTCGTTCAGCGGCACGATCGCGTTCAGGCTGACGAATCCCGTGGGCGCGAACCGCCATCGGCATCCGACCGACATGGCGTACTGGTCGTTGCGCTCGATCTGGAAGAAGAACGGGGTCTGGATCGGGTCGGCCTGGGCGGAGAGCTCGTGGCGACCGAGGAACACGAGGGAGAGGCTCAGCGGGTCGATGATCTGAGCAGTGCCGCCGACGGCCCAGCGGATGATCGAGCGGCTGACGTCGTTCGCGTTGATGTCCACGCCCGCGTCGAGGAAGGGCTCGAAGCGGTTCATGAAGACCCGCGAGAGGACGAGGGTCGGCTGCACGCGGGTGGTGCCCGTGCCCCGGAAGTCGTTGGCGCTGCCGGTCGGGAGGCTCAGGCCGAGCAGCCCCGCGACGTCGACCCACTCGCTGCGGTGGAGGTACTTCGCACGCAGCAGAAGGTCACCGACGCCGAAGGCGGCATCGGAGAGCGCCTGCGTGCCCGTCTGGGCATTGGGGTTGCCGGGGGCCAGGGCGAACTGCGGGAAGCGCGGATCGGGGACCTGCGTGTGGGCGGTGACGCCGAGCGAGGTCTGCAGCAGCGGCAGCGTCAGGTTCACGTCGAGATCGGGCGTCACCCCGTACGTGGCGCTCGCGGCCATGATGTTCGCCGTGACGTCGAGATCGGCGATGACCTTCACCGGGAGGAACGTGGTGAAGCGCCCGTCTTTCAGGGTGGTACCACCTTTGACGGGGAAGATGAGGGTCTGCCCGTTCACCCGGGGCGCGTTGAGGAGGCTGTCCATCTGCTCCCCATTGATCTTCGTCAGGTGGACGTACGAGTAGGAGAGGCCGACGTTGAACTGCCCCTTGCCGATCGTCTCGGCACGCTCGCCGATGATCGGCCCGGCCACCCCCACCTGGCGCACGAGGGTGTCGAGCTGCGCATCGTAGACGTACACGATGCTCGAGCTGGCCGACGCGACCGGGTAGGTCAGGGCCACCGTGTTGGCCAGCACCGGCGCGATCGGGGCGAGGCCCAGGCGGCTGAACCGCGGGTTGAGGAGCACGTCGGCCAGGCTTCCCCGGGCGATGGCCGGTTGGCAGAGGCAGAGGGCGACCAGGCCGACGCGCTGGAGCGCCAAGAGCCTCGTACGCATGCGCTGGTCCTGTATCAACCTCGCGGCATGACTTACAAGCCGGCGAACACGAAGGATTTGTCGATGGGGTGGCGGCATGCCCTGAGGGCGTAACCTCCAGAGGAACAAATGTTCCGTGCCACCTCACTTGCCGGACGTCAGCACCCAGGCGCCGTCCCTGCGGGCGAGGGTCTTCGTCACCCGCAGGGCGACGTGCATCGGTCGTCCCGTGGGGACGTCGACGAAGTCGTCGGTGCGCGAGTAGCTGACGACGGCCTCGTCGCCGACGACCACGATCTCGACGTTGTCGATCGCCACCCGGAGGTTCCGGACGCTGGCGTAGTAGCTCGCCAATGCGGCCCGCTGCGCCGGCGTGAAGGTCGCGTACATCGTCGCCAGGGCCGCCACGTCCCCCGACTCGGTGGCCTGCCGGTAGCGGTCGAGGAAGGCCATGATCTCGCGCTCTGCGACCCCCTCGTCCCCGGCCCAGGCGCTCCGCGGGCCCATCCAGCTCGAGCCGTCGGGTCGGGGGACGGGCTCCAATCCCGGCGGCGCGGCCAGCTTGCCCCCCTCGACCCCCATGAGGCGGCGCAGCGCCTCGATGTCGGTCGCGCGGCGCGTCGCGAGCCGGTTCTCGTCGTCGGCCGTCAGATGGAGGCCGAGCTTCTGGACGACGCCCAGGACCACCTCGCTCTCGAGCGCGAGAACGTCGGTGCGCCGGCCGTCGCGCGTGAAGGAGCCCTCGATCACCCCCGAGACGGTGTCGACGATCTGGGTGTCGACGTGGATGGCGTCGTCGGTGACGGTGACGACACCCGCCAGCATCTTCTCGATCCCGAGCCGGTTCGCCGCCTCGATCTCCGAGAGGCCCTGGCGGGTCATGAGGAAGTCGAGGAACTCGCGCGAGTACACCCGGACGCCGGCGAGCTCCGCGAGCTGGGTGTTCAGGCTGTCGCGCACGGCGTCTCGGATCCAAAGGTCCGCTTCAGGCACCCCCGGCGCCCTGAACCGGAGCACCCCGAGCGCGATCGGGCGCGGGTCGCCCTCGGGCCGCGCGCGACGGAGCGTGAGCGCCACCACCGCCCCGACGGCGCCGAGCGCCGCGGCCCCGGCCAGCCCCGAGAGGATGGTACGACGAGCCAGCGGCGGCGGCAGCGGAGGCGGCACCAGGAGATAGGCGCGCATCCCGGCGACGTCGATGGGCTCGACCGTCGCCGCGAGATCGCCAGGGAGGGCGTCCCGCGCGCGCTCGGAGAGCACCAGCGAGCCCGGACGTGCCGCAACGGCCAGGGCGCGTGCCGTCGCGGTTGCCTCCGCCAGGCTCTCGCCGTCCGGCGAGAGCACCGTCTCGAGGGCGAGCACGCCGATGCGGCTCTCGATGGGCATGTCGCCCGGTTCCGTGGACGCGAGCCGGCGATGGATACCGAGCGCAGCCGCCACGCCTGAACCGACGGACGGGAAGGCGCCGACGACGTCGTCGGACGGCGTCCGCTCGGCTTCCCCGCCCTCCTCGCGGACCGCCTGGACGACGAGCCCCACGTGCGCCTCGCTCGCGGGCTCGAGTGTCGCCACCAGGACGGCGGCCGCGCCGCCGATCCAGGTACCCTCGGACGGATCCACCATCCCTACTCGCGCCACGGGACGCCGCCCGGGCCGTACGAGCAGAAGTACCCCGTGTGGATGGTCGCGGCGAGGTGTGCCCCGAGCGGCGGGTGGTGCTTCTCGATCTGCGCGATCGCGGCGCGGATGCGACGGGTGACCGCGACGCGCACGCGGTTCACGTTCGAGGCGGCGCGGCGGCTCCGCCCGCCGAGACCCGTCGCCTCGCGCAGCTGATCCACCAGGGCCTCGATCTCGGCGCGCACGGACTCGACGCGACCGATGTCGTTGCAGGTCTCCGCCTCGGCCAGTTCCTCGCGCAGCTCGGCCAGGTGCCGACGGTACGTCGCCTTCGCCTGCGCGTCGAGCACCTCCCCCGCGTCGCCGAGGTCGCCGACCGGCTCGCCCAGGGGCGCACTCGACGCCGGCACCGCCGCGACCCCTTCGGACGGGCTGAACGCATCGAGCGCCGAGACGTGGATGTCCTGATCCGGGTTCCGGAGCAGGTGCACGAGGAGGGACAGGCCTCGCGAATGACGCACGAGGACGGTCTTCGACGCGAAGGTGATGCGCCAGAAATCGCCCTCGCGTCGCAGCGACGCCGCCTCGGGCGGTGCCGCCGGCACCGGCACGCTCGGGACCGGGGTCGCGTCGGCGGTTGCCGAGCGCACCGGCGCTACCGCCGCGGCACGGCGGAACGCCGCCCCGAACGCCGCCGCGGTCGCTTGATTCGCGCGCCGAACGCGAGCGAGCTCGATCGCATGCGCCAGCGTCGCGGCGATCGCGGGAAGGGTCCATCCGAGCCCGGGGGGGACTGCACCCCACAGCAGCGCAGCGATCGTCACCGCGGCCGCACCGATCGCCGGCGTCCAGCGCGGGCTCGCCTGCCAGTGGACGACGTATTCGCAGGCGGCATCGCTCCGCGCCAGACACCGCGTCTCTTGCACCACGGCCGGAGGAAGTCCCCACACGGTCGTCCGCCTGGCCAGGCGGGCCTGTCGCCAGAGGCACGGGAGGCGCCCGCGCGCCTCCGCGCTCTCGAAGCGGATCGCCGCCGCGCCGAGGCCGCGCCGACGGACGGTGCTTCGGCCGGCGCCTGCGGTCACGCATGCGCGGCCCGAGCCACCTTGGTACAGGATCGCCGGCGTCACGACCCACGTGAGCCAGCGAGGCGGCGCCGCATGTGATTCGCTGGCCGCCCCCGCCGCCAGCAGTGCCCCGTCGCCGCCGAGGTGATCGCGGAGCGCGGTGAGAAAGTCGTCGAGCTGCGACGACGCCAATCGGCCTTCGGGCGAGAGGGCGTCGGGCGCGATGCCGGCCGCGTCGCAGACCGTCGACAATCCCGCGTCGCCTTGGGTCACGCGCGTCCATGCCACGAGCGCCTGCAGCTCGACGGCCTCCGGTACGGGTCCGCGGTCGACGACGGGCACCGTCGACCGTCGTATCGCCCTGCCCGTCTGGCTGTCCAGAGGCCGGGGCTCAGACCGACCATCGGACGTCCCAGCTTGGCGACACCGATGGGTCGACCATGTACGCACAGCGGGTACCCGTGCGGATGGTTCGCGCGAGATGGGCACCGCATGCCGGGTGCACCGCGGTGATCCGATCGATCGCGTCGCGGATGCGCCGGGTGACGCTGACCCGCGCCCGTTGCGCGGCCGGTCCCCCGTCGTCGAGCGCATCGATCGTCGTCCCTCCGGTACGCGCGCTGCCGGCAAGTGCCAGCGCCGCCACCTCGACGCCCGGACGCGCGAGGAGGTGGGCGAGGTAGATGAACCCCAACCGCTCGGGCAGCCGAACCGAGCGGCCACCGAACCCGATCACCCAGTACGCCCCTTCGCAGGCGAGGTGGGGCACGCCCGACGGCGGCGTCGCTGGTGCCCGGGGCATCGTCTGCGCAGCGAGGGCGGCGAGGCGGCGGACGGGGATCTCGGCCCGGCGCGCGTCTCCCATCGCTGCGGCCGCCAGCGAGCGATGCGCGAGCCCGGCCGTAACGTCGTCCGCAAGTGCCGCCTCCGCGCGCGCGTGCAGCTCGGCCCGGTGTGCGGCCCCGAGCGACGCCTGCACGAGATCGCGGGCCAGCGGAGGCAGGAACCGGCAGTGGCCGGGCCCGGCAATGTGCACGAGCACGCTCGCGTCGAGGGCGAGCCGCACCCGCATCACGTCGGCGCCGTCACCCAGCACCTGCGCGATGGTCGTCACGTCGCAGGTCTCACCGAGGACGCTCGCGACCTCGACCGCGTCGCGGCTCGTCACGGGAAGCGCCGAGAGCCGCCCGCGCATCCACGCGATGGCGCGATCGGAGAGCGGCCAGGGCTCGTCCTCGGGGACCGCACCCGTCCGTGTGATCGCAGCGAGCGACTCGACGACGAGCAGCGCATTGCCGCCGGTCACGTGGTGCAGCCGTTGGAGGGCACGAGCGGGCACATCGAGTCGGGCGTCGTGGGCGAGAGCGGCCACGGCGCCGATCGGGAGCGCACCCGCCACCAGGCGCTGCACCGGTCCGGCCGTCCTGGCGATCGACGAACCCGACCCGCATGGCCCGGGCTCCAGCACCGTAGCGAGCACGAGCGCCGGGAGGCCGGCGAGCCGCGGGACCGCGGCGGCGAGGCTCTCGAGCAGGGTCTCGTCGGGGGCGCCCGGATCGTCGAGGAGAACGAGGACGGGCACCGCTGGCGTCGCCTGCGCGAGCGCGTGACCGACCGCGTCGAGCGTGCCCGATATCCGGACCACCCGCATGCCCCGCCGGGCCGCGACCTCGGCAACCTCCGCTACGAGCCGCGTCTTCCCCGACCCCGCCTCCCCTTCCACCAAGACCAGCTGGCCGTGGCCGGTGCATGCCTCGTCGAGGGCACGCAGCAGCACCACGACCTCCCCCTCGCGTCCGACGAGCGGACCGGCGTAGCCGTGCATCGAAGAAGCGGGCGTAACCACCCACGGAACAGATGTTCCGCCCCGCGCCTAGCGTCCGCGTCGCGCGATGGCGGCCCGGTAGAGCGCCTCGTAGCGCTCCGCCGCCCGCTCCCAGGAGTTGTCCAGCGCCATGGCGCGGCGGCGCATGCCCTCGACGTGCGCCGGCCGGTGATACCAGGTCGAGAGCGCCCAGCCGACCGTGTCGACGAGGCTTGCCGGCGTCAGGTCGGCGAAAACGAAACCCGTGCCCCCGCCCGTCGCCTCGTCGTAGTTCTCGACCGTGTCGACGAGCCCGCCGGTCGCCCGCACGACGGGCAGCGTGCCGTAGCGCAGGCTGTACATCTGGTTCAGGCCGGAGGGCTCGAAGCGCGACGGCATGAGGAAGAAGTCGGCGCCGGCCTCGACGCGATGCGCTCGTCCCTCGTCGAAATGGATCCAGGCGGCGAAGCGGTCGGAGCGGGTGCGGGCGACATCGGCGAAGAAGCGCTCCAACGCCGGATCGCCGGTGCCGAGCAGGACCAGCTGCAGGTCCCAGGCGAGGAGGCGCTCGAGCGCTGCAGCGAGCACGTCGACGCCCTTCTGCGCCACGAGACGACCGACGAGCCCGAAGAGCGGCAGGTCGGGGCGCACGGGGAGACCGGCCTCGCGCTGCAGCGCCGCCTTGCACAGGGCCTTGCCCTCGAGGTCGGCGCCGTCGAAGTGCGCGGGCAGGTGCGGATCGATCGAGGGGTCCCACTCGCGGACGTCGATGCCGTTCATGATGCCGACGAGGTCGCCGCCGCGCGCCGCGAGTACGCCGTCGAGGCCACAGCCGTAGGCCGGCGTCTGGATCTCGCGCGCATAGGTCGGACTCACCGTCGACAGCATCGTGGCGTGCGCCAGCGCGCCCTTGGTGAGGTTGAGGGTGCCGAAGTGCTCCAGCTCGCCCGGATGGAAGTGCTCCCGGCCGAGCCCCGTCACCCCGAGGGCGCGCGGATCGAAGACGCCCTGATAGGCGAGATTGTGGATCGTGTAGATGGTGGGCAGCGCGTGCAGCGGTCCGCCCCACTCCACCGTGTCGACGTACATCGGGACCAGAGCCGCCTGCCAGTCGTGCGCGTGAACGATGTCGGGCATCCACGCGAGCGCCTTCGCCAGCGTCAGCGCGCCGCGCGAGAGAAAGGTGAAGCGCTCGAGGTTGTCACCGTACGCCTCGGTCGCGGAACCGTAGAGGTGCGGGCGATCGTAGTACCGCCGGTGCTCGAGGCAGTAGATCGGCACCTCGCTCCGCGGCAGGCGCCCGAGCCGCACGCCGCACCGACCGGTCCCGTACCACATCGGCACCGCGAGCGAGCCGTCCAGCACCTCGAAGTCGTGCCACGGCATGCCGGCGTACAACGGCATCACCACCCGGACGTCGATGTCGCGGCGCCCGAGCGCCGGCGGCAGCGCCCCGATCACGTCCCCGAGCCCGCCCGTCTTCGCAAACGGCGCACACTCGGACGCAACGATCAGTACTTTCAGTGGCATCGAGCCCTGCGACGATGCCTGCCCAATCCCACGAGAGCAAGGCAAAGTCCCCTTCCTGGTGACTCGCGCCGCCAAGGGCGCGCGCATCGGCGGGCAGGCGGAGTCCGCGCGCGCCGAGCGGGGCGGCGCGAAGCGCCGGGGCCCCCGCGAGAAGCGCGCGGAGCTCCGCCGTCGCCGCCGACGCTCGTCTCAGGCGGCGCGCGACAAAAGACGGGACTACGCCGCGTACAGCCGATAGTCGAGGTCGGGGAAGATGTTGTCCCGGCCCTCGATCTCCGAGAGCCAGCGCTCGGCGATCTTGCCGCTGCGGATCTCGGCGTAGAGCCGGTTGAAGCGCAGGATGTGCTCGTTGAAGCGCCGCGTGGCGTACGAGACCGTGGTGCCGGTGCGCATGATGAAGGGCCAGTCGCTCGACTGCGCCAGCATCAGCTCGCGCGCCGCCTGGCGGAGCGCACGGCCGGTGACGCCGTCGGCGGCGGGGAAGCGCTGCGCCAGCTCGACCATGCGCTCGGCGGCGACGTGCAGGTGGCGATAGATCCACGCGTTGCTCTCGTTGACCCAGTACTCGCCGTAACCCTTCGCGCCCCACGACGACATGCTCGGCGTCGCCACCTGGTTCGTCGGCTGCGCCTCCAGGTACTCGCCCGGCGTCATCGTGCCGATGGTGTCCTGATTGTAGTGCAGCTGGCGGAACAGGTAGTCGAGGAACATCGGCCCCTCGAACCACCAGTGGCCGTACAGCTCGGCGTCGTAGGGCGCCAGCACGATGGGCGGCCGATCCATCGACGACGCCAGCGCCGCGATCTGCCGCTCGCGGTTCACCCGGAAGTGCATCGCGTGCTCGGCCGCGCGCTCGCGTGCGATGTCCGGGTCGTACACCCACTTGTCGTGGAGCTGATCGTGGGTGATCGCGTGGTACTTGAGCCCGGTGTACCCACGGTGCCCCTCGGGCACGAGATACGGGCCGACGTAGTCGAGCGGCAGATCGAAGCCGATGTCGCGGTAGAAGTCGCGGTAGTGGGGATCGCCCGGATAGCCCTCCTTGGCGCTCCACACCTGCTCGGACGACTCGGGATCGCGCGCGAACGCCGCCACCCCGCTCGGGCAGTAGACCGGTGCGGCGACGCCGTACACCGGCGGCCGATCGGCGAGCAGCAGCCCGTGGGTGTCGACGACGAACCAGCGCACGCCCGCCTCGCGCAGCAGCTCGTCGACGCCGGGGACGTAGCCGCACTCGCCGAGCCACATGCCGAGCGGCCGGCGGCCGAAGTGACTCTCGTAGAGGTCGGCGGCGGTGTGCACCTGCGCGCGCAGCGCGGACCAGTTCCGGTCGAGTGCCGGGAAGAACGCATGTGTCGCCGTCGACGTCATCACTTCCACGCGTCCGGCGTCCTGCAGCACGCGGAAGGCGGCGACCAGATTGCCGTCGTGGCAGCGCCACGTGTGGCGCAGCGACGCGAAGCGGTCGCGGTACATGACGGCGAGTCGCTGGTAGTAGGGCTCGGGGCGCGTGCGCTCGATCTCGCGCTCGGCCAGCTCGATCAGATGGTCCAGGCGCTCGGCATAGCGCGTCTTCAGCAGGTCGTCGGTGAGCATGGTGAGCAGCGGCGCCGACAGGGACACCGTGCAGCGGAAGGGAACGCCGTCCGCGAGCAACCCCTCGAACGCCTGCAGCAGCGGCAGGTAGGTGCCGGTGATCGCCTCCACCAGCCACTGCTCCTCCATCAGCGTCCGATCCTCGGGATGCCGGACGAAGGGCAGATGCGCGTGCAGCAGGATCGCGAGGTGGCCCTTGACCATCGTCGTCACCGCTCCGGCGGCGGCACGGCCCGCTCGCTGCCGCCCAGACGGAGCTCGCTCGCACCCAGGCGCCGCTCGCTCGCACCGCCGTAGAGCATCTCGCTCGCGCCGCGGAAGCGCAGCTCGCTGGCGCCGATCCGCCAGCGTTCGGAGGCGCCGCCGATGCGCCGCTCGCTGGCGCCGGCGTTCCACTCCGACGCCCCGGCCGGCCGCACCGCGCCCTCGGGGAGCGCCACACCATCGCCCTCGATCGTGCAGACGAGCTCCCAGACGCCGACCACGCGGCGTTCGGCGTGCGCATCGATGCCGCGGATCACGACCTCCCACGGGCCGTAGACGATCCGCGTCTGCCCGTCGACGTTCTCCACCCACCCGGCGCCGCCCCACCGCTCCTCGACGTACACCGGCGACGTGATCCCGTAGCCCGCGATCTCCCGCTCCCAACGCGTCCGCACCTCGGGATCGCTCCAGGCGACCTGCGCCCCGCCGTCGGCAAGCTGCGCGCGGACGCGTTCGATCAGGGTGGCCGGCGGCTCCGGGACGGGAGATGCGGGCTCGGCGTGGTCCGGCGTCGGGCTAGCGACCGTCGCGCCGGGCTCGCCGGTGGCGGTGCGCACGGTCAGCCACTCCACCGGTCCCGGCGGGGCCGGAGTCACGCGCGGGAACTCGACGCGTCCCGAGCGCGCGATCTTGACGAAGTAGCCTTCGGTCGAGCGCATGCCGAGCTCGATGCAGGCCTCCGAGGCGGGCCGGCCGACGGTGAAGAACCACTGCCGGTCGCTGCGCTCGACGCGCGTGTCGGTGTAACCGTGCGCGTTGGTGCCGTCGAAGAGGCGGCCGGTCACGTCGTAGACGCGGAGGTTGAGCCAGCTCTCGCGCCCGCCGGGGCCGAGTCCGGCGCGCGCCCGGTCGATCGCGTCGTCGGTGACCTCCCAGTAGACGTACAGGCGCTCGGGATCGATCAGGATGGCGGTGACCCGGTCCTGCCCGTAGCTCCAGGGGATGTGCTCGACCTGGCGCTCGCGCTCCGGCGGGCGGCCGAGGTCGAACTTGTGGACGGTATCGGGTCCGTCGCTCCGCTGCCGCGCCTGCGGCGTCTCGATCCCGGCGAATCCGGCGAGGCGCTGCAGCGCCTCCAGAAACTGCTCGACGATCGCGCTCTTCGTGAGCCGCGAGAGCCCGGTCAGGCCGATCCGCGTCCCGCAGTCGATGAGGGTCCGGCGCGACAGCGAGGCGAGCTCGGTCACCGATTCGAGACCGAAGTCGTCGAGAACCTTCCGCACCTGCGTCAGCAGGTCGGTCGGCGACTGGGAAGTCGTGGTCATGCGCCGGAGTGCCCCATCCTAGGGTGCAACGGTGCAAATGCAAGGCCATCCGGATTGGGCGCGGCGGCCGTGCAAACAGACGTCGGGTGCCCACGCGGGCGGCACCGCGTGCCGCGGTCACGGCGCGTAGAGCCTCGCGTACTCCCGCAGCATCCGCTCCGTACTGAAGCGCGGGATCAATCGCTGCATCGAGGTCTTCATCCGCGCGAGCCAGCGGCGCGGCAGGCCGTCGGCGTCGCGGTCGTAGAAGGCCGGAATCACCTCGTGCTCGACGAGGTCGAACAGCACGCGCGCATCGTGGTCGTCCTGAACCTCGGCGTCGCCGTCGGGCGTCTGGATCGCCCACCCGGTCTCGGTGGGATCGGCCTCGAGCCACCAGCCGTCGAGGACGCTCAGGTTGATGCCGCCGTTCAGGACCACCTTCATGCCGCTCGTCCCCGACGCCTCGAGCGGCGGTCGGGGCAGGTTGAGCCAAAGGTCCACACCCGCCACGAGCCGCGGCGCGACGTGCAGGTCGTAGTCCTCGAGGAACACGATCCGGCTGCCGACGTACGGCGCGCGCCGCATCTCGAGGACGCGCCGGAGCGTCGCCTTCGCCTCGTCGTCGCGCGGATGCGCCTTGCCGGCGACGACGAGCTGGATGGGACGATCGGACGCGCCGAGGAGCCGCAGTCCGCGCTCGGGATCGCGGATGAGGAGATTGAGACGTTTGTACATGGCCACGCGTCGCGCGAATCCGATGGTGAGCACCCCGGGGTCGAAGACGCGCGCCGCGGCATCGACGTACTCCGGCGCCTCGCCACGCGACAGCCGCTGGGCGACGGATTGCTCGCGGGCGTACTCCACCAGCGTCCGGCGGAGTGTCTGCCGGACGGCCCACAGCTCCGCGTCCGGGATCGCCGCCACGGCGTCCCACAGTCGCGGGTCGTCGATGCGCGTCCGCCAGTCGCCAGGCAGGTGGCGGTCGAGCAGAGTCTGCATCGGCACCGCCATCATCGAGAGGGTGTGCACGCCGTTGGTGACGTGCCCGATCGGTACGTCGAGCGGCTGCCACATGGCACGCGCCACCTCGCCGTGGCGTCGGGAGACGCCGTTCGCCGCGCGACTCGTCCGGAGCGCCAGCACCGTGATGTTGACCGGCTCGTGGTTGTCCCCGGGGTGGTAGCGGCCGAGGTCGAAGGCCAACGGCCGCGCCGGCCCCAGCTCGTCGGCGTACTCGCCCAGCACCGGATCGACCTCGCTCGGGTCGTACCATTCGTTCCCCGCAGCGACCGGCGTGTGGGTGGTGAAGATGGTTTCCCCGCGGACGGCGGCGAGCGCAGCATCGGTCGGCTCGCCGGTGCCGAGGCGCACACGAAGCCGCTCGAGAACGGCCAGCGCGCCGTGCCCCTCGTTCAGATGGACCAGTCCCGAGCGGATGCCCATCGCGTCCAACGCGCGCATTCCGCCGATGCCGAGGACGCCATACTGGGCGAGCCGCGTGTGGCGGTCACCGACGTAGAGGCGGTCGGTGATCCAGCGGTCGATGGGATGGTTGTCGTCGCGGTCGGTGTCGAGGAGGAAGAGCGGAACGCGTCCGACCTCGAGGCGCCACACGCCGGCCCGGACGTCGCGACCGCGGAGCCGCATCGCGACCGTCAGCGGCTGGTCGCTCGCGTCGGTCACCTGCACGATCGGCAGCTGCTCGAAGGCGGTCGGCGTCCAGTACTCGTGCTGCTGCCCGTCGACGTCGAGACGCTGGTGGAAGTAGCCCTGGCGGTAGAGGAGCCCGACGCCGATCATCGGCAGCGCGAGGTCCGAGGCCCCCTTCAGCACGTCGCCGGCCAGGATGCCGAGGCCGCCGCCGTAGAGCGGCAGCGAGCAGTGGAGACCGAACTCGGAGCAGACGTAGGCGACGGGGCGCTCCGGCGTCAACGCACCGAGGGGCATCGCCGGGCGCGCCAGATCGGCGTCGAGATGGGCCGCTGCCGCCGCGGCGCGGGCGACCAGGTGCGCGTCGTCGGCCAGCAGCCGCCAGCGATGCGGCGGGATCGTCTCGACCATCCAGCGCGGGTTGCAGCCGCTGTGCCGCCACCGTGCCGGATCGAGGTCGCGAAACAACGCCACGCCACCGGGTATCCACGTCCAGGCGTAGTTGTACGCGAGACGTGCGAGCGGCGTCAGCGGCTCCGGCAGCCGCTCCGCGAGCGCCGCGACGGCGCGTTCGAGATCACGTCGCCCGTCCGCGGCCGCCGTCATCGCCCCAGGAGCGCCGGCGCGAGACGTCGCCACTGCGCCATCGGCAGGGCGCGCGGATCGGCCTCGAGCACCTGCACGCAGACGTGGTCGGCGCCGGCGTCGTGATGGGCGCGGACGCGACGGACGATGGCGTCCTCGTCGCCCCACGCGACGATCGCGTCGACCAGGCGGTCGCTGCCGCCGTTGGCGACGTCGTCGTCGGTGAAGCCGAGGCGCTTCAGGTTGTTCACGTAGTTCGGCAGTCCGAGGTAGATCGCCATGTGCGCGCGGCCGATCGCCCGCGCGGCGGTGGCGTCGCGCTCGAGGACGACGGCCTGCTCGGGCGCCAGCAGCGGCCCCTTGCCGAGGACCTCGCGCGCGCGCTGCGTGTGCTCCGGCGGCACGAAGTACGGATGCGCGCCCCAGGCGCGCTCCGCCGACAGGCGGAGCATCTTCGGCGCGAGCGCACCGATCACCCGCCGCGGCTCGGTCGTGGGCGGCATGGCCAGGAACGGCGCCGCGTCCATCGCGTCGAGGTAGGCGCGCATGGCGCTGAGCGGCTTGTCGTAGGCGTGCCCGCGCATGCCGACCATCGGGGCGTGGCTCACGCCGATGCCGAGGAGGAAGCGGTCGGGGAACGCCTCGGTGAGCGTCTTCTGCCCCGCGGCCATCGCCATCGGGTCGCGCGCCCAGATGTTGGCGATGCCGGTCGCGACCGGGATGCGCTTCGTCCCCGCGAGGAGCAGCGACGCGTGCACCAGCGCCTCGCGCCCGAGGGCCTCGGGGATCCAGATGGCACCGTAGCCCAGCGCCTCGATCTCGCGCGCCGCCTCCTGCGCCTGCGCGGCCGGCTGCAATTCGAGGCTGAACGTCCAGACACCGACCCGTCCGATGTTCATCCGCGCATCCCCAGGTCGGCTGCCGCCGGGTGCAGACTGCCTGTGGCGCTCGGCCGCGCCCCGACGCGGGCGAACCAGGCGCCGACGTTGGCGAGTCCGGCATCGAACGGCTGTCCGACCGCCCGTCCGAAGTCGAGGGCGACGTAGAGGCCGATGTCGGCGATGGTGAAGCGATCGCCGGCGACGAACGGCTTCTTCTGCATCAGGCCGTCGAGCCAGGCGAGCTTGTCGCGCACCACCGCCTTCAGGCCGTCGGCCGCCTCCGGCAGCACGCGCATCCGCGGACGGAAGAGCTCGATGCCCTCGGCGTAGCGGAAGGCGTTGTAGAGGTGCTCGGTGATGTTGAGCTCGATCCGCCGCATCCACATCCGCGTCTCCGCCCGCTCCTCCGGCGTCGTTCCGATCAGCGCCGGCGTGGGGAACCGCTCCTCGAGGTACTCGTAGATCGCGACCGTCTCGCCGATGACGCGCCCGTCGTCGAGCTCGAGCGCGGGAAGCTGCCCACCGGGATTGCGATCGGTGTACGGCGGGCGCCGGTTCTCCATGCCCACGAGGTCGACGGGCACGGCGTCCAGCGTGATCCCCTTCTCGGCGAGGAACATTCGCAGGCCGCGGGGGTTAGGGCCGAAGGAGTCGAAGACGCGCATGGGCTCCCGTGTGCCACAGACGTCGACGCGCCGTCCAGCCGACGGTCGGCGCGCCGTCGGAGCGCGCGCCGTCTTGACGACACCCGATCGCCATTGTAGGCCCCACGCCAGCCGTGGGTAGAGTCTTCCGCTTTCTCTTCTCTGCCCGGCTTGCTGGCGTGGGGCACGCTGGCGGTCCACTTCTCGAATCTTCCCTGGCCATGGCTGCGCACGGCGCTGGCCGTCGTGTTCCTCGGGTTCGGCGTCTGGACCCTGTGGCTGACGCGCTGGCCGCGGGGGAGGCGGGCATTCGCGGCGGTCTTCCTCGGCGTCCTCGTCTGGCATCTCTCGCTCCAGCCGTCGCACGACCGGCCCTGGCGGCCCGAAGTGGCGGTCATGCCGCGCGCGACCATCGACGGGGACCGGGTGACGATCACGGACGTCCGCGACTTCGTGTTCCGCAGCCGGAACGACTTCACGGTGCGCTACGTGACGCGCGAGGTCCTGCTCTCGCACATGACCGGCGTCGACTTCATCATCTCCTACTGGGTGATGGGTCCGGTCGGGCACACGTTCGTCAGCTTCATGTTCGACAACGCGCCGCCCGTGTCGATCTCGATCGAGACCCGGACCGAGGTGGGCGAGGGCTTCGATCCGCTCGCGTCGCTGTTCAAGCAGTTCGAGCTGATCTACGTGGTCGGGGAGGAACGCGACCTCATCGGCTCACGCGCCAATCATCGGAACGAGGACGTCTTCCTGTACCGGATCCGGACGTCGCCGGAGCGCGCGCGCCAGCTGTTCCTGATCTACCTCGAACGCGTCAACCAGCTGGCCGACCGCCCCGAGTGGTATCATCTGTTCAGCAACAGCTGCACCATCAACATCGTCCGCTACGCCAACCGGGTCGGCCGCGTCGGCGGCTTCGACTTCCGTCACCTGCTGAACGGACTCATCGACGGCTACCTCTACGGCGCCGGCCTCATCGACAACCCCCTCGGCCTCCCCTTCGACGAGCTGCGCGCGCGATCACACATCAACGCCAGGGCGCACGAGGCCGCCGACGCGGAGGACTTTCCGCAGCGCATCCGGGTGGGACTGCCGACGATCCCGCCGGCCGAGCCGGACCGCTCGCCCTGAGTGCTCCCGTCAGTGGGCAGCGGGCGCCGGCGCGGTGGGGGCCGGCGCGGCAGCTGCCGGCGCTTCGGCGGGCTGCGGCTCGACCGTCGCCACCATGAGGTTCCGCGAGCCGGGGCGCCAGATGCCGATGATCCGCAGCCGATCGCCGTCGGCGGCGTTCTCGACCTTCGAGACCAGCTCCTGTGACCCGCGCACGAAGAAGTTCGGGCGGTAGGGGCGGACGCGGCGGAAGATCGTCGCGGGCATGGTGTTGCCGGAGAGAACCGTCGCCCGCGTGACCTGGAAGCGGACGTCCTTCGCGCCCGCGCGGATCTGGAGGTCGGCGATCTCGTTGCGCCCCTTCGGCGGCGCGCCGACGTAGCCGTCCATCCGCAGCTTGTACGGGGTTCCCGCCATCCGGGCGCTGGCCACACCCCCAGGCAGGAGTGCAACGACCAGGGCGACGGCTACGAGCGACCAGACGTTTCGCATCCGTGACACGTTCATACCGCCCCCCTCATTACTTCGCGGTGAACTGCACACCGAGGACCTCGTCGCTCCAGACCTTCCAGGTGCCACCCTCCTGGTGGAAGAGCACGACGCTGTCGGTGACGTTGTCCGAGAATCCGCTGCCGGCCGGTCCGACGAGCTTGGTCTTCACGCGTGCGACCGCGAACTCGTCGTCGTGTCCCATGTACTTGAAGTCGACCAGGGTCGCGGTGACGCCGACGTCGCGGAACTGCTCGGCCAGCGCCGCCTTCGTGGTGTCGTACTCTGGCGAGCGGGTGTGCACGCCACGCAGAGCGCCCTCGACGTCCTTCGCGTCGTAGGCCCGCAGGTTGGACTCCACCACGCCCTTCAGCTGTGTGGTGAGCTTGGCGTCGTCCCTGGCGTCGTCCGCGGCGCCCGCCGTCACGGCCAGACCGAGGAGCGCCGTCGCCAGCACCGTTCGCAGGATCATCATCGTCCGGGTCATCCGAGGACGGTGTGGCCGCGGTTGCGCATGCACTGGTTGAACACGCGCTGGAACTGCTGGTTCGACTGGTTGGCGCGCATCGCGCCGCCGCCCACGCCGCCCGCGGCCGCGCCGATCGCCGCGCCGCGACCCGCGTTGCCGGCTGCCGCGCCGATCGCCGCACCGGCCGCCGCACCGAGGAGCCCGCCGCCGACGGCGCCGCGCGCCGTCTCGCCCGTGGTCGACCCCGACGACTGCATCGCGAGATTCCGGCACTCCGCCTCGTCCCGGCTGACGAACTGGGCTCGCGAGCTGCCGTACGTGTCGACCGTCGGCCGCCACTGCGACTGCGAGACACAGGCAGACAGGGTGGTCAGGAAGAGTCCGAGCGTCAGAACACTCCTCGTCATGACTTTCTCCTCCGGGGGCGTCGGGAGTTCCGCGCGCCGCAAACTTGTAGGAGAAAACCCCGGCGGGATGCAACCCTTTCGCGCTGCCAGCTTGCATTCAGGAACGAAATGGAATTGGTACCCGGTCGGGGGGAGATCAGAATGGCGGATTCCAAGGCTCGGGGCAGCCGTGGGTGGGCGATCGCGGCGGGCGTGCTGCTCATCATCGTCGGGCTCGAGGCACTGGCGTCACCCTACCTGGCCGCGTTGTTCGCCGCCCTGTGGATCGCGTGGGGGCTGGTCTTCGGCGGCGTCGCCGAGCTGATCGCGGCATTCAGCGCCGGCGAGAATCGCCTGTGGAAGGGAATCCGGGGGCTCCTCTATCTCTTCGTCGGCACCTACGTGCTCCGCAGTCCCGGCTCTGGGCTCGTCGCCCTGGCGCTGGTCTTCGCCTGGATGCTGCTCGTGCAGGGCGCGATCAGCGTCGTGGGAGCGATCCAGCTGCGCCCGCGTCGCGGCTGGGGATGGTGGCTGTTCGACGGCCTCGTCTCGCTGGGCCTCGCCTTCATCATCTTCTCCGGTTGGCCGAAGGATTCGGTGCGGATCATCGCGCTGCTGGTGGGCATCAACCTGATCGTCAGCGGTGTGAACCGCGTCGCGCTGGCCTCCGCGCGCTGACACCCTTGACCGGCGCGCGCGCCCCGGATTATCAGATCAACGATGATGCGCGCCCTCATCCTCGGACTGTGCACCGCGATCTGCGCCGGCACCGCCGGCGTCGCGTGCGCGCAGTGGCGACCGACCATCGACACCTACGGCAGCTCGCGAGCCCAGTTCGTCACGCGCGACGAGGCGGAGTGCCGGAACCTCGCGAACCAATCGGCGGGATCGAGGGGCGGCCAGATGGCGCGGGGCGCCGTCGGCGGCGGTCTGATCGGGGCGGCCGGGGGCGCCGCGATCGGCGCGGCGGCCGGCAATGCGGGCCGTGGGGCCGCGATCGGCGCGGCGGCCGGCGGCATCGGCGGCGGCGCGGTCCGGGGCTCGCAGTCGAACCAGCAGTTCCAGCGGGTGTTCAACGATTGCATGCGCAACCGCGGACACAACGTCCTCCGATGAGAGCGGCAGGAAGGGAGACGAACATGACGAGGACACTCTTGGTGGCCATCCAGGTGGCAGCGCTCCTCGGCCTGGCCGTCACGGCCCGCGCCGACGACGACGAGAAGCTCGCCGCGACGCTCAAGGCCGTGGTGGAAAGCAACCTCCGCGCCTACGACGGCGAGGATGCCGCCGGGACGATGGGCACGATCCACACCCGCTCGCCGCAGTACGACACGACCAACGCGGCGCTGGCGGAGCAGTTCCGCGACTTCGACTTGAGCACCAAGGTCACCAACTTCCGCTACATGGGGCACGACGACGAGTTCGCCGTCGCGCGCGTGAAGATCCAGGTCGAAGGCCCGTCGGGCAGCGTGTTCGTGAACAACACCACCGACAACCTCATCCTCTTCCATCAGGAGGGTGGCCTCTGGAAGATCTGGACCGACGATGTCCTCGGCGTCGAGTTCGAGCAGCGGATCGGGACGGTCGTTCCCGCGAAGTAGGGCACGCGTGAGCGCGGGGCGGCGCACCATCGCCGCCCTCCTCGCCGTCGCGATGGTCGGGGCCATGGGCTCCGGCTGCCAGTACCTCGAGATGGTGCAGCGGCGCCGCGCCATGCGTGCGGCGTTCGCCAGCGAGCCCCGGGTCGCGCTGCTGCGCGCCCTCGCGCCCGAGGACGCCTTCTACCTGAGCGGCCGGCTGGCGGGCGCCGAAGGCCACGCCGACGCGCTGCTCGTCGTCGCGATCAGCCATCGGAAGACCGCCGACGAGGTCGTCACCTGGAAGCTCGTCGGGCGCGCCGTCGAGCTGTACAAGCTGCTGCTCCCCGCGGGGGACTACGAACTGCTCGTCCTGGCCGACCTCGACCACAACGGGCTGTTCGAGTCGAACGAGATCGTGGGCCGCACCGATCCGTCCGCGCCGGCGCGAGTCGAAGCATCCGCCGCCAGCGACGGCTTCCTGGTCGACGGGCCCACGATCCCGGTCGATCCGGGTCGGCCGAGCGCCACGACGGCGACCATCCACGTCGCGGTGACCCGCAGCGGCAACGTCGTGCCGTCGCTCGCCGACGACTTCTTCGCGCTCCGCTGGGGCCAGCTCGGCATCTTCCACCCCGCCGACCTGCTCGTGCACACGCAAGGATATTTCTTCGGACTCGAGGAGCCCGATCCCGCGAAGATCCAGGTGGTCTTCGTCCACGGCGCGGGCGGCGCTCCGGTCGAGTTCGCTCCGCTGGTCGAGGGTCTCGACCGGACGCGCTACCAGCCGTGGTTCTTCTTCTACCCGTCGGGCCTGCCGCTGGAGCAGACGGCGACCGTCCTGAGCAACGTCCTCGCGATCGCCGCCGAGGAGCTCGGCCTCCGACACGTGGTGATCGTGGCCCACAGCATGGGCGGCCTCGTAGCCCACGCGGCCCTCACCCGCCTCTGCCGCGGCGGCGTCCCCGATTGGTTGGAGCTCTTCGTCTCGATCGCCACGCCCTACGGCGGCATGGATTCGGCACGGCTCGGCGTGGAGCGCGCGTCCGAGGTGGTGCCGTCGTGGCGCGACGTCGCCCCGAACAGCCGCTTCCTCGCCGATCTCCAGGGCACGGCCCTGCCCGATCGGCTCCCGTTCTACCTCGTGTTCGCCTACGACAATCGAGGGCGCGTCCTGCGCAGCACCCCGAGCGGCGACGGCACCGTGCCGCTACGGAGCCAGCTCGCCGTGCAGCGGCGCGCGTGGCGCGTGCTCGGCGTCGACGCCACGCACACGGGCGTCCTCACCGACCCGGCGACGCGGGAGATTCTGGTGGCGGCGCTCGCGACGCACGCGGTCCCGCGCGACGAAGGGGTGAATCCGTTCACCTTCGGAGACTTCATGATGTTCCGCAGCGACGAGCACTGACGGTCACATCGGCCGTTCGGTCCCTGCCACCGGCGCCGACGCGGGAACCTTGCTGCTGGTGAGCAGCACCTTCCAGGCGAACCAGGCGGCGAGGAAGGCGACGAACCCGATGGCGATCAGGTTCCTCCGGCGTCGGTGCATGCCGGCCTTCTAGTCGACGACGGGCATCGGGGGCAACGGCCGCGTCTTGCCTGCGCGCACCCGATGTGGGACCTACCGCTGGCCAGTGCGGGGGATGGTTCGCAGCTTCATGCGCGCAGTGTGTGCCGTCACCGCCGCGCTCCTGCTGTCGGCCTGTCGACCACCGGTGGGCGTCACACGGGTCTCCCCGCGCATCGTCACGCAGGAGCTCACGCAGAGCGCGCTCAATTCCACCAGCCCGAGCACGTTCAGCCAGAACGTGCTCCACCGGCGCAACCTGACCGAGCGCTTCCGGCGGGATCCCGAAGGTGCACTCGAGGCCCTGCACCAGCTGACCGCTCAGGGACGGGGGCGTGACGACACCCTGTTCGCGCTCGCGGAGCTGTCGTTCCGGTACGCCGACAGTACGCGGAAGCGGAGCTTCTATTTCGAATCGGTGGTCTGCGCCTGGGCGTTCCTGTTCCCCGGCGGCGAAGGGGAGCGGCCGGACGAGTTCGACCCCCGTCTGCGCATCGCGGCCGACCTCTACAATCGCGGACTCACGCGCGCCCTCTCGTCCCCCAACGGCTCGGTCGTCGACCTCCACTCCGGCCTCTACGATCTCCCGTTCGGACAGCAGGTCGCGGTGCACCTCGAGCCGGACGCGTTGCGTTGGGCGGGTCGCGATCTGGTCGAGTTCGTGCCCGCGGCCGAGCTCAGGGTGAGAGGCCTCCGGGCACGACACCGGCGACCGGGAATCGGTGCGCCGCTGGCAGCCCGGGCCGTCGCAACCGATCCGGACCAGAAAGACGCGGACTATCTCGGACCGAACGCACGGACCCCGGTGACGGCCCTGCTGCGGATCGACGACGCGCGCCGCCAACTGGCGGAGCCGGTGATGCACGGGTCTCTCCACGTCTACACTCCCTCCGATCGGCGGACCGTCGACATCGACGGTCGCTCGGTCCGCCTCGAGGTCGAGCCGACCGCGGCGCTCGCGTGGACGCTCAGCCAGTCGCCGGAGTGGGGCTGGGAGCGCCGGGCGTTCTTCTTCGGCGACCTGCTGCGCCAGGAGCTGCCGACCAGCCTCACGTTCACGCAGCCGTACCGGCCCGGTCTCATCCCGGTGGTGTTCGTCCACGGCACGGTGTCCAGCCCGGGCCGGTGGGCGAACATGCTGAACGACCTCGAGAACGACGGGCGCGTCCGCGACCGGTTCCAGTTCTGGTTCTTCCACTACAGCACGAGCAATCCGATCCCGTTCTCCGCCATGCTGCTGCGCGACGCGCTCAGCGAGGCCGTGGCACGGATCGATCCCGAGGGAACGGATCCCGCCCTGCGCCAGATGGTCGTCGTCGGGCACAGCCAGGGCGGGCTGCTCACCAAGCTGACGGCCGTCGACTCCGGCACGCGCATCTGGGACGCCATCAGCCGTGAGCCCATCGACGCGCTGGACGTGAGCGCGGAGACGCGCGACCTCCTGAAGCGCTCCCTCTTCGTTCGCCCGCTACCGTTCGTCCGGGTGGTGATCTTCATCGCCACGCCCCACCGGGGCAGCCCCCTGGCGACCGTCGTCGATCGTCGGGTGGCTGAACCGCTTCGTCAGGCTCCCGGGGGACGTGCTCGCCGCGACCACCGACCTCCTCGAAGGCAACGGCGATGCCCTGCTCTTCGACCCCCGACGCCCGCGCTTCGGCAGCGTCTACAGCATGCGGCTGGGAAGCCCGTTCCTCGGGGCCCTCGCCGCAACGCCGGTGGCGCCCGGCATCGCGGCGCACTCGATCATCCCCGTCACGGGAGCCGACGCCGGTCCGGACGCGACGGACGGCGTCGTGACGTTCGAGAGCGCGAGCATCGACGGCGTCGAGTCCGAGCTCGTGATCCCGTTCTCCGGACACTCGGCGCAGGGCCACCCGCTCGCGATCGAGGAGGTACGGCGCATCCTGCTCGAGCACGCGGCGACGACGTGCAAGACGTCCGACGTCGCGTGCGGCCCACCCCGCGCTCCCGCGCCCGGAGCGTCGGCGTCACCGTGAAGGCGTACCGCGCGCGCTACCAGCGTTGCGCGGTGGACAACTCCGAGACCTTGCCCGAGATCTGCTCCGCGGTGCGCCGCGCGTCCCTGTCGATGGACGCAATGACCTCCCGGACCACCCCGACACCGGACGTGATCATCGCGGAGGTGGCGACCGTGCCGGCCGCAGCCCCACCCGCGACGAAGAACACCGCGCCCGGGAAGCGCGAGCCCGACGCAACGGTGTCGAACTGCGTGACCGGCTCCCACCCTCTCGCGCCCACCTGGAACATCTCGACCTGCGTCCGGACCTCGGTGGCCCCGACACCGAGCCCGATCACGAAGCGCTGCGTCTGCGAGCCCTGGTCGATCTGGACGAACTGTCCCTGGATGACGAGGTCGGTGCGCGCCGGCGGCGCGGCCTTCGCGGCGCGCTCGGCGTTGAATCCGCGCGCCCGCAGGTCCTCGACCAGTCTCTCCGCGACCGTGTCCGCGACCATCTGGGCGAGGACGTCCGTCTTGTCGACGTACAGTCCGACCGCGCGGGTGGCCGTCCGTCGAGGCCCGCGTTGGACGCGGACGTCGGCGGCGCCGGTGTCGAAGTCGAAGACGACGACCCGAGCGGGCCGCGGCAGATTCGACGCCGGCTGCGGCTGCACGTTCTGCACGCGGGCCCGGCCAGCGCAGCCGAAGGACAGCATGATCACCATCGCCAGACCGAGCCCGGCGAGGTCACGTCGCGTCAGCCAGCTCATGAGCCCTCCTCTCGACTGCCGCGGGAGTAGCACGTCGCAGACCTCAGTCAAGAGAAACGGGGAGGATCCGGGCGGCCGCGCGTCTGGACAACGATCGCGGTGATGCTATGGTCCGCCCGCGTTCCGGCAAGCTCGATGCGTTCATAGCAGTCAACGAGTGGGGCGCCGCAACCGATCCGAACACGGAACCTCAATCCAGGAGGTGTGATGGCGTCAGCATCGGATCAGACCACGGACAAGCTTCCGCTCCGGACCCTCACCGCCATGGTGGTCGGCGGCATGGTCGGCGCCGGGGTGTTCTCGATCCCGCGCAACTTCGCGCAGGCCACCGGCGTCTACGGCGCCCTGATCGCCTGGGCCATCGCCGGCGCCGGCATGCTGATGCTGGGCTTCGTCTTCCAGACGCTCGCCAACCGCAAGCCGGACCTCGATGCCGGCGTCTACGCCTACGCGCGCGCCGGCTTCGGGCCCTACCTCGGCTTCTTCTCCGCCTTCGGCTACTGGGCCAGCGCCTGCGTCGGCAACGTCTCGTACTGGATCCTGATCAAGTCCACGCTCGGCGCCGTCTTCCCGGCCCTCGGCGAGGGCAACACGCTGCTCTCGGTGGCGATCTCGTCGGTCGGCATCTGGGCCTTCCACTTCCTGGTGCTGCGCGGCGTGAAGGAGGCGGCGGGGATCAACCGGATCGTCACCATCGCCAAGGTCATCCCGCTGCTGCGTGTTCGTGGTGCTGGCGATCTTCTGCCTCAAGCGCGACGTGTTCGCCGCCAACCTCTGGGGCGGCGAGGGCGGCGGACTACGGGAACCTCTTCGAGCAGGTCAAGGCGACGATGCTGGTGACCGTGTTCGTGTTCCTCGGCATCGAGGGCGCGAGCAACTACTCGCGCTTCGCGCAGAAGCGCGAGGACGTGGGCGTCGCCACCGTGACCGGCTTCCTCGGCGTGCTCGCGCTCTTCGCATCGGTGTCGATCCTGTCCTACGGCATCCTGCCGCGCGCGGAGCTCGCGCAGCTGCGCCAGCCCTCGGTCGGCGGCGTGCTCGAGGCCGCGGTCGGCGCCGTGGGGGGCGGTCTTCATCGGCGCCGGCCTGATCGTCTCGGTGCTCGGCGCCTACCTCGCGTGGACCCTGATGGCGGCCGAGGTGCTGTCGATCGCGGCCAAGAAGCAGGGACATGCCGGCCTTCCTGGCGCGCGAGAACGCGAACCAGGTGCCGTCGGCGGCGCTGCTGATGACCACGCTGCTGATCCAGCTGGTGCTGATCGCCACGCTCTTCTCCGACGACGCCTTCACCTTCGCGCTGTCGCTGTGCAGCCACCTGTCGCTGGTTCCCTACTTCCTCTCGGCGGCCTTCGCGCTGAAGCTGGTGCTCAACGCGCGAGACCTACGAGAACGACCCCGGCGACCGTCGGCAAGGACACGGTGATCGCCGTGCTGGCGATCGATCTACACGATCTTCCTGCGTGTTCGCGGCCGGGATGAAGTTCATGCTGCTCGGCTTCATCATCTACGCCCCGGGCACGCTGCTGTACTTCATGACGCGACGCGAGCAGGGGAAGCAGCTCTTCACTCCGGCGGAGTGGATGCTGTTCGGGGTCGCGGTCGTCGGCGCCATCGTCGGCGTCCACGGCCTGTCACCGGATACATCACGATCTGAACAGCGAAGGAAGCACGCAATGGCAGAAGCAAGCGACAGTTCGGCGTCCATTCGGAGGTCGGCCAGCTGCGCAAGGTGATGGTGTGCGCGCCGGGCCGCGCCCACCAGCGCCTCACGCCCAGCAACTGCGACTCGCTGCTGTTCGACGACGTGCTGTGGGTCGAGAACGCCAAGCGCGACCACTTCGACTTCATCGACGAAGATGCGCGATCGCGGCGTCGACGTCGTCGAGATGCACAACCTGCTCGCCGAGACCGTCGCGGTCCCCGAGGGCAAGAAGTGGATCATCGACAACCAGGTCGTGCCGAACCAGGTCGGCCTCGGCCTGGTCGACGAGATCAAGAGCTACCTCGAACGGCCTCTCGAACCGCGACCTCGCCGAGACGCTGATCGGCGGGCTCTCGACCGAGGAGTTCCCCGAGACCCACGGCGGCGAGATGCTGAAGCTGGTGAAGGAGGCCGCCGGCGTCACCGAGTACCTGCTGCCGCCGCTGCCGAACACGCTCTACACGCGCGACACCACCTGCTGGATCTACGGCGGCTGCACGCTCAACCCGCTCTACTGGCCGGCGCGGCACGAGGAGACGATCCTCACCACCTCGATCTACAAGTTCCACCCCGACTTCGCCGGCAAGGTGAAGGTCTGGTGGGGCGATCCGACCCAGGACCACGGCCTCGCGACGGTCGAGGGCGGCGACGTGATGCCGATCGGCAAGGGCAACGTGCTGATCGGCATGAGCGAGCGCACCTCGCGCCAGGGCATCAGCCAGCTCGCCGCGGCGCTGTTCAAGCAGGGCGCGGCCGAGCGCGTCATCGTGGCGGCGATGCCGAAGCTGCGCGCGGCGATGCACCTCGACACGATCTTCACCTTCGCCGACCGCGACTGCGTGCTGCTGTACCCGGACATCGTCAACAACATCCACGCCTACTCGTACCGGCCGAGCAACAAGCCGGGCGGCGTCGAGCTGCACAAGGACAAGAAGCCGTTCGTCGACGACGGTCGCGCGAGGCGCTGGGCCTGAAGAAGCTGCGCGTCGTCGAGACCGGGCGGCACCGCCTACATGCGCGAGCGCACGCAGTGGGACAGCGGCGCCAACCTGGTCTGCGCGTCGCCCGGGCGTGGTCTTCGCCTACGACCGCAACACCTACACCAACACGCTGCTGCGCAAGGAAGGCATCGAGGTCATCACCATCGTCGGCGCCGAGCTCGGGCGCGGGCGCGGCGGCGGGCACTGCATGACCTGCCCGATCATCCGCGACGCCATCGACTGGTAGCTGAAAGCGGGAGGGGTGAGGATGAGACGGCGACGACTGGGGGTCGTTGCGGCTGGTTCCACCCATGCTCCTGGCTCTGGGTGGGGTCGCGTACGGCGAAGCGGGGCAGTTCCTCTCGCGCGACGGCAACGTCAGCACGGGCTCGACGTACCTCGACAGCGACGGCGCCGTGCAGTCCGAAACCGTCCCGGAGGGTCCGTGGGACACCTTCGTCGAGGGCAAGCCCCCGGCGGAGGATCGCTTCGAGCTCCCGGGGTTGTGGCCCATCAACCAGACCGCGCCGGCGGTGCAGACGTTCGTCGCGGGACCGACCTTCCGCAACAACGAGGCCCGCATCGAGCTGGGCGCCGGGTTCGCCTACATCAACTCCAAGTGGGCCCTCCCGTTCGAGTTCAGCGTCGAGCCGACGTACCGGCGCAACAAGAACGCCCCCGACGGCGACCGCAACTTCCGCCGGGTGCGCACCTTCGGCCTGGTCAACCTGTGGAACCGGAGCAGCCGCTGGGAGTCGACCTCGGTCTCCGGGACCGCGTTCTGGGACAACCAGAGCAACACCTTCGACACGCTCGAGATCGGCGGCGCCGTCAGCGAGTCGATCGGCCGGCGGCTGTCGATCTCCGCGGACGTCCGCTGGGGAGGCGACTGGCCGAATGGCGGCGACTTCAACCAGGCCGCGATCGCCACGTTCGGCACCTCGTACAATCTCGGCGCCGGCGTGCGGGCGGGCGGCTTCTTCGAGCCTGACAACAATCTCTTCCACGAGAACGACTTCGGCGGGTTCATCTCGTACCAGTTCCTGCCGTTCGCCGAGATCAACGTGAACGCCGGAAAGAACCAGTTCGTCGGGGTCCGGCTGATGATGTCGTACGCGCTGGAACGACCGTAGTGCGACCGCTCACGCTGCTCGAGGCCCTCGTCCCCATCGTCAGCCTGATCGTGCTGGTCGGCACGTCGTTCTTCCTGTTCGGCGACGCCGGCGCACTCGGGCCCAACCAGATCGCGCTGGTCGTCGCGACGATGATCGCCGTGTTCATCGGCTGGCGCGCCGGGTTCACGCTGGACGCGCTGCAGGAGGCGGCGGTCGCCAGCGTGTCGTCGGGCATCGGGGCGATGTTCATCCTGCTCGCCGTCGGATCGCTGATCGGCACCTGGGCGATGAGCGGCACGCTCATCGCGATGGTCTACTACGGCCTGCATCTCCTCCACCCCAACTACTTCTACGTGACGGCGGTCGTGATCTGCGCGGTGGTCGCGCTGAGCATCGGCAGCTCGTGGACGGTGGTCGGGACCATCGGCATCGGTCTCATGGGCATCGGGATCAACATGGGCCTGAACCCGGCCGTCTGCGCCGGGGCGATCATCTCCGGGGCCTACTTCGGCGACAAGTCGTCGCCGCTGTCGGACTCGGTGAATCTCGCCGCGGTGGCCGCCGGTGCAGACCTCTATCAGCACATCCGCGCCGTACTGTGGACGTCGATACCGGCGATCGCCCTGTCGCTCGCCATATTCTGGTATCTCGGCGAGCCGGGGGACTTCGACGCCTCCGAGAAGATCGCCGCGATCGAGCGGCTCTTCCACCCGTCTCTCGTGCTGTTCGTCCCGCTGCTGATCGTCGTCGTTCTCGCGGTGCGAAAGTATCCGCCGTTCACCACGATCTTCGCCGGCGCCGTCGCCGGCGGCGTGCTCGCCGCGATCGTCGCGCCCGATCGCGTGATCGCCTACGCCGATGCGGAGGGGCTGCCGCGAGCGCTGGGACTGCTCAAGGGCGTGTGGCTCGCCCTGGCGGACGGATACAAGTCCAGTACCGGCGACGTCGCGATCGACCGTTTGATCTCCCGCGGCGGGATGGCGAGCATGCTCGGCACCGTCTGGCTGATCATCACCGCCCTCGCGTTCGGCGGCGTGGTCGAGAAGGCGGGCGTTCTCGAGACACTGATGGCGCCGGTCATCGATGCCGCGAAGTCGACCGGCACCCTGGTGGCGTACCTCGTCACGGCCGTCATCGCGACCAACGTGGTCACCGCGGATCAGTACATCGCCATCGTGCTGCCGGGGCGGATGTTCAAGAAGGCCTTCCAGGATCGCGGCCTCGCGCCAGTGGTCCTCTCCCGGGCCATCGGCGACTCCGGCACCCCGACGTCGGCGCTGATTCCCTGGAACAGCTGCGGCGCGTACATGGCGGCGACGCTGGGCGTCGCGACCGTCCACTATGCGCCCTTCGCGTTCTTCAACATCCTCTCCCCGATCATCACCGTCGCCAGCGCCTACGCGGGAATTCGCATGATCCGCGTCGAGAAGTAGGCGAGCGAAACACCACCAAATGGGGTTGGTGGAGTCAGAGGTCGGCAGCGTCCTGCAGGCGATGGTCGCGTTGATCGCGATCGCCAATCCCCTTGCGGCGGTGCCGGTCTTCCAATCGCTCGTGCCGGCGAGCGACCCCGTGGCCAGGCGCCAGGCGGCGAACCGCGTGGCGCTCGCCGTCTTCGCGATCCTGACCGGAGCGGTGCTCGTCGGTCGCCTCGTCCTGGCGACGTTCGGCATTTCGTTCGCCGCGTTCCGCGTCGGCGGAGGGCTGGTGGTGACGCTGACCGGCCTCGACATGCTCCGCAGCAAGCATGCGGAAGAACCCGACGACGCCGTCTCAGCAACGGCTGCCGATCAGCTGATCGTCCCGGTGGCGATGCCGCTCATCGCCGGACCCGGCACCATCATCACGGCCATGACAATGGCGGCGCGCGCGGCTAGCGCCGGCCGACCGTCGGTGGTGCTGCTCGCCGTCGCCGTCGTCGCGGCGGTCGTCTGGCTGGTGCTGGTGCTCTCGGGATGGGTCCAGCGTCGACTCGGGGTGCGCGGCCAGGCCATCGTAGTCCGTTTCATGGGTCTGGTGCTGGTCGCCATCGGGGCCCAGCTGGTACTCGGCGGGATCGCCGACTTCTTCGGCCTGGCGATCAGCGCAGCGAAGTGATCGCGGGTGCTGCTGGTCAGCCGCGCCGTTCCATATATAGTCTGCCCGCGGAAAGGAGTCCCATGCTGAGTACATCATTCGGTCACGGCGACGTGCTGATCTGGTTCTTCGAGGTCTTCCTCTTCGTGTCCTGGTTCTGGCTGCTGATGTCGATCGCCTCGGACCTCTTCCGCGACCGGGAGACGTCGGGCGTCACGAAGGCGCTGTGGATTGGCCTGGTCCTGCTCTTTCCCCTCTTCGGCGTGCTCGGCTACCTGATCATCCGCGGCGGCGGGATGAGCGCCCGCGCGGAGCGGTCCGTGAAGGAGGCCCAGGAACGATTCGACGCGCACGTCCGTTCCGTCGCGGGGACGCCGCTGTCGCCGACCGACCAGATCCAGAAGGCGAAGGCCCTGCTCGACGGCGGAGCCATCGACCGGGCCGAGTTCGACCGGTTGAAGGCGAAGGCGCTGCAGTAGGTGCGGCGCGCCGCCGCGCTCGCGCTCGTCCTGGCCGGCGGCCTCTCCGCCGCGGCGCAGGACCCGCCGCTCATGTGCTTCGGCAACGAGCCGTCGTGGAGCCTGTCCCTCGAGAAGCCCGGCGTCGCCCGTCTGACGATGCCGGACGAACCCGTCGCGGAGTTCCAGGGAACGGACACGCGCCTCGAGCACCTTCGCGAACGGGTGTGGCGCGGCAGGCCGGCGGGCGGCGCGGGGGCCGAGCTCGTGGCCTTCCTCCGCCAGGGCGATTGCAGCGACGGCATGTCCGACGTGACGCACCCCTTCATGGCGCGCGTCTCGCTGCCCGACGGTCGTTTCCTGGCGGGGTGTTGCCGGCATCACCGGCCCCGGCGCGGCGTCGCGCCGAGCACGGCCGCCGCCACCATCGAGGGACCCGCCTGGCGGCTGACCCAGCTCCGGGGCAGGACGCGAAGGCACTCGCCGGTCAGCCCGGCGGCGTCGTCGTCCGCTTCGAGGCGGGACGGCTCCAGGGATTCGGCGGCTGCAACCAGTTCGCGGGCTCGTACACCATCAGCCGCGACCACGTGACCCTCGGACCGCTCGCCGGAACGATGATGGCGTGCGCGCCGCCGGTGATGGCCGTCGAGACGGCGTTCAAGGAGGCCTTCAACGGCACCCTGTACTTCCGCGTCTCCGAAGGCCGCCTGACGCTCGCCTCGACGTCCGACGCGAAGCCGAAGCTCGTCTTCGAGGCCGCGCCCCAACCCCGTCTCGAGGGGATCACCTGGGAGGTCACGGGCTTCAACAACGGTCGCCAGGCGGTGGTGAGCCCGCTGGTCGGCACCACGATCACGGTGTCCTTCGAGGACGGTGCGATCGTCGGGCAACGCCGGCTGCAACAGCTTCCGCGCGACCTACACGCGCGACGGGAACCGGCTCACCGTCGGCCCCGCGGCGACGACGCGGAAGATGTGCGACGGCAAGGGCGTCATGGAGCAGGAGCGCCAGTTCCTCGCCGCGATCGAATCGGCGACGACGTGGGCGATCGAGCGCGACATGCTCGACCTGCACCGCGCCGACGGCGAGCGCGTGCTGATCGCCAGTCCGAGCGGGAAGTGACCGCTACGACGCCGCCGGTGTCTCGGCGGACGTCTCGCTGACTCCGTAGACGATCGCGTACAGCACCGGCACGACGATCATCGTCAGCACGCAGGCGAACGACAGGCCGAACATGATCGTCACTGCCATGGCGCCGAAGAACGCGTCCGTCACCAGCGGGATCATCCCCAGCACCGTCGTCACGGCGACGAGGAGCACGGGGCGGAGCCGGGCGACGCTGGCGTCGAGCAGCGCCTGGTACGGCGGCTTGCCCTTCCCCTTCTCGAGGTAGAGCTCCTCCATCAGCACGACCGAGTTCTTGATCTGCTCGCCGCCGAGCGCGAGGACGCCGAGCAGCGCCATGAACCCGAACGGCGTGTCCCGTCAGCAGCAGCCCGCCGGCGACGCCGATGATCGCGAAGCGGGACGGTGCAGCACGATGATCAGCGTGGTGCGCACCGAGTTGAAGAGGCACACCACGATGAACACCATGATCAGGAGCACCGCCGGGATCGACTCCGCGAGGGACGCGCGGGCGTTCGCGGAGTCCTCGTGCTCACCGCCCCAGGCGAACGCATAGCCGGGCGGCAGCTCGATGGCCTCGATCTTGTCGCGCACGCGGTTGAACAGCACGCTCGGCAGGCCGGAGCGCGGATCCGCGTGGACGGTGATCGTCGGGGCGCGGTCGCGCCGCATGACGACCGGATCCTCCCAGGCCGTCTCGATGCCCGTCGTCACCTGGCTGAGCGGGATCATCCGCCCGGCGACCGGGCTCCATATCTGCATGCTGTAGATCGCGTCGACGCTGCGGCGCTCGCTCTCGGGCGGCCGCGCGACGATGGGCAGCAGCCGGGTCTCCTGCGGGAAGACGCCGCCGCCGGCCGCCCCCGGCTCGCGATAGAAGCCGACGACCCGCCCCTCGAGCCCCGTCTCCAGCGCCTGCGCCACCTCGACGCGGGTGATGCCGTTGCGCCGCGCCTGGACCTCGCGGAGGTCGGGGCGGATCACCTTCTCCGGCTGGCGCCAGTCGTCGCGGATGCCCACGGCGCCGCCGTCGGCTTCGATGACCTTGCGTGCCTGGTCGGCCAGCCCGCGCAGCACGAGCGGGATCGGGGCCGCTGAAGCGCGCCTGGACGCGACCGCCCTTCCCCGGACCGAGGAGGAACTTCTTCGCCACGGAGTTGGCGTCGGGATAGTTCTGGTCGAGGTACGTCTGCACGGCGACCAGCAGGCCGTCGATCTTCCTGTCGTCGTCGACGTCGACCAGGAACTGGACGAACGCCCGGTTCTCCGGTTCGGGCGAGTAGACGAGCAGGAAGCGGAGGCCGCCGCCGCCGACGAACGACGAGACGTGCGTCACCCCCGGCTGGGCCAGGATGAACTTCTCGAGGGACTCGGCGAACGCCTCCGAGTCGTAGATGTGGCTGCCCGACGGCAGGAAGGTGTCGACCAGGAACTGGGGCCGCGTCGCCGGCGGGAAGAAGTTCTGCGGCACCCGGCCGAAGCCGTAGATCGCCGCTGCGAACAGCCCGACCAGGCCCACCAGCACCCCCCAGCGGAACCGGAGTGCGGCCGCCAGCAGCCGACGATAGCCCTGGAAGAAGGCGCCGCGATACGCGTCGCCCTCACCGCCTCCTCCCTCCTTCGGCTTGAACAGCGCATATCCCAGGAGCGGCGTCAGCGTGACCGACGCGATCCAGCTCCACGCGAGCGAGATGAAGATGACCCAGAAGAGCGACCGCGTGTACTCGCCGGTGCTGTCCTGCGAGAGGCCGATCGCGGCGAAGGCGACGACGGCGATCGCGGTCGCGCCGAACAGCGGTCCCTGGTTCTCCGCGATCGTGTCGCGGATCGCCGCGATCTTCTCCCGGCCTCCCTCGATCCGGACCTTGATGCCCTCGGTGATGACGATCGCGTTGTCGGTGAGCATGCACAGCGCGATGATGAACGCGCCGAGCGAGATGCGCTCGAGGAGGATGCCGCCCTTCAGGTACATGGTGAGGAACGTCGCCAGGATCGTGAAGAACAGCACGAGGCCGACCGAGAGCCCGGCGCGCGAAGCCCATGGCGATCAGCAGCAGCACGAAGACGATGGTGACCGCCTTGACCAGGTTGAAGACGAAGGCGCTCGTCGCCTCGGCGACCGCGGTCGGCTGGAAGTTGATCTCGCCGATCTCGATGCCGATCGGCTGCTGGGCGCGCAGCTCGTCCAGCTTCTGCTGCACGGCCTTGCCCATGGTCACGACGTTGCCGCCGCGCACCGTCGAGATGCCGAGGCCGACGGCCGGCTTGCCGTCGAAGCGCAACAGCCGGCGCGGCGGGTCCTCGATCGCCGCGCTCGAGGGTCGCCACGTCGCGCAGCAGGAGCTGCGGGCCCGCTCCGCCCGCGCCGACCACCAGGTCGAGCATGTCGTCGGCGGAGGTGAACGCCGCCCTGCGGGTCGATGGCGGGATACGCGTCGCCGACGCGCACCCGGCCGCCGTCGGCGGCGACGTTCCGCGCCTGGAGCTGCGAGTAGATCTGCTGCTCGTTGATGCCGAGGAGCGACAGGCGCTGGCGCGACATCTCGAGGTAGACCACCTCGGTCTGCGCGGCGAAGAGGTCGACCTTCTTCACGTCCTGCACCGTCTGCAGCTCGCGGCGCAGGAACTCGGCGTAGCGGCGGAGCTGCGGCTCGGTGAACCCCTCGCCGCTGATGGCGAGGAAGACGCCGTACACGTCGCCGAAGTCGTCGATGACGATCGAGCGGCCGCGCACGGCGGGCGGCAGCTGCGCCTGGACGTCGCCGATCTTGCGGCGCAGCTCGTCCCACACCTGCGGGATCGCGTCGGCGTCGAACTTGTCCTTGATGATCGCGCTGACGACCGAGCGGCCGCGGGTGGACTCGGACTCGACCCGGTCGAGCTGGCCGAGCTGCTGCAGCGCGCTCTCGATCGGGTTGGTGACCTCCTGCGCCACCTCGTCGGCGCTGGCGCCGGGATACGGGGTGATGATCAGCGCTTCCTTGATCGTGAACTCGGGGTCCTCGAGACGTCCGAGGCGGAGGTACGCCGCGATGCCGCCCAGGACGATGAAGAACGCCGCGACGAGGATGATGCGGCTGTTCCGGACGGAGAACTCGCCCGGGTTCACGACTGGCCCGCTCCGAGCGCGTCGCCCAGGTCGCGGACGATCATGCCGTCGCGCAGGAAGCGCACCCCGGCGACGGCGATGCGGTCGCCCGTCCTCGAGCCCCTCGACGATCTCGATCGAGCCGCCCGTGGCGGCGCCGAGCTTGACGCGGACGGCGCTGCGACCTTCTGGTCCTTGTCGATCGACCCACGACCACCTCCTCCGCCGCCGCGTCCTTCAGGACGGCGGAGATCGGGCACGAGGATCGAGGCTCGCCGAGGATGCTGGCGCGACGGTAGGCGACGGTCACCGTGGCCGTCATGCCCGGCAGCACGGTGACGCCCGGCGGGACCTTCATGGCGACGCGGATGCGGTAGGTCTGCGTCGTCGGGTCCGCCTGCTGCGCCACCTCGCGGATGTGCACCGGGAACTGCACCCCCGGCGCGCCGGCCAGCTCGGCGTTCATCTGCAGGATGTCGGCCGACTGGATGTCGGCCACCATCAACGTCTCCGGCACGTCGACGGCGATGTCGATCTCGTCGACGTCCTGGAAGCGGACGATCGGCTGCTTCGCCCGCACGTTCTGGTTCGGCTCGACGAAGCGCTGGGCGATGACGCCGTCGTAGGGGGCGAGCAGCGTGCTGTCCTGCAGCTGGAGGTTGGCCTCGACCACCCGCGCCTCGAGTCCGCGCACCTCGGCCTCCTTGGCGTCGATGTCCTCGACGCGCGCGGTCGTTCCCTTCTCGAGCGCCTCGCGCGCCGAGGCGTGCTCCGCCTGGGCGACCAGGTAGGCGGTGCGGACGTCGTCGAACTCGCGCCGCGAGACGGCACCGGAGGAGAGCAGCGATTGGAAGCGGTTGAGCGTGACCTGTGGCGTTCGCGAGCGTCGCTGCGGTCGCCCGGACCTGCGCCTCGTTGCGCCGCCGCTGCTCGGGCCGATCGCCGGCACGCAGCGCCACGAGGGCGGCACGCGCCTGATCGAGCTGGCTCTGCCGGGTCTTCAGCTGTGCCTGGAACTCGTCCTGCCGGAGCTGCGCGATCAGCTCGCCCTTGGCGACCTGCTGCCCTTCGCGGATCGGCAGCGATGCGAGGATGCCCGGCACCTGGAACGCCAGCTCGACGCGCCGCGATGCTTCGACCGTGCCGGGCAGCAAGCGCTCGCGCGCTTCTCCTCCAGCGGTCACGACCATCGTCTGGACGGGACGAACGACGTCGACCTTGGGCGGCGGCGGCTGCGAGCAGCTCGCCGCGAGCAGGGAGACCGAGGAGAGGAAGACGAGCGCCGAGCGGTTGACGTTCATGTGCCCTGTAGCCTCCGCGACGTCTGCTACTGAATCAATGGGAGCAGGGCAAGCCTCGGGCGCGTATTTCGTCAGCCTCGACGGGTCCGACGCGCCAACATGCGGCAGACGACGAGGCCCGCGGCGGCGGCGGCGAGATGCTTGAGGGTGTGGCCGCTCACCAGATGTCCGAGCTCGTACGTCTGTCGATCGATCAGCTCGAGCACCTTGGCGACCACGTAGGCGGCGAACACCCAGTAGACGTCGGCGCCGCGCGTGTAGCGCGACGGGTGCGAGAGCGCGATCACGAGCAGCATGAGGACGGCGTATCCCTGCAGGATGCCGTACGGCAGCACGTTGCCGCTGCCGACACGCTCGGTGGCACGCCAGTAGAGGACCGAGACGGCGCCAACCAGCAGGAGCGGCACCAGCAGGGCCAGTCCCGCCCTGGCGGCCAGGCGATCGACGACCTGCGCGGCGATCAGCGACATGAACGCGATCGTCATCGGCAGGCGGTCCCAGAACAGCCGCTCGTTGTCCGGCGCCAGGTGGTAGTAGGCGGACCCGAGCGCGGTCAGCAGCATCCCGACGAAGAACACGGCGTACGGCAGGCGTTCGGCGCGGTACTCGAACTGCGTCGCCGGGCGCGCGACGATGACGAGCCCGGCGAAACCCACCAGCAGGAAGCCGAGGTTCGAGAAGACGTCGAGGAAGTTGGTGATGCCGAACAGCGCCCGCCGGTCGGCGAACTGGTGATAGTCGAGCGGCTGCGGCATCGCCGGCAGCAGCAGGGCGGCTGCGACGCAGAGCGCGGTGAAGGCGAGGAGCAGTCGGACCCTCATCAGAGCACCAGGTCGATCCCTGACGTTCCGCGCTCGAGGATACGCCGGCACACCCCGGCGATCGTCGCGCCGGCCTCGTCGGGGTCCAGCCCCGCGGGTCGGATGTTGGAGACGCACTTGCGGTCGGCGTCCGTGGTCTGCGGGCCGGGCCGCCAGGTGAGGTAGCAGCCGAGGCTGTCGGCCGCACCGAGGCCGGGGCGCTCGCCGATCAGGTGCACGACGAGTCGGGCGCCGACCGCCGCACCGATCGCGTCGGCGACGGCGACGCGGCCGTTCCGCACGGCCACGGGAACGCCGAGCGTGCCGAGCTGCTCGAGATGGCGCCGGAGGCCGATGTACAACCGCTCGAAGTGCGCCTCGCCAGCGCGCGCCGAGAGTCCATCGGACAGGACGAGCTGAATATCCGGCGACGTCGGCTGCGCGCCGCGGATCCGATCGAGCGCCGGCGCGGGCAGCACGCGCCCGCGCGGCGGCTGACGCACGTATTCCACCCGGTCCGCGGCCGCCGACGCCACCACGATGAAGCCCGCCCCGCGCAGCCGCTCGAGGAAGCCCCCGCCCCATTCGCTCCAGACCGCGTCGCGGGCAGCGGCGTGGTCGTGGAGGAACGCCAACAGCGCCGACGTCGGCGGACGCGTCCCCGCGCGACCGGTCGCGAGGCGAGCCGGCGTCATCCGCCGCGCGCGTTCGAAGTCGAAGCTCAGGCGAGCGCCCTCGCGTCCCCGGCGCGCTCCGTCAGACTGCCATTCTCCATGAGGCCGCGTCCCTCGAGCCACGCTTCGAACTCCGGGGCCGGACGGCGACCGAGGAGCTCGCGCAACGCCGCCGCGTCGTGGAACGACGACGTCTGGTACGAGAGCATGCAGTCGTCGCCCATCGGCACGGCCATCAGGTAGTTGCAGCCGGCGGCCGTGAGCAGCACGGCCAGGTTCTCGAGGTCGTTCTGGTCGGCCGTCATGTGGTTCGTGTAGCAGACGTCCACGCCCATCGGCACGCCGAGGAGCTTTCCCATGAAGTGATCCTCGAGTCCGGCCCGGATCACCTGCCGCGCGTCCCAGAGATATTCCGGGCCAATGAACCCCACGACCGAGTTGACGAGGAGCGGCCGGTAGCGGCGCGCGACGCCGTAACAGCGGGCCTCGAGCGTCACCTGGTCGAGCCCCGCGTGGGTCGCGCTCGACAGCTCCGAGCCCTGACCGGTCTCGAAGTACCAGCGCGACGGTCCATTCAACCGGCCGTGCTCGCGGATCGCCGCGTCCGCCTCGTCGAGGCGTGCGAGGTCGATCCCGAAGGCGCGGTTGGCGGCGGCCGTTCCCGCGACGGACTGGAAGAGGAGATCGAGCGGCGCGCCGTCCTCCAGCGCCCGCACCTGCGTCGTCACGTGCGCGAGCACGGAGACCTGGGTCGGCACGCCGAGCCGTTCGCGCAGCGCCTGCAGCGCGTCGGACAGCCGGCGCACGACCTCGACGCGATCGTCCACCGGGTTCACGCCGAGGACGGCGTCGCCGCACCCGTAGGCGAGTCCTTCGAGCGTGCTGGCCAGGACCCCGTCCACGCCGTCGCGGGGGTGGTTCGGCTGGACGCGGGTGGCGAGGCGGCCCGGCTCACCGAGCGTCGTCCGTCCCGTCGCCACGACCGGCAGCCGGCGGGCCGCGACCATCAGGTCGAGGTTCGACATGACCTTGGCGACCGCGGCCGCCATCTCCGGCAGGAGCCCGGCGCGGAGCGCCGCGACGTCGGCGGCGGGGTCGGCCAGCAGCCGCTCGCGGAGCTCGCCGACGGTGAGGTCCGCGAGCCGCCCGTAGGCGGGCTGGTCGAGCTCGTCGAGGAAGACGCGGGTGAGCTCGTCGGTCTCCGGCGGGAGCAGTGGCTCCTCGACGAACCGCCGGAGCCGTGTCCCAGCGAGCACCGTCTTGGCCGTCACGCGCTCGGAGGCATCGGCGGCCGCGAGCCCGGCCAGCTCGTCGCCACTCTTGGGCTCGTTCGCCTTCGCCATCACCTCGGCAAGCGACGCGAAGGTGCTCACGTCGCGGACGATAGTGACCGGTTCGCCGTGCCGCAACCCTCTGGTCAGGCCGCGGGGGTCCCGAGTAGGATGGCGCCCACACCACGGAAGGAGACACCCCATGGGGCAGGGCGCACAGCAGACGTATCCGGCGATCGACCCGGCGGTCGGCAGCTTCATCGGCAGCCGCACGCGACGCATGCTGATCGACGGCAAGTGGGTCGAGGCGGCGTCGGGCAAGACATTCACCACCTACGACCCGGCGACCGAGGAGCCGCTCGCCGAGGTACCGGCGGGCGACAAGGAGGACGTCGACCGCGCCGTGCGCGCCGCGCGCCGCGCCTTCGAGGGCGGACCGTGGCGGCGCATGACGCCGTCGGAGCGCGGCCGCGCGCATCTGGAAGCTCGCCGACCTGATCGAGCGCGCACGGCGAGGAGTTCGCGCAGCTCGAGACGCTCGACAACGGCAAGCCGATCAGCGTCGCGCGCGTCGCCGACATCCCGCTGGTCGTCGACCACTTCCGCTACTACGCCGGCTGGGCGACGAAGGTCGAGGGCGAGACCATTCCCGGTCTCGATCCCCGGGCAGCGCATCCTCAACTACACGCTGCGCGAGCCGGTCGGCGTCGTCGGCCAGATCATCCCGTGGAACTTCCCGCTGCTGATGGCGGCGTGGAAGCTCGGCGTCGGCGCTCGCCTGCGGCAACACCGTCGTGCTGAAGCCGGCCGAGCAGACGCCGCTCTCGGCGCTGCGCCTCGGCGAGCTGCTCGAGGAGGCCGGCATCCCGCCGGGCGTCGTCAACATCGTCACCGGCTTCGGCGAGACGGCCGGCGCCGCGATCGCCGCGCATCCGGACGTCGACAAGGTCGCCTTCACCGGCTCGACCGAGGTCGGCCACCTGATCATGCAGGCCGCCGCCGGCAACCTGAAGCGCGTCTCGCTCGAGCTCGGCGGCAAGTCGCCGAACATCGTCTTCGCCGACGCCGATCTCGACGCGGCCGCCGATCGGCGCCGCCTCGGCGATCTACTTCAACCACGGCCAGTGCTGCTGCGCCGGCTCGCGGCTGTTCATCGAGCAGAAGGTCTACGACAAGGTCATGCCGCGGCTCATCGAGTACTCGCGAGAAGATCAAGCTCGGCCCCGGCATGGACCCGACGACCGAGATGGGCCCGCTGGTCTCGCAGCGAGCAGTTCGAGCGCGTCACCGGCTATCCTCGACGCGGGCAAGCAAGGAAGGCGCCAAGGTCGCCGCCGGCGGCGGCCGCCCGAACGAGTTCGACAAGGGCTACTTCGTCGCGCCGACCGTGTTCACCGACGTGAAGCCCGACATGAAGATCGTGCGCGAGGAGATCTTCGGACCGGTCGTGTGCGCGATCCCGTTCAAGGACCCCGACGAGGTCGCGCCGGCCGGCAACGACACCACCTACGGTCTCGCCGCCGCGGTGTGGACGCAGCGACATCGCGAAGGCGCACCGCATGGCCGAGACGCTCAAGGCCGGCACCGTGTGGATCAACTGCTACAACATGTTCGACGCCGCCTCGCCGTTCGGCGGCTACAAGCAGAGCGGCTTCGGCCGCGAGATGGGCAAGGCCGCGCTGGAGCTGTACACGCAGATCAAGAGCGTGTGGGTGAATCTGGGCACGTCATAGGGCGACCGTCGCCCCGCTAGCGCCGGCGGGCCGCGACGTCCGCCAGGACGAGACCGACCGCCAGCCAGCACAGTCCGCCGTCCAACGGCCACCGCTCGCGCGCCACGCCGGGACGGGCCGCGAGCACTGTGGCCGGATCCGGGTTCATCGCACCGCCCGTGAGCGCCGCGACGTCGGCGAGGAGTCTGGTGTCCGCGCCGACGGCGCTCCGCTCGCGCGGGCGCGCCTCGCCGGCGGGCACCGCGATCGTGACCGGCGCATCGTCCGCCCCGCGACGAAGCACTGCAGGATGAATGCCTGGCGCGAGTGCGGGCAGCTCCGCGGCGAACCGCCGCCGGGCGACCGGTGTGAGGGGCACGGGGTCGAGCGGCGGCACCACGATCGCGAAGGGTCCGTCGTCGTCGCCGACGGTCTCGAGCACGAGGTGGGTCCCGCCGTCCGCCGCCTCGGCGCGCATGCGGCGATCGCCCGCGAGACCCGAGGGCGCCGCCCACACCGCGAGCTGCGTCCAGAGCTGCTCGAACCCACGCCAGGCCGCCCAGCCTGCGGCGCCGGCCTGGAAGTCGAGGGGCACGACCGCGGTCCGACCGAGCCCGACCTGCCACGTCGCCAGGAGCGGATCACGACGGCCGTCACTCTCGACGTCGAGGCGGACCTCGGCGTCGGGGCGCGGGCGAGTCACCGCCCAGCGCGCCACCTCCGGCAGCTCGTCGTCGTCGAGGCCGGCGAGCACCCCGCCCGGGATCGCGACGTGCGGTGCACGCTCGCGGCGGTTCGCGGCCGCGTCGATGGCGTGCTGGGCGTCGCGGATCATGAGCTGCGGCAGCGCGCGCACGTTCTCCACGTGATGGAACTCGCCGCCGGTCACGCGCGAGATGGCACGCAACAGATCGAGGTTCACCGCGTCGGATCCGATCCGGATCGTGGTGATGCTGATCCCGGCGGCGCCGTACGCGGCGGCGAGCGTGGTGTGGTCGTCGGCGCGGCGATTGGTGTCACCATCAGTGATCAGGATGACGTGACGGACGCGGCGGTCGGTGGCGAGCAGCTCCTCCAGGGCGATCTCGAGCGCGCCCTTGAAGTCGGTGCCCCCACCGTACTGCAACGCGCCGATGCTGGCCGCCAGGGCGCGCCCACCCGTCACGGCCGGGAGCAGGCGACCGAGGACGTAGGGCTCGGCGTCGAAGGCGATCGCACCCACCCGATCGCCCGGCGAGAGCTGCTCGAGCACCGCCAGTGCCGCGCGCTTGGCGTACTCCATCTTCTCCCCGGCGGCGACACCCGGTTCGGCGTAGCCCATGCTGTTCGAGCGATCGACGAGGAGATAGAGCGCGATCGGCTCGCGCTCCTTCGGCTCCGGCGCCTGCGACTGCAGCGTCACCGGCAGCACGCGCTCGAGCGGCGTCCCGACCCAGCCGGGATCGCCGAAGAGGTGCGCGCCGCCGGTGGCGACGAGCGCCCCGCCCTGCTCCACCCAGCGTGCCAGCGCGCCCGCGGCGGCGACGCCGAGCGCGCGGCTGCCGACGTCGTCGAGAACGACGAGGTGCACGCCGGTCAGGCCCGCGGCCACGCGCGTCGCGAGCTCGCCGGGGGGAACGACCTCGACGGACATGCCACGCTCCCGGAGCGCCGCGGCGACGACCGGATCGGCTCGCTCGCTCGCGACCAGCACCACGAGGGGTGAGCCGACGCTGATCGCCGCGGCCACGCGGTCGTCGACCGGTGGTTCGAGCACGCTCACGTCGACGGCGTGCATCCCGACACGGTCGAAGCGGTATGGGAGCGGGACGACGGTGATGCCGGCCGGCAGATCGACCGGCACGGGGGGAAACGACGCGCCGTCGATCCGGACCGAGAGCACGGCGAGCACCGGGTCGCGCGCCTCGACGACCACGTCGAACGCGATCAGGCGACCCGCCGGCACGACCGCCGGCGCGAGCAGGCGGCGGAGCACGATCGGGGGAAGCAGCGCGGGCCGGGGAACGATCGGAAAGACCGGGACGCGCGGCGTGAGCAGCGCCGCCTCGGCCCGGAGACTCCCGCACGTCTCGTTGCCGTCGGTCACCAGCAGGATCGCCGCCTCGCGATCGGCCGGACAGAGCGCGGCGGCGCGCGTGAGCGCCGCGCCGATGTCGGTCGCTCCCGGTACCGTAGCCGACGGGTCGGGATCGGCCACGACGACGCGCGCACCGTCGGTCGGTGCCGCCAGCAGCTGCACGTCGCCGCCGAAGGCCACCGCGCCGACCAGGTCCTGGGGGCCGAGCGCGGACGCGAGCGCCGCGACAGTATCACGCGCCGCTTCGACCCCGCCGCGCCCGACGCTCGCCGACGCATCGACGGCGAGCATCACGCACGTGCCGGTGACCGGCCGCGCCCGCTCGACGTGCGCGCCCGCGAGCGCGAGGACCACGGCGGTGACCGCACCCGCACGGCAGCACGCCGCGAGCCACGACCCGCGCGCCGTGGCCGCGACCAGGGGAAGCAGGAGCAGGACCGCCAGCAGCCCCGGCGTCTCGAGGCCGAGGGTCATGCCGTCCGCCTCCACCACCACACCAGCCATTCGACGACGAGGAGCGCCAGCGCAGCGGCCGTGAACGCGCGGGTGAGTGGCCGGGTCGCTCCCGGCGCCGGGCGCGCGCCCTCGACGGCCGCGCGCGTCGCCGGCCACTCGTGATCCCCGTCGCGGCCGACGTCCGACTCGCGCGCGTCGGCCAGGTTCGCGATCAGGCGCCGTCCATCGGCGAGCCGCATCGCCCCCGCGCGCTCGGCGATGACCAGGTCCGTATCGGGAACGGCCACCAGCCCCTCGGGAGCCGTCGCCGGGTCGACACGGGGGAGTGGAACCGGCTCGCCCGTCGCCACGACGTCGGCACGCGCGTCGGGTGGCGCCGCCAGCCATTCGAGGACCCCCAGCGCGAGCAGGGTCAGCGGCAGGTGGTCGCTCGCCGCACCCGGCGCAGTCAGGTCGAGGCCGAGGCACGCGACGCGCCGGCCGTCCCGCTCGCCTGCGACGAGCACGGGCGAGACCGCGTGCGCGGCAGCGACGAGCACGACCGGCGTGGCCCATCGCGGCGTCTCCAGCGCCCGCGCGTGCACGACCTCCAACGACTGCAGCTCGTCCAGGCCGGCGAGCGTCGGATGACCGGATTCCCAATCGACCACCACCGCCGCCTCGAGCGCACGTCCGACGGGACAGAGAACGTTCCCGGGCTCGGGCATCGCGTAGAGCACGCTCGCGGGCAGCGGCTCCGCCGGCAGCGCCCCCGACACGACGACCACGCGCCCGGTCGCCATGGGAGGGCGATATGCTCGTGACGACACCTCGGCGACCCGTCCGCCGAGCGGGGCCACAGCGGCGCGGAGCGCTTCGACCGGCGCCGGGTCATCCGCCACCACCAGCAGGTCGAGCGCCGGCGACGGCGCGATCCACGCCGCAGCACGATCGTCCACGGCGAGGACGTCGGACCCGTCGAGCGCGACCACGAGCACCCCGGCCGCGGGCGGCGCTCCCAGGTCCACGGTCGCGGCCCCCCGCGGTGGCATCGCCACCGGCACGGTCGTCCATGGCTTGTCGTCGATCGACGCACGCAGCATCGCCTGCTGCGCAGTCCGTCCGTGGTTGCGCACGGTCACGCCGACCCGGGTCTGCGTGAGCGGCTGGAAGGGGGCACGGCGGACGGCGATGCGTTCGACCGCACGATTCGCGTCGGCCCGGCCGATGGCGATCCAGTCGACGGCCGCGCGCGCCTCCGCGTCCACGCCGCTCGACGCCGGCGTCAGGTCCGTGAGGACCACGACCCGCGTTCCCGGACGGGCGCGCGCGGTTCCCACGGCGAGCAGCACTGCAGGCCCCAGGGTGCCGGGCGTATCGCGGGCCGCGAGCGCCTCCAGCCGCTGGCGCACCAGGACGTGATCGGTCGTCCAGCGCACGAGGACGGCGGCGCGCCGGCCAGCGGCGATCAGCATCACCTCGTCGGTGCTCCCCAGCTCGTCGACCAGCGCGCGGGCCCGGGCCCGGGCGCGATCGAATCGCGACCCGTCGCCCTCGACGGTCTGCATGCTGGCGGAGACGTCGAGCACCAGACACAGGCGCCGTGCCGGGGCTGCGAGCCGATCACCGGCGATCCACGGACGGACGACCGCGCCGACGAGCGCAATCAGGATCGCCGCCTGCAGCAGGAACGACAGGTCCAGCCGAACGCGGCGCGGCTCGTACGGCGCCGGCGGAACCTGTCGCCACAGGAAGAGCGTCCCGGCGGGGACCTCGCGCCGCCGGCGCGCCCACCGATGGAGCCAGACGAGCACGCCGATGGCGCCGAGCGCCAGCAGCCCCCACGGATTCGCCAGACCCATCAGCGCCGCCGCACGACGCCCCGCCGCGCGAGCTCCCCGGTGATGAAGGCGATCGGGTCACCCGGCGTGTCCATCGAGGCGAAGACGGTGCCGCTCCGCGCCGCCAGCTCGGCCAGGTTCGTGGTATGCCCCTCCAGGAGGTCGTGGTAGCGCGCGAGCGCGGCGGGCGTGAGCGCCACCGGATGCGTGGTCCCCGACTCGACGTCGAACAGGACGCCGTCGGTCAGCGCCAGCGTCGGATCGCGCTCACCGGCACCGAGCACCCGCAGCAGGACCACCGCCCATCCCCGGCTTCGCAGCGCGAGCACCCCGCGCTCGATCTCCGCCGCGTCCTCCATGCAATCGGAGATGATCAGGGCGGCACCGGGACGACTCTCGCGCCGGGCGTGGACCTCGAGCGCGACACCGAGGGGGACCGCCCCCGCTCCACGGATGCCGGCGAGCGCATCGGTGATGCGCGGCAGGCTCGCACGCTGCCGCACCGTGGGGGTGATGGGCGTAGGGCCGTCCGCGGTGAGCGCGACGAGGCGCACGGCGTCGTTGGCGGCGAGCGCCACGAGCGCGAGCGCGGCGGCGAGCGTGCAGGCCGTCCCGAGCTTGTCGTCGGCCGCGGGCACCGCCATCGACGCGCTCGCGTCGAGGAGGACGTGGAAGCACACCTCCCGTTCGGTCGTGAATCGGCGCACGACGAGCGCATCGAGACGGGCGAGCACGTTCCAGTCGAGATGGCGGAGGTCGTCCCCCGGCACGTACGGCGCGTGTCCCTCGACCTCGGTTCCGCTCGCGTCCGACCGTCCCGGGAAGCGACGTTCGCCGCGCCGCTCGCCCATCCCGCCCTGCACGACGAGCGCCAGTCCATCGAGCCGGGAGCGCGCCGCCGCGTCGAGCATCGTCCGCTCAATCCTCGCGACCCGCCGCCTCGAGCACCCGCGGGATCAGGCGCTCCACGTCGACGCCGTCCGCCTCGGCGGCGAACGTGAGCACCAGGCGGTGACGCAGCGCCGGGGCAGCCAGCGCGTCGACGTCCTGGCGGGCGACGTGGGCCCGCCCGTCGAGCAGGGCCAGCACCTTGGCGCCGAGGAGAAGGGCCTGACCGGCGCGCGGACTCGCCCCGTAGCGCACGTAGCGACGGATCTCCGCGTCGCCGTCCGGGCGGGGCGCGCTCGAGCCGACGAGCCGCGCAGCGTACCGTTCGAGGGGCGGAGCGACGATCACCTCGCGCACGAGACGTCGCAACGACTCGACGCGTCCCACGGCAGCGTCGGCCGGAAGCACGGCGGCGACCGTCGCCGTCTCGGCTCCGGTGGTCGCGCGCAGGATCTGCTCGAGCTCGCGCTGGCTCGGCGACTCGAGCAGGACCTTGAACAGGAAGCGATCGAGCTGTGCCTCGGGCAGCGGATAGGTCCCCTCCATCTCGATCGGGTTCAGCGTCGCGAGGACGAAGAACGGCTGCGGCAGCAGGTGGCTCGTGCCGGCGACGGTCACCTGTCGCTCGGCCATCGCCTCGAGCAGCGCCGACTGCGTCTTCGGCGTCGCGCGGTTGATCTCGTCGGCGAGCAGCAGATTGGTGAACACCGGACCCGGCATGAAGCGGAAGTCGCGGCGGCCGTCGGGCGCCTCGGCGATCACGCGCGTCCCGGTCACGTCCGCCGGCATGAGGTCGACGGTGAACTGGATGCGGGCGAAGCGGAGGTTGAGCGCATCGGCGAGGGCCCGGACGATCAGGGTCTTGCCGATGCCGGGCACGCCCTCGATCAGCACGTGGCCACCGGCGAGGAACGCGCACAGGATCACGTCGATGGCCCGGTCGTGGCCGACGACGACGCGGCCGATCTCGGTGCGGATGGCGGCGACCGTCGCGCGAAAGTCGTCGATCGCGCCGATGGCGTCCGTGCTCATCGCCCCTCCTCGCGGTGCGCGAACAGGGTGCGAACCAGCGGCTCCAGGTCGGCGGGCACGTCGAGACGGCGGACGGGCAACTCGTGGCGCTGGGTGCCGCCGAGGCCAGGACGAGCGTCGGCTTCGGCGGCGGGCGCGTCACCCATCGGCGGCCGCGGCCCCACGCCTGCCGCACGGACCCTGGCCGTGATGCCGAGCGCGAACGGATCCGCCGCCGCGTGGACGGTCTCGGAGGGACGACCATAGAGGTTCGGATCCGTCCCGGTGCCGGCACCATGGCCCGGCGAGCCGGGGCCCCCCGGCGCGGCGGGAGGCACATCTTCCGGCGCCGGACCCGCCGCGGCATCGCGCTGTTCCGCCTCGACCCACGTCCCCCGCGCGGGATCCGGTCGTGATGGCGAGCCGCCGCCATCGGCGTTCACGGGTAGCCGGGCCTGCGTCCAGGTCGCGGCATCGCCCGTGCCTCGTGGCGCCGTGGACGGATGCGCGCCACCGCGATCGGAAGCCCGGGCGGGCGAGGTGGCCGCGGCTGCCCGTCGCCAGCCCTCACCGAGGAGGCGGTCGCGCATGCGCGACTGGAGCGCAGCAGCGAATCGCTCGACGGCGGAGATGCGCACGCCCTCCCCGGACGCGGCCGCCACGCCACCCGCGTCCAGCTCCGGCCGACCGTCCGTCGTTCCCCCGCGCTGGCGCCCGGCCACCACACGCGTCGGGGCGATCGACGGCAGCGCGATGCCGGCGCCTTCCACCGTGCCGTCGGTCGCGACCTCGGGCAGCGTCGGCTGGAGGCGCGGCGCGACGGCAAGCATCAACCCGAGTCCCGCAATGGCCAGACCCGCCGCCAGCAGCGGGCCGGCGGCGATCGGCCGGGGAACCATCCGGCGGGGCGTCCAACGCGGCATGGAGGCCACGGCCTGCCCCTGGAGCACCGGCAGGAGCGAGCTCCCCGGTGCCCGCGCCGTGAGCGCGCTCTCGATGCGATCCTGGAGGCCGGCGGTGCGGTCGACCCAGCGCGCCGCGCCGACCACCGTGAGCCAGCGCCGGCGCGCACGGCGCGCGAACAGCCCGCATCCGACGGCCACGGTCACCATCGCCACACTGACGCCGGCGGCGAACACGCCGGGGCCGGCGCGGACAGCGAGCGGGATCGTCACCGAAGCCAGCATCGCGAGCAGTCCGACGCTCAGGAACGCGGCATGCTGCACTTCGCGCAGGTTGGAACGCCTCCGAACCAGGCAGACCTGCCTTCGAACCGTTCGGACCGGGGCCATGCGCGAGGCTACTCAAGGCCCGGCGGCGGGGCAACGTGCCCACTCCCGCAAGCCGCATGGGGTCCCGACCTCAACGTTACCGGCAAGTTACCTCCCGCCGCATGGCGTCGAAACCCTTGACGCGAGGGGCGACGCCGTCGTAGACAACGCCTTCTAGGAAGCAGGGACCAAGCAAGAGGGAGCTATTCGGGTTCTTCTTATCCCTTGACATCTTGGTAACTCTTGAGTCAGGTTCCCGGACCATGCGTAGGCTGTCTCGCACATTGATCACCGCCTCCGTCGTCGTGCTCGCGATCCTCGCCGGGCACCAGGCCAGGGCCCAGGCGTGCATCGACGACACCGACTGCGCCAGCCCCTGCACCGCCACCGCCGTCTGCAACGGCGGCAGCTGCGAGACCACCCCGGTCATCTGCGACGACTCGAACGCCTGCACCACGGACGCCTGCGACCCGCAACGCGGCGGCTGCGTCTTCGACGACCAGCCGAACGGCACCTCCTGCGCCGACGGCAACGCCTGCAACGGCGACGAGACGTGCGTCGGCGGCAACTGTCGGGGCGGCACCGAGCTGCAGTGCGACGACGGCAACGCCTGCACCACCGACTCCTGCTCGCCGGCGGATGGCTGCCAGGCGACACCGATCCCCGGGTGCTGCACCTCGAACGGCCAGTGTGGCGACACGAGCCTGTGCACCACCAACGAACGCTGCGTGAACAACGGCTGCGTCAGCGACACGGTCGACTGCGACGACAACAACATCTGCACCGACGACACCTGCGACCCCGCCCAGGGCTGCGGCCATGCCCCGCTGCCGGACGGCACCGGCTGCGGCGACGGCAACTTCTGCAACGGCACGGAGACCTGCCAGAGCGGCAGCTGCTTCGACCCCGGTCCGCCCAACTGCGACGACGGCAACGCCTGCACCACCGACGCCTGCGATGCGATCGGCGGCTGCACCCATGCCCCCATCCCCGGCTGCTGCACCAGCAACGCCCAGTGCGCCGACGGCGACGCCTGCACCATCAACGAGCGTTGCGTGAACAACGCCTGCGTCAGCGATGCGCCGGGATGCAACGACAACAACGTCTGCACGTCGGACAGCTGCGATCCCGGGTCCGGCTGCGTCTTCTCGCCGGTGCCGAACGGACAGGCGTGCCCGGACGGGAATCCGTGCAACGGCCTCAACACCTGCCAGGGCGGTCAGTGCGTCGATGGCACGGCACCCACGTGCGACGACTCCAACACGTGCACGACCGATTCCTGCGTCCCCTTCGTCGGCTGCCAGCACTCCGGCATCGGCGGGTGCTGCAATGTCGACAGCGAGTGCGCCGACACGGACTTCTGCACCGTCAACGCGCGCTGCGTGAACCACACGTGCACCAGCCAGACCCTCAACTGCAATGACGGGAATCCCTGCACGTCCGACAGCTGCGATTCCACCTCGGGATGCGTCAACGCCGCCGTCCTCGACGGCACCAGCTGCACCGACAACGAGGCCTGTGACGGCGTCGAGGTCTGCGCGGGGGGAACCTGCCGCCCCGGCACGCCGCCAAGTTGCGACGACGGCAACGCATGCACGGCCGACTCGTGCAGCAATGCCAACGGATGTCAGAACACGCCTATCGCCAACTGCTGCAACAGCGACGCGCAGTGCGCCGATGCCAACCTGTGCACCACCAACGAGCACTGCACCCTGTCGCACACGTGCGCGAGCAGTGCCGTGGACTGCAACGACGGCAACCAATGCACCGCCGACGGTTGCAATCCCTCGCTCGGCTGCTTCCACGTCAACCAGTCCGGCACCACCTCCTGCAACGACGGCAACGCGTGCACCCTGAACGACGCCTGCCTCGGCGGCGCGTGCTCGGGCGCGCCGAAGAACTGCTCCGACGGCAACCTCTGCAACGGCAGCGAGACCTGTCAGACCTCCGGATCCTGCAGCGCCCCGGCGTCCTTCCTCGTCTGCACCCCGGGCAGCAAGCGCGACACGACGTGCGGCGCGGAGTGGTTCGTCGAAGCGCCGAACAGCCCGGCCGGTCCGCTCGTGACCAAGCAGGAGTGCATCCAAGGGGATCCGTCCTGCGACCACGACACCAGCGCGGCGACCTGCACGTTCAGGGTCGGCATCTGCTTCCGCCTGAACGACCCGCGGCTGGTGCTGCGTCCGTGCACGCCCACGAACATCTCGGCCTATACCCTGCTCAAGCCCGACAAGAAGAAGAACGCCACCGAGACGAACAACGTGGAGGCCGCCCTGCTGACGGTGCCCGGCTCCCGCCGGAGCGATCTGCCCACGAGCAAGGGTGTCACGATCATCTTCTCGCCGGAGATCAGCAGCACGCGGTGCACCACCGTGATCGACATCCCGGTCCCGGTGAACAGCAAGTTCAAGTTCCGCGGTAAGACCACCACCGGCTTCGGCATCGACTCCGACTCGCTGTCGCTGAGCTGCCGCGGTCCGCGCTAGTGTCCTGAGTCCGAAGTCCGTTGCCCGAGACGGCGCGGGATTGCGGGGGCTGGCCAGGCGCGACGACGAGGAATAGCAGCGCTATTCCGAGGAGGAGCAACGCCGCCAGCCGCCGCGAGACCGTGCCGGATCGGGTGACGGACTTCGGACTCCGGACACTAGGTCAGCTCCGTCGCGCCAGCAGCGACGCCACGGCCTCGGCGTCGTCGCGCACCCCTTCCTCGTAGTCGACCACGACGAGGGTCGGGAACATGCCGCGCAGCTCGTCCGGCCGGAGCAGGAAGTCGGGATTCCTCGGGTGGCCGAATGCCGCCTGCGCGGTCGTGAAGGTCTCGAAGACGAGGAACCCGCCTGGACGCAGCGCCGCGGCGAGGGCGGGGGCCAGGGATCGCTGCAGGTAGCGGAAGTTCAGGACGACGTCCCAGGGCCCCGGCGGCAGCGGCTCGGCCTCGAGGTCGCGGCAGAGGGTCGTGACCACCAGCCGCTCCGCTGCCGCGGCGGCCGCGAGCGCGTCGAGCGCCTGCACGTCGCGGTCGACCGCGGTGACACGGAACCCGTGGCGAGCGAGCAGGAGCGCGTGGCGGCCGCGTCCGCAGGCGACGTCGAGCGCAGCGCCGGGCGGCAGCGTCGCGAGATGGCGCAGCAGGAACGGCGACGGCGCGCTGGAGTGACCGGCCCCCATGGGCGACGAGCTAGCCGAGCCCGGCGCGTCAGTCGAGGGCGCGCGGCGAGGAGGTGACGACGAGGCGGAAGGGCGGCGTTGCCCCCGGCGTCGGCAGCGAGCCGTCGGCGAGCGTGCCGTGCACGGCGATGACGATCACGTCGTGGTCGACGTGATACGAGCCGTCGGCGTGCCAGTCGGGATCGTCGTCGGTCTGGAACGCGTCGAGACGGCGATGCATCTGCTTGTAGCTCGCGAACTCGTGCCGCCAGTACCCAAGTCCCTCGCTCGCTGCATCATCGCCGGGCGGCGTGATGGCGAAGAGGCCGGCCATGCGCGCGTCGAGCAGCTGCATGAGGAAGCCCTGCGCGTTGTACATCGCGACGCCCTCGGCGGTGAACGCGAGAGGAAAGCCCTGCGCCGCACCCGTGAACGTGGTGGCGGCGCTCACCTGCGACACGTCGACGGGCACGTAGATGGTCCCGTCGGCGCCGACACCGGCCCGGTAGCCGTCGTGGGTGACGGTCTCGTCGAACTCGTGCAGCGGCAGCGGGCGCGCCGCCACGGTGAACGCGTCGGGCGGCAGCGCATATACGAACCGCCCCGCGTCGTCCCACACCTTGAGCGTGCACGGACCGAGCGCAACCGGCGGCACGGGAACGCGCAGGTGCGTGCGCACCTGGCGATCCGCGAGATCCCGCTGCAGCCGGGCCCGGCCGCGACTGAAATCACCGCGCCCGTCGGCGGCGGACACGAACTCGACCGCGTAACGCTGGCCGGGAACGAGGCGCGGATCGATGAGGCTGATCCGGAGGTCCTGATATCCGACGAAGGGTCGCACGGCGGCCCGCGGCGGCGGGGGCTTGTCGCAGCCGCACCCCGCCCGGGCCGAACCCGTCGGCAGGAGTGCAATGAGCGCGAACGTTGCGGCGATGGCGGTACGCATGACCGGGGCTCGAACAGGCGTGTGCAACGCCGGTGCCATGCCCCACTCCGCGCCACGACCGACGTCGAGGCCATCGGAGTCCCGTGCCGACGCGGACTTGCGGCGCTCACGGCCGGAGGGCCCGACCAGGCGTTCGCCACGGCCTCGACACTCGATTCACCGGAGCGGCATTTCGCCGCCGGGCCGCATACGCGGAATGTCCCCGCCGACGCCGACGCACGTGCGAATGGATCCCCCATAGACCTTGACCGGGGACCGGTGGCCGTGGGAGAGGCACGCTATGATGATACGCCTCCTCGTGTGGGGCGCCCTGGCGGGCGCCACGACACTGTTGTCCCTCGGCGCACCGGCGCGGGCGGACGTCGCAGTCGGCGACCGGATCACGCCCGAGAACGTCGCCAAGGTGAAGGACCTGGTCTCGCCCGGCCTCGAGTGGTGCGTCGCAGCACGGCTTGCCGATGACCATCGTCGAGACCAAGCGCGATCGAGTGGCCGAAGGCCTACAAGGAGGCCACCGAGAAGTACTCCGGCCAGGTGAAGCTCGTCGGCCGACGGGCTCAAGCTCCAGAACTACGTCGCCGGGCAGCCCTTCCCGAACATCGACACCAAGGATCCGCAGGTCGCCATCAAGATCATGTGGAACTACGACTACAGGTCATCGTCGACCGACGACGTCGACCTGCGCAACTTCGACGCCGACACCGGCGCGATCGCGACCAACGGGCCGATGACCGTCGAGCGCCACTTCCTGCTCGACCACTTCCGCCGCCTGTTCTGGACGCGGCCGCCTCTACGTCGATCCGAAGCCCGAGCAAGCCGAACCCGAACGGCTACCGACGTCAGGAGGGCCTCTACCCGATCCTCGAGCCGTTCGACCTGAAGGGCGTCGGCGCGCTCGGCTACCGCTACCTCGACCCGGGCAAGCAGGACGACTCGCTGGCTCTACCTGCCGTCGCTCCGCCGCGTGCGCCGGCTCTCGACCGCGCAGCGCTCCGACGCGCTCTTCGGCCAGGACACCGACGTCGACAGCTACGGCGGCTACGCCGGCCAGATCGCGCTGGATGGACTGGAAGTTCCTCGGCGAGAAGGAAGTGCTCGGCGTCGTTCCACGCGACGCACTATCCCGGTGAAGTGGGCCGACGAAGGTCGACTGGGCCTTCGACGACGACGTGGGAGAAGCGCAAGGTGTACGTCGTCGAGGGCGTCTCGAAGCTCCCGCAGTACGCCTACTCGAAGCGCGTCATCTTCATCGACAAGGAAGCGTGGCGCATCCCGTACTCGCGACATCTACGACCGCTCCGGCGAGCTCTGGAAGGTCTGGATCAACAACTTCAGCTTCCGCAAGCAGGCCTTCGACGGGCGCGATCGAGTATCCGGACGAGATGGCCTTCAGCCCGGCCATCGTGATGGTCGACATGCAGCTCGAGCACGCGACCACGGCGGCGCTGCCGAGCCACCGCTTCCCCGGCGAGCAGGGCTGGTACTTCAACCAGGGCGAGAAGGCCGGCATCACCGACGACTGGTTCACGGTCGCCGCGCTGGTCAGCGCCGGGCACTGATCCGCACGCCCACGTCGCTCCCGCGCCCGCTCCTCCGCCGCCTCCCGCGGCGGGGTGAGCGGGCGCGTGCGTCTCAGGCGAGCTCGAAGAGCAGCGCCTCGCTCGGCCCGACGGCCCGGAGCACGAGCGCGGCGCCGGCGTCCACGGCGGCCCCATCACCCTCCGCGAGCCGGACGTCGTTGAGCGTCGCCTCGCCGCGGGCGAGATGCAGCCAGCCGTGACGGCCGGCGGCAAGCCGGTGATGCACACAGGCCCCCGGCCCCAGCAGCGTGGCCCACATCGCCGCCGGCGCGTGGAGCGTGATCGCCCCGTCGCGGCCGTCCTCGGCGGCGACGAGCCGCCACCGGTCCTGGCGCTCGTCGGTCGAGAACGCCTTCTGCTCGTACCCCGGATCGAGGTCACGGGCCTGGGGCAGTATCCATATCTGGAGGAAGTGGACCGGCTCGTCCTCGGAGGCGTTGAACTCGCTGTGACGGATCCCGGTCCCGGCGGTCATCCGCTGCACGTCGCCGGGTCGGATGATCGAACCGGTGCCGAGGCTGTCCCGGTGCTGCAGGCCGCCCTCGAGGACGTAGGTGACGATCTCCATGTCGCGGTGCGCGTGCGTGGCGAAGCCGCCCCCCGGCGCGACGCGGTCGTCGTTGATCACGCGCAGCCCGCGGAAGCCCATGTGCCGCGGGTCGTGATACTCGCCGAACGAGAACGTGTGCCGGCTGTCGAGCCAGTCGATGTGGGTGCGGCCACGTTCCGACGCCGGGCGGACGGTGATCATCCTCGCTCTCCGTCGACGCTCCACCGTCCCGCGCCGCGCGCGGCGATGTAGAGGAACAGCCAGCAGTAGACGACGGCGAGCTCACCTTGATTCGTGATCGGCAACGCACCCCTCGGCTGGTGCGCCATGAAGTACGCGAATGCCATGAGCCCGCTCGAGACGAACGCGGCCCATCGGGTGAAGAGCCCGATCGCGACCAGGAACCCGCCGACCAGTTCGATGGAGCCCGCCACCCAGACGACGAATGCAGGCGCCTCGGGCGGTGTTCCGCCGAACACGCCGCCGAGCTTCTGCAACCCATGGCAGAAGAACAGCAGGCCGACGATGATCCGCAGCAGCGCGTAGACCGTCCCCTCGAACCGTGCGAGTCCCGTCATCCGCTCCCTCCCTCCTCGATCATTGGGGTCAGTCCCCGAGCAGACGCAACGCCCGGGTCGCCATCGCACCGCCGTCCACGAGGTACGTCGCCCCCGTCAGGAACGACGCCTCCGGCGACGCGAGATAGGCGACCAGGCTCGCGACCTCGTCGGCGCGCCCGAGGCGACCGAGCGGGATGGCGCGGGTCATCCGCTCGCGCACGCCGTCGACGGCGCGGAGCAACGCCTGCGTCGGCGGCGTCTCGATCGCGCCCGGAGCGACGCACACGCAGCGGACACCGTGGCGTCCGTACTCGGCCGCCGTCGAGCGCGTGAGGCTCATCACCCCGGCCTTGGCGGCGGCGTACGGCGTGAGCCCTTCCTCGGCCAGGATGGCGGCGGCGGACGACATGTTCACGATCACGCCTCCGCCCTGCGCGATCATGATCGGCAGGACGCGCTTGGTGGCGAGGAAGTACGAGGTGAGGTTCACCGCCACGGTCTGGTTCCACGCCTCCAGCGACAGCTCCGCGAGCGGCGCCCACACGCCGCGGGTCGCGTTGTTGTGGAGGACGTCGACCCGGCCGAAGCGTTCCGTCGCCAGGCGCACCATGCCCTCGACGTCCTCCTCGCGGGTGACGTCGGCGTGCACGGCGACGGCGCTGCCTTCGCCGGCGGCGATCGCGGCCACGACCGCGGACGCTCCCGCATCGTCGATGTCCGCGACGACCACGCGGGCTCCCTCGGCGGCGAGACGCTGCGCCGTCGCTGCGCCGATGCCCGAGGCCCCGCCCGTGACCAAGGCGACGCGCCCCGCGAATCGCCCCGCATCCTCCATGGCGCCGCCCTAGCACCCCACCCCGCCCCGAAGCCACCCGCCCGCGACGCTGGACCCTCGCCGCGGGCCGCGGTATCAGGCGCACGGGTATGAACGTCGACGGCCCAAGTCGGCCGCAAGTCTCGTAAGGCCCGCCCGCGGCGCATGCTGGCTCCCTCCGCCGGCCCGGGCGGAAGGAGGTCCGAGGTGTCGCACTCATGACCGGGCTCGCCGTCGAGCAGGCGCGCGAGCGCAGCCTCCTCGCGCAGGAGCTGCAGGACGCGTGGGCGGTCCTGTCGCCCGAGGAACGGCTGGAAGGGCTCCGACTCCTGCCTCATGCCGAGGCGGAGTCCTTCCTGCTGTCCCTCGCGGCGCGCGATCAGGCCGAGGTGATCCTCCAGATGTCGCCCGGCGAGCGCCGCTCGTGGCTGCGCCTGCTGCCACCCGACGATGCCGCCGACGTCCTCCAGGAGGCGCCGGAGGAGGACCGCGACACACTGCTCGCTCTCCTCGACGAGCCGGCGCGGAAGGACGTCGCCGCGCTGCTGGCGTACGCCGAGGACGATGCCGGCGGTCTCATGAATCCGCACTTCGCCCGGCTGCGCCCCGACATGCGCGTCGACGAGGCGATCCAGTACCTGCGCCGGCAGGCGATGGAGCGGGCGGAGACCGTGTACTACGTCTACGTCCTCGACCCCGAGCAGCGGCTGCTGGGCGTCGTGTCCTTCCGCGAGCTGTTCTCGGCGCAGCCCGAGAAGACCGTGCGCGACATCATGCGCGCCGCCGTCGTCACCGCCGACGAGGACATGGACCAGGAGGCCCTGTCCAAGCTGTTCGCCGACACGAACTTCCTGGCGATCCCGGTCGTCGACCGCGAGCATCGGGTGAAGGGCATCGTGACGGTCGACGACATCGTCGACGTCGTGCGCGAGGAGGCGACGGAGGACATCCAGAAGATCGGCGGCATGGAGGCCCTCGAGGCCCCCTACCTGGAGATCGGCTTCTGGCGCATGATCCGCAAGCGCGGCGGCTGGCTCGCGGCCCTCTTCATCGGCGAGATGCTGACCGCGACCGCCATGGGCCGGTTCGAAGGCGAGATCGCGCGGGCCGTCGTCCTGGCACTCTTCGTCCCCCTCATCATCTCCAGCGGCGGCAACTCGGGATCGCAGGCCTCGACTCTGGTCGTGCGCGCGCTCGCGCTCGGCGAGGTCAAGCTGCGCGACTGGTGGCGCGTCGTCCGCCGCGAGCTGGCCGCCGGTCTCACGCTCGGCGGGATTCTCGCCGGGATCGGGTTCCTCCGCATCATGGCGTGGCAGGGCCTCTTCGGCATGTACGGCGAGCACTACCGGCTGATCGCGATGACGGTGTCCCTGAGCCTCGTCGGCGTCGTCACCTGGGGAACGCTCGCCGGCTCGCTCCTGCCGCTCATCCTCTCGAAGCTGGGCTTCGACCCCGCCAGTGCCTCGGCGCCGTTCGTGGCGACGCTCGTCGACGTGAGCGGCATCGTCATCTACTTCACGGTCGCGAGCGTCATCCTCGGCGGCACGTTGCTGTGACGATCCGGATGGAGCACGCGCCGGACGCGTCGCCCGCGGATCGGGAGGCGATCGAGGACCGGCTCGGCGCGTTCAACGTCGCGCAGGTCGGCTACAACGACTGGGGTCCGTGCACCATGCTGCTACGCGACGACGACGGCCAGCTGCGCGGTGGGCTGCTGGCGCACGTCTGGGGACGGTGGCTGCACGTGACGACGATCTGGGTGGACGAGACGCTCCGCCGCCAGGGCCACGCGAGCCGACTGTTGGCGGCAGCCGAGGCGTGGGCGGCGGACCACGGCGCCGTCGGCGCGTTCCTCGACACCTTCACGTTCCAGGCGGGTCCCGGATTCTACGAGCGCCGCGGCTATCGCGTCTTCGGCGTGATGGAGGACCACCCGCCGGGCCACGCGAGCTACTTCCTCCGCAAGCGCCTCAGCCGCTGACGATCTCGGGCTCGGCGCGGACGGCGCAGGAGACCGAGTTGGCGACGAAGCAGCCCTCGTGCGCCTGCTCGACGAGCGCGCGGGCCTTGGTGACGTCCCCCCCCGGAGCGAGCGTGATGCGCGGGCGGAGGACGACCTCGGTGATCCGCATCTTCTTGTCCGCGATCGCGAGCGTGCCCACCGGCCGGTCCTCGTAGGCCAGGACACGCAGCCCGGCACGCTGCGCGAGCGCCAGGTAGGTGAGCAGCTGACACGACGCCACGGCAGCGGTGAACAGCTCTTCCGGATTCAGGCGCGACGGGTCGCCCTTGTACTGCGGCGCCGCCGACACCTCGAGCGGCGGCCGTCCCGCGAACGCGACCCGATGGGTGCTGGCGGCGACGCCTTCCCCGCCCTCGCGCCACGTGACCTCCGCCTCGAACTGGTGTGCCGGCATGCCTCCCCAGCTACCACCGGGTCGTACGCCCGGCCAGTCCCCCGTGGTCGGCCTGCTCGTGCGTGACCGTGGCGGCTCTGCTACGCCGGTGTCATGCGTCCCGTCGCCATCGTCGTCACCGTCCTCACCGCCATGCTGATCGCCCGCTCCGCCGGTGCCGCGGGCGCGGGCTCGGCGAAGGAACCGCCCCGTCCGGCCGGCGGAACGCCGAGCGCGGAGGAGCGCTACAACGCCGGCAACGCGGCCGTAGCGGCGAAGGACTGGACGAAGGCCGAGACGCTCTATCGGCTGGCAGTGCAGGCGAAGCCCGGATTCGCCGAGGCGTGGAACGGCCTCGGCCACAGTCTCAAGATGCAGCGGCGATTCGCCGACGCCGTCCTGGCATACCGCCGCGCGCTCGACCTGCGTCCCGAGTTCCCGCAGGCGCTCGAATACCTCGGCGAGGCGTACGTCGAGATGGGGAAGTCCGACGAGGCGAAAGCGATCCTGGTGAAGCTCGAGCCCCTGGACGCGACGCTCGCGAAGCAGCTGTCGCAGGCGATCGCCCAGGGGAAGTCGGCGCGCTGGTGAAGCCCGTCGTCGTCCCGATCGAGGACGCGCTCGATCTGCACGCGTTCGCACCGCGCGATGTCGCGTCGGTCGTCGCCGACTACCTCGACGCCGCCGCGGCCGCGGGCCATCGGGAGGTCCGCCTGATCCACGGCAAGGGCACGGGCACGCAAAGGGAGGCCGTCCGGCGCGTACTGGCCGCGCACCCGCTCGTCGAATCCTTCGCCGACGCCCCACTCGATCGCGGCAGCTGGGGCGCAACGCTCGCGCGCCTCCGGCGGCCATAGGAATCACCCGAGCACGCGCGACTGCAGCGCCGGCAGCACGACCTCGAGCGGCCCGTCGATCCGCCACGTCGCCAGATCGTCGTACGGCGTCTCGGACGCCGTCAGGATGGCGACCCGCGCGCCGCCGCCGTGCGCCAGCGGCGCCATCTGGTTGATCGGGCCCACGACCAGCGAGGTACCGGCCGCGACGAACAGATCACACGCCGCCGCGGCGTGCATCGCGCGGTCGAGGTCGGCGGGTACGAGCTGCTGTCCGAACGAGATCGTCGCCGGTTTCCAGGGGCCGCCGCACTCGCACCGTGGCACGGCCGTCCCTGCTTCCCACTGCGCCTGCGCGGTCGTCCGATCGGCGCGCTTGCCGCACGTCATGCAGACGACCGCCGCGTCGCTGCCGTGGACGTTGATGAGGCGAGTACCGTCGATGCCGCTGCGCTCGTGGAGCCCGTCCACGTTCTGCGTCACGAGGAGGTCCACGCATCCGGCGGCGGCCAGCGCCGCGAGCGCGTCGTGCGCCGGGTTGGGACGCGCGGCACGGATCACCCGCCAGGTCTCGCCCTTGTAGCGCCAGTACTCGGCACGCGCGGTCTCGCGCGCCAGGAACTCCGGCAACGGCACCGGACGGTACGTCGCCCAGCGCCCGCCGGGCGAACGGAAGTCCGGGATGCCCGACGCGGTCGACAGGCCCGCGCCGGTGAGCACCACGACGCGCCTGGCATCACGCCAGGCTGTCCCGAGGTCGTCGAGCGCGTCCACGGCGCGAACTGTCGCCGAACCCGCCTGGCGCTTCAAGGCCCGGCCCGTGCTAAGAGCGCCGGACCGATGCCGGCGGTCCATCGCATCGTCCTCGTCCCGGGCTTCTTCGGCTTCGCGAACCTCGGCGACGTCCGCTACTTCGGTCACGTCCGCGATCATCTCCAGGCGATCTGCCCCACGCTCGGGATCGACCCGCAGATCACCGTCGTCGCCACATATCCGACGTCGTCGCTCCGCCGGCGCGCCGTGCGCGTCCTCGAGGCGATCGCGAGCGCCGGCGGCGACGGACCGCTGCACCTCGTGGGACACTCGAGCGGCGGCCTCGACGTCCGCCTGGTCGCGACCCCCAGCGTCACGCTGCCGACCGACCTCGACGTGCCGAGGCTGACCGCCCCGCTCGCGAGCATCGTCACCGTCGCGACGCCGCACTACGGGACCCCACTGGCAGGGTTCTTCACCAGCCTCCTCGGCCAGCAGCTCCTGCGCCTGCTCTCCATCCTGACCATCCACGTCCTGCGCTTCGGTCGGGTGCCGATCTCGGCCGTGCTGCGGCTCGGCGCCATGTTCGCGCGCGTCGACCGTCATCTGGGCATCAACAGCGCCCTGCTGGACCAGCTCTTCGATCAACTCCTCGGCGACTTCTCGACCGAACGACGGCTGGCGCTGGAGACGTTCTTCAGCGAGGTCGCCGTCGACCGCGACCTCATGCCGCAGCTCACGCCCGAGGGCATGGACGTCTTCAACGCCTCGGCCGTCGACCGGCCAGGCGTGCGCGGAGCCTCGGTGGTGAGCATGGGGCGCAAGCCGGGGCTCGGCTCCGCGATCACGGCGGGACTCGATCCGACGGCGCAGGCGACGCACCTCCTGTATCTCGCGCTCCATCGCCTGACGGCGGGCGCGATGGGGGCGCATCTGCCGTCGCTGACGTCGGCGCAGAGCGCACGTCTCAGCGCCGCATTCGGGGAACTGCCCGAGAGCGGCGCGAACGACGGCGTCGTGCCGACGCTGTCGCAGGTGTGGGGCGAGGTCATCCATGCCACGCTGGGCGACCACCTCGACGTGATCGGTCACTTCAACGGACCCACCCTCGATCCGCCGCACTTCGATTGGCTGGTGAGCGGCTCGGCGTTCGATCGCACGCGGTTCGACGCGCTGTGGACGACGGTCGCGCGCTGGATCGCGGGCGCGCCGCTCAGCTCGTAGGCAGCGTGCGACGGCGCCGCGCCGGGAACGCGGCGTCGAGCCGTCGGACCTCGTCGGTGGAGAGGGCGAGCCCGGCGGCGCCCGCGTTGTCGTCGACGTGCGCGGCGCGTCCGGCCTTCGGGATCGCGAAGGTCCCCGGATCCCGCGTGAGAAATGCGAGCGCCACCTGCCGAGGCGTCGCTCCGCGTGCGGTGCCGATCGCGGCGAGCACCTTCCCGCCCGCACTGCGCGGCGACGGGAAGACGCCGGAGCCGAAGGGACTGTATCCGACCAGCGCCACCCCGTGTCGCGCGCACCACGGCGCCACCGCGTACTCGATGGCGCGCTCTTCCAGGTGGTAGAGGACCTGGTTGCAGGCGATCCGGCCCGGACCCGCGATCCGCAACGCCTCGTCGAGCAGGTCGACGTCGAAGTTGCTGACGCCCCACGACGCGATCCGTCCCTCGGCCACCAGCGCCTCGAAGGTCTCGATGGTGGCCGCGAGCGGGTGGCGGCCGGGCCAGTGCAGGAGATAGCAGTCCAGCCGATCGGTCCCGAGCCGCCGCAGGCTCGATTCGCACGCCCGTCGCATCCCGGCCGGCGTCGCGTGCTGCGGCAGGACCTTCGAGACCAGGAAGACCTCGTCTCGACGGCCGCGGATCGCTTCGCCGACGAACGTCTCGACGCGCCCGTCGCCGTACATCTCCGCCGTGTCGACGTGGGTGAGGCCGAGGTCCAACCCGCGGCGCAGGGCCGCGATCGCCTCGGTCCGATCGTCGCGCTCGAGCGCCCACGTCCCCTGCCCGATCACGGCGACCGGTCGCCCTCCGGCGCCGAATTCTCGTTGCCGTACTCGGGTCGGCATCGACGCCATCCTGCGGAACCGCGAGCGCTCGCGCCACCCCCCGGAGCGGTACCTTCGGCCACGCGGGTCCGATGTTCGCTGCGCCGATCCCGGTGCGGCCCGGGTGTACCGTCGAGCGGGACGGCTTCGTCTACGTGGATATGGTCGGCCGCTAGAAGTCGAGGTCGGGCTCGCGCCCGAGGAGTCGGCAGTGCAGGTAGGCCTGCGCCGAATCCTCGACGATCTCGGCCCGGTTGTAGGCCTCGAGCAGCGACGGACCCGTCGCCGCCAGCCCATGATGGGCGAGGAGGACGATGCGGGTTCCCGGCGCGCGGCCATACACGTCGACGACCAGGTCGCGAAGCCGCTCCGAGCCCGCGTCCGCGTAGGGCACGATCTGGATCGCGCCCAGATGCGCGCGCGCCTGACCGGTCATGTGCGGGGGCGTCATGCCGAGGATGCCGAAGGCCATGGTGGCGGTCGAGTGCGTGTGCACCACCCCGTGGACGTCTGGGCACGCCGCGAGCACGCCGGCGTGCCAGCGATACTCCTTCGACGGCTTGCCGTCGCCGCCGTGCTGGCGCCCGGCGAGGTCCATCTCGATCACGTTCTCCGTGGCCGTGTCGCGGAAGGTGACGCCGGTGGCCGTGCAGAGGTAGCGATCCGTGCCCGGGATGCGCACGCTGATGTTGCCGCCGGAGCCCGACGTCAGCCAGCGCTCGCTCGCTCGGTGGCACACGTCGACGAGATGCCGCTTCAGATCCTCGACCGTCATTTCGGTCGCGGGTTGTACTCGGTCGGCGGGTGACCCGGCAAGGGCCGCGTGCTTCCACCGCGCCCGGCGGCGCTGTAAGAGGAAGCATGGCGGAATCCACGCTGACGGTCACCGACAATCGCACGGGCAAGCAGTACACGATCCCCATCGCCGACGGGGCGATCCACGCGACCGAGCTGTCGAAGATCCGGGCCGGAGCGGACGACCCGGGCCTGGTCAGCTACGACCCGTCGTTCGCCAACACCGCCGCCTGCAAGAGCAGCATCAGCTACATCGACGGCGACCGTGGCATCCTCCGCTATCGCGGCTACCCGATCGAGGAGCTGGCCGAGAAGAGCAACTACCTCGAGGTCGCGTACCTCATCGTCAAGGGCGAACTGCCGACGACGTCCCACCTCGCGATGTGGAAGCGCAACATCACGATGCACACGATGGTGCACGAGAACGTGAAGCGCTTCATCGAGGGCTTCCGCTACGACGCGCATCCCATGGGCATCCTCATCGGGACGATCGGCGCGATGTCGACGTTCTACCCCGAGGCCAAGCACATCAACGACCTCGAGTCGCGACGCACCCAGACCCGTCGCATCGTCGGCAAGATGCCGACCATCGCGGCGTTCGCCTATCGCCACAGCCGCGGGCTGCCGTACGTCTATCCGGACAACGACCTGTCGTACACCGGCAACTTCCTCGCCATGCTGTTCAAGATGACCGAGCTCAAGTACCGGCCCGATCCGGTCCTCGAGCACGCACTCGACGTCCTCTTCACCCTGCACGCCGATCACGAGCAGAACTGCTCGACGACCGCCGCGCGCGTGATCGGCAGCTCGCTCGCGGATCCCTACGCGGTGATCGCGGGCGCCGCGGCGGCGCTCTCGGGCCCGCGGCACGGCGGGGCCAACGAGGAAGTCGTGCGCATGCTGCGCGAGATCGGCACGGTCGATCAGGTGCCGGCCATCATCAAGCAGGTGAAGGCCGGTGAGCGGCGCCTGATGGGCTTCGGTCACCGCGTCTACAAGAACTACGACCCGCGCGGGAAGATCATCAAGGAGCTGGCGTACCAGGTATTCGAGGTGACGGGGAAGAATCCGCTGATCGATCTCGCGCTCGAGCTCGAGCGCATCGCGCTGCAGGACGACTACTTCATCAGCCGCAAGCTCTACCCGAACGTCGACTTCTACTCGGGCATCATCTACGACGCGATGGGATTCCCCACGGAGATGTTCCCGGTGCTGTTCGCGATTCCACGCGTCACGGGGTGGATGGCCCAGTGGGCCGAGCTGGTCCGCGACGAGGAGCAGCGCATCGCCCGGCCGAAGCAGCTCTACGTCGGCGCGAACGCCCGCTCGTACGTGCCGCTCGACATGCGGCGCGACGGCGGCGCACTCGAGACCGAGGTCAAGGGCCCGCTCTGAACACCCACGGGCGCCAGCGTCTGCGCGACACCGCTACCGGATAGCCACGCGGGCTCTGGATCGCGCTCGTCAGGAGGCGCTGGTCGATATCCGCATCGCCGACCCGCTGCCTCAGGACGGCGAGCTTCGCGTCCGGGGTCCGCGGCCCCTGCTTGTAGATGTCGTCGGACAGCTGGACCCAGGTGGCACCGTCCCGCTTGCCGACCTTGACGGTCTGATAGCTGAACTCGACTGGCGTCCCAGTGGGCACGAGCGGGTACAGGCGCTCGATGTCCTCGGGATAGAGCCGGACGCAACCGTGGCTCGACCTGCATCCCGACGCCCCACGGGATGTCGGTGCCGTGGATGCCGTACGGCGCCGCGCTGTCGAGCTTCAGCCGGTACTTGCCGAGCGGGTTGTCCGGCGCGCCCCCGGCGATGACGCGACGCGGGTCGCCCCGCTCCTTGATGTGCTCGCGGCGGATCGACTCGGGAATCACCCACGTGGGATTCACCGTGCGGGTGGTCACGCGGAAGCGGCCGCGCGGCGTCCGCCGGTCATCGCGGCCGAGTCCGACGGGATACGTGACGACCGTCAGGCCGCTCGGCTCGCGCCGATAGAGGAACAGGCGCATCTCGGGAATGTTGAGGACGATGCCGTCGTAGGTACAGCACGGCAGCACCCAGGCGGTCGGCAGGACGATGGTCGATCCCGACCTTCGGGATCCACGGATCGACCCCCGGGTTCGCGGCGACGATCTCGTTGTAGCCGAGGTCGTAGAGACGCGCGACGTCGAGCAGCGTGTCCCCCTGTCGGACGCGGTACTCTCGGGTCTGCCCGATCACCGTATCGACGGGCCGGCCGTCCGGACCGACCGCGACGCGATACGACGGAATCGTCTTCCGCGCGAAGGCCGCCTCGCTGTAGTCGGCCTTGCCCCCGCTCGCGGTTCGCGAACGCCGCGCGAACGGCGACCCGATCGGCGCGCGCCCCGCACACCCGACGAGCAGCGCCGTCACGAGCACGACGCCGAGCGAAGCACGTCCAGGGAACCGCACGCCGCGGATGCTACGATGCGACGGCCAGCGCGTCGAGGGCCGCATCGGCGAGACGCCACGTGGTCCATGCGTCGAGCGCCTCACCACCGAGGCGACGGTAGAACGCGATCGCGGGGGCGTTCCAGTCGAGCACCGCCCATTCGAGCCGCGCGCAGCCCCGCTCTCGCGCGATCCGTGCGACCCGAGCGACGAGCGCCCGGCCCACCCCATGGCGGCGCTCCGCCTCGACCACGAACAGGTCCTCGAGGTGGATGCCCTCGACCCCACGCCACGTCGAGTAGGTGGCGAAGAACACGGCGAAGCCGACCGGCCGGCCGGCAATCTCGGCCAGCAGACACTCGAAGGGAGGGCGCGACCCCGCCAGCTGCTCCCGCAGCATCGCTGGGGTCACCAGGACGGCGCCCGGCTCCCGCTCGTAGGCGGCAAGTGCCCGGATGAACTCGTGGATGGTCGTCGCGTCCTCGGGACCCGCGGTCCGGATCGTGAGCGAAGTGGCCATGCCGGGGGTGTAATCTCCCTTGACATACATGGGCCATCGCGCGATGCGTCATAAGATACGCATCTGCCGGGAGGACGACCCCCGATGGCCGAGACGGCGCTCAACTTCTTCAAGACCGACCTACGCGCGATCCAGTTCACGCTGTACGAGCACCTGCAGGTGCAGCAGCTCTTCGCGCTGGAACGGTTCGCGCACCTCTCGCGCGAGGAGTGCGACGCCGTCATCGCCCAGTGCGTGCGGTTCGTCACCGAGGTGACCGGGCCGCTGAACGCCCCGGCGGATCGGGTGGCGTGTCGGCTCGAGAACGGACAGGTCCGCACGCCCACCGGCTTCAAGGCGGCCTGGAAGAAGCAGGCCGAGCTCGGCTTCGTCGCGTTCCCGGTTCCGCAGGACGCCGGCGGCTACGGCGGTCCGCACGCGATCCACTGCGTGCTGCAAGAGCTCCAGAGCGGGGCGAACACCGCCTTCCAGATGTATCCCGGCCTCACCCACGGCGCCCTCGACCTCCTGCAGATCTGGGCGTTGCCAGAGGACAAGGCACTGCTTCCTGCCGCCGCTGCTCGACGGACGCTTCGCGGGAACCATGTGCCTCTCGGAGCCGCAAGCCGGATCCGACGTGGGTGCGGCGAAGAGCAAGGCGCGGCACCTCGAGGGGAACGTCTACGCCATCACCGGCACGAAGTGCTGGATCTCGGCCGGTGACCACGACCTGACCGACAACATCATCCACCTCGTGCTCGCCCGGATCGAGGGCGCGCCGGCCGGCACCAAGGGCCTGTCCCTCTTCATCGTCCCGAAGCGGTGGGTGAACCGCGACGGATCGCTCGGCGAGGACAACGACGTCGTCACCGCGTCGATCGAGCACAAGCTGGGCATCCGCGCCTCCGCCACCGCGGTGCTGAACTTCGGCGAGAACGGCCGGTGCCGTGGCATCCTCGTCGGTGGCCAGCCGCACATGGGCATCCGCCAGATGTTCCGCATGATGAACGGCGCCCGCATCGCCGTAGGCATCCAGGGCCTCTCGGTCGCCTCGACGGCGTACCTGAACGCGCTCGCGTACGCTCGCGAGCGGCAGCAGGGGTCGTCGGCCAAGAGCTTCAAGGATCCGAACGCCCCGCGCGTCGCCATTCTCGAGCACTCGGACGTCCGTCGTATGCTGCTCGAGATGAAGGCGAAGGTCGAAGGGATGCGGACACTCGCGGTGAAGCTGGCGCTGCACGTCGACCTCGCCGAGGCGCTCGAGAAGCGCGATCCGGCGAAGGCGCATCACCATCACGCCCAGGTCGACCTGTTGACGCCGATCGTGAAGGCCTACTGCGCCGACCAGGCCTTCCACATCGCGGAGCTCGCCATCCAGACGTACGGTGGCGCAGGCTTCGTCGAGGACAATCCGGTCGAGCAGTATTGCCGCGACGCCAAGATCTTCTCGATCTACGAGGGGACGAACCACATCCAGGCGCTCGACCTCGTCTCCCGGAAGCTGCCGGCCGAGGGCGGCGAGCCCTTCCGCGAGTTCCTCGGGGAGATCACCGAGTTCGTCGTCGCCCACGACAAGGACCCGGGGATCGGCAAGGAGGTCCAGGCGCTCGGAGAGGCCGCCGACGCCCTCCAGCGCGCGGCGAACGGCCTGGTCGAGTTCTTCATGAGCGGCAAGATCGACCACGTCACGCTGGTCGCGAACCTCTTCCTCGAGGTGATGGCCGAGGTGACGGTCGCGCACCTCCTGCTCGACGCGGCGCGCGTCGCCGAAGGCAAGCTCCGGCGCGAGAGCGACGACCAGAGCGCCGAGGACCACGATTTCTACTCGGGCAAGGTCATGGCCGGAAAGTTCTTCGCGAACTTCATCCTCCCCGGCGTCCACGCCAAGGTCGCGACCATCCTCGGCGGCGACCGCAGCGCCCTCGACATCACCGATCGCGGCTTCTCGACCGCCTACTAGGAGGGGAACCCTCCTATGCGCGAGCCGGCCGGACCTCGGTCGAAAGGAATCCGAGGACCGCGTCGGTGAACGGATCGTTCCGGTCGCCGGCGACCATGTGTCCGGCGCCGGAGACGTCGGCGTAGCGTGCGTGTGGCACGAGGGCGAGGAACGCGCGCGCACCCTCCTCGCTCACGACGTCGCTCATGCGTCCCCGGACCAGCAGCGCCGGAACGCGGAGCGCACGCGCCGCCGCCTCGAGCCGGGCGGCGGCGTGGATGGCATTCGGCGGACGATCGCCCGACATCATCCGCTCGTCCCAATGCCACCGCCATCGTCCGTCACTTCCGAGCCGGAGGTTCTTCCGCAGGCCGTTGAGATCGCGCGGACGGGGACGGTGTGGCGTGAATGCGGCGACGACGTCCGCCGCCTCTTCGAGGCTGGCGAAGCCCTCCGGGTGGGCACGCATGAAGCCGACGATGCGTTCCACACCCGCGGCCTCCATCCGTGGCGCGATGTCGACCAGCACCACGGCGGACACGACGGGGTGCGACGACTCGCCTGCAGCCAGCAGCGACGCCAGCCCGCCGAGCGACGCGCCCACGGCCACGGGTGGTTGCCGCAACGTGCCCGCGACCGAGGTGAGGTCGCGCGCGAAGGCCTCGATCGAGTAGTCGCCGTCGGGCGCACGCTCGCTCTCGCCGTGGCCGCGCATGTCGAGCGCGATCGCGTACCACCCCTCCGCGGCCAGCGCCGCTGCGGTGCCGCCCCAGGCATGTCGGGTCTGTCCCCCACCATGCAGCAGGACGACCGGCGCGGCCGCCGGATCGCCGAAGGCGTCGGCCACCAGCGTGAAGCCATCCGCGACGCGGAAGGTGATGCTGTGTGGACCGCGTGGTGGTGCGGATCGGCTCACGGCCGCGCATCGTGACCGATCGGGCGACCGATGCAAACCGCTCGGGGGCGCTACCCATCGGCGCGCGTTCTGGTCTATGGTCCGCGGTCGCATGAGCCCCCCCTCCCCCAAGCACGTCGTCGCCGTCGTCGGCGGCGCCACTGCCGGCGCCGAAGCTGCCGGGTTGCTGGCGAGCCGCGGCATCGCGGTGGTCGTCTTCGAGCAGAACGTGCGCCCGTACGGCAAGATCGAGGACGGCCTGCCGCGGTGGCACGTGAAGCTCCGGCAGAAGGAGTACGAGACCATCAACGAACGCCTGTCCCATCCGCTGGTACACTTCGTGCCGCGGACGAAGATCGGGACGCGACGTCGACTTCCGCGAACTCGTCAACGACTGGGGATTCACCGCGGTGGTGCTCGCACACGGGGCGTGGCGTGACCGGCCGCTCGGGTTGGAGGGCGCCGAACGCTTCCTGGGTCGCGGGCTCCTCTACCAGAACCCGTTCATCTACTGGTTCAACCACTACCCCGAGGCGAAGTACGACGGACCGCGCTACGAGGCGCGCGACGGCGCCATCGTCGTCGGCGGTGGGCTCGCGTCGATCGACGTCCTCAAGGTGCTGCAGCTCGAGACGACTCGCGCGGCGCTGGCGGCGCGGGGCATCACCGCGGACGTGATCGAGCTGGAGCACGAGGGCATCCCCGAGTCCCTCGCCCATCACGGCCTCGACTGGGCGACCCTCGGCCTGCGCGGGGCGACGCTCTTCTATCGCCGGCGCATCGAGGACATGCCGCTCGCCGAGATGCCGGAGGGCATCGACGCCGCCCGGGCGCAGAAGTTCGAGGCGACACGCCGGAAGATCCTCGAGAAGGCACAGCAGAAGTACTGCTTCTCCGTGCGCCCGTTGCGCCTGCCCGTCGGACTCCTCGTCGAGGGCGAGCAGCTGGTGGGACTCCGCTTCCAGGAGACCCGGGTCGAGAACGGCGCGGCCGTCCCCGTGGCCGGCGTCTTCGAGGACGTGCGCGCACCGCTGGTCATCAGCTCGATCGGCAGCGTCCCCGAGCCGATGGCCGGCATCCCCCAGCGCGACGTCCTCTACCGCTATTCCGATCCCCAGCTCGGTCGTATCGAGGGCTACGACACCGTGTTCGGCGCCGGCAACGTCGTCACCGGCAAGGGCAACATCATCGCGTCCCGCAAGCACAGCGTGCGCGTGACGACGCACGTCATCGAATCGTTCCTCGGCCTCGACGGCGGACACGCGGCGGAAGGCGAGCTGCTCGCCGATGCGAGCGAGCGCATCCGCACGCAGGCGACGCACATCGCCGGATGGGTCGGCACGCGCCCGGCGCTCGATCCGGCGCGCGCGGCGGCGCTCGTCGAGCACGTGCAGGCGCGGCAGCGGGCCGTCGGCTACGACGGGGACTACGCGGCATGGATCGCCCGGGTCACCCCGCCCGACCTCGCCTGACGGCGGGCGCTTCGCGCCGCGAGCCGATGTGCTAAGCCTCCGACCATGCGCTGGGCATCCGCCCTGTCGCCGGCGCCGGACCTGGCGGCGGCGGTCACTGAGGTCGGCGATCGGATCGACGCGGCACTCGATGGCGCGCGTCCCGACCTGCTGCTGGCGTTCGCGTCACCCGAGCATGCCGCGAGGTGGCACGGACTTCCGGCACTGCTGGGGCAGCGGTTCCCCGGAGCGCGCCTGCTCGGCTGCTCCGCCCGCGGCGTGATCGGCGAGGCACACGAAGTGGAGGACGGCGCGGCCCTGGCCGTGACCGCCGCCGTCCTGCCCGACGTCGAGGTCGAGACCTTCCACCTCCCGCCCGATGGCCTCGACCGCATCCCCGCCCTCGGCCAGCGATGGGCGATCCGGGCGAGGAGCGTTCTCGTGCTGCCCGATCCCTTCACCTGCGATACGGAGCGCGCCGTCCGCGCGCTCGACGCCGTGTTCCCCGGGGGGCGGTTGATCGGCGGCCTGGCGAGCGGCGGGCGCGCGCCGGGCGATACCGCGTTCTTCGTCGACGACCGCTGCGAGCGCGCCGGGCTGGCGGGAGTGGTCCTCGCGGGTGACGTCGCGATGGACACGATCGTCGCCCAGGGGTGCCGTCCGATCGGCGAGCCGATGTTCGTGACGGCCGCGGACGGGTCGCTGCTGCGCGAGGTCGATGGCCGCCGCGCCGTCGAGGTGGTCCGCGAGCTCTATGCCCGGGCGGCACCGGCGGATCGCGCGCTGTTCCGGCAGTCGCTGTTCGTCGGTGTGGTCATGCGCGACCGGCAGCCGCGGTACGGACAGGGCGATTTCCTCGTCCGCAATCTGCTCGGGCTCGACGCGGAGAGCGGCGCCCTCGCCGTCGGCGCCTCGCTACGGCCAGGGATGATCGTCCAGTTCCACCTGCGCGACGCCGCGACGTCTGCTGCCGACCTCGGCCTGGCCCTCGACCGCTACTCGGCCGAGCATCCGGCCGACACGCCGGCGAGCGGCGCACTGCTCTTCTCGTGCCTCGGCCGCGGGGCGCGCCTCTACGGCAAACCGGATCACGACACGACGGTCGTCGGCCGACACCTCGGCCCGCTCCCGGTCGGCGGCTTCTTCTGCAACGGCGAGATCGGCCCCGTCGGGGGCACGACCTTCCTGCACGGCTACACCAGCGTGATCGGCCTCTTCCGGCCCGGACGCTGACCGACCCGGTCGGCCGTCTTGACTCCCGACCGAACGGTCGGTTAACTCGAGGTGCGGGTCGTGATGCAGCCAGCGGTCGCCAAGCAACCTTCCAGGGACAAGATACTCGATGCGGCGGAGAGCCTCTTCGCGCGCCGCGGGTTCATGGGCATCGGGATCGCCGAGGTGGCCGAAGCAGTCGGCTTGTCGAAGTCGTCGCTCTTCCACCACTTCCGCAGCAAGGCGCAGCTGTACGCCGCGGTGATGGCGCGCATCCTCGAGCGCATCGAGACGCGGCTGATCGTCGCGCTCGCCTCCGGTGGGACGCCGACCGTCCGGCTCGACCGGGCCGTCGACGCGCTCATCGACGCGCTCGCCGAGCACCAGACGTACGCGCGGCTCCTGCTACGCTCGCTGTTCGAGGACGACGAGCTCGCCGGCGACCTGCCCGAGGAGCAGGCCGCGAACGCGAGCATCCGCCGCATCGTCGCAGCGCTGAGCGACATCCTGCAGGAAGGCGTCGCCGCCGGGGCGCTGCGACCGGCGAGCGTCCCGCACACCCTGCAGACGCTGATCGGCGCCACCATCTACCACTTCGCCTCGGGCGACTTCGGCGACGAGCTGCTCGGTCGCGCGATCTTCACCCCGAGCGAGGTGCAGCGGCGCAAGGACGAGGTCAAGGCACTGATTCGACACGGGCTCGGGGCCACCCCGGACAGCCCTCGCCCACGGAGGATTCGCTGATGGAGAAACTGCTCGCCGAACACCGCCGCGACGTCGGTGGCTTCGAGGTCGTCGACATCGTCGACGAGGTGACGATCGCCGCCCTGCGGAAGAAGATCGACGTGGACGTGCCCCTCGACCTCCACTGGACATGGGAGTACGGCAGCGAGGTCGAGGAGCTCCGCGCGCTGTACGAGCGCGGCAAGAAGGGCCAGTGGAACGCCGAGGACGACCTCGACTGGTCGATTCCGCTGCCACGCGACGAGTGGTTCTGCCCGCCTATCGGCGCGGCGCTCATGCCGAGCGTGCTCACCGAGATGGGCGCCGACGAGAAGGTCTGCCGCGAGGCCGCATTCGACGAGTTCGCGCATCTCTTTTCGCAGCTCCTCCACGGCGAGCAGGCGGCGCTCCAGCTCTGCGGGCAGCTCACCAACGCCTGCCCGACGATGGATCAGAAGTGGTACGCGGGCTCGCAGGTGATCGACGAGGTCCGCCACGTCGAGGTCTTCTCGAAGTTCCTGCAACGGAAGATGGGCGTGATCCACCCGATCGACCCGACGCTGAAGGTCCTGCTCGACAAGCTCCTCGAGGCGCCGACCTGGAAGCTCAAGGTGCTCGGCATGCAGACGCTGTTCGAGGGCATGGCCGTCGGCATCATGGACCTCGTCCAGCGCGCCAACCACAATCCGCTCATCCGTGACATGATCACGCGGGTCCACCAGGACGAGGCGCGGCATGCGGCCTTCGGCATCCTCTCGATGCGACGGCTGGTGAAGGAGTCCACCCGCGAAGAGTTGAACGAGATGGAAGACTTCGCGTTCAACATCCTCGAGACGCTGAACGCGAACCAGCAGCTCGACATGCTCCACCGCTTCGGTCCGAAGTACGGTCTCGACCCGGAGAACGTGGTGCAGATGATGCACGGCATGGAGCAGTGGTCGATGATCAACAGCGAGCCCTTCATGCACACGGTGATGCCGAACCTGAAGCGGCTGGGCCTGGTCACGGAACGCACCGAGCAGAAGTACCGCGACTGCGGCATCCTGGTGGGCGACCACCTCGCCGCGCCCGACCTGCCGCAGTAGTCGACCGTCAGAACAACCGGAGGCCGCGGCGACGCGTCGCCGCGAGCCTCCGCAGAAACGCCGCCCGCGGCATGGTGCGCGCACCGAGCCGCACCATGTGCGGAGTCAGCACCTGGATGTCGAGCCAATCGAGCCCGCGCGACGCCAGGTGCTCGACGAGGTGGAGCAAAACGATCTTCGACGCGTTCGGCTCGACGTGGAACATGCTCTCGGCGGCGAACGCGCCATCGACGTCGACACCGTAGAGTCCCGCCACCAGTCGGCCGTCCCTCCAGGCTTCCACGCTGTGCGCGATCCCGGCGTCGTGCAGGCCGACGTAGGCCTGCTCCATCGCCGCCGTGATCCAGGTCCCCTCCTGGTCTGGTCGCGGCACGGTCGCGCAGCCGCGGATCACGGCGCGAAATCCGGCGTCGATGGTCAGCCGGAGCGGGCTGCCGCGGCGGGCGCGTGCCAGGCTGCGCGGGACGTGCAGGGTGGCGAAGTCGAGCACCGCGCGCTCGGCAGGCGAGAACCAGAGCATCGGCATGCCGTCGGCCGGCCAGGGAAAGATGCCGCGGCGATACGCGCCGAGGACGCGCTCTGGCTCGAGATCCCCGCCGACGGCCACGATCCCCGTCTCCGGGTCGGGCGCGGGCAGCTCGAACTCGAAGCCGAGCGAACGGGGCACGAGCGGACGATAGCCCGGTGTCTCCGCTTCTGCTAGCAACCGCACCCATGGAGACGGTCGGACCGAACGCCGAGCAGATTCGCTACTGGAACGAGACGGCCGGTCCCAAATGGGTCGCGATGGACGACGCGATCAACCAGGTGATCGCACCGATCGGCGAGCACGCTCTCGAAGCCGCCGGTGTCCGCGCCGGCGAGCGTATCCTCGACGTCGGCTGCGGTGGCGGACGCACCACCGTCGAGCTGGCGCGCCGCACGGGGCCGAGCGGCGCGGTGACGGGCCTCGACGTCTCCGGCCCGCTGCTCGCCCTCGCCCGTCACCGGGCCGCCGAGGCGGGAGTGGCCGTGACGTTCGTCGAGGCCGACGCGCAGACCCATCCCCTGCCCACCGGCGCATTCGATCTCCTCTTCTCGCGCTTCGGCGTCATGTTCTTCGCCGATCCCGCGGCGGCGTTCGTCAACCTCGGACGCGCGCTCCGGCCCGGCGGCCGGGCGGTCTTCGCCTGCTGGCAGCCGCTGCCGCGGAATGCGTGGGTGGTCGTTCCCCTGATGGCGGCGGCGCAGCAGGTGACGTTGCCGCCGCCGCCCGCCGCCGACGCACCGGGGCCGTTCGCCCTCGGTGATCCCGATCGCGTCCGCGACATCCTCGGGCGTGCCGGCTTCCGCGACGTCCACATCGCGCCGGTCGAGGAACAGCTCACCGTGGGTCGCGAGCTCGACGCGACGGCCGAGTTCATGACGCAGATGGGTCCCGCCGCGGCGGTGCTGCGTGAGGTCGACGCGGCGACTACGACGCGCGTCGTCGCCGCCATCCGCGAGGCGCTGGTGCCGCACCAGACGCCCCACGGCATTCGGCTCGGGTCGGCGGCGTGGCTCGTGACCGCGGTCAGGCCATAGGGTCGCCGAGGCGAACGCCCAGGACCGATTCGAGCTCGGCCAGCGCCTCTGCCGGCTCGACGACCTTGATCGTCGTCATGCCGAGCTCGCGCGCGGGCTTCAGGTTGGCGCCGATGTCGTCGAGGAACACCACCTCCGCGGGCGCGACCTCGAGCCGTTCGCAGGTCAGCCGATAGATGCGCGGGTCGGGCTTGCGCATCCCTTCGACCGCCGATTCGACGATGACGTCGAAGAACGGGCGCAGGCGGGCCGTCATGTCGTCGGGGCCGTCACTGACCCAGTTGTTGGTGAGGGCGGCCACCTTGAGCTCAGCGGCCCGGAGGCGGTCGATGGCGCCGAGCATGATCGGGCGCGGCGCCGTGACGAGCGCGATCCGACGCATCATCTCCGCCGCGGACATCTCGATGCCGACCACCGCGCAGTCCGCTTCGAACGCGGGCTGGAAGGCGTCGAGAGTCAGCTCGCCACGCTCGAGTCGCGACCAGGCGCCACCCGGCCCGCTGCCGACGACGACCCGATTGATGGCGTTCACCGGCAGCCCGAGCTCTCGCTCGTACTCGGCGATGGCGTGGAGCGGCGACCCGAAGACGACACCACCGAGGTCGAAGATCACGGCACGGAGCCCCATCCAGCAACGATGCCAAAACCGCCGGGGCCGTCGCCACCGAGCGTGGCGCACCCCACGGTTGCTGTGGCAGGGTACGGCCGATGCACCGCCGGCCACTGCTCGACCTGCTCGCCGCCCACCGGGCGCGCGTGCCCGAGGACGACGAGCGGGCGGGGCAGATCGCACGCTTCGTCCACGCCCACACCGACTGCTTCGAGCGCACGTGCCGTCCGGGGCACATCACCGCGTCCGCCTGGGTCGTCTCGGCCGATCACCGCCGGGTGCTCCTCACCCACCACCGGAAGCTCGACCGCTGGTTGCAGGTCGGCGGCCACGCCGACGGCGACGCGGACGTGCTGGCGGTGGCGATCCGCGAGACGCAGGAGGAGTCCGGGCTGCGCGACCTCACGGTGGTCGGCGACGGCCCGCTCGATCTCGACGTGCACGCGATCCCGGCGCGCGGGGACGAGCCCGAGCATCTACACCACGACGTCCGGTGGCTCTTGATCGCCGCTCCGGATCAGGCCCTCGAGCTGAGCGACGAGTCCCACGCGCTGCGCTGGTTCGAGCACGGCGAGCTCGACGCGATCCTCGACGAGGAGAGCCTGCGCCGCATGGCGCGCCGCGCGCGCGCGCTCCTCGCCGCTCGCTGACGCTACGGTTCGAGCAGCAGCTTACCCGTCGTGCCGCGGCCCTCGAGCGCGCGGTGCGCGGCCGCGGCGTCGGCCAGCGGCCACCGTCCGCCGATGCGCACCCGCAGGCGCCCCGCGGCAATCGCGTCGAGGACCGCCATCGCGCGCAGCTCGAGCTCCTGGCGCGTCTGCACGTAGTGGAAGAGCGACGGCCGGGTGATGAAGAGCGAGCCCTGGTCATTCAGCCGCCGCAGCTCGAAGGGCGGCACCGGACCACTCGCCTGCCCATAGAGGACGAGCAGGCCGCGCGGGCGGAGCGACGCGAGACTGCCGTCGAACGTGGTCTTCCCGACCGCGTCGTAGACGACGTCGACGCCACGGCCTCCGGTCAGGCGGCGCGCCTCGTCGGCGAAGTCGACGCGGGTGTACGGGATCACCTCGGCGGCCCCCGCCCCGCGGGCGAGCGCGGCCTTCTCGTCCGTCGAGCAGGTCGCGAGCACGCGGGCGCCGGCGGCCGTGAGCGTCTGCACCAGGAGGAGCCCGACGCCCCCGGCGGCGGCGTGCACCAGCGCCACGTCGCCTGGACGCGTCGTCCGCGTGCCGTGCGCGAGGTAGTGCGCGGTCATCCCCTGCAGCATGACCGCGGCCGCCGTCTCGTCGTCCACCGCCGCCGGAACCTTCACCAAGAGACTCGCCGGCGCGACGACGGCGTCCGCATACGAGCCCGGAACCGAGGCCCATGCGACGCGGTCGCCGACGGCGAGGTCGGTGACGCCGTCCCCGACGGCCTCGACCACCCCCGCGCCCTCGAGGCCCGCGACGAACGGCAGCGGTCGCGGATAGAGCCCGGTGCGGAAGTACACGTCGATGAAGTTCACGCCGCACGCGGCGATGCGTACCAGGACCTCGCCGCCGCCGGGCGCCCCCACCTCGTGCGTCTCCAACCGGAGCACCTCGGGTCCGCCGGTCTCGTGCACGACGATCGCGCGTGCCATCGGGGCGGCTCTATACCCGTCCGGAGGCATTTGCTATCCCTCGCGCATGGCGGACGAGGACCTCACCAGCGAGCTCGCGAAACTTCGCGCCGAGAACGAACGGCTCAAGCGCTCGCAGAGTCGCGGCGTCAGTCTCAAAGTGAGCGAGAAGGGCGCCGTCTCCGTCTATGGCCTCGGTCGCTTCCCGGTCACACTCTACAAGGAGCAGTGGACCAGGCTTCTCGACATGGCGGCCGACATCCGCGCCTTCATCGCCGAGCACGACGCCGAGCTCAAGACCAAGAGCTGATCGCGCGCTCGCGCCGCTCGCGGCGGAAGTTCGTGATCTCGAGGCGCACGCCGTCGGGATCCGTGAAGAAGGTCGCGTAGTAGTCCGGCGCGTACTCCGGATAGAGACGCGGCGGCGTCACCGCCACACCCGCGGCGCCGAGCTCCGCCGCCGCGCGGTCGACGGCCCGCTCGTCCTCGACCCGGAAGCAGAAGTGATGCAGGCCCGGTGCATAGGGATCGTGCGCCGGCGTGCCGGGACGCGCCGGCCGCAGCGAGAAGCCGAACTGCCGGTTGTAGTAGTGGACATGGGGATCCCCTGCGATCGTCGACGTCGCCTTGCGATAGCCGAGCACGTGCATCGCCGTGTCGTAGAAGGCCTCCGACGTCGCCAGCTCGCGGACCGCCAGGTAGACGTGGTCGATGCCGATCACCTCGACCGGCATGGTCAGAGCTGCGGCCGGGCGCGCTCGACGATCCCCCGCGCGTCGACGTCGGCCGGCAGCGTGCCGAACGCGAGGCCGTGCATGCCCCCGAGGCGGGACGCGCAGAAGGCGTCGGCCACGACGGGGTCGGCGTGACGCACGAGGAGCGAGCCCTGCAGGGCGAGCGCCATCCGCTCGACGAGGTCGCGGGCGCGCGGCTCGGGATCGTCGCGACGGCCGAGGTCCGCCTGCAGGCGCTCGACCCAGCCGTCGAGTCGCCGGTCGGCACCGCGCGCCAGCGCGATCTCGGCGAAGAACGCGTCGAACGGCTCGGGGCCGTGCGCCATCGCGCGCAGCACGTCGAGACAGATGACGTTGCCCGAGCCCTCCCAGATGCCGTTCAGCGGCGCTTCGCGATAGAGCCGCGGCAGGATCGACTCCTCGACGTAGCCGTTGCCGCCGAGGCACTCGAGCGCCTCCGCCACCAGCGGCGGCTGGCGCTTGCAGACCCAGTACTTCGCCACGGCGGTCGCCAGCCGCGCGAACGTCCGCTCGGCCGGGTCGTCGTAGGCGCGCGCCAGCCGCATCATGAGCGTCGTCGCAGCCTCGGACTCGAGACAGAGGTCGGCGAGCACGTTCAGCATGAGCGGCTGCTCGATCAGCGGCTTGCCGAACGCGTGCCGGTGCGCTGCGTGGTGCGTCGCCTGCGTGACCGCCTGTCGCATCCCCGCGGACGCGCCGATCACGCAATCGAGGCGCGTGTGGTTGACCATCTCGATGATCGTCGGAACGCCGCGTCCCTCCTCACCGATGCGCCGCGCCCACGCGCCGTCGAACTCGACCTCGCTCGACGCGTTGGAACGGTTGCCGAGCTTGTCCTTCAGGCGCTGGATGCGGAAGTGGTTGCGCGTGCCGTCGGGGAGCCAGCGCGGGAGGAGGAAGCACGAGAGGCCGCGTTCGGTCTGCGCGAGGACGAGGAACGCGTCGCACATCGGCGCCGAGCAGAACCACTTGTGCCCGGTGATCGCGTACTCGTCGCCGGTGAGCGGCGTAGCTCGCGTCGAGTTCGCACGGACGTCGGAGCCGCCCTGCTTCTCCGTCATCGCCATGCCGCAGAGCGCGCCGGCCTTCTCGGGGGCCGGCCGCATGCGGGGGTCGTACTCGAGCGACGTCAGGCGGGGCTCCCATTCCGCCGCCAGCTCCGGATGGACCCGGATCGCCGGCACGCCGGCGTAGGTCATCGAGATCGGGCACCCGTGGCCGGCCTCGACCTGGGCCATCAGGTAGAAGAGCGCGGCCCGCGCGACGTGCGCGCCCGGGCGCGGCTCGCGCCAGGGGAGCGCGTGCAGCCCGTGGGCGACGGCCATCCGCATGAGCTCGTGCCACGCCGGATGGAACTCGACCTCGTCGATGCGGTGCCCGAAGCGATCGTGCGTGCGCAGCACCGGGGAGTTGACGTTCGCCAGCACCCCCCATCGCAACGGCTCGCCGCCGCACGCCGCCCCGAAGGTGGTGACGCGATCCTCGGCCCAGCCCGCCCCCTCGCGCGACAGGGCGTCGCGCAGGGCACGATCATGCAGGAAGAGGTTCCAGCCCTCGAGCGGCGGCGGCTGGTTGGTGACCTCGTGGGTGTCCGACATCCGACCTCCCGCCCGTTCATGGCACGGCGCGCGGGGGACGGTCCACCGTCGCCCGTCATGGATATCCGCCGGTGACTGCCGCTATGATGCCGTACCGTGTATCGCCTCGCTGCGCTCGCGCTCCTCCTCGCCGCCTGCCGACCCCCGCCACGGATGGTCCCCGTCGACTCCGGCGCGACGTTCGCGGCGCATCAGGAGGGCCGGCGGTTCACCATCGACCGCCCGGCGAACTCGCCGCCGGACACCATCCGCTGGGCCGACACCTTCCGCGGTCCCGGCGATCCGGCGTTCGCGTGGCGGCAGGGTGACGCCGTGCGCGCCGCCTATTGGGTCGACGGCGCGCGCACCGTGACCGTGCGCGACGGGACCTCCGTGTCTGCGCAACCCGGTGGGGCGGTGCTGTCCAGCTGGGACGAGAATGCCATCCGCCTCCGCTTCCAGCCCGTGACGGGTGCCGTGCTCCTCACCGACACGTTCGATCGCCTGGGAGGAGGCACCGGGCCCGCACGCCTCAGCCGCGCGACGCAGACGATCCTCGACATCCGCGGCGACTACCGGGCCGTCGTGCGCGACACCGAGGGGACCGACGTCGGCTGGCTGCGCGTCCGCGTCGGGCCGTACCAGGCGGCGCAACGTGTCTACGACGGCGCCCTGCCCCGGGCGGTGAGCAACGAGCTTGCCGCGGCAGCGATGCTCGCCCTGGCCGACGAGATCGACTGGATCGAGCGGCGCAGCTACAACGTCTACGACGACAGCACGCGGACCGGTCCGTTGCTGCAGTCGTTCCCGTTCGACCACTGACCCCCGCGCGTCACCACGCGTAGGCTTCCGGCGCCGCCCCGCCGGGGCCGGGCCAGATCGCGTCGAGGCGCTTCTGCTGCGCCGGCTCGAGCCGGAGATCGAGCGCGCGCAGCGCGCCCTCGAGCTGCGCGATCGTCCGCGGCCCGACGATGGGTGCCGTCACCGCCGGGTTCGCCAGCAGCCAGGCGAGCGCGACGTCGGCCGGATCGGCGCCCAACTCGCGGCAGAACCCTTCCCAGGCCTCCAGCTGCGCGCGCTGACGCTCCACCCGCTTCTGGATCTGGTCGTTCGACCGCCGGCCGCCTGCCAGCTTCGCCAGCACGCCGCCGAGCAGCCCGCCGGCGAGCGGGCTCCACGGCAGCACCCCGACGCCGTGTGCGCGGCAGGCCGGCAGGACCTCGAGCTCGACCGTGCGCGCCGCGAGATTGTAGAGGCTCTGCTCGGAGACGAGACCGAGGAAGTTCCGCCGCGCGGCCGTTCCCATCGCCTGCGCGACGTGCCAGCCGGCGAAGTTGCTGCTGCCGACGTAGAGCACCTTGCCCGCCGTGACGAGCTGCTCCATCGCCTGCCAGATCTCGTCCCACGGCGTGTCGCGATCGACGTGGTGCATCTGGTAGAGGTCGATGCGATCGGTCTGCAGGCGCCGCAGGCTTTCGTCGCAGGCGCGACGGATGTGGTAGGCCGAGAGCCGGACCTCGTTGGGTCGATCGCCCATCCGCCCGTAGACCTTCGTGGCCAGCACGATGCGATCGCGACGCCCGCCACCCTGGGCGAGCCACCGGCCGATGATCTGCTCGGTGATCCCTTCGCCGCGCTTCCAGCCGTACACGTTGGCGGTGTCGAAGAAGTTGATGCCGGCGTCGAGCGCACGATCCATGATCGCGAAGCTGGTCGGCTCGTCGGTCTGCGGGCCGAAGTTCATCGTCCCGAGACAGAGGCGGCTCACCTCCACGCCGGCCCGACCGAGATGTACGTAGTCCATGGCGCCACCGTAGTGGATGTCGCCGGACGACGCGACGGGGGTCAGTTCGGCGCGCCGGGCGCGACCAGCGCCCGACACTCGTCGAGCCAGCCCAGCTGCGCGTCGACGTAGGCGAGCGCCGCGCGGAGACCGAGGCGGCGAACGGCGTCGGTGCGACTGGCGGGGTCGAGCTGACGCGCCTCGGCCGCGAGTCGGCTGCGCAGCGACGCGCTCGAGGCCCGCAGGCGCTCGATCTGCGGCAACGCCCGGCCACGCTGCTCGGGCAGCAGGACGAGGAGGCGGACGAGCAGCTCGTCACGCGGCGGACGGGTGACGGACGGGGGCCGGCCGAGCCACGTCTCGAGCATCTCCTGGCCCTGCGGCGTGATCGCCCAGCGCTGCCGGCCAGGATTGCCGCCCACTTCGGGATCGGCGGTGGGAACGATGCAGCCCCGGTCGGCGAGGCGTTTCAGCGCGACGTAGACCTGGCCCGGGTTGAGGCCCCACGCGGTACCCATCTGCCGCTCGAGACGGCGGCGGAGGCGGTAGCCACAATCGGGGCGCTGGCGGAGGAGGCCGAGCAACGCATGATCGATCATGCCGACTGAATGAACAAGACGCGTGCCGACGCCCGCTGGCGAAGAGACCTGGGATGTCCGCCGGTCGAGGTGAAGCGGATGCAACCATCGTGTGAGTCGCCCTTCACACGACGTCCATGTTGCCTGCCGCGTCACCCGGGGCTAGCGTCGGTGTTATGCCCCTGGAGGGGCCCCACGATGAAACGCCTTCTGACCATCGTCCTCGCACTCGCCCTGTATGCCGCCGCCGCACCCGCCCGCGCCCAGTTCGTCGGCCGCTTCGGTCCGAGCTACGTCGTGCCGGTGCCCGGGCCGGTGACGTGCTGGCCGAACAGCTATTGCGCGCCGTCGGCCTACGGCCCGTTCGTCGGCTATCCGCTCGGGTATGCGCCGCCGCCCCTCTATGCCGGCTACTGGTACGGCTACGGCTTCGGCAACCACGCCCCCGGCGTGTGGGGAACCGAGTTCGCCTGGGAGGCGAAACAGCCGCACGTCCAGGGCTACACGCTCCCCGGTGGCCAGCCCTAGCGGGAGCACTAGACCATCGTCAGGCCGCCACTCACGCTGAGCGCCTGGCCCGTGACGTAGTCCGACCGCGAGCTGGCGAAGAAGAGGATCGCATCGGCGATCTCTTCGGGGCGCGCCAGGCGGCGGAACGGGATCGCACGCACCAGCCCCTCGCGCAGCCGCTGCGGCTGCGCCTGGAACATGGGCGTGTCGGTCGGCCCGGGGCAGACGCAGTTCACGTTGATCCCGTGACGCGCCATCTCGCGCGCGACGGCCTTGGTGACCGCGATCACGCCGCCCTTCGCGCCCGAGTAGACCGCCTCGCCGGCGCTGCCGACCCGGCCGGCGTCGCTCGCGACGTTGACGACCTTGCCCGCCCCGCGCGCGATCATTCCCGGCAGCACGGCGCGCATCAGCCGCACCGGCCCGCCGAAATTGAGATCGACGATCCGCTGCCAGAACCCGTCGGGATTCTCCAGGAACGGCTCGGCACGATCCCAGCCCGCAGCGTTCACCAGGATGTCGATCCGATCGCCGACGCGGGCGACGAAGGCGGCGACCGACGCGTCGTCGGTGACGTCGAGGCGGGCGGCATCCGCACGTCCGCCCGCCTCGCGCACCGCCGACGCCACGGCCGCGGCGCCGGCCTCGTCGATGTCCCCGATCCAGACGTGCGCGCCCGCGCGCGCCAGCGCGAGCGCCGTCGCCCGGCCGATGCCCGACGCGCCACCGGTCACGATCGCCGTCCTGCCCTGCACGTTCATGGCGCCCGCTTGCCCCGGCGTGGGCGGTCGGTCAAGAGAGGCGCCATGCGCGCGATCGTCGTCGACCGCTGGATGGAGCCGAAGGACCTCAAGGTGACCGAGGTCCCCGATCCGGAGACCGGGCCGGGCATGCTCGGCATCGACGTGAAGGCCGCCGGCTGCAACTTCTTCGACATCCTGCTCATCGCGGGGAAGTACCAGATGCGTCCGAACTTCCCCTTCGTCCCCGGCGGCGAATTGGCGGGAGTCGTCCGCGAGGTCGGGCCGGGCGTCGAGGGCTTCGCGGTCGGAGACCGCGTGCTCGCCGCCATCCCGCTCGGTGGCTACGCCGAGCGCGCGACCGTGCCGGCCCGGGCCGCATGGAAGATGCCCGCGGCGATGACGTTCCCGGAGGGCGCCGGCTTCCCGATCGTCTACCCGACCTCGTACGCCGGACTCGTCCTGCGGGCGAACCTCCGGCCGGGGGAGTTCCTGCTCGTCCACGCAGCGGCCGGCGGCGTCGGCCTGGCTGCGGTGCAGATCGGCAAGGCGCTCGGCGCCGTCGTGATCGCGACCGCCGGCGGTCCCGACAAGCTCGAGGTGGCGAAGCGCGCGGGCGCCGACGTCGTCATCGACTACCAGCGCGAGGACTTCGTCGAGCGCGTGAAGGAGGCGACCGGCGGCCACGGCGCCGACGTCATCTACGACTCGGTCGGCGGCGACATCTTCGATCGCTCGCTCAAGTGCATCGCCTGGTCCGGCCGGCTGCTTGGTGATCGGCTTCGCCGGCGGCACGATCCCCGAGGTGAAGGTCAACCGCGTGCTGCTGAAGAACATCGCCATCGTCGGCCTGCACTGGGGTGCGTACGCGCTGAACGAGCCGGCTCGCGTGCCCGAGACCTTCGACGCCCTCTTCCGCCTCTACGCCGAGAAGAAGATCGCGCCGGTGGTCTTCAAGACCTATCCCCTCGACGAGGTGCCGGCCGCGCTCGCCGCGCTCGGCGCGCGCCAGACGTACGGCAAGGTGATCGTCACGCCGTGAGCTCGCGACCCGTCTGGTCGAGCGACGGCGGCCGGCGCTGTCCGGTGTGCGGCTGGCCGGCCGCAGACTGTCGCTGCTCGACGACGACGGACGAGGCCGTCCCCGCCACGGTGACGGCGAAGCTCCGCCTCGAGAAGAAGGGCCGCGGTGGCAAGAGCGTGACCATCGTCGACGGCCTGCCGCGGAACGCCCCTGGATCGAGGCTCTCGCGCGCGAGCTCAAGAAGGCGCTCGGCACGGGCGGCACCGCGCTGCCGACTGCCATCGAGATCCAGGGCGACCGCCGCGAGCAGCTCCGGGCGCTTCTCGCGGCGCGGGGCATCCGGGTGAAGGGATGATGCTCGTGCGCGCGCTCCACGACGGCGTCCGCCTCGCGCCGCTCGAGCCGGTTGACGCCGGCGCGCTGATCGCCCATCTCGACGAGAGCCGGACGCACCTCCGCGCCTGGCTCCCGGAGCTGGACTCGATCGCCTCGTTCGACGACGCCGCCAGCTTCCTCGCCGAGAACGCGCGCGCCGCGACGGCGGGATCGGGTGTGTCCTGCGGCCTGTGGTGCGGCGCCCGTCTCGCGGGCGTCGTGGGGATCGGCGCGATCGACCGCGACGCGGGCACGGCGACGATCGGGTACTGGCTCGGGCGCGGAGTTCGTCGGCCGCGGGCTCGCGACCGCCGCCGTAGCGGCGGTCATCGACCATGCGTTCGGCGCGCTCCGCCTGCGCCGGGTCGAGATCACCTGCCCGGCGGACAATCCGCGCAGCCGGGCCCTGCCCGAGCGTCTCGGCTTCACGCTCGAGGGCACCCGCAGGGGCGCGCTCTGGCTGTACGAGCGGCCCATCGACGAGGTCATCTACGGGCTGCTCGCCCCGGAGTGGACGTCGCGGGCTGGCCGGGGATCCTGAAGTCTTGCGCCGAGGAGCTGGAGGACGAACCCGTCCCATTCCCCTGCCCGCGCGAGACCGAACCGGTGGCATTGGCAACCTGCGCCTGGATTGACACCGGCCCCGGGTGGACCACGAGCTAGTCGCTTCGGCATCCACGTGCCTGGCGTCCCCGCCACGTTCGAGGTGACCACGAACGCGCGCGCGTCCCGGGCGCTGGCGACACCACGGCAGGGCCGCAGGGCACACTCGCCCGTGTCGCAGCGTTGTACGCGCGCGTATCGTCGGGTGCCTCCGGCGGCGAGCCCCTCGGGTTCGCGGAGCTGACAACCCCGGGCGCCGAGCCTCGCGCGCCTGAGAGCGCACTCGCGCTGCGCCGCGGAATCGGCGTTGGCAGGAAACTTGCGGTGCTCCAGCTCGGGGATCTGGATGCGTATCCGGACCGTCCTTTGTCCGACCGACTTTTCCACACTCGAGCCCACCGAGGTCGACGTCGCGGTCGAGGTCTGCCGGACGTTTGGCGCGAGGCTCGTTCTCCATCACAACCTTTCGAGCCCCGAGGCAGGCCGGGCGGAGGCCAGGCAGCACCTGCATCGCGTCATCGAGCGCGTTGCGGCCGAGGTGGCGACCGAGGGCCTGATCACCGTCGGCCCCGTGAGCTCGGTCGTCCTCGATGTCGCCGCTCAGGTTCAGGCCGACCTCGTCGTCCTCGGGAGCCACGGCTGGAGCACGCAGGACCACGCCTCGGTGACCGAGCGGCTCATTGCCGCAGCCCCGTTTCCGATGCTGGCCTTCCAGGAGCGTGCGGACATGCCCCGGTTCCGCCTGCGCGCCGACGGGGACGCGTCACTGCGTGCCGTCGTCTCGACGGATCTCACGCACGCCTCGCTCGCTGCCGTCGGCTATGCCTTCGCTCTGGCGCGCACGCTGCCGCTGCGACTCGAGCTGCTGCACGTCGTCGACCCGGGCCATGCGGGACGCGAGCGGCTCCAGTCCGCGCATGCGGCCCTCGACGCGCTCGTGCCGCCGGATCTCGCCGATCGGGTCTCCACGCACGTGCGTGCGGGCCCGGCCGCCGCGGTCATCGTCGAGTACGTGGAGGAGCGCCAGCCGGCCTTCTGCGTGCTCGGCGAGCACGGGCGCGGACTCCTCCGCCGGCTCCTCACGCGGGACACGACGCGCGAGGTGCTCCACCGGGTGGACTGCCCGGCATGGCTCGTGCCGCCTTCGCTTGGCCTTTCCTTGCCGCCTCCATGACGGCGGCCTGTTTGAGCCGCGCCTACATCCGCCCGAAGAACGCCGCGATCCGCTGCGCCTCGGCCGCCACGTCTGCCCGCCCCAGCTCCACGAGCGCTCCGCAGAACTGCGGATCGAACAGGAGATAGCTCGTCAGCTCCGTGATGGCCGCGTCGGGTCCGAGGCCGCGCATCAGGTACCGGACCAGCCGCGGGATGCGATGCGCGTGCTCGGCCGCGAGCTGGCGGACGAGCGCCGAGGGGCGCAGCCACAGCACGTCGACCCGGCGGAACGGCTGCGCGAGGTCGCCCGGTCGGAGCATTCAGGACGCTCGCGTTCACCCGCTCGCTGTGGTCGACGTCGACCTCGAGCGCGTCGAGCATCACCGCGTCGAGCAGGACGCCCGCGATCTCGGCGATCGTCGGCCCGGGGCGCCTCGTCTTCGGCACGAGCACGGGCGGCGGACCGCTCACCCCGATGGCGACGATGCGATCGGCGCCGAGGTTGATGGCCGGGCTGAGCGGCGCCGTGTTCCGGATCGACCCGTCGCCGAACCAGCAGCCGTCGATCTCGACCGCCGGGAAGAAGATCGGGATCGCGCTCGACGCCATGAGCTGCGCGACGCCGATGGTGCCACGCTCCACCCGCCAGCGCCGGCGCTGCCACTCGCGCACGTCGGCGGCCGTCTGGAGGAACACCACGCCGTTCGACGTGTGCAGGTCGGTCGCGATCACCGCGAGGGCATCGAGACACCCGTCGGCGACGTTGGCGGCGATGCGATCGAAGGGCATGTGCTCGGAGAGGAACGCCCGGAGCGGCGCGGTGTCGAGCAGCGACTTGGGCTGCGAGCGCCGCGTGATGCCCCCGAATGTGAGGTCCCATGCCCAGCGGGCGCCCGTGGTGCCGAGCGAGGTGACGTCGGTACGGTAGACCTGGGCCGCATGGATGTTGGCCCACAGCTCGCCGAGCCGCTCGACACCCACCGCGAGGTCGTCGACGCGCCCCGCGATCGCCGCCGCATTGATCGAGCCGGCGCTCGAGCCGACGACGATGTCGAAGTTCGCCCCGTCGCCGCCGAGCATCCCCTGCTCGACGAGGCCGCGCAGGACCCCCGCCTGGTACGCGCCGCGGGCGCCTCCTCCCGAGAGCACGAGCGCAGTCTTGGGTCGCCTTCCCGTGGGCACGGACGCTCCCCCTAGCCGAGAACGCGCGGCGGGGACAACTGCGCGGCCACCGTCACCGTTTCCCAGCCTCGGCCAGTTCTTCACCGCGATTTTCCTGCGATCGGGAGCCGAGCAGCCCGGGACTCGCCTCGCCCTGGGTACGCTCGTTGCATCGCAGGGATGCGTGGACATCGAGATTCAGGCACGCGACATCGACATCCAGCCCGATTGGCGGAGTCTCATCGACGAGCGACTCGCGCGGCTCGCCGAGCGGTATCCGAGGATCATCCGCGTTCACGTCACGCTGCGTCACGGCCGCCACCACCAGCAGGGCATCGAAGAGGTCGACATCGTCGCCACCTGTCCCGGTGCCACGCTCCGCGCCGCAAAGCGGGAGGAGAAGATGCGTGATGCGCTCCATGCCGCGCTCGACGCAATCGAGCGCGAGGCCGTGGGGCATCACGAGAAGCGTCGCCATTTCGCCAAGGCGCCAGGCCCACGGCCGTCGGGCACGATCGTGCGCCTCCTCACCGATCGCGACTATGGCTTCATCCGCACCGAGGACGGTGAGGAGATCTACTTCCACCGCAACGCACTCCACGAGCTCGACTTCGCCTCGCTGAAGCTCGGCGTTCCGGTGGAGATCGAGATCGAACGGGGCGAGCGAGGGCTGCAGGCGAGTCGCGTGTTTCCGGTCGGCGAGCGCACCGCGACCTGAGGGCCGCACGGGCGTCCCCTTCGCAGAGCCGCGAAGGGAATTGGCATGCGATTCCCGTAGGTGCCCCAGCCTTGTCGACCCGACGCGGCGTCAGCTCGCCGAGCTCATGGCACAGGGCTTGGAAGGACGTGTTGCATGCATTGGCCAGACCCGACGACGGACGAGCCGACATCCCAGACCCTGACGCAGTGGGCCGATGAGGGTGGGTGTCGTGCCACCGACGGCTGCTGGCTCGCGCAGGATGCGGATGCGTGCACCCACGGTTATCCGAGCTGGGCGATCGTGCTCGGACTCGCGTCCCCACTCTCTGGTGAGTGAGGGAGAAAGGCGGAGCCATGGCCAGGAGACGAATGTCGATGTCACGGGAAGCCCGGGTTGCGTACGCCGAGGTCGAGAAGGGCGTGAAGCACGTTGCGCGTTCCGTGGAGGAGATCCAGGTCGCGCTCCGCCGGGCGGAGCGGAAGATCGAGGCGGATGCCCGAGCCCGCATCCGGGATCTCCGTAGGGATGCCCGGACTCAGCTCGCCCTCCTGCGATCGCGCCGGCGCGAGGCGGCTCGCACGCTCGTACGGCTGTCCGGCGCTGCCGGTGGTACATGGCGCGACGTGAAGAAGGTGGCGGATCGCACCCTGACCGAGGCGCGTACGGCGGCGAATTCCGCGATCAAGCGCTTCCAGCGCGCGATCAGCGAATGAGGGTCGGGACGGGATGGACGAACCGACGTTCACCAGGCAGGTGGCTCACGTCCTCGAGTGCGACGAGCGCCGTGCCACCGATGTGATCTTCGCGGTCTTCCAGGAGCTTCGTGATCGGCTCACGCCTTCCGAGGCCAAGGACGTCGCCGCCCAACTCCCCACGCCTCTCCGGCGGCTGTGGGTGATCGGTGAGCACCCCGACCGGACGGTGCGACGCATCCACAAGTCGGAGTTCCTGGCCGATGTGCGCGCTCAGGTCGGTCTGCCCGACGACGCCACGGCGGAATGGGCGGTGTGCGCCGTCTTTGCCGTGCTCCAGCGACTGCTCGGCAGCAGGACGGGCAAGGAGGGGGAGTCCAGGGACGTCCTGAGCCAGCTACCGATGGACCTGAAGGCGCTCTGGTTGTCCGCGGGCGAGCGGTCGCCGGAGTCCACCTAGACAAGGAGACCCTTTCCTACAGGGTGACCGCGCTCCGGCTCATCTCGACGAAGGCGTCGAGCAGGTCGCTGCGGGTGAGGATGCCGACGAGTCGCGCGCCGTCGACGACCGGAATCGCCCCGATGCGCTCGCGCCGCATCAGACCGGCAGCCTCGGTCATCGATGCGCCCGGCGCGAGCGTGATGACATCGGACGTCATGATGTCCTCGATCGGCACCGCCGACGGGTCGACGCCGGATTTCCGTTGGCGACGCCTGGACGGCGCGATCGAGTCGAACACCGACGGGAAGACGTCCCGCAGGTCGCGGTCGGTGACGATGCCGACGAGACGGCCATCGATCACCACGGGGAGCTGGTTGATGCGGTGCTTCTCCATCACCTCCCGGGCATGCAAGGCCGAATCGTGCGCCTTCACCGTGACGACGGGATGCTTCATGAAGGGTTCGATCTTCTTCATGGAATCTCGATGACCGCAATTGCCGTGCCGGCGATTCCGCGGCACACATCCGTGATCGGACACGCGATCCGCGTTGCATATCCGCGAATCGCCTCCCCCGGGTTTGGCAATGCTGCGAGCATCGGGACGACTCGTCACAGGCGGGATCTGGCATGCCGTTGGCTCATCATGGCGCCGATGCTCCGACAAGGGGAGGTGATGGCGCGGCAGGTCATGCGAGCCGCGCCGGGAAGTGTTGGACCGGGAGATACCCTCGCCTGCGCTGCGCGACTCATGGAGTCCCTGGGGACCCGGGAGATCCCCGTCGTGGAGGGAGCCGCGCTGGTGGGCATCCTCACGCGCACGGACATGGAACCCTATCGCGGCCACCTCGAATGGACGGCCGTGCAGCTGGCGATGACGCCCGATCCGGTCACGGTTTCGCCCGAGGCACCGATCGGAGACGTGATGAGTCTCCTGGTCGACCGCGGATTCAACAGTCTCCCCGTCAGTGCAGGCGGCAAGTTGCTCGGCATGATCGCGCGCACCGACGTCCTCCGGGCGCTCGCCCCGAGAGACTGACCTCGGCGGCGCTCACCCGTCCGAGCGGTAGATCGGCAGCGCCACCGCGAACACCGTCGCTGTGCCGGCACCACTCGTCAACGCGATCCGCCCGCCCATGCGCTCCACGGCCAGCTTGCAGAACGGCAGCCCGAGCCCCGTATCCGTGTTCGGCTCACCGCCCCCCACATGGCCCACGGTAGCGAACTTCTCGAAGATGCGGGCCTGGTCCTCCTCGGGTATCCCGCGCCCGTGATCGACGATGCGGACGACGATCTCTCCATTGCCCGACGTCGGGTCGGCCTCGATCCGCACCTCGTGGCTCCCACTGTGCCGGAGCGCGTTGACGACGAGGTTCACGAGGACGCGCTTGAGCAGAGCATGGTCGGCGGCCACCGCCGGGAGCTTCGATCCGAGGGCGACATGGAGCGACTTGCCGGTCTGCTCCGCCACGGGAGTGTAGTCCCGCAGGACCTCGTCGACGATCTCGGCGAGCACGACGGGCTCCCGGGCCACCGGCATCTTCCCCTCTTCGATCTTGCTGATCTCGAGGACGTTCTGGACGAGCCGCATCATCTCCTGGCAGGTCCGTCCGATCTGCAGCAGCGTCTCGCACTGGCGCGGCGGGAGCTCGTCGCGCCGCCGCAGAGCCGCCTGGATCATCATGGTGATTCCGCTGAGAGGGTTCTTGAGATCGTGGACGATCATGTTGGTGAGATCGTCCTTCATGCGTTCGGCCTCGGCGCGGATGCGCAGGCTGGCCTCCGCCTCGGCCCGGGCCCATCGCTCGCCGTCGTAGAGGCGACCCCGCTCGATCGCCACGGCGACCCGGTCGGCCACCAGCTCGAGCAGCCGAACGTCGTCCTCCGTGAAGCGACGGGAGGAGAGGCTGCCGACATGCAGCACGCCGAGCACCCGACCCTCGATCAGGAGCGGGACACCGAGCAGCGTGCGGATACCGCTCTGCCTCAGCACGGGGTTGACGATGTCGGCCCCCTCCAGGTCCTCGATAACCACCGGTCTGCGCTCCGCCGCGACGCGTCCCGCGAAGCCCTTCCCGACCGGAACACGTATCGTCCGGGTGAGCCCCTCGTCGAGACCTTTGGCGGCCCGGACGCCGAGCACCTGCTCCTGCGGCTCCATGAGCAGGACGACCGCCGTGTCCACCCCGAGGTGGGTGCGGATGCGATCCAGGAGCTCGTCGAGGAGCTCGTCGACGGGCAGGTGGGCGAGCGCCGCATCGGTCACCACCTGCACTCGCTCGAGCAACGACCTGGCCTCCTCGGCCGCCACCCTCGCGGCCTGGGCGACGGCGAGGAGCTCCTCACGTTCGTGGTCCACCCGCTTGCGATCGCTGATGTCGCGCCCCTCGGGCACCAGCAGGGTCACCCGCCCGGTCTCGTCGCGCACGGGCTTCAGCGAGAAGTCCACCGCCGTCAGCGAGCCATCGGGACGCGGATGAAACGCTTCGAAGCGGACGAACTCACCTGCCGCTGCCGCCTTCACGGCCTCGCGCAGCCGCGACTGGAGCTCGGCCGAATGATTCCACCAGGGAGTGTCCCACAAGGGCCGACCGATCACTTCGCCCGCCGGCACGCCGACGAGGTCCAGGGCGGACTGGTTCGCTTCGAGGAGGATCCCGTTCGGATCCAGGAGTCCCATGTACTGGAACGTCGCGTTGAAGATGGCCCGGAACTGCCGCTCGCGTTCGCGGAGCTTCTCGACGACGCACCTGCGTTCCGTGACGTCGCGTACGACGGCGAAGACCACCGGATCGTCCGTGTCGGCCATCGGATGCAGGCTGATCTCCACGGGCAGCTCCGTCCCGTCCCGACGACGGGCCCGGAGATCGACGCCGAGCTTCATCGGTCGCATGATCGGCTGGTGGGTGTACTGCGCCAGGTGACGGAAGTGACGAGCGCGAGACCGGTCGGGCACCAGCATGTCGACCGACTGCCCGAGGAGCTCCTCCTGCGAGTAGCCGAAGACCCTCTCCGTCTGCGTGTTGGCGAACACGATCCGTCCCTCGCGGTCCACGGCGATGATGGCCTCCGGAGTCGCCTCGAGCAGGGTCTTGAAGCGGCCCGCCGCCCGCTGGCTCTCGCTGAGGTCGTTTGGTCGCGACGGCTCCATGGGGGGACCACGGACCATAGCGCGCTTTCGACGCGCGCAATATCCCTCCCACGGCCAGGAGGCGACCTTGCGTCCTTTCTCCGAAACCGGAAAACCACCAGGGACCCGGTCCGCTCGACACCTGGCATGCGATTGGCTCACCCCAGGAGATGCCGGTGCCGATCGTCAAGATCCGGGAGCACGAGGGCGTTTCGCCAAATCTGCAGGACTACGACGCGGCGCGCGGGACCTTCTCGTGGGAGACGGCCCGGCGGGGGCTCGATGGTCTTCCCGGGGGCCGCGGCCTCAACCTGGCGCACGAAGCCGTCGACCGGCACGTCACCGGGCCCTTGCGCGACAAACGGGCGCTGCGCTGGCTCGGCCGCGGCGGCCAGGTCCGGGACTTCACGTTCCTCGACCTCGCGCGCCTGACGAGCCGGTTCGCACACGTCCTCCGCGGGCTCGGCGTCGTACGCGGCGACCGCGTCTACGCGCTCCTCGGGCGCGTTCCGGAGCTCTACATCGCCGCCCTCGGAACGCTGAAGGCCGGCAGCGTGTTCTGCCCGCTCTTCTCCGCCTTCGGCCGCGAGCCGATTGCGACCCGGCTCGCAATCGGCGAGGCGCGCGTCCTGGTCACCACTGCTTCCCTCTACCTTCGCAAGGTCGAGCCGCTGCGTGCCTCGCTGCCACATCTCGAGCACGTCCTGGTGCTCCCCGACGACCGGCCCGCCCGCGTGCCCGGCGCGCACGCCTACGACGAGCTGATGGCGCAGGCGAGCGACGAATTCACCATCGGCCCCACGGACCCCGAGGATCTCGCGCTCCTCCACTTCACGAGCGGGACCACCGGCAAGCCCAAGGGCGCGATGCACGTCCACGACGCCGTCGTCGCCCACCACGTCACGGGGAGGCTCGCGCTCGACCTGCACCCGGATGACGTCTTCTGGTGCACCGCCGATCCGGGATGGGTGACCGGCACCTCGTACGGCATCATCGCTCCGCTCACGAACGGCGTGACGAGCATCGTCGACGAGGCCGACTTCGACGTCGAGCGGTGGTACCGCATCCTGCAGGACGAACGCGTCACCGTGTGGTACACGGCACCGACCGCGATCCGGATGCTGATGAAGGCAGGACCCGATCCGGTCCGGAAGTACGACCTCAGCGCGCTCCGCTTCCTCGCGAGCGTCGGCGAGCCGCTCAACGCGGAGGCGGTCCTCTGGAGCCGGGACGTCCTCGGACGTCCCTTCCACGACAACTGGTGGCAGACGGAGACAGGCGGGATCATGATCGCCAACTACGCGGCGATGGACATCCGTCCCGGCTCCATGGGGCGACCGCTGCCCGGCGTGGAAGCGGCGATCGTCCGGCGGGTGGACGAGGATCGCATCGAGGTGGTGAGCGATCCCGACGTGCAGGGCGAGCTGGCGCTGCGCCCGGGCTGGCCCTCGATGTTCCGCGGATACTGGGGCGAGGAGGCACGGTACCGGAAGTGCTTTGCCGGCGGCTTCTACCTGACGGGCGACCTCGCCCGGCGCGATCGCGACGGCTACTTCTGGTTCGTGGGTCGCGCCGACGACGTGATCAAGTCGATGGGCCATCTGATCGGCCCGTTCGAGGTGGAGAGCGCCCTCATGGAGCATCCCGCCGTCGCCGAGGCGGGTGTCATCGGCAAGCCCGATCCCGTGGCGATGGAGATCGTCAAGGCGTTCGTCTCCCTCAAGCCGGGTCACGAGCCCACCGAAGCGCTGCGCCGTGAGCTGCTCGGCTTCGCCCGACAACGCCTCGGCGCGGTCGTCGCCCCGAAGGAGATCGAGTTCGAGCAGTCGCTGCCACGAACCCGCAGCGGGAAGATCATGCGGCGGCTCCTGAAGGCGCGGGAGCTCGGGCTGCCGGAGGGCGACACGTCGACGCTCGAGGCGGGGACGTAAGGTGGATCGCGACCACGCCCACGGGCTGCTCCGCGAGATGCTGCGCATCCGACACTTCGAGGAGAAGGCCGCCGAGCTGTACAGCCTCGGGAAGATCCGCGGCTTCCTGCACCTCTACATCGGCGAGGAGGCCGTGGCGGTCGGCGCGATGCAGGCGCTCGGGACCGACGATGCGATCGTCTCGACCTACCGCGAGCACGGACATGCGCTCGCGCGCGGCCTCCCCGCGGGCGCCCTCATGGCGGAGCTCTACGGGAAGGCGAACGGATGCAGCCGCGGGCGCGGCGGCTCGATGCACTTCTTCGACGTCACCCGGCGGTTCTACGGCGGCAACGCCATCGTGGCGGGCGGACTGCCGATCGCCACCGGTCTGGCTCTCGCCCAGAAGATGCAGGCCCGCCCTGGCATCGTCGCGTGCTTCTTCGGCGACGGCGCCGTCGACGAGGGCGAGTTCAGCGAGTCGCTCAACCTGGCGGCGCTCTGGAAGCTGCCGGTGGTGTTCGTCTGCGAGAACAACCTCTACGCCATGGGGACGGCGCTCGTCCGCCACCAGGCACAGACCGACATCCGGCTGAAGGCGGAGACGCACGGTGTGCCGGCGGAGTCGGTCGACGGCATGGACGTCGGCGGCGTCGAGACGGCCATGCGGCACCTGGTCGAGGACGTCCGGCGCGACGGGGGCCCACGCTTCCTCGAGGCACGGACCTACCGCTTCCGGGCACATTCGATGGCCGATCCCGAACTCTACCGGACGAAGCAGGAAGTCGAGCAGTGGAAGCAGCGGGATCCGATCCCCGCCTTCGTCGCGCGCCTGCGCGAGCAGGCGCTCCTCGACGACACCCAGCTGGCCGTGATCACGGCCGCGGTCGACCGCGACATCGAAGCCGCCGTCGCCTTCGCCGAGGCCGGATCCTGGGAGCCGGTCGGGGACCTGACGAAGGACGTCCACACGCCATGACGACGATCACGTACCGGGAGGCGATCCGCTCGGCGCTGCGCGAGGCGCTGCTGGGCGACCCCCGCGTGTTCCTCATGGGCGAGGACGTCGGACGCTACGGCGGCGCGTTCGCCGTGAGCCGGGGACTCCTCGAGGAGTTCGGGCCGGAGCGGGTCCGGGACACGCCGCTCTCGGAATCCGTGTTCGTCGGGGCCGGGATCGGGGCGGCGCTCGGCGGCATGCGACCGATCGTCGAGGTGATGACCGTCAACTTCAGCCTCCTGGCCCTCGACCAGATCGTCAACAACGCCGCGGCGCTCCGGCACATGTCGGGCGGCCAGCTGAGCGTACCGCTCGTCGTGCGCATGGCGACGGGCGCCGGGCGCCAGCTCGCCGCCCAGCACTCGCACAGCCTCGAGAACTGGTACGCGCACATCCCCGGCATCACGGTGCTCGCGCCCGGCACCGTCGCCGACGCGCGGAGCATGCTCCTCGGCGCGCTCCGCGACCCCGATCCGGTCTTCCTCTTCGAGCACGCGACGCTCTACCCGATGGAGGGTGAGGTCGACGAGCAGACGCCGCCGGACCTGCGCCATGCAGCGGTGCGGCGCGAGGGCACCCAGGTGAGCCTCGTCACCTACGGCGGATCGCTCCCGAAGACGCTCGTCGCCGCCGAGCGGCTCGCCGCGGACGGGATCGCCGCGGAAGTGGTGGACCTGCGCGTCCTCCGGCCGCTCGACATGGCGACCGTCCTCGCGTCGGTCGCGAAGACCCATCGCGCCATCGTGATCGACGAGGGTTGGCGAACGGGCAGCCTCGCCGCCGAGGTGAGCGCGCAGATCATGGAGGGTGCCTTCTACGACCTCGATCGGCCCGTCGCGCGCGTGTGCAGCGCCGAGGTGCCGGTGCCCTACCCCAAGCATCTCGAGGACGCGGCGCTGCCGTCGGTGGACACGATCGTCGCGACCGCCCGCACCATGGTCGGGCGCGATGGCTGACTTCGTCATGCCGATCCTCGGTGCCGACATGGACGCCGGCACGCTCGTCGCGTGGCGCAAGAAGCCCGGGGATCGGGTCGAGCGCGGCGAGATCGTCGCCGACGTCGAGACCGACAAGGGAGCGATCGAGGTCGAGATATTCACCAGCGGAGTGATCGAGAGGATCCTGGTCGAGCCCGGGGCCAAGGTCCCCGTGGGGACGGTGCTCGCCACCGTGCACGAGGACCGACCGGCGCCGACCGCCCCGCCCTCCCCACCCCCGATCCCGGCGCCGGCGCGCGTACGCATCTCCCCGGCCGCGCGCAAACGCGCCGAGGCGCTCGGTCTCGACGTCGCCGCGCTGCACGGCACCGGCCCCGAGGGCGCCATCACGCTCGATGACGTCGAGCAGGCGGGCGCAGGCAAGCCCATCGCGGGCACCCCTCCGGACCGCGCAACGCGGATGCGTCAGACGATCGCCGCGGCCATGGCGCGTGCGAAGCGGGAGATCCCGCACTTCTACCTGGGCACGACCATCGACATGCACCGTGCGACGACCTGGCTCGCGGAGCGGAACGCCGGACGATCCGTCACGGAGCGGCTGCTGGCCGGCGTCGTCCTCGTGAAGGCGGTCGCCCTCGCGCTGCGCCAGACGCCGGAGCTGAACGCCGTCTGGTCCGGTGAACGCGTGACGCCAGCCCCGACGATCCACGTCGGCGTCGCGATCGCGCTGCGGGGGGGCGGGCTCGTCGCGCCGGCGCTGCACGACACCGACCACCAGCCGCTCGACGAGCTGATGCGGCGCTTCCTCGATCTCGTGAAGCGTGCCCGCGCCGGGACGCTGCGCAGCTCGGAGCTCTCCGACCCCACCATCACGGTGACCAGCCTCGGTGAGCAGGGCGTCGAGACCGTCTTCCCCATCATCTATCCCCCGCAGGTGGCCATCGTCGGCTTCGGCCGCATCGCGGAACGACCCTGGTCGGTGGACGGCGCGGTCGTCTCCCGTCCGCTCGTCAACGCCACCCTGTCCGCCGACCACCGCGTGACCGACGGCCATCGCGCGGGATTGTTCCTCGCCGCGCTCGAGCGCCTGCTGCAGGAGCCGGAGACGCTATGACGGGGGCCGAGATCAGGAGCACCGTGCTGCGCATCGTCGGCGAGATCGCGCCGGAGGCGGATCTGGCGCGGATCGACCCCGACGCCATCCTGCGCGATCAGCTCGATCTCGACTCGATGGACGTCCTGAACATCATGATCGCCCTGCACGAGGCGTTGCAGGTCGACATTCCGGAGACGGACTACGCCAAGCTCGCGAGCCTGAACGGCGCCGTCGCGTACCTGGCGCGGGCGAAAGGAACCAAGTGATGACACCGAGACGACTGTCCCCCGTGATCGGCGCGGCGCTGCTGGCCGCGACCGTTCGCTCTGGCACAGCCAGGACCCATGCGGCGGCACGCGCCGGGGAAGAACGCCGTGCCTCCCGCCTGTCAGCAGATGATGGAACAGCTGAAGGCGACGGATGCCCGCTTCGACGAGGCCGTGAAGCGGATGAACGAGACCCAGGGCAACGAGCGGGTCGACGCGATGGCGGCGGCACTGAACGAGCTCGCCGCCCAGCGCCACGCGATGCGCGCCCACATGGGGTCCATGCCGTGCGCCGGGATGGGCGGTGGCATGCCGGGGTGCCCGATGCCGGGTCGCTGAGAGATCCGTTCCCGTGATCGTCGGGACGTGGTACGAGACCCTCGCGTGACGTCGTTCATCGCGAGTTTCGTCGCTGGCCTGGCCGGCTGGACGCTACTGGAGTACGCGATCCACTTCTGGCTCGGTCACCTGCCCAGAGGCCGGATACTGATCTCCTCGGAGCATCTGAAGCACCACGGCGACATCCTGTACTTCACGCCGCTCCGGCTGAAGATACGGGGTGCGGTTCCCGTGCTCGCCGTGCTGCTGCTCGTCGTTGGCGGTGTTCTCGGTCTGTCCGCCGGTCTGGGATTCGTCGCTGCCGTGTCCCTCGGTTGGGTGACCTACGAGTACCTCCACCAGTCCATCCACGTGAACGGCCCTCGCGGCCCGTACGGCCGCTGGGCAGCGCGCCATCACCTCTCGCACCACTTCAACCGTCCCAACTCCAATCACGGCGTCACCACGCCGATCTGGGACCTGGTGTTTCGTACCTACGCTCCCGTGCAGCGCGTACGAGTCCCGAAGCGCAGCCTCGGCTCGGTGCCCTGGCTGAAATCGGCATTCGTCGCGAGCAGCGGCGTCCAACCGTTCCTCTCCGACTACGAGCTCGTGACGAGCCAGGAGTAGGAAGCCACATCGGTCTCCCATCGGTCCCATCGCTCCATCCCGGAGTTCCTCGCGTGGATCAAGAGCAACTTCGCCCGGGGACACGTCGTGATCATCGGCGTCTGCACCCCTGAGTTGTCTGTCATCCATCCCCTCGCGGGAGCGACGCCCAAGCCGACGCACCTCATATGGTTGTGCAAGCCACCGATCATCGCAACGAGCGCACCGCAAACCCTGGGCGTTGTCTCGTCAACGCGGACGTCTCGACGCCGTGGTGACACACCGGTCTCAGCTTCACGGACGCTTTGGGCTGGTGCCGAAGCTGCTCCTGGCGACGATCAGCATGGTCGGCACCGTGCTCGCGCTCGAATGGGGGGCGCGCGTGCTGCGCCTCGATGCCGGGTTCTTTCTGCAACCGGGCCCCGAGAATTGTTTGCAACGCTCGCGCACCCTCAGCATGGAGTTCCGGCCGCGCTGCACAGGCGATTTGGGCGGGACACACTTTGCGACCAATGCGCTCGGGTTCCGCGGGCCCCAGCCGCGCGACCACGTGACGCGCATTCTCGCGATCGGCGACTCGTGCACGTGGGGTTGGCACGTCCGCGAGGACGAATCGTACCCGGCGGTGCTGCAGGAACTCCTCGACCAGCACGATGGCCCCGGTCGCTACCAGGTGCTGAACGCCGGCGCGCCCGGCTATACGAGCTATCAGGTCCTGGTCGCGCTGCGCGAGAAGGGGCTGGTCCTGCACCCGTCCATCGTCGTCCTCAGCGCCGGGTTCAACGACCCCTTCACCACCGGCGACGTCGAGGCCCAGATCGCCAGCGAGCGGCGGCTGATGCCCCTGCTCCAGCTCGATGATCTCCTGCTCCGCCATTCGACCCTCTACCGCTGGACGCGCTGGAGGGCGAGCGGCGGCAGCAAGCCCAGCGGCGCGGTGCGCGTCACGCCGGAGGGTTACGCGCACAACCTGCGCGCGATGATCGAGGCCGCTCGTGCGCAGGGCTCGCATGTGCTGGTGCTCGACTTCTGGCATCCCCTCACCCACCGGCGTACCTATCGGGATGCGCTCGCCGGCACGGTCGAGGCGATGCGCGTGCCGCTCGTCACCTACGACGGCCCGAGGCTCGACGTCGTCCACCCGACGGCGGCAGGCTATCGGATGTTGGCCACCGAAATCGAAAGGGTTCTGCGTGCCGAGGAGTGGGTGCCCTAGGGAAACGGTCCCTTGACAAAGCGGTAGGTCACGCGAGTCGTGAGGGTGACCATTGTGAAGACAGCAGCAACAGGCGCTGATGCCGCGCGACTACATCGACGAGCAGTCATTTCTTTTGACAGGTCGCGGTCGAATCGCAGGCATGGAACCGCAGGTTGGCAATCGGCGACTCGAAGGCTATGCGCCCTCCCATGACAATCAGGGCGAACGCGGGCTGAGGGTACCGTGCTCGACCCAGATGCCCTCCGCACGATCACGCGCAGCACGATCCATCACTACGAGGACCATGCCGAGCACTACTGTGCAGGGACCCGCGATCATGACGTGAGCCAGAACGTCGCCGCCTTGCTCCAACATCTCGAGGGGCCCGCCCCGTACTCGATCCTCGACCTCGGTTGCGGCCCCGGCCGCGACCTCCAGACCCTGCGGGCGCTCGGCCACGAGCCCGTCGGGCTCGACGGGGCGGCGCGCTTCGTCGCGATGGCGCGGCAGCTCTCGGGCTGCGAGGTCCTGCACCAGGATTTCCTCGCGCTCGACCTGCCACCGGCGCGCTTCGACGGCATCTTCGCCAACGCATCCCTGTTCCACGTCCCGGGCCAGGAGCTGCCCCGCGTGCTCCGCGACCTGGCCGGGACGCTCCGTGATCGCGGGGTACTCTTCATGTCCAATCCCCGCGGGGGCAACATCGAGGGCTGGCAGGGCGCACGCTACGGCACCTACCTCGACCTCGAGGCCTGGCGCCGCGTCGTCGGTGGCGCGAACTTCATCGAATTGGCGCACTACTACCGCCCCGCGGGACGGCCGCGGGAGGAGCAGCCGTGGCTCGCCATGGTGTGGCGCAAGGAGGTGAATAGTTGACGGCAACCTGCTCGCGAGTTCAGGCGATGGGCGGCGCCATAGGGGCGCGTGATGAGGTCGGTGAAATATATCCCGCGCCAGCACAGCGTCGAAATCGTTTTCAGCGATCAGGAAGGAAGGCGCCGTGCTGCAACGCGACGTCGCCGTCCGCTGCGTCATCCGGTACGGTGCGGGAACAACCCTACAGGCCGCACCTGACGGCTTCCCCGCGCCTTCCCGAAGCTGCTAGGGTCCCGCACGATGGCCGACGCACTTCGATCTGCTGATCCGCGGCGGCACGCTCGTCGACGGCACCGGCGCGCCGGCGCGGCGCGGCGACCTCGGCGTCCGCGACGGCCGCATCGCGGCGCTCGGCGCCGTGTCGGGCACCGCCGACCGCGTCATCGACGCCGACGGCGCGGTCGTCGCGCCCGGCTTCGTCGACATCCACACCCACTACGACGCGCAGGTCTTCTGGGACCGCATGCTGTCGATCTCGCCCTGGCACGGCGTGACGACGGTGGTGATGGGCAACTGCGGCTTCGGCATCGCCCCGACGCGCACCGCGCACCGCGACCTCATCCTGCGCACGCTCGAGAACGTCGAGGGCATGTCGCTCGACGCGCTGCACGCCGGGATCGGCGACGACTGGCCGTTCGAGACCTTCCCGGAGTTCCTCGACGCCATCGAGCGCCGCGGCACGGCGATCAACGTCGGCGCGCTGGTCGGCCACACGCCGGTGCGCCTCTAGGTCATGGGCGAGGAGGCGACCGAGCGCGAGGCCACGACCGACGAGATCGCGGCGATGCGCGCGCATCGTCGCCGAGGCGCTCGCCGCCGGCGCGCTCGGCTTCGCGACCTCGAAGGCGCCGACGCACGTCGGCTGCGCCGGGCGCCCGGTGCCGAGCCGCGCCGCGGCGCTCGGCGAGATCGAGGCGCTCGCCGGCTGCCTCGGCGACGCGGGCCACGGCGTCATGCAGGCGACGCTCGGCCCCGGCCTCTTCCTCGACGAGTTCGCCGCCATCCAGCGCCGCACCGGCCGGCCGATCAGCTGGACGGCGCTGCTCGGCGGCATGCTCGGCCCCGACGGCCACCGCTGCGTGCTCGAGCGCTCGGCGGCGATGCAGGCCGAGGGCGTACAGGTGATCCCGCAGGTGTCGTGCCGTCCGCTCTGCGTCGAGTTCACGATGCGGGCGCCGTTCCCGTTCGAGAGCATGTCCGCTCTTCCGGCCGGTGTCGGCGGCCGACGCCGCGGGACGCGCGGCGATCTACGCCGACCCCGAGTTCCGCCCGGCACTGCGCGAGCGGATCGACGGCGGGCCCTTCGGCGCGCGCTTCGAGGACATGACCGATCACCGAGCACGCTCCCGATCCGTCGCTCGCGGAGCGCCGCCTCGGCGACGTCGCGGCCGAGCGCGGCGTGCATCCGGTCGACCTCGCGCTCGACCTCTCGCTGCAGAGCGAGCTCGAGACGCGCTTCCGCCTCGCGGTGCTCAACACCGACGAGCGCGATCACCGCCGAGCTGCTGTCCCATCCGGCGACCATGCTCGGCCTCTCCGACGCCGGCGCCCACGCGAGCCAGCTCTGCGACGCCGGCGCGCCGACCGAGCTGCTCGGCAGGTGGGTGCGCGACAAGGGCGTGCTCTCGCTCGAGGAGGGCGTGCGCCGGCTGACCGCGCAGCCCGCCGAGGTGTTCGGCATCACCGACCGCGGCCGGCTGGCGCCGGGGCTCGCCGCCGACGTGACGATCTTCGACCCCGAGACGGTCGGCTGCGCGCCGCTGCGCCGGGTCCGCGACTTCCCCGCCGGCGCCGATCGGCTGGTCGCCGACGCGCGCGGCATCCGCGCCGTGATCGTCAACGGCGTCGTCATCCGCGAGGACGGTCGCGACGTCGTCGACCCCGACGGACCGCTGCCCGGTCGCGTGCTGCGAGGAGGACAGAGCCGATGACGTATCCCATCATCTCCGCCGACTCGCACATCACCGAGCCCCCCGACCTCTATCGCGACTACATCGATCCCGCCTTCCGCGACCGCGCGCCGCACATGCAGCGCATCGACGACAAGAGCGACGTCTTCGTCATCGAGGGACTCCCGGCCCCGATCCCGCTCGGCATCGTCGCCGCCGCGGGCAAGCCGGCGGAGGAGATCCGCATGCTCGGCACGCGCTTCGAGGATCTGCACCGCGGCGGCTGGGATCCCGACGCGCGCCTCGCGGATCAGGCGCGCGACGGCGTCGCCGCCGAGGTCATCTACCCGACCGTCGGCATGACGATCTGCAACCACCGCGACCTCGACTACAAGAAGGCCTGCTTCGACGCCTACAACCGCTGGATCGCGGAGTACTGCGGCGCGCACCCCGATCGTCTGCTCGGCGCCGGCCAGACGGCGATGCGCACGCCCGAGGAGGGCATCCGCGACCTGCACGCGATCAGGCGCTCGGGCCTCCGCGGCGTCATGATGCCCGGCCACCCGGGGGTCGAGGACTACGACTCGGCCGTCTACGACGACTTCTGGCGCGCCGCGATCGACCTCGCAGCTGCCGCTCTCGTTCCACATCCTGACGACGCGCGACAAGGGCCGTCCGCGGCCCGCGGATGAACGCCTTCCTGTCGGTCATCCGCGGCTGCCAGGACATCATGGGCATGCTGATCCTCGGCGGCGTCTTCGAGCGCCATCCGCGCCTCAAGCGTCGTCTGCGTCGAGGCCGACGCCGGCTGGGTGCCGCACTTCATGTACCGCATGGACCACGCCTGGAAGCGGCACCGGAACTGGCTGCCGCCCGGGCAGGCGCTCTCGCGGCTGCCGTCGGAGTACTTCGCCGAGAACATCTACACGACGTTCCAGGACGACTGGGTCGCCTTCCAGAGCGTCGACATGATGAACTGGCATCGCCTCATGTGGGCGAACGACTTCCCGCACAGCGACTCGACCTGGCCGTGGTCGCAGGAGATGCTCGCCGAGCACGCGGCCCGGCTCACCGAGGAGCAGCGCCGCGCGATCCTCTGCGACAACGTCGCCGAGCTCTACGGGATCGACGTCGCGGCGCTCGCCGCCGCGTGATCTGCGCGCGCTGCAGCGCTGAGGCTCCTCCCGCAGCACGATTCTGTCCCGGTTGCGGTGCGGCGCTGGAGGAGCGGGTCGCCGATCCGACCGCGTTCGCCGCGGGCCGCTACACCGTCCGCGCCTCCTCGGCGAGGGCGGCAAGAAGCGCGTCTACCTCGCCCACGACACCCGGCTCGACCGCGACGTCGCGTTCGCGCTGATCAAGACCGACGGCCTCGACGAGGCCGGACGCATTCGCGTCCGCCGCGAGGCGCAGGCGATGGGCCGCCTCGGCGATCACCCGCACATCGTCACCATCCACGACATCGGCGAGGAGAACGGCCAGCCCTTCATCGTCAGCCAGTACATGGCCGGCGGCGCCGTCGACCAGCTGCTCGGCGCCGCGCCAGAACATCGTCTGCCGCTCGACGACGCGATGCGGATCGCGGCGCAGGTCGGCCAGGCGCTCGAGCACGCGCACGCGCGCGGCATCGTCCACCGCGACCTCAAGCCCGGCAACGTCTGGCTGACGGCGACGGCACCGCCAAGCTCGGCGACTTCGGCCTCGCCGTCGCCGCTCGACCGCTCGCGCATGACCATGCAGGGCATGATGGTCGGCACCGTCGCCTACATGCCGCCGGAGCAGGCCCTCGGCCGGACGCCCGACGCGCGCAGCGATCTCTACGCGCTCGGCGCGATGCTCTACGAGATGGTGACGGGCCGGCCGCCGTTCCTCGGCGACGACGCCGTCGCGATCATCAGCCAGCACTCAACACGCCGCCCGTCGCGCCGTCGTGGCACAACCCCGCCGTGCCCCGCGCGCTCGAGGCGCTGATCCTCCGCCTGCTCGCGAAGGCGCCCGACGAGCGCCCCGCGAACGCGGCGCGAGGTGCGCGAGCAGCTGCGGCAGCATCGCTCGCCGCTCCCCGCCGAGACTGCTCGCCGCCGGCGACGGCGCCACCCGATCGTCCACTCGCGCGCTTCGCCTGGGGCGGCTTCGTCGGACGCCGCGAGGAGCTGGCGGCGCTGAAGGACGCGCTCGACGGCGCGCTCGCCGGCCAGGGCTCGCTCGCGATGCTCGTCGGCGAGCCCGGCATCGGCAAGACGCGGCTCGCGGAGGAGTTCGGCGTCTACGCGCGCCTCCGCGGCGCGCAGGTGCTCACCGGCCACTGCTACGAGGGCGAAGGCGGCCTGCCCTACCTCCCCTTCGTCGAGGCGTTCCGCCAGTACACGCGACGAGCCGCCGCCGCCGATTCGCTGCGCAGGAGCTCGGCGCCGGCGCGCCCGACATCGCGACGCTCGTCTCCGAGATCCGCCAGCGCTTCCCGGACATCGAGCCCGCCGCCCAGCGCTCCAGGCGGAGCAGGAGCGCCTGCGCCTCTTCGAGCAGCGTCACGGAGTTCCTGCGTCGCGGCGGCGGGCACCGCCGCTCGTGCTCCACCTCGACGACCTGCACTGGGCCGACAAGCCGTCGCTGCTCCTGCTGCGGCACCTGGCGCGCCAGCTCGCCGGGCGAGCCGGCTGCTGATCCTCGGGCGCCTACCGCGACGTCGAGCTCGATCGCACGCACCCGCTCGCCGAGGTGCTGGGCGCGCTGCGCCGCGAGACGGCCGTACGAGCGCATCGTGCTCCGCGGGCTTCTCGACGGACGACGTCGTCGCGACGCTCCTCGGCGACGATGAGCCGCAGCACGATCTGAGGCCGCGCGCCGGGATCGAGCTGGCCGCGGCGCATCCACCGCGAGACCGAGGGCAACCCGTTCTTCATCGGCGGGGTCCGCGGTTCCGCATCGATGCACGGCGCGGTTGTGCCTCGCACGTCGTGACTATATGGTTGTGACCATGAAGGGATCGCGGCACATGGCGGCAGGCGCATTCAAGGCTCGGTGTCTCAAGGTGATGGACACGGTGGCCCGCGATCGGGTGCCCGTCGTCATCACCAAGCGCGGGGTGCCGGTCGCCAAGCTCGTCCCCGCCGACACCGACGAACGCGAGCTGTTCGGATACATGGCGGGTACCATCGACATCGTCGGTGACATCACGGACCCGGTCGACGTGGAGTGGGAGGCCCGGCGCTGACACTCCTCCTCGACACCCACGTCTGGCTCTGGCTCGCGTCCGGCGACCGGAGGCTGCCGCGGCGTCACGTCCGCCGCATCGCCGAGGCAGCGCGGGCGGGATCGCTCCTGGTGTCGCCGATCAGTGCGTGGGAGGTCGCGATGCTCGAGCGACGGGGCCGAATCCGCCTCGGTCGCTCGATCTCACTCTGGCTCGACGAAGCGCTGTCGGCTCCCGGCCTGAACGTCACGCCGCTGACGCCCCGGATCGCCGCCGCGAGCTGTCACCTGCCCGGCCCCTTTCATCCCGATCCGGCCGATCGGATGATCGTCGCCACCGCGCGCGACCTCGGATGCACCCTCGTGACGGAGGACCAGCGCATTCGTGCCTACGGCCGCGCGGGTCACGTCCGCGTTCTCGCCTGACCGGCGCCGAGGCAGAACGCGCCGTACAACGCCGACACCAGCTCGATCACGGCGAGCGCGGCCGCGCTGTCGACGAAGCGGGCCTGCGCCGCCGCCGCACCGTCGGCAAGGTGATGGATGTTGTCCGGCGAGACCAGCACGTAGTGATGGTACGCGCCGAACAGGAACGAGCCGAGCATGGAGAGGAAGAACAGCCACACGCCGGCCCGTTCGTGGCTCGTCCACACCAGGCCCGCGGCGACCAGCGGCGCGAGCAGGATCACGACGTAGACGAACGCGTTCTTCGCCGGCGGCAGCCCGATCGCCAGCTCGGTGTGCGCCCCGCCATGCCAGAGCACCACCGCCAGGTGGATCGCCACCAGGACCGTGAGCGTCACTCGTCGCATGGCGGACCTGTAGGCGCTTCGCCTGCGGCTGGCAAACCCCCGTTGACACGGCCGCGGGCCGACGCCTAAGCCTCCGGACCATGGACCTGAACCTGTCGCCCGAGGCGAAGGCGTTCCGCGACGAGCTGCGCGCCTGGCTGAAGGCCAATCTCGCCCGGCCGTGGCGCGACGAGCTGCGCGATCCGAAGCACACCGAGGACAGCCTCATGGAGGTGCGCCGCGAGTGGCAGAGGAAGCTCTACAAGGCCGGCTACCTCGGCATGGACTGGCCGACGGAGTGGGGCGGGCGCGGCGCCACCGAGGTCGAGAAGGCGATCTTCGAGGAGCGAGCTGGCGCGCGCCGACGCGCCGCAGATCCTCGAACTTCCTCGGCATCGGCCTGCTCGGACCGGCGCTGATCCACCACGGCAGCGAGGAGCAGCGCCGCCGCTTCATCCCGCCGATGCTCTCGGCCGACGAGATCTGGTGCCAGGGCTTCAGCGAGCCCGGCGCCGGCAGCGACCTCGCGTCGCTGCGCACCAGCGCGACCATCGACGGCGACGACTTCGTGCTGAACGGCCAGAAGATCTGGACGACGTTCGGCCCGTGGGCCGACTGGATCTTCGTCCTGGCGCGCACCGACCCGAGCGACCGCTACGGCGGCATCTCGTTCATCCTCTGCAAGCTCGACACGCCGGGCGTGACCGTGCGCCGCCTCCGGCAGATCACCGGCGAGAGCGAGTTCGGCGAGGTGTTCTTCGAGGACGCGCGCGTGCCGCGCGAGAACCTGGTCGGCCAGATCGGCGAGGGCTGGCGGATCGCGATGACCGTGCTCGCGTACGAGCGCGGCGCCGTGTGCGCTCGGCTACTCCGACGCGCTTCGGCCGCGACCTCGCGGTGCTGGCCGCGACCTGCCGCGAGCACGGGCGCGACGAATGCCGCCGTGCGCGAGAAGCTCGCCCGGCTGCTGGTCGAGAACGAGGTCATGCGCGCCAACGGCCTCCGCACGCTCGCCAACTTCGCCGACGGCAAGACGCCCGGCGCCGGAGTCGTCGATCGAGAAGATCTTCTGGAGCGAGTTCGACAAGCGCTTCCGCGAGACCGCGCTCGACCTGCTCGGGCCGGGCGGCGCAGCTGCTGCGCACAGCGCCGGGCGCGCGGCCCGACGTCGACTGGGCGCGCGAGTTCCTCTGGTCGCGCGCCGGCACCATCTACTCCGGCTCCTCCGAGATCCAGCGCAACATCATCGCCAAGCGGGTGCTCAACCTGCCGCAGGACGCCCGATGAAATTCGAGCTGTCGGAAGACCAGGCGCTGCTGCGCAGTCGACGCGCGACTTCCTCGCCAGCGAGTGGCCGATCGAGAAGGCCGCGCGCGTCATGGAGCAGCGAGCGCGGCTACGACGCCGGCGCGACTGGCACCGCCTCGCCGAGATGGGCTACCTCGGCCTCACCGCTGCCGGCAGCCGTCGGCGGCCAGGGCCTCGGCGCGATCGAGCTCGCCATCGTCTGCGAGGAGATGGGCCGCGCACTGCGTCCCCGGTCCGTACCTCGACGCGGTGCTCGCGGCGTCGGTGCTCGCCGCGGCCGGCGGGCAGGACGCGCTGCTGCAGGAGATCGTCGCCGGGAACGAAGCTCGTCGTCCTGGCGCGCGAGGACGCGCCGTTCCGCGGCGCATCCGCTCGCCGCCACGCGCTTCGAGGGCGGACGCGTCCGCGGCACCAAGTACTTCGTGCCGTTCGCGGCGCAGGCCGACGCGCTCGTCGTCACGACGGCGGATGGGCCCTGTCTGGTCGCAGGGGCCGTTCGACGTCACGTCGCGTCGAGACCATCGACCCGGCGCAGCGCTTCGGCGAGCGTCCGGCTCGATCATCCGGCGACGCGTCTGGGCGCTGCGACGGCTGCTCGAGCGGATCGACCAGCTCGCCGCGATCGGCGCCGCGCGCCGATGCTGCTCGGGCTCATGACCCGCTGCCTCGAGATGACGCTCGAGTACGTGCAGACGCGCGAGGCCTTCCGGCGTCCGATCGGCGCCTTCCAGGCGCTGCAGCACCGCATGGCCGACATGCTGCTGCGCACCGAGTCGACGCGCTCCGCGGTCTATCGCGCCGCCTGGTGCTGGGACACACGGGCGCCCGAGACGCCGCTCGCCTGCGCCGCCGCGAAGGCCTATGCCGGCGACGCCGCCCGCCTGGTCTGCGGCGAGAGCGATCCAGATGCACGGCGGCATCGGCTTCACGTGGGAGCTCGACCTGCACTTCTTCTTCAAGCGCGCCAAGACCCTCGAGCAGCTCTACGGCTCGACCGAGACGCAGCTCGAGCGCGCGCTCGCCGCCGCCGGCTTCTGAACGCCTCCGTCATCACCGTCGCTTTGCTCGTCGCCACCGCCGCGGCCGCGACCCCGCTGCGCGAGGAGACGCTGACGGCGCCGGGACCGGTCCAGCACGTCGTCGTGCGCGACGTCGACGGCGACGGCCTGCCGGACCTGATCGCGTTCACCGGCCGGACGCCGGCGCGGCGCGCGATCTCGTGGTTCCGACAGGGACCCACCGGCTTCGAGCCCAGGCCGGTGCGGACGTGGAGCTTCGATCCGGAGGGCTCGTTCGCCGACGTCGTCGCCGGCGCGGACGGGGGCGTCGACGTCCTCTATGCGGTGCCGACGGGCCTGCGGCGCTACCAGCTGCGCGCCGGGGTCGAGACCGCGCCGCGCCCGAAGCCGTACTGGGACGGTCCCAACCTGCTCGGCGGCGGCGTCGCTCGCGGGTGGCCCGACTGGGACTTCGCACGTGACTGGCGCGGGCTCGGCGTCGAGACGAGCGCCGTCTTCCAGCCGGGGCGCCTCGTGCTCCTCGGTCGCGATCCGGCGGACCCGGTCGCCATCGTCGCGATACGCGCCGACGTGGACGAGTTCGAGCCCGTGGCGTCGCCACAGTTCCGCCCCCGAATGCCACTGACGGTCACCCAGCACCTGCCCTTCCTCGACGTTCGCGATTGGGACGGCGACGGCCGGGCGGACCTGATCGCCACCGAGGGGGACGAAATCGCCGTGCACACTGGTGCCGGCGACGGGACCTTCACGACGGACGCGACCACCCGCATCCGGCTCCCCGTCGCCGATCCCGACGACCAGACGCGTCACGCGCTGATCCAGATCGAGGACATCGACGGGGACGGCCGGCTCGACGCCGTGCGCTCCACCACCGCCGGCGGCCTCTCCCGCACCCGACACACGACGGAGGTCTTCCGGGGCGTCCCGGGCGGCCTGGAGACCACGCCGAGCACGAGCGTCGAAGAGCGCGGGGCGACCGCCCAGCTCATCCTGACCGACGTCGACGGCAACCGCCGCTGGGAGCTCACGACTGCCTCGATCACGGTCGACATTCCGGCGCTCCTCCGCCTGCTCGTGACGCGGCGCCTGACCGTGACCTACGCCATGCGCGAGGTGGACGCCGACGGGCGCGTCCCCGAGCGACCCACGCTCACCTGGACCCAGCCCGTGGCGGTCAACCTGAGCGGTCCCACGGATCCCCCCAGCATCACGCTGGCCGGCGACCTCGACGGCGACGGCATCCGCGACCTCGTGATCGCGACGCCGGACGGCGTGGAGCTGCGGCGGATCGTTCGTGTCACCGACCACCTGACCCTGCGAACGCCGGAGCAGGTGTCGCGGGCCACCGGCATCGGTCAGGTGATCGCCGTCGGGCTCGGTGGGCTGGGCGTTCGCGACCTGCTCGGCTACCGCCCCACGGCGGACGACGGCCGCATCGTCGTCCTGCGGCGTGACAGCAGCCACTGATCTCAGCCGCTACGGCCCCTGCCGCCATGGACCTCGACGGCTCCCTGCGGCGTCGCCTTGAGGCCGTAGGTCACGCCGCCCCTGGGGGTCTTGACACCAGCGTCTTTGGGTATAGCGCCATTGGAAGCCCCACGTCACGACGACGGGCTCGGATATCTTTCCTTCGAACCCATTTGACGGTCGCCAGTCATCGACAAGGGAGGGTCAACGATGAAGATCGTCGTCATCGGCGGCACCGGTCTGATCGGCTCGAAGACCGTCGCCATTCTTCGCCAGGGCGGCCACGAGGTCGTCGCCGCTTCGCCCAATACCGGCGTCAACACCATCACCGGCGAGGGCCTCAAAGAGGCCATGGCCGGCACGCAGGCGGTGATCGACCTCGCCAATTCCCCCTCATTTGAAGACAGGGCGGTGCTGGAATTCTTCGAGACTTCCGGCCGCAACCTTCTCGCGTCGGAGGCCGCAGCCGGCGTCCGGCACCATGTCGCGCTCTCCATCGTCGGAACCGACCGGACGCCCGACAATGGCTATTTCCGCGCCAAGGTTGCCCAAGAGAAACTGGTCGAGGCCTCCGGCATCCCCTACACCATCATCCGCTCGACCCAGTTCCTGGAATTCCTCGGCCGCATCGCCGACGAAGGTGCAAAGGGAAACGTGGTCGGGATTTCGCCCGGCCTGTTCCAGCCCATCGCGGCGGACGACGTGGCTGCCATCGTCGCCGATGTGGCACTCGCGGCGCCGCGAAGCGGCATCGTCGAGATCGCCGGCCCGGAACGAGCACCGTTCAACGAATTCGTCGCCCGCTATCTGAAGGCGGTCGGCGACCCGCGTACGGTCGTGAGTGACCCCGAGGCCCGATACTTCGGCGGCCGCGTCGAGGAGCGCTCGCTCGTGCCGTTGGGCGAAGCGCGCCTCGGCCGCATCGGTTTCGACGAATGGCTCCCCCGCTCACGGGCGAGAGCCTGATCCCGCATCCGAGGTACGACATGAAGAAACCCCACTTGTACTTCCGCGCCTACCTGGCGGCACTCCTGATGCTCGCAGTCGTCCCGGCCGAAGGCGCAGACGTGAAGGAACTGTTCGCGACCGATCTCGCGGACTACCCGGGCAAGGAGGGTCGCATGATTGAGGTGTCGTATCCGCCGGGCGCACAAGACGTGGTTCATCGGCACGACGCCCATGCGTTCGTCTATGTGCTCGAAGGCCAAATCATCATGCAGTTGAAAGGCCAACCTGCCGTCACGCTCAAGGCAGGGCAGACGTTCTACGAGGGTCCTACCGATGTTCACGTCGTGGGGCGCAACGCCAGCAACACGGAGCCGGCCAGATTCGTCGTGGTGCTGATGAAGGCCAAGGGGGCTCCCATCCTCACGCCGGTGAAAGAATGATGCTCGGCACCGTGCCGTGAGACCCAGTGCGACCGCTGGCCCAATCTGCGCCGTGTTCGAGATCCGAGACGGCCGCATCGCCGCCGCCACGAGCGCAGCCCGAGGGGTGGATGGGGGAGTGCGCGGGGGTCGGGGTTGCACCGTCGCCCGCGTCGGAGGAAAGGTGGCGCCGAGGAGGTACCCATGCAGGCCGCGGCGACTTCGCTGGAGGGGGCGCACGTCACGCTGCCGCCCGGGCCGGGAACGCCCCACGCCTGGCAGGTCCTCTCGTACTCCCTCTGGCCGTATGCGACGGCCGGGTCCGCCCGGGAACTGGGCGACCGCTACACGATCCGGGCGCTCGGCACCCCCGGGAACCTCGTCGTGTTCGCGGATCCCGACGGCATTCGGGACATCTTCGGCGGCGACGGCGACACGCTGCGCGCCGGAGAGGCGAGCGGCGCGATCCTCGCCCCGCTGCTCGGCTGGCACTCCATCCTCGTCCTCGACGGCGAGCGCCACCTGCGCGAGCGGCGCCTGATGAGCCCGCCGTTCCATGGCGAGCGCATGCACGTCTACGGCCGCCTCATGCGCGACATCGCGGTCGAGACCATCGAGCTCTGGCCGGTGGGGCAGCCGTTCTCGATCCATCGCGAGATGCAGTCGATCACGCTCGACGTGATCCTCCGCGCCGTCTTCGGCGTCGACCAGGAGGGTCTGTTCGCGCCGTTCCGCGGCGACGTCGAGCGCTTCGTCGGGCAGGCGAACGGCCGGGCGGCGCCGTTCATCGCGCTGCGGCCGTTCCAGATCGACCTGGGTCGCTTCTCGCCGTGGGGGCGCTTCGTGCGCAACCGCCAGACGATCCGGGAGCGCCTACGCGCCGAGATCGCGCGCCGGCGGAGCGCGGGCGTGGCGGGTCGGACCGACATCCTGTCGCTGCTGGTCGACGCGCGTGACGAGGCCGGCGAGCCGATGCGCGACGAGGAGCTGATCGACGAGATGTTCACGCTCCTCCTAGCGGGGCACGAGACGACCGCGACCTCGCTCGCCTGGGTCGTCTGGCACCTGCTCAGCCATCCCGAGGTGCTCGCCCGGCTGCGCGAGGAGATCGACGACGTGACCGGCGGCGCGGCGCTCGAAGCCCGCCATCTCCCGCAGCTCGAGTACCTCGACGCGGTCGTCAAGGAGTCGATGCGCCTCACGCCGGTCGCGACCATGGTGGCCCGCCGGCTCCACGCCCCGGCGCGGATCGGCGGTCTCGACCTGCCGGCCGGCGTCAGCGTCGGCGCGAACATCTACCTGGCGCACCGGCGGCCGGAGAGCTGGCCGGATCCGGAGCGCTTCGACCCCAGCCGCTTCCTCGGCGGCCGGCCGAGCCCGTTCACGTACTTCCCCTTCGGCGGCGGCGTCCGGCGCTGCCTCGGGGCGGCGATGGCCACCTGGGAGATCAAGACCGTCCTGCCGGAGATCCTCTCGCGCGTCGACCTCCGCATCGCGCCCGGCTACCGGATGCGGCCGGTGCTGCGCGCGGTGACGATCGCGCCGTCGCGAGGGCTCCCGGTGATCGTCGAGCGACGGAGGTCGCATCGCACCGGGCCGCGGGAGACCGCGCACTAGACTAGATCGACGCCGACATCGCGCCGGACTCGCCCTGCAGCTCGGCGAACATCGCGGCCAGGTCCGCCGGCTTGATCGGCTTCGCCAGGTACGCGTCCATGCCGGCCGCGAGGCAGCGGTCCTTGTCGCCCTTCATCGCGTGTGCGGTGAGGGCCACGATCGGCGTCCGGCGGCCATCAGGTCCGCTCCCGGGCGCGGATCGCCGCCGTCGCCTCGAACCCGTCCATCACCGGCATCTGGATGTCCATGAAGATGACGTCGAAGCGCTCGCGCGCGTACGCGGCGACGGCCTCTGCGCCGTCCTCGACGGCGAGCACGGAGCATCCCTGCTTCTCGAGCAGCCGCACCGCGACCTTGCGATTGACGACGTTGTCCTCGGCGAGCAGCACCCGCATGCGTCCGGTGCCCGTCGACATCGGCGCCGCGTCGTCGCGCGCGGCCGGGTCGGAGATGCTCGCCGCTCCGAGCGCCCGGCGGAGCACGCCGAGGAGGTCGGAGCTCTTCACCGGCTTCGCGAGATAGCTGGCCGCTCCGAGCTCGCGGCTCCGCGCGGCGTGTCCCCCGTGCCCGGACGAGCTCAGCACGACGATCGGGAGTCGTGCGATCGCCGGCTCCGCCAGGATGCGCTCCATCAGCATCAGGCCGTCCATCTCCGGCATCTGGAGGTCGAGGATGGCGAGCGCGAACGGATCGCCGCGCGTCACTCCGTCGCGCAGCACCGCCAGCGCCGCGACGCCGCTCGCCACCGTCACCGGGCGCGCCCCCCAGGTGCGCAGCATGGCCTCGAGGATGCTCCGGTTGGTCGCGTTGTCGTCCACGACCAGGATGCGTCGATCGTGCAGCTCCGCCGGTGCGCCGATCGTCGGCCGCACCGCGTCGCGGTCGAGGCCGAGGCGCACCGTGAAGTGGAACGTGCTGCCCGACCCCCTCCTCGCTCTCGAGCCAGATGCGACCGCCCATCATGCCCACGAGCTGCTGGCAGATGGTGAGCCCGAGCCCGGTGCCGCCGTAGCGTCGCGTGGTCGAGCCGTCGGCCTGGGTGAAGGCGTCGAAGATGCGCGCGCGCTGCTCCGGGGGGATGCCGATGCCGGTGTCGGAGATCGCGAAGCGCAGCTCGACGTGGGTCTCCGTCCGCGATTCGACCGCGACCCGCAGGACGACCTCGCCCCGCTCCGTGAACTTGACGGCGTTGCCGAGCAGATTGACCAGCACCTGTCGCAGCCGACCCGGATCGCCGATCACGTCGTCGGGCACGTCGACGGCGACGTCGCCGGCGAGCTCGAGGCCCTTCTGATGCGCCCGGTGGGCGAGGAGCTTGAGCGCGTCCGCCAGGCGGTCGCGCAGGCCGAACGGCAGGATCTCGAGGTCGAGCTTGCCGGCCTCGATCTTCGAGAAGTCGAGGATGTCGTTCAGGATGGCGAGCAGCGCGTCGGCCGACGAGCGGACCGTGTCCAGGTACTCGCGCTGCTCGGCCGTGAGCTCGCTGTCGAGCGCCAGGTCGGTCATGCCCATGATGCCGTTCATGGGCGTGCGGATCTCGTGGCTCATGTTGGCCAGGAACTCGCTCTTCGCCTCGCCCGCCGCCTCCGCGCGCTCGCGCGCCGCGACCAGCTCGGCCTCGGCCCGCTGCTGCGCGGTGCGGAACGACCAGACGAGCGCCAGCACTGCGAGGACCAGCATGCCCTGGACCGACGCCGTGTACTGCGTCCGCATCTCCGGCGGGACGACGATCGGGAACGTCACCCCATGGGCCTCCAGCACCGCGAAGACGACGATCTGCACGAGCGCCAGGCCGGCGTAGATCGTGGCGCCGCGGAGACCGAGGACGAGGCCGGCGAAGAGGGTCGGCGCGATCGTCCATCCCTGCCCGAGGGCGTTCACGCCACCGAGCTGCGTGCCGAGGAAGAGGAGCACGAGGTACAGGTTGGCGGCGCCGGCCTGGGCTGCCAGCTCGACGCTGCCGCCGTGCCGCGTCCAGACCATGAGACCGATCGAGATGGCCGCCGCGGCGGCGACCGCGAGCGCCGCCTGCGGAGCGCCCATCGCGAGGTAGAGGGCGCAGCTCGGCGGACACGACGCCAGCAGGGCGAGGGAGCACCCGGCGAGGGTGCGGACCGCGCGCATGTAGGACGCGTCGCGCCAGCGGGGATCGTCGGGACCGATGCCGGCGTTGATGACGTTCTGCAGGAGCTGACCCATTCGCCTGCACATCGGCACCTTGCCAGCCGAACTTGAGCGCCCCGTGCACACCCCGTTCCAGCATGCTACCGACCCCCATGCCCGCGGCGCTCGAGCAACTGCTCGCCATCCTCGACCTCGAAGACCTCGAGGTGAACCTCTTCCGCGGCCGCAGCCCGCGGGAGAAGCGACTGCGGGTCTTCGGGGGACAGGTCGCGGGACAGGCGCTCGTCGCCGCCTGCCGGACGGTCGAGCGCGGCCGCGTCCACTCGCTGCACGCCTACTTCCTGCGACCGGGCGACGTGCGCGCGCCGATCATCTACCAGGTGGACCGACTCCGCGACGGACACACCTTCGCCACGCGACGCGTCGTCGCCATCCAGCACGGGCAGGCGATCTTCGCCTTCTCGGCATCGTTCCAGCCCGAGGAGAACGGCCCCGATCACCAGACGGCCATGCCGCCGGCGCCCGATCCCGAGAGCCTGCCGCCCTATCTCGAGCGCATCGAGCCGTTCCTGCCGCGGATGCCCCCGGACATGCGCGCGTGGCTGACGCGCGACCGTCCGATCGAGTTCCGACCCGTCGACGAACCCGACCCGTTCGGCGAGCGCACCCGGCCGCCCCGCCACATGACCTGGGTCCGCACCAACGGCGCCCTGCCCGACGACCCGGTCATCCACCAGGTGATCGTCGCCTACGCATCGGACATGTCGTTGCTCGACACCGCGGCCATGCCGCACGGCATCGCCTGGAACGATCCGACGTACATGATGGCGAGCCTCGACCACGCGATGTGGTTCCACCGGTCGTTCCGCGCCGACGACTGGCTGCTCTACGCCACCGAGAGCCCGTCGGCACACGGCGCGCGCGGCTTCGCGATCGGGCACTTCTACACCCGCGCCGGGCAGCTCGTCGCGTCGGTGGCGCAGGAGGGGCTGATCCGGCCCCTCCCGCCCACCACGCGCTAGAAGCGGTACTGCGCGCCGAACGTGAGCGGCAGGTAGCGGTAGTCGCTGAGCGGCCCGCCGGGCTGGACGGCGGCGAACTCCAGGTTGAAGACGATCTGCGGACGGAAATAGTAGTCCGCGCCGACGCCCAGGCGCCCCGCGAACTGCGTCGACGTCCCCGAGCCGCCGCGCCTCGCGATCATGCTGACCACGCCGACGCCGCCGACCATGTACGGCTGGAACGTGTCGTCCATCCAGAACCACTTGCCGTTCGCCCCCATCGACCAGGCGTCGAAGCCGAGGACGGTCCGGCCGCCGGCCGTGATGTCGAAGCCGCTCAGGAACTGGAACTGGTACTCCGCCGCGAACCAGCGACAGAGCCGGTAGCCCAGGCGGACGTCGGCGCCGACCGCGCTCGACGAGTCCTGGAGATTCTGTCCGACTGCCCGCTCGAGATCGCCGAGGTCGAATATGGCGGGTGCATACGCGAACCCGGCGCCGGCGTAGAACCCCTTCCGCCCGTAGTCCGGCTCGCCCGCCGCCTGCTCCTCGCCGCGCGCGACGCCGACGGTCAGCCCGATCGCGCACACGACCCACATCACCAAGCCACTGATTCGCATCCGGTTTCCCCCTCCCGTCGATGGAACTCAGAGACGCTCCGCCATAGCGGTCGCACCGCCGGCGGGTCAAGAACGGCCCGATGGCCTCCCCGATCCTGCTGCGGTAGGTCTCGGGCATGCGGATGCTGCACACGATGCTCCGGGTCGGCGATCTCGAGCGCTCGCTCGCCTTCTACGGCGACGTCCTCGGCATGACGCTGCTCCGCCGGAAGGACTATCCGACGGGTCGCTTCACGCTCGCCTTCATCGGGTACGGCGACGAGGCGGATCACACCGTCATCGAGCTCACCCACAACTGGGACACACGGCACTACGACCTCGGCACCGGCTTCGGCCACATCGCCCTCGGCGTCGAGGACCTCTACGCCACCTGCGACGCGCTCCGCGCCAAGGGTGCGAAGATCACGCGCGAGCCCGGCCCGATGAAGCACGGCGGCTCCGAGATCGCCTTCATCGAGGACCCGGACGGGTACAAGATCGAGCTCATCCAGCTCCGGGGCCGGGTGGACTAGGAGGGCGACGCAAGGGGGCTGGCCACGACGGCGCCCCTCCGCTAGACCCAGAACCGCGAAGGAGACTCAGATGAAGGACTGTCGGAAGTTTTACATCAATGGCGCGTGGGTCGCCCCGACCAAGGCGAACGACTTCCCCGTGATGAACCCCGCCACCGAGGACACGATCGGCGTGATCTCGCTCGGCACCGCGGCGGACGTCGACAAGGCCGTCGCCGCGGCGAAGCAGGCCTTCGAGACGTACTCCGAGACGACGCGCGAGGAGCGTCTGGCGCTGCTGCAGAGATCATCGAGGTCTACCAGTCGAAGTACGAGGAGATGGCGCGACGCATCTCGCAGGAGATGGGCGCCCCGATCTGGCTGTCGCGCGCGGCGCAGGCGGCGGCCGGACTCGGCGCACTTCATCGAGATGGCGAAGGTGCTCGGCAGCTTCCAGTTCGAGGAGCTGAAGGGCTCGACGCTGATGCGCCGCGAGCCGATCGGCGTCTGCGGGCTCATCACGCCGTGGAACTGGCCGGTCAACCAGATCGCCTGCAAGGTGGCGCCGGCGCTCGCGGCCGGCTGCACGATGGTGCTCAAGCCGAGCGAGATCGCGCCGCTCTCCGGCTACCTCTTCACGCAGATTCTGCACGAGGCCGGCGTCCCGGCCGGCGTGTTCAACATGGTGAACGGCGACGGCCCGACCGTCGGCGCGGCGATCTCGTCGCATCCCGACGTCGACATGGTGTCCTTCACCGGCTCGACGCGCGCCGGCGTGGCCGTGGCCACGGCCGCCGCGCCGACCGTGAAGCGCGTCACCCAGGAGCTCGGCGGCAAGTCCGCCAACATCATCCTCGACGACGCCGACGTCGACGCAGGCGGTGACGGCCGGCGTCCAGGGCTGCGTGCATGAACACCGGCCAGTCCTGCAACGCGCCGACGCGCATGCTGGTCCCGCGCGCCAAGATGACGGAGGCGATCGCGGCGGCGAAGGCGGCCGCCGAGGCGGTCAAGGTCGGCGATCCGTCCAGCCGAGGGCGTCACCATCGGCCCGCTCGCGAGCGAGGCGCAGTTCGACAAGGTCCAGGCGCTCATCAAGAAGGGCATCGAGGAGGGCGCCGAGCTGGTGACCGGCGGGCCCGGCCGGCCCGAGGGCATCACCAAGGGCTACTTCGTGCAGCCCGACGGTCTTCGCCAACGTGCGCAACGACATGACGATCGCGCGCGAGGAGATCTTCGGACCGGTGCTCTCCATCATCCCCTACGACGACGAGGACGACGCGATCCGGATCGCGAACGACACGCCCTACGGGCTGTCGGGCTACGTCACCTCGGGCGAACCTCGAGCGCGCGCGCACGGTCGCGCAGCGCATCCGCTCCGGCAACGTGCACGTGAACGGGGCGCAGCCCGACTTCGGCGGCGCCGTTCGGCGGCTACAAGCAGTCGGGCAACGGCCGCGAATGGGGCGAGGCCGGGTTCGCAGGAGTTCCTCGAGCTGAAGGCCGTCTTCGGCTACGCTGCCGCAGGCTGAGCCGGCCCGAGGTGGCACGGCTGCCGAGAGGGGACGGGTGATGGCGGTGCGGAGAGTGTGGCCGATCCTGGCAGTGATGACCCTGGGGAGCGTCGCGCACGCCGATCGGCAGACGGTGCCCCCGGGCATCGGATCGCAGACGTCGGTGGTGGTCGACGCCGGCCCCAATGGCGTCTGCGAGACCGGCGCCCCGAAGACCGACGTCCAGGTCCGCGGCGTCGGCCTGAGCGAGCCCAACCAGCCCGCGATCCGCTGCGGCTCCGACCGCGTCGCCACGAGCGTCGCCGCCGGCGACGACGTGCAGCGCGTCGCGCCGAGCGCCGGGTGCAACCCGCAGGAGGTGATCGTCGACACCGGCGCCGACGGCATCGCCAACACCGCGACGGCGGGCGACGACGGTCAGGATATCCCCGTCGGCCGGGGCACGCCCAACGCCGACTGCATCGAGACCGGGGCGAACGGCCTCGCCGACGTCCGCGACCCGGTCGGCGGCGACGACGTGCGCCTCGTCCCCCTCGGTCGCGCCGAGGCCAACGCCGCGGTGATCCGCTGCGGGGCGAACGAGATCGCCGAGACGTTCGCGAACAACGTCCGTGGCGGCGACGACGTGCAGCTGGTGCCGGTCGGCAGCGGCTGCGGCAACGCGTCCACGGTGATCGTCGACGCCGGCGCCAACGGCATCGCCGAAACCCGCGCCCAGGGCGTCGACCTGGCGATCCTCTCGGCGGCGCGCCTCGTGCGCCTCACCATCCCGAAGCGCCGGCAGCTCAAAGCAGGCCGGGTCAAGGTGGCCGTGGTGAACCGCGAGGCCGGGGCGTCGGCGCCGCCGCTGCGCAGCTTCACGCTCACCGCCAACGACAACAACTGCCCCAACGGCACGGTGACGCTGGTCGACGCCGATGCGCGCACGCCCGGCGTGCAGCCCACGGCGTCCATCGGCAGGCGCGGGAAGGCGAAGGGCGTCGTCAGCCTGTCGCTCGGCGTCGGCGCGGTCACGACGCCCGAGCGTGACGTGCCGCTCCGCTGCTCGATCACGATCACCGCCACCTCGACCGACACCACGCCCGCCGTCGACGACGCGTCGAACACCGGGAACAACACGACCCGGGTGGAGATCGAGGCCGTCGACGCCAACGATCTCTAGCGTCCCCGACGTGCGGATCGTCTCCCTCCTGCCGTCGGCCACCGAGATCGTCTGCGCCCTCGGGGCACGCGACGCGCTGGTGGGGGTCTCGCACGAGTGCGACTTTCCGGCCGACGTCGTCGGCCTGCCGGTCCTCACCCGGGCGCGCTGCCGTCCGTTGAGCGCGAGCAGCGGCGACATCGACCGCTCGGTGCGCGACGTCGTCCGCGACGCGCTCGCCGTCTACGAGATCGACGCCGCGCGACTGGAGGCCCTGGCGCCGGACGTGATCGTCACCCAGGACCTGTGCGACGTCTGCGCCGTGTCGCTCGACGACGTGCAGGCCGCCGTGGCCCGGCTCGCGCGGCGCGACGTGCGCATCGTCAGCCTGCGGCCGACGCGGCTCGGGGACGTCCTCGACGACGTGCGCCGCGTCGGCGACGCGATCGGACGCGCGGCGGCGGCGCACGCGCTCGTCGACGCGCTCGGTGAGCGCGTGGCGAGCGTCCGCGCGCGGACCGCGGGTGCCGCCGCCCGGCCCGCCGTCTGCACCATCGAGTGGATCGACCCGGTCATGCTGGGCGGCCTGTGGATGCCCGAGCTGATCGACGCCGCGGGAGGGACACCGCTCGGACCGGTGACGGGCGAGCGGGCACCGACGCTCGATCGCGCGGCCCTCGGCCGACTGTCGCCCGACGTGGTGCTCATCAAGCCCTGCGGATTTCCCCTGGCTCGCACGCTGGACGAGCTTCCGCTGCTGCCGCGCGTCCTCCCCTGGGACGCCTGGCCGGCGGTTCGCGCCGGTCGGGTCGCCGTCGCCGACGGCAACCAGTACTTCAACCGCCCCGGCCCGCGGCTGGTCGACTCGCTCGAGCTGCTGGCGGCTGTCGTCCATCCCGACCGGGCCGCGCCGCTCGAGCCGGCGCTGCGCGACGCCGTCCGCTTCGTCGACGCGGATCTCCGCGTGCGACCCTGGTCGCATTGATCGTCCCGGCGCTTTCCTCTACAGCGGGCGCGTGACGGCGCACGACCCCCTCGACGACGGCGCTCTCGCCGCGCGGCTCGATCCCCGGGGCATGCTCGCGACGGTCGCAGCGCTCCCGACGCAGGTGCGCGCCGCCCACGCGCTGGGCCACGCCGTCGATCTCCCCGACGCGCTCCGCGGGGCGGACGCCATCGTCGTCCTCGGCGTCGGCGGCTCGGCGATCGCCGGTGATCTCCTCCAGGGACTCCTCGCCGACCGGCTCGCGGTACCCTTCCTGGTCGTCCGCGGCGAAGACGTCCCCGCGTTCGTCGGCCCGCGGACGCTCGTCGTCGCGTCGAGCTACTCGGGGAACACGCAGGAGACGCTGGCCGCCGTCGCGGAGGCGCGGAAGCGCGGCGCGCGTCTCCTGGCCGTCACCACCGGGGGAACCCTGGGTGCCGAGGCCGTCGCCGGCAAGCTCCCCGTCGTCACGCTGCCGGCGGGATATCTTCCCCGGGCCGCGCTGGCCTTCTCGCTCGTGCCGCTGCTGACTGTCCTCGCGCGTCTCGGCTACACGGCACCGGTGGACGTGGAGGTCGAGCAGGCGGCACACGTCCTGGAGGTGGGAAACACGCGGCTCGCACCGGGTGCACCCGGCGCCGCGAACCTGGCGAAGCAGGTCGCGCGCGCACTGCACGGCCGCCTCGCCCTGGTGTACGGCAGCGGCGGCCTGGGCGGCGCCGCAGCGTGCCGGTGGAAGGGACAGCTCAACGAGAACGCGAAGCACGTCGCCCACCACGCGGTCTTCCCCGAGCTCGGACACAACGAGGTCGAGTCGTGGCGGTTCCCGCGCGAACTGGAGGGGTCGGCGCACCTGGTGGTGCTCCACGACACGGCCGAGTCGGTGGTCACGCGCCGCCGCGTCGAGGTCGTCACCGGGCTCATGCGGCCGTGGGTCTCCGGCGTCACCGCCGTGACGGCCGCGGGCACCGCGCCGCTCGCCCGCTGCCTGAGCCTCGTCCAGGTCGGCGATTTCGCGAGCTGCTATCTGGCGCTGCTGAACGGCGCCGATCCGTCGGCGATGCCGAACATCGAGCGCCTGAAGGCCGGTCTCAGTTCCCCGGGATGATGCGGTAGAGCTCGCCGTCGGCGTAGTCGAGCACGTAGACCTCGCCGCGCGCGTCCTCGCCGAAGCCGGAGACGTTGCTGATCGCGCCGGTCGGAGGCGCCAGCTCCTGCGTCCGGTCCTGGGTGTTCTGCGCCACACCGCCGCTCACGCCGCGGAAGGTGCGGAGGAACCCGGTGCAGTAGTCACTGTAGAAGTAGGTTCCGTGCAGGTCCGGCAGCGCACATCCCCGGTAGACGAAGCCGCCGGTGATCGAGCAGCCCTGGCCGTGGTCGTACTCGATGACGGGCATCGTGAAGCCGGTCGGCGGACTCGGGCACGGTCCCTCGTGGCAGTGGCCGTTGCCCTCGAACACGTCCCAGCCGAAGTTGACGCCGCCCGGGGTGCCGCTCGATACCACGTCGACCTCCTCCCATGCGTTCTGTCCCACGTCGGCGATGTAGAGGTCGCCGGTCCCGCGGTCGAAGCTCCACCGCCACGGGTTGCGAAGACCGAGCGCCCATATCTCTCCGCGCGAGGGATCCTGGCCGGCGTACGGGTTGGTCGGCGGGATCGCATAGAACGGCATCGCGTCGACGTCGGCGTCGACACGCAGCATCTTGCCGAGGAGCTGCGTGGGATCCTGTCCGGACTCGAGCGGATCGTCGGCACTGCCACCGTCGCCGGTACCGTAGTACAGGTACCCGTCGGGGCCGAAGGCCACCATGCCGCCGTTGTGGTTGCCGAACGGGTCTGGAATCGAGAGCAGGATCGCTTCGCTCATCGGGTCCGCCACGTCGGGATCGCTGCCCACGGTGAACCGCGCGAGCACGTCGGCGTTCGCGGTCGTGTACGAAACGAAGAACCGCCCGTTGCGGACGAAGTCGGGGTGAAACGCCAGCCCGAGCAGTCCCTGCTCACCGCAGCACGCGATCTGTGTCGACAAGTCGAGGAACGGGGTCGGCAGCAGCACGCCGTTCTTCAGGATGCGGATCGTCCCGCTCTGCTCCACGACGAACAGCCGGTCGCGATCGAACCGCGGCGCGACGGCGAGCACGGGCATGCTCAGTCCGCCCGTGACCAGCTCGGTCGTGAGCGACGTGCCCGCGACCGGCGTCACGCCGGCGCACGCCTCGAAGGTACAGGTGGCCGAGCACCCGTCGCCGCTCGCGTGATTGCCGTCGTCGCAGTCCTCGGTCGGATCGAGCGCGCCGTTCCCGCACGGCTCGACGAGGCACGCCGCCGAGCACCCGTCGCCATCGACGAGGTTCCCGTCGTCGCACGCCTCGGCCCCTTCCACCGTGCCGTTCCCGCAGCGCGGCGGCGGGGTGCACGTCGCCGGCGGCGCCGCGCGTCCCGCGCTCACGCGGCCGCGTTCGTTGCGCGCGAACTGCGAGAACTCGGCGCACCACCGCTCTCCTCCGACGCTCAGGCCCACCCAGACCGACTGCTGCGGCTGCGCGACGCGATACGTCCAGCTCGCACCGCCGCCCTGGACGACGAGCGTGCCGCCGCGGCGCCCCGAGCGGAGCAGCACCTGCTTCACGCCGGTCATGGCCTTCGGATCGCGGAAGCGGAAGCCCTTCGTGCCGATGGCCTTCCATCCCGCCGCCGGCAGCGTCACGCGCCGCTCACGCCATCACTGCCTGCGCCGCCGCGGATCTCGAAGGTCGCTCCCGCGACGCGCGGGTCGACGCCGGCGAGGCTCGTCGAGCGCGGGATCGGCCGTCGCCCGGAAGACGAACTTCCGTTGTCCGGAGGGCGTCTCCTTCAGCCGGAGCACGTCGCCACCGAGCGGGTGGTCGGCGGCGACCGAGAGTCCCGGAGCGGAGAGGCACGCGAGGACGGCGAGGGCGACGATGGAGCGCATGTGCCGCCAAGCACGGCCGATGCCAGCGCGCCTGCGCCGGGTGAACGGCCGCGCCGCAGGCGCCGGCCGTCAGATTCGTACCACCCGAGTCCGGATCTGCGCGCAATCATCCGCGCTCGTCGAGCGTGCCCCCATTGCCGCGCCGGCTTCGCCGGCCGCGGCACGGCGGTCGCGCGGGAACGCCCGCCACATTCTCGCGTCCGACTCGCCCCGAGACGCCGAGTCTCGGGGCGCGACTTAAAAGTACTCTTCGGGCTCGGAGACGTCGCCCGCGCTCGACACGGCCCCGCCACGGCTCGGGATCCACTTGCCGGTGATCATGTCCTTGTAGCCCATGCCCGGGACCGACCATCGGGTAGACGTGCGCGGTCTGGTCGACCATCACCTCGAGGAACGCCGGGCCCGTCGAAGCGCGACGAACGCCTCGAGCGCCGCGCGCACCTCGGCGCTGCTGCGATGACGCGCCGGGCGAAGCCGAAGCCGTCGGCCTCGGCCGCCTTGACGAAGTCCTTCTTGTGCAGCGTCTTGTCGGTGCCCGAGTAGCGGTTGGCGTAGAAGAGGTCCTGCCACTGGCGGACCATGCCGTCGCCGAGGTTGTTGAGCAGCAGCACCTTCACCGGGATGTCGTAGGTGGTGAGCGTCTCGAGCTCGCCGAGGTTCATGCGGATGCTGCCGTCGCCGTCGACGTCGATGACGAGCTTGCCCGGGATTGGCGAGCTGCGCGCCGATCGCCGCCGGCAGGCCGAAGCCCATCGTGCCCATGCTGCCCGAGGTGAGGAAGGTGCGCGGATGGATGAAGTCGAGGTACTGCGCCGCCCACATCTGATGCTGGCCGACGCCGGTGCGTGACGATCGCCTCGCCGCGCGTGATCTCGTTCAGCTGCTCGAGCACGTACTCGGACTGGATCGATCGGCGACTCGCGGTTGTAGTTGAGCGCGTGCTGCTGCTTCAGCGCCGCGACGTGCTGCGCGCCAGCGGCGCGAAGTCCTTCTTGAAGCTCGGCGCCGGCCTCGAGCAGCTGCTGCAGGCCGCGCTTGGCGTCGGCGACGTGCGCCCAGTCGACGTTCTTCACCTTGCCGATCTCGGAGGCGTCGATGTCGAGGTGGGCGATCTTCGCGCCCGGCGCGAACTCCTTCACCTTGCCGGCGACGCGATCGTCGAAGCGCGAGCCGACGGCGAAGAGGAAATCGCAGTCCTCGACGGCGTAGTTCGCGTAGGCCGTGCCGTGCATGCCGAGCATGTGCAGCGACAGCTCGTTGGTGGTGTCGATCGCGCCGATGCCCAGGAGCGTCGTCACGACCGGAATGCCGAAGCGCTTCGGCGAACGCGCGCAGCTCGGGCGCGGCGTCGCTGTTGATGACGCCGCCGCCGGCGTAGATCAGCGGGCGCTCGGACGTCGGCCGAGCAGCGCGAAGAACGCGTCGGCATCGGCGGCCGAGAGCTTGGCGCTTGGTCGAGCCGCGTCGAGGCGCTCGCGGTAGCCGCGCAGCGGCAGCAGCCCGCCGCCCTTGAACGACGCCCTGGCTCGAGCTGCACGTCGCGCGGGATGTCGACCACGACCGGCCCGGGCCGGCCGCTGCGCGCGATGTCGAAGGCGGTGCGCATCGTCGCCTCGACCTTGCGTCTCGTCGGTGAGCAGGAAGACGTGCTTGGCGCACGCCGCCATGATGTTGAAGACCGGCGCCTCCTGGAACGCGTCGGTTCCCATCGCCGCGCGCGGCACCTGGCCGCGTGATGAGCACCACCGGAATCGAGTCGGCCTGGCAGTCGCGGATCGGCGTGACGGAGTTGGTCGCACCCGGGCCCGAGGTGACGAGGAAGACACCCGACGCGGCCGCTCGAGCGCGCGTAGCCGGCCGCCATGAAGCCGGCGCCCTGCTCGGTGGCGGGCACGATCAGGCGGATCTGCTCCGCTCGGGGTGCGTCTCGTTGTAGCGGAAGATCGCGTCGTAGGTCGGCAGGATCGCGCCGCCGCTGTAGCCGAAGATCGTGTCGACGCCCTCGTCGGCGAGCACCTGCACGATCATGTCGGCGCCGTTCATGGCGGTGCCGGCCAGCGGATGCTTGGGAGAGGACCCCGCATCCGTGCCCGCTTCGGAGGCACGGGGGGGTTTGACGGCCATCGACATGGTGGGGAGGCTCCTTCGGGTCGAGTACGACCCTCGCCCGATCTATAGCGCGGATCCGGGCCCGTTGCCATTTGCCGGTGGCTCAGGTGTGCAGGCGGGGCAGCGGCGGTGCCGCCGCCAGGACGGCGGCTTCGTGCGCCGCCAGCTCGTGCAGCCGCGCACGAACATTCGTGCCCGGGACAGCGCGGACGGCGAGGTCGACGTAGGCCTGATGATGGCGGGCCTCGCTGGCGAGCAGACTCGCGTAGAGGGAGCCCACCTCCTCCGCCGCGAGCGCCTCCGCGAGAAGCCGCATGCGCTCGCAGCTGCGCGCCTCGATCAATGCGAGGCAGAGCAGCGTGTCCAGCAGTCGCTCCGGCTCCGTCGGCCGTACGGCACGCAGCAGGTCCTCTGCATACGGGCTCGGAACCTGCCGCCGGAAGGGAATGCCCCGCGCCCCGAGCACCGCCAGCACCCGCTCGAAGTGCTCCAGCTCCTCGCGCGCGAGCGCGGGCACCGTCTCGACGACGGCCCGATTCTCGGCATAGCGGAAGAGCAGGCTGACGGCGGTCGACGCCGCCTTCTTCTCGCAGTGGGCGTGGTCGAGCAGGATCTCGTCGAGGTGGGCGAGCGCGCGCGCGACCCACTCGGGAGCGGTCGCCGACGCGAGGCTCAGCACCCGACGGCGCTCACTGCAGCACGCCGGGCATGTGCAGACCGAACCGGGGGATCATCGCCCGGAAGATGCGGCCGCTGGCCTCGTGCATCTCGTACGTGCCCTCCATGGTACCGATCGGCGTCTTGATCACCGCGCCGCTGGTGTAGCTGTGTGCGGCACCGGGCTCGAGCACCGGCTGCTCGCCCACCACGCCCGGACCCTCCACCTCCTCGACGCGACCGTCCCCGTCGGTGATGATCCAGTGACGCCGGCGGAGCTGGACCCGAGCCTCGCCCTCGTTGGCGATCGTCACCGTGTAGGCGAAGGCGTAGCTCTCCTCGTCGGGTGACGACCGATCGGCGAGATACACGGACTCGACGGTGACTCGTACTCCATCGGTGACGGCGGTCGGCATGGCGGGCCTTTCCTAGGCAGCTTGGTGATGCAGGTCAACCGACCTAGGACTTCGGCGTTCGCGAGATCAGATCGGCGAGCGTACCGAGACTCCGTGGCCGGTTGATCGACGAGACCGCATCGCTGGTCTCCCGCTGCTCGGCCTGCTCGGCCCCTTCGCGCGTGCGCCGCGCCTGTTCCACCATCGACAAGCCGATGCGGCGTTTGTCGGTTTCGAGCGCGACCACGGTGACGTCGACCTCGTCGTCGACGTTCACCACCTGTCGCGGATGCGAGATGCGCCGGTCGAGCGCGATCTTCGAGACGTGGACCAGACCGTCCACGCCGGGCGCGAGTTCGACGAACGCGCCGAAAGGTTCGAGCCGACGCACCACGCCGCGGACCGTCGTCCCGACCGGGAATCGGGCGGCGATCCCGGCCCACGGGTCGGCCGCCAGCGCCTTCAGCGACAGGCTGATGCGGCCGCGGCCCGGGCCGTCTCCCGGCTCGAGCTTCACGACCTGCGCCTCGACCTCCTGCCCCACCGCCAGCACGTCCTCCGGCTTGAGCGCCCGGCCGTGCCCCAGCTCGCTCACGTGGATCAGCCCGTCGACGCCGCCGAGGTCGACGAAGGCGCCGAACTCGCGCAGCGACGTGACCTGGCCGCGCACGGTGTCGCCGACGCGGAGGCGCTCCCATACGCTCGCCGCCGCGGCCGCCGCCTCGTCCTGGAGGAGTCCGCGGCGCGCGACCACGACGTTGCGGCCGCCGCTCTCGATCTTGGTGACGCGGAAGCGGAGGCGCTGGCCGACGTACTCGGACGGCTCGCGGCGCCGGAGATCGATCTGCGAGCCGGGACAGAAGGCGCGCACGCCGGCGACCTGGACGTCGAAGCCGCCCTTGTTCGTCCCCGTGACCACGCCCTCGACCGGCAGGCCGTGGGCGAGCGCCTGTTCCAGCTCGCCCGGTACGTGCCCGCCACGGCCCATCGTCCGCTTGAGCACGAGCGTGCCCGACCGGCCGCCGTCGTCCGTGACCGTGGCCTCCACCTCGTCCCCGACCGCGACCGTGCACTCGCCGGTCTGCGGATCCCGGAACTCGGCCAGCGACATCACCGCCTCGGCCTTCGCCCCGACCGCGACGAACACGGACTCGTTCCCGAGCCCGACGACGCGTCCGCGGACCACGTCGCCCGCGGTGATCTTCCGCTGCCGGGTCGCCTGCGACTCGCTCTCGGCGAAGAGCGCCGCGAAGTCCTCGTCGGCCGGCGGGGGCGTCTGCTTCTCATCCGCCAAGGCGCGGGATCTAGCGTCCGGGTGGCTGGCGGTCAACGGCCCGTGTTCCGTGGTGCGCGGGGTGGGCGGGGGGCAGGCCTGCGCAGCTCCCAATACTCGGCCCACGCGCGCCGGGCTCTTCGGAAGGTCCCCCCGTAGATCGTGTGCGCGCGCGGGGCCTGCGCGGGTCGCTTGCGCAGGCCTGCCCCCCGCCCACCCCGGGTCACTCGAGATCGCGCGCGCACATCCCCCCGCGCGCGTCGACGATGATGTAACCTTTGACCGGCCTTCGGCGTGATGGTGTCAGGAGGGTCGTCATGACGGATACGAGCACTTCGCGGACTGCGCCGGTCGTCGTCGTGGGGGGTGGGGCCGGGGGACTGGCGGCGGCGGGCCTGGTCGCGCGGGCGGGGCACAAGGTGATGGTGTACGAGAAGGCGTCCGACCTCGGCGGGCGGGCACGGACCACGGCTCGGGGGGACGTGCGGCTGAACCTCGGACCGCACGCGCTGTATCGCAAGGGTGCGGCAGCCCGGGTCCTCGGCGAACTGGGCGTGCCCTACTCCGGGCGCACACCGTCCGCGAACGGCGCCTTCGGATTCGACGGCGGCGTGCTGCACACCCTGCCGGGTGGATTCGTCTCGCTGGTGACGACGCGGCTCCTCGGCGTTGCCGCGAAGCTGGAGACGGCCCGCCTCCTGGCGACGATCGGGCGCATCGACCCGGCGCCGCTCGACGGCGTCAGCATCACGGACTGGCTCTCCGGCCTGGTGCGGCAGGCGGAGACGCGGCGCCTCGTGTGCGCCCTCTTCCGCGTCTCGACGTATGCCGACGATCCGGAGCGTATGAGCGCCGGCGCCGCGCTCCGGCAGCTCCAGCTCGCACTGTCCTCCAACGTCCTCTATCTCGACGGCGGGTGGCAGACGCTGGTCGACGGGCTCCGCGCCGCGGCCGCTGCCGCCGGGGCATGCATCACCGCCAGTGCTCGGGTCATCGCGGTCGAGCACGACGGCGCGGTGCAGGCCGTGCGCCTCGCCGACGGAACCCGCGTCGCCGCCAGCGCAGTGATCGTCGCCGCAGGGCCCGACGACGCCGCAGCGCTCGCCGGCGTTCCGTCCCTGGAGCGCGCGGCGCGCGAGGCGATCCCCGTCGGGGCCGCGTGCCTCGACGTCGCGCTCTCCCGCCTGCCGCGCCCGGCCGCGACGTTCGCACTCGGTATCGACCGGCCGCTCTACTGCTCCGTGCATTCGGCGGTGGCTCGCCTCGCGCCCGGCGACATGGCGGTCATCCACGTCGCCAAGTACCTGGGCACGAGCGACGACAACCCCGCGATCGAGGAGCGCGAGCTCGAATCGCTGCTCGACGGCGTGCAACCGGGCTGGCGCGCGCTGGTCGCCGAGCGCCGCTTCCTGCCCCGCATGGTCGTCGCCCACGCGCTCGTCACCGCCAAGCAGGGCGGCACCAGCGGGCGGCCGGGGCCCGCGGTTCCGGAGGTGCGCGGGCTCTTCGTGGTCGGGGACTGGACGGGCTCCGAGGGGATGCTGGTCGACGCGAGCCTGGCCAGCGCACGCCGTGCGGCCGACCTGATCGGTCCCGCGCGCCAGAACGTCGCCGCTGCGTGACCGCCGGCGTCGCATCGGGCGCGCTCGCCGACGTGTACGAGGCGAACGCGCGCTTCCTCTGGGGGCTCTGCTATCGGCTCACCGGCTCGGCCGCCGACGCCGACGACCTGGTGCAGGAGACCTTCACCCGCGCGCTGGCGCATCCGCCGGCGCGCACGCACGAGCCCTGGAGGCCATGGCTGGTCCGGGTGGCGCTCAACCTCGGACGCGACCTGCTGCGCCGCCGGCGGCGGCGGCGCTACGTGGGCCCATGGCTACCGGCGCCGATCGAGACCGGCGACGACGCCTCGCCACCGGCGTTCGAGCCGACGGTGAGCGACGGGACCACCACCGAGGGACGCTACGACCTGCTCGAGAGCGTCTCGCTGGCATTCCTCGTCGCGCTCGAGGCGCTGACGCCGAAGCAGCGCGCCGTGCTGCTCCTGCGCGACGTGTTCGACTATCCGGTCGCCGAGACCGCCGCCGCCCTCGAGATGAGCGAGGCGAGCGTCAAGACGACGCTCCATCGGGCGCGCCGTGCGATGGCGGCGTACGACACGGCGCGCTGCATCCCGACGCGCGACCTCCGCGACCGCACCCGCTCCGCCCTCGAGCGCTTCGTCGCCGGGATCGCCAGCGGCGACGCGGCCGCCGTCGAGGCGCTCCTAGCCGAGGACGTCCGCCTGACGAGCGACGGCGCCGGCGAGGTCCACGCGGCGCGGAAGCCGATCGTCGGTCGCGACCGCGTGCTCCGCTTCTCGATGAAGCTCGGCGCCCGGCGCACGCGCGACGTCTGGATGGCGCTGCGCTCGGTGAACGGGCTGCCCGCGCTCGTCTTCCACACGCCGCCCCCGCGCCCGGGCGATCCCGAGCGCTTCGTCATCACCTGCACGCTCGACGCCGACGGCCGCATCGCCCGCTTCCACACCATCCTCGCCCCGGCCAAGCTCCGGGCGATCCGTTTCGGCGATCGCTAGCCCCTCATCCGAGCGCCGACAGGGCCTCCCGCAGGCTGCGGACCACCGCGCCGAACTGCGGCTCGCGATGGAACATCCCGTGCCGACCCGGCACCGACACGAATCGAGCGCCGTCGGTCGCCCAGCGACGCCACTGGCGGCGGGGGTCCAACGCTGGCGGCACCGGCGGGTCGGCACACCGCAGGTAGAGGATCTCGCCGTCGAAGCGTCGGCGCAGCACGTACCCGGTGAGCGCGTCGCGATGCTGCCGCGCGACGGTCAGCCCCATCGCCACCAGGCGGTCGCGTCCGTCGACCCCTTCCGTGAAGTCGACTCGGGCGGCCGAAGGGTCACCGGGGAACGCGGTGTCGACCATCGCCAACAGCTCCACCACCTCGCCCGCACGTTGCAGGGCGAGCGCGATCTCGAACACGATCAGACCGCCGAAACTGGTCCCGAACAGGCGATACGGCCCCTGTGAGCGCATGGCGCGAATCGTCGACAGGTAGTGCGCCGCCATGGCCTCGATCGTCCGACAGTCCACCGATGCCCAGTCCATCTGCGGCGGCTGCAGGCCGACGAACGTCTGCTCCGGATCGAGCGCACGCCCGATGAGTAGCAGACGCAGCGCGTGACCGAATGCGCCACAGACCGCGAAGAGCGGCGGGCAGGTTCCGCCGGCGTGCACGACCAGGCGACCGTCGGCGGGCGGCTCCCACTGCTCGTCCGCGAGGCGCGCGGCGAACGCTGCCGGCGTCGACGCTTCGTGGAAGACACCCAGCGGCAACGCGCGACCGAATATCTCCTCGACCGCTGTCAGGATCTGCACCGCCGCCAGCGAATCGCCACCAAGATCGAGGAAGAGATCGTCATCCATGCCGATCCGTTCGGCGCCCAGCACACGGTGCCATATCTCCGCCACGGTCTCCTCGGCCGCATTGCGCGGTTCGACCTGGGTTGGTCCCTGCCTTCCAAGCGACGCCGCCAGTTCCTGGCGGTCCACCTTGCCGCCCACCAGCACGGGGAGTCGCTCGATGGCGACGAACGCACTCGGGACCATGTGCGCCGGCAGCCGCGTGCGGAGATGCTCGCGCAGCAGGCGTCTCGGTGGCAGGTCGTCCTCGACCACGCACACCCCGATCAGGCGCGTCACCCCCCCGGCATGGGTGCGGGGGACGACCGCCGCGTCGCGCACGCCGGGAACCCGCCGCAAGGCGTCCTCCACCTCCGCGATCTCGACCCGGTTCCCCCCAATCTTCACCTGCCCGTCGACGCGACCGACGGGGACGAGCTTCCCGCCCGCTCCGACATGCACGAGGTCGCCGGTGCGGAAGATCCGGTGGCTGGGGTCGTCGCGGTCCACGGCCAAGACCGCCGCCGTCAGCGATGGCTGGCGCCAGTATCCCGAAAAGATGAACGGGCTCCGCACCACGATCTCGCCGATTTCGCCCACGCCGACGGGTGCGCCGCCCTCATCACACACGGTGACGACCTTGCCGGGGACCTCGTGGTCGAGCGGTAGCACGCCCGAGGCGGGCGACGCGTCCCACCCGAAGCGCCCACTCCGAACCGCCAGCGCCTCGCTCGAGCCGAGCCCGACGAGGAGCTCGGCCGACGGGCGGGTGAGGGCGCGGAAGACCTCCCAATCGCCGCGGGTCACTGGCTCACCGAAGAGCCGCACGATCCGTACGTGTTCGAAGCGGGATCCGTCCTCGACGGCCTGGCCCAGTCGACGCAGGACGGTGGGAATCGTCCGGAGACACGTGATGCGCTCAACCGCGATCCAGCGCGCGAGCGCCTCGATACCCCCTCGCCGGACGTCGAAGGGCAGCAACGCCGCGCCGTTGAGCAGCGGAACGTACAGCTCGGTCGCGCCGATGCCGGCGCTCAGGGCGGACACGCGATCGTCGAGCCGCAGCGCCAGCTCGTGCGCGTAGACCATGGACGCGTGCAGGATCGCGCGCGCCGGCAAGCAGACGCCCTTCGGGCGTCCCGTCGAGCCGGAGGTGTACTTGATGCAGACCGGGTCGTCGGGGTGCGCAGGCGGGAAAGACGCCGACCTTCGGCCCCTCGGCACCGTCTCGTCGACGACCACCACCGACACCGGACGTAATGCGGCAGCTGCCAGCGCCCGCGCTCTTTCCGCCTGCGCGGGGTCCGACACGAGGACGTCCACCTCTGCGTCGCCCAGCACGAACGCGCTCCGGTCCCTGGGGTGATCCGGGTGGAGCTGCACCCAGATGCATCCGGCCTTGGCGGCGCCGAGCGCCGCCGCCGCGACCAGAGGTCCGTGCTCGAGCAAGAGCCCCATGCACCGCAGGGGACGGGTCGACCGATCCAGGCTGGCGATCGCAATCTGCGCCGCGAGCGCGTCGAGCGCCTCGTACGTGAGCGTGAGGCCGTCGCCACGGACGGCGACCCGATCACCGCAGCGAGCCACGATCTGCGCGAACCGGTCGGCGGGCGACAAGCCGTCCAGATCGGTCGGTGACCAGGGAACCGCCACACCCTCCGCCATGCCTGCGCAGGGCCCTAGCCGGAATCGGTTGCCTTCGCCACGGAGAGGAGCGAAGAAGCGTCACGGAGTGGCGGCGGAGAGGCAGCGGCGGACGGCGGGAACGCGGAGGCAAAGGTCACGGCGCCAGAAGCGCCGGCCTGCGCTCACCTGGCAGACGACCGCGCGGCATGCGATCGAGATCGCCGGCATCCTGGTCGTGGCGCTCGTCGCCGTCATCGGCGTCCTCGGCCGCGCAGCGGAGGGCATCCACGGCAGCGGCATCTTCTCCCACCTGGTCCCGTTCGCGGCAGTGGTCCTCGCCGTCGGCATCGCCGCCGCGGGGCTGCTCTGGGGCTGGGTGACGCTCCGGCGATGGCTGCTCGCGCACGGATGGGTTGTGACGGTTCCCGTGCTGGCCGTGCTGCTCGCGGCGGGGGCCGTCTGGGTGGCGACGCGGCCCGCGTTCGAGCGCGAGGTCGCCGGCGTGCGCGGCTGGGTGGGCGGCGCGAGCGAGGCGCAGCGCCAGGACGTCGCGCACCAGGTCTTCGCCGCCTACCGGAAGACCGATCCGCACGCGTTCGAACGCATGCTCGAGCGGAGCCGCGCGTTCGAGCCTGCGGTGCAGGAGGCCGCGGCCGCGTTCGACGTCGACGCCGAGGTGCTGATGGGCGTCGCCGCCGCGGAGTCGTCCTTCCTCCCGCGTGACAGCGCCGATGGCGGGCGCGGCCTTTTCCAGATCACCGCGCCGCCCGCGGCGGCGACGGCCGCGGCCGCGCGCGCGCTCGGCGTCGCCCAGCCCGACCTCCAGGACCCGCGGCAGAACGCGTTCGTCGCCGCCGCGACCCTCGCGCTCTACCTCGAGCAGATGCAGGGCGACCCGTACCTCGGGCTCCTCGCCTACAACATCGGCCCGCGCAACGGCGGCCTGCTGACGATCATGCACCAGTACGGGGCGCACGACTTCACCACCATCCAGCCGTACCTGCAGAACCTGCCCCGCGACTACCCGATCCGCGTGCTCGCCGCCGCCCTCGCCTATCGCCTCTGGCGGCGCGAGGGGCGGCTCCCACGCTACGAGGACGGCGACAATGCGCTTCGCATCCAACGCGTCGGCGTGCCGAGCCTTGTCCCCCCGGCCCCGTGACGGTTGCACCGGACGGCGGCGCTCCGCATCCTCGACGTCGATGCGCGGCGACCTGACGACACTGTGCCTCGACGCGGGCAACACGCTCATCGGCATGGACACGGAGCTCCTGCGCGAGATGCTGGCGTCGGAGGGGATATCGGCGACCGCCGAGGCCGTCGCGCGGGCAGAGGCCGCCGCACGCCCGGCGCTCTCGCGCTGGATCGCGAGCGGGGTCTCCACCGAGGGCGCGGCGACGCTCGCCGTCTATCTGCGGGAGACGCTCGTGGCGATCGGACACCGCGGGGTGGACGAAGCGGCGCTACGGCGCATGGCGGCCGCCCTCCGCAGCGTCGACACGCGCGGCCTCTGGTCCCGCGTCCTTCCCGGTGTGCCCGAGGCGTTGCGCACGCTGCGCGCCGCCGGCCTTCGCCTGGTCGTGGTCAGCAACGCCGACGGCACGGTCGAGAGCGGGCTCGCCAGGGTCGGCCTCCGCGAGCTGGTCGACCTCGTCGTCGACTCGCACGTCGTCGGCTTCGAGAAGCCCGACCCGCGCATCTTCGCCCATGCGCTCGCGGCCGTCGGTGCCTCGCCGGCCGAGACCCTGCACGTCGGCGATCTCTACGCCGTCGACGTCGTCGGGGCGCGGGCGGCGGGGATCGACGCTGTGCTCCTCGACCCGTACGGCGACTGGACCGGCGTCGACTGCGAGCGCGTCGCCGACGTCCCCGCCCTGGCGGCCCGACTCATCGCCTAGTGTCCCGCCTCCGATTTCGGAGGCGGGACACTACCGGACGTGCAGCGTGGAGCCGTCGAACGCGAGGCCGAGCGGGGCGATCTCGACGGCCTTGCGATGGCCGTCGCGCTCGACGCGGCCGCCGATCCAGGCGCGGTAGCCGCGGTCGCGCGCGATCGCGAGCGTGCGCTCGGCGGCGTCGGGCGCGACGTAGAGGACGAAGCCGACGCCCATGTTGAACGTCGCCCAGGCTTCGTCCTGGGACACACCATGCGTGCGGAGGAAGTCGAAGATCGGGAGCGGCCGGCCGGGGTCGGTGACGCGATAGACGAACGGCGCGTCGAGCCGCATGAGCTTCCGCCAGCCGTGCCCGGTGAGATGGACGGCGTAGTGCGGGCGCAGCCCGGCGTCGAGCAGCGCCGCGACCAGGCGGACGTAGATCACCGACGGGTCGCAGAGCGCCTCCCCGTACTGGCGGCCGTCGCCGATCGGCGTCGCGTAGCCGGCGGGCAGGCGCTCGGCGAGGCGGCGGCAGAGCGTGACGCCGTTCGTGTGCACGCCGCTCGACCCGACGAGCACGATGGCGTCGCCCTCGGCGACGTCACCGACGATGCGGTGCGCCTTGGGCGCGATCCGCCCGATCGCGGAGCCGGCGAGCACGATGGCGCCGGGCTCGACGACGTCGCGCAGCGCGGGCGTCTCGCCGCCGCCCCAGACGGCGTTGGCCAGCCGGCACCCCTCGGCGAACCCGGACGCCAGGTCGCCCGCGCGCGGCTCACGGGCGAACCACGCCGCGTCACCGACCGCTGCATGCATCGCCACCGTGAGCGGCAGCGCGCCGCAGGTGACGAGGTCGTTCACGATCGTCGCCACCGTGTCGATCCCGATCGCGCGGTAGAAGCTCCGCCCCGTCCGCTCGAGCATCGCGTCGGCGACCAGCACCTTGGTACCCAGGCCCTCCTCCACGTGTGCCAGGTACTCCGAGTCCGTCTCGACCAGATACGCGCTCTCGCCGCGCACCGACGGCGGCTCGGCGAGCCCGTGCACCGCCAGCGCGCCCGTCGTCGTGGCCGCCGCCTGCTGGCAGGCGCGCTTGAACCGATCGAGGACGTCGTAGTCGACGCCGCTTGCGGCGTAGGTCAGATCGGACACGGGCGCGACTATGGCCGGGCTTGCCTGGCGATCGCAACAGGGCTACATCCCGGCCACCCGCGGATGCGGGTCTCGAAAGGAGTCCCCGCATGCGCACCCGAGCCCTCCTGGCGATCCTCGTTCTGCTCGCCGTCGTTCCGTCTGTACGCGCCGTCGAGCCGAAGACGGACGAGGACAAGACGCTCTACGCGATCGGCCTCGTGATGAGCGGCAACCTGTCGTCGTTCCGTCTGACCGAATCCGAGCTCGGCATGATCGAGGCCGGACTCACCGACGGCGTCCTCGGCAAGGAGAAGAAGGTCGACCTGCAGCAGTACGGTCCCAAGATCCAGGAGCTGGCGAAGACGCGCGCCGCCGCGGCCGCCGTCGCCGAGAAGGAGAAGTCGAAGGGCTTCCTCGAGAAGGCAGCCGCCGAGAAGGGGGCCAAGAAGACGGCGTCCGGTCTCATCTTCCAGGAGACGACGCCCGGCACCGGCGCGACGCCCAAGGCGACCGACACGGTCAAGGTGCACTACACCGGGAAGCTCATCGACGGCACGGTGTTCGACAGCTCGGTGCAGCGGGGCCAGCCGGCCACCTTCCCGTTGAACGGCGTCATCAAGTGCTGGACGGAAGGCGTCCAGATGATGCGGGTCGGCGGCAAGGCCACGATCATCTGCCCCTCCGACCTGGCATATGGGGACCGCCCGCAGGGTCCGCTGATCAAGCCCGGATCGACACTGGTCTTCGACGTGGAGCTGCTCGGAATCGAGAAGCCGGCGGAGCCGGCCAAGCCCGAAAAGAAGTAGCTGGCACACGGGCGAGGAGCCGGCTACGATTCGGGCCGTGAGGTCCCGCATCGTCGCCGTGCTCCTCGCGCTCGCCGCCACGGGGGCTGCAGCCGACATGACCGTGGGCGGCTCCCCTGCGCCGCCCAGGGTGGTGGTGCATGGCGACAGGGTGACCGCGACGCTCACGGCGGCACCCTTGAGCCGCGTCCTGGCCGAGATCGCCCGGCAGACCGGGGCGGAGCTGGCGGGCGAGGCCATCCCGCCTCGCGACATCACGGCCGACCTCCATCGCGTTCCACTGGAGGAGGCCCTGCAGCGTCTGCTCGGCGCCAGGAGCTTCACGCTCACCTATGCTCGGGATGGCAACCTCAAGCGCATCCTGATCGGCGGCGTCCCGAGCGAGAGCGTGGCTGCCGCAGCGGTCACCACGCCGCGGCCGACGGGCCCGGGAGGCGCCGGGGCCACCGGTCGATCGGATGAGCCGCAGTCGCCGGACGAGAAGAAGGGCGGCCCGGAAGATTTCCGGCGCGTCCACGATTTCCTCAACGGCGACTCGCCCGTTCCCGTCCGAGGGCATCTGGCCGAGACCCTCGGCACGAGTCTCGCGCCGTTCCGTGACGTCTGGCAGGCGGCGCTCGCCAACGAGGATCGCCGCGTACGCGCGCAAGCGCGGCGTGCCTCCATCAGGGCGCTGACCGCCGACCCCGAGGTGCACGAGTCCTGGGTGGCGACGACGCTGATGGCTCCGGACGACGTAATCGTCAAGCTCCTCCGCACGGCCGGCGGGCTGGACGCCCGCGAGCTGGCCATCGCATTTGCCCGCTACGGTCGCTCGAACGACATCGCGCGGACGATGCGTCGTGCTCTGGACCAGATGCGGACACCGCCGACCTCGCCCACCGGCGGCTGAAGCTCAGTAGCGCGGAACGGCCGGGTCGATCTCGATCGACCACGCGTCGATCCCACCGATCAGCGAGCAGACCCCGCCGATCCCGGCGCGTTCGAGCAGCGCCGCGGCCGACAGGCTGCGCATGCCGTGATGACAGTAGGTGACGAGGAGGGCTCCATCGGGTGGGTCGAGGTCGCCGATCCGCGACTCGAGCTGGCCGAGCGGCACGAGGACGCTCCCCGGCAGCGCCGCGGTCTGGTGCTCCCATGGCTCGCGGACGTCGATCAGGTACACCGCGTCGCCCCGCGCGAGACGTGCCTGCAGTTCCCGACCCGTGATCTCGCGCATCGCCGCATCTTGGTCGGAGGTCGCGCGCCAGGCAAGGGACGGCGGCCACCCTTCCGTCAGTCGGTCCGTCTGCTACCTCACGAACGTGGCCCACACCGTCCCGGCGCTGATCATCCTGACGGCCCTCGGACTCTATTTCCTGGCCACGTTCCGGTTCGCCTACTACCGCCGCGTCCCGCGACCCTTTCTCGCCGTCGCCGCCGCCGGACCCGTGATCGGCCTGCTCCGCTTCGCGCAGGCGCCGGGCATCGGGAGCGGCCTCGGTCTCCTCGTCGCCGCCGCCCTGTTCGGCGGAGTCTGCTGGTTCCTCTTCTCGTATTCGGTCTATGCGCCGCGCGAGGATCGCCCGCGCGTGGGAGAGCGCTTCCCGGACTTCCGGCTCCCCACGTCGCAGGGCGGCACCTTCGACCTCGCCGACGCGAGCGGGAAGCGGCTCATGTTGCTGTTCTACCGGGGCGCCTGGTGCCCCTTCTGCGTGACCGAGCTCGGTCAGCTCCGCGACCACTACCGCGACATCCTCGCCCGTGGCGTCGAGGTGGTGGCGATCAGCGTCGATCCGCCCGAGGAATCGGAAGCGCTGCGCCGTCGCGTGGGACTCGATCTGCGCTTCCTCTCCGACACGACGGGGAGCCTGATGGACGTGCTCGGCATCCGGGATCGCGGCGGCCTGCCGCCACCGCTCGTGGCGGGCGCGCACACGAGAGACCGGACCAGCCGTGACGTCTTCCTCGCCACCACCTTCCTCCTCGACGAGCAGGGCGTGATCCGATGGACGTACCGCCCGGACAGCTATCGGGTCCGCGCGCCCGCCGCCGCGTTGCTGCAGGCCATCGACGCGCTGGACCGGACCGTCTGCTCAGGACGTCGAGCCCGTCGGCGCGACCGGCACCAGCAGTCGCTCGCTGGTCCCGTCACCCTTGCCGAGCAGCACCTCCAGCGTCTGATACGCGGGCCCGGCCGGGAAGTAGACGTACCCCGTCTGCGACATCCCCTGCTCGAGCATCGCCGCGGGCAGGCCACGGTCCGTGAACCCGGCGACGTCGGCCGACGATCCGCCCCCGCCGAAGATGAGGCCGCTCAGCACGCCGCCGACGGCGCCCGCAGCGGCGCCAGCCGCCGCTCCGGCACCCGCCGCGCCACTGAAGATCGCTCCCCAGACGGCGCCGCTCGCCGCCCCGACGGCACTCCCGACCACCGTCCCCTTCGCCGCCGACGTGAGCCGTCCGGGCGCATCTGCGCCACCGGCGAGCCGTGCCGCCTCGGACGGCGGCAGCGGCATGACGCGGGGATCGTCCCCGTTGCCCAGGTGCGCATACACCTGCGTCGGCTCGAGCCGCAGCGGCGTCGGCATGCCGCTGCTCACCGCGAGTGCGATGGGCTGCACGCCTCCCGCGCGGGGCGCCGTCTCGGCCACGGCCTGGACCCGGTCCGCCTCCGGACCCGGCGCGGCCAACCGCGGCGTCGCTCGCGCGGAACATCCGGCGGCAAGCAACGCCACCGCGAGCACGCAAATGCCGCATGGGTCGTGACTAGAACGCCCGGGCCCCTGCGGCAAGACGGGCACGATCGACACAGCAGGCGCGTCCGGTATCTTCGGCCCCCGTGCCGCCGACGAACGCCGACCGCTTCCCTCCGCTGCCCGCCGAGCGGCTGGCCCTCTGGGGCCGTTTCGGCCAGTGGGAGCAGACCTATTTTCCCGGCCTGATCGGCATCCAGCTCGAAGAGGTGCGCTCCGACTACGCCCGCATGCGCCTGGCCTTCCGCCCCGAGCTGACGCAGCCCGCCGGCGTCATGCACGGCGGCGCGATCGCGACGCTCATCGACACCGTCGTCGTTCCGGCGATCGGCAGCGGGTTCGACGAGCCGCGGTGGTTCGTCACCCTGAGCATGAGCATCCAGTACCTCGACGCCGTCCGGGACGAGGATGCCATCGCCGAGGGATGGATCGAGCGGCGCGGTCGCTCGACCGTCTTCTGCCGCGCGGAGGTCCGAACGGCCACCGGCACCCTCGCCGCGACGGCCAGCGTGGTCTACCACGTCGGCAAACCGCGGGTGGCGCCGCCGGCGTCTCCGTCCTAGACTCCCGTCGCCCCTGACGGGGCGTGCATGGCCGTCGCCCGGTCGATCGATTCCACCGCCGACACGTCGTCCGCGCCCCCCCGGCGGAACCACGTCGGCACCATCTCGCTGCTCGTCGCCCTGGCCGGCGCGATCGCGAGCCACGTCGCCCTGCGTGCCGGACCCTGGCCCGGCGCAACCTGGCTCCGGCTCGTCGGCGCCGCGTTCGAGGCGGGCCTCGTCGGCGCGCTGGCGGACTGGTTCGCGGTGACCGCCCTCTTCCGCCATCCCCTCGGCCTGCCGATCCCGCATACCGCGATCATCCCTACCCGCCGCGCGAAGATCGTCGACGGGATCGTGACGATGGTGCAGGACGAGTGGCTGTCGCCGGATGCCATCGGCGTCCGGCTCGCGCGCTTCGCCCCGAGCGCCATGATCACGGACTGGCTGCGCGATCCCGAGCACGTCGAGCGACTCGGCGGGCCGGTGCGGGACCTGCTGCGCGGCCTCGCGCGCCTGCTGACGGCCGACGAGGTCACCGGCTTCGCCGACCGCGCCATCCGACGCCAGCTGCGCGACGTCCCCGTCGACGCCTCCGCCGGCCGCTGGCTCGCGAGCGCGCTGGACCGCGACGGCGCCGACGCGGCGCTCGAGGCGATCGCGACCTCGTTCGCCAACCTGGCCGAGCGCCCGCGGACCGCGGAGCAGCTGCGGTGGTGGATCGCGCGCTCGGCCAAGACGCTGCGGGATCGCGGCCGGCGCGTGCTGCCCTTCGTGCTCCGCCAGCGTATGGTGCAGCGGGCCATCGTCGAGGCGGCATGCGACTACGCGGCCGCCGAGCTGCGCGCGGCGGCGCGCCGACCGGACCCATCCGCTGCGCACGACCGTGTTGGGCGCGCTCCGGCGCTTCGCCGATCGCATGGCCGATGGCGACGCGGAGGCGCTCGGACAGGCCGAGCGCCTCCGCACCGCGCTCGTCGAGAGCCTCGAGGCCGGGCCGCTCGTCCGCGACGTCCTGGCGCGCCTGCGCTCCCAGCTCGAGGACGACCTCGACGACCCGGAGAGCGCGCTGTCACGGCTGGTCGATCGCGAGCTGCGCCACGGCGTCCTCGAGCTGCTCGACGATCCCGATCGGCGGGCGGCGTTCGACCGCTGGGTGCGGACCACGGCCGAGGACCTGCTGCGCCGTCACCATCATCAGATCGGCCTCACCGTCCGCGAGAACCTCGAGGCGCTGGAGACCGGCGCGCTGGTCGCCCAGATCGAGGCCCGGGTCGGCGCCGACCTCCAGTTCATCCGCCTGAACGGCGCCGTGGTGGGCGGCCTGGTCGGGCTCGCGCTCGCCGCCGCCCGCCTGGTGCTCGGCGAGTAACCCGGGGACTCAGGCCGTCTCGGGATCGACCGACACGGGCATCGTCGCCGGATCCACCTCGGGCACGGCCATCGCCGCCGCGAGGAACAGCAGCAGCGCCATCACCGCCTCGAAGGCGAGCGAGCCCCAGCCGAACAGTCCCGGATCGCCGTCGAGCGAGATGCTGAGCGCGCGACCCGCGGCGACGCCCAGCCAGAGGAAGGCCGTGAACCAGAGTCGTGACTTGTGCACGAAGGGGCGAAATGCCGCTTGCAGGGTCGCGATGCCGAGGACCAGGAACAAGCCGCCGAACGTCCCGCGGATCTCGCCGATGGCCCCCGCCGGCGTCGCCTGGTTGGCGACGACGAAGCCGAGCGTGTTGAGCACGACCTGCGGGATCGCGAGCGCCGCGGAGCCGAGGAGGATCGAGAGGACGCCCGGAATGGCGGCGAGCACGCTGGGGTTCATGGACGCCTTGAATCGTGGAACCGCCCCGCCCGTCAAGCGTACGACCGACCCGGATTGACTGAATCGGAAGAGCCCCATACGGGTCGGTCGTGGCGTTGTCGGCTCCGCGTCCCGCCGGCGCATCGTCTCGGCCCCAATCGTCTCGGCAGACGGCGTCGGACCTCGACCGCGCGGCGTTCGCACAGTCGATCATCCGCGGGCTCTCCGATCACCCGCGCTGGCTGAGCTGCCGCTACCTCTACGACCAGCGCGGCAGCGAGCTGTTCGAGCGCATCACCGAGCAGCCCGAGTACTACCCGACGCGCACCGAGGCCGGCATCCTGGCGCGCGAAGCGGCGCGCATCCGCGCGTCGCGGGCCCGACGACGCTGGTCGAGCTGGGCGCCGGCAGCGCCACCAAGACGCGCCACCTGCTGCGCGCCTGGACGGCGCGCGATCCGCGCGCCCGGTACGTGGCCATCGACATCAGCAGGACGATGCTCGCCGAAGCGTGCGCCGCGCTCGAGGCCGAGTTCCCGACCCTCGACGTGCGCGGGATCGCCGGCTCCTACGAGCAGGCGTTCCCGGCGCTGGCCACGCTGTCGCCGCTCACGCTGCTCTTCCTCGGCAGCAGCGTCGGCAACCTGAACCCCGCCGAGCTGGACGAATTCCTCGCCCGGCTCACCGCCAACCTCTCGGGCGGCGACCACGTCCTCCTCGGCATCGATCTGGTGAAGAGCGCGGCTGTGCTCGAAGCCGCCTACGACGACGCCGCGGGATGGACCGCGGCCTTCACCCAGAACCTGTTCGCACGCATGAACCGCGAGCTCGGAACCGCGCTCCACCTGAACGCGATCGAGCACGTCGCCTACTGGAACCCCACGCTCTCGCGCATCGAGATATACGCGCGCTTCCGCCGTGAGATGGTCATCGATCTCTCCGAATGGGGGCAGCGCTTCCGGATCGCCCGCGGCGAGATGGTCCTGGTCGAGATCAGCCGCAAGTTCGAGGTCGACGCCATGGCGGCGGTGACCGCCCGGCATGACCTGGACCGCATCGAGACGTTCACCGACCCGGCGCGGGCCTTTGCCCTGCTCCTGCTGCGGCGCCGCGCACACGACCGGATCGGCCGGCGGCGGCGCGCACTGCACCGTGCACTCGACGCCCAGCGATCGCGCACGCTCGAGCTGGTGTCCGCGCTCGACGACGCGCGACTCATCACCCAGCACAGCCACATCATGAGTCCGCTCGTGTGGGACCTGGGCCATATCGCCACCTTCGAGGAGCAGTGGATCCGCCGCGCCAGCGGCGCACCGCGGGACTGCGACGCCCTCGAACGCGACCGGCTCTACGATCCCATCGTCCATCCCCGCGCCGTGCGCGGCGGCCTGACGCTCGGGGATCGACGCGCCTGCGAGGAGGCGTTGGCCGAGGTCCGCGCGCGCACGATGGCGTTCCTCGACGCGACGGCATTCCCCTCCGACGACCCGCTCCTGTGCGAGGGATACGTCTTCCCCATGCTCGCGCAGCACGAGGCGCAGCACGCCGAGACGATGCTGCAGGCCATCCAGCTCATGCCCGATCTCGTCTTCGAGCCGAGCCGACGGATCGATCCGCCCCGCGCCCGGCTCGTGCTGCCGAGCCGCGAGGTGTGGGTCGCCGCGGGCGCGTTCACCATGGGTACCGACGATCGCTCGGTGGCGTACGACAACGAGCGTCCGGCGCACGAGGTGTGGCTGGACACGTTCCGGATCGACGTCGCGCCGGTGACCAACGCCGACTGGCTGCGATTCATGAACGATGGCGGGTATCGGCGCCGCGAGGTGTGGACGCCCGAGGGCTGGGCGTGGCTCCGCGAGGGTACGGTCGCGCACCCGGCCCAGTGGCGTCGGCTCGCCGATGGGAGCTGGGGCGAGTGCGCGTTCGGCCGGCTCGAGGTGCTCGTTCCCGGGCGACCGGTCGTCCACGTGTCGTGGTTCGAGGCCGCAGCGTATGCGCGGTGGGCCGGTGGCCGCCTGCCGACCGAGGCCGAGTGGGAGAAGGCCGCAGCATGGGACCACGAGCGCGGCGTCCCGCGCCGCTACCCGTGGGGCGATGCGGAGCCCACGCCCGCGCTCGCCAATCTCGATCAGCGGACGTTCGCCCCGGCGGAGGTCGGCGCACTGCCCGACGGCCAGAGCTGGGTGGGCTGCCACCAGCTCATCGGCGACGTGTGGGAATGGACGGCGAGCGAGTTCACTCCGTACCCCGGCTTCGAGCCGTTCCCCTATCCCGAGTACTCGGCAGTGCACTTCGGCCGGGGCTACAAGGTGCTGCGCGGCGGATCGTGGGCGACACCCGCGGTCGCGATCCGCAACACGTTCCGCAACTGGGACCTGCCGCAGCGTCGTCAGCTCTTCGCCGGGCTGCGCTGTGTCCGCGACTGACTCGCTCGTCGCGCGACTCGAGGCGCTCCCCTTCACCGTCGAGGCGATCGACGTGCGATGGACTCCCGTCGAACTGCCGTCGTACCCCGACGGCCCGCGCCCCAGCTCGATCGTCACCCTCACCGGCGCCCGGCACCGGGGGCGTGGTGAGCACGTCGGCTGGACGCGAGAGGCGCACGAGCGATTCGCCGCTGCCGCCGCAACCCTGCCCCGCGGATGTCTGCTGCTGCGCGACTGGGTGACGGCGATCGCACCGCTCGCGCCGTACGATCGCGCGGCCCTCGAAGCCGCCGGCATCGATCTGGCCCTCCGCCAGCACCACGCGACGTTGTTCGGTCTGGCTGGAGTCCCTCCCCGCCCGCTCCGGTGGGTCGTGTCCTTCGCCGCCGTGTTCGATCCGGTCACCGAGGCGGCGCACCATCCCGGCTGCGAGCTCAAGATCGACGTCGATCCCCGGTGGTCCGACGAGGTGCTCGGACGCCTCCGCGCGCTCGGCCGCGTTGCCGTCCTCGACTGGAAGATGCAGGGTGTGCCCGCCGAACACGAGCGGGTGCATCAGCATCTCCCGAACGCATGGATCGAGGATCCGCTCCCCGGTGACACGGCCTGGTCGCCGTCGCTCCGCGCGCGGATCGTCGCAGACGCGCCCGTGGTCTCGGTCGACGCACTCGCGGCGTTGCCGCTCCGCCCCGCCGCCGTGAACGTCAAGCCGGCGCGCATGGGCGGCGTGCTGGCCGCCCTCGACTGTCTCGCCCACTGTGCTGGGCAGGGGATCGCGACGTACATCGGCGGCATGTTCGAGGTCGGCGTCGGGCGCAGGCAGCTCCAGGTGCTCGCGGCCCTCGCCTGCTCCGACGGGCCGAACGACGTCGCCCCGCTGCGCGGACGTCTGCCCAGAGGACGACTCGTCCTCGACGGCGTGGGACCGGGATTCGGCTGAAGGGTGTGTGCTAGGCCCTGCAGCCGCCATGCTATCTGCGCGCGCGGCATGCGCTCTCGTGTGGTAGAAGGCGCGGCGATGCCTGGGCTCGTTCGGGTCGCCGCGTCCCTGATCGTGGTGCTCGCCGCCGCGCCCGGCACCGCGGCCGCGTCGGATGTCGCCGCGTGGGTGCTTCAACCTTCCGGCCAGGTGGTCGTGCTCGGCAGCCTCGCGCCGACCTTCCCGGACCCCGCGGCGAGCGGCAACCCTGCGGTCGCGGTCGCGGCGGGGCTCGACGCGACGGTTCCCGTCCTGGCGGGGCGTGACGGCCGGACGGCGAGCGGCGACGGCAGCGCCACGAGCCAGCCGCTCGAGCGTCGCGAGCGCGCGGTCGAGCTGCTCCGAGCCGGCGGCGGCCTCTGGCTCGTGACGTCCCGGGCGCGGGTGCTCCCGCTCGACGGCGCCGCGGCGTCTGCCGGCACGCCCGTGAAGGTGCGCGCCGGGGACGCGGTGATTGATGCGACGGCGACGCCCACCGGGCTCGGCGCCTGGCTCCTGACGACGTCGGGACGCGTGCTGAGTGTCGGCGACGCTGCCCCGCTGCCGCGCAAAGCCGGCCGGGGCGCCGGCGCGATCGCGGCCGACATGGCCGGCGACGGCCTCTGGGTCGCTTCGCGCCGCGGCGGACTGCGCGCACTGCTGGGCGCCCCGGGGCTGACCGCGCCCCGTACCCCGCTCGTGGCGCTCGCCTCGCTGCTCAACGCCCCGGGCGTCGTGGCCGCGGATCGGAAGGGCCGGATCTGGCTGCTCCGCCCGTCCAACGCGCCGATCGAGATCGGGCGCGTCCGCGGCAAGGTGGCCGACCTGGTCGCGGCGCCGCGCCTCGAGCAGGCGGTCGTCGGCCTCGACGCCGCACGCGCCGCGACCGCGACGATCGGTCTCGACGGCGGCACCATCCGGGTAACGACCGCGGCCGGTGGCACGGTCGATCTCGTCGTGCCGCGGGGCGCCCTGCCCGCCGAGCAGACGATCACCGTGACGCCGCTGACCTCCCTCAGTGGGGTCAGCAGCGCCGGTAGCCTGATCGCAGGCGTCGATCTGCAGCCGGCCGGGCTCCGGCTGGCGCTGCCGGCACGAGTGACGGTGCAGCTCCCGGCCGACGCCCGGTCCGGCCTCCTCGCGATCGCCTGGAGCGGCGCGGACGATCGGATCGAGTTCCCCAACTGGCGGCTGTCGAGCGATCGGCGGGTGGCGACGATCGAGGTCGACCACTTCTCCGGGACGGGGGTGGTGGCCGCCTCGGCGGCCGCGCTCGCGCTGCTCGGCGAGCAGGTGGCGGCCAATCTACCGTCGGCCTTCCGCAGGCTGAACCCGCAGATCGTGCAGACGAAGCTCGCCCTCGACGCGGCCCGCATCGAAACGCCGCCGAACCAGGTGGTGGCGGGGGAGAAGCTCACGCTTCTCCGCCGGCACTTCGCCGACCTGCACGAGCAGGGCGTGGCTCCGCTCCTCGGTCCCGCGCAGGAGACAATGCCGGGCTTCCTCCGCGCCAGCAAGGCGGCCTTCACGTTCGCGTCCTGGCTCGCGACCATCGGTGACGAGGACGCCGGCGACGAGGCCGCGAAGACGGAGGCGGATCGGACGGCGATCGCTGCCGCCGCTCGCACACTCGTGCTCCGCTACCTAGTGCCGAGATGCGACGCGCCCGCATCGATCCTGGGCGACTGGCTCGTGCACCCGCTCTTCCTCGCCACGGCGGAGACGATCGTGGCCGACGTGACGACCATCCAGGATCTGATCGCGCCGCCCGGCGGCGGGGCGCCGCCGCACTGCCTGCGGCTCGTCCTCCACGAGGTCGAGTTTCCCTCGCAGATCACCAGCGACGTACGCATGGTCTCACTTCAACTCCAGCCGCGCTACGAGGTCGCTGCGCCCGGGAGCCTGGGCACGGAGCCCCAGCGCGTCGAGAACACGACCTTCGATGTGTTCGGGACGATCGATGGCGCGACCGCGGATGGCGAGGAACAGTTCTTCCGGCGCACCGACACCGCCGGCCGCATCACGATCGCCCTCGACCGCGGCGCGGACGAGGCGAATCGCCGGCCGCGTCTCACGGTCCACCTGACGATCACGCCCGTGGCGCCTCCCCAGACCTCGCAGCTGCCGACCATCTTCAACGCGCCGATCGGCACCAGCGTGCAGCCGGGAGAGGCCGTGCCCTCGCAGCTCCTGCCGATCACGATCACGACGAAGCTGACGGCCGAGGGCCCGTGCGGGTTCCCGCCCGACGTCGTGCCTCCGGGCTCTTACGCGCTCAGCTGCACGGCATGCACCATGACGGGGACGGTACTCGGCTGCAGTTGCCGGCGGATCGACGGCGAGTTCCAGAGCACACAGCTCGATGTGGGCAGTTGCCGGACGGAACCGGCGAACTCCAACGGGGTGCTCGAGTGCACTCGCTGTTCGTAGGTGTGCTGATCGTCTCGGACCTTGGCCAGGTGTTCGCCCTCCGGCTTCCGGGTGCATCATGACGCAGTGCTGGTCAGTTTGACGAGAGGCCTTCCGGCTAGTTACAGAAGTTGGCGAATGGCTGAGGAAGGCTCGGACGATCTCCTCGCCACTGACGGCGATCTGCTGCCGTCGAGTGCGCCGACGTCCGGCGTGGCGGTGCTCGGCCTCGAGCAACCCTTCCATGGCAGGGGGACCGCTGTCGACTGGGCGATCTCCACCACCACCGTGCTCGCGTTGACGATGATGGGCGCCGCACTGCTGAGCCTCGTCTTCGTGCGCCGGCGATCGCGCTCGCCGCTGCTGGGTGCCGCGTGCCTGCTCGGGCTCTTCGTGTCCCCCCTCTTTCTCTTCCCGATCGCCAACTTCGCGACGTTCGAGACCTCGAAGCGGGTCGAGTTCTGCCAATCGTGCCACGTCGCGATGGACCCGTACGTGATCGACATGCGGAGTCCCGACAGCCACACGCTTGCGGCCAAGCACTTCGTGAACCGGTACATCCAGGACGATCAATGCTTTGCCTGTCACGCGGACTACGGGCTCTTCGGCGCCGCCAAGGCCAAGATCCGCGGGCTGCGACATCTGTACTACTGGATGTCGGGAGCGCCGACGGCGCTCGGGGACACGCAGATCGTCCACTACGGGCCGTACCAGAATTCGCTCTGCCTCACGTGCCACGCCGGATCGAAGCGCTTCCTCGAGGCCAAGAGCGGTGTGCACCGCGACATCGCCCGGGAACTCACCACCTCCGACGCCACGACCGGCAAGTCCGAGCGCCCGTGCCTCCAATGCCATGGGCCGGCCCACGTGACGCTCGCGCAGTGGAAGGCTCGCGGCACGAGCGCGCCGAAGGTGGAGGAATGAGCATCGGCGAGCGGGCCGCGCGCTTCGTGCGCAATCGCCGGCGTCGCGAACGCATGCTCGTGGCCTCCGGCGTGGCGAGCGTCGTTGCGGCAGGGATCACGCTGCTGGCGGTCTGGCGGCCCGGCCCGGTCCCCTTGATGCTCTTCCTGCTCGTGGCTCAACCCGCCATGCTGCTCGCGGCGCTGCTCTACTTCACCGTCGCCGTCACCGAATTCCTGGCGACCCGCGGGGTCTCCCAAGAGCGGTACGATCCGGGCGACGTCATCTTCCGCGAAGGCGATCCCGGCGATCGGATGTACGCGATCATGGACGGCGAGGTCGAGGTCTTCCGCGAGGAAGCGGACGGACGGGTCCTCGTCGTGGCGACGCTCGGGCGTGGTCAGTACTTCGGCGAGATGGCGCTACTCTCCCATGTGCCGCGGGTCGCATCCGTGCGCGCCATCGGTGAAGTACGCGTCGCCGTGCTCGGACGCGAGGACTTCGAGACGTTGTACGCGCACCTCCCGGACTTCCACCGCAGCATCGAACGCATGCTCTGGGGGCGACGGCTCTGGTGGCGCCGCCCGGCCCAGGATTGACTTCCGCGCCGTGAGGAGAAACAAGCCTCTAGCGTCGATGCGCATCTATCCAGCGCACGGGTTGGTTCGACTCTTCCTGCTGGCGTCGCTGGCCAGCGGTGGCCTCTTGTGGCCCCACGCGGCCCCCGCGGGCGACGACCTGCTGATGGACGAGACGCCCGCGCCCGCGAGTGCGCCGACGCCCGCGGCGGAGACGAAGCCGGACGCGAAAGTCGAGGAGGACGCCTCGAAGGCGCACAAGAAGCTCTTCGCCGAGAACCGCTATCCGTCGGCGACCGTCTGCCGCACCTGCCACCCCGAGCAGTTCCGGCAGTGGGCCGAATCACAGCACGCCTACACGCAGATCAGCCCCGTCCTCCAGGCCATGCAGGGGCTCATCTTGAAGCTCACCAACGGGACCAACGGCGACTTCTGCATCCGTTGCCACAATCCGATCGGCATGAACCTCGGCGAGCCGCTCTTCACGAGCACCATGGAGCGCCATCCGACGTCGCGCGAGGGCACCACGTGCATCGTGTGCCATCGCATGCCGGAGCCCTACGGTAAGGTGAGCGGACGCCTGTACATCGAACCGGGGCCGATATTCTCGCCCGTCTACGGTCCGACCGGCAACGCCGAGCTGAAGCGGGTCATCGGCAGCCCCGGCGAATACAACGTGAACGCCGATCCCGAAAAACCTGGCCGCGGCATCCATACGGACGTCGTGAAGTTCGCGCCCATCGAGACGTCGGCGTTCTGCGGCACGTGCCACGACGTCACCCTCGCGGACAACCTCCGCCTCGAGGAGGCGTTCAGCGAGTGGAGCAACTCGCCCGCTGCCGCGCGGGGCGTCACGTGTCAGGACTGCCACATGAGCACCGAGCCGGGACGCCCGGCGGGGTACGCCTTCGGGCCCGCCGCCATCGTCGGCGGTGTCCCGACCCGTCCGCGGAAGCGTACCGATCACCGGTTTGCCGGCCCGGACTACTCGGTCGTGCACCCGGGGATCTTTCCGTTCAACGACAAGGCGCAAGAGCTCGCGACCATCTCGGAATGGATCACGTTCGACTACAAGGCGGGATGGGGCACGAAGGAATTCGAAGACCAGGTGCCCGAAGGGACCACGTTCCCGCCGCGGTGGCGCTCCGCGGACGACCGCTACGACGCTCGCGCGATCGTGGACGAGAACCTGAAGGCGCTGGGCGAGATGGCGGAAGAGCGCCGCAAGATCCTCAAGATCGGCTACCAGCTCGGTGCGATCGAGGTCCTGGAATCCGGGAGGGACGGCGCGCGGTTCCGGGTGCAGGTGCGCAACGGCACCGATGGCCACAACGTCCCGACGGGCCTCGACAACGAGCGCCTGGTGTACCTGCACGTCACGGTCACGGATGGCAACGGCAAGGTCGTTTTCGAGTCGGGTGACCTCGACCCCAACGGCGACATCCGCGACCAGCACTCGACATACGTCCACGCGGGCGAGCTGCCGCTCGACCCCTACCTCTTCAGCCTGCGCTCGAAGTTCATCGTCAACATGGGGCACGGTGGCGACCGCGAGCAGGTGTCGCCGATCAACATCTCCGTCGACGCGCTCCCGTTCGTCCGTCCGGAGGCGCGCCCGGCGATCCTCACGGGACGGCCGGCGCGCTCCCGCAAGCACAAGCGCGGCCTGCCGCCCCTCGGGGATCGTTGGGCCGACTACGAGGTGTCCGGGCGGCAGCTCGCGCAGGGGACGCCGCCCTACACCGCCAACGTGAAGCTCATGGCGGGAATGATCCCCGTCAACCTCCTCACGATCATCCAGATCGTGGGCTTCGACTACAACATGAGCCCGCGCGCGGTCGGCGACGCGGTGAGTGCGGGCTACCAGGTGATCTGGGAGCGCGACGTCCCGCTCTCCGTGGCGGGTCGGTGAGGTGGCGCGAGAGGGGGAGGATGATGGGGAGCCGCCGGCCGACGCGCCCGTACCGTGCGCTCCGTGTCGTGCTCGCCGCGACGATTCTCGGCGCGATGACGTGTTCGACGACCCGCGCGGCGAGCCGGCTCTCCGACGACCCGATACCGCTCGATAAGTCGATCGAGCGGCCACGCTCGCTGCTCGAGCTGGGGGGACCGTTCCTGGACACGGGACCTCTCGGGCGCGGCGTCGAGCTCCCGACGGGCTGGGTCGTCCAGCCGCAGCTCCTGCTCTTCGGAACCTACCGCACGGCGATACAGACGTTCGACGGAGGAGACGAACCACGCGAGACCGAGTGGGCGAACCGTCTCGACGTATTCGCCAATCTGCAGCTGAGTGGCACGGAGCGGGTGTTCTACGCGATACGCCCGCTCGACAGTAACAATTCCTTTCTCAGCCGTGAATGGGAGCCGAACGCGACGTGGGTCACGCGGCCGGTGAACGGCAACATCAACATGCTGTTCTTCGAGGGAAATGTCGGCCAGATGCTCCCGAAGCTCGACCCGAACGGTCGCTACAACCTGGACTACGGATTCAGCGTGGGGCGCCAACCGCTCCTCTTGCAGGATGGGATGCTCCTCAACGACATCATCGACTCGGTGGGCATCGTGCGGAACAGCCTGCATACGCCGTGGACGTCGGGGGTACGGCTCAATTTCTACTACGGCTGGAACAACATCAATCGAAACGACAACTACCCCGATCGCTCGGCGCGCCTGTACGGAGGCGAAGCGTTCGCGGACTTCTACTGGGGATCGCTCGACCTCGACGTGCTCTACGTGTCCGCGGTATCCGAGCACGGGCGACGGGATCGTACGGCGGCCTCGGTCTCGTCACGCGTGGCGCGGTGTTCGGCGAGACGATCAACTGGACGGCGCGGGTCATGGGATCGCAGGCGATCGACCACGAGACAGCGGCCAACGGGACCGGCACGCTCCTCTTCTCGGAGCTCGGTCACACCGTCGCCGGGACGCTCGACTACGTCTACCTGAACGCGTTCGTCGCCGCGGGACAGTTCTCGTCCGCCGCGCGTGGGCCGGACAAGGGTGGGCCACTCGGACGCGTGGGGATCCTCTTCGAGGCGTTCGAGCTCGGCCGCTACGGCGCGCCCCTCGGCAGCGGCGCGCAGGACTCGTTCGGCGCCGCGTTGGGCTACCAACGGTTCTTCGCGGCGTTTCGTCGGCAGATGATCATCGAGGTGGGCGGGCGCGACAGCACCCAGGGCCCCGGGCACGCCAAGATCGCGCTCGGGGGGCGGCTTCAACAAGCGATCGGGCGCCACTTCCTGCTTCAGGTCGACAGCTTCGTCTCGGGTCAGCAGGGCGAGGGGCCCGGGTACGGCGGCCGCGGCGAGTTCGTCGTGAAGTTCTGACGCCTGCGCGGCGGAGGTCAGGCCGTGGAGCGGAGCCGCGGGATCGCTTGCGCGCCGTCGCAACGAACGGGACGCATCGTGACCTTGTGCGTCTCGTCGATCAGCATGAGGGAGTTGGTCGCCACCGGCTCCCAGCCGGGATCCGCACTGAGCGGCTCCGAGGCGACGATGACGGTGTCGCTCCGCACGTCGGGGGCGATCATGCGAACGACGCCGTCCTCACACGCGTACCGGTGCCCCTCGTGCCAGAACAGGGTCGGTGCCGCGTTGGGGGCGGGATTCGCGAAGTGCGACAGGACCGCCCGCTGGCCATCGGAGACGGCGAGATTCAGGCGTGCCCCGCCCGTCACACCGCGCTCCTGCTGGAGTCGCAGCACGATACCGATCGTGTCTTCCACCGCCCCGGCCATCGCCTCGAGGGGCGCACGCCCGAGCGCCGTGTGCCGGCGCCAGCCGTCGAGGAAGAGCGCGAACAGGTGCTCGGAGTCGGTGGAGCCCTCGATGCCGCCAAACGCTTCGTCGGAGAGCACGTCCAGGAGACCTCGCCGGATCGCAGCGTATTCGCCCACCTCGCCGTTGTGCATGAACGAGAACCGCCCGGCGACGAAGGGATGGCAGTTCAGCTCGTGCACGGGGACGCCGGGGGTGGCTGCGCGAACGTGGGCGAGCGCGCAAGGGGTGCGCGTCACGCGGCCCAGGTGGTGGAGGTTGCGGTTGCTCCAGGCCGGTGTCACCGATTTGTACACCGCCGGCGCATCCCCGAGGTCGGGCACGTACCAGGCGACGCCAAAGCCGTCGGCGTTCAGCCTGTCACGAAGCTCGGCGTCGAAGCTCTGGTTGATGAGCGAGTTGACGGGCTTGGTGAGGAGGTTCTCCAGGACGATCGGCTCGCCAAGATACAGCACGAATCGGCACATGATCGTCCCTTCGACGGCTACGCCAGTGATCCGCAGTGTGTCAAGCGACCGTTCCCCAACCACCTTGCTCGATTGACAGCGGGAGGGGCGGGACGTATTCGCCGCACAGCGAGGGTAACGGCATATGGATAGTTCCGACGAGAAGCCACGACGGGCAGTCGCCAGCGACACGATCGAGGTCTACACCGACGGCTGTGCCCTCTGCGCCGAGGCGCTTCGATGCATGAACGCCGCAGCCGCCGGAGGCAAGCTGCAGGTCGTGGAGCGCAGGGTGTCCGAGACTCCGGTGACGGCGCTCGAGGCGAGCGGGATCCGCGCGACCCCCACGATCGTCATCCACGGGCTCGTGGCGATCGTGGGCTGTCCCACGCCGGAGCGCGCGCGCTCGCTCGTGAAGCGCGCCCACCTCGACCGTGTCGTCCTCGAGTACGCCATCCCGCGTAGCGACGCCGTGCAGCGCTTCGCGCGCGGGGAGACGCGCAGCGACGTCACGGCACGGACGCTCGCGACCGAGTTCTATGCGTTCTCTCACGAGTTCCCCCTCTTCCTCGCGGCCGCGATCAGCCACGTGCATGACGAACCCTCCCGCCTCCTCCTCGTCCGCAACCTCTACGAGGAGCACGGGAACCTCGAACTCGACCGGGTCCATCCCAAGCTCTTCCGGCAGTTCGTCGTCGGCCTCGGCCTCCAGACGGCGGCGCTCGAACGCTACGACCAGCGCACGGCCGGAGTGGAGGCGGCGGAGTGGGTCACCCAGATCTGTCGGGCAGGACCCGCCCACCGGGCCCTCGGCGCGCTCTACGTCACCGAGCTGCTCTTCGGGCCGACGTGCGAGATCATCATGCAAGGGCTCCGACACCTGCACCTGTCCAAGGACACGACCGAGTTCTTCACGCTCCATTCGGTTGCCGAGGAGCACCACAAGGAGCAGCTCTGGCTCTCGCTCGAGAAGATCTGCACGACGGATGCGCTCTTCGACGAAGCCGTGGATGTCGCGGCCGACATCGCCCGCATGTTCTACAACCTCTTCGACTACATCGCACGTGCCGACGTGCTCACCACGAAGGAGGAACGCGCGGTCTACGAGGCCGTCGAACGCATCTGCGCCGGCGCACCGGCCACGGTCCCGATCGGGTACACCGACTCGGCGTACTACTTCGGCATCCACGCCGGTACGGCGACCAACTGGTTCCTGCGCGCGTTCTGCGATTCCGAGCGTCGGTCGCTCGTGACGCGGCTGCCGCTCGCGCGGGTGCGGGAGCTGGCCGGTCGCTTCGAGGTCGAAGACGCGCCCGAGGTGTTCGGCACGAGCCGCGTCCACTTCGGAAGCCCGGCCGACATCGAGACGCTGCGCGGTCTCGTGCTGGCCGCGTATGAGGACGAGGTGCAGCACATCGAGGCGACCGCGTCCGTACCGCCGCGCGTGGCCTCACCACCGAGGAGGACTGTCGGGAGGTGCCAAGTTCTCGGGCCCGTAGTTGTGACATGGCGCTGAACGTCAGTCCGTCCCGCCGGGCTTGCGACCCCCGAAGATCGCGAAGTTGAGGTACTGCCAGTGGCAGCCGACGTCGGCGAAGCCCGCCTCGCGTAGCCAGCCGAGCTGATCCTCGATGGCGGCCGGACGGTCCTCCTCGAAGTAGTTGCGGAACCAGGTCTCGTCCAGCTCACCGCTGCGTTCGGCAAAGCCGCGCCACAGCTGCTCGTACGATGCGGTGAGGGCCGGGGTCGCCCCGAGCACGATCTCGCGATTGAGGAACACCCCGCCGGGCGCGAGTGCGGCGAAGATCCGCTGATAGAGGCGCCGCTTCCCGGGATCGTCGAGGTGGTGGATGGCGAGGCCGGAGACGACGAGGTCGAAGGGACCGCCGAGATCGTCGCAGCCGAAGTCACCCTGCCGAAAGATCACTCTTTCGCCGAATCGTGCGAGCGTGCGCCCCGCCTCGGCGAGCATGTTCGCCGTCAAGTCGAATGCAACGCCGCGCGCCTGCGGGAAGGCGTGCAATACGACGAAGGTGAGGACGCCGGTACCGCAGCCGAGATCCAACACGCGGATCGCACGCGCGCGCGGGAACGGGAGGAGCTGCAGCAATATCTCGTGCTGTTCGTGGTAGTGGGGCACGAGGCGGAGGATGGAACGGTCGTACTCGAGCGCCTCCTCCTCGAAATGATCGCGTACCTGCTTCGGGTCCGCGCTCTCGGTCATGCGGGGCGCCTGCGCATCATGGGTGCGGCGTCCCCTTGTACTGGCTCGGGGGAGGTATCAACGGATCGACGGCCGCGAGGCGGCCTCCATCGGCGTTGGCCGCGAATCGGCGCGCCGTGCCGCCGACCTCGTCGGCGGCCCGCGCCAGGGCGGACTGGTTGTTCAGCTTGAGCTCGACCTTGCCGCCGGCGCCCGCGAGCATCTGGTCGACCTCGGGGACGTTGGCCGCGGCCGTGATCTTCTTCAGGTTGTCGCGGGCGGCGGCCGCCCGCTTCGCCATCTGCACGGCGAAGGTGTTCTTCTCCGTCGCCTTGGAGAGGTCGCGGAGATTCGTCTCGAGCGCCGCCATCTGTCCGAGCACATAGAGGACACGCCGACGCTCGGGAGGGTCCGCGCGGTTGCCCTTGCCGCTCGCGTAATTGTGGCGCACCTCGCCTTCGGTCCACGACACCATCTCGAACACGCTGCCGGGTTGGTGACCGCCGACGTTGACGAGCTTCTCTTCGGGCACGTTGTGACAGGCGAAGCACTGGACGACGAGGGCGTAGGGCTGGTCGGGTCGGTGCATCCCCTTGGCGATGCTCTGCTCGATCCGCCGCTTGCGGTGCTCGGGCGATTCGGCTTCCTGGGTCGCGCCCTTCCCCCCGAAGTCGTTGTGGACGTCGAGCCAGTCACGCGCAGCGCCGTGGCAGGATTCGCACGACACGCCGGCGATGACGTCGGCCTGCCCGCCCTTCATCTGCTGGGTATAGTGGCACTCGAGGCAGGGGCTGTCGCGCTTGATCGCCTTGAGACCGAGCTTCTCCGCGATACCCTGCGCGCGGTCGCTGCGGTGCATCGTGTTCACGGTGTCGAAGTGATGGGTGTCCTTCCAGGCCTCGACTTCCGCCTTGTGACACTCGGCACACTTCTCGGGGCCGACGACCTTGGCCGGATCGGGCCCCGCCCACGACGCCCGCGCAACGAGCAGAGCCACGGTCGCAACGATCCATCCGAACCGAGCCACGAGCATGCTGCCCTCCTTGCCGTCAATGGCGCCTTGAGCGCGGGGCATACGTCGGGTCGGCCAATGAGATCAAGGTGAGCACCCGCGACCACTCATACACCGCGCTCGCGAGGCGCAGGGGGGGCCTGGACCGTTGCCGACGCCAGCTAGGGCGCCGGACCGCTGACCAGCACGCCGCCGATCGCCTCGTTGCAGGTCGGGTCGTAGATGTAGAAGTTCTCCGGCGACCCGAAGAGGGATCGGATGAAGGCGCGCGTCGAGGCGAGCGGCGCCGTGTCCGTCCCTGGCACGACCTTCACCACGACGTGGCCGACCGTGTCGTCCCAGTAGGCGGTGCCCGTCCAGCCGCCATACGAGCCACTCTGGATCGTGAACTGGACGACGTGGGAGTGATCGGCCGCGATCGTGTCGAGATAGTCGGGCTCCTTGCCCTGCAGCGCAGGGAGCGCGGCCGTCCATATCGCCTTCGATGCGGCGGTGCGGAGCCCGCGCTCGATCGCCATCCCGAACGGCTTCGCGAAGTCGTAGCCCGCGGTCGCCGCCTTGAGATACAGCGGATTCAGGAACCCGTTGAACACCGTTCGCTCGAGCAGTCCGAGGACCGCCTGGTTGAAGATCGCCGCCTTCTCCTCGGCTGACAGCGGATCACCGAACGCCAGCTTGACCAGCGTCTCGAGCTGCTCCGTGAGCTCCTTCACACCCTTCTGCACCGCCTTGCCCTTGCCGGCGAGCTTCGCCAGCTTGCCGGCGAGCGCCGGGAGCTTCTTCTTGAGCAGCTCGCCGCGCTGCTTCTGCGTCTTCTTGCCGCGGAGCAGGTCGAGGAGCGTCTTCACCTCGCCCGCCAGCTCCTCGGCGTCCTTGCTGGCGACCTCGCCGACCAGGCCGACGACCGCGTTCTCGACGATGTCCGTCTTCTGCGCGTCGGTGAGGGTCTCGTCGGTCGTGACCTTGCCGAGCGTCGTCAGCTGATCCAGCAGCTTGTAGGCTTTCGCCGTCTGCTCCTCGAGCTGCGCGTCGGTGATCTTGCCGTCGGCCTTGTCCTTCTCGAGCTTGGCGCGCGCCTGCGCCTTGGCGGCGTCGACGAAGCCGCTCAGGTCGGTGCTCGACGGTGGTGTCTGGTCGGCAAACACGACCCACGCCTTCGCGACGTCGCCGAGATCCGACCGGGTGACTCCGAATTCCTTCTTGAGCTGCTCCTTCAACGCCTTGAGGGCCTTCTTCGTGTCCTTGTCCCGCTTCCCGACCCTGGCCTTCCGTGCTCGCGCGTCGACCTCGGTCAGGGTCCTGCAGTCGCCGAGCAGGCACGACGTCTTGTCGAGCGTCGGGTCGAGCGGACCCGGACAGCGACCGCAGGTCCGCGCACCTCCCCCACCCCCTCCGGGAAGCGTCGTGGAGGTCGTCGTCGGCGTCGGTGACGTGCTCCGGAGCGCGCACGCGGGCATGACGCCGCCGAGCGCCGGAGCGTCCGACGCGAGCGACCCGTCCGGGAAGTGCACGTCGAGCTCCGTCGTGGCACCGGTCGGGGTGGGCAGACCGGTCCTCACGTAGACGCAGATGCGACCGTCGTCCTTGCAGGGGCAGTCGAGGATGACGGTGCCGTTGATCTGCGGGACCTGATTGCACCCGATCTGTTCGGGGGAGTGCGCCCAGTATTCCTGGGTGCCGGGCGGAAGCGTGACCCGGAAGCGGTCGCACGCGGGCTGGCACTGCCCGTAGATCTGGTACCAGTCGAGGATGTCGCCCGACAGCGGCTGCCCGTTGGCGTCCGTCGTGCCGGTGGGGAGCTCCGCCGCGGTCACCCCCGTGCAGGTGCCGGCCCGGGCGGACGATGCCAGGAGCAACACCAGCGACAGTGCGACCGCCCTCGCCATCGGCAACCCGACATGCATTGGCGGAGCGTACTGCTAGATCGTGGCGACCACAAGTCAGCTAGGGAGGTGAATCCCCACCCTGCATCGAGATCGAAGACGGTCGACCCAGAGCGGCGATGAACTTCCACGGGGTGCGCGCCCATGCCCGACGGCGCGCACGGCGAGATGCCCGTCGCCCTGTGGCGCTCGACCTCGTCGTGGTGGAATGAAATCGACCCCTCCGGCTATGGGCAAGCCCCTCCGCGCGTGAAGGTGTACGTGAGCAACAGATTGCTGTTGCAAGGCGCTTCGGGGGTGACATTGATCGTGATGGTGTCGCCGTTGACGGTTCCGCTCCCGGTCGCGGCGCAGTCCGCTTCCACGAAGAACCCCTCGATCGTGAGTCCGAGGAGCTGGCTGCCCGAGAGCGTCGCCAGCAACGTGGCCGTCCCTCCGAATTGATGAATCGTGCCGGAGATGGCGTTCTGGCTCTGATCGATGGTCACGCACGCCGGCGAGGAATTTCCCGGGGCAGAGCCGACGTCGACGGTCCCCGTCCACAGGCCGTTCAGGTTGATGCTGGAGGTCGGGATCGTGGTCGACGTAGTCGTGGTCGGCAGCGGGCCCAGTCGCCCGCGACCTTTGTATCGGAACGCCCCCCGACCGTCGGCACCGGCCAACCCCACGGTGAGGCTCACGCTCAGCGAGCCCTGGTTCCTTGACACCCGTCCGCGAAACATCCGGACCGTGACCGATGGCAGCGCCACCGCACGCCCACCACATGCCGCCGAGATGCGGCGCTGCATCTCGGTGCGCAAGGCTTCGCGCGACGCGTCGTCGAGCGTGAACGAAACCACCGTGCCCCGGCGGGTCGACGACGCCGAGTACGAGCCCGAGGACACGACGCTTCCGAGGGTAGCGTCCCAACGAGTGTCCGACAGGAATCGGATCGGCAAGGTCAGAGGCGCAGAGACTCGGCGGCAATTCGTGTATCGCGCAAGGCTTCTCCCGGTCGTCACGGCGAGACCCGTCAGGGCCTCGGCCGGACGGATCGCCAGACAGCACGTCGCCATGCCGAGCAGCATTGCGAGGAGCTTCGACGTACCGTGGTGGTTTTCCGTACTCTCCATGGTGGGCTCCATAAGACACGGGACCCGATCACGTCGAGCCCGTAGTTGGAGACGCCCCACGCCCCGTGCCGCACCGCCGGTATCGAACCACCCTTCCGCCGTGTAGGAATGCATCCCCGTGAGGGTGGACGTCCGTGGCGGGTAGCGCCGGGGCCTTCGTGGCGTTCAGGGAGGCGACTTACACGCTACCCGGCGGACGCACGATTCTCGACCGTCTGTCGCTCGAGGTCGGCGAGGGCGAGACGCTCGCGCTGCTCGGGCGGAGCGGCTCGGGCAAGACGACGGCGCTGCGGCTCGTGAACGCACTGCTCGCGCCGACGGCCGGCTACGGTCCGGGTCGGCGGCCGCGACACGAGCGCGTGGGATCCGATCCAGCTCCGGCGGCGGACCGGCTACGTGATCCAGGAGGTCGGATTGTTCCCGCACCTCACGGTCGGCGCGAACGTCGCGGTCGTGCCCGAGCTCGGAGGGCTGGCCCGCCGAGCGGATCGCGGCGCGCGTCGACGAGCTGCTCGAGCTCGTCGGGCTTCCCGCCCGCGAGTTCGCGACGCGACGACCACACGAGCTGTCGGGCGGGCAGCGGCAGCGCGTCGGCGTCGCGCGGGCCCTCGCCGCGGATCCGCCGCTCGTACTCCTCGACGAGCCGTTCGGCGCCCTCGATCCGATCACCCGCCGCGAGATCCAGCGCGAGTTCCGCGCCCTCACCCGCCGCCTCGGCAAGACGGCGCTCTTCGTGACGCACGACCTCGCGGAGGCGGGGCGCGTCGCCGATCGCGTGGCGCTGCTCGCCGGCGGACGCCTGGTCGCGCTCGGCACGATGGACGAGCTCGCCGCGCACGATCACCCGGAGGTGCGGGCGTTCCTGGAGGCCGCGGCATGATGCACGAGGTCGCAGTCGAGACAGGCCGCCACCTCGTGCTGGTCGGCGTGTCGGTCGGGCTCGCGTGCGCGATCGCGATCCCGCTCGGCATCTGGCTCACCCGCCACCCGGCCTGGAAGCGTGGCGTGCTCGGTGCGACGAGCATCGCGCAGACGATTCCCAGCCTCGCGCTGTTCGGGCTGCTCATCCCGGTGCCGCTGATCGGCGGCATCGGCACGCGGACGGCGCTCGTGGCCCTGACGGTCTACGGCCTGCTCCCCGTCCTGCGGAACACGGTGACGGGCATCGAGGGCGTCGATCCCGCCGTGCGCGAAGCGGGACGCGGCATGGGCATGACCGACCGCCAGCTGCTCTGGCGCGTCGAGCTGCCGCTGGCGGCGAGCGTGATCCTCGCCGGCGTGCGCGTCGCCACGGTGGTCGGCATCGGGCTCGCGACGATCGCCGCGGCGATCGGCGCCGGTGGCCTCGGGGCGCTGATCTTCCGCGGCGTGGCGATGGTCGACGACCGCACGATCCTCGCCGGGGCGATTCCCGCTGCGCTCCTCGCGGTGGCGGCGGACGGCGCGCTCGGCGCCCTCGAGCGCCGGCTCCGGCCCCCGCGATGACGATGCGGCTGCTCCTCGCCGGGCTCGCGCTGCTCGTGGGATGCAGCCGATCCGACACCGTCGTCGTCGGCAGCAAGAACTTCACCGAGCAGCGGGTCCTGGGCGAGCTCCTGGCGCAGACCATCGAAGCCGCGGGGATGCCGGTGACGCGCCGCCTCGATCTGGGCGGCACCTTCGTCTGCGACAGCGCGCTCCGCGCCGGGCAGATCGACGTCTACGTCGAGTACACCGGCACCGCGCTGGGCGCGATCCTGAAGCTGCCCCCCGCGGCCGACCCGGCCGCCGTCCTCGCGACGGTGCGCGAGCGGTATGCGCCGGCGGGGCTCGTCTGGACGGCGCCGCTCGGCTTCGACAACACGTTCGCGCTCGTGGTGCGGGACGACGTCACGGCGCGCACCATCTCGGAGGCCGTCCCGCTCGCCCGCGGGTGGCGGGCCGCGTTCGGCTACGAGTTCAAGGAGCGCGCCGACGGGTATCCCGCGCTCGCCACGACCTACGGCCTCGCGTTCGCCGACGTCCGGATCATGGACCTCGGACTCCTGTACCGTGCGCTCGTGGACCGACAGGCGGACCTGGTCGTGGGCAGCGCCACCGACGGCGCCATCGAGCGCCTCCACCTTCGCGTCCTCGACGACGACCGGCACGCCTTTCCGCCGTACGAGGCGGTGCCGGTGGTGCGACACGACACGCTCGACCGCTACCCCGCGCTCCGGGCGGCGCTCGACGCGCTCGGTGGCCGCCTCGACGTCGCCACGATGCGTCGCCTGAACGAAGCCGTCGACGGCGGTCACGAGTCGCCGGCCGCCGTGGTGCGCGCGTTCCTCGGCGGCTCGCTACCGGCGCGCTGACGCGAGCGCCGAGGCGGCCGCCCGCGGCGCGACGTCCGCCTGCCCGAGCTCGGTCGCGAGCCGTTCCCGCACCGCCGCCGACAGCGCTTCGACCGACAGGTGCGCGAACTCGGCGGCCGGGATCTCGTCCAGTACGCGGACGCGGATGTGGTGACGTCCCTGCAGCACGAAGCCGCGCTTCGGCAGCGCCCGCGCCGTCCCCTCGACGACGATGGGCAGGATCGGTACCTGCACCCGCTGCGCGAGGATGAACGCCCCGGGCTTGAACTCCTTCAACCGGCCGTCCGGCGAGCGGGTGCCCTCGGGGAACATCATGATCGGATTGCCGGCGGCGAGAGTCCGCTCACACGCCAGCATCATCTGCGCGACGCTGTCGCGGTCGCCGCGGCGCAGCGGGATGTAGCGGTTGAGCCACATGTTCCAGCCGACGCAGGGCACGCGGAAGTTCTCGATCTTGGAGACCCACTTGTAGTGGGTGAACAGGCGGAAGAGCACGAGGATGTCGAGGAGCGACTGGTGGTTCGCCACCATCACGTACGGCACGCCCGGGCGGATGCGCTCGCGCCCCTCGACGCGGACCCGCCAGAGCGGGTTCAGCCACGTGTACAGCGACGCCCAGAAGCACGTGAAACGATGGAGGACGACGAGCCGCCGATCGAACGGCGCCGTCACCGCCCAGATGACGAGCGGCCACCGGGAACAGCAGGATCGAGCTGAGCGTGAGGAAGGCCCAGAACACCGCCGACAGCAGCCGCCGCATGACTCCTCCCGCCGACCGGTGTAGACACCCCGGTCGAGTCCTGCAAGCACGATGCTCCCCCCGTCCGCCATCCCCCCGGCCGCCCCGGGCGAGTTCCGCCCGCTGCGGCTCGGTCCGCTCTCGGTCTGGCCGCCGATCGTGCTGGCGCCGATGGCCGGGGTCACCAACCACGCGTTCCGGAGTCTCTGTCGCGAGTTCGGCGCCGGGCTCTACGTCTCGGAGATGATCACCGCCCGCGGGTGGCTGCGCGCGAACGCATTCACCCGGCTCCTCGCCGCGGGACACCCCGACGAGCGCCCGCGCTCGCTCCAGCTCTATGGCAGCGACCCGGTCGACGTCGAAGAGGCGGCCCGCGCGTTGGTCGCCGAGGGCGTCGAGCACATCGACCTGAACTTCGGCTGCCCCGTGCCCAAGGTCACGCGCGTCGGTGGCGGCAGCGCGATTCCGCTGCGGCCGCGTCTGATGGCGCGCATCGTCGGCGCCGCCGTCCGCGGCGCGGGCGCGGTCCCGGTGACGGCGAAGTTCCGCCTCGGCATCGACGATCGGCTGCTCACCTACCGCGACGCCGGTCGGGTGGCCGAAGCCGAGGGCGCGGTGGCCGTCGGGCTCCACGCGCGGACCGCGGCGCAGCTCTACTCCGGCCAGGCCGACTGGACGGCGATCGCCGATCTCAAGTCGCGGGTCGGCATCCCCGTCCTCGGCAACGGCGACGTGTTCGAGTGCGGCGATGCGCTCCGCCTGATGCGATCCACCGGTTGCGACGGCGTGATCGTCGGTCGCGGCTGCCTCGGACGTCCCTGGCTGTTCGCCGAGCTGGCCGCGATGTTCGACGGCAAGCCCCCGCCGCCACCGCCACGGCTCGGCGAGGTGGTCGCGATCATGACCGAGCACGCGCGCCGCCTGACGGACCTGTTCGGCGAGCGCACCGGCATCCTCCAGATGCGCAAGTGGGCGACGTGGTACCTGACCGGATTCAAGAATTCGGCGGCGGCACGTGCGGCGCTCTCGCGCATCGACTCGCTCGTCGAGATGCAGGCGATTCTCGGCCGCCTCGATCCGGACGAGCCCTACCCCACACCCCAGCCGCGGCCGCGGCGCACCGCCGACGGTCACCCGCAGCGTATCGTCCACCTGCCGCAGGGCTGGCTCGACGGCCGCGACGACGACACCGCGCCGGTCGGCGACGAGCCGGGCGAGGCCGCGCTCTCGGGCGGCTGAGCGAGGCACCGATGCCGCACCGTCGCGAATCGCTGAGCACCGTCGCATCGGCGCACCCGGCTCGCGGACTGCCCGTCGCGACCGCCATCCGACGCACGATCGCCGCAGGGTACGATCTCGCGGCGCTCCGCGCGGACGCCATGGCCGGCGCCGTGGTCGGGGTGGTCGCCCTGCCCCTGTCGATGGCGCTCTCGATCGCCGTGGGCGCCCCGCCGCAGCACGGGCTCTACACCGCGATCGTCGCAGGGACGATCGTCGCGCTCACCGGCGGCTCCAAGTTCCAGGTGACGGGCCCGACGGCCGCCTTCGTCGTCGTCCTGGCGCCCATCGTGTCGCACCACGGCCTGTCGGGCCTCCTGATCGCCGGTCTGATGGCCGGTGTCATCCTGATCGGCATGGGCCTCGCGCGGATGGGTCGTCTGATCCAGTTCATCCCGCATCCGGTCACCACCGGCTTCACGGCGGGGATCGCGACGGTCATCGCCACGCTGCAGCTGAAGGATGCCTTCGGCCTCCAGATCGAGCGCATGCCCAACGAGTACGTCGGGAAGGTGCAGGCCCTGTGGGCGGCCCGGGGCACCGCCTCGCTCGCGGAGTTCACCGTCTGCGCCGCCACGATCGCTCTGCTGCTGCTCGTGCCGCGGCTCACGCGCCGCGTACCCGCACCCCTGCTGGCCGTCGGGCTCGTCGCGCTCGACACCGCGCTTCTCGCCCACTGGCTCCCGGGTTTCCACGTGGCGACCATCGGCAGTCGGTTTCACTCGATCGTCGACGGCCACGTGGTCGCCGGCATCCCCTCCACGCCGCCCGCCTTCATGCTGCCCTGGGGTGACGGCACCGTCAGCCTGCACACGCTTCGCGCCCTCGTCGCCCCGGCGTTCACGATCGCGATGCTCGGGGCGATCGAGTCGCTCCTCTCGGCCGTGGTCGCCGACGGCATGACCGGCAAGCGGCACGACCCCGACGCGGAGCTCGTCGGTCAGGGCATCGGCAACGTCGTGGCGCCGTTCTTCGGCGGCATCGCCGCCACCGGCGCCCTCGCCCGCACGGCGACGAACATCCGGTCGGGCGCCCGCTCGCCGATCGCAGCGCTGATCCACGCGCTGGTCGTGCTCGGCTCGGTCCTGCTGGCCGCGCCGCTCGTGGCCTACATCCCGATGGCCGCGCTGGCGGGCCTGCTGCTGGTCGTCGCCTGGAACATGTCCGAGGTGCGACACGGGATCCACGTGCTGCGCGTCGCCCCCAAGAGCGACGTCTTCGTGATGCTCACCTGCTTCGCCCTGACCGTGGCCGTGGACATGGTGGCGGCGGTGTCCGTCGGCATCGTCCTGGCGGCGCTCCTCTTCATGGGACGCATGGCGGAGCTGACGCATTCGCGCGTGCTCACCGACGACGACCAGGAGGAGAGCGAGCACGTCATCCCCGCCGGCGTCGCCCTCTACGAGATCGCCGGGGCACTCTTCTTCGGGGCGGCCCAGGCCGCCATGAACGCGCTCGACGCGATCGGGACGGACACGCGGGTCGTCGTGCTCGGCCTCGGCCGCGTCCCGGTGATCGACGCGAGCGGTCTCGTCGCCCTGGAGAGCGCTCTCGATCGCCTCCGGCGCGACCGCAAGTTCGTCATCATCGCGGGTCCCCTCCCGGAGCCGCGCAGCGTCTTCGAGAAGGCGCAGCTCGAGGCGAATCTCGACCACGTCCTGTTCGCCGACACCCTCGAGCAGGGGCTCGCGATCGCGGGGGACATGGTCGTGCTCAATCCCGTCTGGGAGCATCCGGGCGACGCGCTGGTCCGGAGCTGAACGTCATGGGACTCCAGGTCGAGCGCGACACGTTCACCGACGAGGACCACGCGCGTTTCGGCCAGCGACTGCGCGACTGTCTCTGTGTGCTCCGGGACGTGCTCGCCCGCCCGGGCTTCGGCGTGGGACCACAGACGATCGGCGCCGAGCTGGAGCTCTTCCTGATCGACGCGGCGGGATGCCCGCTGCCGATGAACGAGGCCGTGCTCGCCGCGGCCGCCCACCCCCACCTCGCGCTCGAGGCGGATCGTTTCAACCTCGAATGCCAGACGCCGCCGGTCGAGCTGGCGGGTCGCCCCTTCACGCGGCTGGGCGAGCACCTCGACGAAGCGCTGGCGGCGGTCCGCGCCGCGGCGGCGCGGCACGGGGCGCGCATCGTCACGATCGGCATCCTCCCGACGCTGCGCGAGTCGGATCTGCAACCGGAGGCCCTCTCGCGGAGCGCACGCTACCGCGCGCTCTCCGCCGGTCTGCGCCGGCTGCGCCAGGCGCCGTTCGAGGCGACCATCGTGGGATCCGACTCCCTGCACGTGCATTGCGACGACGTCACGCTCGAGGGCGCGAACACCTCGTGGCAGGTGCACCTGAAGATTGCGCCGGCCGAGTTCGCCCGCACGTTCAACGCCGCGCAGATCGCCGTCGCACCGGTCCTCGCGGCAGCCGGAAACTCGCCCATGCTCTTCGGGCGTCGCCTCTGGCAGGAGACGCGCATCGCGCTCTACCGGATGGCCGTCGACGACCGCGCCCGTTCGGTCGCCGACGACGACTGGCGCCCCGCGCGCGTCTCCTTCGGGCACGGCTGGGCGCGCGACGGCGCGTGGGAGCTGTTCGCCGAGAGCGTGGCGATGCACGCCCCGCTGCTGCCGCTCGTCACGACCGAGGATCCGCATGCCGCCGCGCGGGACGGCGTGCCGACACTGGCCGAGCTGCGCGTCCATCAGGGCACCGTGTGGCACTGGAACCGGGCGATCTACGATCCGGCCGGAGGCGGGCATCTGCGGATCGAGATGCGCCCTCTTGCGGCAGGGCCGACCGTCGTCGACATGCTCGCGAACGCGGCCTTCGTTCTCGGGCTCACTCTGGCGCTCGCACCAGAGGCCGATCGCCTCGCGACCTCCCTCACGTTCGGCCAGGCGCGGCGAAATTTCTACGAGGCCGCACGCCACGGGCTCGACGCCGAGATTCTCTGGCCGACGACGGAGGCGCCCTCCCCGCGTCCGATGGCGGCGAAGGCGCTGCTCGCCCGCCTGCTGCCGCTCGCCCACGCCGCGCTCGTCGGTGCAGGCGTCGACTCCGGGGAGGTCACCACGCTGCTGAGCGTCATCGAGGGCCGCGTCGCGTCCGGAATGACCGGCGCTCGATGGCAGCTGGCGGCGCTCGCCGCGTTCGAGCGTCGATACGATCGCGACACCGCCCTCGCGGCCATGCTCGAAGACTATCTCACGCACACGGCGTCGGGCGCGCCGGTGCATCGCTGGACCGTGCCATCGTGAGAACCCACGTCGCGGTGCGAGATGCACCCCGTGGAACGGCCGTCCCACCAACCCCGGAGGCGTTCCTCGACTGGCTCGAGGGGCCGACCGTGCTGTGCCTTCCGGGACGGAACACCCGGCGGACCCGCGCCGTGGCGACGCTCCTCCACGGCAACGAGCCCTCGGGGATCCGGGCTCTGCACGCATGGCTGCGCGCTGACGTCGAGGCGGCAACGCGCGTGGTGTGCTTCGTCGGCGCCGTGGCCGCCGCCCGCACTCCACCCGGCTTCGCGCACCGGACGCTGCCGGGCAGACGCGATCTGAACCGCTGCTTTCGCCCTCCCTGGGACGGACCCGATGGCGCCGTCGCGGCCGAGGCCCTGCAGCTGCTCCGTGAGGCGCAGCCGGAGGCGCTCGTCGACCTGCACAACAACACCGGCCACAACCCGGCGTACGGTGTCGGCACGCGTCCCACCGCCGCGGCGCTCAACCTCACCGCGCTGTTCGGGTCGCGGTTCGTCTGCACCGATCTGCGGCTCGGGGCGCTGTGCGAGGCGACGGCCGACGACTGCCCCACCGTGACGATCGAATGCGGGCGCGCCGGCGATCCGGCGGCAGACGAGGTGGCGCACCGTGGGCTCGCCAGCTTCTTCGAGACGGAGCAGATCGAGACCCGGCATGTCGGGGCATCGCCGATGACGATCTACGCCGACCCCGTGCGCGTCTCGATCCGCAGCGGCCTGCGCCTCACGTTCGGCACTGGCCCGGTGGCCACGGCCGACCTGACCCTCGCCCACGACATCGATCGCCACAACTTCCAGCCCGTTCTGCCCGGCGCGCCCATCGGATGGCTGGCTCCCGGAACACCCTGGCCACTCGAGGCACGCGGCGCCGACGGCGAGGACGTGTCGCGCGATCTGTTCATGCTGAGGGACGGCTGCGTCGTGACCCGCCGCGGCCTGGTACCGATCATGATGACCACCGATCCGGTCGTCGCCCAGGCCGACTGCCTCTTCTATGCCGTCCAGCTGCGCGAGGAGCTCGGCTAGCCTTTGGGGGCATTCGCCAGGTGCGGCCGGAGCCGCTACAGATGAACGCCGTGAATGCAGGCGTTCTCGCCGCAGGCTCGGGCGCCTCGGGGTGGCTCGAGCGCCTGCGGCTGGGCTTCTTCCGGAGCTTCTTCCAGCTCCTGCTGGCCAGCGTCGCGCTCGCCGAGTGGGGAGTGGCGGCATGGGTGGCCGGGCAGTTCGGCGCCCGGCTCCCGTCCGTGCTGCACCTCGTCGGGCCGCTCGTGATCTTCGTGTGCAACCGTGCGCTCCTCACCCGGCGGCGCGCGCGCGGCCTCGGCTCTGGCCCGTGGGTACGCGGCGTTGGCCTTCACGAGCGTGTTCGCCGGCGCCTTCCTCGCGGCGGGTGAGGTCGCCAGGGTCCTCGGCGGCGCCGTCATGACCTCGAACGCCCACCTCGCCGGGCTCGGCATCACCTTCGACGCCGTGATGAACGTCGGCCTCGCCGCGATCGGCGGCCTCTTCCTCTTCGGCTACACCGCAGGCCGTCGGCGGCTCGACGTCACGCACCACGAGGTGCCGATGCCCGGTCTGCCCGCCGCCCTCGACGGGCTCCGCGTGGTCCACCTGAGCGATCTGCACATCGGGGACCATCTGGGGGCCGAGGAGCTCGCCCGCCACGTGGAGCGAGTGAACGAACTGGCCGCGGACGTCGTGTGCATCACGGGCGACCTCGTCGACCGCGCGGAGACGTGCGCCTGGGCGTTCCCGGTGCTGGGGCAGCTCCGCGCGCGGCACAGCGTGCTGGTCACGCTCGGCAACCACGACCACGCCGCCGGGGCCTCCACGGTGACGGCCGCACTGCAGACGCTGACGCCGTTCACGGTGCTGCGCGACGAGTCCATCGACGTTCTCATCGGCGACGCCACGCTCTCGGTCGTCGGTCTGGACGACCTCGGCCGTGACTGGGCGCGCGGGGTGATCGAACACCCGGCGCTGCCCCCGCTCAGTCGCTCGTTGCGCCCGGAGACACCGTGGCTCGTCCTCTCCCATCGCCCAGACTGCTTCGCGCAGGCGGCGGCGCTCGGCGCGGGCCTCGTGCTCTCCGGGCACACCCATGGGGGGCAGCTGGGGCTGCCGTCGTTCGGCGGATCCCGGGTCCGCAACCTGGCGGAGTTCATCACACGGTACGACCGCGGCCTGTACCGGATCGGCGCGGCCACCCTGCTCGTGAACCGGGGCCTCGGCTTCACCGGGCAGCCGATCCGCCTCTTCACCCCGCGCGAGATCGCCTGCCTGCGCCTCCGGCGTGGGTGACGGCGTCAGGAGGAGCCCATGGACTTCGACCATTCGGCGCGCGCCCAGGAATACATCGCCCAGGTCGAGCGCTTCGTGCGCGATCGCGATCGTTCCCGCGGAGCCGACGTACTTCGCGCAGCTGGCGCACACCGACGACTGGCGCCAGTGGCGGATCCCGCCGATCATCGAGCAGCTCAAGGCCGAGGCGAAGGCCGCCGGCCTCTGGAATCTCTTCCTGCCCGAGAGCGAGTACGGCGCCGGTCTCGACAATCGCGACTACGCGCCGCTCGCCGAGATCATGGGCCGCAGCGTCCATCGCGCCCGAGGTCTTCAACTGCAGCGCGCCCGGACACCGGCAACGCCGAGGTGCTGGTCCGCTACGGCTCCGACGAGCAGAAGGCGCGCTGGCTCCGGCCGCTCCTCGACGGCGAGATCCGCTCCGGCTTCGCCATGACCGAGCCGGCCGTGGCGTCGAGCGACGCCACCAACATGAAGGCGACCTGCGAGGTCGACGGCGACGAGGTCGTCATCAACGGACAGAAGTGGTGGACGAGCGGCGCCGGCGACCCGCGCTGCAGGTTCCTCATCTTCATGGGCGTGACCGACCCGCACGCGGAGCGCCACCAGCGCCACTCGATGGTGATCGTGCCGATCGACGCGCCGGGCGTGACGATCGTGCGCATGGTGCCGGTGTTCGGCCACCTCGACGAGCCGCACGGCCACGGCGAGATCGTGTTCGACGACGTTCGCCTTCCGCTGAGCAGCTTCATCGCCGGTCCGGGGCGCGGCTTCGAGATCGCCCAGGGGCGGCTCGGCCCGGGCCGCATCCATCACTGCATGCGCGCGATCGGCGCGGCGGAGCGCGCGCTGCAGCGGCTGTGCGAGCGCGCCGTCGGCCGCATCGCGTTCGGAAAGCCGTTGGCGAACCTCGGCGGCAATCGCGACATCATCGCCAACTGCCGCATGGCGATCGACCAGGCGCGGCTGCTCACGCTGCACGCGGCCTGGGCGCTCGACCGCCACGGCGTCTTCGGCGCGCTCACCGACGTCTCGGCGATCAAGGTCGTCGCGCCGAACGTCCTGCAGATGGTGGTCGACGCCGCCATCCAGATCCACGGCGGCGAGGGCGTCTCCGATCCGGAGCTCACCCGACTGATGGCCATGGCGCGCGTGCTGCGCATCGCCGACGGGCCGGACGAGGTGCATCGCGGCATGGTGGCTCGCCTCGAGCTGCGGAAGTATCAATGACCAGAGCAGGAGGCCCCGGGGTGAGGACGCATATGCGACGGCGATGGATGATGGTCCTGACAGTGACGACGGCGCTGGGGACGGCCGGCGCGGTGTATGCCTCGGGACCCGACGGCGAGCGGCTGTATCGTCGGCACTGTGCTCCGTGCCACGGTCCGGCCGGACGCGGTGACGGTCCCGATGCCACGCTCTTCGTGCCGCCGCCGCCAGACCTGCGCGCGGGGATCCTCGCGCGGCACGAACCGGAGCGACTGGCACGCCGCGTCCTCGACGGCACCCCGCTGGCGCTCGCGCGCGGTCCTGCCGCGGCGCATGACCGCACCGAGCAGGTCGAAGCCCTCGTCACGCACCTCCGGCGGATGCCCACGATCGACTGGGCACGGGTGGAAGAGGGCGAGGCACTCTGGGTCGACCAGTGCGAGAGCTGCCACGGACCGTTCGGGCGGCCCCCGCCCCGCACCGCCGCGCCGGACCTCTCGAGCCCCGCCTGGCAGGCCGGCCACAGCGACGTGAGCCTCACTGCGCTCGTGCGCCACGCGACGCCCGGCCAGCCGGGCCTCCACAGCACGCCGGACGCGGCCGACACGCGCGCGCTCGTGACCTACGTGCGCTTCCTGTCGCCGGGGTTCGAGCTGTACTCGCGCTACTGCGCCAGCTGCCATGGCGAGGACGGGCACGGAGCCGGTGCCGACGAGATCGGGCCTGGCACCCATCCCACGGTGATCTTCGATCGGGCGTGGGAGCGCGGCATCGACGACGAACGCCTGCGCGCACGCGTCTGGCACATGATGGCCGGCCAGAAGCCGACCATGCCGCATCTCAGGAAGCACCTCGACGAGGCGCAGGTGGGCGCCATCGTCGCGTACCTTCGGGGGCTGCCGCCGGAGCGCTAGGCGTGGCGCGTGCTGATGCCGCCGTCGACCGGGATGACGACGCCCGTCACGTACGCCCCCGCCCGTGATGCCAGGTAGATCGCCACGCCGGCCATGTCATCCGGCTCGCCGATGCGGCCCATCGGACACGAGCTGCGGATCGCGTCGCCGAACTTGGCCAACGTCTCGGCCATCATCTTGCTTTCGAACGGGCCCGGCGCGACGGCGTTCACGGTGATCCGCGGCGCGAACTTGTGCGCCAGCACGCGCGTCAGGTGGTGCACGGCCGCCTTGCTTGCCGAGTAGGCGTAGGTGTCGAGGATCGGCGCCTGAAGCCCGTCGATCGAACCGATGTTGATCACCCGCGCCGGATCACCCGGCGCCGATGCCGCCTCGAGCAGCGGCAGGCAGGCACGGGTGAGGTTGAAGACGCCCTTCACGTTCAGCGCGAGGACCTTGTCCCACGCCGAGTCGGGATAGTCGGCGAGCGGCGCACCCCAGTTGGCGCCGGCGTTGTTCACCAGCACGTGCAGCTTCTTCTCGTGCTTCGCGAGTGCCTCGGCGAGCCCACGGCAGTCGGCGTCGGTCGAGCAGTCCCCGGGTAGGGACACACACGGCCCGATCTTCGACAGCTCCGCGGCAACCGCGTCGCAGGCCTCGGCCTTGCGCGACGAGACGTACACCTTCGCCCCGGCCTCGACGTAGCCGCGCGCGATCATGAGGCCGATCCCCCGCGACCCGCCGGTGACGAGCGCGACCCTCCCCTTCAGCGAAAACAGGTCCTGCATCGGGCCTGCTTCGCCCATCGGACGCGCCGGTTCAAGCCCCGTGACCCATCTGGGCGCTTACACTATGCTCCGCCGCCGATGTCGACCACGCTCTCCGAGCACGCCTCCAAGGCGCTCCTGGCCTCGTTCGGGATTCCGGTCGCGCGCGAGGTGCTGGTCGCCGATGCCGACACGGCGGTGCGCGCGGCGGAGACGATCGGCTTCCCCGTCGTGGTCAAGCTGTGCGGCGACGCGATCGCCCACAAGACCGAGCGCGACCTGGTGCGCCTGAACCTCGGCGACGCCGCCGCGGTCCGCGCCGCGGCGATCGAGCTGCTCGGACGGCGGCGACCCGAGGATGGCGAGGTGGGTCTGCTCGTCGCCGAGATGGTCCGCGGCCGGCGCGAGCTGATCGCGGGACTGGTGCGCGATCCCCAGTTCGGCCCCTGCGTGGTGCTCGGCCTCGGCGGCATTCTCACCGAGGCGCTCGGCGACGTCGTCTTCGCCGGCGTGCCGGTGACACCGCGCGACGCCCACCGGATGATCGGCGACCTGCGAACGGCGCGCCTGCTGACGCGACCGTTCCGCGGCGAGCCCGCGGTCGACGTCGATGCGCTCGCGCGCGTGCTGGTCGGCCTCGGCGCGCTGGCGCTCGCCCGGCCCGACGTCTGCAGCGTCGACGTGAATCCGCTGATCGTGCGCGGCGCCGAGCCGATCGCCGTCGACGCGCTCGTCGTGCTGGGCGACGCCGAGACGGCGCCGGCGGCAGCGCTGCCCGATGGTCCGGCGATGCTCGAACGACTGCGTCCCCTGTTCCATCCGCGCGGGGTCATCGTCGCCGGCGCGTCCAGCCACCCGGGGAAGTTCGGGTTCGCGGCGTTCCACAACCTGCTCCGCTTCGGCTACCGCGGCGAAGTGTTCGCGGTGAACCGCGAGGGGACGGAAATCCTCGGTCGGCCGACCCACCGCGACATCGCCGACGTGCCCGCGGGCCGGGCCGACCTCGTCATCGTGTGCACGCCGAACCGTGCCAACACGGCGCTGCTGCGCGCGTGCGCCGCCAAGGGCGTGCGCGCGGCCTTCGTCGCCAGCGCCGGCTACGGTGAGGCGGGCGAGGACGGGCGGCGGCTCGAGCGCGAGCTGGTCGCCGTCGCCGACGAGGTGGGCATCGCCCTCGCCGGGCCGAACGGCCAGGGCCTGATCTCGACGCCCGAATCGATGTGCGCCCAGATCGTGGCCCCGTATCCACCCCCCGGGCGCATCTCGATCGCGAGTCAGAGCGGCAACCTCGCCTCGGTGTGGGGCAACTACGCGGTGCTGACCGGCGTCGGCGTGAGCAAGGTCGTCTCGTGCGGCAATTCGGCGCAACTCACGCTGGCGGACTACCTCGCCTACCTCGCCGCCGACCCGGAGACGGCCGTTGCCCTCGCATACCTCGAAGGGGTGGCGGATGGGGCGCGTTTCCTCGAAGCCGCGCGACGGCTCACCGCGGCGAAACCACTGGTCGTGCTGAAAGGCGGCGTCGCAGCCGAGGGACAGCGCGCGGCGAGCAGTCACACCGGTGCGCTCGCCACCGACGATCGCGTGTTCGACGGCCTCTGCCGCCAGCTCGGCATCCTGCGGGCGCCGAGCGCGGAGCACGCGTTCGAGTGGGCCGCGACCTTCGCGACGCAGCCGCAGCCGCGCGGCCGGCGCACGGTCGTGCTCACGGCCGCCGGCGGCTGGGGCGTGCTCGCCGCCGACGCATGCGTCGCCGCCGGCCTCGACCTCGTCGCCCTACCCGCCGACCTCCGCACCGCGCTCGACGCGATGCTGCCGCCGCGCTGGAGCCGCAACAATCCGGTGGACCTCGCCGGGGGCGAGACGCGCGACACGATCCCCGATGTCTGCCATCTGATCGCCGACCATCCCGACGTCGACGCCGTCCTGTTGCTCGGCACCGGCATCCAGGCGAACCAGGCGCACGCCCTCAAGACGGGCGAGTTCTACCCGGGCTTCGGCCTCGATCGGATCGTCGAGTTCCACGAGCGCCAGGACCGCCGCTACGCGGAGGCGGCGCTCGAGGCGTCGGAGCGGAGCGGCAAGCCGGTGCTGGTCGCGACCGAGCTGATGTACGCCGACCGGCACTACGGCAACCCGGCTCCGCTGGCGGTGCGGGAGGGTGGGCGTGTCTGCTATCCGAGCGCGCACCGCGCCGTCGCCGCGCTGCGTGCGCTCGTCGCGTACGCGGAGTTCCGGAGGGACGGAGCATGAGGTGGCCGAGCCGCGCGCAGCTGTAGTACGACCGATTCACACCAGCAGGGGGAGATCGATGCCGACGGCCGAGCCGATGAGCCGAAAGGAATACGAGAAGGCCCTGCGCGCCCTCCAGGTCGAGCTGTGCGCTCCTGCAGGACTGGGTGAAGGAACAGGGCCAGCGGGTGATCGTGGTCTTCGAGGGACGGGACGCCGCCGGCAAGGGCGGCACGATCAAGGCGATCACCGAGCGCGTCAGCCCGCGCGTCTTCCGCGTGGTGGCGCTGCCGGCGCCGTCCGACCGCGAGAAGTCCCAGCTGTACATGCAGCGCTACCTGCAGCACGCCCCGGCGGCCGGCGAAATCGTGATCTTCGACCGCAGTTGGTACAACCGGGCCGGGGTCGAGTACGTGATGGGCTTCTGCTCGAAGGCGCAGCACCGGCGCTTCCTCCAGGTCTGTCCCGAGTTCGAGACAGTACGTCGTCGACGACGGCATCCTGCTGATCAAGTTCTGGCTGGAGGTGAGCGACAAGGAGCAGAAGCGACGCTTCGAGGCCCGCATCACGGACCCGCTGCGCCAGTGGAAGCTGAGCCCGACGGACCTGTGCTCGCGGAGCAGATGGTTCGAGTACTCGCGCGCCCGCGACATGATGCTCGAGGCCACGGACACGAAGTTCGCGCCCTGGTACATCGTGCCCTCGGACGACAAGCGGCGCGCGCGCCTCAACTGCATCAGCCACCTGCTCTGCCTGATCCCCTACAAGAAGGTGCCGCCGGAAGAAGGTGAAGCTTCCCAAGCGCTCGATGCGCGGCGCGTACGACGATCGGGCGACGCTCAAGGGCAGGCGGTTCGTGCAGGCGAGGTACTAGACGCGGGCATGAGCGAGCAGCGTCCGCTGCGAGGAGCAGCAGATGGATGCAGCAGTGAACGCCACGACCCCGAGCGACGTCCACGACCTGGCATGCCATGCCCGCGGACGAGGTGGTGAAGCGGCTCGCCACCGACGTCGCAGAAGGGACTGGACGCGGGCGAAGCCTCGACGCCGCCTCGCGAAGTACGGGCCCAACCGGTTGCCGGAAGGCAAGACGCGCGGACCGTTCGTCCGGTTCCTGTCCCAGTTCAACAACATCCTCGTCTACGTCCTGCTCGGTGCCGGCTTCACCAAGCTGATGCTGGGCCTGTGGATCGACGCGGCGATCATCCTCGGCGTCGTGATCCTCAACGGACTGCTCGGCTTCATCCAGGAGGGCCGGGCCGAGAAGGCCCTGGACTCGATCCGCAACATGCTGTCCGCGGAGGCCCGCACCGTGCGCGGCGGCGAGACGCGCATGATTCCGGCGGAGCAGATGGTGCCGGGCGACGTCGTGCTGCTCGAATCCGGCGACAAGGTCCCGGCCGACCTCCGCCTCACCGACGTGAAGAACCTGCGCACGGAGGAGGCGGCGCTCACCGGCGAGTCGGTTCCCGCCGACAAGTCCGTCGAGCCCGTTTCGCGCCAAGGCGACGGTCGGCGATCGCGACAGCATGGCCTTCTCCGGCACCATGGTCGTGTCCGGCCGCGCGACCGGGGTGGTCGTCGCGACCGGGAGCGACACCGAGCTGGGCCGCATCAACCAGCTGCTCGCCGGCGTGAGCGCGCTCGAAACGCCGCTGCTGCGCCAGATCAAGAAGTTCGGCTACGCCATCACGGCCGTCATCGGCGTGGTGAGCGTGCGTGGTCTTCGCCTACGGCCGGTGGGTGCTGGGGATGGACTTCGTCCCGCTCTTCCAGGCGGTCACCGGCATCGCGGTGTCGGTCATTCCCGAGGGCCTGCCGGCGATCATCACCATCACGCTCGCGATCGGCGTGCAGCGCATGGCCCAGCGCAACGCCATCATCCGGCGCCTCCCGGCCGTCGAGACGCTCGGCTCGGTGTCGCGCATCTGCTCCGACAAGACCGGCACGCTCACGCTGATGGAGATGATGGTCGTGTCGGCCGTCACCGCGGACGCGCGAGTATCAGGTCAGCGGCGACGGCTACGCGCCCGAGGGCCGGTCCAGCACGACGGGAAGCCGGCGGGCGACGGATCCCGTCCTGGATCTCCTGGGGCGCGTCTCCATGCTCTGCAACGACGCCGAGCTGTTCCAGCAGGACGGCGCGTGGAAGGTGGAGGGCGATCCGACCGAGGGCGCGCTCTATCCGTTCGCGACCAAGCTCGGGATGGAACGGCAGGCCGAGCAGGCCGCGTCGCCGCGGATCGACGCGATCCCCTTCGAATCGGAGCATCGCTTCATGGCGACGTTGCACAAGCCCGCCACCGGCGCGCGAGGTGCTCTTCGCCAAGGGCGCGCCCGAGGTCATCCTCGAGCATGCGACCGGCAGCAGACGCGGGACGGCGCGCAGGGCCGATGGATCGCGAACACTTCCTGGCGGCGTCGGACGAGCTCGCGGCGCAGGGCGAGCGCGTGCTGGCGCTGGCCTGGCTCGAGAATCCGGCGCGTCGAGGCGGGCCGTCTCGGTCCCGCCGACCTCCCGAAGAACCTCGTCCTCCTCGGCCTGATCGGCCTGCTCGACCCGCCCCGCAAGGAGGCCATCGAGGCGGTGAAGGAATGCCACGGCGGCGGCATCCGCGTCACGATGATCACCGGCGACCACAAGATCACCGCCGCGGCGATCGCCAAGATGCTCGGCATCGGCGACGGCCGGACGGCGATCACCGGCGCCGAGATCGAGGAGATGGACACCGCCACGCTCCAGGAGCGCGTGCGTGACGTCGACGTGTTCGCGCGCGCGAGCCCCGAGCACAAGCTGCGCCTGGTGAAGGCGATCCAGGCCAACAAGCAGATCGTGGCGATGACGGGCGACGGCGTGAACGACGCGCCGTCGCTCAAGAAGGCCGACATCGGCGTCGCCATGGGCATCAAGGGCACCGAGGTCACCAAGGAGGCCGCCGAGATGGTGCTCGCGGACGACAACTTCGCGTCGATCACGGCGGCGGTGAAGGAAGGCCGCACGGTCTACAACAACATCGAGAAGGCGATCCTGTTCATGCTGCCGACCAACGTCGCGCAGGCGCTGGTCATCGCGGTCGCGATCTTCCTCGGCTTCACCATGCCGATCACGGCGCCGCAGGTCCTCTGGGTCAACATGGTGACCTCCGTCGCGCTCGGCCTGGTGATCTCCTTCGAGCCCCACGAGCTCGACGTGATGCAACGGTCGCCGCGCGCGGTCGATCGTCCGATCCTGACCGGGTTCGGGATCTGGCGCGTCGTCTTCGTCGGCCTGGCGCTCCTCGCGTACACCCTGGTCGCGTTCTTCTGGATGAAGTGGACAGGGGGCCTCGGACGCGCTGGCGCGGACGGTCGCGGTCAACGCGATCACCGTCGGGCAGGTCTTCTACCTGCTCAACAGCCGCTTCCTGCTGGATTCGTCGCTCTCGATCAGGGCGCATCTCGGCAACCGGTACCTGCCGCTCGGCATCGGCGCGGTCGTCGTCCTGCAGCTCCTGTTCACCTACGCCCCGCCGCTGCAACGCCTGTTCGACAACGAAGCCATCCCGCTCCGGGTCTGGCCATGGCTCCTCCTCGGCGGCCTGGTGTTCTTCCTCGTCGTGGAGGTCGAGAAGGTCATCATCCGCTCGTCGGCCTCGCTGCGACGCGCGGTCACCGCGGCGGAAGCGGGAACGTAGGTCCTGACGCGCGGACCGCTAGCCGCCAGCGGCGATCCGCAGCGATTCGGCCAGCCGCCACGCGTGGTGGAGGGCCCCATCCGCCCACAGGAGCGTCTCGAGCGCGGTGCGGGCCTGCGCCGCGGGCGTGCGCTGCAGGGCGACGTCTTCCAGCATCTGCTGGCGGTTGGCCGTCCGTTCGACGCTGACCTGCCCTGCCGCATCTTCGACGGCCTTCAAGATGGCGGGAGCGGGTGTCGCCTCGGGGTCACTCGCGGCGTCGAGCCACGCCGCCAGCGAGCGGGCGCCGGCCGCGAAGCCGGGGGGCGGCTGCCACGCGCCGCTGACCGGCGGGACGTGCGCGAGGTCGCGATGCAGCTCCGTGAGGTGATCCAGCGCGTGGCAGAGCCGGACGAGTCGCGGCGCCATCGTGGTGAGATCGGTGGTCTCCAACGAGAGCGACTCGAGGAAGTGCTCGGTCTGCTGGACCGCTTCGAGCGGTGGAGCGTAGCTCACCGATTCGCCCGCGAGGCGGCGACGGACGGCATCGACGGCGCCGCGCGCGACTTCTAGGATCGCCCGCCAGGCCGCCTCGAGCGCGACGGCTCCCCCCGCATCGGCGAGGGAGGGGTCGAGGCGGCTGACGGCCGACTCAGGTTCCCGCTCCCGGAGATGCGGACGATGAAGCGCGCGAAGTGATCGAGCCACGGGTAGAACGCGACGATCCCCGCGAGCTTGAAGATGCTGCTGAATGCCGCGAGGGCCAGCACGCCGTCGGGATCGTCGAGTCGAGCACCCACCCAGGACGACGCCCGGCGCGAGCGGCCCGAGGAACAGGATGCCGAGAACGCCGACGACCACGCTGAAGATGATGTGCGCGAACGCGGCGCGCCGCACCGCCAGGCCGCCGCCGATCACGACCAGCGCGGTCGTCGCCGCCGAGCCGATGCTCTGGCCGACGATCATCGCGCAGCCCTGCACGAACGTCAGCGAGCCCGCATGCAGCGCGACGAGCGTCGTCGCCGCGGCGGCGCTCGAGCTCTGCATGACGATCGTCATCACGATCCCGATGCCGGCGAGGATCCAGTGGGAGGCGGGGCCGCTCCCCGCGATGGCATCGAGGTTCCACGAAACGCCCTCCATCCCCGTCTGGAGGTACTCGATCCCCATGAAGATCAACCCGAAGCCGGCCAGGAGGGCCCCCAGCGATCGTGCCCGGCCCTTGGCGATGAGCCAGAGCAGCGCGCCCACGCCGAGGATGGGCTTCGCGAAGGCGGAGATGCTCACGCGGAAGCCGAAGATCGCCACCATCCACGGCGTCGTCGTCGTACCGAGGGTCGCGCCGACGATGACGCCGATCGCCTGCTGGAAGGTGACCAGGCCCGCGCTGACGAAGCCGATGACGGTGAGAATGGCCGCGGTCGACGACTGAATCGCCGCCGTGAAGATCACGCCCGATACGACGGCGCTGAATCGGCCGGCGACGAGTCGCTGGAGCGCGCGGCGGAGCGAGTCGCCCGCCAGGCCCTTCAGGCCTTCGGTGAGATGGTGGATGCCGAGCAGGAAGAGGCCGAGCCCACCCAGGATCGTCACGGTGGAGGAAGCGTCCAACCTGCCGGCGTGTACGACGCCGGCCTTCGTGGACGCAAGCGGGGCTCTGGCGGGCACCTTGTACGTCTCCTGAGCGGTCTGGTACCTCGCACCTCGATCATGACCCCGCCGGCCGGCGCTCCCGAGCGCCTGAACGTTCGCGCCCTGTTGCTCGGCGAGCGGCTGGAGCATCGTACGCTCGCGCGGGCCGCCGGCGGGCTGGCCGACCCGATCCAGTTGGCGCGGCCCGACGGCCTCGTCGCCTTCGCCTTCCGCTGGGGGGCAATCGCGCTGGTGGGAGCCACTCCCGAGCAGGAGGCGGCGGTGCTCGCAGAGCTGCGCCCGTTGGTCAGCCACCCGCTGCCGGTGCCCGTCGAGGAGGCGGCGCGCATCGAACCCGGAGCGACGGAGGACGGCGTGGAGGCCACCGGTCTGATCCGGCTGTGCGACCTCGGCCTGCCGCGCCTGGCGGTCGTGGCCGACGCGCTGGCAAAGAGCGCCGCGCTGTCGCAGCAGGAGGCCACCCTGGCGAAGACGCTCGACGCCATGGAACCCGTGATCGCCGGGCTGCGCAGCCGGGGACGACTCGCAGCGTCGTCGCGCCCGTTGCTGCGTCTGATCGGGGCCGCACTGTCGGCCCGCAGCCAGGGCACCGCGCGCATCGACGCCGACGGCAAGCCCGACCTGTTGTGGGAGCACCCCGAGATGGAACGCCTGCACGCCCGCCTGGCCACCGAATACGAGCTGCGCGACCGCAGCGGCGCGCTCGACCGCAAGTTCACACTCGTCCGGGAGACGGTTGGCACGCTGCTCTCGCTGATGGAGACGCGCCGCTCGCTCGGACTCGAGATCGCGATCGTGACGTTCATCGGCATGGACCTGCTCGCCGCCCTCTACGGTCTGATCTTCAAGTGAGATCGCCCACGTCACGCCGTACATTCCTGGCGACCATGGTGAAGAATGTGGCGGCGGGCCCCGCGGGATCGCGCGTCCGGCGATGGAGGGTGCCCCACGGAGGCGAGAGCGCGGCCGCTACGGAGCCATAGGCGGAGTAGGCCGCGCGCCTTGTCGCCTCCGCGGGGGCGCCCTCCATCGCCGCGCATCCGGCCGCGTGCCGCCGGGCACGGAGGTTGCTGTACGGGAGCGAGATGGACGTCGAGCCGCGCGAGGTCATCCGCACCATCCGGGGGCGCCTGGGCATGTCCCGGGCCGAATTCGCCCGGGCGCTCGGCTGGTCGCCGTCGACGATCTCGCGCTGGGAGGCGGGCAGCGCGCAGCCGAACCGGTTGGCGCTGAAGATCATCCTCGCTTTCGCCGAGGAGCGCGGTGTGCTCCGCGAGCGTCGCGCGCTCCCGGGGCCCGGCGCTGCCCCGCGCACGACGGAGGTCGAGGTCGTGCCCCAGCGGTTCGGACCGTCTGCGCCGCGTGACGTCACCCATGGGGACCGATCCCCGTGGACGGCGGAACTGAACGTCCGTGTCGCCGTGGCGCGCGGGAGCGGGTCGGGTCGCTGGATCAGCCCGGCGCTGGTGGCGGGCGCGGCGCTCTGCACGCTCCTCGCCGTCGGCATCCCCGGAGGATCGGAGGCCCCGGCGCCGACCCGGTCACATGGGGTTCATGCGGCGGTGACCGATGCGCCCCGCCGCGTGCGCTCGCGACGGAAGCCACATGCCGTCCGTCCGGCGGCTCCCCTCGCAGCGTCCGACGCCGTCGCGGTCGCCGCGACGGTGCCGACACCCGAGCCTGCGCCGCCGCGCCTGGCGCGATTGGAGGGCGTGATGGTCCTCGGCGGCGACCGCCGCGCGACCTTCCGGGTCGGCGACGAGCGCGTGACGGTCGGCGAGGGGGAGACCATCGGCGGCCGCCGCACCAGCCACATCGACGCCGAGGGCGTGGAGCTGGTCGACGCCAGCGGCACCGTGCAAGCGCTCCGCGTGGGCAACGAGCTCCCGCTCGACTGACCCGCGCGCCTTCGGCGTCAGTCCGCCTTCTTCGGGGTCTTTGCCGTAGTCTCGAAGAGCGCGCGGTACTGGCCGTATCCCTCGGCCTCGAGCCGATCGACGGGAATGAAGCGCAGCGACGCCGAGTTGATGCAGTAGCGCATGCCGGTCGGCCCCGGCCCGTCGGGGAAGACGTGCCCCAGATGGGAGTCGCCGTCCTTCGAGCGCACTTCAGTGCGGCGCATGAAGAGGCCCTTGTCCTCACGCTCGTCGACGCGGTTCGACTCGATGGGCTTGGTGAAGCTGGGCCATCCGGTTCCGGAGTCGAACTTGTCGCGCGAGCTGAACAGCGGCTCGCCGGAGACCACGTCGACGTAGATGCCCTCCTGGTGATTGTCCCAATAGGCGTTGTGGAACGGGCGTTCGGTGCCCTCCTGCTGCGTCACCTGGTACTGCTCCGGCGTCAGGCGCTCCTTCAGCTCGGCGTCCGTCGGCTTGGCGTAGGGCTTCGTCATCGTCGTTCCTCCGGGAACCGGCTCCGCCGCCGACACGAGGCCGGCGAGCGTGAGCACGAACACTATGCACGTCACCTTCATGGGCACGTTGGATGCCGCTCTGGCCCCGAGGATACGGACGGGCCCATTCAGCGCAAGTCCGGTCCTTGCACGCCGGAACGGACGGTGGTACCTCCGCGTCCCCGCTCGAAAGGACGTCACGTGGGATTCCTCTCCGGCAGCACGACCGTGGTCCGCTTCACAGCGCCGGTGCCGGCGCGCCTCGATCGCGAGGCCGTCGCCACGCACGTCACGCGGCGCGCCTTCCGCGACCTCGATCCCGACGGCGCCGAGCCGCACGCGTTCGGCTGGGTCGCCTTCCACGATCCGCTGCAGACCGACCTCACGACCGCCGATCTCTTCTTCCATCACTTCCTGGTCCTCGGCTTCCGCCACGACCGGCGCGCCGTCCCGGCGAAGCTGCTGATGCTCGAGCGGCGGCGGGCCGAGAACGCGCGCAAGGCCGAGCTGGGGCGCGACCGCCTGGGCGCCGGGATCCGAAAGGAAATCCGCGAGGAGGTCGAGGCGCGGCTCGTCGCCCGCGCGCTGCCGGCGCCGCGGCTCTTCGACTGCGTGTGGAACCTCGAGAACGGGCGCGTCTATCTGCAGCGGCAAGCACCGCGCCGCGCGCGAGGCCTTCGTCGAGCATTTCCGCCAGACGTTCGGCGTCCAGCCCGTGCCGCTGATCCCGTACCTCGCCGCAGAGCACGTCGGGCTCGACGGGCGCGCCCTCGAGGCAGTGCGCGGGGTAGAGCCGTCGTCCCTGGCACCGGAGGCGGCCGAGGGCGCGCGCACCGGCGTGCCGCGCATGCCGTTCGGCGAGGAGGCCCGCCCGTGAACGAGGACTTCCTCGCCGTCGTCGAGACGAAGCGCTTCCTCGGCCAGGAGTTCCTCACCTGGCTCGTCCATCGGGTGGAGGAGGGCGGCCAGGGCGCTCGAGGTCGACGGCGACGTCATCGAGATCCACCTCGGCGACCGGGTCGTCCTGGCCGGCGGGCCGCTGGATCGCCTGACCGTGAGCGGACCGGGCGACGTCCGCTCCGAGATCGGCGCGGGTCTGCGGCGCGGCAAGCTCCTCGACCGCGCCAAGCTGGTGATCGTCCGCGGCGAGCGGCGCTGGGAGCTGACGCTCGACGGCGGCATGCTCACGTACGACGGGCTCCGCTGCCCGCAAGCTCGGCCCTCGCGACGCGGGGACCCAGGACGACCCGCGGGCCGCACTCGAGAACGACCTCTTCCTCCGCCTCGCCGACATGGAGGAGGCGCTCGACGTCCTCGATCGCCTGTTCGCGGAGTTCTGCCGCGTGCGCGGGTCGTCGACGTGGGCGAGCCGCGAGCTGCCGGCGCTGCGCGCCTGGGTCGACGGGCTGCGCTGAGATTGCGGCCGCGGACCGCGTGTCGTCGCGGCGGCGGGCGGGTGCCCCCGCGGAGCCGACGAGGCGCGGGGGCTACTCCGCCTATGGCTCCGTAGCGCCCCCGCTCTCGGCTCCGCGGGGGCACCCACCCGCCGCCGGGTCGGTGCACGCGGTCCGCGGCCCCCCGCTACCATCCCCCCGTGTCTTGTGCGCGTCGGGGGACTTCGCCTAGAAGCGGGCAGCACCAGACGGGAGGTCACCATGCATCGGATGGTCGGCTCGGTCGTATTGGTCGTTGCGCTCACGGTTGTTATCGGACGTCCGGGGTGGGCGGACGAGACGTGCATGTCGCCGTACATGCCGAAGATCACCGGGCAGGAGGACTACGTCTACGTCTGGACGCTCGGCATCGACGGCGTCGGCGACGGCTCCGACAAGCTCGTCACCGTCGGCGCCAACCCGAAGGACGCGGCCACCTACGGCAAGGTGATCTCCTCGGTGTCCGTCGGCGGGCGGCACGAGGCGCACCACGGCGGCTTCACCGACGACCGGCGATACTTCTGGGCGGGCGGACTCGACGACAGCAAGATCTGGGTGTTCGACCTCGCCGCCGACCCCGCACACCCGAAGCTCGTCCGCACCATCGACACCTTCGTCAAGGACAGCGGTGGCGTGGTCGGCCCGCACACCTTCTATCGCGTTGCCCGGCCGCATGCTGATCATCGGGCCTGTCGAACGCGACCGACGGCGGCGGCCGCACGGCGCTGGTCGAGTACAGCAACGCGGGCGCCCACGTGCGGACGATCTGGATGCCGGAGGGCGCCGAGTACGGCTACGACGTGCGCGTCCAGCCGCGGCTCAACCGCATGCTCACCTCGTCGTTCACCGGGAGGAAGAACTACATGCGGGACCTCGGCACGCTGCTCGGCGACGCCGAGGCGATGAAGCACTTCGGCAACACGATGGTGGTGTGGGACTTCCACGCCCGCAAGCCGATCCAGACCCTCGACGTCCCGGGCGCGCCGCTCGAGATCCGCTGGGCGCTCCAGCCGCGCCACAACTACGCCTTCACCACCACCGCGCTCACGTCGAAGATCTGGCTGATCGAGCAGCAGCCCGACGGCACCTTCGCCGCGAGCGCCGTCGCCGACATCGGCGACCCGACGAAGACGCCGCTGCCCGTCGACATCAGCCTCTCGGCCGACGACCGCTTCCTCTTCGTCGACACGTTCATGGACGGCACGTGCCGCGTCTACGACGTGCAGCGATCCGCATCACCCCGAAGCTCGTCCACGAGCAGAAGATCGGCTCGCAGGTGAACATGGTGTCGGAGACGTGGGACGGCGAGCGCGTCTACTTCACGTCGTCGCTGCTCGCCAACTGGGACAAGAAGGGCAAGGACGACGAGCAGTTCCTGAAGGCCTACGGCTGGGACGGGAAGACGCTGACGCCGCGCTTCACCGTCGACTTCGCGAAGGAGAAGCTCGGACGCCCGCACATCATGCGCTTCGGCCAGACGCAGTTCTACAAGAACCAGCTCTACACGGCGGAGGCGCCCGCGCGGTCGCGCGCGCCGACACGGACGCCGGGCGGTGATCCGGGCCGCGGCGCTCGCCCTCTGCGTGGCGTCCGCGGCGCGGAGCGGCCGACCTCGGGTACACCTACACCGTCGGCGGCTTCGCCCCGGCCTACGACCCGCCGGCACCCGGAACCTACGCGCTGCCGCCGATCGCCACGATCGGCGACCATCCCCTGCTCGACGCGGACGGGCGCTCGACGACACTCTTCGCGCTCAAAGGCGATCGCCTCGCCCTCGTCGCGTTCGTCTACACCAGCTGCGTCGAGGCGACGGGATGCCCGGTCAGCGCGGGCCTGCTGCAGCGCGCTCGATCGCGCGATCGCCGCCGATCCGGCGCTCACCGGTCGCGTCACCCTCGTCACCGTCAGCTTCGATCCCGAGCGCGACACGCCCGCGCGCATGGCGACGGTCCGGGACCGGCATCGGCCACGGTCGGACTGGCGCTTCGTCACCACGCGCGACGACGCCGAGCTGACGCCGCTGCTCGCCGACTTCGATCAGCCCGTCGCCAAGCTGCGGCTCGAGGACGGCTCCTGGACCGGCCTCTACCGCCACGTCCTCAAGGTCTTCCTCGTCGACGGGACGAACCGGGTCCGCAACGTCTACAGCACGGAGTTCCTCCACGCCGCCCTCGTACTGGCCGACCTCCGGACACTGCTCCTCGAGCAGCGTCCGCGCTAGCGAGAACGATCTCTCGTCGCCGAGCGCGCGCGCCTGCACCGTGCGGCGGGGAGAACCGCATCTGCTTCCCCGGGGACACAGAGCGCCGGGGTGGAACTCCAGCTATTCAGGTCTCCCCTCCTTTTGATACACCTGATTTCGGACCGAGGAGGCGCTGCTTCTCGCGTAGCGCCCATAGGTCATGAAACACCCATCACACCGCCGCGAAGCGTTCGCCTCGATGCTCGCACTCGCCTTGGCCCTGTGCGCGACGCCGGCGCTCGCCGGGAAGAAGAAGCCGGCGCCGACGTGCCCGCCGGGGCGATTCCTCGTCGAAGACGGCAAGCGCCTCCTCCCTGCCGGGCGCACCCCGACCATCGACGCGGTGGTGGTGGATGGGAAGGGCGTAATCTCGGTCGTGAGTGGCTGTCGGTCCGTCCGGGGCAAGGCGAAGCGGACGAGGCTGGGCACGCAGCTCACGGCGAAGTGGCCCGCCGGCGCCTGCGCGGGTGTGCGCGGGAAGGGGAAGCTCGACGCGTCGATCGACACCGCGTGCGGCGTGATGAGCGGCACGTTCCGCGCGAAGAAGATCCGCCAGCAGTTCAAGGCGACGCGCGCGGAGGGTGCCCTCCTCGAGGGCACCCCCGGCGACAAAGCTCTGCCGGTGCTCGTCCACCTGACGCCCCAACCGGCGCTGCCGGCTGACATCGTCCACGGACTCCTTCTGACCCGGCTCGACGTAGCAATCGCGGCCGACGCCACCGTCGGACAGGTGAACGCCGCGCTCACCGATGTCGGGGGCGGGATCGTGGCGATGAAGGCCGGGGTGCCGGCCGTGACGATCGCGGTGCCTCGCCGCGACGGTGCCGACGGCCTGCGGTCGCTGGCCGATGCGCTGGGGGCCATGCCGGGCATTCGGCTCGTGACGTTGGCGCGCGACGCGAAACTGGATGTGGCGGCCCCCGCGCCCGCCGACGCCCAAGTGGCCTTCGGGCATCTCCAGGACGCCCGGTTCCCCGCGGCCTGGAACGCCAAACGGTTGGTGCAGCAGCATTGTACCGACAAGGTCACGGTCGTGGTGGCCGACAAGTTCCACCGGCCCGCCGACGTCCTCTACACGGACTTCGCGACCCAGGTGCCCGGCGTGATCGAGTTCGGGACGGGTAGTGTGGCCGCGGACGACCTCGAGGGACACCACGGCTACGAGGTGTTGGCCACCTTGGGGGCCTCATTGGACGCCACGGTACCGACCGGCGCCAACCCGTTTCCGGAGTGCCTGGAGCTGCGGGCGCTGCAGACCGCAGGGCTCAGCCAGTACGAGATCATTGACGCAATCGACGATGTCGTGTCGGGGACCGACAAGGTCGTGGTGAATTCTTCGTTGGGGCTCGACGGGTGCGACGGACCTTGCACACCGGCGACCATGAACGTCCCGTCGGCGCTCGACCGCGCCGCCTGGGGGGCCGTGCAGCGGGCCATGCTGCAACCGCTCGAGCATCGGGTGTTGGTGACGTCGTCGGCGGGCAACGAGGCCGACAAGCACGTGGGGTTGCTCTACCCGGGGACCGCCGTCGCCGGGGTCGGGTCGGCGCTCAACATCGCGGCGAAGTCCGACAGCGCGATGTCGTTCGTCACCGACACCAGCTTGTGGGAACCGACGTCCAACTGTCCGCCCGAGCCATGCTTTCCCTCGTTGGCCGCTACGCCCGCTCAGCAAGCCATCCTCAACGTGCTGCTCGCTGACCTGGGGCAGACCTCAGCACCGCCGGCGCCCAACGTGGTCATCGTGGGCAGTAGCGATCACGACTTGAACAACCCGTCGGCCTTCTCGGATCCGGGCGCCGACGTGTACGCCGTGGGCGAGGGCATCCCTTCGTTCCTGGGAGTTCCCCAGAGCGGTACCAGCATCTCCGCACCCCAGGTGACGGGGCTGGCCGCGTACCTCTGGCTGCTGTCGCCCGACCTGCGGGCCCGGCCGGTGGCCGACACCGTCGCCGCCATCGAGGCCAACGTCCGGACCTTCCCGTTCCGCCTCATCGACGCCTACGCCACCGTGCTGTCGCTCGACCCCGCCGCGGAGCCCACCCCGGCGGGTGCCAAGGTGCGGCTCGCCATCCTCGATGCCAACGACGACACGCACTTCGACGAGGCCGACCTGACGCTGTTCAAGCAGGCCTATCGCCCAGGTGGGATGCCCATCGAGCCGAGCGTCCGCGACGACAGCCGCTTCGACCTGAACGGCGACGGCTTCACCGGTGGCAGCCAGACGGCCAAGTTCGACCTGGATCCGAGCGGCTCCACCCAGTTCGGCGCGCGCATGCTCACACAGGTGACGACCGAGGTGGGTGGCGAGGAGCGCACGTACGACGAGAACGCGGTCTCCGACGCCGACATCCTCTGCTTCTACGCCTACAGCGCGCTCTATACCGGCGCCTTCGACGCCCGCGACCAGTTGCTGTCCGACCTGTGCGGCGTTGGCAACCAGTGGACTGGGACCGTCGACGTAGGATCTGCCCCAGGAAATTCCTTCCCGGCGTGCGCAATCATCGATCAGAGCCCGAACGCCATCTCGGGCACGATTCATCAATTCGGAGGGACTGCCACGTTGCTGGCGACGCTCTCGGGCAGCCAGCTCCTCGGAGTGAGCATCGAGGGATTTTTCGTGGAAGCGGACTGCACCGCGACCGGGAGCGGAACTGTCGACGGCGACACCATCACGATCAATGTGACGCCCGAAGCGCCTTGCAACAGCAATATGTCGCTCACGTACAACTTCACACGGGGAGGGACTTGCCCGTAGCCGGAGCGGGCGGCGTCGCGAGCGCCGGCTGAAGGCATCGAGGTTTTCCTGTCGAAGTGACGAGTCACCCGCAGCGGCGCTAGCGTTCGTCCACCTCGCCCCCTAGACTGATGCTGGATGCTCCAGACCCAGAACCTGCGCGTCACCCGTGCCGAGCCGCTGGTGCCGCCCCGTGCCCTCAAGGCCGAGCTGCCCGCGACCGACGCCGAGTACGAGGGCGTGCTCCGCGCCCGCGAGACGGTGCGCGCGATCATCGCCGGACGCGACTCGCGGCTGCTGGCAATCGTCGGCCCCTGCTCCATCCACGACCCCGAGGCGGCGCTCGACTATGCGCGACGACTGGCCGACCTGTCGCGCCACGTGTCCGATCGCCTGTTCGTCGTGATGCGCGTCTACTTCGAGAAGCCGCGCACCACGATCGGCTGGAAGGGACTGATCAACGATCCGCACCTGAACGGCACCAACGACATGCAGCTGGGGCTGCGCCTCGCGCGGCGCCTGCTGCTGGACGTGACCCGTCTCGGTCTCGCCGCCGGCACCGAGCTGCTCGACCCGATCGTCCCGCAGTACACCGCCGACCTGATCAGCTGGACGGCGATCGGCGCCCGCACCACCGAGAGTCAGACGCACCGCGAGATGGCGAGCGGCCTCTCGATGCCGATCGGCTACAAGAACTCGACCGACGGCAACCTCACCATCGCGCTCAACGCCATGGAGTCGGCACGCCACCCGCACACGTTCCTCGGCATCACGCCGGACGGCGCCGCCGCCGTGATCCACACCACGGGGAATCCCGACGGCCACATCATCCTGCGCGGTGGGCGCAAGCCCAACTACGACGCGGAGAGCATCCGCGCCTGCGAAGCGATGCTGGTGAAGGCCGGTCTTCCCGCCCGCATCATGGTCGACTGCAGCCACGCACAGACGGGCAAGGACTACACCAAGCAGCCCGAGGTGCTCGGCGACCTGGTCCGGCAGGTGCGCGCCGGCCGCTCGCCGATCATGGGATTCATGGTCGAGAGCAATCTCGGCGCCGGCAGCCAGGCGCTGAACGGCGGGCGCGCGGGCCTCACGTACGGGGTGTCGATCACCGACGCCTGCATCGATTGGCCGACCACCGAGCGCTGCCTGCTCGAAGCGGCCAAGGCGCTGCGTTGACTTGCGTCGCGGCGCAGCGCACCGTGCGGCATGCGGTGCGACGCATGCGGCGTCGAGCTGATTCCCGGAAAGGCCTTCTGCCACGCCTGCGGCGCACGCACACCTGCGCAGTGCCGCAAGTGCGGCGCGCCGCTCGATCCCGCCTTCCGCTTCTGCCCCGACTGTGGCACACCCACGAGCCCCGACGTTCTCGTGCCGCCGCCGCCGCCAGCGCCGCGCCCGGTCGACCCGCTGACGCGGTTGCTCGCGCAGCGTGGCGGCACCGTCGTCGCCAACCCGTCGCAGATCGAGGGCGAGCGGAAGCAGGTCACGGTGCTCTTCTGCGACCTCGTCGGATCGACGTCGATCGCCGAGCGCCTCGACCCCGAGGAGTACCACGACCTGCTCGAGGACTACCTCGAGGCCGTGTTCCCCGAGATCTACCGCCGCGAGGGCGTCGTGAACCAGCTCGCCGGCGACGGCCTGATGGCGCTCTTCGGCGCCCCGGTCGCGCACGAGGACGCCCCGTGGCGCGCCGTCCGCGCGGCGCTCGGAATGCGCGAGGCGCTGGGCCCGCTCGCCGAGCGGCTGCGCGCGAAGCACGGCATCGATCTCACGCTGCGCATCGGCATCAACACGGGCCCGGTCGTCGTCGGTCCCGTCGGCAACGACCGCAAGATGGACTACAGCGCCATCGGCGACACGACGAACATGGCGTCGCGCCTGCAGTCGCTCGCCCCCGTCGGCGGCATCCTCATCAGCGAGGCCACGTACCGCCTCGTGCGCGGCTTCTTCGACGTCGAGCAGGTGGGTCCGCTCGAGGTCCGGGGCAAGACCGAGCCGGTGACCGCGTACCTCGTCACCGACTGGCGCGGCGACGTGACCCGTCTCGGTGTCGCGGAAGAGCGCGGCCTCACCCCGTTCGTCGGCCGCGAGGCCGAGCTCGACCGGCTGGTCGACGCCTTCCGCCGGCTCGGGGACGGCCAGGCGCAGGTGGTGGCGGTGGTCGGCGACGCCGGCATCGGCAAGTCGCGCCTCCTCTACGAGCTGAAGGCTCGCCTCGCCGACGACTCCGTCGTCTTCTTCGAGGGCAGCGGCACGTCGATGCTGCAGGCCCTGCCCTACCACCTCTTCGTCATGATGCTCGGCCGCTACTTCGGTCTCGAGTGGGACGAGGACGTCGAGGCCTCCTGCGACCGGGTGGCGAAGAAGTTCGGCGCGTCGTACGAGGACATCGAGCGCGAGTATCCCGTCCTCTGCCGTTTCCTCTCGCTCCCGCTCGAGTCGCTCGCCGACCAGCCCGCCGACGAGCTGCGGCGGCAGACCTTCGACGCGGTCGCGCGTCTCGTCCTGCGCGAGAGCGAGTCCCATCCGGTGGTGATGCTCGTCGAAGATCTGCACTGGGCGGACGAACCGTCGCGCGAGCTCCTCCAAGACCTCGTGCGACGCCTCGCGGGATCGCCGGTGCTGATCGTACTGACCCACCGGCCGGACGCCGTGCCCCACTGGACCGCCCCGGTCGCCTTCTCGCAGATCGCGCTGCGGCCCCTGTCCGACGAGTCGACGCGCGCGGTCGTGCGCGCGGTCGCCGGGCCGCTGCCACGGGACGTCGAGCGCGTCCTGGTGCAGAAGGCCGGCGGCAGCCCGTTCTTCGCCGAGGAGCTGGTCCGCGGCTTGATCGAAGAGGGACACCTGTCCCCCTCGCCCGGCGGTGGACACCGCCTGACGCGCCCCCTCGCCGACGTCCCGATCCCGGGCACGATCCAGGAGGTCATCGCCGCGCGGCTCGACGCGTTGAGCCCGCCGGCCAAGCGCGTCGTGCAGGTGGCCGCGGTGCTGGGCCGCCAGTTCAGCCGCAAGCAGCTGACCCAGCTCCTCGCCGACGAAGGCATCGACGTCGAGCGCGAGTTGCACGACCTCGAGCGTCGCGGTCTCGTGCACCGCAAGGCCGTGCTCTCGAACGACGATCTCCGCTTCGGCGAGAGCCTCACACAGGAGGTCGCGTACGAGGGCCTGCTCCTCAAGCAGCGGCGCCTGTTGCACGAGCGCATCGGCGAGCTCCTGGAGCACGACCTCGAACGAAACCCCGAGCACGCAGCGCTGCTCGCGCACCACTATTCGCGGAGCGACAACCACACCAAGGCCATCGACGCTCTGCTGCGGGCCGCGCGCGAGGCCGAGGAGGCCCCGTCGTATCGCGTCGCGGCCGACCTCTACCGTCGCGCCTGGCGACTCGCGGAGACGGTGCTGGGCGAGCGCGAGGACGGCCGCTTCCACCGCGCCGCGCTCACCGCCGTGAGCGGCATCACCCGCCTGACGGTCTTCTTCGGCGCGGTCGACCTCTCCGAGGCGGAGGAGGCCGCCGTCCGCGGCCGGGAGCTGGCGGCGCTGCTGGGCGACCAGGGCACCCTCGCGCAGCTGCACTACGCGCACGGCATCATCACCATCATGCGGCCGAACGCGCCCGACTTCGCGGGCGGGCTCGCGCTGGCCGAGCGGGGGCTCACGATCGCCGAGGAGGCCGGGCTCGACGGGGAGCGGTCGCGCATCGCGCGGGGCCTGGCGATGAACTACGCGGTCGACGGTCGCTTCGACCAGGCGCGATCCCTGATCGAGCGTCGAGCTGGCCGGACTCGAATCCGGTCCCGATGGCGCGCGCTGTTCCGATCTCTACCTCAGCACCCGGTGGATCCGCGACCTGGTCCACTACGCGTCCGACGATCTCGACTGGATCGTCACCAAGGGCAGGGAGACGTTCGAGATGTGCGCCGAGCGGGGCAATCGGACCATCCGCACCGCGATCGGCACCCTGCTCGCGCCGGCGCACTTCCTCCGTGCCGAGTACGACGAGGCACGCCGGTGGGCGGACATGACGCTCGAGATCGCGGAGGCGATCGCCAACGTCAACGCGTTCACGACCTCCAGCTCGCTCGCCCTGTTGACCCGCGTGCTCCTCGGCGAGCAGGTCGACGCGGCGCCCTACGTCGATCGCATCGAGCAGGGTCTCCGCGCCGGCGGGCTGATGCAGCTCAACACGCGCTTCGTGGCCGAGGCGCTGCTCGCGATCGGCGACCTCGAGCGGGCCGATCAGCTCACGGAGAAGCTGGTCCGCATCCCGGGCGGCCGGCTCCGCCAGGCCCTGGTGCTGACCGCGCGCGGCGACGTCCTCGCACGCCTCGGGCGGCGCGACCGCGCCGTCGAGCGCTACGCCGAGGCGCTGGCGATCGCCGAGACGATCGGCTCACGCTCGACGCTGGCCGCCGCACTCCTCGGGCGCGCCGAGGTCGCCGTCGCGCGTGGCGAGGTGCCGCGCGACCTCGAGCGCCTCGGCGCGATCGTCGACGGGCTCCGGCTCCTCCACTACCGTCCGCGCCTCGAGCGTCTGCTCACCCAGACCGGGATGGGCGAGCCGTCGCGCGGCTAGCCGCGCCTAGTTGCCCTTCGACTTCTCGTACTGGTCGTAGATGAAGCCGCCGAGCAGGCCGGCGCCCGCGCCGGCGGCGGCGCCGAGCGCCGCGTTTCCGGCGAGCGCACCGATGATCGCGCCGCTCGCGGTCCCGATCGCGCCGCCGGTGACCGTCCGCGTGGCGGTGTTCCGGCTGCTCTGCGACATGTCCGCGCAACCGACCCCGCCGAACGCGAGGCTCACGGCCAGAACGGGAGCTGCGAAACGCGTCCGTCGTGTCGTCACTTTCGGCATGGATACTTCTCCACGAGATATTTGACGAGGGCCTCGACCGCCGGCTCGCCCTGATACTTCGGGTTTGCCTGCACCCATGCCACGAAGCCGGCGATGCCCTGGCTGCGCGAGGGCCGTGGCTCCGGCAGGCAGAACGTCGGCTTCTTCTCCGGGTGCCGCGCGCGGAGGGCGAAGTGGTACTGGATCGCCCCGACGATGTAGCCGTGGCAGAACCCGATCGACGGACCGTACATCGGATCGGACTCCGGCACGGTGCAGACGTCGACGACGTCCTGCGCATTGTTGATCAGGAAGTCGTCGGGCGTCGCCGCGGTGGCGACCCCTGCGGCGCCGAGCACCGTCGCGACGGCTGCGGCCGTCCAGAATCGTCGCATCCCGTTCCCTCCCTCGATCGTGTCGCGCGAGACGCTAGCATGCAGCAGGCGGCCGACCAAGAAGCGGGTGCCCTCAGCCGTGTCGTCCGCGCGCCAGGGGACGCAGGAACAGCAGCGCGACGACCGCGACCACGTTCAGCGCCGCGAACGTGGCGAACGCCGGGAAGTAGCTTCCGGTGACGTCGAAGACCCAGCCGGCGTAGACGTTCCCCATCACCCCGCCGGGGAGCAGCGCCAGCATCAGCGCGCCGTAGATCGCGGCGAGGTGCTGCGCCCCGAAGCACGCGGCGACGACCAGCGGCAGGGCGACGTTCTCGGCCGCGACGGTGAATCCGTGGATCACGAGGAACATGGGCAGGAGACCGGGATGCCGGCCGACGGTGAGGAGCAGGATCGACCCGGCCGTCATCAGCGCGAACGTCAGGAGGATCGTCCGGTGCGCCGCCACGCGATCCCCGACCAGCCCCATCCCGATCTTGCCGGCGATCCCGACCGCCACCGCCGCGCTGAAATGGCGCGCTGCGGACGCGTCGGAGAAGCCGGCATCCGAGAGAAACGCGACCAGGTGGTGGTTCACGCCGAGGTAGTAGAAGTAGAAGGTGAAGAGGACGCCGCCGAGGATCCAGAAGCTCGGCGTCCGTCGTGCCTCCGCCGCCGTGAGGCTCCGTGGCGGGTCGACCGCCGCCACGTTTTCGTCCACCACCGCCCGATCCGGATCGCGGACGCCCAGCAGGGCCACGGGCAGGATGACCGCCAGCCCGCCGATCGCCAGCACGCGGAGCGCGGTCCGCCACGACGACCCCTCGGCGACGGCCGTCGCCGCGATCGGAACGATGGTGCCGCCGATGTTCGAGCCGACGTAGACCAGCCCGAGGGCGAGACCGCGCCCCTGTCCGAACCATCGCGACACGACGGCGCCGGCGGGAATGTCACCGAGTCCCGTCGCCGCCGCGCCGAGCAGGAGCCCGAGCAGGTAGAACTGCGTCAGGCTCTGCATGAAGGAGAGGCCGACCAGCGCGGCCGCCACGAGGACGATGGCGGTGGCGAAGACGGTGCGCGCGCCGACGCGCTCGGTGAGCGCGCCCACCACCGGGCTCGCCAGCGCCATCGCCAGCAGGAACGGACCGCCCGACGCCGCGAATGCGGTCCGGCTCCAGCCGAGCTCGGCGACGATCGGCTTGAGGAACACCGCGAACACGTAGCCGCCGAGCCCGAGCCCCATCTGGCAGACGAGGCACGCGAGCAGGACCGACCGGCCGGTCGCAGCACGTCGGGACGACACCGCACGGCTCCTACGGGAGCCGCGCCACCGCGGTCAACGGACGGGCAATCAGGCGGGCGCGGGGGCGCCGTTGGCCGCGCCGTTCATCCCGGGCCGCGGCACCGGTGGCGGGTCGATCAGACCCTTCTTCGCCAGCTCCTGCAGCGCCATGTCGAGCGTCTGCATCCCGATGTTGCGGCCGGTCTGCATCATCGACGGGATCTGGTGCAGCTTGCCCTCGCGGATCAGGTTGCGGACCGCGGGCGTGCCGATCAGGATCTCGCAGGCGGCGACGCGGCCGCCGCCCTTCTTCTTCAAGAGCGACTGGGCGACCACCGCCTCGAGCGACTCGGAGAGCATCGTCCGGATCTGCCCCTGCTGCCCGGCGGGGAAGACGTCGATGATGCGGTCGATCGTCTTCGGCGCGCTCGACGTGTGGAGCGTGCCGAACACCAGGTGCCCGGTCTCGGCCGCGGTGAGCGCCAGCGAGATCGTCTCGAGGTCGCGCATCTCGCCGACCAGGATGACGTCGGGGTCCTCGCGCAGCGCGCTGCGCAGCGCGTTCGAGAACGAGTCGGTGTGCGGGCCGACCTCGCGCTGGTTCACCAGGCACTTCTTCGGCGGGTGCACGAACTCGATCGGGTCCTCGACGGTGAGGATGTGCGCGTCCCAGGTGGCGTTGATGCACGTCGACCATCGCCGCCAGCGTCGTCGACTTGCCCGAGCCCGTCGGCCCGGTCACGAGCACGAGCCCGCGCTCCTTCTCGCACAGCTCCTTCAGGATCGGCGGCATGCCGAGCCCCTCGAGCGAGGGGATCTCGGTCGGGATCGTCCGCAGCACGGCGCCGGGGCCGCGGCTGTGGACGAACACGTTCACGCGGAAGCGGCCGATGCCCTGCTCCTGGCAGGCGAAGTCGACCTCGTGCTCCGCCTCGAAGTGCTTCTTCTGCTCATCCTTCATGATGGCGTGGACGAGCGCCGTCACGGCGTCGGGCGTGAGCACCTCGTGCTCGGTCGGCACCAGGTCGCCGTGGATGCGGATCATCGGGCGGACGCCGGTGCTGAGGTGGAGGTCGGAGGCCCCCTTGTCGATCGTCTCGCGGAGCAGCTGCTGGATGGTCGCCATGCACGTATTCGCAGCAAGAGCCGCGCCACGGCGCCGCCGCGGACGCGTCGCACACCGTGCGGGAACGAGCGCCGGCGCCTTGGCACCGGCGTCAGGAAGCTGACGCGCCCTCAGGCGACGAGCGGCAGCACGCGCTCGCCGAACGCTCTCAGCTGCTCGTCGCCGGTGAAATTGAGGGCGAGGAGCGCCAGCCCGTGCTCGCGCTCGCGCCGGCGGATAACGGCCGCCACCTCGGCACCGGTGAGCTTGATCACGTCGAAGGTGCGGAGAGGACCTGCGCGGTCCAGAGGGCGCCGGCGGCTCACTTGATGTTCTTCGCTATCTCGGCGCGAAGCTCGTTCTCCTGCGCTGCGATCACGGGCCCGAAGTCCTCGGACTCGTACAGCGGGCGGATCTCGAGGTCCGACGGCCCCGGCATCGGGTTGGGGCAGCGCTTTCCCCACTCGATCGCCTCGTCCATCGACCGCACCTGCCATATCCAGAACCCCGCGACCAGTTCCTTCGTCTCGGCGAAGGGACCATCGGTCACCGACCGCTTGGTGCCGTTGAAGTGGATCCGCTTCCCGAACCGGCTCGGCTTGAGCCCGTCACCGGCGAGCATGATCCCCGCCTTGACCAGCTCCTCGTTGTACTTTCCCATCGCCTCGAACATCTCGGCGCCACCCTCCATATCGGCAGGGTCGTTCTCCATCTCGGATTCCTTCGTCGCCTTCACGATCACCATTACCCGCATAGGACCTCCTCTATGGTCGGGAGCGGCCCAGTGGCCGGCTCTACCGATACGTCGTCCGGGGGTGCTGGATTTCGACATCCGGGCTGTACGCGGCTGTCAGGCGACTGCTCTTGGCTGTTGACCGAACGCCCGAAGTCGGACGTTACGACCCCCGGGCTCCCCTTACCCCAACTCGCGCGGCGTGGGGATGCCGCCGCCGGCGCGTTGGCACGGCCGTCAGGAAGCTGACGCGTTTCAGCCGAGGAGCGGAAGCACGCGCTCGCCGAACGACCGCAGCTGCTCGTCGCCGGTGAAGTTGATGGCGAGGAGCGCGAGCCCGTGCTCGCGCTCGCGCCGGCGGATCTCCGCCGCCATCTCGTCCGGCGTGCCGATCAGCGACACCGGGTGGCGCAGCGCCTCCTCCGGCGTGAGCCCGAACATCCCCGCCATCCCGTCCGCGATCGCCCGGGTGTGCGCAGCGGAGTCGGTGAGCGCGTAGGTGAAGATGGTCGACGCGTAGCGCACCGCGGTCGGCCCCCGGCCCGCGGCGACGGCGGCGGTGCGCACGCGCTCGAGCTTTCGTGCCACGACGGCGTCCGTGAACGCCCCCACCGCCTCCGGTGTCGTCGTACCCGCCGCACCGAGGTTGGGGATCAGGTGCACCAGGTCCGCCCACTCGCCAGCGCGCCGCAGGATGCCGTTGCCGTTTCCTCCGATCATGAGCGGCGGCCCGGGCCGCTGCAGCGGCCGCGGCAGGCAGACGGCATCGGTCACCTGCCACCAGCGGCCAGCGTGCGTGTACGGCTCGTCCCGCCAGAGGCCGCGCATGATGGCCACGGCCTCGTCCATCATCTGGAGCCGCTCGCTGACGTCGGGGAAGGGAATCCCCATCATCGCGAACTCGGCGCGGGTCCAGCCGGCGCCGACCCCGGCGATCACGCGCCCGCCGCTCGCCTCGTCGACCTGGGCGAAGAGGCGAGCGTGCATCGCCGGATGCCGGAAGAGCATGCAGGCGACGTGGCTCCCGATCCGGACCCGCGTCGTCCGCTGCGCCAGGGTGGCCATCACCAGGAACATCTCGTAGGCCGGGACGTCCCGCTGGAGCGCGCCCAGCGACTCGAAGACGTAGTGGTCGGGCACGAAGACGGTCGAGAAGCCGAGCGACTCCGCCAGCTGCGCCTGCTCGACGATCGCCTCGAGGCCCGGACGCTCACGCCGCACCTGCCCGGTCACCACCTGGATCGCGAATTCCATCGCCCCTGTGTACACCGGACGCGCAAACGCGCACCATCGCGGCCATGACGCGATCGAAATCATCCGGCGGCGACTCAAGCCCGTAGTCTGGACAAGCCCGCGAAGTCGACCGAACGCCCGAAGTCGGACGTTACGCCCCCCGGGCGCCCCCTTACCCCAACTCGCGCGTGGGGTTGCCACGCGCCGACGATCTCTGCCAGAGGAGCGTCGGGAGGTCGATCATGTCCCGGCACCGGTCCCGCCTGCTCCTCTCGACGCTCGTCCTGCTCGTGGGTGCCACCTGCGCGTCGGCCGTCACCGCCGATCTCCAGTGCCTCAAGGTGACGAACGAGACGCTGAAGAAGCTGAGGGCGGTCGTCGACCTGGACACGCCGTCGATCGGCGTGACGTCCGGCTGCAAGCTCAGCAAGGCGAAGCTCTACTGCCTGCCCACCGAGACGAAGGTCCGCGCCGGGACGGCCGTCGACGGGCACACGCCGGTGGAGACGATCCCGTTCGTCGGTCCGCCCGCCGAGAGTGCCCGCATCTGCTACGGCCTCAAGTGCAAGAAGCCGAGCGGGACGGCCGGAAGCCAGGTGGCCCTCGACCAGCTCGGCGAGCACCGGTTCAAGAAGCTCACGACGTCGATGGTCTGTCGCGCGGTGGTTGGCGCCGACGGGTTCTGCGGTGACGGCCGGCGTGCCGCCAGCGAGCAGTGTGAGGGCACCGACGTCGGCGGCGCGACGTGCGAATCGGTCGGCTTCGGCCGCGGGACGCTCGGCTGCACCGGCACCTGCACATACGACACGAGCGGCTGCGAGCTCGGGTTCCGGATCGTCACGCCGAACGTCGACATCCAGCCGGGGCAGGAGATCACCTACTGCTACTACTTCCACACGCCCAACACCGGCCCGCTGGCGATCAAGCAGTTCACCTCGCACCTGCCGGCGCCGATCAAGCGCCTGACAGTGGTGCTGACGAAGACCGACCTGAAGCCGCCGGGCACGCTGTCCACGCAGGGCTGCGCGCGGGGCGTGACGAACGATGGCGGCATCTACTACGCGGGCCACGGGGCGGACGACGAGTTCACCTTCCCAGCCGACGACGGCGCCGGCAAACCAGTCGGGGCGATCCTGCCCCCCGGGCAGTCGGGGTTCGTCTGGATGCACAACCTGAACGAGACCACCGAGGTCGTGAACGTGCACGCCGAGGTCGGCGTGTTCGCGTATCCCGCCGACGTGGCGGTCACGCGTGCCGACACGTACGTCACCTTCAACGGGAATCTCTCCATTCTCCCGAACGCGATGAACAAGTCGTTCAGCTTCGCCTGCGACGTCCCGACGGGGGCCAAGTTCTTCGCCCTGTCGACCCAGTCGAACAAGCAGTCGGTGGCTACGTACCTCGACGACGGAACGCTGGCCGATCCCTACGCTTTCGAGAGCGCCGACTCCCTCAACCCGGGAACCGCGCGTTTCTCCGCGCCGGACTTCTTCACGTTCACCAGCGGCAAGCTGTTCTACCAGTGCAACTACTCGAACCTCGGCGACAACAAGAATCGCACGATCACTTCCGGCGACAACGTCTCGACCGACGAGGTCTGCATGGCGCTCGGGTACTTCTTCCCGTCGACGGCGCCAGTGTTCTGCTACAACAACATCGCCAACCCTTGAGCCGCGGGTCGCCATCGGGGACAGGGCCCCGGCTCATGCCGGATGGCTGCCCGCCTCCGAGTCTGCTACCCGGAACGAGGAGGCCCGTATGTCCGCGATAGACATCATCAGGCGACGGCTGAAAGAGGATCGCATCCCGGAAGCCCCCTGGCCGGACGAAGTGAGCGAGAAGAAGAAGCGGCCGCGCGAGGTCGCGTTCATGGACGTGAACCTCTGCTTCCCGTGCGGCAAGTGTCCCGAGTTCTGTCCCGTCCAGTGCATCGAGTACCTCCGCCCAGGCTCGGTGCCGGGGCGCGGCGTCCAGCCGGTGCAGGACCGCTTCCAGGAGTGCATCGGCTGCTACATCTGCGTCGAGGTCTGCGCGCTGCTGACCGACTACGACGCCATCCGGATGTACGACGTCGACCAGGTCGAGCAGCTGCTCGGCGTGACGATCACGCGACCGCAAGCCCGACACCTACGTCCCGGCCGAGCCATACGAGGAGCTCTTCTCGGAGGGCCCGCCGCCGAGCGTGCGGCACCTCGGCAAGGGCTCGCGCATCCGTGACAAGATGAACGCCGAGGAGCGGGCCGTGATGGCCCGCGAGCGCGGCTGATCCAAGGAGACCTCATGACGATCCCCCTGTCTCGCCGCCACCTCCTCGGTCTCGCCGCCGGATCTGCCGTCGCGGCCGGCCTCGGCCTCCGCACGTCTCGGACCGAGGCCCGAACAGGCGCGGCACCAACCGATCCCGATGCCGCGTTCGAGGCGCTCATGGCCGGCAACCGGCGCTTCACATCCGGCCGCGCCGAGGCGCCGCACCGCAAGCTCGCCCGCGTCCACGAGCTCGCGAGCGGGCAGACGCCGTTCGCCGCCATCCTCGGCTGCGCCGACTCGCGCGTACCCGCCGAGCTGGTGTTCGACCAGGGGTTCGGCGACCTGTTCGTCGTCCGGGTGGCCGGCAACATCGCCACGCCTGAAGGCATCGGCAGCCTCGAGTTCGGCACGCTGGTGCTGGGGGCACGTGTGCTGCTCGTCCTCGGGCACACCAGCTGCGGCGCGGTGAAGGCAGCGATCGAGGCTGCGCCCGTGCCGGGGCAGATCAGCAGCCTCTTCCAGCACATGGTGCCCGCCATCGCCCCGGGCACGAAGGACGTCGACGCGACCGGCGCCGCGAACGTCCGGCTGCAGACGCGCGTGCTGCTCGATGGGTCGCCGGTGATCGCGGGGCTGGTCCGCGACGGCAAGCTCCGCGTCGCCGGCGCCGTATACGACCTCGCGACCGGCGTCGTGCAGCCGCTGCCGGCCTGACCATGTTCCCCGTGTCTCCCGAGAAGGCCCAGGCGCTGGCGGACCGCCTCGTCCGGCTGGGGGTCCATCCGGAAGACCTCGAGGAGACGTTCATCCGCTCCGGCGGCAAGGGCGGCCAGAACGTCAACAAGGTCTCGACGTGCGTCGTGCTGCGCCACCGCCCGACGGGGGTGATCGTCAAGTGCCAGGCGGAGCGGTCGCAAGCGATGAACCGCTTCCTCGCGCGGCGCCTCCTCTGCGACAAGATCGAGGCGCGCACCAAGGGCGCCGCCGACGCGGTCGCCGCGGAGGCGGCACGCATCCGCCGCCAGAAGAAGCGCCGGTCGCGCCGGGCAAAGGAGAAGATGGTCGCCGGCAAACGCGCGCGCGCCACGGTCAAGGCGGGGCGGCGGTCGCCCGGCTGCGACGAGGTGGACGCATGACGACGGCGCGGTGTAGGGATCGGGCATGAGCGCCGCCGAGCTGTTCACCACCCCCGAGCACGAGATCTTCCGTCAGACCGTGCGCAAGTTCGTGCAGGAGGAGCTGGCGCCGCGCGCGCGCGAGTTCGACCAGCTGGGCCACATCGACAAGGCGCTCTACCCGCGCATGGGCGAGCTCGGCATGCTCGGCCTGCGCTACGACCCGCAGTGGGGCGGCGCCGGACTCGACTGGTCGTACACCGCGGTCATGTTCGAGGAGATCGCCCGCTGCGACAACGCCGGCGTGTCGATGGGCATCAGCGTCCAGACCGACATGGCGACGCCGTCGCTGCACCAGTTCGGCACCGACGAGCTCCGCCGGACGCTACCTGGTCCCGGCGATCACGGGCGAGATGGTCGCCGCGATCGCCGTCACCGAGCCCGACGCCGGCTCCGACGTCGCGTCGATCAAGACCCGCGCCGTGCGCGACGGCGACGACTGGGTGATCAACGGCAGCAAGATCTACATCACCAACGCCGCCACCGCCGACTGGCTCTGCCTGCTCGCGATCACCGATCCCGACGCGGGCTACGGCGGCTTCTCGCAGATCGTGGTGCCGACCGACCGCCGGGCTTCAGCTACGCAGCTGCTCGACAAGATCGGGAACTGGGGCTCGGACACCGGGCTGCTGTTCTTCGAGGACGTCCGCGTGCCGGTCGCGAACACGATCGGCGACGTCGGCCGCGGCTTCCAGCAGCAGATGATGCAGTTCCAGGACGAGCGCCTGGTCGCCTGCATCGCCGCCAACGCCAGCGCCGAGGCGCTCTGGGCGAAGACCCGGCAGTGGTGCGAGGACCGCGTCGTCTTCAAGAAGCCGCTCAGCAAGATGCAGGTGACGCAGTTCAAGCTCGTCGAGATGCTGACGCAGATCGACGCCGCGAAGGAGCTCACCTACGCCTGCGTCCGCAAGCGCATCCGCGGCGAGGACGCGACGCAAGGAGATCTCGATGGCCAAGCTCTTCAGCGGCCGCATGATCCGCTTCGTCGCCGACGAGTGCATCCAGCTCCACGGCGGCTTCGGCTACATGAAGGAGAGCATGGCCGGCCGGACCTTCGTCGACAGCCGCCTGATCAGCATCGGCGGCGGTGCCGACGAGGTGATGATCCAGTACGTCGCGAAGATGATCGGCCTGTAGTGCGTCGGACGACGGTCCTCGGGGAACCGGTCGCGGCCTGGGTGGCGCTCCTCGGCGGCATCCTCGCCGTGTGCGCGCACTCGGCGAGCTCGTACCCGATCCCGGTGATGATGAAGTCGATCCTCGCCGAGATGCAGTGGACGCGGGGCGAGTTCGCGGCCACGGCCATCACGCGCAGCGCTGCGGTAGCGCTGTCGGGCTTCGTCTGGGGGGTGGCGACGGACCGCTGGGGCGCGCGGACGGTGCTGGTCACCGGGGCGCTGCTCGCCGCCGTCGCGCAGGTCCTGTTCGGTCGGCTGCAGTCCCTGGGCGAGCTGTACGTCATCGGCGCGATCACCGGCTCGGGCATCGGCGCGCTCGGACCCGTCGCCACGTCGACGCTGGTGGCGCGGCGGTTCGGACCGCAGCGTGGGCTCGCGCTCGGGCTGCTCCACGGCGGTGACAATCTCCTGAACAGCGCCATCCCGCGCGTCACCGCGGCGCTGCTCGTCGCGTACGGCTGGCGGCGCGCCTCGTGGGCGATCGCCGCCGCGTACGTCGTCGTAGCGCTCGCCATCCTGTTGACGATTCCGTCTGGCGACGGACGCGCGGACGTGGACGTCGGGGAGACGGCGCCGAGCCGGTCGTTCGACCTGCGCGGACTTCCCTGGATGCGACCCGAGCTGTGGCTCGTGTCGCTCGTCTTCCTCGCCGCCTACGGCTTCCTCGGCGCCGTGATGTTCCACTTCGTGCCGTATCAGACCGACCTCGGCATTCCGGTCGAGACCGCGACGACGACCTTCGGCATCCTGATCTTCGCCGGCTTCTTCGGCTCGCTCGTCGCGGGCATCGCCGCCGAGCGCACCTCCGCGCTGGCGACGCTCTTCGTTGCCCAGGCCCTGGTCGCCGTGTGCTCGGTCGCCCTCTGGCTCGGTCCCGACGCCGTGCGCCTGCGCTGGTGGGCGTGGATCCACGGCATGGGCGCTGCGAGCTATGCGCCGCTCACCGCCCTGGTGATGGCGCAGCTCTTCGGTACCCACGCGCGGAACCTCGGGGGGCTGATCGGGCTCGGCTTCGTGGTCGCCATGACGGGCGTCTACCTCGGCAATCTCGGCTCCGGCTGGGGGCATGACGTCGCCGGAACCTATGCGCCGGTGTGGCGGGCGAGCACCGCGGCGCTGCTCGCATCGCTCGTGCCGCTCGGGCTCCTCCTTCGCCGCACGCACCCCCGTTGACCCTGCTGGAGCAGCGCGCTAGCGGTCGGGCTTCACCACCCGCAAACGAAAGGAGCACCCCATGGCTCTCTCGATCGGAAGCGTCGCTCCCGATTTCACCCAGGAGTCGTCCGAAGGCACGATCCGCTTCCACGAGTGGATCGGCGACAAGTGGTGCGTGCTGTTCTCGCACCCGAAGGACTTCACCCCCGTCTGCACGACCGAGCTGGGTGTGGTCGCCAACCTCGGGGCCGAGTTCGCCAAGCGCAACTGCAAGACCATCGCGCTCAGCGTCGACGACGTGCCGTCGCACAAGGGCTGGATCAAGGACATCGAGGATACGCAGCACGCGCGCATGAACTACCCGATCCTCGCCGATCCCGATCGCAAGGTCGCGACCCTCTACGGCATGATCCATCCCGAGTGGAACGACGCGCTGACTGTCCGGTCGGTGTTCTTCATCGATCCGAAGAAGAAGATCCGCGCCATGATCACCTACCCCGCGAGCACCGGACGCAACTTCGCCGAGATCCTGCGCGTGCTCGATTCCCTGCAGCTCACCGACAACTACCAGGTGGCGACCCCCGCCAACTGGAAGGACGGCGACGACTGCGTGATCGTCCCGGCGCTCAGCGACGCCGACGCGAAGCCCAAGTTCCCCAAGGGCTGGAAGGCGCTCCGCCCGTACCTGCGGATGACCCCGCAGCCCAACAAGTAGCGAGCGGTGGGCGGGGTGGGCGGTCCGGTCGCCCGCCCTGCGCACCCCGCAGGGCGGAGTCGCGGGCGCCCGCCGTGGCGGCACCTCGCCGACATCCAAGTCAGCAAGTTTCCCGTCGAGTGCAATTGACGCAATCACGCCGCCCGCGGTAATCCTGGAAACGTGCAAAGGATGGGGCGATGCAGCGGCGGCTAGGCCGCTGCGCCGCAGCCGTCGTGGTGCTCGTGCTCGCCGCACCCGCCCACGCCGGCTCTTTCAGAGCGACTACGGGCTCCGCCGCCCGACCGCGCATCGTCAACGGGACGCTGACGTCCGACTTTCCGTCGGTCGGCATGCTCGTCTCGCCCGCGAATCCCGATCAGGCGAGCGAGGTCTGCACCGGCACGCTCGTCGGCTGCTCCACCTTCGTCACCGCCGCCCATTGCGTCTGCAGCGGCCGCGGCAGCCAGTGCCAGGGGACGAACGCACCGCCCGCGGGCGCGTACGCGGTGTTCCTGCAGCACGCCGGGTACGTCGCCGTGAGCCGGATCGCGGTCCATCCCGACTTCGACTTTCCGGTCGCCGACGTCGCCGTCCTGACGCTCGCGACGCCAGTCACGGGAATTGCCCCCATGCCGATCAACACCACGCGCGCCCCGGCCGCCGGAACGGCGGCGACGATCGTCGGCTTCGGGCGCAGCGGCGGCGATCCCGGCTCGAACGTCGACTACGGCCTGAAGCGCGCCGGGGCGATCAGCACGACCACGTGCTCCGGGACGATCTCGAACACCAGCTCCATCTGCTGGAACTTCGACGATCCACTCGGCCCGCCGGGGACGGACTCGGACACCTGCAACGGCGACTCCGGCGGACCGCTGCTCGCCGATTTCGGCTGCGGAGCGACGCTGGCCGGCATCACGTCCGGCGGCGACAGCGCGTCCTGCCTGCCCTCCGACCGGAGCTACGACGCGAACGTGTTCACGTACCGCGCCTTCATCGTGGCCCAGGGCGGCACCGACCTCGACGCGACGGCGTGTGGCGCCATGCCGCAGGCGGGTGAGGCGAACGCGCCGGTCACGGCCGTCGCCGGGACCCTCGACTTCGGCACGAGCGAGGCCGTCCACTCGGTGGTCGTCCCGGCGGGCAGCACCGAGCTCCGCGTGACCCTCAACGGCATCGACGACGGCAGCAGCGACTTCGACCTCTACGTGAAGCGGGGCACGCCGCCGACCACGGGCGACTACGATTGCCGGGCCGCGGGGCCCAACCAGTTCGGCTTCTGCGGCTTCATCAACCCGGCCCAGGGCACGTGGTATCTGTTGGTCCGGCGCTTCGGCGGCCAGGGGCTCTACCAGGTGACGGCGACGGTGTACGGGAGCGGCGCCCCCGGCTCCACCACCAACGGGCTCGCGTGCGACGACCTCAACGACTGCACCGGCTCCGACGTCTGCGCGCACGGCAACTGCAGCGGCGCCGCGGTCGCCAACGGCAGCACCTGCAACGACGACAGCGTGTGCACCGCGACCGACGCGTGCGTCAGTGGGACGTGCGTCGGAACGCCGACGCCGACGGCCACCTGCCTCCAACCCCAGATCGGCGGCAAGGCGTCGATCTTCCTGCGCGACACGCTGCCCGACGGGCGCGATCGCCTGACCTGGAAGTGGAGCCGGGGCACCACGACGCTCGCCGACTTCGGCAGCCCCGCCACCGCGGGCTTCGAGCTGTGCGTCTTCGACCAACGCGGCGGCACGACCGCGCTCGCGCTCGACGCCAGCATTCCCCCCGGCCCCCGCTGGTCCACGACCACCCGGGGCTGGAGGTACAAGGACCCGAGCCTGTCGGCCGACGGCGTCAGCGTGGTGACCCTCAGGTCCGGCCTCGATGCGGACGGCAGCATCACGCTGAAGGCGAAGGGCACGTCGCTGCCGCTCCCGACGCTGCCGCTGCAGCAGGACGGCGCGGTCACCGTCCAGCTCCACAACGCCAACACCTGCTGGGGCGCGCGCTACTCGTCGCACATCGCGAACCGCGTCGACCTGTTCCGGGCGAAGGCCGACTAGCAGCGCGGCTGTCGGTGTCGGTGCGGTACCGGGTCGCGGGGCCGGCCGGGTGCCCCCGCGGAGGCGACAAGGCGCGCGGCCTACTCCGCCTATGGCTCCGTAGCGGCCGCGCTCTCGCCTCCACGGGGGCACCCGGCCGGCCCCGCGACCCGGTACCACGCTGGCACTCGGGCCGTTGTGCTGGACTGGTCGGGGGGGCGTGACAAGATGCGCGGCGATGGCGGGCGGGATCGTGGTCGAGGGCGTTCGGAAACGCTACGGAGCTCGAGTGGCGCTCGACGGCGTGAGCTTCGCGGTGGCGCCCGGACAGGTCGTCGGACTGCTCGGGCCGAATGGCGCGGGGAAGTCGACGACCTTGTCGATCGTCGCGACGCTGCTCGCGGCGGACGGCGGATCGGTGAGCGTCGACGGGCACGTGCTGCCCGCCGAAGCCGCGGCGGCGCGGGGGGCGCTCGGGCTCGTCCCGCAGTCGATCGCCGTGTACCCCACCCTGACGGCCAGGGAGAACCTCACCTTCTTCGGGCGCATGCTCGGGCTGCACGGCGGCACGCTCGGGGCGGCGGTGGCCGAGGCGTTGGCGCTCGTCGGCCTCGACCGCCGCGCGGACGAACCCGTGGCGACGCTCTCGGGAGGGATGCGCCGCCGGCTGAACCTCGCTTGCGGCGTCCTCCACCGCCCACGGGTGGTCCTCCTCGACGAGCCCGCCGTGGGCGTCGATCCGCAGTCGCGCGAGCGGATATTCGAGGCCGTGCACCAGCTCGCCGGCGCCGGCGCCGCGGTCCTCTACAGCACGCACCAGATGGACGAGGCCGAGCGTCTGTGCGCTCGGGTGGTGCTGCTCGACGCCGGCCGCGTGGCGGCGGAGGGGACGCCGGCCGAGCTGGTCGCGCGGTCCGGCATGCGTCCCCGCCTCGTCCTGCGCACCGTCCGCGCGCTGCCGACCGACTGGCTCGACGGCGTCGCCGGCACCCTCGACGTCGCGCGTGCGGACGAAGCGACCGTGGTGACGCTCGCCGACACGAGTGCGGCCTCCCCCGTGCTCGCGGCCGCGGCGCGCGCCGGCGGCGACGTCCACGACGTCAGCCTCCACCGTCCCAACCTCGCCGACGTGTTCTTCCAGCTGACGGGCCGGGCGCTCCGCGACGAGAGTGCGGCCGCGAGCGACTGATGCTGCGGGCGCTCGCCGCCGCGGTGATCAAGGACCTACAGCTGTTGGCCCGCGACCGGGCCGGCCTCGTCTTCCTGACCCTGGCCCCGATCGCGGTGATCACCGTCGCCGGCCTCTCCCTCGCGTCACTCTACGGCGCGGATCCCCGGGGCCAGACCGCATACCGGCTCCCCATCGCCGACGAGGACGGCGGGCGGATCGGGCGTGCCTTCGCGGACGCGCTCGGCGACGAACCCCGCGTCTCCCTCGAAGTCGTCCCCGACCGGGCGGCAGCGCGCGCGCTGGTCACGCGGCAGACGGCCGGCGTCGCCCTCGTCGTTCCCGCGGGCACGACCGCCGCGCTCGCGGCCGGACGGGACGCGCCTCTCGTCCTCTACACCGATCCGGTGAAGTACCTCGAGGTGGCGAACGTGCGGCTCATCGTGCAGGAGCTGCGCCACGCCATCGAGCAGCGCGCGCGCGCCAGGGCAGCGGCGGAGATCGAGAAGATGCGCCGGCACGTCGAGCGGACACGTCGGCGCTTCGCGCGACTCCAGAGCGAGCTGGAGGCGCAGATGGCGCAGCTGCGGCAGCGGATCGCGGCGAGCCGCGACGAGGTCGCGCGGCTGTTCGCCACCGCACGCGCCGGCGGCGAGCGCGAGGAGGCCTGGGCGCGGGCGCGGACAGCGGCGGCCGTCGCGACCGCACGCGAGCGGCTGACCGCGGAGCTCGCGCCGCTGCAGGCGTTTCTCGCCGACCTCGACGCCCGCCAGCGCGCGTTCGCCGCCTGGCTCGACGAGGCACGGGCGGCCGCGGGGCGGTACGCCGACCGTTTGCCGCCGCCACCGGCACCACCCGTCGTCCCGCCGGGCCTGGCGGCACTCGCTACGACCTCGCCCGACGCCCTGGTCGGGCGCCTGCTGCCGGCGGTCGAAGCGCCGCGCGTGCCTCGCTTCGCCATCGAGCTGCCCCCGCCGCCCGTCCTGCCCACCCTCACCATGCCGGCGCTCCCGGACGTGCCGGCGGTCACCCTGCCCGGCTCGCTCCGGATCGACGAGACCAGCGCGACCGGCGCACCCCGCCAGCTGAACACCTTCGACCAGAACGTACCGGGCTTCAGCGTGACGTTCCTCCTCCTGGGCCTGCTGCTCGGCCTCTCGTTGGGGCTGCTCGACGAACGCGACTGGGGAACGCTCGATCGTCTGCGCACGATGCCCGTGCCGTTCGGGATCGTGCTGGTGGGCAAGCTCCTCGCCCGCTTCGCGGTCGGCGTCGTGCAGATGGCCGCGCTGCTGGCGGTCGGCCGTCTTGCCTTCGGCATCTCGCTCGGACCACAGCCCTGGGCGCTCGCCCTGCCGACCATCGGCATCGTCTTCGCCGGCACCGCCTTCGGCCTCGTCGTCGCGGGCGTGGCGCGGTCGCGCGAGTCGGTCCTGCCCGTCGGCTCGCTGGTGATCGTGACCATGGCGGCGGTGGGCGGCTGCTGGTGGCCCATCGACCTCGAGCCGCACTGGATGCGACGGATCGCCCTCGCCTTCCCCACCACCTGGGCCATGGCGGGCTTCAACGACCTGATGATCCGCCGGCAGACGGTCGAGGCGGCGATCGTGCCGACGCTCGTTCTGCTGGCCTACGGCGTGCTGTACCTGCTGATCGGCCTGGTGCTCTTCCGCCGTCGCACCGCGGGGGCCTCGTGAGCACGTTCGGGGACGGCGTCGCGTTCTTCAACCAGGGCTCGTACTTCGAAGCGCACGAGGCGTTCGAGGAACGGCTCGACGAGGTCGAGACCGACGACCGCTGGGCCCTGCTGGTCGCGCTGATCCAGATCGCCGTCGGCTACCACAAGGCCCAGGCCGGACATCCGGGCGCGGAGCGGATGCTCGGCCTCGGCCTCGCGAAGCTCGCCCCGTTCCCGACGACCGCCTGGGGCCTCGACCTCGGAACGCTCTGCCAGCGGGTCGCCGACGACCTGCGTGCGGCCGAGGCGGGCGCGTCGCTCGCCGACCGCATCATCGCGTCGCCGCCGCGGATCGCGATGTCGGCGGCCTGACGGGCTCGCGCGGCAGGAACCAGGCGAGGAGCGCCCCGACGACGAGCCCGGTGGCGAGCGCGAGGAGGCCGGCGGCGAAACTCCCTGTCGCCTCGCGCAGGAGTCCGATCAGGTACGGCCCGACGAAGCCGCCCAGGTTGCCGACGGAGTTCACGAGCGCGATTCCACCCGCCGCGGCGCTGCCGCGGAGGAACGTCACCGGCAGGGCCCAGAACGGCCCGAGCGCGCTCCACACGCCGACCGCCGCCAGGGTGAGCGCCAGCAGCGCGAGCACGGGCGTCGTCAACCACGCACACCAGACGAGCCCCGTCGCCCCGACGAGCACCGCCGCCACGACATGTCCCCGGCGCTCGCCGCGCCGATCCGAGCTGGCGCCGACGATCGTCATCGCGATCGCCGCGGCGAGATACGGGATCGTCGACAGGAAGCCGACCGCCGTGTCGCCGAGTCCAGAGAGCCCCTTGACGATCTGCGGCGTCCACAGGCTGATGCCGTAGAACCCGGTGACGATCGCGAAGTAGAGCGCCGCGAGGCGCCACACGCGGGGGTCGCGGACGGCGGCGCCGAACGTATGCGCTGCCGTCGGCGCCGAGACCTCCCGATCCGCGTGCAGGGCGGCTTCGAGCGCCGCCCGCTCGGCCGACGTCAGCCAGTGGGCATCGCCGGGGCCGTCCGGCAGCGCCACGAGGACGACGATGCCGAGCACCACCGCCGGCAGGCCCTCGAGCAGGAAGAGCCACTGCCAGCCGTGCAGACCGGCGATGCCGTCGAGACCGAGGAGGGCCACCGAGATCGGTCCGCCGACGACGCCAGCGATCGCCGTCGCGGTCATGAAGCGGGCCGTCGCGCGGGCGCGTGCGCGCGCGGGAAACCAGTAGCTCAGGTAGAGGATCATGCCCGGGAAGAATCCGGCCTCGGCCACGCCGAGCAGCAGGCGCAGCGCGTAGAAGCTCGCGGGGCCGCGGACGAACAGCATCGCCGACGAGACCAGCCCCCACGAGATCATGATGCGCGCGATCCAGCGCCGCGCGCCCACGCGCTCGAGGACGAGGTTGCTCGGAATCTCGAACACGAAGTAGCCGAGGAAGAATATCCCCGCGCCGAGCCCGTAGACGGCGTCGGAGAAGCCGAGATCGCGGCGCATCGTCAGGGCGGCGAATCCCACGTTGATGCGGTCGAGGTACGCGACCACGTAGAGCAGGAACATGAACGGCAGGAGGCGCCGGCTCGCCTTCGCGAGGGCGGTGGCTTCGCTCACGGGATCGGCGGGGCCTGGTGCAGGAGGTTGTCGGCTCTGGCATAGCGCAGATGCAGCACGATGCCAGAGAAAGCCCATTCGCCCGCGGCGTGCGCCGCCGTGCGCATCGCTCCCCCTAGCACGTCATCCCGGGAACGGCGACGGTCATGATCACCGGACTTCTGATCGGGGCGGCCGTGCTGGCGGCGGTGATCGCCGTCGGCGCCCGCCGCTGGCGCCGTATCCGGCTCCAGCGGGCGGCAGCCAATCGGCTGGGGTCCTCGCCCGACCGGGCGATCGCGATCCGGACCTATGGCGAGATGGATCCCCACCTGGCCTCCCGCTGGTGCGTGACCTGCGGCGGCTACCTCGAGCGCAGCGGCGAGGGGACCCGCGAGGCCGACGGGAGGCGGTTCCGGGTCGCCCGCCTGCGCTGCCAGGAGTGCGAGCGGGTCGAGCAGGTCTTCTTCGACACCACGGACGTGCTTCACTGAGCCCCGGCCGTGTTTGACAGTGGCGCCCACCTGGACGAAACTGCGGGCATTCCGTTCCCGTGCGAAAGCACCTGCGAATTCCTTACCCGCCCCGCCCGCGCACTCCGTCTGCGCGCACAATGCCTGTGATCAGGGGTTCCCGGCATGCCACCGAGCTGGTAGGCTTCGCCGCGTTTCCGAATCGTCCATCATGAGGAGGTTGCCATTCCGTCGTCCACGATCTTCATAGGGAATCTGTCCTTCGACGCCACCGAGGAGGATCTGCGCGCCGTGCTGGTCGAGGTCGACCCCGCGGTGCGCGTCCGGTTGGGGAAGGACCGCATGACGGGGAAGGCGCGCGGGTTCGCGTTCGCCGAGTTCAGCGATCCGGCCAAGGCTGCGGATGCGATCCGTCGCTTCGATCAGTTCGAGCTGCAGGGACGGAAGTTGCGCGTGAACGATGCCGAGGACAAGCCACCGGCGCGCGCGCCGCGGCCGCCGATGGGGCGTCCCATGGGTGGTCCATCGCCAGGCGTGTCCACCTTCCAGCCGAGCGGCGGCTTCGACAGCGGGTTCGGCGGCGGCGGCTTCAGCGAGCCTGCCGGGGATCGCGGCTTTCACAACAAGAAGGGTGGCAGCCGTCGCGGGCTGCGTGCCCGCAAGCGCAGCCTCCGCTACTAGGAGGCTGCCCCACGATGGCCAGCGGCTGCGGCGATCGGGGCACGGCTGCGAGCGGCGTGCTCGCTCCTCCCTCCTGCGGCGTAGCCACGGCTACGCCTCGTCGGTCGTCGCTGCGCTTGCCGCTCTCGCTCGCGCCCCGATCGCCTCGCTTCGCCGCCCATCGTGGGGCAGCCTCCTGCGGTCAGCGGCCGGGCGCGGCGGTCGCCCCCGGTCGCACCCGATAGATCTGGTACGGCGCGTTCGCGCGCCGCGTCGCCGCACTCCGCATGATCACGTGCTGGAGCGAGCTGCAGGTGACGTAGAGCCAGCCGTCCGGCCCGAAGCTGAGCCCGTCGGGCCACCGGAGCCGCGGGTCCTTCACCAGCGTCGCCAGGTGCCCGGTGGAGTCGAGCGTCAGGATCGCGCTGTGCGCCGGGTCGGTGATGTAGACGCGGCCGGCATCGTCGCTCGACAGGCCGTCGCTGAGCGGTTTCGGTCCGGCATCCTCGACGCGGGCGCCGAGCGCCGCGCCCGCCACGAGCGGGTCGTTCAGATCGGCGGTGGCGACCTTGAACATCCGGTCGCCGTTCACGGGACCATAGTAGAGCCACGTCCCGCTGCGATCGAGCGCGATCGAGTCGACGCCGATCTTGAGCGGCAGCAGTCCCAGGAGGACCATGTCGCGCTCGGGCGTCGTCAGCATCCACGGCCCCGGCATCACCGACGGATTGCGGTCGAGCACGCGGCGGCTCGTCCGTCCGACGACGTCGTACACGATCAGCGCCGGCCGCAGGATGATCGGGCTCGCCTCCGCGATGTAGATGTGCTGCCCCGCGAGGTCGACCTGGAAGTCGTTGAGCATGGAGAACATGCCGGCGACCTCGGACGGGAAGTCGTAGCGGTGCACCTCGCGTCCCGAGTCGAGGTCGTACGCCGTGATGCGCGGGTGGCCGAAGCCGTAGTGGCCGTGGTCCAGCACCCAGAGGCGCCGCTGGCGGTCGATCCGTACCGCCAGCACCGTCTGGAAGTCGGCCTGCGCCGCCTCGCTCGGGTACGGCACCGGGCGGCCGTCGATCAGCTCGTGCACCGAGGACGGCGGATCGCCGTCCGGGTGGAGGGAGAAGAAGACGCGTCCGGTGTCGGAGACGGCGATGTTACCAGGCGGATAGTCGAGATCGGCGACGGTCTCGATGGCCGAGCCCGGCAGGAGCGGCGGGCCCGTCCGATCCTCGAGGCGATGTGCCTCGCCCAGGTTGCAACGAACGGCCAGCAGGGCCAGCCCCACGACCACCACCAGGATCCCCAACCCCCGAGCGATCCTCCGCATGCGGCCGTCCTAGACCAGGGCCGCCCGGGATGCGAACCGGGGGGCCCTTCGGGGAATTGACGCTTGCGCTGCGAAATGCGCATGGCCCGGGCAATCATGCCGCGACTCCTGCCGACCCTGCTCCTACCCGTCCTGCTGCTCTCGGCCCTGCTCGCCCCGGCACACGGCGCAACGAAGCTGCGAAGGCCCGCGCCCGGCCGCGGGTTCCAGACAAGCGTCGGGCAGTACACGATCGACCCAGGCCAGGACCTCGAGGTCTGCGAGTACCGTCGCCTGGCGAACAAGAAGCCCATGGACGTCTCGCGGTTCAAGCTGAGCATGCCGTCCGGTGCCCACCACTTCGCGTTGTGGAAGTACGGCGGTTCCCTCCCCGACTCCGCCTTTCCGGCCGGACCCGTGCGCAGCACGGGCTGCACGGGAGCGGCCTCCGACGAGTTCATCCCGCAGCTCCTGATTCCGACGTCGAACCCAAACACCGAGTTCCGGCTGCCGAAGGGCGTCGCGCTCCGGCTCGAGCCGCATCAGCCGGTCTTCCTGAACCCGCACATGCGGAACATCGGCGGCGAGCCCGTCGTTCCCGACGTCCGCTTCAACTTCTACAAGGCCAGGAAGGGCTCCGTGCAGCACGTCGCCGAGGGCTTCACGTTCGGCAACTCGAACGACATCCGCATCCCGGCGGGGGGCGATCAGACCCTGACGGCGGAGTGGGGCGTGCCGATCGACCTCACCATCGTCGTCATCAGCACCCACCAGCACCGCCTCGGGACGAGCGTGACGGTCGAGCTGGTTGGCGAGGATGGTGCGTCGCGCTCGCTGCTGGTGAAGAGCACCGACTGGGCGCATCCGCGCTCGACGTGGCCGCGCGGCGGTCTGCGGCTCGAGAAGGGACGCCGGCTTCGCATCACCTGCACGTGGCACAACACGGATCCGCAGGAGGTGCGGTTCGGCCCCAAGACGACCGACGAGATGTGCTACGCGATCGGCTTCTTCTATCGCGACGCGGGCGACACGACGCCGGTCGTGGGTTCCGGCTGTCTGCCGTCGGACACGGGCCTCCTCTGTCCGGGAGTGCCCGCCCTGGCCGATTGACGCGACGGCGGGGCGGGCCGGCGATCACGCGACCGCCGACCCGTCCCGTCGAACGTCAGTCGGCGGCGGCGCGCTGGTATGCCGGACGCGCGCCGAGCCGCGCGACGTAGCCCGCCACGTTGGCGAACTCCGGACCGACGGCCCCGAGCATGGCGGCCCAGGCGAGCGTCGACCCGACCATCACGTCGGCGGTCGAGAACTCGGTTCCGAGGAGATAGTCGCGCCCAGTGAGCGCGCCATCGACGACCTTCACCGCGGCCGCGAGCCGTGGCCGCGCCTCGTTCACGACCTGCGCGATGCGTTCCCCCTCGGGGCGCATCATCGTGTGCGCGAAGATGTCGACCGCCGGTGGCTCGAGGCCGTTCATCGCGTACTGGACCCACTGGTAGTAGAGGCCGCGAGCCGGTGTCCCCACCGGGGGGGCGAGTCGCTTCTCCGGGAACTTGTCCGTGAGATAGAGGCAGATCGCAGCGGACTCGAACAGACACAGGTCGCCGTCCTCGAGCGCCGGGACCGCGCCGTTCGGATTGATCTTCAGATACTCCGGCTTCTTGGTGTCGCCGGCCTGCAGATTCATGCGGACGACGTCGTACGGGACGCCGATCTCCTCGAGCAGCCAGCGCGGCCGGACCGACCGGCTCTGGGGGGCGTGATAGAGCTTCATGCGCATGTCCTCCTCGCCGCCTCGCTAGCAGCGCGCGCCAGCTGGTGGAACCCAGTGGTTCAACAGGGTTCGACTCGCGCCGTCGTCGACTTGAACACCGGCGTACCCGACGCGGGGTCGATCGTCCGCGGCACGAGCGCATTCGCTTCCGGGTAGTAGAGGGCCAGGTTGCCCGGGGGTAGAGCCGCCGCGCGCACCAGGCCCTCGATCGCGCCGGTCGTGTTGACGACGCGAACCCGACGGTCGCGAGCGAAGCCGAGGCGACGCATGTCGTCGGCGTTCATCATCACGACGTCCCGGCGTTCGTTTCCTCGATAGATGTCGGCGTCCTCGTAGACGACCGTGTTGAACTGCCCCTCGGAGCGCAGGGTCATGACGCGGAACTCGCCGGGTCCGGCCGCGAACGCCGGCAGCGGCGTGGGGCGAAACCGCGCGCGGCCGTCCGCGGTGGGGAAGCGTGGCTCGGCCAGCGTCCGTCCCGCGACCTGGAACTCGGCACGGGTGGCGTCGATCGACGCCATCGCTCCGTAGCCGGGCACGACGCGGGCGATCGCGCGGCGGATCGCGGCGTGATCCGTCAGCGTGCCGAGACGGATCGGCCCGGCGGGCAGCACCGCCTCCGCGAGCGCCGCCAGGATCGCCACCTCGCTGCGCATCTCGTCCGAGGCCGGCGCGGCACCGCCCTCGGAGAGCCGGACGTAGTTGAACATGCTCTCCTGGGTCGTGCACTCCGCCTCCTCGTCGCGCGCCCGTGCCGGCAGCAGCAGGCAGGTACGGCCGCGGCCATGCACGTGCCCCTCGTTCAGCTTGGTCGTGACGTAGACGGTCGTGCCGATGCGCTGCAGCGCGCGGGCGGTGAAGGCCCGATCCGGCGAGGCGGCGAACAGGTTGCCGCCGAGGAGCAGCGCCGCGTCGATCCGTCCGTCCGCCGCGGCCTCGACCGAGGCGAGCGTGTGCAGACCCGGGGACTGCGGCAGCTCGACGCCCCAGAGCGCGCCGAGGCGGCGCGCGAACTCCGTCTTCAGCGCCGGCGCGACGCCCATCGAGCCGACGCCCTGGACGTTCGAGTGCCCGCGGATCGGCAGCAGCCCTCCGCCACGCCGGCCCACCCAGCCTCGCGCCAGGCCGAGGTTCACCAGCGCCTGGACGTTGTCGACCCCGTGCGCGTGCTGCGTGATGCCCATCGCCCATGCGATGAGCCCACGGCGCGCGCCGGCGATGCGCTCGACGGCTGCCGCGACCGCGTCCTGCGGGACCCCGCACGCGGCCCGCAGGGTCTCCGCCGGCATCCCCGTCACCTGCGCCCGCACCGCCTCCCAGCCCGTCGTGTGGGCGCGCACGTAGACCTCGTCGACTGCACCGCGTTCGATGACGCCCTTGAGCAGCAGCAGGAGGAGCGGGACGTCGGCCCCGACGTGCGGCTGCAGGTACAGGTCGGCGACGGTCGGAGCCGAAGAGCAGGCTGCGCCAGTCCGACGGCACCCGGAAGCGCTCGAGCCCGACCTCGCGCAGCGGGTTGACGACGATGACCGTTCCCCCGCGCCGGCGCAGCTCGACCAGCTGCGTGATCAGGCGGGGATGGTTGGATGCCGGGTTGGCGCCGACGACGAGGGCGAGGTCGCTGCCGCCGAGGTCGTCGAGCGTGACGGTCGCGGTGCCGGTGCCGATGGCATCGGCGAGCGCGACGCTCGACGCCTGGTGGCAGTAGTACGAGCAGTTGTTGACGTTGTTGGTTCCGTACGCCCGCGCCAGGCACTGCAGCAGGAAGCCGGCTTCGTTGCTGCTCCGCCCCGACGCGTAGAAGAACGTCCGCTCCGGCGTCGTGGCGCGGAATGCGCTCGCGGCGACGGCGAGCGCCTCGTCCCAGTCGATCCGTCGGAAGTGCGAGGTCCCCTCGCGCCAGAGGACCGGGAAGCCGAGACGGCCCAGCGCCTCCAGCTCGCGCGAGCCGAGACGCTCGAGCGCCGCCACGTCGTGGGTGCGGAACAGGTCCTCGCCGATCGGCGGCTGCATGTCTGCCGCCTGCGCCTGGATCGACTTCTTGCACACCTCGGGAAAGCTGCGGCGCTCGTTGCGCATGCCGCCCTGCTGCCCGCCCATCCCGACCGCGCAGGTCTTGCACGCGTTCGCCGAACGCAGGCGACGGGTGACCGCCAAGAGACCGCCCGCCTCACGAGCCTTCACCAGGGAGTAGCGGACGGCGGCGAGTCCCCCGCCCGAACGGCGCGCGCGCATGCCGCGAGTATGGCGTGCCGCGGGCTTTTGCGCACGTCGCACTCTTCGTCTATGGGAAGGCGCGGAGGGGGACGTGGAGCGGAGGGGAGGACACGACGGGGCGGGCCCGCGGCTCGGCCTCGTGCTCTCGGGCGGCGGCGCTCGCGGGGCGTTCCAGGTCGGCGTCTACGAGCGGTTGCTCGCGGACGAGCGGTTCGCCCGCGGTCCGGCGGTGATCTCGGGGACCTCGGCCGGCGCCATCAACGCGGCGCTGATCGCCGCCGGCAAGTCGCCGGGCGAGATGGCACGGTTCTGGGAGGCGCTCGCGCGGAACCCGCCGGTCGTCGCCAACGAGCGTTTCTTCGACGGCGCCGTGCGCGAGGTCGTCCGCCTGGTCCTCGAGGAGCCGATGCGCTGGTGGCGCGACGGAGCGCTCCAGCACGTCCTCCGCCACGCGCTCGCCCACATGCCGCCGCGCCCCGGCAGCCTCCTGGCCGCCGGCCTCGAGTACCTGGTGATGGCGCGCTTCGACCTCACCAGCCGCTTCCTCGAACGGATGCGCGAGTCGTCGATCGCCGACACCGCCGGCCTGCGCACACGTCTGGTCGAGGTCTTCGGCGGCGAGCGCGTCCATTCGGTCGGTCCGGCGTTGGCGATCAACACCGTCGACGCGCGCACGGGCCAGGTGGTGCGCTGGGTCGCCGGGCGATCCGATCTCGTGGCCGACCTCGCCCACAAGCCCGAGTACGTCGTGGTCGATGCGATCACCGTCGACATGGTGCTGGCGAGCGCCAGCATCCCGCTCCTCTTCCCGGCCGTCCGGGTCGGCGGATCACCTGCTCTGGGACGGCGGGCTGCTGGTCAACACGCCGCTCGCGCCGGTCGTCGACCTCGGTGCCGACGAGATCGTGACGGTGCTGGTCACCGGCGAGCCACCGCGGCCGAGCCCGGCGCCCTTCCGCAGCTTCGGCGAAGCGGTCGAGCGCACCGTCGACGGCTTCCTCGAGAACGCCTACAACATGGACCGCAAGCTGCTCCTCGAGCGCAATCGCCTGGCACGGCTCGAGGGCCGCTATCGCGACGTCACGCTCTACGAAGCGGTGCGGCCCGGCGACGAGCGCTGCTTCCGCGCCGGGTCGTACATCTACTTCGACCCGTTCGTGCTCACCGAGATGCGGGTCGCGGGGCGGCGCGCCGCGAGCACCTGGCTCGCGACCGGGCCACGCATCGACCACCTGGAGCCGCCACGACCGGCGGCCCCGACCATCCGCGTGCCGCTGCGGGCGGTGCCGCGCACCATCTGACCGGGGGTCAGCCCTTGCCGCCGATCGCCTCGTACAGGACGATCTCGGGGCGACCGTCGACGACGCCGCCCATCAGCCCGAAGAAGCGCTGCATGGCCTCGCTGCCGCCGTGGCGCGCGAGCGCCGCCTGGTCCGTGTACACCTCGTAGAAGAGGTAGTCGGTCGGATCGCCCGCGGCGCGGTGGAGCAGGTACGTCTTCGTCTCCGGCTCATTCGCCTCGACGTACGTGATCATGTCCCGGGCAGCCTTCTCGAAGTCGGCCTCGCGGCCGGCTTTCACCTTGAGCTTCGCGATGACGGTCACCATCCGGCGTGCCTATCATCGGGGACGCCGCCGGGGGAACCCCCGGGCCCCTTGCGTCCGGCGACCGACCTGGGGCAGCACCGCGCCATGAGCACGAAGACCCCCCGCCTCACCCCGCTCGCCGAGGCCGAGATGACCGACGAGGTGCGCGCCATCGTCGCCCCGTCGATCGGCGGCTTCGGCCGCGTCCTCAACATCTTCGCGACGCTGGCGCGCCATCCGAAGCTGCTGAAGCGCTTCCAGCTCTTCGGTGCGCTGATGCTGTCGGGCCAGCTGCCGGCACGCGAGCGCGAGCTGCTGATCCTGCGCACGGCGTGGAACTGCGGCGCCGACTACGAGTGGGGGCACCACGACGCCATCGGCCGCGCCGTCGGGCTGACACCCGACGAGGTCACCCGGGTCGCCGACGGCCCGGACGCGCCCGGCTGGGACCCGTTCGACCGCACGCTGCTCCGCGCCGCCGACGAGCTCCATGCCCGCCAGCGGATCGGCGACGCCGTGTGGAGCACGCTCGCACAGCGCTACGACGAGCAGCAGCTGATCGAGCTGCCGATGCTCGTCGGCGAGTACACGATGCTCGCCTACGTGCTCAACTCGCTGCAGGTGCAGCCGGACGAGGGGCTGGCCGCGATGCCCCGTCGCGCTTGAGCTCCGGCAGGATCGCCCGCGCGAACAGGTGGTAGTTCCGCTCCGCCTCGGCGATCGGCATGCCGGCGTAGCGGAAGACGGCGACGAACGTCTCCGCGCCGACGCGGGCCGTCGTCTCGCGGATGCGCTCGATGCACTGCGCCGGCGTGCCCCAGATCTGGAGGTTCAGGAAGAACTCGATCGAGGGATCGGTGCCGCCCTGGCGCAGGATGTCGGCCATGCGATCGTAGTACTCGTAGCCCTTGGTCTTCGCGAAATGCTCGCCCGCCAACTCGTAGTGCTTGACGACCGAGTCCCAGTAGCCGCCGATCCACCGCACCGCGCTCTCGCGCGCCCGGCCTTCGTCCTCGTCGCAGAAGACCCAGCCGGCGCACACGGTCGGGATGGGCTCCGCGCCGTTCACCTCGCGGTAGAGTGTGCGATATTCCGCCAGCTCGGCCGTGACCGTCTCCCACGGCTTCTGCGGGATGATGAGGATGCCGACGCCGAGCTCGGCCATGATGCGCATCGACTCGGGCGACACCGCGGCGGCGTAGGTCCGACCCCGGAACGTCCGCGCCGGCCGCGGGCGGATCGGGGCGGCCGGCTGGCGCACGAGCGTGCCGTTCGACCGGCAGACCCCGGTCTCGAGGCCCTCGAGGATCATCTGCGCGCTCTCGACGAACCGCGGGCGCGACTCGTCCATCGGCACGCGGAACCCCTCGAACTCGACGCGACCGAGGCCGCGGCCGATCCCGAAGATGAAGCGGCCGCCGCTCATCGCGTCGAGCATCGCGACCTGCTCGGCGACGCGCAACGGATCGTGCCACGGCAGCACGACGACCATCGACCCCAGCTGCACGCGTCGCGTCCGTCCCGCGAGGTACGACAGGAACTGCAGGACGTCGGGACACATCGTGTAGTCGGTGAAGTGGTGCTCGACCCCCCACAGCGAGTCGAAGCCGAGCCCCTCGGCCTGTTCGGCGAGCCGCAGCTCCTCGGCGTAGACCTCGTGGTCCGGCTGCCGCTGGTCCGGGTTCTGGAAGATCGTAGCCATGCCGACGTTCATGCGGATTTCCTCGTGCGCATCGCCTCGCGCAGCGCGTACACGCCGCGGAACATGGCCGCGACGTCGATCGGAGCGTCCCACGCCTCGCCGCGCAGCTCGCGGTAGGCGCGTTCGACGGTGGACAGCATGCGCTCGGGCTCGGTCCACCGGGCGTACGGCCCGGGGTCGATGCGCTTCGCGGCCTCGAGCGCCGAGAGGCCGTCGGCGAAGCCCCGCGCGGCCTCGCCGTGGACGTACTCGAGGTACGCCTTCATCTCCCGTGGGCCCTTCGACGCCGCAGAGCGGGCCGTGCCCCGGAACGACGACCGCGGGGTCGAGCGCGACGATGGCGTCGAGCGCGCGCACCCACTGCGCGTGCGTCCCGTCCCAGCCGATCGGCGTGCAGAGGCGGAAGAGGACGTCGCCCGTGAACACGACGCGCTCGCGCGGCAGGTGGACGAGCAGGTCGCCGCCGGTGTGCGCCGGGCCGACGTGGATGAGATGGACGGCGATGCCCTCGATCGACAGTTCGAGGCGGTCGTCGACCAGCGTCGTCGGCGGACGCAGCTCGATGCCGCTGAAGTCCCAGTCGGCGAGCTTCCCCGCCAGGTCGGCGATCGCCGGGTCCGTGCTGCCGGTCGCGCCGCGGAGCGCCTGCATCACCGCGGGGTTCTCCCGCTCGAAGGCGGCGGCGCAGAGGCGGTGGCCGATGATCTCGGCGTCGGGAAACAGCTGATTGCCCCAGCAATGGTCGCCGTTGTGATGCGTGTTGACGACCCGGCGCGCCGGCGCGCGCCACGCCCGCGCGTAGGTGGCGATCATCTCGCGGGTGTGCGGCAGGTCCCAGAACGTGTCGACGACCATGCCGCCGTCGCGCCCGACGAGCCCCGAGTTGCTGGTGCCGAGGCCCCGCTCCTCCTGCAGGCACGCCCAGACGCCGGGGGCGAGTATCCACGAGGTCCATGGGTCCTGGGGTAGCACCGCGACTCGCCCTGCGGCAACCGCGGATGCTAAAGGGACCGCATGAAGCGACACGCCGCCGTCCTCCTCGTCGCCCTGTGCGCGGGCTGCGCCACGACGGCGGGTGCTCCGCAGGGGAATGTCCGTCTCGACGGAACCGCGATCGAGCTACCCGCGCTCACGGCGAGCGACGTCTCGCACGCAGTCCAGGTGACGACTCGCGACGGACGCACCATCTTCCGCGGCCCCACCCTGTCGGTCACCGACACCGTCGATCTGCGCCGCGGCGGGCCCGGGCTCGCCGTCAACCTCGGCATGACGACCATGGGCCGCTCGGGCTTCCTCTTCGGCGTCCGACAGGGCGGCGGCGCGCGGGTGGACTACGTCGCGTATCAGTCGGACTTCATCGAGGGGACGAAGCGATTCGCGAGCGTGGCACTCGCCGACGGCACGCCGCTCAAGCTCCGCACGACGCCGCGCAACCAGGTCGGCTGCGAGCCCACCTGCCTCCTCGTCTTCGAGACGCTCGTCGTCGAGCTGCCCGAGCCGGCGCTGCGCGCCGCGGTGACCGACGGCCTGCCGCTGACGATCACGCTCGACAACGGGATGGCGACGACGATCCGGGTCCCGGCCGTGTACGTGCAGGGCTATCTCGCCGCCGTCGACGCGCCGCGCTGAGACGCGTGTGCAGCTCGTCGCGGCCCGGGCCTAGCTTCCTCCGGTCGGACGGAACCTGGGATCGAGGAGGAGACGATCGATGAAACGCTACACCCGCGCGTTGCTCTGTGCCGCCAGCCCCTCTGGCGCTCGGCGCCGGCCTGTGGTCGCGCACGCTGCCGCCCGCGTATGACTTCACCGGCTCGCTGGGTTGGCGGTGCGACAGTCGAGGCGAGACTCGAGCCCAGGCGTCGACTTCGTGTCGACGTCGAGCCCGAGGAAGTGCACCGGGCGCAGGGTGCTCGCGGGTGAGAACACCTGCACGTTCACGGCGCAGTCGAGAAGAGGCTGAACGTCCACGTCATCGCCTGCGACGACGGCAGCACGCCGCCGACGGTCGCGGCGCGATTCGACACCACGACGCAGACCCTCACGGGACGATCCCGTCGGACGCCGACACCCGCGCCGGGCGACATTCGCGCGGAGGCCGTGCAGTCTGACGCGGACGACGCCCGGACACCGTACGCGAGGCGTCCGGGGCTGAGGCGTGAGCGTGCACGCTTCCTTGACCCCCGACCGCTCGCCGTCGTAGCGGGAGCGCATGGAGTTCGGTCTCTTCGTCCAGGCCCACGTCCCACGCTCGGAGCTCGACGCCGACCCCGCGGGTGCCGAGCACGCGCGCATCATGCGCGAGGTCGAGATGGCGGAGGCATGCGACCGCGCCGGGTTCAAGTACGCCTGGTCGGTCGAGCACCACTTCCTCGAGGAGTACTCGCACATCTCGGCCTCCGAGATCGTGCTGCCGTGGATCGCGGCACGCACGAAGCGCATCCACGTCGGCTCCGCGATCTGGAACCTGACGCCGCCGGTGAACCATCCCGCCCGCACGGCCGAGCGCGTGGCGATGCTCGACCATCTGAGCGAGGGGCGCTTCGAGTTCGGCACCGGGCGCGGCTCGTCGTCGACCGAGTTCAAGGGCTTCGGCATCCCCGACGGCGAGACGACGAAGCACATGTTCGACGAGGCGCTCGGCGAGATCCTGCGCATGTGGCGCGAGCCGCACGTACAGCCACGAGGGCCGCTTCTTCTCGATGCCGCCGCGGAAGGTCCTGCCGAAGCCGTACAGCCTGCCGCACCCGCCGATCTGGATGGCGTGCGGCAGTCCGTCGACGTTCGAGAAGGCGGGGCGCATGGGCGTCGGCGCGCTCTGCTTCGGGCTGGGAACGCCGAAGGACTTCGCGCCCCTCATCAAGACGTACAAGGATGCCGTCCGCAACGCGGAGCCGGTCGGCGCCTACGTCAACGACAACATCGCCTGCGTCACGCAGCTGGTCTGCCTGGACGACCCGAAGCGGGCGCGGCAGGTCGCGCTCACGATGGGCAGCGGCTACCACACCAGCCTCGTCTTCCGGTACCTCGACACCTTCCCGCGCCCGGCGGGCGTGCCGGCATGGCCGCAGCTGATCCCCGAGCCGACGCCCGAGCAGCTCGAGGAGCGCATCCGCACCGGCAACCGGATCGTCGGCGATCCCGACGAGTGCGCCGAAGGCGATCCAGCTCTACGCCGACGTCGGCTGCGATCAGCTGATCTTCGGCGTCCTCGCCTCGACGCAGCCGCAGGCGACGGCGCTCGAGTCGGTGGCGCTCTTCGGCCGCGAGGTCATTCCGCGCTTCGACCGCGACCCCGTCCACTCGACGACCCGGATGCGGCTCGCGGCGAACGGAGACGACGCGCGTGCTGCTGCACGGTAGGGTCGGACTCGTCTCCGGCGTCGGGCCCGGCATGGGCCACGCGATCGCCGTCGCCTTCGCGCGCGAGGGAGCCGACGTGGTGCTGGCGGCACGCACCCAGGCGTCGCTCGACACGACCGCGGGCGAGGTCCGCGCCCTCGGCCGTCAGGTGCTGGCGATGCCGACGGACGTCACGCTCCGGGAGGACTGCCTCCGAATCGTCGCCGCCGCCGAGGCGCAGTTCGGCCGCGTCGACGTGCTGGTGAACAACGCGTTCCTCGGTCCGCCGTACGATCCGGTCGAGTCCGCCAAGATGGACGACTGGCGGCGCATCTTCGACGTCAACGTCTTCGGCTCGGTGCAGCTGTCGCAGGCGGTGATCCCGGGCATGAAGGCGCGCCGGAGCGGCGCGATCGTGATGGTGAACTCGATGTCGATGCGGATCATCGAGCCCCGCTTCGGCGGCTACGCGGCCTCGAAGGGCGCCCTCATGACCGCCGCGCAGACCATGGCGCACGAGCTGGGCCCGGACGGCATCCGCGTGAACTCGGTGGTGCCGGGCTACATCTGGGGGCCGAGCCTCGAGCGCTGGTTCCAGCACCTCGCGTCCCAGCGCGGCATCACGCCCGAAGCGGTCTACGACGAGATCGCCGCACGCACGGCGCTCCGGCACATCCCGACGTCCGCCGAGATCGCCGACGCGGTGGTCTTCCTCGCGTCCGACCTGGCGCGCGCAATCACCGGCCAGGCGCTCGACGTCAACGGCGGCCACTTCTATCACTGAGTTTCCGGGGCCGCTGCCCGATTTCTCGGCGCCCGCTGCCCGCGATACGCGCAGACGCGGCTGACGCGCCGCGCGCATGCCCGCGTCACCGGCATCCCTCATGGCACGCTGGTTGCGTTGTACGCGTGGCCGACATCGAGTTCTTCCAGCTGACCGACATCGGCTGCGTCCGCACGCGCAACGAGGATGCCGTCGGCTCGTGGCCGTACGAGGACGGGCTGGTGTTCGCGATCGCCGACGGACTCGGGGGAGCCGTCGCCGGGGACGAGGCGAGCGCGCTCGCACTGGAGGTCGTGTCTCGCGAGATGGAGCGGGCGCCCGGCGCCTGGGACGCCGGCAAGGCGCTCCGCCGCGCGGTGCAGGAGGCGAACCTCGCGATCTACCAGAAGAGCATCACGGTCCCCGAGCTGCGCGGCATGGGCACGACGCTGACCACGAGCGTGATCGTGGGCAGCGCGTTGGTGACGGCGCACCTCGGCGACTGTCGGCTCCTGCTGCATCGCGACGGGACGCTCACGCAGCTGACGAAGGACCACACCTGGGTGGCGGAGCAGGTCGAATACGGGCTGCTCGTCGCCCGAGGAGGCGCGGACCCACCCCCGTCGGTCGCTGCTCACGCGGTGCCTCGGCCGCGAGCTGATCGTGGCGACCGACCTGCTGCAGCTCGACCTCCGTCCGCGCGACGTGCTGGTCCAGTGCTCGGACGGCCTGCACCAGCTGATCGGCGACGAGGAGATCGCCGAGCTGCTGCGCGCGCACCCGCCCGAGGCCGCCTGTCGGGCGCTCGTCCGCCGCGGGCGCGAGGAGGGCGGCGACGACAACCTGAGCGTCCAGATCGCCCACGTCATCCACTGTTCCGGGCACGGGCACCCGCTCGTGGTGGCGGTTCGGTCGCTGACGCGCTACCGTCCCGGACCTGCATGGGACGCACCCGGATCGTCGCGACCCTCGGATCCGCGCCACCGACCGCGACGACGCGTCGCCGAGCTGATCGACGCCGGCGTCGACGTGTTCCGGCTGAACTTCTCGCACGGATCGCACGCCGAGCACGGCGCACGGATCGAACGCATCCGGCGGCTCGCGGGCGACCGCCCGGTGGCGATCCTCCAGGATCTCGGCGGCCCGAAGCTCCGCATCGCCCACCCCGTTCACGGGCGCCCCGGCGACGTCGTCGAGCTCGACCTGCCGTCCACGGTGCGTCCGGGCGATCCGGTGCTCCTCGCCGACGGCGCCATGCAGCTCGAGGTCCTCGACGGGAGGCGCTGCCGCGTCATCGTCGGCGGCGACATCCCCGCCGGCAAGGGCCTGAACCTCCCCGCCTCCCGCCTCGCCTTCCCTTCGGTCACTGCGAAGGACCGCGACGACCTCCGCTTCGGCGTCGCCCAGGGTGTCGACCTGATCGCCGTCTCGTTCGTGCGCGAGCCCGGCGACCTCGACGTGGCGAAGGCGAGCGGACTGCCGGTGATCGCCAAGATCGAGACCGCCTTCGCGGTCGAGCGCATGGACGCGATCGTCGCGGCCGCGGACGGCGTGATGGTGGCGCGCGGCGATCTCGGTGTCGAGATCCCGATCGAGCGCGTGCCGATCGTACAGAAGCAGCTGATCGCGCTGGCCAACCGCGCCGCCAAGCCGGTCGTGACGGCGACGCAGATGCTCCGCTCGATGGTGGACGCGCTGGTGCCGACGCGCGCCGAGGCGACCGACGTCGCCAACGCCGTGCTCGACGGCACCGACGCCGTGATGCTGAGCGAGGAGACGGCCATCGGACGCCACCCGACGGCGGCCGTGCGGACGATGGCCCGCATCGTCGAGCAGGCGGAGCCTTTGATCGCCGTGCGCTCCTTCCCGAGCGTCGACCTCGACGACGTGATGGCGGCGACGGCGGTCGAGCTGGCGGCGCGTACCGGTGCCGCGGCGATCGTCGTACCGACGCAGTCGGGCTTCACGGCACGGAAGATCGCCCGCCATCGCCCGCTGGTCCCGGTCGTCGCGCTGACGCCGAGCGAGGCGCTCCGCCGGCAGCTCTCGCTCGTCTGGGGCATCACGGCACTCACCTTCCCGTGGCCGGCCGGCGATGCCGACTCGATCGTCGGCGCCTTCCGCGAGCCGCTGCGCGCCACGGGGATCGTTCCCGCGGGCGCGCGCGTGGTCGTCGCGGGCGGATGGCCGCTGGCCGGGTCGACGAACCTGCTCCACGTCACCACGCTGTGAGCGTGACTCACCGCTGCGGTTCGGCGTCGGGGGGTGCCTCGTCCTCCGGGGGGCGAGCATACACCTTCAGCGCCTTCCACCGCGCGAGCTGGACCTTCCCCGGGGCGAAGCCGCGTGGCTTGGTGACGTCGGCGACGCGGCAGACGTGGACCTCGACCTTGCCACGCGCCGCCCGTGCCTTCGAGTGCCAGGCCGCGAGCTCCGCGGCGCGCTCCAGGACGGGGCGTGGAATCGCATCGAGGGCATCGGGGTTGCGGACGACGACGTGACTGCCGGCGACGCCGCTCGCCACGTGCAGCCAGAAGTCCGCCGGTTCCGCGACGCGGAACGTCAGCTGATCGTTCTCCCGATCCCCGCGCCCCACCAGCACCTCGAATCCCTCGACCACGAGCGTCTTGTACGGCCGCCCCTTGCTCCCCACGCCGCGCTTCTACAGACGCCCCGCCGACCGGACAACCACGGCGGGAACCCGTACGGCAAACACTCGGCCCGGCGGTGCGAGCGGGTGGCCCGGGGTCGCGCGCAAGCGACCCGCGCAGGCCCCGCGCGCGCCTGCGCTCCACGGGGGGACCGCTCGAAGAGCCCGGCGCGCGTGGGCCGAGTATTGGGAGCTGCGCGCGACCCCGGGCCGCCCGCTCGCACCGCCGCGTCTCAAGTGCTCAGTGGCAGCCGACCGGCGCGACGAATCCGGTCCCCGGCGCGCCCGCCGCGATCCACTCCTCGACGAGCTCGATCTCCAGCGACTTGAGCTTCTTCAGCCCACGCGGCATGCGTTCCCCCTCGCCCGCGGCCAGCGTGCCGTGGAGCTTGTCGAGGATGAAGCTGTTCCCCGGATTGCCCGGGTCGACGCGCAGCTTGCCGGCCGCGGCGGCCACCGGGTTGTTCGCGGCCACGCCGACAAGGCTGGCGTACGCATCCGCCGGATCGAGCGACAGCTGGTGCAGGCCCTGGGCGACGTTGTGGCAGGTCGAGCGCGCGCAGGTGGGGAAGATGACCCGCTGGATCTGCTCGAAGGTCGACGTGAGCCCGTCGCACGGCGTCGCCCCCTCGGGCGCGGTGCACGAGAGCTTCAGGCGATCGTCGTCGAGGACGCCCCCCGGACCCGACACCCGCGTCTTGAGCGTCTTGCGACCGCGACGGTACTTGCCGCCGCCGTTCGACAGGCGGATGGGGAGGGCGACCGTCATTGAGACCTCGCTGCTGCAGAAGTCGTGGTCGGTCGAGTCGACGGGCAGAGCGACGAAGTTCATCGTGTCCTGCAGCGTCTGGAAGTCGAAGTCGTGCTTCGGGTTGGTGTCGGGCTGCTCGTTCTGGACGAAGTAGTCCTCGAGGTCCTGGGGCGCGCACTGCGGATCGGTGACGTTGAGACAGACGCTCACCCGGAACTGACAGCGGCCGGGCGTGGGGTCGTCGTCGCAGTCCATATCGTTGTCGATGCAGCGGATCTCCTTCGGCCTGGTCGGCGGATGGTTCGCCGGCGTCCCGCCGTACTCGGCGAGGCAGTCGGTGGTGGGCGAGCCGCCGCCGGGCGTGAGCGCGGCAGCGGGCGAGATCAGCAGCAGGACGAGCAGCAACGCGATCATGAGAGGAACCCCATCGTGGTGAACGGCGCGCCGGGCAGCAGGGGCACGTGCGCCCCGGCACTGGCGAGCCACTTGTCGATGATTGTGGCATAGACGCGGCGGAAGTCGACGCCGAACTTGAGATTGCCCTGGTTGAGGTCGTTGAGCGCCGGGAGCGTGCCGTACACACCGCCGTTCACCATGTCGCCGACGACGAAGAGCGGCGACGCCGCGCCGTGGTCGGTCCCCGCCGTGGTCCCCGAGCCGTTCTCGGCGACCCGCCGACCGAACTCCGAGAAGGTCATCATCAGGGTGCGGTTCGCGACGCCGAGGGCGATGAGGTCCTGGTGCAGCGCGCTGATGGCCTGGCTGAGCCGCTGGAGGAGCGACGGCTGCGGGCCGGTGAGCGCCCCCTGCTGGGTGTGCGTGTCGAAGCCGCCGAGACGGACGTGGAAGAAGCGCGCGCCGATGAAGGGCGTCGTTCCCGAGCGCGTCGTGGCGGATCATCGACGCCACCTGCTTCAACCGCCGCGCGAGCGAGTTGCCCGTGAGCGCGTCGAGGTCCGACGACCAGGTCGCGTCGATCGCGGCGTAGTCGTCGATCTTCTGCAGGAGCACGTCGCCCGAGACGCCGATCGTGTGCTGCAGGCCGGTCGTCTGCCCCGGGTTGCTCTCGACGGCGTAGGCCGCGTCGAGCGCCGCCTTCTTCGCCGACAGGTCGGGATAGAGCGGATCGTCCGGCAGGACGAAGTCGCTGAGCCGGCGGATCGCCAGCACGTTGGCGCTCTGCGAGACGAAGATCGGGTTGAGGGTCTCGTTCACGTCGACGGTCACGAGGTCGCTCGGCGTGAAGGCGGAGTCGAGGTAGCGTCCGAACCAGCCGGAGGCGAACGGACCGCACGGGATCCGCGCCGAACCAGATGTCCTCGGAGCGGAAGTGCGACAGGTTCTGGTTCGGGTAGCCGACGCCCTGCACGACGGCGACCTTGCCGGCGTCGAAGAGGGTCTTCAGCTCCGTCATGTTGGGGTGCAGCGCCAGGCGGTTGCCCTTCGTGGGGTCGGCGTCGATCTCGGTCGCGAGCAGGTTGGCCACCGGCACGCCGATGCTCGGCCGCGCCGCGTCGTACAGCGTGCGTTGCGCGACCGAGGCCGCGTTGTCGATCGGGATCACCATGTTGAGGCCGTCGTTGCCGCCCTCGAGCTGGATCACGATCAGGATCGCGTTCGCCGGCGGCGCCGCGTGCGCCGTCGCCCTCGCCGAGCATGGCGCGCAGCAGCGGATGGGGGGCGGTGACGGCGGCGGCCGTGATCGCGCCGCGCTGCAGGAACTGGCGTCGGGTGATGGGCATCAGGTTCTCCGCCCCCTCAGTGGATGTGGAACTCGGGCAGCGTCAGCATGAGCACGATCACGCCGCGCACCTTCTTCTCGAGGACGGTCGGCATCGGTGAAGTCGATCGTCCCGTTGCCGAGGTAGTCGATCAGCGCCTGGCGCGCGCCCGCGGGCACGGCCGCCGCGATGCCGAGCCGCGCCGAGCAGCCCGTCGACGACCGGCGCCGCCGTGGTCGCCGAGCAGATCGATCAGCTTCTCGGGGCGGATACTTGAGCTCGCTCTCCCGGCCGGCGGCGAGCGTCTGCGCGAACTCGACGCGGGCCAGGAACTGTCCGCTCGACACCCACGCCAGGCCGTTCGGCCACCCGTTGACCGATCGGCGGATCGAACAGCGTCAGCCCCATGGCGTCGATCAGGTCCGGCAGCGTCTTGCCGTTCGTCTTCGCGTCGAGCGCCCGCATCGCGTGGAACGCGTACTCGCACGGGTTCTTCACCGACGACGGCCTTGGCCTGCGCGCCGTAGAACTCGTCGTGCAGGAAGATCGCGCGCAGGAGGTCGCTCACCACGAAGCCGCCGGCGATGAAGTCGACGGTGAGCTCGTCGAGCAGCGCCTTCGAGGGCTTCGGGTACGCGAACCACTCCCAGAGCTTCTTCGCCAGGAAGCGCGGCATCGTCAGCTTCCCGTCCGAGTCGCGATGCGTGAACAGGATGTCGATGATGTTCTGCGCCGGTCCGAGCGGCACCTGCGCTTCGGGCGGTATCGGCGCCGTGCCGCCCGGATTCTCGACCACGCCGAGGACGCCGGTCGCCTGGAAGCCCTTGCCGGAGAACAGCGTCTTGCTGCCGCCGTCGAAGCGCGAGGGCACGAACTGCCCCACGTCCTCGAGGATCTGGAAGCCGGTCAGCGCGCGCGCCATCTCCTGGACGTCGGTCTGCGTGTAGTTGTCGGCGCCGTTCAGGTCGCTCACGCCGAGCACGAACAGCTCCATCAGCTCGCGGCCGTAGTTCTCGTTCGGACGGCCGACCTTGTTGCGGTCGCCGTCGAGGAAGTCGAGCATCGCGCGCGTCGCGCGTCACCTCGAAGACGAGGTCCCGGAACGGCCCGAGGCCGAAGCGGCGGAAGGTCCGGTTCTGCAGCGCCATCCGCAGGTTGTTCTTGGTGACGCTGATGCCGCTGGCGAAGTGGTCGTGCCAGAAGAGACACATCTTCTCCTGCAGGCGTCGCGACGTGGCCTTCACCATCCGCTTCGCCCACCACGTCTGCAGCTTGAGGCGATCGTCGGGATCGTCCGCCGTGTCACCGGACTTGCCGGGGCCCTTCGCGCTGTTCGGGCGTGCGGTGACGAGCTTCTCGACGGCCGTCTCCTGGCCGTACTTCACGTACTTGGCGACGTCCTTCGGGTTGCCGCCGAAGCCGGCGCGCCGGAGCAGGTGGGCGGCGTTCTCGTCGTTCCAGGTGACCATGGTGTCTTCCGGGTGCCCCGGCTAGCACGCTGGTCGCCGACGGAACAAGGGAAATCTCCGCGAGCGCCCGAAAGTACTAGCGTTCTGACGATGATGCGGTGCGGAGCCGGAATCCGCCCCCGTCCAGCACCTGGATCACGCGGCCGCAGAACTCCTCCCGGGTCATCGCCGCAGCCAGCGCCCCGTCGTCGCTGCGGACGACGGTGCGCGCGGCCGCCGGGCGTGTCGCAGATCGCGATGGCGTGCGACGGATCTCTCCCCGACGAAGCACGACCGTGTAGCCGACGATCGTGGCCGGGCCCGACGTAGTCGCCGTCGAGCGGCAGCGGCACGTCGCGCTCGGCGACCGCGGCGGTGACGTCCTCGTAGCCGGTATCCCGCGCCGCTCGGGCCGGTTCGAGAAGCAGCGCGCACGCCTGCTTGCCGAAGATGCCGCTCAGGTTGGAGACGAGACCGATCCGTCGCGCCGATCCGGCGCCGCCCTCGCGCAGCACCTCGACCATCCGCGCGACACCCTCGAGGCTGAAGCTGTTGTACGGACCGCCGGCGAACGGCATCGCGCCGGTCACGGTCCAGCGGGCACGTCTCCGGCAGCCGCAGATCCCGGGCGAAGGATTGGATCGCCGCGGGAAAGCAGCTGTAGAGCTCGGCGGCGTCGACGTCCGCGAACGGAGACGCCCGCCAGCGCGAGCGCCCGCTCGCCGGACAGGACGGTCCCCGGATGGGTGTGCAGCTGACGCTGCTGCGCCAGGGGCACGACGTGCTTCGACTGCGCCGCCGCCAGCGGGAAGATCCAGCCGTCGCGGCGCGAGCCCGAGCTGCTGCCGCGCGCGCCGCCGAGCAGACGAGGATGGCGACCGCCTGGTTGACGTTCCACTGGCTGCTGTGCCGCTTGGTGTACGGGAACGCCAGCATGGCGTTGCTGCGGCGAGGCGTCGCGGATCGCCTCGGCGCGGCAGCGTCTCGCGCCGCCAGGCATGCGGATTCGCCGCAGCCACGGCGCTGAAGCGGCTGTAGAGCTGCGCGATGCGGTCGCGATGGCGCTCGACGTCGAGCCCGTCCGCGTGGCGCAGCGCCGATTCGATGATGGCGAAGAGCTCGACCGGGGATGCGAGCCCGCGCGCGACTCCGAGATCCGTCGCCCAGGGATCGGACGACGTGTGGTGCACGTCGGGCGGCGGCGTGTCCTCCGGCTGCTCCGTGTCGGTGACCGGCTGCCCGCGTGATCGCCGCGCGCAGGTCGCGGAACTTCGCCTCGCCGCCGGTGACGACGCCGACGTGCTGCTCGCCGGCGACGATGGCGCGGCAGAGGTCGCTGAGCGAGCTGGAGCTGCAGCACGCCCGAGATCCGAGAGGATGCTCCGCGCCGACGGGCATCCCAGCGCGTCGGCGATCAGCCTGCCGGGGTTGCGGTACTCCCACATGCCCTGCGGCACGGAGATCGACTCGATCTGCGCGAGCAGCGCCTCCGAGCCCGCGTCGGCGGCGGCCCCGCGCACCGCGCGCACCATGAGCTGCCACGGCTCCGCGCACTGCGTCGGGATCCTCGGACGGCTCCTGCGCGAAGCCGACCCCGACGATCACCGGGGTGTTGGGCGAGCGTCATGCGCTACTCGCCGGTGTAGACGGGCTTGCGCTTCTCGGCGAAGGCGCGCATGCCCTCGCGCGCGTCGCGGGTGCCGAAGATGGGGCTGCCGACCTCGAGCTCCTTCGCGAGCGCGTCGGCCTCGCGGACGCTCTCGTCGACCTCGCGCAGCATCTGCATGAGCGCGCGGATCGAGAGCGGGCCGTTCTCGCAGATCGTCGCGGCGATCTTCTTGCGCCTCGGCCAGCGCCTGGCCCTCGGGAACGAGTCGTCCGACGAGGCCGAAGGCCAGCGCCTCCTTCGCGGTCACGTGGCGGCCGGTGAGCAGGATCTCGGCCGCCAGCGTGTAGGGGATCTGCCGGCGCAGGCGCACGCTCGAGCCGCCGAGCGGGAAGAGACCGCGCCGCGCCTCGGTGACGCCGAAGACCGCGTCCTCGGCGGCGACGCGGATGTCGGTGCCCTGGAGGATCTCGGTGCCGCCGGCCACCGCGAAGCCCTCCACCGCGGCGATGATCGGCTTCATCGGCCGGTTGTGGCGCAGCAGCGCCTGCCAGTGGATGTCCGGCACCTCGGACATCAGCTGCATGAACTCGTCGTCCGGTCTCGCCCGCGCCCATCGACTTCAGGTCGGCGCCGGCGCAGAAGACGTCGCCGCGGCCGGTGAGGATCGCGACGCGCAGCTCGGGATCGTCGTCGAGCATGCGCCAGGCGCGGTACATGCCGGCCAGCATGCCGGAGCTGAGCGCGTTCTTCGCCTCGGGGCGGTTCAGCGTGACGGTCAGCACGTGGCCGTCGCGTTCGAGCAGGCAGTGGTCGCGATTCATCGGGGCTCCTGTGATCCGTGTCGCATGTCGAAGTCGTCGAGCCGCGGCCGCGCGCATCTCGTCCCGGAAGCGGTCGCAGGTGAACGGCCACGCGGTCGGCAGCCCCGCGGCGTCGAGGTACCAGCTCTTGCAGCCGCTGTTCCAGATGGTCTTCGCGGCCGCCGCCCGCCGTTCGGCGTCGAAGCGCGCCATCGCCGTCGTGCGACGGGCTCACCTCGCGCCGCCCGAGCGGACCGCCTCGATGAGCTGGAGGATGTAGCCCATCTGCAGCTCCGCGACCTCGATCAGCGAGAAGTTGCCGACCGGACCGTTGGGACCGTTCAGCATGAAGAAGTTGGGGAAGTCGGGGACCGAGATCGCCAGGTACGCGAACGGCCCCTCCTTCCAGACGTCGTCGAGCGCAACGCCGTCGCGACCCGATGACGCTCATCGGCCGCACGAAGCGAGTCGACGTGGAACCCGGTCGCGAGCACGAGCACGTCGAGCGCGTGCAGGACGCCCGTCGCGCGTGCGCACGCCGGCCGGCTCGATGCGCTCGATGCCCTCGGTCACGAGCGTCGCGTTGGGGCGCTGGATGGCCTCGTAGAAGCCGTCCGAGACGATGAGGCGCTTGCACGCGGCGCGGTAGTCGGGCGCAGCTTCTCCCGCAGCACGGGATCCCGCACGCTGCTCTCGAGATGCGCGACGCACGCCGTCGTGGATCGCCTGCAGCATCGGCGACGTCGGCGTCGACCAGCACGTTGGCGAAGCCGTCGATGAAGGCGCGCGACACCTCGTCGCGGATCGCCTCGATGGCCGCCGGCGTCGTGCCGGAACGTCGCCTTCTCCTCGTCGGTGTAGGCGGGGTTCGGCGCCGGCGCGATCCACTGCGGCGGTGCGCTGGAAGAGCGCGGAGCTCGGCCACCTCGTCGACGATGCGCCGTCACGATCTGGATCGCGCTCGATCCCGTCCCGATGACGCCGACGCGCTTGCCGGCGATCGCGCACGTCGTGGTTCCAGCGCGCGCTGTGGAAGCACGGGCCCGCGAACGTGTCGAGGCCGTCGATGTCCGGATACGTCGGGTGGTGGAGCACGCCCGTCGCGGCGATGACGACGTCGGCCTCGTCGGTCGCGCCGTCCGACGTCTCGAGGCGCCAGCGCCCGCGCTCGAAGGCGCAGCGCAGCGACCTCCGTGCCGTACCGGATGCGGCGAGTCCACGTCGTAGCGCCGCGCGACGTCCTCGAAGTAGGCCTGGATCTCCGCGCCCGGCGCGAAGCGATGGCTCCACTCCGGATTGAGCGCGAAGGAGTAGCTGTAGAAGTGCGACGGGACGTCGCAGGAGAGCCCGGGGTACGTGTTCTCGCGCCAGGTCCCGCCGAGGCGGTCGGCCTTCTCGTAGACGACGACGTCTCGGAAGCCCGCCTCGCGGAGCCTGATCGCCGCGAGGATGCCCGACATGCCCGCGCCGATGACGACGAAGCGGAGATCGCCCGTCCGTGACATCCGGGGGCACGTAGCGCACCTCGTTCTGCGTGTAAAACCCGCGCAGCCACGCCCGCCCCCGTTGACTCGATACGAGCAATCACTCACAGAGTGATCACATGCAGTATCGCGTCTCCCAGCTGGCGGCCGCGGCCCACGTCTCGGTCGACACCATCCGCTTCTACCAGGCGCAGGGCCTGCTCCAGCGTCCCCAGCGCGCCGGACGGCACGCCGTCTACGGTGACGACCATCTCAGCCGGCTCCGCCGCATCCGCCAGCTGCAACGCGACGGCTTCCCGCTGACGGTCATCAAGCGTCTCCTCGCGCCCGGGGCGCGCTCGACCGGCGGCGCCCTGTTGAAGGCCCTCGCCGCGCAGCGCGGCGGCCGCGATCTCACCCGCGCCGAGCTGGCCCAAGAGGCCGGCGTGCCCGAGGCCCTGGTCGCCGCGGTCGAGAACGCCGGCATCGTCGAGCCGCTGCGGGCGGGCGGCAAGGCGCGGTACGGCAGCGTCGACGTGGAGATGGCGCGGGCCGCGCTCGCGCTGCTGCACGGCGGGTTCCCGCTCCAACACCTGCTCGCCCTGGCGATCCGGCACTCCGAGAACATCCGCGACGTCGTCGACGAGGCGATCAGTCTCTTCGACGACCACGTGCGCCGCGACAAGACGGGCGCCGAGCGCGAGGCCGACGAGGTCGTCACCGCGTTCCACCAGCTGCTCCCGGCGGTGACGGCGCTGGTCGCGCACCACTTCCAGCGAACGCTCGTGGCGCGGGCCATCGCGCGCCTCGAGAAGACGGGCGACGCGGCGGGGCTCCGGCACGCGCTGCGGGCGGCGAACGCCGGACGCCTGGAGATCACGTGGCGCTAGCGCTCCCGCACGCGGACGACAAGGCGCGGGTCGTGCGTGCCATGTTCGACCGGATCGCGCCGTCCTACGACCGCCTGAACCGCGTGCTCACCTGGCGACTCGACCAGCGCTGGCGGCGTGCCGCGATCGCGGCGGCGCGTCTCGGCCCCGGCGACGTCGCCGTCGACGTGGCCTGCGGCACGGGCGACCTGGCGGAGCTGGCGACCGCGACCGGCGCGCGGGTCCTGGGGATCGATTTCGCTCCCGTCATGCTCGCGATGGCCCGCCGCCGCGGCATCGCCGCGACCTTCGTGCGCGCCGACGCCGCGGCGCTGCCGCTGGGACCGGCGACGGCCGACGCGCTCACCTGCGGGTTCGCGCTCCGCAACTTCGCCGCGATCCCTCCCGTGCTCGCCGAAGCGGCGCGCGTGCTGCGGCCAGGGGGACGGCTGGTGCTGCTCGAGGTCGGAACGCCGACACATCCCGTCCTGCGATGGTTGCACCACGCGTACTTCGCCCGCGTCGTCCCGTTCGTCGGCGGCCTGCTCGCCGACCGCTGGGCCTACGGCTACCTGCCGGCCTCGGTGGCCTACCTGCCGCCCACGGCGACCCTCCTCGACATGGTGCGCGACGCAGGCTTCGTCGCCGTCGACGCGCGCTCGCTGTTCACGGGCGCTGCGCAGCTGGTCACGGCGACCCGGGGGACCCCATGAGCCGGCCGGCGGCCGCACTCCGCACTCCGGCCGCGCAGCTCGTCGTCCTCGAGCGCCCGCTCGCCGGCGACGTCGACCCGCTCGTCCTCCAGCAGGCTGCTCCCCGACCCGATCAGGTTCCACTGGGAGCGGCCGTCGGACGGCACTCGCGATCGGCGCCGTCGGCGCCGCCGCCGTGGTGCGCGACGAGCTGGCCCTTCCGGCCCACGCCATCGCCGTCGGCGGCTTCGCCTTCGACCCATCCCGCCCGCCGTCCGGACCGTGGCGTCGCTTCGCCCGCAGCGAGTGGGTGGTCCCCAGGTTCAGCGTGATCCGGCGAGGCGATCGTGCCCACCTCGTCGCCGCTGCCGTCGGCACGGCGGACGACGCGGCCCGCTTGGCGGAGGCGATCGACCGGACCGCCGCCGCCCTCGCGGCGGTGCGGGCGCCGGCGTTCGACCTCGCACCCCGGCGCTATACGCTCGAAGCGCGCAGCACGCCGCGGGCGTGGCGGCGCGCCGTCGAGGCGACGCGCACGGACATCGCCGCCGGCCGCCTCGCCAAGCTCGTCCTGGCGCGTTCGGTCACGCTCACCGCGAACGAGCCGCTCGACCCCCTGCGCGCCGTCGAACGCCTCCGGCGCGCGTTCCCCGGCTGCGCCACGTTCGCCGTCGGCCGCGGTCCGACGACCTTCATCGGCGCCACCCCCGAGCGCCTCGCGCGCGTCGACGGTCGGCCGCCTCACCACCGCCGCCCTGGCCGGTACGGCGCCGCGCGGCAGTTCGCCCGCCGAGGATCGGGCGCTCGGGGCGGCCCTCGCCGCCAGCCCGAAGGACCGGACGGAGCACGCCGTCGTCGTCGACGACCTGCGCGCGCGCCTGACTCCCCTCTGCCATTCGCTCCGCGTCGGCACGCGACCGGTTCCGCTGCGCATGGAGACCCTGCAGCACCTGATGACGCCCATCCGCGGTCGCGTGCGCCGGGCGTGACGGTGCTCGACGTCGCCACGGCGCTCCATCCCACCCCCGCCGTCTGCGGCGCGCCGCGGGATGCCGCGCGCGCCACGCTGGCCGCGCGCGAGCGTCTCGAGCGCGGCTGGTACGCCGGCGGGGTCGGCTGGTTCGACGCGGATGGCGGCGAGATCGACGTCGCGCTCCGCGCCGGACTGCTCGAGGGCCGGCGGGCGATCCTGTACGCCGGCGCCGGCATCGTCGCCGGCTCGGACTGGGAGGCCGAGCTCGAGGAGACGCGGCTCAAGCTGCGTCCGCTGCTGGGCGCTCTCCTGGAGGTCTGATGCCGGCGGCGCACGTCTTCGTCGACGAGCTGGTCCGCGCGGGCGTCGCGCACGCGTGCGTCATGCCCGGCAGCCGCTCGACGCCGCTCGCGCTGGCACTCGCCCGGCACGACGGGCTCCGCGCGTGGTCACACGTCGACGAGCGGTCGGGCGCCTTCTTCGCGCTCGGGCTCGCCAAGGCGTCGCGCCGCCCGGTGGTCGTCGCCTGCACGTCGGGAACGGCGGCCGCGAACCTGCTGCCGGCCGTGGTCGAGGCCTTCCACGCGCAGGTGCCGCTGATCGTGCTCACCGCCGACCGTCCGCCCGAGCTGCGCGACTGCGGCGCGGGGCAGACCATCGACCAGCTGAAGCTGTTCGGCGGCTTCGTACGCTGGTTCGTCGAGGTGGGCACGCCCGAGGCGACGCCGGCGGCCGAACGCTGGGTGCGCACGCCTCGCCGCGCGCGCCACGGCCACGGCCGCCGGACCGCCGGCGGGACCGGTGCACCTGAACTTCCCGTTCCGCGAGCCGCTGGTCCCCGACCCGGAGCCGCCCTTCGCCCGGACGCGGAGCGGCGCGTGGACGGCGGTCGACCCGGGGATGCTCGCGCCGAGCCCCGGTGTCACAGCGACGCTCGCCGCGGACCTCGCCGGCGCACGCCGCCCGCTCGTCGTCTGCGGTCCGCTCGACGATCCCGATCCGACGCTGCCAGCCGCCGTCGCCGCGCTCGCGACGGCGCTCGGCGCTCCGGTCGCTGGCGGAGCCCACATCGAACCTCCGGCGCCCGGCGCTCGCTGCCGCTCGTCGTCGACGCGCACGATGCCGTGCTCCGCGTCGACGGGTTCACCGATGCCCATCCGCCGGACGCCGTCGTCCGTCTCGGCGCCCCGCCGACGTCGAAGGCGCTCGCGACCTGGCTCGCGCGCCATGACGACGCGCTGCAGATCGTCGTCGACGGCAGCGGCCAGTGGCCCGAGCCCGCCGGTGTCGCGACGACGCTGCTTCGCGGCCGACCGTCGGCTGTGTGCACCGCGCTGGCGACCGCGATGCCCGTCCGACCCGCGAGCGACTGGGCGCCGCGCTGGCGGCGCGCCGGTGCGGCAGCGCGTGCGGCGCTCACAGAGGCGCTGGCGCGGGAGACCGCCCCGTTCGAGGCGCACGCCGTCGCGCGATCTCGCCCGCGTGCTCCCGGCGGAGGCGACGCTGTACGTGGGCAACAGCATGGCGGTGCGCGACCTCGACGCCTTCTGGCCCGCCGACGCGCCGCCGCGTGCGCGTCCTGGCGAATCGCGGCGCCAACGGCATCGACGGCTTCGTCTCCAGCGTGCTCGGCGCCGCCGCCGCGAGCGCCGGTCCGGTCGTCGGTCTCTGCGGCGACCTCTCCTTCTACCACGACCTGAACGGCCTCCTCGCCGTCCGCCGGCACGGCATCCGCGCGGTGCTTCGTCGTGCTCGACAACGACGGCGGCGGCATCTTCGATCTCCTGCCCGTCGCGCGGTGCACGGACGTGTTCGAGGAGCTCTTCGTCACCCCGCACGGCCTCGACCTGCGACCCGCCGTCGAGATGTACGGCGCGCGGCTTCGTGCGCGTCACCGATGCCGGCGACCCTCGCGCCGGCCGTGGCGCGACGCGCTCGCCGCGCCCCGGACGACCGTCGTCTCCCTCGGCTTCGATCGCGCGACGAGCCTCGCGGCGCACGGTCGTGCGTGGGCGGCCGCACGCGCCGCGCTCGGAGGCCGCCCGTGACGCTCGCCGCCGAGGTGCGCGGCGCGGGGCCGCCGCTGGTCGCTGCTGCACGGGTTCACCGGCATCGGCCGCCGTCTGGGGCGCCGCTCGCCTTCCCGCACGCGCCGCGTCGTCGCCGTCGACCTGCCCGGGCCACGGGGCGTCGCCGCCGCCGCGCCGATGGCGACTTCCCGAGACGGCCGATGCCCTCGTCGCCGTGCTCGATCGGCTCGACGTGCGGGTCGCCGACTGGCTCGGCTACTCGCTCGGCGGCCGGGTCGCGCTGCACGTCGCGCTCCGGCATCCGGAGCGGGTGCGCCGCCTGGTGCTGGAGAGCGCGACGCCCCGGCATCGCCGACCCCGCCGCGCGCGCCGCGCGGGCCGCCGACGACGACGCGCTCGCCGCGACGATCGAGCGCGACGGCCTCGAGACGTTCGTCGACCGCTGGATGGCGCAGCCGCTCTTCGCAGTCGCAGCGTCGCCTTCCGCCCGCCACGGTCGCGCGAGTCGCGCGCGCTGCGCCTCGCCAATGACCCCGGCCGGGCTCGCGGCGGCGCTGCGCGCGCCTGAGCGTCGGACGCCAGGCGCCGCTCTGGGACGTCCTCGGCGACGTCGCGGTCCCGACGCTGCTGATCGCCGGCGCCGACGACGCGCAGTACGTCGCCGTCGCGCAGGCGATGGCCGAGCGCCTGCCGCACCCGACCGTGTGCGTCGTGCCGGACGCCGGCCACACCACCCATCTCGAGAACCCCGCCGCGTTCACCGCGGCGGTGGAGGCCTTCCTCTCGGCCTGAAGGAGGCATCCGTGTCGACCGACTGGCGTCCTGCGCGCTCCTACACCGACATCCGCTACGAGACCGCGGACGGCATCGCCAAGATCACCATCAACCGGCCCGAGGTGCGCAACGCCTTCCGGCCGCAGACGCTGATCGAGCTGGCGGACGCGTTCACCGCCGCGCGCGAGGACCCGCAGGTCGGCGTCGTCATCCTCACCGGCGAGGGACCCGACGCCTTCTGCTCCGGCGGCGACCAGCGCGTGCGCGGCCACGGGGGCTACGTCGGCGACGACGGCGTGCCGCGCCTCAACGTGCTCGATCTGCAGCGCCAGATCCGCACGCTGCCGAAGCCGGTGATCGCCATGGTCGCGGGCTACGCCATCGGCGGCGGGCACGTGCTGCACGTCGTCTGCGATCTCACCATCGCCGCCGACAACGCGGTCTTCGGCCAGACCGGCCCGCGCGTCGGCAGCTTCGACGGCGGCTACGGCGCGAGGCTACCTGGCGCGCATCGTCGGCCACAAGAAGGCGCGGGAGATCTGGTTCCTCTGCCGGCAGTACGACGCGCAGCAGGCGCTCGAGATGGGACTCGTGAACACGGTCGTGCCGCTCGCCGAGCTCGAGGCCGAGACGGTGCGCTGGTGCCGCGAGATCTTGACGCACTCGCCGATGGCGCTGCGCTGCCTCAAGGCCGCGTTCAACGCCGACACCGACGGGCTCGCCGGCATCCAGGAGCTGGCCGGCAACGCGACGCTGCTCTACTACATGACCGACGAGGCGCAGGAGGGGAAGCACGCGTTCCTCGAGAAGCGGACGCCCGACTTCGCCCGCTTCCCGCGGCTGCCGTGACCCGCGCGCGGCGCCTGGCTGCTGGCGCTCCGGCCGCGCACCCTGCCCGCGGCGGTGGCGCCGGTGCTCGTCGGCAGCGCCGCCGCCGCGCGCGCCGGCGCGTTGCGGCCCGGCCTCGCGCTCGTGGCGCTGGCGACGGCGCTCGCCCTGCAGGTCGGCGCGAACCTGGTGAACGACTGGGCCGACTTCCGCCGCGGCGCCGATGGCCCCGATCGGCTGGGACCCGTCCGCGTCACCCAGGCGGGACTGCTCGCGCCGCGCGCGGTCGCGCGCGGCGGCATCCTCGCGTTCACCGTCGCCGCGACGCTCGGCCTCGTGCTGATCGCCGCGGGCGGCTGGCCCGTCGCGCTCGCCGGGGCCGCGGCGATCGCCGCCGGCGTCGCCTACACGGCGGGCCCCTGGCCGCTCGCCTATCACGGTCTCGGCGAGGTGTTCGTGTTCCTCTTCTTCGGGCCGGTCGGCGTCTGCGGCACCGAGCTGGTGCAGGCGGGACGCGTCTCGCCGGCCGCGCTCGCGGCGTCGCTTCCCGTCGGGCTGATGGCGAGCGCGATCCTCGTCGTCAACAACGTCCGCGACGTCGACGGCGACCGCCGCGCGGCAAGCGCACGCTCGCGGTGCGGTTCGGCCGCGGCGTCGGGCGTGCCGTCTACGTTGCGGTCGTGGGGACGGCGTTCGCGGCCCTCGGCGCGCTGGCGTTCGGTTTCTCCGCGCCCGCCGTGCTGGTGGCGCTCGGCGCCATGCCGCTCGCGGTCGCCCCGGTGCGCGCCGTGCTGACGCGGACGGACGGTCCGGCGCTCAACGCGGCGCTGGCCGCGACCGCGCGCCTCCACCTCGTGTTCGGCGCGCTCCTCGCGGGTGGCCTCGCATGGTGATCCGGCGCGCGGAGATGATCCCATTCTCCATCCCGCTGCGCGTGCCGCTGGTGACGGGGCGCGGACCGATCACCCATCGCGACGGCTGGGTCGTCCGCCTCCACGACGCCGCCGGCAGCGTCGGCCTCGGCGAGGCGACGCCGCACCCAGCAGCCATGGCGACCGCGCGGGCGGCGACCCGCACCGCGCTGACCGAGGCGATGCGCTGGCTCGTCGGTGCCGACCTCGCCCAGCTCGACGCCCTCCTCGCCGCGGCGGGACGACTCGATGCGGCCGCGGCGGCCGGCGTCGACGTGGCGCTGCACGACCTGGTCGGCCGCGCGACCGGCCAGCCCGTCGCGGCGCTGCTCGGCGGCGCACGCCGCGCGGTCGTCGAGGCGAGCGCGTTGATCGACGCGGGTCCGCCCGAGGCCTGTGCCTATGCCGCCGCCCGCGCCCTCGCGCGCGGTTTCCGTTGCATCAAGATGAAGATCGATCGCGACCTCGGCCGCAGCGTCGCCCGGCTCGAGGCGGCGCGCACCGCGGCGCCGGATCTGGACATCCGCGCCGATGCGAACGGCTGCTTCGACACCGTCGGCGCGATCGCGGCTGCGCGATGCCTCCACGACCTTCCCCTCGATTGGCTGGAGCAGCCCGTCCCGGCCGGCGATATCGCGGCGCTCCGTGCGGTACGCCGCGCCGGCGGCGTCCGCGTGGCCGCGGACGAGAGCGTCACCGGTCCCGCCAGCGTGGCGATGCTCGCGGGCGCTGCCGACGTCGTCGTCGTGAAGGTCGTCCAGACGGGCGGATTGGCACGCGGGGTCGCCACCGCACGCGCGGCGGAGCGGGCCGGACTCGAGGCGGTCGTCACCACGGCGATCGACACCGGCATCGGCACGGCCGCCGCGCTGCACCTGGCACTCATCCTGGACGATCCGCCGCCCTGCGGGGTCGCAACCGGCAGGTTGCTCGCGGGCGACCTGATCGTTCAGCAGATCGGAGACGGACCGGAGATGGCGCCACCGCCGGGACCCGGGCTGGGGATCACGATCGACGCGGCCGCGCTCGCCCGCTGGCGCATTGCCGAGGCCGCGTGACCGGTCCCGACTGGCTCGCCCGGCAGGCACGCATCCGACCGGATCATCCCGCGCTCGTGGATGAGGGGACGTCCCTGTCCTGGCACGCGCTCGATGCCCGGGTCGCACGCATCGCGGCCGGCCTGCGCGCCGGCGGCGTGACACCCGGCACCCGCATCGGCGTCCGCCTGCCGAACGGATGCACGCTGGTCGAGCTGATCCACGCGGTGCCGCGAGCCGGGGGCACGCTCGTGCTCCTCGACCCCCGTCTCCCGGCCGACGAAACCCAGCGCCAGGCGGCGCTGGCGCGCGTGACGCTCACCCTGGACGAAACCAGCCCACGGCCCGACGCTGCGCCGGATCCCCCGTCCCCCCTCGATCTCGCGGCGCCGCATACGGTCCTCTTCACGTCGGGGACCAGCGGCATGCCGAAGGCGGTCGTCCTCACGGCGGGGAACCACCTCGCGAGCGCGCTCGCGAGCGCCTCCCATCTTGGGCATCGCAACGACGATCGCTGGCTCGCCTGTCTGCCACTCACGCACGTGGGCGGCCTGGCGATCGTGCTCCGCGCCGCGATCACCGGCGCGACGGTCGTCCTGCACCGCCGGTTCGACGCCGATCGCGTGGCGCACGCGCTCGTTCACGACGGCATCACGCTCGCCTCGCTGGTCCCGACGACGCTCGCCCGGGTGCTCGCCGCGGCGCGCGAACGGCCGCCAGCGTTGCGCTGCGTCCTCGTCGGCGGCGCGGGCGCCGACCCCGATCTGCTCGAGCGCGCGATACGCGCCGGTCTGCCGGCCACCCCGACGTACGGGCTGACCGAGGCGGCGTCGCAGGTCGCCACCGCCATCCCCGGGAGCCGCGCGCTGCATCCGCTGGTGACCACCGAGCTGCGAATCGTCGACGACGAGATCCAGGTCCGCGGCGCGACCGTCTCCCCCGGCGTCCTCGACGCGGATGGGGCGATCCGTACCGCGACTGCCGGCGGCTGGCTCGGCACCGGCGACCGGGGTCGGCTCGTGGACGACGGCAGCCTCGTCGTCCACGGCCGGCGCGACGACGTCATCGTCAGCGGCGGCGAGAACGTCGATCCCGCCACGGTCGAAGGGGCGCTCCTCCGGCATCCAGGGGTGGTCGACGCCGCCGTCGCCGCGGTCGCCGACCCGGAGTGGGGTCACGTCGTCGGCGCCTGGATCGTCGCCCGGCCCGGAAGCGCTCCGACGCTCGCCGAGCTACGGGAGGCGTGCGGCCACGTCCTCGCGCCGCATCAGCTGCCTCGTCGCCTCACTCTCGTCGAGGCCCTGCCCCGGACGGCGAGCGGGAAGCTGCGCCGGGCCGCTCTCCGGGCATCGCCCGGATGATCTCGAGCGCGTCGGCGATGGCGCTGTCGTCGCCAGGGCCGCGGCGCGGAACGACCTCGGGGTGGGGCCTCCGGGTCCGGTCGGGAATCTGGTCGCTCGCGCTCGCCATGGAGGGCGACATGCCGCCGTTGGCCGCAGGCGCACATCCCTCGAATTGGGGAGGCCTCGGCTTGTGAGCCAGGCACCCCGCTGCCAGACTCGATGCGATGAGCACGGCCCCGTCACGGCGGCCCCCGGGCCCGTCCTACTGGACGCCGTTTGGTCCGGCGCGCGCCATGCGCCGCGATCCGCTCGGCTTCATCGCCAATATCGCTCGCGAATACGGGGACGTGGCTCGCCTCGGGCTGGGGCCGATGCACGTCTACCTGATCCACCACCCGGACGGCGTGAAACACGTGCTCCAGGACAACAACCAGAACTACGTGAAGGGCCCGGTCATCGATCGCGTCAAGATCCTGATCGGCGAAGGGCTCTTCACCAGCGAGGGCGCGTTCTGGCGCCGGCAGCGGCGGCTCGCGCAGCCCGCCTTCCACCGCGAACGCATCGCCGGCTTCGCCGAAACGATGGTGCGGCGGACCGACGAGCGCCTCGCCAGCTGGGAGACGGCCGCCCACCGGGGGGCGCCGGTCGACGTCGCCGCGGAGATGAACGCTCTGGCGCTCACCATCGTCGGCGAGACGCTCTTCGGCCGCGACCTCTCCGGCGAGGCCGCCGACGCGGGTCGCGCGCTGCGCGTCGCCCTCGACGTCACGGCATTTCGCGCGATGAGCTACCTCGTCTCGCCGATCTGGTTTCCGACCGCGCGGAACCGTGCGTTCCGCCGGGCTGCGAAGGTCCTCGACGCGCTGGTGTACGCTCTGATCGACGCCCGGCTCAGCGCCGGCGATCCGGGTGACGACCTGCTCGGCATGCTCATGTCCGCGCGCGACGAGGGAACCGGCGAGCGCATGAGCCGGCGCCAGCTGCGCGACGAGGTCATGACCTTCCTCCTCGCCGGCCACGAGACGACCGCCGCGGCGCTCGCCTGGACGTGGTACCTGCTCGCGCGCCACCCTGGGATCGCCGAGCAGGCACGTGCCGAGACGCTGGCCGTCCTGGGCGACCGCCCCCCGACACTCGGCGACCTGCCGCAGCTCCCGCTGGCCCGGATGGTCGTCGAGGAGGCCATGCGGCTCTACCCGCCGGTCTGGGGCATCGCGCGGCAGACGATCGCCGCCGACTCGATCGGCGGCTTCGACATCCCGGCGGGCATCCTCGTGAACCTGTCGCCGTGGGTGACGCACCGCCACCCGGCCATCTGGGACGATCCGGACCGATTCGATCCCGAGCGCTTCCGCCCCGGGCAGGAGCGCACCCGTCCCCGCTTCGCCTATTTCCCGTTCAGCGGTGGGCCGCGGCTCTGCATCGGCGAAGCCTTCGCCCTGATGGAAGCGCAGATCATCGTCGCGATGACGCTGCAGCGTTACCGCCTGGCAATGGTCGACGACCGCCCCGTCGAGCCCGAGCCGACACTGACGCTCCGCCCCCGCGGCGGCCTCGCGATGCGGGTGCACGCGTTGGCGCCCGCCATGCGCGAGCGCCGGGCGGGTTGAATCAGCCGGCCCGGCCGAGCCAGGCGATCGCGTCGTCGAGGCGATCGTCGCCCCAGAAGAGCTCGCCGCCGGCGACGAACGTCGGCGCGCCGAAGATGCCGATCGCCTGCGCGGCGGCGGTCTGCTCGCGGAGCGCGTCCTTGATCGCGGGCGACTGCGCCTGCGCGAGCACCGCGTCGGCGTCACGGCCGAGCGCGCGGACGATCTCGGCGATCACCGCCGGCTCGCCGATCTCGCGGTCCTCGGCGAAGTTGGCGTGGTAGACCGCCGGCGCGAAGGCGTTGCACCACCCTTCCCCGTCGGCCACCAGCGCGACGCGTGCCGCGACGAGCCCGTTCCGCGGAAAGCGGGACGGCCGTTGGAACGGCAGGCCGTAGTGGGCCGCGCGCCGCTCCAGATCACGCCACATGTAGCGCCCCTTCGCCTCGTAGATGTTGAAAGGGGAGTCGTTCCAACCCTGCGCGGCGAAGATCGGTCCGAGGAGGAACGGCCGCCACGCCACCGTGATCCCGGCCGCGCGGGCCGTCGCCTCGACGCGGGGCACGGCGAGATAGGAGTAGGTGCTCGCGAACTCGAACCAGCATTCGAGGGCCATGGCGGGCGTATGCCTGGTTTGACTCGGCTGCGCCATCGACCCATTCACGGCGGATGCGATTCGGACTGAACGTCGGCTACTCGGGCTCGCAGATGCGGCTGAACATGCCGCTCATCCAGGAGGCGGACCGCCTGGGCTTCCACTCGGTGTGGTCGGCCGAGGCCTACGGCTCGGACGCGGTCACGCCGCTCGCGTGGATCGCCGCGCAGACGAAGCAGATCCACGTCGCCACCGGGATCATGCAGATGCCCGCACGCACCCCAGCGATGACCGCGATGACCGCGACGACGCTCGACCAGCTCTCGGGCGGCCGTTTCATCCTCGGGCTCGGCGTCTCCGGCCCGCAGGTCGTCGAGGGATGGCACGGCGTGCCGTACGGCAAGCCGCTCAAGCGCACGCGCGAGTACATCGAGATCGTGCGCACCATCTTCGCGCGCGAGAAGGCCGTCGAGCACCACGGCGAGCACTACCAGATCCCCTACACGGGCCCTGGTGCGACCGGCCTCGGCAAGCCGCTCAAGAGCATCCTGCACGGGCGGAAGGATCTGCCGATCTACGTCGCCGCCACGGGGCTCAAGAGCGTCGCGCAGGTGGCGGAGATCGCCGACGGCTGGCTGCCCATCTTCTTCTCGCCGGAGCGCGCACCGAAGGTGTACGGGCCATCGCTCCAGGCGGGCTTCGCCAAGGCGGGCAAGCAGCCGTCGCAGTTCGACGTCGCCGTTTCGGTCACCGTCATCGTCGGCGACGACGTCCAGGCGTGCCTGGACGTGATCAAGCCCCAGCTCGCGCTCTACATCGGCGGCATGGGCGCCAAGGGCAAGAACTTCTACAACGAGCTCGCCTGCCGCTATGGCTTCGAAGGCGAGGCGGCGCAGATCCAGGACCTCTACCTCTCGGGCAAGAAGAACGAGGCGACGGCACTGGTGCCGAACCAGCTCGTCGACGAGGTGGCACTGGTCGGGCCAGCGGCGCGCATCAAGGATCGTCTGCAGCGCTGGAAGGACTCGCCGGTCTCGACCATCATCTGCGCCACGATCCAGCCCGAGGCGCTGCGCATCATGGCCGAAACGGCTGGCTGACCGCAGCCTCGAGCCCATGCGGCTGATGCTCGCCTGACAGCCGTTGGCCACCGGACGGCGACCGTTCGGAGCTGCCGCCTTGTCGCCCGCGACGGACGGTGGCAGAACCCCCGCATGGCCGACCAGCCGCAGTTCCCACCCCTGCCCGAGACGACGACCCCGGCGCAGTTCTTCGAGCAGCTGCTGCCGCTCGGCTTCGCCGCGCAGCCCGACGCGGCGAAGGCGCCACCGATCACGCTCCAGTACCACCTCATCGGCGACGGTGGCGGCGATTGGATCGTCCGCATCGGCGACGGGAAGATGGTCGTCGAGACGGGCACGACCGAGGCACCGCTGACGTTCACGATGTCGACGGACGCCTGGCGGGACTGCGCGCTCGGGCGCAACGGCTGCTCGCTCACGCTGCTCCTGCCCCAGGGGCGTCAGGGCCGCCCGGACAACGCCTCGCGGGTGAACGCGATCAAGGGCACGATGGCCCTCGAGCTCGCGCGGGAGGGCACCGAGCCCTTCACGATGGAGATGGCGTTCAACAACGCCGCCACGCCGCGGGTCACGATGAAGATGAAGCTGCCCGAGTATCTCGACATGCAGACCGGGAAGCTGAACGGCCAGGAAGCGTTCATGACCGGGAAGCTGCGCGTCGAGGGCGACCTGCCCTTCCTGATGCAGATCGCGGCGCTGACGCAGTAGCAGCGCTCAGCCGCGGAAGAGCGGCGGGTCCTCGTCGACGCGGCTGCGGATGAGCGGGCCGTCGGCCCGCCACATCCAGCAGGAGTCCGGCCGGCTCCCCATGCCGACGTACCAGCCCTGCGCGCGGGCAACCGCGGGGAAGGCCTCCGACAGCGCGGCCATGGTCTGGATGAGCGCGGGCGCCAGTGTCAGCAGCAGGTCGAGCACGGGCCGATCGTCGGGACGTCCGCCGAGCCGCTCGAGCAGCGTCGCGGTCACACCCCGCGCCATGCTGAGGCCCGCGAGGCCATCCACCGCGTCAGGCCGATCGCGCCAGGGCGCCGTCTCGAGATCGGCGCTGGTGCGCCGTCGCTCCGCCAGCGTCACCGACACGAGCGACCACGTCTTCAGGTCGACCTCCGCAAGGGCGCGGACCTCGAGCTCTGCGGCGAAGCGCTCCATCGTCGTCCGCACGCGCGCCGGCGTCGGCGCGACGTGCAGGTCGGTCAGCTGCAGCGCGACGGCGACGCGACCCGGCGCCGGCTCGTGTCCGTCGGCGATCACGTCGCGGCGGAAGAGCCGCTGACCCGCCGGACGGGCGGGTCGCTCGCCGTGCAGCGCGCGCTCGCGGGCGAGCGCCCAGGCCACCGTCGGGCCGAGGAGCTGCCCGAGCGTCAGCAGGTGCGAGCAGCCGCGCGGACCGCCGATCTCGTCGCCGAGCCGCCGGCCCCAGCTCGCGTCGAGCGCGGCGCCTGCGAGCGCGCGCACGCGGCCGATCGGATCCCGGCAGCTCTCGCCCTCGGTCGCGGCCGAGGCCTCGAACGCGACGCTCGGCTGCTCGCCGGCGAGGCTGCGGAGCGTCGCGGTGGCGGGATCGACCACGCCCCCGAGCCGCATGTGGTGGACGATGCCGGCACCCTGGAGCTCGCCGCCGACGGGCACGAAGCCCTTCTTCCGCAGGTCGAGGACGACCCCCTGCACGTCGAGATCGCCGTCGGCTCGCTGATCGAGCGTGACCGAGAGCGCGCGGGTGTGGAGCGGATGCCCGCGGACGTCGAGGTTCATGCGTGCAGCATGTCGCGGCGCCGTCAGCGAGCGCAAGCGCGCACGCACCTTGACTCGGGGGGGACGATCCGGTTGCCTCCGGACACCGTGTCCACCGCCCGCGCCGCGGAGGCCGACGCCGTTCCGCCCTCGCGCCGCGCCGAGCCGACTGCCCTCGTCCGCACCATCTGGACGCTGGCCTGGCCCGTCATCCTCGCGCTCGCGCTCGAGTCACTGGTCGGATTGATCGACACGCTGATGGTCGGGCGCCTCGGCGCGACGGCCGTCGCCGCCGTGGGCGTGGGCGCGCAGGTCCTCGGCGCGGCGAGCATCGTCCTCGCGGCCGTCGGCACCGGCACGGTCGCCCTGGTCGCGCGCGCGGTCGGCGCGCAGCGGGCGGGCGAGGCTGAAGAGGTCCTCAGGCAGTCGGTGCTCACCGCGCTGGGCCTCTCGCTGCTGGCGATCATTCCCGTCCTCGTCTGGGCGCCGCCGCTGGTGCGCGCCTTCGGCGTCGACGAGTCGGTCGTCGCGCTCGGCGCGCCCTTCGTGCGCGTCATCATGCTCGCCGTCCCGCCGGAGGCGGTCCTCTTCGTCATCGGGTCGGCGCTGCGCGGCTCGGGCGACACGCGGACGCCGCTCGTGGTCGGGGTCCTGGTGAACGTGGTGAACGTGATCGGGAACTGGGTGCTCATCTTCGGCCACTTCGGCATGCCAGCGCTCGGCGTCGTGGGCTCGGCGACGGCAACGGCGCTCGCCTTCACGTGCGGCGCCGCGCTCGGGCTCTGGCTGCTCGCGCGTGGCCGGCTCCGGTTGCGCCTCCCCCACGGCCCGTGGCGAATCCGAACCGACGTGATTCGCCGGGTTCTGGCGGTGGGCAGCCCCACCGCCGCTGAGCAGATGCTCATGCAGCTCGGCTTCTTCCTCTACCTGCTCTGCGCGTCCCGCTACGGCACGGCGGCCGTCGCCGCGTATTTCATCGGCGTGCGCATCCTCGCGCTCTCGTTTCTGCCCGGGGTCGGCTTCGGCCTCGCGGCGGCGACGCTCGTCGGCCAGAACCTCGGCGCCGGCCGTCCCTCGCTGGCGGAGCGCAGCGGATGGGCCGCGACGCGCCTCGCCATAGGGCTCATGACCGTGGGCGGCATCGTCATCTTTGCCGCGGCGCGTCCAATCGCCCGGGCCTTCGTCGACGACCCCGCCGTGGTCGACGACGCCGTGGCCTTCATCCGGGTCCTGGCCGCGGCGCAGCCGCTGATGGCGATCGATTTCACCCTCGGCGGGGCGCTCCGAGGGGCCGGGGACACGCGATTCCCGCTCTGGGCCGTGGTCGTCGGGTTCTACGCCTGCCGGCTGGGCGGCGCCTATGTGGCCAGCCGCTGGCTGGGCCTCGGCCTGTTCTGGGTGTGGTTCGCCCTGATCGGCGACTACGTGGCGCGGGCCGCCTTGAAGGGGTGGCGGTTCCGCTCCGGCCGCTGGCAGCACGTGGTCGTCTGAAATTATTGTCTTGACAAGGATGCTTCCCGCTCGTTAGCTCTCGAGTGTTAGCGAGCTAGTGAGCTCGGGTTCCGTCTGGATCGGCTCTGTCGCACACGCCCGCGTGACGCCTCGTCCGGTGCCGCGCGGCCAAGACGAGAGGGGACAGCGACATGACACATCTCCGGCAACGATCGAGGATGCGAGGCCACGTGAACCTCACCCTGGCCGGGGCCGGCGCGATCGCGGCTCTGGGTCTGGCCCTGCTGCTGGCCGGCCCACGCACCGGTCGCGCCGCGCTCGAGTGCAACCCGGAGACTCCGACCCTGTGTGACGACGGAGATCCGTGTACGCAAGACGTCTGCTCGTCCGCAGGCGACGGCTTCGTCTGCAGCAACCCCCCGGTGAACTGCGACGACAACGATGCCTGCACGATCGACACCTGCAACTCCGCGGGGTCGAGCTTCCTCTGTGTCCACAGCCCCGACCCGCTCTGCGCGTCGAGCTGCGGCAACGGCATCCTCGATCCGGGTGAGACCTGCGACCCGCCGGGTGGGGCCCAGCCGCCCAACGGGAACCCGTGCCGTAGCGACTGCACCTACTGCGGTGACGGCGTCGTCCAGCCCCCGGAAACGTGCGACGACGCCAACTCCGTCTCGGGCTGCAATCCGCAGCATCCGAACCAGTCGCTGGATGCCTGCCAGAACAACTGCACGCCGCCGGTCTGCGGCGATCCGTCGAAGATCAGGTTCGGAACCGCCCTCGACGAGCTCAAGGTCCACGGGCGGCTCATCGTGACCACGGGCGACACCGTCGACCTGGCGGGGAACCAGCTGGTCATCGAGCTCACCAACGGACAGACCGTCATCTTCCGGTCGTCCCTCCTCGAGAACCTGATCGAGGCCAAGACGAACGGCGGCTTCAAGTACAAGGACAAGGCCGCGAAGACCGGCGGCGGCATCGCCGTCGTGACGGCGAAGCCGGCGGGCGACTCGTACAAGCTCCTCGTCGTCGCCTACGGCCAACTCGACGGCGCAATCGCCGATATGACGAGCCGCGTGCACGTCGGCACTCGTCAGTGGACGACGCGTGGCGTCTGGACGCAGTACGCCAAGGGGTGGAAGCTCAACAAGAAGAGCATCTTCCTCGAGCCGTGACCTGACCCATCCGGCGCCGGGCCCGGCGGTACATCCGCCGGGCCCGGGTCGGTGAACGCTCAGCCGTCGCGGTGAACGGTGTCCGGCGAGAACGCCGGCACGCAGACGGCGACGTACTCCGCGCCGTCGGCCTCGGGCGAGCTGTAGCGCACCCACTCTCCCGCGGCGGCTATCACCGCCTCCCCGGCGCGGACGTCGATGGTCCCGCCGCGATGCTCGACCCTGAGCATCCCGCGCAGCACGAGCGTGTACTCGTCGAAGCGCGGCGTCTGGCCGGGCTCGACCCAGCCCGGCGGGCTCTTCATGTGGGCGACGCTGACCGCGGACGTTTTGCTGTTCACGCGGCCGACGTACTCGGCGATCTCCTTCGGCTTGTTGCCGGCCGCGGCGATGCGCGTCGGCGCGGGAATGTGGGTGGGCATCGGCTACTCCTTCTTTCGCGGGCGGCTGCCGTAGTCGGCGAACGGGTCGTCGCGCTCGCGGACGGCCTGACGGAAGCCGACGTCGCGTGCGCGGCCGACGAAGTCGAGGCCCTCCTGGGTGTGGCGGGCGATGCCGTCGAAGAGGGTCCCCAGGGTGCGGCTCGACGTGAGGCCCATGTTCTCGACCGTCTGGTTGCAGAGGAGTTTCAGCATGACGAGCTGGTTCACCGGCACGCGGGCCATGCGCCGTGCGAATGCCATCGCGTGGGCCTGCAGGCGGTCGTCGGGCACGACCTCGAGGATGAGTCCGATCTCCTGCGCCGTGCGCGCCGGGATCTCGTCGCCGGTGAGGAGATAGCGCTTCGCCCGCTCGAGACCCATGCGGTAGACCCACATCGCGGTGGTGGGCGTGCCCCAGACCCGCGACGGGGGATAGCCGAAGCTGGCGCCCTCGCCGGCGATGATCATGTCGGCGCAGAGGACCATGTCGGTGCCGCCGCCGATGCACCACCCCTGCACCGCGGCGATGGTCGGCTTCTGCGCGTACCAGAGCTTCATGTACGTATCGACGAAGCGCTTCATCATCCGCAGGTCGGCGACCGAGTCCCACACGCGCTTCCGTCCGCCCGTCCTCGAGCGCCCGTTCCTCGACCTGCGCCGCGGTCGACCAGTCGAGGCCGTAGCCGGCGCAGAAGGCCGGTCCCTCGGCGCGCAGCAGGATGACGTGCACGTCCCGGTCGGCGTCGGCGTCGTCGATCGCCTGCGCCAGCTCGTCACGCAGCGCGGGGGTGATCGTGTTGTACTCGGCGGCGCGACTGAGGACGATCGACCGCACGCCGTCGGCCGTCTCGATACGAAGCGTCTCCATGGCGCCCGAGTCTAGCGACGACGACGGCGCGGAGCCAAGGCCGGCTTGCGGTCGGACCAATCGGGATGGACGACGCACCACCGGCTCGGGACGAGGAGCGTCTCGCGGTACGACGTCCGCCAGGTGCGCGCAGCCTCGTGCCAGGCGCGGCTGCCGGCCGCGTCCTTCAGGTGATCGGTGAACGCGCGCAGCGTCGGCAGACACCAGAGCAGCACCGCCTCGTCGTCGCGCATGGCGACGCGGTACGCGCCGAGCAGCGTCAACCCGCGGCGCGCCGCCGGCTCGAGCCAACGGCTCGCGACGGCGTCGAGGTACTGCTCGACCTGCCCGGCACGCACGGTCGCGATCTCCTGGATGCACGCCCGGCCGCGGACGCCGCGCTCGATCAACTCGGCGCGCGTCGGACTGAACGGCGCCGCCTCGAGGATGCGGTCGTGGCCCCCGGAGCGCCACTTGAGCGCCCGCGTCCACCAGGCGCGGAGCGCCGGCGGCTGCCCTTCGCCGGAGTACTGCCGCTCGAGGATCTCCGCCCAGTGGTCCCAGCCGCCCATCTCCCAGAGGTTGATCACCCGCGGCCAGTCGCCGGTCGATCCCGACTGCTGCCACAGCCCGACCAGCTCGGAGCTCCGCTGTCGCCATCGCCCCGACCAGCCCTCACCGGTGTGCTGCTTGTACGGCTCGGAGCCCGCACCGACGATGTCGATGATCTCGTGCAGGTAGATGTTCGGATTGGGCATGCGGGGCGCGTAGCACGGGCGGACGCGATTCGGCCAGTCAGCGCCGTGCGGCGCGCATGACGGCGGACACGCCGCCCCGACGCAGAATGGCGAGCGCCGCGCGCCAGCGATAGCCGAACGTCCCGGGGACGAGGCTCCGCCGGACGACGAGCGGCTGCTCGGTCCATTCCGTCTGCGCGAGGAGCTCGCCCACCTTCTCGAAGAGGACGGCACGCAGCCCGAACTCCTCGCGCAGGACCCATGCGGGCTCGGCCTCGAGGAACTCCTTCAGGACCTGCCCCGTCCACAGGTTGACATCGTCGATGAGCAGGAGCCCGCCGATCCGCAGTCGCGCCGCCGTGTAGTACCAGTCGATGAATGGCGTCGGGAACGCGTGACCGCCGTCGATCAGCACCAGGTCGAGCGGCGTCGGGTCGAGCCGCGGCAGCACCGCCTCCGACGGCGCGACGTGGAACGTCACCGCATCGGTGGCGATGCCGTGGTCGGTGCACCACACCCGGATGCGCTCGACCTCGTGCGCCGCGGGCACCACCGCCGTGTGCGAGGCGCCCCGCAGCGCGAAGACGACCGTGCTCACGCCCGCGCCGGTTTCGAGCGTCCGCCAACCCGGGCGGACGACGGCGTCGATCGCCAGGAGGACGTCATCGGAGGCACGGAGCGACACGTCCCGCCAGCCCATGTCGAGATGGAATCGCGGCGCCTCGCGGATCAGGTCGTGGACGTTCATCCGCGCGGCAGACCGAGCGCCTGCTGCGCCAGCAGGCTGCGCAGGACCTCCGACGTGCCCGACGAGATCGTCACCGAGCGGGAGTAGAGGTAGCGCTCCTGCCAGTCGCCGCCGTCGATCGCGTGCGGCGTCGCCGTGCCGAGCTGCGCGTAGGCGCCCGCGAGCGCCATCGCCAGCTCGCAGGCGCGCTGCTGGATCTCGCTGCCGAAGAGCTTCTGCAGCGCCGCGTCGGTGCCGGCGTCGCCGCCGTGCGAGCTGCGGCAGGATGCGCAGCGTGTGCGCGCGCGAAGACCTCCGACTCGATGTACGCCTGCGCCACCTGCTGGCGCAGCGCCGCGAGGTCGCGCGCGCCCGGCCCGCCGTCGCGCAGCGGCGGTAGAGGTCGGCGAGCGCGAGCGCGCCGTTCTGCAGGCGGATCTTGAAGTCGAAGGCCCACAGCGTGCCGCGCTCGTGCGCCAGCGCGGCGCGGATCAGCGGCCAGCCGCCGTTCACCGGGCCCGACGGTGTTCTCGACCGGCACGCGCACGTCTTCGAGGAAGACCTCGTTGAACTCGCGCCGCCCGCTGATCTGCACCAGCGGCCGCCAGGTGACGCCCGGGCGCGTGCATGTCGACGATCAGGCAGCTGATGCCCTTGTGCTGCGGCGCCGTCGGGTCGGTGCGCACGAGCAGCAGCAGCCAGTCGGCGAAGTGCGCCTTGCTCGACCAGACCTTCTGCCCGTTCACGACCCAGTGGTCGCCGTCGCGCTCGGCGCGGCAGCGCAGCGAGGCCAGGTCGGAGCCGGCGTTCGGCTCGGAGAAGCCGAGGCACCAGACCTCGTCGGCCGGCAGGATGCGCGGCAGGTAGCGCTGCTGCTGCTCGGGCGTGCCGGCGTGGATCAGCGACGGAGCCGACGATGTTGACCGCGACGGCGTCGAGGATCTCCGGCGCGCGCGCGCGCGCCATCTCCTCGGTGAAGATGATCTGCTGCTTCAGCGTCGCGCCGCGCCCGCCGTGCTCGCGCGGCCACTGGATGCCGACCCAGCCGCCGCCGGCGAGCGTCGCGCTGCCAGGCGCGCTGGAACTCGCGCCGCTCGTCCTCGTCGTCCGGCGGTGCCGCGGCAGGAAGATGCGCCGCGAGCCAGGCCCGCAGCTCGGCGCGAAACGCCTCGTCCTCCATCGCGGGTGTCCCGTCACGCTCGCGCTTCGCAGAGTACGTGGATGACGCAGACGCTGCCGCCGCCCATCATGTGGCAGAGGCCGATGCGCGCGTTCGTCGCACCTGCCGCTTGCCCGGCCTCGCCGCGCAGCTGCAGCGTCGTCTCCCAGATCTGCGCCAGGCCGGTCGGACCGCCGGGGTGGCCGCGCGCGATCAGGCCGCCGTCGGTCGAGACCGGGACGCGGCCGCCGAGCTCGAAGTCGCCGCGCTCGATGCACGCCTCGGCCTCGCCCTCGCTACAGAGGCCGAGCAGCTCGTAGTACTCGAGCTCCTCGATGGCGAAGGCGTCGTGCACCTGCACGAGGTCGATGTCCTTCGGGACCGAGGCCGGCCTCGTCGTAGACGTCCTTCGAGGCGTCGACGCTCATGCGCGCCGGGCCGACCACCGGGCCCATGAAGAGGTGGCCGCGCTCGTAGCGTCTCGCTCTGCAGGTGCGACGCGGTGACGCGCACCACCGGACGATCCGGGCTGCAGCTTCTTCGCCAGGTCGGCGCGGCCGACGATGGCGCACGCGGCGCCGTCGCCGATCGGGCACGACATCATCGTCGTCAGCGGCCAGGCGACCATGCGCGAGGCGAGCACCTTCTCGACCGTGACCGGCTCTGTCGCCTGGCGCTGGCTCATCGGGTTGAGCGCGCCGTTGTTGCAGTTCTTCGCCGCGATGCGCGGCCAGGTGCTCGGCCTTCGTGCCGCGCTCGTGCATGCGGCGCGTCGCCCACAGGCGAAGAACGCCGCCGGCAGGATCGCGTCCTCCATGTTCTCCGGCGCGGTGCCGCCGGTGCTCGACTGGATCATCGTGCGTCATCTTGTCGAAGCCGAGCACCATGACGACGTCGTAGTGCCCGCCGCGACCGCCAGGCAGGCCTCGCGGAAGGCGGCCGAGCCGGTGGCCGAGGCGTTCTCGATGCGCTGGATCGGGCATGCCGGTGAGGCCGAACTCCTTCATCACCCGCACGCCGGTCATCGACCGTGCGCGAAGATGTGGCCGACGTAGGCCGCTTGACGTCGCGTGAAGGACAGCCCGGCGTCCTCGCAGCGCCGCCATGCCGGCCTCGCGCGCCATGTCGGCGTTGGTCTTGTCGGGCCACATGCCCGAAGCGGTACATGCCGACGCCGAGAACGGCGACGTTCTTCATCGTGCCACCCTCCGACCGGCCGGAAGCGGACGATCACGACGTCGCGTGCCGCGTCGTCCTCGCGCAGCGCGTCGAGCTCGGCCTGCGAGCGTCATGCCGATGCGGAAGTCCTCCTGCTTGCCGGCCAGCGGCACCTGCACGCGCGGCCCTTCGGGCAGGTCGACCTGCCCGACGCCGTAGCCCTCGATGTGCTCGATGTTGGTCGAGCCGAAGAGCGGGAAGTGCACGAAGGTGTAGCTGTAGAGCGTGCCGCGCGGCCTCGATCTCGACCTCGCGCAGTCTGCTCCGACAGGCACTCGCGCGCGCAGATCGCGCGGCGCGGGAAGAAGTACTCGCCGCAGGCCTCGCAGCGGGTGCCGAGCAGCTTGGGCGGCGACGGTCGGGTCGTCGGGAACGGTGAAGAAGCCGGGTTTGACTGCGACACGCATGGCCCGAGCGGCTTACAATCCGCCCGCGCGCAATGTCAACGTCCGCGCCGCGCGCACGCTTGAGCGACCCATGTACCCGTATGCTAGGGTCCGCGCGCGATGGACTTCGCCTTTTCCCCCGCCGAACTCGCGTTCGCCGACGAGGCGCAGGCGTGGCTCGAGCGGACGCTGCCGGCGGCGTGGCGGCGCGACCACTGCTGGACGCGGGTCGAGGATCCGATGTGGATCGAGGTCGCGCGCGAGTGGCAGCGGCTGCTGTTCGAGGGCGGCTGGGCCGCGATCAGCTGGCCGCGCGCGCAGGGCGGGCGCGGCGCCACCGTCGTCGAGCGCTGGTTCTTCGACCAGGCGCTCGACCGCGCCGGCGCGCCGCGGCCGCCGGCGCAGTCGTACGTCGACCTGATCGGTCCCGCGCTGCTGCAGCACGGGACGCCGGCGCAGCAGCAGCGCTTTCTCGGCCCGATGGTCTCCGGTGCGGAGCTGTGGTGCCAGGGCTTCTCCGAGCCGGGCGCGGGGTCCGACCTGGGCGCGCTGCGCTGCAAGGGCGAGCCCGACGGCGACGTCTACGTCGTCAACGGACAGAAGGTGTGGACCAGCAACGCCGACATCGCCGACTGGTGCTTCCTCCTCTGCCGCACCGAGGCCGACCGTCCGAAGCACGACGGCATCAGCCTCCTGCTGGTGGACATGAAGACGCCCGGCATCAGCGTGCGCCCGCTCACGCAGATGACGGGCGACGCCGAGTTCTGCGAGGTGTTCTTCGAGGACGTGCGCGTGCCGGCGGCGAATCGCCTGGGCGCGCCGGGCGCCGGCTGGAAGATCGCGATGGGCATCGTCCAGCACGAGCGCGGCCCGATGTGGACGTTCGTCTTCCAGCGGAAGATCCGTCGCAGCCTCGAGCAGCTGATCGGGCTTCTGCGCGACGGGCACGGCGCGTCGCTGGCCGACCCGGTCGTCCGCCAGCGGCTCGCGCAGGCGCACATCGAGGTCGAGATCCTGCGCCTCACCGGCTACCGCAGCCTGACGCGGCTGCTGCGGACCGGTCACCCCGGCGCCGAGAGCTCGATGGAGAAGGTCCTCGGCAGCGAGACCGACCAGCGCCTGCAGGATCTGGCGCTGGCGCTCGTCGGCCCGCACGGGGCGCTCCGCGACGGCACCCACACGCGCCAGTTCCTCTATGCCCGCTCGGAGACGATCATGGGCGGCACGTCGGAGATCCAGCGCAACGTGATCGCGCAGCGTATCCTCGGCCTGCCGCGCTAGGAGGAGCGCCAGACGCCATGCTGCGGCTCGTCTTCGCCCTCGCGGTCGGCACGTGGCTCGGGGCGCTCGTGCTGCTCTCGTTCGTCGTCACCCCCGTGGCGCATCGGACGTTCGCCCCGCGCGACGCGCGCCGGCTGCTCCGCCCGCTGTTCCCCCGCTGCTACCTGCTCGGTGTCGCCTGCGGATTCGTCGCGCTGGCGACGGTTCTGCTCGGACGGCCGATGCTGCCGCAGTCCGAGGCCCTCCGCCTCGCCCTGCCGACGGCCGCCGGCATGGCGTGCATGATCGCCGGTCTCTGGCTCTTCCCACGGTTGCGCGACCTCGACGGCGAGGACCCGCGCTTCCTCCGCCTCCACCAGGTGTCGGCGATGCTCAACTCGACCGCGATGGGTGCGCTCACCCTCGCCATGGCCGCAGCGGTCATGCGCTGAGGCGGCGCGGTCACTTCACGACGCAGTTGACCGTTGCCTCGACGACGACGACGCCACCGACGGTCAGGATCGCGCCCGTCACCTGCGGCGGCGTCCCCTGGATGAACGCCGGCGGGGATCGCCGTGGCGCCGGCGGCGATGTCTCCGCCGTCGCTGTCGAAGTCGATCTGTATCTCATCGCCGATGGTCGGGCGCGCCGCCGCGGTGGCGGTGTTGCCGCCCGAGATCGCACGTGCCTGATAGCTGCCGACGGCGAGGTTGTTGCCGTCGACCGATATCTTCGAACGATTCGCCCTCTGCTCGCACTTGACGATCACCGTCGCGCTCGCCGACGGCGGCGGGAGCGACGTGCACGGATTCGGCGTGCAGGTTCCCGCACCCGCGTTGACGCCGCCCTCGACGGCGCACGCTGCGGGGGTCCGATCCTCGCAACTTGGGCCACTGTCGTCCGCGACGCAGCACTGAATGTCGGCGTTGGCGGGCGGGACGGACGACGCACAGGGGTTCGGGACGCACGACGTCGCCTGAACCACGACGCCGCCCTGCACCGCACACTGGTCCGCGGTGCGATCCTCACACTCCGGACCGCTGTCGTCTGGGATGCAGCAGATCACGTGGCCCCCCGCCGGCGCCGGCCCGCCCGCGCACGGGTTCGGCAGACACGACGTCGCAGTCGATGCCGTCCCACCTTGCGCCGTGCACTCGGCCGGCGTTCGGTCCTCGCACTCGGGGCCGCGGTCGTCCGGAATGCAGCAGATCACATCCCCACCGCTGACCGACCCGGTGTCGGCGAGCGCCACCGCGAGCACGTCGCGTCCGGAGTCATCCCGAACGACGACCAACGATCCGCGCGGGTCGAAGCCGAGCAGCATGTCCTTCGAGGTGCGCCGGCGGCTGCGGAAGTGGATGCGGCCGCGGCCCTTGCCGGTCGTCGTGAACCGGCCGACCAGAACGCTGTTCGCCAGCACGTCGTATGTCGTACGCGCGTCGAGCTTCCGCGCGTCGATGTCGAAGCGGCCATCGGACGAATTGCGGACCTTCAGCTTCACTTTGCCGAACGCGTTGTCGTCGACGCCGGTCGACGAAAGGGAGCCGCGCTCCGTTTCGGTGCGCGCGCTCGCCTCGGTCGAGATCGTCGACATTCCCAGGGCGGCGATCGCCGCGAGCATGATCGTTCCTGATTTCTTCATGATCCTTCTCCGTTTCGCGCCCGGTGACGCGGGTTGAGAACCGTCCTTGGGGAAGAACGCAAGGCCCATGCCAGATGGCGTCCCTTGCGGATCCGACCGCCTACCGAGCGTGAGTGTGATCCGAGCTGCTTCAAATCGCACACATGCGCGAACTCACCCAGCTACGTCACGCGGATCTCGAGCTGCTGCCTCCTTGGTTGTTAAGCACGGCAGCGCAGCAAGTCCATACTACTACGCGAAGTTGCGCCCCCCTATCGGCCGAGGAACCGCAGCACCACCGTGGCGACGGGTAGGGACGAGAGCACTTCCCGGGCGAACAGGCGCCGAGGACACGCCCCGCGACTAGACTCTGAAGTGCGACCGGATGAGGCGGAGGGCGACGGCGTCGGGCAGGAGCCGGCGCGCGATCGGGACCAGCCACGAGGACGGGCCGGCGGCGTATCGCACCCTCGGACGGCGATCCGTGACGGCGCGCAGGACGGCGGCGGCGATGACGTCGGGGCCGGGCGCCTTCTCGAGCGACTCGCGGATCACCGTCTCGCACGAGCGGATGCGGTCGCCGTAGGTCGAATCCGCCGGGACGCCCCAGTCGGTGGCGTCGTTGAACGCGGTCTTGATGTCGCCGGGCTCGACGAGCGAGACGCCGATCCCGAACGGATCCAGCTCCATCCGCAGGCCCTGGACGAGCGAATCCACCGCAGCCTTGGTCGCGGAGTAGTGCGCCTGGAACGGAATCGGGGCACGGCCGGCGAGCGACCCCACCACCACGATCCGCCCTGCGCCCCGCGCCCGCATCGCGGGGACGACGGCGCGAATCAGGGTGAGGACGCCGAACACGTTGGTCTCGAACTGCGCGCGGGCGCGCGCGAGCGTCGTCTCCTCGATGCTGCCGAAGATGCCGATGCCCGCGTTGCAGACGAGCGCGTCGATGCGCCCGTCCTCCGCGACGACGCGCGCGACCCCGTCGGCGACCGACGCCTCCTCGCGGACGTCCATCGCGAGCCAGCGCATGCCCGGCGCGGGCGGCGGCGGCGGGCGGCGGCTCGTTCCCCAGACCGAAAATCCGCGCGCGGCGAGCAACACAGAACTCGCCGCTCCGATCCCCGACGAAGCGCCGGTCACCAGCACTGTCTGCGCGGTCGCCACGCGCGGTGCTTACGGCAGTGCCTCGCGGTGGGCAACCGGCAGCACGAACAACGGCCATCGTGACCATCGCCGCCCAACCAAGACAGCTTGCCGACCTGCACGAGCTCCCAGTAACATCGTCGATCGATGAGCCAAGTGCCAGGACCACGATTCTATGTTCCCCAGCTCGACGGGCTTCGCTTCCTGGCGTTCTTTTTCGTGTTTGTCCACCATCTGCCGCCACTCATCAGCCCAGAGGTCCCGATCCTGGGCGGCCTGCTATGGACCATCCATGATTTTGGCTGGGCAGGAGTCGACCTCTTCCTATGCCTGAGCGGTTTCCTGATCACGCGACTGCTTCTGCTCGAATGGAACGCTACCGGGAAGCTGCGGATACCGGCGTTCTACGTTAGGCGAGCCCTTCGCATCTGGCCCCTCTATTTCGCCCTGCTCGTCTTGGCATTCCTCATCTTGCCTCGCCTCGGTGGGTCCAATCCCCGGTATGGCGAGCTGGACTATACGCGCATGGTCCATCTGCATGGGTGGTCTTTCCCGTTCTTCCTGGGCAACTGGACCGTCGCCCTGAATGGCTATGCCCCCTCGTCGGTCCTCAATCCTCTTTGGACTGTTTCACTTGAGGAACAGTTCTATCTGACGTGGCCGTTGGTCGCATTCGTGTGGCTCAAGAACGGACGCGGTGTTCTCGGAATCGCTGCGATCATGCTGGCCTCCTCCATGGCGGCCAGGGTCCTGACCATTCTCTTGCATTTGCCGCACCCCTTCATGTGGGCGGCAACCATAACGCGCCTGGATCCGCTGGCCTTCGGGATCGCTCTTGCCGGCGCTCGCGCGCAGCAATTGATTGCACATCTCTCGCAGAGAGCGGCGCTCGCCAGCCTGGGAGCGGGCGTCCTCGCCTTTGCTGCCGCAGCCCTTGCCGGGCCCGTCGAGCGACAAAGCTGTGCGTCCGTTACCCAATATACGGCGACTGCGATTGCATCCGCATGTCTACTCGTCGGCACCCTGCGTCACCAGGGTTTCGCTAGATTGCTCGCAATGCCGGCGCTTCGCTACCTCGGGAAGATCTCCTGATGGGCTCTATGTCTTTCACCTCGTGGTGATTTCAGCCGTCCATCGACTGGTGTCGATGAGTAAAGTCGCTGCGTCACTCGCACCTGTGATCACGTTCTTGTTGGCTCTTCCCACGGTCGTTGTCCTAAGCGGGCTCTCGTACAGGTACTTTGAGGCGCCGTTCCTTCGCCTGAAGGAGCGATTTGCAATCGTGCCGTCTCGGGCCGTCTGACGAGCCGCCTCCGGCGCGGTCGGCCAGCGAGCCCACGATGGCGCTCCGGCCCGGGCCGCGCACCTTGACGAACGAACGTTTGTTCGGCTACGTCTCCCCGCCGTGAGCCGCCCCCCCGAAGCGCCGCTGTTCCAGGACGTGACCACGGAGTTCCCGTACAAGCACTCGACCGGCGAGACGATCGGCCGCTTCCTCGCCGGCCTGAAGGAGCAGAAGACGATCTGGGGCCAGCGCGTCGCCGGGCCAGGGCGTGGTCGTCCCGCCGGTCGGCTACTCCGAGGTCGACGGCCGCCGAGGGCGGCGAGTGGGTGCGCGGTGAAGGCCACCGGGCACGGTCACCGCCGTCGCCGTCGTGCACCACCCGATCGAGCGGCTGCATCCCGTCGACGACGCCGTTCGCGTTCGTCCTCGTGAAGCTCGACGGCGCCGACACCGCGCTGGCCCACATCGTCACGGAGGACATCGACGCGCTCCAGGTCGGCGCACGCGTCGAGGCGGTGTGGAAGCCGGACGACGAGCGCGACGGGATCGATCCGCGACATCGCCTCCTTCCGGGTGATCGGCGAGTGAGGACACCGATGAACGAGCCGCCGAAGGAACCCGTCAAGTACGTCGAGTCGACGGTCTACCTGCCGTACCACTACGTCGCCGGCGACAACCGCGCGCGCTACCTGCGCGCGCTGAAGGACAAGCACATCCTCGGCTCGAAGTGCTCGAAGACCGGCAAGGTCTTCGTCCCGCCGCTGGTCGAACTCGCCCGAGAGCTTCGCGCCGTGCGACGAGCTCGTCGAGCGTCGCCGACCGCGGCGTCGTCACGACCTTCTGCATCGTCAACATCCCGGTGATCGGGCGCAACCTCGAGCTGCCGTACGTCGCCGCGTCGGTCGCGCTCGACGGCGCCGACATCTCGATCTTCGCGCTGATCCAGGAGTGCACGCCCGGACGAGGTCCGCATGGGCATGCGCGTCGAGGCCGTGTGGAAGCCCGACGGCGAGCGCACAGGGCAACCACGAGGACATCCTCTACTTCCGGCCGACCGGCGAGCCCGACGCGCCGCTCGAGTCGTTCATCAACCGCCTCTGATGGCCAACGCTCCGGAACGTCGCCGTCGTCGGCTTCGCCCAGCTGCCGATCGTCGCGCGCGACGAGCACCGCATGGCGACGCGAGATGCTCTACCCCGTCGTCCGCGAGGCGCTCGCCCAGTGCGGCGTCGAGCGCGACGCGATCGACTACCAGATCGCCGGCTCGGCCGACTACATCGACGGCCGCCCGTTCGGCTTCGTCGCCGCGCTCGACGTGATGGGCTCGTGGCCGCGCGCGGCAGGACCTGCACCTCGAGATGGACGCGCGCCTTCGGCGCCTACTACGCCTGGCTGCGCATGCAGGCCGGCGAGTGCGACACCGCGATCGTCGTCGGCCACGGCAAGACGTCGGAGGGCGAGCCGGACCGCGTGCTCAACCTGCAGCTCGATCCGTACTACCAGGCGCGCGATCGGCCTCGACCCGACGTCGACCGCGGCGCTGCAGGCGAGCGCGTACATGGCGCGCACGCGGCGCGACCGACCGCGACCTGGCGACCGTCGCGGCGCGCAACCGCACCGCCGGCGCGCGCAATCCCGACGCCCAGGTGCGCGAGCGCCGCCACGGCGGACGAGCTGCTGCGGACGCCGTGGGCGGTCGAGCCGCTGCGCGAGGGCTACCTGCCGCCGATCGGCGAGAGCGCCACCTGCCTGGTCCTCGCCGCCGAGGGCAAGGCCGAGAAGCATGTGCGACCGGCCGGTGTGGATCCAGGGCGTCGATCAGCGCGCCGAGCTGCAGACGCTCGGCGCCCGCGATCTCTCGCGCAGCGCCAGCGCCGCGCTCGCGGCCGAGAAGGCGTTCGCGATGGCCGGCCTCGCCGAGCGCGCGGCGAGGTCGACGTGGTCGAGCTGACGCGCGCTCACGCCCGGCCGAGGAGCTGATCCTGCGCGAGGCGCTCGGGCTCGCCCGCAGGACGGCGGGCCGGCGATCAATCCGTCCGGCGGCGCCGCTCTGCGGCAACCCGATCATGATGACCGGCCTGATCCGCCTCGGCGAGGTCGTTCCGGCAGCTCTCCGGTCGCGCCGGCGAGCGCGGCGGTGCCGAACGCCCGGCGCGCGATCGCGCACGCCGCGCAGGGACACTGCCTGCAGCAGAACCTCGTCTGGGTGCTCGGCACCGAGCGGAGGTGGTCATGAAGCGCCCGGTCGCAGTCGTCGGCGTCGGGCAGACGCAAGCACAGCGTCGCGGCGCGCCGACGTCAGCATCGCCGGCCTGGTGCGCGAGGCGGTCGACCGCGCGCTCGCTCGACGCCGGGCTGGAGCACAAGGACATCGACGCCGATCGTCATCGGCAAGGCGCCCGACATGCTCGAGGGCGTCGATGCAGCCCGAGCAGTTCCTCGCCGGCGCCGATCGGCGCGCACATGAAGCCGATGATGCGCGTGCACACCGCCGGCTCGGTCGGCGCGTCGACGGCGCTCACGGCGGTGACGCACGTCGCCTCGGGCCTCTTCGAGCGCGTGCTGACCATCGCCTTCGAGAAGCAGTCGGAGGGCAACGCCATGTGGGCGCTGTCGCCGAACATGCCGTTCACGCCGCCGCTGGTCGCCGGCGCCGGCGGCTTCTTCGCGCCGTACTGCCGCGCCTACATCACGCGCACCGGCTGCCCGCCGCACATCGGCCCGATGATCGCCGCCAACGCGCGCGACAACGCCGCGCCGCAACGAGTACGCGCACCTGCGCGAGCCGATGACGCGTCGAGGACGTGATGAACTCGCCGATGCTGTGGGATCCGATCCGCTATCTGCGAGACCTGCCCGTCGTCCGACGGCGCCATCGCCATGGTGATCGCGAGCGAGGAGCAGGCGAAGAAGGGCCCGCGCAAGCCGGCGTGGGTCAAGGGCGGCGCGTCCTACGCCGAGGCGATGTGGGTGCCGGGCCGCGACCAGGTGAGCCCGCGCGCCGGCCGCATCTGCGCCAAGGCGGTCTACGACAAGGCCGGCATCACCGACCCGTGGAACCAGATCGACACCGCCGAGATCTACGTGCCGTTCGCCTGGTTCGAGGCGATGTGGCTCGAGAACCTCGGCTTCTGCGACGTCGGCGAGGGCTGGAAGGTCGTCGATCGCGGCGAGCAGAAGTTCGGCGCGCATCTGCCGATCAACCCGTCGGGCGGCGTGCTGTGCACCAACCCGATCGGCGCCTCGGGCATGCTGCGCCTCGGCGAGGCCGCGCTGCAGGTCATGGGCCGCGCCGGCGCGCATCAGGTCGAGGGCGCGAAGACCGCGCTCGGCCACGCCTACGGCGGCGGCGCGCAGTACTTCGCGATGTGGATCGTCGGCAGCGAGCCGTGAGGCCGCGTAGCTGCGGTCGCAAGCGTCACTGACTCGCTGAAGGACCGCATGTCCGAACCCGCAGTCCTCTACGAGAAGCGCGACGGCATCGCGACGGTCACGATGAACCGTCCCGAGGTCGCGCAACGCGATCAACACCGGAGATGCTCTGCCGCCTCGCCGACGCGTGGCAGGACATCAACGACGACCCCGACGTCCGCGTCGCGATCCTCACCGGCGCCGGCGACAAGGCCTTCTGCGCCGGCGCCGATCTCGACCGGCTCGTGCGCATGATGCAGGGCCTGCGCCCGCCGGAGACCGAGTTCGACGAGCGCATCAAGAACGACGTCACGCATCATCTACAAGGGCCTGCTGCGGAACTTCGAGGTGACGAAGCCGATCATCGCCGCGGTGCAGCGGCTTCTGCGTCGCCGGCGGCACGGAGATCCTCACCTGCACCGACATCCGCGTCGCCGGCGACGACGCGCGCTTCGGCCTCGCCGAGGTGAAGTGGAGCCTCTTCCCGATGGGCGGCTCGACGGTGCGCCTGCCGCGCCAGATCCCGTACTGCAACGCCATGGAGATCCTGCTCACCGGCGAGCAGCTCTCCGCCGAGCGAGGCGCTGCAGCATCGGGCTGATCAACAAGGTCGTCGCCGCCGGCGCAGGTGATGGCCGAGGCGCGCCGCTACGCCGACATCATCGACGCCAACGGCCCGCTCGCCGTGCAGGCGGTGAAGCGCTCGGTGCTCGCCGGCCTCGGCCTGCCGACCGAGCAGGCGCTCGAGAAGGAGATGGAGATCGGCATCCCGGTGTCGATGTCCGAGGACTGCCGCGAGGGGACGAAGGCGTTCAAGGAGAAGCGCAAGCCGGTCTTCAAGGGGCGCTGATGCTGGTCAATCTCGCCGTTCTCCACGAGTTCATCTCCGACGTGATCCCGGACCGCGAGGCGATCGTCTGGGGCGATCGCGCGCTGGACGTACGCCGCGTTCACCCGCCGCACGCGCCAGGCGGCACGCGGCGTTCCGTCGCCTGGGCGTCGGCGCCCACACCCCGCGCGAGCGCCTACAGGGTGGGAGTCGGGGCAGGATCACGTCGCGATCTACGCCTACAACTGCACCGAGTGGATCGAGGCCATGTACGGCGCGTACAAGGCGCGCGCCACGGCGGTGAACGTCAACTACCGCTACGTCGAGGACGAGCTGCGCTACGTGCTCGACAACGCCGGCGCGCACGACGATCGTCTACCAGTCGATCTTCGCGCCGCGGCTCGCCGCCGTCCGCGACCGCCTGCCGCAGCTGCGCCACCTGATCCAGATCCCCGACGACTCGGGCGAGGCGCTCCTCCCCGGCGCCGTCGAGTGGGAGGCGTTCCTCGCCGCCGAGTCCGCGGAGCCGCTCGACCTGCCCTACACCGCCGACGATCTCTACGTGCTCTACACCGGCGGGACGACGGGCATGCCGAAGGGCGTCCTCTGGCGCCACGAGGACGTCTTCTACAACGGACTCGGCGGCAACATTCCCGGCTTCGACCGCATCGACATCGCACGACCAGCTCCGCGAGCACGTGGCCATGGGGCTCGGCGGGCGCGCGCTCGTCGCCCTGCCCTTCATGCACGGCGCCGGGCAGTGGACGGCGTTCAACGCGTTCCACCGCGGCGGCACGGTCATCCTCCCGGAGGAGACGCGACGCTTCGACCCGCACGGCGGTCTGGCGCACCGTCGAGCGCCACAAGCCGGAGCAGATCATGATCGTCGGCGACGCGTTCGCGCGCCCGCTGCTCGCCGCGCTCGAAGAGCACCGCTACGACGTCTCGTCGATCCGCGTCGTCACCAGCACGGCGGCCGTGCTCTCGAAGACGGTGAAGGACGAGCTGCATGGCGCATCCTGCCCGACGCCGATGCTGCTCGAGAGCGTCGGCGGCTCGGAGCTCGGCCTGCAGGCGATGAGCTACGACACCGACTCCGGCCAGGCCGGCATCCCCGCCTACCAGCTGCGCGACAACACCGTGCTGCTGACCGAAGACCTGTCGGCGCATCATTCCGCCCGAGCGGCGACGGGCCTCGGCTGGATCGCCAGCACCGGCCACCTGCCGCTCGGCTACCTCGGCGACGAGGCGAAGACGCGACGCACGTTCCCGGTGATCGACGGCGTGCGCCACGCCGTCGGCGGCGACCGCGGCGCGCTACCTGCCGGACGGTCGCGTCCTCTTCCTCGGCCGCGAGTCCGCCTGCATCAACACCGGCGGCGAGAAGGTCTTCGTCGAGGAGGTCGAGCGCATCGTCAAGAGCCACCCGGCGATCTACGACGCGCTGGTCGTCGGCATGAAGGACGAGCGCTGGGGCCAGCGGGTCACCGCCGTCGTGTCCCTCAAGCCGGGGCAGACGCGCGCCCGACGTCGGCGGCGCTCCGCGCCCACTGCGCGGCGCACCTCGCCGACTACAAGATCCCGACGCGCGATCGTCGCCGCCCCCGAGATCGTGCGCAGCCCGAGCGGCAAGCCCGACTATGCCTGGGCCGCGTCGTACGCCGCCGAAAAACTGCCATAGGAGATTCGACCATGCGCACCCCCATCTGCGACCTGCTCGGCATCGAGCTGCCCGATCTTCGCCTTCACCCACTGCCGCGACGTCGTCGCCGCGGTCTGCAAGGCCGGCGGCTTCGGCGTCCTCGGCGCCGTCGGCTTCCCGCCCGAGCAGCTCGAGGTCGAGCTCAAGTGGATCGACGAGCACGTCGGCGACCAGCCCTACGGCGTCGACATCGTCATCCCCGGCAAGTACGAGGGCATGGGCGAGGTCGACCCGAAGAAGCTCGAGGAGATGCTGCAGGCGGCGATCCCGCCGCAGCACCGCCAGCTTCGTCGACAAGATCCTCGCCGAGCACGGCGTGCCGAAGCTGCCCGAGGGCGAGAAGCCGATCGAGCGAGCTGCTCGGCTGGACGGCGGCGACGGCGACGCCGCAGGTCGACGTCGCGCTCCGGCACCCCAAGGTGCGGCTGATCGCCAACGCGCTCGGCACGCCGCCGCCGGAGTCATCGACGCAGATCCACGACTCGGGGCGGCTCGTCGCCGCGCTCTGCGGCGCGGCCAAGCAGGCGCGCGTCGCACAAGGCCGCGGGCGTCGACATCATCATCGCGCAGGGCTCCGAGGGCGGCGGTCACACCGGCGACGATCGGCAGCGTCGTGCTGTGGCCCGAGGTGATCGACGCCGTCGCGCCGACGCCGGTGCTCGCCGCCGGCGGCATCGGCACCGGCCGGCAGATCGCCGCGGCGCTGGCGATGGGCGCGCAGGGCGTGTGGACCGGCTCGCTGTGGCTCACCGTGCAGGAGGCCGACGCGCCGCCGCGCGCAGATGGAGTCGCTACCTCGCCGCCACCAGCCGCGACACCGTGCGGTCGCGCTCGTTCACCGGCAAGCCGTGCCGCATGCTGAAGCAACGACTGGACCGAGGCCTGGGAGGCGCCCGACGCGCCCGAAGCCGCTCGGCATGCCGCTGCAGTTCATGGTGACGTCCGAGGCCGTCGCGCGCGGCCATCGCTACGCCGACAAGGCGAAGGACGTCATGTTCAATCCGGTCGGCCAGATCGTCGGCCAGATGAACGAGGTCCGTCCGGTGAAGGACGTGATCTACCGCCTGGTGCGAGGAGTACCTCGAGGCGGTCGAGCGCCTGGAGAAGCTCACAGCGCAGGCGTAGTCCCAACTTCTGCTTGACAAACGAACGTTTGTTCGTTTACCACGGACGTGTGACCGATCGTGCCGCCGCCGCCCCGGTTCGCTCGACCCGCGACCAGATCCTCGACGTCGCCGAGCGCGCGTTCGCCGATCGGGGCTTCGACGGGGTGTCGGTGCGCGAGATCGTCGCCGAGGTCGGGCTCAAGAACCAGGCGAGCCTCTACCACCACTTCCGCGACAAGCACGCGCTGTACGAGGCCGCGCTCGAGCGCGGGGTCGACGCGCTGATCGCGGCGGTCGCCGAGGGACTCCGCGCGGCGACGCCGCTGCCGACGCCCGGCGGCACGATGGTCGACGTCGGCCTCGACCGCCTGCTCGACTACCTCGCCGAGCACCCGCACCTGCCGCGCCTGATCCAGCGCGCCGGGCTCGACGACAACCCCGACGTGGCCGCGATCGCCACCCGGCTCCTGCGTCCCCTCTACGAGCAGGGAATCGCGCTCCTGGGCGGACGCACCGCCACCTGGTCGGCCGCCGAGCTGCCGCACGTCGGCGCCGGCCTCTACCATCTCATCTTCGGCTACTTCGCCAGCGCCCCGCTGCTCGAAGCCGTCATCGGTACCGATCCCCGCACGCCCGCCGCCGTCGCCCGGCAGCGCCGTTTCGTGAAGGACGCTCTCGCGCGTCTGCTCGCCCCGCCGCGAGCTGGCCGCGCCGCCCGAGGAGGCCGCCGCCCATGATCAACCCCGCACCCGCTCCGCTGACGCTCGCCGACGTCAACCTCAACAACCCGGAAACCTTCGTGCCGGCGTATCCCCACGAGGCCTTCCGGCTCCTCCGTCGCGAGGCTCCGGTGTATCGCCACCCGGCGCCGTCCGGCGAGTTCTGGGTCATCAGTCGCTACCGCGACATCGAACGCATCTCGCTCGACCAGAAGACGTTCTCGTCGGCGCGCGGCGGCACGCTCATCCGCGACTACGGGCCCGAGGAGATGATCAGCATCCGCGAGCAGCTCATCAACATGGACCCGCCGCGCCACACCAAGTTCCGTCGCCTGGTGAGCCACGGATTCGTGCCCAAGGTACTGCGGAATCTCGAGCAGCACGTGCGGGAGTTGACCGCTGCCACCGTCGCCTCGGTGGCCCCCAAGGGCGCGTGCGACTTCGTCACCGAGGTCGCCGCCGAGCTGCCCCTGCAGGTGATCTGCGAGCTGATGGGCGTGCCGCTGGAAGACCGCCACCTCATCTTCGACTGGTCGAACCAGATGATCGCCTTCGACGATCCCGAGTACGGCGGTACCGACGAGGCCGGCCGAATCGCCGCGATGCAGATGTTCATGTACGCGAACCAGCTGGCGGAAGATCGCCGCGCCAATCCGCGCGACGACCTGACCACCGTGCTCGTGACCGGCGAGGTCGACGGCGAGAAGCTGAACGAGGCCGAGTTCAACAACTTCTTCCTGCTCCTGCTGGTCGCCGGCAACGAGACGACCCGCAACCTGATCTCGGGCGGCATGCGGGCGCTGTGCGAGCACCCCGATCAGTTCGCCCGGCTGAAGGCCGACCCGTCGCTCATCAACACGGCGGTCGACGAGATGCTGCGCTGGGTGACGCCCGTCAACTACTTCCGGCGCACCGTGCAGCGCGACGTCGAGGTGCACGACCAGCTCCTGCGCGAGGGCGAGAAGCTGACGCTCTGGTACGGCTCCGCCAACCGCGACGAGGACATGTTCACCGATCCCTACACGTTCGACGTCGGCCGCACGCCGAACGAGCACCTGGCGTTCGGCTTCGGCCCGCACTTCTGCCTCGGCTCCCACCTCGCGCGGATGGAGATCAAGATGATGTTCGAGGAGCTGCTGCGCCGCCTCCCCGACATCGAGATCGCCGGCCCCGTGCACCGGCTGCGCTCGAACTTCATCAACGGCATCAAACACATGCCGGTGACGTTCACGCCCGCCTGAACGTCGCCCGCGATCTACCGCGAGAGCCGTGGGATGCTATGGCGACTGGCCGGCCCTGGACGCGGCCTTCCGGCGCTGGCTCGATCCCGCGAACTTCGACGATCGCGGGGCGCAGCGGGTGCGCCTGTCGGACCTGACGGCGCCGGCCCTCCGTGGAGCCCGCTCCCCGGACGCGCTATAGAGGCGTGCCCATGAAGGCCGTGCTGAAGACGCTGACGCTCGTCGCCGTGGGCGTGATCGTGGTCGGCCGCCCTGCCGCGCACGCCGCCGGACCCAGCTTCGACTGCACGGCGGTCACGGCCGGCTCGGTCGAGGAGGTCGTCTGCCGCTCGCCCTCGCTCGCCGCCCTCGACGCGGAGCTGGCGCGGCTCTACCATCTCGCGTCCGCGCAGCCCGCCGGCGGCAACGCGGCGGCGCTGAAGGACGAGGAGACGAAGTGGCTCGCCGAGCGCGGCAAGTGCACCGCTGCCAAGACGCCGGATATCTGCGTGCGGGACCGCTACGTCGAGCGGATCGCGTGGCTCCGCGCCTCGCAGAAGGCGGCGCGCCGCGGCGAGGGCAGCATCAGCATCGGGCCGCTCGCCTTCCGCTGCGTCGCCGTCGACGGGCTGGTCGTCGTGACGTTCGTCCGACTCGAGCCGGCGCTGGCACACGTCAGCCGTAAGGGCGTGAGCCTCGTCCTCGAGAGCCAGCCGGCGGCCAGCGGCGTCAAGTACGGGACCGACGCCGGCCCCATGTTCTGGACCCACGGCGGCGACGCGCTCTATCGCGAGCGCGCAGGCGCCCACGATACGACGTGCAAGGCCGAGCCGCTCGCATGAGGCGCGCCCGGGCCGCCACCGCAGCGACGATAGTCGCCCTCATGCTCGTCGCCTCGCGCGCGCATGCCGGCGCGCGGGAGCCCGACTACTGGGACATCCACGACGTCGCGACGAACGACATGCTGAACGTCCGCTCCGCCGCCAGCCCGGACGCGACGCTCGTCGGGCAGATCGCGCCCACCGGCACGTGCCTCAAGAACCTCGGCTGCCGCAACGGGATCGGACAGCAACGACAGCGCTGGTGTCGCGTCGAGCGCAGCGGCGTGGTCGGCTGGGTGGCGGCTCGCTATCTCCGCGCCAGCGTTCAGCCCTGCCCCTGACGCTCGACGCCACCCGGGTTCCGCGGCTGACGCGTCTCTGCTAGTCGGGAGACGAGGAGGGCAACGAGATGGCTTTTCGCTCGCTACTCGGCGCCGTGATCCTGGCCACGCTGACTCCCGCGTTGGCCGCCACCGCAGCCCCCCCGACGTTCACGAGCCCGCTCACCATCACCAATCCCTACCAGCCGTTCCCCGTGGGCGCGGTCAAGGTCTACAACGGACGAAAGGACGGGAAGGCGGACGTCGTCGTCGATCTCTTCCTCGCCGAGACCCGGACGTTCCAGGTGAACGGGACGCCCGTGCCCTGTCACATCCTCCAGGAGACCGAGTTCCTCGGCGGGCAACTGATCGAGATCTCCCGCAATCACTTCGCGCAGGCCGACGACGGGACGCTCTACTACTTCGGCGAGGTGGTCGACGAGTACGAGAGCGGCGTGATCACCAGCCACGAGGGCAGCTGGCTGGTCGGCGGCCCAACCGACCCTGGCGATCCGCCGAGCACGGCCAATGCTCCGGGACCGACCGTGTACATGCCGGCCCAACCCGCGCGGGGTGACGTGTTCAAGCAGGAGGACCTCGCCCCGATCGTGGACGAGACCGACACGGTCAAAGCCGTCGGTCTCACGCTGCACGTTCCCAGCGGGCGGTTTCCCAACTGCCTCCAGGTGCTGGAGACCACGACGCTCGGGGACAAGCCCGAGACCAAGTGGTATGCGCGGGGCGTCGGGCCGATCAGGAGCAAGGCGCCCGGCGAGAAGTCGGCGCTCGTCGCTTCGACGCTACTGCCGCAGTAGCGCTCCTCCGTCTCGCTCGGCCAGCGCCTTCAGGTTGAGCAGCTGGCGGCGCATCATCACCAGGTCGCCCCAGGGCAGGAACCAGCGCATCGCATGCCCGACGATCGACGACGGGTAGCGGACGGTCATCTTGACGACGAGGCGCGTACACTTGGCGGAGGACGGGTCGGGGTACGCGCCGTACGTGGCGGCGAGATCGCCGAAGAGGTCGCGGGCGCCCGGGTCGCGGATGCGGAGCGTGAGGTGCACGTCGCGCTCGAACGCGGCCAGCTCGAAGATCGACATCACCCGCTGCCCGACCGCGAGGTCGTCCAGCCCCGGCGTCAGCTCCTGCGGACTCTGCCGACCCCGGTTGTCGATCCAGTCGTAGCTGTACGGCGCGGCGCGCAGTTGGCAGAGCCAGCGGAAGACGCGCGCGTGCGACGCGCGCACCGACACCGCGCGATACAGCGCCTCGTCTGCGGGGACGACCAGGCCATCGCACGGATACGCCCGCGCGATCTCCTCGGCCGTGGCGCCCCAGTTGTGCGCGACGTCCACTGGTCCGGCGCATAGCCGCAGGATAGAGACGACACAATGCGAACGGCCAGCCGGATCGGGCTGATCTCCGACACGCACGGCCTGGTCCGACCCGAGGCGCTCGCGGCGCTCCGTGGCGTCGACCACATCCTGCACGCGGGCGACGTCGGGGCGCCCGAGGTGCTGGACGCGCTCAGGGCGCTGGCGCCGGTGACGGCGGTGCGCGGCAACAACGACCGCGGCCCCTGGGCGCAGCGCCTCGCGAACACGGCGCTGGTCGACCTCGCCGGGGTCCGCATCCTGGTGGCCCACGACCGGCACGAGCTCGGCGCCGACGTGCAGGGCGCGGCGATCGTCGTCAGCGGGCACTCGCACCGCCCGCTGGTCGAGCGATCGGGCGGCGTCCTCTTCGTCAACCCCGGCAGCGCGGGTCCGCGGCGCTTCCGGCTCCCGATCGCGGTCGCGCGGCTCGCGATCGACGCCGGCGGGGTCGAGGCGGAGATCGTCGCGCTCGCCGTCGGCTGAGAGTGCTGCTAGGCTCGGAGGTCCTGCGACTGCCACGCTCCAGCGGCCTGCTCCTCCATCCGACGTCGTTGCCCGGCCGCTGGGGAATCGGTGACCTCGGCCCCGAGGCGACGCACTTCGTCGACTTCCTCGCCGCCGCCAAGCTCGGCATCTGGCAGGTGCTGCCCCTCGGCCCCACGGGACCGCACCACTCGCCCTACCAGTGCTACTCCGCGTTCGCGGCGAGCCCGCTCCTCGCCAGCCCCGACGCGCTCGTCACCGACGGGTTGCTGGCGCCCGCCGACCTCGCCGACGCGCCGACCTTCGCCGACGACCACATCGACTTCGACGCCGTCGTTCCGTGGAAGCTGGCGCTGCTCGGCCGCGCCGTCGAGCGCCTGCCGGGGCATGAACCACTCGCCGCCGCCTTCGAGGCGTTCTGCACCGCGCACAGCGCCTGGCTCGACGACTATGCGCTCTTCATGGCGCTCAAGGACGCGCACGGCGGCGCGCCATGGACCGACTGGGAGCCCGACGTCGCCCGGCGCCGGTCCGAGGCCGTCGCCCGCTGGCACGTCCGCCTCGCGCGGGCGATCCACGCGCAGAAAGGGATGCAGTTCATCGTCTTCCGCCAGTGGCAGGCACTGCACCGCCACGCCGCGGCTCGCGGCGTCCGCATCTTGGGTGACGTCCCGATCTTCGTCGCGCGCGACAGCGCCGACGTGTGGGCGCACCGCGAGCTGTTCCACCTGGACGAGGCCGGCCACCCGACCGTCGTCGCCGGCGTGCCGCCGGACTACTTCAGCGCCACGGGACAGCTCTGGGGCAACCCGCTGTACCACTGGGATGTGATGGCGGCGGAGGGCTTCGCGCTGGTGGATCGAGCGCTTCCGCGCGCTCTTCGAGCTGGTCGACGTGCTGCGCATCGACCACTTCATCGGCCTCAGCCGCTACTGGGAGATCCCGGCCGGCAGCCCGACCGCGATCGGCGGACGCTGGCAGCCGGGGCCGGGCGCGGCGCTGCTCGAGGCTGCGCGCGCCGCGCTCGGCGACCTGGCGATCGTGGCGGAGGACCTGGGCGATCTCACGCCCGAGGTCGAGGCGCTGCGCGATCACCTCGGGCTCCCCGGAATGAAGGTGCTGCAGTTCGCCTTCGGCAGCGGTCCGGCGAACCGCTTCCTGCCGCACCACTATTCGCCGGGGTGCGTCGTCTACACCGGCACGCACGACAACGACACCACCGTGGGGTGGTTCGCCACCGCGCCGGAGGACGAGCGGGCATTCGCGCGTCGCTATCTGGCCAGCGACGGCGCCGACATCGCCTGGGACCTGATTCGACTGGCGATGAGCTCGGTCGCCGACACGGTGGTCGTCCCGGTGCAGGACGTCCTCGGACTGGGCAGCGAGGCGCGCATGAACCGCCCCGGCCTCGCCGACGGCAACTGGGGCTGGCGCCTGCGAGCCGGAGCACTCGGCGAGGCGCACGCCGCGCGGCTGCGTGAGCTGATCGACGTGTTCGGGCGCGAGCCGGCGGTCACGCCGCCGTCATGAGTTCGCCCGCGGCACGCGGCGCGGCGATCGACTCGACCACCGTCCCGATGCCTTCGTCGCCGACACTGCCGTTGTGATGACCATGTCCGAGACGGGCCTCGCGAGCGATGTCGGCCAGCGCCACGAGACCGACGAGCCGTCCCGCCGCGTCGAGCACCGGCAACCGGTGGAGCTGGTTCGTGGCGAGGACCTTGAGGGCCACCTCGACTGGCTCCTGCGGCCCCACCGAACACACGGTGCGTGACATGGCCGTCCGCACCGGGATCTCGCAGAGGGGACGCCCCTGGGTCCAGGCCGCCATGCAGACATCCCGATCGGTGATCATGGCGACGAGCTGCGGATCGCCGTCGCCCTCGAGCACGACCGGCACGCAGCCGCAGTCGTGGTTCCACATGATCTCGGCTGCGCGGGCGAGGGTGTCGTCGGGGCCGCACGTCTGGACTGTCCTGGTCATGAGCTGCTCGACCTTCATGGGTATCCGTCCTTTCAGGCGACTCGTTCGCTGCCATTTGGCGTAGCAGCCGACGTGCCACTCGGCCATCCCCCATCGACCTGAGATCGCGTACCGGAAATCGGAGACGCCGGGCCGCGGCCTTGCAGCGCTCGGAATCGCGTGGTGAGACTTCCCCCGATGCCAACGCCGCCGACGCCGCTCGCAGGGCTCCGCCTCCTCGACCTCTCGCGCCAGCTTCCCGGGCCGTTCTGCTCGACGCTCCTCGCCGACCTGGGCATGGAGGTCCTGACCATCACCGCCCCGGGCGACCCGTTCGGCGCCGGCATCCCGTTCCTCGGACGCAACAAGCGGAGCATGACGCTCAACCTGAAGGCCGACGCCGGCCGCGCGATCTTCCGCCAGCTCGCCGCCCGCACCGACGTCGTCCTCGAGGGCTTCCGTCCCGGCGTGACCACGCGCCTCGGCATCGACTACGACGCGGTCCGCACGATCAATCCGCGCGCGATCTACTGCTCGATCTCGGGCTACGGGCAGGACGGCCCCTACCGCACGCGGGTCGGGCACGATCTCAACTACCTCGCCCAGGCGGGCGTCCTCGAGTTCATGGGCGAGGCCGGGCGCGCGCCGATCGTCCCCGGCGTGCAGATCGCCGACGTCGGGGGCGGGGCACTGATGGCGGTCATCGGCATCCTGTCGGCCGTGATCGCGCGCGGAACGACCGGCGGTGGCCAGCACGTCGACGTCGCGATGCTGGACGGCGCGTTCGCGTGGAACGTCTACCATCTACTGCTGGCGCAGCTGGGCGATCGCCCGCCGGCGCGCGGCCGCGAGCAGCTGACCGGCCACTACCCCTGCTACGCCGTCTACGAGACCCGCGACGGTCGCCATCTCACGATCGGCGCCTACGAGGAGCACTTCTGGGCCACGCTCTGCCGCCATCTCGACCGCCCGGACCTGATCCCGCAGCAGTGGGCCGAGGATCCCGTCCGCTCCGCCACGTTCGAGAGCCTGCGGGCGACGTTCCGGACGAAGACGCTGGCCGAATGGACGGCGGAGCTGGGTCCGCTGGACATCTGCTTCGCGCCCGTGGCCACACTCGACGAGGCGATGGCCGATCCGCAGCTGCGCCACCGGGGCATGGTCGTCGAGGAAGGCGGCTGGCGGTTCCCGGGCCCGCCGATCAAGCTCTCGGCGACGCCCGCGACGATCCGGACGCCGCCCGTCACGCTCGGCCAGCACACCGACGCGGTGCTGCGGGAGCTCGGGCACGACGACGCCGCGATCGCCCGGCTGCACGACACCGGCGCGGTGTGATCGGTGCTCCGATTCAGCGAATCCTCCGTCGTCGCCGCGTCACCGGACATCGTCTGGGCACTGGTCTCGACGATGGCCGGGGTGAACGCCGAGCTGGCACCACTGGCGCGGATGACCTACCCGGAAGCGATGGGAGCGCTGGCGCCCGCGGCGGTCCCCCTCGGTCGCCGCGCGTTCCGCAGTTGGATCCTGCTCTTCGGCATCCTGCCGATCGAGTACGACGATGTGACGCTCGTCCGCATCGACCCCGGCCGCGGGTTCCGGGAGGAGTCGCCGCTGCTCAGCCAGCGCCTGTGGATCCACGAGCGCACCCTCGAGCCGGTCGCCGGCGGCTGTCGCATCACCGACCGGCTCGAGTTCGAGCCGCGCCTGGCGTTTCTCGGCCCCATTTTCCTCGCCGTCTTCCGGTTCTTCTTCCGCCATCGGCACCGTCGCCTGCGGCGCGAGTTCGGCACGCCGTGACGACGCGCAGCGCGCGTCTGCTGCCGCTGTTCGCGGTCGCGAACGTCGTCGTGTCGCTGACACTCCGCGTCGTCCACCGCGGCCCCTACTACCCGGGCTGGGAAGTCGTCGGCGCCGCGAACGGTCTGCACCTCGTCGCGACGACGAGCCTGCCCGGGCTCCTCACCTGGTATCGCGCGCACCAGTGGGACGGGAACCTCGCCTGGAATCTCTTCGGCGTCCCCGTGGCGCTGCTGCCGGGCACGCTGGCGCTGTGGTGGCCCAGCGAATACTGGCCGCATGTCGTCACATTCGCCCTCGTCGTCGCCACCGTCGCCCTGCTCGCGCGCGCCCTTGAGCTCGGTCTCGGTGACGCCTGGGTGCTGCTGCTGGCGTGGGGTGCCTCGTCGACGCTGCTGTCGTATTCGATCTCCGGGTTCGCCTACGTCTCGAGCGGGCTGCCGTACGCGCTCGCCCTGTGGGTCGTCCTCCGTTGCCAGCGCTCTGTCCTGGGGACCCTCGCCGGCGCCGCGGCCACGATCGCCCTCGCATGGCACGTACAGGAGCTGGGACGTACAGTCTTCGTCGTCTTCCTGGCCGGCGCAGCACTGCTTCGCGGCGTGCCCTGGGGCACGCGTGCCCTGTGGATCGTCGCCGGTGTCGGCCAGCTCGCCCTCGCCCTCACCCACCACAGCTTCAACACCTCCAACTATGCGAGCATGGCGGTTCCGACGCTGTCCTCCCTGCCGGGCCTCGTCGTCGCGCTGCTGGATCACACCATCGTTCGCCGGGTGCCGGACCTGCCCTTGCTGGTGCCGACGGCGGTGCTCGCGGTGGTCCTGCTCCGGGATCGCCGCTGGTTCTGGGCGACGCTCCTCGCGTTCCACGGCGGACTGCTCTTCCTCCTCGCCGCCAACACCGGCCCGCTCCAGGGCGTCACGGCCGTCTGGCCGCGGCGCACCCTGCTGGTCAGCATGCTATCCGTCGCCACGGTGGGAGCGCTCTACCGGCAGCGCGGCGGACGCCTGCCGGTGGTCGTGCTCGCACTGCTCCTGGCGGGGTGCACCTGGCAGCTCGCGGATACCATCCGCTGGGCGCGGCGACCCCTCGACGACGGCTCGGGGGCGGCCTTCACCCTGCCGTACACGCAGACACCGATCGGCCCCGATCGGCACCTGGACTCGGTCGTGCCGTTCCTGCCGGTCCATTGGTATCTCGAGATGCGCGCCCAGGCGGATGCGGGGAACCGCCTGCTGCTGGTGTACGACCTCGACGCCTACGACGAGAACGCCACCGACCCGGCGGCGGTCCCCGATCGGCTGTACCTGCACCTGGGCCCGCGGCGCTTCGGTGAGCAGGTCCTCCTCTTCGGCGAGCGCACCGTCCGCTGGAACGAGCTGCCGGTGCGCCCCCCGGGCGAGATCGACGCGGCGCTGGACGGGATCACGAATCCCACGGCGATCGCCGGCTACGCCCTCTCCCATCCCCGGGACGACATGCCCTGGCCGGTCGCCGAGACGCATCGGCGCGGCGTGGCCCGGCTGCTCGCCGCGATCGAGGCCCGCTACGAGATCGTGTGGGGCCAGGAGACGCGCGACGTCCAGGGCCGCGTGCTCCGGCGCTTCACGCTGCGGCCCCGCGGGTGAGTCGGCGCCGGTAGCAGACGTAGTTCGCGCAGACGTGCGCGCCGAGCTTCTCGGCGGTGCGTCGCGACGGCCAGTTGTCGTCGAGCACCAGCGTGTAGCTGAGCCAGCGCGCCCCGCGCCGCACGAGCTCTGTGAAGCCGTAGGCGGCCATCGCCAGGTTGACGCCGCGGCCACGTGCCGTCTCGCGCACGCCGATGCCGAGGAAGTTCACCTTCTCTTCCGGCGCCAGCACCCGTCCCGGCCCCAGCGCCGCGAGCGCGCTCGTTTCGGGGACGATCATGCACTCGCCGACCGCCTCGTCGCCGCGATAGGCGACGACGGTCGTGTCGAGGAAGCCCGTCGCCTCGAAGAGGCCGAACAGCAGCGCCTGCTCGTCAGCGGTCGTCGGCACCCAGCCGAAGTGCCGAGCGAAGCACTCGTTCAGCAGGTCGGCGATCAGCCCCGCGCGGCGCGACGGCGCGATGTCCCGTAGCGGCACGATGCGAAAGCCGCCGCGACGTGCCGCCTCGAGCGCGCTCTCCCACCGCGCCACCAGTGCGTCGCTCACGGGGATCTTGTAGTCGACGTAGCCCTGCTCGGTCTCGAAGCCGGCGTCCTTCAGGAGCGCGTGGTAGTAGGCCGGGTTCTGGCGCATGACCATCGGCGGCAGCGTCGTGTAGTCGTCCATCACGAACGGCATCTCGAGGACGCCGAAGCCCGAGCGCACGGCGTCCGCCCCCTGCGCGCGCAGCCACTCGCTCGCCGCGTCCATCAGCGCCCGCACCGCGTCGCGCGAATCCGGCAGCGCCTCGAACATGACGACGTGGCCGAGCCGCTCGTTCCAGTGGCGCTGGTAGGCGTGGTCGAGGACGGCGACCACGCGTGCCCGGAGCTCGCCGCGTTCGCGCACGACCAGCGGCCGGATCGTCCGCTCGTGGGAGAAGGGGCTCTCGCCCATCAGGAACGGCAGATCCAGCGGCAGGAACGCCGTCCAGCGTGCCGCGCGCTGCATCGCCACCCGGTCGTGGAACAGGACGAACTCGGTCAGCGCCTCGCGGCCCGACGGAACTTCGACGACGATGCTCATCGGAACGCGGGAATCACGTGCTTCCCGAACAGCTCGATCGATCGCATCACCTTCGCCGGCGGAATGGCATAGGGCTGCATGAGGCAGAGCAGCTGGTCGCACCCCGCGGCCTGGTAGCGTCGCACCCGCTCGATGCAGCGCTCCGGGTCGCCGACGATCACGGCACCCATGGCGTCGAGCGTCTCGAAGTCGAGGGAGGACGTGTCGAGCTGCTGCAGCGCCTTGGTGTAGGCGTACGTCCCGAGGTCGCGCCCCTCCTGCCAGGCGGCAAGACCGCCGATCAGCGAGAGGCTCTTGCGGAGGTACCAGACGACCGACGCCGCCGCGTTCTCGCGCGCCTCCTCGTTGGTCTCCGCGCAGTGGACCATGGTGAACGTCGCCGCGCGCGGATTGACGAAGCGTCCGACCGGCTTCGCCTCCTTGAGTCCCGCGCGGTAGATCGCGATGCGCTCGCCGAGCTCCTCGGGCGGCACGCCGATCGTGAAGGACAGGAGCCCGAGGCCCTTGCGGCCCGCGAGCGCGTGGCTGTCGGGGTTGGTCGACGCGACCCAGATCGGCGGGTGCGGCTGCTGCACCGGCTTCGGGTGCACGCGGCGCGGCGGCACGCGGAAGTGCTTGCTCTCCCACTCGAAGACGTCCGTCGTCCACGCGCCGACGACGAGGTCGAGCGCCTCCTCCCAGAGGCCGCGGGTGTCCTGCGGGTCGATGCCGAAGCCCTCCAGCTCCTCGCGCGTCGACGAGCGTCCGGTGCCGAACTCGAGGCGCCCGTCCGAGACGATGTCGAGCACCGCCGCCATCTCCGCCACGCGCACGGGATGGTTGTAGGGAAACGGCAGCAGCCGCACGCCGTGCCCGATGCGCATGGTCGTCGTCTTCGCGGCGACGGCGCCGTAGAGGACCTCCGGCGCCGAGCAGTGCGAGAACTCCGAGAGGAAGTGGTGCTCGACGGTCCAGAAGTAGTTGAAGCCCACCTGCTCGCCGCGGACCGCCTGCGCGATGACGTCGTGGTACGCGTCGCGCTCGCTCGTGGGCGTCCAGGGCTGGGGGACCGGAATCTCGTAGAAGAGGCCGAAATCGAGCGCCATCCGGGTCGGTTAGCACGGCCCCGGCGCGAAAGTCACCCGCGCGGCACGGCCCTCATCCGGCGCCACCGGTCGCCACTGCGACGGCCTTCGCCAGCGTCGTGCGCGGGTCGGCGACGGGGTCGCGCGCGCGGAAGGCCACGTGCTGATCGGGGCGCACCAGGAGCGCGCCGCCCGCGGCCATGCCGGCGACGGCCGTCCACCAGTCCGTCCGGATCGTCCACGTCGTGTCCGACCCGGACGCACCCGGATCGGGACGTCCAGGCTTCGAGCGGCCTCGACCCAGGCCTCACCGTCCGGACCGACGAGCATCGTCAGGCGATCGAGCGCCACCAGGTCGAGCGTCGAGACCCGGCGGCCGTCCGCGGTCACCCAGCCGTGCGGCAGGCGCGCCCCGGGTCGGCTCGTCGGGACGAAGTCGCGCACCGGGTTCGCGCGCACCGGTGCCGGCGTGCCGTCGGCGACCAGCGCGCCCGTCTCGTACGCGAAGCCGAGCTGCAGGCCGAGCATGTCGAAGTGCTCGGCCTGGTTCGCGATCGCCGCCGCGACCGCCGCGCGCCGCGCCGGATCGGCGAGCATCGCCGCGAACTGCCGCCGCGCGACGCTCGGGCTCGGCGGCGGTGCCCATCGCCTGCGGCACCTCGATCAGCCGCAGCGCGTTCGCGAGGCTCTGCTCGGCGTTGTACTGCGCGACCGGCCGCCGCTCCAGCTCGTAGGTGTCGAGCAGCCCGGCGCCGGCCCATCCCCGCTCGAGCGCGGCGATCTTCCACACCAGGTTGTGCGCGTCCTGCACGCCGGTGTTGAGGCCGAGGCCGCCGGTGGGCGGGAAGCGATGCGCGGCGTCGCCGACGAGCAAGATGCGTCCGTCGCGGTAGCGCTCGGCGACCTGGCACGTCATCGTCCACGGCGAGACGGTGCGGATCGTCGAGCGCCACGTCGTCGCGGACGAGCGCGCGCCGCACCACCGCCTCGCAGCGCGCGGCGTCGAAGGTGTCGAGCGGCTCCCTCTCCGGGTCCCACGGCGTGCATGAACACCCACTCGCGGTCGATGTCGTGGGCGACGAACGTGCCGCTGCAGTCGGGATCGCAGACCCAGTAGAGGACGCCGGGCCGGTCGCGCGACGAGCGCGCGCAGGTTCGCCTCGAAGTGGATCATGACGAAGCTCTGCAGGCGATCGGGTCCGACGGGCTCGATGCCGAGCGAGCGGCGCACCGGGCTGCCCGCGCCGTCGGCGGCGACCACCCAGCGGCTGCGCACCTCGTACGTCTCGTCGCTCGCGAGGTCGCGGACCCGCGACGTGACGCCGTCGGCGTCCTGGGCCGCCGACTCCCACTGGTGGCCGTAGTGCGGGTCCGGCGCCGACGCCGCGTCGAGCGTCGCCGCGCAGCATCGGCTCGAGGCGGTGCTGCGAGAGGTTGCGCAGCGGCGTCGGCGTGACCGCCAGGACGTCGTCGCCCTGGCGCTCGTACGGCAGGCGGCCGAGCACCTCGCCGCCGAGCCGGGTCACCCAGTAGACGGCGCCGGCGTCCGCCGGCGCCTTGGCGCAGGCGAGCGACGGCGTCCATGTCGACGCCCGCCTGCCGCCAGATCTCGAACGTGCGGGCGTTCACGACGTGCGCCGCCGGCGCGCGCTGCGGTCCCGGTCGCCGCTCGACGAGATGATGCGCGACGCCGAGGCGCGAGAGCAGGAGCCCGCGGTGAGTCCCGCCGGGCCGCCGCCGACGATCAGCACCGGCACGTCGAGGCGTCGCATCAGAAGAGCCCGGGATACGTGCCGCCGTCGAGCTGCAGGTTCTGGCCGGAGATGAAGCCCGCCTGCGCCGCTGCAGAGGAACGCGCACGCGTCGCCGAACTCCTCCGGGCGTCCGAGCCGCCGCGCGGCGATCGTGCTCGCGGATCTGGTCGTACGCCTCCTCGAGCGGATGTCCGTTCATGCTGGCGGTGAGCTCCGCCATGAAGCGCTGCCGGTCGGTGTCGATGCGCTCGGGCAGCAGGTTGTTGATCGTCACGTTGGCCTACGCCACCTCGCGCGACAGCCCCTTGCAGACCGACGTCAGGCCGGTCCGCGCGCCGGACGACAGCCCCATCGGCGCCAGCGGCGCCTTCACCATCGCCGACGTGATGTTGACGATGCGGCCGAAGCGCGCGCTCGACCATGCCGTCGATGACGGCGCGGATCATCAGGATCGGCGCCAGCATGTTGGCGTCGAGCGCGGCCGATCCACGCGTCGCGGTCCCAGTCCTGGAACCGGCCGGGCAGCGGCCCGCCGTTGTTGGTGACCAGGATGTCGGGCGCCGGACACGCCGACAGCAGCGCGGCGCGCGTCGCCTCCTGCGTGATGTCGCCGGCGACCGCCGTCACCGCGCACGCCGCTGGCGGCGCGGATCTCGGCCGCCGTCGCCTCGAGCCGTTCCGCGGTCGCGTCCGTTGATCGACGACGTGCACGCCCTCGCGCGCCAGCGCCGGCGGCGCAGGCGCGTGCCGAGGCCCCGGCTCGAGGCGCAGACGATCGCGCGTACGGTCGCCGAGTCCGAGGTCCATGTCAGAAGTCCAGGTCCGGGGGCGGCATCGGGCCCCACTGGTTCGATCGCGTTCAGGATGTGGTGCGATCCGGCCGGCGCGTCCGCCCGCAGGAGGTCGCTGTCGGTCCAGTGCTCGACGGTGAAGCCGAGCGGGTCCTTCCAGTAGTCGAAGATCTGGCCGCCCAGGATGTGGCGGCCGATGCCCCAGTAGGGGCGGCCGCCGGCCCGTTGGCGAGCAGATGGTCGTGACCGACCATCAGATCGTCGAAGTCGGCGACCTCCCACGCGACGTGGCCGAGCTTCGCCTCCGGCGTCTCGAGCAGGAGCAGCGTGTGGTGGTCGGCCGGCTCGGCGCCGCGGTCGCAGCGCAGAAACGGCCGATCGGCCGCTCGGGGCCTTCCATGTAGATGTCGTCCGAGACGAGCAGGCCGAGCGTCTCGCGATACCAGCGCGAGAGCGCGGCCAGGTCCGTCGTCTTGATGGCGGCGTGTCCGCAGCGCTTCACCTGGGCCGGTCCGGTCGGCACGCGCTGCAGCGTCCCGACCCGGCGGCGGTCGGCACCCGTGTTGAGCGGCGGGTGGACGCGGAGCGATGCGGCGGCGAGCCGGCTCGATGCCGTGGACGACGTCGATCGAGCGGCCGTCCGGGTCCGTCAGGTGCACCACCTCGCCGCCGCCGGGCTCGTCGAGCGCCTCGACGCGCGTCCCCGTGGCCTCGGCAAGCGTCGCGAGGTCGCGGCGGCTGGCGGCCTGGAACGCCAGGCCGAGGAAGGCCGGCTCGCCGAGGTGGGTCACGTGGACGTGGTGCTGCGGCGTCGGTGCCGCGCATGTACAGGGCGTCGGCCGTCCGTGCCGAGCGCTCCATGCCGAAGGCCGTCCAGGAACGCCTCCATCCGGTCGAGGTCGGGCGCGCGGAAGCGCGGGAAACGCCATGTCGGCCACGCGGATGATCGGTGCGCTCATCGGTCCTCCTGCTGGCAGTATGCCGCGGGTCATGGCACCGATGCCGTGCCGGACGAGCCAATCGCCGTGCCGGACGAGACAACGTGACCCACGAATCCACCCTCGCGAGCTGGTCGGGGACCATCGTCCGGGCCCTCGACGCGCACGGGCACGACGGCCGGGCGATCGCCGAGCGCGCCGGCATCGATGCCGATGCGCTGGCCGACCCCGACGCGCGCGTGCCCCGCGCGGCGCTCACCCGGCTCTGGCGCCTCGCCGTCGAGGCGACCGGCGATCCCTGCTTCGGCCTCGTCGTCGCCCGCTTCCCGCTGCAGACGACGTTCCACGCGCTCGGCTACGCGGTGCTGGCGAGCGCGACGTTCAAGGAGGCGCTCGAACGCATCGTCCGCTACCGCCGGCTGATCGGCGACATCATCCACCTCGACCTGGAGCGGACGGGCGACCGCTACCGCTTCGTCATCGACGTCTCGGCCAGGCCCGGCGCCGTGCCGGTCGAAGCCGTCGACGCGGTCGCTGCCGTGACGGTCCGGCAGGCGACGTCTCCTGCATGCGAACCGCGCCTTCAGCCCGCTCGCCGTGTCCTTCGCAGCGTCCCGAGCCGCCGACCCCCGAGCCGTTCCATCGCCTCTTCCGCGCGCCGGTGCACTTCGGCCAGACCGCGAACGTGCTCGAGTACGCCGCGCGACGACATGGAACGCCGGCTCCCCGCCGCCAACGCCGAGCTGGCGCGGCAGAACGACGAGGTCGTCGTGCGCTACCTCGCCCGCCTCGAGGCGCGCGGCGTGTCGAGCCGGGTGCAGAAGGCGCTGCTCGACGCCCTGCCGAACGGCGAGCCGAGCAAGCACGCAATCGCGCGTTCTCTCGCCATGAGCGCGCGCACGCTGCAACGCCATCTCGCCGCCGAGGGGACGTCGTTCAAGGCGATCCTCGCCGAGGCGCGGATGAACCTGGCGCAGAGCTACCTCGCCGAGGGCCGGCTCCCGGTCACCGAGGTCGCGTTCGTCCTCGGGTTCGCCGACACCAGCACGTTCTCGCGGGCGTTCAAGCGCTGGACGGGTGTCGCGCCGCGGGACTTCGCGCGGCGGCGACGTTGAGAGAAAGTCGCTGGTCCGTTTCCCGGCTCGGGCGTGCCATCGGCGGGAACGGTAGCCCCATCTCCTTCGCGCGGCCGCGAACCGACAGCTTCTCGTCCTAGGGCGCCTCGTCGGGCACGGCCGTTGCTGACAAGGCGTGCAGATAGGGAGGATCGATCATGGCAAGCGGTAAGACCGATGAGCTGAAGGGACGCGTGAAGGAAGCTGCAGGGGCCCTCACCGGCGACGAGAAGCTCAAGCAGGAGGGGAAGGCCGACCAGGTCGTCGGGAAGGTCAAGCAGGCGGTGGAAAAGGTCGTCGACAAGGTCAAGGATGCGCTCAGCTGATCCTGTCTGAGTCGACGCTGGGATGGCACGGTGCCCTCCTCGGGCCGAAAGGAGAACGTCATGTCGTTGCTGCTGCTGATCATCCTGTTGGTGCTCGTCCTCGGTGGCTTGCCCAACTGGGGCTACCACAACCTTGGGTATGGACCGTCCGGGATCGGCGGCATCATCCTGATCATCCTGATCATCCTGCTTCTGACCGGGCGGCTGAACTTCTGACGGCTCCGTCCGGTCTCGGCGCATGGACCGTACGCCGCACGTCTATCTGATCCCGGGGTTCCTCGGGTTCGCGAACCTCGGGCGGATTGCCTACTTCGGGCACGTGCGGCGGATCCTCGCGACGAGGCTTGCCGCGGCGGGGCTCGACGCGCGCATCCACATCGTGCATACGCCCCCCACGGCCTCGCTGCCGAGACGCGCCGCGCGCGTCGCCGCGACGATCGCCGCGACGGCGCGCGCCCGGCGGTCCGATCCATCTGATCGGTCACTCGAGCGGAGGGCTCGACGCGCGCCTGTTCACTGCGCCGGGGGTCGCGTTGCCGACGTCGCTCGACGTGGAGCGATTGGCGGCGCGCGTGCGCAGCGTCGTCACGATCGCGACGCCGCACCACGGAACACCGCTCGCGTCGTTCTTCACGACGCTGCGCGGCCAACAGTTGCTGCAGCTGCTCTCGCTCCTCACGATCTACATGCTGCATTTCGGGCACCTCCCGCTCGCCGCGTTGCTGTGGATGGGAAGCCGCTTCGTCCGCCTCGGCGACCTCTTCGCGAACAGCGCAGCTCCTCGACGAGATCTTCGGACGCCTCCTCGAGGACTTCACGGCGGCACGACGTCGCTCGGTGCGGGCGATGCTGAGCGACGTGGTCCACGACCAGGCGTTGATGCTTCAACTCACCCCCGAGGCGATGGAGGTGTTCAACGCCTCGGTTCTGCCGCGGCCTGGCGTCCGCTACGGGGCGGTCGTCGCGGAGGCGGCACGCCCGACCCTGTGCTCGACGGTCGCCGTCGGGCTCGATCCGGCAGCGCAGGTCACCCATGCCATCTACGGCGTGCTCTACCCGCTCGTCGCGGCGACGCCGCGCCACCTCTCGCCCCGACTCGCGCCCGAGGTGACGCGCGTCCTGCGACACGCCTACGGCAAGACGCCGTCCCCGGCGGTGAACGATGGCATCGTTCCGACGCGTTCCCAAGCATGGGGGCACGTCATCCATGCCGCCATCGCCGATCACCTCGACGTGCTCGGGCACTTCCGGGACGCGTCGCACGACCCGCCCCACGTCGACTGGCTCGTGACGGGAAGCGGCTTCGACCGGGCCCGCTTCGAAGCGCTCTGGAGCGACGTCACGCGCTTTCTCACCGCCGGAGCCGACGCAACCGAGATGCCTGCGAGCCCGGTTCGGATGTTGGGTGACGCGTCCAGCGTGATGGCCCTGCAACGGAAGACCTGCTACGCATCCGTCGCCTTCAGCCGTACGGCGATCGCCGAGGGATCGTCGAGGAAGTCACGCACCGCTCTGACGAATGCTTCGGGCCGCTCTTGATGCAGGTAGTGGCCGCAGCCGGGGAAGTGCTTGAACACCACGCCCTCGACGGACTCCGTGAATGCCTTGGCATGATCGATCGGGATGATCGTGTCGCGATCTCCCCAGAACAGTGCGACCGGCGGCAGCCGGGTGAGCTCACGGGCACGTTCTGAAAAGATACGGCGTTGGCCTCGCCAATCGATGACGTCGCGCACCGAGCGCGCGAAGGCGCGCGCCGAGCCGTGCGTTGCGTTCAACGCGCTGAGCGCGGTGATGTCCTGCTCCGACATGGCGCGCTCGCCCGCGAGCGCGCGACGCGTTCCGAACGCCATGAACGGCTGACCGAAAAGCTCGACTACTCGCGGAAACGCCCCCGCCAGGCGCAACCAGAACCCGACGCTGCGGCCCAGGCCGCCGGAGGCGACCAGGACCATCCGCCGAATTCGTGCGGGGCACTCGAGCAGGAGCATCTGCGCGACGCCGCCCCCGAAGGAGTGGCCGATGACATCGACACACTCGAGGCCGAGCGTCTCGAGCCAGCGGGCAATCACGTGCGCGTGCCAGCCGAGCTCGTAGCTCGCATCGGGGCGCTCCGACAATCCGCAGCCCACCAGGTCCGGCATGAGGACGCGGCGATCGGTCGCAAGGGCGTGGCCGATGACCTTCCAGGTGAGATGCGCATCGAGCATGCCGTGCAGGAGCACCACGGGTGCATTGTCGGTCGCCCCACCCATCTCCGCCCAATGCAGACGCAGTCCGTCGATGGAGACGAAGAAATGGCGCGGCTCGTCCTTCATTGCGCTCCGACTTTCGCATTCCGAGAAGAGCCGCTTCAAATGAAGTCGCCGAGGAGGACGGTCGCTTCCGCCCTCGGCGACGATGGCCCGTCCAGGTCGCGGGCCCCGCGCCGGTTCAGGTGGCGAACACGTGGTCGTAGCGGAGGTGCATGCTGGGGGGGGCCGATCGCACGGCTCGACTCGTGCGCGCTCGTCGGACGCGCTCGTCGTTGCCTCCCGAAGGACCTCGAGCGGCAGGACTTCCCCTCGCTTCGACGAGTCCTGCGTTTGCCGCTGCCCGACGCCTGCGCGAGCGTTCCCAACTTTGCGAGGTGGCGGAGGAGCCGTTCCCGTCCCTGGAGCGGTGGATGGGCGCCGCATCGGCCGGGAGGCGGCACGGCTCTTGCCTCGACGACGGGAGAGGACGCCGATGGGCCTCGAAGGGAGTTACTTGAAGTCGGCCCTCGCCGTCGCGTTCCTCGGCGTCGTGCTCGCGGTCCCGGCACGGTGCGGCGGGCAGGCACTCGGCACCGACATCACGAACCTGAACCTCTGCCTGTACGGCGACTGCGAAGCGCGCGGGGCGTACGCCGCCGACCCATGGGGCTGGGCCAACCCCGGCACGATGCCGGCGATGGTCCTCGACTACGTGCCGCGCGGCACGCTCCTCAGCATGGGGTATTTCCATCTGAACGCGGGCGGCGTCTCCGCCGACGTCGAAAGCCCCGTCGCGGCGCTGACGCTCTCTCCGTTCGTGCTGCTCGTGTCGCCCGTCTACGGCGAAGCGTCGGGGCGCGCACGCGATCTGCCCGGGCTCGATCTCGACATCCGGATCCGCAGCGTGCGCCTCGCGGCCGCCGTCGATCTCGAGCGGGCGATCGGCATTCCCGGCCTCTCGGTCGGCCTGCTCGGCGAGGTGCCCGGCACGACGACCGATCTCCGCATCCGCCTCGGCGACCTCGTCGTCGCACGCGGCACCGAGCACCACGAGGTGAACCTCACGCTCGGAGCGCACTGGCGCGCGGGCCGCGACCGCTGGTTCATGGCCGGCGCGTTCGCGAATGCCGTCCGGAACTCGATGACGACGGAGATTCTCGGCCTGGCCCAGCACGGGACGACCAACGCCTGGTTTGCGCGCGTCGGGTTGAGCCTGCTCCCGTTCGTCCCACTCGGCGTCGCGGACGGACCATCGCCGCTGGCGGAGTGGCTGCACGAGGTGCGGCTCGCGAGCGACGGCGAGCACCGCAACCTCTCGGTGCCGGGCGAAGGGACGCGCACGCAGTGGATCGGCTATTTCGGCGCCGACCTCCGACTGCTTCCCGATGCATGGAACCCGCTCGCGCGCTGGGTGCGCTTCACGCTGATCTCGGGCGATCGACACCGAGCGCGGATGGGGGCTCGGCGGCGGGATCGTCGGCAACGGCCCGCTCGAGACGTTCTCGTGCAACTCCGGCTACTCGTCTCGCGCGCTCGCGCCCGTGCTGGGACGACGAACGAACGTCTGGGCGGCGACGTGCGCGATCGCCCTGCCCTTCTAGACCCGATGATCACCGGCCGCGCGACGACCGCGACGACGCGCGCCGAGCCCGGGCTCGGCGCGACCGACGTGCTGCTCCTCGCGTTCCTCGCCGCGCTCGCCGGGCTGACCCTGCTGACGCACGGACCGCCGGCGCTCGTCCTGCGCTCGCGCTGCTCGCCGGAGCGATCGTGCTGGTGGCGGCATGGTCACGGCGGTCGGAGCGCGGGCTCGTCGCGCACGATTTCTTCGCGGTCGTCGTCGTCATCGCGATCTTCGAGCTGCTCGGCATCGTCATCCCGGTAGTCAACCCGGTGCGCTGGGATGCGACGTTCGCCGCCCTCGACGTGCGTCTGTTCGGGCGGCTCCCGTCGGCCTGGTTCGGCGTGCTCGGGCGACCACGCTGGCTCACGGACCTCGCCTCGCTCGCCTACGTCGCCTACTATCCCCTCCCCGTCGTTCTGGGCCTCGCCCTCTACGTGCGCGATCGCGTCGAGTTCCGGCGGTTCGCCTTCACGGTGGTCGCGACGTTCCTCGCCTCGTACACGGGCTATCTCGTGTTCCCGACGCTCGGGCCGCGGACGGCCGATGAGGCGCTACTCGGCGGGGGCGCCGTCGCCCGCGCGCTGCGCGCGTTCCTGGCCGTCGCCGAGGGAAATCCGCTCGACGCCTTTCCGAGCGGACACACGGCGATCGCGCTCGTCTGCGTCGGCGGCGCCTGGTTCGCGTTGCCGCGCTGGCGGCTACCGCTCGCGCTCGTGCTCGTCGGGATCGGATTCTCGACCGTCTATCTCTCGTACCACTACGTGATCGACGTCGTCGCGGGCGTCCTGCTCGGAGCCGCGGCGCTGGCCGCGCTTCCGGCGCTGGCCCGGCGCGTCATCGACGATCAGCGGCCGTCGTCGCACGGCCGCCAGCGTCCATGACCCCAGGCGATCCGCTCGAAGCGGCCCCTGCGATAGCGCAGCATGCGATCGACCGATCGCAAGTGCCCGGCTGAGACCCACGCGCCCGTCCGCCACGTCGCGACCCGGCCGATACGACCGTGTCCGGGACCGTAGTGGATGTGTCCGTGGAGCAGCACGTCCACGTCCTCGAGGAGCGGGGCCACCCGGCCCGGAAGGGCGCGGCCCGCGAGGTGACATTCGAAGGCACCGACGGCTGACGGGATCCACCCGGGTCCGAAGCGGTAGAGGAATCGCAGCGCTGCCGACCGCCCATAGACCCAGTTCTCGAGCGCGAGCAGCCGCCGTCCGGCGCGATCGTACACCTCCCACATCACGTGGTCCGCGGTCACCCGATGGCCGTGGAGCACGCGCACGCGGCGGCCGTCGTCGGTCGCGAAGTCGTGCACCCACCGATCCGGACGCAGGCCGAGCTCGACGTGTCCCTCGGGATCGTGGTTCCCCTCGACGTAGACGACGGTGCGCCCCTCGCGCTGCCAGCCGCGAACGAGCTCGTCGAACGCGAGCACGAGATCCCGCTCCGCCGTCCGCTGCACGCGTCGATGCCCGTCGACGACGTCGCCGTTCAGCACGACGAGCTCGGCGTCGTCCGCGGCGTCGGACAGGCAGCGGAGCCACTGCGCATGGTGCCCGCTGCAGACCGCCCAACCGAGGTGCACGTCCGAGAAGAAGAGCCCGGCGCGGATGCCGCGCGACGGTGATGCCACCGCCATCGGCTATCAGCTCCCTGGCCGGATCGAAAGCCGTCGCGGCGCCGCCTGAAGCCTCGGCATCTCAGCCTTGGGAAGACGCATAGGCGACTCGTCCGACGCGTGCGACCCAGCACACATCATTGTTGTGGCACTTGCGGGTCCGCCCTTTGCTCTCGATCGCCACGAAGGCGCCCGATCCCATGACTGCGACACGAAGGACAAGATCCGCGCCCGGGCCGCGCGAAGCCCGAGTTTCGGCTTCCTCCCCGCGACGACGTTGGTCGAGCGAGGTGACAAAGCGCAGCAACGCGCTCGATCTCGAGCCCGGCGTCTTCACCTGGCGTGATCCACGGCGCATTGCCCGTTCACTCAAACGCTCCGCCGAACAGAGCACGCGACGCAAGGCCGACGTCTACCGGTCGGCCATGTCGATGCTGACGTTCTACGTGAATCGCGCCGGCCGAGCCCTGGACGAGAAACAGCGCCGCGTCCTCGAGCGCGCGAAAGATGCTCTGCGAGTCGCGTTCGGCCGGCCGCCACGCGGAGGATAGCCATGCCCGAGTCGAACCGTGGTCGCGTTGGAGAGAGAGGATGGGACCATGGGCTGTTGTTCTTCGCGATCCGATGAGGCGATCCACGACGCCGTCCGCGAACGCTATGCCGACATCGCGCGGTCGGGGAAGCCGGTGGAGCAGGACGGCGCCCCGGGCACCGGCGAGATCGCCGAGCGCCTCGGGTACTCCGCCGCGGACCTCGCCGCGGTTCCCGATGGGGCCAACCTCGGCGTCGGGTGCGGTACGCCGCTGGCGCACGTCGCGGCACAGCCGGGGGTCGGCAGCGGCGCGGGCTTCGACGCGCGCTCGCGCCGCGGAGGCGAGACCGTGCTCGACCTCGGCAGCGGCGCGGGCTTCGACGCACTGCTCGCGGCCCGCGTCGTCGGACCCACCGGCCGGGTGATCGGTGTCGACATGACGCCCGAGATGCTCGAGCGTGCCTGCCGGAACGCTGCCGCGGCCGGGGCCAGCCACGTCGAATTCCGTGCCGGACGGATCGAGGCGTTGCCGCTCGACGACGCCTCGGTGGACGCCGTGATCTCCAACTGCGTCGTCAACCTCTCGCCCGACAAGGCGGCCGTGTTCCGCGAGGTCGCGCGGGTCCTGCGGGCCGGCGGGCGCATGGCGATCAGCGACGTCGTCCTCGACGCCCCACTACCGCCGCTGGTCGCCGACAGCGTCGCCGCGCTCACGGGCTGCGTGGCCGGGGCGGCGCTCCGTGCCGACTACCTCCGGATGGTGGCTGCGGCCGGACTCGAGGACGTCCGGGTCGTCAGCGAGCGGAGCTTCGGCGAGATCGCCCTCACGATGGTCCCCGAGGAGATGCTCCGGCAGGCGCGTGCGACGGGCATCGATGTCCGGGCCGTGGCGGAGACGGTGCGCTCGGTGACGGTCGTCGCCCGCAAGCCCGGAGCCAGCACGGGCGCCTTCCAGGAACCGCGCTAGACAGGGGCATGCCGACCGACGCTGCGCATCGTGCGGTCACGATCCTCCGCGACGGGAGCCACTTCCAGTGGCCCGTGATCCCGATCCTGCTGCTCGTGCTCTACGTCTATGCGAACGAGATCGAGCACCGGAACTGGAACGTGGTCTTCGCCGGCCTCGCACTGTGGGGCGCCGACTGGCTGAACGAGATCGGGAACGCGCTCCTCTTCCACGCGCGCGGCGATGCTCCGGCGTGGGCGGCGCCCGCCGGGACGGCGTACCTCCTGCTCATCGGGCTCAACGTCGAGATCAGCCTCATGTTCGCGGTGATGGGGATCGTGGTTGCGAAGACGCTGCCGAAGGACCCCGCAACCCGGATCTTCGGACTGCCGAACCGCTGGGTCGTCGCGCTCGCGGCCTCGACCTTCTGCGTCCTCGTCGAGCTGTGGCTGAACGCGATCGGCGCCCTCACGTGGGATCACTGGTGGTGGAATGCGCGCATGCCCTGGCTGATCTTCGTCGTCGGATACCTCTGGTTCTTCGTGCTCGCGTTCTGGGTGCACGACCTGCCGACGGTACGCCAGAAGGTGCGCGTCGTGGTCGCGCTCTACGCGCTCGACGCCGCCCTGCTCGTGCTCTTCGGCGCCGGCCTCGGCTGGATATAGGCCGAAGGCCCCGCCCAAGGGCGCGGGCTCACCGACGAAGATCCGCACGTTGGACGACGGTCGCTAGCCCACGATGAGCGTCAATCCGCCTTGTCCTTGAACAGCGCGGAGGTCTGCTTCGTCGCCGGGGCGCTGTAGATCGCCTCCCAGCAGCCTCCGTCGCTGTTTCTCAGCTGGACGACGACGGGCGCGACCAGTTCCGCGGGGTTCTGCAGCGCGAGGTTCTGGCCCTTCCCCTTGAGCGTGATCTTCGTCGCACCGCTCACGCCCGCCTTCATCGCGATCTTCGCGATGCCGTCAGGCGTCAGCGCCTTGTCCGCATACCCGAAGCCGTCGGTCTTCTCCCGCCAGCAGGAACGGCCAGAGCAGACGCCGCCCGCGAGCGCGGTCGCGCTCAGGACGAGACGCGGCGTCCCGCTGGGGGTGTCGTAGAGGCAGACGGCGTAGCTGGTGGTCGAGAGCGGGTTGCCGAACTCGAGCTTGCTCGTCGCCGTGCCCTTGATCCACTTCCAGTCCAGTCCGTTCTTCTCGGGGAGCGCTTGAACCTTCAGGGTGATCGCGGCCTTCCCCGACAGGGCCGGGCGTCGGCACCCGCCGGCGGGCGCCGTGCCGCAGAGTTCCAGCGTGCACGACGACGAGCAGCCGTCGCGGCTGACGAGATTCCCGTCGTCGCACTGCTCGCCCGGCGTCCGGACGCCGTTGCCGCACACCTCGGAGCAGACCGAGGGCTGGCCGGTGCAGCTCCAACCGGACTCGAGCGCGCACGTCGCCGAGCAGCCATCCCCGCCCGTGAGATCGTGATCGTCGCACTCCTCGCCGGCGGTGACGATGCCATTCCCGCATCCGGTCGGCATGCAGTTCGAATCACACCCGTCACCATCGACGCGGTTGCCGTCGTCACACACCTCGCCACAGCTCCCCTCGATCGTCCCGTCGCCACATATCTGCGCGTCGCCCCGACACACACCGTCACTGCACGCGTCGGTGATCGTACATTGATTGCCGTCCTGGCAGGGGGTGCCGTTCGACTGCAGCGGGTTCGTGCAGAGCCCGGTAGCGGGCGCGCAGGTTCCCGGGACGTGACACTGATCGAGCGCCGTGCAGACGACCGGATTGCCGCCGGCGCAGGCGCCCGCCTGGCAGGTGTCCGTTCGCGTGCAGGCGTTGGCGTCATTGCACGTGGTGCCGTCGGTCTTCGACGGGTTCGAGCAGACACCCGTGGCGGGCGCGCAGGTGCCCACCACGTGGCACTGATCGAGCGCCGTGCAGACGACCGGGTTGGTGCCGGCGCAGGCCCCCGCCTGGCACGTATCGGTTCGCGTGCAGGCGTTGGCATCGGTGCAGGCGCTGCCGTTCGCCTTGGCGGGATTCGAGCAGAGGCCGGTCGCCGGAGCGCAGGTGCCGACGTCGTGACACTGGTCGAGCGCGGCGCAGACGACCGGATTGGTGCCCGTGCAGATGCCCGCCTGGCACGTGTCGGTCTGGGTGCAGGCATTGCCGTCGTCGCAGGGCCCGGTGAGGATCAGGTGCTGGCAGGTCCCCGTGGCGTTGCACCGATCGTCGGTGCAGACGCTGCCGTCGCTGGTGCAGGTGCTTCCCGCGCCCTCGAACTGACAGGTCGCCGAGCAGCAGTCACCGGCCTGCGCATTGCCGTCGTCACACTGCTCGCCGGCCGTCACGAGGCCGTTGCCACATCCCGTCGGGGTGCAGTTCGAATCGCAGCCGTCGCCGTTGACGAGGTTGCCGTCGTCGCACCGCTCGGATCCCTGGATGTGGCCGTCCCCGCAGCCGACTACGGCTGTACACACCGACGGTTGGTCCCCTGTGCAGGTCCACCCGGTCTCCACGGTGCAGGTCGCCGAGCAGCCGTCGCCGCCTGCGAGGTCCCCATCGTCGCAGCCTTCACCGGCCTGGCGGACACCGTCGCCGCACACCGGGCAGTTGGGAAGACCTACGAGCGTCGGAGTGTCGATCCGGGTCGGGCTGAAGACGACACCGGAGCCGATCACCGGGTTCTGTCCGGGGGCGTGGATGGTGAAGACCCTCCCCGCGGGACCAGCCAGATACCGGGAGCTGGCGTTGAGCCGCATCACGCCGCGGGAGGTCAGGGTAATGTCCGAGCCGCCCCGGACCCCGTTCACGTCGACGCCCGCCTGGCCGTCCACGTCCACGCCGGTGTTCACGGTGAGCGTGCAGCCGGCGAGCGAGATGATCTGTCCGCTGCCGTTGCTCAAGCCTCCGGCGGCGAGAATGTCGTCCGCGACCGTGAGACCAGCGTTCGAGGCCCGGCCGGCGGTGAATTCGATGAAGCCCCCCGTGCCCGCAGCGGTGGTGGCCACCGCCCGGATCGAGCCGCCCAGGAGGACCGAACCGCCGGCGTCGCCCGTGACGTCGCCGCCCGTGTCCTTGCCGCTCGCGTCGATCACGGCCGTCACCGCGAGGTTCCGCCCGGCGATGATGTCGATGAGGCCGCCGTCGCCGGAGAGGCTGCCGCTGTTCGCGGTGACGCGACCCGCGAGATTCAGGTCACTGTCGAGGGGGCCCAGCACGTTCGGAGCGAGGTCGCTGGAATCGAGCGTGATCGTGCCGCCGCTCCCATCGAAGATGCTGCCGGCGTCCGCCTTGATCATCGACGTCGCCGTGAAAGTCATCGGACCGCCGGCAGACGCATCCAGATCGCCGCCGTCGCCCCCGAAGGTGTCACTCGAGCTGCCGTTCAACAGGAGCGACGTGCTGACGGTGAGCGATCCGCCGAGCACGATACCGCCGCCGATCGCGTCGGCCCCGGCTTCGATCGTGATGCTGCCGCCGCTCCCACCGCCGAGGCGGCTGTCGACGGTGACGGTCTTCGTGATGGTGATGTTGTCGGCGGCGAGCAGGTCGACGATACCCCCGTCCGAACCGCCACCGCTGACGTCCGCGACCTCCCCGATGGCGATGTCCCTCGCGGCCTGGATGGCCAGGGCGCCACCGCTCGCCTGGTTGGCGCCGCCCATGTCGATCGCCGCGTTGTCGACGACGCCGCCCGTGGTGGCCGTGATCTCGAGGGAGCCTCCGTCGGCGAAGCGCTCGCCCTCGTCGACGGAGCTGCTGATCCCGTGCCCGCGGAGAATGGACCCGGCTTGGAGGTTCACCCCGACACCGGCGGCGTTTCTGCCGGTCGCGACGAGACGGATGGTCCCCGAGGCATCGCCGGACACGTCGATCTGAGAGTTGTTGAGGAGCGTGATCGTTCCCGCGCTGGCGAGCGAGATCGTGCCACCGCTGACGATGACGCCGTTGGGCTCGACGAAGTCGCCCCGGGCCTTCAGCCTGCCCGATCCCGTGATGGTGATGTCGCCGGCATTGACTACCTGAATGAAGCCGAGGCCGGTCATCTGCAAGGATTTCTGCACGCTGAGCGGGCGCCCGCCGAGGTCGAACGTGCAGCCGGCATCGACCACGTCGACGTCGACCCCGAGCGTGACGATGCTCGCGTTGCACGGCCCGCTCGGCGCGCTGCACAGCACGTTGGCCGTGTTGGCCACTGGGTCGGGCCCGCAGCTGCGCACGACGGCGAGCGCACTGCGCCCCCCCAGGACCACCGACGCGCAGGTGGCGATCATCAGGATCGACGTCTTTCGCAACCCCCGCAGGGATCCGAGCCGGTCGTTCATCATGGGGGGCCTCCTGCGCTGAAACTTCGGGTGTCGAACCCCAGGGCACCTCGTCGGGACTGGAGGTGGATTGGAGTCGAACGGGACGCGGGACGGACGAATCTGATGAATGCTGCGTACCGGCGTGCCTTCGCCGCGCGGCGACCCTACCGCCGCCAGGGCCTCGGCGTCAAAGGTTTTCTTGCCGGCGGTCGACTCTTGACGGCTCCCTAGGACCCTAGAGGCGAGCGGGGACGAGCCCGTAGTCTGAACGAGCCGACGACGTTGACGGAAGCCCGACGCCTTCAGGCTTTGGGTGGTCGGTTCGCGCGCAGGAACTCCGTCCCCGGGTCGGTCAGGGAAACCACGACGCCGCGACCCGGCTCGTGGCGCCGGACGATGAAGCCGCGCTCGTTGGCCTCCTCCCAGACAGGCAGGCCCGGGCACGACGTCCGCCATGCGTCCATCGCCTCGGCGTAGGGCCGCGATCCGGAACCGATCCATTCGAGCAGGTCCAGGACCAGCACGTCGACCGGACGTGCCACGTCAGGTTTCCAGCTCCAGGCCGGCCAGGTCGCCGCGCTGGCGCCACTCCTCGAGCAGCCGGATGAAGGCCGGCGAGCCGGCGCCGTAGAAGCCGTTGCGCACGCTGCGCGCGGCCGGCTTGCCCTCGTTGTTGTAGTAGCCGGGTGTGCAGGACTCCAGGAACTGCACGTTCATCTGCGCGAGATCGACGATGGTCTGCACCCAGTCGTCCTCGGCCTGCTGGCTGCTCTCGATCCGGGTGATACCGCGGTCGTGCGCCTGGCGCAGAATGTACGCCAGGTGCCGCGCCTGCTCGTCCAGCATGTGCGGAAAGTTCACCGAGAACCCCGACTGTACGATGCTGACGACGAAGCAGTTCGGGAACCCGCGGCTGTGAAACCCGTGGAAGGTCGCCGCGCCGTCGCGCCACCGCTCGCTGAGCGTGATGCCGTCGCGACCGTGCACCTCGTAGCCGGCGCGACGCGTGTAGTCCGTGCCAACCTCGAAGCCGGTGGCGTAGATCAGGCAGTCGAGCGGATATTCGCGATCCGCCACCACCACGCCGTGCTCCGTGATGCGCTCGACGCCCTTGCCGTCGGTGTCCACCAGCGTGACGTTCGGACGGTTGAAGGCCTGCAGGTACTCGTCGTGGAAGCAGGGGCGCTTGCAGAACTGCCGGTAGTAGGGCTTGAGCGCCTCCGCCACCGAGCGATCGGCGATGATCGCGTCGACGCGCGCGCGGATCTGCTCCATCTTCTCGAAGTCGGCGAGCTCGAGGCTCGATGCGATGTCCGTCGTGCCGCCCTCGGCGCTGGCCTCACGCAGCCGCAGCAGGAGGTTGCCGATGATATCGGTCCAGCCGTCGCTGACGAGGTCCTCGGGCTCGAAGATGCCCGACACCAGGTTGTTGAAGTTGTCCATCCGGCGCCGCTGCCACCCCGGTTCGAGGCTCGAAGCCCATGCTGGATCGGTCGGCCGGTTGTCGCGCACGTCGATCGACGACGGTGTGCGCTGGAACACGTAGAGATGCTTCGCGGCCGCGGCGAGGTGGGGCACGCACTGCACGGCGGTGGCGCCCGTCCCGATGACGCCCACCACCTTGTCGTGCAACCGGTCGAGCTGCCCGTCGCTGTCGCCGCCGGTGTACGCGTAGTCCCAGCGGCTGGTGTGGAAGGAATGGCCGCGGAAGGTCTCCACTCCCGCAATGCCCGGGAGCTTCGGGCGATGCAGCGGGCCGTTCGCCATGACGACGAAGCGCGCGCGCATGCGATCGCCGCGGTTCGTGACGACGATCCAGCGGCGTCCGCCCTCGTCCCAGCGCAGGTCGGTCACCTCGGTGCCGAGGCACGCACGCTCGTACAGGCCGAAATGCTGCGCGATGTTGCGCGTGTGCTCCAGTATCTCCGGCGCGCGCGAGTACTTCTCCTTCGGGACGTAGCCGAGCTCCTCGAGCAGCGGCAGGTAGATGTACGACTCGACGTCGCACGCGGCACCGGGGTAGCGGTTCCAGTACCACGTGCCGCCGAAATCGCCGCCCTTCTCGATGAGGCGGATGTCGTCGATGCCGGCCTGACGGAGTCGGGCGGCGACCAGCAGGCCGCCGAAGCCCCCGCCGATGACGACGACCTCCACCGCGTCGGTGAGCGGGGCGCGCTCGACGGGTGCGGTGTAGGGATCGTCGAGATAGTGCGCGAAGCGGCCCGCCATCTCGACGTACTGCTCGTTTGCGTCGGCGCGCAGGCGCTTGTCGCGCTCGGCGCGGTACTTCGCACGCAGCGCATCCGGATCGAAGGCGGTCGTCGTCATGCCATTCGGCGGCTATGCGGACAGCGCCGGCGAGTCAACCGCAACGGCATGGTCCGTGTCAGGGAACGTCGCCCGCGTCGGAGAGGCCGAATCGTCGTGCGGCCTTCGCCCGGGCCTTGGACGCTTCGCTTTCGCGATCGCGGGGCTGGGCAGTCGTCACGAGCGAATCGAGGAGCTCGTGTGCCGCTGCCGTCACCTGGTCGACCGCGCGGGAGAAGGCGACGTCGTTCGCCTTCGAGGGCCGGGTGAAGCCGCTCAGCTTGCGGACGAACTGCAGGGCGGACGCGCGGATCTCCTCGTCCGTGGCCGGTGGCTTGAAGTTGTGAAGCGTCCTGATGTTTCGACACATGCGATTCCCGCCCTCTTCTGCTTCTCCGCATACCGCGCTCGCAGCTGACGCAGCAACGCCCGTCTGCCGGCACCAGACAGGGGACGGGGCAGGTCGATCTGTACCCACACGGTGCGGCCCTTGATGTCCGCGCGGCGGCGATCGCCGCGCAGCAGATGGAAGTGCAGGAAGGGCTGCCTCCCGACGTAGAAGACGTGTGGTTTCCTCTCGACCACGCCGCCCCAGGTGCGCACCTCGGCGAACATCTCGTCGAGATCGTCCAACAGCTCGGGAGGGCAGTACGCCATGTCCCGTCGGCGGTTCTACCGCAGGTGCTCGCGAAGGAACACGAGGGTGAGCGGCCACGCCTGCTCGGCCGCACGACGGTTGGCCTCGCTGCCACTCTGCGCGCGGAGGAAGCCGTGGCCGGCCCCCTCGTACACGTGCGGGTCGTAGGACTTCCCCAGCTCCTTCATCTTCGTGCGCGTGGGCTCGATCGTCGCGTCGACGCGCTCGTCGTTGCCGCCATAGAGGCCGAGCACCGGAGCCTTGATCGACGAGAGGTCCGACGGCGGCGTGCCGTAGTACACGACGGCCGCCGCGAGAGACGGCTCGCTCGCCGCGTACGCGAAGCTCGTCGCACCGCCCCAGCAGAAGCCGATGCTGGCGATGCGTCCGTTCGCCGCCGGCAGCGCGAGCGCCCAGGTCGCGCACCGCGCCCAGCCGCGCGAGGACCTGCTCGCGCGGGAGCCCCGACACCGCCTGCACGGCGTCGTCGCGACTCGCGAAGGTGTCGGTCCCGCCGCCGTTCGGGCCCTTGCCCGAGAGCAGGTCCGGCGCGACGGCGATGAAGCCGTCGGCGGCGAGCTGGTCGGCGACGGCGCGGATCCAGTCGGTGAGTCCGAAGATCTCGTGGATGACGATCACCACCGGCGCCTTGTCCTTACGCTCGGGATAGACGACCCAGGTCCGCAGCGGCCCGCCGGGCGCGTCGATCGTGACGAACTCACCGTGCCGCGGCGACGTGTTGAGCCGTTCCTTGGCGCCCTCCTCGCCCGGCGGCAGCGACGCGGCCCCGACGGAGACGAGCAGCCCGCACGCGAGCCACGCCGACGCGAGCACCATTTTCATCATGCTGACGACCTCCACATCACGAGTCAGTCCCGGTCGGGCGCACCGAGCGGGAAGAACGCACGGAACGGCCGCGCCTCGTCGACCGCCCGGGCGAAGGACGGGCGCGCCAGCAGCCGTCGACGATACGCCCGTACGTTGGGAAACGCCTCGCCGATCGGGTGGGTCCAATCGGCGTAGAACAGCGCCGGAGCGGCGGCGCAATCGGCGAGGCTGAAGGCGGTGCCCGCCGCCCATTCCCGTCCCGCCATCGCGTCGTCGACCCAGCGGTATGCCGTGTCGAGCATCCGTCGTGCATCCGCGACGCCGCGGGGATCACGATCCTCGGGCGCGCAGATGCGGTCGAAGACGATCTTCTGCATCGGGGTGGAGACGTAGTTGTCGAAGAAGCGGTCCATCATCCGTACGTCGAGGGCGGCGCGCGGGTCGTCCGGGATGAGCCGCACCGGTCCGGGATGATGGAGCGCCAGGTACTCGATGATGATGCTCGACTCCACGACCGTGCGGCCGTCGTCGACGAGGACGGGCATGCGCCGGAACGGCCACAGCGCCGCATGCTCGGCGGCCGCCTGCGCGTCGTCTGGCGCCAGCATGCGGAGCTCGAAGGGAGTCCCGTTCTCGTACAGCGCGATCAGCACCTTCTGGCAGTACGAAGAGAAGGGGTGGGCATAGAGCTTCACGGGGTCGCTCACATCCGCTTCCAGTCACCCGCCTGCTCGAACGCGTAGGCGGCGCGGTAGATCGTCGGCTCGTCGAAGTGCTTCCCCACCAGCATCATGCTCACCGGCAGCCCATCGCTCATCCCGCACGGGATCGCCATCGCCGGATGGTGGGAGATGTCGAAGGGCGCGGTGTTCGTGACCGGCTCGAGCGCGCGGACGATGACCTCCTCCCGCGCCGCACCCGGCTTCGGCATCGGCTGCGCCTTCATCGGCGTCGTGGGCATTAGGAGGAGGTCGTGCTGCGCCAGGACCGCGTCGTAGGCCGCGATCAGCCGCCGCGTCAGGTTCATCGCCTTACCGTAGTACCGGCTGCCGTGGTGCCTGTGGATGTAGGTGCCGAAGAGCGTGACGAACTTCGTGGTCTCCGACAGCTCGTTGGCGCGCTGGCGCCACCCGCGGTGGAAGTCCATCAGGCTGGTGACGTAGAGGTCGGGACGGCTCAGGCCGTAGCCGTCACCCCGCATCATCGTCTGCGTCGCCCCCTCGAAGGCGATGGGCAGGAAGAGCGCTCCGGCCAGGAGGTGCCAGGGGATCGACACCTCGGTGACGACGGCTCCGAGCTCGCCGAGACGCTGCGCCGCCCCGCGGACCTTGCTGTCGACGTCCGGCTCCGACGTGGGGTGAGCGAAGCCCTCCTTCACGACAGCGATCTTGAGACCCCTGACCCCGCCTTCGAGCATCTGCGTGTACGGGTGCACCCTGGGCGCGTACTGGCGGGGATCGTAGCCGTCTTGCCCGGCGATCACCTCGAGCAGGAGCGCGTTGTCGCTGACCGTGGCCGTCATGGGCCCCGTGTGGTCGATGGTGATCTCGATGGGCATGATACCGGTGTAGGGCACCAGCCCGTGCGTCGGCTTCATGCCGTAGATCCCGCAGAAGGACGACGGCATGCGGATGGACCCGCCCTGATCGCCGCCGATCGCCATGTCCGCTTCGCCCAGCGCGACCAGCACCCCGCTGCCCGACGACGAGCCGCCGGCGGCGTAGCCCCTCTTGTGCGGGTTGTGCACCAGCCCGGTCGCGTTGGTGTGACTTCCACCCGACAGGCAGAAGGCCTCGCAGTGCGACTTGCCGAGGATGGTGCCGCCGGCATCGAGGATGCGGGTGACGATGGTCGCGTCGACGTCCGGCGTGTAGCCCTCGAGCGTGGACGAGCCGTTCATCATCGGCACGCCGGCGAGCATCACGTTGTCCTTGAGGACGATCGTCCTTCCCTTGAGCTTCCCCTCGCTCGCCCCCTCGACTCGCGACTTCCAGTACCAGGCGTTGTGCGCGTTCTCTTCCGGGCGGGGGTCGGTAGCCAGCGGTCCGCGGGTACTTCACCTGCGGCAGATCGTCGGGGAGCTGGTCGACGGCGTTGTAGGCGTCGACGTTCGGCTGCATCAGGGCGATGAACGAGGCGACGTCGCTCTCCGTGAGCGACAGGCCCATCTCATCGGCGGCCTGCTTCAACTGATCGGGAGTCGGAAGGGTCACCCGCATGTTCGTCCTCTCATTCCCTGCGTGGCCTGCCCATGTCGAACACCAGCTCGCGGGCGATCTTCCCGTCCCGCATCTCGAAGATGTGCACCAGCCGCATCTCGATCTTCGACCCGACCGGGAAGTGCCAGTACCCGTCGCGGATCACCTCGAACGTCACCAGGCTGTCGTCGACGACGCGATCCTCGGTCGCGAAGCGCTGCAGGAGGGTGAACTTCACGTCACGCATCGACGCCCAGAGCTCGCGGTAGTTCCTCACCACCGCGTCCTTGCCGGAGTAGGCACGGTCGAGACCGTTCAGCGCCGGCGCCTCCCAGACGATGTCGTCCGTGTAGAGCTCGAGCGCGGCGGTGACCTCGTTCTCGGCCTCGGCATGGAAGTGCGCCTCGACCGCGGCGAGGTTCGCGGCAATCCGCTGCTGGTTCATGATCGTCAGTACTAGACGGACCTGTCGTCGCCGCCAACTGCCCTCGCGCCTCCCCTGCTTGACCCTCGCCGCCCGCCCGGCGACGATGCGCGCGCCGTGGCCGACCCCCAGGACATCCTCGCCGCACGGGTACGCGACGCCGTCGTGCGGGCGTTCGGGCCCGAGTTCGTCGACACCGACCCGCTGGTGCGGCCGGCGCAGAACCCCCGCTTCGGCGACTATCAGGCGAACGTCGCGATGGGCCTGGCGAAGCGCGTGGGAAAGAATCCGCGCGAGACGGCGCAGGCGATCGTCGCCGCGCTCGACACCGGCGATCTCTGCGAGACGCCGCAGATCGCCGGCCCGGGGTTCATCAACCTCACGCTGACCGCGACGTGGCTCGGCGCCGCCGTCGCCATGCTGCTCGGCGACGATCGCCTCGGCGTCGAGCGCGTCGACGGCGCGACCGTCGTCCTCGACTACTCGGGCCCGAACGTCGCCAAGGAGATGCACGTCGGGCACCTGCGCTCGACGGTCATCGGCGACGCCTTGACGCGCACGCTCGAGTTCCTCGGCCATCGCGTGATCCGCCAGAACCACCTCGGCGACTGGGGCACGCAGTTCGGCATGCTGATCGAGAACCTGGTCGAGGACCCGCCGACCGGACGTCGCCGACCTCGATCGGCTCTACAAGGCGGCCGCCGCCCGCTTTCGCGACGATCCGGCCTTCGCCGAGCGGGCGCGCGAGCGCGTGGTGCTGCTCCAGGGCGGTGACGAGGCCACCCTCGCGCTGTGGCGCCGCCTGGTGCAGCAGTCGACCGAGCACTTCGAGGCGATCTACCAGCGCCTGGGCTCGGCGCTCGGCCCCGGCGACGTCCGCCCCGAGAGCTTCTACAACCCGCAGCTGGCGAGCGTCGTGGCCGAGCTGGAGGCGAAGGGCCTGGCGCGCGAGAGCGAGGGCGCGCTCTGCGTGTTCCCGACGGCTTCGTCACCCGGGAGGGCGCGCCGCTGCCGCTGATCGTCCGCAAGTCCGACGGCGGCTACCTCTACGCCACCACCGATCTCGCGGCGCTGCGATACCGCGTGCAGGAGCTGCATGCCCAGCGCCTGATCTACGTCACCGACGCGCGCCAGCAGCAGCACTTCGAGATGGTGTTCGCGACGGCGGCGCGGGCGGGATGGCTCCCGGCGGACGTCCGCGCCGAGCACGTGCCGTTCGGGACCGTGCTCGGCGAGGACGGCAAGCCGTTCCGCACCCGCAGCGGCGACACCGTCCGGCTCGCCGACCTCCTCGACGAGGCCGAACGCCGGGCCGCCGCGCTCATCGCCGAGAAGAATCCGTCCCTCGATGCCGCCGAGCGGTCAGCGTCGCGCGCGCCGTCGGCATCGGGGCGATCAAGTACGCCGACCTCGCCAGCGACCGGGTGAAGGACTACGTCTTCAGCTGGGACCGCATGCTGGCGATGGACGGCAACACGGCGCCGTACCTCCAGTACGCCTACGCGCGCATCCGCTCGATCTTCCGCCGCGCCGGCGCCGACGCCGTCGCCGGCGGCGGTCCGCTCGTCCTTGCGGAGCCCGCCGAGCGCACCCTCGCGCTCACGCTGCTGCAGCTGGGCGGCGTCGTGCGCGCCGTCGGCGAAACGCTCGAGCCGCACCGCCTGTGCGGATGGCTCTACGACCTGTCGGCGGCCTTCAGCGCCTTCTACGAGCAGTGCCCGGTGCTCGGCGCCGACGACACCACCCGCGCGAGCCGGTTGGCGCTCTGCGACCTCACCGCCCGCGGGCTGGCGTGCGGCCTCGGGCTCCTCGGCATCGACGTCGTCGAGCGGATGTGACGCCCTTGACGCCCCTGGGAGCCCCGGCGTAGGGCCCTCGAATGGGCAGACTCGACGGGAAGGTGGCGATCGTGACCGGTGGGGCGGGCGGGATCGGCTCGGCGACGCTCCGCCGCTTCGCCGAGGAGGGGGCGGCCGTCGTCTGCGCCGACCTCGACGAGGAGGGAGCCGGCCGCGTCGTCCGCGACGTCGAGGCGCGTGGCGGGCGGGCGGCGTTCGCCCGCACCGACGTGGGCGTGCTCGCCGACCTCGAGGCCGCGGTGGCGCTGGCGGTGTCCCGCTTCGGCGGCCTCGACGTCATCCACAACAACGCCGTCTGGACGGGCGGCGGCTACGTGCACGAGATCGACCCGGAGATCTGGGACCGCTCGATGCAGGTGTCGCTGACGGGTGTCTTCTACGGCATGCGGGCGGCGATCCCCGCCCTGCTCGAGCGCGGCGGCGGGTCGATCATCACGACCTCGTCGGTGGAGGGCTTCTACGGCGAGATCATGGCGGCGCCATACGCGACCGTGAAGGCCGGGGTGATCAACCTGACGCGCACCGTGGCTCTCGAGTACGGGCGGCGCGGCATCCGGGCGAACTGCATCTGCCCCGGAGCCGTCGAGACCCCGCTGCTCGACCTGATGCTCTCGATCACGCCGAAGACTCGTGCCGAGCTGGCGGCCGATCACGCGTTCGGGCGCTGCCTCCGCCCGGAGGAGATCGCGAACGTCGCGCTGTTCCTCGCCAGCGACGAGTCGTCGGCCGTCACGGCCACCACGATCGTGGCCGACGGTGGCCTCACCGCGGGCCTCAACATCACGGGCTTCCCCGCGTTCGGCGCCTGAGCCCCCGGCGGATGCTCCGCGGCTCGACCTGGCTCGCCCTGGTGGTCGCCCTGCTGGCGGGGGTCTGGGCCGTGGACCTCCTCCACGACCGCGCCCTTCCGGTGGCCGACGCCCTGTATCGGGAAACGTATCCGAACCTCGTCTACGCCGCGCGCTGCGCGCGCGACGCCGGCCGCGGCCTGCTCTGGAACCCCTACCAGAGCAGCGGCCGGCCGTTCCTGGCCGATCTCGACGTCGGCCTGCTCTTCCCTCCCAACCTCTTCTTCCTCTTCCTCGACGGTCCGCGGGCGCTGGACGCGCTGCTCGTCCTGCAGCTGGTGATCGCGGGCCTCGGCATGTACGGCCTCTGCCGCAGCCTCGGCGCCGGGGTGGCACCTGCCCTCGCCGGCGCGCTCGCGTTCGAGGTGGGCGGCGGGATGCCGGCGCTCAGCCTCGATGCGCCACGGGTCGCCAGCGCGTGGGTCTGGCTGCCTGCCGTCATGCTCTGTGGCGAGCGGCTGTTGCGGAAGCCCTCGGCCACGCGCGTCGCCGCCCTCGCGCTGGTGCTCGCGCTGCAGCTCCTCGGCGGCGCGCCGGCAGCCTCGGCGCTGTCGTACGCGCTGCTCTTGCTACGCATCGACTGGGTGGTCGTGACGCGGCCCTCGGTGCGCAGCCGCCGCACCGTCATCGCAGTGGCCGCGGCACTCCTGCTGCCGCTCGGGCTCGCAGCGGTACAGCTGCTGCCGGCGCTGTCGTTTACGCGCACGACGGTCGCGTTCGGCGTCGCGGTACCGCCCAGGCCCGCGGCGATGGCGCTCACGCTGGTGTCGGCGCTGCTCGCCGGCGCCGGGCTCGTCTGCCGCGCGGTGTCGAAGCACGCGGCCTTCTACGCGACGGTGGGTGTCCTCGGTGCACTGCTCGCGCTGGCGGACCCGGCGCGGATGGGACCGTGGGGAGCGCCCCTGGTCGCCTTCTCCGTGGCCGTCCTGACCGGGCTCGGCGTCCACGCCATGGCGCACCTCCCGGGACGCCGGCCGTGGGCGATTGCCGCGGGGATGACCGCCGCCGTCCTCGTCGGGTTGGCCGGAGCGCATGCGCTCTCGCTCGCACCACCCACTCCCCTCTCGGGGGCGCTCGCTGCGATCGTGATCCTCGCGCCCCTGGCGAGCGCCACGTCACGCGCAGGTCGGCGGTTGATCGCACCCGTCCTCCTGGCCGCGGTCGCGACGAACCTGGTTGCGAGGCCACGTCTCACGCACGGGCTCCTGTCGAGCGATCGACCCCTCTTCGCGCAGTCCGCGGCGCTCGCATCACTGCGCGGGCGCGTGACGTCGCAGGACCGCTTCGTCTTCCCGACGCGATCCGAGGCGCTCGGCCTCGGGGCCATGCCCAAGACGGCGTCGCTGCTCCGGCTGCGGGGGATCGACGACGAGACGGCTCGCTCCACGCGGACCTATGCGACCCTGCTCGCGCGCCTGCACCGACCCGCGATGCCGCTCCACCTCCTCGACCTGGTCGGCGGACGCTGGCTCGTCACCGACGATCCAGCGGGCACGACCGCCGCCCTCACGCGTCCGCCCCGGCGCCCGCCGCGCGTCGCCGTGAACGCGGGACCGATGACGGTGATCGAGAACCCCAACGCCCTGCCGCGGGCGCTCTGGGTCCCCGCCGCCGAGGTCGTCGCGGATCCCGAGCGGCTGCTCGAACGCCTGGAGACGCCGACGGAGAGCCGCCGCCAGCTCGTGCTGCTCGACGCCGCACCGCCGTCGGGCTTCCTCGGCAATCCGAACGAGCAGCGTCCGGGGACCGCCAACTTCGTCGTCAACCGCGAGCGGCGAGTCGCCGTCCGCGTGGTCGCGCCGGCACGGGGCTTCCTCGTGCTCGGGGACCAGTGGGACTTCAACTGGCGCGCGAAGGTCAACCGGACGCCGACGCCGATCCTCCGCGCGAACCTCGCCTTCCGCGCGGTCGAGGTGCCCGCCGGGTCCTCGACGATCGAGTTCCGCTACGTCCCGCGCAGCCTGCCGCTCGGAATGGCGGTGTCGATCCTGACCGCGGCAGCGCTCGTCCTCGCCGTCCGCCGCGAGCGACGTGCCCGGGGCGACGAGAACGACGGCGGATCGGCTACGCCGTGAAGCCGCCGTCGATCGTCAGGCTGGCGCCGGTGACGAATCCCGCTTCCGACCCCGCGAGATAGGCGACCATCCCCGCGATCTCGTCGCCGGCCGCGTAGCGCGGCAGCGCCATCAGCTTCTTCAGCATGTCCGCGAACTCGCCGTGCGCGGGATTCATGTCGGTGTCGACGGGACCGGGCTGGACGTTGTTGACGGTGATCCCGCGGGGACCCAGGTCGCGCGCCAGGCCCTTCACCAGGCCGACCAGCGCCGCCTTGGTCATGCTGTAGACCGAGCCGCCGGCGAAGGGCATCCGCTCGGCATTGCAGCTGCCGATCGTGATGATGCGCCCGCCCGTCGTCATGTGCTGCACGGCGGCATGCGCGGCGACGAACACGGCGCGCAGGTTCACCGCCGTCATGCGATCGAAGTCCTCGAGGCTGAAAGCGTCGATGGGCGCCATCACGGCGATGCCGGCGTTGTTCACGAGGATGTCGATGCCCCCGAGCTCCCGGACGGTCCGCTCGACGGCGGCAGCGACCGACGCGGCGTCGGCGTTGTCCGCCCGGATGGCGATCGCCTTCACGCCCTCGGCGCGTGCCGCCTTCGCGGTCTCCTCGGCCTGCTCGGCCTTGCCGACGTACGTCAGCGCGACGTGCGCCCCGTCCCGCGCCAGCCGTTTCACGATCGCGGCCCCGATACCACGGCTGCCGCCGGTGACGAGTGCCCGCTTGTCCTGCAACGGTTTGCTCATGCGTTCACGGTAGCGGGGGCGACGAGCTCTGAGAAGTCGGGTGGCGCCCCAAGCGGCCGAGGAGCAGGCACACGACGAGCACCGTGACCAACGAGCTCGCCGCCATCGCCGCGCTCGAGGGCGGCGGCGGCGCGACCGTCGCCCCGAGGACCGTCATCGCGAGCGCTGTGAGCGTCACCACCAGGATGCCACCCGCCCGCGCACGGGAGAGTCCGGCGCCGGGAAGGAAGAGCGCCAGCAGACCGAGGTTCGCGCGCCGCTCGCCCCGCCCGCCGATGAGTGCCGCGCCGACGTGTCCCGCGAACATGCCGCCCCACCCTTTCGCATGCCAGGTCCGGAAACCGCCAGGGTGCGGCAGCGATCCATGCTCTGATGCGTCCCATGACGAAGCTGCACATCCAGGGAATCCCAACCGACCACGTCGAACGCGTGCGCCGCGGCGGTCCGGACGCCAACGGGCAGCCCGCCCTCGTCCGCCTTGCCGAGGGCCTCGCGAACCCGTGCCGTCACTGCCTCGGTCTGATCGCCGAGGGCGACGCGAAGCTCGTCCTGGCATACCGCCCCTTCGACGGCCTGCAGCCGTACGCCGAGACGGGGCCGATCTTCCTCCACGGCGACCCGTGCGAGCGCTACGATAGTGCGGATATGCCCGCGTGGTTCGGCTTCCTCGATCCCGCGATCGTGCGCGGCTACGGCGACGATCACTGGATCCGATACGAGACCGGTACCGTGGTCGCCGGCCCGGACATCTACACGACCTGCCGGGCGATCCTCGACGATCCGACCATCGCCTACGTCCACGTGCGGTCGAAGTACAACTGCTTCCAGTGTCGCGTCGACCGACCATCCTCAGTGCGCGCGCATCATCCGCCGTTCCTTCTGTAGATCGTCTTGCCGTCCTTGATGGTCTCGACGACCTTGATGTCCTTGATCGCCATCGGCTCGACCTTCAGCGGATTCCTGTCGAGGATCACCAGGTCGGCGCGTTTGCCGGCTTCGAGCGTTCCCTTGGCGTCCTGCTCGCCGTACTGCTCGGCGACGTTGATGGTCATGGCCTTCAGCCCCTCGAGCGGCGTGACGCGCTGGTCGGGCCCGATCGCCGCGCCGGCTCGGGAGATGCGGTTCACGGCGGACCACAGCATGAACATCTGATCGAGTGGTGCCACGACGAAGTCGGTGTGGTTCGTCGGGCGCAGTCCGGCGTCGAGCGCGTCGCGCATCGGGCTGATGTACATCGCCTGCTCCCTGCCGCGGTTCGCGATGTGGGCCTCGGCGAAGTAGTAGGTGTGCAGGGTGTAGAAGGATGGACGCACCTTGTACTGCACGAACCTGGGGATCTGGTCCTTGCGCATGAACTGCGAGTGGATCGTCGTCACGTTCCACGGCCTGCTGTAGTCCCCCGCCCGGGCGAACTCGTACGCCGTGAGGAAGGCGTCGATCGCGGCGTCGCCGTTGCAGTGGAGGATCAGGGGGACCTGGAGGTCGTAGACCTCCTTGACCATCTGGTTGGCCACGTCCTGCGGAAACGTCGGTTCGCCCTTCCAGTCCTTCTCGCCTGCGGGGCCTCCGGTCAGGTACGGCGTGGTGAAGAACGCGGTCCGGCCCTGGGGTGAGCCGTCCATCGTGATCTTGACCCCGCCGATCTTGAATCGTTTGTCGTACTTGCCCCACTGGGAGACGGGAAACTCGGCGAGGACCTTGTCCACGTCGGTGATGAAGGGGTAGGCGACCACGTCGATGATGTTGGCCCCGGCATCCGTCGCGCGCTTGATCGTCTGGAGCTGCGCCAGGTGGGTCGCTCCCTCGTGGGCGGTGGTCAGGCCGGCTTCCGCGTAGAGCATCTGGCCGGCCTTCGTCCACGCGATCTCCTGCTCGTGCGTCATCGGCTCTGCCTTCTCCATCACGGGGAGGAAGGCAGTCTCCATGATCAGGCCGTAGGGCTCGTCGGTGCCTGGCTTGCGCACGATCACGCCGCCCGGAGGCGTCTTGGTCTCGGCGCTGAAGCCGTACTTCTTCAGCGCGAGGCTGTTCATCACCGCGCCGTGCATCGACACGTGATCGACCCGGACCGGGTTGTCGGGAAATGCCCGTCGAGGTCGTCCCGGTTGAGGAGCCTGCCGTTCGGCATGACGGTGTCGTCGTAGCCGTACCCCATGATCATCTCGCCCTTGGGGATCTTGCGCTCCTGGGCGAACTGCTCGAGCGCGGCGATGATGCTCTCGACGTCCTTGCCGGGGCCGGCGGGCGGCGCGTAGAGCTTGCACTGGTTGGCCACCAGGAGGGAGTTGATGTAGTGCGAGTGGGCGTCGAGGAAGCTCGGCATCAGGGTCTTCCCGCCGAGATCGACGACCTTGGTCGCGCCGCCCTTCCGCTTCTCGGCGTCGACCTTGCTGCCGACGAACAGTATCTTGCCGTCCTTCACCGCCAGCGCCTCGGCGGAGGGCTGCGCGTCGTTGACGGTGACGATGTCGCCACCGCTGTAGATCGCGTCGGCCGTCTGCGCGAGGGGCGCCGCGACCCATCCGATGATCGTCGTGACCGCCACGGCCCATCCTGCAACCGTCGTGGCCTTCACCCGTGGATTCATGGTGCCCGGCTCCCACGTCCCTGATTCTCGCGCAAGGCTCTTCGGGCCTTGCCCATTCGGGGGGATCCGTGGCACGCCATCGGTCGTGCTCACCACGCCGCGCGACCTCGACGACGTCCGGCACCGGCTGACCGGCTGGCTCCGACGCACGACGGGGACCGACGTGCGCGTGGGCGAGATCCAGAAGCCGTCGGCGGGATTCTCCAACGACACGCTCCTCTTCGACGTCGAGCACGGGGGGCGCTCGGAGGCGCTCGTCGCGCGGCTCGAGCCCAACGAGTTCCACGTCTTTCCCGAGTACGACCTGAGCGCGCAGTTCCGCATCCTGCGCTGTCTCGCCGAGAGCGACGTGCCGGTGCCGCCGGCGCGCTGGTTCGAGGGCGACGCGAGCATCCTCGGCAGCCCGTTCTACGTGATGGAGCGCGTCGCCGGCGAGGTCCCGTCCGAGGTGCCGAACTACCACATGGTCGGCTTCCTCTTCGACGCGCCGCTGCCGAAGCGCGCGGCATTCTGGTGGAGCGGCGTCGACACGATGGCGAAGATCCACTCGCTCGACTGGCGCCGCGCGGGGCTCGACTTCCTCGGCGTCCCCGGCGGTGGCACGGATCCCATCGATCGCCAGCTCGCCTACTGGCGGCGCTACCTCGCCTGGGCGCGCGACGGACGCGACTGGCGCATCCTGGCCGCGTCGCTCGACTGGCTGGAGGCGAACCGCTTCGCGCCGGCGGCCGTGCGTCTCGTCTGGGGCGACGCGCGGCTGCCGAACATGCTCTACCGCGACGCCACGGTCGCGGCCGTGCTCGACTGGGAGATGGCGTTCCTCGGCGATCCCGAGGCCGACCTCGGCTGGTGGCTGTACATGGACTGGGCGACCGGTCCCGGCTACGGCGTCCCGCGGCTCGACGGACTGCCCGGGCCCGAGGAGACGATCGCGCGGTGGGAAGACCGGACGGGACTGCGCGCCACACACGCGCTCTGGTACGAGGTGTTCGCGGCGGTGCGCTTCGGCCTCATCATGGCGCGCATCGCGCGCCGGATGGAGGAGGTCGGCATCCCGCCACCGAATCCCGACTTCGACCTCGATCAACCCAACACGCGCCGGCTCGCCGAGCTCCTCGACCTGCCGCCTCCGCCCTGACCGGAGAAAGGACCGCCCATGCCCAGCACGACCGACATGGCGACGCCCGAGGACGACCGCCGGCACGCGCCGGGGCCGGAGTCGATGCCGCTCTGGAACGAGAGCCTGTGGTTCCCCTTCTACGACCCCAAGCACGAGATCGGCGTGGTGCTCCGGGTAGGCGTCCTCGCCAACCAGAGGCGGGCCAACCTCTTCGTCTACATCGTCCGCAAGGGCGAGATCGTCCACTCGTTCATCGACCAACAGCTGCCGGTCCCCCCGATCGAGCAGGGGCGCATGACGATCGGCGGGCTGACCATCGAGTGGCTCGAGCCGCTGCGCAGCTTCCGGCTCCGGTACGCGAACGGGCCGCACGGCTTCGACGTGACGTGGACCGCCTGCAGCCCCACCTATACCTATCCGCACCCCGAGGGCGTCAGCTACGACCAGCTGACCGGCCACATCGAGCAGGGCGGCACCGCGCGCGGCACGATCACGCTCGGCGGCACGCCCGTCGCCATCGACTGCAGCGCACACCGCGACCACAGCTGGGGCGGCGAGCGCGACTGGTCGAAGTTCAACCGCTGGACGTACCTCTCCGGCGAGTTCGGCACCGACTTCTGGTTCAACGCCGTGCGCATCGACTACGGACCGGAGGTCGATGTCCGCCTCGGCGGCCTGTGGGACGGCAAGGAGCTGCTCGGGCTGGAGAAGGTCGAGATCGAGGTCAGCACGGCGGACGGGGGCACGCGCCAGAACGGCGTCGCCGTCACGATCACCGACGAACGGAGCCGCACGCATCGGATCGTCGGCGACGCCCCCGTCGTCAGCTGCGTGGTGCGCTACGGTCAGACGTGGCTCAAGGACGGCATCACCCGCTACCGCTACGGTGAACGTGTCGGGTGGGGTATCCACGAGCACGGCTATGTCGAGCTCGGATGAGGAGCACGGTGGACTGAGCGCCGCCGTGCTGAACCGCCTGGGGGGCGACCCGGGCCTCTGCGCCCGCTGCCGGCACGTGCGAACGGTGGAGGCGGCCCGGAGCGTCTTCGTGCGCTGCGGCCGCTCGGACGACGATCCACGCTTCCTCCGCTACCCGCGGCTGCCGGTCGCGGCCTGTCCGGGCTTCGCCGCCGCGGGGTGAGGGATGCCGCCGGTTCCGCCGCTACTGATGGCCCTCGTGGGTGCGTTCTTCTCGCGCCCGCTCTACCGCGCCGTCGCGCGCCAGTGGTCGACGGCGACGGCGCTCCGCTATCTGTTCGTGCTGATCGCGCTCAGCTGGGTCGTCGGCGTCCTCAAGCTGCACCACGATCTCGATGCCTTCGCCGCCGACGAGGGGCGAGCCCTCGTCACCCAGGTTCCACCGCTCACGGTGAAGGACGGGACGCTCTCGACGCCGGAGGCACGCCCCTACGTGGTGACACGACGCGGCGGGGGCGAGGCGCGCGCCGTGATCGACACCACCGGGGGGACGGAGACGCTGGATCAGGTTCGCGCCGACGTCCTCGTCACCCGCGACCGCATCCTCGTCCGGCGTTCGGGCGTCGGCCCGCGCGTCTTCGGTGTGCGCGATCTCGTCGACGCGGGCGGCCTCGAAGGCCGGACGATCGGCCCCGTGGAGCTGACGTCCTGGCTCGACCGCGCCGCCCGCTGGATCCCGATCGTGGTGTTCCCCTTCGCCGTCGGCGCCTCGTACCTCTATCGCCTCACCACCGTCCTGGTGCTGGCGATGATCGGAACGGGGATCGGTCGCCTCCGCGGCCTCCAGCTCCCCTACGCCGTCTCGTTCCGCCTCGCGTGCGTCGCCATCACGCCGCTGATCGTCGTCGACACGATCCTCGGGCTGTGGGACGACGCCGTGCCCTCGGTCGTCGACCTCGCGATCGCGTGCGGGTACCTCTATCTCGGCATCGACGCGAACGTCGGCGCCGATCCCGATGCCCCACGCGTCCGCCCGAGCGACCTCGCGGCACGGTGAAGCTTGATCTGCGACGCCGCCGGACGCTAGGGGAGTGCCCGATGGCACGCTGGCTCCTCGCCGCAACCGCCCTCCTCGTGCTCGGCGGTCCCGCGGCGGCGCAGACCGCCCCCGACAAGTTCCTGCGCGGGCTCGCGGGGATGACGACCGGTATCCTGGAGGTCCCGGGGAACATGGTGCGCGAGACCCGCGAGCGCGGGGCTGCGACCGGCCTGCCACTCGGGTTCGCGAAGGGGCTCGGCATGATCATCCCGCGGACGCTCGTGGGCGTGTGGGAGTTCGTCTCGGCACCGTTCCCGGTACCGGCCGGCTACGCACCCATCCTCGAGCCCGAGTTCCCGTGGAGCTACTTCGACGACCGCGGCGGGAAGCGCCGTCGAACCTGACGCCGCCCGCCGCTACTTCGCCGGCGCCACGGCGGCGGCCGCAGTCGCCTTGGCCCAGCGATAGTCGGGCTTGCCGCTCGGCGCCCGCACGACGGAATCGACGAACACGATGATCTTCGGCAGCTTGTAGCGCGCGAGCACCTCGGCGGCGGTCGCCTTCAGCGTCTCGGGGTCGACCGTCGCACCTGGACGCAACGCGACGACCGCGGTGACGGACTCGCCCCACCGCGGATCCGGCACGCCGGCGACCACGACGTCGTAGACGGCGGGATGGCGCTTCAACGCCTGCTCGACCTCCTCGGCGAACACCTTCTCGCCGCCGGTGTTGATGCAGACCGAGTCGCGGCCGTGCACCTTCATCATGCCGTCGGGGCCGTACTCGGCGCGGTCGCCGGGCACGGAATAGCGGACGCCGCCGACAGTCGGATACGTGCGCTTCGTCTTCGCCTCGTCGCCCAGGTAGCCGAGGGGTACGTGACCGGCCCGCGCCACCCAGCCGAGCCCCGGCTCGCCCCGCTCGATCCGGCGCCCGAGCGCCTCGTCGAGGAGGACCGTCGAGTCGTCCATGCGGAAGCTCGTGTCGATCTTGATGCCGCGCATCGAAACCGTGGCGCCCTGCGCGCCGGTCTCCGACGCGCCGAAGCCGTCGACGACCATCGCGTCGGGCACGAGATCGAGCAGCGCCTCCTTGAGCGGCGGCGACAGGATCGCCCCGCCCGAGCCGATGATGCGGAGGCTGGACAGGTCGTACGAGCGGGTCCGCAGCTGATCGATCAGCGGCCGCGCGAACGCGTCGCCGACGATCGTCAGCTGCATCACGCGCTCGCGCTCGATGGTGGAGAGCATGTCGTGGGCGTCGAGCTTGCGCACCTCGCCCGGGAGGCAGACGGTGCCCCCCTGATGCAGGTTCATGAACGCCGACCAGTGCGCCGCGCCGTGCATGAAGGGCGGCGCCGGGCAGCATGCGGATCATGCCTCCTGCCGTGGTCGCGCGCTCGAGCAGCTCGTCCATGCCCGTCACCGCCGGGGCGCCCGGCATGCGCCCGCCCATGGCGGCGAAGAAGATGTCGTGCTGCCGCCAGAGGACGCCCTTCGGCGCGCCCGTCGTGCCGCCGGTGTAGAGCATGTAGAGGTCGTCCTCGTGGGGCGTCGTCGCCAGCGGCGTCGCCGGCGCCCCGGCCAGCGCCTCCTCGTAGTCGATTGCGCCGGGCAGCAGCGCCTCGCCGCTGCCGTCGTCGATCTGCAGGAGCAGCTTCGGGCGACCGACCTTCTCGAGCACGCGCGCGAGCTGCGGCGCGAAGCTCGAGCCGAAGATGATCGCGCCCGGCTTCGCGTCACGGAAGAGGTAGGTCAGCTCGTCGTCGACGTAGCGGTAGTTGACGTTGAAGGAGACGGTGCGCGCCTTCGACGCCGCGACCATGGCCTCGAGGTACTCGGGGCAGTTGTACATGTAGAGAGCGACGTGGTCCTGCCCCGACTGCCACGGTTGCAGCGCCGCGCGCTCGGTGTGGCACCCAAGCCCGGCGCCGACGAGCACGTGGGCCAGCCGTCGCGTGCGATCGCGGAACTCGCCCCACAGGACGCGCTTCTGCGGCGACACGATCGCCTCGCGCTCCGGCACCGCGTCCGCGATCGCCTCGTTCAACTCGGCCAGCGTCCATGCCATCGACTCATGCCCCCCAGTTCGACACGTCCACGCCGAGCGCTTTGATGCCGGCGATGATCCGCTCGGGACGGATGTACGCCGGCTCCCAGTCGTAGCGCCACATGCGGGCCTCGCCCGTACTTGCCACGAACCGGCGGGCCTGTTCCAGGGTGAATCGCACCCCCCGGCGGCAGAGCGTCCGCTCGTACGAGTCGGCGTGCGTGGCGTCGATGACGAAGTTCATGCTGTCGCACATGCACACGATGTTCGGGCGCCCCCAATCGCGCGGGCTGGTGCTGACGTGGATGAGCACGCTGGCCGGCGACGCCGACAGCACCTCGCCGTCACGGGTGACCAGCGTCACCGGGGCGAGGCAGCAGGCGCAGTACGACTCGAGGCGCAGCTCGCGTCCCTTGAACGGCGGCATGCGCGAGATGGCGATCGATTCCATGGCGCAGCCGGCCCAGCAGTGCGGCTTGCCGTCGAGGAACACCTGCACCTGGCTCGGATAGCTCGAGAAGGGCTGCAGCTTGAGCAGGCTCGCGTTCTGCGCGTCCTGGTCGATCACGCACACGTTGCCGATGTCGAGCTGCGTGTAGGCCGCGATGATGCGCAGCCGGTCGAGGCCCGTCGCCTCGTGGACGATGCGCAGGTTCGGCCCGTGGCCGTGCGCGCACCAGTACTCGTAGAGGAACTGCCGGACGCGGAGCGCGTCGTCGTCGAAGCGGAACTCGGGAACGCGTTGGGTCATGGGATCACCTCAGGAGATCGGCGCCGAAGCGCGCCGCCAGGTCCGCCTGCTCGGCGGGCGTGCGGCCGCCGAGGTGGACGGTGAAGTAGGTGACGCCCGCCGCCTCGAGCGCACCGACTCCGTCCTGGAACTTGCCGCGCTCGAACGCCGGCGTGCCGAAGTCGCGGACGCCCTGCGCCGTCCACACCACCTCGAGCGGGGTGGTGCGACCGACCTCGTCGGCAACTTCCTTCGCGTACCCCAGGCGACGGCGGATGTCGTCGGGCGTCTGCATCGCCGGCGTGCGGCGGCGGGCCGCGTACTGCGGCGGATTGTAGATCGGCATCCACCCGTCGCAGAGGGCGACGGCGCGACGGATCGCCAGCTTGGAGTTGCCGCCCACCCAGATCGGGGGGCGCGGGCGCTGCACCGGCCGCGGCTCGACGGTGTGCCCATGCGCGCGCGAGAAGCGGCCGTCGAACTCGACGGGGCCGCCCGCCCACGCCGCCTGCATCGCGCGGATCGCCTCGTCGCAGCGATCGTTGCGCTCGGCGAACGGCACGCCCAGCGCGTCGAACTCGGGTTCGAGGTAGCCCGCGGCGACGCCGAAGATCATCCGCCCGCCCGACAGGACGTCGACGCTCGCCACGCCCTTCGCGGTGAGGAACGGGTTCCGGTACGGGAGCACGTAGATGTAGGTGAGGAGGCGGACGCGCGTGGTCACCCCCGCGACGAACGCCAGCGCGGCCAGCGGGTCGAGCGCGTGATGACCGCCCGACGCCATCCATTCGGCCGTCGGCAACGGGTGGTCGGTGACGGCGACCGCGTCGAATCCGGCGGCATCGGCCGCGCGCGCGACGGTGGCGACGCCGTCGGGCGCGATGAACGGCGACCCATCGGCGACCTTGTTCATGTAGAGGACGAGGGCACAGCGCATCGTCGGTCACCCCAGGAGCGGCTTGCCGCTCGCGTGCTCCTCCCGGAGCTTGTACTTCTCGACCCGCTGCGTCGGCGTCTTCGGCAGCGCGTCGCGGAACTCCCACAGGCGCGGCACCTGGAAGCGCGCGAGGCGCTCGGCGGCGAACGCCTGCAGCTCCTCCGCCGTCACCGGGCCGCTCGCGACCACGTACGCCTTGAGCTCCTGCCCGAGCACGGGATCGGGCACGCCGATCACCGCCACCTCGGCGACGGCCGGATGCTCGCGCAGCGTCTTCTCCACCAGCGACCGACGAGACGTTCTCGCCGCCCCGCCGGATGACGTCGCGCTTGCGGTCCGTGAAGTAGAGCCAGCCGTCCTCGTCCAGCCAGCCGAGGTCACCGGTGAGGAACCAGTCGTCGCGCACCGCCTCGGCGGTCGCCTCGGGATCCTTGAAGTAGCAGGTCATCCGCGACGGGGAGCGCGACCGCGATCTCTCCGATCGTGCGCGGCGGCTGCGGGACACCGGCATCGTCGAGGACCCGCAGCTCGACGCCCGGCAGCGGCCGCCCGCACGAGCCCGGGCGCGGCGTCTCCCCGAGCGGCGAGATCGTCACCACGCCCGCGTCGGTCGAGCCGAAGCACTCGACGACGTCACGCACGCCGAAGCGCTCGATCACCTGCGTGCGCACCGGGGCGCTGCCGAGCCCGAGGATGACGCGCATCCGATGCGTCCGCTCCGCGTCGCTCGCCGGACGCGAGAGCAGCATCGCGAGGATGGTGCCCAGCGTGTAGAGGACCGTGGTGCCGGTCTCGTGCACGAGCGGCCAGAACCCCGACGCCGAGAACGCCGTCGGGAAGACCACCGTCCCGCCCGCGTACAGCGCCGTCTGCACGGCACCCCAGGCGTTGCCGTGGAACAGCGGCGTCACCGCGAGGATCACGTCGTCGGCGCCGATGCGCAGCGCCTCGACGAAGCGCTGGCCGGCGGAGCCCGACGTGCCGTGCGTGAAGAGGACGCCCTTCGGCGATCCGGTCGTACCCGAGGTGTAGAGCAGGAGCGACGGGATCGCCGGGGCTCGGCGCGCCGCGACGGGCCCGTGTCGTCGCCGCCGTCGAGCCCGAGGTCACCGACGGTCTCGGCACGGACGACGACGCGCGGTGCAGCATGCGCGAGGATGAACTCGGTCTCGGCGCGGCCCAGCGCCCGGGTTGATCGGATGCAGCACGCCGCCGGCCTTCAGGATGCCGAACGCGGCTGCCACGTACTCGATCGAGTTCCCGAGCCCGAGCGTGACCCGGTCCCCCGGCACGACGCCCAACGCCACGAGCCGGTTGGCGGCGCGGTTCGCCAGCCGGTCGAACTCGCGGAAGCTCACCCGCCGCCCCTCGTGCAGCAGGAAGGCGTGATCGGCACGATCGCGAGCCTGCCGGGCGAGGACGTCGAGCAGCATCAGGCCAGCGTCCCCGCGTCGATCAACAGCGCGACGCCGTTGATCATCCGCGCCTGGTCGGAGGCGAGGTAGGCGATCGTGTCGGCGATGTCGCCGGGCTCGGCCAGGTGACCGGCGACCGGCGGGGTGAAGTACGCGACCAGCTGCGGCTCGAAGTCGTCGCGGGGAATGAAGTTGCGGATGAGCGGCGTCCTGACACCGCCGGGGCAGACGGCGTTGACGCGGAGCCCGCGACTGGCGAACTCGAGCGCCAGCGACTTCGTCAGCGCGATCAGCCCCGCCTTCGACGCACAGTAGTGCGCCATGTACGCCTGACCCCGCAGCCCGGCGGTGGACGCGACGTTCACGATCGCCGACGCCGGCCGCGCCAGCAGGTGCGGCACCGCCGCCCGCGTCACGAGGAAGGCTCCCGTCAGGTTGATGCCGAGGACGCGCTCCCACTCGTCGGCGTCGAGGTCCTCGAAGCGGAGCGCCCGCCCGACACCGGCGGCGTTCACGACGACGTCGATGCCGCCGAACGTCTCGACGGCGCGCGCGACGGCCGCCTGCACGGCGTCGCCCGACGCCACGTCGCAGTGGCTCCCCGACGCGGTCCCGCCGGTCCGGGTGATCGCGTTCACCGTCTCGCTGAGCCCGTCGCGATTGACGTCGACGGCGAAGACCTGTGCGCCCTCGGCGGCGAACCGCTCGGCGGTGGCACGACCCACGCCGGAGCCGGCGCCGGTGACGAAGACGACCCGGTCCTTGAACCGACGCTCAGCCATGGAATACTCCGACGCCATGGCGATCCAGGAAGGCAAGGCGGCTCCGGCGTTCACCCTCACCGACGCCGGCGGGAAGCAGGTGTCGCTCGCGGACTTCGCGGGCAAGCACGTGATCCTCTACTTCTACCCCAAGGACGACACGCCCGGGTGCACCAAGGAGGCGTGCGGGTTCCGCGACGGCTGGTCCGATCTGAAGAAGCTCGGCGCCGTCGTGCTGGGCGTCTCCGCGGATTCCGAGGCGTCGCACAAGAAGTTCGCTGCCAAGTACAAGCTGCCCTTCACCCTGCTCTCCGATCCGGACCGCAAGGTGATGACGAAGTACGGAGCCTACGGCGAGAAGATGCTGTACGGCAAGAAGACCGTCGGGGTGATCCGCTCGACGGTGTGGATCGGGCCGGACGGCAAGGTGCGCAAGCACTGGGCCCGGGTGGCCAACGCCGAGAAGCATCCCGATCAGGTCCTCGCCGCGCTCCAGGCCGCGAGCACCTGATCGACCGACGTCACGGTGGCCAGCAGCCCGAGCGTGTGCTCGAGCACCTGCTCGACGTAGGCGTCGGGCGTGCCCGTCACCGCCTCGCGCGGGATCACCACCTGGTACCCGGCGTTCACGGCCTCGAGCGTGAGGCCGAGGACGCCGATGTTCACCGACACCCCGGTGGCGACGACGGTGGTGACGCCGCAGTTCCGCAGCAGCTGGTCCAGCTCGGTCCCGTGGAACGGGGTGAGACCGTGGAAGCGCGTCATCACCACGTCGCCGTCGGCGGGCGCCAGAGCGGCGACCACCGCCTGGGCCGGCGAGCCGGGGACGAGCGGCGTCCCCTTCCGCGTCGCCGCCAGGAGACGGCAGTTCGCCACCGCGCCCGCGCCATCCGCCCGGCGTGCCATCGTCAGGTGGAACGGACGGACGCCCGCCGCCCGCGCCGCGGTGAGCAGGCGCGCGATCTCGGCGATCGTCCCGTGACGGGCGACGGCCTCGGCCAGGGCGCCGAGACGCGCGCCGCCACCCACGATCCCCTCCTGACACTCCATCATGAGGAGCGCCGTGCGCGCGGGCGCCAGCAGCGCGTCGAGGTCGAGGGGCACGGATCTAGCCGATCGCGTAGAGGCGGCGGGCGTTGTCCTCGAAGATCGCCTTCTTCGCGCTGCGCGACAGGTCGTTCCGCTCGGCGACGATCTTCACCGTGTCGGGGAAGGCGCAGTCCCAGTGATAGTAGTCCGACGCGTAGACCACCACGCCCTCGCCCAGCCGGTCGACGACGTGCGCCACCTCCTTCTCGTCGGGGTCGGCGCCGACGAAGCAGCGACCGGAGAGGAAGTACTCGCTCGGCTCGCGGTCGATGATCGGCGCCTGCTCGGGCGTCAGCTCCCAGTGCTCGTCGAGGCGGTCGAGCCAGAACGGCAGCCAGCCCGTGTTCGCCTCGAGGAAGGCGACGCGCAGCTTCGGGAAGCGGTGCAGGATGCCGCCCACGGTGAACGCCATCACCGCGAGCATCTGCCCGACGGGATGGGTGAAGGCGTGCACCTCGAGGCGCGTCTTCCAGCGGTCGACGCCGACCGGCACCTGGTCGATCGCCTGGCCGCCGCCGTGGACGCAGACGGCGACGCCCAGCTCCTCGGCGGTGCGCCACACGACGTCGAAGCTCGGATCGTCGAGGTTCTTCTCGCGAACGTGCTGCGGCGTGACCATGCCCACCATCCCGAGCTCGGTGACGGCGCGGCGGAGCTCGCTCGCGGCGGCCTGCGGGTCGATCAGCGGCAGCTTGGCGACCGACTTGAGCCGTTTCGGATCGTGGCGCATGAACTCCGCGCGGCAGTCGTTCAGCGTGCGGCAGAACGGCGATCGCGAAGTCGCGGTCGAGCCCCGCCCACTCCTCGCCGGCGCCGCCCGGGAAGCACACCACCTGGTCGATGCCCTCGAGGTCCATGTCGGCGAGGCGCGCGGTCGGGTCGCGTCATGCCGGGGCGGTCGGCCATGTCGAGCTTGGCCTTGCCCGTCGTCTGCTTGACGCCGACGCCGGGGAGGTTCGCGAAGTGCTGCTTGATGCGCGCCCGGCGCTCCTCCCACTGCGGCCGGAAGCGCTCCGGCAGCCGCTCGAACCAGTTGGGAAGGTCGCCGCCGTGTCCGTCGGCGTCGATCACGTGGTAGCCGAACTTGCCCATGTCGAGTGCTCCCTTCGGGATCAGGACAGACGAAAGACGCCGCGCGCGAGCTGTCCGCTCTTCAGGTCCGCCAGCGCGTGCTCGAAGTCGTCGAGCGCGTAGTGCCGCGTGATCAGCTCGTCGATCTTGAGCCGGCCCGCGAGATAGAGGTCGGCGAGCATCGGGAAGTCGCGCCGCGGGCGCGCGGTGCCGTAGCGGCAGCCGAGGATCGCCTTGTTCTGGTAGAGCGCGTGGACGACGAACTCGGCCACCGATCCCATCTTCGGCACGCCGACGATCGTCAGCGCGCCGCCGGGACCGAGCGCGTCGAGCGCCTGACGGATCACCGGCAGGCTGCCGACGGCCTCGAACGTGTACTCCGCGCCACCGCGGGTGAGGTCGCGGATCGCCGCCACCGGATCGCCGGCGGAGGCGTCGATCGTGTGCGTCGCGCCGAGCCGACGCGCCAGCTCGAGCTTCGCCGGCACGACGTCGACCGCGATGATCGTCGCGGCGCCGGAGAGGACGCCGCCCTGCACGCAGCTGAGGCCGATGCCGCCGAGGCCGAAGACGGCCATGCGTCGCGCCGACCTCGACCTTGGCGCGGTTCACGACCGCACCGACGCCGGTCATGATGCCGCAGCCGATCAGCGCCGCGCGGTCGAACGGCACCCGCGGGTCGATGGGGATCGCGCTCTGCTCGCGCACCACCGTCCGCGCCACGAAGGCGGAGGTGTTGGCGAAGGAGAAGGCCGGCTTGCCGCCGATGGAGAACGGGCGGCTCTCCTTCGGGCTGGGCGCGTTGCGGCACTGCGTCGGCCGGCCCACCTCGCACGACGGGCAGCGGCCGCAGTGCGCGAGCGTCGAGAGCACGACGGTGTCGCCCTCCGTCGACCGACGTGACGCCGGCGCCCACCGCGTCGATCGACGCCGGCGCCCTCGTGGCCGAGCACGACGGGGGTCGGGTACGGGATCGAGCCGTCGATCACGCTCAGGTCGGAGTGGCAGAGCCCGGCGGCGCGGAGGTCGACGCGGACCTCGCCGGGCCCGGGATCGCGCACCTGGACGTCCTCGATCGCGACCGGCCGCCCGGCGCCGTGGTAGACGGCCGCCTTCACGGATTGCCCACGCGCAGCACGCGGCCCGGGCGCGCGCCCGTCAGCTTCCCGTGCTCGACGATCGGCTGGCCGTTGACCAGCACGCAGGCGATGCCTTCGGGCAGCACCTGCCAGCGCTCCTCGCCGCCGGGCATGTCGGCGACGAGGTGCTTCTTGCCGAGCTTGAGGCGCGTCGGGTCGAACAGCAGCACGTCGGCGTGGCTGCCACGCGCGAGGAGTCCGCGGCCGTGGAGGCCGGTGATCATCGCCGGCAGATGCGTGATCCGGCGGACGCCCTCCTCGAGCGAGAAGAGCTGCCGGTCGAGCAGCCAGCTGCGGAGGTAGTAGGTGGACCACTCCGAGCCGTCGTCGCGGTCGGCGTGCGCGCCGCCGTCGCCGGTGCCGGCGATCATGTGCGGGTTCTGCTGCGACTCGGCGTTGGCCTCGAGCCAGGCCGCGCTCTCGCTGTTCCACAGGAACTGCGTGGCGAGGTCGTTGGCCGCCGCCAGCTCGCACATCACGTCGGCGGGATGGACGCCGCGCGCCTTGGCCAGCTCGGCGAGGCTCTTGCCCTCCGCGCCCGGATCGCTCGCGCAGCGATCGACGAAGATCGCGGTCATCGCCGGCATCGGCAGCGTCGAGCCCTTGGCGGGATCGGTGTTGGGATGGTCGATGCCGTCCCGGAGCTTCGCGCGGAGCGCCGGGTCGCGGAAGCGTGCGAGACGGTCGGCGGGCGACAGCTCGGCCAGGTCGCGCCAGTGGAACACGCCGTCGAAGAGCGACGTGCCGCGCCGCCAGTTGAACGGCCGGAGGAACGGCTGCGTCCGCAGCATGGAGTAGATCGCGGCGCCCTGCGCGCGCGCCTCGGCGAGGAAGCGCGTCTGGTCGTCCCACTTCTCCTTCTGCCCCGGCCGGTAGCCCATGCCCTGGATCACGACCGGCAGGCCCGACGCGTGCGCGAGCTCGACCAGCCGCTGGCGGTCGGCCGCGTTCAGCCCCGCGGGTCCGCTCTCGGGCAGGAAGGCGATCGACCCCGCGCCGCCCTCGCCCGCCGTCGCCGCGAGCGCCTTCACCTCGTCGAACGACCCGTGCCGCGACGGCACCGGGCGCTTGAACTGGTCGGTGTGCGTCGGCCCGTGCGACGACGAGAAGCCGGCGGCGCCCGCCGCCATCGCCTCGCGGACGAGCCGCTTCATCTGCTGCACCTCGTCATCGGTGGCGGCACGCTCGGAGCGCGGCCTCGCCCATGACGAAGCGGCGCAGCGCCGAGTGGCCGACGTAGACGGCGGCGTTGATACCGAGCCGCTTGTCGAGCGTTTCGAGGAACGACGGGAAGCTCTCCCAGTCCCAGGGCAGTCCCTGCTCGAGCACCGACGGCGTCATGCCCTCGACCTTGGCGAAGAGCCCCGTCAGCCAGCTGGTGGTCGGCCGGGCGGCAGGGCGCGATCGAGTAGCCGCAGTTGCCCGCGACGACCGACGTGACGCCGTGGAAGCACGACGAGGTCCCGAACGGATCGAAGGACAGCTGCGGGTCGTAGTGCGTGTGCACGTCGACGATGCCCGGCATGACGACCATGCCGGCGGCGTCGATCGTCCGCGCCGCGCCCGAGAGCCGACCGATGTCGGTGATCATGCCCTTCTTGATGCCGACGTCCGCCGTCCGCCGCGGCAGACCCGAGCCGTCCACCACCGTGCCGCCCTTGATGATCGTGTCGAAGCTCATCCGTTCCACCCGATGTACTTGAGCTCGCTGTAGGCGTTGAGCGCCCAGCGGCCGCCGTCCCGTCCGATGCCGCTCAATTTGAAGCCCCCGAACGGAGCCTCGGGATTGGGCGGCGTGCCATTGATCTGCACCGTGCCGGTGCGCAGCGCGCGCGCCACGCGGCGCGCGCGCTCGACGTCCCCCGACCACACGTAGCCGTAGAGGCCGAAGTCGCTGTCGTTGCCGATCGCGATCGCGTCGGCCTCGTCCCGGAACGGGATGGCGACGATGACCGGGCCGAATATCTCCTGCCGCGCGATGTCCATCGCGTTGGTCACGTCGGTGAAGAGCGTCGGCTCGACGTACCAGCCGCGCGGCAACGGCGGCCGGCCGCCGCCGCAGGCGAGCGTCGCGCCTTCCTCGATTCCACGACGGATCCAGCCCTCGACGCGGTCGCGATGCGCCGCCGAGACGAGCGGCCCCATCTGCACGTCGGCGGCGTTGGGATCGCCGATGCGGATCTGCCGGCTCGCGGCCGCGAGCCGCGTCGTGAAGTCGCGATAGATCCGTTCCTCGACGAGGAGCCGCGTGCCGGCGATGCAGATCTGGCCCGAGTGGAAGGTCCACGTCTGCACGGCGGCGGCGAGCGCGCGATCGAGGTCGGCGTCGGCGAAGACGATCATCGCCGACTTGCCGCCCAGCTCGAGCAGCATCCGCTGCAGGCGCGACGCGCCGCCGGCCTGGATCGCCTGGCCGACCGTGGTGCTGCCGGTGAAGGACACCATGTCGACCTCGGGCGCCGCGCACAGCGCCTCGCCGATCTCCGGGCCCGGCCCACAGACGAAGTTGACGACGCCGGGCGGCAGCGCCTCGCCGACGATGCGCGCCAGCTCGACCATGCCGAGCGGGTCGGCGGGCGCCGGCTTGATGACGACGCTGTTGCCGCAGGCGAGCGCCGGGCCGATCTTGCCGGCGCAGTTCGTCATCGGGAAGTTGAACGGGGTGATGCAGGCGACGACGCCGACCGGCTCGCGCACGACCGAGCCGCGCGGCTCGATCGGCTCCTCGACCAGCTCGCGCGCCAGCTCGGCGTAGCGCGCGAGCCGCGCGGCCACCGCGCCCACCTGCTGCGCGACCGCCACCGGCCGGAGCGCGCCGGTCTCGGCGACGGTCAGGTCCACGAGCGACGGCATCGCCGCCTTGAAGCGCGCCGCCGCCTCGGCGAGCGCCGCGCCCCGCTCCGCCCCGCTCATGCGCGGCCACGGGCCGTCCTCGAAGGCGACGCGCGCCGCGCGCGCCGCCGCGCGGACCTGCTCGGTGGAACACGCCGGCGCGTGGCCCGCCGGCTCTTCGGTGGCCGGGTTGATGACGGCGTAGGTGCCGTGCGCCGCCGGCACCCAGGCGCCGCCGATCAGGACCGAGTCGTACCGCGGGACGGTCATCGCCCTCCGCTCACGCGGCCTTCGCCGCGAGGGCCGCTTCGCGCTGGCGCGTCGTCGAGTGGATGGGATCCTTGTCGAACTTGGGCAACACCTGCCGGCCGAACGTCTCGATCGACTCCAGCACGTACTTCTGGTCCATCACGAACGTCAAGGGCGCGTAGATGAGCTGGTCGACGCCGATGGCCTCGTACATCTTGATGACCTCGGTGATCTCCTCGGGCGAGCCCACCTGCCGGCCGCCGCGCCGCGAGACCGGCCTTCAGATCCTGCGTCGTCACCGGCGGCATCTTGATCGGACCCTCTTTCGGGAATCCCGCCGGGCGCGGGATCGAGTCGAGCCAGTAGAAGAAGACCTCGGTGAACTCCTCGACGCGCGCCTTCGAGTAGAGGTGCCGCGCCTTGTCGCCGTCGGGCAGGCAGAACATGTTCGTGGTGACGGCGATGTTGTCGTTGACGAAGCCGCCGATCGGCTTGGTGCAGCGCTTGACCGCCTCCTTGTAGTTGCGGACGTACTCGGCGATCTGCGCCGGCGTGCCGAACGTGAAGCAGAGCGCGCCCAGCCCGAGCTCGCCCGCCTCGATGAACGTCTGCGGGCTCGAGCACGCGACCCAGAGCGGCGGGTGCGGCTTCGAGAAGGGCTTCGGCAGCACGTCGCGCTTCGGCATGCGGAAGTACTTGCCCTCGAACTCGTAGGGTTCGTCGCGCCACATCCGCGGCAGCTGCTCGATCGACTCGCGCCACATGGGCTTGGTCTCGGCGGCGGTGGGGATCGCGAAGCCCGCCCACTCGGCCGTCGACGAGCCGCGCCCGGTGCCCACCTCGACGCGCCCCTCCGAGAGGTGGTCCATGGTGGCGATGCGCTCGGCGGTCCGCGCCGGGTGGTTCGACCGGCGCCGTCAGGTTCACGATCGCGAAGCCGACGTGGATCTTCTTCGTCTGTGCGGCCACCCAGCTGAGATAGATCTCGGGGGCCGGTTGGTGCGAGTACGTCTTCAGGAAATGGTGCTCGGGCGCCCAGTTGTACTTGAAGCCGGCGGCATCGACGGCGATCGACGCCTCCAGCTCCCGGGCGAAGCGGGCGTGCTCGGTGTCGTCGTTCGGGACGTGCATCTGGGAGAAGATTCCGAACTCCATGAAGACCCTCCTCCGGCGCCGATGGGCACCGTTCGCGAGCGCGAATTACCATTCGAATTTATGAGTTGTCAACCGGATTGTCGAATGGTAAGGGTCTTGGCGACGTGAGAACCCCACGAGACGAGGCCCGGCAGGCGCGGACCGACGTGTACCGCCAGCACGTGCTCCAGGCGGCCGAGCAGGTGTTCGCCGAGCGCGGCTTCGAGAGCGCGAAGCTGCAGGACATCTCGGCCCTGGCCGGTCTCTCGATGGGCACCATCTACGCCGTTTTTCCCAGCAAGGCCGACCTCCACAGCGCGCTCCTCGACGACCGGGGCCGGGAGTTGGCCGAGCTCGTGCGCGAGGTCGTGGGGCGCAACCTGGCGCCGCGCGCCGCGCTGCACGCGCTCATCGAGTGCTACGTCGGCTGGTTCGTGGCCCACCCCGACTTCCTGCGCATGCATCTGCGGTCCGGTGCATCATGGGTGCTCAGCCCGGCCGGCGAGGATGCGCGCGTCCGGCACTGGACCGACATCCACGCGCTGCAGGCCGAGCTGTTCCGGCGCGGCGTCGAGCTGGGCGACTTCGTCGCCGAGGATCCCGAGTACCTCTCCAAGGTGTTCAGCGCGCTCGACCAGGTCCTGCTGAACGACTGGGTCGCGAGCGGCATGAGCTCGTCACGCGAGGGGCTCGTCCGCCGCCTGACCACCACGGTCGAGCGGGCCCTCTGCCGTCCGCCGGGAGCCCCCCCGCGGCGGCGGCGCACGTCGCGACGCTCGCGTCCCACCGCGGACGCCTGAGCCGACGCGCGGGCGCTCTCCCATTTCCGGGAACCTCCCTCCCGCTGGCGTGGCAGGAATTCCACGCCGCGCCTCGAAATCACGGCGCCTTGCGGTGGGCGCGCAACTTGCTCCTTCAGGTGCGCATGAACGGCGCTGCTGGCGTTTCGGCCAACCTCCAGCCCGAGAAGCGTCTGATGCTCGCGGTGCTCGAAGATGCCGTCACATTGTGCAGGCGCCCCATGGCGGGCAGGGGCCGCCACGATCGCCAGCTTCTCGTCGAAGTCCAGGACTGGGTCGCGTCGGACGACGACTCGTGGGCGTTCTCGTTCGTCCGGGTGTGCCACCATCTCTCGTTGGACCCGCAGGCGATTCGTAAGGCCCTCACGGTCCCCGTCGCAGGGATGCCGGACATCGCGCGGCCCCCGTTTCGTTCGAACGCGGTGCGCACCATGATCGGCGATCAAGCCCTCCGCCAGGCGACGCGCATCACCGTCGGCGCCGCCTGAGGTCAGCGCAACAGGACGAGCAACAGCGCCGCCCAGCCGAAGAACGCGTCGAGGCCCGTGACGCCGAGCCCGAGCCCGAGCGCCAGCGTGGCGACGCCGATCGCCTCGGCGATCGCCCAGCAGATCACGTAGCGGGGAAGCGCCATCCCGGGTTCCACTTGGGGGATCGTCCGATGGACGACGAACGCCGCGACGGAGAGCACCGTCGCCAGCACCGGAAGCCACCGCCACACCTGCGCCACCAGCACGAAACGCGACTCGTCCACGTGAATCGGCAGCAGCCGGTAGACGATCCAGTAGGCTCCGACGGCGACGAGCATCGCCGCCCAGATCATCCGGAGCGTTCCGCCGCTGCCGTCGGTGTCGACCGCCATCGCTCCTCCCCGCCGCTTGTGCGGCCCGTCGCCGGCGTGCGACATGGCGCCCATGTCGCTTGCCGTCGACGTCTTCTGGTCGTTCCGCAGTCCGTATTCGTACCTGGCGACGGGCCGCCTCGTCCAGATCGCCGCGGAGTTCGACGTCGACGTCCGCGTGCGCCCGGTGCTGCCGCTGGCCGTGCGGGTGCCCGACTTCTTCCAGAAGGTGAATCCGCTGTGGCCGCCCTACCTGCTGCGCGACACGATGCGCATCGCGGAGTTCCTCGGCGTCGGCTTCGGCTGGCCGCGCCCCGACCCGATCGTCCAGGAGTTCCCGTCGCGCACCGTCGCCGCCGAGCAGCCCTACATCTACCGCCTGACGCGGCTCGGGATCGCCGCGGTCGAGCGCGGCCGCGGGCTGCCGTTCATCGCCGAGGTGTCGCGCATCATCTGGGACGGCACCGTCGTCGGCTGGCACGAGGGCTCGCATCTCGCGGACGCCGCCGCGCGCGCCGGCTGCGACCTCGTCGAGCTGGACGCGACCATAGCCGCCGACCCGGCGCACCACGACGCGGTCATCGCCGCGAACCAGCAGGCGCTCCACGACGCCGGGCACTGGGGCGTGCCGACGATGGTGTTCGAGGGCGAGCCCTTCTTCGGGCAGGACCGGATCGACCTGCTGCTCTGGCGGATGCGCCAGCGCGGGCTCGCGCGGCGCTAGTGCGCCGCCATGCGCCGCCACACGGCGGTGCCCACCAGCGGTAGGATGATCGACGCCGCGAGCACCGCGCTCGCCACCTGGAACTCGGGCGACGCGGTGTCGAGCAGCGTCGAGCCGAAGAACGAGTAGGCGAACGCGCGGACCGGCGCGCCGAGCATGACCGCGACGACGAAGGTCGCGGTGCGCAGCGACGTGAGGCCGGCGGCCCAGTGGAGCGGCGACAGGGGACCGATCGGATGCGCCGTCGCGGCGCCGACGGCGAGCGCGCCGAGCCGCTCGACCCGCTGCTCGAGGGCGCGGAGCCGCGGGCCCATCCGCGCGTGCAGCCACTCGCGCCCGAGCGCGCGGGCGACGCCGAACTTCATCAGCGCCGAGACGACGATGCCGAAGGCGCCGAGGGCCGTCCCCATGCCGACACCGAAGCAGAGCCCGCCCACCGGCAGGACCAGGGCCGCGGGCAGGAAGAGGAACTGGCGGAAGACGAGGACGCCGAGGAACGCGACCGCCCCCGACCAGCCGAGGCCAGCGACCCACTGGTGGATCGACGCGGCGGTGAGCTCGGCCGGCATGATCGTCCGTGCCCAGCGACCGAGGGCGAAGGCGAGCACGAGGAAGACGACGATCCCGATCGGGAGCCACGGCCGGCGCACGACGTTCCTGTGCCACAGCTGCGGCAGCGGCGCCATACCGTGAATCAGGGGGCCGGCTGGAGGCGACGGCGGAGCGCGATCGCGGGGACGGCCCCCAGCGCCGCGACGCCGGCCTCGAAGGCGAAGAGACCAGCGGTGCCGAGCCGTGCCACCAGCGCGCCGGCGAGGAGGAGGCCGAGCGTTCCACCGAGCCCGAAGGCAATGCCACCGTAGAGCGCCTGTCCACTCGTCCGACTCTCCGGCGCCACCAGCCGCGCGAGCAGCATCTGCGTGGCGAGGTGGAATCCCGAATAGGTGAACGCGTGCCCCAGCTGCACGGCGATGACCAGCGCTTCGCTCTGCACCACCGCTGTGAGCGCCCAGCGCAGAACCGTCACCACCAGCACGAGGAGGACGACACCCGCGGGCTCGATGATGCCGAGGATGCGCCGACCCCAGAAGAGGAGCCCCACCTCGGCGACGACGGCGAACCCCCAGGCCAGGCCGGGTACGCTCGGCGGCAACCCGAGGTTCGCCACGTGCACGGCGAAGAAGCCGTTCCACGCACCCGAGCTGAGGTTGAGGAGGAATGCCGTGCCGAGCAGCGCACGCAGCGGCGGTGTGAGGAGCCTCCACGGCGCCCGGAAGCGCGCCGCGTGGCCGTGCTGTCCGCGCGGCAGCCGGAGCAGAACCGGCAGCAGCGGCAGGTTGGCGACGACGATGAGAATCGGCACGATCGCCGGGCCGAACGGTCTGGTCAGCGTGGCGCCGGCGAAGGCACCGAGAACGAAGGACACCGACCCCCACAGGCGGAGGCGCCCGTAGTCACCGCCGAGGTCGTCGAGGTGGTCGAGGACGGTGGCGTCGAGCAGCGGCAGCAGGGGACCCTGGACGAGTCCCATCGCCGCCATCACCACGACCATCGTCCTGAAGTCGCGGACGAAGAGCAGCGGCACCGTCGCCAGCGTACCGGCCAGGCCCAGCCCGACCAGGATCGCCCAGCGGCAGCGCCACCGATCCGCCACGTAGGCCGTCGTGATCGCGCTCGTCCAGCGGAGCACCGGGTTCAGCCCGGTCACGACCCCGATCTGCCAGCCGGCGTACCCGAGGCTGTCCAGCCAGAGGGGAAAATAGGGCAGGAAGACCCCGGCGCCGAGGTAGGTCGCAAAATATGCCGCGCCCACGGCGCGGAGTTTCATTGACTTTGCCATGACGAGTTTGAGAACGTCCCGCGATCTGCCGATCCTATCCTGCGGAGGCCCATACGTGTCGAAATCGCTCGCATTCCTCACCCTCACCCTCACCCTGCTCCTCGCCGTCTCGTCCCCCGCACATGCCGCGCTCGATGCCGCCGAGGCCAAGTGCCAGAAACGGGTCGGCAGCCAGGGCCGCGTCTTCCTGAAGAGCGTGCAGAAGGCGCTCGCCAAGTGCCACGACAAGGTGAGCAAGGGCACCCTTCCCCCGGCCACGGACTGCACCATGGAGACCGACGCCGCCGCACGCATCGCCAAGGCGGTGACGAAGCTGACGACGAAGGTCACCGCGATGTGCCCCGATGCCGTCGTGGGAAGCCTCGGGTTCGGCGGCGCGTGCTACGGCGTACAGACGGCGGCCGAGCTGACCGCCTGTCTGGTCGACAGCCATCAGGATGTGGGACTCGCCCTCGCCGACACGGTCTACGCGACCTCGGGCACGCTCGGGGTCCCGGAGCAGAAGTGTCAGTCGACGGTCTCGAAGGAAGGGCAGAAGCTCGCGGGCAAGCGCCACAAGCTGATCGCCAGCTGCAAGGACAAGGTGTCGAGCGGTAAGCTGCCGGACGGCACCGACTGCGGCGCCCAGGCGGCAGTCAAGATCACCGACGCGACGACCAAGGGCGCGAGCAAGATCGGCCTCAAGTGCCCCGACGCCACCGTCGCCGCTCTGACCTTCGGCGCGCCGTGCGCGGGCACGACCACCGCCGCGGGCCTCTCCGCCTGCATCCTCGGGACGCACGCCGACCGCGACGACGGCCTGATCGTCGTCGAGTACGGCTCCGGTGCGAGCGGCGGAGCCGCGCTCGCCAGGCACATCACCGACGCGAACGCCGACTGCGTGAAGGGACCGCTCAGCCGCTGCCGCGCGGGTGACTACCTGCTCCGCAACGACCGCATCCGCGTCGTCGTCCAGGACCTGCAGCGGAACCTGTTCGGCATCGGCCAGTTCGGCGGCCAGATCATCGACGCCGACCTCGTCCGCACCGGCAGCGATCCCGATCGCGACAACTTCGAGGAGTGGGCAACCTCCATCAACATCGAGAACACCGCCCACTACACCAGCCTGCAGATCGTCAACGACGGCACCGACGGCCAGGCGGCGGTGATCCGCACGACGGGCGTCGACGATCTGCTCGACTTCCTGAATCCGAGCTCGGTGGTGGCCGGTTTCGGCTTCCAATTGCCCGCCGCGGCCAACGACACCGATCTGCCGCTGGAGATCGTCACGGACTACGTGCTCGAGCCAGGTCGCAACTGGGTGCGTGTCGACACGACGATGCACAACACCAGCGCCGGCACCTTCAGCATCTTCTTCGGCGACTTCCTGAACGCCTCGGGCGAGGTCGAGCTCTTCCAGCCGGCCTACGGCTTCGGCGATCCGCTGGTGACACGGCCCTGCCCCACGGGCGTCGCGAACCCCTGCAACGTCGCTCGCGTGGTCCGGCGTCAAGACGGCGGAGGGCGTCTCCTACGGCTACACCAACCAGCGCCCCGACACGGCCGCCTTCACCTACTCCGGCGTGACCGTACCGCTCATCGGCACCGACGTCGTGCTCGCCCTCGTCGGCGCGGCCCAACCACCGTGGACGTTCATGGCTGACGGGACGCCGGGCGACACGCTCACCTTCACACGCTACTTCGTCGTCGGCGACGGCTCGGTCTCGTCGGTGCTCGACACGCGCAACGAGATCCTCGGTCTCCCCACCGGACGATCGCCGGTACGGTCACGGTCGGGGGCGGCCCGACCGCCGGCGTCCGCGTCAGCGTCCTCGGCAACGGCGCCGATGCGCCGGCCGGCCTCACCCGCAACGTCGTCACCCAGGCCGTCACCGACGCGACGGGAGCGTACGCTCTCACTTTACCGGCCGGGCACCTACACCGTGGCCGCGGACGCTCGACGGGTACCCGTTCGAGGGCGGCGGCGCGACGCCGACCGAGCACCCGGTCACCGTGGCGAACTACGCCACGACGACGCAGAACCTGAGCCTCCCCGCCACGGGCGCCCTGGTCGTGACCCTCGTCGACGAGGCGAGCGCGCCGCTCGCCGGCAAGGTCTCCATCGTCGGCTTCGACCCGAGCCCCGAGCCGCGCAACACGCAGAGCATCTTCGGTCTGATCAACGTCAACAATGCCCTGTTCACCGACTTCGATGCCGACAGCGCGCCCTTCGGCGTTTCCAAGGTCGAGTTCTTCGACCAGAACGGGACGATCGGGCCGCTACCACTCGAGCCGGGGAGCTACCGCGTCGTCGTGTCGCACGGCCCCGAGTACTCGATCGCGACCCAGGACGTCACCGTCACGGCGGGGGCGACGACGTCGGTGAACGCGCAGATCGCGCGCGTCGTCGACTCGACGGGCTTCGTCGGCAGCGACTTCCACGTCCACTCGATCGAGAGCCCGGACAGCCGCGTCGCCCGCCGCGACCGCGTGGTCACGCTGCTCGCCGAGGGCGCTCGACTTCTTCACGCCGTCCGACCACGACATCCGCACCAGCTACCAGCCCGACATCAACGCGCTCGGCGCCGCCAGCCTGCTCGGGAACGACCGTCAGCGGCGAGATCACGCGCTTCGACTACGGCCACTTCAACGCCTGGCCGATGACGATCGATCCGTCGCAGGTGAACGGCGGCAGCGTCGACTTCGGCGTCGCCGCGCCGGCGGGCCAGGACTTCCCCTCGTACGGCAACTACAACATGACGCCCGGCCAGATCATGGCCGCCGCGGCCTCCGATCCCGGTGTCAGAACATCGTCCAGCTGAACCACATCCACAGCTTCTTCGGCATCGACGGCAACTCGGGCCTCGCCATCGACACGGGCGTCGTCCCGCCGCAGTCGGCGGTGCCCGGCGCCGCGCGCCGCCTCGATCCGACGATCCCCAACTACTTCGACGCCGGATTCACCTCGATGGAGATCTGGATCGGCGACGACCGCGGCCAGGTCAGCAACAACTTCCTCGGCCGGAACACCGGCGACTGGTTCAACCTGATGAACCAGGGCCTGGTCCGCACCGGCATCGCCGACTCCGACAGCCACGTGCGGGTGAGCAATCAGGTCGGCGCGCCGCGCACCATGGTCGCCTCTCCCACCGATGCCCCGGGGAGCCTCAGCGCCATCGACGAGACCCTCGCCGCCAACGTCAACGCCGGCCGTGCGTTCGGGACGAACGCGCCGATCGTGCGCATCACGACCGCTGCCGCCTCGACCGGCGAGACCGGCGGCCTCGCCCTCGGCCAGCCGCTGCTGATCCACACGACCGACGGCGCGGTCACCGTGACGGTCGATATCCAGAGCCCGGTCTGGGCGGAGTTCGACCGCGTCGAGCTGTACGTCAACTCGACGACGACCCGCTCGACGTTCACGAAGGAGTCCGGCGCCGGACCGGTCTCGGTGAAGAAGTACACGATCACGCCGGACTTCACGCAGACCGTCACGCCGACGGTCGTCACCGTCAACGGCAGCATCCCGGGCGCGCAGCGCCTCGAGGCGACGGCCACCTTCAACCTCACCGGCCTCACCGCCGATTCGTGGATCGTCGCGATGGTAAAGGGCACCGACGGCGTCTCACGGCCGCTCTTCCCGGTGATCCCGAACAGCCTGAAGCAGTCGACGAACACCACGCTCTCCAACCTGATCGACGGCAATCTCGGCGAGGACGGCATGACCGCCCTCGCGTTCACCAACCCGCTGTTCGTCGACGTGAACGGAGGGGGCTGGACGCCGCCGGGCCTCCAGATCAACCCCTGAGGACGGTTCTCCTCGCCGCGCTCTGCCTCGCGGCCGGCTCCGTCGCCCAGGCGACGGACCGGTCGCTGGGTCTGGGGCCGGTCCTCGCCCGCGCCCGGATCGTGGTCGCGGGCACGGTGACGACGGTCACGGCGTACGACGAGGGCCGCCTCGGCGTGGCGCGAGTCCGCGTCGACCGCGTGCTCAAGGGGACCGCGAGCGGCGATCTCACGGTGGTCGAGCGCCACGACATGCCGTCCAGTCCCGACCTGCTGCGCTCCGGCGACCACGTCCTCCTCTTCCTGGCGCCCGCGGCGCGCAGCTCCTCGCTCACCCAGGCGCTGCCACCCGGAACCTACACGGAGCCCGTCGCCGGGCGTGCCGGCGTGATCACGGGTGACGCCGCCGCGGTGGCCGAGGCCGCCGATCTGGTCGCCAGGATGGTTGCCGCCGGCGCCGCACCGGAGAAGGATCGCGCGCGGCGCGCCGCGCAGGCGCGCGCACTGGTCATGGACGAGATCGGCGCTCGCCATCCGCGGCTGGTGGCCGAGGGCGCCGCGGCGCTGCCCGGCGTTCCTGACCTCGCCGCGACGCTCGGCGACGATGAGCGGCGGCGCCTCGAGGCCGCGCTCGCGCGCGAGGATCTTCCGAGCTACGTCCGCGTCGTGCTCGTCGAGGCGGTCGGCGGTGCGGACCTCGTCGCCCTGGCGCCCGCGCTGCGCACGCTGCCGCGTCCCGATCCCGCCGTCCAGGCCGCGGCATGGGAGGCGCTGCGACGCCTGGGGCAACCACCGACGGTGGCCGATCTGACTCCGGCGCTCGCCAGCCCCGATCCGGCGCTGCGCGCCGCCGCGGCCACCGCGCTCGCGGGAACCGCCGGTCGGGACGCGATTCCCCAGCTCGAGCGGCTCGCGCTCGAGGATCCCAGCACCGAGGTCCGTGACGCGGCCATCGCCGCCCTCGGCAGCCTGCGGGGACCCGAGGCGCTGCCGGCACTCGAGCGTATCTGGGCCGCCAGCGACTGGCCGCAGCGCCAGGCCGCAGGACGCGCGATCAGCCGCATCGGTGGCCGCTCGGCGCAGGAGGCGTTCGCGCGCCTCGCGTTCGTGGGTCAGCCCGACGCGGAGAAGTACGCCGTCACGCTCCTCATGCTGACGGGCGTGAGCCGCGACGACGAGCTGGTGACGAAGATCCGCACGACGCATCCCGACGACAGCGTGCGTGCGCTGGCGACCGAAGGCCTGCCCCGGGGAGAACATTGATGCGCATCCACGTGCTCGCGCTCATCGCCGCGGCGGCGCTCGCTTCCACCGTGCTCGCGCACCCGCCGCCGCAGACGGCCGTCCGCGAGCTCGTCCGGCTGCAGGGCCATCGCGGCTCGAGCGACGTCCCGCCCGGTGCGCAGCTGATGGTGCTGACGGCGCTGGGCACGGATCATCCGTTCGTCGCGAGCGACTTCCGCAGCTTCGGGTTCGGCGAGGACCCGGCCGCACCACCGCCCGCCCGTCTCGTGCTCCAGGCCCGGCGCGACGTCCTCCAGCGGTTCGCCGCCGCGCGGCCGGAGCAGACGGTGACGATCCTCGCCGAGCACCGGCCCGGCTCGGCGGACGTTTTCGTTCTCGCCCTCGACCTCTGCCCGGCCAAGTAGCCCGGGCCTCGACTTGCGCGGCGGCGCGCGGCAAGCTCTGCGTCCACCAGGAGGGGACCATGGCCGAGCGTGTGACCGTATCGATCACCGAGGGCGTCGCCGACGTCCGGTTGAGCCGTCCCGAGAAGCTGAACGCCCTCGACCTGCCGATGTTCGACGCGTTGATCGCGACGGGTACCCGGCTCGCGGGCGAACGGGGGCTCCGGGCCGTCGTGCTCTCCGGCGAGGGGCGCGCGTTCTCGGCGGGCCTCGACTTCATGAGCTTCATGGCGATGGCCGGCGGTGAGGGCGGGAACGGCGGCGGGCGCATGCTCGCGCGCACCGGGGGCAGCCCGGCGAACCACGCGCAGCGCGCCGCCTGGGTGTGGGCCGAGGTCCCGGTTCCGGTCATCGCCGCCGTCCACGGCGTCGCCTACGGCGGCGGACTCCAGATCGCCCTAGCCGCCGACATCCGCCTCGTGGCCCCCGACGCGCAGCTCTCCGTCCGCGAGATCCAGTGGGGCCTCATCCCGGACATGACCGGAACACAGACGCTCCGCCGCCTGGTGCGGCTCGACGTCGCGAAGGAGCTCACCTACACCGGCCGCATCGTCGCCGGCACGGAGGCCGTCACCCTCGGGCTGGCGACCCGCACCAGCACCGCACCCCTCGACGACGCGCTCGCCCTCGCACGCGAGATCGCCGGGCGCTCGCCGGACGCGATCCGCGCCGCGAAGCAGCTGCTCGATCAGTCCGGCCTGGTCGACCTCGAGGCGGGCCTCAAGCTGGAGGAGCGCCTGCAACGAGGGTTGCTCGGTACGCCGAACCAGGTCGAGGCGGTGCAGTCCACGATGGAGAAGCGCCCGGCGCGGTTCGTCGATCCGGCGTGACGAAGGGGCTCCGCCACCTCGCTGGCACCGTCCGCGCGGCCTACCTTCCCGTCCTCATCACGTACTTCGCCTACGGCGCGAGCGCGATCGTCGGCGTGGCGACGCTCTACTTCCAGAAGGACACGCTCGCGCTGACCCCGGCAGAGGCCGCCCACGTCGCGTTCTGGGTGACGCTGCCGTGGAGCATGAAGATGGTGGCGGGCGTCGCCTCCGACCGCTACCCCATCATGGGCGGCCACCGGAAGCCGTACCTGATGCTGGGCGCCCTGCTCTCGGCGGGCGGGTATGCCGCGCTCGCGACGAGCGTGTCGACGAAGGCGGGTTACCTCGCGGCGACGGTCGTGATCGCCGTCGGCTTCATGATCCAGGACGTCGTCGCCGACGCGCTCAGCGTCGAGGTCGCCGAGACCGACGCCCAGGTGGCGGACGTGCAGACCCTGGGGCGGATGGCACTCCTCCTGGGCACGATCAGCGTCGGCTACCTGAGCGGCGTGCTCGCCGGGCGCTTCGGAGCGCGGCCCGTGTTCGCGATCGCCGCCGTCCTGCCGGTGCTGGTGGTGTTCGCCGCGCTCGCCGTGCGTCCGTCGTCGCGGCCGCAGGTGGCCGAGGAGCTGGAACCGCTGGCCGGCGGCCGCGCATGGCTGGTCATGGGCGTCGGGCTCGGGTACGCCGCGCTCGGCATCCTGCTCGAGATGTTCGACGTGCCGCACGCGCAGGAGATCGTCCTCGTCGTGTCGGCGACGTTGCTCGGCGTGCTCTTCCGTCAGGTGGGCGTGTCGCGGCCGGTCATCGTCGCGGCGGTCGTCATCTTCCTCTTCCGTGCAACGCCGAACGTCGGCCAGGGCTACAGCTACTGGGCGATCGACGGTCTCGGCTTCGACCAGCAGTTCCTGGGGCTGCTCTCGCAGGTGAGCTCGATCCTGAGCCTCGTCGGTCTGGTGCTCTTCCGGAAGCCCATCGCCGAGCGCCCGGTGAGCGACACCCTGCTGTGGGTGATCATCGCCGGGTCGATCCTGTATCTCCCCAACATCGGCCTCTTCTACGGCCTGCAGGACTGGCTCGGCGTCAGCGCCCGCACCCTGGCGTTCGTCGACACGACCATCTCCGCCCCGCTCGGCCAGCTGACGATGGTCCCCGTGCTGGTGCTGATCGCCCGCACCGCGCCGGCGGGCGCCGAGGCGACGATGTTCGCGATCATGGCGTCGCTGATGAACCTGGCCCTCTCGGCGAGCGAGCTGTTCACGCGCTGGCTGAACGACGCGTTCGCCGTCACGCAGCAGGACTACTCGCGCCTCGGGCAGCTGATGATCGTGGTGCTCGTCATCGGGCTCCTGCCGCTCTTCGCCCTGCCGGTGCTGCGGCGGAACGAGCACGCGTTGCCGGGCGAACGGCGGCCGCAAGCGTGATGGTTCGGGTCCGGCCTCTATCCCTCCCGACAGGCGCAGACGCGGTACTCAAAGATACCCGCGACGTCAGGAGGAACAGCACTCGATGTGGTTGGCGGCGACGAGCAGCGTCCAGAAATCCACGTACCGCTCACGTTCCCCGCCGAGCATCCGTATCCGTAGCCCACCCCGCAGTCCCCTGAGAAGCTGAAGCCGATGGCGGCGCCTCCAACCAACGCACGGATCACGAGCTGGCAATTGGCGTCCGTACCCCCACTACCCGCGAATGTCTCCGTTGCCGGGTCGTAGTACAGCAGGAGATCCGAGCAGGTCGTATCACAACTGGCGTTCGGAAGACCGACGTACCAACACGCCCCGCCGATGCGCCTCCCCAACGATGGACACGGCACCGCCGCGTCCCTGATCCCTCCCAGCAACGACTCGAGGAGAACGGCCGTGTTCCCCTGCAGAGTCGGGTAGTCTCCAGGGCACGGCGCCTCGCCCTGCCCGACGGTGAAGGCGTCCGCCTTCTGGATGTCGGCGACCAACTTGTCGTCCGCCTTCCCGATGCACGCGGGATCCACGGGCAGGTCCTTCAAGAACGCCTTCTGCTGACACTTCGCCTTGAAGTAGGCGTTCTTGCCTGCCGCCTTCATCTTCGTGGCCTGGCACTTGGCGAGCGTCGTGGGACCGGCAAGGGCCAGCGACGCAGTCAGGACGAGCCCTGCGGCGAGGATGCGGACCATGGTGCACCTCCGATGGTGGACGTTGCCTCGCCCGTACCTCGGGGGGGGGATTGGTCAACCAATTTTGGTCGAGATCGACAGCCATGTTGGGACGAGGCAATCCTGGGATCGATGACGGCGGCCGGGGCGTCCCTTCGGTCGCGGGTCGCCCGCCACGGGCCGTGCGGGATGGGGGCGACGGACAGCGGCGATGCTGGTAGGTAACCCGAACGGGCGGCCGGCCCTCGGGGAGGTCCAGAGCGATGCGATGCGCAGGATGCGGAGCGGAGTGCGTCAGGCGTCGGATGCGGGTGCGCCCGCTGGTGGTGCTCGGTCTGTGGAGCCTGGGTGCGTTGGCTAGCTGGACGCTCGGCGGAGCGATCCTGCACGACACCATCGAAGGGATGCAGCGGAGCGCGCTGCCGATGTGGAAGCTCTGGGTCCCCGCGGCAGTGCTCGTCGTGGCGGCGATGGCCTGGGTGGTGCGGCCGCGCGCCTCGGTGTGCGAGGCCTGTGGCCGCCATGCCTGGTGGCTGGCACCACTCAGCGCACGAGGGACGGCGCGGGCCGACGGTCCGGGTGCGACGCGGCGCGCGGTGCTGCGCTCCGGCGGTGCCGCCGTTGCCACCGCTGTCACGGGCGTTGCAGCGGCTGTCGGGCGGAATCGCGACTGGCTGCCGGTCGCGAACGACTTCTTCGTGGCGAAGGTGGAGAAGGAGTCGCCGAACCCCCGCGAGGCATGGGCGACGTCCCGCATCCGGACCTACCGCCGCCTCGGGCGCACCGGCGCGATGGTCTCCGACATCTCGCTCGGCTCGGCGCGCATCGACGACGTCGCCGTCGCGCGTGCGGCGCTCGACCGCGGCGTCACCTACTTCGACACCGCGCCCGACTACGCCGACGCCAACTCGGAACGCGTCCTCGGCGAGGCGATGAAGGGCCACCGCGACAAGGTCTTCGTGGCGACGAAGTTCTGCCGCCCCGACGGCCACCTGCCGAACGACACGCCGGTTCCGGAGATCATCGCCGCGGTCGAGGCGAGCCTCAAGCGCCTGCAGACCGACCACGTCGACCTGATCCACGTCCACTCCTGCGATCGCGTCGAGCGCCTGATGGCGCCCAACATCCACGAGGCGTTCGACCGGCTGAAGGAGCAGGGCAAGGCGCGGTTCCTCGGCGTGAGCACGCACACCCCGAACCTCGAGGAGGTCGCGAACACCGCCATCGACTCCGGCCGCTTCGACGTGATGATGCTCGCCTATCACTTCGGGATGTGGCCCCACTTCGGCCCCATCCTCGACAAGGCGAAGCAGCACGACGTGGCGGTGGTCGCCATGAAGACGCTCAAGGGCGCGCGCCACGCGAACCTGGCGGCGTTCCGCGACGAGGCCGACGCGTACTCGCAGGCGGCGTTCCGCTGGGTGCTCTCCAACCCCGACGTCTCGTGCCTCGTGGTCTCGTTCTCGAAGCCGCAGCACGTCGACGAGTATCTCGCGGCGTCCGGCACGGCGGTGACGGAGCGGGACGTCGCCCTGCTGCGCCGCTACGACACGCTGATCGCCGGCGACTACTGCCAGCCGCATTGCGGCGTCTGCCTGTCGTCATGCCCGGTGAACCTGCCGATCAACGACGTGCTGCGCTGGCGGATGTACTTCCGCGACTACGGCTGGGAGAAGGAAGGGCTCACCCGCTACGCTCGCCTCGAGCCCGACGCGTCGGCCTGCCTCGGGTGCCCGGCGCCGTGCGCGGGGACCTGCCCGCTCGGCATTCCGATCCGCCAGGCGATGCTGGACGCCGATCGCCTGCTGCGCATGGGCGCGTGAGGCTTCAGGCCGCGCTGGCGAGCCGACGGCCGTAGGCGTCGAGGTCTTCGAGGTGCGGGAGCACCGAGAGGCCCGATCGCGTCTTCGGCGCGCCCTGGCCGCCGACGATCAGCTGGATGCGCGCCGGGAGCATGCCGCGCAGCTTCGCCAGCTGGCCCGCCGTCACCGCTCCTCGCGACCCGAGCGAGACGCTGATGCCGACGGCGCGTGCCGAGAGGTCCTTCGCCAGCGCCGCCACCTGTGCGATCGGCACCTCGGCGCCGAGGAAGAGCAGCCGGCAACCCGCGGCGGCGAGCAGCAGCGCTGCCATCTGGAGGCCGAGCGCGTGGGCCTCACCGGGAAGCGTCGCGAGCACGACCAGGGGACCGGTGGCACGCTCCTCGAGCGGCAGCCGCAGCGTCCGCAGCAGATCGCCCACCCGCTCGGAGAGGAAATGTTCGTGCCGGACCTCGATACGGCCCTGCTCCCACGCGTCGCCGACGGCGCGCACCAATGGCGAGACGCGGGTTTTCAGGAAGGCCAGCGGGCCGAGGCGACCCCAGTCGGCCAGCAGCGCGCGCGTCAGCCGCCCGGCGTCGAAGCGCTCGACCGCCCGCAGCAGGTCCTCGACGTCCAGCGCCGATTCCCGCTGGGACGGTGCGGGTGCCGCGGCCGGGCCGGACGTTCGGAGCAGCTCGGCGAGCGCCTTGTCGGACGCCGTCACGACCTCGCGGGCGCGGTGACCGTGGGCGAGCGCGGTCGCGATGCGCCGCAGCCGCGGCACGCCCGTCACCGGGTAGAGGCGGTGCCCCGAAGGCTTGCGCTCCGGCACCGGATACCCGTACCGCCGCTCCCAGGTACGCAGCGTCTCGACCGGAATCCCGCTCACCCGCGAGAGCGCGCCGATCGACAGCATCGCCGCCTTCGGAGGCGGCGTGGCTCCGCGCCGTCCCCCCATCATCGTCCGCGCCCGAAGCTCCGCATGGTTCCTGAGTACATCAGGATCGTCAATGCGTCAAATTAATGAACAGGTATTGACCAGTGATTGCCAACCATACATAACGGCCCCCATGACGACACTCGACGCGACGGCGAAGACCTCCGAGACGAGCGGAGGGGTCGATCTCGAAACCGAGACCGTGCTTCCGTCCCAGTACTTCGCGGGGCCGCGGATCGGGGCGGATATCCAGCCCGAGAAGCGCCTCATGCTCGCGGTGCTCGAGGAGGCGGTCGGCACCTACCAGAACAACGCATCCGCCACGAAGGGCCCCGGGCGCCGTCTCTTCGCGGACGCCGAGGCCTGGATCCTCTCCGACGCGACGGACTGGCCGTTCTCGTTCACCAACATCTGCAGCGCGCTCGGGCTCGAGGTGTCCGCCGTGCGAAGCGGGCTCGAGCGCTGGCGCCAGCAGTACCTCAGCCGCGTGAGCGCGGGCGAGAGCGTGGTACGGGTGATGTTCCGCCGCATGAACGGCCCGCGCCACAGCACCACCGGGCGCAGCGGCAAGACCGCGCTTCGCGACGTCGCCTGATCTGCACGACTTCCACCGTGCGCGCGTGCGAGTCTGGCACCGCTGCCCGACGGCATGCTCGGAGGACCGCCGTGCGGTGCGCGTTCCGGACCGGCCGCTTCGATCCGCAGGCCCGCCGGACGACGGCACAGCGCCCGTCGGTTCCCGCTCTCGCCGGCGCGACCTTCGGCTCGCCGGGCACCGCGATCGGGACGCGAATGCGACGGCGGGCCGCATGGTGGAACGCGACGGCGGCATGCATCTTGGACTTGGAGCGCCGCAACGTCATGAACACCGAAGATTGGGGACAGGCCATCGTCATCGACCCGCGGGCGCTTCGCACCCTCGAGATCGACAATCAACGGCTCCGCATCGAGCGCGACCACACCGCGACACGGCTGCGGCGAACGCGCCTCGTGCTACTCGCGCTCGGTGTGGCTGCACTGGCTGCGGCCGTGCAGGCGACCCGCCTCTCGCACCGACTGAACGCGACGGAGCAGACGAGCTCCCGCGAGAGTCGCGAGGCCCGGATCGCCGTACGTCGTGCCCGCGCCGACGCCGAGCGCGCATCGGCGGCACTGGGCGCGCTCTCCCGCTCGCACGACGGCATCCTCTCCGCCACGCAGCAGGCGCCGTCGGTCGGCACCAAGTCCTGGGGCCGGCGCTTCACCGTGACCAAGTACCTGGCGCGCGATCCCGCCTACGGGAAGTTCAACGACGGCTTCACGTCCACGATGAAGGCCGCCAACCCGAGCGATCGCATCGTCGCCGTCGATCCCAAGCTCATCCCGTACCACTCCTGGGTGTGGATCGAGGACCTGGGCTGGTACCGCGCCGAGGACTGCGGCTCCGCGATCAAGGGCTTCCGCCTCGACGTCATGTCCGGCAGCTCGCAGGACGCCTTCGCCTTCGGCCGCCAGGACAGGTTCGTGATCGTCGTCCCGGACTCGAACGCCTAGCGAGACCGACCGAAGTAGGCCTCCAGGACGCTCATGTACGGGAGGCACGTCCGCCGCGCCGCCACCTCCGCGCGTGCCGCGGCGAGCGTCAGCCCATGGGCGACGTGGAGGTATGCGATCGCCACCGTGGGCGCGCGGTTGAAGCCCGCGTTGCAGTGCAGGTAGACGCGCCCCCCGTCGCCGACGAGTCGATCGAGGAGTGGGAGGAGCGTGTCGAGGCGCGCCGCGAGCGCCTCGTCGTCGCCGTCAGGCACGGGCTGGCGGTGGAACGCGACGCCGTGGGCACGGTAGGCGGCCTCCAGGTCGGCGACGACGAGGCCCTTGCTGCGGAGGTCGCCGTCGTCCTGCAGGTTCACGACCGCGGTGACCCCGTGCTCGGTGCGGAGCCACCCGACGTCGGCGGGCCCGAGGTACTCGCCCACGAGCAGCCCTTCGCAGACGACGGTCAGCCCCGGGCGCCGGCGTGGCGGGCGGCCGAGCAGGCCGTACCAGTCGTCCCCTGCCATCGCGGTGTCGTCAGTCGTCGAGCGTCTGGTGGTACATCTGCTCGATCTCGGCGATGCGGTCGGGCAGCGCGGACACCTTCCATCCCTCGGTGGAGATCGGCGGGTGGACGACCACCTCGACGGTCGTCGGGCGCACGATGATGCCGTGCTTCGGCAGCGCGTCGAGGGCGTTGCGGAAGACGATCGGCACGATCGGCACGCCGCGCGGCCATCGCGATGTGGAAGGCGCCCTTCTTGAACCGGCCCAGGCGCGGCGTCGTGCTGCGCGTGCCCTCGGGCGCGATCACGATCGAGAGCCCCTGGCGGAGCGCGTCGACCGCGGGCTCGAGCGCCTCGATCGCCTTCTCGCGGTCGAAGCGGTCGATGAAGACGGTGCCGGCGAAGGCGAAGATCGGGCCCGAAGATCGGGTTGCGCCGCACCTCCTGCTTGGCGATGCCGACGAAGTCGCGCCGCAGCAGCTTGCAGAGGAGCAGCACGTCGACCGCGCTCTGGTGGTTGAAGATGAAGACCGCCGGGCGGTGCGACCAGAGGTGCTCCTCGCCGCGGACGTGCGACGTCGATGCCGGCGAGCGCCGGTGCCGAGCTCGCCCCAGGTGGTGGCGGCCAGGTTGATCGCGTCGCCGCCAGCTGCCACTGAGCAGCGCCGCCGGCACGCCGAGCAGCAGGGACGGCACGAGGCTGCCCATCGCCAGCGACGTGCGCAGCACGTCGCGTCGCCGCCGGCAGGCCGCGGCTGGTGAACGCGCGGACCGGCCAGCCCCGCCGCGCCGGCGATCGCGGCGAGCCGCCGGTTCGGATTCGTCGGCCGCGGCCGGCCGACCACCTCGAGCAGCGGCAGGTCCTCGTCGCTGTCGGTGTAGAAGTAGCTCTCCGCGAGCTCGCACGCCGCTGCGTCTCGGCGAGCGTGCGCGCGGCGGTCGAGCTTGCCCTCGCCGTAGCACGTCGGCTGCACGACCGCGCCCGTGAGGCGCCCGTCGCGTGACCTCGAGCTGCGTGCAGAGGACGTGCGGGATGCCGAGCTCGCGCGCGAGCGGCTCGATCTGGTAGCGCGTCGCCGACGACACGACCGCGACCGTGTGCCCGCGTCGCAGGTGGGCGTGCACGAGCGCGCGCGCCTCGGGATAGATCGCCGCCGCCAGCTGCTCCGCGAAGAGGCGCTCGCCGAACGCCTCGAAGTCGCCCTCCGGGATGCCGCACAGCATCGACGCCGTGTCGCCGACCAGGCCCGAGAAGCTGACCAGCCCGATCTGGAAGCGCAGCGCCGTCGAGCAGCGTCTGCAGGAACGCCGCCGGGACGGATGCGCCCGCTCGTCGAGGCCGCCGCGCAGGAACGCGACCGCGGAGAAGCCGGCGAGCAGCGTCCGGTCGAGGTCGAAGAAGGCGCCCACCTCGGGTCCACCGGGACCCTCGTCGATCTCGCGCGTGATGTGGTCGTACAGCGGCAGGGCGCGAAGGATAGCGTCGTCGAGCGGCGTGCGTCCAGCGGAGCCGGGGTCCGTCGCACTACCACCCGGCGACGGCTTCGGCGTAGTATCCGCGGCCGTGGAGCAGGCGGTCCACCAGGACGCACGCACCGGCACCGGCCGGCCGCGGCTCGTCTTTCTGCTCGACGCCTCGAGCCGCGTCGAGCGCCGGCTCCTCGAGCAGTGGATCGCGGCGCACCATCGGGCCCCGAGCCCTGGCAGGCACGTGCCGATCCCGCCGTCGCGCCGCGCCCGACGTGCCCGCTCGACCCGAGGCTCGAGGCCTGCCTCGCCGCCGACGACGACCCGCTGCTGGCGCCGCTGCGGGTCGCGTGGCTGCCGCCGGTGCGCAACGGCTCGGGCACGATCCGGCTCCGCGATCTGCTGCTCGGCGACCCGCGCGATCCCGGCCCGTGGCGCCAGCGCTGGCTCGGGGCGCGCGCCCCGGGGCGCTGGCAGGTGGTCGCCGGCGACGCGGCCCCGGTCTCCGAGCTGCGCGAGCGCTGGCGGCGCGCCGGCGTCGCCGAGACGACGGGGCTGGCCGAGTTCGTCGCGCGCCAGGCGGCGCTCGCGCTCGAGCGCGCCGAGCGCCGCGTGCGCGGCATGCGCTACAAGGTGCCGCGCTTCGTCCGCGAGGAGATCCTCGCCCGGCCGGCGTTCCGCGGCGGGGTCGCACGCCTCGCCGCGCAGGTCGGGCATGCCCGAGAGCGAGGCGATGAAGCGCGCCAGTCACGCTTCTGCGCGAGATCGCCGCGACGCACAGCCCCTACGTCATCGACCTCACCGCGCACCTGATCCGCCTCCTCTACACGCAGGGCTACGGCGAGGCGCTGCACTACGACCGCGAGCAGCTCGACCGCATCTACGCCCTGGCGCAGCGCCACCCGGTCGTGTTCCTGCCGTCGCACAAGTCGAACCTCGACCACCTCGTGCTGCAGTACGCGCTGCACGAGAACGGCCACCCGCCGAACCACACCGCCGGCGGCATCAACATGAACTTCTTCCCGGTGGGCCCGCTGGTGCGGCGCAGCGGCGTCTTCTTCATCCGCCGCACCTTCAAGGACAACGCGCTCTACAAGTTCGTGCTGCGCCACTACATCGACTACCTGATCGAGAAGCGCTTCTCGCTCGAGTGGTACATCGAGGGCGGACGGTCGCGCTCGGGCAAGCTGCTGCCGCCGCGCTTCGGGCTGCTCGCCAACGTCGTCGACGCCTACCGGCGCGGCAAGAGCGAGGACGTCCACCTGATCCCGGTGGCGATCGCCTACGACCAGATCCAGGACGTCGGCGACTACATCGCCGAGCAGCGCGGCGGCGCCAAGCAGCGGGAGAGCTTCGGCTGGTTCCTCGGCGTCGTGCGCGGCTGCGGCGGCGCTCCGGCAACATCCACATCCGCTTCGGCGAGCCGGTGTCGCTGCGCGCGACCCTCGGCCCGCCGGACGCGCCCGCCGACGCCGAGGCCGACGAGCACAACCTCGCGATCCAGAAGCTCGCCTTCGAGGTGGCGGTGCGCATCAACCGGGTGACGCCGATCACGCCGACGTCGCTGGTGACGCTGGCGCTGCTCGGCCGCGGCGACCGCGCCGTCACCGTGACCGAGGTCGAGCGCGCGCTCGTCAACATGATCGACTACGTCGATCGCCGCCAGCTGCCCACCACCGGCGACCTCGATCTGCGCGGCACCGCGGGCGTGCAGCGCACGCTCGACACGCTGGTCGAGAGCGGCGTCGTGACGTGCTTCGCCGAGGGGCTCGAGGCGGTCTACGCGATCGGCGCCGACCAGCACCTGACGGCGGCCTACTACCGCAACACCATCATCCACTTCTTCGTCAACGGCGCGATCGCCGAGCTGGCGCTGCTGCGCGCCGCCGAGGACGGCGTGACGGACCGGCCGGCCGAGTTCTGGGACGAGGCGATGCGGCTGCGCGATCTCCTCAAGTTCGAGTTCTTCTTCGCCGACAAGGAGACCTTCCGCGAGGAGCTCCGCCGCGAGATGGCGCTGCACGATCCCGACTGGGAGGCACGTCTCGCCGAGGGTCCGGAGGCGATCCAGGCGCTGCTCCGGCGCATCAAGCCGTTCAACGCGCACCGCGTGCTGCGCCCGTTCCTCGAGGCGTATCGGGTGGTCGGCGACGCGCTCGCGCGCGAAGAGGCGACGACGCCCTTCGAGCAGGGACCCTTCCTCACCCGCTGCCTCGCGCTCGGCAAGCAGTACCTGCTGCAGCGCCGCATCCGCCGCGGCGAGTCGGTGTCGAAGGTGCTGTTCGAGACCGCACTCCGCCTGGCCGCGAACCGCGAGCTGCTCGCCCCCGACGCCCCGGACGTCGCCGAGCGGCGCCGCGCGTTCGCCGACGAGATCCGCCAGGCGATCCGGCGCGTCGACGCGATCGACCTGCTCGCGGCCAGCCGGCGCGCCGGCCTGATCGCGTAGCCGAGACTTGCTTTCCCGTGCCGGCGGCCGTAGCGGTCGCCCATGGCCACCTCGCGTCGCTGGATCGGCTGGACCGTCCTCCTCCTTCTGGCGATCACCGCGATCGCCGTGCCGATCGCCCTGCACGTGTCGCAGAAGCGGCACAACGAGCTGCCCGACATCGTCGCGCGGTTCCCCGACACGCAGCCGCTGGTCGGCGGCGAGGTGTTCGCCACCACGCTCGCCGACCTGATGGATCACGAGCTGAACGGCCGCACCGGATGGCGGCCGAACGACTTCGTGCTCTGGGGGCCGCAGCTCTGGGCGGACAACAACGCCAACCGGCAGCTGGGCATCCTGCAGGTGGTGCGCGAGAGCACGCGGGTGCTCAAGGACCACCTGACGAAGGTCTCGAGCGACCAGTACGACCCGAACCTGCTCGCCGCCGACACCGCCTTCCGCAACGATCCGAAACGTCTCTGGCTGCCGTCGGCGGAGAGCAAGTACCGCGACGGCGTCGCCAAGCTCCGCGCCTACGTCGCGGGTCTCGCCACCACGCCCCCTACCTCGAAGCCGCTCACGCAGCGCAACGTCGAGGTGATCCGCCTCTTCCAGACGTGGGGCGACATCCTCGGCGACGCCCACGCGCAGCTCTTCCGGACCGAGATCCCCCGCTTCGGCACCGACGACGTCTTCTACTACGTCCAGGGCGAGGCCTACGCGATGGCGCACCTCGTGCGGGCGGTCGAGCGTGAGTATCGCGACGACCTGAAGGGTCGGCAGACGCTCAACACGCTCCTCGCGGAGGTCTCCGACGCCCTGACACGCGCCGGGCGCCTCAAGCCCCTGGTGGTCTTCGACGGTGACGCCGACGGCCTGTTCGCCAACCACCGCCGGAACCTCGACACCTACGTCACCGAGGCGCGGCAGAAGATGTACTCGATCCGGGAGGAACTCGAGAAGTAGCCGTCCCGGCGGAGCTCGATTGGGTCTTGCCCTCCCGGCGGGCACCCCTGCTATAGGGCAGCCCATGTCGACGCCACGTTTCACGATCGACGCCCCCCTGGCCCTCGGCCCGCAGATCGAGGCCCGCGGCGTCCATCCCGAGCTCGGACAGCGCATCTTCCTGCGCCAGGCCGACCGCACCTGGACCTATCGGCGCTTCCGCGACGAGTGCGTCCGGCTGCGCCCACTTCCTCCAGCGCCGGCTCGGCACGATCGACGACGCGCGGCCCGGGCACGTCGCGATGATCCTCGAGAACCACATCGAGCTCGGCGCCCTCTACGGCGCGTGCGGCTACGGCGGGCTCACGCTCTTCGGCGTCAACACGGGTCTGCGCGGCGAGACGCTCGCCGGCGTCCTCAACCAGTCGCGGGCGCGGATCCTCGTCGTCGACCAGCGCTTCGAGGCCGAGGTCGATCGCATGCGCGGGCGAGCTGAAGCACATCCCGCGCGAGCACATCCTCGTCCTGCGCACCGATCCGCGAAAGGCGCCCGCCGGACAGGATCTCGAGCGCGCGATCACCACGGAGGTCGGGCCGAGCGAGCGCGTCGCTCGACGCGCCCGACGTCGACGTCGAACCCGGCCGCGCCCCTGATGGTCATCTACACCTCGGGGACGACCGGCCTGCCGAAGGGCATCAACAACAACCACTTCAAGCTGCTCGGCATCGGCATGGTGGTGTCGAGCAACCTCGAGCTCGGCCCCGACGACGTCGGCTACGCGTGCATGCCGCTCTTCCACTCGAACGCGATGTTCCTCGGCTTCCAGCCGGCGTTCCACGTCGGCGGCGGGCTCGCGATCCGCGAGCGCTTCAGCGCGCAGCAACTTCGTCCCCGACGTCCTCCAGCACGGCGTGACGTACTGGAACTACGTCGGCGAGCCGGTGCACTACGTGCTGGGCGCGCTCGAGAAGCAGTACGGCGGCGACGAGGCGCGCATCCTCGCCGAGGTCGCGCGCAATCCGCGGAACAAGCTCCGCTAGGCGATCGGCAACGGCGCCGCCGCCGCCCGACATCGAGCGCTTCAAGCGCTGGCTCGGCCTCGAGGACATGTTCGAGCTGTACGGCTCGACCGAGGCGGCGATCAGCACCTTCCGCAAGAAGGGCGACCCGCGCGGCAGCGTCGGCGAGGTCACCGACGACGCCGTCAAGATCCTGAACGAGCGCGGCGAGGAGTGCCCGCCGGCGCAGCTCGATCCCGACGGCAAGATCACCAACTACGCCGAGGCGGTCGGCGAGATCTGCCGCGTCGCCGCCGACACCGGCCTCTTCCAGGGCTACTTCGACAATCCCGAGGCCAACAGCCAGCAAGTACCGCGACGGCGTCTACCACTCGGGCGACCTCGGCCACATGCTCGTCGTCGACGGCAAGCGGTACCTCTTCTTCGACGGCCGCACCGACGACTGGATCCGGAAGGACGGCGAGAACTTCTCCGCGCTGCAGGTCGCGCGCCTGATCCAGGAGCATCCCGACATCGTGCTGGCGGCCGCCTACGGCGTCCCGTGCTCCGTCTCCGACGAGCTGGTGATGGTCGCGCTCAAGCTGCGCCCCGGCGCGGCGTTCGATCCGAAGGCGTTCTTCGACTTCTGCGACGGGCAGGTGTCAGGCGGCGGCATGGACCGCAAGTGGTTCCCCGACTTCGTCCGCCTGGTCGACGAGTTCGAGTACACGCAGACGGCGAAGATCCTCGTCCGCAACCTGAAGCAGGTCCACTTCGACTGCCGCCGGATCGGCCGCGAGCCGCTCTTCTGGCGGACGCGTGGCGACACCGCGTACCGCCCGTTCACGCCGACCGACTTCGAGGCTCTGCGCCACGAGTTCGCGGAGCGCGAGCGCGTCGACCTGTTCGACCGCTGACGGCTCCCCGCTGGCGCGGCGCGGTCGGCTACGGCCTGATCCTGCTCGCCGCCACCTCGTGGGGGGCGGCGGCGAGCTTCGGCAAGCGACTCCTCGCCGCCGGGGTGTCGACGCCGATGCTGATGCAGGTGCGGGCCGTGGTGGCGTCCGTCGTGCTCGGGGGCGCGCTCGCCCTCGTCGCGCGGGAGCGACTCCGCACCCACGGGGCGCTCGGCCGCCTCGCACTGCTCGGCACGTTCGGCATCGCCGCGCTGAACGGCACCTACTTCCAGGCGATCCAGCACCTGCCGATTGCCGTCGCCGTGTTCATCCAGTTCACCGCTGCGGTCCCCGTCTTCCTCTGGGGGCTGCTGCGGGGTCACGAACCACCGGGCGCCGGCACCGTCGCCGCCCTCGCACTCTCGATCGCCGGCACGTGGCTGATGGTCGGCGCCACGGACGGCGCGGCGCTCCCCGCGACCGGCCTCGCCTGGGCCTTCGCCGCCATGGCCGCGTACGCGTTCCACGTCGTGATCTCGCATGGGCTCACCCGTCGGCTGTCGCCGTGGACGGTCGCCACCTATGCGAACGCGTTCGCGGCGCTGACGTGGATCGCGATCCAGTCGCCCCTGGCGACGTTCGCCCACCTCCGCGCCCTCGGACTGATCGGACCCGCCCTCGTCTTCGCCGGCCTCTCGACGCTGCTGCCGTTGCCGCTCTTCCTCGCGGGTCTCCGCCGCGTCACGGCGACCGGTGGGGCGATCGCCTCGACCAGCGAGACGGTGGTCGCGTCGCTGATCGCGTGGCTCACCCTGGGCGAGCGGCTCGCGCCGGGGCAGATGGCCGGCGGGGCACTGATCCTCGCCGCCGTGCTGCTCCTGGTGGTGCGTCGCGATCGGCCGCCGCTCTAGGAGGTCTCGTCCCAACCGAGGTACCGGACGCCGGGGAGCGCGGCGATCTGGTGGAACTCGACCGCCGCCATGCGGAGGAACGTTCGTCGATCCGTCGCGCCCCAGGCGGCCAGGGGGTGCGCCCGCGCGCGGTGCTCGACGGTCAGGTCGGCGACGTCGCTCTGTGCGACGTGCACGTCGAAGCCCGACGGATCGCGATAGACGTAGCCCGCGAGCGTCCGCGGGTCCGCGCACGCGTCGAGGGTCAGGCTGCGGGTCGCGGAGACGGCACGGATGCGCAGCCGCCCCAGCTCGGGCGTCTCCACGTGCGCGCGCGTCCCGAGGCCTGGCGCGATCCAGCGGCGCTCCCGACGTCCACCCGTCCACGCGGTGACGAGACGCGGACTGCGCTCGCGCAGCCGGATCGCCGTCGCTTCCACCGCGGCCGCGGGGCACGCGATCCACAGCAGCTCCTCGACCCGCCGGGTTCCCCAGATGTGCTTCTGCAGGGACGGCGCGTCCGCGACGTGGTGGCGCCGCCCGTCGACCGCCATCCACCCGCTGCAGCGGATGCCGTCGTTGGCGTGCGCGACGCGTGTCGGCGCCGGCAGGTGGCGCAGCCACCAGGGCTCGCGCCGGACGGCCCGCGCGGCGGGAACGAACGCCAGCTCCCAGGCGATCTCGCGGCCGCCGGCGACGACGCGGCCGCGCGTCGTCCCGTGGCCGAGCGCGGCATCGCCGATCGACACGCCGTCGGCTCCGTCGTACGCCGCGATGGGGCGCACGTCCTTGAGCGCCAGCACCGGCGGGCCGTCGCGTCCGGCGAACGCTGCGGCCCAGACGGTGGCCCGCGGCGCCTCGGGCCGCCCCGCGCCCGGGGCGTCCGTCGTCCACCGCAGCCACAGCGCACGCTCCGCGCCGGGATCGAAGACGACGAGAAACCAGATCTCGAAGAATCCAGGCCGCCCTCGCCAGCGGGGACGATTCGCTGCCCGAGCCGTTGGCACCGGCGGTCACGTAGCGCGTCGCGCGGCCGGCGCCAACCTGCCACCGCGGCGATCTCGTGGAAGCGTCACCGCCGCGTAACGCCGGCGTCACGCCCCGACGATAGGGGTTCGCCCCATGCGCGGACGAGCGATGGCGGCGGTCCTGGCGGTGACGATCGGTGCGGCGGGGTGCACGCCGCAGCAGCGGACGCCCTGCAAGATCGCGACGGCGGCCTTTGGCGCCGTCATCGGCGCGGGCGCCGGCACCGGGGCGGCGGTGGCGGCGGGGCCGGACAGCGGGAACAATGGCGGCGCCATCTTCGCCGGCGTGGCGGGCGGTGCGATCGTTGGAACGCTCGTCGGGATCGGTATCGGCGCCCTCGCCTGCCCGCAGCCGGTCCCGGTGACACCGCCACCACCGCCCCCGGCGCCCCCTCCGGGCAAGGTCAGCGCGCCGTAGGCTCGTGATCCGACAGCGACGCCTCGCAGTCTGCGAGCGCGACGTTCGCGTCGGTACGCGCGCTGTCGTCGACCACCGTCCGGAAGGCCTCGGCGTCGCGGCAGTCTTCCACGAGGGGTACCCGCCAACACCGCTTGCGCTTCAGGTTGCGGCAGATGGTGGACGTGCGCGGCACGTGCTGCGCCGGAGCGGAGAGCGTCGGCGAACGGGGAGCCACCATCGCTGCCAGAACCAGGGAGGCGATCACGGCGTCCCCAGGCCCGCGGCCATGCCGACGATCACCGCAGCGAGCACCGTCCAGATCGTCTCCGCGATCCCGAGACGGAGCACCCGGTTCCTCCAGCCCCGATCGGTCCCTTCCGTGTACGCCATCGCGATCGCGGCGAGCGGCAGCAGGCCGATCACCACGATCGGGAGCAGCTGCGGTGCAACCCAGCCGCCGCGGACCAGGCCGAGATAGACGAGCGACAGCAGCGGCTGCGCGATCAGCAGCGCGAGCGGCCCCCGTCGATCCACCCCGGTGGTCGGCGGGGCGCTCATCGGAGGAACGCGCTCGGCGCCTGGGGCACGTCGTTCCACTCGTCGGGATCGTGGCCGTAGACCAGGCGGACTCCCTGATCGCGGAGCGCGCGCAGTCGATGGAGGGAGCCGAGCATCGCGTCACGGTCGTGGACGATCGTCGGCAGGTGGAGGTCGTCGAGCGTCCGGCGGAGGTAGCACGCGTCGGACGTGAGCACCACGTCGCCGCCGTCGAGGCGCACGCGGAGCGACTGGTGCCCGGGCGTGTGTCCGTACGTCGGCAGGCAGACGACCCGGCCGTCGCCGAACAGGTCGTGCTCGCCGTCGACCTGGAGCACGTCGTGACCGTGGTCGAAATCCTTCGGGTCGAAGCCGTTCCCCGCGCGCAGGTCCGGATCCTGGCCGGCCGCCCATTCCCGGCGCTGCACGACGAGGCGGGCGTTGGGGACGAGCGCGTGCCCGCCCGTGTGATCGAAGTGCAGGTGCGAGGTCACCACCCAGTCGATGCGCGCCGCGTCGACACCGAGCGCGGCGAGCCGCGCGGATATCTCCTCACCGGGCTGGAACTCGACCTGGAAGACGCTCGCGAGCCACCCGAGCCGGTTCTCGGGATCCGTCTGCGTCTGCGGATGGAGGCCCGTATCGAAGAGCACGCGCCCCTTCGGATGGTCGATCAGGAAGACGGGAACGGGCACGCGCAGCCGTCCCGACTCACCGTCGAGGAATCCTCCGGTGTCCCCCGTGAGCCACCCGCAGGTGAACGCGTACATTCGCATCAGCCCTCTCCTTCTCCGTCGAGCGCGGCCAGGAGCTCGTCGAGGCGGTCGAACTCGGTGACCGCTCGTCCCTCGCGGCGGGCGATCCGGGCGAGGGCCGACCCGCGCACGGCCCAGAGCGCGTCGGCCCGGGCGACCGCGCAGCGGTCCGAGTGCCCGTCGCCGGCGAAGACGACGCGGCCGCCGGCGGCGCGGGCGAGGTCGCACACCAGGCCCTTGCACGGCGTGCAACGGCCGCACGCCAGGTCGCGGTGGGGAAAGGCGAGGCGGAGACCCGCGGGATCGAAGTCGACATGGTTGAACCAGGAGCGATCGAAGCGCCCCAGCGTCGGCCCCAACAGCGCTTCGATGTAGAAGTCGAACCCGCCCGAGGCGAGCCAGACCGGCACGCCGCGCGTCGCCGCACCGTCCAGCAGCGCGTCCAGCCCGGGACGGAGCGCGATCATCTCCCGCACGGCGCCCACCGCGCGCGCGCGATCGATGCGGATGCGTCCCCACATGTCGTCCTGCAGCGTCGCCAGCGGGACGGTACCCGACTCCCACCCGGGCAGGAGATCGCGCCAGCCGGTCGGCGCGAAGCGGTCGCAGAATCGATCACCGACGTCGGCCGTGGTGACCGTCCCGTCGAAGTCGAGGACGAGAACGCCGTGCACGCCCTCGCTCTATCCTACCGCCACACCTACGGCACGTTGCGGTCGATGAAGTCGGCGAGCGCGCCGACGACGGGATTGTCGGCGTCGTCCTCGGCCGCCACGACGTCGACGTGCGCGAATCCCTGGGCGATCACCACCTCGAAGCCCCCGGCCACGCCGCCGAACGTCGGGAACGCGGTGTTCGGCACGGTCGCGTCGACGACGCGCGGGGCGCCGGTGCAGCTCGGCGCCGTGCACATGCCGAGCGCCTGGGCGACCTGGATGTACCGTGCCGGCGTGGGCGTGAGGCCGTTGCTGCCACCGATGCAGAGCACCGGGACGTTGACGTTCGCCACCTGCGTGAGGTTCTCGATGTCGCGCCGCCCGCGGCCGAGCGATAGTGCCGTCGAGTCGAGCGACACGCTCTGCGCGCAGTTGCCGTCCGTGGCGCAGGCGGCACCGACGTTGCCGGCGGCGCAGACCCCGGCGACGCAGAGGCCCGGCGCCGTCGTCGTCCCCAGACCGGAGATCGGGTAGTACCAGTCCGACGCGTTCGCCCCCTCGACACCCGAGAACGAGCTGCGCAGGCGATCGATGCGGGTGACCTCCTTCTCGGGGCCCCACACGCCGCCGGGCGCCGCCGTTGGCGCCGGCCCGTTGTCGGGCGTCAGGCATCCCGTGCCCGGGCACGACGGGAAGCCGGCGCGCTCGGTCGGATCGAGCCAGGTGAGGAGGCCCCCCACGATTGGACCGGGGCCGCCGACCGACACGGCGAGCGCCGCTGACACCGCGGCGAGTAGCCCATCGTCGTCGAGGAACGACCCGTACAGCGCGTCGGCGGTACCAGGCGCGAGCACGCTCAGGAGCGACAGCTCCGGGACCTTCGCGACGGCATTGTTGCCCGCCGAACCCTGATCGACCTGGACGATGGCCTGGCCGCCGTCCGCATCCGTCAGCGCCTGGATGCCGACGGGCTCCGCCGCGGCGAGGATCTTCGGGCTGATCCCGAGGATCACGCCATGCGCCGCGCTCGCCGGGGTGCACACGGCCGGCGTCTGGCCCGTGCAGTCGACGGCCTCGGTGGCCAGGGTGCACGCCGTGGTGCCGTCGACGCATCGCCCCGCGCCGTCGCGCACGGCGCCGAACAGCCCGCCGTCGAACTTGGCCTCGATGCGGTCGAGCGAATCGGAGGTGAGCGCCGTTCCGGTCGAGCCACCACCGCCCTCGAGGAGCACGACGCCGCGCAGCCGGGCGTAGCCGGGATCGGCGGAGCCGACCCCGGTCAGGTTGAAGTCGGTGGCTGCGTAGCGCGCCGCGAAGCCGGTGCCCGCCGAGTGCCCACCGAGGAACACGTTGCCACCGGCGAGCGCGTTCGCCGCCGCGACCACCGCGTCGATGTCGCGCGAGAAGACGAGGTTGGTCCAGTTGGCCAGGAAGGGGACGTCGCTCGTGGTGTTGTAGAACAGCGCGCGCCGTCCGAGACCGGACAGCGCCGGCGACAGCGGCAGGGACAGCTCGGCGCCGTAGTACCAGTCGAGCGCGACCAGCGGGTCGGCCAGGGTGCCGGCGAGAAGCGCACCCGCCCGGTCCTCGAGCTGCTCCGTCCGCCGGTCGTAGCCCCACACCTCGATCGTGCGGCCGTGGTCCTCGAGCATGCGCGGAATCAGGTTCTCGGCGAGCGCCTCGAAGTTTCCCGCGCCGCCGCCGAACCCCGGCACCAGGATCAGGACGGCGGATGGCGTGCGCAGCGGCCCGTTCAGACGCCAGCGCGTCCACGTGACGTTGTTCAGGCTGAAGGTCGATCCGCCGAACTGGGTGATCAGCTTGGGATTGGTGACCGTGACACCCGCGGTGCCCGGGGTGTTCGGCGGGGCCACCGGGCTCGGCTGCGACTCGGTGCCGCGCGCGACCAGGCGCAGCCCGGCCATCGCGTTGTCGAGCCAGGCGTCGACCGCACCGGCGGCGACCGTCGCGTCGTTCGCCGTCGCGCAGTCGGCCTTCTCGTCGGCCTTGGCGAACGCGTCGGCGAACTTGGTGCGCAGCTTCGCGAAGGCCGACGTCAGCTTGACGGGATCGGCCGCCGCCACGTTCTTCGCGTGGGCCTTCAAACTGGCGTCCACGCGCTTCGCCGCGGCCTTCAGCTTCGCGCTCTGACACGACGAGGCGCCAGGCGTCGGTCGGAGCCGCGCGGCGACGTCGGCCACCAGTCCGCTCGCGAGCCCGCTCTCCCGGCTGACGCCGTCGTCGGTGAGGCAGCCGCCCTTGGCGACGGCCTTCGCGTGGGCGGTCTGCAGCTTGCCCTCGGCCTTCCCGAGGCAGGCCGCTTCGACCGCAGCGCCGCTCTTCGCCGCCTTCGCATGGCAGACGAGCCCGCCCGCCGCACCCTTCGCCGCCGCCTTCAGCTTGCTGGCGAGGCATTTGAGGCCGGGATCGGTCGCAGCGACGGCCGGTACGGCGACGGCGACGAGGACCAGGGCGGCGAGGAGGCGCATCGCCGGACATTGCCCGGCCATCGGACGGAGTGTCAACGCCAAAGTGGCATCACGCGAGCGAGCGGATGACCGTCTCGTCCACGATGTCGACGAAATAGCTGCAGTCGGGGTCCGGTAGCTCCATCGCCTTCGGCAGCCCGCCGTACCAGGGATACCCGCGGCAGACGAGCGGCCGCTCGTCGTAGGCGAGGCAGCGGCCGTCGGGTCCGAGCCGATCGCATGCGTAGAGGTGCGCGTCGGCCGGCAGCGCCCGCACATAGAACGGGTTCCGCGCCAGAGCCTCCTCGCGCGTCAGCGGATGCCAGTGCTCGGCCGCGAACTGATGGTCGGACGGGATGCCGAGGACGCGCGTCACGGCCGCGATCTGCTGCACCTCTTCCGGCGACTGCGCCAGCGTGAGCACCTTGCAGCACGCGCCGCAGGCGTTGCAGGCGCCCATGGTCATCGGCGAATCGCGTAGCACGCGGGCCGCCGGACCCGCCAGCCAGCTCAGGCGGCGCGGCGCGCGGGCGGCTGCGACTGGCGGATCGGCAGCGTCACCACGAAGGTCGAGCCCGTGCCGGGCGCGCTCTCCAGCGTGATCCGGCCGCCGAGCTGCTCGACGAACCGGCGCGTGATGTAGAGCCCGAGCCCCGCACCGCCGTAGCGCCGGCGATCGGAGCCGTCGACCTGACGGAACATGTCGAAGATGGCGCCCTGCTGCTCGGGCGGAATGCCGATGCCGGTATCGGCGACGCGTAACGTCACCTCGTCGCCACGCGTGGTGACGTCACAGCGCACAAGGCCCGCTTCGGTGAACTTGAGCGCATTGCCGACGAGGTTGCGGACGACGACGGTCAACTTCCGCGGATCGGTGACCAGGGCGCCATGCGCCGGCGCCGTGCCCCACTCGAGCCGGACCCCGTCGCGTCGCGGCATGCGCCGGCACGTGTCGCCGAGCCCGGACCAGAACGTCGGCAGCGCGACGGTCTCGAGTCGCACCTCGTCGCGCCCGGCCTCGATGCGCCCGATCTCGAGGGTGTCCTCGATCAGCTCGAGCAGCTCGCGGCCGGCGGCGTCGATGCGGTCGAGGCAGGTGCGCCAGTCGTCGTCGGGCATGCGATCGTCACGCGCCATGTCGGCGTAGCCGAGGATGACGTTGAGCGGCGTGCGCAGCTCGTGCGACATGGTCGAGACGAATTCGGTCTTGAGCTTGTTCGCCGCCTGGAGGTCGTCGATCAACCGCGCGTTCTCCAGCGTCACGGCCACCGTGTGCGCGACGCCCAGGATCAGCCGGTGCGCACGCGCGCCGAAGGCGCCCGTCCGATTCCGCCAGCTCGCGACGAGCACCCCGGCGACGTCGTGCCCGCGGCAGATCGGCGCCGCGAGGGCGGAGGACACGCCCCATCGTTGCAGCAGCGAATCCAGGACCGCGCCGTTCCCGATGGCGGTCGGGATATCGGTCACCCGCCCGGGGCGCAACGCCAACAGCTGCGGGATGCTCTCCCGGGTGAGGACGATCTCCTCGGCCTCGGCGTGCACGTCGGGCGTCGCGCCGACACCGGCCTCCAGGCGAAAGCCGCCGGCGCGCGCGTCCCAGATGTAGGTCGCGCTGTAGTCGGCGCCGAGGACCTCGGCGGTGAGGCGGTTCACGTGCTCGAGGAGGTTCGCGCCGCCGACGTGCTGGGCGAGGTCCTGGCCGACGTGGAGGAGGGCCGCCGTCACCTCGGCCTCCTCTTCCGTCCGCCGTTTGGCCTCGTCGAGCAGCGCCGTGCGGACGAAGGCATCGAAGCGGTATCGATCCAGGAAGTGCGCGCCGAAGATGGAGCTGACGCTGCCCGTGAAGAGCGCGAGAGCAGAATACATCACGCTCTCGGTCGCGCCGAGGTGGGGAATCGAGATGGCGAGGTTGCCGAGCACTGCGGCGGACACGAGGGCCTGCGGGCGCCACCCCCAGGGCAGCATGACCACCAGGCCGGAGAGGAGACACACCTGGGCGGTCGCGAGGCGTTCGACGTCGCCGCCCACGAGGGCGAGGTACTCGCTCACCAGCGATGCGAGCACGGCGGTCAGGACGGCTGCGATGACGCCCGGCCGCAGCCGCACGCGCGAGGACCGCATGGCCGCCAGCGCGAGACCGCAGGCGACGGCCTCGAGCAGGTAGACCCCGGTCACCGTGCGGGCGCGATCCGGATAGATGGTGCTCTCGATCACGACCGAGAAGCCCACGAGAGCCATGAAGAGGCACGCGGTGAGACCGAGGCGCTGGCCGATCAGGCGATCGGTCTCGGCGTCGTAGGCGGCCCTGATCCGCGCCAGCTCCGGGCCCTGATCGCCGGCGGCGTCCACCCCGGCGGTGCGCATGTCACCCATCATGTCGTCAGTCGTCCCGGGACACGGGTCCCGGTCGAATCTCGGCCGATCGGGACGAAATCTTGAGCCTGTGCTACTGATGCCCCGCCCATGATCCCAGCATTGCCGTCACTTCCGTGGATCGGCGCCCCGTGGTCGATGCTGTCGGACCCCGGCGGCTACCTCCTGCGCGGCTGGAGGACCTGCGGCCCCGTCTTCAGCCTGCGGCTGATGGGCATGAAGATGGTCGCGCTGATCGGTCCGGAGGCCAACCGGCAGGTGCTGGTCACGCACCGCGAGCACTTCTCGCATGCCCTCGGATACGCCATGGTGCGGAAGGTCCTCGGCGACGGCCTCCTCTTCCAGGACGGCGACGTCCACGCGCGCAACCGCACGCTCATGACGCCCGCCTTCCACCAGAAGGGCGTGCAGCAGTACTTCGACACCATGGTCGCGTGCGCCGACGCGCACGTCGAGCGCTGGGCGACCGACGGCCCCGGGCCGATGTACGAGCGCTTCCGCCACCTGACGTTCGAGATCATGTCGACGCTCGTCCTCGGCGTCGAGCCGCGACGTGCGGCATCGGCGGCTCTCGACGCTGAACGACCGGCTGGCGCGCGGCACGGCGGCCTTCTTCCGCGTCGCCTGGCCCTGGACGACCTACGGCACGGGGCTCGCCGCCCGCGATGCGCTGCGCGCCACCTGCGCGACGTCATCCGCGCGCGCCGCGACCGCCCGGGCGACCGATGCCCTCGGCCTGCTGATGGCGGCGCGCGACGAGCATGGCGAGGCGCTCAGCGAGGACGAGCTGCTCGAGCAGGCGGTCATCCTGATGTTCGCGGGCCACGAGACGACGACGTCGATGCTGACGCTCGTTCCTGCTGGCGCTGCGCGATCATCCCGACGTCGCACGATCGCCTCGTCGCCGAGCAGCGCCGCGTCGTCGGCGACGGCCCGCTCCGCGCTCGACCACCTGCGCGAGCTCGCCGACCTCGACCTCGTGCTGAAGGAGGTCGAGCGCCTGTGGCCGCCGATCAGCCTCTGCCAGCGCGGCGTCGTCGCGCCGACGTCGACGTCGACGGCCACACCTGCGCGCCCGGAACGCTGGTGATCTACTCGCCGTGGGTGACGCACCAGCTGCCCGACGTCTTCCGCGACCCCGACCGCTTCGATCCCGAGCGCTTCGCCCCGCCGCGCGAGGAGCCAGCGCACGCCGTACGCGCTGATCGGCTTCGGCGGCGGACCACGCCTGTGCATCGGTCAGGCGTTCGCCCTCCTCGAGATGAAGGTGATCGCGTCGCTGCTGCTGCGGCGCTACCGCTGGGAGCTGGCGGCCGACGATCCCCGGCTCGTCCACGTGCCCACGTTGCACCCGCGGAGCGGCCTGCCGGGCGTCGTCCGCGCCGCCGCGTAGAGGGGCTTCCCAGGCGCGGCAATGCCGAGGTATGCGGGCCTCGTGCGATGGGAAGCCCGCTTTGGAGCGGTGATCCTCGTCCTGTCCGCCGCGACGGCTCTGGGCAGCGGTACGCTCGACGTCGCATGCGCGCCGGGCGCGTCCGGCGGGTTCCTCATCTTCGGCAACGGTAACGGTAACAATCTCCGTTGGGCCCCGGTCTTCACCGCCGGCCGAAGCGGCAAGCTTCTCACCGTGGGCTTCGCAAGCCTCTCCCGGCACAGCGGTGGTTCGGGGGGCGACATCGCGGTGGAGCTGCATCCGGTCGACGGCAGTGGGACGCCGACCGACCCGGTCCTCGCCTCCACCGCTCTCCCGAACGCCGACATTCCCCTCGACACCTCCTTCAATCCCTTGATCGATTTCGCTCCGACGAGCGCCTTCCATCTCACGCAGGGACAGAAGTACGCGATCGTCATCGCGACGGCCGACACGGCACAGAACGACTGGACCACTGGGGGGGGCGATCCGTGCCCCGGCATCGAGCTGTTCCAGCAATTCTTCGGCGTCTGGAGTCAGTTCACGGTTGGCGTGGATGCCGGGTTCGCGATCTATCTCGGACCGGCGAACGACGACTTCGCCCGGGCCGAGATGCTCGCCGGACAGAATCCGTCCGCCACCGGCACGACCGCCGGTGGGACGAGGCAGGATCCCGGTGAGCCCGACCACTACACGATCGGTCCATCCGACATCGATACGTGGATGGGCGATCACACGGTCTGGTATCGCTGGACCGCTGTCGGCTCCGGCCCGACGACGATCGACACCTGCGCAGCGAACATCGACTCGATCCTTGCTGTCTACACCGGCGCCGACCTCACCACTCTCGTCCGCGTAACCGACAACAACAACGCGTGTCCCTCTGGCTATGGCAGCAAGGTCACCTTCGCCGCCAGCGCCGGCACGAGCTACGCCATTGCGGTCGGAGACGCCGGCGGCGCCCGCGAGACCACGTTCACGCTCGCCATCGCCGGTGCCCCCCCACCCACCACGACCTCCACCACGTCCACCACCTCCACGACGCTCCCCAGCCCGACTTCCACGACCTCGACGACACTTCCCGGCTGCGGCGAGGGGGCGACCTACGGGTCCGTGACCTGCCGGCTCGGTGAGCTCCTCACGCGTCTCGACGCCGCGCCGGACCTCGGCCGACTGAAGGGCGGCCTCCTGAACGCGGCCACGAAGGCTCGCACGAAGGAGGGACAAGCCGAGGGCTTCGTCGGGACGGGCAAGACGAAGCAGGAGAAGAAGTCGATGAAGAAGGCCGTGAAGGCGCTGTCGACCTTCCTGCACAAGGTCAGGTCACGTTCGGCGAGGAAGCTCATTCCGCCGACGACGCGCCAGTCCCTCATCGACCGGACGAACCCCGTCCTGGCCGACATGAAGACCCTGCTCGGGACGCTGTAGGTCCAGCAACGACTCAGCGTCCCGGGCGGGGATGAAGGTGATCGCGTCGCTGCCGCTGCGGCGCTACCGCTGGGAGCCGGCGGCCGAGGATCCCCGGCTCGTCCACGTGCCGACGCTCCATCCACGGAGCGGACTGCCGGGCGTCGTCCGCGCCGCGGCCTAGCGCTCGCGGCTCAGCTGGTTGCCGAGCGAGGGGCGCCCCCGGCCAGCGGTGCCGGCGGGCCTATCGACAGGTCGACGGGGCCGGCGACGGCCCGGCCGTGAAGCGCGAGCCGTGTGCCGTCGATTCGATCCGTCCGTCGAAGGCCACGCACCAACGCGCTCCGCTGCCGAAGGCGATCTCCGCGCCGATCCGCGCCGCGGGGCTCGAGCCGAGCAGCTCGTCTCCCGCCACCGTGCACCGGGCGCGCACGCCGCGCCCGGTCTCGACGCGAACGCTGCGGCATCTCGTCCCGGGCGCGCGGAGAATCCACCGCCAGCCCCCGCGCACGCGCTGCCGCATCCAGCCGGACGTCGGCAGGTCGACGGAAACGGTCGCGCCCGTGCCGAGGTTCGTGAATCGCACGACGGCGCCCGTGCGCGACGGGGCATCGGGATCGTCGGGGGCCGGTGTGAGCACGCGTGTATCCTTGGAGCGAAGGTCGACGTCGGCGCGCTCGTCGCTCGGTGATATCCGCATGCGTTCTCCGGTGATTCGATCGGAGAGGCCGAGGAGGAAGGCATCCTGATGCACCGCGTCCTCGCGCCAGTTGACGAGCTTGCCCGCGACGACGACGCCACCGTCGGGACCGGGAGACAACGTCGCCATGTAGTCCGTGTCGATGCCGCGCAGACCGGGATGACACGGTCCATAGTCGCCACACGGCGAGAAGCAGCTGGTCGCCACCACGCTGCCGTCCAGAGTACGGGACCAGACGACCGCACCGGTTGCGCGGTCCAGTTTGACCAGACCGATGTCGTAGCAGGTCTTCAGGTTGAAAAAGGTCCCAGCGGCATAGACGTCGCCCGCACCATCGACGACCAGCGGACCGCCATCGTCGTCCTCATGATAGGTCCCACCGAGGACGCGCCGCCAGCGCTCCACACCGGTCGAACCGGCGAACTTCGCGACCACGACGTCGGTGAGTCGCTCGGCTCCGTCGCGGGTGTCCCGTGTACTCGTGTGGCCGACGCCGGCGGTCACGAGGTCTCCATGAAGATCGACTGCGATCCGGTAGGCCTCGCCCCACATGCCGGCAACCAGGACGACGGGCGTCGCCCAACGCACCGCTCCGGTGGCCGTGTCGAGGGCCACCGCGCCGAAGTATGAGCCCGTCCCGGCATCGTCCTTGACCGACGCCGCGAGGAACGCACTGCCGGCCGAGTCGAGCCTGATGTCTTGAGAGCGGGTCGCCCGGTCCACGGTCGTCCGCCACCGCTCCGCGCCGGTACCACCATCGAGTTTGACCGCGATGACACCCCCAGGTCCGTCGGTCGAGACGTACCCGGCTGCGAGGACGTCATCCCTCGCATCGACCGCGAGGGCCTCGACGGATCCGGCATGCACCCCGGGTGGAGCGAACGTGTATCGCCATCGTTCCTCGCCGGTCGTGCCGTCGAGCTGGATGACGGCGAAGTCGCCGTATCGGCCGACGGCTTCGACGGTGCTCACCGAGCCGGCGACGACCACGTCCCCACCTGCGTTGGCCACCATGGGGTACAAATACTGCTCCGAGCTGTAGGTGCCGACGCCGCGCACCACGTGCCGCCAACGTTCGGCGCCCGTCCCGCCATCGAGCTTGATGATGGTCGCCTGGTCGGCCGTGTGCACGGTCTCGATGCGCGCGTTGACCACGACGTCGCCAGCCCGATCGACTACGAGCGCGAGAGCCCCAGCCGAGGGCTCGTCTCCCTCCCCCACCACGCGATGTCGCCACACCTCGGCGGGCGGGTTGCCCTGCATCTTGACGACTGCGAATCCCAACGCGCGGCCCTCCGTCGGCACGGAGAGGACCGCCACCAGCTCCCGGGCCGGGCCGACGGCGAGCAGCCACGCGTCGGTGGGTCCGTGAAACGTCCGCTGCCACGCGGACGCCTGGTTTGCGCTGGCCGCGAGGAGAAGCAGTGCAAGAAGAGTCCGATGGCGTCGGACCGCCATGCGAGCTCTGTCGCATGCAGCCGCCCCTTCGGGCAATCCCCGCGAGGAGCGCAGTGTCAGCGACCGGGGCGTCGCCTCGCTGCCGCACCCACGACGGTGCGCAGATCGCCCAGCAGCGGCTCGACACGCGCTCGGGCCCCGGGCGACAGCTCGCCGATGAGCGGATCGACGCGCGCGGCGAGGTGCGCGGCCGCCGCGCGGCTGTCGCCGCGGAGCAGGATCGCCTCGACCTCCGACGCGCGATAGGCGAGCGCCTCGCGCTCAGCCGGCTCCACGTCGTCCAGGTGCGCCACCGTCAGTGCCAGCGCCTTCGCCAGCTCGAAGTCGCGGCACCAGGGACGGCTGCGCTCGTCGAAGCCCCAGCCCGTGACCGCGCGTCCGAGACTCGTCCCCGCGACCCGCACCGGTCCCGTCCAGTACTCGATCGGCAGCGCGTGCGCCGGCGCGTCGACCAGCGGCGTCGCGGCCAGGTCGAGGTCCCACGCCGGAGCGCGCAGTCGATAGCGATGGGGGAACCACCGTGGGCCCTCCGTGAGCATCGAGCGCGCCCGCACGACGCCCGGGCTGCGGATGAACTCGGGAACGTCGAGGACGACGTCGGCCGTGGCGCGCAGCGCGAAGTCGGGTCCCGGGCCCTGGGCGGTGAGGCCGCTCCACGGCACGACGGCGTTCCGCTGCGGGCGGAGATACTGATGGAAGCAGCTCATGTCCCAGCCCGAGTCGAGCAGGATGAGACGCCACTCGTTGCGGTAGCGCGCGCTCTGGCGGTCCTGGTGACGGCTGAAGTCGTCGGGCGCCCACTGCCGATCGATCCAGCCGACGTCGCCAGAGACCTCCTCTGCGACGTCCCCCCAGGTGAGCCGGCCGCGCATCTGCAGCCCGCTCTGGAAGTACGAGTACGTCCGCGGGATGCCGAGGAACATCATCTCGCCGCCGAGGAGGCGCCCGCCGAGCGGCCCCGGCGGCCGCACCGCGTCCATCTCCAGCTCGAGCCGCATCCGCGCGCCGTGGTGGTCGATCCCGTGGAGGTCGAGGTCCCAGGCGAACGGCAGCAGCGACCCGTCGGCGGCGCGGCGGTTCTCCCACCGGCTCGTGCCGGCGTCGCCGTGCCAGCGGAGCGCGAGGTGATCGCGCGTCGTCTCGAGCTTGTAGGCGCGGCGCCAGCGGAGCGCACGGGGGAAGTCGTAGTCGGTCGAGGTGCCGTAGCGGCGGCCGTCGCAGTCGTAGAGCGCGAGGGTGTGGAAGCTCACGCGGACGCGCTTCGCCAGCACGCGCATGTCGGTGACGATCGTCATGAAGGCGTACTGCCGGCCGCTCGTCCGCCCGCGGACGAAGCCGCAGACGAAGTACGTCGACATGCCGAGGTCGTTGCGCCCGCCGTCGACCGCGGGGAAGGTGAACCAGGCCGGATCGCCCCAGTCGGGGACGAGCGGGTAGCGGCGCCAGTCGTCCACCGCTACTTCACGGCCAGCGGATTGAGCGGCGAGCCTACCCCGCCCGTCACCCGCAGCGGCGGCGCGGTGAAGAGGCACTCCCACACCCCATCGGCGGCGCAGTCGGCGGCCAGCTCGTCGAGGACGAACATCTCGCCGAGCGTGAGACCCATGTCGCGGATCGCGAGCTGGTGGACGGGGAGCGGGACGGCCGGGTCTTCGGAAGGGAGGACCTCGACGGCATAGGTGTCGCTCGCGATGGCGGCGATCTCCCGCGCGTGCAGCCACGGGACGCACGCGACGCCGAGGCCGGGCGACTTGCGGATGTACGTCTCGCGGTCGCCGTCGCGCGTGAAGACCGACAGGTGGCCCGTCCGCAGCAGGAGGACGTCGCCGCGCTCGACGCGCACGCCCTGGGCCCGCTCGGCCGCGTCGAGGTCCGCCGGGCCGATCACGGTCGACGGCGCCAGTCGCTCGACGCCCTTCACGCGGGCGACGTCGAGGAGCACGCCGCGCGACAGGACCCCCGCGGCGATGCGGTCGATCGCGCAGCGCGAGGCGCCGGCGCTGGTCACGGCCGACGCCGGGAAGCCGTTGTAGAGCGTGTTGCCGTAGTAGACGTGCGCCAGGGCGTCCCACTGCGTCGCGCACTGGAGCGGCATGGTGATGACGTCGTCGTTGTAGCGGAAGCCGTCGGGATCGGCCGGGATGCCGCCACCGACCGCGCTCATCAGATGGATGGGATTGAAGCGCCCACCGGTGCCGATCTGCGGCCCGGCGGCCTCGAGCGGCAGGCCGAGGCTGAACACCTGCCCGCGTCGCACGCAGGCGGCGGCGCGGCGGACGACGTCGGGCGTGATGAAGTTGATCGTGCCGCGCTCGTCGTCGGCGCCCCACCGGCCCCAGTTCGACACCTTCGGCGCGAGATCGCGGAGCACGCTCATGTCCTCCGCTACGACACGGCGCCGGCCGTTGGCAAGCGCCGGAACCCTGTGTTAGCCGACGCACATGGCCAACGGCGCGCCCAACGCGAGCGATTTCCTCGGACTGTATGCCTTCGAGCGTCCTCCGGACGCCGTACCCGTCCAGGTGTTCGTCGAGGAGCTCAAGTCCTTGGTGCGCGCGCACCCGATGGACACGGCGCTCGCCGGCGCGCTCAAGTACGGCGGCGTCGACCGCGACGCGATCCGCCGCTGGATCGGCGACTACTGGACGTTCATCCGCCGCGACGCGCAGGGTACCGCGGCCACCATCGCGCGCTGCCGACGCCGTGGGCTCTTCATCGCGCTCTCGCCGCTGGTGAACCGCAAGACCGGGTTCCTCCAGGTGACCCGCCCCCCGCTCGAGCTGTTCCTGCGCTTCGCCGCCGCCTTCGATCTGTCGCAGGCCGATCTCGACGCCCACTGGGCCGCGGCCGAGACGCTGCAGGCCACCGCCACCCGGCTCCACTTCCAGTTCTCGAGCTTCGAGGAGGGCTTCGTCGCGAGCGCGCTCGGCGCCGAGGGCCCGCTCCTCGACGTCGTCCGCGACGAGCGGCCGTGGCTCTGCCAGCGGGGCATCGCCGAGTACATGAAGCGCGCCTGGAACCTCGACGACGACGCGGTCGCCTACTGGCGCGCGTACGAGGACTTCCGCAGCTTCGTCACCGAGCCGGTGTGGGACGTGGTGCAGGAGATCGCCGTCGACGGGACGTCGCAGCAGCTGGTGCGCACGACACTGCACCACTGGCTGCTCGTCTACCAGAACATGCGGCGCGCCTGGGGCGAGATGGTGACGGGTCAGTACCCGGTTGCGCCCTTCGTGTGGCCGCCGCCCGGCGCGCGCTTCGGCGGCGACGACCAGACGCACGCGCAGCTCGAGGAGGAGCTGGGCGAGTTCTGCTGCGCGCTCCCCCGACCGACCGAGACTGCGTTCGGCCTCCTGCTCTCGGGCCGCGCCTCGCGCGAGGCGGTGAAGGAGCTGGTGCGCGACTTCATCCACCTCGACGCCACCCGCCCGATCGCCGGCCAGTTCTCGCGGCTCGACGAGGGCCCCGCGCTCCGCGCGATCGCGCAGGCGTTCGCGACCGAGTCGGGCGGCTACCTCACGCGCAACCACATGGAGATCTGGGCCGACTTCGCCGAGCAGGCCTTCGGCATCACTCGGGAAGAGATGTTCCGCTGGATCCGCCGACGGAGACGATCGCGAGCCGCTACGTCACGTCGTGGTTCCTCGTGCACGGCCTTCCCGAGGAGCAGATCGCGGCGTTCCACCTGGGCCCGCCGACGGCCGCGAAGGCGAAGATGGGGAAGGCGGCGATGGGCCTCGGCCAGGGCGGCGTCGCCGGCGAGGGCCTGCTCCAGCAGCGGAGCGGGCGCGACCCGCTCGCCGACGCCTTCGCGCGCCTCGGCGTCGATCCCGATCTGGCGGAGTACTTCTTCCGGCTGCACCGCGAGATCGAGCCCTTCGAGCAGGACGAGGGATGGGCCTACGTGCCATCCATCGTCACCACGCCGGAGCAGCGGCGGCGCTTCAAGCACGCCTACATCTGGAAGATCCTTTCCGAGCAGCGGAAGGACCAGGGGCTGCTGCGGCGGATGAAGGAGCGCTAGCCCCTCGCGCGCGCGAGCGCGTCGGCAGCTCGCGCGAACTCGGCGGCGTCGGCGTAGCGGAAGCCGTGCACGAGCCGGGTGACGCCGACCTCCGCGAAGGCACGGATCGCGTCCGCCGTGCGCGACACGTCCTCGAGCGGCAGGCGCGTCACCAGCGCGACCTCGGGCGGCGGCTTGCCGGCGGCGGCCATCTGTCCGCGCAGCGCCGCGATCGGCTCGCGCAGCATGGCCGCGTCGTTGCCCGTCGGCATCCACCCGTCGCCGAAGCGCGCCGCGCGACGGAGCGCGTGCGGCGCGGCGCCACCGATGAGGATGGGAGGCCGCGGCGGGCGCGGCAGGAAGAGGAAGCGCTGGCCGTTCTCGACGACCTCGTCGGCGGCGAAGCAGCGCCCGAGCAGCTCGAGCGTCGCATCCGTCAGCGCGACGCGCCGGCCGCGCGGCACGCCCAGCGCCTTGAACTCGGCCGGCATCCACCCGACGCCGACGCCGAGCAGCAGCCGTCCCGCGGCAAGCTCCTGGATCGTCGCGATCCACTTCGCGGTGAGCAGCGCCGGGCGGTACGGCAGCACCAGCACGCCGGTCCCCAGCGTGATCCGCGACGTCGCCGCGGCGAGGAACGCCAGCGTCGCGAGCGGATCCAGGTAGCGGCCGCCCGAGCCTTCGGCGTCGTCCGGCGGGATGGCGACGTGGTCGACGACCCAGAGGTCGTCGAGGCCGGCGCCCTCGGCCGCCGCCGCGCACTCGAGCAGCGTCGAGCGCGTGGACACCGGACCCATGTTGCGGAGATACAGCCCGAGACGCATGGGCCCGCATACGACCCGAGAGCGGCTGCGGCAAGGTCGCGTCCCTATTCCCAGGCATACGGCCCTCTGCTATGCGCCGGACGGGAGGACATGCGCCTATGTCGATGGTGAGCGAGTTCAAGGAGTTCGCGGTCAAGGGGAACGCCGTCGACCTGGCGATCGGTGTCATCATCGGCGGCGCCTTCGGGGGCATCGTCAATTCGCTGGTGAACGACGTCATGATGCCGCCGATCGGCAAGGTCCTGGGCGGCGTCGACTTCAGCGACTTCTTCGTCAACCTCGGCAGTGGAGGCTACCCGACGCTGCAAGCTGCGAAGGCTGCGGGCGCGGCGACGCTCAACTATGGGCTCTTCGTGAACGCACTCATCAACTTCATCATCGTGGCCTTGGTGCTCTTCATGGTGGTGAAGGGGATGAATCGCATGAAGAAGGCCGAGGCCGCGGGGCCGCCGCCTCGGCCGCCGGAGCCGTCGGGCGAGGAGAAGGTCCTGATCCAGATCCGCGACCTCCTCGCCAGGCGCTGAGAGGCGCAGACGCCGACCACCGAATGAGCCGCGCGCTGCCAGCGGTCGTCGCGCTGGCCGCGCTGCTGAGCGCGTGCGGCGGGCGCGAGGAGGCGTCACCTCCCCCGACGACGACTACGACGACGATGCCCGCTGCCGCGCGCACGCCGCCGGCGCCCGCGGCCTTCGTGGGCAGCGGGGCGTGCGCCGACTGCCACGCCGCCGAGACCGCGGCGTGGCGCGGGTCGCACCACGACCGGGCGATGGAGGTCGCCGACGACAGCACCGTCCTCGGCGACTTCAACGATGCGAAGCTGACGCACTTCGGCGTGACGTCGACGTTCGTCCGTCGGGACGGCCGCTTCGTCGTCCGCACCGAAGGCCCCGACGGCAAGCTCGCCGACTACGACGTCGGGTACACCTTCGGGGTCGCGCCGCTGCAGCAGTACCTCGTCGCCCTGCCGGGCGGACGTTGGCAGGCGCTGCCGCTCGCGTGGGACTCGCGGCCGAAGGCTGAGGGCGGCCAGCGGTGGTTCTCGCTGAATCCGCACGAGCGCATTCCTCCGGGCGATCTGCTGCACTGGACCGGCATCGCGTACAACTGGAACCACCAGTGCGCCGAGTGCCACTCGACCGGCGTCCACAAGAACTATCGCGTCGCGGAGGAGCGATACGAATCGACCTGGGCCGAGATCGACGTCGCGTGCGAGGCCTGTCACGGCCCGGCCTCGAACCACGTCGCCTGGGCGCACGCCGGGACGCCGGACGACCGCGCTCCCCACCGCGGGCTCGTCGTCGACCTGGGCGACCCCGATGCCGCACACTGGGTGATGGACGAGACGACCGGCATCGCCCGGCGCCAGCCGCAGCGGACGTCACACGTCGAGGTGGAGACCTGCGGCCGGTGTCACTCGCGGCGTGGCATCCTGAACGAGGACTACGTGTGGGGACGGCCGCTGATGGACACCCACCGTCCGGCGCTGCTCGACGAACGGCTCTACCATGCCGACGGACAGATCCGCGACGAGGTCTACGAGTACGGCTCGTTCCTGCAGAGCCCGATGTACCGCGCCGGGGTGACGTGCACCGACTGCCACGATGCGCACTCGACGAAGCTCCGCGGCGTCACGGACGACGTGAACGCCGTCTGCGCGCAGTGCCACCTGCCTGCGGTGTTCTCGACCCCGGCACACCACCACCATCCCGCCGGATCGCCCGGTGCGAGCTGCGTCGCCTGCCACATGCCGGAGCAGCGCTACATGGTGATCGACGGCCGCCGCGACCACAGCTTCCGCGTTCCGCGTCCGGATCTGACGGTCAAGATCGGGACGCCCAACGCGTGCAACGGCTGCCACGCCAAGGAGTCGCCCGCGTGGGCCGTCGCCGCCACCGAGCGATGGTACGGTCGCGCACGAGCCGACACCCCGCACTGGGGCGAGGCGATCGATGCCGGCCGGCGGAACCTCCCGGGCGCCGCCGCCCTGCTGACGCGCGTCGCGGATGATCCCGGTCAGCCGGGGATCGCCCGGGCGACAGCCGTCTCGCTGCTGCGGGGCGACCTCGACGCCACGACCGGGGCGACGGTCGAGCGGGCGCTCCGCGATCCCGATCCGCTGGTGCGGGCGGCCGCGATCGGCACGATGGCCACGGTCGAGCCGCGGCTGCGGGCGCGTCTGGTGGCCCCGCTGCTCTCCGACCCGGTGCGCACGGTCCGCATCGACGCCGCCCGCGCGTTGGCGGCGGTGCCCGCGGAGCAGCTGCCGGCCGGTACCATGGCCGCGCTCGACGTGGCGCTCGCCGAGTACCGCGCCGCGCAGCTCACCGTCGCCGATCGCCCCGAGGGCCAGCTGAACCTCGCCGGCCTCGACACCGACCGCGGCGCCACGGATGCCGCCGAGCGGGAGTACCGGACCGCGCTCCGCCTGGCACCCGCGCTCCCACAGGCCTACGTGAATCTCGCCGATCTCTACCGTGCGGAGGGGCGCGACGCGGAGGGCGAGCAGGTCCTGCGCCAGGGACTCACCGTGGCACCGAAGGACGCCGATCTGCATCACGCGCTCGGCCTCGCATTGATCCGCCTGCAACGGCCGACCGAGGCGCTCGCGGCGTTCCGGCGGGCGACCGAGCTCGCCCCCGACGACGCGCGCTACGCGTACGTCTACGCGCTGGCGCTCCAGGGATCCGGCCAACCGGGTCCCGCGCTCGAGCAGCTCGAGCGCGTCCACCGGCAACATCCGGGCGATCGGGACGTCCTGGTCGCGCTCGCGACGCTCGAGCGGGATCGGGGCAATCGCACCGCCGCGGTCGCGTGGGCAGAGAAGCTGGTCGCGCTGTCCCCCGGGGATCCGGGCGCGCGGCAGCTGCTCAACCGCCTGCAGAGCGGTCAGCCCTGAGTTACTGCGCTCAGCTGCAGGAGAGGTTGTCGACGCCGCCGGAGGGAGCGCTTTCCCACACGCACGTCGTGTAGGTGGCCGCGTTGCCGGCGCTCTTGGTCACGGTGGCCGTGAACGAGCTGGCGATGGCGCCGGTGACACCCGCGGCCGACGCGCACGTGCTGCCCGCCGAGTTCGAGAACCCGGGCAGCGATTCGCACGGGCCCGCGGAGTACGAGTCGTTGTTGATGAAGTACGCCTCCTGCGCCGTGGCTGCGTTGCGCGCGTCGTACTCCATCCGGGCGTCGAAACCCTTCGCCCGGTAGGTGGCGAACTGCGGGATGGCGATGGCGGCCAGTATTGAGATGACCGACACCACGACCAGGAGCTCGATCAGGGTGAAGCCGCGGGTGCTGTGCGTTCGGTTTCGCATGGGTTTGCTCTCTGAGAGGGGTGGAAGCAACCCCGGTGCCACCCTCGGCCGGCCAGTCCTGCACGAGCACACGACGTGAAATCGGGCCTATTGACGGCCCCCGCCCCCCAGACCGACGAAGGATCGTCGCTGGGGCGTCGCTTGGCGTCAGCGGATTGTCACTTGCCGAAGCGGTTCAGCGTCTGGATGTCGAAGAGCTGCTCCGTCTTGAGGGGCACCCGCCGGTCGAACGTCCCGGTCGGGTCCGAGCGGAGACCCGCCAGCGTGGCACGGTCGAGCTTGACCGATTCGGCACACTGCCATGCTTCCTGCGTGCTCCAGAGCCACTCGACGTCCGGGCTGCCGTCGCGGACGGCGGGCGTGCTCAGGTAGCCTTCGACCTGGTACGTGTTCAGCAGCTCGTCCTTCCACGAGAACTTGCGGTTGAAGGCGCCGATCCACGTATCCGTGTCGATCCACAGCTCGATGCGACCGTAGAGATAGTACTTGTCCCGCGGCACGCCGTTGACGACGATGAACTTCTTCTTGACCAGCACCGCGCTGACGGGTGCCCAGGCAGCGCCCTTCCAGTCGGCCATCTGATAGCCCGCGGCGGGCCGCTTCTTCTCCCACACGTCGCGCCAGCCGCCGCCCTCGACCCATTTCGGCGGACCGCCCTCGCCCTTGATCGAGTCGGCGTCGGCGAAGCGCAGCCCCTCCCGAATACCGACCGTCGTCCACACGAAGTCCTCGATCTTGCCCTCGAAGAAGCTGCCGTCGTCCTGGCTCAGGTCGGACCCGAGGAGCCCGTCGGAGCGGTTCGCGGGGCTGACGGCGCGCACGCGGCGCAGCGCGGGCACGTACGTCCACACCGAGTCGCGCTTCGCGGGATCGCGATAGCGGTACGTGAGGGCGGCCGTCCCCTGCAGGTCCGCCGGCGTCGCGGCGACGGAGATCGACTGCCAGGCATAGTTGGCCGGGTTGGGAAAGCGGTACTTCGGGTTCTGGTTCTCGTAGAAGGCGAAGGTCGCGTCCTGCACCGATTCGCGATCGGCGCCCTTCGGGCTGGCCCACACGAGCGAGGTGAGGAAGTGGTAGCTGCCGTTGTTCCAGAAGTTGTTGATCGTGTTCCAGGCCGCCTTGATCCCCGCCTGCGGGTCGCCCGTGAGGTCGATCTGCGGAAACGGGAGCCCGTAGACGTACGCCGGCTGCTGATGTGTGCTCGTCTCGAGGATCGTGCCGGTCGCCGGATCGATCTCGTACTTCCCGACGTTCTCCTTCGTCGCCTCCTCGAACGATCGGTCCCAGTGGACGATGCCGTCGGGCCAGGAGCCGATCGGATTCCTGTACTCGTTCTTCTCGTAGTGCTTGAGCACCTCGGGCGGCAGGAGGTCCTTCGCGGCCGCAGCGTTCGACGAGTCGAGCACGTCGCCGACCTTCAGCCCCGGCGCGACCTCGGTGCCCGCCGGGGCGTACAGCTTCGGATCCGGGGGCCACGGATGGTCCGGCTTCGGCGGTTCGGCGAGCGAGAGAGACGAGGAAACCACGACCGCCGCGATCGCGGCGGGAAGACGTCGACGCATGTACACCTTCGGCTGGCTAACGGCGGGGAAGCTCGGCCTCGGCCGTGCCGAGCGCCGTCACCTCGTCCCGATGATTGACGATCTCGATGGCGCAGCGGACGACGCCCTTGCCGTTGCGCTCGAACTTGTCCGTGACCTTGCCACGGCACCAGCTCACGTCGCCCATGTAGTTGAACTTCCGGTACTGGACGTCGATCATCGAAAGGAAGCCGTTGTCGCCGATCCAGTCGGTCACGACCTGGATGAGCCACGAGCAGCGCTCGGGCCCGAGGTCGTAGGCGCCCGGCAGTCCGAGCAGGCGCTGCGTGAACGCGTTGTCCCAGTGCACGCGCTGCGGCGGCTCGGGAATACCCTGTTCGTTCGGGATCATCAGGGCCGGATGCTTGGCGTAGAGGTTCGCCGCGACCTTGTTCCCGACCAGGTAGATGCCGAAGTACGATTCGAAGGCGATCTCCGCGGTCGGCGTGAGCGGACCCTTGATGAGCGGACCCAGCGGGTCGCCGACCTGCACGTCGTCCCACCGCCGATCGACCGTCCGCTTCTCGTTGCGGTACTCGCCCATGAAGCGCGCGATGTCGTCGGGCCCCCACTTTGCGAGTTGGGTGTCGCCGTACTTCTTCTTCTCGGCGGTCTTCTGGCGCTCGATGCGGATCCAGGTGTCGTTGCGCACGCCGATCTTCTCGCCGTCCTGGTTCCAGTAGACCGCCTCGTACGTCTGATAGAGCGAGCGCCCGCCGCCGCCGAACGTGCTCGGCCGCTCGACGACGTCCTTCAGGTAGCACTTGTGCGTGATGCGGTCGTTCAGCTTGACGGGGCGCTCCCAGTCGTAGCGCGAGCCCGTCCAGATCGAGTGCACGCCGGGCAGGCCCTCGGGCAGTCCGGCCGAGCCCACCGCGCGGAGCGTGTCCATGCTCTGCACGATGATCGGCGGGGCGATCAACGTGCCCCAGCGCGTCCCCTTCGCGTACTCCTCGTCCAGGTAGAGCGGGCTCAGGTCCCCGATGGCCAGGGCCAGGTGATAGATCGCGTCGCGCGTCGCCTCCGTGCGCCACGGCCGGCGACCCGGAAAGCCCTGCCCGATGCGTGCCCGGATCTTCGCGATCCCCTCGTCCGTGATGCGACCCTGCTCGCTCATGCGCGCCTCGTCCTCCTGAGTTGGGCTCCGCGCGGACCGAGGAGCCGATAGATGGCCTTCTCGAGAAACTGTCGCTGTACCGCCAGCGCACGCGGCGACAGCGGATCCTCGCCCCAACGGGAGATCCGGTGGAGCGCGGTGGCGTGGGTGTAGTAGCCGAAGATCATGCCGAACAGCGCGATGGCGAGGTGCGGCACCTCGGCCATCGACCAGCCCGACCGGCCGGCGACCTTGCGGATGACGCCGAGCCCCTCACGGTAGAGTGAGTTCATGACCGGCTCCATCATGACCTCCATCCCGCTGCCGCTCTCTTCGGACAACGCACGCTGGAGCAGCTGGGCGAGGTGGGGATGGCGGGCGAGGTGCGGTAGCAGCTGGTCGAGCGTCGCGGCGACGCCCTTCGCGGAGAGCGCGCCGGGATGCCAGGACGACGCCACCGCCTCGACGATGGGACGGAGCCCGCGGTCGATGACCGCGTCGTAGAGCGCCTGCTTGCTCGGAAAGTGGTTGTAGAGGCTGGACGGGGTGATGCCGAGCTCGCGGGCCAGGTCGCGGACCGCGATCCCGTCCACGCCACGGGCCGCGAACAGGCGCTCGGCCGCATCGAGGATCAGCTCGCGCGTCGGCGGGGCGGGTTCCTGGGCCGGCCCGGGCCGGCGCTTCGCGGTGGCGCGTGTCGCCATGTCCCTCGGTTCTCTAACGAACGAACGTTCGTTTCGTCAAGGGTCGGTCGAGGGGAAATCCGGCAGGCCCAGCAGGGACGACGGCTGTTGCGGGGAATCCGTCCGCCGAGTTACAAACGCACAGCTTGCTGCACCGACCCAGCGCATCATCACCCGCCAGACGCGCAACCACCGACTCGAGCCGGGCGACAGTCCGGCTCGGGGTGCAGCGCCGGATGACGCTGCACGATGAGCGCGCGCTGCACACCCTGATCGACCTCGCGTACGAGGCGGCGGGCGAACGGAGCCGCTGGCCGATGCTTCTCCAGGGTCTCGCGGCCGAGTTCGGATGCGACGTGGTCGGCATCAACCTCCAGAACGTCGACGGAGGTCCCGCCACCCTGCAGTGCCAGATCGGGGCGGACCCGAGCTGGACCGCCCGATACGAGGGCTACTACGCGCCACGCAACATCTTCCTCAACGCGCGATCCGACCTCACGTTCCCCGGGGCCATCCGCAACGGAGAAGCGATCGTCCCCGATCGGGAGGCGGTGCGCACGGAATACTTCAACGACTTCCTGCGGCCGCTGGGCGTCCTGCATGCCATCGGGTTGGTCCCGTTCCGCTCGGGGTCGGTGATCGCGCTGATGTCACTCATGCGACGCATCGGCGCACCGTCGTTCGTCGCCGCCGACTTCGACTTCCTGGCGCGGTTCATGCCGCACCTGCAGCGCGCGCTCGCGATCCACCGGCGCCTCGAGTCCGTCGATCTCGCCCAGGCAGCCGCAAGTGAGGTGCTCGACCGCATGCCCGTCGGGGTCGCGATCCTCGGCGGCGACGGCAAGATCCTCTTCCTCAACCGGCACGCGCGAACGCTCGTCGACGCGGGCGACGGCCTCGTGCTGCTGCGCGAGGGGTTGTCAGCCGCGGCGGCCGACGAGGCGGCGACCCTCCGCCGTCTGGTCGCGGACGCGTGCGCGACCGGGAACGGACGCGGCGTCGGCGGAACGGTCGCCGTCACGCGGCCATCGGGTCGCCGAGCGTTGACAGCACTGGTGGCGCCGCTCCGGACGCGGAGCTTCGCGCTGGCTCGCGAAGCGCCGGCGGCCGTGGTGTTCATTGGCGATCCAGAGCCCAAGATCGAAGGGATCGGCGGCGTGCTCCGCCGGCTCTATGGGCTCACCAAGGCCGAGGCGACAGTCGCGATCCTGCTGGTCGAGGGCAGGCGGACCGAGGAGCTGGCCGACCACCTCGGGATCACGCTCCACACCGCACGGACGCACGTGAAGCGGGTCCTCGCGAAGGTGGACGTGCGATGCCAGAGCGAGCTGGTGCGCGTGCTGCTCGGGGGCCCGCTGGCCTTCGGCTCGAAAGCCCTCTGACCGGCCCCGGCCGTACCCCATCCGGGGGATGATTGGGGGTCGCGCCTGGACGAAGCTCCAAGGCGAGACCTCCCCATGAGAGGAACCGTCATCCCGTTCGGACGGAGTCGGGGCTGGCGCGCCCCGATCGCAGCAAGCCCCGCACCGTCGCTCGGGTGCCAGCCCGTGCGCGACGACGTGGCGGCCAACGCCGATTGGGACCGGCTCGTGGCTCTCGTGATGCGGGCGTCCTACCGACGCGACGCCGAGAGCCTCACCGCTCTCAAGATGTGCCTGGAGCGACTGCGGTCCCTCGTCGAGCGCGATTGGTCCTGAAGTCAGTCTTCGATCGGGACCCACCCGGGCCGGCGCTTCTCGACGAATGCCTGGAAGCCCTCCTTCACCTCGTCGCCGGCGAGCGACTCAGCGAACATCGGATAGTCGATCGTCGGTAGGTGGCGATTCATGTCGCGCTTGAGCGACGTTCGCGCCCGCGGCGCGGTCTGGCGGACGGCGGCGATGGTGTCGGCGACCGCGGTCTCGAGGTCGTCATGCGGCACGACCTGGGTGATCAGGCCCATAGCCAGGGCCTCCGCAGCGGTGAGCGTGCGCGCCGTGAACAGCATCGCCTTGGCGCGCGCGATCCCCACACGGCTCGCCAGGCGCGCCCCAGAAAACAATCGGCGACCCCGCGCAGCAGCTCCGGCGCGCGGAAGGTCGCACGCTCGGAGGCGACCGCGAGGTCGCTCATGAGCGTCATGTTGAGCCCGCCGCCCTGGCACATGCCGTTGATCGCCATGATGACGACCTTCGGACAACGCTCGAACTCGACGAACGGCAGCAGGTCGAAGCGATCCGTCTCGCGATCGATCGCCGCCCCGCCCTCGTGCTTGCCGCCCATCTCGCCGCCGACGCAGAACCAGTCGCCCGCACCGGTGATCACGAGCACGTGCGTCTCGGGATCCCGCTCGGCGAGCACCGCCGCCTTCTTGAGCCCGTGGTACATCTCGATCGTGAGCGCGTTGCGCCGCTCCGGCCGGTCGATGACGACGCGCAGCACGCCGCCGGCGCTGGTCGCCAGCAGGTGGCGGGATCCGAGATCGATCATGCGTCCCTCCCGCTCACGCAGCGGAACGCCGGCAGCGTGAGCTCGTCCGTGATGCGCTCGAAGACGACCGCGACCGGTGCGTCGATGACCGGCCCCCCGGCCGGAACGTCGCGCAGCATCGTCGCCAGTCGCACCCGCGGATCCTCGTCGAGCGCGACGAGGGCGGTGAGGTACGGCACGCGCTCCGTGAAGCCCGGCAGGAAGGCGCGATGCACGCGAACCCAGGTGAAGATGCGCGCGCGCCCGCTCACCGGCGTCCAGACGTGACGGCCGCCGCCGCACCCCGGGCACGCCGCCGACGGGTACCAGACCCAGCGGCCGCAGTCCGCGCAGCGGGGGATGCGCAGCTCGCCGGCGCGACAGCCGTCCCAGAACGGCTTCGCGACCGGCCACGCGACGTCGGGAAGATGGCGCTCCGCGACGGCCCGTGCCTCCGCCATCAGGCCTCCCCCCGCCCGAGCAGCAGCACGGCGTACTCCGACCCCGAGTAGCCCCCGACGAGACCGACCTCGGCGCCGGCGACCTGCCGCGGTCCAGCGCCACCGCGGAGCTGGCGCACGGTCTCGCAGACGCCGTTCATCATGAGGACGAAGGCCTGCGCGAGCTGGCCGCCGCTCGGGTTGACCGGCAGCGCGCCGCCGACGGCGATGCGGCCCCCCGCGACGAACGCCCCACCCTCCCCGCGGGCACAGAATCCAAGGTCTTCCAGCTGCGTCAGCACCATCCCGGTGAAGTTGTCGTAGAGCGTGACGACGTCGACGTCCGCCGGCGAGAGGCCCGCCATCGCGTACGCGCGCGGCGCGGCGTGCACCGCGGGCGTCGCCAGGTAGTCCGCGCGGAGACTCGAGTACTCGCCGTCCTGCGTCACGCCCGTCCCGACGCCGAGGATGGCGACGGGCGGACACCGGAGGTCGCGGGCGCGCTCGCCCGACGTCACGACGAACGCACCCGCCCCATCGGTCACCAGGCAGCAGTCGTGGACGCGGTAGGGCTCCGCCAGATACGGCGTCGCCAGGTACTCGTCCAGCGTGAGCGGCTTCTCGCGCAGCACCGCGTTGTCGGACAACGCGGCGTGACGGCGCATCGTCACCGCCACCTCGCCGAGCTGCGCCTCCGTCGTCCCGTAGAGCGCCATGTGCCGGCGCGCCATGCCGGCGAAGTGCACCGCCTGCGGATACCACCCGAAGGGGATCTCGAACGCCGCCTTCAGCGGCATCTCCGCGTGCGTCTGCCCGACGTTGCCCTTGCGCTCGCTGCCCCACGCCAGGCCGCGGACGCAGAGGACGGTCGTGGCGAGCCCGGCCTCGATCGCCAACGTCGCCAGGAGCGGCGCCGACACCACGGCCGGGGCCCCGCTGAAGCTCGCCGCGTTGAAGAACTGCCCGCGCACGCCGAGCTCGCGCGCCAGCTCGTGCAGCTCCTGGTAGCTCGCCCCCGGCGCCAGGATGCCGTCGACCGCCGTGGGCGCGAGGCCGGCGTCGCCGAGCGCGGCAGCGGCGGCCTCCCGCAGCAGCGCGAGCAGACCCGCCGACGACGCCCGCGAATAGCGCGTCTCGCCGATGCCGACGATCGCCGCGCGCCGGGCGAGGTCCACGGCTCAGATCACCTTCGCATCGCGCAGCGCGCCGATCTCGTCGTCGCCGAGCCCGTACTCGCGCAGCACGGCCTCGGTGTGCTCGCCGAGGGCGGGCGCGAGCCGCGCGACGCCCGTCGGCGACGCGCTCAGCTTGATCGGCGGCGTGAGGGTCGTGATCCGACCGCGGACGGCATCTTCGCGGGTGGCCACCGCCCCGTTGGCGGCGATCTGCTCGTGCGCGAGGATGTCCTCGAGGCGATTCACGCGGCAGGTCGGGATGTCGTGCTCCTCGAGCAGCGCGATCCAGTGCGCGATCGGCCGGGTGCGGAACAGGTCGCTCAGCATGGGCACGATCTCGGCCCGGTGCTGCGCCCGCGCCGCGTTGGTGGCGAACCGCGGATCGGCGAGCAGGTCCTCGCGGTCGAGGGCGGTGCACAGGCGCTTGAAGAAGGCGTTGGTCAGGCACGCCACGATGAACCAGCCGTCGCTGGCGGGAAAGGCCTGGTACGGCACCAGGTCCGGGTGCCCGCTCCCGAAGCGGCCGTAGTGCGTGCCGTCGGTCAGCACGTTGGCGGCGATGTCGGAGTAGAGCGACAGCACGGCGTCGAGCATCGCCACCTCGACCCGCTGCCCACGCCCCGAGCGCTCGCGCTCGACCAGCGCCGAGGCGATGCCGTACGCGGCGTAGATGCCGGTGGTGATGTCCGCGACCGGCGGCGCCGACTTGATCGGCGGCCCGTCGGGCTCGCCCGTGTGGCCCATCAGCCCGCCCGTCGCCTGAAGGATCAGGTCCATGCCCGGCTTCTGCGCCAGCGGCCCGCGCGGGCCGAAGGCCGTGATCGAGCAATAGACCAGCCGCGGGTTCTCCGCCGACAGGCGGTCCCAGCCGAGCCCGTGGCGGTCCATCACGCCGGGACGGAAGTTCTCGACGACGACGTCGGCCTGCGCGACGAGCCGGCGCACGAGCGCGCAGCCCTCCTCCGTGCCGATGTCGACCGTGATGCCGCGCTTGTTGCGGTTCAACCCCTGGAAGTTGAGGCCGCCGATCTCGGGCGGGAGGCGCCCGGCATAGCGGATACCGTCGCCGCGGCCCGGCTTCTCGATCTTGACGACGTCGGCCCCCATGTCGCCGAGCAGCGACGTGCACCACGGCCCCGCAGCCTGGTGACTCAGGTCGATCACGCGGATGCCCGCGAGCGGCAGGTGCCGCGCGTCGTCGGTCGTCATTCGACCCTCGCGGTTACCAGGGCCGCTCACTCGGGGTCAACCCGCGGCGCCGCTCTTGCCTGTGATGTGGCGCGGCGCGGTGACGGCACCGGCCCTTGAAACGAACGAACGTTTGTTCGTATGAGATGGGACGGAGGACTTGGTCGATGGCCCGTGAGTACACGCTGATCTCCGGTGACTCGCACGTGCTCGAGCCGCCGCATTTGTGGACGACGTACATGCCGCGGAAGTTCCACGACAAGGTCCCGCGCGTGGTTCCCGACGGCGACGGTGGCGAGGCGTGGCAGTTCAGCCCCGACGTCGCCCCGGCACCGATCGGCATCTACGCTTCGGCCGGGCGCCGGCACGACGAGGTGCGCTGGACCGGCGTGACGTTCGCCGCCGCGAACCAGGGCAACTTCCGCGCCGCCCCGCGGCTCGAGGAGATGGACCAGGACGGCGTCGACGCCGAGGTCCTCTTCGGCTCCGCGCGCATGATGAGCCACTTCTTCTCCGACCCGGACCCCGAGTTCCAACTCGCCGGCGTCCAGGCGTTCAACAACTGGCTCGCGGAGGAATTCGTACAGAAGGCGCCGGACCGCCTGATCGGCCTCACCGCCATTCCGGCACTCGGGGTCGACGCGGCCATCCGTGAGATGGAGCGCGGCGTGAAGCTCGGCATGCGCGGCGTCTGGCTGAATACGATGCCCAGCGTCGGGCCGGCCATCCGCCCGGAGGACGACCCGTTCTGGGAGGCCGCCCAGGCCCTCCAGATGCCGGTCCACTTCCACGTCCGCGTCATGCGCCAGATCGCCAAGCCCAAGCCGAAGGGCGTCCGCGGCGACGACCTGACGGGCCTCGCCAACGTCGGCGCCGCGAGCATGATCACCGATCTGCCCGAGATCATCAGCTCGGGCGTCCACGATCGCTTCCCCAACCTCACCTGGGTGCAGGTCGAAGCCGGCTCCGGCTGGATTCCGTACATCCTGGAGCAGCTCGACGACCGGTGGTGGCGCAACCGCTGGTGGTTGCCCATCAAGCTGCAGCACCCGCCCAGCACCTACTTCCACCGCAACTGGCGGGCGACGTTCATGATCGACCGCTACGCCGTGCGCAACCGCGACCTGATCGGCGTGCGCAACATGATGTGGTCGTCGGACTACCCACACCACGGCTGCGACTGGCCGGAGACGCGGCGCACGGTCGACACGATGTTCCGCGACGTCCCGGAGGACGACCGCCGCCGGATGTGCGCGCTGAACGCGGTCGAGCTCTACCGGCTGGGCTGAAGCGATGGGGCGGTGAACCGCGTCGCGGTCACCGCCCCCGACGCGTCACGGACAGTCGTTCTGGTTGTAGAGGTCGTTGCCGGCGGTGGTGAGGGCACTCTGCACGAGCGGCAGCACGCTGGTCTGCACGCCCGCGTCGAAGGGCCCCTTCTTGATCGCCTTCGCCATCGCGGCGTCCAGGCATATCTGGTTGTTCGCATCGCCGCCTTGCGCGCAATTCGAACCGTCGGTCGTTCCGCCGTTGCCCGCCTTATCCTTGTAGTCGTTCTCGCACTTGTCGCCGCACTTGAAGACTCCCTTGGTCAAGGCGCTGAGCTTCTCGGCGTTGCTCTGAACGCAGTCGATGTCCGCCTGGTCGGTGTTTCCGCTTCCCGCTGCGCACCCCAGCAGGTCGATCACCGCGGCGAGCCCGGCCACCTGGGTGCGCGAGTTCGTCAGCGCACCTGCCTGATAGGCGTTCAGGTCGCTGAAGGGCTGGTCGCCGAGCGTTCCCGAGTTCGAGTCTCCGGGACAGCCGATGCCCTGATAGTCACCCACGGGGTCGGCGCCCCCGCTGGGACTCTTTTTGGACAGCAGGACCTTGGACGCGCACTTGGCGAGCGCCGGTCCGAACTTGCCCTTGGGGTCGATGCCGCCGTCGACGACACGCCGTGTCGAGGTGACACTCGACGGCCGTCGAGGTGCCATTCTTCTCGCACGCCTGCGCCGCCTTGACGATGCACAGCGTGTACTTCGTCAGCTGCTTGCCGACGTCCCGGCGAAACTTCTGCTCGGGCGACTTCTCGGTGAGGACCAGGGCATGGACGGTTGCGGCGGTCAGTAGAACGCCCGCACAGAGCAACGCGACACGACGCATCATGAGCAATCCCCCCTCGGCTCGCCATTTCCTGGCGGCGCCGCGTCTCTAGCCGGAGTCGACGCTCGAAGGCAAGGAGAATTTCGCTAGACGAACGGGTGCTCGTCCGCCACCCAGAGCGGCGAGCGTGACAGGTCGATGAAGCGGCGCTCGTCCGCGAGCAGCGCCTCCGCCGCAGCCCGCCCCTCGGGCGTGGTGAGCGCCGCGTCGAGGTCGGCCCGGCTCGCCCACCACAGCTCGGCGACGCCGTCGAACGCTTCGGGACCACCGCGGCCGGCCCGCAGCGCGTCGTTCAGCGGATCGTCGGCGGTGTGCACCTGCACGTACCGATGGATGCGCAGCGCCGCGGCGTGCGAGCGGACCAGGGGACCGTGGGTCTCACGCCAGTAGCGCTGAAACTCGGCGCGCGAGAGGGATGGCAGGCGGTGCAGGCAGAAGACGAGCCTGATCATGCGGGATCCCGCACCAGGTCGAGGGTGCCCCAGACGCGCTCGGCGCGATGCACGGCGTTGAGCGGCTCCAGCTCCTTCCAGAAGCGCTCGCGCGCTGGGCTCGCCAGGTACGCGTCCAGCGCCTCCTGGGAGGCGAGGCCGTAGAGCAGCAGATAGCCGCGCCAGCCCCGCTCGTCGGTCTGCTCGAGACGCACGCGGCGGGCCCAGAGGAATCCCGGCTCGCGGATCACCTCGGCCATGTGCTTCCGCTCGAGCCAGTCGAGGTACCGGTCCCCGCCGTCGGGCGAGACCCACGCCTGCACGACGTAGAGGACCGGCGCGTCCATGGCGAGGACTCCTAGAACACGATCACGCTGCGTGCGACCTCGCCCTTCTCCATGGCGGTGAAGGCGTCGTTGACCGCCTCGAGCTTGATGCGGCGCGAGACCAGCTGGTCGAGCTTGAGCCGCTTCTGGCGGTACAGCTCGATCAGGCGCGGCATGTCGCGCTTCATGTTCGCCGAACCGTAGAGGGAGCCGATCACCGAGCGCTCCTCGAGGGCCAACGCGGCGGCCGGAATCTCGACGTTGACGCCCATGGCCGCCACGCCGACGACCACCGCCTTGCCGCCCCGCTTCACCGCCATGAAGGCCTGCTGGATCACGGACGGCACGCCGATCACCTCGAAGGCGTAGTCGACCCCAATGCCGCCGGTCAGCTCGCGGATCGCGTCGACCGGATCCCCGTCCTTCGCGTTGACGACGTCGGTGGCGCCGAACTCCTTCGCCCAGGTGAGCTTCTGCGGGACCATGTCGACGGCGATGATCCGCCCGGCGCCCGAGAGCGCGGCGCCCTGGATGACGTTCAACCCGACGCCGCCGCAGCCGAAGACGGCGACCGTCTGCCCGGGCCGGACCTGCGCCGTGTTCACCACCGCGCCGACGCCGGTCATCACGCCGCAGCCGACCAGGCACGCAGCCTCCATCGGCACGTCGTCCGGGATCTTCACCGCCGACGTGGCGCGCACGATCGTCCGCTCCGAGAACGAGCCGACACCGGCCATGCGCGAGATCGGCACACCGTCCTTCTCGAACACCGTCTCGCCGCCCGTCATGAACGACTGGATGTTGGCGTCGCACAGGTGGACGGTCCCCGCGATGCAGAAGTGGCAGTGACCACAGTTCTCGACCCACGACAGCACGACGTGGTCGCCGGGCTTGAGATTCGTCACCCGCTTGCCGACCTCCTCGACCACGCCCGCGCCCTCGTGGCCGAGCACGACCGGTGGGGGGAACGGGAGCTTCATCTGGACGACGGAGAGGTCGGAATGGCACACGCCGCTCGCACCGATCTTGACGACGATCTCGTCCTCGCGCGGCGCCTTGAGCGTCACGTTCTCGATGGTGAGCGGCTCGTTGAAGGAATACATCACGGCGGCTTTGCTCATGCGGACGGCTCTAGCCGACCCTGGTCCCCTCTTGCAATGGCTGCGACTGCAACCGCATCACCGGGCATGGACCTCCGCGGAGCGACGATCGCGGTCACCGGCGCCACCGGATTCCTCGGTCGCTACATCGTCGACGTCCTGCACGAGCGCGGCGCGCACGTCGTCGGCGTCGTGCGCAATCCCGAGCGCGTGCCCGACCTCGTCCGCCGCGGCGTCGAGATGCGGCGCGCCGACCTCGCCGATCGCGCCGCCCTCGCCTGCGGCTTCGCCGGCGCCGACGCCGTGGTGTCGAACGCGGCCCTGTGGACGCTGCGCAGTCGCGACTGGGACGCGCACCAGACCGCCAACGTCCAGGGGACCCGCAACGTGTGCGAGGCGCTCGCCGACGCCGGCGTCCGCCGCGTCGTCCACGTGTCGTCCGTCGCCGTGTACCGCGACGTCCTCGCCCGCGGCCTCGACGAGGACGCGCCGCAGCTGACCGCCGACACTCCGCGCGGCTTCGCGAACGCCTACGCCGTCTCGAAGGCGGTTTCGGAGCAGGTCGCCTGGGAGCACGCGCGCCGGTTGCGGCTCGACCTCACCACGCTCCGACCGTGCGCCATCTACGGCGCCCACGATCCCAACTTCATGCCCATCTTCCGCGCCATCGCCGGACTGCCACTCACCGTGTGGCCAGCGTGGTTCCGCCTGCCGCTCGTCTACGCCGGGGACGTCGCCGAGGCCGTGGCACTCGCGCTCGAGACGCCGCGGGCGATCGGCCGGGCGTACAACGTGACCGGAGACGACGGCACCCTCTGGGAGTTCGCCCGGGCCTGGGGCGCCGCCGGCGGCCGGACCGCCTGGTTCACCCTGCCGCTGCCACTGCCCATCGGGATCAGCTTCGACCACGGCCGCGCGTCCCGCGAGCTGGGATGGCGGAACCGTTCGTACGAGGACGGCCTCAGGGACACGCTCGCCCGCGAGCGCGCCGGCGATTCCGCGCGTTGACAGCTCGGCGCGTCCCGGCCTACGAGATCGCATGCCGCTCGACGACAACGTTCGCGCCTTCCTCGATCAGCTCGCTGCCACCGGCATGCCGCCGATCGAGTCGATGGACCCTCCCGCCGCGCGCGCGGTGATGGAGGGGCTGCGCGACATCGCGCCGCCGGGCGACGACGTCGCCCAAGTCGAGGACCGCCAGATCCCCGGCCCGACCGGCGCCATCCCGGTCCGCGTCTATCGCCCCGCGGGAACCGCGCCGCTGCCCGTGCTCGTGTACTTCCACGGCGGCGGGTGGGTGATCGGCAGTCTCGATTCGCACGATCCCGTCTGCCGCGCGCTGGCGAACGCCGTGCCGGCGGTCGTGGTATCGGTCGACTACCGCCTGGCGCCCGAGCACCGCTTCCCCGCCGCGGTCGACGACTGCGTCGCGGCCACGCACTGGGCGGCCGCGAATGCGACGGCGCTCGGCGGTGATCCGGCCCGGCTCGCGATCGGCGGCGACAGCGCGGGCGGTAATCTCGCGGCGGTGGTGGCGCTCGTCGCGCGCGAGCAGGACGGCCCACGCATCCGTCACCAGATGCTGATCTACCCCGTGACCGATCCGGCGATGGACACCGCGTCGTATCGCGAGAACGCGGACGGCTTCTTCCTGACCGAGCCGCTCATGAGTTGGTTCTGGGGCCACTACCTCGGACGACCGGCCGATCGCAGCGACTGGCGGGCCGCCCCCCTCCACGCGAAGGACCTTCGCGGCCTTCCCCCCGCATACGTCCTCACGGTCGACAACGACCCGCTCCGGGACGAGGGCGAGGCCTACGCGAGGCGGCTCACCGACGCCGGCGTGCCCGTCGTCCAGCGACGCTGGACCGGTCTGATCCACGGCTTCTTCGGGCTCCCGGGCATCCTGCCGCAGGGTCGCGCCGCGATCGACGAAGCCGCCGCCGAGCTCCGCGCGGCGCTCTCCTAGAGGTGGGTTGGGCCGGGGCGCGGCGGGGGGGCGCCCGCGCTCAGACGCTGCGCGGCAACAGCGCAATCGATTCACAGCGCGGCCAGCTACGCCGCTCCGCGATTCGCGCCTGGCGCCCCCCCGCCGCGCCCGCCCCCGGCCCACCGACCGCCGCATCGCAGATCGCAGAACCACGGTCTTTCGAGTAGGAAGCCCCCGTCTCGCGACATCACGTGTAGTCGCGGAGGCGGTGGTGGGGTGCGGGCGGGCGCGGGGGCGCCGCACGGCGCGAATCGCGGAGCGGCGTACCTCGTCTCGCGTAGACCGAGAGCGCGGGTGCCGCGCAGCGTCTGAGCGGCCGGCGGCGCCCCCGCGCTCGCCCGCACCCTGACCGCTAGCTCTCGTCGACGACGCGCGCAGCCTTGTACGCGAACCGCGGCAGCGCACCAGGCGCGTACAGCTCGAGCCGGGCCGGGACGCCGAGCCGATCGCGGAAGCGATCGCCGAGGCGTCGCGCCAGATCCGCCGCGTCGGCGCCTGCGGCGTGCTCGAGCCGCACGTGGAGCGCGCCATCGACACCCGGACGCCGCACGATCTGGTACTCCGCCGACGGCGTCGACACCTCGGGGAACTCGTAGAGGACGAGCGCCACGTCGATCGGCAGGATCGGCCGCGCCGGCCACGGTCGTCACGTCGCGGACGCGGCCCTCGTAGAACAGGCGGCGGTGCGTCTCGCCGCACGGACACGGTGTCCAGTTCCAGCGCACGACGTCTTCGAGATCGTAGCGCAGGAGGAAGTTGTCCTTCTCGAGCACCGTGACGACGAGGTTGCCGCGCTCGCCGTGGCCGCGCGCGCGGCCCGTGGTGGCGTCGATCACCTCGACGATCGCCAGGTCCTCGGCCAGGTGCGCGCCGTCGCGCTCGTCGCAGGCGCTGCCGAGCAGCGGCAGCGCCTCGAGCCCGGAGCTCGCCATCAGGTACTGCTCCGAGGGATGGTCGCCGGCGAGCGTGAGGTTCAGGTCGCGCGCCGGATCGAGTCCCGCGGCTGTGGCGGCGTCCGCGTAGGTGCGCGCGACGTTGCCGAAGAGCCGGTACATGTCGGGCCGGAGCCGCCGCCACACCTCGATCACGTCGCGCACGTGCGCCGCGCCGACCGGCGGGCCCGACGGGATGTTGAGCACGCCGAGCGCCTCGACGCCGTGGCTGAAGTGCCAGCCGCCGGCGTTCATGCCGAAGGGATGCGCGTTCGCCAGGCTCATCCCCGGGCGCAGCCCCCAGCGCCAGCGGCCGCGGGCCGAGGCGGCGTGGTCGACCTCGAGGTCCTTCCGCGTCCAGAGGATGAGCGTCGGCCGGCCGCTCGTGCCGGTGGACGCGCCGAGGCGTACGCACGCCGACACCGGCGCGCCGCGATAGTCGCCGAACGGTGGATGCTCCTCCTCGCTGCGTCGCAGCTCGGCCTTCAGCGTGGTGGGGATGTGCGTGCAGGTCGTCGAGCCCGCGGAGGTCCGCGCGCCGGAGCCCAGCGGCTTCGAGCTTCCGCTGGAAGAAGGGAACCGGGTGCGACCACACGCGGTCGAGCTGGCGGGCGAGCCGCGTCGCCTGCAGCGCGTCGCAGTGCCTCGCGCGGCATGGTCTGGATCGCCGGATCGTAGTACCGGCGATCGGCGGCCCCGGTCGCCTTCATCCCCTCGCCCGCCGATCGATCATCGCGGTCGCGAAGCGCGGCGGCCCCGCGTCCTCGGGAATCTCGCTCGTCGGGACCAGCTCGACGTCCATGCCGATCAGCACCGTCGCCTTCAATCGCTCCGCGACCTGGCGGCGGAGCCCGTCGGGATCGGCGGCGGGGTGTCGACGCCGACGCGCAGGACGGCGCGGTCGTATCGCTCGCCCGGCGGATGGTCGACGACGATCTGGAAGCGGCCGAGGCCGGCGATGCTGCTCGTCACGCGTGCACCTGCGCCGGATGGACGAGGACGCCCTTGATCTTGCGGATCGCACCCACCTGCCCGACGAAGACGACGCGCAGCGATGGATCGCCGCACGGACAGTCGCCGGGCAGCAGGCGGAAGACGTCGCCGGGCGCGTAGCGGACGAGCGGCAGCGCGCGCGGCCCGAGCTGCGTCGCGACGAGCTCGCCCGTCCCGCCGGGCCCGACCGGCTCGCCGGTGTCGGGGTCGAGGAACTCGCACGAAGAGGTCCCGCGCATGGAGGTGCATGCCCGTCGTGCATCGCGGCACTCGCCCGCGAGCGGCCCGATCTGCGCCTCGCCGCAGTGGTCGAACAGCTCGATGCCGAAGGTCGTCGTGCAGGTCGGCGCGGAGCGCCGGCGTCAGCGCCTCGGCGGTGGAGAAGCCGACGCGGTAGTGCAGATCGCGGCGCGGGTCGAGCTCCATCTCGCGCGCGATGTCGCCCAGGTGCGCGAGGAAGCTCGGCGTGCCGGCATAGACCGTCGCGCCCGCAGTCGCGCGCCACCTCGCACCTGCAGCTGGCTCGCCCCGGTGCCGCCGTTGATGACCAGGCAACCCGCCTCCTCGAAGGCGCGATGCAGGCGCAGCCCGCCCGGCATGACGTGGTACGACAGCGTGACGTGGGCGACCTCGCCCGGTCGCACGCCCATCGCCGCGATCGCCTCGCTTCAGGACCGGCGTTCCGCCCGCGCTCGCTCTTGAGCCGCGGGATGAAGATCGGCCCCGGCGACGTGTGCAGCGAGCCGAACTCGCTCCGCGCGGCACGGCCAGGAGCTCGCCGAACGGCGGGTGCGCACGCTGGCTCGGCGACCAGGTCGGTCTTCGCGAGTGCGCGGCACGCGCGTGCGGACGTCGTCGTAGTCGGTGAGATCGTCGGGACGGACGCCGGCGGCGGCGAAGACGCGGCGATACCACGGCGAGTGGGCGCCGACCCAGGCGAGGGTCTCGCGCAAGGTCGCGAGGTCGGCGGCGGACGGTGGCCAGGACATGCCGAGCGGCGGTAACAGACCGCCGCGCGGGCGGTCAACCATCGTGACGTTCGGGCGTCGTCGTCGACAGAGCGAGCAATCGTGGGATGGAACCGGACGAGGGTGAGAACGGCGAGCACGGCGGCGGGGAGGGCGAGGAGGAGGAGGAGGAGCGTCGCCGGCGACAGGCGGGGGCGACGTCCATGGCGCGCCGCCTTGGCGAAGGCGACGCGCCATGGTCAATCCTGCCGGCAACGGCCCGGTTACGGCGTGCAGCTGCCCGGGAACCAGGCCGAGACGCCGGCTTCCGCCCGTTGGCAGTCGTTGGCGTACGTATTGCCGTCGCAGCCGCAGACCATGCCGTCGGTGTAGGGGCTGCAGACCGTGCAGGCCTCGTTGTGCATCGGCATGCACACGCCGATCAGCCCCTCGCCACAGTTGCCGCTCGGGAACTCACAGAACGTCCCCTCCGGACAATTGTTGCTGTTGCTGCAGACCCGCTCCGCCGGCGAGCAGGCGCCGTCCTGGACCTTCGTCACGCCGGCGACGAGCCGTGCGCAATCGGAGGCATAGGTCACGCCGTCACAGCCGCAGACCGGGCTGCCGTCGGTCGGACACTCGGTCGGCGCCGGCACGCACACGCCAGTCACGTCGGCCTGGGTGCAGACCGCGTCGTGACGATCGCACACGTACCCGGTCGGACAGGCGAGCGCGTCCGGCCCGCCGCAGGCGCGCGGCCCGTCGCACGTGGGCGGCGGGGGCGGCGGAGGCGGGGGCGGAGGCGGTGGGACCGTGGCGCCACCGCTCGTGCAGATCGACGCCGGAACGGTGGTCCCGCCGGCGAGCACCTTGACGCACGCCAGCGGCTCGAGCCGCGAGAACTGCGCGCCGTGTGCATCGCGGAATCCGCGCACGAGACAGGTGGCGAGCTGGTCCATCGTCGTCGCCGGGCACGCACCCATCTGCGCGCCGTAGGCCAGGTCCGTCTTCACGCGATCGACCGGCACACCCACGCAGGTCACGACGATGCGATCACGGAGACGGCGCTCGAAGGTCTGCAGGTCCTGTGGCAGGGAGCTGCACGCGTCGCTCACTCGCATGCAGGCCCGGTCCTCGGTGGCGTTTCCAACCGCGGCGCACTCGCCCATCGGACGGAGACAGCGCTCGATGCGCCACGACAGCCAGTGCGAGTAGAGGAAACCCTCCCGCGCGATGCCGCTCTGACAGCGCGCCATCGTCCGCGCGTCGGGCGGTCGGGATGCCGCCGCTCCCGCGCCCGCGACGACCGCAGTCGCGATCACTCCCAGCACCGCTCCCCCCAGCACCATGCTCCACCGCAGCGACCTCGCCATGACAGCCTCCCTCGCCCCCCGGGACCGAACCGATTCGTGCGCAGGCCGGTGCGGGAACCGTGCCAGATTGTGCACGACGATCGGACAAGGATGTCCGGACGCGGGACACAGCGCCCGCCGTCGCGGCCGCTGCTCGGCGTCGTGACGCACGGTACAGTCCTGTCGTGGATCGGCGGTTGACGCGCGCAAGCGACGCAGCGGATGATGTTTCCATCGACGGCTCAGGGCACTTCGCATCGTCCTACGCGGACGCCCGCGCGCGCCTGCTCCGCGCCGCCGAGCGGCGCGGCGCCGTGGTGGACGCCCATCCGATCGCCGTGCGCGGCCCCGACGGCGGAGAGCTGGCGATCGACGTCGCCTGGCTCGGGACGAGCGTTGCGCCGCGCGTCCTGGTGGTGTCGTCGGGACTGCACGGCGTCGAGGGCTACGCCGGCAGCGCGCTCCAGCATCAACTGCTCGAGCAGCAGCTCGACGGCCTCGCCGTGCCCTCCGACACGGCGATCGTCCTGCTGCACGCACTCAACCCCTTCGGCTTCGCCCACGGCCGGCGCGTGAACGAGAGCAACGTCGACCTCAATCGCAACTTCCTCCGCCACCCGGACGAGCACGCCGCGAACCCGGACTACGACCGCCTCTACCCGGCGCTCAACCCCTCGCACCTGGACGCCGAGAGCGATGCCGCCGCGGCGGCGCTCCTGCGAACGTTCACCGAGGAGCATGGTGCACGCCGCCTCCAGGCCGCCGTGACCCAGGGGCAGTATGCGCATCCCCGGGGGGTCCAGTTCGGCGGGCAGCGGGACGAGATCTCGAACGGCATCGTCTCGGACCTGGTCTCGCAACGGCTCGTGGGCGCCTGCGCTCTCGTGTGGGTCGACGTGCACACCGGGCTCGGCCCGAGCGGGGCCTGCACCATCCTCGCCTCGGACGAGGAGTCCGCGGCGCGCGCGCGTCCATGGTTCGGCGCCGCGCTGCAGAACATGGCGGCGGGTGACGCCGTGAGCCCGCCCTGCCACGGCGAGTTGCCGATCGGCATCCGCCGCCGGCTCGCCGCGGACACCACCTTCACGTTCGTCGCACCCGAGTTCGGCACCTACCCGATCACGCGGATGATGTGGTCACTGCGAGCCGAGAACTGGTTGCACCACCATGGCAACCCCGGCTCCGGCCAGGGTCGCGAGATCCGGAGCGAGCTGATCGAGGTGTTCCGGCCGAGCCATCCTGCCTGGCAGCAGGCGGTGCTCGCCGGCGGTGCCGATGCCATCGCCCGGGCCCTCGCGTGTCTCGCTGCCGAACCGCTACGTCGCGGCTGATCCGGTCGATCCGTCGTTCGAGTCGGACGTCGGAGCGGGTGGATCGCGGAGCTCGGCGAGCACGCGCGACCAGGCCCCGAGCTCGTCGGCGAGCGCATCGGTCGGGCTGAAGCCGGGCGACCGCCGCCCGAAGGCGGCGGTCGCCCCGAGGAATGCGCCGCTCATGCGGCGTCCCGCACGTCGAACCCGCTCTCGGCCGGGGGATCGAGCCGTCGGTCGGATTCACGGGCTTCGTTGCGGATGGACCGGCGTACGGCCAGCAGCACCATCCACCCGAGGGCGCCGAACCCGAGCGGGCCGACGGCCGCGACGTCGATGGTCGGCAGAGTGCCGAGCATCACCACGATGGGATCGACGAATCCGGTCATCATGACTGTGCCCTCCCTTCGACTGCGTCGTCAGGCCGCGGCGTGCATCGGATGCACGCGCACGGCGTTCCGACGGGTGGATACGGTGGCCGATCGCTGATGGCGCGAGTCGAGGTACACCCGCGCGACGACGAAGAGGACGCCGGCAACCACGGCCAGAACGAGTCCTGCTGCGGGTAGCGCCAGCGCCGCGCTCATGTCCGGGCCGCCCGTCATCAGGCCGCCCATCCCCATCAGGTCCGTCGGGTTCGTGATCATCGTCGCACCTCCCTACCGCGAGAAGAGCAACCTCGATGCCACGGCCGAGCCCGTCGCAAAGACCCGGATTCCCTGGGGTACGGCTCGGGAACCGCCTGATCCGGCATGCGCCCGACCGCTCCTGGCGCCTGATTTTTCAGGCGGTCAGCGCAGCCCGTACTCCTTCATCTTCTTCTGCAACTGGGCACGCGAGAGGCCGAGCGCGGTTGCGGCGTGCGAAACGTTGCCGCCCCGCTCCTTCAGGACCCGCGCGATGTGACGGCGTTCGAAGGCCGCACGTGCCGGCCTGAGCAGACTCTCCGCGCCTGCCTCCGCCGGTCCACCCCCGACCGCGGACGCTCCCGCGACGAGCTTGGGTGAGAGATGGGCCAGCCCGATCGTCTCGCCGTCGCGGACCAGGGCGACCGCACGGGCGATCTCGTTCTCCAGCTCGCGCACGTTGCCGGGCCAGTCGAACTCGGCGAGTGCGTCGACCGCCTCGGGGTCGATGCCTGCGACGCGCTTCCGATGGCGCTCCGACGCCGTCGCGAGGAAACGGTCGGCGAGCACCGGCACGTCGAAGCGACGGTCGCGCAGCGGCGGCAGTCGGATGGGGAACGCGGCGAGCCGATAGAAGAGGTCCTCGCGGAAGCGATGCGCCTTCACCTCCGCGATGAGGTCGCGGTTGGTCGCCGAGATCACGCGCACGTCGATCTGGCGCGGGCGCGGATCGCCGACGCGACGCACCTCGCCCTCCTGCAGCACGCGCAGCAGCTTCGCCTGCATCACCGCAGGCATCTCGGAGATCTCGTCGAGGAAGATCGTCCCACCTGCAGCGACCTCGAACAGCCCCTGTTGATCCGTCAGCGCGCCCGTGAAGGCCCCCCGCCGATGGCCGAACAGCTCGCTCTCGAGGAGCGTCTCCGGCAGGGCCGCGCAATTCACCGCCACGAACGGCGCCGGCGCGCGCGGCCCGGCGCGATGGATGCCTCGGGCGACGAGCTCCTTGCCCGTGCCGGTCTCCCCTTCGACGAGCACCGCGATGGGCGAGTTCGCGGCGCTCTCCATGAGGCGGAACACCTCGGTCATCGCCGCGCCCGTCGCCACGATCTCGGGGAAGCCGGTGCAGCGCGCGAGGTCCCGGCGGAGCGCGCCCACCTGTGCCCGTAGTCCGGCCTCGGAGTCCTTCAGGCGTGCGTAGATCTGGGCATTCTCGATCGCCACCGCGACGCTGCCAGCGAGGACCTCGAGGAAGGCCAGGTCGGCATCGGAGAACGGCCCACCGTGCCGCGGGTTGAGCATCGTCAGGACGCCGAGCGGCCCTTGCCGGGACAGGAGTGGCAGAGCGATCAGCGCGCGCGTGGTGACACCGGTCTCCCGGTCGATGGCGGGATTGTGGCGCGGGTCGCGATGGGCGTCGTCGACCCGCTGCACGCGTCCTTCCCGGAGCGCGGCGCCCACGATGCCCCGGTCGGCGGGCACGCGCAGCTCCGTCAGCCGGCGGTCGACCTGCGGGTCCTCCCCGACGTACGGGAAATAGAGCTCCTGGCCGGTCGCGTCGAGGAGGAGCACGTTCCCGCCCTCGCAGTCGAGCGCGCCGCGACAGCGCGTGATCACGAGCGGGATCAGCTCGTCGAGTTCCAGCCGGGCGGCGAAGGCGACGCCCAGCTCGTGCAGCAGCTCGAGACGAACCTGATCGTCGGCGGGCGTCGGCACGGGTCTCGTGTAGCCCGTTTGACAGCACCCGCGCCACCGGTCGAAAGACGAACGATGGCCACCGCGGCCGCTCCCTGTCCCCGTTGCCGCACCGAGAACCTCCCCGATTCGCTCTTCTGCACCGAGTGCGGCGCGCGACTCGAGAAGGCGTGCGCGACCTGCGGCGCCGGCAACCCGCCCGCGGCGCGATTCTGTCGCCGCTGCGGCTCGAGCTTCGCGGGCGAGCGTCCCGCGCCCGAGCCCGCCGCCTATACCCCGCGACACCTCGCCGAGAAGATCCTGACCGTGCGGGCCGCGCTCGAGGGCGAGCGCAAGCAGGTGACCGTGCTGTTCGCCGACGTGCAGGGATCGATGGACCTGGCGGCTCGCGTCGACCCCGAGGACTGGCACGGCATCCTCGACGGCTTCTTCGGCATCCTCGCCGAGGGCGTTCACCGATACGAAGGGACCATCAACCAGTTCACCGGCGACGGGATCATGGCGCTGTTCGGCGCGCCGATCGCGCACGAGGACCACGCGCAGCGCGCCTGCTGGGCGGCCCTCCACCTCCGCGACCGGCTCCGCACGTGGGCCGAGGAGCTCAAGCGCACGCGCGGAATGCCTTTCCCCGTCCGCATGGGCCTCAATTCGGGCGAGGTCGTCGTCGGGAGGATCGGTGACGATCTCCGCATGGACTACACCGCCCAGGGCCACACCGTCGGTCTCGCCGCGCGCATGGAACAGCTCGCAGATCCCGGGCACGTGTACCTGACGGCGGACACGGCGCAGCTGGTCGCCGGCTACTTCCAGCTCCGTGACCTTGGCGTCTTCACGGTCAAAGGTGGCGGCGAGCCGCTGCACGTCTTCGATCTCGAGGGTGCCGGTCCGCTACGCACGCGCCTCGAAGTCTCGCGGGCGCGCGGGCTCTCGCGGTTCGTCGCCCGCGAGCGCGAGATCGCATTCCTCGAGACCGCGCTCGATCGCACCATCGCCGGCGACGGCCAGGTGGTCGGCATCGTCGCCGAGCCCGGCGTCGGTAAGAGCCGGCTCTGTCTCGAGTTCCTCGATCGCTCCCGTGCCCGTGGCCTCGAGGTGATCGAGGGGCATGCGGTCGCACACGGTCGCCTGATTCCCTACCTCCCGGTCCTGCAGCTCCTACGTGGGTTCTTCGGCATCCAACCCGGCGACGACCCGTCGGTCACCCGGCAGAAGATCGCGGGACGGCTCCTGCTGGTCGACGAGTCGCTCCGCGACGCGCTGCCGCTCGCCTTCGACTTCATGGGCGTCCCCGACGCCGAGCTCCCGCCGCCGTCCGATCCGGAGACGCGCGCCCGTGACGTCATCATGTTGCTCAAGCGAATGGTGCGCGCGCGCCGCCCGCAGCACCCCGGCGTCATCCTCGCCGAGGACCTCCACTGGATGGATCCGGCCAGCGACGAGATCCTCGGCGAGCTGGTGGAGGCCCTCGCTGGCACGGCCACACTCCTGCTTGCAACGTTCCGTCCCGAGTACCGTGCGGACTGGATGGCGCGCCCCCACTACCAGCAGCTCCCCCTCCAACCGCTCGCGGCCGAGGGCATCGACCAGCTGCTGCGGGCGCTCCTCGGAAGCGACGCGTCGCTCGACGCGGTGGTGACGCAGATCCGCGACCGCGCCGCCGGCAACCCGTTCTTCGCCGAGGAGATCGTCCAGTCGCTGGTCGAGGACGGCGTCCTCGCCGGCACGCGTGGCGGCTATCGCCTCGCCCGGGCGGACGCGGTGATCGAGCTGCCGGCGACCGTCCATGCGGTGCTCGCCGCGCGCATCGACCGCCTGCCCGAGCCCGTGAAGCACGTCCTGCAGACCGCCGCCGTCCTCGGCCGTCGTGTACCGCGCGCGGTGCTGCAGCGGGTCGCGGGCTGCACGGAAGAGGAGCTGGCGCAGGCCATCGCGACGCTCGTCGACGCCGACCTGCTCACGGAGCCGACCCTACACCCGGACGTCGAGTACGCCTTCAAGCACCCGCTCACGCAGGAGGTCGCGTACCGGACGCAGCTCGCGGAACGCCGGCGCCGCCTGCACGCCGACGCGGCCGAGGCGATCCGTGAGCTGAACGCCGACCGCCTCGACGAGACCGCCGCGCTGCTCGGCCACCACTGGGAGGCCGCGGAGCAGCCGATCGAGGCGGCGCGCTGGTATCGTCGCGCCGCGGAGTGGATCGGAACCCGGAACTTTCCGCAGGCGCTGCGCTACTGGCGGAAGGTCCGCGAGCTCGCGGCGCAGGCCCCCGACGTACCCGAGGCCGTCGATATCCGCCTCGACGCCGGGCGTGAGATACTCAAGCTCACGGCTCGCCTCGGCACGAGCAGCGAGGAGCGGAGCGAGCTCTTGGAGGAGCTCGAGACCTTCTCGCAGCGCAGCGGCGATCCGCGCCGCCGCGCACAGACCGCGCTCGCGCGCGGCGGGGTGCAGGTCATGGCGGGGGAGATCGATGCGGCCCTGCCCCTGCTCCGCGACGCCATCCGGGAGGCGGACGTGCTCGCCGATCCCGGCCTCCAGCTCGCATCGCGGGCGATGCTGGTCATGGCCGAGTTCTTCACCGGGCGGCTGCGCGAGGCGCTGGCGATCACCGACGAGGCATTCGAGCGCCTGCCCGCCGACCCGTCACTCGGCGCCGACATCTTCAACCTGAGCCCCTACGTCCTCCTGCTGATGCTCCGTGGTCTGCTCCTGCGCGAGGTCGGTGATACGAAGGGCTCGGAAGCGGCGCTCGAGGAGGCGGCCGCGCTCGCCCGCGCGCACGGGCAGAAGGAGCTCCTGTCGGCGATCCACCAGGGATTCGTCGATCTTGCCCGCGTCACCGGCGACGCGTCGACCGCCTTCGCCCATGCCGAAGAGGCGATCACGGTGGCCGAGGAGATCGGCAGCGCGTTCGCGCGCGAGCAGGCCTACTCGACGCTGGGCATGGCTCACGTCCTGGCCGGCCAATGGGCGGAGGCTTGCGAGGCGTTCGAACGCTCGCTCGCGGTGATCCACGACACCGGCGCCGGATTGACGGACGCTGCCTTCAAGCTCGTCGGCCTGGCGCAGAGCCAACTCGGCCGCGGCGACGTCGCGGCGGCGCACGCCACGGTGCTGCAGGCGCTCGATCGCGCCGCCGCGCGGCAGGCCCGTCTCGCCGCGCTGTGGGGACAGGTCACCCTCGCGCGCATCGCGATCACCGAAGGCTCCGCCCACTGGGACGAAGCGGCCCGCGCCCTCGACGGCGCCGAGCGCCTCGTCGAGGAGACGGGCGCCAGGGGCTCCGTGCCCGCGATCCTCCTCGAACGCGCGGCGCTGGCGCACGCGCGCGGCGACGGCGCCGCGTCCGCCCGGCTGCTGCGCGAGGCCCACGTGGGCTTTCTCGCCATCGGCGCCACGACACACGCGGCCGAGGTCGCGGCGCGGCTCGCCAGCGTCAGCCCGTCGGCTGCCACACCGGGAGCGTCACCCGGTCGGTGAGGCGCTTGAACGCGACGCGCACCTTCATGCCGAAGCGCATCGCGTCCGGCGGGCAGTCGACCATGTAGCCGACGAGCCGCGGCCCCTCGTCGAGCTGCACGACCACCATGATGTGCGGCAGCAGGTGGCTGAACGCCGGCAGGAACGGCTCGTAGCCGACGACGTAGGAGTAGACCGTCCCGCGCCCGCTCGCCTCGAACCACTCCAGCCGTCCACCGCCCTTCCAGTAGCAGCGGCTTCGGCGGCCAGTGGACGACGCCGGTCGTCGCGATCGCGCTGCTGCATGCAGCCGGCCCGTCGCGCAGCCGTCCCAGAACGGCGCATGACCGGGTCGTCGACGTCGGGCAGCGGGTAGTCGGGGTGGAGCGGCTGCGGATCCTCGAGGAACGTCGCCATCGTCACGCCTTCCGCAGCACCATCGCGCTGGTCGCGACGCCCGACGCGCCGGTGACCAGCGTCGCCTTGCAGCCCGGGCACCTGGTTCACGTCGACGTGCCGCGGATCTGGCGCACGCCTTCGAGGATCAGGTTGAAGCCGTGCACGTAGGCCTCGGAGAGGCCGCCGCCCGAGGTGAGCACCGGCAGCTCGCCGCCGAGCTCGATGCGGCCGCCCTCGGTGAACGGCCCGCCCTCGCCGCGCTTGCAGAAGCCGTAGTCCTCGAGGCCCATGATGACCAGCGGCGTGAAGGCGTCGTAGATCTGCGCGCAGTCCATGTCGCTGCGGGCCGAGCTCGCGAGCGCGCCCACAGCAGCTCGGCGCAGGGCACCGACGTCGTCTGCATGGTCGGCGTGTTGTTGTAGTTGGCGAGGTGCACCGGGTTCGGCCCCGACGCCTGGGCGACCGAGTGCACCAGCGACCGGCTTCTGCCGCAGGTCGCGCGCGCGCTCGACCGAGGTGACGACGCAGGCGAGCGCGCCGTCGGTCTCGAGGCAGCAGTCGTAGAGGTGCAGCGGATAGCCGATGACGCGCGCGGCGAGGTAGGTCTGCATGTCGAGCGGCCGGTCGCGCATCATCGCGTACGGGGTTGCGCTGCGCGTGCTTGCGCGCCGCGATGGCGACGTTGCCGAGGTGCTCGCGCGTCGTGCCGTACTCGTGCATGTGGCGGTGCGCCCACATGCCGATGACGTCGACCGGGCGGATGAGGCCCCACGGCACGTGCAGGGCCTTGTCGTCGGTGACCAGCTCCCGCTCCTGCGACCACGGCCGCGACGTCCGCGAGCCGCGGTTGCGCGCGCGATGGCAGACGACGGTCGTCGGCGAGGCCGCTCGCGATCGCCGCCGCGGCGTGCATGATCGTCGCGCACGAGGCGCCGCCGCCGTAGGAGATCTTGTCCCACCACTGCAGGTTCGCGCACGCCCGAGGCGGCGCGCGATCGACGACCTCGTGGGTGTGCTCCATCTCGAACATGGACATGCCGTCGACGTCCTCGGCCTCGAGCCCGGCGTCGTCGAGCGCGCAGCTGGATCGCCTCGACCGCGGTGTCGGAGATCGGCCGGCCGATGTCCTTGGCGAACGGCAGGTGGCCGATGCCGACGATCGCGACCCGGTCCTGGATGCGGCGGAAGAGGTCGTCGGTCGATGCGCGCGCTCATGTGATCCACGTCCCGGCTAGCACGCGGGTCGCCTGCGCCTCAACTTGACGGCGCGCGCCCCGGCTCGCTAGCTCTGCGGTCATGGCGGACCTCGTCCTCGACGCCGACCGCGCGGCGCTCTGCTCGTCGAGATGCAGAACGACATCGTGCACGAGTCGAACGTCGGCAAGCGCGGGCTCGGGCGGCGTGCTCGCCGACGCAGGTGCAGAAGCGCGGCGTGATCCCGAAGCTCGCAGGCGCTGACGCGCGGCGGCGCGCGCGCGCGGCGTGCCGGTGCTCTACGTCAACTTCGCCAGCAAGCCCGGCTTCCCGCGCCCGAACACGCCGCCTGCACCGCCGCACGGGCCGCAGCCGACGCTGATCGAGGGCACCTGGGGCGTGCGAGATGCACGAGGCGCTCGCGCCCGGCCCGCAGGACTTCGTCCTCACCCGCACGTCGGCGTCGACGGCTCGTACGGCACGCAGCTCTACCCGGTGCTGCGCATGCTCGAGCGCACGACGATGCTCATGACCGGCGTGTCGACCAACCTCGCCGTCGAAGGCATCGTGCGCGCGTCGGTGAACCGCGGCTTCGACATGGTCGTGATCGAGGACTGCTGCGCCAGCTACCCGGACGAGTGGCACCGCTTCTCGATCGACAACATCATGCCGCTGCTGGCGCAGGTGACCAGCGCCGACGCGCTGATCGCGGCCCTGGCGGCAGGCGCCTAGGCGCGGGTGGCGGCGCGGCCGTTCGCGGCACCCGCTTGGCCATCGCGGCGGACGGCGACCTTCACGCCCTTCTCGTCGAGCGGCGTGAAACGGGCGGCGACGCGATCGAGGTCGACGTTGGTCGCGCTGGCGGGGATCGTGACTTCGAGGACGGAACCCTCACCCGCACGGCGCGCATCCTCCAGGATGCTCTCGATCAGGTACGGCGTCAGCGGACCGGTGTGGACGAGGCTCGGTGCCGTCTCACCCGCTGGCCTGAGTCGCGCGCGCACCTGCACGGGGATCGGCAGGTTCGTCATGTCGACGGCGCGCTGGCCACGGATCGCGCGCAGCACGGTGTCGACGAGGTCGCCGTAGGTGCGGACGTGGTCGAGCACCGCCTCGAGGCCGACGTCGAACTCCTCTTCCAGCGAGATCGTCAGCTCGGCGAGGTCGAGCGAGTCGGCGGCCAGGTCGTCGGTGAGGGAGACGTCGCGCTTCAGGTCTTCCGCATGGAGCCCGAGCAGATCGGCGACGACCTCCCGGATGCGCGACTCGCTGATGCCACTCTTCACCTCACCGCCCTCGGCCACCTGCACATCCTGCCTGCGCCGTCCGCGGGTGTCGAGCATGCAGGTCGGCGCGCGCTGCCGCGCTGCGCCATGGCAGACGCTCAGTCGACCTTATCGCGCCTTCCAGGCCGGCTTGCGCTTCTCGACGAACGACCGCGGGCCCTCGCCGTGGTCCTCGGACTGCTCGACGACCTCGAGGTAGCCGGCCGCGATCTCCTCGGCCTGCGCGATCGGCAGCCCGAGGCCCTGCAGGATGCCCATCTTCGTGCCCCACACGGCGAGCGGCGCGTTGCTGAGCAGAGCATCGCCGCCAGCTCGCGGGCGCGCTCCATCAGCTGCGTCGTGCGGCACGACCTCGGTGACCAGGCCGACCTCGTAGGCGCGCTGCGCGCTCATGCGCTCGCGGCTGCCGAGCAGCGCCATGCGCAGGCAGACGGCGACCGGCACGCGGCGCGCCATGTTCACCATCTCGTGCGACGACACGTAGCCGATCGAGACGTGCGGGTCGACGAACGTAGGCCTGGTCCGAGGCGATCGGGATGTCGGCTCTCGGTCACCAGGTCGAGCGAGAACCCCGCCGACGACGCCGTTCACCGCCGCGATCACCGGCTTGTGCACGCGCTGGCGGCGCGGCGTCGGCAGGTCGCGGATGCCCTCGATCATCGCCAGCTCGCGCCAGCGGTCGGGCTTGGTGAAGCCGCCGGTCGCGAGCGACTCGACGTCGGCCCCGCTCGAGAAGGCGTCGCCCGGCGCCGGTGACGATCGCCACCCAGACGTCGGGGTCGGCCTTCACCCGCTTCCAGCAGGCGCGCAGCTCGTCCTTCAGCGGCTGGTTCATCGCGTTCTTCCGCTCCGGGCGGTTGAGCGTGATGGTCGCGACGCGATCCTTCACTTCGAAGAGGACGGTCTCGGGCTGCGGCCATGGGAGCAGCTAACACCCGCCCCCCCGCCACCGCAACGCCGGTGCCGGCCGCCCCTGTCCCCCCGGCGGAGGGGGGTTGTGCCGCCGGAAGGCCGGTGATACGCCTCCCGCGTCTCTTGTTTGCGCGCGACCAACCGGTCGGACCACGACTCGGCTTCTCGCCCAGGCACGGCGACGGAATATACCCGCCCCGAAGGAACGGGGCACTTAGAGGAGAGAGAGCGTAATGGGTAAGAAGCTGTTCGTAGGAAATCTTTCGTTCAATACCAGCAGTCAGGATCTCGAGGCACTGTTCTCGCAGTGTGGCACCTGCGAGTCGGCCGCGGTGATCACCGACCGGGCCACGGGCCGCTCGCGCGGCTTCGGCTTCGTCGAGATGAGCTCGGCCAGCGAGGCGCAGAAGGCCATCGCCGAGCTGAACGGCAAGGAGCTCCAGGGCCGCGCGCTCAACGTGAGCGAGGCCCGCGAGCGCGAGGGCGGTGACCGTCCGCGCGGCGGCGGTGGTGGTGGCGGTGGCTACGGCGGCGGTGGCGGCCGTGGTGGTGGCGGCGGCGGCCGGCGCTACTAGTCGATACACACACGGAGGCGCGCGTCCGGCCGATGCCGGGCGCGCGCCATCGTCTCAACCGGCCAGCCGCGCCTCGGCCATCCGACGGAGCGCCGGCTTCTCCACCTTGCCGGTTCCCGTCCGGGGCACGTCGTTCGCCTCGATGACGAACAGGTGGCGCGGGACCTTGTAGCTGGCGAGCGCCTCGCGACAGAAGGCGCGCAGCGCCTCCAGGTCGATGGTCGCGCCGGGTCGTGCGACCACGAAGGCGGCGACGTTCTCGCCCCGCACCGAATCGGCCACGCCGACCACGAACGCGGCGCCGACGTCGGGATGGCGGGCCAGCGCCTCCTCGACCTCGGTCGCGGCGACGTTCACTCCGGCCGTCTTGATGACGTCCTTCAGCCGCGAGCCGAAGTGGAGATACCCCGAGGCATCGACGAAGCCGAGGTCGCCGGTGCGGAAGTAGCCGTCGGCGGTCAGCGTCTCGTCCCGCGGCACGCGCAGATAGCCTTCCATGAGCGTGGGCCCCCGAACTTGTATCTCTCCGGTCTCGCCCGGCGCGAGCGCATGCCCCGTCTCGGGGTCGGTGATGCGGACCTCCATGCCGGCGAGCGGGCGGCCGAACGTCGTCGCGCGGATCTCGGCGGCATCGTCCCATCGCGCGCAGGCGACGCAGGTCGCCGTCTCGCTCATGCCGTACATGCCCACGGCGACGTGACCCGGACCCATCAGGCGGTCCGCCGCCGGGTGCCAGCTCCCCTTGCGGAGCGCGAGGCGACGCGAGCCGAAGTCCGGATGGTCGAGCAGCGGCCCCGCCTGATGCCACCCGGCCATCACCGTGCACCGCTCGGCCTCGAGCAGCGCGAGCGCCGCCCCGGGCTCCACGATCTCGTGCAGCACCAGGCGACCGCCGCCGGCGATCGTCGCCAGCGCCCCGAGCACGAAGCCGCCGCTCCAGAAGAGCGGCATGTGCCCCCACCAGGCATCGTCGGGGCCGATGCCGACCGCATCGGCGATGCGACGACCCGAGATCGCGAGCGCGCGGTGGGCGTGCACGACCGCCTTCGCCTGCGCGGTCGTGCCCGACGTGAAGAACACCGTGGCGAGGTCCGTCGGCGCCACCTGCGCCTCGAGCGCATCGAGCATCACCAGGTCGAGGGCGAGAGGGAGATGGCTCCAACGCGCGAGACCGGCGGCGTCGCCGTCGAGCAGCACGACGCGGCGGAGCGCGGGCACGGCGGGCGAACGGAGCTCGCCGCCGAGGTCCGGCACGATCGCCCGCAGGTGCGCGAGATAATCGTGACGCAGGAAGCCCGCGACCGTCACGAGCACCTCGACGTCGGCATGCCGGAGCGCGTACGCGATTTCGTCGCGCGTCCACAGCGTCGAGAGCGGAACCAGGACGCCGCCCAACCGCAGCGTTCCAAAGGCGACGGCGAGCCACTCGGGGCGGTTCGGACACAGCAGACCGACGCGCGTCCCCTTCCCCACTCCCAGCCCCGCGAGCCGGCGCGCCGCGTCGCGGCTGGCGTCGCGCAGCTGCGCCCACGTCCAGCGCACGGTGACCGCATCGCGCGGCGCCCAGGTGACGGCTTCGCGCTCGGGGGCGCGCGCCGCGGCCTCGTCGAGCAGTCCGAAGACGGTGTCCATCACCGCGACAGCTCGTCGAGATCGGGCAGGTCGGTGCTCGGCTTCATGGTCCACGATGGGGGCCGCTTCTCGAGGAACGCCTTCACCCCCTCCTTCGCGTCGGGGGTCTGCGTCGTCCAGCGGAACACCGGGAGGTCGATCGCGTTGGCCTCGGATGGGCCAGGCACGTCCTGCATGTGCCAGAGGAGGCGCTTCGTCATCGCGACGGCGACGGGGGCGGTGTTGACGGCGATGTCGCGGGCGAGCTCGCGTGCCGCCCCCAGCAGCTCGGCGTCGGGCACGACGCGGCTCACCAGCCCGAACGCGAGGCATTCGGCCGCCGGCAGGATGCGTCCGGTGTAGAGCAGCTCCGCCGCGCGCGCCATGCCGACGAGTCGCGGCAGGATCCACGTGCTCGCCGCCTCGGGCACCAGCCCGCGACGCACGAAGACGAACCCGATGCGCGCGCTCTCGCCGGCGAGGCGCAGGTCCCACTGGAGCGGGATCGTGGCGCCGACCCCCACCGCCACGCCGTTGATCGCGGCGATGATCGGCTTGCGGATGGCCCATGGCGGGGGCGGCGGCGGATCGGTGGGCGCGGCGGCGCCGGCGAAGATCTTCCCCTCGCCCTCGAGATCCGCGCCGGCACAGAACGCCTTGCCGGCGCCGGTCACGATCGCCACCCGGATGTCGTCCCGCCGGTCGACCTCGCCCAGGGCATGGCGGACCTCGACGCCCATCCGGCTGGTCCACGCGTTCATCCGTGCCGGCCGGTTGAGGGTAATGGTGGCGATCCGCTCCTCGACGGCGAAGATGATCTGCTCGTAGTCCATCAGAGTCTCCTCACGCGCCGCCGAACTCCGCCTTCAGCACGTGCGTCTGTACCTTGTTCGCGGCATTGCGCGGCAGCGCGGCGACGAACTCCACCCGTCTCGGCTTCTTGAACCCGGCGAGCCGCGCGCCCGCGAACGCCACCAGCGCCTCGCCGTCCACCGCCGCACCCTGCCTCCGCACGACCACCGCGGTCACCTGCTCGCCCCAGCGCGGGTGCGGCGTCCCGATGACGGCCACGTCGGCGACGTCCGGATGCGCGCGCAGCACCGCCTCGACCTCGATCGGCGACACGTTCTCCCCACCGGTGATGATGAGGTCCTTCACCCGCCCCGTGATCCAGAACCATCCGTCCGCATCGCGGCGACCGAGATCGCCGGTATGGAGCCAGCCGTGCGCCAGGGCGCGCCGCGTGGCCGCCGGGTCGCGGAGGTACCCGCGCATCACCGTCGGGCCCCGGACGACGATCTCGCCGGCGTCACCCACCGCCACCTCGCGTCCGTCGGGCCCGAGGACGGCGACGTGGACGTGCGGGTTCATCCGGCCGACGGTGCCCGGCCGCTCGAGCACCGTCCGACCGCGCGCCATCAGGATGCCGTCGGTCGACTCGGTCTGCCCATACGCCTCGATGATCTCGGCGTCGGGGAACCGCTCGGCCAGCCCGCGCTTCGCCTCCATCGGCGTCGCTGCGCCGCCGACCGATACTTTGCGGACACGCCGGCGAACGCCCTCCGGAAGCGCCGGACGGGCGACGACGTCGAACACCATGCCGCCGATCAGCGGCAGGTCGGTCACGTCGTGCCGCTCGACCAGCTCGAGCACGGCGTCGAGATCGAAGCGCTCGACGAGGACGGCGGTCGCTCCCACGAGGACGCGACAGAGGAGATGCGCGACGAACACGGGCGTATGGGTGAGCGGGCTCAGACAGGCGCCGACGCCGTCCGACGCGTCGCCACGGGCCTGACCACATGCGAGCGCCGCCCAGAGGACGTTCGTGTGGGTGACGAGCACCCCTTTCGGCGCCCCGGTCGAGCCGGAGGTGTAGGCGATCACGGCGAGGTCGTCGCCACGCGGGACGCGCGGATTCCTGGGACGGCCCCGTGGGGCGCGGCGGACGATGCGCGGCGCGAACGGCACGTCCGCGGCGCAGACGGCGGCGGCGGCGCCAGTCCGCACGGCGGCGGCGCGGGCGACGTCCACGCGTGCGGGATCGCACACGACCATCCGCGCACGGGCGTGACCGAGGAGCCGCGCCACCTCCTCGTCGGTCGAGCGCACGCCGATCGGCACGGCGACCGCGCCGATTCCCCACACGGCCCACGTCGCTGCCACCATCAACGGGACGTTGGCCGCCATCACGCCGACCGGATCGCCGGCGCCGACGCCGCGCGCGACCAACCAGCGCGACAGGCCGTCCACGGCGTCGGCCAGCTCGCCGAACGAGAGGTGACGGCCGGCGAAGACGAGCCCGCCCGCGGCCCCCCGACGCGCCGCCTGGAAGCGGAGGAATGCGGGCGTCGACGGCAGGAGCGGCGGCGACGGCACGGTCACTCCCCGGCGACCTGACCGCGCAGCTTCGCGATCTCGACCAGCACCGCGCCCAGCACCGGCGGCACCACCGCCCCGTCGGCGACGGCGATGGTCCGCGTGCCGCTGCCGGCCGCCGTGGTGATCTGGTACGCGACGCCGATCTCCCGCGGATTGCCGTACACGGCGGTGAGGCCCGCATAGTCCGGGCTGGCGACGAGCTGGGCCAGCGAGGCGGAGGTGGCAGGCGCTACCTGGCGTTCCCGCACGCGTCCGCGTGCATCCGTCAGCTCGAGGAGTCCCTCGCCGTGCACGACGAGCGTTTCGGGCCCCGCACCACCGACGTCGCGCATGCGACAGGTGAGCACGACGCCGCTGATCACTTCGGCCGGCACCGCCTGGGGCGGCACGCCGGGCGCGGCGCGCGGTCCTTCGGCGGGCAGACGCGCACGTCCGCACGCGGCGACGGCCACGACGAGCAGGAGGGGGGCGAGCCGGCGCGTCACGGCTCGTGCAGCTCCACGAACACCGTGCGTCCACCCTCGATCCGCCGGATCACCAGCCAGTCGCCCTTGTACGCCTTGTGGTCGAACGGCCCGAGGCTCATGTGGGTTCGCGGGCCCCCGTTGACGGCGGGAAGCATGCGCACGCGCTCGAGGCCGTCGGCCAAGCCCTTCGGCGTCAGCAGCGGCGCGCGAGCAAGGCCCTCGGCGACGAGCTGCGCGGTGTCCCAGCTGAGCGCCGTCACGGTGTGGTCGCGCCGGTTCCCGAGGCGCTCGGCGACGCGATCGAACATCGGCTTGAGGCGGGGGTTCGTCTCGCACATCTGGTCGATGCCCACCCAGCCCTCGAGCGCCGCCATCCACTCGGGCTTCGCGTAGCAGAACTGGAAGGCGGTCGTCATGATGCGTGGTGGGTTCCAGCCGAGCCGCTGGAACATCGGGCCCATCAGGATCGTCGGATAGCCGTAGCCGAGATACGCGAGGCAGTCCGGCTTCTGGTCGCGGATCTTCCGCAGCACCGCCTCGAGGTCGTCGGGGAGCTGCGTGGTGTAGGCCTCGATCAGGACGTCGAGCTTCTCGCGCGCGGCGTACCAGCGGAAGTTCGCGGTGTACTCGACGCCGCCCGGGCTGAGCTCGTGGATCATGCCGACGGTGCGGTAACCGCGCCGACGGATCCACGCCGCCATCATCGCCGCTTCCTCGGCGAGGCCGCCATTGCCAAGGTTGAAGCAGAAGGGCCCGTGGTAGCGGTCGGTGCCGGTCCAGGTGATGGCGGGGACGCCCGCCTGGTTGATCACCGGAGCGAGGGCCAGCGAATTGTCGGTGATGAGCGGCCCGATCACGCCGAGCACGCCGGCGTCGACGAGTCGATGGTAGCCGGCGATCGTGTTGCGCGCTTCGAGCCGTGGCAGACCGATCGCCTCCTCGATGACCAGCTCGACCGGCCGCAGGATCACGCCGCGATCGTGCGCGTCCTCGAAGCCGAGTCGCAGCGTCGCGAGGAAGTCGTCCTTGGTCCCCATGTCGATGTCGATGAGGACGCCGATGCGCGTCGGGGCGAAGGCGAGGCCGTGCGGCTTGGTCACTTTGGACACTAACGCACCTCCAGCACGGGACCCGGTCCGCCGCAGGCACAGCCGCCGAGCGTCGCGGCGATCCCCGTGGCGTAGCGGAGCGGCGGGACGAGCCCGCGCGGCGCCAGGACGAGGTGCCCGTCGACCAGGCTCGGGTGCACGCCCTCGTCGACGTGCAGCGCCCCGCGCTCACACGAGACGGCAACGAAGGAGGTGGCCTCCGGCACGGCGAGCCACGTCCGCTGCCAGCCGGCGAAGCCCGCCGGCGCCGCGGGTGGTGTGAAGGGTGCCGCTCCGCGCAGCCAGACGATCCCGCGCCACCACGGACGCGCGCGGGCAGGCGCGGCCGCGAGGAATCGTTCGCCGCTCGCGGCGTCGAGCACGACCACGTCGGGCTCGACCCGGTCGACGAGCTCCCACGCCGGCCCCGCCGCCGCCGCGGTCTCGATCGTGCCGAGGGGCACGTCGAGCGCGCCGACCTCCTCGACCACGTCGCCAAGCAGCAGAGCCCCGGGCGTGGCCAGCGCGCCCGGGAGGACGTTCGCGATGCGGCTGCCGGGCCCGACCCCCAGCGCGCGCAGGCACCGCGCGCCCGCGACCCGCTCGCGCGCCAGGTCGTCGGCCGACCAGCCCAGTACGAGCAGCGTCTCGCCCGTCCCGGTGATGCCGACGCGTACGGGTGCCCCGCCCGCCGGGCGCAGCGTCCCCAGCGGCCCATGTGCGAGCTGATCCCGCAGCAGGTCGGCGCGCGTGACCACGACCATCGCTGCGGTCTTAGCGCACGGCCACCCACGCGGGGAAGAGCTGCGGCGTTGTGTCGGCGCGGGCCACGACGTAGGCCGATCCACACAAGGAGGTCCGCATGAAGCTACTCGACTTTCCGCTCGCACCGAACCCGAAGAAGGTTCGCGTCTACATGGCCGAGAAGGGCATCACGATGCCGATCGAGCCGGTCGACGCGATGAGCGGTGCCAATCGGACGCCGGAGTTCCTGAAGAAGAATCCCCTCGGCGGACTCCCGGTTCTGGAGCTCGATGACGGCACGCACCTCACCGAGTCGCTCGCGATCATGCAGTATCTCGAAGAGCTCCATCCGACGCCGCCCATGGTCGGGACGACGCCGCTCGAGCGCGCCCGCGTCCGCGAGCTGGAGCGCATCTGCGAGCTCAGCATCCTCGGTCGCGTGGCGACCATCTTCCAGAACACGAGTCCGTTCTTCGCCACGCGCGTGAAGCAATCTCCGGAGGCGGCCGAGACCGCCCGCGGCTTCCTCGCCTCGGGACTGAAGGTCATCGACGCGAAGATCGGCTCGAACCCCTTCGTCGCAGGCGAACGGCCGACGATCGCCGACTGTACGCTCTTCGCCGCGCTCGAGTTCGCCGCCTTCGCCCAGATCCCGATCGATCCCGCCTGTCGCAATCTGCTGCGCTGGCACGAGAGCTTCAAGCAGCGCCCGAGCGCGGCCGCCTGACCATCTCCGTGGCGCATCGCGGCGGCGACGTCGCGATGCGCCTACGAGGTGACCGGCGCCCCGAGACCTACGGCTAGCCGTAGCGTGGGGTCGGGGCCAGGGCGGGGGCGTCCGCGCAGCGACCCGCGCAGGCCCCGCGCGCGCTCACAAGTTACGGGGGGACGTTGCGGTGCCTGCGGCGCGCGTGGGCCGAGTATTGGGAGCGCGCGGACGCCCCCGCCCTGGCCCCGACCCCAACCGCTCGCTGCGACGCTAGTGCGTCGTCCCGCGGGTGCCCGTGGCGCGGACCGGCTCGGCGCCCGGGGCGGCGATCGTCACCGTGAACGTCGAGCCCTTGCCGACGGCGCTCTGCACGTCGACGGTGCCGCCGAGCAGGTTGGCCAGGCGACGCACGATGTGGAGACCGAGACCCACGCCGCCGTAGCGGCGCGTGGTCGAGCCGTCGCCCTGGCGGAACATGTCGAAGATGACGGGCAGGAGGTCGTCGGCGATGCCGATGCCCGTGTCCTTCACCACCAGCTGGACGAGCCCGCCGGCCACGCTCTCGACCCGGACCTCGACCACGCCGCGCTCCGTGAACTTGAGGGCGTTGCCGACCAGGTTCTTGAGAATGGTCTTCAGCTTCACGCGATCGGTCGAGACGGCGGCGTGCCCGAGGCGATTGTCCCACACGAGCGAGACGTCCGCGGGGACCAGCGTCTCGACCTCCTTCGCCAGCTCCGCGAGCAGGACCTCCACGTTCACGGGGGCCAGCTCGACGTGTTCGCGCCCCGCTTCCAGCCGCCCGAGGTCGAGCGTGGCGTTGATCAGCTCCATCAGCTGGAACGCGTTGCTGCGGATGCGGTCCAGCGTGTCGCGCTGCATGTTGGTGAGCGAGCCGAAGTCGCCCTCCGCCAGGAGATCGCTGTAGCCGGTGATGACGTTGAGCGGCGTCCGCAGCTCGTGCGACATCGCGGCGACGAATTCCGACTTGAGCCGGCTGGAGGTCTTGAGATCGTCGATCAGCCGCGCGTTCTCGAGCGCGACGGCGGTGCTGTGGGCGATACCGCGCGCGATCCGGCGCTGCAGCACCGAGAACGCGCCCGAGCGGTCGTGGAACCCGTGCACCAGGACGCCGATCACCTGCCCCCTGAGCGCGATCGGCGAGCCGAGCGCCGAGCGGACGTGCAGGCGGCGCATCAGGTCGGACGGCAGCCCCGGATGGTCGAAGGCGTCGGGGATCTCGACCAGCTCGCCCGCCGGCGCCGCGCGCAGCAACGGCACGGCGTCGGGCGTGAAGTCGATCTGTCGCAGCTCGGTCGCCCACTCCGGCGGCGCCTCGGCGACGACCGAGTGGACCCGGAACGCCTTGCGTTGCCCGTCCCAGAGGAGCGTCCCGCTCCACGTGCACCCGAGGTAGCGCACGGCGAGCTCGTTCACCCGCTCGAGCATGTCGGGGCTGTCCAGATTGGCGTTGAGCGTCTCCGCGACCCGGCCGAGCGCGGCCGATATCTCCGCCTCCTCACGCTGCTGCTCGCTGCGCACGTAGGCGTCGCGGCGGTAGGCATCGAGGAAATATGCGACGACCACTGACGTCGCGCCCACCGAGAGCAGCGCCAGCGCCGCGTACGTCGACGGCGCGTGGATGCCGAGCGCGGCCCCGGCGAACCAGGCGCCGCCGAAGGCCACGAGCGCGACCACCAGCTGCGGCCAGACGCCCCACGGCACGAGGATCACGAGCGCGCTCATCATCGCCGCCTGGGCCATCACCGAGCGCTCGACGACGGTGTTCGCGTAGGCGTCGTAGACGCTCATCGCCAGCGAGAGGATCGACGCCATCGCGACGCCGATCCAACGCGGCCATGCGGGCACGCGACCGATCCGGAGCGCCAGGAGACCGGCCAGGGAGACCAGACCCTGGATGACGTAGCGCACGGTGACGGCTTCCGCGTGCTCCGGATGCAGCGCCCGCTCCTCGAGCGTCGTCCCTCCCGTGAACGCCAGGTAGAGGACGACCAGCAGCCCGATGCGGATGCGGAGCGTCCGGTCCATCTCCGCCCGATAGGCGGCGTCCCACTGGGCGACGTCGTCGTCGCCGGACGGCTCGGTGGAGGCGGTGTTCGTGCTGCGCGTCAAACGTCTGACCCGGACCATGGCGGTACCGGGGCCCCTTCGACGGGGGTATCGACGCGCAGGCAGAGGAACTTGAGCGGCGATCAGGGCTCGTCGGCGTGGGCGAACAGGAGGTCGAGCAGCGGCCGGTGCTCGGCCGTGACGAACACGCACACGGCATCACCTTCCAGCAGGCGGACGTCGCCCCGGGGCGCCACCACCTCGGCGCCGCGGAGCACGATCGTCAGCACGCATTCCGCCGGCAGCGGCAGCTCCCGCACGAGCGCCCCGGCGACGGCGGACGCGGCGGCGACGTGGTACCAGACGAAGCTACCCGCGTACTCGCGCCGCGCCACCAGCTCCACGTCGACCTGTGGCGCACGCGTCGCCGGTGCCGCCAGGCCGAGCCGGCGTGCGAGCGCCACGACCGTCGCCCCGGGGACGATGGCGTTCGCGAGCACGATGAAGAAGACGAGGTGGAAGATGCGGTCGCCGTCGGCGACCCCCATCAACACCGGATAGGTGGCCAACACGATCGGGACCGCGCCGCGCAGCCCCACCCAGGACACCAGCGTCCGCTCCGGCCACGTGGCGCGGAATGGCGCCAGGCATAGCAGGACGGCGACGGGTCGCGCCACGAACGCCAGGACCGCGGCGAGCACCAGTCCGTCGCCGGCGAGCGGCAGGAGCCGCGACGGAAAGACGAGCAGGCCGAGCATCACGAACATCCCCACCTGCGACAGCCACGCGAGCCCGTCGTGGACGCGGCGGACGCTGGCGCGATACGGGACCGGACCGTCGCCGAGGACGATCGCCGCCAGGTAGACGGCGAGGAAGCCGCTCCCACCGATCAGCGTGATGCCGCCGAAGATGGCGAACGCCAGCGCCACCGTGAGGACGGGGTAGAGCCCCGGCGCGGGCAGGACCGTGACGGCGAGGATGCGTCGCCCGAGCCAGCCCGTGACGACGCCACCGACCGCGCCGATCCCGAACTGCTGCAGCAGCAGGACCCCGATCGTCGCGTCGAGCGCCTGCTTGCCGAGGACCACGTCCGTCGCCACGACCGTCAGCACGATCGCCATCGGATCGTTCAGGCCCGACTCGACCTCGATCGTCGCGGCGGTCCTCGGCTCGAGCCGCGCGCCGCCGCCCCGCAGGACGGCGAACACCGCGGCGGCGTCCGTCGACGACACGACGCTCCCCACCAGGACGGCAAGCGCCGGCGGGAAGCCGAGCCACACCGTAGCGGCGGCGACGATCGCCGCCGTGGCGATCACGCCGATCGTCGCCAGGACGGTCGCTCGCCCCGCCGCGCGGCGCATCGTCGGGACGGAGGTGTTGAGTCCGCCGTCGAAGAGGATGAGCACGAGCGCGATCGTCCCCAGCCGATACGCCTGCCCGTAGTCGTCGAACGCGATGCCGCCCAGGCCCTCCGACCCCGCCGCCATGCCCAGCACCAGGAAGAGCAGCAGCGTCGGCACGCCGAGTCGTTCGGACGGTCCGCTCGACAGGCCCCCGAGCAGCAGCAGCGCGCCGACGGCGGCGAGGACCACGGCGGTGGCGTTCGGCTCCACTCGAGCGTCCTGCCAGGAAGGGCCCGCGTCGGCAATCCGACCTTGCTCCGGCGCCGCGGCTGCGCGATACGCGTCTGCCGATGTTGCGTCCCTATCGGGTGCTCGACCTGGCGTGCGAGCGCGGACTCCTCTGCGGACAGATGCTCGCCGACCTCGGCGCCGACGTGATCGCGATCGAGCCGCCGAGCGGCTCGGCCGTCCGCCGACGCGGTCCGTTCGCCGGCGACGTCGCCGATCCCGAGCACTCGCTCCCGTGGTGGGCCTTCGCGCGCAACAAGCGCAGCGTCGTGCTCGACCTCGACGCCGCGGACGGTCGCGCGACGCTCCGCCGCCTCGCCGCAGACGCGGACTTCCTCGTCGAGTCCGCGCCGCCCGGCGCGATGGCGGCGCGCGGGCTCGGCTATGCGGATCTCGCCGCGGTCAACCCGGCCTTGATCTACGTCTCCATCTCGCCGTTCGGCCAGGACGGACCAAAGGCCGCATGGGCGGCAACGGACCTCACCGTGCTGGCGGCCGGCGGGCCGCTCATCCTCACCGGCGACGCGGACCGCGCGCCGGTACGCCTGCCGGTGCCGCAGGCGTTCCTGCACGCCGGCGCCGAGGCCGCAGTCGCGGCGCTCATCGCCCACCACGAGCGCGAGCGATCCGGCCGCGGCCAGCACGTCGACGTGTCCGCGCAGCAGGCGGTCGCGCTCGCGACCCAGTCGTACATCCTGGCTTCGGCATTGAACGCACCCGAAGTCCACCGGCTGGCGGGCGGACTCAAGCACGGCCCCCTGGTGATGCGACTCCTCTTCCGCGCCCGCGACGGCTGGGTCGCGATCACGTTCCTGTTCGGCTCGGCGATCGGCCTGTTCACCCGGCGGCTCATGCACTGGATCCACGACGAGGGCGGCTGCGACGCGGCGACGCGCGACAAGGACTGGATCGGCTACACCGAGCTGCTGCGGTCGGGGGCGGAGCCGATCGCCGAGTTCGAGCGCGTGAAGGCGCTGGTCGAGGCCTTCACCATGCAACGGACGAAGGCCGAGCTGCTCGCCGCGGCGCTCGAGCGCAGCCTGCTGATCGCGCCGGTCGCCACCATCGACGAGGTCGTCGCGAGTCCGCAGCTGGCCGCCCGCGACTTCTGGCGAACGATGCCGGCGCCGGCCGGGCACGACGCCGTCGTCGTGCCCGGCCCGTTCGCACGGCTGTCGGCGACGCCCATCGCCTACCGGCGTCGCGCGCCGCGGCTCGGCGAGCACACCGCCGAGGTCCTGGCCGAGCTGCCACGCCCGGCCTGCCCGTCGCGCGGCGACGACGCACGCGACGCTCTCCCGCTCGCCGGCGTGAAGGTGCTCGACTTCTTCTGGGTGATGGCGGGCCCGTCGGCGACGCGCGTGCTCGCCGACTACGGGGCGACGGTCGTGCGCGTCGAGTCGACGCGACGGATCGACACCGCGCGCACCCTCGCGCCGTACCGCGACGGCGACCTCGGGACCGAGCGCTCCGGCTGCTTCCAGAACCTCAACACGGGCAAGCTGATGCTGACGCTCGACCTGACGAGCGAGGGCGGCCGCGCCGTCGCCCTCGACCTGGTCCGCTGGGCGGACGTGGTGTGCGAATCGTTCTCGCCGCGGGCGATGCGCGCCTGGGGGCTCGACTGGGAGCGAGTCCGCGCGATCAAGCCCAACGTGATCATGGTGAGCTCGTGCCTCATGGGACAGACGGGTCCGCTCGCGCGCTACGCCGGATACGGCAACCTGGCGGCCGCGATCTCCGGCTTCTCCAACCTCGGGGGCTGGCCCGATCGCCCGCCGGCCGGTCCGTTCAGCGCGTATACCGACTACGTCTCACCGCGGTTCACGGCGGCGGCCATCCTCGGCGCACTCGACCACCGGCGACGCACCGGCGAGGGACAGTACATCGACCTCTCGCAGGCGGAAGCGTCGCTGCACTTCCTCGGGCCGGCGCTCCTCGACTGGACCGTCAACCACCGCGTGCAGGGGCGGGTGGGCAACCGCGATCGCGACCTGGCGCCGCACGGCGTGTACCCGACGGCGGGCGACGATCAGTGGATCGCGATCGCTGCCTGTGGCGACGCGGAGTGGCGTGCGCTCGGCGAGATCCTGGATCGCCCAGCCCTCGTCACCGATGCCCGCTTCGTCGGCCCCGACGCGCGGCGCGCGAACGCGGACGCGCTCGACGCGGTGATCGCCGACGCCACGCGGTCGCACGACGCCGCGACGCTGACGCTGCGGCTGCAGGCCGCGGGCGTCGCCGCGCACGCGGTCCAGAACAGCGCCGCCTGTCTCGCCGACCCCCAGCTCCGGCATCGCGGCCACTTCGTCGAGATCGCCCATCCCGATGGCGGGACCGTCACCGTCGAGGGCTCGCGCTTCCATCTCTCGCGGACGCCGGCGCAGGTCGTCGGACCCGCGCCCACGTTCGGGCGCGACAACCAGCGCGTCCTCGCCGAGGTCCTCGGCTACTCCGACGAGCAGATCACGGCGCTCGTCACCGCCGGCGCGCTCGAGTAAGGAGCCCGTCAGCGCCCCATGGGCGGCGCGATCAGCTCGAGGATGTTCCCGTCGGGATCCTGCACCCACATCTGTCCGATCTCGGGCGCCGTCTCGAGCACCTCGACCCCGTGCGAGCGGAGCGCGGCGAGCACACGCGCATAGTCGTCGATCGCCAGGGCGGTGTGCGGCGCCATCGGGTTGAGCGTCGGCGGTCGCGAACCGACGTCGACGCCCGGCGGGGTCTGCAGCAGATGGATCTGCCCGTCGCCGACCCGGTACCACGCTCCGGGGAAGCCGAGATCGGGCCGCGGCGCCTCCTCGAGCCCGAGCACGCCGGCATAGAAGCGACGCGAGCGCTCAAGGTCGCGAATGGGAAAGGACGCGTGATGCAGCTGCTTCGCGAGCATTGCCGCCCTGTAGCACGGCTGCGGTCCGGCGGGCCACGCTTCGCTCGTCTGGACCCAGCTGCTAGGAGGGTGACCAAGATGGGCATCGGCTGCGGCGAGCGGGGGGCGGCTGCGAGCGGCGTGCTCGCTCCTTCCTCCTGCGGCGTAGCCGAGGCTACGCCTCGTCGGTCGTCGCTGCGCTTGCCGCTCTCGCTCGCGCCCCGCTCGCCTCGCTTCGCCGCCCATCTTGGGTCACCCTCCTGCTGCCGCCCGTGACGCCGCGCGATCGCACCACGACCGCCAACCGGCTGACGCTCCACTGGCTCGAGTGGGGCGACGACGATGGCCCGGTCGTGCTGCTGCTGCACGGCTTCCTCGAGCACGCGCATGCGTGGCACCTGGTCGGGCCGCGCCTCGCCGCGGCGGGCTACCGTGCCGCGGCGCTCGATCTGCGAGGCCACGGCGACTCCGGCTGGATGGGCGCCGGCGGCTACTATCACTTCGCCGACTACGCCAGCGACGTCGCGTTCGTCGTCCGCGCGCTCGGCGGCCGCGTCGCGCTCGTCGGGCACTCGATGGGCGCCACCGCGGCGATGCTGTGGGCCGGCACCGAGCCCGAGCGCGTGCGCGGCCTCGTTCTGGTGGACGGGCTCGGGCCGCCCGACATGGGGACGGCCAGCGCGCCGCAGCGCTTCGCCACGTGGATCGGCGATCTGGAGCGCGCATCGACACGGACGTCCCGTCCGTTCACGCTCCATCAGGGCACCGTCCGCCTCGCCGAACGCTTTCCGCGCTTCCCGCCGGACGTCGTCCGTCACATGGCGGTCCACGGGAGCCGCGAGACCGAGGGCGGCCGCGCGTGGAAGTTCGATCCGCTGCACCAGACCACGTCCCCGCAGCCCTTCCTGGTCGCGCAGGCGGAGGGATTCTGGCGCCGGATCACGTGCCCCGTCCTCTACGTCGAGGGCGCCGAGAGTCCGCTGCGCCTCGAGCCCGCCGAGACCGACCGCCGGCTCGCCCTGCTGCGGGCACACCGCGTCGCCATCCCCGGCTCCGGCCACCATCCGCATCTGGAGCGGCCGGACGCGTTCTGCGAGGCCCTGGTTGGGTTTCTGGACGCCCTCTGACCCTCGTCTCGGCTTGCGGAGCGCGGGGCGGGGCCGAGGGTTCCGCTCCGACGCTTCGCCGCTTCAGCGCGCGCACACGGCTGAGGCGTCGGTGCGCGGACTCCGCGAGTCGCTCCACCCTCGGCCCCGCCCCGCGCAGCGCCAGGACGCGCGTCGCATCTCGTCGCAAGAGTTGAGCCGCGACTCGGATCAGCAGAGCAATCCAGTCGCGTAGTACGAGCGCCCACTCGATGCCGAGAGCCGCCAGCAAGTACGCGACGAAGAGTCCGAAGTTCTGTCGCTGCATGACGAGCAGGGTAACGCCCAACTGCAGGAACCCGGATACGTACAAGAGGACGAGAGCCGGAGCCTTGAGCTCGTCAGCGCACGGGCACCGCTCCGTCCAACCGTAGGCCAAGACTCCGCCCAGCATCAGGGCCAGCGCTGGGATCGGATGGCGACGAACCGTGTCCGTCAAAGCAGTGCCGATCCATCCCCCGCTCAACGCTTCCGCTGGGAGGCGGTCCATAGCCGTAAGCGTTGCCGTTGATGTGGCCCAATGTCGAACAGGATGGCATGATGCACCGTGCCCGCACCGCCGCGACACCGTCGCCGGAGCGAAGCGACCGGCGCGGCTGCGCCGTGGGCTGCGATTGCCGTCAGTGCCCAGCGCGGGGGTGGTCGGGGGCGGAGCGAATCGCGGAGCGGCGCACCGTCGTTCCGTGAGCAGACGCACCGCTGAAGCCGCGCAGCGTCTGAGCGGAGCCCCCGACCACCCCCGCGCCACCTCGTCGGCAATCACCGCTCACCCGATCTCAGCCGCCCCCGTCGGCAAGTAGTAGAACGCCAGCGCGAGGATGGCATACAGCACGAGCAGCTGCGCCCCCTCGAGCCAGTTCGACCGCCCATCGAGGCAGACCAGCGCCGCGATGACCGCGCACGCGAACAGGGCGACGATCTCGAAGTGATTGAACACCAGGGTCAGCTCGTGGCCGAGCAGCGGGGCGAGGAACACCAGCACCGGCGCGACGAAGAGCGCGATCTGCAGGCCCGAGCCGATCGAGATGCCGATGCTCAGGTCCATCTGGTTCTTGACCGCCATCTGCACGCCGACGAGGTGCTCGGCGGCGTTGCCGATGATCGGGATCAGGATGACGCCGAGGAAGAACTCGCTCAGGCCGAACTGCGCGACCACCGGCTCGACCGCGTGCACGAGTATCTCGCTGACGACGACGATCGCCACGGTCGCGCCGCCCAGCACCGCCGCCGCCGTCCGCAGCCGCCAGTGCGGCGCCGCGCCGGGGCCGTGCGCCATCGGCTGGTCCCGCGTCCGCTCGGGCGCGCGCAGTGCGTACACCAGGCCGAGCACGTAGATCAGCATCATCGCCGCGGCGACGCCGAGGCTCAGCCGCTCGACGTCCGCATGGCTGCGCGACTCGATCGCGTGACCGAAGAGCGACGGGATGAGGAGCGCGGCGACCGCCAGGATGAGCATCGTCGCGTTCGTGCCCGCGGCGGCGCGGTCGAAGCGCTGCACGCCGTTGCGCCACCCGCCGAGCAGCAGGCTCAGGCCGAGCACGAAGAGGATGTTGCCGAGGATCGATCCGGTGATCGACGCCTTCACCAGCTCGATCAGGCCGGCACGGATCGCGGCGATCGAGATGATCAGCTCGGCGGCGTTGCCGAAGGTCGCATTCAGCAGGCCGCCCCAGCGCGGACCGACGGTGGCGGCGACCGCTTCCGTCCCCTCCCCCACCAGCTCGGCGAGCGGGACGATGGCGAGGCACGACACGGCGAGCACGACCCACGCCGGCCAGTGGAGCCAGTGCGCCGCGACCGTGAGCGGAACGAACACGAGCAGGATGCGCAGCCACTTCATCGAACCTCCACCCGCGTGCCGGCGGCGAGGGTCACGGACCCAGCGACCGTCCGGGGCGTCACCCATCACCGGACGATGCACCACCCGGTCGACGGTCACCGGGTCGCCGATCGCGCGCAGCACCTCGATCGTCGTCGCACCGCTCGTCGCATCGTGCTCCACCATGCCCCACACGGCGGGGAAGAAGAACGGCGTCCGCCCGCTCACCCGCGGTCCGATCTCGAGCCGCCGACCAGGGACGTCGAGCGCGACGCCGCCGAGCGCGTGCGGCACCGCCCACAGCGCCGGGTGCGTCATGTAGACCGACTCGCCGTTGCCGCGGAGCCCGCCGCTCCAGCCGTTGCCGTCGTGCCAGAGGCGATCGTGCAGCATGCGCAGCGTGTCCATGCCGGCGTCGACCTGGCCGAGGTAGAGCTGCTCGCAGGCCTGGTACGAGATCACCTGCCAGACGTACGTCATCTCCTCGCCCCGCGGCAGACCCTGCGCCATCGGCGGGGCGACGGGCGTGCCGTCCGGCCGGGCCTCGGCCCACGGGAGCGGACGGAAGCGATCGCCGGCCGCCACGCGCGCACCGTCGATCAACAGCCGATGCTGCGTCCGGAGGTGGCTCGCGGCGCGCTCCGGATCGACGACGGGATCGAGCCCCACCCACCGCGCGCACCAGTCGCCGGCCAGAGCGGCGGTGAAGATGGTGTCGGTGTCGTCCGCCGTGCGGAAGTAGCCGCGGTCGTCCCAGAGCGCGTCGAGTCGACGGGCGCAGACGGCGGCCCGCTCCGCATATCGCTGCGCCACAGCACGCTCGGCGGCCGGCGCCATCGCTTCCATCATCCGAGCGTCGCCAGGTAGAGCGTGGCCGAGTACGCGAACACGCCCGGGAAGTCCCAGACGTCGTACGTCGTGCCGCCCTCGGGCACGCCACGCGGCGCGAGCCCGTGGAGATACTCCATGCCGCGCACGAGCGCCGGCCAGAAGCGATCGCGGATCTCGTCGCGCCCACTCACCCGCCAGTGCCGCCCGACCTGCAGCACCAGCGACATCGTGAGGTCCGTCCACTCCTTCGCCGGCAGGAAGTCCTTGATGAACATCGGCCAGCCGTACGGCACGTCGGTCGTGCCGAGCCCGAGGTCGCAGTTGCCGTTGCCGTGCGGGATCGCACCCCGCGCGTCGGCGAGGCGACGGAAGGCGTCGAGCTCGCGCAGGTCGAGGTCGGGGAAGAACGTGGCCATGTACGGATGCGCCGAGAGCCGCTGGTCGTTCGTGCCGGTGAGCCCGCCCATCGGCCAGTGCCAGTCCATGCCTTCGAGCGTGTAGAGCGTGCCGTCCGCCGGCACGACGGTGTTGCAGACGCTCGAGTCGGCGGCGTTCAGCAGCCAGCGACGGAGCCATTCCGGCAGCGTCGAGGCCTCCAGCACGCGCGCCAGCTCGGTCGACGCCGCCTCGAGGCGATCGCGGTCGTCGAGGACGTGTGTCGCGACCGCGTCGATGCCGGCGAAGTGCCGCTCGTAGACGTGCCCGACGCGCGTCCCGTCGTGCGGCCCGGCGCCGCGATGGCGCGGCAGGCTCGGCTCGGTCACGTGGTCGGGCATCCACCAGGCGAGGGCGAAGACGACCTCGTGCGTCGCGCCCGGGGCGAGCACCATCCGCGCCGCGACCGCGGCCGCGGGACGGCAGCCGCCGTCCTCGCCGCGCCGTCCCGGCGCGTGCGACGCGATCCGTCCGTCGCGCGCGAAGTCGTCGAGGACGCTCGCGCGCTCCGCGGCGGCGTCCCAGCCGTCGCAGACGGTGACCTCGGCGGCGGGATCGCGCTCGACGAGCAGCAGATGCTCGCCCACCACGCCGGCGCGGTGCGAGCGCGGGTCCCAGCGCTGGTCGGTACCGAGCCGCACCCCGACGCGGTCGCCGATGCGCACCGCCTCCTGCCAGTTGCCCGCGACGCTGTCGTACACCACGCGCCCGTGCACGCCGCGCATCTCGGATTCGGGGCCCAGCTCGACGCCCAGGTGACCGGAGCCGCCGCGGCCGAGCAGGTTCTCGACGCTGAAGAGGACCGACGCCTCGATCGGGCGCAGCGGCCGGGTTCCGCAGCCGGACGCGGAAGACGCCGGCCGGCAGCGTCGAGGAGCGCGAGGTCGTGCGGGACGTGCGGCGTGAAGCCCGTCACGCGTGACGTCGAGCGGCAGCGTGTCGTCGGCGAACTGCAGCGTGAACCGCGGCAGCTCGCCGACGAAGCGCGTGCCGCGGACGTTGACGGCGCCCAGGTACTCGCCCGCGGCCGGCGGCCGGCGGAGCAGGACGGTCCGCGCCTCGCCGTCGCGACGGGTGAACAGCGCCAGGAACGAGCCGCGCGGCGGCGGGATCGGCGACATCCAGTTGTTGTTGCAGCGCACCTCGCCGAAGCTGCCGTCGGTGTTGAAGCCGAACCCGCCCGCACCGATGCCTCCGAGCGGAAAGCCGCGCGCGACGACCCCGTCCGTGTAGGTGCCGGTCCGCGGATCGAACGCCGCGATCGACATGAACGGCGGACGCTAGCATCGAGCCACCCCAGCGTCCACCGTATTGACGTATGTATTGACGCCCGTATGAACCGCGGGTACGGTTCGTACATGGGCCGAGCGCGTCGCATCACCGCCAATCTGCCGGACGATCTCCTGTCCGACGCGATGGCCATCACCGGGCGGGGCATCACCGACACGCTCGTCGAGGGGCTGCGTCTCGTTCGCCGCGCCCGCGGCCTCGAGAAGGCGCTGGCGCTCCGTGGTCGCCTCCATCTCGACGTCGACCTCGAGGCCTCCCGTGAACGACGTCGTCGTTGACACGTCTGCCTGGATCGATTTCTTCGCCGGCCGGACGGTTCCGGCGCTCGAGGAGGCGCTCGCCCGCCGCGTCGTCGTCCTGGCACCCATCGTCGCCGCCGAGCTGGTGAGCGGCGCCCGCCACCCGCGAGAGCGCGCCAGCCTGATCGGGCTCCTCAGGGAGTTCCCGGTCCACGACACGCCGCTCGACCACTGGGTGCGGGTGGGGCTGCTCCGCCGACAGCTCGGCGCCCGGGGCCTGGCCGTGTCGACACCGGACGCGCACGTGGCGCAGTGCGCCCTCGACCGGCAGGCCGGCCTCCTGAGCCGCGATGCGATCTTCACGCGCATCGCCCGCATCCTGCCCCTCCGCCTCGTCGGCACCTGACGTCCGGGGCCGCCCGTGCGGTCTTGCCTTCGCCGACGCGATCGAGGCAGATTCGGCCGAGCGACACCACCAAGGGGAGGCCTCACCAATGGACTACGGCATGCTGATCAACGGCCGCATCGTGCAGACGCCGGAGCGCGACGACGTCATCAATCCGGCGCTCGGCGCCGCGTTCGCCAGCTGCCCGCGCGGCTCCACGGCGCACGTGGACGAGGCGGTGACCGCCGCCGCCGGGGCGTACAAGACGTGGCGGACGGACGAGGCGCTGCGCCGCGCGAAGATCGCCGAGTGCGCCGCCGCGATCCAGGGCCGCGTGCAGGACATCGCGATGCTGCTCTCGCAGGAGCAGGGCAAGCCGCTCACCGCGGCGATGGCCGAGGTCTTCGGCGCGTCCATGTGGTTCAGCTACTACGCCGCGCTGCAGATCGAGCCCGAGGTCATCAGCGACGACGGCGAGAAGCACATCAAGGTCGTGCGCAAGCCGCTCGGCGTCGTGGCCGCGATCACGCCGTGGAACTTCCCGGTGATCCTGATGGCGTGGAAGCTCGCGCCGGCGTTCCTCGCCGGCAACACCGTGGTCGCGAAGCCGTCGCCGTTCACGCCGCTCACGTCGCTCATGCTCGGCGACATCCTGAAAGACGTGCTCCCCGCAGGCGTCCTCAACATCCTCTCCGGCAGCGGCGAGCTGGGCGCGACGCTCGCCAAGCACCCGCTGGTGCGCAAGATCTCGTTCACCGGCAGCGTGGCGACCGGCAAGAAGATCGCGGCGTACGCGGCCGACGACCTGAAGCGCGTCACGCTCGAGCTCGGCGGCAACGACCCGGCCATCGTGCTCGACGACGTCGATCCCGCCGCGGTCGCCGACGGCCTCTTCTGGGGCGCCTTCCAGAACTCCGGGCAGGTCTGCTCCGCGATCAAGCGGCTCTACGTCCACGAGAAGGTCTACCAGCCGATCGTCGAACGCGCTGATCGAGCGCGCGAAGACGGTGAAGGTCGGCAACGGCCTCGAGCCCGACACCCAGCTCGGCCCGATCAACAACAAGATGCAGCTCGACAAGGTCATGGGCATGGTCGACGACGCGCGGAAGAACGGCGCGACGATCGAGACCGGCGGCGCGCGCCTCGACAGCCCCGGCTACTTCTATCCGCCGACCATCGTCACCGGCGCGCACGCCGGCATGCAGCTGGTCGACGAGGAGCAGTTCGGCACCGCGCTGCCGATCATCAAGTACACGCGACGTGAACGACGCGCTCGCGCAGGCGAACAGCACCCACTACGGTCTCGGCGCCTCGGTGTGGACCAGCAATCTCGAGCGCGGCGAGGAGGTCGTGCAGGAGATCGAGTCCGGCACCGGCTGGGTGAACCACCACCTCGACCTCACGCCCGCGACGCCCTTCGGCGGCGTCAAGTGGAGCGGGATCGGCTACGAGAACGGCCGGTGGGGATACGAGGAGTTCACCGAGATGCAGATGGTGAACGTCAAGAAGTAGCGTCGAGCGTCAGCGGCAGGCAGGAGACGCCCAGGTCGTCACCGAGGCGCCGGGCGAGCGCGTCGCGCTCGTCCGGTCCCCGGGCGACCAGCTGCGCGCAGCCGTCGCCCTGCGACCCGACGCCCTTCCCTCCCCATCCCAGCTCGGCGACCGCGGGATGCGCCAGCACCTCGTGCAGCCGCGGCGCCGCCAGCTCCGGACACGCGGGCGCGACCAGCGTGTCGAAGACGCGCTGCGCCTCGGTCATCAGCGCGCCCAGCGCCGCGGCGTCGCCCTGCTCGATCGTCCGCCGTGCCGCCGCGACGAGCGTCGCGTTCCGGGGACCGAGGGCCTCGCGCACGCCGGCCGACGTCGGATCGGCGGCGTCGGGAAAGCACGCGTTCAGGTCGGCGAGGATGCGGCGTGTGTCCTTGGCCCGCACGCAGATCCACGATCAGGAGGTGGATCGCCGCACCGACGCCCACGGGCTCGATGGCGAGATCGGCGCCGTCGAAGGTCATGAGGACCGTCCGCCGGCCGAAGGCGCAGACCTGGTCCATGAGGCCGCACGCCGAGCCGGCGCGCCGCTCGCCCGCCCAGGCGATCTGCATCTCCGCGCGCGGCTCGAGCCCGAGGCCGTGGACCTGCGAGAAGGCGCGCGCCACCAGCACGCAGAGCGCCGCCGACGACGACAGCCCCTTTCCCATCGGCAGGTCGGCGGCGCCGATCTCGAGCCGGAGCCCACCGACGGCGTGGTGCGCGAGGACCTCGGCCGCGACGCCCGCGGCGTAGCTGAAGAATCCACCGTCGCGCGCCGCGGCCGCGAGCGCTTCGACCCGCGCCGGCCAGCGCACCGGTCCGCGACGGGTCCCGTCGGGGAGGACGCTCGCGATCTCGACGACGCCGTCCGCCGCCGTCGCACGGGCGCGGAGCCCCTGGTCCGTCCCGGTGACGAGACACCGTCCCGCGACCAGGTCCGGCGCCGTCGTGCGATAGCCGCCGGCCCAGTCCGAATGCTCGCCGAAGAGACAGAGTCGTCCGGGAACGAAGAGGTCGACCGCCACGCTCACCGGCCGTGGAACCCGAACGGCCGGCCCTCGACGTAGGCGCGCATCGCCCCGCGCGCGTCCTCCGTCCGCAGCGTGCGGCCGAACGCCTGCTGCTCGATCCGCAGCGCCTCGTCCAGCGGGCGTTCCATGCCCTGACGGATCGCCTGCTTCGCCGCCTGGAGCGCGAGCGGGGCACGCGCCGCGAGTCCGCGCGCGAATTCGGCGACCCCGGCACGGAACGACGCCGCCGGCAGCAGGCGATGCGCGAGTCCGAGCGCGTGCGCCTCGCGCGGCGTCATCACGGTGCCGTGCAGCACCAGATCGAGTGCCTTGGCGGGGCCGAGGAGCCGCGCCATGCGCTGCGTCCCGCCCGCACCGGGGATGATCCCGACGCTGGTCTCGAGGAGCCCGTAGCCGAAGTCGCCGTCGGCCAGCAGCCGGAAGTCGCACGCCAGCGACAGCTCGCAGCCGCCGCCCATCGCCGTCCCGTTCACCGCCGCGATCGTGATCGGCCGCATGCGCTCGAGCCGATTCAGCACGCCGTGGATCTGCGTCGGCTCGCCGCTCTCGATCGCCTGCAGCACCGGCTCGTGCTCGCACACCAGGAGCAGCTCGCCGACGTCGTAGTGGGTGATGAAGATGCCGTCGATGCCGCCCGTCAGCACGACGACGCGCACCGCGGGATCGGCCTCGAGCTCCCGCGTCAGGACGTCCAGCTCCTGGACCATCGGGTTGGTGAGGAAGTTCCGCGGCGGATTCGTCATGGTGATGGTCACGACGCCGTCGGCGCGCTCGACGCTCATGTGGCTCATGCGGCGGTGCGTAGCACAGTCTTGCTCCCGTGGGCACGAGCTGGTAGCGGAGCGTCCGTGCCGGCCGACGAGTACGGCCCCGTCGGAGCCCGCTACTACGATGCGGCCTACGCGCACCTCCGCCACGACGCCGGCGACGTCGCCTTCTACCGCGCGCTGGCACGCGAGACGGGCGGCCCGGTCCTCGAGCTCGGCTGCGGCACGGGACGGGTCCTGCTGCCGATCGCCCACGACGGCGTGCCGGCCGTCGGCCTCGACCTGTCGGCCGCGATGCTCGACGAGCTGCGCGCCAAGGCGCCGCCGACCGGCGTCGAGCTCGTGTGCGCCTCGATGACCGCGTTCGACCTCGGCGCCGCGCGCTTCCCGCTCATCTACTCCGCCTTCCGTGCCCTCCAGCACGTGTGCACCGTCGAGGAGCAGCTCGCCTGCCTCGCGCGCGTCCGCCGCCACGTCGCCCCGCGCGGACGGTTCGCCTTCGACGTGTTCGCGCCGGACTACGAGCGCCTCGGCAGCCCGCCCGAGGTCGAAGAGGAGGACGTCCGCTTCGACCGCGACGGCATCACCGTCCGTCGCATGGTCACCGTCGAGCGCGACGTGGCGACGCAGATGCTCTCCGTCCACTTCCGCTTCCTCCGCAGCCGCGGCGGCGCGTCACTCGGCGAGGAGGCCCAGACCTTCCACATGCGCTGGTACCACCGCTACGAGCTCGAGCACCTGCTCGCGCGCGCGGGGTTCACGATCGAACGCCTGCACGGCGGCTTCGACGGCCGGCCGTACGACGGGCACGGCGACCTCGTCGTCGTCGCGCGGCCGGGCTGACGTGCGCATCCTGGTCGTCGAGGACGAGCCGAAGGTCGCGAGCTTCGTCCGCCGCGCGCTGGAGGCCGAGCACCACGAGGTGGCCGTCGCCCACGACGGCGACGCCGGGCTGACGCAGGCGCTCGACGGCGAGTGGGACCTGATCCTGCTCGACGTCATGCTGCCGCGACGCGACGGCCTCGCCGTGCTGCGCGAGCTGCGGGCCCGCGGGATCGCGCGCCGGTGCTGCTGCTCACGGCGCGGACCACCGTCGAGGACCGCGTCGCCGGCCTCGACCACGGCGCCGACGACTACCTGGGCAAGCCGTTCGCGGTCGCCGAGCTGCTGGCACGCGTCCGCGCGCTGCTGCGGCGGGGCGCCGCCGGCGCCCCCGCGACGCTCGCCGTCGCCGACCTCGCCCTCGACCCCGCGACGCGCGAGGTGACGCGCGCCGGCCGGCGCATCGAGCTGACCCCGCGCGAGTACGCGCTGCTCGAGTTCCTGCTGCGCAACGTCGGGCGCGTGCTCAGCCGGGCCGTCATCGCCCAGCACGTCTGGGGCGTCGGCTACGACACGTTCACCAACGTCATCGACGTCTACGTCAACTACGTGCGCAAGAAGGTCGACGCCGACTTCGAGCCGAAGCTGATCCACACCGTGCGCGGCACCGGCTACGTGCTGAAGGCGCCCGGGAACGTGACCGGCTCGCGATCGCTGCGCGCACGCCTCACGCTGTGGTACACCGCGGCACTCGCGGCGCTGCTCGCCGTCCTCGGCGCCGCCAGCTACCTGCTCCTCGACCGCGGGCTGCGCGACAACGTCGACGCGTCGCTCGAGTCCGTCGCCGGGGTGATCGCGCGCTCGAGCCGCGAGGCCGCCGCGGCGTCGAACCTCGACGCGACGCTCGAGGCGCTGCTGGGGCCCGCGCTCGCCGGCCGACTCTTCGAGCTCCTCGACCCGCGCGGGCGCCCCGACCCGCGACTCTCGCCCCGCGCGCGCGACCGCCTGCCGCTCAGCCCCGAGGCGCTCCGCAACGCCGAGGTGGGTCGTGAGACCTTCGAGACCGTCCGCCTGCCGGGACCGGCCGGCGGGCCGGTGCGGGTGCTCACCTGACCGGTCGTGCGCGACGGTCGCATCGAGCAGCTGGTGCAGGTCGGCATGTCGCTCGATCCGGTGGACGAGGCGCGACGGCGCTTCCTCCTCGTGCTCGCCGGCCTGGCACCGCTCGCGCTGGCCGGCGCCGCCGCCGGCGGCTGGTGGCTCGCCGGGCGCGCGCTCGCACCCGTCGACGCGATGGTCGAGACCGCGCGGCGGATCACCGCCGAGGATCTCGCCCGCCGGATCGACGCCCCCGCCACCGACGACGAGCTCGGTCGCCTGGCGGGCGTGCTGAACGACATGCTCGGGCGGCTCGAGCACGCCTTCGCCGCCGCGCGACGCTTCAGCGCCGACGCCGCGCACGAGCTGCGCACGCCGCTCACCATCCTGAAGGGCGAGATCGAGGTCGCGCTCGCGGCGCCGCCGGATGCAACCGAGTCGCGGCGCGTCCTCGCCAGCGCGCAGGAGGAGGTCGATCGCCTGGTCGCGCTGGTCGAGGACCTGCTGTTCCTCGCCCGCGTCGACGCCGGCGTGACGGCGCTCCCCGCCGAGACGGTCGACCTCGGGGCCGTCGTCGCGGACGCCGCGCCGGCCCTGAGCGCGCTCGCCGAGCGCGCGGGGATCACGCTGACGCTTCCACGCAACGGCGCGGCGGCGTCCGTCCGCGGCAGCGCGCCGCTGCTGCTGCGCGTCGTCGCCAACCTGGTCGAGAACGCGCTCCGCTACACGCCGTCCGGCGGCCACGTCGCGGTCGACGTCGGCGCCCGCAACGGCGCGGCGACGCTCGACGTACGCGACGACGGCCCGGGCATTCCGGCCGAGGCGCAGGCGCGCGTGTTCGAGCGCTTCTGGCGCGGCGACCCGGCCCGCGGGCGCGGCGGTACGGGTCTCGGACTGGCACTCGTGCGCTCGATCGTCACGCTGCACGGCGGCGAGGTCACGGTCGAGAGCGCCGCCGGGCGCGGGCAGCACGTTCCGGGTGACCCTGCCGCTCGCGTGAGCCGACCGTTGCCCGCCCGACGTCCGACCGCTTGTATCGGCCGCCGCGGGCGTCGTACCTGAGGCGCACGGCGATGCCCTGTCCGTCCTGCGGCCACGAGAACCGCGATGATGCGGGCTTCTGCGCGAGCTGCGGCTCGCGCCTGGCGCTCACCTGCGCCCGCTGCAGCCGCGTCCTTCCCGGCGGCGCGCGCTTCTGTGACGGCTGCGGCGCGCCGATCGAGCCGCGTCCGACCGTCCCTGAGCGCGATCCCCGGGCGTACACCCCGCCGCACCTCGCCGATCGCATCCTGACGCTCCGGAGCGCGCTCGAGGGCGAGCGCAAGCACGTGACGGTGCTGTTCGCCGACGTGCAGGGCTCGATGGAGCTGGCCGGTCGCGTCGACCCGGAGACGTGGCACGGCATCCTCGACCGCTTCTTCACCATCCTCGCCGACGGCGTGCACCGCTTCGAGGGCACCATCAACCAGTACACCGGCGACGGCATCATGGCGCTCTTCGGCGCGCCGCTCGCGCACGAGGACCACGCGCGGCGCGCCTGCTACGCGGCGCTCCACCTGACCGAGGAGCTGCGCCACTACGCGCGCGCGCTCCGGCGCGAGCAGGGCGTGAGCTTCTCGGTCCGCATGGGCCTCAACTCCGGCGAGGTGGTCGTCGGGAAGATCGGCGACGACCTCCGCATGGACTACACGGCGCAGGGAAACACCGTCGGCCTGGCGCAGCGGATGGAGCAGCTGCGCGAGCCGGGCAAGGCCTACCTCACCGATCACACCGCGCGCCTCGTCACGGGCTTCTTCGAGCTCGAGGACCTCGGAGAGTTCACGGTGAAGGGCATCGCGCGAGCCGACGCGGGTCTGCGCGCTCGAGGGCGTCGGCCCGCTGCGCACCCGGCTGGAGGTCGCGGGCGCGCGCGGCTTCTCCCGCTTCGTCGGCCGCGACACGGAGACGGCCAGCATCGATGCCGCGCTCGAGCGGACGCTCGAGGGGCACGGACAGGTCGTCGGCGTGGTGGGCGAGCCCGGCGTCGGCAAGAGTCGGCTGTGCTTCGAGTTCACCCGACGCTGCCTCGCGCGCGGGATCGCCGTGCACGAGACGCACGCGCTCCCGCACGGCCGGATGATCCCGTTCCTGCCGGTCCTGGAGCTGCTGCGGAGCTACTTCGGCGTCAGCCCGGAGGACACGGATCAGGCCGCGCGCGAGAAGATCGCGGGCCGGCTGCTGCTGCTCGACCAGACGTTCGAGGCGAGCCTGCCGCTCATGTTCGAGTTCCTCGGCGTCCCCGACCCCGACCGCCCGACGGGCAAGATGAGCGGCTCGGCCCGCCAGCGCCAGCTCTTCGCGACGATGCGGCGGGTGCTTCACGCCCGGAGCCGTCACGAGGCGCAGGTGCTCCTGGTCGAGGACCTCCACTGGATCGACGGCGGCAGCGAGGCGTTCCTCGCCGACCTGGTCGAGGCGCTGCCGGGCACTCGTACGCTGCTGCTGGTGAACTTCCGCCCCGAGTACCACGCGCCCTGGATGCAGCGCTCGTACTACCAGCAGCTGCCGCTACAGCCGCTCGGCCCGGAGGCGATCGCCGAGCTGCTCCGCGACCTGCTCGGCGAGCACCGCTCGCTCGACGGACTCGCCGCCACGCATCCGCGCGCGCACCGGGGGCAACCCGTTCTTCATCGAGGAGGTCGTCCATGCGCTCGCGGGCGGCGGCAGCCTGGTCGGGACGCGCGGCGCCTACCGGCTGCGCCGCCCGGTCGAGGAGGTCGCGATCCCGGCGACGGTGCAGGCAGTGCTCGCGGCGCGCATCGATCGTCTGGGCGAGGGCGAGAAGCTCGTCCTGCAGACGGCGGCGGTCATCGGACGGAAGTTCAGCGAGCCCGTCCTCCAGCGCGTCGCCGAGCTGCCGCCCGACGATCTGGCCGCGCGGCTCCGCGCGCTCGGTCGCTGCCGAGTTCGTCTACGAGCGCGCGCTCTACCCGGAGGCACAGTACGCCTTCAAGCATCCGCTGACGCAGGAGGTCGCTTACGCCACGCAGCTGGCGTCGCGCCGCGCGCGTACCCACGCCGCGGTCGCGAAGGCCATCGCCGAGCTCGAGCCCGACAAGCTGGAGCGCCGGGCGGCGCTGCTGGCGCACCACTGGGAGGGCGCCGGCGACCGGCTCGAGGCGGCGCGTTGGAGTCGGCGGGCGGCGCAGTGGGTCGGATTGAGCGATCCGGCCGAGGCGATGAAGCACTGGCGGAACGTGCGCACGCTCGTCAGTGCGCTGCCCCAGTCCGAGGAGACCAACACCCTCGCGCTCGCTGCGTGCACGCAGATCCTGAACTTCAGCTGGCGCCTCGGGCTCCCCGACGAGGAGACCTCCGCCATCTTCGTCGAGGGCAAGCGGCTGGCCGAGCAGCGGGCCGACAGGCGCGAGCTGGCCATGCTGATGAACCGCTACGGCACCGTGCAACGCATGGCCGGCAAGCTGCAGCAGGCGCTCGACCGCTGCACCGAGGCCGATCGCCTCGGCGCGAGCATCGGCGACGACGACCTGCTGATCGCGCTGCGACCGTCGCTGGTCGCGGCGCGCTTCGAACTCGGCCAGCTCGCCGGGGCGGTCGCGATGATCGAGGAGAAGCTCGAGTTCGCCCGGCAGGATCCGCGTCTGGCAGCGGGCCCCTTCGGCTACAACCCCTACATCTGGCTGCTCGCGTTCCACGCCACGGTGATCAACTGGATGGGGCGCCTCGGCGAGGCCGACCGCGAGCTGGAGCAGGCGATCCAGCTCGCCCGCGAGCACGGCGAGCTCGACGTCCTCTGCTGGACGCACGTGTCCTACGTGGACGCGGCGCAGGTGACGGGCGACACGTCCGTGGCGCTCAGCCACGCGCTGCACGTCGTCGACGTCGCCGAGCGCATGGGCACCTTCTTCGCGCGGCTGCGGGCGTACTACGCCTTCGGCTGCGCCTGCCTGCTGCGCGAGGAATGGACCGAGGCGGTGGCCGCGCTCGAGCACGCGCTCGCGATCCACCGCGAGGGCGCGCTCGGGCTGTTCGAGGCCAGCACCCTCGCTCGCCTGGCGGAGGCGTACCTCGGCCGCGGCGAGGTCGACCGCGCACGGCGTACCGCCGAGGAGGCCGTCGCCGTGGGGCAGCACCGCGGCACGGCGGTGCGGAGCTGCGAAGCGCAGCTCGCCCTCGGACGCGTGCTGCTGCATGGGGCGATCGAGCCCGACTGGCGTGCGGTCGACGGCGCGCTCCGTCTCGGGCTCGCACACGTCCGCGAGACCGGCGCCGTGCTCTTCGCCCCGCTGCTCCACCTCGAGCTGGCGGAGGCGGCGCGGCGTCGTGGCGACGACGCGCTCAAGGATCGAGAGCTCGCTGAGGCGCGACGCCTCTTCGAGGCGATGGGCGCGACGGCCCGCGCGGCCCGCGTCGGGACCTAGCGCGCGGCGAGCCCCTGCGCGCGGGCCAGCACTCCCGCGATCGCATCGCCGAGGCCGTCGCTGCACGCGGAGACGAGGAGCCCGCGACGCCCCGCACGCGCCGTCGTGCGCTCCGCCTGGCCGAGGAGATTCACCGCACGGCGAACGAGGCGTCGGGCCCGGTGGCTGCCGTCCATGTGCGCCGCACGCGCAACGGCGTCGCAGGCGGAGGTGAAGCGGTGGGCGATGCCCTGCGGAACGCTCGCCCCACCGCACACCTCGGGTGCGACCCCGCGACTGCAGAGACACGCGACGCCGACGAACCCCTCGACCGGGGTGCTCGTGCAACCGCCCCCGGGATCGCAGGTCTCGGTCGTGCACGCATCCCCGTCGTCGCAGGCGCTGCTGGACGTGCAGCCGGCGATCGGGTCGCAGGCGTCCGTGGTGCAGGCGTTGCCGTCATCGCAGGTGAGTGGCGTGCCGGCCGTGCACGCACCGCCATGACATATCTCGTCGCCGTTGCAGACGTCGCCGTCGCCGCACGCGGTGCCGTCGGACAGATCGGCGTGCATGCACCCCGTGATCGGATCGCACGTGTCCACGGTGCACGGTGATCCATCATCGCAGGCCGTCGCGCGGTGCTCGCAGGTGCACCCCTCGCACGTGTCGACGGTGCACGCGCTGCCGTCGTCGCACTCCGCATCACGCCCGCAGGTCTTGAGGCCGGTCGCCTCGATCGCCCCCAGCGCGTCGAGTCGCCCGGCGCCGAAGGTCCCATCGTAGCCGGCAGCCCCGAGGTCGACGGCCGACGTGGTCAGCGCGGCCTGGATCTGGGCCGGCGTCCGGCAGTCGTTCTTGTCGAGCAGGAGCGCCGCGACCGCCGCGGTGTCCGGGGCGGCGGCCGAGGTGCCGAAGAACGGGCTGAACCCCGCCACCGTCGTCGTGACGCCGTCGAACGCCACCACATCGGGCTTCTCGCGCGTCTCGCGACGGGGGAAGTAGACCGTGGTCGGCCCGCGCGAGCTGTACGGCTCGATGTCGTTCAGCCCGGCGTCCCCGGCGGCGATCGCCCCGACGGCGACGACGCCGGCGACGGCCGGATGCCCGACGATGCTGCCGCTCGCGTCCACGTGCTCCATCCCCGAGCCACCGAAGCAGAAGAGCGAGAGGACGCGGTCGGCGCCGCGCACCTTGCGCACCGCCACGCCCGCATGCGCCACGCTCCCCGAGTCGTTCCTGACCGAGATGGCCTCGAACGGATCCTGGGTGCCCGTCTGCGTGCCGTTGCTCGACGTCACCAGCGTCGGCGGCGTCGTCTCCATGTCGTAGAGCTCGAGATCGTAGTCGTTGCCCGACGCACCCCAGGGATCGTTCCACTGCAGCACGCAATCGAGCTGCTGCATCGGGGCGACCTCGATGTTGTCGTTGTTGTCGACCCGGCCGCCGCAGGCGAAGTCGTGGTAGGCGGAGCCGGCGGTGGGACAGAACGGCGCGCCGTAGTGGACCTCGGCCTCGTTGCCGGCCGCCGAGTGGAAGGAGATGCCCGCCGCGACCGCGGTGGAGACGGCCTGGGCGACGTCCCCGTCCTCGAAGAACGGCTGGTCGAAGAAGCCGATGTCGTCGACGATCACGTTCGCACCCGCGGCCTGGAGGCAGGCAACGGAGTCGATGAAGGCCGTGCTGCTCGAGAGTCCCTCGGAGAAGAGCGTCGTCACGCCCGGCGCCAGCGTCTTCACGATCTCGATCATGGCGCGCCCCTCCGAGCCGCCGCCGCGGTCGCAGTCGACCGGCACGGTGGCGCTCGGCAGGCCGTCGACGCCATCGGAGATCACGCCGACGACGACGCCGGTGCCGTCGTACCCGGTTGCGCGTGCGAGGTCGGCGCGTGCGGGGATGTCTGCGGTGGCCCGCAGCCGGCCGGGACGCACCGGACGGACGGACCGGACCTCGGCGAGGACCGCGAGGCCGGCGAGCCCGCTCGCCGGGAGCCAGCCCTCGACGGTCGTGCCAGTCCGGCGCGTGGCGGTGAGCCCGGCGGCGCGGAGGGCGGCCTCCGACTCGGGGCTTGCAGCGGTCAGGCGGACGGCGACGTGCACCTGGCCGCGCTCGAGCCACGGGCCGTCGACCGGCACGAGCCGCGGCGAGCGACGGACCGGGCCCGCTTCGGGCACGACCAGGCGCCGCAGCTGGGGATCGAGCCGGTCCAGGGGCACCAGCTCGGCGCCGACGGCGGGCACCCAGACGGCGAGCGACAGGAGCAGCCCGAACGACCTCACCACGACTCCACACCGCATGCCCTCCCAAGACCCCCTGGACGGATTCGGTTGACCGCGACCCCGGCTGGCCTGCGCCCGGGCCCTCTGCTAGCCCATGAGACCAATGAGCACCGCCACCATCGGCCCGATCGATCTGTACTACGAGGACCTCGGCTCGGGAGACCCGTTGCTCTGCATCATGGGGTTCGCCACGGACTCCACCGGGTGGATCTTGCAGACACCGGCGTTCCGCGAACGCTACCGGACGATCGTCTTCGACAATCGCGGCGTCGGGCGCAGCAGCAAGCCCGCCGGGCCGTACACCATCCACCAGATGGCCGACGACGCCGTCGGGCCTGCTCGACGCCCTCGACATCGAGCGCGCGCACGTGCGTCGGCGTGTCGATGGGCGGCATGATCGCGCAGGAGCTGGCGCTGCGGCATCCCGTCGCGCGTGCGCGGCCTCGTGCTCGCGTGCACGCTACCCCGAAGCCCGACGCGGACGTCGAGCGCCAGCCCGCCAGTTCTCGCTCGGCGCGCTCGGCGGCAGCGTCGACGCCGCCGGCGAGATGCAGATCGACGTGAGCGCGACTCAACCCGATGATGTTCTTCCAGCACCTGCTGCCGCTGGTCTTCAATCAGGAGTTCATCGCGACCGAGCTGCCGCAAGCTGCATGCAGCTGTTCGCCGGCGCGCTCCAGTACGGCTTCAGCATGGAGGCGATCCTCGGACAGGTCGAGGCGGTCATGGGCCACGCGCGACCGACCGCCTGCACGGGATCACGGCGCCGACGCTGGTCATCACCGGCGACGCCGATCGCCTGATCCCGCCGGCCAACTCGGACCTGCTGGCGCGCCACATCCCCGGCGCGACGCTGGTGAAGATTCCCGGCGGCAGCCACGGCTTCAACTTCGAGACGCCCGACGTCTTCAACCGCGAGGTCCTGGACTTCCTCGACAGCGTACGGGTCTAGGACCTCCGATTTCCGGCGTCCCCCTTGCTAATGAACGCCCGGAGCGCCGCGAAACGGGCGCGACGGGCGCCGATACGGGCAGCGGTGGGAAACGCGATCTCCATCGTTCGCACAGGTCGGAATCCGCGAGCGAGGGGAGTGACGATGATCCGAGAGGTCCGAGGCGACATCCTCCTGTCGAAAGCCCAGGCGCTGGCCCACGGCGTTTCTCCGAACGACGATTTCGCCCACGGGCTCGCGCTCGCGATCCGGGAGCGATGGCCGGCGCTCTACAAGGACTTCCGGCATCACTGCCGACAGAGCCACCCGGAGAGCGGCAGCCTGTGGCTCTGGGGGGGACCGGGCGTACGCATCGTCAACCTCTTCACGCAGGACGCCGCGTACGATCACGGGGCGCGTCCCGGCAAGGCCAGCGTCGAGCACGTCAACCACTGCCTGCGGGCGCTCCGCCGGGTGATCGACGAGGAGCATTTCACCAGCGTGGCGCTGCCCCGTCTCGCGACCGGCGTCGGAGGACTCCACTGGGACGCGGTCCGACCGCTGATCGAACGACATCTCGGGGACCTGTCGATCCCCGTGTACGTCTACACCACCTATGAGGCCCATCGGGCCGCGGAGGAATCATGACTCCCATCGAGCGCGACGCGATCCGCGGTCGCTTGCACGCGAAGCTGGCGGAGGTGCTCCGACGTCACGCGAAGGTGACGTCGAGCCTGCGCCGGGAGCGAACGCCACTCGGCACCGACTGGGAGGACAACGCGGCCATCCTCGAGAACGACGAGGTACTCGACGCGCTCGACGCCGACGAGCGCGTCCACGTGGTCCAGCTCCGCGCCGCGATCGTACGACTCGCGGGCGGTGAGTACGGTCTTTGCGTCACGTGCGGTGAGACCATAGCTGCCGGGCGCCTCGAGGCGTTGCCCGAGGTGGCGACCTGCGTGGCCTGCGCACGCGCCGCGGAGTCCTGAGGTCGCGCGAACGACGGTCGGCGCTGAGCCCGCCGATGTCCCTGGCACGGGTGTGCCGAACCCCGCCCAGGTGTGCCACCCGTGACACACTTCGCGGACGGCGCCCATGCGCCGCCTGCTCGTTTCCGCGGCAGGAGTCTTGCTCTGATCCATCCCCGTGCAGAAAGGGCAAGGGTGACATGATCGAGCAGAACGTCCTGGAAGACCGCCCGCGGAAGGTGGTGGCGCGCTTCGAGCTCGCCGCGCCGCGGATGGTCGACGAGTGGCTGGCGGCGGGCACGATGCACGTGTCGGCCGCCGAGATGTGCATCGCGCAGGAGTTCCTGGAGCAGGCGGGTCTGACCGTCGAACGGACGATCGGCGCGCGTGTGCGCATCGTCAACCGGCAGGGTCGCGCAGAAGAGATATCGCGAGAGGATGCCGTCATGATGGCGCTCCGCCGGCTCGCCATGCAGACCTGACGGGCGTCGACATCACCGTACGCATCGGGGTCTGTCGCTCGGCGGCAGGCCCCGATGTCGTTTCAGGGCCGGGACTTGCCAGGCGAGCGCAACTCCCGGAGAGTCCGCGCCGTGCGCGCCGCGATGGCCGGAGTGACCGCCGCCCGCGTGGCCACCCTCGCCGCCGTGGTGGCAACGTCGGGCGACCTCCTCCTGCTCTGGGCGGCCAACGGCGGCCGCCCCGCGCTGGGCGCCGTGTGGCTGGGCGGTGCGCTCGGCGTCCTCGGCATCCCGCTCTACGCGCTCGGGTACGGCGCGGCGGGCGGTCTGCTCGCGCGGCCCGCCTCCGGGCGCGTCGTCCGCGCGGCCGGGGCCGGAGCGGCGCTGCTCGGCGCGATCATCCACGGGCTGACGGCGCGCCTCGTCGCCGCCGACCTGGATGCGGCCGGTCCGCGGCGCGATCCGATCGCCACCGTCGCCGACAGCGGCGTCACCCTGCCGCTGCTCTGGGCGATCTCGGCGGTCCTCGTCGCGTGGGCGTCGATCGTCTTCGCGCGGGACGTCGCCCGGGGAGCGTCGACGCTGCCGCGGTGGATTGCGTGGACGACCCCCGCGCTGCTGACCGTCGTGCTCGCTCTCGCCGGCCTGCCAACGGCGGCGCTGCGCGCCTTCCTCACGCCGGCCGCGCCGAACCTCGCCCACGTCGGATTCTTCGCCGTCCTGGCGGCGCAGCGACGCTTGTCGGTCGGTGCGACGCGGTAGTACGGTCGCCCCGAGGAGGACGCCATGGGCGCGAACGTCATTCCGACCATGCGCTACCGCGACGCGGGCGCGGCGATCGACTGGCTCTGCCGGGCCTTCGGCTTCGAGCGGCACCTGGTGGTCCCCGGCGAGAACGGCGCCGTCGCACACGCCGAACTCGTCTACCGCGGCGGCATGATCATGCTCGGCTCCGTGCACGACGACGCCTTCGGGCGCCTGCAGGAGCCGGCGACGAAAGGTCGAGCGGTGACGCAGAGCGCGTACGTCGTCGTCGACGACGCCGACGTCGCACTACGCGCGGGCGAAGGCGGCGGGCGCCGAGATCGTGATGGATATCGAGGACAAGGGCTACGGCGGCCGCGGCTACACCTGCCGCGATCCCCAGGGCCAGCTCTGGAGCTTCGGGACCTTCGATCCCTGGAAGTAGGCGGCGCTAGCCGTGCGTCGTCAGGTGCTGGTGCGCGAGCTTCATCAGCCCTTCGGCGACGACCTCGCCGCCCGCCATGCGCTCGTCCTTCGTCTGACCCTTGTGCCAGCGGTAGTAGAGCTGCTGCACGACGACCGCCATCTTGAAGAGGCCGAAGACGTAGTAGTACGGCATGCTTCGAGACGTCGCGGCCGCTCTGCTGCGCCGTAGCGCTCGATCGCTTCGGCGCGGGTCATGAAGCCCGGGCGTGCGCGACGGCATCGCGGCGAGGAACTCGTACGTCCTCGCCCGCCTCGTATCCAGGCCGACAGCAGCGTGCCGAGGTCCGTCAGCGGGTCGCCGAGCGTGCACATGTCCCAGTCGTAGACACGGCGACGCACGCGCCCGGGTCGTCCTCGGCGACCGCCATGTTGTCGAGCCGCCAGTCGTTGTGGACCAGCGTCGGCGGCGGCGACGCCGGCATCGCGTCCGTCAGCCACCGGACGACCGCCTCGGCCGTCGGGCACGTCCTTGGTCTTGCGCGCGCTCCCAGCGCTCCGTCCAGCCCTTCACCTGGCGCGCGAGGAAGCCGTCCGGCTTGCCGAGCGTCTCGAGGCCGACGGCCTTCGGTAGTCGACGGCGTGGAACTCCGCCAGGGTGTCGATCATGACCTCGGAGAGCTTGCGGTTCTGCGCCGGGTCCGCGCCGCCGCCGAACTGCGGCGGGACCTCGCGGCGCACCACCACGCCGCGGCGACGCTCCATCACGAAGAACGGCGCGCCGATGACGCTCTGGTCCTCGCAGTAGACGTAGGCGCGCGGCGCCAGCGGGAAACGCGCGCTAGAGCATCGACAGGACGCGGTACTCGCGTCCCATGTCGTGCGAGCCGGCCGCGAGGTCGCCGTGCGGCGGGCGTCGCAGCACGTAGGTCTGCTGCGGGTAGCGGATCAGGTAGGTGAGGTTCGCGTGGCCGCCCGGGAACTGCCAGATCTCCGGCGTGCCCGTCGCGCCCTGGGATCTTGCCCTCGAGGTAGCGGCCGACGGCGGCGGCGTCGAGCTCCTCGCCGGGACGCGTCGCGATGACGTCGGGATCGGGTGCCTGCACGACGGGCACGCGTAACAAGCGCACGCTCGTCACGTCAACCCGGGGCGGTCGGCGCCGTGTGCGTGCGGTGGTGGGGCGGAGGCCGGTGCCCCCGCGGAGGCGCAGAGCGCGGCCGCTACGGAGCCATAGGCGGAGTAGGCCGCGCGCGCTTGTCGCCTCCGCGCGCGCGCCGAGCCCCGCACGACCACCGCGTCCGCGCGATGGCATTCACCACTGGTCCTCGCGCGAGCGCGTGCGCTAGAACGCGCTGCCTATGGACGACATGGCGGCGGGGTTCGATCCTCAGCTCATTTTCGATCATCCGGATCCGTATCCGATGTTCGCGGCGCTGCGGATGAACACGGCGACGCGGATCGAGATGATGACGCGGCCGTGCACGATCGTGGGGCGGTACGACGACTGCCTGGCGGTGCTGAAGGATGCGGAGACCTTCTCGTCGCAGGTCGAACGTCGAGGTCGGGAAGATCATGGGGCGGACGCTGATCGAGATGGACGGGAAGGAGCACACCCGCCATCGGATGCTGGTGCAGCAGGTCTTCGCCGCCAAGCGACTGGAGGCGCTCGAGCCCGTCATGCGGCAGCTGGCCGACGAGCTGATCGACGACCTCGCCGCGGCGGGACGCGCCGATCTGGTGGCGCAGTTCACGGCGCGCTTCCCGGTCCAGGTGATGGCGCACATGATCGGCGTTCCCCGCGCGGACTACCCGCAGTTCCAGGAGTGGGCCGTCGACATCATCAGCTTCACCCGCGACGTCGCGCGCGGCCTCGCCGCCGCCGCGGCGCTGCGCGAGTACCTCCTGCCGATCGTGCGCCAGCGCCGCGCCGAGCCGCGCGACGACGTGATCACGAAGCTCGTCACCGGCACGGTCGACGGGGCGGGACTCACCGACGACGAGGTGGTGAGCTTCCTCCGGCTCCTGCTGCCCGCCGGCGCGGAGACGACCTACCGCCTGATCGGCAGCATGCTCTTCGCGCTGCTCGCCGACCGCGCGCGCCTGGAGCGGGTGCGCGACGACCGGACCCTCGTGCGCTGGGCGATCGAGGAGACGCTGCGCTGGGAGACGCCGGTCCTGATGGTGTCGCGCCAGGCGACCCGCGACACCGAGCTCGACGCCGAGCCGATCCGCGCGGGCGAGGTGCTGATGGTGATCGTCGCGTCGGCCAACCGCGACGAGCGCCACTACGCGAACGCCGACGCCTGGGACCTCGATCGCCGCGCCGACGATCACCTCTCGTTCGGCTTCGGTCGGCACCACTGCCTCGGCTACCATCTGGCGATGCGCGAGGCCGAGATCGCCCTCACCGCCGTCCTCGATCGCCTCCGCGACCTGCGTCTCGACCCGGACGCGCCGGCGCCGCGGATCACGGGCCTGGCGTTCCGCTCGCCGACGGCGCTCCCCGTGCGCTTCGTCGGCTGACGCGCTACAGTGCAGCCCCCGGAGGCCCCATGCCCGAGCTCAGCCCGATCAACTTCACCCGCGGCGTCCCCGCGAACGAGTCCTTCCCCACCGACGAGCTGATCGCCGCCGCCTCGGCGGTGCTGAGGGCGCAGGGCGACGTCGTGCTGCAGTACGGACCCTCGACCGGGTTCGCGCCGCTGCGCGAGTGGCTGGCGCGAGTGGCAGGGCGTCGAGCCGTCGCAGGTCCTCGCCGCCAACGGTTCGCTGCAGATCGTCGAGTTCCTCTGCTTCGCGCTGCTCCAGCCCGGCGACGTCGTGCTCACCGAGTCGCCGACCTACGACCGGACGATCACCATGCTGCGTCGCCACGGCGCGACCGTGGTCGGCGTTCCCCTCGAGCCGGACGGCCCCGACGTCGGTGCGCTCGAGGCCGCGATCCGCCGCACGCGCCCGAAGCTCTTCTACACGATCCCGGACTTCCAGAACCCGGCGGGTGCGACCTGCTCGGGCGCCAAGCGCCGGCGGATCGTCGAGCTGTGCGAGCAGCACGGCGTCCACGTGCTCGAGGACGCGCCCTACCGCTTGCTGCGCTATCGCGGCGCCGAGGAGCCCACGCTCCGGTCGCTCGCGCCGCAGCGTGTCCTGCACATGGGCTCGTTCACCAAGCTGATCGCGCCGGGCGTCCGCGTCGGCTACCTCGTCGGCGATCCGCGCGGTCGTCGCCAAGGTCGCGAAGGTCGCCGAGGACACCTACATCTCCCCGGGCTATGTTGCACAGGCGATCACCTGGGAGTGGTGCCGGCGTGGACTGCTGCCGCCGCAGATCGAGCGGCTGAAGGCGCTGTACGCGCCCGCGGCTCGCCGCCTGCCTCGAGGCGATCGACCGGTCGATGCCCGACGCCCAGGCGACCCGCCCCGACGGCGGCTTCTTCATCTCCGTCACGCTGCCCGTGGGCGTGACCACCACCGCGGTGCGGGCGGCGGCGGCGAAGCGCAACCTGAACCTCGCCGACGGCCTCGCCTTCTTCCCCGAGGGGGGTGGCGAGCGCTTCGTGCGCCTGCCCTTCTGCGCGCTCACCCCGGCGCAGATCGCCGAGGGCGTGGGTCGCCTGGCCGACGCCGTCCGCGAGGTCCGGTCCTGAGCGACGCTACTTGGCGGGCGCGACGAACAGACCCGGGCGGGCGATCGCCTTGCCGCCCTCGATCGTGGGCGCGTCGAGCACCTCGAGGAGGCGCAGCTCGGTCGTGATCGGCGCGCGCGTGCAGTCGGACGGCAGACAGGCGAAGGGCAGCAGCGGGCCTTTGCACTTGCCGCCGCGGCACGTGAGCGTCCCCAGCAGCGTGGAGGTCGTGATCTGCAGCCCGTTGAGCGCGCAGACGCCGCCGTCGGACCCGAACGTCGTCTGGTTCGTCACCTCGACCACGAGCGACCCCGCGTAGGGCGCGCCGTTCCGGGTGACGCCCGCCATCGTGACCCGGCCGCCGGGCGTCTCCGACGGCTTCCCGGTCTTGGGGCAGGTGGGCGCCGGCTCCTTCGCGGTCGTCAGCACGGCCGTCCCGTCGCGGAACGCGAACGCCGGCTGACAGGGCCCCGGCGGCGTGCCCTCGCACTGCGCCTGGACGAGTGGCAGCGTCATCTTCGGCAGCCGCGCGGCCGCCGTCGGTCCCGCAAGGCCCAGCCCGAGCAGCAGGGCGACCGTCCATCCTCGTGTCATCCGATTCCTCCTCACGGCACGATCCGGAACGGGCCGCTCGTGCGCGCCGCGCTGACGATGCTGGCGGCGTCGGTCGGATCGCCCGCGGTGCGCATCCACACGACGACCTTCACGCGCGCGGTGTCGCTCACGGCGTCGGCGGGCACGGTCCAGATCACCGAGTTGCGCTTGCGCTGTTCGTGGCGCCGGCGAACCGCCACGTGGCGCCGTCGTCGGTCGACACGTACGCCTCGACGAAGCGCAGGTCGCCGCCCTTCACCTTCTTCTTCCAGGCGATCTTGAGCCGCTTGCCCACGCGCACCTTCTTGCGCGCGTGCGGAGCCAGCACCGTGACCTTGGGCGCCGGGCTCCCCGGCGCGGGCGCGGCGATGGTCACCGGCACGCAGCCCTGGTCGTTCGCCGGATCGGCGTCGGGCAGCAGCCCCGCCGTATTGATGAAGACGCAGAGATCGTAGTCGCCGGCGGCGGCCAGATCGGTGATGTCGATCCACTGGCAGGCGAGGTTGCTGGGGTACAGATCGCCCCATCCGACCTGCACGCCCTGGGTGTTGAGCCCGGCCGGATTGCAGCCGTAGCGCTTCGCATCGGGGGCCGCGGCGTCGGCCTTCTTCGTGTCCTCGACGCAGAACGACCGCTTCTGCCCGAGCAGCACCGGCGACGTCCCGCCGCGCGGGCGCAGCTCGTAGCGGGCGAAGGTCTGGAAGTGGAAGTGCTTGTGGCAGGCGCTGTACACCCACTTGGGCGAGCCGTCCGGCAGGAGCTCGTTCGGATCCGGGGTGCCCACGACCAGATCCGCGTCGCCCTGGTTGATCGCGAACACGCTGAAGCGCAGGAGCTTCCGCACGCCCGGCCCGCCGACGCACAGATCGGGCACCTTGAGCTCGCAGGCGGCGGGATCGGCGGGATCGAAGACCTGCACGTCGTAGGTGACCGAAGACCCGAGCAGCCCCGTGTCGAGGCGCAGGTCGGGCAGGCCCTGGGCCCCCGCCGATCCGACGGCGGCCGCGATGAGGACGGCGGTGAGAACGCGCAGCATGGCCCCGCGTCGTACACGAGCCGCGGGCGCTGCGGCAATACTCACGTTGCCAGGTCGGGCAGGACCGGCAGGCGGAGCTTCGCCGTCTGCCGGCGGAAGACGCCGGGCAGCAGCGCGCGGACGAGGTACGCGATGCCGATGTACGACGGAACCGTCACCTCGAACTTCCCGCGCTCGAGGGCGCGCAGCACGGCGCGCGTGAACTCCGGCGGCTCGATGAAGGTACGCGTGGCGCGGGCGGGCATGCGCGCGAGGATCTCGGGCGTGAACATCTCCGTGCGCACGAGCGCGGGATGCACGGACATCACGTGGATGCCGAGCGGTGCCGAGCTCGATCGCCAGGCCCTCCGACAGTCCGGCGACCGCGAACTTGGTCGCCGAGTACGCGGCCTCGTCGGGCTGCCCGATCTTCCCGGCGACGGACGAGATGTTGACGATCCACCCAGCGCCCCGCAGCCGCATCGCCGGCAGCACCGCCTTGATGGCCCAGACGGTGCCCATGTAGTTCGTGCGCATCATCCGCTCGATGTCCTCGACGTCGTGATCCTTGAACAGCACGTGGCGACCGTAGCCGGCGCTGTTCACCAGGAGATCGACGCGGCCACAGCGGTCGAGCACGGCGCGCACGGCCGCCTCGACGCTGCCGCGCTCGGCGACGTCGCAGGTGACGGCCCACGCCGTCCCCCCGGCGCGCCCGATCTCCGCCGCGAGCGCCTCCAGCCGATCGGCGCGCCGCGCGAGCAGCGCCGTCCGCATGCCGCGCGCGGCGAGGTCGCGCGCCAGCTGGGCGCCGATCCCGCTCGACGCCCCGGTGACGATGGCGACGCGGTCACGGTAGTCCGTCAGACGAGCCATGCGCTTCCCTGCCCGCTCGGCGGGCCCGCCGTCAAGGGCGCGCGGGGCGGGACGGGGCGCGGCCGCCAGGCACGAGGCGGAGCGCGGCGCGCACCAGGCGCGGCACCGCGTCGGGCCGCAGCAGGCGCTCGTCGTAGGGCGCGAGGCGGCGCTCGTTCTCGTCGAGGCACGTCGCGGCGAGCGACAGCAGCGTGACCTCGTCCCGGCTGAGCTCGCCGGGCACGTGCATCGTGAAGTCGTCCCCTGCCCCCGCCTCGCGCAGCTGGAGCGCCGTCTTCGCCCGTCCCAGCGCCTGCAGCGCCATGCCCAGTCCACGGCGGACCAGGAACCCAGGCTGCCGTCGCACCGGGATCTGCTTGCGGCGGTACGCGGCCCAGTTCTGGAAGAAGAGGATGTGCCGGGCCTCCTCCTGCATCACGCCGTCGAAGATGGCGACCAACTCCGTCGGGAAGAATCCCGCGTCGGCCGCGAAGCGGAACAACCCGAACGCGAAGAACGAATCGAAGAGCTCGCCGCATCCCATGCGGAGGAAGCCCCACTCCGGGTCGCGCGGCGCCTCGGGCTTCTCCGGCGGGAGCGGGATGCCGTAGTGCGTGAGCAGCGCCTCGAGCAGCGCCGCGTGTCGCGCCTCCTCGTACCCCTGCATGGCGATGGCATCCCGCAGCACCGGATCGGGCTCGACCTCGGCCATCGCCTGCACGCGCGCGGCCGCCGTCCGCTCGCTCGAGACGGCCTCCTGCCAGAAGGGCAGCGCCCGCAGCCGCGCCACGGCGTCGGCATCGACGTCGGGCCACCGGACGCTCGCGACGTCGTAGCCGTGATGCGTTTCGGCGAACTCGCGGCAGAAGACGCGCTTGTGCTCCGCGGACCCGATGCGAAGAACGGCCATGCCGTCTGTTTCCCTATAGCGACGGGCCCCCACCCGCACAAGACACGACCGCGAAGATTGACTGCGTTCGGAGCGTCTCGTAGACGAACGGGCATGGCTCGCATGCGTCTCGTCCTCGTCCTGCTGCTCGGGCTCTCGGCGTGCGGTGGGAGCGACGATCGCAGTGCGACGACGAATCGTGCCGCCACGCCGCTCGATCCTGCGACCACCGGCACCATCACCGGCACCGTTCGCTTCGACGGCACCCCGCCGACGATGAACACGCTGCCACTGGCGGCGTGGCCGGCCTGCAGTACGGGGACGACCGGACCGGTCTACGCCGGCGATGCGCTGGTGAAGAACGGGCTCGTGCAGAACGCGTTCGTCTACATCGAGGACGGACTCGGCGACCGCGTGTTCGCCGTCCCCGAGCAGAAGGTCAGGATCGACCAGCTCGGTTGCCAGTACGTCCCGCGGGTGACCGGCGCACAGGTCGGCCAGCCCATCGACTTCCTGAACAGCGACGCGACGCTGCACAACGTGCACGGATCGCCCACCGCGAACTCGGGGTGGAACTTCATGCTCCCCGTGAAGGGCGCCGAACGCGTGGTCCGGGTGGACAAGCCCGAGGTGATGATCGCGGTCCGCTGCGACCTGCACCCGTGGATGCGCGGGTATCTGGGCGTCCTCCCGCATCCCTACTTCGCGGTGACCGGACCGGACGGGCGTTTCACGTTGGCAGGTGTCCCGCCGGGCACCTACACGGTCGCGGTCTGGCACGAGCGCTTCGGCACTCGCGACGCGTCCGTGTCGTTGCCGGCGCAGGGAACGCAGGACGTCACGCTCACGTTCGCACCGACGAGTTGACCTACCGCCAGACGGCTTGATAGCTCTCAGCGCCCCACGCTCTCGGGGGAGGAGGAATCATGGACACGCCGGAGTTGCTGCAGGGACTGTTTCGGTGGATCCACGTGGTGGCAGGCATCATCTGGATCGGCCACCTCTACTTCTTCAATTTCGTGAACGCCCCGTTCGAGGGCACCCTCGACGGCGCCGCCAAGAAGGCCGTCGTCCCGCAGCTCCGCCCGCGGGCGCTCTTCTGGTTCCGCTGGGGCGCCGCCTGGACGTGGGTCACGGGCGTCCTGCTGCTGCTGATCGTCTTCTACCATCAGCGCGCCGCGTTCACCGACGAGGTGCGCCTCGGCCCGGGGCTGGTCATGCTGCTGGTGACCATCCTCGCCTTCGGTGCGTACGACGCGCTGGCCAAGAGCCCCGTCTTCAAGGATCTCCGCACCGGCGCGGCGGTGGGTCTCGTCCTGGTCGCGATCATCGTCTGGGCGGGCTACATCCACTGGGCCGGCTTCGGCTACCGCGGCTACGTCATCCACGTCGGCGCGATGTTCGGTACGATCATGGCGGCCAACGTCTGGATGCGCATCTGGCCGGCGCAGCAGAAGATCATCAGCGCGATCCGCGACGGGCAGGCGCCGGATCCGGCATGGGTGGCGATGGCCGGCGGACGGTCACGTCACAACACCTACCTGTCGGTGCCGCTGGTGTGGACGATGATCAACCAGCACACCACCGTGCCCTGGGCGGAGAACCCGATCTGGCTCTTCGTCATGATCGTGGTCGGCTGGACCGTAACGTACTGGATGTACCAGAAGGCCGGTCAGGTGAAGGGCTTCTAGACCCGCCCGCCGCGGTTGCCACCGCCGGACGGCGCTGTTAGCACGGGCCGAAGTGCCCCGTGTGACCGCACCGGACGAGACGTCGCGGTTTCGCCTGCTGTACGAGTTCGGGTGCGCCTTCGCGGCGCGCCTCGAGCTCGACGAGCTGGTGCCCCTGGTGATCGCGAAGTCGCGGGCCGCCCTCGATGCGGAAGGTGCCGCGGTCCTGCTGCTCGACCCCGACGGACGCGAGCTCTACTTCCCGTACGTCGCCGACGAGGACCCCGACGTCGCCGCCCGGGTGCGCGGCCTGCGGTTTCCCGCCGACCAGGGCCTCGCCGGCACCGTCCTGCGCGAGGGGCGTGCGCTTCGCGTCGACGACGCCCCGAGCGACCCGCGCTTCTACCGCGACATCGACCAGAAGACGGGCCTCCATACCCGCGCGCTCCTCACGGCGCCGCTGGTGGTGCAGAGCGGCACCATCGGCGTCCTCGAGGTCGTCAACCGGCGCGGCGGCGGCACGTTCGACGACGCGGACCTCGCCTTCCTCGAGGCGCTCGCCGCCAGCGTGGCGATTGCGATCGAGAATGCTCGGCTCGTGGCGCGCCTGAAGGCGTCGGAAGAGCGGCTCCGCACGCAGGTCGGGGTGCTACGCCGGGATCTCGCCCGCCGGGATCGGTTCACGGACATCGTCGGGACCGGGCCGCGGATGGCCGAGGTGTTCCGGCTGATGGAGACGGCCGCGACGTCGCCGATCTCGGTCCTGATCGAGGGCGAAACCGGCACCGGCAAGGAGCTCGTCGCCCGGGGCATTCACGTCGCGAGCCCGCGCGCCGAGGGCCCGTTCCTCGCCGTGAACTGCGCCGCGCTGCCCGAGACGCTGCTCGAGAGCGAGCTGTTCGGTCACCGCCGCGGGGCGTTCACCGGGGCGACGCAGGATCGGCGGGGCTTCTTCGAATCGGCCGAGGGCGGGTCGATCTTCCTCGACGAGATCGGCGACATGCCGCCGGTGATGCAGGCCAAACTGCTGCGCGTGCTCCAGGAAGGCGAGATCACCCCGCTCGGCGACAGTCGCCCGCGCCGCGTCGACGTACGGGTACTGTCGGCCACGAACCGCGACCTGTCGGCCGAGGTGCAGCGCAAGGCCTTCCGCGAGGACCTCTTCTACCGCTTGGCGGCGTTCCCGATCCGCCTGCCGCCGCTACGCGAGCGGCGTGAGGACCTGCCGGTGCTCGCCGAACGCTTCCTCGGCGTTGCGGCGGACCGACATCGCAAGCGCGTCCCGGGCTTCACGCCGGAGGCGCTCGAGCTGCTGCTCCGCCACGACTGGCCCGGCAACGTGCGCGAGCTGCAGAACGAGATCGAACGCGCCGTGGCGCTCGCCGCCGACGGCGAGGCGATCGGAGCGGCCCAGCTCTCGAGTCGCCTGGGTGCCGTCAGCGCGCCGCCGCCCGCGCCCACGGAAGGACCGCCCGGCTCCGCAGCGCCGCTCCGCCGCGCCCGCGCCGCGTTCGAGGCACGGTACATCGCCGAGGTCCTGGGCAGGCACAAAGGCAACGTGTCGCGCGCCGCCGAAGCCCTCGGGCTCTCACGGGTGATGCTCCAGAAGAAGATGAAGGAGTATCGCCTGCGGTCGCCGTCGTCCTGAGTCGCGTTTCGCGTTCGGGGCAGGCTCGCGGGGGATCCATCCGCGCAGGCGGGCGCGGGGCGGTCCCCCCGCGGAGGCGACAAGGCGCGCGGCCTACTCCGCCTATGGCTCCGTAGCGGCCGCGCTCTCGCCTCCGCGGGGGGACCGCCCCGCGCCCGCCTGCGCAACGTGGCGTCTCGGGAGCCTGCCCCGACCCCGCGCGGCGCGGATGCCGGCCTTTTGCCGCTACTTGGGTTCTTTTGTGCGCGGTGGCCTTGATCAGCGTTCCGTCGAGCGTGACGACGGGGCACGCCGGTGTGGGCGAAGGCGACGGAGGTCACGTTCAACCCGGCCCTCCCCTGAATGTGCGATTGGTGTGGCCGGGTGACCATGTGATTCTGCTCGTATGCTGCCGTCGTGGTCCCTGCGCTGGGCGTCGCTCGTGATTCTCGCCATCGCCCTCCCCTCGGTGCCCGCCGCCGCCAGCAGCTGCGCCACCACCTGCCGCGATCGGGGAAAAGCGTTCGGGTGGACCAGGAAGGCCACCAACGGCTGCATCAGGGCCTGCAAGGTCGATCAGAAGAAGTGCGGCGGCCTGCGCGGTGCCGCGCGGCGCGACTGCCGCAAAGATTCCAGCGAGTGTTCGGTCGAGTGTGGCGAGGTGTGGAGCGCCTCGGGACTGCAGCAAGATCGCAGCTTCTGCCAGACTGTGTGCGGCTCGTGCAACCGGGAGGGCCGCGGGTTCTGCGTCGAGGGTCTGGGCACGCCAGCCGACGACATCGCGCGCTGCTGCGGCGGAGCCGGCGAAGGCAGCTGCTGCCGGTCGCTGGCCTCGCCCGTCACCGCGCAGTGCTGCGCCGACGCCGATACATGCTGTCCCACCAACGGCTGCGTGAACACGCAGAGCGATCCCCGCAATTGCGGCGGGTGCGGGTCGCCCTGCCCCGAGGGGGAGACCTGCGAGTCCGGTCAGTGCAGTGGCCAGCGTCCGTGCAGCGACGCGAACACTGGCATCCGCACCTTCACCTTCCGACAGGTGACCACGGGACCAGGCATCTCCCAGACCAACGAGGTGATCGGTCGATACGATCCGTGCGGTGCCATGGACGAGTTCGGCAACTGCATCGTCGGCGTGACACTGATCTGCAAGCTCAATGGCGTCGAATACACCTGTGACGGCCACGCGACGAACATCTATCTCTCGCTGACCGTCCAGGCCCTTCTCGGCGCCGGCGCCTACTGTCCGTTCCCCTCCACCGGGACCCTCTGCGTCGCTGACGGGCGGCCGTGCGCGATCACCTTCAGCGGCAACGACGGGACGGTGGAGGAGAGCTACACCTGCTCGAACTGCGGTGACTTCGGCCCGGCGTGCGCGAGCCAGACGTGGGGGGCCTGCTCGTGTCCTGAGCGCGGCGGCTTTCCCACGTGCCCCTGAACGGGACCGCGGTCCCTACGCCGACGTGGGAGGGCGTCGTCCTGAGGCGTCTCGTTCGGGGCAGGCTCACGGGCGATCCATCCGCGCCGGTGGGTGCGGGCGTCCCCCCGCGGAGGCGAGAGCGCGGCCGCTACGAGCCATAGGCGAGTAGGCCGCGCGCCTTGTCGCCTCCGCGGGGGGACGCCCGCACCCACCGGCGCGACGCAGCGTCTCGGGAGCCTGCCCCGACCGCGACGAACTAGTCTGGCGTCACCCGGCGGCGGCTGACGCCGAACGTCGCGGTGGCCTTGGCGATCAGCGTGCCGTCGGGGGTGACGATCTCGCCCTCGGCGACGGCAACCGCCTGGCCGAGGCGCAGCACGCGGGCGTGGCAGCGGAGGACGTCGGTGCGGGCGAAGGTGACGTAGGTCACGTTCAGATTGTGGGTCGCGATGCGGTCGTCGGGCGTCAGGCGTCGGACCACCGCCATGGCGAGGCCGGTATCGAAGAGCGTCGCGACGACGCCGCCGTGCAGCTGGCCGTGTGGGCCCCGCAGCACCTCGGGAACGTCCATTCGCAGCACCTCTTCGCCATCGGCCTGCTCGATCGCGAAGCCGAAGAGCGGCCAGAATGCGGGCATCTCGGGCACGGCGGCGGAGTGTAGCAGGAGGGAAACGCGGTGGTATACAAGGACGCCATGCGGTGGGAGCACGTGCTGGTGAGCGCGCGGGACGGCCTGGGCACCATCACCATGAACCGCCCCGAGCGCCGCAACGCGCTCTCCGAGGCGCACCTGCTGGAGCTGAAGGCCGCCGTGGGGACCCTCACCGACGACCGCAGCGTGCGCGCGATCATCCTTGCCGCCAACGGTCCCGTGTTCTCGGCGGGCCACGACCTGGCCGAAGTCGTCGAGCGTGATCTCGACGGCATCCGGTGCCTTCTCGCCACGTGCACCGACCTGATGCTCGCGCTCCAGCGCGCGCCCGTGCCCATCGTCGCCCGGGTCCAGGGCCTGGCGACGGCCGCCGGCTGCCAGCTGGTCGCGTCGTGCGACCTGGCCGTGGCCGCCGAGGATGCACGCTTCGCCACGCCTGGCGGCCAGGGCGGATGGTTCTGCACCACCCCGATGGTCGCGGTGGCGCGGGTCGTCGGCCGCAGGCGCGCCGCAGAGCTCCTCTTCACCGGACGCCCCATCGACGCGCAGACCGCGCTCGCCTGGGGCCTCGTCAACCGCGTCGTCCCCGCCGAGCGCCTGATCGAGGAGACCGACGCCTTCGCCCGGGCCGCGAGCACGGGCAGCCCGTCGGCGAAGGCGATCGGCAAGCGCGCGGTGCACGACGTGCTGGACAGTGACCTCGAGGCCGAGTACGCCCGTGCGATGGAGGTCATGGCCCAGAGCGCGCTCTCTCCCGATGCCCACGAGTGGATCGCGGCGTTCCTTCAGAAGCGCCCTGCCGTCTATCCCCCCCGCCGCTGACGCCGCCGCCGCTCGAGCCGATGCCTTCCACGATCGCCTACCTGTGCATGGAGTTCGGCCTGCACGAGGAGCTTCCCGATCTACGCGGGCGGCCTCGGCATCCTCGCCGGCGACTTCATGAAGTCGGCGCACGACCTGCGGCTGCCCGTGGTCGGCGTCGGGCTCCGGTACGCGCACGGCTACTCGCGCCAGCGGATCGGCGCCGACGGCGTCCCGGTGAGCGAGTTCCCGCCGTGTCCCACGACCGGTCCTCGCGGACACCGGCGTCCGCGTCCGCGTTCGCGTCGCGGCGCGCGAGGTCGAGGCGCGGGTCTGGCGCACCGAGCACTGGGGCAACGCGCCGCTCTTCCTGCTCGAGCCGGTCGCCGCGCAGGACGCGTGGATCACGAGCCGCCTCTACGATCCGACGCTCGACTGCCGCGTCGCGCAGGAGATCCTCCTCGGCGTCGGCGGCGTGCGCGCGCTGCGCAAGCTCGGCATCGACATCGACACCTACCATTTCAACGAGGGCCACGCGGTGTTCGCCGGCGTCGAGCTGATCGCCGAGCGCATGGCGGCCGGGAGCCGGTTCGAGGAGGCACGCGCCGCCGTCCGCGACCGCATCGTCTTCACGACGCACACGCCCGTGCCGGCCGGCAACGAGGTGCACTCGCTGGCGGAGCTGCGCCGCCTGGGCGCGTGCTGCGAGCTGGTCGACGGCGAGATGCGGCAGCTCGGCGGCGATCCCTTCAACATGACGGTCGCGGGTCTCCGCCTGTCGCGACGGGCCAACGCCGTCTCGGCGCTCCACGGCGAGGTGTCGCGCGAGATGTGGAACGACGTCGACGGCGCGACCGATCATCCCGATCACCAACGGCGTCCACGTCCCGACGTGGCAGGACGAGCAGCATCCGCGCCGCCAGCGCCGATCCGGCACGCCTGTGGGCGGCGCACACGACGCTCAAGCGGCGACTGCTCGACCAGGTCGCGGCAGCGCACCGGCGTCCGTCTCGACCCCGACGTGCTGCACGATCGGCTTCGCCCGTCGTGCGGCCGCGTACAAGCGCAGCGACCTCATCTTCCGTGATCCCGCGCGCATCGAGCCCCTGCTCAGCGAACGGCGCGTTCAGTTCATCTTCGCCGGCAAGGCGCACCCCGACGATCCGGAAGGGCGTCGCATCCTCGCCAACCTGATCGGCGATCGCCCGGCACTGGCCCGAGGCGGTCGCGTTCGTGCCCGACTACGACATGGCGCTCGGCCGCCTGCTCACGCGCGGCGCCGACGTCTGGCTGAACAATCCGCGTGCGCCCGCTCGAAGCGTGCGGCACCTCCGGGATGAAGGCCGCCATGAACGGCGTGCTCAATCTGTCCGTCCTCGACGGCTGGTGGCCCGAGGCGTGCGAGGACGGCGTCAACGGCTGGGCGATCGGCGATCACAGCGTGGATCCGGCGGTGCAGGACACCAACGATCACGACGCGCTCTGCCGGGTCCTGGTCGACCGCGTCCTCCCGGCGTACACCGATCGCGCGAGCTGGACCGCGATGATGCAGGCGAGTATCGCGACGGCCACCGAGCGCTTCTCGTCCGACCGCATGGTGCGGGAGTACTTCGAGCGTCTCTACGCCCGCGAGCCGGACGTCGTCTCGTAGACTCTGCGCGGGGTGCGGGGCGGTCCCCCCGCGGAGGCGACGAGGCGCGCGGCCTACTCGCCTATGGCTCGTAGCGGCCGCGCTCTCGCCTCCGCGGGGGGACCGCCCCGCACCCCGCGGGTCTTGGCGCGACGGACCGGACGGACGTAGCGGCGGTCGGCGTACTTTGGGGGTGTCCTCGAAGTGTCTTCGGTGACGCGGGCTGGGCGGGGAAGTGTCAGGCGTGACACTCGTGTCACCGCTGGGGGCTCGCAGAGGGCGGTGGGGGGGGCGGCATGCAAGTTGCGTCCTTGGTCGGGCGTATGCGCACGCCCACGGCCGAGATCCTCGTCGCCCGCCGCCACATGGACCGCGGCTTCCTCGACTCCGCACTGCGGCTCTTCGCCCGCAACACCGCGGACGTCGACTCCGCCGACTGGCTCCGTCTGGTCGATCGCCTGATGGAGCGCGGCCGAATCGCGGACGTCGTCAGCGTCTGCGAGCGCGGCGGTGTGCCGCTGCCGCGGGCCCGGCTCCTCGCGCTGGGCGACGCGCATCTCCGGCGGCGCGACGTCGACGGCGCCAAGTACCTCTACGAGCTGGCCGACGCCGATCGCGAGCGCTGGACGCAGCTGCTCGACGTGCTGAGCGGTCTTCCCGAGCGCGAGCGCCTCGCGGTGAGCGTCGTCGAGCGCCACCTGCTCGGTGAACCCGCGTAGCGCGCGGGTAGCACGCTCAGGAACGGTGTCCGAAACGAGGCCCCGCGTGGATGCATGACGGGCGGCCTGCGCACTCATCGTCGTGGACACGGCCCGGTCGGAGAAGGCATTCTCGCACCAGGTGCCATAGGTCGCGAATCCGGACCTGACGGACAACCGCGGGGAACTTGTCCGTACCCACGGCACCGCAGCGTCTTCCTCTCGAGGTCTGTGGGGGAACTCGCCGAGGGACGGCAACCCCGAGAACTTCCTTGACACCAACTTTGTCCGCTTCGTATACGTAGGAGGACTCCGGAGAGGGGCAACTGGGCTGAGGAGGCCCGGGGTCGACCGCGTCCGATGCTGTCGGCGCGGGCGTTCGGAGGGACCATGCCGTCGAACCTGGCCGCTGGAGACCGGTCTCGGGGAACGAGTAGCCCGCACGCATCGACCCGTGCCGCCCTTCCGATCGCTGGTGGTCGTTTGCTCGGCGTCGCACTCGCGTGCCTCGCCGGGACGCTTGCGCTTCCGCGCTCGTCGGCCGCATCGCGCGTCGAGTACTCCGCCAGCGTTCGCGGGGGCACCTTACCCGACGATCCCGAAGCGTTTCGGACCTTCTTTCGGCAGGAGGTCTCACGGAGCCCGCAGCCCGCCACCGCGGGCACGCTGGATAGCTTCAGCCGAAACTATGCCGCGTGTCCCCCCGCGGGCACGGAGAACTATCTCTGCTGGGGCGCGTACGCCGCAGCCGAGGGGACTTCCTTGCGCGCCAGGGCACGGGTCACGCGCAAGAACGTCATCGGGCCGGTGCAGGTCGTCGTCTTCGCCGACGCGGCGGCCTCGTTCGAGGAGATGAACGTCGTGAGCCCAGTGCCGGTCGCCTCCGCCGTCGTAACCGTCGGGCGGGACGGCAGCACGATCGGCAACGCATCCGGCGACGTCTACGTGAACGACGATGGGGTGACGTGTCTCGTCGGATCCGTCTGCGAGCCGGTCCGGATTCCGAACTTCGACCGCTCGATGAGAATCAGCCTCAGGGCGTTCGCCTCGGTGAGCGAGGTCAACCAGGTTCCGGTGGACGCCCATTCGGACGGGGACTACCTCAATACGGTGAAGGTGCTGGCGATCGAGCTGCACGACGCCAACGATCAGAAGATCCCCGATGCGGTGGTCACGCTGACCGACGACAACGGCAACGTCACCTTCACGTTTCCGAACACCGTCCAGGCGACGGTCACCACCGTCCCCGGCGCGAGCACCACGACCACCACCGCGCCGCCCGGCGGCTGCGAGGGAGCGGTGACCTACGCCTCGGTCGCGTGCCGGCTCGCCGCACTGGCCTCGCTCGTGCGAGGGAGCGCCGGCAAGCTCGCGCCGAAACTCGGCAAGCAGCTCTCCAAGGCGACCGGCGGGGTCCAGAAGGCCGCGCAGCCCGGGGCGCCCGAGCGCCGTGCGGCGAAGGGGCTGCACAAGGCCGCGGACGCGCTCCGGAGCTTCGACGCGCTGCTCGGCTCGAAGAAGGCCAAGAAGACGCTCGACGACGGGACGCGCTCGTCGCTCCAGGCTGCGGGCGCAGCGATCGCGACCGACGTGGCGGGCCTGCAGCGGACGCTCACGACGAACGGCGGGTGATCGGCTCCGATCAGCGCGCCGCGAAGCGGATCGGCAGCGCGTCGGGGCCGGTGATGCCGAACGGTGGCTTCCACACGACGTCACCGGCGAGCGCCGGGCACCCGATGCGCGTCGTCAGCGCGCGCAGCGCCTCCTGCAGCTCGGCGCGCGCCAGCGCCGCGCCGAGGCAGTGATGCGGCCCGTACCCGAACGCCGCGTGCGCCGCCCCGCCGTGGGCGGCTGGATCGAAGGTCTCGCTCGCGGGGAACGCCGCGTCGTCGTGGTTCGCGCTCCACAGCGACATGAGCACGATGTCACCCGGGTTGAAGCGCACGTCGCGGTGCACCGCCTCCTCACCCGCGACCCGGGCGATCACGCCGACCGCGCCGCGGAGGCGTAGCACCTCCTCGACCACCGGCTCCGGATCCTGCGCGCCCCGCCCGACGGCATCCCAGACGGCCGGCTTCCCGGACAGCTCGTGCACCAGCCAGCCGAGCTGGTTGCGCGTCGTCTCGTGCCCGGCGAACACGAGCCCCGCGACGAAGCCGGCGATGTTGTCCCCGGTGTATGGCTCCTCGCCGGACGCCGACTCCTCGTCGCCGGCCTGCACGATGCGGGTCACCAGATCGTCCCTGGGCTCGCGCCGGCGTCGTGACACCAGATCGCTGGTGTACGCCAGGAGCTGGGTCAGGGCGGCGTCGATCTCCGTGATGCGGCTCGCCAGCGTCATCAGGTTGAAGCCGAGGCCGATCACGTTCGACCACTCGCGGAAGCGCTCGCGATCCTCCGCCGGTACGCCGATCAGCTCGCAGAGGCCGAGCGACGGGTACGGATCGGCGAAGGCGGAGACGAAGTCGCACGAGCCCGCCGCGGCGAAGCCGTCGATCAGCCCGTGGGCGGCCTCGGCGAGGAAGGGCCGCAGCCGCTCGACGCTGCGCGGGGTGAACGTCCGGAACATGATCGAGCGCCAGCGCTTGTGGTACGGCCCGTCATGGTTGAGCGGCGAGATGCTCATCCAGTCGTAGAACGGCCCGGACGACACGCCCCAATGCTCGAGCGAGCGCGCCACGTTCGAGTGGAAGCGCTCGTCGCCCAGAAGCGCCCGCAGATCGGCGTGGGCCAGCACCATGGGCGTGCCCGTGTCGGTCGACGCGATCCAGTCGTGCGCGCGCGCCTCGCGCAGCGTCCCGTGCGGGTCGCTCAGGTACCCCTCGAACGGCATCCGCCGCAGGTCCGCCGGACAACGCACGTTCGCCATACAACCGCCTTCGTCCTCCATCATACCCAGGTCAAGGGCTACCTGGGGCGCGCGGTCGCGTGCCGCATGTGCGCGGCGGCAGGGTGGTGCCCCCGCGGAGGCGACAAGGCGCGCGGCCTACTCCGCCTATGGCTCGGTAGCGGCCGCGCTCTCGCCTCCGCGGGGGCACCACCCTGCCGCCGCGGGGCGCGGCACGCGCACTCAGTCCTTCTTGTACATCGTCACCACGCACGCGCCGCCGAGGCCGACGTTGTGCTGCAGCGCCGATGCGCGCGCCCTCGACCTGACGCTTCTCGGCCTGGCCGTTCAGCTGCCAGACGAGCTCGGCGCACTGCGCGAGGCCGGTCGCGCCGAGCGGATGGCCCTTCGAGAGGAGGCCGCCCGACGGATTCACGACCCACTTGCCGCCGTAGGTCACCTGGTCCGTCGTCGATCAGGCGCCCGCCCTCGCCTTCCTTGCAGAGGCCGAGGCGACTCGTAGGTGACGAGCTCGTTGGTGCTGAAGCAGTCGTGCAGCTCGATGACGTGGACGTCGTTCGGGCCGATGCCGGTCTGCTCGTAGACCTTCTGCGCCGCGCGGCGCGACATGCCGACGCCGATCCAGCCGAGGGCGCCCATGGCGAAGTCCTCGATGCGGTCGGTCTGCATCGCCTGCGCGACGATCTTCACCGGGTTCGCGTGGCCGTGCTTCGCCGCGAACTCCTTCGAGCAGAGGATCGCGGCGCCGGCGCCGTCCGACGTCGGGCAGCACTGCAGGATCGTCAGCGGGTCGTAGACGAGGCGCGACGCCGAGCACCTCCTCGAGCGTGCACGCCTCGCGGTACTGCGAGCGCGGGTTGTTCACCGAGTGGCGGTGGTTCTTCACGCTCACCTTGGCGAACTGCTCCTTGGTGGTGCCGTACTTCTCCATGTGCTGGCGGCCGCCGTCGCCGAACATGCGCGCGGCGATCGGCGGCCTTGCCCTGGTCGGTCTCCTTGGCGATCTCCTCGAGGCCGCTCAGCTGCTTCTCGAGCGGGCCCTTCTGCATCTTCTCGAAGCCGAAGGCGAGCACGCACTCGTTCATGCCCGACGCGATCGCCTGGTAGCCGAGGTTGAGCGCGCTCGATCCGGTCGAGCAGTAGTTGTGGACGTTGAAGACCGGCAGGCCGCCGATGCCCATCCCGTAGAGCGCCCGCTGTCCCTGGCGTGCTCATGCCGTTCACGTAGCCCGCGAACGCCTGCTCGAGCTCGTCGCCGGTGACGCCCGCCGTCCCCAGCGCGCCGCCGACGGCCTCGCTCACCAGCTCCGTGAACTCGCGGTCGCAGCGCTCGAACTTGGTCATCCCGACGCCGATCACACACACGTCTCGTCTGCTCATGGCCGGGGTACTTACCCGAGCGGGCGTTCGATTCGCAAGGGAGTCGGCGGTCTCCCCGGCAGGCGGGCCGCCGTGGCCAGCGCGAGTAACCCGGCGCCGCCGGTGATCGCGAGCGCGACGAGGAAACCCGCCCGTGGCGGCCATCCTCGGCCGGCCGCCGCAGCCAGGGCGACGCCACCGAGGCCGGCGCCGAGCGCGATTCCGAGCACGCCCGCGAGCTGCATCGCCGCCGACGCCGCCCCCTCCCCGCCCGATGGCGCCTGCTCGAGCACGACGAGACTGATCGTCGCGTGCGCGATCCCCATGCCGAGGCCGACGACGGCCCACGCCGCGACCAGCACGCGCAGCGACGTCGCGCCAGCGAGCGGCAGCGCGAGCATCGCGAGCCCGAGGACGATCACCAGCACGCCGGCGCCGACCAGGGTACGGCGGCTCGCCGTCGGCGCGAGCCGGGCCTGCACCCAGGCGCCGGTCGTCCACGTGAGCGTCGCGGCGCTGAGCGCCAGACCGGCGAGCGCCGACGACGCGCCGTGCAGCGTCGTCGCCGCGAGCGGGAGGAACGTCTCGGCGCCGAAGAAGGCGAGCGAGACGAGCCCCATGGCCGCGACCGCCGCGGGAAGACCGGGAGCGGCCGCGAGCGTGCCGGCGGGCAGGAGCTCGCGGAACCCGGGCGCCGCGGTGACGACGCCGACGGCGACGAGGCCCAGCGCCGGCCAGCCCCATCGCGGCTCGAGGCCGAGCAGCATCAGCACGACGCCGCCGCTCAGCAGGATCGCCGCTCGCGGTCCACCAGCCCCCTCCACTACGACGCCGGCGGGCGCGATCCCTCGCAGCACCGGCAGCGTGAGCGCACCGGCGACGGCGCCGATCGGGATCAGCCCCACGAACACGAGCCGCCAGCTCGCGTGATCGGCGATCAGCCCGGCGAGCCCCGGACCGATCAGCCCCGGCACGACCCACGCCGTCGACAGCAGCGCGAGCATGCGCGGTCGCTGGTCCTCCGGGTAGCAGCGCGCCACGCTGGCGTAGAGCACCGACGACAGGGCGCCGCCGCCGGCGCCCTGGATCGCCCGCGCGCCGATGAGGACGGCCATCGACGGCGCCGCGCCGGCGAGCGCCAGGCCCGTCGCGAACAGGAGGAGGCCGGACGCGAACGGCGCGAACGGCCCTACCCGGTCGGTCCGCTGGCCTGCGGTCGTGATGCCCACCAGGTTCGCGAGCATGAAGGCGCTGAACGCCCAGCCGTACTCCCCGAGTCCGTGCAGATCGCGCACCACCGTCGGCATGACGGTGGTGATGGCGAGCCCTTCGAACGCCACCGACACCACCGTGATGACGAGCCCCACCGTGAGGCGCGCCCGTTCACCCGAGCGCAGGTGCGACCTCGCGAGCGACCACGTCCAGCTGCTCGAGGTAGTGCGCGAGCCCGTCGTGCCGGAAGCGCAGGTTCAGGATCGACGTGCCGATGGCCCGGAAGCGCCTCGGCCCGTTCCACCAACGCCCGCCGCTCGTCCGGTCGGGTCGGATCGAGGAGCCGGTCGATCGGCAGGACCAGCGTCGAACGGCGCCGGACGCGCCTCCCACTCCCGCGACGTCCGGGCACGGCGCGACGAGCGCCGTCAGCTCGTCGAGCTCGAGCCCGAAGGGATCCCAGCCGTCGGCGAGGGCCAGCGCGCGCCGCAGCGAGCGCGCGCGTCCGCCCGCCGAGCCAGATGGGCACGTCGGCCTGCACGCCGCAGGGATCGACGACGAACGTCGTCGAAGCGGTAGTGCGTCCCGGCGTAGCGCGGCTCGCGCCGCCCGAAGCGCGGCGCGGAGCGCGCGGAGCGCGTCCTCGTAGCGCGGTCCGCGCGCCGGCGAACTCCGCGCCGAGGAGCGCGAACTCCTCGGCGAGCGTGCCCACGCCGACGCCGAGGACGAGCCGCCCGCCGCTCAGGCGATCGAGCGTGCCGTAGCGCTTCGCGATCGCCAGCGGGTGGTGGTAGCCGAGCGACCAGCACGTGGGTGACGAAGCGGATCCGCGTCGGTGAGCGCGGCGAGGATAGCCGAAGGTCGCGAGCGGATCGTAGTAGCGCGCGCCGCGCGTCGCGACGGCGGCCGTCGGGATCGCGACGTGCTCGCTGCAGGTGAGGTGGTGGTAGCCGAGGCGGTCCGCCGCGCGCGCGATCGCGCGCCAGCTCCTCCGGGCCGGCGTCCTCCGTCCAGGCGGCGTCGTTGCGCGGGATGACGCGTGACGATCGGCGTGACGAGCCCGAGGCGCATGCCGAGCGCTCTAGCATCGCTCGCCGGCGCAGCGGAAATGATGGTAGACGCGCGCGCGATGGATTTCGCCGCACTCGCCCGCCGACGAGCGCTTCCGGGCGGAGGTGCGCGCGTGGCTCGCCGCGAACCGGCCCGCGCGTGCGCGAGCGCGTGCCGCACGACGACGCGTCGCTGGCCGAGGAGTTCGCGTTCCTGCGCGACTGGCAGCGGCGGCTCTACGACGCCGGCTACGTCGGCCTCCTCTGGCCGCGCGAGTACGGCGGCCGGGGCGCGCCGCCCACCCAGCAGGCGATCCTCAACGAGGAGCTGGCGCGCGCGCGCGCGCCGCAGCTGCTGAACCGCGTCGGCATCAACAACGCCGGGCCGACGCTGATCGTCGCACGGCACGGAGGCGCAGAAGCGCCGGCTGCTGCCGCCGATCCTCACGGGCGAGGAGATCTGGTGCCAGCTCTTCAGCGAGCCGAACGCCGGCAGCGACCTCGCCGCGGTCCGCACCCGCGCCGAGCGTCGACGGCGACGTCTTCGTCGTCACCGGCCAGAAGGTGTGGACGAGCTACGCCCAGTTCTCGAAGTGGGCGATCCTGCTGGCCCGCACCGACGCCGGCGCTGCCGAAGCACCGCGGGCTCACCTACTTCATCCTCGACATGCGAGAGCCCGGCATCACCATCCGGCCGCTGCGCCAGATCACCGGCTCGACCGAGTTCAGCGAGGTGTTCCTCGACGCCGTGCGCGTGCCGGCGGACGCGGTCGTCGGCGCCGTGAACCAGGGCTGGGAGATCGCGATGACGACGCTCGCGCACGAGCGCGGCACCGGCTTCGCGTTCAAGGAGCAGGTGCTGCAGCGGATCGCGCTCGACGACGCTCGTCGCGCCTGGCGCGCGCGCGCGGGCCGCGCCGGCGATCCGCGTCGTGCGCCAGGACGATCGCGCGCGGCTGGATCGACGTCGAGATCATGCGGCTCATGAACTGCCGCACGCTGACGCGGCTCGAGCGCGGCCACGAGCCCGGGCCCGAGTCGTCGCTGGTGAAGCTCTTCTGGGCGAGCCTCACGCAGCGCCTCCACGAGCTGGCGCTCGGCGCTCGAGGGGCCCTGCGGCGCAGCTCGCGACCGGCGCACGCGCTCGACGGCCGCTGGCCGCAGGCGTTCCTGTGGTCGCGCGTGGGCGCGATCGCGGGCGGCACCTCCGAGGTGCAGGCGAACATCATCGCCCAGCGTCTGCTCGGCCTACCGCGCTGAGCGATAGAACCATCGCTTCACCACCTCCGCGGCGCCGAGGTAGAGACCCACCATCGCCGCCAGCGCCGCGAAGTACACGGGCGGCAGCGGCACGAAGCCGATCCGCGCCCCGAACGGCGTGAACGGCAGGGCGATCGCGACCGCGATCACGGACAGCGACGTCACGGTGAGCCAGCGCGCCGGTCGGCTGCGCCACGGACTGCGCTGCGTCCGGATGACGAAGATCACGAGGACCTGGGTCGCCAGGGACTCGACGAACCACCCGGTGTGGAACAGCGGCTCGGACGCCCGGAGCACGTGCTGCATCAGGAAGAACGTGAGGAAGTCGAAGACCGAGCTCACCGGTCCGAGCGTCAGCATGAAGTTGCGGACGAACCGCATGTCCCAACGGCGCGGCGCGCGCAGGAACTCGTCGTCGACCTCGTCGAGCGGGATCGGCAGCTCCGAGAGGTCGTAGAGGAGGTTGTTCAGGAGGATCTGCACGGGCAGCATCGGCAGGAAGGGCAGGACGAGCGTCGCGCCCGCCATGCTGAACATGTTTCCGAAGTTCGAGCTGGTGCCCATCATGACGTACTTCATGATGTTGCCGAAGGTGCGACGCCCCTCGAGCACGCCGGCGTGGAGGACGCCGCAGGTCCTGCTCGAGCAGGATCATCGCCGCCGCCTCCTTCGCGACGTCGACCGCCCCTTCGACGGAGAGCCCGACGTCGGCGGAATGGAGCGGCGGCGCGTCGTTGATGCCGTCGCCGAGATAGCCCACGACGTGGCCGCGACGCTTGAGCGCGAGGATGATGCGGTTCTTCTGCACCGGCGTGACGCGGCAGAAGAGCGTCGTCTCCTCCGACCACGGCCTGCAGCGCCTGGTCGTCCATGTGGCCGATCTCCGCCCCCGTGCGCAGCGCGCCGACCGGCAGCCCCAGCTGCGCGCACACGTGCTGCGTCACCAGCTCGTTGTCGCCGGTCACGATCTTGACCGAGACGCCGGCGGCGCCCAGCGCCTCGATGGCCTGCGCGGCGCTCTCCTTCGGCGGATCGAGGAAGGCGGCGAAGCCGGCGAAGATCAGCTGCGGCCTCGTCGTCGACGACCGCGTGCGTGTGCGTGCGCTCGACGTCCCGCCAGGCGATCCCGAGCACCCGGAAGCCCTCGCGGCAGAGCGACTCGAGCCGTTCCACGATGCGCGCCCGCACCGCATCGTCGAGCGGCGCGAGACCGCACCCGATCCGGCGCTCTCGTATCGCGTCGACAGGCGCAGCACGTCCTCGCACGCGCCCTTCACCACCAGCAGCCGCCGCTGGCCGTCGTCGAGCAGCACCGAGACCCGACGGCGCTCGAAGTCGAACGGCACCTCGTCGACCTTCGTCCAGCCGTCCGCGCTGAGATGCGACCCGTGGCGGAGGATCGCGTCGTCGAGCGGGCTCTTGAGCCCCGTCTCGAAGAAGCTGTTCAGGTAGGCGAGCAGCGAGGACGCGCTCGCTGTCGCGGCCGTCGGCATCGAGGTGCTGCTCGAGGCGGATCCGCGCCTCGGTGAGCGTGCCGGTCTTGTCGGTGCAGAGGACGTCCATGCTGCCGAGGTCGTGGATCGCCGACAGCCGCTTGACGACGACCTTCTTCGCCGCCATGCGCATCGCGCCGCGGGCCAGGCACACCGACACGACCATCGGCAGCAGCTCCGGCGTGAGCCCCACCGCGAGCGCGAGCGCGAACAGGAACGACTCGAGCGGCGGGCGATGGAAGCAGGTGTTCACGAGCAGGACGACGAGCACCAGGAGGAGCGTCGAGCCGCATGATCAGCAGCCCGAAGTCCTGGGTCCCCTGCTCGAACGCGGTCGGCGGCGGCTTCGCGCTGACGCTCTCCGCGATCTGCCCGAGCGCGGTGCGCGAGCCCGGTCCGCATCGATGCGCACCGTCGCCGTGCCGCTGATCACCGAGGTCCCCATGAAGACCGTGTCGACGGCCTGCTCGCCCTCCGTGGCCCCGGCGTCGGCCCCGGCCGCGTGCTTCTCGACCGGATACGCCTCGCCGGTCAGGAGCGCCTGGTTGACGAAGAGATCGCGCGCCTCCAGCGACGCAGCCGTCGGCCGGGACGACGTCTCCGGCCGACAGCCGCACGAGGTCGCCGGCACGACCTCGGCAACCGGCACCTCCCGCGTGGCGCCGTCGCGGAGCACCGTGGCGTGCACGGCCACCGATGCCTTCAGCCGCTCCGCCGCGCGACCGGCGCGATGCTCCTGGACGAAGTCCAGGGTCACGCTCATCATCACCATGCTGGCGATGATGAGGAAGCTGACGACGTCGCCGGTGAGCGCGGAGATGCCGCTGGCTGCCAGCAGCAGGAGGACCAGGGGGTTCCGGAAGCGCGAGAGGAACTCCAGCGCGAGCGCCCGCCGGCGGTGGACGCCGATCACGTTGGGCCCGTCGCGCGCGAGCCGGACCGCGGCCTCGGCCGAGGTGAGGCCGGTCACGCGTCCCTCGCCTTCCGTCGGGGCGCCGTTTCCACGAGGAACGGAACGACCAACAATCCGACGAGCGGGACGACCGCCACCCAGCGAATCGCCTCGAGCGGCGTCGCCGTGACGCCGAGCGCGCGGCCGATCAGGAAGGGCCCGGCGGCTGCGAAGTAGCGGCCGGTGTTGAAGCAGAAGCCGGCCCCCGTGCCGCGGAGTCGCGTCGGGAAGAGCTCCGGCAGGTAGAAGCTGAAGCTGCCGGCCAGACCATAGACGGCGAAGCCGACCGGCAATAGCAGGCGGAGCCGCGCGAGCGGCATCCAGTCGCCGGCGAACGCGACCCAGATGCTCGTCGCCGCAGCGAGGAGGTAGAGCGCATAGAGCGCCCGACGCCCGAGCCGCGCGACGGCGACGGTCGCCATCGTTCCGGCGACGCCGCCCACGTTGAAGAGCGTGTTCGCCCAGGTCACGTGGCCCGAGACGGCCGCCGGCGGTCGCGCCGTCGCCGACGAGGTGGCGCACCACGAACGGCAGGAAGGCATTCGTGCCCCACCAGGTGATCAGCGAGACGAGCGACATGAGGAACCCGCCGATCGTCGCGCGGCGCAGCGCCGGCGCGAACAGCTCGCGCAGCCGGGGGCGGGCGCCGCGCGTTCGCGTCCAGGCCTCCGGCTCGCGTATGCGGCGGCGCACCCAGAGCGCGATCGACGCCGGCAGGAGGCCGGCGAGAAAGACCGCGCGCCAGGCGAGATCGGGACGCGCCACCAGCGCCGGCACCCGACTCGTCAGCACGTCGGCCACCAGCCCGGCGAAGAAGATGCCCACGGGTGCGCTGGTGTAGAGCAGCGCGCCTGCCATCACCCGACGACGCTCGGGCACCACCTCGGCGACCAGGCTCGCCCCCGCTGCCCACTCACCGCCGATCCCCAGACTGGCGATGAAACGCAGCGCGGCGAGCGTCCAGACGTTCGTCGCCAGCGCGCACGCCGCGGTCGCCACCGCGTAGAGCAGCATGGTCAGCAGCAGCGTCCGCGCCCGACCGACGCGGTCGGCCACCAGCCCGAAGACGATGCCCCCGGTGGCCCACCCGATCAGGAGCAGCGACGTGATCGCGCCGGTCGCCGCCGCCACCCGCGGGTCGCCGGGGGGCACGCCCAGCAGGTCCGGCACGCACAGCGGCGCCACGAAGTTGAAGAGCAGCCCGTCGAAGACGTCGAACCCCCAGCCGAGCCACGCCGCGAACACGACCGTCCACTGGTAGCGGGTCATCCCGAACGTCACGTCATGCCCCGGGAAACGTCTAGTCGGCACGCGGCGGCGCCGCGGGATCGCCCGGCGCCTGGACGAGCTCGATCAGCTGTCCGTCCGGATCGACGATCATGCACGCGGCCGACTGCCACTCCGGGAAGCGGATGACGGTCTCGTCGAGCACGCGCTCTCCCGCGGCGCGGAGCGCCGCCAGCGTCGCGTCGAGATCGGCGACCCGGAACGACAGATGCGTCAGCCCGGGCTCGTGCATGGTCCGCGTGCGTGGCGGCGGCGCGGGCGGGCGATGGAAGCGCAGCAGCTCGATGCGCACGCCGTCGCGGCTGAGGTAGACCGCGTCGAGCACGATGTCGCGCAGCCGGAGCAACGTATCGGTGGGCTCGCCTTCGACGTGCAGGTCGTGCTCGAGCTCGAAGCCGAGCAGGTCGCGATAGAAGCGCAGCGAACGGTCGAGGTCGGAGACGCAGATGCCGATGTGGGTGAGGCGCAGCACTGGGACCATCGAACCTCCGCTCAGGACACGCCGATGGTGACCTTGATCGAGCCGCTCGTCTTGTCCGCCGCCGCGGCGAAGCCGTCGGCGATGCGGTCGAGCGGGAAGCGATGGGTGATCACCGTGCGACCGATGGTCGCACCGTGGCGCGCCAGCAGGTCCTGCGTCACCTCGAAGTCGGCGCGCGAGCCCGAGCGGTTGTAGACCATCGAGCCGCGGATCGTCAGCTCCTTCACCAGCACGAACAGCGCGGGGAACATCGGCATCCGCGAGTAGACGCCGAGGACGACGATGGTGCCGCCCGGCCGACAGGACTGCACCGCGACGTCGAGCGTGTCCGCCTCGCCGCCCACGGTCTCGATGACCGCGTCGATCGGCGACTCGCGCGCGGCCTCGCTCAGCGCGTCGCCGTCGGCGTCGTCGATCACGCGATCGGCGCCCAGCGCCAGCGCCGCCGCCTTCTGCTGCGGGCGGCGGGCGGTGACGAGGATCTCGCCGGCCCCTCCGGCGCGGGCGGCGACGACGGCCATCAGCCCGATGGTGCCGGCGCCGAGGACGAGCACCCGCTGCCCGATCGTCAGGTTCGCGAGCCGGACGCCGTGCACCGCGACCGCCAGCGGTTCCGACAGCGCCGCGGTCGCGAAGTCGAGGCCGGTCGGCACCGGAAAACAGTGCCGTGCGGGCGCCGTCAGGTAGTCGGCGAAGCCCCCGGGGATCGTCATGCCGACGATGCCGAGCCGCGCACAGTAATGATACGAGCCAGCCACGCAGTAGCGGCACGCGCCGCACGACGCGATGCCCTCGACCGCGACGCGATCGCCGGCGCGCAATGCGGTGACCCCGGGACCGACCTCGGCCACCTCGCCCGCGATCTCGTGCCCCGGACACACCGGCGGCAGCATCAGCTGGCCGTGGTACCAGTGCAGATCGGAGCCGCAGATGCCGCAGTGGCGGACGCGGACGAGCACCTCGCCCGGCTGCGGCGTCGGGCGCGCCACCTCCCCGACCTCCACCACGCCGGGAGCGCGGCACGCGGCCGCTCGCATCGTCGTCACGCCGCGCTTCTAGCCCAGGGCCCCTCAGCGGGGCAACGGTTCTTGGCGACGGAAGCTGACCTCGACGTCGGGGTTCTCGGCGGCCAGCGCGCGGCCGAGCAGGCACCGCCCGGGCGACGAGCCCTTCAACGTCGACTCGAAGAAGCCTGCCGCCGCCGCACGCGTCAGCTCCTGCTGGCGCGCCGCCTGCATCGGGGGGGCCGGCAGCGGGCCGTTCGCACACGGCAGGTCGCATCCCACCGGGTCGATCAGCTCGGGAGCGAATCCGGCGAACGCGTTCTCGAAGTCGGACGCCGGCAGGGCGGAGTTGATCGCCCCGCATCCGATCTCGTCGTAGCTCGTCGCCGAGGGGAAGCTGATCAGGCCGGTCATGGCAGTGTGCGTCCCGTGGCGGAGGGTCACGAGCGTCCGCGCCGAGTGGGCGCGCACGAAGGCGCGGGCCGCGTTCTGATCGAGCGGCGTCAGGGCGTCCTCGTCGCCGCCGACGAGCAGCAGCCGCGGCCGCGCAGCGTCGAACATCGCCTGGCCGAGGAAGCAGGACGCTGGCGCGAGCGCCATCGCGGCGCGGATGCGCCGATCGCGCAGCGTGGGATGATAGGCGACGAGGAGCGTCGTCAGGCCGCCGTACGACAGCCCACTCACGCCGATGCGGTTCCGCCGCACGCGACCGGCGAGCCAGCGCCCGGCGTCCGGTCGAGCGCGAGCATCGTGTCGATGACGAAGCTCACGTCGCCGGGCTGGTTCACGATGTCGGGCGCATGGAGCGGGCGCGGGGTCGCTCCGTTGGTCAGCGGGAAGTCGGGCGCGGCGACGACGAAGCCCCGGCTGGCGAGCTGCTCGCCGAGGTAGGCCTCGCCGATGCGCGCGTCGAGGAAGCCGTGGCCATAGACGACGAGCGGGAAGCGGCCGAACGCTGCCGGCGCGTCGCGCACCGGCGCGCCGCCTGCGGGCCCTGCGGTCGGGTACCAGACATCCGTCGTGAGCACCCGGCGCGGCGTGGACGGGTACGTGCCGTGCGCCGGCGTCGCGCGCGTCTCGTCCACGAGCGGCAGCGTCCGGACGCCGACGGCGTACGCGCCGGGCGCGGCGAACGCGGCCGTTTGCCCGCCGGTGAGACAGTCCGCGCGCGCGGCGGCAGCGAGCAGGAGGAGCGGGAGGGCGAGGAGGACGCGTGACATGGCGACGAAAATGCCCCGCGCGCGGGCCCGAACGCAATGACCAATTCGGGGGGGCCTCACCACCCGGTGTGGTGGCGGAGGATCGCCTCGCGGGTGCGCTCCGCGAGCGCCATGCGGTCGTCGTAGCCGAGTCCGGCCGTCGCGATGGGCTGCCCCAGGACGATCTCGACCCGACCGGGCACGACCGTCAGGCGGCTGCCCCGCGGCATCAGCCGACGCGTCCCGCGACAGATGACGGGCACGATCGGCCGGCCGAGCGCGATCGCGAGCACGAACGCGCCCTTCTTGAACTCGCCGAGGCGCCCGTCGCGACTGCGCGTGCCCTCGGGGAAGATCACGATCGACTCGCCGCGGGCGCCGTCGCGGTTGAGCGTCTCGACGGCGCGCTCGGGATGCTCGCGATCGATCTTCACCATGCCGAGCGTGTCGAGCACGGCGCCCATGATCGGATGGCGCCACAGCTCGCGCTTCGCGGCGAAGCGTGCCGGCATCGGCAGGAAGCCGAGGAGCGCCAGGATGTCGAGATGACTCTGATGGTTCGGCGCCAGCACGAACGGGCCCTTGCCCGCGAGGTGCTCGGCGCCGACGACGTCGACCTGGACGCCGAGCATCCACGCCAGCGTGCGCGCGCGCGCCTGCGCGAAGCGCCATGCGAGCGCCTGGCTGCCCGTCGTCCGATGGAGGCCGACGGCGATCGCGCCCATGCCGAGCAGCATCCCCTGGAACAGCAGCGGCGACGCCGCGACGCGGAGGCCGCGCGTCTCCTCGGGGGACAACATTCCGGCGATGGCCGCGTCCATGCGGTCAGACATCGCGGTCGGGTCTAGCAGCTTCGCCGGGCCCGAGCCACCCGTCAGGGGCCGGAGATCGTGCCGCAGAGCGCGTCGTCCAGGTTCTTGGCGCACCGGATGCGGGTGGGGGACACGTCGCAGGCACTGCCGCAGCTCCGAACGCAGCTGGTTCCCGAGGTGAAGACGACGCGCAGCACGCCGCTCGTGGGAATCGTGAGCGCAGCGCCGCGGCGGTTGACCTTGATGCGCTTGAATCCGGGCCGTGCTGGCAGGTCGCTGATGCTCACCAGCTTGATGCCGTTGATCGTCGCCCTGGAATCCGTGTAGCGGATCGAGCGCACCGTTCGTACGAACCCCGAGGCCGGGAGGTCGGCGATGAGCACGACGTTGGCAGGATCCGTTTCGGGCTCGTAGCTCACCTCGACGCCCAGCCCGTCCACCAGCGGATCGAAGCCCGGCGGGATGGGAAACTCGCCGCTGAAGCGCAGGTGCTCGCGCAGCGGCGTGACCCCGAGCCGCAGCACGACGGCCGGCGCACATTGTGCGGGTGGCAGGGCGTGGCTCGCAGTGGTTGCGAGGAGGACGAGGAGCGGACACGAGGAGTCGGCGCATTGGGCGCGGACCGTAGCACGGACGCCGGCGCGTCCGTCAACAGACTTCCGACACGGTCGCCGATTCCCGATCGAGGCCAGCGGTGCCGGGCACCAGCACGGGGAAGCGCTCGCCCGCCCGCAGCTCACGGACCGCCGCCGGCCCCACCAATAGCCCTGCGCCCACGGACAGCGACGTCAGCACCCCCGAGCTCTGCGAGGCGAATGGCGTCGCCCCGAAGCCCGCCCGTCGCGGTCGAGCCGGACGCGCACGAACTCGGTCAGGCCCTCCGCCTTCCTGACCGGCGCAACGAGCGTCGCGTCGACGGCCGGCAGATGCAGGCGGCGATGCCCGCCGAGTCGGCGGAGCATCGGGCGAACGTAGACCCAGAAGCAGACGAGCGCCGACACCGGGTTGCCCGGCAGACCGACGTAGAGCCGCTCGCCCCGGCGGCCGACGGTCAGCGGTTTGCCGGGCTTCTGCGCCACCCGCCAGAAGAGGCGCTCGACCTGCAGCGCATCGAGCGCCTGCTTGACGAAGTCGAAGTCGCCGACCGACACGCCCCCGCTCGAGAGCACCACGTCGGCGGCCGCCGCCTCGGCGAGCTGCCGCTCGATGGCGGCCGCGTCGTCGCGGACGATCGGCAGCACGATCGGCTCGCCGCCGGCCCCGCGCACGGCGGCGGCCAGCAGGTATGCGTTGCTGTTCACCACCTGCCCCGGCCCGGGCTCCTGATCGACCTCGACCAGCTCGGCCCCGGTGGACACGATCGCCACCCTCGGCCGGCGGTGCACCAGCACCGACGCGCGTCCCACCGACGCGAGCACGCCCAGGTCGGCCGGCCCGAGCACCGTCGCCGCCGGCACCACCACCGCGCCGGGGAGGATGTCCTCGCCGGCGCCGCGTACGTTCGCGCCGGGCGACACGCGCTCCTGGACGGTCACGAAGCCGTCCTGCACGTCCGTGACCTCCTGCTTCACCACGGTGTCGGCGCCCGGCGGCACGACCGATCCCGTGAAGATGCGCACGGCGGTCCCGGGCTCGACCCGCGTCCCGATCACGGTTCCCGCCGGCGCCATGCCGACGATCCGTAGCCGCACCGGCGCCGTGGCGACGTCGGCGCCACGCACTGCCCACCCGTCCATCGCCGAGTTGGGCGCGTTCGGTACCGCCCGCGACGACGTCACCGCTTCGGCCGCCACCCGATCGAGCGCCTCGGGAAGCGCCGCGCGCTCGGCGCCGAGGACCGGGGTCGCTTCGAGCACGAGCCGCAGCGCCTCGGCGACGGAGATCACGCCCGAGCGATAGCCGCGGCGGCGATCCCGGTCAACGTCGCGCCGGCGGGCGCTGGACACGCCACGCCGCGGTCGCTACGGGACGACGCATGGCGGTACCGCGCGACGTGCGGGCCACGCTCCGGGGCCTGCGGTTCCACTGGCTCGACTGGGGAACGGCGGGTCATCCGCCGATGCTCCTGCTGCACGGCGGGGCACAGACGGCGCACAGCTGGGACGAGGTGGCTCCCGCGCTGGCACGCCGTCGCCACGTGGTGGCCCTGGACCAGCGCGGGCACGGCGAGACGGACTGGGCAAGTCGCTATCGGCGCGTGGACTTCGTCGACGACGTCGCGGCGCTGCTCGATCACCTCGGCCACGAGTGCGTCACGCTCATGGGTCTCAGCCTGGGCGGATTGAACGCGATCGCGTTCGCGGCGGCGCACCCCGGCCGCGTGGGCGGCCTGATCGTCGTCGACGTCGTGCCGACGGTGGTGCGGAGCGGCACCGATGCGATCCGCTCGCAGCTGGCGCAGCGCGAGTTCGACGCCTTCGAGGATGCCGTCGCCCTCGCGCATCGCTTCAATCCGCGCCGCACGCTGGACAACATCCGCGAGCGCCTGCATCACGGCATGCGCGAGCTGCCGGACGGGCGCTGGACCTACCGCTTCGACCCCGGCATCGGCGCGGACGCCGAGCCCGATGCCTTGGAGCGGCTCTGGGCCGACGTCCGGCGACTCCGGTGCCCGACTCTGCTGGTGCGCGGCGCCGAGAGTCCGGTGCTCGACGCCCACGGCGTCGAGCGGTTCAGGCGCGAATGCGCGCGAGCCGCCGTCGCCGAGGTGCCGGGCGCGGGGCACTCGGTCATGGGCGACAATCCGGCGGGATTCGTCGCCGCCGTGACGCCGTTTTTCCGCCGCCACGGCCTCTGAAGGTGGTCACCGCATGAAGTTCGATCTCCTCTACGAGCTGCAGATGCCGAAGCCCCGGGACGAGCGCAGCGAGTACCGCTGCTACCAGGAGGCGCTCGAGCAGATCGCGCTGGCGGACCGGCTGGGCTTCGACACCGTGTGGGCGGTCGAGCACCACTTCCTCACCGAGTTCGCGCACTCCTCGGCGCCCGAGGTGTTCCTCGCCGCGGCGTCGCAGCGGACGCAAGCGCATCCGCATCGGCCACGGCGTCGCCCTGCTGCCGCACAAGTTCAACCATCCGATCCGCGTCGCCGAGCGGGCGGCGGCGCTCGACCTCCTCTCCGACGGGCGGCTCGAGTTCGGCACCGGTCGCTCGAGCCAGTTCGAGCAGGCGGCGTTCGAGATCGACACCCAGCGATCTCGCGCGAGATGTGGCAGGAGTCGCTCGAGATCATCCCGCGGATGTGGACGGAGGATCCCTTCGAGTTCGAGGGGCGATTCGTCCGCATCCCGCCGCGCAGCATCATCCCGAAGCCGCTGCAGAAGCCGCATCCGCCGATCTGGATGGCGGCCACCAGCCCGCCAGTCGTGGGAGATCGCCGGCCAGAACGGCATCGGCATCCTCGGCCTGACGATCTTCGTCAGCGTGCCGCAGCTCGCCGATCGCGTGCGCGCGTATCGCGCGGCGCTCGCGCATGCCCGAAGCCGGTCGGGCACGTCGTCAACGATCGCATCGGCGCCTTCACCATCGTGCACGTCGCCGAGACCATGAAAGCAGGCGATCGCCAACGGCGGTGCGGACGCGGCGATCAACTACCTGCTCTACGCGTTCCGCGTCCTCGGCGGCTTCGCGGATCCGAGCGGCAAGGGCATGCAGCGCGAGTACGCCGAGCTCGAGATCAAGAGCACGCCGTACCGCGACCTGATCGCCAAGGAGTACCCGATCATCCTCAAGATGCAGAAGGGGCAGTGCACCTTCGACGACCTCGACGCCGAGGACATGGTGATCGTCGGCGACGTCGACCACGTGATCCGCAAGGTCGAGCGCTACCGCGACGCCGGGCTCGACCACTTCATCTCCCTCATGCAGGCCGACCGCATCCCGCACGAGCAGGTGATGCGCTCGATCGAGCTGTTCGCGACGAAGGTGATGCCACGCTTCCGATGACGGCTACCGGAGCGCGCGCCGGTAGGTGACGTAGTTCGCGCACACGCTCGCGCCCAGCTTCTCGGCCGTGCGGCGCGACGCCCAGTTGTCGTCGAGCACGAGGGTGTAGCTCAGGTGGGTCGCCCCGGCGCGTACGCTGACCAGATAGGCGGACGCCGCCATGGCGAGGTTCACCCCGCGGCCACGCGCGGAGGCGTGGACGCCGATGCCGAGACAGTTGAGCCGCTCGTCGGCGGCGAGGGTACGTCCCGGCGCGAGCCGGGCGAAGGCCGAGCTGTCCGGCAGGTACCAGAGCGCGCCCACCGGCTCGTCGTCCCGGTACGCGAGCACGGACGCGTCCAGCATGCCGGCGGCCGCGAAGAGCTCCATCACGGAGGTGATCTCCGCCTCCGTGAACGGGATGTGACCGAAATGCCGCGCGAACGAGTCGTTCCACACCGCCGTGAAGTCGCGCGCCCGACGCTCGGGCACCACCTCCGCCAGCGGCACGATCGCGAAGCCGCCGCGCCGCGCGGCCTCGAGCGCGCTCTCCCATCGCGCCGTCAGCTCGGGCGTCACCCGCAGCGCGTAGTCGACCCAGCCCTGCTCGGTCTCGAAGCCCGCGTCCTTCAGGAGCACGTGGTAGTAGGACGGGTTCTGGCGCAGCCAGATCGGGGGCAGCCGCTCGTGCTCGTCGACCGCGTAGGGGAAGTCGAGCGGCCCCGAGCCGGTGCGCACCGCAGAAGCCCCCTGCGCGCCGAGCCACGTGCACGCGGCATCGACCAGCGCGCGCGTCGCCATCCGGGCGCCGGGCAGCGCCTCGAACAGGCTGAGATGCGCCACCCGATCGTTCCAGTGCCGCCATGAGCGTTCGTCGACGACGGCGAGCGCCCGCGCGACGATCCGTCCGTCCTCTCGCGCAACGAGCGGCCGGAGCCGGCGATCGGCGGCGAACGGGCTCGCCCCCGTGAGGACGGGGAGCTGGAAGCCGAGGCCGGCGGGCCACCGCGCCTGGCGCGGGCGATAGACTTCGTCGTGAAAGAGGACGAACTCGGTCAGCGCGTCCGTGCCCGTCGGCACCTCGATGCGAATCGCCACGTCGTCAGAAAGCGCGTCGGCACCGCCCACGCAAGCCTTGTGCGGGAACCCGCGACCCCGCTATGGCGGCGGCATGCTGTTCGTCCACGAGATCCACGAGGTGCTCGGCGGCCGGATGGACGCGTTCGGCGAAGCGGTCCGCACGGTATGGCAGCCGCTCGTCGAGGAGCGCGGCGACGCGCGATTGCTCTGGTACTGGGAGCTCGCGCACGGCACGTCGGCGAGCTACCAGGCCGTGACCCTCACCGCCGTCCGCGATTGGGCGGCCTGGGGCACGCTCGTCGAGCGCATGGGCAGCGACCCGCGCTTCGCCGCATGGTCGAAACTGTCGTGGACGCTCCGCCGCGAGACCACCGCGAAGATCATGCTCCCGACCAGCTGGTCGCCGCTCCGCGAGGTCGATCTGTCGGCGAGGGCCGCGGCACCCGCGGCGGAGCCCGCGATCTACCTCCACGACACCGGTTGGCCCTACCCCGGGAAGTTCGACGAGTACGTCGACGCGCTCGGCGCGATCTATCTTCCGCAGACGCGCGCGCAGCAAGCTGCTGACGTTCGCCGGCTGCTTCGTGACCGCGCCGGGCACGGGCCGCCATCACGAGGTCGTCCTGCTGCAGCGCCTCGACGACTGGCCGCGCTTCGCCGAGCTCCTCCACCGCGGCGAGCAGGGCGCGCAGCGCTCGGGCTGGATGGAGGCCGGCCTCCGCTTCCGCGACCGCTGGGAATCGCGGCTGCTCCGTTGCGCCGCCTGGTCGCCGAGACAGTAGTAGCTGCGGTGGGGTGCGCCCGTCCCCCCGCGCGGAGGCGACAAGGCGCGCGGCCTACTCCGCCTATGGCTCCGTAGCGGCCGCGCTCTCGCCTCCGCGCGGGGGGACGGGCGCACCCCACCGGGTCCTGCGGATCTAGGCAAAGGCCGGCAGGACGTCGGAGACGAAGAGCTCCAGGCCGTCGAAGTCGAACGGGGCGCGGCACGCCAGGATGAGCGATTCGACGCCGGCGCACTGGTACTCGCCGATGCGGTCGATGACCTGGGCGGGAGTGCCCACCATGATGCCGGGGCGGACGAAGTCGGTGAGGCCGCCGAACATGAGGCGCAGGTTGTCCTCCTGGCGGCGGACCGCGGCGTCGTCGCGACCGATGGCGAGCCCGACGTTGAGCGAGCGCGCGATGGCCGCGGGATCGCGCCGTTCCGTCTCGCACCACTGGTTCAGCGTCGCGGCGCGCTGCGTATAGGTCTCGGGCGAGAGGAACGGCACGTTCCAGCCGTCGGCGTGGCGTGCGACGATGCGGAGCATCCGCTTCTCGCCCTGCCCGCCGATCCAGATCGGCAACCGCTTCTGCACCGGGAGCGGATCGCAGAGCGCGCCGTCGACCGTGACCTGCTTGCCGGCGAACGTCACGCGCTCGCCGGCGAAGAGCCGGCGCAGGACCATCGCCGTCTCCTCGAGCTGATCGAGGCGGTCGCGCAGCGACTGCAACGGCAGGTTCCACGATTGGAATTCGACGGCGTTCCAGCCGATGCCGAGGCCGAGGTTGCAGCGTCCGCCGCTGAGGTGGTCGATGGTCGTGGCCGCCTTCGCCAGCACCCCGAGCGGACGGTACGGCACGGCGAACACTAAGCAGCCGACCTGCACGCGGGTGGTGCTGCAGGCGAGCCCCGCCATCGACGCCACCCCTTCGAACGCCGGCTTGGCGGGATTGGTCGGCTCCGAGACCGAGAACAGATGGTCCCAGACCGAGCACCAGTGGAACCCACGCTCGTCGGCGAATCGCCACAGCCGCCGGAGCTCGTCGATGGTGCAGTCCTGCGGGCCCGCGTGGATGCCGAAGCGCATGGCGTCTCTGTGTAGACGAGGGCGGGGCTGCGCGTCTAGGATCGTCCCCGATGGCACGCGTGGACACGGCCTCGTTCGAGGTGACGCAGCCGCTGCGGGCGCGTGACCGCGTGCGCGCCGCGGCCGTCGACCGCATCCCCTGGTGGTACAATCCGTGGGTTCACCTCGCGTTCCCCTCGGCCGTCGGCGTCGGGGCCATCGCCGTGTCGATCGCGATGCTGTCGCGACCGAGCATCGCCGAGCTGCTGGTCGTGCCGCTGATCCTCGTCGCCGCGAACTTCAACGAGTGGCACATCCATCGGAACGTCCTCCATCGGATCAGCTGGCCGCTGGAGCCGCTCTTCTGGCGTCATACGCCGGAGCACCACGTCATCTTCGTCCGCGACGACATGGCCATGCGCGCGACACGCGAGTTCCGCCTCGTCCTGATCCCCTTCTACGGCATCCTCGCCATCTTCCTGACGGCGCTCCCGATCACGGTGGCGCTGTGGTTCCTGGTGTCGCACAACACCGCGCTCCTCTGGGTGGCCGCGACGATGGGGTACACGGTGGCGTACGAGTGGCTGCACCTCGCCTACCATCTGCCCGCCGACGGCGTCGTCGGCCGCAGCCGCCTGATCGGCGTGCTGCGCCGCCACCACGCCATGCACCACACCCCGGAGCTGATGCAGCGCTGGAACTTCAACGTGACGGTGCCGCTGGCGGACTGGGTGCTGGGCACTATCGCAGGTCGACGGCCTGCAGCGACGAACGCGCGGCGAGGTAGCAGAGCAGGCCCACGGGGCCGAACAGCAGCGTCAGGACGAGAATCGGCGCCAGCCGATACCCCGCGTCGGGCGCGTCGTTCATGATCCAGCGCGCAACGAAGAGGTCGAAGCAGAGGTAGTGGACCCACCCCGCGAGGGCGATCCACGGCTGCGCGAACGCGTGCATGACGCCGTCGAGCGTCGCGAAGGCCCCGGGGTCGAGCCCGTGGCGCGACACGGCGAACATGACGAGCCCCGCATAGAGCGCCGCGAGGCCGACCCACGGCCAGACGGCGCGGGCGAGCGCCCGGGCCACGAGCGATCGTGGTGCGAAGATCCAGATGGCCCAGATGGGCAGCGGCAGGACGTTGGCGATGCGGAAGACGTCGCCCGGAGTCATGACGCCGCCAGTGCGTCTAGCCGTTCGAATCGAGGAGCCGGGCGAGGAGCGCCTCGATCTCGTTCAGGCTCTCGGGATCCCGCCAGGACCAGGCCTGGTCCGCGAGCGTCAGCAGTCGGTTCCACTGCAACGCCACGTCGTCGGGCTGCGGGACGTCGGAGGCGCGGAGCGACAGCACCTTTGCGCGGGACCGTCCCTCGCCGAGGAGCTTGCGGGCGAGGCGCGCCTCGGCGGGCAGGAGCGTCTGCAGGCGCTCGAACGACCGCTCGAGGGCCGCAGCCGAGCGCGTGCTCTCCCCGACGAACGCAACGCCCGCCGGTCGCTCGCGCGAGAGCGCGAAGCTCTTCATCCGCAGCGGCGCGACCATCACGGCAAGGGACGGGCGTCCGGATGAACGCGAGATGGCCACCGCCCCGCCGGGCTCGCCATCGGTGTCGGCGCCGTTCCCCGCGGCACAGGCGCTCGCGACGAGCCGCGCCAGGATCACGGCCTCGGTCGGATGTGCGGCGGTCAGGCCGTCGACCCCGAGCAGGAGCCCGTCTCCCTCGTCGACGGTCAGCTGCGCCGCGCGATTGCAGAGGATGACGCGACCGCGCTGATCGAGCAGCACCACGCCCGTCGGGATCCGGTCGAAGGCAGCCGCCGTCCGCGTCCCGGCGACGTCCACGCCGACGAGCCGCCGGTGGATGGCGACGGCGCGCTTCAAATGGGGCATCACCCGCCGGAAGCGCGCGAGGTCTCCGTCGTCGAACGACGGTGCGCCGATCGGTCGCAGGACCGACATCACCGCGATCACGGACTGCTGCCGGAACGGGACCGCCGCGATCACGTGCTGGGCGTTCATGGGCCGCAGGAACTCGTTGAAGTACGCGGTCCGCACCAGCTCCCGGTCGGGCACGATGGCTTCGCAATTGATGACCGCCCCGGTCTGCAGGCGGTCCCCGCCGACCTTCTTGAAGACGTTCTCCGAGGCGTAGCGCTGCTCGTAGTCGCGGGCCGTTTCCGGGGGCGTTCCGAAGTGGCTGGCCACGTTCGCCTCGCCGCAGCCCACGTCCTCGAGGCTGAAGGCGCCGACCGACGACCTGGTGGCGACGGCCATCCGCTCGAGAAGGAGCGGCCAGACGTCCGGGTCGATGGCGGCGTCGTAAATCAGGTCCGTAACAGTCTGTCGTGCCGCAGTCACGGCCGCATGCCTTACCGCAAATCGCCCCCCGAGCGCCAGCGCGACCTAGGCGAAGGTCATCTCGCCCACGTCGCGGGACACCCGGAACGGCGCCCCGGTGGCGCCGCGCAGGTCGTCGACGGTCAGGCCCGGTGCCAGCTCCCGCAGCAGGAAGCCGTCGGCGTCGACGTCGAACCAGGCGAAGTCGGTGACCACGGCCGTGACGCAGCGGAGCGCCGTCGGCGGGTACGTCAGCCGCTCCACCAGCTTCGAGCGACCGCTGCGTTCGAGCTGGTAGCAGATGGCGATGACGCGCGCGCCCCCGGCCGCCAGGTCCATCGCCCCGCCGATGCCGCCCCCGGTCGCCCCGGGGACGCTCCAGTTGGCGAGGTCGCCGTTCGGGGCCACCTGGAAGGCGCCGAGCACGATCGACGTGACCCGCCCGGAGCGCGCCATCGCGAACGAGACCGTCGAGTCGAAGTACGACGTCGAGGGACGCGGCGTCACCAGCTGTCCGCTGGCATTGTAGAGATCGATGTCCTCGGAACCCTCGTCCGGGAAGCTGCCGTAGCCGAGGATGCCGTTCTCGGCGTGGAGCGTGATGTCGCGATCGGCGATGTAGTTCGACACCATCGTCGGGAGGCCGATCCCCAGGTTCACGTACTCGCCCTCGCGCAGCAGCGCGGCGACCTTCATCGCCATCAGGTCGGCGGGGATGCCGGTCGGCCCACCGTCGCGCACCGGTCGTCCGCTCTGATCCGTCGAGCGCCCGATCGCCCCGAGGATGTTCCGCAGCACCCCGACGTCGAGGTGCGTCGTGGTGCGGACGATCCGGTCCACGAAGATGCCCGGCGTGTGGATCGCCTCCGGGTCGAGCGCGCCCGCGTCGACCACCTCCTTCACCTCGGCGATGGTGGTGCGCGCGGCGGTCGCCATGGCGGGACCGAAGTTCCGCATCCCGCGACGGTACGTGAGGTTGCCCGCGGGGTCGGCCTGGTACGCCTGCAGCAGCGCGAAGTCACCACGGATCGCACGTTCGAACACGAACGGCCGGCCGTCGAACTCGCGGACCTCTTTGCCCTCGGCCGCTGCGGTGCCGACGCCGGTCGGCGTGTAGAAGCCCGCCAGCCCGGCGCCGCCGGCACGCACGCGCTCGATCAACGTGCCCTGCGGAACCATCTCGACCTCGATCTCGCCGGCGCGCACCTGCTGCGCGATCGGCGTGTCGAAGCTCGGGTTGGCGATGTAGCTGCAGACGATCCGGCGGATCTGATGCTTGTCGGCCAGGACGTTGAGCGACGTCGGGCCGCCCGCCGGCGTGTTGCAGACGACGGTCAGGTCCTTCACCCCGCGCTCGACGAGCGCCAGCAGACAGTCGGTCGGCCACGCCTGCGGCGGGCCGAAGCTGTGGACCAGGAGCGACGCCCCGTCGGGAACGTCGGCCACGGCCTGCAGGGCGGATTCGCAGAGCTGCTTCGTCGGCATGCGCAGCGAATTCCCACGGGAGCGACGCGATGTGCAAGAGGTCAGATCGCGTCGGGACGGAAGAGCGCGTCCGTGCCGCCGTCGCAGAAGACGACACTGCCGCACACGAACCGCGCTCCGGGCCCGAGCAGGAATTCGACCACCGCCGCGACATCGTCCGCCTTTCCGAATCCACCGGTCGGAATCGGAAAATTGCGGATGGCGTCACCGAGGGTCGGATGCTCGAGACCCGCTTCGAGGAGCGGGGTGAACGTCGCGCCCGGGGCGACCGCGTTCAGCCGGATGCCGGCGCCCGCCCACCCGGGCGTGGGCGCCTGGCGGCGCACCCAGCGCGCAAGCGCCAGCTTCGACCCGGCGTAGGCCGGAACGCCACCCTGCTCCGCCGCGAGCCGCCGGGCCGCCGGCTCGTCGCCCGCGAGACAGGCGGTGACGAGCGGTCCATCGGCGCCGGGCATCGACGCCGAGTTCGACGAGATCGCGACGGCGGCGGACACGTCGCCCTTGGCAAGCGCGTCGCGAAGCCCGTCGAGGATCGCGACCGCGCCGAAGAAGTTGAGCGACGCGATCGCCGGATGGTCACCGTGCTGCGGCCCGAGGCCGGCGCACGCGACCAGTCCGTCGAGGCGATCGCCCGCCGCCCGACACACGGCTGCCACGGCGCTGGCCCGTCCGTTGGACGTCGTCAGGTCCGCGGTGACCTCGGCCTCGCGGATGTCGACGCCGATCACGCGCGCGCCGCCACGTTCGAGCCGCGACCGGACCGCGGCCCCGATCCCCGACGCCGACCCGCTGACCGCGACGACACGCATCGAGTCAGCGTCCCCCGCTCGACGGCGCGAGTTTCAGCCGGTCGGCGAGGTCGTCCAGCCACTCCTCGCTGCTGCCGAAGAGCAGCTCCGCCTGCTTGGCGCGGAGCGTGTGACGGTGCAGCTCGTGCTCCTGCACGTAGCCGGCGCCGCCGTGGACCTGGTGGGCGAGTAGCGTCACGTCGCGATAGGCGCGCGCCGTCCACGCCTTCGCGATCGCGACTTCCCGGTCGGCGTTCATCCCCTCGCTCAGGCGCCAGAGCGCATTCCGGGTCACGTGGCGCGCCCCTTCGACGTCGCTCGCCATCTGCGCGACCATCCCCTTCACGAACTGGAACGCGCCGAGCTTCATGCCGAACTGCTCGCGCTCACAGGCGTAGCGGACGGTCATGTCGAGGACGGCATCGGCGCCGCCGACCAGATCGGCGCAGAGCAGCGCCGCCAGCCGCCGCCGCTGCTGCTCGAGCCGCGGCCAGGCCGCGCCGGGGCGGCCGACGACGGCCGTCGCCGGAAGCGTGACGCCGCGTAGCTTCACAGTGCTCTGCCGGTCCTTGGCGAACGTCTGGACGGGCGTGACCGTGACGCCCTTGGCGTCGGCGGGGACGAGCACGGCCGAGACGCCGCGGCCGTCGCGCGCCGCGACGAGGAACGCCGCCGCGCTCACGCCCTGCAGCACGAAGTGCTTCTCGCCGTCCAGGCGAAGCTGCGACCCGCGGCGCTTGACGCACGGTCGCGAACGCCGCCGGGTTGGTCTGTGCCCCCACCTCGGCAACGGCGAGCGTCACCAGCTTCTCGCCGCGAGCGACGCCGGGCAGCCATCGCTTGCGCTGCGCCGGGGTCGCCGAGCGCGTCGAGCACCAGCCCGCCGGCGATGGCCGCGAACACGCCGAGCGGCGCCACCGCACGGCCACACTCCTCGACCAGCAGCGCGACGTCGAGCAGCGACGCGCCCTGCCCGCCCACCGCCTCGGACAGCCCGTAGCCGAACCATCCCAGCTCGGCGACCGCCTGCCAGAAGCGGGGATCGTGCCCCTCCATGCTCTGGTCCCACGCGAGCCGCCGCTCGCGCGTGATCTCGGTCCCGAGGAACCGCCGCGCTCCCGCGATGATCGCCTGCTGCTCGTCGGTGGGTGCGAGGTGCATGGCTACTTCCGTGGCAGGCCGAGGCCGCGGTCGGCGATGATGATGCGCTGGATCTCGTTGGTGCCGCCGCCGAAGCGCTGCATCGGAGCGATGGTGTAGAGCCACTGCAGGCGACCGTGCAGCGGCGACGCCGGGTCGGTCGGGGCCAGCTGGCCGGCGAGACCGAGGATGTCGAGGCCTGTCGGCGGCGAAGTGCGCGTTCAGCTCGGTGACGTAGATCTTGGAGATCGAGCCTTCCTTCGTCGGCACCTGGCCCTGGTCGATGAGCCAGGCGTTGAGGAGACCGATCTGGCGGCCGACCTCGACGCGCATTTCGAGGTCGGCGAGCGCACGGCGCACCCACGGGATCGCTCCCAGGCGACGGCCGTCGCGCTTCGTGCGACGCACGAACGTCTTCAGCTCCTCGAGCAGGCGCTGCAGCATGCCGGTGCAGCCGAGCTGGATGCGCTCGAAGTCGAGCGCCATCATCGCGTAGTAGAAGCCCATCCCGCGCTGGCCGATCAGGTGATCGGCGCGGCACGCGCACGTTGTCGAAGAAGACGGCGTTGGTGCGGATGTTCGACATCGTCCAGATCGGCTGCACCGTGATGCCCGGGCGGTCCATCGGGACGATGATCATCGAGACGCCCTGGTGCTTGCGCGCCTCGGGCTCGGTGCGGATCGCCACCCAGTTGTGCGAGGCGGTGTGTGCGCCGGTGTTCCAGATCTTCTGGCCGTTGATGACCCACTCGTCGCCGTCGAGCTCGGCGTGCGTACTGAGCGCCGCCAGGTCGGTGCCGGCGGCCGGCTCGGAGTATGCGACCGCGAACTCGATCTCGCCGCGCAGGATGGGCGGCAGCCAGAAGGCCTTCTGCTCCTGCGTCCCCTCGCGCAGGATCGTCGGCGCCACCGACGTGATCGACAGGTTCATGGCCGGCGCGCCGGCCATCTGCATCTCCTCGATGAAGACGTACTGCTCGACGGCGTTCTTGCCGAGCCCGCCGAACTCCTTCGGCCATGCGACGCCCCACCAGCCCTTGTCGAAGAGGCGCTGATGGAATGCCTTCGCCATCGGGCCGTCGCCCTCGTTGCCGGCCTGGCGCATCTCGGCGCGCAGCGGCTCGGTGACGTGCTTCCTGCAGAAGGCGCGGACCTCGTCGCGCCAGCGCAGCTGCTCCGGGCTGTACTCGTAGCGCATCAGAAGCGGACGATCTCCTGCGACGAGATCACGGTGATGTCGCCGTGGGATCCGATCAACAGGTTGATGAGGAAGCTGAACACCGAGAACAGGAGCCACCCCGCGAACGCGGCGCCGAAGCTGCGCACCTCGAAGCCCCGCACCACGTCGGAGGCCAGGTAGAACATCGCCGCATTAACCACCAGAATGAAGAGGCCGAGCGTGACCACGGTGAGCGGCAGGGTGAGCAGGATGACGATCGGCCGCACGAACGCGTTCAGGACGCAGATCGTGAGCGCGGCGAAGAGCAGCGGCCGGAGCCCCCGGATGGCGACGCCGCGCACGACCTGTGCCGTCAGCCAGAGCGCGGCGGCACTCACCGCCCAGCGGATCAGGAGCCCTCGCACGAGGCGAGGGTCGTACGTGAAGCACGTCGATCCTGCAAGGGTCGGCGGCGCGGCAACGTCACCCGCAGGATCAGCACCGCCGCCACCAGCGCGGCGAGGATCACGCCGACGAGCGCCGGGCCGAAGCCGCCGGTGCGGTCGCGCACCAGGCCCGTCAGCGGGACCGCGATCGCGTTCGAGCCGACGACGAAGGGCGTGAGCCGCCCGCTGATCGTCCCGTAGTAGACCCGACCGAACGTCTCGCCGATCAGGCTCGCGAGCAGCGTCGCGTTGCCGCCCATCGCGTAGCCGTAGAGGACGACGTAGATCGTCAGCCAGACGGCGCCGTGGGCGAGCCAGAGGATGAGGACGCCGAGCGCCTGCAGGCAGAAGCAGACGGCGGCGACGCGGCGCTGGTCGTAGCGATCGAGGAGCGCGCCGAACCCGAGCTTTCCGACCACGCCCATGGCCGCGGTCGCCCCGAGGACGAACGAGGCGTGCTGCGGATCCATCCCGCGATCGATGAGGAGCGGCACCTGGTAGAGGAGCACGGCCGAGAGTCCGCCCATCGTGAGACCGAAGGCCGCGGCCAGGTACCAGAAGCTCGGCAGCCGCACCGCCGTCGACGGCTTCACCGACGTCTCCAGCTCGTGATCGAGGCGCGCCAGCCGGCCCGCGTCCGCCGTCGCGGGCACGTCGCCGTCCGGCAGCAGCCCGAGATCGGACGGATCGCGGCGCATGAAGGCGACGATCGGCGGCAGCAGGAGGACGAGGATGACTCCGGCGAGGATCGCGTAGGAATGCCGCCAGCCGTAGTGGTCGTTCAGCCACTGCGCGAGCGGCGCGAAGAGGATGCCGCCGGCCGAGATGCCCGCCGTCGAGAGGCCGAACGCCTGCCCCCGCCGTCGCACGAACCAGCGCGCGACCGCGGCGTTGTTCGGCAGCGCCGCGATGCAGGTGGAGCCGACGGCGATCGGGCCGGCCAGACAGAGGTAGAGTCCCGGGAGGGCCACGACCTGCGACATCCCGAGGAAGCCCGCGGCGAGCGCGAAAACCCCTACGACCTGGATCGGTCGCGCTCCGTGCCGGTCGACGAGGCGCCCGACGTAGAGGCCGTAGGCGGCGGACGCGAGCTGCATCGCCGAGTAGGCACCGGAGACGCGGGCCCGGCCGCCGAACGCCTCCGCCAGCGGCACCAGGAAGATGCCCCAGGCGTAGAAGATGAGCCCGGTGTTGACCGCGAAGCAGACGAACGCGACGAGCACGATCCACCAGCCGTGGAAGATCGCCCCTTCACGGGCCCGGGAACGCCGCGTGGCATGCTCGATCTTTGCACGCGGCGCACTCATCGACGGCGATCTTCAAACCACCTGCGTCGGGCCAAGTCACGCACCTCGGACTTGACCGCGAGCCAGCCGGTCGGGGACATGCATCATCGTCTTCCTGACGACGATCGGTGCCGTGTTCTTCGGCGAGTCGCTCAGCCCGCGCGAAACGCTGGGCGTGATCCTGGCGCTGGCGTCGGTCTGCCTGCTGCTCCGGCTCGCGTGATCAGCTGACGAACACGCGATACGACGTCGGCGTGGTGAAGCCCATCCGCGCATAGACGGGCGCGCCCATCGGCGCCGCCTGCAGGTTGACGAACGGCGCGCCGCGCCGCAGGCCCTCTGCGACCACCGCCCACGTGGCCGCGGCGCCGTAGCCCTTGCGGAACGCGTCGGGGCGCGTGCCCACCCAGCCGACGCCGGCGATGCCGTGCGACATGTAGAGGATGGCCCCGGCGACGGCACGCTCGCCGACCCAGCAGAGATAGCCCTGCGTCGTTGGCCCGACGATCGCTTCGATCCGCCGGAACTTCTCACGCGTGGCGGGCACCGGCGTGCCGTAGACGGCGTACGCCTCCTCCATGATCGAGCCGAACGCGGCGAGATCGCGCGCGGCGTGCGCCTCGCGGACCTCGGCCCCCGCGGGCGGCGCCACCGGCGGGCCGTCGCCCGGGTGGAACACCATGCCGGGCGTCGTCGTGATCTCGGTCCACCCGGAGCCGCGGAGTGCGTCGTCGAGCACTGCGTCGGCGTGCGTGCGCGTCCACACCGAGAACGGGATGTCGTGGCGACGGAACACTTCGTCCGTCACGCGGCGCAACGTGCGGTGATCGACGTCGCCCACGGGTATCGCCATGTTCGTGATCATCGACCCCTCGGGCGATCCGCAGAGCACGAGGCCGTCCCGCTCCTGGATCCAACCGCCCGGCGTAGTCCGCGCCATCTCGCGGTACATCTCCACCATGTTCAGATCCATGAGGGTGAGCAGCGCCGCGCGATCCATGCGAGCCGGGTGACACGCGGGTCCGCTCCGAGTCAAACGCGCGTGCCCGAGGGGGCGGCCGCGTCGCGCGCCGCCCCCCGACCCGGCGGCGGGGTGGTGCCCCTGCGGAGCCGAGAGCGCGGGCGCTACGGAGCCATAGGCGGAGTAGCCCGCGCGCCTCGTCGGCTCCGCAGGGGCACCACCCCGCCGCCGCGCACATGCGGCGCGCGAAACCGCGCCGCGCCGACCTACCGACCGACCGCCCGCAACTGACGCGGCGTCAGAACGGAACGGAGCGCCGCCCCGCGGGTGGGCAGCAGCTGCTCCACCTCGATGACGATGACACCGCCCTTGCGCAGGTCGATCACCAGCGCGTCGGGTGACCCGGTGAGGATCAGCGACGCGAGACCGCTGAGCGTCGGCTCGTGGCCGACCACCATCAGCGGGTCGCCGCCGCCGACGGCTCGGAGCGCGCGCAACACGATCGCGGGCGTCGTGCCGGTGGCCAGCGCGTCGAGCTCGCGCGGCTCGGCGTGGCCGCCGAGCACCTCGGCGACGATGGCGGCCGTCTCGGCCGCGCGCGGCAGCGGGCTGGTGACGATGGCCGCCGGTCGCACCTTCAGCCGTCGCAGCCCGGCGGCGACCTGGCGCATGCGGCTGCGACCACGCGGCGTCAGGCGGCGATCCCGGTCGCTTCCGCCCGGTGACGCGTCCTCGGCGATGCCGTGACGCACGAGGAGGAGGATCATCGTCCTCCCGCCACCAGGCGGAGCCGCGGCCCGCCGCGCCGACGGCGTCCCTTCCCGCCGCGCACCAGATGGGTGAGGCGGTCGAGATCGAGGCGCTTCCACTGCTTGAGGAAGCGCCGGCGCTGGCGCGTCGCACGACGCCCCAGGCGGTGCACCAGCGCGCCCGCGGCGAGGAGCGTCGGCGCAGGCACGACCTCGGTGTCGGCCCAGCGCGTGAGCCACGCGCGCTGGGTGACCGCATCCTGGAACTCGCCCAGCACCTCCTGCACCCGCGTGAGCCGCTTCACCACCTTCGCCACGCGCCGCCCACCGAGACCGCGCAGCGTCTCCAGCGCGTAGCGCAGGCGCTTCACGCGAACGCGCAGGCGATGGAGATCCTCGGGGGCGGTGTCGCGACCGACCCGCCGGCCGGCGCGTTCGACGGCGGCGACGAGCGGCTGCAGCAGCCCGGGCGCCACCTTCCCGAGCGGCGTCTCGCGGGAGCTCGGGCTGCCCTGCGCGAGGGCGCGCAGGCGATCGGGGATGGCGCGGCCGCGCGGCGAGTCGAGCGCCTCGATCAGGGTGGCGTGCGCCGCGGTCCGCCGCTCGCGGATGATCCGCTCGAGCGGGCCGAGAGCGTCGCGCAGCTCGCCGTCGAGGCGGCGCGCCCGCGCGCCGAGCGCGATCGCGAGGACGTCGAGGTCGCGCACGGCGCCGATCGCGCGGCCGAGCCAGGCGAGGTCCTCGCGCGCGGTGGCCACTGGCGCCGACGGCAGGATCGGCGCGAACAGGCGCAGGCCGGCGCGCAGCCGCCGCGTTGCGACCCGCAGCTGGTGGACTCCCTCGACCTCGCCCGCCCGCGCGCCCACCGCCTCGCGCCCGAACGCCCGCAGGTGGAAGCGGAGCACGGCACGGGCGGCCGCATCCGCCGGATCGTCGCGGGCGAGAACGAGCGCGGTGCGTACCGACGCGACCATGATCAGATCCGCGACCGTCCGTTGCGCGCCTTCGAGCGGCGCGAGCTGTGCAACAGCCGGGCGATGTGCGCGCGCAGCTCGCCCTGGATCACGTCGATCGGCTGGCGGGCGTCGACGTCGACGAAGGCGAACTCGCGCGCCAGACGGTTGTACTCGCCGATCAGCCGGCGCTGGTAGCGCTGGAACGAGTCGAAGATGTCGGTGCCGAGCGCGAGGTGCATCCCCGACTCCCAGTAGTCCATCCCCTTGCCCTCGAGCACGCGCGGGACGAGGTGCTCGACGTCGATCTGCGAGGTAGAGCACCAGGTCGGGGACCAGCGCCATGCCGAAGAGCTCGCGCGTCCAGGCCGCGTCGGCGCCCATCACCATGTTGCGGGCGAACGCGGTGTACATGTAGCGGTCGGCGATCACGATGAAGCCCGGCCTTCAGCGCCGGGATGATCTGGTGCTCGAGCCGGTCGGCGAAGTCGGCCGCGTAGAGCAGGCTGAAGGTCGTGACCGTGAGCTCGTGCCCGGCCTTCGCCTCGTTGATCGTCTCGGAGAGCAGCGGCGAGCGCGTCCAGCCGGTGTTGCTGACCGCCTAGCCCTCGACCTCGAGCCACGGGCGCAGCAGCTCGATCTGCGTCGAGCGGCCGACGCCGTCGGTGCCCTCGATGACGATCAGATGACCGGGCAGCGTCCCCCACCTTCAGGTAGGGGAGGCCGTGACCGAACCACTGTTTGGCGGCCCTAGCGTCGAGCGCCATTGCCGTTCCGTACGGGCCGCGGACCGTCGTAACGCGGTGGCTCGTAGCCCCGCAGGACCTTCTGCACCATGCGGCGCACGTGCTTCTGCTGCGTGGGGATGTCGTGCGTGGCGTCGATGACCTCGAGCCCGAACTCGCCGGCGAGGCCGTCGTAGCGCTCCAGCACCCGGCCCTGGAAGAGTCGGAAGCTGTCGACGGGGTTGGTGGCGAGCCCGAGGTCCATGCCGGCCTCGTGATACTTGAGCTTGGCGCGACCGGTGAGCAGGCGCTCGAGCGAGACCTCGATCGGGACGCGGAAGTAGAGCGTCAGATCGGGGCGCGGCGCGAAGCTGTAGACGGCCCGCACCCAGTCGGGATGGACGCCGCGCGCGACGTCGCGCCCGAACGCCGTGTAGACGTAGCGATCCGCGAGCACGATCATCCCCGCCTTGAGCGGCGGCAGGATCTGGTAGGTGAGCCGGTCGGCGAAGTCGACCGCGTGCAGCAGGCTGAAGGTGGTCGGGGTGAGCAGGTCCTTCTTCTTGCCCCGCTTCATCGACCGCTCGCACGAGCGGCGACGAGTTCCACTCGGTGAAGTGGACGCGATAGCCGCGCTCGGAGAGCCAGCGCTCGAGCAGCAGGAGCTGCGTCGACTTGCCGGAGCCGTCGATGCCCTCGACCGTGATCAGACGGCCCGGATAGGGATGCGGCTCGACGAGGAGGCTCGGGGTGGCGCGCGGCGGCGCTACCGCGATCGCCCGCCCGCGGGCACTCGCACGGGCTCGGACGCTGCCGACGGCTGCAGGCGCAGCTTCACCGGACGGCCCAGCAGTCGGGCGAGCAGGTCGACGCGTCGTTCGGCGGCCCATACCTCGAGCTCAGCATCATCCCCGCCGGGATCGACCCCGATGACCAGGCGTCCCGCGTGGTGGGCGATGTACAGTTCTCTAACCACACCGAAGTGGGTGCGGTCCAGCGCATCGGCGAGGCGCAGCAGCGCCGCCATCGCGCGCACCTGGCGGCGGACACGCGGCGGCAGGGCCTGCAGCTCCGGGTCGGACGGCTTGGGAATCTGCTTGCGGTGTCCGCGCGCCACCTGGGCCATGATCTCGATCTCGAGCGGTTCGAAGCCGAGCAGCTCGGCGTTGCGGATGAGATAGCACGAGTGCCGGTGATGCCGGTCGCGATCGATCGCGTGCCCGATGTCGTGCAGCATCGCCGCGTACTCGAGCAGCTCGCGCGTGCGCGCCGGCAGCTCCAGATCGACGGCGGTGGCATCGAACAGCGCCAGCGCCAGGCGCGCGACCTGGCGGCCGTGCGCCGTCTCGCCCGCGAGCGCCTCCACGGAACGGCGGCGGACCTCCGCCGCGCTCGGCACGCGCGCGCGATCCGGTCGCGGGCGCGCGAGATCGAGCAGCACGCCCTCGCGCAACGCCCAGGTACACGCCGTCACCTCGGCAATGCCCCCGCGCTCGAGGATGAAGTCGAGCAGCACGGCCGCCGCCGGCATGAGGTCGGTCCGCTTCGGGTCCATGCCCGGCGAGCTCGGAGCGCGCCGTCGCGTCGAGGCCGAGGATCTGGCGGCGCAGCGCGCGGATCTCGGCGCGCGTCGCCCGCGCGCCGTGCAGTCGCGTCAGCTCTTCGCCGCCCCGCGTGGCCCGCGCCATGGCGACCAGCGTGTTGATGGTGCCCGACGTCCCGATCACGCGGACTGCGCCCGCGTGGCGCGCTTCGCCCAACAGGCGTCCCAGCTCCCGGCCCAGGTGCTTCTCCAGCTGGCGCACCTCCCCCTCGGTGGGCGGGTCGTCCTGCAGGAAGCGCTCGGTCAGCCGCGCCACCCCGAGCGGCAGGCTGCGCAGCCACAGCGGCCGCCCGTCCTGCACCAGCACGATCTCCACGCTCCCGCCGCCGACGTCGACCAGCAGATGTGGGCCGCCGTCGAGCCCGAGCGCGTGCCTGGCCGCGACGAAGATCAGCCGCGCCTCCTCGGTTCCGGAGATGACGCGCACGTCGATGCCGGTCTCGCGGCGCAGCCGGCGGACGAAAGCCGCGCCGTTGCGCGCCTCGCGGACGGCGCTGGTCGCGACCGCCTTCAGACGCTCGACCTTCCGCGCGCGCGCGAGGCGTCCGAACGTCTTCACCGTGCGCACCGCGAGGTCCATCGTGTCGGGCGACAGTCGCCCGGTGGTGAAGGCGCGCTTGCCGAGGCGGACCATCTCCTTCACCCGGTCCACCACCTGGATGCGCCCGTCCTGGCTCACGTCGGCGATCACCATGTGCACCGAGTTGGAGCCCACGTCGAGGGCGGCGAGACGCACGGCGCGAGTGTACCCGGCGCCGCGCGACTTGTCATGTCGCGAGCAGCCGGAGACGCTCGCCCAGCACGGCCGCGCGGCCGCGGATCCGATCGCCGAGATCACCGGGGAGCGCTACGCGGCGGCTCGCCATGCCGATACGCTCGAGGCCGCGGATGGCCGAGCGAACGGCTGCGCGCGCGCCGCGACCGCGCGCCCGTGCGCGGCCGGCGCGGTCGAGCGCCTGCGCCGTGTGCCGGCCGAGCGCGTCCAGCCGGCGGCGTCCGGGGCCCGGCACGGCGGCGACGTCCGCGAGCAGCTCGCCGACGCCGCAGAACGCGTCGCCGAGCGATGCACCGTCCGGGGTGCAGGCCACGGCGACCTCCGTCACCGCGCTCTGGCGACTCGCGTCGGTGACGGTGACCTGGACGCGCCGCGCGCGCGCGAGATCCGGCCCGCGCAGCGCGGCGGTGACGCCGAAGTCCACCGTCGCGCCCGCGATCGTCAGGTCGCGGGTGGCGAGCGTCCGCCCTCCGTCGTCGAGGACGACGAGCCGCGCGCTGCCCACGTCGGCGTCCGGATCCTGCCCGGCCACAGCGACGGCGACCGCCGCGGTGTCGTCGAACGAGGCGGTCACGCCGGCGAACGTCGGAGGCCGCGCCTGGCCGCTCGCCACCCGCGCCGCCGTTCCGCAATCGACGAGTCCGGCGCCGGTGGATCGATCCCACCCGCGCCGCCCGAGGTCGGCGGCCGTCTGGAAGAGCACCTCGGGGACGCGCGCCCCCGACACCCCCGCCGCCAGCAGCACTGCCGCACAGCCCGCGACGTGCGGCGCCGCGGCGGACGTCCCGAAGAAGGGCTCGTTGAACGCGCCGCGCCGCCCCACGGCGGTCGTCACGCCATCGACGGCGGTGACGCGCGGGACCTGTCGCGTCTCCCGCGTCGGGAAGTAGATCGACGCCGGACCGCGCGAGCTGAAGCGTTCCGGCACGCGTGGCTTGCGTGCGTCGGCCGCTGCGACCGAGACGGCCTCGGTCAGGGCGGCGTGACCGAAGACGCTCTCCTTCGGCACCACGTACTGCTGGCGGATCTGCGAGCCGCTCACCAGGACGAGGTTGAAGCGCACCTGCGCCGCCGGACTCCGCCGTCGGAACTCGGCGATGGCGACGTAGGCCTCCACCGTGCCGTTGGAGGTGTTCACCCAGCGCACCGCCTCGATCGGATTGCGGGTGTCGCGTTGCTCGTCGGTGCTGGCCGCGAGGACGACGTCGGCGCCGCCCGTCGCGCGGGCGAGGATCAGGTCGAAGTCGCTCTGCGCAGCGCCGAACGGGTCGTTCCATTGGAGGATGATCAGCACCTCGGCGCCCGACGGGATGACGATCGTGTCGCCGACGTCGTCGCCGCCGAAGTCGTGCATCGCGACGTAGCTCGCCCCCTGCAGCGCCGCCGCTCCCGTCGGCCGGTAGCGACCGAACCAGTGTGCGCGGGCGAAGTTGCCCGCGGCGGTCACGTAGACTCCGCCCCCCTGGACGAAGCGACGCGCCGCCTGCGCGATCGGGCCGTCCTCGAACTTCGGCTCGTCGGTGAAGATCAGATCGTCGACGATCACCTGGGTACCCGCGGCAGCGAGGGCATCGATGGCGAGCACCATCTCCGCGCTGGTCCGCGGGCCGGCGAAGCGCAGCGCCGCGCCCGGCGCGAGGTCGTGAACGATCTCGAGCAGCGCGGTGCCCTCGTCGCCGCTGCCGTCCCCGAGACCAGGGATGGCCGGGATCGTGGTGTCGACCGGAAGATCGCCGGAGGCGATGGACGGGGCGCGACCGTCCGCGCCGTCCGAGATCACCCCGACGGCGACGCCGCCCCCATCGGCGGCGAGCGCGCCGCGCGCCACGTCCGCGTGCAACAGGGCGTCGCCCGCCGTCGTCACGGAACCGACGTTCGGAAGCGGCGTCCCGGGTCGCTCGAGCCGACGCACGCACCCGAGCTCGGCGACGGCGGCGAGCACGTCGTCGCTACCGCGCCCCTGCACCAGCTCACCCCCGGGCCACGGCACCGCGGGCGCGGTCGCCGACGGCAGCTCGATGGCGAGCCCCGCAGCCTCGAGGCTCGTCCGACACGCGTCCGTCAGCCGGTCGACCACGACGTAGATCTGCCGCGGCCCGGCGGTCGTGCGGCGGAGGCCGGCGTCGGGGACGCGCGTGCGAAGGCCCGACGCACGGAGGCCCCGGACCGCGCCCGCCGCTCGCGCGGCGGACTCGTGCGCACGCGGACCGGCGATCGCCGGCGCCCCGGCGAGCACGAGCGCGCAAGCCACCGCGATGGGAGTATGCATACGTGCGTACGGCATGCAGTTGCGCCGTCTTTTCATGCGATTTCGCTTGACGGTGCAATACGCCATGGCGTACGCCTCTCACCTCGGGCTCCGCTCCGCCGGACGCCCCAACGGAGGCGTGCATGGCGGTCACCTGGAACTACGAGAACGCGGCGCATCTGCTCCGGCGCGCTGCGTTCGGCGGCACCCCATCCGACGTCCAGGCGTTTCTGGACGCGCACGGGTCGGTCGACAGCGCCGTCGATGAGCTGCTGAGCTTCCAGCCGTCCAAGAAGAAGCCGCCCGGCCCGCGCAGCGTAGACGACTTCAATCGGCTCAAGATGCAACGCTGGTGGCTCAAGGTGATGATCAAGGCGGAGGACGCTGCGACCGCCTGCCGCGAGAAGCTGGTCCTCTACTGGCACACTCATCTCGCGAGCGGGTCGGTGAAGCAACCGACGCTCAAGTACATGGCGGTGCAGAACGCGCTCTTTCGCCTGAACGCCCGCGGCAACTTCAAGGACCTGGTGCGCAAGTTCAACGCCGATGCCGCCAACCTCTACTACCTCGACGGCATCACCAACGTCGCCAGCGACGACGGCGTTCACGTCAATGCCAACGAGAACTGGGGCCGCGAGCTGCTCGAGCTCTTCACCCTCGGCGTCTTCCAGCTCGCCAGCGACGGCGCGCCGGATCCGACGCGGCCGAACTACACCGAAGGCGATGTCCACAACGTCGCGCGCGCCTCCACCGGTTGGACGTCGATCCATAGCAACGTCGGCGTCTGGAACGACGGCGACTGGGACGGTGGACGCTACGACGACGATGGCGACGGTCAACCCGATCCGATGGTGATCTTCGGGCAGTCGAGCAACGATTTCCGCATCGACGACGGCGTGGCCGGCACCGGCAACGACATCCTGGAGCTGATCTTCTCGCGCACCGACGCGCAGGGCAACAACCAGGTCGGCATGTTCGTCTCGAAGAAGCTCTGGACCTGGTACGCCTACCCGGCACCGGTCCCGAACCTGCGAGCCCTGCTGGCGGGATTCGCGAGCACCTTCGCCGGTTCGGGCTTCGACCTGACCGCGCTCCTGCGCGCGATGTGGACGCACGACGAGTTCTACAGCGACCGCGCCAAGAGCCGCACGGTGAAGAATCCGATCGACTTCCTGGTCGGCTCGATGCACGCGCTCGGCATCCGGAAGACCAACGGCAAGGGCGTCGGCGATTCGGGCAGCGAGCTCGGCGACATCGTCACGCGCATGGGCATGAACCTCTTCGAGCCGCCGAACGTCGCCGGCTGGCCGGGAGGCCTTGCGTGGGTCAACAGCGGAACCCTGCTCTCCCGGGTCGAGTTCGCCAAGGACCTCGCGATCTCGGACTACGGCCCCTCCAAGATCGATTTCGAGGCGATCGACGGGCTGCCCCTCCGCAACGCCAGCGCCGACCCGGGGGTCGTCGTCGATGCCATCATCCGTCAGCTCGGCCTCGACCTGGGCCCCGCCCCGGTCACCGGCGCGCAGCGCGCCGTGCTGCTGGCCTACGCGACGGACGATGGAACGAAACCGACGCTCGACCTTTCGAACGACCGGACCGACGACGTGAACACCAAGGTGCGTGGGCTCATCGCACTCGCCCTGCAGATGGCCGAGCACCAGATCTTCTAGGAGAGGCGGCGATGGCGATCACTCGACGACAGTTCCTGAAGCGCGGCGCGGCTTCCGCCGCCGCGGCCGCGGCGATGCATCCCGGCTGGCGGTGGCTCCCGGGCACCAACGTCAGCTGGGCCGCGGGTCCGAGCGACGCGATCGTGGTCTTCGTGCAGCTCTACGGGGGGAACGACGGCATCAACACCGTCTATCCCGTGAGCGGCGGCCAGCGATCGATCTACGAGAGCGCACGCCCGACCCTCAAGCTGCCGAAGACGAACACGGAGATGCAGCCGTGGGTCGATGCCGGGTTCGGCTCCAGCAGCGTGCTGTCGATCGGCAGCAACCCGAACGGCTCGACGTACGCGCTGCACCCGGCGATGGGCGCCCTCCACGGCCTGTACACCGACGGTCGACTCGCGGTGCTGAACGGCGTCCACTACCCGTTCGCCGACCGCTCCCACTTCCGCAGCGAGGTCATCTGGTACACCGGTGATCCGCTCGGCGCGGGTGGCCTCGGATGGTTCGGTCAGTACCTGAACACCGCCGGCTTCTCCGCCATCGACGTCCCGGGGGTCATGCTCGGCGACCAGATCAATCCGCTCTTCGCGCCGACACAGACCAGCCTGCTGGCATTCAGCCGCTTGAGCGAGCTGCGCTTCCCGGCCTCGGGCGAGACACTCGAGAAGCAGGCGGCCTTCCTGGCGCTCTACGACCAGAGCAACAACCTCTCCGCGGCCACCTTCCCGGAGCTGGTCGCACTCGGCAACACCGGCGTCGCGACGGTCAGCAAGATCCAGGACTACTACAAGGTCGGCGACGGCGTCTCGAACGCGGGCAAGGTGGAGGCCCTGCTGCTCGACGGCGTCGGCAACTACGACTCGTCGAATCCGCTCGTCTACGGCTCGCCCCTCAACGAGGACGTCAACCCGACGATCAACAACATGGGGCTCGCGCGCGACCTGAAGCACGTCGCCGCCACCATCCGCGCCGACGTGGGCGCGCGCTTCTTCCACGTCGCGATCGGCGGATTCGACACGCACACGAACCAAGAGAAGGGCTTCTATCACTCGTCCCTGCTGCAGGAGGTGAGCGAATCGATCGCCGCCTTCTACGGAGAGATGAACCAGAGCGTCGGTCTGCCGGGCGGGTACAGCGGCTACAAGACGGGCAACCTCGCGAGCAACGTCCTGATCGTCACCTTCTCCGAATTCGGGCGCACCATCCGGCAGAACGCGTCCGGTAGCGGGGTCGCCGGGACGGATCATGCGACGTCGGCCGTGCACTTCGTGGTCGGCGGCACCGTGAACGGCGGCCAGTACGGCGCCTACCCGCTGCTGGACGACCCGGGTGCCGAAAACGAGGACGACCTGAAGCTCAGCCTCGATTTCCGCGACGTGTTCGGCACGGTGCTCACGCGATGGCTGAACGTTCCGGCAGCCACCGTTGGACCGGGCCCGGGCAAGATCTTCGCCGCGAACCCCGTGCCGGACGACGACGGCCGGACGTACACGTCGTTCACCCCGATCGCGTTCCTGAATCCGTAGCGCTCGGGGGAGCGTCAGGCGGCGTCCACGGCAGCGCCGCGCAGCGTACGACCCCTCGGGGCGCGTTGCGTGGCACGATGATCGCACGGCATCGCGGCGCCGGACCGGATCCCGTTCCGGTGGGGAGGAGGAGCGATGCACCTGCGGTACGCGTTGCTGGCGCTGTTGGCGGAGGGGGAGGCGCACGGGTACGAGCTGCTCAAGCGCTTCAACGACCGGCTGGGGCCGTTCTGGCAGCCGAACATCGGCCAGGTCTACCAGCTCCTGCACGAGCTCGAACGGCGGGGGCTCGCCACGCGGCGCGACGAGACGATCGGCACGCGGTTGCGGCGCCTCTTCCGCCTCACCGCCCGCGGCGAGCGCGCGCTGCGGACCTGGCTCGCGCGGCGACCCGCATGGCCGCCGCCGCTGCGTGACGAGATCTTCGTCCGCTTCCTGGCCGCCGAGCGCGATGGCGACGATACCCTTCTCGCCCAGCTCGAGCGACAGGAGAGCGAGTATCGCCGCTATGTCGCGCTCGTCTCCGAGCAGCCGGTCCCTCCCACCGCCACGGTGACGCGCCACGCTCGCGCACGATGCGGCGGTGGCGCACGCCGAGGCGCATCTCGGCTGGCTCGTCCGCAGCCGGGAGCGGCTCGTGGCGAGACTGGCCCGCGCCACGCGGACCGCGGCCGGCTTGTGAAGGTTAGCGGACCAACCGCACATGGGCGACGGCGTTCTTGCCCAGCTGACCGTCCTGACCCGTTGCGAAGTCGACCGCCCGGACCGAGGTGAAGGTCGGCGGCCCGACATGGTAGGACGAGCTCAAGAAGGTCGATTGCGCCGGTGTGCCGGGGAACACCCGCAGGTTGATGCTCGGGGCGGCACAGCGCGTCTCCACGATCGAGGCCAGCTCCTTGATGTTGGGCAGACGCCAGTCGCTGAAGCCGGCGTAGCCTCCGGCCTGGTTGAGCGCGGCCGCGCCCTGCAGGGCCTGCTGCCAGGTGAAGGTCGTCGTTCCCGACGCCGTGCAGCCGTCGTCCGCGTCGAGCGACGGCGTCCCGTTGTCGACGAAGGTGAATCCGACGGGGCACCGCTGCCACACGAGGCCGGTCCGCAGGTCGGTGACCGTGCCGTTGCCATTGTCGGCGAAGCGGCCGTTGGGGGTGGCGAAGGCGATCCGATCATTGCACGTCTGGGCCCGCACCGTGCCGGCGGCGACCATCCACAGGACGAAGGCGAGTGTCCGGACGCGCATGGTGTCTCAGTCCTCCACCTGAACGCCGCCGCGAACCAGCCGGGCGGGCCTCGGGCTCGACTTCGCTCCTTCCGTCGCCGTCGCCTGGACGAAGTAGCGCGCCTCTCCGGGATCGATGGACGGCGTGGAGGTCCAGTGGCTGCCCGGGGTGTTCGGGAGCCACGGGGGATCGCCCACGTAGATGAACCCCCCGTCCTTCGCAACGATCAGCGAGCGCAGCTCCTCACGGGTGGGGAGTCGCCAGTCGGTGGCACCGCAGAGACCGGCGACATTCACCGCCGAGACGAACCGCTCCGTGTCGCACCCGGAACCGGCGCAGGTGCCTCCGGTCGGCGTCCCCGGGTCGCCCCCGTCGTCGATGCCGCTGGAGTTGTACCAGGTGTAGGTCCAGTCCTTGTCGTGGAGACCGCCGTCGTCGGTCTTGATCTCCCAGACCAGCGCCGTGACCTCGTCCCGCACACAGCTCCACGGCGCGGTGGTGTACGGCTGGGTCTGGTCCGCGAGCGGCGCGCCAGCGGCATCGAGCTTGGTGAAGGAGAAGCCGCGGTGCCCGTCGGTGGGCTCGGCGTCCGTCACGTCACGACCCGTCTCGGCATCCTGCCCGGGCCACCCGGCCTGCGGGCATCCGAGGAAGATTCCGCCGTTGGTGCACTGCCCGATGCCCGTGTCGTTCAGGGCTCGGGCAAACGGCAGATCGTCCTCCACGATGTAGCCCCGCGCGCTCGCGTTGGTACCGAGCACGACGTTGGGGGTGGGGTCCGACAGCGTGAGCAGCAACCACTCGTCGCCCTCGACCACCGTGTCACCGGTGACGGCGACGCGCACCACGGCGGAGGTCCTCCCGGCCGGGATGGTGACCGTGCCCGAGTCGGGCGCGTAGTCGCTGGATGACGCCGTCCCGTCGGCGGTCTCGTAGGCGACCGCGGCGTCGAGCGTCGAGGGCTCGCTCAGCGTCAGCAGGAAGACGAGATCGACGCTGCCGGAATCGCCCTCGGCGACGTTGGTGTGCGCGACGTCGATCCGCGGTTGGGAGTCGAGGATGCTCCCCGAGCCGACCGCAACGGCAATGCGCGCGTTCGCCGAGACCTGGTCGAGGACCAGGTAGAGGCTCTCCGCCTGCTCCCCCTCCGCGTCGCCGAGGATCGGGACGGCGACGTGCGCGACGCGCGCGCCGGCCGGGATGACCAGCGTCCCAGACGTGTCGACGTAATCCCGGCCGGCGCGCGCGTCATCGTCCATCGTCCGGTACCGCATCGAGACCTCGGACCCCGCGGCGCGATCGAGGGCGATCGTGAACACCATCGCCGTCCCGCCCTGCCCTTCCAGCACCGGGTCGGGGTGCCCGATGCGCACGACGGGCAGCGAGGCAACGGCCGGGACCGATCCATCGCGAACCAGGCGCAGGTACGCCGAGGAGGACTTGTCGGCCGACCCGATGGCTCCCGCCACGAAGCTCACCATCATGGCGGCGTTGGCCTCGCGGGCCGGCGTGGACGTCCAGAACGGTTCCGATGGCGTGTCGGGAAACGGGGCCGGCTCGATGGCGGGCATGTGACACCCCAGCTCCACGATCGACTCCAGCTCCTTGACGTTCGGGAGTCGCCAGTCCAGATGACCGGCAGTCGTGTCGGCGGCGGCACCCTGGAGCGCGCCCTGCCATGTGGGAAGGGCGGCGCTCGACGCGAGACAGCGGTCGTCGGAGAGATCGCCCGGGGTTCCGGCGGAATCGAGTGAGAACCCGGTGGGGCATCGCTGCCACATGAGTCCGGTCGCCCCGTCGGTGACGGTGCCATCCGCCTGAACGGCGAAGCGCATCGCGTCGGGCGCGACGTCGCAGCGCCGCGGCAGCGTACCGGCGGGCGCCTCCAGGCTGCTCACCTCCAGGCCGAGACCGCTCTCGGCATCGAGCGGGTCGCCCAGCTGCGCGCGAGTCCAGTTCTCGATGTTGCCGTACGACACCGCGTCCGCCGTCAGGACGTATTCCAGGACGTACTGCTCGCCCTCACCGATGTCCGAAAGATCGATGGTTCCGGGATAGGGTCTCGTCTCGATGAGCACGTAGCTTCGCGCGAAGTCGACCGGATAGGCGTACAGGGGGGAGTCCTGGACCGAGAACCAGTTCCCCCGGTCGAGCCCCTGCTCGCAGCGCCAGATGTTGTGCCGGGGTTCGGATATCTCGTTCACGCACCCGTAGGCGTGATCGCCCAGCGGCGGGCACGACGCCGACCCGCAGTTGCTGAAGACGTCGGCGTCGCGGACGAGCTCGATCTCGGCCCAGAATTCGTCCCGGACCCTTCCCGGTGCGTCGGCCGGCAGCTGGGGCCGGTACAGCTTGATGAGGAGGCTGAGCTTCACGTAGGGCAGGAATGGCGGCGTCGGCGGAACGTCCGTGGGCGGGGGCGGCTCGTACCATTCCGGGTGGAACACGCCGAGCTCGCTCCTGTTCACCGTGAACGTGGCCGTATCGCCGCGTTTCTTGACGTAGGTCTTCTCCCAGTAGAGGAGGGTCGCCACCCAACGCTCGTATTCCGCTTGCGTGGACCCGAAGCCGAAGGGGGTGTGGAAGTTCGTCGTGTCGGCGAGGACCCGCACCCGTCCCCTCTCGTTCGCGTAGACCCAGCCCGCGTCGCGGTCGGGACTCCACGGAGGTCTGACGACGTCGAAGTACCCGAGCCGCGGGTCTTCTTCCCGGAGGAACGCGTCGACGGGGAACGGCGGCCCGGTGACGAGCGCCAAGCCACTGCTGTAGTTGAAGTTGTACGGCCTGAGCACCTCGAAGGTGCCGGTCGCCGCGACGGGGCCATCGGACGCCGCGGGGGCCGCCGCGAGCGCGGTCAGCGCGAGGATGACGGCGAAGAGGGAACCGAGGCGCCGCACCCTAGCTCCCTCCCCGGACGAGGCGCACGGGGCGCGCGTCGAAGCGCACCTGAGAGCGACTCGACCCGTCGGCGAAGTCCACCGTCCAGGGGCCGCGGAGGCCATCGCGCGACGAGGTCCAATAGGCGTCGGCGACCCCGTCGGGGAAGAATCCGGCGTCGATGAGCGGCGCAGCCGGGGCGCCGTAGTCGACGAGGGAGAGGAGCTCGCTGCGCGTCGGGAGGCGCCAGTCCGAGAAGCCGCAGAGCCCGGCCGAGTTCACGGCCGCGACATACTTCTCGGTGTCGCACGCGCCGAGATCGGCACAGGTGCCGGCGTTCGGACGTCCGCGCCCACGACCTCCGGCGATGCCGGCGGAATCGTGCCAGGAGTAGCGCCAGTCCCTGTCACGCGGTCCGCCGTCGTCGGTCTTCACTTCCCAGGTCAGATGCGTCACCCGGTCGCGCACGCAGGACCATGGTGCGACGGCGTAGGTGGCCGACTGGCTAGCCAACGGCGCGCCGGCGCCGTCCAGCTTGACGAACGAGAATCCAGCGCGACCGTCAGCGGGGTCGTTGGCCGTCACGTCCCGACCGTACTCCGCGTCCTGTCGCGGATACTGATCGGTCGTCGCCGCCGCGTCGCGGCAGGCCGCGTCGTTGCTCGAGGCGTTGCCGCAGCGCGTGACCCCGGTGTCGTTCAGACCGATCCCGAGCTCGGGCGTCGACGGTGGTGTCTCGGGGCGCGACGGCGGCGTGTACTGGGGTACGAACAGCGCTTCGATCGTGTGAGACGCGACGACCTTCTTCAGTTTGTACCGGACCCGCTTGTTTCGCTGGCCCTGGGCGACGTCCTGCCCGTCGAGCCGGATGACCGCGAGGTTGCCTCTTTTCGGCTTGGCCTTGATGGTCCGACTCGCGCCGTACGGCACCTTGAATGACTTCTTCGGCTTGAGCTTTCCGGCGGACGGATTCTGGTTGATGACCTGGATCTCGAGCTTGATCTTTCGCGCTCGGGACGCGGGGAACGTGTCACCCGCGGGTCCGAGAAGGGCCACCAAGGCAGCAACACCGATCAGACGGAGCCGTGTTCCGAGCACTCGATGTTGCAGCGCGGCAGCCCGGGTCGCCTTGTGCATCACGGCGTACGCGCTCCTTCACGACAACGAAGCGTCGAGGTCCGAGGGCGAGGCGGTCTTGAGCACCGTCTCGGCGCACACGCTAGCCTGCGGCGCGCCACGCTGTCCAGATACAATCGTCGTGCGCGGCGCAGCGACGGTGGCTACGCTCGCACGCGCGTCACGCGGTCCGCGGCCGAATCACCAGCTCGTGCACGCTGGCGGGATCGGATTGCGCCAGCTGGAAGACGACCGCACGCGCCACGGCCTCGGGACTCAGGATGGGCCCTGTCGGATCGATCAGCGCGAGGGCGCGCCAGCGCTCGAGCACCGTCGGCAGGAGCGTGGAGTCGAGATTCGTCGCGAACTCGGTCGCGACCTGGTGGATGTCGACCGTCATCACGCGCAGGCCCTGCGGCGCGATCTCGGCGCGCAGGCTGCGGGCCAACGCCGCCACGGCCGCCTTCGACGCCGCGTAGGCGCCCATCCACGGCCAGTCGCGGTGCGTCGACGCCGAGGCCATCACGACGACGTCGCCGCGCCCCGTGGGCAGCATGTGACGGACCGCCGCGCGACACGCCCACATCGTGCCGAGGACGTTGGTCTCGAGCACGTCCCGCCACTCGTCTGTGCGGGCCTCGGCGATGGTGCGGATGTTGCCGATCGCGGCGTTGTTCACCAGGGCGTCGAGGCACCCGAAGCGCTCGACGGCCGCGGCCACCAGCGCCTCCACCTGCGCCTCCTGGCGCAGGTCGGTCGGCACGGCGAGGGCCCGTCCGCCCGCGGCGACGATGTCGTCGACGACGGCGGCGAGCCGATCCGCACGACGCGCCCCGCACACGACCGCCATGCCCTCGGCGGCGAGCGCCGCAGCGGTGGCGGCGCCGATGCCGGACGACGCGCCGGTGACGACGCCGACGCGGCCGGCGAGCGAGCCGCCAGCCGTCACGCCGTCACCCACGCGGCGAGCGCGCTCGTCAGCGCGGGCGGCGCGGCGCCGGCGGCGCCCTCCGCCCACCGCCAGCGCGTGTTCGCACGCACGAGCGGCCGCGTCTCGCCGACGCGGACCATCTCCTGGTGCGCGTCGAGCGTCTCGCCGATGCTGAACCAAGTGCGCGTCTCCAGTGTCTCGCCGTAGAACGCCTCGTCGAGGTACTCGACGTCCGCCGCTACCAGCAGCGGCACCGCGTTCTCGGCGATCAGCCGCTGCAGCGGCCAGTCGCACGCCGCAAAGACGTCGAGGGTCGCCTCGGTCAGGAGGTCGAGGTAGGCGGCGTTGTTCACGTGCCCCAACGAGTCGATGTCACCGTAGCCCACGCGGTGCCGTCCCGTGGCCGGGTGCGCGGGGGCGGGTGGCGACGACCATCCCGGCCGCTCGCCCCCGCCATCGACCGCGTGACCGAACCCGGCGAGCATCTCCTCGGGCACGCGCCGCAGCCGACCGCTCGCGGTGTCGACGAAGACCCAGTCGGTCACCGCGTCGAGGCAGTGCGCGCCGTCCGCACCGTGCACCTCGTAGCGTCGCTGGGAGCGGACGCGACGGAAGTCCTCGACCCAGGTCCGGATCGTGACGCGCTCGGCGCCCGTGATCGCGCGATGCACGACGAACGTCGAGCGGCGGATGATCCAGAGCGCGCCCGCGGCCGCGTACCACGCCGCGTCGAAGCCGGCGGCCGTGCTCGCCTCCACCGCGACCTGCGCGAGGTAGCGGAGATAGACCGCAGGGTGGAGGCGCCCCGAGACGTCGATCTCGTCGTGACGCACCTGGACCGAGGCGGTATAGACGTCGGACACGGCCACGGGGCAGGTAGCACAGTCCCGCGGTTGGCGACAGCCATCATGAGCGCATCGACCCCCCTCCCCCTGCCGCTGCGCAACGCGCTCGCCCACCTCACCATCGCCGCGTTGGACGACGACGCGGCGGCGGCGGCGGTCGACTGGCTCGCCGCGCCGGCGGGCCCCCCGGGGCCGAGCGCGGCCGGACGTCTCGTCGCGGTCCACCTGATCGACCCAGGCGACGACACGCTGCTCGAGGTGCACGCGCCGCACGCCGAGACGGTGCGCAGCCATGCGGCGCGCGCGCACCTCGCCGTCGCGGTGTGGAGGGCCACCAAACCGCCGGCCGACGTCGACGTGATCCGCCGCGCGACGCTCCAGGCGGTCGCACTGTGGAACGAGCACCTGTTCTTCGAGGTCCACGAGGTCCTCGAGGCGGTGTGGAAGGACGCCGACGGCCCGCTGCGGCACGCTCTCCAGGGTGTGATCCAGATCGGGGTGGCGTTCCACCACCTCGCACACGGGAACGTACGTGGCGCCCGGACGCTGCTGTCCGAGGGACGGGCGCGCCTCGCCGCCTGTCCACCGGCGATCCTGCCCGCGATCGACGTCGCCGACCTGCTCGACGCCACCACACCGTGGCTCGAGGCGCTCACCGCGGGGACGGCACTCCCCGCCGCGGTGCCACCCCTTCTGGCTACGCGTTCAGCCGGCGTTTGAGCATGGCGATGTCGCCGAGCCGGGCGCGGAGGGAACCGAGCTCGGCGATACCGCGCTCGACGTCGACACGCAGCGCGTCGATCTCGTCCCGTCCGATGGCCGCGAGTGCCGCTTCGAGCGGCCCGAGCAACGACCCGATGGACGCGCCCGGGGCGAGGCCGAGGCGCGTGCGCATCGCCTCCTGCTCGGCGAGCAGGCGGCTGGCGGCGGCGAGGAGCGGCGGCGCCGATTCGGGTTCGACGACGGGGCCGGGCGCCGGCGCCTCGGGCTCGACCGGAGCGATCGCGACGGGCCGCACGACGCGGCGCGCGGCCTCCAGGTGCTCGCGCTCCTCCGCCGGCGCTATGCGCTCGAAGGGCCCGAGCGCGCGCAGCCAGAAGCGCTCGTAGTCGGCGCGGCGATCGGGGTCGCGCAGCGCCTCGTACGCCTCCTTCGCGCGACGGAAGTGTCCGCCGTCGCCCCCCACGTCGGGATGGCTCGTCTTCGCCACGGTGAGCCAGCGCTGCCGGATCATCTCGCCCGACGAGAGCGGCGGCACGCCGAGGATGCGGTAGAGATCGGTGCGCCGCCGCTCGCGAATCGCGCCCAGCAGCACGCTGGCACGGTCGACGACGAACTCCGGCGTCACGCCGCGCCGGCGCGCGGTGCGACAGATCTCCCAGTAATAGGTGGAGCTGCGGGAGCGCGCGGCCTCGACGAGGAGGTCGTAGAGAAAGGCGGCCTCGGCGTCCGAACCCGTGAACAGCTCCTCGAGCCCGGCGCTGTCGAGTATTCTGAACAGGCCGTCGAGCACGGCCCGGCGGTTGCGTTCCAACATCGGCGGGTGCCGTCTGTAGCAGAAATCGCATGGCGGCGGAACGCCGAAACGCGCGTCCGGTCGCCGGTTGCAATCCTGCCGCACATTGGGCAGACGAGCCGCATGGTTTCACGCCGTGCGCTCGCCGGATCCGTGTTGCTCCTGGCACTCCCCGGCGTCGCGGGGGCGCAGCTGGGCTTCGGCGGACAGCCGGGCCGCCCGAATCCCCGGGCCGCGGCACAGGGCAAGCCAGCGCAGTCGGCCAAGATCGACGACGCCCAGCGCAAGCTCGCCAGCGAGGATGCCGACGAGCGCCTGGACGGGGTGCGCGACCTCGGCACGATCGACGACCCCAAGGTGGCCGACGCTCTCCTCCAGGCCGCCAACGACACCGACGGGCGCGTGCGCCTGAAGGCGATCGACACGCTCGGCAACGCGAAGGTGAAGGAGGCCACCCCCTTCCTGGTGCAGCGCCTCTTCCTCCGCGATACCGATCTGGTCAGCACGCAGCACATCCTCGCCGCGCTGGGGAAGATCGGCGACCCGCGGGCGACCAAGCCGGTGATGGACTACCTCTCGCGCAACGTCGACCCGGCCGTCCGTGGCAACGCGATCTTCGCCCTCGGCGAGATCGGTGATCCGGAGGCCCTCGGCGAGCTGCGGGGCATCGCCCAGAAGAGCCCCGACGACAAGCTGCGCTCGCTCGCGCGTCAGGCCGTGCAGCGAATCGAGGAACGCCCCGCCCCGGAGGTCGTTCCTCCGGCGCTCGCGGGCGATCGGCGCCTCGGGCCGCCGGCCGCCACACCCTGATTGCGATCCGTCAGCGAGCCTGACGCGTGCGGAGGTGCTCCTGCAGCGCCTCGGTGATGAAGCTCCGCAGGAGACGACCCTCGCGCAGGCACTGCAACCGGACGCGGCGCCACAGATGCTTGGGGACGCGCGCGTTCAGATTGACCAGCGGCTCGTTGCTCTCGTCGCCAACCGTTTTCCTGAGTGGCTGCATATTGCTTGTCTGGTTCCCTAGCTAGCACGGTCGCGTGTCCGCCCGCTACCCCCCCACCCCGGGGTTGACCGGCACGCCGGCCGGACGCTAAGCGACCGGTCCATGCGTGCCGCTGCTCTGCTGACCACCCTCCTGCTCGCCGCACCCGTCTGCGCCGCCGACTCCGTCCGCAACGAAGCGGCCGGCCTGCGCTTCACCGTCCCGGCGTCGTGGACGCGCGTCCCCGCGACGAGCGACATGCGGGCCGCCCAGTTCCGGCTGCCGGCCGCCGGGGGCGACACCGAGGCGGCCGAGATGGTGCTGTTCCACTTCGGTGCCGGCAAGGGCGGCGGCGTCAAGGAGAACATCGATCGCTGGTACGGACAGCTACGGCAGCCGGACGGTCTTCCGACCGAGCAGGCTGCGGTGGTCACGACGCGGACCATCCACGGCCTCAAGGTAACCGAAGTTACGGCGCCTGGATACTACATCGGAATGAATCCCGGGGAGCCGCCGAAGAGCGGCTGGCGGCTGCTCGGGGCGGTCGTCGAGGGCAAGAACGGCCCGTGGTTCTGGAAGGCCGTTGGGCCCGACGCGACGGTCAGCGCCGCCAAGCCGTCATTCGATAAACTGCTCGAGTCGCTCGAGCCGCACGACTGAGGCGCCGTCCAGCGGCTGCGCGGCCGCCGTCGGTGGCGTGATCGGGCCAATCGTCGCCATGATCACGTCGAGCCGCTGCTGCATCGCCGCCGTGCGGGCGGGGTCGGCCGCGCTCAGGTCCTGATTCTCGTCGCGATCCTTGCCGAGGTCGAAGAGCAGGCGCTGCCCCCGCGACGACGAGATCAGCTTCCACGGCCCGTCGTAGAGCACGCGCAGCGCCCGGTCGTAGACCTCGCCGTAGTGCGCGACGAACTCCGGGTTGATGTGCTCCTCGGCGATGGCCGGATGGGTGACGTCGCGCACCGGCTGTCCCTGCACGTCGGCCGGGATCGCGGCGCCGAGCGCTGCCAGCACCGTGGGGACGACGTCGACCTGCTGCACCTGGGTGTCGATCACACCGCGGGGCCGGTCCGCTCCCGGCAGTTTCACCACCATCGGCATGCGCAGCAGGCCCTCGTACATCATCCGCCCGCCGTGCCCCACCTGCTCATGCTCGCCGAGCAGCTCGCCGTGGTCGGCGGTGACGATGATGATCGCGTTCTCGTAGCGGCCGCGCTGCTTCAGCTCCGCGATCAGCTCACCCAGGTAGGCGTCCATGAGCGCGATCTGACCGTCGTAGCTGGCGGTGATGAACTGCCGCGCGTCCGGCGCGAGCTTCGCGGGAATCGCGTGCGTGAAGAGCCCCTTGCGCGCCCACTTCTTCCAGCTCGGCACCTCGCGCGCCCAGGCGTCGTACGGCGGGACGGCGAGCCAGTGATGCGGCTCGAGCCAGTTGACGAAGACGAACGCGGGACGGTTCTTGGGCTGACGATCCATCCACGCGAGCGCCGCACCGTTGATCTCGCCGGCGCTGCGGAACGGCTTCTTCGCGAACCACGGCATGAACTGCTGCACGAAGCGCACGACGTGCGGCACCGGCCGCAGCAGCAGGCCCGGCGAGTCCTCGTAGTGTCCGAAACCCTGCGCGAAGCCGAACGCGCGGTCGAGGTTGGCGAAGTTGGCGACGAACCCGCCCGTCGAATAGCCGCGGTCGCGCAGCATCTCGGCCAGCGTCGTCTTGTCGGCGGCGAGCGGAAACACGCGCGTCCGCCCCGCGATCTTCGGCCCGGCCTTCCAGTCGCCCGAGTAGTGCGCGCCGTGCCGGCTCGGGTACATCCCGGTGAGCATCGAGGCGTGCCCCGGCACCGTCCATTGCGCGACCGATCGCCCCTGCGGGAAGGTGAGCGCATCGGCGGCGAGCGCGGTCAGGTTGGGCGACGTCGGACGCGCGTAGCCGTAGGTGGACATGTGGTCGGCGCGCGTCGTGTCCATCGAGATCAGGATGACGTCGGGCGTGCCCGCCGCCGGCGGCGCGGCGGTGACCACCGACTCGTCGATCGGCGCCAGCGCCATCGGATGGCCCCAGACGAGCGCGGCGACGCCGACCGCGGCCAGCTCCGCGCCGAAGCGCAGCGCGTCGCCCCGGAGGACGACGCCGAGCAGCCGGTCGATCAGCACGGCGCCGAGCGGCAACACCGCCAGGAGCACCACCTGGTAGAGACCGCTCGGCTCCGAGAACGCGAAATACGTGCTCTCGACGTGGCCCACGATCGCGGTCCCGAACACGATCGTGAAGGTGACCAGCGCCGCCAGATGCACGAAGGCGAGCGGTCCCCGGCGGGACGACCCGGCCACCCGGACGCCGATCGCCGCGGCGACGCTTCCCGCCAGGACGAACAGCGCCTCGGCATAGAAGCCCGGCGGCTCCCAGAGTCGCAGGAGCCCGTAGACAACGCTCAACCCGAGCGCGAGCGCCGCGCCGGTCACGGCGCTTCGCGTCAGTCCGAGAACGAGGCCGACGACGACCCCACCCACCGCGCCCGCGACGAGGTCGAGCTCGAGGAAGACGAGGGCCATGTCCCACGGGACGACGCCGCCCAGCGCCCAGTTCACGCCGATCTCGACGAGCCACCAGATCGCCCCGCCGGCGACCCCGGCGATGAGACCGAGACCGAGAGCGCGGAGGAGACTGGCCTTGGGAGCAGGGGGACGCTGGGTCATGGGAGTGCGAGCGGCGGCGCAATCTAGTGTACCGGACGCCGCGGATTCAACCACGACCGTACCCACGGAGGGTCCGACCCGCGATACTACTTTCGCCGCCGCCGCCGTGGCACCCGCTGTGCGCCAGACGTTGACTTCCGACCACGTGCCGCGCGACATGCTGCCCGTGCGCGCCTCGATGCCGCTGCCCGTGCGTCTCTTGAACGGTCTGGGCGGCGCGCTCCGCACAGCGGGTCTGCCGGTCGTCCGGCTCGACGAGGAGACGCTGCTGGCCCGGGCGCGGCGGACGACCGGCCTCGCCGACTTCGGCGAGCCGACGTTCCGCGAGCCGCTGCGCCGCCTGCTGCGACGCCTTCGAGACCGACGCCCGGCTCACCACCCTCGGCCGCGTGATCGCCCGTGCCGATGTCGTCCGTCTGCTCGAGAATCGCCTGCGCATGACCGCCGTGCACACGGCGCATCCGGAGATCGCGGCCGGCCGGATCGATCGCCCGCTCATCGTCGTCGGCCTGCCGCGGACCGGGACGTCCATCCTGCACGAGCTGCTGGCGCAGGATCCGGCGAACCGCGTGCCGATGAGCTGGGAGGTGATGTATCCGTGGCCGCCGCCGGAGCGCGCGACGTACGAGACCGACCCGCGCATCGCCGCGGTGGACAAGCATCTGGCGGGGGTCGACCGCCTGATCCCCGGCTTCAAGACGGATGCACCCGATGGGCGCCCAGCTCCCGCAGGAGTGCGTCGCGCTCACCGCGCACGACTTCGCGAGCATGCTGTTCTCGACCACGCACCGCGATCCCGAGCTACGACGCGTGGCTCTACGGGACCGACCTGCGCTGGGTGTACGCGTCGCATCGCCGCCAGCTGCAGTACCTCCAGTGGCGCTGTCCGGCCGAGCGATGGGTGCTGAAGAGCCCGGGCCATCTCTGGGCGCTCGACGCGCTCCTCGCCGAGTATCCCGACGCGCGGATCGTCCAGACGCATCGCGATCCGCTGAAGGTCGTCGCCTCGCTCGCGAGCCTGGTCACCGTGCTGCGCAGCATGGCCAGCGACGACATCGACCCGCACGCGATCGGGGCCGAGTGGACGCGGACGCTCGCCGACGGGCTCGCGCGCGCGATGGCGGTGCGCGAGAAGGTGAACCTCCCAGCGTCGCAGGTCTTCGACATGCACCTCGGCGACCTCGTCCGCGACGAGATCGGGATGATGCGCAGGATCTACGACCACTTCGGCTTCGTGCTGAGCGCCGAGGCCGAATCGCGGATGCGTCGATTCCTCGCCGAGAATCCCGTGGACAAGCACGGCGCGCACCGCTACACGCTCGCCGCCGCCGGTCTGGACCCCGCCGTCGAGCGGGCGCGCTACGCGTCGTACCAGGCGCGCTTCGGCGTCGAGTCCGAAGCCGCGGTGTAGCGCGGCTCACCGTCGCAGCGATGCGACGGGAACCACTTCGGACGCGGGTTGGTCGGGAATGCTGTCCGCCTGCAGCCAGCGGCAGAACACGAGTCCCTCCCGGTGACCCGCGGTCCCCACCCAGTTGGGAACGCCGGGATCGCGATGCGCCAGCACCACGCGGAAGGAGCCGTCGGGCTCGAGCACCGCCTGCTCGCGGTTCAGGGAGACGCGGTGGTAGCGATAGTCGAGCGACTGCATGTAGCGGTTCCACGTCTGCACGCCCCAGTAGGTGCATGGCGGGATCGCGCCGGTGATGACGAGCGCCTCGTCGGGCTCGAGGCAGAACGCGCCCAGCGCGTAGACGTTGTCGGGCGTGCCCCAGCCGCGAACGTACGGGCTCCAGGGCATGGCCGGGCCGACGACGTTCGGGGGCAGCGCCGGCAGCGGGACGACGACGAGCGTCTCCTTGATGAAGGTGGCAACGGCGCGGAGACGCCGCGCGAGCGCCGCGTCGTCGAGCGGCGGCGGCGCGGGAGCCGCCGGCACGGCGTCGATCGCCAGCGCCGCCGGCGCGGCATTGCGCGGGTCGGTGAAGTACTGCCGCACCACCACGCAGACGGCGTCGGGCTCGAGCTTCATCCAGCTCCGGGCGCCGGCGGGGCGCGGCTCGGGCGTGAGCAGCAGCTCGAAGCCCCCGTCGGGGTCGAAGGCGATGTCGCGCTGCGAGACGTTGCCGACCACCCGCTCCGACCACTCGCCGTCGGGCGGCCCGCCGTAGACGCAGAAGGCGAGATACACGGCGTTCCCGCGCCGGCCGTGGATGCGGTAGTCGCGATCCCCCCGGAGCGCGGCGAAGTGGTAGATGGAGTCGACGTTGTCGCCCAGGATCTTGCGCGTGGGCGCGGCCAGGGAGGTGAAGGCCGGCCGCTCGGCGTCCGCCTCGAGATAGAGGTCGAATCCGTAGCTCAGCAGGTGGGTCAGATGGCGGTACCCCTCGACCACGCCCAAGCGGGTCCAGGGGGCCGCGGTCTCCGCCGGTGAAGGTCCCGTCGGCCTCGCGCAGGAGGTCGAGCAGCTCCCGAAACGCCCGCCCGCTCTCGGTTTGTGGGGTCGCCATGCGGGTGGCATAGCATGGCCAAGTGGCGGCGTCCCCGGGGCGCAACCTGTGAGACTTGCGATCCACGCCGCCGTCGGGTTATCTTTCCGGCTGCTGCGAAGGAGGATTCTGATGGCGCAGGACAACGAGCCGTGGACCCAGCTGGCCACGAGGATTCCCAAGGTGCTGCACCGTCGCCTCAAGTTGCACTGCGTCGCCTCGGACGTCTCGGTCATGGACTTCGTCGTGCGCGCGCTCGAAGAGCGCCTGCAGCGCGAAGGCGACCGTAGCGAACGCAAGCGCTCTCGCGGCTGACCCCGGCCCCGATCGTTCGACAGCGCCGCCGGAATCCCGCTACCACGCGTAGCGGAGGATTCTGGCGCAATGGACGACACGAGCCTCACGCCCGCCCCGTCCCTGGACGCTCTGCTCCGCACCGACCGCGCTCGCTTCACCGAACGGGTGCTCGCCAGCCCCGCCGCCGACCTCGCGATCGCGATCCGCACGTTGACTCCCGATGCGGCCGCGCCCGTGGTCGAGGCGTTGCCCTTCGACGTCGCGGTCAACGTCCTCGATGAGCCCGAGATCGAAGGCCACCGGCGGGCGGTGATCGAACGCCTCCCAGCCGATCTCGCGGTCCGGCTGGTGACGGCGATGTCGGCGGACCAGCAGACCGACCTGTTCCGCGAGCTGGCGTCCGCCGACCGGCAGCGGCTGCTCCAGCGCCTCGACCCCGCCACGCGCGCCAGCCTCGAGCTGCTGCTCGCCTACCCCCATGAGACCGCCGGCGGCATCATGACGACGGAGTTCGTGGGCGTCCCGGCCAGTTGGACCGTCGCCCAGGTCCTGGAGCATCTGCGTGCGGTCGCTCGGACCAAGGAGACCATCTATGCCGTCTACGTCGTCGACGCGGACGGCCGCCTCGAGCACGTCGTCTCGCTGCGCGAGCTCCTGGTGGCGGACCCCGACGCGACGGTCGGTGCGGTCGCGCCCAAGCGCAGGATCGTCTGCATCCCCCCGCTCGCCGGCCGCGACGAGGCGGCGCGCCTGATCGGCAAGTACAACCTGCTGGCGCTTCCGGTCGTGGACGAAACCCGGCGGCTCCTCGGCATCGTCACGGTCGACGACGTGATCGACGCCATGGTCGCCGACCAGACGCGCGACGTCCAACGCATGGGCGGCGTCGAGGCACTCGACATGCCCTACACGGAGATCGGCTTCGGTCCCATGATCCGCAAGCGCGGCGGCTGGCTGTGCGCCCTCTTTCTCGGCGAGATGCTCACCGCCACCGCGATGGGGCGGTTCGAGGGCGAGATCGAGCGCGCCGTCGTCCTCTCCCTCTTCATCCCGCTCATCATCAGCTCGGGCGGCAACTCGGGCAGCCAGGCGACGTCGCTCATCATTCGCGCCCTCGCGCTCCGCGAGCTGCGCCTCGGCGACTGGTGGCGCGTGGCGCTGCGCGAGCTGCCATCAGGGCTCACGCTGGGCGCCATTCTCGGCACGATCGGCGTCGTGCGCATTCTCCTCTGGCAGACTCTCGGCTGGTACGACTACGGGGACCACTTCGTGCTGGTTGCGGTCACGGTCGGCCTGGCGCTCGTCGGCGTGGTGACCTTCGGATCGCTGGCCGGCTCGATGCTGCCGTTCCTCCTGCGACGTCTCGGCTTCGATCCGGCAAGCGCGTCCGCCCCGTTCGTGGCAACGCTCGTCGACGTCACGGGGCTGGTGATCTACTTCAGCGTCGCAACGCTCGTCCTGCGTGGCACGCTGCTCTAGCGCGTTCGCTCGCTGGTGCGGCCAGCCGTGGGCTGCTAGAGCACGCTGCGGATACGGCAGCGTCGATCGTCCCGGGCCGAGGTGGCGGAACTGGCAGACGCAGAGGACTCAAAAGCTCCGGTCGGCGGCCGAAAAGCCTAGGACTGGCACAGCTTTCTCCGCCCCGAATCTGTCCAGCCCCTTGCTCAGCCCCTTGTTTCGTTGGAGCCGAGCCGCTGTTGTGGGGGTCACGGGGCCACGAACGCTGACCCGGATCGAACCGGCGACCTTGTGCTTGGCAAGCCGATCGATCCCGGTCCCCACGTCACTCGACCCGCACGATCGTCATGAATGACGGGCAGTTGCGGGTAACCACTGGGACGGCGCGTGACGTCGAGTGCCACCCTCACACGGTACACACCCCATCTCACCGCCATCAGTCAGCCCCTCGTGGCCGAGGGTGAGTACCCCGCCACGCTCGACGACGCGCCGTCGTGGCACCGGCCGCGCTTGCGGTCAGCGGCGGAGGTCATCCGCCTGCTGGCGTGACGGTCATCAGATACTGCTCCAGCCCCGGCGTGCGGCCCGACAACCCTGGGAAGTTGACGGGGCGCCCCAATATCAGACGTTGGCCCAGGCCCTTCCCCGTTCTCCCAGCTGGCGCGGATAACGATCTGGCGGTCCGGCACGGCCCCGTTCGACCTGTAGTGGCGCGCATCGATTCGCGGCCGGATCGCGCCCGGTGCGAATCGCTGCTACGCGATGTCCATGCCACAATATCGATCGCGCTCAGCAATCGGCACTACGCTGTGCTGGGAGTGCTCAGTGATGGCAGTGTGCTCGATGCGGAGCGAATCGCCGACCTGCTCCACATTTCGGTCGACGAGGCGGTGCGGCCGCTGCTCGAATTGGAGGCGGCCCGCCTGATCGCGTCGAAGCGGTGAGAGGGGCGCGCGGTCAGCGCGGGCCGACTTGGACGTTCACCTTGTGGTCGGCGTCATAGACGGCGGCGCGGCGGAGGAGGCGGCGGCGGCACGTCACCTGGCAGGCAGGCTCACGGGCCGCCGTCCTCATGGGGAGCGCGGGATCCGGTAGAGCACGATCTCACGATCAGGGTCCTGCCCGAACACCCGCACGAACGGGCCATGCTCGCTGGCGATCCACCCGAGTCCCGCCCGTCCGCGCCAGCGAGGTAGGACTGGCCCGATCGCGAGCAGAGCTACCCCGCGGCGGCGGAGCTCCTCGGCCCAGGCGGCCGCGTCGCTCTCCCCACGGCACGCGGAGCACGGGGTGACGGAGGGAGGTGCCATAGAGAGGATAGCTCTGCTGACCGAACGCGAAGCCAACCACTCCCCGGGAACTAGGGTGGAGGCGATGAACTCCTGGATGCACGTGATAACTCTGCGACCGATGTCGGTCGTGGCGCCTGCGCAGCGACCAGCTCGATACAGCCATCGCGAGGACCACGCTCGCGACGACGAGGAGCGCGCAGGGTCGCGCGACGGCGCTTGGAAAGGTGGGTGGCCGCAAGCCAGAGACCGCCGAGGCTCAGCGCGATTGCGGCGATCACCAGCAGCGTCTTGTCGGCGACACTGACGACAGCCGCTGTGATCGCGAGCAGAACGACGACCGGCTGGGCCGCTGCCTGCCGGCCCATAGCGACGGCGGCCCACGCGGCGACCAAACCGAGGAACGGCAAGGAGTAGCGTAGGCCCTGGCCGATCCAGGGGTGATTCGCCAGTGCCGGTTCCCCCGTCGCCGCTGAAGGGCGTGGACCAGTAGATGAAGGCCGTTGCCGCGCCAAGCGACGCTATCCCGACAAGTGCTCCGCGTCTTCCATGGCGGACAGCCGACGGGCCGAGAATGATCCCGATGGTCACGAGAGCGCCGAATGCTAGGCCAAGATGGTCCCCCGCGGCGTGCAGGAGAATGCGACGGTGTGCCGCGTCGCTCCAGTCGAACAGCGCGAGCAGTGTGGTGCGGCGAAGCTGGGAAGGCGTCGTCGATCCGGGGAACACGAAGAGCTGTCCCAACCGCACCTCGACGTCGCCGAGGGGATTGCCCGTGACGACGACGTTTCGCGCATACCAGAAGACCGCGATCCCGAGTGCGCCAGCAGCGACCACGGCGACCGTTGTCCAGTGCGGCCGTTGGTCACGCTCGGAGGTGGGGGGGGACTGCCGAGCTGAGACTGCCGTCGCCGTCAGGACCAGCAGGCCGGCGTAGACGATGCCGGAGGTTTTGGTGCCCACGAGAAGTGCTGTGCACGAGCCAAGGAGCAGGAGCCTGGAAGTGCTGCGCGGCGAGGCGGCGGCGTGAATGCCGGCGAGGAAAACGCCGCCAACGCGGAGATCGACATGCAGGCTCGGCACTTGACTGCGGACGAGCGGGGCGGTGAGAGCGAGGAGGACGGCCGCGAAGGCCGCATCCCAGCGAGCGCCGACGTCGATGGCGAGGCAGTAGATTCCGAGGCCGAAGAGCATCCACGCCGCCCAGCTCGGGAACGCGACGAGGAAATCCTCACCGAAAGGAAGGGTGAAGAGGGCGGCGATCGCCTCGAATGTGTATGGATAGTAGGCCCCCGCGTTCTGGATCGGAACGAAGGTGCCGGCCTGGATCCAGGTCGCGACTGCTGGCAGATGGTACATGAGTGAGTCCTGCTCCGTGATCGCCCGGCCGGCGAGTCGTGCGAAGGCGGAAGCCGCGATCACCAGCGCGATGGCGGCCGCCACGCGCTCGGCGCGCGTGTGAGAAGCGGCCCGCGGTCCCCATCTCCCGCTTGGGACGGATCGACGACGGAGCAGCGTCGCGAGACCGGTCAGCATGAGTACGGCCTCGGCTGCGACGAGACTCGGCAGATCGAAGCGACCCGTCGCTCCGAGCATGATCGCGGTCGCACCTTGCAACGTGAACCAGATCACCAGTGCGGTGAGCATCGCTGGCGCGATTCGGTTGTGTCCGGAAGGGACGGTACTTGCCACGTCGGTGGCAAACGGAACCGGACCAACGAAGACCGCGAGCGCCGAGAGGAGCTGGGCAAGATGCCGCCCGGCGTCAACGCTTCCACGTCGGCCACTGTCGCCTTCGTAGCAGCCAGGGACGCGCGGCTCCACTGGTCGTCCCACGCCCGCGGTGGCAACCGCAAGTTCCTCCAAGTACCGCCCGCGCGGCGAAGCTAGGTGTGGCCCCCAGGAGGGTCATTCATGACTTCGATTCGCAAGGAGATGGTGATCGAGGCGCGTCCGGAGGACGTATGGGCGTGTAGTGCTCCCCCGCGGTCAAGCCCACGTTGAAGTTGTAGCGCCCGATACTGGCGCGGGCTGAGATAGCCGAGCGCTTGGTGCGGACGCCGCTCGGGGTTGTTCCACCCGATCCACCGCCGCACGGCGCGCCGCGCCTCGACGAAGCGGCGGCCCGGAGCCGTCGTTCCGCTTCGCAAACTACCATGATTGGTCCGGCCCCTTACCAGCCCCTTGTCAGCCCCTTGATCGGGGGGACTCTCCAGGTTGCCATCGGCGCCCCTCGACTGCCGACGGCAACCCGCTAAGTGGCTGTTTTCGTGTCGTCGTGGTACCTGGACGACCGGCCGCGGTGGCGGAACTGGCCAGGCGCGACGACTCGAAATCCTCCGCCCTCACGGGCATAGGGGTGGATTCCCCTCCTCGGCACTCGGCCCATTTGATCGATTCGCATGACGGGAGTTTAACTTCTCCCGATGGCGTGTCGCTCACGAGGTGTCTGCGGTCGACACACTTGGGCCCTTGGGCGAGGGCTTCCAGGGCCTCAGACGCCGTGTCACGGTTCGGTTCGGCGGCCCAGCCGGCCGTCGTGTCGCTTGAGGGTGCTGTAGGCGACGCCGGTCTGCTCCTCAATCCACGGAATCGGCTTGAGGGGCAGGACCGTGGACAGGTAACCTCCCACTACGGCCACGCTCCACGGTGAGACCACAGGCGCGCGCCTGTATTGAAACCGTGAGAGCTGGGCGCGCGCCCGAGGAACGGTGTCAGGCCTGCCGGGCGGACCGCGCGGGCAACGCAGCATATAGAATGAGCGCACCCACGACCCCTCCCGAGAGCACACCAGGCTCGGATCACGAGCGCCGGCTGCTGAGCGAACCAGCCGATGATGGCATCGACGCGCGGCTCGCCGAGGACCATCAGCAGGAGCGCGGCGGCCAAGGCGAGGATACCGATGCCGTAGATCACGGCGGGGAACCGACACCGCGACGCGCAAAGAGGAAGATCAGACCCAGCACGAGCCGTGTCGCCACCGCCACATCGAAGCGGGTGTCCGGCGGCCAGCCGGTCACGACGGCGAGGAGTCGCTCGGGCACGAGCACACCGAGGGCGCAGATCGCGATCATGAGCACGGCGAGCAGCGCAACGACGTAGCGCATGGGTCCCCCCTTCCTGCGCTCCCGGCCACTGCTGAAGAGCAGCAACCACTTGTCTTATCTCCCGACCAGACCCTCCCCCGCAAGCGATCGGTATCGGTGGCGCTTGCCGCTCGCCCAATCTGGTCGGTCGGGGTGAACACCAGATGCGTCTGCTCAGGCCGCTGCCAGCATCCTGCCGGCGCCCGAGGAGGCGAAGAAGCAGCGCGCCGCGTAGCGATCACACCGAGGGTGCCGCGATGGTGCCCGTACACCACTTGCGCGGACGTGGAAGCCTCGGCCTCGCCCAGCGACCGCTTGCCTGGGAGTCGGGGCTCCCGTCGGCGCGCCTTTGGATGAGCAGACCGCCGACAGAGCCGATACCACGTGGCAAGCGGCGTCGATGGGGAGGCGTGGGGGGCGGGGGCGTTACTACTTTATGTCTCCCCTGAGGTGACGGGCTGGCCTCTTCGCGCCCAGTCCCGCGCGCGCCATCTCTTGCGCACGCCGGGTGGCGCCCAACGGCCTTCACTGGACTGCCCCCGGTTCGGTGGACGGGTGGTGGCTTTCGTGATCACTGCAGGGCCAGCTGACTCCTCTCGTAGTTGATCGGCGAGTGGTAGTCGAGGGCGGAGTGGCGACGGTGCGGGTTGTACCAGCCCTCGATGAACTCGAAGACGGCCAGGCGCGCCTCGGCCTGGGTCGGGAAGCGGTGGCGATCGAGCAGCTCGCACTCGAGCGTGGCGAAGAAGCTCTCGCACATCGCGTTGTCGTAGGCGTCGCCGACCGAGCCCATCGACGGCCGCACGCCCGCCTGCGCGCAGCGCTGGCCGAAGGCGATCGACGTGTACTGGCAGCCCTGGTCGGAGTGATGGATGACGTCCGCGCGGCCGCCGCTGCGCGAGCGCCATGTCGAGCGCGTCGAGCACGAGCTCGGTGCGCAGGTGCGTCGCCATCGCCCAGCCGACGATCGCGCCGGCTCCACGCGTCGAGCACGACGGCCAGGTACAGGAAGCCGGCCCACGTCGGGATGTAGGTGATGTCGGCGACCCAGAGCTGGTTCGGGCCGGCGGCGGTGAAGTCGCGCTCGACGAGATCGGGCGCCGGCCGCGCGTCGCGATCGCGCGACGTCGTGGTCGACGAGCGCTTGCGGCGGCTCACGCCCGCCAAGCCCGCCGCGCGCATCAGCCGCGCGACCCGCTTGCGGCCGACGTGGCACGCCTCGGCGTCGCAGCTCGGCATGGATCCGCGGCGCTCGCCGTAGGTGCCGCGCGAGCGCTGCGTGGATCGCGCGGATCTGCGCGCTGAGCGCCGCGTCGGCCGTGCGCCCGCGCCGACGCGGGTCGCGCTGCGCCACGCGTAGTAGCCGCTGGGGGAGACGCCCAGCACGCGGCACATCGTGGCGATCGGGTGCGTCGGCCTGGTGCGCCCTCACGAACTCGAATCCTTCGGCGGGATCGAGCCGGTCTCCCGCGCGAACCAGGCCGCGGCTTTTTTCAGGATCTCCCGCTCTTCGCGCAGCGTCTGGTTCTCGCGCCGCAGCCGGCGCAGCTCCTCGCGCTCCTCGGTCGTCAGACCGTCCGCGCGCCGGCCGTCGTCGCGATCGGCCTGCGCGCACCCAGTTGCGGATCGACTGCGCCGTCGGCTCGAACTTCTCGCGCCAGCTCCTCCGGACTCCGCCCGGCACGCACCAGCTCGACCAGCCGGCGCCGGAACTCCGGCGGGTACGGCTGGATGGGACTTGGGCATCGTGAACTCCTCTTCCCCCGAAAGGGATCAGGTGTCCACGAAACCGGGGGCACTTCCACTTTTCACTCGTTGGCTGCGGGGAACACGCTCGCGTCGACGTTGCCGGACGCCCATGGCGATCACTTCGGGCACGCCCACGTCGACGAGATTGGTGACGGCGCTGTGCCGGGTGTCGGGCCACACGACGCCGTTCCCCGCGGCCGTAGGCCTAGTCTTGGGGTGTCGTCGATCTCGGGGGGAACGTCAGTTTGGCAGGACGAGGGGGACGAGCCTGCAATAGCCGCCCACCGTCCAGTGATCGTCAGCCCGTCTGCGCGGGCGTTCTGGTCCCGACGATGAGCACGTTGGCGAAAGGCGTGGTACCCCAACAGGGCGCAACGGACACGGTGAACCCACCCGCCTCGAGCGCGCTCGTGATCGCTGAGACTGGCCGAACGCGGATCCGCGCGCCACGGTTGATGCCGAGGCCCGTAACGACGGCCTCGTGCACGCGAGCGACACGACTCCGCCAACCGCAATGCGGATCGAGCTCTCGAACGACGACGCGTTGCCTGGCGGCGGCGGCGGCGCGACAGAGGAGATCGTCTTGCTCGGTGTCGGTCAGGTAGTGGAGGACGTCGATGAGCAACACCGTGTCGCAAGCGGCAATGGTGTGCACGAGGATGTCCCCCGACTCGAACGTGGCCGGCAGCCCGGCAGCGGCCGCACGGGCGACCTCGATCTTCGCGGCGTCCCAGTCGAAGCCCACGCCACGGGTGGCCGCAGCAGTTTCCAGGAGCGCCACGAGCATCTGTCCGCGGCCGCAGCCGACGTCGGCCACTTCGCCGAGTCGGCCGATCGATGCGACCTCGCGAACTACCGGATCGCTCGCGATCTTAGCGCGCACGTAGTGACCCGCCGCGCCGCCGTAGCGATCGCCGGCGCGGCGCAGCGCAGCGTCCAGAGCGCCCGTCGGCAACCGCGACCTGCGCCTTCTTCTTGCAAGCATGTAGGTGAGCGCGGCGCCCGAGATGTAGGAGGCGCCGGAGGCGCACCCTCCAATTCGGACGCCGCCTGCTCCTAACCTCCCCCGTTCGCGGCCACGCTACGCGCCAACGCTGCAAAGGCCCGCTCTGCGCAGTCCGCGACTATGACGTTCTGTCCCAGCTCGCGCACGGCCTGCCACCACGGTGGGCGCTCGGTACCGTCTTCGACGAGAAAGAGCCGAGAGGCGTGCGCGGCGAAGTGAGCCGCGTAGTCGGTCGGGCGCACGTCCCGGTCCAGGACATAGACCAAGGATCCGCACGGCCCGCCGCCCGCTCGGTCTCCTCTTCCAGCACCAGCGCTGCAAGATCGAAATTCGGCATCGCGCCGCCGCCGTTCAGTCCTCGCCCTTCCAAGAGTGCCGCACCGCGCACCCGTTCGGCGCGGGCTCCGGCGAGGAGCAGGGCAACATACGCGCCGATCCCCTTCCCCGCGATGGCCACCGCGCCGGTGTGATCCAGCGCCCATCCGCATCGCCGACGAGCAACTCGGCAAAGTAGGCGCCGCCGCGCACGGATTCCGCGCGACCGTGACCGCAGAAGTCGAGGGCATACACGGGACCATTCCAGAGCGGAAGCAGCTGACGCCAATCGTCTGCGCAGCCGAAGAGCTCGTGCACCAGGAGTAGACCCGGGCCGGTCTGCGACTGCAGCTCGTAGAGCTCGATCGCGGTGCGTCCGTGGTGCAAGCGCATGGGCCTCGGGCCCTCACGAGCGCAGAAAGTCGAGAATGAGCGCAGCCGCTTCTACCGGCCGTTCCATGTGGACGAAGTGGCCGGCTCCGGTCACGGTGCGGCGCTCGACGTTGCCCACGTGCTGCAAGCGCTCATCGAGGATCGCCGCGGGCAGCGGACCCCAGATGTCTGCCTCCGAACCGACGATGGCCAGCATCGGCACCCGCAGGTTGGCGTACGAGAGCCCGATCCACTCGGGTCGCCACGGACCAAACCCGTCCGCCGCATGCGGGTCCGCCTTCCAGCGCCATCCGTCGGCGCTGCGACGCGATCCCTTGCTACAGAAGCAGCGTAGCCAGTCCTCGCTCAAGCGCGGATTCTGCGATTTGCGGCGGGCATTCAGTTGTTCGAGCGATTGGTAGGGACGCCAATCCGACCGCTCGAACGAGCGGCGGCGAACATCGAGATAGTCGGCGCAACGTTGAGCGAGCGACTGCATCGCTTCGGGTGGAAACGGCGGCGGACCGAAGCCGTCGATGTTCACCACCTTGCGGACCCGATCGCCAAGCAGCCACGCGGCGTCGGTGACCTGCCCGCCGCCCTTGCTGTGCCCAACCAGCGCCACCGGGCGGTCCAGTGCCAGGACGACGTTGAGCAGATCGCGGATGTCCGCCGACCAGGTGTAGGCGCCGGCCCATTCGGAATCGCCGTGCCCACGCGCATCGAGGGCGATCACGCAGAAGCGCTCGGCCAGCAACGGAGCCAACACCGCAAAGCCCCACGCGTGATCCCACCCCCCGTGTGCCAGCACGAGTGTCGGCGCGGCGGGATCGCCCCATTCCAACGCGTTCAGCCGCAACCCGCGCGAGGAGAACGTCCGCCTGCGCTCCGGCTCGACCACGCCGGGATACGTCGGTTCATCCACGCTGAGCGATAGAGCAAGACGACCGACGCAAATCAATCAGCGCCGATCGGCCGTCCTGACGGATCACGGCGGCCTGGCGGACGAGGGGCTCATACATGGCCGTCACCACCGGGTCGAGCGGGACGTGGCCCCGCGAGGCTTCTGACGAGACCGTCGGACAATTCCTCGCCGGTGAGGCACCGCGTTCCACCAACGTGGCGTGGGCCGGCGCCCGGGGAGGGGTTGCTGCTGAGCGATTCCGGCGTACGGGGTAAGGGACGCTGAGAGCCTCGGGCGGGGACGCCGGCCGGCGGGTCATTTCCAAATGAGTGCACCGCCGACAGACCGAATACCACGCCGTACTACGGCGTGGATGGGGAGGGGTGGGGGTGGGCCCCTTACGTACTGTATGCTCGCCTGTACCCGAATTCGTATCGCCAACGGCAGTTCAGACTGGTGCCGGTCCTGGTGGCGGTTGAGCAGCGAAATCGGCGAGACTCAGCGAACTCCATCGAAACCGGAACACGCACCAAGGACCTCAATGGTGTGTGCTCCATACGGTTCACTTGTCGTCCCGTACTGCTCGGACGTGGCTGGGAGCAGACTTGTCCGCCCCAACCGCCCACGGGTAAGCCCAAAAGAAGCTCTCTCCCCACACAGACGTTCCGTAGGACGGGTTCACTAGGGGAGCCTTGGTAGTCGCGGACAAATATACGACGTAGCGTAGCTGTTGGCCCAAAGATTGGGTCAATGCACGCGCCGGAGCCGCACGGAGGCCTGTTGCTATCGAGAAGTCCCCTCCAGTTCACAGACCTCGGCACTCGTGCACGGACCCGTCGGGTTGCCAGCCCCAAATCTAACTCTCCCAAACTCCGATGGCAGTCGCCAGTCGTTGTGACCAGCGTAGTTGGATGCGTTGAGCTGATTCAGCCAATCCCATACCGTGGTAAACGACAGAGGGAATGGTGGGTGTCGGATCGACGTCGCACGTCCCGATCGTGCACGTATTGCAGCCCGTGGTCCCACCATCAGAATGTGCTACGCAGGTCGCCGCTGCCTCAGCGTTTGGCTGACAGTAGGTGGGCGAGCCGTCGCACCGTTGACCAGTTTCCGGTACGTCGCAGCAACCTGACCAGCTCGTAGAGGTTGTTCACGTTGTGAAGATCACCTTCATCAGCGCCCACCACGCGGAGGTGGTCCTGCTCCTAATGTCACTTCACCGTCCTTCTTCTCCCATTGCAATCCAGTACAGTGATCGTGGATTGTCCCATCCCCAAAGTCCGTGAAGCAACCAGACACGCATGGAGCTGACGCTGACGGTATGCAGGTACGACTTAGCGTCGTAGTAGTCGTGGTCGGGCAGGCTGTCCTCGTGCCTCCAAAGCCCTTCTTGGTTCCTGTGCAGACCGTCGTTGTCGTAGGGGCCGTCGTCACAGTCGTCGTGGTAGGTCCTCCACACCTCCGGCAAGAAGGCTCAGTCGTTGTAGGAGGACTTCCAGCAGGCTCAGTCGTTGTAGGAGGACTTCCAGCCCCACCAGGGGGCTCCGTAGTCGGTGTTGTGGGGTCCTCCACAGCACACAGGACTCTTACCCGTCTGCTTGCAGGAGTCCGTGCAACACGTGTTGATCTCCTTCCGGCATTGACGCTTCGTCTTCCTCAGGCACTTGCTAGCCTTGCCCCGTGGTGCGCTCGGGCATGACGTCGCCGAGACGTCAACACATTCCGATACGACTCCCACATCATTGCCCGGCACTTATGGCAGGCCTTGGGTATCCTCGCCGAGGACACACCGCCTGCCGATGAACCAGCAGTGCTGTCGCCAAGAGCAGTATCAAACGCATGTTCTTGGTTCTCCTTCGGCAGCTATCGAACGTCCCGAAGCATGAGGGCGCAGCAGGTCTTCGTCCCGCGCCGCTCGCTGACGTCCAGGTCGCGGTCGGGCTGCCTGTCGACAGGACCCCGCTCGCCGTGAGGTTGTATTGGGCAGGAACTCCTCCCCGCCGCGGAGTCGGTGTCAAGAGGAGACCCAAGTGAGGTAGTTGTCGTCCATGACTACCGAGTCCCGTCAGTACCACGTATGACGTCTAGCTAACTTGCACACGTGTGCGCCCCCGTACCCTCGGTGGAGATGCAGGCAGCACGGTCGGCCGCGCGACGGGATCGCTAGCCCGGGTAGCGGGGGCAAGGACAGGGAGCGCGATCTGGTGCCGGTTGAGCGTCGCGCGCTCGTGAGTCCGTGATCGGCGCCGGCTTCTCGGCGGCCGTGGGTTTCTTAGGCCGATGCTCCTCGGCCCCCGACTCGCAAGGAGAGCCCCTCAGGAAGCGGGCGCGTCTCGCCACGCGTACTCGACCTCGCTGACCGCCCCCCTATGGTGGCAGCTCGATGGGTTAGTCGCCTTGCGCGCCGACGGTCAGGTTCGCGAGTGTGTCCGGCGGACACACTTGGTGGCGGTCCGTGCCCCTTTCTGACGGTCGTCGGCTCGTGATTTTCCTTGTTTTTCCGGACTTCTGTCGGGGTTCGATTCCCCTCCTCGGCATTCGGAAGTTCGAGGCGTCAGAACAGGCAGAACGTATCGCGCCGCCCGCAGACCGTGACGTCGGCGCACTGGCTGCCGTCCGTGAGCAGGAACCCGCTCCCCGTGCACGCCACCTTCCCGTCCTTGCGCAGGACGAGGATCAGACCTTCGCCCGTCGACGTCTCGAAGCAGGCGACCGCGTGCACCTTCTTGAGCCCGATGAGCGACCGGACCTCGGCCTGGCGCACGGCGACGCAGCCGATGCGCTGGCCGTTGAGGGTCTGCGCCGCGATCGCCGACCCGGCGAGCAGGAGCACGAGGATTGCGGCCCGCATGGGCACCTCCCGGCGCCGACCCTCGCACGATCGACCGGGCGGGCGTCAAGGGCCACCCGGTCGGCACGAATGCACTCGAGGAGTCGGTCACGGCGCTGCGTGACCCGGATATCCAATTCTTGCTTTCACCGGCCCGGTGTGGATGCCTCTCCGCCAGATGACCCGCGCTCGGGCTGGGGACGTGGACTACGAGCGACATGGGGAGGGCTATGCGGTCCACCGCCGGACCGATTCGCGCATCGCCGCCTTCGTCCACGAGGCGCTCGGCCCGGCGCGGACCGTCCTCAACGTGGGCGCGGGCGCCGGATCCTACGAGCCGACCGACCGCCGGGTCGTGGCCGTCGAACCGTCGGAAGCGATGCGGGCTCAGCGGCCGGCACATCGCGCCCCGGTGGTCGCGGCCGTCGCCGAGCACCTGCCCTTCGCGAACCTGACCTTCGACGCGAGCATGGCGACGGTCACCGTGCACCAGTGGACCGATGCGCGTCGCGGGCTCGGCGAGCTGCGTCGCGTGACCCGCGGGCCGGTGGTGATCCTGACGTTCGACGGCGACGCGCTGGACCGCTTCTGGCTCGCGGCCTACGTGCCCGAGCTCATCGTCGCCGAACGTCGCCGGTATCCGGCGATCGATGCGATCCGGCGTGCGCTCGGCGGAGCGACGGTGCGAACGGTCCCGGTCCCGATCGACTGCGTCGACGGCTTCACCGAAGCCTACTACGCGCGGCCCGAGCGTTTTCTCGACCCCGCGGTCCGTCGCGCGCAATCGGCATGGACGTTCGTCGATCCGGCGATCGCCGACCGCGGCATCGCGCGACTGCGCGCCGACCTCGACTCGGGTGCCTGGGACGACCGCTACGGAACGTGGCGGACGATGTCCTCCTTCGAAGGCTCGCTCTGCCTGATCGTCGCCGACCCGTCGCCGCCCTGAACGTCCGGTATGGCGCGGATGCGGGGCATGTGGCTATGATGCCGGCATGCGCGGTGCGCTGCTCGTAGTGATCCTCTGCGCCGTTGCCCTTGCGGGTCGTGCCCCCGACCTGCGCGGCATCCACGCATACCGCGGCGCCTACGTCCGCGACGGCGAGTCCCAGCCCTTCGATTTCGAGGTCGAACGGCAGAAGGGACGATCGCTCCTCGAGGTCGCGATCGACGCGAGCAACGAGGCGCAGTTCCAGGGCACGGGCACCATCTCGAAGGACCTTTCGCACTTCACGGTGAACGCCCACACGCCCGGCGCCAAGCGGTTCCGTCATCGCCTGCAACTCGACGGCGCCATCGTCGGCGGCGGCCAGACTCTCGAGGGCACCTACGTGCTGCGCCGCCCGCACCTGACCCCGATGACCGGGACCTTCTCGGTCGCTCGCTGACCCCGGACGCGCGAATGGGGCGCGGCGTCGCGCTCGCGCTGGCGGCCGCTGCGTTGTGGGCGCTGGTGCCGGTCGTGACCAAGGAGACGCTCGACGGCTTCAGCCCGGAAGCGATCGGCGCGATCCGGCTGGGCGCGGCGGCGGTCACATTCCGTCTCCTCGCGGGACGGAGCGGGAGTTGGTTGTCCTCCGACCCGTGGATCTGGCTCGCCGGCGTCGCTCTCGGCGTCGACTTCATCCTCTACAACTACGGCGTGCAGCGGACGCGGGCGAACCTCGCCGGTCTGGTCGTCAACGTCGAAGTCGTGACGACCATCGTCCTGGCGCGCTGGATCCTCGGCGAGCGTTTCGGACGGCAACAAGTGCTGGGCGCACTCGTCACCCTCGCGGGGGTCGTCGTCGCGACGCTCGACACCGGGCCCGCTCGCGCCACGGGGGAAACCCAGCTCACCGGAAATCTGATGGTGATGGGCGCGGGGGTCTCGTGGTCGGTGTTCGCCGTCGCGCAGCGCCGCAGTGCCGACGGCGAGCCGTCGTTCCGCGAGCTGGCCCCGATCTTCGCGGTCGCGATGATGGTCGCCGCGCCGACCGTGCTGCTCCCGACGGTGGTGACGCCCGCGCCGACCGCCCGCGCCACGGTGCAGCTGGCCGTGCTCGCCTTCGCGTGCACCGCGATGGTCTACGCCCTCTATGCGCGGGCGCAGCGGCTGGTCGACGTCAGCGTGCTGGCGGTGGTCCTGTGCGCATTGCCGATCTTCGTGATCGGCTTCGCCTCGCTCCTGCTCGCCGAGCCGCTGACGATGCCGGTCGTCGGCGGCGCCCTCCTGGTCACCGCCGGCATCGTCGTCGTCGCGCGGGCGACCTGACTACTGCTTGTTGCGCATGAGGAAGTCGACCAGCGCCGCGGGAATCGGGTTGTCGGCGTTGTCCTCGGCCGTCAGCACGTCGACGTGCGCGAAGCCCTCGGCCATCACGACCTCGTAGCCGCCGTTCACCCCGCCGAACGTCGGGAAGGCGGGATTCGGCAGCGCGGCATCGACGACGCGCGGCGTGCCGTCGCAGCTCGGCGCCGTGCAGACGCCGATGCTGTTGCCGAAGCCGAGATATGCCGCCGGGATCGGCGCCAGACCGTTGGTGCCGCCGAAGGCGATCACCGGGATGTTGATGGCCGCGCGCCTGGGTGAGGTTCTCGATGTCGCGGCGGCCGCGGCCGATCGAGAGCGCGGAGGAGTCGAGGCCGATCGACTGCGAGCACTGGCGCGTCGCTGGTGCACGCCGCGCCGACGTTGCCGACCGAGCAGGAGCCCGCGGTGCAGACGCCGCCGACCGACGTCACGCCGAGCCCCGAGCTCGGGTAGTAGAGGTCGGTGAAGTTGGTGCCGCCCTTGTAGAAGGTGGTGGCCATGCGATCGAGGCGCGTGACCTCCTTCTCCTGTCCCCACTTGACGGCCGGCAGCGCGGTCGGCGGCGGACCGTTGTTCGGGAGCACGCTCGCCGGCATCGGCCCCTCGGTGATGTCGTGCCAGGTCAGCGGATCGGCCGCCGACGGTCGGTCCGGGCGCGCCGACCGACGTCGCGACGAACGAGGCGATGCTCGCCACGAGACCGTCGTCGTCGAGGAAGCTGCCGAGCCCGCCGAACGCGGTCGTGCTGCGGCAGCACGGCCGAGCGTCGCCAGGTCCGGTACCTTGGCGATGGCGTTGTTGCCGGCCGACGCCCTGGTCGACGCCGACGATGTTCTCGGTCCCGTCCGGGATCGGTGATCGCTCTGGATCGCACGCCACCTCGCCGGCGGCGAGGATGCGCGGGTTCAGGAGGCCCGCGACGACCGAGTACGCCGTCGTCGGCAGCGTGCACTTCGGCGGCACCTGTCCCGACGCAGTCGGTGGCCTCGTTCGCGATCGTGCAGGGCGTGGTGCCGTCGACGCAGCGGGCCGCGTTGTCGCGCACGGCGCCGTAGAGCCCGCCGTCGAACTTGGCCTCGATGCGGTCGAGCGTGTCGGCGGTGAGCGGCGTGGTCCGCCGTCGAGCCGCCGCCGCCCTCGAGCAGCACGAGGCCGCGGAGCTTGGCGTAGCCCGGATCGGCCGGCCCGACGCCGGTCAGGTTGAAGTCGGTCGCGGCGTAGCGCGCGGTGAAGCCGGTGCCGGCCGAGTGGCCGCCGAGGAAGACGTTCTGGTTCGCGGCCGCGGCGCGCGCCGCGGTGACGACGGCGTCGATGTCACGCGAGAAGACCAGGTTCGTCCAGTCGGCGATGAACGGCACGTCGGCCTGGGTGTCGTAGAACACGCGCGCGGCGGTTCGGACCCGCCGCCAGGATCGGGTCGAGCGGGAGCGTCAGCTCGCCGCCGTAGAGCCAGTCGAGCGCGATCTCGGGACTCGCGAACTCCTCGGCGATGTCGAGGCCGACGAGGTCCTCGAGCTGGTTCGAGCGCCGGTCGAAGCCCCACACCTCGAGGATGAGCCCGGCGGTCTTGCGCTCGCGGCAGGATGTTCTCGGCGAGGATCTTGAAGTCGCCCGCGCCGCCCTCGAAGCCCGGTACCAGGATCAGGATCGCATCCGGCTGCTGCGCCGGGCCGGCGAGATGGTAGCGCGTGTAGCGCGCGCGATTCAAGCGTGAAGCTCGGCCGCCGAACTGGGCGAGGAGCTTCGGATTGCTGACGACGACGCCCGGGCTGCCCGGCGTGTTCGCCGGCTCGGCGGCGCTCGGGATGTCGACGGTCTCCTGCACGACCAGCGAGGCGCACGGATTTCCCGCCGCGAAGCTGCAGGCATCGACGGCGAAGGGTGACGCGTAGCAGATCGTGCGCACGACCGAGCCGCTCGCGGAGTTCGACGCACTTGGCGGGCTTCTTGGCGAGCCCCTTCGTCTTGCCGCTGGACGGCTTCGCCTCGCAACACGTCACGCGCTCGGACGGGCCGGCGGCGAAACCGCACGCCGCCGTCGAGTAGACCTTCTTCACGTCCTTCTTGCACTCGGAACGCAGGGTGAACGTACCGAGGAGCGGCGTGCCGTCCATCGCGTCGGCGATCACGCCCTTTGCGCAGCGGACGAACGCTCCGTGGCCCGTCTCCTTGCTGGCGCCGTCGAAGTCGTCGCACGGGCACGTGCGCGCGATGGCGCCGCGCACGCCGGCGATGGCCTTCGCATCGCTCAGCGCCGAGGCACCTTCGCGACACTTGTCGGCAGCGCCGGCCACCCCGGTCAGCCCGAGGAGGAGGACGAGGGTGAGGATCGCTCTGGGGGTCCGCATCCTGCCAATAGAACGCGAGCCCCGGGACTGGGTCAAGCAGATTCTGGCCCAAGTAGTAGGCGGGGGCGGCGGGCCCCCTTACGACCCCGCCGCCAGCTCCGCGGGATTCCAATACTCCCGCCACGACACGATGAGCCCGTCCCGGAGGGCGCAACGACTCATGCCGCGCCACGTCAGGCTGTGGCCGTCCGATCGGCGTGCGGCGGTGATCGTCCACTCCGCCAGGACGACGTCGTCGTGCACGGCCAGATGATGGATGTCGAACGCGACTGGCTGCACCATCTCGTGCGAGCGACGGACGAGTGCGGCGTAGGCCTCGAGCCCGCGGAGCGGCGGGTCGTGCATCGGCGACGCGAACTCGACGTCGGGATGCCAGAGCGCGAGGTAGGCGTCGATGTCGCCCGCGACCCAGGCCCGGCGCCGCCGCTCGAACACTGCCGCAGCCTCGGCGTGCGTCATGCCGCCGCGCTATCACACCCCGCCGAGCGCCTGCCATGGCGTCGACCCGCTTCCCTCACCGGCACGCCGATGCTACCGTTCTCGGCATGTCTGACGTGCAGGCCGTGTCCGACGCCACCTTCCAGAAGGACGTCCTCGAGAGCCCTGTCCCGGTCCTGATCGATTTCTGGGCACCCTGGTGCGGGCCGTGCCGCGCGATCGCGCCGGTGGTCGAAGAGCTGTCCCGCGAGTACGCGGGCAAGCTCAAGGTCGTCAAGATGAACGTCGACGACAACCCGCAGACCCCGACGCGCTACGGCGTCCGCGGCATCCCCAACCTCCTCCTCTTCCAGAACGGCGAGGTGAAGGAGCAGATCGTCGGCGCCGTGCCGAAGGGGAAGCTGGTTCAGGCGATCGGGCGCATCGTCGTCTGACGCCCGGAGCCTCTCACCGCATCGTATAGCGTCGCATCGCGACGTTCATCGAGATCCCGACCCCCATCAGCAGCGAGAGCATCGACGAGCCGCCGTAGCTGACGAACGGGAGCGGGATGCCCACCACGGGCATCAGGCCGGTGGTCATGCCGATGTTGACGACGACCTGCCAGAAGACGATCGTCATCACGCCGAGCACCAGATAGACGCCGAAGCGGTCGCGCGCTCGCTGCGCGACGACCAGCGCGCGCATCATCAGCGCGAAGTAGAGCACCATCAGCACCACGCCGCCGACGAACCCCCATTCCTCGGCGAACACCGAGAAGATGAAGTCGGTGTGCTGCTCGGGCAGGAAGTTCAGGTGGTTCTGGGTGCCCTGCAGGTAGCCCTTGCCCCACAGCTCGCCCGAGCCGATCGCGATCTTCGACTGGATGATGTGGTAGCCGGCGCCGAGCGGATCGGTGTTCGGGTTGAGGAAGGTCGCGATGCGCCGCTGCTGGTACGGCTTGAGATGCGACCAGAGGAACGGCGCGACGATCGCCACCGGCGTGCCGAGCGCCGCGAGCCACCGCAGCCGCACGCCGCCCAGGACCAGCATCGTCACCATGATGAACACGAGGACGGCCGCCGTGCCGAGGTCCGGCTGCGCCAGGATCGCGGCCGCCGGGACCGCCGTCAGCAGAATGGGCAGGACCGCTTCGCGCAGCCCCGCGTGCGGCTCGCGCATCCGCCCGAAGTAGTGCGCCAGCGCGATCACCAGGGCCAGCTTCATGAACTCGGACGGCTGGAGCGACATCGGCCCGACCCGGATCCAGCGACGCGAGCCGCCGCCCGACCTGTCCGAGCAGGGGCACGACGAGCACGCTCGCCAGCGTCACCGCGTAGATGAGGAAGGCGTCGCCGCCGAGGCGCCGGTAGTCGAACGTCAGCATGATCAGCATGCCGATGACACCGAGGCCGATCGCCGCCAGCTGGCGCAACGCGAAGCCCGACAGACCCGCATGGCCGGGCTCGTACGTCGCGCTGTAGATGGTGGCGACGCCGATGCCGCTCAGCGCGAGCGCGAAGAGCGGGCAGCGCCCACTCGAAGTGCCGCAAGCAGTCGTCGGTCGACTGGCATTGGCTTCCTGCGTCGGCGTGGCCGGCACCGGACCCGCGCCGCGGCTGAAGTAGCGCTCGAACACCTGTTGCGCGACCGGGGCGGCGACCGTGCCGCCGCGCTCGCCGGCGTGCTCGACCAGGACCGCGATCGCGATCTCGGGCTCCTCGACCGGCGCGAAGGCGATGAACCAGGCGTGGTCGCGGCGCCGCTTCGCGCGTCGTGCTTGCCGCGGTTGTCGCCAGCCGACCGCCTGCGCCGTGCCGGTCTTGCCGCCGACCGCGACGCCCTGCACCTTGGCGCTCTTGCCGGTGCCGTGATCGACGACGTCGCGCATCGCCTCGCGCACCTCCGCAACGACGCTCGGGCCGCACGCCCATGTCACCCATCGCCTCGGGCGCGACGTCGTGCACCAGCGTGCCGTCCGGCGACTCGACGCGCTTCACGTAGTGCGGCCGGTAGCGCATGCCGCCGTTCGCGACCGTCGCGGCGAGCTGCGCCATCTGCAGCGGCGTCGTCGTCACGTAGCCCTGGCCGATCGCGACCGAGAGCGTCTCGCCGGGGAACCAGGGCTGCTTGAAGCGCTTCTTCTTCCACTCGGTGTCGGGGATCGTGCCCGCCTTCTCGTGCTCGAGCGGATCCCGGTCGGCAGCCCGAGGCCGAAGCGGTGCGCGTAGTCGGCGATCGTGTCGACGCCGAGCCGCTGGCCGACCTGGTAGAAGAAGACGTCGCACGACTGGACGATCGCCTCGTGCAGTCCGCATCGTCCCGTGTCCGCCCTTCTGCCAGCAGCGGAAGTAGTGGTTGCCGAACTGGAGGCCGCCGCCGCAGCGGAAGCCCGTGAACGGCGCGATCACGCCCTCGTCGAGCGCCGCGGCCGCCATCGCGATCTTGAACGTCGAGCCCGGCGGGTACTGGCCCTGGATGGCGCGGTTGTTCAGCGGATGCGTCGGGTCGTGCGATCAGCGCGCGCCACTCGTCGCCGCGGATGCCGCGGGCGAAGACGTTCGGGTCGTAGGCGGGCTGCGAGACCATCGCCAGGATCTCGCCGTTGCGCGGATCGAGCGCCACGATCGACGCCGTCGTGGTCGCCCAGCGCCCGCTCGGCCGTCTCCTGCAGGTCGCGATCGATGGTGAGCATCAGGTTGTCGCCGGGCACGTCGGGCATCTGCTCGAGCACGCGCAGCGGCGGCCGAGCGCGTCGACCTCGACCTGCTGGCCGCCGCCGATCGCCGCGGAGCTCGTCGTCCCACGACCGCTCGAGGCCCGCCTTGCCGACGAGGTCGCCCGGCGCGGTACCTCGCGGCGCCGTCGGCCAGCTCGCGCTCGCTCACCTCGCCGACGTAGCCGAGCACGTGCGCCGCGAGCGGGCCGTACGGATAGTAGCGCTCGGGCGCGACCTGGAGGGAGACGCCCGGCAGCTCGAGCTGGTGCGTCTCGAGCGCGACGACGTCGTCCCACTCGACGTCGCGGCGGACGACGATGCCCTCGTACGGCGGCCGCTTCGACGGCGCGTGGATCGCCTGTCTCGATCGTCTCGCGCGGCGACCCGAGGTGATGGCTCAGGTTGGCGAGGACCTCGCGGTCTGCCGCGCGCGTCCTCGGGGACGAACACCACGTCGAACGACGGCCGGTTGTCGATCAGGATCTCGCCGTTGCGGTCGTAGACGACGCCGCGCGCCGCCGGCACGCGGACCAGGCGGATGCGGTTGTTCTCGGAGACCGTGCGCATCTCCGGTCCGCGCACGACCTGGAGGTACCAGAGCCGCACGCCGATGGCCGCGAAGGCGATGACGACGGCGACCGCCGCCGCGGCGGCGCGCAGCAGCAGCTCGGTGGGGACGTCGCGGGCGTGGACCTCGATCTCGGGATCGACGTCACGCGGCGCCGGCTCGCGTCCCACCCAGGCGTCGTTCCTCCCAGGCGATGAACGCGAAGACCGCTGGCGCCACGAGGGCGGCGAGTCCGGCTTCCCAGAGACCATACCGAAGCACATGCTGCCACAGCGGCGCCGGGGTCTCCACGAGGGTGGTCGCCGCCATCAGCGTCGCCTGCCGGACGCACCCCCCGACGAAGGTCATGGCCATGGCCGACGGCCAGCCCTGGGTCCAGACCGTCCGGGACACGAGGTACACCGCTACGTAGACCGCCATGCAGGCGAGCACGTTGACGCCGAGGACCGTGCCCGAGAAGGTGTCCAGGAGGTAGCCGAGGAGGAAGGCCCCGACGACCCCGCCGACGCCGTGGTGGTTCAGCCCGAGGTAGACCGTCAGCACGAGGATGAGATCGGGCACGATCGGCAGCCACGGGACGAGGCCGCGGATCGTCGTCTGCAGGACCATCGCGAGCAGGGCCGCGATGCCGACCGCGAGGAGGCTCCGCACCTCAGCCCTGGGCCGGCGACATGTTCGGACCGCCCGGCGGCTCCATCGGCGGGACCTCGACGGCGACCGCCCCGCGCGTCACCAGGACCTCGTCGAGGTCGTCCAGGTCGGCGCTCGGCGTGACCTCGGCGAGCTGGAACAGGCCCTTGCCCTTCTTGTCGATGCTGCTGACGTGCCCGATCGGGAGGCCCTCCGGGAAGATGCCGTCGCCGCCCGACGTGACCACCAGGTCTCCCACCTGGACGTCCTCCGTCCGCTTGACGAACTTGAGCAGACAGCCGCCGTCGACGCTGCCCTCGACGATGCCGCGCGCGCGCGTCCGCTGGACGATGGCGTCGACGCCGCTGTTGTGGTCGGTCACCAGGAGGACCCGCGCGGCGTGCGGCGCGGTCTGGAAGACGCGGCCGACCACGCCCTCCGGCACGAAGACCGCCGCGCCCCGCACCAGGCCGTCGCGCTCGCCGCGGTCGATGACGACGGTCCGGGCCAGCGTACCCGCGTCGCGGCCGATCACGCGCGCGCCCACGACGTCGCCCGCGCACCGTCTGTCGGAAGTCGAGCAGCTCGCGCAGCCGGGCGTTCTCGTGCTCGACCTCGCCCAGGCGTGCGGCATCCTGCTCGAGCTGCCTGACGCGCGTCCGCAATCCGGCGAGCTGCTGCTGCGCGCGCACCAGGTCGCGCAGGTTGCGCCGGACGCGACGCAGCGCGCGGCTCACGGCCGCGACCGGCCGCTGTGGCAGCGACACGATCTCGAGGAACAGGCCGCCGAGCCGGTCGTCGCGGACGCGCGCGTCGCCGGTGCGGAGCACGAGCGCGGCACCGACGACGAGCAGGAACCCCGACAGGAGCAGGACGCGATAGCGTCGCAGGAACTCCAGCATCACGCCCCGCCGGGGCGCGTGTGCCGTTGCCGGCTAGCTGATGGCGACGTCCTTGAGGAGCGACAGCTCATCGAGCACCTTGCCGGCGCCCATCACGACCGCCGTCAGCGGATCGTCGGCCAGGATGACCGGCAGCCCGGTCTCCTCGCGCAGGAGCACGTCGAGGTTGCGCAGCAGCGCGCCGCCGCCGGCGAGCACGATGCCCTTGTCGACGATGTCGGACGCGAGCTCGGGCGGCGTGCGCTCGAGGCCGATGCGCACCGCCTCGACGATCTGGTTGATCGGCTCGAGCAGCGAGTCGCGGATCTCCTCGTCGGAGATCTCGACCGTCTTCGGCACGCCGGCGACGAGGTCGCGCCCCTTGATCTCCATGGTCTGGATCTCGTTGCCCGGATACGCCGAGCCGATCGTGATCTTGATCAGCTCGGCCGTGCGCTCGCCGACCAGCAGGTTGTACTTGCGCTTGATGTACTGGACGATCGCCTCGTCCATCTTGTCGCCGCCGACGCGCACCGACTTCGAGAAGACGATGCCCGCGAGCGAGATGACCGCGACCTCGGTCGTGCCGCCGCCGATGTCGACGATCATGTTGCCGGTCGGCTCGGTGATCGGCAGCCCGGCGCCGATCGCCGCCGCCATCGGCTCTTCGATCAGGTAGACCTCGCGCGCGCCCGCCGACTCGGCCGACTCGCGCACGGCGCGCTTCTCGACCTCGGTGATGCCGAAGGGCACGCAGATGATGATGCGCGGCCGCACCAGCGTGCTTGCGGTTGTGGATCTTCTGGATGAAGTAGCGCAGCATCGCCTCGGTGATCTCGAAGTCGGCGATGACGCCGTCCTTCAGCGGCCGGATGGCGACGATGTTGCCCGGCGTGCGCCCGAGCATCTTCTTCGCCTCGGCGCCGACCGCGAGCACGCGCCGGCCGCCGCGCGCGTCCTTCTGCACGGCGACGACCGAGGGCTCGTTGCAGACGATGCCCTCGCCCTTCACGTAGATGAGCGTGTTCGCCGTGCCGAGGTCGATCGCGAGATCGTTGGAGAACAGCCCGAGGATGGAATTGAGAACCATTGGCGTCGAGTAGGCGTCCAGCTACCAGAAACGTCCCGCCCCAGCAACGAAACGCCCTGCCCTTTCGGGCCGTTGAAAAGCCGAGGGCGCTTCTGTAGCCTCCCGCGCGTCCCACCATGCTCGCCTCCCTCCGGAAGTACTCGAACGCCACCGGCACGAAGATCCTCTACGGGGTCCTCGCGGCCGCGTTCGTCATCTGGGGCGTCGGCTTCGTCGGCTCGGGAACCCAGCAGATGGACGTCGTCGCCAAGGTCTACGGCACGCCGATCACGCAGCGGGAGGTCGACCGGTCGACGGCGGCGCTCCAGCGCCGGTACGAGGAGATGTTCCGCGGTCGCCTCCAGCTGCCGCCGATGGACCTGCGGAGCCAGGCGCTGGGGCAGCTGATCGACGAGAGCCTGCTGCGCCACGAGGCGGACCGGCTCGGGATCGAGGTCACCGACGACCAGCTGGTCCAGCAGATCACCACCATGCCCGAGTTCCAGCAGGACGGCCGCTTCGACCGGGACCTCGTCGAGCGGGTGCTGCGCGACCAGCGCGACCGCGGCGAGTTCGAGGAGCAGGTCCGCCGCGGGCTCCTCTTCCAGCGCCTGCAGGCGCTGGTCACCGACGGCGTGCAGGTGAGCGCCGCCGAGGTCGAGGAGCGCTACCGCCTCGACCACGAGCAGGTGAACCTGCTGTTCGTCCGCATCCCCGCCGCCGACCTCGCCAAGGACGTCACGATCTCCGACGACCAGCTGCAGCAGTACCTGGCCGGGCACGCCGACCGCTACCGGGTCCCGGAGAAGGTCCGGGCGCGCTACGTCGCCTACAAGCGCACCGACTTCGTCGACCAGGCGACCGTCGGCGAGGACGAGATCACGGCGTACTACGACAGCCACCGCGACGACCGCTTCACCACGCCGGAGCAGGTCCGCGCGCGCCACATCCTGGTGAAGGTCGCTCCCGACGCCGACGATGCCGCCAAGGCCGCGGCACGGAAGAAGGCGGAGGGGCTGCGCGCCAAGGCCGTCGGCGGAGCCGACTTCGCCGCGCTCGCCACCAAGAACTCCGACGACCCGGGCTCGGCCACCAAGGGCGGCGATCTCGGTCTCTTCCCCCGCGGGCGGATGGTACCGGCGTTCGACGAGGTGGCGTTCCAGCTCGCCCCCGGCGCGATGAGCGAGGTGGTCGAGACGCCCTTCGGCTTCCACGTCATCAAGGTGGAGGAGCACCAGCAGGGCGGCACCAAACCGATCGAGGCCGTGCGCGAGGAGATCGTCCAGGTCCTGCGGGGCGAGAAGGCGCTCGAGCTGGCGCGCCAGCAGGCCGACGCGGATCGCCGCACCGTCGTGCGCGGCAAGACCCTCGCCGAGGCCGTGGGCGGCCGGCCCATCCACGAGACGCCGCCCTTCGCGGCAAGCGACGCCATTCCCGAGATCGGGCGGGTCGAGGCGTTCTCCGAGGCCGCGTTCGCTCTCGGCGACGGCCAGGTGAGCGACCTCATCGAGACCGAGGACGCCGTCTACCTGCTCGAGCCCTTCGCGCGTGCCGAAGCGCACGTCCCGCCGCTCGACGAGGTGCGCGACCGCGTGCTCGCGGACGCGCGACGCGAGCGGGGCGAGCAGCTGGCGAAGGAGAAGGCCGAAGCCCTGCTGGCGCAGGCCCGGACCGTCGGCCTGGCGAAGGCCGCCGCCGATGCCGGGCTCGCGGTCGCCGACACCGGGTCGTTCGATCGGCCCGGCGGCGCCATCCCGAAGCTCGGTGCCATCCCCACGCTCCGGACCGAAGCGTTCGCCCTCACCACCGAGAAGCCGCTGGCGCCGTCCGTCTACACGAGCGGCGGCGACGCCGTCGTCGTGGCGTTGAAAGACCGCACACCAGCCGACATGACGAAGTTCTCCGCGGCGAAGGACACGCTCAGCGACAGCCTGATGCAGCAGAAGCGCGGGGCGATGACGCAGAGCTGGCTCGACTACCTCAAGCAGCGCGCGCAGCAGGACGGCGCGCTCGAGGTCCGTGCCGACGCCGCCCCCCGCGGATAGCGTCGTCCGCGTCGACGGCTTCGCGTCACCGGGCCGGCGCACCCTCGCCTGCCTGTTGGTCCACGGCTTCACCGGCGCGCCCGACGAGATGCGCCCGCTCGGCGACGCGCTCGCCGCCGCGGGCTTCGCCGTCCGCGGCGTGCGTCTCCCGGGCCACGGCACGACGGTCGAGGACCTCGCGTCCACCAGCTGGATCGACTGGTTCGGTGCGGTGGTCGAAGCCACCGACGCGCTCGTCGCCACCGGTGCCCGCGTCGTGCCGATCGGCATGTCGATGGGCGCGCTGCTCGGGCTGCACCTGGCCGTCGTGCGGCCCGAGACCGTGGCCGCGGTCGTCTGCTGCGGCACGGCGCTCGGCCTCGCCGATCGTCGCGTCCGCCTGGCGGAGGCGGTGGCCCGCGTTCCCCCGCTCGCCCGGCGCTTCGCCATGCTGCCCAAGACCGGGCGGCGCGACATCCAGGATCCCATCACGCGGATGGACAGCTTCACCTACGCCGCGACGCCGCTCGCCGGGGTCGTCCAGCTCGTGCGCCTGCAGCGCCTCGTCCGGGGCGAGCTCCGTCGCGTGACGCCAGCCGGCGCTGCTCCTGCACGGCCGGCACGACGCGACCGTGCCGCTGGCCCAGCTCGCGCGGCTCCAGCGCGGCCTCGGGTCGCGGTGGATCGAGGCGCACGTGCTCGAGCACAGCGCGCACGTGATCACCATCGACCGGGACCGCGACGAGGTCGCGCGGCTCGCCGTCGACTTCGTCTCGCGCGTCGAGGCGGCGGCCCGCTGATCAGGCGCTGGCGGCGGTCGGCGCCGCGGCCGCACCCGCCGAGCGTCCGTGTTCGATCGCGAACCGCAGCCGCGGGTGGGCGCTCGGGAGCCGCATGATCTTCGCGACCAGCACGCCGGTCGCGATGCGGTCCATCCACGACGACGTCGGCCAGCCGAAGTGGACCGTCACGTCGCGATCGCCCAGCTCTTCCTCGATCAGCGCCAGCACGGCGTTGATGCTGCGATAGACGCTGCCGCCCTGGATCGGGAAGCGGTAGTGATGCTCGGCGCAGCCGGTCCGGGATCGACTGTCGCGGCGAGAAGAACGTCACGTAGGCGTTGCCCGTGCAGGGCGCGTCGACGTCGTGCTCGCCCGGGCGCCGGAAGTAGACGTGCAGGGGATCGTCGGCCTCGGCCAGTACGAGGATCATGTCGAGCGGATAGTCGCTGCGACGGCGCTGCTTGCAGCTCGGGCCCGTAGCGACGCGAGAAGGGGATGCCCGCGGCGAGCAGCATGCCGACGACGAGCGCCCAGAGCGCCGTCCCGTACGGCTTGTGGAACGCCAGGTAGATGAAGCAGGCGACGAGGATGAACTCGAGCACCAGCCGTCGCCGGTCCGCGACGTGTAGTAGTCGCGGATGTCCTTGGTGCCCTTCGAATAGCGGTAGATCAGCAGGCAGCCGATGTTGAGACAGAAGCTGGCCAGCAGCCCGATCGCGTACATCTCGGCGAGGATGTTCTGCGAGCCCCCGGTCAGCTGGATGATCGCCGTGTAGAAGACGCCGTTGATGATGTGGACGCGGTAGAGCGAGGCGCGCCGGTTGGTCGCGACCAGCCATTCGAAGTTGTAGCGGTGCGCGACGCGCTCGAGCAGCTCGCTCGAGGCCACGTAGGCGGTGTTCACCGCCATGATGAGGATGACGCTGCCGAAGAGACCGACGACGACGCCGAACGGCACGTTGCCGACCAGCGTCGCGTAGTGCGGGATGAGGTCGCCCTCGTGGGCGTGGAAGTCGATCGGCGCCGAGAGCGCCAGGGCGGACAGCACCGGCGTGACGATGCCGACCGTCAGCGCGAGGAACCAGTACGCCTTGGAGATCGCGCGCCAGTTCTCGACCAGGCCGGCGGTCTGGATGACCGACTCGATCCCGGAGTAGGCCAGCACGCAGCTCGCCACGCCGACCGTGATGATGGAGATGGCGTGGGCGATGCTGTGATCGTTGATCGAGCCCCACACGTCGTGGACGCTTCCCCACATGATGCCCGGCGCCTGCGGGTCGAGGTGGAGGAAGCCGAGCGCGATCAGGTTCACGAACACGAACGCCGCGGCGATGAAGATGCCGAACGTCACGCGCGCGTTCTCGCGGATGCCGAGGATGTTGAGACCGGCCACGCCCCAGATGATCGCCAGGATGAGCACGTGGGAACCGGCGGAGCCGATGTCGATGAACGCCGTGCCGTTGATCACGGCGCTGACCGTCGAGATGCACGCGGTCAGGATGTAGTCGACCATGATCGACGCGACCGCGACGAACGACGCCACCGGCCCGAGGACGAGGTACGAGAACGAGTAGACGCCGCCGCCGCGGATGTCGTTCAGCTCGAGGATCTGCGCGATCTCGACCATGCGGCTCGACAGCAGCCGCATCAGGAGCGAGGTGAAGGCGATGAAGAAGATCGCCTGCGTGCCGATGAACCGGTGCGCTTCCGCCGGGGCGTAGAAGACCGACGTCAGCTCGTCCATCAGCGTGATCACGCCGATGGAGAGCCAGGTGAGGTACCACTTGCCCCCCTTGGCGTAGCCGAGGAGGTCCTGCTTGCGCATCGCGATCACGAAGACCGCGACGACGATCAGGTTGAGGACGACGAGGACGGCGGTCGTCATGCGAGTGCGAGCGCGTCGAAGAGCGCGTCGAGCGCCGCGACGCCCGTGACGTCGACGGCGGACGACTTCGCGAGCGTGCCGGCCGAGGCCGCGGGCAGGACGCAGCGGGTGAATCCCTGGCGTGCGGCCTCGCGCAGCCGGTCGTCGCTGCGCCCGACCGAGCGCACCTCGCCAGTGAGTCCGACCTCGCCCCACACCGCGACGTCGGCCGGGAGCGCGCGCCCGCGGACGCTGGAGGCGACGGCGGCGACGACCGCGAGGTCCGCGGCGGGCTCGTCGACCCGCAGTCCGCCGGCGACGTTCAGGAAGACGTCCTTGTCGTAGAGCTGCATGCCCGCGCGCTTCTCGAGGACGGCGAGGAGCAACGCGACCCGGCCCGGATCGAGGCCGATCGTCGTCCGTCGCGGAACGGCGAGGCCCGTCCGCGACACCAACGCCTGGATCTCGACCAGGACCGGGCGGCTTCCCTCGATGGTCGCGAGCACCGCCGAGCCGGGGGCATCCTTGGGACGCTCGGCGAGGAATGCGGCCGACGGATTGGCGACCTCCCGGAGACCGCTCGCTCCCATCTCGAAGACGCCCACCTCGTTGGTGGAGCCGAAGCGGTTCTTGACGGCTCGGAGCACGCGCAGTGCATGGCCGCCGTCGCCTTCGAAGTAGAGGACGGTGTCGACGAGGTGCTCGAGCACGCGCGGCCCGGCGAGTGCCCCTTCCTTCGTCACGTGCCCGATCAGGAAGCAGGCGACGCCGTCGGCCTTGCAGTGGTTCGCCAGCAGCGCGGCCGACTCGCGCACCTGGCCGACGCTGCCGGGCGCCGACGTAAGTGTCTGGGTGTGCAGCGTCTGGATGGAATCGACGACGACCGCCGCGGGCTTCACCCGGGCGATCTGCTCGATCACGGCCTCGGTCGTGGTCTCGGGGAGGATGAGCACTCCAGCATCCGTCATGCCGAGGCGCTCGGCGCGCAGCGCCACCTGCTCGGGCGACTCCTCGCCAGCGACGTAGAGAACGGGACAGCCCTGCCGCGCCAGCGCCCCGCACGCCTGGAGCGCGAGCGTCGACTTGCCGATGCCGGGGTCGCCGCCGATGAGCGTGATCGCGCCCTGGACCAGACCGCCGCCGAGCACGCGGTCGAGCTCGGCAATCCCGGTCGAGCGCCGGATCGCCTGCCCCGCGGCGACCGCGACCAGTGGACGCGGTGCAGGTCCGGTCGCGCTCGAACGCCGCGCGTCCGCCCTCGGCTCGGCGGCAGCCTCCTCGACCATCGTGTTCCACGCCTCGCACGCGGGGCACTGCCCCAACCAGCGCGACGCCGAGTGCCCGCATTGCTGACAGACGAAAGTCGTCCGCCGTTTCTTGTCAACCGATGGTGGCATCTGAGTTGACAACGCTCGAGCTGCCCGGCATCTCCCGCACGTGTCGTCGCTCGACCAGCTGCTCGGCCGACAGCTCGATCAGCTCGAAGCCGCCGGGCTCCGACGCCGGCTGCGACCGATCGCGAGCGCATCCGACGCCGAGGTCGAGGTGGACGGGCGGCGCGTCCTGCTGCTCTCGTCCAACAACTATCTGGGTCTCGCGACGCATCCCGCGCTCCGCGCCGCCGCCACGGAGGCGGTCGCACGCTGGGGCTGCGGCGCCGGCGCCTCGCGGTTGATCGCTGGGCACCTCGACCTGCACGCGTCCGTCGAGCGCGCGCTCGCGACCTGGAAGGGCACCGACGCGGCGCTGCTGTTCCCGTCGGGCTATCAGGCGAACGTCGGGGCGATCACGGCGCTCGTCGGCGAGGGCGACCACGTCTTCAGCGACGAGCTGAACCATGCCAGCATCATCGACGGCTGCCGTTTGTCGCGCGCCATGGTGCACGTCTATCCCCATCGCGACGCGATGGAGCTCGAGCGCCTGTTGGCGGCGACGCCGCCGGACGGACGGCGGCTGGTGGTGACCGACTCGGTGTTCTCCATGGACGGCGACCTGGCCCCGCTGCGGGATCTGGTCGCGCTCGCGGAGCGATATCACAGCTGGCTGATGGTAGACGAGGCCCACGCCACCGGCGTTCTCGGTCCCCGCGGCGCGGGCCTCGCGGAGGCGGAAGGGCTCACCGCGCGCATCGACGTCCACATGGGAACGCTCTCGAAGGCCCTCGGCAGCACGGGCGGCTACGTCGCCGGCTCGCGCACCCTCGTCGACCTGCTGGTGAATCGCGCGCGCAGCTTCGTCTACACGACCGGCCTGCCGCCCGCCTCCGTGGCCGCCGCCGGCGCGGCGATCGACGTCGTCATGCGCGAGCCCGAGCGCCGGCGCATGCTGGCGATGAACGCCGCGCGGCTCCGCGACGGCCTCCTCGCGCTCGGCCTCGACGTCGTCGGCGACTCGCACATCCTCGCGGTGATGCTGGGCGACAACCGACGCGCGCTCGCCTTCGGCGCGGCGCTGCTCGCTCGCGGCATCCTGGTGCAGGCGATCCGTCCCCCGACGGTGCCAGCCGGCACCGCGCGGCTCCGCGTGACGCCGATGGCGACCCACACTCCGGCGCAGATCGACCGGGTCATCGAGGCATTCGCCGACGCCGCGACGGAGACGTGCCCGTGACCGACCCCGCCACGCTCGCCGCCTGGGACCACCGGCATCTCTGGCACCCGTTCACGCAGATGGCCGACTGGCTGGCCGAGCCACCGCTCATCGTCGCCGCAGCCGAAGGGTGCACGCTGATCGACGTCCACGGACAGCGCTACCTCGACGGCGTCTCGTCACTCTGGTGCAACGTCCACGGACACCGCCACCCGCGGCTCGACGCCGCGCTGCACGCCCAGGTCGACCGTGTCGCGCACTCGACGCTCCTCGGGCTGGCGAACGTCCCATCGATCGAGCTCGCCCACGCACTCGTCGCCCTCGTTCCGCCCGGACTGACGCGCGTCTTCTACTCCGACGCCGGCGCGACCGCGGTCGAGGCCGCGCTCCGCATCGCGTTGCAGTACCAGCAGCTGCGCGGCGCCCACGGGCGGACCCGATTCGCGTCGCTGGTGGAGGCGTACCACGGCGACACGCTGGGCGTCGTCGGCGTCGGCTACTCGGAGACCTTCCACCGCTGGGTCGCCCCGGCGCTCGCACACGCGGTGCGCCTCACGCCGCCGCACGTCTTTCGCTGGTATCGCGGCATGTCCGCGGCCGACGCGCTCGCCGCGGCGATCGCCGAGGCGGAGCGGACGATGGCCGAGCACGGCCCGAGCCTGGCGGCCCTCGTCGTCGAGCCGCTCGTCCAGGGCGCCGCGGGGATGTGGACGCATCCGCCGGAGTACCTGCGCGCGCTTCATCGCCTCGCGCATGCGCACGGGGCGTTGCTCATCGCCGACGAGGTCGCGACCGGCTTCGGACGCACCGGGCGGATGTTCGCCTGCGAGCTGGCGGACGTCTCGCCCGACATCCTCTGCGTCGCCAAGGGAATCACGGGCGGCTACCTGCCGCTCGCCGCCACGATCACGAGCGACGCGGTCTTCGAGGCCTTCCTCGGCCCGTACGAGACGTTCCGGGCGTTCTTCCACGGCCACACCTACACCGGCAATCCGCTGGCCTGCGCCGTCGCCCTGGCGAACCTCGAGGTGTTCCGTGAGGAGCGGACGCTCGAGCGTCTGGCGCCGCGCCTCGCGCGACTCACGGCGCGGCTCGCGGCCGACGTCGCCCCGCTGGCCCACGTCGGCGACGTCCGCCAGCAGGGCACGATGGTCGGCATCGAGCTGGTCGCCGACCGCGCGACCCGCGCGCCGTATCCGGCGGCGGCGCGCATCGGGCAACGCGTGGTCCGGGCAGCGCGTGCGCGCGGCGTCATCATCCGGCCGCTCGGCCCCGTGGTGGTGCTGATGCCACCGCTGGCGATGGCGGACGCGGAGCTGGAGCGCCTGGTGGACATGGTACGCGACGCGATCGTGGAGGTCACCGAGGGATGAGTGCGATCTTCGTCACCGGAACCGACACCGGCGTCGGCAAGACGTTCGTCGCCTGCGCGCTGGCGACGGCGCTCCGCGCCCGCGGCCGTGGCGTCGCCGTGATGAAGCCCGTCGAGACGGGCGTGGAGGGAACGCCCGAGGATGCCGTGCGGCTGCGGGCCGCCGCCGCCGACCCGGCTCCGCTGGAGACGATCTGCCCGTGGCGCTTCCGTGCGCCGCTCGCGCCGGCAGCGGCCGCGGCACTCGAGGGCGTCACGATCGACGTCGAGCGGATGGCGATGCTGGTACACGAGCGGACGCGCGCCGCCGAGCTGCTGTTGGTGGAGGGTGCGGGCGGGCTCCTGGTGCCGATCGCCGGGCGGATGACCTGGCTCGACCTGGTGCGACGGCTCGACCTGCCGCTGCTCGTCGTCGCGGCGAATCGACTGGGGACCATCAATCATGCCGCACTGACGGCGCGGGTCGCGCGCGAGGCGGGCGTTCGGGTGACCGGCTTCGTCCTCTCGCAACCGACCGTCGAGACCGACGCCTCCGCCGCCACCAACGCCGGGCTGATCGGCGACCTCACCGGCATGCCCTGCCTCGGCGTCCTGCCGCACCTGGCCACGCCGTCGGACGCCGCCGCGCTCCTCGACCTCGCCCCGCTCGGCGTCAGCCCCTGAGCGCGGGCAGGCTCAAGGTGCCGACGGACAGGACGCCCTGTGGAAGCGCCGGTAGAGCGCTTCGACGGTGGGATGGTCGAGCTCCGGGAATGCCGGCATCCCACCCCAGCCGCGTTCGACGGCCTCGACGAAGTCGTCGTGTGCCGTACAGCGCAGGTCCGGCCCTTCGCTCCACAGCGCGTTGCGTCCGCCGGCACCCGTGCGACCGTGGCACGTGGCGCAGTTCGCAGCGTACACGAGGTCGATCGGCCGGCCTCGCGCCGCGCACCGGGCGGCGAGGTACGCCTGCATCGCCGCCACCTCGGCATCCTCGACGCCAGGGAACCGCGGCATCGCCGCATCGCGCCCGCGTGCGAGCACTTCGGAGAGGCGCGTCGCGCAGGCCACCGGCGGGGCCTGCCTGGTGCCGTCGCCGGCGGCCCCGTGGCAGCGCGCGCACTGCGCGGCGTAGAGCATCTGGCCATCGGCGCTCGGGCAGAGGTGCCGCAGGTGCTGCTGGATGCGATCGATCTCCGCGTCGCTCAGATCGGGGAACCGGGGCATCACCGGCTTCGCGGCGGCGCGGCCCGTACGGACGGCGTCGCGAATGCTGCGATGGCACCGGATGCTCGGGCCCACGCCTCCGGCCGCGTCCTGCCCATGGCACCGCGCGCATCGCTCGGTGAACGAGACGGCTCCCTCGTCGGATCGTACCGCCGGAGCGAGCGTCAACAGCGCCAGGACCCCGGCCAGGATCGATCCCCCCCTCATCGCTGCTGCGGAGGTCACGGGCGACGCGAGTCACTTGCGAGCGCGGCGAGCAGTGCCGCCTGGTGCACCACCTTGAGCGGCACGCCGTGCTCCGTGGCGATGCGGCGACAGTCGTCGAACTCGGGCGCCACGTTCATGGTCCCATCGGGTGCCGTCGCGAGCTTCACGCGCACCGCGCCGTACGGCGTCTCGACGCTGCGCTCCTCGCGCACCAGCACCGTGCGCTGCCACGTCGTCCAGCGGAGCCCGATGGTGGACGTCTCGGCGAACACGATCCCCGCCAGGCGTTCGCGGTCCGCGGGCGCAGCGAGCACGCGCAGCATGGTCCCGGGCCGGCTCTTCTTCATGATCACCGGAACCAGGAACGCATCGCGCGCGCCGGCGGCGAGGAGCCGCTCCAGGACGTGCTCGTAGATCTGCGGATTCAGGTCGTCGATGGTCGCCTCGAGCACGACGACGTCGTCGGCACCGCCGGCGACCACGGCCTCGCCGACGGCGAGACGCAGCAGGTTCGGCCGGTCGGGAAAGACGCGATCCCCCGCCCCGTAGCCGACGGCCTCGATCCGCAGCGGCGGTGCGGCGTCGGGACGCGCGAGCGCCGCAACGATCGCCGCGCCGGTCGGCGTGACCAGCTCGCCATTGCCGTCCTCGAGGCGCACGGCACGCCCCCGCACCAGCTCGGTCACCGCCGGCCCCGGCACCGGCAGCACGCCGTGCGCGGTATGGACGAAGCCCTTCCCGAGGGGCAGCGGCGACGCATAGACCGCCTCGACGCCGAGATGGACGACGCCGAGCGATGCGCCGACGACGTCGACGATCGCATCCAGAGCGCCGACCTCGTGGAACTCGACGTCGTCGAGCGCCCGCCCGTGGACCTTCCCCTCCGCTTCGGCCAGCCGCGCGAAGATCGCGAGCGCGCGGTCCTTCACCGGCGCCGCGAGCGCGCTCCCAGCCAGCTGATCCCGGATGCTCCGGTAGGGGCGATGCGCGTGATGGCCGTGGCGATGACCGCCGGGGGGATCCGGATGCGCGCCGTTCACGCGGACGTGGAACTTCGTCGCGCCGATGCCGTTGCGCTCGACGCGCTCGCTCGACACCTCGACGCCGGGGAGCGCGAGCGTCCGCACGGCGTCCCGCACGGCGTCGAGCGGCAGTCCGAGGTCGAGCAACGCGCCGACCGTCATGTCGCCGCTCACGCCCGAGAAGGCATCGAAGTACAGGACCCGCATCGTCTCACGAACGCATTGCGCACCCGGGATCGAGCTGGTAGAGGGTTGCGCTTCTCGAGGGTGGCATGAAGCAGCGGGACCTTACCATGTTCCGGAAGCTCCTCAACGAACGGCGGCAAGAGCTGCTCGTCGAGGCCAATCGAACCGTCGGCGGCATGAACGAGGGCCCCGAACAGTTCCCCGACCCCAGCGATCGCGCCTCGCAGGAGGGCGATCGGTCACTCGAGCTCCGCATCCGCGACCGCGAGCGCAAGCTGATCACCAAGATCGACGAGGCGATCGGGCGGATCGAGGACGGCTCCTACGGCAAGTGCGAGGAGTGCGGGGGCGACATCGCGATCGAGCGCCTGAAGGCGCGTCCGGTCACCACCCTCTGCATCGACTGCAAGTCGCTGCAGGAGGCGGAAGAGCGCCGGCAGCACCGGGCCTGACGGTCAGACCCCCTTCCGCCACTTGATCGAGCAGCCGATCGAGTGCACCTGCGCGTCGGCCGGACGCCGGCCAGCGAGGAGGGCGTCCAGCGCCGCCGCGAGGTCCCGGCGCGTCACCCGCTGCGGCTCCTTCCAGTTGTCGTCGAGCTGTCCGTGGTACGCGAGCCGCCGCTCGCGGTCGAAGACGTAGAGGTCTGGGGTGCACACGGCGCCGAAGACGCGCGCGACGTCCTGGCCCGCGTCGACGAGATACGGAAAGCCGTAGCCCTTCGCCCGCCACCGCTGCAGCAGCTTCTCCGGCCGGTCGTCGGGGTAGTCGGTCGGATCGTTCGAGCAGATGCCGACGACGGCCACGCCGCGCGGCTGGTAGTCGCGCGCGAGCTGGACGTAACGGTCCTCGATCGCCTGCACGTACGGGCAGTGGTTGCAGATGAACATGACGACGAGCGCGGCAGCGTCACGGAGGTCGTCGCGCGCGACCGTGGTGCCGTCGACCGCCGGCAGGCGGAAGTCGGGGCACGGGCTGCCGAGGGGGAGGTCCCGGCTCTCGGTGAGGGCCACACCCGTCGCGTAGCTCCACTCGGGCGCCGGGGCAAGGTATAGGAGGGGCCGCCATGGACGTCGTCGTCGACCTTCGCGCCGTGCGGCCCGCCCGCCTGGCGGCGAGCCTGTCCGAGCAGGCGATGACCGAACCGGTCCGCGAGCTGCGGCCGTTCCTCCGCGGTGCGCGTTGCGAGCCGCTGCCGGACGGCGTCCGGCTGAGCGTCGTGCTCGACGTGATCGACATCGCGTCGCTGGCCGACGAGATCCGTCTGCTCGCCGACCACTGGCCGTTCCTGAGCTATAGGCTCTGCGCGGATCCACCGGCGTGCACGCTCGAGGTCACCGGCGACGGCCCCGCCGGGGCGCTCGCGCGCGGTGTCTTCGCCGAGCTGGGCGACTGATGGCGTACGTCCCCGCCCTCGCCTTCCGCGCCCTCACCCCGCTCTACGATCCGCTCGCCCGCTGGACGCTCCGCGAGGACGCCTGGCGCACCCAGCTGATCGCACAGATGCGTCTCGAGGCCGGGCAACGGGTGCTCGACCTGGGCTGCGGCACCGCGACGCTGGCGCTGCTGATCAAGCAGGCCTGCCCGGGGGCGACGGTCCTGGGCGTCGACGGCGACCCGGACATCCTCGCGACGGCTCGGCGGAAAGTTTCCGGCGCAGGCGCCACGATCGGTCTGATCGAGAGCATGGCGTGGCAGCCACCCATCGCCCCCGGATCCATCGACCGCGTGGTCTCGAGCCTGGTCCTGCATCACCTGTCGACGGCGGACAAGCACCGGACGCTCGCGGCCGCGCGCGCCGTGCTCCGTCCGGGCGGCGAGCTGCACCTCGCCGACTGGGGCGAGCCGCACGGGCTCCTCGAGCGCATCGCCTTCCTCGGCATCCAGCTCTTCGACGGCTTCGAGACCACCGACGACAACGCACGCGGGCTGTTGATGCCGTTCATGTGGGAGGCCGGCTTCGTCGACGTCGAGGAGACCCATCGCGTGTCGACCGCGGTCGGACCGATCGCTCTCTATCGCGCCGTCAATCCTGGCATGCGGGCTGCTCTCTCCCCCGCATGCGAACCCTCGTCGGACTGATCGGCCTCGTCCTGGCGGCGCACGCCGCCGCCGCGATCCCCCCGCGCGCAACGTCGGGCGTAACCGGTCTGCTGCGCGCCGAAACGCTGGCGGACAAAGCCCGGCGCCAGCTCCAGGTCCCCGCGCGGAGCGGCCCCGGCTGGCGGAAGGGCGGCGGCGGCTGGTCGCGGGGCGGCGGCGGACGGGACGCCCCGTCACCGCACGAGGCGCCTGCGACGCCGATCCGCATCGAGGTGCGGCCGGCGCGGAGTCGATGACGGGGTTGTCCGTGCGCAGGGGGCTGAGCTATGGTGTGGCCACAAACGTGGCTACACGGCCCAAGCATATCAAGGCGGTCGGCGTCCGCGAGCTGAAGCTCCGGACGAGCGAGATTCTCCGCCAGGTACGCGAGGGACGGGAAGCCGTCGATGTGACGTACCGCGGTCGGGTCGTTGCGCGAATCGTTCCGTCCGACGACCCACACCACCGCCTCACTCCTGCGCAGCGCCGACAGCAGCGCCGGGTATGGACGGACATCGATCGGCTGGCCCGCGAGCTCGGCAGACGATGGCCGAAGAACGTGAGTGCCGCCGAGGCGGTGAGCGAACAACGACGTGGCTGAGGTGGTTGTCGATGCCAGTGTCTGGGTCAGTCGGTTCCTGACCGGTGAGGTGAATCACACAACAACCGTCCGCTGGTTCGCAGAGAACGCCGGTCTAACCGTCTCGCCTGCCATCGTGCTGAGCGAGGTGGCGAGCGCACTCACCCGGCGGACCGGACACCTGGAAGGGGCACGCGCGGCCGTTCGCGCCATGCTCAGGCTGCATGGACTCCGACTCGTCGCCATCGATCATGCTCTGGCCATCGAGTCGGCGGACCTGGCCGCCCACCTCCGCCTCCGCGGCGCCGACGCAACGTACGTCGCCGTAGCACGTCGTCTCAACCGGCCGTTGGTCACATGGGACGGCGAGCAGCTCGCCCGGTCAGCGCCGGCGGTCCGCGCTACTGCCCCGGGTTGACCTGCCGAGGGACCCTCGCTACATACGGGGCGCTCGCCTTCGCGCCGTCCTGGCGCACCCGTGTGGGGCCGTAGCTCAGTTGGGAGAGCGCTAGAATCGCACTCTAGAGGTCGAGGGTTCAATTCCCTTCGGCTCCACTTTCCTCTTCCTGGTTTTCCGAAGGGTTGGCACTCGCCCAACTCAGCCACGCACGCCCCGAAAGCGGACTGCTCTCCGTGTTCGGTCCGGGAAGTGGAGTTGCCCCGGCTCGGTGTAGGCAACTCTCGCGCTCAGCGGCCCGCCGCAGGTTTCCGAGCGCGATGATGTGGTAGGCGCTCCGCCGCCGGCTCATGCCGCTACGAGCCGGCCGTCGGCGATCGCGCGTATCAGATCCATGGTGGTGACGAGGCCGAGGAGACGGCGCCCCTCCGTCACGAGCACGCGATGCATCCTGCGTGCAAGGAGGTCGCGTGCGATCTCACGCACGGGGCGATCCCCGGGCACGGCGATCAACTCGGTTGTCATGATGTCTCTTACCTGCATCGCCGCGGCGCGCTCGCCGGCCATGCGGGCGGCTACGCCCGCGTCGAGGGCTGCCCCCGCGATCTCCTGATAGTAGGCAAGGGTCGCCTCAGCGCTGCCCGTGGCTTGCGCAAAGGCACGCGCGACGTCGGTTCGGGAGACAACCCCCACCAACTCGGCGTCTGCTACCACCGGCACTCCCGAAATGCCTCCTCGTGACAAGAGGCGCTCGAGTTCCGTCACTGGCAAATCGGGCGCTACCGTAACCGCGTTCCTCTGCATGATGTCGCACGCACGTAGCATCGTCATCGTTGCCCCTACGCTCGTACGAGGCACGAGCCATCCGCTCTTCCAAGAGACTTGATCCCATCCATCAGTTGCACAGCAGAATCTTGATCTGCATCGGATTCTCCTTCTCCTAGCGAAGCAACGATCAGGCCAACCCGGTTCAAGCCAAGAGGCCCAGTATCTCTCGCCGATGGACGAGCATCCCTATCCGTGCCCAAGCGAACGGCTCCAGCCGGTTCTCGGAATCGGGAGGCGCTCGGGTTCCCGGCCAGACCGAGCGCGAAGCGCAGGAGCCTGGCGCAACGTGCTGTGATTCGATGATCTTGAGCGCTCCGTACCTCGCGACGTCGGGACTAGGCTACACCGCCGTCTTACGGTGTTCCGACCTGGGTGAGGCCAGCCGGCACGCAGCACGCGGGCTTAGGACTCGTAGCGGGTGCCTCGCCGGCCGTGGCGTTCTCCCCTTGCTGGCCGAGGAACGCGCGGAGCTGAGGGTCCGCCGCCGTCTCCGCCTGGACGTCCTCGAGGAGCGCGTACATCTCCCACGGGATGCCGTCGCTATCCTTGACCCAGAACTTGTCGGCCTTCGCGTAGCAGCAGGTCGTCCCCTCTTGCTGAAAGAGCGGGATATCTGCCTGCTTCACTCGAACCATCTCCGAGGCAACGTCTCCGGTGCTGGCGTAGCGGATACCGAGGTGGCTCAGCGCGCCCGGCTCGCCGCCGACGTTGAGGGAGAAGATGACGGGAGGATCCGCGAGCTCGAACTTGGCATAGTCGTGTCGGACCTTCGCGGGCTCGATGCCAAGGAGCTTCCGGTACTGCTCGACGGCCTCCGGGATGCTCCGTACGTAAACTGAAACGTGAAAGGTGTTCGCCATGGGGATCCTCCTTCGGTCTGGATATCGATGAGAGTCGATATTTGCCATAGGACATCGAACCATGTCAATATGACGATATGTCCTCTCGCCGAACTACCCCGTGCTGTCCCCCGGTTCTCCAGGCGCGCCTTGATAAGGCGGGCGCGGAGGACCTCGCGGCTACCTTCAAGGCGCTCGCAGATCCGGGTCGGCTTCGCCTCTTGAGCTTCATCGCTGCCCAGCCTGGGGCCGAGGCATGCGTCTGCCATCTCACGGAAACCGTCGGTCTTTCGCAGCCAACGGTGAGCCACCACCTCAAGGTGCTGAACGATGCCGGCCTCCTGGAGCGGGAGAAGCGGGGAGCGTGGGTCTACTACCGAATCGCCGCGGAGCGGCTTGAGGCGGTGCGTGCCGCCTTGGCGCCAGCGCCGACGGAGCGTCGAAGAGCGAGGGGGGCATGAAGAGCGGAGCCCATGTGTCACCCATGAGCCGCAAGCCATACGTGCTCTTCATGTGCACGCACAACGCCGCGCGAAGCCAAATTGCTGAGGCGCTACTCCGGAAGTATGCGGGGCATCGCTTCGAGGCGGCGAGCGCGGGCTTCGAGCCTACCGAGGTCCATCCGCTCACGCGGCAGGTGCTCAGCGATGTCGGGATCGACCCGAGTGGCCTGGTCGCAAAGGGACTGCGCGACTTTCTCGGTAAGGTCGCCGTTCGCCATGCCATCATCGTGTGCGAGCGCACAGAAGAGCACTGTCCGCGGGTCTTCCCTTTCACCGGACAGACCCACTACTGGGCGTTCGAGGACCCGACCAGGCCGCAGGGCTCTCCCGAACTGCAACTCGCGAAATTCCGTCGCGTCCGAGACGAGATCGACGCACGCATCCAGGCGTGGCTTCACCAACTTCCTACCGAGACAGAGACGCCGTGGCGCGACCGTCCAAGAAGCTGAGTCGACATGCAGACCCATTCTGAACACATCGCCCGCAAGCTCTCCTTCCTCGATCGCTACCTGACGCTGTGGATCTTCCTGGCGATGGGCATCGGCGTCGGCCTGGGCTACTTCGCGCCGGGCGTCACCGCCGCGCTCGACCGCATGAGCGTGGGCACGACCTCCGTACCAATCGCGGTGGGTCTTATCCTCATGATGTACCCGCCGCTCGCCAAGGTTCGGTACGAGGCGCTCGGCAAGGTCTTCCGCAACACGCGCGTCCTCGTGCTCTCCCTCGTGCAAAACTGGGTGATCGGCCCGCTCCTGATGTTCGGTCTCGCCGTCGCATTCCTCCACGACAAGCCCGAATACATGCTGGGGCTCATTCTCATCGGCCTCGCTCGCTGCATCGCGATGGTTATCGTGTGGAACGACCTTGCCAAGGGCGACACCGAGTACTGCGCCGGTCTCGTCGCCTTCAACTCCATCTTCCAGGTCCTCTTCTTCTCGGTCTACGCTTACTTCTTCGCGACGCTGCTCCCAGCGTGGCTCGGTCTTGCAGGCGCCGTGGTGAACGTCTCCATCGGTGAGATCGCGAAGAGCGTCGCCATCTACCTCGGGGTGCCCTTCGCGGCAGGCTTCCTGACCCGCCTTTTCCTCGTGAGAGCCAAGGGGGTCGACTGGTACCAGACACACTTCGTGTCGCGCATCAGTCCGCTGACGCTGGTGGCACTGCTCGCGACCATCGTCGTGATGTTCTCGCTGAAGGGCGAGGCCATCGTGCAGCTCCCACTCGACGTGCTGCGGATCGCCGTGCCACTGCTCGTCTACTTCCTGGTGATGTTCGCCGTGTCGTTCTTCCTGAGTAAGCGCGTCGGTGCCGACTACAAGCAGTCCGCCACGCTCTCGTTCACGGCCGCGTCTAACAACTTCGAGCTCGCCATCGCGGTCGCCGTGGGGACCTTCGGCATCCACAGCGGTGCAGCCTTCGCGGCCGTGATCGGTCCCCTCGTGGAGGTCCCCGTGCTCATCGGGCTCGTTCACGTCGCCTTGTGGGCACAGCCGCGATTCTTCCCGGCCGCGACGCTCCAGGTCGTTTCCGCTCCATGTGCGACGGTCGACGCCTCCCCTTCCAACACGAATGCCTGAGCGGATGACCAGCCCCAGGAAGACCATCCTCTTTCTCTGCGTCGCCAACTCCGCACGAAGCCAGATGGCGGAAGGCCTCGGCCGTATGATCTTCGGCGAGCGCGCGGAGGTGCAGAGCGCCGGGAGCCAGCCGTCACGCGTGAATCCCTATGCCGTCGAGGTCATGAAGGAGCTGGGCGTCGACCTCGCGACGCACCACTCAAAGTCGGTCGATACGATCGACTCCGCGACCGTCGACACCGTCGTCACGCTCTGCGCGGAGGAGGTCTGCCCGGTGTTCTTGGGCAAGGCGACGAGGCTGCACTGGCCGATTCCGGACCCGGCGAGCAGTGACCCGACGTTGTCGCGTGAGGAGATGCTCACGCGCTTCCGAACCGCCCGAGACCAGATTCGGGGGAGACTGGAAGTGTTCGCTGCGCTCGATGACGTGCCGGAGGGACCCTCGCCGACCGAGTTCCACGCGAGCGTGCGCGTCAAGAACCTCGCGGAGAGCGCCCGCTTCTACGCATGGCTCTTCGGGGCCCAACCCAAGGAGTGGACGCACCGCTACGTGACGTTCGTGCGTCCGGACCTTCGGGTCAACTTTGTTCTTCTCGTCGCCGACAGCAAGGAGCTTCACCAGGATACGCTCTACCATCTCGGCATCGCGGTGGCGGAGAGGGCTGCCGTGGTTCGCGCCTACAAGCTTGCACGCGCGGCGCACGCCACGGTGATCAAGCCGCCCCGGACCACATGGCGCGGCACACCGCTCCACGAGCTGTGGCTCGAAGACCCGAACGGCAACCTGGTGGAAATCTACGCGCGCCTGACAGCCGAAGAACTTGCAGCGAAGCCTGAGGACCTCGAACCGACACCGCTCGCATGATCAGCGGTGAGCCCAGAGCGACCCGGGTGGTCCTGGGAGAGTTCGGCGCCTCCGCGATGCTCACGTTGATGGTGTTCCTCTCCGGCACCGGGCTGGTTCAGGTCGGCGTGGGGTCCGCGGGCGCTGCAATTCTCGGGTCGGCGATGCTGGGATTCGGCGTCGGCCTCATCATCTGGACCTTCGGCCCTCTGTCGGGTGCGCAAGGCAGTCCACTCGTGACGCTCGTGGCGACAGCGCTGGGCCGGCAAGGGGTCGCAACGGCGTTCCTCCGAATCGGCGCTCAGGTGGTCGGGATGGGTCTAGCGGTTCTGGTGTTGTCCGCGATCGTGCCGAACGTCACGACTGGTCCGTCGTATCGCCGCGTGCACCCCCTCGCGGAGGGGGTGGCGGCGTTCGGCTTCACGGTCGTTGCGCTGGGCATAGCAAATCGACGAAATGTTCGTGTCCCTGTGGCACTGGGGGCCTTCGCGACCGCCAGTTTTTGGATGACCGGCCGTGCCACGCTTGGCAACCCGCTCCTCTCCTTCGCCCTGCTCTACCTGACGACACCACAGGACGTTACGGCGAGTAGCCTCGCTGAAGGGATGGCAGGGGGCCTGGGAGGCGCAGCCGTTGGAGCCGCCCTTGCTCTCTTCCTCTTTCCGCACGCTCGCGAATCTGCGGCGGTGCTCCTCTTTCGCCCCGTTAAGACACCGGTAGGGAGGAACGCGCGGTGATCGTCGTACGCATCTCGATGCTTCGGTTGCCGCGGCCAGCTGGCGCGGGCATCGATCGCGCACTCCAAGGGCACCCAGGATTCCCTCTCTGGTCCCATTCCGACTAGGGGAATACGGTGGCACGAATGGCAACGAGTTCATCCCTCATGGTTCGGGTTCTTTCCCTCCTCTTGTTGGTCGTCAGCGTGCAGACCCGGGCCGAGGAGCACTCAGGCATGATGTCCCAGAGCGCAGGCGACACGCGGAAGCCGCTTCCCCTCCCGGCGATGATGGCTGACCACCAGAAGCAAAACATGCGCGAGCACCTGGCCGCGATCCAAGCCATCATCGCTGCAATCGGTCGCGATGACATGGACGCCGTTGCCAAGGTGGCGGCACGCATCGGCTACTCTGAAACCATGGGGCAAATGTGTGAGCACATGGGCGCGGCGGCACCCGGCTTCACCGCCATGGCCCTCAACTTTCATCACACCGCCGACACGATAGGCGAGGCCGCTCGGCGCGGCGACCGCGCGGGAGTCCTATCCTCGCTCGACCGGACCCTGCAAACCTGCGTGGGCTGTCACGCCACGTATCGGCAAGAGGTCGTTGACGAAGAGACGTGGAAGCGGCTCACCGCTGCCGCAACGTCACGTTGATGAAAGAGCAGCAGCCGAGGTCAGATTCCGTCGGTGGGTGCCATCGGATTTCCACAGGTTGACCGACGTCTGTTGGCTCGCGCCGCTCGTGGACACCTGCGTATGCGTGGAACCACTCGATAGCGGTAAGGAGGCGTCCTCTCCGTCTTCTCTCCGTGTTGAGGTGCCGACAGCTGCCCTACAACTGGTGAATGCGCAGAGGTTGAATCCTCGGTGTGTTCACCACTTGTGGGTGTGCGTGGCTGGCTATCGCGCCCTGACCTCGAATCGCACTCTAGAGGTCGAGGGTTCAATTCCCTTCGGCTCCACTTTCCTCTTCCTGCCTTTCCGAAGGGTTGGCACTCGGCCAACTCAGCCACGCACGCCCGGAAGCAGCCTACTCTCCGCGTGCGGTTCGGGAAGGGCACGATCGTTCCCGGCTCGTGTAGGCGCTCCCGCGCTCAGCGGCCCGCCGGCGGTCGTCGAGCGCGATGATGTGGTAGCGCTTGCGGCGCCCGCGGGGAGATCAGCGCGGCATGTCCGCCGATGACGAGACGATCGTGCCGACGATGCCGTAGTCGCGCGCTTCCGCAGGTGACATCCAGAAGTTGCGGTCGGTGTCCTTCCTGACCTTGGCGAGCGGCTGGCCGGTGGCCTCGGCGATCGTACGATTCAGGCGCTCGCGCGCCTTGAGGATCTCTTCCGCCTCGATCTGAAGGTCCGCGGCACGCCCGCCCACGCCGCCGAGCGGCTGATGGATCATGAAGCGTGTGTTGGGCAGTGCGTAGCGGTCCTCCCGAGGCACCGCGAGGTAGATGTGCGTGCCGGCGCTCGCCACCCAGCCCGTCCCTACCATGATGACGCGCGGCTCCACGAACTTGATCATGTCGTGGATGGTATCGCCCGACTCGACGTGGCCGCCGTTCGAGTGAATGAACAGGCGGATCGGGTCCCCTGACTGCCCGCTGAGCGCCAGCAACTGGGCCGTGACGCGCTCGGCGACCATGGAGTTGATCTCACCCATGATCAGGACGGTACGAGATTCGTACAGCTGCTTCGCGCCGAACGGCTGGGTCATCGCGGTCAGCGTTTCGATCGGGTCTGCTTCGCTCATGCGCACGCGGTGTACCACTCGATGGAATCTCTAGCCAGTTACGATCCCCTGGGTCGTCATATCGCCGCAATCGAACCTCCGTCGTCGGCTGCCGCGTGGTCCCCTACTCGCCGCTCGCGGAACGGCGCTCGATCGGTGGGGCCGTCCGGTGGCTGTTCGGCCTCAGCCGACGGGCCGCGGCGGGCGCGACGACGGCTCGACGATCCTGATCGGACGGGCCTCGCGGTCACTCGCGGGTGGTCAGGGCACGGGGTCGAATGTATCGCACTCTAGAGGTCGAGGGTTCAATTCCCTTCGGCTCCACTTGCCTTCTCTTCCAGATCACGACCTAGACCACGGGTCTCATTCGTGAGACACTGATGCGTGGTCGTCATCGTCTCAGCGTCTCGGCGTGAGATCGATGCTCTTCCGGAAGAGATACGAGGTGACCTTGCAGACGCTCTCGCACGCCTCGACACAGGTCTGAGACTCTCGATGCCGCTCTCCCGTCCCATGCCGAGCATCGGCCCCGGAGCGCACGAGCTGCGCCTCAAGGATCGATCGGGGCAGTATCGGGTCGTCTACGCACTGGTCCTGCGCGGGGTCGTGCACGTGCTGCATGCCTTCAAGAAGACGACGCAGGCCACGCCTCAACGGCACGTTGCGCTCGCCAGACAACGACTCAGGGAGGTACTTCGATGAGCAGGAAGACGCCGGCGGATCGGCTCGCAGGGATGCTGAGCATTCCAAAGAGCCGTGGGTTGGAAGCCGTGGTGAAAGCACGGCTCATCGCGGCCGTGCTGCGCGAAGTGGATCGCCGCGGCCTCACCCACGCCCGGCTGGCTGAGCGCTCGGGGCTCCCTCGAAGTGCGGTGACCGGGATCCTGTCGGGGAGCCTTCAGAAGGTGACGATCGACCGCCTGTTGCGGCTCGTCGAGGCGGTGGGGCTGCAGGCGGACATCCGGGTCAGGCGCGCAGCCTGAGAGCCGTGGCCGTGGTCCCGGCCGGCGTTGTGCAGCCGGGTGTGCAGAGACCCATTACCACCCACGGCAACGGCGCACGACACCGCAATCGCGCAATCCGCCGTCCGACCTTGTGCCGTGGCAGTCTGTGGCAGCCTGTGGCACGCGCCATCCAGACCGTTTCACCATCGCACTCTAGAGGTCGAGGGTTCAATTCCCTTCGGCTCCACTTTCCTCTTCCTGCTTCTCCGAAGGGTTGGCGCTCACCCGACTCAACCCCGCACGCCCGAAGCGTCTACTCTCCGGTGTAGGAAGACCTCGCCGAGAGCCGCCGGGGGACCTGGGCGCGCGCTAGAATTAGGAATCGAGTGGACGCCCTTGAGTCGCCCCAGTTCGTGCCGACGAACGGGTGACTGCTCTCATTCCGCTCCGGCACTACTACGTACGAAGCCGGGGACGGCTAGCGGCCACACCGGAAGGCGACTGCGCCGCTCGACTAGTACCCCCCGAACGCCGTGGTTACGACTAAGTCGCTCGTCTGAAGCACTGGCCCTTCACGCTGTGAAGTGGCTCTTCACGCCTCATGGGGTGGTAGGGTCTTGCCCAGTTGGGCCCTGCCCGCAGATCGGGTGGGCAGTTTGACCGGCGCCGGGACGTCCTCGGAACGGGGCGCCGAATGGGGTTGCACGCATGAAGAGCATCGTGGTCACGGGTGGTATTGTGGCGGGACGCGCCCGAGCGGGCAGGTCTGCACCTCCCGGAGCGCCTTCGGCGAGTGCGAGCGCCCTTCCAGGTGGAAGCGGACGCCCCATGCGACTCGTGACGACCCTGCTATTGCTCACCGTCCTCGCCCTGCCCGCGAGCGCCGCCTCCAAGCGGCAGCTATGCGCGCAGGCGTGTGGGAGCCTCATCGCAGCGTGCGCTGCCCGGAACCTGCTGCTCCTCTTGGCGAGCCTCGGGCTGCTCGTCATGGGCTTCCTGGGTCAAGCCGAAGCCGGGATCAGGCTTCAGTGCCGGAAGGCGTGTCCGGCCACGATCACCGAGTGCATCACCACGATGGCGCAGCGGCGGCCGGTCTGCAGGCGTCAGGTGCTGCGCCGGTGCCGTCGCGAAGGCCTACAGATGTGTGCTCCCACCACGACGACCAGCACGACGAGTTCGACCACCTCGACAAGCTCGACAACGAGCACGACGGTTCCCCGCGTGGACCTCCACGGCGCGGATCTCCACGGCAGAGACTTCCACGACGCGAACCTCGCAAACGCGAACCTCGCGGGCGCTGACCTGACCGGCGCGAATCTCAGTGGCGCGGACCTCTCTGGCGCGAACCTCAGCAACGCGAATCTCAGCGGCTTCGCGGATCTCTCCGGGGCGAACCTCAGCAACGCGAACCTCAGCGGCGCGGACCTCGGTGGCTTGTTGGGGATATTTGGCTATTTCGGTGGCGCGAACCTTACCGGGGCGAACCTCACCAGCGCGAACCTCGCTGGCGCAAACCTCGCGGGCGTGAACCTCACCAACACGATCCTCACCGGCGTGAACCTCACCGGGGTGGATTTGAGTGCGGCGACCCTTGTCGGGGTTCATGCGGTGGAGCTTGCCGAGCTGCCCGGCCGCTCTCCCCACTGACTGGGCCTGCATCGCGAGGGCCCTGGTCGGGCCTGGCGCGAACCTCCAGGGCGCGGACCTCACCAACGTGAACCTCGCGGGCGTGAACCTCGCCGGCGCGGACCTCACCGGCGCGGACCTCACCGGGGCGAACTTGAATACGGCAAGCCTGTTCGGGGTTCATGCGGTGGAGCTGGCCGGCTGCCCGGCCGCGCTCCCCACCGACTGGGCCTGCATCGCGAGGGCCCTGGTCGGGCCTGGCGCGAACCTCCTCGAAGCGGACCTCTCCAACGCGAACCTCGCCGGCGCTAATCTCAGGGGCGCGGAGCTCACCCGTGCGGACCTCACCGGGGCGAACTTGAATATGGCAATCCTGTTCGGGATTCATGCGGTGGAGGTTGCCGGCTGCCCGGCCGCCCTCCCCACCGACTGGGCCTGCATCGCAAGGGCCCTGGTCGGGCCTGGCGTGAACCTCATGGAAGCGGACCTCTCCGGCGCGGACCTCGCTGGGGCTCACCTGTCGGGTGCGGTTTTCAGCTATGCGGATCTCAGCTCCGCGAACCTCTCCGGCGCGGACCTCCCCAACGCGACATTCTTCGCCACGGACCTCACCGGCGCGCACCTCGCCGGCGCGCACCTCGCCGGCGCATACCTCGCCGATGAGAACCTCACCGGCATGGACCTCTCCGGGGCGGACCTCCACGGCGCGTACCTGATCCACACGAACCTCACCCACGCGACCCTCTCCAGCGCGAACCTCACCGGCGCGGACCTCACCAACGCGGACCTCACCGGGGCGAACCTCACCGGGGTGGATTTGAGTGCGGCGACCCTTGTCCGGGTTCATGCGGTGGAGCTTGCCAGCTGCCCGGCCGCCCTCCCCACCGACTGGGCCTGCATCGCGAGGGCCCTGGTCGGGCCTGGCGTGAACCTCCTCGAAGCGGACCTCTCCGGCGCGGACCTCGCTGGGGCTCACCTGTCGGATGCGCTTTTCCACTATGCGAACCTCAGCTCCGCGAACCTCTCCGGCGCAGACCTCTCCGGCGCGGACTTCTTCGACGCGAACCTCTCCGGCGCGAACCTCGGCGACGTTCTGTGGTCCTACACCAGGTGCCCCGATGAAACGTTCAGCTTGTCGAACGGCAGCACGCCCGAATCCTGCTGCGCCCACCTGAATGCCGTGCCGCTCGCCTGCTCCCCGTGACAACGACGGCGAGAGGCATTGTCACGGCGTGCCCTCGACGCGGCGAGCGGGTTCTCCGGCTTCCGCGATCGCCTTCGCCTGCGCTCGCAGGACGTCCTTGCTGACCTTGCCCGACGGCACGCGCGGCAGCTCGTCGACGATGACGAGGTGCTCCGGGAACTTCTGACGCGCCAGCCCGGCGCGGTTCAGGAAGCGCTGGATCTCCGGGAGGTCGATCGTCTTCCCGGGCCGCAGCACGATGAACGCACATCCCTTCTCGCCGGTCGCGCGGCTCGGCATCGCGACGATGGCCACGTCGGCCACGGCGGCGTGGGTCGCCAGGACGTCCTCGACCTCCTTCGGGCTGATGTTCTCGCCCGAGCGGATGATGATGTCCTTCTTCCGTCCCGTGATCACGAGGTAGCGGCCGTGCACACGGCGCCCGAGGTCGCCCATGCGGAAGTAGCCGTCCTCGTCGAAGGCGCCGACGTTGTCGTCGGGATGCACATACCCGACGAACTGCTCCGGCCCGCGGACGAGGATCTCGCCCTCCTCGCCGTCGGCGACATCGGCGCCGCTCGAGGCGTCGACGATCCTGACCTCGGTCGGCGGGACGACCTCGCCGTCGGTCTCGGCTCCGAGGTCCGCGTGTGCCCCGTCGCGGATCCCGAGCGTGGTCGTCGGCATCTCGGTGGATCCGTAGGCCCGGAAGCAGAGGCAGTGAGGATACGTCGCGGCAGCTTCGCGGATCAGGTCCGCAGAGACCGTCGTGCCGCCGCAGAAGAAGACGCGCAGCGACGCCATGGCCGCAGGCCGTCGCGCGGCCATGTCGAGCAGCTGGCGGAGGAACGGGGTGGCGCCGCCGGTCACCGTGCACCGGTTCTTCTCGATGCAGCGGATCCCCTCGTCGGCGCTCCACACGTCCATCAGCACGCTCGTCGCGCCGCTCACCCACGGCATGTCGAAGGCCCAGAACGCGCCGGTGATGTGCGTCACCGGCGAGGGCATGAAGACGACGTCGGACGGTCCGATCGACCAGGCCTCGGCCATCGAGCGCACGCGATAGTCGAAGGCGTAGTGGTTGTGGATGACGCCCTTCGGACGTCCGGTCGTCCCGGACGTGTACATCACCACCATCGCGGCAGCCGGGTCGATCGCGGGAAGGTCGTCGTCGGGCGCTGGAGGAAGCGACAGCGCGCGACGCCACTCCATCCCGCCTGCCCCGTCGCCGCGAACGACGACGACGTCCTGCACGGACGGCAGCTGCGACCGGAGTCCCTCGAGCATCCGCCGATGATCGTGCCTGCGGAACACCTGCGGGACGAAGACCAGCTTCGCTCGGCAGTCCTGCAGGATGTAGCCCACCTCCGACTCACGGTAGATCGGCGGGATGGGATTGAGGACGAGCCCGCACCGCCGCGCCGCGAGCGCGATGACGGCAGCCTCGATCCAGTTGGGCAGCTGGAACGAGACGACGTCGCCGGGTTTGAGGCCGCGCGACAGGAAGAAGGCGGCGAGGCGCGACGCCGCGTCCCACGCCTCGGCGCGCGTCACGCGCTCGTCGCCCTCGATGAGCAGGAGCCGGTCGGGCGCCTCGCGGCAGGTGCGGCGGGCGACGTCGGCGAGCGTCTCGTCGCGCCAGTATCCGGCAGCGCGGTAGTGGGCCGCCGCGTCATCGGACCAGCGCGTCGCGAAGCCGCTCGGATCGGTTCGGAGACTCCAGCTCATCCGTGCTCCGCGCCCGCCCGCCGAGCCTCCGACGTCGTCAATCGATGACCGATCGGACGGAAGACCACGGCGAGCCATCGCTCGCGATCGAGGTGTGGCAGCGCGGGCACGCGATCCGCGAGCGACGCGAGCGCCTCGTCTTCGTCGTGCAGCTCGAGGAGGACGGCGTAGGCGTACTTCTTCGCGCTCCCTCTGATCTGCTCGTCGGCGAGGGTGAGCAGCTCGGCGCTGATCACGCCCGGCAGATCCGCCAGCTCGGCGAGGCCGCCACGCAGCAGCGCGCCTTCGAACGCCTCACCCTCGCCCGCGGCCGCGTTGGCGAGCATCAGCACGACGGTCCTGCGCTCGCTCGTGTCCGTCGCGATGCGCGCGGCGGTCCGCACGGTCGCGCGCCGCCACATCGTCGGCGGCTGAACCGTCGACATGTCGACCGACGGGCTGATCGGCATCGTATCGGTTCCCCTGGCCTGGGCGAGCTGCGCCAGCGCGAACGCGGGATCGTCCATCTCCCAGATCGTGAGGTAGTCGTGCTTGCCCGAAGGCCACGGACCTTCGACGCGACGGAAGCGCTGCCCGGCCAGGATGCCGGGGGTCAGCACGCCGTGGATCAGATGGTCCGTCCCGTACCAGCGGTTGAACTCCTCCTCCTGACCGGGAACCGGGTTCGACAGCGCAAACTGGAAACACGTCGCCATTGACGTCACCTCGCCCGCGGCAGGCCGAGCAGCCTGTCGGCCGTGATCTCGCGCTGGATCTCGCTCGTTCCGCCCGCGATCGTGTAGACCCAGCTCCACAGGAAATCGTAGGTCCAGGGATGAGCGGTCCGGTCGCCGTCGAACTCGAGGAACTCCCAGCCCAGGATGTCGCCGACGAGCTCGCTCAGCGCCTTGTGCGTCGAGGTCACCATCAGCTTCATCAAGGACCCTTTGGGACCCGGCACGCCCGTGCGATCCGTCTCCGCGATGCTCACCAGCGTCATCGCGCGGATCGCCATGGTGTCGGCCTTGAGCGACGCGAGCCGCTCCGCGATGTCGTCGTGGTCGATCGCCAACCGCCCGTCCTCGAGGCGCACCTGCTTCGCCAGCGCGATCGCACGCTGAACGCGCTCGTAGAGGTCGAGCTGGTCGCCGATGAAGCCCGTGCCGCGCTCGAACGCGAGCGTCGCCAGCGCCGTGGACCAGCCGTCGCCGATCTCTCCCACGACGTTGGCCCGCGGAATCCTCACCTCGTTGTAGAAGACCGTGTTCACGTGCTCGTCCAGGAGCATCGTCGTGATCGGCCGGATCTCGATTCCCGGCGAGCGCATGTCGCAGATGAGCCACGTCAAGCCGTGGTGTCGCCGCGACGCCGGATCGGTCCGCACCAGGAGCTCCTGGAAGTCGGCGTGCTGCGCGTCGGTCGTCCACGTCTTGACGCCCGTCACGACGACGTCGGTGCCGTCGACGACGCCGCGGGTCGTGAGGGACGCGAGATCGGAGCCGGCGTTCGGCTCGGAGAAGCCCTG
>CAVVBN010000011.1:0-18680 GCA_963746505.1 uncultured delta proteobacterium
AGGGTGAGGCCGGTCGTGTAGAAATTGAACTTCTGCGGCGTCTGACCGACGGGGCCCCCCGTCAGGCTGCTGGCCGTCGCCTTGCGCCGGAACGCCGAGTAGCCTGCATCGAGCGACGGCAGGTAGGCGGCGGTGCTCTGCCACACCCGCTCGCGGGCGGCGTCGACGGTCGCCGATGCCGCCATCAGGGTCGGCTGCTGCTGCAGGGCGATGACCACGCACTCCGCCAGCGTCTTCCGTGGCTCGGTCCCCGCGGACGCACGCGCGGCGAGCATGACGAGTACGAGCGTGGCTGCCGTCGACCGCCTCATGACCGGGCCCTCCGGCGGCGTACGGACGGGCCGGATGCGACCCCGCGCAGGAAGAGGTCGACGACGGTGTCGACGAGCGAGTCGAGGTCGTCGTCGGGGGTGTGGTAGCGGTTCGCGCTGCGCATCATCCCGAACAGCATCTCGGTCGCCATGCGCGAGTCGACGCGGCGCAGGTCCCCCGCCGCGATCGCGCGATCGAGGGCGCCCTGGACGAGGCGCACCAGCTCCCCGCGCTGGCGGAACCACTCGCGGACGTCGGCGTCGGGCTTGTGCTCCTGCTGGTGGATCAGCGCGAAGAACCGGTGCCGGCCCCAGAAGTAGCCGAGTGTGCAGCGGACGATGCGGGCGATCTTCTCGGGAGCAGGGGCGGGCGTGCGGATGACGGCCTCGAGCTCGGCCCGGAGCCGCGCGACGCCGTCGAAGGTGACGGCGAGGTACAGCTCGCGCTTGCTGGGAAAGTACCGGTAGAGCGTCCCCTTGCCGACGCCCGACGAGCGCGCGAGGTCGTCCATCTGCACCTCGTGGTAGTCGCGCCGGGTGAAGGTGGACTCCGCCGCACGGAGGATGCGGTCGCGCAGCCCGGGAATCGGCGGGCGGCCACGGGACGGACGGGGTGGGGCGGGGTGGGCCTTCATTGCGATACCGGCAATACTGACTGGTCAGTCCGAAAATGCCGGGCGCGCGGTCGAGAGTCAACGCCCCCGGTCCGAGGCCCGGCCCGGTTGACTTCCGACGCGGCACGGTCGCAAAGGACGTGCATGGCCGAGGAGCAACCGTCCGGCAACGGCACCCTGGTCATCGCGGCCCTCCTGGTGCTCGCGCTCCTCTTCTCCTGCTACTGGATCCTCTCCGTGGTGAACTCGGGCGAGCGGCCGTCGTTCCTGTGGTTCGGGTTGGCCGCAGCGCTCGTGGTCGCCCTGGGGTTCGTCGGCTACGGATACGGATTCGGCCGCGGCCGGTGAGCCGACCCTCCGGCTTCGTGACGCGCTTCGCCCCGAGTCCGACGGGGCTGCTGCACCTCGGGCACGCCTACTCGGCGGTCGTCGCCCACGACGCGGCACGGACTGCGGGCGGGCGCTTCCTCCTCCGCATCGAGGACATCGATCGCGCGCGGTCGCGGCCGGAGTTCGAGGCGGCCATCTACGAGGACCTCGGGTGGCTCGGTCTCGACTGGGAGCGGCCGGTGCGGCGGCAGTCCGAACACCTCGGGGAGTACCGCGCAGCGCTCGACCGCCTCGAGTCGATGGGGCTCCTCTACCCATGCTTCTGCACGCGGCGCGAGATCGAGACGGCCCTGACGGCGCCGCACGGGCCCGAGGGCGCCGTCTACCCGGGGACGTGTCGCACCCTGACCAGCGACGAGCGCGCGCGGCACCTCGAGGCGGGGCGCCCGTTCGCCCGGCGCCTCGACCTCGGACGGCGCTTGCCCACACGGGCCAGCTCGACTTCGTCGAGACGGGCGCGACGGCGCTCGTCGACGCCGGCCGCCTGCGCGTGGAGATCGGCGACGTCGTCCTCGCCCGGAAGGACGTGCCCGCGAGCTATCACCTGGCCGTCGTCCACGACGATGCGCTTCAGGGGATCACGACCGTCGTTCGCGGCGCGGACCTGGCGTTCGCGACGCCGCTGCATCGCGTCCTGCAGGCGCTCCTCGGCCTTCCCGCGCCCGAGTATCGCCATCACCGACTCGTCGTGGACGCGACCGGCCGGCGGCTCGCCAAGCGCGACGAGGCGGCGACGCTCCGGGCGCTCCGTGCGGCCGGGGTCACGGCGGCCGAGGTCCGGACCCGCCTGGCGGCAGGGGAGGGGCTCGGCCCTTGACCGTCCGTGGGCGACCGTGATCCCGTGTCGAAGGTCACCCATGCGCATCATCGCGCTGCTCGTCGTCGCAGTCGCGACCTGCCCGACTGTGATCCATGCGCGGAAGCCGAAGCCCACGCCGTGCCCGGCTGCCCCGTACGTCGTGCGTGACACCCCGCTGCTCGGCAGCGCCGCGGGTCCGGGCCCCGACCGGGTCGTCGTCGACGCCGGGCACGTCGCGATCGCGAGCGGCTGCGAACCGCAGGCGGTGAAGCGCACGACGTCACGCCGCGGAACCACCCTCAGCGCGACGTGGGCGAGCTGCACCGGCGTCGCAGGCAAGGTGCGTATGAAGGCGCGCATCGACCCGGCCTGCCACGTCATGACGGGCACGCTCGTGGCGAAGAAGGCGCGGCCACGTCTCAAGCGCCAGTTCTCCGCCGGGCTCGACCAGTGCGACGTGGCGGGCGGCGACTGCGGGGCAGCGACCACGACGGTTCGCTACTGCGACTTCGTGCCGGGTATGTCGATGGTGGCGACGATGCCGCCCGAGGTCCTGCATCCGCCTGCCACGACGACCACGACGCTGCCGCCGCTGCCGTCGCCGACGACCGTCCCGCCCGCCACGACGCAGGCCCAGGAAGCGATCTTCACCGCCATCCACGACATCGTCGCGCAGAAATACGCGTACTCCGACTTCCGCGGCCGGGACTGGAGCGCCATCGGTGATGCCTACGCCGCGGTGATCCAGCAGGGGCTCGCCGACGCCGACTTCTACGTCGTGATGAAACGGATGATCACCGAGCTGGGCGACGACCACTCCTACTACATGACGCCGCAGGAGGTGGCCGACGAGGCGGCGGAGATGGTGGCCGGCGCGAACTTCGTCGGCATCGGCGTCAGTGCGATTCCGCTTCCCGGCACCGGAGCGGCCACCGTGCTGGTCACGTTCCCCGGCAGCCCCGCGCGCGAGGCGGGTATCCGGCCGCACGACCTCCTCCTGACCGTCGACGGCCTACCCGTCTACGACGCCAACGGGAACACGCCGCTCCGCGGCGTCGAGAACACGCAGCTCCAGCTCGCCTTCCAGCGTCCGGGTGAGGCGGTGCGCACGATCACGCTGACGCGGCGGCGCGTCACCGGCTTCACCCCGATCGACGCCTGCGTCGTCCCGACCACCCGCATCGGCTACGTCCTGCTGCCCACCTTCCTCGATCCCATGATCGACGATCAGCTGGGTGACGCGCTCGCGCGCATGACGGCCACGGGACCAGTCGACGGCCTCGTGCTCGACAATCGCGAGAACGGCGGTGGCAGCTCGACCGTCGCGCTGCCCACGCTCGGCTTCTTCACCAGCGGGGTCCAGGGGCGCCTGGTGACCCAGACCGCCTCGGAGGACTTCGCCGTCACGGCGAACGACGTGGGCGGGTCGCAGTCCGTGCCGCTCGTCGTGCTCGCCGATCGCGACAGTGTCTCGTTCGGCGAGATCGTCACCGGTGTGCTGCAGCAGTCCGGGCGTGCGCGCGTCGTCGGTGGCACGACGCGGGGCAACGTCGAGCTGCTGAGCGGGCACAATTTCGTGGACGGCTCCCGGCTCTGGATCGCGACGTACGCCTTCGCGCCGAACGGGCTTCCGCCGGGGGTGTGGGAGAGCGTCGGCATCGTCCCCGACGTGTCGGTGCCGACACGGTGGGATCTCTTCACGGAGGCGACCGACCCGGCGCTCGCGCAGGCGATCACCGCCGTACGCAGCGGAGCGGCGGCCCGTGTCCCGGCCGTCGCCGGACCGCGGATTCACGCCGCCCCGCTGCCCGAGCTCCGCTCCCGCGCGGCGCGCCCCCGGCTCGGTTGAACGGCGCCGCGTGCTGACGATCGAGGTCCCCGCGCCGATCAAGACCGACTCGCGCTACGAGTTCCGCTGTACGCTCCGTGGCGGAGCCGACGGATGGCGACGCCTGCTGCCCGGCCGCGACCCGTCGCGTCTCCGCTTCGGGTTCGAGAGCCGGGACGTCGCCATTGCCCACCACGAATTGTGGGACGCGATCTACCCGCTCATGTTCCTCACCCGGAACGGTGGGCCGCTGTTCCATACGCGCCACGAGAGCGCCGTCATCCGCGTCGCGTACCCGATCCCGCGGCTCGTCCGCGACTTCTACGTCCGGCGGGCGGCCGACTTCGGTCTCGCCGTCACCGTCGAGGCCGACACCACCGACGCCGTGCCGCCCTGTCCCACGGAGGGCCACGTCCTCGCGTTCGGCGGCGGCAAGGACAGCCGGCTCCTCCTCGGCGTGCTGCGCGAAGCGGGCCGCAGCCCGCGGGTGGTCACGGCTGGGGCCGCCAACGCGGCTGACGTTCCCGGGGCGTGGGTCACGACGCCGCTCAACGGCGTCCTCGCGGATCGGGTCATGCCCGCCCTGATGGCCCGCGGCCGGCACTTCTACTTCGGCAGCGGTCTCGGCGAGGCGCATCGGGAGACGCCGTGGCACCAGTACTTCGACTGGGGATCGCCCCGTGCGCTCGGTGAGTTCTCGCGGTTGCTGGCAGCGTTCGGCGTGCGCATGGCCCTGCACGCGCCCGCGGCGATGCTGCCGTACAACCTCATCCAGCGCATCCTCTTCGAGCGCTATCCAGAGCTCTTCGCGCACCAGCGCAGCGTCGAGCCCGAGGAGCGAACGGAGAAGAACCTGCACGTGTCGCTGTGCGAGATCCACCATGGCATCCCGTTCCACCGGCACTGCAGCGAAGGGGTGTTCCGGGAGCTGCTCGACGGCTTCGTCCGCCGGCAGCTCGCCGCCCCGTTCGACTTCGGCTACCGGAACCACCGCGAGACGATTCACCGGGAGATGCGCGCGATCGCCTTCCGCCATCGGGACCATGCCCTCTTCGCCGCGGTCCGGACGCGCCTCCCGGGCGACTGGGACGGTCCGTGGATCGACTACGTGCACGCCTACGTGGCGCCGGAGGCGCCCGCGGAGTTCCTGGAGGTCTACTCGCGCTATGCGCTCACGGTCGACGCCGCCCCGGCGGGCGTACCCATGCGGCGCATCCGGGTCTAGGTCAGCCGGCCGGGCCGAGGCGTTCGCGCGTGACGCCGTAGACGGCGAGGCGAAACGGCAGGGACACCAGCCACCAGGCGAGCGACGCTGCGAGCGGGGTCTCGTAGATGCGGAGCGCGAGGAGCTTCTGGCCGGGAGCGAGGGGACGACTCTCCAGTACCGCGGCGTGGGCGAGGGAGGTCGGCGGCAGCGTGCGGAGCGTGGGCGCGAGCAGGGCGGCGAGCCGCGGGAATCGCGCGCGGCAGTCGAGCACGTCGAGCACGAGCCCGAGCACCCAGCCGCACGGTCCGAGGATGCGCTCGCGCCGCCGCCAGGCGAGGAACGCCTCCCAGTCGATCGCGCCGTCGACCGTCTCGAGGACTCGGTAGACGTCGACCAGCGATCGCAGCGCGAGCTTCCCGACCTGCAGGTCCATCAAGATGCCGAGGAGCTGCAACACCAGCTCGTACTCGTCCGACGTGGCCTCGAAGGAGCGTCCCGCGAGCGGGACCTTCGCTGCCGTGGCCCAGATGCGCGCATAGTCGATCCGGAAGGTGAAGTGCCGCTGCAGGACCCAGTGGACGTCGAGCGGCACCTCGTCCCGCGTGTACTCGAAGTGGTGGGCGAAACGACGCGTCACCCCGCGGCTGACGAGCACGCGGAATGCCCGTGTGAAGCCGAGGCCGAGTAGCAGGGTCTCGATACGCTCGAGGTCGTGCGGCTGGACGAGGACGTCGAGGTCGGCGAAGCCGCGCGCGTCGACGCTGCCGTAGAACCGTTGCGCGAACAGAGGCCCCTTGATGAACAGCACGCGCGTGCGCTCCTGCTCGAAGTGATCCCGGAGGGTGCACAGGGTGCGGACGAGGCGTTCGGTCTGCGTGCGCTCGGCGAGCGATGACGCCTTGGTGGCGGCCAGGATGCGGGGCGAGAGCAACGTCGTCAGGCCGCGCCGGTGGAGCGTCCAGTAGACGTAGGCACCGAGATGATGATGATGCGCGAAGCGGAGGAAGGCGGCGATGTCGGCCTCCCGGTCGGACAGCGCGCGTCGCACCGCCTCGTCGTCGTCGGCGACGACGGCTCGGAGCAGCTCCAGGCTGGTCCCGGGCGGGGCAGTCATGTGACCGACGCCGGCGGAGCCGTCGCGCGGAGCCGGCGGACGAGGTGGCGCAGCCGACGGCCTGGACGCCCGCCCGCGAGCGCCGGCAGGAGCCAGCGTTGCCAGCCGCGCTCGATCCACCAGTCCTCCCCGGCGTAGCCGAGCTGCGTGAGCAGGTCGCCCGCGGCGGCGTCGAACAGGTAGCGCTCGATGGGACTCAGGTCGCCGTGCCAGGCGCCGGCGCGCCCCTCACGGAAGAACTCGGGTGGCAGCGCGAACGGGTGCCCGCCGGTCGCGCGCATGCGGTCGATGGTGTGCGCGGCGTGGATGTCCTCGGTCTGACGCGGGGTCGCCGGGACGCCGATGAAATCGAACGCCCGTCGAAGCGTCGACGGACCATCGCGCAGAGCGTCCTCGTAGCGCACCTCGAGGTAGTGCTCGGGGCCGAAGACCTTCGCCTCCAGCGCGTCGAGGACGGTCGCGCGCCAGAGAAGCGCGCCCGTTTCGATGGTCGACGGCGCCCAGGCCCGCGCCCACCGTCGCGCCGCCACCCGCAGCGAGACGGCCACGTCGCGGCCGTCCCGCAGCACGTGGACGAACTTCACCTGCGGCGCCAGACGCCGGATGTGCGCGACCCATCGCGAATAGCTGGGCGACTTGTCGAGGACGACCGTCGCGCCCGGCTTCGTCGCGAGCACGCGTCCGTAGACGTCCTCGAGGACGCCCGAGAGGCGGCAACGGAACTCCTCGTCGGACCAGACCTGACGCAGGCCCCGCGGCCCGCCGCCGGCCGTCCGCTGCAGCCGGTCCAGCTCGTTCCACGAGCGCTCCCACGGTCCGGTGAACAGGTCGAAGACCTTGAGCTCCTGCGCCGTGCAGATCAGGGGATGCGCACCGATCATGGCCTGGATCCACGTCGTGCCGCTGCGCGGGGCGCCGATGATGCACACGAACGGTGCGGTGACGGTGCTCACGTCGCGCATACCGCGTCGAGCAGGCGCGCCAGGCGTGCGGTCTGGCGCTCCCGGGTGAAGGGCGCCAGCTCGTCCGCTCGGGTCGGGTATGGAACACGGCCGTCGCGCCGCCAGGCGGAGAGCCAGTCCCAGAGGACGCCGGCCACCGCGTTCGCGTCGCTTGCGCTGGTGCCGGCGCGCGTCTGCGCCAGCAGCGCGTCCACCCAGTCGCCGTCCGCGGGGATCGCGAGGACCGGCCGCCGCGCGCCGAACGCTTCGAATATCTTCGTCGGGTAGCTCATCGTTCCGTGGCGGTCCCGATCCGCCGTGCAGGTGAACGCGAGAACGCCGTGACTGGTGCGGACCATCTCGATCGCGGTCGCGGAGTCGACCTTGGGAAGGATCGTGACCACCGCGGCGGCGGGACGACCGACGACCATGGCCCGCAGGGCGGCCTCGCACTTCGAGCCGACGAACCTGACCTCGAGCTGCGGCGCGACCTCCGGGTGCCGTTCGAGGAGACGGTCGAGGCCGTCGAAGAACAGCTCCGGCCGCTGATCTCCCGGGTACACGGAGCCCACGTGCGACACCACGAGGCGGTCTGCGCGCGGCCCCACCCCGGGTGCGGCGAACTCGTCGGGATCGAAGCCCGTGAGCACCAGCTCGGTGCGCTTGCGGTACGTTCGCGCCAGGTAGTCCACCATGTACGGAGAGACGGCCGCGCACGCGGCCGCCGGCGCGAGACACCAGCGATGGAAAGCGCGACGCGCGAGGCCCTCGATGGAATGCCGGGGAAGCCGTGCGTCGAGGAAGCCGTAGAGATCGCCGAAGAAGGGGATCCATGGGATGCGCAGGCGCCGCGCGAGTCGTCGCGCCACGAGGTGGTTCGTCTCCGGCGGACAGTAGCTCAGGATGGCGTCGAGGCGGGTCTCGCTCGCGATGCGCAGTCCCGTGGCGACCGCCGGGCGCACCCAGCCCGTGAACTCGTCCGGATAGGCGCCGGAGAGCATGCGTCCGAACCGTGTGACCTTGGCGCGGACCTTGTCCGCGACCCCCGGTCGCGCGGACGCGGCGCGCGTCGGAAGCCGGAGCCGGCGCGGGGATGGGGCGGGGGCGTGGTGGATCGTGCACGCCGCCTCACCCTCGCGCTCGGGCTCCCAGCTGAGCCCCCACGACGGGTCGGCCTCGTCGATCCCGGTCCACGTGCGGGTGAGCACGTGCACCTGCCAGCCGAGTGCCGGGAGCTCCTTCGCGTAGCCGAGCAGCCGTTTCACCGCGACGTTGTGCACGGGGAGGAAGTGATAGTGGACGAACAGCACGTGCTTCATCCGCGGCTCGCAGGGCGCGTATCACATCGTTGTGGTGCGCAACATCCGATGGCGCCCTGCGTGCGGCTGGGCATCGCGCGCAGCAGAGCGCACGGCAGTTGCGCTGGGAGGGGCGGGTGCGCTTCGATACGGTCGGAGACGCAATGATGTTCCGCCGAGCCTAGGACCCGTGGCCGATGCGCGTCCTGTTCTGGACCGACTGGTTTCTGCCCTCGATCGGGGGCGTGGAAGTCTTCTCCGCGCGGCTGCTCCCGGCGCTCGCGTGCCGCGGACACCAGATCACCGTGATCGCCGGCCATCACGAGGCCGGCCTGCCGGACGTGATCGACTTCATGGGCGTGTCGGTCCGCCGCCACTGGTTCCACGAGGCTCTGAAGGCAAACGACGTCGAGCGGACGGCGAGCCTCCTGACGACGGTCTCGCGGCTCAAGCGCGCGCTCGCGCCCGACGTGATCCACCTGAACACCCTCGGTCCGAGCGTCCTCTTCCATCTCGCCTCGGAGCGGTCGTGGCCGGCGCCGGTCCTGCTGACGATGCACAGTCCCGTGATGGAGGATGCCGAGCGGGACGACACCCTCTACGGCCGTGCGCTCCGCTCCGCGACCTGGGTGAACTGCAACTCGTGGGCGGTGCGCGACGACCTCTGTCGCCGCGTTCCGGCGCTGCGCGAGCGGTCGTCGGTTACGTACTACGGGATGGATCCGCCGGCGCGCGTCCCTGGTCCACGACCTCGTGCGCCGCGTCTGCTCGCTTACGGCCGGCTGGTGCCCGACAAGGGGTTCGACCTGGCGCTGCGCGCGCTCGTCCTCGTCAGCCGCTGCGAGCCTGCCGCGCGGCTCGTCCTGGCGGGCGACGGCGCCGCGCGTCCCGATCTGGAGCGACTGGCCGACAGCCTGGGCGTGTCCGAGGCAGTCGACTTCGTCGGCATGGTCGCTCCCGCCGAGGTGGCGGCGCTGATCGACCACGCGTCGGTGGTCGTCGTGCCGTCGCGTTGGGACGAGCCGTTCGGCCTCGTAGCGCTCGAGGCGGCGCTGATGGCTCGACCCGTCGTTGCCGCGCGCACCGGTGGACTGGCGGAGGTCGTCGAGGACGGGACGACGGGCCTCCTGGTCGACAAGGAGAGTCCGGAGGGGCTGGCGGCCGGCATCCTCCGGTTGCTGGACGATCCCGACACCGCCGACCGTATGGGACGGACGGCGCGGATACGGGCCGGCGAGCGATTCGGATGGAGCCGCTGCGTCGATGACTACGAGCGACTATGGAGGAGCACACATGACGGATCTGCAGGGGCCGCTGGCGCCGAACCGTGAGGAGGTGGCCGCGAAGGTGATCGACGGCGAGCTGATCGTCATCCGGTTGTCCGACGGCACCTACTACTCGACGGACAACGTTGGCGCGAAGGTGTGGGGCCTGATCGAGGCGCATCAGGACCTCGCGTCGCTCGTCCGCACGATCGCCCGGTGGTACGGCGCACCGCCCGAGCAGGTCGCGAACGACGTCGGGGCGCTCGTGCGCGAGCTGGCGGCGGAACGGCTGATCGTCGTCGCGGCAGGGGCGAGCGCCGCGATCGCGTCCGATGGTGCTGACGCGCCGCCCCCGGACCTCCCCGCCTACGAGACGCCGCGGCTCAACGTCTACCGGGACATGGGCAACCTGCTCGCGCTCGATCCGCCCACGCCCGGGATCGACGATCTCCTGTTCAAGGGTCGGAAAGACTGATGACGGGCGCCGCCGCGATCGCGCCGCCGGCACGCATGCAGCGCATGGCCGACGCGCTGGCCGAGGCACTCGACCGGGCTCCCGGCGAGCTGTGCGAGGCGACGTACGGCTTCGCCGGCCGTCCGGTGCGGCTGCGCGTCGTCGGCTCGCGGTTGGCCGAGCGCACGCGGCGCGCGTTCGCCCACCTGCAGCGGACCTTGGATGCCGGAACCGCACCCGCGCTCCGCGTCGACCTCTGGGACGAGACGGAGACTGGGGTGCCGTGTCCGCTGGACGCGATGTCCGACGACCCCGACCGGCAGTGGCTCGCCTGCGACGGAACGCTGACGGCGTCGGCCGACGGCAGATACGTCGGCTTCCGGTACCAGGACTCCGTCACCGTCCTCGATCGCCTCGCGGGGCACATGATCGGCTGTCGGCGCAACGGGTCGCACCTGTCGCGCGGCGAGTGCAGCAAGCCCTTCAACCTCGTGCTGTCGATCTGGTACCACGATCAGGGCGTGCAGATCCTGCACGCCGGCCTCGTGGCGCGCGACGGCGCGGGCGTGCTGCTGCCCGGCGCGAGCGGCACCGGCAAGTCCACGACGTCGCTCGCGAGCGTCGCGCAGGGGCTCGAGTACCTGGGCGACGACTTCGTCGGTCTCGAGCGGGCCGATGACGGCACCTGGCTCGGGCACAGCATCTACGACACCGCGTGCCTCGCGCGGAAGGACATGGGTCGGTTCCCCGCGATCGAGCCGCACGCCGTCGAGGACCGCTTTCCCGAAGAGGAGAAGCCCATCCTGTTTCTGGCCGAAGTGTACCCGGACCGCCTGCGCGCCACCGTGCCGGTGCGGGCCGTGGCGTTGCTCCGCGTCCGCCAGGAGCGCACGGAGATCCGCCCGGCGCGTCCGGCGGAGGCGCTGCGCGAGTTCGCGGCCAGTACGCTGCACACGGTCGTGCCGCGACCGGGCCGCGAAGCGCTGCAGAAGATCGCCGACCTGGTGGAGCGGGTGCCCGCCTACTGGATCCTCCTCGGTCCCGACCTCGGCGACGTCTCGCGGAGCATCGATCGCATCCTCGCGCGCGCCGGCGGCCGAGACGCGTCTTGACCCGACCGCGCGTACTCGTGCTGGGCGAGTCGCTCCCGTACCCGACGCTCAAGGGTGGCGACCTCCGCAATTGGCAGCAGGTCAACGCGCTCGCCGGATTCGCCGAGGTCGCCGTGTTCGGCCTCTGCTCGAACGACCGGCGGCGTCACGCGGTTCCCGACGTGCCGCTCGCTCGCTGGACCGCCTCCAACGACCCGGCCCTGGCATACCCGCCCCCGACAGGGGTGAAGCTCGCCGCCCGGGCGTGGCTGCTGGAGCCCGCGGGCCATCCCTCGGACCTGTACTTCTCCGAGGGCGGCGCGCGCGAGGTGTCGCGGCTGCTCGCCGACTTTCGTCCCGACGTCGTGGTCTGCGAGGGGCTGTGGCTGCACCGCTACCTGGACGTGGCGCGCGCGGCTGGCGTCCGCACGATCCTCGACTGCCACAACGTCGAGGCCGCGGTGGTCCGCGAGCTCGCCACGGCCGACCAGCGGGCCGGGCTCGAGGGGCGCGTGATCCGTGACGTCCTCCCGGCACGGACCGAGGCGATCGAGCGCGCGGCGGTCGGCGGCGCAGATCAGCTCTGGGTCTGCAGCGTCGAGGACGAACGTCGGGTGCGTGAGATGTACCGGCCGTCGGCACCGATCGTCGTCGTGCCGAACGCACTCCGCATCGACGACTACGGCATGCGCCCGACACGACCCGCGGATGCGCCGCTGGTCGTGCTCTTCACCGGCTTCTTCTCCCACCGGCCGAACGCGATCGCCGCCCGATTCCTGGTCGACGAGATATTCCCCCGTCTGGCCGCCGCGGCCGGCGCATGCCGTCTCCTGTTGGTCGGGCCGGCGCCACCGCGGGAGCTCCTGGACGCGGCGGAGCGCGACCCGCGCATCGTCGTGACGGGCGCCGTTCCCGACGTCCGACCCTACCTCGCCGACGCCACGGTCATGGTCGTTCCGCTCTTCCACGGCGGGGGGACCCGCCTGAAGATACTCGAGTCGTTCGCCACCGGGTTGCCGGTGATCAGCACGCGCAAGGGCGCGGAGGGTCTCGACGTGCGTCACGGCGTGCATCTGCTCCTCGCCGAGGCGGCGGACGCGTTCGTCGAGGCGGTCGTCGCCTTGTGGCACGACCAGCGCCAGGCCGAGCGCCTGCGGACCAACGCGCGTACCCTGGTGGAGGAGCGCTATTCCTGGCCGGTGATCGGCGCCATTCTCCGACGCGCGCTTGCCGTGCTCGAGCGGGACGGATGAGCGCACCGCTCGTCAGCTGCATCGTGCCGTGCTTCAACGGCGAGCGGTACCTCGACGAGGCGATCGGGAGCATCCTGGCGCAGACCCAACGCCCTCTCGAGATCATCGTCGTCGACGACGGCTCCACCGACGGGTCCGCGGAGGTCGTCGCCCGGTACGGGGCGGCGGTGCGCTATCACCGGCAGGAGAACCGGGGCCCGGGAGCCGCCTGCAACAGTGGCCTCGCCCTCGCGACGGGCGAGTTCGTGGCGTTCCTCGAGCAGGACGACGTCTGGCTGGCCGACAAGACGGCGCGGCAGCTGGCGGCGTTCGCCGCGGACCCGGCGCTGGACTACTGCGTCGGGCACGTCCAGAACTTCTGGATCCCCGAGCTCTCGCAGGAGGCGGAGCGGTACCGCGATCACGCCGTCATGCGGCCCGTGCCGGGCTACGTCGTACAGACGCTGCTGGCGCCCCGTGCCGTCTTCGAGCGCGTCGGCCTCTTCGACGAGACGCTGCACTTCGCGCTGGCCAGCGACTGGTTCCTCCGCGCCGAAGAGGCGGGTGCCACGGGCGTGCTCCTGCCCGAGGTGGTGACGCGTCGCCGCCTGCATCACGACAACTTCAGTCGACGGCACCGCGCCGCGAGCCACGACCAGTTCCTGCACGTCGTCAAGGCGACGCTCGATCGACGCCGCCGCGGAGGGTCGGGCCCGTGCGGCTGACGCTTCGGGACACGCTGGCGGTCCTGCTCCCGACGCCCGACGAGACCGCGTTGCTGGCCGCGTGCCTCCACTCGGGGCCGCGTGCCCGTGATGGGTGGGCACGGTGGCGGTCCGGTCGCGGCGCTGGCGATGCGATGGCGGTGCGCGCGTTGGCCACGACGCGGACCCTGCTGCCGCTCCTGTCGCGCTCCATGACACGAAGCGACTTCGACGCCGGGCGTGACCTCCTGGCCTATCTGCATGCGGCGACGTTGCGCGAGGAGCTGCGAGCGACGCGGTACCGGCAGATCGTCGCGGAGGCGCTCGCGGCTCTCGAGCGGCAGGGCGTCCGGGCGTTCGTCGTCCGCGGTGCGGCGCTGGCGGCAACCGTGTACGAGGCCTGGCGGCTCCGGCACTGCCATGATCTGGACCTCCTCGTGCGTGCCGAGGACCTCACGCGTGCAGCAGTCGCGCTCGAGGGGGCGGACTGCGCTCGTGCGCACCCCGATCGCATGCCTCGGGCCGACGCGCTGCTGCGCCACCGCACGGGGCTCGAGGTGGCGTTGCATACGCGGCCGTTCGGTGTCCCGTACTACGGTGGGTCGATCGAGGCATTCGTGCGCGACGCCCGGCCGATCGTCCATCGATGGATCGTCGGCGTGGACGCCGGCGCCCGAGGCCACGGTCGTGCACGTGCTCGGCCACGCGACCTGCAGCCCGAGCCGGCGGAACCTGCGCTGGGTCGCGGACGCGTGGCACCTCCTGGCCGCGGCGCCCGGCCTCGACTGGTCCGACGTGACGGCGCGCGTCGATGCCCATCGCCTGGCGTTGCCGGTCTCGGTGCTCCTCCACTACCTCGCCGACTTCGGCGCCCCGGTTTCGTCGGACGTGCTGGCTGCCTTCGACGAGCGCGCGGCCAGGGCCGATCACGTCGCCCAGGACGTGGCGATCGGGGGAGCGCACACGGCGCCGCGTGACCTCGCGGCCCTCTGGCGCGCGACCGGCTCCTGGCGTGGTCGCGCGCGGGTCGCGCGCTGGATCGTGGCGCCGTCGCGCGGATATCTCCGGAGCGCCTTTCCACGGCCGTCAGGGTGGCTCCTCCCGCTCTGCTACCTCTATCGACCCGCGCGGTTCGTCGTCGGCAGCGTGACCCGGCGGCCGGCGTACTAGGCGGCATCGACCCATGCAAGACGTCCATCAGCGAGCGCGGACCGGCATCCGGACGATGGTCGGGCGCCAGGGGGTGCTGCAGCTGCTGGCCATCGTCGGGGGCATCGTCGTCGCGCGCGTCCTCGGCCCTGCGCCCCTCGGGGTCTTCGGAATCGCGCTGTTCGTGGTGACGCTGGCGGCGCTGGTGGCCGACCTCGGAACGCGGACGGCGCTCATCCGGCGCGCCGCCCCCCCGAGCGACCGCGAGCTGGGGACGTGTCTGGCGCTGCAGCAGTTGCTGGCCACGGTGCTGGTGCTGATCCTCGTCCTGGCGGCGCCGCGGATCGCCGCCCTGTACCGTCTGGCACCGCCCGAGCTCGTGTGGATGCTTCGACTCCTGGCCTTCGATCTCTACCTCCGCTCGTGGCGTGCGCTGAGCGAGGTGCGGCTCGAGCGTGAGCTGCGCTATCGCGAGCTGGCGATCTCGGACGTCATCGGCAGCGTCGGGTATCAGGTCGTCTCGGTGGGCATGCTCCTCGTGGGGTACGGGGTCTGGAGCCTCGTGTGGGCGACACTGATCGGAAGCCTCCTGCGCGCCGTCTTCCTCTACCGCGCGGCGCCCTGGCCCGTGCGACCGCGGCTCGACCCGACGGCCGTCCGCGAGCTGGTGCGTGTGGGCCTTCCCCTGCAGGCGAGCTACGTGATCGGTCTCGCGCCGGGATGGATCACGCCGACACTGGTGGCCGGATTGCTCGGTCCGGAGGCCGTGGGTCTCGTCACGTGGGCGTCGGTGGTGGGACGCAAGCCGATCGAGCTGCTCGAGAACGTCGTTCGCGTCTCGGTGTCGCACGTTGCGCGTCTCCAGGACGATCTCGGCGAGGTCGAGCGCGTGGTCGTCCGCTACGTCGTCGCGTCGGTCCTGGTGTGTGGGCTCTGGTTCGCCGTGCTTGCGAGCGCGGGCCATGACCTCGTCGCGCTGGTCTACGGCGAGCGCTGGCTGCCGGCTCTGCCGGTCCTGCGCCTCTCCGCGGCGACGGGGATCCTGGTTTCGGTACGCCGGCAGGCCTGGGCGGGGCTCGTCGGGCTCGGCCGCGTGCGTTTCACGGCGAAGGTGAGCACCGTCATGGCCCTCGTCGCCGTCGGGGCGTGCTTGGTGCTCGTTCCCAGGCTCGGGATCATCGGCGTCCCGCTCGGCCAGCTGGCGGGTACTGCCGTGGCGACGCCGTGGCTGCTCCGCGGCATCGGCCGCGGGACGCCGATCCGCGTGCTCCGGAAGACGCTGCCCACGGCGGTGCCGATCGTCGCGTCGATCGCCGTCGGCAGCACGTTCGTCGCGCGGGCGCCCCTGATACCCTCCGTGCGGGGCGTCGTCGCCGCGGCGGTGATGGCGGGGACCTATGCCGCGGTCGCCTGGGCCACGGGACCCGGATGGCTGCGCGCCGGCGTGCGCGAGGAGATCGCGCTACCCGTCCGCCGGCTGACCCGCGGCGGTTGACAGGCGGTACGACGACGAGGCCAACTCCCGGCGATGGAAGGGGTGGGCGGGCAGGTGCTGATCGCGGGCGCCGGACCGGTCGGGATGACGATGGCGATGGCGCTCCGACGCCGGGGTGTCGGCGTTCGCATCATCGATCGGACAGCCGCGCGCACCGACAAGTCGAAGGCCCTCGTGATCTGGCCGCGCACGCTGGAGCTGCTCGACATCCAGGGATGCGTACGCCCGTTCCTCGCCGCCGGGCTGAGGGGCGCGGCGCGCACATCCACGCCAACGGTCGCGAGCTGGTGCACGTGCGGCTGGACACCGCGCGCAGCGTGTATCCACTACGCACTGATGATCCCGCAGAGCGAAACCGAGCGCGTGCTCGAGGAGGAGCTCGCGCGCCCTCGGAGTCCACGTCGAGCGGCAGCGTCGAGCTGACGTCGTTCGCGCAGGACGGCGACGGCGTGACGGCGACGCTCCGCGGCGCCGACGGGCGCACGGAGACGCTGCGCGCGGCGTATCTGCTCGGCTGCGACGGCGCGCACAGCACCGTGCGCCACGCGCTCGGCACGCCGTTCGAGGGCGAGCACGCTGTCGTCGGACTGGATCCTGGCCGACGTCCACCTCGACGGCGACCTGCCGCGGGACGAGCTGACGATCGCTGGCAGCCCGACGGCATCCTGGCGCTGTTTCCCGATCGTCGACGGTCGCTTCCGCATCGTCGCCGACGTCGGCCTGGCGCCGTCCGAGGACGGTCCGCCGCCGACGCTGGCGGAGGTGCAGGCGTTGCTCGACGCGCGCGGTCCCGCGGGGCTCCGCGCGCACGATCCCGTTCTGGCTGAGCCGCTTCCGCATCAACGAGCGCAAGGTGAAGGACTACCGCCACGGCCGCGTCTTCCTGGCCGGCGACGCCGCGCACGTCCACAGCCCCGCCGGCGGGCAGGGCATGAACACCGGCATGCAGGACGCGTTCAACCTGGCGTGGAAGCTGGCGCTGGTCGGCACGGGGAGGCGAAGCCGGCGCTGCTGGACAGCTACTCGCCGGAGCGCAGCGCGATCGGCGACCAGGTGCTGCGCAACGCCGGCCGATGACGCGCGATGGCGCTCCTGCGCAACCCGATCCTGCAGGAGCTGCGCAACCTGGCGGCCAGCGCGCTCGGCCGCATCGCCGTGCTCCAGCAGCGCATCGTCGACCAGCTCACGGAGGTCGACCTGCATTATCCGGTCAGCCCGCTGACGGAGACGCCGCGCGGGGCCGCCCGCCATCCCGCCAGCGGCCACCGCGCGCCGGACGTGGCGCTGACGTCGACCGAGGATGGCGCCACGCGACTGCACGAGAGGCTCGCGTGCGGGCGCTTCGCGGTCCTGTCGGTGGATGCGCCGCGCGTCGATCTGCCGCTCGACGTGGGTCGGATCGCGGTCGCGGCGAGCGCCGATCCCGACCCCAACTACGACCCGGGACACGTCTACGTGATCCGTCCCGACGCCTACGTGGCGCTGAGCGCGCGGAGCGACGACACCCGGCCCATCGTGGAGGCGCTGCGCCGCGTGGCGGCGTGAGCGTACCCGACATGGTCGTGCCCGAGTGGATCGGCGACTACCGCCGGGAGTGGATCCGCCCCGACGTCGTCGCGGGGCTCACCACGGCGGCGGTCGTGATTCCGAAGGCCATGGCCTACGCCACCATCGCGGGCCTGCCGGTGCAGGTCGGCCTCTACACGGCGCTGGTGCCGATCGTCATCTATGCGGTGCTCGGGACGTCGCGGCCGCTCAGCGTGACCACGACGACGACGCTGTCGATCCTGGCGGCGGCGGCCCTGGGCGAGGTCGCCCCGGGCGGAGATACGGCGTCGCTGACGGCCGCGTGCGCGACATTGACGTTGCTCGTCGGCGCCGTGCTCGTGGTGGCCGCGATCCTGCGGCTTGGCTTCGTGGCGAATTTCATTTCCGAGCCGGTGCTGGTCGGCTTCAAGGCGGGGATCGGACTGGTCATCGTCCTGGACCAGATCCCGAAGCTACTGAACCTGCACTTCCCCAAGGGATCGTTCCTGCACAACCTCCACGCGATCGTCGCCGGCATTCCCGAGACGTCGCTGCCGACGCTGGCCGTCGGCGCCGGAACGATCGCCCTCCTGGTGGCGATGGAACGCCGCGTCCCGCGCCTGCCGGCGCCGCTCGTCGCGGTCGCCGGCGGCATCGCCGCCACGAGTCTGCTCGGCCTGCAGGCCCTCGGCGTCGGGACGGTGGGCCACGTTCCAACCGGGCTGCCGTCCCTCGTCGTGCCGCGGCCCGAGCTGATCGCTGGGCTGTGGCCGGCCGCGCTCGGCATCGCCCTCATGAGTTTCACCGAGACGATCGCCGCCGGGCGGGCGTTCGCGGAAGCCGGTGAGCCGCGGCCACAGGCCGAACCAGGAGCTGCTGGCGACCGGTCTCGCGAACGCCGGCGGGGCGTTCCTGGCGGTCATGCCGGCCGGCGGCGGCACCTCGCAGACGGCGGTGAACCGCCTCGCCGGCGCGCGCACGCAGCTGGCGGCGCTGGTCACCGCCGCGACCACGGTCGCCACGCTGCTGCTGCTGGCGCCGCTGATCGGCCTGATGCCGCAGGCGACGTTGGCGGCCGTCGTCATCGTCTACTCGATCGGCCTCATCCATGTGGCGGACTTCCGCGACATCCTGGGCACCCGGCGCATGGAGTTCCTCTGGGCCGTGATCGCGTTCGCGGGCGTCGTCCTGCTCGGCACGCTGCAGGGGATCGTCGTGGCGATCGTCGCCTCGCTCGTAGCGCTCGCGCACCAGATGGCCG
>CAVVBN010000012.1:0-2103433 GCA_963746505.1 uncultured delta proteobacterium
CCACCAATCGCCGAACCGCAGCGGGCCATCCGCACCGGGCGGTGGAAGTACATCCGTCTGTTCCACGACTATCCTCACCCCGTCCTGCCCAACTGCGACGACAGCGCCGCCAAGGACCTGCTGCTCGCGCACGGCTGGGGCGAGACGACGGTGGCGCGCGAGCAACTGTACGATCTGGCGCTCGACCCGGAGGAGGGCCGCAACCTGGCCGCCGACCGGGATCACGCCCAGGTGGCGTCCTCGCTGCGCGGCCGACTCGACGCGTGGATGCGGGTGACGGACGATCCGCTGCTGTCCGGCCCCGTCGCCGCGCCGCCGGGAGCGGTGGTCAACGACCAGTGGCAGCGTTCGCCGAGCGATCCGACGCGAGAGGTGGCGAGATGAAACCCGATCGGTCCTATCTGGTCTGCTCCACCCCGCGGAGCGGGAGCACCCTCGTCTGCCAGGCTCTGACCCAGAGCGGCGTGGCCGGTCGGCCCGACGAGTACTTCGAGGCCCTGCGGCACTCTGGTCGGGCGCGCCGACCGGAGGAGTACTTCGCGGGCGTCTCGGATACCTCGATCCTCGACCACCTCTCCGAACGGGTGGTCGGCGACGACCCGCCGCCGCGATCGCCCCTGTGGAGCCGCACCGCCTACGACCGCTACCTCGATTGGGCCTTCGCCGCGGGCACCACCGACAACGGCGTGTTCGGCGCGAAAGTGATGTGGGGGTACTTCGGCGACTTCACCAGCCTCCTGCGCAATATCCCCGCCTACCGCGAGCTGCCGCTGGCCGAGCTGTTGCCGGCTGCATTCCCGAACCTGCAGTTCGTGCGCGTCGTGCGCGCCAACAAGCTGCGTCAGGCGGTCTCGCTCTGGAAGGCGGTGCAGACCGCCACCTGGAGCGAGGCGCACACGGAGACGGCGAAGGAGGCCTCCCCGCCGTACAAGAGCTTCTTGAAGGAGAACCGCCCCGGGTTGCGATTCCACTACCGCGCCATCGAGCACCTCCTGCACCAGATCATGCTCCAGGAGGCGTTCTGGGACTCCTTCTTCGAGCACACCCGCGTCAAGCCGATCCTGGTGCTGTACGAGAACTTCGCCGGCGACTACACGACGAGCACGTTGCGCCTGCTCGAGCGTCTCGGACTGCAGGCGCCCGATCAGGCCCCGCTCGAGCCGCCCCTCAAGCGCCAGTCCGACGCGATCAACGACGACTGGGTGCGACGCTACGGCGACATCAAGCTCGGCACGGAGTTCGACCTCGTTCCTGCGGCCGTGCCGTCCGCGATCGCGGGGAAGAAACCGTTCGACGAACCGCGTTCCTGATAGGAGCGGGATTGCGGGCGACACTTCATCGAACTCCAGCGGATGCGCGAGTCCCTCGCCATATGACCAGTAACGGGGCCGTCTTGGCAGATTCGCGGACGCTGCACGCGCCTCGCGCCGGCTCGTCTAACGGTTCTTGACCGTTCAAGACCGTCGGCGAATCGAAAACCAACCCGGACGAGTGCCGTTCGCTATGAGGTGTCGAACTTGGGGATCGTCTGGTCCGCGAGGCAGCTGTAGTCGAAGTCGCTGGGTTGGTCGAGGAAGTTCGCGAAGATCGTGGCGAAGCAGGTCGGTGCCCAGCGCGACGCGCTGTGTCCGATCCCGGGGAACACGAGGTTCGTGGAGTTCTTCAGCGTCTTCGCCTGCTTCGGCGGCGTAGCTGGGGGTGGCCGTGCCGTCGAACGCGCCGCTGGTCAAGAGCACAGGGACGTCGCTCGTGACGACCTTCACCACCTGCGAAGGGGCGGCGGGCACGTCCCACTGCGCGCAGTCGCTGAAGGCCCAGGGGAACATCGAGGGCCGATCGGTCACGGAGGCGGGAAAGTCGGGAAGCTCGCGCTTGCCCGCGGCGCTGACGCGTTCGGGGTCGGTGCGGCCCACCATCTCGCGGCACAGAACGCCCCAGAGCAACCCGTAGCTGTTGAAATCAGGCGGGAAGGCTCCGCGCGAGGACCTCGAGGGCGGCCTCCGTGCCGTCGCCGACGGCGAGATCGTGGATCATCAACGGAATCGTCTTCTGCGTGGCCGATGAGGGTTGCGAACTGGACGGTGTAGCTGAGCTTGTACGCGTCGATCACGACCGTGACTTCCTCGCCGGTCGTGGGATGCGGTGACGTGCACGGTACGCGGGTTGGCGGCGAGGTCGTTGATCACCTGGATGTATTCGGCCCGCCCGTCGGGGAAGGCGGCATGGCAGGCGGGTTGGGCCGCGCAGGCATCGTAGATGGCCGTCGAGCTCTCGCAGCGCCGCACGCCAACCGTTCTCGATGGGGTTGATGTTGGGCGGGAGCACGGCGTCGACGCGCCACGGTGCGAATCCCGGCAGGGTGATCGCGCAGCGTCTGCAAGGCGAGATCGGTTCCGTAGGAGACCCCGTAGATGTTCCATTCCTCGATGCCCATCGCGATCCGTAGGTCGGCCAGGTCCGCCGAGCTCTCGGTGGTGTTGTAGGCAGCCAGGTCAGCACCGGCGGCCGCGAGCCGGTCCCGGCACGTCCGCGTGGTCGCCGCGTCCTGCTCGGATCGTCTCGGGTGCGAGCCACGACAGGCCGACCGTGCTCGCCATGAACGCGTCGATCTCGGGGCACGAGAGGAACGGGTCCGACTGCAGCGCGCCCCGCTGATCGAGGAAGATCACGTCGCGATCGGGACGCCACTCCTTGGCGACTCCCGGGCCCTCTGCGAGCCCACTGCCCCCGGGTCCACCGGTGAGGAACACGATCGGGTCGGGCTTCGGGTTCGGTGCGGTCGCCCTCCGCGTCGCGACGGCGAGCCGAATGGTCCGGCCGTCCGACTTGCTCCGATTCTCGGGCACGGTGAGGTACCCGCACGTGTACTCAGGACCCAGAACGATGCCGGGGTAGACGGGGTTCGGGCACGGCGCCTCGGCATACGACGGCTTCGCGCTGATCGTCGCTTCCGCACGCGGCCGCAAGCAGGATCAGCGCGGCGACCATCGGCACGCCCACCAGCGACGCTCCGTGCCCAGCCGTACGGCTCCGGAGATGATTCGGCCGCGCACCGGAGACCGTCGGTGCCGTGTGAGACGGGATGTCCCACGCTGGACGAAGGTCGCACGGTAGGCAGTTCGGGCATCAAGGTCTCCATCTGGGTTCGTCACGACCGGTCGGATGAAAAATTGATTCCGCCCCGGCAGTGATAGCTCAGGTCAGGACCCTTTTTCTAACGGCGGCGACGGGATTGGAACGCCGCGGCGCAACGCGCGTTTCTCAAGGACGCCTTCGACGGGGTCCGGACCCTCTTCGCTCTTCGGAGAACCACCGACGAGGAGTTCGACGCATTCCCGGAGAGGAGCGATCCTGGATCGAGGCCGCCTGACCGAGATAAGCAGCGCGACTGAATCAGCGAGCGCGTGCCGGCTAACCGCAGCGATCGAACTCGCCTCATACGTTGCCAAACTTATGAACCGGAGTACTTGGCGTACAATTTTGACAATCCGAATCCCAGGAGCGCCAGGAACGCGGCCGCGAGTCCCAGCGAGGTGAGGCCGGGGACCCGCGACTCACCGGGGGTTGGCGTCGGCGGGGTTGGCGGCAAGGGAGTCGCGGTCGGCGCGGTGGGCGTCAACGTCGCGATGGGTGTCGCGGTCGGCCGGTGGGCGTCAACGTCGCGATGGGTGTCGCGGTCGGGCTCGCCGTCGACGTCGCGGTCGGTGTTGGTGTTGGGGTCGGTACGGGGGTCGTGATCGACGTGGTGATGGTCGCCTCGCAACGCGCCGTCGCTTGCGGGCAGCCGGTATCCCCGCCGCCGCTCACCCGGGCCGTGTTGACGATCGCCCCAGGGACCGTGGGCGTGACCGGTATGAGGAAAGTCGCGATGCTCTGGGCCTGGAAGCCCGCGGCGATCGAGCAGCTCACCTGCTGCCCAGGAGCGCGTGCAGCCCGCCGGCATCGCGCCCAGGATGAGGCTGGCGGGGATGTCGTCGCTCGCCGTGGCGACAGCCGTCGTGGGCACGACACCGATATTGGTCACCGTCAGCGCGTAGCTGCCCGGCACCCCCACCGTGAAGCTCACGGGCAGCGTCGCCTTCGCGATGCTCAGCTGGGGCGTGGGGTCGATGAAATCGAGGACGAGACCCAGCGCGGGATCGTCGTGCTTGTCTATGATCTTCGTCTGAAGCTGGTCGAACTGCGCGTGCAGTGATCTGGCCGGAGACGAGTCCGTCGAAGGACACCGTCTGTGTCGACGGCCAGATGTCGTTCGGAGCCGTGACGAGCTCGACGTAGTCGATGACCGTTCCCACGAAGGCGTCGTGATCCATCGTCACCAGCGGGCCCGTCTGCCCACCGCCCTGGACGAGCAAGCCGACGTCACATCCGTTGAACTGGTTGCCCGCGAGGGCGAAGGGCTGGTTCCCCGCGCTGACCAGGTCCATGTTGGCCGTCGGCGACGCCGAGGGCAGCCCGCAGGACATGGTGTTGCCGGTGAGCGTGGTCAGCCCCTTCGTCTTCCTCGACGTGGATCGACTCGTGCGGTGCTCCCGCTGACCATGTTGTCGGAGATCGTCAAGTTGTCGCCGGTATTGAAGCTGAAGATTCCGATGTTGCTGTCGGCGATCGCGTTGCTCGTCACGGTGGATCCGGCGCCGGCCCCGAATGGGAGGATGCGCGACCGAGTCGTTGCCGGCCGGTGAACGAGATGATGTTCGTCACGGTGTTGTTGGAGATCGATGCACGATGGCCGAGTCCTGGATGGTGATGCCGTTGACATTGGCGCGAGACGGCGGCGTCTCCCCGGTCACGGTGTTGCCGGAGATCACCGCGGTCAAGGTGGGCCCCCGCATCGTGATTCCCTGCTTCTGGAAGCGATCGATCTCATTGTTGAGCACCTGGATGACGTGGAGCTTGCCGTCGTCGATCGCGCCGAAGATCGCGAACCCCGTGCTGCGTGGCGCCACCTGGAGACTCGTCCTCGATCCCGCTCACGATGACGTTCCGAATGGTGCCGCCGGCGTTGTGGTATCCGATGCCCACGAAGCGGAAGTTTTGAAAGTTCGACCAGCTGGGGTGTGCAGTTCACGCTCACATTCTGGATGGTCACTGGATCAGCGTTCTCGACGAGGACGATCGGGTGATAGGTCGCGTTGTTCACGGTATAGAGGAACGTGTTGGCGAGGAGCGCCGACGGACAGAAGATCGTGGTGCTCGCCGCCCCCTGTCCCTGCAGCACCAGGCTCTTCGGCGATCCTGACCTCCTGTACGTAGGTCGCCGTGGCCAGGTTGACGGTGGCGCCGGCCGCCGCCGCGTCCACGCCGTTCTGGATGCCTGCCCGACGGCCCGACATTCACCGTGCCCGCCGTCCCGGCCAGGGTTCCGCCCGACGGCAAGGCGATCGGCTGATTCAGATCGACCGTCGGTGCGTCGAGGACCAACCCCGTCACCGGCCCGGAGGCCGTCACCGCGGCGTTCACCGTGATGAAGGTCGGTCGCCGCCAGCGTCATGGAGACCCCGCCGGTCAGGAGTCCATTGAGGGCGGCGGCCGTGATGACGCTGTTGACGCCGGGGAAGGTCGCCGCGCTGGCAAGGTCGCCGGCCGACGTGATGTCGTGACCCAGACCCAGGCCATCGATATTCGGCCCCGCCGACTGGATCGTGATGCTGGCGGGGTCGATCAGCAATCGGCCCTGGCGGCCGGCGCCGGCCGACAGCGCGGCGCGGCCGTCGAAGACCAGGGCGCCCTTCGACGGAGACCTCGGCATTCCCTCCGTCTCCGCTCAAGCCGGCGCCCGTCGACGAGATCGCCCCCAGGAACGTGGTGAGCTTCTCGGCCCAGACGACGACGTGACCTCCGCTGCCCTCGCGCGCGGCGTCCGCCAGGATCCGGCGCCCTTGCCAACGTAGACGACGTCGGCGTTGGCGAGCTGCGGATCGTCGCCTCTCTTCGCCGCCCCCGATCGAGATCGAGCCGCCCCCGCGATCCCCCGACGCGTCGATGACCGCGCCGTCGAGCACGGCGATCTGCCTGCTCATCAAGACGACCCGCCCGCCGATGGTCGCCGCCGATCGATCACCGGCGCGGCCGTCGGCCTGGCCGCGAGACTCGATCGCACCGGCGTGAACGATCCGGGCCTCGGGCGCCGCCCGGCCGATGAATTCGACGGCATCGCCCCGCGAGGAAGCCATCTTCAGAGATCGGCGTGGTGCTGACCCACAGCCCTCCGGAGCGCACCACGCCCCCCGGATGGATCTCGACGCCGTTCGGCGCGACCAGGTACACGTGACCGTTGGAGACCAGCCGCCCGGCGAGGTCAGCCGGTCGAGGGCCCGTCACCACGATGAGAACGCGGCTCGAAGATTCGGGAAGGGTGATGTCCACCACCTCTCCGCTCTCGATGGCGAGGCGGTCCCACCGGAGGATCGCATGATCGGCGGCCTTGATCGCGAGATGTCCGCCGGCGAATGCGGCGACGGCCTGCCCCTGAACCTCGCCCAAGGTCGCCGGGACGGCGTCCGAGGGCGCTGGCCAGCAGATCGCCGCGCACCACGCCACGAGCAGAGTACCGACTCTCCCGGCGAGCGTGAGGACGGCGCGCGAGTTCGGGCGAGGCTCCGTTCGACGCCGTCGCAGGGTAGAGCGCATCGTTCCGGAGACGAGCCTAGTCGGAGACGCGTCGGAACGACAATGAGACCTTCGTCCTATCCGCGTGTCTGCCGACAGTTCAGGCACGTCGCGCGATCTACGCAGCAATTTAGCGGTCCTCGTCGACTCGCCACCGCCGGAGCCTCGTGGAGCGCGCTCCAGCCCAGGACGCCCTCGGTGAGATGGATGAATTGGTCGCAAAGCGCTGATTCTCGCGGAATAGTCGATCTATGGTCGGTCAGCTTAGCAGTGCGCTTAGGGCCTCGGGGTCGCTGACGATCTTCGCCAACTCAAGGGCGCGCTCGTTCGGCGGGACGCGGTGGCGCTGGCCTTTGACGAACATGCCCGAGGGTGCACCGCAATGGGAGTGAGAGCAAACGCCGAACGCTGCTCGCCGTGAGGGGGATTCCAAGCAACGCGCGCTGTCAAGTATATCGGCCCGCCTCGTGGCGGTCAGCCCGCCTGCAAACGGAACTTCCAATTCGCGACGGCGACGCATCGCCTCGGCACTCTTTGTCCCGGCTGCTCGGCTCGCTACGGCCTGGCGATCCGTCTTGCGAGCACGACCGGCCTTGCCGGCGCGGCTCGGTTGACACGACAAGCATTCCAGGAGACCGTCGTGGCTTGAACACCGAGCATGCTCGGTTGGCGGAGGTGGACGCCTCACGGGAAATTCGCGCAAGATCGCTGCCTTGTCCGAGCTATACCCCCTTGCGTGGTTGGTTGACGGGGACGATCGCTTGACAGCGTGTTCGGTCGCGGGGTAGCGTCCGTCGCGCTTGCGTCGAGCGTCCAACGACGCGCCGGACAACCAGACCAGGAGGGAGACTCGATGAAGACCCGGATGCTGCTCAAAATGCTCGCGATGGTGGCGCTGCTCGTCCCCGCGACCGCGCACGCGCAGGTCGACCAACTCTTCAAGGGCCGGAGCATCCTCATCAAGAACCCTTCCCTGGGAGGCAAGAAGGCGACCTTCAAGATGAAGGGCAACGTGGTCATGCCGGCTGGCGCCGGAGAAGACCCGCGCTGCCCGGCGGCGGGAGGCTCGGGCGTCGCGTCGCTGACCCTGACGAGCCTCGATACGGGCGAGACCTTCACGATTGATCTCGGCGGTGCCAACTGCAGCAAGTGGAAGCTCAACGCGGCGGGGGACCGCTTGCGCTACGGCGACCCGAGCGGCGCAACGTGCACCTCGGTCCTGATCCGCAAGAAGAGTCAGGTGAAGGCGTCCTGCAAGGGCGCCCAGGTCGACTATCAGCTCGGGGCCGATCAGGTCCGCGTCAGCGTCGTGGTGAGCACCGGCACGAGTCCGCTTCGCTACTGCACCGCGTTCAGCAAGACGTTCGGTCCCGAGACCTGCCTGGTCAAACGGGACGGCTCGGACGGTATCAAGTTTCGCGCGAACGGCTGCAAGTTCGCGCCCGCGTCCTGCGGCGGCCCCATCATCCCCTGAGCCGTAGAAACCGGGGGCGAAGAGAGCGATCGGGCTGGAGAAGTGCCTGGGGCGTGTGTGTGTCTGATATCGTGCCCATGTCACATCGGCCGCTAATGTGGGCTAGCCCGAATGATTCATGAATTCCCGCGGAAATCCAGTAATCGAGTGTGAGCGGCAAGGTGTGGGGGGCAGGTGCGCCGTTTCGGGCCGCAGACGTGCGTTGCAGGCTGATCGCGAGGCTACTTGGCGGTGGCGATGACCTGCCGAGCACGCGCAGGAGGCGCACCTCGGCGGTGATGAAGTCTGTCAACTATAGGCAGGGGCGAAAATCGAACTGCTCGTCGTCAAGTAACACAAGGGATTTTGCGCTCCGAAGGGCTACTTCGAATTCGAGCGCGTCAAGGACCTCGAGAAGGAGACCGACCGGAGCTGGGTGCGCGAGGCGCGCGGCAAGGCACTCAAGGTGATCTCCGGCCTGCTGAAGGACCTGCCCGACGACAACGACTACCGGATCATCTTCATGCGCCGTGACATCGACGAGGTGCTCGCGAGCCAGGAACAAGATGCTCGTGAACCGCAACGAGGACGACTCGACCGACGACAAGGTCATGGCCGAGGCCTACCGCAACCACATCGCGTCGGTCCGCATCATGGCGAGGAAGAAGCCCAACTGGCGCATGATCGAGATCCGCTACGACGAGTCCGTGAACAACCCGGGCGCCATCGCGCACCAGGTCAATCACTTCCTGGGTGGCCGCTACGACGAGGCGAAGATGCTCGCGGCCGTCGACAAGAATCTGTACCGCAACCGCAAGGACAAGCTCGCGGGAAAGCGGCGGGTAGCTCGAAGCAGTAGCGTGACCCGAGACGCCGTGCGCATCGAGGCGCCCGGCTCGCTCAGCCGATCACGCACGACACCGCTCCCCCTCGACGCGGCTCCTGGCGTTCCTGGCGTCGCGCACCGAACCCTACGGACGCGTATCTTGACTCGGGTTTTCGACTGGTGCTACACGACGTGTCAATACCAGTAGCCCGCAGCAGGAGCCGTCGTGAGAAGCCGAAGGTCGATTCGAGCCGTCCTGGCGACGCAAGCACTCACCGCGCTTGCCCTGATCTCATGGCCGCCTGGCCCTGGTGTCGCGGCTCCGCTTCCCTCTCCCTTCACGGAGGGATTCATCCCACCGGATGCGGCGACGGCCCGAGTGGAGCAAAGCCTGGTGGGCGAGGTGTACTGCGACCCATGACCTCTACACGCCCAGGGGCGGTGCGCGGGGTGCGCGCGGCTTCGCGGCCTGGCTTCCGCGATCGCCGGCATCACGGTGCTCGCGTTGGCAGCGGCGGCGATCTCTCACGCGGCGGCTGCTGCACCCGACCCGAGCTCGCCTGGGACCATACGGGGTCGGCCGCACGACGCGAACCTTCACCAAGCCCTCCGTGACGACTGGTCAAGGGCGCGCTCTCGAGACCCTGATTTGGTATCCCGTCGCGCCGGGTGAAGACAGCGAAGGCATGCCCGCGATTGCACCGGGCCGATGGCCGCTCCTCCTCTCTCGCACGGCTCCTGCAGCGTGCCCGACCAGTCGCCGTTTCTCATGGAGGCGCTGGCTTCGTGGGGCATGGTGATCGCCGCGCCGCCGCATCCGGGCAATACGGCATTCGACTGCGCGACCGATCTGTACGACTCGTTTCTGAATCTGGGTGCCCGACCTCGTGTTCGTCCTCGACCAGCTTCAGCTGGAAGCGGCGACCCCGGGCACCTTTCTCTTCCATCGAGTTTCGCCGAGACGAATCGGTGTCATGGGGCATTCCTTCGGCGGGCAGACGGCGATTCGCACGCTGGCGGCGGACACGCGATTTCGCGCCGCCCTCGCGCTCGCACCGCGTCCCGCGATCGACCTTGTCGTCGAACGCCCTTTATTGGCGATGACGGGTGATCTCGACAGCGTGACGCCGTTCGAGCCGTATGCGCGCATGGCCTTCGCCGCCGCGCGCGGAGCCCGCTATCTCGTGCGCCTTGCCCGTACCGGACATTGTGCCTTCGTCCCGCTCTGCATTGCGGATCTCTGCGGCGACGGTTGTCCGCCCGAGGGTATCGAAGTGGACGCCGCAAACGATCTCGTCCAGCGCGTGGTGGTTCCGTTCGCTCTTCGCTACGTGGCGAGGCAAGGTCGTTTCCGGCGGTTCGACGCCGCGACGATGCCATCCGGCATCGAGATCGTCGAAGCCGCGCAGCGATGCACCCCCTCCGGACGCGAAAGTCGCGAACCCGAAGGGCGACCGGGGCGTCTCCCGGGTGCTGTCCAGTCCAAGTAGGACAGCACCGTCTCCGAGTCGCCGTTGTCCGGGAACAGGTCGCCGCCGGCGCCGGCGAGGATCAGGTTCTTGATCGCCTTCCAGTCGCGCGCCTGGCTCTGCGCTTTCAGGAGGGCGGCGACGCCGACGACGTGCGGCGTGGCCATCGAGGTCCCGCTGTAATAGTCGTAGGAGTTCCCGGGGATCGTGCTCAGGATGAAGGTGCCGGGCGCGGCCAGATGAACCGTCCGCTTGCCGTAGGCAGAGCCGGCGTTGAGCCAGCCATAGTCGATCGAGTTCGCGACCGCGATTACGTTGGGCAGATAGAAGCTCGCGGGCCAGGTGGGCTTGCGGTCGTTGTCTGAGTCGACGCGGCAGTTGTAGGAGTCCGGGCAGCTCGGGTAATTCCCGGGCGGCCGCGATGAACAGGATCCCGCGCTGGCGCTGCGCGTCGACGGCGTCGTGCAGGCTCGCGGAGATAGCCGTGTCGGACCAGCTGTTGTTCGTGGCGACGATGTTGACGCTTCCGGAGCATCGATGTCGGGGTCGTCGAAGGGCGGGTACGCGTAGTTGAGGCCCCACATATCGTCCTGGGCGAACCTCGGGTCGTCCGGCGCTCTCTCGATCGTCAAGCGATGATTCGGCTCGACGTAGAGGACGTCGGGGTCCAAGAGGGGAACCATCTCAGTCCAGCCCTTGAGCCTCATGTCCCAGGCAATCGCCGGGGTCAGCCATTGCCGGATGTCATCTGGGTAAATCCGGGTTCGGTGGAGTGTACCCGACAGTTGCATAGCGGGAAGGCCTGATGCGCTTCGGACCGTTGAGCCCCATGGTGATGAGCGGCTTCGCCGAGGGCTCGTTGGACGTCACGTCGGGTGAGGTCGGGGACCTCCCTGGAATCAACAGGGTGAGGTGAGCGCGCCGAGCTAAGAATCGAGGGGAAAAGATGGATGGGCTGCCTTCCACCTGGTAAGGTTTCGTCGACCAAGAACAAACTTCGCCAAACAAAAGGAGCCCATCCGCCGTGAAAGCTAGCAGGACCGACACGCACCGCAAATCGCGCGCGCTCCCCGCTCTGCGTTTCGAGCAGCAGCGCCTCACTTCCTTCGCCGGACTCCTCCTCTTTCAGAAGCTCTTCGCCGCTCTCCGGCTGCGCGATCGCCTCCACGCCTGCTTCGCTCACCTCGGCGTCGCCCCGATCTTCGGCCACCACGTCGTCGTTCTCGCGCTCGTCGTTCATCTGCTGCTCGGTTACCGCGAGCTGCGCGATGTCCGCTTCTATCGCGACGATCCCATGGTGAAGCGCATCCTCGGCCTGCGCCGCCTGCCCGACGTCGCGACCATCAGCCGCGTGCTCGCTTCGGTCGACGCACGCGCCGTCGCGCGCCTGCGCGCTCTTTGCCGCAAGCTCTGTCTCGATCGGCTGCGCACCCTCGGCGTCGCCCGCCTCACCCTCGACTTCGACGGCTCGGTCCAGTCCACCATGCGCCACGCCGAGGGCACGGCCGTCGGCTACAACAAGAAACGAAGAAGGGCGCGCGCAGCTACTATCCCGCTGTTCTGCACCATCGCCCAGACCGGCCAGGTGCTCGACTTCCTGCACCGCTCCGGCAACGTCCACGACTCGCACGGGGCGCGGCGAGTTCATTCTGGCCTGCTTCGGACGTCCGTGCGAGGGCCCTGCCCGGCGTTCTCATCGAGGTCCGCATGGACAGCGCCTTCTTCAGCGACGAGATCGTCAGCTCCTCGCCGCAGAGACGGCGTCGAGTTCATCGATCTCCGTTCCCTTCGAGCGGTTCTCGGAACTCAAGGCGCGCATCGAGAACGCGCAAGCGCTGGCAGCCGATCAGCAGCGACGTCGTCGTACTTCGAGGAGCCCTGGAAGCCCAAGGCCTGGGCCGCCGCTTCCGCTTCCTCTTCATCCGCCAGCACGCCCATCGCCAGCACAAGGAGCCCGTCCAGCTCGACCTGTTCGTCCCTCACGAGTACGGCTACGACTTCAAGGTCATCGTCACCAACAAGACGACGACTGCCGCCAGCGTCGTCGCCTTCCACGACGGCCGCGGCTCGCAGGAGGCGATCTTCGGCGACCTCAAGGGCGACTGCCAGATGGACTACGTCGCCGTGCGCCGCTTGCACGGCAACCAAACCTACCTGCTCGCCGCGCTCTTCGCCCACAACTTGAACCGCGAGCTGCAGATGATCACCCGCGCGCCCGAGCGCCGCACCACCGCCAAGCGATCGGCTCTGTGGGCGTTTCAGTCCCTCGCCACCGTCCGTCGTTGTTTCGTCCAGCGCGCTGGCCGCCTGACAAGACCAAACGGACGCCTCACCCTCACCATGTCCGCCAGCGCCGAGGTCCAGCGTGATCTCCTCGCTCTGCTCGCCGCTCTACCCGACGCTGCGTAGTCCCGTCACTCCGCGATCTGCAACGCTCGGGAACAGCATGCAGCTGGCGGCGCTTCGCGTCGCAGCTGATGCTGAGCGTTAGGCGGCACTTGTGAAGGCGGCTCGGTCCCGTTCGAGTCGTGGCGGGCACGTTCAAGACAGGGGGCCCTTTGTGGGTGATCCGAACATCCAGTAGACCCGGCGCCGGCGGCAAAGCTTGCATCTCGAGCTCGCGAATCACTATGAACGCCTGGAGGCGAGCATTCCGCTCCCCTAACGCCGATGGACATCTCCGACATCAAGTACGCGCGCAGCGGCGACGTCAACATCGCCTACCAGCGCTTCGGCGCGGGTCCGGACGTGGTCATCATTCCGGGGCTGGTCTCCAACGTCGAGCTCGCCTGGGAGCACGAGGTCTACCGCCGCGCACGCGAGCACATCGGCAGGTACGTCCGCGTGCTCGAGTTCGACAAGCGGGGCATGGCCAGCTCCGATCGCTTCGAGGAGGCGCCCACCCTCGAGCAGCGGATCGACGACATCAAGGCCGTCATGGACGCCGAGGGGATCGAGCGCGCGCACGTCCTCGGCCTCTCGGAGGGCGGCATCATGGGGCAGCTCTTCGCTGCCATGCATCCCGAGCGCGTCGACCGGCTGGTCCTCGTGAACTCCATGATCGGCGTCTCGGCCCTCGGCGACCTCCGGCGGCAGGATGACGATCCCCCGATGCGCCAGAGGGAGGTGCTCGACCGCTTCAATCGCATGATCGACGGATGGGGACGCGAGCCCGAGCACTTCGTCGATCTCTTCGCCCCGAGCAAGAACGACGACCCGGCCTTCATCCGGTGGGTCGGACGCTTCCAGCGGCAGACGTGCAGCCGGGCCGACATCCGGCGTCAGTTCGAGAGCGTGCTCGGTCTCGACGCCAACGATCGCCTCGGGCGACATCCGAGCGCCGACGCTCGTCATGAACGTGATCGGCGACCGCGCGATCCCCCCGGCGTTCGGCCGCTACCTGGCCGAGCACATCCCCGGGGCGCGGTACGTGCAGTTCCCGGGCGAGGATCACCTCTGCTGGATCATGCCGAGCTGGCGCGAGCTGATGGATGTCTGGATCGAGTTCGTGACCGGCCGCGCCCCGGTTGCACAGAGCGAGCGGCGGTTCGCCACCGTGCTCTTCACCGACATCGTGAACTCGACCGCCCGCTCGGCGGAGGTCGGCGACGAGGCCTGGCGCGGAATGCTCGATCGCCACGACCAGATCGCCTGGCAGGCGGTCGATCGCCATGCCGGGAAGCTCGTGAAGAACATGGGCGACGGGCTCCTCATGACCTTCACGACCCCCTCGGAAGCGGTGGCCTGCGCGACGGAGCTCGTGCGCGAGCTCGGGCGTGTCGGCCTGAGCGTACGGGCGGGCCTGCACGCGGGCGAGATCGTGGTGCGCGAGGACGGGGACGTGACCGGCCTCGCGGTGAACCTCGCCGCGCGCGTGCAGCAGGCGGCTTCGGGCGGTGCGACCTGGGTATCGTCCACGGTCCGCGATCTCCTCCTCGGTGGTGATTGGTCGTTCACCGAGCGGGGCGAGCACGCGCTCAAGGGCATCGACGGCGCGTGGCGCCTCTACGAGCTAGAGTCTCGGGAGGGCATCTCCGCGCGGATCGGCCGTCGAACCCGCGGCTGCAGCAGCCCGCGGCCGCTGGAGGACGTTGACGTCTCGGCTTGAAGGGGATGTTAGGTGCGGGTGCCGCGGCTGCTGAGCCGCCAGGGCGTTAGGCGTAGCTCGGAATGACCTGGCAGTTCTGCCTGAAAGTTGCGATCACCGTCGTGGTCGTCATTGCGGTGTCGGAAATTGCCAAGCGCAGTTCGTTCTGGGGCGCCATCCTCGCCTCGCTCCCGCTGACCTCGCTCCTGGCTTTCGTCTGGCTCTATGCCGACACCGGCAACGTCCAATCCGTTGCGAATCTTTCGCGCAGCATCTTCTGGCTGGTGCTCGCGTCGCTCCCCCTGTTTGCCTTGCTGCCCATGCTGCTCGGATCCGGCTGGTCCTTCTGGCCGAGCCTACTAGTCGCCTCCGTTGTGACGATCGGCGCATACCTAGGCTTGGTCTGGCTGCTACAGCGCGTGGGAGTTCAGCTATGAGCTCGACGACAGCCATGAAGAAGAGGAAGAGCGGCTCGAAGGAAGGAAGAGGAGGAGGCTCTCCCTCTCAGCTGATGGATGCGAGAATCGAGGAGCTGGGTGATTGGCGGGGCGAGACGCTCGCTCGGGTCCGAATTCTCGTCAAGCAGGCCGACCCCGAAGTGGTCGAGGAGTGGAAGTGGAGAGGGGTTCCGGTGTGGTCGCACGCCGGAATCATCTGCACCGGTGAGACGTACAAGAACGTCGTGAAGATGACCTTCGCCAAGGGCGCCTCGTTGGCGGACCCTTCAGGTCTCTTCAACTCCAGCCTCGAAGGCAACACCAGGCGTGCCATCGACTTCCATGAGGGCGACAAGATCGATGCAAGGGCGTTGAAGGCGCTCATTCGCGCCGCCGTGGCACTGAACACGTCGGTGCGCGCTGCCGCTCGCCCCGTCCGCTCTCAGAAGAGACCAAAGAGCGCTTGAGACCATGATCCGAGCCGGCAATCGACTCTCGTACCCACTCCTCTCCGATCTCAACGTGATGATTCGAACGGGTGGTTGCGAGCGGACTGAAGGGGAATACCGTGCGCTCTACGAGGCCGCGGGCTTCAAGCTGACCAGGGCGATCGAGACGCCCTCCCCGACGGGGATGACGATCATCGAAGGCAAACCGGTGTGACGATCGTGGGCATCGACCATGTTCAGCTTGCGATGCCGGCTGGGCGCGAAGACGAGGCTCGGGATTTCTACACCCGCCTCCTGGAGATTCCCGAGAAGCGCAAGCCCGCAGGTCTCGCGGAACGCGGTGGTGCATGGTTCGAGAACGCTGCCGTCAAGATTCACCTGGGAGTGGAAGCCGACTTTCGTCCGGCGCGAAAGGCGCACCAGGCCTTGCTGGTGCGCGACCTTCGAGGGCTCGTGGAGCGTCTTCGTCGGGCCGGTGTCGACGTCGTCGACGCCGAGCTGGCTGGCTACTGCCGGGTCTACGTCTCCGACCCTTTCGGGAATAGACTCGAACTCATGGAGCCACTCGGATGCTCGATATCAGGAGGGTCTATGCAGAAGCGCAAACTCGGCAAGAGCAACCTGGAAGTCTCGGCCCTCGGCCTCGGCTGCATGGGAATGAGCTTTTCCTACGGCCCGCCCAAGGACAAGCAGGAGATGACCGCTCTCCTGCGGGCCGCCGTGGATCGCGGCATCACGTTCTTCGACACCGCCGAGGTCTACGGCCCGTTCACGAACGAAGAGCTCGTGGGCGAAGCCCTCGCTCCCTTCCGCAAGCAGGTGGTGATCGCCACCAAGTTCGGATTCGACCTCGGTCCGAATTTCGATCCCCGCGGCATGAAGGGTTCGCCGGGCCTGAACAGCCGGCCGGAGCACATCAGGCAGGCCGTCGAGGGCTCGCTCAAGCGGCTCAGGGTCGAGACCATCGACCTGCTCTATCAGCACCGCGTCGACCCGAACGTGCCGATCGAGGACGTGGCGGGCGCGGTGAAGGACCTGATCGGGCAGGGCAAGGTCAAGCACTTCGGCCTGTCCGAAGCGGGCGTGCAGACCATCCGCCGCGCCCACGCCGTCCAGCCGGTCACCGCCCTGCAGAGCGAGTACTCGCTGTGGACGAGGACGCCCGAGACGGAGGTGCTGCCGACGCTCGAGGAACTCGGCATCGGCTTCGTGCCCTACAGCCCGCTGGGCAGGGGCTTCCTCACGGGCAAGATGGACGAGAACACGACGTTCGACAGCACCGACTTCCGCAGCACCCTGCCGCGCTTCACGCCGGAGGCTCTCAAGGCGAATCAGGCGCTGGTCGATCTGCTCGGCAGCATCGCCGAACGAAAGAAGGCGACACCGGCCCAGATCGCGCTCGCCTGGCTGCTGGCCCAGAAGCCGTGGATCGTTCCGATCCCGGGCACCACGAAGCTGCATCGCCTGGACGAGAACATCGGCGCGGCCGCCGTCGAGCTCACGCCCGACGACCTCCGTGAGATCGACAGCGCCGCCTCGAAGATCACGGTGCAAGGGGCTCGCTACCCCGAACGGCTGGAGAGGATGACCGGTCGCTGAGGCATCGCGTCGGCATATTCCCCGGTCACTTCCGCACCAAGGAGGAGGCGATCGCCGAGATCATGCGAGACGGCTATTGGCCGATCTCGTGGATCGACAAACCGGGGAGTGAACTCGGACCGCATCCACCCAGACGACGAGACACTGTACATCATCGAGGGCTCGCTCGACTTCTCTGAAACTGAAACCGGCGTGACGCACCATCGGACGCTCGTGCCCTTCGATGAGCACGTTCTGCCAGCAAAATGAGAGGATCGCGATGACACCACTCCCCGAGGACCTGGCGCTCATCACCGCGAAGACGCTCGCGCACTACAGCGAGCGCGCCGTCGAGTTCTGGGAAGGCACGCGCGACCACGATGTGAAGCAGAACATCGAGGCGCTGCTGCGGCACATTCGAGGTGCGCCACCGTTGCGCATACTCGATTTCGGCTGCGGTCCCGGGCGTGACCTGGCGGCGTTTCGCGCACTAGGCCACGAGCCTATCGGCCTCGAGGGCTCCCCGCCGCTCGCCGCCATGGCACGCGAGCACAGCGGCTGCGAAGTCTGGGAGCAGGATTTCCTCGCGCTGAAGCTTCCCGCCGGCCGCTTCGACGGCATCTTCGCCAACGCGTCGCTGTTCCACGTGCCACGCCAGGAGCTGCCGCGCGTGTTGAGCGAATTGCACGCGGCGCTCAAGCCCGATGGCGTGCTCTTCACTTCGAACCCTCGGGGGAACAACGAGGAGGGCTGGAATCGCGGGCGGTATGGGGCGTATCACGACCTCGAATCATGGCGCGCGTTTCTGAAAGCGGCGGCGTTCGCGGAGTTGGAGTACTACTATCGTCCACCGGGGTTACCGCTCGAGCGACAGCCTTGGCTCGCAAGCGTGTGGCGGAGGAGGAGTATCCGGTGAGATCTAACAACGCGTTCGAGCGGACCGTGACTGCATACCGTGCTCCTTCCCGGCACCGTCGTGGTTGCGCTTCGGGTCTTCGTAGTTCGGGTCGACCTACGACGAGCACTGTCCCGCGATGATTCCCGCCACCGCTGATCGCGGCCCCGGAGACGCAACGCGAGAATGGACTCATCTGCGCTGAGGCGAATCTACGAGAGCTTCGCCTCGGGCGACCCTCGTCCCATGGCTGAGTTCCTGGCGGACGACGTCATCTACCATCTGCCGGGCAAGCATCTTGGCGGCGGTACGCTCCGTGGTCGGGTGGAGGTGCTCGAGCGGGCCGCCAAGGGAGCGCTCGATTGCGATTCTCCCCCGAGGATCGACCTTGTCAGCGTGATCGCCGGCCATGAGTTTGCGGTGTCCGTCGAGCGGTTCCTGCTCGTCGCCGCGGGCGGACCACGATCAAGAGGTGCTGCGTCGTCTGGCGTCTCGCCGAAGAGACGATGCGTGGAGATGTCGTCTCACTTTTCGGATCAGAGCGCCTGTGATCTGTTCTGGCAGGACTGAAGATGCTGCCTGACACTCGATACGCGAGGAGCGGCGACGTAAACATCGCGTATCAGGTCCTGGGAAAAGGGCCGCCTGACCTCGTGCTCGTTCCAGGTTGGGTATCGAACATCGACGTCTTCTGGGAGAGCCGGCGCTGGCCCGGTTCTTCACACGGCTGTCCTCCTTTTCTCGCCTGATTCTGTTCGACAAGCGCGGCACCGGCTTGTCTGATCGAGTGGCCGACATGCCATCCCTCGAGGTACGCATGGATGACGTGCGAGCAGTGATGGATGACGCCGGGTCGCAACGCGCCGCATTGTTTGGGTATTCCGAGGGCGGCGCCATGTGTACCTTGTTTGCGGCGACCTATCCGAGCCGCACTTCCGCACTGATCATGCATGGCGCGTTTGCTCGGCGTGCCTGGGTTCCCGATCACCCGTGGGGACGTACTGAAGAGCAGACCGAAGCGTACGTCGAGCAATTGCGATGCGAGTGGGGTGGGCTGTTGGGATCGACCTTCGAGCACCCAGCATGGCACAAGACGAGAGATCACGACAGTGGTGGGCTCGCTGGCTCAGATCGAGTGCGAGTCCTGGTGCGGCAGCAACGCTCGTTCGCATGAACGCAGAGATCGATATCCGGCCGGTGTTAAGTGCCATTCGGGTGCCGACCCTGCTGCTACACAGTACTAACGATCGATTGGTTGACATCGCGACGAGCCGTTACATGGCGGAACGAATCCCGGGTGCGAAGTTCGTCGAGTTGGCGGGCATCGATCACATCCCATGGGGTTGCGATGCGGACGCCATCCTTGACGAGATTGAAGAAGCTCTGACTGGCGTGCGACGGGGACCGGACCCGGACCGCGTGCTGGCTACTGTGCTCTTCACCGACATCGTTGGCGCCACTGAGAAAGCAGCCAGCCTGGGCGACCGTCGCTGGCGGAATCTGCTTGACAATCATCACGGGCTCGTCCGTGGTGAACTCGCACGTTACCGGGGCGCGAGATCGACACTGCTGGCGATGGTTTTCTTGCAGCTTTCGACGGCCCTGCCCGCGCCGTTCGCTGCGCGTGTGCGATCTCCGATGCTGTGCGCTCGCTTGGGATCGATGTGCGAGCAGGCGTGCACACCGGCGAATGCGAAGTAATGGGCGAGAAGCTCGGTGGAATCTCCGTTCACATTGGTGCGCGTGTAGCAGCCTTGGCTAGGCCGGGCGAAGTTCTTGTGTCAAGTACGGTCAAGGACTTCATCGCCGGCTCCGGACTGGCTTTCCGAGAGCGCGGAAGCGAACACCTCAAAGGCGTGCCAGGTGAATGGCGCTTGTTTGCAGTCGAACACTGATGAGTACATCGAGTTCCTTCGCGGAGGAGAGGCAGAGGTTCAGCATGACGCAGGATGATCGTTCGCTCGGCAACGTCGCCACCAAGCTGCTGTTCGAGAACGAGCTCGTGCGGGTGTGGGAGATGCATCTCGCTCCCGGTGAGCGCTCCGACCGCCACCGCCACGATCTTCCGTACGTGATGTGCATCGTCGAGGGCTCGCGAATCGACGCCGAGATCGAAGGTATGGGCCGCGTCGAGATCCCCGTGCAGCCCGGCAGCGTACTGTTCGTGCCCCCTGGGGCGACGGAGACGGCGGTCAACGCGAGCGACCAGCTCTTCCGCGAGATATTGATCGAGCTGAAGGACGCGGCGAGCAGCGGCGCGAAGGTCGCAGTGGCGAACGTTCCGACGCCGATTTAGCGATGACCGAGCGCAAACCTGCGGGCGTCAGGTGGGAGTCGTGGGTCGAGGGGCAGATCCGCGAAGCCATGGAGCGCGGGGAGTTCGACGATCTCCCGGGAGCCGGAAAGCCCCTCCGCAACATCGATCAACCGCATGACGAGATGTGGTGGCTCAGGGAGAAGCTTCGGCGGGAGAACGTCTCCTTCTTGCCTCCGGCGCTCGCTGTGCGCAAGGAGCTCGAGGACGCCTTCGATCGGATCGCGAAGGCGGACACCGAGTCAGCCGTGCGACAGATCGTCGCTGTGATCAACGAGCGGATCGTTCAGGTGAACTCACGAACGACGTCCGGGCCGCCGTCGAGTGTGATGCCCCTGAACGTGGATGACGTCATCCAGGAGTGGCGGAACCGCCGCAGCTGATGAGTCCCGCGCAAGCCCTACTGGCGGTCGCCGGCCTCATCGTCCTCGCGATGGGCACGCTGCACGGGCTGCTGACGCTTCGCGATGTCGGCAACCCTCGTGCCTTCACACCCACAGATGACTCCGTTCGCGTCGCCATGCAGGGCGCTCGGCTGGCTTTCAATCCGCGCGCCAATCTCTGGGAGGCTTGGCTCGGCTTCAATCTCAGCCACAGCCTTGGCGTGGCCCTTTCCGGTGGCGGCTTGCTGCTTCTCGCCGGGCCATGCTTCCCGGCGTTCGCTGCCAGTCATCTGGTGCAGGGGTTCGCAGCCGGCATCGCGGCGGTGTACCTCGTCCTGTCGTTGCGGTTCTGGTTCTGGGGGCCGGCTCTCGGGTCGGGTGTTGCGCTCCTGTGCATCCTCGCCGCCATCGTCAGCGTAGCGTTGCCGGCTCTCGGATGAGCTCATGGAACATGCGTTACGCCTCTACTTTCTCGGGTTCTACGTCATCAGCATCGCGGTCTTCTTCGCGAAGGTCGTCCCGGCGAGCGTCAAAGTCAGGCCCGAGCGGCGCGCGCAGGGTGCCGATGCGCTTGTTGCCCCCATTGCTGGTGCTTCTCAATTTCGTGGTTCCGCCGCTTCTGATCTTCGCACGTGTCGGTGAACTCGACGTGCATTGGCTCCCGGTGCGCCTGTTGGGCTTTGTCGTGAGCCTCTATGCGGCCGGCATGCTCCTGTGGGCGGCCGCGACGCTGGGGCGGTTTCTCGTGCCGCAGGCGGTCGTACTACCGGATCACGACTTGGTCACGTCTGGGCCCTACCGCTTCGTTCGCCATCCCGCGTACTCGGGCGACCTCGCCCTCTGGCTCGGCGCGGCGCTAGGAACCGCGAACGCGATTCTCCTCCTGCTGTGGCCTGTGTCGGTCTTCGGTACCTACCTGCAGACCCGCCAAGAGGACGCACTACTGGCCTCCAAGTTCGGAGCCGCCTATGAGAGCTACGCGAAACGAACAGGCAGGTTTCTGCCTCTGAAAGGAGCCCGGAATGACTGGACGCGCGGACCTCCAGATGTTCCTCCATGGAGCGATCGTCCTGTTCCTCGGGTACTTGCTCGGGTTGGAATGACGGAGAACTCGGGCGATGCGGACGACCACTTCTGGCGCGTCGCGCACTCCGGCCTCGTCGCGGGCGGGGTGTGGTCGATCGCGACCGGGGCCGCAGCGCGCCATCTGTCGCTCGACGGGCGCAGCATCTCGATACTGGCGTGGTCGGTCGTGTTGGCCAACTACGGCTTCCTTCTCAACGGTGTTGCAAGAGCGGCGGCGGGTAGATCAGGACAAGGACAGCCGGGGGTTCGCTCAACTGGTTGGTGCTCGGCTCGTTTGCACTGGCGTCGTTGGCGTCTCTCCTGGCTGCCGGCCTCACCATCGTCGGCGCACTCCTCGCTCTCCGCGCGCACGCGCTGCGGAATGCAACGTGATCCGAAAGGAGGGAGACCATGACACGTCTAGCCGAGATGCTCGCATTCGGCCTTGTCGCGACGGTCGTGCTCCCCGGTCCACCCGCGAACGCCGACGAAGTGCGCGATGCAGTGGAAGCCGGCAACCGAGCATTCATTGCCGCGCTTCTTCGGGGCGACGCTCAGGCGGTCGCTGACCTCTACACCGAGAACGCACAGGTCATTGCTCCAGGGGCACCCGTGGCGCGAGGTCGTTCGGCGATCGCGGCGGGCGGCCTGGCAGAAATCGATCGATGCGGGCGTGAAGGATGTTGCCCTCAACACCGCAGAGGTCGAGTCAGCCGGCGACCTCGCGTGCGAAACGGGAGCGGTACGGCTCGTCGCGCGCGATGGCGGAGTGACACAAGCCCGATACGTCGTCGTCTGGAAGCGGACGAACCGTCAGTGGAAGCTGCATCGTGACATCTGGAATGCTGAGTGAGAATCTGCCGCTGCTCTGGCACATCCCCTTCTCGCACTTCAACGAGAAGGCCCGCTGGGCGCTGGACTTCAAGAACATCCCACACCGGCGCCGGTGCGTCGGCGCGCGACTACCTCTTCAAGGCGTGGCGCGCCACTGGACATGGCACGCTGCCGATCCTCTTCCTGGACGGCGAAGCCGATCGGCGACTCGACTGCGATCATTGCGGCGCTGGAGCAGCGGCAGCCCGAGCCCGCGCTATACCCAAAGGATCCCGCGCAACGTCGCCGTGCGCTCGAGTTGGAGGACTATTTCGACGAGACGCTGGGCCCGAGTCTGCGCGCGGCGGTGGTCACGCCGCTGTTCCGCGAAGACCCGGACCTTGCCTTGCGCGTGCTGACGACGGGTATGCCGGATCAGGCCTACCGCAACTTGCGGCCGCTCGCGCGGATCTTTCCCGCGTTCTATCGCTTTCGCCACAAGATCTCAGGCGCGGCGCCTGGAGCAGGATCGCGCCGACCGTGACGGACGCGCTCGACCGCATCTGCGCGCGAGCTGCAGCCCAGCGGCTACCTCGTCGGCGAGGCGTTCTCGGTCGCCGACCTCACGGCCGCGGCGCTGCTCTCGCCCCTGCTGCAGCCCGCGGAGATTCAGTATCCCCTGACGGTTTCCCTGCCGGATAGTCTGCGGCAGTACCGGGACGACGTGGCACGGCACCCGGCGGCGCAGTGGTCTCTCGAAATGTACCGCCGCCACCGCGGCCGTTCCGCCGAAGTCGCTCGGCCTCGGTGGAACGACACTCAGTGAAAGGGAGGACTATGGCGACGGCGATCAGAAAGCGACGTAACAGTGCCCTGCGCAGACTGACGCCCGCTGGCAAGCTTCTCGAGATGATTGCGATGCGCCACGTTCCGCAGGCCCTTCACGTCGTTGCCGTACTGGGGATCGCGGATTTGCTCGCCGACGGACCAAAGAGCAGCGATGAGCTGGCTCAAGTCACCGGAAGTCATGCGCGTACTCTCTATCGGGTCTTGAGGACTCTTGTCGCTGCGGGCGTCTTCGCCGAGGACAAGGCTGGTCGCTTTCGCCTGACGGCACTCGGTCGGCCGCTGAGATCGGACGCCGCCGACTCGGTGCGTGCCGCCTCGATCTTCTTGAGCGGCGAGAGCGAGCTCGAGGGGCGTCTCGTCGATTGCGTGCGGACTGGCAAGACGGCCATCGAGCTTGCCTCCGGGACGACGAATTGGATCGAGTACTATCGACAAGAGCCGGCGAGAGCCGCGGTTTTCAACACGGCGATGACAGCCCTATCAAACGCGCACTATACGGGCGTCGTCGATGCCTACGAGTTCCGGTCAATCCGCAAGCTCGTCGATGTCGGCGGTGGGCACGGACGGCTGATCTCGATGATCCTGACGGCCTACCCGAAAATGCGTGGGGTACTCTTCGACATGCCGCACGCTTTCGAAGGCGGGCAAAGGACGATTGCCGAGGCGGGGCTGAGTGATCGTTGTGAGGTCGTAAGCGGCGATTTCTTTCGCTCGGTGCCCGCTGGCGGCGATGCCTACATCCTTTCACGTGTCATTCACGACTGGGCCGATGAAAAGGCGGTTGCGATCCTGAAGGTCGTCCGCGGTGTCCTGCCTGCCAAGGGCCGACTGCTGCTGTTCGAAACCATGATTCGAGCCGGCAATCGACTCTCATACCCACTCCTTTCCGATCTCAACATGGTGATCCGAACGGGCGGCTGCGAGCGGAGTGAAGCGGAGTATCGCGCGCTCTACAAGGCCGCGGGCTTCAAGCTGACCAGGGCGATCGAGACTCCCTCCCCGACGGGGATGACGATCATCGAAGGCAAACCGGCGTGAGGTCGCGACCTGCACGTGACGGCCGACGGCACGCGCCTCGAACTGCGCGTGACGTGATGCTCCACCGACCGTCTTCGCCGGCGGCTGAGCGGAGATGTGCCCGACGGGGGATGACATGAAGAATTGGAACGCATCGGAGAACCAGACCGCGCGTCGCATCCTGCCCACGGGGCGTGCCATCGCGGTCGTTGCGGCTTTCGCAGTCACGCTCTCGCAGCCCGCGTATGGTCGCGTCACACCGTACAAGGCAAACTGAGGCCCCTCGAACGGGGCTGCACCGAGGAGGGAATCATGGCGTTCAAGGAGCTCAGCCCGTCGGAGGTCGATGAGCTACTCACTGGGGAGCGCGCGATGCGTATCGGCTTCGCTGCAGGCGACGAGCGCTACCTAGTGCCTCTCGGATTCGTCTGGCACCAAGGGGGGCTGTACGCAATGACGACCCAAGGTCGAAAAACGCGAATGGCGGCAGCCGATCCGAAGGTCTCCTTTCAAATCGATACGTCGGCGCGGACCGGTCTCTTCAGCTGGCACAGTCTCTCCGGCGAAGGCACGTTCGAGGTCGTCACGGATCCCAACGAACTCGAAACGATTGCGCCCCTTCTGGTTGCGCGGTTTCCAGACATGCCTGGCTGGATGCAGGCCGAGTACGGAGAGAAGCAGCAGCGGGGTCAGGTCGTATTCGTGCGCATTCGTCCGACCCGAATGACGGGGAGAAAGAGCCAGCCGGAGTAGCCGACCTTCGAGAAGCGCCGCCCGGGTGGCGGGGAGACCAAAAAATGACTTCTGTGGCCCTCAGCGAGGTGCGGGCATACTTCGCGACGCCGGGACCGTTCACCGATCTCACTGCATACGGCTCGCACCTCCGCGAGCTGCCCGTCGCGCTGCGCGATCTCTGTGGCGTGGTGCAGGGCCTGGTGGTTCATCCCTTCCTCGCTCACCTCTACGGACTCACGCCAGCCGCGCTTCGTCTCGACGAGTTGGAGATCCGCGCGGCGTCGGAGATGGTCAACCGCGTACTCGCGCTCGATGCGCGGCCAATCGGTGAGCCGCGCCCACCAGAGCGGCGTTTGGTCGGCAACTGCCGCGACTTCACGGTCCTGCTCTGCGCGTTCCTGCGCGCGCGAGGGTGCCGGCCCGGGCGCGGTGCGGCTTCGGCGCGTACTTTGCGCCATCTCGTTTCGAGGACCACTGGGTCTGCGAAGTCTGGGACGAGGCGCGCGCCGCGTGGCACCTGGTAGACGCCCAGCTCGACGCACGCCAGCGCGAGTTCTTCGGCGATCGCGTTCGATCCGCTCGATGTGCCGCGCACGCAGTTCCTGGTAGCGGGCGACGCGTGGCAGCGCTGCCGGAGCGGACGGGCGGATCCGCAGCGCTTCGGCATTCTGGATCTGCGCGGCCTCTGGTTCGTGCGCGGCAATCTGGTCCGCGACCTTGCCGCCCTCGCGAAGCGCGAGCTGCTGCCGTGGGACGGCTGGGGCATCATGGCGACGCGCGAGGACGGCGATGCCGCCGAGATGGCGCTGCTCGACCGCGTCGCCGAGCTCACGCAGGCGGGTGACGAACGACACGACGAGTGCTGCAGCTGCAGAACTCGGAGCCGGGCCTACGGGTTCCTCGAGTCGTCGTGAGCTTCAACCTGGGCGGCGCCAAGGTCGACCTCGGGCCTGGGGTCGCCAACTGAGTAGGCATGTCGGGGACGAATCAGATCGACCTCGTGATCTTCGACTGTGACGGGGTACTGGTCGACAGCGAGCGCCTGATCAATCGCATCGAAGCCCAGCTCGTGTCGGAGGTCGGTCTCGACTTGCTGCCCCACCAGGCGAGGGAGACGTTCAAGGGTCACACCGTCGGCGAGATCGTCACGATCATCGAGGCACGTACCGAAGGAACGATACCGGCCGAGTGGCTCTACGACTGGGGTATGCACATTGCACTCGGCTTCGTGAAGGAGCTTCGACCGGTCGACGGCGTTCACGAGGTTCTCGATGGTCTCGGCTCCTCTGGAATGCCCACCTGTGTCGCGTCGCAGTCGCCGCGGCCGCGCGTCGAGCTGGCGCTCGCGGTGACCGACCTCGCGCGCTACTTCGACGGTCGTCTGTTCACGGCCTCGATGGTGCCTCGCAGCAAACCGCATCCGGACCTGTTCCTCTATGCAGCCGCCCGCATGCGCACGGACCCCACGCGGTGTGCGGTCATCGAGGATTCGCCCAGTGGTGTCCGTGCTGCCGTCGCAGCTGGAATGCGGGTGTTCGGATACGCCGCGGACGAGGATCCTACCGTCCTCCGAAGTGCAGGTGCGGAGTCGACGTTCAATGCCATGAGTGAGCTGCCGTCGGTTCTCGAGGGCCTCCGGGGGCGAGCCCCAGTCGCGCCCAGTACCGCGGCGGCGGTGCGCGCCGCGTACGAGGCGTTCGCTTCCGGGAATGGACGCTCGCTCGCCGAGCTGCTTGCCGAGGGGGTGGTGTATCACCTCCCGGGCAAACACCTCGGGGGCGGAACCCTCCGAGGTCGTGCAGAACTCCTCAGCCGAATCGCCGACGCCGCATCCATCCTCGACGAGCAGCCTACGATCCGAGTGCAGGATGTGGTCGGGTTCGGGAAGTGGATGCTCTCCATCGAACGTTTCACGGCTCGCCGTGGCGGGCAGATTCTCGATCAAGAGGTGTGTGTGGTGTGGCGCGTCGTCGATGCGCGGTGCGTGGAGATATGGGCCCGTTTCTCCGATCAGGCGTCGTGCGATCGATTTTGGGCGTCGGGCTGGCGTGCCGCCGCGCCGATCGGGTAGGGGTGGCGCTCGGACTTCGGAACCGTGCCAGGAGTGACGACGGCGGGAAAGAGCACATCAAGGCGCTGCCGACCGCGCTACTAGGAGGCCGACCCAAGACTACGTCTTGGCTCGGGGGAGGACGCGAGTGTGTCGCGTTCGTGGCACGCGCGACCGGCATGCCGCGGCCAGCAAAGCTGGCGCGGCAGAGCAGGTCCGCACGCGATGCCGCGCGCGGTGCGTACGGCCTCATGCCGGCGCGACCCGCGAGGGCGAAGAGGCGGCGCAGGTTGCAGGCCGCCGCGACGAGGTTCCATTCGCCCCACACGTTCGCCCGGCCGCGTAACTGGCAGCGCCGAAACCCCATCGCCTGTTTGATCTCCGCGAAGGGCCGCTCGCCCTGCGTCTTGCGTTGCGCGTAGCGGCGGCGGGCCCAGGGCAGCCGCAAGAGCCGATGCATGCGCTGCGTCTCGGCGCCGCGCGGCCAGCGGGCCCCTTTGCCCTCGCGGCCCACCGCGATCAGACACGGCTGTCCCTGCGCCCGCAGCGTCGCGAGATTCGCCTCGCTCAGGTAGCCCTTGTCCATCAGCGCGCAGCCGGGGGCCTCGCCCGTCATCGTCGTCACCGCCGCCACCATCGGCACCGCCAGCGGGCTGTCGGGCACGGTCGTCGTCAGGTCGACCGCGACGATGAGCCCGTCCTCGCTCGTCGCCGCCTGCGCGTTGTACGCATACGTGAGCGCCCCATCGTTCCCGACCCGCATCATGTTCGCCTCGGGATCGGCCAGACTCTTCTGGTGTTTCGGCCTGAGCGCCTCGCCCTTCTCCCGCTCCAGCTGCGCCCGCACGGCCTGGAGCTTCGCGAGGCGCCGCTGGCGGTCGTGCAGCTCCGCCGGCAGCCCGCCACTCCCCTCGTCGTCGTCGTCGTGCTCCGCGTCCTCCGCGGCGTTCACCTCGTCGAGCCGCTGCAGCACGGCCGCGATCTCCGCCTCCAGCCGCGCCTCCGTCTCGACCATCCGCTGGTGGCTCAGCGCCTTCGACCGCGACGTGTTCGCCCGCAGCTTCGTCCCGTCGATCGCCACGAGGCCCAGCCGCACGAGCCCCGCGCCTTGCGCCAGGCGGATGGTCGCGCGCAGCACGGCCGCAAAGTCCGCCCGATGCCGCACCCGAAACCGATTCATCGTCCGAAAGTCGGGCACGGGCCGTCGCCCGCCAGGTAGCGAAACGCCACGTCGCGGCGCACGCGGCGCGCCAGCTCGCGCCCGCTGTAGACGCCCTGCGTGGCCCCGTAGAGCCACAGCTTCAGCAGCAACCGCGGATCGTACGCGTGCTCGCCCAGCGGGGCGTAGCGCTGCTCGAGCGCTGCCAGCTCGAGTCCGTCGACCACGTCGTCGATGAAAAAGACCGGGTCGCTCGGGTCGAGCGCGTCCTCCACAAACGCCGGCAGCAACTGCCCCTGCCGCTGCACATACGGCTTCCACCGCCCCGCGTCCGCCATGCTCACTCTTTACATCAGAGCGAGTCTTGGGTCAGCCTCCTAGGCGTATGGCGACCTACTTCGACAAGCTTCGCGCCGCGTCCAGGGCCCGCGATTCGCTGCTCTGCGTGGGTCTGGATCCCGATCCGAAGGTCATACCAGGAGGCCTCGACGGAGCGGTGACGGTCTGCCGTACCCTGATCGAGGCCACGTCCGACCTGGCCTGCTGCTACAAGCCGAACGCGGCGTTCTGGGAGCAGTACGGTCCTCGAGGGTGGGAGGGGTTGGCCACCGTCAAGCGGTCCATACCGCCCGACATCCCGGTGCTCTTCGACTGCAAACGGGCGGACGTCCCGAACACGATGGCGGCGTATGCGTCCGCGGTCTTCGAGGCGATGGAATTCGACGCGGCGACCGTTCACGCCTATCACGGCGGCGATTCGCTGGCGGCGTTCACGGCGTACGACACGCGAGGGGTCTACGTCGTCTGCCACACCTCCAACCCGGGACGAGTCGATCTGCAACACCGACGGGCGGACGACGAGCCGCTGTTCATGGCCGTCGCGGGGCTCGCGGAGCGAAGCGGCAGGGCTGGGAACACCGGGGTGGTCATCGGCGCGACCGCACCCGCCGAGGCGGCGACGGTTCGCGCGGCGTTTCCACAGCTCCCCTTCCTCCTCCCGGGAATAGGCCGTCAGGGTGGCGATCTCGAGGCGGCGGTGCGCGCCGCGTTCACGGGCGACCCTGCCTCGTGCCTGGTCGCCGTCGCCTCCGCCATCATGCACGCCGGGAGATCCGCGGCTCGCTGCGATGGAGTTCCGGGACCGGATGCGTCGGGTGGTCCAGGGCTTGGCACTCGACCGCCGGGGCGGAACAATCGACGCATCGACTCGCATCCCCTGAGACCGGTCCTCGTCCTGTTCGCCCTCCTCGGCGGAATCGCCCTCGCCGTGCACGTGTGGCAGAGCGCGAACTCGGACTTCCTCGGGCTCACGACGCCCGACCTGGACGCGCTCGCCGTCTCGCCGTCGGGCGACGAGATTCGCGCGGGCGGCGGCCGGTGGCGCATCGCCTTCGAGTCGGATGCACCGTCGGCGTTCGCCGGCGTCGTCCGCCACGTGTCGCGCTGGCGCGGCGAGGCGATGCCGTTCATGACCCACGACGTCCTGGTGGCGACCGGCGACTACGCCGACCCCGCACGGGTCACGACGCGCGTCGCCGGGCACCGGTACTCGTGGGTACCGGCCGGCGGAACCCCCGGCCCTACGGGCAGTCTCCACCTGCTCCACACCGTCGTCCTCGATCCACGGCTCTACCGCCGGCTGCTCGCGCTGCGGGAGGGTGACGACGCGACGATCACCGGCCGCGAGATACTTCGCGTCGACGTGCTCGACTCGGACGGCCGGCGCATCGGCGACTGGCACGACGAGGGCTGCAACACGCTGCTGGTGACGGGCGTCGAGGCGCACGGCCGCTGAGCGGCTTTGCCCCACGCGCGTCGGCGTGGCATCCCTCGGGCGTGATCCTCCTCAACCCCGGGCCGGTGAACGTCTCCCCGCGCGTGACCGCGGCGCTCGCGCGCGGCGATCTCTGCCACCGCGAGCCCGAGTGCACCGAGCTGCTGGCGCGTATCCGCGCGCGGCTGGTGCAGCGCGTTCGCGCCGCGCGGCGGGTGGACGGCCGTGCTCGTCACCGGATCGGGCACCGCGGCGGTCGAGATGGCGGTGTCGAGCGTGCTCTCCGAGCGCGGACGGCTCGTGATCGCGGCCAACGGCGTCTACGGCGACCGCATGGCGGCGATGGCGGCGGCGCACCGGCATCGTCGCACACGGTCGTCGGCGGCGAATGGACGCGTCCGCCGGACCTCGAGCGGGTCGAGGCGGCGCTCCGCGAGCCCGACGCCGAGGCGCTGGCGGTCGTGCACCACGAGACCACGACGGGGCTGCGCAATCCCGTCGCCGAGCTGGGCGCGCTGGCGCGCCGCCACGGCAAGCTGTTGCTGGTCGACGCGGTGAGCGGCCTCGCCGGCGATCCGCTCGACCTCGAGGCCTGCGGCGCGGACCTCGTCGTCGGCACCGGCAACAAGTGCATCCAGGCGCTGCCGGGCATCGCCTTCGTCCTCGTGCGCGACGCCGTGCTCGGCGCGGCTCGCCGCGTACCAGCCGCGCTCGCTCTATCTCTCGCTGGCGACGTACCTCCGCGAGCCCGATGCCGTTCACGCCGGCGGTGCAGGTCGCCTACGCGCTCGACGAGGCGCTGGCGGAGCTGCTCGAGGAAGGCGTCGCCGGCGCGCATCGCGCGCTACGCGGGCGCGGCGGCGCTGCTGCGCGCCGGCTTCGAGCGCCTCGGGCTCGAGATGGTGCTGCCGGCCGCGCTGGCGATCGAACACGATCACCTCGCTGCGGTTCCCGCCGGGACGCACCTACGCCGCAGCTGCACGACGGCCTCAAGCGCGCGCGGCTTCGTCATCTACGAAGGGCAGGGCGGCTTCGCCAAGGAGGCGTTCCGCGTGGCGAACATGGGGGCGCTCACGACCGCGGACTTCGAGCGCTTCCTGGCCGCGCTCGGGCGAGGTGCTGGCCGCATGACCGCGGTCATCCTCGCCGCCGGCGTCGGCAAGCGGCTCCTCGGCACGTCGGGCGGGAAGCCGAAGTGTCTCGTCGAGATCGGCGATCGGAGCCTGCTCGCCCGCCTGCTCGACGGCCTCGGCACCGCCGGCGTGCGCGACGTCGTGATCGTCGTCGGCTTCGGCGAGGCCGATGTCCGCGCGGCGATCGGCGCGGGACCGGAGGGCATGAACGTCGCGTTCGTGTCCAACCCGCGCTACCGCGAGGGCGCGATCCTCTCGCTGTGGTCGGCGCGCGACGCGCTCGACGGGCCCGTCCTGGTCATGGACGCCGACGTCCTCTGCGCGCCGGCGATGCTCGAGCGCCTGGTGCGCTCACCGCACCCGAACTGCTTCCTGCTCGACGCGAGCCAGGAGAACACGGGCGAGGAGCAGATGCTGCTCGTGCGCGACGGCCGCGTGCGCAACATCGTCCGCGGCGGCGAGCCCGGCTGGGAGCTGATGGGCGAGTCGATCGGGTTCCTGAAGCTGTCGGCCGACGCGGCCCGGCTGCTGCGGTCCCTGCTCGAGGCGCGCGTCGCCGCCGGCGACACGGGGATCGAGCACGAGCAGGTGTACCCGGAGCTGCTGGCGCGCGTCGACGTCGGCTACGAGCGCGTGGACGGCGTTCCGTGGATCGAGGTCGACTTCCCCGCCGACGTCGAGCGCGCGGCGCGCGAGATCCTGCCGCGCATCGCGGGCCAGCGGTGACGGCGGGCGCGAACCCGCGCGACGGCTACCTCGACCGGCTGCTCTACCGCCGCTGCTCGCGTCCGCTCACCGAACGCCTGCTCCGGACGTCCGATCCACGCCGAACACCGTCACGCTGCTCGGCATCGCCGTCGGCGTCGCCGGCGGACTGCTCGTCGGCTTGCCCGGCGACGGCGGCCCTGCTCGGTGGGCGCGCGCTCCTCTTCGTCTCGGGTGTGTTCGACTGCTCGGACGGCGAGCTGGCGCGGCGCCGCGGCGCCGAGACGCGGCTCGGGCACGTGCTCGACGTCACGGGCGACACGGCTCGTCCACCTGGCGCTCCTCGCCGGCATCGCCGCGCGCGTGATGCGCGAGCGGCTGGGCGCCCGCCCCGGGCGTGCTCGCGCTGCTGCTCGCGGGCGTCGTCGCCTCGTTCGCCGCGATCACGTGGAGCGAGCAGACCGAGGACCGTCGCCATCGCCTCGCGGGCGCGTGGGAGAACCGCGTGCTCGACGGCGTCCTGGCGCCGCTGACGACGCGGGACTGGTACGTCTTCCCGCTCGCGTTCGCGCTCGCCGGGCGCCTCGAGCTGCTGGTGCCGGCGGCGGCCCTCGGGGCGCAGGTCTTCTGGGTGACGGTGGCGCTGCTGGTGCGCCGCGTGCTGCGCCGCGCTCAGGCCCAGGCGAGCGTCGCGCGCGTCGCCCAGTAGCGGGCCGGCGGCTCGGCCAGCGTGGTGACGGCGGCGCGCGTGTCGTCGTCCAGCGGTGCGCGCGACGCGCGGCGACGTGCGACGCCAGCTGCGCCGCCGTCGCCGCGCCCGAGAGCGCGACGTCGACGAACGGATGCGCCAGGACGAAGCCGAGCGCCAGCTGATCGAGGCCGCGCCCGTTCGCTCGCGCGCGCAGCGCGGCCGTCAGCGCGGCGTCCTCGGGACGGCCGTTCGCGTCGGTCAGCCGACCGTTCGCGAACACCTCCTTCGCGATGACGCCGACGCCCGCATCGCGCGCACCGGCGAGCAGCCCGGCGCAGCGACGGCTCGAGGAGGTTGAACGTCGCCTGGACGACGTCGAAGACGCGCTCGCCGTCGACGCGCAGCGCGAGCGCCCGGTCGAGCACGCGCGCGGAATCCGGACCGGAGAGCGTGAGCCCGACGGCGCGTGTAGGCGCCGCGGCGCCGGCCGTCGACGAGCGCCGCGAGGAGCAGCGTCGTCGCGGAGCGCCGATCGGGCGTCGCGCTGTGGATCTGGTAGAGGTCGAGCCATCGACCGAGCATCGCGCGCGACTCCGCCAGCTGGCCGGTGAATCGTGCCAGCGACAGCTCCTTCTCCTCGTGCACGGGCGCGTCGATCCGCCAGCTCGGCGGTGTAGCGGTAGCCCCACTTGCTGCCGACGGTGAGGTCCGCGGGCGGCACCGCGTGCCCGTTGATCCACCGCGCGAGGAAGGTCTCGGCACGTGCCGTAGCTCCGCGCCACGTCGACGTAGCGGACGCCGGCGTCCCAGGCCGCGTCGAGCACGGCGGCGGTCTGCTGGTACATCGCGTCCGGCGAGCGCTCGGCCGGCAGATCGGTGGCGCGGCCGAGCGTGATGTAGGCGGGGCGGCCGAGGGCGGCGAGGCCGAGCCCGAGGCGGGTCACGCGGAGGCCGGTGGTGCCGAGCACGCTGTCGGGGAGCATGGCCATCATAGTAGCCTAGTTCGCGCTCGTCCGGCGCCCCGCCCACGCGGAGGAGGTACACCGCTCCCACGACGTCGAAGAACAGCTCGCGCGCGCGGCGCAGCAGCCAGAAGGTCACCGCCGCCGGCTCGGCCACGCCGAGGAACCGGCAGAGGGCGACCCCGCCGATCTCCTGCGTGCCGATGCCGCCGGGGATGATCAGCGACGCGGCGCGGATCACCTGCGACAGGGACTCGATCAGCAGCGCGTCGAGGAACGACACCGGGCTCCCGATGAGGGCCATGATGAGCAGGACCTCGGGGATGCCGAGCAGCCAGCCCGCCCATGTGCCAGGTCGCCGAGCGCCAGTAGGCGTTGCTCTCGAGCGCGTAGAAGCGGTCGAGGCGCTCGTCGACCGCCGCCGCCCGGTCGCGCAGCCGGGTCACGATCGCGGCGCGCGGGGCGAAGCGGTTCAAGAGCCGCCACACGGCCTGCGCCGGTCCGCGGCGCTGGAGGTGGACGAGCCCCTTGGCGAAGGCGACGAAGATCGCGAGCAGGACCGCCAGCCACGCGGCGCCCGCCGCCGGCCGGCCGAGCCGGATGAACAATGCCCCGATGCCGATGACGACGAAGAGCGCCTGCGTCACCGTCAGCGCCGCCTTGGTGATCACCAGGGAAGCGACCGCGCTCGAGCTGGACACGCCGAAGGTGGCGAGCAGCCACGCCTTCACGCCCTCGCCGCCGACGGCGGCTCCCGGGAGCACGCTGTTGATCGACTCGCCTCCGGCGCGGATGAAGTACAGGTGCGCCGTCGGCACCTTGCGCCGCTCGGCCGCCGGCAGCGTGCAGCGCCAGCCGCGCGTGTCGAGGTACGCCATCACGGCGCACGGGATCAGGATGAGCGGGCCGCGGGCGCCGAGCGCGCTCAGACGCTCGACGATCGGATCGAGCCCGGTCCGCCAGAGCAGGAGTCCGAGCAGGACCGCGCCGAAGAGCGCGGCGATCGCCGAGCGCAGCCACGGAAGACGGCGGCGCGGCGCGCCGGTCGTCCGGCTCGGATGGCACGGTCGGGTGTGCGCGAAGAATCGCGCGAATGCTAGCGGTGGAGGTGGAGGCACGCAAGGGAGAGGATTGACTTTTCCCCATGCGATCCCCGAAAGAAGCGCGCGTGGCGGCTGGGGAGGATGGGACGCGCGGCCTCTCGTTGGCGACTTGTCGCTGGCGCTGGCCGCGGTGGCGACGGCTGCCCTGGCGTTCCACCTGAGCGACCCCGGATTCTTCGACAACGAGGGGCGCTACGCCGAGGTGGCGCGGGCGATGCTCGCGACCGAGGACTACGTCATCCCGCGGATGGACGGGCATACGTTCCTCACCAAGCCGCCGCTCACGTTCTGGATGACCACGGTGGCGTTCCGCATCGTCGGCCAGAACGAGTGGGCGCGACTGGTCTCGGTGCTGTGGGCCGGGCGTGGCGATCTTCGCGACCTGCCGCCTGGGCGCCCGTCTCTACGGCGAGCGCGCCGGACTCCTCGCGGGACTGTTCCTGGCGACGATGCTCGGCTTCGTGCTCGAGGCGCGGACGCTCCGGCCCGACGTGCTCCTGACGGCGTGCACCGTCACGGCGGTCCTCTGCTGGCATCTCGCCGAGCACGGACCGGAGCGGCGTCGAACGGCCTGGCTGATCGGATTGTATGCGGCACTCGGCGTCGGAATGATGGCGAAGGGCCTGCCGCCGGTCGTCGCGGCGGGCATACCGATCGGCGTCGATACCCTGCACCGGCACGGATGGCGCGGGATCGGCAGGCTCCGTCCAGGACTCGCGCTCGTGGTGTTCACGGTGATCGTCCTGCCGTGGCACCTGATCGTCGCGTTGCGCACCCCGGGCTTCGCCTGGGACTACATCGTCAACCAGCACCTCCTCGCCCTCATCGGCAAGAAGCAGCCGCGCGACTCGGTCGGCGTCTCCCTCGGCACCTTCTGGGGCGCGTTCATCGCCCGCGGGTCGCCCTGGATCGTGTTCGTGCCGTTGACGATCCGTGAGGCGCTGCGGTCCCGGGGGATGAGGCCGAGCGCGGCGCGACCATCATGCTCTGGGCCTGGATCCTCGGCCTCATGCTCCTCTTCTCGGCGTCACCGTCGCGCCTCGAGCACTACTCGATACCGGCGCTGCCGGCCGTGGCACTCCTCGCGGCGCGTGGATGGCAACGGTTGTACGCGCGCCACGTCGCCGGGGCGGTCTGGCACGCCTATGCATTCCTCGGGCTGGCGCTCGTGGTCGCGGGCGTCGTCGCCCTGGTCGCCGGTCCCCAGCTCCTCGCGAAGGCCTACTGGCTGCCCCACGCGCCCGGACTCCCGGCGTTGACCGTGCCCGCGGGGATCGTCCTCCTGGGTGGCGGCGCCCTGGTCGCCCTCGGAGCCACGCGGCGCCGGGCCTGGGTGTTCCTCGCGGCGTTCCTGGCGATGACGATCCCGTTCGACGCGGTGGTGGTCCGCGCGATGATGCTCGTCGGACCGCCGTTCTCGTGGCGCTCGGCGGCAGGGGCATTGCGCGCGCAGATACCGAAGCGACACCGAGATCATCTTCGAGGCGCCGATCGAGTACCAGATCGTCGGCGGGCTGATGTTCTACGTGGGCCGACCGGTCACCCTGCTCGAGGTTCCCGGCTACGTTCCGCCGGCCTACCTGCGGAGCGAGGTGTCGCAGATGTTCCTTCCGCGCGACGAGTTCGCGCGGAAGTGGCAGGCGCCGCAAGCCGTTGGTCCTCGTCAGCGACCCGCAGCGACGGCGCGACACGCCGGACGGCATCGTGCCCGGCCCGTTCCGCGTCGTGGCGCGCTTCGGCGACCGATGGGTGCTCGCCAACGACGTCAGCGAGAGCGAAGGCCCTCTGGCCGCTGTGTCGGCGAGTCCACCACCGGCGCCGTGACGAGGCGCCCGGGCGGCGGCGACACCAGCACCAGGTGGCCGCGGCTCTTCTGTTCCGCCTCGCTGACGATGATCGGCGTCAGCGGCCCGCCGTCGCCGCCGCGGAGCCGGCGCCACTCGTCCTCCCAGAGCAACAGGTAGCTGGCGCTCGTCGCGCCCGCCGGCGGCCACTGCGTCACCGACCGTGGCGCGTAGAAGCGCAGGCCGGGGTCGACCGGGAGGAACGCGTAGAGGACGGCCTCTGCGGGGACGACCCCATCGACCCGCGCCATGAATGGCGCGAGGGTGCGGGTGCGCGCGATCACCGGGTGGATCAGTCCGTTGAAGGCGGCCATCCACACGGCGACCAGTGTCGCGGCGAGCAGCACGATCCGGCGGAAGTTCGTCCGCCGGCGGGCATCCCACAGCGCCACCGCCGTCGCGACGGTGGCGAGCGCGAGCAGCGCGAACACGCTGCGCGCACCGGCGGCCGCTCCGGCGACGCCCCGGGCGCCGATCGCTTCGTCGGGATCGAGCAGCGCGGTGAAGGGTGCGACGGGATCGAGCCCGAGCGCGAAGACCGCGCCGAGGGCGGCGAGCACGAGGGTGAGCAGGACGAGGAGCCCCGCGCCCGCGCGTGCCGCGCGCCCCGCCCAGCCCGTGGGGACGGCCGCGGTGCCGGCGCCGATCAGCCAGGCCACCGCGGGAAACACGGGCAGCAGGTAGACGCTGCGTTTGCCCGTGGCGATCTCGAAGAACACCAGACCGCCGATCGCCCACCCCGCGGCCAGGAGAGCCGGCGCATTCGATTCCCGGGGCCGGCGCAGCGGCCCGGCCACCAGCGGCAGGAGGAGCGACCACGGGAGCAGGCCGACCAGCCCGAGCAGCACGAGGTAGCCGGGCGCATGCGAGTGGCCGACCCCCGAGCTCTCGGCGTCGACGAAGCGCAGCACGTTCTCCTCGAGCACCACGTCGAGGAAGGCGCGGCCCTCGCGGAGGAACGCGGCGGCGTACCAGAGGCCGCCGATCGTCGCGGCGGCGACGAGCACGACGACGGGCCGGAGCGGACGAGGCGCGGCCCGGTCGCGGGCGAGCAGCGCGAGCGCCGACGGCGCCGAGCGCCGGGAGCACGAGCGCGACGGGCCCCTTCGCGAGGACGCCGGCCCCCATGGCCAGGGCCGCCACGGCGAGCGGCAACTTCCCGCCGCGCGTCAGTGCCACGAGCCAGGCGGCGAGTGCGACGGCCATGGCGCCGGCGAGGGTCGCGTCGACGCGCGCGCTGGTGGCGGCGCGCACCCACTCGAACGACGTGGCGAGCACGAGCGCCGCGGGGAGCGCGGCCGCGGGGCCGGCGGCGACCCGGGCGCCCCACCAGAGCGCGACGACCCCCGCGGTCGCGAAGCCCGCCGACGGTAGCCGCAGTGCCCACTCCGGCGGGTGCGGCCAGATGCTGGTCGCGGCGGCGGCCACCCAGTAGTAGAGCGGGGGCTTCCGCGCCGGCTCGCCAGCGGGACGCGCCGGGACGAGCCAGTCGCCGGTCCGGCGCATCTCCTGCACGACCAGGCCCTCGCGTGGCTCGCCGCGCGTGTAGAACGCGACGCGGTCCGTCCCCGTCAGGTAGAGGACGGTACACAGCCCGACGAGGAACACCACCTCCCGACCCGGACGCACCGCGCTGCTATGCCACCAGGCGACGATACAGCGCCAGCGTGCGCTCGAACTGTTTCGCGAACGTCAGGTGCTCCCGCACGTGTCGTGCGGCCGCCGTCCCCATCCGCTGCAGCGCACCGCGATCGCCGAGGAACTCGAGCGCGGCCGCGACGAACGCCTGGCGGTCGATCGGCACGGAGCGACCCGTCACGCCCTCGACGATGTGCTCCTCGGTACCGGCCGTGCGCGTGCGCAGGATCGGACGTCCCATCGACATCGCTTCGGTGTTCGCGAACGAGAAGCCCTCGGCCTGTGACGGCAGAAGGACGGCGTCGCAGGCGCGGTAGACGACGCGGGCGTCGCCGTAGGGCAGCACGGTGACGCGATCGCCGAGACGCAGCTCGGCCACGCGCTGGCGGAGCGCGGGCTCGCGCGGGCCGCCGCCGATCATGACGATTCGGAGGTCGGTACGTCCGCCGGCGACGTCGAGCATCCAGTCCTCGTGCTTCGGGTACTCGAAGCGGCCGACGTAGGCGGCGATCGTGGCGTCCGCCGGGAGGCCCAGCTCGCGGCGCGCGGCGAGGCGATCCGCGTCGTCGCTGAATGGGAACGCGCTGGGATCGATGCCGTGCGGAATGACCGTGATGCGTTCGCCCGGGACCCCGGCCACATCGATCAGCCAGCGCCGCGCGGCGGCGGCGGCGACGTGCACGTGATCGCCGAAGTCGGAGAGCAGACGGTGGACGCCGCGCAGCGGAATGTCCGTCACGTGCAGCGTGAACAGGACCGGAAGCCCGAGGCGGCGCTTCAGGAGGCGCGAGACCAGCGTCGTGCGACGGTAGTGGGCGTGGATCAAGTCGGCGGGATGGTCGCCGAGGTAGCGTTCGAGCGCGCCGGCGCTGCGGTAGAGCGCGAGCGGCCCGCCCATGAGCGGCAGCTCGAGCCAGGGCCACGGCGCCCGATCGAAGAGGTCGTGCCAGGTCCCGCGTTCGCCGGCGAGGGTGACGCGATGCCCGTGCTCGTGGAGGGCGCTGGCGAGATCGAAGAGGTAGCGGCTGATCCCACCCGGGCCGGAAGCGGCGGTGAGGTGGAGGATGTGGATCCGCGACACCTCGCACCTTCGGCGCCCGCGTGTCCAGCGCCGGGGGCCGACGTCCCGGCGTTGCGCCACCGGGCGGTCGTTGCTACGGTCCGCCCGCCATGGCGGCGCCCGAAGCCGCGCACTACGACGCCCGCCTCGGGTACCAGCATTTCGACGCGCGCCGCTACGAGCGGCGACGCTACGGCGGGCTGGTCCGAGGGCTCAATTTCCGTCTGCTGCAGCGCGCACTGGGACGAGCGCTCGCCGACGTGGGGCCGGGGCTCGTGCTCGACGCGCCATGCGGCACGGGCATGCTCGCGGCGTTCCTCCGCGGTCGCGGCTTCGACGTCGTCGGTGCCGACATCTCGCCGGCGATGCTCGCCGTGGCGCACGAGCGCGGCGGCGTCGTCGGCCACGTCCGCGCCGACCTCGAGGCGCCGCCCTGGAAGCCCGGGACCTTCGCCGCCGTGGTGTCGAGCCGCTTCCTGATGCATCTGCCGCCGACGCTGCGGCCGCGCGTGCTCCGCACGCTCGCGACGCTGGCCGACGGGCCGATCGTGGCCACCGTCTGCCACCCGTACACGGCGAAGAGCGCCGGACGCGCGCTGCGGCGCGCGCTCGGGATGCGCGCGAAGCTCAGCCCACGCCTCACGCGCCGCGAGCTCGAGGCCGAGGTCCGCGAGGCGGGGCTCCGCCTCGATCGCTTGCTGTGGGTGCTGCCGGGTCTCTCGGAGGTCTGGGTGGCCGTGATCCGAAAGGAGAGCTGAGAGATGCCGACCATCGAGCGCGTCAGCGCGCGCGAGATCATCGACTCGCGGGGCTTCCCCACCGTGGAGGCCACCGTGACCCTCGCCGGGGGCGTGACCGGCACCGCCGCGGTGCCGTCCGGCGCCTCGACGGGCGAGCGCGAGGCGGTCGAGCTGCGCGACGGCGATGCGAAGCGCTACGGCGGCAAGGGCGTGCTCACGCGCCGTGCGCAACGTCGACACCGTGCTCGCGCCGGCGCTCGTCGGGCATGGAGGCCGATCAGAACCTGGTCGACGCCAAGATCATCGCGCTCGACGGGACCGAGAACAAGAGCAAGCTCGGCGCGAACGCGCTGCTGGCGGTGTCGCTCGGCGAACGGCCCGCGCCGCCGCGGCGGCGGCGAAGCGGCCGCTCTACCGCGCGCTCGGCGGCGACGGGGCGACGCGCCTGCCGGTGCCGCTCATGAACATCATCAACGGCGGCCGCCACGCCGACGAACACGATCGACTTCCAGGAGTTCATGATCGCGCCGCACGGCGCGCCGTCGTTCTCGGAGGCGATGCGCTACGGCGTCGAGGTCTACCACGCGCTCCGCGGAGCTCCTGAACGCCGCCGGGCACACCACCGCCGTCGGCGACGAGGGCGGCTTCGCGCCGGCGCTCGGCTCGCACGAGGAGGCGCTCGACCTGATGGTCGAGGCGATCCGCAAGGTGCGGGCTCCGTCCCGGGCCGCGACGTCGCGATCGCGCTCGACACGGCGTCGAGCGAGCTGGTCGAGGGCGACGCCTACGTCTTCCGCAAGGCGCGGCGGCTCGCGCCACTCGTCGGACGACCTGATCGCGCTCTTCGAGCGCTGGTGCCGGACCTACCCGATCGTCTCGATCGAGGACGGGCTCGGCGAGAACGACTGGAGCGGCTGGAAGCGGCTCACGGCCCGGCTCGGCGGCGACGGTGCAGCTCGTCGGCGACGACCTCTTCGTGCACCAACGAGCCGCATCCTCGCCCGCGGCATCACCGAGAGGTCGGCAACGCCATCCTGATCAAGGTGAACCAGATCGGGACGCTCACCGAGACGCGGGCCACGATGGCGCGCGCCGAGCGCGCCGGCTACCGCTACGATCGTGTCGCATCGCTCGGGCGAGACCGAGGACGCGTTCATCGCCGACCTGGCGGTCGCCACCGGCTGCGGGTCAGATCAAGACCGGCGCGCCGGCGCGCTCGGAGCGGACGGCGAAGTACAACCGGCTGCTGGTGATCGCGGAGGAGCTCGGCGCGGCGGCGCGCTACGAGTCGCCGTTCCGGCGGGCGTGACGCGCTCAGGCCCAGCGGATGCGGCGGTAGTCGAAGCGCGTGTCCTCGACGGCGTTGACCTTCACCACCTCGAAGTACGGCGACAGGTCGAAGTCGCGCGGCGTGATCAGGCTGGGCGTCTGGCGATGGAAGAGCGCCGGGTAGGGGCCGCGCGCGTGGAGCCAGCGAGCAGCCACGACGTCGGGTCGCGTGGCCTCGTCGCGGCGTGACGCCGGGGAGGATCGGGAAGCCGACGTTCTGGAACGCGCGCGCGATCAGGCTCGAGCAGATCACCTCGGAGGTGAGGCCGCCGCCGTAGTCGAGCGCGCGGCGGCGGAGCCGCCGCGGGATCAGGCTCACCGGGAAGAAGTAGCGCGCCAGGTCGACGACGTTCTGCACGTCGTAGCGGCAGCCCATCTGCGCCGAGCACCTCGTCGAGGATGCGCGGCAGGTCGTCGCGCCGCAGCCCGATGCGGCCGGCAGACGCGCAGGTTGTGGTGCGCGTACTTGCCGAGCGGCGACGGCCGTCGACGCCCGCCTCCATCAGGGCCTCGACCACCAGGTGCTGCGGCGTCGTCGCCGTGGTCGGCGAAGAGGTCGGCGCGGCGCGCGGGCGAGCGGCGCAGCAGCTCGTCGCCGACGTAGAGCGCGGCGTGCGACCACGTGCTCTGGGTGAGGTACTTGATCACCTCGCTCACCCGCTGGTCGCCGTCGACCAGGATGACGTCGCCCGGGCGGAGCGTGCGGCGGAGCGGCGTCGAGGCTGGTCGGGATGTGCAGGTTGTAGCGGCCGCGTGGCTTCGCCAGGGCGCGGGCGGCGAGATCGTAGACGGTGCGACGGAGCCAGCCCATGGAGTCACGCTCTCGTGACTCGCATCGTACCGCGGCGCCGGGCGCGTGTGGAGCGCAAATCGCACGGCCGACTCCCTCCCCGGGCGCTGCCCTTCCGCCGCCGCCTGCTGCGCTGGTACGGCCGGCATCGCCGCGACGCTGCCGTGGCGCGGGGCGACGCGACCCCTACGCGGTCCTGGTGTCGCGAGATCATGCTGCAGCAGACGCAGGTCGCGCGGGTGGAGGACTACTGGCGCCGCTTCGTCACGCGCTATCCGACGGTCGAGGATCTCGCCGCCGCGCCGCTCGACGCGGTGCGCGAGAGCTGGGCCGGCCTCGGCTACTACGCCCGCGCGCGGAACCTGCACGCGACCGCCCGCGCCGTGGTGGCCGATCACGGCGGCGTCTTCCCGCGCGACCCGACGTCGCTCCAGCGCCTGCCCGGCATCGGACGCTACACGGCAGATGCCGTGGCGAGCCTCGCCTTCGGCGCCGACGTCGGCACCGTCGACACCAACATCGCCCGCGTGCTCGCCCGCGTCTTCCGCCTCCGCGGCGCGCGCAAGTCGGCGCGTCACGCAGAAGCGCCTGTGGAGTCTCGCGCACGCGCTCGTGCCGCCGCGGCGGTCGTCGGACTGGAACCAGGCGCTGATGGATCTCGGCGCGACGATCTGCACGGCGCGGGCGCCGCGGTGTCCGGTGTGCCCGGTCGCGCCGACCTGCGCGTCGCGCCGGTAGCGGTGCGACGGGGAGCGAGCGGGCGCGGGGGCGCCGCCCGCGCTCAGAGAAGCATTCGCGCCTGGCGGCACCCCCGCGCCCGCCCGCTCCCCGTCATGCAGCGCAGGTGAGCGTGATCGTCACGTCGCCGCGCTGGTTCGTCGCGACGACGAGCGCGCCGTGAATCCTTGCGTCCTCTTCTCCCCGGTCGAAATGCCAGTGTGCACCTCGACGCGACGCCGTGGGGATCCCGGGGCGGGTGGGCGCGGGGGTGCCGCCAGGCGCGAATGGCGGAGCGGCCCGACTCCCGTCGCCGTGAATCGATGGCGATGGTGCCGCGCAGCCTCTGAGCGCAGGCGGCGCCCCCGCGCCCACCCGCCCCGCAGCTACAACATGCCGAGCTTGACGAGGTGCTCGCCGGCCAGGACGACACCCTTCGCCGCGCCCATCTTCGTGTTGTGCGACAGGACGACGTACTTGAGCGCGTTTGGGAGCGCCGGCTCGGCGCGGAGGCGGCCGACGCTGGTCGCCATGCCGCCGTCGAGATCGCGGTCGAGGCGCGGCTGCGGGCGGAAGGGATCGTCGTGGACGATGATCGGGTGCTGCGGCGCGCTCGGGAGGTCGAGGCCGGCGTAGTCGCCGCGGAAGGCGCGCATCGCTGCCGCGGCGTCGGCCGGGCTGCAGGGGCGCTCGGTCTGCACGGTGAGGGAGACCGTGTGGCCCTCGATGATCGCGGCGCGGGTGCAGGTGGCGCCGAGCGGGGCGCCGTGCGGGACGATGCCGCCCTCGCCGAGCGTGCCGAGGATCTTCCCGGCCTCGGCCGCGACCTTCTCCTCTTCCTTCGGGATGTACGGGATCAGGTTGTCGAGGATGTCGAGGCCGATGACGCCGGGCGAGCGGCCCGCGCCCGACATGCTCTGCATGGTCGTCGCGAGCACGCGCTCGATGCCGAACGCGTCGAGGATGGGCTTCAGCGAGATCACCATGCCGACGACGGTGCAGTTCGACTGCGGCAGGACGAAGCCCTTCCAGCCGCGCTGCTTCCGCTGATGCTCGATCAGCGGCGCGTGCGCCGCGACGTTGACGCCGGGGACGATGATCGGGACGTCGGATTCGTAGCGGAAGGCCGACGCGGTGCTCAGCACCGGAACGTGCGCGGCGTACTTCGGCTCCAGGACCTTGGCCGGGTCGCTCTCGACGCAGCTGATGACCGCATCGACGGTGGTGGGGTCGAGCGCCTCGGCGTCCTGGACCATCAGGGACATGGCCGCCGCGGGCGGCTCCTCGCGGCAGAACCACCGCCGGGCGCCGCTCGCGTCGCGGATCGCCTCCGCATAGGGCTTGCCGGCCGACCGGCTGGACGCGGCCAGGGCCGTCACCTCGAACCACGGATGGTTCTCGAGGGCGACCAGCGCCTGCTGGCCCGCGAGCCCGGTGGCCCCGACGACGGCGATTCTTCGCTTCCGCATCAGGGGCGGAAGTATCGGGGCCGATTCCGCGAGAGTCAACCGCCCCGGTCGCCGGAAACGAAGGCCCGCACGGGCTCGAACACCTGCCGCGCGGCGTCCTTGGCCACCAGCACGTCGAGGTGGCCCCAGCCGGGGAGGTCCTTCACCACCGCGCCGCCACCCCCGAAGCGCCGCGCGTCGGCGGCCACCCGCTCGTGCCACGCGGGGCCGAGCCGGCCGCTGGAGAACGCCAGCACGGGCAGCGTACCCGACGGGCTCGGTGCGGCTCCGGAGTTCGCGGCGCGTGGCCACCAACGATCGTAGCTCACCAGCAGCTGGGCGACCGTCCGGACGTCGGTGACGCCGTCGCGCGCGGCGCTGAGGCCGCCGTTGCCCCCGAAGCTGCGTGACGTCCACAGGATGTCGGCGAGCGTCTCCCCGGCGGTCGGGTAGCCTGCGACGGGCGAGGGGGCGCGGGGATTGGCGATCACCGTGCGCAGCAGCCGGTTGCGCACGTCCCATGGCAGTCGGCTCGAGCCGACATCGATGGCGGGACCGCCGCCCTCCGCGGCGGGCTGGGCGCTCTCGCCCGCGGCGTCGAGGATCACCAGCCCGGTGAAGCGGTCGCGCGCGCGAGCGGCGAGCCGATAGGCCAGGGTTCCGCCGAAGCTGAAGCCGGCGAGGTAGAGCGGCCCCGGATCGCCGCCGCGGATGAAGTCGGCCGACCAGAGCGCGTCGTCCCGGAAGAGGTCGGCGGTCCAGCCGGCGAGGGCGCCGAGCTCGTCCGCGGTCGTCGCCGGGAGGATCATGTGCGTGCGGTAGTCGAGGCTCCACGTGCGGATGCCCGCGACGGCCAGGTAGAGCCGCACGTCCGAGCGCGCCTCCGTGAACGGCACCTCACCGCTCATGTGGGCGCCGGGCAGGAAGAGCACGACCGGCCCGCGGGGCGGCGACGCGCAGGCGGCGAAGCGGTGGAGCCCGATCCGATCCCACTGGCCGCCGGGGGGACGCGAGCACGTCCAGACGTCCTCGCAGATCTCGACGCCACGCACCTGCCGCACGGCCTGGACGCGGTTGCACCCCGACGACGGCGGCGCCGTGACCCGAGGGCCACCGCACGCGCTGAGCATCGCGAGGATGAGGAGGAGGATCGTCCGGGGCATGTCGAGCCGAACGCCGGCCTAGCGCAAATCCCGACGGAAGAGAACCGCCGGGGATTTGCGCTCGGGGCGCGCGCGAGCGAGGATTCGCGCGCGATGAGCGACGACCACCGCCAGGCCCGCCTCGACAAGCTCGCCAAGCTCCGGGAGGTGGGAGTCCGACCGTACGCGGGGCGCTATTCCACGACCCACCTCCTGCCGGATGCGGCGAAGGAGCCCGACGGCACGCCGGTCCGCGTCGCGGGCCGGCTGCTCACCATCCGCAGCTTCGGTAAGCTCGCCTTCGCGACGCTCCTCGATCGCGGCGGCCGCTGCCAGGTGAGCTTCGAGCGGGCCGTGCTGCCGGAGGAGGACAACGCCGTCGTCAAGCTGCTCGACATCGGCGACTTCGTCGGCGTCGACGGCGAGCTGTGGACGACCCGCGTCGGCGAGCGCACGGTGCGGGCGAAGCGCCTCACGTTCCTCGCCAAGACGCTGCGTCCGCTGCCAGAGAAGTGGCACGGGCTCGTCGACCAGGAGGCACGCTACCGCCGCCGCTACCTCGACCTGATCGCCAATCCGGAGACGCGCGACCGCTTCGTCCTGCGCTCGAAGATCGTGCGCTTCATCCGTCGCTTCCTCGACGAGCGCGGTTTCCTCGAGGTGGAGACGCCGGTCCTGCAGGCCGCGGCGTCGGGTGCGGCGGCGCGGCCGTTCGTCACCCGGCACGAGGCGCTCGACCGCTCGCTCTATCTCCGCATCTCGCCCGAGACGTATCTCAAGCGGCTGGTCGTGGGTGGCGTCGAGCGCGTCTACGAGATCGGCAAGAACTTCCGCAACGAGGGGATGGACCCGTCCCATCTGCAGGAGTTCACGATGCTCGAGTGGTACGCCGCCTACTGGAGCTACCGCGACAACATGACGCTCATCCGCGAGCTGATCCAGGCGGTGCTCCAGGAGTTCACCGGCGGGACGCGGATCGAGTACCAGGGCACCGCGCTCGACTTCGGCGGCGAGTGGCCGGAGCTGCGCTTCACCGACGCCGTGCGCGAGCGAACGGGCCTCGACATCGGCACGCTCGACACCTGGGAGAAGCTCGCGCCCCGGGCGCGCGAGCACGGCCTCGACCCGAAGGACTTCCCGTCGTATCCCGCGCTCGTCGACGGCCTGTACAAGCGGACGGTGCGCCCGCATCTGATCCAGCCCGTCTTCCTCACCGCCCACCCCGCCGAGCTGGTGCCGCTCGCCCGGTGCAACGACGACGACCCGCGCGTCCTCGACATGTTCCAGGTGGTCGTCAACACCTGGGAGATCGTGAAGGCCTACTCCGAGCTGGTCGACCCCATCGAGCAGAAGGCGCGCATGCTGGCCCAGCAGGAGTACCGCGACAAGGGCGACGACGAGACCATGATGATGGAGGACGACTACATCGAGTGCATGGAGCACGGCATGCCGCCGAACTCCGGCCTCGGTCTCGGGATCGACCGCTTCGTCGCGCTCGTGACGAACGCGGACACGCTGCGGGATGTGATCTTCTTTCCCCCCATGCGGGACGAGTAGTCGGGGCGACGGGGCGGGCGGGCGCGGGGGCGCCGCCCGCGCTCAGACGCTGCGCGGCACACGGGCCGTCGGGTCACACGACACCAGCTACGCCGCTCCGCGATTCGCGCCTGGCGGCGCCCCCGCACCCGCCCGCCCCGTCACACGACCAGCGTCAGGGCAGCGGGGAGGACGCTCGCGCTTCGCGCGTCGCTTTCGCGCACTCGCTGCGCGGCAACAGAATCGTCGTTGTGGCTGTTCTCCCATTCGCCGAAGCGAAAGCGAGGCGATGCCGGGATTGGACGGTCGTGACGGGGCGGTGGGCGCGCGGGGGGCGCCAGGCGCGAATCGCGGAGCGGCGCTGCTCAATTCGCGGTGAATCGACGCCGCGTGTGCCGCGCAGCGTCTGAGCGCAGGCGCCCCCCGCGCGCCCACCGCCCCGTCGCACCGACACGACGTTTCACGGCTCCGCCCGCAGGAACTCGATGAACTTTTCGGCGGCGGGGGAGAAGTGCTTCCCCTGGCGATGGATGATGCCGAGGGGCCGGAGGAACGTTTCGTCGGCGAGCTGGACGACGGCGAGCGTGCGCGTGCGTAGCTCCGGCTTCACGACCGGCTCGGGGAGGATCGCGATTCCGCGGCCGATCTCGACCACGCGCTTGATGGTCTCGACGTTGTCGAGCTCCATCACGTAGCGTACCTCGACGCCGTAGCGGCGGAGGATACGGTCGGTCTCCTTGCGCGTCGGGATGTCGCGCTCGTAGCCCACCATGGGTTCGCCGGCGAGCTTCTTCACCGACACGCTGCGGTGCTTCGCCAGCGGGTGGTTGGGTGGGCAGACGAGCACCAGGCGGTCCTGCCGGAAGGGCAGCACCGTGATCTGGGGGCGGCGTGTCGGGTAGGCGACCACGCCCAGGTCGATGTTCCCCTTGAGCGCGTCCTCGTAGATCTTGCTCGAGCGGCTGTACTCCAGGTGCAGATGCACCTGCGGGTGGGCCTTCAGGTACTTCTTGATCGAGCGCGACAGCTCGTACAGGCCGATCGAGTGGACGGTCGCCACACGCACCGTGCCCGCCACGATCTGCGCGACCGCCTGCAACCGGGCCTCCATGTCCTGGTAGCGCTGCACGATCTCGCGGGCCGTCTGGTAGACGATCTCGCCCGGCGGGCGTCAGCTGGACGTTCCCGCGCATGCGCTCCAGCAGGCGCCGGCCATAGCGCTCCTCCAGCATGCGGATCTGCTGGCTCACTGCCGACTGCGTGACGAAGTTCTGCGAGGCGGCGGTGGAGAAGCTGCGCGTCTCGACGACGTCACAGAAGACCTTGAGCGTCTCGATGTGCACGCTAATGCTCGCTCGACAGCACTTTAGCGATGCTTATCGACCCCGGCCATTCGACGCAACATGGGTGACCCTCGCGGACGCCACGGCAAGTGGTATTCCTTTCCCACCCCACCTGGCGTAGTGTCCGCGCCCGATGCGCTCCACCCTGATCGGTCTGTGTCTCCTGGCCGCTGCACCCGCGTTCGGAGTCACGATCATGTCCAACGACGTGTGCCCTCCGGCGGCGGACTCGGTCCCCTGCATCCTCGACACGGACCTCAACCTCTCGGGGCCGGCGGCCATCCTGCTCGACTTCGGCAACCGGCCATTCGTCATGAAGCGCCGGCAGATCACCGCGGATACGACGGTCATAATCAGGGCGGGCAGCGTCACGCTCGAACCCGGCGCGCGGATCGCGGCACCGGCGTGGGGCGTCGAGCTCCTGGCCCGCACGGGAGATGTCCTCATTCAGGCCAGTGGCAACACGCTCGCCCGAGTCGACGTCTCGGCCACGCTCGTGGACGACGACGGGGGCGACGTCAGCATTCGTGCGTTCCGGAACGTGGCGATCCAGGGTCGGATCCTCTCCAGCGGCGACTCGGGGGGGTCGATCGACCTGACCGCCGACACCGGCAACATCAGCATCGACCTGGAGGGCAGCGTCGAGGCCGTCGGGAACGGGGAAGGCGACGGCGGTTGGCTGGACTTCGCCGCTGGCGCCGATGTGACCCTGGCGCCCAAGGCACAGATCCGCCTGCGCGGCGCCGACTTCGGCGGCGAGCTCGACGTCGCGGCCGGCGACGACGTGGACTTCCAGGGGGAGGTCGACGCCGACGGCGGTGGGGATCTCGGTGGAACGCTCGACGTGAGCGCCGAGGATGCGATCACGGTGGGCCCGGCGGGGCGCCTCACGACCAGCACCGGTGTCGACGAGGGGACGCTCACGTTCCAGGCGAAGACGATCGACATCCAGGCGGGGTCCAAGATCACGTCGGACGGCGCCGACAGCCTGAACGAGTTCACCGCCAGTGGCGCGGTCACGGTCGCCGGCCAGGTGACCGCCCGCGACATCCGCAATGTGCCGCCGAGCGACGGCGACAACAACTTCTTCTTCTGCACGCAGCGGCCGACATTCGTGTTGGCGACGGCCGTCGTCGTGCCCTCGCCGCAGGTCATGCAGTCGGCCCTTGCCTGCCCGTCGCCGCCGACCACCACCTCGACCACGCTCGCTCCGGGCGCGACGACGACCACCACGGTGCCCGGGGCCACGACCACCTCGACCACGCTCGGTGGCGGCGGGACGACCAGCACGTCGACCACGACGAGCACCACGACCAGTACCTCCACGAGCACGTCGACCAGCAGCAGCACGTCGCTGCCGGTGACCACGACGTCCAGCAGCAGCACCACCACCAGCACCACGACGCCGCGCACCTGCACCGGGGGATGCGACGACCAGGACGTCTGCACCACCGACACCTGCGACGGCGGTACGTGCAGCAACCTGGCCGCACCGGGCCTCGACGGGGTCAGCTGCCGGGTGAACGCGTCCGCCGCCGTGCTCCGCACCGCCGGCGCGGTGAAGAGCAAGGTCCTCGAGCGCCGTCTGCTCAAGCGGACGACGAAGATCGGGGCCCAGCTGAGCAAGGCCCGCGGCACCGGCCCCAAGGCGACGGCGGCGCTGAAGCGCTCGGCGAAGCTGCTCGCGGACTTCCAGACGGCGGTCGAGAAGGGACGCGCGAAGCTGGATCCGGCGGCAGCGAACGACCTGGTGCGGCAGCTCGGTCGGGCCCGCGCGGCGCTCGACGCCCTGGTTCCCTGATCGACCGAATGGCATAAGGGCGCCCGCATGCTGCGGGCCCTCGCATGGACGGCCGTCGCCCTGCTGGGCGCGTACGCGATCGCCGTCCTCGCGTGGCTGCACGGCGAGACGGTCAACGCGGTCTGGTTCGTCGTCGCGGCGGTCTGCAGTCTACGCGATCGCCTACCGCTTCTACGGCGCCTTCCTCGCCGCCAAGGTCTTCGCCCTCGACGACCGTCGCCTGACGCCGGCGGTGCGGATCAACGACGGGCGCGACTTCGTGCCCACCAACCGCTGGGTCGTCTTCGGGCACCACTTCGCGGCCATCGCCGGTCCCGGACCGCTGATCGGCCCGACGCTCGCGGCGCAGTTCGGCTACCTGCCCGGGCACGCTCTGGATCCTCGTCGGCGTCGTGCTCGGCGGCGCGGTGCAGGACTTCTGCATCCTCTGCGGCAGCCTGCGCCGCGACGGCCGCTCGCTCGGACAGATGGCGAAGGACGAGATCGGTCCGGTCGGCGGCTTCGCGGCGCTGGTCGGCGTCTTCTTCATCATGGTCATCCTGATCGCCGTGCTGGCGCTGGTCGTCGTCAACGCGCTCCGCCACAGCCCGTGGGGCACGTTCACGGTCGGCGCGACGATCCCGATCGCGATGCTGATGGGCTGGTACATGAAGGGCGTCCGCCCGCACGACGTGACCGGGCGCGACGGTCATCGGCCTCGTGCTGCTCGCCGCGGCGCTGGTCGGCGGGCGCTGGGTCGACCAGCATCCGGCGCTCGGGCCGGCGCTGTTCACTCTCGGGCCCCGCGCTCGCCTGGGCGATCATCCTCTACGGCTTCGCGGCCTCGGTGCGTGCCGGTCTGGCTGCTGCTGGCGCCGCGCGACTACCTCTCGACCTTCGTCAAGCTCGGGACGATCGCCGCGCTGGCCGTCGGCATCGTCGTCATGCGGCCCGAGGTCGCAGCTGCCGGCCGTCACGCGCTTCGTCGACGGCACCGGGCCCGATCTTCGCCGGCAAGGTGTTCCCGTTCGTCTTCATCACCATCGCCTGCGGCGCGATCTCCGGCTTCCACTCGCTGATCTCGTCCGGCACGACGCCGAAGCTGCTGCGCGACGAGACCGACGCGCCGATGATCGGCTACGGCGGCATGCTGCTCGAGTCGTTCGTCGCCATCATGGCGATGGTCGCCGCGGCGGCGCTGCAGCCCGGGCGTCTACTTCGCGATCAACAGCCCGGCGGGCGTGGTCGGCGCCGATCCCGCCGTCGCGACGGCGACGATCACCGCATGGGGCTTCCCGGTCACGCCCGAGCGAGATGGCGACGCTCGCCGCCGAGATCGGCGAGCGGACGCTGTTCGCGCGCACCGGCGGCGCGCCGAGCCTGGCGGTCGGCATGGCGCACATCTTCGCGCGAGACCATGAGCGGCACCGCGCTGGCGCTCTGGTACCACTTCGCGATCATGTTCGAGGCGCTGTTCATCCTGACGACGCTCGACGCCGGCACGCGCGTCGGCCGCTTCATGCTGCAGGACCTGCTCGGCCACGTCTGGGCGCCGCTCGGGCGCACGAGCTGGTATCCGAGCGTGCTGCTCACCAGCACGATCGTCGTCGCGTCGTGGGGGTACTTCCTCTACCAGGGGGTCGATCGACCCGCTCGGCGGCATCAACATCCTGTGGCCGCTGTTCGGCATCGCCAACCAGCTGCTGGCCGCGATCGCGCTCACCGTCGCGACGACGTTCCTCATCCGCGGCGGCCGGGCGCGCTACGCCTGGATCGACGCTCGTGCCGCTCGCCTGGCTGCTCGCCGTGACCATGACCGCGGGCTACCAGAAGATCTTGTCGCCCGATCCGGCGCTCGGCTTCCTGGCGCAGGCGGACAAGCTCGCGGCGCAGCTCGCCGCCGGCACGGCTCGCCGCCGAGACGCGTCCGCGACGCTGCAGCGTGCAGATCTTCAACCTGCGCCTCGACGCCGCGGTCACCGGCTTCTTCATGGTGCTGGTCGTCCTCATCGTCTTCGAGGCAGTGCGCGTCTGGTTGCGGACGTTGCAGACGCCCGAGTCCTCGAGCGCCGCGCTGCGGACGGCGGAGGGGTGATGGCGGCGGTCACGCTCAAGGACATCGAGCGCATCTTCGAGATACTCGACCGTCTCGGGATCTCGCGCGAGGCAGTGGTGATCCCGCTCAAGCCGGCGTCGCCCGGCTCCGTGCGGGTGCTCGACACGGGGAAGAACAAGGGCAAGCTCGAGATCGTCGTCGACGCCGACCGCCCGCTCGACGCGTGGCTCCCGGAGCTGGAAGCGGCGATCCGGCGCACGCTCGACGGCTGACGCCTCCGTCGCTGGACCGTCGCTCGACACTCGGCTATTGCTCTGGCGAGGTAGTCAGCATGACGACGCGCTGGGCCCTTTCCTCGCTGGTCCTGCTCGCGACCCTGACGCCGGCCTCGGCCGCCAATCCCTGCAAGGCTGCCTGCAAGAGCACCAAGGCCGGCTGTATGACCGCGGCCGGTGGCGCCTTCGCGACGGCGAAAGCGGCCTGCGCGACGAGCCCGACGCCGCCCGAGCGTCGCGCCTGCATGAAGGTCGCGCGCGCGAGCCGGACGTCGGCGAAGGCGGCCTGCAAGCAGACCTTCAAGGGGTGCATCGCCGCGTGTCCCAAGGGTGGCGGCGGAGGCCCGCCGACATCGGGGAGCTGCAACGCGTCGGGCGCCGGGGGATGGCTCGCGGCGCTGAACCTCTATCGCAGCCTCGCCGGACTGCCGGCCGTGGTCGAGGACCCGACGCTGTCCGCCGGCGACCTCGCGCACGCGAAGTACGTCGTCCGCAACGACGTGATCGGGCACTCCGAGGATGCGAGCAAACCCGGTTACACGGACGAGGGCAACCTGGCCGCGAGCCGGAGCAATGTCGCTGCCGCCTCCCAGCCCACGATGACCGAAACCGGGCCGATCGACCTCTGGATGCGGGGTCCGTATCACGCGATCGGCATCCTCGACCCGACGCTCACGCGCGTCGGCTTCGGCATCGCCCACGATTCGAGCGGGTCGATGCAGAGCGGCGCGGCGCTCGACGTGCTGACCGGCCGCGGCGGCTCGACGGCCGGCGTGTCGTTCCCGATCCTCTTCCCCGGCGACGGCACGCGCGTGCCGCTCGACCGCTACGACGGGACGGAAAACCCCGATCCGCTCGCCTCCTGCCCCGGGTACACGGCGCCAACGGGGCTGCCGCTGATCGTCCAGCTGCCGCCGAACGTCGCCCCCAACGTCACCAGCTCTTCGGTCACGCGCGACGGCGCGGCCGTCGAGCACTGCGTCTTCGCCGGCAGCCCCGGCGACTCGCTCGGCAACCGCCGGGCGGTCGTGATCATCCCGAAGGACGTGCTCCGGAAGGGCGCCACGTACCAGGCGACGCTGGCGGTCGGCGGCGAGACGTACACCTGGTCGTTCAGCCTCGCCTGCCAGTGAGGGTGGCGACGACGTTGCGCACCAGGCGGATGCCGACCTCGTCGTCGAGCGTCAGGATCGACTCGGGGTGGAACTGCACCGCGGCGAGCGGCGAGCGTGCGTGCTCGACCGCCATCACGACGCCGTCGTCGCTCTCCGCCGTCACCTCGCAGGTCCGGCGGCAGCGCGTCGCGCATCGCGTAGAGCGAGTGGTAGCGCGCCGCGCGGAACTCGCTGCGGCAGGCCCGTCGAAGAGCCGGCCGCCGCGCACGCGAATCACACGACGGCTTGCCGTGCATCGGGTAGTCGAGCACGCCGAGCGCGCCGCCGAAGTGCTCGACCATCCCCTGGAGGCCGAGGCAGACGCCGAACACCGGGAAGCGCCGCGCTCGACAGCGGCGCCGAGCGTGCCCGAGACGTCGAAGTCCGTCGGCGTCGCCGGGCCCCGGCGAGAGCACGACCAGGTCGGGCCGCAGCGCGGTCCAGCTCGCCGTGCGGGAAGCCGCGCGCGCAGCGTGAACACCTCGGCGCCGGTCTGCCGCAGGTAGTTGGCGAGCGTGTGCACGAACGAGTCCTGGTGATCGACGAGCAGGATGCGCCTGCCCGCGCCCGGGCTGCGGAACGATCGCGCGGCCGGCTCGAGCGCGACGCCGCGCGGCACGGCGGATCGCGTCGAGCAGCGCCGACGCCTTGATGCGCGTCTCGCGCTCCTCCTCGTCGGGATCGGAGTCGTAGAGCAGCGTCGCGCCGACGCGCACCTGCGCGACGCCGTCCTTGCACGCGGATCGTGCGCAGCGTGAGCCCCGTGTTCATGTTGCCGTCGAAGCCGACGAGGCCGACGGCGCCGCCGTACCACGCGCGCGGCGACCGCTCGTGGTCCTCGATGAACTGCATCGCCCAGGCCTTGGGCGCGCCGGTCACGGTGACCGCCCACGCGTGCGCCAGGAACGCGTCGAGGGCGTCGAAGCCCGGGGCGCAGCCGTCCCTCGACGTGGTCGACGGTGTGGATCAGGCGCGAGTAGATCTCGATCTGTCGCCGGCCGATCACGCGCACGCTGCCGGGGTCGCAGATGCGCGACTTGTCGTTGCGGTCGACGTCGGTGCACATCGTCAGCTCCGACTCGTCCTTCGGTCGAGCTGAGCAGCTTGAGGATCTGCGCGGCGTCGCTCGAGCGCGATCGCGCCCGCGCGCGATCGTGCCCGAGATCGGGCACGTCTCGACGCGGTCGCCCTCGACGCGCACGTACATCTCGGGCGAGGCGCCGATCAGGTACTCCCGCTCGCCCAGGTTCATCAGGAAGCCGTAGGGCGCGGGATTGCGCTCGCGCAGCCGGCGGAAGAGCTCCGAGGGCGACGCGAGACACGGCTCGAAGAAGGTCTGCCCGGGCACGACCTCGAAGAGGTCGCCGCGCTGGAAGGCGTCCGCGCGCCACGCGCACGACGCGCGGCGTACTCGCCGGGCGCGTGGTCGCACGGCCGCTCGACGCGTCGCGGCGCCGGCGTAGGGCGGCGATCGCGCCGCTCGCGCGGCAGCCCGATGCGTCGAGCGTCCCTCGACGACGAAGTCGTAGCGCCGCCGCGTCGCGCGCTCGCGGCGGTGGTCGACGATCGAGCAGCTCGTCGGGCAGGTAGAGCACGAGGTCGCGCTGGTCGCGCGGGCCGCGGCGAGCACGCAGCCGGAGCGGCTCGAACTGGAAGCGCGAGGTCGTAGCCGAAGGCGCCGTAGAGACCGAGGTGCGGATCGTCGGGCGCAGCCGAACAGGTCGACGAGGGCGCGCAGCACCGAGAAGACCGACGGCTGGCGGCTGCGCTCCTCCTCGGCGAACCGGCCCTCCGGTTCGCGGATGGTGGCGCTGCACGCCCGCGTCGTCGGTGCTCGACGACTCGACGGCCGCGAGGCCCGTCGAGCGCCGCGCGCGATCGCGGGGACGAGGACCCGGCCGCGCGTCGTTCAGCGCCTCGACGCGACCGTCGCGCCCGCGCGCGACCAGACGAGCGGGGGGTCGACGAAGCCCATGTCCCAGCGCGTGTAGCGCCCCGGGTACTCGTAGCTCGACGCCAGCACGACGCCGCGACGCTGGTCGAGCGCGTCGAGCACGGGTTCGATCGCGTCCGCATGGGGGACGTCGTCGACGGTCCGCTCGACGGTGATCCCGCCGCGGGTTCGGTATCGCTCTGGACTCATGACCTGGCCTCCTCGTGGGAGCCGGGCCTCGTCCTAAGCGACCAATCCCCAAAAGAAAAGCCGCCTCGGACGAAGGCGGCTCCTGGAACTGTACGTGTACCGTCCGGACCGCCTACAGGGGCGGCCACCACCAGATGCGGGGGATCGGACGGCCAAGATTCACAGGTTTGTGTGTGACACGCCTGCGGCGGAGGGTCAAGTATTCGCCGCTCGGGTGGCACAGATGCCCATGGTGCGCCACCAGAGACCCGCACAGGGACGGGCACTCGAGGCGCCAATCGGGTGACGCCGCTGGCATGGGGGTTGCAAACTCACCTGCTGATGCTCGATCCGGAGACATTCCGGCACGCGGGCGGCGGACGGAAGGGCCTCTTCATCGTCCTCCGCTACGTCTTCATCGTCGCGGCCTCGTACCTGGTCATCTTCCAGCACCCGGACGAGACGGTGAGCGCCGGCCCCGCGGTGATGATCGCCATGGCCCTGGCGAGCAACGTCGCGCTGTCGATGGCTCCCGCGGACTACATCTTCGCGTGGTACATCGAGGCGCCGGTGATGATCGCGGACACCCTGTGGGTGTCGTGGGCGCTCCACCAGACGGGCGCCTCGGGACAGGAGCTCTTCCTCCTGTACTTCTTCGTGCTCTTCCTCGCCACGGTCGGCGAGAAGCCGGTCATCGCGCTGATCGGCAGCACCGTGGTGAGCGCCGCGAACCTCTACTTCAGCAACGAGACGTCACTCCTCAACTCGCGTGATCTCCTCCACGTGGTCTTCTTCTACACGGTCGCGCTCTTCTACGGACACGTCCTGGGGCAGATCAAGCACGAGCGCCAGCGCGCCGACCGCGGCTTCGCCTGGGCGCGCGAGCTCGAGAACAAGGTGGCGGAGCGCACCGAGGAGCTGCGCCGGCTGTACGCCGAGTCCGTCGAGGCCAGCCGGCTCAAGTCGGAATTCGTCGCGAACATGTCGCACGAGCTGCGCACGCCGCTCAACATCATCATGGGCTATTCCGAGATGCTGCTCGACCGCAGCTTCGGCGGCGGCGAGAGCGACCGCGAGCGGCTCGTCCGGCGCGTGCGCGAAGCGGCGCGCAACCTGATGCAGATGGTCGACAGCGTGCTCGACCTGGGCAAGCTCGACGCGGGGAAGGTGCCCGTGCACTTCGAGCACGTCATCCTCGAGCGTTGGCTCACGGAGATGCGCGAGCGCGAGCGCATGCCGCTCGCCGCGGGCGTACGCTTCGACTGGATGGTGCCGCCCGTGCTGCCGAGCGTGCGCACCGATCCGGCGAAGCTCCGCATCGTCATGGACAACCTGGTGAACAACGCGATCAAGTTCACCACCCGGGGTTCGATCACCGTCTCGGTTCGCGACGACGCGCAGCATCGGCGCGTGGAGATGCGGGTCGAGGACACGGGTCCGGGGATATCGCGCGAGGATCTCGCCAAGGTGTTCGAGCCGTTCCATCAGCTCCGCCCGGAGAAGGACCGCCCGCAGGGCGGCGTCGGGCTGGGTCTGGCGATCGTGGATCGCTACGTGCGCCTGTTGGGTGGGCGTATCCAGGTCACGTCGAAGCTCGGCGCCGGCACGAAGTTCGTCGTGACCCTCCCGTACGAGCCGACGGCCGCGTCGGAGAGCGAGCCGCTCCAGCGCGTCGCGTGATCCCCCGGTCAGTCCTCGATCAGGACGAACGTACCGACGGGAACCAGGGCGACCAGCCGCTGGATGTCGTCGTTCGAGAGCGAGATGCAGCCGAGGGTCCAGTCCTCGCCGCGCTCGTTCACCTCGGGCCTGTCGGTGCCGTGGATGCCGATCGCGCCGCCGATGCCCGCGTAGCGATCGCCCCGAACCGGGACGCGTCCGTCCGAGACCGCCACGGCGTACTGACGCCGGTCGTCGAGGTTCGGGTAGTCGAGGAGCATGAAGTGCGTCCAGCGTGCATGGGGGTGGATGTCGATGATCTTGTACAGTCCGACCGGCGTCCGCAGGTCGCCCTCGTAGAGCTTGCGGCCCCGTCCTCCGACGCCGAAGACGGCGGGATAGCTGCCGACGCGGACGCCCTGGTGGTACACGTCGAGCGTACGGCACTGGCGGCGGACGACGACGAACCAGGGCTCGTTGACGGCCCACGGCAGGCGCGTCTCGTCGTCGATGATCTCCGGGACGGGTACCGGCCGGGTGGTCGTGCACCCAACGAGCGCCGCGGTGATCCCCACCGCCAGCACCGCCGCCCAACCACTCCACACGTGACGCGCTCCGGTCATGCCGCCGATCCTCGCGCCGGATTGTGCGAGAAGCGGTGCGCGGCTGCAAACGCCGGATGGATCTGGTAGGGCGACGCCCTTCATGAAGGACACGCGTCCCACGGGGGCGATCGTGCTGGCGGCGGGGTTGGGGACCCGGATGAAGTCCGACCGCGCCAAGGTGCTGCACGAGCTGGCGGGACGCCCGCTGCTGCACTAGCCGCTGGCGGCGTTGCGCGCGCTCGGCGCGGACCGCGTCGTCGTCGTCGTCGGGCATCAGGCCGACGCGGTGACCGCGGCCGCACGGAGCGCGGGCCTCGCCGGCGTGACCGACGGCGCTCCAGGCGGAGCAACGCGGCACCGGCCACGCGGTCCGCTGCGCGGCGCCGCGCTCGCCGACTTCGACGGCGACGTGCTGATCCTCTACGGCGACGTCCCGCTGATCCGTGCCGAGACCCTGCGCGGCACTGCTTCGAGCCCACCGCGCGAGGGCGGCGCGACCTCTCGCTCCTGACCGTCCGCTTTGAAGACCCGACCGGCTATGGAAGGATCGTTCGTGGACCCGACGGCCAGGTCACGCGGCATCGTCGAGGAGCGCGACGCCACCGCGGCGGAGCGCGCCATCACCGAGATCAACCCCGGCTTCTACTGCGTCCGGTCGTCGGCGCTGCGCGCCGCTGCCTCGGCGAGCTGCGCGCCGACAACGCCCAGGGCGAGTACTACCTCACCGACGTCGTCGGCCTCGCGGCGCGCGGCGGGCGAGCGGATCGTCACCGTCGAGCTGCAGCGTCCGGAGGAGGTCGCGGGCATCAACACGCGGGCGGAGCTGGCGCGGATGGAGAGCGATGCTGCAGGCGGAGATCGGTCGAGCGCTGGATGGCCGCCGGCGTGACCTTCGAGGATCCCGGCGACGGCCTACATCGGCCCCGAGGTCGACGATCGGCGCGCGACACCGTGATCGGACCGAACGTCGACGCTGCGCGGCGCGACGCGCATCGGCCGCGGCTGCCGCCTCGACGGCACCGCGTTCCTGGTCGACGCGACGCTCGGCGACGGCGTCCATCTCCGCTTCGGCTGCTGCGTGCGAGGAGCGCCGAGATCGGCGCCGAGGCGATCATCGGACCGTTCGCGCGGCTCCGGCCCGGGAACGCAGCTCGCCGAGCGCGTCCACATCGGCAACTTCGTCGAGACCAAGAAGGCGGTCGCTCGGCGCGGGCACGAAGGCGAACCACCTGACCTACCTCGGCGACTGCGAGATCGGCCCCGACACCAACGTCGGCGCCGGCACGATCACCTGCAACTACGACGGCTTCGACCGAAGCACGTCGCACCGTGATCGGCGCCCGCGTCCAGATCGGCAGCGACACGCAGCTCGTCGCGCCGGTCGACGGTCGGCGACGACGCCTACGTCGGCGCCGGCACCACCGTCACGCGGGACGTGCCCGCCGGGGCGCTCGTCGTGCGCGCGCGCCGCAGCGCGTGATCCCGGGCTGGGTCGAGCGTCGGCGCGCCGCGCTGCCGGCGCCCCGAGCGCGCCCGCGGCGCCGGCCACGAAGGCTCGGGCGAAGCCGCAGGACGGATCAAGCGCGAAGACCGCGCCGCGCGGGCGCGGCGGCGGAGGGCGTAGGAATGATGTGCGGCATCGTCGGATACGTCGGACCGCGTGAGGCGAGCCCCATCCTCGTCGCCGGGCTGCGCAAGCTCGAGTACCGCGGCTACGACTCGGCCGGGCTGGCGACGCTCAGCGACGGCCACATCGAGGTGCGCCGCTGCGTCGGCAAGCTCGACAACCTGGAGGCGCTGCTGCGCGAGCAGCCGCTCACCGGCACGCCGGGCATCGGCCACACGCGCTGGGCGACGCACGGCCGGCCGTCGGAGCAGAACGCGCACCCGCACCGCGCCGGCAAGGTCGTCGTCATCCACAACGGCATCATCGAGAACTACCTCGAGCTGCGCGCGCAGCTGCGAAGCGCGCGGCCGCACGATGGCGTCGGAGACCGACACCGAGGTCATCTCGCACCTGATCGACGAGCTGCGTGCAGCAGGGCCTCGGGCTCGCCGACGCCACCCGCCGCGCCGTCGCGACAGCTCGCAGGGCTCGTTCTCGATCGTCGTGCTGTCCGAGAACGAGCCCGACCGCCTGGTCGCGGCCAAGAGCGCGACGCCGATCGTCATCGGCGCTCGGCGACGGCGAGAACTTCGTCGCCTCCGACATCCCGGCGCATGCTCGACCACACCCGCCGCGTCCTCTTCCTCGAGGACGGCGAGGTGGCCGAGGTGACCGCGCGACAAGGTCGTCGATCACCACGTTCGACGGCGAGCCCGTCGCGCGCGAGCCGCGCGTCATCGCCTGGGACCCGGTCACGGCGCAGAAGGGCGGCTACAAGCACTTCCTGCTGAAGGAGATCCACGAGCAGCCGCAGGCGATCATCGACACCATGCGCGGCCGCATCCTGCAGGAGGAGGGCGACGTCAGCTCGACGTCGAGGTCACCGAGCGCCTGCTCGACCGACATCGAGCGCTGCGTGCTGGTCGCCTGCGGCACGGCGTGGCACGCCTGCCTGGTCGGCAAGTTCCTGATCGAGCAGCCTCGCCGGCATCCCGTGCGAGGTCGACTACGGCAGCGAGTTCCGCTACCGCGATCCCGATCCTCGACCCGAGCACGCTGCTGATCGTCGTCTCGCAGTCGGGCGAGACGGCCGACACGCTGGCCGCGGTCGAGGCGGCGCGCGAGCGCGGCGCGCCGGTGCTGGCGATCTGCAACGTCGTCGACTCGTCGATCGCGCGCGCGCGCCGACGCCGTGCTCTACACGCACGCCGGTCCGGAGATCAGCGTCGCGTCGCACCAAGGCGTTCACCACGCAGCTGACGGCGCTCTACCTGCTCGCGCTCCACCTCGGCCGGCGCCGCGGCGTGCTCGACGCCGAGCGCGGCCGCGCAGCTGGTGAGCGACCTGGTCGCGCTGCCGGCGCTGGTGAAGGAGGTGCCTCGGGCGCGAGCAAGCAGATCGAGCGCGTCGCCAAGAAGTACGGCCAGGCGCAGGACTTCCTCTACCTCGGCCGCGGCATCAACTACCCGGTCGCGCTCGAGGGCGCGCTCAAGCTGAAGGAGATCTCCTACATCCACGCCGAGGGCTATCCGGCGGGCGAGATGAAGCACGGGCCGATCGCGCTCATCAACGAGGAGATGCCGGTCGTCGTCCTGATCCCGCACGACGCCGTCTTCCAGAAGACGCTCTCCAACCTGAAGGAGGTCGAGTCGCGCGGCGGGCGCATCATCGTCGTCACCGACGCCGCCCTCGCCCGAGCTGGAGGACGTCGCCTGGGAGGTCATCGCGGTGCCGACGACCAACGAGCTGCTGACGCCGATCCTGCTGACGATCCCGCTCCAGCTGCTCGCGTACCACGTCGCGGTCTACCGCGGCACCGACGTCGACCAGCCGCGCAACCTGGCGAAGAGCGTCACGGTCGAGTAGCCCTCGCGGGGCCCGCTGGCCTCGATCGACCACCCCGCGTATCATTCCCGGGCCATGGGGGGCAGTCGCATCGTCTCCATCGGGGACGCGCTCGACGAGATCCGCGCCGGGCGGATGGTCATCCTCATGGACGACGAGGACCGCGAGAACGAGGGCGACCTCTGCGTCGCCGCCGAGCGGGTCACGGCCGAGCAGATCAACTTCATGGCCACCCACGGCGCGCGGGCTGATCTGCCTGCCGCTCACCGAGGACGCCTGCGACCGGCTCGGCCTGCAGATGATGGTGCAGGAGAACCGCGCGCCGCTCGGCACCGCCTTCACGGTCTCGGTCGACGCGCGGCACGGCATCGGTCGCGGGATATCGGCGGTCGATCGCGCCACCACGATCCGCACCGCCGCGCGGCCCGACGCACGTCCGACCGACCTGGTCACGCCCGGCCACGTCTTTCCGCTGCGCGCGCGCCGCGGAGGCGTTCTGGTTCGGGCCGGGCAGACCGAGGGCTCGGTCGACCTCGCGCGCCTCGCCGGGCTCGAGCCCGCCGGGGTGATCTGCGAGATCATCCGCGAGGACGGCGCGATGGCGCGCCTCGCCGACCTCGAGCGCTTCGCCGAGCAGCACGACTTGAAGATCGCGACCATCGGCGTCGCTGATCGAGTATCGGCTGAGCCGCGAGTCGCTCGTCCATCGGGTCGCGGAGTCGCGGATCGCGACGCGGGCGGCGGCGAGTTCCGCGCGATCGTCTACACCACCGACGTCGACGACGCCGAGCACCTGGTCCTGGTGAAGGGCGACATCCGCCCCGACGAGCCGACGCTGGTGCGCCCGCACCTCGAGTACCTCGCCGGCGACGTGTTCGGCTACCAGGAGCGCGACACGCGGACGCTGCTCCACCGGGCGATGGAGCGGGTCGCGATCGAGGGGAAGGGCGTCATCCTGTATCTCCGACGCGGAGGACGGGGCTTCGAGGCCTTCGCCACGCCGAGGTCGTGGGACGGAACACCCGGTCTCGAGCACGTTCCGCGACTTCGGGATCGGCGCCCAGATCCTGCGCGACGTCGGCGTCGGCAAGATCCGCTGGATGACCAACACGCCGCTGCGTCTGGTGAGCCTCTTCGGCTACGGGCTCGAGATCGTCGAGACGGTTCCGCTGACGGCTGCGGGCGAGGTCGCCGCCGAGGTCCCCTCGTCGCCCGCGGCGCGGCCGCGCAAGGCGCGCGGTCGCCGCTGACGCGCTTGGCCCGCCTCCTCGCCCTCCTGTCCGCGCTCGCGGCCGTCGTCCCGGCCCTCGCGGCCGATCAGATCGTCACCGGCAAACTGACGACCTCCGCCTCCGAAGTGGTGGCCGAGATCACCATCGCCCCGGGGTGGCACGTCAACGCCGCGCAGCCGAAGGATCCGTTCCTGATTCCCACGAGCCTGACGCTCGTGGCCCCCGCCGGAACCACCGTGGGCGCGGTGCGCTACCCCGACGCCGTCGACCGTGTCCTGCCGTTCAGCGCCGGCAAGCCGATGGCGCTCTACGAGGGCACGCGTGCGGATGACGGCGCCGCTTGCGGGGCCGGCCGACGGGCTGCGCGGGACGCTCCGCTACCAGGCCTGCGACGACACGCACTGCCTGCCGCCGCGGACCCTCGAGCTGTCGGTGGCGCGACGCGACGCGGCCGCCGCGGCGGGGGACGACGTCGCGGCGTTCGTCGACCGCTGGGGATGGGGCCTCACGTTCCTGTGGGTCGCCGTGCTCGGCGCGGCCTTCAACCTCACGCCGTGCGTCTACCCGCTCATCTCGGTGACGGTCGCCTTCTTCGGCGGCCGGACGGGCGAGGAGCGCGGCAGCGTCGGGCGGGCGCTCTGCTACGTCCTCGGCATCTGTCTCACGTTCTCCGCACTCGGCGTCGCGGCGGCGCTCACCGGATCGGTGTTCGGTGCGGCGCTGCAGCGGCCGGCCGTCCTCGGTGGCATCGTCGCCCTGATGGTCGCCCTCGCGCTCAGCAACTTCGGTCTCTGGCAGGTGCGCATGCCGCAGGGGGTGATGCAGTTCGCCGGCCGTGCGGGGGAAGGGGCACTCGGGGCGCTGTTCATGGGCCTGACGATGGGCATCGTCGCCGCGCCGTGCATCGGGCCGATCGTCGTCGGGCTCCTGCTGTTCGTCGGCGCGCGGCAGTCCGTCCCCGCTCGGGTTCGCGCTCTTCTTCGCCCTCGGCGTCGGACTCGGCGCGCCCTACGTGGCGCTCGCGCTGGCGGCGGGCCGGCTGCGCCGCCTCCCGCGCGGCGGCGAGTGGCTCGGCTGGATGGAGCGCCTGTTCGGCGTGCTGCTCCTCGGCCTGGCGCTCCACTTCGCCACGCCGCTCCTGCCGCCCGCGTGGCTGCCGATCGCCTGGGCGGTGCTCCTCGTCGGTGGCGGCGTCGGGCTCGGCTTCGTGTGGCCCCCGGCGAGCGGCGCGTTGCGTTCGCTCGCGCGCCTCGCGGGCGTCGGCGCGATCGCCGTCGGCCTGGGAGGCGTCTTCGTCGAGCCGTCGGCTCCGCCGATCGCATGGCAGCCCTTCTCCGAGGCGGCGCTCGTCGAGGCGCGCGCGGACGGCCGGCCGGTGCTGATCGACTTCGAGGCGACGTGGTGTCTGCCGTGCCGCGAGATGGACCGGACCACGTTCCGGGATCCGGCCGTGGTCGAGCACGCGGGCGAGTTCGTCACGCTCAAGGCCGACGTCACCGAGGAGAACGAGGTCACCAGCGCGCTGATGCAGCGCTTCCGCGTGCCCGGCGTCCCGACCTACGTGTTCCTCGGCCCGGACGGCGTGGAGCGTCAGCGGCTGGTCGGCTTCGTCCCCGCGCCACGCATGCTGGAGGCGCTCCGCGAGGCGGCGCGCGAGGGAGGTCCCGGTCGTGGCTGACGGCCTCGTCCGCACGCTCGGCGACGACGGCGCCGTCCGCGGCCTCGCGGCGGTCACGACCGAGCTGGTCGAGGATGCACGGCGCCGTCACGGGACCGCGCCGACCGCGACCGCCGCCCTCGGCCGCGCGCTCACCGCCGCGCTCCTCCTGGCCGGCACGCTCAAGCGCGACGAGCGGCTCTCGCTCGAGTTCGGCGGCGACGGCCCGCTCGGCCGGATGCTGGTCGACGCCACGCCGGAGGGCACGGTCCGCGGCTTCGTCGCGCGACCCGACACCCACCTTCCGCCGCGCAACGGCAAGCTCGACGTCGGCGGCGCGCGTCGGGCGCGGCGTCCTCTGCGTGATGCGCGTGCCGCTCGTGGGCGGAACGCCCTACCGCGGCATCGTGCCGCTCGTCTCGGGCGAGGTCGGCGCCGACGTGGCGCACTACCTGCTCGAGTCGGAGCAGGTGCCGTCCGCGGTGGCCGTCGGCGTGTTCGTCGAGCCCGACGGGAGCGTCGGCGCCGCCGGGGGCTACCTCCTGCAGGCGCTGCCCGGCGCCGATCCGGCGCTGATCGACGGTCTCGCGGCGCGCGTCGAGCACGCCCCGTCGCCGAGCGCGCTCGTGCGCGACGGACTCGACGCCGAGGGCATCCTCGGCCGCATGCTCGAGGGGATCGAGACGCGCGTCCTCGAGCGTCGCGACGTCGCCTTCCGCTGTCGCTGCAGCCGGGAGCGGGTGACGGGCGCCATCCTCGCGGTCGGGCGCGCCGAGATCGAGGACATGATCGCCACCGAGGGCCGTGCCGAGGTGGTGTGCGAGTTCTGCGGCGAGCGCTATCTCGTCGACGGCGCCGAGCTGCGCGCGCTCCTCGCCGCCGGTTAGACCAGCTCGGCGACCGTCACCGCCGTGCCGCCGGCGTTCGCGTCGGCGTCGTGGAAGCGCGCGCAGTAGGGCGACTGGGCGAGGAACTCGTGGACGGCGCGCCGGAGCGCGCCGCTCCCGTGTCCGTGCACGACGCGCACCTCGGAGAGGCCCGTCCGCACGGCGCGATCGAGGAACGCCGCGAGCGCGTCGATCGCCTCGCGTGCGCGCTGGCCGACGAGGCTGATCTCGCCGGCTTCGAGCGACTCGGGTGGTCGCTCGACCCGCACCGCCACCTGCTCGCGCGCGCCCGGCGCGTCGCCGACGACGCGGAGCTGCTCGGACGGCACCTCGAAGCGGAGTCCGCCGCGCTGGATGCGTGCCCGCGCACCGGCCAGCTCGACCAGCTCGCCGCGGATGCCGCGACCCACCACCTCGACGACGTCGCCCGGCCGCGGGGTCCGCGTCTGTGGCGGCGGCTCGGGCACGACGGCTGCCTCGCGGGTCGCGATCGCCGCGCTCGTCTCCTGGACGAACTTCGTCAGCGTCGCCGGCTCCGGGCGGCGGCGGAGCTCGTCGAGCACCTGTCGTCCCTGCTCCCGCAGCTCGCGCAGGAACCGCCGCGACGCCTCGAGGTCCTCGTTCCAGCGCTGGCGCTGTCGCGCGCGCAGGTCGCCGGCCAGCGCCTCGGCCTCGCTCCGCGCGGCCGCCAGCTCGGCGCGCTCGCGCTCCGCGGCCTCGCGGCTCTCGTCGAGGCGTCCGCGGCTCTCCTCGAGCCGCGCGACCGCACGGACCAGGTCGGCGCTCTCTCCGGCGAGGACGCGCTCCGCCGCGGCGAGCGCCGGCTCGGGCACGCCGTGACGGCGGGCGATCGACAGTGCAAAACTGCGTCCCACCGAATGGTACGCGAGCTGGAAGCGAGGGGCGCCGGTCTCGGGATCGACGTCGAAGGCGGCGACGTCGAGCGACGGCTCGGCGAGGGTGAAGGTCTTCACCTGGGCGTAGTGGGTGGTGAAGACGAGGCGCGGTCCGCGGGCGAGGAGGTCGGTGAGCACGCCGACGGCGAGCGCCGCGCCCTCGATCGGGTCGGTGCCGGCGCCGGGCTCGTCCAGCAGCACCAGCGAGTCGGCCGTCACCGTCCTCGCGATCGCCGCGAGGTTGGCCGCGTGCGCGGTGAAGGTGGAGAGGTCGCGCTCGATCGACTGCTCGTCGCCGACGTCGGCGAGCACGGCGTCGAACAGCGGCAGGCGCGCGCCGTCGGCGGTGGGGACGAAGAGCCCCGCCTGCGCCATCAGGGCGCAGAGCCCGATCGTCTTGAGCGCGACCGTCTTGCCGCCGGCGTTCGGTCCGGTGAGCCCGAGGCCCCGCTGGTTCGCGCCGAGGCGCAGGTCGATCGGGACGACGCGGCGGCCGGCGGTGAGGAGCAGCGGATGGCGCGCCGCGGGCAGTGTGACGTCGGAGGTGCCGAGCAGGGGGCGGGTGCACGCATGCTGGCTCGCGAACGCCGCCGCCGCGCCCAGCGCGTCGATCCGCGCCAGGGTCCGCTCGAGCTCGAGGAGCTCGGGCGTCGCCAGGCGCACCAGCGTCGCCAGCTCCGCCCGGACCCGGCGCTCCTCGGCCTCTTCGGTCTTGCTCGCGAGCAGCAGCCGGTTGTTCAGGTCGACGGCGAAGAGCGGCTCGACGAAGAGGGTCTCGTCCGACCCGGAGCGATCCTGGACGACCCCCGGGATCGCGTTCGGAGTGCTCGCACGCACCGGGATGACGAAGCGACCGTTGCGCAGCGTCACGTACTGCTCGGTGACCATGTTCGCGAACTCGGGATCGCGGACCAGGCGCAGGAGCCGCGCCTCGACCTGGGCGCGGAGGTCGCGCGCGGCGGCGCGCGCGGCGGCGAGGCCCGGGCTGGCCTCGTCGCGGACCTGCCCGCTCGGGTCGAGCGTGTTGGCGAGCGCCGCCTCGATCTCCTCCGCCCGGGGCATGCCGGCGGCGATCGCCGCGAGGGTCGGACGGCTCTCCGGATCACGGCGGAGCCACGCGCGGACCCCTCGGGCGGCAGCGAGCAGGTCCCGGACCTCGACCAGACGCCGGAGCTCGAGCGCCGCGCCCTCGGGAGCCGCATCCGCGACCGCCGCGGCCAGGATGGGGACGTCGCCGGTCGGCGGCGGGCCGGCGAGGGCGGCCTGTGCCACCACCTCGGCGAGCGCCTCGAGGCGGTTCGCCGCCTCGTCGGCGTCGGCGGTGGGGCGGAGTGCGAGCACGGTGTCGCGCCCCGCGGGCGAGCGTGCGAGCGCCGCGATCGCGTCGAGCACGCGGGGGAACTCCAGGGTCTCGAGGTCGCGCGGGCGCACGGCCGCTACACTAGCCGAGGCCGCCCGTGCGTGCAGCCGGGGCTCGCCCGGCGGCGCGGTTGTCTGGTAGAGGCCGCGCCATGCCTTTCCCTGCCGGCTTCCTCTGGGGCGGTGCGACCTCCGCGCACCAGGTCGAGGGTTGGAACACGAACAACCACTGGTGGGCGTGGGAGCACGAGGGACGGCACATCCACGACGGCACGACCTCGGGCGCGGCGTGCGACCACTGGCGGCGCTACGACGACGACTTCCGCCTCGCGGCCAGCCTCGGTCACACCGCGCAGCGATTCTCGATCGAGTGGAGCCGCGTCGAGCCGCGCGAAGGCGTCTTCGACGAGGCCGCGTGGGATCACTACCGCCGCATGTGCGACAGCTGCCGGCGCCACGGCATGGCGCCGACGGTGACGCTGCACCACTTCACCAATCCGATCTGGGCGCAGCGTGAGGGCGGATGGGAGAATCCGCGGATCGTCGACTGGCTGGCGCGGCTGGCGGAGCGGGCAGGGCGGGCGCTGGGTGACCGGGTGGCGATCTGGTGGACCATCAACGAGCCGATGGTGGCGCCACTGGTCTGCTACCTGCTCGGCGTCCATCCGCCGGCGGTGCGCGACCTCTCCCGCGCGATGGTGGTGGCGCGACACACGCTCGTTGCGCACGGCCGCATGTACCGCGCGCTGAAGGAGGTCCTGCCCGGCGCCCCGGTCGGCGTCGTCCACAACATGCCCTTCTTCGCGCCCTTCGATCCGGACGACCCGGCGCATCGCGCGGAGGCGGCGCAGCAGGACCAGTTCGCGAACCAGTGGTATCTCGACGGGATCACCACCGGACGCATCGGCGCGCCGATGGGCGCCGGCGAGGAGGAGCCCGGGCTGGCCGGCAGCTTCGACCTGATCGGCCTCAACTACTACATGCGGATGCTGATCGGCGGCGGGGTCGACCCGGGCATGCTGGGGCGACGGCGGACGGGCGAGCCGCCGGCCTTCGTCGACGAGATGGGCTGGGAGGTCCACCCCGCCGGACTCGGGGCGCAGCTGCGCCGTCTCGGCGCCCTCGGCAGGCCCGTCTACGTCACCGAGAACGGGCACGCGACGCTCGACGAGGACGCGCGCGTCCGCTACCTGCGCGCGCACCTGGGCGAGGTCGAGCGCGCGATCGCCGACGGGGTCGACGTGCGCGGCTACTTCTGGTGGTCGCTCATCGACAACTTCGAGTGGGCCGAGGGATGGCAGCGGCACTTCGGTCTCATCGGGATGGAGCCGGAGACGCTCGCCCGCCGCCCGCGTCCCGCGGCGCAGCTCCTGCGGCAGGTGATCGCCGCCGGAACGCTCCGAGATTGACAGCCGCGACGCCGCGATCGTAGACCCGGTGCCTCGTGCCCGCGAAGTACGTCACCACAGGCGACCGTGCCGTGCACTACCTGCACACGGGCCCGACCACGCTCCCCGACGTCCCGCCGGCGCTCGATCGGGGCCGTCTGTTCGTGCTCGTGCATGCCGCCGGCAGCACCGCCGGGATGTGGCGGCGTCAGATCGAGGGACTCGGGGCGAGCCACAGCGTCGTCGCGCTCGACCTGCCGGGCCACGGACGGTCGAGCGGCGTGGACGGCCTGCCGACCGTCGAGGCGTACGCCGACTGTCTGATCGCCTTCGCCGAGGCGCTGCGGCTCAGGCCCTTCGTCCTGGTCGGCCGCAGCATGGGCGGGGCGATCGGGATGGTGATCGCCGCCCGGCGTCCGTCGCTCCTGGCCGGGCTCGTGCTCGCGTGCTCGGCGGCCCGCTTCGACCTGCCGCCCGAGCGCACCGCGACGCTGCGGGACGTCGTCCGCGGCCGGCTGCCGCAGCAGTTCACCACCGAGACGTTCTCGCCCTCCACGGGCATGGACCTGATGCGCGAGGCGTGGATGCAGCAGGTGCTGACGGATCCCCGCGTCCGGCTCGGCGACCTGGAGGCGTGCGTCGCCTTCGACGGCCGGCCGCTCCTGGGCGCGATCCGGACGCCGACGCTGGTGGTCGCCGGCGCCGACGACGGCGTCACGCCCGTGGCGCAGTCCGAGGAGCTGGCGCGCGGCATCGCCGGCGCACGCCTCGAGGTCATTCCCGCGGCCGGGCACCAGGCGCCGCTCGAGCAGGCGGAGGCGTTCGATCGGCTCGTCGCCGGCTTCGCCGAGGGGCTCGGATGAGCATCCGTGGCAAGGTCGCGGTCGCCGGGGTGTACGAGCATCCCACCCGCTTCGCGCCCGACAAGACCGCGTACCAGATCCACGCCGAGAGCGCGCGCGGCGCGCTCGCCGACGCCGGCCTCCGCATCGGCGACGTCGACGGCTTCTTCACGAGCGGCGTCGGGCCGATCGGCATCCTGTCGCTCGCCCAGCACCTGAATCTCCGGCCCGTGCACCTCGACTCGCAGGCGATCGGCGGCTCGTCGTTCGTGTCGCACTGCCTGCACGCCGCGGCGGCGATCAGCGACGGGACTGTGCTCGGTCGCGCTCGTCACCTACGGGTCGACGGCCGCGTCGGAGCGCTTCGCGATCGGCACCGGCGGCGGCGGGCTCGGCGACCCGCCGGACGCGTTCGAGGCGCCGTTCGGCCCGACGATCGTCGGCTCGTACGCGCTCGTCGCGCAGCGCCACATGCACGAGTACGGCACCACCAGCGAGCAGCTCGCCGAGATCGCGGTGACGATGCGCCGCCACGCGGGGATGAACCCGCACGCCAAGTACCGCGACCCGATCACGGTCGAGGACGTGCTCGCCTCGCGCATCATCTCGTCGCCGCTGCACCTGCTCGACTGCTGCATGATCTCCGACGGCGGTGGCGCGCTGGTGCTGACGCGCGCCGAGCGGGCGCGCGACCTGCCGAAGCCGGCGGTCGTGATCCTGGGCGGTGCGGAGTCGGTGCAGCACCAGGGCATCGGCGCGCGCGATCTCCTCGACATCGCCGCCTGCACGACGGGCCCGCTCGCCCTCGAGCGCGCCGGCGTGCGCCACGCGGACGTCGACCTGTGCATGGTCTACGACTCGTACACGATCACCGTCCTGGCGACGCTGGAGGCGCTCGGGTTCTGCAAGCGGGGCGAGGGCGGGGCGTTCTGCGCCGACGGGCGCATCGGCCTCGGCGGCGCGCTGCCGGTCAACACCGACGGCGGCGGGCTCTCGTCGAACCATCCCGGCATGCGCGGCATCTTCCTGGTGATCGAGGCGGTGCGGCAGCTCCGCCGCGAGCGCGGCGCGGCGCAGGTGGCGGACGCGAGCATCGCGCTCGTCCACGGCACCGGCGGCATGCTCGGCCAGCGGCACAGCGGCGTCACGATGCTGCTGGGGAGGGCCTGAGCGATGGCGGACGCGAAGACCTACCGGAAGCCGCTGCCGCGCATCGACGAGGAGTCCCGCGGCTGGTGGGAGGCCGCTCGCGCGCCACGAGCTCTACGTCCAGCGCTGCCGCGACTGCGGCACCGTCCGCCTGCCGCCGCGCGCGCTCTGCCCGGCGTGCCTGTCGTCGGCGGTCGAGTGGGTACGCTCGGCCGGCCGGGGCGTCGTCTACTCGTTCACGGTGACCCACCAGAACCAGGCGCCCGGATTCCGCGAAGAATTGCCGTACGTGCTCGCGATCGTCGAGCTGGCCGAGGGGCCGCGCCTCCTGACGAACCTGGTCGAGGGGTCGCCCGACGCCGTGCGGATCGGCATGCCGGTCGAGGTCGTGTTCGACGACGTCACGCCCGAGGTCACCCTGCCGAAGTTCCGGCCGGCTTGAGTCAGCCTGCGCGGCCGACGAAGCTCTGTTCGTGATCCTCGACCTGCATCTCCACTCCGAGCGCTCCGACGACAGCCGGGCGCCGGTCGAGGCGTATCTGAAGATCCTGCAGCGCAAGCGCGAGGAGCGGCCGCTCGACGGCATCGTGCTCACCGAGCACCGCCAGTTCGACCCGACGCGCGACTTCCGCGACCTCGAGGACCGCTACGGCTTCCTCATCCTGAACGCCGCCGAGGTCGAGACCGACTACGGCCACGTCCTGGTCTACGGCGTCAACGCCGACATCCTCGCGCGCTTCGACTTCGCCGACGTCCGCCTGCCGGCGCAGGAGGTGATCAGCGAGGTGGCGCGTCTCGGCGGCGTCGCGCTGCCCTGCCATCCCGGCCGCGCGACCGTGGGCCTCTGCGCCCACTACGACACGCGGCCGCCGCTCGAGGGCGTCGTCGCCGTCGAGGCGCTGAACGGCGGCAGCCGCAAGGGCGAGGACGCGCGCACGCGCGAGCTGATCGAGCGCCACGGCTACCACGCCTTCGGCGGCAGCGACTCGCACCTGGTGAGCTTCGTCGGCATCTGCGCCACCGAGTTCGACGCCGACATCCGCTCGATCGACGACCTGGTCCGCGAGCTGCGCGGCGGCGCCTACCGTCCCGTCGACTTCCGCGGCCGCGCCGTCCGTCCTGACTGACGCGGCGCCGTATCTCCGCGAACGGGCTACGCAGCCGACTTCGCTCCGGGTACCCTGTGCGGCACGTTCGCAACCACGTGGGGCAGCCCCGGGAGCGGCGCCGGGCAGTTCTCGCAACGTCTACGTGGCTGACGCTGGCAACGACCGCATCCAGAAGTTCTCGAGCGCCGGGACGTTCCTCACTGCGTGGGGGAGCTCCGGGAGCGGGCCCGGGCAGTTCGCCGGCCGGCAACCGTCCCGATCTCCGGGAACACCGCCGGGCGTCTGGACCTCGAGGAGCTGGACCGCGCGGCCGTCGATGGCAGCGGTCTCGTCACGACCGTGTGGGTCGCGGGCAACGAGGTGCTGACCGCGTACCGCGACGAGGGCATCGGCACGTGGGCGGCCCCCATGTCCCCCGCGGCGATCGACCCGGGCGATGGGACGCCGCTCTTCGGGCCGCTCACGGTGGCGTCGAACGCGTTCGGCCGGGCGCTCGCCGCCTGGACGGGGAACGGAGGAGTCAACCGGTACGCACTCCGCGGTCCCGGAGCTGGAGCGCCCTGGTCGACGCCACAGCCCATCGACGGCGTGCCGGCGGATGCCGTCCCGCTCGACCTGGCGATCGACGACACCGGACGGGTCGCCTACGTCTGGGGCCTGAGCGAGGGGTCGAACGTGCAGGCGCTCGCGGTCTCCACGTACGGCGAGGCGCTCGGCCCACCACCGACCACCACGACCACGCTCCCCGGTGGGGGTTCGCTCGGCGGCGCGATGGCCGCCGGCATCGTGAGCAGCGTGTCGGAGACGAAGAGATTCGTGACCCGGCTCGCCAAGAACTCGTCCATCAGGGTGACCGTGCCAAATGTGCCCGCGCCCGGAAAGCTCCGGGTGCAGCTGTTCTGGCCCCCGGAGGCCCGCGTCTCGGGTCGCCTGGTCGCGCGCGGCGGAACGATCGTGAAGAAGGCCGGGAGGGTGAGGCTCACGCTCCAGACGGTCGGCCGTGGCAGGAAACTCCTCAAGAAGGTTCTCAGGGCGCTGGCGCAGGACCCCTCCGTGTCGGGCCTCGACCTCCTCATCGACGTGGTGTTCGTGCCCAGTGGTGGAGTGGGCACGCGTGGCAGCGCCGTCGCCACGGCACCGCTCTGACGCGCGCCGCGCCAGTCAACACGCTCCTGGCCGAGGAGGAGGAGCGGCGTAGCATGGCCGAGACTGTCCGTGCTGCCGATGTCGATGACCGCATTCCTTGACGCCGGCGTGCGCATAGACCTTCTGCGGGGACCATGGCCAGCGCCGTCCGTTGCAAGCGCTTGGCCGGAGTGCGATCACTTCCCGATCTCGGGGACTCCGAGCCCACGGCATATCTTCCGCGCGAGGACATCCGATATCTCACTGTGACGGGGTACAGCTTCGACGGCCCCGATCCTGGGATTCGTCCACAACGAGTGCGCCCCGCCCTCCCGCTTCAGGTGACATCCATAGCGCCGAAGGTGCCGGAGGAGATCACCTCGCTTCACCCGACGATTACCCTCTCACGCACGGCATCCCGGGGGAGGCCACGAAGGCCGTCCCGCCGTCGATCGTCGAGGATCAGCGCGATCGCCTCGGCCAGGCTCTGACGCGCCTCGGCCTTGGTTCGCCCTTGCCCGTTCGCTCCAGGGATATCGGGACTGTAGGCGATGAACCATTTTCCGTCCCGTTCGATCACGGCGGTGAATTCGTTCTTGAGAGGCCGCGCGAGTCCTCGACGCTTCATGGTCACTGTGTACTCCTTGCCGCGGCCGCTGCCCAACGCCCGCACGATCCCCGCGATGCCTACAGCCTAGCACGAGTCCGCCGTGTTGGAACCGCATCCGCACGCCGCGCAGGTCGACGGGCTTCGGTTTGCGCCCACGGCTACCACGCGTTCGGCGGCAGTGGCTCGCACCTGGTGAGCTTCGTCGGCATCTGCGCCACCGAGTTCGACGCCGCCATCCGCTCGATCGACGACCTGGTGCGCGAGCTGCGCGGCGGCGCCTACCGTCCCGTCGACTTCCGCGGCCGCGCCCAGGCGGCGTAGTCGTCCCCCCTCAGGGGATCGGGCGCGCGCTCACAGGGAAGCGCGCGACCGCGGCGCTCATGTCGACGCTGACGGCCGGTCCCGCGTTTCTCGCCTGCGGCGCCAGATTCTCGCAGCAGAAGCCGGCGCTGAACGTTCGGCCGGCGTTGGCGCAGTCGATCGCCGTCGAGGGATACGAGCGGGACGCGGTCGTGTGCGCATCGATCGGGTCGCCGGGATAGTACCCCGTCGTTTCCAGCACCCCACCGAAGCGGACGAGGGGACGCAGGGCCGAGACCATCAGCCGCGTTCCGGCGCAGTCGGCCATTTCGTGGTGGAAGTTCAGGAAAGGCAGGAATCCCGTGTCGCCGGTGCCGAACGCCACCGCGACCGTGCCGACCATGAAGAGCGCGGGCGACCCATCCCCGAGGAGCATCTTCTCGCTGAACTTCCGACCGGCGCCATCGACGAGCTGCACGGCGGGTCCGGGCGCTCCCGGCTCGCCACGCGCTCCAGGCGCGCCGACCGGGCCGAGGGCGGCGACGTCGACGGGCTTCTCGCGCGGTCTGCACGCCGGTCGCGCGCGCAGGGCTCCCGAACGCGTCGTGCAGAGAACGTCGGCAACGCTCGGCGTCGCGGCGCCGACGATCACGGTGAGTCCCACGACCAGGAGCCTGCGTCTCACGGGATCACCTGCGCCTGGAAGGGCGGCACCAGGCCGAGCGCACCCAGGTCGAACGTCTTCGCTGGACCCACCTCCATGGTGCTCGGGCTGGACGATCCGCAGCAGCGACCGCCCGGGAGGACCGTTCCACCGCCGGATGTACACGCGGCCGGCTCCGCCGGGGAGTCGGAGGAGCGAATCTGCAGGGACTGCATGGGGAACTCCGGATAGTGGAGCGTCGAGCCGACGATGACCCCGAACGGCAGCAGCACATCGAAGACCCGGAGGTAACGCTGACCCGAGCAGTCGGCCGACGTGTGCAGGAACTCCCCGCCCTCGACGAAGCCGGCGGTGTCCACCCGTACCGCCACTGGCTGCGTCCCGATGGTCAGCATGACGGAGTTGCTGCTGAGGATCGGACCGACAGACCTGCCGTTCGCGTCGACGATGCGGGTCCCGCTGCCGGGAGACCCAGGCTCACCCTTGGGACAGACGCCGCCGAGTTGGGTCAGGTCGAGCGGTGTCTCCTTGCGTTTGCAGGTCTGCCGCAGCACCACGCCGCCGCCGCGCGTCTTGCAGAGCACCGACGCCGCGGCCTCACCGAGGTCGCCGAGCACGAGGGCGGAGAGCGCGAGCGCGGCCACCGCGGTGGTCGTTATGCGCATGACCCGACGCCTACCACGCTCTCGGCCCGTGCGGTCAATACCGGGTCCCGTCCTCCCCCGGTGGTGGCCGGCGAGCTGCTGCGTGGGGTCGCCGGTCGCTGCACGCGCAGTGTGATGCGGCTGGAACGCGCACTTCTCGGCGCTCCCGCGGCCACATTCCGTTGCGTTGAACGTGCTTCCGCATCTGCGCGACGGAGTTCGACCGGGAGGGCCGCTCGAGATCAGGCACGGTTTTCAATCGAGTTTCCCCTCTTCAGACGATCAACCGCGGCGTCCAGCGCCGTCTGGCTCCGGTTCTGCTCGTACCCGGCGCGACCGCACGAGGCGAAACCCGATGACGCCCAGCATGGGGGCAAGAAGGACCCATGCGGTAAGCCAGTTCGGGACTCCGCCGGCCGCGGCGCCGATGTAGGTGAAGCTCCCTACCTTCGGAATCTCTCCGAGCGCGGTCGCCAGTACGAACCACGGAAACGGCACCCGAACCAGGCCGCAGCCGTAGCTGACGGCGTCGAAAGCGGGCGGCATGAACACGCGCATCGACACGAGCGTGAGGAGCGTGGCCCCGTTTCGGGTTCTGACGTACTCATCGACGGCGGCGAGGCGCTGCGGACGGACGAACCGTTCTGCGAAGGGGCGGCCCAGCACGCGCGCGAGGCCGAAGCAGGCACTGGCCCCGAGGAGCAGTCCGAGCCAACCGATTCCGAAGCCCAGCCACGGTCCGTAGACGAAACCCGCTGCCATCAGGATGGGCGGCGACGGTAGTGGGGCGATCACTGCCTGGGCCATCAGGAGCGCCATCAGCGAGAGCGGGCCGAGGGCTCCCGATGCACGCACTCGCCCGGCCACCACCTCGGCATCGAGGTGCGCCAGATCGAAGGAGTAGACGAGCAGGGCGCCCAGCAACGCGATGGCCGCACCCGCTATCGCGAGCGGGACCAACCGCCTCGGTGTCTCCCTGTTGGGAACCCCGGCCTCCATGCGTTCACGCCCGACCGTCCATGTATCACCGCCGCACAATGCTCGCATTGCCGAACTGTTGCGGCGCCGAAGACGATGGCCTAGCTTTCCCCGATGCCCTCGGACCTCGATCCGGCGACCCTCGGGAAGGAGTTCGACCGTGCGGCCTACGGCCCGATCACGGCCGACGAGCTGATCGCCTTCGCGACGGCGCTCGGCGCCGACCCGGCGTACACGACGCCGGGGCCCGATCTGATCGCGCACCCCACGTTCTGCGTCTCCTTCAAGGGGCACAAGTTCTTCCCGGACACGCTGCCCCGGAGCCTGCTCACGCGGATGAGCTTCGACGCCGGCAAGGACATCGAGCTGGGCGAACCGATCCGGCCCGGCGACACGGTCACGATCTCCTCGTCGCTGCACGACGTCTACGAGAAGACGGGCCGCAGCGGCACCATGACCTTCCTCGTCGTCCGGGTGACGCTCACCAACCAGCGGGGCGACCTCCTCGCCAATGTCGACAACCGGCTGATGTATCGGGGGGCGCAGGAGTGAGCGCCGTGCGTTTCGACGACGTCGTCGAGGGCGACGAGCTGCCGGCGACCGAGCTGTTCCTGTCGAAGGACCAGGTCCGGGCCTACGCGCGCGCCTGTGGGCTCTGGTTCCCGCGCTTCACCGACGACGAGGGCGCGCGGGCCGAGGGGCTGCCGGGTATGATCACGCCCGGCAACATGAGCATGGGGCTGCTCGCCGGGTTGATCGAGGGCTGGGGCGGACCGGCATCGCTCCGCCGCCTCGGCTCCACGTTCCGGAGCCTGGTACTGCCCGATCGGACCGTCCGCCTCTGCGGCGCGGTGACCGAACGCCACGAGTCGACTCGAACCGTCGAGGTCGACGTGTGGCTCGAGAGCGACGAGGGCGAGCGCTTCGTCATCGGTACCGCCACGGTCCGGCTCGCCTGAGAAATTTCACGTGCGCGACGCCTTGTCCGCCCCGGGACCCTGGGCTATAGGTCGCCGCGGGAGGAACGGGTTGTGCGCGGCGGAGGTAGGGGCGTGGTCGGCAGTGCATCCACGATCAGCCTCGAAGGCGACGAGTACGTCAGGCGCGAAACGCGTGACGACGCTTCGGCCGGCGCCGATGCCTTCGGCCTCGACCTCGAGTTCCGCGAGCGCGTCGCCCCGGCGTTCCGCTTCCTCCATGATCGCTACTGGCGCATCGAGGTCAGCGGCGTGCACAACGTGCCGAAGAGCGGCCCCGCGCTTCTCGTGGCCAACCATTCCGGCGCCCTCCCGTTCGACGGGGCGATGATCTGCACCTCCGCCGACAGCAGCGGCCGGGTGGTCCGGTTCCTCTACGATCGCTTCGTCGAGGCCCTCGGGCCGGTCGCGGCGTTCTACCGCAAGGTCGGGGGAGCCCCGGCCACCCGTCAGAACGCGATCCAGCTCCTCCAGGCCGGAGAGAGCGTGCTGATCTTCCCCGAGGGCGTCCCCGGCGTGGCCAAGCCCTTCAGCGAGCGCTACCACCTGCAGACCTTCAGCCCCGGCTTCGCGCGGCTCGCCCTCGCCCTCGACGTGCCGGTCGTGCCGGTCGCGGTCGTCGGTGCGGAGGAGATCTACCCGCTGGTCGGCCGTGCGGAGGGCGTGGGGCGTATCCTCGGGGCCCCGTACGTGCCGATCACCCCGTTCTTCCCCGTCCTCGGGACTCCTCGGCGCGCTGCCGCTGCCCACCAAGTGGTCGATCCGCTTCGGCAAGCCGCTGCGGCTCCGCCCGGCCGAGAACGAAGCCCGGTGGCTGCGCGCACGCATCGAGGCCGCCGTCGTGCGGCGGCGGGTCCAGGCCATGGTCGTGCGCTTGAAGCGCCGCCGCCGCTCGGTCTTCTTCGGATGAGAGAGGCAGCCGACACGGCCCGTACCTACCTCCGGATCGGCGGCGAGGTGTTCCCGGTCTACGGCGACACGCTCCGCGGGTTCAGCCCGATGGCCGCCGACGTGGGCGGCGCTTCGCGGTTCGTGTACGAGTCGCTGGACGAGCTCTACTTCGCGCTCGTCAATCTGTGGGTCGCCCGCGCCGGCGACAGCTGAGCGACCCGCTCATTCGCCGACCTCGGGCTCGGGGACGCCCATCACCTGGAGGGCCGCGATCCGCGCGAACCCCAGCGCGGCCAGCGCGACCGTTCCCGGCATCGCCGTGCGCGCGCCCTCGGCCGCGAGCCCGGCCGCGGCCCCGCCGGTGGCATACAGTCCGGCGATGGGTTGCCCGTCCGCGCCGAGAACCCGAGCGCGGGCGTCGACCGCCAGTCCCCCGAGCGTCCGTCGCCGTGCGCCGGTGACGCGGATCGCGTGGAACGGGGCGGCGAGCGGCGGTCGTCCGGCCGCCATCGCGGCGGCGACGTGGCTCGCCACCGACGTCTCGAGCGCGTCGGTCCCGAGCTCGTACTGACGCGCCAGATCCGCGAGCGTCTCGGCACGCCGGCCGGCTCGCGGCAGGACGGTCGTGGCGAAGAACGGATCGGCCTGGCGGGCGGCGCCGGCGATCCGATCGTCGAACACCAGATAGGCGACGCCGCCCGGGCAGCGCCGGATCGCGCGCGCGAGGGTGAGCCGGTCCGAGCGCTCGTCGGCGAACCGGCGGCCCGCCTGGTCGACGAGCAACGCGCCCAGCTCCGCGACCGGCGCGGTCACCGCGAGGTGGCCGGGCGGCACGAGGAACGGCGTGACATCGGCCGCGGACATCGAACGCGTCTGCGCGCCCACCGGGGCGCCGAGTCGCAGAGCCTCGCCGGTGGCGCCCGGTCCAGCCGTGATAGGGGAGATCGGCGACGTCGGAGCAGTGCGTGCCGACCAGCGTCGGGTCGGCGGCGAAGCCGCCGCAGGCGAGCAGCACCGGCCCCACCAGCGGTTGCGACACCCGCCGACCGCTGTGCGCGGACACGCCGATCACGGCGCCCTGCTCGTCGCGCAGCAGCTCCTCGACGACGACGCCGGGGCGCAGCGAGATGCGACTCACGTGTCCCGCCACGCGCGCCAGGGACGCCACCAGTCCGGTTCCGCCGCGGTCGGGCGCGTGGAGCCGCGGCGCGCCGTGCCCGTGGGCGGCCTCGCTGGCGAGCACGAGGCCCACGCCCCCGCGATCGGCGAGCCATTCGACGACGGCCGCGCTCTCCGCGGCGAGGGCATGGACGGTCTCGGGGTCGAGTGGACCGCCCGCGGCGGCGAGGAGGTCGGCGGTGAACCGCTCCGCGTCGTCCTTGACCCCGGCGATGCGCTGGAAACGGGTACCGGCGGCGGCGATGTTCTCCGGTTCCCCGCCGGCCCCTCCCCCGGCCTCGCGTTCGCGCTCGAGCACCACGACCCGGAGTCCACGATCGGCGGCAAGGATCGCCGCGGCGAGTCCGCCGACACTCGCGCCGACGACGATGAGGCCGGTGCTCTGCCATGCGCGGCGGCTTAACGGGGCCGGCATCCGCGAGTCAAGACGGCGTTTGCAAACCACGGTTCATTCGCGCCACAGAGTCGATGGAATGTCGCGTGTGCGGACCGCGGCGCGCTGGTTCCTGCGGTTCGGGGTCAGCTTCGGCATCGTCGCCTACATCCTGGCGGGCCTGGACCGGGGCGACCTGGTGCGAGCCGTCAGGGGTGTGCGCCTGGACCTCCTGGCCGCGGGGGCCGTGGTGTTCCTCGCGGGGCAGGTCCTGAGCGCCTTCAAGTGGCGGATGATCGCGCGCTCGGTCGGCTTCGGCGGGCGCATCGCCGACTACGTCCGCTTCTACTTCGTCGGGATCGCCTTCAATCTCTTCGGGCCGAGCACCATCGGTGGCGACGTGGTGCGCGCCCTCTACCTCGGCGAGGGCCGTCGGCCGGGGCTGGCCATCAACTCGGTGCTGTTCGACCGTCTGAGCGGGCTCGTCGTTCTGGTCGCCATCGGCGCCGGCGCGTTGCTCGCTTTCCCGCAGTACGCCTTTCCCTGGCCGCTCACGGTGGCGACGGTGGCGGTCGGCATGGCGCTGGTCGTCGGATGGTGGGCCTGCCCCCTCCTCGTCCGGCTCCTCCCGAGCCGCAACCGCGTCCGGCGGCAGGTGGAGGACGAGCTCGCTCCGTTCTGGCGCGACGGCGGCATGCTCGTGCGGATCGTGGTCGTCTCCGCCGTGTTCCACCTCTCGCAGATGGGCGTGCAGTGGATCCTCGCGCGCGCCATGGGCGTCGCGCTCCCGTTCTCGTACTGCATGATCATGCACCCACTGCTGAGCGTGATGACGGCCGTCCCGGTCAGCCTGAGCGGCCTCGGCGTCCGTGAAGGGGGCTACGTGTACTTCCTCCGGCGCCTCGGCGTTCATGACTCGATCGCGGTCACGATGGGCCTGCTCTGGTGGGGGATGACGCTCGTGTCCGGCCTCGTCGGCGGACTCGTCTTCGTCGCCTCCGGCGCCGAGCTGCCGCGGCTCCGGTCCGTGCGTGAGCCGTCGGTCGAGCGCGCGCCCGGCTAGGGCGTCAGCGCCGCTCCGTCGCGAGCGTCACGAACGCCAGCGTCACCTCGGCGGCGGCGACCATGTCGCTGACCTTGAGCCACTCGCGCGTCGAGTGGATGTCCTGCATCCCGGTCGCCAGGTTCACGACCTCGAAGCCGCGGCGGTTGAGGATGTTGGCGTCGCAGCCGCCGCCCATGCCGGCCGAGGTGAGGGAGCGCCCGACCTGTTCGGCGGCGGCGCGCAGCAGCCGCATCATCGGTGCGTCGTCCGGGACGTTCATCGGGTCGTACATCGGCGTGATGGTGACCTCGACGGCGGCGCCGGGATGGCGTGCCGCCGCGTCCTCGAGACAGCGGCGCATGTGCTCGGCCTGGGCGACGAGCTCGGCCAGGGTCGTGGCTCCGCGCCTCGCCGCGAAGGTGCACTTCGTCGGGGATGATGTTGATGGCGCGGCCCCCCGATATGGTGCCGACGTTGGCGGTGGTTTCGGCGTCGATCCGTCCGAGCCGCATCGCCGCGATCGCCTCGGCTGCCACGCGGATCGCGCTCACGCCGCGCTCCGGCGCCATGCCGGCGTGCGAGGCGATGCCCCGGACGACCGCCTCGACGAGGTGCGAGCCCGGCGCGCGCGTGAACACGAACCCGACGGCGTCGCTGTCGAAGACGAGCCCGCGCCGCGCGTGGACGCGCTCGACGTCGAGGTGACGCGCACCGAGGAGGCCGATCTCCTCGCAGATCGTGAAGACGACGTCGATCGGCGGATGGGGGAGCCCGCCCTCGCGGCAGGCGCGGACCACCTCGCAGACGATCGCGATGCCGGACTTGTCGTCGCCGCCCAGGACGGTCGTGCCGTCGCTGCGGATGACGTCGCCGTCGACGACCGGCGTGACGCCGATGCCTGGCTCGACCGTGTCCATGTGCGCGCAGAGGAGCACCGGGGCGCCTGGCGCCGTGCCGGGGAGGTGGGCGATCAGGTTGCCCACTTCGCCGCCGACCGCCGATGCCGCGTCGTCGAACTCGATCGTGCCGCCGAGGCCCCGCAGCTCCGCCGCGAGTCGTTCGGCGATGCGCCCCTCGCGACGCGACAGGCTGTCGATCTGGACGAGCTCCAGGAACAGCGCGCGTAGACGATCGGACTGGATCACGGCGGACCGAGAATACGTGGACCCTCGTCGAAGCGTCAACGCGGTCCGCGGGTGGCGGCTTGCGGGTAGCTTGTGACGACCCGGCCGCGCGGCATATCGTCCGTGCATGGCCGCTCGGGAGCGCGTTCTCGTCGCCGGCGCCGGCGCGCTCGGTTCGGTGGTCGGCGGACTGCTCGCCCGTGACGGCTGGGCCGTGACGCTGCTCGGCCGTTCGCCGCATCTCACGGTGGTCGATCGCGAGGGGCTGTCGATCGAGGGGCTCTTCGGCGAGCACCGCGTGCGCGGCATCGCGTGCGCCACCGATGCCTCTGCCCTCGACGGGACGTTCGACACCGTGCTGCTGACGGTGAAGGCCTTCGACACGCGAAGCATGACTGCGGCCATCGCGTCGCACCTCGCCCGCGAGGGCGTGCTGGTCTGTCTGCAGAACGGCCTCGGTAATCTCGAGGTGGCTGCCGCGGCCGTCGGCGAGGCACGCGTGCTCGGCGCGCGCGTGATCTTCGGAGCGGAGATCGTCGCGCCCGGACGGGTGCGCGTCACGGTCTACGCCGATCCGGTCCTGATCGGCAGTCCCGACCCGGCCGATCATCGCCTCGGCGCCGCCGCGACCCGTTGGGCGGAGCGGCTCGCCGCGGCGGGCGTGCCGGCGGAGCCCACGGACGCGCTGCTCGCCGAGCTCTGGGCGAAGGTGTTGTACAATGCGGCGCTGAACCCGCTGGGTGCGCTCCTCGGGCTGCCGTACGGAGCGCTGCCAGCCGATCCCGACACGCGGACGATCATGGATCGGGTGATCGACGAGGCCTTCGCCGTGGCCGAGGCCTCCGGGATCCGGCTGGCGTGGCCCGACGCCGATGCCTACCGGAGGACCTTCTACGAGCGCCTCGTTCCGGCGACCGCGGGCCACCGCTCGTCGATGCTGCAGGACATCGAGCGCGGCCGGGCGACCGAGATCGACGCGATCAACGGCTGGGTGGCGGGCCGTGGAGCCGAGCTGGGCGTCGCGGCGCCCGTGAATGCGACCCTCACCCGGCTGATCCGGGCGCGGACGCGCCGCGCAGCCCAGGTGGAAGCGACATGGACGGCGTGACGCTCGAGCGCGCAGCGCTCGACGAGATCCTGGCGCACGCGCGCGCCACGCATCCGGAGGAGTGCTGCGGCTTCGTGATCTGCCGCGACGGACGCGACGTCGTGCGCCGTCTGACCAACGTACAGACCCGGCTCCACCAGGAGCGTCCGGACGAGGTGCCGCGCGACGGTCGCGCCGGCTACACGCCCGACCCGAAGGAGCGCATCGCGGCGGAGCGCGAAGCCGAGCAGCCGGGGGCGTCGCTCAAGGTCATCTACCACTCGCATCCGGTCCGCGGATCGTACTTCTCGGGCGAGGACCGGGCGCGGGCGATGTTCGGCGACGAGCCCGCCTACCCGGACGTCGTCTACGTCGTCGTGTCCGATGCCCGTCTGCCCGGGGAGGCGCGCGCGTTCCGCTGGAGCGACGACGCGCGCGACTTCGTCGAGACTGCGCTCGAGGTACGCTGAGCCAAGATGACCATCGAACTCGGTACGACTATCGCGGGTGTGTGCCTGCCGTTCTGCGTGATGAATGCCGCGGGCACGGCGCAGAGCACCGAGGACGTGCGCCAACTGCTCGGCTCGCGAACGGGCGCCATCGTGCTCCATCCCGTGACGATGCATCCGTTCGTCCACCCGAGCTTCCGCTCGATGAACAACCCGGGCTACGACAAGCTGATCCCGCTGATCGGGCAGGTGGTGGAGGCGGGGAAGGCGCCCGTCATCGCGGCGGTGGCCGGATCGACCATCGACGAGTTCGCCTTCCTCGCCCGCGTGCTCGCCGAGGCCGGTGCCGCGATCATCGAGCTCAGCCTCGCGGAACCGTGGGTGGAGGCGTCGCTCGCGCCGTTCGAGGATCCGACGGTCCTGCGCGACCTGCTGACCCGCACCGTGGCCGCCTGCCCGGTGCCGGTCTCGGTGCGCCTGCCAGACCAGCGCGCGCTCCCCTATGGTCGTCTGATCGAAGAGTTCGCCATGGCGGGCGTGCGGGTCGTCGTCATCAGCCACGACTTCATCGGCCTCGAGAAGTTCCGTCTCGAAGCCGGCGACAGCTTCGATCTGATCGCACTCGGCGACATCGGCTCCGGCTGGGAGGTGTCGCGGCTGCTCGAGAAGGGGGCGCGCGCCGTCCAGGTGACCACGCCGATGACGCGCGAGGGCCCGCCGCTGTTCGCGCGTCTCGAGCGCGAGCTGCGCAAGGCCCTGGGCGATCGTCCCTAGTCGGCCTTGTCCTTGAGGATCGTCGAGCCGTCGGCTGTGAGGAACGGCGCGCTGTACGTCGCCCCGAAGCAGGGGCCGCCGCCGCTGCGGTGCATCTGGACGGTGAGCGGGCCGCCCAGCATGTCGAGTGCCGGCATCGCGACGCGCAGACCCTTCGCCTTCCAGACGATGGATGCCTTCCCGTCGACCAGACCCTCCTTGAGCTTCACCACCTGCGTGCCGGTGCTCGAGGTATCGCGGTTCTTGTACGCGAGGCTGGTCGGCTTCGCCGTCCAGCACGGCTTCGTGCCGCAGGTGCCGCCGGCGTCCGCCGTGGCACTCGTCACCAGCGCGCCGGCGTCGTAGAGGCAGAGCGCCAGATCGTCGGCGGTGAGCGGATCGCCGTAGTCGGCCAGCGGCGTCGTCGGGCCCTTCACCCACTTCCAGAGCAGCTGGTCGCCCTTGTCGGGGGTCTTGTCCTTGAGGACGAGCAGCGCCTTCGTTCCCAGTACCGGCTCGCGGCAGGTCGCGGGCGCCGGCGGACAGAGCGGGCTCGGACCGCTCTGGTTCTGCATCAGCACCACGACGTCGGCCAGCTCGTCGCTGAGCGCCAGGTCGATGTCGCCGTCGTTGTCGAAGTCGACGGGGACCGCACACGAGGGGCTCGACGGTGCGGCGATGTCCTGGTCGAACGTGAAGTTGCCCGCACCGTCGTTCACGAAGATGCGCCACTCCCCGGCGCCGAAGCTGGACAGTATCCAGTCGAGGTCGCCGTCGCCGTCGAGGTCGGCGAGGTCGCTCGCCGGCGTGTGGCCGTCCATGGGCACCGTGGTCGGCAGGCCGAGCACGCCCGTGCCGTCGTTCCGGTTCAGGCCGCCGTTGGCACTGAAGCTGTTCCCCGAGGCGACGTCGATGTCGCCGTCCCCGTCGACGTCTCCGAGCGCCACCTGCCAGGGACCGCCGCCCGCATCCTGGGCTGGAAGCACGGTGAACGTGCCGTTGCCGTTGCCGAGGTGGACCGCCACCTCCTCGCTCGTGAAGCAGCCGACCACCAGGTCGTAGATGCCGTCGGCGTTCATGTCGGCCTGGCCGAGCCCCCACGGGCCGTCGCATCCCGGGGCGAAGTACGTCGGCGCGCCGAAGGTGCCGGTGCCGTCGTTCAGCAGGAGCGCCATGCGATTGTCCGAGAAGATCGCTTCCACGATGTCGGTGTCGCCGTCGCCGTCGACGTCGAGCACGGCGACGCCGTGCGGCTGGCTGCCGGTGAGAACGGACTGCGAGCCGCTGAAGGTGCCGTTGCCGGCTCCGCGGGCGATCCACACGCCGCCGCTGGCGGACGCCGAGACGACGACGTCGATCTTGCCGTCGTTGTCGACGTCGGCGGGCTCGTTCGGGCTCGATTCGACGCCGATCGCGAACGGCGGCTGCAGGAACGGATCGTAGAGACCCGAGCCGTCACCCTTGTTCATGAAGACGCGGAGGTCGGCGCTGTCCTCGTTGACGGTCGCGAGATCGACCCAGCCGTCGCGGTCGAGGTCGGCCTGGAGCGCGCCGTAGATCCGCGTCTGTCCGCCGGCGATCCGGTTCGACATGACGTCGATCTCCTGGAAGTTCCGCTCGGCCGCGGCGGCGGCGATGTCGAACTGGTACGCGTACCCGGCGCTGCGCAGCGCGGTGGTGTCGGCGGCGCGGAGGTCGTGCGACAGGGTGACGACGACCGTCTCGCCGGCGGCGAAGGGCCGGGTCGGCGTGAGCGTCAACGTCTTGTCGCCGTTCGAGAACGCGATCGCGCCGCTCCGGGGACCCGTCTGCCGCCCGAAGACGCGCACGCTGCTGCCGGTGACCGAGGAGGTCTGCAGCGCCTGGTCGAAGGTGACCGACACGGAGGTGGTCGCGGCCACCCGGCTGTGGCGGGCGGGATTCGTGGAAACGACCTGCAGCGCGCCGAACGCCGGCGCGGTGAACGCAAGCATCCCCACGGCGGCCACGAGCGGACGGCCCATGCGATGGTGGATCACGGCGACTCCTCCCCGATCGCCTTAGTAGCGGACGCCCGGCGCGCCGGACAAGGCAAATCTACGCGAGGCGATCGGCGCGGAGCGTGTGCGACGTCGTCGACGCCACGCGCACGCGCACGAGGTCGCCGGCAGCGACCGGCCCGGGCAGGACCACCGTGCGGAAATCGGCGCTCTTGCCCGTCACCCACCCCTCGGGTCGCTTGGCCGGACCTTCGACCAGGACCTCGACGTCGTGGCCGACGAAGGCCCGGTTCCGCTCGGCCGAGATCGTCTCCTGCAGGCGCGATCAGCCGTTCGAGGCGGCGGCCCTTCTCGTCCTCCGGCACGGTGTCGGGCCACTTGCCGGCGCGCGTGCCGTCGCGGCGGCGAGTACTTGAAGAGGAAGGCGGAGTCGTAGCGCACGCGCGCCATCAGCGCCTCGGTCGCCGCGAAGTCCTCGTCGGTCTCGCCGGGGAAGCCGACGATGACGTCGGTCGAGAGCGCCAGTCCCGGGCACGCGGTCGCGCAGTCGCGCGACCAGGGCCTCGTACTCGGCCACCGTGTAGTCGCGCGCCATCCGCTCGAGCACCCGATCCGAGCCCGACTGCACCGGCAGGTGGAGCTGCGGCATGACGGCGGGGCACGACGCCATCGCGTCGATCACCCGGTCGCTCATGTCGGCGGGATGCGGCGACGTGAAGCGGATGCGGCGGAGACCGGGCACCTCGGCCGTCCGCCGCAGCAGGTCGGCGAAGTCCCAGCCGTCGTGACGATAGGCGTTCACCGTCTGACCGAGGAACACGACTTCGCGGACGCCCGCGGCGGCGAGCGCGCGCACCTGCTCGATGAGCACCGGACCCGGCAGGCTGCGCTCGCGCCCGCGCACGTACGGCACGACGCAGAAGGTGCAGAACCGGTCGCAGCCGCGCATGATCGTGACCCACGCGCGCACGCCGCCCTCGCGGGCGACCGGAAGGTCGGCGTAGGTCTCGTCGGGATCGAGGCGGAGTCCGACGTGCGGATCCGCGTCGTCGGCGGCGAGCAGCGCGGGCAGGCGACGATAGCCGTCGGGGCCGACGAGCAGGTCGACGTACGGGCGCGCGCTCGCGCAGGCGCTCGCGGAGGTGCTGCGCCATGCAGCCGGTGACGCCGATCCGGACCGCCGGGCGCCGGCTCTTGATCGGGGCCAGCTCGCCGAGCCGTCCGAGGACGCGCTCCTCGGCGTGCTCGCGGATGGCGCAGGTGTTGAGCAGGATGACGTCCGCCGCGTCCGGCTCGGCGACGCGGGCGTAGCCGTGCGGCGCGAGACTGCCGAGGATGAGCTCGGTGTCGGCCACGTTCATCTGGCAGCCGTAGGTCTCGATGTACACCGTCGGCACGGAGCCGCGACTTCTACCGCGATTGCCGCTCCTCGGCCACCACGGTAGAGGATGCCCCATGCAGGGGGGACGGCCACGACAGGCGGATGCCTACGGGTCGCTCGAGGCGTCGCTGCTCCACTGCCCGCACTGCCGCCAGGCGATGCCGGTGCGGAAGCGACTGCTGCTCGTGCTGCCGGACGGCGAGAAGCACGAGTACGTCTGCCGGCAGTGCGGAACGCCCTGCGCGTCGAAGGTCGAGCCCTTCGTCCCGCGGCGGGGCTGAGCCATGGGGACGCACGGACATCACGGTCCGTCGCGGCGCTCGGTCGCGTGCGCCGTCCTGACGGTCAGCGACACCCGCACGCGCGACACCGACACCAGCGGCCAGCGCATCCAGCACCTCCTCACGGAGGCCGGGCATCGCGTGGTCGCCTACGGCATCCTCCCGGACGAGCCGGAGCTGATCCGTGGCCGACTCGAAGAGCACGTCGCGGACGCCGCGGTCGAGGTCGTGATCATCGACGGCGGCACCGGGCTCGCGCCACGCGACACCACCTACGAGGCCGTCGCGGGACGGCTCGAAAAGCAGATCGACGGGTTCGGCGAGCTGTTCCGGATGCTGTCGTACGCCGAGATCGGCGCCGCCGCGATGCTGTCGCGGGCGGTGGCGGGCACGATCGACGACACCGTCGTGGTGTCCCTGCCCGGGTCGTCCGCGGCGGTCGAGCTCGCCATGACGAAGCTGCTGCTGCCGGCGCTCGGCCACATGGTCGGGCTGCTCCGGGGATGACATGCGGATCCGCGTCCGCTTCTTCGCCGGACTCCGTGAGCAGCTGGGCGCTACGCGAGAGCTCGACGTGCCCGACGGCACGACCGTCGGCGCGGTGTGGGCGACGCTCGCCGCGGAGCGGCCCACGCTGCGCCGTCTACCGGTACGCTACGCGGTGAAGGAGCGCTACGTCGACGCCTCGCACCCGCTCGCCGACCGGGACGAGGTCGCCGTGTTCCCGCCGGTGAGCGGCGGATGATGTTCGCCCTGACGACGCGACGCGATCGACCCCACGGCGCTGCTCGCCGAGGTGTCGGACGCGCGCGCCGGCGCGGCGGTCGTCTTCGTCGGCACGACCCGGCGCGAGAACGCGGGACGACAGGTACGCCGGCTCGAGTACGAGGCGTTCGAGCGGATGGCGATCCGCGAGATGCGCCAGCTCGGCGCCGAGGCGCGACGTCGGTGGCCGCTCAGGAAGGTCGCCATGGTCCACCGGACCGGTATCGTCCCGGTCCGCGAGGCCAGCGTCGCGATCGCGGTCTCCTCGGCCCACCGGGCGGAGGCGTTCGAGGCCTGCCGCTGGCTGATCGACCGTCTGAAGGAGATCGTTCCGATCTGGAAGAAGGAGCACTTCCGTGGCGGGGAGGTCTGGATCGGACTGTCGCAGAGCGCGCCGCCGATCCGCCGTGCGTCCCAGCGGCGCCGTGCGCGGTGAGCAGGACGCATCGACAAGTTTGCGTTTCCGGGTCCGGTTCGTCATGGTGGTGACGGATTCGGTTCATGAAACTCCCGCGGGCCGCCGCTACCCTGGTCCTGATGGTTCTCGCGCTGAGCGGCTGTGCAGGGAGCCGCTGGCGCCCCGGCGTGCTGGGCGACGCGCTCCAGGGTGGCCGAACCCAGGTTCCGCCCGAGGCGAAGCCCATGGGGCACTTCCTGCGCGGGGAGGTGGCCCTGTCCCGCAGCGACGTCGAGGTCGCGGAGAACGAGTTCGAGCGCGCCGTCGCCGCCGATCCGGTCACCCCGATGCTGCGGCTCCGTCTCGCCGCGCTCCAGGTGCGGACCGGCAAGCTCGAGCCTGCGCTCGATCAGGTGCAGCACGTGGTCGCGGCCGAGCCCGACAACGTCGACGCGATCGAGCTGCAGGCCGGCATCCAGCAGGCCCTCAACCGCGACGACGAGGCGATCGCGTCCTATCAACGCATGCTCGCCCTCGATCCCGACCGCCAGGAGGGATACCTCTTCCTCGGCGCGCTGCAGGGCAAGCGCGGCGACGCGGACGGCGCCATCGCGACGCTCAAGACGCTGGTCGCGAAGAATCCGACGTCGGTCCTCGGCTACTACTACCTGGGTCGCGTGCACGCCGGCGCGCGGAAGCTCGACCAGGCGGAGAAGTACTACCTCGAGGCGCTGCGCCTGAGCCCCCAGTCCGAGCTGGTGCTGACCGACCTGGCGCTCACCTACGAGCTGCAGGGGCGGACGGACAAGGCGGTAGAGCTCTACCAGCGCATCCTCGCCCTCAACCCGCAGAGCGTCGTCGTCCGTCGTCGGCTCGGCAGCCTGTACGTCGGACAACGCCGGCTCGACGAGGCGCTGGCGCAGTTCCGCGAGCTCGAGAAGGTCGATCCGGACGTCGACGACGCCCGCGTGAAGATCGGGCTGATCTACTTCGAGAAGGGTGACCTCGACCGCGCCGCGACCGAGTTGAACCTGGTGCTTGCCGCCCAGCCCGACAACTCGCGCGTGCGCTACTACCTCGGCGCGATCGCGGCGGAGCGGGGCGACACCGCCAAGGCCGGCGAGCTGTTCGCGCAGATTCCGCCGGCGTCGGACTACTACATCGACGCGACCATCCGTCACGCCTATCTCCTGCAGAAGGACCACCCGGCGGACGCCATCAAGCTGGTCGAGAAGGCGCTCGAGGCCAAGCGCGACAATCCCGAGCTGATGAGCTACCTGGCGTCGCTCTACCGCGACGACAAGCAGCCCAAGCGCTCGATCGCGCTGCTCGAGCAGCTCGTCACCCGCTTCCCCGACAACGATCGATACCACTTCACGCTCGGAGCGGCGTACGACGAGTTGAAGGACAAAGACCGCATGATGCAGCAGATGGAGCGCGCCATCGCGCTCAATCCGCGCAACGCGGCGGCCCTCAACTACCTCGGCTATTCCTACGCCGAGATGGGGGTCCGGCTCGACGAGGCGGAGAACCTGATCCGTCGCGCCCTCGCCATCGACCCGGACGACGGGTTCTACGTCGACAGCCTCGGCTGGGTGTACTACCAGCGCGGCGACTACCGTCGGGCGGTCGAGCAGCTCGAGCGCGCCGTCGAGCTGGCGGGCGACGACCCGACGGTCGCGGAGCATCTCGGCGACGCCTACGAACGGGACAAGCGTCCCGACGCCGCGCTGCGGGTGTACCGCGACGCGCTGGCGCACGCGAAGGACGAACCACAGGTCGTGCGTCTCAAGGGGAAGATCCAGACGCTCGAGACCGCCGCGCGCGCGGACCAGTCACGGCTCTGAGGCATCACCGCGTCGCGATGCGTGCGCTCGGCCGCCCGGTGCTGGGAGTCTGGATCGCAGGCATCGTCGTGGTGCATGGCTGCGCCCTGCTGCGGCCGCGCGCCCCGGTCGTGCCGACGAGCGCCGCCGCGCTGACCGAGGCGCTGGCGGACCGTCGCGGTGCCGTCAGCTCGCTCCGCGCGCGGGCGCACGTACGCTCGGGCCTCGCGCGCGTATGGACGCGTGAGGCGGTCGTCGTGCGTCGCCCGAGCGGGGTGCGCATCGACGTCCTGTCGCCGTTCGGCCTGACGCTGGCCCTGGGGACCGAGGGGTCCGTGCTCTGGGCATTCCGGCCGGGCGACGCCACCCGCTACGAGGGGCCGGCGAGCGCAGCCAACATGGCCCGGTTCCTGGGCACCCCGATCGCGATCGCCGATCTGGTCGACATCCTGCTCGGGGTGCCGCCGCTGCGCCGCACGGTCGGCGACCCGACCCTCGCGCTCACGCGCGATCGACAGTATCGTCTCGACCAGGTCGTGGAAGGCGGCGAGCAACGGCTGTGGTTCACGCCCGACACGCACGTCCTGACTCGCGTCGAGGAGCTCCGCGACGGGACGGTCGCCCTGCAAGCGGGATTCGCCGCGTATCAGGACGGCTTCCCCCGCCAGCTCGAGCTGGCGGTCCCCGGTGTGGGCGCGGCGGTCACGCTCGTCTACGACACCGTCGCGCTGAACGCGCCGATCGACGACGTCCTCTTCGCGCCGCCCGCCGCGACACGGGTCCTGCCCCTCGACGCGACCGGAGAGGCGCACTGATGGCGGTGCTCGAGGTGCAGGATCTCGCCATGCACTTCGAGGACGACGGGGGAGCGGCCCGGGCGGTCGACGGCGTGTCGTTCGCGCTCCATCCGGGTCGGGTGCTCGGGCTCGTCGGAGAGTCCGGGTGCGGCAAGAGCATGACCGCGCTCTGCCTGATGCGGCTGGTGCCGTCGGCGGGCCGGATCGTGGGAGGACGGGTGCTGCTCGAGGGACGGGACCTGTTGGCCCTGCCCGAGCGCGAGATGCGGGCGCTGCGCGGCGCGGGCCTCGCGATGATCTTCCAGGAGCCCATGACCGCCCTCAATCCGGTCCTCACGGTCGGGAGCCAGATCGCCGAGGCGCTCCGCATCCATCGCGGGCTCGGCCGGCGCGCCGCCTGGGAGCGGGCGGTCGCGCTGCTGGAGGAGGTCGGCATCCCGGAGCCGGCGATCCGGGCGTACGACTATCCACACCAGCTCTCGGGAGGAATGCGACAGCGCGTGATGATCGCCATCGGCATCTCGTGCGAGCCGCGGGTCCTGGTGGCGGACGAGCCGACCACTGCGCTCGACGTGACCATCCAGGCCGACATCCTGGATCTGCTCGCGGCGCTGCGCCGGCGCCTCGGCATGGCCGTCCTGCTCATCACCCACGATCTGGGCGTGGTCGCCGAGCAGGCCGACGAGGTCGCGATCATGTACGCCGGACGGATCGTCGAACGGGCGCCGACCGTCGCCATCTTCGAGTCGGCGCGGCACCCCTACACCCAGGCGCTGCTGCGCTCGATGCCGAGGCTCGGCGGTGACCGCGGGCCGCTCGCCGCGATCCCGGGCCAGGTGCCGGACATCCGCCACCTGCCGAGCGGCTGCGCGTTCCGCGACCGTTGCCCGCTGGCGACCGACGCGTGCGCCGAGCGCGTTCCGGCGCTCGAGGAGCGGCAGGTCGGACCACTGGGTCGCCTGCATCCACGCATGACGGCACTCGCCGAGGCGGAAGACGTCCGCGTACACTTCCCCGTCGGACGTGGGCTCCTCGGCCGGAGCCGCGCGGTCGTCCGTGCGGTGGACGGGGTCTCGCTCGCGATCGCCCCCGGGGAGACGCTCGGCTTGGTCGGCGAGTCCGGATGCGGGAAGTCGACCCTCGGTCGCGCGCTGCTGCGACTGATCGAGCCGACGTCGGGTGACGTCCGGTTCCAGGGTCGTTCGCTCGGGGCGCTCGGCTCGCGCGAATTGCGCGCGATCCGTCGCGAGATGCAGATCGTCTTCCAGGACCCGTATGGATCGCTCAACCCGAGGATGCGGGTCGAGCAGATCGTCGGCGAGGGACTCGTCATCCATCGCATGGGGAGTCGGGCGGAGCGCCATGCCCGTGTGGCGGAGCTGCTCGCACTGGTCAACCTGCCGGCAGCGGCCGCCGACCGGTATCCACACGAGTTCAGCGGAGGGCAGCGCCAGCGCATCGGGATCGCGCGGGCGCTCGCCACGGGCCCGCGCTTCGTGGTCGCGGACGAGGCGGTCTCGGCCCTCGACGTGTCGATCCAGGCGCAGATCGTCAACCTGCTGCAGGACCTGAAGCAGCGTCTCGGCCTGACGATGCTGTTCATCTCGCACGACCTGCGCGTCGTCGAGCACCTGAGCGATCGCGTCGCGATCATGTACCTCGGCCGGATCGTCGAGCTGGCCACGCGGGAGGCGATCTATCGCTCGCCGCGCCATCCCTACACTCGGGCGCTCCTGTCGGCTGTGCCCGTGCCCGACCCGCGCCACCGGCCGGAACGGACGCCGATCCGCGGCGACGTGCCGAGCCCCGTCGATCCGCCGCCCGGATGCGCGTTCCATCCGCGCTGTCCGTGGGTACAGGACGTCTGCCGCACGGTGACGCCGCCGCTCGTCGGCGGACCGAGCGGCCACGCCGTGGCCTGCCACGTGTTTCCGGCCGAATGATCTACTGCGGCAGGGCCTTCGGCGGCTCGAGCGTTCTGCACCTCTCCCGTGAGCGCCTCGAGGAAGGCGACGAGGTCGTCGATCTCCGCCGGCGTGAGGCCGAGCGGCTTGACCTCCTTCGACAGCGTGGGATTCCTCACGCCGCCCCGGTTGTAGAACTCGACCACCTGCTACGAGGGTGATCTCGCTCCCATCGTGCATGTACGGGGGCGTATCGGCGACGTTGCGCAACCTCGGCGTCTTGAATGCCCCGCGGTCGCTGTCCGTTCTTGGTCTGCTCGAAGCGACCGAGGTCGGGCTTCGGCTTGTCCATTCCGACGCCGAGGTTGTGGTAGCTCTCGTCGGTGAAGTTGAACCCGGCGTGGCACACCTTGCAGTTCGCCTTGCCGTTGAAGAGGTTCATGCCGCGGACGGCGGATGCGCTCATCGCGTCCTTGTCGCCGGCCTGCCACCGATCGTAGGGGCTGTTCCCCGACACCACGGTGCGCTCGTAGGCGGCGATCGCCTGGGCGATGCGGTCGATGGTGATGGTGTCGTCACCGAACGCCTTCTTGAAGAGCGGCGCGTAGCCCTTGATGCCCTGCACACTTCTTCACGACGTTCGCGTGGTCGCCCATCGCCATCTCGACGGGATTGACGAGCGGCCCCTTGGCCTGGTCCTCGAGGTCGGCGCCGCGCCCGTCCCAGAACTGCTCCTTCGAGAAGAGGCGGTTGATGACCGTCGGACTGTTGCGGCCGCCGAGGTGACGCCCGACGCCGCGGGACGTCGCCGCCGGGTCCGCGAAGCCGTGATACGGATTGTGGCAGGACGCGCAGGACAGCGACTCGTCCTGGGAGAAGCGCGCGTCGAAGTAGAGCAGCCGCCCCAGCTCGATCTTCTCGGCGCTGAGCGGGTTGTCGTCGGGTATGTAGGCCGAACCGGCCTGCAACCCGAGCGGGAGCTTCAGGACGTACGTGCCAGACGTCAGGCTCTCTCCGGAGGGCTTGGCGGACGGGACGTCGGCAGCGAGGACCGCAGCGGCGAGCAGCAGCATGGGGATCGGCAGAAGGTGCGTCATGTCCTCCTGGTTAGCGAAAATCGAGATATCGTTCCAGGATTGGCGCGGAACCGGATTGACAGGCGTCGGGGTGCGGGCATAGAAGCCGACCGGTGTCGGGGACGATGTCGACAAATGGGTGGCAGGACATCCGGGTCTCGCTGGGCTCGGATGCCGAGGTGACGGGCAAGCTCTCGTTCGTGGGTCCGACGCGGATCGAAGGGCGGCTGAAGGGTCAGGTGCGCGCCGCCGACCTTCTCGTGATCGGCGCCCAGGCGGTCGTCGAGGCCGACGTCCACGCACAGACGCTCGTGATCCTCGGCGAGGTGCGGGGCCAGATCGAGGGCGCCGGCCGGGTGGAGATATGCTCCGGAGGTCGCCTCTACGGCGACGTCCAGACGCGCAGCCTCGTGATCGAGGAGGGCGCGGTGTTCGAGGGCAACGCGCGCATGAGCGCGGCTCCCGCCGCAGCCCCCGCCGCGTCGTCCTGACGTCAGCCCTTGCTGGAGGCGCCTTCGGTGACGCGCGCCGCGCGGCCTGACCGCTCGCGCAGATAGTAGAGCTTCGCGCGCCGGACGACGCCCTTGGCGACGACCTCGACGCGATCGACGCGCGGGCAGTGGACCGGGAAGCGTCCGCTCGACGCCGACGCCGTAGGAGGTCTTGCGCACGGTGAACATCTCGCGGTTGGCACCGCCCTTGCGGCCGAGGACCGTGCCCTCGAAGACCTGGACGCGCTCCTTGTCGCCCTCGACCACCCGCACGTGAACGCGCACGGTGTCGCCGGGCTTGAACTCGGGGACGTCCTTCCGGAGCTGCTCGGCTTCGATGCGGTCGACCGGATTCATGGAACCCGCTCTTCTACCGTCCGTTGCGGAGCCGGTCAAGGATGATGGCCGCGGCCGCCCGGACCGACAGGTGGTTCCAGTCCCCGGTCCCGCGGATCGGCTGCAGAACGTCGTCGCACCGCTCCAGGACCTCCTCGGTGAGCCCCCAGCCGGTGCCGAAGATCAGCAGCTGCGGGGGGGCCTGCTCGTCGCGGAGCCTGGCCGCGAGGTCCGGGTACGGGAGGCGGTGCGGTCCGCTGCGAGCGGTCGTGGCCACCACGACGGGGAGGCGACCGGTGTCGTGCTCGACGTCGACCATCGCTCCGTCCACGTCCGTTGCCATTCGCACGAGCGCCAGGGCCTCGCTTCGGGTGGCGTTGTACGTGGCGCCCGGCCCCGACTCCCAGTGGCGGATGATCCGGGCGACCAACCGGCGCAGCGTGGGTACCGGGGTGCAGACGTAGACCGCTCTGGCGCCGAAGGTGCGGCCGAGGCGGGCGAAGTCGTGCACGTCGAGGTTCGTGACCGCGGTCGTGACCACGGCGCCGTGCTTGTCGTAGACGGGATGGTGGATCAGGGCGAGGAACAGGTCAGCCATCGCGCCATCCGAGCGAGCGGAGGAAGCGCCGGTCGTCCTCGTCGAGGGGAGCGGTGCGCAGCAGGTCCGGCCGCAGCGCCAGGGTCCGCCGGAGCGATTCGGTGCGACGCCACCGCGCGATCGCCGCATGGTCTCCGGAGAGCAGCACCTCCGGCACGCGGGTGCCGCGGAACTCGGCCGGGCGCGTGTACTGGGGATGCTCGAGGAGTCCCGTGCGCGAACGAATCGTCGCGCGGGGACGCGGCGTTTCCGAGGGCGCCGGGAAGGAGCCGGACGACGGCGTCGATGACGGCGATCGCGGCGGGCTCGCCGCCCGAGAGGACGAAGTCGCCGACCGAGAGCTCCTCGTCCACGAACGCCTTCACGCGCTCGTCGACGCCCTCGTACCGTCCGCAGACGAGCAGCAGGGACGGAAGCGCCGCGAACGCCTCGGCTCGCGCCTGGTCGAATCGAGGGCCGCTGGCCGAGAGCAGCACCCGCCGCGGCCGATCGGCGGCGGCGACGTGCTCGATCGCCGCCACCAGCGGCTCGGGCATCATCACCATGCCCTGGCCGCCGCCGTACGGCGTGTCGTCCACCTGCAGATGCCGTCCGCTGGCGTAGTCGCGTAGCTGGTGCAGGGCGATGTCGACGATCCCACGGGTGCGGGCGCGATGCAGCACGCCGGCGGCGAGCGGCGAGCCCAGCATCTCGGGGAACAGGGTGAGGACGTGGATCTTCAGTCGAGCAACCCCGGCATGGGCTCGATGACGATGCGCCGCGCGGCGCGGTCGATGGAGCGGACGACGTCGGCGATCACCGGGATCAGATGCTCGCCGCCGGATCCGCGCACCACCCAGACGTCGTTCAGCCCCGTCGAGAAGGTCTCGACCAGCTCCCCGAGCGCTCGCCCGTCGACGGTCACCACCGCGAACCCCAGAACCTCGTGCCAGTAGAATTCGTCGTCCGACGGCGGCGGAAGGTCGGCGGTGGGAACGAGGATGCGGGCGCCCGTCAGGGCCTCCGCGGCCGTGCGGTCCGACACGCCGTCGAACCCCACCAGGAGGAGTCTGGCGCCGTGCGGCGCGGCGGTGACGATCCGGCACGCGCGACGTGAGCCCTGTTGCTCGAGCAGCACCGTAGCTCCCGCCGTCAGGTGCGCGGGGTCTGGATGATATGGGCGGACGCGAAGCAGGCCGCGCAGTCCGTGGGCGGCACCCACGTCCGCGATCGCGATGGCCGGCTCGCGATCGTCGGGTGGATCACTTGTCTTCGACGATCTCGAGGACGACCTTGCGGTTCGTGCGCGAGGCGGCGGCATTCAGGATGGTCCGGATGGACTTCGCGGTGCGGCCCTGCTTCCCGATGACGCGCCCGAGGTCTTCCTTGGCGACCTTCAGCTCGAGCACCGAGGCCGTCTCGCCCTGGGTTTCCTTCACCTCGACGGCGTCCGGCTGATTCACGAGGTGCCTTGCCAAGAACAGGACCAGTTCCTTCATGGGCGGGTGCTCCTCAGTCCGAGGGCGCTCCTCGGAGCGCTAGGGCAGGGTCATGCGGCAGTGGTCTGTGCGGCGGCGCGGCGGATGAGCTGCGCGACCGTCTGCGTCGGGGTGGCGCCCTTCGACAGCCACGCGGCGAGCTTCTCGTTCTTCAGCTCGACGAACTCCGGCGAGCGGGTCGGGTCGTAGAGACCGATCTGCTCGATGTACCGGCCATCGCGTGGCGACTCGGAGTTCGCGACGACGATGCGGTAGAAGGGATGCTTCTTGCTGCCGTGACGGGCGAGTCGGATCTTCACTGACATGGGGGGCTCCTTTCTGCTCAGCGCCCGAGACCCGGGAGCCCTGGAATCGGGCCCGAGCCGAGCTTCTTCAAGATCTTCTTCGTCTGCGTGAACTGCTTCACCAGACGATTCACTTCGGAGACCGAGGTGCCGCTGCCCTTGGCGATGCGCTGGCGGCGGCTCTGGTTGAGGACGTTGATGTTGCGCCGCTCCTGGCGCGTCATCGAGTTGATGATCGCCTCGACGCGCCGGAGCTCGCCGTCCGCGCCGGAGAGGTCGGCGCCCTTCACCAGCTTCTTCATGCCCGGGATCATGCCCAGCAGCTCGGCGACCGATCCCATCTTCTTCACGGCGCGCAGCTGCTCGCGGAAGTCCTCGAGGTCGAATTCGTTCTTCTTGATCTTCTTCTTGAACGCCTCGGCCTGCGCGCGATCGAAGGCCTTCTCGGCGCGCTCGACGAGCGACAGGACGTCGCCCATGCCGAGGATGCGGGACGCGACCCGATCCGGATGGAACGCCTCCAGCGCCTGCAGCTTCTCGCCGGTGCCGGCGAAGAGGATCGGCTTGCCGGTGACCGTGCGCAGCGAGAGGGCCGCGCCGCCGCGGGCGTCGCCCTCGATCTTGGTGAGGATCACGCCCGAGACCGGCAGCCGGCCCGAGAAGCCCTGCGCGGTTGCGACGGCGTCCTGACCGGTCATGGCGTCGCAGACGAGGAGCACGTGGCGCGGCGAGATCGCCTGCACCATGCGCTCGAGCTCGCGCATCAGCTCGTCGTCGACCGTCTGGCGGCCGGCGGTGTCGACGAGGACGACGTCGCGTCCCGCGGCGCGTGCGGCGGCGACGCCCTCGCGGGCGATCGCGACCGGGTCGCCCCCGGGCGCGCTCGGGTGCACGGGCACGTCGATCTGCTGCGCGAGCGTCGTCAGCTGCTCGATCGCCGCGGGGCGGTAGACGTCGGCGGGGACGAGGTAGGGCGAGCGGCCGCGCTCGTCGCGCAGCCAGCGTGCGAGCTTGGCGGTCGTCGTGGTCTTGCCGGCGCCGTTCAGGCCGACGAGCATCACCACCACCGGGGTGGCGCCGCCGAGATCGATCGCGACGGGCGCGTCGCCGAGCAGGCGGATCAGCTCGCGGTGGACGAGCTTGATGAAGTGCTGCTCCGGCGTGAGGCTGCGCAGCACCTCCTGCCCGAGCGCGTCGCGGCGAACGGCCTCGACGAAGTCACGGACGACCGCGACGTTGACGTCGGCCTCGAGGAGCGCCAGCCGCACGTCGCGGAGCGCCTCCTCGATGTTCGCCTCGGTGATCCTTCCCTGGCCCCGCAGCTTGCGCCACAGGGATTCGAACTTCTCGCCCAGGGAGTCGAACATAAGAGGAGAAACCGCCGGAGAAAACGGGAACCGTACTGGAGGGGGTAGGGGCTGTCAACTAGGAGGCGTCGAAAACGAACGCGGCCTCCGGACGAATCGCTCGCCCGGAGGCCGCACGTCACGAAACGCGTCAGGCGGACGGGATCACATCATGCCGCCCATGCCTCCCATGCCTCCCGGCGGCATGGCCGGGGCGGCGGACTCGTCCTTCGGCTTCTCGGCGACCATCGCCTCGGTGGTGAGGAGCAGGCCCGCCACCGACGCTGCGTTCAGCAGCGCGGTGCGCACGACCTTGGTCGGATCGATGATGCCGGCCTTGAGGAGATCTTCGTACTCTTCCTTCGCGGCGTTGAACCCGAACGCGCCCTTGCCGCTGCGGACCTTGTCGAGCACGATCGAGCCCTCGGCGCCGGCGTTGTTCGCGATCCAGCGCAGCGGCTCCTCGATGGCCTTCTTGATGATGTTGACGCCGACGCGCTCTTCGTCGCTGACGGAGAGCTTGTCGAGAGCGCTGCTGGCGCGGATCAGGGCCACGCCGCCGCCGGGCACGATGCCCTCCTCGACGGCCGCGCGGGTCGCGTGGAGCGCGTCCTCGACGCGCGCCTTCTTCTCCTTCATCTCGATCTCGGTCGCCGCACCGACGCGGACGACCGCCACGCCGCCGACCAGCTTCGCGAGCCGCTCCTGGAGCTTCTCGCGATCGTAGTCGGACGTGGTCTCCTCGATCTGGGCCCGGATCTGCTTGATGCGGCCCTCGATGTCGGCCTTCTTGCCGGCGCCGTCGATGATCGTGGTGTTGTCCTTGTCGACGACGATGCGCTTGGCGCGGCCGAGGTCCTGGAGCGTGACGTTCTCGAGCTTCATGCCGAGCTCTTCGGCGATGACGCGACCGCCGGTGAGGATGGCGATGTCCTCGAGCATGGCCTTGCGGCGGTCGCCGAAGCCCGGCGCCTTCACGCCGACGCGTCTGCAGGGTGCCGCGGATCTTGTTGACGACGAGGGTCGCGAGCGCCTCGCCCTCGATGTCCTCGGCGATGATCAGCGAGCGGCTTGCCCGAGCGCGCGACCTGCTCGAGCACGCGGGAGCAGGTCCTTCATCGACGAGATCTTCTTCTCGTTGATGAGGAGGTACGCGTCCTCGTAGACGCCCTCCATCCGGTCCGGGTCGGTGACGAAGTACGGGCTCAGGTAGCCGCGGTCGAACTGCATGCCTTCGACCACCTCGAGCTGGGTCTCGAGGCCCTTGGCCTCCTCGACCGTGATGACGCCTTCCTTGCCGACCTTGCTCATCGCCTCGGCGATGATCTCGCCGATGGTCGGGTCGTTGTTGGCCGAGATCGTGCCGACCTGGGCGATCTCCTTCTGCTCCTTGGTCGGCTTGGAGAGCGACTTGAGCTCTGCGACCATCGACTCGACGGCCCGGTCGATGCCGCGCTTGAGGCTCATCGGGTCGTGGCCCGCGGCCACCATCTTGAGACCCTCGGTGTAGATCGCGCGCGCGAGGACGGTGGCGGTCGTGGTGCCGTCGCCGGCGACGTCGGAGGTCTTGGAGGCGACCTCCTTCACCATCTGCGCGCCCATGTTCTCGAACTTGTCTTCGAGCTCGATCTCCTTGGCGACGGTCACGCCGTCCTTGGTGACGTTCGGCGCACCGAACGACTTCTCGAGGACGACGTTGCGCCCGCGAGGGCCGAGGGTGACGGTCACCGCGTCGGCGAGAATGTTGACGCCACGGAGGATGCGATCACGCGCCTCCTGGCCGAACTTCACGATCTTGGCTGCCATTGCTTCAGCTCCTTCTCAGCTCTCGACCACGCCGAGGATGTCCTCCTCGCGCATGATGAGGTGCTCGACTCCGTCGAGTTTGATCTCGGAGCCGGCAGTATTTGCCGAACAGGATGGTGTCGCCCGACCTTGACGTCCAGCGGCGTCAGCTTCCCGTCGTCGTTGACCTTGCCCTTGCCGACGGCGACGACCTTGCCCTGCTGGGGCTTCTCCTTCGCCGTGTCGGGGATGATGATTCCGCCCTTGGTCTTCTCTTCTGACTCGTCGAGGCGCTTCACGAGGACCCGATCCTGAAGAGGCCTGATCTTCATGCCACCGCTCCTTTCGAGATTCCCGAACCGAATCGTCTCTGCTCAGCTAAGGTGTTACGAATTCTTGATTTTGTGACGAGGTGCCGGAAGGCGCCGGGGAAAACTAATCACCGAACCCTACCTGTCAACCCGGGATGGGGCTCAGCGACCGAGTTTTCGGCGCTCCTCGTCGAGATACCGGCGATAGAGCACGTCCCACTCCCGGCTGCCCGGCTGTACCCGGGGAGGAATGCGGCCGCGGGCCAGCTGGTCGAGGCGGCCATCGGAGTCGAGCTCCTCGAGCAGGACCTTCTTCGCCTCGGCCAGGAGCAGGTGCTCGCTGCGCAGCACCCGGCCCACCCCCTCCGCGGTCATGACCTTCAGCACGAGCTGGGCGAGGTGGGAGAGGCGCGCCTCGGAGAGGGTCACAGCGCGAACCCTCTTGCCTTGGCGATCCGCTGCTTGACCAGCTGCTCGACCTTGCGCAGGTCGAGTTCGTCGCGCCGCACGCCCGGCGCGCCCTGGCGGATCAGCTTCTCCGCCTCGGCCGCGGCCTCGCGCTCGATCGCGGCCTCCTCCTCGAAGTTCTTGGTGAAGAGGGCGATCAGACGGTCCCGCACCGTGGCCGGAGGTACGGACAGCTCGACCAAGCCGCCGTCGACGAGCCGCTTCACCAGCGCCTCGGAGACACGCTGAAGGAGGAGCGGGGACGGCTGCACCCTGATCACTTAGATGCGTCCTGCCGCCGTTGCAAGGCGCGCGTTGACTTGCTGGGGGCGAGTCGATAATGGGCGACGTCTTGAGCAGCCCGCCGATCGCGAAGCCGGGCCGCCTCCGCCGCGGCGATGTGGTCGCGGTGGTAGCTCCCGCCGGGGTCGTCGATGCCGGACGGCTCGAAGCGGGTGTCCGGGTGCTGGAGGGGTTGGGGCTCAGCGTGGTGCTGGGGGACTCCGTCCTGGCACGCACCCACTACCTCGCCGGTGACGATGCGGCTCGCCGCGCCGACCTCGAGCGCATGCTCGACGCTCCCGACGTGCGGGCCGTCTTCGTGCGCCCGGGGCGGCTACGGCAGCCAGCGTCTGGTGCCCGCACTCGACCTCGGCCGCATCGCTGCGCGTCCGAAGCTGCTCGTCGGGTTCAGCGACGCCACGGCGCTGCTCGGCGCTGCCGTCGAGGCGGGCGTGATCGCGGTGCACGGGCCCATGGTCGCCGCCGACCTCGCCCGCGGCCTCACCCCGCGGTCGCTCGCACATCTCCAGGCGCTGCTCTTCGACCCGGACTACCGATGGCGCGCCGAGGCGCCGACGACCGATCCGTCCCGGCCGCGCGACGGGACGCCTCGTCGGCGGCTGTCTCTCGGTCCTGGTCACGACCCTCGGAACGCCGCTGGGCGCCGGACACGCGCGGCGCGGTGCTCTTCCTCGAGGACGTGCACGAGTACCCCTACCGCATCGATCGCATGCTGACGCAGCTCCGCCAGGCGGGGAAGCTCGACGGCGTCGCCGGCGTCGTGTTCGGCACCATGGCGGCATGCCGCTCCGCCAACGGGGTGACGGCGGACGACGTGGTCAGGGCGTGCTTCGCCGATGCCCCGTTCCCGGTGGCGTTCGGACTGCCGGCCGGCCACGACCCCGCGGAATCGGACATCGAGAATCTGGCCCTGCCCCTCGGCGTGCCCGTCGCGCTCGACGCCGACCGCGGCGAGCTGATGGCGCTGGACGCCGCGGTCACCTGAGCCGTGGACTTCACTCCGGTGGCGACGGCGCTCGAGGCCGCGGTGGCCGGAGGGAGCGTTTCCCGGCGCGGTCGTCCTGATCGCTGCGCGTGGCGAGGTCGTCTACCACCGGGCCTTCGGCTCCCGCAGCCTCGAGCCCGAGCGCACGCCGATGGAACCGGGGACCGTGTTCGACCTGTCGTCGCTGACCAAGCCGCTGGCGACGGTGACCGCGTGCATGCTGCTGCTGCGCGAGGGCAAGCTGCGCCTCGACGACCGCGTGACGCGGTTCCTTCCGAACTTCGGCTCTACGGCAAGACGTACATCACGATCCGTCACCTGCTCGCGCACTGCTCGGGCCTCGCGGCATGGCGCCCGTTCCACGTCGAGATCGAACGCATGGAGCGGCAGGGACGCCTCGGCTTCCTCGCCAGCGCGGGCGCGCGCGAATGGGTCTACGAACGCCTCCAGTACGAGCGGCTGCGAGCAACCGACCGGGAACCGCGGCCGTGTACAGCGACGTCGGGTTCATCCTGCTCGGGCAGCTCGTGGAGATGCTGACCCGCATGCCGCTCGACCGGTTCTGCCGCGAGCGCATCTTCCGTCCACTCGGGCTCCGTTCGATGGGGTTCGTCGACCTCGAGCTGCTGCGCCTCAAGCGGATCACGCCGATCACCGAGGCGATCGCCCCCACCGAGCGTTGTCCCTGGCGGGGAAGGATCCTGTGCGGGGAGGTCCACGACGACAACGCCTACGCGATGGGTGGCGTCGCCGGCCACGCCGGCCTGTTCGCGGACGCCGCCGACGTCCACACGCTGCTCGCGCGCCTGCGCGCCTGCTGGCGGGGCGAGGACGACTTCGTTCCGACGGCGCTGGTGCGCGAGATGTGGACTCCCGCAGGTCTCGTGCCCGGATCGACGTGGGCGCTCGGGTGGGACATGCCGGCGACGGAGGGCTCTACCGCCGGTGGACGGATGTCGCGCCACGCAGTCGGGCATCTCGGCTTCACCGGGACGTCGATGTGGTTCGACCTGGAGCGCGACGCGCACGTGATCCTGCTGACGAACCGCGTGCACCCCACGCGGAAGAACGAGCGCATCCGCGCGGTGCGACCGCTGGTGCACGATGCGGCGATGGAGGCGTTGGACGGATGAAGGTGCACATGATCGCGGCCTGCGGCGTCGGCATGAGCGCACTGGCGGCATTGCTGCGGGCGGCGGGCCACGACGTGACGGGGTCGGACGAGCACGTGTACCCCCCGGCGAGTACGTTGCTCGCGCAGCTGGGGATCCCCGTGCTCGAAGGGTACGATCCGTCCCGCCTCGCCGGCGTCGACGTGGTCGTGTGCGGCAACGCCGTCCGCCGCGGGAATCCCGAGGCCGCCGCCGCGGAGGCGCACGGGCTCCGCATGCTGTCGTTTCCGCAGGCGCTCGCGGAGCTGTTCCTCAAGGGGCGCACGCGCGTGGTCGTCGCTGGCACGCACGGCAAGACGACCTCCTCGGCGATGCTGGCCTGGGTGCTCACGCGTGCGGGCAAGGATCCCGGGCTTTCTGATCGGCGGCGCTCCGCGCGATCTCGAGACGAGTGCCGCGCTCGGCACCGGGCCGTGCTTCGTGATGGAGGGCGACGAGTACGACTCCGCGTACTTCGACAAGCGTCCGAAGTTCGTCCACTACGCGCCCGACGTGCTGCTCCTGACCGCCGTCGAGTTCGATCACGCCGACATCTACCGTGATCTGGAGCACGTGAAGGCCGCTTTCCGGACGCTCGTGCGCGGACTCGCTCCGGGCGCGCCGCTGATCGCCTGCGGAGACTTCCCCCACGTACTCGACGTGGTGACCGACACCGCCGCGCGCATCGAGCGCTTCGGCCTGGATGGCGCCAACCGGTGGCGCGCGACCGATCTCGTCGACGACGGGACGACGCGCTTCGTCGTCCGCGACGGGGCGGCCGCCGTCTGTCGCGTCACGCTGCAGGTTCCCGGCCCGATCAACGCGCGGAACGCGCTGGGGGTGCTGCTCGCCGCTCGCGAGGCGGGCGTCGACTGGGAGACCGGCGCCGCGGCGCTCGCCGAGTTTCGCGGCGTGCGCCGACGCCAGGAGGTCGTCGGCGAGGCGCGCGGCGTGACGGTCATCGACGACTTCGCGCATCACCCGACGGCGGTCGAGGGCACGCTGGCGGCGCTCCGCCTCCGCTATCCAGGCCGTCGCCTGCGCGCGGTGTTCGAACCACGGTCGAACACCAGTCGCCGGCGCGTCTTCCAGCGCGAGTTCTGCGAGGCCCTGTCCCGCGCCGACGAGGTCGTCCTGGCCGCCGTCTTCGCCAAGCCGGGCGATCCGATCCCACCCGACGAGCGACTCGACCCGGCCGACATCGTGCATGCACTCGGGGCCCGCGGGATGGACGCGCGGACGATCGACGGCGTGCCCGCGATCCGCGACTACCTCGTCGGCTCGTCGCGTCCCGGCGACGTGATCGTCGTCATGTCCAACGGGGCGTTCGGCGGACTGCCATCGCTGCTCGTCGCAGCGCTCGCGGCATAGAGCCGGCGGTAGGCCTCGTCGTTGCGCAGGACCAGCTTCACGTAGTCGCGCGTCTCGCGATAGGTGATCAGCTCGACGAACTCGTCTGGTGGTCGCTCGCCGTAGCGCTGCCGCCACCGCGTGACCGCGACCTCGCCGGCGTTGTACGCGGCGAGCGCGTCGATGGCGGAGCCCTCGTAGCGTCGCAGCAGGCGCGCCAGCTCCAGGGTTCCGAGCGTCAGGTTCGGCCCGGGACGATGCAGATCCTCCACCGTCGGAACCGGACGTCCCTGCGCACGGGCGATCCGTGTCGCGGTGGCCGGTAGCAGCTGCATCAGGCCGTGCGCATCGGCGACGGAGACGGCGTTGCGGTCGAATCCGCTCTCCTGCCGCATGAGGGAGACCACCAGGACCGGGTCGACGCCCGCAGCTGCCGCGTCACGCTGCACGTCGTCCCAGTAGGCGAGCGGATAGCGGAAGCGTCGCGCTGCCGATCCCGGCGGCAGGTGACGCGCGACGCGTAACGCGATGTCGGGTGCGCCCAGCGCCGCCCAGGCCTGGGCGAGCGAGAGGTCCGCGGGTGCCTTGCTGGCAGCGAGGGAGGTCCGCGCCAGGCCCGTGAGCCCAAGTCCGACCAGCGTTCGGGCGGCTGCGGCCTGTCGTCCGGGCAGATCGTCGGGGAACGCGGGTGGCAGGGCTGCGACGAGCGGCCCGGTGGGCACCGACCGTCCGAGGCGCTCGCGGGCGAGTCGTCCGTACCAGCTGACGGCATGACGATCGGCGAGGTGTTCGAAGCGGCGACGGGCTATCGCGGGGCGGGCCGCCTCCACGCTTCGCGCCCGCCAGTATTCGGACGCGAGGCGCCAGCCATGGGAACGGCTCCGCCCGGCGACCCGAAAGGCGCGGGCGGCGCCGTCGAGGTCGCCGGCGAGATAGAGCGTCCAGCCCGCGCGCCACCGCGCCTCGTCCGCGAGCGGAGAGGCTGGCCATCGCTTGGCGACGGCGTCGAGGGCGGCGACGGCCGATCCCGTCTCGCCAGCCTCCTGGTGGATGCGCCCCAGGGCGTAGAGGGCGTCGGGCGCCTGGCGGCTGTCGGGATACGCGCTCAGGAGGCGCTCGAAGAGGGCGCGTGCAGCGACGTCGTCGTCGGCATTCCAGCGCCAGCCGGCGGCCCCCGCGAGGGCCACGGGAGCGAGGGGCCCTCCGCCGCCGGCGATGGTCAGGCACGTCGCCTCCGCGGCGGCGGGGTCACCCAGGCGGCGCTCGGCGCGGGCGCGCACCCACGCCGCCTGCTCCCAGACGTCGAAGGGGACGGGCTCAGCGACCAGGGTGCCGGCGAGCGCGAGGGCTCCGGTCGCGTCGCCCTCGCCGAGCCGGAGCTCGGCCTCGGCGAGACGACGATCGGGGGGCACGAGCAGCAGCGGGTCGGCTGCGACGAGCCCATCGGCGAGCCGGCGCGCCCGCCGCCGGGTCACGCGGGGCCCGCGACCTGAACGGACCTCGGCCGCGAGCTCGAGCGCCCGCTCCGGGTCGCCGTGGTCGCGGGCGAGGCGGGCCAGATCGATGGTGACCTTGGCACGTCTCGGGTCCTTCGGGCCGAGCCGGCCGCGGGCCTCTTCGAGATCCGCTTCCAGCCCCTGATCGCTGCCGGTTCGGCGTCGAACGTCGACCACGAGGAGCAGCGCCGGGACGGCCCACGCGGAGTCCGGGAAGCGCTGCCGGACGGTGCTCGCGAGGGTCACCGCGTCCTCTGGACGTCCCCCGCGCAGGGCGGCGCGGGCGCGCAGCAGCAACGTCAGGTCCTCGAGCTCGGGATGGGCTGCGGAGGCGGCCTGGAGCTGCCGCTCGGCATCGTCGAGGTGCCCGGCCGCGAGGGATCGGATGCCGGCGCGCAGCGGGTCGTCGGATGGTCGACCGGGCGCGGCGACGAGCAGCAGCGACGAGATGACGACGGACGGGACCGCGCCCCCAAAGCGCATGCCCGCCTCGGGCTAGCACCGGGTCGGCTTGGCGGCAACTTGACCCCCTGACGCGAACCGGGAAGCATCGTCCGGTGCCCGGGAGCGAATCGCTGGCCGAGCGCGTACGTGCGGTGCGGGCCAGGATCGAGGAGGCGGCGGGGCGGGTGGACCGCGATCCGGCGACCGTCGAGATCGTCGCGGTGACCAAGACCTTCCCTCCGCAGGCCATTGCCGCCGCGCTGGATGTGGGATGTCGCCACGTCGGAGAGAACTACGTCCAGGAAGCGCGGGACAAGCGGGCGCTCGCGGCCGAGGGGGCCGTCTGGCACCTGATCGGCGGTCTGCAGACGAACAAGGCTCGTGTGGCGGTCGAGACCTTCGACTGGATCCACACCGTCGACTCCCCACGGCTGGGGCAGGCGATCGACACCGAGGCCGCCCGCGCGGGTCGGCGGGTGCCGGTGCTGCTGCAGGTGAACGTGGCCGGCGAGGCCCAGAAGCGTGGAACGACACCCGAGGATCTGGTCACCCTGGCGAGGACGGTCCTCGGCCTGCCGGCCCTGACGCTCTCGGGCCTCATGACCATTCCCCCCGAGGCCGACGATCCCGAGGACGCCCGGCCTCATTTCCGACGCCTGCGGGAGCTGCGGGATCACGTGCAGGACGGGCTCGGGGTTGAACTCCCCCACCTGTCTATGGGAATGAGCGACGATTTCGTGATCGCGGTGGAGGAGGGCGCCACGATGGTAAGGCTGGGACGGGCGCTCTTCGGCCCGCGAGGCCCCCGATCCTGGCGGGAGGGCTCATGAAGAAGATCGGCTTCATCGGCGCCGGCAACATGACGGCCGCGCTCATTCGCGGATTTCTCCGCGCGGGTGTCGTGAAGGCGGACGCAGTCTGGGCGAGCGACGTCGCCGACTCGCAGCTCCGTCGGCTGAAGCGGGCGCACAAGATCGAGACGACGCGGGACAACCGTGCCCTCGTGCGGGGTTCCCAGACCATCGTGCTGGCGGTGAAGCCGCAGGCGATGGCGGGTGTCCTGGAAGAAATCCGGGGAGAGGTGTCGCCGAAGAAGCTCTTCGTGTCGATCGCCGCGGGGTTCCCGCTGCGCCGCCTCGAGATGGGCCTGGGCGGCCAGGTCCGCGTCGTGCGTGTGATGCCGAACACGCCGGTCCTGGTCGGGAAGGGAATGTCCGTGGCGGTCGCGGGGAGTCGCGCCACCGCAGCCGACCTCAAGCAGACCCTCAAGCTGTTCAAGGCGGTTGGAGAGGCGGTCTCGATCACGGGCGAGGACCTGCTCGACGCGGTGACGGCCCTCTCGGGCAGCGGCCCCGCCTTCGTCTACTTCTTCGCAGAGAGCCTGATCGAGGGAGGGATCCGCGGCGGCCTCTCGCAGCCGCTCGCCACCCAGCTGGCCTATGCGACGCTCGGCGGCGCCGCGGCGATGCTGACCGAGAGCGGCCTCTCGGCGCGGGAGCTGCGCGAGATGGTCACGTCCCCCGGGGGGACGACGCTGGCGGGGCTCGGTGCGCTCGAGACGCATCACGTACGCGACGGCGTGATCACGGCGGTCGAGACGGCGACGCGCCGGGCGCGCGAGCTGGCGGCGGCGTAGCGGCGATCGATGATGGGCGAGTTCGTCCTGCGACAGAGCACGATGGCGATCGCGTCCATCCTGCATCAGCTGCTGTGGCTGTACTTCTACGTCGTCCTCGTTTCGGCGCTGCTGTCCTGGGTGAATCCGGATCCGGGGAACCCCATCGTCCGCTTCCTCTACGCCGTCACCGAGCCCGTCCTGTCGCAGATCCGTCGCCGTCTCCCGTTCGTCTTCGCGGGCGGCATCGACTTCTCTCCGCTCGTCCTGATGCTCGGCATTCAGTTCCTCGACATGGTCCTGGTTCGCAGCCTCCTGGCGTATGCCACGGGCACGTACGGCGCACTCACCGGCACGGGTGTCGGATAGCGCCGCCTGGGTCGTTCCCACCGCGGACGGCTGCCTGCTGCGGCTGCACGTCCGGCCGGGTGCGTCGCGCTCCGGGGTGGGAGGCCTGCACGGGGAGGCTCTCATCGTGCGTGTCCGGGCCCGGCCGGTGGAAGGGACCGCGAACCGCGAGGTTCTGGCCGTCCTCGCCGACGTCCTGGGTTGCCGGACGTCCGACCTGACGCTCGCCGCGGGTGCGCGCGGTCGCGAGAAGCGCGTCGGCGTGCGTGGCCTCACGGCGGAGGCCGTGCGGGCGCGGCTCGGCTCCGTTGACAAGGCCGGGGGCCGTGCATAGCGTTGCAGGGAGATGCCGATCTACGAGTACCGCTGCGAAAAATGCGGTGACTTCGAGCAGATGCAGCGGATCACGGAGGCCGCGCTCGAGCGGTGCCCGACGTGCAAGCGGAAGGTGACGCGGCTGATCTCGAATACCAGCTTCCAGCTGAAGGGGTCGGGCTGGTACGTGACCGACTACGCCCGGTCGGGCTCCGGAGACGGTGGCAAGAAGGGCTCCGAGAGCAAGAGCGAGACGTCTCCGTCGGGCGCCGCTACCGAGTCGAAGCCCGCCAAGTCCGAGGCCAAGTCCGAGTCGAAATCCGAGACCAGCAGCACGAGCAGCACCAGCACCGCCAAGACCGGCTCCTGAGTTCGGGGCCGTGCTGGTCGGCGTCGATACCGGCGGCACCTTCACGGACGTCGTGGCAGTGGTGGGTGGCCGCGTCCGGGTGCTCAAACTCCGGTCGACGCCCGCGGACCCTGCCGAGGCCGTGCGTGAGGCCCTGGCCCGGATCACCGGCGACGGTCGCCCGCTCCAGCTGAGCTACGGCTCGACCGTCGCAACCAACGCACTGCTCGAGCGGCGCGGGGCGCGCGTGGTGCTGCTCACGACCGCCGGCTTCGAGGACGTCCTGGAGATCGGCCGCCAGACCCGCCTGCGGCTCTACGACCTGGAGCCACGCCGGCCCGCGCCGCTGGTGCCGCGCGTCCGTCGCGTCGGCGTCGCCGAGCGTGTCTTCGCCGACGGCCGCGTCGAGCGACGGCTGACGCCCCTCGCCGTCACCCGAGCCCTTGCGGCCGTGCGCCGTCTCGGCGCGGAGGCGGTCGGCGTGTGCCTGCTCCACGCCTACGCGAACCCGGCGCACGAGCGGGCGCTGGCTCGCGCGCTCCGCGGCAGCGGCGTGCACCTCACGGTGTCGCATCGCCTCTCGCGCGAGTACCGCGAGTACGAGCGCACCTCGACGGTGGCGACCAATGCGTACGTCGGCCCGTTGATGGCCGCGCATCTCGCACGCCTCGAGCGGGTCGTGCGAGGGAGGGTCCGGGTGATGCAGTCGAGCGGCGGATTGGTGGCGGCGGCGACCGCCGCTGCCGAGCCCGTGCGCACGATCCTGTCGGGACCAGCCGGTGGCGTCGTCGGCGCCGTCGAGCGCGCGCGCCAGTCCGGCGTGACGCGACTGCTGACGCTCGACATGGGCGGGACGTCGACCGACGTCAGCCTCGTGGACGGACCGCTGGCGCAGCGGTCCGAGGCGTCCGTCGGCGGGCTGCCGGCGCGGGTGCCGACGCTCGACATCCACACCGTGGGTGCCGGCGGCGGCTCGCTCGTCCGAGTCGATGCGGGCGGCGCCCTCCGCGTCGGTCCGGAGAGCGCAGGGGCCGAGCCGGGACCCGCCTGCTACGGACAAGGAACGGCCCCCACCGTGACCGATGCCCATCTTGTGCTGGGGCGACTCGTCGAGTCGGAATTTCTCGGCGGCGAATTCCGCCTCGATGCCGCCCGCGCCCGAGCGGCTTTCGTGCCGCTGGCGCGCCGCCTCGGGAGCTCGGTGGAGCAGGTGGCCGCCGGCACGATCCGCGTCGCCACGGTCGTGATGGAGCGGGCGCTGCGCGTGATCAGCGTCGAGCGGGGACACGATCCACGCGACTTCACGCTCGTCTGCTTCGGCGGCGCGGGTGGGCTGCACGCGGTCGATCTCGCGATCGCCCTCGGCATCCGTCGCATCCTCGTGCCACGCGATCCCGGTCTGCTCTCCGCCTGGGGTGTGCTCGCCGCCGACGTCATTCGCGACGCGAGCCGCACGCTGCTGGTCGTCGATCCCCGCCCCACGGCCCTCGCGCGCGTATTCTCCGCGCTCGAACGTTCGCTGCGTCCTGCGCTCGCGCGCGAGGGCGTTCGCCGGCCGACGGTCGAGCGGACGATGGACGTGCGCTACGTCGGGCAGACCTGGGAGGTCGCCGTCCCGGCGGGGTCGGGATGGCGCGAGGCCTTCGATCGACGGCACCTGCAGCTCTACGGGTACGCCGAGCCGCGAGCGGCGGTCGAGGTGGTGACCGCCCGCGTGCGCCTCCGCGGCGGCGCCGCGCGGCTGCCCCAGGACGGGAATGTGCGTCGGCGCCGCGCGGCGCGAGCGATCCTCTGGCGCGAGGCACACTTCGCGACCGGGGCGCGTCGCACCGCCGTCCACCGTCGCGACGATCTGCCGAGAGGATCGCGGATTACGGGACCGGCAATCGTGTGCGAGTACAGCGCCACCACGGTCGTGCCGCCGGGATGGCGTGCCGTCGTCGACGCCCGTGGCGCCCTCGTGCTGGAGCCGCGCCGTGCGTGATCCCGTCGCGCTGGAGATCGCGAACCATCGCCTGGCGGGGATCGCCGAGGAGATGGGCGTCGTGCTCGGACGCACCGCCCGCTCGCCGAACATCACCGAGCGGCGCGACTACTCGTGCGCCGTCTTCGACGCGCGCGGACGCCTGGTGGCGCAGGCGGCGCACATCCCGGTGCACCTGGGCTCGACGCCGCTGTCGGTGCGCGCCGCGATCGAGCGGGTGCCGATGGGCCGCGGCGACGTCGTCGTGCTGAACGATCCGTTCGCGGGCGGCACGCATCTGCCGGACGTCACCGTCGTCGCGCCCGTCCATGCGCCCGGCGCACGGCGACCGTTCGCGTACGTCGCGAACCGGGCGCACCACGCCGACATCGGGGGGATGTCACCGGGCTCCATGCCGCTGGCGACCGACGTGTTCCAGGAAGGGTTGCGGCTGCCGCCGGTGAAGCTCGTGGTCGGGGGACGGCTCTCCGACGACGTCCTCGCGCTGATCCTTGCGAACTCGCGTGTCCCCCTCGAGCGCGACGGCGATCTGCGTGCGCAATGGGCGGCGCTCCGGGTCGGCGCCCGGCGACTGGTGGAGCTGACGCGCGGGCACGGCGGGATGCGACGGCTGCTGCGGCAGATGACGGCGCTGCAGGACTATTCCGCGACGTTGATGCGGTCGGCGTTGCGCGCCATCCCACCGGGCACCTATCGCGCGGCCGACGTGCTCGACGACGATGGGTACGGTGCGTCGCTGCTCAGGATCGCCGTGGCCGTCACGATCCGTGGCGGGAAGGCCCGCGTCGACTTCACCGGGTCCGCGCCGCAGACGCGTGGACCGCTCAACGCCAACATCGCCGTGACGCGGTCGGCCGTCCTCTACGTCTTCACGGCGCTCGCCCCCGAAGCGATTCCGCCCAACGAGGGGCTCGCCCGTCCGCTGGACATCGTGGCGCCCGAACGATCGATCGTGAACGCCGGGTTCCCAGCTGCCGTGTCGGGGGGAAACGTCGAGACGTCACAGCGGATCGTCGACGTCCTGCTGCGCGCGCTCGCGCCTGCCGTTCCATCCCGCGTGCCGGCGGCGAGCGCGGGCAGCATGAGCAACGTCGCGCTCGGCGGCGTCGTCGACGGGCGGCCGTTCGCCTACTACGAGACGCTGGCGGGCGGTGCCGGCGGCGGACCCGCCGGGGCGGGGGCGTCCGGCATCCACACGCACATGACGAACACGATGAACACGCCCATCGAGGCGCTCGAGGCGTATCATCCGCTGCGCGTGCGGCGATACGCGCTGCGGCCGCGCTCGGGTGGGAGGGGACTCCATCCCGGGGGCTGCGGCATCGTCCGCGAGATCGAGTTCACGGCACCCGCGGAAGTGACGCTCCTGGGCGAGCGGCGCAAGGTGCCCCCCTGGGGACTCGCGGGGGGATCGGCGGGTCGGTGCGGACGCGACGTGGTGGTTCGGAACGGGCGGGCGCGGGTGCTACCCGCGAAGGTCACGTTGTCGGTCGAGTGCGGGGATCGCGTGCGGATCGAGACGCCAGGGGGCGGCGGATTCGGCCGCCGCCCCCGACGTCGTCGCTGAGACCGGGGCGGCTCACGCCGCTTTGGTCGTCTTGTCCTTGCCGAGTTCCTCGAGCTTTCGCTCGAGCCGCGTCAGGCGACGGACCAGCTCGTCGAGCTGTTCCTGGCGGACGACCTTCAGCGCGCCGACGACGATCTCGGTGAGCCGGGTCAGCAGCTCCTCGACGCGCCCGGTCAGCTGGGTGCGGCGCGCCTGGATCTGCTTCAGGACGTCTTCGGCGCGGTCCTGTAGCTGCGATCGGATCGCGGCGAGATCCGGGCGCGAGGCCCGGTCGATCAGCGCGCGCGCATCCTCGCGGAGCTGCCCGACGAACTTCTCTCCCTCGGCCTGGACGCGCTTCACGGACGCGCGGACCTCGTCGAGGGTGAGCAGTCGGGGGGTGGTGGGCTGTGCCATGCGTGTTTCCTCCTCGTTCGCTTGGTTCCTTGGGGTGACCATTCGGTACTACGCACTGCGTCATCAGTCAACAGGGGTCCGTTTCGATTCAAGAATGAGTGACACTCCGTTGACCCTCCCCGGATTCCGGGCTACGGAAGGCGCCCGAACGCCCGCGAGGACCGTTGGTCGCATAGCTCAGTTGGTTAGAGCGCCTGCTTCACACGCAGGAGGTCCAAGGTTCGAGTCCTTGTGCGACCACTCCCCCGGCATGATCGCGCTGCAGCACGTCTCCAAACTCTTCCACCAGGGCGGCAGCGAGATCCGGGCGCTCGACGATGTATCGCTCGCCATCGAGCGGGGCGAGTTCGTCGCCGTCGTCGGCGCCAGCGGCTCGGGGAAGAGCACGCTGCTGCACCTGATGGGCGGGCTCGATCAGCCGACGACGGGCGACGTGTCGATCGACGGCACCCCGATCTCGAGCCTGAGCGACGACGAGGTGACCATCTTCCGTCGCCGGCGGATCGGCGTCGTCTTCCAGTTCTTCAACCTGCTGCCGACGCTCTCGGCCGAGGAGAACGTCGCGTTGCCGCTGGTGCTCGACGGCCGGCCGGCACGCGAGGTACGGGAGCGCGTCGCGGACGCCCTCGAGGCCGTCGCCGTCACGCATCGCCGCCACCATCGTCCCGACGAGCTGTCGGGCGGGGAGATGCAGCGGGTGGCGGTCGCGCGGGCGATGGTCGTCGACCCGGCGCTGATCCTCGCCGACGAGCCGACCGGAAACCTCGACACCCGGACGGGCGAGCAGGTGCTGGACCTGCTGCGGGACGCGAACGGTCGCGGCGCGACCATCGTGCTGGTGACGCACGACGTGCGCGCGGCGGCCCGCGCCCAGCGCTCCGTCACCCTCGCCGACGGCCGGATCGTCTGAGCGAGACCCGACGTCACCAACCGGCGAGGTCGGCGGCGCGCTGGCGGTGCCAGCCCGCCTCGCCGAGGAACGAGCGGTCGAAGATCGCGCGGCGGAACCACAGCTGCAGGTCGTACTCCCAGGTGAAGCCGATGCCGCCGTGCAGCTCGGTGCACATGCGCGTCATCCGATCGTAGAGGTCGGTGAGGTGGGCCTTCGCGATCGCCGCGTGCCGCTCGGCGCGGTCCTGGATGTGGTCGTAGGCATGCGCGGCGTACCACCAGAGGGAGAGCGCGGGCTCGATCTCGCAGGTGAGGTCGGCGAGCTGGTGCTTGACGCCCTGGAACGCGGCGATCGGCTGTCCGAACTGCTCGCGCGTCAGCACGTACTTCGCCGTCATGTCGAGGCAGCGCCGCGACCCGCCGTACGCGTCGGCGGCGAGGAGCACGAGTCCCGCGTCACGCGCGCGGTCGATGGCGGCGCGGCCCGACGCGATCTTCGTGCCGGGCGTCCCCGCGAGCTCGACCGCCGCCACGCGACGGGTCATGTCCGTTCCCTGGAGCGGCGTCGTCGCGAGCCCCGAGGCGCCGCGCTCGACGACCCACAGGCCCGGCCCCTCGTCGTCCTGGGCGGCGACGACGAGCACGTCGGCGACGTCCGCCGCCGGCACCAGCGGCTTCGAGCCGGTGAGCGCGCCGGCGCGGACCCGCGTCCCGAGCCGCCCGGCGTCCCATTCGCCGCCGCTCCTCGCCGAGGGCGAACGTGGCGACGAGCTCGCCGCTCGCGATGCCCGGGAGCCAGCGCGACTGGGCGGACGCGTCGCCGCTGGCGACGATCCCCGCCGTCGCCATCGCGCAGGCGAGGAACGGTCCGGGCGTGCACGCCCAGCCGAGCTCCTCGGCCGCGAGCGCGACGTCGAGCAGCTCGAGTCCCGCGCCGCCGTGCGCGGCGGGGATCGTGGAGCCCGGCGACGCCCAGCTCGGCCAGGCCGCGCCAGAGCTTCGGGTCGTTGCCGCCGGGGCTCTCCATGATCGAGCGCACCCGGGTGGTGGGGCACTCGGCGTCGAGGTAGCGGCGGATGGTGTCCTTGAGGAGCAGCTGCTCCTCGGAGAGGCCGAAGTCCATCGAAGGTTCCTATTTGCGGCCGTCGCGCGGCAGCCCGAGGCCGCGCTCGGCGATGATGTTGCGCTGGATGTTTGCGGTGCCGCCGGCGATCAGCACGCCGAGCGACCACATGTACGCGCGTGCCGAACATGCCCATCGCGGGCGCGCTGGGTTCGCCGGGGGCGAGGAGACCGCGGTCGCCCATCACGTCCATCGCCAGGTTGGCGATGTCGTACCCGAGCTGCGTCGCCGTAGAGCTTGGTGACGAGCGCCGCGAGCCCCGGCTCCTCGCGCCGCGCGCTCATCGTCAGCAGGCGGTAGCCGTGGTACTCGCTGGCCAGCAGCCGGGACTCGAGCTCGACGAGCCGGTCGCGGACGACCGGGATCCTGGATGGCCGGCTTCCCGTGCAGCTCGAGCGCCTGCGCGAGCATGACCAGCCCGTCGAAGGTGCGGCGGGCGAGGGCGGAGTTGCCGATCAGCGCGCGCTCGTGCTTGAGCGTCGAGCGGCTGACGACCCACCCCTGGCCGCGCTTGCCCACCATGCTGGTCGGCGGGCACGCGGACGTTGTCGAAGAACACCTCGCAGAAGTCCGCCTCGCCGGTCATCTGGCGCAGCGGGCGGACGTCGAGGCCCGGGGTCTTCATGTCGATCAGCAGGTAGCTGATGCCGTCGTGCTTCGAGCGCGTCGCCCTCGGTGCGGATGAGCGCGAACATCCAGTCGGCCTGCATCGCCGTCGACGTCCAGATCTTCTGCCCGTTGATGACCCAGTGGTCGCCCTCGAGCACGCCGCGGGTGCGGAGCGACGCCAGGTCGCTGCCCGCGCCGGGCTCGCTGTAGCCCTGGCACCAGATGATCTGCTGCGAGCAGCGTGCCGCGCACGAACTGCTCCTTCTGGGCATCCGTGCCGTGCTCGAGCAGCGTCGGGACGAGCATGCTCGGCCCCTGGCCGATCGCCTCCATCGGGGCCGCGCGCCTTTCGGAACTCCTCGGCGATGATCTGCGCCTTCAACGGATCCCCCGGCTGCTCGGAGCCGCCCCAGCGCTTCGGCACGTGACGGTAGAGGTAGCCGCGCTCGATGGCCTGCAGCCGGAACGCCGTGGTCGCGCTCGTCGGCGTGCTGGATGTTCAGCATGCCGGCGCCGTCCATGTCGGGGACGCGGGCCCGGTCGTCGGCGGTCCAGTGCTCGTCGAGGAAGCGGCGCACCTCGGCGCGGAACTGCTCGTACTCGGCGCTGTAGGCGAGATTCACGGAGGACTCCTTCGGCGGGAACGATCCACCGATTTGCTTACCAGGGCGCGCGCTCCCGACTCAAGGACTCCCGGCCCGAGGTCTTGACGGCGTGCGAGCGCGCCGCCTAGACAGAGCCATGCGCCGCGTTGCGGCAATCACCCGCGACGCCCGCGCGGTAGCCTGAGCGGGCGACCCAAGGAGGACTCGTGGCGGGGGCGGAAGTCGTCGAGCTGGGCACGATGTTGCCGGCGTGGAGCGCGCTGCCGTTCGTCGGCTTGCTGCTGTCGATCGCGCTGTTTCCGCTGTTGGCCCCCGAGTTCTGGCACCATCACTTTCCCAAGGTGACGGCAGGCTGGGCGCTGCTGACGTTGCTGCCGTTCGTCGCGGCGTACCCGGCGTCCGCCGTGCACGAGGTGCTCCACATCGCGATCGTCGACTACGTGCCCTTCCTGATCCTCCTGGGGGCGCTGTTCACCATCAGCGGCGGCATCTACGTGCGCGGTTCGCTGCGCGGAACGCCGTGGATGAACGCCGGGATCATCCTGACCGGGACGGCGCTCGCCTCGTGGATCGGGACCACCGGCGCGTCGATGCTGACCCTGCGACCGTTGCTCCGCGCCAACCGCGACCGGCGGCACAAGGCGCACACGGTCGTCTTCTTCATCTTCCTGGTGGCGAACGTGGGCGGCGCGCTGACGCCGCTCGGCGATCCGCCGCTCTTCCTCGGCTTCCTCCACCACGTCCCCTTCTTCTGGACCCTGGTCCTCTTCCCGAAGATGCTGCTCGTGATCGCCGTGGTCCTCGTCGAGTACCTGGTCGTCGACTTCGTCCACTGGAACCGCGAGGATCGCGCGCTGCGCGACGCCGGGAGCGTCGAGCGCGAGCCGCTGCGGGTCGAAGGGGGGCTGAACGCGATCTTCCTGCTCGGCGTGCTGCTCGCCGTCATCGTCTCGGGCCTGGTGCACCTGGGCGAGGTGCATCTCTTCGGCGTGCACCAGACGGTCGAGAACCTGCTGCGCGACGCGACGCTCGTGGGGCTCCTCTGGGCCTCGTGGGCCACGACCTCGAAGCGCGGTGCGTGAGGAGAACGGCTTCTCGTGGGGTGCGATCCGCGAGGTGGCCATCCTGTTCGCGGGCATCTTCGTCACGATGATCCCGGCCCTCGACATGCTGCGTGCCGGCGAGCGCGGCGCGCTGGCGTCGATCATCCGGGCGACGCAGACGCCGGCCGCATTTCTTCTGGGCGAGCGGCATCCTGTCGTCGTTCCTCGACAACGCGCCGACGTACCTGACGTTCCTGTCGACGGCGCTCGGGCGTCTCTATCCCGATCTGCCCGAGCACGTGGCGATTCCACGGCTGATCGCGGAGAACGGACCGTACCTGCAGGCGATCGCGGCCGGATCCGTGTTCATGGGCGCCAATTCCTACATCGGCAACGCCCCGAACTTCATGGTGAAGTCGATCGCCGAGGAGGCGGGGGTGCGCATGCCCTCCTTCTTCGGCTACATCTTCAAATACAGTCTGCCGATCCTGATCCCCTCCTTCCTGTTGGTCACGTGGGTCTTCTTCTGAGGGTACGTCGATGAGCACATGGCACGAGGTCGTCCTCCACGGGTCCGAGACGGAGGCGCGCGCGTTCGTCAGCGGGTTCCTGTCGTCGCGTCCGGGTGCGGGTCCGATCCTCTTCGGGCACGACCTGGACCACGAGACGCGCTCGCTCGGCCAGCGGCTGCGCGAGCTGCTCCAGGGCGGCCACACAGTGGTGCTCTTCGTGCCCGACGACCTCGTCCACCCGCTGGGCGAGGCCGTGGCCCAGGCGGCGCCGGGCGTCGACCTCCGCATCGAGCGCTCCCGCGTCGTCGGCGGAGCGAGCTTCCATCTGCAGGCCGAGGTCTTCTCGCGCGAGATCGCGGGACAGCTCCGGGCGATCGTCCGGAACCTGCCGCCCGGCGTCCACGACCAGCCACGTGTCGGAGCACGAGGAGGCGCACGCCGACGCCGAAGGGCATCGAGTTCCATGCCCCGGTCCACGAGTACGTCTACCGGCTCGAGGCGGACGTGGCCGGGATCCTGCCGGGGGTGCTCGACGTACGCACTCGCGCCGCAGGCCTTCGACCAGGTCGATCTCGGACCGCTCGTGCTGTCGTAGGCGAGACTGGCCTTGCTCGCCGTGGGCGGGGTGGTCTAGGAGCGCGCCATGCCGAGACAGAAGAGCCTGATCACGATCATCCGCGACCTCGTGCGCCAGGAGATCAGCAAGGCCATCAACACCCTGATGGGTGGTCTCACGGGCAGCAAGGGGCCGGCGAAGAAGAAGGCCGCTCGGCGCGGGCGGCGTCGGGGGCCGGGCCGTCCGCCCGGTCGCCCCGCAGGGGCCCGGAAGAAGGGCACGCGACGCAAGCGCGCCCGGCCGACCGAAGATCTAGCCGCTCAGCCCGGCGGCGGGACGTCGATCGTGGCGACCCGTACGCGCAGGAGCCAGCGCCCGTTCTCCTTCACCAGCTGGTCCTCGTAGAGGCCGGTCGCGATGCTCTGCTGCCCGGGATTGCCGGTGAGCGCGAGAACGTACGATCGTGCCGTGGCGCGCGCGCCGTCGCCGTCGATCAGCATGTTCGTGCAGTAGTGGCGCATGAAGAGCGCCGAGATTGGACATCATCTCCGTCCACGCGCGAATGCCCTCGCGCCCCTCGTGCACGCCCATGAGCGCGCCGAAGTCGAGCCGGGCGTCCTCCGTGAACAGGGCCCGCATCTCGTCCCAGCGTCCGTAGTCGAGGTGGAAGCAGTAGGCGGAGAGCACTTCTCCGATGGCCAGCTTGTCGTCGGCGGTGAGCGGCATCACCACGTGCTTAGCGCAGCTTGAAAACGCGCTGCAAGGACGCCTAGTGTCCCTCCCGCGATGCAGAGCCGCTGGTCGGATCGGGAAGCCGCCGAGTACGTCGACCGCTTCGCGCCGCGCGTGGGGCGAGGAGCTGGCGCTGCGCGTCTACACGTCGCGCCTGATCGGCCGCGATCCCGACCTGGTGATGCACGGCGGCGGCAACACGTCGCTCAAGGGCACCGTCACGACGCTGGTCGGCGACGAGGTCGAGGCGCTCTTCGTCAAGGGCAGCGGCTGGGACCTCGACGCGATCGAGCCGCCGGGACTGCCGGCGGTCGATCTCGCGCACCTCCGGCGCCTGCGCGCGCTCGCCGCGCTGTCCGACGAGGAGATGGTGAACCAGCTGCGGACGCATCTCTTCGACGCCGGCGCGCCGAACCCGTCGGTCGAGACGCTGCTGCACGCCTTCCTGCCCGCACCGCTTCATCGACCACACCCACGCCGACATCGCGCTCGTCGCTCACCAACCAGCCGCGCGACGAGGGCGAGGCGATGGTGCGCGAGGCCTTCGGCCCGCGCTGGGCGGTCGTGCCCTACGTCATGCCGGGCTTCGCGCTCGCCAAGCTCGCCGCCGAGGTCTTCGAGCGCGACCCGGCGGTCGAGGGCCTCGTGCTGCTGAACCACGGGCTGTTCACCTTCGCCGACGACGCGCGGACGGCGTACGAGCGCATGATCGCCGGCGTCGATCGCGCCGAGCGCTTCGTCGCCGCGCGGCAGGAGGCGGCGCGCCGCCGTGGTCCAGGTCGCGAGCGACCTGCGCCGGCATCGCCGCGCGCGTCGCGCGCGCTCGCGCCGGTCCTGCGCGGCGCGCTCGCGCGAGCCGTCCGGCGACGCCGACCGCCCGTGGCGGCGCATGGTGCTCGAGCACCGCGCGACCGACGAGGTGCTCGGCGCTGCTCGCCCGCGCCGACGCGGCCGCGCTGGCGCTGGCGCGGTCCGCTCACGCCCGACCACGTCATCCGCACCAAGGGGCCCGCGCTGTTCCTCGCGCGACGCTGCCGCTCGACGACGACGGCGCTCCGCGAGCGGCTCGACGCGCGCGGTGCGCGACTATCGCGCGCGCGTACGACGCGTACTTCGACGCCAACGCGGCCGCGCGCGCGCACGACGGTCACCAAGCTCGACCCGTACGCCGCGCGTCGTCCTCGTGCCCGGCGTCGGCATCTTCGCCGCCGGGCGCACGCAAGGCGACGCGCGCATCGCCGCCGACATCGCCGAGCACACGCTCGCGCGCCAAGGCGCTCGCCAACGCCATCGGGCGCTACACGGCGCTCTCCGACGGCGACCTCTTCGACATGGAGTACTGGAGCCTCGAGCAGGCGAAGCTCGGCAAGGCGAAGGAGCCGCGCGCTCGCCGGCCAGGTCGCGCTGGTGACCGGCGCCGCCGGCGCGATCGGCTTCGGCATCTGCCAGGCAGCTCGTCGCGGCCGGCGCGCACGTCGTGCTCACCGACCTCGACGCGGCGCGCGTCGACGCCGCGCGTCGCGAGCTCGATCCGAAGCGGCAGGGGCTCGCCGCCGGCGTCGTCGATGGACGTGACCGACGAGGCGTCGGTCGCGCGCCGGCTTCGCCGCGGTCGTGCCGGCTCTACGGCGGCCTCGACGTCCTCGTGCTGAACGCCGGCATCGCGCACGTGAGCGCGATCGAGTCGACTCGAGGCGGCGGCGTTCCGCCGCGTCGTCGACGTGAACCTCGACGGCTACTTCCTCGTCCTGCGCGAGGCGGCGCGGCTCTTCCGCGCGGCAGGGCACGGGCGGCAACGTGATCGTCAACTCGTCGAAGAACGTCTTCGCGCCCGGGCGCCGACTTCGGCGCCTACAGCGCGTCGAAGGCCGGCGGCGCACCAGCTCGGCAAGGTGGCGGCGATCGAGCTGGCCGCGCTGCGGCGTGCGCGTCAACATGATCAACGCCGACGCCGTGTTCGGCGACGGCGACGCGGCCCTCGGGCCTGTGGCAGGAGGTCGGGCCGGCGCGCGCGAAGTCGCGCGGCCTCGACCCGGCCGAGCTCGCAGGAGCTACTACCGCCAGCGCAACCTGCTGAAGGCCGCGGTGACGCCGCGAGCACGTCGGCAACGCGGTCGTGTTCTTCGCCTCGAACCAGACGCCGACGACCGGCGCGACGCTGCCGGTCGACGGCGGCGTGGCGGAGGCGTTTCCGCGCTGAAACGAAAGGAGTGTCGGAGATGGCCGAAGGCGAGGTCCGGGTCGTGGCGCTCGACGCCGACGATCTGATGCACGCGAACACCGGCGAAGACGAACTACAACGAGAGCGCGTACTACAACTTCTACGATCCGCGCGCAGCGGCTCGGCGGCTTCGTCCGCCTCGGCAACCGCCCGAACGAGGGCTACGCCGAGATGACGGTCTGCCTCTATCTGCCGGACGGACGGGTCGCCTTCATGTTCCAGCGCCCGAAGATCGCCGACAACTCGCGCTTCGACGCCGGCGGACTCGCGCTTCGACCGTCGCCGAGCCGATGCGCGAGCACGCGATCGCCTACGACGGCAGCGCGATCGTCATGGACCGCCCGCTCGACCTGATCGATCCGCGTCAGGCGTTCACCGCGAATCCGATGCGTCCGGTCACGATCGCCCTCGACTACGCCGGACTCTCGCCGGTCTACGGCGGCGAGCCGCGCCGGCAGCGAGACGGCGGCTGGGTGAGCGTCGCGGCGGAGCGGAGCGGCCAGGAGTTCGCGCGCGGGCACCTCGAGCAGCACGGCCATGCGCGCGGCACGGTGACGATCGACGGCGCGCGCTTCGACGTCGACGGCTTCGGGCTTCGCGATCGCTCGTGGGGTCCGCGCTACTGGCAGGCGCCGAAGTACTACCGCTGGCTCACGATGAACTTCGGCGCCGACGACGGCATCGGCGCGGCGCGCTCACCGTGCAGCGCGACGGCACGCGCAGCTGCAGGGCGGCTACATCTACCGACGCGGGCGCGCCGAACCGGCACCTCGGGCGCGTCGAGGTCGACACCGAGTTCGACGGCGCCGAGCAGCTGCACGCGCGGCTCGACGGCACGGCTCCATCCGGCCGACGGCGGCGCCGGTCGAGACGGTGACGCGGCCGCGTGCTCGACGATGGTGCCGCTGCGCAACCGGCGCGACGGCGTCACCACGCGCATCGCCGAAGGGCTCACCGAGTGGCGCTGGGGCGAGCGCGTCGGCTACGGCTGGTCGGAGTACCTCGATCACGTCGAGTGAGCTCGACGCGACCGCCTCGACGGCGTACCTTCGCCGCGCAGCTGGACGCGGACGTCGTCGTCGAGGGCCTGCGGCGCCTGCCCGGCGGCGCGTCGCGCGAGATGGCGTGGGCGCTCACGGCGACGGACGGCGAGCGCCTCGTCGCTCCGTCGCGATCCGCCCGGGCACACCATCGAGTCGAGCCGCGCGGCAGGAGTTCGCGCTGCTGCAGGCGGCCGCGGCCGCGGGCGTGCCGGTGCCCGCGCGTCCGCTGGTGCGAGGACGATCCGGCGGTCCTCGGCTCGCCGTTCTTCGTCATGGATTTCGTCGACGGCGAGACCATCGGCGCGCAAGCTCCTGCGCGACGCCGAGTACGCCGCGGCGCGGGCGGCGCTGCCCGAGCAGCTGGCGGCCGCGCTCGCCCGCATCCACGCGATGCCGGTCGGCGGCGCTCGGCGAGCGCGGCGCGCGCCCGCAGGGCGTCGCCCGCCGCGGCCGAGCTCGATCGCTACGAGCAGATCTTCCGCGCCATCGCGCCCGACCCGCATCCGGCGCTCGAGCTGGCGCTTCCGCTGGCTGCGCGCGCGGCTGCCCGCCGAGGCTCGCGGCGGCCGTGGTCCACGGCGACTTCCGCATCGGCAACGTGATCGTCGGTCCCGACGGGCTGCGCGCCGTCCTCGACTGGGAGCTCGCGCACATCGGCGACCCGCTCGAGGACCTCGGCTGGCTCTGCGTGCGCTCCTGGCGGTTCGGCGCCGCCGCGCCGGTCGGCGGTCTCTGCGAGCGCGAGCGGCTCTTCGCGGCGTACGAGCGCGCCGGCGGCGCGCGCGGTCGATCCGGCCGCCGTCCGCTGGTGGGAGGTGTTCGGCAACCTCAAGTGGGGGGTGATCTGCATCATGCAGGCGCAGACCTTCCTCGACGGCGTGCGCAACGTCGAGCTGGCGAGCCTCGGGCGGCGCATCGTCGAGATGGAGCTGGAGCTGCTCGACCTGATGGAGGCGTGAGCATGCAGGACCGTCCGACCGCGCTCGAGCTGCTCGCGGCGGTGCGCGCGCTTCCTCGAGGAGGACCTCGTGCCGACGCTCGACGGGCGCCGCCGCTTCCACGCGCTCGTCGCGGCCAACGTGCTCGGCATCGTCGAGCGCGAGCTGGCGACCGAGGAGGAGACCCTGGCCGCGGAGTGGCAGCGGCTGGTGGCGCTCGACGGCGAGACCGGCGTCGCACGCCGCCGGTACGCTGGCGGCGTTGCGCGACGACGTGCGTGCGCGAACGACGACGCTCGCGGAGCGGATTCGCGGCGGTGCGGTCGACGCCGGCGCCGTTCGCGGCGCAGGTCCGCGCGCACGTGCGTGCGACGGTGCGTCGAGAAGCTCCGGACGCGAACCCGCGCTTCCTCGGGTCGTGACCCGGCCGGATCCGCTCGCCGCGCCGCCCCCGCTCGCCGCGTTGCACGCCGGGCCGATGCCGGCGCGCATCGGGAACGTGCGGATCGGCACCGCGTCGTGGACGGAGAAGACGCTGCTCGAGAGCGGCGCCTTCTATCCGCCGGCGGTGCGCACGCCGGAGCAGCGCCTGCGCTACTACGCGCGCCACTTCCCGGTGGTGGAGGTGGACTCGACGTACTACGCGCTGCCGCAGGCTCGCGTGGCGCGCGGCGTGGGTCGCGCGGACGCCGCCCGACTTCCGCTTCGGCGTGAAGGCCTTCGCGCCGCTCACCGGCCACCCGGTCGAGCGCGCACGGCTCGATCGGGATCTGCAGGCGTCGCTGCCGCGGAAGACGCGCCTCGCGCCGGGCGAGCTCCCGCCCGAGGTGCTCGACGCGCGTGTGGACACGCTTCCGCGCGCGCGCTCGAGCCGCTGCGGACGTCGGGGAAGCTCGCCTACGTCCTCTTCCAGATGCCGCCGTGGTTCACGCCGACGCAGGCGAATCGCGCGCTACCTGGAGGCGGTGCGAACCCGTCTGGCGGACGTTCCGCTCGCCGTCGAGTTCCGGCAGAAGGACTGGATGGTCGAATCGCGCGCGGCGCGCGTGCTCGACTTCCTCGCGCGCGCACGCGATCGCCTACGTCTGCGTCGACGAGCCGCAGGGGACGCGGGCGAGCGTGCCGCCGATCGCCGCCGTCACGTCGCCGGCGCTGGCGGTCGTCCGCTTCCACGGACGACGGCGCGAGACGTGGGACCGCCCGGGCGTCGGCACCACCGAGCGGTTCGGCTACTGCTACACGCCGGCCGAGCTGGCGGAGTGGGTACCGGCGGTGCGCACGCTCGCCGCCGAAGCGGGCGAGGTCTGCGTGCTGATGAACAACTGCCATCGCGAGTGGGCGGTGCGCAACGCGAAGGAGCTGGCGGTCCTCCTGGCGGAGGCGGGATGACGATCCTGCGCTCGTACTATCTGTTCCAGGCGGCAGCGAACTGCGTCTTCCACCAGCCGATCTACTACCTCTACTACGAGCGCTTCGCGGGACTGTCGCTCCCCGTCATCCTCTGGCTGATGTCCTACACCACCGGCCTGCGTGCCGTGCTGGACGTGCCGTTCGGCGCGCTCGCGGACCGCTGGTCGCGCCGCGCGTGCCTCGCGGCGAGCCTCGCCTGCATCGCCGCGAGCGCGGCGCTGGTGCTCGTCTGGCCGTCGCTGCCGGCGGCGATCGTCGCCGAGACGCTCGTTCGCCACGTCGTCGGCGTTGCGCTCGGGGGCGGACTCGGCGTTCGTCTTCGATGCGCTGGCGACTGCCGATCGGCTCGATCTCTATCCGCGCACCGAGAGCCGCGGGCAGGCGATCGCGGCGCTGGCGTCGGGCGCGACGGCCGTGGTCGGCGGACTTCTGGGCGCCGTCGACCTGCGCCTGCCCTTCGTCGCCACGGTGGTCGTGGCGAGCGCGGGCGCCGCGGTGGACCGCGCGCCCCGGCGAGCACCGTCCCACCACGGGCGCGCGGCTTCGACCGCACGCGGCGATGGGGACGGCGGCGCGGGTCGCGCTCGGGACGCCGGCGGTGCGCTGGGCGATCGCACTGGCGACCTTCGCCGTCGTCTCGTCGCACGTGTACTTCTTCCTGCAGCAGCCCTACCTGGAGGCGATCGGCGCGCCGATCGCGCTGTTCGGGGTCGTGTTCGCCGCGACCAAGGTGGTCACCGCGCTGGTCGCGATGACGGCCCATCGCATCGACGCCACGCTCGGACCGCGGCGCGCGACGGCGGTCATGGCGCTCGTCCCGGTCCTCGGTCTCGGCAGCGATGAGCCGCGTCGCGACGCCGGGCGGCGCCGCGCTGATCCTCAGTCGCGGCGTGCTCGACGGCCTGTGGCAGCCGCTGACCAACGTCTACATGAACCGCCTCGCGGACTCCGCGGTGCGCGCGACGATGCTGTCGCTGCAGAGCCTCGTCGCGCGACTGACCCTCGCGGCCACGATCGCGCTCCTCGGCGCGGGCGCGCGCGGGGCGGGGCTGTGGACGACGCTCGCCGTCGCCGCCGCAGCGGTCGCGCTCGCCGGCGGACTCGCTGGTGCGCACCGCGCCGCGCGCGTGACGCCGGCTTGCCGCACCGAGGCCGTGTGATACCAGAGTGCGCATGGCTCCCCGCGTCCTCGTCATGATCGTGCTGGCCGTGGTGGTCGCGGCCGGGAACTGGCTGCGTCGCCGGCGCCGCGCTCGGTCACGCGCCGGCCGCTCTGCCGTGGCTGGTGGGCGCACCGCTGGCGCTCGGCATCGCGGGTGCGCTGCTGATGCCTCGGCCGGCACCATCGGTGGACGTGCAGCCGCCGTCACCGCTCCCGCCGCCGGCGGAGCCGCCGCCGACCCCCGCGTTGCGCCTGCTCGCCGCGCTGCAGGAGGAGGGGCGTCTGGTCGACTTCCTGCAGGAGGACATCGGCCCGTATTCCGACGAGCAGATCGGCGCCGCCGTACGTGGCATCCACGAGCCCTGCCGCAAGGCGCTGCGCGCGTGCGTGACGATCGAGCCCGTTCTCCGGGGAGCGGAGGGCGATGCGGTGACCGTCGATCCGGGCTTCGACCCGGCGGCTGTACGGTTGGTCGGCAACGTCGCGGGCACGCCGCCGTTCCACGGCGTGCTGCGGCACGCCGGATGGAAGGTCACCGCCGTGCGCATTCCGGTCCGCGGCGGTCAGGACGAGCAGGTCCTGGCGCCGGCCGAGGTCGAACTCGGCTGAGCTCGTGGCCGCGCCGCGATACATCGTCGGCATCGATCTCGGCACGACGAACAGCGTGCTCGCGTGGATCGATACCGAGCGCGCGCTCGAGCCGGACGCGCCCAGCGTCGACGTCCTCACCGTGCCGCAGCTCGTGAAGGCCGGGCTCGTCGAGGCACGAGACCAGCTGCCGTCGTTCGGCTATCTCCCCGCGGACGGTGAGTTCCCCGCCGGGAGCCTCGTCCTCCCGTGGGGCGAGAGCGAGCGACTCGTGACCGGTGAGCTGGCGCGGACGCGTGGCGCCGAAGTGCCGGGCCGGGTCGTGGCGTCCGCAAAGTCGTGGCTCTGCGCGCGCGGTGTCGACCCGAGCGGGGCGATCCTGCCGTGGGGAGCACCCGCGGACGTGCCGAAGGTCTCACCGGTCGACGCGTCGGCCGCGTATCTCGCGCACCTGCGTGCCGCGTGGGACGCGGTCATGCCGGCGCCGCTGGCGGCGCAGGAGGTGCACCTCGCCGTGCCGGCGTCGTTCGACGCGGCGGCGCGCGCGTCCACGGTTCGCGCCGCGGAGCTCGCGGGACTCGCGGGGGCCCACCTCGTCGAGGAGCCCCAGGCGGCGTTCTACGCCTGGCTCACCGCGACCGGTGGCGGTTGGCGGACGCAGGTGGCCGTCGGCGACGTCGTCCTCGTGTGCGACATCGGCGGCGGCACGACCGATCTCTCGCTCGTCACGGTGGGCGACGAGGAGGGCGCGCTCGTGCTGGAGCGCCGCGCGGTCGGTGATCACATCCTGCTGGGTGGCGACAACATGGACCTGGCGCTCGCGCACGCCGTCCGCGCGCGCCTCGCCGAGCAGGGCACCGCGCTCGACGAGTGGCAGCTCCGTGGCCTGGTGCACGGATGCCGACAGGCGAAGGAGACCCTCCTCGCGGACGCTGCGCCCGATCGGACACCCGTGGTCGTGCTCGGTCGCTCGCGGAAGGTGGTCGGCGGCGCCGTGCGCACGGACGTCACGCGCGGCGAGGTGGAGCGCGTGCTCGTCGACGGCTTCTTCCCGTTGGGTGGACCGGACGATCTCCCGCGCGCGGGGCGGCGGGCCGGGCTGGTGGAGATCGGTCTCGCCTACGCCGCCGATCCGGCGATCACGCGCCATGTGGCGGCCTTCCTCGCGCGCCATCGCGACGTCGCGCAGTCGGGGGCGAGCGCGGTGCTCTTCAACGGCGGCGTGACCGAGGCACCGCGCTTCCGCCGCCGCCTCGTCGAGGCGCTCAGCGCCTGGCGCGGCGAGGGCGGCGCGGTCCGCGTCCTCGCAGGCGACGACCCGGTGCGCGCGGTCGCGATCGGGGCGGCGACGTACGGCCTGGCACGCCGCGGCCGCGGCGTGCGCATCCGGGGCGGAACGGCGCGCGCGTACTACGTCGGCGTCGAGGTCGCCGCGCCGGCCGTGCCCGGCGTCCCGGCACCGGTGAAGGCCCTCTGCCTCGCGCCGTTCGGCATGGAGGAGGGCACCGAGGTCGAGCTCCCGGGCACCGAGTTCGCGCTCGTCGTCGGCGAGCCCGCCGAGTTCCGCTTCTTCGGTTCGACGGTGCGGCGGGACGACGTTCCCGGCGACGTCGTCGAACGCTGGGAACCTGGGCAGCTCGACGAGCTGCCGCCGCTCGAGGCCACGCTGGTCGCCGATCGCGCGACGGGCGAGGTCGTTCCCGTCCGCCTGCGTGCGCACGTCACGGCCGTCGGCACGCTCGAGCTGTGGTGCGTCGGCCGCGACGACGCGCGGCGCTGGAAGCTCGAGTTCAGCGTCCGTCACGCGGACTAGCAGGCGTATTGTGGCGGATTCCCGGTACGTGGTCGGCATCGACCTCGGGACGACCAACACGGCGTGCGCCTACGTCGACACGAAGGGCGACCCGGGCGTGCGGGTGCTGCAGCTGCCGCAACTCGTCGCAGCCGGGCGGGTGGAGCCGCGTGCGACGCTCCCTTCGTTCATCTACCTGGCCGGGGCACACGAGCTGCCGGCCGGCAGTCTCGATCTGCCCTGGGCGGCGGATCGGGACTTCGCCGTCGGGCTCTTCGCGCGCGAGCAGGGAGCGCGCGTTCCGGGACGGCTCGTCACGTCGGCGAAGTCGTGGCTCTGCCACGCCGGCGTCGACCGCACCGCCGCGATCCTGCCGTGGGGGGCGCCGCCCGAGGTGGCACGCATCTCGCCGGTCGAGGCGTCGGCGCGCGTGCTCACGCACGTGCGCGACGCCTGGGACGCGACGATGGCCGCGCCACTCGCCGAGCAGGACGTCGTCCTCACGGTGCCGGCATCGTTCGACGAGGTCGCGCGCGAGCTGACCCTCGAAGCCGCGCGCGCCGCGGGGCTCGGGCACGTCGTCCTGCTGGAGGAGCCGCAGGCCGCGTTCTACGCCTGGCTCGCGACGCACGAGCGCGACTGGCGCGACCGTGTCCGTGCGCATTCGCTCGTCCTGGTGATCGACGTGGGCGGTGGGACGACCGACTTCTCGCTGATCGCCGCGCGGACCGGTCGCGGCGAGCTCGGCATCGAACGCGTCGCGGTGGGAGACCATCTGCTGCTCGGCGGGGACAACATGGACATGGCCCTCGCCCGCGCCGCCGAAGCCCGGCTCTCGCCGGGCGGTCCGCTGGATACGCAACGATTCCACGGACTCGTGAGCCAGTGCCGCGCCGCGAAGGAGCAGCTGCTCGGCGACGCCGCGGCCGATGGCGCGCCGGTGAGCGTTCCCGGGCGGGGCGGCGCGGTGATCGGCGGTGCGCTCGCGACGACGCTCTCACGCGCGGAGGTCGCATCGACGGTGGTCGACGGCTTCTTCCCTCCGGTCGCGGCCGATGCGCGGCCCGTCCGCGCGTCCGGGCTCGGGCTGCGCGAGTTCGGCCTGCCGTACACCGCCGATCCCGCCATCACCCGGCACCTCGCCGAATTCCTGGCCCGCCAGCGCGGGGCGACCGGACAGGAGGCGCTGGCACTCGTGCGCCCCGACGCGATCCTCTTCAACGGCGGTGCGCTCGAGCCCGACGTGCTGCGCGATCGCATCGCCGCGACCATCGGCTCGTGGCACGATCCGGGCGGGTCGTGGCGGCCCGCGGTGCTCGAGACCGCGTCCCTGCAGCTGGCGGTGGCGCGAGGGGCCGCCTACTTCGCGCTGGCACGTCGCGGACGGGGGGTCCGCATCGGTGCCGGCGCGGCACGCACCTACTACCTCGGCCTCGCCGGGGACGGGCCGCCGCGGGCGCTCTGTCTGGTGCCGCGCGGCATGGAGGAAGGGGCGGGCATCGAGATCACGGAGCACGAGTTCGAGCTCCTGACGAACCGACCCGTGAGCTTCCCGCTGTTCACGGCCACCGATCGCACCGGCGAGCACGCCGGCGACGTCGTCCGGCTCGGCGACGAGGGACTCGTGCCGCTGCCGCCGATCCGGACGGTGCTCCGCTTCGGCAAGAAGCTCGACGAGCGCACCCTGCCGGTGCACCTGGAGGTGCGCCTGACGGAGGTCGGGACGCTGGCCCTCTGGCTCCGCTCGCGGACCACCGAGCATCGCTGGCGGCTCGAGTTCCGCCTGCGGGACGTGATGGACGCGGCAGCCCCCGTTCCCGAGGCGGCGGGCCTGGTGATCGACCCGCAGCGGATCGCGGCCGCGACGGCGCTACTGGCGGCGACGTTCGAGGGCGACGACGACCCGATGACCCTCACGCGACGGCTCGAGGGCGCGCTCGATGCCGGTCGGGACGCATGGCCGATGACGGCGATCCGCGCGCTCTGGGACGCGCTGGGGCCGTTCGAGCCGCGCCGCGAACGCTCTCCGGCGCACGAGGCGCGTTGGCTCAACCTGTCGGGACTGCTGCTGCGCCCGGGATTCGGCGATCCGGGCGACGAGATCCGGGTGAACCGCCTGTGGCGCGTCCTGGCGGCCGATCTGCGCCATCCCCGGGCGGTCCAATGCCGTGCCGAGTGGTGGAACCTGTGGAAGCGCGTGGCGGGAGGACTCTCGGCCGGCCAGCAGCAGACGCTGGCCCAACGCATCGCACCCCTGCTCCTGCGGCGCGAGAAGGGCCGCGGGCCGCGGCCCGGGCCGCAGGAGCTGCGGGAGATGTGGCAGTCCATCGGTGCCTGCGAGCGCCTGCCCGCCACGTTGCGCACCGACCTGGGTGCGGCGCTCGTCGGGGAGGCGGAGGGGGGGCGGACCACCGACCAGGAGCTATGGGCACTCGCTCGACTGGGGGCCAGGATTCCGGTCTACGGCCCGCTGAACGCCGTCGTTCCGCGGGACGCCGCCGCCCGATGGGTGGAGCGCCTGGTGGGGGTACCATGGCCGCGCGAGGAGGCGACCGCCTTCGCCGTGGCGCAGCTCGCGCGTGCCACCGGGGACCGGGAGCGCGACCTCGACTCCGGAGTCCGCGAGCGCGCCGCGGCGCGCCTGGAGGGGGCCCCGGGTGGAACACGCCTCGCCCGGATGGTCCGCGAGCCGGTCGCGCTCGAGGCGGTCGAACAGGCCCGTCTCCTGGACGAGGCCCTGCCGGCCGGCCTACGATTGCGATAAGACCGCCTTTTTCCATTGACAGGCTGCCCCCGGGACGGATAGCACCGAGATCGTGCTGATCCTCTAGATAAGTACACTCCCGGGAGGGCTCCTGAACCATGCGAACGCGGAACGTAACAAGCAATGTCGCCGCAGCCTTCGTCGCCCTGGCGCTCGTCGGTGCTGGCTCGGGAATGGCTGCGACCATTCCGTTCGGTATCACCAACGGCGGCATCGGGATCCACTACAACAACAACGGCGGCGGTGAGAATCCCGCCAACGTCGCCTACATCAAGGCCCAGTTCAGCGGGACCAACACCAACGGCACCGAGTTCAACTTCGACACCACGCCGTTGGCGGCAACCGGCGGGGCGCTCAGCTGGTACATCCTGTTCCAGAGCGTCCCCGACCAGTTCGGGGTCGACCTCGTGCTCCCGGCGACGACGAACGACAACACGAACCCGCCGCCGACGCTCATCGCCAAGGAGAACGTGAACGGTGACCCGGCGTTCTCGACGTCGGCGGGCCCGGTCACCTGGGCGATCAACGGTTACCAGGGAGTGGCCGTCGGCCCGGCGAACCCGGCCGCCGCCGTGGTGAACAGCCTCTTCCGTGGCGGCAACGGGACGGGTAACGGCGTCGTCCTCACCACCAACACGCTCAACGTGTCCGGCACCCTCTACACCCTCACCGTCGCCGGCGAGCTGCAGAGCGACAACCTGATCCATTGGTACAACCCGGCGACGCCCAACAGCCCGGTCGGCAACTTCGAGCTCACCGGGAAGTTCTTCTTCTCGGGCTCCCTCGTCTACAACAGCGCAGGCGACACGGGGCTCGACCTGATCGACTTCTACGCGGGTGGCCTCGCCGTGACCGCCGAGGTCATCTGCGGCACGCGCTACGTCAATGCCGTCACCGGCTCCGATACGCTGGGAGCGATACCGAACAACTGCCGCAACCCGCTCACACCGTGCAAGACCGTCGCCCACGCGGACGACTTCTCCTGCCCGGGTGACGCGATCGTGGGCAACGCGATCAACGCGACGCAGGCGAAACTCAAGAAGGACACGAGCACTGCCAAGGACAACGGCCTCGCCCTCGTGAAGGGCGACTTCCTCACCGGCAGCGCCAGCGGCGCCTTCAACACCTCGGGCCCGATCAGCGTGATCGTGGACGACGCCCTCACCACCACGCAGGCACACACCTGGAGCACCTCCGAGTGCGTTGCGTCCGGCACGAGGGTCACCTGCAAGAGCGTCGACAAGAACTACCAGGCCTCGTTCCGCCAGCTGGGTGGCAACGCCAACCAGTGGAAGTTCTCAATCAAGCAGAAGAAGCTGGCGATCACGGGTCCGTTCGCCGGCCCGGTGACGGTGACCCTCGGCTGGGGTCCCGGCATCCAGCGGAGTGACACGATCAGCGACTGCAAAGCCACCGCCTCCGGGCTGAACTGCCGCGAGTTCTAGGAGCGGCCGCCCTTTCGCGATCACCGCCCGGCGTCGGATCATCCGGCGCCGGGCGGTGTCGTCTCCGGCTAGTTGCTCAGCGACGTCGCGCCGGGCATCCTTGGCGGTTCGATGTTGCAGTTCGCGGGCGTCTCCAAGCGCTACGGGAGCCAGGTCGTCCTCGCGGACGTCAGCTGGGCGGTGCCCGCGGGCACCAAGGTAGGCCTCGCCGGCCCCAACGGCGCCGGGAAGTCGACGCTCCTCAAGATGGCGGCGGGGCAGCTCGAGCCCGACGCCGGCGCCGTCACCATGCCGCGCGGCACACGCGTCGGCTACCTGCCGCAGCACATCCTCGGCGGTCATGGCAGGACGGTCCGGGATCACGCGCTCACGGCGTTCGCGGAGCTGCATGCGCTCGAAGCGCGACGTGGCACGCTCGAGCACGAGCTCGCCACCGTCGCCCCCGAGAGCGACGCGTATCAGACGGTGATGGAGCGCTACATGGCCGTCTGCGAGGAGTGGGACCATCGCGGCCGCTACGACACCGAGTCGGAGGCCGAGTCCGTCCTCCGTGGCCTCGGGTTCGCCGACGCCGACTTCCCCCGCGACCTCGGCGCGCTCTCGGGCGGCTGGCAGATGCGGGCGCATCTCGCCCGGGTGCTGCTCGAGCGGCCCGACGTGCTCCTCCTCGACGAGCCCACCAACTACCTCGACCTGGAGGCGCGCAATTGGCTCGAGGAGTTCCTGCGCGACTACGACGGCACCGTGATCCTCGTCGCCCACGACCGGTATTTCCTCGACGTCGCCGTCCAGCGCACCGCCGAGGTGCTGCACGGACGCGTGACCGACTACCCGATGAACTACACGCGCTATCTCGACGAGCGCGAGAAGCGGCTCGAGCTCGCCCGCGCGGCCTACGAGAACCAGAAGGAGGAGATCGAGCGGATCGAATCGTTCATCAGCCGCTTCCGCTACCAGGCCTCGAAAGCGGCGCTGGTGCAGAGTCGGATCAAGCAGCTCGAGAAGATCGAGCGTCTGCCCCCGCCCGACGGGCACGAGCGGACGTTGCGATTGCGGCTGCCGGAGGCGCAACGCAGCGGGCGGGCGGTGCTCGAGCTGAAGGCGGCCACGAAGCACTACGGCACTGCCGCGGTGTACGACGGCGCGGAGGTGCTGATCGAGCGCGGTCAACGGATCGCGATCGTCGGACCGAACGGCGCCGGCAAGACGACGCTGCTCAAGCTCCTCGCCGGCGTGCTTCCGCTCGACGGCGGCACCCGCACCGTCGGCTCGAACGTCCGCATCGGCTACTTCGCCCAGGACCACGCCGAGACGCTCGGCCTCGAGCGCTCGCTCCTCGACGAGATGATGAGCGTCGCCGACGTCGACACGGCGCCACAGGTCCGCGCCCTCCTCGGCGCGTTTCTCTTCTCCGGCGATGCCGTCGAGAAGCGCGTCGGCGTGCTGTCGGGTGGCGAGCGCAGCCGCCTGGCGCTGGCCAAGCTGCTGCTGCAGCCGATGAACTGCCTGCTCCTGGACGAGCCGACGAACCACCTCGACCTCGCGGCGAAGGACGTCCTGCTCCAGGCGCTCAAGGCGTACACGGGCACGATCGTCATCGTCGCGCACGACCGCTACCTCCTCGACGAGCTGCCGACGCAGATCATCGAGGTCGGCGACGGCCACGCCCTCCGGCACCTCGGCAACTACGAGGACTACGTGCGGGTCAAGGCGCGTGCGGCCGCGCCACCTCCCCCCGCCCCGGTGCAGGCGAAGTCCGCGCCCCCGACGAAGCGCAAGGCCGCGCGCGGCTAGCAGGCTCTAGGCGGCTACTCGAGAACGCCCGCGGCGCGGAGCCGCGCGATCTCGTCGGTCGCGTATCCGCCGAGGCTCTCGAGCACCGCGTCGGTGTCGGCGCCGAGGCAGGGGGCGCCCGAGCGGATGCTGGGCTCCAGGGTGGGCGAGCGGATCGCGTTCGTCTCGGCAGGGTAGTCGCCCAGGAGCGGGTGGGTGACGCGACGGAAGTGGCGGCGATGCACGAGCTGCGGATCGTCGTGCGTGTCGCCGAGATCCGCCACCGCCCCCGCATCGACGCCCGCCGCCTGCAGGGTCGAGGCGACGTCGGACGCGGAGCGGGTGCGCGTCCACGCTTCGAGCCCCCGCTCGACCTCGTCCACCCGCTCGCGACGTCCGGAGAAGGCCGCCAACGGCGGATCCGTCGCCCACGCGGGCGCCCCGATCGCGGCGACCAGCCGGCCCCAGTCGACGTCGTCGTCGACCGCGATCGCCACCCAGCGCTCGCGGCCGTCCTGGTCGGCGCAGCGGAAGACGCCGTGGGGAACGGCGTGTGGCGAACGGTTGCCGTCGCGTTCGAGCAGCTCGCCGTTCGCGGTCCACGAGACCACGAACTCGCTCAGACAGACGATGCCGCCCTCGACCTGCGACAGGTCGACGTGCTGACCCTGGCCGGTGCGCCGTCGGTGGAGGAGCGCCGCCGCCAGGAGCAGCGCCGCGAACCGCGGCGAGAGCGAGTCCGTGATGGTGCCGTACGGTCCGACCGGCTCGCGGTCGGGCCATCCGGTCAGATGATTGAAGCCGGCGAGCGCCGAGCCCTTGCCCGCCGAAGCCGGGATAGAAGCGATGCGGTCCCGTCTGGCCGTTCAGGCAGGTGCTGATCATCACCAGGTCGGGGCGCACGCGCGAGAGTGAGGCGTAGTCGAGGCCCCACTTCGCCATCGCCCCGGGGGCGAAATTCTCGGCGACTGCGTCGGCGGCGAGTGCGAGCCGCCGCGCCACGGCGACGCCATCCGGGTGCGACAGGTTGATCGCCACCGACTGCTTGTTCGCGTTCAGCACCGCGAAGTGCTCGCTGCCGTCGACGCCGCCCTTGGTCGTCGGGGTCAGCTTCATGATGCGGAGGAAGTCGGGCCGCTGCTTCGACTCGACGCGGATGACGCGCGCGCCGAAATCGGCGAAGTAGCGGGTGGCGACCGGCCCCGCCGCGCCACCGCCGAACTCGAGGATGGTGATGCCGTCGAGGAGCGCCGTCACACGACCCCCTCGCGGCGGAGCCGATCCAGGTCGGCGGCGGTCACCCCGACCTCGCCCAGCACCTCGGCGGTGTGCTCGCTCAGGCGCGGAGCGGGTCGCCGCACGGCGACGACGACCGCCGAGGGATCCGCAGCGGTCGTCCGGGCGAACGCACCGGGCACGCGGAGGCGACCGCGCCCCGGGTGGTCCAGCTCGACGAAGAAGCCGCGGTCGATCATCTGCGCCGACTGCTCCATTTCCCGTGGCGTGTTGATGGGCGCGAGCATGAGGTTGCGCTCGCACGCGGCCGCGTACAGCTCGGCCATCGTCTTGGTGCGGAAGAAGGCCTCGAACTCCGCCGACAGCGCGTCGACCTCGTCCTGCGAGAGCAGGTTGTGGTTGTACGTCTTCCAGTCCATCGCGGTGAGGTGCGACGAGGCCATGCCGTGCTCGGCCATGTACTTGACGATCGCCACGAGACCCGGAATGCGCGCCGGGCCGCCGCGAATCGCGAAGGATACCCAGCCGTCGCGGCAGGGCCATATCTCGCGCTGGACGCTCTTCTCCTGGCGGATGAATGCGCCGCTGCGTGCGCCCCGGTTGCCGCTCATCCGGAACATCGCCGCGGTGCCGATGTTGGGGGCGAGCATCGCCTCGTGCAGCGCGACGTCGAGGTGCTCGCCCTGGCCGCTGCCCTCGCGCGCCAGGAGCGCGAAGACGACGGCGGCCGCCGCCTCGATGCTGCCGTGGTAGTACGACACCGGGAGCGAGCAGCGCACGGGCGGCCGGTCCGGGTCGCCCGTGCACCAGAGGTTGCCGCTCAACGCGGTCACGGTCAGGTCCGAGCCGCGCCAACCCGCCCGGGGGCCCGTCTGTCCGAAGGGCGTGAGCGAACAGAGGACGAGCCGTGGATTGCGGGCGTGGAGCACGCTCCAGCCGAGGCCGCGCTGCTCGAGTGTGCCAGGCGGGGCCGACTCGATGACGACGTCGAAGCGGGCCGCCAGGCTCAGCAGAAGGTCGCGACCCTCCGGACGGTCGAGGTCGAGGGTGATGCCACGTTTCGACGTGTTCATCGCCAGCCAGAGGAGCGAGCGCTCCGGGTCGGGGATCCCGCCCCAGAAGGGCGCGCGACCCCGCACCGCGTCCCCGCGGGGAGGCTCGACCTTGACGACGTCGGCCCCCATGTCGCCGAGCAGCTTGCCGGCGAGGAAGCCGGGCTCGTGCGTCAGGTCGAGGACGCGGAAGCCGTGGAGTGTGCCCTGCATGGTCGTGACCGAAGCGGTGGACGCTAGCGATCCCGCCGTCGGGGTGTCAAGGCACCGCCCGGCGGATTCGTGAGCGATTGCGAGTCCCTGGACCGGACGCGGACGCTGCTGCACCGCTTGGTCGCCTGAACCGCCCATTCGGGCGGACCGCGCCGACACTGTGCCGGAAGTTCTATTCAAACCTGGGCCAGACCGGGATACGCTCGCAGGCTAGCTGGGATTAGCGTACTAGCCGAGGCCAGAAGCGGATACCGGCCGGCATACGAGGGGGACCTGATGCGTTCGACGACCATCCTTTTGGCCACTGCGGCGCTCGCGCTCGCGACGACGGCACCCGTCGCCGCGAAGCAGAAGGCGACGCCGTGCAGCGGGCGCTTCGTGCTCGACCAGGGCAAGATGGCCCTGGGCACGACCGAGAGCGCACCGGTGGTCGACGCGGTCACCCTCGACGCCGGCGGGGTCATGATCAGCCAGGCCTGCGGGTTCAAGCAGGCGAAGCAGGCGGCGACGCGCAAGGGATGGAAGGTCAGGGCGCGCTGGAAGCAGTGCGGCGACGCCAAGCAGATCGATCTCCGCGCCTCGCTCGACAAGGCGTGCACGACGCTCGACGGTCGCATCGACGTCCGCAAGCCGAAGATCAAGAAGCGCAAGTTCGGCGCGGCCACCTGCGGCGAGAACGGCAGCAACTCGAGCGCGGCCCCGAAGAGCACCTGGGACAGCATCCAGACGCGCGTCTTCGCCCCCCACGGCTGCACCGACCAGCTCTGCCACGGCAGTGCGGCGGGTGCGGCGCAGTCCGGCGGTCTCGATCTCCGTCCGGAGGTCGCATACGAGAACCTGATCGACGTCCCGGCCAGCACCGGGACGCTGAAGCGGATATTCCCCGGGGACCAGCTGAAGAGCCAGCTCTGGCTGAAGGTCGCCAAGGCGACGCTCGGCACGTCGGACGACGTCGGGACCGGCATGCCCGTCGGCCTGCCGCCGCTCACGCCCGACGAGCTGGAGGCCTTGAAGGTCTGGATCCGCGGCGGCGCGCCCAAGACCGGCGTCGTCCCGCACACGGCAGAGCTTCTGGGCGCCTGCCTGCCGAAGAACACGCCCAACAAGATGCGGCCGGCGGCACCTCCGGCGGCGGGCGACGGCGTGCAGTTCTACGCGCCGCCGTGGCCGGTCGAGGCGCACGGCGAGAACGAGATCTGCTACCCGACGTACTACGACTTCAGCAACGATCCGAACGTGCCGAAGTTCCCGTGCGACCCGGCGAATCCGAGCGGCGATCAGTGCTTCGCGTACAGGGGTACCGAACTGACGCAGTCGCCGAACTCGCACCACAGCATCATCCATTCCTACGGCGGCCCCAACGGCCCCGACGACCCCGCCTGGGGCGCGTGGACCTGCCTCGGCGGCGACAAGGCCGGTCAGGCATGCGACCCGAGGCAGCCCAATGCCACGGAGTGCCCGGGTGGCGGGTGCGCAGGCACGGTGAAGAAGTCGTTCGCCTGCATCGGCTACGGACCTTCCGACTTCGCCGGTTCCGGCCTCGGGTCCGGCATCGGGGGCTCGCAGCAGCCGTACGAGGAGATCGCCTTCCCCGACGGCGTCTACTCGGTGCTGCCGGCCAAGGGCATCATCGTGTGGAACTCGCACGCCTTCAACCTGACCGACGAGCTCGAGACGACGGAGCAGTGGTTCAACGTCTACTTCGCTCCGGAGCGCCAGACCCCGATGCTGCAGGTGTTCGATGCGGCGGACATCTTCATCATGAACGTGCCGCCGTTCGAGAAGCGTGAGTACTGCCGCACCCTCGAGCCGTTCCCCTTCGTCGGCATCGAGTTCCCGCAGAACTCCTGCCTCTTCCGCCTGAGCTCCCACAACCACAAGCGCGGCGTCCTGTTCCGCACCTGGGGGCCGGGCATCACCGACCGGTGCACGTCGCGCTGCCAGGGCACCTACGCGCCGAACCAGGTGCCGCGCGGCTGTTCGACGCTACTGCCCCAACGGCGTCTGCAATCCGTGCGCAGCCGGAGCCCGGCGAGCCCATCCTGCGCACGACCGACTACAGCGATCCCGACGAGCGGATATTCGATCCGCCGCTCTGCCTGACCAATGCCGATCCCGCGATGCGGCGGTTCAAGTTCTGCGCCGTGTACGACAACGGGTTCGCCGATCCGGCGACGGTGAAGCGGAAGTCGCTGGCGCCGCCGGCGTCGCAGGCGAGCTGCACCAACGCCGTCATCGCCTGCGTGAACGAGCCCAACCGCGGCAAGCTCTGCCACGGCAACAACAGCGAGTGCGACAGTGCGCCGAACGCTCGGCGACGGCGTCTGCGACGCGTGCCCGGTGCGCGGCCAGGAAACGACCGACGACGAGATGATGATCCAGATCGGCAACTGGTACATCCCGTCTCCGTCCCCGGCCTTCCTCGACGCGGCCGAGTAGCGAAACCACACCCGATCGGCGGGGGCCGGCGTTCGGCCGGCTCCCGCCAGGCTTCCCCGCGCCGTGCCGGTCGCGCTAGAAGTCCCAGCCAGGGGGGACCATGCGCGCGATCCCGGGTCTCGTCCTGCTCCTGAGCCTCGTCGCGTCCGTCGCATCGGTCGAGGCAGCGCGACAGAAGCCACCGCCGTGCACCGGCCGCTTCGTGCTGGACGGCGGCAAGATCGCGCTCTTCACGTCGCAGGCCGTGGTCAGCGAGATCACGCTCGACGGCGGCGGCATGATGCTGAATGCGTCGTGCGGCTTCGTGCGCGGCCGGCGGCGCGCGATCAGGGCAGGGTGGAAGCTCAAGGCGCGCTGGAAGCACTGCGTGCTGGGCAACGACGTACGGATGACGGCGCGCGTCCCCGCCGCGTGCGATCGGATGACCGGCTCGCTCGTCGTCGACCTGGGCCGTCTCGTCTCGCGACGATTCACCGCGCGATCGTGCGGCCCGCTCGCGCAGGACGGCCGCGGGACGTGGGACGTCATCCGCGAGCAGGTCATCGCGGGACGCGGCTGCACTACGGACGCGTGCCACGGCAGCGCGCTCTCTGGGGGCCTCGATCTGCGCGGCGACCCGTACGATCGGCTCGTCGACGTCCCTTCGAGCAGCGGAACGCTGCGACGGATCGAGCCCGGCGACCAGCTGCGGAGTCTCCTCTGGCGAAAGGTCGCGAAGGCGACGCGCGGGACGACCGACGACGTCGGTCCCGGCATGCCCGTCGGCCTGCCACCGCTGTCCGAGGACGAGCTCGAGGCGCTGAAGATATGGATCCGCAACGGCGCGCCGCACAGCGGGGTCGTTCCGGGCACCGCGGAGCGACTCGGTACGTGCCTCGCCAAGGCCGATCCGCCGACGATCCGTCCTGCGGCGCCGCCGGCGCCGGGGACCGGCGTGCAGCTGTATGCACCGCCGTGGCGCATTCCGGCCAACGGTGAGAACGAGGTCTGCTACGCGACCTACTACGACGTGCGCGCGCAGGTGCCGCCGGCGCTCCTCCACCCCTGTCCCGCGCCCTGGGGGGCCGAGAAGACCTGCTTCGACTACCGCGCCGAGGAGCTGACGCAGTCGCCCAATTCCCACCACAGCATCATCCACTCGTACGTCGGACCGTCGGACGTCACCGCGCCGGGATTCGGTCCGTTCGCGTGTCGCGGCGGGCCGATGGACGGGATCGCATGCAATCCGAAGGGCATCGGCGTGGCGGCGCCCGACGGCGCGGACTGTGGCACGGGCGGCGGCTGCGCCGGGGAGCCGCAGTCGACGGTGGCCTGCATCGGCTTCGGACCGGCCGAGCTGGCCTTTCGCGCGTTCGGGCTGCCGCAGATCGGCGGCTCGCAGCAACCGCTGTTCCGCATCGACTATCCCTACGGCGTGGTGGCGACCCTGCCCGTCGAGGGCATCATCGTGTGGAACTCGCACGCCTTCAACGTCACCGACGTCGAGACCACGAACGAGGAGTGGTTCAACCTGTACTTCCCCGACTCGGCGCCCGAGGCGCGGCAGTATCCCGGTGCAGGGGATATTCGACATGACGGAGATCTTCGTCATGCAGGTGCCGCCGTTCGAGTCGCGCGAGTACTGCCGGACGTTCACGCTGCCGCGCGGGGCGCGGCTCTTCCAGCTGAGCTCGCACACGCACAAGCGCGGCGTGCTCTTCCGGACCTGGGGCCCTGGCATCGCGCCACCGTGCAGCGCGACCTGCACCACGATTCCGTGCGTCCCGTGTCTGCCCGAAGCCGGACCGCCGCTCCTGCGGACGACCGAGTACAACAACCCCGACGAGGTCCACTTCGATCCGCCGATGGCGCTCGACGGGACCGATCCCGCCAGTCGGACGCTTCAAGTTCTGCGCCGTCTACGACAACGGGAAGACCGACCCGCTGACGGTGCGTCGGGCGTCGAGCATCGGCGGAAGCTGCGGCCAGGCGGTGTGCTTCAACGAGGCGAAGCGGGGCAGACCCTGCGGCAACGACCACCGGGCCTGCGACAGCCGCCCCGGCGCGAACGACGGGATATGCGACGCCTGCACGCTGGTCGGCGGCGTCACCACCGAGGACGAGATGTTCATCTCAGCGCTGGGGCGGTGGTACCTCCAGCCGCCCGCGCCCTGACGACCGTTCGGCCCCGTGGTTCCGACCGGTGCCGCAGATGCAGGCCTTGTCTCGGCGACCAGTCGCCAATTGTACTGATTGGTCAGGACAGCAATGGCCCGTCCCGGTACAGCCCGATCCGCTCCCTCGCCGCCGTCCCGGCCGTGCGCCGGCGCGGACGCGCCAGCAGCGCGGGGTGCGGACCGAGGACGGCGATCCTCGACGCGACCATCCGGCTGCTCGCGACCCGCGGCATCCACGGCACGTCGCTCGATCTCCTCGCCGAGGAGGTGGGGGTCTCCAAGAGCTCCATCCTCTGGCACTTCGGCTCGAAGGAGGAGCTGCTCCTCCGGGTCGTCGAGCGCGTCCTCGAGGAGGTCGCCGACGGGCCGGTGAAGCGCATCCTCGCGCTGCCGACCTTCGAGGAGCGGGCCGACGCGACGTGGCGATTTCTTCCAGAGCCAGCTCCGCGGCGTCACGCGGGGCTCCGCCGCGTCGTCCTCTACCTGATCTTCGAGAGCGTCGAGGAGCGACCGGAGCTGCGCGCGCGGCTGCAGCAGCTCTACCGTCGCATCCGCGAGATGTACGAGGTCGGCCTCGAGGGCATCGTCGCCGATGCCGACCAGCGCCGCCGCATCGCGATCGCCACGGTCGCGACCTTCGACGGCATCTTCCTGCAGTGGTTGCTCGATCCGGACGCGATCGACCTGGACGCGCTGCACGACCAGCTGCGCGAACAGGCGCGCGAGGGGCTGCTGCCCCACGAGAAGGAGTCCGCCGATGGCTGAGGCAGTGAACGCGATGCCGATCGATCGTGGCGATTTCCGGGACGTCGTCCGCAATCCGGAGGCGCACGCCGCCGTCCTCGGCCAGTACCGCATCGGCGAGTACGCCGGCGTGGTCCTGATCCCGCGCATCCTGAACGAGATGGCGCCCGACGACCGGCTGCGCCGCGCGATGGAGATCCACCTCCGCGACGAGGCCCGGCACACGCAGGTCTTCACCGACTGGATCACGCGCCTCGGCCTCGCGCCGCAGCCGTTTCCGACCGAGATCGAGAGCTTCTTCGCCGCCAGCCCCGAGGAGTTACGCCGAGCGGCGCAAGGTGCTCGAGCAGCTGCCGGCCGACATCCGCCGCATCCTGACGTTCGCCGGCATCAACGCGATCGAGCGGCTGGCCTACGACCAGTTCGAGCACTCACCTGCTGGCGCTCGACCGCCGCGAGGATCGCGAAGCGCTCGCCGGCGTCATCGCCGAGGAGAAGTTCCATCTGAACTACGTCGAGGCCGAGCTGGAACGGCAGTCGAAGGGCGAGAACGGCGCCTTCGTGACGATGGCCCTCGAGCAGGCGCGCGCGCAGTTCGCGGAGTTCCGCAACCGCGAAGCAGGCGGAGACCCACTGCGATGGTCGAGCGGCGCTGGGCCGCGAAGGAGTGGCGCGCATGAAGTTCGGCATCTTCTACGAGCACCAGATCCCGCGCCCCTGGGGCCGCGGCGACGAGCACCGGCTGTTCAAGGAGGCGCTCGACCAGGTCGAGCTGGCCGACCGGCTCGGCATCGACTACGCGTGGGAGGTCGAGCACCACTTCCTCGAGGAGTACTCGCACTCCTCCGCGCCCGAGGTCTTCCTCGCCGCCTGCAGCCAGCGGACGAAGAACATCCGCCTCGGGCACGGCATCACGCTGATGCCGCCCGGCTACAACCATCCGGCGCGCGTCGCCGAGCGCATCGCGACGCTCGACCTGGTGAGCGACGGCCGCGTCGAGTGGGGCACCGGCGAGTCCAGCTCGCGCATCGAGCTGGAGGGCTTCGGCGTCGACTACATGCAGAAGCGCGACACGTGGGAGGAGGCGGTCCGCGAGTGCGCGAAGATGATGTGCATGGAGCCGTACCCCGGCTACGAGGGGAAGTACTTCTCGATGCCGCTGCCGCAACGTGGTGCCGAAGCCGCTGCAGGCGCCGCATCCGCCGCTCTGGGTCGCGTGCTCGAACCGCGACACGATCAAGCTCGCCGCCCGGCTCGGCATGGGCGCGCTGACGTTCGCCTTCGTCGATCCCGTCCGAAGCCAAGTACTGGGTCGACGAGTACTACGAGACCTTCAAGAACGAGTGCACGCCGATCGGCCGCACGGTGAACCCGAACATCGCCATGGTGACGGGCTTCATGTGCCACGAGGACAGCGAGACGGCCGTCGCGCCAGGGGCTCGAGGGCTTCAAGTTCTTCGGCTACGCGCTGGCGCACTACTACATCACCGGCACGCACACGTCCCGGCCCGCTCCAACATCTGGGAGGCGTTCCAGTCGGCGCCGCCGTATCCGCTGATGCCCGTCGGCGGCATCGGCAACCCGGACGAGGTGCGCGCCAACCTCGAGACGTTCGAGGAGGTCGGCGTCGATCAGGTGATCTTCATCCAGCAGGGCGGCAACAACCGCCACGAGGACATCTGCTCGTCGCTCGAGCTGTTCGCCGCGCCGTGTCAGCCCGACTTCAAGGCACGGCACGACGCCCGCGCGCAGACGAAGGCCGAGGAGCTGGCGCCCTACATCGCGAAGGCGATGGCGAAGATCCCGCCGCTGGACGCGTCGCAGCCCGTCGAGGCGATCGAGTCGTATCCGGTGCTGATGAACCGGCTCGGCGTGGACATCACGCAGCTGCCGAAGCAGCGTCGCATGGGCCCGGCGCTCGAGCAGGTCGAATCGATGCTGGACAAGCGGCAGGCGTCCTGACGACCACGCGTCGTGGGTGCACGACGCTCGACCGGAGGGCGGCTCCCGGCTACAAGCACGGAGCACCATGACGCCGTGTCGCGAATGTCATCGCGAGATATCCGAACAGGCGTTCGCGTGTCCGCAATGCGGAGCGCCGTATCCCGCGCGCACCTCGTGGGACGGGACGGGCTTCGAGTACAAGTCGGCGACGATGATCGCCGGCCTCCCTCTGGTCCACGTGTCGTTCAAGTATCGACCGAACCGAGCACCCGTGGTGGCGCGCGGCGTCCTCGCCATAGGTCAGTTCGCGACCGGGGTCGTCTGCGTCTCGCAGTTCGGCGTCGGGCTCATCAGCTTGAGCCAGTTCACCGTCGCGGGGTTCGCGGTGGCGCAGTTCGGCGTGGCCTACTCGCTGGTCGCGCAGATCGGCGCGTACCTTCACGACGGGCACGGGATGCTCGTGGTCCCGCTCGCGCGGCTGCTCGGCTTCTCGGACGGCTAGATTGGACCGCCGCGCGCGACGCGCGCTGCTGCTGCTCGTGCTGGTGCAGGCCGCGCACTCCGTCGAGGAGTACTCGACGCGCCTGTACGAGACGTTCGCGCCCGCCCGCGCCGTGAGCGCGCTCGTGAGCGACGACCTCGCCGTGGGCTTCGTCGTCGTGAACGCGTCGCTCGTCGGGTTCGGGTTCTGGTGCTGGTGGCGGTCGGCGCGCGGTCTCGCGTGGGCGTGGGCGGTTCTGGCGCTGGCCAACGGATCGGGGCACGTCCTGCTGGCCCTGGCCCGGGGCGGCTACTTCCCCGGGGTCGCGACGGCACCGCTGCTGCTGCTCGCAGGTGGCCGGCTCGCGGTTCTCCTGGCGGGATCGGGTGGCGTCCGTCAGCGGCGGCCGAACAGCGCGTTGATCTCCCCGTAGGGCATGATGCGCTCCGAGAGCGGTTCCGAGCGGCCGTCCGCGAGGAACGCTCCGGCGAGCGTCGCCGTCCTGGCCCACGCAGCCTGGGCGATGCCCGAGCCCGCGCTCAGCCGTCGCACGCCGAGCGCGGCGAGCTCGGCGGCCGGCGGCAGGCCGGGCCACGCGAGCACGTTCAACGGCAGCCCCGCCGCGCTCGCGATCGCCCGGATCGCGTCACGATCGGTGAGCTTCGGCACGAAGAGCCCGTCGGCGCCCGCGTCGCGATAGCGCGACGCACGCGAGAGGGTCTCTTTCACGCCGTCGGCTTCGGGAACGAGCCCGCGAAGGTAGACGTCGGTGCGTGCGTTGACGAACAGATCGACGCCCCGCCGTGTCGCGGTCTCCTTCGCGCGGGCGATCTTGGCCGCGAGCAATTCGGGCGGCGATCCGCCGTCCTCGAGATTGACCCCGACCGCGCCCGCGTCGACCAGGGCGGCCGCGAGTCCGCCCACGGCCGCCGGATCGTTCGAGTACCCGCCCTCGATGTCGACGGTGAGCGGCACCGTGAGGACCCGCGTCGTCGCGCGCACGGTCGCGAGCAGACGCTCGACCGGCAGGGCGTCGCCGTCGGGGTAGCCGTGCGCCCAGGCGACGCCTGCGCTCGTCGTCGCGACCGCGCGTGCGCCCAGACTCTCGAGCAGTCGGGCGCTGCCCGCGTCCCAGCAGTTGGCGAGCACGAGCAGGTCCGGTCCGGCGTGGAGTCGGCGAAAGTCCCCGGCCTGCGGCGTCATGACGCGAGCATAGCACCGGCGAGCGTCCCCGACTGGCGGTTTTCGGACCTCAGCACCCGGCGCCGGCCGACGTTCGGTGATCGCGGGTCATGCTCTGGTTGGCCACGGCGATCCCCGCTAAGGTTCCGGTGCCATGCCGAAGAAGCTCCGCTGCATCCAGCGCAGCGTCGACCGTCACTGGGTCGGCGACGGGTTTCCCGTCCGCACGCTCCTCGCCTATCCGAACCTGGGCCCGGTGATCGACCCGTTCCTGCTCCTCGACTACGCCGGACCGATGGAGTTCTCGCCGACGAGCGAGCGGCGCGGCGTCGGCGAGCATCCGCATCGCGGCTTCGAGACGGTCACCATCGTCTACGAGGGCGAGGTGGAGCATCGCGACTCGTCTGGCGGCGGCGGACGGATCGGTCCCGGCGACGTGCAGTGGATGACCGCGGCGTCGGGGCTGGTGCACGAGGAGTTCCACGGCCGCGACTTCGCGCGACGCGGCGGCATGTTCGAGATGGTGCAGCTGTGGGTGAACCTGCCGGCGAAGGACAAGAAGGCCCCGCCCGGCTACCAGGCCATTGTCGCCGGTCAGATTCCCGAGGTCGTTCTCGCGGACGGCCGCGGCGCCGTGCGCGTGATCGCGGGAGAGTTCGACGGTGCGAAGGGCCCCGCCCGGACGTTCACGCCGATGCAGGTCTGGGACCTGCGTCTCGCGACCGACCGCCCGCTCGATCTCCCGCTCCCGGACGGCTTCACGACGGCGCTGGTCGTGCTGCACGGCGTGGTGCGGGTGAACGGCTCGGAGGCGATCGCCGCGGCCGAGGTCGGACTGTTCGACCGCGGGGGCGAGGGCATCACGATCGACGGCGCGACGGACGCGACGGCGCTGCTCCTCTGCGGGCGCCCGATCGGCGAGCCCATCGTCGGCCAGGGGCCGTTCGTCATGAACGCCCCGGGAGAGATCCGTCAGGCGATGCTCGACTATCAGAGCGGAAGGATGGGACACCTGGGATGACCAACACGATCGCGCAGTATCCGACACCCGAGCAGATCCGCACGCTGCTCGCTGCGCCCGACGACCGGCCGGTCGTCATGGTGAACCTGCTCCGCTTCAAGGACGAGGTGGACGGCGTCTCCGGTGAGGAGGCCTACCGACGCTACGCCGAGAAGATGGTACCCTTCGTCGAGTCGCGGGGCGGCCGCGTCATCTGGTCCGGACGCGTCGATTCCCAGCTGATCGGCGAGGGCGGCGACTTCTTCCATATGATCGCCCTCGTCGAGTACCCGTCGCGGAAGGCGTTCGTCGAGATCGCGAACGACCCCTACGTCGCCGAGATCGGTGCCCACCGCGCCGCCGGCCTCGAGGGCCAGTGGCTGGTCGCCGGGACCACCTTCGCGCTGTGAGCCCGGTCCAGGTGCAGGCAAAAGCCCCCTTCGCCCGCAACGCGGCGCCGCAGCTCCGGCCGGCGGAGCCGTTCGCGTTCCTCGTCGCGCCGGGGAAGTAGCTCCGCGGATGGGAGGAGCGGCGGCGACGCACCGGCGCCGGGCGTTCATGGTGGCGCTCGCGTCGGCGGGGCTGGTGTTCGGCGGTACGGTGTACTTCGCGTCACGGCGCCCGGAGTACCGGCACGTGACGCACACGATCAGCGAGCTGGGCGAGTCCGGATCACCGCACGCCGCCGTCGTCGGCTTCGGCATCTTCCTACCTGCGGGCCTGCTGGCGTGGGCCGCGCTGCTCCTCGCGTACGGACGATCGCGCCGCGACCGTCTCCTCACCGCCGGCCTTCTGGCCTTCGCCTGCCTCGGCCTCGGTTACGTCGGGGCCGCCTTTTTCCCCTGCGACCCCGGCTCGCCGCTCGTCGGCACGTGGCGCCAGCAGGTGCACAACGCCTTCGGGTTCGTCGAGTACCTGGGGGCGGGCCTCGGACTGCTGTTGCTCGGATGGCACGCGCGCCGTCGCGGCCGGCACGAGGCGGCCCTGGCACTCGCGATCTCCGGGGGCGCGGTGCTGAGTTGCCTCGCGCTTCTCTCGATGCCCCCGGTGTTCCCGATTCGAGGAGGCGTTCAGCGCGTCGCCGAGGTCGTCATGTTCGCATGGCTGTGCCTTCTGGCCGTCCGTGGCCCGGCCGACATCATCTTGACGCCGGATTCCGGGCGTGGGACGGCGTCCACGGAGGTGCGACGATGATTCTCGTCACCGGCAGCTTCGTCGCCAAGGATGGTCGCCTCGCCGAGGCGCTTGCGCTGAGTCTCGAGCACGTGCACCGATCCCGCCTCGAAGGCGGCTGCATCACGCATGCCGTACACCAGGACGTGGAGAATCCGTCGCGACTCGTGTTCGTCGAACGGTGGGCCGATCAGGCGGCGTTGACGGCGCACTTCGCGGTGCCTGCTTCACGTGCGTTCGCGAAGGCGGTGGCCGAACTCGCCGTCGGGGCTCCGGAGCTGGCGGTCTTCGAAGCCACGCATATCCATCGCTGAGGCACGACGATGACCGCACAGCTCGACCACCTGATTCTCCCCGTCAACGATCGCGTCGCTTCGATCGACTTCTACACGCGGATCCTCGGCTTCGCGTACGAGGGCGATCGCGAGCCGTTCGCGGTGATCCGGGTCAGCCCCGAGCTGACTCTCCAGCTGGCCGCGTGGGGCACGACGGGAGGCAGCCATCTGGCGTTCGCGATGTCGCGCACCGAGTTCGACGAGGTCTTCGCCCGCATTCGCCAGGCGAACGTTCCGTACGGCGACTCGTTCGAGTCGGTGGGCAACATGCGGGGACCGGGTGACGAGGCCGGGGCACGCGGACCGGGGAAGGCCGTGTACGTCTTCGATCCGAGTCGGCACCTGATCGAGGTGAGGCACTACGAGCTCGGCCGCAACGGATGATGAACGGGCGCCACGCTCGTGACTCTCCCGGTAGGAGAGCCCCGGTCCTCTTGCGGCGGGCACCCGCCCATCGCTAAACCGTGACGCGCCACCATGAGCGCGACCACCTGCGCGAGCTGCGGACGGGCGAACCGCGCCGGGGCACGGTTCTGCGGCGGCTGCGGCCGGCCGATGGTCCCGCGCTGTCCCGCGTGCGGCGCCGAGAGCGATCCCGGCGCACAGTTCTGCGACGCGTGCGGGGCATCGCTCGGCGCTCCCGCGGCGCCGGCGGCCGAGGACGACGTCGCGCGCAAGATCGTCACCATCGTCTTCGCCGATCTCATCGGCTCGACGGCGCTGCACGAGCGGCTCGACGCGGAGTCGGCCCGTCGGGTGATGGACCGCTACCACCGGACGATGGCCGACGCAGTCGCCGCGCACGGTGGCACCGTCATGCAGCTCCTCGGCGACGGTGTCCTGGCCGGCTTCGGCGTGCCCCGCGTGGCCGAGGACGACGCGATCCGCGCCGTGCGCGCCGCCGTGGGGATGCAGACCGCGTTCCGCGAGCTGGCGCGCGAGCAGGCCCGCCTGGCGGGCGACCTCGGACTCCGTGTCGCCGTCCACAGCGGCGAGGTCGTCACCAGCGACGACAACACGCACGTGATGGGCGACCCGGTGAACGTCGCGGCGCGCCTGCAGCAGGAGGCGCGCGACGGGGACGTGCTGATAGGCGAATCGACCCGGCGGCTGGTCGGCGAGCTGGTGACGCTGGCGCCCGTCGGTACCTTCGCGCTGAAGGGGCGGGTCGAGACCGTGGCGGCGTACCGCGTGGTCTCGCTGGACCGCCCCGGCGTCGCCACGGCGATCGCCTTCGTCGGCCGCGACGACGAATTGCGCCGCCTGACGGCGGTCTACGATGCGGCGGTCGGTGGCCCGGGCGCGCGGCTGGCGGTGGTGCTCGGGTCGCCGGGCCTCGGCAAGTCGCGGCTGGTGACGGAGTTCGTCGGGCGGCTCGGGTCGGGGGCGACCGTCCTCACCGCGCGCTGCGACGCGACCGCCGGCGCGACGTTCGCGCCGATGGCAGAGGCCCTACGGGCCTTCATTGGTGTCGACGACGGGAGCGACGGACTCCGCGCAGCGATCGACGCCGCCATGCCCGGCGACGAGGTCGAGCGTGCCCGCATCGGGGCCGGCCTGTCGGCGCTCCTCGCCGGCACCCCCGCGCCGCCGGAGGAGACCTTCTTCGTCGTCCGGCGCTTCCTGGCGGGGCTGTCCGCGGCGCGGGCGGTGGTCCTCGTGATCGACGACCTCCACTGGGCCGAGCCCCTGCTGCTCGACCTGACCGAGCATCTCGTCCAGTGGAGCACCGGCGTCCCGCTGCTCGTGCTCGCCGCGGCGCGACCGGAGCTGCGCGACGTGCGCTCCTCGCTGACCATCACGGGTGGCGTCGCGCACGACGTCGTCACGCTCGGCGGTCTCGACGCCGGGGCTGCGACACGTCTCGCGGCGAACGTCATCGGCGCCGACGCCCTGCCGGCCGCGATTGCGGGCCGCGTGCTCGCCACCAGCGAGGGGAATCCGCTGTTCGTCGGCGAGCTGGTGCGGATGCTCGTCGACGACGGCACGCTCCGGCGCGAGGGCGATCGCTGGGTTGCCGGCGTCGACCTCGCCGGCATCGAGATGCCGCCCACCATCCATGCCCTGCTCGCGGCGCGCATCGAGCGGCTCCGTCCGGACGAGCGGAGCGTGCTCGAGCGGGCGGCGGTGATCGGGCGGCAGTTCTCGCGGGCGGCGCTCGTCGAGCTGTTGCCGCCCGAGCTGCGGGGCGACGTCGACGCACGCCTCGAGGCGCTCCGCCGGAGCGAGCTGGTCGAGCCCGACGCTGGGTGGTTCCTCGGCGACCCCGGCCTCCGCTTCCACCACATGCTGATCCGCGACGCGGCCTATCGTCGCCTGCTGAAGAACACGCGGGCCGAGCTCCACGGCCGCCTTGCGGACTGGCTCGAGCGCCGGGTCGACGGCGCGGTCGAGCACGACGAGACGATCGGGTGGCATCTCGAGCAGGCGCACCAGCACCTCCAGGAGCTGGGGCCGATCGATGCCGCGGGGCGGGCGCTCGGCGAGCGGGCGGCGCGCCATCTCGCGGCGGCGGGCCGGCGCGCGCTCGCCCGCGACGACCTTCCGCTGGCGGCGAGCCTCCTCGGCCGCGCGCTCGAGCGGCTGGACGGCGCCGACCCCGCGCGCGCCGACCTCGCCCTCGACTGGTGCGAAGCGTTGCTCGCCGCGGGCGACGTTGGCCCCGCGGCGCGGGCGCTCGACGAGCTCGCGCGCTTCACCGCCGCCTCCCCGCGGCTCCGCGCGTGGCACACGTGCTTCGCCGGGCAGCGCGCCGCGCTCGTCGAGCCGCAGGCGCTTCGAGCCACCGTCGACGCGGTCGCTGCGGCGGCGGCTGACCTGGCGGCCGAGGGCGACGCGGCCGGCGAGGCGAAGGCGCATGCCGTGCACGCCAACGCGCTCGCACGCCTGGGGCGGATCGGCGATTCGGAAGCGGCGCTCGACCGCGCGCTGGCGGCGGCGCGCCGCGCGGGCGACCGACGGCGCGCGAGCGCGGTGCTTGCGGGTGCGCCGCAGGCGGCGCTCTGGGGCCCGAGTCCGGTCACCCGGGCGAGTGGGCGCTGCCTCGACGTGGTGCGCGTGCTGCGCATCACCCAGGGGGCGCCCGCGGTCGAGGCGACGGCGCTCCGCTGCCAGGCCGTGCTCGAGGCGCTGCGCGGCAGGACCGAAGCCGCGCGGCGCATGATCGCCGTCTCACGCGGCCTGGTGCAGGAGCTGGGCATCACCCAGCGCCTGCTCGAGGTCGAGGTGTCGGCGGGGTTGATCGAGCTGCTCGAACGGGACGCCGCGACGGCCGAGAGCCATCTCCGAGAAGCCTACGACGGGCTCAGGCGCCATGGCCTGGCCATCGACGCCGCGCAGGCGGGAGCGCTCCTTGGGCGTGCACTCCTGGCGCTCGATCGTCCGGCCGAGGCCGAGGCCCTCAGCCACGAGAGCGAGGCGCTCGCAGGGGACGACCTGAAGGCGGCCATCGCCTGGCGCGGCGTGCGCGCCGAGGCCCTGGCACGCCGTGGCGAGCACGCCGCCGCCGTCGACTTCGCGCGCGCCGCCGTCGACATCGCGTCCGCCACCGACGCGCTCCTCGATCACGCCGATGCACGGCTCGCCCTCGCGATGGCGTTGCGTGCGGCCGGGCGGACCAGCGATGCGGAGGCCGAGGAGGCCCGGGCAGGCGACCTGTGGGAGGCAAAGGGCGCGACCCTGCTCGTTGCACGAGTGCGCCGCGCCCCCGCGGGCGGTGCGTTGGAGCACCCCCTCGCCGAGCGCGCCGCGGCCGGACGTCGCGTGCGTCCGAATGCTGCGACGGGCAACGCCGCCCGCATGGACGCCGCAGCGACCGCCCGCGACGTCGACGCATGGTTCGCCACGCTCGGCCCCGGCTCGCGGACCCTCCACCACCCGACCGCCACGGAGTACGAGGATCGTGCGTCGCTCGACGACGCTCGCGTTCTTCTGAGCGACGAGAACCTGATCTTCGCACACGAGCCGCTGGCGACCCTCGGCGAGTCGCTCGCGCTCTGCCGCGTGCACCTCTCGACGGGTGCCCCCGCTGCGTTCGGCGGCACGATGGGTCCGGCCGACTTCGGCAACCTCGCCGTGCTGGAGGTCGACGCCCAGGGGCGGCGCGTGCGGACGGAGTTCTTCGCCCTCGACCGCCAGGCCGACGCTGTCGCCCGCCTGTACGAGCGGTACGCGGACCTCCTTTCCGACGAGACTGCGCGGGCGCGTGCCGCAAGGACCGCCCGCGCCATTGCCGTCTGGATGCGGCCGGTCGAGGTGGGGTCGATCCGCTCGATCATCGCTCCGGGCGTCGAATTCCGCGACCATCGGACGCTCGGGATCGGCGCGTCGCGCGGTGCCGAGACATTCCTCGAGGCGGTCCGCATCCTGGTCGAGGCCACCCACGAGACGACGACGCGTGTCGATGAGGTCCTCGCGCTCGCCCCCGACGTGCTGCTGGTGCGGTGGACGCACGCCGGGCTGGAGCGCCGGGGTGGAGGCGCCTTCGAGCGGCGGCTGCTGATGCTGTGGTCGTTCGGGAGCGACGGGCTGCTCACGCACATGGAGGAGTTCGACCTCGACGACGAGGCCGCCGCGCTCCGCCGGTTCGACGAGCTGCGTGCGTCCGGGACGTCCGCCGGCATCGACACCACCGCGCTCCGCACTCAGGCGCTCTTCCAGCGCCTGTGGGACGCGCGCGACTGGGACGGGATCGTCGCCGGGTGCGCACCGGGCATCGAGCTGGACGACCGGCGTGCGCTGATCGGGCTCAAGGTGCGGGGGGAAGAATTCCTGACCCACCTGCGCCTGATGTTCGGGATGCCGGCGGGACGTTGGGCGAGCGAACAGCTCGCCACGCGCGGCGATCGGCTCGCGCTCTTCCGGGAACGGCTCAGGGGCGAGGTGGGCGACGGAGGACACGTCGCCTTCGACAACCTGACGGTCCTCGAGGTGGATGCCGAGGGCCGCTCGCTCGCCGTCGTCATCTTCGACCCCCAGGATGTCGCCCCGGCCTTCGACGAGATACACACGCGCTTCCTGCGCGGCGAGGGCGCCCCATACGGGGCGACCATCCAGTGGTTGGAGCGCCTGCAGCGCGCCATCGCCGCCCGTGCCTGGCAGGAGGCCGCGACTGCCTTCACGGACGACTTCGTCGCCGAAGACCACCGGATCATGGGATGGGAGACGCTCAGGTCCGGCGCGGACTATCTCGGCCGCGTGCGGGCGCTGCTGGAGTTGCGACCGGATACGGCTCTTCGACTCACCCACATCCTGGCGCTGGACGATCGACGCCAGCTCATCGTCGCCTGCTGGACGGGCAGCGGCGAAGGTTCGTTCGAGATTCCGCTGATCGTCGCCGTCCAGCTCGCCGCGGACGGCCGCATCCACCACTGGGACCTGTTCGACCTGGATCAGCTCGACGCGGCGCGTGCGTGCTACGAGGCGCTCGCCGAGGGACCGCCGACGTTCCGACTCGAGAACGCCGCGACGCGAGCGGGCGACCGGGTGTTCCACGCAATGGGGTCCGGGGATTGGAGCCGGGTGACCGCCCTGTTTCCGTCGGGCTTCCGCTCGATCGACCGCGAATGGAGGCTCGAGACGGACCGGGACACCTACCTCGAAGCGGCGCGACCGATGATCGAGGTCATGTCCTCGACGCCTACCGCGGAGATCCTCGCAACGCGCGGCGATCGGCTCGCGTTGAGCCGACTGCGGTGGTCGGGCGGGGGCGGCCAGGGCGCCGGCCCGGTCGAGCTGGAGTGGCTCGCCATCCTCGAGGTAGACGACAAGGGCGAAGTGCAGAGCAGCATCGAGTTCGGTCGCGGCGATCTCGAGGCGGCATACGCCGAGCTCGACGCCCGCTTCGCCGCCGACGAGGCGGCAGCCACGCGTCGCGCGGCCGTGACCCGTGCGTTCAACCGGGTCTTCGCCGACCGCGACTGGGAGGCCTTCGACGAGCTCCTGGCGCCGGACCTGACGGTACACGACCATCGCACGCTCGGCTGGGAGACGCTGCACGGTCCGGCGGCGTACGTGCAGGCGCTCCGCTCGCTGGTGGATCTGGCTCCCGACGTCCAGCTGCGCACCGACCACATCCGGATGGCGCCCCCGCGCTTCCTCTACGTCACCTCGTGGGTGGGCACGCACGAGGGCGGCGCGTTCGAGGCACCGAGCGTGATCGTCTCCGAGATCGACGACGAGGGGCGCATCCGCCGCTTCGATCAGTACGACCTGTCGCAGATGGACGAGGCGCACGCGCGGCTGGCCGTCGGCGCCGAGACGATCGTGAAGGACCCGCTCGCCGCGCTGATCCGGCGGAACGCCGGGACTGCGGCTGCCGACCGCATGCAGGCCGCGTTCGACGCGCGTGACTGGGCCGCGCTCAGGGCCGCCTGTGCGCCGGGCGCGACGATCGAGGACCGGCGCCGGCAGGCCCTGGTGTCGGGGGACGCGGAGTGGTGGATCGCGGACATGCGCGAGCTCGTCCGCGCCACCCCCGACATCCGCTTCGAGCGCCGGCCGCAGGGGACGTACGGAGCGCGCATCGCCCTCGATCGCGTCCTGTGGATCGCCGAGCACGTCGGCGGGCGCGTCGAGGTCGAGTATCTGCGACTCGTCGAAGCGGATGCCGACGGGCGGATAGCCGCCGTGATCGGCTTCGACCTCGACGACTGGCGAGCCGCCGGTCGCGAGGTGATGCGGCGGAACATGGCAACTGATGCGCGGGCCACGGTCGTCTTGGGAGCCGTTCTGGAGCTCTCCGAAGGGGTGAACGACCACGACCTCGCGCGCTTGCGTGCCGTGTGCGCGGACGACCTCGTCTTCCACGACCGCCGCCGAACGGGCATGGGACGGATCGACGGCGCCGAGGCGTACCTGGATGCGGTCCAGGTCCTCTGGAACCTGGCACCGGACGTCCAGGTACAGGGATTGGGAGGCCTCGCGCTCGAGCCCCACGGCCTGGTCGGCGTGGCGCGCTTCTTCGGCACGCTGGCCGACGGCGGGGCGTTCGAGAGCCTGATGATCTCCATGAGCATCGTCGAGCAGGGCCGCATCACGCGGATCGAGGCCTTCGAGATCGATGACGTCGACGCGGCGCTCGCCCGCTTCGCCGAGCTGCGGCCGGATCCGCTGCGCATCCCGCCGAACGCCGCGACAAGGGCGGAGCATCGTCGTCACGATGCGCGACAGGCCCGGGACTGGGACACGCTCGAGGCACTGTACGCTCCGACGCTCGTGTTCGACGACCGTCGCCGCGCCTTCCTCACCACCGGTGATCGCGAGCTGCTCATCACGTCGACCCGTTACATCGGCTCGCGAGGGACCCGGGCGGCGGCCACTGTTCTTGCCACTGCGGGTGACCGGCTCGCGCTCACGCATGTCCGCTGGACGGGGCCGGACGGCGGCCCGGCCTTCGAGATCGAGACGCTCGAGGTCCTCGAAGTGGACACGGAGGGTCGTGTCGTCGCGGTCATCGTCTTCGACGTCGACGACCGCCGCGCCGCAAGCTTGGAGCTGTTCGAGCGCTTCGTCCGTCACGATCCGCATCATGCGCACCGGACGCGTGGGGTCGAACTGGTACGCGCGCTCCGCGACCACGACCTCGCCCGCGCGCGCGCGGCGCTGCCCGACGATTACTTCTTCCACGATCACCGATGCACGGGCGCCGGGCGCATCGAGGGCGCCGACGCGTACATCGACTGGGTCCGCGCGCTGTTCGACCTGTCTCCCGACGCGGTGATCGAAACTCTCTATCATATCGCAGCGGTGCCGAACGCCGACCTCGCCGTGGGGCGTACATTCGGTACGTCGAAGGCCGGCGGAGTGTTCGAGTCGTTCTTCGTTCGTCTGATGCTCTTCGGCGGAGATCAGTTCATCGGCTCGGAGCTGTTCGAGGTCGAGGACCTCGAGGTCGCCCGCGCGCGGTTCGAGGCGTTGCGCGAGCCGGGATAGAAGGACGCATGGTCACGTCGTGCAAACCCGACGGGTACACGACGGTCGCACCGTATCTCGTCGTGGACGGCGCGAGCGGGACGATCGCGTTCCTCGCAGCGTAGCGTCCGCCTTCGGGCGTCACGTCAGCGTTCTCAGGGTTGTCCTGACTACAGGCGGGTCGACGTCAGGGCGATCTCTGGCTCCGCGGCGCGCGCCTCAAACCGGACGCTCACCGGCGACGGTGGTGCGATACAGCTCGCGCCTGTAGCCGTCGTAGTCGTTGAACGCCTGATGGAGGCACAACCGGTTGTCCCACATGACGAACATGCCGACCTCCCAGCGCAGGCGGCAGGTGAACGCCGGCTGGGTGATGTGCTCGACGAGGAACTCGAGAATCGGCGCCGCCTCTCGCGGCTCCAACCCCTCGATTCCGGCGGCATAGGTCTGGTCGCAGTAGAGCGCACGTTCGCCGGTCCTCGGGTGGGTGCGCACGAGCGGATGGAAGGAGCCTTGCACCTTGCGCACGACGTCGTCGGGAAGGGTGGCGATCCCCTTGGTCTGCGCAAGCCGTCCGATGGCATTGTCGTTGCGCGGCGCCGCGTGGGCACGTGCGGATTCGAGGACGTTCCCCATCGACATGTGCACCTTCAAACCCTTCAGCAGTCCCTGCATCGTCGGGCTCAATGCCCGATACGCGAGCGCGGTGTTCGCCCAGATGGTGTCGCCGCCAAAGGGCGGGACCTCGATCGAACGCAGCAAGCTGATCGCGGGAGGCTCGGGCAGGAAAGCCGAATCGGTATGCCATCCCGACCCGAACAGAAGGCCGGTACGTTCATCCGCCTCCTTGATGAGCGGTTGCACCTCGGCAAAGCCCGGGACGCCTCGCGTGTACGCATCCTCGGCAAAAGCACCGAAGCGGCGGCTGAACGCGGACTGATCCCCGTGTGTCATGTGCTGCTGGCCGCGAAAGTAGATCATCTTGTGCCGGAACAGCGCCGCTTCGATCTCGGCGAAGGCGGCGTCGCTGACGTTCGCACAATCGACCTGCGCGATCTCCGCCCCCATGGCGGCAGCGAGCGGGCGCACCGCGATGTGCTCGTTCGCCCCCGCCGCGTTGTCGAAGTGCTCGTGCGGTGAAAAGAGCATGGCGTCCCCGAGAGAAGACCCGTCGGCGGCGCGAGTCAAGCGGATAGCATCCAGGCCTCCGACATCGGACCCCGGTCCGGGCGGACACCAGGGGCCCGTTGACGAGTGACGTCCCGCCGGGCGAATCTCTCGCATCCGCGGGCCATCTTCCGCACCAACAAGGAGGTTTTCATGTCACGTGTCGCGGCCCTCGTCGCACTGGTAGGTACGGTCGTCTTTTCGACTCTCGGCGCCGAAGGCCTCGCGGCCAGCAAGTGCAGCGGGTACAAGATGAAAGCCGCGGGCAAGAAGGCCGCCAGCGAGCTCACCTGTCATGCCAAGGCAGTCACGAAAGGCGTCGGCGTCGACTCGGAGTGCCTCGCCAAAGCGGAAGGCAAGTTCTCCAGCACCTTCGCCAAAGTGGATGCGAAGAGCTACAGGGACGATGGCTGCCTCACCACGGGTGACGCGATCACCATGGCGACGAGCATCGACCACTTCGTCTCCGCTGTCTCGTTGGGACTCGCCGGCGGTCCGGCGTCCGGTTGTCAGTTGCCCGCGAGCGGTCAGACGAACTGCTATGACAGCGCTGGGTCCCAGATCGCCTGCGCGGGCACGGGTCACGACGGTGACGTGCAAGCCGGCGCCACGCTCGCCTACGTGGACAACGGTAACGGGACGATCACCGACGCGAACACGGGACTGATGTGGGCGAAGAAGAGCGACGACGGCAGCATCCACGACCAGGATACCCTCTATACCTGGGGCAGCTCCTTCATCGGTTACGTCGCGGCGCTGAACGGCGCGAACTTCGCCGGCCACAACGACTGGCGGATGCCGAACGTGAAGGAGCTGCAGAGCATCGTCAACTACGGGAACAACATTCCGGCCGTGTCCCTGGCGTTCAACAGCGGCTGCACGCCGGGGTGCACCGTGCTGAACTGCAGTTGCACGACGAACTCCAACAGCTACTGGTCGGCGACGACCTACGTCGCGGGCGCCTCCGCTTGGACGGTGAACTTCAAGTACGGCTATATTGACGCGGGCAGCAAGGCCAACGGCTACTACGTGCGCGCGGTGCGGGGTGGCTCGTGATCGCAACGCTCCGTGCCCGCTGCTCGTGACGAATGACCGCGAGCTGCCGGTGATCGCGGGCCTCGAGGGGCTGCAGCTCTGAACGGACGACGGGCATGGTGGATGACGGCGTCTGCGATCGTCTGCGCGCTCGTCCTGGTCGCGACCGTTTCCGGGGACATCTTCGTTCCCGACGCCCGCGCGGTCGAGGTGTGGCTCGGGATCGAGCTCCAGGGTCCCCTGGCTCTCGTAACGGCGCCCATCCACTGGACCATCTTCGCGATCTTCGCGTGGGCGTTCTGGACGAACCGGGCGTGGGTGGTGCCGTGGGCCGCCGGCTACGTCTTCTACGCCGGCGTGAGCCACGTGGTCTGGAGCGAGGCGAGCCCCCACGGACGCGGGTGGCGCGTCGGCCTGCTCCAGGGGGTCGCCCTCGCCGCCGTCGCGGTCCTGCTGCTGCGGGCAGGGCGTTCCTCCAGCACGGCGGCCGGGGTAGACCTTCGTGCCGATGGCTGACGCCGGCGCGAACCGCATCCTCTATCCGCTCTTCGCGATGTTCCTGCTCACCGCTCTCGTCCTGTTGCGCATGCGCTCGATGCGCTTCGCGGCGGTGCGGCGGAAGGAGGTCGACGTCCGCTACTACCGGGCGTTCCAGGAGGGGGTCGAGCCGGAGCCGCTGCGCGTGATCGCACGCCACTTCACCAACCTCTTCGAGGTGCCCGTCCTGTTCTACGTCGTGGTCCTCATGACCTACGTCACCCACCAGGTGACGACCTGGCTCGTCGTCTGCGCCTGGGCGTACGTGGCCCTTCGCTGGGTGCACAGCGCCATCCATCTGACGTCCAACGACGTCGTCGCCCGCTTCAGCGCCTACTTCGCCAGCGGCTTCGTCCTCGTCGTCATGTGGGCGACGCTGCTCGTCCAGCTGCTGCGAAGCGCGTGACGACATGAGGGGTCTGCACCAGCGATCGAGACCGTGGTACGGGGAAACGTCGTGACCTCGTCGGCGACCGTGGTCGTGTCCGGCGTCGGGCCGGGTACCGGCGCAGCCATCGCGCGGCGCTTCGCCGCGGGCGGGTGTCGCGTGGCGATGCTCGCGCGCGACCGCGAACGTCTTGCGGCCCTGGAAGAGGAGATCGCCGGCGCGCGTGCCTACCCCTGCGACGTGACCGACGAGGGCCAGCTCGACACCACCCTGGCCCGCGTCCGCAACGAGCTGGGCACTCCCACGATCCTCGTCCACAACGCCGTCGGCGGCGCGTTCGGCGGCTTCCTCGACGTCGAGCCCGGCGTTCTCGAGCGGAACTTCCAGGTGAACGTGATGGCGCTGCTCCATCTCGCGCGGCGGCTCGCGCCGGGCATGGTCGACGCCGGCGGTGGCGCCATCGTCGCGACCGGCAACACGTCGGCGCTCCGCGGCAAGGCGAACTTCGCGGGATTCGCACCCACCAAGGCGGCGCAGCGGATCCTGGCGGAGTCGATGGCCCGCGACCTCGGGCCGAAGGGAGTCCACGTCGCCTACGTCGTGATCGACGCCGTCATCGATCTCGCGTGGACGCGGCGGCTCTATCCCGACGCCCGCGACGACTTCTTCATCCGTCCGGCGGCGATCGCGGACGAGATCTGGCACGTCGTGCACCAGGATCGCTCGGCCTGGTCGTTCAACGTCGAGGTGCGACCGTTCGGCGAGACCTGGTAAACGAGAAACGGAAGGAGACCGACATGGAAGGTGGTTGCTACTGTGGTGCGCTTCGCTATCGGGCGAACGGTGATCCGATCTTCAAGGGGCAGTGTCACTGCCGGGAATGTCAGTACATCTCGGGCGGACATCCGAACATCGTCATGGGCCTCCCCGAGGCGGGGTTCAGCTACGTGAAGGGCTCGCCCAAGACGTTCCGTCGCTCCGACCTTAAGGACCCGGTCGCGCGCGAGTTCTGTGCCGAGTGCGGCACGCACATCCTCACCAGGACGCATCGGGTGCCGGGCGCCGTCCTTCTGAAGGTCGGGACGCTCGACGATCCGAGCATCTTCGGTGGCCCGCAGATGGTGATCTTCACCATCGACAAGCAGAGCTTCCACTACGTTCCCGAGGGCGTGCCGACGTTCGAGCGCGTTCCGGGCTGACGCCCGACGTCCGGAAGCGCCTTGACACCGCCGCGCACGCGCGGCTAGCTCCGACCCGTGGCCTCTCCCACGGCGATCGGCGTGAGTCTGCCCGCGGTGCAACAGATTCCGGGCCGCGTACGCGAGTGGGAACGGACGGTCGGCGGGCCTGAGATCATCCGCGCCGCGCAGGCCGCCGAGCGGGCGGGGTTCGACTGGGTCTCGTGCAGTGACCACGTGCTGGTGCCCGCGTCGCGGGCGTCCGCCATGGGTGCGACCTGGTACGACGCCGGCAGCACGCTCGCGTTCGTGGCCGGCGCCACGACGCGCATCGGGCTCCTCTCGCACGTGCTCGTGCTGCCGTACCGCCATCCGCTCGTCGTCGCCAAGCAGTACGGCACGCTCGACCACCTGTCCGGCGGCCGGGTGATCCTCGGCGTCGGCGGTGGACACCTGAAGCCCGAGTTCGCGGTGCTCGGCGCCGTGTACGAGCGTCGCGGCCGCGTCAGCGACGAGTACCTCGAGGCCATCGCCGCCGCCTGGGAGCAGGAGGTCGCGGCCTATGCGGGCGAGACCGTCGCCTTCCGCGACGTCATGGTCTCGCCGCGCCCGGCCCGACGCCCGCGCCCGCCCATCTGGGTGGGCGGCAACTCGCGCGCCGCCGTCCGGCGCGCGGCGGTCCGCGGCGACGGCTGGATCCCGTGGAGCATCGACCGCGACGAGTACGCGGCGGCAGCCGCGTATGCGCGCGCCCAGCGCGCCGAATCCGGGCGCCACGGCGCTTTCACTCTGGTCGCGCCGCTCGAGGTCGCGCGCGACGCCACGCCGGACGCGGTGGTCGATGCGGCGACCGCGTGGCGACGCGCTGGCGCGAACGCGTTCCACGTCGGCATCGCCGCCGACGGCCTCGACGAACTCCTCGCCCGACTCGAATGGTTCGGCGGCCGCGTGCGGCCGCTCTTGGAGGACGCATGACCGAGCAGACGCACTACCGCACGTGTTCCCTGTGCGAGGCCACCTGCGGCCTCGAGATCACCACACGGGGGCGCGAGGTGATCGGCATCCGCGGTGACGAGGCCGACGTGCTGAGCCACGGGTTCATCTGTCCGAAGGGCTACGCGATGAAGGAGCTGGACGCGGACCCCGACCGGCTCCACCAGCCGCTGCTGCGGCGTGGAGACCGCTTCGAGCCGATCGGCTGGGACGACGCGTTCGCCGAGGTCGAGCGGGGTCTCAAGCCCATCCTCGACGCCGGATCGCGTGACGCCGTGGGTGTCTACCTCGGCAACCCGAGCGCGCATGCCCTGTCGCTGATGCTCTACGGCCCCGTCCTCCTGCGCGCCCTCGGTTCGCGCAACGTCTTCTCGGCCAGCACGGTCGACCAGATGCCGAAGCAGGTGTCCGCCGGATACATGTTCGGCGCCGCGCTCACCATCCCCGTGCCGGACGTCGACCGCTGCGACTGGCTGATGATCCTGGGCGCGAACCCGTTCGAGTCGAACGGCAGCCTGTGGACGGTGCCCGACGCGCCCGGCCGGCTGAAGGCGCTCCGCCGGCGCGGTGGCCGCCTCATCGTGATCGACCCGCGCCGCACCCGCACCGCGGGCGAGGCGAACGAGCATCATTTCATCCGTCCCGGCACGGACGCGCTCTTCCTGTTCGCCATGGTGCACACGCTCTTCGCCGAAGGGCTCACCCACCTGGGTCCGCTCGCCGCGCACACCGCCGGGGTCGCCGAGGTCGAGGCGCTGGCGCGGGATTTCTCGCCCGAGCGTGTGGCGGCCGCGTGCGGCATCCCGGCCGACGTCATCCGCCGGCTCGCGCGCGAGGTCGCGGCAGCGCCACGTGGCGGCGTCTACGGCCGCATCGGCACCTGCACGCAGGAGTTCGGCACCTTGGCGAGCTGGCTCGTCGACGTCGTCAACGTGCTCGCAGGCAACCTCGACGTGCCCGGCGGGATGATGTTCACGAAGCCGGCGGCGGGCGGCTCGAGCACGCGCGGGACCGCTGGGCGTGGGCGCGGCATCAAGCTCGGGCGGCGGACGTCCCGGGTTCGTGGTTGTCCGGAGGTCTTCGGCGAGTTCCCGACCGTCTGTCTCGCGGAGGAGATCGAGACGCCGGGCGAGGGTCGGATCCGCGCGATGATCACGATCGCGGGGAATCCGGTCATCAGCAACCCGAACGGCGCGCGGCTGGCGAAGGCGCTGGCGTCGCTCGAGTTCATGGTGAGCTGCGACATCTACCTGAACGAGACGACGCGCCACGCGAACGTCATCCTGCCGGGGCTCTCGCCGCTCGAGCAGCCCCACTACGACGTCGCCCTCTGGCAACTTGCGGTCCGCAACATCGCCAACTTCTCCCCGCCGCTCTTCGCGCCGCCCGCCGACCGGCCGGCCGAATGGGAAACGCTGCTCAAGCTGACGGCGATCGCCAGTGGCCAGGGCGCCGCGGCCGACCCGGGCGCCGTGGACGACTTCGTCATGGTGCAGCGGATCGAGCAGGAGACGCGCTCGCCCGCGTCGCCGATCCACGGCCGCGACACCACCGAGATCCTGGCGGCACTCGCGCCCCGGCGCGGCCCCGAGCGTGCCCTCGACCTCATGCTGCGGACGGGGCCCTACGGCGAGGGGTTCGGTGCCCAGCCCGACGGCCTCACGCTCGCGAAGCTCGAGGTCCACCCGCACGGCATCGACTTCGGTCCGCTCACCCCGCGCATGCCCGAGGCGCTGCGCACGCCGAGCGGCAAGATCGAGCTCGCGCCGGAGCCGATCGTCGCCGACGTCCCGCGGCTTCGCGCGGTCCTCGAACGCGAGACGAGCTCGATGGTCCTCGTCGGCCGCCGCGACCTCCGCTCCAACAACTCGTGGATGCACAACCTGCCGGTCCTGGTGAAGGGCAAACCGCGGTGCACGCTGCACGTGAATCCGGCCGACGCCCACCGCCTGGGCCTCGCCGACGGGGGAACGGCGCGCGTCCGCTCGCGGGTGAACGCGGTCGAGATCCCCGTCGAGGTCACCGACGGGATCATGGCGGGCGTCGTCAGCATCCCGCACGGGTGGGGGCACGATGCACCGGGCATCCGGCTCGGTGTCGCTGCGGCGCACGCGGGCACCAACAGCAATCTCCTCGCCGACGAGATGGCGCTCGACCCGCTCTCCGGCAACGGGGTGCTGTGCGGCATCCCGGTCACGATCGAGCCCGCCGCCTGATCCCGGACGCGGCACCGCCCCTGGCAGGAGTCCGCGTGGTCGAACGGACCACCGGACTTGCTGCCGGCTACGCCGGGTTCCTCCTCCGCGAGCTCGGCGCGGACGTGATCCGGCTGGAGCCGGCGGCGACGTCGCGCGCGCATCCCGGCGAGCACGTGATCCATCGCGGCAAGCGCTCCGCGGACCTGTCGCTCGCGGTCGCCGTCCGTGGCGCGGACGTCGTCCTGACGGACGGCGAGGACCTCCCCGATCATCCGGGGGCGATCGGCTGTCGCATCCGTGCCTGGGGTGCCACGGGACCACGCGTCGGTCTTCCGCCGGACGCCGCGCTGCTCGCCGCCGCGACCGGCCTGATGGGAACGCAGTGGTCGTGGAGCGGGCGACCCGTCTGGCTGGTCACGCCGATGATCGACTACATGACCGGCATCCTGGCGGCGCTGGGCGTCACCGCGACCCTCTTCGCCCGCAGTCGAGGGGCAGGCGTTCAGGACGTCACGGTGAGCGGGCTCCAGGGAGCGCTGGCGCTCATGAGCGGGACGTACGTCACCAGTCCCGGAGCGGAGGGGACCCTCCTGGCCAACGGCGATCCGCGCGGGCTCTATCCGAACTACGGGCTCTATCCGACCGCCGACGGCTGGCTGCTCGTCGGCGCGCTGACGCAGGCGTTCTGGGTGAAGCTGCTGACGACGCTCGACCGCCTCGACCTGCTCGCCGACCCGCGTCTGCAGGGCGATCCGCTGACGTTCGGCAGGCCCGAGCTGCGCGCCCTCGTGCGGGCGGAGCTCGAGCCCGTCTTCCGCACCAGGACGAGCGGCGCCTGGCAGGACGTGCTCCGCGCCGCCGACGTCCCGTGCGGCATCGTCGCGTCGCACGCGGCGGTCCTGGACGACCCCGAGGCGCGCGCCCTCGGTCTGGTGGTGGACGTCGACGATCCGCTGCTCGGGAAGACGCGCCAGCCGGCGGCGCCGGCGCTCTTCTCCGACACGCCGCTCGCGCTCGCCGCGGCGGCGCCCGTGCCCGGCGCCGATACCGCCGCCGTCGCGCGCGAGATCGAGGCGATCCGCTCGCGGCCGGTGCGAGAGGGCGGTGGTCCGGCGGCGTGTCTCGAAGGCGTCCGGGTGCTCGACGTCTCGAGCTTCATCGCCGGTCCCTTCGGACCGATGCTGCTGGCCGACCTGGGCGCCGACGTGGTCAAGGTCGAGAGCCTCGAGGGTGATCCGTTCCGCATGGCGGCGTTCGGGTTCGTCGGCTGGAATCGAGGCAAGCGCTCGATCGCCGTCGATCTCAAGCATCCTGACGGGCGAGACGTTTTCCACGCGCTCGCACGCGGCGCCGACGTGCTGGTCGACAACCTGCGCGCCGGCGTCCTCGACCGTCTCGGGGTCGGCTGGTCGCGGCTCGCCGCCGCCAACCCGCGCCTGGTGCACACCTCGGTCACCGGCTTCGGCCTGGGCGGACCGCTCGCCGCGCTGCCGGGGTTCGACCCCGTGATGCAGGCGCGCGGCGGGCTCATGCGCGCGCAGGGCGGTGCCGACGAGCCGGTGTTCCACACGGTGCCCTACAACGACTACTGCGCCGGCGCGCTCGCCGCGCTGACGACCGTCGCGGCGCTCGTCGCGCGCGAGCGCACCGGACGCGGGCAGCGGGTCGACGTGAGTCTCTTCCGCACGGCGCTGATCGACCAGGCGGCCGTGATGATCGCCTGCGACAGACCCGCCGCACCGCTGGCCGGCGGGCGCGACTTCCTCGGACCGAGCGCCGTGCGGCGTCTGTACGAGTGCGCCGACGGATGGGTGGCGATCGGTGCCGATGCGCGCGCACGGGCGGCCCTCGCACGGGTCGTCGGCGCGTCGCTCGGAACCGACGACGCGGCAGATGGGCTGCTGGCCCGAGCCATCGAGCGCTGGTGCGCCGCTCGACCGCGGACGGATGCGCTCGCCGCGCTCGAGGCCGCCGGCGTCTCGGCGGTGCCGTGCCTCGGCGTTGCCGACGTCTTCGACGACGCGCACCTCGTGGCCAACGGGGCCTTCGTCGAGCTCGACGATCCGGTGCTCGGCAGCGTCACCGTCGGCGGTCCGCTGATCGGCCTGTCGAGGATGCCGATCCGGTATCGGCGTTCTGCACCGCCGCTCGGCGCGCACGGACGGGATATCCTGCGCGAGGCAGGCATCGCGGACGCGCGAATCGCCGCGCTCGTCCAGGCGCGGGTGGTGCGCGGCGATGGCTGAGCGGCGCCCGGCTATCGCGCTCGCGGCGACGCTCCACGATCCGACGGGTGCGTTGCGCGGAGACATCGCGCGCTTCCTGCCCAGGCTGCAGAGGCTCTATCGTCACGTCGCGGTGACGACCAGCCCGGCGACGTCGGCGCGCCTCGTCGACGATCTCCGCGTCGCCGGGGCATACGGCGGGACGCCGACGACGGAGGCGCGAGGTCCGCTGTATCGACTGTCGCTCCGTCGCGCGCTCGCCGCGGGCGGGACGCACGTCCACTATCTCGACTTCGACCGTGCGCTGCACTGGATGCGGCGCGCGCCACGCGAGCTCGCCGCGGTGCTGCGCCTCGCGCGCCGCTGGCAGGTGCTGCTCGTCGGTCGGACCGCCAAGGCGCATCGCTCGCACCAGCGGCCGCTGCATGCGACCGAAACGGTCGTCAACCGTCTCATCGCCGACGCGCTCGGGGTGACGGGGCGGGTGGACTTTCTCGCTCCGTCGCTGGTCCTGGACGCGGCGCGCACCGCGGCGCTGCTCGGCCAGTCGCGCTCGCGTGACGTGGCCGTCTACGGCGAGTGGCCGGCGCTCCTCGCGGCGCTCGGGTCCGAGATCGGCTACGTCGAGTGCCGGGGTCTCGACTGGGAGACGCCGGACCGAGCGCGGCGGACGATCCGACGCATCGGACTCGCCGCATGGCGGCGGCGCTTCGAGGGTGCCGAGGAGTGGGCGCTGCGCACGAGTCTCGCGGAGGAGATCCTGCGCGGCTTCGCGCGGAGCCGTGCGCGCGTCCGACGCCCGATCGTGCTCCGACGGCTGCCGCCACGCGTCGGATGATCGGGGGTGCATGCGTACCCCCGCAGCCGTGCCCCGCAGCCGTGCCCCGCAGCCGTGCCCCCTGTTGCAGATGGGTCATGCGTTGGCGCGATGGTCGCATGCACACGCCGAATCGCTGGCGTCACTGCGTGGTCCTGCGACCGAAGTCGTAGAGTCGACGCGGCGCGGGCAAGCATTCGACGCGATCTGACCGAGCAGTCATCGCCAACGCCGCACGCGGTGGACATCGAACGGCAAGATGCGCGGCGAGGCGCGCGCGCTGCGGACGAATCCGGGGCGTGGCTGCACGACGCGATCGCGCCCGCGGCGGTGCTGGACGGCAGGTGTCCATGGCATGGATTCTGCTGCTGCGTCCGTCATCCCCTTCCGAGCGTCGCCATTTCTGCGGCGCGTGTCTCGCGTCAGGCGCACGCTCTTCTATGGGGCCGCCCGTCCCGCAACGGGCGGCCCCCCTTTCTCTCTCGGCTTGTCGCTCACCGCGACGCCTGCTAGCCGGGCCGGGTGAGCGCGTTGGTCGTTCCCGCCACGGCAGTGGAGATCCTGAGCCGGTACCGTCGGGTCGCCGTCGTCGGTTTGTCGGATCGCCCCGAGCGGCCCTCGTACGGCGTCGCTCGCTATCTCCAGGCGGAGGGGTACGCGATCGTGCCGGTGAATCCGGCCGTGCGTGCGGTGCTGGGCGTGATGGCCGTGGCGCGGCTCGCGGACGTGCCGCCGCCGGTGGAGATCGTGGACGTCTTCCGCCGCTCCGAGCTGGCCGGGCCGGTCGTCGACGAAGCGATCGCGGTCGGCGCGCGCGCGATCTGGATGCAGGACGGCGTCGTCGACGCGGCGGCCGCGGCGCGCGCGGAGGCAGCGGGTCTGCTGGTCGTGATGGACCGCTGCATGCTCCGCGACCACGTGGCGCTCAGGGGCGCGGGCGCGATCTAGTGTTGTGGCGTCGCGGGGCCCGGGCGGCCGGTTCCGCCGCGGCGCCGCCGGCGCCGCCGTCGTTTGGCGGGAGCAGCACCGTCCGGCGCGGCCGCGGCCACCGGCGCGGGCGGCGGCGGTGGCGCGGGGCGCGCCATCGGCCGCGGGCCGGCGTCGCCGCGGCGCGGGCGCTCTGGCGGGCGGCCGCTGCGTCGGTGGTCGCGCGGCGGGTGGCGTAGCGGCGCGAGCATGCTCTCGTCGGCGATCTCGAACGGCAGCTTGAAGCCGATGTAGCGCTCGATGGCCTCGAGGCCGTCGACGTAGGCCTCGCAGGCGAGGCTGATCGCCTTCCCCGACGCTCCCGCGCGCGCGGTGCGGCCGGCGCGGTGGACGTAGTCTTCGGCGTCGAACGGGAGATCGTAGTTGATGACGTGGGTGACGCCGTCGATGTGGAGCCCGCGCGAGGCGACGTCGGTGGCGATCAGGATGGGCAGACGGCCCTCCTTGAAGTCGCCGAGGATGCGCAGCCGGATGCGCTGGTCGACGTCGCCCGTGATCGCCGCCGCCGCGAATCCGTTGGCCTCGAGGTAGCGCTCGAGTCGCTCGGCCGATCGCTTCATGTTCACGAAGATCAACACGCGAGCGTCGACGATCTGGCGCAGCAGGAACACCAGCAGCGGGAGCTTCTCGTGGTCTCCGACGTGGTAGACGAGGTGCTCGATGTTCTCGGCCGTCACCTGCTCCGGCGTCGCCGACACCTTCACGGCGTCGTTCATGAACATGTACGCCAGCTCCATCACGTCGTAGCTGAGCGTGGCGGAGAAGAGCATCGACTGTCGCCGCTCGACCTCGGGAAGCCGGCGCAGGAGGAAGCGCAGGTCCTTGATGAAGCCCATGTCGAACATGCGGTCGGCCTCGTCGATGACCAGCATCTCGACGCTGCGCAGATCGTAGACGCGCTGCTTCAGGTAGTCGATCAGCCGTCCGGGCGTGCCGATCAGGACGTCGACGCCGGCCTCGAGGTTGGCGCGCTGCTTCTTGTAGTCGATGCCGCCGAACACGGCATGGATCGCGAACGGTGTCCCCTCGCCCAGGAGATGCGCGTCGTCGGCGATCTGCACCACCAGCTCGCGCGTCGGCGCGATGACGAGCGCGCGGGGGGCCGCCGGCCGACCCGGGCGCTGGTGCGCGAGCAGGCGGGTGAAGATCGTGATCAGGAACGCCGCGGTCTTGCCGGTGCCCGTCTGCGCCTGCCCGGCGACGTCGCGGCCGGCGAGCGACAGCGGCAGGACCTTGTCCTGGATCGGGGTACAGCGCGTGAATCCGGCGGCGCGGATACCCACCATCACCGGCTCGGGCAGCCCGAATTCGTCGAACCGGCGGCCGGGGGCAGGCGCCGTCGCGGTCGGGTCGGGAGCCTCGGAGGGGGTGCTGGTCACGCCGGTGGACATGCCGACCGGTACCGGGGCGTGTCAAGCGCGTCCCCTGGCTTGACGCTTCTCCGCGGTGCATGTGACAACCGATGGCGATGAGCTCGTCGGTTCAGAGCGAGCCGCTGCGCATCATGCTCGGCTTCGTCGTACGGCAGTGCGCCGTCGCCCTCGGCCATGCGCCGACGCCGGACGAGCTCGCCGACTGGGCGAACGCGCAGCTCGACGAGAGCGGACAGTACCGGATCTTCGGCCGCGCGATCACCGCCGACGACGCACGCGTCATCCTGCGGCACCCCGGCCGCCTCGTCACCGTACGACCGGGCTCGCGCTGGGCCGTCGCGAGCTGACGGAGATGGGCGACGACCGGCGGCTGCCGGTGCTCACCGGCCGCGCGTGGACGTTCGCGGATGCGCTCGCGGCCCGCGACATCCTTCCGGCGCGCTACGCCACGTTGCCGGTCGCGGATGCGGTGGCGCGGCTGTTCGAGGATCTCGATGCCGGTGTCGCCGCCGCGCTCCGTCCGGACGACGTCCTGGTCGCGGGGCAGCACCTCGGCGCTGGGCCGGAGGGCGCGGCCGCGGCGCGCGCGCTCAAGCGTGCCGGGATGATCGCCGTGGTCGCCGCGAGCTTCGCCGAGGACTTCGCCGAACACTGCCTCGCGGCAGGGCTGCCTCCGCTCGAGGTCGATGCCCCGGCGACGTTCCACACCGGCCAGCGGATGCGCATCAACCTCGAGGCGGGTACCATCGCCAATCTCTCGAGCGGCGACCGCCAGCCGGTGCGCAACCTCACCGAGGCGGTGCTGGAGCGGCTTCGGGCGACGATCGGGCGGTGAGATCGGCGGTGAGCGGGCTGGCGATGCGCGCCAGCTCCCGCGCTTCGTCACCGGGCTCGTGCCCCGTCCAGCCGAGTATGCGCAGCTGGAACCAGTAGCGCCCGGGGCGGAGCGTCTCGATGCGACGGCCCTGATAGCCGACGAGCGGCGTCGTCCCGCGTTCGGCTTCGGGCGGCGCCACCTGCGCGGTGTCGTCGCGGTACAGGAGCTGCAGCGGGATCTGCGCCTTCAGCTCCTCGGACATGACGGCGGCGATCATGAACGCGTCGGAGCCGTCGGTGAACGAGAACCAGTCTCCGCCGCCGGCGAAGGCGCGCTCGCGCGCGTCCATCGTCCCGTCGACGGCGAAGCCGTCCGCGGGGGTACCGGCGGCGTGGTAGCGCCACCCGCGCAGGTCGCGGAAGTCGGCGCCGCCCATCGCGGTGATGTCGCTGAACAGCAGCTGGGGCGAGAACGGCAGCTTCATCGAGCCGGGAGCGAACACGTGCTGGGCGTAGAAGAACGTGTGCGCGAGCCCTCCCGTGATGTAGATGCCGAGCCCGAGCCGGACGCTGTGACGCGAGCGCCGGATCACGCGCACGGGCCCGACCTTCCACGCCTCGAGACGGTGCTTGCCGTCGCGTTCGGTGCGCGTCATGTGAACGAGATTGCCGCGCACCGTCGCGTCGGCGCGCAGCCGCACGCCGTCGAGCAGATTGCCGGTCAACGGTCGGGACAGGGCGAGGGCGAAGTAGCTCGGCAGGGCGCCGACGCAGCCGACGCGGTACCGGGCCGTACTGACGATGTCGTGCTCGGCGTCGTAGGCGACGTAGCGGCGGGGCGAGAGCGGCGGACGGTCGGCGATCACCAGGTAGACGTAGGCTTCGTGGCCGTCGATCGGGTCGGTGAGGCGTAGCTCGCGCCATGTGGTGAGACCGGCCTGTGCGAGGCTGGCGGACAGGGCTTCCGGCGTGCCGCGCGCGCCCGCGTCGCAGGCCATGAAGACCAGCAGGTCGTCGCCGTCGAGCGCGTCCGGGAGATCGTCGGCGGTCGGCTCCGGTCCGTCGGGCAGCGCCAGCCGATTCCCGCGGCGCTCGTCGACCTGGAACGGAATCGGGACGACGCTCCCGTCGCGGAACGCGACCAAGCCCGTGCGGGCGATCGGCGTCCCGCGCAGTCGTCCGCCCAGGCGCTCGATCGGTACCTCGATCGCCTCGTGCACCCGCGCGACCGGACCGCACGCGCCCAGCGGCTCCGGCTCGCCCGCTCGTCCCGCGGGAGGCACCCCGAGCAGCGCGACGAGGAGGAGCCAGGCGATCCGCATCACCCCGACAGGACGGTGGTGAGGGTCGGACCGCCGAGCGCGCTGCGCCACGCGGCGTTCACCTCGTCGTGTCCGATCGCCGCGACGGTGCGGGCCGTTCGCACGAGGGACGGGAGGCCGCAGGCGGCGCGCGAGGCGTGGCTGGCGGCGCGCTCGAGGCGCGAGTCGGCGAGCCGGGCGAAGCGGTAGCGGAGCTTCTTCCGCGCGCGCGCCAGCTCGTCGTGCGCGAACCCGGCCGCGGCGTCGCGGCAGGTGCGGTCGATGGTGTCGCGGAGCCGGCTCTCGTCGTCGCGCGCGGCGCTCGCGGTGAGCGCCACCACGGCCCAGTCGCGCCCCTGCTCGACCCCGGCGCTCAGATCGTAGCCCAGCCCGAGGCGCTCGCGGATCTCCTGGAAGAGGCGGGCGTCGGGATCGGCGCCGAGGATCTCGAGCGCCAGCGACAGCGCGAGCGCGCGACGCGGCTCCGACGGGATGCGCATCAGCCGCACCAGGTACGCCTGCGTCAGGTCGCGGCGGTGGAGGCGCGTCGAACCGTGCGCGCGCGGCCAGCGCACGCGAGGTACGGGGCGTGCCCGCGACCCGCGGGTCGGGAAGGTACGAGCGAGCGCCCGCAGGAGGCGCGCCCGCGGGATGCCCCCCGAGGCGGCGAGGACCATGTTCGCTGGCACGAAGTGCCGGCGCAGGAACGACCGCACGGCCCCGGGCGTCATCCGCCGCACGCTCCGGATCGTTCCGCACACCGGATGGCCGAGCGGCCTCGCCGGCGAACCGGTGCCAGGCGTGCTCGTGCACGTAGTTCGCCGGATCCTCCTGGCGCCCCCGGATCTCGTCCACCACCACCCGCTGTTCCTTCGCCAGCCGATCGGCGGGCACCGTCGAGCGGAACAGCTGGTCGGCGAGGAGCCCGAGCGCGTCCTCGACGTCGTCGTTGAAGACCTCGAAGTGGAGCGTGATGTCCTCGTAGCCGGTGTCCGCGTCGTGCTCGCCGCCGAGCTCGCCGGCGCGCCGGTTGATGGTCGCCTGATCGAGTCGCCGCGTGCCCTGGAAGAGCATGTGCTCCGTCATGTGGGCGATGCCGGGGTGCGCGCCGTCGAAGCGCGAACCCGCGCGGATGGCGACCGCGATGGCGGTGAGCGGACCGGGAACGGGATCGTGGAGGACGTTCAGCTGTCCGAGCCGCACGTGATGCGGCTCGCGGAGGTCGGTGATCACGGGCTGGTTCTAGCCGTGACGACCGGGGTCAGTCGAGCGTCGCGCGCAATTCCGCCACGAGGCCGCGCAGCACCGCGAAGCCGCGCTCCCAGAAGGCCGGGTCGTCGACGTCGAAGCCGAGCCGCCCGAGGAGCCGGTCCGGCGCCTCGCTGCCGCCGGCGGCGAGCAGATCGTGGTAGCGCGGCAGGAAGGCGTCGCCCTCGTCGAGCCAGCGCTGGTAGAGCGCCAGCACCACCAGCTCGCCGAAGACGTACGAGTAGCAGTAGAAGCGGCTGTGGATGAAGTGCGGGATGTAGCTCCAGCCCCAGCGGTACGGCGTCGGCATCTCCACCGCGTCGCCGTAGAGGCGGGCGTTCTCGGCCCACCACAGGTCGCAGAGCGCGTCGGCGGTGAGTGGACCCTCGCCGCGCCGCGCGTGGGCGGCCATCTCGAAGCGGGTGAGGACGTTCTGGCGGAAGACGGTCGCGATCGTGTCCTCGATCTTCGCGCACAGGAGCTCGCGTCGCACCGCGGGTCGTGACTCCCGCGCCAGCATCGCGCGGGTGAGTGCCATCTCGGCGAACGTCGACGCGGTCTCGGCGAGCGTCAGCGGCGGCTGGTAGTTGATCGGCCGCTGGCCCGCGGCGAGGCGATCGTGGATGCCGTGGCCGAGCTCGTGCGCCAGCGTCGCGACGTCGCGCGGCGTGTCGGTGTAGGAGAGCAGCACCCACGGATTCTCACGCGGCGAGAGCGCGGCGCAGAACGCCCCGAGCCGCTTCGCCGGCCGCGGCTCGGCGTCGATCCACCGCCGCTCGAAGAACTCCGTCGCGTGGGCGGCGAAGGTCGGCGAGAAGCCACCGAACGCATCGAGGACGAGCCGGCGGGCCTCGGTGAAGGGGACGGACACCGGCGTGTCGCCGAGCGGCGCGTACAGGTCCCAGGTGGCGAGCCGGGGCAGCCCGAGCAGGCGCGCCTTCAGTCCGAAGTAGTCGCGGGCGAGGTCGTAGTGGCGCTCCGTCGCCGTCATCATCGCCTCGACGGTCTCGGCCCGCACCTCGTTGTCGAGGTGCGTCGGCAGGACGGGGTCCGGGAAGCCCCGCAGCCCGCACTCCAGGCGATGATCGTTCACGATCGCGTCGAAGATGCCGGCGAGCGCGACGCGGTGGACCGCGTAGCCGTCGAGGAAGGTGACGTAGGCGCGCTGGCGGAGTGCGCGGTCTGGATGGTGCAGCAGGGAGAGCACCTGCTCGCCGGAGAGCTCCTGCTCGACGCCGTCGACCTCGACGCGGAAGCGCAGCGATCCCGACAGCTCGTCGAACAGCTGCGAGAAGGCCTCGCGACCGGTGAGCGTCTTCTGATTGACGATCCGCTCCTCGGGCTCGCTCAGCGTGTACGGGCGCCGGCGGCGAAGTTCCTCGAGCCAGTGGCGGCAGTCGGCCAGCGCCGGGTCGGCCAGCAGGCGTGCCGCGGCGTCGTCGGGCAACGCCTTCAGCTCGAGCTCGAAGAAGGTGAGGGTGTTGGCGAGCGAGACCGCCGCCTCGCGCGTGTGGTCGACCAGCCGTCGCGCGCCGGCGTCGTCGGTGTCGGCGGCGAAGCGCAGCGAGGCGTAGAACCCCGGCCGCCGTCCCTGCTCCCAGATTGCCTCCCAGTCGCGGATCGCCTCGGCGAGGGCGACCGCCGAGGCCGCCGCGACCTGCCCGCGCCATCGTGCCGCGAATGCGACGGCGGCGTCCGCGGCGCGCTGCACGTCCGCCTCGACCCTCGTGTCGTCGGGGGCCGCGTACAGCGGGGTCAGGTCCCAGGCGATGCCGGCGGCGCTGCTCATGCTGGGCGAAGCTGACAAGCGCCGGCGTCTCAGTCAATCTGGGTCGCGCGTGAGGTGGCTCCTGCTCACCGTGCCGCTGGCGTGCGCCGCGCTCGCCGGCATCGTGCTGCTCGCGCGGCGGCTCGCGCGCGGGCTCCGTGACGCGGTGGTGGCGCGCATACCCGTGGTCGCCGAGCAGGAAATCGACCTCGCCGCCGGCCGCTGGGTGCTGCACACGGAGACGCCACTCTTCTCCGGCCGCATGCGCCGGCTGCGCTTCGGCCTGCTCGAGCGCAGCACGCATCGGCAGGTGCCGCTCGACCGGGTGTGGATCCGCCAGCGGACCGGCGGGCTTCATCGCGTCAGCCTCGCGGTGCGCCGCTTCACGATCGCGCTGCCCGGGCCGCATCTGCTCCGGACGGACGGTCTGCGTGACGGCGCCGACTACGCCGACTGCGCGCTCCTGGTGGCCCGGCCGTCCTGGGGACTCCTGGTCGGGCACACGCTCGGGATGCTGGCGCTCGGATGGGTCGCGGTCGCGAGCGTCGTCGCGTCCATCGTCGCGGTACACGGTCTGGGCCCCGCCGGCCATCCAGCCGACGAGGGGCCGATCGCCGCACTGCCGGGCGACGTCGCGCGCGAAGGCGGACGCGCGCTCCGCGTCGGCGAGGCCCCTGCGGGCGGATGGCGCGAGACGTACTGGGCGGCGCAGCGCCTCTGGCTCACCGTGCCCGGAACCTGGCAGGTGCGGACCTCGAACGACCGTGAGCTCGATCTGCGGGAGCGTGGCCGTCCCGCACCGTATGTCGTCGTGACCGTGATGCCCGTCGATCTCGGCCTGGCGCCGGAGGCACTGCTGGCGGTTCATCTCCGCTCGGCGGCGGAGCAGCTCGCGAGTGGCGAGATCGATGGCTATGCCGTCCGCGCCCTGGGAACCGTCACAGGCGTTGCCTGGACGTCGGACCGCGCCGAGCGCATCGCCTGGATCGGCGTGCGCCGGGTCGGCGATCGCGAGTCGATGATCACGCTGCTCCTGGGCGCGCCCGCCGGCAACTTCGCACGCAGCGAGCCGGCGCTCGGGGCCATCCTCGCCTCGGTCCGCTTCGAGTGACCTAGGCCGTCAGCAGGACCTTGCCGACGTTCTGCCGCTCCTGGATGAAGCGGTGCGCCGCCGCCGCCTCCGCGAGCGGGAAGGTCCGGCTCACGACCGGGCGGAGCCGGCCCGCCTCGCAGTCCGCGAGCAGCCCGAGCATCTCGCGTCGGAGCATCTCGATGCGGTCCCAGAGGTGGCCCAGGTTGACGCCGATCACGGCGCGGTTGTCGTTCATGAGCTTGATCGGGTGGAACCAGGGCAGGCGGATCACGGCGCGCAGCGCCCCCAGGCGGTTGGGCTTCATGCCCGTCGCCGCCTGCGAGAGCCCGAAGCAGACGAGGCGACCGAGCGGTCCCAGGCATCGATAGCTCTTGCGGAAGGCGCCGGTGGCATCGAGCACGATGTCGACGCCGCGGCCGCCGGTGATGCGCCGCACCTCCGCCTCGAAGTCCTGTGTCCGGTAGTCGATGGCATGCGCCACGCCGGCTTCCTTCAGCACCGCATGTTTGGCGGCCGAGGCCGTCCCGATGACCTCCGCGCCGGCGATGCGGCAGAGCTGGATGGCGGCCATCCCCACGCCGCCCGCCGCGGCGTGGACGAGCACCCGTTCCCCCGCCTTCACGTTCCCGAAGTGCCGCAGCATCAGCACGGCCGTGAGATAGTTGACCGGTACCGCGGCGCCCTGCTCGAAGCTCAGGCGATCGGGCAGCGGGAACACCTGCGCCGCAGGCACGACGACCACGTCCGCGTAGCCGCCGAAGCGCGTGAGCGCGACCACCCGCTGGCCGGGGACGATGCCCGTCTCGACGCCCGGGCCGACCTCCTCCACCGTGCCGGCGACCTCGTAGCCGACGACGCACGGAAAGGGTGGCGCGTCGGGGTAGAATCCGAGGCGCGCGGAGACGTCCGCGAAGTTGACGCCCGACGCGCGCACGCGCACCTTGACCGCGCCGCTACCGCACGACGGATCGGGCGACTCGCGCAGCTCCAGCACCTCGGGCGGACCGGCCTTCGGGATCCAGATGGAGCGCATGGACGGCCGCGTAGCCCGCCGTGCCCATGACGGTCAATCGTCCCCGCCATGGACACGGGCCGGAGCGGTGGGTTTGCCGCTCCGGCCCGTTGGGGTGGGAGGCGTGAGGCGAGCCGGTTGGGGACCCGGGCGGCGACGCGTGGTTCCTTGGAAGTCGATCGCCACGATGACGATCGCGACGGTCATGAAGCTGATTGCGATGTCTGCCAGCGTCACGCGTCGCCGCTCCGGGTGATCGGGTTCACCGCGAGAGTCGCGGAAGGGATTGGTTGGGTTGTCGATATCCCGCGGCAATCCGTCACGCAGCATGTCATGTGCATTCGCTGTGCCGATGGACTGCGATCGGCAATTTCGACCGGCGGCGCAGGCGATTTCCGCACATTCTGACCCGCGTATCAGAATGACTCGGGCCGGGATGGGGTCCGGGCACCATCCAGCGGCCGAAGACGCACGTGGCTTCGATGGATGCAATGCGTCGTCGGGGAGGCACGGCGGATGCAAAGAGTCCCTCTCGTAATGGGAACGCGCCGGAAATGCCGGCCGAGACAGCGCCGCACGGGAGGAGAGACCATGAGCATCGACGAGCAGGCCCCTTGTCTGATCGATGACGTCGTCAGCGACCGCGAGCGCGAGATCATCCGCGCGGTCGTCTGCGGCATGCGCAACGAGGAAGTCGCGCGCCAGCTGCAGATCAGCGTGAACACCGTCAAGAAGCACATCTACAACGTCTTCCAGAAGGTGGGCGTGCGTCGCCGCCGGGAGCTCACGGGCTACGCGTTGCGCGTCGGGATCGTCTGAGGTGCCGGGAGGGGATTTCGGCGAACGCGACCGCGCGGCGGTCGCGTTCGAGCGACAGCGTAGTGTGCGACAGCTCCGGCGGCGCGTGATCAGCATGCGCGAGGACGCACGCTACTGGCGCCGCCGCGGCCGGGCGGAGACGGCGGTCGAGCTCGAACGGATCGCGAGCTTCGTCGAGGCGACGGTCGAGCGCCTGGCGGCGTCGCTGGAGACTGCTCAAGCAACGCTGACCCACCGCGCGCGCTTGCCTCGGCGGGCGGTTCTTGGTTGCCTGCCGGGCATGTGCGCGTGCGCGCGGCAGCTCGACCTCTTCGGGGGTGCAGCGGCGTCGTCGGCCACCGGGCGGGGCGTGCCGGCGGTCCGCGTGCCGGAGCCGCTCCTCGCGACCGCGGCGCGCGTTCCGGCGAGTGTCCGGCTGGGCACGTCGTCGTGGTCGTTCCCGGGCTGGGCGGGGATCGTCTACGGCGCCGCGACGACGCCCGCGCGCCTCGCGCGCGATGGTCTCGCCGCCTATGCGCGCCATCCCCTGCTGCGCGCGGTCGGGATCGACCGGACGTTCTACGCGCCGCTCACCGCCGGCGCCTTCGCCGCGTACGCGCGGGCGGTGCCGGACGGGTTCCGCTTCCTGGTGAAGGCGCACGAGGTGTGTACGACGGCGCGCTTTCCCACGGCACGAGCGCTACGGCGCGCAGGCGGGTCAGCCCAATCCGCGATTCCTCGACGCGGCGTACGCCGCGGAGCAGGTGGTCGCGCCGGCGGTCGACGGGCTCGGGATCGGCGCTCGGACCGATCCTCTTCCAGCTGCCGCCCCAGGACGCCGCGGCGCTCGGCGGCGCGGCCGGCTTCGCGCAGCGGCTCCACGCCTTCCTGCGCGCGCTGCCGCGCGGGCCGCTCTACGCGGTCGAGCTCCGCACGCCGCGCGTGTTCGGTCCGCGGTACCTCGCCGCGCTCGCCGACGCGGGCGCCGTCCACTGCCTCTCCGCCCACCCCAGCATGCCGGACCTCGACACGCAGGCCGGTCTGCTCGGGACGGCCGCGCCGCCCGCGACCGTCGTGCGGTGGATGCTGCCGCGCCATCTCGACTACGAGTCCGCGCGACGCCGCTACGCCCCGTTCGACCGACTCGTCGACGAGGATCCCGGCTCGCGCGACGCGATCGCGCGCCTGTGCGCCGACGCGGCGGCCGCGGGGCGACCCGCCTACGTGATCGTCAACAACAAGGCCGAGGGATCGGCGCCGCTGTCGATCTTCCGTCTCGCGGAGCGCATCGCCGCTTCCTGACGGCTAGCCGGCGCGGCATCTCCCTCGCAATGATTGCGGTGGCGGGTGCGTCGGGGCTCGCGGTAGAAGGGGCTCATGGCTGGTGGGTCGGATCGCATGGTCGGACGGGGTGATCGCGGGCCTGCTGCTCGCCGCCGGGGTGGCGCACGGGGCCGACCCCGCGACCGTCTGCAAGACCGACAAGATGCGTCGAGCTGGGCTCTACGACCTCTGTCTCCTGAAGGCGCACGCGAAGGCAGTCAAGACTGGGAGCGCGCTCGATGTCAGTCGCTGCGAGGCCCAGTTCGGAGCGGGATGGGCGAAGGCCGAGGCGAAGGCCGGGGGCGCCTGTCCCAACCACCGGCGACGCGCCGGCCGTCGCCGCGCAGGTGAGAGCAGACGTGACCGGGATCATCGCGGCGCTCACGCCGACGACAACGACCACAAGCACCTCGACAACGTCGACGACGCTGCTCCAGTGCGGGACCGACTACCCCGGATGCGGTGGCGCTTGCCCGAGCGGCCTGACCTGCTGGGCCACGGTCAGCGGTCCACCGCCCGTCACGTCCTGTGCGTGTCTTCCGGCGGACGTCACGCCCTGCGCAGCCACGGGCGGTCCGCTCGGGAGCGGACCGCACTGCGGGAGCGTGTCCAGCGGGCCAGGTGTGCTCGACACTCTACGTCGACGACACCACGCTGTCGTTCTCGTGCGGGTGCATGCCCGCGGGCCAGCCGCCGTGCCTCAGCTTCACGGCGCAGAGCTGCGGCGGTGGCTGCCCGACCGGTATGACCTGTGGGACCGACCCGCTCGGGCTGTTCCCCTGTCGCTGCCAGTGACGCCGCGTGCCCGTCAGGCGCCGCGCAGGACGCGCCCGGGGAGGGCGCCCGTATGGCGCCCGTTCTCGAGCAGCACCTCGCCGTTGACGACCATTGCGACGTAGCCCTCGGCGTCGACGACGTAGCGCTCCGTCGCGGCCGGGAAGTCGCACGCCAGGCGCGGCTGCCCGGCGCGGAGGCGGCCGCGGTCGATCAAGCAGGTCGGCCCAGGCGCCCTCGCGGACGAAGCCGCGGTCGGCGATGCCGTGGATGGTCGCCGGCATGCCGGTCAGCCGCCAGACGGCCTGCTCGAAGGTGAGCGGATCGGGCACGAATTCGGTGAGCAGCCGCGTCGTGTAGTCGGCTGCGACGAACGAGGCGAGGTGCGCGCCCCCGTCGCTCGACCCCGCCATCACGACCGGATCGGCGATCCCGGCGCAGGCCACGTGGCGGACGAATGCGTGTGCCACGTCGGTGAGCCGCGTCTGCCATTGCGTCTGGAGGTCCTCGGCGATCGAGCAGTCGAGGAAGGCATCGATGAGCGGACAGCCACGTTCCTCCGCGAGCTCGACCACGCTCCGGCCGACCCATGCGGCATTCCGTTCGTCGCGGACCCCCTCGACCTCGAGCAGCTGCATGGGGAACGCGGCGACGCGTCCGGGCGCGTCCCACTCGATCGCCAGCGTGGCTCGTACTGCTGGGTCGCGCAACCGGCGGGAGCGCTCGGGCTCCGGCAGCAGCAGCACCGTACGCCACGCGGGCATCTCGTCGAGGACGAAGGTGTCCGCGAGCCGCATGTGCAGGCCGGTGCCGCTGGTCGTGAACTGCGGATGGAGTCGCACGCCGGCCGCGACCGCCTCGCGGACGAAGGCGAGGGTGTGTTGCCAGGACATCGGGTTCCCCGGGGTCGGCAGGAGGACGTTCAGCTCCACGGGTCGTCCGGACAGGCGATAGAGGTCGAGCAGCAGCTGGCGGTCCGCGTCGTCGTACCCGGCGGCGGCGCTGCGCGGGATGATCTCGATCGCGCCGCGCTCGAACTCCGCGAGCACGGACGCCAACGCCCGGGATCTCGTCGTGGTCGGCGTGGTTGCAGGGCACCTCGCGCCCGTCCTCGCCGACGTGGATGTCCAACTGAGATGTCGAGAAGCCGACCGCACCCTCCCGCATCGCCTGCCGAACGAGCTCCTGCATCGCCGTGACCTCGGCGGCGGTGGCGCGTCGTTCGGACGCCGCGTCGCCCTCACCCAGCGGCGGACCGCGCAGTGTCCGACGTAGCTGCCGACGTTGACGCCGATGCGGCCGTCGAATCGCCGCCAGTAGTCGGCGAAGCTGCCGCCGCGGAAGCGCAGTCCCTCGCGCAGCGCCGCGCGCGACATGCCCTCGACGCGGCTCAGCATGCCCGCGAGCCAGTCGACGTCCTCGGGCTTGGACGGGGCGAGGGTGAAACCGCAGTTGCCGGTGAGGACGGTGGTGGTCCCATGCCAGCAGGACGGGGTGGCGAGCGGGTCCCAGTCGAGCTGCACGTCGTAGTGCGTGTGGACGTCGATGAAGCCCGGCGTGAGCGTGAGCCCGTCCGCGTCGATGGTGCGCACGGCCGCGCCGGCGATCCGGCCGATCTTGACGATCCGGCCCGCCCGCACGCCGACGTCGGCGGTGTAGGCGGGCAGCCCGGTGCCATCAACGACCCGTCCGCCGCGAATCACGAGGTCCAGCATGGGGGCAGTGAACCGCACCGTCCTTGCGCCGGTCAAGCCGATTCGCCGAGTCGGCTTGACTCTGCGGGGCGGTGGGGTCACGACCGGGAACATGGTCACCCATCCCGGCCTACCAGGCCGTCGCCCCCGACGACTTCGACGCGATGATCGAGCCCGAGCGCTACGCGCGGCGGTCGTCGCGACTTCGACGAGATCATCGCGCGCACGGAGGAGCACTTCTGGAATCCGGAGGACCGCGACTACATCGACTTCGGGGCGCCGTGGCCGGACGCGACGATCGATGTCCCGCGAATGGTTCGTGATCGAGAGCGAGACGGCGGTGTGGGACCAGCTCGACGACGGGCAGCGCGTCGCCTTCGCCAACGCAGAGCGCGCGCTGGAGCCTGTCGAACCTGCTCCACGGCGAGCAGGGCGCGCTCAGCCTGTCGGCGAGCCTGTGCGACATCTTCCTCGACCCGGGCGCGCAGGAGTACGCCGCCAACCAGGTGCGCGAGGAGGCGCGGCACGTGCACGCGTTCACGCGCTACATGGAGGCGCGCTTCGCGGCGCCGCCGTTCCCGGTCGGCGACACCCTCGGGACGCTGCTGCGGCGAGCTGGTCCGACGCCGGTCGTCTACAAGAAGATCGTCGGCATGCAGATGCTGGTCGAGGGGCTCGCGATGGGCGCCTTCACGACGCTGCATCAAGGTGGCGAACGACCCGCTGCTCCGCCGCGTCTGCCAGCTGGTGATGACCGACGAGGCGTTCCACCACAAGTTCGGCAAGATCTGGGCGCACGCGACGATGCCCAACCTTCCGGCCGAGGAGCACGACGCGGTCGAGGACTGGGCGCTCGAGTGCTTCAACACGCTGCTCTTCAACCTGGTGAACCCGTAGCAGAAGCGGCACATCTACCCGCAGTTCGGTCTCGACCTGGCAGTGGGTGCGCGACGCGCGTGCTCGAGGCGCGGGTCGAGGAGAACCGCCAGGAGCTTCATGCAGCGCGAGCCGCAACGTCTTCCGCACGCTCATCAAGACGCTGCTGAAGGCGGGCATCATCACCGAGCGCACGCGCGCCCAGTACGGCGTCTGGGTCGACATGGACGAGCTCGACCGGCGAGGGCGACCGCATGGTCGGTGACGACGTCGCCGACGAGGGCATCCTCTACCTGAAGGACGTCAACGCCGGCAAGAAGAAGATCGTCCGGAAGCTCGCCGGGCATGCGCTTCGAGCTCACGCCCGCGCAACGCGCCTGGCGCGACGAGGTGCGGGCGTTCATTGCCGCGCATATGACGCCGGCGCTCGAGGCGGAGCTGGCGACTGCGGAGACCGAGGGACGCGACCCGCTGGCGCGCGCGTTCATTCGCGCGCTGGGCGCGAAGGGCTGGTGGGGCATCGCGTGGCCGACCGAGCTGGGTGGTCTCGGCCGTCGGCCTGCGATCAGTACCTCTTCATCGAGGAGCTGGAGTACGCCTTCGCGCCGTCGTTGCACCTGACGGTCACGTCGGTCGCGCCCACGATCCTGCGCGTCGGCTCGGAGGCCATGCGTCGCGAGTGGTTGCCGCGCATCCTGCGCGGCGAGGTGATTCGCGATCGGCTACTCGGAGCCCGGTGCGGGCAGCGACCTTGCCGCGCTCGACACGCGTGCCGTCGCCGACGGTGACGAGTTCGTGATCGACGGACAGAAGATATGGAACACCGGCGCCGCGCTCGCCACCCACGAGTGGCTCGCTTGCCGGACCGATCCGCAGGCCCAGCGGCATCGCGGCATCTCGCTCTTCATCGTCCCGCTCGACGCGCCGGGCATCATGATCCAGTCGATGGAGACCTGGGGCGGCTTCCCGACCTACCAGGTGTTCTTCGACGGCGTGCGCGTGCCGCGCGCGAACCTGGTCGGGGAGTTGGGGCGCGGGTGGGAGTACATCACCATGGCGCTCGACTTCGAGCGCGTGTCGATGGGCTCCGTCGGCGGCCCGCGTCGCCTGTTCGACGACCTGGTCGTCAGCCTGGGCGACGCGGCGCGCGAGCCCGGCGCGCGGCTGGCGCTCGCCGAGCTGGAGATGGAGCTGGAAGCGGCGCAGCTCCTCGGCTGGCTGAACGCGTGGACCGTCGACCAGGGCCGCGTCCCGGTGCGCGAGGCGTCGATGGTCAAGGTGATGGCCAGCGAGCTGCGGCAGAAGGTCTGCGCGACTGGGCTCCGGCTGCTCGGCCTGCGCGGTCTGCTTCCGGGGCGCCTCGAGCGCATGTACCGGGCGTCACCCGTGTGGCGCTTCGGCGGCGGCGCCAACGAATCCAGCGGACGATCATCGCCCAGCACGGACTCGGACTGCCGCGCGCCTGATCGTCATGGACTTCTCGCTGAGCGACGAGCAACGGCTGGTGCAGCAGGAGGCACGCGTCCTCCTGTCGCGCCACGCGTCGCCCGAGGTCACGCGCGTGGCAGCGCGACGGCGGGCGGTGTCCGGCGACGCTGTGGCGCGCGATGCAGGAGGCGGGGTGGCCGACGTACGGTCTGCCGGCCGCGGCCGGCGGGCTCGGTGCGGACGTCGAGGATCTCGCGCTCTTGTTCGAGGAATGCGGCCGGGCGCTCGTGCCGTCGCTGCTGCGCACGACGGTGGCGGCGGGACTGCTGCTGGCGGCGGCGGAACGGGCGGAGGTGCTCCGTGGCCGCAGCGCCGCGCTCGTCCGCGCCGACGTGGCGCTCGCGGGCGGGCGGCTGCGCGGCGAGGCCCCGTTCGTCGTCTGCGGCGGCGAAGCGGACCTGCTGGTCGTCGCCGGCGGACCTGGCTCGCGGTGATCGATCGCGACGCGCCAGGCGTCGACGGTCGACGCCGTTGCCGATCTGGGCCGGCGAGTCGATCGCGCGCGTTCCGCTTCGCCGACGCGCCGGTGGAGGCGCTGGTCCCGGAAGGGGCCGCGGTCGCCGGGCTCGTCGACGCGGCGCGCGAGCGGGAGACCGTCCTGCTCGACGCCGAGCTGCTGGGCGGCTTCGCCCGGGTCCTCGAGCTCACCGTCGAGTACGTCAAGGGCCGGGTGCAGTTCGGGCGGCCCGATCGGCGCGTTCCAGGCGGTGCAGCACCAGTGCGCCGACATGGCGACGGGCCTGGAGGCGAGCCGCGCGCTCGTGCGTCAGGCGGCGTGGCGTCTCGCCCGCGGTCTGCCCGCGGCGCGCGAGGTCGCGATCGCGCACGCGTGGACGACGAGCCGGTTCGTCGCCGCGACGCTCACCGCGCACCAGCTGCACGGTGGCATGGGGTTCGTGACGGAGTACCCCCTGCATCTCTATTCCAACCGCGCGAAGGCGGGCGAGGTCCTGCTCGGCACGGCCGCCGAGCACATGGATCGCCTCGCGCGCGCGAGAGGGCTCTAGGTGACGCGACGGCGGAAGATCGTGGCCGGGGGGCTGATCGCACTGGCGATCGCCGGCGCCGCGGCCTGGCACTGGCAGAGCCAGCTGATCGGCATCGGCGCGCGGTGGTGGCTCGCGCGGATCGCCGCTCGCGAGGAGGCCACCGGCGACCTCACGACGCCGCCGCGAGCGGTGGCGCGCACGCACAAGCTGCTGCTGATGCCACCGCCGCCGGACGCGCTGGTGCCGGAGCTGTTCGACCTGGTCACCACCGTGTCCTCGCGCGTGGCGACCGGCGAGATCGATCTGGCGTGGGCCGCATGGATATACACCAGCTACGAGCGCGACCTCGTACGCGACCGGCCCGCGGGCGCGCCGCGGCGGTCGATGCCGGAGGTGGAGGGCGCGGTCGTCGAGTACATGAAGTTCTACAGCATCCAGAAGCGTCCCGAGGTGCCGGGCGTCCGCGTGCGCGACTTCGTCGACGGCGGGCCCGACTCCTACACCGTCGAGGAGATCGAGCGCGCCGACCGCGAGGGCCGCCAGCTGCCGCTCAGATAGCCGGGCGGGCGGACGCGGCGAGCAGCGCGCGCAGCTCGGCGTCGGGGAGCGAAGCGAGGAGCGCGTCGACGATCTGCTGCGCGTGGGCGGTGTGCGCGGCGGCGCCGTCGCGACGACCGTCGCGCCGTGCGACCTCGGCGAGGAGCCCGAGCGCGCGCCAGCGCACCGGCGGGTAGCCGATCCGTTCGCCGATCGTGATCGGCCTCGCGGAGCGCGGTCTGGGCGTCGGCCCGGCGGTCGATCTCGAGCAGCGCGCGACCGCGGAGGGCGAGCGCACGCGCCTCCAGCTTCTGCGCGCCGTGACGGCGGGCGCCCGCGAGCGCCTCGTCGGCGTGCCGCAAGGCACTCTCCGGATCGCGGCGCGCGAGGGCGACGTTGCCCAGTCCGTCGAGCACGTGGATGCCGTACCGCCAGCGCATCCACGGGTCGCCCGGCGACGCCAGCGTGACGCGGAAGGGCTCCAGCGTGGCCGCGGCGAGATCGACGTCGCCGAGCGCGAGTGCGTTCGCGGCGAGATTGATGTCCGCGTTCGCCACGATCTCGGGGTCGCCGATGTCGCTCGCGATCGCCGCGGCCCGCCGGTTGTACTCGCGCGCCCGCGCGTGGGCGCCCACCTCGGCGAGGCACCACCCGAGCGTGTTCAGGAGGCGCGTCTTGCACGCGCGGTCGCCGATGCGGTCGCAGAGCTCGAGCGACTCCTGCATGTCGGCGATGGCACGCCCGTAGTTCGCCGACGCAGCAGGTCGCCTTGCCGTGGAACCACTGCGCGATCACCACCACGTCCGCCATGCGGGCCGTGCGCCCCGCGGCCAGCGCCTGCTCGCAGCGCTCCAGCGCCAGGCGGTAGTCCCCCCGCCATTCCGCCGTCTCGGCGAGGAGCACGAGCACCAACGCCAGCGCGTGGTCGTCGTTGACGCGGCTCGCGATCGCGAGGCCCTCGACGCAGCGCCGCTCGAAGGTCTGGACGTCGCCTTTGATGCCGGCGAGGAAGCCCTGCGTCGCGATGGCGACCGCCTCGGCGCCGCCCGCGCCGTGGGCGCGCGCCTGCTCGAGCGCCTGGCTGGTGGCGCGCTCGGCGTCGTCGTACGCATGGGCCCAGACGTAGGCGTAGCCGGCGAACGCCAGGTCGGACGCGCCGTCGGCCGGGGACGTTGCCTGGGCAGACGCCCGGCAGAAGGCGTCGGCCGACTCGCGGAAGCTGCTCACGAGCAGGGCCGCGCGCGCGAGCATGCGCTCGACGTGCCGCCGGCGCTTCGGCGAGGCGCCACTGCCGGGACGGTCGGCGATCGCGAGCGCCGCGCGGCAGTGCGTGACGACGGCGTGGTTCGCGTAGGCGTCGAGGGCCTTCTCGGCCGCGTGCACGTGGTAGCGGAACGCCCGCTCCCAGTCCTCGGCGCGGCTGAAGTGGTGGGCGAGGGTCTCGTAGTGCTCGGCCAGCCGGTCGGCGTACAGCTCCTCGACGGCGGTGCCGATCAGCCGGTGCAGCTCGCGGCGTCGCTGCAGGAGGACGCTCTCGTACGCGACGTCGTGGATCAGCGCGTGCTTGAACATGTACGCCAGCTCGGGGTGGTCGGCCTTCTCGTAGATGAGCTCCAGGCCCCGCAGCTCGCGCACCAGCCCCGGCACCCGGTCGCCCATCTCGGTCGCGCGCTCGAGCAGGCGCAGCGCGAACTCGCGGCCGATCACGGAGGCGATCTGGATCGCGCGCTTGGGGTCGTCGCCCAGCCGGTCGATGCGCGCCGCGAGGACGCCCTGGATGCTGTCCGGCACCGTGACCGTCCGCGAGGTCGCCCGCCAGGACGATCGCGGCCGTTCTCGCGCTTGAGCGTCCCGCCCTCGAGGAGCGACTTCGTCACCTCCTCGACGAAGAACGGATTGCCCTCCGCCTTGCGCGCGATCAGCTGGTAGCAGGTCGTCCGGGAGCGCCTCCGCCCCGAGGAGCGTGCCGGTCATCGTCGCCGTCTCCTCGGCGGAGAGCGTCTGCAAGCGCGATCCGGGCATGGTAGCTGCGATCCCCGAACGGATGGCGGTAGCCAGGACGGTGCGAGCAGACGAGGATCGCATGCGTCGCCGCCACCGCGTCGGCGAGGAACCCCAGGTACTCCTCGGACGCCGGGTCGATCCAGTGGAGATCCTCGATGACCACGACGACCGGGGCGACGAGGGCGGCCTGCAGGGTGAGCGCCTTCAGCGCGCGGAAGGTCTCGCTGCGCCGGACCGCCGCGTCGAGCCCCGCGACGGCGTCGTCGCCCGCCGGCAGCGAGAGCAGCAGTCGCAGGAACGGGAGCGTCCACGCGAGGTCGCCGCCGAGCCCCGACACCCGCGCGTCGAGCTTGGCGAGCGCTCCCTGCTCGTCGTCGCGATCCTCGATCCCGGCCCAGCGTCGCAGCGCGTCCACGATCGGCAGGAACGCGGTCGCGGTCCCGTACGAGGCGCAGCGCCCCTCGATCCAGAGGTGCGGCTCGTCGGCGAGGGACCGCCGGAACTCGAACAGCAGCCGCGACTTCCCCAGGCCCGCGTCACCGACCAGGAAGACGACACGCCCGTGGCCGTCGCGCGCGCCGCCGAAGGCCTCGCGCAGCAGGTCGAGCTCGCGCCGGCGGCCGATCAGCGGCGTGAGGCCGAGGTCGGCGACGGCGTCGATCCGCCCCCGGGCGGGCAGCTCCGCCATCACCTGGAACGCTCGCACGGGCGTCGCCTTCCCCTTCACGTCGAGCGGGCCGACGGGCACCGTCTCGAAGTAGCCCCGCACCAGCCGGTCGGTGGATTCCGAGATCAGGATGGCCCCCGGCGGCGCCAGCGTCTGCAGGCGCGCGGCGAGGTTCGTCGTGTCGCCGACGGCGGTGTAGTCCATGCGCAGGTCGTTGCCGATCCGGCCGACGACGACGAGCCCGGTGTTGATGCCGATGCGCAGCCGGAAGTCGATGCCGCGCTGGGCGAGGATCTCGTCACGGAGCGCGCCGAGGGCGCGCTGGATGCCGAGCGCGGCCGCGACCGCGCGTCGCGGCGCGTCCTCCAGCGCGACCGGAGCGCCGAACAGCGCCATCGCGCCGTCCCCGGTGAACTGGTTGACGGTGCCCTCGAGACGGTGGACCTCGCCGAGGATGACGTCGAAGCAGCGGTCCATCAGGGCGTGCGCTTCCTCCGGGTCGATCTGCTCGGCGATCGACGTGAAGCCGACGACGTCCGCGAAGAGCACCGTCACGTGCTTCCGCTCGCCCTCGATCGTGGCGCGCGAGCGGAGGATGCGGTCGGCGAGGTGCTTCGGCGTGTACGAGGCGGGAGCCGCGGGCTCGCTCGAGAGCGCCGCGCCGCAGCGATCGCAATAGGCGCCGTCGGCCGGGGCCTCGGCGCCGCAGGCGGCGCACAGGCGCGGCAGCGGGCTGCCGCAGGCTCGGCAGAATCGGGCCTCGGGACGGTTCTCCTGAGTGCACCGGGAGCAGAGCACCCGAGCGCTCTACGACGCCGGTCCGTCGCCGGCAAGCCGGCGGCGATTCCTCACGGGAGGGGCGGGGTGCCGGTGCGGTGCTCGGGCGCCGCCTGCTCGAGGGCATAGGCGACGCGGAGCGCCAGCGCGTCGGCGCCGGCGGGCGCGAGCACCTGGACGCCGATCGGGAGGCCGTCGACGAAGCCCGCCGGCAGGGCGACGCCCGGGATGCCGACGATGTTGGCGGCGCCCGTGTAGGGCACGCAGGTGGTCACGGCCTTCATCTCGTCGCTGCCGATGCGCGGCGCGGGGATCGGGGTGACGGGCGCGAGCAGGACGTCGACGCGCGTGAACGCGACCGCGTAGTCGCGGCTCACGCGTTGGCGGTCGTGCAGGGCGCGGACCCAGACGCTGGCGTCCTTCGGGATGCCGCGCGCGCGCGTGCGCTCGAGCGCCGGGCTGAAGTGCCGCGGACGATTGCCGAGCAGCTCCTCCAGCATCACGTCGCCCTCGATGCCGAAGAGGGTGCCCACGCCGGGCATCACCAGGTCGTGATTCGGCATGGTGACCTCGACGATGTCGGCACCGAGGCCGCCCAGCCGGCCGACGGTGGCGTCGAAGGCGCGGCGCACGGCGGGATCCGGGGCCGGGTCGAGCAGGTCCTGGCTGATCCCGACCCGGACCCGCGACACGCCGGCATCGAGGCTGCTGACCAGATCGGGCACCCGCTGCGGGCGCGAGAAGATGTACGCGGGGTCGAACCCGGCGAGGGCCTGCGCCGCGACCGCCGCGTCGCGCACGCAGCGCGTGATCGGGCCGGGAACCGAGAACGACGAGTTGCCGCCGCCGAACTGCCCGCGGTTGCTCAGCAGGCCGAGCGTCGGCTTGAAGCCGACGACGCCGCAGAACCCCGCCGGCAGGCGGATGGATCCCGCGCCGTCGGTGCCGATCTGGAGCGGCCCGAGCCCGGCCGCCGCCGCGGCCGCCGCGCCGCCGCTCGACCCGCCGGGCACGTGGTCGAGGTTCCACGGGTTCCGCGTCGGACCGAAGAAGTGGTTGTTGGTGGTGATGCCGCGACCGAACTCGTGCGTCGCGGTCTTCCCGGTGATCACCGCGCCGGCGGCGCGGAGCCGCTCGGGCATCGCGCCGTCGACGGTCGGCACGTGGTCGGTGAACATGCCGGAGCCGTAGGTCGTGCGGAGGCCGGCCGTGTCGATCAGGTCCTTCACGCCCACGGGGATGCCGTGGAGCGGGCCGCGATAGTTGCCGTGGGCGATGTCGCGCTCGGCGGCGTGGGCGTCGGCGAGGAGGCCCGGCGAGAGGGTCACGAAGGCGTTGACGACCGGGTTCAGGTCTTCGATCCGGGCCAGGACGGCCTCGGCCAGCTCGACCGGGAGAGATCTCGCGGCGGCGGATGAGGGCGCCGGCGTCGATGAGGGAGAGCTGGATCAGGCGCGCATCGGACACCCGACCCACACTAGCCCCTGGGGGTGGGACGGGCAATTATCGACCCGTGGGCGAGCGCGGCTTCATCCTGACCCCGACCTACCGCGTGGTGGCGGGACGTCCCGAGGTGCACCTGCACGCGGTCCTCGAGAGCGGCGAGCCGGCGCTGGTCGTCGACGACCGGCTGGCGCCCTACTGCTTCGTGCGCGCGAGTCGACGCGCAAGCCGTCGCCGGCGCGACCGTCGCTGCGACCTCGTTCCGCACCTTCCGCGACGAGCCGGTGGCCCGGGTCGAGGTCGCGCTGCCCCGCGACCTGACCGCGCTCCGCGCCCGGCTGGCCGACGCGGGCGTCGAGACCTTCGAGGCCGACCTGCGCTTCGCCTATCGCTGGCTGATCGACAACGGCATCCGTGGGGCCTTCCGCGTCGAGGGCGGGTTCGAGCGACGCCCGGGCGTGGGACGGGTGTACCGCAATCCGACGCTCGAGCCCGACGACTTCGCGCCGGCGCTGCGCGTCCTCTCGCTCGACATCGAGACCAGCATGGACGCCGAGCGGGTCTACTCGATCGCCATGGCCGGTGCAGGCGGCGAGCGCGTGCTCCTCGTGGGCGACCGGCCGCTCCCCGGCGTCGACGTGGTGCCCGACGAGCGGACGCTTCTCGAGCGCTTCCTCCTGCACGTCCGCCAGGCGGACCCGGACGTCCTCACCGGCTGGAACGTCTGTGACTTCGACCTGACCGTGCTGCTCCGCTGCTGCCGGCGTGCAGGCCTGCGCTGCACGCTCGGGCGCACCGACGACGAGCTCGAGATCCAGCGCGACCAGGGGTTCACGCGCGATCCCCGCGCGGTGCTCGCGGGGCGCGTCGTCCTCGACGGGCTGGCGATGCTGCGCTCGTCGTTCTACCGCCTCGAGGACTACACCCTGGAGACGGCGGCGCGGACGCTCGTCGGTCGCGGCAAGCTGTTCGGCCCCGACCACCGCGGCGAGGCGATCCAGGCGGCCTACCGCGACGATCCGGCGACGCTCGCCGCGTACAACCTGGAAGACGCCCGGTTGGTGCTCGACATCCTCGAGCGCACCGGCCTGGTCGAGCTGGCCGTGCGCCGCAGCCTGCTGACCGGCATGCAGCTCGACCGCGTCGGCGCGCAGATCGCGTCGGTCGACTCGCTCTATCTCCACGCACTGCGGGCGCGGGGGCGCGTGGCGCCGTCGGTGCGTGCGCCCGATCCCGACGAGGGGATGATCGTCGGCGGCCTGGTGCTCGATTCGCGCCCGGGCCTCTACCGCAACATCGCGGTCTACGACTTCAAGAGCCTGTACCCGAGCCTGATCCGCACCTTCAACATCGATCCGCTGACCTGGTCGCCCGACGGCGCCGGTCCGGTCGTCCGCACGCCGGGGGGTGCGACCTTCCGCGCCGACGAGCCGGGGATACTGCCGGCGCTGGTGGCCCGGCTCTGGGACGAGCGTGCCCGCGCGCGCGCCGACGGGGACGCGGTGCGCGCGCAGGCGATCAAGATCCTCATGAACTCGCTCTTCGGGGTCCTTGGCTCGCCGGCGTCACGCCTGTTTGCGCCGGCGGTCGCGAACGCGATCACGACGGGCGGGCAGCACGTGATCCGCCTGGCGGCGCATGCCGTCGCGTCGCGTGGGCTCGGGGTCATCTACGGCGACACCGACTCGCTGTTCGTCGATCTGGGGGAGGCCGATGCGACGAGGGCGGCGGCCGCCGCGGTGGCGCTGCGGGCCGAGATCGGCGACGCCGTGGGGCTGGCGATCGAGGCCGAGTTCGGCTGCCCCAGCCACCTCGAGCTGGAGTTCGAGAAGATCTATTCGCGCTTCTTCCTCCCCGAGGTCCGAGGCGGCACCACCGGCAGCAAGAAGCGCTACGCTGGCCTGGTGACGGACGGCGCTCGCGAGAGCCTCGAGATCACCGGCCTCGAAGCGGTGCGCCGCGACTGGAGCCTGGTCGCGCGCCGCTTCCAGCGCGCGCTGCTCGACCTGGTGTTCCACGACCGGCCGACGGACGAGTTCGTTCGTGGGTTCCTCGCCGACCTCCACGCCGGGCGGCTCGACGCCGAGCTCGCCTACCGCAAGGCGCTGCGAAAGCCGCTCGAATCCTACACGCGGACCACTCCGCCGCACGTGAAGGCGGCGCGGAAGCAGGAAGGGGCCATCGGCCGGCTCGTCACCTACGTCGTCACCCGGAACGGGCCCGAGGCCGTCGGCGAGACGACCGCGCCACCGGACTACGAGCACTACGTGGAGCATCAGCTGAAGCCGATCGCCGATGCGATCCTGCACCTCGCCGGGGGCACGGACTTCGACACGCTGAGCGGCGCACGGAAGCAGCTCGCGCTGTTCTAGCCGAGCAGCGCGAGGGCGCGCCGCGCCGCGGCCAGGCCGGCCCAGGCGCCGATGTCGACGATGCCGGCCGGACTCTCGATCGTGCTGCCGGCGAGAAGGAGGCCGCGGATCGTCGCGACCTCGAGGTCGTGGCGGCGGAGTGGGGCCCAGGCCCAGCTCATCGTCTGCGGCGCGGTGACCCACTGATACGCGCTCCACTCGGTGCACGCGTCGAGGTCGGCGTAGAAGCGATGGAGGTACGCGATCGCCTCGTCCAGCTCGGCGCGCGCGCTCGCCCACGACGGCGTGCCGTCACGGACCCATCGCGCGGCGACGAGCGAGAGCAGGTGCTTGCCGGGCGGCGCTGCGCTCCGGCTGGTGAGCGACGTCAGCTGCCATCCGCCGCGGTACGCGCGCTCGGCGCCGGCGAGGATGCGATTCCACCCGGCGTGGTCCTCCGGCAGGCCCGTCGCCCGGACCGCCGGCAGGCGGTGCAGGCCGACCTGCCAGCCGATCAGGTCGGCCTGGTGGGACCGGAGCGCGTCGGCGGCGGCGACGAATGCCGGCGGGAAGCGCGCACGATCGACGAGGTCGAACTGCTCCCACACCGGATACGTGCCGATCACCACCGGCGCGTGCACCTCGCGCACGAGGTTCGTGCGGTCGACGGCTACGACGCCGCGCACCGCGCCGTCGGCGACCATGATCTCCACCGGCTTCCAGCCGAGCGCGATCTCGCCGCCACGCGCGACCAGGGCGCGCGCGAACGGCGCCAGTAGGCCCTGCATCCCTCCCGCCTCCTCGTCGTCGGCGATGTAGGGTCCCGCCGGCGGGCGCTGCAGGAACTGCATCAGACGGCCGACCGATGCCTCCTCCGGGTGACGGTGGAAGATGACCGCCGCCATCAGCAGCAACGCCCGACGCACGCCGGGATGGCGGACGACGCCGGGAAGCCACGTGCCGAGGCGTTCGGGGATCGCCGCGTCGACCGTTGCCGCGTCCGCCACGGCCAGTCGTCGCACCACCTGCGTCAGCTCGAAGAGCCCGTCCTCCGGGCATTCGAAGACGGAGCGGGCGGCGGCGAGGAAGCCCCCGGGTCCCCAGTCGCCCTCGATGACGGCGTCCTCGGGCAGGTGATGCACGCGCAACGGATGCGTGACGCGGCGGAGGCTGAGCGCGACGTCGGCTTCGGCGGCGGCCTCGATCCCGTGCTGCCACAAGAGCTGGCAATCGCCGACGTCGTGGCCGTCGCGGTGACCGAAGTCGATCCACCAGCCGTCCGGCCGCCGGACCGAGCCGGCGCGGCCGCCCGGCGTGTTCGCGTGCTCGAGCACGACCACGCGCCGCCCGTGCCGGGCGAGGATTGCACCCGCCACCAGTCCAGCGGTCGCAGAGCCGACGATGGCTACGTCTGCGCGTTCCTCGTTCGGCACGCGGCGCAGGCTCGCACCGGGGTCGGGCGGCTGTCAAAGCGGGCGTGACGCGGGCGCGCCTGCCCAGCGGAGGTGAAGCTCCCGAGGCCCGTCGCAGCCCTTGCGAAGGGACCCGATATTCCGGTCACTCCTCCGTGCACACGCTAGCGGGGTGCGCCACCGCCGCGCCGCCAGCCCGCCCAGCGCGGGACGCCACTCTCGTCACGAAGTGCCAGTACATCGTCGCCCTTGCGCACCTCCGCCGCGATGACGACGGGCGTTCCGCCAATGGTCACCCGCGATCCCTTCACCTCCACGTGGTCCTTCGGGGCGATCTTCACGTCCTGGTTCTCGACGTACCACGCGGGGCCGAGATGGACGTGGATCATGCCCTGGTCGGTCTTCAGGAGCAGGTGGACGCCTTGGCTCATGCCCTTCAACGGCGTGACGTATTCCACCTTCGTGACCTCCCCCGTGACGGTCTCGACGGTCTTGGGGTCGTACAAGCGGCCGTATCCGCCGCCCGGTCCCCATCCCCCGCTGCCGCCCCGTCGGCAACACTGTGCGTTCGCTTCAAGGCTGACCGCGAGGATGGCGGCAACGACGCTTGCGATGGCCAGCGGCGTCTTCATCGGCACACTCCTTTCGCGCTGAGAGCAACCATTTCCTGGTGACGACCAACGGTCAAGACGGCGACGAACATCACCCCCGCCGTTTTCCTGCCCTACCCACGCCCCGGGCGGTCGGGCGCCGCGCGGGATGCGCAATGACCCGGAGGTCGTCCGCGAGGCGACGCTCGAGCCCCCCGCAGACGAGGCGACAGAGATCGGTGATCGTCGGGTCCACGATGCGATAGATCGCGTTCCTTCCCCTCACTTCGCGCTCGACGATGCGCTCCGCACGCAGCACCGCGAGCTGCCGGGACGTGGCCGTCTGGGTGAGCCCGGTGGCGTCGACCAGCTCCTGGACAGAGAGCTCTCCCGTGAGGAGGTGGCTCAGTATCCGCAGGCGCGAGGGATCGCCGAGCGCACGAAATCGTGCTGCCACGAGGGTCAGGGCTTCAGGACCGAGCTCGAGAGGAGCATGCAAGCGCTTTCGCATCGTCGCAGCCTACCCCTTGCAGCAGCCCCGATCAATATGCTCATATGCGTACATGCGCATATATAGGACTGAACGGCTGATTCGCATCATCGCAGGGAGCTTCATCCTCCTCTCGCTCGGCCTCGCGTGGCGCTACAATGACATCCCGCTCTTCGCCGGCCCCACATGGCTCTGGTTCACGGCATTCGTCGGCGCCAATCTGCTGCAGTCCGGGTTCACCCGGTGGTGCTTGATGGAGAACATCTTGCACTGGTTCGGCGTCGACGACGCCTCGCGCCCCAAGGCAGTCCGAGGGTAGCAGGGTCGGTGAAGCGAGCGCTCGCAATGGGGTGCCTCATGGGCGTTGCAGGCTGTCTGCAACGCAGCGCCTTCGTGCCACCACCACCGCCCATTGCCCTCGTCCCCACGCCCCCCGCCGCGGAGACGTGGCTTCCAAGCGGAGCACTCACCGCGACCGGCGCGGTCCGCCTGGCCCTGGCGCGCAATCCCGACCTGCGGGCGGCGGCGGATAGGGTCGTGCAGGCGCGAGCCATGTTGGACGGCACGACGGCCGCGTTCCTGCCGCGCGTCTCGGCCGACGCGACCTACCTCCACGGGGACGCGCCGTCGGCGTACCTGTTCAAGCGAATCGACGCCCGCAGGCTGCCCGCCAACGTGAACTTCAACGACCCCGGTTCGTTCAGCAACATCGAGGGAGGGCTGGGCCTCCAGTGGAACCTCTGGAACGGCGGGCGCGACGTGCTGGCTCGCTGGAGCGCTGACACCGGCGTGCAAACGGCAAAGCTCGCCCGGGACGCCGCGATCAATGTGCTCGTGATGACGGTCGTGACGACCTTTCTCGACGTGCGTGCGGCCGAGGAGCTGCTGGTGGCCGACGATGCCAGCGTGAAGACGGTCGAAGCGCAGGTGGCCGAGAGCCGTGTGAAGGTCGCGGGCGGTGGCGCGCTGCTCTCGGACCTGCTCTCCCTCGAGGTCCGGCTGGCGGAAGCGCGAGAACAGCGCCTTCGGAGCGAGACCGCCAGCCGGCTCGCGCTCGCGGCGCTCCGAGCGCTCCTCGCCCTGCCCGCGGACGCGACGATCACGCTGGCTGATTCCACCTACGCGGCGGAGGGTCTACCCGAGACCACGGCAGAGGCACTCGTGGAGGCATATCGGAGCCGCCCCGAAGCTGCGATCACCCGACGTGCCGTCGAGCGCGCACGCATCGACCTCGCCGCCGCTCGCCGCGCCTATCTGCCGCGCGTCGACGTCGTGAGCCGCTTCTATGCCGACGTTCCGAGTGTGCACGACAGCGTGAAGGACCCCAACTACATCGTCGCCGTGGCGCTGTCGGTCGATCTGTTTGACGGCGGCGCTCGCGAGGCCGCGATCCGGCGTGCCACTTCCATCGTCGATGAGCTGACAGAATCCGACCGCGCGGCGCTCCTCGCGATCGCCCGCGATATCGAGACCACATACCTGCGCCTCGGGGAGGCTCGAGCACGATACCAGGTCGCCGCGCAGGCCGTCGGTGCCGCAGAGGAGTCGCTCCGGCTGGTCGCGGTGCAATACCGCGGGGGCGGTGCCACCGTGACGCGCTATCTCGAAGCCGAAGGCGCCCAGGCGAGGGCGCGCACGACGCGGATCCAGGCGGCGCTCGACGTCGACCGCGCTACGGTCGAGGCGCAACGTGCGATGGGGCGACTCTACCAGTCGATACCCGATGGAGGCGACGAAGGATGACCCCGAAGCATCGACGAACCGTGCGATGGGTCGCCCTCCTGACGCTGATGGCGGGCATCGTGCTGTATGCCACCGGCGTATTCGACCGTGGCCGGGTGCATCCCGGCCGGGCACCGGAGCCTGCGGGCCTTCCAGCGCCGCCGCGTACGGCGACCGCCGAACGGGACACCGTCCCTATCGTCGAAGAGGCGGTCGGCACCGTGCGCTCGCTCCGCGAGGTGATCGTCGCCGCGCAGGTGACGGCACGTGTCGTCGCCGTCCGCGCCAAGGTGGGCGATCGGGTGGAGGCTGGCAGTCCGCTCGTCGTGCTCGACGACAGCGACTTCACGGCGCGTTTCAGCCGCGCGAAGGCGCAGTACGACCGCGTCAAGGGCTTCTTCGCCCAAAAGGCCGCCACGAGCGAGCAGATGGAGGCGGCCGAGGCGGAGTACGCGCAGGCGAGGGTGGCGATGGAGCACACGCGCATCCTCGCCCCCGTCGACGGAGTCGTCGCCGAGCGGCACGTGGAGCCGGGTGACCTCGCGGTGCCAGGTCGGCCGCTTCTGATCGTGCTCGACCCGGGGGCGCTGCGACTCGAAGCCCAGATACGGGAGGGTCTGATCGCCCACGTGATTCCGGGTGCGACGCTCGACGTCGTCCTGCCAGCCACGGGGGCCACGCTTCCCGGCACGGTCGCCGAGATCCTGCCGTCGGCGGATTCACGAAGCCGCACCTTCGAGGTGCGGATCAACCTCGCCGCAGCGCTCGGTGTCTACCCTGGGATGTTCGGGCGTCTGCGGCTCCCCGTGGGTGAGCGCGAGGTGGTCCGCGTGCCGGCGGCAGCCGTCGCGCGCACGGGGCAGCTCGAGACGGTCCTCCTGCAGAGCGACGGCCGCTGGAATCGACGGCTGATCACGACGGGGTCTGCGCTCCCCGACGGCGCCGTCGAAGTGCTCTCCGGGCTCGCGGGCGGCGAGACCATCGGCCTGCCACCGGCATGAGCACCGACCAAAGCCACTCCCGCGAGGGAATCGTCCAGCGCATCGTTCGCGTGTTCGTGACGGGCCCGCTCTCGCCCGTACTCCTCATCGTCGCGGCCGTCGTCGGGGCGGTCGCCATCCTCGCGACCCCACGCGAAGAGGACCCGCAGATCGTGGTGCCGATGGCCGATGTGTTCGTCTCCTTCCCGGGCGCGAGTGCGGAGGAGGTCGAGCAACTCGTCGCGACTCCCCTCGAGAAGCTGCTCTGGCAGGTGCAGGGGGTCGAGCACGTGTACTCGATCTCGCGCCGGGACGGTGCTCTCGTCATGGTGCGCTTCTTCGTCGGCGAGGACCGGGAGCGCGCACTGGTGCGCGTCCAGAGCCAGATCGACGGCCACCGCGACGAGGCGCCGCGTGGGGTGAGCGGGTGGGTGGTCCGACCCGTCGACATCGATGACGTCCCGATCGTGTCGCTCACCTTGTGGTCATCCACCGTGGACGACGCGGGACTGCGGCGCCTGGCGGAGGAACTCGCCGCTCGCCTCGATCCGACTCCGGATCTGTCGCGTACCGAGGTGATCGGGGGCCGGCCGCGCGAGGTGCGAGCCGAGGTGGACACTGAGGTCCTTGCAGGCCACGGGCTCTCCCCGTTGGAGGTGGTGGGAGCGGTCCAGTCCGCGGACGCGGCCCTCAGTGCGGGGGCGTTCGATCGCGCCGATCGTCATCTGTCGGTGCTGGCCGGCCCGTTCATCGAGAACCGGCAGGCCGCCGAGCAGCTGGTGGTGGGCGCGCAGGGTGACCGTCTGATCCATCTGCGCGACGTGGCGACGGTCATCGATGGCCCGCGCGAGGCGACGTCGTACGTGCGCCTCACATTCGGGCCGGCCGGGGCGCCGTCCGGAGTAGCGGTCGGACAGCCGTTCTCGGCCGTCACCCTGGCGTTCGCAAAGAAGCGTGGCACGAACGCGGTGAGCGTCGCGGACGATCTCGTCGCGCGCGCCCGTGCCCTCGAGGCGGAGATTCTCCCCGCCGACGTCCATCTGCTGGTCACTCGCAACTACGGCGAGACGGCCAACGAGAAGGTCAACGAGCTGTTGCGCGAGCTCGTCCTGGCGATCGTCACGGTGACCGGGCTCATCGCCTTCGCGCTCGGCTGGCGAGAAGGCTTGATCGTCGCGGCGGCGGTCCCGATCACGTTCGCCCTCACCCTCTTCGTCAACCTGCTTGCCGGCTACACCATCAACCGCGTCACGCTGTTCGCGCTCGTGCTCGTGCTCGGTCTCGTGTGCGACGACCCGATCGTCGACGTCGAGAACATCCATCGCCACTTCGCGCTGCGGAAGCGTTCACCCCTCGAGTCGGTGCTGGTCGCGGTCAACGAGGTCCGGCCGCCGGTGATCGTGGCGACGCTCGCGGTGGTCATCTCCTTTCTCCCGATGTTCTTCATCACCGGCATGATGGGTCCCTACATGCGCCCGATGGCGCTCAACGTGCCCGTCGCCATGGCGATGAGCCTGCTCGTCGCCTTCACCGTGACCCCGTGGATGGCCTACCGGATGCTCAAGGCCGAGTACGACCACGCAACGGGCGAAGGGCATGAGGCGCCGGAAGGGCGCTTTCTGGTCGCGTACCGTCGCTTCCTCGGCATGTTCCTCGAACGCCGCGCGGCCCGTTGGGGGATGTTCTGGACGATCCTGGTGTTGCTCGTGCTCGCCATTGGTCTCTTTGCCACGGGGGCTATCCCCCTCAAGATGCTGCCCTACGACAACAAGAGCGAGCTCCAGGTGGTGCTCGACCTTCCCGAGGGCGCGACGCTCGAAGCGACCAATGCCGCGGTCACCGACGTCGAGCGGTACCTTGCCACCGTGCCCGAGGCGACCAATTTCACCGCCTTCGTCGGGACGGCGAGCCCGATCGACTTCAACGGATTGGTCCGTCGTTATGGATATCGCCGGGCCCCGCACCTCGCGGACGTCCGCGTGAACTTCGTATCGAAGGAGCGGCGGACACAGCAGAGCCATGCGATCGGGCTCCGGCTGCGCGACGACCTGGAAGCGATCGCCGCGCGCCACAACGCGAAGCTCTCGATCGTGGAGGTGCCGCCCGGGCCTCCTGTCCTGCAGACACTGGTGGCCGAGGTGAGCGGGCCCGCCAGCGCGTCCTACGAGCAGATCATCGCGAGTGCGCAGATGCTCGAGTCGCGCCTTGCACGTGAGCCGCGCGTCGTCGACGTCGACGACCTGGCCGAGGCCCCGCATCCGCGGCTCGAGTTCGTTCTCGACAAGGAGAAGGCGGCGCTGCACGGCGTTCGTACGACGGACGTCGTTCAGACGCTGCGGCTGGCCCTCGCGGGCACCGAGGCAGCGACGGTACACGAGCCCCGTGAGCGGGCCCCGCTCCGACTCGACATCCGGCTCGACCGCGCGGAGCGGAGCGGCGCCGCAGAGCTGTCCCGCCTCCAGGTGAAGGGCTCCGCCGGCAGCCTCATTCCGCTCGCCGAGTTGGGCACGTTCATCGAGCGCCCGGACGACCAGCCCATCCATCACAAGGACCTCCAGCGCGTCGTCTACGTGGTCGGCGACGTTGCCGGCCGGCCGCCGGTCGAGGCCGTCCTCGCCATGGAACGCGAGCAGGACGAGGTGCTGCCGGCGGGCTTCTCGGCGCACTGGGCCGGTGAGGGCGAGTGGAAAGTGACCGTCGATGTGTTCCGCGATCTCGGACTGGCCTTCGCCGCAGCCCTGATCGGGATATACGTCCTGTTGGTCGTCGAGACGCACTCCTTCACGATGCCGCTCATCATCATGCTGGCGATTCCGCTGGGAGCCATCGGGATCGCGCCGGGATTCTGGCTCCTGAACCTGGTGGCGGGCGATACCGTGGGCGGCTTTCCTGACCCCGTGTGGTTCACGGCGACCGCGATGATCGGGATGATCGCCCTCGCGGGCATCGTGGTCCGGAACTCGATCATCCTGATCGACTTCATCCGCCACAGGCAGGCCGAGGGTGTCGCGCTCGACGAGGCGATCGTCGACAGCGGTGTCCATCGGCTGCGACCGATCATGTTGACCGCCGGGGCGGCCATGCTCGGGGCGTGGCCGATCACGCTCGATCCGATCTTCTCCGGGCTCGCCTGGAGCCTCATCTTCGGGCTGGTGGCTTCGACCGCATTCACCCTCGTGGTCGTACCGGTCGCCTACCGCGCGTTGGCGGTGCGGGCCGATTCGCGGGGACGCTGACGGCCGCGATCGTCAGGCCGCGGTACGAACCGGACGCGCTGTCGTCGCGATCGGGAGGCGCACGGTGAACACCGACCCCGCGCCCACGCGGCTCTCGAGATGGACGCCACCATCCAGCTGCTGCACGCAGCGCCGGACGATGTAGAGGCCGAGGCCAACGCCGCCGTACCGTCGGGTGTCCGAGCCGTCGGCCTGGCGGAAGATGTCGAAGATCGTCTCGCAGTCCTCGGGGCGGATGCCGATGCCGGTGTCGGTGACGCGGAGCACCACGGCGTCGTCCTCGACCCGTGCGTCGACCGTCACGCTGCCGGCGGCCGTGAACTTGAGTGCGTTGCCGACGAGGTTGCGCAGGATGAGCGTGAGCTTGCGCGGGTCGGTGAGCAGCGACACCCGCGGCGCGGTGTCGCTCCAGCGCAGTACGACGCCATCGGTACGCGGCATGCGGCTGCAGGCGGCGTGCAGATCGGCCCAGAGCGTGGACAGCAGCACGGGTTCGAGGCGGACGGCGTCGCGACCCAGCTCGATCCGCCCGATCTCCAGCGTCCGCTCGATCAGGTCGAGCAGCTCGCGGCCGGCGTGCTCGATCCGGTCGGCGTGCACGCGCAGCGCGGTGGCGTCGAAGCCCGGATCGGATGCCATCTCCGCGTAGCCCAGGATGACGTTCAGTGGCGTGCGCAGCTCGTGCGACATGGTCGAGACGAACTCCGTCTTCAGCCGACTCGCGGTCTGGAGGTCGCGGATCAGACGCGCGTTCTCCAGCGCCAGGGCGGTTGCCTGCGCCATGCCGCGTGCGAGGCGGCGCTCGCGGACGCTGAAGGGGCCGGTCCGGTGTCGATGCTCGGCGACCAGGACGCCGACGACGCCCGCGCCACGCTCGATCGGCGCAACCAGCAGGGACGTGATGTCCCAGCGCTCCATCAGAGTTGGCGGCACGAGGAGCTGCCCCTCCGGCCGCTCGATCTCGACCATCGCCCCGGGCACCAGTGCCGCCCGGACGATCGGCAGGCTGTCACGGGTGAATTGGAGCGCGTCCAGCTCCTCCAGGACCTCGGGTCGGAGCCCGGTCGACGCGCGCAGGCGGAACGCCTCTTCCGCCACCTCCCAGGTGAAGATCGACGTCTGGTCGCACGGAAGCTCCGCCGCGGCGAATGCGGCGACGCCGTCGAGCAGGTCGGAACGCTCGAGGCCTGCGGCGAGCTGCTGTCCGAGCCGCAGCAGCGCGCCCGCGATCTCGGCCTCCTCCCGCTGGCGGGACGCCTGGACGAAGCCGTCGGCGCGATACTGGTCGAGGAACAGTGCGCCGCACACCGACGTGCCGGCGCCGACCAGCAGGGACAGCGCGGAGAAGTCGATGCCGTCGGCCGACTCGAGATGCGGCGCGGCCCCGCCGAAGGCGGCGAGCGTCGCCAGCGATGTCACCAGCTGCCAGCGCCAGCCCCACGGGAGCAGCACCGCGGTGCCGGTGAGGAGGCACACCTGGCCCATGGCGTACCGCTCCGCCGGCGACTGGATGATCGCGTTGTAGAATCCGAGGCAGACGACCACCGCGATGACGAACACCGCCGCGATGGGTGCTCCGTGGCGCGCCATCGACGGGAGCCGCAGTGTCGCGAGGGCGAGCCCGGCCGCGGCCATCTCGACCGCGTACAGCATGACGAGGAGCCGCCCGCGCTCGGGATGGTGCAGGGCCTCGAGTACGCAGGCGACCGTGACCAGCGGCACGAAGAGCCCGATCCCGAACGACATCCGCCGGCGGATCACGCGCGCCGTCTCGTCCGCGTACGCCTCCGCTAGCCCGTCTTCCATGCTCACGACCCCGCCAGTGGATCGGCCATCCCCATCCAAAACTTGAGCAGGGGCGGGCACACCGTGCCCCGCCAAGTCACGCCTCTGTGGCGGGAGGGATACGTCGATGCTGCCACCACAGGGGGATTGGAGCTCGTCGCTTCGGTTCCCTGGACCCGGGCAGGTCGTGCTCGTCGCCGGTGGCGGCACGGGGCACGCCTTCGGGGAAGCGCTGGTCTGGATCGCGGGAGACCGCGCGCGGCGGCTGTCGATCACGGCGCCGCGGCGCGCGCGGTGGTTGTCGCCCCGGGCGATCATCGTCGAGCGGTCCGGCCCGCCGGCGCGGCGCGAGCTCGTCGAGGTCCGACCGCACGATGACGCTCAGCGGCTGGTGAGCGCAGGAGGGTTCACGGCGCCCGAACCGTCGCCCGGCGGTCAGTTCCTGGCGCTCGGTCATGTCGTGGACCCCGGAGGGGTCCGCCTCGAGATACGACGCTGGACCGACGCCGAGGGGCTGAAGCTGATCCAGGCCCATTCACCGCAGGACCTTCCCCTGCTCGAGCCGAGCGTGGTGTGGCATCCCGACGGCCTGCGGCTCGCGGTCGGCATCCGCTCGAACGAGAGCGGGCGCGCGGTTCCACGCGTCGCCGTGTTGGACATGATGGGGAGGTGCATCACGCCGCTGGCCGATGGTCCGGCGGCGCGCGCGGCGGATCCCCGCGGCGTCGTCCCCGCCTTCTGGGCCCGTGGGGGCCTCTTCGCGATCAGCGACCGGGGCCTCGTCGTCTGCGAGACCGGACGGCAGGACTTCGAGGTGGTCTACGGCGTCCCGACCGGGCGACGGGTGACCGGCGCCGAGCCCTGCGGCGCCGACCGGGCTCTGCTGCTCGTGGCGAATGGAACCGACCCGCAGTGCCGAGCGAGCGAGATCCGACGCATCGATCTGTCGACCGGAGAATGCCGCGTCGCCCTCGCGCTCCCAACGGGGGCGTTCGTGTCGGGCATCGCCTGGTCGAAGCTGCCCGAGTGATTCAGCGTCCCGATGCCCCGCAACAATCCTGGCGCTCGCCTGCCCACGTCGCGACACGCCCATCCTCATCCGCGACGATGACGCGCGTTTCCGGGCAGCCCCACGCGATGCGCACCGTGTAGCGTCGCTTGCCGTCGGGCCCCTGACGGACGTCGGTCGTCGTCTCGCCGTTCTTCGCATGCATCGTCTCGCAGTCGAGCGTCGTCCAGATACCGCCGGCGATGTCCCGGAGGTTGGCGACGCGCAGCAGCCCGACGAAGGTCCAGCTGCACCACACGAGGACCACGAGCGCCACGGCCGTCACCGCGCGACCGACGAGTGGGCGGCGCGCTCGCAGGCGCTGGAGCCACGGTGCGGTGAAGTAGAGCGCATTGATCGTACCCATGACGCCCCGACCGAGCCAGAGGAAGGCGAAGAGCACCACCTCGAGACCGAGGCCCCAGTCGAACAGCACGTAGACGTAGCGGGCGGGCGTCGCGCGCATCCACCAGAGTCCGACGACCGGAGGCGCGAGGAGGAATATCCACGCGGCGACGGCCCGGCCGAGAGCCAGCCAGGGGACCAGGGGGGAGTCGCGCCAGAATTCGCGCACTACGAACCCCTGGAGTGCCACGTACGCCAGGACGAAGAGCCAGGAGTCGCCATAGGCTTCGCGGTAGCCCGGGACGAGCAGCATCGAGCCCAGGACCGCGAGCGCGCTGGCCAGGGCGGCTCCGATCACCAGGACGTTCAGGACACGCATCATCCGCCGCATGCGGGGGCCGTCTTAGCGCAGTCTGGGTGATCTCCTAAGGCGGGGTGACCATCACCGTACTCCCTCTCACCTTGACACGGCCGGAGACCCTGGGGCACAAAAACCGGATTCACCACAGTAAAGAGGAGGCTTCCGGATGTTGCTCGAAGGGAAGGTCGCAATCGTCACGGGCTCTGGCCGCGGCATCGGTCGCGAAGAGGCCCTGCTCATGGCCAAGCTCGGCGCCAAGGTGGTCGTGAACGACCTGGGCGCCCACTTCGACGGCACCGGGGCCCCTGCCGGGACGCCCGCCCAGGACGTCGTCGCCGAGATCAAGAAGAGCGGCGGCCAGGCGGTCGCCAACGGCGAGAGCGTGGCCGACTTCAAGGCGGCGAAGCGCATCGTCGAGTGCGCGCTCGACACCTTCGGCAAGCTGAACATCGTCGTCAACAACGCCGGCATCCTGCGCGACCGGATGATCTTCAACATGGGCGAGGAGGACTGGGACTCGGTCGTCGCCGTCCACCTGAAGGGCACGCTTCGCGATGAGCCGCCACGCCTGTGAGTACTGGCGCGAGGAGCACAAGAAGGGGAACATCCTGAACGGGCGCATCATCAACACGTCGTCCGACGCCGGCCTGCTCGGCAACGTCGGCCAGAGCAACTACGGCGCCTGCAAGGCCGCGCGTCGCCGTGATGGCGATCATCATCGGCCAGGAGATGAAGAAGTACGGCGTCACCGCGAACGCGATCGCGCCGGTCGCGCGCACCCGCCTCACGGTCGACGCCACGCCGTCCACCGCGGCCCTCATGGGCGGCGACGTGGCCGCTGGGCAGTTCGACATGTTCAACCCGGCCAACATCGCGCCGCTCGTCGCCTGGCTCGCCAGCGACGACGCGGCCGGCTGCAACGGCCAGGTGTTCCGCGTCGGCGGCCGCAGCGTGTGGCCGATGAAGGGCTGGCACTCGGCCACCCGCATCAAGAACCCGAAGGAAGCCGCCTGGGATGCCGGCCGAGCTCGGCAAGCGCGTCAAGGAAGAGCTGGCCAAGGGCATCACCGCCGGCGAGAACATGGGCGACGTCTTCGCCGGGGGCCTGTGACCGACGGCCCCCGCCGTGTCCTGATCGTCTGTCACGCGAACACGAGCCGCAGCATCATCGCCGAGAAGGTGCTGCTGCGGCTCGTGGCCGATCGCGGCCTCGCCGAGCACGTCGAGGTCCGGTCGGGCGGCATCGCCCCGTTCGCACGCGACGGGAGCCTGGTCTCCCTCGACGCGCGGTTCGTCCTGCGCGAGGTCGGCATCGAGCTGCCCGAGGGCGCCGGCGCGACCGACCTGAAGCGCAATCGTCACCTGCTGGCCGCGGCCGACGTCATCCTGGTCATGACCGACGAGCAGCGCCGCATGCTCGCCGACTTCGAGGAGGCCGCCGGCAAGCGCGTCCTCACCGTGCGCGAGCTGGCGGGCGAGGTCGGGAGACATCGCCGATCCGGCGATGAAGGACGAGGACGTGTTCCGGCGCTGCCGGGACGAGATCATCCGCTGCCTCGAGCAGGGGTTCGATCGGCTGCTGGTGTCCTGATGTTCGGACTCTTCAAGAAGCCGCCGAAGATCGAGATCACGTTCACGCCGCGCCGCGCAGTGGCCCGTGAGCTGGCGAAGGAGGTCGCGGTCGCCGGCGAGCTGGTGCTGCGCAACGCCGGCAAGGACGCCGACGTCGCCGATCTCGAGCTGGTCCTGATCGCGGGGGGCACCCGCCGCATCGACCTGACGCTTCCCGACGCCTGGAAGCGCGGGCTCCGCATCGCCGCCGGCGGCGAGGTCCGCGAGCAGGTCGACTGGACCGTCAAGCTCGCGGCGCCGATGCGCGCCCCCGCTGCCGAGATCCAGCTGAACACCACGGCCGGGGGAAAACACCAGCCGCTCGCGGTCTCGTCGAAGTTCCCGCTCGAGAACGAGTGATTCAGGGAGTCGCCAGGGGCGCCGGCGGCGCGTCGATCACCTTCACGCGCGTATCGGTGAACGGCGGGGTCTCCTCCTTGAGGAAGCTCCCCCGGAACCGCTCCTCGCCCCCGGGCGCCAGCGGCTTCACCTTCCTGGCCCGCTCCTCGCGGCTCGCCGTCATGCCCTCGACCTCGACGGCGAGGACCTCGGCGCTCTCGTTGTAGGTTTCGGTCGACGCGACGACCTTGCCCTTGTCGTTCACCGCCTCGATGCGGAGCTTCACCCAGGCGAGCGGGTGCCCGGATGTGTTCTTGAGCCGGCCGACGACGTTGTAGAACGTCGAGCCGTAGCCGGACTCCCACCGGCCGTGGTGCTCGAGCACCTCCGCGCCGGACCCTCCCGCCCGCGCCGTCGACGCGAGCAGGAGGGTGGTCAGCGCGAGCGACGCGATCCGCACGTCAGTCGGTCATGTGGGTGAGCGTGCGAAGCGAGAAGTACGTCAGATCCCAGTTCCGTTCGATGAACGACTGCTGGTAGCGACCAGCGAGCGCGGCACGGTTGGTCTTGTCGTTCACGCCGATCACGACGGTGGGGAACACTGCCGAGAAGGTCTCGTCCTGCTTGACGAAGTGGTAGCCGCACCCCGCCGTGTAGAAGTACTCGCCGGCGCGGTTGTGCACCATCTTCCAGTAGATGCGGTAGATGTCCTTGTCGAAGTACATGATGACCTTGCCGAAGTTGTAGTACGGGTCGGTCGACTGGCCCTCGACGATCCAGACCTTCCGCGGGACGAAGACCATGTTCTCCTGGGGCCACCACGGGACGCCGCGCGACTTCGGCACCTCGTAGCCCGCCTTGATGTACGGCGTCGTGACGATGTAGCGGCTCGCGCTCTGCTGCTCCATCGCGAACGGCTCGGGCCGCAGCACCGGCGCGAGCATCTGGCCCTCACCGACGAGCTTCCAGGTGTAGTACGTCGACCTTGCCGGCGTAGCAGTTGAGGTCGTCGGCGAAGATGTCGAGGCCGCTGCACGGGATCCGACCGCGAGGCGGCGTTCACGCGGCGCGCGCGGCGGGTGGACGGGACGAAGGCCCAGATCGAGTCCTGGCTCTCCCAGTCCCAGATGCGCTTGCTCAGCCCCGCGAAGCCCTCGACGTCGAGGGGCTCGAGCACGGCGGTGAGCGCCTGGTTCTCGAGGTTCTCGGGGTTGTCCTTGTACGGCCCGTCCAGGCGACCCTGGAAGGTCTGGGCGTGGAGGAACGCCTTGATCTTGCGGAACTCGCCGCTGGTGTCGATGCCGTTCAGCGTGAACGTCGCGCCGCCGCCGCCGCCCTGCGAGCCGCTGAAGGTGAAGTTCCAGGCGATCTTGGTGCCGGCCTGGGGATCCTTCGGGTCGATGGTGGGGAAGGGCAGGCCCTGGACGAAGACGGGGATCTTGTCGGTCGCCTTGTCCTTCAGGCCGCCGGTCTTCTCGTCGACCGCGTACTTGCCTTCGTTCGCCTTGGTCGCGGTCCCAGAACTTCTGCGCGATAGTTGTGCTTGTACTTTTCGGGATCCACCGGGACGACGTTGAACCAGTACTCGCCCTTCTCGAGGCGCTTCAGCACGGGCTCGGGCAGCAGGTCCTTGCCTTCCTGCCAGTTGTTGGCGTCGAGCACCCAGGGCTTGTCGTCGGCGTACGCGGGGGCGCCCGCGGCGCCGAGCGCCAGGGTGATCACCACCACACCGAGCAGCGAGAAGCGCCACACGAGATTCATGTACTCCTCCAATCGGGACACGGGGATTCGGGCACAGTTCGCTCGTTTGCGTTGCGTTTGCAAGTGGTTTCGCGTCATCGCAGCTTGTCCATCTCCCAGCGCAGCAGGGCGCCGACGAGAATCACCTCGGGGCGTCCATTCCGCCGCGCGTAGACCGCCGTCCGGGCCGGGTTGGTCGCGCCGACCTCCAGCGTGAGGAGCGATGCGCCCCCGTCGCCGACGACGCGCAGGCGGCGTGCCGTGGTGTCGAGACCGTAGGCAGCGGGGTCTGCGGGGGCCGCCTCGACCTCCGTGAGCGGCCGCAGCGTGTGCAGCGCCTCCAGCAGATCGGGAACGTACGCCGCGTTTCCCGCTCCGGCCCGCACCGCCCAGCCGGCGGGGCCCCGCGCGAACTCCACCGCGCCGCCGGCGGTACCGATCTCGACCGCCGAAACGGCATCCGGGCGCTCGAGCAGCGGCGCGACCTCGGCCGGCAGTGCGCTCGGTGCGCCGCAGGTCGATCACGAGGAGCCCGCCGACCAGGACGGCCGCGATCGCCAGCAGCAGCGTTCCCCGACGCGTCATGTGCGCCGTCGGGCCAGCACGAGCGCCACCGTGGCCAGCGCGGCGGCCGGGGCCACGACCCCGCCCCAGAAGACGAGGCGCGCCTGGCGCGCGGTCAGGATCAGCGGGGAGAACGTGCCGCCGGGGCGGACGTCGGGCCGCGGCCGCGGCGAGCGGATCGGATCGGGCGATCAGGCCGGCGATGGCCAGCAGCAGGTCCCGGTTGCCCACCAGATTCACGTGCAGGTTGGTGACGAAGTCGGCGTCGCCGACGACGGCGAGCCGCCCGTCGCGGCCGTTCTCGCCCGAGATACGGGCGACGGCGGCCACGGGAATTGGTCCGGCGTGGTCCCGCCCCGCGCGGAACATGCGGGTCCCTGCCGACGGCGCTCGGCGGTCGACGTCCGCCCAGCTGGTCTCGCCGGTCAGCGCCAGGTAGTCGCCGCGGACACCGGGCACGTCCAGCACGCGCACCGATTGCGCGACCGGAAGCAGCGCGTTGGCGTCCGGGGCGTCGGGCACCAGCGTCTGGTTCAGGACCGGGACCCGCGCCGACAGGCCGTCGGTTCCGAACAGCCGGGCCTGGTCGTCGACGACCAGGTCGTGCGAGAGCGCGATGCCGAAGGGGGCGAGGAGCGCGTCCACCGATCGCGGCGCGTCGGGATCGGCGAGGACGAGGAGCGCGCCGCCGCGCCGCACCCAGGCGACCAGCGCCTCGACTTCGGCCGACACCAGCTCCCGCGTGGGGCCGGCGAGCACGACGAGGCCCGCATCGTCGGGCACCGCCGCGATGCCCTCGACGACGCGGACGGCGAAGCCGTCGGCGACCAGCGCCCGCGTCGCTTCGCCGGCACCGCCGCGACCATCGGCGTCCCGAGGGTCGTGCTCGCCGTGCCCGGTGACGAAGTACGTGGTGACGGGCGGGGTCCCGCCGACGCGGAGGAGCGCGGCGGTCACGTCCTCCTCCGTCGGCGTGTCGACACGCTCGCGACGCTCGCCTGCCTGGACGACGAGGGTGTTGTACTCGCCGACGCCGAGCTCGCGGGCGAGTCCCGGGTTGCGATCGAGGTCGACCAGTCGCGCGCCGACCCGTGGCGACGCGTCCGTGTACAGCGCCAGCAGATCACCCATCATGCGGTGCGTGCCGCCGTCCTGGCTGGAGAAGAAGCCGGTGATACGCACGTCGCCGTCGAGGCGCGCGAGCACCTCCCGCGAATGCGGAGAGAGGGTGAAGCGGCGCTCGGGCGTGAGGTCGAGACGCAGCGGATGGCGGGCGGCGAGGACGAAGAGGCTGCCGCAGAGGGCGATCATCGCGACGGTCTGCACGGCGAGGATCACCAGGGGATGACGGACCGGGGCAGGACTCACGCGAGTCCCCGCCAGGTGCGCGTGCCCAGCGCGCGCAGCGCCGCGAAGAGGAAGAGCGCCGTCAGCGCGAGCAGGAACACCACGTCGCGGCTGTCGATCGTGCCCTGCGTGAAGCCGTAGAAGCGGTCGAAGAGCGAGACGGCGGTGAGGATGGGGGCGAGCGTCTCACCGATGGCGGCCTCGTTCCACGACACGAACCAGGCGAAGACCAGGATGCCGTAGGTGAGCATCGCTGCGACCACCTGGTTCTCCGTGCAGGCCGACATCGCGACACCGACCGCGATGAAGGCCGCGCCGAGGAGGAGCAGCCCCGTATATCCCGCGACCGGAGGACCCACCGGGAAAGGGATGGAGCGCTGCGAGCAGGAGGGGAGCCGGGGAGGGTCACGATCAACATCGCCACCCAGAGCGCGAGCGCCGCCAGGAACTTGCCCGCCACCAGCTGGCCGTCGCGCACCGGCAGCGTCCAGAGCAGCTCGAGCGTGCCCTGCCGACGCTCCTCGGCGAAGAGCCGCATGGTGACGATCGGCAGCACCAGCATCGCGACGAGGCGGACGTCGAGGAACCAGTAGCGCCACAACCCCGTGTGCAGCGTCGCGCCGCCGAACAGCACGAAGAAGGCCAGGTCGCTGTAGAAGAAGTAGCCCGTGAGCAGCGCCACCACGGCGAGCAGCACCCAGCCGAGCGGCCCTCCGAGCATCGCCGCGAGCTCGCGCCGGCAGACCGCCAGAGTGGCCGTCATGCGGCTGCGGTGAGGCCGAGGAAGGCCTCCTCGAGGGAGGTCTCCACCGCGCGCAGCTCCACGAGGCGCCAGCCGCGAACCGCGATCATGGCGGCGACCTCCGGGCGGACGTCGCGGCCTGCGACCGCCTCGAGCCGGCAGCGGGTCCTCCCGCCGCCCTCCGCGAGACGTTCGACCGCGCGGACACCATCCAAGGCCTCGAGCGCGGCGAGGACGACCGCCGCCTCCGCCTCGACTTCGACCTCGATGCGTCCGAGCGGCCGCAGCCGGGCGGCGAGCGTCGCCGGGGTACCCTCGGCGAGCACGCGGCCGTGGTGCAGGATGACGACGCGGTCGCACATCGCCTCGACCTCGGCCAGCGCGTGGCTCGAGACGAGGATGGCACGGTCGCGGCCGAGGTCGCGGATCATGCGCCGTGCCTCGGCGCTCTGTGCCGGGTCGAGCCCGGCGAGCGGCTCGTCGAGCAGCAGCGCCGGGGGATCCCCCACCAGGGCCACCGCGAGCCCGACGCGCTGTCGCCACCCGCGCGACAGCGTGCGGACGCGCTGATCCCGCACGGTCCCGAGGCCGGTCCGGGCGAGCACGTCGTCGGCGTGGGATCGTGCCGCGCCCTTCAGGACGGCGACGAACGCGAGCAGCGCGCCGACGCGCATCTCGGGCCACAGCGCCGGGCGCTCGGGGGCGTAGCCCAGTCGGGCGCGGGCCGCGAGCGGCGCGACGGCCAGGTCCAGGCCGTCGATGAGCGCGCGTCCCGTGCTCGGCGGGAAGACGCCCGCCAGGAGGCGCAGCGTCGTCGTCTTGCCGGCGCCGTTCGGGCCGAGGAAGCCCACCACGCTCCCGCGCTCGACGCGGAACGAGACGTTCGTGACCACGGCGTGCGCGCCGAAGCGCTTCGTGAGCTGCTCGGCAGCGATCACCCGACGGCCAGCCGCACCGCCTCGCCCTCGATCGCCTGCGGCCGCGGCCGGTCGAGCAGGAAGCGCGGGCGGATGATCTTCATCCACGCCGGCACGATCACCAGGCCGCCGAAGGTGTTGAAGATCATCAGCAGGGCGAGGAGCAGGCCCATCTCGGCCTGGAACTTCAGGTCCGAGAACCACCAGAAGATCGTTCCCGCCACCATCGTCGTGGCGGTGAAGATGATGGCCTTGCCGGTCGTCGCCGTCGCGTAGTCGATGGCCTCGTCGAGGGAGCGACCCTCGTCGTAGGCGTCGATCATGCGGCTGAAGTGGTAGATGCCGTAGTCGACACCGACGCCCGCGCCGGCGGCCGCGATCGGGAGCGAGTTCACGTTCAGGTCGATGTGCCAGAGATACATGAACGCCTCGCACGCGAGCTGCGAGAGGACGACCGGGATCATCAGGATGAGCGACCGCGACCAGCGAGCCGTAGGTGAAGTACAGGCACGCCGCGACGGCGACCATGACCAGACCGAGCGTCAGCCAGTAGGAGTTGTCGACGGCCTCGTTCACCGCGGCGAGCACGCCGAACAGGCCTCCGGCGAAGAGGAACTTGGTGTCGCCTTCCGCGTGCTTCGCCGCCCATTCCTTCCCCGAGGCGATCGCGTTCATGATCGTGTCGTGGGAGTAGCCGTGGAAGAGCGTGATCACGGTGGCGTAGCGCGCGTCGTTCGACAGGAAGCGTTCCAGCGCGTCGCCCTGGCCGCTCTGCGTGAACTGGTAGAACACCTCGGCGATGTACTTCTGCTTGTCGGGCACGAAGCCCCACTTGGGCTCGCCCTCGTGGAAGAGCCGCTGCAGCTGCTTCACGATGTCGACGACGGTGATCGACGCGCCGGCGCCCTCGACGCCTTCCATGTGGTCGGCGAACTCCTCGAGCTGCGTCAGCGGACGGACGTCCTTCATGCCGTCGGGCTTTCCCGAGTCGGCGATGACGACGAGCTGGCTCGCCCCGAGGAACTTCTCGTTCAGCTTCGCGTAGGCGACGTTGTACGGGTGGTCGGGGAAGAGCAGTGCGGCGCCCGGGGTCATGTCGCCGACCTTCAGCCTCCAGCCCCAGATCGGGCAGATGAGGATGAGCGCGATCGAGAGGATCGCGCCAGCCCAGCGCTTCCAGCCGGCGCTCGCCGCGATGGTCGCGCGCGTGATGCCGTTGTAGACCGGGTCCTGGAACAGGTAGAGGGCGAGGCCGATCCCGAGCATCACCGCGAAGCGGGCGGGCCCGAGCAGGTCGAGCGCGATCCGCCCGACGTAGAGCGCGAAGACGATCGAGCCGACGACGAGCGTGATCCGGCCGAGCCACTTCGACCACGCCGGGTACTTGGCGTCGTGGACGCCCGGGCGGGTTGATCACCGAGAGGATGATCGGGTGCAGCGTCACCACGCTGATGATGATCGAGATGATCCAGAAGCTCGAGAACACCGCGACCTTCTGGATGAGCGGAATCGGCGCGATGGCGACCAGCAGGATGCCGATGCCGTCGCTCAGCACCGAGGCGATCGCCGGCGGGAACAGGTGCGCGTACGACTCGACGATCGCGCGGCTCTTGTCGTGCAGCTTGTGGTACTCCTCGTGATAGCGGTCCATCGACTGGACCGAGTGCGACAGTGCGCGTGCCGAGAGGAAGATCGGCACGACCAGCACCAGCGGATCGAGGTTGAGTCCCATCAGCGGGATCAGGCCGAGCGCCCAGACGCTGGAGAGCAGACCCGAGAAGATCGGCACCCACACGCCCGTCCAGGTGCGGAAGTAGTTCCACAGGAGGAAGCACAGGGCGCCGATGGTGACGACGAACACCTCGCGTACCTCGGGGACGTAGCGCAGCACGGACGTGTACAGCCACGGGAAGCCGGTGATGTAGACGGTGTGGTTCTCGTCCTCGACGTCGGCTTTCAGCTGCATCATCCGATCGTAGAGGTAGTTGAAGTCGAGATCCTCTTCCCAGAAACCGGCGTGCGCGAGGACGGCGCGTGTCGTCGTCCGAGACGTAGAGGCCGCGGATCCCCCGCGTCGAGTAGACGGCGAACTTCACGCGGTCGGCGTCCTCCTGCGTCTTCGGGACGCCGGGGAAGAACACCTCGCGGATCTGGATCGCCCCGCCGTAGGTGGTCAGACTCTTCATCTTCGGGTGGGCGATCGACTGGATCTGGTACGGCACGACGCCCTTGGTCTCGACCAGGCGCCGGGTGATCGTGTCGAGCTTCTGCAGCGTCGTCGGGTTGTAGACGTCACCCGTCCCGGGCTTCTTCTCGAGGATGACCGTGAGGACGTTGGCGCTGCCGAACATCCGTCGGAAGTCGTTGTAGATCTTGATGTAGGGGTGGCCGGCACGCCACTGCCACTCGTGCCCGAAGAGTTTGATCGAGCTGGGCCCCGGGTAGAAGTCGAGGAAGTTCGGCGTCACCTTCACGTGCGTGGTCTGGTAGGCGAAGAAGACCGTCATGACCGCGATGACGATCGAGACCGCCATGCGATTGCGAAGGAGGAAGTAGAGGTACTGCTCGATCCGCTTCTTCGAGATCATGACGCCCTTTCGGTGAGCCGAGTGAGGGTGGAACCGTCGAGCTGGAAGACGAGACCCTCGTTGCCGACGGCCAGCCCCTTGCCCGACGGGCCGAGCCAGACCGAGCGTATCCAATGTGCGGCGAGCTGGATCGGCAGCGGCTCGACGACCCAGGTGGCGCCGCCGTCGCTACTTCGGAGCATCGTGCCCGAGTCGCCCGTGATCCAGCCCGTGTTGCCGGCGATGGCGACGTCGTAGAAGGACCGCTGCGTGATCGGTGGGGTCACGGCTGTCCAGGTGCTGCCACCGTCGGTCGTGGCGAGGATGACGGCGTCGATGCCCACCGCCCAGCCACGCTGCGCGTCGGCGAAGTAGACGCCGAACAGGGTGCTCTCGACGGGCGCGTGCTGCTGGCGTCCAGGTGCGGCCCCCGTCGGTGCTGGCCATGATCGTGCCGAACTCGCCGACGACCCACGCGTGATCCGGGTCGGCGTAGGCGATCGCGTAGAGGTTCACGTCGCCGGGGTCGACGCCGGTGTCGAGCGCGCTGTCGGGAAGCTTGACGATGTTCGGCGATGGGCTGCGTCTGCCACGTCTTCCCGCCGTCCTCGGTGTGCAGCATGGTGCCGAAGTCGCCGACGCCGTGGCCGCGCGTGGCGGTGGGAAAGCGGAGGCTGAAGAGGTGGCGGGTCGAGCCGGTGGTGGCGGCGGCCCAGGTGGCACCGCCGTCGGTCGGTGCCGTAGACGCTGCCCTCCTTGCCGGCGATCCAGACCGTCTTGGGGTCGACGCAGGTGACGGTGAAGAAGGGCCGCTTCGTTCCGGCGTCCTGGCGCTCCCAGGTGAGCCCGCCGTCGGTCGTCCGGAAGATGCGTCCCAGCTCGCCGACCATCCAGCCGGTCTTCGCGTCGGCGAAGCAGGTGGCGAACAGCCCCTGCTTGACGTCACCGGCCTTGACCGTCGCCCCGGCCGCTCTCGCGAGGCCGGGCACGATCGCGAGCAGCCCGAGCGCCGCGACGAACGCCATTCGCATGAACCAACCTCCTGACACGGCGCCGGGTCGACGACCCTCGGCGGTGGCCCGGGTCGCGCGGGGGCGCCGGGAGGCCCGCCCGAGGGGCAGCGCGAGCGTGATCCGGCGCGTTTAGCGCCCCACGCTTCGAGCTGTCAATGCCACGGGAGGATCCTTCTGCCCCTCGCCGACCGGTCGGACGGCTCTACGACCGGTTGTCCTCCCGAATCGTCAGAACGTGTATTCGACCTGCATCCGGATGTTGTCGCGGTCCCGGAGCGTCCCCGTCTGGCCCGTGGGCGACCCGAGGATCGCCGTGTAGTCCATCACGAGACGGAACGGGTCCCGGACCAGGGTCACGCCGGGCTGGAGGGTGAGGGAGCCCTGCCAGTCATAGAAGACTGAAAGGATCGGGGTGACGCGGCCGCTGAAGTACGAGGTGAAGATCGCCAGCGTCTGCAGGACCTGGTTGTCCGCGAGGCGGAACAGGCGCGGCTGCAGATTGCAGTACCGCTTCTTGTTGGGGCCGCAGCTCTTGAACGCGACGTTGTAGATGGCTGCCGTGCTGGGCTGGAGCTCGATGCTGCGATAGGTGACGGGCAGGGCCAGGTCGCCCGGAGAGTCGAACACGTGCTTGTAGAAAACCTGGGTGCTGATGAAGAACGTCTGGTGCGGGTTGAGCCACCGGATCCAGCGGTTGTGGTCGAAGCCCAGCGCGATGTTGAACGTGTTCTTCCGCAGCACGAACCCCTGGATGGCTGTCTTGCGGCATCCTGGTTGGGTCGGGGAGAGGCAGAGGTTGGTGAACCCGGGGTAGATGAACGGGTTGATCGACCCGGTGACGTTGTTCTCCCGGACCAGCCGCTCGTATCCGGGGGTTCCGGGCAAGGCGTCCGAGTCGGCGCTGTTGCCCCTGCCCTGCCGGTTGAACGGCTCGCCGTTGAAGTATGCCATCTCGCCGCGGACGATCAGGTACTGGGACGGGACCGGGAACGTGAACGAGCCGCCGGTGATCGGCACGCGCGGGAAGGCCTGCGTGCCGATGATCGGATTCTGGAACGACGGGAGGCAGGTCGTCGTGCCGTCGGACAGCGTGGTGCATCCGGGAACCTTGAAGCGCACGCCGGGCGTGTCGAGATAGGTCCAGTAGTGCGCCAGCGACCACGTCACATCGTGCCAGTTGAAGACGAAGCGGGCGCCGCCGCGCAGGTCGGCGAGCCCCGGGTCATCGACGTCGACGAACACCTGCTGCTGCGGCTGTCCCAGGCCGCCGGGGATCCACACCGAGCCGTTGGGGATGCCGGGGATGGTCGCAACGCTGTTGCCGAACGCGCCGTAGCCTTCGATGTAGGCGTCGTTCAGCGGTCCCAGGTTGCCGAAGTTGTAGCTGGCGCGGGCCATCGGCAGCGGGATGCGGCGCTCGTCGAGCGGGATCAGGAAGCCGCCGAACGACGCGTCGAGCGGGTTGATGTTGTCGAGCAGGCGGAAGACGTCGGTCTCGCCCCAGGACAGCACCTGCTTCCCGACGCGGAGGAAGACGGGTCCCTTCTCGAAGTCGACGTACGCGAGGAAGAGCCGGTTGCGTACCCGCGCGCGCTTGTCGAGCCGATCGACCCGGTTCTTGATGTACTGAGGCTCGAGCTCGGCGCCGAGTCCGAGCGGCGCCTCGCCACGGAAGGCCTCCAGCCGTCGGGCGGAGTCCGAGAACTCCTGGGGGCCGAAGTCGTAGAGCCCCTCCCACTCACCGCGGTACTGGAGCGAGTACCCGAAGGTGTCGAGGTTCATCCACCCGAAGAGCCGCGCCGGCCCCCACCCCTCGTGCGAGAGCCGCTTGAGGTTCTGATCGAACTTGATCTGGAGGAAGTAGCGATTCTGCCGCAGACTTCCGGCGGGCGACGACGGCCACACCAACGGGTTGTCGTCGCTGCCCATCTTCTCGGTGCCGACGCGGCCGGCGATGTACGCGCGCAGCCCGAGCTGCATCTCGCCGCGGTCATCGACCTGGACGGCATGTGCGGGAACGACGCGCAGCGTCGCGCCGATCAACAGCGTCAGCAGGATTCGCGGCCAGCTCCGGTGTCGCGCGCTCGCCATCGTTCACCCCCCTCGCAACGCCCACAGCGAGTGCTGCATGGCGCGCAGGTTTATAAGAAGCCGCCGCAAAAGCTGTCAAGGATTTCGCGTCGAATCCCACAGCGTGTTGCCAGGGTTCCGGGGCTGGGCTAAGGGGGCCCCAACCCGACGCCCGAGTCCCGGAGGTGCTGGTGGTGATGGCACGCGGATCCCGGAGGTGGCGGAGGTGGGGTGGTGGTGGCCCGAAACGGTGGCCGATGCGTGTCGCGCGTGTCGGCGCCCTGGCGCTGGCGCTGGATGCGACCGCGCCGGCGCTCGCCACGGAGGACTTCCCCGTCCCGCCGGAGATCGCACCGGCGGTCCGGTTCTGGGTCGAGGTCTTCACCCGCTGGTCCCGGAACGACGTCGTGATCCACGACCGGGTCGAGCCGGGGCGGGTCTACGAGGTCGTCCAGGACGTCCCGTGGGGTCGCGAGGACGTTTTGGCGCCCCGCGTCGATCGCGTCCTGGCAGACCTGCGACTCCGACGCCTGTGGGGCCCCGATCCCATCGAGCGGCTGCTGCGGCCCGAGCTGACCGCCGTCCTCGGCGAGGCGCTCGATCGCGACCGCATCCGCCTCCAGCGCGGCATGCGCGAGGTGTTCGCGGATGGGCTCGTCCGGGCGCGTCGGTTCCTGCCCATGGTGCGCGGCGAGCTGTCCCGTGCCGGGGTCCCCGTGGCGCTCGCGGCCCTGCCGCTCGTCGAGTCGTCGTATCATCCGGGCGCCACCTCCAGCGCCGGGGCCTCGGGCATGTGGCAGCTGACCGCCGACACGGCGGAGCGATGGGCACCCGAGGGGTCCGTCGACCGCCGCGACCCCGTGCAGGCGACCCGGGCCGCCGCCCGGTTCCTCGCCCATCTCCACGACCTGACCGGCAGCTGGCCGCTCGCCATCACGGCCTACAACCACGGTCCGAGCGGCGTGATGCGCGCGCGCCGCGTCGTCGGCACCGACGACCTCGGTGCGCTCGTGACGCACTACCGCGGTCCGGGATTCGGCTTCGCGTCGCGGAACTTCTACGCCGAGTTCCTCGCCGCGCTCCACGTCCAGCGTCACGCCGACCGCTACTTCACGTTGCCCGCGCCGGAACCGCCGGTCGTCGTCGCCACCCGCGCGGCGCCGCGGCGAGGCGATCGGATCGTCCGCTACCGCGTGAAGCCGGGTGACTCGCTGGCGAACGTGGCGCGCCGCCACGGCGTGACCATCACCACGCTGCGATCCGCCAATCGCCTGCGATCGTCTCGCCTGAAGCCCGGACAGCGCCTCGTCATCAGACTCTAGCCGTTCCGCGCGGTGAACTCGGCGAGGACGGCGAGGCCGTCGGGACAGAAGGGGTCGCGGGCGGCGCGGGTCGTGACGTCGGCGAGCGTCACGAACTCGCCGCGCACGATCTCCTCGGGTTGGAGGACGAACGGCCCATCGTGGACGACGCGGTAGACCATGCCGTGGACGATCGAGTGCGGGTCGGACCAGCGGAACGGGAAGAGCGGGTCGAGCGGGGCCGATATGCCCAGCTCCTCCTCGAGCTCGCGCGCGGCGCCGGCGTCGAACGACTCGCCGGCGGCGAGGACGCCACCGACCGCGACGTCCCAGTGCGAGGGATAGACGTCCTTGTCGGGGGTGCGCAGGTGGATGAACAGGCGCGCCAGGCGATCGAACACGAGAAGGTAGCAGCTGCGGTGGGGGAGATGACGGGCGCGCATCTCGCGGCGCGTCACCCGGCCGACCGTGCGGCCCTCGCCGTCGACGACGTCGACCAGCTCGCCGCCCGGATCGTGCCGCGCCGTCACGGCTCGTCGAAGCGGCCGCCGACCGCGGCCAGCTGCTCCGGCGTGTTCACGTTGATCAGGCTGCGCGTGCTGCCGTCGAGACGGCGGAGCTCGTTCTCGCTCACCCAGTCGACGTCGAGGCGCGCGAGGAGCTCGCGCAGTCCGAACTCCCCGCGACGCAGGTTGTCTTCGATCGTCGGCAGGCAGCGGACGGCGTACACCGCGTGCAACGGTTCGACGTCGTTCTCCCAGCAGGGGACGATCGCGTCCGTGGCGCCGATCCGACCGACGAGGAAGCGGATCACGTCGGCGTCCAGTCCGGGCATGTCGCAGGCGGCGACGAACACGTGCGGATGCCGGCTGGCGAGGATCGCCGCGTGGATGCCGCCGAGCGGCCCGGCGCCGGGGACGTGATCCACGGTGGTCTCGACCTCGAGGGTCAGGAACCGCTCGGGGCGGGTCGTCGCGACGAGCACCTGCGGGAACAGCTCGTGGAACAGCCGAATCGTCCGGGCCGCGATCGGCTCGCCGTCGACCGCGGCGAACGCCTTGTCGCGCCCGCCCATGCGCGACGCGCGGCCGCCCGCGAGGATCACCCCGGTGACGGGCGCACGCTGCGACATCGCCGTTGTGGATGCGGGGGCCGGCGGCCCGTGTCAAACACGGCGCCCATCCGGGTTGACTCGCGCGCCGGGCGGCAGGACATATCCGGCGTGGACGGCGTCACGCGCGAGGCGCTCGAGGCTGCCGCCGCGAGTCTCGTCGCGGCACGCTACGTGATCGCGCTGACCGGCGCCGGGCTGTCGGTGGAGAGCGGCATCCCCCCGTTCCGTGGTCCGGGCGGCCTGTGGACGAAGTACGGCGAGCCGCCCCTCGACGGCTACCAGCGCTTCCTGCGTGACCCGCGCCGGGCGTGGGAGGAGCGGCTCAATCCCTCCGGGCCGATGCGCGAGCTGTGGACGACGCTCCGGGCGGCACGACCCAACCCCGGGCATCTGGCGCTGGTCGAGCTCGAGCACCTGGGCGTGCTGCGCGCCACCATCACGCAGAACGTCGACAACCTGCATCGCCTCGCCGGCCAGCAGCGACTCCTCGAGATCCACGGCAACGCGACGCTCATCCGGTGTCTGCAGTGCGTGACGCGCTTCGCGCGCGAGGAGATCGACATCGGCGAGCTGCCGCCGCGTTGCCCGCGCTGCGCGGGACTCTTGAAGAGCGACACCGTGTCCTTCGGCGAGCCCATCCCGCCGGACGTACTCGAGCAGTGCCACGAGGAGAGCGAGCGGGCCGATTGCGTGCTGGTCGCGGGGACCTCGGCGACGGTCTATCCCGCGGCGCAGTTCCCGTTCTCGGTCCACGAGCGGGGCGGGGACGTGATCGAGGTGAATCCCTACGAGACCGAGCTGAGCGTGCTGGCACGTCACAGCCTGCAGGGGCCCGCCGGCGAGGTCCTGCCCGCGCTGGTCACCCTGATTCGCGAGCGCCGCTGACGCCTACGGCTGCGGGAAGCCGGTGAGCGCCTGTGCGCGCCCGCGGCCGTCGAAGCTGATGCTGCGTCCGAACCCGTAGTACCAGATCGCCGCGCCGCCGGAGCCGTACTCGACGCGATCGGGCGTGCCGACCAGCCGCTGGACCTGGTCGCTCGTCATGCCGCGCTTGATGGTGCGGAGCGCCTCGTAGACGGGCCGCGGCTGCGGCAGGCCCCAGTTCTCCGGCGCGGTCGGGGTCTGCGGCTCGCCGGACTGGGCCAGCAGCGCCTGCTGCTGCGCGGCCACCATCGCCGTGCGCTGCTCGAGCTGCCCGAGGAGGACGTCCATGCGGTCCTGGACCTGGGCCATCCGCTCGGTGAGGCTCTCGAGACGTTCGAGCACCTCGCCGAGGCGGTCGAGCATCTCCAGGTGGACCTGGGCGCGCTCCTGGTCGGCCTCGCGCTCCTCGCGCATGCGCTCCGACATGGTGACCTTCAGGTCGGCGGGATCGTCGATCACGATCTCGGGCTTCCGCTCCTTCATGCGGATGGTGCCGTGGACCTGGACCTTCCTGCCCGAGAAGGTGTCCTCGAGCCGATCGGGCGGGAAGGCGTCGAAGTGCTCCGCGGGGATGAGCACCGTGAAGCGATTGAAGCTGGGGTCGAACGCCAGGAGGCAGGACGAGGGCGCGCAGTGGACGCCGAGGACGCGGCCGCGGACGATGACCTCCTCGCCGACGTGCTGGTCGGCCTCTTCCCAGCCGATCAGCGTCGTCGCGGCGCCGGCCGGGAGTACCAGAGCGAGGAGCAGCGCGGTGACGAAACGGAGCATGCGCGCTTGATTCGGGAGGAACCCTCCCACTATACGAGCCAGCTACACCAAAGCCGGACGCGAAGTCTACCCGCAGAGGTCACGATGCCCCAGCCCCCCGGACCGCCGTTCACGCCGACGCCCGAGAGCCGGCCCTATTGGGCCGCGGCGCGACGCCACGAGCTGGTGCTGCCGAAATGCCGCGCGTGCGGCACGCTCTTCTACTACCCGCGCGCGGCCTGTCCGTCGTGCCTCTCCTCCGACCTCGACTGGCAGCGCGTGAGCGGGCGGGGACGGCTCAACACCTTCACCGTCGTGCACCGCGGGCTGCCCAACTTCGCGCTCGGGACGCCGTACGTCATCGCGATGGTCGATCTCGACGAGGGCCCGCGGCTCATGACCAACCTGATCGACGTCGACGCCGATCCCGCGAAGCTCACGATCGGCATGCCGGTCGAGGTGGTCTTCAGGGACCTGTCCGACGACGTCGCGTTGCCGCTGTTCCGTCCCGCCGGAGCGGCGCGATGAACCAGAGCACGATGCGCGGGCGCGTCGCGATCGTCGGCGCGGGCGAGTCCGACGAGATCGGGAAGCTGCCGCACAAGAGCGCGCTGGCGCTGCACGCCGAGGCGGCGCGCAACGCGCTGGCCGACGCGGGGCTCTCGAAGGACGCCGTCGACGGCGTGTTCAGCGCCGGCCGGTGGATGGCGGCCGAGACGGCCGAGTACATGGGCATCCGACCACGCTATCTCGACGGCACGCTGATCGGCGGCTGCTCGTTCATCGCCCACGTGCAGCACGCGATGGGCGCGATCGCCGCTGGGCTCTGCGACGTCGCGCTCATCACCCACGGCGAGAGCGGCGCGTCGCGCGTCGGCATGCCGGGCACGCGCTTCGGTCCCGACGCCGAGCGGATGCAGTTCGAGAGCGCCTTCGGCCTCGCCGGCCCGCCGACCGGATACGCCCTCGCGGCGACCCGGCACATGCACGACTTCGGCACCACCAGCGCGCAGCTCGCGGAGGTGGCGGTCGCCACCCGCAAGTGGGCGAGTCTGAACCCGCGGGCGATGATGCGCGATCCGATCAGCGTCGACGACGTGCTCGCCTCGAGGCTCGTCGCCTGGCCGCTCCATCTCCTCGACTGCTGTCTCGTCACCGACGCCGGCGGCGCGGTGGTCGTCACGTCGGCCGACCGCGCCCGCGAGCTCCGCAAACCGCCGGTGTGGGTGCTCGGCACCGGGGAATGTGCGTCGCACGTGCACGTGAGCCAGATGCGCGACTTCTCGCGCTGGGAGGCGGCGGAGGTCTCGGGTCGCCAGGCGTTCGCGATGGCGGGCGTCACGCACGCCGACATCGACGTCGCGATGTTCTACGACGCGTTCACCATCGTGCCGATCATGGGCCTCGAGGCGACGGGCTTCTGCAAACGGGGTGAGGGCGGCGCGTTCGTGTCCGGCCAGCGCACCGCGCCCGGCGGCGACTTCCCGATGAACACCAACGGCGGCGGCCTCTCGTACACCCACACCGGGATGTACGGGATGTTCACGCTGGTCGAGGCCGTGCGCCAGCTGCGCGGCGAGTGCGGCCCGCGGCAGGTGAAGGACGCGCGCACCGCGATCTGCCACGGCCTCGGCGGCATGTTCAGCGCCGCCGCGACCCTGATCGCGTCGACGGAACGGCCGTGAGTCCGGGGGCGCCGGTCCTCCTCTACGTGACGGCCGGCTGCCCGCATTGCGCCGCGAAGCGCGCCGAGCTCGCTGGGCGCGGCGCCGTGGTGCGCGAGATCGACGTCCGCGCGCAACCGGAGACGATCCCGGAGCTCCTCAAGCTGACCGGTGGCCGCCGCGTCGTGCCGGTCGTCGTCGAGGCGGGTCGCATCGCCGTCGCCCCCGACGGCGGCTCGCCCTTCTAGCGCTTCAGCTCGGCTCGTCGCGCGCGAGCGTGCGGCGGCTCAGGATCGCCGCGGCGACGAAGAACGCGATCGCGAGCGCGATCGGAATGGCCGTCTTCGGGTGCAGCAGCGCGCGCATGCCGTGCTCGGCGAACTCGCCCGCCGAGAGGACCGTCAGGGTGATGCCGGGGACGACCCCGAGCGCCGTCGCCGCCACGTAGTGGCCCAGCCGCACGGCGCTGACGCCGAGCGCCCAGTTGAGCGGCGGCGCCATGAAGAGCAGGAGCCGCAGCACGAGGACGGTGCGGAAGCCGTTGCGGAAGAGCCGTTGGTCGAGATCCTGGAGGCGCTTGAACCCGCCGCGCTGGAGCGACCGCTCGACCGACGACCGCAGCACATAGCGCGCGATACAGAAGCTGAGGGTCGTCCCGATGACGGATGCCGTCCAGCCGTAGACGAACCCGAGCAGCGGACCGAAGACGATCCCGCCGAGCGCGATGAAGACGATCTCCGGCATGTGCAGCAGGATGCCCGCGATGCAGATGCCCATGAACACGAGGGGCCCGTAGGGCTCCCAGCGGGCGATGAGCGCCCGCATGCCGTCGACCGTCACGTACGCGGACAGATCGAAGACGTAGCCCGCGGCGACGATGGCCGCGACGGCGAGCGCCACGAGCACGGGACGGACGGCGCGCGGCATGGTTCCGCCCCGCGACGTCAGCCGCGCTTCGGCTCGACGGGAAGCGGGCGTCCCCAGGGGTCCGTGCGGGGAATCTTCACCTTCGCGAGCGTGTGCTGCGTGTCCTCGTTCACCCAGGGCTGCCCGAGGGCACAGGGCTGTGGGGTGCCCTCCTCGGCGACGGGCTCGTAGGCGGCGAGGCCGCCCTCCTGGAAGTGGAGCGTCATACGGCGCGGCATGGCGCTGTCTGGTCTACCGCAGGGCCCGTGGCGCGGCAACGCCGCGTTGCCCGGTCCGGTGCGGCTGGTCTATTGGGGCGCATGAACCGCACGAATCGGCTCGCCTTCTCGTTCTCCCCCATGCGCGACGCGTCCCCCCGGGACATCGTCGCCTGGGCCCGGCGGGCCGAGGAGCTGGGCTACGAGGCGGTCTTCATCCCCGAGTCGTTCAACGACTCACTCGCCTATGCGCAGGCCGTCGCGCAGGCGACCACGCGGCTCAAGGTCGGCACCGCGATCGCCAACGTCTACCTCCGCCATCCGACGCTCCTCGCACAGCAGGCGGCCGCCGTGCAGGAGTTCTCGCACGGGCGGCTGCTGCTCGGGCTCGGCGTCGGACACCGGGCCGTCAACGCGTCGCTCGGCATCGAGATGGGCGACACCTACGCCAAGATGCGCGACACGATCGCGGTCTGCCGCAACGCCTGGGTGAAGGGCGGGCATCAGCCGCGGCCGGCGACGCCGCCGCGCATCCTCGCCGCCGCGCTGCAGCCGCGCATGATCGCGCTCGCGGGCGAGATCGCCGACGGCGTCATCTACAATCTCTTCCCGCTCGAGCGGTACCCACGCGCGATGAACGCGCTGCGCGAAGGCGCGAGCGCTGCCGGACGCAGTGTCGACGCGCTCGACGTCTGCCACTTCACCACCGCCTACCTGGGTCCCGACCGCGGTGCGTGCCTGCACGAGGCCAAGCGCATGCTCTCGCGCTACGCGAACCTGCAGTTCTACGGCAACATGCTGGCGCAGAGCGGCTTCGCCGACGAGGTGGCGGCCGTGCGCGCCGCGTGGAAGCGGAAGGACGTCGCCGCGGCCGAGGCCGCGGTGAGCAATGCGATGGCGTCGGCGACGACGCTGGTCGGCGATCCCGACGCCTGCCACGAGCGCATCCGTGCCTACCAGATGGCGGGTGCGTCGATGGTGATCGTCTTCCCGAATCCGGTCGGTGAGCCTCGCGCCGCCGCGGTCGAGCGCGCGCTGGCGGCATTCGCGCCGCGCTGATACCTTCCCCGCTCCCGCCGCCCATGGACTACAAGGAGACGCTCAACCTCCCGCGCACCGATTTCCCGATGCGCGCCAACCTGGCGCAGCGCGAGCCCGAGATCCTGGCGCGCTGGGAGGCGATCGACCTCTACCGTCGCCTGCAGGAGGCGAACGCGGGGAAGCCCCGCTTCGTCCTCCACGACGGGCCCGCCGTACGCCAACGGTCGCGCGCATCTCGGCACGGCGCTCAACAAGATCCTGAAGGATCTCGTCGTGAAGAGCCGCGCGATGGCCGGCTTCCAGGCGCCATACGTGCCCGGGTGGGACTGCCACGGGCTGCCGATCGAGCTGAAGGTCGAGCAGGAGATCGGCCGCGCGAAGAAGAACGCGATGTCGAAGGGCGAGGTGCGGGCCCGTTGTCGCGCCTACGCGGCGAAGTTCGTCGACCTCCAGCGTGCCGATTTCCGGCGGCTCGGCGTCCTCGGCGACTGGGCGCATCCGTACCTGACGATGGATCCCGTGTACGAAGCCGACGAGGTGCGGGCCCTCGGCCGCTGCCTCGCCGCGGGTCTCGTCTACCGTGGCAAGAAGCCGGTGCACTGGTGTCCGTCGTGTCAGACGGCGCTCGCCGAGGCCGAGGTCGAGTACGCCGACGTCACGTCGCCGTCGGTGTACGTCGCGTATCCGTTCACCGGGACGCTGCCGGCGCCGCTCGCGGGTCTCGAGGGCGTCGCCGCCGCGGCATGGACGACCACGCCGTGGACGCTTCCCGCCAGCCTCGCCGTCGCGGTCCACCCGCGGCACGAGTACGTCGTCGTCGAGGCGGGCGGCCGGCTCCTCGTCGTCGCCGCCGCGCTGGTCCCGGCGCTGGCGAAGGCGATGGGCATCGCCGAGCCGCTCCGCGAGCGCGCCCGCTTCCAGGGCCGCGACATCGAGGGCGCGACGCTCCGCCATCCGTGGCTCGACCGTGTGGTGCCGGTCGTGCTGGCCGACTACGTCACGCTCGACAGCGGCACGGGGCTCGTCCACACCGCGCCCGGCCACGGCCAGGAGGACTACGAGACCGGGCTCAAGTACGGGCTCGACGTCTACGCGCCGGTCGACGGCCGCGGGCGCTTCACGGACGAGGTCGCGGAGTGGAAGGGCGAGCGCGTCTTCGACGCCGATCCGAAGATCGTCGCGCACCTCCGCCACCACGGCGCGCTCCTCGCCGCGCAGGATTTCGCCCACAGCTATCCCCACTGCTGGCGCTGCAAGAACGCGATCGTCTTCCGCGCCACCGAGCAGTGGTTCATCGGCATGGAGCGCAACGGCCTGCGGGATCGGGCGCTGTCCGAGATCGACCGCGTGCGCTGGATCCCGGAATGGGGCCGCGAGCGCATCCACGGCATGATCGCGACGCGACCCGACTGGTGCCTGTCGCGCCAGCGCGACTGGGGGGTGCCGATCGTCGCCCTCTACTGCGAGGGCTGCGGCGAGGTGATCGCGAACCAGGCGCTCTGCGAGCACGTGGCCGCGATCTTCGACACCGAGGGCGCCGACGCCTGGTTCGTCCGCGACGTCGCCGAGCTGGTGCCCGCGGGCACGCGGTGCGCGGCCTGCAACGGCACCACCTTCCGCCGCGAGACCGACATCCTCGACGTCTGGTTCGACTCGGGCGTGAGCTGGCTGTCGGTCGTCGGCCGGCGGCCCGAGCTGGGCGGTCACGCCGATCTCTATCTCGAGGGCAGCGACCAGCACCGGGGATGGTTCCACAGCGCGCTGCTCACCGGCGTCGCGCTCGAGGGGCGCGCGCCGTACGACACGGTGCTGACGCACGGCTTCCTGGTCGACGGCAACGGGCTCAAGATGTCCAAGTCGCTCGGCAACATGGTCGAGCCCGACGAGGTCGTCAACCGCCACGGCGCCGACATCCTGCGCCTCTGGGTCGCGACCCAGGATTTCCGCCAGGACCTCCGCATCTCCGACCAGGAGATGGTGGGGCAGCTCGTCGAGGCGTACCGCCGCATCCGCAACACGGCGCGCTTCCTGCTCTCGAACCTGTACGACTTCGACCCGGCGGCGAACTCCGTGCCGATCGATCGCCTGCCGGCGCTCGACCGCTGGGCGCTCGACCGCGCCGCCGCGCTGGCCGATCGCGTGCGCGCGGCCTACGAGGCCTACGACTTCCACGTCGTCTACCACGCGCTCAACAACTTCTGCAGCGTCGACCTCTCGAGCCTCTACCTCGACGTCCGCAAGGACCGCCTCTACTGCGAGCGCGCCGACGCACCGGAGCGCCGCGCGACGCAGACCGCGCTCGCGGGCATCCTCGACGTCCTGGTGCGGCTGATGGCGCCGGTGCTCTCGTTCACCGCCGACGAGCTGTGGCAGCACCTGCCGGCGGCGAAGACGACGCCCAGCGTGCTCATCGCCGGTCTGCCCACGATCCCCGCCGCGTGGCGCGACGCGGCGCTGGCGACGCACGTCGAGCGCGTCCTCGCGGTGCGCACCGCCGCCAGCAAGGCGATCGAGGAGGCGCGCCAGCAGGGACTGGTGAAGCAGCCGCTCCGAGGTCCGTCTGACTCTGCGCGCGTCCGGGGCGCTCGGGCAGCTCCTGGTGGCCGAGGGCCCGGAGCTGGCGACGCTGCTCCTGGTGAGCGAGGTCGTGCTCGCCGACGATCCGCGCGCGGTCGAGAGCCCGCTGCTCCCCGGGCTCGGGGTGCTCGTCGAGCGGGCGACCGGGGACGAAGTGCGCGCGCTGCTGGCTCGTCCGTCCCGCTCGGTGCCGATCCCCGGCATCCGACGCTCTGCTCGCGCTGCGCCGGCGTGCTCGCGTGAGCTTCGGCGACCGGCGCTATCGTCTCGCCGTGCTGGTGGCGGTCACCGTGTTGATCGCCGATCAGTTCACCAAGGCGATCGTCCGCGAGACGATGATCCTGCACGAGGAGATTCCGCTGCTCCCGTTCCTGTCGATCACCTACGCGCGCAACACGGGCGCCGCGTTCAGCCTGCTCGCCGGCGCCCCGTCCGTCCTCCGGCTCTCGCTCTTCGTCGGCATCACGGTCGCGGCGATGTTCCTGCTGGCGAGCTACCTGCGCCAGACTCCAGAGGACCGCCCGTGGCAGATCGCGGCGCTCGGCATGGTGCTCGGCGGTGCGGCGGGGAACCTCATCTGCCGGCTCCGCTACGGCGAGGTGATCGACTTCGTGCTGCTGCACTGGGACGACCTCGCGTGGCCGGTGTTCAACGTCGCCGACTCGGCGATCTCGGTCGGCGTGGCGCTGCTCCTGCTGTCGTCGTTCCGCTCGCCGCCCGCGAGCGCGTAGCGGCTACGACACGACGCGCAGCTGCGGGCGGTCGGCTTCCGTCAGCCGCACCAGCACGCGCTCGGCGATCTCGCGGAAGGCGCGACCCTGCGGGTGCGACGGCTGGGCGGCGACGATCGGCGTGCCCTGGTCGCCCGCCTCGCGGATCGCGCGCACCAGCGGGATCTCGCCGAGGAGCGGGATGCCGAGCTCCTTCGCCAGCGCGGCGCCGCCGCCGTGGCCGAAGAGGTCGGCGCGCGCGCCGCAGCCGCTGCAGACGTGGAAGCTCATGTTCTCGATGAGGCCGAGCACGGGCGTCTTCACCTGCGCGAACATCTGGATGCCGCGGCGGACGTCGGCGAGCGCCACGTCCTGCGGCGTCGTCACGATGATGCCGCCGGTGAGCGGCAGCTGCTGCGTCAGCGTCAGCTGGACGTCGCCGGTGCCGGGCGGCAGGTCGATCACCAGCACGTCGAGGTCGCCCCAGTCGCAGTTGCGGAGGAACTCGGTGATCAGCTTGGTCAGCATCGGGCCGCGCCAGATGATCGGCGTCTCGTCGCCGACGAACATGCCCATCGAGATCACCTTGATGCCGTGCACCTCGGCGGGCGTCAGGCGCTGCCCCTCGGCGTTGCGCGCCTTCTCGGTGATGCCCAGCATGAGCGGGATGCTCGGCCCGTAGACGTCGGCGTCCATGAGGCCGACGCGTGGCCGAGCTGCGCCAGCGCCAGGGCGAGGTTGGTCGCGACCGTCGACTTGCCGACGCCGCCCTTGCCGCTCGCCACCGCGATCACGCGCGCGACGCCGGGGATCGGCTGCGGTCCGCGCGGGCGCTGCGCGGGCGCCTGCTCGCGCCGGACCTCGACGCCGGCGACGCCCGGCATCGCGCCGACCGCGGCGCGTACCGCTTCGACGATCTGCCCGACGACCTCCTCGTTCGCCGTGCTCGGCGCCAACTGGACGATCACGCCCGCGGAGGACACCTCGACGTCCTTCACCATCCCGAAGGAGACGATGTCGCGCGAGAAGCCCGGGTAGCGCACCTGCTTCAGGCGCTCGAGGACCTCCTGGGGGGTGGGCATCGCCTCGCGATACCAACGGCCTCCGGCACCCGCAAGTGGGCGCGTGCGCGGGGGCCGTGATAGGAGACGCGCATGGCGCGGCGTGTTCGTGGAGGCCGGCCGAAGCCGGTGCCGGCGAAGACCCCCGCGCCGGCGCCGCTGAACGCACCGTTCGCGGCGCTGAAGCAGCGACTGCGTGCCGCCCCGCCGGCACCACCGGCGCCACGACCCGCTCCGCCCGCACCACCGGCGCCGGTCGATGATCCGACGTTGTTCGCGCGCGCGATGACCGACGTCCGGCCGCTCGCGAGCGGCGTGGGGCGTCGCGTCGACGGCCCGGCGCCCGCCGCCGAGCCGCGACCGCCCGTCAGCGAGGAGGCCGAGGCGTTCGCCGCGCTGTCGGATCTCGTGAACGGCGAGACGGCCTTCGACGTCACCGAGACGCGCGAGTACGTCGAGGGCATGGTCGTCGGGCTCGACCCGCGACTGGTGCGGCGACTCCGGCGCGGCGACTTCGCCTGGCAGGCGCACCTCGACCTGCACGGCATGACCGCGGAGTCGGCGCGTGCCGCCACGGAGGCGTTCCTCGCCGACGGCATGACCAAGGGGCACCGCTGCGTCCTGATCGTCCACGGTCGGGGACTCAACTCGAAGGACCAGACGCCGGTGCTGAAGGAGCGGCTGAAGACCTGGCTCGCCCGCGGGCGCATGGCGCGCACCGTGCTGGCGTTCGCGACCGCGCGGCCCGTCGACGGCGGCGCCGGCGCGCTCTACGTGCTGCTGCGGCGCGACCGCCGCAAGCGGACGATCCGGGTGCACGACGGAGCGAAGGCCTGATGCCGGCGGCCGACCTGCTGAGCACGTTCAGGCTGGTCGCGGCGCCGCTCTTCGCGCTCGCCCTCGGATGGGGTGGGTGGACGGCGCCTCGGCATCTTCACGGCCGCGGCCGCGACCGACTTCATGGACGGGCGGGTCGCGCGCCGTGCGGGCCGGGCCTCGACGCGTGGCGCCGTCCTCGACAACGTCGGCGACGTCGTCTTCGTGCTCGCAGGGACGATCCAGGCGGCACGGCTCGATCTGCTGGCGCCGATCGTGCCGATCTCGATCGCGGTGTCGGTGGGCGCCTACGCGATCGCGTCGCTGCGCCGGGCGGCGCTGGCCCGCAGTCGCCTCGGCCACGCGGCCGGCATCGCCAACTGGGCCGCGTGCGGGCTGGCAGCGGGCGCCGTGGCTACCGCGTGGGACGGCTGGCCGTCGCTGCTCGACGGCGTGAGCGTGGCGACGGCGACCCTCAACGTGGCCGCCGTCGCCGCGCGACTACCGGGATTCAGGCCGACGCTTCCTCGTGCTCGAACTTGAGGATGTCGAGCTCGGCGAAGCGCTCGCGGACCCAGGGCGTCAGCAGCCCGAGACGCTTCACGTTGGGCACGATCTTCGAGAAGAGCATCTTGCGGAATTCCTTCATCTGCTCGGAGTGGAGCACGATCTCGCGGACCTCGTCGACGGTCCAGCCCATCTCCACCCAGACGTCCTCCATGAGCAGCCGGTCGCGCATCAGCCGGCAGCCCTCGTAGAGGAACTCCTCGCGGACGCGACGCTCCTTGGCGGGGAGGTCGTTGTAGTAGCTCCTGCAGCGCGAGCACGCCGAACGCGACGTGCCGCGCCTCGTCCTTCATCACGTAGTGCGTGAGGTCGGTCAGCAGCGGCTCGCTGCACACCTTGTGCATGTAGCCGAAGGCGGCCATCGCCAGGCCTTCGACCATGATCTGCATGCCCAGGTACTTCATGTCCCAGCGGCCGTCGGTGAGGATCAGGTCGAGCAGCGACTTCAGGTGCTGGTTGCAGGGGTACTGGCGGGTGAGCTTCTCGCGCAGGTAGCGCGCGTACACCTCGACGTGCCGTGCCTCGTCGATCACCTGCGCGGCGCCGTAGAGCTTGGCGTCGAACGACGGGACGGCGTCGACGATCTGGGCCGTGGCCAGCAGCGCGCCCTGCTCGCCGTGCATGAACTGCGACAGCGTCCACGCCAGCGCCTCGCGGCGGAGCTTCTTGATCTCGCCGGGCGTCAGCTTCTCCCAGATGTGGGTGCCGTAGATCGGGATCTGGAAGTCGGGGACGAGCTCGGCCTCGGGATCGACGCTCGTCTCCCAGGCGAGCTGGTCGGTCGCGTTCCACTGATCGCGCTTGGACTTCTCGTAGAGGTTGCGCAGGTCCTGGCGGACGACGCCGTAGTTCCAGGTGTAGGCGGCGTCGAAGGTGGTGGAGAGCATCTCGCTCTCGCTCGCGGCCGGGTCGATGCGAACGGCGGCTTCAGCCATGACGGGCTCCTTTCGTATTCTGGGCGGGCGCGGGGGTGAGCCCGTTGAGCGCCAGCGTGGTCATCGTTTCCTGGAGGACTTCCATCGGCAGCGACTCCTGCGCGCTCCACCACGTGAGGAGCTGGGTCGCCATGCCGACGATGGCCTGGGCGGCGAGGTCGGGGTCGAGCGGCGCGAAGGCGCCCGCGGCGATCCCCTCGCGGACGTTCGCCTCGATGTCGGCGGCGAACTCCGCCTGCGCCGCGTGGATCACGTCGTTGTAGGCGGCGGCGTGGCCGAACACGATGCGGAACACCTGCCGGTTCTCCTGCACGAAGCGGCAGAAGGCCACGTTGGCGGCGCGGAGCCGCGTGACGGGATCGGTCTCGGCGTCGCGGGCGGCCTCGACCGCGGCCTTGAGCCCGGTCACCGCGTCGGCGACCACCGCGTCGAACAGGGCCTCTTTGGTTTCGAAGTGGAGGTAGAAGGTGCCGACACCGACGTCCGCCGCCGCGGCGATGTCGGCGATCTTCGTGTCGTGCAGCCCCTTGTCGGCCATCACCCGAGTGGCGGCGGTGAGGAGCTCGCTGCGCGTGCGCTCGCGCCGACGCTCGAAGCGATTGGTTGCTGACGCGACCTTCATAACTGAACTAGGATTCAGTTAACATCGGGCCGGCGCCGAGGTCAAGCGGAAATTCAGACCAGGTCCGCGACCGGGGTCGGGGTCCCGTCGGCGGCCGCCGAGCGGTAGCAGGCCTCGGCGACGAGGACCGCCCGGGCGCCGTCCTCGACGGTCGCGAGTGGCGGACGGCCTCCCTCGAGCAGGGCCACGAAGGCCCGCAGCACCTCGCGGACGGTCGGGACGGACGAGGGAATGTCGATCGGAGTCCGCTCGGCGCCCCGGACGCTCCAGGCGAAGCCGGTGTAGTGGTCGCCGACGAGCTGGCCCTCGGCCGCGGCGATGTCGATCAACCCCGACCGCGCCTGCGTCGCCCGGGACCCGTTGACCGCGACGAGGGTGTCCGCGCCGTCCAGTGCCAGCATGGCGGTGAAGTTGTCCTCGGTCCGGGTCGTCACCGCCCGGACCGTCCGGCACCAGACGCGGGTGACCTCCCGGCCCGTCAGGAAGCGGACCAGGTCGAAGCTGTGGACCCCGGTGTGGAGCATGATGCCGCCGCCGGACACCTCGGGACGGTCGATCCAGTCGAGCGGGGAGGGTTCGAAGCGCTGGTTCAGGTAGAGCGCGCGCAACGGTCCCAGGGCCGGCAGGCGCTCGCGCAGGGCCGTGACCACCGTGTTCCAGCGCAGCGTGTGCGCCATCAGCGTCGGCAGGCCGGCGTTTCGCAGCGTGCGTACGATCGCGGCCGCCGCGGCACCGGTCGGGGCCAGTGGCTTCTCGATCAGGAGCGGCTTCCGCGCCCGGGCCACGGCCTCGGCGATGGCGAGATGCAGGCTCGGCGGCACGACGGCGATGACCGCCCGGACGGCGGGGTCGGCCACCAGGTCCTGCCAGTCGGCGTGGAAGGTACAGCCCAGATCGGTCGCCTGGCGCGCGCCCGTCGTCGCATCTTTCCGCGACAACGCGACCAGCCGCAGTGCCGGCACGTCGGTCCGGATGTGCTGCAGGTAGCGCTGCCCATGCTTGCCCGCTCCGATGACGCCGACGCCGATCACGAGCGCTCACGGTAGCCGAGCACCGCGGCATTCGAAAGCGCGACGGTTGCAAACCGCGGGCGGACGGCGGTAGGGGAAGCCTCTTCCATCATCCACCGCTCTCTGGAAGGACAAGCCCATGGCGTACATCATCACTCGGCTCTGCCGCGACTGCGTCGACACCGGCTGCGTCGCCGTGTGCCCGGTCGACTGCATCTACGAGTACACGGGTGCGGACAAGGCGCAGTTTCCGAACCAGCTCTACATCCACCCCGACGAGTGCATCGACTGCGGGGCGTGCGAGCCCGAGTGCCCCTGGCAGGCGATCTTCGAAGAGGTCGCGGTCCCGGACGTCTTCAAGGACGACACGCCGCTCAACTACAAGATCATGGAGCTGTCGGGCGACTTCAAGGTCGCGCAGAACAAGAAGATCGAGCATCCAACCGCCGAGCAGGTGGCGGCCAACAAGGTGAAGTGGGGCTGGACCTGACGCCCTAGGTGTCGAGGCTAGGTACGTTGTTCATGCCGAGGCCTGCTGGAGCCGGGTGATCGGAGCGCAGTAGTTCAAGCTCGTGTGGGGGCGCTGCTGATTGTAGTAGCGGAGCCAGCGTGCGAGCGCACGTTGCCGCCGCCGAGACGTGGGGTACGCGCGGCGGTACGCCCATTCCCGCAGCAGCGTCTGGATGAAGCGCTCGGCTTTGCCGTTCGTCCGGGGCGTGTAGGGGCGGGTGCGCAGATGGCGCAGCCCCGCCCGGGCACACAGCGCCGCAAAGGCCCGGGACACGTAGGCAGACCCGTTGTCGGTCATGACGCGTTCGACGTGCACGCCGTGCGTCGCAAACCACGCCAGCGCGCGTTCGAGAAAGCCCACGGCGTCCGGGTGGTGCAGCGTCCGGAGCACCTCGACGTAGGCCACCCGACTCGCATCGTCGATGCACACATGGACGTGCTCCCACCCGGCGCCACTGACGCGGGTGCGCCGGTCGCCGTGGATGCGATGGCCTACCCGCTCAATGCGCACCAATGACTTGATGTCGACGTGCACGAGCTCGCCCGGCCGGGCCCGCTCATAGCGCACGATCGGCGGCGGGGGCACCGCCGGCGGCAGGCGGCCCAAGCCTGCCCGGCGCAGCACCGCCCCGACCGTGGAGCGCGGCATCTTGAGGCGGCGCGCGATCGCCGCGCCCGCCAGCCGCTGGGCCCGCAACGCCACGATCGCGTGCTCTTGGCGCGGCGGCGTCCGATGCCGAATCCGGCCCGGCCGCGACCGGCGATCGAGCAGACTCGCCGCCCCGCCCCCGCGATAGCGCGCGCGCCACTTCCACACCGTGCGGCAGCTGACGCCGAAGGCGGCCGCCGTGCGCGCCACCGTCCAGCCGTCCGCCTCGGTCCGCTGGATGATCAGGGCTCTGCCCTTCGGGGTCGTCTTTGCGTTACGATGGACTTGCATCCGGGTATCCTCCTCCTGGGCGAAGGCTCGTAGGGGTACGAACTCTTTGCTCCAGGAGGCCCCGGATGTGAACAACGTGCCTGGCCGCTACACCTAGGGCGTCACCGTCACCATCACGCGCTTCGACGCCGCGTCGGCGATCTCGACCGAGACGGGACCGTCGATGGGGTTCTCGGTCCGCGCCGTGCGCAGCGTGTCGCCGAGCCGGGTGGTGAACTTGTCGCGCATCGCCGGCGGCATGTTGTCCATCGGGAAGTCCGCGACCAGGACACGCCCGGCGCCCGGTCCGGTCCACTCGAAGCCGACGATGCGCGGTCCCATGATCGGGTGCATCTTGAAGGCCGACTCGACGGCGCTCTGGAACGGCGAGCTGCCCTTGCCCGCGGGTGCCGGGGCGCTCGCGGTTGCGTTGCCGCCGCCGGCCGGGGCGATGCCGAGGCCCGCGATCATCGAGTCGATGCGCTTGCGCATCTCTTCGTCGGTGGCGAGGTTTCGCGCCGTGGTGAGGGAGGCGAGGGCGCCCTTGTCGTCCCCCTGCTGGTGCTTCGTGACGCCGAGGTTCACGTGCGCCTGGATGAACTTCGGATCGCGCTTCAGCACGTCCTCGTAGACCGCCATCGCGCGCGACGCCTGGCCCGCATAGAAATACATCGTGGCCAGATCGGTGCGTGCGCCGAGATCGTCCGGCTTGAGTGCCAGGAACTTCTCGTAGAGCGGGATCGCGAGCTGCGGCTCGTTCTGGTCGTAGCGGACGTTGGCGAGGCCGCGGATGGCCTCCGTGTCACCGGGGGCCAGCTCGGCCACGTGCTGGTAGGCGGTGAGCGCCTGCGCGAGATACGCGGGATCGATCTGACCGGCCCGATACGACGCCTGGGCATACCGGAGCCACGCGTCCTTGTCCTTGGGCTGCTCCTTGGCGCGTGCGGCGATGCCGTCGAGGAGGGTCTTGGCTTCTTGAGGGAGGGTGACGGCCGGATGGTCGGGGGGCATCTCCCCGCCGGCGGCCACCGTCGGCGGAGCCGCGGCAACCCGGCCCGCGCCGAGACCGGGGCGCGGTGGCTCGGGCGAGAGGATCGCCGTCCAGATCGCGAGTCCGCCGAGGAGCAGCCCACCGAGCGCGACGGAGCCCGACGTCGTGAGCCGCCACCCGTCGGAGCCCGCCGCCGGCCGGGACCCCTCGAGCGACGTTCCGCACTCCATGCAGAACTTCGCCTTCGGGACGGCGGCCGTCCCGCACTGGGGGCAGAAGCGACTGGGCATCGGGGGCGGGATCATATCCGAGCCCCGAGGGGGGTCAACGCGCGCGCATCAGAACGCGGGCGAGACGTCGCTCGGCGCCGCGACCGACGGACATGCGGATGGCGTCACGCTGCTCGCCATGCGCGTCGGCGGCGACCGGCGGGTGACGTCCTCCGGCACGCCCGCGGCGCGCTTGGTGGTCGCCTGGACCCGCGTCCAGTCGACGGCCTCCGACAGCCCGGCGCCTTCGATACGGCGGCGGACGGCGGGAACGTCGACCCGCACGCGTCCGTAGATGTCCGGGTGCACCTCGAGCCAGATCCGCCCGCCGCCGTCGCGCGCGAGCTTCACCGGCTCGTATACGATCGCGACCGTGGTGCCGTCGGGCGCGTCGTTGAACAGACGCTCGGCGTTCTCGGCGAGGAGTCGCATGCAGCCGTGAGTCGTGGCGCGTCCGACGCTGGACGGGACGTTGGTGCCATGGAGCCCCACGCCGGACGCCGACAGCTCGATGAAATACTTGCCGAGCGGATTCTTCGGTCCGGCAGCCACACGGGTGAGCACCCGTGCGCCGCTGGCACGCATCTCGCGCTGGATCGACGGTGGAACCCGCCAGACGGGATCCTTCCGCCGGCCGGTGATCCGGAACACGCCGCGCGGGGTGGACCAGCCGGGCTTCCCGACGGCGACGGGGAACTGCGTGCGGAGTGCGCCGCCGTCGAACCAGTAGAGCCGGCGCCGCGCGATGTCGACCACCAGCCCGTCGCGCGTCCAGGTCGGCACCACGTGTCGCTCGACGACGCGCAGCGCAGTTCCGGGCGCGAGGCGGGTCAGATCGCGGTCGCGGTTGAGCGCGCGCAGCGAGTCGCCGTCGCTCCCGACCCGGAGCGCCACAGCCTCCGGCGTCTCGCCGCGGCGGACGGTCACCTCGTGCTCGGCGGTGAGGACGTCCCACACGGGTGGCGGCGACTCCGCGCGCACGCTGGCCGCCGCGAGGGTCGCCGGTGAGGAGGAGCACACCCACGGCGATCCGCGGTCCTTGACACGACCGCCGCTCGCGGGCGACGTCGCGGCCATGGGCTGCGATACGCTCGTCGCGCTGTCGCCCGCGACCCAGGACGGCGCGACCCTGTTCGCCAAGAACAGCGATCGTCCGCCGCGCGAGTGTCAGCGGATCGTCCAGCTGCCGCGCGCACGGCACGCGCCCGGCTCGACCGTCCGCTGCCAGTACCTCGAGATTCCGCAGATCGCGGAGACCGCGGCGATCCTGGGATCGCAGCCGTACTGGCTCTGGGGCCTGGAGCACGGGGTGAACGAGCATCGCGTGAGTATCGGCAACGAAACGGTGTTTACTAAATCCGTGCTCGGGGAGACGGGCCTGCTGGGGATGGACCTGGTGCGGCTCGGTCTCGAGCGGAGCCGGACCGCGACCGAGGCCCTGGACGTCGTGACCGGGCTGCTCGAGGCACATGGGCAGGGCGGATCGGGGCAGCGCCACCTCCACTGGCCGTACGACAATGCCTTCCTGATCGCGGATCCGACGTCCGCGTGGGTGCTGGAGACCGCCGATCGGCGGTGGGCGGCGAAGCCGGTGACCGACGTCGGCAACGTCTCCAACGGACTCGCGCTCGGCACCGACTGGACGCGCGCCTCGGCAGACGCCACGGCGTACGCCGTGGCGCAGGGCTGGTGGGCGCCGGCGGCCGGTCGCGTCGACTTTCGCGCCGCCTACGCCGACGAGTCCGGCGTCCCGCCGCATCAGTGCGTCGCGCGACGTCAGCGCGGGGCTATGCTCCTCGCCGAGGGGCATGGACAGCTGCGCGCGTCGGCGATGCGCCGCGTGCTGCGCGACCACTACGACGGCGGCACGATCCATCGACCGCGAGCATTCGAGGATCCGCTGTTCTTCTCGCTCTGCATGCACGCCGATCCGCTCGACAACACGACCGCGTCGATGATCGTTCGCCTGCCCGCCGATGCGAGCGACCTCGTGCTCGCCTGGGTGTCGCTCGGGTCGCCCTGCGTCGGGGCCTTCGTGCCGTGCTGGCCGGAGGGTCCGGTGCCGCCGCGCCTCGCGATCGGCGGCGAGACGCCAGACCCCGAGAGTCCGTGGTGGCGAATGCGCGCCCTGCTCGATCTCGTCGAGCAGGACTTTCCGACGCGGGGGCCGCTGGTGCGCGAGCGCTTCGACGAGCTCGAGGTCGCGCTCGACGCGGAGGCTGCCGAGACCCACGCCGCCGCGCGCGGCCTCGAGCCCGCCGCGCGGGCGCCGCTCCTCGGTGCGTGCATGGAGCGTGCGGTGGACGCGTGGCTCGACGGCGTCGCCGCGCTCGTCCGTCGATTCGGTGGGTGACGGTCACTCGTGCCGCAGCGCCGCGATCGGATCGAGGCGTGCGGCACGTCGTGCCGGGTAGACGCCGAAGACCAGGCCCACGGCGCCCGAGAAGACGAACGCCGCCAACACGGCCGCGGGTGAGATGAGGATCGGCCAACCGGCGAAGCGCCCGATCAGGGTCGCGGCGCCGATACCCATCGCGACGCCGACGAGGCCGCCGAGCATGCTGAGTACGGTGGATTCGACCAGGAACTGCAGCAGGACGTGCCGCGCCTTCGCGCCGACCGCGAGTCGGATGCCGATCTCGCGCGTGCGCTCGGTCACCGACACGAGGAGCGTGTTCATGATGCCGATACCGCCGACGAGGAGCGAGATCGACGCGATCGCGGCGAGCAGCCGGGTCATCACGCGGCTGGCCGCCAGCGATGCCTCGAACATCTCGCTCATGTTGCGAACCGTGAAGTCGTCCTCCTCGCCCGGCGTCAGGCGATGCCGGGCCCGGAGCAGCGCCGTGATCTCGTCGACGGCGCGGGGGACGTCGGCCTTCGTCGGCGTCGAGACCATCATCATGTTGACGACGCCGAGAATGGGCGCGCCGAGGACGCGGCGCTCGGCCGTGCTGAAGGGGACGACCACCACGTCGTCCTGATCCTGACCCCATGAGGTCTGCCCCTTGCGGGCCAGCACGCCGATCACCCGGAACGGCACGTTGCGCACCCGGATCGTCGCCCCGAGCGGATCGGCGCCGGGGCCGAACAGCTCGTCGACCACCGTCTGCCCGAGGACCGCGACCTTCGCTGCGCTGTCCTCCTCGGACTGGGTATGGCTGCGGCCGCGGACGACCGGCCAGTCGCGCACCTGGGCGTAGTTCGGCGGACTGCCCTGCAGGCCGGTCGACCAGTTGCGGTTGCCCAACGTCACCTGGGCGACGTCGCGCTTGAACCAGGTGACCGCGCCGACCGACGGGGCTTCCTTCGCGATGGCCCGGCCGTCGGCCACGGTCAGCGTGTTGGCGGCGCCGCTGCCGGAGCGCGCACCGCCGACCGTCGTGGCGCCGGGGACGACCATGATGACGTTCGTTCCCAGCGCGGCGATCTGCGCCTGCACCGAGGCGTCGGCGCCCTGGCCGACGCTGACCATGGCAATCACCGCCCCGACACCGATGACCACCCCGAGCATGGTGAGTGCCGAGCGCAGCAGATTGCGGCCGAGCGCCCGCAGCGCGGTGCGTATCGTCGTGCGCAGCAGCATCATCGCCGGCGCTCCCGGCGGGCGAGCACGTCGTCGGGCGGACCGTCGGCGACGAGACGTCCGTCGCGCAGCACGACCACCCGCTTCGTCGCGGCTGCGACGTCCTCCTCGTGCGTGACGATGATGATCGTCAGCCCGGCGCGCGCGTTGAGCTCCCGCAGCACGCGAACGATGTCGTCGGACGTCGCCGTGTCCAGATTGCCGGTGGGCTCGTCGGCCAGAACGACGCGTGGTTGCGTGACGAGCGCGCGGGCGATCGCAACGCGCTGCTGCTGGCCACCCGAGAGCTGCTGCGGCACGCGCTCGGCGAGGTCCGCGATGCCGACGAGCCGCAGCGCCTCCTCGGCGCGACGACGGTGCTGGTCGAGCGGCACCGTGCCGTAGAGGAGCGGCAGCTCGACGTTCTCGAGCACGGTGGTGCGCGGCAGGAGGTTGAAGCTCTGGAACACGAAGCCGATGGCAGCGTTGCGGAGCTCCGCGCGGTCGTCCGCGTCGAGGGCGGCGACCTCCCGGCCGTCGAAGCGATAGCTGCCGCTGGTCGGCCGGTCGAGGCATCCGATGACGTTCAGCAGCGTGGACTTGCCAGAGCCCGACGCTCCCATGATCGCCAGCAGCTCACCGTCCTCGATCGTGAGGGTGATGCCGCGCAATGCCTGGACCGAGCTCGCCGGGCCGTCCAGCGCGTAGGTCTTGACGAGATCGCGGAGCTCGATCACCGGAACCCGCGGCGCGGGACGCCGGGTGAGAACGATGGGCCACCGCCGCGCGCCGTGTCGACGGTGCGCTCGATGCCCGTGAGCACACGGTCTCCGGCGGCGATCCCACCCGTGACCTCGGTGAAGATGTCGTCGGCGATTCCGACGGCGACCGGCACGAAGCGCGGCGAGCCCCTGTCGTCGAGCGTCCAGACGCCGTCGCCGCGGGCGCCGGAGTAGGCGACGCCCGGGCGGCCGGAAGCGCAGCGCGCTGGTCGGTACGCGCAGCACGTCGGGGAGGCTCGCGGTCGTGATCGTGATGTTGGCGGTCATGCCCGGCTTGAGTCGTAGATCGGCGTTGTCCACGCCGACGAGCACGTCGTAGGTGACGACGTTCTGCACCGCGACCGGCGCATTCCGCACCTGTGCCACGCGGCCATGGAAGGGCCTTGCGGGGTAGGCGTCGACGGTGAACGTCGCCTCCTGGTCGGGCGCGATGCCGCCGATGTCCGATTCGCTGACGCTCGCGACGACGAGCATCTTCGTCAGGTCCTCGGCGACGGTGAACAGGACCGGCGTCTGGAACGACGCCGCGACCGTCTGCCCGACGTTGACGTTCCGGGACACCACGACGCCGTCCACCGGTGCGACGATGTCGGTGTACGCGAGGTTCACTTCCGCTTCGTTCAGCCGCGCGGCGGCGGAGGCGATTGCCGCGCGGTCGAGGTCGGCCTGCGCCTTCGCCTGGCGATACTCGCTGAGCGCGATGTCGAGGTCGCTCTCCGCCACGATGCCGTCGCGCTCGAGGGCACGCTGGCGGCGGAGGTTGGCCTCGCGCAGCGCCAGATCGGCCTCGGACTTGACGAGCTTCGCCCGCGCGTTCTCCAGCTCGGCGCGACTCGCATCGACCTTCGTCTGGAAGGACCGCGGATCGATCTTGGCGAGCAACTGCCCCTTCTTCACCGGGCTGTTGAAGTCGGCGTAGATCGCCTGGATGGGGCCGGAGACGTAGGTGCCCACCTGGACCGTCTCCACCGGATTGACGGTACCCGTGGCAGTGACGGTGGCGGTGATGGCGCCACGGTCGACTGCTGCAGTCACCCAGCGCGGCTCGCTCGCGCCACCGCTGCCCCGCCCGAACAGGAACCAGATGCCGACGCCGAGGGCGGCCAGCGCGAGCACGGGCCAGAACCGCCGCATGACGCTCATCATGAAGATGGGCGCGCGAGAGTCAACGCACGTCGAATCTCAGAGTCCGGCCTGGGCTTCGCGCCGTACCCGCTCGAGGTCCTCGCGCGTGATCGGATGCACCGTCGGGTCGTGCCGCAGCAGCAGGATGATGCCGCCCGGGATCGACAGGGGGAGCTTCTCGATCCAGAAACCCAGGTTGCCGATGAGGAAGGCCTTGGCAGCGCCCACCTTCGATCCGAGCAGCCAGACGAAGACCAGCTCGCGCACGCCCTCGCCCGACGCCGATGGCGCGACGAACGTTCCGAGCGTCATCACGGCCGAGGCGAAGAGGACCTCGGTCGCGCTCACGTGTTCGGTGCCGAGCGACATCGCATTGGCGAAGTACATGAGCGTCGTGGTCAGCTGTCCGAAGACGGCGAGCGCCAGCGCGAGCAGCACCGAGCCCCGCTGGGTCGAATACGCAGTGGCGGCGTCGATCACGTTCGCCGCGAAGATGCGCACGCGCCCGGCGGGAACGAGCCGCAGCAGACCCCGGAACCACGATGGTCGCAGGAGCACGAGAAGGCCGACCAGCGCGGTGGCGACGAGGGGAACGCGGAGCGCGCCGACGAGCTCGCCGAAGGAGTGTCCCTGCGTGAGGCGGCCGGCGAACGGCATGAACAGGAGGATCACGAAGAAGAGCCCGACCAGCCCCACCAGGCGCTCGATCGCGATGACCGTGGTGCATTCGACGGGACGGCGCGTCAACCGGATCGTCTCGTAGAGTCGCCACGCGTCGAGCCCCATCGTGCTCGGTGTGACGATGCCGAAGTAGCGCCCGATGAAGTACGTGCTGGTGAGAAAGCCGTAGCCCAGCGCGATCCCCTGGCCCCGCAGGAGGATCTGCCAGCGCCAGACGTTGGCCAGGATGCCCACGAGCTTGATCGCGATGGCCGCGAGGAACCACGGGATGAAGACGCTCGCCTTGAGGCCGCGGATCTCGGCCCACAGCTCCGAGAAGTCCGCGGGTACGAGCTGGAAGCCCTGCAGGCGAAAGAACGACTCGGGTGGTGCCTCGGCGAGCGGAACCGGACGCCAGGTCCCATCGGCAGCGCGGTCGAAGACGGTCGTGAGCCCCTGGTCGGTGCAGTGTCGTAGCGGTTTGAAGCGTCGGTAGGAGCCGTCGACGGTCCGGACGAAGACGGTACGCTCGGCAGCGGCCCAGCAGACGTCGCCGAGCGCCACGGGCAGGCGGGGCGGCGGGAGCGGGGTGCCGCGAAGCCGGGCCTGCAGCCGACCGACGATGCCGGGATAGGCCGGGTTGCTCGCCTCGAACGTGCCGGGCTGTGACAGCGTCGCCGTGGACACGGGTGCGTATCCGCCGCCGAACTCGAGGAAGATCGCGACGAAGATGCCGAGCGTGACGCCGAGCTTGAGGAGGAGAGCGAGTGCGCTTTTCATGCCGGGGAGCGAACGGCGACCGTGTATGGCACACTTCGCGCCGGTCGCCCACCCTGCGGATCGGTGGCACGGCCACGTTCGGGCATGGTAGGGCCGGACCATGCGTCGCATCGTGGGACCGCTCGTCATGCTCCTCGCGGCCGGTGTGCTCGTCGGGCCCGTCGGAGCAGAGCGCACGGTCCGACGCGCGGAAGTGACGTGTCAGCGCGTGTGGGATGCGCTCGCGGCGGGGAAGACACCCGAGGAGGCTGCGAAGGCGGCCGGCGTGTCCCAGGCCCGCGTGAAGCTCTGCACGCGGACGCGGCAGGAGCGCCCGCCCAAGGCGACCCGTCCGCCGAGCTGAGCCCGACGCTCAAACGGCGAACGGCGGAGGGGCCCACGCCCACTCCGCCGTTCGTGCGTCGCGCCGAGCCTGCGGCTCAGCCGTCGTAGTACATGACGAACTCGTACGGATGCGGCCGGAGCCGGATCGCGTTGATTTCGTTCGTCTTGATCTCGATCCAGGTCTCGATGAGGTCCTCGGTGAAGACGTCGCCCTTCAGGAGGAACTCGTGGTCCTTTTTCAGGTTGGCGATCGCCGTATCGAGCGAGCCCGGCATGGACGGCACGTCCTTCAGCTCTTCGGGCGTGAGCGAGTAGATGTCCTTGTCGAGCGGGTTGCCCGGGTCGAGCCGGCGCTCGATGCCGTCGAGCCCCGCCATCAGCATGGCCGCGAAGGCCAGGTAGCCGTTGGCGGTCGGATCCGGGAAGCGGACCTCGATGCGCTTGGCCTTCGGCGATGGAGAGTACATCGGGATGCGCACCGCGGCCGACCGGTTGCGGCTCGAGTACGCGAGGTTCACGGGCGCTTCGAAGCCAGGAACCAGGCGGTGGTACGAGTTGACGCCCGGGTTGGTGAGTGCCGCGAGCGCTGGCGCGTGCTTCAGGATGCCGGCGATGTAGTGCAGTGCCATCTCGCTCATGCCGCCGTACCGATCGCCGGCGAAGAGCGGCTTCTCGCTCTTCCAGATCGACTGGTGGCAGTGCATGCCGCTGCCGTTGTCGCCGAAGAGCGGCTTCGGCATGAAGGTCGCCGTCTTGCCCCAGCGGCGGGCGACGTTCTTGACGATGTACTTGTACCACATGAGCGCGTCGCCCATCTTCACGAGCGACTGGAAGCGCATGTCGATCTCGGCCTGGCCGGCCGTCGCGACCTCGTGGTGGTGCTTTTCGACGCGGATGCCGACCTTCTCCATCTCGCGCACCATCTCGGCGCGGATGTCCTGCTGGCTGTCGCTCGGGGGGACCGGGAAGTAGCCCTCCTTGTGGCGGATCTTGAAGCCGAGGTTCTTGCCCTCGACGATCTTGCCCCCGCGGTCATTCACCGCATCCGTGCCGCGTGCGCTGTTCCAGATGGCCTCCGATGAGTCGACCGAGTAGTACCCGGTGAACGGGGTCTGCTCGTAGCGGACCTCGTCGAAGACGAAGAACTCGGGTTCTGGTCCGAAGTACGCCACGTCGCCCGACGCCGGTCTGCTTGAGGTAGGCCTCGGCCTTCTTGGCGATGTTGCGCGGATCGCGGCTGTAGTCTTCCTTCGTGATCGGGTCGATCACGGAGCAGGTGAGGCTCAGCGTCGGATTCGCCATGAACGGATCGATCACGGCGCTCGCCGGGTCCGGAATCGCCAGCATGTCCGACGCGTTGATCGGTTGCCAGCCGCGGATCGACGAGCCGTCGAGGCCCGATCCCTCCTCGAAGAGCGACTCTTCGAGCTCGCTCGTCGGGATGGTGAAGTGCTGCCACGTGCCGAGCAGGTCGCAGAACTTGAGATCGACCGCCTCGACCTTGTTGTCCTTGGCGAACTTGAGGACGTCCTTGGGTGTCTGTGTAGCCATCGCTGCGCCCCTCCTGGTTAAGCGCGTGTTGGAGTGAGTGGAGTCACTCGTGTCAGATCGCGTCTCCGCCGCGCTCACCCGTTCGGATGCGCACGACCTCGTCGACTGGGAGAACGAAGATCTTCCCGTCGCCGATCCGCCCGGTCTTGGCCGCCTTCTCGATCGTTTCCACCACCTCCGCCACCTGCTCGTCGCGCACGATGACCTCGAGCTTCACCTTCGGGAGGAAATCGACGACGTACTCGGCGCCGCGATAGAGCTCGGTGTGCCCCTTCTGGCGTCCGAACCCCTTCACCTCGCTGACGGTGATGCCCTGCACTCCGACCGCGGACAGACTCTCCTTCACCTCGTCGAGCTTGAACGGCTTGATGATCGCTTCGACTTTCTTCATGGGACGCTCCTTAAGCCAACCGTTGCGGCCGTGTAAAGTTCACGGTTCATCGGTCAGTCCAGTGCTTTTGCGCTGCGACGCTCGGTCGAATGTGATGCGAACGCCGTACTTCCCAGCGACGTTTCGTAGCCACCGGACCCGCCGAAGATGTACGCGTTCTCGCTGTGCTGCGAGAGGTCGAGCCCGGCGAACTCGTCGTCGTCGGTGGCACGCAGGCCGCCGCATACGACGCTCGCGATGCCGAGACACACGAGCGAGCCGACGATGGCGATGCCGTACGACACGAGCACCGCGAGGACCTGGTATCCGAGGAGTCCCCACTCGCCGGTGACGAGCAGTCCCTGCGACACCGCCAGACCCTTCGGTGCGAAGACGTCGGGATTGATCTCGGCGGTCGCGAAAAGTCCGGTCGCGAGCGCCCCCCAGGTGCCGCCGACCATGTGCACGCCGACCACGTCGAGCGCGTCGTCGTACCATCCGAGCACCGACTTGAGATTGACGGCGGCATAGCAGAGGGCGCCGGCGACCGCACCGATCGCGAGGGCCGCCATCGGCGTGACGAAGCCCGACGCCGGCGTGATGGCGACGAGCCCGGCGACGGCGCCGCTGGCGGCGCCGAGGACGGTGGGCTTACCGGATCGCATCCACTCGACCGCCGTCCACGAGAGCGCCGCCGCGGCGGCCCCCGTATTGGTGGCCACGAACGCGGCGACGGCCAATCCGCCGGCGGTGAGCGCGCTGCCAGCGTTGAAGCCGAACCACCCGAACCAGAGCAGCGCGGCGCCGGTCAGCGTGAACGGAAGGTTGTGCGGCGGCATCGGATCGGCGCCGAAGCCCAGGCGCTTGCCGATGACGACGGCACAGACGAGCGCCGACATCCCCGAGCTGATGTGGACCACGGTGCCCCCGGCGAAGTCGAGGGCACCCCAGACCTTGCCGAGCAGGCCGCCGGTTCCCCAGACCATGTGCGCCAGCGGATCGTAGACCAGGGTCGCCCAGAGCAGCGAGAAGACCAGGAACGCGCTGAACTTCATCCGCTCGGCGAACGCGCCGGTGATCAGTGCCGGCGTGATGATCGCGAACATCATCTGGTACGCCATGAACAGCTGGTGCGGAATGGTCGCGGCATAGTCGGGATTGGGTGTCAGTCCGACGCCTCGGAGCCCGAACCAGTCGAGACCGCCGATCAGGTGGCCATGGTCGGGGCCGAACGCCAGCGAGTAGCCCCAGAGGATCCACTGCACGCTGATGACGGCCATCAGGAAGAAGCTCTGCATCAGCACGCTGAGGACGTTCTTCCCGCGCACGAGGCCGCCGTAGAAGAGCGCGAGGCCCGGCGCGGTCATCATCAGGACGAGCGCCGCCGAGGTGAGCATCCAAGCGGTGTCGCCCGTGTCGACCGTCGGTCCCTCCGCGGCTCCGACGAGACCCGGCACACAGACGATTGCGGCCGCCGCGACGAGGCGGCCGACACACGGACGTGTAGCGCGATTCCTTTCCATCAGATTCCCTCCCCCGGGCCCGTGCACCGAGTGCACTTTCCCCCTGGGCCCGAAGGCGTGAGTCAGCAACGCCGATGCCACCGCGGTCAAGAGTCCGGGGCCAGAAAAATGCGGCGGTCCCCGCATTTCCCTGGATGTCAGTTGCCTACTTGTTGGGCGGAGCCTGCCCTTTATGCAGCACGAACGCGGGCTCTGCTCCGGTGAGCAACCGCACCACGTTGGCGCGATGGCGAAGGCAGACGATGGCGGCGATCGCCGCCGTGGCGATGACGACCGGCCGCGGTGAGCCGTCGAGGGCGGCCGTGGTCGCTGCGGCGATCGTTCCGCCGATCGACCCGAGCGACACCCTTCGCGACGCGAGGGCAAGGACGACGAAGGTGAGAACCGCCACGGCAGCCGCGCGCGGCTCGAGCACGAGCAGAACGCCGAGGGCCGTGGCCACGCCCTTGCCGCCGCGGAGGGGGTCGAAGAACGGGAGGGTGTGCCCGAGGACGGCCGCGAGACCGACCCATGCCGCCGTCCCCCCGCCCGGCATGGCCAAGGCTGCCAGCATCGTGGGCGCGGCGCCTTTCAGCACGTCGAGGGCGAGTGTGGCGATCCCGGGTCCCAGGCCGGCACTGCGCGCCACGTTGGTGGCGCCGGGATTCCCGCTCCCGGCCGTGCGGATGTCGATCCCGGCGTGGCGCGCCAGCAGGGCCGCCGTCGGAAAGGTCCCGCAGGCGTAGCCGAGCAGGACCAGGAACACGCGCACTAGTCGATCCGGATGCGTTGATGCTGGCGGCGGCTGCGGCGACGGCTCGCGATCATGCCGAGAATCCAGCCGATGATGGCCCCGACACCGAGATACGCCCATGCGACCCATGCGGTCTCGGGACCCGGGTCGGGGAATCCGTCCTGCTCTTCGAGCCGGCGGACCAGGTCGCGTTGCTCGTCCCCGAGCCGTGCGATCTCGGCGCGCAGCTTCTCGAGATCGTCGCCGGCCGCCGGCGCGGTGCGGGTGGCTTCGGCCGGCGGAGGGGATGGGGGTGGGAGTGGGGCTGCGACCGACGGCACCGGAGCCCCGACCGGGGCGGCGACCGCCGGTGCGGGCTGGCTGGATGGCAGGGTGATGGTCGTGGTCGCGCCCTCGATGTCCGTGGCACGTTCGGCCCAGATCCAGCCACGTTGATCGTCGGCGCCGACGACCTCGATCCATCCCCCCGACTCACCGACCACCTCGAGCTGCGTACCGGTCGGTAGCTCGCCGAGGAGGCGAGTCGTCTTGGAGGCCCCCCGTCGCAGGAGAGCCGGTTCCTTCAGGACGACCGTGCGCGCGTCGGCGGGCGGGACGAGCCCGAGCACGATGAGCAGCGCCCACCCACATATGGTCAGACGCGACGATCTCACTCGGAACGCTCGCCCCGCTGCCGGCTGCAATATCGTGACATGGTCGGGGTGACTGGATTTGAACCAGCGACTCCTGCGTCCCGAACGCAGTGCTCTGCCAGGCTGAGCCACACCCCGTGCAGTGGCGTCACGGCGCGGTCGGGGCTTAACACACGTGCTCCACAAAGGGAAGTTCGCGGTCGAAGCGCGCGACGCCGCGTTGCACCAGGCGCTACGCGCCAAGGATGGGGATGCCGGAGAACGGACGCGCGCACGCGGCACGGGCCTTGCGGAATCGGTCGGCATCGAGAGGACGGGCGTCGAGACGCCCAGGGAGGTGGAAGGATGCGACGATCGAACATCGTGACCGCAGTGCTCTGCGGGCTCGTGCTGGCGGCAGGCGGTGTCCTCGCCAGCGAGCGGATCGACCTGAACACCGCGAGTGCACAGGAGCTGGCACGCCTACCTGGCATCGGACCGGCGAAGGCCGAGGCCATCGTCCAGCACCGCGCGCAGCAGCCGTTCGCTCGGCCGGACGATCTGCGCAAGGTGAAGGGCATCGGCGACAAGCTCTACGATCGCGTCAAGGATCAGGTGACCGTGGGTGGCGCCGCCCCGCCCCAGGGTCGCGGCGGCTGAGCCGCGACGTGTGGCCGGATCAGGGGGGCGGGCCGATCAACAGGGCGGGCGGCTCGTCCCCCCCGGCCGATCCTTCACCACTCGGGCGTCACGCGCGCCGCCGGAGGCGGGCGGCGAAGAACCCGTCGAGCCCGTGACGGTGGGGAAGGGTGCGCAGGTAGCCGTCGCCGGTGATCAGCTCCGCCGCCTCCGGCGGCAGGTGTGCGGCGGCTGGTTCGACATCGAACGCGGCCTCGGACGCGAGGAAATCCGAGATCATGCCCTCGTTCTCCTCGCGCGTCAGCGTACACACGGCATAGACCAGGACGCCGCCCGGCCGCACCAGATGAGCGACGCCGGCGAGGATCGAGCGCTGCACCGCGGCCAATCGGGGAACGTCCGCCGGGCGGCGCCGCCAGCGTAGCTCCGGATGACGCCGGAGGGTGCCGAGGCCCGTGCAGGGGGCGTCGACCAGCACGGCGTCGAACTGCGCCCGGAGCGGGGGCTGGCGGGCGTCGCCGACGACACCCACGACGGCTGCGGCACCGAGCCGCGACGCCTCCCCGGAGAGTCGCCCGATTCCTGCGGGCGCGGGATCGAGTGCGATCACGCGCCCCTCGTCCGCGACGGACGCCGCCATAACGGACGCCGCCATATAGGTCGACTTTCCGCCCGGTGCGGCGCAGGCGTCCAGGATGCGCATGCCCGGCCTCGGCTCGACGAGACGAGCGACCAGCTGCGAGGCCTCGCCCTGGAAGGCGAACCGGCCCTCGGCGTACGCTGGCAGCCGGCGGAGGCGCGCCGCCCCGCGCGGAACCGTGAGTCCGTGCGGCGCCCAGCGGGTGGGGGTCACGGCGACGCCGGCCGCCGTGAGCTCGACCGCCAGGGCATCGCGCGTCGTTCGCAGCGGGTTCGCCCGGATCGTGATCGGACCGGGCGCGTTGTCGGCCTCGAGCATCCGCGGCAGCTCGTCCAGGCCGAACTCGGCCCGCCAGCGCTCGACCAGCCATCGGGGATGCGACCACTCGGCCGCGAGACGGCGGTCCGGATCCCCCTCCGGAAGCGGCAGTCCGTCGCGCCCGGCCGCCGCGGCCTTGCGGAGCACGGCGTTCACCAACCCGGCGGCCCCGCGCCCGGCGGCGGCGTTCGCGAGCCGCACGCTCGCGTCGACGACCGCGTAGGCCGGAATGCGCTCGAGGAAGAGCAGCTGGTAGAGACCGAGGCGTAGCACCGCACGCACCGCGGGATCGAGGGCCCGGACGGGACGCCGCGACAAGCTCGTCACGTGATGATCCAGGCGCCCCTGCCAGGCGAGCGTGCCGTAGACGAGCCGCGTGACCAGTGCGACGTCGGTCGCTCCGAGCCCCGAGTCGGCGAGGCGATGCGCCAGCAGCACGTCCGCAAAGGCATCGGTGCGTTCGACGCGCAGCAGGAGATCGAGCGCGACGGCCCGCGCGTCTCCTGTCGCAGTCAGCTTCCGAGGCACGTTCCCGGCCTGATCGGAGAGCCGGCGAGGAACGCAGCCGCAGGGAGTCGCTTCCGTCCTTCGAGCTGCACGTCGAGCAGCGACAGGCGGCCGGCGCCCGTGGCCACCTCGAGCCCACCGGCATCGGCGCGGACCACGGTCCCAGGTGGACCACCCGCGGCGCACCGGACTCGACGCGGGCGCGCGACACCTTGAGCGTCCGCCCGTCGAGGGACGTGTAGGCGCCGGGGCTCGGGCTGAAGGCGCGGATCGCGCGCTCGATCTCCACCGCCGCACGCGACCAGTCGATCCGGGCGTGCTCCCGCTCGATGCGCGGGGCGAACGTGATCCCTTCCGCCGGCTGCGGGGTCGGAGCGCAACGTGCCGGCGTGCAGGCCGTCCAATGCCGCGACGAGCGCCTCGGCACCGAGGGTCGCGAGCCGGGACGTCAGCGTTTCCGCCGTGTCGTCGGGGGTGATCGGCGTGCGCCGTGTGAGGAGGACGTCGCCCGCGTCCATCTCCTCGTTCATCGCCATGATCGAGACGCCCGTCTCGGTGTCGCCGGAGAGGATGGACCATTGGATCGGCGCCGCGCCGCGGTGGCGCGGAAGCAGCGACGCGTGCACGTTGATGCAGCCGTGCGGCGGCAGATCCAGGATCGACCGGCGGAGGATCCGGCCGTACGCCGCCACCACGATCAGGTCGGGACGCCAGGCGCGGAGCGCCGGCTCGACCGCGGGGTCGCGCAGGCGTTTCGGGCTGGAGCACGGGCAGTCCGTGGGCCAGCGCGAGCTGCTTCACGGGCGGGGCGGTTCGCGCGAGGCCGCGCCCGCGTGGCCGATCGGGCTGGCAGACGACGCCGACCACCGGATCGCGCCGCGCGATCAACGCGTCGAGGCTGGGGCACGCGAAGGCGGGCGTGCCCATGAAGACGATGCGCCAGCGCGGTCAGATGATGACCCGCCGCGGGCCGGGTTCGCTCGTCTGTCCCCTGACGCTCCAGCTTCCGCCGTCGCGCGCGGTAGAGGTCGCGCTTCAGGCGGGAGATGCGGTCGAGGAAGAGCTTGCCGTCGAGGTGGTCGATCTCGTGCTGGAGGGCGACGGCGAGCAGCTCGTCGGCCTCGATCTCGATCTCGCGTTCCTCGGGGGTCCAGGCGCGGACGAGGACGCGCTGCGCGCGCGCACCTCGGCGGTGAAGTCGGGAACCGAGAGGCAGCCCTCCTCCCACGTCATCTCGCCCTCGCGCTCGGCGATCACCGGGTTGATGAGCTTCAGGAGCTGGCGCCCGGGTTCCGTGCCCTCGTCGTGCACGTCGAGGACGATGACCCGCTGCGGCTACGCCGACCTGGGTCGCGGCCAGCCCGATGCCGGGCGCGGCGTACATCGTCTCGGCCATGTCCTCCGCCAGGCGCACCGACGTCCCCGGTGATGTTGGTCACCTCGCGGGCGGGCTGCTTGAGCACCGCGTCGGGATAGGTGCGGATGCCGAGGAGTGCCATCGGGGCCGCCGAGCCCTGGGTCTACATGCTGTACGGGTCGACATCAATCGCGAGCCGCACGTGCGCGCGCGTGCGAGCGCGGCGCCGTGGCGCGCGCCTCGCGCGCCAGCGCGCGGAGCGCCGGCACCGCCGCCGCCCGCAGCAGGATCTGCGCGCGATACCGTCCGCGGAGGCGCTCGACCGGCGGCGGCGCCGGACCGAGGACGCTGCGCTCGTCGAGGCCGAGCGCTGCGGCCCGCGTCCGGAGGGCTCGGCCGAGCTCGCGGGCGGCATCGTCGACCGTCGTGCGATCGCGGCCGTCGAGCCGGAGCGTGACCAGGCGGACGAACGGCGGGTAGCCGAGCGACGCGGCGACGCTCCAGCTCCGCGGTCATGAACCCGACGTAGTCGTGGCGCGCGGCCGCGACCAGGCTGGGGTGGTCGGGCCGGAACGTCTGCACGACCACGCGTCCCGCACGGTCGCCGCGCCCCGCGCGGCCCGGCCACCTGCATCAGCAGCTGCGAGGGTCCGCTCGGCGGCGCGGAAGTCCGGGACGTTCAGCGACAGGTCGGCGAGCAGGACGGCGACGAGCGTGACGCCGGGGACGTCGTGTCCCTTGCTCACCATCTGGGTGCCGACCAGGATGTCGGTCGCGCCGTCGCGCCAGGCGCCGAGGATGCGCCGCTGCGCGCCGGGACGATTGGCGGCGTCGCGGTCGAGGCGGTCGACGGCGGCGAGCGGATAGCAGGTGCGCAGCGCGCCTTCGATCTGCTCCGTGCCGACCCCGAACGCCTCGAGGGGGGCGCTGCGACACTCGGGGCACGTCGCCGTCGGGCGTCGCTGGAAGTGGCAGTGGTGGCAGACGAGCGCGCCGTCGCGCGCGGTGCCAGGTGAGCGTGACGCTGCAGTGCGGGCAGCTGGCGGCCACGCCGCACGCTGGGCACTGGAGGTAGGTCGCGAAGCCCCGGCGGTTCAGGAAGACCAGCGTCTGCCCGCCGGCTGCGAGGTTCGTCTCGAGGGCCTCCCGGAGCTCGTCCGAGACCATGGCGCCATCACGCTTCGCGCGTCGACGCTCGCGGAGATCGACGATCGTCACCTCCGGCAGCGGGTGCGCCGTCGGACGGTCCGGCAGCTCGAGCAGCGTGTGCCGCCCCTCGCGAGCGGCGTGGTAGCTCTCGGCCGACGGGGTCGCCGACGCCAGCACCACGACGCCGCCGGCGAGCCGCGCCCGGACCACGGCCAGGTCGCGCGCATTGTAGCGGAAGCCCTCCTCCTGCTTGTAGGCTGCGTCGTGCTCCTCGTCGACGACGACGAGACCGCACCGAGGCAGCGGCGCGAACACCGCGGAGCGCGCGCCCACGACGACCCGTCGCCGCGCCGTCGCGGATGCGGCGCCAGTCCTCCCAGCGCTCGCGAGCGGCCGAGCCCGCTGTGCAGCACGGCGACCAGGTCACCGAAGCGGGCCCGCACCCGGTCCACGAGCTGGTGCGTCAGGGCGATCTCGGGGACGAGGATCAGGACGCCGCGGCCCGCGGCGAGGCTGGCCTCGGCCGCGGTGAGGAAGACCTCCGTCTTGCCGCTGCCCGTCACGCCGTGGAGGAGGAACGAGGCGGCGACGCCTGCGCCGAGCGCGCCGGTGATCGCGTCGACGGCGGTCCGCTGTGCCGCCGCCGAGGGTGAGACGGATCGGGTCGGGAGCATTCGCCGGAGGAACCCGGGCCCGTTCGACGATCACGCGCTCGACGATTCCGGCGTCGACGAGGGCCTTCAGGGCCGGAGCGCCGATGCCGGCCTCGCGGGCGTCGCGCACGGTGAGCGTCTGCGCCGGCGCTGTCGCGACCAGCCGAGCGGCACGCGCCCGCGCCGGAGCGCGCCGGACCATCGTCTGCTCCTCCGCGGCGGACGGCGCACGGAGCAGGCGAACGGCGGGCTCGCTCGGTGCGTCGGGGACGGCGCCGGGAACGATGGTTCCTATCACCTCGGCGAGCGACGTCAGGTAGTAGCGCGCGGTCCAGCGGCAGAGGTCGAGGAGATCCGGCGGCAGGAAGGGAATCGCGTCGAGGACGTCGAGGACGCTCCGCAACTCGCCCGCGGGGGCCGCATCGACGAAGCCCGCCACCACGCCGGTGCGCGTCTGGCGCCCGAGCGGCACCCGAACCCGCATGCCGGGGACGATGCGGGCGCGGAGCGCGTCCGGGACCTGGTAGGTGAAGAGGTCGTGGCGAGGAACGGGCGGTAACGGTGCGATTTCGACCAGCCCGTTCATTCGCGTCGGCGTGTTAGAGAATGTGTCCCTGGGGTGTCAAACCGCTGGACGCGTCACGCCGATGACGGCGCGGCGAAAGTGAAACGCCGCATCTGCCGCCACCCCGCGAGAAGCCGCGATTTTCCGTGGTCGACCGCTGGCACCCCCCTTGCTCCCTCCGCTCCCAGCCCCTCCTTTCTGCACACGAGGAGACCTGGTCACGGAGACGTGACCGGGTCTTCTCGTTTTTGGCCCACGAATTGCTCCCCTGTCGAGCGCGATCATGGGTACCGGGAGGACTCGCAACGTCGAAGCTTGCATTTATGCTTTGACAAGCACCCGGTTCGAAGAGCATAGTGCGGCGGCAGCTTTTCCTGGGATGAAGCCGTACTGATTTCGCCGCCGACCTGGGAGGTAGTGGAGATGTGGAGGATGGACAAGTGGCGTCGTCGGCTGTTGTAAGCGCGGGTTCCTTTCTCAACCGGATCACCAGCGCGAAGATTCCGAATCCGTTTCGCCGTCAGAACGGCTTCCTCGCACTGGACATCGGCTCGAGCAGCGTGAAGCTCGTCGAGGTGTACCACGGATCCGGAGGCCCCCAGATCATCTGCGCTGGGCATGGCCCCGCTGCCTCCGACCGTCGTCCAGTCGAACGTCGATCCAGGACGAAGGTGCCGGTCGTCGACGCGATCCGGCGGCTCGTCACGTCGACGGGAGCGCAGGCGAAGGAGGTCATCACGGCGGTGCCCGGGCCCACCGTGATCGTCAAGAAGGTGATCCTCCAGACCCAGCCGGGGGCGAACGTCGACGCGGCGGTTCTCGCCGAGGCGAGCCACCTCATCCCCGACTCCCTCGACAACGTGAACCTCGACTACCAGGTCATCGACTGGATCGAGGCGGGCAACAAGATGGAGGTGCTGGTCGTCGCGGTGAAGAAGGACATCATCAACAGCTACACCGAGACGATCCGCGGCGCCGGACTCGACCCGGTGGTGGTCGACGTCGACTACTTCGCGCTCGAGAACATGTTCGAGCTGAACTACGACCCGCCGGCCGAGGGCCGACCGGTCGCGCTCGTCAACATCGGCGCGCGCTACTCGTCGATCAACATCCTGAAGGACGGCCGCTCGACGTTCACGGGCGACGTCCCGGTGGGCGGCGCCGAGTTCACCGACGCGCTCGTCCGCCAGCTCGGCGTCTCTCCCGAGGAGGCGGAGCAGCTGAAGCTCGGCAAGCCGGCCGGGCGCATGCGATCCGGACATGGCCGAGCCGATCATCGGCTCGGTGACCGAGTTCATCGTCGAGGAGATCCAGCGCGCGCTCAGCTTCTTCTGGACGGCCGCCACCGACGAGCCGCTCGGCGCGGTCCTCCTGTCGGGTGGGACCGCCCGCATGCCGGGACTCACCAGCACGCTCAAGCAGCGGCTCGACTGTCCGGTCGAGATCGTGGAGCCCTTCCGCAAGGTCGCCGTCGGCGGCCGGGTCGACCGCTCGCTGATCGACGCGTACGGCCCGTCGCTGGCGGTGGCGATCGGACTGGCGACGCGCCGTCCGGGGGACAAATGATTCGCATCAACCTGCTGCCGGTCGAAGAGGCGCAGGCCGCGGCCGGACGCCGCAACGAGCTGTTCCGCACGGCCTTCGTCGCCCTCTCCTTCGCGCTCATCATGACCGTCGCCCACGTCGCGCAGTGGGTCAGCCTCACGCGCGCGAGCGGCGAGGTGGAGCGGCTCACCAAGGAGCTGCTCTCGATCCAGGGATCGTACGCGAGCGTGCAGAAGGTCGAGGCACAGAAGCGCGAGCTGCGCGAGAAGCTGAAGGTCATCAGCGAGCTCGAGGCGAAGCGCATCGGGCCGGTCCGCGTGCTCGAGGACCTGTCGGCGGCCACGCCGGACAAGCTCTGGATCACCGAGTTCGCGGAGACCGGCGGCCAGGTGAAGATCTCGGGCCTCGGCGTCGACGAGCAGACGGTGGCCGACTTCATGCGCCGCCTCGGCACGTCGCCGTTCTTCCAGGGTGTCGACCTCGAAGAGACCAGCCTGGTCGACCAGGACGGCATCAAGCACAAGAAGTTCGTGCTGAAGGGTGCCGTGAACTACCTCGGCGCAGGCACGGCGGCGGCGTCGGCCAAGAATCCGGGGGCTGGCCAGGAGGCGAAGCCATGATCCTCGGCATGATCGACGACTTCCTCGAGCAGCCGGCGCGCACCAAGTACGGTGTTCTCGGCATCGCGATCTTCCTCCTGACGGCGCTCGACTGGCAGTTCTTCTACGGGCCGCGGATGGACAAGCTGAGCGACCTCCAGACCGCCGTCCTCGAGCGCAAGACCGAGCTCGAGACGAAACGAACGAAGGCGAACAACCGCGCCACGGTCGAACGCGAAGTGCGCGAACTGTCGGCCGACCTGAAGCGCGCCGAGGCGCAGCTGCCGGATCAGCGCGAGATCGCCGACCTCCTGTCGGCCATCGCCGCGAGCGGCCGGTCCGCCGGGCTCGACATCACGCTCTTCCGGCAGAAGCCGGAGGTCTACCACGACTTCTACGCCGAGGTGCCCGTCCAGATGGAGATGCGCGGCACGTATCACGACGTCGCGGCCTTCCTCGACCGCGTGAAGCGCCTCGACCGGATCGTGAACGTCGGCGACATCCAGCTGCGCAAGCCGCGGGTCGAGAGCGACCGGGTCATGCTCGACGCCTCCGGCACGGCGGTCACCTTCCGCTTCCTCGACGAGGAGGAGCGCGCGAAGCTCGCCGAGCAGAAGAAGAAGCAGCAGCAACAGCCGGGCGCCAAGAAGGGGAGCGGGGCATGAGGACGACGGTCAGCGTCGCGGGCATCGTCGGCATCCTCGGGGCGGCGGTGCTTACGGCACTTCCGGTACATGGCCAGACGCCCGAGCCGGCGACGGCCGTCGTGCCGGCCGATCCGCTGTACGATCCGGGAAACCGGCGGGATCCGTTTCGTCCGCCGCGCACGACCTCGGCGAGCATCACCGGGGAGGCCCGGACGCCGTTGGAGCGCTACGAGATCGGCCAGCTTCGGCTGGTCGCCATAATCTACGACACCACGGAGCCTCGGGCGGTCGTCGAGGACGACTCCGGGCTCGGCTACATCGTCAAGGTCGGGACGCGTGTCGGGCCGAACGGGGGACTGGTGCGGGGGATCGAACGCGGCCGCGTCATCGTCCGCGAGGACTACACCGATTTCTACGGCGAGCATCACCCGAACGACGTCACGATGGAATTGAAGGTAGCCGATAGGGGGAAGCGATGAGGGGTGTGAGGGGCGGCCTCGTACTGCTGGTGGTCGGCTTCGCGTGCTCGCCGGTGTGGCCGGTGATGGCGGAGGAGCCGGTTGGGATCGACGGGGCCGAGGCGCAGGAGGCGCAACCCGCGGACGCCGGCGCAGCGGCGCCGAGCGCCGCGCAACCGGCTGCCCCGACGGGCACCGAGAGCGCCGCGGTCCCGATCGAGGAATCGGGGCTCGCCGTACGCGACGTGAGCGTCGAACCCAGCGGGACGGGCAAGCGCGTACGCATCCAGCTGACGCGCACACCCGATCGGGTCACCGACTTTGCGCTGAACAATCCTCCCCGCCTGGTCATCGACCTACGCGGTCCCCGCACGGCGTCGGCGAGCCGCGAAGCGCGCTTCCCGCTCGGTGACGACGAGGTCCCGCGGGTTCGGGTCGCGCCCTACCGGAACTCCCTGCGGGTGGTGCTGGACCTCTCCCGGGGCGGCAAGCACGCGGTCCGCCAGGAGGGCAACGCCCTGATCGCCGACCTCGGCGCCACGGGCGAAGGTGCCCCCGAGCGCCACCGCGGTGCTCTCGCCGATGATCGTCGAGCAGGAAGGGGAGAAGCCGGCCAAGATCGAGCTCGCGCAAGCGACGGAGCCCATCGCCCCCGAGGCGCAGTCCGGAGGCGCCGTCACCCCGCCGCCGGCAGCGGCGCGTGCGCCGCGTCAGGTCGTCGTTCGCGACGACACGCGGGTGGCCTCGGCCACGCAGCCGCGCGTCGATCCGATCGTCAAACCGTTCTACCGCGGCCAGCGCATCTCGCTCGACTTCAAGGACGCCGACATCCAGAACGTGCTGCGCGTCCTCGCCGACGTCAGCGGCATGAACATCATCGCGACCGACGACGTGAAGGGGAAGGTCACCCTCCACCTCCAGGACGTCCCGTGGGATCAGGCGCTCGACCTCGTGCTGCGCACCAACCGTCTCGAGAAGACGCAGGAGGACAACGTCGTTCGCATCTCCTCCGTGAATCGCCTGAAGGAGGAGCGCGAGGCCCAGCGCGCGGCGCAGGAGGCCGCGACCGAGCTCGAGCCGCTGCGAGTCGCCTACATCCGGGTGAACTACGCGCGCGCCGACGACCAGTTGATCGACAAGGTGAAGGGCGTGCTGACCGACCGCGGCAGCGTCACCTTCGACGACCGGACCAACACGATCATCGTCCGCGACATCACGCGAGGCATCTCCGACGCCACGACGCTCATCCGCGAGCTCGACGTCCAGAGCCCGCAGGTGTTGATCGAGGCGCAGCTGGTCGAGGCGGACGAGACGTTCGCCCGGGCGCTCGGCGTCCAGTGGGGCTATCGATTCAAGGCCGGACCCGCGACGGGCAATCCCACGGGCTCGAACTTCCCGGGTACGGTCGGGGTGAGCGGCGCCGGTCTCGGCGCGGGCGTCACCCCGTCGGGGACGGCCGGGCGTTCCCGGCAGCGTGGTCCCGTTCCTCGCCGACTTCCCCGTGACCCCGAACTTCGGTCCCGGGCTTCGGTGCCGGGGCGGGGTCGGCCCTCGAACCTGGCCCTCGGCTCGCTCGACGGCGCCAGAGCATCGTGGCCCGCTTGACCGCGCTCGAACAGGACGGCAAGGCTAGGGTCATCAGTCGTCCCCGCGTGGTCACGATGAACAACGTGGCGGCGACGATCGAGAGCCTGGACATCCTCCGCGTCAAGCTGCCCTCGACCGGGACGGTCATCAACACGGGCGCGGGCGGGGCCGCGGGTTCTGCGACGGTGGCAACCGAAAAGATCAACACCGGCATCACGCTCGTGGTCACACCGCAGGTCTCCGCGGGACGGCTACGTCCTCATGAACATCTTCGCCAAGTCGAGCCGGCCCGACTTCTCCCGGTCGGTCGACGGCATCCCGACCGAGATCAGCCGCGAGGCGAACTCGAACGTGCTCGTCCACGACGGCGAGACGGTCGTGCTGGGCGGCATCTTCCTGCGCGCCACGGACGATACGCGAGACGGGCATCCCGTACCTGATGCGGGCGTCCCGGTGCTCGGATGGCTCTTCAAGCGTACCCAATCGACGCGGCGTCACGACGAGCTGATCGTCTTCGTCACGCCGAAGATCGGTGGTGACCGGCGGCATCGCCGTCATGCCGCCCGGCCGAGCAGCTGTGGGAGCAGCGAAAGCGCGGCGGGTGATCGGCGGATGGTCTTGCGGTACCTCACCGCCGGGGAGTCACACGGCCCCGGGCTCACGGCCGTCGATCGAGGGCTTCCCGGCCGGGGTACCGATCGACCTCGGAGACCATCAACCGTGACCTCAAGCGACGGATGCAGGGATACGGTCGCGGCGGACGGATGAAGATCGAAGCGGACGAGGTGGCGATCCGCGCCGGCGTACGCTGGGGGGAGTCCCTCGGCTCGCCGATCATGCTCTGGATCGAGAATCGCGACTGGCGGAACTGGGAGAAGAAGATGTCCCCGTTCGCGGCCGACCGCGATCCCGATCTGGCCGTCACCCGTCCGCGTCCGGGGCACGCGGACCTCGCCGGCGTCCTCAAGTACAACCACCGCGACGTCCGCAACATCCTCGAGCGCGCCAGCGCACGCGAGACGGCGGCGCGCGTCGCCGTCGGGGGCGTGGCGAAGAGCCTGCTCGCGCCGTTCGGCATCCGCGTGCTCGGCTGGGTGAGCGAGATCGGTGGCATCGTGGCCGATCACTCCGGCCTGGGGCCCGAGGCCATCTTCGAGCGCGCCGAGGCATCGGTCGTCCGCATGGCCGACCCCGGAGCCGAGCGCCGTATCGTCGCGCTGATCGACGAATGCAAGGCGGCGGGGGACACCCTCGGCGGCGTGGTCGAGACCGTGGTCGTCGGCCTGCCCCCCGGCCTCGGGTCGCATGCACAGTGGGATCGCAAGCTCGATGGGCGTCTCGGGCACGCCCTGCTGTCGTTGCAGGCCGCCAAGGGCGTCGAGATCGGTCTCGGGTTTCGAGAGCGCCCGCCGCCGCGGCTCGGCGCGTGCACGACGAGATCTTCTTCGACGAGCCCGCGCAGCGGTTCGTGCGCCGCACCAACACGGCCGGCGGCACCGAAGGGGGGATGTCGAGCGGCGAGCCGTTGGTCGTTCGCACGGCGTTCAAGCCGCTGTCGACGCTGATGAGCCCGCTCCACTCGGTCGACATCGAGACGAAGAGCGAGGCCAAGGGCGCGATCGAGCGCTCCGACGTGGTGGCGATTCCCGCCGCGGCGGTCATCTGCGAGTCGATCGTCGCCTGTCGTCGTGGCCGACGCCTTCCTCGAGAAGTTCGGTGGGGACTCGTTCGCCGAGATCCAGCGCAACTACGACGGCTATCTGGAGCAGGTGAGGGGATTTTGAGCGTGGCCTCGATCATCCTCACCGGCTTCATGGCGACCGGGAAGAGCGAGGTCGGGCGCCGGCTCGCGCACCGTCTCGGGCGTCCCTTCGTCGACACGGATGCGCTGGTGCAGGACGCGGCCGGCCGGTCGGTCGCGGAGGTGTTCGCCACCGAGGGCGAGGCGCGCTTCCGGGCGCTCGAGCGCGATGCGGTCGTTCGTGCGTGCTCCATCACGGACGCGGTGGTCGCCACGGGCGGCGGCACCCTCGTCGATGCCGAGAATCGCGCTCGTCTCGCCGCGGCCGGAACCATCGTCTGCCTCACGGCCAGTCCCGAGGTCATCCTCGAGCGTGCCGGTGACGATGGCAGTCGGCCGCTGCTCGGTGGCGCCAATGGCAACAAGCTCCAGCGCATTCGCGATCTGCTCGACGAGCGCGCGGGGGTGTACCGCAGCGCCGCCCACGCCGTCGACACCACGGGACTCACCGTGGACGAGGTCGTCGAGCGCGTGGGGACGCTCGTGGCGGCTCGGTGAGATGGCGATGGGTCGTGGGGCGGCGGAGGCGAGGGTGACGGTCGAGCGACAGCCGGAGGAGGTGCGCGTCGAGCTCGGCGAGCGCGCGTATCCGGTGCTGGTCGGCAGCGACCTGCTCGACGTCGTCGGCCCGCGCCTGGCGGCGGCGGGGTTCCGCGGTCGCTGCGCCGTCGTCACCAGCGAGCGCGTCGAGGCGCTGTGGGGCGAGCCGCTGGTGCGGTCGCTCCGCGACGCGCAGCCTCGAGCCGATCGTGGTGACGCTGCCGGACGGCGAGGAGCACAAGAATCTCGCGTGGCTCGCCGTCATCTACGATCGCCTCCTCGAGGCCGGCCTCGATCGGCGCTCCGTCGTCGTGGCGCTCGGGGGCGGCGTGGTCGGCGATCTCGCGGGCTTCGCGGCCGCGACGCTGCTGCGTGGCATGGCCGTCGTCCAGGTGCCGACGACGCTCCTCGCGCAGGTCGACGCGGCGGTCGGCGGGAAGACCGCCGTCAACCACGCGCTGGGGAAGAACCTGATCGGCGCCTTCCATCAGCCGCGGCTCGTGGTCGCCGACGTGGAGACGCTGCGGACGCTGCCCGGTACGGGAATTCCGCGCCGGCCTCGCCGAAGTCATCAAGTACGGCGCGATCTTCGATCCGGGACTGTTCGGCGATGATCGAGGCCCAGCTGCCGGCGATCGTGTCGCTCGACCGCGATCTGCTGACCGAGCTCGTGACGGCCAGCGTGCGACACAAGGCGGCCGTGGTCGTCGCCGACGAGCGCGAGGAGCGCGGCGACCGTGTGGTCCTGAACTTCGGGCACACGATCGGGCACGCTGTCGAGACCCTGACGGAGTACCGGACCTTCCTGCACGGCGAGGCGGTCGCCATCGGTATGGTCGCGGCGGCACGGGTTTCGCACGCACTGGGCATATGCGACGAGAAGGTTCCGGCGCGGCTGAGCGCATTGCTCGAACGCGCCGGACTCCCGACGGCGATCCCGGACGACCTTGGTCCGGCGGCCATCGCCATCGCCATGCAGGCGGACAAGAAGTCGGCCGGCGGACGCATCCGATTCGTGGCCCTCGAGGCCATCGGGCGGACTGCGTCTCGTCGAGCTGACGCCAACCGAGATCGTGCATCGTCTCTGACGTGTAGAGTTGGGCTGTAGCGGGGCAGGAGAGGAGAGGACGGACATGCGAATCAGAACGGGTGGAACGGCCATCGTGGTGGGGATCGTCGTCGCGCTACTCGCCGCACCGGCGCTGGCGGGCTGCGACGAACGGCTTGGTGTTCCGCGCCGCCGGATTCTACAAGGGCGAGCAGAGCATCACCGAGGATCAGATCACGTGCGAGATCCCACGCACGACGACGGCGATCCTGGACGGCGCCTTCTCGATGGGGCTCTGGAACACCTACGGTGTCGAGACCCTCTTCTACCCCGATCCGAACAGTCCGGCGGCGAATCCGTGCGGCGTGTGGATCCAGTTCCGGAACAACACCGAGCGGACGAACATCATCCTCGACAAGCTGAAGGTGAATTTCCGCATCGTCGGAGCGAACCGCTACCGCAACTACGGCGTCGCGACCCGCAACGGTTTCCCGACCGCGTGCCGCGACTTCCGCAAGACGACGCTCTTCGCCAGTACGCTGATTCCGCCGTTCCTCACCGAGGATGGCGACGTGTCCAACTCGGGTGCCGTGAACGCGGCGTTCCTCCAGGTGCTGCCGCTCGTGTCGCCCGACCTGATCAATTGTCTGCGCGGCGTGTATGCGCCGTTGTCGACGGGCGTCTTCGTGTCGTTGCCGCTCGTCGCCCAGGTGACCGGCTACGGCTTCGGCGACAACAACAAGTCGTACACGACCAACTCCATCCAGTACACGCTCAACCTGCGTCACACCTGCGGCAACGGGCGCGTCGACGACGGCGAGCAGTGCGATCCGCTGGCGCTCAACACCTGCTTCGGTGTGTGCCAGAGCAACATCTGCTCGAACAACTCCAATCGCGGGTGCCAGGTCGACTCCGATTGCAATGGGGTCTGCCAGGCGCAGGGTCAGCCCACCGAGTGCAACTGCGCCTATCCGTGATCGTGCTAGAGACGAGTTCGTGACCGTCCGCGCCGGGTTCGCTCTCCTCGCAGGCGCGCTCGGGCTCGTGCTCGTCGCACGGCCGAGCGTGGCCGCGCCGCAGGCCGTGGTCCCGGAGGTCAGCTATGCCTTCGGCGCGGTGGACCGTGGCATCCCGATCGAGCATCGCTTCGCCATCCGCAACGACGGAACGGAGCTGTTGCAGCTCGAGCACCTGAAGAGCTCCTGCGGTTGCACCGTGGCCCTCGCCAGCGGCCGCGACATCCCTCCGGGGGGGACCAGCGAGGTCCTCGTGCGACTGGACACGAGCCGGATCACCGGCCGCACGGCCAAGACCGTTTCCGTCTACACGAACGATCCGGCGATGCCGATCATCGCCCTGACGCTGACGGGCCAGGTGCTCGCCGACCTGGTCGCCACCCCGACGCCGCTCTATCTCGGACGCCTCCGGCGCGGCCAGAGCGCTCGGCAGGAGATCACCGTCATGCCCGGTCGGCCGGATTCGTCGGAGCGGGTCACCTGGATCGAGAACGCCAACCCGGCGGTGCGGGCGACGCTGGAGGCCCTGCCGCAGGGGGGTGGTCAGCGCGTCGTGGTCGACGTCGACCCGGCCATGCCGCTGGGGCGCTTCAACGACCGGATCACCCTGCACACGACCAGCGCGCGCGAGCCCGACCTCGTCGTCGGGGTGTTCGGCAGCATCGAGGGTGAAGTGCTGGTGGTGCCGCCAGAGGTGAGCTTCGGTGTGACGGATCCGGAGCGCGCGCCCGAGCGCGAGCTGCACGTCCGTGCGCGTGGCAGCACGGCACTCAAGGTCGTCGGCGTGACGGCACCCGAGGACGTGGTCGAGTACGACCTGGCGACCGTCGAAGAGGGCCGCGAGTATCGTCTGCGGATCCGGCTGCGGCGCGGGCTCGCTCCGGGCCCGGTCGCGGGCTCGATCGAGATCCGGACGAACCTTCCCGGCGAGGACCGCCTGGTCGTGCCCGTGGACGCTCTGGTGCGACGCGAAGCGTCCGCGGGCTGATTCCACGCGCTTGCCCGCGTTCCGCGCGGCCGCTATCGCAGCGGCATGGCCGAGCAGGCGCTGAACGACCTGATCGCGCGGCTCGGGCGTATCCTCGACGCGGAGCCCGGGGCGCGGGCGAGCGTCCACGGTCTCCGCGGCTCGACCCCGGCGCTCGCGCTCGCACGCCTCCTCGAGCTGCGCTCGCGTCCGGTGCTCGCACTGCTGCCGTCGGCTGGCGATGCCGAGGCATTCGCCGCCGACCTGCGATTCTTCCTCGGCGACGGCGCCGCGCGCGGCCCGCTCGAGCGTCGGGTTCATCACCTGCCGGGCTGGGAGGTGCCGCCCTTCGAGACCGTGTCGCCGACGCGGGAGACGCTCGCCGCCCGCGCCGAGGGCCTCTACCATCTGCTGCAGACCCCGAATCCGATCGTCGTGACCACGGTCGAGGCGCTGGGCGCAGCGCGTACCGCCGCGCGACGCGTTCGCGCGACGCCGTGACGTACGTCGTCGCCGGCGAGACCATGGCCCCGGACGAGCTCGTCGGCGCGTCTGGTCGAATGGGGATACCACCGCGTGCCGCTGGTCCAGGATCCCGGCGACGTGGCGCTCCGCGGCGGCATCGTCGACGTCTTCCCCACGGGCTACACGGCGCCGGTCCGTCTCGAGTTCGTCGGCGACGAGGTCGAGAGCGTGCGCGAGTTCGACGCCGCTTCGCAGCGCTCGCTCGATCGCCTCGAGGAGGTGCTGCTCCTGCCCGCACGCGAGTTCGGTCTGTCGCGGCTCGACGCGGTCGCCGCCCGGGCCGTCGATACGCGCGCCGCCGAGGTCGGCATGGCCCGGCAGGACCGCCGCGACCTCGTCGAGGCCGTCCGCGGCGGTCTCGCGCTGCCCGGCATCGAGCTGGTCCTGCCCTACCTCTACGACCGCCTCGACGCCCTGGCCGACTACCTCCCTCCCGGGACCGTGGTGTGGACGGCGGGCGCCGGCGAGGTCGATGCGGCGCTCGAGGCCTGGTGGACCAACGTCGAGGCGCACGCCGAGGAGGCCGCTCAGGCCGGCCGGTTCCATCCGCCGCCGGAGCGCCTGCTCCTCGACCCGGGCGCCTGGCGACAGGCCCTGGCGCCGCACGCCCGCGTCGAGGTCGAGGCGCTCGACCGGCTCGCCGGCGACGGCGCTCCGCGTCGCCACCTATTCGACCGATTCGCTGGCCCTTCGCGCCGACGCCGGCGCCGAAAGCCCGCTCGCCGCGGCGGCCGCGCGCCTGATCGGCTGGCACCGCGACGGCGTGCGACTCGTGCTCGTGGCGCCCGACGCCGCGCGCAGCGCGAGCGCCTGGCCGTCTGCTCGGCGGCCACGGCATCGAGGCGCTCTCCGAGCGGCGCCTCCTTCGCGCAGGCGCTCGGTGCGCCGGCACGGACGCCGCTCGTCCTGTCCGGCGAGCTCTCGCGCGGCGCGTGGCTGCCCGCCGACCGCCTGGTGCTGGTCACCGAGGCGGAGGTGTTCGGCGAGCCACGGGCGGTGCGCCGCGGCCGGCGCGCGCGGGGCGCGGGTGACGTCCTCTCGACGCTCGCGCAGCTGCGCGCCCGACGACTACGTCGTCCACGTCGACCACGGCATCGGCGTCTATCGCGGGCTCCGCCACATGCAGGTCGCCGACACCGAGGGCGACTACCTGCATCTCGAGTACGCCGGCGGCGATCGGCTCTACGTGCCCGGTCGACCGCATCAACGTCGTGCAGCGCTACGTCAGCGGCGACGGCGCGGCGCCGGCGCTCGACAAGCTCGGCGGGACGTCCTGGGAGCGCGTCAAGGCGAAGACCACGCGAGTCGGTCCTGGCGATGGCGCACGAGCTGATCGCAGCTCTACGCCGCGCGCGAGGCGCACGGGCGCGCGCCGTACGCGGCGCCGGACGGCCTCTACCAGGAGTTCGTCGCGCGCTTCGCCGTTCGAGGAGACGCCCGACCAGCAGCGGGCGATCGACGAGGTGCTCGCCGATCTCGGCGCGCGAGAAGCCGATGGATCGCCTGGTGTGCGGCGACGTCGGCTTCGGCAAGACCGAGGTGGCGATGCGCGCCGCGTTCCTCGCGGTGCTGGCGGGCAAGCAGGTGGCCGTGCTGGTGCCGACCACGATCCTCGCCCAGCAGCACTCGGAGACGTTCGGCGAACGCTTCGAGGGCTATCCGATCACGATCGACATGCTGTCGCGCTTCCGCTCGGCGGCGGAGAACAAGGCCACCATCGAGCAGCTCGCGCACCGGCCGGCTCGACGTCGTGATCGGGACGCATCGCCTGCTGCAGAAGGACGTCGCCTTCGAGAAGCTCGGGCTGCTGATCGTCGACGAGGAGCACCGCTTCGGGGTGAAGGACAAGGAGCGCATCCGCGCGCTGCGCTCGACGCGTCGACGTCCTGACGCTCACCGCCACGCCGATTCCCGCGCACGCTCAACATGTCGCTCTCGGGCATCCGCGACCTGAGCGTCATCGAGACGCCGCCGGTCGACCGCCTCGCGATCCGGACCTACGTGACCCGCTACGACGAGGGCGTCATCCGCGACGCGATCGTCCGCGAGCTGGGCCGCGGCGGGCAGGTCTTCTTCGTCCACAACCGGGTGCGAGAACATCGAGCAGATGGCGCGGCGGCTCGGCGAGCTCGTCCCCGAGGCCCGCATCGCCGTGGCGCACGGACAGATGGCCGAGGGGCCGCTCGAGAAGACGATGCTCGCCTTCATGCACGGCGAGACCAACGTGCTGGTCACCTCGGCGATCATCGAGTCCGGCCTCGACATCCCGCGCGCCAACACCGTGCATCGTCAACCGGGCCGATACCTTCGGGCTGGCGCAGCTCTACCAGATCCGCGGCCGGGTCGGACGGTCGCATCAGCGCGCCTACGCCTACCTGCTGATCCCCGGGCGAGCATCTCATCACCGGCGGACGCCCAGCAGCGGCTGCGGGTCCTGCAGGAGCTGGACGACCTGGGCGGCGGGTTCCGCCTGGCGGCGCACGACCTCGAGATCCGCGGCGCCGGGCAACCTGCTCGGCAAGCAGCAGTCGGGGCACGATCACCGCGGTCGGCCTCGAGCTCTACACCAACATGCTCGAGCAGGCCGTCCGCGAGCTGCGGGGCGAGACGGTCGCCGCCGACGTCGAGCCGGAGATCCAGCTCGGCATCGCCGCCTACGTCCCCGAGACGCTACGTCCCGGACGTGAACCAGCGTCTGCTGGTCTACAAGCGACTCGCGGGCATCCGCGGGCTCCCGGACCTGGAGGCGATCGCGGCCGAGCTGGTCGATCGCTATGGGCCCGATCCCGCCGCTGGTCGACACGCTGATGCGGGTGATGGAGCTCCGCCGGTGGCTGAAGGACCTCCGTGTCCTCCGCATCCGCCGGCGCGGTGACGGCATCGTGCTGGAGTTCGACGCCGGAACGCCGCTCGCCGTGGAGGTGCTGCTCGAACGGGTCCGCCGGAGCCGCGGCAAGCTCAAGCTCACCAGCGGCTCGACGCTGCTCGTGCGCCCCGACGCCACCGACCACGACGGCCTGGTCGCCGAGCTGCGGACGCTCTTGCAGGGCCTCGCGGCTGCATGATACCCAGCCGCCCGATGTCCCGCGGGTTCCTCGCGGTGACGCTCCTGCTGGTCACCGCGTTGGTCGCGGCGCCCGGGCGTACGGAGGTCGTCAACCGGATCGTCGCGACCATCGACGGCGATCCGATCACGAGCCACGAGGTCCAGCGCTTCGCCGAGAGCCGCGGCGACAAGGCGAAGAGCGCCACCGAAAAGCAGATCCTCGATGCCCTGATCACGGAGCGCGCTCCTGGAGAAGGAGATCCAGGCGCAGGGCATCGTGGTGAAGGACGAGGAGATCGACGCCTACGTCGGCGCCATCAAGGCCCAGAACCACCTCGACGACGCCGGGTTCGTGAAGGCGCTGGCGGGGCAGGGACTGACCCTCAAGTCGTACCGCGAGCGCATCAAGGGCGAGCTCGAGAAGACGCAGCTCGTGAACCGCGAGATCCGCTCGCGCGTCACGGTGTCGCCCGAGGAGATCCAGCGGTACTACGACGAGCACAAGTCGGAGTTCGCGACCGGCGAGGGGGCCACCGTGCGCGACATCTTCTTCGCCATCCCCCCGGGGGCAGACGCCGCGCAGGTCGCGGAGATCCGTGCGCGCGCCGGCGAGGTCCGCGACAAGGCGGCGGGGGGCGGCGACTTCGAGGCGCTGGCGAAGCAGTACTCCGAGGGGCCAGGCGCGGACAAGGGCGGCCTGATCGGGACGTTCAGGAAGGGCGAGATGACGCCGAGCTCGACGAGGCGGTGTTCAAGCTGAAGCCGAAGGAGGTCAGCCCCGTCGTCGAGACCGATCGGGGGTTCCACGTCCTCCAGGTCGATTCGATCAGTGGCGAGGGTGGCCGGTCGCTGAACGACGTGAAGGACCAGATCCGCGACACGCTCTACGGCAAGGAGCTGGAATCGCGTTTTCCGGACTGGCTGTCGCGTGACCTGCGCGAGCGGCACCACGTCGAGGTGTTCAACTGAATCCCGCGATCTTCCGCGAGTACGACATCCGCGGCGTCGCCGAGCAGGACTTCGACGCCGCCTTCGCGGAGCAGCTGGGGCGGGCCTTCGGGGCGACCGCCGCCGAGGCGGGAGCGCGGCGAGTGAGCGTCGGACGCGACTGCCGGCTCACGTCCGACGGCTACGCGCAGGCGGTGATCGCAGGGGTCCGCGCCACCGGCGTCGACGTCGTCGACATCGGCATCTGTCCGACGCCGCTCATGTACTTCTCGCTGTTCCACTGGCAGCTCGACGGCGGCCTGCAGGTGACCGGGAGCCACAACCCGTCCGACTACAACGGCTTCAAGATCTGCCTCGGCACCGAGTCGCTGCACGGCGACCGCATCCAGGACCTGCGACGCCGGATCGAGGCCGGGCGGTTCCCGCACGGCACGGGGGGCTCGAGCACCGTCCGGTCATCCCGGAGTACCAGGACTACGTCGTCGCGAACATCGGTCCGCTGGCCCGAGCGCTCGACGTCGTCGTCGACGCCGGCAACGGCACCGCCGGGCCGGTCGCGCCGGCGATCTACCGACGATTGGGGGCGCGGGTCACCGAGCTCTTCTGCGACCTCGACGGGCGCTTCCCGAACCACCATCCCGATCCGACCGTCGTCGAGAACCTCGCGGCGCTCCGCGCGCGCGTGGCGGCGTCACCGGGCGCGGTCGGCATCGCGTTCGACGGCGACGCCGACCGCATCGGCGTCGTCAGTCCGCGGGGTCGGGTGGTCTGGGGGGACGAGCTGCTGGTCCTGTACGCCCGCGACGTCCTCGCGCGCAATCCCGGCGCGACCATCGTTTCGGAGGTGAAGTGCTCGCAGCGACTCTACGACGACATCGCGCGCCACGGCGGACGCGCCGTCATGTGGAAGGCGGGGCATTCGCTGCTCAAGGCGAAGATGCGCGAGACCGGTGCGCTCCTCGGCGGCGAGATGAGCGGCCACATCTTCTTCAAGGAGCGCTACTTCGGCTTCGACGACGGCATCTACGCCGGCGCGCGGCTGCTGGAGATCGTCGCGCGCAGCGGACGCGATCCGGACGCGCTGCTCGCGGATCTGCCGCCGGCCCACAACACGCCCGAGATCCGGGTCGACTGCGCCGACGACGTCAAGTTCCGGGTCGCCGACGCGCGTGCGGGACGCCTTCCGCCGGCGCGGCTTCGACATCATCGACGTCGACGGCGTCCGCGTCCGGTTTCCTCACGGCTGGGGTCTCGTGCGCGCCTCGAACACGCAGCCGATCCTGGTCCTGCGCTTCGAAGCGGAGACGCCGGAGCAGCTGGCGGAGTACCGGCACACGGTCGAGTCGGCGGTCGCGGTGGCGCGCACCGAGCTGGGCGGATAGGAATCGAGCGGATGGCGGGTAGCATCGTCATTCGCGGCGCCCGGGCGCACAACCTGCAGAGCGTCGACGTCGACATCCCGCGTGAGCGGCTGGTGGTGGTGACCGGCCTCTCGGGATCGGGCAAGTCTTCGCTCGCGTTCGACACCCTCTACGCCGAGGGACAGCGGCGCTACGTCGAGTCGCTGTCGGCCTATGCCCGCCAGTTCCTCGAGCAGATGGAGAAGCCCGACTGCGACGCCATCGAGGGCCTGTCGCCGGCGATCGCGATCGAGCAGAAGGGCGCGGGTCGCAACCCCCGCTCCACCGTGGGAACCGTCACCGAGGTCGCCGACTACCTCCGGCTCCTCTGGGCGCGCGTGGGCCACCCCTTCTGCCACGTCTGTGGTCGGGAGATCGCTGCGCAGACCGTCGAGCAGGTGGTCGACCGGCTGCTCGCGCTGCCAGCCCGACACGCGCCTGCACCTGTTCGCGCCGGTGGTGCGCGACCGTAAGGGCGAGCATCGCAAGGAGCTGGACGAGCTCCGGCGCTCGGGATTCGTTCGGGTACGCGTCGACGGCGCGCTGTGCGACCTCGCGGATCCAATCGCGCTGTCGCGGACCCAGCGGCACACCGTCGAGGTCCTGGTCGACCGCCTGGTGGTGAAGGCGGGCATCGCCGGCCGTCTCGCCGACTCGCTCGAGGTCGCCTTCCGCCACGGCGGGGGCGTCGTCACCGCCGAGGTCCAGGAGCCGGGTGGCTCGTCGCGGTCGCTGGTCTTCAGCGAGCGCCACGCCTGTCCCACCTGCGACGTGTCCTACCCGGAGCTCTCGCCGCGTTTCTTCTCCTTCAACAGTCCGCACGGCGCGTGTCCCACGTGCAGCGGTCTCGGCGTGCAGCGCCGATTCGATCCCGCGCTCGTCGTCTCCCATCCGGACGAGCCGCTGCCCGCCGCCCTGGCTGGCGCGGCCAGCCGCGCGCTGCCCGGGTTCGACGAGGTCGTCCGCGGACTCGCCGCTGCCCTCCGCTTCAAGCCGGAAACGCCGTTCGCCAAGCTGCCGTCCGCCGTCCGTCGCGTCCTGCTCGACGGCTCGGGCGAGCAGGAGATCGAGATCACGACGACTCGTCGAGGGCAGCGCACGATCCGCCGCCCGTTCGCGGGAATCCTGGCGCTGCTCGATCGCCGCCAGCGCGAGACCCACTCGACGTGGTTGCGCGAGGAGCTCGACACGCTGGTCACCGAGCAGCGGTGTCCCACCTGCGGCGGCGCCCGGCTCCGCCAGGAGGCGCGCTTCGTGCGCGTCGGCGGGCGGAACATCGTCGAGGTGTCCGCGCTCCCGATCCACGAGGCGCGCGATTTCTTCGACGGCCTCGCGCTCGGCGACGCCGAGGCGGTGATCGCCCGGCCCATCCTGAAGGAGGTTCGCGACCGGCTCGGATTCCTGATCGACGTCGGCCTCGACTACCTCACCCTCGATCGTGGGGCGGCGACGCTCTCGGGCGGGGAGGGGCAGCGCATCCGGCTCGCCACGCAGATCGGCTCCCGGCTGACCGGGGTTCTCTACGTCCTCGACGAGCCCTCGATCGGGCTGCATCAGCGCGACAACGCGCGGCTGTTGGAGACGCTCGCGCGGCTCCGTGATCTCGGCAACACGGTGGTCGTGGTCGAGCACGACCGCGACATCATTCTCGCCGCCGACCACGTGATCGACATGGGGCCGGGCGCGGGCGTCCACGGCGGACGCATCGTCGCGGTGGGCACTCCGGCGGAGATCATGACGAACCCTGCGTCCCTGACGGGTCAGTACCTGTCGGGCGCGCGGCGGGTCGCCGTGCCGACCACGCGGCGCCGGGGACTCGGCTTCGCGCTCGGCGTCCGTGGCGCGCGCGAGAACAACCTGAAGCGGATCGACGTGGACGTTCCGCTCGGGGCGATGACGGTGGTGACGGGCGTCTCCGGCTCGGGCAAGAGCACGCTCGTCGTCGACACCCTGTACCGGGCGCTCGCCCGCAAGCTCGGCGTCGGACGCGACGAGCCCGGAGCCCACGACGACCTGCTCAACTGGCAGCTGGTCGACAAGGTCATCGAGGTGAGCCAGGCGCCCATCGGCCGCAGCCCGCGCTCGAATCCCGCGACGTACACTGGAGTCTTCGGACCGATCCGCGACCTCTTCGCCCAGCTGCCGGAGTCGCGGACGCGTGGCTACGGGCCGGGCCGCTTCTCCTTCAACGTCAAGGGCGGGCGGTGCGAGGCGTGCGCCGGCGACGGGGTGATCGCGATCGAGATGCACTTCCTACCCGACGTCTACGTCACCTGCGACGTGTGCGGCGGCCGGCGCTACAACCGCGAGACGCTCGAGGTGCGATTCAAGGGTCTGAGCATCGCCGACGTCCTCGACCGCACGGTCACCGAAGCGCTCGAGCTGCTGGGCAACATCCCGGCGGTCCGGCCGCGTCTCGAGGCGCTCCGGGACGTGGGGCTCGAGTACCTGCACCTCGGACAGTCGGGCACCACGCTGTCGGGCGGCGAGGCACAGCGGGTGAAGCTGGCTCGCGAGCTGGCGCGGCGGGCGACGGGCCGAACCTTGTACGTCCTCGACGAGCCGACCACCGGGCTCCACTTCGACGACGTCCACCGGCTGCTCGACGTCCTGCACCGGCTGATCGACGCCGGGAACACGGTGGTGCTGATCGAGCACAACCTCGACGTGGTGAAGAGCGCGGACCACGTCATCGACCTCGGGCCGGACGGGGGCGCCCGGGGCGGGGAGGTGGTCGTGGTGGGCACTCCAGAGGCCGTGGCAGCGTGCCCCAGGTCCCATACGGGGACCTTCCTGCGCCAGGTCCTGCCGGCGGGCCGGCCGAGCGCCGTCGCCTCCTAGGCTGGACGGCAGCGGGGCTGGACGGCAGCGGGCCGGGGATTTCCTTGACACGACAGAGCATGGTCGTATAGTCGAGTTATCGGACCTGCCCGGCCCGGATTGTCCGGGCACCAGGCAGGTGGAGGACGTATGATGCTCGGGAAGGCGATCTACATGGACAACAACGCCACGACCCCGGTCGATCCCCGGGTGCTCGAGGCGATGCTTCCCTACTTCTGCGAGATCTACGGCAACGCCGGCAGCCGCACGCACGGGTTCGGGTGGGACGCCGAGAAGGCGGTCGAGCGAGGTCGCGAGCAGACGGCGACGCTGATCGGCGCCCGGCCGAAGGACGTGATCTTCACCAGCGGCGCCACCGAGTCGAGCAACCTGGCCATCCAGGGCGCGGTCGATTTCTACAAGGAGAAGGGTACCCACGTCGTCACGCAGGTGACCGAGCACAAGGCGACGCTCGACACCTGTCGTTACCTCGAGCGTCGTGGCCTGGCGACGGTGACCTATCTGCCGGTCGATCAGTATGGCCGCGTCGATCCGGACGACGTCAAGCGGGCCATCACCGACAAGACGGTGCTGGTGTCGATCATGTTCGCCAACAACGAGATCGGCACGATCCAGCCCATCGAGGAGATCGGCCGGGTGACGCGCGAGCGCGGCGTGCTCTTCCACACCGACGCCGTGCAGGGGGTCGGCAAGCTGCCGATCGACGTCGAGCGGATGAACGTCGACCTGCTGTCGATCTCGGGCCACAAGCTCTACGGGCCCAAGGGGATCGGCGCGCTCTACGTGCGCTCGAAGGGCCCGCGTGTCCGGCTCTCGCCGATGATCCACGGCGGTGGCCAGGAGCGCGGCTTCCGGTCGGGCACGCTGCCCGTCTCGTCCATCGTGGGGCTCGGCGCGGCCTGCGAGCTGTCGCGCCAGAGCCTGGCCGACGAGGGCCAGCGGACCCTGGCGCTGCGCGAGCGCCTGAGGGCCCGCCTCTTCGACGAGCTCGACGAGATCTACCTGAACGGCCACCCGGTGCACCGCCTGCCCGGCAACCTGAACGTCAGCTTCGCCTTCGTCGAGGGCGAGTCGCTGCTGATGGGCCTGAACGGCTCCGTCCATCCGATCGCGGCCTCGGCGTCGCTGCCGCCGATCGCGGTGTCGTCCGGATCGGCCTGCACCTCGGCCACGCTCGAGCCGTCGTACGTGCTGAAGGCTCTCGGGGTGGGCGACGATCTCGCGCACACGTCGATCCGGTTCGGGATCGGTCGCTTCAACACGCAGGAAGAGGTCGACTACGTCGCGGAGCGGGTGATCGGTGAGGTGCGGCGGCTCCGTGACCTGTCGCCGCTCTACGAGATGATGAAGGAAGGAATCGATCTCAAGTCCGTCGCGTGGCAGCGCGAGTAGCGCGCCGCGAGGAGGTTTCCCATGGCGTACAGTGACAAGGTGCTCGACCACTACTCGAATCCGCGCAACGTCGGCTCGCTTCCCAAGGAGGATCCGAACGTCGGCACGGGGGTCGTCGGCGCGCCCGAGTGCGGCGACGTGATGAAGCTGCAGCTCCGCATCAGCGACGAGGGCATCGTCGAGGACGCGAAGTTCAAGACGTTCGGCTGCGGTAGCGCGATCGCCAGCTCGAGCTACGTGACCGAGCTGGTGAAGGGCAAGAGCGTCGACGAGGTGATGCAGATCAAGAATTCCGACATCGTGCAGGAGCTGTCGCTGCCGCCGGTCAAGATCCATTGCTCCGTCCTCGCCGAGGACGGCATCAAGGCCGCCATCAAGGACTGGCAGAAGAAGCGCGACGAGCCGAAGGCGGCGAAAGCGAGCTGAGGCGATGGCGGCGATCGGCATGACCGACCAGGCGGCGCGGAAGATCCACACGCTGCTGACCGAGAAGGGCCTCGAGAACGGCGGGCTCCGCGTGAAGGTCGTGGGTGGCGGGTGCTCGGGCCTGACCTACAAGATGGACGTCGACCAGCAGCGCGACGGCGACAAGGTCTTCGAGCACGATGGTGCGAAGCTCCTTGTCGACCGCAAGAGCTTCCTCTACCTGAACGGCACCGTACTGGACTACCACGAGGAGCTCATGTCCGCGGGGTTCAACCTGCAGAATCCGAACGTGAAGCGCACGTGCGGGTGCGGTTCGTCGTTCGTTGTCTGACGCCATGCTCGACGCGCGCGACGCGCAGTGCTGGCAGTGCCCGGAGCGCATCGGCCTGTCGCTGGTATGCCCGCACTGCGAGGCGCCGCAGCCGCTGCCGCCCGATGCCGATCTATTCGCGGTGCTGGGGTTGCCGCGTCTCCTCGTGATCGATCCTGAGGACCTCGAGCGCCGCTATCACGCGGCGTCGCGGGCGACGCACCCGGATCGGCACCACGTCACGGGCGAACGGGCGCAGGAGCTGTCTCTGGCGGCGAGCGCCGCCGTCAATCGCGCCTACCGGACGCTGCGCGATCCCGTCGCCCGCGGGCGATACTGGCTCGAGCTGCACGGACGCCGTCTCGGCGACGACAACAACCGGGTGCCGCCGGCGCTGGTGGCGCTCGTGTTCGAGACCCAGGAGCAGCTCGAGGCCCTGCGCGCGGCGGCGGGCAGGGACGCCGCGCTCCGCCGGGACGTCGAGCAGGCGCGCGATGAGCTGAGTGGACGGGTGGACGGGCTGCGCAACGCGCTCGCCACCCGGTACGCCGCCTGGGACGCGTCCCAGGCGACGACGCCCGGCGCCCTCGACGAGCTCCGCGAACGCCTCGCGGAGATCGCCTACCTGGAGACGCTCCTCGACGACGTCGAGGACGCGCTCGGTAGCTGAATGTCGCGCGTCGTCGGCATCGATCTCGGGACCACGAACAGTCTGGTCGCGCTGCTCGAGCCCGAGGGACCGCGGCTGCTCTCCTCGCCCGAGACCGGCGAGCGACTGCTGCCGTCGGCCGTCTGCTTCCTACCGGGGGGCGAGATCGTGGTCGGCCAGCCGGCCCGCGAGCTGGCGGCTGTGCATCCCTTCGAGACCATCCTCTCGGCCAAGCGGTTCATGGGCCTCGGCATGGCGCACGTGACCGCCGAGGACCGGCGGCGCTATCGCTTCGCGACCGATGACGACGGACCCGTGCGATTCCGCGTCGGCGATCGGGTGGTGACGCCGCCGGAAGTGTCGGCGTACGTCCTGCGCGAGCTCAAGCGCTGGGCCGATACCGCCCTGGATGAGCCCGTCACCCGCGCCGTGGTCACCGTCCCTGCCTACTTCAACGACAGCCAGCGCCAGGCCACGCGTGACGCCGGACGCCTCGCTGGGCTCGACGTGCTCCGGCTCGTGAACGAGCCGACGGCAGCCGCGCTGGCCTACGGGCTCGACCAGCAGGCGGAGGGCGTGATCGCGGTCTACGATCTCGGCGGCGGCACGTTCGACGTGTCCATCTTGAAGCTGCGCGGGGGCATCTTCGAGGTGCTGGCCACCAACGGCGACACCCGCCTCGGTGGCGACGATCTCGACGCGCGGCTCGCCGATCTCCTCCTGGCGGAGTTGCCGTCCCCGTTTCGCGATCACCCGCAGGTGCGGGCACAGGTGCTCGCCATGGCGGAGCGCGCGAAGCGCGCGCTGAGCGACGGCGAGCGCACCGAGCTGCTCCTCGCTCTGCCCGACGGCAGCGGTGAGGTCCGCCGGGTGGTGACGCGCGAGGAGTTCGAGGGCCTGGTGCGCGACGTCGTCGAGCGGACCAGCGGTCCCTGTCGGCAGGCGCTGCGCGACGCGGGGTTGGCAGCCGCCGACGTGGGTGAGGTCGTCGCCGTCGGCGGCAGCACCCGCATCCCGCTCGTCCGCCGGCAGATGGCGGCGCTCTTCGGACGTCCGCCGCTGGTCGACATCGACCCCGACGCGGTGGTCGCACTCGGCGCCGGCATCCAGGCCGGTGTCCTCACCGGCTCGCGCAAGGACATGCTGCTGCTCGACGTCGTCCCGCTGTCGCTCGGCATCGAGACGATGGGCGGGGTCTTCTCCCGGCTCATCGACCGGAACACCACGATCCCCGCGAGCCACCGCGAGCACTTCACGACGGCTGTCGACAACCAGACGTCGGTCGACGTCCACGTGCTCCAGGGCGAGCGCGAGCTGGCCAGCGACAATCGCAGCCTGGCGCGATTCCACATCCCAATCGACGCGCAGCCTGCGGGCGTCCCCCGCCTCGAAGTGACGTTCCTGATCGACGCGAACGGGATACTGAGCGTCACGGCGGTCGACCTGCGCACCGGGCACGAGCGCTCGGTCGAGGTGAAGCCCTCGTACGGTCTCACCGACGAGGAGATCGAGCGGATGCTCGAGGAGTCCATCGACCACGCCGAGGAGGACGTCCGCCAGCGCCAGGTCCGCGAGGCCCGCGTCGACGCCGATGCGATCCTGCATGCCACGCGCGCACAGCTGGCGGCGCATGGCGCGCTCCTCGAGCCGGGAGAGCGGGAGCGGATCGACGCTGCCGTCGATCGACTGGCGCGGGCGCGGGACGCCGAGGACTACGTCGCGATCCGCGACGCTTACGACGCGCTCAGCACCGAGAGTGAACCCTTCGCCCGTCGCATCATGGACGCGGCGCTGCAGCAGGCGGTGGTCAGCCGTCCGCTCGAGGAACTGTGACCGGACGCGAGGAGGATCCATGGCCTTCCTGCAGGTGAGCCGCAAGGTCGACTACGCGCTGCGCGCGATGATCCACCTGGCGAACGAAGAATCCGTGGACCGTGCGTGCACGGTCGCCGAGATCGCGTCGCGCGAACGGATCCCGAGGCAGTTCCTCGAGAAGATCGTGCAGCAGCTGATCCATGCCGGCCTGATGCGTTCCCGTCGCGGACCGCACGGGGGTTACGTCCTCGGACGTTCCGCGGAGCAGATGAGCTTTCGTGACGTGATCGAGGCCGTGGAGGGCCCGATCTCGCTGAACGTCTGCGTCGGTGAGCATGCCGACTGCTTCCTCCTGGGCGCCTGCGGCATGAACCGGGTGTGGCAGGAAGGGCAGCGTCGGGTCGTGGAACTCTTCGAAAACACGACGATTGCGGACGTTCGGCGCCCGCCGGGGGGCCTGCTCGGGCCTGGTGCTGAATACCGCCAGGCCGGTGCCGTCGAACAGCACCGGAAGGATGATCATGACACGTGACCTGGCGGTAGAGGAGAAAGTGGCCGATCTGTTCCAGCCCGACGTGCTGACGCCGTCGCAGTTTTTCGATCGTCTGCGCCGGCGCAGCGAGCACGACGGCGAGCGGCGCCTGATGATCGCCGTGCTGGAGGACGCGATCGACGTGTTCCGCAAGCGGGCGGGGTGCGCGCGATCGGCGCGGACGTCAGTTGTTCGAGGAGGCCGAAGCCTGGATCGAGGATACCGATCGGTCGTGGCTGTACGCGTTCGAGAACGTCTGCGACGTCCTCGGTATCGACGCCGAGTATCTGCGCGGTGGTCTGCGGAAGTTGAAGGCGCGGACGCCCACGACGGTTCCGGCACAGGTGATTCCGCTCCATCCGCTGATCGACGCCGACGAGCTGCGCCGGGCCGGCGCGAACTGATCCGTCACGCGGTTCCAGTCCCCCTCGGGAAAGCGGCAGGCGTGGTGACACGCCTGCCGCTTTCTGTTGTAACTGCCGCGTGCCCGTTCGCCAGCAGATCGCCTGTCCCGGATGCGGGGCGACGCTGGTGCGCAAGCCGGCGGGACGGTGTCCGGCGTGCGGGACGGCCGTCGCCGGACACGTCCAGGCCGCGCGTGATCGCGAGGAGCGGATCGAGCGTGTGGTCGCGATCGTGGGCACCGTCCTCGTGCTGATCGTATTCTCGATGACGGCGGGTATCGGGCTCGTCGAGGGCGTCCTGGCGTATGCGGGCGCGGGTGCCGCCATGTTCTACCTCGCGAAGAAGACATTCCGATGAGCGACGAACGCATAGTGACGGTTCGGGTGGTGCGGGGCGGGACGGCCGTTCGCGCCGACTTGCTGGTGATTCCGGTGATCGAGGACGGAACCGCGGCGGCGCTCCGGGGCCAGCCCGCGGCGCTGGCGCGCCGGCTCGCGCAGCGCGCGAAGGGCGCCGGGTTCCGTGGCCGCCCGGAGGATTCCCTGATCCATCATGGCGACCAGGGGGCGACCGCGCTCCTCGGAATCGGCGCGCCGCAGGCGGACGCCTGGCGTCGCCTCGGCGCGCGAGCCCGGCGTGAGGCCGAGCGGCAGCGTGCGCGGCGCGTCGTCGTCCGGCTGCCCGTCGACGTTCGCGACGCGGCCACGCCGGCGATCGTGGCCGAGGGATTCCTCCTCGCGGGGTACCGCTTCGACCGCTATCGCCGGGAGCCGGCGCGGACGGCCCTGCCGAGCCTGACGATCGTCGCGCCGGGGCTCATGCGTCCGGGCGACGCCGCCGGTCCGCTCGCCGGCGCCGTCGCCGTCGCCACGCAGGTGTTTGCCGCGCGCGACATGGTCAACGAGCCGCCGTCGGTGGCCACGCCACGACGGATCGCCGAGCACGCGCGCGCCCTCGCGGCCGCCGGGCCGGGGCTGACGGTCGAGGTCTGGGACGCGAAGCGGATCGCGCGTGAGGGGCTGAGCGGGCTCCTCGCCGTCGCGCGTGGCAGCGCGCGAGGAGCCGCGCTTCATCACGTTGCGGTACAAGGGCAAGGCCGCGCGCCGACGGATCGCGCTGGTCGGCAAGGGCATCAGCTTCGATTCCGGCGGCCTCTCGCTCAAACCCGCCAAGTCCATGGAGACGATGAAGTACGACATGGCCGGCGGCGCCGCCGTGCTCTCGGCCACGGCTGCCGCGGCGGCCCTGGCGCTGCCGGTCGACGTCACCGCGTACGTCCCGCTCACCGAGAACATGCCCGGAGGTCGCGCGCAGAAGCCCGGCGACGTGATCCGCTTCGCGAACGACAAGACGGTCGAGGTGCTGAACACGGATGCCGAGGGACGGCTCGTCCTCGCCGATGCCCTCGTCCTCGCGTCGCGGGCGAAGCCGGACGTCATCGTCGACCTGGCGACGTTGACCGGGGCGGTCCGCGTCGCGCTCGGCGGTGCATACGCCGCGGTGATGGGGACGGATCAGGCGCTCGTCGACGCGCTGCTCGGCGCGGGTATCCGTTCCGGCGAGCTGCTCTGGCAGCTGCCGCTGGTGCGCGAGTACCGCGACGACCTGAAGAGCCCGATCGCCGACCTGCGGAACGTGGGCGGCGGCGATGCCGGCACCATCATCGCCGGGCTCTTCCTCGCCGAGTTCGTCGACGGCGTGCCGTGGGCGCACCTCGACATCGCGACGACGGCGTTCGCCGAGAAGGAAGCAGCGCTCGGTCCGCGCGGTGCGACGGGCTACGGCGTGCGCCTGCTGGTCGAGTACCTCCGCTCGCTGACGGCCTGAATCCGCTAGAGCGGAAAGCGCTCGCGCACGAACCGCTCCGCGTCGGCCCGTGAGCCGATCTCGCCCTCGAGCTGCGCCTCTTCGACGGCGCGCAGGATCTCCCCGAGCCGCGGACCGGCGGGGTGGCCGAGCGCGATCAGGTCATCCCCGCCGAGCAGCCTCGGGGGACGGAGCTCCTCGGCGGCGAGCTCGGTGCGCCGACGCTCGCAGAACATCACGAAGCGCAGGTCGCAGGACGAGGCCAGCGCATCGAGCCGCGCCAGCCGGAGCAGCTCGTCGAAGCCCTCCTCGGCGAGCATGCGCTTCAGCGTGGCGAGACGCATCTCCGGCGCCTGCACCAGGCGAAGGTGATTGTGGACGAGGTAGGCCACGCGCTCCCAGACGGCGCGGCTCCGCCGCAGCCGCTGGCAGATCGCGACCGCCATCTCGGCGCCGACCTCCGAGTGACCGTAGAAGGTGAGCCGCCCGTGGTGCGTCCCGGCGCACCGCGGCTTTGCCACGTCGTGGAGGAGGGCGCCCAGCGCGAGGGTCTCGGACGCACCGGCGGGGAGCTGCTGCAGGAGGAGCAGCGTGTGGGTGAAGACGTCGCCCTCCGGGTGGAAGTCGGCCGACTGCTCGACGCCGCGCAGCGCCGCGATCTCGGGCAGGACCACGGCCAGGAGGCCCGTGGACTGGAGCAGCTCGAAGCCCCGGCGGGCGCCACCCTCGACGAGGATCTTGACGATCTCGTCCCCGATGCGCTCGGGCGCGATGTCGGGGAGATCCGGGGCCGCGGCCACGATCGCCGCGTGGGTCGTGGCGTCGATCGCGAATCCGAAGCGGGCAGCGAAGCGCACGGCGCGGAGCATCCGCAGGCGGTCCTCGCGGATGCGCGCGCGGGCGTCGCCGATCGCGCGGATCACCCCGGCGCGAAGGTCGTCGGCGCCGCCGACGAAGTCGATGACGCGGTCGTCGAGCGGATCCCAGAAGAGCGCATTGATGGTGAAGTCGCGCCGGCGCGCGTCCTCCTCTGCCGAGCCGAAGTGGACGCGGCTCGGGCGGCGCCCGTCGACGTAGGCGTCGTCGGAACGGAAGGTGGCGACCTCGAAGCGCGCGCCGCCGTGCAGGACGAGGATGACGCCGAACTGCGCGCCGACCGGGACGGTTCGGGGGAAGAGGGCTTGTACGGCCTCGGGCGGGGCGTTGGTGGCGACGTCGTAGTCGAGCGGCTCCCGACCGAGCAGACGATCGCGCACGCATCCGCCGGCGAAGTAGGCGTCGTGCCCGGCGTCGCGCAGGCGCCGGAGGACGTCAGTCGCCGCGCGGAGGACGTCCATTGGGGTACGTGAACAGCACCTTCACGGCGCCCGACGTCCCCTGGTCGCCACAGGCGAGGAACGCGTCGACGTAGCGTTCCAGGGGGAAGCGATGGGTGATGATCGGCGTGACGTCGATGCGACCGCTCGCCACCAGGTCGAGGTATATCTCCATCGCGTGCCGCCGCCGGCCCTCGAACTCCTCGACCCCGAAGGCGTTCGACCCGATGATCTCGATCTCCTTGAAGTACAGTGTGGTCCACTCGAAGCGACGCGGTTGCTCGACGCCGGTGATGACCAGCGCGCCGCGGCTGGCGCCGATCCGGATGCCGACCTCCACCGTCTCGGGGTAGCCGACGGTGTCGTACACCGTCTCGACGGCGCCGCCGTGGATCCAGGGGAGCCCGTACCATGGCGTCATGAGCGAGCCGCCGGTCTCGGCGGCGATCCGCTCGATCAGGGCCTTCGTCGGCTGATGGGGCAGGACCAGCGAGGCGCCGAAACGCTCGGCCAGGGCCTGCTGGTGCGCGAACCGGGCCACCGCGAGCACGCGCGTCGAGGGATGGAGCGCGCGCAGGATGGCGATCGTCAGGAGCCCGAGCGTCCCGCAGCCGTAGACGAGCGCCGTCGATCCGTCGCGCGGCGGCCGCTTGAGAATGCCGTGGAGCGAGACCGAGAAGGGATCGGCGAGGACGGCCTGCTCGTCCGAGACGCCGGCGGGGATCGGGATGCACATCGACTCGTGCGCCGGCACGAGCGGCGCGAAGCCGCCGGTCGCGGCGCTCGAATTGCCGGTATGGATCCCTGGAGGAATGACGCCCCGGCCGAAGTTCTGGCAGAGCGAGTACTGTCCCCGCTCGCACTCCGGACACGGAGGACGGATGCCGCGAGGACCGCACGAGAGCCAGGGATTGAGCACGACGCGGTCGCCGACGCGGCGCTCGCGCACGCCGGGTCCGACCTGGACGACGGTGCCGACGACCTCGTGACCCAGCACCTGCGGAAACGAGATGATCGCCGTCATGGGATTGTCCATGCTGCCGTTCAGGAAGATCTGCTTGTAGTCGCTGCCACAGATGCCGCACACGCGCGTCTGCAGCACGACCCAGTCGTCCGCGGGCAGGCGGGGATCTGGCACGTCGCGCATGACGGCGGGCGAGAAGGGCGTGAGGAAGAAGCGACGATCGAGGCGCCCGAGGATCGCGGAGACGATCTGCCGCGGCATGCTGACGTCGCAGACGAGGGCCCGCATTGCCGCCCTACCAACCACGCGCGCGGCCGCGGAATCAAGGGTCGCCGGCCCTTGTGGCCCCGGTTCGAGGTGGGGCACGATGCCGTCCGTGAGCAGCCGGCCCGTCTCCAACCCCCGCCGCGCGATCCCGGCCGTCGAGCACGTGCTCCAGGAGCCTGGCGCCGAGCCGCTGCTCCGCCGTTGGCGACGCGAACGCGTGGTGGAGGCAGTGCGCGACGTCCTCGCCGAGGTGCGGGCGGCGCTGTCGGACGGTGCGCCCGTCCCGGACGCAGCGGCGATCCTCGGCCACGTGCTCGGACGCCTCGAGGAGCGGGGTGCCCCCCGGATGGGCCGGGTGGTCAACGCCACGGGCGTCGTCCTCCACACCAACCTCGGACGCGCGCCTCTGGCGGAGGCCGCCGTCGAGGCGCTCACGGTCGCGGCGCGCGGCCCGGTCAACCTCGAGGTCGACCTGCCGAGTGGACGACGCGGCGAACCGCGACGACCTCGTCGGCGACGACCTGTGCGCGCTCACGGGCGCCGAGGCCGCGCTGGTGGTCAACAACAACGCCGCCGCCGTCCTGCTGGTCGCTCAACACGCTCGCGCTGGGGCGCGAGGTCGTGGTCTCGCGCGGCGAGCTGGTCGAGATCGGCGGCAGCTTCCGCATGCCCGAGGTCATGGCGCGCAGTGGCGCGCGACTGCGCGAGGTGGGCACGACCAACCGCACCCATCCCGACGACTACCGCGCCGCGATCGGGCCGGAGACGGCGCTCCTGCTGAAGGTCCACACCAGCAACTATCGCGTCGTCGGCTTCACCACCGCGGTCGACCTGGGGGCGCTGGTCGCCATCGGCCGCGAGGCCGCGCGTGCCGGTGGTCGAGGATCTCGGCAGCGGCGCGCTGGTCGACCTCTCGCAGTGGGGCCTTCCGCCGCGAGCCGGTCGTGCGCGAGCGCGTCGCGGCCGGGGCCGACCTCGTCACCTTCAGCGGCGACAAGCTGCTCGGCGGGCCGCAGGCCGGGATCGTCGTCGGCCGCCGGGACCTGATCGCGCAGCTGGCGGCGAACCCGCTGCGCCGCGCGCTCCGGCCCGACAAGCTGACGCTCGCGGCGCTCGGCGCGACGCTGCGCCTCTACCGCGAGGCGCCGGATCTTCTGGCCGTGCTGCCGACGCTCCGCTGGCTCGACGCGGCCGCTCGCCGAGATGGACGCCGTCGGCCGTGCTGCGGCGCCGCGCGCTCGCGGCGCGCCTGGGCGACGGCTACCGCGTCGACGCTCGTCGAGAGCGATGCCGAGGTCGGCAGCGGATCCGTGCCGACGGTCCCGCTCGAGAGCCGGGCGCTGGCGGTGGAGCACCCGACGGTCTCGCGCCGACGCCATCGCCACGCGCTTCCGGCGCGGGCGTCCGCCGATCCTCGGTCGGATCCACGACGACCGCTTCCTGCTCGATCTGCGCGGCATCATGCGGCCGGAGGACCTGGACGTCGACCTCGACTGATGCCGTACGTCCTCGGCACCGCCGGCCACATCGACCACGGCAAGACCGCGCTCGTCCGCGCGCTCACCGGGCAGGACACCGACCGGCTGAAGGAGGAGAAGGAGCGCGGCATCTCGATCGACCTCGGCTTCGCGCACTTCGACCTTCCGGGCGGCGAGCGGGCCGGCGTCGTCGACGTGCCCGGTCACGAGCGCTTCATCCGCAACATGCTCGCCGGCGCGCACGGCATCGACCTGCGTGCTCTTCACGGTCGCCGCCGACGACGGCGTCATGCCGCAGACCGAGGAGCACCTCGACATCCTGCACCTGCTCGGCGTGCGGCGCGGCGTCTTCGCGATCACCAAGGTCGATCTGGTCGACGCGGCGCGCGTCGCCGCGGTGCGCGAGGAGATCGAGATCCTCGCTCCTCGACACGACGCTGGAGGGCGCGCCGATCGTGCCCGTCTCGACGGTGACCGGCGAGCGGGCTGGACGCGCTGCGCGCGGCGATCGCGACCTGGCTCGCGGCCCCCGACGACAGCACGGCTCGCGGGCTGCTTCCGCCTGCCCGTCGACCGCGCCTTCGTCATGCACGGGCACGGCGTGGTGGTGACCGGCACCGCGATCGCCGGGACGGTGGCGGCGGGCGACACGCTGCGCATCCTGCCCGGACGGCGAGACCGCGCGCGTGCGGAGCCTCGAGGTGCACGGGGTCGGGACCGCCCGTGCGACGCGAGGGCAGCGCGTCGCGATCAACCTGGCGGGCGTCGAGCGCAGCGATCTCGGCCGCGGCCACGTCGTCTGTCGATCCCGGCTCGAGCGGACGACCCGGCGGCTCGACGCCTGGGTCGAGGTGCGGCCCGGCGCGCATCACGCCGCTCAAGAGCCACGGCCGCGTGCGCGTCTACCTCGGCACCGCCGAGGTGCTGGGCAAGCTGGTCATGCTCGGCGGCACGCCGATGCTGATGCCGCGCGGCGCGGGCTGGGCGCAGCTCGTCCTCGACGAGCCGGTGGTGGCGCTCCGCGGCGACCGGTTCATCCTGCGGGACGAGACGGCGCGCTGGACGCTGGCCGGCGGCATCGTCGTCAATCCGTTCGCCGAGCGGCATCGGACTCGGGACGCCGCCGTCGGCGAGCAGCTGGAGATCCTCCGGGGCACCGACGTCGGGGCGGCGGCCACGACGTTCCTCGAGCTGACGGACGACTTCGCGAGCGCGCCGCGCGACGCTGGCCCAGGCGCTCAACCTCGACGACGCGGAGATTCCGACGGCACTCGCCGGAACACGGGCCGTCCTGGCGATTCCCGACGGGGCACTCCCGGAGGCGTACACCACGGCGCGAAAGTGGGATCGCCTTCGTGCCCTCGTCCTCGAGCAGGTGGGTGCGGCGCACCGGGCGACGCCCCTGGCGCCCGGGGTCGAGATGGAGAGTCTGCGCAGCGCGCTCCCGTGGGAGGTGCCGCCCAAGCTGTTCCGGTGGTGTCTCGAGCGCCTCGTCGCCGCCGGGACGCTGGTCCGCGACGACAGCGTGGTGCGGCTGCCGACGCACACCGTCGCACTCGGCGGCGAGGCGCGGCAAGCCGGGGAACGGATCGAGCGCCTCCTCGTCGCCGGTCGCTTCACGCCGCCGGACCTGCGGCAGATCGAAGAGCAGCTGGGTGTCGATCGGGCGCGGCTCTCGGCCCTGCTCGGCGTCCTCGAGGCCGAGGGCCGTGTCGTCCGCATCGCGCCCGACCTCTGGTACGGGCGGGAGGCGGCCGACGCCGCGATCGCGATCGTTCGCGACCACTGCGTGGCGCACGGCGAGATCACCGCCGCGGCGTTTCGCGATCTGATCCAGGCCAGCCGCAAGTTCGCGATCGCCGTACTCGACTGGATGGATCGGACGGGCGCGACGTTCCGCATCGGTGACGTGCGCCGGTTGCGGCGCTGAGAGACGATCGCTAGCGTCGACGGCATATGAGCGACGAGGCCTTCCGGTTGACGACACGTGCTCGGGCTGGCGGGTGCTCGGGCAAGCTCGGGCCGGCGGAGCTCGCCGCGCTGCTGCGCGGGCTGCCTGCGGTGACGCACCCCGATCTCCTCGTCGGCACGGGCACGTCCGACGACGCCGGCGTCTTCCGTCTGACCCCCGACCTCGCGCTGGTGCAGACGGTCGACTTCTTCTCGCCGATCGTCGACGACGCGTTCGCGTTCGGACAGGTCGCGGCCGCGAACGCGATCTCCGACGTGTACGCGATGGGCGGCGAGCCGCGGACGGCGCTCAACATCTGCTGCTTTCCTCAGGAGGGCGTGCCGCCGGACGTGCTCGGCGACATCCTCCGCGGCGGCCTCGCGAAGGCCGAGGAGGCGGGCGTCGTCGTCCTCGGTGGTCACACGATCGTCGACGAGGAGGTGAAGTTCGGCATGGCCGTGACGGGAACGATCCATCCCGGGCGCATCCTCCGCAACGTCGGTGCGCGTCCCGGCGATCGCCTGCTGCTGACCAAGGCACTCGGCACCGGCATCGTCGCGACGGCGATCAAGCGCGGCGTCGGCTCGCCCGCCGATCACGCCGCGGCCATCGCCAGCATGACCGCGCTCAACCGCGCCGCCGCCCGCGTGCTCGCCGGGTTCGACGTCCACGCCTGCACCGACGTGACCGGCTTCAGCCTGATGGGCCACGGTCACGAGATGGCATCGGGCAGCGGCGTCCGCCTCCTCCTCGAGGCCGCCACGCTGCCCCTGCTCCCCGGGGCTGTGCCCCTCGCCGAGAGCGGCCTCATCACCGGCGGCTGCCGCCGCAACCGCGCCTGGCTCACCGACCGCGTCCGCATCTCACAGACGGTCCCGAAACCTCTCGAGGAGATCGCCTTCGACCCCCAGACCTCCGGCGGCCTCCTGATTGCCATCTCCGACGAGACGGCAACAGACGCGCTCAAAGCCCTCCACGATGCGGGCGTCACTACGGCCCGAATCATCGGCAGAGCCGAGCGCGCGTCCGACGCCATCACGGTCGATCTGCGCTGACCGCGTTGCGTGGGCGGGCGAGCGGCGCGGGGCCGCCGCCAGGCGCGAATCGCGGAGCGGCCCACCGCCACGTGGCGTGGATCGACGGCGCCCCGTGCCGCGCAGCGTCTGAGCGCAGGCGGCGGCCCCGCGCCGCTCGCCCCGCCCGACCGCGGCCGCTCAGTGCCCGGAGCCCGCCGGCAACGGCGGACCCGCGCTCGGCGGCGTCACCTTGGCGAGCGCCGCGTCGTCGATGGTGAGATTCGCCGACTTCTTGAGCGCGTCGAAGTGGCTCTGCACCTGATCCTGCATCCCCTTGTTGCGGAGCATCGCCTTGATCTGCTCCTTCACCTGGTCGAAGGGTTTCTGCTCGCCGTCCTTTCGTTCGGTGACCATGATGACGTGGTAGCCGTACTGGGTCTTCACCGGATCGCTGATCTCGTTCGGCTTGAGCGAGAACGCCGCCTTCTCGAACTCGGGGACCATGCGACCCTGTCCGAACATGCCGAGGTCGCCGCCCTTCTGTGCCGACGCGGTGTCGGTGGACTTCTCCTTGGCCAGCTCCGCGAACTTCTCCGGGTGTGCCCGGAGCTCGGTCGACAGTGCCTTGGCGGTCGCCTCGTCCTTCACCAGGATGTGGCTCGCCCGCACCTGCATGCCGGAATAGAGCTGCCGATTGGTCTCGTAGTACTCCTGCGCCTGCTGATCGGAGATCTCCGGCGGCGCCTGGTACTTCCGCATCACCTTCTGGACCACGAGCCGCTTGCGCAGGTCGGCGACCTGACGGTCGATGTCGGGGTCCTTGTCGTAGCCGGCGGACTGTCCCTCCTGGAACAGCAGATCGTTCAGGACGAGGTTCTCGACGAACTGCCGTTTGCGATCCGGCGCGTTCACGTAGGCGCGCGACGGGACCGGCAGGCGCTCGAACTCCGCCAGCAGGTCGACGCTCGTGAGCTGCTTGCCGTTGTACGTTGCGATCACCTCCGTCGCGGCGGCCGTGGCCGGTGCGGCCGCCGGCGCGGGCGCGGAGGCCGTCTCCTTCGACGGTCCGCCGCAGGCGAGGGCGAGGGCGGCCAGCGATGCGAGCAACGCAATCCGGGTGTGCATGGCGGCGGGGCATAGCCCAGGGCTCGCGCCGAAGTCAATTTTCCGGCGGCCGTTCGTCGGGGCGTTGACGGCGCACCGACCGGAGACGACGCCCGTTCTCGGTCCTCCGTGGCACATCGCTTGCTGACTTCCGCGACAGTGCTGTGGCTCGCTGCAGACGAGCCGATGCCGAAGGGAGAGGTGGTGGAGCACCTGCGGAGTCAGCTCGATGCGCTCTCGACGTTCACCGGCGAGCTCGAACGCCGTCTCAGCGATGCCGGCGTTCAGGGCGTCGACGGCGCGCTCGACTTCTACCGCCGGCTGCGCACCGCGCTCGACGGCGTGCCCACGACCGAGATCGATCGTTTGCAGTCCGACGTCGACTCGCTCGCGCGCGAGCTGGGCGAGATCCGGCGTCGCCTCAACACGCTCCGACAGCTGAAGGAGCTGATCGGGGTCTGAATCGCCGGCGGACGAGCGCGACGCCCTGCGCCGCGATCGCACCGGCGACGTCGACGAGGCTGTCCGTCGCGGCCGCCGTGCGTCCGGGCACCATCGCCTGATGCAGCTCGTCGCCGATCGCCCAGAGCGTGGCGAGGACGATCGCCCAGAGCGCGACCCGTCCGAACGAGCGCCCCGGGTCGTCGAGCGCCCGGAAGAGGAGCAGCCCGAGCACCAGGTACTCGGTGAAGTGCGCCAGCTTTCGCAGCGCATGGTGGACGAGGACCAGCTGCTCCTGGGTCGCCCACGGGAGCAGCCGGCGGAGGATCGGCAGCAGGATGCGCCCGGTCTGCTCGCCGCCGAATGCCGAGGTCGATAGCAGCGAGATCACCCCGGCCCAGACGACGACCGGGAGCCAGCGCGAGAACGTCGAGTGTTCAGCCAAGCTCGGCGACGACCCGGTTCGCCAGCCCGAGGATCCGCTCGTCGAACTCCGCGTCGATGAAGCTCTCGATCTTCTCGCGCTGCGAGGCGTAGCGCCGCCCGCCGGCGTCGCCCGCGAGCTGCGTGCCGGCGAGCATGTCGAGGAACTCGAGCATCGCCGGATAGCGTCCCGGATCGCCGGCGGACAGCTTGGCGTCGAAGATCAGGCGCATCGTCAGGAAGGCGAGCCGGTACTTGAGTTCCTCGTCGAGTTCCATGGATCCTCCGTCAGCCGCCACGCTCGTGCTGTTCGATGATCAGCGCGTAGTCCCAGTACGGCGCTTCGAGGGCGCCGTCGAGCTTGCGGCCGTTGATGTACAGGGTGGGGGTCGAGACGATCTCGAACTGGATGCCGGCTTCGACGTCGGCGCGGACGCGATCCCGGATGGCGGGATCGTCGAGACAGGTGCGGAACGCCGGGATGTCGAGCCCGACGTCGCGCGCGTAGCGGAACAGGCTCTCGCGCTCGAGCGCCTTCTGATTCTCGAAGAGTGCGTCGTGATACTCCCAGAACCGGTTCTGCTGCCCGGCGCATTCGGCCGCGATCGCCGCCAGGCAGGCGTCCCGGTGCGGCGAGTGGCCGCGGACCGCCGGGTTGCAGCTGGCGTCGAGCGGGAAGTGCCGGAAGACCATGCGGACGTCCGGCCGTCGCGTCAGGAGCTCCTTCAGCTCTTTGAAGGCCGCGCCGCAGGCCGGGCACTCGAAGTCGGAGAACTCGACGATGGTGATCGGCGCCGTCGGACTGCCCTTCACGTGCTGCTCGCCGCCCGCCACTTCCGACGGCGAGCGCACCGGGAGCTTCCGGTACACCTCGACGAACTTCGGATCGCTCGCCTCGACGTCCGCCATCGACATCGCTGCCTTCGGGCCGCGGACCGCCGCCCACGAGCCGACGGCGAGCGCACCGATCAGGCCGCCCGCGATCGCCGCGCGCGCCAATGGCAGGCGCGGCGGTGCGAAGTGGCGGACCAGTGGCAGGAGCGTCACGAACCACGCCAGGGCGAGCGCATCGAGGCCGAGGCAGAGGAGGCAGACCTTCCCCAGCACCAGCGTCGCGATGCCGAGCAAGACCAGCGCGAAGCCCAGGCTTCCCGCGGCGAGCCCGAGAAGTGCGACGTCGACCAGGCCGCCGCCCGCGGCGCCGAACGCTCCCGGCAGGGTCAGCACGGCCCCGACGGTGAAGGCGATCAGTCCGAGGACCTCGTCGGGCGCGCCGAGCAACCGGCTGTAGCGGCTGCCGATGACGGCGTCGCAGTCGACGACGCTGCCGAGGTGGCAGAAGCTCGTGTAGCCGGTGCCGGCGTGGAGCCGCTGGTTGACGGTCCACACGTAGGCGGAGAGCGCGATGCCGACGAGCGCGATCAGGAGCGCTGCGCGGTAACGGGTGGGGCTGGCGTGCATCGGCGGCGAGGCGCCGGAGTGTACCCGGCGCCCCGCCATCCTGCAATTCTCGCGCTCAGAACTGGAAGGTGACGCGCAGGATCGTCTCCGAGCGGCCGCGGTTGAACCCGGCGAGGCCCCAGGTCTCGAAGATCGGCGTGCTGCGTCCCGCGCGGCGTGATGAAGTAGTGCTGGCCGAGGTCGATGACGAAGTCGTCGCGCACGACGTAGTTCGACGTTCCAGAAGGGCTCCATGTTGAACTGGTTCACCGGGTCGACCGCGATGCCGATCGTCGGGACGATGGAGCCGCCGCGATAGAAGGTGAACGCGGCGAGCGTGAAGATCGACTCCCAGGTGCGGATCTTGTCGCGGAAGGCGACGGTCTTGAGACGGGCGGTCGACGGCAGGTCGAGGCCGCCGACCAGGCACGAGCCGACCTGGTTGCGCACCTCCACCGGGGCCTGCGCGACCGCCTGACAGGCGCCAGCCTGGGTTGTTCATCAGGTAGTGCCAGAACCACTGCCCGGTCAGGAAGATGGTGCTCTTCTTGTTGAGCCACTTGATCCAGGTCGGACGGTCGAACGCGATCATGCCCTTCCACATGTTCTTGTTCGTGACGCCGGGCAGGAGCCCGTCGACCACCGTGGTCTTGGCGGCGTCGTAGAAGGGGATGCCGAAGTCGAGGATCGTCTCGAAGCGGTAGACGGTCTGCGTGAACGTCTCGTCGGAGTAGTTCGCGGACGCGCCGAAGGTGTGGACGTAGGGCGCGATGAACTCGGCGGGGAAGATGCCCTGGTTCAGCAGGTCGGCCGAGAGCGCGTCGTTCTTCGGGTTCGTCGGCAGACCCTTCAGCTGCGCGTAGTTCGTGCCGTCGTCGCCCGCCCACCGCTGGTAGAAGTAGTTGAGGGTGAACTCCATGCCGAAGGGGGCGATGCCGTGGTAGCGCACGCCCACCTGGCTGTTCTCGAGCGGGTTGCGCTCGTAGTCGCCCTGCACGAAGAGCCGGGTGTTGTTCATCAGCTGCGTGCAGGCGCCGAGGCCGGCGTTCGGGCCGATGGCCACCGGGCTGTTGGCGCGCGTGTTGGCGTTGTTGCACGGGCCGCCGAGGAAGGCGCCGTCGACGTGGTTCGTCAGCGGATCGTAGAAGCGGCAGGCCCCAGGGACGCGGCAGGAACGACTGCTTCGCCGGGTTCCAGTCGCCGGGGTTCCAGTACCACTCGAGGAAGTTCTGCGAGAGCTTCCAGATGTCGCCCATGTCGTAGAGGAACTTGAACATCCAGAACGGCCGCCGGATCTCGTCCCAGCCGAAGGACGGCCCCGGGAGCTCCTGCTGGAGGTGCCAGGTGAGGTCGAGCGAGTTGGCGCGGTCGAGCATGCGGAAGTTGTCGGTCTCGCCCCAGACGATCTGCTGGCGGCCGGCGCGCATGGTGAGCGGCACGCCGCGGAACTTCACGTCGACGTAGGCCTCGCGGAGCGTGTTCTCGAAGGCGATCGCATTACGGTTCTCTTTCGGCAGCCCGGCGATCGTGAGGTCGTTCCGCGGTCGATGCCGCCGACCTGGGTCGCGTAGTCGAAGTAGTTGAGTCCGCCGTCGCGCGGGGTGGGCCCGGTGCGGCCGTAGACCTTGCCGTGGATGTCGTCCTTCTGGACGAAGCCCGGGCGTGAATCCGTACACGCCGTCGTAGACTCCCCGGTAGAGGAGGAAGAGCTTCGAGTTCTCGATGAAGGGGATGTCGTAGCGGCCGTAGAACTTCCCGCCCTGCAGCCATTCGTACTGCAGCTGGATGTTCGCGGTGTTGCGGTTCATGATGTAGTTGAACTCGCCTGCTTCCGGGGTCTGGAAGAGGTTCTGGGACTGCAGGCTGCCCGAGATCTGGAGCGGGCCGAGCTTCAGCGTGGCGGACGCGAGCTGCGGCGCTACGGCGAGCCCCATGGCGAGTGCCACGCTCGCGAGCAAGCGAATCGACATTCCCCCCTCCTTCCGGCCCGCCGCGGGCGGCGGGTGGTGCGACCGCCGGTTAGCTAGCGCAGAAGGACAATGCTTTGCAATGTGCGAGGGGGGTTTCCTTGCGGAAACCCCCCTCGTTTTCGGGCGGGAATTCGGTCGGCTGGACCGATTACTGGTTCGGCAGCACGGTCGAGGTGCCGTTCAGGAGCAGCGACCCGGGACCGGGGAGGCCGGTCGAGATGTCGATGGTGTTCGATCCCGTCTTCGCCTCGCAGAAGGTCGCGGCCAGCACGCCGGTCGTTCCTGCCGCGGAGGTCTTCGGATAGGTCGGATCGGGCCAGGCGGGCTGCGCGATGTTCGGTGATCCCGTCCGCGTGATCTGGCCGATCCCCGACTGCGGCGACGTCGGGAAGCAGGGCGTGTCGCCGCTGCTGCAGCAGAACTGGTTGATGCCGCCCTTGGGGTCCTGCCGGGTCGCGCAGTCGACGTTGCACTGCGAGCCGGAGGGGCAGTCGTCGTGCCGTAACTGTCCGGGGCACGGGAAGTTGCCGGCGGCGTTGCCGGCCAGCGTGGACGTCCCCGTCGTCAGACCCAGGTGGATGTCGAGGGTCGCCTGGAAATCGGAGGCGTTCGGGGGGCAGTCCGACGACAGGTTGTAGGTGACGTTGCGTACCGTCGGCGGGCTGTTCACCACGACGATGCCCTGCGGTGGTGCAGGCCTGGTTCGCGTTCGGGCCCGAGTCGCAGGTGCCCTTGCCGCCGACGGTCCCGGCCGAGCACTTCGGGCAGAGGCTGGTCGAGTTCGTCAGGTAGACCTTCGAGTCGAGCAGGATCGGGTTCGCCGCCATGCTGAACTCGCCCGTCTGCAGGTTGTAGCTCGCCTTGAGCGGGCTCTCGCGGTACTGGTTCACGACGCACACGGGCACGCCGCTGGCGAGCAGCGGGAGCGGCGGACCGAAGGTGCCGCCGTTCAGCGAGTTCTTGCCGGTCGAACCCTCGCCCGTGCAGTTCGGGTTGGTGGTGGCGTCGCAGCCCGAGAGGCAGAAGTTCAGGTTGGTGCTGCTGGGCACGCGGAAGTTGTGCGAGTTGCCCGTGACGCCGTTGTCGAGATCGTTGCCGCTGGAGGCGACCAGGAACGTCAGCTGGCGGGGACCGCCATCGGCGCGGTTGGCGCAGTTGGCCAGCGGCAATGTGGTCGACGTCGTCGTTCCGCAGCTCGTGCCCGTGCACGGATTGCAGCGCAGGTAGAGCGTGTTCTTGTCCTTCTTCGGCTTGATGCCCGCGGGGGCCTGCGCATCGAGGAGGATCTTTTTGTTCGCCTTCTTGGTCTTGTTCTTGCCCTTCAAGGGGACGACGATCTGCCCCTGCGGCGCGCAGTTGGCGACGACGCCCTCGGTTGACAGGGGTGAGGTCGGCAGGGCGCCCGTGTTCTTCGGGAAGGTCAGCTGGTCGGGGGGCGGCGGGGAACACGTGCCGATCGCCGCCTGCGAAGCACACATCCCGAGCTTGAAGGTGCACTGGCCCAGGGTGGTGTCCTGGTCACAGGCCGGGTCGTTGTCGGTGCAGTCGACGCGCGCCTTGCCCTGGAATTTTCCGCTCTGGGTGAGGCCCGCGAAGACGGCGTAGCAGTCCGCCTTCTTCGAGCCACCGCCCGGGATGATCTGCGCCTCTGCGAGCGACGCGCCGAGGAGCAGGAACGGGAGGGCCGCCGCAGCGGCCCTCCCGATGATGGTTCTGTTGGTCATTGGATCGTTCCCCCTGGGGTCCTGTCGTTACGGGAGCAGCTTGAACTTGCCCGGCAGGCTGGTCGCGCCGGGGCCCGGAAGGCTGGCCGAGCCGTCGATGGCGGCGTTGCCCGAGGCGGGCACGCAGAAGCCACCACCCAGCTTGCCCTGGTGATCGGCGAAATCGAGGAGCGCCCCGGCGGGGCTGCCTCGCTCGATGATGCTGCGCGTGTAGACGCTGCCGAAGCCGCCGAGGACCGTCTGATTGGGGCAGAAGTTCCCGCTGGCGTCGGCCGTGATCGTGGAGCTGCCCGTGGTGATGTTCGTCAGGCTGACCGGTATCGGACCGACGAAACCGTTGAGATTCGGCAGGCAGTCCTGGCTGGTCAGCTTCGAGCCGACCGGAGTGCAGGCCTGACCGCTGTTGGCTCCAACGGCTCCACCGGCGCTCCGCCAGTTGGGATCGCAGACGTTGCTGCTGCCGTTGTTGATGCACTTCGGGCACGGCGAGGCGCTGTTGCCCGTCAGGTAGACACGCGAGGAGAGCGGGAGGGTCATCGTCGCGTTTCCAGTGGTCGCGTCCAGGCTACCGCTGGCGTCCGCCGAGATCACGTTGAGGACGCAGGTCGAGAGGACGGGGGAGGCGATCGGCAGCGGCGGACCGAAGAAGCAGTTCGGGACCGGCGCGCACGAGCCCCCGCCGTTCTGCGGGGCGCCGCAGTCGGTGTCCTGCGTGCAGGCTCCCTGGCCGTCGGTTCCGAGGCTTCCGTTCTGGCACTTCTTGCTTGGCCCGGCGCCCTTGGTGCAGTCGAGCTTGCTGGTGCCCGCACTCGCGAGCAGCGTTGCCGCGGCATTCGATCCGGTCGGGCAGCAGGCGTTCATCTGCAGGAACGAGCCGTCGGGGTTGGCCGAGGGCGGCGTGCCGATCTGGTCGCCGCCGCCCAGGTAGAGGCAGCTGTTGCCGAGGTCGGCGAGCTTGGCGTTGTTGCCGGCGCGGGTCTCACCCGAGAACGGCGGTGCGGGCGGCGTTCCGCCGCAGTCCCCGGCCTTGGGTCCGCACGTCCCGCCCCCCGTGCAGTTGGCGCTGGTCGTGCACGAGTAGAAGTCGTCCGTCCCGGTGAAGTCGGAGCACACGAGGCAGTCGGCGTCGCTGTTGCAGACGCCATTGCCCAGCCCGGCCGCACCGGACTTGCAGTGCTGGAACAGACCCGCGCTCCCGCAGTCGGTGGTGCCGGCGGTGGTCTCGAAGGAGAGCTTCGAGATGGCCGGGTTCGTGCACGGCGTGTCGCAGCTCGGCGGCAGCGTCGTGGTGGTGGTCGTGGTGGGGGCCGGGCACTCGACGGTGCGCGCGTAGCAGCGCACCTCCATCTTGTTGCTCGACTGCGGCGGCTTGGTTCCCTTGTTGGCCTTGGTGGTGCCCGTCAGCTTGATCTTGCCGTAGCCGGGCTTCTTCACTTCACCGGTCTTCTTCTTCACCGGGACGTCGATGTTGACGCCGACCAAGGCGCTGCAGGCGGAACCCTGGAGGACCGACGGGACGCCGATGTTGATCTTGTTTGGCCCGACCTTCGCCTTCTTGAGGCCGGCGGGAGGGGTGCAGCCGGAGAATCCCGGCTGGTTGATGCAGGCGGCCATCTGCACGACGCACTTCTTGTCGCCGCAGGGGCCCGTGTCACATGCTTCACCGTCGGTACAGGCGACCACGCCGGGCTTGAGGACCCGATCGCTGCCATTGTCGATGCCGCTGATCTCGTATGCGAGGTAGCATGCGCTCTTGGCGTTGCCCTTGCCGGGAATGACTCCCGCGAGAGCGGATGCGGCGAAGCTGCCCGCTGCGACGAGTGCGGCGATGGCAAGGAAGCGGGTGAGTCGACGCCCGCGGTGCGCGGTCTGAAGCATGAGGCCCTCCTCTTGGTCTGTCATCATCATCATCCCCGGAATGCCTGGAACGGACCAGGTTACAGCTTGGTGCCACGGCTATCAGCCGCCTGCCCGGGAGGTCAATACTACTCGGGGACCTAGCGCGCGCTGCGGAGTGGGACGTCGCGTCGTGATGCGAGCGCATCGTCGATCGCATGCGCCAGCGACTCGTCCGTCGGCGCGCCGGTCAGGCGGATGCCGTTCACGAAGAGGGTGGGGGTGTCGGCGACGCCGAGGGCGGCGGCCTCGGCACGGTCGGCGTCCAGGATTGCACCGGCGCCCCGGTCCCGGACGCAGGCGGCGAGCCGATCCGCATCGAGCCCGCCCGCGCGGGCCATCTCCGCGACGGCGCCGGCGAGCGTCTCCCGGCTGAGCCGGGCCTGCTGCGCGAACAGGGCGTCGTGGATCGTCCAGAACCCATCCGCGGACTGCTGCGCAGCACACTCGGCGGCGAGCGACGCGTCCTCGGCCCACGGATGGGTGCTCGCGTCCGGCAGGTGCTTGAAGACCAGGCGCACCTGCTCCGGGCGCCCGGCGAGCGCCACGTCGCGGACGGCCGTCCAGGCGCGCCCGGTATAGGGGCACTGGAAGTCCCCGAACAGGACCAGCGTCACCGGGGCGTCCGCCGGTCCGCGGGCGGGACGCCCGTCGAGCGCGATGCGGCGCACGACGTCGGCCCGCGGATCGCTCGCCAGATCCGCCGCCTCGCCGCGGAACAGCCAGCGGCCGTCGTCGCTCACGTGGAAGACCTCGTGCCGGCTGCGGGGACCGAGGCGCACCTCGAGGTCACCGCGGCGCCACCCGGGGATGGTCGCCGGCTCGAGCCGCACGACGCTGAACGTGACGCCGGGCGCCGACACCGTTCGCCGGAAGTACTCGACGATCCGATCCTCGAGCGCGGGGCCGGCCGCCGGACGATCGCCGTCGCAGCCGAGGACCATCGCCAGGCCGGTGGCGAGGACGAGGCAGCCGCCGGCGCGCATCGACGTCGTTCTGTGACGGCGCGCGCGCGGGGTCAAGGACGTCCGGTCGCGATGCGGAGGCCCTGCGCGGCGTCGGCGAGATCGGGCCGGAGGCGCAGCGCCGCCGCGAAATCGGCGGCCGCCGCCTCGCGGCCGCGCTCGCCCAGCAGGGTCAGCGTCGCGCGGCCGCGCTGGTAGTGGAGCAGCGCCTCCTCCGTGGGGAGCTGAACCGACGCGAGAAGCGGACCCGCCTGCGGCGGGATCGGGTCGCTCGGACCGACGACGGCGGCGCCCTGCTCACCGCGCTCCAGTACGACGACCCCCGGGTCCAGGTATGCGACCCGCCAGCCCGGCTGCCGCGCCAGGGCCGAGGCGACCTCGAGCCGCCCGGGCGCGGGATGGTACAGCACCACCTGGTCGATCCCGGCGCCGCGCCGCCAGCGCCTCGAGTGCATGGACGTCGCTCAGGGCCGCGTGGAAGGCCTGGAACACCGCGGGCGGATACACCTGCAGGCGACCATCGATGAAGACCAGGACGGTCGGGATCGTGCCAGGTGAGGAAGCCGCCCAGGACGTCGTCGTTGAAGAGCCGGGCCGGCGGATGCGCGGCGAGATACACGGCCGCGCCCGGAGGGAACAGGAGCGCCGACGTTCCGAGCCCGAAGCGTCGCGTCAGCTGCGCGGTATCGTAGTACGTGCCGCGCACCACCTGCGCCGTGCCGACGAGGCACACGAGCGCCGTCACGGCCGCGGCGCCGACGGCCAGCGCCCTCCGGCGCTCGAGGGCGGCCATGGCCGGAGCGATCCCGTCGGCGATCAGCGGCAGGACGCCGAGCCCGAGCAGGCCGACGTTGCGGCGGGCCATGACCGCGAGGGCGACGAACGCGAGGGCCCACAGCGCCCGGGTCACGTCGAGCCGCCGCCAGGCGAGGACCAGCGCCACGGCGCTCAAGGCGAGCAGCGCTGTGTACGCCGCCGCCACGGGCGGCGACAGCAGGGCGAGCGCGGTCGGCCGGTGCTCGACGACCGCCAGCGACGTGACCTCGCCGCCGCGGATCACCGTCAGGAGACGGAGGGGAAAGAGCGCGCCCTCGATCCCGAAGGGCGTCGCGACCTCGGCCAGGATGGCGCCGAGCGTGGCCACCGCGAGCGGGGTCGCGGCCGCGCCCCGTCGCCGCCAGCCGGCGGGCAGGGGAAGCCAGCGCTCCGCGAGCGCCCCGGCGAGCGCGCACCCGAGGATGACGACGCCGAGCGCCGACAGCGCATGCAGGTTGGCCCACAGCACCTGCACGCCCACGAGCGCGGCCAGCGCGACGGTGCGCGGCCGTCCGTCGAGGACGTAGAGGTACAGCGCGACCAGCAGGTAGCTCGCGGCTTCGGGTCGGACGACGAAGCGCTCGACGCCAGCCTGCGCCGCCAGCGCCACCAGGGCGGCGGCGACCCAGGCCGGCACGTGTCGACGCGCCGCCAGCCACGCCAGGCCGTACGCCGCGGCGAAGAGCGTTCCCGCGATCGCGATCGTCGCGGTGGCGCCGCCGAGGGCCCAGGCGCCCCACAGTCCCAGGTCGAAGAGCCATTGCCGGTTCACCCACGGTGCGCCGGGGGCGCTCCACGAGAACGGATCCGTGCGCGCGACGGTGCCGTGCGCCGCGATCCACCGTCCGCTCGCCAGGTGCCACCAGGTGTCCGCATCGTCCAGCGGGTGGACCTGGAGCGCGGCCACGAATGCTACGGCGGCGACGGTGGCGATCCGCCCGGGCCACATGCTAGACGCCCGGCGCATGCAGCCCCTCCGTGTCGCCGTGATGGCGCTCGCCGCCGTGATCGCCGTCGCCGGCTCCCGCGGGCCCACGCGGGCAGACGACGCGTCCACCACCACGACGATCCAGCCCTCGCCACCCCCGCAGCAGACGACCAAGGTCCTCGGCGAGCTGCCCGCGGATCTCCCGGGGCGATGGCTCGCCCTCGGGCAGGTCGCGCTTGCGAGCGGCAGCCGACGCAGCGTCCCGGTGCTGTGGGAGATCACCCGCGCCGACGGGAACCTCGTGCTCACGGTCGAGTTCGCGACGCTGCCGCCGGCGATGCAGAAGGTGGTCGACGACAGCAACGCCGCCGAGAAGGGGTGGACGCCGACGCCCGCCGACCTCGCGGCCCTCGCCGACGGCTGGGACACGCTTCCCAGGGGGCAGCCTGGCGTCGCCGCGGTCGAGACGGAGCTCATCGGCCACGACGCCTACGACGAGGAGATCAAGAAGGACGACGCGGTGAAGGATACGCTCTGGATGGTGCGGACGAGTCAGTCGTTCCTCCCGAGCGCAGCCCCCATGATCAAGCAGGTGTCGGTCTACGGTGCGTCGCGGGCGGTCGGCAACGGCTGGGAGGGGACGTTCGCGCACCTGATGCTCGCCGCGGCTCCGTTTCCGATTCCGATCTCGCTGAAGGGCGACTTCCACCTCTACCGGCTCGGGGGCAGCGGCGGGCCGGCGAAGGGATTCCTCGCACGGCTCTTCGACGCCTTCAGCGGGTGCGGTCGCCGCTAGACTTCGCCCGCAGGTCGGCCAACGTCGCCTCGAGCTTGTCGTGGCGGATGCGCCACAGCCCGAGCGGGATGCCGCGATGGAACGGAGCGGCGACGAAGAAGTCCATCGCCTGGGGCGGCGGGATGTCGACGACCAGCTCGGCGGTGTAACCCGCCTTCGCCAGAGCCTCGAGGATGGCTCGCGTTTTGGAGGCGGTCGGCGGTAGCAGGAGATACGGACGCATGCCGCTCGCGATCAGCCCCGCCGCCGCGCCCTCTGGCGCCATGCGCCAGCGCTCGAAGTCGGTGAGGTAGATGGCGCGCCGGCCACCGTACACTTCGATGTTCTCCATCGGTCGGCCGATGTCCTCGGCCGTGATGATGACGCCGTTCGCCTCGACCGCCTGCTGCAGCGTCGCGCGGGCGCGTTCCATCTGCGGGCGCTGGAAGCTGGCGTTGCGCCCGAGCGTCGACCAGTCGGTCCAGGCGGCCAGGGCCGCCAGCCCGATCCCGAGCGCCGGCGCGACGATGGCCGTGACACGCCGCCGCGGCCAGAAGGCGGCAGCGACTGCGCCCGCGGCGGTGATGAACGCCGCCACCCAGGTCGCCTGCTGCAGCGCCAGCATGCGTGGTGTCGGCGGTGGCGAAGCGGGAAGGCGATTGGTGGCGATCGCGGCCGCGACCAGGGCGATCGCGAGCACCGCCGCGAGCGCCTGCGCGAGGGTCGTGCGTCCGAGCCGGTGCGTCGCGCGAGCCAGGTCGAGCGTGCCCGACCAGCCCCTCGACCGCGAGCATCGGGATCCAGAGGTGCGCGCCGATCAGGTAGCGCGGGTCGGGCCGCGTCCAGCCGCTGAAGAAGACGATGACCAGCAGCGAGTACGGCACCGCGAGCAGGAAGAGCGGCCGGCGGACGAGGAACGCGACCACCACGCCCCACAGCGCGGCGCCGGAGAGCACGATCCCGTAGCCGTCGCGGATCTGGGCGAGCTGAAGCGGCAGGACCCGCGCCAGGTTGGCCAGCTTGAGGCCCCCGCCCTGCACCTGCTCGTAGATCCCGCCCTTCCAGCCGACCGCGATAGGCCTGCGGAACGAGCAGGTCGCCCAGTCGACCGAGGACGTTGTTCAGCTCGATGCTCTGCGCGGGCAGCGGGACTGCCGGTCGTCGCCAGGCTGTAGACGAGCGAGCGGGGCGATGCCGACGGCGTACGCGGCGGCGGTCATCGCCAGCAGGCGGCCGAACGACGGCGCGTGCGCCGTGGCGCGCTCGCGCCGCCAGCGCCAGAGGACGAGCAGCCCCGCCGGCATCAGGTACATCACCGCGTCGGGCCGCATGGCGGCGGTGAAGCCGAGCAGCAGCGTCGCGAGCACCGTGCGCCGCCCGCCGAGCGCGTGCGAGCCCGACGGCAGCAGGAGCAGCAGGCCGGTGAAGGCGACGACGTGCGTCGCCACGTCGCGGGTCAGCGTCAGGCCCCACCAGTGGATCTGCGTCGGGCAGAGGGGGATCAGGGCCGCGGCCGCGAGGCCACGCCACCACGAGCGCGTCAGCCGCCGGACGAACACCGCCACCAGGACGATCGCCGTGCAGAAGAGGATCGGGTTGAGCGTGTGGATGCGGTGCTCGCCGACCAGTGCGATCCAGGCCGCCAGCACGAGGGGAAATCCCGGCGCATACCGCGAGTAGATGTGACCGTTGTCCCAGATGTACGACTGGACGAGGACGTCGGTGCGCGGAGGCAGCGCACGTGCCAGGGCGTCCCCCGGGGGCCATGCGTGGAAGAGGCGGCCAGCGAGGATGTCGCGCGCGAACGTGAAGTAGCCGAACTGGTCGACCGCGAGATACCAGGTGATCTGGCGCCGCAGCCACTCGAAGCGCATGCCGACGACGAGCGCCAGCAGCCCCAGAGCGATCACCGTCGCGACGTTGGTCCGGGAGAACAGCGGAGCCGGTGATGGAGGCGCGGCGGCACGCGCGGTCGCCTGCGTGCGGCGGCGGCGTTCGGCGCGGGACGACACGGGGGCCTTCTATAGCGGGCCGATCCCGCGGAGGGGAAGCGCAGACTCCCAATCGCCCGCGGGGGGTGCTAGGCAGGCGGGGTGTCGGCGGCGTTCTCTCCATTGGTCGCGCGCTGGTTCGCGACGCGCTTCGGCACGCCGACCGAGGCGCAGGCCGCCGGCTGGCCGGCGCATCGCCGCCGGCGCCGACACGCTCGATCGCCGCGCCGACCGGCTCGGGCAAGACGCTGGCGGCGTTCCTCTGGTCGCTCGACCGGCTGCTGCGCCGCGGCGGCCGTCGGCGGCTCGCTCGAGGACCGCACGCAGCGTCGTCTACGTCTCGCCGCTGAAGGCGCTCGGCAACGACGTCCAGAAGAACCTCGCACGGCCGCTCGCCGAGCTGCGCGCGCTCGCCGCCGCCGACGGGCGCGGCGCTGCCGGAGATCCGCGTCGTGGTGCGCACCGGCGACACGCCGGCGTCGCGAGCGCGCAGGCGATGCTGCGCCGGCCGCCGCACATCCTCATCACCACGCCGGAGTCGCTCTACATCCTGCTCACCGCCGAGCGGCAGCCGGCGCTTCCTCGCCGGCCGCCGAGACGGTCATCGTCGACGAGATCCACGCCGTCGCGCGGCGACAAGCGCGGCGCGCACCTGGCGCTCTCGCTCGAGCGGCTCGACGCGCTCGCCGGCCGGCCGCTGCAGCGCATCGGCCTGTCGGCGACGCAGCGGCCGATCGAGGAGGTGGCGCGCCTGCTGGTCGGCGCCGGCGCGGCCGCGCATGCCGGCCGATCGTCGACGTCGGCCACCGCCGCGCGCTCGACCTCGCGGTCGAGATGCCCGACCACGAGCTCGGCGCCGGTCGCCACCCACGAGCAGTGGGCCGAGCATCTACGACCGCATCGTCGCGCTCACGGCGACGCACCGCACGACGATCGTCTTCGTCAACACGCGCCGCCTGGTCGAGCGCGTCGCGCACGCGCTCGAGGAGCGGCTCGGCGCGGGCCGCGTCGCCGCGCACCACGGCAGCATGTCGCGCCGCAGCGCGGCTCGCGGCCGAGGAGCGGCTCAAGTCCGGCGAGGTGCCGGTGGTCGTCGCGACCGCCTCGCTCGAGCTCGGCATCGACGTCGGCACGCGTCGACCTGGTCTGCCACCTCGGCGCGCCGCGCGCGCTCGCGACGCTGCTCCAGCGCGTCGGCCGCTCCGGGCACGCGCGCGGCGCGGTGCCGAAGGGCATCCTCTTCCCGCTGACGCGCGACGAGCTGGTGCAGGCGGCCGCGGCGGTGCGCGCCGTGCGCGCCGGCGACGCTCGACACGCTCGTCGTTCCCGCAGGGCGCGCTCGACATCCTGGCGCAGCAGGTGGTCGCGATCGTCGCGGCGGCGGGCGAGATCGGCGTCGACGAGCTGCTTCGCGCTGGTGCGCCGCGCGCATCCGTACCGCGACCTGCCGCGCGCGACGACTTCGACGCGCGTGCTCGAGCATGCTCGCCGAGGGCGTCGCGACGCGGCGCGGCCGGCGCGCGGCGCACCTCCACCGCGACCGCGTGCACGACCGTCGTGCGCGCCGCGCCGCGGCGCGCGCCTCGCGGCGATCACCAGCGGCGGCGCGATCCCCGACACCGCCGACTACGACGTCGTCGAGGAGCCGCAGGGCACGCTGGTCGGCACGGTGAACGAGGACTTCGCCGTCGAGAGCATGGCGCGGCGACGTCTTCCTGCTCGGCAACCGCTCGTGGCGCATCCGCCGCGTCGAGGCGGGCCGGGTGCGCGTCGAGGACGCGCACGGCGCGCCGCCGACGATCCCGTTCTGGCTCGGCGAGGCGCCGGCGCGCACGCGCGAGCTGTCGCGGCGGTCGTCGCGCGCTGCGCGCGGACGTCGTCGCGCGGCTGGGCGATCCCGTCGCCGCGGCGGCGTGGCGTCGCCGCGACGTGCGGCCTCGACGCCCGACGGCGCCGCGCAGCTCGTCGCGTACCTCGCCGAGCGCCGTGGCCGCGCTCGGCGCGGTGCCGACCGATGCGACTGCGTCGTCGCCGAGCGCTTCTTCGACGAGGCCGGCGGCATGCAGCTCGTCGTGCACGCGCCGTTCGGCGGGCGCATCAACCGCGCCTGGGGCCTGGCGCTGCGCAAGCGCTTCTGCGTCACCTTCGACTTCGAGCTGCAGGCCGCGGCCACCGACGACGGCATCGTCCTCTCGCTCGGCGAGCAGCACAGCTTCCCGCTCGACGAGCGTCTTCGCGATGGTGCGCCGCGGCGACGCTCGAGCGACGACCTCGCGCAGGCGGCGCTGCAGTCGCCGATGTTCACCAACCGCTGGCGCTGGAACGCCAGCCGCGCGCTCGCGCTGCTGCGCGCACGAGGGCGGCCGCAAGGTGCCGATGCCGCTCCAGCGCATGCGCGCCGAGGACCTGCTGGCGGCGGTGTTCCCCGCCCAGCTCGGCTGCGCAGGACAACCACGGCGGCGGCCCGATCGAGGTCCCGGACCATCCGCTGGTCGACCGAGACGATCGACAACTGCCTGCACGAGGCGATGGACGTCGACGGCCTCCGCGCGGTGCTCGACGCGATCGCCGACGGCCGCATCCGCGACGCCGCGCGATCGACACCGTCGGCGCCGTCGCCGCTGTCGCACGAGATCCTCAACTCGAACCCGTACACGTACCTCGACGACGCGCCGCTCGAGGAGCGCCGCGCGCGCGCGGTGTCGCTGCGCCGCACCGACCCCGACCTCGCCGGCGGCCTCGGCGCGCTCGAGCCCGCAGGCGATCGCCGAGGTCGCGCGCGCAGGCGTGGCCCGTGGTGCGCGACGCCGACGAGCTGCACGACGCGCTGCTCTCGCTCGTGGCGCTGCCGCCCGCGGTGCTCGACGAGTCGGGCTGGGGCGGCGTGGGCGTGATGCAGCTGGTGGCGACGGGCCGCGCGACGTGGATGACCCGCGGCACGAGCCGCTGGCTGGTCGCGGCCGAGCGCGTCGCCGTCGGCCCGCCGCGCGCTGCCCGACGCCCGGTCCCGAGCCGCCCGTGCCGCGACATCGCTTCGCCCGCCGGCGCTCGCCGACGACGCGACGAGGACGCGCTCCGCGCCCTCGTCGGCGGCTGGCTCGACTGCGATCGGCCCGGTCACGGTCGCGGCGCTGGCGGCGCGGCTCGGCCTCGCGCCGGGCGCGGTCGCGATCGGCCTCGGCGGCCTCGAGCGCCGGCGGTGCGGTGCTGCGCGGGCGCTTCACGCCCGGCAGCGACCGAGGAGGAGTGGTGCGACGCGCGGCCTGCTCGCGCGCATCCACCGGCTGACGCTCGGGCGCGCTGCGACGCGAGATCGAGCCCGTCGCCGGTCGCCGACCTGATGCGCTTCCTCTTCCGCTGGCAGCACGTGCAGCCCGGGCACGCAGCTCCACGGGCGCGCACGGGCTGCTCGAGGTGCGTGGGCCAGCTCGAGGGCCTCGAGCTGCCGGCGCGCGCCTGGGAAGCGCAGGTCCTGCCGGCGCGCATCGCGCGCTACGATCCGGACGATCTCGAGCACCTCTGCCTCGCCGGCGCGGTCGCCTGGGGCCGGCTGCGCAGCGACGCGCCCGCCGAGCCGGACGCCGAGCCGCGTCGCCGCGCGCGCCCGACCCGCGCCGCGCCGCTCGCGTTCGTGCTGCGCGAGGACCTGCCGTGGCTGCTGGCGGCGCCGGACGGACGCGCCGCCGGCGCTCGCGCGCCGGTCGCGCAGGCCGTGCTCGAGCTGCTCGAACGGCGCGGCGCGTCCTTCGCCGCCGACATCGCGCGCGGCGACGGGACTCCTGCCCGGCGCGGTCGAGGAGGCGCTCTGGACGCTCGTGGCGCACGGGCCTCGTCACCGGCGACGGCATCGCCGGCCTGCGCGCGCTCCTCTCGCGCGGCGACGACGACGCCGCGCCGCCGCCGGCTGCGCGCTCGTCGGGCGCGGCGCGCGCGGCTCGTGCCGGCGGGCCGCTGGTCGCTGCTCCGCGACGCGGCGCCGAGGCCGGCGAGCCGCGACGCCGAGCGCTTCGCGCGCCTGCTGCTCCGCCGCTGGGGCGTCGTCCTGCGCGAGCTGCTCGCGCGCGAGACGCTGCATGCCGCCGTGGCGCGCGCTGCTGCGGCGCGCTGCGCACGCTCGAGGCGCGCGGCGAGATCCGCGGCGGGCGCTTCGTCGCCGGCCTGGTCGGCGAGCAGTTCGCGCTGCCCGAGGCGGTGGAGGCGCTGCGCGCCGTCCGCCGCCGGCACGACGGCGCGGAGACGGTCGTGGTCGCGGCCGCCGATCCGCTCAACCTCGTCGGCATCCTGCTGCCCGGCGCGCGCGTACCGGCCGCGGCGCGCGAGGTGATCGCGTTTCGCGACGGCGCGCCCGTCGAGGTCGGCGAGCTGGGCAGCGTGCTCTCGTTCCTGCGCCGCGGTCAGTCGGCGCAATGACGTCGTGACGCCCGCGGCCGGGCGTCGTCGCTGGTCAGGCGCTCGAGGAGTGCGCGAACCGCGTCGCGGCCCCGGAGGACGAAGCGGGCGGACGTGGATCCACCGCCCGGCGGGCGTTCGGCGCGGGCTCGCGCCGGATCGACCATCACGGGAAAATCGCCTCGGCCGAGCGCGCGAAACGCATCCTCGTCGGTGGCGTCGTCCCCGAGGTAGAGGATCGCCGCCGCAGGGCGCTCCGCCGCGATCCAGCGCAGCGCATCGCCCTTGCTCGGCAGCCCGGCGGGCAGGAGCTCGAACACCCGCCGCCCTTCGAGGAGCCGCCAGCCCGCCGGTCTCAACCTCGAGACGACGATCCGGGCTCGCGTCCGACCGGCTGGCGTCGCGGCGCGCACGTGCACGGCGACGGCGGGCCCCTTCGGCTCGATCACGACGCCGGCGACGTCGCCGAGCGCGGCAGCGAGCGCACGAGCCAGCTGGGCGCCGGTCCGCTGGAGATCGGGCGACCATAGTCGCCGCACGGGCTCGCCGGGAGCGCGTTGCGTCGCCCCGTGCAGGCCGGCGAGCCAGAGACGCGAGCGTCCGACGAGGCGCTCGACCTGCACGAGTGGGCGGCCCGAGACGATGCCGACCGTGGTGTCGTGCCGGCGGGCGAGGCGGTGCAGGGCACGCCGTGATCCCATCCGGAATCCGGGCGGCCTGCGGCGTGGGTGCGATCGGGGCGAGCGTGCCGTCGAGATCGAAGATGGCGACCAGACCGCGCGCGCGACGCACCGCGAGCACGCGCGCGATCTCGAGTGGCGCCACGAATGCACGACGACTCACCGAACCCATATTGACGCGTGGGGCGCCTCCTGCAAGGACTCGACGACGATGACGACGAGCGAGCCTACACTCCTCGTGGTCTCGAACCGCGCCCCGGTCGAGGCGACGGGAGAGGATGCGGGACCGAAGTTCCGGCGAACCATCGGCGGCCTCGCCACCGCGCTCGACGCCACGCTGCGGGAGCGTCCTGGCCGATGGATCGCCTGGGCTGGCACCGAGGGCGCGCGAACCCTCTCCCCCGAGGAGACCGGCCTCGCGTATCCGATCATCACCGTCGAGCTGAGCGATCTCGAGGTCGACTACTACTACCGCGGCTTCGCCAACCAGGTCCTGTGGCCGCTCTGCCACACCTTCCCGACGTTCTGCGCTTTCGACCCGCACTACTGGGAGGCGTACAAGCGCGTGAACGAACGCTTCGCCGGTACCGTCCGGGGGACGGCGACGCCCCGCGACACGGTATGGGTGAACGATTTCCACCTCTGTCTCGTTCCGGGCTATCTCCGGTCGACGGATCTGCCGGGCAGGATCGGGATGTTCTGGCACATCCCGTTCCCACCGCCGGAGGTGTTCGGCATCTGTCAGTGGCGCGAGGAGCTGCTCCTCGGGTTGCTCGGCGCCGACGTCGTCGGCTTCCAGACCGACGACGACGCGCGGAACTTCGCCGCATGCGTTCACCGGTTTCTCGGGGCGCGCGTGCAGGGCGAGCCGCTCGTCGTCCATCTTCCGGGGCGGCCGGTGCGGGTCGTCGGGCATGGTATCGGAGTCGACGCTCAGGCATTCACCGCCCAGGCGCAGGACGCCGCGGTCTGCGAGGAGGCGGACCGACTGCGCGACCGTCTCGGGGCCGAGGTCGTCCTGCTCGGCGTCGACCGCCTCGACTACACGAAGGGCATCGTCGAACGGTTGCTGGGATTCGAATGCTTCCTGGAGCGCCAACCCCGGTGGCGCGGCAAGGTGTGCCTGGTGCAGATCACCGCGCCCTCGCGCTTCAACGTGCCACGGTATCGCGAGCTGAAACGCACGATAGACGAGACCGTCGGCCGAATCGCCGGGCGGTTCACCGCCGACGGCCGTTCCCCGCTCGTCTATCACTACACCGAATTCGATCACGAGCGCCTCGCGTCGTGGTACCGCGCGGCCGACGTCGCGCTGGTGACGCCGTTGCGCGACGGCATGAATCTCGTCGCCAAGGAGTACGTCGCATGCCATCCCGACGGGCTCGGCATGCTGGTGTTGTCGGAGTTCGCGGGAGCGGCCCGTGAGCTCACCGAAGCGGTCCTCGTAAACCCGTACGAACCGGAGACCATCGGGCGCTGCATCGAAACCGCCCTACAGTTGGCGCCAGGAGAGCGCCAGGAGCGCATGCGCGCGCTGTATCGCAAGGTGGCGACGCACGACGTCCGCTGGTGGACTTCGCGATTCCTCGACCTGGTCGAAGGCAGCGGCGAGGGCGCGAACGACGGGTCCCCAGCCGACGCGCCCGTGTGAAGCCTATGGAACGCGTCGCTCGCGACCCCTTCGAGTTCTGGACTCGTCTCACCCTGACGAAGCTGACGGGCCGGCAGGCAGCCGACCTTCCCGGACTGCTCGAGCATCTGCGCGTGGTGCCGCTGTCGGTGGTGTTCCACCACACCCATCACTTCCTCGTGCAGCACCGGCATCTGAATCCGGAACCGCCGAACGACTTCGCCTACTGGGTGGCCGACGTGCTTCAGGAGAGCTGGCTCGGTGAGCGCCTGGCGGCCATCGACACCGTGCAGTTCTCGAAGCTGAGCGACCTGCGCGCCCGGCTGGTCGGTGTGATCGAGAGCCACCTCGGGCAGACGCGACAGCTGCGCGTCGCCCCCGCGGGCGAGGAGTTCCACTTCCTGGACGCGGTGTCCTTCACGCTCCCCACCCGCCACCGGGCGCGCACGCTCGCCGAGCTGGCCGAGCAGCTCAAGGTCGTGGGTTCGGGATCGATCGCCTTCCACCTCTTCGAGGCTCGCCTGCGGGTCGGAGCGGACGACAACGACTTCTCTCGCTGGCTGGACGACGAGCTGGGAGAGCGCGAGCTCGCCGAGGCCTTTCGTCGCCTCGACCCCTACACCATCACCAGCGAGGGGCTGCGGCAGCGTCTCGTGGGGCTCATCGCCAAGCGGCTCGGAGCGGAGCGCCGAGCGTGACCTCGGTGCTGTCCCTCGACGCCTATGCCGAGTTCGTCGGTGCGGCCACCATCGAGGAGATCCGCATCCTCGGTGATCGGCTCCGCGGCCGACGGGTGCAACACATCAACTCGACCGCGGTGGGTGGGGGGGTTGCCGAGATCCTGAACCGTCTCGTTCCGCTCCTGCGCGAGGTCGGCGTCGACGCGTCATGGGACGTCATCCGAGGGGGCGAAGAGTTCTTCGCCGTCACCAAGCGCCTGCACAACGCTCTCCACGGCGAGGCGATCACCTTCACCGCGCACGACCAGGAGGTCTTCGCGGCCACCACCGATGACAATCTCGGCACCATGGAGCTCGGTGACGACCTGGTCTTCATCCACGACCCGCAGCCGATTCAGCTGATCTCGCGGCGTGCGTCACGATCGCACTGGATGTGGCGCTGCCACATCGACGTCTCGGCACCGGCGCCCGGGGCGTGGGAATTCCTGCACCCGTGGGTGGAGCGATACGAGGCGGCCGTCTTCTCGGCGCCGCAGTTCGCACGCCAGCTCGTCACCGATCAGTTCCTCATCGCGCCCTCGATCGACCCGCTCGCCGACAAGAACCGGGAACTCGAGCCTGCCTTCATCGAGTCGGTGATGGTCGGGCTCGGGATCGATCCGTCGCGGCCGCTGGTGACGCAGGTGTCGCGCTTCGACCGCCTGAAGGACCCGGTCGGCGTCATCGACGCCTACCGCCTCGTCCGCCGCTACGACGACTGCCAGCTGCTGCTCGTGGGCGGCTCGGCCACCGACGACCCGGAGGGCGCGCAGGTACTCGCCGAATGCCGCGCCCGCGCCGCCGGGGATGCCGACATCCACGTCGTCGAGCTGCCCCCGACCTCGAACCTCGAGATCAACGCCATCCAGCGCGCGTCGACCGTGATCCTCCAGAAGTCGCTGCGCGAGGGCTTCGGGCTCACGGTCGCGGAGGCCCTCTGGAAGGGGAAACCCGTGATCGCCGGGGCGGTGGGCGGCATCCCCCTCCAGGTGAGCCACAAGTACTCGGGCATTCTCACGCACACGATCGAAGGGACCGCCTACTGGATCAAGCAGCTGTTGAACGAGCCCGACTTCGGCAAGCGCCTCGGCGCCAACGGACGCGAGCACGTGCGCGAGAACTTCCTGCTCACCCGCCATCTGCGCGACTATCTGCTGCTCTTCCTGTCGCGCGACTACCCTGGACGAGACCTCGTGTCACTCGCGGGTTGATGGACCTCGCGAGTGCCAGGGGCTCGCTTCACGAGGCCTGGTCTCGGGACCGGCACCGTGGCACGTGGAGGATGCGATGCTTGGTGTGGTCCGCCCTCCGTGCGACGAAGCGATCATCCGCGACGCGCCCGAGACCCCCGGATGCGCGTCGCACGCCAAACGATGGGTGCTCGTCGCGACGGTCATGGGATCGAGCCTCGCCTTCCTCGAGGCCTCGGTGATCAACGTCGCGCTGCCGGCGATCCAGGACGGCCTCGCGGCATCGGTGTCGCAGATGCAGTGGATCGCGACCGCGTACACCCTGATCCTGGCGGCGCTGACGCTCGCCAGTGGCGCGGCGGGCGACCGCTTCGGGCGGCTCCGCCTCTTCCAATGGGGCACCGCGGTGCTGGCCGCTGCCTCGGTGGCCTGCGGCCTGGCGTCGGGGCCGTCGCAGCTCGTCGTCGGTCGCGCGGCGCAGGGGCTCGGGGCGGCGATGCTCGTGCCCAACAGCCTGGCGCTGCTCAGCGGGTCGTTCCCCCGCGCCGAGCGCGGCCGCGTGATCGGTACGTGGTCGGCGTTCACGGCGCTCACCGGATCGGCGAGCCCCATCGTCGGCGGCTGGCTGGTCGACACGATCTCGTGGCGGGCAGGCTTTATCGCCGTCGTGCCCCCGGCGCTGGCGACGCTCGCGATCGGGTGGCTGCGCGTGCCCGAGCCGCCGCGACGGCGGAGCCCCCCGCCGGTGGACTGGCGGGGCGCGACGCTCGCGATCGCCGGTCTCGGCGGCGTCGTCTTCGCCATCATCTCCTCGGGCGGGCAGGCGGCATCGTCGGCTGGCAACGGCGCGCTCGCGATGGGGCTCGCCGCGATCGTCGCCTTCGCCGTCGTCGAGATGCGGACCGCGTCGCCCATGGTGCCGCCGGCGCTCTTCCGGTCGCCGGCCTTCGGCGGCGTGAACCTGCTCACGCTGCTGCTGTACTTCGCCGTGACCGGGGCGTTCTTCGTCCTGCCGTTCAACCTGGTCCAGGTCCAGGGCTACTCGGCGACGCTCACCGGCGCCGCGTTCCTGCCGTTCGCCGTTCTCGTCGCCGTCCTCTCGCGATGGGTGGGAGGCCTGGCGGATCGCATCGGCGTGCGTCCGCTGCTGATCGGCGGTCCGCTGGTCACCGCGGCGGGCCTGGCCCTGTTCGCGCTGCCCGGCGTCGGCGGGCCGTACTGGACGACCTTCCTGCTGCCGATGACGACGGTCGGGCTCGGCATGGCGCTCACCGTCGCGCCCCTCACCACGACGGTCATGGGCACCGTCGAGCCCGCCGAGGTGGGTGTCGCCTCGGGCGTGAACAACACCGTCGCGCGCATCGGCGCGCTGCTCGGGGTAGCGGTGGTCGGCATCGTGGCGACCGCACGGTTCGAGCAGTCGCTCGGCCGGCGCCTCGAGGCGGTGACGGTCGCGCCCGGCGTGCGCCAGGAGCTGCTCGCCGGGCGGCGAAGCCTGGCCGACACGCGCCTGCCGGCGTCGGTGTCGGCGGCGGAGCGCGCCGAGCTCGAGGACCTCGTCGACGCGGCGTTCGTCGACGGCTTCCGCTGGGTGATGCTCGCCAGCGCGGCAGTAGCGGTGGGCGGGGCGCTCGCGGTGGCGCTTCTGCTCGGATCGGCGCCGACCGCGCAGGCATCGGAAGGAGACATGATGACGACCTGCACGCACATGGACGAGATACACGACGTCAAACCCCACACCCGGGGCTGCGAGGAGTGTCTCAAGACCGGCGACACCTGGGTCCACCTGCGACTCTGCCTGTCGTGCGGCCACGTCGGCTGCTGCGACTCCTCGAAGAACCGCCACGCCACCAAGCACTTCTGGGCGACCAAGCACCCGATCGTCCGCTCGCTCGAGCCGGGCGAGGACTGGCGCTGGTGCTATGTCGACGAGGTCGCCCTCTGACCGTAGGATGACGCCGATGTCGATCCGCGAGACGCGCCGCGCCCAGATATTCCCGAGCCTGGACGCGCATCAGCTGGCCCTGGTCGAGCCCTACGGCCATCGGCGGCGCTATCCCGCCGGGGCAACCCTGTACGAGGAGGGGCAGCGCCACGTTCCGATGTTCGTCATCCTCTCGGGTGTCGTCGACATCGTGCGGCGGACCGCCACCGGCGAGGAGACGATCGTCACCGACGGGCCCGGGACCTTCACCGGCGAGGTGGGGCAGCTGGCCGGCCGGGGGGTCATCGCCACGGGACGGGTGCGCGAGGACGCGGAGGTGCTGGTGATCGAGGAGGGCGACCTGCGACGGCTCGTCGTCGCCGATGCCGACCTGAGCGAGCTCATCATGCGCGCGTTCATCCTGCGGCGGGTCGCCCTGATCGAGGACGCCGCTGCCCGGACGACGGTCATCGGGGTGCGCGGGTCGCCCGAAACGCTACGGCTGCGGCAGTTCCTCACCCGCAACGCGCAGCCGCACGCCTACCTCGACGTCGAGCGTGACCCTGACACCGCGGCGGTGCTGGAGCGCTTCGGCGTCGGCGCCGACGAGCTGCCCGTGGTGACGCTGTTCGACGGCCGCGTGCTCCGGAATCCGACGAATCGTGCGATGGCCGACGCGATCGGTCTCAGCCCCGATCGCCTCGACGGGCGCCACTTCGACCTCGCCGTCGTCGGTGCGGGACCGGCGGGGCTCGCCGCCGCCGTGTACGCGGCATCCGAGGGCCTCGGCGTCGTGGTGTTCGACGGCAAGGCCCCGGGAGGCCAGGCGGGCACGACGTCGCGGATCGAGAACTACTTCGGCTTCCCGACCGGCATCAGTGGCCAGGCGCTGGCCGGCCGCGGCTTCGTGCAGGCGCAGAAGTTCGGGGCAGAGGTGGCCGTACCGCGAGAAGTTCAGCGGCTGCGGTGCGCCGAGGAGGAGGGCATCTTCCTCGAGCTCGACGGCGGCGAGCGGGTGACCGCGCGCACGGTCGTCGTCGCCAGCGGCGCGCGCTACCGGAAGCCGGCGCTGGAGAACCTGGAGCGCTTCGAAGGGCGTGGCGTCTACTATGCCGCGGCCTTCATGGAGGCGCAGTTCTGTGCCGGGCAGGAGGTGATCGTCGTCGGCGGCGGCAACTCCGCCGGTCAGGCGGCCGTGTTCCTCGCCGGCCACGTCCGCCACATCCACATGCTGGTGCGCTCGCCCGGGCTGGCGGCGAGCATGTCGAGCTACCTGATCCAGCGCATCGACGCGACGCCGAACATCACGCTGCGCACCGAGACGGAGATCGTCGAGCTGATCGGCGACGGGGCGCTGGAGCGCGTGCGGTGGCGTCACGGCGCGGACGTCGAGGAGCGGCCGATCGAGCACGTCTTCCTGTTCCTCGGTGCCGCCCCGAACACCGAGTGGATCAACAGCTGCCTCGCGCTCGACGCCGCGGGGTTCGTGAAGACCGGGACGGACATCAGCGCAGAGGAGCTGCGCGCATCGGCATGGCCGCTCGAGCGGCCGCCGCACCGCCTGGAGACGAGTCGGCCGGGCATCTTCGCCGTCGGCGACGTGCGCAGCGGCTCCGTCAAGCGGGTGGCGGCGGCGGTCGGCGAGGGCTCCACCGCGGTGCAGCTCGTGCACCTGGCGCTCGCCGAGGCACGCTAGGCGAGCGGACCGACGAGCACGATCGGCCCCGTCGGCGCCGGCGAGCCGCCGGCGGCTCGATCGAGACCGCGAAGGCCGTGACCTCGCCCGGGCGCTCGATGCGGTTCGCGCGCGCGGCGCCGACGCGGTCGGCGCCGACGGTGAACAGCCCGGCCGGCTCCGGCGGCCGGTCGCCGCGGATCGCCCACAGCTCGTAGGTCTTGCCGGCGGCGGACGGATCGAGGTCGGCGACCACGACCGCGGCCTCGCCGGTCGCGGGGTCGACGAGGACGCGGCCGCGGCCGCGTGCGCTCGCCCTGCGGCGCCAGCGCCGCCGTCAGCGTGCGCGGTCCGCCGAGGACGCGCAGCACCTGGCCCTGCGCGGCGAGCGACTCGCGCAGGCCGACGATCGTCCGCTCCTGGGCGTCGAGGCGCGCGTCAGCTCGGCGTTGGCCCGCGCCAACGCCTCGAGCTGGGCGCTGCGCTGGTCCGCCAGGCGCGTGCTCCGCGCCAGCAGGCCGCCGAGGGCGAGCGCGACGCCGGCCGCGATCGTGCCGACGACGCGCCAGCGCGTCGCGGCGCGTTCCGCCGCGTGCGCCGTGCGGTCGCCCCGCGCCGCGGCGAGCAGCCGGCGGCGGAGCGCCGGCGGCGGCGGCGTGGCGTACGCCGTCGCCAGCGCCTCGAGCGCGACGTCGTCGATCTCGTCGTCGATCATGTCAGGCATTGGGCGCCTCGGCGGTGAACCGTGCGCGCAGCTTCAGCACGCCGTCGCGGATGCGGGTCTTCACGGTGCCGAGCGGCGTGCCGTCGCGCGCGGCGATCTCGCTGTGCGAGAGGCCCTCGAAGTACGCGAGCTCGAGGCGTCGGCGCTGCTCGGCGGCAGCGTCGCGAGCGCCGCCTGCAGCAGCGCGGCGCGCTCGCCGCGCGCGACCGTCTCGTCGGGCGCCTCCGGCGCCGGCCGCTCGATCGGCTGCGCGGCGCTGGCGTCCTCGGCGCGATCGCGCACGCGGCGCGCGCGCAGGTGGTCGATGCTCAGGTTGCGGACCATCCGGAGAAACCACGCGCGCGGGGCGCCGCGGGACGGATCGTAGCGGTCGGCGCGCCGCCAGACGCGGAGGAAGGCCTCCTGGACCGCGTCCTCTGCGGCATCGGCGTCCTGCACGACCCGCAGCGCGAGGCCGTAGGCGAGCGGCGAGAGTCGATCGTAGAGCTGCGCGAGGGCACGCTCGTCTCCCGTCGCCACGCGGGCGAGCAGGGCGGCTTCGACGTCTCCGCGTGCGTCCACCGTCGTCAGAGGAGGGCCGTGCGGCCGATCTCCCACGCGATCGTGAGCCCGAGCGTCACGCTCGCCACGCCCGCGCAGGCACGGATCAGCCACTCTGCGCGCGCGTGACGGCCGGCCGCAAGCGCCATCGGCACCCCGAGCAGCGTGCTCATCATCATCATGCCGGCGACCGAGCCGATGCCGAACGTCGCGACGTAGAGCAGGGCCAGCGTCGGCGTGGGAATGGTCGCGAGGACCGCGAGCATCAGCGCCGCGCTGCCGGCGAGGCCGTGGACGACGCCGATCAGGAACGATCGACCGCCGCGACCCGGCAGGTGCTCGTGCGTCGCGTCGCCGGCCGTATGCACGTGCAGATGCGTGTGCACCCGTCCGGCATGGTCGTGGAGGTGCGCGTGCAGCCGTCCGCCCGCGCCCGAGCGTCCGCAGGAGGTTGCCGCCGAGGACGATCAGCATCACCGCCACCGGCGAGCTCGAACCACGGCGCCGCCGACTCGGGGATCCGCAGTCCGCAGCAGCGACGATCGCCGCCGCGACGACGCAGAGCGACGCCGTGTGCCCGAGCCCCCAGAAGCGCGCCCGACGAGCGACGAGCGCAGGAGGCCGTGACGCTGCGCTCAGTATCGTGGAGACCGCGGCCAGGTGGTCGACGTCGAGCGCGTGACGGACGCCGAGCACGAAGCCGAGCCCGAGGATCGCCAGCGGCGAGGTGGCAGGCAGCATCGTCATGTCCCGATCGACCAGGGCCTCGGCGAGGATCACGAGGCCCGCGAGCGAGATGACGAGCGCGCTCGCGACCGGCGCGAGGCGCGCGAGGCGTCCGTCGAGCGGCAGGCGGTCGAGCAGGCGACGCGCGTGCACCATGGCGATGCCGATGCCGGTGAGGACCGCCGGCGAGTCCCGCGCTGAACGCGACGATCAGCAGCGAGGCCGAACGCCACGCGTCCGAGCGCCACGGCGCCCAGCATCACGACGAGCGCGGACGGGCACGGCAGGAGACCGCCCGAGACGCCGAGGGCGACGAGGCGCCGCAGCGTGACCGGCTCGCCGGGCGGCGGCAGGTGCGCGTGGCCGTGGCTCCCGTCGTGCGGATGATCGTGATCGTGGTGATGATGGCCGTCGTGCGTGCTGGTGCTCCGTGGTCGCCGGCGAGGCGCGGCGTGCATCCGCGAGCGGCGTGAGAGCGACGCGCCGACGGCCGACCACGATCGCGCCCGAGAGCGCGCTGATCCAGGGGAAGAGCCGCTCGGGGACGACCCAGTGCCGACGCGGTGAGCGTCGCCGCAGCCCGAGCACGTAGACGCCGATCGTGTGCGTCGCGGTGACGACGAGGCCGAGGACGATCGCGTCGCGCACCGTGCCGCGCGAGCCGACGAGGTAGGCGCCGACGATCGTCTTGCCGTGGCCCGGGCGTGAGCGCGTGCAAGGCGCCGAGCAGCGGCCGCCAGCAGCGACGTCAGCATGTCCGGCCGAGAGCGGTCGCGGATCGGCGAGCAGCGCCGTCAGGCGATCGCCGAAGCGCTTCGCGCCGCTGCGAGCGCCCGCGGGCGAGGGCGCGCTCGGCGGCCGGCGCGATCGCGCCCGGGGACGAAGCGCATGCGCGCCTCGCTGACCTGCGAGCGGCGCCTGCAGCAGGTCGTCGGGATACGCCCGCAGCACGCGACTCGCGTCGGTCGCGGGGACCGTCGCGTCCGCCGAGCGCGATGCCGCCGTCCGGGCCGCGCGACGATCTCGCTGCCAGCCCGGCGCGCCCGGCGAAGTTCGCGTCGCGGAAGGTGAGGATCGCCGTCGCGCGCCGGGAGCGGCGCGGCGTAGCGCGACCTCGACGCGCAGCGTCGCGCAGGCCGCCGGCGCCCGGCGACGAGCTCGAGGTCGGTCGCGGCGGACGGCGAGCGCGCAGGGCGCGCGCCGTCGACGGCGAGCGCGAGGTCGCGCGCGATCGTCGGCGGCCGTCGCGCGCGCGCGTACGCGTCGCGCTCCGCCGGCATCGAGCGTGGCCGTCGCCGTCGCGTCGGCGCGGCGCAGCGCCGCGATACGTCGGCAGCTCGGCCAGGTCGACGACGTAGCGCACGACGACGGCGTCGGGCTCGACCTCGATGCGCGGCGCAGCGATTGATGGTGAAGTTGCCGAGCGGATGCGCGCGCGGCGAGACGCGGGCACGAGCAGCACGACGCGGTAGAGCACCCATGCGCATCATCTCCGGCGCGCGCGCCGGTGCCGGCGCGCGAGCGCGGCGCGCGCCATGGCCTCGTGTAGGTCGAAGTGCCGGGTCGATCGCAAGCGCGCGCGCGAGGTGGCGCGCCGGCGGGCGCGGGCGTCCGAGGGCGGCGGCGATCATGCCGGCGTGATAGTGGAGGCGTCGCGTCCTGCGTGCCGAGGCGGAGCGCGCGGTGCGACGCAGCGCTGCGGCGGCGCGCGGCCGACCGGTCTTGCAGCAGCGACCACGCGAGCACGTCGTCGGTCGTAGACGTCGTCGCGCCGCGCGATCTCGGCGCGGGCGAGGCGGAGCGGCGTCGGCGGGTCGGCGATCGTGATCCGCGAGGAACAGCGCCAGCTCGCGGTCGCTCGTGCCGCCCGTCGCCTCGGCGACGCGCTCCATGCCGCCTCGACCTCGTGCCCAGCGCTCGTCGGCGCCGGACCGCGTCGCCGGCGGCGAGCGTACAGCGTCGCCCAGCGCCGCGACGAGCGTCGAGGCGTCGGCACGCGCGCGGTCGCGCGCTGCGTACGCAGCGCGATCGCGTCGCCGAGTCGACCCTCGGCGGCGCGGGCGCGCGCGAGCCCGGCGAGCGCGAGATGGATAGTCGGGGAGGACGCTGCAGCGCCCGGTCGTACGACCGTACGGCGGCCTCGACGTCGCCGCCGCGCGAAGCTGCTCGTGGCCGAGGTGGACGAGCGCCCATGCCAGCGACTCGGGATCGGCCGGCGATCCCGCCGCGACGGCGAGGCGTCGAAGAGGGCGAGCGCGCCGTCCCGATCCCCGTGGAGGCGCGCGCAGCCAGCCCGACGCGCAGTGTACGCCGGCAGTCCGGGACGCAGCGCCAGCGAGGCGGTCGACCGCGTGCTCGGCCAGGCGGTAGTCGGCCGAGCTCGACGGCGGCGTCGGCGATCGTGGCGTAGTTCCACCAGTCGCGCGGCTCGCGCCGGCGGGCCCGGCGCCGCGGTGGCGAGCGCGGCGCGGAAGTCGTGTACCGGCCGAGCTAGCACCCAGGCGCGCGCCCGCAGCGCGGCGTAGCTGTCGCGGGTCGATCGCCGATCGCGCGGTCGAGCGCCTGCGCGCGCGCGGCGATACCAGGCGGCGTCGGCGGTCTCGCTGCGCCTTCCGCGTGAAGGCGAGCGCGAGGTCGACCCACGCGTCCGCTCGCCACGGGGTGACGCCGGCCGCGGCCTGCGCCTCGGCACCGCGCGATCGGCGGGGACGGCGCCGGCACCGGCGCGCGGCGGAGGAGACCTCGCGCCAGCGTCAGCCAGCGCGCCGGGATCGGACGAGGACGCGGATCACGCGGTCTCGCCGGGATCGCGGTGGCGGCGGTTGCGGCCGTCGAAGGGCGTCGGCAGGAAGGGGAAGGTCGGGGGTGATGCCCTTCTCGTTGACGCCCGACGCCGTCGCCGACGAAGTTCTGGATGAAGTTGCGGGCCGCCGGCGACGCGCACGACGATGTCGGTGACGTCGTCGTTCGGCGCCGGCCGTTCGGGAAGCCGGCGGGGTCGGGCGTCGGGGCGCCGGCGGCGTCGTGGGCGAGGACGGCCGAGTCGCTTGATCTGCGCCGGCGGCGTCGGCGGCACGGTCAGGTCGAGGCGCAGCAGCTCGGCGAGTCGTCGCGGTGTTCGGGTCCTGCCCGGCGTACGTGAGCAGCGCGCCGACGACGTCGTCGCGCGGCGTCGGCGGCACCGGCACGCCGGAGACGAGCTCGAGCGCGGCGGCGACGGCGAGGTTGCGGTAGACGTCGAGGAACTGCGCCTCGTCCTCGGGCTCGGTGGCGTTCCAGAGGTCCTTCCGGCCGATCGGGATGATCAGCTCGTTCACGAGCGGGTTGCCCATGCGCGAGACCTGCACGGAAGTCGCTGCGTTGCCCTGCGAGCAACGGCGGCTTCGTCGCGCGCGAGCCCGGCGCGCCGCGCGGACGGTGAGCGCCTGGCGCGAGCGTGCTCGCGTAGACGCCGATCATGCCGTTCGCCGTGCGCCGGGCGCCTGGCCGTCGCTGCGTGAGGCGGCGCGATCGGCACCTCGATCGCGATCGTGTTGACGTTGAAGCCGCTGAAGGCGTTCGACGCCGAACGGGTTCACGAAGTCGTTCGCGTCCTCGGCGGCGGTCTGCACCGGCAGCGGCGGGCGGACCCCGGGATCGGCGTCGCGTTCTCGACGCGCAGGTTGACGGTGTCGAAGACGGCGCCGAGGTCGATCGCGAACGTCTCGGCGCGCTGGCCGGCGAAGACGCGGATGCCGGTGGCGGCGTCGGTGAAGATGCCCTGCTGCGGCGAGGCTGGTCGTAGTTCGGCGTCGTGCGCGGGCCGATGTTCGACGGCACGGTCGGGCAGGAGCGCGCCGTCGAAGAGCACGACGTCTCTGCTGGCACGTCGGCCGCGTCCCGCCGTTGCGTTGCAGTCCGCGCAGCTCGGTCACCGTGTAGCGCTGGATCGCGCGACATGCCGGCGGCGTCCGGCGCCGTCGAGGCGCGTGACCGGCGGCAGCGGCCGACGCGTGCGCGATGAACTGGTCGGGGCTCCGTGATCTCGGTCTCGAAGCGGAACTCGTAGATCGACGTCGTCGGCGACGCCGTCGCGGTCGTTGTCGACGTGGAGCTGGTAGAGGACGTTGTCGTCGAACGCGAAGTAGTTCGGGCCCGAGCTCGGCTCCTGGCCCGGCACGACGTTCATGATCAGCGTCACCTTGCGCGTCGGCGGCGGGGCGGGCGAGGTTGGCCGGCGTCGTAACGGCGCACCAATCCGAACGCCCCCGGTGCACGGATGCCTCTCTTCGGGAACCCGAGTACCGCGCCGGACGCGGGCGGCAGTTTTTCGCCGCGCGGGCCGGGCACCTCGCGTGCAACCCATCGCTATGACGAGGGATCTCGGCGGAACTCGCGGGCATGGGCCTTGCTGTGTGCGCTCTGCATGGCCGTCAAGTGGACTCCGAACCGGACGCCTGTCGCGAGCCCGGCACAGCGCCGTCAGCGCGTGCTCCTCGCCGAGGACGACCCCACGATGCGCCACCTCCTGGCCGAGGTGCTGCGCGACGCGGGCTACGAGGTCGTCGAGGCTCGCGACGGCGTGGCGCTCCTCAACTGGATCGAGTCCACCACCTGGTGCAGCCCCGAGGAGGCCTTCGATTGCGTGGTGTCGGACATCCAGATGCCCGACGTCACCGCGCTCGAGGTGATGAAGGTGCTCCGCCGCACGCCGTGGGGCACGCCGATCGTTCTCGTCTCGGCGTATGCCGACGACCGGACGAAGGCGGTCGCCGAGCAGCTCGGCGCGGTTGCGGTCATCGACAAGCCGCCGGACCTGAAGGCGCTGCGTGCCGCCGTCGAGCGCGCCGTCGCGGTTCCGCAGGCCTCCTGAGACTTGGTCGCGGCCGTACGTTTCCGACGGGCGCCGCACAATCCCGTTCCGCCCGCCGCGAGGCGGAACGCCCCGCGCCCCGGGGCGTGAGGCGAAAGACCTCGCCGCCATGGGCCGGACATCCGCGCCGCTCCGAGATCGGCCGTCGGCACGCCGTATGCTCCTGCGTCAGGTGGGACTTGGGGAGAGTGATGCCATGCTGACTGCGAAGCCACGGGCCGATCACGACGCGAGCGACGTCGCGAATGCCGGGGGGATGGGCCCCGCGGAGGAGCCGGTGCGCTTCTGGGCGCGCGCGGTGTCGGCGCGCAGGACGGAGCCGCCGTTGCTCCGCTCGGGCGGACTCACCGCCTACGACGCCGAGACGCTGGTCGCCGACATCCAATCGCTCGGCGCGGGCGCGGTGCTCGACCTGGCGCTCTCGCGGCCCGACGCCGAGGCGCTGCTGCTGCTCGAGCGCGCGCGCCGCGGACTCGAGCGTCGCGGCATCACCGTGCGGCTTCAGCGACTGGCCAGCTGAACCGGGGCGAATTCTCGCGATAGCGGCGCGGACGGCGCAGGTTCCTCCCGGCGCCGTCCGCGTCCGGGGCATCCACCGCGGGTCATTCAGCCCTCGACCAGCTCGGCGTCGCGGAAGCCCGGGCGATGGTCCCGCCCGAAGGCTGACGCCCCGTTGCAGCATGGCGCGGCGCGGGGCAGACTCCCCCTCTTCCCATGCCGCAGTTCATCTACACCATGAAGGACCTGCGCAAGGTCACCGCGCAGGGCAAGGAGATCCTGAAGGGCATCTGGTTGTCCTTCTACGAGGGCGCGAAGATCGGCGTCCTCGGCCACAACGGCGCCGGCAAGTCGACCTTGCTGCGCATCATGGCCGGGCTCGACCACGACTTCGCCGGCGAGGCCGTCCTGGGACAGGGATACACCGTCGGACTCCTGTCGCAGGAGCCGCGTCTCGACGACCAGAAGACCGTGCTCGGCAACGTCGAGGAGGGTGTCGCGGCGACGCGCGCGCTGCTGACGCGCTTCGAGGAGATCTCGGCGAAGTTCGCCGAGCCGATGGACGACGACGCCATGCAGAAGCTCCTCGACGAGCAGGCGCGCGTGCAGGATCGGATCGACGCCGCCAACGCCTGGGAGCTCGACCGCCAGCTCGAAGTCGCGATGGACGCGCTCCGCTGCCCGCCGCCCGACGCCGAGGTGAAGACGCTCTCCGGTGGCGAGCGCCGCCGCGTCGCGCTGTGCCGGCTCCTTCTGCAGCAGCCCGACCTGCTGCTCCTCGACGAGCCGACGAACCACCTCGATGCCGAGTCCGTCGCGTGGCTCGAACGTCACCTTCAGGAATACAAGGGCACCGTCGTCGCGGTCACCCACGACCGCTACTTCCTCGACAACGTGGCGGGATGGATCCTCGAGCTCGATCGCGGCGCCGGCATCCCGTGGGAGGGCAACTACTCGTCCTGGCTCGAGCAGAAGGAGAAGCGGCTCGAGGCCGAGGAGAAGGAGACGTCGTCGCGGCGACGCACGCTCGCCCGCGAACTCGAATGGGTGCGCATGTCACCGCGCGCCCGGCAGGCGAAGAGCAAGGCGCGCGTCACGCAGTACGAGCAGCTCCTCGCCGCCGAGCAGAGCGCCGATCAGAAGCAGGGCGCTGCACAGATCACGATCCCGCCCGGTCCGCGCCTGGGCGATCTGGTGATCGAGGCGAAGGGACTGCGCAAGGCCTACGGCGACCGGCTCCTGATGGACGACGTCACCTTCACGCTGCCCCGTGGCGGCATCGTCGGCGTCATCGGCCCGAATGGCGCCGGCAAGACGACGCTCTTCCGCATGATCACCGGCCAGGAGAAGCCCGATGCAGGCACGCTCCGCATCGGCGACACGGTGACGCTCGCCTACGTCGATCAGAGCCGCGAGACGCTCGACCCCGAGCGCACGCTGTGGGAGGAGATCTCCGACGGCGGTAACGACGTGGTGCTCGTCGGCAAGCGCGAGGTGAACTCGCGCGCCTACGCCGCGTCGTTCAACTTCAAGGGGGCCGACCAGCAGAAGAAGGTCCGCGACCTCTCGGGCGGCGAGCGCAACCGCCTGCACCTCTCGAAGGTGCTGAAGAGCGGCGGGAACGTGCTGCTTCTCGACGAACCCACAAACGACCTCGACGTCGATACGTTGCGAGCCCTGGAGGATGCCTTGGTCGACTTCGCGGGCTGCGCGGTCGTCATCAGCCACGACCGGTGGTTCCTCGACCGCATCGCGACGCACATGCTGGCGTTCGAGGGCGACAGTCAGGTCGTCTGGTTCGAGGGCAACTACCAGGACTACGAGGCCGACCGGAAGAAGCGGCTCGGTGCCGAGGCGGACCAGCCCCACCGCATCCGGTACCGGAAGCTCACGGCCTGATCCCGCGCGCGACCGCGCGCGCCAGCGCCGCCGCCAGCGGCACCACGTGCTCGCGGCGACGGAGCACGCGCGGGTAGTGTCCGGCCTGGACGCGCTGCTCGCCCCAGCGCTCGTAGAACGGCGGCGGACCGTCGTCCCGCTGCGGGCCGGATGCCACGGGCGCCAGGCACTCGATGCGGAAGGCGTCGGCGCCGTGTGCGGCGATCGCGGCGCCGACCTCGTCGGCGAGCGCGTCGTAGCGCCGCGCGGCCGCGAGCTTCGCGGCGAACGCGGGCTCGTCGAGCGTCAGGCGGATCGCGCCCGGGCGCGGTCCCGGGTCGGGCGGCCCGTCGAGCGGGAACTCGTAGCTCGCGATCGCTGGACGCGCGCGCGCCGTGAGACCGACGGCCGCGTCGATCACCAGGCGGCAGACGTCGTGGGTCGGGTTGAATCCCTCGGCCGCGTCGCCGACGATGACGTCGATGCGCTCGGCTGCGAGCACCTCCGCGAGCTCGCCCGCGAGCTCGACGAAGCGCGTGTGATCGCCGTCGAGGATCGCGTCGTAGGCCGCGCGATCGGAGAGCCGTCCATAGATCGGCCCCGGCCGCGCGCCGGCGACGTCGAGGACGGCCGTCGTCGCCGCCAGCCGCGAACGTCCCGAACGGCCCGACCCGTCGGTGAGGACACACACCAGCGGACGTGCCTGCACCAGCCAGCCGTGGATGCGCAGCTCGTGTCCCGGATGGCCGATGACCAGCGCGGCGCGGGGCATGTCAGGGCATCGACAGGCTGCGCACCCGGTAGACCGGCGGCACCACGGTGTAGGGCGTGTGATCGTGATCGCCGAGGAAGCGGTCGAAGGCGAGCCCGAGGCGCCCCATGGTGCCGTCCGTCTGGAACCGATCCATCGCGGCCGCGTCCGTGAAGCCGAAGACCGTCGTGTAGGGCGTCGTCCGGCCGCGGTCGTAGAAGGTCTCGATGCTCGCCAGGCCGGGATAGGTGAGGAAGCCCGGCGCGCCCTCGCTCCGGAACCACTGCTCGAGCGCGGGCAGCTGCCCGTCCCGTACGGCGTAGCTCATCGCCAGGAAGGCGACGCGAGCGGGATCGGGGGCCGCGGGGTATTCGCGCGGGACGGCGTCCGGCGTCGCCGTCGGAATCTGCAGCGGCGGATGTCCGCTGCCGCTGGTCAGGCTCTGCAGGTACGCGACCAGATCCGCCAGCTCCGCGACCGTCAGATCGGGATACGTCGGCATCACCGAGCGACCGTCCTCACCGATCCATCCGGGACCGTCGACCAGGATCGCGTCGGGGTTGACGATCGCCTCGGCGAAGTACCCTGGGGGATGATGGCTCCCCATGCCGGTGAGCGCTGGCCCGGGCCCGGTCGGATCGGGGAAGCCCGAGCCGTCGATCATGTGGCAGACGTTGCACCCGAGGTCGAGGAAGAGTTGCCGCCCGGTCGCGACGTCGCCCGGCGGCGGTGTGAAGCGCCACCGCGGCGGAACGCCGCCGAACGCGTGCAGCGCCGCCATCGTCATGCGGACGGCTTTCTCCGCCGGCGCCCGCTGCGGCGTGCTCCGCTGCGCCCGCCGCTCCTCGCAGCCGGCGAGTGCGAGCACGAAGACCAGGACGAGGGACGATCGACGCATGGCGCGCGATCATCTCGTTCCGCAGGACGACTTGCAATCGGCGGCTCGGATTCGCATGATCCCGGCGTCGTGGTTCGCGTCGCGCACGTGTTACTGGCCCTGCTCGTCCTCGTCGCCCCGCTGCGCGTCGCCCGCACCAGCTGCGAGTGTCCGCCGAGCTGCGCGCATCACGGGACGAAGCGTCTCCCGTGCCACGGCCCGGCGAAGGGCTCGCCCTGTCACCACGCGCCGTCGGGACCGTCATGGGCGCCGCTCGGGTGCGGGCATGCGACCGACGTCGGCGGCATGCGGACCGAGCCCGCGCTGATCGCCCACGCTGCGGTCCTCGCCGGTCTCGCCTTCGTGGGCGCGCCGCCCGACGAGGTGCCGTCCCTCGTCGCCGAGCGTCACCTCCGTCCGCCCGTCCGCCCCCCGAGATCGCGCCCCGTCGTCGCCTGACTTTCCGTCGTTCACGTCGGCAACGACCGGGCCGCGGCGCCGTGCCGTGCGCCCCTGAGGTACGTTCATGGGCAACCCATCACCACGGGGGCGGACCGTCGCCCTCGCGCTCGTCGTCGCGTCCGCGCTGGGACTCGCGTCCCCGGCGCGAGCGTGCGACGTGTGCGCGATCTACACCGCCACCGAGATGCGCGAGAGCCGCGTCGGCCTGCTCGTCGGCGTGGCGGAGCAGTATTCCCACTTCGGCACGCTGCAGGAGAACGGCACCGAGGTATCGAACCCGTTCGGACAGTACCTGAACAGCTCGATCACGCAGCTGCTCCTCGGCTACACGCTCACGCCGCGCGTCGGCGTGCAGCTGAACCTGCCGATCATCGCCCGCAGCTGGCGACGGCCCGAGGACGGTCGTGCCGTCGACGGCAGCGAGAGCGGCTTCGGCGACATGACGCTCACGACCAACGTGCTCGCGTATCACCACATCGGCCCCGACTCGGTCTTCCGTCTCACGGTTCTCGGTGGCCTCAAGTTCCCGACCGGCAACCCCGACCGCCTGGGCGAGGAGGCCAACGAGGATGACGGCGGGGGCACGCCCGTCTTCGGTGCCCCCGCGACGCAGCACTTCGGCGTCGGCGACGAGAGCGGCATCCACGGCCACGACCTCGCCCTCGGCTCGGGTTCGTGGGACGGCATCGTCGGCGCCGGAGCGTTCTGGAGCTGGCGCCGGTACTATCTCCAGGCGTACACGCAGTACGCGATCCGCACGACGGGATCGTTCGACTACCGCTACGCCAACGACCTCGTGTGGGGCGTCGGACCCGGCGTCTACGCATTGCTGACACACGAGTACACCCTCGGCGTCCAGGCCGCGTTCACGGGCGAGACCAAGGGCAACGACACGCTCGCCGGAGTGAAGACCAACGACACGGGTCTGACCGCGCTGTACGTCTCACCAGGACTGACCTTCACCTGGACCACGGCGCTCGGCGCGAACCTCGCAGTCGACGTCCCGGTCGTACAGCACAACACGTCGCTCCAGATCGTGGTCGACTGGCGGCTCCGCGGAGGCATCACATGGCGATTCTGAGGGCGGTGATCGGCCTGGTGCTGGCGGTGGGTGTCGCCGTCGCGGGTGTCGTGCCCGGCGATCGACTGCCCCCGACGACGCTCCGTGCCTGGGCGGACGCGCCGCTGGACCTCGCGAGCCTCCGCGGGCGGGTGGTCGTGATCGATTTCTGGGCGACCTGGTGCGCGCCCTGCGCCGCGGCGCTGCCGGCGCTGGACGCCCTGGCGCGCCGCTACCCGGACGTGGCGGTGGTCGCTGCGAGCATCGACGACGATCCCGCCGCGGCCGACCGCTTCGTCGCAGCACACCTGCGGGCACCGGCGCTGACGCTCGCGCGGGATCCTGGGGGTCGGGTGATGAACCGGCTGGGAACGCCCGGCATGCCCACGCTCGTGATCGTCGATCGCGACGGCGTGGTGCGGCGGATCACCGCCGGGTGGGACGCCGAGCACGAGCGCGCGCTGGCGCGCGAGATCGCGGCGCTCTCGCCCTAGTCCGATGCCAGGGTCAGGAGGTCGGCGCCGAGGGTGCTGCCCGCGCCGACCAGCTCGTCCCGCAGGTCGGGCGAGAGGTCGGCACCGGCGCGCGATTGTACGCGCCGGGCGAAGGCATCGAGTCGCGCGGCAGCACGCCGCAGGCGCGCGCTCGTCGTCCGTCGTCCGAGCGCCAGCGCGCGGCGGAGCGGGCGGACCAGCGAGGGCTCGAGGTGCCGAGGGGCGGTGCTGCGCACCCGGGCGATCAGCGATCGCAGCCGGCATCCGACCGCGTCGGGCGTGGTCGTCGCGGCGCACCCTCCGCCGCCCGCCAGTGGCGCGCTCGGGGACGCAGAGCCCGGACCCGTTCCGGGACCGCCGCCGGGTTCGAACGCCGTCGCGTCGATCGCGAAGCGATACGCGAGACCGCCCCTGTCGCCATCGGGCTCGGTCACCACGAGACCGCCATCGCCGGCCGCGAGTGCGAAACCGAAGCGTCCGTCGGCGCGCGGGGACGTCGACTGCAGCTGGCCGAGCGGCGCCCGCGTCGCCGCGTCGAAGCGGTACACCAGACCGGCGCGCGGCAGCGTCGAGACGCTGGCGCCGTCCGCGCCGACGAGCAGCGCGGCGTCGACCACCAGGAGCGCACGGCCGAAATCGAGCCCGCGAATGGGCGTCGGCGGCCGGATGGTCGCCACGAGGGCGCCGCCGGCCGTGAAGGCGTAGACCGTGCCCGCCTGCGCCACGCCGTTCGCCGAATCGCCCGGGGCGCCGACGAGGGCCTGGCCGACCGCGGCGATGACGGTCGCACCGAAGCTGGCGTCCTTGACCGCCACCGGCGCCTGCAGTCGCACCCGCGTCGCGCCGCTGGTGCCGTTGAAGAGCCACACCAGTCCTGCGCCCGTCACGCCGCCACGTGTCGCGCCCGGCGCGCCGGCCAGGAAGTCGTCGCCGAGCGGGGCGATCGCTGCACCGAAGCGCGCGCCGGCACCGATCGTGGGCGGCGGAATCGTGCGCAGAAGCGATCCGCCCGTGGTCATCTGGTACACGACACCGGCGGCCTCGGCGCCGCCGACCGTGGTCTCCGGCGCGCCCACGACGAGACGACCGTCGACGACGGCGAGCGCCGTCCCGAAGCCCTGCGGCGTCGGCCGCTGTCCGGTGCTGGTGGGCAGGCCGCTGTGGAGGTCGCCCACGGGCGTGGTGTTGGTCCCCGGGAGCGGCGGCCTGATCGTGCGGATGACGACGCCGGTGATCGGGTTGAAGACGGACAGCGCTCCGGCGCCTACGACCGTGCCCACGGTCGCCCCAGGCGCGGCGACGACGAGCGATCCGTCGTCGAGCACGGTCAGGGCAGCACCGAAGTGGGCGCCTTCCCCGGCCTGCGGAGCGGCGAGCGTCCGCAGCAGGACACCGGTGGCGTCGAAGAGGTAGACGACCCCGGCGCCGTCGACGCCCGCCACGCTCGTGTCGGGGGCGCCGATCGCGATGCGCGTCGCCGTGACCGCGACGGCCCGGCCGAAGCCGCCGGCGGCGTCGGCTGCCGGGGGCGAGAGACGCAGTGGCGCCCCCTGCGCGCCTGCCGTCTTCGCCGCGAGGAGTAGGCCCACCACCGCCCACCGCCGTACCATCCGCATGGCGCATCACTACCCTTTGCGAGGGGCGTGCGAAAGCGCGGATGCTGTGCGGGCGGGCGCCGGCGTCGTGTTGCGGCGAGGGGCCGGGCGGGCGCGGGGGTGCTGCCTGCGCTCAGAGAGGCATTCGCGCCTGGCAGCGCCCCCGCGCCCGCCCGGCCCCTCGCCGGGTCGCGGGAACGGCACCCGGCCCGCTATTGCGCGGTGTTGTTGACATCGTCGTGGGTGGCGGATTGAACCGCGGGATGCGCTGCGCTTTCGGGGTCGTCGTCTGTCTGTTGGTCGTCGTCGTTGGGTGTGGGGGGTCGTCGGAGGCGCCGTCTTCGGCGCCGGCGAAGGTGGTGGCGCGGCAGGATCCGCTCGTGGGGGGGCCGTTTCCGGCGCTGGTGCTGGCGCAGGCGCAGTTCGTGGAGCAGGCGAAGGCGGGCGGGGGGACGGAGCCGGTGCCGGGGCCGGCGCGGTTGACGATCGTCCGCCGGACCGACGCGGGCTGGCAGTCGACGGTGCTCGAGGATCCCGACAGCAACGTCTTCCACAAGGCGATCCCGTGGGACGGCGGGCTGCTGACGATCGGCGGCAACCGGGCCATGCTCAAGACCTGGCGCTTTGCCGACGGCCGTTGGCAGCAGGAGACGCACTGGAGCCCCACGTTCGGCGGCAAGTTCGACCGCCTGCGCGACGTCGAGGTCGGCGACGTCGACGGCGACGGCAAGCCCGAGCTGGTGATCGCGACCCACGACCAGGGCGTCATCGCCGTCGTCCATCCGGATCAGGGTTGGAAGATTGAAGAGATCGACCGCCAGCCCGACACCTTCGTGCACGAGATCGAGCTGGGTGACGTCGACGGCGACGGCACGCCGGAGATATTCGCGACGCCGAGCCGGCCGAACAAGCTCGAGGCGCAGCAGCCGGGCGAGGTGCGCGTGTACCGCCACGGGGCGCAGGGCTGGACGAAGGGCGTCGTCGATGCGCCGACCGATACGCACGCGAAGGAGATACTGGTGACCGACGTCGACGGTGCCGGGCCGCGGCTCTACGTCGTGTGGGAGGGCGCGGTCGGCGCGGGGGGAGCGCTCGTGCGCCCGGTCACGATCAAGCGCTACGCCGCCCAGGACGGGGCCTATGCCGGCGTGGAGATCGCCACGATTCCCGATCGCCTGATGCGCGCGCTCCAGGCCGGCGACGTCACCGGCGACGGGCGGATCGATCTGGTCGGCGGCGCGCTCGGCTCCGGGCTGTGGCTCCTGCAGCAGGACAAGGCCGGGTGGTCGGTCGGCCTCATCGACAAGGACTCGTCGGGCTTCGAGCACCCGGTGGCCCTCGTCGACGTCGACGGCGACGGCAAGCTCGAGGTGGTCGTCGCCTCCGAGGACCAGCAGGAGCTGCGTGCCTACCGCTGGAACGGGTCGGGCTTCGACAAGCAGGTGATCGCCCCGCTGCGCAAGGGCGACATCACGTGGAACATCACCGCGGCGCGCCTCTGACGCCGTCGCGCGCGGGCACCCATGCGATCCTCGTCGCGGCGCAGCTGTGCTTCGCGGCGCTGCCGGTGGTGGGGCGCCTCGCGCTCGCCGGGATCCCGCCGAACGCCGTGGTCTACACCCGGCTCGTCGGCGGCGCGGCGATCTTCTGGGTGATCGCGCGGGCGCGCGGCTCGGTGCGCGTCGCGCGCGCCGACCTGCCGCTCGTGGCGCTCTGCGCGCTCATGGGCGTGGGCTTGAACCAGCTGCTCTTCGTCAACGGTCTGGCGCGCTCCACCGCGACGAACGCGAGCCTGCTCGGCGCCACCAGCCCCGTGTTCGCGGCGGTGATCGCGGTCGTCACGGGACGCGAGCGGTTCCTGCCGCGCCGCATGCTGGGCATCGCGATCGCGCTCGCCGGCGTGCTCGTGCTGGTGGGCGTCGAGGGGCTGTCCCTCGACGCGACCCATGCGATCGGCAACCTGATGCTGGTGGCGAACAGCCTCTGCTACGCGCTCTTCCTGCTGCTCGGCCGCCGGCTCTCGCTCCGCTACGCACCGATGACGCTGGTCGCGCTCCTGTTCGCGTGCGGCACCGTGCTCCTGGCACCCCTGGGCGCCCCGGCGCTGGCGGCGTTCGCCCCGATCGCGACCGCGCGCGACGTCGCCTTCCTCGCGGTCCTGGTCGCGGTGCCGACCGTCGGCGCCTACTCGCTCACGCAGATCGCGCTCCGCCGGGCGGACGCCTCGCTGGTGGCGTCGTACATCTACCTGCAGCCGCTGCTGGCCACGACCGCCGCCGTGTGGCTGCTCGGCGAGCGACCCGGACCGCGTACCGCCATGGCCGCGGCGCTCATTCTGGCGGGCGTCGCGGTGAGCGCCCGCGCCGCCGTCAGCGGTGCTCCCACCAGAGCTGGAGCATGACGAGCGTCCACAGCTCGCGCCGATTGTCGCGCCGGCGCGCGACGTGCTCGTCGAGCAGCGCGTGCACGGCGGCGGGGCGGAGTACCCGCGGATCGAGACGCGCCAGCGTCTCTCGCGCGAAGCCGGCCAGCGGCCCGGCGAGCCACTGCGCGAGCGGCACCGTGAGCCCGCGTTTCACGCGGCCGAGGATGGGCGCGGGCACGACGTCGGCAACGGCTCGTCGGAGCACGCGCTTCGTCGCCAGGCCGCGCACCTTGAGTTGCACCGGCAGGCGGCAGGCGAACGCGACCAGCTCGTGGTCGAGGAAGGGCGCGCGGCCCTCGAGCGACGCCGCCATCGTCGCCCGGTCGACCTTGAGCAGCAGGTCGTCGGGCAGGTAGCCGGTCAGGTCGAGCGCGAGCAGCCGGTCGATCGTCGTGCGGCCCGGGAGCCCGTCCTCGGGCTCGGGCACGCCGATCGGTCCCCCGGGCGTCAGCAGCGCGGCGAGCCGATCGGGGGCGATGCAGCCGGTCCACTGGCGATGCCGATCCACCTCGGAGGCATCGGCGACCTCGAGGAAGCGGCGGAGCAGCCAGCGTGGCGTCGTGTTCCCGTCGGGGGCGCCGAGATGCGGTGCGGCCCCCGCGAGCGCGCTGCGGATGCGCGCGGGCAGCCGCTGCCAGTACGTCGCGAGCGCGCCGCCGAGATACGTCGGGTAGCCGGCGAACAGCTCGTCGCCGCCCTCGCCGACCAGCGCGACCTTCACGTCGGCGCGGGCGAAGCGGGAGAGGAGGAACGTCGGTACCAGCGCCGGGTCGGCGAGCGGCTGGTCGAGCAACGGCGCGAGCGTCTGCACGCCTTCGAGAAAGAGCTCGGGCGTGATCGTGAGCGTGCGGTGGCGGGTGCGCAGCGCCGACGCCGCCAGCGCCGCGGGGCCGCGCTCGTCGAAGCCCCGTGCCTCGAAGCCGAGCGCGAACGTGGACAGGTCGTCGACGTGCGGACGCGCCAGCGCCGCGACCGCCGTCGAATCGAGGCCTCCCGAGAGGAAGACGCCGACGGGGACGTCGCTGGTCATCAGGGTCGCTGCGACCGAGCGCTCGAGGTGCGCGCGCAGCACGTGCGCCGCCGTGTCGAGGTCGAGATCGAGCGGACGCTCCGCCAGCAGTGGCGCCACCTGCCAGTATCGATCCTCCTGCACGCGCTCGCCTTCGAGCACGAGGCGCCCGCCCGGAGGCAGCTGTGCGACGCCGGCGTACGCGGTGCGCGGCGTGGGTATCCACCCGCGGCGGAGGTAGAGCGAGATCGCGTCCCAGTCCGGCTCGGCGCCGGCGATGACTTCACGGAGGCTCTTCGGTTCGGAGGCGAACCACAGACCGTCCGGCGTGAAGGTGTGGAAGAGCGGCTTCTCACCGAGACGATCGCGCGCGAGCACGAGCCGTTGGCGCTCGACGTCCCACAGCGCCAGACCGAACATGCCGTCGAGCAGCTGCACGAAGTCGGGACCACGCTCCTCGTAGAGGTGCGGAATGACCTCGGCGTCGGATCGGGTGCGGAAGCGGTGGCCGCGCGCGACGAGATCCTGCCGCAGGCGCGCGTGGTTGTAGATCTCGCCGTTGCACACCACGACGACGTCGCCCGTTTCGTTGGTCAGCGGCTGCGCGCCCCCGACGACGTCGATGATCGCCAGCCGCCGGCAGCCGAGACCGGCCCGGCCCGAGACCACGTGGCCGTCGCCATCGGGTCCGCGATGCGCGAGCCGCGCGCCCATGCGCTCGAGCTCGGCCGGATCCGGCGGTGCGCTCGTGCGCACCATGCCGTAGATGCCGCACATGCGGTCAGCCCGCGGGGCGGAGCAGCATGCTGCGCCGGTCGGCGTCGACCAGCTCGAGGCGACGCTTCGTCATGCGGCGGATGTCCTGCTTCCGCCACCGGGTCACGAGGATGAGGGTCGGCGTCTCGCCCTCGATCGCGTCGGCGAAGCGGTCGACGGATTGGAGATAGCGGCCGCCCATGAAGCGGTCGCGCATCGCGACCACGTAGTTGCTGGTGAGCTCGTGACCGTTGCCGCTGACGAGCATGACGGGCCGGCGGAGATAGAACGGCAGGCTCGTGCGGAACGACACTGCGGCCACCAGTCGGGTGTCACCGGGCACCTTCTGCGCCAGGGCGCGGGACGATCGCGATTCTGCGTACCCCGTCAGCGGTCCGAGCAACATCATTCCCAGCGCCGGCGCCAGGATCGCCGTGCAGAGGATCGCGGTGAGCGGCCGCCGTCCGGCGCCGAAGGCGAGCAGGCCCCAGGCGACGAGGAGGAGCCCGGTGGCGAGGACGACGTTCGGCGTGATGACGCGAAGGTCGCCGTGCGCCGGAGCGAAACCCAGGTGCCCGCCGATGGCTGCGCCGATGCCCGCCACGACGGCCGTCGCCGCGAGCGCGCGCAGCGCCGACGTGGCCGCTCGCGGCGCGGCGGAGATGCCCATCGCGACCAGCAGCGACAGCGGCACGAGGGCAGGCAGGATGTACTGCGGGCGCTTGGAGGCCACGCAGCTGAAGAAGATCGTGAGCGCGAGCGCGGCTCGGGTGGCAAAGGCGATGACGCCGGCGTCAGTGCCGCCGGCCCGCCACCGTCGGTACAGCGCCGGCGCGCAGGCGAGCAGCAGGACCGTCCACCCGCCGCCTGCCCAGGCCAGCACCACGGCGTAGTACCAGGGCGCACCGCCCCGCTTGAACCGCGCCACGGACGTGACGCGCTCGAAGGTCTCGTCGTACAGCGCGTAGCGGAGGAACGTCGGCTCGTAGCCTTGCACGAGCGCGATCCAGGGGACGACCACGGCGACGCCCAGAGCCACCGCGACGATGGCGGCGGCACCGCTCGGGCGCCGTGGCGGCGGCGGCAGAGCGCCGCGTCCGGCCGCCCACGCGAGCAGCGGAATCACGAAACCCACGGGGCCTTTGCACAGGACCGCCGCACCCATCGTCAACCCCGCCGCCGGCCACCAGCGCCAGGCGTCGCCGGTGCGCCGTCCCTGGATCAGGAAGAAGAGCGCCGTGGTGACGAGCGCCGTGAGCACCATGTCGAAGATCGCGAGCCGCGCGAAGACGAGCACCAGCGGAGCGGTCGCGAAGATCAGTGCCGCGAGAGCGCCGCGTCGGGCACCGAGGAGCCCCCGACCGATCAGGAACGTCAGGGCAACGGTGACGGTGGCGGCGATCGCCGATGGCAGGCGCGCCCCGAGCTCGCTGACGCCCACCGCACGGAACGCGGCGGCGATGGTCCAGAAGAGGAGCACGGGCTTGTCGAGGTACGGCAGGCCGTTGAAGTGCGGGACGCTCCAGTTGCCGAGGTCGAGCATCTCCCGCGCGACCTCGGCGTTGCGCCCCTCGTCCGGCTCCAGCAGCGGCCAGACTCCCAGGGCGTGGAAGAAGGGGAGCGACACCAGGGTCAGCGCGACGAGCCCGACGGCCGCGCGTCGCACCGGCGAGTGGCGGAGCGCCAGCGTGAACACGTGCAGCGACTCGCGGGCGACGGGACCCGCCCGACCGGTGTTCGTGTACTTCGACTCGCCGGCGACGCGAGCGACGTGCGGTACCGGGCGCTGCACCACGCGCAGGCCTGCCAGCACGAACAGCGCAGGCAGCCAGCGATGCGCGCCGTCACGGAGCGGGGCCATCGCCTCGACGCGTGCCAAGGAGTCCTTCCGGAAGACGCGCAGCGGGCAGGCGAGATCGCGGACCCGTGGCGCGACCAGGCAGCGGCGTAGGAGGTTGGAGACCGCGGACGCCATCCGCCGGGCGAACGGATCGTCCCGCCCAGTGCGGATGCCGCAGGCGAGGTCGGCGTCGCCGAGCGCGGCGAGCAGCGCCGGCAGCTCGGAGGGTGGACATTGCAGGTCCGCGTCGAGCGTCGCGATCAGCGGGGCGGCGGCGACACGAAAGCCGGCGAGCAGCGCGGCGGTCTGTCCGCTGCGCACCGCGAGACGCAGCGGCCGGACGCGCGGATCCGCAGCGGCGAGGCGCGCGAGCAGCTCCGGCGTCTCGTCGCTACTGCCGTCGTCGACGACGATGAGCTCCCAGTGGAGACCGGTCGGATCGAGCGCTGCCCGTACCGCGGTCGAGCAGGCGTTCCAGGTTCGGAGCCTCGTCGTACGCCGGCACGACGACGCTCAACGCCGGAGTGGCGGATGAGGAGCCGAGGCTCATCGAATCGACGGAACGTATGTCAGGTACCATGACGGCAACATGAAGACGCCGAATCGCAGGACGTACCAGGATCGCGCTAAAGAGATCGGCTCTGTGCGGCGGAATCGGGCTCGGCGACCAGCAAAGACCGTTATCGTGGTGGCCACGAACAGGCAAGGTAGCCCCCGACGACGCGTCCCGAACCTCGCCTGGGCGGCGCTGGTGCTCGTGGCCGTGTGGGCGGCGATCGCACGGGGGCAGGGGAAGTCTCCAGCCCTGACGCTCGACGAGGCGCTCGAGCGTGCACGCACCCAGAGTCCGTTGCTGCGTGCGGCGGGGGCCGAGGTCGATGCGGCGAAGGGGCGCCTGATGCAGGCCGGCACGATCCCGGCCAACCCCGTGCTCAAGGGCGACCTCGCGCGACACTCGACGATCGAGCCGTCGACGGTGAATCTCGACCGGGGTGTCGAGCTCGAGCAGGAGATCGAGGTTGGGGGACAGCGCGGGCTGCGCGTCGGCGCCGCGCGCCACGACGTCGCGCGCGCGGAGCAGCTGCTCGCGGACACGCGCCGGACGGTCGAGGCGGACGTTCGTCGCGCCTTCGCCGCGCTCGTCGCCGCGGATCGCCGGCTGGTGCTCGGTCGCGAGAGTGTCGGTGTGGCGGCGCGACTCGTCGAGGCGACCGAACGCCGCGCGCGCGCCGGGGACGTCGCCGACCTCGATCTGCAGCTCGCGCGGATCGAGGCGAGCCGGGCCGAGCAGGCGGTCGCCGCGGCCACCGCGGAGCGGGCGGGGGCGACGGCGCGACTCGCCGCCGCGATCGGTGCCGGACCCGACGAGGACGTCGAGGTCGCGGGCATCGAGGGCGACGTCGCGGTCTCGCCGGCACCGGAGAGCGAGCTGGTCTCCCGCGCCCTGGCCGCCCGTCCCGACCTCGCGGCCGCGCGCGAGGCGCACGCGCAGCTCGTGGGCGAGGCCGACGTCACGCGACGCGTCGGGTTGGTGCCGAACCCGCTCCTGAAGGGCTGGTATCGCCAGGAGCTGAACGAGGAGCACATCGCCGGCGGCGGCGTCGACATCCCGCTTCCCATCTTCAATCGCGGTCAGGGAACCGAGGTGGCGCAGCGGGCGGCGGCCGCCGGCGCCGCCTCGGAGGTCGAACGACTCGAGCGCGAGATTCCACGCGAGGTGCACACGGCGCTCGCCCGCCACGCGGTCGCGTCGGCATCGTGGACGCGCTACCAGCGCGACGTGCTGCCCGCGGTGCGAACCGCCCGCGAGCTGCTCGAGCGGGGCTTCGAGCAGGGATACCTCGGTCTGCGCGACGTCTTGGCCCAGCGCGATCGACTCGTCGGGGCGCGTGTCGACGCGATCACCATCTGGTTGAGTCTTGCAGAGGCGGACGCGGATCTGCGGGCCGCGGTCGGGGAGGACATCCGGTGAAGGGCATCGTCGTGGCGATGGCGGTCGCGGTGCTCCTGTGCGGATGCCGGAGCGCGACGGAGGAGCACGCATCGGACCCTGCGCTCGCGCCGACGGTGGCGGGACTCGAGCTCGCCACCGCCACCGTGGAGGAGATACGCGACGCGGTTCGAGGCTTCGGCATCGTCGCGGCGGACGCCGATCCTGCGGCGGTGCGGGACGCCCGCGCGCAGCTCGCCGAGGCCGAAGCACGCCGGCGTCTCGCCGACGAGCAGGTCCGGCGGTTACAGGCGCTGGGAACCGGGGCCGTCGCGCCGCGCAAGGAGCTCGAGGCCGCCCTCGCCGAGCAGGCCGCCGCCGCCGCCGGAGCGACCCGTGCGCGCGAGGCCCTGGCGCAGTTCGGTGGGACGACCGGGAGCGAGCCGCTCCACGCGGGCGAACGGTGGGTGCTGGCCGAGCTCGCGCAGCCCGACGCGCTGCGGGTCGAGGTCGGCGCGCCGGCGCGATTCGTCGCCGACGCCCTGCCCGGGCGGACGCTCGACGGACGCGTGGACGCGGCGGCGCGATACGTCGACCCGGCGAGCCGGCGCGCACCGGTGCGTCTGCGCATCGGCGATCCCGAGCATGCACTCCGGCCGGGCATGACGGGCGCCGCCGGGATCGCCGCCGGCGCCGCGCGCCGCGCGCTCGTCGTGCCCACCGCTGCCGTCGTCTACGACGGCACCATCGCGGTGGTGTTCGTCGAGGAGACCGCCGCCCGATACGCGCCGCATCCGGTGCAGCTCGGGATCGTCGCCGACGGCCGCGCGGAGATCCGCGACGGCCTCGCCGAGGGGGATCGCGTCGTCACGACCGGTGCCGCCAGCCTGCTGTCGGCGACGCGACTCTCCGGAGCGGGAGACTAGCAGATGGTCGCGCGTCTGGTCGCGCTCTCGCTGCGCCATCGCACGGTCGTGTTCCTGATGGCCGGCGTGGTGAGCCTGATCGGCGTGTGGTCGGCGCTGGATGCGCCGCTGGACGTCTTCCCGGAGTTCGCGCCACCGATCGTCGAGGTCCAGGCCGAGGCGCCGGGGTTCTCCGCGACCGACGTCGAGGCGTTGGTGACCATCCCGCTCGAGCTGGCGCTCGCCGGCGCGCCCGAGGTGGCGACCGTGCGCTCGGCGTCGTCGCCGGGCCTCGCCGTCATCACGGCGATCTTCCCCTACGGTACGGATCCGTTTCGTGCGCGGCAGTTCGTGACCGAGCGGGTCGGGCTCGCCGCCGATCAACTGCCAGCCGGCGTGCGGCCGGCGGTGGCGCCCCTCGCGTCGGCGCTCACGACCATCCTGGCGATCGGGCTGCGCGCCGGCCCGACGACGTCGCCCCTCGCCCTGCGGGACATCGCGGACTGGACGATCCGGCCCCGGCTGCTCGGCGTCCCCGGCGTCGCCAACGTGGTCGTCTTCGGGGGCGGTGTTCGCGAGGTGCAGATCACGACCGCGCCCGAGCGGCTCTGGGCGGCGCAGGTATCGCTCGACGACGTCGCGACGGCGGTCACGGACGCCGACGACGCCAGTGGCTCGGGGTTCATCGATCGCAGCGGCCAGCGGCTCCCGACGTGGATGGACGGCCGGCTGCATGCGCTCGAGGACGTCGCGCGCGCGGCCCTGCCGGGCCGCGTGGGCGGGCCGATGGCCATCGACGCGGTCGCGGAGGTGGCCGAGGGAGCCGCGGTGCGCGTCGGCGAGGGCGTGGTCAACGGCGATCCGGGGATCGTGCTGCTCGTCACCCGCCAGCCGGACGTCAACGTCGTGACCGTGACGGCGGACGTCGAAGCCGCGCTGACGGCGCTCTCGCGGGCCCTGCCGCCCGACGTGCGGGTCGAGCCGGCGATGTTCCGGCAGGCGACCTTCGTCACGCACGCGCTGCGCAACCTGCGCCGCGCCCTGCTGCTCGGCAGCGGCCTGGTGGCGATCGTTCTCCTGCTCTTCCTCGGCAGCTGGCGAGCGGCGCTGGTGAGCGCGGTGGCGATGCCGCTCTCGCTCCTCTCGGCGGTGGCGGTCCTGCGGGCGGCGGGGGCCAGCCTGAACGTGATGGTGCTGGGCGGCCTCGCGATCGCGGTCGGTGAGGTCGTGGACGACGCCGTGATCGACGTCGAGAACGCGTGGCGGCGCCTCCGCACCGCGCCGCCGGGCGCCCGGGCGGTCGACGTGGTGCTGGCCGCCTCGGTCGAGGTGCGGAGCGCGGTCGTCTACGCGACCCTGATGGTCGCGCTGGTGTTCCTGCCGGTGTTCCTGCTCGGCGGCATGGAGGGGGCGCTCTTCCGGCCGCTCGCGACCGCGTACGTGCTGGCGACCATGGCGTCCCTCGTCGTCGCACTGACCGTCACGCCCGCCCTGGCCGCGATGCTGCTGCCCGGCGCGGTCGCTCGCCATCGGGCCCCTCCCCGAATCGTCCGCTCACTCCGGGATGCGTACGAGCGGGCGCTCGTCGGCGCGCTCGCGCGGCCCGCTACGGTGATGGCGGGCTGCGGGGTGGCCCTGCTCGTCGGGATCGCGTTGATGCCGGGACTGCGCCTCGAGTTCCTGCCCGAGTTCCACGAGACGAATTTCGTCATGCACATGACGGGTGCGCCTGGTGTGGGGCTCGACGAGTCGGCCCGCGTGGGTGGGGACACGGCGCGGGCGCTGCTCGCCATCCCCGGCGTGTCCTCCGTCGCGCAGATGATCGGGCGATCGACCCTGTCGGAGGACACCTGGGGGGCGGAGCGGAGCGAGCTGCTGGTGCAGCTCACTCCCGACGCCGACGCGCGGCGGGTCACCGACGCGATCCACGACCGGGTGCGACAGGTTGCCGGATTTGCGTTCGACATCAAGCAGTATCTGAACGAGCGGATCGAGGAGCTGCTGGAGGGCGTGAGCGGCGACATCGTGGTGAGCCTGCGCGGGCCGACCCTGGTCGGGCTCGAAGAGGCCGCACGCGGCGTGGCCGACCGGGTCGCCGCCGTCCCCGGCGCCGCCGACGTCCAGGCGATCGGAGCCCTCACCGCGCCCGGCGTGCGCGTCAGGCCGCGCCGCGACGATCTGCTGCGTCTGGGCGTACCGAACGTCGCCGTCGCGCGCGCGCTGCGCGGCGCGCTCGGCGGGCTGCCGGTCACGCGCATGACCGACGGCAGCCGCGTGGCCGACGTCGTCGTCCGCCTGGCGACGGACGCGACCCGGGACCCGGGACGCCTCGCGGAACTGCCGATACCCGCGCCGGACGGCCGCGTCGTTCCGCTGGGCTCCGTCGCCGACGTCGACCTGGCACCGCTGCGCACGACGATCGCACGCGAGGACGGCGTGCGCACGGTGCACGTGCGCATCGACGCGCGCGATCGTTCGCTGGAAGAGGTCGTCCGCGGCGTGAAGGCAGCCGTCGAAACGGCGCCGCTGCCGCCGGGCGTCTATGCCGAAGTGAGCGGCGAGTACGTCACCGCGCAGGCGGCTCGCCGCCGCCTGGTGACGGTCGGGATGCTGGCGTTCGTCGGCATGCTCGTCCTCCTCCTGATCGACTTCCGCTCGGCGCGACTCGCGGGGCTCATCCTCGTGAACGTACCGCTCGCCCTCATCGGCGGCGTCGTCGCAACGGTCGTCGGGGTGGAGGGCCGACTGTCGCTCGGCGCGATCGTCGGCTTCGTGACCGTGTTCGGGATCACGATCCGCAACGGCATCGTCCTCGTGGCGCACTTTCGCCACGAGGAGGAGCGCCGCGAGCGTGCGCTGGCCGTTCCGGAGCTGGTGCAGGCCGCCGGCGACCGGCTGTCGCCGATCCTGATGACCGCGCTCAGCGCCGGCATCGCGCTCATCCCGCTGCTCGCGCTCGGCGGCCGCGCCGGGGGCGAGATCGAGCACCCGATGGCGATGGTGATCGTCGGCGGCCTGGTGACCTCGACGCTGCTCAACCTCTTCGTCGTGCCGATCGCGTACCGCCGCGCCGCTACGGCGCGAAGCAGGTGAGCCGGACGTCCTTCTTCGCCGCGACGACGTTGGCGCAGAAGCTGCCGGTGAGCGTGGCCCGGCTGTTCAGGTAGAAGCGCGCGTTCGGGAGGACGAACTCGCCCGCGAGCGTGGTGTCCGATCCCGCGCGCACCCGGCGGCCGAGGGCCGTCACGACCGGGACCGAGGCGCCCGCGGCCTCGAGCCGACTGCGGTTCCCGAACCCGAGGTCGCCGACGACGGTGACGCCGACCGGTCCGCCGGCGGCCGCGCGGAGCGTCGCGTCGGTCCCGACCTTGAGCGAGCAGAAGGCGTAGAGCCCCGGCTGCAGCACCAGGGTGGCGCCGGACGCCACCGACACCGTGCCGTAGTTGCCGGGGGGGATGATCTGCTCGCCGAGCGCGGTGAACGAACTGCCGCCGCACGTCGCCGCCGGCGCGGCGCAGAAGGGATCCGGGAGCGCCGCGGCCGGGCGCGCTCGAGGTGCCGCGGATGACCCCGCCCCTTGCCCCCGGGCTGCGTCGCAGCGTGTTCGCCTTCACGTCGAAGACGCTGGATCCGTTGCCGAGGCGGACGACGTCCGCGCTCAGCGTCGTACCGTCCGCCATGCGCGTCCCCGCGCCGACGCGAACCGTACCGCCCGATTCCCCGGCGGAGAGGTCGCCGTCGACGGTGACGCTCTTGAAGCGTGCCTGCTTCAGCACCGCGAAGCCGCAGGCGCCGTGTGGCACGTCGGAGCATGGCAGCACCGTCACCGTGCCACTGTTGTTGGACTCGCGGCACTCGTTGGCCGTGCCGTGGCCCGTGCCGTCGTCGTCGGCGACCGCGGTGAAGAGGGTCGGCGCCGTGAGCGTCTGTGTCCGGCTGAGCTCGACGGTCGTGGACCCGCCGGGTGGAACCGCCTGCGTGGTGTGCTCGACGCCGAGGAGCGCGCCGGTCGCCGATCCCTGATGGAACGCGACCGCGAGGCCGGCAGCGAGCGGGACCGCGCCCGCGTTGCGCACCGTGGCGATCAGCCGGAGCCCATCGGGACAGACGGCCTCGCCGTCGAGGTCGACGACCGCGTCGGGCGCGTCGAACTCGCCACCCTCGCCGGGCAGCTGCAGGTTCAGTCGGTAGTTGTTGAGCCCCGGGATGAGCCAGTTCGAGGGTTCGCTGGTGGGGATGCCGCCGTCCTCGTCGACGTTGGTGATGTGGTACGTGTGCTGGTTCCAGATGCGGCGGGTGTTCACCCAGTTGTCGCTCGGATCGCCGTAGACCTCGATCCCGGTCGCGGTGCCGTAGCCGCACGACGTGTTCGATGCGACGACGATCTCGGCATTGCCGTCGCCGTCCACGTCGGCGATGACCGGGTTCTCGTAGGTGGTGCAGGTGCTGGACGGCACCCTCGCCAGCTCGCCGCCGGTGGCGCCGTCGTACACCCAGAGATTGGTCTGATCCTTGTAGACGACCTCGGCCTTGCCGTCGCCCTGGAAGTCGAAGACCGACGAGCCGGTCGCGCTCGAGCTGGTGTCGAAGGTGTCGCGCGTCCACTTGATGGAGCCGTCGGTCTCGAAGACCGTGTACTTGGCGAGCCCGGCGACGCCGATCTCGGGCTCGCCGTCGCCATCGAAGTCGGCGACGGTGGGCGCGCCGCCGCGGCCCCCGCCGGGGAGCGCCACAGGCCCCCATTTGACGGTGCCGTCCGGCCCCAGCAGCCGCACCGTTCCCGCCGAGACCACGACCACGTCCGGCCGTCCGTCGCCGTCGAAATCGCCGATCGCATCGAAGCCGTCCGCGCCCGACGTCCAGTAGACCGTGCCGTTCGCACGGTACGCGGTGTTGCCCGCGACGACCTCCGGTTTGCCGTCGCCGTCGAGGTCGGCCACCAGCGAGAGCGGGCCGGCGCCGTTGTCGCCCTTGCCGGCGGTTCCCGCCCAGCGGAGCGTGCAATTCGCCGACAGGACGGTCGCGCCGATCACGATCTCGGCCGTCCCGTCGCCGTCGAGGTCGGCGATCGAGGCGCCGCCCCAGCGCGCGTAGAGGCCGGGGTACTCGCACTTCACCGTGCCGTCGTGGCGGAAGACGATGACGCCGGTCGGATCCTTGTGCGCCACGATCTCGACGACGCCGTCGCCGTCGAGATCGCCGGCGGCGAGCGACGCCTCGGCACGGATGCGGTAGCGCGAGTCCGTCACGTCGAGGACGGTCCCGCCGCCCGCGCCGCTGATCGCACGGAGGATGCCGTTCGACTGGTAGATCTCGCCGGCGTAGGCGCCGAACACGACGTCGGGCGTGTCGTGCCGGTCGATCCGGCCGTCGGCATTGTCGTCGGTCAGCTGGACGACGAGCGGCAGCGAGATCACGTTGGTGTGCGTCGGGAGGACGGTGCTCGACCGCCATGCCCATTCGAGGCCGATCGTCAGTTGATCGCTCGGCGGCGGGATCACCTGGCAGACGCCGTCGCAGGCCGGATCCGCGGCGCAGTCGGGGTCGGTGCAGTCGATGCGACCGTCGCGGTCGTTGTCGACGCCGTCGGCGCAGAGCTCTGTCGCCAGGGCGCGCTCCAACGCTGGGGCGCTGCCGGAGAGGCTGAGGATGAGCGCGAGGGCGACTCCGAGCGTCACGGTGCGGCGGGCGGTCATGTGGCCCCTTCGGGGATAACGGAGGCGCCGCCCGCGGGTCAATACTGAATCGCACAGCGGACCCGACCCGGGTGGACAACGAGCCGCGAAGACTCTAGACGCCGGGACCGGATGGGGGCCCGGACGCCGCTGCGCGACCTGCTGTTGCTGGCCGCGCTCCTCGCCCTCCTCGCGGCCGTCCCGCTCGCGGTCCCGCCGATCACCAATCGCGGCGAGGCTCGCGAGGCGATGGTCATCCGCGACGTGGTCCGCAACGGACACTGGGCACTGGGCCGCCGGCTCGGCGTCGTCGCGTCGAAGCCGCCCCTCTACCATTGGATGGGGGCCGCTGCGGCGCACGTGGGCGGCCTGTCCGACGTCACGGTTCGCCTGCCCTCGCTCGTCGGCGCGTACGTGCTCCTGGCAATGACGTTGGTGGTGGGGACCGACATCGCCGGGCGGCGCGGCGGCTGGCTCGCCGTCGGAGCGCTCGCCGGCACCCTGGCGTTCTGGGAGACGGCGCTGGCAGCGCGCGTGGACATGGCCTTCGCGGCGGCGATCACGGTCGCGCTCGGCGGGTTCCTCCTTTGGTACCGCGGCCATCGCGTGCGGCCGCCGGCACTCGTGTACGTCGGCACCCTGGGCGCGATCCTCGCCAAGGGGCCGGCCGGCGCCGTGCTGCCGGCGCTCGTCATCGTCGCGTTTCTCGCCAGCCGGCGCGAACTGGCGCTCGTCCGTCGCCTGTGGTCGTGGTGGCTCGCGGCGCTGGTCGTGCTCGGCGCCGGCGCGTGGTACCTGGCCGCCTTCCGCGCCGGAGGCGACGACTTCCTCGCCGTGCAGCTGCGGCGCGAGAACGTGGACCGGTTCGTCGGGCGGGGCATCTTCACGACCAACCGTCACCGGACGCTCCTCAAGATGCCGATCGCCTTCGCAGTCGGGCTCCTGCCCTGGAACCTGGTCCTCATCGCTGCGGTCCGCCGATGGTGGCGCGGCGAGTCGGTCGACGGCGCGGAGTGGTTCCTGCACGTCTGGTGGATGACGATCCTGGTCGTCTTCTCGGTCGCGGCGGGCAAGCGCGCCGTCTATCTCCTGCCGCTCTATCCGGCGGTGGCGCTCCTCGCTGGCATCGCGCTCGTGCGCGCATCAGTGCCGGTGCGCGCGCTCGCCGTGCTCGTCCTGGTGATCGACCTCGTGGCATTCGGCGCGACGCAGGCACGCCGCGTCGGGCAGGCGCGGGCCCAGAGCCTGGTCGCCTTCGCTCGTACCGTCGGGACGACGGTTCCCCCCGACGCCCGTCTGCACGCGACGCCCGACCTCGACGAGAACGAGTACGTCACCCTCGGCTGGCTGCTCGACCGGCATCTCGACCGGGCGACGCTCCGCTGCCCCTCCGACGAGTGGTGGATCGCGCCGCCCGCCGACCGCCGCCATCCCGTCGAGGTCGCGGTGCGGGCGACGGCACGTCGCGGCCGCCCGATCGCCCTGGTGCGCTGCGCCGGCGGTTGATCAGCGCCAGGGGCGGGGGCGGCGGATGGCCTCCTCCCAGTGCTGCCCGTCGAAGCGCGCGACCGGAACCGTATCGACGTCGACGCCGTCGAGGCAGCGGAGGTTGACGTCGACCTTGTCCGGATCCGAGCGCGGCACGTAGAAGGAGTGGATGCCGCAGTGGCGACAGAAGTGGTGCTGCGCCACGCCGGTGTTGAAGCGGTAGGTCGAGAGGTCGTCGCGTCCCGCCGTCAGCTCGAACGCGGCGGCGGGGACGATCAGGTGGAGGAAGCCCTTCTTGGCGCACATCGAGCAGTTGCACTCGGTGACGCCCGTCAGCTCGGCCGTGACCCGGAAGCGGACGCGGCCGCAGTGGCAGCCCCCCTCCCACGTCGTCATGCGCCGTCCCAGAACGACCAGAACGCGCGCTCGGGCTCGTAGGGCGCGTCGGCGACGCCGCACTCGGTCCCGAACATCATGGTCGCGCGGCGCGCGGTGTCGTAGGCCGGCCAGTCGGCGCCAGGGGTGCCGTGCCGGGCGAACGCGAGCCAGGCGTCCTGCATCCGCGTCGACAGCGCATCGGCCTCGGGGCCGCTGCCGGCGAACATGGCGAGGCGCGGATCGACGAGCGTGCCGAACACGAACGGCAGGTCGAGCGCGTGGCAGGCGCCGAGGGCGCCGTCGAGCAGCGGCGAGCGCCAGGTGAAGAGGTAGGCGTGCACGTGCGGCTGGTGTGCCCGCTGCAGCCCGGCCAGGCGCATGGCGGGGTAGCGGAAGACGCGGTCGGACTCGATTGCGCACCAGAGCGCGGGCGGCGTCGCGCGCTCGCCGCGGCCCTCGCGCGCGCGACGGTACACGTCGACGGCGCGGCGCGCGGTCGCGGCGCGCTCGACGCCGGCGACCGGCATGACGCGCTCGCAGCGTCGGAGCAGCGCCTCGTCGTCGAGCGTGCGCGCCTTGCCGTCCATGATCGAGAAGAGCTTGGTCTCCTCGAGCGTGGTGCCGACCATCAACGCGACGTCGCGCGCCGCGCCGTTGGTGACCGCGGTGAGTGGATGGCGAGGCAGGATGGCACCGTCGACGACGGGCGCGAAGGGGAGGGCGAGCCGTCCGCCGCTGGTGCGAGAGCCCGCCACCTTCTCCTGCGCCGACAGGAGGCGCGCCGGCGGGATCTCGTGCAGCCGCCTCGCCTCGGAGCGCGGCAGGTCGAGCGCCTGCAGGAACGCGCTGGCGACGTCGTCGGCGCGGTCGCGCGAGAGGGTGAAGTTGGCGGCGCCGCTCTGGAGGATCGCGCGGCGGAAGAGCCCGTGCGCCCGCGGTACGCCGAGCAGCGTGGCGCAGCTCATCGAGCCGGCGGACTCGCCGAAGATGGTGACGTCGTCCGGATCACCGCCGAAGCGCTCGATCGAGTCGCGCACCCACTCGAGCGCCGCCACCTGGTCGAGGATGCCGAGGTTGCCGCTCGCCCCCGCCTCCGGCAGGTGGAGGAAGCCGAGCGCACCGAGCCGGTAGTTGAGCGTGACGACGACGACGTCGCCGCGCCGCGCGAGCTGGCCGGCGTCGTAGAGCGGCTGCGAACCAGCGCCGATGACGAACGCGCCGCCGTGGATCCACACCATGACGGGCCGCTTCTCCGCGTCGGCCGCCGGCGTCCAGACGTTCAGATAGAGGCAGTGCTCGTCGGCGCGCCCGAGGTCCATGCCGAGCATCGGTCCGAGCATCCCCGAGTTCTGGTGCGCGACCGCGCCGGCGGCCGTCGCGTCGCGCACGCCGAGCCACGGATCCGGCGGCTCCGGCGCCGCGAAGCGCTCCGCGCGCGCATAGGGGATGCCGCGGAACACCAGCACGCCTCCGGCGTCGGCGCCGCGGAGTCTGCCGGCAGCGATCTCGACCGTCACGCTCATGCCGGCCGCCCTTACCATGACCCTCCGCGCGAGCCCAACTCGACTAGCGCACCTTCGGCAGGAGCCCGCGGTCGAGCGCGACACCGAACGTGCGGGTGACCAGCCAGACGGCCGCGACGAGGTAGACGACGTTCTCCACCGACGCGAGCAGCACCCGGTCCCACGGGACGCGCCCGTCGAAGAGCACCGTACGCATCCCCTCGAAGATGTGGTTCGCAGGGATCGCCTGCGCGACGATGCGCAGCGACCGGGGCAGGACCGCCTCGGGGTAGAACACCGACGACACCGGCTGGACGAGGAACGGCAGGCTCCAGGCGAGGATCGCCCAGCGGCTGCCGAAGCGGATCACGATCGCCATCGCGAGCAGACCCAGCACCCAGCCGAACACCGTCAGGTTCACTGCGAACGGAACCAGCGCCCACCCGAAGGTGAAGACGTCGAAGGCGTAGAACAGTGCCGCCAGCACCGACATCACGAGGAAGGTCAGCACCACTTTGATGGTCGCGGTGAGGAGCACTGCGACGGAGAACTCCCGTACCGTCAGGGGCGACGCGAACAGCGTCACCAGCGAGCGGCTCCACACGTCCTCGAGGAACGCGACCGGCACCTCGTTCGCAGCCCGGAAGTAGACGTTCCAGAGCAGTGCGCCGCCGACGAACACGCCGAGCGCGTTCGGGATGTGCGCGCCCGTCGCGGCGACGAAGTAGGTGAGGAAGCCCCAGATCACGATGTCGATGAACGGCCAGTAGACGATCTCGAGGATGCGCTGGGCGTCACGGCGCATCACCAGGCCGTAGCGGAGGAGAAGCGCTCCGACGCGCTGCCGGCTGCCGCTCATCCGAGCCCCTCGCGCGCGATCTTGAGAAACACCTCGTGCATCGCTGCGGCGTCGAGCGCGTCGCTGCCGAGCACGCGCCGCGACACCTCGACGGGCGTTCCCTCCGCCACCACCTGTCCGGCGTGCAGGAAGACGACGCGATCGCAGATCTCCTCGACCTCGGCCATGTTGTGCGAGGTGTAGAGGACGGCGAGGCCGCGCGCACGACGCTCCGCGAGCAGCAGCTGCCGCGTGCGGTCGGCGACGTCGGGATCCAGGCTCGAGGTCGGCTCGTCGAGCACCAGCAGGTCGGGGTCGCCGAGGAGGGCGCGGGCGAGGCCTGCACGGGTCTGCTGGCCGAGCGAGAGGTCGCCGAAGCGGGTGTCGGCGAGCGCTCCCAGCTCGACGAGCGCGATCGCGCGGTCCACGGCGCCGGGCGCAGCCCCGTAGAGGCGCGCGTAGACGCGCAGGCTCTCCCGCACCGTCAGCCGGTGATCCATCAGCGCCTCGGGCGAGGCGAAGCCGACGCGCGCCAGGGCACGCTTCGAGCCGTCGTGCGGATCGAGGTCGAAGAGCCGGACGGTGCCTGCCGTCGGACGGATGAGGCCGAGGAGGATGTGCAGCGTCGTCGTCTTGCCGGCGCCGTTCGGCCCCAGCAGACCGAGGATCTCGCCGCGCCGCACCTCGAACGAGACGCCGGCGACGGCGGTCGTCCTGGGAAAGCGCTTCACGAGGTCGCGGACGACCACGGCGGGCCCGGACGGCGTCACGTCACACCGCGCGGCCGAGGGCGAGGCCGGCGATGGCGGCCGCGAGCCCGAGCGTCACGCTCGCGACGACGTTCAGGAGCGCCCACGCGGTCCCGGAGAGCTCGAAGAGGCGCAGCGTCTCGTAGCTGAACGTCGAGAAGGTCGTGTACGCCCCGAGGAAACCGATGGCGACGAGCGGGCGCAGGAGCGGGGCGAGCGCGCGCGCCTCGATCGAGCCGGCGAGCACGCCCAGGAGGAAGCTGCCGCTGACGTTGATCAGCAGCGTCGCGACCGGGAACGTCCCGGTCGTGCGGTCGGTGACCACGATCGCCACGACGTAGCGCGCGATCGCGCCCAGGAAACCCCCGATCCCGACCCACAGGACGTCCGGCACCGCGTCCTTATATAGAGGGGCGCGGCGCGAGGCCACGCAGGTTACGGGAAGTGCAACGCGCCGCTCTTGCTCGCCGCGAACGGCGGGGTGGCCGTGCCGCAGCGCGCGCCGCCGTCGCTCGCGACGCCGAGGGTGACCTCGAGTCGACCAGCTGCCGGCGTCTGCAGCCCGGCGCGCTTGCTCTTGATCTTGAGCTTCGCGGCGCCGTGCTTCGGCAGCTTGAGGACGACGAGGTCGATGCCGCCGGCGCTCGCCACGCGATGCTGCGGATCGCGGAACGCGACGCTGCGTCCCTTCGTGACGAAGCTCGCCGCCGGCAGCCGCGCGCAGAGGAGCTCGCCGGCGCTGCCGCGGAGCTGCAGGACGAGGTCGTGATGCTGGTCCAGACCCGTTGCCGCGCCGATGCCTCCGCTGAGCGCCAGCTTCGTCGTCGACCCCTTCGTCCTGATGCGACCGCGCGCGATCGTCAGGCCGAGCGACGCACCGGGGCAGCAGGTGGTGTCCTCGCCGTCGATCCGGTCGTCGCCGTCGTCGTCGCGACAGTTGTCGCAGATCTCGACCGGCGGGAGGGTCGTCGGTGTCGTGGTGCTCGTGGACGAGGTGGTCGACACGCTCGTCGACGTCGAGCTGGTGGAAGTCGTCGTGGTGGAGCTGGTCGAGGTGGTGGTCGGTGGCAGGACGAGCTCGCCCGACACGTCGCTGCCGGTCACGCTACCGACGAAGTCGGGGGCCGCGCCCTGCGTGATCGCCAAGCGGCGCACGAATCCCGATCCATCGGTCGGGATGGCGTAGAGGCCGGGCACGCCGAACACGATCCCGGCGGCGACGAGGTTCGCGCCGTCGGCGGTCCAGATACCGCGCGGCCGGTATGCGTCGCCGGTCACGCCATGGAACGGCGTGAGGGTCGTTCGGCCGCTGCCGTCGGGGTGGATCTTGAAGTAGTCGATGGTGAAGTCGCCATCGTAGTGGCCGTACGAGTATCCACTCGCCGTCGGCCGACCACGCCGGCCAGTAGTCGCCCGCCTGCGTGTTCGGCACGCCGGCCTTGCCGCTGCCGTCGGCGTTCGCGATGACGATGCCGCCCCGGTTGTGGAACACGATGCGGCCGTCGACCGGGTTCAGCATCGGCGAGTCGTCGTAGCAGTCGGTGTTGACGAGGGTCTTCCCGTTCGCGCCGTCGCGGTCGGTCTCGTAGATGCCGCAGGAGTAGTCGAAGACGATGCGGCTGGAGTTGGCCGTGAAGTCGTAGTGCACGATGTAGTCGCCGTTGTGGTTGAGTGCGAGCGCTTCGTCGCCCGTCTGCAGGTCGCGCAGGGTGACGTTCGTCAGCGCGGGCGTGGTCGCGCTGGCGTGGAAGAGCAGGTAACGCCCATTGGGCGAGACCCGCGGCCATTCGCCGTCGGTCACCTTGTGGTCGCCGGTCCCGTCGCCGTTGACGTTCCAGACCGTGGCGCCGGACGTCGTGGTCGCTGCCCGGCTGTACCAGATGCTGGCCACGGCCGATTCGGCGGGCCCGCCGCGGAGGATGAGGCAGGCCAGCGAGGCGAAAAGCGTCCATCGCCGGAACATGGCCTCACGACCCTACGACTGTTGAAGCGCAACCGTCAAGATAGTGCTCAAAGACTGAAAGGTGAGTCCCGGCGCGCACGTGGCGCTGGGGCACCGGGATGGTCGCCGGGGGCCGAGGTCGCCGCTCCGCCGTGGGCGTGCTACGAGCAGCCGATGCCCGGACGCGACCACCGCACGCTCCTCGTGACCGGCGCGGCGGGGTTCATCGGCGCGCGGTTCGTGGAATCGTGCAACGCCCGCGGCGTGCCGGTCGTCAGCGTGGATCGCCTGGCGGCTTTCACTTCACGCCCGGAGCACCACGGCCTGGACTTCGGCACCACGCTCGACGTGGAGGCGCTCCCCGATTGGCTCGCCGGCGGGCATCCGGCGATCGCCGGAATCGTTCACCTGGGGGCGATCTCCGACACCACCGAGCTCGACGAGGCGCGCCTCGCGCGCTTCAACGTCGAGTACTCGAAGCAGCTGTGGACCGCGGCGCGCCGTCTGGAGATCCCGTACGTGTACGCGTCGAGCGCGGCGGTCTACGGCGACGGCGCACTCGGCTTCGACGACGATCCCGCGCTCACCGAGCGGCTCCGTCCGCTCAACCCCTACGGCGAGTCCAAGCGGCGCTTCGACCTCTGGGCGCTCGGCGAGGCCGCGGCCGGGCGCACGCCGCCGGGTGGGCCGGGTTCCGCTTCTTCAACGTCTACGGCTTCGGCGAGCGCCACAAGGGCGCGCAGGCGAGCGTCGTCCTCCACGGCTGGGACCAGGCGCGGGCGACGGGCCGCATCCGGCTCTTCCGGAGCCACCGCCCCGACGTCGCCGACGGCCACCAGCGCCGCGACTTCGTCGCCGTCGAGGACGCTGTGGACGCGCTCTGGTTCGCGCTGCGTACGCCGCTGGGAGGCGGCATCTTCAACGTCGGCACCGGGACGGCGCGGACCTTCCTCGACCTGGCCCGCGCCGTCTTCGCGGCGCTGCGCCAGCCCGAGGCGATCGAGTTCATCGAGACGCCGGCGGCGCTGCGCGCGCGCTATCAGTATCTGACCGAGGCGCGGATGGGCCGGCTGCGCGCGCTCGGCTTCACGAAGACACCGATCACCCTCGAGGATGGCGTCGGCGCGTACGTCCGCCGTCTGGACGCCGCGGACGGCCGAGCGTCTCTCTAGTCCAGATCCCCCGGCCGGACCGGCAAGCCGGTCTCGATCGATCGGGACGCCGCGAGGCCGATCCGCGTCGCCGCGCGGCCGTCCTCGAGCGATGCAGCCGGCGGCGCGCCGCGGAGCACGGCGGCGGCGAACTGCTGCCACTCCGCGGCGAAGGTCGCCAGGTAGTCGCCGCCGCCTGATGCCGCACGGATCGCGGCCGGCAGCTCCAGCGCCGAGCGTCCGAGCGCGCCCAGGCGTCGACCGACGGTGCCGGCCGACCCGGCGACCGGGGTGAACGCGAGGCCGTCGAAGTCGTAGAGCGAGCAGCGCACGGATCCTGCGTCGCCCAGGATCTCGATCTCGTTCTGCACCACGGTCCGCTCCGAGAGCTGCGCGGTCGCGAGCAGTCCTCCCGAGAGGCGCGCCGTGGCCACCGCGGCCGAATCGTCGGTGTCCTCGCCGGTCGACCAGGCATGGACCTCCTCGACCTCGCGGCCGGTGAGCCATCGCCAGAGATCGAAGTGATGCACGGCCAGCTCGAGCAGCACGCCACCGCCGAGGTGCCGCCGGTCCCGCCACGCGCTGAGCGCGCTCCGCAGGCGGATGTCGGTGGTGAAGGACGAGCGCATCAGCTGCAGGGTCCCGAGGGCCCCCGCCTGGATGCGGGCCCGGGCGCGGATGAGCAGGCGATGCTGGCGGAGGTTGAACCCGACGGTGGCCCGGACGCCGGCGTGCATGGCGGCGCGGACGATCCGATCGCAATCGGACGCGCTCGGGGCCAGGGGCTTCTCCAGGAAGAGGTGCTTGCCGGCAGCCAGGACCTGCTCCGCCACGTCGGCGTGCGTCGCCGGCGGGGTGCACACGGCCACCGCGTCGAGCCCGGGGAGTCCGAGCAGCGCGGACACCGTCGCCGGGCGGTCCGCGATGCCGAACCGAGCCGCCACGGCCAGCGCCCGGGCCGGATCGGCGTCGTGCACGGCCGCCACCTCGACGCCGGGCACCCGGGCGAGGGCGGGGAGGTGGAGCGTGGCGGTGGCGCGTCCACACCCGATAAATCCCAACCGGACCCGCCGTCGATGTGTCGGCACCGCGCTGTCGAGGTTGCGTTGCGCGGCCGACTCGGTCAACCATCGCGGCGCGGTGACCGGAGCGGCGTCCCTGTCGGTGGTGCTCGTCACCACGGACACCTTCGTGAGCGTTCGGCGGACGGTCGAGCATCTCGCCCGGCAGACCGTCCGCGACCGGATGGAGCTGGTCCTGGTCGCGCCCTCGCGCGCGACGCTCGACGCGGACGCGACGCTCCTCGGGCGCCTCGGCTCCACCGTCGTCGTCGAGGTCGGGGACATCGGCTCCATCGGCGCTGCCAACGCCGCCGGGGTGCGCCGCGCCTCGGCGCCGGTGGTCGTGCTCGCGGAGGACCACTGCTTCCCCGAGCCGGACTGGGCGGCAGCCCTGATCGCCGCGCACCGCGGGGACTGCGCGGCCGTCGGGCCCGTGGTGCGCAACGCCAACCCCGCCACCGCCGTCAGCTGGGCCGACCTGTTCATCGGCTACGGACCGTGGCTCGGGCCGTGCGCGGGTGGGGCGGTGGATTTCCTCCCCGGGCACAACACCAGCTACAAGCGCGCGGTGCTGCTCGGCTACGGGGATCGTCTCGAGGCCATGCTCGGCGCCGAGACGCTGCTCCACTGGGATCTCCGCGCGGCGGGCCATCGCCTTCTGCTCGAGCCGACGGCGCGTGTCGCGCACACCAACTTCTCGCGCTGGGCATCCTGGGTGCGTGTCCAGGTGCTCGCCGGCCGCGTCTTCGCGGGAGCCCGCGGCGCCGCGATGCACCCCGTCGCGCGGCTGGCGTACGTCGCCGGCAGCCCGCTGATTCCGCTGGTTCGATTGGTGCGTATCGCTCGCACCGCGCCCCCCGCGCTGCGCGGCCGCCTGTTCCGGACGTTGCCGGCCCTATCGATCGGCCTCGTCCTCGACGCGCTCGGACAGATGGCGGGGTACGCCTTCGGCGCCGGCGACGCACCCGCCCGGCTCGCCCGCTTCGAGTATCAGCGGGTCCGCCACCTCACCCCCGGCGACCGGCGCGCAGTGTTCGGTGCATGAGCGCCGCGCCGCGGATCGCGGTCGTCGTTCCGACGCTGGATCGGCCCGATCCGCTCGCGCGGTGTCTCGACGCACTGTCGCATCAGTCCCTTCCGGCGGCGCGGTTCGAGGTGATCGTGGTCGACGACGGTGGCTCACCGGGGCTGGCGGCGCGTCTTCGGCCCTTCGATGATCGGCTCGATCTGCGGGTGATCCGTCAGACCAACCAGGGTCCGGGCGTCGCGCGCAACGCCGGCGCGGCGGCCGCCCGGGCGCCGCTCTACGCCTTCACGGACGACGACTGCCTTCCCGCGCCCGAGTGGCTGGAGTCGCTCGTGGAGCGGCTCGACGACGATGGGAGTCGCCTGTACGGCGGCCGCGTCGAGAACGCGCTCACCGCCAACCGCTGCTCGGTCGCCAGCCAGGTGATCCTCGAGCTGGCCTACCGTTACCACAACCCCGACCTCGACGACGTGCGCTTCGTCGCCTCGAACAACATGGCCGTCGCCGCCGACGGCTTCCATCGCGTGGGCGGGTTCGATCGGACGTTTCGCGTCGCCTCGGAGGATCGCGATCTGTGCGCCCGCTGGCGGGAGGCGGGCGGCCGGCTCGGGTTCGTGCCGGAGGCGACGGTGGGCCACGCCCATCCGCTGACGCCCATCCGGTTCTGGCGGCAGCACTTCGCGTACGGGCGCGGCGCCTGGCGCTATCATCGGGCGCGCCACCGCCGGGGAACGGGTCGCTTCGCGCGGGAGATGTCGTTCCATCTTCGCTTCGTCGCGCAGGCCTCGACGGAGCTCGGGCGGCATCCGATGGGTGCGCGTCTGTCGATCGGGGCGCTGCTCGCGCTGTGGCAGGTCGCCAACGCGGCCGGGTTCGCGCGCGAGGCCCTCGGCGACCTCCTCGCGCCGCCCGCGTAGCGGCTGCGGCATATTGTCGCAGGGAGAGCCCCACCCGCATCCGCGAGGGGCAGGCGCTCGACCGCGGCTTCAACAACATCGGCGTGCTGCCGACGCCGGAGGACCTCGGGGTCGGCGGGCGTGACGCGCTCGGCGCCCCGCTCTCGATGGTCCGCCTCCTGTCGCCGCCTCCGAGCGAGCCGATCGCGGTCGACGGCGCCTTCAAGGTCCCGGGTCTCCGCAACGTCGAGCTGAGCGCGCCCTACTTCCACAACGGCGGCCTGCTGTCGCTCCGCGACGTGCTGGCCTTCTACTCCCGCGGCGGCGACGTCCGGCCACAGCTGTCGGCGGACGGGGCGCTCGAGATCGCGCCGCTCAACGTGCTCCTGAACACGGCGGACGAGGTCGCCGCGCTCGAGGCGTTCCTCCTCGCGCTCACCGACGACCGCGTACGCTTCCAGCGGGCGCCGTTCGATCACCCGCAGCTGTTCGTCCCGGACGGACACTGGGGCACGCAGGAGCGGGTCTTCGACCTGGGCGGCGGCCGCGCCCTGGATCGCATCCTCGAGATACCGGCCGTGGGGCGCGACGGCGGCCGTCCACTGCCGCGGTTCCTGGAGGACTGATGTGGCCCCTGTGGATGCTCCTTCCCCTGCTCGCCGTCACCGCCCTCGTCCAGGCCTCCACGCCGCCGCGGGAGTCGAATCCGACCATCACGACGGGCGACGAGATGCGGATCGAGTTCGCACGCCCGATCGACTGGCGGTGCCGTCACGACGGGGGCTGCGTCGTGTGCGCGAACGTCAGTACCGCGGAGAGCGACATCGTGGTGGTCGAGGCGGGCGAAGACGGGCGACGCACGCACCACGTCCCGTCCGGCTCCGTGGTGCGCGTCTGCCCGAGCTGAGGTCCTACCAGCCGAGCACGTAGGCGAAGATCAGCGGCGCGACGATCGTGGCGTCGGACTCGATGACGAACTTCGGCGTCGTCGACGCCGAGCTTGCCCCAGGTGATCTTCTCGTTCGGCACGGCGCCCGAGTACGAGCCGTAGCTCGTCGTCGAGTCGCTGATCTGGCAGAAGTAGCCCCAGAGCGGCACGCTCGTCCCGCTGCAGGTCCTGGTGCAGCATCGGCACGACGCAGATCGGGAAGTCGCCGGCGATGCCGCCGCCGATCTGGAAGAAGCCGATCGACGCTTCGGCGCCGTCTTCGTGTACCAGTCGGCCAGCGCCATCATGTACTCGATGCCGCGTGCGCACGGTGTGCGACGTTCTTCACGTCGCCGCGCGATGCAGTGCGCCGCGTAGATGTTGCCGAGCGTCGAGTCCTCCCAGCCGGGCACGAAGATCGGCAGGTTCTTCTCGGCCGCCGCCAGCAGCCAGCTGTCCTGCGGGTCGATCTGGTAGTGCTCTTCGAGCGCGTCCGCTGCGCAGCAGCGGTAGAGGAACTCGTGCGGGAAGCAGCGCTCGCCCTTGCGCGTCGGCCGCCGTCCACACCTCGCAGCACGGCGCGCTCGATGCGGCGCATCGCCTCTTCCTCGGGGATGCAGGTGTCGGTGACGCGGTTGAGGTGGCGCTCGAGCAGCTCCTGCTCGTCCTCGGGCGTGAGGTCGCGGTAGTTGCGGGACGCGCACGTAGTGGTCGTGCGCCACGAGGTTGAAGACGTCCTCCTCGAGGTTGGCGCCGGTGCAGCAGATGGCGTGGACCTTGTCCTGGCGGATCATCTCGGCCAGCGAGAGGCCGAGCTCGGCCGTGCTCATCGCGCCGGCCATCGTCACGAGCATCTTGCCGCCGCTGCGTCGAGGTGGCGCTCGTAGGCCTCGGCGGCGTCGATCAGCGACGGCCGCGTTGAAGTGCCGGTAGTGGTGGGTGATGAACTGCCTGATCGCGCCTGCTGCCATGCCGCAATGCTATCGCCAGGAAGAAAGGCGGCCGTCAAGAAGCAGCCCGGTCGGCCAGCGGGCGGTCATCGGGTCCGGAGGGCGCCGATCGCCATCGCGACCCCGAAGACGACCGCCTGGACCAGCACGATCGTCGCCCCGCTCGGCACGTCGAGGAAGTAGGACGCCCACAGGCCGGCGACCGCGGTGGTCGCGCCGATGGCCATCGAGAGCGCCGTCATGCCCCGGAACGTGCCGGCCAACAGGCGGGCCGAGGCGGCCGGGATCACGAGGAAGGCGGCGATGAGCACGATGCCGACCACCTTCACGGCGACCACGACGGTGAGGGCGATCAGGACCGACAGCAGATAGTCGTCCCGCTGCACCGGCAGCCGGTCGGCCATCGCCAGCTCGCGATCGAAGGTCGCATACGCCCACCGGCTCCAGGCCGGCGCCAGGGCGAGCGTGATCAGGCCGAGCCCGCCCGTCACCCACAGGTCGCTCAGGCACCACGGCCAGGATCGATCCGAACAGGTAGCTGAAGGCGTCGGCGCTGTACTGCCGGCGGAGCGACAGGAAGATGACGCCGAGCGCGACGGCCACCGAGAAGAAGACGCCGACCGCCGTGTCCGCTCCCAGCGTGGTGCGATCGCGCACCCAGGTGATTCCGAGCGCGACTGCGACCGTGAACGGTACCGCCACCCACAGCGGCTCGGTCTCGAGCAGCAAGCCGAGCGCGACGCCCCCGAACGCGGCGTGGGCGAGGCCACTGCCGAGGAAGCTGAGCCCTCGCTGCACGACGAACACGCCGTAGTAGCTCGCCAGCAGCCCGACCAGGACGCCGGCCAGCAGCGCGCGCTGCATGAAAGGCAACGCGAGGACGTCAGCCATGCGGCTCCAGCGCCTGGTGCATCGCGTGGGCGTGGCCGAGATGGCCGAAGGCCAGCCGGAGACCGTCGGCGGTGAGGACGGCGTCCGGCGCGCCGAAGGCGATCTGCCGGGCGTTCAGCAGGAGCACGTGCGTCGCGTGGTGACCCGCGGCCTCGAGGTCGTGCGTCACCATCACCACCGTCGCGCCGGTCTCGTGGCGGTAGTCGTCGAGCAGCCGGTACATGTCCGCCTCCCCGGCGACGTCGATGCCCGCGGCGGGTTCGTCGAGCAGCACGAGCCGCGGGGCACGCACCACGGCGCGGGCGAGGTACACGCGTTGCAGCTCGCCGCCCGACAGCCGACCCGACGGGCGATCGGCGAGATGCGCGACGCCGACGCGCTCCATCGCCGCCAGCGCGCGGGTGCGTTCCCCTGAGCCCAGCGTCCACGGCCATCGCCGGCGGAGCCCCGTCGCCACCAGCTCGACCGCGAGCGCGGGGAAGCTGCGGTCGAATGTCTTCACCTGCGGCACGTAGCCGACCCATTCGGCCGGAACCGCCGTGGGGGTTCGCCCGTGCAGCAGCACCGCACCGCGCTCCGCGTCGATCAGACCGAGGCAGGTGCGGATCAGCGTGCTCTTGCCGGAGCCGTTCGGCCCGACGACGGCCAGGTACGCGCCGGCGGGCACCGCGAAGTTGATCGCGTCGAGGACGCGGTGGTCGCCGAAGCGCACCGCGAGGTCGCTCGCCTCGACCGCGACGTCGCTCACTGGAGCGCCTCGCGCAGCGCACGGGCGTTGAAACGGATCAGGTCGGCGTAGCGCTCGCGGCCGGGGACGCCGCCGTTCGGGTCGAGGGTCGCCAGCTTGACGCCGGCGGCCTCGGCGAGCACCTCGGCGGGCCGCGCCGGCAGCTGCGGCTCGGTGAAGACGGCGCGCGTGCCGGTGCGACGGATCGTGTCGACCAGCGCCTTCAGCTGCCGCGGCGTCGGCTCCTTGCCGGGCGCGTCCTCGATCTCGCCCACGAGCACGAGCCCGTAGCGAGACAGCAGGTAGCGCATCGAGGGGTGGAAGAGCACGACCGCCTGCCCGCGCACCGGGGCCAGCTCGGCGGCGACCTCCTGATCGAGCCGTATCAGCGACGCCCGGAACGTCGCGCCGCGGGCTCGATAGCCGTCGCAGCCGGCAGCGTCGCGGGCGCAGAGCGCGTCGACGAGCGCGGGCACCATCGCATCGACCGTCAGCGGATCCGTCCAGAAGTGCGGATCCACGCCGGCGCCGTGCTCGCTGGTGAACCGTTGCTGCGACGCGGCTGGCACCAGCGCGAGGACGTCGATCCGCGACTGCGCAGGCAGGTGCGCCGCCCACGGGTCGAGCAAGGGCGAGACCATCAGCAGCGCGTTGGCGCCCTCCGCGCGGCCGACGTCGGACGGGCGCGGCTCGTAGGTGTGCGGCGACGCGTTCGGCGGTACCAGCGCCGTGACCTCGGCATCCGGCCCGGCGACCTCGCGAACGATCGACGCGAGCGGCTGCACCGTGGTCACCCAGCGCGTGCCCGCCGCGGATGGCGCGACGCCGGCGAGGACGAGGAGGAAGGCGCGAGCCCACATCGGAGGCGCCCTCCTAACACGCGTCGGTGCCCCAGTGAACGCCGGGTCCATGCCGACAGATGATGGACTTGGGGCGGGCCAGGCGGCTATGGACGGAGCGTGGCCATGCAACGGCTCGAGCTGTCCCGCGTCCACGTCTGCCAGCGCTGCGGTCGGGGCCGGGCCGAGCTGACCGGGCCCGCGGGGACGACGTTGTCGGTCCGGCTCGACCAGGCGGGCGCGCAGGAGCTCTCCGCCGCTCCGAACGCGGTGAGCGAGGTACGCTGGCTCTCGGAGATGGTGCTGGCGAACCTGGCGGCGAGCGGGGCGCAGGCGAAGGAGGTCGTCTTCGACCTCGACGGCGGCCGGCTGCGGGCGCTCCTCTCGTTCCTCCGCGCCGGCGAGCCCGACGTCGTTGCGGCGAGCCCGCAGGAGGGCCTCGTCCTCGCCGTCCGCGGCAACCTGCCGCTCTACGCCTCCGACGAGGCGATGGCGGATGGCGCTGCGCGCGACGCCACGGGCGGAGCGAAGACCGTCCACTGACGGCTGGTGTCTCGGTCGGCCTCCGGGTAGGGTGACGGCGGCGTGAGGAACGCGCGATCCACGAAGCTCGTCGTCGCCTGGGCCCTGGTCGCCCTGGTGGCGGCGGCGCATCCCCGATCGGGCGTCGTGCTCTGCGTGGCCGACGATGGGCACGTCGAGCTCGAGCGCGGCTGTGCGCCCGGATGCGCGGAAGCGACGGCGCCGTCGCACGCCGGCGAACGTACGGCGCGCGCGCCGCACGGCTCCTGCGCCGACACACTCGTGTCGCGCGCGGTGTCCCGGGCTCCCGAGCCCACCCGCGCGCAACCCGCCGTGATGTCCGTCCGCTGGTCGCCTGCATCCGCGGCGATCCCGTCCGCGGCGGCGCCCTGGCGCCGCCTGGCGTCGCACTCGCGACGCGACCTGCTCTCCACCGTCGTCCTCCTGGTCTGATCCGCCGTACCGGCGACCGACCCCGCAGGGGCCGTGCCGCCGTGGCCGAGGATCGGGATCGATGGACGCGCGCGACGCTCGTCACGCGCCGGAGTTCGAGGTGGAGCCCATGCTGCAGTCAGATGTCCACGCCCGTGCCGTCACCGTCGTGGCGGCGCTGGGCATGCTGGTGACCGTCGCGGCCCGTGCGTCAGCCGACGGGACGCCGCCCGCCGCCACGCTTGGGCGGGCGTATCCATCGTTCGCGGCTCCGGCTGATCCGATGGTCGGGGTCGAACGGGTCCCGGGTGAATCGGACCCGTCCGGCGCACTGCGACTCCGCGACGCTCTCGCGGCGGCGATGCTGCGCAACCCATTGCTCGCATCCTTCTCGTGGGAGGTCCGGGCGCGCGAGGCGCGCAGCCTCCAGGCGGGGCTGCTGCCGAATCCCACCGCCGGCGCCGAGGTGGAGAACGTCGGTGGGTCGGGCGATCGCCAGGGTTTCGAGTCCACCGAGACGACCGTACGCCTGGCACAGCTCGTGGAGCTGGGGGGAAAGCGGGCGCGCCGTCGCCGTCTTGCCCTGGTCGAACGCGACCTCGCCGGGTGGGACTACGAGGCCGCCCGGCTGGACGTTCTGACGCGGACCACGAAGGCATTCGTCGCCGTGCTCGCCGCCCAGGAGCGGCTGGCGCTGGCGGAGCGCCTGCGCCGCGTAGCCGGGGACTCGGTACGCGCCGCGGCTGCGCAGGCGGAGATCGGGGCCGCATCGCCGGTCGAGACGACTCGGGCCGAGGTGGCGTTGGGACGCATCGATGCGGAGCGCGTCCGTGAGGAGCGCGAGCTGGCAGCGGCACGAACGGCGCTCGCCGCGTCGTGGGGTGGTGCGGCCCGCTTCGACGCGGTCGTCGGTGATCTCGGGGGCGCGGTGGCGCCTCCGCCGCTCGACGTGGTCCTGGCCCGCGCGGAGGACAATCCGGATCTCGCGCGCTGGGCGACGGAGCTCGAGCAGCGTCGCGCCGTCCTTGCGGTCGAGGAGGCGCGCCGCGTTCCGGACGTGGTGGTCGGCGTGGGGGGCCGGCACTTCAGCGACAACGGCGACAATGCGCTGGTGTTCGACGTTTCGGTCCCGCTACCGGTGTTCAACCGCAACCAGGGCGGCATTCTCGAGGCACGGTATCGGGTGGCGCGCGCCGCCGCCGAGCGCGACCTCGCCGGCGTGACGGTCCGCAGCGCGCTCACCGCGGCGTACGAGGACGTCCAGGGGGCGTTCGCGCAGCTCGACGTGCTGGATCGACGGGTCCTGCCCAAGGCGGAAGCAGCCTTCCGTGGGGCGACGGATGCCTACCAGCGCGGCCTCTTCCGGTTCCTCGAGGTGCTGGACGCCCAGCGCACGCTGTTCGAGCTGCGCGGCGAGCGCATCGACCTGCTGGCGAAGTATCGACGCGGAATCGCGGATGTCGAGCGGCTGAGCGGCGCACCGCTCGACGAGGCCGCGGACGAAGGGGGGGACGCACGATGACCGCCCGACCGACACTGCTGATTCTGACGATCCTGCTCGCGAGCTGCAGCGGCGGTGACGGCACCGGCCGTACGCACGAGGATGCGGCAGGCGCGCGTGACGCCGAGGGGGGCGGAGCGCACCTCGTGCGCCTCACGCCTGAACAGCTCGCGGCATTCGGGGTGCAGATCGCGGTGGTGGGGCCCGGCCGGATCGACCGGGGTATCGAGCTGCTCGGCGAGGTGCGCCCGAACGGCGAGCGCCTCGCGCACATCGTCCCGCGGTTTCCCGGCATCGTGCGCGAGGTCCGGCGCAAGCGTCGGCGACCACGTCCGCGCCGGCGAGGTGCTCGCGATCGTCGAGAGCAACGCGAGCCTCGCGCCCTACGACATCCGCACGCTCCTCGATGGGACCGTCATCGAGCGCGACCTGGCCGTCGGCGAGGCGGTCGACCGCGACAAGGTGGCGTTCGTCGTCGCCGATCTCTCGACCGTGTGGGTCGATCTCGCCGTCTACCAGAAGGACCTCTCGGAGCTGCGGGTCGGCCAGGCGGTTCGGCTGTCCGGCGGGCCCGGCCTGCCGGATGCCGATGGGACGATCTCGTACGTCACGCCGATCGTCGACCAGCCGACGCGCACGGCGACCGCGCGCGTCGTCCTCGCCAACGCCGATCGGCTGTGGCGGCCGGGACTGTTCGTCACGGCGCGCGTGCTCGAGCCGATCGAGGCCGCGATCGTCGTGCCGCCGACCGCGGTGCAGACGGTGCGGGGACGTCCGGTCGTCTTCGTCGAGACGCCGGCGGGGTTCGAGCCCCGCCCGGTCGTCGCTCGGACGGCGCGGCCGGCCGCTCGTCGAGGTGCTCGAGGGCCTCGCCGCCGGCGAGCGTGTCGCGGCGGCCAATTCCTTCCTGTTCAAGGCCGAGCTCGGCAAGGGCGAAGCCGCAGCACGAGGACTGAGGAGGCGGCCATGCTCGAACGCATTCTGCGGTTCTCGATCGAGCATCGCGTCGCCGTGGTGCTGCTCGTCCTCGTGCTCGGCGCTGGCGGGCGCGCAGGCGCTGCGGACGCTGCCGATCGACGCGGTGCCCGACATCACCAACAACCAGGTGCAGATCAACACGCTCGAGCCCGTCGCTGTCGCCCGTCGAGATCGAGAAGCAGGTCACGTTCCCGATCGAGACCGCGCTCGCCGGCATCCCCGGCCTCGAGTCGACACGCGCTCGCTCTCGCGCAACGGCTTCTCGCAGGTGACGGCGGTCTTCGACGACGACGTCGACATCTACTTCGCCCGCCAGCAGGTGAGCGAGCGGCTCGGCCGAGGCGCGCGAGAGCCTGCCGCCCGGCGCCGAGCCGCGCATGGGCCCGATCTCGACCGGGCTCGGCGAGATCTACATGTGGACCGTCGAGTTCGCGCACCCCGACGGACGCGGCGCCGCGGCAGCCGACGGCGAGCCGGGCTGGCAGCCCGACGGCACCTACCTGACGCCGGAGGGCGAGCGTCCTGCGAACGACGTCGAGCGGGCCGCCTACCTGCGCACCGTGCAGGACTGGATCATCCGCCCGCAGCTGCAAGGGCGTGCAGGACGTCGCCGGCATCGACGCGATCGGCGGCTACGTGAAGCAGTACCACGTCCAGCCCGATCCGCCGACGCCTCGTCGCCTACGGCCTCACGTTCCACGACCTGCTCGAGGCGCTCGAGCGCAACAACGTCAGCACCGGCGCCGGCTACGTCGAGCACAACGGCGAGGCGTACGTCGTGCGCGCGACCGGGCGCATCGAGCGCCCCGAGCAGATCGCGAACGATCGTCGTCGGCGAGCGCGGCGGCACGCCGATCTACGTGCGCGACGTCGGCGACGGTCGGCCATCGGCGCGCGAGCTGCGCACCGGCAGCGCCACGCGAGAACGGCGAGGAGGTCGTGCTCGGCACGGCGCTGATGCTGATCGGCGCGAACAGCCGCACCGTGTCGCGCGGCCGTCGACGCGACGCTGGCGCGAGGTGAATCGCGACGCTGCCGCCCGACGTGCGCGCGACGACCGGTGCTCAACCGCACGACGCTGGTCGACGCCACGATCCGCGACGGTCGCGACGAACCTGTCGAGGGCGCGCTCCTCGTCATCGTCGTGCTCTTCCTGCTGCTCGGCAACGTCCGCGCCGCGCTGATCACGCGCGCTCGCCATCCCGCTCTCGATGCTGCTGACCGCCATCGGCATGGTGCAGACGCGGACCAGCGGCAACCTGATGAGCCTCGGCGCGATCGACTTCGGCCTCATCGTCGACGGCGCCGTGATCATCGTCGAGAACTGCCTGCGGCGGCTCGCCGAGCGCCAGCACGCGCTCGGCCGCACGCTCGACCTCCGCGAGCGGCTCGACCGTCGTCTTCGAGGCGAGCCGGCAGGTGCGCAGCGCCACCGCCTTCGGCGAGGCGATCATCATCACGGTCTACCTCCCGATCCTCTCCCTGACCGGCGTCGAGGGCAAGATGTTCCAGCCGATGGCGCTGACGGTGATCTTCGCGCTCGTCGCGGCGTTCGTCCTCTCGCTCACCTTCGTGCCGGCGATGGTCGCGCTGTTCATCCGCGGCCGCGTCGCGAGCGCGAGAACGTCGCTCGTCCGCGGCGCGAAGCGCGCTCTACGCGCCGATGCTCTGCGCTGGGCGCTGCGCCGGCCGCGCGCCGGTCGTCGCCGGCGCGCGTGGCGGCCTTCGCGCTGCGCCTGGTGCTGTTCCGCACGCCTCGGGCAGGAGTTCGTGCCGACGCTGAGCGAGCTCGACATCGTCGTGCAGGCGTCCGCATCCCGAGCATCGGCCTCACGCAAGTCGACCGCGATGCAGCTCGACGCTCGAGCGCGCGCGTGGCGAGCCTCCCGGAGGTCGCGTTCGTCTTCTCGCGCACCGGCACCGCCGAGATGGCGTCCGATCCGATGCCGCCGAACGTCTCGGACACGTTCGTCATCCTGAAGCCGCGCGCCGGAGTGGCCCGATCCCGCGCGAGACGAAGGAGGACGTACGTCGCGCGCATCGAGGAGGCGCTGGCGACCGTCCCCGGCAACGCCTACGAGTTCACGCAGCCGATCCAGATGCGCTTCAACGAGCTGATCGCCGGCGTGCGCGGCGACGTCGCCGTCAAGGTCTTCGGCGACGACTTCGACGCAGATGCTGCCAGTCGGCGGAGCGCGTCGCCGCGAGTGCTGCGAGACGATCCCGGGCGCCGCGGACGTGCGCGTCGAGCAGATCGAGGGGCTCCCGGCGCTGAGCGTCGACATCGACCGCGCCGCGATCGCCCGCTACGGCGCTGACCGTCGCCGACGTGCAGGAGGTCGTCGCCGATCGCGATCGGCGGCCGCGAGGCGGGACAGCTCTTCGAGGGCGACCGGCGCTTCGACATCGTCGTGCGCCTGCCCGAAGACGTTCCGGCGCGATCTCGACGCGCTCGAGCAACCTGCCGATCCCGCTGCCGCCACACGAGGACGAGGCGTTGCACGCCGCCGCGCTCGGCGCCGGTCGACGGGCGCCGCGCCCTCGGGTTCAGCTTCCTTCCGCTCGGCGCCGTCGCATCGATCGACGTCGCCGAGGGCCCGAACCAGATCAGCCGCGAGAACGGCAAGCGCCGCATCGTCGTCCAGGCGAACGTCCGCGGCCGCGACATCGGCTCGTTCGTCGCCGAGGCGCAGCAGCGGATCGCCGCGCGAGGTCGAGCTGCCGCCGGGCAGCTGGCTCGTCTGGGGCGGGCAGTTCGAGAACCTGGTCGAGGCGAAGCAGCGGCTCGCGTTCGTCGTGCCGGTCTGCTTCGTCGCTGATCTTCCTGCTGCTCTACGCGACGTTCGGCGCGGTCGCGCTACGCGGTGCTGGTGTTCACGCGGCGTGCCGCTGGCGCTGACCGGCGGCATCGTGGCGCTCTGGCTGCGCGGCATGCCGTTCTCGATCTCGGCCGCGGTCGGCTTCATCGCGCTCTCCGGCGTCGCGGTGCTGAACGGGCTCGTGATGGTCACCTTCATCAACGAGCTTCGCGGACGAGGGCGCGGATCGGATGACGGCGATTCGCGACGGCGCGCTGACGCGGCTGCGCCCGGTGCTCATGACGGCGCTCGTCGCCGTCGCTCGGCTTCGTGCCGATGGCGCTGGCCACCGGCACCGGCGCCGAGGTGCAGCGGCCGCTCGCGACGGTCGTGATCGGCGGCCTCTGTCACCAGCACGGTCCTGACCCTGTTCGTGCTGCCCGCGCTCTACGCGCTCTTCGGCGGACAGCGCGTCGAGCGACGGACCAAGGTGACGATCGAGGCGTGAGACTCCGCGCCGTCGGGTCGTTGACAGCGCCGGAATCGGCTGATAGCCGCGGCATCTGATCATGGCGCGAAGTCACACGAGTCTGCGGCGCCTGCTCAACGTTCTCGCGCTGGTTGCCCTGCTCCTGGTGCCGCTCGCGGTCAGCGGGCACCGGCATCACGACGGCTCGCTCGCGAAGGACTGCGCCTCCTGCCTCGTCGCGCACCATGCGCCCGCGCTCGCGTCCCCAGTCGCCCTCGGAACCGAGGCGCCGCTCGTCCACGCGTCGGCTCCCGTGCTCCGCCAGGCGTGGTCGGCGAACGACGGGCACGATCGCCCGCGCCGCGGCCGCGCACCGCCCCTTCGTCTCTCGTCGGTCAGCTGACGCCGCCGGGTCGAGGTGCTGCTCGGGCCGGCGGAGACGCCGGAACTGAGTGCATCTCCCGCGGAACGGCGTGCCGTTCGTCCCGTGGGACGCGACCTGGAGACGTAGATGATGAGGTCCTTCGCGCGCGTGGCCCGTTGCTGCCTCTGGGCGACGGTGATCACGCTGGCCGCCGCGCCGCCGGGCGCGGCGCAGTCCGCACCCCCGTCGACGAGCGACGCGCAGGCCCCCGCTGCCGGACCCCGCTACGACGAGGTCGTCATCACCGCGGCTCCCGTGCCGCGCTCGCTATCCGACCTCGCGCCGCCGGCCTCGGTGCTGAAGGGCGAGAACCTGCTCCTGCAGCAGGCGCCGCAGCTGGGCGAGGTGCTCGCCACGCAGCCGGGGATCAGCCAGTCGTACTTCGGGCCCGGGGCGAGCCGTCCGGTCATCCGCGGGCTCGGCGGCGACAACATCCGCGTCCTCGAGAACGGCCTCGGCACGTTCGACGCGTCCGCCGTGAGCCCCGACCACGCCGTGTCGATGGAGCCGCTGCTCTTCAAGAGCGTGGAGGTCGTGCGCGGTCCCGCGGCGCTGCTCTACGGGCCGACGGCCATCGGCGGCGTCGTCAACTCGCTCACCAACCGCATTCCCGACGAGCGCATCGTGGAGCCGATCCGCGGCACGATCGAGGGACGCGGCAACACGGTCGACGACGGCGGCGCGGGCGTGGCCCTCATCGAAGGTGGCCACGGTCCCTGGGCGTATCACCTCGACGGCTTCGCACGGAAGTCGGAGGACCTGACGATCCCCGGCTTCGCCTGCAGCGCGCAGGTGCGCGGCACGCCGCAGTGTCCGAACAGCGACGCCAAGGGGACGCTGCCCAATAGCGCGATCGAGACGCAGGGCGGCTCCGGCGGACTCTCGTACGTCGGCGACCGCGGCTACTTCGGCCTCGCGCCGTCCGTCTACAACACGACGTACGGCACGGTCGCCGAGCCCGACGTGACCATCGACCTGCACCAGCGCCGCCTCGACTTTGCGGGTGCACTCAACACCCCGCTCCCGCGCATGACGTCGATCAAGGCGCGACTCGGGCTCGTCGACTACGAGCACGTCGAGTTCGAGGGCGACGAACCGGGCACGACGTTCAAGAACCGGGGCTACGACCTCCGCATCGACGGGTTGCACGAGCCGATCGGTCCGGTGGAGGGCGCGGTCGGCTTCGAGAGCATCCGCTCCGACTTCTCGGCACTGGGCGACGAGGCCTTCATGCCGCCGACGGTGACGACGACGCAGGCGGTGTTCGCCTTCGAGGAGGTGGTGCGCGATCCGATCCGTTTCCAGATGGCGGGGCGGATCGACTACCAGGCGGTCGATGCGGACGCCGATCCCATGTTCGGCCCCGCGGACTCGCGGACGTTCGTCACCGGTGGCGTGTCGACGGGTGTGATCTGGACGCCCGTCGATCCCTACGCGCTCGCGGTCACGGTGTCGTACTCGCAGCGGCCGCCGAACGCGCAGGAGCTGTACGCCGACGGCCCACACCTCGCCACGGGCCAGTTCGAGATCGGCGATCGCAATCTCTCCGCGCAGCAGGCGCTCGGCGTCGACGTCGCGGTCCGCCGGCGCAGCGGCCCGGTCACCGGCTCGATCGGCGGCTACTACAACCGCTTCGTCGACTACCTCGACCTGTCGCCGACAGGGCAGACGATGACCGTGTCCGGGAACGTCCTCCCGGTCTTCGTCTTCAGCAACGTGCCGGCGACCTTCGTCGGCATGGAGGCCGAGACGACGATCACGCTCGTCGACCAGCAGCCGCACACGTTCGAGATGAACCTGAAGGCCGACTACGTGAACGCCGAGAACCGCGACACCAACCAGCCGCTGCCGTACATCCCGCCGTTCCGCTTCGGCGTCGGGTTCACCTACCGCTGGCGGACGCTGTCGGCGACGCTGTCGACGTTCCAGGCGTCGAAGCAGAACCGGGTGCCCGCCGGCACCGTGGATCTCCCCACCGACGCCTACACGCTCCTCAACTTCAACGCCTCCTACGAGTTCCAGGCGGGGCCGACGCGGATGAATCTCTTCCTCCGCGCATTCAACCTGCTCGACCAGCAGGCACGTGAGGCGACCTCGGTGCTGAAGGACATCGCGCCGCTGCCGGGCCGCGGCGTCCTCGGCGGCTTCCGGGTGAGCTTCTAGGTGGCGACCGTAGCGCTTCCACCAAGCCGCCACGCCGTCGCCTGGACGGCATCGGCGGCGCTGCACGCGCTGGCGCTCGCTTTGCTGCTCTGGGTGCTGCACCCCGGAGAGCGTCCGCCGACGCACCGCGAGGATCGCCTCGTGTACGTGGAGCCCGCGCCGCCCCCCCCACCAGCGGGCGAGGCCGCCGCCGGCGCGCCCACGGAGCCGGTCGAAACGCCGAAGCCCGCGCCCACACCACGGCTGACGCTGCCGGCGAAGCCCGAGAAGCCGAAGCCGGTCGCGAAGCCGAAGCCCGCGCCGAAACCCGTGCCGCCACGCGAGGTCGAGACGCCGCGACCCGGCGTGGCCGGCGGCGAGAGCGGCGGTGTCGCCGAGGGGACGCCCGGCGGCAAGCTCGGCGGCACCGTGGGCGGCCACGGCGACGCACCGATCACGGCCGAGCTCGCGGCGAACCCGCCCGCCATCGTCTCGCGCAGCATGCCCGAGTATCCGTACGCAGCGCGCGCGGCGCAGGTCGAGGGACAGGTCCTGCTCCGTGCGATCGTCGACCGCGAGGGGCATGTCGAGCCCGACGTCACCGTCCTGCGCTCGGTGCCGATGCTCGACGCGGCGGCGATCGCCGCACTCCGCCAGTGGCGCTTCACGCCCGGGCGCGACCACGAGGGCAATACCGTCCGCGTAGTGATCGAGGTGCCCATGCGTTTCCAGCTCCGGTGAAGGAGGAATCATGCAACGTTCCGTGTTCGATCTGTGGGTGGCCATGGGGCCGTTCGCCAAGGGGATCATCTTCCTGCTCTCGGCGATGTCGCTGCTGTCGCTGGCGACGGCCCTGGAGCGATGGTTCGCGCTCCGCGCGGCCGTCGGGCAGCTCGATCGCGCGCTGCCCGAGTGGCGCGCGATCCTCGCTGCCGACCTCCCCGCGGAGGTCCGACGTGAGGTCTACGACCGCACCGTCCGTCGCACGCTGCTCGCCACCGGTGCCTCGCTCCGCCGGGGCCTCGGGCTGATCGCGACGGTGGGCTCGACGGCGCCGTTCGTCGGCCTGGTGGGCACGGTGATGGGCATCGTGAACGCGTTCGAGCAGCTCGCGGGCTCGCAGCAGGCGGGCGTCGGCGCCGTCTCGTCGGGGATCGCGGAGGCGCTGGTGACGACGGCCTACGGCATCGGCGTCGCGATCCCGGCCGTGTGGCTGTTCAACGCCCTGACGCAGCGGATCGCGCGCATCCTGGTCGATCTCGAGTGCGGGGCGCAGGATCTAGCGGCGACGACGCTCAAGGGGACGTCGCGATGACCTTCGACGACTCTACCGGCGACGAGCTGCGATCCGACATCAACGTCACGCCGCTCGTCGACGTGATGCTGGTCCTGCTGGTGATCTTCATGGTGGTGACGCCGCTGCTCCACCAGGAGCTGCGGGTCGAGCTGCCGATCTCACGCACGAGCCACGACGTCGAGGAGACGTCGCACGTCCACCTGGTTGCCGCCGCCGACGGCACGCTCCGCCTGAACGAAGCGCCCGTGAGCCGTGAGGCGCTCACGGAGACGCTCCGTGGCCTCTACGGCGACGGCCGCGAGCGCACGATCTTCCTCCAGGCCGACCGCAGCCTCTCCTACGCCGCGGTGGTCGACCTGATGGACGCGTGTCGCGAGGCCGGCGTCGAGCGCATCGGGGTGATCACGGCCAAGGCGCCGCCGCCGGGGTCCGGGTCCCCGCCGAGCTAGGCGGCGGCGGCCGTCGCCGCGGCGATGGTCTTCGCGCACGCCTCCGCGCAGGCCTTGCAGGGCGCGTGCTTCTCGGCGTGCTTGCGGCACTCGGCCTCGCAGAGCTCGTTCACCGCGACCGCCAGCTTCGCCTGCGCCGCGGTGTGCGTCGAGTGCGTGGCCGCGAGCTTCATCAGGGCCCCGTTGACGGCGAGCATGTCGATCACCGTGCGCGCACAGTCCTTCAGCGTGGCGTCGCCGGAGGCGAGCAGCTCGATGCAGTGCTGCAGACACGTCTCGCCCTTGGTGACGCAGTCCGCGGCGGCGTCGGCGAGGGCGTTGCCGGCACCGTGCGCGGCGTGCGGGTCGGCCGCCTCCGCCGTCTCCGTCCCGACGGTCGCGGCCACCACCAGCCCACCCGCCCCCAGCAGCAGCTGTCGTCGGTTCATCGCAGCACCTCCCCTCGAACGCGGTGATACCGCCGTCGGCTCCGCCCCACAAGCCGGTCGGCTCAGAAGAAGATCGTCAGCGACGCCAGCACGCTGATCGGGTTCCCCGGCGTGAACGTGATCTGGTCCGGCGGGTCGACCGGCGATCGTCCCGGTTTGCTGTAGCACGGTGAATTCGGGTCGCGGCTCTGGATGTTCTGCCGCGCACAGACGGCGTCGGCGAACTGCGCCTCGCGCCAGTCGGTGTTGGTGAGGTTGAAGAGGGTGACGCCGAGCTGCAGGTTCCGCCACCGATAGGTGCCGGTCAGGTCCATCAGGAAGTACCCGCGCGCGATCACCGAGCCGTCCTCGTTCGCCGGGCGGGAGTCGAGGTAGCGGAAGCGGAGCCCGCCGCCGAAACCGTTGTCGAACTGTGCGATGAGTCCACCGTTCATGAGGAGCGACGGCGCCAGCGGGACGAAGTCGCCGTTGTCGAAGCGCGCGTGCGTCCAGGTGAGGTCGTAGTCGGCGTAGAGCCAGCGGGTGATCTGGTAGCGCAGCTCGAGGTCGACGCCGTAGCGCTCGGACGCGGGGCTCGGCTCGTCGGTGCCGGCGTCGCCGGAGAAGACCAGCTCGCTGTCGAGATCGAGCCGCCAGAGCGCGGTGGCGACGTCGAGGCGATCGAACTGCCGCGTGCGCGCGCCGAGCTCGTAGCCGATCGCCTTGGTGAGCGGGTGTACGACGGGCGTCCGCGGCGACGCCGGTCGGGTTCGGTCCGGCGGCGCCCGTGAAGTTGCCGCCGACGATGGTCGCGCGCGCGTCGTTCGAGTGAAAGCCCTGGCCGAAGTTCAGGTAGACGTCGGTGTTCTCGAGCGGGGTGAGGATCAGGTTGGCCTTCGGGCTGATCGCGCCGTCGGTGGTGCGGCCGTCGATGTAGACCTGGTCGAAGTTCGGATCGACGCCCTGGGTGGGCAGGCGGTTCTTCACGTCGTAGACGAAGAAGTCGCCGCGGAGCCCGCCCTCGAAGCGGATCCAGTCGGCGAGGAAGACCTGCTGTCCCCAGTAGCCGCTGAACGAGTGCTGGCTCACGTAGTTCTGGTTGATCTGGAAGAAGCTGTTCCGCCGCACCTGGCGCTGCAGCGTGACGTGGATGTCGTCGTTGCGGGTCTCGGCGCCGATGACGGTCGCGAGGGCGACGCCGCCCAGCTCCCATGCGCGTGTACCACTTCGCCTTGGCGCCGTAGAGCCAGCGCGAGTCGCCCTGATAGATGCCGTCGCCCGGGATGTAGTTCGCGTTCGGCTGCACGGCGCCGTCGCCGGTGTCGGTCACCGAGCCGTTCGGCTGGCGGATGAAGCGCAGGCCGGTCGACTTGAAGAACGTGAAGTCCGACCAGAGCCGCAGCTTGTAGCGGCTGGCGTAGGTCTGGACCTCCCAGGTGTCGGTGCGTCGTGGGCGTGTAGCGCCATCGGAGGTCGAGGTTCTGTGCGGTCGGTGCGGCCGCCCTCGGTGGGATCGAGCGAGCCGAAGCGGTCGAGCAGCCCCGCCGACACCAGGTTCTGCGGGATCTGCCCCGAGGCGTCCCAGTCGGACGCGTAGCCCACGAGCGACGCCGTCAGGTGCGAGTCGGGCGTCAGGTCGAGGCTCGCCTTGCCCATCGCGTTGTACGCCGAGAGGTTCTCCGGGTTGATGAACGGCCCGTTCGTGTAGTTCGCCTGCGCCGCGAACAGCGTCTTCACGCCGCCGATCGTCGGCGACGCGCCCAGGACGTAGCGCTGCGAGCCGAACGAGCCGCCCTCGGCGAGCGCGAAGTTCTCCTTGAACGCGTCCTTGGTGACGAAGTTGAGCGCGCCCGCGGTCGCGAAGTCGCCCAACTGCACGAAGTACGGCCCCTTGGAGTAGTCGATGCGGTCGATCATCTCGGGGATGAGGAAGTTCGGGTCGGCGTAGCCCTGGCCGTGGGCGTGGGTGACCATGTTGATCGGCAGATCGTCCGCCGAGACGGCGACGTCGGTGCCGTGGTCGGCGTCGAAGCCGCGGAGGAACCACTGCGGCGCCTTGCTGCCGCCCTGGTGCTGCGCGACGACCAGGCCGGGGAGGTTGTTCAGCATCTGGATGAGGGTCGAGTGCGGCCGCTCGCGGAAGTAGAGCGCGCGGATGTCCTGCGACGAGGCCGACGACGTCGGCCGGCGTCCCTCGACGAGGATCTCCTTCAGCCGCTCGGCGCCGGGGCCGGTCTCGGACGGCGCGGCGAGCGGATCGATTTCCGCGATCGTGGTCTGGTCGTCCTCCGCGCGGGCGCTGCCGGCGAGCAGCAGCACCCCCGCGAGCAGGACGACGATGGTCCCCCTCGACATGACGGTTCTCCCCGGGCGCACCACGGGCGCGCCCGTACGCTGGACGAATCTCGGCTGACGATCCGACGGCGGTCAGATCGCGGCCGGGGGAGCACGGGCGGGCGAGGGGAGGAGGCGGACCGTCGGCGCGAGGCGCGGGCCGTGGAGCGCGATGACGTCGGCACGTTCGGCGCGGGCGAGCCGCGGAGCGTCCGGCACGCTGGCGCGCTGGAACGGCTGCCGCCAGTGGACATGATCGGGCGCGGTGTCGTCGAACGTCTCGACGCCGACGACCCAACGGCGTAGCGGTGCGTGGGCTCTCGCGTGGTGATGGTCCGCATCCGCGCCGTCGAATGCGTGGACGTGGGCGTGCTCGTCACCCTCGTGATGGTGGACGAGGATCAGTCCGCGCGGTGTGCTCACTGCCGCGAGCAGCACGAGTGCCGCCGGGATGAGGCGACGGAGCCAGCGGCGCGGCATCATGTCCGGCGTTGCCCTAGCACGAGGCTTCGCGCGTGGTCACGCACAACGGGTGCTACGGTCAGGGGGCGCGCAGGCGGCCGCCGCGCGGACGGAACAGGCGCTGGCCACGGCCGGTGAAGCCGAGGGCGCGCACCGTCAACCCGATGAGCCGGCGTCCCGCCGCCGGCCGGGGCAGGTCGGCGATCTCGAGGGTCAGGGCGAAGCGGCCGGCGCGCTTCCGCCGGAGCGTCACGCGGGTCCGCCCGTCGCCGCTGGCCCCGCGCAGTTTCCGGCCGGCGGAGGCCAGCATCGGGACCTCTGCCAGGGCGAGCGTGGTGTCGCCGTCGGCGACGCGGATCGCGAACGATCGGCCCGTCAGATCGGCCGGCGTGCGCGTGTTGAAGTCCAGCGTCGCCTGGAGGCGAGTCCCGCGCTCCTGAAGGGAGCCTCTGAGGTTGCCGACGGTGACGGCCCGTCCAAACTGGTCGACGTCCGGCACCGGCAGCGCCTGGCAGGTGGCGCGCAGCACGAGGCTCGCGTCGCCGAAGGACGCGGCGAGGCTCCGGGCCGGGACGACGCCAACCAGCGTGTAGATCCCGAAGCCCTCGAGCGGCGCACCGACGGCGATCGTGTCGGGTCCGGCGGCGAGACCGGTCGTGAGCGTGACCTCGACCGTGGTGGCGACGCCGTCGATGGTGAACGTGAACGGCACGCCGAAGGCGTCGAAGTCGCCGGAACGGTAGAAGTTGGCCGTGAAGATCGGCGGGAAGGCCAACGTGCCGGCGACGTGGCCGAGGGTGAACGCACGCGGCGTTGGCGTAGCGCAGCGCCGGCGGGGCGACGTCGAGTCGGCCGGACACATCTGCACCGTGCTGGTCGCCGCGTCGTAGGCGGTTCGCAGCGTCTCGCCATCGACGGTGGTTTCGACGCCGGCGGCCGGCAGCGACAGGACGAGGGGCGCCAGCGCGCAGGCGCTCGGGTCGATCGGGACGACGTGCGCGGCGGCGGGGAGTGCGCCGAGGAGCAGGAAGAGGAAGATTCTCATCGTGACGGTGGCCGGGGGGCGCGGGGCCCCCCGGCCTTCTCCAATCAGGGAACCATGATGCCGCAGCTGAAGGTGCGGAGCGCACCGTCGTTGATGCCGCAGCCCAGGATCGTCGATTCCGAGCCGGCGCCCGAGGGGTACCCGCTCGGCAGGCTCGTCTTGATCTGGCACTTGCCGTTGGTGACGACGCACGAGCCGACGATCAGCTCCTGGTCGATGACCGTGCAGTGCTCGGCCGGGCAGTCGTCAGTGGTGGTCCGGATGTCGAACGCGGCCGTGAGGGTTTTGCCCTCGCAGTTCGCGTCCAGCTTCTGGACCTTTGCCTTCACGTCGTAGCTCTGGTCCTTGACCTTGGCCTGGAAGCTGCCGGTGCCGTCGGACGAGAACGTGCACTCGGGATTCGCCGGGTCGGTTTCCCCGCAGGCGGGAACGCCGCCGCTGACGGTGGCGGTGTCGGGCGCGGTGCACGCATCGTACTTCTGGACCAGGTCGCTCTTGATCTGCTTGGCCTTCTTCGGGAACACGTGCGCCGGCGTCGTGGTGGCAGCGAGCAGCACCGCGGCGGCGGCGAGGGTGACGGTACGCATCATGATCGGATCTCCTTCGGCTGGTTGTGGTCGTCGCGATTCAGGTGAGCGGCCGGGAGAACCGCGCCTCCGGCGGAGGTGTGTCGGGCGCGTCGTCGGCTCGCGATCGGACGAGAGGACGTGCTGGCCGTGGGGCGACGAGGACGCGGACCGCGATGGCAGGGGCCGCGTCCGCAAGGAGCCCCACCTCGATCGCGCCCGGCGACGACGCATGGCGGTGGCACGAGGGGGTGGCGAGCCCGGGCGCTCCGCCGGGTCGCGCGCCGTGGCACGGCAGACGGTCCCGCTTGGCATGCATGGGGCACTGCGGCGAGCAGCGATCGCACAGGTGTGATGCGACGCGCGCGAGCGGCGCCGCCGGCACGACGACGAGCAGCAGGGCGAGCAGTGCCCGGGCGGCGCGCATCAGTCCCTCGGGGCTCCGCCGGCGATCCAGGCGACGATCGCCGCGGTCTCGGCCGGGGTGAGGCAGCCGCCGCTCGGCGGTGCGTCGGGGCAGCCCGACGGCATGCGCTCGGTCCGGTCGGGAATCCGTCGCCCGAGGATCTTTCGCACGAGGTAGCTGCGCATCGGCCGGTGTGGCTCGATGCGGACCATCGCCGGCACGTTGAGCGAGCCGGCGCGCACGAGGCCGTCGTAGATGCGTCCGGCCTCCAGCACCGGCTCGGCGTTCGGCGGTGCGCTGGTGTGACACGCCACCGTCGCGCAGCGCGCGACCAACAGCGGCTGCACGACCGTGGCGAAGGCGGGGGCCGTCGTGCTCGGACGACACACGAATCGCCGCCCGGCCCGCCGCGACACGCCGGCTCGTACGCCCTGGACGACGGTGCGCAGCGCGATGGTCGCACCGTCGACGACGCAGGCGCCGTTCACGACGCCGTCGGCGTCGCATGTCGCGTCGCCGTCCGTGCAGCGCACGGTCGCCGCGCCGGCGGGTAGCGCCATGAGGACGGCCAGAAGCGCGAGAGCCCGGGTCATGCGGTCAGCGCACCGCCGGCATCGGCAGGATCTGGCCGCGGATCTCGCCGGCGACGTACACGTCGGTGTGGATGTTGATGTACATCCGGCCCCGCATGAGGAGCTTCTCCTCCGTCCTCGCCAGCGGGCCGACGCAGCCCACCTTCGGGCTGCCGGCGGGCGTGAGCCCGAACACGACGGCATCGGTCGTACCGGTGGCGCCGGCGTGGACGTGGGCCTCGGTCTCGAGGCCCACCAGCCCGGAGTAGGAGATCGAGTAGCAGAGCCGCTTGGTCAGCGTGTCGAAGGTGAGGTACGCGTTGCCGATCGCGTTGCTGATGCTCGGCGGCACCACCTGACCGCCGTTCATCACGGCCATGAAGACGCGCTTGTTCTTGAGACTGGCGGCGTCCTCGGCGCCTGCTGCCGGCGCGAGCGCCAGCAGCAGTGCGAAGGCGACTGTCACGTGACGTTGCATCGATGCGTCCTTCCTCATTGCTGCGCCTGCAGCAGGGCGAGCTGGTCGTAGGCCTCGGCGGCGAGTGCGCGCAGGGGATCGGCCATGTCGGCGGGCATACGCTCGTGGCGGACGCTCTGGTCGAGCCGCGTGACGAACAGGCTCAGCTGCTTCGCGGCCTTCTTGAACTTCCGCGGCGTCTTGCGCCCACCGGCGAGCCCCTTGGCGAGCGAGGTGCGTGCCGTCGCCAGCGTGCGATAGAGCTGTGCCAGCGTTCGCCGCGTGGACGCGCTCTCCTGTGGGACGTCGTCGAGGAGCCCCGCCAGGCCCTGCAGGCGGCAGTAGACGGTGTCGGGTGGAGTGACGGGGTCGTGGGTGCAGCCGTCCGCGCCGCAGCCGTCGATGGTGCACGGGTCGCGGTCGTCGCACGCGGCGGGGACGCAAGGGAGGGTCGTCGTGCTGGTGGTGGTCTGACCGGGGATCGTCACGACGGTCGTGCTCGTGGTCGTCGGCGGCAGGTCGATCTCGAGCGTCGCCGTGTACACCGGCGAGTCGGCGTAGCCCCGGGCCTTCACGTAGAACGACAGGTGCCAGGGACCCGGCGCGCCGGGAGCCTCGACCGTCCACTGCGGGTGCTGGTGGAGGTACGGCATCTTCCCGATCGCCGCGGAATTGCCGGCGGCGCGGAGCGTGGTTCCGTTGAAGGGGACCGTGACGCCCGGATCGATCGCCGTCAGCACCCATAGGACGCGCGTGTCGTCCTTCAGGCGATAGACCCCGCGCGCCGGATCGTCGTTCACCTGCGCGTTGAACGCCGGGTCGGTGCCGATCAGCCTGGTGGTGCCGGGCAGCGGCACGAGCGGAAAGGCGCGAGCGAAGTCGTAGTCGAGTACCAGCGCTCCGCCGCCCTTGGCGGTGGAGCCGATGTACATGTGCTCGTGTGCACGAGCCGGTGCCGCGCCGGCCACGATGGCCAACCCGAGCAGCGCCGCGCGCCGCAGCGATGTCGTGAGCATGCCTGCATCCTCTCGGCGGAGCCTCCGGGCGAGGTATCGCCGTCTCGGCGTTCCACGCGCGCGTCATCGCGCGGCGGAACGCGTCCGAACCATTTCCTGCGTCAGCCTAGGCGGCTACGCGTCTGGGTGGTCCGGTGAGAGGCGCCGAGGCAGGGGGGGCGTTCGGCGACGCGGGTTCGACCGCGACGGGCTCGATCGTGACGCGCGTCGCGACGTCGATGGGTCCAGGCAGGACGGCGGGCACGCTTCCGGGCACGGCGGTCTGCCGATGGCCGCAGGCCCCGCGGCGGAGGCAGGGGCCGTCGTCGTCCGGGGTCGTGCGTGGCGCCGCGCCGTGATGGCAACCGAGCTGCTTCCCGCCCTTGGCGCGATGCGCGTGCATGGGACAGTCGGCGGCGCACTCGGTGCACCGCTGCGGCGTCGCGAGCGGAACGCTCGAGAGCAGCGCCAGCACGACGACGAGAGCGCACGCTCTCCGGCCGAAGGACATGACGCGGGTCGCATACACCGCCGCGTCGTGCGCGACAAGCGCGCTGGCGCGAACCGATCGTTGCGGGGCGCGAATGGTCGCGGGAGGCTCCACGCGAAGGCGTATGCGATGCGGGATGCGCGGCACTCGTCGTATCCGCCGATTCGCCTTGACAGCTTGCTGACCGTATGGGACGTCCGTCGCCGCATGCGGCTCGTCCGCGCCCTCGTCCTGTCGGCCGTTGCCGTGGCCACGCCCGCGCTCGCCGGTCCGCCGGCCTCGTTCACGACGACCGTCGTCGCCTCGGGGTTCGAGCTGCCGACGGCGTTCGCGCAGGCGCCCGACGGTCGACTGTTCGTCACCGAGAAGCGTGGCGTGGTGAAGGTCGTCGACGGCGGCGCCGTGCACACGTTCCTCGACATCGCCGACCAGACCAACGAGTACGTCGACCGCGGGCTCCTCGGCATCGCGCTGGATCCGGCGTTCGCCGCGAGCGGATGGGTGTATCTCTACCACATCGAGGAGAGCGACCCCGGAAACCCCGATGCGCCGTCGCCGGCGATCGGCACGGTGTTCCGCATCCGCGCATCGGCGCTCGATCCGAACGTCGCGGATCCCGCGACGCGCACGGTCGTGCTCACCGGCTTCGACAACCACCACTACTCGCACTCCGGCGGCTGTCTCCGCTTCGACGCCCAGGGACGCCTGCTGATGAGCTTCGGCGACGGGTCGTCGTACGAGTCGGTCGATCCGCTCGCGGTCCACACCTACGACCTGAGCTCGCTGAACGGGAAGATCGTCCGCGTCGACCCGATGACGGGTGCCGGGGTTCCCGACAATCCGTACTTCGACGCCGCGAATCCGACGGCGGTGCGCTCGAAGGTCCTGGCGCGCGGCTTCCGCAACCCATTCCGCTTCGGCATCGAGCCGGGCAGCGGCGACCTCTGGGTCGGCGACGTGGGCTGGGGGTTCTGGGAAGAGGTGGACCGCGTGCCGCTGGTGTGGACCAACCGCGACCTCGACCTGAACTTCGGCTGGCCCTGCTACGAGGGGGTCGCGGGCGTGTCTGCGCAGCAGGGCGGCTACGCCTCCGACGCGTCGACCGCGGCGGTGTGCGCCACCATCTACACGCCCGCCGAGGGGGGAACCGGCATCGGGGCGACGCCCGCCGTGTTCACCTACAACCACGGCGATCCGGGCGGCGAAAACGGCAGCGCCGTCACCGGCGGCGTCTTCTATCAGGGCGGCGCGTATCCCAGCCGCTGGGTCGGACGCTACTTCTTCGCCGACTATGCGCGCGACCGCTTCCAGACGCTCGACATCGCCGGCGCGGTCGAGGACTTCGGCGAGCCGGGCGAGTGGGGCAACCCGGTCGACATCCAGCTCGGGCCGAACGGCAACGTTCGCTACCTCGCGATCGGCACCGGCGAGCTGCGCGAGATCGTCTACGCCGGCGGCAACCGGCCACCGACGGTGGTCGCCACCGGCCTGCCGCTCGACGGCCCCGCGCCGCTGCGGGTGAAGTTCGATGGGCGCAGCTCGACGGATCCCGACGGCGACCGGCTCCGCTACGCCTGGGACTTCGGCGACGGCAGCCGCATCCGCAAGAGCCGCCGGCCGGGCCACCGCTACAAGTTGCCCGGAACGTACGTCGTCCACGTGACGGTGATGGATCGCCGCAAGGCGGGGCTCACCGACGCGACGACGCTCGTGGTGAACGTCGGCAATACGGCGCCGATCATCGCGTTCACGCAGCCGGCCAACGGCGCTACGTACGCGGTTGGCGACGTGCTGCCGATCGTCATCGCCGCGACCGACGCCGAGGACGGGTCGCTCGGCGGCGCGGCGGTGACCTGGCAGGTCCTCCTGCATCACCTGGGGCACCTCCACTATCTGCCGCTGGTGCACGGCGCATCGGGGTCGTTCCAGGTGCCGGATCACGGCGACGACTCGCACCTCTCGATCGTCGCCACGGCGACCGATTCGCTGGGAGCCAAGGTGACGACCGAGGTCACGCTCGTGCCGCGCACGGTGACCGTCTCGGTGCTGGGAAGCCCGTCCGGCGCACAGGCCCTGGTCGACGGCCAGCCGCGCACGACGCCCTGGGTCTGGCAGTCGATCGTCGGCGGCAGCCACTCCGTGACCGCCCCGTCCCCGCAGACGCTCGGGGGGACGTCCTACGGGTTCGCGTCCTGGTCGGACGGGCTGGCGCAGACCCACGGATTCGTCACGCCCGCTGTGCCGAAGAGCCTGACCGCGACCTACGCCCCGAACTGACCGCAATCGGGTGTTCACGCAGCCGTCGCAGCCCTGACGTCGTCGGCGGGTATCGTCGGGGCATGACGATGCAGATGGACCAGGTGGTACGCGTGCTGCTGGGCGTGGCGTGGCTGGCGGGCGCGGAATGACCGCGCACGTCGTGCGGCTGGACGACCGGCGGCGCGACGGCGGGGCGCCGTGGACCATGGCGACTCCGGCGATGGAGGCGCTCCTCCCGGAGCAGCTCGCCCCGGGCGCCGTCCCGCTCAGTCCCGAGCGGCGGCTCCTGTGGGCCGTGCTGGTGCAGGCCGTCGCCGATCTGCACCTGCGGCGCAACGCCGGTGGGCGTCGCAGGCACGGCGGCGACCCGGCGGCGTGGTTCCTCGACCGCGACGACGAATGGGTCTTCGGGTTCGAGTCGATCTGCGACGAGCTCGGACTCGATGCCGACGCCGTGCGGACGGCGATCTTCGGTGGTGCCCGCACGGCGTGGTGGGGGCGGGCCGCGCGTCGCGCCTGATCGCCGCCCAAGCGCCCCGTCGGGTGGCATCTCGGCGCGCGCGACGATACGCTCGCCGCCATGCTGGCGACGCGGACGGCGGTGCTGCCGCGCACCGTCGCGGCGATCACCCAGGGCATGGCGGACGGCCTGCATCTGGGCGCGCAGCTCTTCGTCTCGCACGGGGGCGCGACGGTCGCGGATCTGGCGGTCGGGGAGGCGAGGCCGGGCGTGGCGATGCGGCCCGACACGCTCATGCCGTGGTTCTCCAGCACCAAGCCGCTGGTCGCGGTGGCGGTGGCGCAGTGCTGGGAGCGCGCGCTGCTCGACCTCGACGACCCGGTCGCGCGGCATGTCCCGGAGTTCGGCGTAGGAGGCAAGGCGCGCGTGACGATTCGCCACGTGCTCACCCATACGGCGGGGTTTCGCTGGGCCGATCGCTTCGGGAAGATCGACGGGCCGTTCGCGGTGTCGTGGGAGGAGACGCTGGCGCGCATCGTCGCGGCGCCGCTCGAGAAGGACTGGGAGCCGGGGCGCACGGCTGGCTATCACCCGACGTCCGGCATGTTCGTCCTCGCGGAGATCGTCCGACGGGTCGACGGTCGTCCCTTCGCGCGCTACGTCCGCGAAGCGATCTGCGAGCCGCTCGGGATGCACGACACCTGGGTAGGCGTCCCACCCGAACGCTGGCGCACGTACGGCGATCGCATCGGGCTCATGCACAACACCGAGACGGCGACGCCGCGGCCGCTGAAGCGCCTCGACACCGAGGCCGTCGCGGCGCGCTCCGTCCCGGGTGGGGGCGGGCGCGGCCCGATCCGCGAGCTGGGCATCTTCTACGAGATGCTCGCTGGCCGCGGGACGCGTGGCGGCGTGCGGCTGCTCTCTCCCCAGGCGGTCGAAGCGCTCACGGCGCGCCACCGCGTCGGCATGATGGACCGCACCTTCGGCATCGTCATCGACTGGGGCCTCGGGTTCATGATCGATGCGATGATGTTCGGGCGCCACTGCTCGCCGCGCACGTTCGGCCACGGCGGTGCGCAGTCGTCCGTCGGCTTCTGCGATCCGGAGCAAGGTCTGGTCGTGGCTGCGGTCACCAACGGCATGCCGGGCCGCGCGCGGCACTATCCGCGCTTCGAGGCCATCGCCAACGCGATCTACGAGGACCTCGGACTGGCGGCGCCGGGCGCCCCGGGGCGGCCGCGCGTGATGCCGGCGGCCGAGCTCGGATGACGCTCGAGCTGCTCGACGATCCGGCCGACGCGCGCCTCGACGCCTACCGCGACCTCCAGGCCGCGGAGCGGTTCGCGCGCGAGGGGCTGGTCATCGCCGAGGGGCCGACGGTGGTGCGGACGCTGCTGACGGCGCCGCGCTTCCGCACGCGGTCGGTGCTCGTGACGCCGGCCCAGCGCGAGCGACTGCGTGACGTCCTCGACGCGGCGCCGGCGGTGTACGTCGCGCCCGACGCCGTGATCGCCCGGGTCGCCGGCTTCGGCTTCCATCGTGGTGCGGTAGCGCTCGGCGAGCGCTCGGCGCCGGCGTCGCTCGATTCGCTCGTCGCCGGCGCGCCGCGGCTCCTCGTCGCCTGCGAGGACCTCGCGCAGGCCGACAACGTCGGCGCCGTGTTCCGCAACGCGCATGCCTTCGGCGCCGCTGGCGTGCTGCTCTCGCCGGGGTGCTGCGATCCGCTCTATCGCAAGGCCGTCCGGACCTCGGCCGGAGCGGCGCTGCACGTGCCGTTCGCACGTGCCGTCTCGTGGCCGGGCGACCTGGCGCGACTGCGCGCCGCGGGTCTCCGGATCGTGGCCCTCACGCCGCGGGCCGACGCCACCCCGATCGACGCCGTCCGCCTGCCGTCGGACGCGCGCGTCGTGCTGCTGGTCGGCGCCGAGGGCCCGGGGCTCGGCGAGGCGGCGCTCGCGGCGGCGGACGACGCCGTCCGCATTCCGATGGCGCCGGGCGTCGACTCGCTCAACGTCGCGACGGCGACCGGGATCGCCTTGTGGGCGCTCGGAGGGAGGAACCATGGCTGACGAGATGCGGGGGCGCGTGTGCATCATCACCGGCGCCACGTCGGGGATCGGCAAGGCGGCCGCAATCACATTGGCGCGAATGGGCGCGACGCTGACGCTGGTCGGCCGCGATCGTGCGCGCGGCGAGGCGGCGCTCGCCGAGGTCCGCACGACGTCCGGGAACGCGGACGTCGGGCTCCTGCTCGGCGACCTCTCGGTCCAGGCCGAGGTCCGCCGCCTGGCCGGCGAGCTGCTCGCGCGTCATCCGCGCATCCACGTGCTGCTCAACAACGCCGGCGTGGTGAACCTCGGCTACAGCGAGACCGCGGACGGAATCGAGACGGTCTTCGCGGTGAACCATCTCGCCTACTTCCTCCTGACCACGTTGCTTCTCGACCGCCTCACCGCCAGCGCGCCGGCGCGGATCGTCAACGTCGCCTCCGACGCGCACCGCTGGGGCGCGATCGACTTCGACGACCTCGGCTGGAAGCGGCGCTACCGCGGGATGAAGGTGTACGGCTCCTCCAAGCTCGCCAACATCCTGTTCACGCGCGAGCTGGCGCGGCGCATCGCGGGCAGCGGCGTCACCGTGAACTGCCTCCACCCGGGCGCGGTGGCGACGCGGCTCGGCCACAACAACGGGCGCATAGCCACCGTGCTGACGAAGGTGATCGCCCCCTTCTTCCGTACCCCGGACCAGGGTGCGGATACGGCGGTCTATCTCGCCTCGTCTCCGGAGGTGGAGCACGTCACCGGCGGGTACTTCGTGAATCGCCATCCGACGCGACCATCGCACGCCGCGCAGGACGACGCGGTGGCGGCGCGGCTGTGGGACGTGAGCCGCGCCATGACCGGGACGGCCTAGTCTAGCGTCCGCCGAAGAGACCCTGCAGCCCTTTGCGGATCGCGTCCTCCGCCTGATTGGGCTTGCCACCCTTCTTGCCGCCGAGCAGCGCCTCGACGCCCTTCTCGGCGAGGCCCCGCTGGAGCGCGCGCGCGATGACGGACGCGTCGGGTTCCACCCGTAGCGACGGTGGGATGCCGGCAACCCCGAAGGGGAGCGCGATCCGACCCCGGTCGTCGGCGAGGTAGCGCGCCTCGTGCACCGCGGCGGTGATGTCGCGCGTCAGCGCATCCGACGCCGTGAACGTCGCCTTCATGTCGACGCGGCCGTTCAGGGTGACGGTTCCGGCGCCGTGGATGGTGTAGTCGCGCGCCGCGACGATCGCGTCGGTGGTACGCGCGACGCCGTCGGCGATGGTGAAGCTGCCGCCGAGCTGATCGAAGCGCGTGTCGTCGGCGCCGAATAGCTCCGGGTGCTTCCGGCGGATGCCTTCGGGCACGAGGGTGACGAGCGTCCCCGCGCCACCGACGCCGCTCAGGACCTCGTCGGCGAGGTTGACGCCGCGGAGCATCCCGTCGCGGACCTCGGCGCGGCCGCTGCCGCGCAGCGTGTGCTGGAGCGCATCCCACCAGGTGCCGGCGCCGCTCAGGGTCAGGTCGGCGTCGAGACGACCGGCGAGACTTCGCGCCACCGCTGGGGCGCGGGTCGCGGCGAGCTGCTCGACCGACATGCCGCGGACCGTCGACCGGCTCTCGAATCGCGGCGCCTTCGCGTCGCGCGCGTCGACCCGTACGCGACCCGCGTAGGTGCCGCCGTAGGCGCGGAACGCGAGATCGTCGGCGGTGGCGATGCCGGCGGCGTAGCCGAGCGTCGCCTTCAGGTCCTCGTAGGCGAGGTCGCGCACGCTGCCGGACGCCGACGCCACGGTTCCCGCGACCACTGGCGCGCCGTTCTCGGTGCGGAGATCGAGAGCGAGCGCGAGACCGCGCAGGATCTCCGGCGCGGTGACTCCGGGAGCGGCGACGCCCAGGGCCGCCGCGGGCAGCGCCGCCGCGGAGAGGTCGACGTGCGCCTTCGGTACGGCGAAGCTCTCGACGCGGGCCGCGACCTGGACCGGCGCGCCGCCGAGCTGGAAGGTCGTCGGGGGCAGCTCGGCGCGGTCGCCGGAGAAGGTCATCGTGCCGGTGAGACCGTCGATCTGGTACGGCGCGCCCTGCTTCCGCGCGCTCACGCCCGCGAGCGCCACCGAGCCGTCGATGCTCGGGAGCCGATCGCCACCGAGGGGTCCCTTGATGGCCAGGTGCGACTCGAACGTGCCGTCGACCGCGACGCCCTCGAATGCCGGCAGCAGGCGGTCCCATCCGGCGAGCGGCGTGCGCGCGCCGTCGATCTGGAGGTCGACGGTGGTGGGACTGCCGGGCACGATCCGACCGCGGCCGTCGAGCCGGAGATCGGCCAGCGTGAGCCCGAGCTTGGCGAGATCGATCGCGTCGCCGGAGCGCGTCGCTGCCACGTCCGCGTGGAGCGGCATGCCGACGGGCTTGCGGAAGGTGGTCCCGTAGCGGAGGTCGGCGGTGGTGGCGTCGAGGGCCCCCGTCAGCGCCAGGCGCTCGAGCGTCCCCGTCACATGGCCATCTCCGACGGCCGTGCCGCCAACGGTGACGTCCGCGGGGATCGCGCTCGCCGCGAGCGGCACGTCCCGGCGGAGCGCCGTCAGGTCGATGGGACCGAGCGTCAGCGCCAGGTCGATCGGTGCCGCCAGCGGCGTCGGCGGGTCGCCGATCGGCCCAATGGTCCCCTTGGCGCGGAGGTTCCGCTCGGCGGCGCCGAGCACCGCGGCGCTGGCGACGAGGTGGAGCGGGGCCGTGAGGCTCAGGTCGGAGACCTCGACGTCCAGCCCGCGGATGGTCGTCTCGGCGGGTGGTGTCGTCGTCCGGTCGACGAGTCGCACCTCTCCGTCACGCATGCCGAGGAGTCCGACCAGGAACTCGGGGACGCGCGCCGGTACGGTGGCGCCCCCGGCGTGCGTCGTCCCGCCGCCCTGGGTGGGGGCCGGCGTGCCGCCGAGGGTCTGGACGTTGAAGCCGTCGGCCGTGCGCACGAGCGTGATGCGCGGCTGGTCGACGGTGATGCCGCGGACCTCGTAGTGTCCCCACAGCGCCGGCAGCACGCGCACGCGCAGCGTGACCGCCTTCGCGGTGAGGAAGTCGCCGTCCGAGAAGCGCGGGTCGTCGGCGATGCGGACGTCGTGCACGGTCGCGCCGACGCCGCCGAGGATCGTCGCCTCGAGCGACTGGAAAGCGACGCGACGGCCGAGGGCGGCGGTGGCCTCCGCTTCCACCCACTCGCGATTGGCGGTGAGGAAGCGATTCAATCCCAGCGCGACGACCGCGAGCGCCGCGCCGAGCAGCACCGCGACGACACCAGCGCCGATCATCCACTTCCGCATGGCTCGAAGGTATCCCGGGCTCCGCGGGCTGCAAAGGTCCCCCGATTCGGAAGCCGCGACGCATGTGCTAAGCGTGCGCGCGTGCACGCCAGAACCTGCGCCATCGGACTCCTCACCAGCATCGTCGCGCTCGCGCCGGCGACGCCGCGCGCCGCCGACGCGCCGGCCACTCCGGTCGTGACCGCGCTCAACGCTGCGCTGTTCGACGCGCTCAAGAACTCCAAGACGCTGGGGTACAAGGGCCGTTTCGATCGGCTCGCGCCCGCCGTCGACCAGGCCTTCGACCTGCCGTTCATGGCCGAGAAGGCGGTGGGGACCTACTGGAAGTCGTTCGACGACGCGCAGCGGACGCGCTGGCTTGCGCTGTTCCGCGAGTTCACGATCGCGAACTACGCCGGCAACCTCGATGGCTACAGCGGCGAACAGCGGTTCGAGGTGGGCAGCGAGGAGCCGGCGGCGAACGACACCGAGATCGTGCACACCCAGGTGATCAATCCGCCGGGCGAGAACGTCGAGCTGACCTACCGGCTCCACCAACCCGCCGCGACGTGGCGCATCATCGACGTCTACCTGAAGGGTACCGTGAGCGAGCTGGCCCTCCGCCGATCGGACTACACGGCGGTGCTCGAGCGCGAAGGGTTCGACGGGCTGGCCACGAGCCTGCGGGCCAAGGTCGACGATCTCGCCGCCGGCCGCGCCAAGGGTACGCCGCCGACGCCCTAGTGCCGGGATCTAGTGGCTCGCGACCTCGACTGGGCGGCGCCACCACGGGGGGCGTGCCCAGATGCGGGCCGTGCGGTCCTGGAAATAGGCGTTCCTGAGCGCGGCGTAGTAGTCGACCGACGAGCGCTCGAGCGCCTTCAGTTCGGCGGCGTGGGTCTCGCGCGTCGTGAAGCCGAGTCCGCCCTCTCTGAGCCCGGTCGTCAACAGCGTGCCTTCGGGGGTGAAGAGGAGCGTCGCCGGCAGCAGCCAGGTGGCGGGCTGGAAGAGCACGTCGACGAGATAGCCCGTGCCGTCACGCAGCGTCGTGGGTCCGGCGAACGGGACCATCAGGAAGGGACCGCTCGGCACGCCCAGCAGCGCGAGCGTCTGGCCGAAGTCGGCCTCGTGTCGCTCGAGCCCCATCATGGCCGCGGCGTCGATCAGCCCGAACGAGCCGAGCGTGGTGTTCACCACGAGCCGGCTGAGGGTGACGCTCGCGTCCACGGGGCGCAGCTGCAGGACGTCGTTGACGAAGATCGACGGCGAGAGCAGGTTCGCCAGCGCGTTGCGGATGCCCTGGCGCGCCAGACCCGGAACGACGGTCGTGTAGACGCGGGTCGCGGGGTCGATGACCCAGCGGTCGAACCGACGGTTGAAACCGAAGCTGACGCGATTCACGCGCTCGAACGGATCGGGAAACCCCGGGCGGTCCGTGTCCGCGGTGGGCTCGTCGAAGAGCGGGTCGGGAGCAGGCGCTTCGGCGGTCGCCGGAGCGGGATCGGCGCGCACCTCATGCACAGCGGACGTCACGACGATCAGGGCGAGGGCCAACACACTCGTCAGGCGTCCGGGATGTCGGCGGGCCGATGCCAGAGTCTCGTTCTTATGCAAACTCGGTTTTCTGCGCCAGCCGGCCGGCGGCGGTGGTTGGCAGCAGCGGGACACCCGCGATATGCCACCCGGCATGCGACGCGATTGCTTCACCGAGGAGCACGACCTTTTCCGCAGCCAGTTCCGGCGCTTCGCCGATCGCGAGATCGAGCCCCGGATCGCCGAGTGGAACCGCGCCGGCATGACCGACCGCACGACCTGGCGGCGCATGGGTGAGGAGGGCTTCCTCGGCCCCTGCATGCCCGAGGCGTACGGCGGCGCCGGCGCGGACTTCCTCTACGATGCGATCGTGATGGAGGAGCTGAGCTACCGGCGCGCGCACGGCCTCATGACCACCGTCCACTCGTCGATCTGCATGCCGTACGTGGCGACGTGGGGCACCGAGGAGCAGAAGCGGAAGTACCTGCCGCCGGCGATCCGCGGCGAGATGCTGATTGGCATCTGCATGACCGAGCCGGGCACGGGCTCCGACCTGGCCAACGTGCAGACGAAGGCCGTCCGCGACGGTGACCACTACGTGTTGAACGGATCGAAGACGTTCATCTCGCTCGGCCAGCTCGCCGACCTGTTCGTCGTCGTCGCGAAGACCGATACGGAGGTGCGCCCGCCGCACAAGGGCATCAGCCTGCTGCTGGTCGAGGCCGACACGCCCGGCTTCCGCCGCGGTCGCAAGCTGGAGAAGCTCGGGCTGCCCGCCCAGGACACGAGCGAGATCTTCTTCGAGGACTGCCGCGTGCCCGTCGCCAACCTGCTCGGCAAGGAAGGGCAGGGGTTCAAGATGCTGATGGAGAAGCTCCAGCAGGAGCGCGTCTGCATCGGCGTGTGCTCGATCGCGTCGTGTCGCCGCTCGCTGGCAGACACCGTCGCCTACGTGAAGGAGCGGCGGGCCTTCGGCCAGCCGATCGCGGCGTTCCAGAACACGCAGTTCACGCTCGCGGAGCTGGCCACCGAAGTCGAGATCGGGCAGGCGTTCGTCGACAAGCTGCTGGTATCGCACGTGCGTGGCGATGACGTCGTCGTCGAGGCGTCGATGGCGAAGTACTGGACGACCGATCTGCAGAAGCGGCTGACCGGGGAGTGCCTCCAGCTGCACGGTGGCTACGGGTTCATGCACGAGTATCCGATCTCGGGCGACTACGCCGACGCGGCGGTGCAGTCGATCTACGCGGGGACGAACGAGATCATGAAGGTCATCATTGCGCGGCGAATGGGGCTGGGCTGAGTCTGTCGTCGCGCCGGGCGGAGCGGCGGGTGTCCCGCGGAGGCGACGAGGCGCGCGGCCTACTCCGCCTATGGCTCCGTAGCGGCCGCGCTCTCGCCTCCGCGGGACACCCGCCGCTCCGCCCGGCGGGTCGTGGCGCCACAGCCCATCCTCCTCGCTTGAGTCTCTTGGGGATGACGTTCATCCTGTTCGATATGAGCGAGCCGCGACGGACGGGGGAGCCGAAGGTTCGGACGTTGGCGCCCGAGCCGGTGGCGAGCCCGACCGAATCGTGGGAGCGGCACACGCGGATCGCGGACCTGGTGCAGCAGATCCGGAAGCGGCGCCGGTTGCCGTTGTCGCCGGCGGCGCGGCCGGTTTCGCGCTGAGCTACGCGACCAGTTCGCCGTTGCTGCCGGCGACGAACAGGCGCTGCATCTCGGCGTAGGTCGTTGCCACCGGGAAGTCGGGGAAGTCGGCGATCACGTTCTGGGGCGGGCGGAAGAGGATGCTCGCGTCGGCGGCGCCCAGCATCGCAGTGTCGTTGTAGGAGTCGCCCGCGGCGACGGTGCGGAAGCCGAGCTGGCGGAACGCCTCGACCGCACGCCGCTTGCCGTCGGCGATCCGCAGCCGGTAGCCGGTGATCCGCCCACCGCCGTCGACCTCCAGTCGGTGGCAGAACAAGGTCGGCCACCCGAGCTTCTGCATGAGCGGCTGGGCGAACTGCTCGAAGGTGTCCGACAGGATCACCACCTGCGTCCGGCTGCGCAGCCACTCGAGGAACTCCAGTGCACCGTCGAGGGGCTCCATGCCGGCGATGACGCGCTGGATGTCGGGCAACCCGAGCCCGTGCTCGTCGAGGATCGCCAGCCGCCCGCGCATCAACACGTCGTAGTCGGGCTCGTCCCGCGTCGTCCGCCTGAGCGCCGCGATCCCCGTCCGCTCCGCGACGTTGATCCATATCTCGGGCACCAGCACGCCTTCCAGATCGAGACACGCAATCATCGCCGGCGACGGTAGCCCGCGATCCTCGCGCGCTCAAGGCGCGGAGCGCGAGAGCGCGAAGCCGCTGGACCCGGCGGAGGCGCGGCGGGCGCGGGGGTGCGGCCAGGCGCGAATGGCGGAGCGGCGTCGCCCGCTACGCCGTGGATCGACTTCGATGGTGCCGCGCAGCCTCTGAGCGCAGGCCGCGCCCCCGCGCCCGCCGCGCCTCCGCCGCAAACCGCCCCGACTCGCATTCGCCCCCCGCGTCCAGTACAAACGGCGGGTGCGATTTCTCGCGGTGCACCCGAGCCGGCTCATGTACTCGAAGATCTATCTTCGACTCGAGCCGGCGGGGCTGGAGCTGGTGGCGGCGGCGGCGCGGAAGGCCGGGCACGCCGTCGACCTCGTCGATCTCCAGGTGGAGAGTCACGCGGACTACTTCCGGATGATCGACACGTGGCGGCCGCACGCGGTCGCGTTCTCGTGCAACTACCTGGCCAACGTGCCGGAGATCCTCGATCTGGCGAAGGCCACCAAGGCGCGGCTGCCGGAGTGCTTCGTCTTCGTCGGCGGTCACAGCAGCTCGTTCACCGCCGAGGAGCTGCTCGAGCACGCCGACGGCGCGCTCGACTGCGTGCTCCGCGGCGAGGGCGAGCCCTCGATCCCGACGCTCCTCGAGGCGGTCGAGCACGATCGCGGCGCGATCCTCAAGGTGCCCGGCGTGGTCACGCTGGAGGGGCAGGGACCGCCGCCCGGGTTCGTGCACCACCTCGACGACCTGCTCCCGGCGCGCGATCTGCTGCGCCACCGCCGCAAGTACTACATCGGCCAGCTCGACCCGTGCGCGTCGATCGAGTTCAGTCGCGGCTGCCCGTGGGACTGCACGTTCTGCAGCGCGTGGACGTTCTACGGGCGGAGCTACCGGGTGAAATCGCCCGAGTGCGCCGCCGAGGAGCTGGCCCAGATCCGGGAGCCCGGCATCTTCATCGTCGACGACGTGGCGTTCATCCAGGCCGAGCACGGGATGGCGCTCGCGGATGCGATCGAGAAGCGCGGCATCAAGAAGCGCTACTACATCGAGACGCGCGGCGACGTGCTGCTCCGCAACAAGGAGGTCTTCCAGCGCTGGACGCGGCTCGGGCTCAAGATCATGTTCCTCGGCATCGAGGCGATCGACGAGGAGGGGCTCAAGAAGTTCCGCAAGCGCATCAGCTTCTCGAAGAACTTCGAGGCGCTCGAGTTCGCGCGCTCGATCGACGTCAACGTCGCCATCAACATCATCGCCGACCCGAGCTGGGACCGCGACCGCTTCCGCCTCGTGCGCGAGTGGTGCAGTCGACATCCCCGAGGTCGTGAACATCAGCGTGAACACGCCCTACCCGGGCACCGAGACCTGGGTCACCGAGGCGCGCAAGCTGACGACGCGCGACTACCGCCTCTTCGACATCCAGCACGCGGTGCTGCCGACGACGCTGCCGCTGCCGGAGTTCTACGAGGAGCTGGTGCAGACGCAGCAGGTGCTCGACCCGCAAGCACCTCGGCGCGCAGCAGATCTGGGGGGCGCTGAAGAACGTCGCGAAGCTGCTCGCTGAAGGGGCAGACGAACTTCGTCAAGATGCTGTTCAAGTTCTCGAGCGTCTACGACCCGAAGCTGCAGCTCGCCGACCACGCGGAGCCGGTCCGCTACGAGATGTCGCTGCCGCCGCCGACGCAGGAGCGCGTCGACCCGTCGACGCTCTACGTCCACCAAGCGCGCGGGCGCCGCGGGCGCGCGATCGACGACGCCACCGAGCGCTTCGTCGACGAGACGCGCATGGGCGTCGCCGAGTGAGCGATGCCCGAGTACACCGAGCGGTTCTTCCGCAGCGGCGCGCTGCGCATCCACTTCCGCGACTGGGGTGACCCGGCGGCGCCGCCGCTCGTGATCGTCCACGGGCTGCGCGACCACTCGCACTCGTTCGACGACCTCGCCCGCGCGCTGCTCGACCGCTTCCGCGTCTACACGCTCGATCTGCGCGGCCACGGGGACAGCGAGACCACCCCGTACTACGCCGTCGGGCACTTCGTCCTCGACCTGCACAACATGGTGCGCGCGCTCCGGCTCGCGCGCCCGGTCCTCATCGGCCACTCGATGGGCGGCGAGATCGTGGGAACGTATGCGGGCGCCTTCCCCGACGTGCCGTCACGGGTCGTCCTGATCGAGGGGCTCGGCCCGCCGCCCGAGCCGCTCGAGCATCAGGTGCAGTGGACGCTCGACGGCTTCGAGCGCATCGACCGCGCCGCGCGGACGCCCGGGCTCGCCGATCTCGAGGCGGCCTTCCGCCGCTTCCACGAGCGCAACCCGCGCGTCCCGGAGGCGAAGGCGCGCGACCTCGCACTCCTGGGGACCCGAGCCCGGGAAGATGGCATGCTCGAGTGGAAGTTCGACCCGATGCTGGCCACGCTGTCGGTGACCGGGCCGTTCCACCTCGAGTACTCGATGGCGTTCTGGCGCCGGATCGCGGCGCCGGTGCTCCTCGTCCACGGCGCCGAGTCGGGGGAGTTCTGGCGCGGGCAGCCGGGCGCCGTCTACCTCGAGCCCGACGATCTCCGCCGCCGCGTCGGCGCCTTCCGCGATGCGCACCTGGTCGAGATCGCGGGCGCCGGGCACATGGTGCACTTCGATCGGCCGGCCGAGCTGGTCGCGGCTATCCGGGCGTTCCTGCCCGCCGGGTGAGCGGCGCGCGTCAGTTCGGGCCGATCACAGCTTCGCGATCACGTGCTCGCCGAGCATCTCGAGACCCTGGCGGACGCCGTCGGGGTCGAAGGCCGGCGGGGGGACGACGACGCGTCCGACGCCCAGATCGCGGTAGCGCCGGATCGTGTCGACGTCGGGTGGACAGCCCGCGGTGACCTCGATCGACTTCGGATCGCGACCGACTTTACCGCACTCGTCACGCAGGATGGCGAGCAGCGATTTGAGCGTGTCCGCCGATGCGACGCCGGGGAAGAAGCCGTCGCCGTAGCGCGCCGCCCGGCGCGCGGCGATCTCGGTGTGGCCGCCGACGACGATCGGCACCCCCGGCTTCTGCACCGGCTTCGGGTTCGATTCGACCGCGGGCCACTTGTAGTAGCGCCCCTCGAAGGCGTGCGGTCCCTCGCTCCAGAGGGCACGCAGCGCGCGGACGGACTCCGCGGTCCGCCCCGCGCGCTCCTCGAACGGGATGCCGAGGGCCTCGAACTCCTCCTTCAACCAGCCGACGCCGATGCCGAGGATCACCCGGCCCTCGGACAGCACGTCGAGGGTCGCGATCTCCTTGGCGACGTAGAGGGGATGGCGCTGCGGCAGGATCAGGATGCCGGTCGCGAGCTTGAGCTTCTTCGTCACCGCCGCGGCGTAGGCGAGCGGCAGGATGGGATCGGGCAGCGCGATGTCGTCCGGGCCCGGCATCTTGCCGCTCGGGTCGTAGGGATAGGTCGACTTGTAGCCGACGGGGACGACGGCGTGCTCGACGGTCCAGATGGACTCGACGCCCACGGCTTCGGCAGTCCGCGCCAGCACTTGGAGCGTTCCGGGAAGCCCGAGCGGACCCGCGTTCGCGAACATGATCCCGATCTTCATGCCGGTCAGCGCTAGTCCGTTGGCCAAGGCGATACAAGACGGGTGCGCGCACTGATCGCCTGCTCAGGGCATCGCTGACCAGCGGTCAGCCAGGGGTCGTCAGAAGTCATTTTTCTGTTTCCCTGCCCTCGAACTGTGCTACGAGCAGCATCGCAAGCCGCAAGGAGGGGGAGACCATGAGAAACCGATTCCGGTGGTCGTCTGGCGTCGCCATCGTGGCGCTGGTGGCGGTCGTCGCGACGGCAGTTGGCGTCGCGTACGCGCTCGACCAGAAGGTCCTCGGCAAGCAGCTGCAGGTGAAGGACCCGAAGACCCGGCGTCGATCCCCTCGAAGCGCAAGGTCGTCGATCAGGCGAAGGAGAAGCCGAGCGACAACACGATCGTGGGCGATCCCACGGTCAGTGGCGCGCGTCCTCACCATCTCCGTGACCGCTGCGCCCGGCGGGACCCCGAGCAATCAGGTCTTCAACCTGCCGCAGGGCACCGATCCCGCGAGCGGCAAGCCGTTCTGGGCCGCCGTCGGGCTCCACCGGCTACAAGTACAAGGACAAGGATGGCACCAACAGCCCGGTGAAGACGGCGCAGATCAAGAAGTCGAACAGCGGCACCTTCCAGATCAAGGCCGTCGATCCTCGGCAAGAACGGCCCCATCAACGTGCTTCCGCCGAACCCCGGCGTGGGTGGCTGTGCGCTGTTCGAGATCAACGGCGGCGACCGCTACCACATGCTCTTCGTCCTCGGGACGCTCAAGAAGGACGACATCAAGACCTTCCAGATCAAGGACCCGGCGGCCGAGGGCTTCTGCCCCGGCGTGCCGCTGGTGACGACCACGACGTCGACGAGCACGTCGACGACCACGTCGACCAGCTCGTCGACCACGACGACGGCTCCGCTGCCGACCACGACCTCCACCTCGACGTCCACGTCGACGTCAACGTCGTCCTCGACGACGACCTCCACCTCCACCTCGACGTCCACGTCGACCAGCACCTCGTCGACGACCAGCACGACGGCGCCGATTCCGACCACGACCAGCACGTCGACCAGCACATCGACGTCCACCTCCTCGTCCACGACCACCAGCACGTCGACGTCGACCACGTCGACGACGTCCACGACCATCGGCGGCGGCGCGACGAAGCTCAGGCTGACCATCAACCTCGGAACGACCAGCTGCGGGGGACCGGCCTTCGCGCCGGCGGCCGCGGCGCCGACCAATGGCGAGCTCCGGGATTCGAGCAACGTGCTGATCGCAGGCTCGCAGCTCGGCAAGGGCTGCCTCTATTTCGGCGGCGGGAGCAACATCAACGTTCCGGGCGCGCAGATCCCCGTCGGCTCCGACTCGTACTTCGGCATCGTCTCGCAGGCGGGATCGGTCCTGACCATCGGTCCGAGCAACGGCACCGGCGCGAAGCCCCAGGACAACTGCTCGAACCCGGCCGGTCCCACGAAGGTCTGCGTCGACGGAACGCACTTCAACGCCGCCTGCACGACCGACGCGAATTGCGGCTCGATACCGTTCGCGTGTCAGCTGGTGGGCAACTGCTACTTCGGACCGCCGCTCCCGCTCGTCAACCCGACCAACCTTGCTCTCTCCACGTGCGTCGTGAACCTGTTCGACACGGTGCCGAGCGGTACGATCGACACGGCCGCCAGCGGTCCGGCGAACCTGAGCGTCGGGCTGCAATCACGCGTGTATCTGGTCGAGTCCTCGGTGCTCGGTAACCAGCCGTGCCCGGTCTGCAATGCAGGACTCTGCAGTCGCGGCATGAGAGCGGGCCTGTCGTGCACTTCGATCGCGTCGGGCCTCACCAGCACCGACTGTCTCCCGGGAGTCTCCAGCACCTTCCAGACGACGTTGCCGATCGGCTTCGCTCCGCTCACGACGGGCACCGTCAACTGGCAGGACACGCGTTGTGCCTCCTCCGTGAGTTGCCCGAGTCCGTCATGCGCGTTCAAGCACTGCTTCTCGGACGCTGACTGCAACAACGTCGCGGGCGCGTGCACGGGCGCTGGCGCCGCTCTCTTCTGCCCCGGCCAGACGAATCCGAAGCGGGGTGCCTTCGGCAAGCTGACTGCGAGCCGGATCATCGAGAATGGTGCGTCCGGTGCCGCGATTCCCACGTGCGGCAGCACCGCGACGCGCGAACTGGGCTCGGTATTCTGCATCGGCAGCGTCGGTCCGACCATCGATCCGGTCGCCGGTCTGCCTGGACCGGGAGCCATCAACCTGGTCACGTCCATGTGCACCCAGTAGGACCGATCATCCATCGTCCCTGACGAAGGGGGCTCCCGGCCGGGAGCCCCCTTTTTTGTCGCTCGTGACGGGCCGGCACGCGGGGTAGAGTTCGGGCATGCGCACCGTCGTCGCCGTCGCCCTCACACTCGTCGTCGCGCTCGCCGCCGACGCCGTTCCACTGCGCAAGCTCTGCAACAAGGGCTGCGGCGCGGCGATCGACGCCTGCATCGGCGGCGTCCGGAAGAAGAAGGCGAAGTGCAAGCGCGACGTGCTGAAGGCCTGCCGCAAGACCGGGATCGCGACCTGCGCGACCACGACCACCAGCACCAGCAGCACGACGTCGACGAGCACGTCGACGTCCACGTCCACTTCGACCTCGACGTCGAGTACGTCGACGACCAGTACCACGCTGCCCGGCACGGTGAACGGCTGCGATCCGGCGACGGCGATCGATCTCACGGCGCAGAGCGCCGTCACCGTCACCTTCGCGGACTTCGCCTACAGCCCGAGCTGCCTGATCGTGGAGGCGGGCACCGAGGTCACGTTCCAGGGGGCGTTCATCGCGCATCCGCTGGTCGGCGGCACCGTGGCCGGTCTGGTGAAGACGCCGGACGGCCCATCGAACCCGATCACCGCGACGAGCGTCGGGACCTCGCAGGCCTTCACGATGTCGGCGATCGGCGGCTACGGCTTCTACTGCGACACCCACGCCGTCCCGCCCACCAACATGAAGGGGGCGATCTTCGTGGTGGCTCCCGCCACGACGACATCGACGTCGACAACGACGAGCACGACGCTGCCCACGGTGAACGCCTGTGATCCGGCCACGGCCACCGATCTGACGGCGCAGAGCGCGGTCACCGTCACCTTTGCAGACTTCGCCTACAGCCCGAGCTGCCTGATCGTGCGGGCGGGTACCCAGGTGACCTTCCAGGGACCGTTCACCTTCCATCCGCTGGTGGGCGGCACCGTTTCCGGTGTCGTCAAGACGCCGGACGGCTCGTCGAACCCGATCGCTCCGACGAGCTCGGGGACGTCCCAGGCCTTCACGATGTCGGCGCTCGGTGCGTACGGCTTCTACTGCGACATCCACGGGGTCCCGCCCACCAACATGAAGGGGGCGGTCTTCGTGGTAGCTCCGTAGATCACGCGACCTGCATCGCGCCGTTCGGCCGCTCGCCATCGAACAGCGCCGCGAGCAGCTCGAGGCTGTCGATCAGCCGCGGGCCCGGACGACTCAGATGCGCGGTTCCGTCGACGACCCAGACGGCACGCGCTCGGACGGCGGGCAGCTCCGACCACCCCGGCCGCGCGACCAGCGTGGGCAGGTCGCCGAGCGCCCGCTCCACCGTCCAGCCGCAGGCGGAGATCACCATCACCTCGGGCGCCGCGGCGCGCACGGCGTCCCAGGCGACCTCGTGGGCAGGCTCTCCGGGCCGTCCGAGGGGATCGATGCCGCCCGCGATCGCGATCAACTCGGGGTTCCAGAAGCCGCTGCAGAACGGCGGCGCCATCCACTCGAGCAGGACGCAGCGCACGGGGCGGCCCCCCACGCGCCGGCGGCGGACGGCCTCGATGCGGGCCTCGAGCGACGCGATCACGGCCGCGGCCCGGCTGGGGACGCCGAGCGCGTCGCCGACCGCCCGGACGTCGGCGAGGACGTCCGCGAGCCGCATCGGGTCCAGGCTGAGCAGATGGGGCCCTGGATCGAGGTCCGCGACCGCCTGGCGGACGACGTCGCTGGAAGGGGCGCACACCGCGCACAGCCCCTGGGTCAGGACCACGTCCGGGCGCAGCAGACCCAGGTCGTCGAGGGTGTAGAGGGATCCCGCGTCGGGGAGGACGGCGCGGACCTGCCGGTCGACCGCGCCGCCCGCGAGGTCCCGGTCGAGGCGCGTTCGGGTGACACGGGGGAGGGCGCGTACCTCGGGCGGCCAGTCGCAGTCGTTGCTGACACCCACCAGGTCGGCGGTCCGCCCCAGCACGGCCGTGATCTCGGTCGCGGCCGGCACCAGCGAGACCACGCGCATGCCCCCTCATACCATGCACCGCACTCTGGCGGTGCTATCAAGGACGCTGTAGGTTTTCTCAGGCAACGGAGTCGGGTTAGAACCCCGGTGCCATGCGATGGAGCAACGTCGGCCAACGACAGGACCCGGTGTCGCGCGCGATGGAGGTGGTGGGCGAGCGGTGGACGCTGCTCATCCTCCAGGAGGCGTTTGGCGGCATCCGTCGGTTCGAGCAGTTCAGCACCCGCCTCGGTCTGGCCCGCAACATCCTCGCGGCGCGCCTGCAGCGACTCGTCCAGCAGGGAATCTTCGACCGCGTGCTCTATTCGGAGCGGCCGGTGCGCCACGAGTACGTCCTGACCGATCGCGGCCGCGCGCTGCACCCGGTGATCCTGACGCTCATGCAGTGGAGCGATCGTTGGCTCGCCGGCGCCGGCACCCAGACCTGACCCCCGCTGGACTTGCGGCATGATCGCGCCCCGCGCGCGCCTCGTCGTCGCGGGGGCGGCGGCCGCGCGTCTGGACGTCGTCAGAGCGTGGCTCGACGAGCGGGCGCCGTCCGACGAGGTCCTCGTGGTCGCTGCCGGGTGGCATGCGGGCGACGAGCTGGTGCGCACCGCCGCGGCGGCGAGCGGCGCGCGCTTCGGGCTCCGACGGACGACCCTCGGTGCACTCGCCGTCGAACTGGCGCTTCCGGGTCTGGCGCAGGAGGGACTGGCTCCGGCGAGCGCGCTCGCCCTCGAGGCGATCGCGGCGCGTGCCGTGCACCGGTTGCTCGGCGCCGGCAGCCTCTCGTACTTCGCGCCGGTCGCGGGGCTACCCGGGTTTCCGGCCGCCGTCGCCCGGACCGTCTCGGAGCTGCGCGACCACGGGATCGATCCGGCGGGCCTGGCGGCAGCGGCCCGCGGCGGTGCCGACCTCGCCGCGCTGGCGGCGGCGATCGCGGCCGAGCTGCTGACGGCCGGGCTGGCGGATCGCGCGAGCGTTCTCGGAGAGGCAACGCGGGCGGTCGCCGGCGCGCCGTCCCCGGTCGGCGTGCCGCTGATCCTGCTCGACCTGCCGCTCGCGACGCCGGCCGAGGTGACGCTGGCCCGGGCCCTGGCGTCCCGTGCGCCGCTCGTCCTTGCGACGGCGGCGTCGGGCGACGTGCGGGCGGCGGAGCGCCTGGAGGACATCCTCTCGATCACCGCGGAGCGGCTCGACGCGCGGCCGGGTGATCGGTCGCTCGACGCGGTGCAGAGGTACCTGTTCGAGCCTTCCGCGCCGCCGCGGCCGACGCTCGATGCGAGCGTCACGCTCGATTCGTGGCCCGGCGAGGCGCGGGAGTCGGTCGAGATCGCGCGCCGGCTGCTCGACGCCGCGCGCCGTGGTGTCCCCTTCGACCGCATGGCGGTGGTGCTGCACGCCCCCGTCGACTACGTCGCGCACCTCGAGGAGGCCTGCCGCCGGGCCGGCGTCCCGCTCTTCTTCGCGCGCGGCACCATGCGCCCGCATCCGGCCGGGCGTGCGCTGCTGGCGCTGCTCGCATGTGCCGCGGACGGGCTCTCCGCGTCGCGCTTCGCGGAGTACGTGTCCCTCGCGCAGGTTCCCGATCCCGACGGTCCCGCGGACGGCGTCTGGGTTCCACCGGCCGACGAGCGCCGTCCGCCGCCCGACGTTCCGGCTCCCGAGCCGGTCGACGGGCCGATGCCGCATCCCGAGGACGTCCGCGTCATCGCCGGCACGGCGAGGGCCCCGTGGCGATGGGAACGCGTCCTGGTCGACGCCGCGGTCATCGGGGGACGCGAGCGCTGGCGCCGCCGTCTGGAGGGTCTCGCCGCCGAGATCGCCGCGCGTCGCGCGGGGCTCGACGACGCCGACGAGGCGCGCGCCGCGCTGCTCGATCGGCAGCTCACCGATCTCCGCCACCTGCAGGCGGTGGCCCTGCCGCTCATCGACCGCCTGGCCGCACTGCCGGACCGCGCGACCTGGGGCGAGTGGCTGCGACACCTGCGTTCGCTCGCGACCGCCGCGTTGCGCGAGCCGGAATCCGTGCTGGCCGCCCTCGGGGAGCTGGAGCCGATGGCGCCGGTCGGCCCCGCCGATCTCGACGAGGTGCAGCAGGTGCTGCGCCTGCGGCTGCGCGATCTGCAGCTGGCGCCCGCCGGACGCCGCTACGGCTCCGTGTTCGTCGCCACCCCCGAGGGGATGCGCGGCCTCGCCTTCGACGTGGTGTGCGTGCCCGGGCTCGCCGAGAAGCTCTTCCCGCGGAAGCTCGTCCAGGATCCGCTGCTCTCCGACGTCGCGCGCCGATCGATCGCCCGGGAGTTGCCGACGCAGACGGAGCGCGTCGCCGAGGAGCGCCTGGCGCTACGCCTCGCGGCGGGGTCGGCGACGCAGACGCTCGTGCTGTCGTATCCACGCCTCGACGTCGAGCAGGCGCGGCCGCGCGTCCCGTCCTTCTATGCGCTCGAGGTGCTCCGCGCGGCCGAGGGCGCGCTGCCCGGGTTCGCGCAGCTGAACGAGCGTACGCGTGAGCAGTCGTCCACACGGCTCGGCTGGCCCGCGCCCGACGACGCCGGCGCGGCGATCGACGAGGCGGAGTACGACCTCGCGCTGATCGCCCCGCTGCTCCAGGTCGACGACGCGACCGTCGCCGGTGCCGCGCGCTACCTGCTCGGCGCCAATCCGCACCTCGCGCGCGCGCTGCGCGCGCGCTGGCGTCGGTGGAGCGACAAGTGGACCGTCGCCGACGGCCTCATCCGCCCGGGGGCGCTCGCGAGGGACGCGCTGGCGCGCCACCAGCTGAGCGCGCGCTCGTACTCGCCGACGGCGCTGCAGCACTTTGCCGCGTGCCCGTACCGCTTCCTGCTCCAGGCGGTGCATCGACTGGCGCCCCGCGAGGAGGCGACCGCCATCGAAACCCTCGATCCGCTCACGCGCGGGGCGCTGGTCCACGACGTGCAATTCGAAGTCTTGACGGCCCTGCGGGCCGAGGGGCTCCTGCCGCTCGACGCGCCCCGGCTGCCGCGCGCCCTCGCGGTGCTGGACGCGGCCGTGACGGCGGTGGCGGACGCCTACGCCGAGCGGCTCGCGCCCGCCATCGCGCGCGTGTGGGACGACGGCATCACGGGGGTGCGTGCCGACCTGCGGGAATGGGTGCGACGCGCGGCGCGGGACCCGTCCGGCTGGGTACCGGCGCATTTCGAGCTGTCGTTCGGCGTCGTGGATCGCGAGCGACCGCTGCAGGATCCCGCGAGCGTGGACACGCCGGTCCCGGTCGCGGGTGGCCTGTCGCTGCGCGGGTCGATCGACCTGGTCGAGCGGCACGACGACGGCACGCTGCGCGTCACCGATCACAAGACCGGTCGCGTCCGCGTGAGCGCCGACTTCGTCGTCGACGGCGGCGAGGCGTTGCAGCCGCTCCTCTATGCGCTCGCCACGGAGCAGCTCCTGGGCGCGCCCGTGCGATCGGGTCGGCTCTACTACTGCACCGCCGACGCCGGCTTCGCGGAGCGCGAAGTCACCCTCGATGCCGAGGGACGGGCCGCCGTGACGCAGGTCGTGGCGACGGTCGGGCGTGCGCTCGATGGCGGGTTCCTGCCGGCGGCGCCGGAGAAGGACGGCTGCCGGTACTGCGACTACCGTCGCGTCTGCGGTCCCTGGGAGGAGACGCGCTGGCATCGCAAGCCGCAGCACGAACCGAGGATCCAGGAGCTCCTCGCCCTGCGGAGGCTACCGTGACGGCGCTCGCCGATCAGGTGGCGCGCGATCGCATCGCGTCCGACCTCGACACCACCCTGGTGGTCGAGGCGGCGGCGGGCACCGGGAAGACGACGGCGCTGGTCGACCGGATCGTCGCGGCGGTCATGCGCGGCCGGGCCGAGCTGGCCCGCGTCGTCGCGGTGACCTTCACCGAGGCCGCCGCGGGCGAGCTCAAGCTCCGGCTCAGGGAGCAGATCGAGCACGAGCGTGCAGCGGCGGGAACGTCGCCGGCGGCGCGGCGTCTGGAGCGCGCCCTCGCCGAGCTCGAGGAGGCGCGCATCGGAACCATCCACGCTTTCTGCGCCGATCTCCTGCGCGAGTATCCCGTCGCGGCCGGTGTCGACCCGCGCTTCGAGGTCGTTCCCGAAGACGCCTCGGGCGTGCTCCTCGATCGTGCCTTCGGCCGTTGGTTCGAGCAGCAGCTCGCTGCGCCTACCGAAGGCGTCCGTCGCGTGCTCCGCCGCCGTCCCGGCTACGGCGCGGGACCGCGCGCGACACTCCGCCGCGCGGCGGCCGATCTCGTCGATCGTCGCGATTTCCCGGCGCCGTGGCGGCACGAGGCCTTCGCCCGCGGCCCCGCGATTGCGGCGCTGCTCGATGACCTGACCGCGCTCGGCGCCGCCGTCCCCACCCTCGATCCCGACGACTGGTTCACCAGGTCGCTGGTCGAGATCGCGCGGTTCGTCGAGGAGGTCGTCCGCCGGGACGAGGTGCACGGTCGCGACGAGGACTGGCTCGAAGCGGCGTTGATCCGGTTCCGCGGGGAGAACCACTGGCGGTGGGTCGGGTGGAACCGCACCGAGGCCAAGGCCGCGCTGATGGCGCGCCGCGACGCGATCGCCGTGAGCCTGGACGCATTCGCCGACGCGGCGGGTCGCGATCTGGCGCCGCGGCTGCGCGACGAGCTGTGGGGCGTCGTCGACCGCTACGAGGACTTGAAGGGACGCGCCGGCTGTCTCGACTTCCTCGATCTGCTGCTCCGTGCGCGGAACCTGGTGCGCGACGATGCGGCCGTGCGAGCGGCGCTGCAGGAGCGGTTCACGCACCTGTTCGTCGACGAGTTCCAGGACACCGATCCGCTGCAGGCGGAGCTGCTGCTGCTCCTCGCCGCCGACGATCCCGGCGAGGGCGACTGGCGCCGCGTCCGCCCCGTGACCGGCAAGCTGTTCCTGGTCGCCGATCCGAAGCAGTCGATCTATCGCTTCCGTCGCGCCGACGTGGCGCTCTACGAGGGCGTCAAGCGCCAGCTCGTGGCCGCCGGGGCGCATGTGCTCGACCTCCAGGTGAGCTTTCGCGCCGTCCCCGAGCTGCAGGAAGCCGTGAACGTCGCGTTCGCACCCTGCATGGACGGCCGCTCGCCGAGCCAGGCGCGCTACGTGCCGCTGTCGCCGTCCCGGTCGCAGGTGGCCGAGCCAACCGGCGCTCGTCGCACTGCCGGTTCCCACGCCCTACGGCGACTTCGGTAACAAGGTGGTCAACTGGCGGGTCGAGGCGTCGCTGCCGGACGCGGTGGGGGCGTTCGTCGACTGGCTCTGGCGCGACAGCGGCTGGACGGTCACGGAGCGGGACCATCCCGCCGTGCGCGTCCCGGTGGAACCACGACACGTCTGCATCCTCTTCCGCCGCTTCCAGAGCTTCGGGCGCGACGTGACCCGACCCTACGTGCGGGCACTCGAGGCGCGCCGCGTGCCGCACCTCCTCGTCGGTGGCGGTTCGTTCCACGTCCGCGAGGAGATCGAGGCGCTGCGTAACGCGCTCGCCGCCATCGAGCGTCCCGAGGACGAGCTGATGGTCTTCGCGACGCTTCGCGGGCCGCTGTTCGCGCTCGGCGACGACGCGCTCCTCGCCTTCCGCACGCAGGTGGGTTCGCTGCACCCATTCCGGACGATCGCTGCCGACGTGGACCCCGGTCTCGCCGAGGTCGCCGCAGGGGCTCGGCGTGCTGCGCGATCTCCATCGCCATCGCAACCGCCACTCGATCGCCGACACGATCAGCACGCTCCTCGCCGCGGTGCGCGCGCACGCGGCGTTCGCGGTCTGGCCGACCGGCGAGCAGGCGCTCGCCAACGTCGGCCGCCTGCTCGATCTCGCGCGGCGGGCGGAGCGGCGCGGCGTCACGTCGTTCCGCGCCTTCGTCGAGCGCCTCGACGACGACGCGGAGCGCGGCGACGCGAGCGAAGCGCCCATCGTGGAGGAGGGGACCGAGGGCGTGCGCCTGATGACCGTCCACCGCGCGAAGGGGCTCGAGTTCCCGGTGGTGATCCTCGCCGACCCGACGTGCAACGAGACGGGTCGCGACGTCGTCACGCTGGGTCGATACGGAGCGGGGGCTGTGTGCGCAGCGCCTGGCGGGAGTCGCCCCGGCCGAACTGGCGGAGCATGCGGACGAGGAGCACGAGCGCGAGCGCGAGGAGGCGGCGCGGCTGCTCTACGTGGCGACCACCCGGGCGCGCGATCTCCTCGTCGTCTCGGCGGTCGGCGAGGGACGTCACGACGGCTGGCTGTCGCGGCTGCATCCCGTCCTCTACCCGCCCGACGGCGCACGGCCGGACGCGGCGGCGGGCTGCCCGCCGTTCGGCGGCGAGACGCTCGTCGAGCGTCCGCCGCGGGTGCGTCGGCCGGCGACCGCCGTCACGCCAGGGGAACATCGGCCCGAAGCCGGCGCCCATCGCGTGGTGTGGTGGGATCCGAGTACGCTCGTCCTCGATCCCCGCGAGTCGGTCGGGTTGCGCCAGCGCCGGCTGCTCGAGGCCGATGAGGGCGAACGGCGTTCCTCGGCGGGCATCGAGGCGCACGCGGCGTGGCAGCGCGCACGCGCGGCCGATCGCGCCCGCGGCATCGCGCCGAGTCGACAGGTGACCGCCGCCACGGCCTGGGCGGGGACCGCCGGCGACGACATCGCCACGGACGAGGTGGAGGTCGCGCTGGGCGACATCGCACCGGGGCGACCGCACGGGACGCGCTTCGGGACGCTCGTGCACGCGCTCGTGTCGCGCATCGACCTCGACGCCACCGCCGACGAGGTCGCCGCGGCGGCCGTCGTGGAGGGGCGGTTGCTGGGCGCTCCTGCGGACGAGGTGACGGCGGCCGCGGACGCCGCATCCCGCGCCCTCGCGCATCCGCTCCTGCGGCGGGCCGCCGCCGCGGCTCGCGACGGAGGGTGCCGTCGCGAGGCGCCGGTCGCGTTGGCGCTCGACGACGGGTCGCTCGTCGAGGGCGTGCTCGACGTCGCGTTCCTCGACGACGACGTGTGGACGGTCGTGGACCTGAAGACCGACGTCGAGCTCGCGGGTCGCGTGGCGGAGTACCGCCGACAGGTCGCGCTCTACGCGCGGGCGGTGGCGCGGGCGACGGGCCGCCGCGCGCGGGGCGTCCTCCTCAGGGTGTGAGGCCCCCCGGAGTGACCCCCTGGAGGGGAGGGCGCAGGAGGAGCCGGGACTATCTGTGGTTTGCGGCTGCCCGACCCTCCTGCACCGACGAGACGTACCGGAGCAAGCGGAGGGCCAGCCGCGGAGCAAGGAAATCCGTTCGTTCCCCGCGCGCGCCGTGTCGCTCGTGACAACCCGCGTGTGCCCGGGTGGCACACGGGAGAAGGCGTCACTTCACCGTGATCGTGCCCTGGAGACCCTGATTCAGATCCGGGCTCTGGATCTGCATCGAGATCGGCCGCACCACGTAAACGTAGGAGCCGAGCGCGAGCGTACAGGTGCTGCGGAACTCGCCGGGCGGAACGTTGGCCTGCAGGTGGCCCTCGCCGCTCTTCTGCACCATCGCCCAGGCACCCTGCGGGGCACGCCTGCTGTCGGAGGGGGTCTCCGGACAGACGATGCCCGTCTGGTCCTTCGGGTTGATGAACTCCAGCTGCACGGGGTTGGTCGACGGTGTTGACGAACACCAGCTGCTCGTCGTGCCGCATGGTGAGGTTCGTCGGGATCGAGGCGTGTGACGCCGAGGACGATCGTCTTGCGCGGCGGGGCCGCTGACGGGTCGGCTCGATGAGGTCGAGGTCGCGCAGCCGGCGAGCATCGCCAGGCCGAGTACGCCGGTGACGTGAGCGCGTCGTGTCATGGTCCCCCCTCCGTGACGCTGAGTCGCCTGGCCTTCTGGCGCGGCCGGCCCCGCGTTGTCAATCTCGCGCCCAAGTCCGCGCGCGTCAGAAATGGGTGCGGGGACCCTGCTCGCCCCCGGCGCCGCTGGGGGCCGGCTTGCGGTAGACGAGGGTCGTGTCGCACGCGGCGCAGGTCACCGAGTTGCCGTCGCGCGCGGCGCCTTTGAAGCGGAGCATCACCAGCCCCTGCTTCGGGCACTGGTGGGCGGCGGTGGGCCAGTCGCGGGTTTCGCGTGTCACGACGCCGCCCGTAGCACCTTCGCGCCCGCGAATCACGTCCTCGACCTCGCATCGCGGGCGCGGGGGGCTTCCGCCGCCTCCGTGCCGCGCTGCGGTTCCGATCCCCCACGTGCTAGACGAGGCCGATGAAGCGCCACCACAAGCTGCTGCTCGCGGGGATCGTGCTGTTCGCCGCGGCCTGGCTCGCCTGGAGCATGCTCACCGTCGAGGCCGACCTCGAGTCCGGCGCGCCGCCGCCCGCTCCTGCGCCGGCTCGCTGACGCTCACCCTGGAGCGTGCGTCGCCGCCCACGCGGCCCGCACCTGACGCAGCAGGAGGAACTCGGTCAGGTTCTCGGCGGTGAGCAGGCCCAGAAGACGATCGCCGTCCATCACCAGCACGCAGGACCTGACGCCGCCCATCGTCGTCATCGCCTCGGCGAGGTCGTCGTCCGGACGGACCCGCGCGAAGCCACGATCCATCGCCCCGGCGACGTAGGCGTCCGGACCCTCCGAGACGATGGCGCGCAGAAGCGCGGTGCGCGTCAGCAATCCGAGGACCGTCCCGCCCGCCACCACCGGGAAGTCCTGCTGCGAGGTGGCGAGGAGCAGCTCGCCCGCCGCGCGCAGGCTCTCGCCGTGGGAGAGCGTGCGGAAGTCGGTGACCATCGCCGCGCGCACCGGCACGCCTGCGGTGAGTGCGCGGCTCCGCACCGCGACGCCCTCCTGGGTGGCGCCCAGGTAGACGAACAGGGCGACGAACACGAGCAGCACGTTGCCACCGAGCAACCCGACGAGTCCCATCGCTACCGCGAGCGCGCGGCCCGCGGCGGCGGCCATCGCCGTCGCCCGCTCCTCGGGCCACCAACGGGCGAGCAGGCTCCGGAGCACGCGGCCGCCGTCCATCGGGAAGGCGGGGAGCAGGTTGAAGGCGCCGAGGAACAGATTGCCGACCGCGACACGTTCGAGCAGGTTGGCGTCGGTTGCGTGTCCGAGCTCGGCGACCGGTTGCAGCCGACCGGTGGCGGCGAGTCCCCCCAGGAGCGCGGCGGCGATCAGCAGGTTCACCGCGGGACCGGCGAGCGCGATCCAGAGTTCTTCGCGCGCCCGCGGCTGCCGGGCGAGGCGCGAGATGCCGCCAATCGGGTAGAGGACGATCTCCGTCGTGCCGATGCCGTAGCGCCGCCCGACGACGGCGTGGCCGAGCTCGTGCAGCACGACGGAGCCGAACAGGGCCGCGACGTAGACCGCGGTCATGGCCGTCGACTGGCTCCCGCCGAGCCCGAGGAGGACGAGAAAGATCAGGAGCAGGACGAACGTGAAGTGGAACCGCACGGGCACCCCCAGCAGGCGGAGCGCAGGGGTCGACCCGGGTTCGGCCCGGGGGGAGGGGGAGGGCATCAGGACCCAGGGTGGAGTCGGCGGCCTGCCGGCGCAAGGGGTGCCGCTGGGAACTCGGATCGTCACCGGGCATCATCGGACGATATGGCGGTGGACCGCACCTCGTGAGCCGGCGACTTGCAGGGCGGGCCTGGAGGGTCCAAAGAGCCATCATGCGCGGGGTGGCGGCCGTCGTTGGCATAGTGCTGCTGCTCGGCTGCGCGGCGCCGGCCCGAACTCGTAGTGCGGCGCCGGCCGCCCCGACCGCCGTGGCGGGAGGTGGGTGGGGCTACCTCACGCGCCGGCTGGTGGCCGACGGCGTGCCCCCCGATCGCGTGGCCGCGGTCTTCTCCGATCCACGCATGCCCCCGTTCACCGGGTTGGAGTTCTCGCCGAGCCCGCGCGAGTCACAGGCGCGCTACCGGCATTTCCTCTCCGGGGAGAGCGTCGCGGCCGCGCGCCGCTGCCGCGACGAGAACGCCGTGGCGCTCGACGCGGCGGAGCGGGCCCGCGGCGTTCCCGCCAGCGTGGTCGCCGCGATCCTGCACGTCGAGACGGGCTGCGGTCGGAACACCGGGCGGAGCATGGTCCTCTATCGGCTCGCGCGTCTGGCGATGGCCAACGAGCCCGCGAACGTCGAGCGGAACATCGCCCGTCTGGCGCGGGAGAACGGTGGGATGGACGCCGAGCTCGAGGGGCAGATGCGCGTCCGCGGTCGCTACCTCGAGGACACGTTCTATCCCGAGGTCCGTGCCACCTTCGACCTGGCCGGGCGTCTCGGCGTCGATCCGCTCGATCTCCGCGGATCGGGTGCAGGCGCGATGGGCACGCCCCAGTTCCTTCCGACGCGGGTCCTCTGGTACGGCGCCGACGGCAACGGGGACGGACACGTCGATCTGTACGATCCCGCCGATGCTGCGGCGTCGTGCGCGACCTACCTGGCCGCCGAGGGGTGGAAGCCCGGACTGTCGGCGCCGGAGCGCCGGGCCGTGATCTGGCAGTACAACCGCTCCGACGCCTACATCGACACCATCCTCGGCCTGGCCCGGGCGATCGAGGATCCGGCATCGGTCGATCCTCCTCCCCCGGTTGCGAAGCACGCGCGGCCTGCCCGGGCTGCGAGCAGGCGAGTCACCGCCCTGCGCAAACGGTAGGCAGGCCCCCGCTTCCCGGCCACGACACCCGACGTTCCGGGCGTTCGTTCAGAGGGACGCCGCGGGCCCGAAACCCTCGCTCTCCCGGGCTCTCGTCATCGGGGCATGCGTCGTTCCCTCACGGCGGCGACGATTCCCGTCCCCGTGGCACCGCCCTTGCTTTTTGCAAGCTCGGGCCTTGGGCAGCGAGCGTCTGCCCGCGACGGCCGAAAGGCGGAGACATGAAGAAGGTCGAGGCGATCATCAAGCCGTTCAAGCTGGACGAGGTGAAGGAAGCCCTCGCGAAGGCCGGCGTACAGGGGCTCACGGTGACGGAGGTGAAGGGGTTCGGGAGGCAGAAGGGTCACACGGAGCTCTACCGTGGCGCCGAGTACGTCGTCGACTTCCTGCCCAAGGTGAAGATCGAGATGCTGCTGGACGACGCGAAGGCCGCGCAGGTCGTCGACGTGATCAAAGACGCGGCCAAAACGGGGCGGATCGGCGACGGGAAGATCTTCGTCCTGCCGGTCGACGACGTCGTGCGCATCCGCACCGGCGAGCGCGGAAGCGACGCGATCTGATGAAACCAACCTCCTGGGGGACGAACATGGTGACACGGAAGAACTTTCTCGGCGCTCTCGCGCTGCTGCTGACGGCCGCCGCGGTGCCGGCGACGCTGGGCATCGCGCGGGCGGAAGACGCGCCGGCGCTGCCTTCGTACTTCGCCGGCGCGAACGCGGATCCGGCGAAGCCCGTCTGGCCCGACCCGACGGGCGGTGGCGCAGGCGTGTGGGCCACGCCGGCCGGCGACGCCAAGGGCGATGCCCCGGCGTCGATCGACGCGGCGGGACTCTACGACCGCATCGCCCACAACCTGTACTCGATCAACATGGTCTGGACGCTCGATCACCGGCTTCCTGGTGATGTTCATGCAGGCCGGCTTCATGTTCGTCGAGACCGGCCTGTGCCGCGCGAAGAACGCGGCGCACACGTCGGCGATGAACCTGATGATCTACCCGCTCGGGTGTCTCGGGTTCTGGGCCTACGGATTCGCGATCGGCTGGGGCAACTGGTTCAACGGCCCGGTCGCGCCCGGGTGGTACTCGTCCCTCGGTCCGGGCACCTCGGTGCTGAACAGCGGCTGGGGGCTCGGCGCCGTGCTGAACGACGCCGGCGAGGCCACCGGGCTCTTCAAGTACGGCCTGATCGGGCTGAAGGGCTTCTTCCTCGGCGGGTCGGTCAACGACGTCAGCGTGATGGCGCTCTTCTTCTTCATGATGGTGTTCATGGACACCACGGCGACCATCCCGACGGGCGCCATGGCCGAGCGCTGGGCGTGGAAGAACTTCTGCCTCTACGGTCTCTGGATCGCGCTGCCGTACTGCCTCTACGCCAACTGGGTGTGGGGCGGCGGCTTCCTCGCGCAGGGCGGCATCAACTGGGGCCTGGGCCACGGCGCGGTCGACTTCGCCGGGTCCGGGGTCGTGCACGCGATGGGCGGTATCATCGCCCTCGCAGGGGCGATCTGCATCGGACCGCGCATCGGGAAATTCGTCCACGGCAAGGCGCAGGCGATGCCCGGGCACGACGTGCCGATGGTCGTCCTCGGCACGTTCATCCTCGCCTTCGGCTGGTTCGGCTTCAATCCGGGCTCGACGCTGTCGGGCACCGACCTCCGCATCAGCTTCGTGGTCGTCAACACGATGCTCGCCAGCATCACGGCCGCGCTCGCGGCGATGGTGACGCTGCAGTTGAAGGGCCTCAAGCCCGACACGACCATGATGTGCAACGGCATGCTGGCCGGGCTCGTGGCGATCACGGCGCCGTGCGCCTTCGTCCAGCCGTGGGCGGCGGCGGTCATCGGCGACTGATCGCCGGCTGGTTGGTGGTCGTGAGCGTCTTCTTCTGGGAGGCGCGCGGCGTCGACGATCCGGTCGGCGCCATCTCGGTCCACGGCGTGAACGGACTCTGGGGCGTGCTCTCCGTCGGCATCTTCGCCAGCGGCGAGTACGGCGCGGGCTGGAACGGCGTGGTGCGCGACGAGTTCGTGCAGAAGTACGGATCGGACGGCGTCCGCGGTCTCCTCTACGGCGACTTCTCGCAGTTCGTGATGCAGGCGATCAACTGCGTCGGTCGTTGCGGTGTTCGGCTTCGTGATGGCGTACGTGTGGTTCAAGATCAGCGACATGATCACGCCGCTTCGCGTCGACAAGGAGATCGAGCTCGAGGGTCTCGACGGTCCGGAGATGGGAGTCGTCGGCTACCCCGACTTCCAGATCCATCCCGGACAGCGGATGGTCGGCTAGGGAACTCTTCTTTCGAGGGTGGGGAGGTGACGGCCCGCCGGGGAGACCCGGCGGGCCGTCGCACGTTCGGGGCGCGCTATCCGAGACGGATGGCGCCCGACAGCAGCAGCGCGCCGAGCGTCGCGGCGACGGCGAGCCGGTACCAGCCGAAGGGTCCGAGCCCGTGCCGCCCGAGGAAGGCGACGAGCCAGCGGACCGCGACCGCGGCCGCGACCGCGGCGACGGCGATGCCGAGGAGGATCGGCCCCGTCCCGAGCTGGCGGAACATCGCCGGTCCGCCGCCGGCGAGGTCATGCAGGCAGGCGGCGCCGAGCGTCGGCACGCCGAGCAGAAACGAGAACTCGGCCGCCGAGGTCGCGTTCAGCCCGAGCAGGATGCCGCCCGCGATCGTGACCATCGAGCGCGACGTTCCCGGCCACATCGCCAGGGTCTGGAACAGGCCGACGCCCAGCGCCGTGCGCCACGACATCGCCGTCACGCCCGCGCCTTCGCGGCTGCCGCGCCGTCCGAGCCACACCATCCACAGACCACCTGCGGCCATCGCGGCGAGCACGGGCCAGACGCCGAAGAGCCGCGCCTTGATGGCGTGGTTCAGCAGCACGCCGGCGACGGCGGCGGGCAGGAACGCGACGACGATGTGCCCCACCAGCCGGAGTCCCTCGGCGTCGCGACCGAAGAGGCCGTTCACCATCTGCCGCACGCGCGGCCAGTAGAGCCCGACGACGGCGAGGATGGCGCCGCCCTGCATGACGACGAGGTACGCGTCGAGCGCGTCCTTCGTCTCCGGGTGATCGAGATGGAGGAGCGACGAGACGAGGATCAGGTGTCCCGTCGAGCTCACCGGAAGATACTCCGTGATCCCCTCGACCAGTCCGAGGATCACGACCTGCCACCACGTCAGCACCCCACGCCTCCCTTCTTCCCACCAGGGCCACCGAGCCGGCGCACCTCGCGCCAGCGGAAGCACGTCACCAGATGGTCGTTCACCATCCCGACGGCCTGCATGAAGGCATAGCAGATCGTCGGCCCGACGAAACGGAAGCCGGCACGGCGGAGCTCGCGGCTCATCGCACGCGACGCCGCCGTCTCGGCGGGGACCTGACGGATCGAGCGCCAGGCGTTCGCGAGCGGCCGTCCCTCGACCATCCCCCAGAGCCAGGTATCGAGCCGTCCGTTCGTGTCGCGAAGGGCCAGGACGGCGCGGGCGTTGGCGATCGTGGCCTCGATCTTTCCGCGGTGACGGACGATGCCCGCGTCGCCGAGCAGGCGGGTGACGTCGCGCGCGCCGAAGCGGGCGACGCGCTCGGGATCGAAGCCGGCGAACGCCCGGCGGTAGCCTTCCCGCTTCGCAAGGATCGTGGACCAGCTGAGGCCGGCCTGCGCACCCTCGAGCGTCAGCATCTCGAAGAAGTGGCGTTCGCCGCGAGCCGGCACGCCCCATTCGCGATCGTGGTAGCGGACGTCGAGATCGCGCTCGGCCCAGGGGCAGCGGGCGCGATCGTCGGCTACGGGGTTTCGAGGGCGGCGCTGCGGCATGCGGCGGGGGCGTTCACCGGATTGCACCGCGCCGGCGCCCCGTCCGGAATGGTGACCTGATACCCCGTGCCGAAGGCCGGGTTCGGGACGGGGTAGTCCGTGCTCACGAACTGTGCGCCGCTCGCGAGCGCGGCCTCGCGCTGCGTGGTGTCGCCGCTCCGCGCCTGCAGGGTGTCGGCGTCGGCCCGCGTGCGGACGATGTAGCCCGAGCGCACGAGGTCGGGAATGCGCGCGGCGTCGGCGATCGGGTCGTTCGCCTTGACGAACGCGGCGTCGGGATCGCCGGGCGTCGCGTTGGTGAAGATCGGCAGCCCCTCCAGGCTCGCGTGGCCGCGGCGGTAGGTCACGCGCCGGCCCTCGTTGTCGAGCGTGAACAGCACCTTCCCGCGGGCATCGCGGAGCGTTGGCCAGCCGTCGCGGAGCACGGCCTCCTCGAGCGTCGGGTGCCGCCCGCGAATGTCGTCGGGCGTGATCAGCTGCGACGGCGGGAACACGGAGCGGATCTCGGCGTCGAGCGCGTCGAACTGTGCAGCGTCCCAGGGCACCGGCACGGCGAAGTGCAGGCCGCCGATGTCGGGCAGGACGTCGTCCTTCGCCTCGACCAGGATCATGAGCGGCAGGTGCCGCGGGTGTGCGTCCGACCAGGCCTTCACCGTGTGCAGGCATTCGACGAACGTGAGGCACGTCGACTCGAAGTCGATGTCCTGCACGTGCAGCACCTTGAGGCCGGGCGCGTCGAGCTCCGGCGGGCTCGGTTCGTCGTCGCCGAGGAGGAGCAGCGCGCCGCGCGCCGAGTACAGCCCGCCGTCGGGGTCGGCGAAGACGTCGAGCTCGATCTGGCGGATGCCCTGGGTCTCGAACTGCTGGTCGAGCGGGACGTGCGTGTACTCGAGGGTCTGGGCGAGCGCGGCGCTGACGGCTGAGATCGCGGCGAACACGGCGGGGCGGGCCTGGACGTGGTAGCTGTTGTGCGTCCCGAGTACCTGGACCTGGTTGAGCGCGACGCAGCGATCGCTGATCCGGCGGTTCTGCTTCGCCAGGCGCGCTGCCAGCCGGTCGCACGAGCGCGTGCCGGGGGTGCACGCGGCGACGCGCGCCTCGAGTCGCTCGAGGGCGCGCTCGGGGTGCCGGCAGCGGGCCTCCGCGCCCGGGGCGGCGAAGAGCGACATCATCAGCAGGAGGGTGGGCGTCGCCGTGTGCTTCGTCACGCCCGCGGGCCTACCGCGGCGCGGGTTCGCGGGTCAATTCCTCTCTGCCGTGCGCTCCGTCAGGGTCGGAGCAGCTCGCGCGTCCGCGCCAGCGTGAGCGTGACCGCGCAGGCGCGCTCGACGTTCTTGGCGCCGGCCCCCGGGCCGAGCTGCGCGGCGCGCCGCGCGCACTCGCGGGTGCGGTAGCCGGCCCAGGCGCTCTGCGACGCGTCGACGATGCTGGCCGGCGCGGTGCCGCCGGTGGCGTGCTCGAGGTCGGCCAGCCGTGCCCGGGCACCGGCAAGCGCCTGCTGCAGCGCGCGCTCGGCGACGGCGAGCCGACCGTCGAGGCAGCCCGCCACGTCGGCCCGGCGCGCGGCGTTCGCCGAGCACTCGGCGAGCGGATCGTCGCCATCGCCCGTCGTCCCCGCGGGGAGCAGCTGGAAGAAGATCACGCGGTCGTTGCTCTCCAGCAGGCAGACGAACCGCGACGTCGGGCCGGCCGCGTCCCCGCGGTCGGCGGTGCCGGTCACGACCGTCGCCGCCCGCTGCCGGCCGACGCGGGCGTCGAGGCGCTCCTGGGTGGGTCGCTCGTCCCGTCGCAGCCGCAGCGGCGCCGCGTCGACGTCACCGCGCGCTGCGTGTCGATTGGCGAAGCGTTCGCACGTCGCCAGGACACTCCCGGCGTGCGCGTCCCGGGCCGAGCCGAGGAGGACGCAGAGCCCCAGCACCGCTCGTCTCCGGTTCACTGGCGCGGACCCTACACCGCCTTCCCGCGTGCGCCAAACTAGACGCTGGCGAACTGGGGACGGAAGCGCACGAGTCCGCGGCGACCCGCCAGCGCCCCCGGGACGAGTTCGGCGACCATGAAGACGTCGTCCGGCACCGGATACTCGCAGCGGAGCCCGTGGCAGCGCGCGGGACTGAAGCCGAAGCGGGAATAGAGGTCGGCGTGGCCGACGACGATCACCAGCTGGTGTCCGAGCCGGCGGCACTCGTCGAGTCCCGCCTGGACGAGCGCCGAGCCCACGCCGGCGCGCTGGTGCTCCGGCAGGACGGCCATCGGGGCGAGCCCCACGGCCGCCTGCTCGTCGGCGCAGATCGCGACCGGGCTGAAGAGCACGTGCCCGACGACGGTCCCGTCGATCTCGGCGACCAGGGAGACGGTGGCGAGCCCGGCCTGGCGCAGCATGTCCACGAGGTTCGCCTCGTTGGCACGCGCGAACGCGCGCTCGTGGATACGACGGATCGTCGGCTGATCGTCGGGACGTTCGGGGCGGACCACCACCATCGGGGCTCCGGGCTAGCCGGCTGGTCAGGTTGGTGCAATGGGACTCGCTGGTCGCGCGCGCACGGCTTCGCTATGGTCCGGAGCCGCGATGGCTCCCGTTCGTTCCGCCCAGGGGTGGACGCTGTACCCGGCGTCCCGTGAGCTCGCCACGCGCTATCGCACGGCGGGCTACTGGAACGACCAGTCTCTCGGTGCCCTGCTCGACGACCGGCTGCGGGCGCACGCCGATCTCGAGCTGCGCATCTGGTCGGAGTCGCGCCCGCAGCGCACCACGATCGGCGCGGTGCGTGACCTCGCGCTGCGCATGGCGGGGGGACTCCGCGCGGCCGGCGTCGGCCCGGACGACGTGGTCGCGTTCCAGCTGCCCAACTGGGTCGAGGCGGCGGCGACGTTCTACGGCGTGAGTCTCCTCGGCGCGGTGCTGGTGCCCATCGTCCACTTCTACGGGCCGAAGGAGGTGCGCTTCATCCTGGCGCAGTGCGGGGCGAAGGCGCTGGTCACGGCCGCGGCGTTCCGTCGCAACGACTACCTCGCGGGCCTCGCCGAGTACCGCGCGATGTTGCCGGCGCTGCGCACCGTGGCCGTGGTGGGCGGCGCGCCCCCGTCGGGGACGCTGTCGTTCGAGGAGCTGACCTCGGCGGCACCGCTCCACGGTCCCGTGGTCGTCGACCCGGACGCGCCCGCGGTGGTCGCATACACCTCCGGCACGACGGCCGACCCGAAGGGCGTCATCCACACGCACCGCACCCTCGTCGGCGAGGCGCGGCAGCTCGCTGCCATGCAGGCGGCGCGCTCGCGGCCGGAGCTCGTCGGCGCGCCGGTCGGCCACGCCATCGGGATGCTCTCCGGGCTGCTCGTGCCGCTCATGAATGGGCGCCCGATCCACCTGATGGACGTGTGGGATCCCGTGCGCGTGCTGGCGGCGATGGTCGAGGCCGACGTGTCGAGCGGCAGTGGCTCGACCTTCTTCCTGACGAGCCTCCTCGACGCGCCAGGCTTCGGGCCCGAGCATCAGCGGCGCATGACCACGCTGGGGCTCGGCGGATCGCCGGTCCCGGCGGCGGTCGCGGAGCGCGCCGAGGCGATGGGCATGTCGATCATCCGCTCGTACGGCTCGACCGAGCATCCGTCCACCACTGGGGCGACGCACGACGAGCCGCGGGTGAAGCGCAACACCACCGACGGCCGGCCGCTCCCGGGCGTCGAGATACGTCTCGTGGACGAGCAGGGACAGGATGTTCCTGCGGGGACGCCGGGCGAGATCCTCAGCCGCGGCCCCGATCGCTTCGTCGGCTACGTCGACGCTTCGCTCACGCCCGAGGTGCTCGACGCCGACGGCTGGTACCGCACCGGCGACATCGGTGTGCTCGACGCCGACGGCTGGCTCACGATCACCGATCGCAAGAAGGACATCATCATCCGCGGCGGCGAGAACGTGAGCGCGGCCGAGGTCGAGGAGCTGCTCGTCAGGTTGCCGGGGGTTGCCGAAGTCGCCGTCGTCGCGGCGCCCGACCCGCGGATGGGCGAACGCGTCTGCGCCGTCTTCCGCATGCAGGACGGCGGCGCCGCGCCGACCCTCGAGGCGACGCGGCGCCACCTCGAGGCCGCGGGCCTCGCGCGGCAGAAGTGGCCGGAGCAGATCGAGCGGGTGGACGACTTCCCACGCACTCCGTCGGGGAAGATCAAGAAGGTCGTGTTGCGCGCCGATCTGCGTGCGCGGGGCGCCTGAGCCGGCTCAGCGCTTCACGGTCACGCGCTCGCCGGCCAGCGGCGCGCCGTCCTCGAGCACCAGGAGGCGGACGCGGCCGGTGGCGACGATGCGGCCGTCGGCGTCGCGGGCGGTCGCCTCCCACACCTGCGAGCGGCGGCCGCGCGTGATCGGCGTCGCCGTCACGCGGATGCGCCCGCTGCGGACGGCGTGGATGAAGCTCGTGTGGTTCTCGACCCCGACGACCGATGCCCGACCGGAGCGCGCCATCACCGCGACGCCGGCGCCCGTCGAGCAGCTGCCCTCGATCGCTGCGCAGTGCACGCCGCCGTGGACGATCCCGTACAGCTGCGTGTGCCGGTCGTCGACGTCGTACTCCAGCACGACCTCCTCCGGCGTCGCGCTCACGTAGCGGAACCCCATCACGTCGTCGAATCGTTGGCTCACTCGATGACTCCTTGCTCGCGCAGCGTGCGGATCTCGTCGGCGGCGAAGCCGAAGGCGGCGAGCGCGTCGTCAGTGCCGCGCGCCGGACGCCGCGGTGCGGGTGCGAGCCGCACCGGCGAGCGGACGAGACCGCTTGCGTCGACGGCGCGCGCGGCGGGCGGCGTGGCCAGCGCCTCGTCGGTCCCGAGCACCGGCGTGACGCAGACGTCCTCGCCCGCGACCAGCGCCGTCCATTCGTCGCGCGTCCGCTTCCGAAACGCCGCGGCGAACTCGGGCCGCGTGGCGGCGTCGGCCTGGCGTCCCGCCAGCTCCGGCAGGTCCAGCAGGCGGCAGAGGCGCTCGTAGAACGGGGCCTCCACCGCACCCACCGCGACGAAGCGGCCGTCGGCGGTCTCGAACACGCCGTACCAGGGGAACGCGCCCCCGAGGTGCGTGTCGCCGCGACTGCGCGCGGCGCCGGTGGCGCGCGCGTACTCGATCTCGGAGCCGAGCAGGAAGAGCGGCGCGTCGGTGATCGCGAGGTCGATGCCGCGGCCCTCGCCGTCGCGGGTCGCGTGCGTGCAAGGCCGCGACGACGTTCAGGGCGGCGCTGATACCGGCGAGGCCGTCGGCCCACGTGATGCCGGCGAGCGCGGGCGCGCGACCCTTCTCGCCCGCGAGCCCGAGCGCGCCCGTGACCGCGAGGTAGTTCACGTCGTGCCCGGCGCGCTGGCGCCAGGGGCCGTCCTGGCCGTAGCCCGAGATGGCGACGTGGACGAGGCGCGGGTTCGCCGCCGCCAGCGTCGCGTGGTCGATCCCGAGGCGCGCGGCGGCGCCCGGGCGCAGTCCCTCGAGCACGACGTCGGCTGCGGCGGCCATCCGCCGGAACGCCGCCGCGCCGCGCGCGTCCTTCAGGTCGAGCGCGCAGTGGGACGTCCCCTCGTGGAGCGAGCGGACGGGGAAGCCACCGGCGACCGCGGCGAAGCGCGCGTGCGCGGACGCGGGACGCTCGATCCGCGTCACGTCCGCGCCGAGGTCGCGGAGCGCGGCCAGGCAGTAGAGACCCGGCAGCGTGTGGCCCACCGACAGCACCCGGACGCCGTCGAGCGCGGGGGTCGTCACGGCAAGCCACGTACCGGCCGCTCGGCCTCGACGCAAACCGCGGGCGTCTCGGGGCGGAATGCTCCGCTCCAGAATCTTGTCGCAGTGCGAGCCGGGCATCACCGTGCGGCGGCGCCGCTCGAAGCGGCGACATCGCCATTCGGGAGGAACCCATGAGAACGGCAATCCTGTGCGGCCTCGTCGCAGTCGGCATCGCCGGCGCGACCGTCACCGCCGACGCGGCGCCGGCCCGCGTCCGCATCATCAACGACTACCTCGCGACGACGACGCCGGCGCCCGGGTCGCTCGACGTCCGGCTGGGCACGGACGCCGACGCGGCGTCGAACCCGGTGCTCGCCACGGTGTCCTACGGTGCCATCACGAAGTACCGGAAGGTGAAGCCGGGCACGTACACCGTCGGCGTCTTCGCCGCGGGCCGCACCGCCACCCGGCTGCTCGAACGGCCGCTGCCGTTGACGAAGAACCAGCGGGTCACGATCTGGGCGCGGCAGACCTCCGCCGCCGATCCGGCGGTCACCCTCGACGTGCTCGGCGACACCGATCGCCGGCCGAAGCAGGGGAATGCCAGCGTTCGAATCGTCCACGGCATTCCGGCGGCGGCGAACGACGTCCGCCTCGGCGCGCGCGGGTACGGGCTGCCTCACGCCGGCGATGTCGTTCCCGGCGCAGGCGGTGATCGAGCAGACGAAGGGCCGCTATACGCTCGGCCTCTATCCCGCCACGGACGCGAACTGCGCGGGCAGCCCGCTGCCGGGCCTGTCGGTCGAGGTGAAGCTCAGGGCGAAGCAGCGGTACACGGCCATCGCGCAGCTCGCCGAGGGCGATCCGTCGGCGTTCCGGCTCCGGGTGGTGCGCGACTTCTGACGTGCGGGGCGCCATGTCCGGGGTGGCGGCGTTCGCCGTCATCCCGGTGGCACCCGGCGGGACCGCGCCGGTGCGAGGCGTGGGAACCCCGCGCCCTCGCGACGCGCCGGCGGGGGCATCTCCTTTGCGGGCGTTCGCCGGCGTCCCCGACCCGGGACCGCCCACGGTGCGCGTCGGCCGCTAGGACGGCGGCAACTTGCGGGCGCGGGCGAAATCGTCTCTTGTCGACGAGTGATCTCGCCGAAACTGGTTCCTCTCGTCGCCGCCGTCGCCTGGGCCGCTTCCGCTGCGGCGGAGCCTCCGCTGCAGGCGCTGGGACGGGACCTGGTCGGCGCCGATCAGGGCGTGTACGCGCGTGCCGAGGACGGGACCGTGCTCGTGTCCGTGGTCGCCGACCGAGCCGTGCATCCGGCGTCGGTCACCAAGGTGGCGACGACGCTCGCGCTGCTCCGTCGCCTCGGGCCCGAGCATCGGTTCGCCACGCGACTCGTCGCCGCGGGCCCGGTCGCTGACGGTGCGCTGCGCGGAGACCTCGTCGTCGAGGCGGAGGGCGATCCCTTCCTGGTCGACGAGAACGCCTTCACGATGCTCCTCGAGCTGCGCGAGCGTGGGGTGCGCGTCGTGGACGGGACGCTCGTCGCTCGCGGGCCGCTGCTGTTCGACTGGCAGCCGGACCCGGGCGGCCAGCGCCTGCGGCGCGTGCTGGAAGGGCGCGACGGACGGGCGGCATGGCCCGCCGTCCGTGCCGCGCATGCCGGCGTGGCGTCGAGTCCGCAGGCGGTGGGCCTGCGCTTCGCCGACCGTCGCGGCGCGCCGGCGGCCGTGGGGACGCCGCTCGTCGTCCATCGCTCGCCGCCGCTGCTGCGGATCGTCAAGTCGTTCAACTGCTGGTCGAACAACGCCTTCCACCTGGTGTCCGAGCGCATCGGGGGGCCGCCGGTGGTGCAGCAGGTGGCGCGCGAGAGCGTCACGCCCGACCTGCGCGACGAGATCATCATCGAGAACGGCGCTGGCGCCGGCACGACCAACCGCCTCTCGCCGCGGGCCGCGGTCGCGCTGCTGGACGCGCTCGACGTGGAGGTGCGCCGCACGGGTCACCAGCTGACCGACGTGCTGCCCGTCACGCGGCTCGACCAGGGCACGCTGCGTGACCGCCTCGAGCCGGGCCTGGTCGTCGGCAAGACGGGGACGTTCGGGTCCGTCGGCGCGTCGGCGCTCGCCGGGGTGCTGCAGACGCGGCGCTACGGGCGGGTCACGTTCGCGGTCCTCGACCACAACGTGCCCGTACCGGACGCGCGGCGGCGGCAGGACGCCTTCGTCGAGGCCCTGGCGCGCGAGACGGGAGCGGTCGCCTGGGTGTACCACCCCGAGCCGCTCCCTGGCTTCGGTGAGGCGAGCGTCGCGTCGACCGAGTAGTCGCCTCCGCTCCAGGTCCATTGGTCATCGCCCTTCGGGTTCGATACAAGCGCCGCTGACCACGCGAGGAGGGAGCATCCCGATGGCCAACCTGATGGATCGGATGATCGGCGCCGCGAGGCTCGACCCCGCCACCTACGAGGAGGTCGAGGCCGACACGGGCGCGACGGGGCAGGCGGCCGTCGTCGTGCTCCTCTCCGCGGTCGCCGCGGGGATCGGCGCGCTGCGCGAGGCGGGGTTGCCCGGCCTCGTCGGCATGACGCTCACCTCGCTCCTGTCGTGGTACGCGTGGGCGGCCGTCACCTACTTCGTCGGCGTACGCTTCCTGCCCGGACCGCGCACCGACGCCGACATCGGACAGCTGCTCCGGACGACGGGCTTCTCCGCCGCCCCGGGGTGCGTGCAGGTGCTCGGGCTGATTCCCGGCATTGGTCGTCTGGTCGTCGCGGCGAGCGGCTTCTGGATGCTGGCGTCGATGGTGGTCGCCGTCCGCCAGGCGCTCGACTACGACTCCACCGGCCGCGCGGTCGCGGTGTGCGCGATCGGCTTCGTGATCTACTTCGGTGCGATGATGCTGCTGGCGGGGGCGGTGTTCGGCCTGATGGGGGCGCCTGCCTGACGACGGAGCGTGGCCGTGGGCGCACGCGCTGGCGCGACGAGGATATCGTCGCTACCTAGCGGATGTCCGCACTCCAAGGTCGGACCCGCCGACCCGACTGCAGCATGTTTGTCGTGCCGGACCCGCGAACTGCGCCGGCGGGCCGATCTCCGCCTCGTGCGGAGGAGCGATCGGCGGGTCCGCCGAACAATTGTTAGACGGGGGAAGCGATGAACTGGGATGCAATCGCGGCGATTGGCCAGGCCATCGGCGCCGCTACGCGAGAACGATGACGATCCTCGGAATCGAACACGTGCAGCTGGCGATGCCCGCAGGCCGAGAGGCTGAAGCGCGAGAGTTCTACTCTCACCTATTGGGAATTCCCGAGGCACCGAAGCCGCCGGAGCTCGCCAAACGCGGTGGTGTCTGGTTCGAAAACGGCCCGGTCAAGATACATCTCGGCGTCGAAGCCGACTTTCGTCCTGCTCGGAAGGCGCATCCCGCCCTGCTCGTGCGCGACCTCCGAGCGCTGGTCGAGCGTCTTCGTGAGGCTAAGGTCGACGTCGTCGAAGAGCCTCTCGAAGGCTATTGTCGCGTCTACGTCGCCGATCCCTTCGGGAATCGCATCGAGTTGATGGAGCCTCTCCGGTGAGATCCCTATGTGTCGCGAAGGTGCCGAACCCGACGTTGCAGCCACCGGTCGTCCGCAGCTGAGCATCAAGGTCGTCATGAGCGACATCAGGAAGCGACTGCTGCCACCATTCCTCGTCTTCTCCGGGATCGTCTGCTTGAGCGCGTACCCACTGCACCTCATTTGGCCTTCGGGGTGGGAGTGGGGCATGGAGGGCCGGCACTACCTCCACATGATCCTGGTCGTGTACGCCACGTTGGGAGTCTTTCTCATCCTCGCCGCGAGGACCCCGCCGCGAACCGGAGTCTGCTGCTCTTCACCGCGTGGTCGAGCGTTGCTCACGGCCTTCTGATGGCGGGTCAGGCGATCGCCCTGGACAAGCACGGCCACCTGGCAGGAGACGTCTCGGCCATGATGGTTCTCGGCCTGGGCCTCGCTTGGCTCATGCCCCCGCGGCCGGCTCTATGACCATGGAGGCCCCTGCCAGCGACTCGGCCTGCCCACCACGATGGTCGTTGGCATGGGCACCGTCCTGCTGGCGTGCACCGCGCTCTACGCCATACCCCAGACGGCCGTGCTGGGGGCGATCCTGCTGACCGCCTATCTCGGCGGCGCGGTCGCGACCCACATCCGGGCTGGCAGCGGAGCGTTCGAGATCGCCTTCGCCGTCGGGTTCGCCGGCTCGGCCTGGCTCGGCCTCGTCCTGCGCCGGCCGTCACTGCTCTGGACGCTCCTCCCTCATTGGTAGGACGCTGAGGATGCTCCACGCATCGCAGAACCTGGGGCAGGCTCCACGCGGTGCGTAGGGGGCTCGGTCTCGTCGCGACCGCGCTGTGCTGGTGGCTCCTGGGCGGCTGACGCGACGGCATCTGGTGTCGCGGTCACGGGCCGCGCTATAGACGGCGCATGATCTTCGAAGAGATCCGCACCGGCGGCTGCTGCTCGTACGTGATCGCGTGCGGCGAGACCTGCGCCGGGGTGGTGGTCGATCCCGAGCTGTCGCAGATCGATCGCACGCTCGCGCTGCATCGGCAAGGCCGGCGTCCGCGTCCACTACGTCATCGACACGCACACGCACGCGGATCACTTCTCGGCGTCGCACGAGCTCGCGCGACGGCTCGGCGTGCCCGCGCGTCATGCACCGCGCGAGCGTCGCGCCCGACGTCGACGTGCGCGTCGACGACGGCGAGACGCTGATCGCGGGTCGGCTGCGGCTGCGCGCCATCGCACACCCCGGGCCACACCGACGACTCGATCTCGCTCGTCCTCGCCGACCGCGTGCTGACCGGCGACACGCTGCTCCGCGGCGCCACCGGGCGCACCGATCTGCCGACCGGCGATCCCGAGGCGCTGTACGACAGCCTCTTCGCGAAGCTGCTGCAGCTCGACGACGACGCTCGCCGTCTACCCGGGGCACAACTACAAGGACGTGCCGGTGACGACGATCGGCCAGGAGAAGGCCGAGCAATCCGCGCCTCCAGAAGCGCGATCGCGCCGCCTTCGTCGAGCAGATGCGCGCCCTCAACCTCGGCATGCCGGATCATCTGACCGAGGCGCTGCGCACCAACCGGACCGGCGGCAAGACGGTCGCGCAGCTGCTCGACGAGGCGGCGCAGCGGATCGCGTTCATGTCGATGGAGGAGCTGCGCGAGCGGGTCGGCGCGGGCAGCGGCGAGCTCGTCGTGCTCGACATCCGCGAGCGCGACGCCTACGACGCGGGGCACATCCCCGGCGCGCGGCACGTGCCGCGCGGCCAGCTCGAGCTGCGCATCGACCAGACGCTGCCCGACCCGACCGTGCGCGTCGTCACCTGCTGCGAGTTCGGCAAGATCTCGACGCTCGCCGCCGACACGCTGCGCACCATGGGCTACGTGCGCGCCGTGGCGCTCGACGGCGGCATGAAGGCCTGGCGCGAGGCGGGCTACCCGCTCGAGGCGACCGCGCCGAAGGCGTAGCCCAGGCGATCAGCCGACCGACGCGAAGTCGGGGACGCGCGGGCGGAGGTGCTCCTCGACGCGCGCGCATGCGGCGAGCAGCATCTCGCGGTCGAGGCGGAGCCCGCCACCAGCGGCATCCGCGTCGAGGATCGCGCCGGCGTTGTGCGCGAGCGCGCGGTGGAAGGCGCTGCGCTGCCAGTGGTGCAGCACGCGGCGCGGCGGCTGCGGCGTCACACCCGGTTCCGCGGCGCGGCGGAAGGCGGCGAACGCGGCAGCCTTGCCGCGGGTGCTGAAGAGGTGCAGCGGCTGCCCCGGCACCGCCGGCTCGTGGACGTACCAGTGCGGCCAGTCCGCGACCAGCCGCGCGCCGAGGCGGCGCGGGATGCGCTCGCGCTCGAGCGCCGCCGCCACCCAGCGGACGAGGTGGCGCCCGCGCGGCTGCGGTCCGCCGCCGTCGACCCAGAGCGTGAGGAAGGCGAGGGCGGTGTGGTCGAGGGCGAGGGGCGTCGTCGCGTCCGGGTCGAGGAGCACGCCGTCCATGTTTCCCGCCAGCTCGAGCCACATCGCGAAGGGCGGGGCGCCCCCCTCCGGACGGACGACGTACTCCGGGTGCGCGGCGGCGAAGGCGCCCGCACGGGCGCGATCGGTGAACGCCGGAAGCCAGCGTCCGCCCGCGTCGGTGATGGCGATGCGCGCGTCCTCGGGCCCGACCAGCGCCGGCCACGCACCGACGAGCGTGCGGACGATCTCCGGCTTGAGGCCGCGCGCGCCGGGCATCGTTCCCAGCAACGCGAGGTCGGCGGGCATCGCCTGCCGCAGGTCGGCGATCGCGTAGAGCTGCGGGTAGAGCGGCCCGAGCGCGCGACGCACCGGCTCCTCGACCCAGCCGCCCGCCTCCTCGTCGAAGTTCATCGCCGCGACCTCGACCGGCGCCGGCGCACCGAGGAGCCAGCGCATCGCCTCGATGCCCGAGAGGCGGTGCCAGCGCCGGTGACTCGGGGGCTGGTTCGCGAGTGCCAGCCCCTCGCGGGCGTAGGCGACGGCCACGTGGCGGTCGCGGGCCTCGAGGTGCCGCGTGAACTGCGGCGCGCTGTACCCGTCGACACGGTGGGGATGGATCGGGACGTAGAAGTCGAATTCGAAGGCCACTGCCTCGGCCCACTCCCACGGGCGGTACGCGTGCGCCGCGAGACGCGGTCGCCAGGACTCCCACAGCGCCCGCGCTTCCGCGTCCGACATGCCGCGCGGCGGGACGGCCGGGGGCGTCTCGCCCCGCGAGAGACGGATCAGATCGATGACCGCCTGGGCGTGCTCGGCGATCCGCTTCGGAGCCTGCGACGCCGGGCCGCGCTGAGGATGCCGGGTGTGTGGAAAAGGGTCGTCCGCCACGATGCTGCCGCCTGCCGAGAAGACCTCCCTGGGGTTCTCGGCAGGCGGCGGGCATCACTTGAGGCCGGCCTCGAGGGGGCCGAAGACGGTGCGGTCGGCCTGGAGACGGACCCCGGGGAGCACCGGGGGCTGCTGCACCGGGGTCCCCTGGGCCACGGTCAGGGGGACCACCCCGGCCCAGACGGGGATCGTCATGTCCTCCTCGTCGTCGATCGGGACCCATGGCGCGGACCTTGGCGACCGCCTCGACGAGCGGCAGCGCGAGCACGAGGGTCGCCCGCAGCTCGAGCGGGTTCGGCGGGCGGACGTCGCGCCAGCGGCCAGGGATCAGGCGATCGGTGAACGCCTCCAGCGCGGCCAGCTTGCCGGCCTCGTCCTCGATCGCGTGCGCGCGGCCGAAGACGACGACGGATCGATAGTTCACGGAGTGATGGAACGCCGAGCGCGCGAGCACGAGCCCGTCGAGCAGCGTGACGGTCAGGCACACCTCGGCGCCGCCGGCGAGCGCCATCATCGTGCGGCTCTTCGACGAGCCGTGGAGGAAGATCGTGTCGCCGACGCGTGCGTAGGCGGTGGGAATCACGATCGGCCGCCCGCCCTCGACGAAGCCGAGCTGGCAGACGAGGCCGGCGTCGAGGATGGCGTGCACGGTGGCGGTGTCGTGGGCGGCGCGGTCGGGCAGCCGCCGCACGCGCGTGCGGTCGGTGACGGGGAAGGAGCCGGTGGATTCCATGCCCCCGAGGTAGATCACGATTGGACCCATGAGAAGGTCCAATTCGGCCTTTTCTAATGGTCCAATGATGCGCTAGGAGAAGCCCATGCCGGAAGCCCGCGCCGCCCTCGAGATGCTCGCCCTCGACCGCCGGTCCGAGGAGCCGCTGCAGCGACAGCTCTACGCGGAGCTGCGCCGGGCGATCCTCGACGGACGTCTCGTCGGGGGGCTCCTCCTGCCCTCGACCCGCGCGCTCGCCGCCGACCTCGGCGTCGCCCGCAACACGGTCGTCGCCGTGTTCGAGCAGCTCGCCTGCGAAGGCTACCTCGAGGCCCGCGTCGGGGAGGGCACGCGCGTCGCGCGCGTCATGCCGGAGACGATGCTCGAGGCGCGCCGCGAGCGCCACGTGGTGGGCGTCGGCGCGCCGCCGGCGCTCTCGCGGCGCGGCGTCGCGATGAGCGCCGTCCGCCGGCCGGTCCCGCCGGCGGATCGTCGCGCGTTCCAGCCGGGCATGCCGGCGGTCGACCTGTTCCCGCACGAGGTCTGGGCACGGCTGCTCGCGCGGCGGGCGCGGCAGGCCGTGGCGGCGACCCTCGGCTACACGCACGCGGTCGGACACCCCGCGCTCCGCGAGGCGATCGCCGCGCACGTCGGCGCCGCACGCGGCGTCGTGTGCACCGCGGAGCAGGTCGTCGTCACCGCGGGCGCGCAGGCGGGCCTCGACCTCGCGACGCAGCTGCTGCTCGATCCGGGCGACGTCGCGTGGATGGAGGAGCCGGGATACCTCGGCGCGCGCGGGGCGCTGACACGCGCGGGGGCGCGTCTGGTGCCGGTGCCGGTGGACGCCGAGGGACTGGACGTCGCGGCGGGCGTGCGCGCCTGTCCGTCGCCGCGGCTCGTCTACGTGACGCCGTCGCATCAGTTCCCCACCGGCGCGACGCTCACGCTGGCGCGGCGCCTGGCGCTGCTCGAGCACGCGGCGGCGGCGGGCGCCTGGGTGCTCGAGGACGACTACGACAGCGAGTACCGCTACGCTGGACGTCCGCTGGCGGCGATGCAGGGCATCGATCGCGGCGGGCGCGTGGTCTACGTCGGCACGTTCTCGAAGACGATGTTCCCGGCGCTCCGCGCCGGCTACCTCATCGTGCCGCCCGCGCTGGTCGAGGCGTGCACCACCGCCATGCGGCTCACCGGCCACACGGTGCCCACGGCGATCCAGCTCGCCCTCGCCGACTTCATCGGCGAGGGCCTGTTCGCCGCCCACGTGCGCCGCATGCGGACCCTGTACGCCGAGCGCCGGTCGCGCCTGCTGCGCGCGATCACGCGCCAGGTGCGTGGCGGACTGGACGTGCTGCCCGCACAGGGGGGCATGCAGGTCGCAGCCCTGCTGCCGCCGGGGACCGACGACGTCGCCGTCGCCGCGGCGACGGCGCGCGCCGGGCTCGTCACGCCGCCGCTGTCGGTGCTGCACCTGGGCGCGTCACGGGTCTCCGGACTGTTCCTCGGCTTCGCCGGCGTCCCCGAGCGTGAGATCGACGCCGGCGTCACCCGGCTGGCCCGTGTGCTGGAACGCGAGCTATGATCCGCACCGGAGGATCAAGCCGATGACCGACCGCCGCCTCGACGTCGGCACCACGCACGTCGCCCTGCCGGTCTCGAATCTCGATCGGAGCATCGACTTCTACACCCGCTTCGCGGGCATGCAGGTCGTCCACCGGCGCAAGGACGCCGACAAGATCGGCGTCGTGTGGCTGAGCGACCTCACGCGGCCGTTCGTCGTCGTCCTGATCGAAACACCCGACATCGACCATCGTCTGGGCGGCGACTGGTGCCATCTCGGCATCGGCGTCGCGAGCCGCGAGGAGGTCGACCGCCTGGTCGCGCTCGCGAAGGCGGAGGACCGTCGCACGGTCGGTCCGATGGACTACGGCTACCCTGTCGGCTACTGGGCGTTCCTCGTCGATCCCGACGGGCACAACCTCGAGGTGTCCTTCGGGCAAGAGGTCGGATTCACCGTCGCGCAGGCCGCGGAGAAGCCGCCCGCGTGAGCCACGTGCTATAGGACGAACATGGCGCTCTTCTCCCGTCCCCCGCGACTGCCCACCGCCGCCGAGGCCCTCCCGGGACGCACCGCCCGCATGCGCGTCGCGCCGACGTCACGTCGTTCTCGGCACGCCGATGGAGCCGCCGTTCCCCGACGGGCTCGAGCTGGCGACGTTCGGCATGGGGTGTTTCTGGGGTGCGGAGCGGAAGTTCTGGCAGGCGCCCGGGGTGTATTCGACGGCCGTCGGCTATGCGGCGGGGCTCACTCCGAATCCGACCTACGAAGAGGTGTGCTCCGGGCGCACCGGACACGCCGAGGTCGTGCAGGTCGTCTTCGATCCGGCGAAGACGAGCTACGAGGCGATGCTGCGTCTCTTCTGGGAGAGCCACGATCCGACGCAGGGTATGCGCCAGGGGAACGACGCCGGCACGCAGTACCGCTCGGGCATCTACTGCCACTCGCCCGCGCAGCGCCGCGCCGCCGAGGCCTCGCGCGAGGCCTACCAGCAGCGACTCTCCGCCGCCGGCTTCGGTACCATCACCACCGAGATCCTCGACGCGCCGCCCTTCTACTACGCCGAGGACTACCACCAGCAGTATCTGGAGAAGAATCCGGGCGGCTACTGCGGACTCGGTGGCACCGGCGTCAGCTGTCCGGCCGGCCTCGCCTCGTAGCTCCGACGCTCCGCGGACCGCCGCAGCAGCACGTAGAAGACGGGCGTCAGGAAGAGGCCGAAGACGGTGACGCCGAGCATGCCGCTGAAGACGGCCGTGCCGAGCGCCTGGCGCATCTCGGCGCCCGGACCCGACGGCGCGCGCGAGCGGCAGGACGCCGAGGATGAAGGCGAACGACGGTCATCAGGATCGGGCGCAGCCGGAGGCGGCAGGCCTCGACCGCGGCGGCGAAGCGGTCCTTCCCCTCCTCCTGCTGCTGCTTCGCGAACTCGACGATCAGCACCGCGTTCTTCGCCGCGAGCCCGATCAGCACGACGAACCCGATCTGCGTGATCAGGTTGTTGTCCATGCCGCGCAGCCACACGCCGAGGAGCGCGAAGGGCAGGCACATCGGCGCGATCAGGATGATCGCCAGCGGCAGCGACCAGCTCTCGTACTCGGCGGAGTGGACCAGGAACACGAACAGCACGCAGAGCGGGAAGATGAAGAAGCGCCGTGTTGCCGGCGAGCTTCTGCTGGTAGGCGAGGTCGGTCCACTCGATCGCCATCCCGGACGGGAGGACTGGTCGCCGCGAGCCGCTCCATGGTCGCGATCGCGTCGCCCGAGCTGTCGCCCGGCGCGGCGTCGCCCTGGACCTCGGCCGCCGGGTACATGTTGTAGCGCACGACGCGGTCGGCGCCGCTCTTCCACTGCACGTCGAGCACCGAGCCGAGCGGCACCATGCCGCCGCTCGCGTTGCGCGTCTTCAGGCGCTGCGATGTCGGCGGCCTCCGCGCGGTAGTCGCCCTCGGCCTGCGCGCGCACCTGGAACGTGCGGCCGAAGCGGTTGAAGTCGTTGACGTAGACCGAGCCGAGATAGACCTGCAGCGTGTCGAAGATGTTGGCGAGCGGCACGTCGAGCTTCTCCGCCTTCACGCGATCGATGTCGGCGTAGAGCTGCGGCGTCGACGCGCGGAAGGTCGAGAACACGCCCGCCAGCGCCGGCTCGCGGCGCGCGGCGGCGATCAGCTCGTCGGTCGCCTGCTGCAGCGCCGCGAGCCCGCGGCCGCCGCGGTCCTGCACCAGCAGCTTGAAGCCGCCCGCGGTGCCGAGGCCCTGCACCGGCGGCGGCGGGATGACGAAGATGTCGGCCTCCTGGATCTCGCCGAGCCGCTCGCGGAGCGTCTTCGATCAGCTCGGGCGCGGTCGGACCGTGGGCGATGCGCTCCTCGAACGGCTTCGGGCCGACGAAGATCGCGCCGGCGTTCGAGCTGTTGGCGCGCGTCGCGCCGGAGAAGCCGGCGAACGCGACCGCGTAGTTCGACGCCCGGCGTGTCGAGGATGATCTCGGCTCGCGCGGCGGACGACCGCGTCGGTGCGCTCGAGCGACGCGCCGTCGGGCAGCTGGATCGCGGCGATGAGATAGCCCTTGTCCTGCGCCGGGATGAAGCCGGTCGGGACGCCGCGGAAGCCGAGCACCGTCAGCCGCGATCAGCACGCCGTAGACGGCGAGCCCGATGCCCGCGCGCCGGACCAGCCAGCCGACCCAGCCCGCGTAGCCGTGCTCGTGCGGTCGAAGACGCGGTTGAAGCCGGCGAAGAACCGACCGAGGACGCGATCCCAGAGGCGCCCGAACCAGTCCTTCGGCGCGTCGTGCGGCCGCAGCAGGAGCGCGCAGAGGGCCGGGCTCAGCGTCAGCGAGTTGAAGGCCGAGAGCATCGTCGAGACGGCGATGGTGAGCGCGAACTGGCGGTAGAACTGTCCCGAGATGCCGCCGATGAACGCGGTCGGCACGAACACCGCCGAGAGGCCGAACGCGATCGCGATCACCGCGCCGGTCACCTCGTCCATCGCCTTGCGCGCCGCGTCGCGCGGGGCGAGCCCCTCGGCGATGTGACGCTCGACGTTCTCGACGACGACGATCGCGTCGTCGACGACGATGCCGATGGCGAGCACCAGGCCGAACAGCGACAGCATGTTGAGCGAGAAGCCGAACGCCGCCATCGCGGCGAACGTGCCGATCAGCGACACCGGGATCGCGAGCAGCGGAATGAGGCTCGCGCGCCAGGTCTGCAGGAAGACCAGCACGACGAGCGACCACCAGGCCGACCGCCTCGAAGAGCGTGTGGATGACCGCCTCGATCGACTCGCGCACGAAGACCGTCGGGTTGTAGACGATCCGGTACTCGAGGCCCGGCGGGAAAGCGTCTTGGCGAGCTCGTCCATCGTCTGCTCGACCGCGTCGGCGGTCGCGAGCGCGTTCGAGCCCGGGCGCTGGGCGATGGCCATCGCCGACGGCGGGCTGGTTGTCGAGGTAGCTGTTGACCGCGTAGTCGCGCGCGCCGAGCTCGATGCGGGCGACGTCGCGCACGCGCGTGATGCGGCCGTCGGCGCCGGTCTTGACGACGATGTTCTCGAACTGCTCCGGCTCGAGCAGGCGGCCGAGCGTGTTGACCGGGAGCTGGAACGCGATTGGCCGGCGGCACCGGCGGCTGGCCGATCACGCCCGACGCGACCTGCAGGTTCTGCTCGCGCAGCGCCCGCACGACGTCGCTCGGTGGCGAGGTTCAGCTGCGCCAGGCGCTCCGGGATCGAGCCAGACGCGCATGCTGTACTCGCGCAGCCCGAACAGCTGGACGTCGCCGACGCCGTCGATGCGCGCGAGCGCGTCGCGCACCTGGATCAGCGCGTAGTTGCCGATGTAGAGCTGGTCGTAGCGCTGGTCGGGCGAGAGCAGGTGCACGACCATCAGCAGGTCGGGCGACGACTTGAGCGTCGTCACGCCGAGGCGGCGCACGTCCTCCGGCAGGCGCGGCTCGGCGATCGCGACGCGGTTCTGCACCAGCACCTGCGCCTTGTCGAGATCGGTGCCGAGCCTGAAGGTGATGGTCAGCGTCATCTGGCCGTCGGTGGTGCTCTGCGAGGACATGTAGAGCATGTCCTCGACGCCGTTGACCTCCTGCTCGATCGGCGTCGCCACGGTGTCGGCGATGACCTCGGGCGAGCGCGCCCGGATACGAGGCGCGGACGACGATCGTCGGCGGCACGACCTCGGGATACTGCGCGGCCGGCAGGCGCGTGGTACGCGATCGCGCCGAGGATGACCGTCACGATCGAGAGGACGGCGGCGAAGATCGGCCGGTCGATGAAGAAGTGGGAGAGGTTCATCCGGTCGCGGGCGCGGCCTGCGTCGCGGGCGGCTCCGCCGACGGCGCCTCCTCGGGATCGACCGGGAGGTCGGCGTGCACGCGCTGCACGCCCTTCACGATCACGCGATCGTCGGGCGTCGAGTCCCTCGCGGATCGACGCGCAGCCCGTCGTGCAGCGGGCCGATCGTGACGATGCGGTAGCGCGCACGGTTCTCGCCGTCGACGACGTAGACGAACTTCTGCGCCTGATCGCTCAGCGATCGCCTCGTCCGGGACCAGCAGGGCGCTGTAGGTGCCGCTGCCGGCCAGGCGGAGGCGCGCGAACAGTCCGGGGCTCAGCACGAGGTCGGGGTTGGGGACCACGGCGCGGCCGATCATCGTCCCCGTGCCGGGATCGAAGCGGTTGTCGACGAAGTCCATGCAGCCCTCGTGCGGGAAGTCGTGCTCGTCGGCGAGGCCGATCAGCACGGGATTCTTGTACTCGCGCGAGCTCGGCCGCTCGCCCGCTCTGCCCGAGGCGCACGTACTTGAGATACGACCGCTCGTCGGCGTCGAAGTAGGCGTAGATCGGGTCGAGCGACACGATCGTCGTGAGCAGCGTCCCCTGCGTCCCGGGGCCGCCGTTGACGAGGTTGCCCTCGGTCACCAGCTGGCGGCCGACGCGCCCGCCGATCGGCGCCGTCACGCGCGTGAACTCGACGTCGAGCTTCGCGCTGTCGACCGCCGCCTGCGCCGCCTGGACCTCGGCCTCGCCCTGGCGGACCGCCGCCGCCCGCGTGTCGGCCTCCTCCTGCGAGATCGCCTGCGTGCGGAGCAGATGGATCGGCGCGCGCGAGGTTCTTCCGCGCGAGCTCGAGCCGTGCCTGCGCCAGCTCCAGCTCGCCCTGCGCGCGGCGCAGCGCGGCCTCGTAGGGGCGCGGGTCGATCTGGAAGAGGCAGTCGCCCTTCTGCACGATGCCACCCTCGGCGAAGAGCACGGACTGGAGGTAGCCGCTGACGCGCGGGCGGACCTCGACGGACTCGACCGCCTCGAGCCGCGCCGTGTACTCGTCCCACTCGAACAGCGTGTGTTCGACCGGCCGTGCGACCGTCACCTTCGGCGGCGGCGGCTGGTGCGAGCCCGACCGGCCGCAGGCGGCCAGCGCGATCAGGATGCTTGTGACGATTGGGCGGAGTCGGCGCACGCTCACGGACACCTCGATCGTGCTCTGCTCGTAGACGCGGGTGACGCCTGAGGCAACCGAGGGCGCGCACGACTCATGCGGAGCGGCGGCCGCTGGCGCGGGCCAGGCTCCCCACCACCGTGATCAGCTCGAGCGGGTCGACGGGCTTCGCGACGTGCATGTCGAACCCGGCGGAGAGGATGCGCACCCGGTCGTCGACGCCCGCGAACGCCGTGAGCGCGATCGCCGGGAGGCGGGGTTCGCGTTCCCCGTTGCGCAGGGTGGCGATGAACGCCATGCCGTCCTCGCCGGGCATGCCGATGTCGCTGATCAGCACGTCGGGCCGCCAGCCGTCGAGCATGGCCCGCCCCTCGGCGGCCGAGGCGGCGGCCCGGACCTCGGCGCCGCACGACACGAGGAGGGTGCGCACGACCTCGTTCGACTCGACGTCGTCGTCGATCAGCGCCAGCTGGAGCCCATCGAGCCGCGGCAGCACGCCTTCGGCGAGGACCGATCCGCCCGGATGGCGGCGGACGAGCTCGCCGGCGGCGCGCCGGACCGGGATGAGCGGCAGCTTCACCGTGAAGACGGCCCCGCGATCGCCGCCGGGACTCTCGGCGTGCACGGTGCCGCCATGGAGCTCGACCAGGTGACGGACGATGGCGAGACCGAGGCCCAGCCCCCCGTGGACGCGGGATGCGGAGCGGTCCTGCTGCTGGAAGCGCTCGAACACGTAGGGCAGGAACTCGGGCCGGATCCCCTGACCGGTGTCGCTGACCGCGATCTCGATGTGCGAATTGACGCGTTCGAGCGACACCTGCACGCGGCCGCCCTTGGGCGTGAACTTGACGGCGTTCGAGACCAGGTTCCAGACGACCTGCTGCAGCCGCTGCGGATCGCCGGACACCGGGCCCGCCTCGGAATCGAGGACGGTCTGGACGCGGATGCCCTTCGCCTCGGCGCCCGGTCGGACCACGTCGATCGCCGCCTGGATCACCGGACCGAGGTCGACGGGACGTACCTCGAGGCGCAGCTTGCCGGAGACGATGCGCGACACGTCGAGCAGGTCGCCGACGAGCTGCGCCTGCGTCTTGGCGCAGCGCTCGATCGTGTCGAGCGCCTTCGTGCGCTGCGCGTCGTCGAGCACCGCCTGCTTCAGCAGGCGTGACCAGGTGAGGATCGGCGTCAGCGGGGTGCGCAACTCGTGCGACAGCGTGGCGAGGAACGCGTCCTTGGCGCGGTTCGCCGCCTCGGCGTCGGCCTGCGCGTGCTGCGTCTCCGCGAGGAGCGTGTCGCGCTCGTCGTCCCGCCGCGCCCGCTCGCGGAGGTTCCGGCGCACGATCGCCACCAGCAGTCCGGTGACCAGCAGGCCGAGCGCCAGGGCGCCGGACATCGCGGCGTTCGCCGACGCGAGGATGCCGCGCATCAGGTCGGACCGTCGGCGGACGATGGTGTTGCCGTGCTCCTGCATGCGGCCGACGATGTCGCGGATCGCGTCCATCTCGCGCCGCCCCTCGTCCGTCTTGATGGTCTCGCGCGCCGCCGTGGGGCCCTCGTGCGCGTACACGCGGAGGCTCGCGCGCATCTCGTGGAACTTCGCGGTGACGTGGGTCTCGAGGTCGCGATAGAGGGCGCTCGCCGTCGGGTCGCCCGCCGTCAGCTGCCGGACGGCGCTCATCTGCTCGGTGATGCCGCGGCGCGCGCGCGCGAACGGCGTGAGGTACCGCCGATCGCCGGTGAGGAGATATCCGCGTTGGCCGGTCTCGGCGTCGAGCGCGAGCTCGAGCGTGCGGTGCAGCCGGTGGCGGGCCTCGTAGCTGCGCTCGACGCGGTCCATCATGTCGCCCAGGCGACTGGTGCTCCACAGCCAGAGCACGGCCGTCAGCAGCACGACCCCGACGGCGGCCGCGGCCGACAGGCGGACGGTCCACGGCAGGGCGACCCGGTCCCCCGAGGCCATCTGCAGCGCTCTCTACGGCCGCCCCGGGGGCCGGGTCAAACAGGGATCGTCGGTCACGTCAGGCGATTCGTGCGGCGCATGCCGGCCAGTCGACGTTGCGGAGGAACGCGTCGACGTAGCGGGCCTTCTCGTGGCTCTGGTAGTCGCGCAGGAAGGCGTGCTCCCACATGTCCATCACCAGGATCGGGCGCAGGCCGACGGGCACGCCCTGCTCGTGCAGCTCGATGCGATGGTTGACGAGGGTGCGGGCGATCGGGTCGTGGACCAGCAGCGCCCAGCCGATGCCGCGCATCATCCCGAGCGCGACGAACTGCTCGCGCCACGCGTCGAACGACCCGAAGCCGTGCACGATCGCGTCGCCGAGGGCGGGCTCGATGGCCGCGCCGCCGGGGCGGAGCGCTTCGAAATACAGTTCGTGCAGCCGCATGCCGTTCGTCTCGAAGCCGCGACGACGCTGCAGCTCGGACCACGCCGGGTCGTCGATGCGACCTGCCGCGGCCAACTCCCGGATATCGTGGTCGAGGGCGTTCACGGCCTTGACGTAGCCCTCGTACAGCTCGAGGTGCTCGTCGATCTGCGCGTCGGAGATGCCGTCGAGCGCGCGCGCGCCCGGGAAGGTCCGCGGCGCATGGGTCGGCGGGGCGGGCGTCTCGGCACGCCGCGCGGTCGTTCGGGCAGTCATGGTCACTTTCCCTCCTCCATCGTGGGACGTATCGCCGCCGCCAGCGCGCCGGCGATGGCCGAACGGCCGGCGGCGCCGAGGAGCGCCGCACCGAGACGCGGCGTGAGGCCGCCGCCGAGGACGTAGCCGGCGGCCAGTCCGAGGCCGACGGCGGTCCACGGCGTGCGGTCGACGCGCCGACGCAGGGCCGCCGCGAGTGCGGTGGTCTCCCGCTCGACCTCGGCGAGCGGGGATGCTGCCCGTCGTCTCGTCGGGGGACGGTGGGACCGGGTGGCAGTCGTCGTGCCATCGCCGCCCTCACAGCCGATTCACGATGCGGGCGACCACGTAGCCACCCACCAAGGCGGCGGCCAGCGCGCCCACCGGATGGCGGCGCACCAGCTCGCGCGCGCGGCTCTCGGTCTCCTCGACGTCGGGCGCAGCTTCTCGAAGCGCTCGGTGATCTGCTCCGAGAGCTCCACACCGGCGTCCTGGATCGTTTCCTTGTCCATCGGATCCTCCATCATTTGCGGCCCAGCCACAGTCCGAGGGCGAATGCCCCCAGCCAGCCAGGGCCACGGTCGATCGCGGATCGGATCGCGCGGATCGGCCGCCGACCGCGCGGCCTCCGTGAGCTCGGACACCGCGGAGGCCAGCTCGAGCCGTTGCTCGCTCGCGGCCTGGCGCGCGCGGGCTCGATCCTCAGCCACGGCCATCGTCGCCTCGATGTACGGCGCTCGCGATCAGGCCGGTCCCGACGGCCAGGTTGACCACGGCGATGAGCCCGAGACGCCCGGCGGGGGCGAGGACGCCCTCGAGCGCGCCGTACGCGGCCACCTGGATGGCGATCCACGCGGTGAGCACGAAGAAGACGCCGAGCGCGGCGACGACGCCGCTCCGGAGCGCGTCCTCGGCCAGCGCCGACAGCTCGAGACGCGCGAGGTCGACCTGGGTGGCGACGACGCCCTGGGCCGCATCGACGACGCGATCGAGGGCGCCGCTCACCGTGGGTTCGGCCGCGGCGCTCATCCCGCCACCGCCATGCACTCGATCGACGTCCGGTGGACGCTTCCGACCGCGGCAGCGAAGAACGGTTCGTCCAGGAGATCGACCCCGAGACGGCGACGGACGGAGCCAGGGTCCAGGTCCAGCGCATCGCAGATGTTGGCGAACGAGAACACCCACGACCGGTCATCGCTCGCGAGCCAGGCGCTGGTCTCGCGGAAGAGCCGCTGCTTCCGGCGGCCCCGCCCCCCGCGGCACTTGAGGTACTCGCCGATGGCCTCGTCGAGGATCGCGCACATGAGGCGCAGCTCTCCGCGATGGAAGGTGCGGCGGACGCGGGCGGTGAACACCTGCTCGGGCATGACCACGTTCGGTTCGAAGAGGGGCCCGAGCCGGTCGTCCACTTCCTCGTGGTGGCGTGTCATGAAGGACTGCATGGGGGACTGACTGTGCAGCCGACGTGCCACCGGATTCCTCTGTGAGTTCGCGGGTCCGACCGCAGCCGGCCGATTCTCCTTTCTACAATCGGGCCCCGACGCTCATTGACGGGCGCCGGTCTCCGGGCACAAATGGCGCGCGAGCGCCATGGACATCGAGGACCTCATCGCAGCCCGGCTGCGGACATTGGACCGCCTGGGACGGGCGACGATGCACGAGGCTCGGGGTGCGGCGAGCGGGATCGTCGTGCACGCCGAGCTGGTCGCCGGCGCCCTCGACGCCGATGGCGATGCCGCCCAGCGCGCCCAACGGCGACGCTGGGTCGAGCGCCTGCGGGCCGAGCAGGCGAGGCTCCTCGCCGTCGCCGAGACGTTCGTCAGCCACGCCTCGGTGCCCGCATTGACGGCGGCCCCGTTCGATCCGGGGGCGATGGTGGATGGGCTCGCGACGCTCGTCAGGCCGTTCGCCCGCGAGCGTCAGATGCGGCTCACGGTGGAGCGACCCGATCGCCCGCGTCGCGTCGTCGGCCCGCGCGACGTCGTCGCGCAGGTCCTCCTCGACGCGCTGATGGCCGCGCTCGAGCCGGGGACGGCCGGTGGCGGGATCACCCTGACGGCCGGCGGTGAGGGCACGGTCACGCTGCGGTCGCCGAGCGCCGTCGGCGCGCCGTGCGCCGCCTGGACCGAGGTCCTCGCCGCGTCCGGTGCCACGATCGACCGCGCCGACGCCACGCTCACGATCGGGCTCCCCATCGCCCCGGAGCCGGCCCGTGGCTGACGCCCTCATCGTCGACGACGACGCCGACCACCTCGAGGGGTTGGCGGAGCTGGTGGCGCGCGAGGGGTTCACGACCCGGACGGCCACGACGCTCGCCGAGGCCCGCGCCGCCATCGCGGATGCGGTTCCGAACGTCGTCCTCACCGACCTCGTCCTGCCCGACGGGAACGGGCTCGAGCTGCGCTGCGACCTCGAGGACACCTGCGGGGCCGAGCTGATCCTGATCACCGGACATGCCTCGGTCGAGTCGGCGGTCGACGCGCTCCGCGCCGGCGTGCTCGACTACCTGACCAAGCCGATCGACCTGCCGCGGCTGAAGACCGTGCTGGCGAACGTCGCGCGCACGCTCGACTTCAAGCAGCGAGATCGGCAGCCTCCGCGGCGAGCTCCGCCGGCTGGGGCGCTTCGGCAAGCTGATCGGCGGCTCGGTGGCCATGCAGCGGGTCTACGACCTGATCGGCAAGGTGGCCCCCACCGACGCGACCGTGCTCGTCGTCGGTGAGAGCGGAACGGGCAAGGAGCTGGTGGCGGAGACGATCCACGAGCTGAGCCGCCGCAAGCGTGGCCCGTTCCTCGCCATCAACTGCGGCGCCGTGTCGCCGACGCTGATCGAGAGCGAGCTCTTCGGCCACGAGCGCGGCAGCTTCACCGGAGCCACGCAGCGCCACCGGGGCCACTTCGAGCGCGCGTCGGGGGGCACGCTCTTCCTCGACGAGATCACCGAGATGCCGATCGAGCTGCAGGTGAAGCTGCTGCGGGTGCTCGAGACCGGCATGGTGATGCGGATCGGGGGCGACGAGCCGCTGCCGACCGACGTCCGCGTCGTGGCGGCGACCAATCGCTCGCCGCAGCAGGCGGTGGCGGACGGCCGGCTGCGGGAGGACCTCTACTACCGGCTGAACGTCTTTCCCATCTCCCTGCCGCCGCTCCGCGAGCGGGAGGGTGACGTCACGCTCCTGGCGCAGCATTTCCTCGCGACCCTCAACGAGGCCGAGGGCACGCGCAAGCGTCTGGGCGCGGCCACCCTCGAGCGGCTCGAGCGCTCGGACTGGCCGGGCAACGTGCGCGAGCTCAAGAACGCCGTGCAGCGCGCGTTCATCATGGCCGAGGGGGAGATCAACGCAGGGTGTCTCCCGGACGACCTGGGCGTGCCCGTGGTGGCGGCGACCGTGCCGGTCGACGGCGCCAGTCCGGCGCTGGCGGTGGGGACATCGCTCGGTGAGGCGGAGAGGCAGCTGATCGAGGCGACGCTCGAGCACTACAAGGGCGACAAGAAGAAGACCGCGGAGGTCCTCGGGATCAGCCTGAAGACGCTCTACAATCGCTTGAACCAGTACCGGGGGTCCCCGATCAGCGGATCGGTCGCCGGGTAACGCCGGCTCAGAGGCGCGGGCGGCGTGTGGGGCTCACGAGCAACGCTTCGAGTCGCTCGAAATCGATCGGCTTGAGCACATGGTGGTCGAAGCCAGCGGCTTCGGCCTCCCGCAGATGTTCGTCCGTTCCGTGCCCCGTGAGCGCCACCAGGACCAGCTGGTCGCCGCCCGCTTCCGCGCGGAGTCGTCGCGCGACCTCGTACCCGTCCATCCCCGGCAGGCCGATGTCGAGGACGACGACGTCCGGCAGGAAGCGCCCGATGGCCTCCAGCGCCGAGGGCCCGTCGCCCGCGATCGACACCTGGTGGCCCCATAGCTTCACCAGCTCGGCGAGACTCTCTGCCGTCTCTGGCTGATCGTCGACGATCAGGACGCGCGGCATGACCCTCCTCTTCTAGACCCGAGCCCATGCACTACTCCAGGACGATCGCCTGTCCCGCGTAGTTGCGCGGCCCGGCGAAGCGGGCGAGTGCCGGCGGCTTCTCGGGCACGATGAAGAAGTCGGTGACGGGCGCGAAGTGCTGGACGATGGGATCGATCAGGGGATGGATCGTCGGGCGCAGCGTGAAGCGCACCACGCCAATGCGCCCCCCGGGTCGGTCGAGGCGTTCCGCGTCCCCGCGTTCCAGCTCCATGTCCAGGACGCGCGGCTTCGGTGTCGGCACGACGGTGCGGAAGACGACCTTGCCGTCCTCGGCGTTCCGCTCGAAGTTCTTGACCACCATGAAGATGAGGGGGCCCCAGTAGGTGCCGTCCGGCAGCTCGACGTGCTCGTCGTAGGTCTCGCGATCCTTGCCCAGTCCCGAGAAGCCGGTGATGCGGCCGCCGCGGACGTCGATCGTGATGTCGACCGTGGCCCGGCCCTTGGCGTCGCGGATGATCGTCCGTCCGCGGATCGCCCGGAGCGTGCGACCGACCTGTGCCTCGGCCTGATCCTCGTCGCTCGAGCCGTCGCGGAAGCGGGCGATCCGGACCGCGCGGATCACGTCGCCGCGCCGGGTCTGGGTGAAGTCGACGTACCCGAGCACGGCTCCGTCGGGGGCGTGGATCGTCGTCAGTCCAGCGACGTCGCCTTCGGCGTAGACCAGCCGGATCGGGTCGCCCGCATCCCGCGCTCTCGCGGCGGACGGGGCGAGGACCGCGATCACGAGCAGCAGGATGCGCATCATCGTGAAGTGGGGGGACGCGGCCCCGCGAGGGGCCGCGTCACGGGCGCGGCAACCAGGGGTGGCCGCGGGGTAGTCGAGGTTACGGGCAGTGTGCGTGGGGTCTTCCCGGTGATCGCCCGTCCGAAGACGGCGACGACGAGCACGACCACACCGAGTACCGCGAGCATCCAGGCGACGTCGGCCGACATGCCGGCGATGCCGCCGAACCCGAGGAAGGCGGCGATCAGCGCGATGACGAAGAACGTGACGGCCCAGCTGAGCATTGGCGGTGACCTCCTTCGTGGAAGGTTGCAACCGACGTGCCACCTCCGCTTCCACGTCCCTGCGCCCTTCGGGCGCAGTTGGCGTTGTAAGAGCTTCCTGTCGCTGTAAGGCGTGCCTTGCGTGGCCGTCCATGGCCGGCGTATGGGGCGCCGGATGGAGCGCAGCACGCGCCGCATCCTGACGACCCATACCGGCAGCCTGCCGCGCCCGAAGGCCCTGACCGCCCTGCACGTCGCCCGCAGTCGCGGCGAGACAGTCGATCCGGCGGCGCTGGCCGTGGCGGTCGACGCGGCGACGCGCGACGCCGTCGCGCACCAGCACGCCGTCGGCATCGACGTCGGCAACGACGGCGAGCAGGGGCGCGAGAGCTTCTTCACCTACGTGCGCGAGCGGCTCTCGGGCTACGGCGGCACGAGCCAGCGGCCGCCGATGCGCGACCTGGTGCACTACCCGACGTTCGTCGAGCGCATGGTCACGAGTTCTCCCGTCCGATGGTGAGCCTGCTCGCGGCGCCACAGGCGATCGGCCCGGTTCGCCACACGGACGGCGCGCCGATCGCGCGCGAGTGCGAGGCCTTCCTCGCCTGCGACGCGGGCGGCTTCGTCGAGCGCTTCATGACCGCGCCGTCCCCCGGCATCGTCGCCGCCGCGATGACGAACGCGCACTATGCGAGCCTCGAGGAGTACGTGCTGGGCGCTCGCGGACGCGCTGCGCCCCGAATACGAGGCGATCGTCGCGCACGGGTTGGTGCTGCAGGTGGACGCGCCCGACCTGGCGATGGAGCGACACACGCTGTTCGCGGATCGGCCGCTCGACGACTTCCTCGCGTTCGTCGACGTGGTCCTCGCCGCGCTCGGGCGCGCGCTCGCCGGCGTGCCGCGCGATCGCGTCCGGCTGCACGTCTGCTGGGGCAACTACGAGGGGCCGCACACGTTCGACGTGCCGCTGGAGGAGATCCTGCCGCGGCTCGCGTCGGCGCCGGTCGGGCGCGCTCGTGCTGCCGTTCGCCAATCCCCGCCACGAGCACGAGATCGCGTGCCTGGCGCGCCATGCGCCCGCGTCCGACGTGCTCGTCGTCGCCGGCGTCATCGACACGACGACGAACTACGTCGAGCATCCGGAGGTCGTCGCGGACCGCCTCGAGCGGGTCGCCACGGCGCTCGGCGACGCGACGCGCGTGCTGGCGGGAACCGACTGCGGCTTCGACACGGCCGCCGGCCTCGGCGGGGTCGCGTCCGAGATCGTCTGGGAGAAGCTGGCGGCGCTGCGCGCCGGCGCCGATCTCGCCAGCCGCCGACTGCTCCAGCGCATGACGGCATCGGTCCGCATGGTCGTCGCGGCGCTCGTGCTGCGCGCGGCGCTGGCCCAGGCGCAGCTGCCGCCGGCCGCGCCGGCGCCGACGACGCCACCGACGACGCTGCCGGCGGTCGAGGAGACGGTCCCGATCGCGCAGATCCCCGATCGCGCCGGGCAGGTCGATCAGGAGCTGCGAACGATCCGCGCGCGGCTCGCCGGAGACGAGCTGCTCGCCAAGCTCCGTCCCGAGATCGACGCGGTCGACAAGCAGATCGCCCAGGTCTCGTCGGACTTCACGCGCAACGTGGCTTCAGGTGTGACCGCAACCGGACTGAACGACATCCGCAGCCAGTGGCTCCAGCTGCGCGATCTGATGACGTCGTGGGCCGGACAGCTGAACGTCCGCGCCGAGGCCGCGGATCGCGACCTCGCCCGTCTGGGCGAGCTGGAGGGGCTGTGGGCGCGGACCGCCGACGCGACCAAGGGGACCGACGTCGGACCGGCGGTGCTCGATACCATCGCGGGCGCCCGCGCCGGCATCCGCGATCTCCAGGCCAAGGCCCGCGCCGAGCGCGAGGACGTGCTCGAAGCGCTCGCCCGCCTCTCGGGACTGAAGGCGGACGTCGCCGATCGCGTCGAGGAGCTCGACCAGGTCGAGGCCCGCTTCCGCGCCGACCTCCTGACCTTCGAGTCGCCACCGCTCTGGGACGTCGTCGGCCGCGTCGGCAGCCTCGCGGCGGCGCGACAGCAGGCGCACACCGGCCTCGTCCGCACCGTCCGCCTGGCCCAGGCCTTCGCGAAGACGCAGCGGCCGCGGATGATCCTGCACGGGCTGCTGACGACGCTCCTCCTCACGCTGGTGGTCCGGCTCTCGCGGCGGCGCACGGCAAGCGGGCAGCAGGAGCACGACGACGCCATGCGCGCCATCGTCGCGCACCCGATCGTGGCGACGGCGGTGCTCGTCGCTGATGCTGACGTTCGTCCTCTATCCCGTACGTGCCCGGCGCCATCGGCCGCGTCGATCGCGCATCGTGGTCGCGCTGCTGTCGGTGCAGCTGAGCCGCGGCGTCGCGGACCGCAGCGATCCGCCACACCGCGTACGTGATCGTGGGCCTGCTGCTGGTCTCGGTGGCGCGCCAGCTGCTGCCGCCGGAGGCGCCGCTCGGCCGGCTGCTGCTCCTCGGGCAGGGCGGTGATCATCGCCGTCTGGGTGGGCCGCCTCCTCCGGCGCCTGCCGACGTTCACGGCGGACTGGACGCCCGGACTGGCAGCGCTTCGCCCGCGGGACGCTCCGGGTCGTGTTCGTCCTCGCGCTGCTGGCGGTCGTGGCCAACGTCTTCGGCAACGTGTCGCTCGCGGCGATCATCACCGAGGGCATCGTCGACTCCGGCCTCCTCGGCATCATCCTGCGCACGCTCGGCGCGATCCTCGAGGCTCTGGTCGACGACTTCCTCGACGGAACGGCGTCGGCGCTGCTGCGCTCGGTCGGCACGCCGGCGCGCCGCACTCGAGGCGGCCGTCGCCCGGCGCATGCGCATCGCCGTGGGCGTCCTCTGGCTCGTGGGCACGCTGTGGATGGTGCACGTGCTCGTCCCGCCGTCGCCTGGCTCCGGAAGGTGCTCGGCGCCGAGCTCCAGGTCGGCGAGGTGGCGCTGTCGCTCGGCGACGTGCTGACCGTGCTGGTCACGCTGTGGCTGTCGGTGAAGGCTCGCCCGCCTCGTCCGCGTCGTGCTCGAGGAGGACGCGCTGCCGCGGATGTCGCTGCCGCGCGGGGTGCCGGCGGCGATCTCGATCGCCGCCAACTACGCTCGTGCTGCTGATCGGCTTCGGCTTCGCGCTCTCGGCGGCGGGTCTCGATCCCGGCCGCGTGACGCTGCTCGCCGGCGCGCTGAGCGTCGGCGTCGGCTTCGGCCTGCAGACCATCGTCAACAACTTCGTCTCCGGCCTGATCCTGCTCTTCGAGCGACCGGTGCAGATCGGCGACGTGATCGCCGTCGGCGGCGTGACGGGACAGGTGCGGCGGATCGGCATCCGGTCGAGCACGATCGCCGTCGGTGACGGCGCCGAGCTGATCGTCCCGAACGCCGATCTGATCTCGAACCAGGTGATGAACTACACGCTCTCGAGCGCGCAGCGGCGGCTGGAGGTGACGGTGGGCGTCGCGTACGGCAGCGATCCGACGCAGGTGCTGACGCTGCTCGAGCAGGCGGCGAAGAGCCTCCCGGAGATCCTCCAGAGCCCGCCGCCGCTCGCGACCTTCACCGGCTTCGGCCCGAGCAGCCTCGACTTCACGCTGTGGGGCTGGACGGACCGGCAGGACATCGCCGCGACGGTGCGCAGCCAGCTCGCGATCGCCGTCCACGACGTGCTGCGCAATGCGGGCATCGCGATTCCGTTCCCGCAGCGGGACGTGCGGGTCGTGTCGCTGCCGTCGTAGCGCGTCGGGGAGGTGGTGCGCGGGGCGGGCGCGGGGGCGGCGCGCTCGAGAGGCATTCGCGCCTGGCAGCGCCCCCGCGCCCGCCCCGCGCACCACCGCGACCAGCGGCGGTCGCCGGCGCGGGTGCTTCGCGGCCCTGGCGCTCCGTAGGAGGGGCGTCGGACGCCAGGCACCGGTCGCGGCACGACGGTGCCCGACGCGGAGGTGACGCATGGACGGGATTCACGATCTCGGCGGGATGGGCGGCTTCGGCCCGGTCGAGGTCGAACGTGACGAGCCGGTCTTCCACGAGCGCTGGGAGGCGCATGCGTACGCGCTCAACATACTCGGCATCCGAATCCTACGGGCGTACAACGTCCACGAATACCGCCACGCCGTCGAGCGCATGGACCCGGCGCACTACCTCGCGGCGTCGTACTACGAGCGGTGGCTCACCGGCGTGGCCACGCTGATCGTCGAGAAGGGGGTCGTCACGCGCGCGGAGCTGGAGGCGCGGGCAGGTGGCCAGTTCCCGCTCTCGCGGCCCCCGGCTCCGCGGCATTCAGGATGACATCTCACCGCCGGAGATCGCCGCGGTTCGCGGTCGGCGGTGCGTCGTGGTCGCGAGCTCGCGCGCGGCGTGATGCGGCGATCGGCCTCGCTTCGCTTCGGGGAAGGAGAGGAGAGGGAAGGACGGGGAGCGGGCGCAAACGCTGCGTCCGTCCGGAACGGCGGTACGCGATGGTGCGGGGCGCGGGGGCCGGCGGTGGAGCGCCTTAGCGGAGCGGCGTACCGCGGTTGCCGTGCGATGAGTCGGTGGTGCCGCGCAGCGTGAAGCGGAACCGCCGGCCCCCGCGCCCCGCGAGACGTCGCCGACTAGAAGCCGAACCGGGACCGATACGCCCGATACCGCTCCCGCTCGCCTTCCGGCGTGAGGCCGAACATGTCGAGGGTGTAGCGGTGCTCACCGTGCTTGTCCTTCGGGTTCTGCCCGAGGAAGCGCCGCATGCGATCCTCGGCGACGCCGGTGAACGGCAGGTCGTAGTGGGCGTAGATACGGCGGACGGTGCCGAGCGGATCGCGGACGAGGTCGCGGTACTGGATGTCGAGGAACTGCTCCGCGGGGGCACAGCCGGCATCGCGCGCCGCCATCGCGCGCATGATGCCGTCGGCGAAGCGCGCGTTCAGCTCCTCGCCGACCTGGACCGGGTCGACCTCGTCGCTGAACGTGCTGCGCAGCACGACGTGCAGGCTCGCCATCGACGCGGCGACCTCGAGCGGATCGCGGTGCGTGAAGATGACGCCGGCGTCGGGATAGGCGGCGAACAGCGGCCGCATGCCGAACACGTGCGCCGGGGCCTTCAGGACCCAGCGCTCGCCGCCACAGTGCCACTGGAGGTGCTGCAGGAACTGGCGGTGCTGGGCGTAGGAAGCGGTGAGGTCGTGGCTCTCGAGCCACGTCTGGTACGACGGCACGTGATGCGACGTCTGGTACTGGAAGCTCAGGAAGGAGTGGCTGGTGATGATCAGGCACTCCTCGGGCAGCCGCGCGCCCACCGGATGGATGTGCCGCAGCTCGGGCGCGAGCCGGTGGAACCATTGGAGGTTCCGCTCGGCCATCGCGATCCGCCGGTCGCTCTGGTGGCGCGAGCGCTCCGGGGGCGGCGAGGGGTACGCCATCTCCCAGTGCAGCGGCGCGCGGTTGGCCGGGTCCTGGGCGAGGAGCCCGTGGAGGAGCGTGGTGCCGGTGCGCGGCAGGCCGGTCGACGAACAGCGGCCGGCGGACCGGCTGCGCGCCGATCTCGGGGTGCCGCTGGCGGTCGCGCTCCATCTTGAGCTTGTTCTGGAGCAGCCGGCCGAGGTCCTGCCGGGCGGCGATCCGTCCCGAGGCAGGCTGAGCTTCGCCTCGTGCTCGAACGAGTGGACGAGCAGCCGGCGCAGCGGCTCGCGGAACGCCTCCTCGCCGAAGTCTTCGAGCCGTGTCCCACGCCGGGCCTCGTCGATCAGCGCGTCGGCGTCGAGCTTGACGAGCGGGATGCCCGTCCGCTCGAACACGCGGCCGCCGGTGTTGAGGACCCGGGTCAGGGTCTGTAGCGACGACTTCGCTCCGCTCATCCCACTCATGTCTCGATCGCTCCGTCGGCCTGCCTCAGCCACGGTCGTCACACGGCGGTCACCGAAATGGGGATGCCAGTGCTTATGTTTTCGGCAGGCGTCGGTCAAGCGAACCGAACGGTCAGCCGATCCTTGTTCAGCCCGCCTGACACACCTGGGGCAGCTCGCGCCCGAGGTCGTGGCGCATGACGTCGTCGAGGAGGGCCAGCAGATTCCACGCGCGGGTCGCAGGGCTGGGTCGGTCCAGCGGTTGACCGTCTCGCCCGGATCCTCGCCGAGATCGTACAGCTCGCCGCCGTCGGGATCGTGCATGCTCCGGGTGATGCGCCACCGCCGCGTCGTCAGGGTGCGGAAGGCGAGGGCGGCGCGGATCATGTCGTCCTCGGTGAGGATCCATTCGCGCGGCCCATCGAGGAGCGGCCGTCCCTCGCAGCCGGGGGGACCGGCAGACCGCAGGCCGTCGAGGACGGTCGGGAACAGGTCGATCGTGCCGACCGGATCGTCGACGACGCGCCCCGGCGCGAACCCCGGACCGCGCACCACCAGCGGCACGCGCAGGAGCGCCTCGTAGTGGATCGGCCCCTTCAGCATCAGCCCGTGGTCGCCGAGGAAGTCGCCGTGGTCGCTGGTGAAGAGCACGAGCGTGTCGTCGGCGAGCCCACGCGCCGCGAGCGCCGCGAGCACGCGGCCGATGCCGTGATCGAGCTGGCTCACCATGCCGTAGTACGCGGCGAGGATGGTGAGCTTCTCGCGCTCGTCGAGCAGCGCCCAGCCGGGGTTCGCCCACTCGAAGGGGGTGCCGCGGAATCCCTGCGCCCACTGCTGGTGGAAGGACGGCTTCGTCTCGAGCTCGCCCGGCCGCACCCGGGGGAGGACCTGCGCCATGTCGGCGGGCTCGTACCGGTCGCACCACGGCCGCGGTGGGTCGAACGGATGATGCGGATCGGGGAAGCTGACCCAGGCGAAGAACGGGCGGTCGACGCGACCGAGCCACTCGACGGCGCGGTCGGCGACCCAGGTCGTCGGATGGTCTTCCTCGGGGAGCTGGTTCGGCCAGGTCTGAGTGTGATCCCAGCTGCGCCCGGCCGCCTCGGGTTGCATCAGTCGCAGCCGCTCGAACCCCCGCTCGCGACCGTCGCGGAAGAGTCCAGCGCGCGTAGTGGAGGCCCATCGGCGGCGGCCCGAAGCCCCAGTTCCAATGCCCGACGGCGGGCGCGAGGCGGATGTTGTGCACGTCGGTCACGAGCTCGACGTGGTCGAAGCCGAAGTACGGCCCGTGCCAGTCCGCCGGCACCAGCGCCGAGTCGACGACCGACTCGATCCGCCCCGTCGGGTAGTCCGGGAAGTAGGACGCGAAGTGGGCCTTGCCGAAGAGCGCGGTCGCGAAGCCGGCGGCGCCGAGGCGGGCGGCGAGCGAATCGACGGTTCTCCGGGAGGTCGATGCCGTTGCGGATCACGCCGTGGGTGCTCGGATACTGCCCCGTCAGGATGGTGGCGCGCGCAGGTTGGCAGAACGGGTTCTGCGTCCGGCACCGGGTGAAGCGCGTTCCCGCCGCGGCGAGGCCGTCGATGGTCGGTGTCGCCCCGAGCGGATCACCGTAGGCGCCGATGGTGGTGGCTTTGTGTTGGTCGGTGGTGAGCAGCAGCACGTTCATGGGTGGACCTCGGGACGGACCTCGTCGCGCCGGGGAGACGGTCGCTCGGGAACCGGAGACGGTCGGTGGGCGCGCGTGACCATCCACTGCCTCGCCACCCACAGGGCGAACACCGGCGCGCCCATGCCCGCGGCGACGACGAAGGGCTCGAGCCAGCCGAGCCAGGTGACCGGCGCCACCAGATAGAGGATGTCCTCGATCTCGAACCCGCCCCAGCTGGGCTGGTCGAAGGCTGCGCGCCCGCGCCAGCGGGCCATCGCCGAGCGCAACGAGAAGATCGTGATCACGGCGAGCCCGGCTGTGATCCCGAACACGGGCCCCATCCAACCGAGCTGCCCGTGACGGACGCTGAGGCCCATGCCCGCGAACAACGACAGCTTGACCGTGAGGTCCGCCGCGCGATCGTACGAATGCCCGAAGCTCGACGTCTTCCCCGTGAGCCGCGCCAGCTCGCCGTCCGCGTGATCGAGGATGGCCGAGACGACGTAGCCCAACGCGCCGGCGTCCGCCGCCCCCGGAGTCCCGCGGGCGTAGGACGTTGCCGCCGCGAGGCCGACGGCCAGTCCGAGCGTGGTCACGTGGTTCGGATGGACCGGCGTGTTGCGCAGCGGCCGTACGAGGAGGTTGGCCAGCCGACTGTCCCACGGGCGTGACGCCACGACCGCGCACTATCCCACGCCGCCCGCGCCATCAACGCCCGTTCCGTTTGCGCCGACGGCGGGCAGCTGGCAGTGGGATCGGATGCGATCCCCCCTCGGACTCGCGGGCCTCGCGGCGCTGGCGTTGTTGCCGGCCGTCGCCCTCGCGCATGCGGTGCTGACGAAGGCGTCGCTCCAGGGGACGACGGTGAGGGCCGGATCGCCCACCGACGTGACGCTGCGCTTCAACACCGGCATCGAGCCGGCGTTCACGCGCGTCTACCTGGTGCGCGCCAAGGGCCAGGAGGAGACGCTGGACGTGAACACGACCGACGATCGGGCGGTGGTCGACGTCGTCCTGCCATCGCTCGACGCGGGGACGTACGGCCTTCACTACAAGGTGCTCGCCGCGGACGGTCACGTGACGGAGAGCGTGCTCAAGTTCACCGTGGCCCCGGCGGAGTAGGGTGCAGGGATTCGCGGATTTCTTCGACGGTCTGCTCGGGGGCGCGCTCCTGTTCTGCCTGGCGCTCGCCGTGGGCGGTGTGGTGTGGGCGATCGTGGTGCTGCGGGTGGGGTCTCGCTCGGTCGATCCGCGCATCGTCGGACGCACGATCGCGATCACGGGTGCGGGCGCGCTCGGACTCGCCGTCTGTCAGGTGGCCGCTCTCGGGCTGAAGGCCAGGTTGCTCGCGGACTACGTCGGTCCCGAAGCCTATTGGCGATTCCTCGAGACGCTGCAGTGTCGCGTCGGGCTGGCCCGCGCACTCTGCGCGCTGACGCTCGCCGCCGCCATGCTCTGGGTCGCGCGCGCGCCGGCCGATCGGACGCGTTGGTCGGTCGCGAGCGTGGTGGCGGCGCTCGTGGTCGTGAGCGGGGGATGGCTGGTGCACGCCGCGGGACGGCTCGAGCACCGCGCCCCGCTGATGGCGCTCACGGTGGCGCATCAGCTGGGGGCCGCCGTGTGGGTCGGGGGCGTCGTCCAGCTGGCGGCGCTGTGGCGACTCGCCCGTCAGGATCGCGCCGCCGACGCCGTGTGGCCTACGATGGTCGCGCGCTTCTCGGCCGTCGCCGCCGGCGCCCTCGTGGTGCTCCTGGTCGCGGCGGCGCCGCTCACCTGGGTGTACGTCGCCTCGTGGGATGGCCTGGTGGGGACGGGCTACGGATCGCTCCTCCTCACCAAGGTCGTGCTGCTGGGCGCCGCTCTCCTCCTCGGGGCGTTCAACTTCGTGGCGGGGCGCCGGCGCGCCGCGCCGGCGGGCGCGTCGGCGCTCCGCACGCGCGTGCCCTACCTCATCGAAGCCGAGACCATCCTCCTGATCATGGTCCTCGTGGTCGCGGCGAGCCTCTCGGCGCAGCCGCCGCCCGTCGATACCTCGGGCGAGGTGGCGCGCTGGGACGAGGTCGCGCGGGTGTTCGCGCCGAAGTGGCCGAGTCTCAGAACACCGTCGGTCGCGACGATGCGCGAGGATCCGTCCGATCCGTACGCCGTGGTCGGGGGTGAACGGACGGTCGACGCCTACTCGTGGTCGAACTTCAGCCACAACGTCGCGGGGCTCGTCCTGCTGGCGATGAGCGCCGTCGCCCTGGTCGCCCTCCTGCTGCGGTCGGAGCGCGCGCGCCGCGTGTGGCCGCTGGGGTTCGCCGTGCTGGCGCTCTTCGTCTTCCTGCGCGCGAGCGCGAACGACGGCACGTGGCCGTTCGGCTCGGGGTCGCTGTGGCGGGGCGACTCGGAGGGTCTCCAGCATCGCCTGGCGGCGCTGCTGGCGTTGGCGCTCGGGCTGTTCGAATGGCGGGCGCGGACGACGGAGCGAACGTCAGGCCGCCTTGCCTTCGTCTTCCCCGTGCTCGCCGCCGCCGGCGGCGTGCTCCTCCTCACGCACTCGCACACCGCGTTCGAGCTGAAGAGCAGCTACCTGATCCAGGTCACCCACACCGCGATGGGGGCGCTCGCCGTGCTGATGGCGTGTGCGCGCCTGCTCGAATTGCGTCTGCCGCCGCCCGGCCGCCAGGTCGCGCAGGCGGCGTCGACGGTGGCGATGCTGCTCATCGCCCTCGTCCTCGTCTTCTACCGCGAGGCGAACGTCGTCCTGCCGCCCGGGTCGTAGCTGCGGTGGGCGTGCGGGAGTCGACGGGGTCGTTGGGTTCGTGTAGACGCGCGGCATGCGCGCACTGCCTGGTCGCTTCCTGCTGATTGCGCTGGTCGTGGTTGCCGGGTGCTGGCCGAAGGCGTCGGGATTGCCGTTGGCGCTCGACGGGCCGGCGAAGGTGCTGGTGCTGCCGTTCGGCGTTGGCGGGGTGCTCGATGCGGACGGACGCTTCGTGCCGCAGGGGGGAGGGACGACGCTGCCGAGCGATCTCTCCACGAACGCCCAGAGCCTGCTGTCGTCGGGGCTCGCCGAGTTCGGGGTGACGCAGGTCTACGCGGTGACGGGCGCGGGGGCGACGCGCGACGGCGTCGCGGCGGCGCATTCGGCGCGCGAGGCCGGCGCGAACCTGGCGGTGATCGGCGCGGTGCTGCGCTTCCGCGAGCGCGAGGGGCCCGCGCTCGGCGCCTCGCAGCCCGCGTCCGTGGCGTACATGGTCGAGCTGGTCCGCGCCTCCGACGGGGCCGTCGTCTCGGTCGAGGAGTTCGACTTCACGCAGCAGCCGCTCAGCTCGAACGTGTTGCAGCTGCCGCAGTTCCTTCAGGGCGGCGGACGCTGGGTGACGCGCCAGGAGATGCTCGCCGGTGCGCTGAGGGACACCGCTCGGCGGCTTGCCGCCGTGATCCGCGGCGAGGCGCTGGCGCGCCCGCCACGGCGGCCGGCCCCCTAGCCGTCTCGCACGGCATTACCGCCGGCCGACGAGCGGCCGGTTGAGCTCCGTGCGCCAGCCGGCCGGGTCCGGACCGGATTCCGGTCCGGCGACATAGACCTCCCAGATATCCGGCGCCGGCGTGCGATCCTGGGCGGTGATCCAGGCATCGAACTCGCCCCACGCGGAGGGCAGCCCTTCGTAGGGCCCACGGTAGACGGTCCGCGCCACCGTCGCCGCGGGTAACAGGCCCGGCTGCACGCGACCCGCAGCCGAGACCGGGGCCGCGACGGGCAGGCAGATCTCGAAGTCGAACACGTCGGGGTCCATCCGCAGGTGGTGCGTGAACCACGGTCCCGTGGTCACGACGCCCTGAGCGGCGAGTGCGGCCGTGAGCTCCTGGTATCCCGGGCCCCATGACGTTGCGGATCTCGGCGCGCGGAATCGTCAGCCGGACGAGGGCGATCGTCTGCGCGCCGGTCCGCACGATGTGTGGCGTCTCGAGCATGCGAATCAGTTCCTGAGCCCGAGCGCGCTGAGCGTCGGCTCGTCTTCGGCGATCGGCCGCACCTCGACGCACCCGATCCATGCTCCCGGGATCCGCGCCGCGATCCGGATCGCCTCGTCCAGGTCCCCGGCCTCGATCACGTAGTAGCCCCCGAGCTGCTCCTTGGTCTCGGCGTAGGGACCGTCGGTGACGGAGACCTTGCCTGGCGTACCCGCACCGTCGTCGCCGCGGCCGGAGGCAGGAGCCGGTTGCAGCCGACGAAGTGGCCGCTCTTCCGGATCGCCGCCGTGAACTCCCGATAGTCCTCGAAGTGCCGCGCGGCAGTCGGTCTCCGACATGTCGCTCCATCATCTGTCGGCGCAGATCAGGCACAGGAACTTCATCGGGACCTCCCGAACACGTGGTCGTTCTCGACCCTGGTCGAACGGCGACCTCGAAATCGACAGGCCGCGCGAATTCGAGCAGACGCAGGTCCGGACGGCACCAGGCCGGGCGGTCCCGGCCTGCCTGCAGGCGTCAGCCCGCGGTGTCCGGGCCGGACGATTCACGTCGGCCCTTGCGCAGGCTCGCCGCGGACGAAGTCGCGGTTCATCTCGGCGATGAACTCGAGGCTGATCTCCTTCGGGCAGACCGCCTCGCACTCGCCGTGGTTGGTGCAGCCGCCGAAGCCTTCGGCGTCCATCTGCTCGACCATCGCCAGCACGCGGTCCCGCGCTCGGCTGTCCCTGCGGCAGCAGCGCCAGGTGCGAGACCTTCGCCGACGACGAAGAGCATGGCCGAGGCGTTCGGGCAGGCGGCCACGCAGGCGCCGCAGCCGATGCACGCGGCGGCGTCCATCGCCAGGTCGGCGTCGTCCTTCGGGACCGGGATCGCGTTGCCGTCGGGCGCCGCGCCGGTGCGGCACCGAGATGAAGCCGCCGGCCTGCGATGATGCGGTCGAAGGCGCTGCGGTCGACGATCAGGTCCGTGATGACCGGGAAGGCCTTGCGCGCGCCACGGCTCGACGTCGATCGTCGCCGTCCTTGAAGCTGGCGCATGTGCAGCTGGCAGGTCGTCGTGCCGCGGTCGCCGGGCCGTGCGGGATGCCGTTGATCACCACGCCGCACGTGCCGCAGATGCCTTCGCGGCAGTCGTGGTCGAAGGCGATCGGCTCCTCGCCCTTGCGCGATCAGGTCCTCGTTGACGACGTCGAGCATCTCCAGGAACGACATGTCGGGGCTGACGTCGTTCGCCTCGTAGGTGCACGAAGCCGCCCGGTCGCCGCCGCGTTCTTCTGCCGCCAGACGTTCAGCGTGAGTTCGCATCGCTACTTGTAGCTCCTCGTCGCCAGCTGGACGTTCTCGAACGTCGAGCGGCTCCTTGTGCAGGACCGGCGCGCGGTCCGGCCCCGCGTACTCCCAGGCGGCGACGTGGCAGAACTTCTCGTCGTCGCGCATGCGCCTCGCCGTCGGGGGTCTGGTACTCCTCGCGGAAATGGCCGCCGCAGGATTCCTCGCGCGCCAGCGCGTCGCGGCACATGCAGCTCGGCGAACTCCAGGAAGTCGGCCACGCGCCCGGCCTTCTCCAGCGCCTGGTTGAGCTCTGCGCCCTCGCCCGGCGACGCTGCACGTTCTTCCAGAACTCCTCGCGCAGCTCCGGGATCTTCGCCAGCGCCGTCCTCGAGGCCCTGGCTCGTTGCGCGCCATGCCGCAGTTGTCCCACATGATCTTGCCCAGCTCGCGGTGGAACGACGTCGACGGTGCGCTTGCCCTTGATCGCCAGCAGGCGTTGCGACGCGCTCGGCGACCGCCGCCTCGGCTGCGCGAACGTCGGCGTGCGTCGCGTCGACGCGGCTCGAGCTTCGTCTGCGCGAGGTAGTCGCCGATCGTGTAGGGCAGGACGAAGTAGCCGTCGGCCAGCCCCTGCATCAGGGCGCTCGCGCCCAGGCGGTTGGCGCCGTGGTCGGAGAAGTTCGCCTCGCCGAGGACGAACAGGCCGGGGATCGTGCTCATCAGGTTGTAGTCCACCCACAGCCCGCCCATCGTGTAGTGGACGGCCGGGTAGATGCGCATCGGCGACCTCGTACGGGTTCTCGTCGGTGATGCGCTCGTACATGTCGAACAGGTTGCCGTAGCTTCTCGTCGATCGTTGCCGCGCCCGAGGCGCTCGATGGCGTCGGCGAAGTCGAGGTAGACGCCGCGGCCCGCTCGGGCCGACGCCGCGCCCCTCGTCGCAGACCTCCTTGGCGGCGCGCGAGGCGACGTCGCGCGGCACGAGGTTGCCGAAGCTCGGATACTTGCGCTCCAGGTAGTAGTCGCGCTCGGCCTCCGGGAATCTCGTCCGGCGGGCGCTTGTCGCCCTTGCGTCTTCGGCACCCAGATGCGGCCGTCGTTGCGCAGCGACTCGCTCATCAGCGTGAGCTTCGACTGGTGGTCGCCGGTCACCGGGATGCAGGTCGGGTGAATCTGCGTGAAGCAGGGGTTGGCGAAGAAGGCGCCGCGTCTTGTACGCGCGCCAGATCGCGGTGGCGTTGCAGCCCTTGGCGTTGGTGGAAAGGTAGAAGACGTTGCCGTAGCCGCCGGTGGCCAGCACGACGGCGTCGCCGCAGTGCGACTCGATCTCGCCGGTGACCAGGTCGCGGGCGACGATGCCGCGCGCCTGGCCGTCGACGACGACCAGATCGAGCATCTCGTGCGCGGGTAACATCTGTGACGTTGCCGAGCCCGATCTGCCGCTCGAGCGCCTGGTAGGCGCCGAGCAGCAGCTGCTGGCCGGTCTGGCCGCGGGCGTAGAAGGTGCGCGACACCTGCGCGCCGCCGAACGAGCGGTTGTCGAGCAGGCCGCCGTACTCGCGGGCGAACGGCACGCCCTGCGCGACGCACTGGTCGATGATGTTGACGCTGACACTTCGGCCAGGCGGTAGACGTTGGCCTCGCGCGACGCGGAAGTCGCCGCCCTTGATCGGTGTCGTAGAACAGCCGGTAGACGCTGTCGCCGTCGTTGTGGTAGTTCTTGGCGGCGTTGATGCCGCCCTGGGCGGCGATGGAGTGGGCGCGGCGCGGGCTGTCCTGGAAGCAGAAGCACGTGCACGTTGTAGCCGAGCTCGGCGAGCGACGCCGCGGCGGACGCGCCGGCCAGGCCGGTGCCGACCACGATGACGTGGTACTTCCGCTTGTTGGCCGGGTTGACCAGCTTCATGTCGAAGCGGTGCTTGTCCCACTTTCTGCTCGAGCGGACCCTCGGGGACGTTGGAACGTAGCTCCATCAGTGCACCAGGCCGAAGAGGACGGCCAGCGGGAAGGAGAGGTTGCCGAGGACGACGAGCGCCGCGAAGCCGGCCGTCAACGCGTTGAGCGTCCGCTCGTAGCGCGGATGGCTGAAGCCGAGGGTCTGCAGCAGACTGTAGGCACCGTGGCGGAGGTGCAGGCCCAGCATCAGCATCGCCGCGAGGTAGAACGCCGCCACGGGCACGACGCGGAAGCTGGCGACGACGTTGTGGTAGACGTTGCCCTCCTCGAAGCTCGGATTCGTCGCGCCGACGGTCAGGTCGAGCAGGTGGTAGACGACGAACGCGAGCAGGAAGACGCCCGTCCAGCGCATCGTGCGCGAGGCATAGGTGGCGCGCCGCGCCGTCGTGCGGCGATAGCCGACGGGCCGCGCCGCCCGGTCGTCGATCGTCAGGGAGGCTGCCGCCCAGATGTGCAGGCCGACCGACGCGAGCAGGACGGCGCGCGCGATCCAGAGGCCGCCCCCGTGGAGCAGCTCGTGGAGGAACACCGAGTAGGCGTTGATCGACTCGGCCCCCAGGTAGAGCTGCAGGTTGCCGATCATGTGTGCGATCACGAAGCCGAACAGCACCACGCCGGTCACGGCCATGACGACCTTGCGGCCGATGGTGGAGGCGAGGAAGGTGCGGGCCCGGCTCACGGTACCTACGGTATCGCCGCGGCCCGGACTGTCAAATTACGTCGGCTCATCCAGTACATCAGCGCTCGTGGATCAGTGCGCCCCCTTGGCCGGGAACTTGGCCAGGATCGCGGCGGTCGCCTCACGCATCCGCTCGCGCTTCTCCTGCACGGACGAGGTGGGCATCGTGCGTGCCGACGCGGTGCCGCGCCAGACCATCGTCCGCGTCTTCGCGTCGATGACGACGATCACCAGCGTGCCCTCGCGGTAGTCGTCCACGGTCACGTTGAACCAGCCGTAGCCGTACCCGAGCCCCCGGGCCATCGCCTGGACGTCCTGCTGCGACCCGATCCCGACGTGGAAGTGGACGAGGAAGTCCGGCGGGTCGGCGCGCTGGAAGCCCTTGGCCGTCAGCGCGGCGTCGATCTCGTTGCCGATCGCCACGTCCAGCCCGTCGCGCGCCAGCCGCCGGCGCCACGGATCGTCCGCCGACTCGATGTAGGCGAAGCGCGAGAACGTCGACATGTCCGCCGACGGGATCCCGCGTCGCCGTGACGGCGAACTGCGAACAGCCCGCGAGCAGCAGCAAGGTGAGCGCCGCTGCGCGGCAATGGCTCGGCATCGAGACACCTCCCTCAGAAACGGATGCCGGCTCGTCGCAGGAAATCGTGCCGAGTGCAATCCGGCCCAATTGACTCGGGACGATGCGCTCGGGAACCTGATCACGATGACGGCACGCGACTTCCTCGGCCTGCGTCCCACCCACAATCCGCATCGATGGATCCTCCCGGTCGAGCGCAACATCTGCGTGCGTTATGCCGGCTTCCTGTTCGGGGGCTGCGGGCTTGGCGCCGCCGTGACGGCACTCGAGGCGGTGACCGGTCGCCCGCTGGTGTGGGCGACCGCGCAGTACCTCTCGTACGCCCGCCCGCCGGAGATCCTCGACTCGACGTCACCGTCCCGGTGAGTGGCAACCACAACTCGCAGGCGCGCGCGACGGGGCACGTCGGTGACCGCGAGATACTCACGGTGAACGCCGCGCTCGGCCGCCGCTCGCTCGACGTCGAGGGCACGTGGGCGCGCCGCCCCGACGTCCCCCCACCGAGCGATTGTGCGCCCGTGCCGGCGTTCGAAGGCGGCGATGGGACGATTCACTCGCGGGTCGAGCTGCGGGTGGCGCGGGGGCGGTGGGGCGCCGAGAAGGACGGCGTTCCGAGCAGCGACGGCGGCTCGGCGCTGTGGGTCCGTGTTCCCGAGGGGCTCGAGACGTCGGCCGCCACGCTCGCGATCATCGCCGACTGGATGCCGTCCGGCATCAGCCACGCGCTCGGACGGTGGGCAGGCGGGAACAGCCTCGACAACACGATCCGCATCGTGGAGATCGTGCCGTCCGAGTGGATCCTGTGTGACATCCGCGTGCTCGCCATCCGGCACGGCTTCGGGCACGGACTGATCCACCTCTGGAGCGAGGAGGGTCGCCTCCTCGCAACCGGCAGCCAGTCGTTCATCGTCCGGCTGATGGCGTAGCGATCTGCGCGTCGGAAACCGTCGCGTCGCCCATGCAGAAGTAGGCGATGGCCACGGCGACCGCACCGAGGAGCGCGATCGCCGGCGAGGCGCTCTGCTCCGCGACGTAGAGGGCGGCTGCGATCGGAAGCCGGTAACCCGCCCCGAGGAAGCACATGGAGCCGACGAGGGCGAGGACGCCGCCGTCGTCGAGCCCCGTCGCCTCGGCAACCAGCGCGCCAATGAAGGTGCCCATGCACGCGAGCGACGTGAAGACGCCGCCCCCGCCGCCGCCGTAGACGCAGGCCAGCAGCGACGCCGTGCGCACGGCGAGGGCGCCGATCACGAGCGTGGCGGATCGGGGGCCCGCGGCGAGCCAGTCGGCGGCGATGTAGCCGGGGCCGAAGGTCACCCACGCGCCGGAGAGCGTCCATCCCGCCCACGCCAGCGGGGGCAGGAGCGCCGCCCCGACGATCGCGCGCGTGAGCGGACGCGTCCCGTGAGCGGAGCGATGGATCCACGCGTCTGCGGCGGCGAAGAGGCGCGCGCCGACGCCGCACGCCAGCGCGGTCCCGAGGCACGCGAGCGCAAGCGTCACGTCGATCGGCCCGGGATCCGCCAGCGTGACGAGGTGGCGCTCGCCCACCAGCGCGCGGCGGACGAGGAATCCGACGCCCGCGGCGACCGCGCACGGGCCGAGGCGGGAGAAGTCCGCGCCACGGCGGTACGGCACCTCGATCCCGTAGAGCGCGCCCACCGTGGGCGACGCGAACACCGCGGCCAGCCCGGCGCTCGCGCCGGCGGCGATCAGCGTACGGTAGGCGTCGTCGTCGACACCCCGCCAGCGGGCGAAGAGCCCGGACCAGCCGGCGCCGATCAGTGCCGATGGCGACTCGAGTCCCTGCGACCCGCCGAAGCCGACCGTCGTCAGCGCCGCCGCGATGCGGCCCGGGATCTGGGTGAGCGGCAGGCGTGCGCCCGGCGTGACGTAGGTCTCGATGTAGAGCTCGGCCGTCGCCGGCGTGACGGCGCGCGTGATGCCGAGCGAGACCGCGAGCGTCGCCAGCAGCGCCAGCGGCGTGACCAGCGCTGGCCACGCTCCGGGCAGCGCCTGGAGCCGGTCGAGGGCGACGCTCTCGCCGATCCACCACGCGCCCGCGACGCAGGCGCCGGTGACCGCACCGATCGCGGCCGCGACCACGATCGTGCCGACGGGGCGCACCGGCGTCCTCTACACGACGCGCCCCCCGGGGCAAAGCTTGACCGTTCGCACGGCGATCAGTAGCTGGACCAAGCGTGGCGGTGGAGATCGATGCGCTCTCGCTCGCCGGCGGCCTGGTGCTGCTGGCGACCATGGGATGGGACGCGTTCAGCAGCATCGTCCTGCCGCGCGCGGTGGGCCGCCGCCTGCGGCCCTCGATCACCGTGATCCGGCTGCTCTGGGCGGCGTGGAGCGCGCTGGGCGGGCTGATTGCGGATCGGCGGCGGCGGCAGGGAATGCTCGCCGTGTTCGGGCCGCTGTCGGTGATCCTCATGCTGATCGTGTGGGCCACGGGGCTGATCTTCGCCTTCGCGCTCCTCTACGTCGGCGTCGGGGCGCCGCTGCGCGGGGCGGCGGACACGGGACAGTTCGCGCGCGCCCTCTACCTGAGCGGCACGACGCTCTTCACCCTCGGCCTCGGCGACGTGACACCCGACTCGGCCCTCGCCCGCATGCTCGTGGTGTCGGAGGCGGCGACCGGCCTCGGGTTCTTCGCCATCGTCATCTCGTACCTGCCGCTGCTCGAGCAGGCGTTCTCGCAGCGCGAGGTCGGCGTCCTGCTGCTCGAGTCCCGCGCCGGGTCGCCGCCGAACGGCGTGCGTCTCCTCGGCCGCCACGCCGGCTCGGAGAACACGGCGGAGCTGCTGAGCGTGCTCCGCGAGAGCGAGCGGTGGATGGCGGCGATTCTCGAGAGCCACGTCGCGCACGGGGTCCTGGTGTTCTACCGCTCGCAGCGGCTCGGGCAGTCGTGGCTGACGACCATGGTCGGGGTACTCGACGCGTGCGCCCTGATCGTCGTCGGCGGCCGCGATCGGGTCGAGGAGCAGGCGAAGGCGACGCTCCGCCTCGGCGTCCACATCGTGGGCGAGCTGTGCCACGCGCTCGGGATGCGGGTGGAGCCCGGACGCGAGCGGCTCCCCGCGACGGACCTGCCGGCGCTGCGGGCGGCTCTCGTCGCGGCCAAGGTGCCCCTGCCGGACGGGCCGCGCGCGGCAGAGCGCCTTGCCGAGCTGCGGCGGCTCTACGAGCCGCAGGCGCTCGCGCTCGCGGACCAGCTGCTCCTCGCGCTGCCGCACTGGCTGCCCGAGGGCGACGAGGAGGATCCCCTCGCCAACCTCTGGTGGCTGGAGGAGCACCGCCGGCGTTGACCCGTCTGCCGCCCGCGTCGTATGGCCGCGCCGGGAGGGTACATGGCCAAGAGCAAGCGGGACATCGAGAAGCGGGTACGGAAGTTCGTCGCGCCCTTCCGCATCGAGCAGGGCAAGGGCTTCAAGCTGAAGGACGTCCGCCCGGACGACACCGAGGGCCTCGAGTCCGAGCGGAAGGACGAGGCGAAGGAGTGGCTCGAGGGTGGCGTCCGCCTGCTCGCCGAGTACCAGGACAAGCTCTACGCGCAGGACCAATGGTCCGTGCTGCTGGTCTTCCAGGCGATGGACGCGGCGGGGAAGGACGGCACGATCAAGCACGTGATGTCCGGTGTGAACCCGCAGGGTGTCGAAGTGAACTCCTTCAAGGCGCCGAGCAGCGAGGACCTCGATCACGACTATCTCTGGCGGAGCATGCGCCGACTCCCCGAGCGCGGCCGCATCGGCATCTTCAACCGCTCCTACTACGAGGAGACCCTCGTCGTTCGCGTCCATCGCGAGCTCCTCGCCAAGCAGAAGATCCCGCCGCAGCTCGTCGGGAAACACATCTGGGACGAACGGTTCGAGGACATCAACGCCTTCGAGCGCTACCTCGTTCGCAACGGCGTCGTCATCCGCAAGTTCTTCCTCCACGTGTCCAAGAAAGAGCAGAAAAAACGCTTCCTCGAGCGGCTGACGAACGGGGACAAGAACTGGAAGTTCTCGATCAACGACGTGAAGGAGCGCGAGCACTGGGACGCCTACCAGGACGCCTACGAGGACATGATCCGCAACACGGCGTCCAAGCACGCGCCGTGGTTCGTCGTGCCGGCCGACAACAAGTGGTTCACGCGGCTGGTCGTGGTCGCCGCGGTCGTCGACGCGCTCCGCGACCTCGACCTGCACTATCCGAAGGTCGACGCCGAGCGGCGAGCCGAGCTGCGCGAGGCCCGCGCCGCGCTGACGGGCGTCAAGCCCAAGGTCCCGAGCCCCGGGCGTGGCTGATGCGGCGCGGACGCGCCGCCCGCGCGGCTGGCTGCTGCTCCTCCTCGGGGTCGCGGCGTTGGCCCTCGCGGTGTCCTCCGCCCTGCGCCGGGCCCGCGCGCCGGCGACGCACTTCTCGCTGACGGCCGGTCCCTTCGGCTCCAGCCGGACGATCCTGGCGCGGGCGCTGCTCGAGGCAGTGGGGTCGATGGGGTTGAAGGGCCATCTCGTCGAGACGGCGGGGGCGGAGGACTCCCTCGACCGGGTGAACACCGGCGAGCTGGCCCTCGCCCTGGTGCCCGGCGGTCTCCGTCTCGGTGACCGCACCCACGTGCGCCAGGTCGCGCCGCTCTACCTGGAGGCGCTGCACCTGATGGTGAAGGAGGAGTTCGCGGGCGCGGTCGCCACGAACCTCGGCGCGCTGGCGGGGCACACGGTCGAGCTCGGTCCGCCGCTCGGCGGCTCGGCGCCGTTTGGCACTGCCGTCATGGGCTTCCTCGGGCTCGCCGCCGGCGACGGCCGGACGCCGGGAACCTACGTGCCGAAGACGATGAGCGCCGACGATCTCCGCCCGCTGGTCGAGGCCGGCTCGCGCGACGCGCTGCCCGACGCATTCTTCGTGCTCAGCACGCTGCCCTCGCGCGAGGTGCAGCTCCTGGTGCAGCGCGGGTACCACCTGGTGGCGCTGCCGTTCGCGGACGCGTTCGCACTCGGCGCGCTGATCGAGGACGACCCGCTGCACCCGCCGACGGGGCCCGCCGGCAACGTCGAGCGCGAGTACGTCTTCGACCTCGTGGTGCCGGCGCTCACCTACGGCGTGAGCCCTCCCGAGCCCGCGGAGCCGCTGCACACGCTCGGCACGCGGCTCCTCCTGGTGGCCAACCGCGACGTCGACCCAAAGCTGATCGAGACGCTCCTCGACGCCGCCTTCGGCACCCGCTTCGCGCGCGTCACGCATCCGCCGATCGGCCCCCACGTCCTCGACGTGCCGCCGGAGATCCAGCTCCACGACGGCACCGTCGCGTGGCTGGCACGGGACCGGCCCTGGATCACGAACAACGTCGTCGACGAGCTGGCCGGGACGGCCAGCATCGCCTCGGCAAGCCTCGGCTCGCTCCTCCTCTTCTGGCAGTGGTGGCGTCGCCGCTCGCGGCAGAAGCGCGACGAGACCTTCGAGTCGTACATCCTGCGCGTCGACGCGATCGAGCAGCGGGCGTCCGAGCTGGAGCAGGGGGCGACGCTGCGCCTCCCGGCGCTGCTCGACCTGCAGCAGCAGCTGGCGAAGCTCAAGCAGGAGGCACTCGCCGGCTTCGCCTCGGGACGCATCGAGGGGAAAGAGCTGCTGAGCGCGTTCCTCTCCCACGTGAAGGACACGCGCGAGTACCTCGGCCGCCTGCTGCTGCACGTGCGCGACACCGTCGAGGAGACCGCGGAGGCAGAGGGCCGCTCGCCGCAGGCGGTGTGGAACGAGGCGATCAGGAAGCGCGAGCCGCCGGCGTGACCGCGGGCAGCGTCGTGCGTCGCGGGGAGAGGGCGCGCGCCGTGAACCATGCCGCCGGGACCAGGTACGCGATCGACATCGGCACCCACATGAGGACGCCCGCGGTGATCTGGTCGCCGAGCGCGTAGCTCGGGTAGAGCGGCCGGTCGGCGAACGTCAGCAGGGCGGCCAGCGCGGTGTTCTGCACGTCGGCGAGGAGCAGGTACGGTACCAGCGCGCCCGTGGGCCAGCGCGCGTCGCGACGGCCACGGCTGGACGACGGGCCACCAGAAGCAGAGCCCCGCGCCGAGGAACGTCGCGTGCTCGACGACGTGCCAGCCCCACGAGTGGAGCGCCAGCTCGAACGCGGCCGGCACGTGCCACGCCCAGGTGGCGACGGCCATGACGGTCCAGGCGACGAGCGGATTCGCCAGGGCGTCGCCCGTCCGTCGGACGATTCGCGAGCGAAGCACCGGTGCGACGACGCCGCGGACGAGCGGGCGCGGCAGGCCGCGCAGCAGCGGCACGAGCGGCGCGCCGAGGAGCAGCAGCGGCGGCGCGGCGACGAGCAGGAGCAGGTGCTGCGCCATGTGCGCCGTGAGCGAGCGGTCGGCGAGGACGTCGAGCGGCGACGCGAGCGCGACGGCGAGCGTGACGAGGCCGCCTGGAACGCGGCCGCGCGCCAGACAGGGATGCGCTCCGGACGGCGCGCGCGGCAGCGCCAGCCAGCCGCGGAGGTAGACCGCGCCAGTCAGCGCGAACGCGACCAGGCGGGCCTGGGGCCGCCGTCCACACGGCCGTCCCCGTCGGATCGGGACGATGCACGTCAGGGACCGGCGGCGTTGGCCGCCGGTCGCTCGCCCGGCGGGTGCAGCGTCTCGAGGAACGCCACCAGCGCCGTCATCTCCGGCGGGCTCAGGTTCTTGCCGTAGGCCGGCATGTTGCCGCCGCCCTGCAGCACCTGGCGGATCAGCTGGTCGCGCGTGAGCCGCGTGGCGACGTCGTCGAGCGCCGGGCCGCGCCGGCCGCCCTCGCCGCCGAGCGCGTGGCAGTTGCGGCACTGCTTCGCCTGGAGGACGAGCGCGCCCTGCGTCTCGAGCGGCGAGCGGCCGGCGAGGAGGTGCGGCGGCGTCGGCAGCGCGCTCCACGCGTCCATCACCGGCGACCACGGCGTGGTGAGGCCGAGGCCGGTCAGCGTGCCGAGCGACCAGCAGCGCCAGGACGACCGTGATCACCGCGACCGGGTCGGCGGCGCCAGCTCTTCTCGCCGGTGCCGGCGAGAAGCGGCAGCGCGAGCAGCACGCGCGATGCCGAGCGACCGGGCGCGACGAGCAGCAGCGGCGTCTCGATGCTCGGCGGCAGCAGCGCGAGCGCGGCGTAGAGCCACAGGAAGAGGAAGTCCGGCGCGGCACCGTGTCGATGATCGTCGGGTCGGGCTGCGCCGTCCGGGACCGATCGGACCGAGGACGCGCGGCGCAGGCGACGAGCGCCGAGGATGATGAGGCCCGCGAACACGAGGTCGCGCTTCGCCGCGGTCGGGAAGAACGGCACGCCGTCGCGCGCTGCACCAGCGCCTCGTACTCGCGCCGGTACGTCTCGCGCGTCACCAGGCGGCCCGGCATCGGCCACTCGTTGATGCCGAGGCGCAGCACCAGCAGCAGGTGGAGCCCGACGAGCGCCAGCAGCAGGCCGGGAATCACGAACACGTGCAGCGCGAAGAAGCGCGACAGCGTGGACGCGGCGATGATCGGGCCGCCGAGGAGGAGATGCACGACCGTCGGGCCGACGAGCGGCGTGCGCCCGGCGATCGCCGCGCCGATGCCGAGCCCCCAGTACGCGTCCTGGTCGAAGCGCATGATCTGTCCGGTGAACGCCATGCCGAGCGTGAGCAGGAGCAGGACGACGCCGACCATCCACGTGAGCTCGCGCGGGTACTTGTAGGCGCCGAAGAGCGACGACCTGGATCATGTGGATCAGCACCAGCGCGACCATGAAGTTCGAGCCCCAGCCGTGGAGCGCGCGCAGGAACCAGCCGAGCGGGACTGTCGTGTTGAGCGCGACGAGGCTCTCCCACGCCGCGTCCGCCGACGGCACGTACACGGTCGCGAGGCAGATGCCGGTGACGATCTGGAGGACGAAGCGTGACCAGCGTGCGCGCTGCCGAAGACGTACCACCAGCTCGCGCTCGCGCGCGGCACGCGGTGCGCCGCCGTCTCGGCGATCGGCTCGCCGAGCCCGGTGCGGTCGTTCAGCCACGCCGCGATCGTCCGGAGCATGCTCACACCGACTCCGAGAGCGTCGGCAGCTGTCCGCCGCGCACCCACAAGCGCCCGCCATCGACCTTGTACTCGTACTCGAAGAGGCCGCGCGGCGGCGGACCCGACGCGCGCGAGCCGTCGGCGTAGTAGACGCCGCCGTGGCACGGGCACATGAAGAGGCCCGACTCCGGGAACCAGCGCACCGGGCAGCCGAGGTGCGCGCAGTTGACGGCGAACACCTGGAAGTGGTCGGCGGCGACGCGCCGCACCCAGCAGGCGACGTTGCCGGTCTCGCCGTCCCACGGCCGCGTGAACGGATTGCGGTACGTCGCGAGCCGCGTCTGACCCTCGGGATAGTCCCCGAGCGTGCCGAGCGGGACCCAGGCCTGCTCGGCCATCCGGCGCGCCGGGGCGAAGAGGAAGCCGATCACCGGGATCGCCACCAGCGTGGCGGCGACCACGTTGAGGACCACGCCGATCGTCATCAGGAAGCCGCGTCGCGACACGCGGGGATCTCGGCCATCACAGTCCTCCGCTCGCGGATGGGTAGGGTTGCCCCGGCGCCGCCACCCGCCGCGCGGCGAGCCAGGCGACCACGTCGGCGACGTCCGCGCTCGTCATCGGCTCCGCCGGCGGCGTGCCGCGCCAGTTGGGCATCCCACGCGCGGGCCGTCCGACCAGCACCGTGGTGCGGAGCCCCTGATCACTCACCAGCGCCAGGTACGCGCCGTCGACGATCGATCCGCCTTTCGCCCCGCCGGTCCCCGTCGCGCCGTGACAACCGGCGCAGTGCCGCGCGTACGCCGCCGCACCGCGCCGGACGTCGCCCGGCTGGCGCCGCGTACGGTGGCACGGGGAAGCCGGCGAGCGTCCCCGGTCGCGCCCACTCGGCCCGCATGCCGGCGACGAGCACGTTGATCTGCGCGTCGGTGAGCGTGCCGCCGGCGCTCCGCGCGAACGCCGGCATCGCGGTGCCGGCGACGCCCTCCGCGGTGACGCGCGCGAGCGTCGCGTCGTCGACCAGCTCGAGGTACACGGGATCGGCGAGCGACACCGCCGCAGCCGGCTGGCGATCGTCGCCGTGGCAGCCGGCGCAGTTCTCGGCCCAGAGCGGCGCGAAGGTCAGCACCTGCGACGGGCGGAGCGGACGGTCGCTCGCCGGGGGTCGTCCCGGCAGCCGGTCGCAGGCGGCGACGGCGAGGACGAGCAGCGCGGGGACGAGCGCTCGCGTCATCGGTCGTCCTGCGTCTCGACGCCCGCGCGCAGCGCGGAGCGGAGCGTGCTGGAACGTCGCGACCTTCTCGCTGCGCGCGACGACGAACCCGGCGACCAGGCCGAACGCGATCTGCGTCACCACGAACCAGGGCCATGAAATGCGGGACGCCAGCTCCGGATCGACGATGCGCAGCGCCGCGTGCATCAGCCCGGTCCACAGGAGCGGCGCGACCACGCCGCCCCACAGCGCCGGGTGCGACGGCAGCATCGGCAGGAGCGCGCCGTAGAGGAGGCCGATCAGCAGCGACAGGACTCGCATGCACGACGATCGCCACCGACGAGGCCGGTCGTGTCGAATGCGGCCAGCGTCGCGGCATCGGCGTCCGCGAGACGCGGCACCGCGGACGCGGCGAGCACGTTCACCGGCCACCACGGGCTGCCGTGCACCGCCATGCCCCACAGCAGTGCCAGGACCGCCATCGCCACGCCGCCCGCGAGGCCGCCGCGCACGCCGGCGGTGATCGGGTAGACGGCGATCGGCAGCCGCGCCCGGTTGGGCGCGCCGGTCGCGGGCACCAGGTGCCCGACCGGCCGCGACGACGGCGCCACGGCCGCCGGCGGGCGCTCGATCGGAACCGCTTCGACCTGCTCGATCGGCAGCACCGCCCGCGCCCACGCCACGAGACCGCAGACGAGGAGCACGGCGCCGGTGACGCTCACCATCGCGTGCGTCACCAGGCCGGTCATCAGCAGCGTCGCGCCCAGCGCGGCGAAGAGCGGCGCCGGCGTCGGCGCGGGAACGAGGATGGTGCCGGGCGGCGCCTCGCGTTCCGCCGTCATCGGCGCCCCACCACGTACACGACCAGGAAGACGACCACCCAGATCGCGTCGACGAAGTGCCAGTAGATCGAGAGCGTCTCGGTGCGCGCCGCGTGGCCGGCGTGGACGTGCCCGCGGAGCGCCAGGACGAGCACGATCGTCAGCAGCACGAGCCCGACGATCACGTGCGACGCGTGCAGGCCGACGAGCGCGTAGAAGGTGGTGCCGAAGAGGTTCGTGCGGATCGTCAGCCCGTCGTGCCCGATCAGCCGTGCCCACTCGAGCCCGGTCGCGACCAGGAAGCCGGCGCCGAGCGCGACCGTCAGGAGCCACCAGCCGGTGAACGTCGACACGCGGCCGCCGCGGAGCGCGCGGCCGGCGAGGTGGATCGTCACGCTGCTCGACCAGAGCACGATCGACGCGACGATCGGGAGGTCGAGCACCTGCGCGGGCTGCGGTCCGTTCGCGCTCTTCCCGAGGTAGTAGATGTAGGCGACGACGAAGATCGTGAAGAGCGCCGTCTCCGCCAGGATGAGCCCCGTGATCCCGACGCGCCCGCGGTCCGGTGCGCTCACTCGTACCTCCAGTCGGGATCCTCGGGGTGCTTCAGGTCCCACAGCGGACGGCGGCTCCGCACCTCGGGCAGGGTCGCGAAGTTGTAGGCGGGCGGCGGCGACGTCGTCGACCACTCGAGCGTCCACGCGTCCCACGGGTCGGGGCCGGCGACCGGTCCGCGCCAGAGCGTGTGCACGACGTTCCACAGGAAGAAGAGCGATCGCCGCCGCCTGGAACACGACGCCGGCGGTCGAGATCTGGTTCCAGACGTCGAAGCCGCGCCCGGGCATGTACGTGTACACGCGCCGCGGCATGCCGGAGAGGCCGGCGATGTGCTGCGGCAGGAACGTCAGCTGGAAGCCGATCGCGAGCAGCCAGAAGTGCCAGCGGCCGAGCCGCTCGTCGAGCAGCCGGCCGGTCGCCTTCGGGAACCAGTAGTAGATCGCGCCGAAGATCGTGAACAGGAGTCCGCCGACGAGGACGAAGTGGAAGTGCGCGACGACGAAGTACGAGTCGGAGAGCTGCCAGTCGAACGGTGCGACGGCGAGCATGATGCCCGTGAGGCCCGCGCACAGGAACTGGAAGAGGAAGCCGGTGCAGAAGAGCATCGGCGTGGCGAAGCGGATCGAGCCGCCCCACATCGTGCCGATCCAGTTGAAGAGCTTGATGCCGGTCGGCACCGCGATCAGCATCGTCGAGAGCACGAAGAAGGTGTTGCCCGCCGGCGTCATGCCGATGGTGAACATGTGGTGCGCCCAGACGCCGAGGCTGATGAAGCCGATCGACACCGTCGCGGCGACCATCACCGGGTAGCCGAAGATGACCTTGCGCGAGAAGACCGGGATGATCTCGGAGGCGAACGCGAAGCCCGGCAGGATCAGCACGTAGACCTCCGGGTGGCCGAAGATCCAGAAGAAGTGCTGCCAGAGGACGGCCGAGCCGCCGGCCTGCGTGTCGAAGAAGTGTGCGCCGAGGAAGCGGTCGCAGAGCAGCATGATCTGCGCCGCGGTGAGCGGCGAGATCACGATCAGCACCAGCGCCGCCATGACGCCGTTGATCCACACGAAGAGCGGCATCTTCCCGAGCGTCATCCCGGGGCAGCGCATGCAGAGCGTGGTGGCGATGAGGTTGACGCCGGTCCCGACCGAGCCGACGCCGCTCAGGAGCACGGCGAGGATCCAGTAGTCGGTGCTGTTGCCCCGCGAGAAGGGACGCGCCGTCAGCGGCGCGTAGGCGAACCAGCCGACGTCGGGCGCGGCGCTGCCGCCGTAGAGCCCCTCGGCGCCCAGCAGGCTGAAGTAGAAGAGCAGCGCGCCGAAGAACGACGTCCAGAACGAGAACGCGTTCAGCCGCGGGAACGCCATGTCGCGCGCGCCGATCATCAGCGGCACGAGGTAGTTGGCGAAGCCGAGCAGGATCGGCATGCCGACGAAGAAGACCATCGTCGTGCCGTGGAGCGTCATCAGGCGGTTGAAGACGTCGGGGCCGATCAGCGAGTTCTGCGCGACGGCGAGCTGGAGCCGCATCGCCGTGGCCTCGAGGCCGGCGACGAGGAAGAAGACGAGCCCCGATCGCGATGTACATGAGCCCGAGGCGCTTGTGGTCGACCGTCACCACCCACTCGTGGATGCGCCCGAGCACGGACGTGTGCGCGGGCGCGGCGACGGCGAGCGTGGGATCCAGGACGGCCATCAGCGAAGCGTCCCGAGCCAGGCGACGAGCGCGTCGAGGTCGTCCGCCTCGAGCTGCATCGCCGGCATGAGTGCGCCGGGCTTGGCGTGGTCGGGGTCCGCGACCCACTGGCGCAGCGTTGCCGGCGTGAGCGGGACGGCGCCGGCCGCGAGCGTCGTGCGGCTCATCAGGTGCGTCAGGTCGGGCCCGAAGCGGCCGGTGGCGACGGTCCCGCGCACGGTGTGGCAGTTGATGCAGGCGGTGGTCTCGAACACGCGGCGCCCATCCGCCGCCTCGAGGTCGGTCGCGGCCGGCGCGCGCTGCGCGGCGACCCAGGCGTCGAAGGCCGCCCTGGGCTCGACGACCACCCGCAGCAGCATGTGTGCATGCTGCGTGCCGCAGTACTCCGCGCACTGCCCGAGGTAGACGCCGGCCTCGCGCGGCGCGATCCACGTCCGATTGGCGCGGTTCGGGATCAGGTCGGTCTTGCCGGCGAGCCGCGGCACCCAGAAGCTGTGCACGACGTCGGCCGACTCGAGGTCGAGGAACGTCGGCACGCCGTCGGCCCCGTCGGCCACGGGCACGTGCAGCTCGTTGGCGGTGACCACGCCGAGGTCCGGGTAGCGGACCTCCCACCACCATTGATGGCCGACCAGCGTGAGGCGCACCGCGTTCGCGGGCGGCACCGCGCCCTGCACGTCGAAGACGGTCCGCGTCGTGACCAGCGAGAGCACGACGATGACGACCAGCGGGATGACGGTCCACGCCAGCTCCACCTGGTCGCTGCCGTACACCTGCGGCGGCTCGCGATCGTCGCCGGGCCGCGCGCGGAAGCGGAGGACGACGTAGACGAGCAGGCCACCGACCACGACGAAGATGCCCGCCGTCACCGCCAGCACGAGACCGGCGAGTTCGGCGATGGCGTCGGCCGGCGCGGAGACGGGGGCGAAGACGTTCACGGCGACTGGTCGGCAAGTAGCACCGTTGCGGCGAGGGAGACAACCAGCGGCCGGTCAGACGCTCGTGGTGCGCGTCGCCGCCCGCAGCATCGACAGGGCGGTGTACACCGCGACGAGCAGCACGAGCACCCGCACGGCGTCGAGTGGCAGTGACCTGACGACGAATGCCGCCAGCAGCACGGCGGGAATGCCGCCGAGGGTCAGGCCGAGCGCCACGCGGGGGGCGTAGGCCTCTCGCTCGATGAAGCGCAGCCCGGCCACCGGCATCAGGAAGGCGCACGAGCCCATCATGATCGGGAAGGCCGCCTTCGCGTTCATGCCGAGCAGGCTGACGAGGATCATGCACGGCCCGTAGAGCCCCACCCCGATGGTCATGAGCGCGCCGAGGACGAAGTTGCCCGCGGCACCCGCGACGAGCGCCGCGCCCTCGAGCGACGTGGCATCGGCGCCGCCGGGCGTGCCCTGGAGGAGCTGGCGGAGCATGAGCGCGGCGGCGACCAGGAGTGCCGCCCCCATGCCGATCTGTACCCGGCGCCGCCCCCAGCCGGCGACCATGCCGGCTCCGAGCCACGCGCCCGCGACCGCCGCGCCGATCATCACCACCAACGTCCGCGGCTTCACCTCGACGATGGCGATGAAGATGAGTGCCTGCGCCACCGACGGCAGCGCGTGGCCGACGTTCAGCGTGCCGGGAATGAGACGGTCGGGGACCAGGCCGAGGAACCGGAAGAGCGACGTCGTCGGCGCGAAGGAGCCGACGCCGAGGGTGTCGAAGAAGTTGGTGACGGCGCCGATCGCGACGTCAATCGCACGGGGCCGCCGGGCCTCCGTGCCGGGATCACCATCGTGGCGGCGTGCGGTCCGCAGGCGGGCGAACCACGCGGCAGCGTAGAGCGCCGCGACGGCTCCGAGCGAGGCGAGCAGCGCCGTCTTGGGATCGAACACCGGACGAGCGGCGCTACGGCTTGTACTTGATCAGCAGGTCGAGCAGCCGCCGCGTCCGGGCCGTGTAGGGCGGGTAGAACATGTGCAGCAGCGACAGGCGCGGGTTCTTGAACACCGGGCGCAGCTTCGAGAACTCGAGGAAGCCCTCGTAGCCGTGGTAGTGGCCCATGCCGCTGGCGCCGATGCCGCCGAAGGGCATGTCGTGCTGGGCGACGTGCAGCATGCAGTTGTTCACCGTCACGCCACCCGAGATGGTCGAGTAGACGAGCTTGTCCTGCGTCGCCGCGTCGTTCGTGAAGACGTAGAAGCCGAGCGGCCGGTCGCGGCCGTTCACGTAGGCGATCACCTCGTCGAGGCTCTTGTAGGTCTTCACGGGGAGGAGCGGCCCGAAGATCTCGTCCTGCATGATGGTCATGTCGTCGGTGACGCCGAGGACCATGTGCGGCGGGATCTTGCGCAGCTCGTCGTTGAACGACATGCCCGGCACGAGCGAGATCACCTCGGCGCCCTTCTGGCGCGCGTCGTCGAGCGTCGCGCGCAGGCGACGGTACGACTTGTCGTCGATCACCGAGGTGTAGCTCTGCTGGTTCGTGTCGGGGTAGCGCTGCGGCATGATGCGCTTCGCCGCGGCGACGAAGGCGTCGCGCTTGCTCTCGGGGACGAAGAGGTAGTCGGGCGCCAGGCAGGTCTGCCCGGCGTTCAGGTACTTGGCGTAGAGGATGCGCGACGCGGCCTCGTCGACGTCGAAGTCGTCGCAGAGGATCGTCGGCGACTTGCCGCCGAGCTCGAGCGTCACCGGCGTCAGATTCTCGGCCGCCGAGCGCATGACCGTGCGGCCCGCGTCGGCCGAGCCGGTGAAGATGAGGTGGTCGTAGGGCAGGGTGGAGAAGTCCTGCGCGCGCACGCCGGGCAGGATGGCGAGCGTGTCCTCGGGGAAGACGGCCGCACACTTCTCGGCGAGCAGACGGCAGAGGTGCTGCGAGTTGGTCGCCATCTTCACCATGGCGCGGTTGCCGGCGGCGAGGATGCTGGTGAGCGGCCCCGCGGTGAGGAAGAGCGGGTAGTTCCACGGCGACACCACGCCGACGACGCCCTTCGGCATCGGGATCAGGCGGTTCGAGCCGGTGGCGAACAGGACCGAGACGTGCCGCCGCTGCGGGCGCATCCACTTCCGGAGCCGCTTCCGCGCGTCGCGGATGCCGTCGACGCTGGTGAACAGCTCGGCCATCAGCGTCTCCTCGACGGCGCGATGGCCGAAGTCGGCGTTGATGGCCTCCGCGATGGCCGTCGCGTTGTCGACCAGGATGCGCTCGAGGCTGCGCAGGTTCGCCACGCGCTCCTCGTAGGTCGGGTAGGGCTGTCGCGAGATACGCCTCGCGCTGCAGGGCGAAGATGCGCTGGGCCTCGTTCTCGGCCGTGTCGATGCGTCGGAGCTGAGCCGTCTGGGCCATCGGGGTACCCCCTTCGAGTGATCCGCCGCGATACTCGCGCGGCTCGGGGCGCCGAGGCAAGCCCCATCGTCTAGGCAGAGCCACCCCTACCTGCTACTTCAGCCCCGTGAGCGCGACCCCATCCGACGCCTTCGTGTTCTTCGGAGCCACCGGCGACCTCGCCTACAAGAAGATCTTCCCCGCGCTGCAGTCGATGATCCGCCGCGGGCACCTCACGGTGCCGATCATCGGCGTCGCGCGCGCCGGGTGGACAGCTCGAGCAGTTCCACGAACGGGCGCGGCAGAGCCTCGAGGAGCACGGCGGTGGCGCCGACCCGCAGGCGTTCGCCACGATGACGAAGCTCATGCGCTACGTCGACGGCGACTACAACGACCCGAAGACGTACGTGGCGCTGAAGGCGGCGCTCGCCGACGCCAAGCGGCCGGCGCACTACCTCGCCATCCCGCCGAGCATGTTCGGCGTGGTGATCGAAGGGCTGGGCAAGTCGAGCTGCGCCACCGACGCGCGGGTGATCGTCGAGAAGCCCTTCGGGCGCGACCTCGAGTCGGCGCAGGCGCTCAACAAGATCGTCCACACCGTGTTCGACGAGAAGTCGGTGTTCCGGATCGACCACTACCTCGGCAAGGAGGCGGTGCAGAACATCCTCTTCTTCCGCTTCGCCAACACCTTCCTCGAGCCGATCTGGAACCGGCGCTACGTCGAGAGCGTGCAGATCACGATGGCCGAGGCGTTCGGCGTCCAGGGACGCGGGAAGTTCTACGAGGAGGCGGGCGCCATCCGCGACGTCGTCCAGAACCACATGCTGCAGGTGGTGGGCTTCCTCGCCATGGAGCCGCCGGCGACGACGTACACCGAGTCGATCCGCGACGAGCAGGTGAAGGTCTTCCGCCAGATCCGCCCGCTCGACCCGGCCGACCTCGTGCGCGGGCAGTTCACCGGCTACCGCAAGGAGGCCGGCGTCGCCGCCGACTCGCAGGTCGAGACGTTCGCCGCGCTCAAGCTGCACGTCGACTCGTGGCGCTGGGAGGGCGTGCCGTTCTTCATCCGCGCCGGCAAGTGCATGCCGATGACCGCGACGGAGGTCGTCGTCGACCTGAAGCGCCCGCCGCTCACCAAGCTCGCCCGCGGCCGTGCCAACTACGTGCGCTTCCGTCTGCAGCCCGGAGGTCATCATCTCGATCGGCGTGCGCGTGAAGAAGCCGGGTGAGGGCCTGGTGGGCGAGGAGACGGAGCTGTCGTTCGTCCATCACCACGACGGCGACGAGATGGACGCGTACGAGCGGCTCCTCGGCGACGCGATGGACGGCGAGCAGCAGCTCTTCACCCGCGAGGATGCCGTCGAGGCGGCGTGGGCGATCGTCCAGCCGATCCTCGGCAACGTCGTGCCCGTCCACGAGTACGCGCCCGGGCACGTGGGGACCCGCCGAGGCCGACCGACTCGTGACCGGAGGTCGGCGGCTGGGACTGCCCGTCGTGCCCGCCGCAGCCGTGAAGGTCCTCGCCATCGACGTCGGCGGCACCCACGTGAAGGTGCTCGCGACGGGGCAGAAGGACGAGCGCAAGGTCGCCGTCGGGTCCGCGGATGACGGCGCGCGCGATGGTCGCGGCGGTGAAGCGGATGGCCGACGGCTGGTCGTACGACGCCGTGTCGATCGGCTACCCGGGCGCCGTCGTGCGCGATCGGCCGGTCGCGGAGCCGCACAACCTCGGTCGCGGCTGGGTCGGCTTCGACTACAAGAAGGCCTTCGGGAAGCCGGTGCGCATCGTCAACGACGCCGCGATGCAGGCGCTCGGCAGCTACGAGGGCGGGCGCATGCTCTTCCTCGGGCTCGGCACCGGCCTCGGCTCGGCGCTCATCATCGACGGCGTGATGGAGCCGCTCGAGCTGGCGCACCTGCCGTACCGCAAGGGGCGCACCTACGAGGACTACCTCGGTCGCCGCGGCCTGAAGAAGTTCGGCAGGAAGAAGTGGCGCCGCCACGTGAAGGACGTCGTCGAGCAGCTGATGGCGGCGCTGCAGGTCGAGTACGTCGTGATCGGCGGCGGCAACGCGAAGGAGCTCGACGAGTACCCGCCGGGCGCGCGGCCCGGCGCCAACGCGAACGCGTTCATCGGCGGCTTCCGCCTCTGGCAGGACGGCGCCGCCACGGCCGCAAGGAGACGATGATGCAGATCGGGATGATCGGACTCGGGCGCATGGGCGCCAACATGGTGCGTCGGCTGACGAAGGCGGGGCACCAGTGCGTGGTGCACGACGTGTCGAAGGACGCCGTCGCCGGGATGGCGAAGGAGGGCGCCGTCGGCGCGACGTCGCTCGACGACCTGATCGCCAAGCTGCCGGCGCCGCGCCACGTGTGGCTGATGGTGCCGGCCGCGGTCGTCGATCAGACGCTCGCCGAGCTCGAGGGCCGCCTCCAGAAGGGCGACACCATCATCGACGGCGGCAACTCGTACTACCGCGACGACATCGACCGCGCGAAGCGCCTCGCGGCGAAGGGCCTCCACTACGTCGACTGCGGCACCAGCGGCGGCGTCTGGGGTCTCGAGCGCGGCTACTGCCTGATGATCGGCGGCGAGCCCGAGGTGGTGAAGCGCCTCGATCCGATCTTCGCGACGCTCGCGCCCGGCGTCGGCACGATCGACCGCACGCCCGGTCGCGAGAAGCTCGGCGGCACGGCCGAGCAGGGCTACCTCCACTGCGGGCCGAACGGCGCCGGGCACTTCGTCAAGATGGTGCACAACGGCATCGAGTACGGCCTGATGGCGGCCTACGCCGAGGGGCTGAACATCCTGAAGAAGGCGAGCGTCGGCAAGGCGAAGCGCGACGTCGACGCCGAGACCACGCCGCTACGCAACCCGGAGTACTACCAGTTCGACCTGAACCTGGCCGACGTCGCCGAGGTGTGGCGGCGCGGCAGCGTCGTCGCGTCGTGGCTGCTCGACCTGACGGCGGCGGCGCTCGCCGAGGACCCGCAGCCTCGACCGCTTCACCGGCCGCGTGTCCGACTCGGGCGAGGGGCGCTGGACGCTCGACGCCGCGATCGACGAGGCGGTCCCCGCGCACGTGCTCGCCGCCGCGCTCTTCGAGCGCTTCAGCTCACGCGGCGAGGCCGAGTTCCAGGACCGCGTCTGCTCGGCGATGCGCTACGAGTTCGGCGGACACCTGGAGAAGAAGTAGGCCGGCTAGGAACCGCCGGCAGCCGTCTTCGCCTCGATCCAGTAGACCTCGCTCTCGAGCACGGCGCCGGCCGCGGCGGCGAGGGGGTCGGGAACGCTCGCCGGCAGCACGCCCGCGAGCGACATCGCGCCGTCGGGAGTGACCGTCACCGCCAGCCAGCCGACGACGCTGCTGCCGTCGCCGGTGCGGACGGGCGAGCGGAAGGTGCCCCGCACCGGCTCCATCCGCTTCGGGGCGCGGGTGAGGGTGGACGCGCCGGCGCCGCTCTGGCGGGTGAAGACCTCGGTGGCGAGCGTCGGGCCGGTCGTACTCTCGATCAGCAGACGGACCGACTGATTCTGCCATCCCGTGACGACGCGCCCGATCAGCGGCGAGTCGGGCTTCGGGCCGCGCCGCACGGTCACCTCCTGCGGGCCCTCCCACAGCGTGGCGATCGTGCCGGTCGTGGTCTGGAAGACGTAGGCCGGATCGTTCGCCAGCCGGAGGCGACCCGCCGGGACGAGCATGCCCGAGCCGCCGCTCGGCAGACGATCGAAGACGAGACCGCGCTGCGTCTCGCGCGCCGACAGCGTGAGCGCCGGATCGACCGGCGCCCCGGGACGCGTCGTCGCGGGACCGGCGCAGGCGGCAACGAGCAGGAGGAGTCCGAGGCCGACGAGGGCGCGCGTCGATGGCACGCCTCTCCTTATGAGGCCGGGGGCGCGCCGTCCACCATCAACGGGCGGAGCCAGGTCCAGAGCTGGTCCTTCACGACCACCAGCGGTGGGCTCGCGAGCTGCACGGGGCCACCGGGCGGTGCCGTGCCGAGGACGCCGATCCACATCTCGCCGTCGGTGAAGTAGCGATCGCCGCCGCCGTTGCGGCCGTCGAGCGTCGGACCGACGCCCGTCACCTGGAAGATCTCCGTCAGCGTCCCGGCGGCGGCGAGGTCGTGCATCAGGTGGTCGCGCTCGGCGTCGATGTCGGGGCCGATGTGGTGCGTCACCTGGCCGGTGCGGTGGCTGAGACCGACGCCGCGGTCGAAGGTCGCGGCGCCGAGCCAGACGGGCCGGTCGCCGTCGGCGCGCGCGTCGCTCTTCCAGAAGCGGACGTGGTTCCGCTGGCCGCGCGCTGTCGCCGACCTCCTGCTCCCACGCGAGATCCTGGCGGCGGCCGAAGAGGAAGAGGTTGCTCACCGGGGCGTCGGGATCGGGACGGTCGAGCACGACGCTCTCGGCGATCCCGAGGCTCGAGCGCAGCGTGATCGCGTCGGCGGGTTTCCACCCGGCGGCGGCGAGCGCGCGGCACACCTCGTCCCGCGTCCCGATCAGGCCGACGTTCAGCGCATCTCCCGGCAGATCGTTGCCGGTGCGCGTCACCTTGGGCATCGCCTGCATCGCCGGCAGGTGCTCCCAGTGGCGCCAGAAGAGCGGCAGGGCGAGATACGCGAGCACGGCCCACAGGGCGAGGGCCAGCAGCCGCCCAGCGGAGTCGGGTCACGCCGGCGCATATGACGGCGCGGCGACGGACGGTCAAGGTCGCGCCGTCCGTCTTGCGCTGCGCGACGGCGCCCCTCGTATTGCAGGCCGCGGGGAACGGCGCGTCGCCGCGCCTCGCCCAGAGGAGGGACGCATGACGGATCCGACACGGCGAGAGCACGACTCCCTCGGCGAGCGCGACGTCCCGGCGGACGCCTACTACGGCGTCCAGACGCTCCGCGCCGTCGAGAACTTCCCGCTCTCCGGCATCCGACTGTCGGACTTCCCCGAGTTCGTGCGCGCGCTGGCCATGGTGAAGAAGGCGTGCGCGCTCGCGAACCGCGACCTCGGCAACCTGGAGGAGCCGAAGGCGAAGGCCATCGTCGCCGCCTGCGACGAGATCATCGCCGGCAAGCTGCACGACCAGTTCGTCGTCGACATGATCCAGGGCGGTGCGGGCACCTCGACCAACATGAACGCCAACGAGGTGATCGCCAACCGCGCGCTCGAGCTGCTGGGCCACCGGAAGGGCGAGTACGCGCACTGCCACCCGAACGACGACGTCAACCGCTCGCAGTCGACCAACGACAGCTATCCGACGGCGATCAAGATCGGCGTCGTGCTCACGGGCCGGCAGTCGATCGGTGCCATGGACCACCTGAAGGCCGCGTTCGAGGCGAAGGCGAAGGAGTTCGCCGACGTCATCAAGATGGGACGCACCGAAGAGCAGGACGCCGTGCCGATGACGCTCGGCCAGGAGTTCGGCGCCTACGCGGTGATGGTCGGCGACGCGAAGGCGCGGCTGATCGAGGCGGCGCGGCTCCTGCTGCACGTGAACCAGGGCGCGACGGCGATCGGCACCGGCATCAACAGCCCGCCCGGGTTCGCGGCGGCGGTGGTGAAGCGGCTCGCGGAGGTGAGCGGCGTGCCCGTCGTCGGCGCCGAGGACCTCGTCGAGGCGACGCAGGACGCCGGCGAGTACGTCGCAGATGTCGGCCGTGCTGAAGCGCGCCGCCGTGCAGATCTCGAAGATCTGCAACGACCTCCGCCAGCTCTCGTCCGGACCGCGCTGCGGCTACGCCGAGATCAAGCTGCCGCCGATGCAGCCGGGCTCGTCGATCATGCCCGGGCAAGGTGAACCCGGTGATCCCCGAGGTGGTGAACCAGGTCTGCTACCAGATCATCGGCAACGACATCACCGTGACGATGGCGGCCGAGGCCGGCGCGCTCGAGCTGAACGCGATGGAGCCGATCATGGCGCTCAACCTCCTGCAGAGCGTGATCCTCCTCGCGCAACGCGTGCCGCGTGCTGGCCGACAAGTGCGTCGCCGGCATCGAGGCCGACCGCGAGCGGTGCCGGCAGTACGTGCTGAACAGCATCGGCATCGTCACGGCGCTCAATCCGCTGCTCGGGCTACGAGCGCTCGGCCGCGATCGCGAAGGAGGCGCTGGCGACGGGCGGCAGCGTGTACGACCTGGTGCTGGCGAAGGGATGGCTGTCGAAGGCGGCGCTCGACGAGGTCCTGTCGCCGGAGAAGATGACGCACCCGCGAAAGCTGCCGGCCTGATCGACCGATGCCGGGTCGCTCCCCTTCGTGCGCTGGCGTGTGTCGCCGCCCTGGCGTTGGCGTCCGTCGCCGGCGCGGGGGAAGCGCCAGAAACGCCGGACGTCCGGGGCTGGGCGACCAGCTGGTCGTGGAACCAGGGCCTCTACTACGGCATCGACCGGCCCGCGTTCCGCGACCTCTGGGAGTCCGGCGACCTGCGCTGGAAGCCGCTGATCCGCGGCTCCATCGGGTTCCGTCTGGCGGTCGACGCCGCCGGGCTCCGCCAGGGCGGCGGGTGGGTCGACCTCGACCGGAACGTCGAGGTCCGGCGCGGCTACTTCTACGCCGATGGGGCCATCTCGGACCTGGGCAAGCCGGTCACCTTCAAGTTCGAGGTCGGGGCGGTGGACGACAGGTTCTCGCTCCGCAACGCCTCGATATCGATCCACGATATCCCGTACGCGGGCACGTTCACCCTCGGCGCCTTCGACGCGCCGATGTCGCTCTCGATGCTGTCGTCATCGCGGTCGACGCCGCTCATGGAGCGCGGCACGCCCGTCGAGGCGCTCGCGCCGGGGACCAAGGCCGGCTTCCAGCTCGCCAACTGGCTCGAGCCGTATCGGCTCACGTGGGCATTCGGATTCTTCAGCGAGGGTAACGACGCCGACGTCGGCGACGCCAGCCAGGCGCCGGCGCGCATCATGGGCCGCGTGACCTGGCTACCGTGGCGGGCGTCGGATCGCGACCTCGTGCACGTGGGCCTGAGCGGCAGCTTGGCCTTCTCGCCCGGCGAGAAGCTCCGCTACCGGTCCCGCCCCGAGAGCTTCCTCGCGCCTTACGTCGTCGACACCGGCGACATCGACGCCCGCGAGGCGACGGTCTTCGGCCTCGAGACCGTCTGGCAGCGCGACCGGCTCTCGGTGCAGGTCGAGTCGCTGCTCGCGCGGGCGTTCCGTGACGCGCCGGCCGATCCGGTCTTCGGCGGCGTGTACGTCATGGCCAGCTGGTTCCTCACCCCCGACGCCCGCAAGTACGACGAGCCGAAGGCGGCGTTCGTCTCCATCGATCCGACGCGCCCCCTCTCGTGGCGGGCGCGCCAGTGGGGGGCCTTCGAGGTCGCGTTGCGCACCTCCTACCTCGACCTGAGCGACGCCGACGTCCAGGGCGGCCGCGTGGCCGAGCTGATGTCCGGGCTCAACTGGTACTGGAACCACTACGTACGGGTGCAGTTCAACGTGGGATGGGCGCACGTGGTAGGAGGCCCGCGACCGGGAGACTACGGCGTGTTCCAGACGCGCCTCGATCTGATGATCTGACGGACAGGGAGGACATATGAGCTGGAGACTTCGAGGCATGCTCGCGTGCGCCGCGCTGGCGACGATCGTCGGATCCGCAGCCGCCGCGCGGCCGCGCGTCGTCATCCTCGCCACGGGGGGCACCATCGCCGGCGCCCAGGGCGACCCGAAGGCCGCGGGCTACCAGGCCGGGCAGTTCAAGGTCGAGGACCTCATCGCCGCGGTCCCGCACCTGGGGGACCTCGCCGACCTGACCGGCGAGCAGGTGGTCAACATCGGCAGCCAGGACATGAACGACGCCGTCTGGCTCGAGCTGGCGAGGCGGGCGAACGAGGTCCTCCGCCGCCGCGACGTCGATGGCGTCGTGATCACCCACGGCACCGACACGCTCGAGGAGACGGGGTACTTCCTCAACCTGGTGCTCAAGAGCAACAAGCCGGTCGTCCTGGTCGGCTCGATGCGTCCCGCGACGGCCGTCAGCGCCGACGGTCCGGCGAACCTCTACGACGGTGTCGCCGTCGCCGCGAATCCGGCCGCGCGGGGCCGCGGCGTGCTCGCCGTCCTGAACAACGAGATCCACTTCTGCCGCGAGATCGAGAAGCGGAACAGCACCGAGCTGAACACGTTCCAGTCGCCGAACCGGGGGCGCGCCGGGCTGGTCAACACGGGCACGGCGTACTTCTTCGCCAAGCCGGTCCCGAAACACACCACCGGGACCGAGTTCTCGGTGGAGAAGCTGACCGCGCTGCCGCGGGTGGAGATCGTCTACGCCTACGCCAACGTCGGGCGCGAGCCGATCGACTTCCTCGTCGCCCAGGGGGTCGAGGGCCTGGTGCTCGCCGGCGTCGGCGACGGCAACGCCACCGAGCCCGCCCTCGCGGCGCTCGAGGACGCTGCCCGCCGCGGCGTGGCGGTCGTCCGCAGCACGCGCACCGGCAGCGGTGTCGTCGCCCGCAACATGGAGATCGACGACGACAAGCGGGGCTACATCGCCTCGATGGACCTGAACCCGCAGAAGGCGCGCGTGCTGCTGATGCTCGGCCTGACGCGGACGCGCGACCCCAAGCGGCTGCAGGAGATGTTCTACCGCTACTAGTCGAAGGGCGAGTACACCATGCCGACGTCGACGCGGACGACGTCTTTGGTGGTGGCGCCGCTCTTCACTTCGCGGAAGCCGTACAGCCCCTCGACGCCGACGCTGAGGCGCTTCAGGACCTGGTACATCAGGTTCAGGCTGCCGTAGCGGCTGGTGTGGTAGGCGCTGGCGGCCTGCTGGCTCGTGTTGTCGAGCGAGACGTAGCCGAAGGTGGCGGTGGACCGCCAGCGTGGCGTCCACCGGTGGCTGAAGGCGATCATTCCGCTCGCATAGGGCAGGGCGATGAGCTCGCCACGCGAATTGAACGCGGCGTCGCTGTTGACGAAGCTGGTGTCGTTGCCCATGCCACCGACGCCCTCGCCGTAGACGCCGAGGAACTGCATGCTGTCGCTCGTCGTCAGGTTGAGCGACCCCGCGAGGTTGACGCCCCAGCCGATGGTGCTCGCGGTGCCGAACGAGCCGCCGCTCACGTTCAGCGAGCGCATGATCGTGCTGAACTGCAGGTGGCCGAGCGAGCCGGGCGTCCAGCGCACGTTGAAGCCGCCGTCCGGGGCGCGCGGCTGCACCGTGCCGCCGGTGTCGCCCGTCGTGTCGACGTAGAGGGTCGGGTCTTCCAGGCCGATGGTCACGCTCCAGTCGTCGGACAGCTCCGCGAGGTAATGGACGAGCGGGCGTCGCGCGAAGATGAGGGCGTTCGGCCCCTCGTAGTCGACGGTGTCGGGCCACGAGTCGGGATCCTCGAACACGCCGTAGGTGAAGCCGGCCACCAGCCCGTAGTACTGCCCGTACAGGTGCTGGAGGCGGTACTGCATCTGCTTCTGGTCCGAGCCGAAGAAGTCGTTCTGGTAGTAGAAGCGGAAGTTCCCCGGCAGCGACGGCGCGCGCATGTCGAGACGCAGCTGGCTGCCGTTGGCGGTGGCGTTGAACTGCTCGCCGCCGCCGAAGCCGGGCTGTCCCTCGGTGATCATGAGCGCGGGGACGAAGCGGTACGGCGCGCCGGGGTTGCGGTTGTTGAACATCATGTCGAGGCGCGGCTTCGGGTTGAACTTCACCATGAAGACTGTGCGCGGGATCGGGATGAAGCCGCGGTACTGCGGGTCGAGGACGTAGTCGCCGGGACGGGGCGCGGCCTCCTGCCGATCGTCGAAGTTGCCACGGTCGGCCACTGGGCTCTCATGCGCGGCCGGGAAGGCGCTTGCCTCGGCCTGCTCCGCGGGGCTCGGGGCCTCGCCGGGCTTGGCCACCACCGGCGCCGACTCGGCCGGCGGCGGGCTCGGTGCGGTTGCCGCCGGCGCAGAGCGCCCTTCGAGCTGCTCGATGCGCGCCTTCAGTGCCCGGATCGACTGCTCCTGCTGCTCGAGCAGCTTCTTCAGCTCCTCGACCTCGCCGCGCGTCGGCTGCTGCGCGAACGCGGTTGCGGCGGCGCAGAGCAGGACCCACGCGGCCGCGACGTGCCGGGCGCCCCTCATTGGGGCTTCACCTCGTAGGGGTTTCCGCCGAGCGCGTTGGAGACGTCGGCGATCGCCTTCTGCCCCCGCACGCTGTTGCCGGCGGCGTCCAGTGGCGGTGAGAAGGTCGCGATGCCGAACTTCCCGGGCGAGACGGCGATGATCCCGCCGCCCACGCCGCTCTTGGCGGGGAGCCCCGTGTGGAAGAGCCATTTACCCGAGTCGTCGTAGAGTCCGGCCGTCGCCATGACGGCGAGCACGCTCGGCACGTGCTGCGGGTCGACGACCTGCTTCTTCGTGATCGGGTTCTTCCCCCCGTTGGCGAGCGTCGCGGCCATCGTCGCGAGGTCCTTCGCGGTCACGTTGACCGAGCACTGGCGGGTGTAGAGATCGGTCGCGCGCGCCGGGTTCTCCTTGATGAGGCCGTAGGCGTGCATCAGCATGGCGATCGCCTGGTTGCGCTGGTTGGTGTCGGACTCGGACTTGTAGACTTCCCGGTTCACCTCGAGCTTGCGGCCGGCGAAGGCGCCCTGGATGCCGATGATCTTGGCCCAGATCGCGTCCGCGTTCGCTCCCTTCACCATGCTCGTCGTGGCGATGGCGCCGGGGTTCACGAAGGCGTTCATCTCGTGGCCCTTGTACTGCTCGACGGCGACGATCGAGTTGAACACCTGACCCGTCGCATCGACGCCGATGGTGTCCTCGATCTGCGCCTCGCCGGCCTCCTGCAGCACCTCGGCGAGGGTGAAGACCTTGGAGATCGACTGGATCGAGAACGGACGGTCCACGTCGCCGACCGTGTAGACATCGCCATCCACCGTGACCAGCGCGATGCCGAAGAGCGTCGACGGCACCTTGGCGAGTGCCGGGATGTAGTCGGCGTTCTTCCCCTCGTCGAGTGCCGCGTACCGGGCGTGCGCGGCACGCAGCGCGGCCTCGACGTCGGCTCGCGCCGGACGCTCCGCCTCTGCGCCGCTTGCCATGAACCCGAGCAGCGACACGAGCGCCGGGACCAGGCCGAACGCATCCCTCATGAACGTTCCCCCCTCGGATGTCGGACGGTGGACGTGGCTCATAGCAACTTCCCCCGCCGACGTCAGCCATCCGACCACGCTGCTGCGCGCCATATCGCAGGTCCAGGTTCCAGGCACCATGGTGGCGGACCGCTTTGGCCCCGGCCTGCCGTGATGTAGGGAGAGGGACGGAGGACGGGGCATGATGAAACGACGTCTGCTGGCGATGGCGGTCGTGGGGTTCGCTACGACGTTCGTGGCGTGTGGACCCCCGACGCCGCGGGTGCCGCGCGGCGGCAATGCGCTGCGCGTCGGGGTGACCGCGGACTCGCCCCCCTTCGTCCTGATCCAGGGCGGCCAGGGCGGGAAGCTCGCCGGCCTGGAGGTCGACTTCGCCCTCGAGCTGGGTCGCGCGCTCGGGCGGCCGGTCGAGTTCATCGACCTCGAATGGAACGATCAGATCAGGGCGGTGCAGGCGGGGCGGACCGACATCATCATGTCGGGCATGTCCGTGACCCCGGCGCGTCAGGTGGCGATCGCCTTCAGTCAGCCCTACCTCCAGTCCGGGCTGGCCACGCTCGTCCGCCGCGAGGACGCGCAGAAGTTTCACGACGTCGTACCGGTGACCTCGTGCAGCGTCCGCATCGGCGTGGTGTCGGGCACCACGGGCGCCCGTTGGGCGCACGATCGCTGCCCCGGAGGGCTCGCCGTCTACACCAGCACCCAGTCGGCGATCGATGAGCTGCGCACGCGCCGGATCGATGCGGTCATCCAGGACGGTCCGATCCTCGGCTGGTACGCGTCCCGCGGCGAGGCCGATTTCATGATCGTGCGTCCGCTGCTCACCAGCGAGCCGCTCGCGTGGGGCATGCGCCTGAACGACGAGCGCCTGCGGGCTGCGGTGGATGCCGCGCTCGCGCGATGGATGAGCGACGGCACGCGCGACCGCATCCTGGGGCGCTGGGTTCCCTACTGGCGCCAGCTCGAGACGGCTCCCGGCGCGCGCCGGTAACCCAAGGTCCCACGTGCGTCGCATCGTCCTCTGGGGGCTCGGCGGACTGCTCGCCGTCCTGGCGGTCGCTGGCGGGGCGCTCGTCTGGCGGCTCATGCATGGGCCGATCTCGCTCGACGCGCTCACGCCCCGCATCAACCGCGCCCTCGCGGAGGCGGGAGGGCCCGTGACCGCCAGCGTCGGGTCGACCTCGTTGGTGTGGAACGGGTGGAGTCGCGGTATCGACCTGACGCTGCACGACGTCGAGGTGCACGGCGCGGACGGCAGCCGTATCGCGATGCTGCCGGCCGCGGCGGTGCGCCTGAGCGCCCGGGCGCTGCTCGCGGGACGTGTCGCGTTCGCGCAGGTGACGATCACCGGCGCCCGGGTACGCCTCGTCCGCAGCCCGGACGGAACCCTCGGCATCACGGTGGGTGAGGGCGGCTCCGAGTCGGGCGGGACGGAGCTGCTGCGGGAGGCACTCGATGCGCTCGCGGGGACCGCGCCGCCGTCCGCGCCGCTCGCCAACCTCCACCGCGTCGCGGTCGAGCACTGCGTGGTCACCATCGACGACGAGGCGGTCGGCCTGCACGTCACGGGAGACATCGAATCGCTCACGCTTCACCGCGACGCGAGCGGCGCCAGGGCGACGCTCGCGGGGCGTCTTGGCAGCGGCGACGTGCTCGTTCCCGTCGAGGGAGACGCCCGCTGGACGATCACGTGGGGGCTGGCGGGCAAGCTCGAGATCCTGGAGCCGCTGGCGACGCAGGGGATGGCGAAGCTCCTCGGGCCAGGGCCCGCGCGCGACGCCCTCGAGCGGCTGGACCTCCCGATCTCGGGATCGGTCGCCGTCGCCCTCGACCGGGCCTTCTACCTCGAGCGCGGGTGGATCGAGGTCCACGCCGGCAAGGGCTCGATCGCCGTGCCCGAGCTGCCGGCGGGACGCCTGGCGGTGCACCAGCTGCGCCTGGTGGCCAGCGTCGATGCGGTGCGCGACCGGGCCGAGGTGCGGCGCGCGCGCGTCGACCTGGGATCGCCGGTGCTCCGGTTGAAGGCGCGCGTGGGGTCGCTGCGCACGGCGCCGCGCCTCCATCTCGCGACGACCTCGAGCAACCTCCCGGTGCCGCGGATCAAGGAGCTGTGGCCGACCGGTGTGGTACCCGACGCGCGCGGGTGGGTGACGACCAACATCACCGCGGGCGCGGTGCCGCGGGCGCGCGTGCGCGTCGACGGTACGATGACCGACGGCGGATTCGCGCTCGCCGACCTGCGCGGACGCCTCGGGTATCGGGGACTCGCCGTGCGCTACGTCGACACGATGACGCCGGCGACGGCGGTCGCGGGGAACGCGATCCTGTCGCCAGGAACGTGGACGTTTCGCGTCGATCGCGGCACGGTCGGTTCGCTGACGGTGACCAACACCACGGCGGCGCTCTCGAACCTCGACGTGCCGGACCCGACGCGCCTGGCGGTCGACGCGCAAGTCGCCGGGCCGGTGGCGGACGCGATCCGCATCCTCGATCAGCCGCCGCTCGGGTATGCGAAGGCGCTGGGGGTCACGCCGGCGGGCGCCGCCGGCACGACGGCGACGCGACTGTGGCTCGACCTGCCCGTGAGCGGCACCGTCCGCCCGTCCGACGTGACGGTCACGTCGACGACGACGCTCTCCAATCTGGTGCTGCCGAAGCTCACCGGCCGCTGGTCGGTGGCGGCGACATCCCTGTCGGTCGACCAGGGCAACGGCGCCGTCCGCATCCGGGGCGACGCGCAGGTCTCCGGTGTGCCGCTCACCGTCGACTGGCTCGAGTGGACGCCCGGGGGGCGCGACGTAGTCCTCTCCGGCCGCACCGACGACGCCGGACGCCGGGCGCTCGGCGCCGACCTCGCGCCCTGGGTGACCGGCCCGGCGGACGTGCATGCCGTCCTGGCGCAGGATGCCAGGGGTGTCGGGCGGCTCGACGTCAGCGCCGAGCTGACGACGGCCTCGGTCGAGCTGCCGGTGCTGGGCATGCCGAAGCCGCCCGGCACCTACGGCAGGCTCGGCGCGCAGCTCGTGCTCTCCGGCGATGCGATCACCGGTGTGCCGTGGGCGGAGCTCAAGACCGGAGGCTCGATGCTCTGGGGCAAGGCGACGCTCGTTCCCGGTCGCACCGCCGTGCGGACGCTCGACCTCGACGCTCGACTCGCCCCGCCGGGGCGGGGCGTCGCGGATCTGACCTTGCGGGTACAGCCCGCGGGTGCGACGAGCGCCGTGACCCTGAGCAGCACCGATGCCGGCACCATGCTCGCGGTCATCGACTCGTACGCCGATGCCGCCGGGGGCCGCCTCACGTGCACCGGCACGGCGGACATGGCCGGCGCCGGGCTCCCGTTCGACACGCGGTGCACGGTCGAGCGCTTCCGGATCACGCGCTCGCCGACGCTCGCCCGTCTCGCCACGCTGACCTCCTTCTCCGGGATGATGAGCGCGTTGAATGGCAGCGGCATCGAGGTCGATCAGCTCGCGGTCGGCCTCGTGCACCGGACCCCGCTGATCACGGTGAACGACGGGGCCCTCTCGGGCCCATCGCTGCGCATCCTGTTCGGCGGCACGATCGACCGCGAGCGCAGCAGCCTCGACATGCGCGGCACGTTCATCCCCTCGATCTACGGTCTGAACGAGCTCGCCGGCAGCATCCCCGTCCTCGGCACGCTCGTCGGCGGTGGGGGGCAGGAGCGGGCGATCCAGGCCGTCGACTTCACCGTCACCGGCGCCCTCGGCGATCCGAAGGTCTCGGTGAATCCGCTGTCGGCCGTGGCGCCCGGCATCCTGCGCGACCTCCTGCGCCGGCTGCCGGGGACGGGGCGCGGGCGATAGGCATTTGCCAGAAGTTCGGCGCCGTGTAGAACCCGTGGCGCTCATGAGAATGCGTGGTCGTTCGGCGGCGCCGGTCGCAACGCTCGTCGTCGTGCTGGTGCTGGCGAGCGCCTGCGGAGTTCCCGTGCAGGTCAAGCGGGAGAGCCCGCGCGACGTCGTCCGTGAGCTGACGAGCAACGTACTCACGACCGGCCATCCGAGCCTCGCGACCGAGAACGTGCTCCACCGGTGGAACCTGACGGAGCGCTTCCGCTCCGACCCCGAGGGCACGCTCGCGGCATTGCACGCCTCGGTGGTGGACGGTCGGGGTGGAGCGGACGAGGTCTTCGCCCTCTCCGAGCTGTCGTTCAAGCGCGCGGATCGCACCGGCAATCGTGCGCACTACCTGGCCACCTCGGTGTACGCGTATGCCTTTCTGTTCCCCGAGACCCGGGACGAACGGCCCTTCCGTTTCGACCCGCGGGTCCGCATCGCCTCCGACCTCTACAATCGGGGGCTGGTCGAGGGCTTCGCCTCGAAGGACGGAAAGACGATCGACGTGCGCGCCGGAACCTTCACCCTGCCGTTCGGCGAGCTGTCGATGCAGTTCGATCCGCAGAACCTGGTCTGGGGCGAGCGGACGCTCTACTACTTCATTCCGGTGGCCGATCTCGACGTCGAGGGTCTCGGGGCCCGCCACCGCCGCTCGGGGATCGGTGCGCCCCTCGCGGCGCGCACCTGGGTCGGATCCAACCCGAGCCCCGCGGACGACTACATCGCCAGGCGCGCGACGGTCCCGGTGACCGCATTGCTGCGCATTCCCGACGCCCGGCAGCAGCTGCGTCAGGCCACGATCCAGTCCACCATGGACCTCTACAGCGGCTGGGATACCCGGACGGTCGTCATCGACGGACGCGAGGTGCCGCTCGAGGTCGACCCCTCGGCGGCGCTCGCCTGGCAGCTCTCGGAGTCGCCGATCTGGAGCTGGGAGTTCCAGGGCTTCCTGAAGGGGGACCTGGCCGCGTCGTGGAAGACCCAGCTCGCGTTCATCGAACCGTATCGTCCCGGCCGCATCCCCGTCGTCTTCGTCCACGGCACCGCGTCGAGCCCGGGGCGATGGGCCGACATCCTGAACGACCTGCAGGCCGACCCGCGCATCCGCGATCGCTACCAGTTCTGGTTCTTCTTCTACACCACGGGGAACCCGATCCCGTTCTCGGCGGCGATGCTGCGGAACACCCTCACCACGGCGGTCGAGACCGTCGATCCGTCGGGCAAGGACCGGGCGCTGCACGACATGGTGGTCGTCGGCCACAGCCAGGGCGGGCTGCTCACCAAGATGACGGTCATCGACCCCGGTGACCACTTCTGGAAGCTGGTGAGCGACGAGCCTTTCGAGAAGTTCAATGTGAAGGATTCGTCGCGCGCCATCCTGCACGACGCGATGTTCCCCAAGCCGCTGCCCTTCGTGAAGCGCGTGGTGTTCGTCGCGACGCCGCACCAGGGGAGCTACGTCGCCGCCTTCTCGTTGAGCCGGTTCGTCGCCAGGTTCGTACGTCTGCCGCTGAACGTCCTCTCCGCCACCACCGATCTGCTCACCGGAAACAGCGGCATGATCAAGCTGAAGACCGGAAGCGGCGGTATCGGGGCGGTGTACGGCATGGTGCCCGGCAGCCCGTTCATCAAGACCCTTTCGGCGGAGCCGATCGTCCCCGGCGTCGTCGCGCACTCGATCATCCCCGTGAAGGGCGGTGTCCCGGGTCCGGACGCGGCCGATGGCGTCGTGCGCTACGAGAGCGCCCACATCGACGGTGTCGAATCCGAGAAGGTCGTGAACAGCAGCCACTCGTGCCAGTCGAACCCCGACACCATCGAGGAGCTGCGGCGCATCCTGCTGGAGCACGCCGACGCCGCCTGCAAGGCCGGGTTCGACTGTCCCGGGCAACCGACCCCGATCCGGGCGCAGCGGTGACCCGGGCGCGGGTCGCGTGCGCAGCGCTCCTGCTGTGTATGGCGGCGGGGGCGCGCGGGGATCAGCCGCTCTGGCTGCCGTTCTCGTATGTGATGAGCGAGGTCTCGCACGAGCCGGGGTTCGTCGACGCCGTGCTGGAGAAGCTGGGTCGCGACCCGCGCGCGCCCGGCATCCTCGGACCGAAGCTCCTCGGCAAGCTCAAGAGTCTGCTCCTCGGCAGGCACTTCGAGAAGCTCGACCGCTTTCCCGGCTTCACCATCAGCACGATGGGCAGCTCGGTCGCGATCGCGGCGCGCATGGGTGGACGCGACAAGGTCATCCAGCCGTGGGTCGATCCCGACGCCGACGCGCCCACGAGCGAGGCGCTCGGCATCCCGACCGGCGGCGCGGCCCCCGATCCGTCGACCTACATGCGCGTCATCGGCTGGGGCCTCGACAACGGCGATCGACTGGATCCCGGTCGTGCTGCGCGCTGTGCCGACAGCGCGCGCCTCGGCGCCGTGCTGACCCGCCTGGCGCGGAACCCCGACGCCGCGCCGACGTATCGGGTCACCGTCGACGGCGTCGAGGTCACGACACCACGCGCGCTGGTCGCGCAGCTGATGGCCACCGGCCACGACGTCCGGGTGAACGACGCGCGCTACTTCGCCAATTTCGGCGACCTCACCTATCGCGGCGAGGACGTCTTCACCGGCTTCTGGGTGAACACGCTGATCGCCGTGCCGGGCACGACGCGCGCGCTCCTCGTGCCGGTCGGGCACTCGCAGCACGAGATCGAGGTCCGCGGGCCGGTGGTGAACGTCGACCTGGCCTTCTATTTCGGCATCGACGGCGAGGTCGCCTTCCGGACCAACGAGACCAAGGACCAGTCGTGGGTGCTCGGCCGGCAGGTGCGGACCTACCGCGGCGACGACGCGCTCGAGGTCGTCCGCTTTGCCGGCGCCATCATCCGCACCTACGGCGTCGTCAAGCGGGCGCATCCGGATCTGCCGTTCGGCGGCTACTGGCGTCTCGGGGTCTGCAACGACGTGAACGCGATGGTCGAGACGCACATGCAGGGGGCGCCGACGCTCTATCCGCTCACCGTCGACGCCTCGCTCTTTCCCGACGACGAGGTCGGGGCCGTGGCGCGTCGCCTTCCCGTCGACGCGCGGGGCGACGCCCCGCCCGACGTGAAGCGCATCCGTGGCTCGATACCCGTCGAGAAGCTCGAGGACCTGCCGATGCCCCGGTTGCGTGACGATCTCCTGCGCGTGCGCGTGGCCGCGCACAGCGGGACGCTGGAGACCATCGACCCGCGGCAGTGGCTCCGCCGTGTCGTCATGGTCGTCGTGCTGGCTGATCGCGGTGCTCGGGATGACGTTGATCGTCACGTGGCGCCGGCTCCGCGGCACCTGCGCGTAGGTCGCGCGCCGCTCGACTCGCTCGGCCCCGAGTGGGTACAGTGCGCGCCGATGGCGCAGGACTGGACGCTCGAGTGCCTCGGGGCGGCGGGGACCGTCACCGGCTCGAAGCACCTGCTCACCGTCGGGGCGCGCCGCCTGCTGCTCGACTGCGGCCTGTTCCAGGGGCTCAAGGCGCTGCGCGAGCGCAACTGGCGTCCGTTTCCCTTCGATCCGGCGAAGCTCGACGCGGTCGTGCTCGTCGCACGCGCACATCGATCACTCGGGTGCGCTGCCGCTGCTGGTGCAGACGCGGCTTCCGCGGGCCGATCCACTGCACGCCCGGCCACCGCCGAGCTGCTCGAGGTCCTGCTGCTCGACGCGGCGCACCTGCAGGAGGAGGACGCGGACTTCGCCAACCGCCATCGCACCTCGAAGCACGCCCCGGCGCTGCCGCTCTACACCACGGAGGACGCGAAGGCGCGCGCTCGGCCCGCCGTCGCGCCGCGGCCCTACGATGCGCCCTTCGACCTCGGCGAGGTCGCCGTCACCTTCCGACGCGCCGGGCACATCCTCGGCTCGGCGACGGTGACGCTCACGACGCGCGGCGCGCGATCGCCGAACGCTGGTGTTCTCGGGCGACCTCGGCCGGTACGGCCGCAACATCCTGCGCGACCCGGAGCCGGTGACCGAGGCCGACGTCGCTCCTCGTCGAGTCGACGTACGGCGATCGGCGGCATCCCACGACCGCCGTCGACGAGCTCGCCCGCGTCGTCAACGAGACGGTGGCGCGAAGTGGCGTGCTGCTCGTGCCGGCGTTCGCGGTCGATCGCACGCAGGAGCTGCTCTACGTGCTGCGCGAGCTGGAGGAGGCGGGCCGCATTCCCGCGCTGCCGGTGTTCATCGACAGTCCGATGGCGATCGACGTCACCGAGATCTACGCGCGCCACCCCGAGGACCACGACCTCGACATGCAGCGGCTCACCGCCGCCGGCGTCTCGCCGCTCTCGCCCCGCCACCTCGACCTGCTGCGGACCCCCGAGCAGTCGAAGTCGCTGAACGAGCGTGCGCGGGCCGATGATCGTGATCTCCGCCAGCGGCATGGCGACCGGCGGGCGCGATACTGCACCATCTGATGCGCCGGCTCCCCGACCCGAACGCCACCGTGCTCCTCGTCGGCTACCAGGCCGCGGGCACGCGCGGCCGCGCGCTGCAGGACGGCGCCCGCGCGATCCGCATCTTCAACCAGGAGGTCGCCGTGCGGGCCCGGGTCCTGAAGGTCGACGGCATGTCGGCCCACGCCGACCAGGACGAGCTGCTGCGCTGGCTGGGCGGGTTCCGCCGTCCGCCCCGCCTCGCGCTCGCGGTCCACGGCGAGCCGCAGCCGGCCGACACGCTCGCGGCGCTGATCCGCCACCGGCTCGGATGGAACGCGGCGGTCGCCGAGGAGGCCATCCGCGTCGCGTTGCCCTGAGAGGGACCCGCCAGGCGGCCCGCCTGGCGGCCCATTGACGTGCTGCGCCGGACCGGCGTAGCCCTGTGGGCCAATGCGGATCCTGGCGCTGCTCCCTCTCGTCGCCTCGTTGGCCTTCGCGCAGGGGCAGTGTCCCGACTACGCGCCGCAGAAGCGTGCCTACTTCGGCGACCTGCACGTCCACACGACGTTCTCGTTCGACGCGCTCGACTACGGCACCCGCAGCGACCCGACGCTGGCCTACGCCTTCGCGCGCGGCGGCGCGATCGACGTCGCCAACGGCGCCGTGCCGGCGATCGGCCAGACGCCCGGCCCCTTCGGCGTGCGCAACTCGGCGAGCGGCGGCAATCTCGACTTCATGACCGTCACCGACCACGCCGAGTTCCTCGGGACGGTGCACGGGTGCACCGTCAACCCCGTCAGTGGGTTCTACGACGATCCGTACTGCATCGCGCTGCGTGGTGCGCCGAATCCCGACTTCCAGAATCCGACGCAGCCGAACTACGTCGTCAAGTCACCATGTCTCGCCACGGTTCCGACCAGCACGACGGCGGAGGCGTGTCTCGCCGAGACCACAAGCGCGTGGCAGGCGGAGCAGCGCGCCGCGACCGTCGCGTACACGCCCTGCACCTTCACCACCTTCAACGCGTTCGAGTGGAGTGGCGTGAACCTCGAGGTCACGGGCTTTCCGACGCTGCATCGCAACGTGTTCTTCGCCAACGAGCACGTGCCCGCGCTGCCGATCGACTTCGTCACGAACCGCGGCATCCGGCTCCTGTGGCAGGCGCTCGAGACCCAGTGCCGCGCCGAGGACGGCTGCGAGGCGATCACCATCCCGCACAACTCGAACCAGAGCCGCGGCGCGATGTTCGATACGACCGGGTTCGACGCCGTCGATTTCGACCGGATGGCGCGCTACCAGCGCCTCGCCGAGCTGCACCAGCACAAGGGCAACAGCGAGTGTCTGACCGACACGAGCGACACCGGCGAGGTACGCAACTGCACCTTCGAGATCGAGACCGGCGACGACGGGGCCGAGAGCGCGCCCGCGTATCTCCGGCCGGCCGTCGAGCGCGGGCTCGAGGTCTGGTCGGCGACGCGCACGAATCCCCTGATGCTCGGGTTCGTCGGCGCGACCGACACGCACAACGCCACCGGCGGCAACGTCGGCGAGACCGAGTGGCCGGGGAATTCGGGCATCAACGACAACACGAAGGAGCTGCGCCTCACCGGGATCGGCGGGCAGAATCCAGGCGGGATCACCGGCATCTGGGCGGAGGAGAACACGCGCGAGGCGCTGTGGGCGGCGCTGATGCGGCGCGAGACGTTCGCCACGAGCGGCCCGCGCATCCGCGTCCGCTTCTACGCCTTCCGCGGCGCCGGTGATCCCTGCGCGGATCCCGACTTCCCGAACCAGCTCGTCGCCGATGGCGGCGTGCCGATGGGCGGGACGATCGGCGAGGGAGCCGGGGCGCCGCGCTTCGTCGTCTACGCCCTGCCGGATCAGACACCGCTCAAGGCGGTCGACCTGGTCCGGGCGACCGTCGTGGACGGCGAGCGCGTCGAGCGGGTGACGACGATTCCGTTCACCGGCGCGCCCTACTGCGTGACGTGGACGGAGCCCGACTTCGATGCCGACGCGCCGGCGCTCTGGTACGCGCGCGTCCGTCAGGAGCCGACGCCCCGCTGGTCGCACTACGACTGCCTAAAGCTCCGCGCGTCGAACCCGTCCGACTGGCAGACGATCGCTCCCGGCTGCGCGTCGACGGATCCGGACGCCGGTGGCCTCGACGTCACCGTCGAGGAGCGCGCCTGGACGTCCCCGATCTGGTACCAGCCCGGCGCGCTCGTGCGGGTGGCGTCGTCGGTGGTCCGGCTGCGTGCCGGCGCGCGCGCGGCGCGGCCGACGGTACGGCGCTGGCGCTGGGTCGCCACGAGCGGCGCCGGGACGGTGCGCATCCTCCCGCCGACGCGCGAGAAAGCGGGCGACCCGTCGCGGACCGGGGCGACGTTGACGGTCTACAACGCCGCGGGGGGATCCGAAGTCGTGGCGGTGGCGCTCGCGCCGGGCGGCTGGCGCGCGAACCGCTCCGGCAAGCGTTGGCGCTGGCGCTCGCGCGACGCATCGGCCGCGGTGCGCAGCGTCACCGTCACCGCCGACCACCTCGTCGTGGATGGGAAGGGCCTGCCCTACACGCTCGACGAAGCGAAGCAGGGACGGATCGCGCTGCAGCTCGCCATCCCGGGCGGGGCGCTCTGGTGCGGTGCGGTCGACGGATCGCTCGACGTGCCGCGGCGCTTCTCGGGGACGGGTCCGGCCCCGACGCTCTGCCCGGTCGTGCCGTCCGGCGCGTGACCCTTTCCCTCACGTTCGACAATCTCGGCGAGGCTGCCGAGCTGGAGCGGGGCCTCTGGTCGGCGGACCGCCCGACGGGGAACCATCCGTCCGTCACGGACGGGCTGCCGCGTGTCCTCGATCTGCTCGCCGGCGACGTCCGATCGACCTTCTTCGTCGAGGGCTGGAGCGCGACGAACTACCCGGACGCGGTGTGCGGCATCGCGCGGCGCGGCCACGAGGTGGCCGTGCATGGCTGGCGCCACGAGCGCTGGCGGACGCTCGGCATGGACGGGGAGCGCGACCTGCTCGCCCGCAGCCGCGCCGCGTTCGCCGACGTCGGCGTGTCGCCCGTGGGCTTCCGCCCGCCGGGCGGCCAGCTCGCGCGCGGTGGCACGCGGGTCCTGGCCGAGCTGGGCTTCACCTATCACTCGTCCGCCGGCGGACTGGCGGCGCGTGGCGCGGTCACCGCGTTGCCGTTCGACTGGCGCCTCGTCGACGCGACGTGGCTCGACCCGGTGATGGCGCCGGTGCGGCGCCACCTCGGCATGTCGGACGATCCGCCCGGCGTGTCCGCGTGGCGCGGTGCGCTCATGGACGCCGTCGCCGCATGCCGGGCGAGCGGCGTGTGGCGGGCCCTCGTCTTCCATCCCTATCTGCTCCTGAACGACGAGGCCTTCGACGTGCTCGCCGAGCTGGTGGCCCTGCTACGGGAGGACGAGGCGCCGCAGCCGATCACGTGTCGCGAGGCGGCGGCGCAGCTTCCCTAGAAGCCGCCTCCGCCGCCGCCGCCCATCCCGCCGCCCGAGAAACCGCCCCCGCCGCTGAAGCCCGAGCTGCCGCCGGCACTGCGGGGCGCCGTCGTCAGCGCCGCCGCGGTGCGACCCGCCATGCGTCCGACGTCGCCGACGAAGCTCTGCGGCTCGAACGTGCCGCCGGACGATCCCCGATACCAATCGGGCGGCTGGGTGTAGACGCCGGCGAACGCCTTTGCCCATCGCCGCTCGACGCCGAGCGCCATCGCGTAGGGCAGGAAGCGCTCGAACAGCTCCGGCGTCTTCACCACCCGGTCGAGGCGGTCGCCCTCGACCCGGCCGAGGAACTCCTCGAAGCCGAGGCTGGCCTCGAGCGCGCGCGTGCCCTCGACCGTCCGCGCCGGCATGAGCTGCCCGAACAGCAGCACCACGGCGCCGCTGACGATGCCGCCGATCACGAACGTCATCGGCGGCGCGTCGCTGTGCGCGGCCAGGAAGCCGCCGGCGCCGGCGAGGAGCACGCCCAGCGCCACGGCGATGAGACTCCAGAACCGCTTCACCCGATCCGGACGCCGGGACCAGCAGCGCCGCGTCAGCAGCTGGTCGAACACCGCGTCGCGGACCTCCGGCACGTGGCGGTAGAACTCGTTCTCCAGGTCGTCGAGCGCGACCGTGTCGCCGCGCTGAAAGAAGCCGCGCAGAAACTCCTGCTCGTGTCCCTTGAGCTGGGTCCAGTCGGTGCGGGGCTTCCGGAGCGTGAACGTGTACGTCTTCTGCGTCACCAGCCCGAGCAGGGCGGACGTCTCGCGCTGCTCGATGGTGAGCCAGCCGCGCACCGCCAGGTCGACGAGCGTCGCGGTGAGGTCGCGCAGGTCGGCGGCGTTGTCGACCAGCGTGCCGACCTCGGCCGGACCGAGCCCGTCGGGCGGCTCGTAGCGCACCGCGATCGGCCGTCGCCGCGGGTCGCGGCCGCGCGTCCACCACAGCCCGAGCATGGCCGCGAACGCCACCAGCGGCGCGCCGAGCGGCCAGTTTGCGCGCGCGAAGAGAAGACCGCGCTGCACCAGTCCCGGCGGCGTGACGACGCCCGCGTTCCATCCCACGACGACCGTGAGCCCCTCGTGGAACTGCAAGGGCCGGCGGCTGCGGACGCGGACCTCGCGGCCGTCGATCTCGACGTCGGCGGCCTGCTCGCGCGCGCCGTAGACGCCCGTGAACGCGACGGCGCGCACGCCCGAGACGCCGGCCGGCAGGACGACGCGCGCGCTGCTCGCCTCGATCGGCACCTCCCACTCGTCCCCGGTGACGTTCCAGTAGAGCTCGTCGTGGTCGGGGAAGAAGCGCAGCGCGTTGCGCGCGCGGTAGCGTAGCTCGACGGTCCGCGTGGCGTCGGTCGCCCCCGGTACCCAGACCTGGACCTTCTTGTAGTGGCGGTCGCGGGTGACGGTGTGGGTCAGCGGATGCTCGGCACCATCGGTGACGCTCAGCACGTCGAGCGCGAGGGAGAGGCCGAGGCCCTGCGGCGTGCGGTAGGTGACCGGGATGCTGCGGTAGATGCCGTTCCAGGTGCCGGTGAAGCGCGGACGGATGGTCTCGGTCACCGCCAGGTCGGCGTCGGTGGGAACGACGATGGTGGCATCGAACCGCTCGATGACCAGCTCGCGCGCCACCGCCGGTCGGACGGCGGCGAGCAGGACGGCGAGGGCGAGAGCGACGGACGCGCGTCGCATGTGCCGTTCAGCGCGCGGGCGTGGCGAAGTCGACCTTCGGCGTCTCGCGCTCGGCGGCTGCCGCCTCGAAGAACTCGCGCGTGCCGATGCCGAAGGCGCCGGCGACGAAGTTGCTCGGGAACTGCGCGACGCGCGTGTTCAGGTCCCGGACCACCGCGTTGTAGTAGCGCCGCGCGTTCTGCACCGCGTCCTCGATCTGCCCGAGCGAGGCCTGGAGCTGGGTGAAGCTCTCGACCGCGCGGAGCTGCGGGTACTGCTCGGCGAGCGCGAACAACGACTTGAGACTCTGCGTCAGCTCGCCTTCGGCCGCCGCCTGCGCCGCCGGGCCGCGCGCTCCCATGGCACGCCCGCGCGCGGCGATGACCGCCTCCAGCGCCTGGCGCTCGTGGCCGGCGTACCCCTTCACCGTCTCGACCAGGTTGGGGATCAGGTCGTGCCGGCGCTTCAGCTGGACGTCGATGTCCGACCAGCCGTTGTCGCACTGGATGCGCAGGCGGACCAGCGCGTTGTAGGTCGCGATCACGAAGGCGGCGAGCACCGCCAGGACCACGAGGACCATCAGCATGGGCGCCTCCCTCCCCGGGCCAGGGTCACGGAAACGGTGCCGAGAGGCAAGTCGCGAGGTGGCGCGGGGACGGCGTCAGCCAGCCGGCCAGCCCGGGGGCGATCCGTCGCTTTGCAAAAGGTGCTCGCGATTGCACTTCCTTCCTCGGGCGGCAGGGCTCTGCGGACACCGAGGAGGCAGGCACGATGCCAACTGCACGCGGCATGCGCGTTGCAGCACCACCTCCGGGCAAGGAGGGCGATGATGAAAGCGACCGTACTGTTGAAGCGGCAGCACGCCGAGGTCGCGAAGCTCTTCACGAGGGCCCTGGCCGCCACGGCGCCGAGGCTCCGGGGAGAGATCCGCGACGAGATCTGCCGGCAGCTCGAGACGCACACCACGATCGAGGAGGAGATATTCTATCCCGCCGTCCGTGCGGTCGGCACGGTGAAGGCGTGCACCATGGTCGGCGAGGCGGTCGAGGAGCATCACGTGGTGAAGCTCGTCCTCGCCGAGCTGCCACAGCTGGAGCCCGACGCCGACAACTACGAGGCGAAGATGACGGTCCTGAAGGAGCTGATCGAGCACCACGTGGAGGAGGAGCACGAGACGATGTTCCCCTTCGCCGAGCGGAAGCTCGACTACGACCAGCTCGTCGCCCTCGGGGAACGACTCCGGGCCAGGGCGGACGCGCTCTCGGGGGTGACCCCGTCGCGGCGGTCGGCCTGACCACGCCGGGTGAGAGGTCGCTCCGGTCCGTCGCGGCCGTGACCGCGGTGGTGATCGCGACGGTGGCGGCCGCGGCGCTCCTCTATCTGCTCCTCGACGTCCTGCTGCTGCTCTTCCTGGGCGTCATGGTCGCGGCGACGCTGCAGCCCTGGCACGGGCGGCTCTGCCGCTGGGGCGTGCCGAAGGGCGTGGCGGTCCTGCTCATCTATTCGCTCCTGCTGGCGAGTGTCGTGGGCACGGTGGTGCTGATCGCTCCGGTCGTGATGGAGCAGGCCGGCACTCTGATGGCCGAGCTCCCCGCGACCTACGCCCGTGTGCGGGAGAGTCTCCAGGGTAGCCGAGCACTGCCGCTGCGGCTGATCGGGCAGGGGCTTCCGGCCTCCGCGGTGCTGCCAAAGTCGGTGCCCGCCGAGGTCGCGGCGCCGGTGGTGCAGGGGGTCGTCGGCGCGACGACGGGCCTTCTGACCATCCTCGCCTACATCGCCACGGTGTTCGCGGCCGGATTCTACTGGACCCTCGAGGTGCCGCGCATCGAACGGCTGGTGCTGTCGCTGGTGCCGGTGCAACACCGCGCGAGGACGCTGACGCTGTGGCACGAGGTGGAGAACCGCCTCGGCGCGTTCATGCGCGGGCAGGGTCTGGCGATGCTGGTGATCGGCGTGGCCTCGGCGATCGGCTATGCGATGATCGGCCTGCCCCACGTGCTGGTGCTGGGCGTCCTTGCCGGCCTGCTCGAGGCGGTGCCGTTGATCGGCCCCGTCCTGGCGGCGGTCCCGGCCGTGATCGCGGCGCTTCCTCTCGGCGTCGAGACGATGCTGCTGGTGATCGCGCTCGCGACGCTGCTCCAGGCGTTCGAGAACAACGTGCTCATCCCGCGGATCATGGACCGTGTCGTCGGGATCAGCGCCCTGGTGGCGATGTTCGCCGTGCTCGCGTTCGGGACGCTGTACGGGATTGTCGGTGTGTTCATCGCCATCCCGGTGACGGCCGTCATCCAGATCGTCGTCGAGGAGCTACTGCTCGGGCAGGCACCGGGCCCGGAGGCCGATGCGCGAGTCCGATCCCTACGCGGCGCTGCTCGCGCGGCTCCAGGCCATCGCGCAGCAGGCCCGCCTCCGCCTGCGAGCCCGGGACACGCGCATGGGCATCGATCCGGAGTCGGCAGACCACGCCGTCGACGCGATGGACCAGCGGATCGAGGAGGCGGTGGAGCGCGTCGCGGAGCTGGTCGCCGTCACGCGCGATGCGGCACCCGTGCCTGATGCCGAGGCGGAGGCGATGGTCGCCCTGCTGCAGGAGACCACCGACCAGCTCGCCGAAGCCGTCGAGGGTCTCGGCACCGTCGAGGGCGGCGATGCGGCGCGCGACATCGCGGCCGAGGAGGTCGACGAGGCCGTGGGGCGCCTCGCGACCGCAATCAAGGATCCCGCGACAGGATGAGTGAGCAGGGTCCGAGCGACACGAGCGCGTGCTGGACTCGCCCGCCGTCGCCCCGGGTCCCGTCGCGAGCGGTCGCGGCGCCCGGCTCGCATGTAGCACACGGAATCCCGTGCGAACGGCTTGACCCGATCGTCGGACGGGGGCAGGTTGACCTCGTGTCGACGCCCCACGACGTGGTCTTCCTCTTCGACGTCGACAACACGCTGCTCGACAACGATCGCATCGCCGCCGATCTGCGCAGCCACCTCGATGGCGCGTTCGGCGCGACGGCGGCGCAGCGGTACTGGGACATCTTCGAGGAGCTGCGGGTCGAGGTGGGCTACGCCGACTACCTCGGAGCGCTGCAGCGCTACCGCCTCGATCACCTCGACGATCCCAAGCTGCTCGCGCTGTCGCTCTACATGGTGGACTACCCGTTCGCGAATCGCCTGTACCCCGGGTCGCTCGACGTGCTCGAGCGCTTCCGCTGCTGGGGCCCGACGGCGATCCTCTCCGACGGCGACGTCGTCTTCCAGCCGCGCAAGGTCGCCCGCTCCGGGCTGTGGGAGGCCGTGGAGGGCAACGTGCTCATCTACGTCCACAAGGAGGAGCAGCTCGAGGACGTCGAGCGCGCGTTCCCCGCGAAGCACTACGTGATGGTGGACGACAAGCTCCGCATCCTCACCGCGATGAAGAAGGCGTGGGGGGCGAAGCTGACGACGGTGTTCCCCCGCCAGGGCCACTACGCCCTGGACGCGGGCGAGGTGGCGAAGTATCCGGCCGCCGACGTGACCGTCGATCGTATCGGCGACCTCGTCGACTGGGACTGGCCCGGACTGCTGTCGGCGGCGCACGGCCGCACGACTTGAAGGAGACGACGATGAAGGCGACGAAGGCCCTGCACGACGCCGGCCAGAGCCTCTGGCTCGACAACATCACGCGCGGCCTGCTCACCAGCGGGACGCTGAAACGCTACATCGACGAGCTGTCGGTGACCGGGCTCACCTCGAACCCGACCATCTTCGATCACGCGATCAAGAAGTCGAACTTCTACGACGACGCCATCAAGCAGAAGGTGACGCAGGGGAAGTCCGGCGAGGGCCTCTTCTTCGAGCTGGCGATCGAGGATCTGACCCAGGCGGCCGACCTCTTCCGGCCGGTGCACGAGAAGACGGGGGGCGTCGACGGGTGGGTGTCGCTCGAGGTTTCGCCCGTGCTCGCCTACGACACGGCCAGCACGATCAAAGCGGCGAAGGAGCTGTGCGCACGCGCGGCGCGCCCGAACCTCTTCATCAAGATCCCGGGCACGCCGGAGGGTCGTCCTGCGATCGAGGAGGCGATCTTCGCCGGCGTCCCGGTGAACGTGACGCTCCTCTTCTCGCGCGAGCACTACCTCGGCGCGGCGGAGGCGTACTGCCGCGGCATCGAGCGTCGGATCGCGGCCGGGCTCGATCCGAAAGTCGGGTCGGTGGCGTCCGTGTTCATCAGCCGCTGGGACAAGGCGGTCGCGGCGAAGGTGCCCGAGGCCATGCACAACACGCTCGGCATCGCGATCGCGGGCCGCACGTACAAGGCGTACCGTGACCTGCTCGCGTCACCGCGCTGGCAGAAGCTGGCGGCGGCGGGCGCCCGACCGCAGCGTCTCCTCTGGGCGAGCACGGGGGCGAAGGATCCCAAGGCCTCCGACGTCCTCTACATCGGCGCGCTCGCGGCACCGGACACCGTCGACACCATGCCCGAGGAGACGCTGCTCGCGTTCGCCGACCACGGTACTCTCGGTGCGGTCATGGCGACGGACGGCGGCGACGCCGAGGCGGTGATCGCGCGGTTCGCTGCGGCCGGCGTCGACGTGCAGGCGCTCGCCGCCGACCTGCAGAAGGACGGTGCCAAGGCCTTCGTCGACTCGTGGACCGAGCTGCTGGCGTGCATTACCGGGAAGAGCGCCAGTCTGAAGAAGGCGGGCTGACGCGGGTTCTCGCCCTGAACGCCGGCTCCTCGAGCGTCAAGGGCGCGCTCTGGGAGATCGGCCCGGCGGAGACGCTCGTCCGGTCGTTCGCGACCGACCGCGTCACCGATCACGAGGCCGCGGTCGAGGCGCTGCTCGACGGACTCGACCGCGACGGCCGCCTCGACGGCCTCGACGCGGTCGGCCACCGCATCGTCCACGGCGGTCCCCGATGGAGCGCGCCGACGCTCGTGACGCCCGCCGTCACCGCCGCGCTGGCCGACCTGATCCCCATCGACCCGGACCATGCGCCGCAGGCGCTGGCCGGCATCCGGGCCGTGGCGCGCGCCCGGCCCGACGTGCCCCAGGTCGCCTGCTTCGACACCGCGTTCCACCGCACCATGCCGGCCGTCGCGCGCACCTACGCGCTGCCCCGTCGGCTCGCGGACGCGGGCATCGTCCGCTACGGCTTCCACGGGCTCTCCTACGAGTACGTCCACGGCGCGCTCCGCCAGTTCGACGGCGCGCTCGCGGACGCGCGCGTCGTGATCGCGCACCTCGGCAGCGGCGCCAGCGTCGCGGCGCTGCGCGGCGGCCGCAGCGTCGACACGTCGATGGGCTTCAGCCCCACCGCCGGTCTGGTGATGAGCACGCGCTCCGGCGACGTCGACCCCGGCATCCTCCTCCACCTGCTGCAGGGGGAAGGCATGACTCCGGCGGCGCTCGCGACCATGCTGGCGAAGGAGTCGGGGCTCCTCGGGCTGTCGGGGACGAGCGGCGACATGCGCGACCTGCTGGCACGCGAGGGCGCCGACGCGGCGGCTGCGCTCGCGGTCGAGGTCTTCTGCTACCGCGCGCGCGCCTACGTGGGTGCGTACGCGGCGACCCTCGGCGGGCTCGACGCGCTGGTCTTCACCGGCGGCATCGGCGAGCACGCACCGGCGGTCCGCGCGCGCGTCTGCGCGGGCCTGGAGCACCTGGGCGTCGTCCTCGACCCGGAGGCCAACGCGACCGGTGCCCCGGTCGTGTCTGGCGCAACGAGCCGGGTCAGGGTACGGGTCATTCCGACGAACGAGGAGCTGATGCTGGCGCGGCACGCGGCGGCGCTCGTCACCGCGCGCTCGTGACGGAGGGGACGATGTTCGAGTTCGATCCGACCCTGTCGACCGCGGTGGAGTGCGGCGCCGAGCCGCGACCGGCCGTGCCCGCGCCGGACGGTCCGCTCTCCGGCGACCGCCTCGCGCGCATGCAGCGCTACTGGCAGGCCGCCAACTACCTCACCGCCGGACAGATATACCTCGGCGACAACCCGTTGCTGCGGGAGCCGCTCGTGCCGGCGCACATCAAGCCCCGGCTGCTGGGGCACTGGGGCACCTCGGCGGGCCAGAACTTCGTCTACGTGCACGTGAACCGGCTCATCACCGAGCACGGTGCCCGGGCGATCTACATCTCCGGGCCGGGGCACGGCGGCCCGTCGCTGAACGCGCACGCGTGGCTCGAGGGAACGTACTCGGCGGTCCACCCCGAGGTCACGCCGGACGCGGCGGGCCTGCGGGTGCTCTTCCGCAGCTTCTCGTCGCCCGGCGGCATTCCGAGCCACTGTGGACCACACGTGCCCAACTCGATCCACGAGGGGGGCGAGCTCGGCTACTCGCTGCTGCACGCCTACGGCGCAGCCTTCGACAATCCCGAGCTGCTCGTCGTCTGCGTCGTCGGCGACGGCGAGGCCGAGACCGGCCCGCTCGAGGGCAGCTGGAAGGGCAACAAGTTCCTGAATCCCGCGCGCGACGGTGCGGTGCTGCCCGTCCTCCACCTGAACGGCCACAAGATCTCGGGGCCGACGGTGATGGCGCGCATGGCCGACGAGGAGCTGGCGTACTTCTTCCGCGGCCACGGCTACGAGCCGTACTTCGTCTGCGGTGATGACCCGCCGGCGATGCACCAGCGCTTCGCTTCGGCGCTCGACCGCTGCTGGACCGCGATCGGCGTCATCCAGGGCGCCGCCCGCCGCGGCGGCTCGGTCCCGCGGCGGATGTGGCCGATGATCGTGCTCCGCACGCCCAAGGGCTGGACCGGGCCGAAGGAGGTGAACGGCGTGCCCATCGAGGGGACGTTCCGCGCCCACCAGGTGCCGCTGGCCGGCGTGCGGGAGGATCCGGCGCAGCTGGCGCGCCTCGAGGCGTGGCTCAAGAGCTACCGTCCGGAGGAGCAGTTCGACGCCGAGGGTCGGCTGGTGCCCGACCTGGCGACGCTGGCGCCCAAGGGCGACCTGCGAATGGGGGCGAGTCCGCACGTCAACGGCGGCCGCGTCCTCACCGACCTCAACCTGCCTGACTTCACACGCTACGCACTCGCGATTCCGAGTCCGGGCGGGGTGATCGCGGAGTCGCCGCGCCCGCTGGGCGAGTACTTCCGCGACGTCATCCGGAAGAACCCGAAGACCTTCCGCCTCTTCTGCCCGGACGAGACGAACTCGAACCGCCTGAACGCGGTCTTCGAGGCGACCACCCGCTGCACCGTCGACCCGGTCGTCTCGACGGACGACCATCTGGGGCCCGACGGTCGTGTGATGGAGGTGCTGAGCGAGCACTGCTGCCAGGGCTGGCTCGAAGGGTATCTGCTCACCGGACGGCACGGCGCGTGGGTGTCGTACGAGGCCTTCGCGCAGGTCGTCGACTCGATGCTGACGCAGCACGCGAAGTGGCTGGAGGAGTGCCGCGCATACCCCTGGCGGCACCCGATCGCCTCGCTGAACGTGTTCCTCACCAGCGTCTGCTGGCGCAACGACCACAACGGCTTCAGCCACCAGGCGCCGGGCTTCGTCGACAACGCGCTGGTGCGCAGCACGGCGGTGGTCCGCGCGTACTATCCGCCGGACGCCAACTCGCTGCTGAGCGTCTTCGACCACTGCCTCCGCAGCCGCAACTACGTGAACATCATCACCTGCGACAAGCAGTCGCAGCTGCAGTGGCTGACGATGGAAGAGGCGGTGGCGCACTGCACCCGCGGCGCGTCGCGCTGGGCCTTCGCCAGCAACGACGACGGGGGCGAGCCCGACGTCGTCCTGGCCTGCTGCGGCGACATCCCGACCGCCGAGACCGTGGCCGCGGCGTGGCTGCTCAGGAAGCATCTGCCCGACTCAAGGTGCGGGTGGTCAACGTCGTCGACCTGGGCGCGCTCATGCCGCCGGAGGTCCATCCCCACGGGATGGACAACCTGGCCTTCGAGGCGCTGTTCACGCGCGATCGGCCGGTGGTGTTCGCGCACCACGGGTATCCGTGGGTGATCCACCCGATCGTCCACGGCCGTCCCGACGAGGAGCGCTTCCACGTCCGCGGCTTCATCGACAAGGGGACGACGACGACGCCCTTCGACATGGTCGTCCTGAACCGCATGAGCCGCTTCCACCTGGCGATGGACGCCATGCGCTACGTCCCCCGCGTGCGCGCCGCCGCGGTCCCGGTGGTGGACAGCTTCGAGCGGAAACTGTACGAGCACCACGCCTACATCCGGGAGCACCTGGAGGACATGCCCGAGATCCGCGACTGGCACTGGACCGCCGACCTGCACGACCCGACCGGTCCGCCGCCGGTCGCGAAGGGACACGCGGGCGCCCGGGTGTTCACCGACGCCTGAGGAGCCGACGTCATGAGTCTCAGCCCGCTCGCCGGTCAGCCGGCCCCGGCGTCGATCCTGGTCGACGTGCCGCGCCTGATCACGGCCTACTTCACCGAGCGTCCCGATCCGGCGGTGGCGGCCGAGCGGGTGAGCTTCGGCACCTCGGGACACCGCGGCTCTTCGTTCGACCGCGCCTTCAACGAGTGGCACATCCTCGCCATCACGCAGGCGATCTGCGAGTACCGCGCGCGCCAGGGGACGACGGGCCCACTGTTCGTCGGCATCGACACGCACGCGCTGTCGGCGCCGGCGTTCGCCAGCGCGCTCGAGGTCCTGGCCGCGAACGGCGTCGAGACGATGATCGCCGGCGACGAGGAATGGACGCCGACGCCGGCCGTCTCGCACGCGATCCTCGGCCACAACCGCGGCCGGACGAGCGCGCTCGCCGACGGCATCGTGGTCACGCCGTCGCACAATCCACCCGCGGACGGTGGCTTCAAGTACGACCCGCCCAACGGCGGCCCCGCCGACACCGACGCCACCGGCTGGATCCAGGATCGCGCCAACGCGCTCATCGCCGCCGGGCTCGACGGCGTCCGCCGCGTGCCGCTCGCGCGCGCGCTCGCGCGCCTCGACGACGCATCGGCACGACTACCGCGCCGCCTACGTCGAGGATCTGGGCGTCGATCATCGACATGGACGCGATCCGCGGCGCCGGCGTGCGCCTCGGGATCGATCCGCTCGGCGGCGCCGGGGTCCGGTACTGGGGACGGATCGCCGAGCGCTGGAAGCTCGACCTCACCGTCGTCAGCGAGGACGTCGACCCGACCTTCCGCTTCATGTCGGTCGACTGGGACGGGAAGATCCGGATGGACCCGTCGTCGCCGTATGCGATGCGCCGCCTGATCGCGTTGAAGGACCGCTTCGACGTCGCCTGCGGCTGCGACACCGACCACGACCGGCACGGGATCGTCACCCGGAGCGCCGGGCTGCTCCCCCCGAACCACTATCTGGCGGTGGCGATCGACTATCTCTTCCGCCATCGCCCGCGCTGGCGTGCGGACGCCGCGGTGGGCAAGACGATCGTCTCGAGCAGCATGATCGACCGCGTTGCGGCGAAGCTGGGGCGCACGCTGCGTGAGGTCCCGGTCGGCTTCAAGTGGTTCGTCGACGGGCTCCTCGACGGCTCGCTCGGCTTCGGCGGCGAGGAGAGCGCCGGCGCGTCGTTCCTCCGCAGCGACGGCACGGTCTGGACCACCGACAAGGACGCGCTGGTGCCGTCGCTGCTGGCGGCGGAGATCACGGCGAAGCTCGGGAAGGACCCGGGCGCGGCGTATCGCGACCTGACGGCCGCGTTCGGCGAGCCCGTCTACGAGCGCATCGACGCGCCGGCGTCGCCGGCGGAGAAGGACGTGCTGAAGAGGCTGTCGGCGGAGCAGGTGCGGGCGACGGAGCTGGCGGGCGAGCCGATCACCGGGAGGGTCACGCAGGTGGGCGGCGCGCCGATCGGGGGCATCAAGGTCCTGGCGGCGCACGGGTGGTTCGCGGCGCGGCCGTCGGGCACGGAGAACGTCTACAAGATCTACGCCGAGAGCTTCCGCGACGCCGCGCACCTCCGTCGCATCCAGGACGAGGCGCGGGCGATCGTCTCTGCGGCGCTGGCCGCCGCGGGGTCGCGATGAGCGACGTCGCCGCGTGGAAGCAGGCGGCTGCGGAGAAGGCCGTCGAGTTCGTCCGCTCGGGGATGGTCGTCGGGCTCGGCACCGGCAGCACGGCGGTGTTCGCCACGCGCCGCATCGGCGCGCTGCTCAAGGCGGGTACGCTCACGGACATCATCGGCTTCCCGACCTCGAAGGAGACGGCGGACGAGGCGCTCAAGGCCGGCATCCCGCTGCTCGATGCCGAGTGCCCGCAGCCGGTCGACCTGACCATCGACGGTGCCGACGAGGTCGATCCGCAGCTCGACCTCATCAAGGGGGGCGGCGGCGCGCTCACGCGCGAGAAGATCGTCGCCGAGGCCAGCCGGCGCGAGATCATCGTCGTCGACGCGTCCAAGCTCTCGCCGCGGCTGGGCACCCGCTTCGCGCTGCCGGTCGAGGTGATCCCGTTCGGCTGGCGCTCGCAGGCACGCTACCTCGAGTCGCTGGGGGCGAAGGTCGTGGTGCGCGCGGGCGCCAGCGGCTGCTCGTTCACGACCGACCAGGGCAACATGATCCTCGACTGCGCCTTCGGCCCGATCGCGGACACGCGCGCGCTGGCCGATCGGCTCGCCGCACGGGCGGGGATCGTCGAGCACGGGCTCTTCCTCGGGCTCGCGACCGACCTGATCGTCGCCGGGCCCGACGGCGTCGAGCACCGCACGCGCCGCTAGAGGTCGAAGAGCCGCCGCAGCTTGTCGCGCACCTCGGCGAAGACGGGACCGGGAACCCTGCCGAGGGCCCGACGGAGACGGCGGTTGTCGACGGCGCGCGCCTGGTCGACCATGATCTCGCACTCCGTCCGGTTGCCGGCGATGCGGGGCGGCAGCACGACCCGGAGGAGACTCTCGCCGGTGAGACGCGTGGTGCACGGCAGGACGACCGTCGACGGGTGCCCGGCTACGTTCAGCAGGTCCGTCTGGACGACGAGGACCGGTCGCACCTTCCCCGGCTCGGTGCCGCGCCTCGGACTCAGGTCAGCGGCGTAGAGCGTCCCCGCGGAGGGCTGCATCGTCAGTCGAGCCCCTCGTCGACAAGACGGTCGAGGTCATCGAGGTCTGCCGCAAGCTTGGCGCGGGTCGCGCGCGACGCCGTACGGTAGGCGTCGCGGAGGGCACGCCGATCGGTGTGCTCCTGCAGGAGCCGCAGGCCGCGGCGGACCACCTCGACGTTGCTCTTGAGGCCGAGGCGCTGCTTCAGGGTCGTCACCAGGCGGAGTTCGTTCGGTGGGAGCGTGATGCTGGATTTGACCGCCGGCTTCATACCAATTCAATACCTTGAAGTATGCTGGTGCTCAATCGCAGGGCCGCCTCGCGATCCGGCTACGGAAGCACGAGGCGACGGCGTTCGCCCGGAGCGAGCGTATACTCGCTCGCTGGAAGCCAGGAGAGATCGGGGAATCGCACCCGGACCGTCGTCGGGGTCGATTGCCCGTTCTCGAGCGTGACGGCGGCGTCGAGCCCCCGCCGGCGAACGGCGACTTCGTCCGCCGGCGCCGGGGCCAGGTCGGCATCGACCAGCTCGACGCGCACGGGGCCGACGTAGGTGGCGACGGCAGCGGTCCGCTCGAGGCGCTGGCGGTTGGCGACGATGTGGAGATACGGGTGGCCGTCCACCGAGACCGTCGCGACCTGCGTCAGGGCACCAGATCGATCGCCCATCGCGGCGTCGAGCCGCGCCAGGTCCTGCACCACGACATACGCGGGGGTGTCGCCGGCGAGCAGGGCGGCCGCCTGCTTGAAGGACACCGGCGGGCGCATGGTGTTGAAGATGAGCTGGAAGGCGATCGGCGCGTCGACGTAGGTGAGCGGCCAGCCCATGCCGACGGTGTGCTCGACCTCGTCCGCCAGCTCCTGCATTGCGATCGTTTTGCGCACGTCGGGATCTTTCCGCATCAGATGGCCGTAGTAGAACGCGGCGCCCGCGAGACAGGCGACCGTCGCGGCGACGCATGCCGCGGCGAGGGCCGGGGCGGACAGCCGTCGCGTCAGGAGCGCCAGCTCGCGACCGGCGAGCAGCGCCGCCGGTGGAATCACGGGATACAGAAGCCGCGCTGCGGTGTGGGGCGAAAGGCAGAAGACGAGGAGCCCGCCCACGAACCAGCACCAGACGAAGCGCTCGAACCGGCGCGGTCCGTCGCCGGCGGCGGGCGTTCGGACGACGCGGACGAGCCCGACGACGGTCGCGAGGCTCCAGGGCGCGAAGTTCTCGAGGAAGTCACCGGGCGGCTTCATGAACCGTCGTCCGGGTGCGTGCTCGATGGCGTGCGAGATCAGCTCGTTGCGGATGAGCATGTCGACGAGCGACGGCCCGATCTGCCGATACGCGAGCCAGAACCAACCGAGCGTGACGAGGAGGTACACCGCGACGCCGGGAAGCTGACCTCCGCGAAGCGGCGCGGGCGTGCCGCGCCATCGCTCCCAGGGCGCCGCCAGCAGGCCCATGCCTCCCAGGAGGAGGCCGAGCGGCCCCTTGGTGAGCGTCGCCGCGGCGGCCGCGAGCCAGAACCAGAGCCAACCGCGTCCCGTCGTCCACGCATGGAAGGCGGCAAACGCCGTCGCCGCGACGGTCAGGGCGAAGAGACCGTCCCAGCGCGCCGACGCGATCTGTCGCGTGCCGACCTCGGAGAGCAGGTAGGCGAGTCCGCCGAGGAAGCCCGCGCGCCAGCCGAAGTGCCTGCGTCCGGCCGCGAACACGAGCCAGGCGAGCGCGAGCGTCGCGAGCGCGGTCGGCAGGTAGAGCGTGAACGGTGTCACCCGTCCCACGAGCAGGGACGGGATCGCGGCCAGCCAGGTGAGCATCGGAGGTTTGTCGATGTGACCGAGCGCGTCGAGCGGGCAGAGCCAATGTCCCGCGTGGATCGCATCGAGCACGCTGGTGCCCAGTCGGTGCTCGTTGTCGAGCAGATCGGGCAGCCCGGCGAGCCGGACCACGAACGATGCGAGCGCGACCGCCGCGAGGGCGACGAGGGCGTGCCAGGTGCGGCCCCGGCCGACGATGCCAGCCGTATCGATCATGCCTTCGCCATCATGTCGTGAAGCATGGTCGTGTGGGCATCAAGTCTCCCGATCTCCACGAATCGTTCACGTTGCCCAGAACTTACCCTGCTCGGCCTCGCGACCATGACCTCGCGGTCTGGTCCTCCACCAGGGCCCTGCCACCGCGTCTTCGCCGGATCCACCTCTAGACATCTGAGTCTGTTACGTGCGTAGCATCGCCGCGCACCGCGGAACACCTGTTCGTAGGGAGGATTGTCCCATGAGAGCGCTCGCCGCCGTCCTCTGCCTGCTTGCCCGCACCGCACTCGCCGACGTCACCGTCGACACGACCGTCGACGCCGACGTCGACGACGCGGCCTGCTCGCTCCGCGAAGCCATCATCGCTACCAACACGGACGCGAGCTATCACGGCTGCGTCCGGTCGGCGACGACCGTGGATACCATCGCCTTCGACCTCGGGGCGGGCACGCCGAGCATCACGATCAGCGGCACGCTGCTGCCGAACTTCACGGGTGCCGGTGATCGTCGACGGAGCCACCGGCGGGGCCACGAGGGTGGAGATCACGAATGCCGGCACTCTCGGTACCGGGTTGAGCTTCCTCGGGGCGACCGACGCCAGCGGCAGCGTCATCCGGAACCTGGTCATCAACGGCTTCACCGGCCGCCAGCTGCTGCTGAGCAATGGGAGCGGCATCACGGTCGCGGGCAGCTTCCTCGGCGTCGATCCCAGCGGCGCTGCGGTGAAGGGTGCATCGAACGGCCTCGCCATCGAGGTGTGTGCCGGCTTCTCTTGCGGGACATCCCAGGACCACCTGATCGGGGGGACGACCGCCGCCGCACGCAACGTGATCGTGGGGGGCAGCAGCGGTGCGATCAACGTGAATAGCGCCTCGGGCTGCGTCATTCAGGGCAACTTCATCAACACGGACGTCACTGGTACCACGCGCCTCGGCGGCGGCATCGGCGTCGCCCTCGTGAATGCGAGCGGCACGCGGATCGGGGGCACGGCCGCCGGGGCGGGCAATGTCGTCACGGGCACGACCGGGATCGTCGTCGGCGGCAACCCGGCGCTCGCCGGTTCGAGCGGGACGATCATCCAGGGGAACATCATCGGGGCCGATGCCACGGGGACGACCGGGATCGGAGGCGGGGGCGACGGCGTGAACGTCTCACACGCGGTCGACACGCAGATCGGCGGGACGGCGCCGGGTGCCGGCAACCTCATCTCCGGCAACCGGGAGGGCGTGAACGGCGGCAGCTCTGGAATCAGCGGCGCCAGCGTGGCGCACACGACCGTCCAGGGGAATCGCATCGGCACCGACGCGTCCGGGGTCGCGGCGCTCGGCAACTCGGGAATCGGGATCACGCTCGGCGACGATGCCATCATCGAGGGCAACGTGATCGCCTTCAACGGCGGCGACGGCATCGAGGTGAACTGCGGGGCGTGCGTGCAGCGCATCCGGGGCAACGCCATCCACTCGAACGGGGGCATCGGCATCGACCTGAACGGCGGCTCCAACGGCGTCGACACGAACGATGCGAACGACGTCGACACGGGGCCGAACGGGCGCCAGAATTTCCCGTTGCTCGATCCCGTGCTCTTCCCAGGCGGCACGTCGATCGCGGGTGCGCTCGACTCGACCCCGAGCACGGCGTTCCGCGTCGAGGTCTTCGCCAGCGACGCGTGCGATCCCTCGGGCAACGGTGAGGGCCAGGAATTCGTCGGCGGCCTGGACGGCGTGACGACCAATGCCGGCGGCCACGCGACGTTCACGGTGACGCTCGACCAGAGCGTCACCGCGGGCAGGATCATGACCGCGACCGCGATCGCGCCCGACGGCAGCACGTCGGAGTTCTCCCCCTGCACGCCGGCGCCCGCGACGACGACGTCGACCAGCACGTCGACCACCACCACCTCCAGCACGCTCGTCGTGTCCACGACGTCGACCAGCACGACGACGAGCACGACCCTCGCTCCCCCGCCGAGCACCACCAGCACCACGACGAGCCCGGCCGGCACCACCACGACGACGCTCGCCGGCTGCGGCGCCGTCCCGACCGGGCCGACGGGCGCGTCGATCAGCTGCCGCCTCGACGCCCTGCGTGCCCGTGTCGGTGCCGAACCCGGGCTCGGCTCGCTCGCGGCGAAGCTCGGGCGCAGCGTCGACCAGGCGCGCGCGCGCCTCGCCGACGCGGCGACGGCCTGCCGCACACCGTCGCTCAAGAAAGCGAAGAAGCGCCTCCGCCAGGCCGGCGCGGCGATGCGCCAGTACGTGCACCGGCTGAACGGGCTCGCGGCGCGCAAACGGCTCGATCCCGCGCTGCGAGCGACCTTCGCTGCGGACGGCGCACCGATCGTGCAGGACCTCCGCACCCTGCTCGGCGCCCTCCGCTGCCCGGACGACGCCTGAAATGAAACGGGGCGGCCCCCGGGTGGGAGCCGCCCCGTCGTCCGGCGCGGCGGCGGTGTGTGCGCCGGAAGACTAGCGAGGAGCGAGCGCCGCGAACCGGTCGGTGCCCTCGGCCGGGCGGACCAGGAGGAGCAGCGGCTTGCCCTTCTCGACCTTGGCGACGGCGTCCTTCAGTGCCTTCGGTGAGCCGACGGCCGCGCGGTTGGCGCGGAGCACGATGTCGCCGGCACTGATGCCGGCCTCGGCGGCCGGGCTGTCGGGTGCGACCTCGGTCACGAGCACTCCCTCGCCCTTGGCGAGCTCACGGCGCTCGCGTTCCTCGGGCGTGGGCTCGCGGACGGCGAGGCCCCAGGCCCCGCGCGCCGGCGTCGCCTCGGCGACGGCCTCCGGATCGTCGAGCTTGGCGACGGTGACCTCGACGGTCTGCTCCTTCCCGTCGCGCAGGATGTCGAGTGCAACGGTCTTGCCGATCGGCGTGGCGGCCACCAGCTTCGGCAGCGCTGCCGAGTCCGCGACCGCCGTCCCGTCCCAGCGGACGATGACGTCGCCTGCCTTCACGTCGGCCTTCGCGGCGGGGCTGTCGGGCTGCACGTTCGCCACCAGCGCGCCGCGCGCGTCGGTGCCGAGCGACTCGGCGAGATCGGGGGTGATCTTCTGGATCGCCACGCCGAGCCAGCCGCGCGTCACGTGTCCGGTCGACTCCAGCTCGGGGACGAGCGTCTTGGCGACGTCGATCGGGACGGCGAAGCCGATGCCGATGTTGCCGCCGCCCTGGCTGAAGATCGCGGAATTGATGCCGACGACGCGCCCCTGCTCGTCGAACAGCGGTCCGCCCGAGTTGCCGGGATTGATGGGCGCGTCGGTCTGGATGTAGTCGTCGTACGGCCCGCCGATCGTCCGGCCCTTGGCGCTGACGATGCCGGCGGTGACGGTGTTGGCGAGGCCGAACGGGTTGCCGATCGCCACCACCCAGTCGCCGACGCGCAGCGCCTTCGAGTCGCCGAGCGTCGCCGTCGGGTAGTCGCCGCCGCCCTGGATCTTCAGCACGGCCAGGTCGGTCTTCGGGTCACGCCCGACGACGGTCGCCTTCCGCTCGCTGCCGTCGTGCAGGACGACGGTGATCTCCTTCGCCTTCTCGACCACGTGGTTGTTGGTGACGATCACCCCGTCCTTGCGGATGATGAATCCCGACCCCGAGCCCTGCCGGCGCTGCGGGCTCTGGGGATGCGGCGGCCGGAAGCCGCGGAACGGCCCGTCGTCCCCGAACGGCCCGCCGTCCGGCATGTCGTCGTCGGCGGCGTTGACGATCGCCGTCACCTTGATGTGGACCACCGTCGGCTCGACGGCGGAGACGAGGTTCGCGAACGAGGGCCGGCCGGTCGGGCTCGCGGCCGACGGCGCGGCGAGGTCGGGCGACGGGGGCAGGGCCATGGGCTCGGAGTGCGCGGCGGGGGCGCGACCGAGCACGTAGCCGCAACCGAGGAAGGTCACGGCCAGGGCGCTGGTGGCGACGCGGTTTCGATGGGTCGATGTCATGGTGATCTCCTCCTCGGGCTCGGACGCAGGAGATGGGTCGCCGATGTGAGAGGACCGTGAGAGCCCGATGAGAATCCTCTCATCGAGCGTCCGCCATGCGCGCTGCCTCACTTGCGCGGTTCCCCTCGACCGCGCCCACCCCTCTGTGGCAAGGAGGAGGAGGTGGCGGTTCCGTTCGTCGGGCAGGGCGTGGAGCTGGTGATGCGTGCGGCGGTGGCGCCGGGCGTCCTCGCCGCGCGCCTCTGGCCGGGTGGCGACCGTCCGGCGGCCGTGCCGGCGCCCACCTCGTTTTCGACGCTCAAGAGCGTGCTCGACGAGGTCTTCCTCCTGGCGGAGGTGGTGTCGGCCGAGCGCATGAGCGTGTGGGACGGCGAGCGCCGTCGCGCCGAGCTGATCGACGCGCTCGCGTTCTTCGAGCGGCAGGGCTGGGTGGACCGCCCCTCGGGCTATCACCGGACGCCGCCGCCTCCGGACGACGCGGTGGTCGAGCGCACGAGCGGGTGGGGGTGGGAGTTCGACCATCTGCGCTTCGAGAGCGGCTGGACGCCGCATCCCGGCGAGCCCGGCACCGAGCGCTGGCTGGGGCGCGCGGCCAACCGCACCGCGCACGCCTGGATCCTCCGCCACCCCGGGCCGCCCCGTCCCTGGATGGTCTGCGTCCCCGGCTATCGCATGGGGCATCCGCTGGTCGACTTCACGGGCTTCCAGGCATCGTGGCTGCACCACCGGCGCGGGCTCAACGTGGCCATTCCGGTGCTGCCGCTGCATGGCCCGCGCGGCATCGGTTGGCGCAGCGGCGACGGCTTCCTCACCGGTGACTACCTCGACACGCTCCACCTCCAGGCGCAGGCGGTGTGGGACGTGCGACGCGTGATCGCCTGGGTGCGCGAGCAGGAGGCGGCGGCGATCGGCGTCTACGGGGTGTCGCTCGGCGGATGCACGGCGGCGCTGACGGCGGCCTTCGAGCCCGACCTCGCCTGCGCGATCGCCGGCGTCCCGGCGACCTGCTGGATGGGCATCGCGCAGGGCAACCTGCCGCGCTTCCTCCTCGACATGGCCGAATCGGCGGGACTCCCGTGGCGCGCGCTGCCGCGGCTGCTGCGCGTCGTGTCGCCGCTCGCGGTGGCCCCGCGCGTCGACCCCGAACGGCGCTTCCTCTTCGCCGGCACGGGCGATCGCCTGGTCTCGCCACGCGGCGTCGTCGATCTCTGGCGCCACTGGGGACGGCCGCGGCTGGTCTGGTACGAGGGCAGCCACGTGACCTTCTCGTGGGAGCCGCAGGTCCGCGCGCTGCTGCGCGAAGCGCTGGCGACGTCCGGTCTGGCGCGGGCGTCCTGAGCGTCAGACCGCCGGGATCGCCATGCCGCGCACGACAGCGGGTCGTGCGCCGACGCGATCGAGCCAGCGGCGCACGCCGCCGAGGCGCTCGGCCTGCTCGGGCATCATCCCGACCATCGGCTTCCACGCGGCGTCGACCCACGGATAGGTCGCGATGTCGGCGATCGAGTAGTCGCCGGCGAGGAAGTCGCGCCCGTCGAGTCCGTGCTCGAGCACGCCGAGGATCCGCAGCGATTCGCCCATGAAGCGCTGGATCGCGTAGGGCACCTGCTCCGGCGCCTGGTTCACGAAGTGTCCGAGCTGGCCGATCATCGGGCCGACGTGGCTCATCTGGTACATCAGCCACTCGAGCGTGACGGCCGCTGGCACGCACGTCGCTCGGGCAGCAGCTCGCCGGTGCGCTCGGCGAGGTGGATCAGGATCGCGCCCGACTCGAAGACCGCGAGCGGCCCGCCGGGGACGTCGTGATCGACGATCACCGGGATCTTGCCGTTGGGATTGAGCGCCAGGAAGGACGGCGCGAGCTGCGCCTCCTTCGAGAGGTCGACCGGCACCACCCGGTAGGGCAGGCCGATCTCCTCGAGCATGATCGAGATCTTGCGGCCGTTCGGCGTCGTCCACGTGTAGAGATCGATCATGGTCCCGTCCTGGGCCGCGCGACCCGCCGATGCAACCGGGGTCAGCCGATGCGGCCGAGCGTGCGCGCCGGCGCCGCGCTCGCCAGGCGGCGGAGCGCCGCTGTGGGCCACACGGTCGCGGCGACGACGATTGCCGCGGCGCCGGTGGCCACCGCCGCGAGGAGCCACCAGGGTGCGACCGTGACGAAGCGGGGCTCGACACGCGGCAGCACGCGCGCGGCGATCCAACCCAGTGCGAGTCCGGCGGCGAGGCCCGTCCCCGTGGCGAGCGTCGCCTCCCAGAGCGCCTGGCGCCGGACCTGTCGCGCCGTGGCTCCGACCGCCCGCGCCAGCGCGTACTCGGGACGCCGTTGCCCCACGAGCGCCATCACCGTGGCGCCGACGATGATCGCGCTGGCGATCGCCACCAGGACCGCGACCAGCCCGATCACCGGCAGCAGCAGGCGGCGGAGCGGCGCCTGCTTGCGGCGCAGGAACTCTGTTCGGGTGATCACGGTCACGCCGGGCATCGCGTCGATCGTACGCCGCAGCGCGGCCACGTCGGCGCCCGGAGCGGTCGTCACGAAGAGATGGCCGGGCTCGCTCGCGCCCGCGAAGGCGACCGCGCCCGCATGGGCGAAGGCGTAGGTGCCGATGATCGCGTTGCCGCCGGTGGCGATGCCGACGACGTGGAGGGTGACGCCGCGCGGCCGGAGCGTGTCGCCGACCCCGAGCCCCAGGTCGTGCGCCAGCACCTCGTCGATGACCACTTCGGTTATGTCGGGTCGATCGTGGCCGGCGACGATCTGCAACGGTCCACCGAAGGTGTCCGTGGTGAGGAGTCCGACGACGTAGACGAGCGCCGAGCGGTCGTCGTCGTCGAGCGCGACCAACATGCCGTAGAGCGGATCGACGCGCGCGACGCCCGGCAGCGCGCGGATCGCCGCCACGGTGGTGTCGCGGATGCGCGCACTGTTGAGCAGCGCGGTCGAGGTGGGCACGCCCTTCTCGACGACGACGAGATCGCCACCGAGGGACGAGAGCCAGCGCACGTTGGCGTCGAGGAATCCCAGGTACGCGGCGCCGAGGACGACCGTGAGCGCGACGGCCGAGGCGACGGCGAGCGCGGCGGTGGCGAATGGGCCCGGCCGGGCGCGCACCGCCCGCCAGGCGAGACCGAGAAGCCCGCGGGGCGTGTCAGGCCTGCTTCGTCGCCGAGGCCTTCGAGTGCGCCTTCTTCCCGTCGGGGAACGTGGTCGTCATCTTGCCCTTGAACTTCGTCGGCGTGAGCTTGCCCTTCAACTTCCAGCTGCCGCGGCAGGTATCGGTCGCGGTGCCGGTGAGCTTCCCCGAGTTGTGCTTGTAGACGACGGTGGCATTGCCCTGCGCCGTGCCGTGGTAGGTGAAGCCGGTGGGCGTCCAGTCGACGCCCTGGACGAGGGTCACGACGTCCGGCGTCTTCGCGCCGCAGCCGAAGTCGTTGCCGGAGCCGTCGACCACGATCGCCGAGCCGTCGGGCGAGCTGATCCGGATCTGGAACGGTCCCCCCGAGCCGAACGTCGTGTTCTTCCACGTGCCGACGTACGTTCCGGAGAAGGTCGTCGCCGTGAGTGGGGCCTTCTTCGCCCACGCGACCGCGCCACCGACCACCAGCGCCACCACCACCACGAGACCGAGCCGTCGTGTCCGCATAGTTGGCAGGCTAGCTCGCCGTCCGTCGGGCGGCAACTCGCGGCACTGGTGCCCGCGCACCCCGGCTGCTATTGGCGCCGGTAGTGGGGGTGAACTGTGGGACGTGACGTCGTGCGCGTGGGGGGACTTGCCGGGACGCTGCTGCTGCTCGTCGCATGCGGCGGAGGGACGTCCGTCCGCGTGACTTCGCAGCAGGACCCGACCGTCAGCCTGCCCGGGTATGCGACCTTTGCCTGGGCGCCCCGGGTCCGCCCGCAGGACCCGAGGATCGAGGACCCCGCGGCGCTCCAGGGCAGCAGCTTCGGGCAGTCGCAGACGGAGGCGATCGGGACGCAGACCATCGACTGGCGCATCCAGTCCGAGGTCGGCGCCCAGCTCGCCCGCCGTGGCTACTCGCTGACGACGGGCCGTCCCGATCTCCTCGTCGGATGGCGGGTGACCACCCGCGAGAAGCAGGTGGACGACAGCGCCATGGACTATCAGCGCTATCGTGCCGAGGGCGGGACGGAGTCGTGGAGCACGGCGTGGACCCAGGGTTACGAAGAGGGGACGCTCGTCATCTGGATCAAGCTCGCGTCGAACAAACGACTCGTGTGGCAGGGCTCGGCGACTGCCGTCGTCAACCCGTCGCTGCGGGACAAGCGGATCCCCGAGGCGATCGCGAAGATGTTCGCGAACTTCCCGAACCGCGCCGGGGCCGCCGTCTCGGGCTCCTGAACGGCCGCCCCCGGCCGCGGCGCCACCCCGACGCGGAGCGGGTGCAGGACGCCGAGCGAGAGCCCGAATACCGCGCCCAGCACCACGGCCGTCAGTCCGGACGCGAGCGCGAGCCCGCTCGGCGGTGCGGCCGGGCGCGCGTAGCTCGGCGTCACACCCGCGGCGAGCATCCGGTCGTAGAGGTCGGGGTGGGTCGTCCGTCCGCCGAGCACGACCGGCGTCAGATTGGTCTCGTGGATGCGCTCGAGCGCGCGAGCATAGACGCCGTTACCGATGTCCTCGTGTGCATGCACCCGCGCGTCGGCCTGCGCTTCGAGCCGTTGGGTGAACGCGACGAAGCCGTGCTGCATCACCGCCATCGCGCCCAGCAGCGCGAGGAGCCCCGGCGGCCCGATCGTTCCGGCGACCGGGCCGATCGCCGTCGCCGCGATCAGGAAGAGGTAGCCGCGTACCATGCGACCGATGCGGGCGCGGTGCGGCTCCGCCAGATGGGCGAGCTCGTGGCCACAGACGGCGGCCAGCTCGTCATCGTCGAGGCATTCGAGCGCGCCGCGCGTGACCACCAGCGCGCTCGCGATGGGGAACGCGAACGCGTTGGCGCTGCGCCAGGACGCCTCGAGTATGGTCCGCGGTGTCGCGCCGATGCCGGCGTCCGCGCGGGCGACCGCGGCGCGGAGTCGCGGTCCGCCGTCATGGAAGACCCCGAGCCATCGCCCGACCCGGAGGAAGGCGCCTCTGTGCGCCAGGCCGATCAGGAGGGTGGAGAGGACGAGCACCACGGCCGCGCGCCCCCCGAAGGTGGTGCCCGCGGCGGCGCTCGCGGCGAGCATGATCGCGAGGTCGGCGAAGACGAGGAGTCCGCTCGCCAGGTCGCTCAGCCGCGCGGCCATCGACCGAGGCGGTCGCCCGAGACGGCGCATCACGTCGGCGTTCACGGTCGCGGCGGCCGCGAGCGCGGCGCCCGCGGCCAGCGTCGCCGGGATCCAACCGGCCCACGTCGTGCGGGCCGCGGCATAGAGCGGCGACAGGACGGCCTGTACGGCGGCGAGTCCGAGGACCGAGAAGGTCAGTGCCTTCTGCGCGGCGAAGACCAATCGGGCGCGTTCCGGCCAGGTCGCGGGCAGGCCGCGACGCACCGGCAGCAGGACGAGGCGCGAGCCGGCCCAGGCGCTCGCGAGCGAGATCGCGAAGGCGAAGACGGCCACGAGCAGCAGGGCGCCGAGGGACACGAGGGCCTACAGGAGCAAGCCCGGATCCATCGGGTCGGGTGGGGCCCGCCGCGGACCGGGGAGGGGCGGGCGTCAATTCGATGACGGCGCGCTACTGCCGCGCCATCGTCACGCGGGCCGCGATCGTGGCCTCCTCGCCCGCTTCGACCTTGCGCGACGACTTGAGCTCGATGTCGATGCGTTCGAGCCGTCCCTCGAACGGGAAGGGCCCGCGGTAGCGTCCGCTCACCGGCGAGCCGTGATCGTACCCGACGCTCGGCCCGACGCTCGACATCATGCCCATGACCAGCGGCAGGTGGATCGATCCGCACTCGCTGCCGTCGATGACGAGCGTCGCGGCGCCCTCGCGTCCGGTGCGCCGGAATCGCACCCCGACCGCGGAGCGGCCGACGGGAACGGGGCGGTCGGACTCGACGACGTGGTGTTCGCCGAAGCAGTTGTAGTCGAACACCAGCCGGTCGTTCTGCACGAACACGCTCACTCCCGAGTTCTCGGTGCCGGTCGCGTAGAGCACGCCGTTCGCGCCCGCGGGACGGTCGAGGGTCGCCGTCAGGTCCCAGCTGCGCCCGCCGATCGGTGCCGCCACCTGCGCGGGGAGCGGCGACATGGGCGGCCGATACGTGTAGCGGCGGTCGGGCCGGTGCGGCGATCCGTCGCGAAAGCGGGTTCCGAACAGCTCGATCGTCCGGTCGTCGAGTGGCAGCACGCCGTGCTCCTCGGCCTCGCGCCACCAGAGGGCGACGAGCTCCGCGAGCTTCTCCGGACGCTCGGCGGCGAGATCGACGCACTCCGAGCGGTCCTCGGCGACGTGGTAGAGTTCCCAGACGTCGTCATCGAACGGCAGGCCGGGGGGATGCCGCGTCACCGCCTTCCATCCGTCGGCGTAGATCGCGCGGTGTCCCATCATCTCGAAGTACTGGGCGCGCTTGCGGCCCGGAGCCTCGGGCGCGTCGAAGGCGTACCGCATCGACGTGCCCGTGATCGGCATCTGCTCCCAGCCGCGATACGTCGCCGGCGGCGTGACGCCGAGCAGGTCGTAGATGGTCGGCACGACGTCGTTCACGTGGTGGAACTGATGTCGCAGCCCACCGGCGTCGGTGATGCCCGCCGGCCAGTGGACGATGAGCGGGACGTGGACTCCGCCCTCGTGCGTGTTCTGCTTGTACCACTTGAAGGGGGTGTTGCCCGCCTGGGCCCAGCCCCACGGGTAGTTCGAATGACTGTGGGGTCCGCCGATGTCGTCGAGGCGCGCGACGGCCTCCTCGGGCGTCTCGAGGATGAAGTTGAAGAACTTCATCTCGTGCAGCACGCCGAAGGGCCCGCCCTCCTGGCTCGCCCCGTTGTCGGACAGGAGGACGAGCAGCGTGTTGTCGAGGGCGCCGAGCGTGGACAGCGCGTCCACGAGCCGTCCGATCTGCGCGTCGGTGTGCTCGAGGAATCCGGCGAACGCCTCCTGGAGGCGTGCCGCGAGGCGGCGATGCGCCTCGGGTAGCTCGTTCCAGGGTTCCACCCCGGGATTGCGGGGAGCGAGGCGCGTGTCGGGCGGTACGACGCCGAGCGACTGCTGGCGCGCGAACCACCGCTCGCGGGTCACGTCCCAGCCCTCGTCGAAGCGGCCGCGATACTTCTCCAGGTAGGCGCGCGGCGCCTGATGCGGCGCGTGCGTCGCGCCGAAGGCGAGGTACATGAAGAAGGGCCGATCGGGCCGGATCGAGGTGGTGTCGTGGACGAACCCGATCGCCCGGTCCACGAGGTCCTCGCTCAGGTGGTACCCCTGCTCGACGGTCCTCGGCGGGGCGACCGCGTGGTTGTCGTAGGTCAGCTCGGGGTGGAACTGGTCGGTCTCGCCGTCGAGGAACCCGTAGTAGCGGTCGAAGCCGCGCTGGCACGGCCACTGGTCGTACGGACCGGCCGCCGAGGCGTCCTCCATCTGACAGAGGTGCCACTTGCCCGACCGCGAACGTCGTGTAGCCCGAGTCGCGCAGCACCTCGGCGACCGTGGCCGCGTGGTTCGACACGTGGCCGCGCATGTTCGGGTAGCCGGTGCTGAAGTTCGACACCGAGCGCACACCGACGGCGTGATGGTTGCGGCCGGTGAGCAGCGACGCCCGGGTGGGCGAGCACAGCGGCGTCACATGGAAGTTGGTGAAGCGCAGCCCGCGCGACGCGAGTCCGTCGATGGCGGGAGTTGCGATCGTCGAGCCGAAGCAGCCGAGCTGCGCGAACCCGAGGTCGTCGAGCAGGATCACGACGACGTTGGGAGCGCCCGCGCCCGGACGCGGCCGGGTCGGCCACGACGGGGTCGACTCGGCGTGCGTGCGCCCGATCACACCATCGAATCGGTCGTAGTGCTTCATGCCGGCGACGTACCACCGGAGCGAGTGCCTTGGCCAGTCGCGACACGACCGCTTGACGCGCCGGGCGGCGGCTGGAATCTACCGTCGACGTGGCCGCCGCGCTCCTTCCGCTGTACGTGACGCTGCTCGGCGTGATCCTCGGATCGGCGCTCTACGTGCATTTCCGCGGGCGCGAGCGCCTCGCGTTCATGCGCCAGCTGACCGACCACTCGACCTATCTCGCGCCGTACAACGCCTTCGTCTACCTGTTCTCGTCGGTGCCGAACCGGCCGATGCAGGACGCCGACGGCTTCCCCGAGCTGGCGGTCCTGCGCGACAACTGGCAGACGATCCGCGAGGAGGCGCTGGCGCTCCACCGAGCGGGGCACATCCGCAAGGCCGAGAAGTACAACGACCTGGCGTTCAACTCCTTCTTCAAGCGCGACTGGACCCGCTTCTACTTTCGCTGGTACGGCGATTTCCTGCCCTCGGCGCGCGCGCTCTGCCCCCGCACCGTCGCGATCCTCGAGCGGACGCCGTCCGTGCACGCGGCGATGTTCACGGTCCTGGCACCGCACTCCAAGCTGGTGCGCCACCGCGATCCGTTCGCCGGCTCGCTGCGCTATCACCTCGGGCTGGTGACGCCGAACTCCGACCGCTGCCGCATCTTCGTCGACGGCATCCCATACGCCTGGCGCGATGGCGCCGACGTGCTCTTCGACGAGACGTTCGTCCACCGCGCGGAGAACGACACCGACGAGTATCGCATCATCCTCTTCTGCGACGTCGAGCGCCCGCTGCGCTCGCGCGCCGCGACGGCGGTGAACCGCTTCGTGATCCGTCACCTGATGAAGGCGACCGCGACGGAGAACGTCGACGGCGAGCCGGTCGGCATCCTCAATCGCGCCTTCGGCCAGGTGTACAAGATCCGCCTGCTGACACGCCGGCTGAAGCGCTGGAACCGGCCCCTCTACTACGTCGTCGACTACGCGGCGAAGATCGGCGCGATCGTCGCCCTCGTGTATCTGCTCTTCGTCCTGTGACCCGCCCTTGGTGGCAGCGCGGCGTCGTCTATCAGGTCTATCCGCGCTCGTTCCTCGACACCGACGGCGACGGCATCGGCGACCTGGAGGGTGTCCGCCGGCGACTCGACCATCTCGCGTGGCTCGGTGTCGACGCGATCTGGCTGTCGCCGATCTTCCGCTCGCCGATGGCCGACTTCGGCTACGACGTCGCCGACTACTGCGACGTCGACCCGCTCTTCGGCACGCTGGCGGGATTCGATCGCCTGCTGGCCGAGGCGCACGGGCGCGGGCTGAAGGTGCTGCTCGACTGGGTCCCGAACCACACGTCCGATCGGCATCCCTGGTTCGTCGAGTCGCGCGTCGTCGCGCCAGAGCCCGAAGCGGTCGTGGTACGTGTGGCGCGATCCGGCGCCCGGCGGCGGGCCGCCGAACGACTGGACCGCGGCGTTCCCGCGCGACACGCCGGCGTGGACGCTCGATCCGACGACCGGGCAGTACTACCTCCACCTCTTCCTACGAGAGCAGCCCGACCTCGACTGGTCGAACCCCGAGGTCGTGGAGGCGATGCACGGCGTGCTCCGCTTCTGGCTCGATCGCGGCGTCGACGGGTTCCGCGTCGACGTCGTCCACGCGCTCGGCAAGGACCCGACGCTGCCCGACGAGCCGCCACATCTCCGCGGCGTGCCGCACGCCGTGCTGAACGACGTCGAGGCGACGCACGACCTGCTGCGCGGGCTCCGCCGCGTCGTCGACGCGTACCCGGGCGATCGCATGCTCGTCGGCGAGGTCTTCCTGCTCTTCGCCGACACGCACGCGCGGTACTACGGTCGCGGCGACGAGCTGCACCTCGTCTTCGAGCTGCCGGCTGCCGTGATGACGCCCTGGGACGCCTCTGCCTGGCGCGAGCGTATCGCCGAGGTGCAGGCGACGCTCGACCCGATCGACGCGTGGCCGACGTGGGTGCTCTCGAACCACGACGTGCCGCGCCATCGCACGCGATTCGGCTCGGACGCCCGGGCGCGGGCGGCGGCCGTGCTGCTGCTCGCGCTGCGCGGAACGCCGTTCCTCTATGCGGGCGAGGAGCTGGGCCTCGAGGACGCGGTCGTCGCGCGCGAGCGCGCCGTCGATCCCGGCGGTCGCGATGGGTCGCGCGCCCCCATCCCCTGGGAGACCGGCCGGGAACACGGCTGGCCGGTCGCCGATCCGTGGCTGCCATGGCCACCGGACGCCGACGCGCGTTCGGTCGCGGCCCAGCGGCAGGACGCGGGATCGATCCTGCACCTCTATCGACGCCTGCTGGCGCTGCGTCGCGCGCGGCCGGCGTTGCAGGACGGGACGCTGCGGCTCCTCGACGCGCCGGCCGGCGTCGTCGCGTGGGAACGCGTCGCCGGCGACGACCGCGTGCGCGCGGTGGTGAACTTCACCAGCGACGAGCAGTGCGTGGCGCCCGGCGGGCGGGTGCTGGTCGCGAGCGACGGCGCCGGCGAGGGCGCGGTCTTCGACGGTCGCCTCGGTCCCGACCGGGCGCTCCTCCTGGGCGACTGACGGGTCAGGACGCGAGCACGATCGCGACGAACGCGACCATGGCGACGAAGCAGACGAGGTGGTCGCGGCAGATGGCGCGCGCGAGCGCGCTCTGCACCGCCGGCGGATCCGTGCGCGCCCCGAGACGGACGGCGGCCGGCAGGACGCGCAGCGCGGCGAGCAGCACCGGCGCGCCGACCAGGATCAGGGGCGCGAGACGAAGCGCCAGCGGCGCGGTGCCGCGGACGAGCTGCATCACCGTCGCGACGAGCGTCACCAGCATCATCGTGCCGACCAGATGCCCCATTGGGAAGGCGTCGGTCGTCACGCGACGATAGTACGCGGCGATCGACGCCAGCACGGGCTCGGGCACGTCGCCGTCCCGTGCCGGGTGCCGGAGCGTCTGGACGTCGAACATCAGGTCCATCCACAGGACGGCGGTGAGGAAGGCGGCGCCGATCAGCATGAACGCCCGCATCGCGGCTCAGAGGAGGAAGTTGCCGACGCCGGCGGCGACCGGCTTCGCCGCGTCGTCCTGCCACGCGACGACACGGACGTTGGCGATCCGCCGGCCGTGCTTCACGATCTCGGCGCGCGCGCGGGTGGCGCGGGGGCCGGCGGAGCGGAGATAGTCGACGCTGAAGTTGATCGGCCTCGGAACCCGCTCGCCGTCGGTGGCGTCGATCAGGCCGACCAGGGCGGCGAGCTCGAGGAAGGCTCCGACGACGCCGCCGTGGAGGGCGGGGAGGGCGGCGTTGCCGACCAGGTCGTCGCGGAAGGGGAGGACGCAGACGAGTCCGCCGTCGTCCTCGGCGTGGGCGTCGAGGAAGCGCGCATACGGAACCAGCTCGAGCGCGCGGCGCCCTCTCACGAGGTCTCCAGCTTCTCCCGTATCGCACGCGCCATCGGGCTCTCCGTCGGGTTGGCGCCGACCATGAAGGTGCCGAGCGCGCACGCGAACGGCTCGTCCGGGTCGCGCTCGTAGGCGACCGCGCGGACGAAGGCGACGTGGGTCGTCAGCTTGTAGCAGGTGGCCGTGCCGAGGAGATCGAGCCCGGGTGTGGCGGCGCGCAGGTAGTCGATGCGGAGGTCGAGCGTGGCGATCGCCTTCAGGTCTTCGAGCGCACAGAAGACCGCGAGCCCGCCGGCGTGGTCGAGGAGCGTCGTGATAGCGCCGCCGAAGACCACGCGCCGCACCGGATCGCCGATCAGCTCCTCGCGATAGGGCAGGCGGACCGTCGCCTCGCACGGTCCCGTGCGCACGACGTTCATCCCCAGACGGCGGCAGTGGGGGATGTGCTCGATCAGCTCGTGCCCGCGCTCGCCGAACAGCTCGGCGAGGGCGTAGCGTCGCGCGGGGGACTGCACGGTCCCCGGCTATCGTGGACGCCGGGCCACTGCAATCTCGCGATCATGCGGCGCGCCGTCCCCCGGTGTCGCCGGCGTGCGGCCGTGCCTCTCGCGCGCCCAGCGACCAGCCGAAGTAGAGACCGAAGACGAAGACGACCAGGGCGATGGCCCCGAGCGCGAAGAGCGTGTCGCCCGGGACACGCATCCAGCGCAGCGTCTGCATGCAGCGGCGTCTCCAGGAACTCGGTGCTGCGCGCGTACCAGTAGCCGTCGTCGCACCGAGGCCCAGGTCTGCAGCAGGCCGACCGGCAGCAGGCTCAGCACGCACATGGCCAGCAGGCCGATGTTCATGCGCCCAGAAGGCGAACGCCAGCAGCCCCTCACGCCACGTCCGGTCGGCCGTCAGCGCCCGCAGGCACACCAGCATCAGGCCGATGCCCAGCATGCCGTAGACGCCGAACAGCGCGGCGTGGCCGTGGACCGGCGTCGTGTTCAGGCCCTGCATGTAGTAGAGCGCGATCGGCGGGTTGATCATGAAGCCGAACAGGCCGGCGCCGACCATGTTCCAGAACGCGACGGCGACGAAGAAGTAGATCGGCCACTGGTACTTGCGCGCCCACTGCGCCCGGCCCGCGACGTGCGCAGGTCGTGCCAGCGCCGAGTAGCCCACGAGGAGCAGCGGCACGACCTCGAGCGCGCTGAACATCGAGCCCCAGGCGAGCGCCACCGTCGGCGTGCCCGAGAAGTAGAGATGATGGCAGCGTGCCGATGATGCCGCCCGCCAGGTAGATCGTCGGCCGACGAGCAGCGAGGCCTCGGCCGCGAGCCGCGGGTCGCACGAGCCCCAGCCGGGCGAAGAGGAAGGCGATGACGGTCGTCGCGAACACCTCGAAGAAGCCTTCGACCCAGAGGTGCACGACCCACCAGCGCCAGTATTCGACCATGCGTCAGGTGGGTGTGCGTCCGTACATCGAGCCCGGCGCCGTAGAAGAGGGCGATCGCGCCGGCCGAGAGCGCGAAGATCGCGACCAGCGGTCGTTGCTCGCTCGCGCTCGCGCAACGCGGGACCGATCGCGCGCAGCATCAGCACGAGCCAGAGCAGCAGACCCGACGAACAGCGCGATCTGCCAGACGCGGCCGAGGTCGAGGTACTCGTATCCCTGGTGACCGAAGTAGAAGGCGGCAGCGTCGGAGCCGAAGCGTCCGTGGATGCTCAGCCACTCCCCGGCGAGCGAGCCGCCGACGACGAGGACCAGCGCGCGCGAACAGCACGATTCACCCCGAGCGCGCTGGCCCTCCGGCTCGGCGCCGCTGACGAGCGGGCCGATGAAGAGCCCGGCGGCGAGCCACGACGTCGCGATCCAGAAGAGGCCGAGCTGCAGGTGCCAGGTGCGGGTCACGGCTGTAGGGCAGCCACGACGACAGCGGGATGCCGTAGAAGCCGTCGCCCTCGACGCCGTAGTGCGCGGTGATGACGCCCAGTCACGATCTGCACCAGGAGGAGCGCGGCGACGACCAAGAAGTACTTGACGCGTCGCGCGCTGCGACGGCGTCGGCCGACCAGCCGAGGAGCGGATCGTCGGCGGGAACCGCTGCCGGCGGGTGCGGCTCGCGACGCGCGGCGTACCACCAGACCAGTGCGCCGATGCCCGCCAGCAGCATGATGATGCTGACGCCGGTCCAGACCACGGTCTCACCCGTCGGGCGGTTGCCGACCAGCGGCTCGTGCGGCCAGTTGCTCGTGTAGCTGACGCCCGTCGCCGGGCCGCTTCGCGGCGGCCGCCCACGCCGTCCAGAAGACGAACGCTGCCAACGCGTGCAGCCGCGCCGGATCGGTGACGGCGCCGCGCGGGATGGCGTAGTCGCTGCGCCCGTCGCGGAACACGTCCGCGTAGTAGTCGGCGAGCGCGCGTCGAACGGCCGCCGCGCGCACGGGCTCGACGGTCAGCGTGCGCGTCGCCGGGTCGTAGCGATTGGCGCGCATGAGTGCCTGCAGGCGGGCGCCGAGCGCCGCCTGCGTCTCGACATCGAGGTCGCGATACGGACGCCCGCGCTCGGCATTGGCCCAGTCGTCGAGGATGCGGCCGCTCTCCCGGTGCAGCCAGTCGGCCGTCCAGTCGGGCGCCACGTAGCTGCCGTGTCCCCAGATGGAGCCGACCTCCATCCCGCCCATCGACTGCCAGACGTTCTGCCCGCGCTCGATCTCGCCGGCGTCGAAGACGACCGTCCCGTCGCTGCTGACGACGCGGTCGGGGATGGGCGGCATCTCCTGATAGATGCGCGTGCCCACCCACCCGAGGACGCCGAACCCGAACAACACGATCACCGCCGCCGCGATCGCCAGTCGCCTCATGGTCTCCCCCCCGTTCGCGGGTAGCACAAGGTGTGGTCGACGGCGAGGCGGCGTGCGCGGAGGCGGCCGAGTGGGTCGGCCCGCCGCGCACGCCGCTCGGACGAGGCCGGGTCACTCGATGGGGGGCGGTCCGGGCTCGCCGAGAAGCGCCTTCATCTCGGCGTGCAGGGCTTCCATCTTCTCGTGGATCGTCGCGGCCTTCGTGAGCTGATCGGGCCTGAGGACGTTGCGGATGGCGACGGCGACGGCGAGGCCTTCCTGCTGCAGCGCGCTGCGCGCCTGCGTCACCGCGGCCGACTCGGTCGCCAGGTCGGTGGCGGTCAGCGGCGTGCTGGCGAACAGACGCGCGGCGACCGCATCGTCGGCGGTGTGGAGCTGTGCGGCAAGTGCGCGGAAGCGGTCACGATGCGCGTCCATGATGGCGTGCACCTGACTGCGCTGCTCGTCGGTGAGATCGAGGGCACGGAGGATCATCGGGAAGCGCATCGCCGCATCGGGCGGCATCATGTGTCCCGGACCGCCGGGGCCACGCCCGGCGAACGTCGGCGCGGCGGCGCCGAGCCCGGCGGCGAGCAACGTCGCCAGGGCCAGTTTCTTGGTGGTCGTCATGCTGCGTCTCCTTTCGGACGAGCCGCTCCCATCGGGGCGGCGTGGAATGGTCGGTCGAGGCGAAGCCGTCGGCGTCGCAACGGGTCGACGTGCGTGACGCCGAGGTGGCCGATCATCCGCCGAGCCGGCGGACGTCCGGTGTCCGGCGTCCAGCGCATCAGGCCGGCACGCACGTACAGCGAGTCGAGGCCGAGAGCCTCGCACACGTTGACGAAGGTGAACGGGCCGTCGCGGCTGTCGGACCAGAGCCACGTCACCGCCTCCGCCACTCGCCGTCGCTTGCGCCCCCGCGCGTGCCGGTGGCGACAGAAGAGGCCGATGGCATCCTCGAGCACGGCGAGCATCAGCCGTTTCTCGGGGACGAGCCGGGCGGTCGCGACGTACGGTGGGTCCAGGCGGATCGCGGGGATGTCCATGGTCCTGCCCATCCCAAGTCCGCCAGCGGCGATTCGGTTGACCCCGCGTCGAGCCGCGAGATATCGGCCCGCGGTGACCCTCACGCTGAGCGCCTGGCGCAAGCTGCTCTACGGCATCGGCGCCGTCGCCTTCGGCGTCAAGGACAACGGCTTCTCGTTCTTCCTGCTGCTCTACTACAACCAGGTCCTCGGCCTGCCCGAGACGTGGGTCGGCCTCGGGATCATGACCGCGCTGGTGCTCGACGCCGTCATCGATCCGGTGATCGGGCATCTGTCCGACCATCTCCATTCGCGCTGGGGTCGGCGGCATCCGTTCATGTATGCGGCGGCGGTGCCGGTCGCGGTCTGCTACTGGGCGCTCTGGAACCCGCCCGCCGGGCTCGGGCACGGGGCGCTTTTCACCTACTTCCTGGTGGTGGCCGCCCTGGTGCGGGCGCTGATCGCCGTCTACGAGATCCCGAGCGCGTCGCTCGTCCCCGAGCTGACCGACGGGTACGACGAGCGGACGTCCGTCCTGAGCTACCGGTTCTTCTTCGGCTGGTGGGGCGGTCTCACGATGACCGTCATCGCCTACGCGGTGCTGCTGCAGCCGGATGCCGGCCACCCTGTCGGCGTGCTCAATCCCGACGGCTACCGTCGCTACGGGCTGGTCGCGTCGATCGTGATGATGGCGGCGATCCTGATCTCGGCCGTCGGCACGCACGCGTTCATCCCCGTCCTCAAACGGCCGCCGATCGCGGGACGGCTCGGACTGCGCGGCATCTTCCGCGAGCTGGGCGACACGCTCGCCAATCGCTCGTTCCTGGCGCTCTTCTGCGCAGGCGTCTTCGCCGCCATGGGCGCGGGGATGGCCGCGGCACTCGCGATCTACCTCAACACGTACTTCTGGGAGCTGACCTCGGGGCAGATGTCGCTCCTCGTGCTCGGGGCGTTCGTGTCGGCGATGATCGCGGTCGCGACGACGCCCGCCCTGTCGCGGCGGCTGGGCAAGAAGGCGGCGGCGATGCTGGTGTCGACCGCCGCGATCGTCCTCGCCCCGGCACCGATCTTCCTCCGCCTGGCCGGATGGTTCCCCGCGAACGGCACGCCGGTGCTCCTCCCGATCCTGTTCCTGTTCAACCTGATCACGATCACGCTGGTCATCATGTCGGGGATACTCACGTCGTCGATGGTGGCGGACATCGTCGAGGACAGCGAGGTGATCACCGGGCGGCGCTCCGAGGGCGTGTTCGTCGCCGCCAACAGCTTCGTGCAGAAGGCGGTGTCGGGCGTCGGCATCCTCGCCTCGACGGTGCTCCTCGGGGTGATCGGCTTCCCGCACGACGCCAAGCCCGGCGCGGTCGACCCGGCGGTCGTGCGGCGCCTCGGGCTCGTGTACGCGCCGTTACTCGTCGGGCTCTACCTGATCGCCCTCGCGTTCCTGTCCACGTACCGCATCACGCGCGAGGGCCACGAGGAGAACCTGCGCAAGCTCGCCGCGGGCCGCCGCTGACGCGCCCGTGCCACGCGCGCAGCCGTAGCGACCAGGTCTCGGCGACCGTCGCGCAGTGCGCGTCCGATGATCGGCGCCGCGGCGGCGAGCGCCTCGACCACCCCATCGGGTGGACGGACGAGGAGGACGCCGCTGCCGTTCAGCCGGTTGCGCGTGTGTTCGAGTGGCGTCGTGATCAGCTCCGCGATCGTGCCGCCGACGCCCGCCGCCTCGAGCCGGGCGAGCATCGCGTTCGGGCGCGTCAGGCTCTTCACCGGATACCAGAGGAGGAACGTGGCCCGCGTCGACGCGCGCACCGCCGCGGCGAGCACGTCGGGGATGGCGGTCCAGTCGCTCTTGCGGCTCCACGGAGGGTCGATCAGCGCCACGACCGCGCCGGCGCCGGTCTCCGCCGCGACGATCGCGTCGCCGCAGCGCCGCGAGCCCGTCGCCGCAGGTGACGCGATCCGTGCCGTCGGAGCACTGTCGCTCGAGACGCGCGGCGGCGTCGGCGTCCAGCTCCCAGAGCGACGATCGTCCGCCGGTGCCGAGCACCGCGCGGGCGAGGACGGGCGATCCGGGGTAGGACTGCGGCCGCTCCGCGCCCGTCGCGAGCGTCCGACAGCGCGTCACGTAGCGGGCGACGGCGTCGTCGCCAGCCGCGACGTCCGGGTCGCGCCAGAGCCGCCCGATCCCTTCGGTCCACTCGCCGGTGGGCCCGAGGGAATAGCGACCCTCGCCCGCGTGCGTCTCGATGTAGTGGACGGGGACCGTCGCCGTCGCCACCCGTCGCAGCACCTCCAGCAGCGCGCAGTGCTTCCACACGTCGCCGACGTTGCCGGCGTGGTGCCGGTGGCCGTAGTCCGGGGTGGCCGTCTCGCGGTAGCGCGAATGCGAAGGGGGCACGGAGGGGGCGGAGAGTACGCGGACGGGGCCGGCGAGGCCAGTCGAAGGTGAATGCCCCCGGCCCGTCCAGGCGTTTCGGACCCGTCTTTTGCCCGAACGGACCCTTTTCCCTTGCCGCCGAGTCGCAAGCTAGCAGATGACAAGGCGCCAGACTCTCGTTGCCAGAAGGGACCCCCCCGCCCATGATCCGAACCCGCCCCGGCCTCGCCATGCTCGCCACCGCGTTCGCCGCGCTCGCCGCATGGTCGCCCGCTGCCGCCGACGACTTCGTCAACTTCGAATCGGGCCAGGTGCGGCCGCTGGCGCTGTCGCCGGACGGCACGCGGTTGTTCGCGGTCAACACGCCCGACAACCGGCTCGAGATCTTCACCGTCACGGCCGGCGGCCTGGCCCGGGCGGGGTCGGTGCCGGTCGGCCTCGAGCCGGTCGCGGTGGCGGCGCGCAGCGACGGCGAGGTCTGGGTCGTGAACCACCTCTCCGACTCGATCAGCGTCGTCGACGTCGCCTCCACGCCGCCGCGCGTCGTGCGCACGCTGCTCACCTGCGACGAGCCGCGCGACATCGTCTTCGCGGGCCCCGGCAACGACCGCGCCTTCGTCACGACGGCGCGCCGCGGCCAGAACTGCCCGCTCAACGACCAGCTCAACGACGCCGGCATCGGCCGCGCGCGATCGTGCAGGTCTTCGACGCGACCAACCTCGACGCGACGCTCGGCGGCACGCCGATCACCAACGTCGATGCTGTTCGGCGACACGCCGCGCGCGCTGGCGCGCAGCGCCGACGGCAACACCGTCTACGCGGCCGTCTTCCAGTCCGGCAACCAGACGACGACGCTCAACGAGGGCGTCGTCTGCGACGGCGGCGCGACGGCCTCGCCCTGTGGCGCGCTGCTGCAGTCCCGGCGGCCTGCCGGCGCCGAACACCAACGCCGACGGCGTGCCCGGGCCCGAGGTCGGGCCTGATCGTCAAGTTCGATCCGGCCACCGGCGCACTGGGAGGACGAGCTGGCGCGCGACTGGAGCCGCCGCGGTCCGCTTCTCGCTGCCCGACCTCGACGTGTTCGCGATCGACGCCGACCGCGGCGATCCCGGCCGAGACCGCGAACTTCGCCCACGTCGGCACCATCCTCTTCAACATGGCGACCAACCCGGTGAACGGGAAGGTCTACGTCAGCAACACCGAGGCGCGGAACGAGGTGCGCTTCGAGGGTCCCGGGACTCGCGTTCGGCAGCACGACGGTGCAGGGCCACCTGCACGAGGCGCGCATCACCGTCCTCGACGGCGCGAACGTGCTGCCGCGCCACCTGAACAAGCACATCGACTACGCGCAGCGGCCGGCGCCGCCGAGCGTGCAAGCGAGAACAGCCTCGCCACGCCGCTCGGCATGGCGGTCACGGCCGACGGCGCGACGCTCTACGTCGCCGCCTTCGGCTCGAGCAAGGTCGGCGTCTTCTCCACCGCCGCGCTCGAGAACGACACGCTTCGTGCCGGACGCGGACGACCACATCGCCGTCAGCGGCGGCGGGCCGACGGGCCTCGTGCTCGACGAGGCGCGCGGCCGGCTCTACGTCGTTCACGCGCTTCGACAACGCGATCTCGGTGGTCGAACACCGACGACGCGCGGTCGAGGAGTCGCACGTGCCGCGTCCACACGCCGGAGCCGGCGACGGTCGACGAACGGCCGGCGCTTCCTCTACGACGCGCAGCTGACGTCGAGCAACGGCGAGGCGTCGTGCTCGAGCTGCCACATCTTCGGCGACTTCGACAGCCTGGCCTGGGACCTCGGCAATCCCGACGACGTCGTCATCCCCAACCCGCTCCCCGTGCAGATCGCCGCGACTCGGCATCTCGGCGACCTTCCACCCGCTGAAGGGACCGATGACGACGCAGAGCCTGCGCGGCATGGCGAACCACGGCTCGATGCACTGGCGCGGCGACCGCACCGGCGGCAACGATCCGGGCGGCAGACCCGTTCGACGAGGACGCCGCGTTCAAGAAGTTCAACGTCGGCCTTCCCCGGCCTGCATCGGCCGCGACAGCGAGCTGACCGACGCCGAGATGCAGGCGTTCACCGACTTCATCCTGACCGTCACCTATCCGCCGAACCCGATCCGCCGCCTCGACAACACGCTGAACGCCAACCAGCAGCAGGGCCGCGACCTCTTCTTCGGGCGCGATCACCGACACGCGTCTTCAACTGCAACGGCTGCCACACCACTCGACTCCGCGGCCGGCTTCTTCGGCACCGACGGCTTCACGCACGTTCGAGGGCGAGACGCAGATGTTCAAGGTCCCGCACCTGCGCAACGCCTATCAGAAGGTCGGCATGTTCGGCCGCCCGCAGGACGCGACCGTCCAGGGCCCGCAGATCCGCGGCTTCGGCTTCCTGCACGACGGCAGCATCGACACCGTGCTGCCGCTTCCTCGGCGCGAGCGTCTTCAGCCTGACCGACGCCGAGCAGCACGACCTCGAGCGCTTCGTGCTCGCGTTCGACTCGAACCTCGCCCCGATCGTCGGCCAGCAGATCACGCTGAACGCATCGAACGGCGCCGATCGTCGGCGCGCGCATCAACCTGATGCTCGCGCGCGACGACGCGCTCGAGTGCGAGGTCGTCGTGAAGGGCACCATCGCCGGCGAGCAGCGCGGCGGCTACCGCCTGCCCGACGGCACCTTCCAGATGGACCGCGTCGCGCGAGATCCAGACCGACGCCGAGCTCCGCGCCCTCGCCACCACGCCCGGCCAGGAGCTGACCTACACCTGCGTGCCGCCGGGCTCCGGCCTGCGCATGGGCGTCGATCGCGATCGAGGACGGCTTCTTCGACCGCGACGAGCTCGACCAGGGCAGCGACCCGACCGATCCGCTGAGCGGTCCGGCGACGCCGATGCGCGCCAGCTCGCTGACACTCCGGGACGATGCCACGCCCCCGATCGACCTGACCAAGCGCAAGCTGTCGTTCCGCTCGTCGAAGTACCAGGGTGTGCCCAGCGGCTTCACCGTGCCCGCCTGGGACGGTCTCGGGGATCCGACGCTCGGCGGCGCGCTGCTGATCGTCTACAACGCCGCGGGCGGAACCGACGTGGTGCAGGTCTCCCTGCCGGCGGCGTTCTGGACGCGCAGCGGCTCGGCGACGAAACCCGGCTACAAGTACAAGGATCGGCAGCACGTCGGTGGCCCGATCACCGCCGTCAGCGTCAAGGACGGGAAGCTCAGCGTGAAGGGTTCCGGCGCGGCGCTCTACCCGCTCACCGGTGCGCCCCAGGGTACGCTCGGCCTCCGGTTCCGCCTCGGCACCGGCTTCGAGTTCTGCGCCGCCGCGCCGGCGAAGAGCCCGTCGACGTCGTTCGACACCACCGCCAAGTTCACGGGCGCTCGCAGCTCGCCGCCGCCGGCCGTCTGCCCGGCGGTGCCTTAGGCGCGCGACTCAGGCCGTCGGCAGACCGGCCAGTACGGCGGCGGTCCCCTCCTCGATCGCGAGGAGGGGGACGCCGAGCGTGCCAGCGGCGTCGGCCGCCCGCGCGCCGGCCAGCAGCTGCGCCAGCGCCGCGCGCGCACGCCGGTACTGACGCGCGCGACGCGCCCCCGCGCTCGCGTCCGCGCGGCTGATCGCCGCGCTCGCACGGGCGAGGCGGAGTGCGAGCCGCCGCGCGACCCGCCGGCGCCGGCGGTCGGCGGCCGCGCCCGTGGCGGGAAGCGCCGCCGCGAGGGCGGTGAGACACGTCACCGGATCGCTGCACGCCGGCAGGCCCGTGAGTCCGAGGACGATCGTCCCGATCCAGCCGCCGCCGTCGCTGTCGAGGGCGAGCAGCGTCGATGGGTCGTAGATGCCGTCGGTGGCGTTGGTCGTGTCCCTCGGCCCCCGCGCGGCATAGGGGGCCAGGGCGAGCACGGCATTGCTGGTCGCGTCGTCGAAGTACAGCTGGCTGGTGAAGTCGTAGGTCGCGCTCGAGCCGTCGATCACCCGCACCTTGACGTGCACGTGGATCGTCCGGCCCGGGTACCAGCCGGGGTAGATGGACGTGAACTCGACGCGGCCCGTCGCGTCGGTGCGCTGCGAGCCGCGCAGGAACTTCCGCCCCGCGGTGCCGTTCGAACTCTCGTCTGAGTAGAGTCCGGCAGCGTTGGCGTGCCAGACGTCGACGACCGCCCCGGCGACCGGCGCACAGGCGGCGTCGGCGCTCAGTACGGTGATCCCGAGCCGCAGCGGGACGCCGGCCTGCACCGAACCGTCCGAGGGATCGCCCGTGATGTCGCTGCGGACGAGGTGCTCGTCGACGAAGAACGGACCTTCGATGGCCGGCGGCGTGAGCAGGCAGGTCGCCGCCTCGGCGTCGCGCGCGGCGACCGCCCGGGCGAGGAAGGGGCGGATGCGGCCGGTTCCGCCGGCGAGCCAGGCCGCTCCGGCTGCGCCAGCGGCGCCGAGCAGCTGGCGGCGGGTGACGGTCATCAGGGCAGCTGCATCGCGATCGCGGCGGCGCTCACCGTGGCGGCGATGCGGACGGCGTCGTGGACGTGGTCCTCGCTGAGCCCGCCCTCGATCACGACCGCCTCGTGCGACTGCATGCACATCTGGCAGCCGTTGATCGCGCTCACCGCCAGGCAGAAGAGCTCGAACTCCGCCTTCGGCCCCTGCGTCTGGTTGATGCGCAGCATGCGCAGCCGCGCCGGCTTCTGCGCGTAGCTCTCCTTCTCGATCATGTGGCGGAAGCGGTAGTAGACGTTGTTCATCCCCATCAGCACCGCCGCCGCCTTCGCGTCGTCGATTGTGCCGGCTTCGACGCCGTCGGCCTCCGCGTCGGCGATGAGGGCCCTGGCGAGCGGCTGGTTGCGGGTGGCGATGGCGGAGGCGATCGCTACGCCGTAGGCCTGGGCGGCACTCAGCGTCCCCGGCTGGAGTGTGCTGCTCAGGTTGAGCTTGATGTCGCGCGCGACGTCGGGGAACGCCTCGCGAAGCGCGTCGGTCGCGTTGAGAGCCATGAAATCTCCGATGCGGGGAGGGCGCACGCCGGCAACGCCGGCGCGCGCCCCCTCGGGTTGGCGGCGGTCAGCCCGCCTTCTTGAGCTTCTGGGTGAGCGTCTCGTCACCCTTCTTCCAGTCGCAGGGACAGAGCTCGTCGGTCTGCAGGCCGTCGAGGACGCGCAGGACCTCGGCCACGTTGCGGCCGACCGAGAGGTCGTTCGCCGACGAGAAGCGCACGACGCCGTCCGGGTCGACGATGAGCGTGGCGCGCAGCGCGGCGCCCGCCTCGGGATGGAGGATGCCGAGCGAGTGCGCCACGGCCGGCGTCCAGAAGAGCAGCGGATGGTGGATCGTCTTCAGATCCGCGTGGTCCTTCCGCCAGGCCAGGTGCGAGAACTCGTTGTCGGTGCTGCCGCCGAGGACGACCGCGCTGCGGTCCGAGAAATCCTTCAGCTTGTGGTCGAACTCGACGATCTCCGTCGGGCAGACGAAGGTGAAGTCCTTCGGGTAGGAGTAGAGGACCAGCCACTTCCCGGGGAAGTCCTTGTTGCTGATCGTCTTGAACTCCTTGCCCTTCTCGATGCCCACGCACGCGGGCACCTTGAAATCGGGCAGCTTGCTTCCGGGGGTCAACATACGCGTCACCTCTCTTGCTGTGGGTTGGGGGGTTGTGTCTCAGCGCTTCTTCGGTGCGCCGGCACGACCGCCGGCGCCGCGGGGCTGGCCGAGCTTTCGGCCCCGCATGACCACCATGTACTCGTCGACCTCGTAGCCCTTGAGCCGCGACACGTTGCCGACCGCGACGGCGTCCCAGGGGACGTCGTGGATGCGCCCCGTCTCCTCGTCGATCAGGTGATGGTGCCGGTCGACCTTGGGGTCGAAGACCACCTTGCCCTCCGCCAGGACCAGCTGGCGGAGCAGCCCCTTCTCCACGAAGAGGTTGAGGGTGTTGTAGACGGTGGCGCGCGAGAGCATCGGGCAGCGCTCCTGCACGTGCGCCCATACCTGGTCGGCCGAGGGATGGTCCTCGGTGGCCAGCACGTAGGCGCCCACCGCGAGGCGCTGGGCCGACGGCTGGATGCCGTGGTCCCGGAGCGTGGTGGCGAGGTCTTGATCCATTCGAGGTCTAGACTAAGTCTAAACCAAGAACGAGTCAATCCCTGAGGGACGTCCGCCGATCTCGCGAGCCCGGCCACGCCGTGCGGGCCGGGCTCGTAGCGAGAGCGGGGACTGAAGGAGGCATCGGGCGGCGATTGCCGCCCGACCCGATCAGACCATTTCCTTCAGATTGCGCAGCGGGCGGATGCGGACGACGTTGCGCGCGGGCTTCGCCTTGAACATCACCTGTTCCTTGGTGAACGGGTTGATGCCCATGCGCGCCTTCGTCGCCGGCTTGCGCACGACCGTGATCCGCAGCAGGCCCGGCACCTTGACCACGCCCGCCCCGGCCTTCGACAGGTCGGCCTTGATCAGCGCGCCGAGGCCGTGGAACACGGCGGCGACGTCGCGGCGGTGGAGTCCGGTGTGCTGCCCGATCGTCGCGAACACGTCACCCTTGCTCCGGACCTTCGACGCGCCGCCCACCTTGAGCGGCTTCTTCAGGTCGACCTTCGACACGGCACGTGTCGACCCCGTCTTCGCGGCTGCCTTCTTCTTCTTCGTCTTTGTAGCCATCCTCGCTCCTCCTCATTCCCCTAGGGGTGATACTGATTTAAGGCTCGCCCCATAGGTCGGGAACGCGCAGAAGGCAAGCCCCCTGGGGGAGGGCGAAAACAGCCGGTCCGGGCCGCGGATTTGACAAATCCACTCTTCTACCGAAGGGGATTCCGATGCCCTTCGGTGGCGGATGCGCGCATGCCGCGGCCGTCCTGGCGCTGCTCGTGCCCACGGCGTGCCGGGCCGAGGGCGCGGCGGCGGTGCCGCGGGCGATTGCGGTCCATGTCGGCGAGCAGTTCACCATTCGCCTCGACGCGAACGCCACCACCGGTTACGGCTGGCGGCTCACGACGCCGCCGGATCCCGCCATCGCGACGCTCGTCGGCTCGACGTATCAGGCGAGCAGCGGTGGAGTCGTTGGCAGCGGCGGCGACGAGCTGTGGACGTTCCGCGCCACCGGCGCCGGCACGACGCGCATCGTCCTCGGATACGCGCGCCCGTGGGAGCACGACGTCCCGCCGATCCGCACGCACGCGGTGGAGGTGCGGGTCGAAAGGGCCGCGGCGCGGTGACGAGAGAAGGCTAGCGCGTTTTCTCGGCCGAACCGCCTTCGCGTCGTGGTCGGAGCAGCAACAGGGCCCAGGCGAAGATCATGTCCGTGGTGGGGTCATCCGGGGAAGTTGCGCCATCCGATTTGCGTGCCCGAATTCCACCTCCTTGCAACATGCTAAGCAGGATCACCAAGGGGAGGTCGCCATATGTCGAAGGTAGAAGGGCAACCGCGTGCCGCCGTGATCGGGCTGGGTCTCATGGGAAGTGCTCTCGCCGATGCGCTGATCGCCAAAGGGTTCGACGTCACTGTGTGGAACCGAAGCCCCGAAAGGTCCGAGCGGTTCGCCAAGGAGGGTATCGAGGTAGCCGCGACGGTTGCGGATGCTGTGATCGCGTCAGACGTGACCGTTGTGTGCGTCCTCGATCATGACTCGACGAAGTCGACGGTGATGACGGCTGATGTGGCGTCTGCGCTGAAAGGCAAGACGCTCGTCCAGCTGACGACGATGACGTCGGCGCAGGCGCGCGAGCTTGGCCAGTGGGCCGGCAAGTCGAGCCTCAACTACCTCGAGGGTCAGATCCTCAATTACCCAGATGATATTCGCGGCGGTCGAGGCATCATCGTTTGCTCCGGTCGCGCAAGCGTTTATTCGACATGTCGTCCCGTGCTCGAGGGTATGGCGGGCTACGCTCCACACATCTCGGAAACCATCGGTGCGGCGGCGGTACTCGACAAGGCTTTGTTCCAGATTGCCTACCCCGCGTTCGTCGGTTTTCTGCACGGGGCTGCGATGTGCCGTGCGTTGGATATCCCCATCGGCACCTACGCGGACATCGTTCAGGCAGCCTACTTCAGCGGCAGACTGATCGAGGACGATATCAGGGGCATGGCGTCGAGGATCACGACCGGGAACTACGACAAGGATACTCAAAGCGACGCTGGACGTCTATGGCGCGGCGTTCGCCATGACGCTTCGCGAGAGCGAAGCGATGGGCATGGAAACGGGACACATCGAAGGTGTTGACGAAGTGCTCCGACGCGCCTCCACGACCGGCCATGGCAAACACGATTTCGCGGCGGTGTACGAGCTGTTCAAATCTGGGAAGGGCTGACCACAGATTTCGACGTCACGGTCTGGAATCGGGCCAGGACCAAGAGGTTCGCCGCTAGCCGGGGGGAGCAGGTGCCGCACCAGGGTCTGCACGCGGCATACAGCAACGACAAGCGCTGTGAGTGGCGGAGAAGGGAAGGAGTCAAACCTTCCGTCTCCCACCGAGGAGGGACATCCGGTTGTGAAGGCGGGCTGCGTTGACGCACCTGGTCCTGCCCGAGTGGTTCCGAATTCGGCTGGCCGTGCCCCTTGCGCGCGACCCGGCCGCTGACCCGCCGGCGCGACCGCCCGACCTTTCGGGGACGCGAGCCTATCGAGCCCCGCGATCGAGCGCGAGATTCAACAGCAGGACGTTGACGCCCGCCTCGCCGAGAATGCCCAGAGCGGGCGCGTCGGTGTGCTCAATGATCAGCCTGCGGATCGCGTCGTCGCTCAGGTTGCGCGCCCGCGCAACGCGCCCCGCCTGCAGACGCGCATTCTCGGGGCTGATGTGTGGATCGAGGCCGGAGGCTGAACGTGTCACGGCGTCTGCCGGCACGATGGCATCGTCCGCCAGCCCGTTCTCTGCTCGGTACGCCGCGACGAGGTCTTTGATGCCGTCGAAGTTCCCTGCCGGGTTCGGCGTACCGTCCTCGTTCTTCGCGTCGTGAATGCCGTTGAGCAGCTTGGCGCTCAGTGGGCCGAGATTCGTCCCGCCCGAGCTGGCCGCATCGTATCCCGCGCCTGCGGCGGAAGGCCGCGGGTGGAAATACTCCGGCGCGGCGAAGCTCTGGCCGAGGAGAGCCGAGCCTACCGCCTTCTCGGGGTCGGTCGTGAAGGTGCCGGCCTTCGTCACGAGCGAGCCATTCGCCTGGACCGGGAAGATCGCTTGCGCGATCCCCCATATGACGACCGGATAGATCCCGCAGCAGAGCACGATGAACACGACCGCGAACGCGGCGGCGGCGTGCAGGTGCCCCAGGAAGGACAAGCGCTCGACGGACTCGGCCGCGCGGCCAGTGGTCTCGGCGGTTTCGTCGAGCGGCAGGTCCAAGAGGTCGATCGCCTCCGGCGCATGGGCCATCGTGATGCTCTGCACGTGGGTCACTGCCAAAGCCTTGCTCGTCTTGCTCATGTTGTGCGTCCTCGTGTCGCCGTCGAACGCGGCGCCGTGATTCTCACGCGAGATGAAGAACGTTGTGAACGACGAGATCGATGAGCTTGATCCCGACGAAGGGCACGACCAGTCCGCCGAGCCCGTACATGAGGAGATTCTGTCGCAGCACGACCGCGGCGGGCAGCGGGCGGAACTTCACACCGCGCAACGCGAGCGGGACGAGCGCGATGATGATCAGCGCATTGAAGATCACCGCGGACAGGATCGCGCTCGCCGACGTCCCGAGATGCATCACGTTCAGCGGTGCGACCTGGGGAAAGGCCGCGACCAGGACGGCGGGGATGATGGCGAAGTACTTGGCGACGTCGTTGGCGACGGAGAAGGTGGTCAGCGCCCCGCGCGTCATGAGCAGCTGCTTGCCGATCTCGACGACCTCGATGAGCTTCGTCGGGTTGGAGTCGAGATCGACCATGTTGCCGGCTTCCTTCGCGGCCTGCGTTCCGGTGTTCATGGCCACGCCGACGTCGGCCTGAGCCAGCGCTGGCGCGTCGTTCGTCCCGTCACCGGTCATCGCGACCAGGTGCCCGGCGGCCTGCTCCTTACGGATGAGCGCCAGCTTGTCCTCCGGCGTGGCCTGCGCGAGGAAGCCGTCGACGCCCGCCTCGGCGGCGATGGCCGCCGCCGTGAGCGGGTTGTCACCCGTGATCATGATCGTGCGAATGCCCATCTCGCGGAAGTGCGTGAACCGCTCCGGAAGGCCGCCTTTGACGATGTCCTTCAGGTGAACGACGCCGAAGACGTGCGGCGCCTCGGCCACCACGAGCGGCGTGCCACCGTCGCGGCTGATCCGGTCGATGATCTCCTTCACCTCGCGCGCGTACGGCTTGCCCACCCACTGCTCCACGCTGTCGGCCGCACCCTTGCGCACGCTCCGCCCGTCGATGTCGATCCCGCTCATGCGCGTCTGTGCGGTGAACGGAACGAAGGTCGCGTACGGGATCTCGTGCAGCTCCCTCCCGCGCATGTTGTACCGTTCCTTGGCGAGCACGACGACGCTGCGCCCCTCGGGCGTCTCGTCGGCCAGGCTGCAGAGTTGCGCGGCTTCGGCCAGCTCCCGCTCGCTCGTGCCCGGCGCCGTGATGAACTCCACCGCACGACGATTGCCGAGCGTGATGGTTCCGGTCTTGTCGAGGAGCAGCACGTCGATGTCCCCCGCGGCCTCGACCGCCCGACCGCTCATCGCGAGCACGTTCTTCTGCACCATCCGATCGATGCCGGCGATGCCGATCGCGCTCAGGAGACCGCCGATCGTCGTCGGGATCAGGCACACCAGGAGGGCGATGAGCACCGCCACGGTCACGGCCAGATTGATGGTCTCGCCCGCGAAGGTCGAGGTGAAGATCGCGAACGGCTTGAAGGTCATGCATACGATCAGGAAGATGATCGTCAGCGTCGACAGCAGGATCGACAATGCGATTTCGTTCGGGGTCCGCTGACGCTTCGCCCCCTCGATGAGCTCGATCATCCGGTCCATGAAGCTCTCGCCAGGGTTCGCCGTCACGCGGACCTTGAGCTCGTCGGACAGCACCGTCGTGCCTCCGGTGACGGCCGAGCGGTCGCCGCCCGATTCCCGTATGACCGGAGCGGATTCGCCGGTGATCGCCGACTCGTCGACGGTGGCGGCGCCCTCGATGACCTCGCCGTCGGCCGGGATCGTCTCGTGCGCCGATACGATGAACACGTCGCCCTTGCGCAGGCTTTCAGCCGGGACGGTCGTGGTCGTCCCGTCAGGGCCGCGCCTCTTCGCCGTCGTCGTGCGCCGATTCTTCCGCAACGTGTCCGCTTGGGCTTTGCCTCGTCCCTCGGCCATCGCTTCGGCGAAGTTCGCGAACAGCACGGTGAACCAGAGCCAGAGGCTGATCTGGAGCACGAACGGGAAGGCTCCCCCGCCGCGATTGAGGATCAGCTCCAGCGTGGTCACCGCCGCACCAACCTCCGTGACGAACAGGACTGGGTTCTTCCACAAGTGGACCGGGTTCAGCTTCTGTGAAGCTCGCTGCGATGGCCGGGCCGACGATCTCGGGATCGAACAGAGGCCGTGCCTTTGCCTGCGTCATTCTTGCTCCTTGCGCTTCGCTCGACGCCGCTCGTTCAGAACGTCGCGCCGCTGTGCATCAGGAAATGTTCCACGATGGGCGACAGGGCCAACGCGGGGAAGAACGTCAGCGCACCGATGATCAGGATCGTGCTCACGAGCAGCACGACGAAGGTGCCGCCGCTGACCGGAAAGCTCCCGGCGCTCGGTGCCACGGCTTGCTTCCGCACGAGCGTGCCGGCCAGCGCCAGCACGGGGACGATCATGAAGTAGCGCCCGACGAGAATTACGATGCCGCCGAGCGTGTTGTACCAGGGTGTGTTCGTCGTGAGGCCCGCGAACGCGGATCCGTTGTTGCCGCTCGCGGAGCTGAAGTAATAGAGAATCTCACCGAGCCCGTGAGGCCCGTTGTTGTTGAGCCCGGCCACGCCCCAATCGCTCACCGACGCCCACGCGGTCGGCACGAGGACGGCGAAGCACGTCACCAGCACGAAGAGCGAGGCGAGCTTGACGTCACGGGCTTCGATCTTCTTGCCGAGGTATTCCGGCGTACGGCCGATCATGAGACCGGCGATGAAGATGGCGACGAAGACGAACACCAGCATCCCGTAGAGTCCCGAGCCGACCCCGCCGAAAATCACTTCGCCCAGCTGCATGTTGATGAGGGGGATCAACCCGCCCAGCGGGGTGAAGCTGTCGTGCATGCTGTTCACCGCGCCGCACGTGGTGGCAGTCGTCATCGCGGCCCATGTCGCGGAGTTGAACACGCCGAAGCGAACCTCCTTGCCCTCCATGTTCCCGGGGGCCGAGGCCACGCCTGCCGCGTGCACGAGGGGATTGCCGGCGCTCTCCGCCCACCAGCAGACGAGGATGCCGGCGAGCATGACGCCGAACATCGCGGTCCATACCGCCCAGCCGTGCTTCTGGTTTCGCACCATCCGGCCCAGGTAGTACGTGAGCGCGCTCGCGATCAGGCCGAAGATGACCATCTGCAGGTAGTTACCCAAGCCGGAGGCGTTCTCGAACGGATGTGCGGAGTTCGCGTTCATGTATCCGCCGCCGTTCGTGCCGATCATCTTGATGGAGATCATCGAGGCGATCGGGCCCTGCGCGATCGTCTGCTGAGCAGGCTCGGCGGCGCTTGCCGCCAGCCGACTGGTCCACCGTGGTCACGACGCTGTACGGCCGGAAATTCTGGGGATCTCCGGTCCAGACGAGGAACACCGCGTACACCAGCGCCATCGGCAGCAGCAGGTACAGGCAGAGCCGGGTCATGTCGCGCCAGAAGTTGCCGATCGTCTGGCCCTGACTCACCGCGATGCCCCGTACCAGCGCCGCCGCGATCGCGATTCCGGCCGCCGCCGAGAAGAAGTGGTGCATCACCAGGGCGACCATCTGCGAAAGGTAGCTCATGGTCGATTCACCGCCGTAGCTCTGCCAGTTCGTGTTGGTCACGAAGCTCACCGCGGTGTTGAAGGCGAGGTGGGGGCTGACGGCCGGCAGGTTCTGCGGGTTCAGCGGCAGCCTGTCCTGGAGGCGAAGCAGCGCATAGGTCAGCAGTGTCGTCAGGGCGCTGAACGTCAGGACGGAGATCGTGTACTGGAGCCACGTCTGTCCTCGGTCCGGGCGGACGCGGAGGATGCGGTACACGAGCCGCTCGAGGGGGCCCAACACGGGATCCAGGAACGTTCCACCTTCGCGCTCGGGGTCGAGGACGTGGACCAGGTACACGCCCAAGGGTTTGGTGAGCACCGTGAATGCCCCGAGGATCAAGGCGAGCTGAATCCAACCAGAGGCCGTCATTTACCTCGTTCCTCCATCGTCGATGTCCCGCGTTCGCATCAGAAGTCCTCCGGTCGGACGAGGGTCCAGAAGAGGTAGACGATCAACAGCGCGCCGAGCACGCCGACGAGCGCGTTCTCCATCGTTACAGCCTCCCGCACGCGTAGGCGTATCCCGCGGCCAGTGCGAAGAACGCCAGGATCACCAAGGCATATGTCACGTCGATCATGTTCGTGCTCCCGTGCCGCGGCGTCGAATGTCCGCGAAGCTGTAGTCCATGGAGCAACCGCCGTGCCGCGAGGACCGGACCGTCACTGCTCCGCGATTCGGTGGCGGTCGATCGGGATGCTGACTGCCCGAACAGCAGAGCGCTTGCGCGCGAGGCAAGCTTTGGCGCGCAATCGCCGTGCCACGTCGGCTCCGAAACGCGTGGATTCGGCAACGGCGGACGCGACGGCCAGTCAGGTAGCTAGCTGCAACAGTGACACGACACCGTCTCCGGCGTCGGTCGTCGCCTCGAGACGGGCGGTGCGCCTACGCGCGCCGATCGCTGGCGGAGCCGGACGGCCCCGGGCGAGGGCCGCGCTCGGATCCGTTCGGCGTCCCGTCCGCTCGTGTCGTCGCCGACGTGATCCCGATCACGAATTCGGGTCGGAAGCTGACGACGTGGCCCCGCCGCGTTCGTACCCGCCAGCGGCTGTGATGCTTTCCCGGGACGCGCTCGATCCTGCCGCGCACGGCGAAGACGAGCTCGACCCACTCGCCGGCCTCGAGCGCCTCGCCAAGGCGGGCGTTGACGGCAGTCGGCGACGCATGCCCCTCGGCGGCGTTCGCCGGAAGCGGCGCCTCGACCGCCCTGGCGGACGTCGACGCCGAAGGCGACGAGCGCCTCACGCCGCTGTCCACCTGCGACGTCGACGGGCGATGCGGTCGCGCTTCCTCGGCACGTGACGCGTCCGACGCACGGGGTAAACCCGTCGGCGGGGCCGACGAAGTCGAGGAGCCGACGAGCACGCGTCTCTGCGAGTGCATCAATCGTGCCTCGCGTTGAAGGCGGCCGAGTGTTCGGAGTGCGGGGGCTTCGCGGACCTCCCGATGTGCTGCATGGTTAAACGGACGACTGCAAGACGCACGGTCGGTGTTTCACGCTTGCTCCACGCCAAGCCGATCGGACGCTTGCACGCCCTCCTGTTCGCGAACTCCGGCCCGCCGCCCCGGCACGCCGATGCTGCACGATGCACCAGCCGGCGATTCCGCGCGCATCCCGCCGCCCCGATGAGAGCGGGCGCGGCCCGTCGTCCATCTCGGTTGCCCGCACGGAGGCAGCATGATGCCCGGTCGAGCGGCGTGTCGCTGGGTAGCTGGCTAGGATGCATCGTGCAGTGCGCGCAAGACGACCGTGCGGATCGCACGACGACGCTTGCGCCGGTCACGCGATCGGCGCACACGCTCAGCGTGGCTGCGCGCGGCATGGCAGGTCGATCGTCTCGGGCAGCTGCTCGCGGCTCTGAATCGACTCGACATCCTGGACCGGTGTGACGAGAACATGTCCGTCGCCGATCTGGCCGGTGTCGCGCCAGCTGAGCGCCTTCCGAACCGGGTCGACCTTCGGACGGCCTGATGATCGCTTCGATCTTCTTCACGTCACTCCTCGCGAACACGCCCTATAGGCATGAAACATGCCACACCCAGGATCATGAGTTTGCCGTATGGCGGCGCGCTCGAGCACGGAGTGACCAGTGCGACCTCGATGGGACCCCTACTCGATTCCCCAGCGTTTGCGCTTTCGCCAGAGGGTCGTCGGGTTGATCCCGAGCCGGGCAGCTGCTTCCTCGAGTGTCCCGGAGTCCGCCAGCACCTGCTGGATGTGGCGCCGCTCGAGGTCCTCGAGCGAGAGCGAGGAATCGACGCCGGGTGGCTGGCCGCCGATACCGCGATGCGCGGGAGCGAGCAGGCGATCGGGCAAATGCTCCGAGCGGATCACGTCTCCTCGCGACAGGACCACGGCCCGTTCGAGCGCGTGGACGAACTCCCGCACATTGCCGGGCCAGGCGTAGGCCGCCAGCGCGGCTTGCGCGTCCGGCGCGACCTGGATCGGACCCCGCCGATACCGCGCGGTGAGGCGCGCCAGCAGATGCTCGGTCAGGGCGGGCAGATCGTTCAAACGCTCGCGGAGGGGTGGCAGATTGAGCGCCACGACATTGAGCCGGAAGAACAGGTCCTCGCGGAAGCGCCCGGCGCGCACCTCGCTCTCGAGGTCGCGGTTGGTTGCGGCGAGTACGCGCGTGTCGATCTCGACCGTGGTGTCGTCGCCGACGCGTTCGAACCGGTGCTCCTCGAGGAATCGGAGCAGCTTCGCCTGGAGCTCGTGCGGCAGCTCTCCGACCTCGTCGAGGAAGACCGTGCCCCCGGCGGCAGCCGCCAGGCGGCCCGGCTTGTCCTTCCATGCGCCCGTGAAGGCTCCCCTGACGTGGCCGAAGAGCTCGCTCTCGAGCAGGTGGTCCGAGAGCGTCGTGCAGGCGATCGTCACGAACGGGCCGTCCTTGCGCCGGCTCCAGCCATGAATGGCGGAGGCGAGCACGTTCTTGCCCGTGCCGCTCTCGCCGGTCAGCAGGATCGTCACGTCGGAGGGGGCCACCTGACGCGCGGTCGCCAGCACGCGCTGCATCGCCGAGCTCGCCGACTCGACGAGCGCGGGCTCGTCCACCACCTGCCGGAGCTGCCGGTTCTCGCGGCGCAGCCCCTGCACTTCGAAAACGCGGGCAAGCAACAGTCCCACCTCGTCGAGGGCGAACGGCTTGACGAGATAGTCATACGCCCCGGATCGCATGGCCTCGACCGCGCCGGCGACCGTCGCGTAGGCGGTCATCAACACGACGACCGCTTCTGGCCGGCGGCGCCGGATCTCCCGCAACAGCGCGAGCCCATCCATGCCCGCCATGCGGATGTCCGAGAACACGACGTCGAGCGCATCGCGCTCGACCACAGCCAACGCCGCGGAGGCGCTCTCCGCGGTCTCGACCTCGTGCCCAAGACCTCGCAGGTAGGTCGCGAGGTGGGTCCGGATGTTCTTCTCGTCGTCGACGACCAGTATGTGTGCCATGGATCGGTTCACCCTCGCGGCTGCTCGAGCGCGACGCGGCCGTCCTCAGTGACGTGGTAGCTCGACCGTGAAGCAGCTCCCGCGGCCGACCCTCGCGGCGTGACCTCGAGCAGCGCCTCGAGCGACGGGCGATTCGGGTCGTCAGGAGTTCCGCTCACCCGGACGCTCGCGCGAGCTCGACACGCGGCGGGTTCCGTGGCGCAGGACCTCCGGATCGTCGGGATGAACCGTGCCCTGGCCGTAGTCGAGGCGAGGCGACCGCGCCACGGGTCACTTCGTCCCGCTCGCATCCAACGCGAGGTTGAGCGCGAGGACGTCGACGACCGGCTCGCCGAAGACGCCCCACTGCCGCCCGTGCGTGTATCGGGCCACGAGCGTCCTGGACCGTCGTCTCGGAGAGACCCGCGCGCCCGCGCCACGCGGGCAACCTGGTACCGAGCGGCGGCCGGGCTGATGTGCGGGTCGAGGCCGCTGCCCGACGCGGTCACGAGATCGACGGGGATGGGCTGCGCGTTGCCCGGGTCGGCTGCCTTGAGGGCGTCCACCCGGCCGCGGACCGCGTCGATGAGCGTGTCGTTCAGCGGACCCTGGTTCGAGCCCGACGACGCCGCGCCGTTGTAGGCCGCCGGCGACGTCGCGGAGGGCCGGCTCCAGAAGTACTTCGGGTCGTCGAACGGCTGCCCGATGAGGGCCGAGCCGACGGACCTTGCCGTCCTTCACGATCAGGCTGCCGTTCGCCTGCGCCGGGAAGACGACCTGTGCGATCGCGGTCACGACCAGCGGATAGGCGACGCCGGTCAGGACCGTCATGACCGTGAAGACGAGGAGCGCGGGGCGGAGCTGCTTCATGATCGTCTCCTCCGTCAGGCGAGCCCGAGCGCCGGACAGCACCATGTCGATGGCCTTGATGCCGATGAACGGCGCGACGATGCCGCCGAGGCCGTAGATCGAGCAGGTTGTCGCGCAGCAGGGTCGAGGCGCCCGACGGCGCGGTAGCGCACGCCGCGCAGCGCGAGCGGGATCAGCGCGATGATGATGAGCGCGTTGAAGATGACGGCCGACAGGATGGCGCTCTGCGGGCGTCGTGAGCCCCATCACGTTGAGCCTGCCGAGCACCGGGTAGGTGGTCGCGAACGCCGCCGGGATGATCGCGAAGTACTTGGCGACGTCGTTGGCGATGCTGAACGTGGTCAGCGAGCCGCGCGTCATCAGCAGCTGCTTCCCGATCTCGACGATCTCGATCAGCTTGGTCGGATTCGAGTCGAGGTCGACCATGTTGCCGGCTTCCTTGGCGGCCTGGGTGCCGGTGTTCATGGCGACGGCGACGTCCGCCTGCGCGAGCGCCGGGCGCGTCGTTCGTGCCGTCGCCGGTCATGGCGACGAGCCGGCCGCCGCGCTGGTGCTCGCGGATGAGCTCGAGCTTCTTCTCGGGCGTCGCCTGGGCGAGAAAGTCGTCGACGCCCGGCCTCGGCGGCGATCGACGCGGCGGTGAGCGGGTTGTCGCCGGTGATCATCACGGTCTTGATGCCCATGCTGCCGCAGCTCGGCGAAGCGGTCCTTGATGCGCGTCTTCACGATGTCCTTCAGCTGGATGACGCCCAGGACCTGCGCGCCGTCGGCCACGACGAGCGGCGTGCCGCCCTCGCGCGCGATCGCCTCGACGCTCCGTCTGCACGGCGACCGGGAAGTGGCCGCCGAGGCTCTCGACGTACTCCTCGATCGCGTCCGCCGCCCCCTTGCGCACCTCGCGGCCGTTCAGGTCGACGCCGCTCATGCGGGTCTGCGCGCTGAACGGGACGAACGTGGCGCCGAGCGTCGTGGACGTCGCGCTCGCGAAGCCCGTACTTCTCCTTGGCGAGGACGACGATGCTCCGGCCCTCCGGCGTCTCGTCGGCGAGCGACGCGAGCTGCGCCGCGTCGGCGAGCTTCTCGGCGGTGACGCCGTCGACCGGGATGAACGCCGTCGCCTGGCGGTTGCCGAGCGTGATCGTGCCCGTCTTGTCGAGGAGCAGCACGTCGACGTCGCCCGCCGCCTCGACGGCGCGCCCGGACATGGCGATGACGTTCGCCTGGATCATGCGGTCCATGCCGGCGATGCCGATGGCGGAGAGCAGGCCGCCGATCGTCGTCGGGATGAGGCAGACGAGGAGCGCCGACGAGCACGGTCATGGTGACGGGCGTGCCCTGCCCGACCTCGTTCACGCTGTAGATCGAGAACGGCAGCAGCGTGACCGTCGCGAGCAGGAAGATGATGGTGAGCGCGGCGAGCAGGATGTTGAGCGCGATCTCGTTCGGCGTCTTCTGCCGCTTGGCGCCCTCGACCATCGCGATCATGCGGTCGAGGAAGGTCTCGCCCGGATCGGTCGTGATCCGGACGACGATCCAGTCGGAGAGGACGCGGGTGCCGCCGGTGACGGCGCTGCGATCGCCGCCGCGCCTCGCGGATGACCGGCGCGCTCTCGCCGGTGATCGCGCTCTCGTCGACCGACGCGATGCCGACGACGATCTCGCCGTCGCTCGGGATGAACTCGCCCGCCTCGACGAGGACGACGTCGCCCTTGCGGAGGTCGGCGCTCGCGACGTTGGTGAAGCGGGCCCGGCGGGGATCGAAGCCGCCGTTCCGGGGCGCGCGGTCGAGCTTCCGCGCGATGATGTCGCGGCGCGCCTTGCGGAGCGCGTCGGCCTGCGCCTTGCCGCGACCCTCGGCCATCGCCTCCGCGAAGTTGGCGAACAGCACCGTGAACCAGAGCCAGAGCGAGATCGCCAGGATGAAGCCGGCCGGCGCCTCGCCGTGGCCGAGCGAGCGCCTGGACGAAGAGCACCGTCGTCAGCACGCTGCCGACCAGCACGACGAACATCACGGGGTTCTTGACCTGGTGGCGCGGGTCGAGCTTCGCGAACGACGCCGCGATGGCGCCGCGCACGATCTCGGGGTCGAAGAGGGGACGGGCCTTGGTGTGGGTCTGCATCGGTGTCCTCGCTTCACGCGGTCAGCATCAGGTGCTCGACGATCGGGCCGAGCGCCAGGGCCGGGAATGAAGGTGAGCGCGCCGACGATGATCACGACGCCGATCAGCATGACGACGAAGAGCGGCGTGTGCGTCGGGAGCGTCCCGGGGCTCGACCGGCACGCGCTTCTTCTGCGCGAGCGAGCCGGCGATGGCGAGCGTCGGGATGGCGAGCCAGAAGCGCGCGAAGAGCATCTCGACGCCGCCGAGCGCGTTGTAGAAGGGGACGTTCGCCGAGAGCCCGGCGAACGCGCTGCCGTTGTTCCCGGCCTGCGAGCTGAAGGCGTAGAGGATCTCGCTGAAGCCGTGCGCGCCGGTGTTCGCGCGCCCGGCGAGCCCGGCCGCCGGTCGCGACGCCGAGCGCGGTGAGCGCGAGCACGACGAGCGGCGGGATCAGGATGACGAGCGACGGCCATCTTCATCTCGTAGGCCTCGATCTTCTTGCCGAGGTACTCGGGCGTGCGCCCGACCATGAGGCCGGCGACGAAGACGGCGATGATGGCGAAGACGAGCATGCCGTAGAGGCCCGCAGCCGACGCCGCCGAAGATCGACCTCGCCGAGCTGGATCATGAAGAGCGGCACCAGGCCGCCGAGCGGCGTGAACGAGTCGTGCATCGAGTTCACCGAGCCGTTCGACGCGGCGGTCGTCGCGGTCGCCCAGAGCGCCGAGTTGGCGACGCCGAAGCGGACCTCCTTGCCCTCCATGTTGCCGCCGGGCTGGAGGCTGCTCGCGACGGAGTCGACGCCGAGCGCCGCGATCCTCGGGTTCCCCTGGTACTCGGCCCACACGCAGAGGGCGAGGAACGCCGACGAAGACGACCGTCATGGCGGCGAGCAGCGCCCATCCCTGGCGGCGTGTCGCCGACCATCTGCGCCGAAGGTGTAGCAGAGCGCCGCGGCGATCAGCAGGATCGCCAGCATCTCGAAGAAGTTCGAGAGCGGCGTCGGGTTCTCGTAGGGATGGGCCGAGTTGACGTTGAAGAAGCCGCCGCCGTTGGTGCCGAGCTGCTTGATCGCGATCTGCGATGCCGCCGGGCCCATGGGCAGCGTCTGCTCGGTCACGGTCGACGTCTCGGTCTTCGGCTGCCCCTGCTCGTCGAGCACCGGGTTGCCGTCGGCGTCCTTCACGGGCGTCGTCACCGTCGTCGGCTGGACGAGCGTCACCGTCTGGTAGGCGCTGAAGTTCTGCACCACGCCCTGCGAGACCAGGACGAGCGCCAGCACGAGCGAGAGCGGCAGCAGGATGTAGAGCGACGCTGCGCGTGAGGTCGACCCAGAAGTTGCCGATGTCGCTTCGTCTTGGCGCTGCGGAAGCCGCGGATCAGCGCGACCAGGATCGCCATGGCCGTCGCGGCGGAGACGAAGTTCTGCACCGTCAGGCCGAGCATCTGGGTGAGGTAGCTCATCGTCGTTTCGCCGCCGTACCCCTGCCAGTTCGTGTTGGTCACGAAGCTCACCGCGGTGTTGAACGAGGAGTCGGGTGTGACGGCGCCGAAGCCCTGGGGATTGAGCGGCAGCACGCCCTGCAGGCGCTGCAGCGCGTAGACGACGAGCACGCCGATCGCGTTGAAGAGCAGCATCGCGATCGCGTACGTCTTCCACGTCATGCCCTCGTCCGGCTCGGACGCCGCAGACGCGGTAGACGAGGCGCTCGAGCGGCCCGAGGAGCCGTCCGAGGAACGTCGGCTGCCCCTTCGTAGACGCGCGCCATGTAGGCGCCGAGCGGCTTCACGAGCGCCGAGAAGGACGACGAGGTAGATCCCGATCTGCAGGAACCCGTTGACCGTCATCAGAACCACTCCGGCTTCAGAAGGGCGACGAAGAGGTAGACGAACAGTCCGACCGTCACGACGCCGCCAATGGCATAGAGCGCTGGCATCCGAGACCTCCTAGGAAAGACGCTCGCAGGCCACGATGAAGGCCCACGAGAGACCAAAGAAGGCGACGGTGAGACCAAGATACATCACGTCCATTGTGTCCATTCGCTGTTCCTCTCGGCTGATGGCTAGCAGCAGCCGTGCAAGTAGCTCGTGTGTTTCCTCGACGAGCTAGTCGATCCCGTGTATCGGACGCGGCCCGCCCTGCGACCCCTGAGACCGGTAGCCATGTCAGCGACGAGCATGTCGTAGCGCTCCGGACTCGTTCGCGAGAGTCGCGAAGGTAGTGAGGGTGATGAGCATGCCTTCGTAGACAGCATCAGCCATGCCAACCATCTGACGGCGAGAACTCGAACATCCGGGACGCGCGACGTTGCGAGACGCATCAACGCGGGGTGCACCTTGCCCGCTCGAGCGTGAAACGGCGGCGCGGGATGCGTGCCTCGATGGCCGGCCGGCGATGTCGGGTGGATGCCGACGGGTCGTCGGGTCTCTCCACCGCGCGCTCCGCAATGGAGTGTTCCTCCATTCTGCAAGCTCGACGCCGCCCCCACGCGTCCGGGCCAGGATTCTAGCCGGCGCAGGGCGTGGCACGGTTCCTGCCAACGCCATGCGGCGTATGCGGAACTCGTCGCACCTGGGTGAGCAGGGAGGCGGTCGGTCATGGGGATCGATGGCGACGCCGGTCACGGCGTCGATCTGCCTTCCCGCTCGTCCGCGACTTCATCGACGCTCACGTCCGCCGTCAGCTGACCGCGGTGGTCCGGTGCTCGTACAGGCCAGCAGGGAGCCATCATGAAGAAGATCGAAGCCATCATCAGGACCTTCAAGCTCGACGAGGTGAAGGACCACCTCTGGGAGATCGGCGTGCGGGGCATGACGGTCACCGAGGTAAAGGGGTTCGGCCGTCAGAAGGGCCAGACGGCGTGCTATCGCGGCACGACCTACCCCCAGGACCTCGTCCCGAAGCTGAAGCTCGAACTCGTCGTCCAGGACGAACAGGTGAGCCGGATCGTCGACACCATCCGGGCAGTCGCTCGGAGCGGTCGCATCGGCGACGGCAAGATCTTCGTGACGCCGGTCGAGGAGGTGGTCCGCATTCGCACCGGTGAGCACGGTCGCGCGGCGATCGACGTCGCTCCGGACGAGGACTTCACCTCGCCGGCCACGGTGGCGGTCGCGAGGATGCACGCGTAGTTCCGGCCATCCATTCGACGGCGACGAAGCACTACGCGCGCTGGCCCGACCGCTTCCTTGCATGGCGCGGTGGTCAGGGGCTGCTCGGCGCGCGGCACGCCCCGGGACGGGTCCGACCGCGGGGGACCATCGCACCCCGCGGTCGCCCCTGGACCTACGCCGCAAGCGACGCATCCGTTGACAGCCTGACGCTCGACGAGTGAGAGTGCCGCTCGGCTCGGCGCCGTCGACTGCCTTCCACAACACACATGCCAGACCCGGACCTCACCTTCGTCATCCCGACCTATCGCCTGCGCGACGTGTGCGAGACCGTCGAAACATACGACGAGAGCTTCTGGAACAGCGGCCACTCTCCGCGCATCTTCGTCTTCGACGACTCGACCGTCGCGAATCACACCAAGTACTACTCGCTCCTCGAGAAGACGAAGACGCGGAGTGACCTCTTCTACGTCGGGCCGAGCGAGAAGGAGCAGTTCACCGAGCTGGTGAACAAGCGCCTCCGCGATCGCAAGCTGGAGGCAGGTGTCCGAAACCTGTTTCGGCCGAGCTATGGGGGGAATCGCAATTTTGCGTTGATCTACACCCTCGGTACCCACATGGTCAGCTCCGACGACGACATGCGGCCCTATGCCCTCATCGAGGACAGCCCGGAGTCCCTCGCCGAGGGGGAGATCAGCCGTGGAAAGCTCGTCAAGTCGGCGAGCGAGCGGGTACTCGCACAAGACGTTCGACATCCTGTCGGCGTTCACGGACGTGCTCGGCAAGAAGGTCGGGGAGGTCCCGGAGAACTTCGCCAAGGGCGAGCTCATCGTCGACACCGCGATGGATCTGGAGACGAACGTGAGCAAGGGGCTGGTCCGGGAGAACTCCCTGCTCCTGCAGAAGGGCAAGGTCTCTCGCAGCGCGACGGTGAAGATTGCCCAGACCTTCCGGTCGGGCACCAACGACGTCGATGCGCTGGAGTTCGTGGAGCTGTATCTCGACGACCAGAACCAGACCAACCCCGACGAGCTCAACGACACCTACGTCCTGGTGAATTTCCGACCCGCGATCACCAACAAGAACTGGCGGATGGACTGCGGCGTTGCCGGCTACGACAACACCGTGGGGCTCCCGCCGTTCTTCCCGACCCGCCTCCGTTTCGAAGACTACATCTACCGCCTGTGGATCCATCAGCCGGGCATCGCTGCGGCGCACGTGGATGCGGCCCAGACGCACACCAAGAACAACTACATGCGGCACCCCCTCGCCTTCGAGGTGTTCAACGAGGAGGTCGCCAATCTGCTGAAGCGCAAGATCCACACGAGCTGCACCCATCTGAACGACCTCACCATCGAGTTCGGCTACGAAGGCGAGGTGACCGTCCAGGACAGCGAGGAGATCATCGAGAGGATCTCCGCCATCCACCGCCGAACACTCGCCTGCGCAGATGATGCGAGGACCGAGGAACGGAAGCAGGCGCTCAGGACGCTTCGCTGGTAATCTGGAGAAGGCGTTCTACGGCTTCGAGGCCGACTTCTTTCAGCAGAACCTGAGTCGGATCGTGGACGACGTGGTCAACGACATCAGGGGCGCGATGGAGCTGTGGCCGACGGTCGTCGAGATTTGCTACTTCCGCAAGCACCGGCGGGACCTGCCGCACACGAGGGTTCGGAACCACCGACGGGGGTGAGTCCGGAACCGGCCGTGCCGGGGACGCTGGCGAGTCCGTGCGGGGCGCAGTCGACAGTTGCTGCATTGTGCGCGGCGCACCGCCCGGGAAGGCCTCGATGTATCGCCAGAGATGGCTGCTACGGCTGGCATGCTCCGTGCTGATCCTCGTCGAGAGAAGGGCCGCCGACGAGGGTGTCACACATGGCCGCAGCACTGATCGTCGACCGAGACCAGAGCACGTGCAACCAGCTGGTGGCGTGCGCAACAGCGCACGGATGGATCTCGCAGACGGCCGACAGCGGCCCCGATGCGCTCGAGGCGCTCGCGCGCCGCGAGTTCGACGTCGTCTTCGCGGATCCGCGTGTCACGGACACCCGACCGGGCGCGCCCTTCCTGGACGAGATCGTTCGCCGCCATCCGGGAACGGCCATCGTTGTCCTGGAGTCCCGCGGTTCGTCGAAGCCCGCCCCGCACCAGATCGGCGGCTGCCGGCGTCTCGTCAAGCCGCTGGAGCCGGATCAGGTCGAACGATGCTTCGCGCAGCTGGACCGGGACTCGCCTGGGGAACCCGTCGAACCGGCGCTTCTCCTCGAGTGGACAGAGCCGGCCATGCGGCGGGCGATCGCGACCGCGCGCGAGGTGGCAACCGCCGACCTCCCGGTCCTGCTGGTGGGCGAACCTGGCACGGGGAAGCGGAAGCTGGCCGAGGCGATCCACGCCTGGAGCCGTCGCGCCGGACCGCTGGTCACGATGCGCTGTCCGACGCTGGTGGATCACCTGCTCGAGAATGGGCTGTTCGGAGATCCAGGGACAAGCGCACGCAGCGCGCAGGTCGAGACCTCACGGCGCCTCCGCGCCGCCCGCGGCGGAACCCTGTTTCTCGACGAGCTCGACGCGTTGCCGGGCGACCTCCCGTGGCGTCTGCTGCGGGTCCTCGCGCGCGAGTGGCTGGCGCACGCGGAGCGCGAGGGTGCGGGACCAATCGGCAACCAGCCGCGAATGATCGTCGCGAGCTGTCGCGCTCCCGACCCCGACCCGCGCAGCCGCTCGCAGGTCGTCACGATCGTACTGCCGCCGCTGCGCGAGCGGCGAGCGGATCTTCCGACGCTGATCGACTTCGTCATGGCGAAGCTGCGAGGCCGCCATCGGCGCCTGTCGCTCCGGCTGTCGTTGGAGGCGCGACGGAAGCTCTTGGAGCACTCCTGGCCAGGGAACGTCCGCGAGCTGGTGGACGCCCTCGAGCACGCTGTCGTCCTGGCTCTCGACAGGACGATCAGGATGGCGGACCTGCCCGAGCGCATCTGGGCGAACGCCGGCACGACGAGGAGCGCGCAGGAGGGATCGGCCGAATCGTCGTCCGAGCGGGAGGCCATCGCCCGGACCGTCGCCACCTCCCCGTCCCTAAAGCGCAAGCGCTACGGCCTAGCGTAGCGTTGGTGCCGATCCTCGGACCGGGGCTCCCGGAGCATTCCGCGGAGCGCCGTGTCGTTCGACCAGCGGCGCTCGCCCGCGTCGCACCGCCGCGGATCGTGGTGGCGCTGCTCGTAGAGCCACCACACGGACCAGGCGTAACCCACGACGAGCGCGAGAACGATGGCCAGCTCCATGCGCGCGAGAGCAGCTGGCGTGCCACGTATCCGCGGCGACGAATGCCTTGCCGAACCGTCGGGGCGGCCACGCGCGGCCCTGAGATGTGCACTGCCGTCGTGCTGCACCTTGCGGTGCGGTACTCGGGAGCTACATCCGCGTGCCGTCAGCAAGGGCCAGGCAGGACCAGGAGAACGAGGCGAGTGGCGGAGAAGGGAAGGAGTCGAACCTTCCGTCCCCCACGAGGAGGGACATCGCGGTTTTGAAGACCGGTCCAGCCACCGGGCCAGTTCCTTCTCCCCGGGTCGCGCGCGACGGACGCTAGCAGGTCGGTGCGCGCCGAGGGAAGCTCAGCCGTGCCGTCGCCGTTGCGTCTTGCGCCGCAGGCGATCGGCGACGGCGCGGCCATACCGAGGGGCGCGCTCCTCGGTGCGGTCGGCGATCAGGGGATTGAACACGATCAGTTCGGGGAAGCGCGTGAAGTCACGATCGGCCGTCCACAGCTCGCGCACGCCATGCGTCCGGCAGAGCGCGGCAATGTGTGCATCGTGGATGAGCGGCCCACTGGCTCGTGCGGCGAGGGCCACGCTTCGAAGTGCGTCCCAGTGCCGGTCGCCGGGACCGAGCAGGACGAGGCTCGACGATTCGAGCCAGGACGCCACCTGATCGAGCGCGCCGGGAAGCGACGTCGGCGGACTGAAGACGCGCGGATGCGTCACCACCGAGACGAATTCATGCAGGCATGGCCACGGAATCGCCCATGCCGCGCGTCCTTCGGCAAGATGTGCCACGCACCGTCGCGCGGCGTCGTGGAACGTGGCGTCATCCCGGTGCGCGTGAACGAGGATGTTGGTGTCGACCGCGATCATCGCTCGTCGTAGCCGTAGATCGCGTCCCGGATCTTCGGCCAGCCGCCCGCGACGAACTCCGGATTCATGCCCTTGCCGCCCTTGAAGCTCGCGTCGCGCAGCTTGAAGGTGCCGGGGCCGGCCCGGTCCGCGAGGACGCGACGCAGGCCCTCTTCGACCAACGCCCGTAGCGTCGTGTGGCCGCGCTCGGCTGCCGCCTTCGCCCGCGCGAACAGCGGGTCCGCGATCTCGATCGTCGTCTTCATATGGGTACCCATATCAGCATGCCCGTATGGCAACAATCAGTGCACGCTGCGCATGGGGGTCGCCTGGGTGCCGGGGCGCTGCTATGTCCCCAGGGTGCCGCCCACCGGGCATCGCGTGCTCGTCCTCTTCGCGCACCCCGCGCTGCACCGCTCGCGGGTGAACCGGGCGCTGGTGCGCGCGGTGCAGGACGCGGACGGCGTCACCTTCCACGACCTCTACGAGGCGTACCCCGACTTCGACGTCGACGCACGGCGCGAGCAGGCGCTGCTCGAGGCGCACGACCTGATCGTGCTGCAGCATCCCTTCTACTGGTACAGCACGCCGGCACTGGTGAAGCAGTGGGAGGACGTCGTCCTCGAGCACGGCTGGGCGTACGGGGCCAAGGGTACCGCGCTCCGCGGCAAGAAGATGCTGAGCGTGATCACCGCCGGCGGCGGCGCGGCCTCGTACGGGCCGCGACGGCATGAACTGCTTCACGGTGGCCGAATTGCTGGCGCCGATCGCGCAGACGGCGCGCCTCTGCGGCATCGAGTACCTGCCGCCCTACGTCATCCACGGGACGCACTCGCTGGGACCGGACGAGGTCGCGCGGCAGGCCGACGACTACCGGCGCGTCATCATCGCGCTGCGCGACGGTACGCTCGACCTCGAGGCGGCCCGGACCCAGCCGCACCTGAACAGCGACCTCGGGGCGATCCTGCCCGCGTAGCCATGCAGCAGGACTTCTTCTACCAGGCGTTCATCTACCTCGCGGCCGCGGTGGTCGCGGTGCCGCTGGCGAAGCGGCTCGGCCTCGGCGCCGTGCTCGGCTACCTGATCGCCGGCGTCGCGATCGGCCCGTTCGGGCTGCGGCTCCTCGGCACCGACTCGCACGACATCCTCCACTTCGCCGAGTTCGGCGTCGTGATGATGCTGTTCGTGATCGGACTCGAGCTCGAGCCGGCGCGGCTCTGGCGGCTCCGCGGCGCGCTGCTCGGCCTCGGCGGCCTGCAGGTGCTCGGGACGGCGGCGGCGATCGCGGTCGGCGCGATCGCGCTCGGGACCGGCTGGCGACCGTCGCTGGCGATCGGTGCCATCCTCGCGATGTCGTCGACGGCGATCGTGCTCCAGACCCTCACCGAGAAGGGGCTGCTCCGGACCCAGGCGGGCGAGCGGTCGTTCGCGGTGCTGCTGTTCCAGGACATCGCCGTGATCCCGCTCCTGGCGCTGCTGCCGCTGCTGGCGACGGGTGGCGCGGCGTCGCCGTCGGGGGCGCACTCGACGGTCTGGGTCGAGACCCTGCCGGCGTGGGCGAAGGCGGTGGTCACGCTCGGTGCGGTGGTGGCGATCATCGTCGGCGGGCGCTACCTGGTGCGTCCGATCTTCGGTGCCATCGCCCGGACCCGCGTGCAGGAGCTCTTCACCGCCGCGGCGCTGCTGCTCGTCGTGGGGATCACGCTCCTCATGACGCAGGTGGGCCTGAGTCCCGCGCTCGGCACCTTCGTCGGTGGCGTCGTGCTGGCGAACAGCGAGTACCGTCACGAGCTCGAGACCGACATCGAGCCTTTCAAGGGCCTGTTCCTCGGTCTCTTCTTCATCGCGGTCGGGGCGTCGATCGACTTCGCGTTGGTGGGTGATCGCATCGGGCTGGTGTCGGGGCTGGTCGTCGGGCTCGTCCTCGTCAAGTTCGCCGTTCTGTTCGGCCTCGGCCGTGCCTTCCGCATGTGCCTCGATCAGAACCTGCTCTTCGCCCTGGCGCTCGCGCAGGGCGGCGAGTTCTGCTTCGTGCTGCTGTCGTTCGCGGTGCAGAACACGATCCTCGACGCGACCACGGCCAACGTCCTGGTGGCCGTGGTGGCGCTCTCGATGACGATCACGCCGATCCTGCTGCTCGTCCACGAGCAGCTCATCCAGCCGCGCTTCGTCGGCCCCGTCCGCCCCGCGCGCGAGGCGGACGTCATCGACACGCAGGGCACGGTGATCATCGCCGGCTTCGGCGCGTTCGGCAGCATCGTCGGGCGTCTGCTGGTCGCCAACCGGGTGGCGACGACCGTCCTCGACTTCGACCCCGACCACGTCGACCTGCTGCGGCGCATCGGGATGAAGGTGTTCTACGGCGACGCGTCCCGTCTCGACCTTCTGCGGGCCGCGGGCGCCGAGCGCGCGCGCCTGCTCGTGCTGGCGATCGGCGAGCGCGAGAAGACGCTGGAGATCGTCGCGACCGTCCGGCAACACTTCCCCGAGATGGTGATCCTCGCCCGGGCGCACACCCGGCAGGAGGCATACGAGCTGTTCGACGCCGGCGTGACGCACGTCTATCGGGAGTCGTTCGATACCTCGCTGCGGATGGGGGTCGACGCGCTCCGTCTGCTCGGCTTCCGCGCCACCCAGGCCAACCGCGCCGCGCAGACGTTCCGCCGCCACGACGAGCAGAACGTCCGCGATCAGGCAGGGATGCGTGGCGACGCGGCGTTCCTCGACCGCGCGGCCAAGGCGATCCACGACCTGGAGGAGCTGCTCCTGCGCGAGCTGGATGGCCGCGAGGGCGACGGCAGCGAGTCGGCCTGGGACGCCGAGTCCCTGCGCCGCGAGTTCGGCCGCCCGTCCTGAGCGCGGGCGCGGGGCGAACCGCCACGCCGGGGCGATAGGCAACGCGCGATCCGCACCCTGGCGCTTGCCCCGCCACGTCCTCCACGCCCCGGCCGATGGCGCAGGGATTGCTGACTTTCCGCTCGTGCGTTCGTGTCTTCGTCCTCGGGGTCATGTAGAGGGACCGGCCGGGTGGAGGGCCTCCTGCGGGAGGCCGTCCACCCGGCGCCTGAGATGGCGCGCACGACCCGGATGGCCGCGGGTCCCCACGGGCGCGGCGCGACGACCGTGAGCACGCCGCCGCGCCGCGCCCCCCGTCGCCGCGGCCCCCGGACGTCCATGCTGCCGGTCGTCCTGATGGCACTCGCGGTCGGCCGCGCCGCTCGGGCCGACGACCGGCTCCGGCTGACGCTGGACGAGGCGACCGCCATGCTCCGCCGCCAGAACCCGGACGTGCTGTCGGCGGCGCTGCGGGTCCGCGCGGCGGAGGGCGACCTTCGCACCGCGCGTCGCTACCCGAATCCGACCCTGGGCGCGGGGGCGGGGAATTTCGCGATCGGGCAGACGAACCCGCCCGGGCTCGGCGCCGGGCAGACCGTGGTGGCGCAGGTGGGCGTGCAGCAGGAGATCCTCCTCTGGGGGAAGCGCAGCAACCGGATCGCGGCGGCGACGGAGCGCACCGCGGCCGCGGAGGCATCGCGTAGCGACGTCGATCGGGTGCTGCTGTTCGAGCTGCGGTCGCGCTTCGACGACGTGCTGATCGCGACGGAGCGCCTGCGGTTGGCGGAGGAGAACCTCGGTCGCTACCGCGAGACGGTGCGGGTGAGTCAGGCACGGGCGCGCGCCGGAGAGATATCTCCCGCCGAGCTCGATCGCATCATGCTGGAGCAGAGCAGCTTCGAACGCGAGGTCGCGGACGCCCGGCTCGAGCGGCGCGACGCCGTCGCGGCGCTCCTCCCGCTCGTGGGCGCGGACGCCAGCGACGTCGACGCCGTCGGCACCCTCGACGTCCCTTCCATTCCGACGGACCGTGTGACGCTCGTCGACGACGCGCTCGGGCGACGTCCCGACCTGATCGCCGCGGAGCGCCAGGCGACCGCCGCCGACCGCGCGTTCGACCTCGCCCGCGCGGAGCGATGGCCCAATCCCACCGTCGGCGTGCAGTACGGACACAGCCAGTTCACCGTCTCGGGCGATCTCCGCAACCAGATCGGCGCCAGCGTCTCGATGCCGCTGCCGGTGTTCGACCGCAACCAGGGCGACATCCAGCGCGCGGAGGCCGAGGCGATGATCGCCCGGCACGAGGTCGACAAGCTGCGGCTGGCGATCCCGCAGGAGATCCGCACCGCCGAGACGACGTATACCGTCGCCCGCGAGCGCGTGCGACGCTTCGAGGACGCGTTCCTCCGCCAGGCCGCCGACGCGCTTCACGCGGCGGAGGTGTCGTGGCGCGAGGGCGCCAGCTCGCTGCTCGAGTTCCTCGAGGCCGAGCGCGCCAACATCCGGACGCAGCGCGACTACCTGGACGCGCTGCGCGACGCGCACGTCGCGGCGTGGGACCTGACCCGGGCCGCGGCGCTGGACCAGGACACGGAGCAACCATGAGATGGATCGCGATCCTGCTCGTCATCGGGCTGGCCGGCTGCGACGGCGATCGTCCGAGCGCCGGCGCCCCGACCGAAACGTCGGGCTTGAGCCAGTCGCAGCTCGGCTTCCTCAAGTTCGCGCCGGTGGAGCGCATCCGGCCCACCGAGCTGGCGGATCTGAGCGGCACCATCGAGTTCGACGAGCAGCACACGGCACGACTGAACGCGGTGGTCCCCGGCCGCGTCGCCGAGCTGCTGGTGCAGGTCGGGGACCACGTCGAGGCGAACCAGCCGCTGCTGGCGATCGACAGCGCCGAGGTGAAGGTGGCGCAGGCAGACTGGGTGCGCGAGGACGCGGACCTGCTGCTCGCCCGGCGCGCGTCGGAGCGCGCCGATCGCCTGCGCGCCGCGGGCGCGATCGCCGACAAGGACTACCTGCAGGCGAAAGAGGATCTGAAGAAGGCCGAGGCCGAGTTCGAGCGCGCGCAGGCCCAGCTCACCCGCCTCGGCGTCACGTCCCGCGACACCGAGAGCCGCTACCTCCTGCGCGCGCCGTTCGCCGGCACGGTCGTCGAGCGCCGGGCGCTCGTCGGGACGGAAGCAGGTCCGGAGGGCGGCGAGCCGCTCGTGGTGGTGTCCGACCTGCGTCAGCTGCGCGTGGTGCTGCGCCTGCCCGAGCGCGAGCTGCCCCTCGTCTCGCCCGGGCAGCAGGTCGGCGTTCGGGTCGACGCGTATCCGGAGGAGTTCGAGGGCGTGGTCGCGGCCGTCGGCGACGTCGTCGACGAGGCGACGCGGACGGTTCCGGTCCGCTGCGCGCTGCCGAACCCGGACCGACGCCTGAAGCCCGCGATGTTTGCCCGCGTCGCGCTGAAGGCCCCGTCGGGTCTCGAGCTGACGGCCGTCCCGACGAGCGCGGTCCTTTCCGACGGGCGGTCGTTCCGCGTCGTCGTGAAGAAGCCCGACGGTGGGCTCGAGGTGCGGCAGGTCGAGCTGGGCGCCCAGGTGGGAGGGCAGGTGGAGGTGCTGAAGGGACTCGCGGTCGGCGATTCGGTCGTGATCGAGGGGGCGCTGCTCGCCGAGAAGGCGCTCGCCGACGCGTCGTAGGGCGGGCCGGCCGTGCATCGCCTCCTCGCCTTCTCCATCCGCCGTCCTCGCATCGTCCTGGCGCTCACGCTGCTGTTCGCGATCGCCGGCTTCATGGCGTTCCGCGCGCTGCCGATCGAGGCGTTCCCCGAGCTCGCCGATCCGCAGGTGTACGTCATCACGCTGTTCAACGGCCGGGCCGCCGAAGAGGTCGAGCGCCAGGTCACGCTGCCGATCGAGCAGGAGCTGAACGGCCTGCCCGGCCTCGTGCGCATGCGCTCGATCTCGATCTTCGGGCTCTCGAACATCACGCTCACCTTCGCCGACGGCACCGACCTCTACTTCGCGCGCCAGCAGGTGAGCGAACGCCTGGCCAAGGCCGACGTGCCCGAGGGCGTGCAGCCCTCGCTCGGCCCGCTGTCGACGCCGACGGGCGAGCTCTTCCGCTACACGATCGAGGGCGAGGGCTGGTCACCGATGCAGCTGCGCGAGATCCAGGACTGGGTGATGGAGCGGCACTTGAAGCAGGTGCCCGGCGTCGCCGACGTCGTCTCGTTCGGCGGATTCATCAAGCAGTTCCAGGTGCAGGTCGACCCCCGCCAGCTGCTGGCGCACGGCATCACGCTGCCGCAGGTGTTCGCCGCGCTCGGCCGCTCCAACGCGAACGCGGGCGGCAACTACATCGAGCACGGCGAGGAGCAGTACGTCGTGCGCGGGCTCGGCACGCTCGCGGGCGTGGACGACATCGAGGAGGTGGTGATCGCGGCCCCGGGCGGGACGCCGATCCGCATCCGGGACGTCGCCCGCGTGGTCGTCGGGCCGGCGCCACGGCGGGGTGTCGTCACGCGCGACCTCGAGACCGAGGCCGTCGAGGGCATCGTGCTGATGCGGCGGGGCGAGAATCCGTCCGTCGTCCTCGAGGCCCTGCACCAGAAGCTCGACCAGCTGAACGCCGGCATCCTGCCGAAGGGCGTCCGCATCAAGACGTTCTACGACCGCGGCCGCCTCGTGCATCGCACGCTGGTGACCGTCACCCACAACCTGATCGTCGGGGCGCTGCTGGTCGTCCTCGTCGTCGGCGTCTTCCTGATGAGCCTCCGCGCGGCGCTGATCGTGGCGCTGGTGATCCCGCTCTCGCTGCTGGGCGCGTTCCTCTACTTGAAGCTGCGCGGGATGTCGGCGAACCTCCTGTCGCTCGGGGCGGTCGACTTCGGGATCATCGTCGACGGCGCGGTGATCATGGTCGAGCACATCGCCCGCCGGCTGGGCGGGATCACCGATGCGCACGAGGCCCGCGTGGCGGTGATGGATGCCGCCGACGAGGTGGCGCGCCCGACGCTGTTCGCGCTGGCGATCATCATCGTCGCCTACGTCCCGATCTTCACGTTGCAGCACGTCGAAGGCCGCATCTTCGCGCCGATGGCGAACACGGTGTGCGCTGCGCTCGTGAGCGCGTTGCTCTTCTCGTTCACGCTGGTGCCGCTGTTGTCTCTGCTGGCCCTTCGCGGCCATGGTGGGACGGAGGAGACGCCCATCGAGGCCGTAGCGGCGCGCCTCTACCGTCCGGCGCTCACCTGGGCGCTCGATCACCGGCGCGCGGTGCTCGGTGCCACGGGCGGGGTGCTGGCGCTGGGCATCGTGCTCTTCGGACGGATCGGGACGGAGTTCCTGCCGACGCTGAACGAGGGCGCCCTCTACGTGACGATCGCGCTGCCGCCGAGCGTGTCGCTCGACAATGCGGCGCGCAAGATCGTCCCCCACATCCGCGACACGTTCCTCGCCTTCCCCGAGGTGGAGACCGTCCTGAGCCAGCTCGGTGGACCCGACGACGGCACCGATCCCGCGCCCGCGAACAACCTCGAGTACTTCGTCGCGCTCAAACCGCGCGACCAGTGGCCCCGCGGCGTCGGCCTCGACGACCTCGTCGGCGCCATGCGGACCAAGCTGGCCGACATCCCGGGCCTGGAGGCGAACTTCTCGCAGCCGATCAAGGACAACATCGAGGAGAACATCTCGGGGATCAACGGCCAGGTCGCGATCAAGCTCTTCGGCGACGACCTCGATGCACTGCGCCGCTCGGCGCAGGAGATCGAGCGGGTGCTCGACGGCGTGCCGGGGGCCGCCGACACGGCGGTCGTCCGCTCCGCCCAGCTACCGCAGGTGCATATCGTCGTCGATCGCAAGGCGATGGCGCGCTACGGCCTGGCCGTCGCCGACGTCGAGGACGTCATCGAGACGGCGATCGGTGGCCGCACGGCGACGTCGCTGTGGGAGGGCGAGCGGCACTTCGACGTCGTCGTCCGCCTCGCCGAGGCGGATCGTGCGACGCTCGACCGCATCCCCGACATCGCCGTGCCGACGCCGGGTGGCGCGCAGATCCCGCTGGCGCAGATCGCGCGCGTCGACGTCGCGCCCGGGGCTTCGTCGATCGACCGCGAGAACAACTCCCGATACATCGGCATCAAGTGCAACGTGCGCGGGCGCGACCTCGGCGGGTTCGTCGAGGATGCGCAGCGGCAGGTGGCGGCCAAAGTGACGCTGCCGCCGAACGCCTATCTCGTGTGGGGTGGCGAGTTCGAGAACCAGCGGCGCGCGATGGGACGCCTGGCGATCGTCGTGCCGCTGAGCATCCTGCTCATCCTCGGCATCCTTCAGCGGACGTTCGGCTCGCTGCGCTGCGCGCTGCTCATCCTGGTGACGATCCCGTTCGCGCTGACGGGCGGTGTCGTCGGGCTCCTCGTGGCGGGGCTCAATCTGAGCGTCGCGGCCTGCATCGGGTTCATCGCGCTCATGGGACAGGTGGTCCTGAACGGCGTGGTGCTCGTGTCGCAGATCAACACGCTGCGCTCCGAGGGCATGGCCATGCGGCCCGCGGTGGAGGAGGGCGCGCGGCTGCGGCTCCGCGCCGTTCTCATGACGGCGCTGCTCGCGGCGCTGGGACTCCTGCCGGCGGCGCTCTCGACGGAGATCGGCTCCGAAACGCAGCGACCGCTCGCGGTGGTGGTGATCGGTGGCCTGGTCTCGGCGACGCTGCTGACGCTGCTCGTCCTGCCGGTGCTCTACACGATGGTCCTGCCCGATCGGCGGAGCGACGTGGCCGCGGAAGCGAGTCCCGCACGTCGCGCCGTCCGGCTGCTGCGGGCCGCCCGGGGCTAGGCGGGCGCCATCGCGCGCAGCAGCTGCTCGGTGACCTCGAAGGCGGCACGCCGGTCGGCAGGTTCATGAGCGCGCTGTCGACGCCGTGCGCGCGCCAGTCCGCGAGCTGCTCGCGGCAGTGCGCCGGCGGGCCGCAGATGGCGATCGCGTCGATCAGCTCGTCGCTGACCGCGGCGGCGGCCTGGCGGCGGTCGCCGTTGTTGTAGAGGTCGCGCACCAGGTCGGCGTTCTCCTGGAAGCCGTAGCGGCAGAAGAGCGCGTGGTAGTAGACGCCCATGCCGCCGATGTAGAACGCGACCAGCGGCTTGATCATCGAGCGCGCCATCGCGACGTCGTCCAGCGGGATGACGGCCATGAACGGCGCCACCTCGATGCGCGACGGATCGCGGCCGGCGGCGCGCGCGCCCTCGCCGAGCGAGCGCGATGCCGTCGCTCAGGTGCTCGGTAGGGCCAGAACGTCGGCACCCAGCCGTCGGCGATGCGCGCCGATCTCGCGGATCGCCTTGTCCTGCAGCGACGCGACGTAGATCGGGATGTCGGGGCGCAGCGGCGTCATCTCGAGCTTGAAGTGGCGCGCGTCGAAGAGCGTGCTCATCTCCGGCTGCGAGGCGGTCGCCGCGCCAGAGCGCGCGCAGGATGCCGACGGTCTCGCGCAGCCGGGTGAGCGGCTTCTCGTAGGGCACGCCGTGGAAGTTCTCGACGACGACCTTGCCGCTGGTGCCGAGGCCGAGGATGACGCGGCCCTCCGGAGATCTCGTCGAGCGTCGCGGCGCTCATCGCCAGCAGGCCGGGCGAGCGGCTGAAGACGTTGGCGATGCCGGTCGCGAGCTTGAGGCGCTTGGTGCGCGAGCGCGATCTCGGTCAGCAGCTGGAACTGCTCGTAGGCCCACGCCTCGGGGATCCAGATCGAGTCGTAGCCGAGGTCCTCGGCGAGCTGCGCCGTGCGCAGCACGGCCTTGCGGTCGTAGCTGCTTCCAGAAGGGGACGATGCCGATCGTGTTCGCCATGAGCGAGGCGTCGCACGACGCGCACGCCGCCGCAAGCCCGGCGCGCGTCGGGTCGTCAAGAACCTGCGGTCGTTCGGCTAGAGGGCGACGGCCGACGGCCTCATCGCCGCCGCGGTGCGCTCGGACATGCGCCTGAGCGCGCGGCTGCCGACGACGTTGCGGTTGCCCGTGGCCAGCCGCCGGAAGCGTCGGACGTCCGCACCGTCGGCACGCCTGGTCAGTGGTCCGTCGCTCTGGATCCTCGCGCGGATGCTGGGCGCGTCGAGGCCGAGGCCGGCGCAGATGTTCAGGAACGAGAACGGCCATGCGGTGTCGTCCGACGCGAACCACGCGGCGGCGTCCCAATAGGCGCGGCGATGGGCCGGGGTCTCGCGGCCGCCAGACGCGAAGTACGTGTAGAGCGCCTCCTCGAGGACGGCCGCCATGAGGCGCCGTTCGGGGAGACACGGCGCATCGCTGCCCGGCATCTGGCTGGGCATGACCGCCGCGACCTGCAGCAAAGGCGGCGGTTCGGGGTCGGGCAACTTCATCGCGTGCACGGTCGGCACCTTTCCTGCTGGTATGGAGGCGAGCAGCTCTACACTTGTGCGAATAGCGTCACGGGTGGGTCAAATGCGCGCGGTGCATTGCCACGATACGGACGGCGAATCGGCCTCACTTCAGGGACACGGTGACGCTCGTGATGTGGCCGTCGAACGCAAACGGCCGCCGGTCGAAGTAGGCGAGCGACACCGGCGACCCGAGGTCGGTGCCGACGTCGAACGTCTCGCTGGCGGTGAAGGCGGCGGGAACGGTGCGCTTGACGGTCGTGCGACCCACCTCCGTGCCGTCGACCGTGAGCACCACGTCGCCCGGCGCGCCGGGCTTCGCGATGGTGGTGTCCACCTCGATCCGGTGCTTGCCGGGACCGAGCTCGTGCGTCGAGCGCGCCGTGTACCGCTCGATGATCATCATGTTGTACTCGTAGACGAGGGCGCCCTTGTCCATGTACAGGGCCAGACCTCCGGACGCGCCGCCCAGCGCATAGAGCACACCCGAGGCGCTCTCGCCGAGGTCGGCGTCGATCGTCACGTGATTGCTCTCGCGGCCGAGGCCCGGTGCCGTGAACTCGGGCATGCGGGTCGTCGTCGCGTCGAACTGCCAGCTCGTGTACGGCGTCTTGACGCGATCCTCGGGATGGACGCGCAGCCAGATGCCGGCGCCGATCGGGAAGGCGTTGCTCGCCTTCGCCTCCTCGAGGAACAGCGCCTTCATCGCCTCCAGGCGTTTCGGCTCCTTCGCCGCCAGGTCTTCCGCCTGGGAGAAGTCCGAATGCAGATCGTAGAGCTCCCAGACGTCCTTGCTCGAGTCCCAGGTGGCGAGGCCGGGGCTCACCGTGAGCCACGGCGTCAGGGGACCGAACGTACAGGCGTACCAGCCGTCCTGGTAGATGCCGCGGCTGCCGTTGTTGTCGAAGTACTGGACGTGCTTGTGCCCGGGCGCCTTGGCGTCGCCGAAGCTGTACACCATGCTGACGCCGTCGATCGGATCCTGCGGAAAGCCGTCCACCACCTTCGGCGGCGTGATGCCGAGGATCTCGTAGATCGTCGGCACGACGTCGTTCACGTGATGGAACTGCGGCCGCGGCGTCTTGTCGGGCTTGATGTGCGCGGGCCACGAGATCGCCAGCGGATTCCGTGTTCCGCCGAAGTGCGAGGCGACCAACTTGGTGTACCGCAGCGGCGTGTCGCCGGCCCACGCCCAACCGGCGTGGTACATGTTGTCGACCTTGGGTCCGCCCAGGGCGTCGAGCCCGCCGAGCGTGTTCAGCGCCGCGAGCTGCTGCTCGACGGTGTTGGGGATCTGGTTCTGCGCCAGCAGCTCGCTGATGCTGCCGTTCTGTCCCTCGGCACTCGACCCGTTGTCGCCGAAGACGTAGAGCACGATCGTGTTGTCGCGGATGCCAAGGCGCTCCAGCTCGTCGATCACCTTCCCCGCCTGGGCGTCGACGTGCTCGACGAAGCCGGCGAAGACCTCCATCAGGCGGCGCTGGAAGGCACGCTCCGACTCCGCGATGCCGTCCCACGCGGCCATGCTGTCGGCGCGGGGCGTGAGCTTGGTATCCGCGGGTATCCAGCCGAGCGCCTTCTGGCGCTGGAAGGTGCGCTCGCGGAGGGCGTCCCAGCCATCGTCGAACTTCCCCTTGTACTTGTCGGCCCACTCCTTGAAGACGTGGTGCGGCCCGTGCGCGGCACCGGGCGCCCAGTACATGAAGAACGGCTTGTCGGGCGAGAAGGCACGGTGCCGGCGCATCCAGGTGATCGCCTTCTCCGCCATGTCCTCGCTCAGGTGGTACTTCTCGTCGTGGGGGGGCTCGGTCGGATTGAGGTTCTCGACCAGCCGCGGCTCCCACTGCGACGTCTCACCGGCGAGGAAACCGTAGAAGTAGTCGAAGCCGATGCCCTCACCGGTCGGCCAGAGCGTGAACGGCCCCATCGCCGTGGTCTCGGTCGCCGGCGTGTTGTGCCACTTGCCGAGCGCCGCGGTCTTGTAGCCGTAGGCCCCGAGGACCTTGGCCAACGTCGCCGACGTCCTCGGAATGACGCCGGTGTATCCGTCCCAGTCCACGGCCCGCTCCGCGATGGTCCCCGAGCCCACGCGCTGGTGGTTCCGGCCGGTCAGCAGCGCCGCCCGCGTCGGCGAGCAGATCGACGTGGTGTGGAACGCGTTGTAGCTGATGCCCTCGTTCGCGATGCGCGTCAGCGTCGGCGTGTGGACCGGACCGCCATAGGTGTCTGGCAGGCCGAAGCCGACGTCGTCGAGCAGGATGATGAGGACGTTGGGCGCGTCCTTCGGCAGGTGGCTCTGCTCGACCCGGCGCTGGTGCTTCGAGTCCTGAAGCCGCGGCGCGGCCACGCTCGCCGACGGGGTCGGGGGGAAGGGGAGGACGGATCCGTCGGTGGGTGCGGCGGCCGCACGCGCCGGGGGAGCAGCAAGCCCGCCCAAGCAGCACAGGGCCGCGAGACCCGAGAGCCGGAGCCCTCGAGTGATCAATCGTTGTCCCGCCCGTTGAGCGGACCGTCGTTCTTGCCGTGCTTCTTCTTGTTGCCGTCGACGCCCACTACATCTCGCGCGGTCTCGCCTGGCTTGCAGCGGTTCCCGACGCCCACGGTGGATCGCTCCACCGCGCCCTTCGCAGCCTTGCCGACGCTGCAATCCGGGTCGACAGCGCTCTTCGCCTTGCCGACGGGTCCCTTGGCATGGCCGACGCCGCCCAGTGCCAGGCCTGCGGCGAGAACCACGGTCAGTGTCCAGATCGTTCGCATGCTCATGTCTCCTTTGGTCACTTCGCGGGAAGGACCGGCTTCTCGTGCGGTAGGCCGCTGTCGTCGATGTCGAAATCGGGGTCGAGGACCGTCTTGCCCTGAGCGCCGACGAAGGCGGGTTGCGCCTTGATCCACTCGCTCGGCTTCTGCTGCTTGGCGTAGGCGAGCAGGCGGGACTCGAGATCACGGACGACCTCGGGATGCTGATCGGCCACGTTCGTGCTGTCTCGCCCGGGTCGCTCGACGAGGTCGAACAGCTCGGTCTTGCCGGGCAGCAGGGCGACCTTGATCAGCTTCCAGTTGCCCTTGCGGATCGCGCCCCGGAACGCCTCGACGTTGATCAGGATGTCGTCGTGCGGAGACGGTGCGCCCTCCGCCAGGGTCGGCCAGATGTTCTTGCCGTCCAGGGGTGATCCGGGCTCCCGGTGGCGCCGGCCAGGGCGAGCAGCGTGGGCATGATGTCCACCATGTGCACACGGCCGTCGACGACCGTGCGCGGCTGGAGCTTGGCCGGCCAGCTCGACGAAGGCGGGGACGCGAACGCCGCCCTTCGTACAGGCCGCCCTTGCCGCCGCGGAAGGGGGCGTTCGACGCAGGGGCCTTGGCTCCCTGTTCGATTCCACCCTCCTCGTGCTCCCGCTCTTCCGGGCTCTTCGAGCCGCTGGCGAACATGCCGCTGGTCGCGCCGCCGTTGTCGCTGGCGAAGATGATGATCGTGTTGTCGCGCAGGCGCTTCTTCTCCAGTGCGGCGACGATCCGCCCCACCTGATCGTCGAGCGCGGTGATCATGGCCGCGTACTCGCGCCGCTGCTTGTCCTCGATGGTCGGGTAACGCTCGAGATACTCCTGGGGCACCTGATACGGCGCATGCGGCGCCAGCGAGGCGAAGTAGAGGAAGAACGGCTTGCGTGGCGTCCTGCTGCTCGATGAGCTTGACCGCTTCGTTGCCGATCAGCGTCGTGTAGTAGCCGTCCTCCTTGATGAACGTGCCGTTGCGCTGCCAGTCGATCACGCCGCCGCGCTCGCGGGTGAAGTAGTTCACCTCGCCCATGACGTTGCCGTAGAAGTGGTCGAAGCCGCGGTTCTGCGGCCAGTACTTCTTGTCGGCGTGGCCGAGGTGCCACTTGCCCGATCATCAGCGTCGCGATAGCCGACGTCCTTCAGCGCCTGCGGCAGCGTCCGCTCGTCGGTCGGCAGGCCGTAGGTGTGGCTGGGGAAGATCACCAGCGTCTGCAGCCCGTACCGCATCGGGTAGCGGCCGGTCATCAGCGCCGCGCGCGACGGGGTGCAGACCGGCTGACCGTAGAAGGACTCCAGCCGCACGCCGCTCGTGGCGAGCTCGTCGATGTTGGGCGTCTTGATCTCGCCGCCGCGGTAGCCGAGGTCGGCGTTGCCGAGGTCGTCGGCCATGATGAAGACGATGTTCGGCCGGCTGGTTTCGGCGCCGCGCGGGCAGAGCGATCGCACTGCCGACGACGCACGCCGAGAAGGCCAATGATCGTTGACACGTGCTCCATCCCTCAGCGACTCCCCGCAGTGCTCGCTCAATGCCTCGAGCGCCTTGTCGACGGTGAAGCTGCCCGGGCTTCTGACGGGGCGGGAACTCCTTGAAGCTGGCGAGGAAGGCGCCGACGATCTGCTGCGTCGGAACGGCGTAGAAGGAGTGGCGATACCACCAGTCGTTGTATCCCATGCCCTCCGGGCCCCGCTCGGTCGGATCGGAGCGGAGGTCGAAGATGAGCGGCGCGCGCAGCGTCTCGAACGGCTTGCGCCACACGTCGATGCCGGTGGCGTTCTGCACCATGAAGTGCATCTTCAGACGGTCGTAGCGCACGGCCAGCAGATCGCCGTCGTCGCTGAAGTAGAAGAACTCCTTGCGCGCGCTCGGGACCCTTGCCGGCGAGCAGGTTCGGTCTGGTCGTAGCCGTCGAGGTGGACCTTGTAGGTCCTGTTGCCGGCCGTGTAGCCGCTCAGCAGCTTCTCCTTGACCCCAGGCGCTCCGGCGGCGGCGAGCAGCGTGGGCAGCCAGTCCTCGCCGGCGACGATGTCGGTGATGACGGTGCCGGGCTTGACCGTGCCGGGCCAGCGGATCATGGCCGGCACGCGCCAGCCGCCCTCCCAGTTGGTGTTCTTCTCGCCGCGGAACGGCGTCGCGCCGGCATCCGGCCAGAGGCAGACCATCGGACCGTTGTCGGTCGTGTAGACGACGATCGTGTTGTCGGTCAGCGCCGACTGGTCGAGGAAGTCGAGGAGCTGTCCGATCTGCGCGTCGTGCTCGATCATGCCGTCGGCGTATTCGCCCAGCTCGGTCGTGCGGTGGTCCGCCCGCACGTGCGTGAAGTTGTGCATGCGGGTGGTGTTGAACCAGACGAAGAACGGCTTGCCCGCCTTCTGGGCGCGGCCGATGAAGTCGGTCGCGGCGCCGAGGAACTCCTCGTCGATCGTCTCCATGCGCTTCGTCGTCAGCGGTCCGGTGTCCTCGATCTTGCCGTCGGCCCGGCTCCTGATGACGCCGCGCGGTCCGTACTTCTTCCGGAATTCGGGATTCTTCGGGTAGTCCTCGTTCTCGGGCTCCTCCTCGGCGTTGAGGTGGTAGAGGTTGCCGAAGAACTCGTCGAAGCCGTGCGCGGTGGGCAGGAACTCGTCGCGGTCGCCCAGGTGGTTCTTGCCGAACTGGCCGGTCACGTAGCCCTGCGGCTTCAGCAGCTCGGCGATGGTCGGGTCTTCCTTCTGCAACCCCTGCGGCGCGCCGGGCAGACCGACCTTCGACAATCCGGTCCGGAAGGGCACCTGGCCGGTGATGAAGGCCGAGCGACCCGCCGTGCAGCTCTGCTGACCGTAGTAGTCGGTGAAGATGGCGCCCTGGTTGGCGATGCGATCGATGTTCGGCGTCTGATAGCCGACGACGCCGCGGCCGTAGGCGCTGACGTTGAGGATGCCGATGTCGTCGCCGAAGATGACCAGGATGTTCGGCGGCGTCTTCCCTTGCGCGGCGGCGGGGACGACGGTGCAGAGGTGACAACTCACCGCAGCGAAGAGCACGAGAGCCCGGACCGTGGCGATCCTGTTCATGCGGAGGCCCCTCCGGCGATGGCGTGTGTGGACAGGCGACGCAGTTCGCGGCTGCCGACGACGTTGCGGTTGTTGGTGGCATGCCCTCGGAACCGATGGATGCGAGCGCCGCCGGAATTCTCTCGAGCCCTGACGATCACGAGTCGATCAACCCCCGCGCGAATGCTGGAAGGGCTCAGGTCGAGGTGGCTGCAGATGTTCAGGAAGGAGAACGGCCACTCGGTGTCGTCCGACGCGAACCATGCGGCCGCTTCGAGATAGAGGCGACGACGCCTTGGATCGCCACCATCGGCGTAGGCGCGATACTCGTAGACGGCTTCCTCGAGTACGGCTGCCATCAGGCGTCTTTCGGAGAGGCACGTCGCCCGAGTTCCCTCGAGTTGCGCGGGCAGAACCGCCGCAGGCTCGAGCATGGTGGAGAAGGGGTCGATCCTGGCCATCATTCGGTCAGGCATCCGGGCTCCTTATCGCTGTCGATCACGCAGCATCGTTTTCATGAAGAAGTGGCGTGCCCTGTGGCTCCGATGGGACGGCATCTGTCTCCTTCCCGATGCGTCCGACCTCCGAGCAACGTCAAATGCGCGGAGCGGATCGGTGTGATACGTGCGATGAATCATGCTCGAACTGCGCCTCATCCGGCACGCGCTGGCTCTCGGACGGGCGCGCAACTTCGCCCACGCTGCGGACACCCTGAACCTGACGCAGCCCACGCTGTCGCGCAGCATCGCTGCGCTCGAGGAGGCCCTCGGCGTGCGGTTGTTCGACCGCGACAGCAAGCACGTCGAGCCCACCGCGTTCGGACGGATACTCCTCGCGCGGGGCGAGGCCCTTCTCGGCAACGAGGCCGAGCTCCGTCGCGAGATACAGCTGCTCGCCGGTCTCGAGGCCGGGCGTCTGACGATCGGTGCGGGGCCGTACGCCGGGGAGGGGTCGGTCGCCCGGGCGGTGGCGCGGTTGATATCCGCCCATCCCCGCCTTCGCGTGGAGCTGTTGACCCTGGGTCCAGAGCAGGTCGTCGCAGGTGTATTGGTGGGGCGGTTCGACGTGGGAGTGGCCGACCTCGGCGGGGTCGGTGACGAATCGAGACTGTGCGTCGAGCGATTGACGTCGCACCCCATCTACCTCGCCTGCCGCCCGGGGCATCCGCTCACCCGGAGTTCCGGACTCACGCTCGAACGCGTGCTGGCGTTCCCGCTGGTGTCGACCGTGCTTCGCGGCGACGTCGCGACGACCGCCTCCACGGGAGGCGCTCTCGGCAACACCGATCCGGACAGCGGGGACTTCATGCCCGCGATCAGCGTGAACTCCTTCGCCATCGCGCGGTGCATCCTACGCGACAGCGACGCGGTGTTCCCCGGGACGCGGTCGATGCTCGCCGCCGACCTCGAATCGGGCCATCTGGTGCTGCTCGACTTCCGCGTGCCGGTGATGCGCACGGGCTACAGCCTCATGTACCTGCGGGGCCGCTCGGTGTCGCCGGCGGCGCGGGCCTTCATGGACGCGTTCCGCGCGGTCGAGGCGGAGATCACGGCCGACGACGAGCGCCTCGGTGCGCCTGCAGCGCACCGACCGGACGAGCGGGGACGCGCCAAGGCTTCGAAGCAGCGGGGCCGGCGGCCGGCCCGGCCGTTGCCGAGGAAGACCCGCAGAGCGTAGGTTTCGCCGCATGGCGGACATCCGAGCCGCAGACCCAGGACGTCAACGACCGCACCTATGCGGCGTGGAACGCGCACGACGCGGACGGCCGTCGCTGCGGTGTTCGCGGAGGATGCGGTCCTGCGGGAGGTCGGCGGACCGGCGGAGCTGCGCGGGCGCGCGGCGATCCGCGAGCGCGCGGCGAACCTGCTGGCGGCGTTTCCAGACTTCCATCTCGAGCGGATCGTCCTGGTCGTCGACGGCGCGCGGCACGCGGATCGCTGGGTCATGACCGGCACGAATCTCGGTCCGCTGTTCGGCATGCCGCCCACCGGCCGCCGCGTGCGCGTCGAGGGCGCGACCTTCACGACGATGAACGCCGCCGGGCTGGTGGCCGAGGACGTCCACTTCGTCGACACCGCCGGGCTCCTTGCGCAGCTCAGCGCGTAGCGCCGATGCGCCGGGCCGACCGCGCATGCGCCGTCGGCTCCCGGCCGTGACCCTCGCCCTCGCCGTCGCCTGCGGAACGGGTGGCGGGCCGCCGTCGGATCCCCTCCCCGGGGCCCCGCCGATGGACGCGACGACCACCGCGGCGATCCGGGCGGCGTCGGCGTCGCGGCCCGCCGGCGAGCGTCCGCGCACGCGCCACCTCCGACCCGACGGCTCGCCGCGCTACACGAACCGGCTCGTCCTCGAGGCGAGCCCGTATCTCCAGCAGCACGCGCACAACCCGGTCGACTGGTACCCGTGGGGCGACGAGGCGTTCGAGACGGCGCGCCGCCTCGGCCGGCCGGTGCTGCTCTCGGTCGGCTACTCGACCTGCCACTGGTGCCACGTGATGGAGGAGGAGTCGTTCGAGGACGAGGAGATCGCGCGCTACCTGAACGAGCACTACGTCGCGATCAAGGTCGATCGCGAGGAGCGCCCCGACGTCGACGCGGTCTACATGAGCGCGGTGCAGGCGCTCACCGGCGGCGGCGGCTGGCCGATGACCGTGTGGCTCACGCCCGATCGCCAGCCGTTCTACGGCGGCACCTACTTTCCGGCGCGCGACGGCGACCGCGGCGTCCGCTCGGGCTTCCTCACCGTGCTGCAGACGGTCGCGAAGCGCGTGTGGCTGACCAACCCGCGACGGGTCGCGGACGCCGCGGCGGATCTCGCCGCAGACGATCGCAGACAGCGCCTCGCCGCCGCCCCCGGCGGCGCGACCCCGCCCGACGCCGCGGCGCTCGCGCGCCGCCGTGGCGGCGACGCGCGAGCAGTTCGACGACGCCGACGGCGGCTCCGCCGCCAGCGCCGAAGTTCCCGAGCGACCTGCCGGTCCGCTTCCTGCTGCGCCAGCACCGGCGGACCGGCGACGCGGACGCGCGGCGGATGGCCGAGGTCACGCTCGAGCGCATGGCCGCGGGCGGCATCCACGATCAGGTCGGCGGCGGCTTCCATCGCTACGCGACCGACCCGCAGTGGCTGCGTGCCGCACTTCGAGAAGATGCTCTACGACAACGCGCTGCTCGCCCTCGCGTACCTCGAGGCGTACCAGGCGACCGGGCGCGCGGACGTTCGCCGACGTGGCGCGCGACGTCCTCGCGCTACGTCGGCGCGCGACATGACCTCGCCGGAGGGCGGCTTCTACTCGGCGACCGACGCGGACAGCCCGGGCCCGGACGGCCACCGCGAGGAAGGGCTGGTTCTTCACCTGGACGCCGGACGAGATCGACGCGGTGCTCGGGCCGGACGAGGCGCGGCTCGTCCGCGCCTGGTACGCCGTCACGCCCGCCGGCAACGTCGACGGGCGCAGCGTCCTCCACACGCCTCGGCCACTCGACGCCGTCGCGCGACGAGCTGGCGATCCCCCGCGCCGACGCGGGGAACGCTCGTGGCGGACGCGCGCCACGTCTCCACGCGGCACGCGCGCGTCGCCCGCCGCCGCTCCGCGACGAGAAGATCGTCACCGCCTGGAACGGGCTCGATGATCTCCGCGTACGCGCGCGCGGCGCTGGTCCTCGGCGATCCGGGCTACGCGACGACCGCGCGCCGCGCGCCGCCGACTTCGTGCTCGCACCCATGCGGAAGGACGGACGCCTCGTCCGGAGCATGACCGACGGCCGCCCGGGCGCCGGACGCCTACCTCGACGACTACGCCTTCCTGATCGCCGGCCTGCTCGACCTCTACGAGGCGACCGGCGATGCGCGCTGGCTCGACGAGGCGATCGCGCTCGACCGCGTGCTCGCCACCCACTTCGAGGACGCGAGCGGCGGCGGCTTCTTCACGACCAGCGACGCCGCCGCGACGCTGCTCGCGCGCGAGAAGCCGCTGTCGGACGGCGCCGAGCCGTCCGGCAACTCGGTCCAGGCGCTCAACCTGCTGCGCCTCGCCGAGCTGACGACGGACGACGCCTACCGCCGCCGCGCCGAGCGCGTCCTGCGCGCCGGCCGCGCCCGGGCTCGGCGATGGCGCCCGGGTCGCTCGGCGAGATGCTGCTCGCCCTCGACTTCCACCTCGACGCGCCGAAGGAGATCGTCCTGGTCGCACGGCGACGGCGGCCTCGACCCGTTCCTCGCCGCGCTGCGGGCGCAGTTCGTGCCGAATCGGGTGCTGGTGGTCCTCCGCGACCCCGCTCCGGCCGCGGTAGCCCCGCTCGTCGAGGGGAAGGTCGCGCTCGGCGGGCGCGCCACCGCCTACGTCTGCGAGCGGCGGGTGTGCGATCTGCCGACGACCGACGCGGCGGTGTTCGCCCGCCAGCTCGCGCCCACCGGTGCGCGCGCCGGCTGACCGGCCGGTCGTCACCGGCGGAGACCCAGATTTCGCCGTGCTTGCAAATTGCTGGCACCGATGGCGTATTGCAGTCATGGGCGTCCAGATCACGATTCGTGACATTGCTGAAGAGGTCCGTGACGAGCTCGCCGCCCGCGCTGCCCGCGAGCGCAAGTCCATGCAGGAGTACCTGAAGGGGGAGCTCGAGCGCCTGGTTGCCCGGCCGTCCGTGGACGCCTGGCTCGAACGGGTGCGGGCCCGCAAGCAGGTCGCCCGCCGCGTGTCCGGGCGGCGGATACTCGGCCACCGCGATGCCGATCGGCGGTGAGCGCCGTCGTCGACGCCTCGGTGGTGGTCGCCGCACTCACGGACGCGGGCGCCGAGGGGTCCTGGGCCGAAGCGGTGTTTGCGGAGCGCGACCTCGTCGCGCCCCACCTCGTGCTGGTCGAGGCCACGAATATTCTGCGCCGCCTCGAGCGCGACCGCACGCTGACCGCCTCCGAGGCGACCGCGGCATACGGCGATCTGCTCGCGCTCGACATACTGCTGGTGCCGTTCGAGCCGTTCGCCGAGCGCGTCTGGGCCCTTCGGCGCACCGTGACGAGCTACGATGCCTGGTACGTCGCCGTCGCCGAGGCGTTCGGCGTTCCGCTCGCGACGCTCGACCGCCGGCTCAGTCGCGCCTCCGGCCCGTCGTGCCGATTCCGCCTGCCGTGATCGGCGCCGGCTCCACGAGCAGCCACCTTCCGCAGCTGGGACAACGCGAGGCTCAGGGTGGGACGGTCACCCTGAGTCTCAGCCATCAAGAAGCACGTGTCGCCAACCTTCGCTGGAGCTCAGGCCCCTCACAGCTTGAGATGCAGGCGATCGCCGACGACGGGCCGCGTGCGTTTCGCCTTCGTCGCGGGCCTGAGCGTCGTGCCTGCCTGGACGCCGCGTTGGAAACCCGCCGACGTCTTGGATAGAACCAATGAGGGTAGAGGTGGTGGACGTGGATGCGCGACGGGTCGTGCTCGCAGTCCTGCTGGGAATGCTGCTCGCGGTGCCGGCGCGGGCGGCGACCTGGTCGAGTACGGGCCCCTCGCCCGCGATCGTGACCGGGTTCGGGCTCGACCCGGCGGCACCGAATACGCTCTACGCCGGGACCGCGGGCGGGGCGATCTTCCGCTCGACCGACGGTGGCGCCACCTGGGTGCGGACACCGCCCACCGGCGACTTTCCCATCCGGACCATCGTCGTCCGCGGATCCGTCGTCCTCGCGGCGAGCGACTCCGGATCCAACACCGGCGTCGGTGGCGTCTTCCGCAGCCTCGACGGCGGGGGGTCGTGGTCGTTCGCGGGGGCGGCCGCGGGGATCGGGAACGGCATCGTGGGCCCCCTAGCGATCGATCCGGCAAGCCCGTCGATCGTGCTGGCGGGCACGAACGGGGGCCTCTTCCGTTCGGTGGACGGCGGGAGCAGCTGGGGCCCGGTGACGGTGCCAACCGGCCCGCAGATCAGCGGCATGGTCTTCGATCCGGCGAACGCCGGTGTGGTGTACGTGTCGACCTCGAATGCGGGCGCGTCGCGCAGCGTCGACCACGGCGCGATGTTCACGGCCTTCAACACCGGCTGGGCGTCCAACCTCGACGGCGGTCTCGCCCTCGACGGTACGACGCTCTACGGGGCGAGCTTCTACGGCGCCGTCAGCACGTCCACGGCCGCGGCCGCCTGGGCCGACATCTCGAGCGGTCTTCCGGCGAGCACGTCCCTCGGCGCAATCGCGGTCCTTGGCACCCGTCTCCTGGGCGCGAGCGGCAATACCGTCTACGCAACGTCGACCGCGTTCATCTCGTGGAGTCCGGCGCCGCCGCCGCCGTTCTCCGTCTACCGTCTGCTCGTCGATCCTTCCGGGCCGTCGCGCGTCTATGCCTTCGGCAACGGCCTGGCGCGGAGCACCAATGCCGGCCTCAGCTGGGAACGCCTCGACGCCGGCATCCCGGGTCTCGGCGTGTCGCAGGTGGCGGCCACCGCCCCGGGATCGCTTCTGGTCGGCACGAACGACCGGGGGATTCTCCGGAGCGACGACCGGGGTGCCACCTTCGCCGCGTCGTCGGATGGGTTCACGGCCACCGGCGTGGAGCGGCTCGTGGTCGACCCCGTGGATCCCGCGAACGTGCTCGCCGCCTCGAGCCCGTCGTTCTTCGCCTCGACGGATGGCGGTCGCACGTGGATTCCCCGGTCGTTCGGCACGTCCTTCTACGACGGGGTCCTCGCCATCGCACAGACCGACCCGCGGATCGTCTACGGCGCCGCCTTCTCCGGGGCCGTCGGCTTCGTCCAGCGGAGCGTCGATCGCGGGGTGACCTGGAACCCCATCCCGACCGGAATGACCATCAACTTTCCCTCCGCGCTCGCCGTCGACCCGACGGACGCCGACATCGCCTACCTCGCGGCCGACAGTGCCCTCTACAAGACGACGGCCGGCGGCATGCCGTGGACGACGGCCGGCGGCGGGCTGCCGGCGGGCACCGTGAGCGACATCGCCATCGACCCGACCGAGCCCGCGACGCTCTACGCGGCGGTCGGCGCGTCGGTGTGGCGGAGCGTCGATCGAGCGACCTCGTTCGCGCCGACCGGCGCGCTTCCCCCGGGGACGGGCGTCACCGACGTGATGGTCGATCCACTCCGCCCGCAGACGCTCTACGCCGCGACGCAGGACGGGGTGCTCCGCTCGACCGATGCCGGAGGCTCCTGGCAGACGTTCTCCGACGGGCTTCCGAACCGTTTCGTGCGCTCGCTCTCGCTCGACCGCGATCACGCCGCGCTCTACGCGGCGACGGACGGCGGCCTCGCCGTGTCGCGCTTCGTGGCCGCATTGCACGTGACGCCGACACTGACCGCGATCTTCGTCGGGCCGGGGGAGGGACGACGCTCTCGGCGCTGATCGCGAACGACGGCCCGGACGACGCGACGCGCCTCGTCCTGACGGTCGGCACGACCCTCGACGTCACGGTCGTCGGCGCCAGCATCCCGGGTGGAACGTGCACGACCAGCCCTGCTGTGAGCTGCCAGCTCGATCGCCTCGACGCGAAGCAGAGCGTGACGGCCACCTTCGACCTGCAGGCCGCAACGACGACGGGCGCCTCGATGCTCTCGCTCGCGGCGACAGCCGCGCAGGACGTCGGGAGCGCCGCGTCCGGCACGATCGGCCTCCACGTCGTCAACGGGCCCTTCGTCGCCGACGAGGTCATCCACGTCGTCAAGAAGAAGGCGCTCGTGACGATCGTCTGCGCGACCACGACGAAGAAGGCGTGCAAGGGCAGCCTCCGGCTCACGTCGGCAGCGAGCGGTGCCAAGCCGAAGGTCCTCGGGAAGGCGCACTTCGCCATTCGGCGCGGCCGCACGGCGACTCTCAAGGTCGGGCTCAGAAGCGTGAAGCTCGCGGCGGGCGAGCAGATCGCCGCGGACCTGACGATTCGGGCGGCAGGGGCGAGTCAGACGTCGCGCGTCACGCTCCAGGGCGAGTGAGCCCGGGACCCCTCACCGCACGACGCACACGACACCCGCGCGCGCTGACGACGATCAGGTCGGCGTGCCGTCTCGCGCGTCTCGACGGGCTCGCGCACGACGACGGCGGTCAGCCGCGCGCCGGTCGCGGCGGCGAGGGCGACGGCGAGCGCGCTCGCGCGGGCCGCGCACTTCGAGCCGTCGTCGGCGACGAGGATATGGCGCGGACGCTTGGCCCGTTTGCTCACGCCTGCTTCACTCCCGGGACGGACGGCGCCGAACCGTCCGGCAACTCGGTCCACGCGCTCACCCTGCTGCGGCTCGCCGAGCTGACCACCGACGACGCCTACCGCCGTCGTGGCGAGCGCGTCCTCAGCGCGGCCGCGCCGGGACTCGCGGCGGCGCCCGGGTCGCTCGGCGAGATGCTCCTCGCCCTCGACTTCCATCTCGACGCACCGAAGGAGATCGTGCTCGTTGACGGCTCCGGCGGCCTCGCCCCGTTCTTCGCGGCGCTGCGAGCGCAGTTCGTGCCGAACCGGGTGCTGGTCGTCGTGCGCGGCAACGCGCCGGCGGCGGTTGCGTCGCTGGTGGAGGGCAAGGTGGCGCTCGGTGGCCGTGCCACGGGGTACGTGTGCAAGCGAGGGGTGTGCGACCTGCCGACGACGGACGCCGTGGTGTTCGGGCGCCAGCTCGAACGCGTCCGGTAGCCCGGAGGTTCCACCCCGGACTCCTCCCGTGCTACGCCTCCCAAGCCCGATAGACACCACATGCGCTGCCTGTCTTGCCAACACGAAAACCGCGACGGGGCGAAGTTCTGCGAGGAGTGCGCCGCCCCGCTCGCCGTGCGCTGCGGGCGCTGCGGAGCGACCCCGCGCCCCGGCGCACGGTTCTGCGACGACTGCGGCACGCAGGTCGCGGCGGCAGATCGCACGCCGCGACCTGCGGAGCCCGCGCGGTCGCCCAGGGACTACACGCCGCAGCACCTCACCGAGCGGATCCTCGGCTCGCGCTCCGCCCTCGAAGGCGAGCGCAAGCAGGTGACCGTGCTCTTCGCCGACGTGAAGGGCTCGATGGAGCTGGCCGAGCAGCTCGATCCGGAGGCGTGGACGCGCATCATGCAGCGCTTCTTCCAGATCCTCTCCGACGGCGTCGAGCGCTTCGAAGGGCTTCGTCGACAAGTTCACCGGCGACGGCATCATGGCGCTCTTCGGCGCGCCGATCGCGCACGAGGACCACGCCCAGCGCGCGTGCTGGGCGGCGCTCCACCTGCGCGACGAGCTCGCGCGCTACGCCACCGAGGTGAAGCGCGAGCACGGCGATCGGCTTCTCGACGCGCATGGGCCTCAACTCGGGCGAGGTCGTGGTCGGCACGATCGGCGACGATCTGCGCATGAGACTACACGGCGCAGGGACACACCGTCGGCCTGGCGCAGCGGATGGAGGCGCTCGCGTCGCCCGACACCTGCTACCTCACCGCCGCGACGGCGGCGCTGGTCGGCGGCTACTTCCAGCTCGAGGACCTCGGCGACGTTCCGCGTCAAGGGCGTCACCGAGCCGGTGCAGCGTGCATCGCCTCGTCGGCACCGGGACGGCGACGACCCGCCTCGACGTCTCGCGCGCCCGCGGGCTCACGCGCTTCGTCGGCCGCGACGCCGACATGGCGACGCTCGAGGCCGCGCTCGCCGAGGCGCAGGCGGGGCACGGGCAGGTCGTCGGCGTCGTCGCCGCCGCGGGCACCGGCAAGAGCCGGCTCTGCTGCGAGTTCGCCGAGCGCTGCCGCGCGCGCGGCATCACCGTCAACGAGGGGCACGCGCGTCGCGCACGGGAAGAGCATTCCCGTACCTGCCCGATGCTCGAGGTGTTCCGCGCCTACTTCGGGATCACCGAGCGCGACGACGACGCCACGGCGCGCGAGAAGATCGCCGGCCGCCTGCTGCTGCTCGACGAGGGGTTCCGGGACGTGCTGCCGGTCATGTTCGAGTTCCTTCGCGTGCCCGATCCGGAGCGTCCGGTGCCGCGCATGGATCCCGAGGCCAAGCAGCGCCAGCTCTTCGCCGTCGTGCGCCGTGTCGTGCAGGATCGGCGCGCGGGCGCCGACCGGGTCTTCGCGCTGATCGAGGACCTGCACTGGTTCGATCCGGCGCAGCGAGGCGCTGCTCGCGCAGTGGGTCGACGCGATCGCCGGCTCGTCGAGCCTCCTCGTCGTGAACTTCCGCCCCGAGTACCGCGCCGAGTGGATGCAGAAGTCGTACTATCGGCAGCTGCCGCTGGCGCCGCTCGGCAGCGACGCCATCCGCGCGCTGCTCGGCGATCTGCTCGGCGACCGATCCGAGCATTCGCGGGCTGGCCGACGACATCCACGCGCGCACCGGCGGCAACCCGTTCTTCACCGAGGAGGTCGTGCAGGCGCCTGATCGAGTCGGGGAACCTCCAGGGCACGCGCGGCAGCTATCGACTGACGCACGCCGATCGCAGCGCCTCGACGTGCCCGCCCTCGGTGCAGGCGCTGCTCGGCGCGCGCATCGATCGGCTGCCGGAGCGCGAGAAGCAGGTGCTGCAGACCGCGGCGGTGATCGGCAAGGAGTTCGCCGAGCCGATTCTCCGCCAGGTGCTCGCCGCGACCGGCCGCACGCCGCTGGCGGACGGCCGAGCTCGCCGGCGCGCTCGACCACGCTGAAGGGGCGCGAGTTCGTCTACGAGACGTCGCTCTACCCGGTCGCCGAGTACGCCTTCAAGCATCCGCTGACGCAGGAGGTGGCGCTCGGCTCGCAGCTCCAGGAGCGGCGGCGACAGGTGCACGCGGCGGTGGCGCGGGCGCATCGAGGCGACGCACGCCGACAAGCTCGACGAGCAGGCCGCGCTGCTGGCGCATCACTGCGCGGAGGCGGGCCAGACGTTCGCGGCCGCGCAGTGGCACACGCGCGCGGCGCGTTTCATCGGCAAGAGCGACTTCGCCGAGTCCGGGCGTCACTGGCAGCGGGCGCGCGAGCTGCTGCGCGCGGTGCCCGACGATCCCGACGCCGCCGCGCTCGGGGCCAGGGCCTGCTTCGGGGTGCTGGCGCTCGGCTTTCGCATCGGCCTTCCGGAAGGCGAGGCGCGTCAGCTGTTCGACGAAGGGCTCGGCTGGGCCGCACGCACGAACGACCCCCGCTACGCGGGCCACATGTACCAGGCGCTGTCGGTCTACGAGGGTGGCAGCAACCTCCTCGACGCCGCGATCACGCACGCGTCGGAGTGGGAGCGCGTTGCGCGCGACCTCCCGGACGAGGACCGGCGCGCGAGCGCGCTCTGGCCGTCGTTGATGCCGTTGGTGAACCGGGGAGACCTCGCCGCGGTGCGGGCGCGCGCTCTGGAGCAGCTCACCTTGACCAGCGACCATTCGGATTGGGGCCTGCGGGACTGGGGCATCAGCGCTCACGGGAACGCCCTCGCCATCCTCGGTCGTATCGAGCTCTACGGTGGTGTGCTCGCGCGCGCGCGGGAACACCTGGCGCGCGGCGTCGAGATCACCCGCGGCGTGGGGGATCCGGAGGGGGAGGTCTTCTGCTGGGGGACGCTCAGCGAGCTCGGCTTTCTGATCGCGGAGCCCGACCTGTGCCGCGAGGCCGCCCAGCGATCCGTCGCCCTCAGCGAGCGGCTGGGGGCGATGTCGCGCGTCATCGCCCGTGAGTGCCTCGGCACGCAGCTCCTCCTCGACGACAGGCCGGAGGAGGCCATGGAGGCCCTCTCGTGAAGCTCGCTCGCTGTGCAGCGCCGGCAACCAGACCGCCGAGCAGCGGCTGGGGTGGTTGCTGGCCCATGCCTCGCTGGCCGCTGGGCGTGCGGGCGACGCTCGTGCGATGGCCGACGATGCGCTGACGACCAGCCTCCGGATCGGGCTCCGCCTCGACGCGGTCCAGGCGGCACTGGCGCTGTCGGCGGCGCTGCGAGTCGATGCGGGCGCGGCGGAGGTGGCGCGGATCGCAGAGACACTGGACGCCGCCGATCGCCTGATCACCGAGACCGGCGCCCAGAACCTGACGCCGCTCGTCCTCGTCGAACGGGCCGCCCTGTCCGAACTGCGTGGCGACACGCGGCAGCACGAGGTGCATCTCCGTCGCGCGCACGAAGCCTTGACGAAGATGGGTGCTACCGGCCGCGCCCGTGCGATCGCCGCCGCGCTCAATCGCTGACGGCGATCAGTGGCGCGGCAGCATGTCGTCGACCGCGAGCGCGAGCCCGGGGAACGCGATGAGCGGGATGCGGTCGCCGCGGAGCGCCGGTCGCGTCGCGGTCCATCGCGCGGCGGCAACGTCGGGGCCGGCGAAGGTCTCGATCCGGTCGCCCGGCAGGTTCACCACGAGGTACTGTTGGACGCCGGCGGCGGCGTAGATGGCGGCCTTGCTCAGGCGGTCGGTCGGGAGGGACGAGTCCGACACCTCGATGATCAGGAGGGCTTCGCTCGGGTGCACGTCCTCCCAGCGCTCGAGCGGTCCGGGCACGACCGCGAAATCGGGCTCGGGCACGTTGTAGCGTCCGGCGCGGAACGAGCACTGCACCCGGACGACGCCACGGGTTCCGATCAGCGGGATCAGGAGCGCCGTGATTCGTGCGATCGCGTTCGCGTGCGGCGACCCCTGCGGCGCCATCGACACCACCACCCCTTCCAGCAGCTCCACACGATCGTCGGGGCGGATGTCGCCCCGGGCCACGAGGCCGAAGTACTGCTCGGCGTCGAGCCGGGTCGGGGCGGGGTGGACCGGCGTCATGACGTCAGGGTAACGCCGGGTGCTCGCCCCGCGCAATGCCTGGAGCCGGTGATACCACCTTGCTCCGTCGCCGTCGAGCGTGCGAGATAGCCCGAACGTTGCGGGAGGGGGCGCCATGACACCGGACCGACACGAGGCGCCACACCGCGACGCGGACGCGATCTTCACCAAGCTGTTCCTCACGGCGGAGGGCCGCGCCAACCCGTACCCGCTCTACCACCAGCTGCGCGCAGACCGCGCCCGGTGCATCGCACCAAGCTCGGGATGTGGGTGCTCAGCCGCTACGACGACTGCTGGGCGGCGATGCGCGACCCGCGCCTCGGCAAGGACTACGCGCCGCAGATCGAGCAGCGCTTCGGCCCCGACTGGCGCACGCATCCGTCGCTGACCGCCGGCGAGCACTCGATGCTGAACACCAGCGGGCCGGAGCACACGCGGCTGCGCAAGCTGGTCACCAAGTCGTTCACGCCGCGCATGATCGAGAACCTCAAGCCGGTCATCGAGCGCGTCGTCGAACGAGCTGCTCGATCCGGTGGCCGAGGCCGGCGGCGGCAACGTGCTCGAAGCCGTCGGCTTCCCGCTGCCGGTGACGATCATCGGCGAGATGCTCGGCGTGCCGGAGGCGGATCGGCCGCAGTTCCGCGAGCTGGTGCGCGATCTGGTGGCCATCTTCGAGATGCAGCCGACCGCCGAGCAGATGGCGGCGGCCGATGCCGCGCAGCTCGCCATCCGCGCCTACTTCCTGGAGCTGATCGCGGAGAAGCGCCGCCAGCCGGGCGAGGATCTGCTGAGCAGCCTGGCCACGGCGGAGGTCGGCGGCGATCGGCTGTCGGACGACGAGCTGGTCACGCTCGCCTCGCTGCTCTTCGCGGCCGGCTTCGAGACCACCACCAACCTGTTCGGCAACGGCCTGCTGGCGCTGCTGCGCCAGCCGGAGCAGCTCGCGCTGCTGCGCCGCGACCCGTCGCTGTTCGCCAACCTGCCGGACGAGTTCCTGCGCTACGACGGCACCGCGCAGCTGGTGAACCGGGTCACCGAGGCCAGCGTCGAGGTCGGCGGCGTGACCATCCCCGCCGGCGAGCAGGTCTTCGCCCTGCTCGGCGCCGGCAATCGCGATCCGGCGCGCTACCCCAACCCCGACCAGCTCGACGTGACGCGCACCGACATCCAGCCGCTGACCTTCGGCGGCGGCGTGCACTTCTGCCTCGGCGCCGCGCTGGCGCGGGCGGAGATCGAGATCACGTTCCGCACGCTGCTGCAGCGCTTCGACCACATCGAGCTCGCCGGCGACGAGCCGCGCTTCCAGGATCGCCTGACGCTGCGCGGCCTCACCGCCCTCAACGTCGCGTGCCGTGCCGCATCGAGTCGCGCGCGCCGGCGTCGCGGCCGCCGCCGCGCCGTGCGCCGGCGAGCCGTCCGCGACCGCGACGAGCGAGCACGCCGAGCGCGGGCTGCGGCCGCGGGCGGGCGACACCGACGCCGACCTGCGCTGGCGCGCCGAGCTGCGCCAACGCATCGAGACCGAGCCGGCGCGCCACGATTCGGTGCCGGTGCGCACCGGAGCGCGCCTCGCGGCGACGGTCGCGCCTGCTGCGCGAGCAACAGCCTGTTCGCGCGCTGCAGCACGGAGGAGCTGGAGCAGCTCGCCGCCACCGCGTATCCGATGAGCTTCGAGCCCGGCGACCTGCTGTGCACGGAGGGCGGCGAGTCGCCCGAGTGCTACATCATCGAGGAAGGGCACGCCGTCGTCACCATCGGCCGCAAGGGCGTGGCGACGGTCGGCGAGCACGACGTCGTCGGCGAGCGCGGCGTGCTGCTCGACACGGTGCGCGTCCGCCACGGTGACGGCCATGACCCACATGATCACCTACGCCATCTCGCGCGAGCGGCTGCGGGCGCTCGTCGCCGGCAACGCGGCGGCGCGCGACTGGATGCTGGCGGAGATGCGCCGCCGCTACGGGAGGTAGACCGGGCTGATGCGATGCCCCAAGTGCCAGACCGAGAACCTCGCCGATTCGCTCTTCTGCGAGGAGTGCAGCGCACCGCTGGAGGCCGCGTGCCCGACCTGCGGCGCCGGCAACCGGCCCACCGCGAAGTTCTGCCGCAAGTGCCGGGCGGCGCTCGCTCTGGGTGCGGTTCCCGAGCCCCGGTCCGCCAGCCCCGATCCCCGCTCCTACACACCGAAGCACCTCGCCGACAAGATCCTCACGTCGCGCTCGGCGCTCGAAGGCGAACGCAAGCAGGTGACCGTGCTCTTCGCCGACGTGAAGGGCTCGATGGACCTGGCCGAGCCAGCTCGACCCGGAGAGCTGGCACGCGCATCATGGACGGCTTCTTCGCGCATCCTCGCCGACGGCGTGCACCGCTTCGAGGGCACGGTCAACCAGTACACCGGCGACGGCATCATGGCGCTGTTCGGCGCGCCGATCGCGCACGAGGACCACGCCCAGCGCGCCTGCTACGCGGCGCTCACACCTGGCGACGGGCTCCGCACCTACGCGCGCGAGGTGCAAGCGCGAGCACGGGCTCGAGTTCTCGGTGCGCATGGGCATGAACTCCGGCGAGGTGGTGGTCGGCAGGATCGGCGACGATCTGCGCATGGACTACACCGCCCAGGGCCACACGGTCGGCCTCGCGGCGCGCATGGAGAGCCTGGCGGAGCCCGGGAAGGTCTACCTCACGAGCGAAACCGCCGAGCGCGCGAGGGGCTACTTCGAGCTCGAGGACCTCGGCGCGTTCACGGTCAAGGGCGTCAGCGATCCGGTGCCCGTCTTCGAGCTGCTCGGCGTCGGCGCGCTGCGCACGCGCTTCGACGTCTCGCGCGCCCGCGGCCTCACGCGCTTCGTCGGCCGCGACGCGGACATGCAGGCGCTGGAGTCGGCGCTGGCGAGCGCCAAGCAGGGCAAGGGACGCGCGCTCGGCATCGTCGCCAACGCGGGCGTCGGCAAGAGCCGTCTGTGCTTCGAGTTCACCGAGCGCTGCCGGGCCGCCGGCCTCACCGTCCTCCAGGGCAGCGGCGTCGCCGCACGGGAAGAACATTCCGCTGCTGCCGATCCTGGAGATCTTCCGCGGCTACTTCGGCGTCGACGAGCGCGACGACGCTCGCCAGGTCGCGCGAGAAGATCGCCGGCCGCCTGCTGCTCATCGACGACAGCTTCCGCGACGTCCTGCCGCTGGTCTTCGACTTCGTCGGCGTGCCCGGATCCCGAGCGACCGGCGCCGTCCATGGACGCCGACGCGCGCCAGCGGCGCCTCGTGGCCGTGGTGCGCCGGTTGATCGAGCGCGGGCAATCCGAACGGCTTCGTGATCCTGATCGAGGACCTCCACTGGGTGGACGCCGCGAGCGACGCGTTCGTCGGCGAGTACGTCGACGCGATCGTCAACGGTCCCGGGCTGCTGCTGCTGAACTTCCGGCCGGAGTACCGCGCCGACTGGATGCAGAAGACGTGGTACCAGCAGCTCCCACTCAATCCGCTCGGGCCCGAGGCGATCCGCCAGCTGCTGGACGATCTGCTGGGCGGCGATGCCAGCGTCGCCGGGCTCGCCGATCGCATCCACGAGCGCACCGACGGCAATCCGTACTTCACCGAGGAGATCGTGCGCTCGCTGATCGACTCGGGCGCGCTCGAGGGGAAGCGCGGCGCCTATCGGCTCACCTCGCCGGTGGAGGCCCTGGAGGTACCGTACTCCGTCCACGCCGTCCTCTCGGCCCGCATCGATCGGCTGGCGCGAGCGCGAGAAGCAGGTGCTGCAGCGGCGGCGGTGATCGGGAAGCAGTTCGCCGAGCCGATCCTGGCGGCGGTCGCAGCGCTGCCGGCGGGGGAGCTGTCGAGCGCGCTGGCCGCCCTTTGCAACGCCGAGTTCATCCACCAGCAGTCGCTCTACCCGATCGCGGAGTACGCCTTCGCGCACCCGCTGACCCAGGAGGTGGCCCTCGGCTCCCAGCTCCAGGAGCAGCGCCGGAAGACGCATGCGGCGGTGGCGCAGGCCATCCAGGACGCCGAGCCCGCGCGCCTCGATGAGAATGCGGCGTTGCTCGCGCACCACTACGAGGAGGCCGGCGAGGTGCTCGAGGCGGCGCGTTTCCACGCCCGCGCCGCCACGTGGGCGGGAACCAAGGACCTGGACGGCACGCTGCGGCACTGGCAGCGAGTGCGCGATCTGGTGCGCACCCTACCCGAGAACGACGAGGTCAACCGCCTTCGCCTCCTGGCCTGCTGGCGGATCATGAGCGTGGGCGGTTTCCGGCTCGGGCTGTCGGAGGCCGCGGTCGACGAGCTCTACGCGGAGGGCAGCCAGCTCGCCGAGCGTGCCGGCGACCAAGCGACGGCGGTCGCGCTGCGAGGGTCCTACGGCGGCCGTCTCATGGGCCTCGGACGTGTGCGGGAGTGCTACGATCTCGCGATGGAGAACCTGAAGGCGGCGGACCCGAGCTGGCCTCCGGCTGCCCGCGCCGGCGTGCGCGTGACTGCGGCCTATGCGGCCTCCCAGGTCGGCCGCTTCGCCGACGCTCTGGCCGTCCACGAGCAGGGCTTGGAGATCGTCGGCAACGACCTCGAGATGGGACGAGCGGAATCCGGGTTCGGCTACCGGGTCTGGTTCCTGATGGGCCGCGTCCTGGTGCTGGGGATCTTGGGGCGGCCCGACGACGCGCGTCGCGAGCTGGTGGCGGCGCTGCGCATGGCCCGCGACTCGGGGATGCCCGAGAACCTCGGCTGGGCGTTGGGCATTCACCCCATCCTGGCCGAACAGATCGGTACGACCATCTTCGACGACCTGGGGGACGCCCGTGGTGCAGCGCTCGAGGCGCTGCGCATCGCGGAGGATCTCGGCAGTCTCTTCTCGAGAGCCATCGCCTATACGAACATGGGGGTCGCACACCTCGTCGCCGGCGAGTTCGAGGACGCCGAGCGCTTCCTCGCCGACGCGCTCGAGATCGAGCGCGGCCGCCGGATCGGCCTCGAGCAGGAGGCGATGGCCGTCGGATACCTGGCGCGGGCCCAGACGGGGAGGGGAGAGGCCGCGGCCGGGGTCCGCGCGGCCGGCGAGGCGGTGGCGTTGGCCCAGGAGCGCGGCCAGCGCTACGCGGAGCTGATCGGGCAGCTCGCGCTGGCCGACGCGCTGTGCGCGGATCGGGGTGCGAGGGCGCGGGCCGCGGTCGAGCAGGCTCTCAAGCAGGCCGACGCGCTCGTCGAGGAGACGGGCGCCCGCGTGCAGGTGCCTCGCATCGTCGAGGCGCGGGGGCGCCTCGCGCAGTGCACCGGCGATGCCGCGACCGGCGACCAGCGTCTCCGCGAGGCCCACCGCCTGTTCGCGGCGATGGGTGCGACCGGGCACGCGGCGCGGCTGGCGAAGGAGCTGGGGGCCTGACGACGAATCTCCTTGAGGTCGTCGGCGAGGTGCGCCGCCACCTCGAGCAGAACGGCCGCGTCTCGCTGCGGATTCTGCGGCGCCAGTTCGACCTCGATGACGAGTCGCTCGACGCGCTCATCGAGGAACTGGTCGACGTCCAGCGCGTGGCGCGGCGCGAGGATACCGCGCTCGTGTGGATCACGGCGGCCGCCGCAGCGCCCGGCCCCCCCCTCGGCCGGGACCCGCGCGGCTACACCCCGAAGCATCTCGCCGAGAAGATCCTGCACTCGAAAGGCGCGCTCGAAGGCGAGCGCAAGCAGGTCACCGTGCTCTTCGCCGACGTGAAGGGCTCGATGGAGCTGGCCGAGCAGCTCGACCCCGAGGAGTGGCACACGAGTTCTCGAGCGCTTCTTCGCCATCCTCACCGACGGCGTGCACCGCTTCGAGGGCACGGTGAACCAGTACACCGGCGACGGCATCATGGCGCTCTTCGGCGCGCCGATCGCGCACGAGGACCACGCGCAGCGCGCCTGCTACGCGGCGCTCCATCTGCGCGGTCGAGCTCGCCCGCTACGCCACCGAGGTGAAGCGGACGCACGGCCTCGGCTTCTCGACGCGCATCGGCATCCACTCCGGCGAGGTCGTCGTCGGCAAGATCGGCGACGATCTGCGCATGGACTACACGGCGCAGGGCCACACCGTGGGCCTGGCGCAGCGGATGGAGGCGCTGGCCTCGCCCGACACCTGCTACCTGACCGGCGCGACGGCGGCGCTCGTGCAGGGCTACTTCGAGCTGGAGGATCTGGGCGACTTCCAGGTGAAAGGGGTGCACGACGCCGGTGCGGGTCCACCGTCTGCTGGGCGTCGGCACCGCGCGCACGCGCTTCGACGTGTCGCGGAGCCGCGGGCTGACGCGCTTCGTCGGCCGCGACGCGGACATGGCGACGCTGGAGGCGGCGCTCGAGCAGGCGCAGGCCGGCCACGGCCAGGTCGTCGGCGTCGTGGCGGAGGCCGGGACGGGGAAGAGCCGGCTGTGCTTCGAGTTCGCCGAACGCTGCCGGGCCCGCGGCATGACCGTGAACGAGGGGCACGCCGTGGCGCACGGGAAGAACATCCCGTACCTGCCGATGCTGCAGGTGTTCCGCGGCTACTACGGCATCACCGAGCGGGACGATGACCGCACGGTGCGCGAGAAGATCGCCGGGCGCATGCTGCTGCTGGATGAGAGCCTTCCGCGAGGTGCTGCCGGTGCTGTTCGAGTTCTTCGGCGTGCCGGACCCGGATCGGCCGGTGCCGCGTATGGATCCGGAGGCCAAGCAACGCCAGATCTTCGCCGTGCTGCGCCGGCTGGTGCAGGGCGCCGATCCGCGCGGCGGCGCCGGAGTTCGTGACGCTCATCGAGGACCTCCACTGGATGGATCCCGGCAGCGAGGTCTTTCTCGAGCAGTGGGTCGATGCGATCGCCGGCTCGCCGAGCTTTCTGTTGCTCAACTTCCGCCCCGAGTACCACGCCGCCTGGATGCAGAAGTCGTACTACCGGCAGCTGCCGCTGGCGCCGCTCGGGCCCGAGGCGATCCGCAAGCTGCTCGAGGATCTGCTCGGCAACGATCCGAGCACGCGCGGACTGGCCGAGGCGATCCACGCGCGCACCGGCGGCAATCCGTTCTTCACCGAAGAGGTGGTGCAGACGCTGATCGAGTCGGGGAACCTGCAGGGCACGCGCGGCAGCTATCGACTGGTCACGCCGATCGACCGCCTCGCCGTGCCCGCGTCGGTGCAGGCCGTGCTGGCGGCGCGCATCGATCGGCTGCCGGAGCGCGAGAAGCAGGTGCTGCAGGCCGCGGCGGTGATCGGCAAGGAGTTCGCGGAGCCGATTCTCTTCGCCGCCGCCGAGCTGCCCGAGGGCGAGCTGCGCGCGGCGCTGGCCACCCTCAAGACGCACGAGTTCGTCTACGAGCAGGCGCTCTATCCGGTGGCCGAGTACGCCTTCAAGCACCCGCTCACGCAGGAGGTGGCGCTCGGCTCGCAGCTGCAGGAGCGCCGGCGTCGGACGCATGCGACGGTGGCGCGGGCGATCGAAGCGGCGCACGCCGAGAAGCTCGACGAGCAGGCCGCCCTCCTCGCTCATCACTGGGAGGAGGCCGGCGAGGCGCTCGCGGCGGCGCGCTGGCATCGCCGGGCCGCCGACTGGCTGTGGATGCGCGACGTGACGCGGTCGTTCGAGCACTTCGCACGCGTGCGCACGCTCACCGCCTCGCTTCTCGACGACGCGGAAGGACGCGATCATGGGCTGCGCGCCCGGGTCATGCTGCTGCAGGCTCGTGGCGGGTCGGTCTCTCCCCCGAGGAGCTCGAGCGCCTTGGCGCGGAGGGTCGGCAGATCGCGACGCGCCAGGGTGATGCGCGCAGTCGATTGGACATCGAAGACGCCCTGATGCCGGCCTACTGGCTGACCGGCCAGCTCGCCAAGGCTGCCGAGATCGGGGAGGAGGCAGTCCGACTCGCCGACGCGCTGGGGGACGTGACATTGCGCGCAGTCGTCCACGCCAATCTCGGACACATCTACGTCTCCTCGGGCCGCCTCGACGGCGCGCTGCGGCTGTTCGACCAGGCCCTGGAGATTGCCGGTGACGATCCGCACATCGGTCTGGAGCGGGTGGGTCTCTCCATACTGATCTGGACGCGCTCGCGCCGCGGCTGGGCGCAGATCGAGATGGGGAGGCTCGCGCCCGGCGTCGCCGATCTCGAAGTCGGGCTGCGCCAGGCGCGCGAGCTCAGCCAGTGGGAGGTCGCGAGCTGGACCCTCATGTTCCACGTCTTTGCCGACGAGTACGCCGGCAATCCGGCGGACAGCGGACTCCGGCACGCCCGCGAGTCGCTGGAGTGTGCCGAGCGTGCCGGGAGCCCGTTCGCGCAGGCGACGGCGTGCTTCTCGCTCGGGCGCGCCCATCTCGCCGCCGAGGATCCACGAGCCGCGCGGGAGGCCTTCGAGCAGGCGCAGGCACTTCCTCTCTCCGCAGACTTCGAGCCGAATCTCCTCGCCTTCCTCGCCGAGGCGCAGCTCGGCGTCGGCGACGCGCGAGGCAGCGCGCGTCACCGCGGACCGGGCGATCCGGCTGGCGCAGGACATCGGTGCTCGCGGCTGGGAGGTGCGTGCCCACCTCGCACAGGCGCGCGTGCTGCGGGCGCTCGATGGCTTGGCGTCGCAGGCCGCAATCGAGGCGTGCCTGACGCGCGCCGAGGCGCTCATCGACGAGACCGGCGCGCGCGCACAGACTCCGTTCGTGATCGAGGAACGCGGGCGTCTCGCCGGCAGCGCACCCCTCCTGCGCGAGGCGCAGCGCATCTTCGAGGCGATGGGCGCGGCCGGTCATGCCGCTCGACTGGCGAGGGAGCTCGAGTAGCCCAGGCCTCCAAGGGCGCGTTGTCGAACACCGTCGCCGATTTCGCCCGCCTCGTCTGGGCGCCCACCCGCGCCGACCCCGTGATCCGTCCGCCGTTGGCGTCGCCGATCATCGCCGATCCGACGTTCCTCCTGCCGCACGACACGCCCGACGGACGCTGGCACCTGTTCGCGCACTCGATCTGGGGCGTGCACCACCTCACGTCCGGCGACGGCGTCCGGTGGTCGCGACCGCGCCTCGCGGTCCGACACGCGATGCGGCCGTTCCTCCTGCGCGACGGCGGCGCGTACCATCTCTTCTACGAACGGTACCCAGCCTTCCGGCTGGCATCGTCCTGGATCCCCGGCGTCAGGTGGCGCTCGCGGATCGAGCGGCGGAGCTCCGAGGACCTCGTGCGATGGAGCGATCCGCGGCCGGTGCTCGAGCCGTGTCTCCCCTGGCACCGGGCCGCGGGACTCGGCGAGGCAGTGGGGAACCCGTGCGCCGTCCGCGGGCCCAACGACTGGATGCTCTACTACAGCGCGTCCCTGGTTCGCGTGCCCGACTGCGGCTTCAACGAGCCGTTGCACGTGGGCGTCGCCCGCGCCGACGGGCTCGGCGGTCCGTGGCGTGCGCTCCCGCAGCCGGTACTCTCCCCCCGAGGCGACGACCCGCGCTGCAACCTGGGCGCGGGCGCGATCAAGGTGCTCCGCCTCGACGACGGCTTCGTTGGCCTCCAGAACGGCATCGCGCTCGACGCGACCGGGGCCAGCACGTCGGCGATCTCCGTCCTGACGTCGCCCGACGGGCTCGCGTGGCGCTACGCGCACGAGCAGGCGATCGTCGCGCCGACCGCCGGCTGGAGCGCACGCTTCGTCTACGCGTGCGACGTCCGCCGCGATCCGGAGCGCGGCGGCTGGTATCTCTACTTCAACGGCCGGGATCGCGCACCGATGCTCGAAGGGCGCGAGGCGATCGGCTTCGTGGTGTCGCGCGCCAGCGCAGTCCTATGCCGATGATTTCCGCGGCAGGATGCGACGACACCACCGCGGGGCCGACGGCCGGAGACGGGTCACCCGGCCCGCCCGCGTCGTCGCGACGAGCTGGAACGGGTGGTCCGCGTCGCTGTTGTCGAGAACCCACCCGGCATCGACGAACCGGAGCGCCTGCGTGGCGTTCGCGAGCGATCGTGGCAGCCGCTTCCGGATGCGATCGTCCGGCACGTCGTGGCCGCCCTGCGCCACCCGCTGGATGACGCGCGCCTGGCTGAGCGCCGCATTCGCCAACCCGATGTATACGAACGCGACGTGGTAGCCGCGCGAGCGGACGTCACGCAGGAAGGCCACTTTGGTGCCCGCCGGGTCGGAGAACACCGTCTCCATCACGAAGGTGTCGCCACGAGCGACGAGGGCCTGGCGCTCGATCTCCGCCAGCTCCGCGGCGCGATAGGCGAGGTTCGCCGGATCACCGGCCGTGAGGCCGCGGGCGATCAGGTCGGCGTTCACGAACCGGAAGCCGCGGGCGCGCAGGAAGACGTCGAAGAACGTCGTCTTTCCCGCGCCGTTGGGCCCGGCCAGCACGATCAGCCATGGTCCGTCGGGCCGATCGGGCATCCGGCCGCGTCAGTCGTCTCGTGCCGCGACGAATCGGCGACGCACGAAGCGTCCGCGGGTGCGCGTTCCGTCGGCGTCGACGCGGAGGATGCTCCCTGGCCGGGCCGGGTCGAGGCTGTAGCGCGGGCCGCCGAGCTTCCGGATGTGCTCGAGGGCGCGCCGCTGCCCGGCCTCGGTGGACGCCTTCCGCATCGCGTCCGCGAGCTCCGGCATGCCGGCGTGTCGCTTGAGCGCGGCGACCTGATCGTGGCCCAGCACCTGTTCCACGGCGCGCCCGATCTGCGCCCAGTGCTCGACCTGGGAGGCGATGGAGCGCTCGAACACCCCGGCCTCGGTCCGCGCGGCGAGCGCCAGGGCCTCGCTGATCTTGATCGGCAACCCCATGGCTCTGGGGTAGCATTGTGCTACCTCACTGTCGAGCGGAGGCCTGGCATCAGTCGGCGACGGCCCAGAGCCGCCACGGATCGGGGACGCCCTTCAGCGTCTGTCTCGCCCTTGTCCGTGAAGCGGATGGTCGACCCGACCGCGAGATCCTTCACCGTCGAGGACACCAGGATCTCGCCCGGCTGTGCCGCGGCCTGGATGCGCGCGGCGATGTGCACGGCCATGCCGGCGAGGCGGTTGCCCTCGAGCTCGCATTCGCCGGTGTGGATGCCGGCGCGGATCGCGATCGCGAGCGGTGCCGTCGCCTGGCGGGTGGCTCGCGCCGCCTCGATCGCCTGGGCGGGCGAGTCGAAGCGGACGAAGAAGCCGTCGCCCGCAGCGTCGACCTCGGTGCCGTTGTGCCGCGACACCTCGCGGCGCACGGCCAACTTGTGCTCCTCGAGCAGTGCCCGCCAGCGCGCGTCGCCGAGCCGCTCCGCGTGCGCGGTGGAGTCGACGATGTCGGTGAACAGGAGTGTCGCCAGCACGCGCCGCGATGCCCTTCGTTGCCGGCCGGTGCGCTTCGAGGCTTCCAGGCGCATGAGCGAACCCGAGTGCATGGCGACGAGCCGGCCGTCGGCGTCGTGGACCTTCGTCTCTCCGACGAAGAGGTTCGGGAGGGGCTCGGTCAGGATCGTCTCCGCTCGAATCAAGCGACCATCCGGGCGCACCGCGCGCAGGAAGCGCACGGTGCCGTCGAGCCCGACCATGGACTGACCCGGTTGGTGGAGCGTCAGGGCGGCCATCCAGCCGGTCGAGTCAGCCAGCGCGGCGAGGATCGACCACGAGACGTCGGTGCCCAGGGAGCAGAACCATTCGCTCGCCGGGATGGCGATGGAGGCGCGTCCCGGAGCGAAGGTCTCGCGCTGGAAGCCGTACAGGGTGTGGAACGGCGACTTGAGGCGACCGTCGGCCAGCAGTGCGCATGATCGCCAGACCGTCCTCGCGCTCCAGGAGTTCAGCGAACGGGCTGCACGGGAAGCTGCGCAGATACGGGTCGGGGGTCTCGTACACGGGCTCCGCGACCGGTGGCATGCTCTCCGGCGGTGGCGGCGGTGCCGGCTCGACGCGCCGGATCGCCGAGTGCAGCGAGCCCTGGGCGACGTGTCGACCGTCGGGATCGTCCACCTGCACCTCGGCGAAGACGTAGAGATTGCCGCTGTTCACGACGCGGGCCCGCGCGAGCAGGTTGCCGGGGCGTGGCCAGGCCGGACGAAACGGGTCGATCGAGAACCGGAGCGGGGCGATGTCCATTCCACTCGGCAGCGCCGTGAGACTGGCGGCCTCCAGCGCCGACATCAGGAGCGGAACGATCTGGAGCTGGCCGTTCGGGGTCAGGGACGCTTCGGCCGCTGGCATGGCGATGGTCACCGTCCCCGCCGCCACGTGGGTCGTCCGCATGCCGAGGAGGCGGGCGAGGGGTGGCCAGGGCAGGAGCCCCCTCGTGTAGGCGCGCACGCGCTCGATGCCGCTGAGCGCGCGGAACCACGGTGGCGGCGTGCGGCCGCGGACCGGCTCGTCGGGGATCACGCCCGCCGTCCTACCAACGTTCGTGATCGCGAACCAGGTCCTAGGCGTTGACTGTCGTATCCGGCGCCGGGCGGGAGCCTCCGCCACCGCAGCGCGGGCACGCGTAGAACGCGATCGTCGTCTCGGGGTCGGCCGGGTCCGGCTTGTCGGCGTGGTGGTTCATCGGCACGTGGCAGTGGGGGCACGTCATCTCGTCACTCCAGCGCGATGTGCTCGCGACCGTGGCGGAGCGTCCGGGCCATCCAGATCAGCTCGCGGAGGAACTTGTCGATGCGCGGCAGGACCGCCTGATCGGTGAGCGTCCCCGACGCGTCGAAGACGTTCCGCGCGTTGCCGACGTGCACGTCCCAGAAGATCGTCACCAGGCCGAGCTCGCGCAGCACGGGTAGCAGGTCCTGGATGCCGCGGGCCCCGCCGAACGGTCCCGCGGAGACGCCGACGATGCCGACGGCCTTGTGGATGTACTCCTTCAGGCAGCTGTCCAGGACGTGCTTCAGCAGCCCCGAGTAGCCGTGGTTGTACTCGGGCGAGACGATCACCAGCGCGTCGGCGCGCTCCATCGCCGCGGCGAACGGCGGGTGCTTCGTCGCCTCGCCGGCGTCGTCGACCCGCAGCGGCAGCGTCGCGACGTCGATCAGCTCGGTCGTCACGCCGGGACGGCGCGCGACCTCGGCCGCCATCAGACGCGCGACGGGCTCGCTCGCACGACCCTGGCGGACGGTGCCGAGGATCACCGGGATGAAGAGCGGGCGGCTCGTGTCGGTCATGCGTTCCTCCGGGCCAGACTCGCGCCACCCGCGATCACCGCGCAGAGCAGTCCGACGACGGCGAGCCCAATGCGGAGCCCGGCGGCGTCGGCGACCAGCCCGATCACGGGCGGACCGGCGAGGAAGCCGAGATAGCCCATCGTCGCCACGCCGGCCAGCGCGGCGGCCGGTGCGATGCCGGGCGTGCGTCCCGCGGCGCTAAACAGAATGGGGACGACGTTCGCGATGCCGAGGCCGACCGCCCCGCACCCGACGACGGCCAGCATCGGGCGCTCGGCGAGCAGCGCGACGGTCAGCCCGGCCGCGGAGCCGACGCCGGAGGCGCGGAGCACGGGCACGGCGCCGAACCGCTCGACGAGGCGATCGCCGCCGAAGCGTCCGGCCGCCATCGCGAGCGAGAACGCGGCGAAGCCGGCCGCCGCCTGGGCCGGCGTGGTCGCCAGCACGTCGTGCAGGAAGACGGCGCTCCAATCGCCCATCGCCCCTTCCGTCACGAGACCGCAGAACGCCATCAAGCCGAGGCCGAGGAGTGTGACGCCTGGCCACGCAAGGCGCGGACCCGCGTCGGGCTCCGCCGGGGATGGCACGAGCCAGCGCGCGACCAACGCAATCGCCACCATGCCAGCGGCCGCGGCGGCGAGGACGTGCGCGCCCGCGGACCCGCCGCCCGCCATCGCCAGGCCGGCCAGCACCGCGCCGGCCAAGCCGCCGGCGCTGAACAGCGCATGGAACGACGACATGATGGGACGGCCGTAGCCGCGCTCGACGACGACGGCCTGCGCGTTCATCGCCACGTCGAGCGTGGCGTTGCTCGCTCCGAGGAGCACCAGGGCGCCGACGAGGAGCGGCACGCCCGTGCTCAGCACCGGCAGCGGCAGCGCGGCGCACAGGCCGAGCGCCGCGACGAGCGTCGTCCGCCGGCTGCCGAAACGCGCGGCGACCCACCCGGCCATCGGCAGGGCGACGACGGAACCGACTGCCATGGCCAGGAGGACGCCGCCCAGCTGCGCGTCGTCGAGACGGTGCGCCGCCTTGACGGCGGGGATGTGTGGCACCCAGCTCGCGAGCACGGCGCCGTTCACGAAGAAGGTCGTGCTGACGGCGAGGCGGGAGCGGGCGGTGACGGGATGCGCGTCCACGCGCGCTACGATGCACGTCAGGGCGCCGCCGTGTCGAGCGCCCGGTAACCCGGGCGCGGGCGCGGCATCCGAGAGGCCATGCGAACGCTCCCCGGTTTGCCGCGTCGGATCGTCGTACTCGGCGGCGGGTTCGGCGGCGTCTACGCCACGCTCGAGCTCGAGCGGGCGCTGGCACGGCATCCCGGCGTCCGCGTCACCCTGGTGACGCGGGACAACCACTTCCTGTTCACGCCGATGCTGCACGAGGTGGCCGCGGGCGACCTCGAGGTCGGCACCATCGTCAACCCGTTGCGGAAGCTGCTGCACCGCGCCGACACCTTCGTCGGCGAGATCACGCGGGTCGATCTGGCGGCGCGCGAAGTCCACGTCGTTCACGGCCGCGACGGCCACGCCCACGCGCTGCCGTACGATCATCTCGTGCTGGCGCTGGGGTCGTGCACCAACTTCTACGACCTGCCCGGGGTCGAGGCGTGCGCGATCAGCATGAAAACGATCGGCGATGCGGTGACGCTGCGCACCCGGTTGATCCATCGGCTCGAGGAGGCCAACGGCGAGTGCGCTGCGGGAGCGCGCCACCCGCTGCTGACCTTCGTCGTCGCCGGCGGCGGCTTCGCCGGCGTGGAGACCGTGGGCGGCATCAACGACTTCGTCCGCGAGGCCCTACGCTTCTATCCCAACCTGCGACCCGAGTACGTGCGCATGGTCCTGGTCACGCCCGACCAGCTGATCCTGCCCGAGCTGGGGCCGAAGCTCGGCACGTACGCGCAGCGGAAGCTCGCGTCCCGCGGCGTCGAGATCGTCACCGGTGCACGAGTGCGCTCGGCGACCGGCGGCGTGGTCGCGCTGACGGACGGCCGCGAGATCGCGGCGGACACACTGGTGTGGACGGCCGGCACGGCGCCGAATCCGCTCGTCCGCGACCTGGGGCTCACCACCGCGCGCGGTCGGATCGTCGTCGACGAGTTCCTCGCGGTCCCCGACCACCCCGGCCTCTGGGCGCTCGGCGACTGCGCGCTGGTGCCCGACCCGCGGACGGGCGGCGTGCATCCGCCCACGGCGCAGCACGCGCTCCGCGAAGGACGCGCAGTGGCCCTCAACGTCGTTGCGGCGCTCATCGGTGCCCGTCCGCAGCCGTTCCGCTTCCGGACGCTCGGCCAGCTCGCCGCCATCGGCCGGCGGACCGGCGTGGCGAACGTGCTCGGCGTCCGCTTCTCGGGCTTCGTCGCCTGGTGGCTGTGGCGGACGATCTACCTGAGCAAGCTGCCGCGGCTGGAGAAGAAGGTGCGGGTGGCGCTCGACTGGACGCTCGACCTCTGCTTCACGAAGGACTTCGCGTGTCTGACGCCTCCGCGCGCGGGCGCGTGAGCGCGGGCCGCCACTGGGCGGAGTACGCGATCGAGGGCGCGCTCCTCGGCACCTTCATGATCGCCGCCTGCGCCTTCGCGACGCTGCTCGAGCATCCGGGGTCTCCCGTCCATGCCGCTCTGACCGACCCGACGCGACGCCGGGTCCTGATGGGGCTCGCCATGGGCGGTACGGCGATCACGCTCATCCGCTCGCCGTTCGGGCGACGCTCGGGTGCACACATGAACCCGGCGCTGACTCTCACCTACCTCCGCCTCGAGACGATCGCCCCGCGGGATGCCGGAGGCTACGTCCTGGGGCAGTTCGCCGGCGGCGTCACCGGCGTCCTCGTGGCGTGTCTCGCCCTGGGCATGCTGGCCGCGCATCCGGCGGTGCGCTTCGCGGTGACGGCGCCCGGCGCACGCGGGACGGCCGTCGCCTTCGCGGCCGAGGTCGGCATCTCGTTCCTGATGATGACGGTCGTCCTCGTGGCCTCGAACACGCCCCGCCTGGCCCCCTGGACGCCGTACCTCTGCGGGGCGCTGGTGGCCACGTACATCGCGCTGGAGGCCCCGGTGTCGGGGATGAGCATGAACCCGGCCCGGTCGTTCGCCTCGGCCCTGGCGGCCCGCCACTTCGACGCGCTCTGGGTCTACTTCACCGCCCCACCGCTGGGGATGCTGGCGGCCGCCCAGGCGTACGTGGCCGTGCGCGGGTCTCACCGGGTCTACTGCGCCAAGCTCGACCACCCGCCGGCCGGGCCGTGCCTCTTCCGCTGCAACCACGCGGCCCTGGAGCGCATCGAACCGACATGACGGACGAGCGCTGGGACGTGATCATCATCGGCACCGGCGCGGGCGGCGGCACGCTCGCCTACCGGCTGGCGCCGACCGGGAAGCGCATCCTGCTGCTCGAGCGCGGCGACTACGTGCCGCGCGAGAAGCGAGAACTGGGACTCGCACGCGGTCGTCGTCGAGAACCGCTACCACATCAAGGAGGCGTGGCGGGACAAGAACGGGAAGGAGTTCCACCCCGGCACGCACTACTTCGTCGGCGGCAACACCAAGTTCTACGGCGCCGCGCTGATCCGCCTGCGCCAGCAGGACTTCGGCGAGGTACGCCACCACGGCGGCGTCTCGCCGGCGTGGCCGATCACCTACGAGGAGCTCGAGCCGTACTACACGCAGGCCGAGCATCTCTACCAGGTGCACGGGCTCGCGCGGCAGCGACCCGACCGAGCCGCCGGCGAGCGCGCCGTACCGCTTCGGGCCGCTCAGCCACGAGCCGCGCATCCAGGAGCTGGTCGACGATCTCGACGCGCTCTCGGCCACCGGCCGTTCCACATGCCGGTCGGCGTCATGCGCGACGAGGCCAACCCGCGCACGAGCCGCTGCATCCGCTGCGACACCTGCGACGGCTTTCCGTGCCTGGTGAACGCGAAGGCCGACGCGCAGGTCGTCTGCGTCGACCCGGCGCTGCGAGCATCCGAACGTCTCGCTCGTCACCGACGCGTACGTCGAGCGGCTGGAGACGAGCGCGTCGGGGCGCGAGGTGACGGCGGTCCACGTCGAGCGCGACGGCGTGCGCGAGACCTACCGCGGCAGCATCGTCGTGGTCTCGGCCGGCGCGGTCAACTCCGCCGCGCTGCTGCTGCGCTCGGCGAGCGACCGCCATCCGAACGGACTGGCCAACGGCTCCGACGTGGTCGGGCGGCACTACATGTGCCATCTGAACTCGATGCTGCTCGCGGTGTCGCGCCACCCGAACCCGACCGCTTCCAGAAGACGTGGGGGCTGAACGACTTCTACTTCGCCGACGCCCGAGTTCGAGTTCCCGATGGGGCACATCTCGATGATCGGCAAGACCGACGCCAGCATCCTCCGCGCCGGCGCGCCGCGGATCGCCCCGGGCATGGACGCTCGAGAAGATGGCCGAGCACACGCTGTCCTTCTGGCTGACGTCCGAGGACCTGCCCGACGCACGAGAACCGCGTCACGCTGGGACGCGACGGCGGCATCACGCTCGACTACACCCCGAACAACGAGGAGGGGCACCGCCGCCTGATCGCGAAGCTCAAGGGGATGCTCAAGGCCATCCGGTGCGACGACGAGCACCTGATCCACCTGAACGCCTACATCCCCGGCACGCATCCCGCTGGCCGGCGTCGCGCACCAGAACGGCACCGTGCGCTTCGGCACCGACCCGAAGACCTCCGCACTCGACCCGAACTGCCGCGCGCACGAGGTCGACAACCTCTACGTCGTCGACGCCAGCTTCTTCCCATCGAGCGGGGCCGTGAACCCGGCGCTGACGATCATGGCGAACGCGATGCGCGTCGGCGACCATCTGAAGGCGCGCCTGCGATGATCCGTCCCGTCGCGGCGCTCCTCGCGCTCGTCCTCGCCGCCGTCGCGAGCGCGACCGAGGTGCGGGTGCAGACCGTCGACGCGGTCGGCATCACGGTGTCGGACCTGGACCGATCGGTCGCCTTCTACTCCGGCATCCTCGGCTTCGTCCCCGAGGCGACGGTCGAGCTCGGTGGCGAGCCGTGGGAGCGCCTGCGCGACGTCTTTCCCGTGCGGATGCGTGTCACGCGGCTGCGCCTCGGATCGGAGATCCTCGAGCTGACCGAGTACGTGACGCCACGAGGGCGTCCGGCGCCCGCCGACGCGCGCAGCAACGACCGCTGGTTCCAGCACGTCGCGATCGTCGTCGCGCGACATGGACCGGGCGTATCGATGGCTGCGCCGAGCACCGCGTCGCAGCACGTGTCGCCGGCGCCGCAGCGCCTGCCCGACTGGAACCCGGCGGCGGGCGGCATCCGCGCCTTCTACTTCCGCGATCCCGACGGGCACCCGCTCGAGCTGATCTGGTTCCCGCCGGGCAAGGGCGATCCGCGCTGGCAGCAGCCGACGGACGCGCTCTTCCTCGGCATCGACCACACCGCGATCGCCGTCGCCGACACCGACCGAAGCCTGGCGTTCTACCGCGACCGGCTCGGCTTCCGCGTCGCCGGCACGAGCGAGAACTTCGGCGACGAGCAGGAGCGGCTGAACGCGGTGCGCGGCGCGCACCTCCGCATCACCGGGCTGCGGGCGCCGCACGGCCCGGGCATCGAGTTCCTCGAGTACCTCGCGCCGCGGGACGGCCGGCCAGCGCCGCGCGACGGGCACGCCAACGACCTGGTGCACTGGCGGACGCGACTCGTCGCCCGCGACGGCGACCCGCTGCCCCGCCTCGGCGCCCGGACGGTCACCATCCCCGAGAACCCGCTCGGCTTCGCCCGCGCGGTCGACGTGCGCGACCCCGACGGGCACGCGCTGGAGGTCGTCGAACCATGAGAGACGTGGAAGCGTCGCGCCTCGCCGAGGACGCCGCGCGAACGAAGAACTGGAAGCGCTGGGGGCCGTACCTCGCCGAGCGGCAGTGGGGCACGGTGCGCGAGGACTACTCCGCGGACGGCGACTGCTGGAGCTACTTCCCGCACGACCACGCGCGCAGCCGCGCCTACCGCTGGGGCGAGGACGGGCTGCTCGGCATCACCGATCGCGAGTGCCGGCTCTGCTTCGCGCGTCGCGCTGTGGAACGAGCGCGACCCGATCCTGAAGGAGCGGCTCTTCGGTCTCACCGGCCCCGAGGGCAACCACGGCGAGGACGTGAAGGAGGACTACTTCTACCTCGACGCGACGCCGACGCACTCGTACCTGAAGGCGCTCTACAAGTACCCGCAGCGCGAGTTCCCGTACGCGCGGCTGGTCGAGGAGAACCGCCGGCGCGGCAAGCGGCGACTCGGAGTTCGAGCTCGTCGACACCGGCGTCTTCGACGACGGCCGCTACTTCGACGTCACCGCCGAGTACGCCAAGGCGACACCGGACGACGTGCTGATCCGCATCACGATCGCGAACCGCGGCCCGGAGGCGGCGCCGCTCCACGTGCTGCCGACGCTCTGGTTCCGCAACACCTGGTCGTGGGGACGGAGCGGCGAGGGCTACTGGCCGAAGCCGCGCATCGCGCGGGCGCCGGACGGCGCGCTCGTCGCCGAGCACGCGTCGCTCGGCCGCCACCGCCTCGACGGCCGACGGCGCGCCGGACGCTGCTCTTCACCGACAACGAGACCAACGCCGCTCGCCTCTTCGGCGCCGACAACCCGTCGCCCTACGTGAAGGACGCCTTCCACGAGTACGTCGTCCACGGTCGACCCGATGCGGTGAACCCAGCACGGCGAGGGCACGAAGGCGGCCGCCACTATCGGCTGCGACGGTGCCCGCAGGCGGGCGCGGTCACGTTCCATCTGCGCCTGACGGCCGGAGGCGAGCCGGGCGGAGCGCCCGCCGGCCGCGACGCGGACGCCGTGTTCGCGGCGCGCATCCGCGAGGCCGACGCGTTCTACCGGCCGCGCATCCCGGCGACGCTCGGGCGAGGGCGAGCAGGGCGTCGTCCGCCAGGCGTACGCCGGCCTGCTCTGGTCGAAGCAGTTCTACCACTTCATCGTGACGCGACTGGCTCGACGGCGATCCGGCGCAGCCGCCCCCGCCGCCCGCGGCCGGCAGGCGGGCCGCAACGCGCGACTGGCGCGCACCTCTACAACCGCGACGTCATCTCGATGCCGGACAAGTGGGAGTACCCCTGGTACGCGGCGTGGGACCTCGCGTTCCACATGATCCCGTTCGCGACGCATCGATCCGCAGTTCGCGAAGGAGCAGCTCGTGCTGTTCACGCGCGAGTGGTACATGCACCCGAACGGCCAGCTGCCGGCGTACGAGTTCGCGTTCGGCGACGTGAACCCGCCGGTGCACGCGTGGGCGGCGTGGCGCGTCTACAAGATGACCGGGGCCGCGCGGCGCGCGCGACCGGCTCTTCCTGTCGCGCATGTTCCAGAAGCTCTGCCTCAACTTCACCTGGTGGGTGAACCGCAAGGACGCCGCGGCAAGAACCTCTTCGGCGGCGGCTTCCTCGGCCTCGACAACATCGGCGTGTTCGACCGCTCGCAGGCGCTGCCGGGCGGCGGCGTTCCTCGAGCAGGCCGACGGCACGGCGTGGATGGGCTTCTACTGCGTCACGCTGCTCGCGATGGCGCTCGAGCTGGCGCGCGACAACCCGGCCTGCGAGGACATGGCGTCGAAGTTCTTCGAGCACTTCGTCGCCATCGCCGACGCGATGAACTCGCTCGGCGGCATCGGGCTCTGGTGTCCGGAGGACGGCTTCTACTACGACCAGCTGCACATCGAACGGCACGGTGATCCCGCTCCGCGTGCGCTCGATGGTGGGGCTCCTCCCGCTGCTCGCCTGCTCGGTGCTCGAGGACGCGCAGCTGCTCGCGCGGCTGCCCGGGGTTCGCGAAGCGCATGCGCTGGTTCCTCGAGAACCGACCCGACCTGGCCGCTCGCATCGCGCTTCGCCGAGAACGACCGACGGCCACCGGCTGCTGGCGCTGCCGTCGCGCGAGCGTCTCGAGCGGACGCTCCGCTACATGCTCGACGAGAGCGAGTTCCTCTCGCCGCACGGCATCCGCTCGCTGTCGCAGGTGCACCGCGACCAGCCGTACGTGCTCGTCGGCTCGACGGCCGAGGAGCACCGGGTCGAGTACACGCCCGCCGAGTCGACCACCGGCCTCTTCGGCGGCAACTCGAACTGGCGCGGCCCCGTCTGGCTGCCGATGAACTACCTGCTGATCGAGGCGCTCGAGCGCTACCATCACTTCTACGGCGACGCGCTCCGCGTCGAGTGTCCCGACCGGCTCCGGGCGACGTCATGACCCTCGGCGAGGTGGCCGCATGAGCTGTCGCGCCGGCTGGCGTCGCTGTTCGTCCCCGACGCCGACGGTCGCCGACCCTGCCACGGCGACGATCCGCGCTTCCGCGACGATCCGCACTGGCGCGATCTGGCGCTGTTCCACGAGTACTTCTGCGGCGACAGCGGGCGGGGCGTCGGGCGCGAGCCACCAGACCGGGTGGACCGCGCTCGGCGATCCGCTGCTTCGAGGACCTCGCGCGGGGGGTGGCGCGATGAGGCGCCGCTCAAGGGCGCTCCAACCGCTCCAGCCGGCCCACCGCCTCGTCGAGGCGGTCGGCGAGGTGGTTGACGAGCCGCCACGTGCGCACGTTCACCTCGTAGTCGAGCGCGGCCCGCTTCTCCGCGTGGATGCTCTGCCGGTTGTTGCTGATCAGCAGGAACAGCGTGATCAGGATGCCCTCGATCGAGAGGATGATGCCGAGGAGCCCGAACGGGTACTCGTCGAACGACGTGACGGCGGCGACGAGGCCCGAATTGACGACCACCCAGGCGGCGAACCACACGAGATGTACGGTGACGAAATGCGGGCGGCCGCTCAGCTCCGCCACGCGGTTAGCCAGCTTCTCGACGCGCGAGGTGTCCTGGGCGAGCTCCTCGAGCACGTACGAGAACTCACCGAGCGCCTTGTGGCATCCGGGGCCGGCGCAGAACACCGCCGTTGGATCGTTCGCTCCGCCGCAGGCAGGACACGTGATCGGTGGATTGTCGCCCCCTTCGTGCGCTCGCGTCATGGCTGCCCGACGCTCCCACGGCCACTGGCGGCGCGCAGGTGTGAGCGCTCGAGGTCGTGATGCCCGCGCTCGAGCAGCGTGCGCAGCGCTTGACGGGCACGGTGCAGCCGCGTCTTCACCGCGTTCGGCATGATCCCGAGGGCCGCCGCCGTCTCGTCGGTATCGAGCTCTTCGATGTCGCGCAGGATCAGCACGATGCGATAGTTGTCGGGGAGGCGATCGATCGCCCTGCGTACGATGTCGCGCGTTTCGCGGCGCTCGAGCAACGTCTCCGCGTGTGCATCCCAGTGGGTTACGGGCTCGGCGAAGTGCCCGTCCTCGTCGAAATGGGGGAGCAGGTCGTCGATGGAGTCTTCGCGGCGGCGCCGGCGGCTGCGGAGCTTCATGAGCCCCGCGTTGACCACGATGCGGTGCAGCCAGGTCGACAGCCGGGCCGTTCCCTCGAACGACCGGATCGAGCGGAAGGCGGAGAGCAGCGCCTCCTGGACGACGTCGCGGGCATCGTCCTCGGCGCTCACGACCCGTCGCGCTACCGCCAGCATGCGGCCGCCGTGTTCCCGCACCAGCGTCTCGAATGCCTGCGGGTCGCCGGCGCGCAGTCGGTCGACCAGCGTGGCGTCGGCGTCGGGGGGGGCGGCAGTCGTCGGCTGGCGTGACTCCGCCCCCTGGAGGAGTGCGTCGACGAGCCCCGAGCGACGCTCGAGGCGCGTGCCGGCGCGCTCGAGACGAAGCAGCAGCGCGACGCCGGTCGCGTCGGCGAACCGGAGCCCCGACACGTCGAGGTCGAGCGACCCGTGGCTGGCGAGAACGGCTTCGCATTCCATGCGCAGTTCCTCCGCGGTCTGGTGGGTGAGGTGGCCTTCGACCCGCAGGCTCGGTCGCTCGGTCGCCTCATCGATTCTCGTGACTCGCATCATGGTGTCCGCGTCCAGAGCGAAGGCCGTGCCGCCACGCCCTCGACATCTCCTGAGCATGGGAAACCATAGCCAATTCAGTGTGTTGAGTGCCCCAACGCTGCGGTCTTCGAGGCCGTGGAAAGGGCCGTGACATTTCGCAGATCCATGATCGGTTGCGATTCCGCGGCTCGTTGCAGGCGACGGATTCGGTTGCCAGAGCCGTCGGCGCGGGACTATTCAGCCCCCTGCATGGACGGCGAGCGCACGATCGAGGCGCCGGGTTCGGTGATCGCGTCCTGGAACGCCGAGCTGGCGTTCCGCCCCGTGGTCGAGGCCACGGCCGACAAGGCGGGCCTCGACTTCCTGCGCCATCTCGTCAAGAACCTCGCCGAGTCGCTTGGCGTCGCGTATGTGTTCGTTGCCGAGTTCGCCGGCGCCGCCGACCGCGTGCGCACGATCGCGCTCTGGGACGGCACGGATTGGCGCCCCAACATCGAGTACTCACTCAAGGGCACGCCGTGCGAGCAGGTCGTGGAGGGGCAACTCTGCCTCTATCGCGACGACGTCCAGCGGCTCTTTCCGGCGGACTCCGACCTGGTCACGCTCGGAGCCCGCAGCTACCTCGGCGTCCCGTTGCGCGGAGCCCAGGGCCAGGTACTCGGGCACCTCGCCGCGATCGACACGCGTCCGATGACCGGGGATCCGCGCGGGGTCGCCATCTTCGAGGTCTTCGCCAACCGGGCCCGCGTCGAGATCGAGCGGCTGCATGCCGAAGCGATGCTCACGCGCGCGTGCGACGACCTCGAGGTCCGGCTCGCCGTTACCAAGCAGGATCTCGACCTCGCCTTCGGCGAATTGCAGGCGCTGCTCGAGATCAACCAGTCGTCGACGCGGCATCTCCAGCGCGAGGATCTGTTCGCCGCGCTCGCCGACTGCGTGAAGCCGCTGCTGCCGACGGAACGCTTCGGCATCGAGGTGCCGACGGGCCCCGAGAGCCTGCGCGTGCACGTGCTCGCCATGGATTGCCCCACCAGCTCGCCGATGATCGAGGAGTTCCCGTCGGCCGGGACGGCCTGCCGGTGGGCGCAAGAGAACCGCAAGCGTTACGTTGCGTCGTCCCGTGAGGAGCTGCGCGATCTGTTCCCCACCACGTTCACCGTGATGGAGCGCGAGAACATGGAGTCGCTCTGCGCCTTGCCGCTGCTCCGGGAGGAGCGAAGCTTCGGCGCGCTCTTCTTCATGTCGACCACGAAGCGGGCCTATGAGGCGATCCCGGTGGCGTTGCTCGAGCGGGTGGCCAGCGCGGTCGCCGTCGCCGTCGACAACTGCTTCGCGTACGAGGAGGTGCGGCAGCTCCGGGACCGCCTGGCGGCGGAGAACCTGTACCTGCAGGAGGAGATCCAGCAGGAGCACAACTTCGGCGAGATCGTCGGGCAGAGCCCGGCTGTCACCCGGGTGCTTACCCTCGTGGAAGCCGTGGCCACGACGCCGTCGACGGTGCTGATTCTGGGCGAAACTGGGACCGGCAAGGAACTGATCGCCCGTGCGTTGCACGATCGGAGTCCTCGGCGCGAGCGGCCGCTGGTGAAGGTCAACTGCTCCGCCATCTCGGCGGGCCTCGTCGAGAGCGAGCTGTTCGGGCACGTGAAGGGCGCGTTCACCGGCGCCATCGACGCACGGATCGGGCGGTTCGAGGTGGCCAACGGCGGCACGATCTTCCTCGATGAGATCGGGGAGCTGCCGCTCGACACGCAGGTGAAGTTGCTGCGCGTGCTCCAGGAGCGGGAGTTCGAACCGGTGGGGAGCAACCGTCCCCGCAAGGTCGACGTGCGCGTGATCGCCGCCACCAATCGCGACCTTGCCGAGGAGGTCGCCCGCGGGCGCTTCCGATCGGATCTGTACTTTCGCCTGAACGTCGTCCCGATCGTCGTCCCGCCGCTCCGGGAGCGACCGGGCGACGTGCCCCTGCTCGTGCACCTGTTCGTGGATCGCTTCGCGCGCCAGTTCGGCAAGCAGATCGCGGGCGTCTCCAAAGGGACCATGGCGAGGCTCCTGGCGTACCCGTGGCCAGGAAACGTGCGCGAGCTGCAGAACGTGGTCGAGCGGGCCGTCGTCCTCGCCCAGGGGCCGGTGCTCGAGTTCGGCGCCGAGCTGCTACCGGCCGTCGGGGTACCGCGGCCGACCCCCACCGGGAACGGCGGGGGACCGCCCGCCACGAACGGAGGGCGGACGCTCGAGGACGTCTCCCGGGAGCACATCGTCACCACCCTCATTGCGAGCAATTGGGTGATCGACGGTCCGCGGGGCGCGGCTGCGGTACTCGGGGTGAACCCCAGCACGCTGCGGAGCCGGATCAAGAAGCTCGGCATCCGTCGCTCGGGGGACGCGACCACGAGCCGCTGAGCTGAAACGGGGGGGCATCCCCCGGCATCGAAGGCGCAGACGGACCTCTCGACCCCTCTCATGGCATCCCCTACGGAACCGCACGAGCTGACCTGCCGCGAGGTGAGCGACTTCCTCGGCGCGTATTTCGCCGACGACCTCGCACCACGCGAGCGACGGCTCTTCGACGAGCACGTGGCGACGTGTCCCGACTGCCAGGTCTACATGAACCAGTACCGGACGACGCAGCGACTCGCCACGAAGGCGTTCGACGCCGATGCGGCGGACCCGGGCGTACCCGAGGACCTCGTCGAGGCGATCCTGGCGGCTCGGGCCGGTGCCTCCGGCGGCCGGAGCGACAACCACCGACCTGCGCGTCGCCGGAAATGACGATACGGGCGCTGGGCACGAGGCGCCCGCGCTGATCGGGCCAAGGGGCGAGACGCGCCGTAGCCTCTGGGAGCCTGTCTCGGGCGGGAGGTCGTCGAAGGCTCCGCCGTGTCGTGCCGAATGGGTCGTCGTGCCCGCAACGCAGCGCGGTGGGCGCCCCTGGTGCGGGCATGATGGCGGGGCCCGGAGGTTCACCGGGCCCCGCATTCCTCGTCTACTTCGTCGCTGGGGCGACCTTGCCGCCCTTGGCCTGGCAATCGGCCGCGGTGGTCTTGGTCTGGCCCTGCCCCTTGCAGGCGTTCTTGCCGGCGCAGGAATGGCCGGCACCCGCGCAGCTGCCCTGGCCCTTGCAGGCGTTGATCCCCTCGCACATCACCTGATCGCCGCCTGCCGCGTCGGTGGCCCGGGCGGGGATGGCGCCGGAGAGGAGCAGCGTCGCCGCCGCACTCGCGATCAACAGACTCTTCGTGTCCATGGAACCTCCTTCGGGGTGTAGTGGCCGTTCGATGCCGCGCCCGCGATGGGGTTTCACGGATGCGTGCGCCACCCATCGGGCGTCGGCGGCATCCAACGACCATGAAAGCGATCGGCGTCACCCCCGGAACTCGTGAGCTCGCGCTCGTCGACCAGGAGCCGCCGCGGCTCGCGACGCCGACGGACGTCAAGCTCCGCATGCTCGACGTCGGCGTCTGCGGCACCGATCGTGAGATCTGCGCCTTCCAGTACGGGACGCCGCCCGCCGGCCACGACCATCTCGTCATTGGCCACGAGTCGCTGGGCGAGGTCATCGAGGTCGGGTCGGGTGTGTCGCGCCTGGCGCCGGGCGATCTGGTGGTGCCGATGGTCCGCCGGCCGTGCCGGCACGCGCACTGCGTGGCCTGCCGCGCCGGGCGGCAGGACTTCTGCTACACGGGCGACTTCGCCGAGCGAGGTATCAAGGGCCTCGACGGTTTCATGACCGAGCTCGTCGTGGACGACGAGCGCTACATGCACGTCGTGCCCCGTGCGCTGCGCGACGTCGCGGTGCTGGTCGAGCCGCTCACCATCGCCGAGAAAGCGTTGATCCAGGTCGAGCAGGTGCAGCAGCGCCTCCCGTGGGCGTGCACGTCGTGTCATCGCGCCGTGGTCCTCGGGGCCGGCCCGGTCGGATTGCTCGGCGCGATGGCGCTCGTCACCGCGGGGTTCGAGACCACGGTGTACTCGCGCGAGCCGGCGCCCAATCCGAAGTCGGACCTGGTCGGGTCGATCGGCGCGCACTACCGCTCCGCGGCCGACACGTCGATCGCGCAGCTCGGCGAGGCGGTCGGCAACGTCGACCTGGTCTACGAGGCGACGGGTGCCTCGGCGATCGCCTTCGAGATGATGAAGGTGCTCGGCACGAACGGCATCTTCGTGTTCACGGGTGTCCCCGGCCGCAAGGCCCCGATCGAGGTGGACACCGACGCGATCATGAAGAACCTGGTGCTGAAGAACCAGGTCGTCTTCGGCACCGTGAACGCCGGGCAGGAGGCGTTCGAGGCCGCCATCCGTGACGTCGGCGTGTTCCGCGAACGCTGGCCCGAGGCCATCGCGTCGCTCATCACGGGCCGGTTCCCCGTCGAGGCGTACCGCGACCTGCTCACCGGGCCGCCCTCGGGCATCAAGAACGTCCTCGCCTTTGCCTGAGGGCCCACCCAGGAAGCGGCCGCCGGTCAGTGCCCGGAGGCCGCGCCGCGTCGCAGGAGGGCAGCCGCCTCGGCGGCCTCGGGGGCGATCACCACGGTCACCCGATCGCCGGCGAGCAGTTGGGACTCCGCCGTCGGCACGTGCTCCTGGAGGTTCCGCCGGACGGTCACCAATACGCAGCCGGGGGGCAGGCCGAGATCGCGCACCCGCTGGCCATCGAACGGAGCGCCAGGCGCGATGGTCAGTTCGAGGAGCAGCGTGTCCGTGAGTGTGGGACGTTCGCGCCCGCGGATGAGGTCACGTTCGAGGAGCGCCTCGTAGACCGGGCGATCGCCCAGGAAATCGGCGACGCCGTAGGCCGTCAGGCACGCGGCAGCGAGCGGAAGGACGAGCGAATAGTTGCCCGTCATCTCCACGACGAGAACGATCGCGGTCAGCGGGGCCCGGACGATCGCGCTGAAGTAGGCGGCCATCCCGACCACCGCCAGCGTCTCCGGGTGTTCGACGACCTGCGGGAGCACGATCGTGCGCCACGGTGCCGACGGCCAGACCCAGCTCGGATCCCAGGACCAGGAGCGGCGCGAAGATGCCACCCGGCGCCCCGCACCCATAGCTCAGCATGGTGAGGAAGAACCGGAGCGCGAAGGTGACGGGCAGGGCGGCCAAGGTCACGTTGCCTGCGAGCGTCTGCTCGACCAGGCGGTGGCCGCCGCCGAGCGCCTCGGGGGTGAACCAGCCGATGCCGCCGACGATGCCTCCCGCCAGGGCCCCGGGCGCCCACAGCGGCCAGTGACGTATCTTCTGGAACAGGTCGAGCGTCCCGACCAGCGCGCGGTTGAACGCCACGCCGAGCACGGCCGCGACCACACCGACGAGCAGCGACACAGGAAGCCCCTGGATCGCGGGGATCGACGGCGCCTGCACGTGGAAGACTGGCAGCTGCCCGTTCAGCAGTCGCGCGACGATGTCCGCGGTCACGGCCGCGATCAGCGTCGCGCTGAACACCGTCGGCGCGAAATCCCGTTGCAACTCTTCGAGGACGAAGACGAGTCCGGAGAGCGGGGCGTTGAATGCCGCCGCGAGGCCGGCGCCGCCGCCGGCGGCGATGAGCGTCTGCCGCTCTCGCGCCGTGCAGCCGAACCACCGGCCGACCACCTGTCCCAGCGCGCCACCCATCTGGATGGTCGGACCTTCGCGGCCGAGGGCGAGCCCGCTGCCTATCCCCGCCACGCCCCCGACGAACTTGACGGCGAGAAGGCGGGCCCCTCGCATCGTGTGCAGGTAGTGGAGCACGCCTTTGAGATGGGGGATGCCGCTTCCCGACGCCTCCGGAGCGAAGCGGCGTACGAGCCACACGGCGAAGGCACCCCCGAGTGCTCCGACGAGCACCGGTGCCGCGATGCCCCATCTCGGGTACGCGTGCGCCCTCTCTATCAGGTGCGTCCGGAGCTCGTCACCGATCACGAGGAGGCGTGTGAACGCGACGGCCGTGAGGCCGCTCAGGAAACCGAGGACGACGGCGCGCGGGAGCTGACGGCGGCGTTGCTCGTGCGCGTGGAGAAAGTCGCGCACCTCGCCCTGGACCATCCGGGGCGTGGCGTTGGCGTCCTCAGCCATGCCGAGGGGCAGCCGCCGCGAGGCCGCGGGGCGGGCGGAGCCGGTCGAGCCAGCGCTCCGCGTTCCGCAGCGCCAGTGCGATGATCGTCTCCTGCGGATTGACGCCGATCGACGTCGGGATCGCGCTGGCGTCGGCGACGACCAGCCCGTCGACGCCGTGGACGCGGCCGAACGGATCCGTGCCGCCGCGCGACGGATCGACGGCCATGCGCGCCGTGCCCATGATGTGCACGGTCATCAGCTCGATGCCGGCGGCGCGCCGCGGGCGCGCCATGATCCGAGGCAGCTCGCCGGGCCCCGACAGCTCTGGCAGGTCGGCGAACGGCAGCAGCACGCTCCGTGCGCCGGCGGCGAAGAGCAGCTCGGCCGTGAGCGCGACGCCGCGGTGCGTCCGCTCGAGGTCGGCCCCGGCCAGGTCGAAGGTCATGTAGGGCTGCCGATCGGGGCCCATGACGATGCGCCCCTCGTTGTCGTCCTCGATCAGCGCCGCGGCCGTCAGCATGTGGTTGTAGAGCGCCATCCTCTCGGCGTGCGCGGCGCCCATGCCGGGGATGGTCGTGCCGAGCAGGCCCGGCGGGACGGCGGCGTAGCCGATGAGGATCCCGTCGGAGAGGAAGTGATGGATGTGGAACGCCTGATGCGTGCCGACCCAGGGATCGATACGCTGATCGAAGATGCCGACGACCTTGGCGTTCGGGTGCGTGTGCAGCCCGCGGCCGATCGCCTTCGCGCGGACGCGGCTGCGCCGCAGGATCCCGGGCGTCATCCGTGCGCCGGCGGCGAGCACGACGAGCGGCGCGCGCACGTCGAAGCGCGGGCCGCGGCCGCCGTCCGTCCCGACGAAGCGGCCGCGCACGCCGATGGCGCGCGACCCGCGCCACAGGACGCGATCGACGCGCGCGTCGGTGACCAGCAACGTGCCCGCGGCGAGCGTCCGCGGCACCTCGGTCACCAGCATCGACTGCTTGGCCCCGGTCGGACAGCCGAGCGCGCAGTTGTTGAGACCGACGCAGCGGCGCATGTTGCGTGGCGCCCGCGCCACCGGCCAGCCGAGCGCCGCCGCCCCCTGGAGGAACAGCTTCGTGTTCTCCCCGAACGTGTCCTCGTCGTTCGGCTCGACGTGGAGGATGCGCTCGGCCGCGTCGAAGTAGGGCGCCATCGCCTGCGGCCCGCTGTCCGGCAGACCGAGGGTGCGCTCCCACTGCTCGAGGATGCGCTCCGGGGTGCGCCAGCTCATGCCGCCATTGATGACGGTCGAGCCGCCGACGCAGCGCCCCTCGGCGAAGATGATGCCCGGCGTGCCGAGGATCATGGAGGTGCCCGCGTCGCGGTAGAGCCGCCGCGCCATCGTCGACGGGTCGGTGGTGAACGTCTCGGTGCGATGCAGGCTGCCTTCCTCGAGCAGGAGGACGTCGAGGCCGGCCTCGCGCAGCCGTGCCGCCGCGGTGGCGCCCCCGGCCCCGCTGCCGACGACGACCGCGTCGGCGCTGAACGTCGTCGCCCGCTCGATCGTCGCGCCGGCGGTGACGTTCGGGTAGGCGAGCCGCCACTCGGGCGGCGTGCTCACTCGGCGGCCCCCTCGAGGAGCGCTGCCCGCCGGCGCACCAGCACCTCGGCGCGGCCCGCCCAGTCGATCTGCATCGCGGCCAGCACCGTCGGGTGCTGGTAGAAGGCGAGGATCACCAGCGCGCGGATGCCGGTGACCAGCGTCGTGCGGAGACCGCCGGCCTCGAGCATGCGCTCGAGGTAGTGCTGCGCCTCGCCGGCCGGCATCGCGCTGAAGCGCGTCGCGCGGCGGAGGAACAGCGGCGGGCCCCATTCGAGGAGACGGAGCCCGGACGGGAACGCGAGCCGCATCGGTCCGGGAAGGTACGGAAGGAACTCCTCGATGGCGGCCAGGATCTGGTCGTCGATCGGCTGATCGAAGCCAGACCCCCGCGGCCGGATGGCCGCGATCGCGGCGCGGAGGGTGCGGCGGGCACCGCGGGAGAGCCGCATGATCGTCCCCGAATAGCACGACTACTACTTTTCCGCCGACCGCTTTCGAGACTGGGGGTGGCCCGTGCTACGGTATGGCGGTCGTGGGAGACGTCGTGCGTTCGCTGTGGAGGGGGCGGTGGCTCGCTGCCCTGGTGCTGGCCTGTCTCGTCGTTCCGGGGAGTCCGGCCCTTGCCGCCCGACTCGCAACGACGCACAACGACTTCCTGCAGCCCGGTACGCAGCCCTCCGCCGCGCTCGACAACTTCCAGCCCTCTCCGGTCTGCAAGATCTGCCACGGCCAGTACCGGACGGACGACACGGTCGAGCCCTGGGACTCCTGGGTCGGCAGTATGATGGCCCAGGCGGCGCGCGACCCGGTCACGCGCGCGGCCGTGAGCATCGCCAACGACGACGACGCGCTCGCCGGCGAGACGTGCATCCGCTGCCACGCGCCGGCGGGGTGGCTCGCCGGCCGGTCTGCGACCGGGAAGTTCGAGGACCTCCAGTCGAACGACCTCGATGGCGTCTCGTGCCACGTCTGCCACCGGCTCGTCGATCCGATCGCGCGCGCCGACAGCCCGGTGGAGGACGCCGCCATCCTCGGCGCACTCGCGGACGTGGGTGTCCGTCCGCCGGGCACCTGCCGTACCGACGCGGCGCGGACGTGCCTCGCCGACGCCGACTGCGGCGCGGCCGGACCGTGCGACGTCGACCCGGGCGAGGGCCGGCACGTCATCGATCCCGAGGACCGTCGCCGCGGCCCGTTCGTCGTGTCGGCGCCGCATGCGACCATCGTCTCGCCGTACCACCGCCGGGCGGACCTGTGCGCGCCCTGCCACGACGTGAGCACGCCCACGCTCTCGCGGCAGTCCGACGGCCGCTACACCCTGAACGCGCTCGATGCGCCGCACCCGACGCAATGGGCACACGACATGTTCCCCGAGCAGCGCACGTTCAGCGAGTGGCGGGCGAGCGAGTTCGCGCGCGGCGGCGTGGTCTTCCCCGACGGCCGGTTCGGCGGCGCGCGCACGGAGCTGCTGCCGAACGTCGTGCCCGTCAGCACGTGTCAGGACTGTCACATGCCGACGGTGAACGCGTCGGCGTGCGTGCTGAGCAGTGCCCGACCGGACATGCCGATCCACCGCTTCGCCGGCGCCAACACCTGGGTGCTGGGCGCGGTCCTGGACCAGGACCAGGCCGGTGAGAGCGGGCTCGACGACACCATCGTCGCCGGCGCGGCGGCCGAAACCGAGGCAATGCTGCGCAAGGCGGCTGACCTCCAGTTGCTGCAGGCGCGGAGCACGCTGCGCGTCCGCGTGATCAACCAGACCGGCCACAAGCTTCCCACCGGGTACGCGGAGGGACGCCGCATGTGGGTGCAGGTGCGGTTCTTCGCCGGCGACGATCCGACTCCGGTCGGGGAGGACGGTCGCTACGACGACGCGAGCGCGACGCTCGACCTCGCGGGCACGAGCAAGATCTACGAGGCGCATCACGTCGCCAGCGGCGACGTCGCCGCGGCGGCCGGCCTGCCGGACGGCACGCGCTTCCATCTCGCGCTCAGCAACGAGGTGCGTTTCGACAACCGCATCCCGCCCCGCGGCTTCGCGAATGCGGCGTTCGCCGCGACCGGCGCGGCGCCGGCGGGCTACGCCTACGCCGACGGCCAGTACTGGGACGACACGAGCTACCAAATCCCGGACGGCGCCACGCGCGCCGAGGTGGCCGTCTATTACCAGACGACGTCGCGCGAGTACGCGGAGTTCCTGCGCGACACGTCGCCCGACGGGACCGGCCCCGCATTCCACGCGCTGTGGATAGCCCGCGGCCGCAGCGCCCCGGTCGCCATGGCGACCGCAACCCTCGATCTGGCGCCGTGTCCGGCCGACAGCGCCCCGTGCTGCGCCACGCCCGAGGGCTTCAGCTGCGACGACGGCGACGCCTGCACCAGCGGCGAGACCTGCACCGCGGACGTCTGCGCCGGGACGATCACCGGCTTCGGGGGCGTGCGCTGCGAGCTCGGCGCGCTCGAGTCGCCGTGCGACGCGCCGCTCGCCAAGTCCGTGCGCCGGAAGGTCCGCCAGAACCTGAAGACGATCGGCGGCCTGGTCGACGCCGCCGAGCGGAAGCTCGGCAAACAGGCGCCGGCGTCGAAGGTCAGGAAACTCCTCGACCGCGCCGGCCGCTCGCTCGGGAAGTTCCGTACGCTGCGCGGGCTCGACGCGTGCCGCGCCATCGTCGCGACCCGCGTCGATCGTGCGGCGTCGGTGCTGACACAGCTCCGACCGTAGGGCTCAGATCGGCGCCGTCCGCGCGCCGATCGCCCAGCCGACGACGTTCGCGATCAGGTGGATCGCGGTGACGACGACGAACGCGGCGGCCGCCTTGGCGAGCGGCATCCGCCACACCGGCAACAGTGCGAGCCAGATGGCCGGCACGAAGTCGGCCTGGTCGTAGATCGAGAGCACCACGCCGAGCGCCGAATGTCGCTGCCCGCCGGGCGGCACGTCGAGCTGGCGCTTGAGCAGACTGTTCGGAAGTTCTCCCGCCACCGTGCCGAGCCCGAGCAGCATACCGACGAGCGGGGCGCCCGCCCGTTGGACGTCCGCGGGAAGGTTCGACCACCACCCGGGCCAGCATGACAGCAGCAGCGTGGCCGCGAACACGCCGCTCCACATGAAAAGGACGCCCCGCCACGTCTTGTTGTCGCCCAGAAGTCGACGGCCGCGGAGCGTCGTGCCGCCGTCGATCGGCCGTCGAAGCGCTGGGAAGAGGTTCCAGCGTAGCACCGGTGCGTGGGCGACGAGCGCCCCCAGGAGCGGGAGGAAGAGGAGGACGGCGTCCACGGGGACGCCACCCTATCAGGCGCGCTGCGGCTTGAACGCCATGCCCGGCTCCGGCGCCCGCTCGACGACGCGCAGCAGGAGCGCGTCGAGCGACACCGCGCCCGGCCCGGCGATCGCGATCCACGTGAAGAGCACGAGGTAGAGCACCTCGACGCGGCCGAGCAGATCGGTGAGCCCGCTCACGTCCGGCCAGATGGCGGTCTTGAGCGCGACCACCATCGTCGAGGCGAGGAACACCGCCGCGACGCGCGACCCCAGGCCGAGGACGAGCAGGCAGCCGCCGACCAGCTCCACGGTCGCGACGAACGGCGCCTGCAGCTCGGGGTAGGGGATGCCGAGGTCGCGGAAGAATCCCGCGACCGTCTCCAGGTCGTGCAGCTTGCCCCAGCCCGTCGAGGCGAACACCACGCCGACGGCCACGCGGGCGGCGAGGGGCGGCAGGAAGCGCAGGTGCTCGGTCAGGGCGAGCAGGCGACGGCACAGTGCGGTGAGGGTGTCCATGGGTTGGCTCCTTTGCCGGATTGGATGCCGCCCGGCGTCGGGAGTTTCGGACGTTGCGTCCGCGGGGCGACGGCGGCATCATCCGGCGCCGATGGGTGCAGCCGCCAACCGACTCCAGGACCTGATCCGCGCCGAGCCCGCCGACCTCCGCCCGATCGCGGAGCTGCTCGACGGGCTCACCCACGTCGACCGTGTCGACGCCGTCCGAACCCTGGGAGGCACCCGACTGCAGGGGCGGCTCTGGGCGGCAGCCGCCGTGTCGCCGCGGGTCACGCTCGCCGACCTGGTCCCCATGGATGCGCCGCCGCTGCGCGAGGTCGTCTTCGAGGGCAAGAACTCGCTGCCTGCGTTCACCATCTTCCAGAAGCGGTTCTGCCGGCCGGCGGGAGAGGGGGACGCCCTCTGGGGCTACAACCAGGCCGACCTCGGCTGGCTGATCGGGCCCGGCTACTTCGTCGTCCACGACGATCCGCAGGGCGCCGCCATCGACTACCGCCATGTGCCGCCGCGCGGCTGCGACGGCTGGCCGGCCGTGAAGCCGAACTCGGTGGGCCTCTCGCGCTTCGTCTACGACAACATGGTCGACTACATGCGCCGCGTCTCGCGCGACGTGTTCATCGGCTCGGCGACGAAGAACGGCCGCGAGATCGGCAGCTACTTCATCCTGGCGCGGAAGCCCTAGCCCCGCGTCAGCCGCGTCACCAGCGCCGGAGTGGTGGCGACGTCGACGGCGGTCCAGGCCATCGCCAGCGCTCCTTCGAGGAGCGCCTGGTCGGCGATCGGCGTCGCGCAGTGGTCGGCGAACTCGGGCTGGTGGTTCACCGCCGGCAGCGACGCGATGCCGATCATCGGATGGATCGAGGGCAGGGCGAGCGACACGTTGCCCATGTCCGTCGAGCCCGCCGCGCGCTCGAGCATCCCGCCGAGGTCGGGGAAGAAGCGGCCCAGCGCCTCGGCGTTCCGGCGGTAGAGCGCGGCCATCTCGGCGTCGTGGTGCATCTCGGCGTAGCGGGGACCGGTCTCGTAGCGCACGGTCGCTCCGGTCGCGAGCGCGCCGGCGTCGAAGCAGCGGCGGACCTTCCCGGCGATCTCGTCCAGCTCGTCGAGCGAGCGGGCGCGGACCATGTAGTTTGCCGAGGTGTGCGCCGGCACGACGTTCGCCGCCTCGCCGCCGCAGGTGACGATGCCGTGGATGCGGTCCGACGGTTTGATGTGCTGGCGCAGCAGGCCGATGGCGGTCTGCGCGACCGTGAGCGCGTCGGCGGCGTTGATGCCCTGCTCGGGAAAGGCCGAGGCGTGCGCCGCCTTGCCGGTGTAGTGGACGTCGAAGCGCTCCCAGGCGAGGAACGGCTGCTGACAGACGTCGACCGGCGCGGGATGCACCATCATCGCCGCGTGTGCACCCTCGAACCCGCCGCGCTCGAGCAGGAGGATCTTGCCGCCGCCGAACTCCTCGGCCGGCGTCCCGACGACGCTGATCGTGAGCCCGACGTCGTCGGCGACCTTCGCCGCCGCGATCGCCGCGCCGACGGCCATCGCCGCGATCATGTTGTGGCCACACGCATGGCCGATCCCCGGCAGGCAGTCGTACTCGGCGCAGATCGCGAGGTGGAGCGGCCCCGACCCGGCGCGCGCCACGAACGCGGTCGGTAGATTGCCGACGCCGCGCGTGACGCGAAAACCCGCGGCGTCGAGCGCGTCGCCGATCCACGTGGACGCGCGCTCCTCCTCGAAGCCGACCTCGGGGTGGGCGTGGATCCGGTGGCTCAGCGCGACCAGCCGGTCCTTCTCACGCTCGAAGCGTTCGCGGGCCCCCTGCTTCGCGTCCATCGATCGAGCCTACGGGGCAGGGGCGAGTCGATCAACCCTCTTTGTCGCGTGGAGCGGCGGGGCGGTGCCCCCGCGGAGGCGACGAGGCGCGCGGCCTACTCCGCCTATGGCTCCGTAGCGGCCGCGCTCTCGCCTCCGCGGGGGCACCGCCCCGCCGTACCACGCGAATGCGACGGCTCGGGTTATCGGCGGCTGCCGGCGAGGCCCACGGCGGCGAGCATCAGGGTGGCGCCGGCGGCGACGCGCGCGGGGATGGTCGCGCCGAGGAAGAGCGCCTGCAACACCGTCGCGCTCACCACGTTGGTGGCGGCGGCGAGGCTGCCACGGGTCGCCGTCGTGTGGCCTAGGGCATGATGCAGCAGCCACTGGCCGCCTACCGAGGTCAGCACGACTCCGGTGAGCGCCGCGATCACGGGCGTTTCGAGCGCGGGGAGGCCGCCGAAGATCGACGGCGCTGTGACGATGGTGCCGATCAGCATGAACCAGGTGGTGATCACGGCCGCGCCTTCGACCCTGCGGAGATGGCGGGCGGTGGCGACGGCGCCGCCGGAGAGGACGGCGGCGGTGAGCGCGCTCGTGAGCCCGGGACCCAGGGAGCCCGTTGCGGCATGCGACGGATCGAGGACGATCCACATGCCGACGAGGTTGAGGACGAGCGCGACCGCGAGGCGACCGGAGAACCGTTCGTCCATGAGGCCGATGGCGAAGAGCGCGGTGAACAGCGGGTAGGTCGACTGCACCAGCGTCGCGAGGGACGCGCCGGCTCCCTGGATGCCGCGGTAGTAGAAGACGACCGCGACTGCACCGAGGAGTCCGCGCATCCCGAGCTGCGTCACCGTCGCCGCGCGAGGACGGATGGCGCCGCCGCCCGTCGCTGCGACCATCACCAGGAGCGAGCCGGCGAAGCGCACGAAGGCGATCTGCATCGCGGTGAGGCGGCCACCCGCCGCCTGCACGCACACCGCCATCGCGCCGAAGCAGATCGACGCCAGGAACAGCGGGCCCGCGCTCTTCACCGGGTGAGCCGATCGGCGAGGAAGTAGCGCAGCGCCTGGTTGAGTACCGTCGCGCGCTCCCACTGGAGGAAATGGCCGGCGCCGGGGACGAGGAGCGGTCCCACGCGTTCCGGGAAGGCGACCTCCGCGCGCGGGCAGAAGTCGGGCGGGACGACGTGGTCCTCCGGCCCGTAGAGCACCAGCGTCGGCGTCGGGTTCTTCTCGAAGAAGCGCGGCGGCTCGGCGACCGTCCGCTTGCCCATCGCGTACTCGTAGTTGGCCCAGCCCGCGCGGAGCTTGTCGGCGTCCGCGAACGGTGCCGTCATGAAGTCGACGTCCGCGGGTTCGAAGGCCCCGCGCGCCGCCCAGAACCGGTGGCCATGGAATTCGGCGATGTAGCGGCGGCGCTTCGCCGGCGTGTCGAGCTCCGCGAGCAGACCGTCGGCGTCGGTCGCCTGGCGGACGAAGTAGTCGAGCTCGGGCCGCTGGCCGCGCGGGTCGGGCGGAATGCCGGCGGCGGTGTAGGCGTCGCCGAGCCACGGCAGCACGGTGTTGAAGAGGCACTGCCGCTCGACGAAGCCGTCGAAACGCAGCGACAGGTCCTGCAGGACGACGCCACCCAGATCGCCACCCGCGGTGCTGCAGCGGGCGTGTCCGAGGACGTCGTGGACGAGCGCGTGCAGGTCGCGGGCGTGCGCGACGACGTCGTAGCGGCCGTCGGAGGCCAGGTCGGACGCGCCGAAGCCGCGGAGGTCGGGGACGATCACCTCGAATCCCGCCTGCGCCAGCGGCGTCACGTTGCGCCACCAGATGCGCATCGTCTCCGGCCAGCCGTGGACGAGCAGCAGCGGATACCCGCCGACACCCTCGCGCAGGTAGGCGAGCGCGAGGCCGTCGCGCACGACGGCGCGATGCACGCGGAGCGTCGTGCCGTCGTGGACGAGGTCGGTCATCGACGGTGCATAGCGGATCGTCCGCGCCGGTGCGACCTGCGCGCAGACTCAGCCGAGCCGCTCGCGGACGAGCGCGCGGAGCTGCGTCAGCACGCGTGTACGATCGAGCCGCAGGTCGCGCAGCTCGCCCTCGGCGATGGCGTCACCGACGCGCTCCAGCGTCAGCAGCAGCATCGCGTCCGCCTCGCGCTCGCCCGGGCGCGCGCGGCGTCGCCGCAGCTCCTCCAGGAGCCGGAGCTGGCGGTTCCGCTGACGGCGATGGGCGCGGCGGACCGCCGGGTCGGTCGCCACCAGGACGCGGAGGCTCCGCCGGAACCCGCGCCAGCGGCGGTGGAAGGCGAGGACGAGGTCGACAATCCGGGTGACGACGGTGTCGGTCGACCCGCCGCGGCGGACCGCGGCGTCGATGCCGTCCCATTCCGCGGTCACCCAGGCCTCGTACGCGGCGAGGAAGATCGCCCGCTTGTCGGCGAAGTGCTTGTAGAACGACCCCGGCGCGTAGCCGGCCTCGCGGGCGATGCGGTTCGAATCGGTGCCGTGGTAGCCGTCGCGGTTGAAGACCCGCGCCGCGGCGGCGACGAGGCGCTCGCGCGTGGCGGCCGGAGTGCCGCGGCGGGGACGGGGGTCGGTCACGACGTCCGTCTGTAGCACGCTTGTCTCGGCCTTCCCACTGGTGATACATCCATCACTATGATGACGACGGCCACGAAGCGCGCCGCGGTGGGAGCGTCCTCGGGGCGGACCGTCACGGTGGACGGCGTGTCGCTCGCGTACGACGACGACGGCGCCGGGCCGGCCGTGGTCTGCCTCCACGCCGTGGGGCACGGCGCCGGAGACTTCGCCGCGCTCGGCCGCCGGTTGCGCGCGCGCCATCGGGTCGTGGCCCTCGACTGGCCGGGGCAGGGGGCCTCCGGTCCCGACCGCGAGCCGCCGCGGGCGGCACGCTACGCGACGCTGCTCGGAGGGCGCGCTCGACGCGCTCGGCATCCGACAGGCCGTCCTCGTCGGCAACTCGATCGGCGCCGCCACGGCCATCCGATTCGCGCATGCCCGTCCCGACCGGGTGACGGGGCTGGTGCTCGCCAATCCCGGGGGGCTCGATGCGCCGGATCGCCTCGCACGCGGCGTCGTCGGGGCGATGGTGCGCTTCTTCGCCGCGGGTGAGCGTGGCGCCGCGTGGTTCCCGACCGCGTTCGCCGTCTACTATCGTCTCGTGCTGCAGCGATCGGCGGCGGCGGCGCAGCGGGCGCGCATCGTGGCGGCGGGAACGGAGATCGCCCCCGTGCTGCGCGCCGCCTGGCAGGGTTTCGCCGCCCCCGATGCCGACGTCCGCACGCACGTCGCCGCGCTCGCGTGTCCGGTCCTCTTCGCGTGGGCGGCGCGCGACGCCTTCGTCCAGCTCGGGCGGGCGCTCCCGTCGATCCGCCGCGTGCCGCACGCCCGGTTGGTGCGGTTCCCGGCGGGGCATGCGCCGCAGCTCGAGACGCCGGAGGCGTTCGCGGGCGAGGTCGAGGCGTTTCTCGAGCACGAAGTTGCATCCCCTGCGCGCGTCGCCTAGGGTCCGCCCCCGGCATGAGGGGGCTCCGCGCGCTGCTCGCCGGTCCGGGGCCGGTCGTCGCCCCGTTCGCGTTCGACGCGCTGCAGGCGAAACTCGCGGTGGCTGCCGGCTTCGAGGCCGTCTACATGACCGGCTTCGGCACGGCTGCGGCGCGCGGGTTCCCGGACGTCGGCCTCCTCGGCGTGACCGAGATGGCCGGCGCCGTGGCGACCATCGCCCGCGCCGTCGACGTGCCCGTGATCGCCGACGCCGACACCGGCTACGGCACGGTGCTGAACGTGCGTCGCACGGTCGAGGAGTACGAACGCGCCGGCGCCGCGGCGCTCCACATCGAGGATCAGACCTGGCCGAAACGCTGCGGCTTCCACGCCGGCAAGCAGGTGATTCCCGCGGACGAGATGGTGGCGAAGATCCGCGCGGCGTGCGCCGCCCGGCGCGATCCCGAGCTGGTCGTCATCGGCCGCACCGACGCGCTCGCGCCTCACGGATGGGACGAGACCGAGCGGCGTGCCCGCGCCTATCACGCGGCGGGTGCCGACCTGGTGTTCGTCGACGGTATCCGCACGCTCGCGGACCTCGATCAGTACGCGACCCGGCTCGCCGACGTGCCGCGGCTCTACAGCGGGGTCCTGCCCGTGGCCGAGGCCACACGCCGGGGATTCGCCGTCGTCATCTGCCTGGGGACGATGCTGGCGACGTTCCAGGCGGTGCGCGACGCCATGCGGGAGCTCAAGGCCTCCGGTGGGATTGCACATGCCGCCGACCTCGCTACGGTGGAGGAGATGTCCCTCCTCCTCGGCCTGGCGGACCTCCGCGCCTTCGAGGCGCGGCACACATGAGCGACTTCGGCGTCGACGTCGAGCAGCGCGACGGGGTCGCGTGGCTGGTGATCCGCAATCCGTCGCGCATGAACGCGCTGCGGCTCGAGATGTGGGAGGCGATCCCCACCATCGTGGCCCGGCTCGACGCCGACCCGGCGGTGCGGGTCTGCGTCGTGCGTGGGTTCGGGACCGAGGCCTTCGCCTCGGGGGCGGACATCTCCGAGTTCGAGACCGTGCGGCGCGACGGGGCATCGGCGGCCGCCTACGAGCAGAGCACATCGAGAGCCTTCGACGCCTTGCTGGCGTTCCAGAAGCCGTTGGTGGCGATGATCCACGGCTTCTGCCTCGGCGGCGGCATGGCCGTGGCGGCCTGCGCCGACCTCCGGGTCGGCGCCGACGACGCGCGCTTCTCGATTCCGGCCGGCCGGCTCGGGCTCGGCTACGAGTTCCGCGGCATCGAGCGGCTCGTGCGCGTGCTCGGCCCGTCGCCGACCGCCGAGTTCTTCTTCACCGCGCGGCGGTACACCGCCGAGGAGGCGCTGCGGATCGGCCTCCTGAACCAGCTCCGTCCCAAGGCCGAGCTCGAGCGATTCACCGAGGAGTACGCGACGACGATCGCCGGCAACGCGCCGCTCACGCTGCGCGCGGCGAAGCGCGCGATCGCGGCGGTGTCGCGCGATCCGGGCGATCGCGACATGGCGACGGTGATGGGCGCCATCCGCGCCTGCTTCGAGTCGGGCGACTACGCCGAGGGCGTGCGCGCCTTCCTCGAGAAGCGCGCGCCGCGCTTCCGCGGCGCCTGACGCGCCCGATGGACGACGCCGCGGTCGCGCGAGCCTGCACCATCGCGGGCCTCGAGGCCGGACGGGCGATCCGCGCGCTGGTCCACGGCATGGACCCGGTCGCCCGCGAACGGGTGGAGACGTCGGTGCTCAAGCCGACCGGGGGTTACGGCGCGCGGCACGTCGATGCGGCCGCCGAGGCGCTCGGTCTCGAGCACCTCGAGCGCCTGTCGCGGACGATCGACTGCGCCATCGACGTGCTGGTCGATCCGGCGACCCCGACCGTCCATCGGGTCGGCGCCGGATCGCGGCGCCTGTGGGCCAGCATGGACGCGATCGACGGCACCGTGAAGGTCGCCGGCCTCGGCACTCCGCGATCCGGCCGCGTACGGCTCGGTAACGACGGCGGCTGGGCGGCGGCGTTCGCCTTCACCGCACCGACGGACGCGCCGCTGGACGCCCTCACGTTCGGCGACTTCACCACGGCGACCGTCGTCGATGGCAATCCGACGCGATGGCGCGTGTACCCGCAGGACCTCGTCGTGCGCCCCGGCGCTGGAGAGCTCGAGACGTGGGAGGCGTCGGACGGCGCCGAGCGGCGGGTCCACACCGGCACCAGCACCGAACTCGGCCAGTCGTTCGTCTACCTCGACGTCTTCCAGGCGCACGACACCGCGACGCGGCAGCCCGGGGACGCGGCCCTCGGCGTCGCCCTCTTCGAGCTCCTGAGCAACCGGCACGCCGGCGGTGCGTTCGATGTGCTGCGCCAATACGCCAACCTGAGCGCGCTCGGCCGCATGCTGTTCGGCTGGCGCGAACCGCCGGTGTGGGTGGAGTCGCAGGGCGCCGCGTATCTCGTCGTCAACGAGAACATCCCGAACCTCATCCCGTCGGTGCCGCTGGTCCTGGGCGCGGGCGGTCGCTCGGTGGATTTCGACGGACGTCCCCTCGCTGCGCGGCGGCTGCGCGATGGCCGCACGAGCGTGCTCCACGCGGCAAACGAGGTCGTGTGCGCCCAGGTGCTGGCGCTGGTGGCGGCGGCCCGCCGCCGGGCGGCGCGATGAGCGAGCTGGCGGCCGCGCTCGCGCGGCTCGACGGCCGGCCCTATCCCGCCTACCGCGACATCCGCGGGCGACCCTGGGCCCTCGGTGCGGTCACGGTGGTGGTCGAGCACGTACAACCGGATCCGTTCGCGGCGCCGAGCCGCCTTCGCGTCGACACGCACGTCGCGCTGCCGCCGCAGACGACCAGGAGCGCGGCCGCACGCCGCGCGACGGCCGACCTGGTGCATCGCCAGCTCACGGTGGCGCTCGGTACGGGTGGCAGGGATCGGGTGGGCATCGCGCCGCTCGGCCCCGAGGTGCTGGACCGGACCGCCGTCACCGTCGCCGGCGACGGACGTGTGACGCTCCGCCTGACGGCCGGTCTCCCGGCCGCTGGCCGCCGCATCCGTGGACACGCCGCCGGCGCGCTGCTCGCCGAACGCCTGCCGCACGCGGTCGCGACGGCGCTCGACGGCCTCGGGGCGGCCGGTCTCGTGCGGCACGTCGAGATCGTCGAGGATCAGGTCGCGCTCCGGGGACAGCTCGCGACCCGCGGACTGGTCGCGTTCCTCGCCGAGGGCAGCGTCCTGCCGCGGGCGAGCGGCGTCGACGATCGCCCGCTCGCGGACGCATTGCCGTTGACGGTTCCGCCCGAGCTCGCCGTCGAGCTCGCTGCCCCGCACGCGGGACGGCTCCGCGGGCTCGGCGTGCCCGAAGGCGTCACGCTGATCGTGGGGGGCGGGTATCACGGGAAGTCGACGCTCCTCGCCGCCATCGCCCAGGGCGTGTGGGACCACGCACCCGGCGACGGCCGCGAACGCTGCGTGACCGTCCCGTCGGCGGTGTCGGTGCGGGCCGAGGATGGACGCGCCGTCACCGGCGTCGATCTCCGTCCCTTCATCGATCATCTCCCGTTCGACCGTCCGACGGACCGCTTCACGACCGCGGACGCGTCGGGCAGCACGTCGCAGGCGGCGGCGATCGTCGAGGCGCTCGAGGCGGGTGCGACGGCGCTGCTGGTCGACGAGGACACGGCCGCCACCAATTTCATGATCCGCGACGCGCGCATGCGCCGGCTCGTTCCCGAGTCGGCGGAGCCGATCACGCCCTTCCTCGACCGCGTCCGGCAGGTGTATGCGGAGCGGGGGGTTTCGTCCGTCCTCGTGATCGGCGGGGCCGGCGACTGGCTCGACGTCGCCGATCGCGTCGTGCGGATGGACGCCTATTGCCCGGCCGATGCCACCGCAGCGGCCCGTGCAGTCGCCCTCGCTCTGCCGCTCGGCGACGGTGCGCCGCGGGCACGCGGGTCCTGGCCGTCGCCGGCGCCGCGCATCCCCGATCCCACGAGCCTGGAAGCGCGCCGCGGGGAGCGCGAACGGGTGCGTGCGGTGGAGGCGCGGGCGATCGAGTTCGGCACCGACGTCATCGACGTGTCGCTGCTGGAGCAGCTGGTCGATTCCGCGCAGTGTCGGTTCCTCGGCGATGCCCTGCGCGCGATCCGTGCGCGCTGCGATCGCCGTCTGAGCGTGCCCGACCTTCTCGACGCCCTGGAGGCGCGACTCGCCGAAAGTGGTCTCGATGCCGTCTGTGAGCCGACGTTCGGCGACCGGGCGCTCGCGCGCCGCTTCGAGATCGCGGCGGCGCTCAACCGCCTGCGCAGCCTGCGTCTCGTCGATCGCTGAGACGCGTGCATCCGTGTGCACGGCCGTCATCGTCTCGACGGGGAGGGTGACTCGACGCGAGCGTCGCATCTGCTAAGGTCGTCGTGGGGAGGGACGAAGGGGGAAGTGCCATGCACACGATGAATCGACCGATACGTCACCTGACCGTTGCGGCGACCCTGCTCGCGGCGACGGTGGTTCTGGCAGAGACCTCGACGACGGTGGTGCCGAGCACCACCACGACCACCACCACGCTGCCCGACTGCGGCGACGCGGCGGCGACGCTGTCGTCGGTCACCTGCCGTCTCGACTCGCTGATCCTGCTCGCGCAAGACGGCACCGCCGTCGGACGCGGCAAGGGGCAGATCGACAAGTCGCTCGCCCGCGTGCGAAAGAATCTGACCGAGGCCTCTACGGCCACGACGTCCAAGAAGGCTCGGTCGGCAGTGAAGCGCGCCGGCAGCGCGCTCAAGTCGTTCTCGTTCCGCGTGCGTTCGCTGGCGTCACGGAAGACGATGGACAAGGACCTGCGGACGGCGTTGCAGAATCTGGCGGGACCCCTTGCCTCCGACCTGAAGACGCTCGAGCGTTCGCTCTAGTCGCCGGAGACTAGGCGTTCGGGTAGAACTGATCGCGGAGTCGGGCCAGCTCCGTCACGGGAAGCTGGCCCGGCGCCGTCGGTCGCCCGACCGAGCCGTACGTGAGCAGTGATCCCGCGGCGGGAAAGAAGACGCGGGAGATCGCCCCGAGCGGCCCCATCGACATCGTCACGATGCCTCGAGTGCGCGCGGCCAGCGTGACCTCGAGCAGCGTGCGTACGTCGTCGAGGTTGCGGGCATGTGCAGCGAGCTTGGTTATGTGCGCGCCGAGCGCCTCGGCGCGGTCGACCAGGGCGAGCAGCTGCTCGCGGGGGGGCGTGCCGTCGAGGAAGTGCGCCGACAACAGCACGGTGCGACCGGCGGCCTGCGCCTGCGGGACGAGCGTGCGGACCAGCGCCTCCGATGCGATCTCGACGTCGAGCGCGTCGGCGTGCGGCAGGCCGGCGGCGTAGAGTGCCGCGCGGCGCGTGTCGTCGAGCGGGCGACCACCTTCGACGGCCGAGCGCACGGTGAGGATCACCGGGCGGCCACCGGCGCGCACGCGTTCGAGGGTCGAGGCGAGCGGTCCGGGACGTGGATCGGAGAAGAGATCCGCCCGCACCTCCACGAGGTCGGCGCCGTCCGCGGCGAGGAGCGCGTCGATCTCGGCCTCGCCGCCGGCAGCCACGATCGCCGGGCGCTCGCCGAGAACGACGCGGCCGATGGTGAGCGGACGATTCACCCCGGCCTCACGACTCGCTGTCGACCAGCGTCCGCGGACCGACGACGATGTCGCTGGCGACGAACCGGCCATGGTAGTCGCCGTCGGGACCGAGCAGCATCCTGCCATTCGGGGCGTACACGATGCCGGTCACGCTGGCTCGCGCGCCGGTGCGGACGGCGGCGCGCGCCCCTGATGCCCCCGACTCCACGCGCAGACCATCGACGCCGCCGCCGCTCTGGCCGCGCATCGACGCCCGGTCACCCAGGCGCACGCGGTCACGCACCTGGATGGTGCACGGCGCCGTGCAGACGAGCTGGGCACGGCGGCCGAGACGAAGCGTCCGCACGACGTAGTTCCCCCCGTCCAGCAGCGCGCCCGCGCGCTCGCCCAGGACGAGGGCGTCGTAGCTGCCGGCGGCCAGCGCCGGGAGGACCCCGCCCGGCGGCACGCGCACCGTGCGCGAGCCGGGACCCGCCGCGACCGGTGGGAACGCGGCCTCGGCCACCAGTGGGCGGTCGAAGTCGCGGCACGCGCCCCGCGCCGCCGGGTCGAGGAAGTAGCAGAAGAAGCGCCGTGCGCGCGCCCCGTCGGCCAGACGGACGGAGATCGCAGCGACGCTGTCGAATACCCGCGCGCCGCGCTGCATGGTGATGCGCTCGTTCGCGCCGATCTGTCCCGCGCGGACCTGTGCGCCCTCGCGTAGCACCAGCTGACGGCGCGCGAAGAGCGCGTAGTCGAACGGCGCGCGCACCGGTGTGACCGGAAGCGCTGCGGCGGCCGCGCCGGCGAGGGCCAGGAGCCCGAGCGTGGGTGAGACGATGCGCATGCGCGGGGTCTACCATGCGTGTAGACCGACCTCCATGGTACTTCTGGCCTCGGCCGGCGACGCTGTACTACAGTGCGACGCCTATGGTCGGTCTGACGCGCGCCGCAGCGTACTTCCCTCGTCGTCGCCTCGACCGCGCGCTGATCGGCCAGGCGTGGGGTGGGCGGGCGAGCGGGATGCGGACCGTCGCCGGCGCTCGACGAGGACGCGCTCACCATGGCGACCGACGCGGCGCTCGCCTGCGTCGGCGACCGCCGATCCCGCCGGCTTCGACGGGCTCTACTTCGCCAGCACCAGCGCGCCGTACCTGGAGAAGCAGGTCGCCAGCGTGATCGCGACCGCGGTCGATCTGCCGCGAGGGGCCGCGGTCGCCGACTTCGCCGGCTCGGTGCGCGCCGGCGCTGAGCGCGCTCCGCGCCGCGCTCGACGCCGTCGCGCGCCGGGAGCCTCGCGCCGCGCTGGTGACGGCGGCCGACGCGCGTCCGGCGGAGCCGGGCTCGGAGCTGGAGGCGCATCGTCGGCGACGGCGCCGCCGCGGTCGCGGTCGGCCGCGAGGGACGTGATCGCCGAGCTGGTGGGCATGGCGCTCGGTGTCCGAGGAGTTCACCTACCTCTGGCGCACCGACGAGCAGCGCTCCCTGCAGGTCGCCGACGCCCGCTTCGGGGCGACCTACGGCTACCGTGCGCGACGTCGCCGAGGCCATCGGCGCGGCGCTGCGCCGCGCCGAAGCTGCCGCCGACGAAGCTGGCGAAGCTCGCCCTCGCCGCGCCCGACGCGCGCGCGGCCGCCGACGCGGCGAAGAAGATCGGCTGCGATCCCGGCGCGCAGCTCGTGCCCCGCTCGTCGCCGAGGCGGGCGTGCTCGGGTCGCCGGATCCGCTGGTGCTGCTGTCGCGCGCGCTCGAGACCGGCGGCCGGGCGAGTTCGTCGCGGTCGCCGCGTACGGCGAGGGCGCCGACGCGTTCGTCTTCCGCGCCACCGACGCGCTCGCCGCGCGCGCGCCCGTGTCCGCTGGCCGATCGCCTGGCGCGGGGCTGCCGCTGCCCGTCGTACGAGCGCTTCCTCCGCGCGCGCGGCGTGCTGCCCGCACGACGATCGCGGGCGAGACGGTCACGCCGATGCATCGAGTGGAAGGAGCTGCAAGCAGGACGTCCGCCTCTACGGCAGCCGCTGCGAGGCGTGCGGCCTGGTGCAGTACCCGAAGGCGCGCGTGTGCATCGGCTGCCGCGCCCGGGACCGCATCGTCGAGCACAAGCTCGCGCAGGCGGGGCACGGTCTTCACCTTCACCATCGACCACCTGTCGCCATCGCTCGAGCATCCCGCTGCCGATGGTGGTCGTCGACCTCGACGGCGGCGGCCGCCTCTACCTGCAGGTCGACCGACTGCGCGCCGAGGGCGAGGTCGACGATCGGGACGCCCGTCGACGCTCACCTACCGCCGCCTGCACGAGGGCGGCGGCAACCACAACTACTTCTGGAAGGCGCGACCGCTCGCTGGAGGGCCGCATGAAGGACCAGGTCGCCGTCATCGGCGTCGGCTGCACGAAGTTCGGCGATCTCTACGACCGCAGCTACGAGGAGCTGATCTGCGACGCCGCCTTCGAGGCGTACGCCGACGCCGGGATCGATCCCGACGGAGATCGAGGCGGCGTATCTCGGCACGTACCTGCCCGGGCGCCGGCGGCGGGAAGGCGGCGGTGTCGCTCGCCGACGCGCTGCGCCTCTACGACCGGCCGATCACGCGCGTCGAGAACTACTGCGCCACCGGCACCGACGCGTTCCGCAACGCCTGCCTGGCGGTCGCCGCCGGGCGTGTACGACGTCGTCCTGGTGCGTCGGCGCCGAGAAGCTGAAGGACCGCGGCGGCCGCGGCATCCCGCGCCTCGGCCATCCGCTGCTCGCGCGCGGCAACACGGCGCCCGGTCTCTTCGCGCTGGCGGCCAACCGCTACATGCACACGCTTCGGCCTGGCGCGCGAGACGCTCGCCAAGGTCGCGGTGAAGAACCACTACAACGGCGCCGCGCAACCGAAGGCGCACCTGCGCATGGAGATCACCGAGGAGCAGGTGCTGAAGGCGCCGATGATCGCCTCGCCGTTCGGCCTCTTCGACTGCTGCCCGACGACCGACGGCGCCGCCGCCGCGATCGTCTGCCGCGCCGACCTCGCGAAGCGCTTCCGCAGCCGCCCGATCCTGGTGAAGGGCGTCGGCCTGGCGGTCGAGACCGGCCGCCCGTACTTCGATCCGACCTTCGACTACCTCGGCTTCCGCTCGACGCAGAAGGCCGCGCCGCAGGCCTACAAGATGGCCGGCATCACGGCCGAGCGACATCGACTTCGCCGAGGTGCACGACTGCTTCACCTGGACCGAGATCTCGAACATCGAGGACCTCGGCTTCTGCGCGCAAGGGCGAGGGCGGCGCGCTGGTGCGAGGAGGGCCGCACGGCGCTCGACGGCGACATCCCGATCAACCCGAGCGGCGGGCTCAAGTCGTTCGGCCATCCGATCGGCGCGAGCGGCGTGCGCATGATCTACGAAGTGCGTCACGCAGCTCCGCGGCGAGGCGGCGAGCGCCAGGTGAAGGACGCCGCAGCTCGGCCTGGCCCACAACGTCGGCGGCCCGGGCGCCGTGTCCTGCGTCGTCGTGCTCGGGCAGTGACGCCGCGACTGGCCGCCGCCCCCGACCTGCGCTAGGAGGGTGACCCAACATGCGGCGGTGGGCGGTGCTGGTGGCGTACGTCGCCGCGATCATGGTGACGTTGCCCTGGGGCCCGCGCATCGGGCGGAGCGCACTGGCGACGGGTACCGGCTGGTGGATCTTCGGTCCGGGCCTCGCGATCGCCGGCGCCATCGCGGTGGGCGTGGCGGCACGCCGCCTGGTGCGGCGCGGTGCGCCGGGATGGGCCTGGGCCTCGCTCGGCGCGGCGGCGCTCGGTGGCGCCCTCGGGCTGGCCTGGCTCCAGCGCCGCGCGACTCGAGCGCATCCATCTGCCGGAGTACGCCGTCGTGACGTGGCTCGCGTGGCGCGCGATCGACCCGGACGGGCGCCGCGGGCGGCGTGGCTACGCGCTGGCGCTGCTGCTGGCGGTGGCGATCGGATGGGGCGAGGAGCTGCTGCAGCGGTTCGTGCCGGGACGGGTCTACGACCTGCGCGACGTGGCGGCGAACGCGCTCGGGGCGCTGCTCGGCCTGCTCGTGCTGATTGCGTTCCGCGCCGGGGCGGAGCCCGCGCCGCCCGCCCTCAACGCCGGATCGTGAGGACGAGGATCAGGACGATCAGCAGCAGCATCGCGGCGAGGAAGAAGCCGGCGAGGCTGCGGAACCCGGAGATGTTGGAGTTCGTCCGCCCGACGTCCTCGCGCAGCGTCTCGATCTGCTGCTTCACCGAGGCGCTCTCGACGTAGAGCCCCTTCACCTCGTCGCGCAGCGCGCGCACGTCCTGCTCGACGCTGGCGTGGTCGTCCTTGCGCTCGGCGAGCGACGCCTGGAGTGCGTCGAGACGCTCGCGCAGCTGCTGGACCCCTTCCGACAGCCCGCGCTGCGCGTCGGCGAGCTGCCGCAGGAAGGCGCGATCGTCGGTGCCGCCGGCGACGCGCGTCGCCGCGACTGCCGGACCTGTGCCACCCGCGAGAAGGGGGAGAAGAAGGAGAAGGAGAAGCGAACGATGCTGCATACGGACCTCGGGTGTTTAGCGGGGGCCGTTCACGGACGCAACCGCTCGAGCATGCGCGGGAACGGGATCGTCTCGCGCACGTGGTGCAGCCCGCACATCCAGGCGACGCAGCGCTCGATGCCCATGCCGAAGCCGGCGTGCGGCACCGAGCCGTAGCGGCGCAGGTCGAGGTACCAGTCGAACGCCTCGCGCGGCAGGTCGTGCGCGGCGATCCGCGCCTCGAGCGTCGGCGAGGTCGTCCTCGCGCTGGCCGCCGCCGATGATCTCGCCGTAGCCTTCGGGCGCCAGCACGTCGACGCAGAGCGCGAGGCGCGGGTCGGCCGGATCGCCCTTCATGTAGAAGGCCTTGCACGCCGCCGGGTAGCGGTGCACCATCACCGGCCGGTCGAACTCGCTGCGAGAGCGCGGTCTCCTCGTCGCCGCCGAAGTCGTCGCCCCACTCGATCGGGAAGCCCTTCTGCGCGCAGCAGCGCGATCGCCTCGCCGTAGGTGATGCGCGGGAACGGCTTGCGCACGCGCTCGAGCGCGGCGATGTCGCGCTCGAGCAGGCTGCAGCTCGGCGCGCGCGCCGCGCGAGGACGCGCTGCGACGACGTGCGCGAGGAAGTCCTCCGCCAGGCTCCATGTCGTCGTCGAGGTCCGCGAACGCCACCTCCGGCTCGATCATCCAGAACTCGGTCAGGTGCCGGCGCGTCTTCGACTTCTCGGCGCGGAAGGTCGGTCCGAAGCAGTAGACCTTGCCGAGCGCCATCGCGCCCGCCTCGCCGTAGAGCTGCCCGCTCTGCGTGAGGATACGCCGGCTCGCCGAAGTAGTCGACCGGGAAGAGCGTGCGTCGTGCCCTCGCACGCCGCGGGCGTGAGGATCGGCGCGTCGAAGCAGCGATGAAGCCGCGCCCGTCGAAGTACTCGCGGCAGGCGCGGACGACCTCGGCGCGCACGCGCAGGATCGCGTGCTGGCGCGACGAGCGCAGCCAGAGGTGGCGGTGCTCGAGCAGGAAGGCGGTGCCGTGCTCCTTCGGCGTGATCGGGTAGCTCGGCGCTCACGTGCACGACGCGCAGGTCGGTCACGCCGAGCTCGAAGCCGATCGGCGAGCGCGCGTCGGCGCGCACCACGCCGGTCACCTCGAGCGACGACTCCTGCGGCAGGTGGTCCGCCGCGCGCGAACACCTCGGGCGCGACGTCGTCCTTCACCATCACGCACTGGATCGTGCCGCGTGCCGTCGCGCACCTGCAGGAAGTGGAGCTTGCCGCTCGATCGCCGCGCCGCGAGCCAGCCTCTGAGCGTGACGGTCTCGCCCTCGTGCCTTCCGATACGCTCCACCGTCACGACCGCCATGCCCGGGCCATAGCAGAAGGCCGCCGGACGCTCCACGGCACTGCCCGGAAAACCATGCACCTCCGTGGGCGTGGACGCGCGGAAAGCAGGCACCCGTGGCTCAACGGCCTCGCTGCTGCGGTGCGACGACGTGGCATTCGCATTGCACCCCGGGTCGGGCAGCAGGAACGCGCGAAGGAGGGGACGACGATGACGCCCGTGACCATGCTCCCGATGGCAGCCCTGGTTCTCTCGGCTCCCATGCCGTCCGGCCCGGGCCTTCCCGCCGCGGCGCTGGTCGTGGGTGGCACGCTGGCCGCGAGCGTGCTCGCGCTGCTCGTCGGCGCCGTACGAGAGCAGCTCCGCGGATGGGGCTGCCGGTGACGTCGCCACGCCTCCGCGCCGCGATCCGGCTCCGGGTCGGCGCGCTTCCCGCCGACACCCGTGACGTCCTCGAAGCGGCCGCCGCGCTCGGCCAGGTTTTCCGCGCCGGCACGGTCGGTCTCCTCCTCGGGCTGGACGCCGAGGAGGCGCAACGCCGCCTCGCCCCGGCGATCGAGCGGGGATTCGTCGTGCCCGAGGACGCCACGCGCTGGCGCTTCGCGTACCCGATGCTGCGGTACGCGGTCGCTGCGCTCGGCCGCGGCTGACGCAGCCGGTGGCGGCGGGCGGACGCGTCGCGTACGGTCGCCGCATGTCTTCGCCTGACCGTCGCGTCGTGGCGCTCGACTGGATGCGCGGCCTCGTCATGGTGCTGATGACGGTCGATCATGCGTCCGGCGTGTTCAACCGCGGGCGACTCATGGCGGACAGCGTCGCGATGTACCAGGCGGGAACGCCGCTGCCCGCCGCGCAGTTCTTCACCCGCTGGGTGACCCACCTCTGCGCACCCACGTTCGTGTTTCTCGCCGGCGCGGCGCTGGCGCTGAGCGCGGCACGGCGGACCACCGCCGACGACGGCTTCCTGCTGCGGCGGGGACTCTTCATCGCCGCACTCGATCCGCTCTGGATGTCCTGGGTCTTCGTTCCGGGACGCATCCTGCTGCAGGTGCTGTGGGCCATCGGCGGCAGCTTCGTCGCGATGACCGGCCTGCGGCGTCTGCCCGAGCGCGCGCTGCTGGCAGCCGGGCTCGTCGTCCTCGTCGTCGGCGACCTGCTGGCGGCTGCGGCGCTCTGGGTGGGGGGCGGCCAACCCGGTCTGCCGGCGGCGCTGCTGCTCACCGGCGGCCAGTTCGGCTCCTGGATCGTGGCCTATCCGCTCGTGCCGTGGCTGGCGATCATGCTCCTCGGCTGGTGCCTGGGGCGGCGGCTCGCGCGCGACGGGGCGGAGCGAACGGCGCGGTTGCTGGTCGGCTGGGGCGCCGCGGCGCTGGTCGCGTTCGTCGTCGTGCGCGGAGCGAATGGGCTCGGCAATCTCGGGCTCCTGCGGGAGGACGCGTCGCTCGTCCAGTGGCTCCACGTGAGCAAGTATCCCCCGAGTCTCTCGTACGCCGCGCTGGAGCTCGGCCTCATGGCGTTGCTCCTGGCCGGCGCCTTCCGTCTCGAACGCGCCGGCTGGGCGCTGGGTCCGCTCCGCGTTCTCGGGCAGACGGCGCTCTTCTACTACCTGTGGCACGTCCACCTGCTGACGCTCGCGGGCTGGGCCACGGGCTGGGCGCACCGGGGCGGCGTGGCGAGCGCATGGGGTGCTGCCGCCGCCTGCCTGCTGCTCCTCTATCCTCTGTGCGTCCGCTACGGGCGCTACAAGCGCGCGCATCCGGACGGTTGGACGCGCTACGTCTGAGACGGTGACAGCCGTCGGGCGTCGCTGCTAGGGTCCGCGCCGGAGGACCGACATGCTGGGCTTCACGTTGAACGAGGAGCAGGAAGCGTTCCGCGCTGCGGTGCGGGACTTCGCCGAACGGGCCATCGCCCCCCGCGTCGAGGAGCTGGAGGCGACGGAGACGTTCCCGATGGATCTGTTCCGTGAGATGGGTCGCCTCGGCTATCTCGGCGTCGGCTACCCCGAGCAGTGGGGCGGCAGTGGCGGCGACATGGTGATGCGGTGCCTGCTCATCGAGGAGATCGGCCGCGTCAACGCCGGCATCGCCGCGGCGCTGCTGGCGCACGTCGGCCTCGGCACCATTCCGATCCTGCGCTTCGGCACCGACGAACAGAAGCGCCGCTATCTCGTCCCCGCGCTGCGCGGCGAGAAGCTCGCGTCCTTCGGGCTCTCGGAGCCGAACTCGGGCTCCGATGCGGCGTCCGTGCGCACCACCGCCGAGAAGCGAGGCGACGGCTACGTCATCAACGGCTCGAAGATGTTCATCACCAACGGCAACCTCGCCGACTACTGCCTGGTCGTCGCCTACACCGATCGCACGCGGCGCGGCGACGGCATCAGCGTCTTCGTGGTCGACACCACGACCCCGGGTTTCCACGTCTCCAGGAAGCTGAAGAAGCTGGGTCACCATACGTCGGAGACGGCCGCGCTCACCTTCGAAGACATGGCCGTTCCGGGCTCGGCGCTGCTCGGCGGCGTCGAGGGCGGCTTCAAGCAGGTGACGGGAACGCTCGAGGGCGGCCGGATCACCCACGCGGCGCGATCCGTCGGACTGGCACAGGCGGCGCTCGAGCACGCCGTCCGCTACGCCAAGGAGCGGGAGCAGTTCGGACAACGCATCGCGAAGTTCCAGGCGATCAAGTTCAAGCTCGCCCGGATGGCGATGGAGGTCGACACGGCGCGCACGATGATGCTGCGGGCCGCATGGCTGTTCGACCAGGGCTATGCGATGCGCGAGGCGGCCATGGCGAAGCTCTTCGCCTCCGAGGTGGTGCAGCGGGTCACCTGGGAGGCCATCCAGATCCACGGCGGCTACGGGTACATCACCGAATTCCCCGTCGAGCGTTTCTGGCGGGACGCCCGCCTGATGACGATCACCGAGGGGACGACCGAGATCCAGCTGACGATCATCGCCCGCGAGCTGGGGTTGTGATCAGGGTGCGCAGGTCGGTGCGCCCGACCACGCCTGACAGTCGATTGCCGCACCGAGCGCGTCGATCGCTTTGTACAGCTGGCAGATGTAGCACTCGGCCTGATCCACGACGCAGGAGGTGAAAGCGGCCGGGTCGTCGTCGAGGCCGTAGCACACACCGTTGGAGAACTCGTCGTTGGCCGTCGTCGAACAGAGGGCCGCGGTGGTGTCGAGGAGATCCTGCGTCGCGTGCGCGATCTCGCCCCGAGCATCCGCTGCGACGGAGAGTGATACCGCGCCGTTGCTGAGACATTGCGCGAGTTCGACTGCGTCGCCTGCTCCTCCGGGGAACGGCTCCTTCCCGGGGGCCAGCGCCGCCTGCGCGCACTTGAGGAAGGTCTTGTTCATGGCGAGCAGCAGCTTCTCGAGGCGGCCACTGACCTTCTGTTCGCACAGGCACTCGGAAGGGTTCGTCGCACAGCGATGAAGCCCGGTTTCGAGCGGATAGCTGTAGATGTCATGCATGAGGAAGGCCGCGGCCTGGTAGGCGGCGTCGCCGGCGAAACCACCGTTCGTGTAGGCGAAGGGCGGTACGGATGAGCAGTCTTTCGCATCACGTGCGATCAACTTCTCCTGAAACGCCGCGACGCGCGGGTTCGAAGAGAGCAGGCAACCCTCAGCGCTGGCGATCTTGCCCGTCGCGTAGTCCCGAACGCAGCCCGTGTTCGCTCTCCCCTGCGCCGCATGCACCCGGGAGGCACCGGTGTTGATCGTCTTGATGCACTGCTGTTGTGATTTGGAGAGCGGTGCGGCGAGCATCTCTGTAGTGAACCCGATGACGCCCAGACCAACGATCACTTGGACGAGCTTCATGGGGGCTCCCCGATGGCGAACGACCGCATCGATGGTGCGCTAACATGGCCCCGGCGTGGCCGGCAAGGCCGATCGAGTGCGCAAGGGGTCCTCGCACGCGTCGGACGGGCGGCGCCTCCTGGGGCGTCGGCACCTCGGTTCGCACGCCGTGGCCGACGGGAGTATAGTCCGGCCCATGCGGACGGCACGGGTCGCGGCGATCCTGGTGGTGGTCGTGGGGCTCGCGTGGGGGATGGTCGCCTGCGGCGGCCCGGAGATGGCGAAGAAGCCCCCGAAGACGTCGGCGCAGCGCCTGGGTGATGCCGGCAACGGCCCGATCGCCGACATGCTGAGCCCCGCGCAGGAAGACGCGATGCAGCACGCGGGCATCCACCCGGAGCGGTCGACGGTCGATGCCGAGGGCGCGACGGCGGATGCGGGCGACGCCGGCGCCGATGGCGACGCCACCGCTGCGGGAGAGGTCGACGGGACCAAGGGCGCGCAGGCGACGACGATCGCCTTCCTGCAGGTCGCGATCACGCTCGGCATGATGGTCGCGCCGATGTTCATGTGAGCGATGGCGGCCGGGCGATCGGTCGGCGTGGCGGGTGCCGTGGCGGCGCTCCTCTGGTTGATGCTCGACTCGCGCATCGTGACGCCGACGGTGCCGCCCGCGGGGGTCTCGGGTTCCCTCGTCGCGCTCGCCGTCATCTTCGGCGCGGGCGCATTCGTGATGGCGAAGGGCGGGCAGGAGGAGCGAGTGCCGCTGCTGTCGGGTCTGGCCCTGGGCGTCGGCGGCTACGCGCTCGCCCGACTCGTTCTGCTCTGAGCGTGCGTCAGGGGCGGGCGCGTCCGCCGGCACCGGTCGCCGCCAGCTCGTGGGCGAGGCGCAGCGCGAGCCGGCTCCGCGATGCGGCCGTAGCGTGAAGTAGATCACGAGCCCGATCAGCAGCCAGACGAAGAGCCGCAGCCAGTTCTCCCAGCCGAGCGCGAGCATCATGCGTCGAGGTTCGACGCCATGCCGAGGATCGGGACCAGCGGCACGCAGCGGCGTGCGGAACGGCCGGTGGCAGGTCGGGATTGCGTGCGCCGCATCACCAGCACCGCCGCGCACACGATCACGAACGCCATCAGCGTGCCGATGTTCACCAGGTCGGCGAGGAGCTTCAGCGGGAAGAGCGCGCCGGCGAGCCGCCGACCACGATGCCGGTGAGGATGGTCGCCTTGTGCGGCGTCCGGAAGCGCGGATGGACCGCGCCGAAGAAGTTGCGCGGGATCAGGCCGTCGCGCGCCATCGCCAGCAGGACGCGCGCCTGGCTGAGCAGCAGGACGAGCAGCACGCTCGTGATGCCGACCACCGCGCCCGCGGAGATGAAGAACATGCGCCACCGGCAGGCCGCGCGCGGCGAAGGCGCTGCGCGACCGGCGCGTCGATGTCGATCTGCGTCGTAGCGGCACCATGCCCGGTCAGCACCGCGGCGACCAGGATGTAGAGGACCGTGCAGAGCGCGAGCGAGACGATGATGCCGATCGGGACGTCGCGCTGCGGGTTGCTTCGCCTCCTCGGCGTGGGTCGAGACCGAATCGAAGCCGATGTAGGCGAAGAAGACGTAGGCGGCGCCCTTGAAGACGCCGGGGACGCCGTAGGGCATGAACGGATGCCAGTTCGTCGGTGTCGACGTAGCGCGAGCCCGACGACGATCACGAACAGCACGACGACCAGCTTCAGCATGACCATCGCCGCGTTGAAGCTGCGCGCTCTCGCGGATGCCGATCACCAGGATGACGGTGACGAGCGAGCACGACCAGCGCCGCGGGCAGGTTGCATGATCGGCGCCGGTGCCGACCCACGCGCCGGCTGGCGGGTCGAAGTCGAACGGGTTGCCTGGTCCAGCGCGCCGGCAGGGCGATGCCGAAGATGCCGCAGGAAGGACATGAAGTAGTGCGACCAGCCGTGCGCGACCGTGCTCGAGGCGACGGCGTACTCGAGGACGAGGTCCCAGCCGATGATCCACGCCAGCAGCTCGCCGAGCGTGGCGTAGGCGTAGGTGTAGGCGCTGCCCGGCGACCGGCACCATCGACGGCGAACTCGGCGTAGCAGAGCGCCGCGAGCGCGCAGCCGATGCCCGGCGACCACGAACGAGAGCATCGAGCGCCGGGGCCGGCGTATTGGTTGGCCGCGAGCCCGGTCAGGACGAAGATGCCGGCGCCGATGATGCGCCGACGCCGAGCGCGGTGAGGCGACCGGTCCGAGCACCCGCCGCAGCCGGTGCTCGCCCGGCCATCTCCGCCAGCAGCACGTCGACGCGTCTTCACGCGCGAACAGCTGCTCCCGCAACGTCATGGTCCCACCTCCCGGCTGCACCGCGTCTGCTTGCAGCGCGCTACCGGATATCGCGGCGACCTGCAACGCGTGCGACGCCAGGCGCGCGTAGCCGCGCCTGCAGCGCGCGGGTCACCGGGCCCGGGCGTCCCGTCGCCGATGCGATGCGCGTCGAGCCGCACGACCGGCAGCACCTCGATCGTCGAGGCGGTGACGAACACCTCGTCGGCGCGCCGCAGACGGTCCGCCGCGACCGCCCGCTCGACGCACGGGGACGCCGGCCCGCCGCGCGAGACGCAGGACGCGGTCGCGCGTCACGCCGGCGAGGACGCCGGCGGCGAGGGGCGGGGTCAGCAGGCGCCCGCGCTCGACGACGAACAGGTTGGACGTCGTGCCCTCGGTGACCGTCGCCGTCGGCGGTGACGTAGAGTCCTTCGGCCGCGCCGCGCCGGGCCGCACGCAGGCGGCCGACCACGGCGCTCGCGTGGCCGAGGAGCTTCGTGCCGCCCCAGGGCGCGCCGTCGTCGCGTGGAAACGGCAGCAGCGTGGCGCGCGACGCCGCGCGCCTGGTGCGCGGCGAGGTCGGCCGGCAGCGGCCGCACGGTGAGGAGGATCGTCGGCCGTGCGGGTCGGGTCGGGACGATCGCGTCGCCGGCGTCGCCGCGGGTGATCGTCAGGCGGACGGTCGCGTCGCGGCAGGCCGTTCCGCCGCAGCAGCAGGCGCACCCGCGCCTCCCACAGCGCGGCCGTGCCCGGCGGCGGCAGCTGGAGGGTGCGGCACGCGGCGGCGAGCCGTCGCAGGTGCGCCGCGACCAGCGAACGGGCGCGCCGCCATAGGTGCGCCACGTGTCGTAGACCCCGTCGCCGTGCAGCAGGCCGCGATCGAGCGCCGAGACCCGGGCTCGCGCGCGCCGGGAGAATGCGTCCGTTCAGCCAGACGAACATCACGCTCCCGTCGGTGCTCGCCGAGCGCGAGGCGGAGCGCGCGCGGTCTTGAGCCACGCCTCGTCCAGCTCGCGCTCGGCGTCGGAGTCGGCGACGATGCCGCCGCCGGCATGCCAGGGGACCGTACCGTCGGCGACGATCGCCGTGCGGATCGGCAGACCCAGCTCGAGGTCGCCGCGCGGGTCGATCACCCCGAGCGCGCCGGTGTAGACGCCCCGCGGGCCAGGGCTCCAGCTCGGCGATGATCTCCATCGCGCGCAGCTTCGGCGCACCGGTGATCGATCCGCCGGGGAAGGTCGCTGCGAGGAGCGCTGCGAGCTCGACGTGCGCCGGGACGAGCGTCCCGCGGACCGACGACACGAGGTGCTGCACGGTCGGGTGGCGCTCGACGTCATGAAGCCGTCCACGCGCACCGACCCGACGACGCAGACGCGCGCCGAGGTCGTTGCGCTCGAGGTCGACGATCATGACGTGCTCGGCGCGTTCCTTCGCGTCGCGTCGCCAGCTCGACGGCCAGCGCCGCGTCGCGCGCCGGGTCGGCGCCGCGCGGGCGCGTGCCCTTGATCGGCCGCGTCTCGACCGTGTCGCCGCGTCGGCGGAGGAACAGCTCGGGCGAGTTCATCACGATCTGCGCGTCGCCGAGGTCGAGGTAGGCCGCGTACGGCATCGGGTGCGCGCGCGCGAGGCGCGTCGCGAGCGCCCACGCGGGCGCGCGGAGCGGTGCGCGGAACGGCTGCGTCAGGTTCACCTGATAGCACGTCGCCGGCGGCGAGCTACTCGAGAATGCGTCCGACCGCGGCGCGCGTATGCCGCCGGGTCGAACGCCGCGGCGAGCGGCGCCGTCGCCAGCGGGCCGGTCCAGTGGGGCGAAGCGCCGGCCAGGCGTTCGAGCCAGGGCGCGGGCGCGGAGCCGACGAGCGACCAGCGAGCGTGCGCGTGGTCGAGGACGAGGAGGGGATCGTAGCGTCGAAGGACCGCAGCCGGGAGGCGGGTCGCGCGGGCCGCGGTTCGGCCGAGCTCGTAGGCGAGATACCCGACGACGCCCCCGGCCATCGGGAAGGGCAGGGACGGATCGACGACCGGCGCCGCAGCGACGAAGCGCTCGATGGCGCCGAACGGGTCGTCCTCCGAGCCGTCCAGGCGGAGCTCGGCGATGGGTGCGCAGCCCACCAGCGTCACCGGACGGTCCGGATCGGGTACGGTGCACAGCATCGCGCCCGGCTCGGTCGCTGCGAGCGCAGCGAGCACGTCCGCCGGCTCGCGACGGAGCGCCAGGGGAACGACGCGCATGCCCGGCGGATGCTAGCCGGCGCCGCGCACCCGTGCCACCGGGCGCTGCTCGCAACTCGGCCGGGCGTGGGATCGAATGATGGGGATGCATCATCCGTTGGTTGGGTACGGCGTCGGCTGGATCACCGCGTCGGCGCTGATCCTCGTCGCGGCCCGCCTGGCGCGACCGCTGGCGCCGCGGTCGGCGGCGCTGGTCGTGGTCGCCGCGGTGATCGCGATCATCGGCCTCGGCGCCACCCGTGCGACCAGCGTGCCTGCCGGCGTGGCGATCGACCTGGCGTTGCTGGTGGGCGGAGCGACGCTCGGCGCCGCCGTCGGCGCACGCATCCCCGAGCCGGGACACCTGCTGCCCGTGGCCTGGGTGTCCGCGCTGAGCGACGTCGCGAGCGCGCTCGGCCGCGGCGGGCCGACGGCGGCCATCGTGACCCACGAGCGCGCGCTCGCGCTGCTCGCGATCTCGGTCCCCCTGCCGGGCGTCGGCGAGATGGCCCCGGTCATCGGCGTCGGCGATGTCGTGTTCTGCGCGCTCTACGTCGCCGCCGCGCGCCGGCACGGACTCGGCGTCGGCAGGATGATCGCCGCGCTGGCGGCCGGCCTGGCTGCGACTTTGGTGGCACTCGTCGTGCTGGCACGCCCGATTCCGGCCTTGCCCTTCCTTGGCGCGGCGGTCGTGGTCTGGTTCCCCGCCGCACGGCGGATGCCGGCCAGCGATCGACGCGCCGCGGTCGCCGCGATGGTGCTGATCGCCGTCGTGACGGCGGCGTTGCTGATCGCCCGGTGAGCAGACCGGATGGTCGATTCCACGTAGACGCCAGCGTTGGCTGCATGTTAACAGGGGGTGACCGAAGGAGGTCATCCCATGCGCCGTCTCGCCCCTGTCGCACTCCTCACCGCCGCCGTCCTGGTGAGCGCCGCGACGGTCGCCCGATCGCAGTGCACCAGCGACGACGACGCGAACGCGGCACGCAAGAGCCTGCGCAAGGTCGTCCAGTGCAACGACAAGATCCTCCGCTCTGGCCCCGGTGTCACCTGCAACTTCCTGCCGTCGCCGGCCTGCGCGGGATCCCTCGCGGTCGACGCGGCGGCGCTCGCCTACGGCCCGAACAACCCTCCGACGGCAGAGGCGGGCGGCTCGGAGCTCTCCGATCAGCGCCGGTGCCAGAAGCAGATCGGGCGCGGCGTGACGGACTTCCTGAAGAAGCTCGTCTACATCACCAAGGGCAAGACGCCGGCGGACGCCGAGCTGAAGGCGCGGAAGTCGCTCGACAAGGTCGCGGAGAAGTGTCTCGTCACGGTGGCGCAGCACGCGAGCGGCGTCGTCCTGCCGGCCGTCGGGCCGCAGTGCGCGGCCGCCGTCGGCGCGCCGGGGGACGCGGTCGCAGGCCGTCGCGCTGCGCGACTGTCTGCTCGGCCTCCTCCGCACGTGGGTCGACCGCGTCGTCCCGAGCCCGCAGCCGCTGCGTCCGAACATCCTGTTCATCCTGAGCGACGATCAGCGCTGGGACACGACCGACGCCACGCACTCGACGACCGGCGCCTTCATCATGCCGCGCACTGCGCGCCGAGCTGGGCGATTCGGGCGTCGAGTTCACGAACGCCTTCATGACGACGCCGCTGTGCTGCCCGAGCCGCTCGAGCATCCTCCGCGGCAGCTACGCGCACCGCACCGGCGTCTACAAGAACAGCGGCATCAACGGCGGCGCCGACGACTTCGACGACACCTCGACGATCGCCACCTGGCTGCAGGCCGCCGGGTATCGCACCAGCCTCATCGGCAAGTACCTGAACGGCTACAGCGGCCTGTGGACCACACCCAACCCGCCCGTACGTCCCGCCGGGCTGGACCGAGTGGCGCGGCATGAAGACCGTCAAGTACTTCGACTACATCTTCGTCGAGCCGAACGGACTCGGCGGCTACGCCGAGGTGCCCTACGGCCACGCCGAAGCCGACTATCTCACCGACGTGATGCGCGAGAAGGCGAAGACCTTCATCTCGCAGTCGGTCGCGGCGGGCGAGCCGTTCTTCCTCTACCTCGCCTTCAAGGCGCCGCACGCACCCTTCACGCCCGCGCCGCGGCACGACGGCAAGTTCCAGAACCTGCCGCCCTGGCGGCCCGCCGAGCTACAACGAGGCCGACGTCTCCGACAAGCCGACCTGGCTGCAGTCCCGGCCGCTCGCAGAACTCGGCCGAGCTCGACCAGATCCGCATCGACCAGCTCGAGATGCTGCAGGCGGTCGACGAGGCGATCGGCGGCAGCACGACGTACGGCATCACCGGCATCATGCAGCACCTGCGCAACCTGGGCGTCGCCGACAACACGATCGTCGATCTACTTCGCCGACAACGGCTGGTACTGGGGCGAGCACCGGCTGCGCGCCAAGAACAACCCGTACGAGGAGGCCATCCGCTCGCCGATGTTCGTCCGCTATCCCGAAGCTCGCGCCGCTCAAGCGGACGGACATGCGCTTCGCGCTCAACATCGACATCGCGCCGACGTTCGCCGAGCTGGCCGGCGTCGCGATCCCGATCGCACACGACGGCGCGAGCCTCGTGCGCGTGCTCGACGGCACCGCGCCGAGCTGGCGGACCGATTTCCTCACCGAGGGCTGGCCGCAGAGCCATCCGTGGGGAACCGTGCACGAGGGGCAGTGGAAGTACACGGAGATCCCGAACACGCCGGGCAGCCCGTCCACCACGTTCCAGGTCGAGCTCTACGACCTCATCGCCGATCCGTACGAGCTGACCAACGTCGCCAGCGATCCTGCGAACGCGACCCGGATCACGACGATGGCGGCGCGGCTCCGCCAGCTGCGACCCAACTGGCCGATCGACTCCGACCCGCAGGGGCCGGACCCGGACGAGGACTGATGTGACCTACCGCCGGGCGGCGCGCCGCCCGGCGGTGATCCTCAGGCCGCGGCGCGCGACGAGGCCATGCGCCACAGACGCGCGTAACCGCGCACCACGTTGGCGCCGTCGAGCACCCCGTCGCGGGCGAGCATCGCGTGCAGCCGCGGCAGGTTGTAGTGCGGGATGGTCATCAGCAGGTGGTGCTCGAGGTGGTAGTTGACGCAATTGGGCGCGACGACCAGCCGCTCGAGCCAGCTCACCTCCATCGTGCGCGTGTTCTGCAGCCCGTCGCGGGGATCCGAGATCATCGAGTGCTCGGCGATCGACCGCAGGCGCATGATGAGGCTGTACGTCGTCAGCCACGCGCCGATCCACAGCAGGTAGAGCGCGGGATGTCCCGCGAGCGTGAGCAGGGCGAGCAGGACGAGGTTCGTGATCGCGCTGCCGCGGAGCGCGCGCCGTCCGACCTCGCCCTGGCGCCAGAGGGCGCGTACGTAGCCGCGCAGCCGCTTGACGCCCGTCTGGCCGCTCAGGTCGCGCCAGACTTTTCGGCGGAAGCTCTGCCGGCTGACGGGGAACGGCGTCGCGAGGGCGAGGTCCGGGTCCTCGTCGGTCCACGTCTTCGCGTGATGCTGCAGGTGGACCGGACGGTAGAAGACGAGGGTGCTCAGGACCGGATAGCCGCACAGCCAGTTCCCGACCCAGTCGTTGACGCCGCGGTTGCTGAACAGGGTACGGTGCGCCGCCTCGTGCATCAGGACCGAGATGCCGAGCTGGCGACCTCCGATGAGCACGAGGGCGACGAGCACGGTGAGCGGGTTCGGCCACCGCGCCACCAGCGCGAACGACGCACCGATGATGCCCCAGTCGACCGCCACCGACAGCCAGGCGCGGCGGTCGTCGATGCGCAGCAGCTCCTGCAGGTCGTCGCGGGAGACGCCCCCGCGCCACGCGGCCGAATTCATGCGAGTCCTCCTGCCGACGCGAGGTCACCGCGGGCGGCGAGCAGACGCACGTTCGCCGGTCCGTCGGCGCCGGAGCGCCGGATCCCGAACTGCGCGAGGAAGCGCGCCCAGCAGGCGCGCCCCTTCGCATCGTACTTCTCCATCGCCGACACCAGGGCGCGGCGTTCCCGCGCCGGCACGATCGGCTCGGGCAGCAGCGGATCGAACACGAGCTGGCGGAGGATGCGTCCCCCCAGCAGGAACGACTCCGCCAGCGCCTGCTCGAGCGGCATCCGCTCGAGCACCCGTTCCGAGCGCACGATCGCCTCGGTCGACTCGCGGTACTCGCGGCGGATGCGCGTGGCGTCCCAGAGGGCGCGCGCCCGGGCCTCGGTCGCGGGCTCGAGCCCGTCGAGACGGAAGACCAGCGCGCCCGGCGCGAGGCCGAGGGCGGTCAGGCGCGTGCGCATGCCTTCGAGGCCGTCGGCCAGATTGTCGGGCCGGACCTCGAGCCCGGGCGCCAGCTCGCGGAGACCGGTGAAGCGGAACGCGCGTGTGCGCCGCCGGGCGCCCGCGCGATCGGTGCGCCCGAGGCCCGCGGTGTGGACGGCGATCCATCCCCCGCTCCACGGCCGGACGCGATCCTCGATGGTGCGCCAGCCGGCCACCTGCTGCTGGGTTCCGCGCGCCGCGCTGCCGAGCCGGTAACGCCCGCGCTCGTCGCGCTCGAGGAGCCCGGTGGCGATGCCCCGGGCGAGAGCCACGCGGACGTTGTTCTCGCTCAGCCTGAAGACCGCTGCCGCCGCGACGAGCACCCGCACCGGCATGCCCGACGGCGCCGTCGACAGCAGGTCGAGAACCAGGCTCTTCGCGGTGGGCGATCCCACTCGTTTCCATTACTGTGAGAGACGGATCGTGTCAACTTGGGTAATATTCCCGGAGGCCTGTCGTTCGCCACGGGGCCTGCCCGGCGTCCCCCCAGAATGTTGATCGCCCATCGGGCGAACGCGTGCTAGCCCATGGGTCGTGGCTCGGGTCGTTCTGCTCGCTGCAGCGTTGCTCCTCGCGAGTGGGCTCGAGGGGTACGCCGCGCGCCTGCGAGGCTGCACCGGGGTGACCGGGTTCCTCCTGACCGAGCAGCCGCCCCGCATCGGCGTGGAGACGGTGATCAACGTCGACCCGTCCGGTGAGGTGCGTCTCGATGGGGTATGCGCCGCGCCCGCGAAGGGCCGGTTCCGGCGAACCCGCCGTGGGACGGCGGTGCGCGCGGCATGGAGGGCGCGCGGTCGCCCGGGGCGACCGACCTGCTCGGGATTCCCGGGGCTGATCCGCGTCGCCGTCACGATCGACCGACAGTGCGAGCGTCTCACCGGCTTCGTGACCGACCAACCGCCGGGCGGGCCACGCCTCCGTGGCCATGTGACCGGCGAGCGCCTTCCCCAATCGGGCTTCGTGCTCTTCACCGTCTACCCGTCGTGCATCGGCGTCGCCCGCGGCGGTAGCCGTGGGACCCTGGTCAGCATTCAGCGATTGCCAGGGTTCCACGAGCCGGTCGAGATCACCGTGGTTGGGCTTCCGATGGGGCTGACCGTGCCGCCGACGACCATCGCCGGCGACCAGCGAGGCGTGCTGCTCCCCGTTGCCGCGGTCTCGACCGCGGCAATCGGTGGATCGATTGCCGCGACGGTCAACGGTACGGCAGCGGACTTCGTGGAAAGCGCGCCGCTCACGGTGTTCGTGCGGCCCTCGGAGGCGGGGCTCGACGGCGCCTTCGGAGCCGGCGGAGCGGCCCCGGTCGGACCGTTCTCGCCCAGCGAGGCGACGGACCTCGGCGCCATCGCGGCACAGGCGGACGGGAAGCTGCTCGTTGGCGCCTCGACGCAGATCATCCGACCCCCCGCGGGTGGGGGCCCCACGATCGTCAACGCGGTCTACCGGTTGACGGCGTCGGGGATGCCTGACGCCTCGTTTGGTAGCGACAGCGCCGTTCTCCCGGACGGTGGCGTGCTCGTCGACTTCAGTCCGGCTGCGGTCGGGCTTGGAGGGGGCGGCGCCGTCGTCGTCGCCGGCGTCGATGGTGGCGCGGTACGCGCGCTTCGCTTCACGAGTGCCGGCGACCCCGATGTCGGCTTCGGATCGTCCGTCGTCCCGGCGGCAGGCGTCGACCGTCGCGTGTACGCCCTCGCCATCGACTCGGCCCAGCGCGTCGTCGTGCTCTTCGGGGAGGCCGACGCGTGTCGTCTGGCCCGCTTCACCGCGAGCGGGGGGCTGGACGGTGCCTTCGGAGGTACGGGGGTCGTGAGCCTCGCCGGGCCATGCGTGCCCGCGGGACTCGTCATCCGCGGCGACGACGGCGTCGTCGTGGCGGGATCTCTCGGGAGTGGCGAGGCGGCGCACGTGCTACTTGCGGCGCTCGGCCCCAACGGTGCGCCCGACCTCGCCTTCGGGACCGGCGGGACGAACGTCATGGTCGCCGGCGTCGCGGCGGGGATCGCGGCGCACGCGGACGGATACGTCGTGGCGTCGACGCTGGTCGTCGGCGACGCGGGCACGCTCCGCGTCGCGCGATACGATGCGACAGGGACGGTGGACCTCGGCTTCGGCGAGGTCGGGGTACGGTCCGTCGACTTCGGGGCGCCGACGCTTGCCGCGGGCCTCGCGGTGCGGTCGGACGGACGCATCGTGGCCGTGGGGAACGTGAGCAGCTACCGATGCGATCCTGCGCTCGGCTTCGCGCGCCTCACCACCGACGGGACTCTCGACGCCGGTTTCGCGGACGCGGGTCGCGCCACGTCGCTCGCCCGCAGAGCCACCGTTGTCGCGACAATGGCCGACGATGGCGTCGCCGTCGGTGGTGGCCCGATCGTGCGCATTGTTCCCTGAGGCGCCGATTGATCATCCCGATCCCTTCCGCCGGGACGCCCACGACTCAACTAGTGTAATGTCGCTATCTGCTCCCGCAGGGGACGATGGGCGTGTGCGTGCAGGTCGCCGCCGCCGAGCAGAGATCGGTGGTGCAGACGTTGCCGTCGTCGCACGAGGCCGAGCGCGGGCCGGGCGGCCGCTCCTCGGGGAGCGTGCCTGGAAGCGAGGCCGGGCGCCACATGCCCTCGAAGTAGTTGATCACGTGCACCTGCGGCTCACAGGTCCCCGGTGCCCGACAGGTCCTCGCTGGTCGACAGGGCGGCGAACCATCCGCCGAGCGCGGCCACGGGTGTCTGCACGTCACCCCGCGCCGTGAGCTGCAGGACCCCGACCCGGCCGGTGATCGCAAACCCGAACAGCCGCCGGCCGCTCGTGCCGTTGCAGAGCAGATCCCCGTCGCTCGTGAACAGCACGCGCCGTCCCGCAGGCTCGACTACGGGGTCGGTGCTGGTGCCCGCGGTGGGGGGCGAGCAGCCCGCCACCGGCGGCGGCGTCAGCTGGACGATCGTCGGCAGATCGCCGGTCACCAGCGTCCCGAAGTGGATCTGTGTGCCGGGACCGCCGCGCGTGCCGGGGAGGTCCGTCGCCCCCGATTCGAAGACGATCGAGGGACCACCCTGAATGCGCGTGAGCCCAAGCAGCGGGTACACCTTGCTGGATGGCTTGAGCACGGCGATGAAGGGGTGGCGGCTCGCGGCGTTGCCGCGCGTGAGCTGGTGGAGCGCCCGGTACGAGCGGTCGTACCAGAATATCTGCGAGATGCCGGTGTCGTGGCCGTCCCCGAGGAGGTCGGCGGTCGATGCGAACGCGATCCGCTTGCCACGCTTGTCGGGCATTGGCTCGTGGCTGCCGCCCTTGCCGTGCGTGACCCGCTCGAGCGTCTGCGCGCGCACGTCGTAGACGAAGATCTGCGCCGTACCCGACGGGCCGTCCGCGAGCGCCGCGGTCGACTCGAAGACCAGCGTCCGCCCGGCGTCGTCGAGCGAGGGGCGCACGCTGTCGCCGTCCGTGGCCGTCGTGACGCGCGTGAGCGCGCCGGTGCGGCGATCGAGGAGGAATATCTGGCGCCGGGACGCGCCGGGGCCGGTGCCGCCTGCATACGCGCCGTCCGCGTCGAAGGCGACCAGACGGCCCACGCCGTTCACGCTCGGATTGTCCGGGGCACCGGGGCCGGAGGTGACCTGCACCAGGTAGGGGGCGTTCGCGGCTGGGCACGCCGCGCGGACGAATCCGTTGGGCTTCACGACGCAATCGTAGGTCCACAGGTCGAAGACGAAGGCCTGGCGCCCGGTACTGCCCGTCCCGGTCAGGTCCTCGGTGGACGTGAGCGGGAGCCAGGTGCGCCAGCCTCGGGTCCTCGGAATCGCCGCACCGGCGCCGCGGGTGATGCGGGCGGCCGGCGCGCTGTCGCGGTGGAGCGCCGCGGCGGGAGCGGGGGCGAAGAGGCTCGCGAGCAGGAGGACGCCGACGGTCCGCATCCGGGTCTACCTCGCAAATCTGCTCCGCGTGGTGCAAGCGCAATCCGTCTCCCAGCCCCCACGGCTGTAACTAGCGGTCGACCCGTGCGCCACCGGCGACGACGACGGCTCCCGCCAGGTCCCCGGTGACGTTCAGCGTAGTGCGGCACATGTCGAGGAAGCGATCGACGCCGAGGATCATGCCGATGCCCTCCGGGGGCACGCCGACCATGCCCAGGATCATGGCGACGACCGGGATCGAGCCCGCGGGCACGCCCGCGGTGCCGATGCCGCCGAGGATGCAGACGAAGACGACGGAGAGCTGCTGCTGGACGGTGAGCGGCACGCCGTAGAACTGCGCCAGGAAGAGGACGGTGATCCCCTCGAACAGCGCCGTGCCGTTCTGGTTCGCGGTGGCGCCGATGGTGAGGACGAAGCGACTGACGGCGGGTGGGAGCCGCAGCGCTTCCTCGGCGACGAGGAGCGACGTCGGCAGCGTGGCGTTGCTCGACGCCGTCGAGAAGGCGGTGACCATCGCCGGACGGATGCCGCGCAGGAAGACGAGCGGATGCATGCGGCCGAACACCGACACCGCGATCGAGTAGACTACGAACTGCTGGATCGCGAGCGCCAGCAGCACCACCCCGACGTAGCTGGCGAGCTGGCGCAGCACGTCGAGGCCGAGGCGCGCGGTGAGCGCAAAGAGCAGGCAGGCGACCGCGACCGGCGCCATGCGGATCACCAGCTCGAGCAATCGCATGACGACGTCGTAGAGTCCCTCGAGCGCCACTGCGAGCTGGCGGACCGGATTGGTCGGTGTCAGCAGGATGCCGATCCCGAGCAGGAGCGCGAACACCATCACGGCGAGCATGTCGCCCTCGGCCATCGCCTTCACCGGGTTGGCGGGCACCAGCTGCACGATGAAGTCCACCATCCCGGTACGGGCGGGCGCCGTCACCGGCGGCAGACTGCTCGCGCGCTCGGCGAGTCGCTCGCGCAGCGCGGGCGAGAGACCCTCGCCCGGGCGCAGCACGTTCACCAGCGTGACGCCGATCCCGACGGCGATGCTCGACACCACCACGGTGTAGATCAGGGTCCGGAGCCCGATCCGCCCGAGCGCACGCACGTCGCCGAGACCGGCCACGCCGAGCGCCAGGGCGCTCACGATGAGCGGGACGACGAGCATGAACAGCAGCCGCAGGAAGATCGTGCCGATCGGCTCGGCGACGTTGCGGACGATCCAGGCGAGGGCGGGCGCGTCGGCGGCGGCCAGATGGGCAGCGATCCCGAGCGTCGCGCCCGCGACGACCCCGACCAGCATCCGCAGAGACAGCCCCTCCCGCATCGGCGGCGAGTATGCGGGCGGGACGGGGGCCGCGGCAAACCCGTTGCGGCGCGGCCGGCGGTTCGGATACGAGCCGCACATGGGAACCAGCCGGGCGATCGTGCAGACCGGCCCGCGCCGGCTCGAGCTGCGCGAGTTCCCGCTGCCCGACGTCGATGCCGACAGCGCGCTCCTGCGGGTCGAGGCGTGCGGCATCTGCGGCAGCGATGCCGAGCAGTACGCGGGCGTCCTTCCGGTGCCGATGCCGGTCATCCCCGGGCACGAGCCGCTGGGCGTGATCGAGCGCATCGGCGACCGCGCCGCGAAGCGCTGGGGCGTCGACGTCGGCGATCGCGTGGCGGTCGAGGTCATGATCCCCTGCGGCCGCTGCCCGTCCTGTCGCGGCGGGCGTTACCAGCTGTGTCGCGCGCGCGGCGGACTTTTCGGGCACGGCTACGTGCCGACCTCTCGACCGCCGGCGCTGTGGGGCGCGTATGCGGACTTCATGTGGCTCGACCCCTTCTCGATCGTGCACCCGGTTCGTCGGGACCTACCCGCTGGGGTTGCAGCGCTCTTCAACCCGCTCGGCGCCGGGTTCCGTTGGGCGGTCGAGATCCCCGACACCGGCCCCGGCGACACGGTGCTCATCCTCGGTCCCGGCCAGCGCGGCCTCGCCTGCGTCGTCGCGGCTCGCGCCGCGGGCGCCGACCGGATCATCGTCACCGGTCTCCGTCGCGACGCCCACAAGCTGGCCGTGGCCCGCGCGCTCGGCGCCGATCACACCCTGGTCGTCGAGGACGAGGACACGCGCAGGCGGGTGAAGGAGCTGACGGACGGCCACGGCGCCGACGTCGTGATCGAGGTGACCGCGAACGCGACCGAGCCCATCGCCGAGGCCCTGCACCACGTCGCACTCGGCGGCCGCATCGTGCTCGCGGGGGTGAAGGGCTTCAAGAGCGTACCCGAGTTCGTGAGCGATCTGATCGTCGTCAAGGAGGCGACGATCTTCGGGGCGTTCGGCGTCACCAGCCCGTCCTATCGCGCGGCGATCCGACTGATCGAGTCGGGCACCGTGCCGCTCGAGCGGATGCACACGCACGACTTCCCGTTGGCCGACGCGGAGCGCGCGATCCAGGTCCTCGCCGGCGACGTTCCGGGCGAGGAGAGCATCCACTCCTGCCTCGTACCCGCGCTCGGCTGATGGAGGACGGATGACGATCGCCGACGAACAGCGCCCCCTGGCCGAACGCTTCGCGACGGCGGCGTACGCGGCCGGCCTCGGCGTGCAGGTCGAGGCGCTCGGACCGGACGCCGCCCGCATCCGCCTCCCGTACGCCGACGCCAACTCGAATCCCGGCGGCGTGCTCCACGGCGGCGTGGCGGCGTCGGCGATCGGCATCGCCGGCGCGCTGCTCGGCTCGTCGGGTGCCGCCGGCGACGTCGAGGCCCGCACGCTCGATTTGAGCGTCCTCTACCTCGCTGCGGCGATCCGCGAGGACATCGTCGCCGAGGGCCGCGTGCTCCGGCGCGGGAAGGAGCTGGCGTACGTCGACGTGGACGTCCGCAACGACGTGGGCAAGGTCATCGCGAAGGGCCTCGTCACCCACCGGCTCTCGCCGACGGGCCCCGTGGATCGTGACCTCGAGCGCGTGCCGCCGGTGCCAGAGTCCTCGCACGGCGAGCCGTCGCCGCTCGCGCGCGTGTTCACCAGCGTGCCGTTCATCGCCCGGCTCGGGCTCGAGGTCGCGACCGTCGACGGTGGCGAGGCCGTGACGCACCTGCCGTTCCTGGCGACCAATGCCGACGCTGACGGCGCCGTGCACGAAGGCGCGATCGCCGCGCTGCTCGACACCACCGGGGCGCTGGCGTCGTGGTCGCTCGTCGTGCCGGACTTCCGCGGCAAGGCGTCGACCGCCGGCCTGCATCTCAGCCATCACGGCCGCGCCCGCGGCGAGGCGCTGCTGGCGCACGCGCGCACCCTGTCGCGCCGCAACGAGAGCTTCCTGAACGTCGTGACGATCAGCGGCGTGTCATCGGGGCGGCTGATTGCATCGGGGTCGGTGACGTACCGGATCGTCCTGCCGTAGGTGGTTCCGTCGCCCAGGGCTATTGTGGTTCTATGTGCCATGGCGGACGGGCACGCTCGGAACGGTGACCGCAGGGATCTCGACCTCGACGTCGTCGTGGTGGGCGCCGGCTTCGCCGGGCTGTACCTGCTCTACCGGCTGCGCGGCCTCGGGTTCTCGACGACGGTGATCGAGAGCGCCGACGACGTCGGCGGCACGTGGTACTGGAACCGCTACCCGGGCGCCCGCTGCGACATCGAGAGCATCGACTACTCGTACAGCTTCGATCCCGAGCTCGAGAGCGAGTGGCAGTGGTCGGAGCGCTACGCGACGCAGCCCGAGATCCTCCGCTACCTCGGCCACGTCGCCGACAAGCACGACCTGCGCCGCGACATCCGCTTCTCGACGCGCGTCGAGTCCGCCACGCTGGGACGGCGACGCGCGCGCGGTGGCGCGTGCGCACCGACCGCGGCGACGAGCTGCGCTGCCGGTTCTACGTGATGGCCAGCGGGTGCCTCTCGCTGCCGAAGACTCCCGACGTCGCCGGCGTCGATCGCTTCCGCGGGCGAGATCTACTACACCAGCCGGTGGCCGCACGCGGGCGTCGACTTCTCCGGCAAGCGGGTGGCCGTCATCGGCACGGGGTCGTCGGGCATCCAGTCGATCCCGCTCATCGCCCAGCAGGCGGCCGAGCTCACCGTGTTCCAGCGCACGCCGAACTTCTCGCGGCCCGCCCACAACGGGCCGGTGTCCGCCGCGAAGAAGGCGGCGTTCGACGCCGATCCGGCCGCGTACCGCGAGGCGGCGCGGCTGGTCGCGCGCCGGCGTGCCCGTGGAGCCGCAGCATGGTGCGAACGTTCGCAGGTGTCCGAAGCGGAGCGCCTGGCCGCGTACGAGGAGGCCTACGCGTCCGGCGATCTCCTCGCCCTCGGCAGCGCCTACGCCGACATCGGCGCGAACCCCGAGGCCAACGAGACCGTGTGCGAGTTCCTGCGCGGCAAGATCCGCTCGATCGTGCGCGATCCCGGAGACGGCGGAGACGCTCTGCCCGAAGGACCACTTCTACGGCACCAAGCGCCCGTGCATCGACACCAACTACTTCGAGACCTACAACCTGCCGCACGTCCGCCTGGTCGACCTGCGCAAGGATCCGCATCCGGACGATCACCGAGACGGGCATCGACACGGCGTCGCGATCGTTCGCGTTCGACGCCATCGTCTTCGCCACCGGGTTCGACGCGATGACCGGCGCGATCGTCGCCGTCGACATCCGCGGGCGCGACGGCCTGGCGCTCGCCGACAAGTGGGCCGACGGGCCCGAAGACCTACCTCGGCCTGATGACGACGGGCTTCCCGAACTTCTTCACCATCACCGGGCCGGGGAGCCCGTCGGTGCTGTCGAACATGGTGGTGTCGATCGAGCAGCACGTCGACTGGGTGGGCGCCTGCCTCGCCCACATGCGCGCGCAGCGCCTGGACGTGATCGAGCCGACGCCGGTGGCCGAGGCGGGGTGGGTGCAGCACGTCAACGACTGCGCCGACATCACGCTCTTCCCGCGCGCGAACTCCTGGTACATGGGCGCGAACGTTCCGGGCAAGCCGCGCGTGTTCCTGCCCTACGTCGGCGGCGTCGATCGCTACCGCAAGGCCTGCGACGAGGTGGTGCGCCGCGACTATCTCGGCTTCGCCTTCGACGGCCCGGGCGGCGCGCGCTGCAACGACGGCGTCGTCTGCCGGCTGCAGCCGGACGTCGCGATGGTGCTCGAGCTGATCGAGGAGCTCGGGCTGCCGCCGCTCGAGACCCTGTCGGTCGCGGACGCGCGCGCGCTCTCGGTGGCCATGGCGGCCGAGCGGCCGCCCGGTCCCGAGGTGGGCGAGGTCGTCGACGGCGACGCTGCCCGGCGCGGCCGGCCCGCTGGCGTACCGCCTCTACCGGCCGGCGAGCCCGGGTCCGCATCCGATCGTCGTCTACTTCCACGGCGGCGGCTGGGTGCTCGGCGGCCACGACTCCGACGACCCGTTCTGCCGCGACCTCTGCGTGCGCTCCGACGCGATCGTCGTGTCGGTCGACTACCGCCATGCGCCCGAGGCGCGCTTCCCCGCCGCGGTCGACGACGGGTTCGCCGCGGTGCGCTGGATCGCGGCCAACGCCGCAGCGCTGGGCGGCGAGCCGGGCCAGCTCGCGGTGTGCGGCTGGAGCGCCGGCGGCAACATCGCCGCCGTCGTCTGCCAGATGGCGCGCGACGCCGGCGGGCCGCGCATCGCCGGTCAGGTGCTGGTGACCCCGGTGACCGACTGCGACTTCACGCGCGAGTCGTACGTCGCCAACGCCGACGGCTACGTGCTCACCGACGTCGTTGATGCGCTGGTTCTGGGATCACTACGCCGATCCGGCCGATCGCGCAGCACCCCAAGGCGTCGCCGCTCCGCGCGCGGCGATCTGTCCGGCCTCCCGCCCGCGCTCGTCGTGACGTGCGAGTTCGACCCGCTGCGCGACGAGGGCGCGGCGTACGCCGAGGCGCTGGCGGCCGCCGGCGTCGACGCGCGCCACCTCGCCGTGTCGCGGCCAGATCCACACGTCGGTGCCGTCGGTGGACGTGATCCTCTCGGCCGCCGGCGCGCGCGAGGAGATCGGCGCCGCGCTCCGTCGGTTCTTCGGTACGAATCGACCGTGACGGCGTTCACGCGCTGCGCAGCGTCCGTGGGTCCCCCGCCAGACGATGCAGCTCCTCGAACTCGAGGCGGAGCGCCTCGACCAGGTCGTGCAGGTCGGGCATCGCGTCCCAGTCGGCGTTGAGGCCCCAGTAGAGGCCGCCCTCGTAGCTGAAGAGCGCGATGCCGACGGCCTGGTTGCGAGAACAGCGGCACCATCGGATAGGACTCGCGCAGCGGCGCGCCGAGCAGGTAGAGCGGCATCGGCGGACCGGGGACGTTGGTGACGATGAGGTTGTAGGTCGGCGCGGACGCGCGAGCCGCATGATCTGGGTGAGCACGCCGGTCGCCGTCCAGTCGCCGAGCTCCTCGATCAGCTCGGTCGCCTCGCACCTGGTGCGAGTGCTTGAGCTGCGTCGTCGCCTCGACGACCCGCGCGAATCGCGCGCCGCGGATCGGGCTCGTCGATCGGCAGCCGCGCGAGCATCTGCGCCACCCGGTTGCCGAGCGCGCCGCGCTCCGCTCGCCGCCCGCACGCTCACCGGGATCAGGGCGCGGAAGTCGAGCCCGTCGAGCCGCGTCGCCGCGACCCGAGAGGAAGCGGCGGCACGGCGCCGACGACCGTCGCGAGCACGACGTCGTTGACCGTGCCGCCGAGTCGGCTGCTTGACCGCCTTCACCGTCGTCGAGGTCGAGGCGCAGCCAGTCGAAGCGGCGGTGCGGACCGATCGCTGGGTTGAGCGGCGTCGCGCGACGCCGGGACGTGGCCTCGCCGAACGTCTCGACCAGGCCCGCCGCGCGTCGCGCACCGCCTCGATGGCGCCCAGCGCGGTCGCCGGCACGCGCCGCAGCGCCTGGCGCGCGCGACCGTCGAGGGGCGGCCGCGAGGCGCCGCCGGACAGCTCGCCCGGCAGCAGGGCGCGCGGCCGTCGGCGCCGGGCGCGGCCGCCAGGGCGGCGCCGGCTCGAAGCACGCCTCGGCGACGGGCGAGAGCAGCGCGTCGCGAGGAGGTCGATCCCCGAGATGCCGTCGACCATGCAGTGGTGCGCCTTGGCGATCAGCGCGAAGCGGCCGTCCTGCGAGCCCCTCGACCACCCAGATCTCCCAGAGCGGCTTGGTGAGGTCGAGCTTCTGCGACAGGATGCGGCCGCACAGGCGCTTCAGCTGCCGCTCCTCGCCGGGCCGCGGCAGGCGCGGTGTGGCGGACGTGGTAGAAGAGGTTGAAGCGGTCGTCGTCGACCCAGACGGGGTGCCGCTCGAGGGGGATGTAGGCGAGCCGCTGCCGGTAGCGCGGGATGAGCTGCAGGCGCGACTCGATGTAGGCGCGGATGCGCTCCATGTCGAGGCCGCCGTCGCGGCGCCGCGCAGCGGCCCGGCGTCGAAGAGCAGGGCCGCCGCCACGTGCATGTGGCTGTTCGCGTCCTCGATCTCGAGGAACGACGCGTCGAGCGCCGACAGTCGCTCCCAGTGCCCCATGGTCAGGTCCCCATGTACCACATCCAAACTTCGTGCCTCGGCAACGCCCACGCTCCGTGATCGATGCATGGCGCGATTGAGAACCGAGACCGCTGTCACCCTCCCGCTTTCCCAGGTCCGGGACGGCCTGGCCCAGGCCGCGAGGTGAGTCGTCCGCGCCAGGCACCCTCTGACCTGGCGTCAGCTCCGGCGCCCGCGTAGAGACGCGCGGCATGATGGACGAGCGGACTCCCATTCTCGTCGGCGCCGGCCAGGTCACGCAGCGCGACGTCGATCTCTCGGCGGCGCGGGAGCCGATCGACCTGATGGCCGACGCTGCGCGCGCCGCGATCGACGACGCCGGCGCGGCACGCCTCCTCGTCGCGGTCGACATGGTGGCGGCGGTCAACGTCTTCTCGTGGGACTATGTGAATGTGCCGCGGCTCCTGGCCGAGCGGCTCCGCATCCACCCGCGCCACGAGCTGTACACGACCGTCGGCGGCAACTCACCGCAGATGCTGGTCGACGCGGTGGCCGAGCGCATCGCGCGCGGCGAGACCGACGTCGCGCTCGTCGGCGGCGCGGAGGCGTTCAACACCCTGGCGCGAGCGCGCCGCGCGAAGCGCCATCTCGACTGGGCCGTGAGCTCCGCCCCGCCGCCGCCTACGCTGGGCGACACCCGCCAGGGAACCAGCGCCCAGGAAGTTGCGCACAACCTGCAGATGCCGGTGCAGATCTATCCACTGTTCGAGAACGCGCTCCGGGCGCGCGCCGGGCTCGGCATCGCCGAGCATCGCGCCCGGCTCGGACGGTTGATGAGTGGACTGTCGGCCGTCGCCGCCTCGAATCCGCACGCCTGGTTCCGCACGCCGCGGACGGCCGACGAGATCGCGACCATCACGCCCGAGAACCGGTTGATCGGCTTCCCGTATCCGAAGCTCATGAACGCGATCATCGACGTCGACCAGGCGGTGGCGGTGGTGATGACGTCCGTCGGCCGCGCCCGCGCGCTCGGCATTCCGCCGTCGCGCTGGGTCTACCTCCGAGGCTGCGCCGAGGCGCACGATCACTGGTTCGTCTCCGAGCGCGTCGACTACACGTCGTCGCCGGCGATCCGGGCCACCGGACGCGCCGCGCTCGAGATGGCCGCCGTGGCGATCGCGGACGTCCGACACCTCGACGTCTACAGCTGCTTCCCGAGCGCGGTGCAGATCGGCCGCGACATGCTCGGGATCGCGGCGGACGATCCGCGCCCGCTCACGGTGACGGGCGGGCTCGCCTACTTCGGCGGACCGGGGAACGCCTACTCGCTGCACGCGATCGCGACGATGGTCGAGCGGCTGCGCGCCGACGCGGGCGCCGTCGGGCTGGTTACCGCGCTCGGGTGGTACATCACCAAGCACGCCGTCGGCGTGTATTCGACGGCGCCGCCCGAGACGCCGTGGCAACGCCCGGTACGCGAGGCGCCGCAGGCCGCGGTCGACGCGCAGCCCGGCCCCCCTCTCGTCGCCGAGGCGTCCGGCCCTGCGCGCATCGAAACCTACACGGTCATGCACGGTCGCGACGGCGCGCCCATGGTGGGGACCGTGATCGGCCGCACGGACGACGAGCGGCGCTTCGTCGCCTCGCTACCGATGGACGCGGGCGTGCTCGCCAGCCTCGAGACGACAGAGGGCGTCGGGCGGCGTGGCACCGTCCGCACCGTCGACGGCGTCAATCACTTCGATCCGGCGTGAGCGGTAGGACGGCGTAGGCGGTGACGCGCTCGCGCCCCTCGCAGCGCTCCCCGAGTGGGACGAGACCATCGGCGACGTCGGTCACGGGGCGGCGATCGGGCACGATCACGAGGCCTGCGTTCGCGACGCGTGCGGCATCGCGCAACGAGGCCGCGGTCCGCTCCGCGGGCAGGAGGACGAACCGCGTCGTGCACGTCCAGGCGAGGCGGCCGTCGGCGGTCATGAGCGCCGGCAGCGGACGGCCGCGCGTCGTCTCGAGCCAGGCGCAGACGTCGCGGTAGCAGCGCTCGGTGTCGCGGTCCGGCGGGCGCACGCCCTCGACCGCGAGGCCGCACAGCACCAGCACGGCCACGGTCGTCGTGACGGCGCGCGGCAGCCACGGCGTCGCGGCGGCGACCATCCGCCGCCAGCCGGGCTCGACCCACGGCAGCAGCAACGGCAGCCATGGGCCCACGTACCGCTTGCCCGGCGACATGATCGCGATGCCGGCGGTGAGGACGGCGAGCGCCGAGAGCAGCACGGTGCGCGCCCGGCGCGTGCCGGGCGGAGCGAGTGCGAGACCGAGCGCCAAGGGTAGCACCAGGACCGGAGAGGTGGCGCCGGCCGTGTAGAGGAGCTGCCGCAGGAACTGCCCCGGCAACGAGCGGACGAGCGTCGCGGGATGGCGCCAGAGGAGATCGAGCGTCCCCGCCGCCTCGACCCCGTAGCGCCGGGCGACGAGCGCGGCCTCTTTGGCGCTGACGCCCCACGCGCCGGTCGCGAGGCGCACCGCGATGGCGACCGGCGCCAGCACGACGGCCGCGGCGACGAGCGGGACCAGCACACGACGGGCGCGGGGCTGGCCGCCGAACGCGCCGACGAGCGCCGTCAGCGGCACCAGCACGATGCCCTCGGCGCGCGTCAACGTCGCGATCGCGCCGAGCAGGCCGGCCGCCGCGAGGCGCCCGGCGCCCGGATCGCGCACGAGGACGAGGAGCCCCCAGAGCGTGACCAGCAGGCAGAAGAGCGACTCCGCGAGCGGGTCCGTCGACTGGCGGACGAGACGCGGGTGGACGGCCGTGAGCCACCCGGTGGCGATGCCCGCGGTCGGGCCCAGCAACACGGTGCCGAGGCGCGCCGCCAGGGGCACGGTCGCGACGCCGGCAACCAGCGAGACCGCGCGCGCGGCCGGCTCCCAGCCGAGTCCGAGCGCGTGCGCCGCGCGGATCGCAGCAGGATAGACCGGTGGGTAGTAGCCGGTGAGCGTGATGTCGTCGCGCGCCATGGCCATCAGGCCGGGGCTGTCGGTGTGCAGGAACGGGTGCTGCGCCAGCCGACCCGCGCGGAGCGCCAGCGCGACGGCGACGCAGGCGAGGAGAACACCGCGGCGGCCGCCCATCGCCGCGTTCATAGGAGGCAGCGTCGGGAGCCGCAACTGGCGCTTGACGACGAGCGGTCCGCCGTCGCATGAGCGACGCACACGGGATGCACGCCGCGATCGCCTTGTCGATGCTTCAGCTCGTGTGGTTTGCCGCCCCGGCCCTCGGCGCCGAGGGACACGCGCACACCGCGCCCGCGGCACAGGCCGTGCTGCTGGAGGGACTCGGCACGCACCGCCACCCGATCGCGACCCGGGTCCCCGACGCGCAGCGCTTCTTCGACCAGGGACTCGCCCTCGTCTTCGCCTTCAACCACGACGAGGCGATCCGCGCCTTCCGTCGCGCCGCCGAGCTGGATCCTCGCGCCACCATGCCGTGGTGGGGGATGGCGCTCGCCTACGGGCCCAACATCAACATGCCGGCCGACCCGACGCGCGAGCGGGCGGCCTGGGAGGCGCTGCAGCGCGCCCGCACGCTCGCCCGCCGGGCGCCTCCCGCGGAGCAGGCGTACGTCGAGGCCCTCGCGCCGCGCTACGCCGCGGATCCGTCGCAGGACCCGACGGGACGCGCCGCCGCCTACGCCAAGGCGATGGCGGCGCTGGTGCGGCGGTATCCCGACGACCTCGACGCCGCCACCCTCTGGGCCGAGAGCATGATGGATCTGCGGCCGTGGCAGCAGTGGACGCTCGACGGTCGTCCGGCGGAGGGAACCGAGACCATCCTCGCGGTGCTGGAGGGCGTGCTCCGGCGCGACCCGAACCACCCGGGGGCGAATCACTACTACATCCATGCGGTCGAGGCGTCACCGCACCCCGAACGCGCGATCGCGAGCGCGACGCGGCTCGAGACCCTGGTCCCCGGCGCGGGACACCTGGTGCACATGCCTTCGCACGTGTGGATTCGTACCGGAGCCTTCGAGGCCGCGGCCCGGAGCAACGAGCGCGCGATCGCCGCCGATCGCGCCTATTTCGCGGCGGCGGGTGGCTCCGAGATGTACGCCCTCATGTACTACGCCCACAACATCCACTTCCTGGCGGCGTCGGAGGCGATGGCGGGACGGAGCGAGGCCGCCGGCCGTGCCGCGCGCGAGCTGGCGACGACCGTCGGCCAGTGGCTCGGCTCGCCCCTGCCGCCGCTCGATGCGATGACGGCTCCGGCGGTCGAGATGCTGCTCTCGACCCCGCTCTGGGTGAGCGTGCGCGGACGGCGGTGGGACGAGGTGCTCGCCGCGCCCGAGCCACCGGCCGTGTTGCCCGTGACGCGCGGGCTCTGGCACTACGCGCGCGGCGAAGCGCTGGTCGCCACCGGCCGATCGGCGGCGGCGCGCGCCGAGCGCGCGCAGCTCGGCGCAGCGCGTGCGGCCCTGCCCGCGGGCGCGGGCCTCGGGTTCAACACCGGCGACGCGGTGCTCGGTGTCGCCGAGCTGATCCTCTCGGCGCGGCTCGCGCAGGCGAACGGTCGCCGCGACGACGCGATCGCGTACTGGCGCGACGCGGTCGCGGCACAGGACGCGCTCGCCTACAACGAACCGCCGGACTGGTACTATCCGGTGCGCGAGTCGCTCGGCGGGGCGCTGCTGCGCGCGGGCAGGCCCGTCGAGGCAGAGCAGGTCTTCCGCGACGACCTCGTCCGCAACCCGCGCAACGGCCGCTCGCTCCTGGGCCTCACGAAGAGCCTCGAGGCGCAGCGCCGTGCGGCGGACGCGGCGTGGGTCGCGCGCGAGTTCGACGCCGCATGGGCGGGCGCGGACTCGACGCTCGACCCGAAGGAGCTCTGATGCCCGAGCGTCAGCCAGGCACGCCTGATCATCTCGCCTGTTTCGAGCAGCTGCGCATCGCGCTCGCCGACGCCGTCGCGCGCGTCGACGCGCTCGCCACCGACCCGGTGCTGCGCCGGGTGCTCGACGCGTTTGCCGCCATGCCCGTCGAGGACCGGGAGGTGGTCGCCAGCATCATCGAGCGCGAGGTGCAGGGACGTGTGCTCAACCGCGCCACTCGGCCCGGTCACGGGTCAGGAGACGCGCATCAACCCCAATGCGCGGCTCTACGTACGCGCGCACACGCCCGAGGTCGAGCGAGGTCCGCTCGAGGAAGAGGAGATGATGCTCGGCACCATCCGCATGATGCGGGCGGCGCGCTTCCTGATGGTGCCAGACATCCACGAGGAATGGCTGCGGGCGACCCGCGCCGCGCTCGACCGCGTCGACGACGAGACCCTCGGCGTGTTCGAGCGCCTGCTGCACGAGGCGCTCGAGCTGGTCGCCGACCGCCGCTGGTCTGGGACCGAGCGCTAGCGCGCCAATCGGCTTGCGTATCGGAAGGGCAGCGACTAGCGTGCCCGCCGTGAACGCGGCGACCAGCCTGATCGGGAAGGTCCTTCCGACCACCGCGCACATCCAGGCATCGGTCCCGTCGTCGCATCCGTCGGCGCGGATCCTCGGCACGGAGCGCCTGGGCACGGGCACCATCGTCGATTCGACGGGGCTCATCCTCACCGTCAGCTACGTGGTGCTCGGCGCGAGCGAGGTGAAGGTCACGCTGCTCGACAAGCGCGAGTACGTCGCCGAGGTCGTGCGGTGGGACTTCGTCTCCGGGCTCGGCCTGCTGCGCATCGCGCAGAGCGGGCTGCCCGCGCTCGCGTTGCGGCCGTCGACCGACCTCGAGCTCGGCGAGGAGGTCTTCATCACGGCGAGCGTGGGCGAGGGCGCGGCGCGCGTGTCGAACGGCGTCATCAGCTACCTCGGTCCGTTCGACGCCAACTGGGAGTACGTGCTCGACCGCGCGATCATGACGACGGCGATGAACCCCGGGCTGGGCGGCGGCCCGCTCGTCGACCGCCTCGGTCGCCTGGTCGGCGTCGTCTCGCTCAACCTGAACGAGATCGGCCGCTTCGCGCTCGCGATCCCGGCCGAGTACTTCGGCGACGCGCGCGACGCGTTCACCGCCGGCAGCGGACCGATCGCCATGCGCACGCGGCCGTGGCTCGGCGTCTTCTGCTACGTGATGAACAACCACGTGGTGATCGCCGGACTGCTGCCGGGTGGTCCGGGCGAACAGGCGGGCCTGCGAGCGGGCGACGTCATCCTCTCGGTCGACGACCACGACGTGACCGATCGTGCGGCCCTCTATCGGCGGGTCTGGTCGCGGCGGCCGGGGGAGGCGGTCCGCCTGAAGGTGCATCGTGGGCGGGAGGTGGTCGTGGTGACGGTGGCCTCGGGCGACGTGGCGCAGTTCTTCGAGTAGTGCGTCCCACGATGCCGCTCGGCGACTTCCTGGTCGCCTATCTGCAGAAGATCGGGGTCACGCACCTCTTCGGCATCCCCGGCGACCTCGTGCTGCGCCTGTTCCTGCGCTTCGGCGCGCCGGCGTGGTCTCGACATCGTCACGCTGCTCGCACGAGCCCGGCGTCGGCTTCGCCGCCGACGGCTACGCGCGCGCCACCGGGCGGATCGGCGTCGCCTGCGTCACCTACGGCGCCGGCGGCCACAACATGGTGAACCCGGTCGCCGGGTCGTTCGCCGAGCGCGTGCCGCTGCTGGTGCTGAGCGGCGGCCCGGGCGACGAGGAGCGGAAGCCCGGCACGCTCATCCACCACCAGGCGCAGGAGGTCGAGTCGCAGCTCCGGATCTACCGCGAGGTCACGTGTGCCGCCCGCGTGCTCGACGATCCGCGCACCGCGGCGGAGACCGTCGACGAGGTCGTGCGCACCGTCTGGCGCGAGCAGCGGCCCGGCTACCTCGAGATCCACCGCGACATGGTCGAGCGCCGCATCCCCGTCCCGCGCGCGATCCTCGAGTGGGACGGGCAGCTCCACTTCGAGCGCTCGCGACGAGCGCAAGACCGACGAGGCGGTGCGCGAGACGGCGCAGCGGATCAACGCGCGCGCGCCGGCCGTTCACGCTGGTCGGCATCGAGACGTATCGCTTCAAGCTCGAGCGCGAGGTGCGGGCCGCTTGCCGAGCAAGATGGGTGCGCCGGTCGCCGCCAGCGTGCTCGCGAAGGGCGCCTTCCCGATGGACCACCCGCTCTACATGGGCGTCCACATCGGCGGCATCTCGCCGCCGCCGATCGGTCCGCCGCGTCGACGCGCGCCGACCTGGTGCTGAGTCTCGGCACGATGCTCACCGACATGGACCTCGGCGGGCGTGCGCCGCACGATTCCGCGCGACCGCTCGATCTGGGCCGTCGACGGGCGCGTCAACGTGAGCTTCCACACCTACACCGACGTGCAGATCCGCGACTTCGTGCGCGGGCTGCTGCGCGCGCGCCTCCGCCGGCACCGCGAGCGCGTCCGCTACGTCGACAACCTGCGGCCCGCCGCCGCGCACGGTCGCCCCGGCGCTCAGCGTGCGCGACCTGCTGCACGAGGTGAACCGCTTCCTCCGCGGCCGGCGCGGCTACACGGTCGTGGCCGAGTCGGGCGACATGCTGTTCGCGCGGCCTCGACGTCCGCGTCGAGCGCGGGGGCGGCTACCTCGCGCAGGGCTTCTACGCCTCGATGGGCTTCGGCGTGCCGGGCGCGCTCGGCGCGCAGCTCGGCAGCGGGCGGCGCCCGCTCGTGCTCTGCGGGGACGGCGCGTTCCAGATGACCGGCCCGGAGATCGCGCAGGCGCCGCGCTACGGGCTCAATCCGATCGTGCTGGTGCTGAACAACGGCGGCTGGCAGATCTTCCGCCCGGTGGTTCCGCGATCCCGAGCTGCTCGCGCTGCCGCGCTGGCCCTACGCCGAGCTGGCCGACCCGCTGGGGCGGCCAGGGCTTCGCGCGTGCGCCGCGCGGACGAGCTGCGCGACGCGCTCGCCGCCGCCGCGCGCGCGCGGACGTTCGTCGTGATCGAGGCGATGGTGCCGCCCGACGACCAGTCGCCGGTGTCGCGGAAGTACATCCGCGCGTCGGCGCGCAGGGGAGGGGCGCGGCGATGATCCACCCCCACCGGCGCTGGGAGGACCTGGTGGCCGGCTTCCGCTGGGACGTGCCGGAGGAGTTCAACTTCGGCGCGCCTGTCGACGCGTGGGCGACGGATCGGTCAGCCGGCGTCGCCCTCTACTGGGAGGACGAGGCGGGACGCGAGGAGCGGCTGGACGTTCTGGGACCTCAAGCAGGCGTCGAACCGGGCGATGAACGCGCTCGCCGGCGCTGGGTCGTCGCGCGCGGCGATCCGGTCCTCGTCATGCTGCCGCGCATCCCCGCGTGGCAGGTGGCGATGCTCGCGGGCATGAAGCTCGGCGCGCTCGTCATCCCCTGCACGGCGTCGCTGCGGGCGAAGGACATCGCCTACCGCGCGCGGCACAGCGGCGCGCGGGCGATCGTCACCACCGTCGAGCAGGCGCCCGAGGTGGACGCGGCGCTCGCCGACGAGGGCGGCGTTCCCATCCGGGTCGCGCTCGGCGGCGCACCGGCGGGATGGCACGACTGGGACGCGCTGCTGGCGGCGGCGCAGCCGACGGGCGTCGCCGCGCGGACGCGGAGCGACGAGCCGGCGCTCTGCTTCTACACGTCGGGGACGACGAAGGACCCGAAGGCGGTCCTGCACACGCACGCGTACACCGTTCGCGCATCGCTGGACGGGCGAGTACTGGCTCGACCTCCGGCGCACGGACCTCCACTGGACGACCGCCGACACCGGCTGGGCCAAGGCGGCGTACGGCGTGCTCTTCGGTCCGTGGATGAACGGCGTGCCGGTCTTCATGTACAACGGCCGCTTCGATCCCGAGCGCGAGCTCGATCTCCTCGAGCGCTACGAGATATCCGTCTTCTGCGCGCCGCCGACGGAGTACCGCCTGCTGGTGAAGCAGGACCTCTCGCGCTGGCGGCTGCCGCGGCTCCGCCACTGCGTCGGCGCCGGCGAGCCGCTCAACCCCGAGGTGATCGCACGCCTGGCACGAGGCCTTCGGACTCCTCATCCACGACGGCTACGGACAGACCGAGAGCGCGCTCCTCGCCGCCAACCTCCCCGGGCTGCCGATCCGGCCGCGGCTCGATGGGCAAGCCGTTTCCGGGGCACGACCTGCGCGTGATCGACGACGCCGGCGTCGAGGCTGCCCGTCGACGAGGTCGGCGACCTGGCGCTGCGCGGCCATCCGCCGTCGCTCTTCCGCGAGTACTGGAAGGATCCCGAGGAGACGGCCGCGTGCCGGCGCGGCGAGTGGTACCTCACCGGCGACCGTGCGCGTCGCGACGAGGACGGCTACCTCTGGTTCGTCGGCCGCGCCGACGACGTCATCATCTCCGCCGGCTACCGCATCGGCCCGTTCGAGGTCGAGAGCGCGCTGCTCGAGCATCCCGGCGGTCGTCGAGTCGGCGGTGGTGGCGAGCCCCGACGCCGATCGCGGGCGAGATCGTGAAGGCGTTCGTCGTGCTGCGGCCCGGGCATGCGCCGGCGGACGCGCTGGCGCAGCAGCTGCAGGATCACGTGAAGCGGCGTCACCGCGCCGTACAAGTATCCGCGCGAGATCGAGTTCGTCGACGCGCTGCCGAAGACGGTGAGCGGCAAGATCCGGCGCGTCGAGCTGCGCGAGCGCGAGCGGGCGCGGAAGTCGCAGAAGTCGTAGCGCCCGAGCGGGGCGACGAGGGCCGACGCCCAGACGGCGCAACGCGCCACGTCCTGGTACTGCTGGCGTGTTACCGTCGGCGCCCGGCGGTGCGAGGTGGCCGAGGGGGGCGGTGGGACGTCTCAGTCCTGAAAGTGGATCGGCTACCAGGAACTCGATATCCCTTGCCAGTTGACTCTCGCGGGGGCTAGTATCCCGTGACTTCGCGTTCCGCACTTCGCTGGACCGGTCCACGCTCGACGCCCCAGTCCGCACTCTCTGACGGCGAGCATCCTGGCGAGACACTCGTGAGCTTCGCTGCCTGCTCGCGGAGGTTTCCATGAAGGCTTGTGCGATCGTCGCCGCACGCAACGTCATGTCGCCCCCCGCCGCGAGCGCTGCCCTCCGTGCAGTCCTCGCGCTGGCGCTGGGTCTCAGCCTCCTCCCGGCGAGCAGCGAAGCCGTTACCAACTGCAAAGTGCACGTCAGCTCGAAGACAGGCCTCATCGACGTCTTCGCGAGCGCGGTGTCGGGACCCCTGCTGTGGGGCGACCGTCCAGGTGCTGAGTCCGCGAGCTTCGCCAACGCCCCGACCTGTATCGTCGGTTCGTCGGCCCGCAGGTGCCAGTTCGGGGCCCCGGGTACGCTGGAGGCCATCACGCCGCCCGATCTCTGCACCGTGTATCTCAAGGACAGCGGACCTGGGTGCGCTGCGTACATCAAAGGGTGCACGCCCGGGCCGCGTTTCACGGATCAGACAAAGGCAGACGATCTGAAGGCACTGGTGGCGGCGGTTTCCTTCCACCACAGTGTGCCGACGATGGTCTTCACCGGCGTCAACGTGCAGATCGTCTCGGGCTCGGGGGCGACGTACGCGCCCGTGAACGGCAGCGGAAACCTCATCATCGGGTACAACGCTGCGACCTGCACGCTCGGCGGTACCCTCTGCAGCGCGGACACAGACTGCCCCGCAAACACCTGCGTCGGCATCTGCGTTTACGACAACCAGGCCTGCGTCACCGACGCCGACTGTCAACCGAACCTCTGCGATGACACGGCAGGGAAGGCCGGGTCGCACAACCTGGTGATCGGCGATGGGCACGTGTTCACGAGCTCCGGCGGGTTGGTGGCAGGGCTTCAGAACTCCATTACCGGCGCGCACGCATCCGTCACCGGCGGGCTTCAAAACGCCGCGAGCGGCTTCGGCGCCTCGGTGACCGGCGGCTCCAACAACACCGCCAGCGCGGCCACCTCTTGGGTGGGTGGTGGCAGCGACAACACCGCGAGCGGCGCCACCGCCTCGGTGAGCGGCGGCCTGGTCAACACGGCGAGCGGGGACCTCGCTTCCGTCAGCGGGGGGAGCCGCAACACCGCGAGCGGCTCCCGCGCCTCGGTGACCGCCGGCTTCAACAACACCGCGAGCGGCAATGAAGCCTCGGTGACCGGCGGCTACAACAACCGCGCGAGCGGCCCCGTCACCTTGGTGAGTGGGGGCGAATGCAACGTGGCCGGAGTAGGTCCGCCCCCATCCTGCGGCGGTTCTCCGCCAATCCTCGGGGGCGGCTCCGTCAGCGGGGGGTTCTCGAACGTTGCGAGCGGCACGACTGCCTCGGTGAGCGGCGGCGTCTCCAACACCGCGGGCGGCCTCTGTGCCTCGGTGAGCGGCGGCGGCTCCAACATGGCACTCAGCGATATTTCCTCGGTGAGTGGCGGCGCCCTCCTCACAGCCGGCACGACGAGCTTCGAGTGGCATTCGGGACGGTCCTCCGGCTTCCCCACGGGGACGGAGTACTGAGCCAGGACGTAGCCATCGGCGCGCCCCGCGCGAGAGAAGGGGGCCCCACCACGTGCGCGACGTTGCGGCCACCGTCATCGGAGCAGGATCGTCGCGACGCCAGCCGCCACGATCCCCGCGGTAGCGATCAGCACCGGGCGGCCGAGCGCCGCCCCGCTGAACCCCGAGTCACTTTCCGACTCGTTCTGGCTCACCCCGATCACTTACAGACGTCAAGCGAAAGCCTCGGGCTGCGCGCGTCAAGGCTCAAGGGTGATTCGTTGACGCGCGCTGCTGGAGCGTCTCGAGGACGCCGGCCATCGCCGTGAAAGCGCGCCCGATGAGATCCGGGCCGGCCTTCTCCGGGGAGCCGGTGTCGAAGGGCGGATGCGGGTCGTACTCCAGCATCAGCTGCAGCGCGCGCGCGAACTCCGGGCCCTCGATCTCCGCGGCGAGGGTCAGCGCCATGTCGATGCCGGCGCTGGTGCAGCAGCTGCAGGATCACGTGAACGGCGTCACCGCCCCGTACAAGTATCCCCGCGAAGTCGAGTTCACAGACGCTCTGCCGAAGACGGTGAGCGGGAAGATCCGCCGTGTCGAGCTGCGCGAGCGTGAGCGGGCGCGGAAGTCGCAGAAGGCGTAGCCGTGTGGGGCGGGAGCGGGCGCTCCTGCAACGCTGCGGGCCCTGAGTCAGGACCCCAACAGATCGACGGCGCCCAAGCGTCTGGCGCGACGAACGTAGCGCTCGTCGGCAGTCAGGAAGGTCCCCCGCACCGAGAGCGCGAGGGCGTGGTAGGCCGCATCGTAGACCGTCACGCCCGAGAGTCGTAGGGCGATCTCCAGGGCTTTCCCGAACAGGGCGGCGTCGAGGTGGACGGTCGGGATATCCAGGGCGAGGAGGCCATCGAGGAGCAGGGTGGCCTGCCTCGGCGCCTTGCGCCGCAGCACGTTGGCCACCTCGTAGGTCCACAGCGATGGCGCGACGAGGTCCACGTCGCCCGCCTCCCAGCGCGATATGAGCGCCATGGCGGTTCGCGCCCCGGGTTCGTCGTCCGGCCGAAGGGCCCACTTCACGATGATCGACGCGTCGGGAACGATCACCGACATGGGCGGCCTACGCGCGGCCGCGATCGCGACGGAGCTGGACGACGACGTCTCTCAGCGGCACGGCCGCGCTCTTCTCCCGCAGCGTTTCGAGACGACGGAACGCCACCGAGCGACGACGCTTGCGCAGGTACTGACCGAGCGCCGCCTCGAGAATGCGACTTCTGTCTCCTCGCGGCACTTCGCGCATCAGCTCGCGGTGAGCGTCCTCGGAGAGGATCACATTGATGCGCCTACCCATACACACGATGAAACACACGATCGGGTCGACGTCAAGCCGTAGGGACCGTCACTCCAGCATCGAGGCGGCGCATGGCGCTCAAGGCGCCAACGTCTGCGCGTCCGTCCGCAGGGTCGACGCGGTGTCGCGAAGGACGAGGCGCACCGCGCCGCCGACGTCCCGCGCGCCCCGTTGCCGCCCGCCGCCGCGGCGCGCCCGCCTGCAGCCGTGTACACGCTCGTGTCCAACAAGACCCTCATGCCCGGCGCCGCGACGGCTTCTTCGTCCTGCCCCAGAATCCAGGATCGATCCGCTCGAGCGGCGCGATCGCGCGGTCGAATTCCCGCTCGTCCGCCGCGCTCCAGGTTCCCGCGGGGTGGTCCAGCGACGCGCCGATGCAGTCGGCCTCGCGGCGCGGGGCCCCGGCCACTCCGGCCCCCCGGCGCACGAGCTGGATCACCGCTTGGTTGAGAGAGAGCCCCTCACGCCGGGCGAGGTGCCGGATGTGCGCCTCCGCTTCGGCTTCGAACCCCCGAATCGTGAGCTGAATGAGACTCACGCCGTAGCGTCGGCGCGCCCGAGTGGCGTTGTGTGCCCCCCGCGTCGGCAATATGCTCGGGCACGATGCTTCGCCTGAGCGGATTTGCCATCGCCGTGCTTCTTCTGCCGGCCGGCGTGGGGACGGCGCACGCCGCGCCGTGGAAGCAGATCGGGCCGCCCGGGGCCAACGTGTATTCGATCGGCGTGTCTCCGCGCGACCCTCGCATCGCGCTCGCCGTCACGGACGGGGGCGTGCGGCGGAGCACCGACGGCGGAGTGACCTGGGGACTCGCCACGAACGTCCCACCGAAGCGAGATCGCGAAGACGTGGATCGTGGCCTACTCGATAAGATGGGCGCAGATGGCCCCCATGCGATTGCCTTCGATCCGACGACCCCCGGCCGGGTGTTCCTCGCGACGTCCAACCTGCCGTACCGGAGCCTCGATGATGGGGAGACCTGGGCGCCCGTCACCGGCCTGCCGGGAGACACGTTCGCCACCACGCACGACGTCGATGCGGTGGCGTTCGACCCGATCATCGCGGGAACGGTGTGGGCCGCGACGAGCGCGGGTCCCATCGTGACCACGGACGGCGGCGACACCTGGACGGTCGCGGACAAGAGCCTGCCACAAGAGTATCCAGCGATCGTCTCCCGCCAGATGACGGACATCGTCGTGGTGCCGCGAAGCCCGCGGGTGATCGTCGCCGCCTTCGATGGTCCCCTGACCAGCGGCGTGTGGCGGCTGATCGATGATGCATCCGCGGGGTGGCAACGCACCTCGCCCGCCGGGGTCGCCGTCCGTAAGCTCGCCCTCGAGCCGTCGTCGGGCGTGCTCCTCGCCGCGACCGCGGCAGGAGTGCAGCGCAGCACGGACGACGGCGCCACGTGGAATCCGTCGTCCACCGGGCTGCCCGTGCCCGAGCAGATACAGACGGTCCTCTTCGATCCGGCGACTCCGGGTGTGGCCTATGCCGGCGGCCCCGGCAATGGGCTCTTCCGCAGCGCCGACGGTGGAGTCACGTGGGGGCCGCTCGCTGCGCTTCCCTCCGACGCGGTGAGTGCGCTGGCGCTGATCCCGGCGCAGCCGTCGCCCGTCGTGCTCGCCGGAACGTACGATGCGCGTTACGCCGGCCTCTTCCGGAGTGCCGACGGCGGCTCGACCTGGCAGACCGCCGGAGGCTTCACCGACGTCCCGGCGACGACGATCGCCGTCACTCAGGACGGGACAATTTACGCGGGCGCGATGGGCGGCCTCTTCTTCACCGAACTAGGTTTCGCCGGGATCGTCCGGGGGCGCCTCGATGAGAGCGACTGGCGCCGTCTTGATCTGGGCCCCTCGACGCCGTTTGTAGGGGCGATCGTGATCGACCCGACCGATCCACGGACCCTCTACGCCGGGACCAGTGATCGGGGCGTGGTGCGGAGCGTCGATGGTGGAGACACCTGGAGCGCGCTGAACGCGGGGCTCGGGCTCGCCTTCGTGACGGCGCTGGTGGCGGAGGCCGGCTCGCCCACGACGCTCTACGCCGCGGGCTTCGACGGCCCCGCCCGGAGGTACCCCGACCAGTTCGCCCCTGGCGGGGTCTGGCGGAGCACGACGGCGGGTGCCTCGTGGGTGAAGACGCAGCTGCCCAACGACGTCGGCTGCGTGTTTCTCGCCGGCAGTCCCACTGCTCCCGGCGTGCTGTACACCCTTGGCTACCAGACCGATCGTACCCAGGACGGCGGCGCGACATGGACGCCGGTGGAGGGGTATCAAGCGGCGATCGCCATCGACCCACGCAACCCGAGCACCGTCTGGGCGTGCGACGGGGACAGCACGTTCTCACGGAGCCGGGACGCCGGCGCAACGTGGGAGAGGGGCCCCCAATTCGACCTTCCCCTCTGCGGCGCGATCCTGGCCGATCCGCAGCGAGAGGACGCGCTCTACGTGGGCATGGCGTTCGGCGTGATGGCGTCGATCGATGGCGGCACGACGTGGTCGTCGCTCAACACGCCGGCGGAGGGTGATACGGTCGAGAACCCCCAGAGGGTCGCTTCGCTCGCGCTCACGGCCGACCGGGGAACCCTGATCGCGGGTACGGTGGGGAACGGCATCTTCACGCGCGAGAGCGACTGCCGGACGGACGCTGAGTGCGACGATCGCAACACGTGTACCCACGACGCCTGCGTGATTGGATGCGTGCACCCGCTCGCCTGCCTCGAGGCGGCACGATGCGCCCTGAAACGGCAAATCGATCGGCGCGACGTGGGCTGTCCCAAGCTCTACCGCCGCCTCGTCCTGCCGGGCGTCCACCACGCCGTCGCTCACGTGCGCCGAGCCGAGCGCCAGCGGACGAAGGGCGACCCCGCGGGGGCCGAGCGCGCGCGGGCACGCGCCGCCGCTGAGCTCGACCGCGTCCGTGCCAGGCTCAGTCGAGGGCATGACCGCGGACGGCTGACGGAGGACTGCTACTACGACCTCACCTACGTGCTCGACGGTTACACGGAGCGCATCTCTTCCGCCGCCGCTCCGACCTGCCTCAACAACTGAAGCCATAGCTGGCTCGACCTCCAGTCGGACGCCGTAGCGTCGGTGCGCCCGAGTGCCATTGCGTGCCCCCCCCTTCGGCAATACGCTCGGGCACGATGCTTCGCTTGGGCGGCCTCGCGATCGCCGCGCTTCTTCTGCCGGTCGGGGCGGCGACGGCACACGCGGCGTCGTGGAAGCGGATCGGGCCGCCCGGGGCGAGCATTCAGGCGATCGCCGTTTCGCCGAGCGATCCATCGACCGTGCTCGCGACGACACCGGGCGGGGTCTGGCGGAGCAGGGACGCCGGGCACACCTGGTCGCGGTTCGGAGCCGGCCTGCCGCCGTTCGTGGTCGCGGGAGGATTCCCCGCGATCGCCTACGACCCGCAGGGATCGGGGCGCGTGTTCCTGGGGACGGGCGCCGTCGGCATCTTTCGGAGCATGGATGGTGGCGCCACCTTCGCCGAGGCGAACGACGGAGTGCCCGGCCGATCGGTGTTGGGGCCGTTGCAGACGGTGAGCGCGTTCGCGTTCGACCCGTTGGTGCCGGACACCGTGTGGGCCGCGACGACCTTCGGTCCCCTGGTCAGCAGGGATGGTGGCGGGTCGTGGGTTGCTGTTGGTATGGTCGGCACCGGCATCCCTCCCGATGATACCGCCTATTGGACGAGGGTGGCGACGGACGTGGTGGTGCTGCCACGAAGTCCGCGGGTGGTCCTCGTGGCCTTCGAGGGCCCGTCGAGTGCCGGCGTGTACCGTCTCGTCGACGACGGTGGGCTCGTGTGGCACCCCACCTCGCTCGCAGGAATCGCCGTGGATCGGTTGGTACGCGACCCGTCTTCGGCCGACGTGGTGCTTGCAACCACCGAGGCGGGCGTACAGCGCAGCAAAGACGGCGGCGCTACCTGGGCCCCGTGGAGCAACGGACTGCTGGCGCCGGAGCGAATCACCTCGCTCACGTTCGACCCAGCCACTCCCGGTCGGGTGTGGGCCGGAGGGCCTGGCAACGGGGTGTCTCGGAGCTCCGACGGAGGTGCGCTCTGGACCCCGGGAGGAACCCTCTCGGACGACGCGGTCAGAGTGCTCGCGCTCGCGCCGACTTCGCCGGCGACGCTGCTCGCCGGAACGGCGGATGCTCGCTTCGCCGGGCTGTTCTCCAGCACCGACGGCGGCACGAGCTGGTCGGGCGCGGTGGGATTCACCGACCGGCCGGTGACGACGATAGCCGTCGCCTCTCGAGCCCTGTACGTCGGTGGTGGTGCCCCTCGTCCGACGCCCACGGAGTACTACCATTCACGTGAACCTCAGTGCACTTCGTGTCCATCGAGTGCCACGTCGGCGCTGGGAATCATGCGCGGGGGGGTCGACGGGAGCGACTGGGACAGCCTCGATACCGGTTCCACGTCCCCGTTCGTGACCACGATCGTCACCGACCCCAACGATTCACAGACGCTCTACGCGGGGACCTGGGGCGCAGGCGTCATCCGCAGCGTCGACGGCGGGATGCGCTGGACCCCGATGAATGACGGCCTCGGGCTACTCTTCATCTCGACGCTGGTGGCGCAGGCCACGAGCCCGACGTCAGTGTTCGCCGGAGGCTCGCCCTACGGGTACGAACAGGGCGGCGGCGTGTGGACGAGCACGACGGCGGGAGGGAATTGGCGCGCCACGGATTTCCCTGGCGACAGGTACGTGTCGGCGCTGGTCGCCGATCCCTCGGATGCGCGCGTAGTGTATGCCATCACCACGGCTTCGGGTTTCCCGTGGGGGTCACTCCCGGCCGCCGGTGGCGTGGCTCGGTCGGCTGACGCAGGAGCGTCGTGGACGCCATCGAGCCTGTACGGCTATCCCGGAGCTCTCGCCGTCTATCCCGGCGATCCGGCGACACTCTGGGCGTGCCAGGTGTCGACGCTCCATCGCAGCGACGATGGCGGGTTGTCATGGGAGTTCGCTCGCAACGACCTCCCCGGCGTTCAGTGCCGGGCACTCGTCGTCGATCCGACCCGCCGGTCCACGGTCTACATGGCGACGTCGTTCGGTGTGGTGGTGACCGTCGACGGCGGCATCTCGTGGTCGTCGCTCGACACCGCGGATGGAGGGACGCTCGACGTTCCCCATGACGTCTATGCGTTGGCGCTCGCGCCGACGGCGCCGGCGACGCTCGTTGCAGGCACGGCATCGAGTGGCGCGTTCGCGATCGAAAGCACCTGCCGGACCGACGCCGAGTGCGACGACGGCAACCCCTGTACCCACGATGCGTGTGCGACGGTCTGCGTCCACCCCGTGGCATGCTTCGAGGGGGCACGGTGCTCGCTCGGTGGCCCCCTCGACTCCACGGGGTGCAAGGAGAGGCGTCGAAGGCGAGTCCTCGGTAGTCTCCGGCGCGCATCGCATCACCTCGAGCGGGCCTACCGGCGCCTGGTGCGTGGGGATCGCAAGCCCGGAATTCGCGCGTTGGCGGCTACGACCCAGGAGCTGGAGCGGATGCGCTCGGTGCTCCTGCGGTCGGTCGAACAGGCCGGGATCAGCCGCCAGTGCTACTCCTCGCTCGACCGGGCTCTCGCCGCCCAGATCATCCGCGTCCGTTCGGCCTCCGACGAGGGCTGCTTCCCGGTGGGACCGTCCAGCTGAAGTCTACGCCGAGGCGCGCTGCTGGAGCGTCTCGAGGACGCCCGCCATCGCCGTGAAGGCGCGCCCCATGAGCTCGGGACCGGCCTTCTCCGGAGAGCCGGTATCGAACGGCGGGTGCGGATCGTACTCCAGCATCAGCTGCAGCGCGCGGGCGAATTCGGGTCCCTCGATCTCCGCGGCGAGGGTCAGCGCCATGTCGATGCCGGCGCTGACGCCGGCGCCGGTGACGATCTTCCCGCGACGCACGACGCGCTCGTGCACCGGGTTCGCGCCGAGGCGCGCCAGGTCGTCGAAGGCGGCCCAGTGCGTCGTCGCGTCGACGCCGTTCAGGACGCCCGCGCCCGCCAGCAGGAGCGCGCCCGTGCACACCGACGTCGTCCACGTCGTCTTCGGATGCGCCCGGGCGATCCAGCCGACGATCGGATGGTGCGGAACGAGGGTGCCGGTGATCGTCCCGCCCGGCACGAGCAGGATGTCGGGTGCCGGGACGTCGTCGAACGACGCCTGCGCCGTGATCGTGAGGAAGCCGGACTCGTCGGTGACCGGCCCGGCCTTCGCGGCGACGAAGGTCACCTTCGCGTTCGGCAGGCTCGACAGCACCTGGAAGGGTCCCATGGCGTCGAGCGACGTGAAGCACTCGTAGAGACCGATGGCGATGTGCATGCCGCGACAGTAGGCGCGTCGTGCCGCCGGAGCAACGCGCGCGGCGTCGCTTGTCCGGATGGGAGGGGTGAATGGCGGACGGCGCGGTTCAGGGCCGGCGCCCGAGCACTTCCACGTGGCCGATCGAGAAGAAGGCCGCCGGCTCGCGACTCCAGGCGCGGAAGCCGTCCGCGATCGCCTCGAGCTCGGCGGGCGTGGCGATACCGTACTCGACCGCCTTCGTCGCCAGGTTCGACCGGACCGTCCGCTCGGCCCACGACGTCGCCCAGGTCTCGACCGTGTCGTAGCCGGGGAACGTCCACGTCGTGCCGCTCGTCCGCACGATCTCGAAGCCGGCCTCGCGCACCCAGCCGTGCAGGAAGCGGCCGGCGTCGGCCTCGCCACCGTTGCGCCGGGCGACGTCGTGGTACAGGGCGAGCCAGCGTGCGAGGCGCGCGTCGGGCGGGCTCCACGTGCAGGTGCCGTAGTCGCTGTCGCGGACGGCGACCAGACCGCCGGGGCGGAGGAGCCGCCGCATCGCGCGCAGCGCGTCCACCGGACGCGGCAGGTGCTGGAGGACCTGGTGCGCGTAGACGACGTCGAAGCCCGCCTCGGGCAGCGACGCCACGAAGACGTCGCCGCGCGCGAAGCGCACGTTCGTCACCTGCTTCTCGGCGGCGAGCGCGTCGGCCTGCGCGATCACGTCGTCCGACAGGTCGATGCCCAGCACCTCGCCCGGCGCGACCGCGGCGGCGAGGCCGACGGTGATCGAGCCGGGGCCGCAGCCGACGTCGAGGACGCGCATCCCGGGTCGGAGATGTGGGAGGAGGAACGCGGCCGCCTCGCTCGCGCTGCGCTTGCGGTGCTGCGCGACCACCGACTCGTGGTGGCCGTGCGTGTAGGCGCCGAGGTCGCTCACGGCGTCCCGCTGTCCGATCCGGCGCGGAGCCGGATCGCCTCGTTCGCGAGCTCGTCGCAGCGCTCGTTCTCGGGGTGGCCGTCGTGGCCCTTCACCCAGTGCCAGCGGACGGCGTGGCGGGTCGCCTCCGCGTCGAGAGCCCGCCAGATGTCGTCGTTCTTGACCGGCTTCCTGTCGGCCGTCTTCCAGCCGTTGCGCTTCCAGCGCGGCAGCCACTCGGTCATCGCCCCGCGTAGATACTGCGAGTCGGTCCACAGCTCGACGTCGCAGGGCGTCGCCAGGGCACGCAGCGCCTCGAGGGCGGCGGTCAGCTCCATCCGGTTGTTGGTGGTCGCCGGGACGTACCCGGACAGCTCACGACGTCGCTCGCCGACGATCAGGATGGCTCCCCAGCCACCGGGGCCTGGATTGCCGGAGCAGGCGCCGTCGGTGAAGACGGTGACGTGGTGCCGGGCCATGACGGGCGCGGAGTCTAGGGCAGCATACGTCGAATGCAACCCGCACATCCCGCTCCCGGGACGCCAGAAGTCCCCCATCGTCGTCCGCGATCGCCGGCTCGACGGGATGGCGGGCCCGGGGCGACCCGGCTACGAGAGGAGGTCTTCGGGGCGGGCGTGTCCGGCCGGCGGTTCGGCGCCGCGAGTCGACGAAGATGGCGCCGAACGCCAGTCCCACCGTCGCGCCGGGCCGCCCGCCCCGCGGGGTGGCCGTGGCCCTACGCCGTCGCGGCGGCGTCCATGATGCCCATCGACCGCCAGAGCCGGGCCGACAGCGGCGTGATCAGGCCGAGCTCGGCGCAGAGCGCCCGTACCTTGGCGAGCGACGCGCGCGCGAACGCGTGATGCTCCGCGTTCTTGGTGTAGGCGGCGGCGACGACGTCCTTCGGGATGTCGTAGGTGCGGATCACCTGCGCCGAGGGGTTGAGCATCATCCGGTACATGACGCCGAGAATCACCGGCGTGCGGACCGTCAGGATGAACCGCTTCACCGGGCCGAGCTGCGGCACGTGCTGCGTCAGGTAGGTGCGCGCGAAGCAGAGGTGGCGCGCCTCCTCGGTGACGTGGATCTGCATGATCCGTTTGACGATCGGCGGCAGCTCGCGGCCGCTCTTCAGCATCATGCGCTGGGCGTAGTCGATCGGGTCCTCGCCCCCGAGGACGAACATGAAGAACAGCTCGGGGAAGGTGCGCGCGGTGCGGATCACGAGACGCGCGCCGAGCCGATCGAGGCGCGACAGACCCGGGATGTCGAAGCCGCTGCGGTTCACCAGCTCCTGGAACATCAGCGAGTGCTGCCCCTCCTCGATCGTCTCGTGGTAGGCGTAGCGGAACTCCGGCGAGTGGTTGGGCAGGCGCATCGCGAACTCGAGCAGGCCGCGCTGGAGCACGTTCTCGAACTGCGCCCCGACCTTGGCCGAGGTGGCGATCAGGTGGCAGTTGATCCGAGCCTGTGTCGCCACCGTCCGGCTCCGGTACCAGGGGGTGCGGCCGAGCGGGCCGTCGTCGGTCTGCATCCACCGCGGGTCTTCCGGATCGACCTCGAACCCGGGCTCGTCCCAGGGGACGTCCGCGTAGGCGTCGAAGTGCTTGACGACCGACTGGTGGCTCAGCCGGCCGAGCAGGGCCGCGTAGGATTCACGTCGCGACTCGACCGCTTCCTCGTCGGGCACCAGCTGGGGGGGTATCGGGGCCATGCCGCGATGGAAGCAGGCGACGTGCCAGGCCGCAAGCCTCGAGCGATCGAAGCGCTGTCAGGCCGGGCCGAACGGCCCGCAGGCCGGGTGCTGCGGTAGGGTGCACGGCCGGCACTGCGGCTGCGGACGTTGAATCGGCACGACGGCTGGGCCTATAGGCCCAGGTCCATGCGCCGGCTGTATCTCATGCGCCACGGCGAGACGCTGTATCTCGGCGGACGGTCCGAGGACGGCAGCGACCTCACGCCCGAGGGGCGCCGCCAGGTCGAGCGGGCGGCGGAGGCGTTCCGGGGGGTGAGCCTCGATCTGGTGGTCTCGAGCCCGGCCCGTCGCTCGGTCGGGACCGCGCAGATCGTCGCGGGGTCCCAGGGCGTTCCCGTCGAGGTGGTACCCGATCTGCGCGAGATCACGCCCGGCAAGCTGTCGGGGCAGGACCTCGGCCAGATATTCTCCCAGGTCGTCGCCTTCTTCACCGAGGGCGCCACCACCTCCGACACTCCGTTCCTCGGGGGTGAGACCTTTCGCACCGTCCGGGTGCGGACCGCGGGCGTGGTCGAGGCGTTGCTCGGTCGTCCCGGGTGGACGAACGCGCTGGCCGTCGCCCACGGGGGCGCCAACATGGCCCTCCTGGCGGGTGTACTCGGGTTGGACGCGGGAGAGATCCCCGTCTCGAGCAGGACCTCGCCTGCATCAACGCGATCGACTTCTTCGACGACGGGCCGCGCGGCCTGGTTCGTCTGGTCAACTTCTCCGCCCACGATCCCCTGAAGGCAGCCATTCTCGAGCCGAGTTCGGCGCGGCTGCGGCGCGTGCTCAGCGAGTACGGCGAGCATCTGAAAGGGGTTCGGTGGGATCACGACGACCTCGATCCGGAGGTCTGAACGGCACGGGAATTGCGTCCCGAACAATCGTTCGACAATTCCCTTGACTGCCCTATGCACTGACGTTACTGTCGCGACCGAACCGCGCGCTCTGGACGGCTCTGCCGCGCGACGAGCGAACGACGCGAGTCCCCTCGCACAACCTGTCACGACGCTTTCCGGGATCGCACCGTGGCCGCCGGCTGGCCCTCGGTGGCGTGTGACGTCGTCCTTCGAGAGGCGCCATCAGTGAAGCGGATGCCCAAGCGAGACGAGAAGAAACCCCACCACGAGCCCCGGACCCGTGCGCGCGCCGCCGGCGGCGCTGCGGCTGCCGAAGGCGACGAAGCCCCCGAGATCGGGCCCGAGGGCGCAGCGCCCGAAGAGCTCGACCAGGTCGTCTCGATGCTCGGCGACATGGACATCGAGGTCGAGACGGTCGAGGAGACGGCGCTCGCGGAGGAGCCCGAGAAGGCGGCCGAGGCCGAGTGGGTCGAAGAGCCCGCCGAGGCCGAGGAGACCGAGCGCGCGCCGGGCGAGACCGCCGATCCGGTCCGCATGTACCTCCAGGAGATGGGCAACGTCCCGCTCCTCACCCGCGAGGAGGAGGTCGCGATCGCCAAGGAGATCGAGGCCGGCGAGCGCGACGTCCGCGAAGGCGTCTTCTCGCTCGACCTCGCGCTCCAGTACGTGCTCAACCTCGGCGACCGGCTCAAGCGCGGCGAGATCGAGGCGCGCCACGTCTTCGGCGACGACGACGCCACCGCCGAGAGCCGGCCAGACGGCCGAGGTCACGGAGGCCAAGGAGGACAAGCGGGCCGACGGGTTCCTGAAGCACGTCGGCAAGCTCCGTCGCTTGCCAGACCGAGCGCGAGAAGCTGGTCGCCGAGCGCGGCAAGGCCCGCACCTCGAAGGTCCGCAAGGAGAAGATCGACAAGCGGCTCGAGGTCGTCGCCGCAGCGGTCCGCGAGGAGCTGCTCGAGACCAAGCTCGGCGCCAAGCACATCGACGACGTTGGTCGACAAGCTGAAGGAAGCGCAGCGGCTGATCGACACGCGAGATGATCGACGTCAAGCGCTGGGAGGACCGGCTCGGGCATCCGTCGGCCGAGATCCTGAAGCATGCCGCCCGCATCCGGGCCGACGAGAAGGACGCCTCCCGCGCCGCGGCGCGCACGTTCCAGGCCCCGGCGACCCAGGTCGCCGACGCGGGCGACGTCATCCGCGAGGCGCGGCGCAAGATGCAGCAGGTGTCGCGCGAGCTCGGCATGACCGCCGGAGGAGCTGCGCGGCGCGACCTGTCGACCATCCGCCGCGGCGAGATGGAAGGCGCAGGAGGGCAAGCGCCGCCTGATCGAGGCGAACCTCCGCCTCGTCGTGTCGATCGCCAAGCGCTACACCAACCGCGGCCTCGGCTTCCTCGACCTGATCCAGGAGGGCAACATCGGCCTCATGCGCGCGGTCGAGAAGTTCGAGTACCAGCGCGGCTACAAGTTCTCGACCTACGCCACGTGGTGGATCCGCCAGTCGGTGAGCCGCGCCATCGCCGACCAGGCGCGCACCATCCGCATCCCGGTGCACATGATCGAGACGATCAACAAGGTGATCCGCACCTCGCGCTACCTGGTGCAGCAGCTCGGCCGCGAGCCCACGCCGGAGGAGATCGCCGCAGCAGATGGAGATGCCGCCGACAAGGTCCGCAAGGTGCTGCAAGATCGTGAAGGAGCCGGTCTCGCTCGAGACGCCGATCGGCGACGACGAGGAGAGCTCGCTCGGCGATTTCGTCGAGGATCGCCAGACGCTCTCGCCCGCCGACGCCGCGATGGCGCTGTCGCTCGAGGAGCAGACGCGCAAGGTGCTCGCGACGCTGACGCCGCGCGAGGAGCAGATCCTGCGCCTGCGCTTCGGCATCGGCGAGAAGTCGGACTACACGCTCGAGGAGGTCGGACAGCGCTTCGCGGTCACCCGCGAGCGCATCCGGCAGATCGAGGCGAAGGCGCTGCGCAAGCTGCGCAGCCCGCAGCGTGCGCGCAGCCTCGAGACCTTCGTGGGACGCCAGTAGGCGGACCTCGGCCGCGCAGAGTGACGCCGACCGGGCGGGGCCTGAGGGGAGGGGTGGGGTCGGCCTGAGGCAGGAATGCTCGAGAACGACCTGGAGAAGGAGCTGCGGAAGTGGCGGCAGGACCGTGCCGCGCATCCGCACCGCGAGGCCGCGAGCGACCGCCGTACCGTCAAGGTGAACGGGCAGGAGGTCGTCGTGGTGCGCAAGAAGCCGAAGCCGCGCGACGAGCAGTAGGACCGGACGCCCGGCCTACGGCTGTGGCGCGCGGACCAGCTGTCCGTCGCGGAGCGCGCCGGTGTCGCCGACGACGAACCGCTCGTCGCCGGTGAGGCCCGACGTGACCTGGACCTGCTCGCCGAACGCCGCGCCCAGCTCGACCGGGCGGCGCCGCACGCGGTCGCCCTCGAGCACCCACACGGCGGTGCCGTCGCGCCGATCGACCGCCGTGCGCGGCACGAGGATCGCGCGGCGTCCGGCCGACGCGGTCGGCACCTCGTCGAGGAAGGTGATGCGGGCGCTCATGTCGGGCCAGAGGTACTCGTCGGGCTGCTCGATCTGGACCTCGACGCGCAGCGTGCCCTTCTGCCGGTCGACCTGCGGGTAGAGCTTGACGACGTGCGCGGCGTAGCGTGCGATCCGGATACGCGTCGGGGACGACCTCGGCGCGCTGCTCGAGGCGCATCTTCGCCAGCTCGCCCTCGGTGACGTCGACCTGGCCGCGCAGGTCGTCGAGGTTCGCCATCCGGATCAGGTCGCCGGAGCCGGAGAAGCCGCCGGGGACGGCGATCTCGCCGACCTCCTTCAGCTTCGCCAGGATCACGCCGCTGCGCGGGGCGTACAGCGTCGTGTACTCGAGTGTTCACCCGGGCCTGCGTCGAGCTCGGCCTCGGCCTGATGCGACGGCCGCGGCGGCGGTGTCGCGCCTCGGCCTCGCGGATGTCCAGGTCCTCGCGCGACACCACGCCGTCGCGGGCGAGCTGTCGCAGCCGCGCGACGCTGCCGCTCGCGCAGCGTCGCGTTGGCGCGCGCGAGCTTGAGCGCGGCCTCCGCGCGCGACACCGCGGCGGCGTAGTCGCGCGCGTCGAGCTGGACGAGCGGGTCGCCCTGCTTCACCCGATCGCCCTCCTCGACGAGGTAGCGGTCGATGCGGCCGGCCACCCGGACGCCGATCGAGATGTAGCGGTCGGCGCTGACCACGTAGCCGGCGCCCGAGAGCATCGGCACCCCGTGCGCCCGGCTCGAGGACGGTCGCGGTCGCGACCTCGACCTGCGGCGCGCGCGACCCGCCGAGCCACCGTGCGACCAATCCCGCGACCAGCAGGGCGCGCGACCGCGGCGAGCACCAGCGGGAGGCGGCGCCGCGTCGCGGCGTCGCGCGCGACGTCCGCTCGAGACGCAGCGCCGCGAGGCTCTCCTGTGCAGCTCGTCGGGCTCGGCTCGCCATCACGCGCGGTGGAGCGCGTCGACGACGCGAAGGTGCGCGGCGCGCCAGGCCGGGGCGAGGCCGCCGAAGAAGCCGATGCCCAGCGGCGAAGCCCGACGCCGAGGAGGACGCCGCCCAGGGAGGGCTTGAGGAGGACCGTCGCCACGGTGAACGTCATCATGCTGAACGCGACGCCCGAGAGCAACGTGTTGACGGCGAAGCATCGCCAGCAGCGCCAGCACGATGCCCGCGGCGAGACCGAGCACGGCGAGCAGCAGCGACTCGGAGAGGAACGACACGAGGATGGCGCCGCGGCCGAACCCGAGCGCCCGCAGCGTGCCGATCTCCGGCGTCCGGCTCGCGACGGCGGCATACATCGTGTTGAGCGGCGCCGAACGTCGCGCCGGTCGCCATGACCGCCGGCGAGCGTCAGGACGAGGACGTAGAGCGCGTTCGCGGTGTCGGCCTGCTCCCGGTAGTAGGCCTGCTCGGGCTTCGCCTCGAGCGTGAAGCGCCCGTCGGCCTCGATGCGCTGCACGAGGGACCGGCGATCCGCGCCGGGCGCGATGGTGAGCCGCACGGCCGAGTAGCCCGGGCGGCGGGTGTCGTCCTGCACGTCGGTGACGTCGGCCCAGATCTCGCTGTCGAACGCGGTGCCGCCCGCGTCGAAGACGCCGACGACCGTCCAGTCGCGGCGGCCGAACGTGATCCGTTGCCGACGCGCGCGTCGGGGTGGCGCGCGACGACGCCGGTGCCGACGACGACCTCGCCCAGCTTCGGGTTGAAGAGACGGCCCTGCACCAGGCGCACGTTGCGGTGGACCGCGAACGCGACCGGCTCGACGCCGCGGACGAGGACGTTCTCGCGCCGCCGTCCGCCGTGCGCAGGAACGGCTGGTTGACGATCTCCGGAGAGGCGAGCGGGATGACCGTCCGCGTCGCGCGCGATGCCCGGCCATCATGCGCACCGATTGCGCGGCGTCGCGGGGGAGCTGAAGCTCGAGCCGTCGTTGGTCGAGCCCTTGCGCATGCACGATCAGGTTGTCGGGCTCGCCGGTGGCGATCAGCATGTGCTGCAGGCCGCCGACGAGGGCCGCGAGCAGGATCGTCACGGCGACGACGAGGGCGATGCCGCCCGCGGTGAACAGCGCTGGTCCACCGGCGGACGAACAGGTTGCGCACGTTGTAGCTGAACGGGACCCGCATGCCCTGGCGTCAGAAGATGCGGCGGAGCGCGTCGACGACGTTGAGCCGCGCGCCGTTCCAGGCCGGCACCAAGCCGGCGACGAACCCCACCAGGATCGCGACCATGACGCCCTCGGCGGCGACCTGCGGGCGACATGGGAAGCCGCCGAGCGGGCCCGAGGATGCCGCCGCCGCCGGTCTTGCCGGCGCAGACGGAGCGCTTCGAGGACGCCGTAGGCGCCGCCCGCGCCGAGCAGGCCGCCGAGCGAGACCCTGCAGCGTCGACTCGGCGAGCAGCGCGGTGAGGATGGGGCGGCGGCGGAAGCCGAGGCTCTTCAGGATGGCGATCTCCGGGATGCGCTCGCGCACGCCCATCGCGCTGGTGTTGGCGGCGATCAGCACGACCGCGCCGACGACCAGGAAGCCGACCGATCGAGGATCACCCGCATCAGCCCGGCGAACGAGCTCATGAAGCTCGCCGATGAACGCCTTCTCGGTCTCCGCCGCCACCTCGGCCTCCGAGTTGCGGAAGAGCGCGTCGACCTGCGCGATGATGCCGTCGACCGTGCTCGGCGCGATCGACGCGGACCCAGATCATGCCGACGATCCGGTGAGCGCGCCGCGGATGCCCTGCTTCGCCTCCATCGCCTCCTCGCAGGTACTTGCGGTTGAACCAGATGACCACCGGGTTGCCGCTCTTGGCCGGGATCACGCCGACGATCTCGAAGGTGAGATCGACGGGGAAGAGCGTGCCGCGCAGCGTGACTTCTGGCCGACGCGCCAGCCGAACTTCTTCATCGTGTGCTCGCCGACGAGCGCGGCGTTGCGGATCGGTCGGAACCGGGCCAGCGCCTCGGGTCGATGTGGTAGTCGGGCCACATCTCGCCGACCGTCTCCGGGTCGATGGCGAAGTTCGGGAACATGTTCTTCGGCTCGTCGTAGATGCCGCCGAACCACGAGTACTGGTTCACCGCCGCGACGTCGGGGACGTTTCGCGCGACTTGGCGACGAACGACGCGGGCAGCCAGTAGGTGAGCCCCGCCTTGTGGTGCACCGAGATGCGGACGTTCGAGGCGGCCTGCTCGAGGATGCGCGTCGAGGGCGCCGACGGCAGCGTCAGCACGGCGCACACGAGGAAGATCGAGAGCGCGATCGACAGCGTCGTCAGCACGCTGCGCAGCGGGTGGCGGAACAGGTTGCGCACGATCGAGCCGGGCGTAGGTCATGCGTACGCTCCGACCAGGCCGCCGCCGTCGACCAGGACGCCCTTGTCGAGCCGGATCACGTGGTCGACGCAGCGCTCGGCGCGCGGATCGTGCGTCACCATGACGATGGTCTTCTCGAAGGCGCGGTTCAGCTCGCGCAGCAGCGTCAGGATCGCCTCGGCGCTCTTCGCGTCGAGGTCGCCGGTCGGCTCGTCGGCGACCAGCAGGTCGGGGTCGGTGACGATGGCGCGGGCGATCGCCACGCGCTGCTGCTCGCCGCCCGAGAGCTGCTGCGGCCGATGGTGCAGCGCGATGCGGCGAGCCCGACGGCGCCGCAGCGCCGTCTCGGCGCGCGCCCGGCGGTCGCTGCGCGGCGAGGTCGGTCAGCAGCAGCGGCAGCTCGACGTTCTCGACCGCGGTCAGCACCGGCAGCAGGTTGTAGAACTGGAAGATCAGCCCGACGTGGCGGGCGCGCCAGTCGGCGAGCGCGTCCTCGTCGAGCTGCGACAGCGGCCTGGCCCGCGACGATCACCTCGCCCGCGTCGGGCTGGTCGAGCCCGGCGAGCAGGTTCAGCAGCGTCGACTTGCCCGAGCCCGACGGACCCATCAGCGCCACGAAGCGGCCGGTCGGGATCGTGCAGGCTGACGTGCTCGAGCGCATGCACGAGGTCGACGCCCCGATGATAGAGGCGGGAGACGTCGCGGACGTCGATCATGCGACGGGAAAGACTAACAGAGGCGACGGGTGGGGCAACGACCCCTCGGCCGGGGTCGCGGTGCCCCGCTCACTCGTCGTTGTCGTCGTCGTCGGGCGTTTCGGTGGGTGCTGCGGGCGCGGGGGGAGGCGGGGCCTTCTCGCCCATCAGCCGTGCCAACGCCGCCAGCGCGATGTTGTAGTTGCGCACCGCCTCGAAGTAGTTGGACGACACTCGTCCGTAGAGACCGAGGCCCTGCAGGATCTGCACGGGATCGCCGACGCCGAGGTCGAAGTTGGTCACGGCGAAGGTCAGGATCGCGCGGCCCGCCTTGCGTCCCTCGGCGAGCTCCTTCACCTGGTCGCGCGTCTCCACCACTTCGCGATACGCGGTGCGCAGCTGGACGGGCAGGCCCGACTGCGCGCTGCGACGCTCGCTCTCGACCACGAAGAGCTCGGCCTTCTTGGTCGCGACTTCCGCATAGGTGGTGTGGAAGTTCAGCTTCCAGCCGACGTTCAGCGCCCCGCCGGGTCCGCGGAGATAGTTGAAGTTGTCGACCACGAAGGCACTCGTCTGCCGCCGCCGGTTGGGCGCGTAGCCGTAGTCGAACCCACCGCGAAGGTACACCTGCGGAAAGTACTCCGCCTCCGCGCGTTTCACTTCCTGCGCTCTTCGCCTCGACGCCGGCGGTGACCTCCCGCCAGTCCGGGTTCCTCGCGAAGAGGTCGGCCTCGTACTGGTCGAGCGGTGCGACGACCGCCGGCTCGGGCTCGAGTCGCTGATCCTTCAGGTCGACGGGGGCGTCGGGGGGGTAGCCCATCAGGCGCCGGAGCGCCTCGAGCGCGCTCTCGCCCCCCGCCAGGAGCTGCGGCAGCTCCTTCGCGGCCTCGCTCTCGGCGACCCGCAGGTTCAGGATGTCGAGCTCGGTGATCTTGGGGTCGCCCTGGTCGCGGCGGCTCCGTGCCGTGGCCAGCGCCTTCTCGAAGGCCTCGTGGGTCTCCTCGAGCACGCCGTAGACCGCGCGGGCCAGCAGCACGTTGTAGTAGAGGGTCTTCGTCTGCTCGACGACCTCGGCGGTGGTCCGGTCCGCCGCCGCCGCCTGTGCCTCGACGCCGGCGGTCGCGGCCTTGATGCCGGCGGTGATCTTGCCCGCGGTCCACAGCGGTTGGACGAAACCCAGCTCGACGCGAGTCGCCAGGCCGAGGTCGTTGGTGTGCGTCACCGTCTCGCTCGGCAGAGGGCTCGCGAGCTTGCCCTCCGCGCCGAGGACCGGGGCGAGCGAGCTGTTGACGCCGACCTTCGGCAGAAACCGCGCGAACTTGGCCTTCATGAGCTTGCCCTCGCGGACGGCGAGGCGGGCCCGCGCGGTTTCCATCTGCGGCGCGGCGCCGAGCGCGCGCTCGACGCAGGTCGGGAGATCGAGTCGCTCGAGTTTCGGCGCATCGTCCGCGCGTGCCACCGCAGCGAGCGCCACCACCAGCCCCACCACCATCCGCATCGGGGCGCACTATATCCCGCGGGCCTACCCCCGCACCACCGGTCACCGCGCGCTGTGACGCTTCCGGAACAGTGCCAGGCCGAGCGCGGTGAAGGCCACCCCGTTGGCGATCAGGACGAGCGTCGTGGTCGGTAGCGCGGCCAGCCCCCGGTCGCGGAGCATGAGGTCCCGGAGACCGTGCATCGCCCAGGTGGTGAAGACCACCGAGGAGACCTTCTGCATCCACAACGGCGTGACCCACGGGGGCCACCAGAGCCCACCGAGGCACGAGAATCCGAGCACGAAGCCGAGGCCGATGGGCAGGGTCTGCTCGCGCGTGCCGGCGAGCCCGGCCGCGAGCATGCCCAGCGCCACGATCGGGAAGACGATGGCGATGCAGAGCAGCACCAGGGCGAGCGGGGAGGGGCCGAGCGAGATGCCGAAGAAGAAGTGGCCGACGAGGAGGAGCAGCAGGAGCTGGAGGACGCCGAGGAGGAAGCGGACGAGGAGCTTCCCCACCAGCATCATGGTGAACCCCCCGGGCGCGATCAGCAGGCGCGGCAGCGTGCCCCACGCGCGCTCGTCGTGCATCGTCATCGCGGTGCTGAAGATCACGGCGAGCAGGACGAACATGAGCGAGTAGCCGGGCACCGTCTGCTCGAAGGCCGAGATCGTAGGGCGGGTGCCGGTGAGGCTGATCTCCTTCAGCGACATGCGCTCCTCGGCCAGCGGATCCGCCAGCGACGCGGCGCGCTTGTCCATCAGCAGCAGGAGGACCTTCGTCTGCTCCAGGTCGCCCCGCTGGGCCGGGTCGGTGAGCAGCGTGATCTCGGCCGTCCGCCCCTGGAGGTAGGCCTTGCTCAGGCCCTCCGGGAAGACGATCACGGCCGCGGCCTTCGACTTGTCGCGCACCAGCGCCTCGCCCTCGGCGCGGGTCATCTCCTTCACGTCGGCGTGCTCGTTCAGCAGCTTGATGAAGGTCGTCGCGACGGGACCCTGGTCGTCGTTGACGACCGGGACCACCATGCGGGGCGAGTCGTTGCTGTGCAGCGCGGTCGCGATGATCGAGATCATGAGGATCGGCACCACGATCGAGATGAACAGGCCCCCCCGATCGCGGCGGACGATCAGCAGGTCCTTCAGGAAGACGGCGAGCACCGGATCAGATCTCCGGCTTCACCGGTCCGCTGACCTTCTTGCGCAGTCGCTCCATCAGCGAATCGAATGACTCCTTGGCGAGGGCGGCGTCGAACTGCGAACGGAAGTTGTCGCCGAGGCTCGCGTCCTCGACCAGGATGTCGGTCGCCTTCCAGCCGTCGGCCGACCGCTTCATGCGGTAGTCGACCCCGAAGCGATCCTTCGGGGTGATGATCTCGGTGCGGACGCTGGCGCGGTCGCCCTCGATGGTTTCGCCCTTGTAGCCGAAGTCCGGGACGTCGAAGAGAAGCAACCGCTGGACGTACGTGCGGACGAACAACTCGCGGAAGATGTCGAGGAAGGCGCGCACGTCCTCCGGGCTCCTGCCGTCCAGGTGCTTCCCCATCGCCTGCCGGCCCATGGCGTCGGTGTCGAGGAACCCGCGCAGCAGCGTGTTGAGCGTCGTCACCTTCTGCTTGTGCTCGCCCGGACCGACCACGATGTCGTGGCTCTTCTCCATGATCTGCCGAGTCCGGGCGAGCGGACCGAGCATCTCGGCCGCCGCTGGCAGGGACACGGCCACGAGCAGGGCGGCAATCCACGTACGCATCAGTCCCGCAGGTCCTTCCCGGTGAGCTCGATGAAGACGTTCTCCAGCGTGATCGGCGTCACCTTGGTGGTGATGATGGGTCGCGTCAGCAGCGGGGTCGTCCCGCAGAGCTTCGCCAGCACCCCCTGCGCCCGCGCGGTGAATACGCGTATCTCGTTTCCCGCGACCTCGACCTTGAGGACGCCGTCGATGCGCTCGACCGCCGCGACCTCGACCGGCTCCGGCGGCTCGGCGAGACGCAGCTCGATGACCTCGCTCGCGTGGGACAGCCCCAGGAGCTCCGGCAGGGTGCCGAGCGACACCACGCGGCCCTCGTCCATGATGGCGATGCGGTCGCAGAGGTCCTCCGCCTCTTCCAGGTAGTGGGTCGTGTAGATCATGGTCATGCCTTCGGCGCGCAGGTGCCGGACGGCGTCGAAGATGTGGGCCCGGGACTGCGGATCGACGCCGACGGTGGGCTCGTCGAGGAGCAGCAGGCGCGGCCCGGTGACCAGCGCGCAGGCGAGGTTCAGGCGCCGGCGCATGCCGCCCGAGTACGACGAGACGTAGTCGTCCCGTCGGCCGGTGAGGGCCACGAGCTCGAGCGCCTCGTCGATCCGGCGGTGCCGCTCCCCGCGGGGGACGCCGTAGAGCCGCGTGAAGAAGTGCAGGTTCTCGGCACCGGTGAGCGTCGGGTAGAGGGCCTCCTCCTGGGGCGCGAGGTTCAGCAGACGGCGCGCGCGGTGGACGTCGTGGACGACGTGCTGGCCGAATATCCAGACGTCGCCGCTGCTGGGGCGGATGCGCGTCGAGATCGCCGAGATCGTCGTGGTCTTGCCGGCGCCGTTCGGACCGAGGAGGCCGAAGATCTCCCCCTCGTTGATCTCGAACGAGATTCCGCGGACCGCCTCTCGCTCGTTGTAGCTCCGGCGAAGGTCCTTGATCACCACGGCAGCCGGCATCGCCCCCCCACTCGCGAGCCCTGACTGCCCCAGAACGCCCCGTCAGGCAAGTGTGCACCCGGCGGAGCGGCGCCATTCGTCTTGACCTGCGGGAACGCGGGGCATAGCCAGGAACGCGTGTCCGTCCGCTCGCGACTCCGCCGCGCCGCTCCCGTCGAGCACGGTCATCCTGCTCCGCGACGCGCCGGCCGACGACGGCCCGTTCGCCGTCCTGATGCTGGAGCGGCACGGCAGCGTCACGTTCCCCGGCGTCCACGCGTTTCCCGGCGGTGTCGTCGACCCGCACGACGCGGTCACCCCGGGTGCGGCGCTGCCGCCCGACCAGCAGTGGGCACGGCCCGGCGAGGGCGACACGCCGGACGATGCGCTGCCGTACTGGGTCGCGGCGGTCCGCGAGCTGTTCGAGGAGCTCGGCGTGCTGCTCGCCCGGCGCGACGACCGGCTGCTCGAGGGGCCGCTCGCACCGGAGCACACCGCGCTCCGGGCGCGTCTGCTGGCCGGCGAGCCCTTCGGCCGTCTCCTGGCGGAGGTCGGCCTCACGCCGGCCACGGACACCTTGCGGTACTTCGCCCGCTGGATCACACCGCGCGCCAATCCACGCCGTTTCGACACCCGGTTCCTGGTCGGTCGGATGGCTCCCGGGCAGGAGACCAGCTGCGACGGGACGGAGACCGTGAGCTGCGCCTGGTACACTCCGCGGGCGGCACTGGCGGCCTACGAGACGGGGACGATCCAGCTGATCCCGCCGACCGTCCGCACGCTCGACGATCTGCTCCGCTTCCCGTCGATCGACGCCGTCCTCACCGACGCCCGGCAGCGGGTCGTCCGCGCGATCTGCCCCGAGGTGGTGCAGCAGGGCGATGCGCCGGCCCTCCGCTATCCCGACAACACCGGTCGGAGCGGCATACCGGACCGCAAGCTCGTGCTGCGCGACGGTCGCTGGCGTCCCGAGTAGCGGGGGCGGGTGGTGCCTTCGAGCTCGCGGGTCCACCAGGCGCCGGTGGCCCGGCGGGTGGCGACGATCGGTGAAGCGGTAGCGGTAGGCCGCGATGCGCACCGCGGCCGGTGGTGCGTCGGGGAACGGATCGTCGGCGAAGAGGGACGCCACCGCGGCCGGGTCGTGGAGGAGCCGGTCGAGCAGGGCGTCGACCCAGCGGAGCCGGCCGTCCGCCGAGCAGCAGGAACCACAGCTGGAAATCGACGCGCGGCTGGTGCGGGGCGACGAACGCCGGCGCACGGTCCACCGGACCCGGCTTCCACCGGAAGTGATACGGCCGCCACACGACCCCGTCGGCCGAGCCCTCGATCACCGGCTCGCGGCGGATCATCGTCATCTGGGCGAACAGGTGGTACGCGTTCACCGATCGGAACCTGCCGTTGAGCGCCGCGACGGGCGCCAGGCGCGCCAGCACCGCCCGGGTGCCGGGAACGAGCGGCAGGAACGGGACGACCGACAGGGGGACGAGGACGGCGGCGACGAGCGCGAGCGCCGCCGTCACCGCCGACCGTCGCGCCGGCTCGGGACTGGCGGCGAGCACGACGCCGAAGCGCCGCGCGATGCTCGCCAGGTGGCCGTCGTCGAGCACCCACAGGCAGAGCGCCATCGAGAGGTAGTTGAAGTACCCGTAGTTGGCGGTGAGGAGGATGCCCACCTGCATCGCGATCATGAGCACGAAGGCGGCCCCGCGGAGTCGCCGCGGTCCCCAGATCGCGAACGGCACGACCAGCTCGACCAGGTAGGTGCCGAGCGCCGTCAGCTGATGCGCCCAGAGCGGCATCTGATGGGCCCACCAGCCGATCCAGGTCGGCAGCGGTGCCGTCTCGTAGTACGTCGCCAGCGCCGTCAGGTCGCGCCACGTCGGGTCGCCGAGCAGCAGCTTCGCCAGTCCCGATTCGACGTGCAGCCGGAAGAGGAGCCACTGGAGGAGGAAGACGCCGATCGGGTGCGGCTCGCCGCGCGTCGTCACGAAGAGCGCGAAGAATGCCGACTCGAGCAGCAGGTTGTCCCACTGGAACGAGAGGAAGTCGCGGCCGACCGACACGAAGGACAGGTAGAGGAGCCAGCAGCCGACGAGGCACCAGCGGGGCGCGAGCTGCAGGGCGAGCCCAAGGCCGAGCACCGCGCCGGTGACGGCGGCCGCCACGAGCGCCCGGTCGCTGCAATCGAGCAGGAAGAGCGACGGGACCTGGAGCAGCGTCGCGCGGGACGTCACCTCGCAAGCCGGGAGCAGGCCACGCTCGCCGAACAGCACGCGCGCCTGCGCCAGCAGGGAGACGAACGCGGCGATGAAGGTCAGTCCCAGCAGGCGGAGGAAGAGGTCGCGGACGTGTGCGCGGCGTACCCCGCTCACGACGATGGATGGATGCCGCAGGCGTCGCCGTCGCACCTACCGCCGAGACGGAAGCGGTTCCGCGCCACGATCGCGTAGGCTCGATCGGCGAGCTGCCGGACGCCCGGGACGAAGTAGAGCCACCCGATCGGCGCGAACGCGGGGCGGAGCCGCAGCGCGCGCGCCCCCGCTTCCGCCCCGGACGAGACGCGCCCGTCCGCCTCCACGAGGTGCATCCCCGCTTCGCACGCCGCGAGCGTGACGCCCGGAAACCGCGCGAGCACACGCGGATCGCGGAACGACTCGACCTGCACGCGACCGCCGCTCCAGCGCGCCAGACGCTCGGCCTGTCGCACGCAGAACCGGCACTGTCCATCATAGAGCAGTACCGGGGACATGGGCCCACTCATACGCGCTCCGACGCGCAAGTCGAGGGGCGACCGGCTTGGCTTGCGAGGCGCTCGTCGGCGAGATAGCTGGAGGGCCCCCATGGGTGACCGGCCTCGCTTCATCACCACGCCCGACGAGCTGAAGACGCTCGCCGGCGAGGTGCGATCGAGCGGACGGCTCGCGATCGACACGGAGTTCGTCTGGGAGCGCACCTACGGTCCGACGCTGGGGGTGGTGCAGGTCGCGACGGACCGGCACGCAGCCGTGGTCGACGCGGTCGCGCTCGAGGATCTCTCGCCGCTCTTCCCGCTGCTGCGCGATCCCGCGGTGCCGGTCGTCCTGCACGGCGGCGGACAGGACCTCGAGATCCTCGCCAAGCTCATGGGCGAGCCCGCGCGCGGGGTCATCGACACCCAGGTCGTCGCGTCCTTTCTCGGCTACGGCCTCCAGGTCGGACTGAGCGTCCTCCTCGAGCGCGTCCTCAAGGTGCGCATCCGCAAGGATCAGACGTACACCGACTGGACGCGGCGACCGCTCAAGCCCGAGCAGCTGGTGTACGCCCGGGAGGACGTCATCCATCTGCTGCCGCTGTACGACAAGCTCCGGGCGGCACTCGAGCAACGCGAGCGCGCCGCCTGGGTGACCGAGGAGCTGCGTGTGCTCGAGGATCCGGCGCAGTACGTCCCCACACCAGACGACGAGCAGTACCGGTTCGTGAAGGGATGGCAGCGACTCGCCGGGCGCGATCTCGCCGTGCTGCAGGCGCTGGCGGCGTGGCGCGAGCGGGCGGCGCGGCAGGCGAACATCCGCCCGCACTTCCTCGCCAACGACGTGGTGCTGATCACGCTTGGCGGGCCGACCGGTCGAGACCACCGAGGAGCTGGCCGGCGTCCGAGGGCTCTCGCAGGGCACGGTGGGCCGGCATGGCCGCGGTATCCTCGCGGCGATCCGGGACGGGCTCGCGTGCCCGCAGGATCGCTGGCCCGAACGGCCGGACCGCGTGCGTCGGCACGCACCACCCACCGGACTCGCGGCGCTGCTGCGCGCCGCCGTGCAGGTCGCCGCCGACCGGGAGGAGATCGCCCCCGAGGTCATTGCGAGCACGCGCGACATCGAAGCGCTCGTCGGCTACGCGACGGCGCCGAGCAGGGAACCGGACAACGACGGTCTCCCGCTCGTCCACGGCTGGCGCGGCCGGTTGATCGGCGAGCAACTGCTCGCCATCGCGCGGGGCGAACTCGGGATCCGCTACGACCCGAAGCGTCGCGAGGTCGTGGCCGAGCCGGTCGCGCGGGGCTGACCCGCGCTCACGCGAAGGGCGACGGCCGCAGCCGCCGCCCTTCGAAGCGCTGTGCTAGCGACGGCGCCCGTGGGCGGCCATCGCCTTGTCGGCAGCCTCCTCGGCCTTCTGTGCGGCCGCTTCGACGCGACCCGCGGCCGCCTCGGCGCGACGAGCTGCCGCCTCGGCGCGCGACGCCGCCGCGTCGGCGCGATCTGCGGCGGCCTTGATCTCTTTGCCGTAGTCACAGCCCGTGACCACGGTCGCCAATGCGAGGGCCGCGAGGCCCATCCCAACCGACCGATGCTTCATCCAATCACCTCCTGGCTTGTGTGCCGAACCATCAAGACATGCCCGTGTTCCACAGCGGAGGCCTTCCGGCAAGTCCCGGCGGGGGGGGGCCGATCAGGGGGTCGGGGCGGGGACCTTGACGATGACGGTCTTGCCGGAGGCCACCCGGTCGGCCCGCGGGCGGAAGAAGCCCAGCCAGGCGATCCAGTATTTTTGGTTGTACCGCTCGCCCATGCGCGCGGCGATGGCGGGATCCTTCACCAGCTCGGCCCGGGCCTCGAAATGGGGTCCCTGCTCGCTGCCGACCCACACCAGGAGCGGACTGCCCTGGGCGATCCGCTTCGCCTTGTGCGAGTCGGGCGCGGTCGTGAAGTAGATCGCGTCGTCCTCGTACGTGAACCAGACCGGCACGACCTTGCTCTGCGTGCCGTCGGCGCGACGGGTGGCGACGTAGATGTATTCCGAGGACTTGAGCGCCTCGAGCATGCTCGGCGCGAAGCGGTCCGAGCCGGCGACGGTGGCGCCGAGCGCGACGACCAGCGCTCCGGCGATGGCAAGCGTCCACATGGTTCGATCCTCCCTCGGCATCTACGTGCCGATCAACCGTCCTCGTCGGTGATGCCGAGCTCGCGCATCTTCTGCTGGAAGTTCTGCCGATACATGCCGACCTCTTCGGCCGCCTTGGTGATGTTGCCGCCGTGGCGGCGCAGCGCCTGGAGCAGGAAGTCGCGCTCGAAGGCCTCGACGACGCGCTCCTTGGCCTCGCGGAACGTGAGCGGCAGTCGCCGGCGCCGCGTCGGGCGGCGCCGGCGCGCCGCCGGCGCTCGCGTCGCCGAACAGGTCGGCCGGCGTCGATCTCGCCGCCGGGCGCGAGCAGCAGCGCCTGCTCGACCGCCGAGCGCAGCTCGCGCACGTTGCCCTTCCACGCGTGCGCCACGCAGGCGCGCAGCGCCTCGCCGGTGAGCGGCTTCAGCGGCGCGGCCGAAGCGCTCGGCCGCGTCCTTGCAGGAAGTGGTCGACCAGCAGCGGGATGTCCTCGCGGCGCTCGGCGAGCGGCGGGATCACCAGCTCGACGACGCGCAGCCGGTAGTAGAGGTCCTCGCGGAAGCGGCCGGCGCGCACCGCCGCCTCGAGGTCCTGGTTGGTGGCGGCGAGCAGCCGCACGTCGACGCGGATCGGCTGGTTGCCGCCGACGCGCTCGAACTCCTTCTCCTGGATGCGCGCGCAGCAGCTTCGCCTGCGTCTCGAGCGGCATGTCGCCGACCTCGTCGAGGAAGAGCGTGCCGCCGTCGGCGGCCTCGAACTTGCCCTCGCGGCGCGCGATCGCGCCGGTGAAGGCGCCGCTCTCGTGGCCGAACAGCTCGCTCTCGACCAGCTCGCGGCTGAGCGCCGCGCAGTTCATCTTGATGCAGCGGCTTGGCCGCGCCGCGGGCTGCGGTAGTGGAGCGCGTTGGCGACCAGCTCCTTGCCGGTGCCGCTCTCGCCGCGGATCAGCACCGTGACGTCGGTGTCGGCGACCTTGTCGATGGTCTCGAAGACGCGCCGCATGGCCGGGCTGCGGCCGACGATCTGCTCGAAGCCGTACGTCGCCCTGCACCTGCTCGAGCAGGCGGCGGTGGTCGCGCCGGAGCAGCACCGTCTCCATCACGCGCCGCACGACGACGCGCAGCTCGTCGTTGTCGAACGGCTTCGGCAGGTAGTCGACGGCGCCGAGCTTCATCGCCTGCACGGCGATCTTCTCCGAGCCGTAGGCGGTGATCATGATCACGGCGAGCGTCCGGATCGACGCGGCGGGCGTGCTCGAGCACCTGCATGCCGTCGACGCCGTCCATGCTGAGGTCGGTGATCACGACGTGGAAGCTGCCCGGTCTCGATGCGTCGGCAGCGCCTCCTCGCCGCTCGCCGCGGTCTCGACCTGGTAGCCTTCCTTGCGCGAGCAGGCCCTGCGAGCGCGAGCCAGCATGCGCCTTTTCGTCGTCGACGACGAGGACCCGTCCCGGCATCGCCCAGTCACCTCGCGGCAGCGGCAGCGACGACCAGGAACTCGGTGCCGCGGCCCGGCTCGCTCACCACGTCGATCGGTGCCCTCGTGCGCCTCGACGATCTTCTTCGAGATCGCCATGCCGAGGCCGGTGCCCTTCTCCTTGGTGGTGAAGAACGGGTTGAAGATGCGCTCGATCTTGTCCGGCGGGATGCCGCAGCCGTTGTCGCGGATGCGCACGCGTGGCCTGCCGGCCGCCGTTCTCGATGAAGCAGCTCGATGCGGCGATCCTCGGCGACGGCGTCGAGCGCGTCGATCGCGTTGTCGAGGATGTTGGCGAACACCTGGCGCAGCTTCTCGGCGTCGGCGAGCACGGTCGGCCCGGCGATGTAGTTGCGCGCCACCGCGCACCGTGCGCCGCGTCGAGCTTGGCGCGCATCTGGGTCAGCGCCGAGTCGACCACCGTCGGCGAGGTTGACCGGCGCGAAGCGTGTAGTCCTCCTCCTTGGCGTACTTGAGCAGGTGCGAGATGCGGCGCTCGACGCGGTCGAGCTCGTCGAGCGCGACCTTGGCGTACTCGACGTTCTCGACCGACGTGCGGATCCTCGCCCATCTGCTGCACCAGGCTCTTGGCCGCGGCGATCGGGTTGCGGATCTCGTGCGCGATGGTCGACGACAGCTCGTCGATGCTCGCCTGCTTCTCGGTCGTGCATCGACCACCTTCTCGCGGCGCACCTCGCGCTCGACGGCCGGCTCGAAGTAGCGCTCGCGCAGCAGGCGGCGAGCCGAACACCGCCATGTAGTGCGCAGAAGACGCCGATGCCCCAGCCGAGCGCCGGCCAGAGGAACCACGGATACCGGGTGGTCAGCAGGTTGATCGAGGGCGAGCAACGGCGATGACGCCGAGGTAGCTCATGAGATGGACGTAGAACGCCGCCTCGGCCGCGGCCCGTCGCCGGGCGCGTTGGATCGCGGCGTTCTCGCCCGCGGGCCCGGCGCCGTCCGCCGGTGTCGCGGAGGTGCTGGTGGCGGTTCCGTCGCGGCGGGCGTCCCGGCGCGCCCGGCGTTCGAACCGCCGTCGCTCGCGGTCCGTCAGCACGTCGAGCTGGCGCAGGCGATGCTCCGCCCGCTGGCGGGCGGTCTCGGCCCGGACGTGATGCCAGGGGGCGTGCCAGTTGGGGCCGCAGGCGGCGTCGTCGGCGCCGCTCTCCGGCGCGTCGGGCATCCGCTCGCGGGTGTGCGCGAGCCGCTTCGCGAAGTGGAAGAAGAGGCCCGCTGCGATGAGGAAGCCGATGAACGACATGCCCGGTTCCCCTTCGAGCGCAAGGGGCGTGCCGAGTCTAGGACAGGTCGCGAGGCCCGAGAAAGGGGTCCCGCATCAGGACCGCCGCATGGCCGTCGCTGCAGATGCGGGTGCGCTCCGCAGTGCGCCGGCTGCGTCCCGGGATCAGGCCGCGCGGGCGGCGGGCGTCGCGCCCGGGAGGGCGATCGTGAACCGCGTGCCGCGGCCGACCTCGCTCGCGAGCGCGACGGACCCGCCGAGCGCCTCGGTGAATCGTCGTACGATGTGGAGGCCGAGGCCGACCCCGCCTCCTTCGCTCCCCGGGGCCTGGCGGAACATGTCGAAGACGTAGGGGATCGCCTCGGCCGTGATGCCGCGGCCCGTGTCGCTGACCGTGAGGACGGTCGCGCCGTCCGCGGCCGGGCCCGCCTCCACCACCACTTCGCCGCGTTCGGTGAACTTGAGTGCGTTGTGGACGAGGTTGCGGACGATCGTCTTCAGCTTGCCCCGATCCGTGGCGAGCGGCGGCAGCCCTGGTGCCACGGTGACTCGCAGGACCACCGCCGGCCGCTGCCAGCTCTCCGGCAGCTCCGCCATCAGCTCGTCCAGGAGCTGGCCGACGTCGACCCTCGTGCGCTGGATCGGCAGGCGTCCGGCCTCGAAGCGGTTCAGGTCGAGTAGGGCGGCGATCATCTCGAGCAGCGTCACCGCCTGCGCCTGGGTGCGGCCGAGCGCCTCCCGCTGTTCGCGACTGAGCGGTCCGAGTTCGCGGTCGAGCATCATCTCCAGGTAGCCGAGGATGACGTTCAACGGCGAGCGCAACTCGTGCGACACCGCGCCCACGAACTCGCTCTTGAGCGCGCTCGCGACGCGGACCTCCTCGAGCAGACGCGCGTTCTGGAGGACGACGGTTGCGTGCGCCGCGATGCCGGCCAGCAGGTGGACGGCCCAGTCGAGCGTGCTGCCGGCGGGCGCGGCCCACCCGACGGCGAGAACGCCGACCAGCTCGCCGTCGCGATGGAGGCCGGTCAGGACGACGGTGGCCAATCGACGGCCGGCGGTGAAGGGCATCGGCGTCTGCGCCGCGGCATCGCCCTCGAGGACCAGCGGACGGTCGCCGGTCAGGCGCGCGAGCGCCGGCCAGTTGGCGCAGGGGAAGTCGATGCGGTCGAGCGCGTCCATGTCGACGTCCGGATCGGTGACGCCGCGCAGCCGGAAGTGATCGTCGGGACCCACGAGGAAGATCGCTGCCCAGCTCGCCCCGAGCCGCTCGGCCATCGTCCGGCAGACCTTCGTCAGGGGCTCCGGTGCCTCCAGCGTCGCATTCAACGTGCGCGCGGTCTCGGCGATCGTCGCCAGGAGCCGCCCCTCGGCTTCGAGGCGCTGCTCACTGGCATGGAGCTTCATCGCCAGCCCCGCGAGGGCGGTGTTCTTCGCCTCGAGGTGGGCACCGTAGAAGAAGGCCTGCCGCGCGACCAGGACGAAGAGGAAGATCGGTGCGAACGAGGCCAGGCTCACGAAGGTCGCCGCCGACGCGCCCTGGTCGAGCCCGAGGAGGAGGAGATGGCCCGCGCTGGCGAGCGCCGCCGCGAAGTAGCCGGTGCGCACGGAGACCAGCGCCGACGGCACGATGATCATCATGAAGATGGGACGGAGGAGGAGCGAGGTCATCCCGCTGGTCGCGAGCTGGAGCCCGATCGTCGCCAGCGCCGTGTCGACGACGATCTGGCCGATGACCATCCCCATCGACTCCTGCACCGCGACCGGCAGCGCCCAGCCGACGAGCGACGCCGCGCCCAGCGCGGCGCACACCACCAGCCCGGCAAGCGGGTCGCGCAGGTCGAAACCGAAGTGGATGGCGACGAGCGTGAACAGGGTGACGGCGATGGCTGCGCGCAGGCGGGTGACGCACAGCCATCGATTGAGGGCGACCAGGTCGCGGGATTCGAACCGCCGCGCCGGGCCAGGTGGCGGCGCGCCCATCATTCTGCCCGGCATTGAGCAAACCCGATGCCGGGTACTCCCCGCAGGGTCCCTGTCGCCACGGGGAGCTTCCACCGTCGAAAACGTGGCGGTCGGTGGCGCCGGCGGCGCTCGGGCGGCACCCCGGATACCCGCCCCGGAGACCTGAATGAAGTCCCCGGGGCGAAGTGATATGCCCCCCCTCAGTGAGTACCAGTAAGACTCCCAATCGTCCTCGGCGCAGCCGGAGCACCAGCTCCGCCCGCAGCCGGAAACCCAAGACCACAGCCTCCGTCGAGACCGCCCCTGAAGCCGTCGAAGCGCCGGAGCCCTTGCCCGAACCCACCGAGGTGATCGTCCAGACGATCGACCCGGAGCCCTACCTCGCCGCGCGCGTCCCCCCTCCAGAGCCGCCGCGCCCGTTCCCGTCGAGTCGTGAGGCGGTCTTCTTCGACGTCGAGAACACGAGCCGCCCGGAGCACGTCGCCCGCGTGCTGGATCACCTCCAGCTCGACTGGCAGCGCCGCGGGACCGAGCTGTTCGCCGTCGGCAACTGGCGCGTGATCGGGCACGAGACCGCCCGCCTCCTCGCGCAGCGCGGCGCGCGCCTCGTGCACAGCGCCCCGTCCGTCGGCGTCCGCGACTGGAGCGATCTCCGCATCGCCGTCGGTGCCGGCGTCTGGCTCGCGGGCGCGCGGCCCGGCGACGTGCTCGAGATCGTCACCGACGACCAGGCGTTCGACGCCGTCGGCGACGTCGCCGCGAGTCTCGGCGTCGGCTTCCGCCGGCTGTCGTATCGCGCGCTCGGCGCGATACTCGGCGAGCTGCCGATGCCCGAGGAGTCGAGCGTCGCTTCCAGCCCGGCGTCCCGCTCCCGTCGCCGCGGCCGTGGCCGGCGGCGCAGCGGCGGTGCGGCTGGCGCGACAGCCCCAGCAGCTCGCCGCGCCGCGAGCCCGTGGCCGCGCGAAGCCCCGAGCCGGTCGTCCCCGCGCACACCGCGCCGCACGACGAGATCCTCTCGGTGGTGCAGGACCTGCTCCGCCACTCGCCCGCCGGCGTCACCCTCGACATGCTCTCGAACGCGCTCAAGGCGCGCGGCTTCCGGCGGCCGCCCGGATCCCCGCGGCTGATCACGCGGCTCCACCGCATCAAGGAGCTGGTCATCAGCGAGCGCGGTATCGTGCGGCTCGCCGACGCGATCGAGGACGGCGAGAGCGTCGAGCCCGAGCAGCACGCGGCACCCGACGAAACGTCGGCCCTCGAGCCCGCGGCTGACGACGACACCGGCGCAGGTCCGGACGATGCTCCGGCCGACGGCCCGCCCGCGCCCAACGGCACGACCGGACGCCGCCGCCGGCGTCGCGGCGGTCGCCGGCGCCGCGGTCGCGGCAACGGGCAGGGTGGTCAGCAGGCGGCGCCGGTCGCCGCCGCACCCGAGAACGGCGGCTAGCGCCGACCGCTCAGGCCATCCCGAGGCGTTCCTTGCCCTCGGGGGAGATCATCTGTGGGTTCCATGGCGGATCCCACACGACCTCGACGTCGGCGTCGGAGACGCCGCGCGAGGGCGAGGAGTCTTGTGCTGCGCGTCGGCGGCGATCGCCGTGCCCATGCCGCAGCCGGGCGCCGTCAGCGTCATCTGGACCCGCACGGCGCTCGACCCGTCCGCCTGCGACGTGATCGACAGGTCGTAGACCAGGCCCAGGTCGACGATGTTCACGGGGATCTCGGGGTCGTAGCAGGTCTTGAGCGCGGTCCAGACCTGCGCCTCGAGGTCACCCCCGGCCGGCGGCATCGGCGGTCGCGGGGGCCTCCTTGCCGATCGCGTCGGCCTCGCGTCCCGGCAGAGCGGAAGAGGCCGCCGTAGGAGGGGATCTGGAGCGTGAACGACCCACCGAGGGACTGCTGACGAACGCCTCCGTGCCCTTCTCGATGCGGACGGTGACGCCCGCGGGGATCTGGACGACGTCGCACTCGCGCGTGAACTCGACCTGCTCCATGGAACCCTCCTGCGCCCGGCATTGTGAGGCGGTCGTGCGACCGGCGCAAGGCGGGGATCAGGGCGCGGCGGTGGCCCAGAGGCCGCGATGCTCGGTGCGCGCCTGGCGGTCGAGCCGGCGGAACAGGTCGACGTAGCGGACGTTCGGCGGGAAGGTGAGGATGCGCGCCCAGCCGTCACGCAGCAGGACGGCGTTGAAGAGCGTACCGTCGGGCAGCCAGACGTAGGCGAGCAGCCGTCCCAGCCGGTCGCGCCGCTCGACGTCGTACTCGAGCAGCACCTCGTGGTCGAGCAGCGCGCGGCGCGTGACCGCGTCGGCACGCGCCCCCATCGCGACGATCTCCTCGCGCGTCTGCCGCCCGCGCCGCAGCTGGCGCTCGAGCTTGGGGGACTCGTGCAGCTCGGGGCAGTCGACGCCGATCAGCCGCACGCGCTCGCGCCGCCCCCGCAGCAGCACCACCACCGTGTCGCCGTCGTTGACCGTGATCACCCTGACGCGCTCGAGCCCGGTGGGCATCGACGGGAGCGCGACGTCGGCCGCCGCGACTCCCGGCGACGGCGAGGAGCACCAGCGCGCCGACGAGCCTCACGAGCGCTTGGTGCCGAAGCGGTCCCAGTGGGTGACGGTCTCGACGGGGCGGCGCGGGGCGGCGAAGAAGCGGGTCGCGGGCCGTCCCATGGGGACGAGCGCCACGACCTCGTAGCGATCGGGGATGGCGCACGCCCGGCGCACCTCGTCCTGGTGGATGCGGTAGACGGTGGTGAGCGTCGTGCCGATGCCGAGAGCGCGCGCGGCGAGCATCAGGTTCTGGACCGCGGGATACACCGACGCGAAGGGCGTGCCGACGTCGAGCGGTCCCTCGGCGTCGGTGAGCGTCATCGAGATCGCGGGCATGCACACCAGCACCAGGGCCGGTGCGTCGCCCAGGTGCTCGGCGAGGTGCCGCGCGGCGCCGCGCATGCGCGCGAAGCGGTCGCGATCGGCGTCGCTGCGGAACGGCGGCATCGCGGCCTCGAGCGCCGGCTCGTAGCGGTCGTAGGCGCGCCGGTAGACGTCACCGAGGGCATGGCGGACGGCGGGATCGGTCACCACGACGAACTGCCAGGGCTGGACGTTGCCGCCGCTCGGGCCCTGCTGCGCAGCGCGGAGACAGGTGAGGATCTCGTCGTCGGTCACCGGCTCGCAGGTGAAGCGACGGATCGCACAGGTGGTCGCGATCAGGTCGAGGAAATCGCGTGCGTCGCTCATAGCATCGTCGTGTCCGCGGGCAGTCCGAGGAGGAGCCGCCCGGTCAGCTCGCCGGTGGCCGGCGAGACCATCACGTGTTGCGTCGCGGTGTGGACGTCGCGGAAGCAACGCTGCAGTGCGCTCGACGAGTAGATCGCCGTCGCGCCGCCGGCGTTGTACATGAGATCGACCGCGGCCGCCGCGCTGGTGGCCGCATGTGTCGCCGCGAGCCGCAGCGCGGTCCGCTGCGGCGTCCGGAGCTCGTCGGTCCCACGCTCGGCGTCGGAGACCGCCTCATGGAGGAATGCGCGCGCCGCGCGCACCGTCGCCTCGGCGCGCGCGACGTCCGCCTGCACCGTGCCGCGATCGGCGAGCGGTCGGCGGCTGCCGGTCGGCGTCTTCGTCCGCGCCAGCCCGACCAGCTCGTCGATCGCCCGCCGCGCGATGCCGAGCGCCACCGCCGCGACCGAGACGGCGAGGAGCCCGAATGCCGGCATGCGGTAGAGCGAACCCGCGTGCCGGGGCCGGTCGCTCACCAGCGACACTGCGCGATCCGCGGGCACGAACACGTCCTCGACCTGGAAGTCGTGGCTCCCCGTGCCGCAGAGACCGGCCACCGTCCAGGTGTCGATGATGCGGGCGTCGGCGGCGGGTACCAGCATCATCACCGGATCGGCCGCGCCGTTCGCGAGGAGACGTGGTCCGTCGCCATCCGTCACGGCGCAGCCGCCCATCAGCCATGCGCAGTGCTCGCAGCCGCTGGCGAACGGCCAGCGACCCGTGACCCGCCAGCCGCCGTCGACCGCGGTCGCGCGCCCCCGCGGGGCGAACACGCCACCGGTGACGGTGAGCGGATCGCCGTAGAGCTCGCGTGCGGCGGCGTCGGGCAGATAGGCCGAGACCAGCCCGCTGGTGGCGCCGATCATCACCACCCAGCCGGTCGAGCCGTCGGCGCGAGCGACCTCCTCGATCGCGGCGAGCAGCTCTGTCGCGGCCACCTCGCCGCCCCCGAGCGCGCGGGGCACCGCCATGCGGAAGAGGCCGGCCTCGGCCAGCGCCGCGACCAGGGCGGCGGCACGCGCCGGCCGCGCTCGGTCTCGTCCGCGGTCGCGATGATGCGCGGCGCGAGGGCGCGGGCGGCGTCGAGGGCGGTCGTCAGTCGGTCTCCGTCGGGTAGCCGAGCGCCAGCCAGCGCTTCCACCCGCCGTCCATCGAGAGGACGTCGCGGTAGCCCATCTTCTGGAGCGCGTCCGCGGCGAGCGCGGACCGGAATCCGCCGCCGCAGTAGAGCACGATCGGAGCGTCGTGATCGGGAATCGCCTGCTCGACGTCGCGCTCGATGATGCCCTTGCCCAGGTGCACGGCGCCGGCGGCGCGACCCTGGCGCCACTCGCGGTCCTCGCGCACGTCGACCAGGTGGAAGCGCTCGCCCGCCTGGCGGCGGCGGTGGATCTCCTCGGGTGTCGTCTCGCGCACCCGCGACTTGGCGTCGGCCACCAGCGCCAGGAAGCCGGGCGAGTGATCCATGGGCGAACGTTAACGCGACGCCGGGCGGATTGGAAGGTGCGGGATCAGCAGGGATCGTCGGTGCAGTCGCCCTCACCCATCGCCTGTCCCCCGGCGGCCGTGCACTGCGCGGCGGTGAGCGCCTCGCAGATGAGCGTGGGATCCGTGGGATCGGGATCGTCGGGATCCGGGACGCAGCAGTTGAACGTGGGGTCGCCGGGCGGGACGGTCGTCGTGCAGGTGTCGGCAGCGCAGTCGCCCGCGCCCAGGTTGACGCCGCCTTCCCCGGCGCAGATCGGTGCCGCGAGCGCCACGCACGCGCCGGTGATGCAGCAGCGGACGCGGCGGCTCGGTCGGCGAGACCGGGGCGCACGGATCGGGCACGCACGATCGCGCACTGGTCTCGCTGCCGTCGCGATCGGAGCACTGATCGGGGGTGAGTTCGGCACAGACGTCACCCTCGTCGCCGACGCAGCAGGCGATGGTGCCCGCGGGCACGCTGTTGCCGGGGACGTCGGCTTCCAGCACCGCCCGCCCCGACGCGTCGAGCACCGCCAGGCGCTTCCCGCGGGGATCGACGCCCAGCAGCTGATCGCGTCGTCCGCGCGGCCGGGTCCGGAAGCGAGCCCGGCCCGAGCCGAGGGCGGTCGTCTCCACGCTCCCGATCGGCACACCTGCGACCGCCACGGCGAACGGCTCGGCACCGTGCAGCCCGCGGACGAAGAGCGCGAGCCGGGCCTGGGAGCCCTTGGGCTGCGTGCGCGCGACGAGGATGGCCTTGCCGTGCGCCCCGGGCGCCACGCTCGTCGCGTCGAGGTGGACGCGGACCCGCGCCGTCCCCGCCACCGCCGGCGCGGCGAGAGCGAGGAGCGTGGCCCCGACCACAAACGGGCGAGCGGACGTCACGCGCGAGCGATAGGCTCGGTCGCGCGCGGGTGTCAACGTACCTCTGGGCAGTTCGTCGACCCGTGCGCGTCCCCCCCTTGACCCGCGATGGAGCGAGCGGGCAAAGGGTCGTGATCCCGATCCGGAGACTATGCTGATGCTCTCGCGCTTCGACGACTATCCGATCCACCAGACCTCCGAGCCGCTCGCGCACCACTCCTCGAGCGACCGCAACGTCTACGATCGCTACTGGTTCAACGGCTACACCGCCGACGGCGAGTTCTACTTCGGGATCGGCGCCGCGGTGTACCCGAACCTCGGCATCATGGACTGTGCGTTCTCGATCGTCCGCGACGGCGTCCAGTATGCCTTCCGGGCCTCGCGTCGCGCGCCGCGTGAGCCGAGCATCGTCGAGGTCGGTCCGTTCCGCATCCACATCCTGGAGCCGATGCGACGGCTGCGCGTGACGATCGACGACAACGAGACCGGCATCGCCTGCGATCTCGCCTGGACGCCGCGCACCGCCAACGTCCAGGAGGGGCACCAGACGCTCCGACGCGGCAACCGCGTCCTGATGGAGGCGACCCGGTTCGATCAGTTCGGGCGCTGGGAGGGCGAGATCCGCTACGATGGCCGCTCGCTGCGCGTCGACCCGGCGCGCGTCTACGGCACCAAGGATCGGTCGTGGGGGATCCGACCGGTAGGCCCGCAGGACCCGGGCGGAGCGCCGGTGTACGAGCTGCCGCAGATCTTCTTCCTGTGGTCCCCGATCCACTGGAGGGACCGCTGCACCCTCGTCGGCATCTTCGACGACGTGGACGGGCGGCGATGGCACTGGGACGGCGCCGTCCTGCCCGCGTACGACCGACTCGAGGACGTTCCCGAGGTCGAGGACCCCGCGACGCGGCACTTCGTCGGAGTGGATCATCGCGTCGAGTACGTGCCCGGGACGCGGCGCGCACGCGCGGCGGAGCTGACGCTCGTCGAGCCGGGCGCGGTCCGGCGCGCCGTCACGCTCGAGCCCATCCTGTGCTTCCGGATGAAGGGTCTCGGTTACACCCATCCCGAATGGGGTCACGGCGTCTGGAAGGGCGAGCTGGCGATCGCGGGCGAGTCCTGGCGCAGCGACGACCTCGATCCGGCCGCGCTCGACAACCAGCACGTCCAGCAGGTGGTGCGGGCGCGCTGCGACGGCGAAGAGGGCATCGGGGTGCTCGAGCAGCTCGCGCTCGGACCGTACGCCCCCTACGGCTTCAGCGGGTTTCTCGACCCGGCGCGGTAGCTCGTCCTCGCATTCCCGTCCACGCCGGCAGCAGGGCCGCCGCCCACACCAGCGTCCCGGCGATCCACGCCACCGCCGCGGCGCCCAGGTGCGCGAAGTACGTCTGGCTCCAGTCGGCGATGAAGCGCGCCGCGAGCGCCAGGAGCAGCGCCGCGGCGAGGGTTCCGATCACCGGACTCCGCCCGTCACGCAGCGCGGGCAGATCCAGGTGCGAGGCGGTCACGTGCGTCGCCACGCAGAACGCCAGGAGCGCGAAGCCACCGATGAAGGTGACGTGGAGGGCCGGAACCCGATAGTCGGGGGCCAGCCCGCTCGCCACGAGTCCGAGCGGCACCAGCCACAGCGCGATCCACGTGAGCCGACGGTTCCACCCTGGCTGCTGCGGCCGGCGTGCGGCACCGCCGCCGACGACCAGGGCCGCGGCGACGACTACGCCGCGGAGGACCGGCGCGACCCGGCCCCAGCCGAGCACCTCGGCGACCAGCGTGGCGACGATCGCCAGGCCTGCGGCGCCGAACCAGACGGCCTGACGGTTCGCCTGCTGGGACGACCCCACGTCTGGTGGCGGGGGCGCGCCCGCCATCAGTGGCAGGACCAGACTGCCCACGCCGGCCACCAGGCAGAGAAAGAGACCCTGCTCGACGAGAAGACGGCCGAGCCGATCCGCCAGCGCGCTCCACCCGTACGCGGCTGTACCCGCGATGAGCACCGAGCCCATGAGCCCCTGGAGCAGGGCGAGCGGTACCAGGACGAAGCCCGGTGGTGGCCGTCGGGCCCGCGCAGCGGTGAGGCGGCGCGCCGCGAAGGCGACGAGCCCGCCGATCTGTCCCACGGCGGCGAGCGCTGCCACGGCCCAGCGTTCCTCGAGCGACGCGATCACCGTGACGAGCTGGAGCGCAGCCAGCACGCCCAGCGTCGCGACAGCCGGTGGCGGCGTCTGGGTACGGCGCGGGATGGCGGTCAGCAGGAATCCGGTTGCGAACGCCAGCAGAAACCCCTCGATCTGCACCAGCGCATGTGCCTGGCAGGAATACGTCGTCGTGAGGCCGACAGCGTAGGCGAGCCAGTGCCCCACGCCGGCCCAGGCGAGGACGACGCCGAACGGAAAGAAGAGGCGGAAGGGCTCGCGCCGAAGTGCCGTCACGCCGGACTCGCTACGGGATGGCGCGCGAAGTCGAGGTCCATGGATTGCGCGACCTATCATGCGCGTTGCGGGCCGTCCCATGGGGGCGAGCGCCACGACCTCGTAGCGATCGGGGATCGCGCACAGCCGGTGCACCTCGTCCTGGTGCGATGCGGTAGATCGTGGTTGGCAGGACCCGCTCGGGAGTAGTAGGGCTCGCCCTGGCAACGGCCCTCGCCCGCTCATGGCAACTGTCGGATTGATGAGCCAGAGTCTAGCTGAGAGGGAGTCCCACCACTGCCCATCGAGGAGAAGGGCCCACGATCGCTTCGCGCTCTGAAGCCTGTCCAACGCGATCCGCATGAGCGGACGGGTGACTTCGTAGGCCGGGAGCGGGAACTCGCAGACATACGTCGGGCGATCGACGATGCGTGCGCCGGCCGCGGCCGACTCGTGCTGTTCACGGGAGAACCGGGCATCGGCAAGACCCGGCTCGCCGACGAATCCGCCCGCCTCGCCATCGCGAAGGGCATGCGCGTGCGATGGGGACGGTGCTGGGAAGGCGGCGGCGCCCCCGCCCATTGGCCGTGGATCCAGGTCATTCGCGAGCTCGTCGCCGAGTCGGTCGCACCGCGTGTGCGCTTGCGCGACCTTCCGGCGGAGATCGCCCGCATCCTGCCGGAGCTGTCGTCGGAGGTCCCGGAGCCCGAGGCGCGCACGGACGCCGAGCAGGCGCGCTTTCGGTTGTTCGACGCCGTTGCCACGCTGCTGAAGGAAGCGGCGCGCGAGCATCCGCTCGTCATCGTCCTCGATGACCTGCACGAGGCCGACACGGCGTCGTTGCAGATGCTGCAGTTCGCAGCCCGGGTACTGCACGACGCCAACGTGCTGATCATCGGCACGTACCGCGACGCCGAGATGCGCCGCTCGCCCGAGCGCTCGGCGCTGATGGACGAGATCGTTCGCGACGCGCTCGTGTTGCCGCTCGCCGCTCTGACGGAGGGGGAGGTGGGTGATCTGGTGGCCGCGCGCGCGACGGGCGCTCCCGCCATCGGCATCGTGGCCGAGCTGCATCGCGCGACCGCCGGGAACCCGCTGTTCGTCGACGGCGTGCTCAGGACGCTCGCGGCCGAGGGTAGGCTCGGGAGTGGCGCGCGCATCGACCTCGCAGGATTCAAGCTACCCGACAGCGTACGCGGTGCGATCCGGCGCCGGCTCGGTCTGCTGTCTCCCGACGCGCGCGCCGTGCTGACGACGGCTGCGGTGATCGGCCAGGAGGCCGAGCATGCGCTGGTTGCGCAGGTCCACGAGCACGCCGCGGAGAAGCTCGCGGCGCTGATGGGCGAGGCGGCGGCGCTGGGAATCGTTGGCGTCGCGGGACCATCGTCATCCCGGTTTACCCATCCGCTGCTACGCGAGGCGCTCTATGATGACCTGGACGCGGGCGAGCGGACTCGGCTCCACCGCCAGGTCGCCGCCGCCCTGGAGTCGTTGCACCGTGCGAACGTGACGCCATGCCTTGCAGAGCTGGCGCATCACTGGCGCGCGGGGGCAGGAGCACCCGAAGACATCGAGAAGGCGATCGACTACGCGATTCGCGCTGGCGACGCCGCGTCCGCGGTCTTCGCATACGAGGGTACGATCGAACACTTCCGCGTGGCCGTCGAGCTCGCGGCGAAGCAGGGCGGCAATCTGCTTCGCCGCGCGGAGCTCTTCTTCCGTCTCGGTGCAGTCACCACCCACGTCGATTGCGTAGACTCCATCGGTTGCTTCGAGAACGCCCTGGCCCTTTTCGACCAGCTGGGTCTCGCAGAGGGTGTGGTGCGATGCCACGCGAAGCTCGCGGTGGTCCGTTCCGCGGTCGGCCCGCCTCGGTCGAGGTCGCACGACGTGCGCTGGATCGCCGATCCCGCGCGAGTGGGCGATCACCTGCGGCATGCGGAGGCTCTGGCTTCCAAGGGCGGGGATTCGCCAAGTCTTGCCCAGCTCTACTCGGGCATCGCTGTAAATTCGTTCCAGAGGCTGTGCATCAACGAAGGCCTTGATGCCGGGCGGCGCGCGATGGGGATTGCGGAGCGTTTGCAGCGAAGTGATCTCTGGGCCGCGGCTGCCTCCGTGCATGCATGGAATCTCATGCTCAGCGGCCGGCTGGGGGAGGCCTTGGCGCTCGCGGAGACGGCTTGGCAGACAGCGGACCGCGAGGGCGATGACGGCGCCACCTTCGCGGCGACATGGGCCGGAACCGGACTCTGTTTCGGACTTCACGACTTCAAAGAAGCCATGCGCTGGACACAGCGCGAGCTTGGCAAGCCGGGCACGGCCCAGTCGCCGTTTCGTCGCGAATCGATCGCGCAGCTCATGGGCAACAACGCTGCTCGTCTCGGCGATCTGACCGAAGCACGGCGTCTCTCGCCCTACTCGGACCGGCGATTCTATCGCGCGAGCCTGCTGCTCCTCGAAGGCCAGTGGGAGGAAGCGGAGGAGCTGTTCGAGAGCGAGATCGTCGAGTCGCGAAGCGTTGGCGGCCTCCTGGAAGTGTCGAACTGCAACGCGATGCTCGCAACCCTTCTGCGTGTCCGCGGCGCGGCGCGGCAGGCTTCGTTGCTGCCGGGGGAGGCCGTCGCGGACGGTGGCGAAACCAATTTGATGTATGAGATGGCAATGCGGCCGGCGTTGAGTCGGGCCAATGCCGAGCTTGGCCAGTACGATGCCGCAGAGCGGGAGCTCGCGCGGTGCCGCGAGATCGTGGCGGCGGGCGAGGATTGGCGGGGTATCTCGGGAGACGTCGCGCTCGCCGCGGCGGTCCTCGCAGCGGCCCGAGGCCGATACCAGGAGGCCGAGGGTGAATTCGCCGCGGCGCTCTCGATCTTTTGCCGCTACAGCGCGCCGTGGGAGGAAGCCGACACGCTCGAGTGCTGGGCGAGCGCGCTCGTCGCCGCGGGCGATCGCGCTCGGGCGGCCGAGAAGTTCGACGCCGCGATCGAGGTCTACCGGCGCATCGGCGCGCCAGAGCGCTGGATCGAGCGCGTGACGTCCATGCGCGAGCGCGCCGTCGCGGCAACGGGATCCGAAGCATCTGCCTCGGCATCCGGGGCCGGCCGACACCCGGCTTCCGGCACGCTGCGCCGCAACGGCGACTATTGGATCGTCAGCGACGGTGCGACCACCGCCCACCTGAAGGACATGAAGGGCCTGCACTGCATCAGGCAGCTTCTGCTCCACCCCGGACAGGAGTTTCATGTGCTCGATCTGATCGGGCGGGAGCTGGAGCCTGGACGCCCGCGACCGGCGCAGAACCCCGAAGTAGACGCGGGCCTGCCCGTCCTCGATGACGAGGCGAGGAGCGCGTACCGCCGCCGCTTGAGCGAGCTGCGCGAGGAGCTGGCGGAGGCCGACGCATTCAACGACAGCGGTCGTTCCGAACGGGCCCGCGGGGAGATCGACGCCATCACCGCGCAGCTGGCGGCCGCCGTGGGCCTGGGCGGTAGAGGTCGCGTCACCGGCAGCGCGGCCGAGCGCGCCCGGTCGACGGTCACCCACGCCATCACTGCGGCGCTCCGCAACATCCGCCGCAGCCTGCCCGTGCTCGCCGACGAGCTGGCGCTCCGACTCACGACGGGCACGTTCTGCGTCTACACGCCCGATCCGGCTCACCCGACCGACTGGACTCTCTAGAGCACCCTGCCTTCACGGTGTGAAGCGCGTCTTCACGCCTCATCAGGCAGGAGGTGAGGCATGAATCGGACGCTCACGCACGGCACGCCGCTTCTCGTCGGCGTCGCATTTCTTGGTCTCGCCGCGAATCGCACGGCCATGGCGGACAACCTGCTGAAGCCGATACTACCCGACGTCTCCGCTTACGTGGCGGATCCGGAATCGGCGCTGGTTCTCGGCAAGGCCCTGTTCTTCGACGAGCAGGTCGGCAGCGACGGCGCTGCCTGCGCGAGCTGCCACTTCTCCGCCGGAGCCGACAGCCGCATCCAGAACCAGCTATCACCCGGGCTGAAGGACATCACCAAAGGTCCGAACGGCGATAGAAGGTTCGGCTCGGAGCGGTCGGACACATTGGCGGTCGCCCGGGGTGACATGCCGTCCGGGGCGAAAGCGGCAGCGAACTACACGCTCGCGCCGGAAGACATGCCATTGCACCGCCTCGTCGACGAACGCGACCGCAACTCGTCGATCGTGACCACGACCAACGACCGGGTCTCGTCGGCCGGCTCGTTCGACAACAAGTTCCTCAAGATCCCGGAAGGGAACGAGCAGGACGACAAGTGCCACACGGTCTCCGACCGCACGTTCTACGTTCGGACGGAGCCCCCCAGGAGAAAAAGACTTCCGACGCGCGAGGTCGAGCCGCGCAATACCCCCACCACCATCAATGCGGTGTTCTTGCAGCGCAATTTCTGGGATTCGCGCGCGAACAACCTGTTCAACGGCGTCGGCGTCTTCGGCATGCGCGACATCAAGGGCGATCCGACGAAGCGGCTGATCGTCAAGGATGGCGACGGCCTCAAGCTGACCTGGCTCGAGATCGAGAATGCGAGCCTGGCCTCGCAGGCCGTCGGTCCGCCGACCAGCAAGCTCGAGATGTCGTGTGCCGGCCGCATCTTCCCCGACATCGGTAAGAAGATGGTCGGCCGGAGGCCGCTCGCGCTCCAGAACGTCGACCCGACCGACAGCACGCTCGGCCCGTTCGCCACGCGCCCCGGCAGCGGCCTCGAGTTCAAGGACTACGAGGACCTGATCAAGAAGGCGTTCAAGCCCGAATATTGGTCCGCGGCGGGCCGCTGGAGGGTCGTCAAGACGGGTCCTGACAGCGCGAAACTGAAGGACGATCCGAAGGGATACACCCAGATGGAGCAGAACTTCTCCATGTTCTGGGGCATCTCGATCATGCTCTACGAGCAGACCCTGATCTCGGACCAGTCCGAGTTCGACACGAAGGCGGGAGATCTGCGGGCGGCTCCCATCTTTCCGGCGTCGGATTTCAATACCTGCGCGGCGACGCAACTCGGACAGGAAGACCCGTTGTGGCTTCGCGGCTGCCAGGTCTTCTTCAGCGGCGACGGCGGTGGGTTTTCCAATCCGGGCAATGGCAACGGCGGCAACTGCTCGGTCTGCCACCGGACGGACGTCCCCGGGTCCGGCTCACCACCCGTGCAAGGGATGCTGAGCGAAGCGGCGCAATTGCAGGGTGCGCCGCTCGCCATCTTCCTCGATGTCCTGAAGCAGCAGAGCTTCAACGGACGCGTGGACCCGACGAGCACCTTCCTCCACCGGCGTGACGCCGGGTTCGCGAGCATCGGCCTGCGGCCGCCGTTCACCGACCTGTTCATCGGCGCTACGGACGACTACGGGAACCCGCTGTCCTTCGCGAGGCAGTATCAGAGCTATCTCGATCATGGTGGGGCCTTCGCCAGGGGCAGCTCCGCAGACGCTCCGCTCGACCAAGCGACGCTGGACGCGTTGTCGACCTACATCCTCGATCCGATCCTGGAGCGTTCGATCGTGAACTGGCTCAAGACGCGCCCCGGCGAGGCCGCGTTCGATCCGCGCGCGGTGCCGCTCGAAGGTTTTCCCGGAAACGGGGCGCCTCGCGTCGGCCGCCACCAGCATCTCGATCGGTGTGGACGGCGCGGCCAAGGCGCCGATCCTTCGCAACGTTGCCCTCACCCCACCGTACTTCAGCTGGGGCGGCTACCCCAATCTGCGGCAGGTACTGAAGGTCTACAACCGCGGCGGCAACCGGCGCGACATCGTCGGCATCGAGGCCAAGGCCGCGGGCGTGTCGTGCACCAAGGGCGACAACATGGGCACGGGTCCGATCGGCAACACTCCGTTCGGTCAAATCAAGGTCGGCAGAGGAACCGAGACGAACTGCGACACCAACGTGGCCCAAGCGATCAAGGTGCTCAATCTGCTGGACTGCGATCCCGGCTTCCAGGGCATCCCGGGCAACTACGACCCGCGCTGCGCTACGCAAAACAAGACCGCAGATACCGACGACCTCGCAGCGTTGGTGCGGTTCATGAAGTCGCTGACCGATCCGCGTGTCCAGTGCAACCAGGCGCCGTTCGACGGGCCCGAGCTGCACATCTTGAACGGTCACAGGGCGGAGGACGAGGACCATGACGGGTTGGCCGACGACATCGTCTCGGTGATCCCGGCGTCCGGCAAGGGTGGCTTCGAGGACCCGAAGCTGTGCATCCCCAATGCCGGCGACATCTTCGCGGACGGCATGCGCGGCCGCCTGGAGTCCAACACGCTCGGCGGTCCTCGACGGTGACATCTTGGCCGACCGGTCGTGGCCCACGGCGTGAGGCGCGAGTGGCGTCCCCGAGTCGTCCTCGAGGCTCGTTGCTGCTAGGGAGCCGCCATGAAGATCAAGGCCGCCGTCTGCTGGAAGCCGCAGGCCCCGCTGGCGATCGAGGAGATCGATCTCGAGGGGCCGCGCGAGGGCGAGGTGCTGGTGCGCCTGGTCGCCACCGGCGTCTGCCACACCGACGCGTACACCATGAGCGGCCGCGATCCCTCCGGGCTGTTTCCGGCGGTGCTCGGCCACGAGGGTGGCGGCGTGGTCGAGGAGATCGGCGCGGGTGTCCGCGACGTCGCCGTCGGCGATCACGTCATCCCGCTCTACATCCCCGAGTGCCGGCGCTGCGCGTTCTGTCTCTCCGGCAAGACGAATCTCTGCAGCACGCTGCTGGCCACGCAGGGGAAGGGGCTCATGCCCGACGGGACGAGCCGGCTGTCCGCCCGCGGGACGATGCTGCACCACTACATGGGCACGTCGACGTTCGCGCAATACACGGTCGTCCCCGAGATCGCGCTGGCGAAGATCCGCAAGGACGCGCCGCTCGAGAAGGTGTGCCTGCTGGGCTGCGGCATCACCACCGGCATCGGCGCGGTGCTGAACACGGCGAAGGTCCATCCCGGCGCCACGGTCGCGGTCTTCGGTCTCGGCGGCATCGGGCTCTCGGTGGTGCAGGGCGCGGTGATGGCAGGTGCCGAGCGCATCATCGGCATCGACACCAACCCGGCCAAGTTCACGATGGCGCGCCAGCTGGGTGCCACCGACTTCATCGACGCCGCGGCGGCGCCCGACGTCGCGGCGGCGGTGGTCGAGCTCTCCGGCGGCGGCGCCGACTACACCTTCGAGTGCATCGGCAACGTCACCGTGATGGGGCAGGCGCTCGCCTGCGCGCACAAGGGCTGGGGGCAGGCGATCGTCATCGGCGTCGCCGGCGCTGGCGAGGAGATCCACGCGCGGCCTTTCCTGCTGGTGACGGGGCGCAGCTGGCGCGGCACGGCGTTCGGCGGCACGCGCGGCCGCACGCAGCTGCCCGGCTACGTCGACTGGTACATGAAGGGGCGCCTCAAGGTCGACGAGATGATCACGCACACGATGCCGCTCGACGACATCAACCGCGCCTTCGACCTCATGCACGAGGGCCGGAGCATCCGCAGCGTCATTCTCTACTGACGCGCGTAGAGCGCCGGCAGGAACGATTCGAAGTTCCCCACCTCCTCGACGTTGTGCGTGAGCCAGGCGCGGGCCTTGTCGTCGGGGAACAGGCGGGGCCGGACGAGCGCGTTCACCAGACGCCCGACGACGGGCGCATCGATGCCGGCGATCAGCCAGTTGGTGTACCGCGTGCCCTCCGGGATCGCCTCGAACACGTACTCGAGATGCGCCACCTTGCGTCCGAGGTGACGCGGGCCGTGGATGAAGCCCCTCTCGTCGAGCTTCTCGACCACGGTGTGGATGTCGACGATCCAGTCGGGATTGCGCGCGAACGCCTCGGTGATGTGGAAGACGGCGCCGGGCCCGATCGAGCCGTCCGGCCGGCGGCGCTCGTAGCGGAAGGCGATGTGATCGAGCGGGTGCCACGCCCGATAGCGGGGCACGCGGCGGCCCGCGATCTCGACGTCGCCCTCGATGTGCGTGAACCACCACACGAGCATCGCCGGCGTGACGCCGCGCAGCGGCGCGTGCCGGAGCCAGAGCTTGATGCGCCCGTCCGGCAGCGTCGACACCGACGACTCGGCGGAGTCGAGCGGCTTCCGCGTCCACGGAATGTCGAGCGGCGGGGGGATGGTGACGGCCATGGGCATTCCTCCGTGGTGGGCCGGCGTCAGCGGCGTGCCGGGCGCCGGCTTGGTGGTGCGGTCAGCGGATCCTCGGGCCAGGCGTGCTTCGGGTAGCGGCCGCGGAGCTGCTTGCGCACCTCGGCATACGTCGTGCGCCAGAAGCTCGCCAGGTCGTCGGTGATCTGCACCGGCGGCTGGTTCGGCGCCAGCAGCTGGACGACGAGCGGCACGCGGCCGCCGCCGAGGCGCGGCGTCGCCGCGAGGCCGAACAGCTCCTGGATGCGCGCCGCGACGGCGGGCGGCTTGTCCGCCTCGTAGACGATCGTCGCGTCGCGACCGCTCGGCAGGTGCAGGCGCGCCGGCGCGTCGCGCTCGAGCGCCGTCCGTTGCGCGTGGTCGAGACGGCGGCGGACGATCGCGGGCAGGTCGGCGCGGCGGAGCTCCACCAGCGACACGCAGCCCGCGGCCGCCTCCACGACGGCGTCGGCGAGCAGCGTCGCGGGGTCGATGGGCAGGCCGAGCTCGGGGAGGGTCGCGACCGAGAAATGCGAGACGGGCGAGCAGCAGCTGCGCGCCGTCGTCGAGCGCCGCCACCGCCGCGGGATCGGCGGCGCAGACGCGCGCCAGGACATCGCCCGCCGCGGCGCGGTCGACGTCGGTGCGGATCGACTCGGACGAGCGTCAGGTCTTCCCAGCGCTCGCGGCGTGCGCGTCACCACGCGCTCGCGCGACGCGTCGCCAGACGAGCTCGGTCGTCCGTCCGCGCCGCGAGCCAGGCGCGGCTCGACGGCGCTCGCGACGCGCACGCGCGCCTCGGCGCCCGCCCGTCGCCTCGACGTCGAGCGCCGACGAACAGCTCGGCATCGCGCACGACGCTCTCGGGCGCCAGGGCGACGCCCGTCCCGCCGACCATGACCGCGCGCGACGAGCCGGGCTCGCGGCGGCGCGCGACGCGATCGGGAAAGCCGGCGAGCACGCAGCGCCGCAGCGCGTCGGCGGCGGCCGGGCGCCCCGTCGTGCGCACGAGCCGCGCGAGCTGCGCCGCGGGCGCGTTCGACGGCGCGGACGGCGCCGGGGTCGAGGCCGAGCGCGCGGCACGCGTCGCGCGGCGAAGCGGTGGCGGGCGGCATCCGCGAACAGCTCGGCGCGCAGCGCCAGATCCGAGTCACCGGCGGGGCGGTCGCGCGGCGGCCCAATGCCGGCCGCGGACGATGTCGCGCTCGCCGGCGAGCGCCGCGAGCAGCGCGCCGTCCGCACCGGCGCCCAGCCGCTCGGCCTCGATCAGCATGCGCGCGATCCGCGGCTCGGTCGGCAGTGCGAGCAGCCGGCGGCCGACGTCGGTGAGCGCGCCGGCGTCGTCGAGCGCGCCGAGGCGGCGCGAGCAGGCGCTCGGCGCGCTCGAGCGCGGCGTCGGGCGGCGCGTCGAGCCAGCGGAGCCGCGCACCGGTGCCGAGGCCCCACGCGCGCAGCTCGAGCACCGTGCGCGTCAGGTCGAGGCGGAGGATCTCGGGCGTCTCGTGCGCACGGCGACCCGCGTGCTCGGCGCGCGACCAGAGCCGGACGCAGCGTCCGGGGGCCGTGCGCCCGGCGCGGCCGGCGCGCTGCTCGGCGGAGGCGCGGCTGATCGGGACGAGGCGCAGCGTGTTGAGGCCGTGACGCGCGTCGAACCGTGCGACGCGCGCGAGGCCCGCGTCGACGACGGCGGTGACGCCCTCGACCGTGAGCGCGGTCTCGGCGACGTTGGTCGCGAGCACGATCCGTCGCCGCGGGCCCGGGCGGAGCGCGCGCGCCTGCGCGTCGAGCGGCAGCTCGCCGTGCAGCGGCAGGACGTCCGCGTCTCGCGCCGCCGCGAGCGCCGCCAGCGCCTCGGCGGCGCGGCGGATCTCGCCGAGCGCCCGGCAGGAAGACGAGCACGTCGCCGTCGCCGTCGGCGAGCACGCGCGCGACCGCGCTCGCGACGCGCTCCGCCAGCCGCCGCGTGTCGGGCGCGTCCACGTGCTCGATCGCGACCGGGAACGCGCGTCCCTCCGAGGTGAGCACCGTGGCGCCGTCGAGGAACGCCGGCGAGAGCGGTCGGTGTCGAGCGTCGCCGACATCACCACCAGCTTGAGATCGGGTCGCACGGTCTCCTGCAGCTCGCGCACGACCGCGAGCGCGACGTCGCCCTGCAGGTGGCGCTCGTGGAACTCGTCGAGCACGACGACGCCGATCGTCTCGAGGAACGGATCGCGCGACGAGCTGGCGCGCAGAAGACGCCCTCGGTGACGAACCAGAGGCGCGTCGCCGGGCCGCCGCGCTGCTCGAAGCGCACGCGGTAGCCGACCTCGCCGCCGACGGCGCCGCCGCGCGCGCGGGCGACGAACTCCGCCGCGGCGCGCGCCGCGATGCGGCGCGGCTCGAGGACGACGACCTGGCGAGCGCCCGCGAGCCCGGCGTCGAGCAGCGCCGCCGGCACGCGCGTCGTCTTGCCCGCGCCCGGTGCGGCGCGCAGCACCGCGCGCGTCCCGTCGCGGAGCGCGTCCACCAGCGCGGGCAGGAGCGGGTCGATCGGCAATTGCGATTGCATGGCGTCGAGCGCGCGGACTAGAACCCCTCTCATGGCGGAACACAAGATGGTGACCACCGATCCCGCCCGGGCGACGCCGACGTTCTTCGGCACGCCCGGCGAGGTCGCGCCCGACGTGTTCATGCACCCGATGTTCGTGAACACCTACGCGCGTGCGCACGTCCGACGGGCTGCTGCTGATCGATCCCGGGCCTCACGCACACTGGCGACCTCGGTGCGCGAGAGCGTCCGCGCGTGGAGCGACGCGCCGGTGCGCACCGCGGTGTACACGCACGGGCACGCCGACCACGCCTTCGGCCTGCGCGCCGTTCCTCCAGGCCGGCGACCGCCCGGCAGATCATCGCGCAGGAGCGGTGCCTCGACCGCTTCCAGCGCTACCGCCTGATGCACGGCTGGAACGCGCGCATCAACCAGCGCCAGTTCTGCCTGCCGAGCCGGTCTTCGCGCAGGCAGTTCGACTGGCCGACGCTCGTCGTGCGCGACCGGCTCGTGCATGCGGCTCGGCGACCTCGACGTCGCACTGCACCGCGGCGCCAAGGGCGAGACCGACGACGCGCTCTGGGTCTGGGTGCCCGCAGCGCCGCTATCTGTTCACCGGCGACCTCGATCATCTGGCAGGCGCCGAACTGCGGCAACCCGCAGAAGGTGCAGCGCTATCCCGAGCGAATGGGCCGACGCGCTCGAGACGATGGCCGGCCTCGACGCCGAGTGGCTGTTCCCGGGCCACGGCCTCGTCGTGCACGGGCGCGACGCCGTCCGCACGGTGCTCACCGAGACGGCGCGCTATCTCCGCGTGCATCATCGACCAGGTGCGCGAACGCATGAACGCCGGCCAGACGCCGGAGGAGATCTTCCACGCCGTCGAGCCCGATCCGGAGCTGGCCGACGCGCGCCTATCTGCGGCCGACCTACGACCACCCGAAGTTCATCGTGCGCAACCTGCTGCGCCTCTGGGGCGGGTGGTGGAACGGCAACGCCGCCGACCTGCTGCCGGCGACGTGGAGCGCGCAGGCGGCGCGAGATCGCGCGCTCGCGGGCGGCGTCGCGGCGCTGGTCGCGCGCGGTCGCGCGCTGCTCGACGGCGGCGACGCCCGCATGGCCGCCCACGTCGCCGAGTGGGCGACGCGCGCCGCGCCCGACGACCGCGCCGCGCAGACGCTCAAGCGCGACGTCTACGAGCGCCGGCTGGAGGAGGAGCCGTCGCTCATGGCGCCGCGGCATCTACCGCGCCGCGATGAACGATGCGCGGAAATTCCTCGGCGAGCCGCTGGCGCCGGGCGCCGACGGCCTCATGTCCTTCACCGCGGCGCGGCGGTAGTACTCTTCGGCGTTCAGTGGGCGCGATAGGTGACGATGCCGTCGTGCTCGGCGCGGACGATGCGTCCCTCGCGCCGCAGCAGCTCCAGGTGGGCCAGCGTCTCCGATGTGGCCATCAGGACCTGGAAGCGATTCTCGGGGCTGATCGCGAAGTGGTCGAGGGCGACCTCGTAGGCCGTGAGCGGCCGGCGGCGCAGCAGGTCGAGCATCGAGAGCTTGCGCACGCGGTGGAAGTCGATCAGCTGCCGCGCCCGCCGCGGCGCGTCCTCGTAGACGGCGCCGTGCGCCGGGCAGACGAGCCGTGCGTCGACGCGCGTCATGCGCTCGTGCGACGCGATGAAGTCGCCGAGCGGGTTCTCGGGGCCGTTCGGGAAGAGACCGACGTGCGGGGTGATCTTCGGCAGCAGATGATCGCCCACGAACAGGATGCCGGTCGGGCTCGAGCAGCAGGCAGCAGTGACCCGGCGTGTGGCCCGGCGTCCAGAAGACCCGGAGCGTCCGCCCGTCGCCGAGCGGGATCTCGTCGTCGTCGCGGAGCGGGTGATCCGGTACGGCGGGTGAGTAGAGGCTGCCGAGATAGCGGCTCGCCGGGCCCAGCTCGCGGTCGGGTGGCACCGGCGGGACGCCGTGCTGTCGCATGAACGCGCTCGGATCGCCGGTCGATTCGAGGGTGGCGCGCGCCCGCTCCGCCTCGAGCGGATGGAGGTAGACCTCGGCGCCGGTGAGCTCGCGGTACGGCTGCGAGGTGCCGTAGTGGTCCACGTGGTGGTGGGTGCAGACGATCCGCCCGATCGCACCCGGCTCGATGCCGATCTCGACCAGCGCGCCGCGGAAGGCCTCGACGCTCTGCGCGGTGTGCATGCCGGTGTCGATGAGCGTCCAGCGTCCGCCGGCGCGGACCAGGTACACGTTGATGATCGTCGGCTTCGACGGCAGGGGCAGGAACAGCTCGACGACCCCGTCGGCGAGCTCGCGGGTCTTGGCGGCGTCCGGCATCGCTACTCGTGCAGCCGCTCCTGCACGGCGAAGGTCACGTCCATCTTCACCTTCCACGCGGTGACCGTGCCGTCCTCGACGGTGGCGGTGATGCGCTTGATCTCGGCCGTCCGGATGCCCTGGATCGTGGCCGACGCGCGGTTCACTGCGAGCCCGACGGCGTCCTCGATCGAGTTGGTCGACGTGCCGGTGAGCTCGATCGTCTTCTCGACCATGGTCGCGACCCTCCGGCGGTCAGTCTCATGGGCCGCAGGAGCGATTGCAACCTGCCCGTGGCCTTCCGGTGGCGATGGGCCCATACTGCCGCGATGCGGGCGATGGTGCTCGAGGCGCCCGGCGAGCCGCTGCGCGCCGTCGATCTTCCCATCCCGGCGCCCGGTCCAGGGCGAGGTGTTGCTGCGGGTGGAGGCGTGTGCGGTGTGCCGGACGGACCTGCACGTCGTCGACGGTGAGCTGCCCGACGCGAAGCGGCCGCTCGTGCCGGGCCACGAGATCGTCGGCGTCGTCGAGCGGCTCGGGGAGGGCGTGACCGGGATCGCGCCCGGCGCACGCGTCGGCGTGCCGTGGCTCGGCTGGACCTGCGGCGCGTGCGACGACTGTCTCCGGGGCCGCGAGAATCTCTGTCCCACGGCGCGCTTCACCGGCTACACCCGCGACGGCGGCTACGCCGAGTACACGGTCGCCGACGCGCGCTACTGCTTCCCGATCCCGCCGAGCTATGGGGCGGTCGCGGCCGCGCCGCTGCTGTGCGCGGGGCTGATCGGCCACCGCTGTCTGACGATGGCGGGCGACGCACGGCGGATCGGCCTCTACGGCTTCGGCGCCGCGGCGCACATCGTGACCCAGGTCGCCCGCCATCAGGGACGCGAGATCCACGCCTTCGTTCGTCCCGGCGACGAGGCCGCGCGACGCTTCGCGCTCGATCTCGGCGCAGCGTGGGCCGGGCCGTCGGACGCGCCGGCGCCGGTGGCGCTCGACGCCGCGATCCTGTTCGCGCCCGTCGGCGCGCTGGTGCCGGCCGCGCTCCGCGCGGTGCGACCCGGCGGCGTCGTGGTGTGCGGCGGCATCCACATGAGCGATATTCCGTCGTTCCCGTATGCGCTCCTCTGGGGCGAGCGCGTGGTCCGCTCGGTGGCCAATCTCACGCGCGCCGACGGCGAGGCGTTCCTCGCGCTGGCGCCGCACGTGCCGGTCCGTACGGCGACGCAGGTCCATGCGCTGGCCGACGCCAATCGTGCGCTCGACGACCTGCGTGCCGGCCGCGTGCACGGGGCCGCCGTGCTCGTGCCGTGATCGAGTTCCCGGAAGCGCGGATGCTTGGAGTGATGGAGGCCGAGGAGCGGATCGCGCCGCCGCCGACGGCGATGGTCGCCCTGCAGGGCCTCGCCTTCGCCGAGTTCGCCGCGCTCGTGCCGTCGCTGCCCTGGCTGCGCGGCGCACCGCGCGGCGACGGGCATCCCGTCCTCGTGCTGCCGGGGTTCCTCGCCAGCGACCTCTCGACGCTGGTGCTCCGCCGCTTCCTCCGCGACCGCGGCTACCACGCCCACGGCTGGCGCCTCGGTACCAACCGCGGACCGACCGCCGAGATCGTCGCCGGGATCGGCCAGCGGTTCCTCGCGCTCCGCGAGCGCCACGGCCGGCCGCTCAGCCTGGTCGGCTGGAGCCTCGGCGGCATCTACGCGCGCGAGCTGGCGCGACGCTTCCCCGACGACGTCCGCCAGGTGATCACGCTCGGCAGCCCGTTCGTCGATCCGCACGCCGTCGGTCGTCGCCGCGATCGCCCGTCGCCTCGGGCCTCGCCGACCCGCGGCCGGTGCCGACCGACCTGCGCGCGCCGCTGCCGGTGCCGACGACGTCGATCTACAGCCGGATCGACGGCATCGTCGCGTGGCAGAGCTGTCTCGAGCGTCCCGGGCCCGAACGCGAGAACGTCCAGGTGTGGAGCAGCCACAACGGGATGGGCCACCACCCGCGCGTGCTGCTGGTCATCGCCGACCGCCTGGCGCAGACGCCGGGGGCGTGGCGTCCCTACGCCGGCTGAGCGGCGGGCCGGATCGCGAGCGACATCGTCGCGCGGAACGTCGCGCCCGGGGCGAGACGGATCAGGTCGTCCTCGTCGCGGGTGAAGACGTTCGGCAGCGCGGTCCAGGGCTCGATGCAGTAGGACGGCGACGCCGGGCTCTCGGACCAGATCGCGACCACGCCGAACTGCGGTGCGCCGGCGGTGTCGAGCACGATCTCGAGGTTGCTCGCCGGGTCGACGAGCGCCAGCCGTGGCTCGGCGAGCTGCGTCAGCAGCAGGGTGTCGCGCACGTCGACGGCCACCGCGAGGCGCGCCGCCGTCTGCGGCATCGAGCCGTAGGTTTCCCAGCGCGCGTCCGTCGTCCGCCGCACGGCGGCCGGCAGCTCGACGACGCAGTCCTCCCGCCGTCCCGACGGCGTGATCGGCACCGGCAGATAGGGATGGAAGCCGGTGCTGAAGGGCATCGGCTCGGCCGAGCGGTTCTCGATCTCCTGCTCCCACACGAGTCGCTCCGCCTCGACGCGGTAGGTGACGCGATGACGGAAGGCGAACGGGTAGAGCGCCCGCGTCTCGTCGTCGTCGGCGAGCTCCATCGTCAGCGCCGCGGCCGAGCGCATGACGACGGTCCACGGCCGGCGCCGCGCGAAGCCATGCTGCGGCAGCTCGCGCACCTGCCCGTTCCACGCCCAGCGGCCCTCGACGCCGTCGACGAGGCTCTTGCTCGCCATCGGAAACAGGATCGGGATGCCGCAGTGGACGTGCGCGGGCCAGGTGTCGACCATCGGCTGCGAGAAGTAGAGCGCGTCGACGAGTCCGTGCGGCGGGATCGGACGCGCGTAGCGGAGCAGCCAACCGCCGAGCGCGGGAGCGACGACGGCGATCGCTCCGCCGAGGCCGTGGAGCGTCACGAGGCCGGGATCGCCCATGTCGGGACGCTAGCAGCCGCGGGCGAGGCGCGCGAGGAGCGTGGCGTCGGTCGGGAACGCGAGCGGCGGCGGGGCCGCCGGATCGAACCAGCCGACGGCGACGGCGTCGTCGCCGGCGTGCGGCACGGCCGCGGGGTCGGCCAGCGTCGCCGCGAACCAGACACCGACGGACGGGCGCCGCGGGTCGTGGAAGTTGGAGGCGACCTGGACCACGTCGCCGAGCACGACCGCGACGCCCGCCTCCTCGAGCGCTTCCCGTCGCGCGGCGTCGCGGACGTCCTCGCCCCACTCGACGTATCCGCAGGGGAAGCACCACGCGCCGGCGCCGAACTGCGCCGGTCCGCGCTGCACCAGCAGCAGCCGACCGGCGGCGTCGCGGACGCACGACCGCCGCGCCGACGCCCATGTTCGCGAAGTGGACGAAGCCACACGTCGCGCAGTGCGGCCGCGGGAGCCCGCTCCGCTCGATGCGGTCCAGTGGCGCGCGACAGCGGGGACACCAGGCCCAGTCGTCGTCCGGCAGCACGCTCGAGCGCTAGCACGCCGTCAGGTCGCGCCCGCCACGACCCCCCTTCGTTTGCGCGATCGTCGCTGCTACGGTCCGTCTCATGACGACGTTCGCCGAATGGACCGGCGGCGGAACCCGCACCGCGGTGACGCTCGCCACCGGGCGGTTCGAGATCTTCCACCGCACCGGCGGCGCGGGGCCGTGGTGCACGCTGCTGCACGGCTTCCCGACGTCGTCGCACGACTGGCACCGGGTGTGGGACGCGCTCGGCGCCCGCCGCCATCTGCTCGCCTTCGACTTCCTCGGCTTCGGCGATTCCGACAAGCCCACCGACCACGACTACCGCATCATCGAGCAGGCCGACGTGGTCGAAGCGCTGTGGCGTCTGCACGGCATCACGGCGACGGACGTCGTGGCGCACGACTACGGCGTCTCCGTGGCGCAGGAGCTCCTCGCTCGTCGTGCGGAGGAGCGGCTGGGCGTGCGAGCTGGGACGCGTCGCGTTCCTGAACGGCGGCCTCTACCCCGAGCTGCACCGGGCGCAGCCGGCGCAGCTGATGCTGCTCGATCCCGTGCAGGGCCCGGCGCTCGTGCAGCACCTGAACGAGCAGATGTTCGCCGGCGGTCTCGCGCCGACGTTCGCCCCGGCGCACCAGCCGGGTCGCCGACGAGATGCACGAGCTGTGGCTCGGCATCGCCCGGCGCGACGGCCATCGCCTCGGGCCCCGCCTGATCCAGTACATCCCCGATCGCCAGCACCATCGCGACCGCTGGGTGGGCGCGCTCGAGACCGCCGACCTGCCGCGCGGCTTCGTCTGGGGCGACCTCGATCCGGTGTCCGGGCGCGCACATGGCCGACCGCATCGCCGAGCGCCTGCCCGAGGCGCCGCTCGTGCGCCTCGCCGACGTCGGCCACTGGCCGCAGCTCGAGGCGCCGGACCGCGTCGCGGCGTCGCTCGCGCGGTTCCTCGGCTGATCAGGCGAGGATCGTACCGCGGACGACGGTCACCGCCTGGCCGAGGAGGTCGACCCGGTCGCCGCGCAGCCGTACCCGGATGACGGCACCGCGCGCCGAGATCTGACGTCCGGTGAGGGCCGTCCGGCCGAGGGCGCGTGCCCACCAGGGCGCGAGCATGCAGTGCGCCGAGCCGGTCGCCGGATCCTCGGGAATCCCGACCTGCGGCCCGAAGAAGCGCGAGACGAAGTCGGCGTCGGCGCTCGTCGAGCGCGCCGTGACGACGAGTCCGCTGCCGCCGAGCGCAGCGACGCGACCCTGGTTCGGCGTGACGGCCCGGACGGCTTCCTCCGATGCCAACTCGGCGAGGACGAACGCTGCGCCCGCGGCGACGCGGACCGGCACGGTGCCCAGCGCCTCGGCGACGCCGGCCGGCGGCTGACGGTCGTCGGCGGGCAGGGCGGGGAAGTCGAGACGGATCCAGCCGTCCTCGAGTGCCGCCGTGAGAACCCCACTCAAGGTGTGGAACGCGATCGTGTCACCTCGGCCGGCGAGTCCGTCTTCCCACGCCAGATGCGCCGCGGCGAGCGTCGCATGGCCGCAGAGCGGGACCTCCTGCGCCGGCGTGAACCAGCGAAGTCCGAAGCCGTCGTCGCGGCGCGTGACGTACGCCGTCTCCGACAGGTTCATCTCGCAGGCGATGCGCTGGCACCACGCCGCGTCGCGCGGCGCCTCGAGGACGCACACGGCCGCGGGATTGCCGTGGAACGGCTCGTCGGTGAACGCGTCGATCGTGGCGAAGGGCTGCATGCTCGACGCGTGCCCGCGGACGCCGCCCGTTGCAACTTGTCCGGCTACTGGGGGCGCTGCGGGGCGGACTTGCCGACGAAGCGCTTGCCCTGCTTCCAGATCACGCCCTGCGGCGCGAAGATCGCCTCCCAGCAGGCGCCGCCCTTCACCTGGAGCTGCATGGTGAGCGGCAGTTCGAGGTAGGCGAGCGCCGGCATCGGCAGATACCCGACCGCGACCGTGGACGACGATCTGCGCGCCCCCGTCGCCGCCGGGCGAGAGGAGCAATGTCTTCAGCCCGTTCGGCGTCGCTGCGCGATTCTTGTAGGCGAAGCCACCGCGCCACGGCGACCAGCAGCTGCGCCGGCCGCACTGGCCACCGGCGGGCGCATCGGCGCGCATCAGCAGGCGCCGCGCCCCGTCGTAGGCGCAGAGGTTGAACGTGGTCGAGGTCGTCGGATCGCCGAAGTCGCTCGTCGCCGTCGCCTGGCCGTGGCGCCAGGTCCAGTCGAGCGCGTCGCGCCCGCCTCGACCGTCGCGGAGCTGGACCTTGCTGGAGAAGGCGCCCAGCGACTGCCGGCAGTCGCCACGCGGCGAGGTGAGGCAGGCGCCCTCGCCGTCGCAGATCAGGCACGGGTCGCAGGTGTAGGGGATGCCACCGCCGCACACGCCGGCGGTGCAGGTTGTGCCGTAGGTGCAGGGATTGCCGTCGTCGCAGTCGATGCCGGTGGCCGGCACGCAGACCGACGGGACGCCGGTACACGTGAAGCAGGTCTCCGGCTTGCAGTCGCTCGCGCAGCCGTCGCCGGGCGCACGATTGTCGTCGTCGCAGGTCTCGCCCTTCTCGACGAGGCCGTTGCCGCAGAGCGGCAGCGTCGCCCCGAAGGCCACCACGGGGGCCACCAGGGGCGCCGCCAGTACGGCCATCCACAGTGCCAACCCAGCCCGGATCGGTCCACCCGCCATCGTCATGTCCCCCACATGGGCCCACTGGGCCCTCCTCGACGATGGCAGAGGTCCACCCGAGTCGCACGCAGGGGGGTGTCAACCCAACGACGGTATCCGGGACAGGTCGCGGGCGATGTTCTTCTGGTGCGCCTCGATCGTGCCGCCGCCGATCTCGAGCAGCTTGGCGTCGCGCCAGAGGCGCTCGACCCGGTACTCGCCGACGTAGCCGTAGCCGCCGAGCACCTGGATGGCGCTGTCGGCGACCTGCTTCGCCATGGTCGAGCAGAAGAGCTTGACCCCGTCGGAGTCGCAGCGGGTGCTCGTGGTGCCGGTCAGGTCGAGACGGCTCGCCACTTCGTAGACGTAGCTGCGCCCGGCCATCCAGCCGGCGTAGGCGTCGGCGATGTGGCGCTGGATCTGGCCGAACTGGTTGATCGGCTGGCCGAACGCCTTCCGCTCGCCGGCGTAGCGGTTCATCACCTCGAGACAGCGGCGCGCGATGCCGAGGCTCATCGCGGCGAGCGTCAGGCGCTCGATCTCGAGGTTGCGCATCATGTGGCCGACGGCGTCGCCCGTCTTGCCCACCAGGTTCGCCGCCGGCACGCGGCAGTCGTCGAAGCGCAGCTCCGCCGTGCGTCGACGCGCGCATGCCGAGCTTGTCGGTGATCTTCTGGCCGAGCGCGAAGCCCGGCGTGCCCTTCTCGACGACGAACAACGAGAGGCTCCGCGTGCCGCGGCCGCCGGTCTGCGCGTAGATGAGGAAGACGTCGCCCAGCTCGGTGTCGCTGACGGCGCCGTTGGTGATCCACATCTTGGCGCCGTTCAGCACCCAGCCGTCGCGATCGGGGACGGCGGTCGTCTGCATCGCGAGGACGTCCGTCCCCACCGACGGCTCGCTCATGCCCATGCCGCCGATCCGGCGCCCGGTGCAGGCGTCCGGCAGGATGCGCGCGCGCTGCTCGTCGTTGCCGTTCACCGCCAGGTTGTTCACGAACAGCATCGCGTGCGCGAGGTACGCGAGGGTGAAGCCCGGGTCGGCGGCGGCCAGCTCCTCGTGGACGATCACGGCGGCGACCGCGTCCATGCCTGCGCCGCCGAAGCGCTCCGGGACCGTGATGCCGAGGACGCCCAGGTCGCCCAGGCGGCGGAAGAGCGGGAGATTGAAGGTCTCGCTCCGGTCCGCCTCGGCCGCCTGCGGGTCGACCTCCCGTTCTGTGAACTGGCGGATCGTCTCGCGCAGCGCGCGGTGCTCGTCGGTGGGGGTGAAGAGGTCGGCCATGCCCCGCGTTCTACCCGCCGGCTTCGACCGCCGCCACGTAGGCCCGGATGCGATTCGCGTTGACGCCGAGATCGCCCTGGCCGTCGCGCGACTTCGACCGCACGTCCACGATCGTCGAGCCGTCCGCGGCGGGCCGCAGCCGGATGACGACGTCGTCCTGGAAGCCGAACAGCGCCGACGTCGAGATTGCCTCGATCGTCCCCGTGGCCGGATCCGCGACCGTCACCGTCCAAGTGGGCATGTGCTCGGCGACCGACCTGACGCGGCCGAACGCGTCGGGGCCCGTCAGCTTCGCCGGATGCAGGTCGCTGCAGCACTCGCGCTGGATCGGCGCGAAGGCGGCGGGATAGGCGAGGTCGCGTCCGGCGTTCGCGGGGAGCTTCGCGGCGTTGGCGAACGCCGGCGGGTCGTCGAGGTTGGTGGTGAAGTCGTTGATGCGCGGCTTGCCGCGCCCGCCCGATGCGCCGGCGACGAGCACGGCCGCGGCGGCGAGGGCGGCGACGCCGCCGACGCCGAACGGCCGCCCGCGAAGGCGCTGCACGATGCTGGCTGCGGCGACGCCGAGGCCGAGGATGCCGCCCAGTGCGAACATCGCGAAGCCGACGATCGCCGGCACGGCGCGTGCCCACGCCAGGCCGGCACCGAGGAGCATCGAGACGGCAGCGAGGACACCGAGCAGATTGCGGACGGCGGGCGGTCGATCGTTCGCCATGGTCTCACCCCAGATGTGCGCCGCCATCGACGTGGAACACGTGCCCGGTGACGTACCGCGAGTCGTCGGTGGCCAGGAAGAGAGCCACCGGCGCGATGTCGGTCTCGGGGTCACCGAGCCGCCCGATGGGGCGCGTTGCCATCAGGCGCTGGAATCCTTCGGGATCGCGGGCGGCGTAGTCCTGCCCGCGCTTGGTCCAGGCGGCTGGATCGATGCAGTTGACGGTGATGCCGAGGGGGCCCCACTCCCGCGCGGCGGTGCGGGTGAGCGATGCGATGCCGGCCTTGGCGGCGCTGTACTCGCCGAGGCCGGCGTCGCCGCGCTCGGCGGCCAGCGAGCCGATGTTGACGATGCGCCCCCAGCCCCGGGCCGCCATGTGCGGCCGCACCGCGCGCATCGCCCACCACGTGCCCTTGACGCCGGTGGTCCACGACAGGTCGAACTGCGCGTCGGGGATGTCCTCGAGCTTCGCGCGCGGGCCGAAGCCGTGGGCGTTGTTCACCAGCACGTCGACGCCGCCGAAGCGCTCCACCACGGTGGCCACCAGGGCGTCGACCGACGCCTGCGCGCCGACGTCGACGGTGACGGCGATCGCCTCGTGTCCCGCGGCGACGATCTCCGCGGCGGTGCGCTCGCCCCGGTGCGGCTTCAGCTCGCCGACGCAGACGCGCGCGCCTTCGCGCGCGAAGACGAGCGCGATGGCGCGGCCGATGCCCTGCCCGGCGCCGGTGACGATCGCGACCCTGCCGGCGAGGCGACCCGCCACGGGTTCAGAGCCAGCGATTGAGCGCCACCGTCCGCCACTCGTTGGTCAGGATGGTGTGCTGCACGGCCTGACGCACGCGACGCTGGATGTAGCCGGTGGTGCACACGCGCTGCATGAGCTCGAGCGCCTTGTCGCCGTGCTCGGCCTCGGCGTAGGCGTGCACCTCGAGGTTCTTCACCTTGACGCCGTAGTGCTTCCACAGCCCCTCGTAGAGCGTCTTGGCGTAGCCGCTGCGCCCGGCGGCGCGCTCGCGGGCGTAGCCGAGGGCGCCGAGTGCCTCCTCGTACGAGCGACGGCAGTAGTAGAGGAGCGTGTAGACCGAGCCGATCGTCTCCGGCATCGGGACGTAGGCGCGCAGCTCGTCGTCGGGGATGCCGAAGGCGCGCGTGTACTCGACCTTCATGAGCACGTGGTTGGGGTCGCGCAGGTAGCCGGTCTCGTCGGCGAAGTTCTGTGCCCAGTGGGCGTAGTGCTCGGACTGGTCCATCGTCAGCGTGTCGGTGTCGGGCGCGTTGGCGATCAGTAGCGGGAACTCGGGCGTCATCCACAGCCCCAGGTAGTAGAGCTCCTTCGCGTAGCGCTTGACGACGTCGAGACTGGCCTTGCCGGCGCCGATGGCGGGGACGACCCGGTTGCTGGTGTACGGGCTGTGATCCTCGATGAATCGGTCGAGCTCCGCGAGGAACTCGTCGACGGGCAGCGCTTCCTGCGGTGCGCCGGCCCGGATCACGTTCTTGAATTCGCGTTGAGCCGTCATCGGGCGGACTGTAGGAGCTTCGCTTCGAGGGTGTCAACCGCGAGCGGCGCGCGCCATTTCCCGCCCCGCATCCGTCGTGGCATGGTCGGGAGACCCGTGCCCCGGACGCTGGACATCGTGGTGCCCGTGCTGAACGAGGAGGCGACCGTCGACGAGTTCATCGCTCGGGTCGACCGGCTGGGACTCTCCGGGTCGCTGGTGTTCGTCGACAACGCCTCGACCGACGGGACGGTCGGCCGCCTGGCGCGCCATCCCGAGGTGCGGATCGTCCGGCACGACGTCAACGAGGGTTGGGGGAAGTCCATCCGCGACGGCATTGCGGCCTCGGACGGGGACCTGATCGTCGTCATCGACGCCGACCTCGAGTATCCTCCGGAGGCGATCCCGGAGATCCTGGATGCGCTCCGGACCCATCCCGCCGTGTACGGCTCGCGCTTCCTCGGGTCGACCGCGCCGCCGATGCCGCTGGTGAGGCGGATCGGCAACCGCCTCGTCTCGGGCACGTACAACGCCCTCTTCGACCAGCGGACGACGGATCTTTACACCGGCATCAAAGGCCTGCGCCGGAGCGTCGTGCCGCTGCCGGCGCTCACCCAGAACGGCTTCGAGCACGCCGTCGAGCTGGGCGCGGTGCTGGCCGTCTCCGGCGTGCGCATCCATGAGGTTCCCGTCGCCTATGCGCCCCGTACCCGGGGCACCTCGAAGATGCGTCACGTGCCCGAGACGCTCCGCTTCGTGTTCCTCGTCGTCGGCTACTGGTTCCGATGGGTGGTACTGGGCCGTCGCCCCGGCTAGGCAGGAGGCACCCGTGTCCGATCCCGCCGCACTACCGCTCGACGGCGTCCGCATCCTCGCCTTCACGCAGCTCGGCGCCGGACCGTTCGGCCTGATGCACCTGGCCGACCTCGGCGCGGAGGTGATCAAGGTCGAGGATCCATCGACGCGCGGGGACGAGGCGCGGACGGTGCCGCCGTTCAACGACCCGGCGGCGCACGACGGCCTGTACTTCCAGTCGCTCAACCGCGGTGCGCGGAGTCTCACGCTCGATCTGCGGAAGGATGGGGCGCGGGCGATTCTGCATCGACTGGTGGGGCGCGTGGACGCCGTCTTCAACAACATGCGCGGCGACCTCCCGGCGAAGCTCGGGCTCGACTATGCCGCGCTCGCGCCCGCCAACCCGCGCATCGTCTGCTGCGCCCTCACCGGGTTCGGGCGGACGGGGCCGCGGCGGGGCGAGCCGGCGTACGACTACCTGCTGCAGGCGTACGCCGGGTTCATGAGCGTGAGCGGCGAGCCCGAGGCGCCGCCGACGAAGAGCGGCGTCTCGGTGGTCGACTTCTCCGGCGGCATCCTCGCCGCGCTCGCGCTCATGATCGGTCTCCACCGCGTGCGGACGACGGGGGAGGGCTGCGACGTGGACGTCTCGCTCTTCGACACCGCGCTCTCCTATCTCAACTACATGGCCGCCTGGACGCTCAACCGCGACTGGCGGCCGGAACGCCAGCCCGGCGGCGCGCACCAGAGCCTGGTGCCGAGCCAGAGCTTCCAGACGGCGGACGGCTGGCTGGTCATCATGGTGATGAAGGAGAAGTTCTGGACGCGGCTGGTCGAACGGCTCGAGCTGCCGGTGCTCGCGGCCGATCCGCGCTTTCGCACCTTCGCCGATCGGCTCGCCAACCGTGCCGCGCTGGCGCCCATCCTGCGCGACGCCTTCCTTCGCCGCACCACGGCGGCATGGCTCGAGCGTCTACGGGGCCACGTCCCCGTCGCGCCCGTCTACGGCGTCGAGGAGGCGCTCGACGACGAGCAGGCCCGCGCGCGCGAGATGGTGGTCGAGGTGCTGCACCCCGTCTTCGGCCCGATGCGGCAGGTCGGCTGCCCGATCAAGATCGACGGCGTCGCGCCGCGCTACCGTCCGGCGTCGGCCCTCGGCGCCGACACGGCGGCGATCCTGTCCGAGGTCGGCGTCGACGCCGCCGAGCTGGCCGCGCTGCGGGCGCGCGGCGTCGTCTGACCCTACGCCGCGAGCTTGGACTTCGCGGCCAGGAACGGACGCTCGATCACGCGATAGGTGATCGCGGACGTGACCAGGCTCACCGCGAGCAGGGCCGTGGCGGCGACGGCCGTCGTCGGGTTCCAGGTGGTGGAGAGTCCCCACTGACGGCGGGCCATGCCGAAGCCGAACACCAGAACCGGAAAGTGGATCAGGTACAGCGAATACGAGATCGTGCCGAGCCAGCGGAGGATCGCGTTGTCCACGAGGTGGCGCGAGAGAAGCGGCGACGTGAGGACGGTGAGCAGGATGCCCCCCCACAGCGCCGCTTCGAATGCATGCCACATCTGGAGGGGAGGGAGTTCGACGAGCCAGAAGTTCTCGTAGACCGCCCACTGCAGCAGCCGACCCAGGGCGAGCAGGAGCGCGACCATCAGTGCATCCGCGGCCCCGACCGGGAGGCGTTCCGCGGCGGCTCGGACGGTGGGTGCGTGCCTCATGTGGACGTACGCGGCGGCGGCCCCCAGGAGGAAGGCGGGTGCGCGGCCGAAGAGGGAGAGACCGAGGAGCATCGCGCCCCCCAGGGACATGCCCGGTACCCGGCCCGCGAGATAGAGGGCATACGCGAGCGCCCAGAGTGCGAGCCCGGCGCCCGCGAGGATGGGACGCCATCGCCAGCATGCGGCGATCAACGGCAGGGCGAGGTAGAACTGCACCTCCGTGGCGAGACTCCACCAGACGGCGCTGTAGGGAAGCATCGCGGTCGCCAGGCCCGCGCCGTTCAACAGGAACAGGTACGGAACGCCCCGCACCAGGTCACGGAGATGGCTCGACGTCGCCGCGGCAGCGACGAGGACGGCGACGTAGTACACGGGGAGGATACGGAGCCCCCGGCGCCGGAAGTAGCGTCCCACGTCCGGTAACGGCTGACCGGCCAGAAACGGCCGCGAGAGCAGGAAGCCGCTCAGCACGAAGAAGAGGGTGACGCCGGTGTTCCCGGCCTGCACGAAGGCCAGCCAGAGGGGAACCGTCACGTGCGTGGTCTCCGGCGACGGCGGGGCGACCCCGAGCGGCGGATGGCGAAGGACGGCGTCGATGTGGAACGCCACGACCAGCGAGATGGCGATGCCGCGCAACGCCTCGAGCTCGGGAAACCGGACGAGCCCGTGTCCCGCCGGGGGAGCTGGGTTCACGGGCGGACGGCGACGATGAACATCTGCTTGCCGAGGAGCCGGTGGAGCAGCGGCAGGCGCAGGTAGAGACGCACGAGCACCGGCCAGCTCGGCAGGCGCGACTTCGTGCTGTACGGGAGGAAGCGCGGGCGCAGCTCCTCGATCGTGAAGCCCGACGACTCGAGCGCCTCGGCCATCGCCAGGTGGCTGAACGGCAGGTGATGGTCGAAGAAGTCCCAGTACTCGCGGTACGCGTAGCGGATGTTCGGCTGCAGGATGAGAAACCGGCCTCCCGGTCGCAGCACCCGGTGGACCTCGCGCAGCGCGGTGAGGACGTCGGCCTTGGTCGGCAGGTGCTCGAAGACGTTGCTCGCGAAGACGACGTCGACGGACGCGTCCGCGCGCCAGCCGAGGTCCTGCGCGACGCCGGTGTGCACCTCCACCCCCGGTGCGGCGAGCGCCCGCGCGCGCGGATCGGCCTCGACGGCCACGCGCTCGCGGGCGCGGATGTGATTCACGAACTCGCAGAACCCCGCGCCGAGATCGAGGACGACGCCGTCCTCCGGCACCCAGCGCTGGAAGAAGTCCGCGCAGAGCACGCGCCAGAGGGCGTCCTTCGCCTCGCGCTCGGCGGGACTGAAGCGGGCGTCGTAGAGGACCTGCTCGCCGTGCATCAGCCCTGTGCCGCGCGCTTGAAGGGCTCGAAGCGCTCGCCGGCGGGACGGCGATAGTCGCCGCGCGTGAGCAGCCGCTCGAGCCAGACGTAGAGGACGATGAAGAGGTAACGGCTGCCCATCTCCTGCAGCCGCAGGCTCGACGTGCCGACCTCGCGCTGCCGCCATCCGATCGGGATCACCTCGTACGAGTAGCCGCGGACGATGGCCTTGAGCGGCAGCTCGACGGTGAGATTGAAGTGCGGAGAGATGAGCGGACGGCATCCCTCGATGACGCTCGCGCGATACGCCTTGAAGGCGTTCGTCACGTCGTTGTAGTGCACGCGGAAGAGCAGCCGCACGAACGTGTTGGCGATGCGGTTCACCAGCAGCTTGAAGCGCGGGTAGCGCTCGGTGTGCCCGCCGGGGATGAAGCGCGAGCCGAAGGCGCACTCGGCCCGGTCGCGGAGGATCTCGTAGTAGCGCACCAGATCGTTCGGTGAGTCGGAGCCATCGGCCATCATGATCGCGACGGCGTCGCCGGTGAAGGCGTCGAGCCCGCAGCGCACGGCATGGCCGAAGCCGTGACGTCCCTCGTTGCGCACCAGGCGAACGCCGGGATCGGTCGCGCTCCGCGCGAGCACCTCGGCGGGCGTCGTGTCGCTGCTGCCGTCGTCGACCACGACGACCTCGTAGGGGATGCGCTCCTGCTGCAGCCGGGTGCGGATCGCGTCGATGGTGGGGCCGATGTTCTCGGCCTCGTTCCGCGCCGGGATGACGACCGACAGCTTCATTCCGCTCCCAGGCGGCGGCTCAGCAGGCCGTGCGCGCTCAGCTCCTGTGCGGCTTTGGAGAAGCGGTCGACGGCGCGCTCGCCCCGCGACCAGGCGACCAGCTCGGCGAGCCCGTCCTCCCACGAGATGCGGGGCGTGAAGCCGATCAGCGTCCGGGCGCGCGTCGTGTCGGCGGTGCAGTGGCGGACGTCGCCGTGACGGAACTGCCCGGTGACGTCGGGCTCGACGCCGTCGCGGCCGACGACATGCGCGAGTGTCCGCGCGACGTCGCCGATCCGCCGGGCGACGCCGCTGCCGATGTTCAGCGCCGTGCCGTCGGCGTCGTCGGTGCCGAGGGCGGCCATCATCGCGCCGACCACGTCGTGGACCGAGACGAAGTCGCGGCTCTGCCCGCCGTCCTCGTAGACCACCGGCCGCTCGCCGCCGAGGAGCCGCGAGAGGAAGATCGCCAGGACGCCGGTGTACGGATTGCTGAGCGACTGGCGCGGGCCGTAGACGTTGAACAGTCGGAGGCAGACCACCGGGAGGCCATGCACGGCGCCGAGCGCCAGGCAGAGCTCCTCCTGCCAGCGCTTGGTGAGCGCGTACACGTTGCGCGCCAGCAGCGCCGCGTCCTCGCTCGTCGGCACGGCCACGAGCGGCTCGCCGGTCTCCGGGCAGACGGGCTCCCAGCCGTGGCGCGCGATGTCGTCCGCGGTGCGGACAGCCGCGCGCAGCGTGCGGCCGTCCGAGGGCCGGCGGTAGAGACCCTCGCCGTAGCCGGTCATCGACGTCGGCACGATCAGCTTCGGCCGGCGGTTCTTCTCCTCGGCGAGGCACTCGAGCAGCGTGGCGGTGCCGCGCACGTTGACGTCGACGTAGCGCGCCGGCTGGTACAGCGACTGCGCCACCCCGACCGCCGCCGCGCAGTGGACGACCGCGTCGACGCCGCGGACGGCGGCGGCACACGCGTCCCGGTCGCGGACGTCGCCATGATGGAACTCGACTCCTGACGGCAGCGCGGGCGGGGCGTCGCCGTGCACCTGCGGGTCGAGGCTGTCGAGCACCCGGACCGCGTGGCCGTCGGCGAGGAGGCGATCGACCACGAACGAGCCGATGAACCCGGCGCCGCCGGTGACCAGAATGCGGAGCGCCGCCGTCACGATCGGCGAGTCTAACGTCCCGACGTCGCGGCTGACAACCCGAAAGCCCGCAGCGTCCGCCGCAGCAGGTTGACGGTGGCGGGGCGCTGCGGGCAAGAACGCGCCATGGACCTGTCCTTCCCGCCCGCCGCGGAGCAGTTCCGCGCCGAGCTGCGCGCCTGGCTGCGGGCGAACATCCCCGACGGCTGGGGCGGGGGCGATCAGCCCGAGTTCGCCACCCTCGCCGAGGAGGTGACGTTCCTCCGCGTCTGGCAGCGCCGGCTGGCGGAGGGCGGCTGGGTGGGCATCCACTGGCCACGCGCCTACGGCGGCCGCGGCGCGACCGTGCTCGAGAACTACGTCTTCCAGGAGGAGATCGCCGCGGCGCGCGCGCCGGAGATCATCAACCGGATCGGCGTGAACCTGGTCGGTCCGACGCTCATCGCGCACGGCACCGAGGAGCAGAAGCGGCGCTTCCTGCCGCACATCCTCACCGCGGACGACGTCTGGTGCCAGCTCTTCTCCGAGCCGGGCGCGGGCTCGGACCTGACGGCGCTGCGGACGCGGGCCGAGCGGACCGACGACGGCTGGGTCGTCACCGGGCAGAAGGTGTGGACCAGCTACGCGCAGTTCGCGCGCTGGGGCATCCTGCTCGCCCGGACCGACCCGGCGGCGCCGAAGGCGAAGGGCATCAGCTACTTCGTCTGCGACATGCAGGCGCCCGGGGTGACGGTCCGGCCGCTGCGGCAGCTCACCGGCAGCGAGGAGTTCAACGAGGTCTTCTTGGACGGGGTGCGCATCCCGCGCGACCATCTCATAGGGCGCGAGCACGAGGGATGGGCGATCGCCAACACGACGCTGGCGCACGAGCGCGGCACGGCGCCGCGGCAGCTCGTGATCCACCGCATGCTGCTCGCCGACCTGCTGCGCCTGGCGCGGGACGGCGTCGACGGCGCGCCGCCGCGTGCTGCGGATCCCGTGCTGCGCCAGGAGCTGGCGCGCCACTTCATCGACGTCGAGATCACCCGGCTGAACAACTGGCGCGCGCTCACCCGCATCCTCGCGCCAGCAGCCGCTCGGACCGGAGTCGAGCTTCGTCAAGCTCTTCTGGAGCGAGATGAGCCAGCGCATGCACGACACGTTGATGCGGCTCCTCGGACCTGCCGGGCTCCGCTGGCAGGACGGCCGCGTCGGTCGCCTCGTGCGCTCGTGGCTGTACTATCGCTCGTCGTCCATCTTCGCCGGCACGTCGGAGATCCAGCGCAACATCCTCGCCGAGCGCGTGCTCGGCCTGCCGAGGTCGCGGTCGTGAGCGGCCCGCTGGCGGGGCTCCGCATCCTCGACCTCGGCACGCGCATCGGCGCGCCGTTCGCGGCGACGCTGCTCGCCGACCTCGGCGCCGACGTGATCAAGGTCGAGCTGCCGGGGCAGGGCGACTTCATGCGGACGATCGGCCCGTTCGTCGACGGCCACTCGCTCTTCTGGGCGGTCGAGGGACGCAACAAGCGGTCGGTCACGCTCGATCTGCGCAAGCCCGCCGGGCAGGCGCTGCTGAAGCGCCTCGTCGCGCTCGCCGACGTCGTGGTCGAGAACTTCCAGCCCGGCACGCTCGAGGGCTGGGGCCTCGGCTACGACGAGCTCGCGGCGCGTGAACCCGGGCATCATCCTGACGCGCGTGTCGGTCTACGGCCAGAACGGGCCGTACCGCGACCGTCCCGGGCTCGACCGCAACGGCATCGCGATGGGCGGGCTGCTCTACCTCACCGGCTACCCCGATCGACCGCCGGTGCGCCCGGGCGTCATCGTCTCGGACTACCTGACCGGCGTGTTCAACGCCTTCGCCATCCTCGCCGCGGTCTACGAGCGCGACCGGCGCGCGCGCGAGACGGGGCAGCCGCCGCGCGGGCAGTGGGTCGACCTGGCGCTCTACGAGTCGATCCTGCGCATCATGGAGCACACGCTCGCGACGTACGACCGCCTCGGCGTCGTGCGCGAGCGCGAGGGCAACCGGCTCCGCAACTCGGCGCCGCTCGACAACTGGGAGACCAGCGACGGCAAGTGGGTGTGCATCATCGCCGCCGGCGACGGGCTCTTCCCGCGCCTGGCGCGCGCGATGGGTCGCGAGGACCTGCTCGCCGAGCCGCGCTTCGCGACGATGGCGCAGCGCGCCGAGCACGGCGACGAGATCAACGGCATCGTCGCCGACTGGGTGCAGGCAGCGGACGTCGCGCGAGATCGCAGGACGTGCTCGAGCGCCACGAGGTGCCGTTCGGCGTCGCGTACTCGGTGGCCGACATCTTCGCCGACCCGCACGTGCGCGGCGCGCGACGACATCGCGACGGTCGACGATCCGGTGATCGGCCCGGTCCGCATGCAGGGCGTCTACCCGCGCTTCTCGCGCACGCCGGGCGCGATCCGCTCGGGCGCACCGCGGCTCGGCGAGCACAACGACGAGGTGTACCGCGGGCTGCTCGGGCTCGACGGCCGAGGAGCTGGACGCGCTCCGCGCCGACGGCGTGATCTGATGCGGCGCCGCGGCGTTCTGCGGTGCGTGGCCGTCGCAAGCCTCGTCGTGGCGCCCTCGCGTGGCAGCGCGTGGCAGCGCACCCTCCGCTACGACGGCGCGCCGATCGCGGTCACTGCGCGGGGCGACCTCGTCACGACGGTCCGGGTCTCCATCGGTCGGGGGCGCGAGACGGGCTCCGTGGTCGCCTATGACGGACGCGACGGCCGGCGGCGCTGGCGATGGCCGACCGGGATGGATGCCGACGCCTGCGGGGGCGCGGCGATCGGGGCCGATGGACGCCTCACCGTGCGCTGTCAGCCGCTCGTGTACCCGCCGTCCGAGTTCCCGACACTGACCACGCTTGCCGCCGATACCGGTACGGTTGCGGAGCGTCGGACTCTAGAGGGGTGGCCGACGGAGCTGGGCATCGCGCCCGGCATCACCTTCGATTCCGCAGGAGACGCGGTGGTCTTCGGCCCATTCCAGCGCTCGGAGCTGACCGGGCTTCCCATCGGCCTGCTGGTCGTGAAGCTCGACGGCAGCAGCGGGGCCGAGAAGTGGCGCTTCCGGCTCCCCGATGTGGGCCTGTTCCCGCCATCGGTACCCGTGGATGCCGTCGGGGACCCGGTCATGATCGTCCAGCCGCTGCAATCCGGGGAGACGATGCTCCTCAAGCTGTCGGGAGCGACGGGTGAGGAGCGGTGGAGGGCACGCCTGCCACTCGTGGGCCCTATCCTCATCGGCGAGGATGGAACCGTGATCGTGGCCGGCTCGGCCGTGGCACCGGAGTTCGACGAGCGATACGACTTCGCGCTCGCCGTCTTCGACGGCGCGAGCGGCACGGAGCGCTGGCAGGCGCGGATCGCCATGTCTCCCTCCAGGGGAGGTGGGGTGGCGGCGACGGCGCTCGTCGGCGGAGACGTCGTCGCTGTGGGATCGGTCGGGACGGCCGAGGACCGCTCGGAGTTGATCGCCGTCCGCTTCGATGGACGAACCGGCAGCGAGCGCTGGCGGCGCCTCCTCGGCGGCACCTATCGGGGCCGCGAACAGATCAACTCTGCAGGGAGCATTGTCGTCGACGGCGCTGGCGATCTCCTCATCGGAGGGGGAATGCGGAATCGCCGCACCTGCGACGATGCGGTGGTGCTCAAGCTCGACGGCGCGACCGGCGAGACGGTGTGGATGCGCACGTTCGACGGCGCGGCGGTCGGACGTCGGTGCGTCGACCCCTGTCCAGAGGGATTCCCGTGTCGGTCGGATCCCCTGGACGCCATCGACCGGGATTACCTGACCAACCTGGTCGCCGACGGCCGTGGCGGCGTCATCGCCGACCTCGCCCTCGTGCAACGGACGAGCGCCGAACGTCGCACCGACCGGCGGCTGGTGGTCTTCTCCGAACCTCTGGCCGGCAGGTCGTTGCGAGCGATCACCGGAGCGGCCGGTGCGCTACACGTCCGCTCCGACGACCGCCGCGTGCTCGCTCCGACCCCGACCGACACGGACGCGCCCCGACAGGTGGGTGGCACGCTGCGCCTCGTCGAGCCGGCCACGGGCGCGGCGACGATCCTGGCCTTGCCCGCGCGTGGTTGGAGGTCGGCGCGGGTGGCGGGAGGCTGGCGCTGGGATTTCATGTCTGCGGCGGGGCCGTGCCGGCGGGTCAGTGTCGTCACCGGCCGTGGACTGCGCATCCGTTGCGCGGGGAGGTCGTTCGGGCTGCCGATCGGCAGCCGTACGGATCATCTTGGGGTCGACCTCGCGTTCGGGGACGGCGCGCGCTGGTGTCTCGCGTTCGAGGGGACGACCAATCCGACCCCGGCGGGCCGTCGTCGCTTCGCTGCCGCTGCGGCAGCTCCGCCGGCGCGCTGCGAGTAGTCGACCGACGGTCCGCGGTTCCTGGGGGGCTTGCCTGAGTGAAACGATCGTTTTAAACATCCGTTCGTGATCGATGACGCCGCGACGAAGCACCGGCTGATCGACGCGGCCAGCGCGCTGTTCGCCGAGCACGGGTTCCACGGGACGACGGTCCGCGACATCGCCACCCGGGCGCGCGCCAACGTCGCCGCCGGACACTACCACTACGGTTCGAAGCGTGACCTCTACCTCGAGGTGCTGCGCGAGCAGTTCGCGTCCACGCGGGAAATGTTGCGCGAGCGCGGCGCGGCGCCGCCAACGGCCGGCGAGCGGCCGTCGCGAGCGGCGCTCGAAGAGCGGTTGCGCCTGCGCGTGCAGGTCATGCTGGACGTCCTGATCGGCCCGCCGCCCTCGCTCCACGGGACGCTCATGTGCCGCGAGATGGCCGACCCGAGCGAGGCGCTGCCGGTCATCGTCGACGAGTTCATCCGGCCGATGACCGCCGAGATGACGGCGATCGTCGCACAGATCGAACCTGGCCTGACGCCCGCGGCGCTGGAGCGGGTCGTCCTCAGCATCATCGGGCAGGTGGTGCACTGGCGCGTGGCGATGCCGGCGCTCCTGCTGATGCGTGGCGAGCGGCAGTACCCGAAGGACCTGGCGGTGACGCTGGCCGAGCACATCACCGCGTTCTCGCTCGGCGGCATGCGGGCGGTCGCGCGCGCGACGGAAGGGAGCGGCGCGTGCGCGCTGAGGGCCTCGCCTGCTCGTGCTCGTCGTGCTCGCCGCCTGCACGCCCGTGCGCCGAAACTTCGTGCGGCCCGAGGGCGACGGCGGCTGGAACGCCGCACGCCGCACGGAGGAGCTGGGCAAGCGTGCCGAAGCGGCCGGCGTCGCGTTCGACGACGTCGAGCCGGCGCCCGCGTCGCGCGGGCCGATCGACCTGCCGGAGGCGCTCCAGCTCGCCGCGTCCGGCAACCGGCGGACGGCGATCGCACGCGAGCAGCTGGCGATCGCCGCCGAGCGCGTGGCCCAGGCGCGCGGCCGGCTGCTGCCCGCGACGACCGGCTCGGGGCGCTACACCTGGTACACGCGACTTCCAGACGACGTCGGTGCAGCTCCCCGCGGGCGTGCTCCCGCCCGGGACGAACGCGCCGGACGTGATCGTGCGCGACATCAGCGCCGGGGTGTTCAACGGGACGCTGACGGTCCCGCTCGACCTGAGCGGCGAGCTGCGCCACTCGCTCCGCGCCGCGCAGGCGGGCTATCGCGGCGAGCGGGCGCGGGTCTGGGCGACCACGCTCGAGCAGCAGGTGGCGGTCACGCGCGCCTACTTCGAGCTGCTCGAGGCCGAGCGCCTGCGCGAGGTCACCGAGGAGACCATCGCGCTGCAGCGCGAGCAGCTGGCGAGCGCGCAGGCGCGCTTCGACAACGGACGGCTCACCAAGAACGACCTGCTCGTCGTGCAGGTGGCGCTGCGCAACGCCGAGCAACGACTCGTCCAGCGCGAGCTGGCGATCGACGACGCGCGCTGGACGCTGAACCAGCTGATCGGGCTCGAGGTCGACGCGCCGACGGCCGTCGTCGACGTCGCCGAGCGACCCGATCGTCCCCGGCGTCGACGAGGCGCTGCGCGCCGCCTACGCCGAGAACCCCGTCCTGATCGCGCTGGTCGAGGAGCAGCAGCGCCTCGAGGAGACCGTGACGGCGCTCTCGCGCAGCCGCCTGCCGCGCTTCAGTGGCGGCGGCGCGGTCGACTACTCGACCTCCGACATCCTCCAGCCGCAGCAGATCGGCTCCGGCTTCGTCGGCTTCACCTGGGACCTCGGCACCGACGGCAGCCGCGAGGCGCACATCGCCGAGGCGAAGCGCGGCGTCGAACGGAACCGCCTCGAGATCGAGCGCGAGCTGCGCGAGCTCGAGGCCGCCATCCGTGCGCACGCAGCAGGCCGCCGAGGAGCGCCTCTCGGCCCTCGCGTCGGCCACCGCGTCGCGTCGGCCAGGCGGAGGAGAACCTGCGCATCCGCCAGCAGCAGTTCGACGCCGGCCGCGCAGAGAGACGACGTGCTCGACGCGCAGGCGCTGCTCGCGCAGCAGCGGGCGACGCTCGCCACCGCCCTCTACCAGGCCCACACCCGGCGCGCCGAGCTGCAGCAGCTGATGGGGCAGCCGCTCGACCCGGCCGTCTCCCAGCAGAGGTGACCCGATGTCACGTCGCGTCGCTCGTTCCCGTTCTCGTCGTCATCGTCGCCGTCGTCGGCTTCGTCGGCTGGCGGACCCGCCACGGCGGCGCTCCGCACTACACCGGCTTCGTCGAGGGCGAGGAGCGCGTCATCCGCAGCGAGGTGACCGGCCGCGTGCTCGAGGTCGCGTTCGCCGAGGGCGACGCGGTGCCGGCGGACGCCGTCATCGCCACGCTCGACGACCACGACATCGCGACGCGCATCGCGGCGAAGCGGCAGGAGCTCGCCGTGCTCGACGCCGACATCGCCAACCAGACGGAGCGGATCGCGCTGGTCGAGAGCACCTGGGAGCGCGACCGGAACGCGCGGCGCGCCGAGGTGCGCACAGGCCGAGTCGGCGCGGCGAACGCCGAGCGCACGTTCGCGCGCGAGCAGGAGCTGGTGAAGACGGGCGCCAGCACCGCGCAGCTCCTCGACGACGCTCGCACGCGGCGCGACCAGGCCCAGAGCGGTCTCGACGCGCGCCCGCGAGATGCAGGCGCAGGCCGAGGCCGAGGAGCGCAACATCACCGTCGCGCGCGGACAGCTCGAGGCGCTGCGCGCAGCAGCGCGAGCTGGCGCTGGCGCAGCTCGCCGAGCTGGAGGTGACGCACGCCAAGTACATCATCCGCGCGCCGGCCGTCGCCACCGTCGTGCAGACGCAGTTCATCTGGCCCGGCGAGCTCGCGCAGCCCGGGACGCCGATCGTCGCGGTGCTCGATCCGACCGACAAGTACGTGCAGGTCTACGTGCCGGTCGCCGACGTGGCGGAGTTCCGCGTCGGCCGCAGGTCGAGATCGAGCTCGACAGCGCGCCCGGGAAGCGCGACGCCGGGCGAGGTGAGCTTCGTCGCCGACCAGGCGAACTTCACGCCGGAGAAGATCGAGACGCGGAGCGACCGCCTGGGGCAGGTGTATCGCGCCAAGGTCCGCATCCTCGAGGACGTCGAGCGCTTCCAGCCGGGCACCGAAGGGCAACGTCTACCTCGTGGCGGAGGAGCGACCCGCGTGAGCGAGCCGGTCGTCCGCCTGCGCGGGCTGGTCAAGCGCTTCGGTGCGCGGCGCGCGCTCGCCGGCATCGACCTGACGCTCGAGGGCGCACAGATCGTCGGCGTCGTCGGACCCGACGGCGCCGGCAAGACGACGCTGATCCGCACGCTGGCCGGCCTGCTCGAGGTCGAGGCGGACCGAGACGCGGGTGCTCGGCTTCGATCTCCGCGGCGACGTGACGGCGCTGAAGGAACGCATCGGCTACGTGCCGCAGACCTTCAGCCTGCAGCGCGAGCTGACCGTCGAGGAGAACCTGCGCTTCACCGCGCGTCTGCACCGGCTGCCGGCTGCCACGTTCGAGGCAGCGCGCCGGGCCCTCCTCGAGCGCACCGGGCTGGCGCCGTTCGCCGACCGGCCCGCCGGCGCGCTCTCCGGCGGGATGAAGCAGAAGCTCGCGATCGCCAACGCGCTCCTGCCGCGGCCCGCGCTGCTGCTGCTCGACGAGCCGACCGCCGGCGTCGACGTCGTCGCGCGCGGCGAGATCTGGGCGCTGCTCGCGGCCGAGCGCAGCGAGGCGCTCGTCGTGATCAGCACCAGCTACCTCGACGAGGCGGCGGCCTGCGATCGCCTCGTCTACCTCGACGACGGCCGCGTCGTCGCCAGCCGGCACGCCGGCGGAGCTCCGCGCCGCCGTCCCGCTCGAGCTGTACCGCGCCTGGGGCGACGACCCGCGCGCGCATCGCGCGCGCGGCGCGCGGGCGCTGCCGTACGTCGCACGGCGCGCGCGCCACCGGCCGCTATCGCGCGCGTCGAGGTGCGGCGCGCACCGGTCCCCGGGCGCGCCGGCCGTGCTGCGCGACCTCGGCGGCTGCCGCGGTCGCGGGCGTGCGCTTCGCCGAGCAGCTGCCCGTCGACATGGAGTCGACGCTGCTCGCGCTGGCCCACGGCCTGGTGGCCGCGTGAGCGACGCCGATCATCCGGACGACGCGGCCTCACCAAGCGCTTCGGCGACTTCACCGCCGTCGACGACCTGACGATCGACGTCCCGCCCGGCTCGATCTTCGCCTTCCTCGGCGCCAACGGCTCCGGCAAGAGCACGACCATCCGCATGCTGATCGGTCTGCTGACGCCGACCGCCGGCACCATCGAGGTCGACGGCATCGACGTCATCGCGCACGCCGCGCCGCGTGCGCGACCACATCGGCTACATGGGGCAGAAGGTGAGCCTCTACCAGGGGCTGTCGCTGCGCGAGAACGTCGAGTTCTACGCCGGCCTCTACGGGCTCGCGGGCGACGCGCTGGAGCGGCGCTGGGGCGCGCTGCGCGAGCGCTTCGCGCTCGCCGAGGCGGAGCGCGAGAAGCCGAGCGACCTGCCGGCCGGCATCCGCCAGCGCGCCGGCCTCGCGCTCAGCACGCTGCACCAGCCGCGCGTGCTCTTCCTCGACGAGCCGACCGCCGGCGTCGACGTCCACAGCCGCGGCCTCTTCTGGGAGCTCATCCAGGAGGAGGCCGCGGCCGGCGTCACGGTGTTCGTCACCACGCACTTCCTCGAAGAGGTCGACTACTGCGACTGGGTCTGCTTCATCGACGCCGGCCGGCTGATCGCCAACGCGACGCCCGAGGCGCTGCGGCAGCGCTACTCCGACGGCTACCGCGATCGACCTCGACGCTGCCGCCCGGGAGTCGCGCCGCGGTCGCGCGCGGCTCGCGGCCGCTGGCGACGGTGACCGAGACGTCCGACGGGCCTCCACCTCCGTGCCGCCGCCCTCGACGCCGGCTGCTCGCGTCCGCGGTCGCCGCCGCCGTCGCCCGGCATCCCGAGGCGCGGGTTCACGTCGAGCAGCCGCAGATGACCGACGTCTTCCGCCGCATCCTCGCGGAGCGGGCGCGGCATGAACTGGCGGCGGCTGCGCACGCTGCTGCGTCCGCGAGGTGCGCGCGACGTTCCGCGACCCGTTCACCGTGACGATCCTGATCGCGGTGCCGCTCGCTCGCGCTCCTGGTCTTCGGCTTCATCCTCTCGACCGAGGTGAAGCACCTGCCGCTCGGCGTGCACGACGCCGCCGGCACGCCGGCGAGCCGCCGCCTGGTCGCCGAGCTGGGCGCCAAGGGCACCTTCGACCCGCGCCCATATCCGACCCGCGGCGCGCTCGACCGCGCGCTGGTCGCGGGCGAGGTCAGCGCCGCGACTCGTCATCCCGCCCGACTTCGACCGCGCGCTGCGACGACGCCCGCGCCGGCGCGGCGCCGCCCGCAGGTGCAGGTGATCTACGACGGCGGCGAGGCGGTCCTCGCCGGCAACGCCGAGGGGTTCCTCCGCGCGCTGATCGCCGCCACCGGCGCGCGGCTCCGCGCCGACGCCGCGCCGGCGCCGACCGGCGTCGAGGTCGTGCCGCGCGCGCTCTTCAATCCGACGCTCGACGGCATGCCGTTCATGGTCGCGGGCACGTTCGGCTTCGTGCTGTCGTTCCTGACGACGCTCATCACCGCGGTGTCGATCGTGAACGAGCGGCTCATCGGGCACCTTCGAGCAGCTCCAGGTGACGCCCGCGACCTCGCGTCGAGATCCTGCTCGGCAAGATCGCTGCCGCTCGGCGCGGTCTTCGCCTTCGACGTCGTGCTCATGGTGCTCGTCGCCGGCTTCCTGCTCGGCACGTCTGGCCGCAGGGCAGCGTCGTCTTCTTCGTCCTCGTGTCGGCGTTCTACGTCCTGATCTCGCTGTCGCTCGGGCTGATCATCTCGGCGACCTCGGCGACCGCGGCCGAGGCGGTGCAGAAGACGGTGCTGTTCAGCATCCCGCTGGTGCAGCTGAGCGGCTTCGCGTTCCCGATCCGCAACATGCCGCGTGCGCTCCAGTGGTTCGCCGAGCTGTTCCCGGCGACGCACTACATCCGGCTCAGCCGCGCCATCTATCTCCGCGGCGAGGGGCCGCTCGCGCTGCTGCCGGAGCTGGCTGGCGCTGGCGGTCTTCGGCGTGGTGCTGCTGGCGCTGACGCTCCGGAGCATCGGGACGCCGCCCGTGACGCGGCGGTTCTGGTCGAACGTGCTCGCCGTCGCCTACAAGGAGACGCTCGTCCTGCGCCACGACCAGGCGTTCGTCATGGCGGTGTTCGTGCAGCCGATCATGATGCTGCTCCTCTTCGGCATGGCGCTCTCGAACAAGCCGGCGAACGTGCCCTGGGCGGTGCTCGACCGCAGCCAGACGGCGCTCTCGCGCCGCTCGTCGAGGAGATCCGCACGACGCGGCTACTTCCTGCCGCCGGAGGCGGTCGCGAGCTACGACGACGCGCCGCCGGCTCCTGGGACGCGGAGACGTCGTCGGCGTGCTCGTCATCCCGCGATCGTTCCGGCGCGACGTCGAGCGCGGGCGGCCGCGCGTGCAGCTGCTGCTCGACGGCACCGATCCGCTGACCGCGGCGCGCGTCGGCGGCATCGTGGCGCAGGTGGCGGCGCGCGTTCGAGGCCCGCGCGCGTCGCCGGCGTCGCCGGGCGCGCGGGGTCCCGTACGGTCCCGCGGTCGCATCGACGTCCGCCAGCGCTTCTGGTTCAACCCGACGCTGCGCGACCGGAACTTCTTCCTCTCGGCGCTCGCCGGCATGCTGCTCACCAACCTCTGTCTCTCGGCGAGCAGCCTCGGCCTCGTCGGCGAGCGCGAGAGCGGCACCTACGAGCAGATGCTGGCGCTGCCGACGACGCCGCTCGAGATCGTGCTCGGCAAGCTGCTGCCGTACGTCGGCGTCAGCTACGTCGTGCTCGTCCTCGCCACGGTCGGCACCGGCCTCGTCTTCGGCATCTGGCCGGCGGGCAAGCTGGTCACGCTGGTGGTCGTCACGCTGCCCTTCGTCCTCGCGTCGCTCGCCATCGGCGTGTTCGTCTCGGCGCTCGCGCAAGGACTCGGCGCAGGCGGTGTTCATCTCGGTGTTCTTCATCCTGCCGTCGTTCGTGCTCTCGGGCGTCATGATGCCCTACCAGCTGATGCCGCCGGCGGTCCGCGAGATCGGCGGGCTCCTGCCGCTGCGCTGGTACCAGATCGCGTCGCGCCGGGTCATCGAACGCGGCGCCGGGCTCGCCGACGTCGTCGGTCCGACGCTGGTCGCTGGTCGCGCTGTTCGTCGTGATGCTCCTGCTCATCCGCTGGCGGATGAAGCCGCGGCTCGGCTGAGCGTCGGGTGTGGGGCGCGCGGCGGGCGGGGCGGGCCGGGGCGTCCGCGCCGGCTCCCAATACTCGGCCCACGCGCGCCGCGGCCACCGCAACGTCCCCCCGTAAACCGCAGGCGCGCGCGGGGCCTGCGCGGGTCGCCTGCGCGGACGCCCCGGCCCGCCCCGCCCGCCGCGCGTCGCGCTGACGCGCTCGCGCGCCCGCATCGCCACCATTGCTTCGGTGTGGATGACGAGCGCGGTGCCTCTCTACACAAAACGAAACGTCCGTGGGCGGCGAGCGCGAAGCGCGATGCCGAGGCGGCGGCGGGGCAGCGGCGTGCGGTCGCGGAGCGGGGGTGGCGCGGGGGCGTGCGCGAGCGACCCGCGCAGGCCCCGCGCGCGCCTGCAGGTTACGGGGGGACGTTGCGGTGGCCGTGGCGCGCGTGGGCCGAGTATAGGGAGCCGCGCACGCCCCCGCGCCACCCCCGCGGAGCACCCGCTCAGCCGATGACCCGACGCAGCTCTCGCTTCAGGATCTTGCCGCTCGCCGTGCGCGGGAAGTCGTCGACGACGACGAGGCGCTCGGGCAGCTTGCGACGCGAGAGACCGCCGGCGGTGAGCCAGGTGGTGCACGTCGTCGAGCGAGGGGACGGCGGCGCCCGTCGCGCAGGCGGAGCACCGCGCACGCGATCTCGCCGCGACCGGATCGGGCAGGCCGACCACGGCGACCTCGCGCACGGCGGGGTGCTGTCGCGAGCAGGTCCTCGATCTCGCGCGCGCTGATGTTCTCGCCCTTGCGGATGATGATGTCCTTGCGCCGCCCGCTGATGCGGAGGAAGCCCGCCGCGTCGAGACGTCCCGAGGTCGCCGGTGCGGAACCAGCCGTCGGCCGTGAAGGCGTCGGCGTTGAGCGCGGGGTCGGGTAGCCGAGGAAGCACTCGGGGCCGCGCGCCAGGATCTCGCCCTCGCGACCGACGGGCACGACGCTGTCCCGTCCTCGTCGACGAGGCGGATCTCTGCCGCGCCGATCGGGCGCCCGTCGCTGTCGATGCGGCGTTCCGGGGGATCGTCGGGGCCGGTGGTGGTGATGGTCGGGAACTCGGTCGAGCCGTAGACGCGCTTGGCGACGCAGCCGAGGCGCGCGCGCCGCCTCGCGCGACGAGCGTCGGGTCGACGTCGGCGCCGCCGCAGGAGAAGAGCCGGAAGCTCGAGACGTCGGCCGCGGCGAGGTCGGGATGGAGGGCGAGGTCGCGCAGGAAGGTCGGGGCGCCCACCATGTAGGTGACCCGTTCCGCGCGCGATCAGCTCGAGCGCGTCGACCGGGCTCCCAGCGCTCCATGAGCACGGCCGTCGTGCCCGATCGTCGCCGGCACCAGGAGCGCGTGGACGAGGCCGGAGACGTGCGTCAGCGGCGAGGGCATCAGGACGATGTCGCGCGGCGCCGAGGCCGTGGACCGGCCCGAGGCTGCGCGCCTCGGCGAGGAGCGTCTGCGTGCGAGTGGAGCACGCCCTTCGGGTCGGCGGTGGTGCCCGAGGTGTACATCAGCAGCGCGATCGCCTCGGCGGCGATCGGGCGCGGCAGACGGGGAGGGCCGTCGGCGAGGGCGGTCCAGGCGAGCATGCCCGCGAGGGGCTCGTCACGGACGACCACGACGCGCTCGAGCGCGGCAGGTCGGCGCGCAGTCCGCGGCGAGCAGCTCGCGATGGTCGCAGTCGCGCGCCAGTGCCCGGGGATCGACCAGCAGCGCGCGCGCCGCCCTGGCGCAGGATGAAGCCGAGCTCGCGGCGGCGATGGATCGGCAGGATCGGGTTCGCCACCGCGCCGAGGCGCGCCACGGCGAGCAGCGCGACGATCGTCTCGCTCCAGTTCGGGAGCTGCACGGCGACGACGTCGCCGGCACCGACGCCGAGCGCCGCGAGACCGGCCGCCACGCGCTCCGCCGTCGCGGCCAACGTCGGCGAACGACGTGCGGGCTGGCGCCGTCGACGATCGCCAGCCGCTCCGGCGACCGCGCGGCCGTCGCGGCGAACGCCTGCCAGACGGTCTCGTCGCGCCACAGCCCCGTCGCGCCGATAGCGGTCGGCGAGCGGCGCGGCGTGCGTCGGACGGAGCATGTGCGCGCCCGCCGGTATGGGGGAGCACGCGCTCGGTCACCCGTCAAGGTGCGGTGCTGACGCGCCGTTCTATTGACAGGTTCGCCGGCAAGTTGTGTACGGCCCCGAGGCGATGCAGCGCCTTGAACGCGCCGGCGCGCAGCTCGCGCTCGCGTTGCTCCTGCCCGCGATCGTGGCGCGCCGCCGTCGCTGCAAGACAATCTCTACGGCGTCAAGGCGCTGAGCCCGACCGACGCATGGGCGGTCGGCAACTTCGGCTCCATCTACCACACCACCGACGGCGGCCAGACCTGGGAGGCGCACGAGAGCGGCACGCGCAACCCGCTCTTCGGCGTCGACTTCGCCGACGCCGACACACGGCTGGGCGGTCGGCAAGTCGAGCCTCGATCCTGCACACCGCCGACGGCGGCCGCACCTGGAAGCCGCAGAAGAGCGCCATCTCGAGCGAGAAGCACCTCTTCAAGGTGACGGCCGTCGACGCGCGAACCGCCTGGGCGGTCGGCGACTGGGGCACCATCACCGTCACCCACGACGGCGGCGCGACCTGGGAGGACCGGTCGCTCGGCGTCACCGGTCAGACGTCGAGGGTCCCGGTCGCACGACGACGTCACCGACGACATCATCCTCTACGACTCGTTCCCGATCCAGCACGGCTTCATCGTCGGCGAGTTCGGCACCGTGCTGGCGACCAGCGACGGCGGCGACGACCTGGGAGAAGCGGCCGACGCGGGACCGACAAGACGCTCTTCGGCGTCATCTTCGCGACACCCGAGCGGGGCTGGGCGGTCGGCATCGACGGCCTCATCCTGCGGACGACCGACGGCGGCCGAAGCTGGACGGTGCAGCGCGGCGTCGCACACGCCGAGGCGCTCGACGAGATCGGCTTCCTGCGACGTCATGAAGAACCCGGGCCTGTACGCGGTGCGGGTCGGCGGGCCAGTCCGGCGTCGTCGTCGGCGACACGGGGACGATCCTGCGTCAGCACGGACGGCGGCGACACCTGGACGCGCCTCGAGCTGCCCGGGCAGGAGCGGCCTGTCTGGCTGCGCGACGTGAGTCTGCTCCCGGGGACGCAGGGGTTCGCGGTCGGGGCGGGCGGGTTCGCGTTCCGGGTCGACCAGGGTCAGGTGTCGGTGCCGCGCGCAGCGGGCGTTCCCGCGGCCGCCGCACCCTGAGCGAACGGACGACGACATGCTCTCACGCAAGACGATCGAGGCCTATCTCTTCTTCCTGCTGCGCCACCGGCTGCTCGTCTCGGCGGTCGTGGCCGTGCTGACGTTCGGCCTCGCGTTCTCGGCATGGACACTGGATGCACGTCTTCACCGAACTTCTTCGACCTGTATCCGCCGGAGCCATCCGTACATCCAGCTCTACCAGCAGTACCGCAACATGTTCGGCACGGCGAACACGCGTGCAGGTCGTCGTCGAGGTGAAGAACGGGACGATCTTCGACGATCCGGAGACCGTGCAGAAGGTCGATCGCATCACGCTCGCGCTGCTGCACGACATCCCGGGCGTGAACGGCGAGCAGGTCCTCTCGATCACGCATCCGAAGCTGAAGACGACGCTCACCGCGGGCTCGGGCATCAAGGTCGTGCCGCTCATGTATCCGCGCGTCCCGGAGAACAAGGACGACCTCGATTTCCTGAAGCTCAAGGTCTACACGACCGAGGGCGTGCACGGGCTCTTCGTCTCCGACGACGACAAGGCCACGCAGATCGTCGCCGGCTTCTGGGAGGAGTACTTCGACCTGCCGACGATGTGGGCGAAGATCCAGGAGATCGTCGCGCAAGCGAGTCGGACGAGAACACCAACATCTACGTCACCGGCCCGCCGATCCTCTTCGCGTACTTCCATGGAGATCATGCCGAAGATGGTGGACGTGCTCGCCGCCTCGATCGTCATGATCCTGCTCATCCTCTGGGTCGAGTTCCGGAGCTGGCAGGGCGTCGTGATCCCGGCGTTCAGCGGCACGCTGTCGGCGATCTGGGGGCTCGGCTTCGGCGGCGCTCTTCGGCATCAACCTCGATCCGCTGGTGCTGGTGATCCCGCTGCTCATCTCGGCGCGCGCGCACTCGCATTCGGTGCAGTCGATGGAGCGGTACCACGAGGAGTACCACCGGCTGCGCGACAAGGATGAGGCGATCGTCAAGTCGTACACCGAGATCTACGCGCCGGCGATGGTGTCGCTGCTGGCCGACGGGCTCGCCATCCTGACGCTGCTGGTCGCGCGCATCCCGATCATCCAGAAGCTCGCCATCCTGTGCTCGTTCTGGATCGTCTCGATCTTCGTCAGCGTCGTGACGCTCCATCCGATCATCCTGTCGTTCACGCCGCCGCCCGAGGAGCACAGCACGGGGCAAGGACGCGCTCGAGCGCTTCATGTCGTGGATGATGCTCGTCGCGATCGGCGTGGCTCCTCTGGCTCTACGGCTGACGTGCCCGGGCGTGGCCGGTGGCGGCGACTGCTCGCGCTGTCACGCTGCTCGGCGGACTCGTGCGACGTGCTGCTCCGGACGGCCCTGCCGGGCTACGCCCACGTCGGCAGACGATCAGCCGGCTGCACGGATCGCGTTCGGCGAGTTCTTCGGCCGGGTCTACCTGGCGATCGAGCGCTTCCTCATCTGGCTCGCCGATCGGCTGGCGCCGCTACGCGATGGCGGTCGCTGCTGGTCGTGCTGCTCGGCGTCGGGCTCTACTTCCAGCAGAAGCTCACGCGTCGGCGACACGACGCCCGGGCGCGGCGCTGCTCTACCCCGACCATCCCGTACAACGTCGCCTTCGCGAAGGTGAACGAGAAGTTCATCGGCGCGAGCCAGCTCGTCGTCATCGCCGAGGGCACGGCGTACTGCACGGTCGGCGGGCAGCCGTGCGAGGGCGACGCGCTGCACGCGCTGCCAGCTCGGAGGAGGCGGAGGGCGTGTCCGGCGAGCGAGAAGTGCGTGCAGCGCGAGGGCGCCATCAAGGACGCCGACACGCTGAACGACCTCGACCTGTTCGCGCGCTACATGGCGCGAGCGGCCGGAGGTCGGCGGCACGGTCACGGCGGCGTACGCTGCTCAAGAAGATCTTCCGCACCTTCCACGAGGGCGATCCCAAGTGGGAGATGCTGCCGACGCGGAACGACCACGTCAGCCAGCTCTTCTTCCTGCTCACCTCGAACACGCGGCGCGGCGAGATGGACCGCTTCTTCGACGCCAACTACACGAACGCGACGGTCGCGATCTTCTACAAGGACTACACCCACGAGACGATCGAGAACTCGATCGCGCGCGCGAAGCAGTACATCGCGGAGCACGGGGCCGACGCGAGCGAACGTGCGCTACCGGCTCGCGGGCGGGCTGATCGGCATCCTCGCGGCGGTGAACGAAGAGGTGGAGTGGTCCTACCGGGTGAACCTGATCCTGATCCTGATGGTGGTCTTCCTGCTGAGCTACGCTGACGTACGTCTCGGTGGTCGGCGCGCTCATCGTCATGCTGCCGTCGCTGGTGGCGCAGCCGCTGTCCGAAGCGGTGATGTATCTCTTCGGCATCGACATGAACATCAACTCGCTGCCCGTCGCCGCGGTCGGCATCGGCATCGGCATCGACTACGGCTACTACGTGCTGTCGCGCATCGTGGAGGAGCTGTGCGCGCGGCGAGGGCTTCGACATCGCCATCCGGCGCATGTTCCAGACCACCGGGAAGACCGTGCTCTTCACCGGCGTGTCGCTGACGGCGAGCATCATCTTCTGGGTGCTTCTTCCCGATGAAGTTCCAGGCGCAGATGGCGCTGCTGCTGGTGCTCCTGCTCGGGCTTCCACCTGATGGGCGCGCTGATGTTCATTCCGCCCATGGTGTCGCTGTTCCGAGCCGCAGCTTCGCGATCCGCTACGCCGAGGAGCGGCAGCGGGTCCGCGCAGAGGCCGCGGCCGCCGCCGCGGCGCGGGCGCGCGGGGTCGACGATGCGGGCGGCTGGTTCGTGAGCCGACGCCGCCGGCAGCGATCGGCACATGGACTTCTCGGGCTCCGACGCCGCCGGATCGGAGGAGGCGTTCCGCCGCGAGGTGCACGCCTGGCTCGTCGCCAATCTGCCCCGCGGGTGGGGCACGCCGGGCTCCCGCGGCCCGAGGAGCCGGCGGACAAGGTCGCGTTCGCGCGTCGCTGGCAGCGGACGCTCTACGACGGCGGCTGGGCCGGGCTGCACTGGCCGCGCGAGTACGGCGGGCGCGGCGCGACGCCGCTCGAGCAGTTCCTCTTCGCCGAGGAGTACACGCGCGTCGGGCGCGCCGCCGATGATCGACATCGGCGTCGGGCCCGGGCCTCGTCGGCCCGACGCTCATCCACCACGGCACCGAGGAGCAGAAGCGGCGCTTCCTGCCGCGCGATCCTGACCGGCGACGACGTCTGGTGCCAGGGCTTCTCGGAGCCGAACGCCGGCTCCGATCTCGCCGCCTGCCGCACGCGCGCCGAGCTCGACGGCGACGTGTTCCACGTCACGGGCCAGAAGATCTGGACCAGCTACGCCCGCTTCGCCGACTGGTGCATCCTGGTGGTGCGCACCGATCCGCAGGCGCCGAAGCACAAGGGGCTCACCTTCCTGCTGGTCGACATGAAGAGTCCCGGCATCACCATCCGGCCGCTGGTCGAGATGACCGGCGTCGCCTGGTTCAACGAGGTCTTCTTCGACGACGTGCGGGTGCCGCGCGAGAACATGGTCGGGCGAGCTCGACGAGGGCTGGACGATCGCGATCACGACGCTGGCGCACGAGCGCGGCGGCTCGGCGCCGCACGCGCGCCTGGCCGGCGAGCTGTCGCGACGTCCTCGCGCTGGCGCGCCGCCGGGACGGCGGCGACGCGACGCCGCGCTGTGCGGCAGCGCCTCGCGCAGTCGTGCGATCGAGACCGAGATCGTGCGGCTGGTCGGCCTGGAAGCAGGTGAGCGACATCGATGCGCACCGGGCAGCCGGGCCCCGAGGGCTCGTGCCTCAAGCTCTGCTGGAGCGAGACTCGACATGCGCATGAAGGAGCTGGCGATCGAGCTCGAGGGACCGTACGCCGCGCTCGAGCGCGGCGACGCGCCAGCGCGGTCGACGCAGGACGCTGGCAGTACGAGTATCTCTGGTCGCGCGCCGCCAGCATCTACGCCGGCACGTCCGAGGTGCAGCGCAACATCATCGCCCAGCGCGTGCTGGGCCTGCCGCGAGGGTGACGATGGCCGAGCCGGCATCGATCGACGTCTGGACGCAGTTCATCAGCCCGACGCCGCCCGGCGTGAACCCGCAGGGCGAGAACGTCTTCCGCAACTACGGCATGCTCGACGTCTTCCACCACGGCACCGACGTCGCGAAGATGATCGACGTCATGGACCGCCACGGCGTGCAGGTCGCGCTCATGGCGGGCGACAACGAGGCGGTCGCGAAGGCGCAGAACGCGCATCCCGGCCGCATCTACGGCCAGTACCACGCCGACCCGACGCCACATCATGAAGGCGGTGCGCGAGCTCGACCACTACGTGCGCAACTGCGGCTTCGTCTGCCTCCGCATCGAGCCGTTCATGTGGAGGAAGGCGCCGACCGATCGCGTCTACTATCCGCTCTACGCCAAGGCCGCCGAGCTCGACGTCGCCTTCCAGACGCAGGTCGGGCCACACCGGGCCGCTGTTCCCGTCGGAGACCGGCCGGCCGCTCTACATCGACGAGGTGGCGCTCGACTTCCCCGAGCTGCGCATCGTCTGCGGCCACATCGGCTGGCCGTGGACGGAGGAGATGATCGCGGTGGCCTGGAAGCACCGCAACGTCTGGATCGACACGTCGGCGCACGTGCCGAAGCACTACCCGCCGGCGTTCGTCCACTTCATGAAGACCTTCGGCAAGGACAAGGTCTGCTTCGCGACCGACTACCCGCTGCTGCAGTGGGATCGGGTGCTGGGCGAGGTCGACGCGCTCGGGCTGTCGCCCGAGGTGCGGCAGCGCTTCCTGCGCGACAACGCGCTCGCGGCGTTCAAGCTGCCCTGACAGGAGACGACACACGATGGCCGAGACGGAACCGCTGCTCTTCCGCGTCGAGGACGGGGTGGGATGGATCGTCCTCAATCGCCCCGAGGCACGCAACGCGATGAACCCCGCGATGCGGGAGGCGTACCTGAACGCGCTCGCACGCTGCGCCGAGGACACCGCCGTGCGCGCCGTCGTGCTGACGGCCACGGGCAAGAGGCGTTCTGCACCGGCGCCGATCTCTCCGGCTCGCGGGCGGTGTCGGGCGCTGCGCCGCCCGGACCTGGGGCGACGCGGGACGCGATGCGCCCGAGCCAGCGCGTGATCCGGACGCTGTGGGAGCTCGAGAAGCCGATCCTCGCGGTCGTGAACGGCGTCGCCGCCGGGCTCGGGCGCGCACCTCGCCTATGCGTGCGATCTGGTGCTGGCGGCCGACGACGCCCGCTTCATCGAGGTCTTCGTCCGGCGCGGGATCGCCCTCGACGCCGGCGGGGCGTTCCTCCTCGCCCGGCACGTCGGCCTGCACAAGGCGAAGGAGCTCGTGTTCTTCGGCGACGACCTCTCGGCCGCCGACGCCGAGCGGCTGGGGCTGGTGAACCGGGTGGTCCCCGCGGCCGACCTCGAGCGGGTGGCGAAGGAGTGGGCGACCCGCCTCGCCCAGGGCCCGACGTTCGCCATCGGGCTCTCCAAGCGGCTGCTCAATCGGTCGCTCCAATCCGACCTGGACACCTGCTTCGCCGAGGAGGCCTTCACCCAGGCCCTCGTCGCCCACAGCGACGACATGACAGAAGGCATACGGTCCTTCATGGAGAAGCGGTCGCCGGCCTTCAAAGGGCGCTAGATCGAGGCCCTGGAGGCAGCGGGCCATTCGCCCATGGATCGGCCCTCCCCTGGTGACGGGAGCAAACCCCGCTTGACGGAACTCCGGACCTGAGAGACGATGCGCCTGTCTTCAGACCGCGTCTGGTAGAAAGAAGGAGAGACCCAAAAATGCTCGCTCGGACGAAAAGCCTCAAGATCCTCGGTGGCGCTCTGGTGTTTGCGGGTGCCCTCGGGACGGCGCAGCCGGCGCACGCGCACGGGAGCGGAGGGTTCTTCAGCTGGTTGAGCTGGCTTTTCCGGCCTCGCCCGCACAACCCGACCAGCACGCTGGCGCCCACCCAGACCCCGGAGATCGATCCAGGGATGTTGCGCGGCTCGCTGGTGCTGCTGGGCGGCGGCCTGCTCGCGTTGACCGACCGCAAGCGCCGCAGCTAGGCGGTGTTCCGTCGCCATCCGGCCGACTCCGCGGCGAGCGAGCCAGCGGATGCGGCCCGGGTGGCGGACGATGTGTCAGGGAACACGAGGTCTGCGGTGGCAAGTAGCTGTAATCGCTGCGGATTTGATATTTCCTCGTTGACACATCGGTGCCATCTCGGGCAGCGTGGGTTCAGCTATGAACACACGTGGCCTCATCCAACAGATCAGCCGACTCGCTCTGACCGGGGCGGCTACCGCCCTGATCCTCGTCGCCAGCGGCAGCCCGGCCCAGGCGCGCCAGTGGGCGCGACCGGCGACCACCAAGCCGCCGTGCACATTCCCGCGTCCGAACCAGACGCCGGAGGTCGACCCTGGCGCGCTGCGCGGCGCGTTGACCCTGCTCGCGGGCGGCGTCCTCGCCTTCACGGACCGCAAGCGTCGCCGCTGACCGCGGCCCGCAGGGGCTGACCGACATATGGGGAGGGGCGGTGGGGTCGAGGAGCGCGAGCAACCCCAAGCGAGTGTGACTCACACCGCCGCACATCCCGGGCGGGCGATGGCCCCCGCGGTCCCGATCGTCCGCTGGACGGTACTCGGGGCGCTCCTCGCCGTCGAGGCCTTGGTCCTCGTGTCGCGCTTCGACGCGGCACCGCTGATGGCCAGCCACAGCTGGTGGACGGTCCCACTCGGTCTCACGGGATTCCTCGTTCCGATCGTCTTCTACGTCGTCGCGGGGCTGTTCCTGATCACGACGCTCTATCCACGGGCGGCCCACGTGCTCGTGCGCTCGGCCCCGGCGCTCGACCCCGATCGCGTCTGGTGGCCATATCTCGTCGGGCATCTGATCGCGTACGGCGCGCTCGTCATCCTGACGCCGAAGATATTCGGCGCGGACGTCGATCGGGACGCGGTGTCGCCCGCCCTCGTAACGGCCTGGGGAATCGCCGGCCTGGCGACCGTGATGCTGTGGGTGGAAGCCATAGTTCCCGGGCGCACCCTGCTCCCGATCCTGCGCAGCGGCTGGAAGCTCCTCGTCGGCGGGGTCGCCATCGGCGTTCTCGGGTTCGCTGCCGGCGAGTTCACGGACGGATGGTGGCGGCCGCTCGGGTACTCGACGCTCGAAGTCGTCCGCCTCCTCCTCATGGTGGTGACCAGCGACGTCATCGCCCGGCCCGACGAGTTCATCATCGGCACGCCGGATTTCCTGGTCGAGATCATGCACCAGTGCTCGGGATACCAGGGAATCGGGCTCATCTGGGTGTTCCTCGGGGGGTATCTCTGGGTCTTCCGCGACCGGCTCCGCTTCCCGCAGGCTCTCCTCCTCGTGCCCGCCGCGACGGCGCTCATCTGGCTGGCAAATGCGTTTCGCATCTTCCTGCTCATCGTGATCGGCACGTGGATGTCGCCCGCGATCGCCGTCGGGGGATTCCACCACAGCGCCGGAGCACTGCTGTTCTGCGGGGTCGCGTTGGGCATCGTGGCGGTCACCCGGCGATGGCGCTTCGTGTCCACGGAGACCGCTGCCGGGACGGCGGAGGGCTACAATCCCACCGCGACGTATCTCGCGCCGTTCCTGCTCATCATCGGCACCGCGGCGGCGACCGGTATTTTCACCTCGGGGGGCTTCGACATCCTCTACCCCCTGCGGGTCGTCATCACGGCGGCGGCGCTCGTCATCCTGCGCCCGCGCTTCACGGACCTCCACTGGCGATGGTCGTGGACCGCAGCGGCGGTCGGCGCCGCCGCGTTCGTCGTCTGGATGCTGTTCACGCCGGCACCGAAGGATCCGTCGGCGGGGCAGGTCCTGGCGGAAGGGCTCGGGAGCTTTCCGCCGATGTGGGCCGCCACCTGGCTCGCCTTCCGTGTCGTCGGCGCGGTCGTGACCGTCCCGCTCGCCGAGGAACTGGCCTTCCGGAGCTATCTCACCCGTCGGCTGATCGGCCCCGACTTCGAGGGCGTCCCACCCGGGACCTTCACGTGGATGTCGTTCCTGGTCTCCTCGATCATCTTTGGTGCCGTCCACGATTCGTGGATCGCCGGGACGCTCGTCGGCATGATGTACGCTGGCATCTGGTATCGGCGCGGCGAAGTGATGGACGCCGTCATCGCGCACGGCGTGACCAACGCGCTCCTCGCGGTGTGGGTCCTGGCGACCGGGTCCTGGTGGCTGTGGGCCTGACGCGCCGGCTTGCAGTATCCGGACCCGGATCGTAGACCTCCCCGGCTGGAGGGATTGCATGGTCGGGATCGTGTCCTACGGCGCATACGTGCCGATGTTGCGCCTGCCGCTCGGCCCCCGGAAGGACGGGGCGCCAGGGCCGGAACGCGCGGTGGCCAACTGGGACGAGGACGCGGTGACGATGGCCGTCGCGGCGGCGATCGCCTGCCTGCGCGACGTCGATCGGCGGACGGTCGACGGGGTCTTCTTCGCCTCGACCTCCTACGCCTTCAAGGAGAAGCAGGGCGCTGCGCTCGATCGCGAAGGCGCTCGATCTGCCGCGCGACGTGCAGACGGTCGACGTGGGCGACTCGCTCCGGGCGGGCACGCAGGCGCTGCGCGCCGCCGCGGACGCCGTTCGCGCCGGGTCGCTCCGCCGCGTCCTGGTTCTCGCCAGCGACATGCGCATGGCCGCGCCACGGAGCGCGCTGGAGGCCAACCTCGGCGACGGTGCCGCGGCGTTCCTCGTCGGTGCCGACGACGTCGCGGTCACCATCGATGCGGCCCACCAGGTGGCCGACGAGATCGTCGACGTCTGGCGTACGGACGGCGACCCGTTCGTCCACGCATGGGAGGACCGCTTCGTCGTCGACCACGGCTACCGCGCCAGCGTGCGCGAGGTCGGTGAAGGGGCTGCTCGCCGAAGGCGGGTCTCGGCACCGCGGACGTGACCCGGCTCGTGCTCTACGGGCCCGACGCGCGCAGCCATGGTGCGCTGGTCCGCGAGCTCGGCTTCGAGCCGGCTCGCGCCGAGGATCCGCTCTTCGGCCGCGTCGGCAACGCCGGCGCCGCCATGACGCCGCTCCTCCTCGCCGCGGCGCTCGAGCGGGCGAAGGCCGGCGAACGCCTGCTCGCGGTGGCGTACGGCGACGGCGCCGACGCGATGCTGCTCGGCGCCACGCCGCTCGTGCAGCGGCTCGAGGGACGCCGCGGCGTTGCCTGGCATCTGGCGCGCCGCGCCGAGCTGCCGAGCTACGACATGTACCTCCGCTTCCGGCAGCTGATCGCGACCGAGCACGATCGCCGTGCCGGCGCCGGGCCTGTCGGCGACCAAGCATTTCCGCGACCGCGACTAGCGACGTGAGTCTGCTGCGCCCAGAGGTGCCGCGCTGCGGCCAGGCGCAGTTCCCGCGCCAGCGGGTCTGCTTCAAATGCTTCGCCAAGGACGACTTCGAATCGGTGCGGCTGTCGGACCGGTCGGCACGGTGAAGTCCTTCACCTTCGACAACTTCGCCGGCAGTCCGAACCCGCCGATGGTCGCGGGCATCGTCGACGTCGACGGGCGCGCGGCTGTACGTCCAGATGACGGACGTCGCGCCGAAGGAGGTGAAGCTCGGCATGCCGGTCGAGATGACGTTCCGCAAGATCCACGACGCCGGCGGCACGCCGAACTACTTCTGGAAGTGCACGCCCGTCCGCTGAGGAGCACGGAGCGCATGAACCACGACGCCATCCGGGACAAGGTCGCCATCGTCGGCATGGGCTGCTGCAAGTTCGGCGAGAACTGGGACAAGGATCCCCAGGACATGATCGTCGAGGCGGCGTACGAGGCCTACGCCGACGCCGGCATCGAGGATCCGCAGCGGCAGATCGAAGCCGTGTTCTGCGGCGCCCAGTATCCGTCGAAGGGGACGGCCGAGGTCGCCGACGCGCTCAAGCTCTACGACCGGCCGGTCAGCATGGTCGTCAACTACTGCGCCACCGGCACCGACGCGTTCCGCTACGGCGTCTTCGCCGTGGCCTGCGGGATGTACGACACCGTGCTCGTCGTCGGCTTCGACAAGCCGAAGGACCGCGGCGTGTCGGGTCCGAGCGTGGCGGTGACGGGCGTCCGCGGCCTGCCGGCGACGCCGGCGGGATGGTTCTCGCTCTGTGCGGCGCAGTACTTCGAGACCTTCGGCGCCGGCCGCGAGGACCTGGCACGCATCGCGGTGAAGAACCACCACAACGGCACGCTGGCGCCGAAGTCGATGCTCAAGCGCGAGATCACGGTCGACGACGTGCTGAAGGCGCGCGTCATCTCGTGGCCGTTCGGGCTCTACGACTGCGCCGCGCAGTCCGACGGCGCCGCCGCGGCGATCATCACCCGTCGCGAGCTGGCGAAGGGCTTCCGCGACGACTTCGTCCTCGTGCGCGGCATCGGGATCGCGCTGTCCGCGAGCCCGAAGGAGGATCCGTCGTTCGACTTCCTGCGCTGGCAAGCCGACCGAGATGGCGGCGGCGCAGGTCTACGCGCAGGCCGGCATCACCGATCCCGCGGAAGGAGATCGACGTCGCGCAGGTGCACGACTGCTTCACGCTGACCGAGCTCCTCGCCTACGAGGACCTCGGCTTCTGCGAGAAGGGGTCGGCGAAGGAGCACATCGCCAGTCGGCACCTTCGACGCTGGACGGCGAACTCCCGGTCAACACCGACGGCGGTCTCAAGACCTTCGGTCACCCCACCGGCGCGACGGGCGTGCGCATGATCTACGAGAACTACAAGCAGCTGCAGGGCAAGGCCGAGAAGCGACAGGTGAAGAACGCGACCGTGGCGCTGAGGCACAACATCGGCGGCGCGCCGCAGGCCTGCGGCATCTGCATCGTCGCGCTTCCGTAGGCGTCGCGTGCGGCGCCTCAAGAAGCTGTTCGAGCAGAACCGCCGCTGGGCCGACGACATCCGCGCCCGCGAGCCGGATTTCTTCACGACCCTCGCCCGCCAGCAGGCGCCCGAATACATGTGGATCGGCTGCTCGGACAGCCGCGTTCCGGCGAACGAGATCGTCGGCCTCATGCCGGGTGAGCTGTTCGTGCACCGCAACGTGGCCAACGTCGTGGCGCACGCCGACCTCAACTGTCTCTCGGTGCTCCAGTTCGCGATCGACGTGCTCCACGTCGAGCACGTCATCGTCTGCGGGCACTACGGCTGCGGCGGCGTGCGCGCGACGCTGCGCGGCGAGCGCCTCGGGCTGGCCGACAACTGGCTGCGCCACGTGCGCGACGTCTACCGGGACCACAAGGCCGAGCTGGACGCGATCGACGACGAGCAGGCACGTGCCGACCGGCTCTGCGAGCTGAACGTCGCCGAGCAGGTGGCGAACGTCTGCGACACGTCGATCGTGCAGGACGCGTGGCGGCGCGCCCAGTCGCTCGCGATCCACGGCTGGATATACCGGCTCGAGGACGGGCTGCTCCGCGACCTCGATCTCTGCATCGCGGGGCCGGGCGACCTCGGGGCGATCGCGCGGGTGACGGGCCGCGTCGAGTAGCCGGGCGCCACGCGAGGCTGGCGCGCCGTGCGACGATCGGCTACGCGGGTGACGTGACACCCCGCGTGCTCGATGTCGCGACCTCGTTCGTCGCCAGCGTGGCCAGGCTGGGGATGGGGATGCAGGTCGGCGCGCCGGGACCCCGTCCGGAGCGCCTCCTCGAGCTGTACGAGTTCGAGGCCTGCCCGTTCTGCCGCAAGGTGCGGGAGGCGCTTTCCGTGCTCGACCTCGACGCCATGGTGTACCCATGTCCCAAGGGGGGACCGCGCTTTCGCGAGGAGGTGATCCGCCGCGGGGGGAAGGCGCAGTTCCCGTGGCTCGTCGATCCGAACACGGGCCAGACGATGTACGAGTCGACGGAGATCGTCCGCCACCTCTTCCGCACCTACGGCTCGGGGGCGGTGCCGGCGCTGCTCGCCCTGCCGCTGGTCACCGACCTCACGCTCGGAATCGCGTCGGCGGTGCGCGTGGGCGAGGGGCTCCGCTACCGCAAGGCAAGAGCCCCGGAGCGTCCGCTCGAGCTGTGGAGCTTCGAGGCGTCGCCGTACTGCCGCATCGCCCGCGAGCGACTCTGCGAGCTGGAGGTGCCCTACGTGCTGCACAACGTCGCCAAGGGCAGTCCGCGCCGCGACGCATTCGTCGCCCGGGCCGGGAAGATGCAGGTGCCGTACCTGCTCGATCCCAACACGGGGGCGGCGATGTTCGAATCCGCCGAGATCGTCAGGTATCTCGACGAGACGTACGCCGTCGCTAGCTAACTTCGCGATTGACAGCCCCGGCTCCGACGACGTCTGGGTGCAGGCGACGGTGAAAGGCGCGACCATTCCGGCGCCGACGGCACGTTCTTCTGCGCGACCGCCGGGACCGGACGGCACTGCCAGTAACCCGACCGCCGCTGGACCCGGCGCCCGCCGTCGGGCAGTGGGAGACGATGGACGTCGAGGCAGCCCGTCGGGGCATCGACCGCGCTTGGGTGGCGCTCCAGCCGACGCTGGAGGCATACGTCGCGATTCCGAACGAGTCGCCCGCGTTCGATCCAGCGTGGCGAGAGCACGGCCACATGCAGCGCGCCACGGCGCTCGTCGCCGACTGGATGCGGATGCATGCGCCGGCCGGGACCAGCGTCGAGGTCGTTCGGCACGGCGAGCGGACGCCCGTGATCGTCGCCGAGGTCCCGGGCGCCGCGCCCGGGACGGTGCTGCTGTACGGGCATCTCGACAAGCAGCCGCCGATGGCGGGGTGGGCGGAGGGTCTCGGACCGTGGACGCCCGTGGTGCGCGACGGACGGCTGTACGGACGCGGGTGCGCGGATGACGGCTACGCGGCCTTCGCGGCCGTCACCGCGCTCGCCGCGCTCCGCGCGGAGCGCGTTCCACACGCACGGTGCGTGATCCTGATCGAGGCGTCGGAGGAGAGCGGCAGCCCCGATCTCCCGCACTACGTCGAGGCATTGGCGGCGCGGCTCGGCACTCCCGACCTCGTCGTCTGTCTCGACTCCGGCTGTGGCGACTGGGACCACCTGTGGATGACCACGTCGCTGCGCGGGCTCGTCACGGCGACGCTGTCGGTCTCGACGCTCACCGAGGGCGTGCACTCGGGCGCGGCGAGCGGGGTCGTGCCGTCGAGCTTCCGCGTGCTCCGGCGATTGCTGGATCGGCTCGAGGACGCAGACACCGGACGCATCCTGCCAAGGGAGCTGTCGGTCGAGATTCCGCCCGCACGGATCGCGCAGACGCGCAGCACCGCCGAGGTCCTCGGGGAGACGGTCAACGCCGAGTTTCCCTTTCGTGCCGGCGTGGCGCCGGTGACGTCGGATCCCGCCGAGCTGCTGCTCAATCGTGCCTGGCGTCCGCAGCTCGAGATCACGGGCGCCGCCGGCCTGCCGCCGCTCGAGCGCGCCGGCAACGTGCTCCGCCCCGCGACGACGGTGCAGCTGTCGCTGCGCCTACCGCCGACCGCCGACCCCGCGGCCGCCACGGAGACGCTGCGCCGCCTGCTCACCACGGACCCGCCGTACGGCGCCGCCGTGCGCTTCGAAGCGGCCCAGGGTTCGCGCGGGTGGGACGCCCCGCCGATCGCAGCCTGGCTCGAGTCCGCCGTCGACGCGGCTTCGCGCGCCTTCTTCGGCCGCAGTGCGTGCGCGATGGGTGAGGGCGGCACCATTCCCTTCATGGCGATGCTGGGCACCCGGTTCCCCGACGCGCAGTTCCTGATCACGGGGGTGCTGGGGCCGCGCTCCAACGCGCACGGGCCGAACGAGTTTCTCGATCTGGCGACGGCGCGGCGCCTCACCGGGTGCGTCGCGCACGTCCTCGCGGCGCACGCCGGCCGCTGACGCTTCCGGCGCCCCGCCCCGCCTGCTACGAGCGGCGGATGGCGAACGACATTCGCATCATGGTCACCGAGCACGGCGGCCGGCGCCGAGCCAGCTCCGGCTCGGCATGGGAGCCGGTCGTCGGCTACTCGCGTGCCGTCCGGCAGGGCAACGTGATCGCCGTCACCGGGACGGTGGGCATCGACGCCGACGGCACTTTCCCGCCGACGGTCGGCGCGCAGACCGAGCGGGCGCTGGCCATCATCCGCGCCGCGCTCGAGGCGCTGGGCGCCCGCCTCGACGACGTCATCCGCACGCGCCTCTACGTCACCGACATCTCGAAGTGGGAGGAGGTTGGCGCGGTGCACGGCGCGGTCTTCGGCACGATCCGTCCCGCGACGACCATGGTCGAGGTGGCGAAGCTGATCGACGCCGCCGCACAGATCGAGATCGAAGCCGACGCCATCGTCGCATAGCGTCACATTTCTGGCGGTCCGGGGGGTGCGGCGCGCGGCGCCCGGCGCGGCATTCGCCATGGCGCGGCGGTTGCATTCGGCCTGCATGCGTCGGCCCCGCCGCAGTCCGCCGTGGGTGACCGCCTACCGAACCGACCAGGACGCGCTGCTGCTCTCGCGCGTGCGTCTCGGATCGTGGGTGATCCTGCCGGCCGTCCTCGGCGTCACCGTATGCAACGCGGTGGCCGAGCCGTCGACGGCGTGGTTCCGTACCTCGCTGGCGGTGCCCTTCCTCCTCCTCAGTGTCAGCGGGGCGATCGCCAGCTCGATCCGCCCGTTTCGGAGCTGGGGCCTGGCTGCCGGCCTCGGCTTCTTCCTCCTCCTCATCGCCGCGGCCGCGGTCACCTGGCGGGCATTGCCGCAGGACACGGACCTGGTGCCGCTCTACGTCTGCCTGCTGATCATGTCCTCGACGCTCATCTTCCCGTGGGGGATTCGACCGCAGGCCGTCGTGTGCGCCGCCGCGCTCGCCCTGTACGTCTGGGCGATGGGCGGCATCGGGTCGCGGTTCCAGGCGACGGTCGTGACGATGGTGGGATCGCTGGTCCCGGTGACGCTCGTGGCGGCGAGGGTCGTCGAGTCGGGTCGGCGGACGATCTTCGAGCGCGCCTGGCAGCAGGAGCAGCTCGTGTCGCTGGCGCGCGACCTCGCCCAGCACGTCCATCCCGATGCCGTACTGCGCACCGTGCTCGACCACGGCGTCGGGTTGCTGGGCGCCCAGTGGGCCTGGGTGGCCCTCTACGACCCGAGCGTTCGCGTCTTCCGCTTCGCGGCGCTCGGCGGCGAGCGCATCGACACCAGCTGGATCGGCGTCGAGATCCCCGAGGAGTTCCCGAGCGTGCGGACGGTCGTCGAACGCGGGCTCGCGGTGCTCCCCGAAGACGCGCCGAACGACCCGGTGGTGGCGATGCTGCGCGCCCAGGGCGCGCTGCACGCGCTCTACGTGACGCTGCGGCAGGGCGGCGATCAGTTGGGCATCGTCGCCTTCGGACGCGATACCGACCAGGCGTTCGAGGCCGGCGAGCGCGCCCTCGCGCAGGGGCTCGCGGACCAGGCGAGCCTGGCGCTGCGCACCACGCGCCTGATCGCCGACCTGCGCCACGCGAACCAGCTGAAGAGCGAGTTCGTCTCGACCATGTCCCACGAGCTGCGCACGCCGCTCAACGTGATCCTCGGGTACGCGTCGATGGCCCGCGAGGGACTGCTCGACGAGGTGCCGGTCGCCGAGTGTCTCGCGCGGATCGAGGGGGCGGGGCGCGATCTGCTCGGGCTGGTCGAGAGCACGTTGGAGATCGGGCGCCTCGAGGCGCATCGTGACGAGGTCCGCCTCGAGCCCGTCGCGTTGCCGACGCTCTGGGCGGAGCTCGGGCAGGCCTGCGCTGGACTGCCCCGCCACGCCGGCGTCACCCTCGACTGGGTGACGCCCGCTCCTGCGGGGACGCTGACGACCGATCGCCGCAAGCTGACGATCGTGGTGCGCAACCTCGTCGGCAACGCGTGCAAGTTCACCGAACGCGGGACCGTCCGTGCCAGCCTGATCGAGGAGGACGGGGCCGTCCTGCTCCGCGTCGCGGACACCGGGATCGGCATCCGGCGCGAGGACCAGGAGGCGATCTTCGAGATGTTCCGCCAGGCGGATGGCTCGGACTCGCGCCGCTACGGCGGCGCCGGGCTCGGGCTGTACATCGTGCGACGCTTCGTGGGTCAGCTCGGTGCCAGCGTCGCGGTCGAGAGCACGCCGGGCGGAGGCTCGGTGTTCACGGTGCGGATCCCCGGCCCCGTCGAACGCGCCGCCGTCGTCGCGGCCGCCTGACGACGCGCCGGGCAACTCGCCTGGTGATGCGTTGACCCTCGGCGGAGGTGCATGCTAGCCGCCGAATCGTGGAGCGGGCGATCGTCATGACCGGGCTGGGCGGGCAGGGCGTCCAACTCGTGGCCAAGCTCCTCGCCGAAGCGGCGATGCGCGAGCGCAAGCAGGTCATGATGTTCGGTGTGTTCATGGGCATGATCCGCGGCGGCTCGAGCGAGTCGACGGTCGTGATCGGCGACGACGAGATCGTCACGCCACCGATCGTGCCGCGCGTGTGGGGCGTGCTCGCGATGCACGGCGACGGGCTCGCCAAGTTCGGCGCGAAGATCGAGCGCGGCGGCGTGCTGGTCGCGAACGCCAGCCTGGTCGTCCTTCCGCCGGCGTGGGAGGGCGTGCGTGTGCTCGCGCTGCCGGCGACCGACATGGCCAAGGACCTCGGTCAGCCGCTCGGCGCCAGCATGATCGCGCTGGGTGCGTTCGTCGGGGCGACGGGTGTCGTCGGCATGGAGGCGCTCCTCGCCGCCGTCGACGACGTCCTGCCGCCGCACCGCAAGAAGCACGTCGAGGCCAATCGACGATGCCTCGCGGCCGGCGCGGCCCACGTTCTGCATTGATCGGTCCGAGGGGGCGTGTTACCCCATCGATCGATGCCGCGCCTGCCGGCGACCGTCACCATCGACGTCGAGACCTGCAAGGGCTGCGCGCTCTGCATCGACGTCTGTCCGCCGCGCGTGCTCGAGATGTCGGAGCACGTGACCAACGCCATCGGGTACCGCTATCCGATCCTCCTCGACGGCTGCACGGGCTGCGAGCTGTGCTTCAAGGTCTGTCCCGACTTCTGCTTCGAGGTCTACCGGGGCGAGGCGGCGGCGTGACGCGACGCGTCCTGATGGAGGGGAGCCACGCGATCGCCGAGGCGGCGATCCAGGCGGGCTGCCGCTTCTACGCCGGCTACCCGATCACGCCGTCGACCGAGATCCTCGAGTACATGTCGCATCGCCTGCCGCAGGTCGGCGGCGTGTGCATGAACGCCGAGAGCGAGATCGAGGCGATCGACATGGTGTGGGGCGCGGCCGGCTGCGGTGTGCGCGCCATGATCGCGTCGACCGGGCAGGGCATCAGCCTGATGCAGGAGAGCTTCGCCGAGCTCGCCAACGCGCAGATCCCGATGGTCGTGGTCAACATGATGCGCGGGCAGGGCGACTACTTCCAGTCGACGCGCGGCGGCGGCCACGGCGACTACCGCTTCATCGTGCTCGCGCCCGCGACGGTGCAGGAGGCGGTCGACCTCGTCGGCAGGCGTTCCACCTCGCCGACAAGTGGCGCAACCCGGTCGACGTCCTCGGCGACTTCCTCCTCGGCCACACCTCCGAGGTGGTCGAGTTCCGCGCCGCGCGACGAGATCCGACCTGCCGCCGAAGACCTGGGCGACCACCGGCGCGAAGGGCCGCCGCGCGCACAACGTCACGCCGCTCGGGTCGTCGCGAGAAGCTGTCGCTCGACCGTCGCAGCCACTACGCGGCGATCGCCGCCAAGTACCCGACGATCACCGCCGCCGAGATGCGCTGCGAAGACGGGCCTGCTCGACGACGCCGACCTGGCGGTCGTCGCCTTCGGCTCGCCGGCGCGCTTCGTCAAGTACGCCGTCCGCATCTGCCGCGAGCAGCGGCATGCGGGTCGGCTAGGTGCGCCCGATCTCGCTCTGGCCGTTCCCGTCGGCGGCGGTGGCGGCCGCGGCGGCGCGCGTGCCGCGTCGCTCGCGGTGTTCGAGCTGAACGCCGGGCAGATGATCGACGACGTGCGGCTCGCCGTCCTCGGCCGCGTGCCGGTGCACTTCATCGGCGGCATCAGCCACGACCACTCCGGGCTTCGGCGTCGGGCCGGCGCTCGAGCCCGACGCCATCGTCGCGCGCATCGCGTCGGTCTACGCGGCAGGCGCAGGCCGCATGACCGACGCTGAGCCGAAGGTCCAGGCGAAGCCGGAGCTGCTGCTCTCGACCGAGCACTCGCTCTGCCCGGGCTGCGGCGAGCCGCTCGCGCTGCGCACGATCCTCGAGCTGATCGACCGAGCTCGGTCTGCGCGACCGGACGATCTGCGTCTGCGGCATCGGCTGCTACACCGCGTTCCCCGGCATCATCGACCTCGACGTCGCTGCAGGCGCTGCACGGCCGCGCGCCGTCGGTCGCGACCGGCGCCAAGCGCGTGCTGCCGGCCGATCGCTTCGTCTTCACCCTGCAGGGCGACGGCGACATGGTGACCGAGGGGCTGCAGGAGGTCATCCACAGCGCCGCGCGCGGCGAGAAGTTCACCGCCGTGCTGCTCAACAACGGCGTGTTCGGCGAGACCGGCGGCCACATGACGGCGACGACCGTGCTCGGCCAGCGCACCAAGACGACGATGGCGACCGGACGGATCGCCGAGCAGCACGGCTGGCCGATCAAGATCGCCGAGCTGATCGCGCAGCTCGACGGCGCCGCCTACGTCGCTCGCGGCGCGATGCACACGCCGTCCGCGATCAGCTGGACGCGGCAGTGCCTGCACGAGGCCTTCCGGGCCCAGCTCGACGGCAAGGGCTTCTCGTTCGTCGAGATCCTCACCATGTGCCCGACCGACTGGTACGTCGAGCCCACCGAGACGCGCACCTGGGTCGAGGACAACTTCCTCGGTCCGTATCCCCTGGCGGTCCTGAAGCAGCCATGAGACGGGGCGGGGTGGTGGGGTGGGGAGCGGTGACGCTCCTGTGCGCGGCCGTGGCGGGACCGGCGCTGCGCCGCCAACGACCGCGTCGTCCTCTCGCAGGTCCTCGGCAGCTGGCAGGGCGACGACGGCGTGCAGTTCGTCCAGCTGCAGATGCTCGCCGATGGCCAGAACGAGCTGGCCGGCGCCGCGCAGCTGGTCTTCGACGACGGGACCGGCGCGACCCGGCGCTTCTTCACCTTCACGCCACCGAACCCGACCCGTGCCCAGGCGCGGGCGACGGTGCTGATCGCCACGGCGAAGCTGGTCGCAGCTCACCGGGTTCCCAGCCGACTACGTCCTGCCGGAGGGTTTCCTGGCGCCGCGTGCGGGGCGCGTCTGCTACCAGGCGTTCGTCCAGGGCTCCGTGGTCGCACTCGATTGCGTCGCCTACGGCGCGTTCCACGGCGACCCACTCGCCTTCGGGCCGCCGCTGCGGGCGACGCCCGACAACCGCGCGCTCGTCCGGGTCGACGTGACCGGCACCAACGGCAGCGACTGGCAGTCGGTGCTCGGGCCGCAGCCGCAGAACAACATCGGCCAGGTCGTCGAGCTGTCGAGCCTGTGTGGCAATCAGCGCATCGACCAGGGCGAGGAGTGCGACGGCAACGTGCTCGGCGAGAAGACATGCGCGTCGCTCGGCTTCGCCAAGGGCACGCTCGTCTGCCGCCAGTGCCATCTCGACACCAGCGGCTGCACCGCCTGCGGGAACGGCGTGATCAACGACAAGGAGCAGTGCGACGGCGAGGACACGGGCGGTCGCACCTGCCGCTCCCTCGGGTTCACGGGCGGCGCCCTCGGCTGCACCAGGAAGTGCCGGCTGACGACCGCGACCTGCGATCCGACGTTCTTCGTCCCCGGCGACGGTCCGGCCAAGACCGACTGCCTCGGCCAGTGGCGGGTGACGAACGCCGCCCAGCGACCCGGCCCACGGGGCAAGGCGCCGACGCGGCAGCGCTGCCGCGACGGCGATCCGGGCTGCGACGCGGACGCCGTCGCCGGCACGTGCACCTTCCCGGTGGCGCTCTGCCTCAATCGGCCCGACGCCCGCCTGCCCGGGTGTCGCAGCGCGCTCATCGGCAGCTGGACACTCCGGAAGCCGCAGACCGCCGTCGGCGGTGACGACGCCGCGCTGGCGACGTCGCTTCTCGGCGCCGTCGAACACGCTCGGCGCGTCCGCGATCGGCGACGACGTCGTGCGCTTCTCGCCGGCGCTCGAAGCGACGGACGTCTGCTCCGAGCCGGTCCCCGTCGTGGTCACGCGCCAGGGCAACCGGTCGGCGTCGCGCGTGCTGCGGGTGCAGATCGACACCGCCGGCGGAACGCGGGACAGCGACGTGCTGACGCTGGTCTGCGCGCCCTGAATCCCGCGGCGGTGGCGGGCAGTCCTCCCGCGGAGGCGACAAGGCGCGCGGGCTACTCCGCCTATGGCTCCGTAGCGCCCGCGCTCTCGCCTCCGCGGGAGGACTGCCCGCCACCGCCGGGTCGGGGCACACGAGCCCCAGCATCTCGCGCTTGACAGGCGGCGTGCGGGAGGCGAAAGAAAGGCGAAATGACGGCGGACCCGCGAGGACGAGGCACCGGCGCGCAGCCACGGAACCGATTCGACGAGCTGCACTTCGAGGCCGACCCCGACCTCGAGCCCGACACCGACGCGCCGCCGGTCCCCACCCGCTACTACCGCGACGCCAGCCGCACCATCCTCGCCGAGAACGACAGCCCCGACCTCTCGTTCCGCTTCGGCGCTCAACCCGTACCGCGGCTGCGAGCACGGCTGCGTCTACTGCTACGCCCGCCCGAGCCACCAGTACCTCGGCTTCGACGCCGGGCTCGACTTCGAATCGCGCATCATGGTGAAGGAGGACGCGCCGCAGCTGCTGCGCGCGGCGTTCGAGGCGCCGCGCTGGCAGCCGCAGGTCGTCGCGCTCTCCGGCAACACCGACTGCTACCAGCCGGTCGAGCGGCGGCTGCGCATCACGCGGCGCTGCCTCGAGGTGTTCGTCGAGTTCCGCAATCCCGTCGGCGTGATCACGAAGTCCGCGCTGGTGGCGCGCGACGTCGACCTCCTGGCCGAGCTGGCGCGGCACGGCGCGGTGCACGTCTTCTGCTCGATCACCACGCTCGATCCGACGCTCGCGCGGCGGATGGAGCCGCGGGCGGCGCACCCGTCGCGTCGGCTCGAGGCCGTCGCCACGCTCGCGGCGGCGGGCGTGCCGGTCGGCGTCATGATCGGGCCCGTGCTGCCCGGCCTGAACGACGCCGAGATCCCGCGCATCCTGCAGGCGGCCGCCGAGGCCGGCGCGACGAGCGCGTCGTGGGTGCTGCTGCGCCTGCCGCAACCGGTCGACGATCTCTTCGTCCGCTGGCTCGACGAGCACTACCCCGAGCGGAAGGCGAAAGTGCTGTCCCACATCCGCGGCGTGCGCGCGGGTCGCCTGTCCGACGCCACCTTCGGGCGGCGCCAGCGCGGGCAGGGCGAGTACGCCACGCAGATCGCGGCGCTCTTCGACGTCGCGGCGCGCCGCCACGGGCTCGATCGCGGGCTGCCGCCGCTCTCGACCGCGGCGTTCCGCCGACCCGCTCCCGGCGGGCAGCTCGCGTTGCTCTAGCGTCGCGCGGCGACGTAAGACGGCGGGCATGCAGATCGAGCCCTTCCGTATCGCGGTCCCCGAGGACGTCCTGGTCGACCTCCGCACGCGCCTCGCCCGCACCCGACTTCCCGACGAGATTCCCGGATCGGGCTGGGACTACGGCACCAACCTCGGATATCTGCGCGAGCTGGTCGCGTACTGGCGCGAGCGCTACGACTGGCGCGCCGAGGAACGCCGACTGAACGCGTTTCCGCAGTTCCGCGCCCGCGTCGGCGACCTCGGCGTGCACTTCATCCACGCGCGCGGCGTCGGACCGAAGCCGCTGCCGCTTCTCATCACGCACGGCTGGCCGGGCTCGGTGGCGGAGTTCACGAAGATCATCCCGCTGCTGACGGACCCGGCGCGCGCACGGCGGCGACCCGGCCGACGCCTTCGACGTCGTCTGCCCGTCGATGCCGGGCTACGGCTTCTCGGATCACCCGACGACCCGCGGCATGGACCCCGAGCGGATCGCCGCGGTGTGGACCGAGCTGATGCGCGGCCTCGGCTACCCGCGCTTCGGCGCGCAGGGCGGCGATTGGGGCAGCATGGTGTCGACGTACCTCGGCGCGCGCCATGCCGACGCCGTCCTCGGCGTGCACCTGAACTTCGTCGTCGCGCTGCCGCCCGACCCGCAGAATCCCGCCGACGGCCTCACGCAGGAGGAGCTGATCCCGCTGATGCAGCTGCAGCAGTTCCTGAAGGAGGAGACCGGCTACCAGCGCATCCAGTGCACCAAGCCGCAGACGCTCGGCTACGCGCTCAACGACTCACCCGCCGGTCTGGCGGCATGGATCGTCGAGAAGTTCCGCACCTGGAGCGACTGCGACGGCGACGTCGAGAAGCGCTTCACCAAGGACGAGCTGCTGACCAACGTGATGCTCTACTGGGTGACGGAGACCGCGACGTCGTCGTGCCGCCTCTACTTCGAGGCCGAGCACGCCGACAAGTTCCCGCCCCAGGGCGTCCGCGTCGAGGTGCCGACCGGCTGCGCGATCTTCCCGCACGAGATACTCAAGCCGCCGCGCAAGTGGGCGGAGCGCGTCTTCAACGTGACGCAGCTGGACGGTGATGCCCTCGGGCGGTCACTTCGCGGCGATGGAGGAGCCCGTCCGCCTCGTCGACGACGTCCGCTCGTTCTTCCGCCCCCTCCGCGGCTAGCGGAAGGGACGGTTGCCCCAGCGGTCGAGGTGCACGACCTCGCCGACTGGCTTGCGCGTGGTGGGGCCGTACTTCCCGAGTGGCCAGCCGAGCGGCACGACGGCGCACGGAGTCACGCGCCAGGGAAGGCCGAGCGCGCGGCGCGCCAGGAACGTCGACCACAGCGGCAGGGTGATCAACGCGGCACCGAGCCCCGCCGCGCGGGCGGCGAGGAGCAGGTTCTGCAGCGACGGGTAGATCGACCCGTACAAGCTCGACGCCGCGATCGCGGGGAACGGGGGGATGATCGTCCGCAGGCACCCGACGACGATCACGGGGATCTCCTCGAAGTGGTCGGCCTGCCACTGCACGGCGTCGAGCAGGCGCAGCATCTTGGGATCGTTGCGGCTGCTCCAGCGGCCGAGTCCGCCGTAGAGCGACCAGGCCATGCGATTGAGGCGCGCCAGCTTCGCCTTGACGGCGCGGTCGCGGACGACCACGAACTCCCAGTTCTGCGCGTTGCTGCCCGTGGGCGCCTTCTGCGCCAGCGCGATGAGGCGCAGCACGAGGGCGTCGTCGACGGGATCGGGGCGCAGCCGGCGGATCGCCCGCTGCGTCGACATGGCCTCGTCGAGCGGCATGTCCAGGCGGACGCCCGCGACGCCGCGTGTGATCGACGTGATCTCGGCCATGGTCACCTCCCTCGCCCGGATGAGAGCACAGGAGCGGCCGGCTTGACAGCCGTGGACCCGACCTCGAAACTCCCGCCGATGCCCACCACCCCACACCGGCCGACCTTCTTCGGCGAGCTCTGGGCCTTCATGCGCGTGCGCAAGAAGTGGTGGCTCGGGCCGATCGTCCTCGTGCTGCTGCTCTTCGGCGCGCTGATCGTGCTTCACCCAGGGCTCCGCGGTGGCGCCGTTCATCTACACGATCTTCTGAGATGACGCCGGCGCCCGAAGACGCCGGCCGAGCTGCGACGCTTCGGGCTCACGGTCGGCGGCGCCTTCCTCGTGCTCGGCCGGCATCAGCCGGTGGCGCGGGCACGTGATGGCCGCCCGCCGTCCTCGGCACGCTCGGCGTGCTGCTCGTCGTGCCCGGCGCTGCTCGCTCCCGCGCGTGCTCGGGCCGGTCGAGCGCGGCGTGGATGCGCGTTCGCCGACGTGCTCGCGTAGTTCAACACGCGCATCATCCTCGGCGTGCTCTACTACCTGCGTCGTCACGCCCGGTCGGGTGCGTGCTGCGCCGGTTCCGCGATCCGCTCGACCGCCGACTCGACGACGGGCGCGACGTCGGACTGGATCAGGCGCGAGCCCGTGGTCGCCGATCTCGCGCGCTACCGCCAGCAGTTCTGAGCGCGGTCCATGGCGACGACCATCCTCGGCATCTCGGCCTACTACCACGACTCCGCCGCGTGCCTGGTGCGCGACGGCGAGATCGTCGCCGCGGCGCAGGAGGAGCGCTTCACGCGCAAGAAGCACGACGCGGGCTTTCCCGCGCACGCCGTCGCGCTACTGCCTGCGCGAGGCCGGGCATCGACGTCGGACGACGCTCGACTACGTCGGCTTCTACGACAAGCCGCTGCTCAAGTTCGAGCGCCTCCTCGAGACCTACCTCGGCGTCGCGCCGCGCGGCTTGCGCTCGTTCCTGACCGCGATGCCGGTGTGGCTGAAGGAGAAGCTCTTCACCGCGCGACATGATCCGCAAGCGAGCTCGGCGGCTACGCGGGCGCCGATCCTCTTCGCCGAGCACCACGAGTCGCACGCCGCGAGCGCCTTCTATCCCGTCGCCGTTCGACGAGGCGGCGATCCTCACCATGGACGGCGTCGGCGAGTGGGCGACGTCGTCGCTACGGCGTCGGCCGCGGCAACGACCTCGAGCTGCTCGCGCGAGCTGCACTTCCCGCACTCGCTCGGCCTGCTCTACTCGGCCTTCACCTACTACACCGGCTTCAAGGTCAACTCCGGCGAGTACAAGGTGATGGGGCTCGCGCCCGTACGGCGAGCCGCGCTACGTCGACGCTCATCCTCGACAAGCTGCGTCGACGCTGAAGGACGACGGCTCGCTTCGGCTGAACATGGACGTACTTCGACTACCTCGCACGGCCTGACGATGACGAACGGCGCCTTCGACCGGCTGTTCGGCGGGCCGCCGCGCGCAGCCGGAGTCGCGCGCTCACGCAGCGCGAGATGGACCTCGCGCGCGTCGATCCAGGTGGTGACCGAGGAGATCATGCTGCGCATGGCGCGCGCACGTGCACCGCGAGACCGGGCATGAAGAACCTCTGCCTCGCCGGCGGCGTCGCGCTCAACTGCGTCGGCAACGGCCGGCTGCTGCGCGAGGGGCCGTTCGAGCGGCTCTGGATCCAGCCGGCGGCGGGCGACGCGGGCGGCGCGCTCGGCGTCGCGCTCGTCGATCTGGCACAAGGTGCTCGGGAACGCACGCGCCGCCGCCGCGCCGACGGCGACCGCATGCAGGGCTCGTACCTCGGCCCCGCCTTCTCCGACGACGAGATCGAGGCGTTCCTCGACGCGCGTCGGCGCGCGTCTACGAGCGGCTCGCCGACGCGAGGCGCTGCTCGACCGCACCGCCGAGCTGCTCGCCGCGGAGCAAGGTCGTCGGCTGGCTCCAGGGCCGGATGGAGTTCGGCCCGCGCGCGCTCGGCGGCCGCAGCATCCTCGGCGACCCGCGCTCGCCGAAGATGCAGTCGGTGATGAACCTGAAGATCAAGTTCCGCGAGAGCTTCCGTCCCTTCGCGCCGAGCGTGCTGCGCGAGCAGCGTCGGCGAGTACTTCGAGCTCGACGCCGACTCGCCCGTACATGCTGCTCGTCGCCGCCGGTCGGCGAGGCGCGCCGCATCGCCGATGACCGCCGACGCAGCAGCGCGCTCTTCGGCATCGAGAAGCTGAACGTGCCGCGCTCGACGATCCCCGCGGTCACGCACGTCGACTACTCGGCGCGCATCCAGACGGTGCGACGCGGAGACGAACCCGCTCTACCACGCGCTGCTCGAGGCGCTTCCACGCGCTGACCGGCTGCCCGGTGCTCGTCAACACCAGCTTCAACGTGCGCGGCGAGCCGATCGTCTGCACGCCCGAGGACGCCTACCGCTGCTTCATGCGGACGGAGATGGACGCCCTGGTGCTCGGGCTCGTTCGTGCTCGAGAAGGCGCGAGCAGACCGCCGCTGGCGCGACGACGTCGACTGGCGGACGCGAGTTCGAGCTGGACTGACCCCGCCGGCGAGGGTAAGCGCTCCCCAATGGCCACGTCGCTCAGGGACAAGGTCGCCGTCGTCGGCGTCGGGTGCACGCAGTTCGGCGAGCTGTACGAGAAGGACGCCGAGGACCTCCTCTGCGACGCGGTCGGCGAGGCGCTCGCCGACGCCGGCATCGAGCGCGACCGGATCGAGGCGGCGTGGGTCGGCACCCAGGCGTCGCCCTTCGCCGGCGACGCGCTGGCCGACGCCCTCAAGCTGCTACGGCAAGCCGATCACCAGGGTCCAGAACTACTGCGCCTCGGGGATGGACGCGTTCCGCAACGCGTGCATGCGCGGTCGCGGCCGGGCCTGTACGACGTCGTCCTGGCGTGCGGCTTCGAGAAGATGCGCGACGGCGGCATGACGCGGCCGCAGCGGATCCATCCGCTGCTCGACTTCGGCGAGCGCGCGCCGCACATCTTCGCCCTGTCGGCGAACCGCTACATCGCAGCAGTACGGCGCCACCAAGAAGACGCTCGCGGCGGTCGCGGTCAAGAACCACAAGAACGGCCTCGCCAGTCCGAAGGCGCACCTGCGGATGGAGGTGACCGAGGAGACGGTGCTGCGGGCGCCGATGATCTACAGCCCGCTCGGCCTGTTCGACTGCTGCCCCACCACCGACGGCGCCGCCGCCGTCGATCGTCTGCCGCGCCGATCTGGCGAGCGGCGTTCACGAGCCAGCCGGTGTGGCCGCTCGGCATCGGCCTCGCGGTGGTCACCGGCCAGCCGTACTACAAGCCGAGCCTCGGTTACGTCGGCTTCGACGCCACCGTGCGCGCTGCCGAGCAGGCGTACGCCCAGGCGAAGATCGGGCCGGGCGACGTCGACTTCGCCGAGGTGCACGACTGCTTCACGATCACCGAGATCCTGAACTACGAGGACCTCGGGTTCTGCGGCCGCGGCGAGGGCGCGCGCTTCGTCGAGGAGGGGCGCGCGGCGCTCGGCGGCGAGAAGCCGGTCAATCCCTCGGGCGGACTCAAGTCGTACGGCCATCCGATCGGCGCCACCGGCGTGCGCATGATCTACGAGGTGACCACGCAGCTGCGCGGCGCCGCCGGCGCGCGCCAGGTGAAGAACGCGCGCATCGGCCTGGCGCACAACCTGGGCGGTCCCGCGGCCGTCTCCTGCGTCTCGATCCTGACCAACGCCTAGGACGTCAGGGGAGGGTCCGGAGACGCGCGACGCGCGCCGACGCCTCGCCGAGCCCGTCGACGAGCGCGGTGCGGCACCCCTCCGAGAGCCGTCGGCTCCGCCGAGCCGCGCGGTCGGCCTGCGCGAGCCGCTGGCCGGCCTGTCGCAGGAGCTTCGAGCGCCGGCGGTGCTTCCACGTGACCGTGCGCGCGAGGAGCGTGCGGGCCTGGCGCAGGCGCTGGCGGATTCCCGCGGGGACGGTTTCGCCGGCGCAGCCGGGCACCACCGCGAGCACGCAGGTGACGGCGGCGTCGCCACGGACGCCGCGAATGGTGCACCCGCCGCTGCAGGTGTCCTCGGTGCACGGGTCGCCATCGTCGCAGGTGACCGGGACGTCGGTGGTGACGCACGTTCCGCCGCTGCACTGCTGCGTGAGGCAGCTCGTGCTCGTGCAGCTGGTGCCGTCCGCGGCGACCTCGGAGCGGCAGCCGTCGGGCGTGCAGCGGTCGATGGTGCACGGGTTGCCGTCGTCGCAGGCACGCGCGTCGGCGCACGACGCCGTGAACGCGGTGAGCAGCGCCGGCGCGTCGAACGATCCCCAACCCGTTGCCGCGTCGTAGCCCGGGCCGGCGACGAACCCGCTCACCGCGCCGAAGCCGTTCGTCCCCTGGACGACGTCGTGGAACACCGCCGGTCCGCCACCGGCCTGCAGCGCGCCAAGCCGGTACAGCTCGGGGTTGAGCAGCCCGAGGCGACCCTTCTGCTGCACCATCAGCGCGACCAGGCTCGCCCAGACCGGTGCGCCGACGCTGGTGCCGCCGACGGTGGTGCCGCGGCCGCCGATGGCGATGACGAAACCGGGCGAACTCGAGCTCGCGGGGAAGGCGACGTCGGGCACGACACGCATGACGCCCGGCGGCACGCCGGGACCGGTCTGCCACGTGGGGCGCCGGAAGATCGTGCTCACGCCGCCGCCGCTCGCGCCGGAGTCGTTCCACACCACCTCGCCGCCCCAGCCGGTCGCGTTGCCGTCGGCGTCGAAGAGCGGATCCAGCTGCGTGCCACCGACACCCGTCACCCACGGCGACGCAGCGAGGACGTCGACCGAGCGGGCGAGGTTGTCGGGCGCGCAGCCGGTGACGCCGGTGTCGCCGCTGGCGACCAGGACCGACTGACCCTGCGCCGCCGCCTGCTTGAACAGCGTGTCGTAGAACGCCGCCACCGGGCTGCCGAACAGCTCGCAGACGCCGTAGCTGACGCTGACGATCGGCGCGAGGTTCTTCGTGATCGCCTCGGTGAGGGCGCCGTTGATGCCGTTGGTCAGGTCGCCGGCGCCGATGACCGCGACGATGGTCGCTTCGGGGGCGAGCGCGCCGGACCACTCGACGTCGATCAGCGCCTCGGTGAGCGCATCGCCGCCGGTGATCGTCTGCGCGCCGACGAAGTGCTTCACGATTGCGCCTGCCGGAAGCGTGCCGTTGCGCCGGAACAGCGCGACGTCGGCGAGGTCGAAGTCGCTCGCCGCCGGGACGGCGATCGTCACCCCGCTGCCGGTGATTCCGGCCGCATGGACGGCGCCGAGCCCATAGACCGTCCACAGGTCCGGCGGCGCGAGGAACGTCCGGCCGCTCAGGCGTTGCGCGGTTCGCAGCCCGACGAAGCCGTCGAGGCCGACAATCGAGATCGGGCGCACCCCGGCGAAGGCCGGTAGGACCGGATCGCCGGCTGGGGCGAGGCGCCGCGCGCCCCGCATCGTCCACGCGCGCAGCCGTGTGCCGAAGGCGCGTGCGATCCCGCCCGCGGTCGCGTCGAAGCGGATGGCGAATCGTCCCGGCAGCGCGTCGATGCGGGAAAAGCCGTTCGATGCGAGCCAGCCGAGCGCGGCGTTCCACGTCGCATCCGATGCACCGAACCGGCGGCCGAACTCGTCGGGGTCGATCCATCGCCGGTACGACGGCGAGGCGGGATCGAGCTGCGCCTGCAGCAACGACTCGAGGCCCGCCGCATCCCGCAAGGGGAGGACGAGGATGAGACCGGGGACCGGCTCGTCGTCGGGGCAGGGGCCGTCGGGAACGGCGTCGCGTGGGACGAGAGCGGCACGGGCGAGTCCGGCGGCCAGGAGGAGCGCAAGGACGGGGACGGCGAGGTGACGGTTCGGCATGTGGGATGCCCCGTGCAAGCGACGCGCCGGAGCCCGTGCTGTCGCATACCTACTCGCGCAGCACCACGTCCAGTGCGAAACGCAGGCGACGGAGCGCGCGTCCGAGGACGTTGTCCCCGACGTGGCGCCGGAGCCCGACGAGCAGCTTGCGCTCCATCCGGTAACGCAGTGGTGCATCGCGTTTCACCGGGACGCTCGCCCCGCGCGCCTGCTCCAGCTGCGCGACGATCTTCTCCCGCGGGTACCCCAGCGTGGCGAGGTCGTCGGGATCGAGCTCGTCGAGGAGCCGCGACACCAGCGCGAGCGTCGGTGGGTCGTTCGCGATCTCCGCCGCCCAGCGGCTCACCGAGCTCGTGACCGGACGCGTGTGCTGGGCTACGCCCGTCGGGTCGCCGAGGCCCTTGGGCGCGTCCCCGTGCTCGCCGTAGGCGATCGCGTCGGCCTCGAACGGGATCTGGAGGTGGTCGCAGACGCGCCGGAAGTGGAGCTCCGGCTCCTTCACCAGCTCCTCGTACTTCACGTGCACGAACGGGACCGGACGGTCGCGCAGGACCGCCGCCAGCGCCGGCACGTAGCGCGCGAGGATCGGGTTGTGGGTGACGGCGACCTGATAGTCGCCGTCGAAGAACGACTCGACGTAGCTCGAGAGGACGGCGAGGGGATGGCGCGTGAGCACGACGTAGCGCGCCCCCGGGTACAGCCGGAAGAGGAACGGCAGGACGAGCGCGTAGGCCGGTGTCTTGTCGAGGAAGAAGCGCTTGCCCGGCGCCGTCGCCAGCATCCGTCCGTAGAGGATGTCGGTGTAGGCGCGGAGCGCGTCGAGGTAGTCCTCCTCGCCGCGCGGGAGGTCGGCGACGAATTCGCGGATGGCCTGCTCGACGTTGTTGGGATCGTACGGGGCCTTCTGCACCTTGGCGAAGTATCCGAGGTGCGCGATCGGCGTGATGAGATGCGGCTCGGCGCGCTGAGCGATCGACGAATGCGCCCCCAGCATGCGGGCGAGCAGCGTCGTGCCGGAGCGCGGCGCGCCGATGAGAAAGATGAGGCGGTCCTCCATCGGGCCGCCATCTTCCAACTTCGCGCCGGCCTGTCCAGCGGCCGTGCCCGGGGTCACTCCCCGTACCGGGCGGGGTCGAGCGCCACGGCCAAGCCGGTGAGCGCCTCACCCGCTGCCTGCCGGTCACGATTCGCCGCGGCGACCTCGCGGTAGCGCCGGAGGGCTGCGACCGCGTCGAGGTGGTGCGTCGCCTCGCCGAGGTGCTCGTGCAGGAGCGCGACGCGGAGCCCCCGCACCGTCTCCGGATGCCAGATGGACGCGTTCAGCTCGGTGTCGCCGTTGAACGACCGCTGCGCGGCGTTCGTCGAGCCGATGGTCGCCCAGACATCGTCGACCACCAGGAGCTTCGCGTGCACGTACACCGGGGCGTAGCGTGCCGGGGCGACCGAGCTGACGAAACCGACGAGGGTGAAGTTCGGACGCGCGGCGAACGTCGCAAGGTGCTCGAAGAACGGGACGTAACGGGGATCCGTGCGCGCGCGGCGCACCTCGGCCATCGGATCCACGGGAAGGGCGAAGACCACCTCGACGCCGCGGTCGAGCGCCTGCGTGATGCCGGCGAGGACGTCGATCGAGGCCAGGAACTGGTGCTCGAAGTAGAGCGTGTGTCGCGCTGCCGCGATCGCCGCGACGTACTGGTCGCGGATGCTGCGCTCGCCGTCGACGATCGCGAACGGCGTGCCCCCGGGCGTCGCCGTGCCGACGGCGTAGACGCCGGGGCGCACCGTCCGCGTGATCTGCACCGGGACATCACCGGCGGGGGCGGTGACCCGTGTCGGAAACGGCAGGTCGCCCGTCGCGCCCGGCGCGGGCCACGCCCCTTCGGGTCGATGGCGCTCGCTCGCCTCGTTCCAGCGCTGGACGAAGTTGTGGTGGACGTCGGTCGCCGCCGGGCCACGCAGCTCGAGGTAGAGGTCGTGGACGGTCTCCTGTCCGTCCTCCACCGCGTGGCCGGGCGTGACGAAGGAGCTGCGCTCGAGGTTGATGCCGCCGACGAAGGCGACTTCGCCGGGCTGCCCGGCGTCCACGAGCCAGCTCTTCTGATGGTGGCAGAACTCGGGTACGTGATCCCACCGGACGTGGAACCGCGCCCCGCGCGCCGTGAGGTAGGCGTGCTCCTCGGCGCGCGCCGGGAAGTGGTGGCAGCCCGGTAGCTGGACGTCGAGCTCGGGCTCGTTCCAGAGCAGCACGCGCACGTCGACGCCGCGGGCCGCCGCACGGTCGAGCAGATCGAACACCGTCCCGTGGCCACCTGGCAGGGCGGCGTCGCGTTCGATGAACGCGATCGTCACCCAGACGGACGAACGGGCGGCCTCGACCGCCGCCGCGATGCGGGCGAGCGCGGGACCGCCGTCGATCAGCGGACGCACCGCATTCCCCGCGCGCAGTGGGTACGCGCCGGTGTCAGCGTGGGGAACGTGCGCGGCGTCGCGATGCACGGCGGGTCCTCCTGGTAGCCAGTCCGCGCGGAGCGATCAAGCGGCGGCCGGCCGACCGAATTGACACCCCGGAGGAACGCGTGTTAGCGCGCTCGGGTTCGGCATTTTCGCCGTTGGAGGGTTCACTGCACATGGCCAAGCTGCTCGAGGGGAAGGTCGCCGTCGTCACCGGATCGGGCCGCGGCATCGGCCGCGGCATCGCGCTCGCGCTCGCGCGCGACGGCGCGAAGGTCGTCGTCAACGACGTCGGCTGCGACCTGAACGGCCGCGGGACGGCCGAGGATCCGGCCGCGGAAGTCTGCCGTGAGATCGCGGCGCTGGGCAGCGAGGGGATCCCGAACTACGACAGCGTCGCCGAGTACGACGCGGCCGGGCGCATCATCGGCGCGGCGCTCGGGAAATGGGGACGGGTCGACATCCTGGTCAACAACGCCGGCATCGTGCGCGACAAGAGCCTCGCCAACATGGACCCCGCGGACTTCGACGCCGTGCTGAAGGTCCACCTCTACGGGGGCTGGAACTGCTGTCGCCACGCGCTCCCGGCGATGAAGGAGCAGGGCTACGGGCGCATCGTCAACATCGTCTCGTCGGCCGGCCTCCGCGGCAATTTCGGCCAGGCGAACTACGGCGCGGCGAAGGCCGGGTTGATGGGGCTCACGTTCGTGATCGCGGTCGAGCACATGAAGGGCAACGCCGAGGGAAAGTATTCGATCACGGCGAATGCCCTCGCGCCGGCGGGCATGACCCGCATGGTCGGCAGCATCCCGGGCATGGAGGGCCGTCCGGTGCCGCCCGAGATGAACCCCGACCTGAACGGTCCGATCGTCGCGTACCTCGCCTCGCCGCAGGCGGGTCACGTGAACGGGCAGGTGTTCGGCCGTCGCGGCTACGCCTACACGCTCTTCCAGACGCCGAAGCCGCTCGCCGCGATGTACAAGGAAGGCGGCTGGACGTCGGCCGAGGAGATCGCGAAGAACTTCGACGCTGCGTTCGCCGACCACCTGAACGTCCCCGGCATTCCCTCGACGCCCGCGCTCAAGCAGGCGGCGGCCGCCGCGGCGGCGAAGAAGAGCTGAGCGCACGGGGGGGCAGCAGCCCCGCGACCGCGACCGTCGCGCGTGGCACGGCGACGAGGCGGATGCGCTCGCCGCGGCGTGCGATGCGCGTGGTTGCGTAGCCCGCGCGGAGCCGCGGGCGGCGATGCACCTCGACGACGCCCCGGCGCAGGTTGACGATCCAGTACTCCGGGATCCCCGCGTCGGCGTAGATCGCCGCCTTGGTCAGCCTGTCCTGCGGCAGCGAACCGTCGGCCACCTCGACGACGAGCAGCGCCTCGTTCGGATGCGCGTCGAAGTAGTCGTCGTGCGACCCGGGGACGACCGCGACGTCGGGCTCGGGCACGGAGCTGGTGCCGGCGCGTAGGGGATTCTGCACTCGCACGGCCGCCCTGAAGGTGCCGATTGCCCCCCGGAGCGCGTCGGCGATCTTGTTGACGATTGCCGCATGCCGCGGCCCCTCCGGCGCCGTCGTGACGATCACTCCACGGAGCAGCTCGACACGGTCGTCGGGCCCGAGCACGCCGCGATCGACGAGCCGGAGGTACTCCCGCGCCGTCCAGCGCGTCGCGGCGGGAGCGATGGGCGCCATCAACGGACCATACCAGGCGGCGTGGCGAGGCGGAACGCCTGGAATCAGGCATGGTGGCTGTGGTAGCCGGAGGGCATGCCTGCTCACGGCCTCTCCCACGTCGGCCTCTCGACGCTCGACCTCGACGCCACCCGCGCGTTCTACGAGGGCGTGCTCGGGTTCCGGGCGGCGCGCTGTGACACCATCGAGGTCGCCGAGGGCGGACGCATCCGGCACATCTTCTTCGACACCGGCAACGGCCAGTACATCGCCTTCATGGAGCCGCGCGGCGTGCCCGGCATCCCCACCGAGTACGACGCCGGCATCAACCGTGGTCTCGGCGTCCCGCCCGGCTTCTACCACTTCGCCTTCGACGTGCCGTCCGAGGAGGCGTTGGAAGCGAAGCGCGCGGAGCTGATCGCGCATGGGGTGAAGGTCACGCCGGTCGTCGATCACGACTGGGCGAAGTCCATCTACTTCTACGACCCGAACCACGTCATGCTCGAGTTCTGCTGCCAGACGCGCGCGCTCGACGTCGACGATGCGACCATGCAGGTGCGGGAGCGCCTGAGCGTCGGCGCCCCGTCGTTGATCACCGACATGCGCACGCGCTGAAGCGGTTCGTTTCGGCGGCCGTTTCGCCTGCGACGATCCGAATCGCAGCGGCGATCCGCGCGCGGCGGCGCGCCGATTGCTTCGGAGTCGCGACGTGTGGCCGAGCATCACGTTCGTCGTCGACGGCACGCGCATCCACGTCGCCACCCACGCCGTCGCGATCGTCGCCGGGGTAGGGGCGGGAGCAGCGCTGGCCGTTCGCCGCAGCGCCACCCCCGGCCCGGTGCTGCTCGCGATCGCCGTGGTGGCGTCGGCCGTCCTCGTCGGCTCGCATGCGCTCTTCGCGACCCTGCACGGGGCGAATGGCACGCTCTGGTCTGGAGGCCTCTCGTCGATCGGCGGCGTCGTGGCCGGGCTGGCGGCGGCACCGGTCGCGGCCCGGCTGACGGGGCTGTCGCTCGGCGTGCTGCTCGATCGGCTGGTCCCCGCGTCGCTGCTCGCGCTCGCCGTCGGCCGCGTCGGGTGCTTCCTCGGGGGCTGCTGCTGGGGGCGGCCCACCACGCTCCCCTGGGGCGTCGTCTTTCCCGAGCTCGGGCCACCGGCCCGTCATCCGCTGCAGCTCTACTCCGCGGCGGTCGATGCTGGGCTGGTCGGCCTCCTCTCGTTGGTGCAGGGCCCCCCGGGAGCGGTCGCGCGCGCCGGGGTCGTCGGGTTTGGCCTCGCCCGCGCGGGCCTGGACCTGCTGCGCGACCCCGCGGCGGCCGATCCGCTGCTCGGGGGGTGGGTGACGCTCGCGCAGGCCGCCGGCGTGTCGCTCGCCGTCGCCGCTGCGTCCTTGCGCCCCCGGGGGCCATCGACTAAGGCTCCCGGGCTGCCGCCGACGGATCCAGCAGGGCACCGCGGCGCGTAGGAACTCTCGGCATGACCGCCCGGTCACCGCTCGCGCGTCTGGAAGTCTCCCTGGTCGCCTCCGCGATGCTCCACGTCGCGGCCGTGGCGGTCATCCTCCTGCTACCCGCGCCGCATCGGACGCAGCCGGTCGAGATATTCCCCATCTCGCTGGTGGCATTGCCCGGCGATCCGGGCGGAGGGGGCGGCCGTGGTGGCGGTACTCCGATGGCCGCGATCCCGCCGACGCCCGCGGCCGAGCCGGCGCGCGAGGCGGCGCCGCCGGTACCGCAGGCGGCGCCGCCGAAGCCACGGCCGATCGCCAAGCCGCAGCCGGTGGAGCGGCCGAAGACACCGACGCCCGAACCGCCCGCTGCGGCCGTGGCGTCGCGCGGGGCGTCGCCGTCCGACGGCGCGCCGCCGAGCAGCGCCGGCCGCGGGACGAGCGAGGGCACCGGAACGGGCGCGGGCGAGGGGAGCGGTCCCGGGAGCGGCGGCGGTCACGGCGGCGGCTCCGGCGGCGGCGAGGGATCGGGAGACGCCCGCGTCGCCTACGGCCAGAACCCGACGCCACCGTATCCGATGATCGCGAAGCGGCTCGGCATGGAGGGCGTCGTGCTGCTCGAGGTGGTGGTGCTCGCCGACGGGCGGCCGAGCGGCGTGCGCGTCGTCCGCTCGTCGGGACACCCACCACTCGACGAGTCGGCGGTGAGCACCGTCAGCGGCCGCTGGCGCTTCGTGCCGGCTCGCCGCGACGGGGCGGCGGTGGAGAGCCGCGTCACCGTCCCCATCCGCTTCCGCCTGCACGACGCCGAGGGCTGAGTCGCGGTCATGGGCGGCGCCAGTGGGTGAGCTGGCCGTTCATGTCGCCGGTGAGGAGTGCGTCCCCCGCCCAGGCGATGGCGAGGACGCGCACGTCGAACGGGAGCGCGTGCGTTCGCTCCGCATCGAGGTCGACCAGTTGCACCGTGCCGGTGCCGTCGATCGCTGCGACGCCGGCTCCCCGTGCCGCAACGGCGAGGCGGAGGAGGGGCGCGCCGACGGCGATCGCATGGGTGAGCGTACCGTTGCGGACGTCCCAGACGTCGACCCGGCCGTCGTCACCGGCGGCGAGCAACCGCTCGCCGGCGAACGCGAGCGCGCGCACGGCGCGTCCGCGCGACACGAGCGTGCGCAGTAGCACCGGAGTCGTCGGATCGACGAGCCCGATCGCGCCCCCCTCGGTGCTCACCGCCAGCCGGTGTCCGTCGGGCGCGACGGCGACGGCGGCGCCCTCGGCGTCGAGGGTGACGTCGCGGATCGTGGCGCCGTCGGTCGCGCGCACCACGTGGAGGACGTTGTCGTAGAAGACCGTGAACGCGATCGCGCCCCCGCGGAGCCACGCGACGTCGCGGATGAGCCCCTTCGCCGCGGGCAGCTCGCGTCGCAGCGTCCCGTCGGCGCCCCAGACGAGCAGGCGATTCTCGATCGTCGCGAGGACGCCGTCGCCCTCGGGATCGAGGGTGACGAAGCCGATGGCGTCCGCGTGCGCGACGCCGGCGGGCAGCATGATGGGTGGCGGCGCGGCGAAGCCGGCCTCGAGCCGGCCGTCCGGCAGCCGCCAGCGGCTCACGCCCAGGTCGACCGCGCCGACGTAGGCGGTCGTCCCGGCCGGCGTGGCCGCCAGCGCGGTCACCGGCCGCGCGAAGGTGAGGGTGCAGCGCGCGCCGTCGTCGGCCGGGACGCAGCCATCGGGCGGGACGCCGCTGGCGGCGCGCGCGCCCGGCACCACCGGCAGCACGAAGTCGAGCGTCAGCGCCGTGCCGTCGCGGACGAGCGTGACCTGCACCCGTCGTTCGCGCCCGTCGCCGCCGAGCTCGGCGCGGAGGAGATCCCCGTCGTGCACGAGCGGGGTCGCGCGGCCGTCCGCGGAGACCGACCCGGCGACTCCGGCGAGCGGGACGGGTTGGCGGAAGGCGTCGGTCACCCAGACGCGTACCGTGCCGCCCGGCGACGCGAGAGCCTCGACGTGCGTGGTGCCCGCCATCCCGACGACGCCGCCGTGATGCGGGGTGTGGTCGTGGCGGAAGAGGATCGTCGCCGACGGGGCCGTTGGCGCGTCGCCCGGCTCGCCGCAGGCGGCGAGCCACACGAGCGCCAGGAGGAGGCGGCACGCGATCATCGTGGGGCGCGCGCGAGCGCGTCGTCGATCAGCGCCGCGGTCCGTTCGTCCCCCGCGGTCCGCCGCTCGCCGGCGATCGCGACCAACGCCTCGCGAACGGTCGGCAGGTCCGACGCGAGCGCCAGGGCCTCGGCGTATGCGGCGAGTTCCGCCGGCCGGTCGCCCGCGAGCAGGGCGAGCTGTGCGCCGACGAGCGCGCGACGGAGCGCGAAGGACGCGGGGGCGCCGCGGATCGGGCCGTCGCCGGGATCGATCCGTGCGCCGACCCAGGCCACTGCCTGCCGCGCCAGGTCCTGCTGGCGGAAGAATGCGGCGGGGGCGGTGAACTCGAGCCGCGGCCGGTCGTCGGTGATCGGGGCGACGCCGGCGGTCACCGTGCGGAGCGCGCGTCCGTCGGTGACATAGAGGACGCCCAGGTCGCGCGGATCGACGAATCCCGCCGACGCCAGCCTGGACGATGCGAGTCGTCCACGCACGACGTCCGCGTCGACGGTGATGGGCGCGGCCGACCCGACGAGCGCCGCGAGCGGCGTCATCGCGCGATGGTAGGCGAGCCACAGCTGCACGTGCGGGAACGCGGCGACGAAGGAGGCGACGATCGCCTCGAGATCCGGGACCGCCAGCTGATGCAGCGGTAGCCATTGGACGTACAGTCCGCCGGGCGCCAGCCGCTCGAGCCCCAGGCGGTAGAAGTCCGCCGCATAGAGCGACGCGGTGCCCGCGGTCCACGGAAGGAAGAGGTCCGACAGGATCACGTCCCACGTCGCGTCCGTGGTGAGGAGGAACGAGCGCGCGTCGCCGGCGGTGAGGTGCGCGCGCGGCGAATCGAGGACGTCCCCGTTCTCGGGCGCGAACAATTGCGCTGCGGCGAGTACCTCGGGGACCAGCTCGATGCCGTCGACGGTGACGCCGGGGTGGGCGAGGGCGGCGCCGGCGGTATCCCCGGTGCCCACGCCGAGCGCGAGCAGGCGTGCAGGCGATGGATGGAGGAGCAGCGGCAGGTGCGCCTGACGCCGCTCCAGCAGCAGCCCGGTGCCGCCGCCGAGCGCGTACTGCCCGTTGACGCGCAGGCGCTTCGTGCCGTCGCCGCCGGCGGTCACCATGACGGTCGCCGTCGCGCCGTCGCGGTAGAAGAGGAGCCGCTCCCGATCCTGCTCGCGCCACGGCACGCGGACGCTCGGCCCGACCAGCGCCGTGACTGCGACCACGGCGGTGACGAGGACGGCGGACACCCGCGCCCCCAGCGCGCCTGCGAGGGCCCCCGCCACGGCCGCCAGCGTGAGCAGGCCGCCGCCGAGTCCGAGCCACGGTAGCAGCACGAATGCGGCGGTGATCGCCCCCACGAGACCACCGAACGTGTTGGCGGCGAGGGAGCGCCCCATCACGCGTCCCGGCGGCGTGGGCCCGGCGGCGCGAAGGACGAGCGCGAACGCGGCGCCGAGCAGCGTCGCCGGTACCAGCACGACGCCGAGCGCGAGCACGGCCTCGACGGCGAATCCGGCGGCCGGGCCGGCGACCCCGAACGCGCGGATCAGGGTCCGACTGAACGCCGGAAGCCGTTCGATGACCAGCAGCGAGCCTGTGAGCGTCAGGCCGAGCGCGGCGGCGACGCGCGCGAGCCGCGCCAACGGATCGCCGCCCGTCCATCGGGCGGCGATCGCCGCGCCGAGCACGATACCGAGAAGCGTCGCCGCGAGGACGATGGCGATGCTGTAGACGCTGTTGCTGAGGACCCCGGCGAGGCCGCGCGTCCACACGACCTCTGCGGCGAGTCCGACGGCGCCGAAGAGGGCGGCTGCGACGAGTGCGGCGCGTGGCGACGGCGAAGCGTCGGCACGCCCGTCCGGGCGTCCGATCGTCAGCCGGCCACGGCGCGCGAGCGTCATGGCACCGGCCGCCACGGCGACGTCGATCGCCGCCGCGGCGAGGTAGGAGCCGCGGACACCGAGCACCCGCACCAGCGCGACGGCCGTCAGTACCGCGCCCGCGGCGCCGCCGAGCGTGTTCCAGGCATAGAGCTTCGCCCCGTCGCCTTCCCGTGCGGCGACCGCGGCCGGGAGCGTCGCTCCGAGCAGCGCCGTCGTCGGCAGCAGGACGCCGGTCACCAGCGCCAGCTGCGCCGCGGGAAGCAACGCGGGCGGTGTTGCGTGCGACAGCCATGCGGCGATCGCGGGCATCCAGGGGCGAACGGCCAGGTAGGCGACGATGGTCGCCGCCACGCCCGCCTCGAGCATTGCCCAGCGACGGAGCGCCGCGTGGGGCGCGACGGTGCCCCCAAGCGCGCTGCCGAGGGTGAGGCCGGCGAAGTACGCCGCGAGGACGACCGCTGTGCCGGTCGCGGTGGCGCCGTACCAGAGCGCCCAGTCGCGAGCCCACAGGACCTCGTAGACGAGCGCCGCCGCGCCGGACGCGAACAGGAGTAGCGCAGGTGCTGTGTGTCGAAAGAGTGTCATGGACACGAGGTGGGACCTGGTGCAGTTATCATGACACCGTATGCGGCGCCCGGTCCGGACCCTATTCGCGTTCGTCCTGCTGCTCCTGCCGGCGATCGCCGCCGCCGCGCCGCGGACGATGAAGCTCCGCTTCCCGCCCTTCCGTCTCGAGGCCGGCGAGCGGTCCGAGCGCTGCAGGCTGGTCCGCGTCCCCCTCACCGCGCCGTTCGACGTCGCGAGCATCGAGGTGCGCAACCGCGGCATCGGGCCGCGCGTCGAGGCGCTGCACTTCCTCGTCTACCTTTACACCGGCGAGCACGACGCCGAGTGGACATCGGGGCCGACGGTCGAGAGTCTCGGGTGCTTCGATCCCGGTCCGGTCGATCGCGAGCAGCGTGTGCTGATCGCGGCGGGTGCGACGAAGGCGAGCGCCGTGGTGTATCCGCCGGGCGTCGCGCTGGGGCTCGTCCCCCGAGCTGGCGCCGTGGGCTTTCTCCTCGACGCGAACTGGCTCAACGACGGTACCGGCCCGGCCCGCGTGTCGACGACCGTCATCCTCCACCGCGCGAAGCGCGGCAGCGTACGCCGGCGCGCGGAGCCGCTGCTCGCCCAGAGCCCTGAGCAGGGGCTCGAGGTCGCGCCGGGTGCAGGTCGGCTCGACGGAGACGTCGACTGCGGCGCTCGGTGCACCGCCCGACGTGTGGCGTCCCGCCGCCGATGCCTGCGTCCTCCTGCTGAGCGGGCACACCCGCCGGCGCGGGCGCTTCTTCGGCATCGACCTCGTCGATCCCGCCGGCGACGTCGTGTCGCCGAGCGCGCGCTTCCGCAATCCGTTCGAACCGGGTCGCATGCATTACTTCGGCGCCTCGGACTTCACCGATCCGGGATTCGTCGGCGACGTCGTCCAGGTCCGCGCCGGCAACGGGCTTTCGTACGCCTGCTGGGCGGACAACGGCATCGACACGACCGTCCGGCTCGGCTGCGAGGAGACGGTGGGAGTCATCCCGGGTCGCGCGCTCGGTACCGCTGGCGGGGGGGCAGCGAAGCCCTGCCGCTCCGCCGACGATTGCCCGGCCGTGGACGCGGCGTACCCCGGCCGCACGTTCACCGGCACATGCGTGGCCGCGAATCTCACTGCCGGACCGGCGTCGGACGACGAGGTGTGCAAGCTCGCCGGTCTCACCTACGCCGCCGCCCCCGACGGCGGATGCAACGTGGCGGGGCTGGCACCGTTGCCATGAGGTCCGCGACGCATCTCGCAGCCGGCTTCCTGCTCGCCGTCTGGGCGCCGCTCGCGCTGGCGCACAATGCGCCCATCCCGCCGAGCCAGTGCGCGCTCGGAGCGGTCGAGCTCGGCTCCGGTGACCAGACGTCGGTCGCGGCGCCCGCCGCCGGCGAGTCGCCGGTGCGCATCAACTGGGACGCCGGGTCCGACTCGGCGACCGTGTGCGTACCGCCGGACTGCCGTACGCCGCTGCCGGCGCGCGCGCTCACGGGCGCCCTCGCCGGTACGCTGACGCTGCCGCCGGTGTTCGTCCTCGGGCTGCTCGACACCGGCGACCTCGTCGACGTCACGGTGCCGCTGGCTCTCGTCACCAACGCCGGCCCCAGCTCCCTCGTCGCGCGGCTGACCACCGGCCTCGCCTCGATCGACGGGCGCGTGCTCGCGGGCCGTCCCATCGATCCGAACGGACGCTTCGTCCTCGTTGGCACCGCGACGGGTTCCGGCGCGCCCATGGCAGTGACCCTCGAGGGGACGGCGCAGCCGGCGCCCGACCTCGACCAGTTCGCGCCGGCGACGGCGGTGCTCGCCGGCACCGTCACCTCGCGGCACCTCGCGCTTCGCACGCGTCTCGTGCGCGACGACGTGACGGCGCCGGCCGGTGAGCCGCTGCTGCTGCGCGTGACGGCAGGGGATCGCGAGCTGCTGGCGATGGATCTCCCGACCGGCCTCGCGGCACGGGGACGTCGTGCCTTCCGTGGCGTGGGTGCCGACGGCACGCGCGTCGACCTCCGGCTGGTGCGACGTCACCCGCAGGCGACATGGCAGCTGCTCGTGCGGAGCGATGCGCCGCCGGTGTCCGGTCTGACGGGAACGCCGCGCGTCGCGCTGACGTTTCGTCTCGGCGATCTCCTCGGCCGCGCGCATCGCGACTTCCGCGTCGTGGCAGGCGGCCGGCTGGTGCCGGAATGACGGGTACTTGCCTGTCGCCGGAGCCGGTGCGTAGACTTGCGCAGCATGCGGTTTCGGGCCCTCGTGGTCGCCTCGGCGCTGATGCTCCCGCTGGGCTCGGTGACCGCTGCCCCCGAGTTCCACGGCCTCCTGGTCGTCGGCTCCGGCGTCGGCGCCGGCGTCGGCTCGTTCGACCGCACCTCCGGCAACGCCACGCTCAACGTCAACCGGTGGGACGTCCTACTGGCCCAATCGTCCGACGGCGTCGACCCGATGACGGATCCGATCACGGTCGCACTCGGCGACCCCACGGACGGCAGTGCCGTCGGTCGGAACAAGTTCGTGGTCGCGCCCGGAGGGGTCACCGCGAATCCATCGGGGACGCGCTGGAGCTATCGGGCTCCGAAGGGCCTGCTGCGCGGCATCGAGTCGCTCCGCCTGCGGCGGTTCGGCACCCGCTTCCGGGTCAAGGTCGCGCTCAAGGGCATCGACCTCTCCCAGTTCGTCCTCTCCACCGAGGAGAAGTGCGTGTGGGCGGCCGTCGTCATCGGCAACGACGACGCTCGCTGGGGTCTCCTCATCCGTCCAGGGCCGAACCCGGCCAAGCCCCGGCGGGTGAAGGTCGTCGACGGATGTCAGCCGACGACCGACGACTGGCCCGCGCTCTGACGCGGCGCGCCCGCGTCCGATCCCAGATCATCATTGACAGGTCGACCCGCGATCGACTACCGACGTACCGCTCGGTACATGCGATCCACGACCGCCAGCAAGAGCCCGAAACGCCCGAAGAGGGGGAAGGCGCGTCCGCGCCTGCGGGCCGTCGTCCGCCGTCCGACCCGCCCGCAGGCGGACAGCGACGGCATCCGCGCCCGCGTCCTCGACGCCGCCGTGAGCGTCTTCGCCGAAGTGGGCTACGCGGGCGCGACCACGCGCGAGATCGCGACCCGCGCCGGCATCGGCAAGCGCATGCTCTTCTACTACTTTCCGACGAAGGACGCCGTGTACCGCGCCGTCCTCGAGCGCGTGCTCGGCACCATGGGGGCGATCCACGATCGCGTCTCGCCCGAGTTCGGGCCCGTCGGGCTCGGGCAGGCCGCCGAGGCATTCGTCCACTTCGCCGCCGCCAACCTGCCGGTGCTGAAGCTGCTGATGCGCGAGATCATGGACGGCAGCCCGCACTTCGTCGAGCTCGCGCGCGAGCGGCTGCGTCCGCTCTTCACCCGCGCCAGCGAAGAGGTCGCGCGCAACATGGCCGACGGCGTCTTCCGCGAGAGCGACCCGATGCACGTGCTGATGAACGTCGGCGGGCTGACGCTCTTCTGGTTCCTGAACGTTCCCTTGCTGCGACTGGTCTGGGATCGCGATCCGCTCGACGCCGACACGGTGGCCGAGCGCGCCCGGGTCGTGCGCGAGGTGCTGCTCACCGCGCTGACGTCGTCCGACGTCGCGAAAGGAGTCCGGCCGTGAGGATACGTGCTGCCGTCCTGGCGTTGTTGATCGCCGCCGCCCCGGCGCTGGGCAGCCCGACGCGTTCGAGCCCGCTCGCGGTGGTCGCCGGCGCGACGGGCGACGTCGTCTTCGTCGTGAACCCGGACTCGGACACGGTCGCGCGCATCGCGTACACCGGCCACGACGGCGGTTCGGCGCCGACCCACGAGGCTGCCGTCGGCCGCTACCCGCGGACGCTCGCGGTCGCGGGGCCGTACGTCTTCACCGCCGACCAGAAGAGCGACACCGTCTCCCGTCTCGACCAGGCCGACCTCGGGAACCGCCGCCAGCTGAATCTCGGGATCGGCTGTGCGCCCTACGGCGTCGCGGCGACGCCTGGTGGCGACGCGATCCTCGTGTCGTGCCAGGGGACGAGCGAGGTCGTGGGGCTCGATCTCGAGCTGACGCCCCTCTTCCGCGCGAAGCTCGCGCATCGCGAACGCGCGCGCGATCGCCATCAGCGACCGCGCCGCCGACGCGGGCAAGGCGTACGTGACGCACTACCTCACCGAGGAGCCGGGCACGTCGGGCCACGTGAGCGTCGTCGATCTCGGCACCCACGCGACCAGCGTAATCGACCTGCCGGCAGACACGACGACCTGCGAGACGCAGAACTCGGGGCAGGGCGTGCTCAACCTGGTGTCCGCGCTCGCGCTCGTGCCCGACACCGCGCCGGCGGAGGTACGCGGTCAGCTGTGGGCAGGTGGCACGCAGGAGAACGTCCTCAACAAGGGGCTCTTCAAGCGCTGGTACGAGTTCAAGACCGGCCGCGACGCGGCGCTGTTCCCGATCGCCCAGTTCCAGCCCTTCCCACGCAACGGCGACAGCCGCAACATCTACAAGGCGTCGTTCCACGACATCACCCGCTTCGGCATCTGGAAGATGAACCCGGTGACGGGCGCGCAGGTCGGCAAGCTCGACATCGACGAGGCCAACAACGCCACCGACATCGAGTTCTCGGCCGACGGCACGCGTCGCCTACGTCGTCGACCTGATGTTCAACAGCTACCACGTCTTCAACACGAAGAAGGGCCAGGACGGCGACGTGACCACGCTGTTCGCGGCCGCCGTCGCGGTCGGGCCCGGGCGGCGCCGACCCGGCAAGCGCGCGACCGTGCGTCTCCGAGGCGCTGCGCGTCGGTGAGTCGGCGAGCGGCCGTTCCGCATGGCGCCGCAGGCGCAGATCGACGTCATCGACGGCTACGATCGCGGTCGACACGGCCGGCAAGCCGGTGAACACGGGCGTCGAGTTCGACGCGGCCACGTATCAGGCCGACCGGGCGCGGTCAGCATGATGCCGGAGGCGTGCCGGACGGCATCGGCACGTCGCCGATCGGCGTCCGACTCTCGCCCGACGGCCAGACGGTCTACGTCGCCAACTACCTCGCGCGGAACGTCGTCGGCGCCGCGGCGGCCCAGCCGCTCGACGGCAGCGGCAAGCCGGCGAACTTCCGCTGCACCGCCGACGTCGAACCAGGCGTGCGCGACGAGCAACGACTGTCCGGCTCGAACGCCGGCTTCTGCAACCACCCCGGCGGCGGCGCCTGCACCGCAACGGCGACGCCGACTGCGGCGACGGCAACCGGCCCGTGCGTCCGCGGCGCCGACTGCGTGCCGCTCATCCTCGGCCAGCCGGTCGACATCGCCGGCGGCATCGACGCGCGATCCCGCTGCCGGCGCGATCCTCGACGGCAAGAACCTCTTCAACACGGCGGCGCGCGACGCCAGCGTGACGAACACGTCGGGCTCGGACAACGCGGCGCCGCTCTTCAACGATCCGCGCGGCTGGCGCGACTCGACCGGCACGCAGGTCATCCAGCCGCTCGTGCCGGGCGCGTGGTCAGCACGTCGCACGACGCGTCGTACGTCACCTGCACGACGTGCCACGCCGACTTCGGCGGACAGGACGGACGCACCTGGGACTTCTCGCAGTTCGGCGCCTCGCTGCGGAACACGATGGACCTGCGCGGCCGCCCGGGCTTCGCGCCCGGGCACCTGCAGCAACGACACCGCGAAGGAGTGCTTCTTCGACGCCGCCTGCGGCGACGGCGCGTACTGCAAGGCGAACCCGAGCATGATCCCGCCGAACGTCACCGGCGCCGACCGCGAGCGCTACTTCAACCCGATGCTCACGGTGCACTGGAACGGCGATCGCGACGAGGTCGAGGACTTCGAGCACACCTATCCGCAGCCTGATGGGCGCGGGCGACTGCGACGGCGCCGAGCTCACCGACACCTGCGAGGGGGCGCTGATCCAGCGGAGCGCGCTCACCACGAGCGACGCCGATGGACGTCAACAAGGACCTCGCCGCGCCGAACCGGAACCTCCGCGGCGGCCGGCGGCGCGAACGTCGGCATCCGCCTCACCCACATGGCCGACTTCGTCTACTCGCTGACGGAGTTCCCGGTGAACCCGAACGGGCCGAGCCCGGCGGCGCAGCGCGGGGCGCGGCTCTTCAACGACTCGCAGACGCACTGCGCCTCGTGCCACCAGGGCGGACCGCCCGGGCAAGGAGTTCTTCACCGACAAGAAGCCGCGCACGCAGCTCGACGATCCGTCGCGGCCCGGCGGGCCGGACGCGAACAACCCGTTCCTGCGCCACGACGTCGGCACGGCGAACATGTTCGACGAGATGGACCCCGCACGCGGTCGCGTTCCTGAACAGCACGTCGCAGAACGCGCAGACGCCGGGCTCGCGCGGGACGCTCGGCGAGTACATCACGCCGGTGCTGAACGACGTCTGGAACACGCCGCCCTACCTCCACGACGGCAGCGCGCACACGCTCCTCGACGTGATCCTGCGCCTGCGACACCAAGGTCGACGACTGCTACGCAGCTCGGTCGCGGCCGCAACCTCGATCGCCAGCACGGCACCACCGACATGCTCTCACGCCGCAGCCAGCTGAACGACCTGGTCGCGTTCCAGAAGACGCTCTCCACCGGCACGCCGGTTGGATCGGGGGCGGCGTCGCTGCCGTTCGGCGTCCTCGAGATTCGTGGCGGCGGTTGGACCCTGCCGAAGGGGAAGAAGGGTAAGCCCGCGCCGTCACCGGCGGGGAAGACGACGCTCAAGCTGTCCGGGTTCCTCTACGGCGCGCCGTCGGCGATCGATCCGAGCCAGGGCGTGACGCTCGAGCTCGGCACGCCAGGCGGCGAGGAGATGGCGATCGTCAGCCACGCGATCGCGCTCAAGGGCGGGCGGACGCTGCGCGGCAAGGTGCCGCTCGCCCGCGGCAAGCTCGTCGTCACGCTCACCAAGGCCGGCTCGCGGTGGAAGTACACCATCACCGGCCAGAAGCTCGACCTGGCGCCGCTCGACCTCTCGAAGGGCACCCTGACGGTGGCGTTCCAGGTGGGCGAGACGACCTTCGCGAAGGGTCGGGTGTTCGCCCAGAAGAAGAACGTCTACAAGCTGCCGAAGCGCGGGAGGGCGTGATGCGACATCTCGCAGGGATCATCGGTCTCGGGCTGCTCCTCGGCGCCGCCTCGGCGCACGCGGTCACGGGGACGTGCACGGTCACCGAGGCGCGGCAGCTGATCAAGAAGCCGCTGGGCAACACGGCGCCGCGGATCCCCGGCATGATCGGCATGCAGTTCCCGGTCGATCTCGACGCCGCGACGGGCGCGATCTCGTTCAGCCGCCCGGCGAACTGGGTCGAGCAGCAGTTCCCGGTCTTCGGCAACAGCATCCACGCCTACGTCGACATTCCCAACGCGGGACCGTTCCCCGGCACGATCGACGCCGGCGGCAACGTCACCATCCCGAGCCTGTACACCGAGGTCGACACCGATTTCTGCGGCAACGGCGCACGCTGCGGTCTACTACCGACCGATCTGCGGCTGTCGACCGGCCTCGGCGAGACGGTGTCGGGCGAGGTCTATCCGGTGCGGGGCGCTCCGCTGGACTTCGCGACCGGCGCCCTCACGCTCGAGGGCCACGTGGTCCACACCGAGTCGCCCGGACTCCCGGGCTCGACCTCGGGGATGCGCATCATCTGCACGCTGTCACCGCTCCCGAGTGCAGCCGAACTCCCCAAAGCGGCGAAGCTGGGGAAGCCGAAGGGCAAGATCACCATTGGTGGCCCCGCGGCCGCCGACGGAACCGTCCCCGGCGACACGCTGGCGCTCGCGGTGTCCTTCACCAGGGCCAAGATCGGCTCGGCCGACGCGACGCGCGACGATACGTGGGTCGAGATCACCGACCAGACCGGAGCCCAGGCCATGCTGCTGCTGGTTCGCGCGGGGCACTTCTCCGCTGCCGGCAAGAAGCTCCGCGCCGCCGACCAGAACGTCGACGTGTTGGCGGGCAACAACAAGGTCTCCGCAGAGCCGAGCGGCTCGATCACGGTGACGCAGACGAAGAAGGCGATCACGCTGAAGATCGATCAACGCGGGTTGAACCTCGCCGCCCTGACGGGCGCGATCCGCGTCGGCGTGACCATCGGTGTGCAGACCGCGACCGCGCCGGCGAAGGTCGCCCCCGGGAAGAAGGCGAACAAGATCAAGTAGCCGCCGCGTCAGCGGTAGATGCGGCAGTCGTACTGCGTGTGCAGCACCTCGTAGAGGCGCTGCCGCTCCTCGGCGGTGAGGTCACCCAACGCCGCGAGGATGCGCTCGAGGGTGAGTGCTTCCGGCTCGGTCACCCCGGGCTCGTCCGTGCGCATGGCGGCGACGACGCCGACGCCGCAGCAGAGCGGGCACGGGTCTGCGGCCTGCGGGTCGATGTCGGGGTCGGGCCAGACGCCCGTTCCCTCGCAGAACGCACAGGGCAGCGGCCGATTGCTCGCGGCGTGCAGCACGGCGGACCCCCTTCGCGACGAGTATTCGCTCCGACCCGTGCGAGGTCAAGCTGGAGGTCCGCACGGGTTTGACGCTCCTTTTGGAAGCCGCTAGGAGACTGGACCTTCCGTCGAGGCCAGGTAGCTCAGTTGGTAGAGCACGCGACTGAAAATCGCGGTGTCGCTGGTTCAATCCCGGCCCTGGCCACTTCTCGAATCGATCCATAGCGCAGGCACCGATGGCACCGCCGCCGACACGCCATGTTGGAAGGGGCGGATGAGCCGCTTATTCGCTCTGATCGGTGCGACCATCGGCGGCTGGATCGGCTGGTACCTCGCGGCGCCGGCGGGCCTCATGGCCGGCTACGTCGTGAGCGTGGTCGGGACGGCAGTCGGCGTCTATCTGGGACGTCGCGCTGCGGATCGTCTGTCCTGAGGCGTCCCTACCGCGGCGCGCCGTACGCCTTGCCGGTCCAGCGCGCTACGGGGAACTTTCCGAAGCCGGGGCCGCCGATCTCGATGTCCGGCCAGCCGTCGTGACGTGCCTCGAGCGCGGAGGGGATGCCGACGCCCTCGAGGAGCTTCCGCCAGGTGCCGCTCGGTTCGCGCGCGACGAGCACGAAGTACTCGCCGGTGTTGCCGTAGCAGAAGGTGCTGCTCTCCTGGACCCACGCCTCGGCGTTGCCGTCACCGTTCAGGTCGACGATCTCGATCCGACCCGGGGAGTACGAGGCGGCCTCGTCGCTGCAGCGGACGTACTGCTCGCCGCGCGGCTTGAAGCCCGCCGCCTTGAAGATGGCTGCACGCTCCGTGGTCGCGAGCTTCGGGTCGGGCGCAGCGAACGAGAGGGACGCGGCAGCGACGAGAGCGATGGCGATCGTGCGCATCGGAGGTCACCTGCCGAGCCACCAGGCGACGAGTCCGGGAAGGCCGAGAATGAGGTCGCGGACCCGCTGCGCGAGCGAGAGCGCGATCGCCGTGTCCGGGCCGAGACTCACGAGCTGGCCGAGCATCACGTAGCCGGCCTCCTGCGCGCCGAGACCGCCGGGAATGGCGAACGCCGCCGAGCGGATGGCGTGGCCGAGGCTCTCGACGATGAGCGCCGTCGCGAGGCTCACCGGATGTCCGAGGAACCAGAGCGTGAGCCACACCTCGACGGCGCCGACGATCCAGCTGACGAGGTGCCAGGTGGCGGCCGCGACGACGGCGGTCCGTCGGCGGTAGACGGTGCGCACGGCCTGGTCGATGCCCTCGGCGCTCGCGACGAGCCAGTCGCCGACGCGCACGACGCGCTCGAGCCCGCGGGTGAGACCGCCGAAGAGGCCGCGGCGCTGTACGAAGTAGAACCCGACGACCAGCAACGCCATGACGACGATGCCCGAGATCACGGGCATCATCGGCGTGTCGCCACCGAGGCGGGCGATGAGGAGACCGAGCCCGAAGAGCGCGAAGGCCACCTGCGAGCCGATCAACGTGGTCACGTCGACGACGACGCTGGCCGCCGCCAGCACGCCGACGACGCCGTGGCGCATCAGGAGACGGGCCCGCACGACGTTGCCGCCGATCTGCATCACCGGCAGCAGGCTGTTGATCGAGAACCCGATCCAGCGCGCGAAGACGAAGATGCGGAGCGGTGGACGCTCGCGTGTCGGGAGCAGATGCCACCAGCCGAGCGCGTCGAGGGCGATCGGGATGAGGTGGAAGAGCGCGACGACGACGAGTCCGCTGCTGCCGGCCGTCGCGAGCGCGGCGCCGATCTCGGCGACGCCATGATACGCGAGCAGCGCGCCGAGCAGGACGATCCCGATGATGAGGCCCGCGTGGCGGGTCACGGCGAGCTGTCGACCGGCGCTCGACGCGGGTGGCGCCTCGACCGGGGGATCGACGCGCAGGGCGGGATGAGGTTGCGCCAACCCGATCGTCGCTACGGTTCCATGGCGAGCGTGTCAAGGCGTCAGCGGGATCGTCAGCGTGACGAACACCGCCTGCCCCTGCGTCCGGTGCGGGCGGCGACCGGCGATACCGGGGTCGAATCCCTTGCCAGACCGGCGGCGATCTGACAGACGACGACGATCCGACTGCTGCGAGGGGGGCCCACGATGATGCGATCGACGGTTGCAGCGGCAGCGTCGTTCCTGACCGTCACCATGATGATGCCTGCCGGCGCCTGGGCCGCGGCGTCCGCCGGCTGCGCGCCGATCGTGGCGGTGCTCGACGAGAGCGGCGGCAGTCTCAGCGCCGACGAGGTCGCGAAGAAGACCAACACCGACGTCGAGACGGTACGCAACTGCACCGACGAGTGGCGGAAGGCCAGGGCGGGCGCGAAGGCGCCGGCGGGAGCGGCCGCAGGTGCCAAGGCGGCGCCGTCGGGCTGTGCACCGATCGTTGCGGTCCTCGATCAGGGCGGCGGCGGTCTCAGCGCCGACGAGATCGCGAAGAAGACCAACACCGACGTCGAAACCGTCCGCAGCTGCACGGACCAGTGGCGGAAGACCATGGGAGGCGGGCACTGATGCCGCGACCGAGCGTGACCGTGGTCGTCGCGGCGCTGGCGCTGGTCGGCGCGGCGTGCAGCCGGCAGCCGTCGGCCTCGCGAGCCGTCGCCGACCGCTTCATGGAGCTCTACTACGGCCAGGCGAACGTCGCCGAGGCGGTGAAGCTGTGCAGCGGCACGGCCCGCACCAGGCTCGAGGGCGAGCTGCAGGCGATCCAGGGGGTCAAGCCCGACTCCGCCGCGAACAAGCCGCGGGTGACGTTCGATCTCACCGGGAGCACGGCGCCGAGCGCGACGCAGGCGACCTACCACTACCGCGTGACGGCGCACACGGCCGACGTGGGCCCGGTGGCGACCACCCTCACCCTGGCCGAGGACGGTGGGCAGTGGCATCGTCACCTCGCTGAACGAGGCCGAGGGACCACCCACCTGAGCGTCACTCCGCGGCGGAGGCGGTCGGGCGGAGCGGCAGCGTCGGCGGTCCCGGGGCTGCGGCGCCGCGCGTGACCCCCGCGGCCGCGCACAGCTCCGCGAACGAGGTCTCGGTCGCGCGCACGAAGTCGGCGAGGTCGGGCATGAGATCCCAGTCGCCCGTGAAGCCCCAGCAGAGGCGGCCGGCGTAGCTGAAGAGGACGATGCCGAGGCCGAGGTAGTCGGTGAGCGGCAGCGCGCCGTAGTTGTCGAGCATGCGGGCGCCGAGGAGGTACAGCGGCACCTGCGGCCCGGGCACGTTGGTCACGACCAGATTGAAGGGCAGCGCGCGCATCGCCATGCGCGAGCCGAGCGAAAGCAGCGTCGACGGAGTCCACGCCACCGCCTGCGTGAGCAGGTCGGCCCCGAGGGCCTGCTTCGACTCCTTGAGACGCGCGGTCTCCTCGCGGATGCGCTCGAGGCGCCGGCGCGGGTCGCGCTCGGCGATCGGCAGGTCGATGATCCACGCGGACACGCGGTTGCCGAGCGTCCCACGCTCGCCGCTGGCGCGCACGCTCACCGGCGCCATGACGCGGAACTCGAGACCTTCGACGCTGACGCGCCGTTCTTCGAGGAACTGTTGAACGGCGCCCGCGACGGTGGCGAGCACGACGTCGTTGAGCGAGCCGCCGAGCTTCTGCTTGACCGACTTCACGTCGGCCACGCTCATGGCGAGCCAATCGAGCCGGCGGTGGGGACCGACCGGCTTGTTGAGCGGCGTGTCGGAGCAGCGGCGGAGCCCGAGGCTCACCGTGTCGCGGACCGCCCGCAGCATGGCGCGGACGTTCGAGCGGGGATCTTCGGCCTCGGCGATGACGCGCCGGAACCCGGCCACCGTGTCGAACGGGATGCGGGCGCGGCGCATCAGCTCCGTCTGGACGAGCGTCCAGCGTCCGGGCGTCGGCCGCGGGACCCAGCGGGCGGGCGCATCGATCGTCGTCGTGGGCGTCGGCGTGAGCAGCACCTCCAGGAGATCGACGCTCGACATGCCGTCGATCATGCAGTGGTGCACCTTGGTGATCATGGCGAAGTGGTCACCGCCGCTCAGCCCCTCGACGATCCACATCTCCCACAGCGGCTTCGAGCGATCGAGCTGCTGCGACATGATGCGCCCGGCCAGCCGCTTCAGCTGGCGATCGTCACCGGGGCGCGGCAGGCTCGTGTGGCGGACGTGGAAGTCGATGTTGAAGTGCTGGTCGTCGACCCACGCCGGATGGCCGTCGATCGGCAGGTGGTGCAGCACCTGGCGATAGCGCGGGATGCGATGCAGCCGCGAGGCGACGTAGGCACGGATGCGCTCGATGTCGACGCCGCCCTCGGGGGTGCCGAGCGGCCCCGCCTCGTAGGTGGCGGTGCCGCCGATGTGCATATGCATCGTCGGGCTCTCGGCGATGAGGAACGAGTTGTCCAGAAAGCCCAGTCGCTCGTATGGCAGCCCCATGCCCTCCGCCTACACCCGGCGTCGGAAGGCTGTAAAGACGGCCATTCAGCCGAGGAGCGACGCGTCTGCCGGGGGCGCGTCGTCGGCTTCGCTGCGCAGGATCGAATCGACGGCGGCGATCACGGCGTCGGGCGCGACCGCTCGCTCGTCGTAGAGCACGCGGTGGCGCTCCCCGAGCGGACGATAGCGGAGCGACGCCTGCGACCGCAGGAGCGCGACCGTCGGGACGCCGACCGCCACCGCGAGATGCATCGGGCCCGTGTCGGCCGTGACGACGAGCGCGAAACGAGCCAGGAGGGCGGCGAACTCGCGCAGCGGGAGGGGGGGGATGATCGTGACCTCCTCGGGCATCGTCTGGCGCAGCGTGCCGATGAGCTCCTGCTCCTCGGGGCCGACGAGGAGTGCCACGTGGACGGCACGCCGCCGAAGCCCGACGACGGTTTCCACGAGGTGCTGCATGGGAAGGCGCTTCCCCCCACGCCCGCCGACCATCACCCCGACGACCGCTTCCGCATCGGGGAGCCCGAAGGCCTCCCACTGCCGTGCCGCCTGACGGTGTTCCTCGTCGGTGAGCGCGACCTTCATGTCGCGGGTCACGGGCGGGATGCCGATGTCCTCCAGGACGCCGAGGAGGAGGTCGATCTTGTGGCGGTCGCCCGTTCGGCGCGGGACGAGGACGTTGAACGCGGCGCGATACCGACTGGACGCCGCCGCCACCCGGTAGCGCCCTCCAGAGAGGCCGCACAGCACGGCGCCGAGGAAGCTTCCGCCCCGGGCACAATCCACGACCAGGTCGTAGCGCGCGCGACGGATCCGGCGAGCCAGCCCCAGGAGGGACCAGGGACGCGCGAGGGTGCCCCGCGAGAGGCGCATGATGCCGTCGACGTCGGGATGGTGGCGCAGCAGCACCTCGTGCAGTGCGGTGCCGAGCACGTCCACGCGCGCGGCGGGCAGTGCGCGTCGTACCGCCGCCATCGCGGGCGTGACGAGCAGGAGATTGCCCATCCGGAAGTTCGCCCGCACGAACAGGACCCGCCGGATGCTCGAGAGGTCCAGGGTCGGGACGTCGACGGCCCCCCGGTTCCTGGACAGCAGGGTGCCAAAGACCAGGCGCTTCAGACGGCGCTCGAAGCGTTTGGAGAGCTCGCTCAATCACACCGGGCCCCCCCGCCCGGGGGCCGAAGTATAGCCGAATCGTGAGCCCGTCGTGAAACCGTCGGGCGCGCGCCAGCCCTAGGCCTGCGCCGCGACGCGTTCGATCGCGGCCCGCCGGCGGTCGAACTCCTCGCCCACCTGCTCGTCGTGGGACGCCACCGCCTCGAGGTCGGCGTCGGCGAAGCCCAGCACGCCCATGTCGGCGTACGCGCGCTGGATGCGCGGCCCCCAGAGCCCGATCTCCTTCATCGTCGGGACGATGCGGGTGAACAGGCTGGTGCGGAAGATCGCCATCAACTCCGAGCGGTTCATGTGCGCCGTGCACTCGGCGACCGGCAGTCCCAGCGTCTCCCACACGTCCTCGCCGAGGAAGCGGTCGCGCAGCAGGTAGCAGCCCTCGACCGCGAACTCCTCGCGCTCGTCGCGCTCCTTCTGCGTGAGGTGCGGATAGTAGTCGCGCAGCGCCAGCCGGCCGAAGGCGACGTGCCGCGCCTCGTCCTGCATGACGTAGGCGTTGACCGAGGCGGCGAGCGGGTTCTTCGACTGGTCGCGGATCAGGCCGAAGGACGCGAGCGCCACGCCCTCGATCAGGACCTGCATGCCGAGATAGGTGAAGTCCCAGCGGGAATCGGTGAGCGTGTCCTCGAGCAGCTGCTTGAGATGCGGGTTGATCGGATACGCGAGGTCGAACTTCTCGTGCAGCAGCCGGGCGTACGCCTCGACGTGGCGCGCCTCGTCGATCACCTGCGTGGCGGCGTAGAACTTGGCGTCGACGTTCGGCACCTGCTGCACGATCTTGGCCGTGCAGATCAGCGCGCCCTGCTCGCCGTGCATGAACTGCGACAGCTGCCACGCCTGGAAGTGCCGCCGCACCGTCGCCTTCTCCGCCGCGGTCAGGCGGCGCCAGACGTCGGAGCCGAAGATCGGGATGGTCTCGTCGGGGAGCTGCTCCGGGTTCTCGGGATCGAGGTCCTGCGACCAGTCGATCCGCTCGGTGGCGTTCCACTGCAGGCTTCTTCCCCTTCTCGTAGAGGTTCAGCAGCTTCTCGCGGCCGTCCTCGTACTCCCAGCGGAAGGTGGTGGGGAACTGCTGAGGGACATGCCACTCGGTGTCTCCGGCGGCGCGCGCGTAGCGATCGTGTGTCGACATGGCTCACGTCATGTCATTGCGCCCGGGCGCCGCGGAAGTGTATGGCTCGCCAACGAATGGTCATCTGGTGACACACATGGCCAAGTGGACCACCCAGCTGCCCATGCCGGGCGCGTATTTCGAGCTCGCCCTGCGCGTCTTCGGCACCACCCCCGATCTCGAGGCGGCGCTGGGGGAGCGAGCGGACGGCGACATCACGGTCGAGCGTCAGCTGCAGCAGGCCCGCGACCTGAATCGCATCGGTCCCCCGGGGTGGGGACTCGTCCTCGGCAGCCACTTCCAGGCCGCGACGCACGGGGCGCTGGGCTTCGCGACGGTGAGCGCACCGACGCTCGGCGACAGCGTCGGTGTCATCGAGCGCTTCGGCCACGTGCGTGCGCCCTACCTGCGCTTCCGGCGCAGCCGCGAGCCGCAGGGCGTCGCCCTCGCCGTCGAGGAGCGCATCGTCGTCGCATCGGCGGAGCGCGTTCCGCTGATCGAGTCGACGATGTTGAGCGTCCAGCTGCTCGTCGAATCGGTGCTGGGCCGACCGATGCACGATGCGACCTTCGAGTTCGGGTGGCCGCGTCCCGCATGGGCCGACGACTACCCGGCGCACTTCCACGGGACGTTGCGCTTCGACGCGACGCGGACGGCGCTCGTCATGCCCGACCGGTGGCTGGCGCTCCGCTGTCCGATGGCGGACGCCGGGATGTACGAGACGTCGCTGCGCACGCTCGAGGCGATGGATCGCCGGCTCGAGAGTGACGACTACGTCGTCGCGCGCATCGAGCAGCTCGTCGAGGCGAGCGCAGGAAACGATCTGTCGCTGGCGCAGGTCTCCCGACGGCTGCGCCTCTCCAGTCGGACGCTCATCCGACGGCTCCGGGGTGCCGGCACGACCTACCACGACCTGATCGACGCGCATCGTCGCGAGCGGGCGGCGACGCTGCTCGCCAACCCGGACTACGGCGTCGCCGAGGTCAGTCACCTCCTCGGCTACGGCGATCCGGCCAACTTCGGCCGTGCGTGTCGGCGGTGGTTCGGGATGGCGCCGGGTGCGTACCGGCGGCGGTTGCGTGCGTAACGGCCATCGGCGATAAACCGTGGGTTCCACGATGGCGTCCGTCCCGATCCTCTCGCTCATCATCCTCACGTCGTTCGCCGCGGCGCTGATCGTCGCCATGCTGCCGGCGGAGCCGGCCACGGGTCCCCGACGGGCGGCGTTCGCGCTGTCCCTCGTGCCGCTGCTGTTCTCGCTGTGGATGCTGGCGCGATTCGACCCCGCGGTCGGCACGCTCCAGCTCTCAGAGACGGCGCCCTGGATGCCGAGCCTCGGCGTGAACTACGCGCTCGCGGTCGACGGTTTCTCGCTCTGGCTCGTCCTGCTGACGACCTTCCTGACGCCCCTCACCATCCTGGCATCGTGGACCGACATCCAGAAGCGGGTCCGCGGCTTCATGGCGCTGCTGCTGGTGATGGAGGGCACGGTCGTGGGCGCGCTGCTGGCGACCGACCTGATGCTCTTCTTCTTCTTCTGGGAGTTCATGCTCATCCCGATGGCGTTCCTGATCGGCATCTGGGGAGGGCCGCGGCGGCGCTACGCGGCGATCAAGTTCGTGCTCTACACGATGGTCGGCAGCGCGTTCATGTTCGTCGCCATGCTGTACGTCGTGCTGCGCGGGCGCGGGCCCGACGGCGCGCTCACGTTCGACATCGTGACGTTGTACGGCGTCATGTTCACGCCGCGGGAGCAGTTCTGGCTGTTCTCGGCGTTCGCCCTCGCGTTCATGATCAAGATCCCGATGTTCCCGCTGCACACCTGGCTGCCGGACGCGCACACCGAGGCACCGACGGGCGGATCGGTCGACCTCGCCGGCGTGCTCCTCAAGATGGGTGCGTACGGCTTCCTGCGCTTCGCGCTGCCGCTCTTCCCGGCGGCGGCGCAGGATGGCTTCGGCATCATCATGGCGCTCTCGGTCGTCGGCATCATCTACGGCGCGCTGGTCGCGTACCCGCAGCCGGACATGAAACGCCTCGTGGCCTATTCGTCGGTCAGCCACATGGGCTTCATCATGCTCGGGCTGTACGCCTTCAACTGGATCGGGATCTCGGGCGGCGTCCTGCAGATGATCAACCACGGGCTCTCGACGGGGGCCCTCTTCATCCTGATCGGCTTCATCTACGACCGCCGCCACACGCGCGAGATCGAAGCGTACGGCGGCATCTGGGGGATCGTGCCGATCTTCTCGGCGCTCTTCCTGGTGGTGGTGCTGTCGTCCGTCGGGCTGCCCGGCCTGAACGGGTTCGTCGGCGAGTTCCTGATCATGGCGGGAGCCTTCCGCTCGCATCCGGTCGCGGCGGTGCTGGCGACGCTCGGCGTGATCCTCGGCGCCGTCTACCTCCTGACGATGTACCAGCGCGTCGTGTTCGGCCCGGTCCGACACGAGGAGACGCGACACCTCACGGATCTCAACGGTCGCGAGATCTTCGTCGCCGCCTGCTTCGTCGCGGCGATGATCTGGATCGGCGTCTATCCGCGTCCGATCCTCTCGCGCATCGAGCCGACGGTCGACGTCCTCCTCGCGCGCCTGGAGCGCGGCGGTGCGACGCGATACCTGGAACGGGCGAAGCCGGCCCTGCACGCGCAGGGCGCCGGCAGCGCGACGGTCGCCAGCGCACACTGACGCGGCGATGAATCCGCTCACGGTCGGCCGAGCCCACCGTTTCGGATTCCTCCTGGCGATGATGTGCGCGGAGCTGATGCTCGCGCCGGTCATCGCCGCCGCGCCGAGGGGCATCCTGATCGCCCGGGGCCTCACCATGCTCCTCCTCGTGGCGGCGCTGGCGGCGGTGCGGGCACGCCGCGTCGCGGTGGGCCTGTTCCTCGCGGCGTCGGTCGCCCATCTGGTGGCGACGTGGTCGGGCTCGGCGCTGACGACGGAGATATCGGCGGCCGCGAGGCTCGTCTTTTTCTGCTACGTCTGCTGGCGCGTCGTCCGCCACGTCCTGGCCGATCGCGAGGTGACGGTCGACACGATCGCGGGGGCGGCCTGTGCCTACATGCTGCTCGGGTTGATCTGGGGCGCCCTGTACTTCCTCCTCGAGCGCTGGCAACCGGGCTCGTTCGAGATTCCTGGCAGCTTCCTCGCGCAGGGCTTCGACCTGACTGCGGTGCTCACGTACTTCAGCTTCGTCACCCTGACGACCCTGGGCTACGGCACGATTCACCCCGCGAATCCGGCGGCGGGCGGAGTCTGCGTCGCCGAGGCGATCGTCGGCCAGCTCTACATCGCCGTCATGATCGCCCGGATGGTCGGCCTGCACACGGCGCGGCGCGCCGGGTGACGGTCAGCCCGCCGTGGCCCGGCGGCGGAAGTCGCGCGGCGTGACGCCGGTCCAGCGCTGGAACGCCCGCGTGAAGTGCGCGGCGTCGGAGTAGCCGAGCGTCCGCGCCACCTCGCCGATGCGGACGTCCGAGTCCCGCAGCATCTGCCGCGCCGCCTCGAAGCGCGCGTCGGCGAGGACTCGCGCGTAGCTGACGCCGTCGGCGCGCAGCCGGCGCTGCAGAGTGCGGACGCTGACGTTCACCACGCTCGCCACGACGTGCAGGTCGGGTGCGCCCCGCGAGAGAAGGACGCCGACGACCTGGCGAACCCGTTGGGTGAGGTCGGGGGACGACACGTCGCGCCCATCCTGCCCCGGCACGGACGCGCTGTCTTGCCATTGGGCGCCGCTCAGGAGCCGGTCGGTTCCAGGACGCCCTGCGCCAGGCGCTGCCGGAACTCCCGCGGGGACATGCCCGTCCAGCCGCGGAAGGCGCGGGTGAAGTGGGCGGGGTCGGAGTACCCGAGGTCGAGCGCGACGTCGATGACCTTCCGCTCCGGTATCCTCCAGCAGCCGCCGCGCGAGGCCGTAGCGCGCCTGCGCCACGACGCGCGCGTACGTCAGGCCCTCGTCGGCCAGCCGCCGCTGCAGGGTTCGCGTGCTCGTGGCGGCAGCCTCGGCGACGCGCCGGACGTCGGGATAGCCGTCGGCGAGCAGCGCGGTGACGAGCTGGCGTACCGAGCCGGCTGAAGTCCTTCGCCGGACCCGAGCGCTGCCAGGGTTCGAGGTCGATGGGGGCGGCCGCCGACGGCCGCGACCCGAACGGTCGGTGCAGCAGCCGGGCGGGGAAGGTGAGGCGCAGCGCGGGCCGGCCGAACTCGAGGCGGGCGTTCGCCAGCAGGGGGGACTCGCGCCACCCGGGCAGGTCCGCGACGGAGAGCTGGACGGTCTGCGGGCGCCATGCGGGATCGGCGAGCTGGACCATCTGGGCGTACATCGACAGGACCGCGCCCTCCCAGTGGGGAAGGTGGGCGGGGTCGACGCCGAAGAAGGCCTGATGCAGGTGGACCTCGTCGCGCTCGCGGGTGAGCCACGCCCGGACGCCGGAATTGAAGAAGGAAAAGCTCGGTACGCCTTCTCGAGCGCGTGGTGCAGCGTGGGGGATCCGACGAGCAGACGACCGAAGGTGCCGACCTCGCCGAGGTGCACCTGCTGGCCGGCGCGGAGGCCGAGGTCGTCGACGCCTTCCGTGCGGGCCGCCTCGGCGACGAAGCGGAGCGTGGCGGCGAACGGGACCAGCGATTCGGGATGCTCGAGGGTGCGGGGGGACAGGCCGGAACGCTCCATGAGCCGCTCCACCGGGCTGCCGAGCCGCCGCAGAAATCCGGCGAAGCCCATCGGTGCGGCGGCGCGGACGAGAGCGAGGCCCATGTCACCGGCGGTCAATCACGCATGGCGCACGATGGCAAGACGGACGATCGCGGTTGGGGCATGCACCATCATCGAGGCTTCACATGCCGTGCGCCTCGACACTGCTGCGAATGAGCGCTATGCGCTTCCGTTCTGTCAGGAGAGGAGACGTGATGAATCGTTCCTTGGGTGCGAGTACCCGCGGCCCTGGCCGTCCTGTTGGTCTGCTCGTCGATCGCGCAGGCGCTGCCGGTCGAGCTGAAGGACTCGAACGGGACAAAATACAACATCAACACCGCCGTCGCCCCCCTGCTGACGAACTCCGAGGCGTCGGGCTCGGTGTCCGACGCGACGTACGACAAGCCGGTCACGGTCACGAGCTACTACATCGGGCTCACCCCCTTCGGCTTCTTCCTGACGACGTACACGCGAGAAGCACCAGGTGAACGTGCCGCTGACGAACGCCTTCCTCGGGTTCAACGGCTTCACGCTCACGGGCTTCAACGACGCGGCGCTGCCGACGGCGCGGGTCTACAATCCCGGCGACGGGGCTCGCCTCCGAGAACTGCCCCTACAACGGCAAGAACCGGCAGCTGAACTTCCAGCCGCAGGTCTTCTCCGACCTGAACCTGACGCTCACCCGCCAGGTGTTCGTGCCGGAGAACGACGACTGGGTGCGCTGGCTCAACATCGTGACCAACACGGGCCCGACGCCGGTGCAGGTCGGCATCACGCTCCAGGGGCTGCTGGGCTCGGCCAACCAGACGTACGTGGCCGCGACGTCGACGGGCGACTCGACCGTGACCGCCGAGGACCTCTGGTTCACGACCGGCCAGTCGGTCAGCCAGGGTGACAAGTCCACCGAGCCGCGCATCGGCTTCGTCGTGCAGGGGGCCGGCGCGACGTCGCCCGCGGTCGCCGAGGGGGTCAACAGCCTCGGGCAGGCGATCGCCACCTACAACCCGACGATCCAGCCGGGCGGATCGGCGATCGTCATGACGTTCGTCACCGTGCAGGGCAGCAGCAAGGAGGTGAAGAACACGGTCGAGAACATCGTCACGCTGCCGTCGAGCACCATCAAGTGCATGACCGAGGAGCAGCTGAAGCCAGGTCGTCAACTTCGCGCCCATCGCGCAGCCGGAGTTCAAGAGCTCCACCATCACGCTCAACTTCAACAAGACGGGCCAGGACACGATCGCGTGGAAGGCCAAGATCAACATCGCCGCGGGCATCTCGCTCCAGGGGCTGCCGGTCACGGTCGACCTCGGCGGGGCGACCGAGAACTTCCTGCTCAACAAGCAGGGCCAGGCGAACGACGGCGGCGGCAACAAGTTCAACCTGAACGCCGAGTCTCAAGAACGGCGTGACCAAGGCGGGGAAGGTCAGCGTCTCCTTCAACCTGAAGGGCAGCTTCCAGACGCTCCTCGCGTCCTACGGGCTGACCAACGCGACCGTGAAGAACGTCCCGGTCACGGTGCCGGTGACCGATCACGGTGGGCTCCGCGCGCAGTACGGCGCCGACCAGCCGTACACGTACAAGGCGAAGGTGGGTAAGCAGGGCACGGCGACGGGCGACTGACGCGACGCGCATGAGCTCCCCGGCCATCGCGCTGATCGTGTTCGCCTGCGTGTTCGGCGGCGCCGTGATCGGCATGGTACTCGGAGCCGTTCTGCCTCCCCACCACCTGACGTCGGAGACGAAGGACGTGGTGAAGCTGGCGATGGCGATGATCGCCACCATGGCGGCCCTGGTGCTGGGGTCTGCTCACGTCGTCGGCCAAGAGCGCGTTCGACACGACCAGCAACGAGGTGCAGCAGAGCGCGGCGACGGTGCTCATGCTCGATCGCGTGCTCACCGCCTACGGGCCCGAGACGCACGATCTGCGGGGAGCGATACGGCAGGGTCTGACGGCCCGGCTCGACGCGACGTGGCCGTCCGACGGGCGTGCGGCGGCCCCGCTCGATTCGCCGCAGGCGGGCCCCACCGTCGACCGGATCGACGACGCCATCCGCGGACTCACCCCGCAGAACGACGCCCAGCGCGGCCTCCAGGCCCGCGCGCTCCAGCTGACGGCCGATCTGCTGCGCACGCGGTGGCTCGTCCTCGGCTCGAGCGCCGGCAGCGCGATCCCCACGCCCTTCCTGATCGTGGTCGTGTTCTGGCTCTCGACGATCTTCGCCAGCTTCGGACTGTTCGCTCCGCGCAATGCGACCGCCCTGGGCGCGCTCCTCGTGTGCGCGCTGTCGGTCGCCGGCTCGATCTTCCTCATCCTGGAGATGGACACCCCGCTCTCGGGGCTGCTCAAGATCTCGCCGGCACCGCTGCGTTTTGCACTTGCGCATCTGGGACAGTAGGGAAGGCACCCATGAGGAGGCTCACCATGACGACGACACGTGCCCGAGGTACGATCATCGCCGCGCTGATGCTGGCCGCAGGCTGCGTCTCGCAGAACCAGATGCTGCAGCAGCGGCAGCCCAACGCGGTGGAGACGGCGCTCGTGCGCGGGCGCTTCGACCTCAACTGCCCGTCGGCGACGGCGACCGTGCTGTCGAAGGACTTCATCCAGCCGGCCGTGCAGGGGCCGTGGGTGGCACGGGCTCGAGCGCGTCGAGTACACGATCGGCGTCGCCGGGTGCAATCAGCGGACGACCTACGTCGTGCTCTGCCAGATGGGCACCGACACCTGCTTCGCCGCGAACCCCAACGATCGGTTCCGCGGGCAGTGACGTCCCGTCCCCGGAGCGTGCGCGCGCTCGTCGCGATCGCGCTCCTCGCCGGCGTCGTCGCGCCGGCGGCCGCACAGCAGTGCACCGACCCGTGCCTCCAGTCGGCGCGGGCGACCTATCGCCAGTGCAACTCGAGCGCGACGGGAGCCTTCGCGGAGGCGCTGGACGGCTGCCTCGAGCGTGACCACACGTGCGTCAACGCCTGTCGCTGGACGCGGCGGGAGTGCAATGGCTCCACGGGCCTCCCGGCGGAGATCGCCGCCTGCGACGCCAAGGAGGACGTCGCGCTCGACGAGTGCAGCCGGCGCTTTCCTCTCGCGGTGCTGAAGCGCGTCCGGTGCATCTACCGGGCGCAGATCGACGACGCGCGCTGCCGCGCGGCAGCCCGCCGTAGCTTCCGCGACGAGATCAAGGGCTGCCAGCAGGCGTTCGAGCAGTGCGCCGCGGCGTGTGGCGGCGGCGCGCCGCCCGACGGTGTCGACGCGTGCAAGGCCAGCGCCAAGGCGGCCTCGCGCGCGGTGCTGGCCGACTGCAAGCAGGTCCTGCAGGTGAATTCGGCCGCATGCTTCAACAAGGACGCGAGCTGCGTGCAGGAGTGTGGGACGGCACGGGTGACGTGTGGCGGGCCCACGCAGGCGACGCTCGCCGCCGCGCTGGCCGCGTGCGCGACGCAGGTGCAGGCGGCGGTGGACGCCTGTGTGGTGGCGAATCCCGGCGGCGGCTCGGCCCTGGACGCGTGCGTGCAGGCGGCGCAGGCCGCCGGCACCACCTGCGCCGACGACGCGGCCGCGGCGGCGGCGCCGGGCCTCGCGGCCTGCGTGCCGCCGTACGTGGGCTGCGTCCGCTCGTGCCCGAAGGCGTGATGACGATCCGGCGGGGGGAAAACTCGATGCGACGACGGGTGCTGGCGATGGTTCTCGTGGCCGTGGTGCTGCCGGCGGGCTCATCGTGGGCGGAGGACAGCGCGGCGGAGCCGGCGAAGACGACCGACAGCGCCGAGGAGCTGGCGAAGAAGACCCAGAACCCGGTGGCGGACCTCATCAGCGTCCCGTTCCAGAACAACTTCAACTTCAACACGGGACCGGACGACAAGACGGTCTGGGTGATGAACGTCCAGCCGGTCATCCCGATCAAGCTGAACGACGACTGGAACCTGATCACCCGGTGGATCATGCCGATCATCCACCAGCCGTCGCTGGCGCCGGGGGTCGACGCCGCCTCCGGCCTGGGCGACATCAATCCGACGTTCTTCCTCTCGCCGGCCGGCGGCAAGAAGTTCATCTGGGGCGCCGGGCCCACTTTCACCTTCCCGACGGCGAGCGATCGGCAGCTCGGCGCGGGCAAGTACAGCGCGGGACCGGCCGTCGTGGCGCTCACCATGCAGGGGCCGTGGGTGGCCGGGGCGCTCGCGAACAACCAGTGGTCCTTCGCCGGCTGGGGGGACACGAAGGTGAACCAGTTCCTCATCCAGCCGTTCGTGAACTACAACTTCGGCAAGGGCTGGTACCTGGTGAGCGCTCCCATCCTGACGGCCAACTGGGTGGCGAGCAGCGGCGATCAGTGGACCGTGCCCGTGGGCGGAGGCGGAGGGAGGCTGTTCCGACTCAAGGATCTCCCGGGCGGGGACAGGCTGGGCAAGCTGGGCGAGCTGCCGGTGAACACGCAGCTCCAGGGCTTCTACAACGCCATCCGGCCGGACGAGACGGCGAACTGGCAGCTGCGGTTCCAGATACAGCTCCTCTTCCCGAAGTGAGGAGAACGATGCGCCGATTCGCCGCCGCACTGATCGTGCTCCTCGCCGCCGCGACGACCGTCCTCGCGGACGACAACGACGTCCTGTCGGGCTGGGAGTTCGACGTCATGCCGTACGCGTGGATCCCCGGGACCTTCGGCACGGTCAGCGTCGCCGGCCGCACGGTCCAGGTCGAGTCGACGGTCCGCGACGTCCTCAACATCGTGTTCGACGGCGATGGGCTGGCCGCGGGCGGCTACTTCGCGGCGCGCCACGATCGGTGGAACGTGTTCCTGGACGCCTTCGGCGGCTCCCTCGAGGACGGCGTGCGTGAGAACGTGCCGACGCCGCTCTGCACGTTGAACATCGCCGCGACCCTCACGATCAAACCCGTGATCGTCGATGCGGCGGTCGGGTACACGCTCGGCCGGTGGGCGTTGCCGCAGCGCACGCGGCCGATCTCGCTCGGGGCGTACGCAGGCATGCGGTTCACGCACCTCGGCAACCGTATCCGGGCGTCGGCCGGTGTCGACGGTGCCACCAAGGCGGCCGCCGACGTCTCGGCAAACTTCAACTGGGCCGACCCGATGATCGGCGTCAGCTGGGCCATCCCGCTGCTCGAGACGCTGTCGCTCGACTTCCGCGCCGACATCGGGGGCTTCGGCGCCAGCTCGAAGCTGATCTGGGGGATCGTGGGCGACTTCCGCTACACGCTTCCCTGGAAGCCCTTGTCGACGCAGCCCTGGGTGGCCGTCGGCTATCGCGTCGTCGCCTTCGACCACGAATTCGCCGGCACGAACGCCGCCGATCTGCAGTTCCGTGGCCCCATGACAGGGGTCGGTTTCACGTTCTAGGAGGGAGATCGCATGGGGACCCGTCGTCATCTACTCGTGGGCAGTCTGGCGCTCGCGGCCGCTCTCATCCCACGGGGCGCGCCGGCGCAGCAGATCACCGGCGTGCCCGGGTCGCCGAGCGCGACCATGAGCATCGACGGCGCCCAGATTCCAGCGCCGCCGCAGAAGTTCGGCGGGAAGATCGAGCGCACGACGAAGGGGTCGACGCCCTGGTGGCCGGCGCGCATCCAGCCGCCGAAGGGCGCGCCCAACGTGCTGCTGATCATGACCGACGACTCCGGCTACGGCGTCCCCAGCACCTTCGGCGGCGTCATTCCGACGCCGGCGCTCGACCGCATCGCCGCCAACGGGCTCCGCTACACCAACTTCCACTCGACGGCGCTCTGCTCGCCGACGCGCGCGGCGCTGATCACCGGGCGCAACCACCACTCGGCGGGCTTCGGCGTTGTCGCCGAGCAGGCGACCGGGCTTCCCTGGCTACGACAGCTTCATCACCAAGGACAAGGCGACGATCGGCACGATCCTCCGGGACAACGGCTACCGGACGTCGTGGTTCGGGAAGAACCACAACACGCCGGCCTTCCAGGCCAGTCTCGATCGGGCCGTTCGACCAGTGGCCGACCGGCATGGGCTTCGAATACTTCTACGGCTTCATGGGCGGCGACACGAACCAGTGGCAGCCGGCCAATCTCGCCCGCAACACGACGTACATCTATCCGTTCCAGGGCAATCCCTCGTTCAACCTGATCACCGCGATGGCCGACGAGGCGATCGGCTACATGAATCAGATCAACACGCTGACGCCCGACCAGCCGTTCTTCGTCTACTACGTGCCGGGCGGCACGCACGCACCGCACCACCCGACGCCCGAGTGGATCAAGAAGATCAGCGACATGCATCTGTTCGACCAGGGGTGGAACAAGCTCCGCGAGCAGATCTTCGAGAACCAGAAGAAGCTCGGCGTCATCCCGCAGAACGCCAAGCTCACGCCGTGGCCGAAGGACCTGCTGAAGGACTGGGATCAGCTCACGCGACGACGAGAAGAAGATGTTCCTCCGCCAGGTCGACGTCTTCGCGGCATACGTCGCCTACACCGACCACGAGATCGGCCGCGTGATCCAGGCGGTCGAGGACATGGGCAGGCTCGACAACACGCTCATCATCTACATCAACGGCGACAACGGCACGAGCGCGGAAGGCACGCTCGATCGGCACCCCGAACGAGGTGGCGATGTTCAACGGCGTCGAGGTGCCGGTCGCCGATCAGCTCAAGTACTTCTACGACGTCTGGGGCTCGGACAAGACCTACAACCACATGGCGGTGCCGTGGGCGTGGGCCTTCGACACCCCGTTCTCGTGGACGAAGCAGATCGCGTCGCACTTCGGCGGCATCAAGCAGGGCATGGCGATCTCGTGGCCCAAGGTCATCACCGACAAGGGCGGCATCCGCCACCAGTTCCACCACGTGATCGACATCGTGCCGACCATCCTGGAGGCGACGCACGTCAAGCAGCCGAAGGTCGTCGACGGCATCCCGCAGAGCCCGATCGAGGGCGTCAGCATGACGTACACCTTCGACAAGAAGAACGCGGACGCGCCGTCGACGCACCACACGCAGTACTTCGAGATGATGGGCGACCACGCGCTCTACCACGACGGCTGGATCGCCAGCACCAAGGTGATGCGAGCGCCCTGGGACATCAGCGGCGGCGTCGGCGCCGATCCGGCCACTTACCCGTGGGAGCTCTACGACCTGCGCAACGACTGGACGCAGTACGAGGACGTCGCTGCGAAGAACCCGGCCAAGCTGAAGGAGCTGCAGGACCTCTTCTGGACGGAGGCGAAGAAGTACCAGGTGCTGCCGCTGGATGCGACGGTGGCGACGCGCCTGATCACGCCGCGCCCGAGCATCACCGCGGGCCGCGACGTGTTCACCTGGACCGCGCCGCTCACCGGCACGCCCAACGGTGACGCGCCCTCGCATCCTGAACGCCTCGTACAAGTTCACGGCCGAGGTCGAGGTGCCGCAGGGCGGCGGCGAGGGCGTCCTGATCACACAGGGCGGCCGCTTCGCCGGCTACGGCTTCTACCTGCTGAAGGGCAAGCCGGTCTTCAACTGGAACCTCGTCGGTCTCAAGTGGGTGAGGTGGGAGGCGCCGGAGGCGCTCGACGCCCGGCAAGCACACGCTCGGGTTCGACTTCAAGTACGACGGCCTCGGCATGGGCACGCTGGCGTTCAACAGCATGAGCGGCATCGGCCGCAGCGGCACCGGCGTGCTCACGGTCGACGGCAAGGAGGTCGCGCGCCAGACGATGGAGCACACGATCCCGCTCATCCTGGCCTGGGACGAGAACCTCGACGTCGGCTCCGACACCGGCACGCCCGTGGAAGACAAGGACTACCAGGTGCCGTTCGCGTTCACCGGCAAGATCGACAAGATCACGCTCGCGATCGACCGGCCGAAGCTCACGCCCGAGGACGAGAAGAAGCTGATGGAAGCCGCCCGCAACAACAAGACGAGCGAGTGAAGAAGGCGAAATCGGGAAGGGGACGTGCATGAAGGCGATAGTGTGGTCTCTCGCGATAGCGCTGTCGGCTGTCGCGGTCGTGACGCCCTCATCATCCTGCCTTGCGCAGCAAGTTACCGGTGAGTTGGGTTCGCCCACCGCCACCACCACGCTCAACGGAAAACAGCTTCCGCCGCCCGATCCGAAGTTCGGCGGGGTGATCAAGGAGAAGGCCTCGGAGTCGACGCCCTGGTGGCCGCCGCGCGTCGTGCCGCCGAAGGGTGCGCCCAACGTGCTGCTCATCATGACCGACGACGACGGCTTCGGCGCGCCGAGCACGTTCGGCGGCGTCATCCCGACGCCCGCCCTGGATCGCATCGCGAAGAGCGGGCTGCGCTACACGAATTTCCATTCCACGTCGCTCTGTTCGCCCACGCGTGCGGCGATCATCACCGGCCGCAACCATCACTCGGTCGGCTTCGGGGTGGTCGGTGAGATCGCGACCGGCTTCCCGGGCTACGACTCGATCATCCCGAACGAGAACGGCACCATCGGCACCATCCTCAAGGACAACGGGTACGCGACCTCGTGGTTCGGCAAGGACCACAACACGCCGTTCTTCAGGCGACAGCCAGGCCGGGCCGTTCGACCAATGGCCGATCGGCATGGGCTTCGAGTACTTCTACGGCTTCGTCGGCGGCGACACGAGCCAGTGGGAGCCGAATCTGTTCCGCAACACGACGGCCATCTATCCCTTCGAGGGCAATCCCGAGCTGGAACCTGACCACGGCCATGGCCGACGAGGCGATCCAGTACATGAAGCAGCTCAAGGAGCTCGCGCCCGAGAAGCCGTTCTTCGTCTACTACGTGCCGGGCGGCACGCACGCGCCGCATCATCCGACGAAGGAATGGATCGACAAGATCAGCGCCATGCATCTCTTCGACGACGGCTGGAACAAACTGCGCGAGACCATCTTCGCCAACCAGAAGCGGCTCGGCATCATGCCCGAGAACGCGCCAGCTGACCCCGTGGCCGGACGGCAGGAGCTACGGCGGCGCGAAGTGGTGGACTCGCTCGAGCTGGAGCAGAAGAAGCTCTTCATCAAGCAGGCGGACGTCTATGGGGCGTACCTCGCCTACACCGATCACGAGATCGGCCGCGTCATCCAGGCCGTCGAGGACATCGGGCAGCTCGACAACACGCTGATCATCTACATCAGCGGCGACAACGGGGCGAGCGCCGAAGGGATGCTCAACGGCACGCCGAACGAGTTCACCACGTTCAACGGCGTCGAGGTGCCGGTCAAGGACCAGTTCCTCTGGTACGAGTTCTGGGGGTCGGACCGGACCTTCCCGCACTTTGCGGCGCCCTGGGCGTGGGCGATCGACACGCCGTTCAAGTGGGTGAAGCAGGTGGCGTCGCACTTCGGCGGGACGGCCCAGGGCGTGGCCATGTCGTGGCCCGGCCACATCAAGGACGCGGGCGGCATCCGCCGCCAGTTCCACCACGTCATCGACATCGTGCCGACGATCCTCGAAGCGACCGGCATCCCGGCGCCCGATACGATCAACGGCATCACGCAGAGCCCCATCGAAGGCGTGAGCATGGCGTACACGTGGGACAAGGCGAACGCCAACGCCCCGACCCGGCACACCACGCAGTACTTCGAGATGCTCGGCAACCGCGCCATCTATCACGACGGGTGGGTCGCGTGTACGACTCCGGTGACGATCCCGTGGGAGCTGACCACCAAGCCGCCGCCGGACGTGATCACCGGGTACAAGTGGGAGCTCTACAACGTCGGATCGGAGGACCCCACCGAGTCCAACGACCTGGCCGCCAAGATGCCGGACAAGCTCAAGGAGATGCAGGACCTCTTCTACGCCGAGGCGAAGAAGTACGACGTGCTGCCGCTCGACAACACGACGCTCACGCGCTGGAACACGCCGAGGCCGAGCCTCACGGCGGGACGAACGGTCTTCACCTATACGGGAGCACTGACCGGCGTCCCCGACAGCGGCGCTCCGAGCATCCTGAACAAGCCCTACACCATCACCGCCGAGGTCACGATCCCCGAAGGTGGCGCGGAAGGCATGATCGTCACCGACGGCGGACGCTTCGGCGGCTACGGACTGTTCCTGAGCAAGGGCGAGTTCGGATTCGGCCGGGGCAAGGTGGTGTTCCTCTACAACCTGCTCGACCTCAAGCGCACGACGTGGGAAGGCCCGGAGCTGGGCGCCGGCAAGCACACCATCGTCTTCGACTACAAGCCCGACGGCCCAGGCTTGGGCAAGGGAGGGACGGGCGTGCTTTCCGTGGACGGCAAGGAAGTGGCCAGGAATTCGATGGAACACAGCACTCCGATCACGTTCCCGGAGGACGAAACGTTCGACGTCGGCCAGCGACACCCGCACGCCGCTGGCGCTCATCGAGTATCGCTACGACGTGCCGTTCAAGTTCACCGGCACGATCAACAAGCTGACCTTCAACCTCGGAGCAGCAGCAGTTGACGGCGGCCGAACGCGCCGAGATGCAGGAGGCCCTCGCCCAAGCGCGCGATGAGCGTTGACGGTGCGATGAAAATGGTGCTCGTTCTCGCCGCTGTCGGTGAAATCGCGACCGGGTTGGCGTTGCTGATCGTGCCGTCGCTCGTTGGGCGGTTGTTGCTCGGCGAGGAGCTGGCCGGCGTCGCCATCCCGGTCGCGCGCGTGCTCGGCATCGCCCTGATCGCACTCGGGGTCGCCTGCTGGCCGGGCACGCCGCTGGTCGGCATGTCGACCTACAGCGCGGCCGTCGCGCTGTATCTCGCCTACGTCGGCTTCGCGGGCGGCTTCGAGCGGCGTTCTGCTGTGGCCGGCGGTCGTCCTGCACGTGATCCTGACGGCACTCCTGATTCGAGCAGCGTGGCTCGCTCAGGGGAGACACCCGTGAGTGACAGCGACTCCTTCGGGCGGTTCGGCAACAAAATCACGCTCGCGATTGACCGGCCGAAACGCACCGCGGAGGACGAAGAAGCTGATGGGGGGCGCGCGCAACAACAAGACGAGCGAGTAGGGGGGGGCATGCGCTGCCGTCTCCCTGGGGATCGTCGCGTCGATCGCGTCGATGGTGCGGCAGCATTCGCGTCGTCCGGAATCCGCTGCCGTCGGGGACCGACGGCAGCGCCAGAACGCGATCGTCGATTCGTCGAGGCGACGACGACGCAGGGGAACCCGAAGGTCGTGCAGCCGGCGGAGCAGCGCGTCTTCGGCTCCGCGGCGGCCGGCATCGGGGCGAGCGGGGGCCGGCACGCTCACGCTCGCCGTGTCCGGAGTCGTCTGTCGGCGGCCTAGATCGCGTAGGGCATGATGCCGAGCCGACGAGCCGCGTCGATCATGCGCCCGTCGTAGCTGGCGAGGCGCACCTCCTGGCCCTGCTGCACGAGAAAGTCGGCCGAGGCCAGATGTAGCGCGTCGAGCGTGCGGACCGGGACTGGGAACGGCTCGAGCGCGCGCGCCAGGACCGGCACCGTCAGCTCGAGCAGGGCGATTCGACCGAGGACCTGCCGAACGTCGTCGGCATGCGACCGGTCGAGTCCTCGAGCGTGGACGCGCGTCCACACTTCGTATTGGAGCAGGCGACTGGACACGATGGGTTCGTTCCACAGCGCCGGCGGCGGTACGCGATCCTCGGCCAGGAGCTGTGCAAGGACGACCGAGGTATCGAGGTAGATCAACGCTCGGCCCGATCGGCGGCAAGCTCGGAGAGCAGTTCCTCGAGCGGCGCGACTGGTCGCCTCGGGGAGAGGGGAGGCGCTGACCAGACTCGGAGGAGTGAGCCAACCTTTTCGCACGGCTTCGGCCAGCTGCACGTCGCCGAGACACTCCGCCCGACCGTGTTGCGGCGGCACGAGCTCAGCGACGACGCGGTCACGATCGGTCACCAACACCGTTTCACCGCCGGCGGCGAGACGGACGTACTCGCTCAGCTTGTTCTTCAGAGTCTTCAGGCCAACGGCGCGCATGTTCAAATCGGTAGCCTCTGGAAGCTACCTGGTCAATCGCTAGGCCACGCCGAGGACGACGTCGACGTCGGTCTTGCCCTCGGTCGAACCGTCGTGGACGACGCCGAACGGCGAGAGCCAGAGTCCCTCGCCGGGCGCGAGCCGGACGCGCAGCACGCTGCTCGTCGGGGAAGGTGGTCAGGTAGCGGCTCGCCAGGGCCTGCGGAGGTAGGCGACTGCGCCAGCGCCGAGTCGTGCGACGAGCGTCTCTGGCGGCCGCGCGAGGACGACGGCGAAGGTCGCCTCGTCGCCGAGGTTGAGCATCGCCGAGCGGGAAGCGGACGGCCGAGTTGTCGCTGGTGCGCTCGCCGAAGCCGAGGCCGCCGCTCGAACCGGCGCTCGGCGGCGCGGGTCGAGCGCGCAGCCGGGCGCGCTCACGGCGACTTCGAGCGCGAGCCGTTCGGGCATCGGCAGGCGCTTGAAGCGCAGGAAGGCCACGATCTCGGCGAACACCGCCTCGAACTCGGCGGGCGGTGGCAGCGTCCCCTCGCCGCCGCGCTCGGCACATGCCCACCAGGCGCGTCGCAGGCGCTCGGGGAGCAGGATCAGCCCGAGGTGGGTCGGAGGGAGGCTCTCGGCGCGCGTCACTGCCGGATCGACGAGCGCGGCGAGCGCGGCTTCGTCGAGCGGCGTCCACGCGCCGCGGGGGTGCGCCGCTCCGGAGTCCGGGTCGATCGCGATCCCGGCGCTGTGGGCGAGGCGCTCGCGCCACACGGGCGCGACGGCGAACCGCGGCGCGACGGTCAGCCGGTACGCGGGCTCCGCGGGATCAGGCTGGCACGGGAGAGCTTCGCCAGGACGACGTCGGCCAGCGTCTGGCGGTGGAGGCGGCAGAAGAGCGTCTCGGTCGAGGCGAACGTGCCGTTCTCGAAGTGCTTGTTGGCCGGCGCGCCGCCGCCGCAGAAGCGGAACCACGCGCACTCGGCGCGACAGCGATCGACGCCCGCGGCCACGTCGGCGGCCATCGCACGGAAGCGAGCCGACGCGGCCGCCGCCGCGAACGAGTCGTGCTGCACGTTGCCGAGCGCGAAGCCGTCGTACTGGGCGCTCGGCATGCCGAGCAGCTCCGGCGAGAAGGTCGAGAAGTTCCCCTCGTGGTCGACCGAGACGATGGCGAAGGGCGCCAGCTCCTCGCGGCGGCAGCGGACACGCCTCGTCCGGACGCAGGATCGCGCCGATCATGGTGTCGAACTCGCGCACGGCGAGCGGCGGCTCGGTGCGCGGTGGCGAGGTCGAAGAAGCGCGCCATGAACTCGCGGTAGCGCTCCACCGTGTCGGACGCCTCGAGCGTCGAGGCGGCGTTCGGGCCCTCGATCTCCTCGACGTTGAACCCCACCTGCTCGATCCCGTGCTCGACGTAGAAGGCGTGCAGCTCGTCGGGATAGTCGAGAGCGTCGCGGGTGAGGACGGTGATCACGTGGAAGGGCACGCCGCCCCGTCGCAGCGTCTCCATCCCGCGGACCACGCGGGCGTGCGTACCCTTGCCGCTGCGCGTGGTGCGGCGCGCGTCGTGCAGGAAGGCGGGTCCGTCGACGCTCACGCCGACGCGCACGTCGAAGCGCCGGAAGAGGTCGCACCAGCGCTCGTCGACGAGCGTCGCGTTGGTCTGGAACGAATGCGAGACCTGATGCTCGGGATGTGCGAACCGCGCCGCCGTCGCGAAGGCGTCCTCGTACCACGCGGGCGGCAGCACCATCGGCTCGCCCGCGTGCCACACGACGGTGTAGGGCCGCGACACGAGGTCGCTCTCGGCCACGCGAGCGAATATCCGCTCGAGCACCTCGGGCCGCATCCGGGCGCGGTTGCCGCGATCCGGCAGGTAGCAGTAGCCGCAGTCGAGGTTGCAGAACGGCGTCGGCTGGATGACGAGGAGGCCGAGGGGGCCGAGGCGCTCGCCGCGCTGATCTAGAAGTTCCGCCAACCGGGCCCGAAATTGCCCCAATTCGGCCAATTGTGCCAGTTGGGCCAGTTGGGCCACCCGGGACGCGTACACCGCCGCCGAATCGATTGCCCCAGATGAAGGCCAGTCGGTCGCCGACGGCGCCGTCGGCCGACGTCCCCTCGACCGCGGGCTGCATGGCGTCACGCGCGCGCTCGACGCGCGTCTCGACGCTGGGTTGCACCGGAGGAATTGCCGCGTCGACGTTCGGTGCCGCGACGACCGCTGCGGCGACGACGAGGCTTCCCGCCCCGGCACGCAGCGCGCGGAGCCAGGTCTGCTTCAGTCGGCGATGACGATCGGTGGCTTCAGCGCGCACGGGCGACCTCCTTGGTCCGGTCGATCGAATGGCGGGACCGTAGAGAGGAAGCCTGAACAAGTCAACACGAGAAGGCCATCTTGCGTCCCTTGACGGACGCGTGAGGGTGGGATTTGAGGGCCACGCCGACCGTCGAGGAGGACGCATGCTCCAGCTGGCAGTCATGACCGTTCTGGCCGTCTCGGTAGCCGCTCCCGTGTGCGGCCGACGCACCCAAGCCGGGCGACATGGTGAACAATCCGCCCTTCGTCCACTGGTCGCAGTTCCCGGTGGGGACGGCGGTCACGACCAAGGAGGTCGTGACGCTCGCCGACGGCGGCGCCGAGGAGGTCGTGGCCACGGCCAAGCTCATCGCCAAGGCCAAGGATCACGTCACCGTGGAGACGGTCGTGACGGGCGGCGAGGCGGAGAAGAAGAGCGGCGCCCTCGAGCAGACCAAGACGGTGACCGACTTCCCGGCCCAGGTGAAGTTCGAGAAGACCCAGGCGACCGGACACGGCGGGCTACTCGGTGACCGAGGGCAAGGAGGTCGTCGACGTGAAGGGCAAGGAGGTGGCGACCGAATGGATCGAGGCCACCGCCACCAACGGTGACGAGACGGTCGTCGAGAAGACGTGGGCCGCACAGGACGTGCCCGGCGGCATCGTGAAGCAGACGATCACCAAGAAGAAGGCCGGCAAGGTCGTCACCCAGTCGACCCTCGACGTGGTCGCGGTCCAGACCGGGCCCCGGCGCGAAGAAGAAGTAGCATTCGGCAGCGTCGGACCGCTTCCAGGGGCTCGCCGTGGCGTCCAATGGCAGACTTGGTGGCCGAGATGGCTACGATCCTCCCCGGATCATTCGAGGAGGGTTAGCATCGCCAGCGACCTCGGGAGTGGAATCGGGCAATGAGTCGTGACTCGGGTACGCCTTGGTCGCGTGCCCGGACTGCGATCTGCTGCAGCGCCTGCCGGCGCTCGCGCCGGGCGCGTCGGCGCGCTGCCCGCGCTGCGACCTCGAGCTGTGGCGCCGGCGCGAGGATTCCCTCGAGCGCACCCTCGCGCTCGCGCTCGGCGCGGCGATCCTCTACGCGATCGCGAACCTGGTGCCGATGCTCGGGCTCTCGGCCGTCGGGCACTCGGCGTCGACCACGGTGCTGGGCGGCGCGCAGCAGCTCTGGCGCGACGGGCGCGAGGTCGTCGCCGCGCTGGTGTTCTTCACGGCGATCGTCGCGCCCGGGCTGCAGATCGGGTTCATGCTCGCGATCGTGCTGGGAGCCCGTCGCGCATCGGGCGCCACGCTGGGTCGGCACCCTGCTGCGCCATCACCCGACCACGGCGCTCTGGAGCATGATCGAGGTGATGATGGTCGGCGTCCTCGTCGCCCTCATCAAGATCGCCGACTATGCGACGGTGATCCCCGGCACCGCGCTGTTCGCCCTGGGGGCGCTGGTGTTCGTGCTCGCCGCGATGCAGTCGAGCTTCGATCCGCGCGAGGTGTGGAAGCGGATCGAGTGGACGGACGAGCGCGCGGTCGAGGCGTCCTCGTGACCGTGGCCGGGCCGACGGCGATGCAGCAGGGCCTGCAGCGCTGCGAGGGCTGCGGCCTGCTCTCGCGCCCGGCATCCGGGACCCATGGGGGGCACTGCCCGCGCTGCGGCGAGGCGCTCGAGTTCCGCAAGCCGGACAGCATCCAGCGGACGTGGGCCTTCCTGATCGCCGCCGGCGATCTGCTACGTGCCGGCGAACGTGCTGCCCGTCCTGACGACGACGACCGCGGCCGGCGCCGACTCCGACACGATTCTCGAGGGGGTCGCGCTGCTGTGGTCGCCGACCGGGTGGCCGCTGTCCCTGATCGTGCTGATCGCCAGCATCATGATCCCGAGCGCGAAGATCCTCGCGCTGGGCTACCTGCTGCGCACGGTGCAGCGCGGCGCCGTCGAGAACAACGAGCAGCGCGTGCGCCTCTACCGGATGGTCCAGCTGGTGGGGCGCTGGTCGATGGTCGACGTGTTCGTGGACACCTTCACCGCTGCCCTCGTGCAGCTGCAGCCCCTCATGTCGGTCTCGCCCGCACCGGGGCTGCTGTTCTTCGCGGCTGTCGTCGTGCTCACCATGCTGGCGGTCGAGTCCTTCGATCCGCGGCTGATCTGGGACGCCGCGAGCGCGCGCGAGGTTCAACATGCCTGACGTCATTCCCGAGGCCCGCGCCGTCTCACGCAAACGGACACGGCTCCCCCTGGTGTGGATCGTCCCCATCGTCGCCGCGATGGCGGGCGCCTGGGTCGCCGTCGCGCGCATCCTGAGCGAGGGGCCGACGATCACGATCGTGTTCCAGACGGCCGAAGGGCTCGAGGCGGGGAAGACGAAGATCCACTACAACGGCGTCGACGTCGGGACGCTCACGGCGATCCGGCTCACCGACGACCACAAGCGGGTGATCGCCACGGCGCAGATGGCGCCGAAGACCGACGGGTTCCTGGTCGACGACACCACCTTCTGGATCGTCAGCCCGCGCATCTCGGGCGCCAACGTCACCGGGCTGAGCACGCTCATCTCCGGGGCGTACGTCGGCATGGCGATCGGCGCCTCGTCGAAGAAGCGCCGCGACTTCGTGGCGCTCGACACCCAGCCCGTCGTCACCGAGGGCACGCCGGGGCGGTTCTTCGTACTGAAGACCCCGACGCTCGGCTCGCTCGACACGGGCACTCCGATGTACTTCCGCCGACTGCAGGTCGGCGAGGTGACCTCCTACGCGCTCGACGACGACGGGAAGGCGCTCAGCGTCCGCGTGTTCGTCAACGCGCCCTACGACCAGTACGTCACGCCGAACACGCGCTTCTGGCAGGCGAGCGGCGTCGACGTGTCGCTGACCGCGAGCGGCCTCAGCGTGCAGACGCAGTCGTTCCTCTCGATCCTCGTCGGCGGCATCGCGTTCGAGACGCCGGCCGACGGCCCCGTCCTTCCGGCCGCCGATGCCGATACGTCCTTCCGGCTCTTCAACGACCGCACCGAGGCGTTCAAGCTCCCGGCGCGCGATCCGCAGACGTACCTGCTGGTCTTCAAGCAGTCCGTTCGCGGACTCACGCGGGGAGCGCCGGTCGAGTTCAAGGGCATTCCGATCGGTGAGGTGACCGACGTGCGCGCGCAGTTCGACCCGAAGACGTTCGAGTTCTCGGTCCCGGTCACCATTCGTGTCGATCCCATGAGCTTCGGCGTCAACGTGCTCGATGCCCCCACCGGCGAGGCCGCGGTTGCAGCGCATCGTCGTGTGATCGACGGGCTGATCGCCCGCGGCGCCCGCGGGCAGCTGCGATCCGGCAACCTGCTGACGGGAGCGCTCTTCGTCGCGTTCGAGATTTTCCCCGATGCGCCCCCGGCAACCATGGATTGGAACCAGACGCCGCCGCAGCTGCCGACGATCCCGGGCGACCTCCAGGCGATCGAGGCGAACGTTACCAGCGTCATCAAGAAGCTCGACCAGATCAACTTCAAGGCCATCGGCGACGACCTGCAGAAGACGATCGTCAATCTCGACAAGACCCTCGACAGCGCCCGGGGCACCCTCAACAACGCCGACCAGCTGATCGCGCCGAACTCGGTCCTCGGCCAGGAGCTGGGAACCACGCTGCAGGAGATGAACCGCGCGGCCCGCAGCCTGCGCGGACTGACCGACTACCTCGAGCGCCATCCGGAGTCGCTCATCCGTGGAAAACCCGGGGAGGCCAAGTGATGCGTCGTCTCCTGCCGATCCTCCTCGCCGCGGCATTGCCGTGGGGCTGCGCCACCTCGCCGGCGCGCTTCTACACCCTGACGTCGATGGCCGTCCCGGATGGTGCGCCGGCCACCCGCTGCGCGGTCGTGGTCGGGCCCGTGTCCGTGCCGACCACCGTCGATCGACCCGAGTTCGTGGTCCAGGTCGCGCCGAACCGCGTCGACATCGACGAGTTCAACCGCTGGGCCGGCCCACTCGGCGACGGCATCGCCCGGACGCTCGCGGGCGACCTCGCGGTCCTGCTCGGCACGCCGAACGTGGCGGTGGCGCCGCTCGCGAACTTCGAGCCGACCCACCGCGTGACGGTCGACGTCCAGCGCTTCGAGTCCGTCCCCGGCGAGTCCGTGCTGGTCGAGGCGGTGTGGGTCGTGCGCCGCAGCACCGGCGGCGCCGTGCGCTCCGGGCGCACCGTCGCGCGCGAGCCCGTGTCGGAGAAGGGGTACGCCGCCCTCGCCGCCGCGCACGGCCGCGCGCTGGCGACGGTCAGCGGCGACATCGCCGCGGCGATCCGGGAAACGCCGCCCGCGGCTCGCTGAGGCTGCGGTCGATGGCGCGGGCCGTGGCGCTGGGCGCGCTGCTCGCGGTCGTCGTGGCCGCGCGCGGCGCTCGGGCGGACGAGAAACCGCTCGGTCCGGCGCCGCGCAATCTCGTGAACGCGGCGAACGCGCCGATCTCCGACGTCCTGCAGATCAGGTTGCTCGATTCGTACGCCCCCGAATTCGAGGGCGCCCGTGGACGGGGCAACGTCTTCGGGCTGGCGGTGACCATGCCGTTGCCCGAGTACCGTCTGCTGCCGCTTCCTCAGCTCTCCCTCCTGACGATTCCGGCGGTCGTCACGACCCCGAGCGGCGTCACGGGGTTCGGCGACCTGCGCTTCCTCGACCTGGCGGTGTTCAATCCCGGTCGCCGGGTGCTGTGGGGCGTCGGGCCGAGCTTCGTCTTCCCGACCGCGAGCGATCGCACCACCGGTCAGGGCAAGTGGCAGGCGGGAGCCGCGGCGGCGGTGGCGTTCGCGCCCGAGCGGTGGCTGGTGGGCGTGCTCCTCCAGGACCTCGTCTCCTTCGCCGGGGACGCGGAGCGGAAGGATGCGAGCGCCCTCTTCGTGCAGCCGTTCGTGACCCTTCAGCTGGGCAGCGGGTGGTTCGTCCGATCGCAGCCGCAGATGATCTTCGACTGGACGAGCGGCGAGCAGCTGCTGCCGGTGAACCTCGGCGTGGGACGCGTCTTCACCCTGGGACGCCAGACCATGAGCCTGTTCGTCGAGCCGTTCTGGAATCTCGCGACCGCCGGCCCGGCGCCCCGATACGGGGTCACGTTCGGCCTGTCGTTGTTGTATCCCCGTATATGGCATGGGGGTTAGGTTGACCGGACGGGTCCTGCGAACGCTCTTCGCCCTGGGTGCCGTTGCCATCGCGCTGTGGGGCGCGCTCGCGCTCCACTTCGCTGGGCCCCGGAGCGGCGCGACCGTCCTGCCCGTCGTGTGGGCGGTCGGGGCGTTCCGCGATCCTGCTCTTCGTGCGGCCGTTCGGACGACGAGCCGTCGCCTTCGCGCTGGCGACCGCGGCGCTCTTCGCCTGGTGGAGCACGATCCGGCCGAGCAACGACCGCCAGTGGCAGCCGGACGTCGCGCGGCCGCCCCACACGGAGCTCCATGGCGACGAGCTGACGATCCACAACGTCCGGAACTTCGACTATCGCTCCGAGACCGACTTCACCGAGCGCTGGGAGACGCGCACCTACGACCTCGCGAAGCTCGACCGGTTGGACTTCTTCATGTCGTACTGGGGCTCGCCGTCGATCGCGCACACGATCATGAGCTGGGCCTTCACCGACGGCCAGCACCTCGCGATCTCGATCGAGACGCGCAAGGAGGTCGGCGAGACGTATTCCGCCGTCGCGGGATTCTTCCGACAGTACGAGCTCTACTACGTCGCCGCCGACGAGCGCGACGTCATCCGGCTGCGGACCAACCATCGCGGCGAGCACGTCTACCTGTATCCGCTCCGGACGCCGCGTGATCGCGCGCGACGCGCGCTGCTCGAGTACGCGGAGTCGATGAACCGTCTCGCGCTCGCGCCCGAATTCTACAACGCAGGCACCGGCAACTGCACGACGACGATCCGAACGAATCTCGAGCGCATGGGCGTGTCGATGCCGTTCGACTGGCGCTTCTTCGTGAACGGCCGTCTGTACGAGCTGCTCTACGAGAAGAACGTCATCGACACGAGCCGTCCGTTGGAGGTGGTGAAGGCGTCGAGCCTGATCGACGCGCGGGCGAAGGCGGCCGATCAGGCCCCCGACTTCTCGAACCGGATCCGCGAGGGCATCGTCGTCCCGTTGCGGTTCGACGAGCCCGGTGCCCCGCCACTACCGCGCTGACGGGGGCCGTTGACTCCGGGCGTCCGGGTGTACGACGTTCGCCCCCAGCGTGGCTGCCCACCCGAGAGTGATCGTCGTCCTCCTGATGCTGGCAGCCGGGCCTGCCACGGGGGGCGGCGAATTGAAGACGCTGACGCGGACGCACGACCCGGTGATCGTGTCGACGCAGGGCCTCCTCGACGTCCCCGACCGACACACCGCCACCTGGCGGCTCTACAGGGTCGAGGCCGGCCAGTTCGTGACCATCCCCTTCCAGTTCGATCCGATGGACGCGCGCGGCGACGTCGAGGTGGCCGCGCCTGCCGACTTCGAGTTCGACGACGACGATCAACTGGTGTTCATGGCGAAGGACAGCGGCGACCGGGCGGCGCGCGGCGCGCGGCCGCAGGGCAGCGACGCGGTACTCGAGGTGGAGACCACCGATCCGCTGGATGGGGCGCGGGGCTGGACGTATCTGGCGCACTTCCCCGACGCGCCGCCGCCGCCCGCCGCGGAACGCTACGTGGAGTTCGATGCGGCGACCAGTCGCGCGCGCTCGGCGTCGTACGAGGTCGAGTACGCCCGTGCCCGCAACTACTTCACCGGCCTGCGGATCACGCCGGAGGCGGGCGGGAGCGGACGCAATCTGCTGCGGCAGACGCGCATGCTCGGGCGCCCCACGTTCCACCTCCTCTTCGCCGACTTCACCATGCGCTTCACCGAGCAGAACTCGGTCGTTGCGCTCGAGGGCGTCCGCAACGGTCCGGTGCGGGCCACGCGACGGGTTCGCCTGTCGATCGACCTGGGCTCGTACTTCCCGACGCTGCCGTCGGGAACGGTGTCCACCTACCACTACCTCGACTCGTACACGACGCCGAGCCGCGTCGGCATTCCCCGCCTGGTGCTGAAGGCGCTGCGCGAGTTCTGCTTCGAGAACGTCGTCGACTTCGCCCCCGACGCGATGCCGATGCGCTACTGGGACGGCGCCAATCCCGAGGGGGTGGCCTGGTCGGACCCGCACGTCGCGCGCCTCGCCACCGACGCCGACCACGACTGGTGGGTGCACAGTGGCGACGGCGGCACGATGCTGCATGCGTTCGTCATTCCGCCCGCGTGGCGGGAATGGGGCATCGTCCGCGGGACCGTCTTCCGCAGCGGACCGGAGCGTGCGGCGGGCCCGCGCTGCGCCGGCGACGCGGTGCTCGCTGCCGGGTACAGCCTGCTCAACATGACGAAGCTTCGCGCCGGGGGCGACCAGCAGTTCCTCCTGACGGACGTCGTCCTGGCGCGCCCCTACGCACCCGGGGACGAAGCCGAGCCGATGGCGATGCTGCGCGCGCCGCTCAAGACGGCGGTGCGCCGGCTGCCGACGGCGCCCGCGCCCGCGACCGTGGACGGCCGGCCCGGGCCGCCGCACGCGGCACCCAGCGGATGACGCGCCTCGCGGATCACGACCTCACGGATCTCGACGCGTTCGCGCACGGCTTCCCCCACGAGATCTTCGCCATTCATCGTCGCGAGGCGCCCGTCTACTGGCATCCGCCGACCAGCCACACGCCCGACGGCGAGGGCTTCTGGTCCGTGGCGACGCACGCCGAGTCGCTGGCCGTCTTCCAGGACCCGGTCACCTACTCCTCCGAACGCGGCGGTGCGCGCCCCTACGGCGGGACGATCCTCCCGGACTCGCCGGCCGCCGGTCTGGCGCTCAACATGATGGACGATCCACGCCACCAGCGGGTGCGCCGGCTGGTGAGCGGTGGGCTCACGCCGCGCCGCCTGACGGACCTCGAAGGCGAGCTCCGCCGCCGGACGCGGGCGCTGCTCGACGGCGTCGCGGCGCGCGGTGGAGGCGACTTCGTCCGCGACGTCGCCTCCGAGCTGCCGCTGCAGGCGATCTCGATCCTCCTCGGCACCCCGGAGGCGGATCGACACACGCTGTTCGAGTGGATCGACCACGTCTTCGACTTCCAGCGCGGCGACGCGTTCGAGACGAGCGCCGCAGCGGCCGAGGCGTTCGGCCATCTCGCCGACTATGCCGAGCGCCTCATCGCCGAGAAGCGGGCCCGTCCTGGGAACGACATGCTGTCGGTCGTCGTGCATGCGACCCTGCCGGACGAGGAACCGCCGCAGCTGACCGCCGACGAGCTGCAGCTCTTCTTCTCGCTGCTCTTCGCCGCCGGCGCCGACACGACGCGGAACGCGACGGCCGGCGGGCTCCTGGCGCTGCTGTCGCATCCCGCGGAACTCGCGGCGCTGCGGGCCGACCGCAAGCGCCTCGCGTCGGCCGTCGAGGAGATGATCCGCTGGACGAGTCCGTCGGCGTACAACCGGCGCACCGCCACCCGCGACGTCGCCCTCGGCGGGTGCCCAATCCGGGCGGGCGACAAGGTGGTGGTGTGGGAGGCGTCCGCGAACCGGGACGAACGCGTGTTCGCGGATGCGGACCGCTTCCGGATCGATCGCGATCCCAACCCGCATCTGGGCTTCGGTCACGGCGTGCACCACTGCCTCGGCGCCAACCTGGCGCGGCTCGAGATGCGCGTCATTCTGGGGGAGCTGCTCGACCGCTTCGCCGACGTTGCCCTCGCCGGGGCGCCAGAATGGACGCGCAGCAACAAGCACACGGGGCTGCGCCGGCTGCCGATCCGCGTGACCGCCTGAGGGCGTGCTCCCGGACGCCGGATGCGGTACGAGTCGGGCCATGAACACGAACTTCAACCTGGCCGAGATCAGCGAGGCGATCGCCGCGGCGATCCCGGACCGCGAGTGCATCGTCTTCCGCGATCGCCGCTACACGTGGGCGCAGTTCAACGAGCGCACCCGTCGGCTGGCGAACTACCTGCGCAGCCGCGGGCTCGGCTGTCCACGCACGAACGCGGCGACGCTGCAGAACTTCGAATCGGGCCAGGACCACCTCGGCATCTACCTCTACAACTGCCCCGAGTACCTCGAGGCGATGGTCGGCGCCTACAAGGCGCGCGTCGCGCCGTTCAACGTCAACTACCGCTACGTCGACGACGAGCTCGATCTACCTGCTGAACGACGCCGACGCGCGCGCGCTCGTCTACCACGCGCGCTTCGCGCCGAACGTCGCAGCGCATCCGCGGCGAGCTGCCGAAGCTCGAGGTGCTGATGCAGGTGGCCGACGACTCCGGCCACGCGCTGCTGCCCGGCGCGGTCGACTACGACGAGGCGCTGCGCCGGCGCGTCGGCCGCGCGGCCCGACGTCCGCTGGTCGCCGGACGACCTCTACATCCTCTACACCGGCGGCACGACCGGCATGCCGAAGGGCGTGCTGTGGCGCCAGGAGGACATCTTCTTCGGCGCCCTCGGCGGGCACGCCGACGATCGGCCCGAAGGTCGCGAGCGTCGACGCCGTGGTCGAGGCCGCGCGCAGCGGGCGACCTGCGCGCCTGCCCGGCGCCGCCGTTCATGCACGGCGCGGCGCACTGGATGGCGTTCACCGCGTTCCACGCGGGCGGCACGGTGGTGATCCAGGGCCAGACCGAGCGCCTCGACCCGCACGACATCTGGTCGACGATCGAGCGCGAGAAGGTCCGCTTCCTCACCATCGTCGGCGACGCCTTCGGGCGGCCGCTGCTCGATCAGCTCGACGCGCCAGCCTACGACCTCTCGGCGCTTCGGCATCCTCCTCTCGGGCGGCGCGATCCTCACCCCGGCGCTGAAGGACGCGTTCCTCGAGCGCATCCCGCACCTGATGATCATCGACGGCTTCGGCGCCTCGGAGACCGGCGGCCAGGGGCAGCAGGTCACGATGGCGGGCAGCAAGGCCAGCACCGGCACGTTCCGATGAACGAGCGAGACGCTGGTGCTGAAGCGACGATCTCAGCGGCTCGCTGGCGCCGGGCAGCGAGGAGAGCGGCTGGCTGGCGCGCACGCGGGCACGTGCCGCTCGGCTACTTCAAGGACGCGGAGAAGACCGCGAAGACGTTCCCGGTGATCGGCGGCGTGCGCTACGCGGTGCCGGGCGATCACGCCCGCGTCGCGGCCGACGGCACCATCATCGTCCTCGGCCGCGGCTCGGTGTCGATCAACTCGGGCGGCGAGAAGATCTACCCCGAGGAGGTCGAGAAGGCGCTCAAGCACCATCCGTCGGTGTACGACGCGGTGGTCGTCGGCACGCCGAGCGATCGCTTCGGCGAGCAGGTGACCGCGGTCGTGCAGACGCGGCCCGGCGAAGCGCCGACCGAGAACGACCTGATCGAGTTCGCGCGCCCGGCACCTGTCCCGCTACAAGCTGCCGCGCGCCTTCGTCTTCGTCGACGAGATGGTGCGCAGCCCGTCGGGCAAGGCGGACTACCGCTGGGCGAAGAAGCTCGCGCTCGAGCGGCTCGGAATCGCGCCGAAAGCCTGAGCTACGACCCGGCGCGCGCGAAGTCGATGAAGCCGCGCTCGACGTCGACGCGGACCAGCTCGACCGGGAGGCGGTCGCCGACGTCGGCGCCGTCGCGCCCGCGGACGAGCATGCCTTCGACGGGGGGGTCGAAGACGCGGACCCAGGTGCCCTTCGAGTCCGCGCCCGTCACGATGGCGTCGAAGCGCTCGCCGATGCGCGTGACGAGCAGCAGCGCGGCGGCCGATTTCCGCACCTGTCGCTCGACCTTGGCCGCCGCGTCCTGTTGCGCCGTGCAGTGGGCGGCGAGGGTTTCGAGCTCGCTCTCGGCGTAGGGTGATCGCGCGCCGGCGAGCGCCGCCTTCACCAGGCGTTGGGTGATCAGGTCCGGATAGCGGCGGTTCGGCGCCGTCGAGTGCAGGTACTCGGTGACCGCGAGACCGAAGTGGCCGACGGGCGTCTGGCCGGCGCGCTGGGCCTCGTACTCGCCGCGGCCCATCAGCTTGACGATGCAGAGCGAGAGGTCGGGGAAGCGCACCGGATCGGCGACCCGACGTGCGTCGAGGAACGCGGCGAGCGCCCTCGCGTCCGGTTCGGACGGCAGCGCGGTGCCCAGCGATCGCGCGATGTCGCGGATGCGGTCCCAGCGCTTCGGCGTCCGGACGATTCGGCGGAGGGTCGGCATCGCCTTCGCTTCGAGGAAGCGTGCGATCACGCCGTTGGCCGTGATCATGAAGTCCTCGATCAGCTGCGCGGCGCGATTGTGGGTCTCCTGGCGGAGTCCGACCACGAGGTCGTCGCGCATGACCGCGCGCGGCTCGAGCACCTGGAGGTCGAGCGCCCCGTGTTCGTAGCGTCGAGCGCGTAGCCGCTGCGCGACCGCGTCCTGCAGGCGCATCTGCTCGTCGATGCCGTGCGCGGCCGCCATCGCCGGCGGCATCGGGCCGCCGGCGAGCCACGCCGCGACGCCATCGTACGCGAGCTTCGCCTGATTGCGCACCTGCGCGCGATACACGTCGCCGGCGTCGATCCCGCCCTCGCGGTCGACGACGAACTCGACGACGACGGCCAGGCGATCCTCGGCGGCGGCGAGCGACGTGAGGTCGGTCGACAGGCGCTCCGGCAGCATCGGGAAGATGCGGGCCGCGGTGTACACGGACGTGGTGTTGCGGCGCGCGTGCGCGTCGACCGGGCTGTCCCTCGGGCTGAGCGCGTCCACCTCGGCGATCGCGACGCGCACCTTCACGGCGTCGTCGCCGATCGCTTCGGCGACCGTCAGCTGATCGAGGTCCCGCGAATCGTCGTTGTCGATCGACGCCCACGGAAGCGCGCGGAAGTCGCGGATCGCCTCGCCCGTCGGCCGGGCGGGTCCGCCGAGCGCCTGCACCTGTGCGAGGGCATCGCGTGGGAAATCGGGCTCCAGCCCGCGCGCGATCATGACCCGGCGTGCGAGGGCGCCGAGGTCGATCCGTCCATGCGGCGGAGGATGGCTCATGCGCCACTACTACTGTTGCGCGGGGACGGCAGGGTCTGGCGTGCGCGTTGCATTCCGCAGTCGACGCTTATCCGAACCTCAGACTCCACGCGACCGAAGGCCGCGCGCGAGTCACTTTTGTGACGATCGAGTCCCGAATGCCGACGCCGACGACAGCCCGACCCCGCATCCTCCTCCGCGCGCTCGCCGCGCTGCTCCTCCTCCTTCACGCCGAGGTGCGGAGTGCCGGGGCGGCCACGGTCGTCACCGTCCTGCCGGCGTCCGGCGACACGTACACCAAAGGGGCGAAGCTCGCCGGGAAGGTCACGACCCTCGCGATCGGCAACAAGAACACGGCGCTCATCCGCTTCGACCTGTCGCAGATTCCGGCGGCGGCCGTCGCTGGGCGCGCGAAGCTGCGCGTCTTCTGGATGAAGGGGAAGGCTCCGTCGGGGACGCAGATCAACGCGTACCAGGTCGTCAGCGACTGGGATGCGACGGTGAAGAACGCACCCAGCCCACAGCTCGGACAGCTCATCGATCCGCTGCAGATGGGGGCGTACAGCAAGAGCGAGTATGTGGAGTGGGACATCACGCCGATCGTGACGGCGTGGCTCCAGTCGCCCGACACGAACTACGGCATCGCGCTCGCGCCGGCGGCGGGCACCAAGACGCTCAAGTTCGCCAGCCAGGAGGGCACGTACCCGACGCCGCAACTCGAGCTCTCGTACGTCGACGGCCACGGCGAGGAGGGGCCCACCGGAGCAACGGGCGCGACCGGCACCACCGGGGCCACCGGTGCCACGGGGCCGACGGGCTTCGACGGCGCCACCGGCGCGACGGGTGTCGCCGGTTCGGCCGGTGCGACGGGCGCGACGGGTACCACCGGCGCCACCGGGACTGCGGGTCCTACGGGCACGACCGGTGTGACGGGCACCACTGGAGCGACGGGGGCGACCGGCGTCGCGGGTTCGACGGGCGCGACCGGATCGACTGGCGCGACGGGCAGCGTGGGACCGACGGGTGCGACGGGCATCTCTGGTGCCACCGGCGGAACCGGTGCGGCGGGCACCACCGGCGCCACGGGTGCGACGGGGACCACGGGAGCCACGGGCACCGACGGTGCGACCGGCGCAACGGGCGTCTCGGGTGCGACGGGGACCACCGGCGCCACGGGTGTCGATGGGGCGACGGGCGCGACGGGGTCCACGGGCGCTACGGGTTCGACGGGGTCGACCGGCGCGACGGGTGTGGCTGGTCCCACGGGCGCGACGGGACTCACCGGTGCGACGGGTTCCACCGGAGCGACCGGCGCAACGGGCGCGAGTGGGGCAATCGGTGCGACCGGCGGTACGGGGGCGACTGGTACGACCGGCGCGACCGGCGTCGCCGGGCCCACGGGTGCGACGGGACTCACGGGATCGACGGGCACTACGGGCGTGACAGGTGGAACCGGCGCGACGGTGCGACGGGCGTGGCCGGTCCGACGGGCGCGACGGGTGTGACTGGCCCGACCGGCGCCACGGGATCCACGGGCGCAACGGGTCGACGGTGCGACGGGTGCAACGGGTGTGAGCGGGCGCGACCGGCGTGACCGATGCGGCGACCGCACGGGGTCGACCGGCCTCACGGGATCGCGACCGGCACCACGGGCGCGACGGGCCTCACGGGTCCACCGGCGCTGACGGGTGCGACGGGCGTGAGCGGCTCGACCGGTGCGACGGGCGCCACGGGCCTCACGGGCACCACGGGATCGACCGGGGCAACGGGCGTGACGGGCGCGACGGCGGTGCGCGACGGGTGCGACGGGTCCACGGGCGACCGGTCTCACGGGATCCACCGGCACCACGGGCGCGACGGGTGCAACTGGTGCGACGGGCGTGAGCGGCTCCACCGGTGCGCGCCACGGCGTCGATCCGGCTGAGTGGCGCGACGGGTGCCACGGGCGACTCACGGGCGAGTCGCGGACCGGCACTACGGGTACTGCGACGGCGCACGGCTGGCACACAGGATCGCCCGGCAACGGGCGCGACGGGCGTGAGTGGCGCGACGGGTGCGACGGGATCCACCGGGGCGACCGGTCTCACGGGATCCACCGGCACCACGGGCGCGACGGGTGCAACTGGTGCGACGGGCGTGAGCGGCTCCACCGGCGCGACGGGTGTGGCTGGTCCGACGGGCGCCACGGGCCTCACGGGCACCACGGGATCGCCCGGGGCAACGGGGGTGACGGGCGCAACGGGCGTGACGTGGCGCGACCGGGCGCTGCACGGGATCCACCGGCACTACGGGCGCGACCGGTCGACTGGTGCGACGGGTGCAACGGGACTCACGGGTGCGACGGGCGTGACCGTCGAGGCGCGACGGGTGCCACGGGATCGACCGGGGCAACGGGTGTGAGTGGCGCGACCGGTGCGACGGGACCGCACCGGTCGCCGACACGGGGACTCGACGGGAGCTCCACCGGCGCGACGGGGCGTCGCGACGGGTCGCACACGGGTCGCGACGGGCGTGACGCCGCGGACTCCACCGGCGCGAACGGGTGTGGCTCGGGTGCGACGGGCGCGACGGGCACCGGTGCGACGGGCAGCGTCACCGGCGCGACGGTCTGCACGGCGACGGGTCACGACGGGTCGACGGCAACGGGCGCGACGGGTGTGAGTGGCGCGACCGGTGCGACGGGATCCACCGGAGCGACCGGTCTCACGGGATCGACGGGCACTACGGGCGTGAGCGGCTCCACCGGCGCGACGGGTGTGGCTGGTCCGACGGGCGCAACGGGTGTGAGTGGCGCGACCGGTGCGACGGGCTCCACCGGGGCGACCGGCCTCACGGGATCCACCGGCACCACGGGCGCGACCGGCGTGGCGGGACCAACCGGAGCCACGGGGCTGACGGGTGCGACTGGTTCCACGGGATCGACCGGTTCGACCGGCATCGCTGGCCCGACCGGAGCGACCGGTACGGCGGGAGTGACTGGAACGACGGGCGCCACTGGCGCTACCGGCACTGCGGGCGCGACGGGATCGACCGGAGCGACGGGCGTCACCGGCGTCACCGGATCCACCGGGGGCACCGGCTCTACAGGCGCAACGGGCGTGACTGGGCCTACGGGCGCAACCGGGCTGACGGGATCGACGGGCGCCACGGGTACCCCTGGCGCGACGGGCGTGAGCGGCTCCACCGGTGCGACTGGTGTGGCGGGGCCGACCGGAGCCACGGGGCTGACGGGCGCAACGGGCGGCACAGGAGCGACCGGTGCAACCGGCTCGACCGGCATCGCGGGTCCGACCGGAGCGACGGGAGTGGCGGGCGCCACTGGCGCGGCCGGTGCAACCGGTGCTGCTGGTGCCACGGGCGCCAAGGGAGCTACGGGATCGACCGGTTCCACGGGCGTTACGGGCGTGACTGGCGCCACGGGTACGACCGGTGCGACCGGGACCGGCACCGCAGGAGCCACCGGAGCGACCGGCTCCACCGGCTCGACGGGTTCCACGGGCGCGACCGGAGCGACGGGCGCGGGAGGCTATCAGACCGCCGTACGCGACGTGTCGACGGCGGTGTCGTCGGCCTGCGCGACCGAGACCGAGGTGATGAACACCACGTTCACGACCACGGCGGGCAAGACCTCGCTGATCACCTCGACGGTGCGCTTCACCAGCTCGGCCTTCCTCAGCGAGTTCCGGGTCACGATCCGCCGGGGCGCCTCGTGCGCCGCCGGTACGGCGGTCGAGACCGCCGGGTTCGCGGAGTCGGTCTCGTCCGCCACCCTCACGATGACGTGGCAGCTCGCCGAGGCGAGCCCGGGTGGCTCGTCGACCTATCGCATGTGCGGCTGCGTCGCATCGGGCGGCGGCACCATGACCACCGAGCACATGCGCATGACGCTCTTGGAGTTCTGATGCGGGCCTTCGGCAGGATGCCGGCAACGACCCTCCTCTTCCTCGTCGCCGTCGTCGGCGCGGTGTACGCCAACAGCCTCGGCGGCGGCTTCCACTTCGACGACTGGCACGCCCTCGAGCAGAACCCCTACATCCGCAGCCTGAGCAACGTCCCGCGCTTCTTCGTCGATCCCGATACGACCACCGTCCTGCACGAGAACAAGGACCTGCGTCCGGTTCTCCTGACCACGTTCGCGCTCAACTACGCGGTCGGCGGGGCGGCGACGTGGAGCTGGCACCTGGTGAACGTGCTGCTGCACGCGCTGGTGGTGCTGCTCGTGTTCCGCATCGTCCGCGACCACCTGTGGCTGGGCGAGGACCGCGTGTCGATCGCGGCGGCGGCCGCTCTGCTGGTCGCCGTCCATCCGCTCAACACCGAGCCGGTGAACTACCTCTCGGCCCGCTCGGCACTGCTGGCGGCGCTGTTCTACCTCGCCGCGTTCGATACCGCGCTCCGCGGGCGCGCCGTTGCCTGCGCCGTGCTGTTCGCGTTCGCGCTGCTCACCAAGGCGACGACGGTGACCCTCCCGCTCGCGGTCGCAGGCTACTGGCTGCTCGACCGGAGCGTGGCGCAGTCGACCCGGCCCCGGTGGTCGCTGGTCGCGGTGCTGGCGGCGATCGCCGTCGCGGGGCTCGCCTACCGGGCGCTGCTGCTGCCGCCGTGGATCTTCGAGACGTCGCACCAGCCGGGCGTCACGCCGTGGACGTATCTCATGACCGAGTGGTCGGCGTACCTCTACTACCTGCGGCTGTTCGTGTGGCCGAACGCCCTGGTCGTGGATCGCGTCGACTATCCCGTGTGCCAGTCCATCCTCCAGCCGCAGGCGTGGCTCAGCCTTGCGGCGCTGACGGCGATCGCCGTCAGCGCGTGGCGGGTGCGGCACCGGCTGCCCGCGGTGACGTTCGGCGTGTTCTGGTACCTCGTTACGTTGGCGCCGGAGTCGAGCGTGTTCCCGCTCGCCGAGCCCGTGAACGAGCATCGCCCCTACCTCGCGATGCTCGGCCTCGGGACCGTAACGGCGATCGCGCTCTTCGCGCTGGCGCGGAGCGCGACGCGGGTCGTCGGGCGCCCGCGGCGTGCGTTCGCCGCGATCGTGACCGCGCTCGCCGCCGTCCTGGCCGTCGTCACCGTCGAGCGCAACGCGCTCTGGCAGGACGACTACGCCCTCTGGCGCGACGCGATCGTCAAGGCGCCGGAGAATCCGCGTGCATGGCTGAACGCGGGGCACGCGGCCCTCGAGCGCAACGACCTCGCCGAGGCGCGACGGATGCTGCTCGAGGGACGCCGGTTGGCACCGTGCTACGGCTACATCCTCGTCAACCTGAGCGCGATCGAAACGCGCACCGGCGCGAACGCCGAGTCGCTGCGCTGGGCCGACGAGGCGGTCGCGTGTCAGCCCCGGTTCGCCATCGGGCGCTACTACCGCGGCCTGGCGCTCGAGCGGCTGGGTCGGGCGGAGGAGGGGCTGGCCGAGTATCGCGCCACGACCGACGTCGACACGCAGTTCACCGACGCCTGGCTCGCCCAGGGACGCCTGCTGGAGGCGCGGGGAGCGTGGCAGGAGGCGGCAACGGCGTACGACCGCGCCTTCGCCTCGAACCCGACGCACTACGAGGCCGCGATGCTGGCGGGTCTCGTCTTTCACTACCACCTCGGCGACATGGCCCGGGCGGCCGAACGGTATCGCACGGTGCTCACCGTCCTGCCGTCCCACTACGGCGCGCACTACCAGCTCGCGGTGGCGCTCGCGGCGGGCGGGGACATCGACCAGGCGCGAGGCGTCTGGCAGGAGTTCGTGCGGCTGGCGACGGCGATCGGCGACCGGGCCTCGGTCGAGAACGCGCCGGCCGCGCTCAGGACCCCGCAGGCCGGGTGAGCGGGCGGGCCCGGGTGGCGTTCGCGTCGCCGCCGGACTATGCCCGACCGCCATGGCTGCCACCACCCGCGAGACCGTCCTCTGTGAGCGAGACGGGGGCGTCCTCGTCCTCACCCTCAACCGTCCCCGCCAGCGCAACGCGTTCAACCGCCAGATGTGGCACGAGCTGCGCGATGCCCTCCGCGACGCGCAGGAGGACGCGGCCGTTCGTGCGGTGGTGATCACGGGCCGCGACGGCGCGTTCTCCGCCGGGCAGGACCTGGGCGAGATGACGGGCGTCGACGAGGATCCCGGCTTCGGCAGCTTCATGGACGTCCTCTGCGGGTTCGACAAGCCGCTGCTGGCGGCCGTGAACGGCGTCGGCGTGGGGATCGGACTCACGCTGCTGCTCCACTGCGACGTCGTCTACATCGCCGACGGGGCGCGGCTGCGTCCTCCCTTCGTCACCCTCGGCGTCGTGCCCGAGGCGGCGAGCAGCTACCTGCTGCCGGTGGTGATCGGCTGGCAGGCGGCGGCCGAGGTGCTCTTCACCGCCGACTGGATCGACGCCGAGCGCGCGGTGGCCCTCGGCCTGGCGCGCCGGCGTTGCACGCCGGAGGAGCTGCTCCCCGCGGTGCGGGCGCTGGCCACCCGCATCGCCGCGCAGCCGCCGCAGGCGGTGCGACACACGAAGCGCCTGCTGCTCGCCACGCGGGACGAGCAGATCAGGGCGGCGCGGCGCCGCGAGGACGCGGCGTTCGCCGAGCGGGTGGGCTCGGCGGAGAATCTCGAAGCCATCGCCGCCTTCTTCGAGAAGCGTCCCCCGGACTTCTCCAAGGTCTGATCGACCGGGCGGGTAGAAACGAAGGGGCCGGACCGCCTGCGCGGCCCGGCCCCTCTACTCGGGAACGAAGCTCCGGGCTCAGGGCTCCAGGAAGGTGCCCTTCTTGTTGAGCACCCAGCCCCTCGCCAGCTGCTCCCAGAGGCCGCGAACGACCCACTGGCGCTTGCCGACGAACACGTGGGTGGTCATGTCGGAGACCGCGGTGCCGGCATCGCCGTAGGCCGTCAACACGAACTTGTAGTAGCCGGTCCTGGCCTGGATCTTGAGGATGTAGATGCCGCCGCCCGCCTTCTTGGCGCCCTTGTTCCGGTACGAGAGCGTGCTCGGGCTCCACTGCGAGATTGCGCCCTTGAGCAGCGACGCCCGGTAGACGACGTCACCGGTCTGCGACTGCGTGAGCTGGATGACGTAGTGCTCGCCCGTGAAGTCCACTGCCGAGTTCGCGATCATGCGGCCGTGGACCTTGATCTGATTCGGGGCGGTGCTGAGCTTGATCTTTGCCGGGTCCTCGCAGATCAGGCTGCGGCAGCTGTTGAGGCAGTCGTCGAGCGGCTTCTGGGGCATGTTCGGATCGCAGCCCGAGACCAGGTTGCCGTCGTCGCAGGTTTCGCTGTCGTTCGCCTGGATCACCCCGTCACCGCAGCTCGTGCAGTCGGGGCGACACTTCGGCTGGCCGTTCGGTCCGAGGGTCGGGTCCGGTGGATCGCAGGTCTCGCCCACGCTCTCGTCGACACGACCGTTGCCACACACGAGCGGGATGCACTCCGGGTGACTCGGCGGGCAGGGGTGCCCGGGCAGGTCGTAGCAGTTGTCGTACACGCAGAGGGGACTCCCACCTTCGCCGTTGCACGAGTCGATGGTGCACGGGAGATGGTCGTCACAGTCGTAGGGCGTGCCGCCGCAGCTGCCGCCGGTGCACTGGTCGGGCGTGGTGCACGGGTTGCCGTCGTCGCACGGGGCGGTATTCGGCGGGTGGGTGCAGGTGCCCGACGGGGAACTACAGAGGTCGTCCGTGCAGGCGTTCGTGTCGGCGCAGTTCTTCGGGGCGCCGGGAACGCAGTCGCCGTGGTCGCAGACATCCCCCACCGTGCAGCCGTCCCCGTCGGTGCAGGACGCGGTATTGTTCGCGTGCTGGCACGTGCCGGAGGGCGATTTGCAGGTGTCGTCGGTGCAGACGTTGTTGTCGCTGCAGTCCTTCGGACCGCCTGAGGTGCAGGTGCCGCCGCCGCAGACGTCGTTCACCGTGCACCCGTCCCCGTCGTCGCAGGAGGCGGTGTTGTTCGTGTGCTGACAGGTCCCCGACGGCGCGCTGCAGGTGTCGTCGGTGCAGACGTTGTTGTCGGTGCAGCTCTTCGGCGTCCCCGGCTGGCAGGACCCGCCGCCGCAGGCGTCGTTCAGGGTGCACCCGTTCCCGTCGTCGCAGGAGGCGGTGTTGTTGCTGTAGACGCACGCGCCCGAAGTGGTGTTGCAGCTGTCGTTGGTGCAGACGTTGCCGTCGCTGCAGTCCTTGGCCGGGCCAGGGACGCAGGAGCCGGCGGCGCAGACGTCGGTCAGCGTACACGCGTTACCGTCGGTGCAGGGGGCGGTGTTGTCGTTGTGGATGCATGCCCCCGACGTGGTGTTGCAGCTGTCGTCGGTACAGACGTTGTTGTCGCTGCAGTTCTTGGGGGTGCCCGGGGCACAGGAGCCACCGCTGCAGACGTCGATCAGGGTGCAGGCATTGCCGTCGCTGCACGGATCGGTGTTGTTGGTGTTCACGCAGGTCCCGGACGGCGCGCTGCAGCTGTCGTCGGTGCAGACGTTGCTGTCGTCGCAGGTCTTTGGCGTACCCGGCTGGCAGGAGCCGCCGCTGCATACGTCGTTCAGGGTGCAGCCGTTGCCGTCGTCGCAGGAGGCGGTGTTCGGCGGGTGCATGCAGGTGTTCATGCTGCACACGTCGTTCGTGCAGGGGTTGTTGTCGTTACAAAGCGCGGCGTTGCAGAGGACGTTGATCGTCACCGGACAGAGCACCTGCTGGTTGGTCTGATCGGTCGCCGAGTACTGGACGACGACCGAGCCCACGTCGCTGATGCCCGGGCGTCCACGAGAACGTGCTGCTCACCGGGTTGCCGGCTGGTCGGCAGCCCCGGGGTCATCGTGGCGCCTGCGGGGATGCCCACGCCGTTCAGGGTGACGGTGTCACCGCCGTCCGGGTCGGATGCCGACACCGCCGAAGCTCAGGTTGTTGCCCGCGGTGACGTTCTGCGGACTCGTCACGTTGCAGACGGGAGGATGGTTCACCGGCGGCACGAGCTGGATCAGGAAGTCCACCGGCGTCTGGCACTTCACGCTTCCGCCGGGGCCGGTCAGGTCCTCGACGATGACCTGCGTCGAATAGAGTGTGTTGTAGCCGACCGGGCCGATGGTGGCCCCCGTGGTGTTCCAGGTGTAGACGCCGGTGTTGGGGGCGACGCTCGCCGCGTTGGGTGCGTTCGGCGGACCCGGCTGCCGGAAGACGCCGTTCACGTTGTCGGTCGAGCTGTTCAGCAGGTTCTGACGGTTGGCCTCGGTGGACGTAGCGAGCCGGTAGTGCAGCGTGTCACCGTTCGTGTCGGAGGCCGGCACGCCGAAGTTGCAGATTCCGGGGTACACACAGTTGACGATCGGCACCTGGGTGCTGACCGGACAGGTGTTGTTCCCGAAGGTCACGGTGGTCCCCAGCGTGTAGCCCTTGTCGGGGTTGTTGATGTGCGCGTTCGGTGCCACCGCAGCGGAGATGCGGCAGCAGTCGTTCACCTCCGCGGCGAAGCTCGCGGTGTTGCCGGCATAGGTGTGGGCGATGTCGGTGTTCTTCAGGGGCAGCGACTTGTTCGGGTCGATCGCCAGGCCGTACAGCCAGTTGTTCGCCACGTCGACCGACGTGACGAGGTAGTAGAGCGGTCCGTTCGAGTTGCCGGGCGATCCGGCGAACTGCCCGTCGCCGAAGGCGAGGCGCGTGCCGCCGATGTCCTCGCGGATGACGTCGCCAGGTAGCGCGAAGCCGTCGCCGCCGGAACACGCCGTCACCGCATTGGTGTTGACGTTGATACAGGGATTGAAGCTCGGGTTGTTGTCGCGACGCCAGGCGTTCGCCAGGTGGAAGATGATCGTCCGGGCGGGTGTGGTGGGCTCCCAGGTGAGGTTGCCGTACCGGAAGTGCGTGGCCTGTGCCGGCGCCGCGGCGGCGAGGGTGATGCATGTGACGACGGCCACGAGCGCCGTGCGACACATCAAGGACCGGATGAGGTTCGTCAGCTTGGCCATTGTGCGTCTCCCCCTTGAGCCTGTCGCGCCGCCACGCATGTGTCCCATGGTTAGCTATGTTGATGACGATGGACACAGGGCACTTACTCCATGTCTGATCGCATCGTCAAGGAATAAACGATGTCAACAAGGGGACGTGCAGTCCCGGGCCGGCGGCCGTACCTTGCAAGAGTGCAGCATATCGTCTGCCGGGGCCCGGAGCGGGTGGGCGGCGATTGCAAATGGCCTGGCAGCGCGGGATTATCCGCCGCCGTGCTCCGTCGCCCCGCCGCGCTGCTGGCGCTGACGATCGCCCTCCTGGCCGTCGCGGCCGCTGGGTGTCGGGAGCGGCGGGTCGAGAAGGCTGCGCCCCAGCGCCCGCCGCTCGCCGGCTCGGTTCGGACGACGATGCCCGCGCTGCATGCGGCCGGCGGCGTTCCGCCGCGCTGGCGGTTCAGCATGCCCCCCGGCGACGCGGACGCCGGCCGGCAGCTGTTCCTCGATGTCGGCTGCTCGGTCTGTCACGCCGTCAAGAACTCGGGGTTTCCGCCCCCGACCGGCGTCGGTCCCGAGCTGACCGGCATGGGGACTCACCATCCACCCGGCTACTTCGCGGAGTCGATCCAGAATCCCGACGCCATCCTGGTCGACGGTCCGGGCTACCTCGGGCCGGATGGCCGCTCGATCATGCCGATGTATCCCGATCTGACGCTGGGACAACTCACCGATCTGGTGGCGTATCTCCGCAGCTTGAGCGCGGACGATCCTCACCCCCAGGTCGTGGTTGCACCCCACGGGTTCGATGGCTTGCCCCGCGAATACCCGCCGTCGCCGGACGGGCTGCGGGTCGGCTTCCTGGCGATGCGCTACGCCGTGCGCGAGGGGCAGCTGGCCCAGCTTCAGGAATGGTTCCAGCGCGCAGGCGCGAAGGGCTTTCTCGCCATCCCCGGCCTGGTCAGCGTCGACACCTACTTCGACCGTACCCAGGATCCGCCATATTTCACGGTGTTCAGCTTCGACGATGAGGACGCGCTCGAACGATTCCAGCGCGACCCGCAGGTCGGCGAGCTCGGTCTGACCTTCGATCGCTTCCTCGGCGATCACGATCACACCCCGTATACGGGCGTGCCGCCGATCTATCGCGTGAAGAGCCTGTCGTCGCCGTAGTGCTTCATCTGGGCGCCCGACCCGTATAGAGCCATGCGCCATGACCACCGTGGCCGTCCAGGGGACCTGCAGCCCGCGTTTCGTGCGCGTCCGCGAGGTATTCACCGAGAACTTCCGCTCCCGCGACGAGATCGGTGCCGCCGTCGCGCTCACCGTCGACGGGGAGCTGGTGCTGGACCTGTGGGCCGGCCACGCCGACCTGGCTCGCGAGCGCCCCTGGCAGCGCGACACGATCGTCAACGTCTACTCGACCACCAAGGGCCTGACTGCGCTCTGCCTTCACCAATTGGTGGACGAGGGGAAGGTCGATCTGGATGCGCCGGTCGCCCGCTACTGGCCGGAGTTCGCGGCGGAAGGCAAGGACGAGCTCCCGGTCCGCCATCTCCTCGGCCACCGCTCGGGCCTGGCGGCCGTGCGCGACGTCCTGCCCGCCGATTCCCTCTACGACTGGGACGCGATGGTGTCGGCGCTGGCGGCCGAACGGCCGTGGTGGACCCCGGGCAGCACCCACGGGTACCACGCGGTCACCTTCGGCTGGCTCGTGGGCGAGGTCGTCCGCCGGGTCACCGGGAAGGGGCTGGGGACGTACTTCCGCGAGACCATCGCCGAGCCGCTGGGCATGGACTTCCACATCGGCCTGCCCGATTCCGAGCACGCCCGCGTCGCCGAGATGAGTCAGCCCGCCATTCCGGAGCCGGGGATGGACGCCCTCCTGCTCGCGATGGCCATTCTCTCCGACCCCGAGGGCCTCGCCGGCCCGCGCGTTCGCGAATCCCCCGGCCCTGGTGCGGGGACCCAACGTGCCGGAGTGGCGCCGCGCGGAGATTCCGGGCGCCAATGGCCACGGCGACGCGCGGTCGCTCGCCCGCGTCTACGGCGCGCTGGCGCGCGGTGGCAGCCAGGACGGCGTGCAGGTGCTGTCGCCCGCGAGCATCGCCCGCTGCCACACCGAGCTCTCCCACGGTGCCGACCTGGTGCTCCAGACCTCGACCCGCTTCGGGCACGGCTTCATGCTCTCGCAGCCCGGCGTCGAGGGCGGCTCGTTCGGCCCCGGGGCGCGCGCCTTCGGCCACCCGGGCATGGGAGGCTCGGTCGGGTTCGCCGATCCCGACGCCCGCATCGGCTTCGGCTACGTGATGAACCGCATGGGCCCGCACATCCTCCTCGACCCGCGGGCCACCGCGCTGATCGACGCCGTGTACGCGTCGCTCGACTAGCGCTTCGCGTCGAGCGGCCGGGTCATCTCGGCCGGCCGGACCCAGGCGTCGAACTGCTCGGCGGTGACGAGGCCCGAGGCCAGCGCCGCCGCGCGCAGCGTCGTCCCGTCGCCATGCGCGGCGAGCGCGATCTGCGCCGCCTTCTCGTAGCCGATGTGCGGGCTGAGCGCCGTCACCAGCATCAGCGACGCCTCCAGGTGCTCGCGGATGCGCTCGCGGTCGGGCTCCATGCCGCGGGCGCAGAACGCGTCGAAGGCGCGGCAGGTGTCGGCGATCAGGCCGATCGACTCGAGCAGGTTGTGGAGCATGACCGGCCGGTAGACGTTCAGCTGGAAGTTCCCCTGCGATCCCGCGAAGGCGACCGCGTGGTCGTTGCCGAAGACCTGCACGGCGACCATCGTCATGGCCTCGCACTGCGTCGGGTTGATCTTCCCCGGCATGATGGATGACCCGGGCTCGTTCTCGGGGAGCCGCAGCTCGCCGATTCCGGCGCGCGGGCCCGACGCGTACCAGCGCACGTCGTTGGCGAGCTTCATCAGGGCGCCGGCGAGCGTTCGCAGCGCGCCGCTCGCGGTGACCGTCGCGTCCTCGGCGGAGAGGGCCGCCACCTTGTTCGGGGCGGAGACGAAGGGCTGCCCGGTCTCCTCCGCGATGCGGCGCGCGGCGACTTCCCCGAAGCGTGCCGGGGCGTTCAGCCCGGTGCCGACCGCGGTGCCGCCGAGCGCCAGCGCGTACAGGCCGGGCAGGGCGCCACGGACGGTCGCGAGCGCCTCGTCGAGCTGCGCCACCCAGCCGGAGACGACCTGCCGCAGCGTCACCGGCACGGCGTCCTGCAGGTGGGTCCGCCCCACCATGACGACGTCGTCCCAGGTGGCGGATCGGGCGTCGAGCGTGGCGCGCAGCGCACGCACGGCGGGCAGCAGCTCGCCCTCGATCTGTTCGACCGCGGCGATGTGCATGACGGTCGGGAACGTGTCGTTCGACGACTGGCTGGCGTTGACGTCGTCGTTGGGATGGATGGGCGTCCCCGAGCCGAGCGAGCCGCCCGAGAGCACGTTCGCCCGGTTCGCGATGACCTCGTTGGCGTTCATGTTCGACTGGGTTCCCGACCCGGTCTGGAAGACCACGAGGGGGAACTCGGCGTCCCACTGCCCGTCGATCACCTCCCGGGCCGCGCGCACGATCAGGTCGACCTTGGCCCCAGGCAGCTGCCCGAGCTCGCCGTTGGCGAGCGCGGCGCACTTCTTGACGATGCCGAACGCGCGCACGACCGGACGGCCCCAGCGAAAGCGCGGTACGCCGATCGGAAAATGGTGGATGGAGCGCTCCGTCTGCGCGCCCCACAGCCGGTCGGCCGGTACCGGCACGTCGCCGAGCGAGTCGTGCTCGATGCGAACGGGGACCGCGGGGGGCCTCGTCTTCGGCATGACGCCGTTCTGCCGCCACTGATGGGTCCGGGTAAAGGGGGCGGCGCGGTGCTCCTTGACGTTCGGCCGCCGGCGGGTTCCAAGGAGGCCCGCACCATGCGACTCGGGATCCTGGCCTCGCACGAAGGCACGACGCTCCAGGCGGTGCTCGACGCCGTCGCGGCCGGCCGGCTGCCGGCACACGTCGCGGTCGTGATCAGCAACAACCGCGAGTCGGGTGCGATGCGCCGCACGCGCGCGGCCGGCCTGCCGGCGGTGCACCTCTCGTCCGCGACGCATCCGGATCCCGAGCAGCTGGATCAGGCGATTCTCGACGCGCTCACGGACGCCCGCGTCGACGTCGTGCTGTTGGCCGGCTACATGAAGAAGCTCGGCCCCAGGGTCCTTCGCGCGTACCGCGGGAAGATACTCAACACCCACCCGGCCCTCCTGCCGAAGTTCGGCGGCAAGGGCATGTACGGCCTGCACGTCCACGAGGCGGTCCTGGCCTCGGGGGACACCGAGACGGGCGTCTCCGTCCACCTGGTCGACGCGGAGTACGACACGGGTCCGATCGTGGCCCAGTGCCGCGTGCCGGTCCTGCCCGGGGATTCCGTCGCCGATCTCGCCGCGCGCGTGCAGGCGCGCGAGCGGGAATTCATCGTCGAGACGCTGGCGAAGATGGCGCGCGGCGCCGCGGACCGCTCGTGATGCACCGACTCGCGCGGATCGCCCTCCTGCTGCCGGTGCTGATGGCTGCTCCCGCGCCCGGCCAGGTCGCCTCGCCGCCGCAGATCCTCGGCCCGCTCGTCGGCCCGGGATCCGCAACGGCGCAGCCCGGCCTCGCGTTCTTCGGCACCGACCTCGGCTGGACCGTCGAGCACAAGGGCGAGCTGCGCATCCTGTTCGGCGACACCGACGACGTCTACAACGCCGTCTGCTTTCCGCAGCTGCACAACGACGACTCGCAGGGGACGATGCCGCTCGCGCGTCCCGACACGGGCGTCCCGCTGGTCACGATGCTGGCCGATCCCACCGACCCGAACGTGCTGCAGCGGCTGATCGTGACGCGCAGGCGGCGAGTCGCTGGCGATGGGCTACGGCCAGGTGCCCGTCTCGGCGTACAGCGACGGCGCGAATCTCGTCGCCATCATGGGCCGCGGCGGCACGATCCCGTGCAAGGCGGGGGTGCGCTCGCCCGTCGCGGCGTGCCGCGGATCGCGCGCCGATCATCCCGATCCCGCGAACTGGCGCTCCGCCGACGGTCTCCGCTGCTCGAAGACGGTGGGCGAGTGCGTTCCCGCACCGAACGGCATCCCGACCGCGTGCGAGCTCGCGACCGGCGCCGGCTGCAACACGCTGCTCGGCGCGACCTGCCAGCCCACCGCGACCGGACTGTGCGTCGATCCGTCCAGCTCGCAGAACGACGGCACGCCCGCCTCCGAGCGCTTCACCGAGGGGAACGAGATGGAGTTCGCCATCGAGGACCCCGACCACCCCGGTCACTACGAGTCGCGTCGCGACGCTGCGCACCAACAAGTTCATCAACACGGCGGCGCGGACGGTTCGGCGGTTCAGGTTCAAATCCGGAGCGGCGAACGACTACGAGCCGGGCAACGGCGCGCTCCTCGTCTGGGGCCGGCCGCACTTCTCGGCCGAGCAGGGTCGCCAGGCCCAGATCTACCTGCTGGCGCATCCGCTGCCCGTTCGGCCGCTGGCGAAGGGTGGACGCTGGCGCTTCCGCCCCCTGTTCTACGCGGGCGTCGACAAGCGCACGGGCTCCGCGCGCTGGTCGCGGCAGCAGGCGAAGGCCAGGCCGCTCGCGCTCGACGGCACGGTCGGCGGCAGTCCTTTCGAAGAGCAGCCGCTGGTCAACCAGTTCACGATCAGCTGGGTCGGCGGAACGATCCGCAAGTGGGTGATGCTCTACGGCGGGAACATCGGCGACTATCTGCTGGCCGATCCCGCCAACGACCGCCCCGGGGAGGGGCCCGGCTCGGTGCGCATCCGCTTCGCGGATCACCCGTGGGGACCGTGGTCGCCGTCGAAGCCCCACCTGCTGGAGGGCTCGCCGTCCCAGGTCGGCACCCCGCTCGGCCCCGGCGGCGTCCTGTTCCATCCGCGCTGCGTCGACCAGCCGGGCGCACCGTGCGCGCGCAGCGACGAGGTGCGTCCGGCGGACTTCTACGTCGGCTGCGCCTCGATCGGGAAGACGTTCGACAACGGGTTCTTCTACGGCGCCAACATCATCGACGCGTACACGCGGCCGGACGGGGCGGGCGGGATGGACGTCTACTGGAACGTGTCGACGTGGAACCCGTACGGCGTGCTGTACCTCCGGTCGAACCTGCGGCCGAACTGAGCGGCTGTGCGCGTCCGGCGGGGCACCGGCTCGCTGTACCGGCGGCTCAAGTCGGTGCAGTTCCTCCTCGGGCGCGACCGGCGTGCGGTCGTGGCCTTCCTCCGCGCCCGGTGGCCGATCCGGGTGACGCTCAGGCAGCGGCTCGGGATCGTCGCCCGGTTCGTGACCATCACGAACCACGTCCGCACCTATCACACGCAGGCCGAGATGCTCCGGGTGGCCGATCGCATCCTGCACCTGGCGGGACGCCCCGGACTCACGGTCGTCGAGGCCGGCAGCGGCAAGGGCGGCAGCACCGCCAAGCTGAGCCTCGTCGCGCGGCTGGCGGGCGCACGCCTCGTCGTGTTCGACTCGTTCCGGGGCATCCCGCCGAACACCGAGGTGCACGCGAACCTCCACGGGCGTCGCGTCGAGTTCCGCGCCGGCGCCTTCCGCGGGCGGCTGCCGTCGGTGCGGCGGACGGTCGCGCGCTTCGGCGCTCCCGAGGTGTGCGAGTTTCGCAAGGGGTGGTTCGCGGACACGATGCCGGCGTTCGACGGCCCGGTCGACGTCGCGCTGCTCGACGTCGATCTGCTCGCCTCGACGCGCACGTGCCTGGTGCGCCTCGTGCCGCGGCTGCGTCCCGGCGGCGTCCTGTTCACCCAGGACGGGCACCTGCGCGCGATCGCCGAGCTGCTCGGCGACGCGTCGTTCTGGCGGGAGGAGGTCGGCGTCACGCCGCCGCGCATCGCCGGCCTCGGCGCGCGCAAGCTCCTCGAGATCAGGCCGCCAGGTCCGGCGGCAGCGGCGCCACCCGCCAGCCGATCCGGCACCGGCGCGTCGCCAGCTGACCCCGGATCTGCCGGAACACCGGCTGGTAGCGGAACCACGGAATCGTCGTCCAGAGGTGATGGATGAGGTGGTGGTTCTGCCCGAGCAGGAGCGCGTTCAGGACGGGACCACCGTAGATGCGCGTGTCGTAGTAGCGTGCGCGCGTGTCGTACGGGTAGTGCGGCACGTAGTCGAAGAAGAACGCCAGGGCGAGGACGGCGAGCGCCGCAGGGCCGAGCCAGAGCACGAGGAGCGGGCGCCACCAGCCGGAGGCGAGGGCCGCGGCCAGGACCCCGATGAGGAGGACGTCGAAGGCGATCGCCTCCCACAGGTCGGCCGGGGACCGCCACAGGCGCCGGCCGAAGAAGTGGACGCGGTAGGCCGTCGTCACACCGAGACACCAGAGCGGCAGCAGCACCGCCGGTCGGCGTGCGACGATCAGGTCCGGGTCGCGGGCGGGGTCGTTGGTGTGCGAGTGGTGCTCGAAGTGGACGCCGCGGAACAGCGGCAACGTGATCGTCAGCGGGATGCCCGCGAGCCGGCCGATCCATTCGTTGGCCGTCGGGTCGCGGTGCGCGATCCCGTGCATGCTCTCGTGCAGCGGCGTGAACACGACGTAGAGCGCGACCGCGTGGAAGGGGACGACGACCCACGAGGAAAGGAGCCCGGTCAGGTAGCCCGCCGTGCCCAGGGCCAGCGCGCCGTACGCGGCGAGGAGGAGCCACACGGTCGGATTGCCGAGGGTGCCGGCCGGCGCGCCGATCCAGGTGCGGTCGACGGAAATGGCGGGACACCTCTCCTCCGGCATGGCGCTCCCGTTCTGCCGTCAGTGGGTGGCCGGGTAAAGGGGTCGTCGGGATGCATCGCCCGAGCGATCGACTGCGACGTTTGCGCCAACCCCGGTCGCCCGCTATGCCCCCCGGCGACCGAGTACACTACGAAATTCGGAGGAGGAGACTTGCGCATGAAGCGATTCGGGGTCCTGTTCGTGGGCATCGCGGCCGTCGCGGCCCTGGGGGGCTGCTCGACGACGAGCAAGAACGCGGCGGCGACACCGCCGGCGCCGGTGGTCACGTCGGAGACCACCGAAGGCAAGGGAAAGGTCGAGCAGGTCAACACCGTGCAGGCGACGGCGACCGTGGCGGCCATCAACCAGAAGACGCGCGAGGTCACGCTGCGTCGATCCGACGGCACGGTCGACACCTTCCGGGTGAGCGACGAGGTCCGCAACCTGCCGCAGGTGAAGAAGGGCGACCAGGTGGTCGTGACCTACTACGAGTCGCTGGAGCTCCAGCTGAGGAAGAAGGGTACGGCCACGCCGGGCGTGACCGAGGACGCGGCGGTCGACCGGGCAGCCGTCGGGCAGATGCCCGGTGCTGCGGGGGCCCGCGCCATCACCGTCGTGGCGCGGATCACGGCCATCGATCGGAAGACCCAGATGGTCACGCTGCAGGGTCCGAAGGGCAAGACCAAGCGGATCCACGTGAAGAACCCCGCGCACCTCGAGAACGCGCGGGTCGGCGACCTCGTCGAGGCGACGTACACCGAGGCGGTCGCGATCGCCGTCGAGAAGCCGGGCGCGACGAAGTAGGCGCTCCATGGATGGCGCCCCGCCCGGCGGGGTGGGGCGCCATCCACTGGCTAGTGCGCCAGCGACCGCACGACCGCAGCGTAGCGGTCGAGGAGCGGCAGCACCTTCTCAGTGCTGGCCGGCGGTAGGCCGAAGATGGCGCGCGTCACGCCGGCGTCGCGGAACCGGGCGAGCTGCTCGGGAACCGCGGGCGTACCGTAGACGTTGATCGAGATCGAGGACGGATCGCGGCCGCGCTCGGTCGCCAGGCGGCGGAGCTTCGCGATCTCACCCACGAGATCGCCACCGCGCACGCCGATGGGGATCCAGCCGTCGCAGTAGGTGACGACGCGCTCCAGCGCCTTCGGTCCGTGCGCGCCCAGGATGATCGGCGGGTGCGGACGCTGCAGCGGCTTCGGCCACGACCAGATCGGGTCGAAGCGCACCAGCTCGCCCTCGAAGCTGGCCTCGTCCTGGCTCCAGATAGCCTTCATCGCTTGCACGCGCTCGCGCAGCAGCTTCCAGCGGGTCCGGAACTCGGTGCCGTGATGCGCCATCTCCTCGGCGTTCCATCCACCGCCGATGCCGAACAGGACGCGACCGCCCGACAGCACGTCGAGCGACGCGACCTCCTTCGCCGTCGTGATCGGATCGCGTTCGATCAGGAGACAGATGCCCGACGCGACCTTGATCGTGCTGGTCACGGCCGCGGCCATCGACAGCGCGACGAAGAGGTCGTGGGTGTGCGAGTACTCCTTCGGCAGCTCGGCGCCTCCCGGCCAGGGGCTGCGGCGCGACGTCGGGATGTGCGTGTGCTCCGGGAACCAGACCGACTCGAAGCTGCGTGCCTCCGCCTCGCGCGCGAGCGTGTCTGGACGGATCGCGTAGTGAGTGGGAAACATCTGGACGCCGAAGAGCATGCGCATCCGCTACGCCGCTCACGGTGCCGGGTCAATCCGTTGCCGGACCGGGAAGCCCGCGGCCGCCCAGGCGCGAAAGCCGCCGGCGACGTCCGTCGCATGGACCAGGCCCAGGTCCTGGAGCGACGCTGCGGCGAGGCTCGAGGCATAGGCACTGCTCGACGCCCTCGCCGCGCGCGAGCGGCCCGCCATGGCATCGGGCACGGCGGGGGCGCTGCCGCAGAGCTTGCGTTGACACTCCCGCCGGATGCTCCGCATAATCGACGGGTCTCCCGGGGCCCGTACGATGGCGAGAACCGACCTGTCGATCGTCATTCCCGCCTTCAACGAGGTCGGGCGCCTTCCTGGCTCGCTGGACCGTATCATCGACTTCCTGGAGGCCCGTCGGCGAGAGTTCGAGGTGCTGGTCGTGGACGACGGATCCAGCGACGGCACGGCGGAGGTCGCGGAGTCGCGGCTCGCCCGCATCGGTGACCGTGGTCGGGTGCTCCGCAATCCCCGCAACCTGGGCAAGGGCGCGAGCGTCCGGCACGGCATGCTCGCGGCATGCGGGGCGCGGGTCCTCTTCACCGACGCCGACCTCTCGGCGCCGATCGAGGAGCTCGACAAGCTGGAGCAGGCGATCGACGCCGGGGCCGGCGTGGCGATCGGGTCGCGGGCCGTCGACCGTCATCTCGTCGAGGAGCGCCAGCCCTGGACGCGCGACCTGATCGGTCGCGTCTTCAACCTGGTGGTGCAGCTGTCGGCCGTCCGCGGCATCCGCGACACGCAGTGCGGGTTCAAGCTCTTCCGCGCCGACGTCGTACGGCCGATATTCGGCCGCACGCGGATCGACCGCTTCGGCTTCGACGTCGAGGTGCTCGCCCTCGCGCAGCGGCTCGACATTCCGATCGCCGAGGTGCCAGTGCGCTGGCGCAACGTCCTCGGCTCGCGCGTCACCATGACGCAGGGCGCGCGTGCCTTCCTCGATCCGCTGCGGGTACGGCTCGGTCTGATGACGGGGCGCTACAAGCTCCGGGGCGCGGCGCTCCGTGTCGCGCCGAGCGACACCGGCGGACGATGACCCTCGGCCGGACGGTTCGGGACCGCTGGGTCCTGGCCGCGATCGTGATCGGCGTCGCCGTGCGCTTCATCGGGCTCGGGGCGGCGCCCCTCTGGTTCGACGAGGTGATGAGTGCCGAGTGGGTGCGTCTGCCGTGGCGGGACCTGTTCGCGCGCTGTCTCGCCGACAATCATCCGCCGCTCTACTTCACGATCCTGAAGGGCGTGCGTGATCTGCTCGGTGACTCGCCGTGGGCGCTGCGTCTCCCGAGTGCCATCATCGGCGCCGCGGCGGTGCCGTTCGTCGCGGCGAGCGCCGCGCGACTCGCGGGCGCGCCGGCCGCGCGCTGGGCTGCGTGGTTCGCCGCGCTCTCGCCGTTCCTGGTCCACCACGGGCAGGAGGCGCGCATGTACGCGCTCGTCGGGACGCTCGCGGCGGCGAACCTGCTGGCGCTCGCCGAGTTCGCGTCCGGCGCGTCGCGCCGGCTGGGGGCGGCGTTCGTGATCACGGCCCTCGCGCTCGTCGGGACCCACTACTACACCGTCTTCTACCTGGGGGGCTGTCTCCTCGCCGCGTGCCTCGCGCGGCCGCGCCCGGTGCGCGACTGGCTGCCGGCCGCGATGATCACGTCGTTGGTATCGCTGGGTGCATTCGCCGTGGCCGCGCTCGTCGCCTCGCACCGGGCGGGCGGCGACTACGAGCTCGGCTGGTTCGCGTTCCCGGGGGCGTTCTGGTCGCTGGTGTCGGGCTACACGCTCATGCCCGATACGTTCGCGCTGCACGCCCAGGGAAGCCACGCGGCGCTGCCGTACGTTCCCATCGCCCTGGCCGCCGCGCCGGCGCTGATCGCGTGCGCCCTGCTGGCTCTCGGGACCCTGACGTGGCCTGGGCGGCTGACGCTGGTCCTGCCGGTGGCGGTTGCGCTGTTCGGCCCGTTCGCGGTGCGGCTGGTGCTGGGCGTTGCGGTGAACCCGCGCTATTTCCAGGCGACCGTTCCCGCCATCCTGGTGCTGCTCGCGATCGGCGCCGCCGTGCGCGGCGCGTGGACGCGGGTTGCTCGCGTCGCGGGCGCCACCACGGGACTGCTGCTCGCTACCGGCACCGCCCTCCACCTCGCCGAGCCCGGCCACGGCCGCGAGGACATCCGCGCCGCGACGGCGTGGCTCGAGGGACACGCGCCGCCCGGCGAGCCGCTCCTCGTGACGTCGCGCGAGATGGCGTACCTGGCGCGCTTCCACTGGCCGGCGCGCACGATCGTCGACTACCCGGACCCGCACCGCGTGATCGACGCGTCGTCGGCGGACGACGTGGCCGCGCAGCTGCCGTGGCGCGACGGCCGCGCCTACTACGTGTTCGGCCGCGCCTGGGTGTCGGATCCGCAGGGCGCGCTCGAGCGCGACGTGCGCCAACGATGGGCCTCGTGCGGCGACTTCGAGGCGCGCGGCATTCGCATCCACTGCCTCGATCAGACGAAGGCTGACGCCCGCCCCAGTGCCGGTCACCCGCCGGCGAGCGGAGCGAGCAGGTAGATCTCGTCGCCGTCGGCGAGCGCCCGGCCGAGGTTCTCGTCCACCGGGCAGCGGTCGCCGTTCAGGATCAGCGTGTGGCGGAGGTGCGGGCTGTCGGCGATCGCCTGCGCGCAGTCGGATGCCGCGGCGGTCGGCCTCCGCCGAGCAGGTCCGCGAGCGTCGCGCCCGCCGGCAGCGGCACCTGCTCGTCGACGTCGTACCAGCCCGGAGCCGATGCGCCCCTTCAGCAGGACGTGCACGCGGATCCCGCCGGGATCATCGCGCGCGAGGAGTCGCTTGAGCGCGCTCAGCACGCTCAGCCCTCGACGTAGCCCTCGAGGAGCGCGGTCATGCCCAGCGCGTCGCGCGCGCGACCGGGCGAGTGCGCCGGTCTCGGGGTTCCATCCCATGGCACGGTAGTAGTCGTCCTTCAGCGCCTGCAGCGGCACCGTGATGCCCGCCAGCGGGCCGCTGCGGGCAGGTTGCCGTCGCCCTGGCCGAGCATCCGCGGGTGGGGCTTGAAGTCGCCCGGGCGGATTCCCTCGCGGCGGTTGAAGGCGGCGCGGAGGTTCTGGATGCGCTCGCCGGCGAGCAGCAGGTCGCGCTCGGTCATCTTCCAGCCGGTGAGCGCGTTCACCAGATCGAGCCACGGGAGACCGCCCGTCAGGTTGGTGAACATGCAGAGGCCGAGGCCGTTCATCACCTGGTGCGCGTTGCTGAAGTGGGCCTGCGCGACGCCCTTGCGCTCGGTGCCCTTCCACGAGACGGTCGTCTCCTCGCGGGTCGACCGCGTTCGGGATCGGGAACTTCGAGTTGAACGTCTCGTTCCACGACGCCGAGCCCGCCGTGTGCCGGCCCGGCGTCGGGTCGGCGATGTAGGTGACGCCCATGAGCGAGGTGAAGCGCGAGTCGTGGTAGGCGGGCTCCTGGCCGTGGACGTGGACGGCGAAGCGCTCGCTGCCCTTGCCGACGTGTGCCGCGGCGCGCGCCGAGCCGTGGCGCAGCCAGGCGCCGCAGCCCTCGCCGGTGCCCATCTTGATCGTCAGGGCCAGGGCGCCCTCGCCGTTGCCCCAGCGCATGTCGATCCCGTCGAGGTCCTTCGGCGTGAGCACGCCCTCCTCGACGGCCTCGCAGACCCAGGCGATCGTCGCGCTCGCGCTGACGGCGTCCAGGCCGTAGCGGTTGCACGCGTCGTGACACGCGGTGACGACCTCGAGGTCGTCGTTCAGGAGGGCGGCGCCGAAGCCGGCGATCGTCTCGTAGTCGGGCCGGCGCACGTCGCGGAGCCCGCGCGACTTGACCGCGACGATGCCCTTGCACGGCATCGGGCAGTCGCCGCAGGAGAGCTTCTTGGTGATGTACTTGTCGACGGCGGCGCCGTCGAGCTTGATGCTCTTCGTCGCCAGCGGGAAGTCGCGTACGGCGACGCCCTTCCAGTTCTTGATCGGCGCGTCGCCGTTCTCGACGCTGATCGCCACCGCGCCGGTGGTCCCGCGGTCGCTCCACAGCTGGCGCATGGCCTTCTGCGGCGCCTCGACCTTGATGCCGAAGCGGGTGAAGAGCGCGATACATGAAGCCCATCCACCGCTTCGGCTTGGTGAACCACACCATGAGGCGCATCAGCCAGCCGATGTCGCTCTTGTACTCGCCGCGTGACGTCCTGGCAGAGCGCGCGGAAGCGCTCCGGGTCGGCGATCGGGACCTCGCCCGACCCGGCCACGACGATCGCCTTCAGGTTCTTGCTGCCGTAGATGGCGCCGAAGCCCTGACGGCCGAAGGCGTGGTAGCGGTCGTTCATCACGCTCGCGATCCGCGACTGCTGCTCGCCGGCCGGACCGATCGCGCTGACGCCGACCTCGGAGCTGACCGCCGTAGCGCGTGCGGCAGCTCGTCGAACACCTCCGGGATCTCCTTGCCCCAGAGCGTCGCCGGCGGGCTCGACGGCGACCTCGTCGTCGCGGACGACGAGCACCACCGGCTCGCTGGCGCGCCCGGTGACCAGCAGCGCGTCGTAGCCGGCGTGGCGGAGCTGGCTCGCGACGCTGCCGCCCGAGTTCGAGTCGGCCCACGTGCCGGTGAGCGGCGACTTGCCGACGATCTGGATGCGACCCGAGAAGGGCGTGCGCACGCCCGTGAGCAGGCCCGAGACGATCGCGAAGCAGGCCTCGGGTGCGAGCGCGTCGGTGCCCGCCGGGAAGTGCTTCCACATGAGGTACGCACCGAGCCCGTAGCCACCGAGGAAGTTCTTGAAGACGGCCTCGTCGATGGTCTCCACGCGTGAGGTGCGGGTCGTCAGATCGACGATCAGCACGCGGCCATGGGTGCCGAAGCGCGCGACGGACTGTGCGTTGGTCATGGACCTCCGGGAGCCGAGCCCGCTCTAGGGTGGGTCAGGGGGCGGCGAATTCCACGCGCACGTTCCACGTCTTCGCGAGCCACTCGAGCAGCTCGGCCTCGCGCTCGCCGATGGTGTCGCGGGTGGCGGTCTCGAGGACGGTACCGTAGATCAGCTCGCGCGCGTCCTGTCGGCGCACGGTGACGAGGAAATCGCGCAGCTCCTGCTCGTCCGCGAACCGATCCGCGACCTCGTCCGCGAGCGCCTGATACTCCTCGCTCCCGAGCGCTTCGACGACCTCCGCGATCTCCTCGATCTCGCCCTCCGACACGTTCGTGTCGGCCTCGACGACGTACTCGACCAACGCCACGAGCGCGACCCGCTCATCCTGATCCAATTGCGACAACTCCACGAGACCCACATCTCCGCGCGCGCCCGGGAAGTCAACCCTCACGGGTCGGCGCCTCGACGGTGGGGCGAGGGGGCGGCCGCGCCATGGGGAGGCGGCCGAGGCGGAGCCATAGGCGGGACCCAGGCCGCCGGGGCCCCATGGCGCGGCCGCCCCCTCGCCCCACCGACCGACGCTACGGTGACGGGAGTCTTGCACGACCGCGCCCGGAGACGTAGGCGAGCAGACTATGGCGAAGCTCTGCGAAGGACGGGTCGTGATCGTGACGGGGGCGGGCCGCGGCATCGGTCGCGAGCACGCGCTCATGCTGGCGAAGCACGGGGCGCACGTCGTGGTGAACGACCTGGGCGGCTCCCGCGACGGCACCGGGGCGTCCGGTCGGGCCGGCGCACGACGTCGTCGCCGAGATCACCGCGGCGGGCGGTCAGGCCGTCGCCAACGGTGACGACATCAGCGACTGGGCCGGCGCCGAACGGATGATCCGGCAGGCCATCGACCACTTCGGGACGCTCGATGCGGTCGTGAACAATGCCGGCATCCTGCGCGATCGGATGTTGGTCAACATGACCGAGGCCGAGTGGGACGCCGTCATCAAGGTCCACCTGAAGGGCACGTTCGCACCGAGCCACTTCGCCGCCGCCTGGTGGCGCGACCAGGCCAAGGCGGGCAAGCCGGTCGACGCGCGCATCATCAACACGACGTCGGTCTCCGGCATCTACGGGAATCCCGGCCAGTCGAACTACGGCGCCGCCAAGGCCGGCATCGCCGCGTTCACCATCATCGCGGCGCGCGAGCTCGGCCGCTACGGCATCACCGTGAACGCCGTCGCCCCGGCGGCGCTGACACGCATGACCGAGGACCTCGGGATGGGGCGCGCCAGCGAGGAGGACAAGGCGCGGCTCGACCCGCGCTGGATCGCGCCGATCGTCACCTGGCTCGCGAGCACCGAGTCGCGGGGCGTGACCGGACGGGTGTTCGAGGCCTCGGGTCGCATCCTCGGCATCGCCGAGAGCTGGCACCGCGGACCGGTCGTCGCGCCGGTCGACGACCCGACCCGCCTCACCCCCATCGTCGCCGACCTCGTGCAGCGCGCCCGCAAGAACGCCGACATGGAGGGACAGGACCTCGACTGACTCGGACTCTCAGGTCGGTCGGCCCACCGACACGCCCGCGACCCAGCCGCTGGCCCAGGCCCACTGGAAGTTGTAGCCGCCGATGCGTCCGTCCACGTCGCAGAGCTCGCCGCACAGGTGGAGCCGCGGCTGACGGCGTGATTCCATCGTGGTGAGGCGGAGCTCGGCGAGTGGCACCCCGCCCGCCGTCACCTCGGCGTAGCCGTAGCCGCGATCACCCGTGATCGGCAGTGACAGCGCGGTCACCGCGGCGACCAGCGCGCGGCGTCGCTCGCGCGGCAGGCTCGTGGCGGGTGCGCTACCGTCGACGCCCGCCTGCTCGCAGAGCGCCCGCGCGAGCCGCTCGGGGAGGTGCGCGTGCAGGCGTCGTGCGGCGCCGGCGCCGCCCGGCTCCAGCAGCAGGGCATCGACCGCCTCCGGCGTCGTGCCGGGAAGCCAGTTGGCGACGATCTGTACGTCGGGGTCGTCGGCTCGCGTCGCGCGCCAGTGACGGCTGGTGTCGAGGACGACCGGCCCCGACAGGCCGCGATGCGTGCAGACGAGCGATCCGGTGAGGGCGATCACCCGCCGCCCGCTGGCGCGTCGCACCTCGAGCGTCGCCGGCACCGTCACGCCGGCGAGCGCGGTGAGGAAGTGCCCCGGCGGCAGGAGGAGCGGCACCAGCGCCGGAAACGTCGGCGTCACGGTGTGTCCGAGCGATCGCGCCAACTCCCATCCATGCCCGTCCGATCCGGTCTTCGGCACGCTGGCGCCGCCGGTCGCCAGGACCAGGTGTCGCGCCCGGAGCTCGCCCGATGGCCCTCGCAGCACGAACGCGTCCGCCGCCGCGTCGACCGTCTCGACCCGCCAGGGATGCCGCAGCTCGACGCCGGCCGCGTACGTCGCTGCCATGAGCGCGTCCAGCACCGTCTGCGCACGATCCGTGGTCGGGAAGAGCTTGCCACCGGGCTCGACCTTGAGCGTCACCCCGAGCTCTGCTGAAGAACGCGATCGTCTCGGCGACGTCGAAGCGTCGCAGGACCTTCCGGATGGCGTTGGGTGTCGATCCCGCGAAGGCACGCTCGTCGACGACGTCGTGGGTCACGTTGCAGCGGCCGCCGCCGGCGATGAGCAGCTTGGCGCCGATGCGCGGCTGCCCGTCGAGGCAGACGATGCGTCGCCGCGGGTCGGCTCGCCCGGCCCAGATCGCCGCCATCAGCCCCGCCGCGCCGGCGCCGACGATCGCGACGTCTACTTCCTCCGCACCCACGGTCGGGCATCATCGCCGTGCGGCCCGCCGAGTCCAGTGGCCGGCGGGCCGTCGTCCCGTTATCCTCTCTCCGTGCGTGCGGTCGACGACGTCCGGGCAGCGCTGGCGGCGCACGAGCCGCGCCTGCTCGCGGGTCGGCGACGAGCGGCGGTGGCCGTCGTGCTGCACGACGGCACGACGGGACTGGAGATGCTCTTCATCGAGCGGGCGCAGCGGTTGGGCGACCCCTGGTCGGGCCAGATGGCGTTTCCCGGCGGCCGGCTGGATCCGGGCGACCCGGATGCTCGCGCGGCCGCCGAGCGGGAGACGCGCGAGGAGGTCGGCCTGGACCTGGCCTGTGCCGAGCACCTCGGTCGACTCGACGACCTGCACGCGGGCGTACGCATCGTCGCGCCGCTGGTGCTCTCCGCCTTCGTGTACCACGCCGAGCGACGGGGGCCGCTGGCCCCGAATCACGAGGTGCAGCAGGCGCTGTGGGTGCCCGTGGCGACGCTGCTCGACCCCGCGCACCACGTGCCGTGGCGCTGGGGTCCCGCACACTTCCCCGGTATCCGCGTGGGCGATCCAGACCGTCAGGTGGTGTGGGGACTCACGTACCAGCTGCTGGAGCGCTTCTTCGGCACGGGCGGCATCAGACTGCCGCCGTCACCCTAGCGTCCGGACACGAGCGCTACTGCGGCAGCTGGTCGCGGAGCCGCGCGACCGCGGCGTCGTCGCAGAGCTTACCGGTCGGGCCGCGGACGATCGTCTGCTCGCTCCGCAACGTCTGCAGGAACGAGAAGAGGTCGAACTTCTCCTGCTCCGTCAGGCCGAGCGGGGTGGTCACCAGCGGATCGTGGTTGGGGTCCGCCGTCGCGCCGCCGTCGATGTGGTCCAGCACGTCCTTCAGCGTGTTCGCCGAGCCGTCGTGGAAGTACGGGGCCGTCGTCGCCACCTGGCGGAGCGTCGGGGTGAGGAACTTCCCGCCGTCCTCGGCGAGACCGGTGACGCGCGCGCGTCCCTCGTCGGCACGCGTGCCGTCGCCGCGTGGCGGTGACGTGCCGATGTTGTGGAACGTGCCGTCGGTGAAGTTGGGGCCGTTGTGGCAGGCGATGCAGCGGCCCTTGCCGACGAAGAGTGCTATGCCGCGCTCCGCCGCCTCGGGGATCCGGCCGCGCCCCTGGTTCCAGCGGTCGAAGGGCGTGACGCGCGTCGTGAGCCCCGTGGCGAACGCCGCCAGCGCCTTGCCGGCGAGGTCGAAGACCTGCTCGTCCTCGAGACGTCGGATGTCCTGGCGGAACGCCCGTTGGAAGCGCGCCACCCAGCCCGGTCGCGCGCGCAGCAGGGTGGCGAGGTGCGTCGCTGCTGCCGCTCGGGTCGTGCCGAGCTGCTGGTTGTCTTCGATCCACGGCTCGGTGAACGCGTGCCCGATGTCCTGCGTGCGGCCGTCGCGGAAGAAGAACGGCCGGTAGGCGATGTTGAGCAGCGAGTCGGTGTTGAAGGGCAGGGTGAAGAACGTCGCGCCCTGACTCGTGTCGGGGCGCGGCTTCACGAGGTTGTCCTGCCAGTTGGTGTTGAAGACGTGGCAGTTGTTGCAGCTGGTGAACCCCGAGCCGGAGAGCCGCGCGTCGAAGAACAGCTCGGCGCCGAGATTGCGGCGGGCAGGCGTGGGGGGATTCGCCGGGTCGCGCGGGACCTTCGGCAGGGGCGGCAGCTGCGGATAGCGCAGCTCCCCGGCGGAGGCGGCGCCGCCGACGATCAGCAGCAGCCCGAGCGCGATGGCGATGTGGCGCAGCGCGATCATCAGAAGATGATGAAGTGACGGTTGGTCAGGTGGACGGTCGCGTCCTCGCAGCCGATCGCGACGCGAATCGAGACGCCGGTCGGATCGCAGACCGTGTTGTCGAATGCCGCGAGGTCACCACGCTGCGGTCCGAGGCCGCCGCCCGGCACCACGTCGACGAAGAGGAGCATCTCGTACTCACCCGGTGCGAAGACCGGTCCCGTCGCGATCTGGGCTTTCGCGCCCGACATCGGTCCGACGGTGATGCTGCCGGGGATGACCGCTTCGAAGAAGCCCTGGAAGGTCTCCCCACGCGGCAGGAAGATGAAGAGGACCGTCTTGCCGTCGAGGTCGGCGACCGGCATCCGGTAGGGGCCGGACTGGGTGATGACCTCCACCGTGCCGTCCACCACCGCCAGGTCGATGTCGACGGTCAGTCGTCGGGTTGCCGCCGTGTCGGCGCAGCGGGGGATCTTCGCACGCTTGCATCCGCAATGGGCGCGCGCGGGCTCCGCGTAGAGGACGACGAGTCCGGTGAGCAGGGCCACTCCTGCCAGGAGGAGCCGACGGGGGGCAGGGGCAGGGACGATCACGGCCGGCGGGTTGTAGCGCGATCGAGCGGGATGCGCCAGCGGATTCGCCGCGCCGCGCCGTGGACGGCGGCCGGCCCGGCACGCTAAGGGGCTCGCGATGATCCGGGTGCGGAAGATACGGTTCGAATACCCGGATGACCTGGCGGCGCACTGGAATCCGGCGCGTCCCGAGTGGAGCCAGGTGGTGAACGCCAGCTCGCTCCTCATGCCGTACCTCGAGCCGTTCCTCATCGACGCGGTGCGCGAGGCGATCCCCAGCATCACCGACCCGGCGCTCCGCGAGGACGCCCGCGCCTACGTCGGGCAGGAGGCCCACCATTTCGCGCAGCATCGCCGCCTGAACGACCTGCTGCTCGCACGCGGTCGCGGTTACGAGGGTCTGCGCGAGCACGAGCGCCGCCTCGACGCCGACTACGACCGGCTCCGTCGACGCCCGCTCGCGTTCCGTCTCGCGTACGCGGCGGGCTTCGAGACGATGGCGCTCGCCATCGGCCACCTCCTCGTGTCGCAGCGGGAGTACTTCTTCGCCGACGCGGATCCGAGCGTCAGCTCGCTCGTCCTGTGGCACTTCGTCGAGGAGCTGGAGCACAAGACGGCGGCGTTCGACGTGTACCAGCACGTCGTCGGGCGCTGGCCCTATCGGCTCTACGGGCTCGCGTGGGCGATGGGTCACACGCTCTACCGGACCCGCCAGGCGTACGTGGCCCTGCTTCGCGCCGACGGACGATGGGGTCGCTGGCGGACGCGCTGGGCACTGAAACGCCTGATGACCCGCATCTTCGGCTCGCTCGCGCCACGGCTCCTCGAGTCCCTCGCGCCGTGGCACGACCCGCGTCGCGTCCGCGACCCCGACTGGATGCGCGAGTGGGTGGCTCTCTACGAGCGCGGCACGCCAGGGCTCACGCACCTCGACACCCGGCGCATGCACCTCTCTCCGGCGGCGATGACGTGAACGAGCGGCAGCGACAGGTGCTGATCGTCAACGGGATCGGTCTGGTGATCGGGGCGATCCTCGTGGGCTGGGTGTTCTTCTTCTTCCTCCTGCGCGAGGTCGTCCTGTGGCCGATTCCCGGTTCGATGCCCGTCGACATTCCCGGCGACGAGCGCGGCTGGCGGATGGCGCACATGGAGGGCCTGACGAACGGCCTCCTGCTGATCGCGATCGGGGCGATCGGCGGTCACCTGCGGCTCGGACCCCGTGCCGCGAGCGTGCTCCAGTGGTCCGCGCTCATCACCGGCTGGCTCTTCTTCCTGCCGGCGGCGTTCGGACCGCTCGTGGGGGCACGCGGGCTGGCGTTCGGCGGCGGACCGTTCGGCGGTGGGCTGGCGAACGACGTCATGTACGTGTCGGGCTGGCCGCCGGTGATCGCCGTCCACGTGATGCTGGCGCTGCTCTTCTGGGGCGCTCTCGCCCGCCTTCGCGAGCTGCGCTGACGACCGTTACGGCTTCGCCTGCGCGCCGGTCACCGCGAGCCGCTTGCCCACGGGATCGAGCACCTCGACGCCGCCGCCGTTCTGGATGAGCCCGGCGGGCGTCGCCGGCGCCTTGTACGAGAGGTGCCCCTTCCCGTTCTTCAGCGTGACGGGCTGCGGCGCGGTGATCGTCGCCGGCGAGTTGTCGGGGAAGGTGCCGAAGCCGGGGATGCTGACGCGACCGGAGAGGATGCGGACGTTGATCGTGCCGTTCACGAGCGCGCCGCTGGCGTCGCGAACGCCGCGGACATCGAGCACGATCGAGGGCTTGTTCGGCTGCATGTATTTTCCGGCGGGGTTCTGCAGGACGATCGTGTCGAAAGTGTAGGTCGATTCGAAGGTGCGCTCGCAGGTCGCGGGCCCGGGGCACTCGGCGATCGCCGGGACCAGGTAGACGCGGGTTGCCGCGGCTGCTCCCGCTGCCGTCGCTACGGTGAGAAGGGCCGCAAGGCCGAGGGGCGAGGCTCGCATCCGCTGTCCTCCAGCTCAGAACGTGAAGGGGTCGCACGCCGTCTCGGGCGGCGCCCCGGGGATCGGGTCGTAGACGAAGCCGGGGACGATGCACATCTCGTCGTCGGAGAGCGGTCCGAACACCACGTTGGCTGCGACGCAGTTCCCCGTGCCGTAGCCCTGGCAGTTGGTCGCGTTCTCCCCACACGGGCGGGCATGTCCGTAGGCCTGTCCCACGGCGCGCGCGTCGTCCCAGGGGATGCCGGGCGCCACGCCGGCGGCCTCCTCGCACCCCATCTTGAGCGGCGTTTCGCCCACGCCGTTGGCATGCGTGCAGGTGTAGCGGATACGCGGGTGTCCGTTCTCCGGCGTGTAGGCGCGCAGGAGGTTGCCGCTGGGCAGGGTGCCGCCGAGCGGCAGGAAGAGCAGTGCCGGATGGCGGTAGTCGTACTTCCGCGGATCGAGCAGCGTCACCGGGTCCTTGCCGTCCTCCTCGTAGGTGATGGTGAAGTGCGTGCCGCGGAGGTGGGTGTGGGTGGTGAGCAGGAGGACGCAGACGTCGCGATCGGGCTTGACGCCGCCCTCGGACGCGTCGTCGGGGCTGCCGTCCGCCTGCCACGTCGCGCTCGAGGTGCGGACCTCACCGGGGGGAACGTCGATGACGTTGCTCGCGTCGATCATGTTGATGTTGCGCGCGACGCGTTTGCGGCCGTCGTAGGGCGCGAGCCGCAGCTTCACGCGCACGTAGCCGCGCGCGCGCTTCGACGAGACGTTGAAGTAGTGCGAGTTGATGACGATCAGCGCGTCGTTCGGGGCGTCGCTGGGATTCGGGAGCAGGGTCGCGAGGCCGAGCGGGGTCGTCCCCGCGGTGATGAGCCAGTTGCCGCGCTGCGACTCGCCGCCGGAGCCGGCCAGCTGGACGCGGTTCTTGTAGAAGTCCTCGGGGCCGAACTCGTTGCAGCCGGGATCGTCGACCACGTCCTTGCGGTTCTTGGCGAGGGGGAAAGCGCCGGAGTTGCCGCCCCGATAGCCGTAGATCACCAGGTGGTGGCTGCCGACCCGACCACCCTTGCTGGCCAGCGAACGCACCTCGTACGAGGTGAGCTCCATCCCCGGGACCTTGGGGATGCGGACCGCCTGGCACACCTCGCGGTCGCGCTTCGCTTCGACGGGGAAGGGCCCGAGGGTGAGCGAGACGACCTTGTCTTTCGCCGCCACCGGAGCGACGAGGGTGAGGAGCAGCGCGACCGCCAACGACGGACGTCCGAGCATGGCGTCGCATACACGAGCGCTGGCCCGCCTGTCCATGGCCCGAAGGAGGTAGTTAGCTCGCGCGGTCAGTCGAGGAACGCGCCGCTGGCCGAGGCGCTGCAGTCGATCACGACGTCCGAGCCCACCTGGGTGAAGGGCGGGGCGAGCGGATTCGGCTTCGGGTCGCCGGGGAGTGTCAGGCCGCAGTTGGTGCACTCGACGTCCGTCCAGCCCGGGTCGTTGGCCATGGGTGGTGACGACGCGAGCGTCGCGTTCACCCAGTCGACGATCGTCGGCACGCCGCCGGTCGTGTCGGTGTAGACTTTGTTGCTACCCCACATCGTGTGCCGCGAGCCGGTGCCGATGTAGTAGCGGTAGTTGTTGAGCGAGGTCAGGTCCGCCGCGGTGGCCTGCACCTGCTGGCGCATGACCGAGTTGAACTGGCAGCTGCCCTCCCACCAGGTGAGCGCCTCGAGCGGATTGTTGTTGTTGAGCATCAGGTTGTAGAACCCCGTCTGCCCGCCGGAGCCGCCGTCGAAGGCCGTCGTGTAGTGGGCCCAGGTCGTCTCGGGGAAGTACGTGGCGACGGCCTTGGTGTAGGCCGGTATGCCCTCGCCGCTGTCGATCGACTCGATCACGCCCGGGATGGTCGACGGGATGTTGGCGCGGAAGTCCCAGTTGGGGAAGTAGGTCTGGAGGAAGTCCGGCGTGATGACGCCGTTGCCGGCGTCGGCCAGCACGTGGAACTTCGATGCCGGGTACGTGAACTGCAGCAGCGGCGCGTGGAACCACGCGCCGTACGCACCCGCGCTCGAGCCGGTGACGAAGACGACGTCGGGGTTGACGAAGTGCTCGCGCGCCCACTTCTCGGCGATGCGGGCGTTGTCGAAGCCGCGGTGCTCGATGTGCAGGGTGTCGCTGTAGTCCTGCGCGGCGTCGCCGAAGTGCACGTCACAGCTGCAGTACGAGACGAAGACCACGTTCCAGTCGCGGAACGGATTGTCGGGATTGTTGCGGTCTGCGAAGCCGGTGGAGCCGCCGTTCGGGTTGTCGCCGCCGTTCGGGTCGACGTTCGCGTCGCACACCGGCACGCCGCAGGTGAGGGCGTCCCAGCAGGCACCGCCGCCCTGGTAGTACATGAGGAGCTTGTTCACGGTGCCGCGCTTGACGAAGAAGTAGTACGGCGAGCCGTTGATGCACTTGGGCGTGAGCGCCTTCTTCTCGTAGGTGGTCGTTCCGGTGGGCGCGATCGTGGTGAACTGCGCGTCGTCGACGTTGGGCGACACGGTGGTGTTGCGCACGACGTCGGCGTCGATGTCGTCGAGCTGGGTCTGCACGCCCGACGCCGTCGCGTCCGTGGGGCAGCCCTTGGCCAAAGTCTTGGCGAACTTCTCGGCGAACTTCGTCCGCGCCTTCGCCTGCAGCGCATCGCGCTTCACGGCCTTCGCATCCTTCGCCGGGGCCTTCACGAAGTTGGCGTCGGCCTTCAGCAGGCTGTTGCAGGCAGTGGCCGCCGTCACGAGCAGCGTCGAGCCGCACTTCGCGTCGTTCTTCGTGCCGAGATCGAGCCCGGCGTTGACGGCGTCGACGATCGCGCCGGCGCCCGAGTCGACGAGCGCCTGTGCGGCGCTGTTGGAGAGCGTCGTCTGCGCGCAATCGACGCCCTTCGCCGTCGACTTGCCCTCGGCCTTCGTCCACTTCTCCGCCAGCTTGGCGACGGCGGCCTGCAGGGCCGCGTCGCGCTTGACGGCGTCGCCCGTCTTGTCGAAGCCGGCGGCCGCCTTCAGCACGCGCTTGCAGTAGCCACCGAGCTCCTTCTGCTTCGTGCTGACGCAGACGTTGGTGGGGTAGACACCCGCCGCCGCCGTGTGGGCGAGCGCGAGGGTAGCTGTGGCGACGAGCGCAAGACGACCAATCATGCCCGATGTGCTAACCGGCCGGGCACGGCGTCGTCAACGGAAAAAGACTCAGCGCCGTCCGCGCCGCGCGCCGCCGCCCCGCGGCTGGAAGAAGGGCTCGCCCGCCGGCGCGATGTCGGCGCGCGGACGCTCCGGGGGAGGCTTGAACAGCATCCGATCGCGGGCCGACTTGATGCGCAGCCCGAGCGCGTGGCGCACCGCCGCATCCGAGGCAGCGGCCAGCAGGAGGGTCTCGGGAACCTCCAGCGCACCACGCTTTCCGCGCTCGTTCAGCCGCACGCCGATGTTCGGGCTCTCGGCCTCGGCGGGATCCGCGAAGCTGGCTTCGAGCCGGTTCGAGATTCTTCCCGCGAGCTCGCCGAGCAGCCGCCGGTGGGCCGCTGTGATCTCTTTCAGACGCACGGAGCGGCGCTCAGTAACGGCGACGGTCCGAGCGACCGCCCCCGCCCCCGCCGGCCCGATCGTGTGCCTCGCTCACGTTGAGCGCGCGCCCACCGAGGTCCGTCCCATTGAGGGCGGCGATGGCCTTTTCCGCCTCGGCGGACGAGCTCATCTCGACGAAACCGAACCCACGTGAGCGGCCGGTGTCACGGTCGGTGACGACCGCAACCGATTCGCACGTTCCGACCTGCGAGAACAGCGCCTCGAGCTCGCCCTGCGTGGTGTTGAACGACAGATTTCCTACGAACAGCTTCTTGCCCATGTCACTCGCTCCCTGGCTCCAGGCGGAGCCGATTCGTTTCGCCGTGGCGGCTGTGCATACACGCGCCAGCTGCGGCGCGCCAGCACCCCCCGCGCACGGACGACGCGATCACCGGCGGCCAGATCGCGCCGGCGGCGGGCGTCGCGCGGGCTTCGCCGACTTCGGGGTCTCGGCGGCGCGGGCAGCCGGACGCACGACGGCAGCCGGAGGCAGGCGCGGCGGTTCGGTCACCTTCAGGCTGGCCGCACCAAGCCAACCCTCGATGCCGGCGCTCTTGCAGAGCACGCGGTACCGGGTTCCCCCGGCCCAGCTCGGTTGCCAGGCGAGGATCTCGACCTCGAGCCCTTCCGCGATCGGCGCAAGGACGGTCGTCCCCAGGGCATCCGTCAGCGCCACCTGACCAGCGCCGCTCGGACACTGGACGTGAACCCGGCGGCCGACGGCCAGAACCGGTCCCCCGTCGGAGATGCGCGACGGGCGCGAGCGCGCCGCTGGGAACGAACGGGGACTCTGCGGAAGGGACATTGCACCTCCTCGGTCGCAGCCTGCCTGAGGCGCCGACCGCGCAGAGGCCAGAACTGCGGGACGGTGAGGCCGAGACGATTGCGATCGCGACCCGCGGTGACCCTACGCTGCGGGACCGGTGCTGTCAACGACAGCCGGTGCCGAGGTAGGTCACGATCGCATTGGTTTGCGCGGTCGTCAGGTCGCGCAGCGCGGGCATGCCGCCGGTGCCGTCGACGACGGCGTCGAAGACGTCGCCGGAGCTCTTGCACCGGATGTTGGGCCCGTCGAGGCCGTTGGCGTTCTGCCCGCCGGTCCCGGTCGCGCCGTGACAGGTCGCGCAGTTCGAGGCAAAGAGGTCCGCGGGCTGTCCGCTGCAGAAGGGGGCGACGAATGCCATGACGCTCGCCAGTTCGGCGTCCGTCAGCACCGCGGTCCCGAAGCTCGGCATCACCGGGAAGTCCACGCCACGGCCCTTGCGGACGGCGTTCGTGACGCGGCTCGGCACCGAGCAGCGGATGTCCGGACGCGTGCCGTCACCGGCCCCGTTCGCGCCATGGCAGCTCGCGCAGTTGCTGGCGAAGAGCGTCGCACCATCGGTGCTGCCGACGGGGCAGAGACCGAGCAGATGGTCGCCGATGCGCTGGATCTCCGGGTCGGTGATCCGCATCAGCGCCGGCATGCTGCCGAGACCGTTGCGGACCGCGTCGGCGATCGCCCGGCCGCAGTGCACGTCGGGCCCGGTCCGACCGCGTGCGTCGGCGCCGTGGCACGTCCCGCAGTTGCCGACGAAGAGGTCGAGGCCGCTCGCCGTCGCGGCCGGGCACGCCTCGTCGAGGGTCGCCTGGATCAGCGCGATGTCGGCGTCGGTGAGCTTGGGGAAGGGCGGCATCGTCGTCTCCGGCGTGGGCCCAGGACGCCCGGACCGGACCGGCGCGTGGATGTCGCGATTGCAGTGGATCGCGGGGCGGGTGCCGCCGCCGCGGGCGTCGGTGCCGTGGCAGGAGGCGCACTTCTCCAGATAGAGCGTCCCGCCAGGGCCCTGCGGGATCGTTCCACCGCTGCCGTCGCACTGATGCTGCGTGACGAGGTCCACCCAGGTCTGGAGCACCTTGAGCTCGTCGCTCCCGCTCGCGAGCGGCGCTCCGCCGCCGTGCCCCAGGCCGCCGGTCGGTTTCACCAGCAGACGCGACGACGCCGGCGCTGCGGTGTCGATCACCAGCGCGACGGCGGCGCGCGTGGCGGCCGGGTCGTCGGCGACGATCTGGAGGCGCGTTCCGGCTGCGGCCCCGCCGGCCACGTGGCAGGCCGCACACACGGGCAGCAGCACCCGGGCCATCACCGAGCCCGTGAAGTAGTCGTCGCAGGCGGTTCCGCCGGTCGCTCGTGCGGTCAGCGTGAGCGTCCCGCGGAGCCTGGACCCCGGGCGGCGCAGACGCACGGCGCCGGTGAACGTCGACCCGCGCCGCTTTCCGTTCCACTTGAGCTTCGTGCCACCGGCGTTCGTGCCCTTGAGCGTGAGACGCTGGCCGCGTTGGCGGCCGGTGATCGCGTAGTCACCCGCCGCCCCGGCGTCGCCGATGGTGAGCGACAGCGTGCCCGCAGCGCGACCGCCGGAGGTGTCCACGCTCGCTGCCACGCCGCCGAGCCGCCCGTCGCTGAGACGCACATGACCGTCGTATCCCGACGCGCCCCACGCGAGCGCGGCGCCGCCGATGGTGACGGCGAGGGCCAGCCATCGGACCACTGCGGCCGCCGGGGCGCTCCGGCGCTCGGCACGTCATCTGCTGGGTTCCCATCCGATCCGTCCGGAAAGGAACAGCAACCGATGTGCCGTGGCCGGACGTCGTCATATCGGCGCTGTCGCGGCGGGAACTGGTCGCTCCGATGACGCGGCGGCGGGCGGGCGTCGCTCCCGGACGCCCGCCCGTCGCCGGTCAGACGGCGATGGTGCCGGTCCGGATCAGGTAGGCGAGCCGGGTCCGCTGCCCCGGGTCGAGCACGGCGTGCATCTCACGGAGCGCGTGCACGACGGCGTCGCGGAGCTGCTGCGCGCTGTCCACCCGGCGCTGGGCTCCCTCCGTCGCCCGCCCGTCGTCGAAGGCGTCGCCGGCGACGGCGTCGGCGAGCCCGGCGGTCGCCCGCCGGCCGTCGACGTCGGCCTGGGCGCGTTCCGTCTTGAGGGTGCCGAGGATGCGTGCGAGCGCTTCGACCTGTTCGTCGCGCAGCTCCAGCTTGTGGGCGAGGAAGCGGAGCGGGCGCCGCACGCCGAAGGCACCGGCGCCGAGGTCGTCGCCACCGGATGCCTGCCATTCCACCCAATCGCGCCGGTGTCCGTGGCGCTCATGCGTGGGGCTGCAGCCGACACGGGCCTCGTGGTGATGCGCACGATGGTGGCTCCGCCACCAGTGCATCATGCCTGGATACATCGTGATCTCCTCCTCGCGGGGGCGAAACGCTCCCGGCGGGCTCTCTCGCGCGGGCGACATGCCACGCGCGGTACGCCGATTGATGAACCGGGCCGGCGGGGGAGTCAACGCAGCCCGGAGGCTGCGCGCTACGACGACTTCGCGGTGCCGCTCTTGCCCTGCTTCGCCTTGTACGTGAGCGGCTGGTTCAGGCCGTACTCGGCGTTCGGCGTCGCGAAGGTGATCGGCACCGAGACGGGGACGTTCTTCACCGTCGCGTCGACGAGGCCGTAGGGCTCGAGCGTGCTCTTGAAGTCGCCCTTCAGTTGGAACGAGAACTTGACCGTCCCGGCGACCGTGACGCCGTTCTTGAGCGTCGGCTCGAGGCTGAACTTGTCGCCGCCGCCGTCGTCGGCCTTGCCCTTCTTGTTGAGGATGAAGTTCTGGGTGACGCCGCCGACGTCGACCGTGATCGGCAGGTCGCGCAGCGTGATGCCGGCGCCGATCGTCACCTTGCCGTTGACGTTGATCGTGTCCTGGTCCGCCTTCTTGAAGTTGAGCGAGATCGTGGCCTTCTTGATCGTCGGCGGCGTGATCGGCGGGAAGTTGACGACCTGGGCCAGCTCCTGCTGCGACATGCACTTGATCGCGATCGACGGCAGCCCGAGCAGGTTCTCCATCTTCGACTTCGCCTGCTTCGTGTTCCCCTGGACGGTGGCGAAGGTCATCACGATCGCCGACTGGCCGGGCGCGATCGTCGGCGTGAAGGTCACCGCGGCCTGGCCGAGGCTGTTGATGCCGACGGACGTCGCCTGGCTCTGCGGGCTGGTGCCTTGAAAGAGGAAGCCGATCCGCGGCTGCCTCGATGGCGTGCCTTGCGGGACGATCTGAGCGGTGGTGAACCACTGATCGTTCGCGCCGAGGCTCGAGTCGCCGCTGGAGGTGGCCGTCAGCCGCGTGGATGATCCGGATCCGAGGAGGCCGCGGAGCGAGATCGCCACCTGCGCTGGCTCCGAACCGGTGTTCGTGACGACGTTCAGCCAGCGGACGAAGTTGTTGTTGTTCGGGACGAAGACCTTGCGCGTGACGGTCAGGTTCTGCGGCCCGAACGTCTGCGTCGGGAACACCAGCTGGCGGTTCTTGTTGCCCTGCGGACATTCGTCGGCGGCAAGCGCCGAACCCGGGTTGAAGACCAGCGGCGCGGGGGGCGCTTCGCCGTTTACGGCCTGGATGAGCAGGCCGTTGAAGCCGTTGAAGCCGTTGGTGAGGGGAAAATTGACCTCTTGCTGGACGGTGTAGACGGTCGTGAACCCGAACCAGGGCGTGAAGCCGATGAAGTAGCTGGTGACCGTGACCGGCAGCAGGTAGCTGGCGTTGGTCACCGCGCCCGAGGCGTCCGAGAGCGCGAACAGCGGATCGACGGCGGTGTTGATCAGATACCGCGATCCGTTCTGGTCCTTCAGCTCGACGGGGAGGGCGAGGGCGCCGGTGCCGAGCGCGAGGGCGATTGCGGCGACGACGCCGCGGAGTAAGGTGACGCTCCTGCGCATGCGATCGAGCCCCGTGCTTAGCAAGCGACCCCTGGGCGTACAATGGCCCGTCGTCGCCTGCGCGTTGCTGTTGGTGTTCGCCGGCTGCGAGCGGCACGAGCGCCCGAACGTGCTCGCTCGTCACCATCGACACGCTGCGCGCGGACCGCGTCGGCTGCTACGGCTTCGGCCTGGCGCACACGCCGGCGATCGACGGCCTCGCCGCGGAGGGCGTGCGCTGCGCGGACGTCGCGTCGTCGGCGCCGATCACGCTGCCGGCGCACGCGTCGATCATGACGGGCCTCTACCCGCCGGCGCACGGCGTGCGCGACAACGGCAACTACGCCCTGGGTCCGGACGCGGTGACGCTCGCGGAGCGGCTCCACGCCGCGGGCTATCGGACCGGCGCCTTCGTCTCGGCGCTGGTGCTGGCGCGCCGCTACGGCCTCGACCAGGGGTTCGACATCTACGACGACGACCTCTGGTCCGAGGACGAGCCGGAGCTGTTCATGATCCGCGAGCGGCCGGCGGCGCGCACCGTCGACCGGGTGCTCGCGTGGCTCGACGGCTGGCGCGGCGAGGCGCAGCGGGGCGCCGTTCTTCGTCTGGATGCACCTCTTCGATCCGCACCAGCCCTACGACGTGAAATCCGTCGATCTCGCCGCGGTGACGCCCACCCCGTACGACGCGGAGATCGCCGAGGCCGATCGCGGCGTCGGCCGCGTGATCGAGTGGCTGCGCCGGCAGCACCTGCTCGACGACACGCTCGTCGTCCTCACCGCCGACCACGGCGAGAGCCTCGGCGAGCACGACGAGCCGACGCACGGCGTCTTCATCTACGACGCGACGATCAAGGTGCCGCTCGTCTGGCGCCTGCCGCGGGCGCTGCCGTCGGGAACGACGTACCCGGCGCCGGTCCGCCACATCGACGTCGTGCCGACGGTCCTGTCGTTGCTCGGGCTCGCCGGCGGCGAGGCGACGCAGGGAGTCGACCTCACCGCCGCGCTCGCCGGACGGGCGAAGCCACCGGCGCTCTCGCAGTACTCGGAAGCGCGCCTGGCCGAGGAGGGCTTCGGCATGGCGCCGCTCACGGGACTCCGCGCCGCGGGGGAGAAGTGGATCCAGGCCCCGCGCCCCGAGCTGTACGATCTGCGGCGTGACCCGCGCGAGCTGGTGAATCTCTATCCGGCGGAGGCCGAGCGCGCCCGTCCGCTCGCCAGCGACCTCGAGGGCGTCCTCGCCGACAGCCGTCGCCACGCGCTGGTCGCACCGACGCGGCAGATCGACGCCGAGACCGAGGAGATGCTGCGCGCCCTCGGGTACCTCGCCCCGCCGGAGCAGCGTGCCGAGATGGGCGGCGTGGACCCCAAGGACGGCATGAAGATCTATGCGCAGCTGCAGGAGGCGCGGCAGCTCGCACAGGTCGGGGAGTGGGATCGCTGTGTGCAGCTCTTGAACGAGGTGCTCGCGGTCACGCCCGAGAACGTCACCGCACGGAACGTGCTCGCGCTCGCGGCGGTGCGCCGCGGCGATCTCGACGAGGCTGAGCGCCAGTACCTCGCCTCGCTCGCGCGCCAGCCGCACCAGCATCGCGTGCTCGGCGCGCTTGGCGCGCTCGCACTCCGGCGCGGCGATCTCGACGGCGCGGAGAAGCGCTTCCACGAGGGGCTGGCGATGGCGCCCAGCTACGTGGAGGCGATGAGCAACCTCGGATTCGTGGCCGCGATGCGTGGCGACGACGCGGGGGCGCAGCAGTGGTACGAGCGCGCGATCACCGTCGACCCGACGTACCCGCACGTGCACCGGCGACTCGCGGATCTCTTCTACGATCGGAAAGACTGGGCGCGCGCGCTCGACAACTACAAGAAGGCCCTCGCGCTCCTGCCCCGGTTCTTCGAGGTCCTGATCCAGGCCGGGAACACGGCGCGCTTCCAGGGCGACGTCCCCACCGCGACCGCCTTCTACGAGGAGGCCCGTCGCGTTCGCCCCGACTCGTGGATCCCCGCCTACAATCTCGCCTGCCTGCTGGGAACGAACGGCGACCCCGCGCAGGCGCTCACGCTCCTCGGGCAGGCCGTCGACCTCGGCCTGGCGGCGCCGAACCTGCTGACGGGCAACGACGACTTCACCCAGGTGCGCGGTTTGCCCGGATGGTCGCAGGTGCTCGCCAAGGCGGAGCGGGCGGCGGCACGCGAGCGATCGGCGAACTGAGCGCGGTCACGCGACGGGCGGCGGGTCGAGGACGCAGCGCACGCCGCCCTCGCGGTCCATCTCGGCGACGCACTTGTTGCACGAGATGCAGCGCGACCGCGTCGCCTCGCCGCGCTCGAAGCGGGCGATGAGATCAGGATCGGCGATCAAGGCCCGGCCCATGGCGACGAAGTCGAACCCCTCGTCCATCGCGCGATCGAGATTGTCGAGCGAGAGCACGCCGCCGAGGAGCGCGAGGGGCGTCTTGACCGCGCGGCGCACGGCGCGTGCCTCGGGGAGGAAGAACATCTCCTCGAAGGGATACGAGCGGATGAGCGAGGGCCCGATCAGGCCGAGCACGAAACGCTGCAGGCGGCTCTTCTCGACCTCCAGCATCTCCTTGAGCGGCGTCGCGCCGCGGAAGAGGTAGAACGGCGTCCGGCTGGTGAAGCCGCCGCTCAGAACGATCGCGTTCACCCCGCCGGCCTCGAGGCGCTCGGCGACGCCGACCGCTTCCGGCACCTCGAGGCCGCCCTTGAAGCCGTCGCGGAGGTTCGTCTTGGCGAGGATGGGGACGTCGGGTCCGACGGCCTCGCGCACGCGGGCGAGGACGGCGAGCGGGAAGCGCATGCGGTTGTCGAGGCTGCCGCCGTAGCGGTCGTGACGCCGGTTGGTCGCGGGGCTGATGAACTGGCTCAGGAGGTAGCCGTGGCCCAGATGCAGCTCGACCGCGTCGAAGCCGGCCCGCACGGCGCGCGTGGCGGCGGCGCCGAAGTCCTCGACCACCTGCGCGATGTCGTCCTCGGTCATCGCCCGGGCGAAGAACAGCCCGAACGGGCAGGCCGTAGGTGTTGAGGGTGAACGACGGGCCGCGCGGGCCGCGTCCCGAGCGGTTGCGGCTGAAGAAGCCGCAGTGGCCGAGCTGGAGGGACGCCGCGCCGCCGCAGGCGTGCACGGCGTCGGTCAGCTGCCGCAGCGGCGGAATGATCTCGTCTCGCATCAGCATCTGGTCGCCGAAGGTCCGGCCCTCGGGCGACACCGCGCAGTAGGCGACGGTCGTCAGGCCGACCCCGCCGGCGGCGAGCGCGCGATGATGCTGGAGCAGGCGCTCCGACGGCATCCCGCCGGGCGCCATGCCCTCGTAGGTGGCGGTCTTGATGATGCGGTTGCGGAGCGTGAGCCCCGCCAGCCGCGTCGGGGTGAAGACCGTGTGCACGCCGATCGGCGCGCTACTTCTTCGCGGCGCCCCGCGGCCGCAGGTCCATGTCGGGCGGCGGCGCGTCGGGGAGCTGCCAGTAGATGTAGGGCTTCTCCTTCAGCTCGTGATACGCGTTGGCGGCGTCGATCGACGCGTGGAAGGCCTTCTCGAAGGCGGCGAAGTCCTTCTGCTCGATCGGGCCCTCCAGCGGCTTCCAGTTCTCGGCAAGGTACTGGTTGATCGCCTCCTCGTGCTTGGGCCGCATGAAGGCACCCAGCTCGAACAGACCCTTGATCTCCTTGTACTGGAACTTCGCCATCGGCCAGTTGCCGAGCTTCGCCGCGTAGAACAGCTTCCAGGTGCGGGCGCCGATCTCGGGCATGATCCGCGCGAGGCCCGGCTGGATCGTCGCCATGTCTTCGAGCGTCATGTTGTTCTTGCCCGACCAGAAGGTCATGGCCTTGATCTTTGCTTCGAGTTCCTCGTCGGTCATGGGGTCCTTGTAGCGAACCGGCCGCCTCGGCGGCAACCCTCAGAGTCTGTGAATCAATCCCCTCCCGTCGCCGGGCGGGCGAGGCATCCCGCTGCGCGGCGTTGCTCCTCCTCGACATAGCCTCCGGCTATGTCTCGTCGTCGCGCCTTGCGCACCGGGACGCCTCGCCCGCCTGGCTCGGTCCGGGGATTGACTCACAAACTCTCAGGCGCGGAACGCGGGCATCACGCGCTCGGCGAACAACCGCGCGGGCTCGCGCGTGTCGCGCCCGAAGAACTCGATGACGAGGAGGCCGCAGCCGAGCGCGCGGTGGTGCTCGATCTTCTCGATCACCTGCTCGGGCGTGCCCCAGATGCCGTGGGCCTCGAGGGCGGCGCCCATGTGCCCGCCGTAGACCCGCCCGGCCTTCTCCAGCGCCGGCCGTGCCTCGGCCTCGGTCTCGACCAGCACGACGGTGCACTGCTGCGAGATCTCGAGCGTCGCCGGATCGCGGCCAACGGTCGCGCAATGCCGGCGCAGCACCGCGATCTTCGCCGCGAGCTCGCCCTGGGCGACGGCGAGGTTGTTCCAGATGTCGGCGTGCTCGGCCGCGATGCGCAGCAGGACCTTCTCGCCGCCGCCGCCGATGAGGATCTTCGGCCGCACGGTCGGCTTCGGCTCGCAGATGGCGTCGCGCAGCGTGATGGTCTCGCCCTCGAAGGTGACTCGCTCCTCGGTCCACAGGCGTTTCATCACGATCGCCGATTCCTCGACCGCTTTCAGGCGATCGCGAACGGAAGGGAACGGGCAGCCGTAGCCCTCGAACTCGCTCGCGAACCAGCCGGCGCCGAGGCCGGCGATCACGCGACCGCCGCCGGCGACGTGATCGATCGTTGCGATCGACTTCGCGAGCACCGCCGGATTGCGGAAGTAGGGTGGGGTGACGAGCGATCCCAGGCCCACGCGCTCGGTGATGGCCGCGACCGCCGCCAGTTCGCTCCATCCCTCGAGGATGGGGAGGTTCGGCATCGGCACGCTGTAGAGATGGTCGCACACCCAGACCGAGTCGAAGCCGAGCCGCTCGAATTCGCGCGCGGCGTCGCGCGCGTCGGTCCACGTCCGCTTGATCTGGGGCAGGGTGACGCCGAACCGCATGCCGATTCTCTCCCTACTTGGGCGCGCGCTTGGCGAATTCCCAGGTCCGGGTGTCCACCAGGATGCGCTCGCCGGTCTCGATGAAGAGCGGTACCTTCACCGTCTGCCCGTTGGTGAGGGTGGCGTCCTTCAGGTTCTTCCCCGACGCCGTGTCACCGCGGGAACCGGCGCCGACCATGTCGACCTCGGCCTCGATGAACGACGGCAGCGTCACCCCCACCGCCTGGCCGTTCCACAGCACGGCGGTCAGCTCGAGGCCGTCGGTCAGCCAGGGGCCGGCGTCGCCCAGCTTCGCCTCCGTGAGCGTGAACTGGTCGTAGCTCTGCTGGTCCATGAAGTGGAAGCCGTCGGCGTCCCGATACAGGAACTGGATGTGACGGACCGCGACGTCGGGCTCCTCGAACTTCTCGCCCGCCTTGAACGTCCGATCGGCCACCGTGCCGGACGTGATGCTGCGTAGCCGGACCTTGACCAGTGTCGCTGCGCCCCGAGCGGACGGTGACTGCACCGTGATGTCCTCGATCGTGAACGGCTCGCCGTCGACCAGGATGCGCAGCCCGCGCTTGAAGTCGCCCGTCGCCAGCATCGTGGTCGGGCGCATACTCGGGCGGGCGCGAGCCAGTCAAGCACGGTGGCCGCGCTGTGGTACAGGGTCTGAATGGCCCTGCCGCACCTCCGCACGCGCCGCCTCGAGCTGCGACCCTTCGCCCTCGCCGACGTCGACGCGTTGCACGCGCTGTGGACCGATCCCCTCGTGCGTCGCTGGCTCTGGGACGACGAGATGATCTCGCGCGAGCGCGCGGCGGACGTGGTGGCGTCGAGCCTCGCCGGAACCCGCGAGGGCGCGGGTTCGTGGTGCGTGACCGTCACCGGGGAGTCGACGCTCGCGGGCTTTTGTGCGCTCATGCCGCTGGGCGAAGAGCTCGAGCTGCTCTACGGCCTGGCGCCGGCCTACTGGGGGCGCGGACTCGCGGTGGAGGCGGCGCGGGCCGTGCTGTCCTGGCTCTTCGCGACGTCGGCGATACCGCGCGTGTGGGCGGGTGCGGATCATCCGAACACTCGGTCGTTTGCCGTGATGGACCGGCTCGGTATGCGGCCGGCCGCGGCACCGGCGCCGCCGCCGGCGGGAGTCGGCTATCGCGTGGTCGAGCGCGGGGCCATGGTCGCCGCCCCGGACTAGGTCGAACCTGCCGGAGGGCGCCGCTGGCGATCCGGGCCCATTGATGGCACCGTGATTGCTGAGATCGCCGGACGGGGGGCGGGGTGGGGCAGGACGTTCTCGAAGTGTTGTGTGTGGAGCGCGTGGGCGACGAGTTGATCAAGCTCGTCCGCCGCGGCCGCGAGTTCCGCGTCGTCAACACCGTCGGCGATCCTGCGGCCAAGGTCCAGCACGCCGCGCACTCGACCCGCTTGCGCTTCGGCACCAGCGAGGTCGCGTGGCTCGCCTTCGACTTCGTCGTCGCCACCGAGCGCTTCTGGGACGCGACGCTTCGCGGTAGCCGCCGGCTGCGCCTGCTGAAGACGATGCGCCGTGCCTCCGATCAGTTCCGTGCGGCGGCGATCCGCCGCCACGACCCGCCGGGCGTGGCGGCGTTGACGGCCCTCCTCGCGACGAGCGGATCGAACGGACGCCGCCTCTCGCTCGCGATCACCCGCGGCATCGAGGCGATGGACGGCGGCGATTCCGGTCGGCCGGCGTGACGCGGACGGTCGCGCGCGCCAACGACCTGACGCCGGCGACGGCGCGGAAACGTCGTGTCGGTGCCGGCACCCGAGTTGCTCGTCGCGACAGGGCCGTCGTCCGAGAAATGGCGGCGCGCGACTGGGACCGCGTCGCCCCGGGCTACTTCGACGAGGTGGTGAGCCCGCTGCGGTCCGGTGTCCCTGCGCCTCTGGCGCGCGCGCTCGCCAGCATCCCGTCGCCGCGACGCAAGACGGTGGCCGACCTGGGCTGCGGGATCGGCAACCTGCTCCCGCCGCTCGCCGCGCGCTTCGGGCGTGTCGTGGGCATCGACTTCTCGACCGCGATGCTGGCCTGCGCGCGTCGCGCGTGTCGCGCCCCGAACGTGCGTCTCGCCCACGCCGACCTCGCGCGCCTGGAGCGCTTCCGCGGCACCTTCGACGTCGCGGTGACCGTCAATGCGGTCCTGACGCCCGACCCCGAGCGGCTCGACCGCATCCTCACCGGGCTGCATGCGACGCTCCGGGCCGGCGGTCTGTTGCTGGGCATCTTCCCGGCGATGGAACCGGTGCTCTACCAGGGGCTCCTCATCCACGAGCGGGAGCGCCAGCGGCTGCCGGCGGGGCGCGCGCGGACGCGCACGGATGCGATCCTGGAGCGCGACAAGTACGACTTCGTGCGGGCGACCTTCTCGGAGGCTGACGGCACGCAGAAGTTCTTCTACGGATTCGAGCTCCTCTATCGCCTGCGGCGGGCCGGATTCCGTCGCGTCCGGCTCGGCCGCGTGCCCTACGCGTGGGACGACGTGGGCGGCTACGAGCGCTTCCCGGGCGAGGCCCCGATGTGGGACTGGTTCGTGCGGGCGGAGCGCGAACAACGCCCTGCGACCAAGGTCTGAGTCGGCTCGCATTCTCGCAACCCGGCTCGGGTGCCACTTTCGGTCGAACGGACGGCGAATTCCCTTGCGGGCGCTCGGGCTCGCGGTTAACCTCCGATTCGTACGGGAGGGTAAGCCGACGGGTTCCCTAGCCCGCAGGAGGACACGACATGACGAAGCGAAGCGCCATCACCATGGTCGCAGCACTCGCCATCCTACTCGGGGCAGGCGCCGCACGTGCCACGGATCCCTGCATCGGGGACGCCAAGGGTGGGTACAAGGAGTGCAAGGCCGACTGTAAGGAAGATTTCCAGGTCACCAAGGACGGCTGTCTCAACCGCGATCACGCCTGCGTCGAGGTGTGCCGGGCGAATCGCGAGCAGTGTCGCATCGACAGCGGCATCGACGCAGCACTCGATGTCTGTGACAACGCCCTCTCGGCGGCGCGGCAGGTCTGCCAGAACACGACGGCGGCCGGCTCCCCGGAACGCGATGCCTGCGTCGACGTGGCCCAGGTCACGGCCTTCCAGTGCCGGGACAGCGCCCGCGACGCGGCGAAGGCCACGCTCAAGCAGTGCCGGAGGGACTTCCAGAGCTGCGCGACCGCGTGCCCGGTTGGCGCTGGGCCCGTCGAGGATCCGAAGCAGTGCAAGCGTGACGGCAAGGCGGCGTACAAGACCTGCGGAGCCGACTGTCGCGAGGATTTCCAGGTGCAGAAGGACGCCTGCCGCAACCTGGATCACGCCTGCGTCGAGCAGTGCCGGTCGGATCGCGAGACCTGCAAGGACCCGGTCCGCGCCACCCTCGACGCGGCCATCGCCCTCTGCAATGAGGCGCTCGCGCCTCATGTCCAGGCCTGCAAGAACGCCTACCCTGTCGGCCCGGATCGTGACGCGTGCATCAATCCGTGGCAGGTCATCGCCTTCGTCTGCCGCGACGACGCGCGCGAGGCTGCCAAGCCAGGCAAGCAGGCCTGCCGTGCTGCCTTCCAGATCTGCCTAGAGGGTTGTCCCGCTGCGTCGGCAAGCCCGGCGTTCATCGACTGAGGTCGCACTCGCCATGTGGGCATGGAGGGCCTCCGGGGTGAACCCCCCGGGGGCCCTCCGTCATTTCGGGGGCCTGAATATCCCTGCCGGGCCGGCGTCAGATGACCAGGCGCCGCCGCTCGGAATGTAAAGGTGGCTCTCCTCCCTCACAGCACCGAACGTGGACGCGGGCGGTGGCGCCGTCCCCTTCCTCCCTTCTTCCTCCTGGTTCGGCCGGGTGCGGTCGGCTGAAGCTCGGTGGATCGCGCCCGGCCGTTCTGCTACCTGCCGGACCGAGGAGGAGCGGATGGCGGAGAGGAAGAAGGCGGCGGTACCCCCGATCCCGCTGGACCCGATCGACCTGTTGGCGGGCATCGGCCCCGGCGTCGAGCTCGAGGCGGACGATCTTCCGGCCGGCGTCGCCGGCGCCGAGACGACCGAGCCGGCGATCATCACCGTCGACGAGTTGGGACGCCAGCTCCGCTCCGGCGACCCGACCATCCGCCGGCTGATCCGTACCCCGATGGTGAAGCCGGTCGCGACCGCAGCCAGCGATCCTCCGCTCGCTCCCCGCGCATCCGTCCACGATCCCGACAAGCCCGGCGAGTGACCGTGCGCCTCGCGCACGCGCCTGTACGGCGCCTGCGACGTTTCGTTCAAGGCTGAACGCGCCGCGCTCGTGCGCGGCGAAAAAACGTCGTCCGTTCCAGGGGCTACGTTCGTCGCGCCGGCGGCATGCTTCTCGCTCTCGTCCCGCTCTCGAGGAGGGGTTGGGACGATGGAAGCGAAGACGCTGCGCATCGAGAAGACGACGGCACCGAAGAAGCGCGTGATCGCCGTCGGCAAGAAGGTGAACGGCCGCTGGAAGGTGCGGACGAGCCTGTGGCGCTACCTGGCCGCGACGACGCTCTCGAATCAATGAGTGCCGGCGCGGTTCACGCGCCGGCGCGCGAGCGATCGAGTGTCGCGGCGCGCGCCTCGACGAAGTCGAGCACGCGCGCCGCGAGGCAGACGCCGTCGAGGCGATCGATCTCCTGCACGCCGGTCGGACTGGTGACGTTGATCTCGGTCACCAGTCCGCCGATGACGTCCAGCCCGACGAAGTAGAGACCGTCCGCGGCCAGCCGCGGCGCCAGCCGCGCGCAGATCTCGCGGTCGCGCGCCGTCAGCGGCGACCGCTCCACGCGCCCACCGACGTGGATGTTGCCGCGATGCTCGTCCTCGCGGGGGACGCGCAGGATGCCGCCGAGGGGCTCCCCGTTCAGCACGATGATGCGCTTGTCGCCTTCGCGTGCTTCCGGGAGGTAGCGCTGCGCCATCACCAGCTGCGTTCCGTTCGCCGTCGACAGTTCGAGGAGCGCGTTCAGGTTGCGGTCGCCGCGATGGACGTGGAAGACGCCGGCGCCACCGCAGCCGTCGAGGGGCTTGACGATCATCTCGCCGCCGAGGCGCTCGAGGAATGCCTTCAAGTGCTGCGCGTCCGCGCTCACCAGGCTCTCCGGAATCACCTCGGGGAAGTGGAGCGCGTACAGTTTCTCGTTCGCCTCACGCAGGCCGCGCGGGTCGTTCACCACCAGCGTGGCGCGCGGGTCGATCAGCCCGAGCAGATGGGTGGCGAAGAAGAAGGCCATGTCGAAGGGCGGATCCTTGCGCATGAAGACGACGTCGAACCAGGTCAGCGCGCCGGTGCGTTCCGCGCCGAGCGTCGAGTGGACGTCGGCACGGCGGACCTCGGCGGCGCGCGAACGGCCGTGGGCGATGCCCGCGTCGACGAACAGGTCCTCGATGCCGCAGACGTGCTGCAAGTGCCCGCGCCGCTGTCCTTCGAGCATGAACGCGAACGTCGTGTCCTTGTCCGGCAGGACACGCGACAGTGGGTCCATCACATAGAGGATGCGCAGGGCCACGGCGCGAGCCTAGCGCACGGCCCGGGGCGATGACAGCGGTCGACTGCCTCAGCCGTCGCCGAAGCGGTGCTGGACGAGTGCGGCCGCGACGATCGCCGCCGTCTCGGCCCGAAGGATCCGCGACGCGAGACCGACCGGCACGAAGCCGTGACGCTGCGCGTCCTCCACCTCCTCGTCGGCGAAGCCCCCCTCGGGGCCGACCACGATCACGACGGCGCTCGCCCGGGCCGGGAGTGTGCGGAACGACCGCGATCGCTCTCGTTCCCACGCGAGCAGCCGCAGGTCCGGCCATGGACGACGGACCACGTCGACGAGCGGGACGGGAGCCTCGATCACGGGACGCGTGGTCCGGCCCGATTGCTTGGTCGCGGCGAGCGCGATGCGTTCCCAGCGCTCGAGCGGCGCGCGCTCGCCGATCGCGTGTCGTGACCGCACCGGTACGATGCGCCGGACACCGATCTCCGTCGCCTTTTCGACCACGAGGTCCATCTTGGAGCCCTTGAGGAGCGCCGACGCCAGGACGAGGTCGAGAGGTGACTCGCGCGCCGGACGTTCGCTGGACCGCAACGTCGCCGTGGCCTCGCGCGGGCCGAGTGTGGCGACTACCGCCTCGTGCTCCGCACCGGTGTCGTCGACGATGCGGAGGGGGTCGCCCGGTCCGAGGCGCAGCGTCCGCAGGTGGCGCAGCTCGGCGCCGAGGATGCGCGCCGTGTCGCCGTCGATCAGTGCAGCGGAAATGAAGAGCCGGAGCATCAGGCGGACCGTACGAGGTGGAGGGTCCGCCAGCGCTCGTCGCCCCGCTCTCCGACCTGATGAAAGGCCGGGTACGCGGCGCGAACCGATGCGGCCTGGTCGTCGAGGAGGCCCGAGACGAGCAGGTGGCCGCCGGGAGCCACCACCCGCGCGATGGCGGTCGCCTCCGCGACGAGCACGTCGGCGAGCAGGTTGGCGACGACCAGATCGAACGATCCGCGGATGGCGTCGACGGCCCCGCCGAGCAGGAGGACGTGCCCGGCACCGTTCCGGCGCAGGTTGGCGCGCGCGAGGGGGAGGACGGCCGGATCGGTATCGAGCGCCACGACCTCCGGGACGCGAAACGCGGCGAGTGCGGCAGCCAGCACTCCGGAGCCCGTTCCCACGTCGAGCGCCCGGTGGACGGTACCCGCGGCCACGGTCGCTTCGATCTCCTCCAGGCACGTCCGCGTGGTCGCGTGCTGGCCGGTGCCGAACGCCATGCCCGGCTCGATCACGAGGACGTGCCGTTCCCCGCCTGGCGGTACGTCCCAGGGTGGGGCGACCAGCAGCCGGGTTCCGATCATCCGCGGTTGGTGGTGGGAGCGGAACTGCGCTTCCCAGTCGATCGGTGCCACCGGCGTCGCCTCGACCGTGGTGCCCGCGGCCGCCGGCTCGAGCGCCGCGAGATGCACGAGATACGCCCTGACCGCGGCGAGAACCCGCGATCCGTCCCCGGCGGGGAAGTGGGCTTCGAGCACCGTCCGCCCGGCGGCAGTCGGAGCGTCGGATGCCCCGGTCAGCACCCCGTTCGCACCTTCGTCGGCGAGGAATGACGCGACGGTCTCGGCGACGGCATCGGCCACGTCGAGTCGGATGGCCATCCACTCCACGTGGCGACACTCGGCGCTGGCCGGCGGGCTGTCAACCGCGAGCTGTCACGCTCGAGTGTCATTGACGGGGGGAGGGGCCTTACCTATTTGGAGGCCGTGCGGCCGCTCGTCATCGCACACCGGGGCGCGAGCGGAACCCGCCCCGAGAACACCCTCTCGGCGTTCCGTCGTGCGGAGGAGATCGGCGCGCACATGGTCGAGCTCGACGTGCAGACGACGCGCGACGGGCACGTGATCGTCCTCCACGACGAGACGTTGGAGCGCACGACCGACGGAGCCGGTCTGGTCGCGGAACGATCCCTGGCGGAACTCCGTGCCCTCGACGCCGGCCGCTGGTTCGATCGCGGCTTCACCGGGGAGCGGATACCGACGCTGTCCGCCGTGCTGGATGCCATTCGCCTACCCGTGAACGTCGAGCTCAAGGCCGGAGGGGGGCCGTCGCTCGTGGACGCCACCCTGGCGGTGGTCGCCGCGGCCGGAGCCCTCGACCGGGTCGTCTTCTCTTCGTTCGACGGGTCGCTCCTCGTCGAGTTGCATGCCCGATGCCCCCGGGCCGCACTGGCGGTTCTGTGGACCGAGCCGGCGATTCTTGACGCTCTGCGGCTGGCAGAGCGCGTGTCTGCGCGAACGTTGCACATTCGCAAGGACGCCGTGCGGGGCGAGGTGATCGCCCAGGCGGCGGCTGCGGGCGTCGAGGTGCGGGCGTGGACGGTCAATGACCCGATAGATTCAAAGCGTCTGGTCGAGGCCGGCGCGACCGGCATCTTCACCGACTTCCCGGAGCGTTTTTTGCACACGGATACGCCCGGTTCGCAGGCCACTCGGTGAAGCTCGGCTTGACTGCACACGCCTTTTCCTCAATGGTGCAGCCCTTCCACTCGAGGGGGGGTGAATCCGAAGCATGGCAGGGGTTCGCGTCAAAGATAACGAGCCCTTGGACAGCGCGATCCGTCGGTTCAAGAAGCAGTGTGAGAAGGCCGGGATCCTCGCCGAGCTCCGCAAACGGGAGCACTACGAGAAGCCCAGCGTCCGACGTAAAAAGAAGGCCATGGCAGCACGCAAGCGAGCGTTGCGCCGGGCCGCGCGCAGTTCGAGCCCCGCTTAGCACCCTTCCGCTCCGGCCCGCCCTCGCGCGCGCCCCACTCCGGGGGAGCGCATGACCAGTCTCGACGTCGTCCTCCTCGTCCTTCTGGCGCTGTTCGCAGCGCGCGGCTGGTGGCGTGGGCTCGTGCGCGAGGGCTTCGGACTCGCCGGCATTCTCGGCGGCGGTCTCGCCGCAACCCTCGGCTGGCGCCCGATCGCCGAGGAGATCGTCCGCCGCCAGCTGACGTCACCGCTCGTCGCCGGCCTGGTCGCCGGCGTTGCCGTCTTCCTCACCGTGTATCTCGCGGCCCAGATCGCGGGCGTCCTCGTGGATCGCATGGCGCGCGCGCTGTTCCTCGGTCCGATCAATCACGCCGCCGGCGCCTGCTTCGGCGTCGCCAAGGGCGCCGCGGTGCTCGGTGTGCTGCTCACGCTGGCCACCCACATCGTTCACTCGACGGCGCTCCAGGACGAGATCGCACGGTCGACGGTCGGCGGACCGCTCGTCCGACTCGCGGCGCTGGTCATGGATGCCGGTCACGCGGCGGTCGCCCCGGTGGCGGCGCGACAGCCCATCTGAGGACACGCGTGGCAGGACGTATCCGAGACGAGACGATCCGCGACATCCGCCAACGGGCGAGCCTCGTCGAGGTCGTGTCGGATGTCGTGTCGATGCGGCGCCGAGGGCGGAGCTGCCTCGGCCTGTGCCCGTTCCACAACGAAAAGACGCCCTCGTTCACCGTCAGCGAGGATCGCGGTTTCTATCACTGCTTCGGCTGCGGCGAGCATGGCGACGTGTTCGCCTTCGTGATGAAGACGCAGGGGCTGCCGTTTCCGGATGCGGTACGGCGCGTGGCCCAGCGCTTCGGCATTCCGGTGCCAGAGGAGACGGACGGCCCGCGCACGCGGTCAGAGCCCCTGGTCGCGGTCAACGCGGCAGCGGCGGCGTTCTTTCGTCGGCAGCTCGCGGCGCCGGGCGGCACGGCCGCCCGCGCCTACCTCGCCCAACGCGGGCTGCGCGAGGACACCATCGAGGCCTTCGGCCTGGGCTGGGCGCCGGGATCTGGCGAAGCCCTGGTGCGCCATCTGCGAAGCGAAGGGCTCCCGGTCGAGGACGCGCTGACCGCCGGACTCGTCGGACATCGGCAGAGCGGCGGCCTCTACGATCGCTTCCGCGACCGCGTGATGTTCCCGATCGCCGACGCCACCGGCCGCCTGGTCGCGTTCGGCGGTCGCATCCTGCCCGAGCGCGCGCAGCCCGCCGCCGGCAACCCGCCCCCCAAGTACCTGAACTCGCCGGAGTCGCCACTCTTCCGCAAGGGCCACACCGTGTACGGTCTCGGACCGGCGCGCGAGGCGATCCGCCGCCGTGGGCTCGTCGTGATCGTCGAGGGCTACATGGACGTGCTAGCGCTCGCCGAGGCCGGCGTGACCCACGTCGTGGCGCCGCTCGGCACGGCGCTGACGGTCGACCAGCTGCGGGTGCTACGCCGCTTCACCGACGTCGTCGTCGCGTGCTTCGACGGCGACGAGGCCGGACGCCGCGCGGCCGCGCGCAGCTTCCCCGTCTTCCTCGAGGCCGGTCTCTGGGGACGTGGGGCGTTCCTGCCGGCCGGTACGGATCCGGACAGCTTCGTGCGCTCCGAGGGGCTGGCGGCGCTCGAGGCGGTCCTCGCCAGTGCCGTGCCGTTGGTCGACGCGTGGCTCGAGGCGCTCGCGGGTCCGCGGAGCGACGCCGTCGGCCGCCGCGCCGATGCCGCCAGGGAGGTTGCGCGGCTCTTGAAGCGCGTCCGCAACCCCTTCGAGTACGACGTGCTGGCGCGGATGGCGGCCGATCGCCTCGGCGTGGGCGAGGCCATGCTGCGCGCCGAGGGAGCGCCCGACGCCGAACCCCGGCCGATCCCCGCGCCGTCCAGCGGGCCTCCCGGCGCCGAGGCGCTCCTCGTCGAGCTGATGGCCTCGGACGCCTCGCTTGCCGCCAGGATCGCGGCCGCCAACGTGATCGGCGACTTCGAGCACCCCGCCTGGCGACAGGCTGCGCAGGCGCTCGCGACGGCCGGAGACGCGGAGAGGGAAGCCGTCGTCGACGGGCTCCCGCGTGACCTGCGCGATCGCATCGTCCGCCGGCTGTTGGGCGAATTCGAGGACGAGGACCGAGAGCGAGCCCTTTCCGATTGCATCGCGAAGATCCGGGCGCAGCCGGCGCGGCGCGCGCAGCACGCGCTCCGCGAGGAGATCCGAGCCGCGGAAGCCCGCGGCGACGCGGACGGCGCCATCGGCGCGATGCGCCGTCTGCGTGACCTGACGGAGAAAGCCCGAACGTAAGGAGCGAGCCGTGACGATGAAGCAGGCGACGAAGCAGACGAAGGACGCCGACGAGCTGGCACTGACCGCGCGTGCGCTGGTCGATCCGCTCGACGACGTGGCCGGCACGCTCGCCCCATTCGAAGACGACGATGCGCCAGAGGTGGGCGCCGACGGCGTGGCCGAGCCCGCCGACGAGGACGCCGTCGCGGTCGCCGAGGAGCAGCCCGAGGTCGAGACGCCGGCCGACACCGGCATCGGTGCGGATCCTGTCCGGGTCTACCTCCGGCAGATGGGATCGGCGCACCTCCTCACCCGCGAAGGCGAGGTCGAGATCGCGAAACGGATCGAGGAGGGCGAGCGCGCGCTGGTGCGCGAGGCGTTCTCGGTGCCGTACGCGATGCGCTACCTGCTGTCGCTGGGCGAGCGCCTGCGGGGTGGCGAGGTCCGGCTGCGAGAGCTCGTCAAGGACGACGCCGAGGACGACGATGGGGGGGAGGACGACGAACGCCAGCGGCGAAAGTTCCTCGCCCAGCTTTCGCGGGTACGGCGCCTGTTCGACGAGCGGCGCATGCTCTCCGCCCGCCCGGTTGCGCGGACGAAGGCGAAGAAGAAGGCGGGACCCGTAGCCCAGACTCGGCTCGCACGCATCGAGCAGCGTCTGTTGGGGGCGGTGACGGGTCTCGGACTCAACCGCCGACAGATCGAACGCCTCGTGGCCGACCTCTATCGCGCCGGCGAGAAGCTCGCCCACCTCCGCGGACGCTTGCAGCAGATCGAGGATCGCAGCGGTCTCAAGCTGACGCAGCTTCTCCGCCGCGATCCGGTTGAGGCCGCGCGCGGTCGCGTCCGCGCGCCCGTCGCTCGGCTTGGACGGGAGGAGATCGCCCAGTGTGCCGACGAGGCCCGGACCCTCCGCCGCGAGCTGCGCGATCTCGAACAACGCATGGGTCTCCCGGCGACGCTGCTCGAGCGGGCCGTCCAAGCGGTGCGGAGTGCCGACTATCGGGCGCGGTCGGCGAAGCGTGAGCTCATCGAGGCGAACCTGCGTCTCGTGGTGTCGATCGCGAAGCGCTACATCCATCGCGGCCTGCAGTTCCTCGACCTGATCCAGGAGGGGAACATCGGGCTGATGCGGGCGGTGGACAAGTTCGAGTACCAGCGCGGCTACAAGTTCTCGACGTACGCCACGTGGTGGATCCGCCAGGCGATCACGCGGGCGATCGCCGACCAGGCACGGACGATCCGCATTCCGGTCCACATGGTCGAGACGATCAACAAGCTGGTGCGCGTCTCCCGGTCGCTGGTGCAGGAGATGGGCCGCGAGCCGACGGCCGAGGAGATCGCGGTGCGCATGGAGCTGACGGCGGACAAGGTCCGCCGCGTGCTGCGGGTCACCCGCGAGCCGATCTCCCTCGAGACGCCCGTCGGCGAGGACGAGGACAGCCACCTCGGCGACTTCATCGAGGACCGGAACGCGGTCGCCCCCGCGGAGGCGTGTGTCGCCACCAACCTGAATGACCACACGCGGCGCGTGCTGGCCACGCTCACGCCGCGTGAGGAGCAGGTCCTGCGCCTGCGATTCGGCGTCGGGGAGCGGACGGATCACACCCTCGAGGAGGTCGGAACGCGGTTCGCCGTCACGCGGGAGCGCATCCGGCAGATCGAGTCCAAGGCGCTGCGCAAGCTGCGCCATCCCAGCCGGTCCCGGCAGCTGCGCGGGTTCTACGAGGGGTGAGCAGCGCCCCCTTCGGCCCTCTTCGCCCTTGCAGGCGGCCGCGTTCGGTGATTCACTCCGCCCCCGGTGGGCCCATAGCTCAGGCGGTTAGAGCTGCCGGCTCATAACCGGTCGGTCGTGTGTTCGAGTCACACTGGGCCCACTCGCCGGCGGCCCCACGACGCCGGAGTGACAACAAGGAGGAGAAAGAGTTGCCGACGCAGATCGAGGTCCTTGCCGCTCTGCAGGTAGTCGATCAGGCCCTGCGCCAGAAGCAACAGGCGGCCGAGGACAGCGAACGACGCGTCGCCGCACTCGAGGACACCAAGCGCCAGAAGGGCGCCGAGGTGGCCGCCGCCCGCGAGGAGCTCGCCACCCACGGCGTGCGGCAGCGCGACCTCGAGGGGCGTCTCGCCGTCGCGGAGAGCAAGCTCCGCGATCGACGGATGCGCATCACCCGCATCCGCAACGAGAAGGAGCTGGGGCTCGCCAAACGCGAGGTCGAGCTGCTGAAGGAGGAGACCAACGGCCTCGAGACCGAGCTGGTCGAGGTGATGGAGAAGGTCGAGACGGCAGGCGCTCGTGTGAAGGCGCTCGACGAGGAGCTCGAGCAGGTGAACGCGGCCCTCGAGACCGAGGCGGTCGATCTGCGGCAGGAGATCGGTACGCTCGGCAGCGAGATCGCCCAGGAGCGGGCGCGGCGCGACGCGCTGGTCGGCAGCGTCGACGAGGAGCTCCATCGTCGCTACGAGATGATCTTCTCGCGGCGCGGCGGCCTGGCGGTGGTCGAGATCCGCGGCGGCACGTGTCTCGGCTGCCACATGAACGTGCCGCCACAACTCTTCAACCAGATCCAGCGCATGGAGCAGGTGATCCTCTGTCCCAACTGCCAGCGCATGCTCTTCTGGCGCGCGGATCGGGTCGAGGAAGCGAACGGCGAGTAGCCCGGCGCGGCGTGCGCCGGAGGAGGTCGAGCAGCCGCTCGTTCCGAACGGAACGGGAGGAAAGTCCGGACTCCGCAGGGCAGGGTGGCCGCTAACGGCGGCCCCGAGCGATCGGGGGAAAGTGTCACAGAAAGTAGACCGCCCCGGGCCGCACGGCCCGGAGCAAGGGTGAAAAGGCGAGGTAAGAGCTCGCCAGATCCGTCCGTGAGGGCGGATGCTCGGCAAACCCCACCCGGAGCAAGACCGTGTAGAGGGAGGTCCGGTCGCAAGGCCGGGCGCGGACGGCCCGTCCGTTCCCTCGGGTCGGTCGCTCGATCCCCCGGGCAACCGGGGGACCAGACGAATGGCTGCTGCTCCCGCGAAATGCGCGGGGGGACAGGATCCGGCTTACAGACCTCCTCCGGCGGACGCCGCGCCGGCCGACGGAAGTTTTTCTTGACAGCAGAGGGGCCGTTGTTCTATGTGGGGCTCCGTGGGGTGCGGTGGTCACCAAGTGGTGAATGGTGGTGGAGCCAAGGATGGGCGGTAGCGCCTCACATACGGGATGTTCCGCGGCCATTTCGAGCACGCAGTCGACGAGAAGGGACGGGTGGCCATCCCGGCCCGGTTCCGTGAGGCGCTCTCGGGGCTCCAGGAGGAGCGCCTCGTTCTCACCAAGTTCGCCGTCCGCCAGCACCGATGTCTCGACGTCTATCCGCTGGCGGCGTGGCGAGAGCTCGAGAAGCGGCTGCTCGGGAAGAGCCGCTTCGACCCGAAGCTGGTCCGGTTCACCAACTTCTACGTGTCTGGGGCGCACGAGTGCACCCTCGACGCGCAGGGGCGGGTGCTCATCGCGCCGCTGCTGCGGCAGTACGCGGGGATCAAGCGCGACGTGATGTTCACCGGGGACATCGACAAGTTCCGCATGTGGGATGGGGCCGCGTGGGCAGCAGCATTCGGCGAGGACGAACGGGCGTTCCTGGACGATCCAGGACTGCTGAACGACATCGACCTGTGAGCAGAGGCGCGGGCTGGCGACGGCAGCTCGCGAGGTGGGGAGGCAAGGCGCGGTGGAGGCGGCGACCGCTACGGTGGAGCGTGGCGAGCGGCCGCCGGAGATGACGAGAAGGGGCATCGGGCCGGTGGGCGCTGCCCATGTGCCGGTGATGGTGGCGGAGGTGGTTGCGGGTCTGCGCCCCCGGCCGGGTGCCTTTCTCGTCGATGCGACGGTAGGGTTGGGCGGACACGCCGCCGCCCTGCTCGCCGCCGCGCCCGGCGCCGAGTTGCTCGGCCTGGATCGCGATCCTGAGGCGCTGGAGATCGCCGGTCGCCGGCTCGCGGATGCCACCGGCTCCGTCACCCTCCGCCACGGAAGCTTCGCCGACCTCACGGAGATCCTTGCAGCGGACGGGCGCCCCGAGGCGGACGGCGTGCTGCTCGACCTGGGCGTCAGCTCGATGCAACTCGACGTTGGGAGTCGCGGGTTCAGCTTCCAGGCCGACGGGCCCCTCGACATGCGCATGGACCCGGAGGCGCCGCTCGACGCGGCGACGATCGTCAACACCTGGTCCGAGGGCGATCTTGCCAGGATCCTCGCGACCCATGGCGAGGAGCCGCGCGCCCGGGCCGTCGCCCGCGCCATCGTTCGTGCGCGGCCTCTGTCGGGGACTGCCGATCTCGCCCGTGTCGTGAGCGGCGTCCTCGGACGCGGCCGGCCGGGCCATCACCCTGCGACGCGCACGTTCCAGGCGCTCCGCATCGCCGTCAACGACGAGCTTGGCGCGCTCGAGCGCTTCCTCGCCGACGGGTGGCGGGTGCTGCGGCCGGGCGGTCGACTGGCGGTGCTCGCGTATCATTCGCTCGAGGATCGACGCGTGAAGGAGGCCTTCCGGCGATGGGCGGCATCGTGCCTGTGTCCCCCGAACCTCCCCGTCTGCCGCTGCGGCTGGACGGCGAAGGTGCGCATCCTGACGCCCCGCCCCGAGCGTCCGGGGCCGGCCGAGCTGGCGGCGAATCCGCGCGCGCGGAGTGCGCGACTCCGCATCGTCGAACGGTTGGGGACGCCGGCATGAGTGCCACGACGTCCGCACCGCGGGTGCTCACGGTCCGCCGTCCGCTGGTGCGACCGCACGAGGACTCCCGTCGGCTGGTGCGGGCGATACGCAGCTCGGCGGTTCGCCGGCTGTTCGTCCTCGGGTTCGTCCTCGTGCTGCTCTGCCTGGTGAAGGTGTGGGTGCGTCTGCAGGTGGTGAACGTCGGCTACGAGTTGTCGGCCGCCCGGCAGATGCAGCAGCGCCTCGAGCACGAGCGGCAGGAGCTCGAGGTCGAGCTCGCGACGCTCCGCGATCCGCGACGGATCGAGGAGATCGCACGCCGACGGCTGGGTCTGACCGAGCCGCGCCCCGGGCAGGTGCAGGAGCTGCGCTGACGCGCCATGCCGAGGGAGCATCAGGCGCGCATGGTCGCGACCGCGGTCCTGTTCGCGGTGCTCTTCGTCGGTCTGCTCACCCGCGCCGTCGATCTCGCGGTCCTGCGCGGTCCCGACTTCGCGCGTCGTGCGGCGATCCAACACCGCACCCGCGTCGCGTTGACGCCCCGTCGCGGCGAGATCGTCGATCGCAACGGGGACAAGCTGGCCCTGTCGCTCGACGTGCCGTCGGTCTACGTCCGGCCGAAGGTGTTCGCCGGGCACCAGGCGGACCTTCCGGCGGTCGCCAAGGCGCTCGGCCTCTCGCTCAAGGCCGTGCAGGCGAAGGTGACGAGCCGGCAGCCGTTCGTCTGGCTCCGCCGTCGCGCGACGCCCAGGCAGGCCGAGGCCGTGGAGCGCCTGGGTCTGCCGGGGGTCGGCACGCTCGACGAGGCGCGGCGCTTCTATCCCTACGGGTCGCTCGCAGCGCACGTGCTCGGGATGGTGGGAGTCGACTCGCGTGGCCTCGAGGGCATCGAGCACCGCTTCGACGAGGTCATCCGCGGTGAGCCGGAGTGGCTGGACGTCGACCGCGACGCCCACGGCCGCGAGATCCTGCGGGGCGGCGGCGGGTCGGGACCGCCCCAGGGCAGTCGACTCGAGCTCACCCTCGACGTCGGGCTGCAGGCGATCGTCGAGCGCGAGCTCGCCGCCGGGGTCGCCGCGGCGCGCGCCGCTGGCGGCAGTGCGGTGGTGCTCGACCCGCGGACGGGCGAGGTTCTGGCGCTCGCCAACGTGCCGACGTTCAATCCCAACGACCCCGGAAACCTGGGCGACCCCCGGTTCCGCGCCCGCGTTCGCAATCGCGCCATCACCGATCCGTACGAGCCCGGGTCGACGTTCAAGGCGGTGCTCGCCGCCGCCGCCATCGACCAGCACGTGGTGCGGCCGGACGAGATGTTCTTCTGCGAGAACGGTCACTACCAGGTCGGCAAGTGGACGATCCACGATTCCCATCCGCACGGGTGGCTCTCGTTCGCGCAGGTCATCCAGGTGTCGAGCAACATCGGCGCGAGCAAGGTCGGCGAGCGGCTCGGCCGCGAGCGGTACTACCAGGCGTTGCGCGCCTTCGGTTTCGGAGGTCGCACCGGCATCGAGCTGCCGGCGGAGGAGCCCGGCCTCATGCGGCCGGTGGAGACGTGGGCGCGCATCGACCTCGCCACGCACAGCTTCGGGCAGGGCGTCGCGGTCACGCCGCTGCAGATGGCTGCCGCACTCGGCGCGATCGCCAACGGGGGCACGTACATGCGGCCCTACCTCGTGCGGCGGAGCGTGAGTCCCGACGGGACCGTGCTCTTCGAGCATCAGGCGACCGCCGTGACGCGGGTGGTGCGGCCCGAGAGCGCGCGTATCACCACGGAGCTCCTCCGTCGCGTGGTCGAGGAGGAGGGCGGGACCGGCGGGAAGGCGCGCGTCGAGGGATTCTCGGTTGCGGGGAAGACGGGAACGGCGCAGAAGGTGGACCCCAGGAACGGTGGCTACTCTTCGAAGCGGATCGGGTCCTTCGTCGGATTCGTGCCGGCCGATGCACCGCGACTCGTGATTCTCGTGCTGATCGACGAGCCCGGAACCTCCAGCTACGGCGGCGTCGTCGCGGCGCCCGTCTTCGCGTCGATCGCGAACGGTCTGCTGAAGGCGCTCGGCGTTCCGCCAGCGATGCCCGACGTGCAGGTCGTGGCCGCGCCGCCGCCCGCACCCCCGCCGCCGCCGGTCGACGTGCCCGTGGACGGGATGCCGAGCTACCTCGGCCTCTCGCTGCGCGAGGCGTACGCGCGCGCACGGACGGACGGTTGGGACGTGCAGATATCGGGCACCGGCTACGTGGCGACACAGGATCCCGCGGTCGGGGCGGCGAAGCCGGCGACCCGCCGCCTGATGCTGACCCTGCGACCGGAGCGCGTCGCGAGCGCCGCCCCGTGATGCGCCTCGGCGCGCTGCTGCGCGGACTGGCGCCGGTCGAGACGGGCGCGGAGGACGTCGCGATCGGAGGGATCACGCTCGACTCGCGGCGCGTGTCCGCGGGCGATCTCTTCGTCGCGCTGCCGGGACGGCGGGACGACGGCGCGCGGCACGTCGCCGACGCGCGGGCGCGCGGCGCGCAGGCAGTTCTCGCGGCGGTGGCGATCGACACGCGGAGGTCTTCCGCTGGTGTGCACGCCCGAGCCCCGCCGTGTCCTGGCGCTCGCCGCGGCGCGCCTGGCGGGCGACCCGAGCGCCGCGCTCACGCTGGTCGGCGTGACCGGCACCAACGGCAAGACGACCACGACCTATCTCCTCGAAGCGATCTGGCGTGCGGCGGGCTTCGCCCCCGGCGTCGTCGGCACCATCGAGTATCGCGACCGTGCGGGGAGCCGGACGGCGCCCTTCACCACGCCCGAGGCTCCGGACCTCCAGACGCTGCTCGCGGAGATGCGCGCGCACGGGACGACGCACGTGGCGATGGAGGTCTCGTCGCACGCGCTCGCCCAGGAGCGAGCGCTCGGCTGTCGCTTCGACGCCGGCATCTTCACCAACCTCACCCACGACCACCTCGACTTCCACGGCGACGTCGAGGCCTACTTCGACGCCAAGGCCCGCCTCTTCACGGAATTGCTGCCGGCCGGAGGCAAGGTCGATCCGGTGGCGGTGATCAACGTCGACCACCCGGCGGGGGTGCGACTGGCCGCCCGCGTGCCCACCCGCTGCGTTCGCGTCGGCCGCGCGGCGGACGCCGACGTTCGTCTGCTCGACGTCGAGAGCTACGCTCGCGGGAACGCGCGGGACGATGGTGCTCGGCGGCGAACGCCTCGCCTTCACCTCGGCGCTGGTCGGCGCACCGCACACGGAGAACCTGATGGGTGCCGCGGCAGCGGCGTGGGCGATGGGCGTCCCCCCGGCGGTCATCGCCGCAGGACTGGCGTCGGCGCCGCCGCCGCCGGGACGGGTCGAGCGCATCGCCGGCCCCGGCTTCACCGTGGTGGTCGACTACGCGCACACGCCCGACGCCCTCGAGCGGCTGCTCGAGGCCTTGCGCCCGCTGACGCCGGGATCGCTGCTCACGGTGTTCGGCTGCGGCGGCGACCGCGACCGCGGCAAGCGGCCGCTGATGGGCGGCGCCGCGGCCCGTCTGTCCGACGTGGCCGTGCTCACCTCCGACAATCCACGCACCGAGGATCCGCGGGCGATCCTCGCGGAGGTCGAGGCGGGGGTGCGAGCGGCGGGGATGCCGTGGCTGCCGGCGGCCGCGCCGGGCGCACGCGGCTACGTCGTCGAACCCGATCGGCCGACGGCGATCCGGCTCGCCGTGCGCATCGCCCGCCCGGGCGATCTCGTCGTCGTCGCCGGCAAGGGCCACGAGGACTACCAGATCGTCGGCACCGAGAAGCGTCATCTGGACGACCGCGAGGAGGTCCGCCGAGCGCTGGCGGACGCGTCGTGAGCGCCGCGTTCACCCTCGAGGAGGTCCTCGCGGCCACCGGTGGCGAGCTGATCGCGCTCGGCGGCCGGGTGCGCTTCCCGGGCGTCACGACCGATACGCGCGCCATCGCCGCTGGCGAGCTCTTCGTCGCGGTGCGCGGCGACACGCACGACGGGCACGCCTTCGTCGGCGGACGCGCTGGCGCACGGGGCGGGCGCGGTGCTCGTCGAACGCGGGCGGCTCGAGGCGCCCGTCGCTGGTGGCGTGATCGCCGTCCGCGACACGCTCGCGGCGCTCGGCGACCTCGCGGCCTGGCACCGCCGCCGTCGCCGCCCGCGGGTGGTCGCGATCACCGGCAGCAACGGCAAGACGACCACCAAGGAGATGCTGGTCGGCATCTGCTCGACGGCCCTCGGCACGCACGCGGTGCTGCAGACGCGCGGCACGCAGAACAACCTGATCGGCCTGCCGCTCACGCTCCTCCGCCTCGGCGACGAGGACGTCGCGATCGTCGAGATGGGCATGAACGGTCCGGGCGAGATCTGGCGGCTGACCGAGATCGCGGCGCCCGACGTCGGCGTGATCACCAGCGTCGCCCCGGCGCACCTCGAGGGCCTCGGGTCGCTGCACGCCATCGCCGAGGCGAAGGGCGAGCTGTACCGCCGGCTCCGCCCGTCCGCGACGGCGGTCGTGAACGCCGACGACCCGCAGGTCGTCGCGCTCGCGCGGCTGCATTCGCCGGCCCCACGGTCCGGTTCGGCTGCGGGGAGGACGGGATCGACGTGCGGGCCGATGGCGTCGAGGACCGCGGCCTCGACGGCGTGCGCTTCACGCTCGTGGCCGGCGGCCGGTCGATCGCGACGCGGCTCGAGGTCCCTGGGCGGCACAACGTGACCAATGCGCTCGCCGCCGCGGCGGCGGCGCACGCGCTCGGCGATCGACGTCGAGGCGATCGGCGAGGGTATCGCGGCCTTCCGCGCGCCGTCGATGCGCATGCAGGTGGCGCGGCTCGCGACCGGCGTGACGGTGGTCAACGACGCCTACAACGCCAACCCCGCGTCGGTGACCGCGGCGCTGCGGACGATCGCCGCCAGCGCCGCGGCCGCCGCATCGCGGTGCTCGGCGACATGCGCGAGCTGGGCGCGGCGGCCGACGACCTCCATCGCGAGGTCGGCCGTGCCGCGGCCGGCGCGAACCTCGACGCCCTGTTCGTGCTCGGCGGGCACGCCGCGGCGGTGCGCGACGGCGCCCTCGCCGCCGGGATGCCGGGGACACGCATCACCGTGGCCGAGACGCACGCGGCGCTCGGGACCGCGCTGGCCGCGTTCTGCCGCGCCGGCGATCTCGTGCTGCTCAAGGGCTCCCGCGGCTCCGCCATGGAGAGCGTGCTCGCCTACCTCGATCCGGGACGGTCGCACTGATGCTCTACCTGCTGCTCTACCCGCTGCACGAGCTGTACGCGCCGCTTCAACGTCTTCCGCTACATCACGTTCCGCACGCATGATGGCGGCGCTGACGGCGTTCGCGCTCTCGCTGCTCCTCGGGCCGCGCCTCATCCGCCGGCTGCACGGCGCTGCAGGTCGGGCAGCCGATCCGCGAGGACGGCCCGGCGCGCGCACGCGGTCAAGGCGGGCACGCCGACGATGGGCGGCATGCTCATCCTCTTCGCCCTGCTGCTCTCGACCCTGCTGCTCGCCGATCTCGCGCAACTGGTACGTCTGGCTCGCGCTGATGGTGACGCTCGGCTTCGGCGCTGATCGGCTTCGTCGACGACTTCGCCAAGGTGCGCCGCCGCAACTCGCGCGGCATTCCCGGGCGCACGCCGGCTCGCGGCCGAGTTCGCGATCGCGGGGCTCGCGGCCGACCGCCCTGTACCTCGTGCTCGGAGCACGGCGGCCAGGTGACGATGCCGTTCTTCAAGAACATCCATCCCGACCTCGGCTGGTTGTACGTGCCGTTCGCGCGCGCTGGTGATCGTCGGCGCCGTCGAACGCGGTGAACCTCACCGACGGGCTCGACGGGCTGGCGATCGGCCCGGTGATGATCGCCGCCGGCACCTACGCCGTCTTCGCCTACACCGCCGGCAACGCCAAGCTCGCCGAGTACCTGCAGATCCCGTACGTCGCCGGGCGCCGGCGAGCTGGCGGTCTTCTGCGGCGCGCTCGTCGCCGCCGGGCCTCGGCTTCCTCTGGTTCAACGCCTACCCGGCGCAGATGTTCATGGGCGACGTCGGCTCGCTCGCCGCTCGGCGCCGCGCTCGGCATGGTCGGCGCTGATCACGCAAGCAGGAGCTGGTGCTGCTGATCGTCGGCGGCGTCTTCGTGGTCGAGGCGCTGTCGGTGATCGCCCAGGTCGGCGTCCTTCAAGCTCCGCCGCAAGCGCATCTTCCGCATGGCGCCGATCCACCATCACTTCGAGCTGCTGGGCTGGCCCGAGCCGCAGATCATCGTGCGCTTCTGGATCATCTCGATCGTCTGCGCGCTGCTCGCGCTGTCGCACGCTGAAGCTGCGATGACGATCGCTGCCGCGCCGCGCGCTGGTGCTCGGCGTTCCGGCGCGACCGGGTCGGCGGTCGCGCGCGTGCTCGCGGCGCGCGGCTGCGCGGTGCGCGTCGCGCGACCGCCAGACGGCCGCGGCGCTCGGCGTCGACCCCGTCGGCGTGGCGCGACGTCGAGCTGCGCCTCGGGGCCGACGATGCGGGCGTGCTCGACGGCGTCGCGCTGGTCGTCCCGAGCCCGGGCGTGCCGCCCGCCGCGCCGCTGCTCGCCGAGGCGGTGGCGCCGCGGCATCCCGGTCGTGAGCGAGATCGAGCTCGCCGTCGCGGCTCCTCGACGTGCCCGCTGGTCGCGATCACCGGCACCAACGGCAAGAGCACGACGACGACGCTGGTCGGGGCTCGCCGCTCGAGCGGAGCGGCCGCCGGGTCTTCGTGCGGCGGCAACCTCGGCACGCCGCTCGTCGACGGCGCCGCGCCAGCGTCCGGACGTCGCGGTCGCCGAGGTCTCGAGCTTCCAGCTCGAGTGGGTGCGACCGCTTCCGCCCGCACGTCGCGCTGTCTGCTCAACGTGACCGCCGACCACCTCGACCGCCACGCGACTTCGCCGAGTACCGCGCGCCAAAGCTCCGGCTCTTCGCCGCGCCAGGCCGCGGACGACGGGGCGGTGCTGAACCGCGACGACGCGGGAGACGTGGAGCGCCGCGCGGCGGGCTCCGCGGCGCGCGTGCTGTCGTTCGGCTGGGAGCCGGTCGGCGCGGGCGCCTTCGTCGTCGGCGACGCCGTGGTCCTGCGCCTGCCCGGCGCCGACGAGGAGCGGTACTCGCTCGCGCGGACGCGCCTGGTGGGACGCCACAACGTCGAGAACATGACTGGCGGCGGTGCTCGTGGCGCGGCTCGCGGGGGCGTCGCCGGGCGCGATGCAGGAGGCGATCGACGCGATCGAGCCGCTCCCGCATCGGCTCGCGCTGGTCGCCGAGCGCGCCGGCGTGCGCTGGTTCGACGACTCGAAGGCGACCAACGTCGGCGCGACGGTGAAGAGCCTCGAGTCGTTCCCGGGACCGGTGGTCCTGCTCGCCGGCGGACTCGACAAGGGCGGCGACTACGGCCCGCTGGTCGCGCGCCGCCTCGCGGCAAGGTGCGCCTGGCGCTGGTCTTCGGCGCGGCCCGCGACGCTGATCGCGGACGCGCTCGCGGGCGGCGGCGTCGCCGTCGAGCGCGTCGACGATCTGGGCGCCGCGGTCCGCGCCGCCGCGGCCGCCGCCCGTCCCGGCGACACGGTGCTGCTGGCGCCGGCGTGCGCGAGCTTCGACATGTTCACGCGACTACGCGGCACGCGGCCGCGCCTTCCGCGCCGCGGTGGAGGGCCTCGCATGAACCCATCGGACACCGCCCTCGATGCCGCCCGTCGCGCCACGCGCCCGGTGCAGGTCGTGCAGGCGCCGCTCGGGCACGACCGGCGTTCCGCGGTCCGCTCGACGACCAGCGGCCCCGCATCGTGCGCGGGCTCATCGCCGACCCGTGGATCCTGCTCGCCGTCGTCGGGCTCGCTCGGCCTCGGCATCGTGATGGTGTTCAACACCAGCTACTTCTGCGGCCAGCGAGCGCTTCGGCGATCCGTTCCACTTCTTCCGCAAGCACGTGATCGTCGATCGCGCTCGGGCTGGCGGCATGCTGCGTCGCCTCGCGCGTCCCGTCCGAGCGCGTAGCGAGCGCATCGCCTACCCGCTGCTGCTCGCTCGTCGTCGTCGGCGCTGGCGCTCGTGCTCGTCCCCGGGATCGGCGTCGTCCGCGGCGGCGCGCGGCGCTGGATCGCAGCTCGGGCCGCTCAGCCTCCAGCCGTCCGAGATCGCCAAGTTCGCGCGTGGTGCTCTACCTGGCGCGCTCGATCGTCCGGAAGGGCGCCGCGCATGCGCGACGTTCGCGATCGGGGTGCTGCCGCACTGTCTCGTCGTCGGCGTGGTCGCGGCGCTGCTGCCTGCTCGAGCCCGACTTCGGGACGACGGCGCTCGCTGCCGGCGTCGCTGGTGCTCATGCTGTTCGTCGGCGGCGTCCGGCCGCTGCACCTGGGTCTCCTCGCGCGGCCCGGTCGTCGTCGGCCTGCGCCTACGCGATGGTGCACGCGCCCTACCGCATGAACCGCCTCATCGGCGTTCCTCGATCCCGAGGCCGACCCGCACGGCGATCGGCTTCCAGCTCGTGCAGTCGTTCATCGCCTTCGGCTCCGGCGGGCGTCTGGGGCGTCGGCCTCGGCGAGAGCCAGCAGAAGATGTTCTACCTGCCGGAGGCGCACACCGACTTCATCTTCTCGGTGATCGGCGAGGAGCTCGGCCTGATCGGGGCGCTCCTGGTCCTCGGGCTCTTCGGCGCTGCTCGCCGTCCGCGGCTTCCGCATCGCGCTCCGGCACCCGGATCCGTTCGGCGAGCCTGCTCGCCTTCGGCGTGACGACGCTGCTGATCGTGCTCCAGGGCGGCGATCAACATCGGCGTGGTCCTCGGCTGCCTGCCGACGAAGGGTCTGGCGCTGCCGTTCGTGTCGTACGGCGGCTCGGCGATGCTCGTCGCGCTCGCCGAGATCGGCGTGCTCCTCGCGCTCTCGCGCGAGGCGGGATGACCTCCGCGGACGGCGCGCGCGCGCCGATCCTGATCGCGGGCGGGGGCACGGGCGGCCATCTGTTCCCGGGCCTCGCGGTGGCCGAGGCGCTCGCCGCGCGCGGGCGAGCGCGGTGGAGTTCGTCGGCACGGCCGCGGGCATCGAGGCGCGGGTCGTGCCGCAGGAGCGGCTATCGCGCTGCATCTCGTCGCCGGGGCGTCAGCTCCGCGGGGCCGGCATCGGGCGGGTCGCCGCCGGGCTGGTCGCCGGCGCGCGCGGCGTGCGGCAGGCGCTGGCGCTCGTCCGGCGGCTGCGGCCCCGCCTCGTCGTCGGCGTCGGCGGCTACGCGTCGGTGGCGGCGCGTGCTCGCGGCGCGGCTGCGCCGCGTGCCGACGGTGCTCCTCGAGCAGAACGCGATGCCCGGCGCGGCCAACCGCCTCCTCGGCCGGCTCGCCGGACGGGTCTGCATCGGCTTCGCCGCCGCGGCCGCCTACTTCCCGCCGGCGAGGCGTGCTCCATACCGGCAATCCGGTCCGCGGCGGATCGTCGACGTCCGGCGACCGGCGCACCCGCCGGGGGCGCGACTCGGCGTCCTCGTCGTCGGCGGCAGCCAGGGGGCGCACCGCCTGAACGAGGCGACGGTGGCGGCCGTCCGTCGTGGCGGACCGGCGATCGGACGGATCGCCATCGTGCACCAGACCGGGCGCGGCGGAGGCGCGCGGCCGTCGCGCTCGGCCTACGCCGCGCATGGGTGCCGACGTCAGGGTCGAGTCGTTCATCGACGACATGGGCGCCGCCTAGGCCGCCGCCGACCTGGTCGATCTCCCGGGCCGGCGCGATGACCTGCGCCGAGCTGACGGCGGTCGGGCGTCCCGGCGATCCTCGTGCCGTACCCGCTACGCGGCCGACGACCACCAGCGCGCCAACGCCGAGGCGCTGGTCGCGGCCGGCGCCGCGCTGATGATCTCGACCGCGATCTCGACGGCGAGCGCCTCGGGACGCTGCTCGACGAGCTGGTCGGCGACCCGGCGCGGTGCGAGCGCATGGCGTCGGCGGCGCGCGCCGCTCGGACGTCCCGACGCCGCCGAGCGCATCGCCGACGAATGCCTCCGCCTCGCCCTTGCGGAGAACGTCACGCTTCTGTAATTCCTGCGTGCGTGGCGGGGCTTGTCGGGTGGGCTGGGTGGCCGCTGAGGCCCCTCAAGGAAGTCACCGCGGTGTCCGAGCAACAGGTGCGGGTCCACTTCGTCGGCATCGGCGGCATCGGCATGAGCGGCATCGCCGAGGTGCTGCTCACGCTCGGCTACGCGGTCACCGGCTCCGACCTCGTCGAGAGCGAGACCACGCGCCGGCTCGTGCGCCTCGGGGCCAGCATCCACATCGGGCCGCACACCGCCGACCACGTCGGTCACGAGGTCGACGTGCTCGTCATCTCGTCGGCGGTGCACTTCTCGAATCCCGAGGTCGTCCACGCCCGCGAGCTCAAGATCCCGGTCATCCCGCGCGCCGAGATGCTCGCCGAGCTGATGCGCATGAAGCACGGAGTCGCCGTCGGCGGGACGCACGGCAAGACCACCACGACGTCGCTGGTCGCCGCCATCCTGCGCGAGGCCGGGACGCGATCCCGACGGTGGTCGTCGGCGGCAAGCTGCGGACGCTCGGCACGAACGCGCGGCTCGGGTCAGGGCGAGCTGCTGGTCGCCGAGGCCGACGAGAGCGACGGCACGTTCCTCCTGCTCTCGCCGATGATCGCGGTGGTGACCAACATCGACCGCGAGCATCTCGACTACTACGGCGACATGGAGCGCGTGCGCGAGGCGTATCTGCAGTTCATCAACCGCGTGCCGTTCTACGGGCTCGCGGTCCTCTGCCTCGACAACGTGAACGTGCGCGCGCTGCTGCCGCACGTCCGCAAGCGCTTCGTCACCTACGGCGACGTCGCCGGACGCCGACTGGCAGGCCCGCGAGCTCCGCGTCGAGGGGCTCGAGACGCATCTTCGAGGTGTGGCGCGACGGCGCGCCCTCGGCGACAGTGCGTCTCCGCATGCCCGGGCGCCACCACGCCCTGAACGCGCTCGCGGCGCTCGCGGTCGCCGCGGAGCTCGGCGTCCGATTTCGCCGTCGGACGGCACGCGCTGGCGGAGTTCGGCGGCATCCATCGCCGCTTCGAGGTGCGGGGCGAGGAGCAGGACGTCCTCGTGGTCGACGACTACGGTCATCATCCGGAGGAGGTCCGGGCGACGCTGCGCGCGGCGCGCGAAGGGTTCGACCGCCGGCTGGTGGTGGCGTTCCAGCCGCACCGCTACACGCGCACGCGCGACCTCTTCGCCGACTTCCTCGACGCCTTCGACGACGCCGACGTTCTGTTGCTGACCGACATCTATGCCGCCGGCGAGGAGCGCATCGAGGGCGTCAGCGGCGAGGCGCTGTACCAGGCGCTCAAGCGCCGCGGGCACGTCGACGTGCGCCACGTCCCGGCGCGCGATCAGCTCGCCCAGGTGCTGGTCGAGACGGTGCGGCCCGGCGACCTGGTGCTGACGTTCGGTGCGGGCGACGTGTACCGGACGGCGGACGAGCTGCTGGCGCTCCTGCGCAGCGGCGCGCCCCTGCCGCAGATCCACTGACGAGGGACGGATGGACGAGGGGGTGATCGATCGCGGGCTGCTCGGGGCGCTCGCCCCGCTGGGCGCCCGGGTCCGGTCCGCGGAGCCGCTCGCGCGACACACGTCGTTCCGCATCGGCGGCCCGGCCGACGTGTTCGTCCTGCCCGACACGGTCGCCGAGCTCGCCCTGGTCGTCCGCGCGGCGGCGAGCCATCGCGTGCCGCTCACGGTGCTCGGCGGCGGCTCCAACGTCCTCGTCGGCGACGGCGGCATCCGCGGCGTCGTGGTGAAGCTCGCCGGCGAGTTCCGTCGTGCGCAGTGGCGCACGGACGCGCGTCCGGGCCGGTGCCGCGGTCCAGCTCGGTCGGCTCGCGCGTGCGGCGGTCGCCCGAGGTCTCGCGGGTCTCGAGTACGCGGAGGGCATTCCCGGGACCGTCGGCGGCGCGACGTTCATGAACGCCGGCGCGTACGGCGGTGAGATCGCCGAGGCGGTGGCCGTCGTCGAGGGGCTGGACGGGGCTGGCGAGCGCGTCCGCTTCGATCGCGAGACCCTCGCGTTCCGCTATCGTCGGGCCGAGCTGCCGAGCGGGTTCCTGGTCACCGCCGTGCGCTTCCGTCTGACCGCCCGACGACGCGGCGGCGGTGGCGGGCGCGCATGGACGCCGTGCGCAGACGGCGACTCGAGAGCCAGCCGCAGGGACGGCCGAATTCCGGATCGATGTTCAAGAACCCCCGGGGTGACCATGCGGGGCGGCTGATCGAAGCGATCGGGCTGAAGGGCGAGCGCGTGGGGCGCGCCCGCGTCTCGGAGCGGCACGCGAACTTCATCGTGAACGAGGGGGGCGCGCGGGCGGCGGACGTGAAGGCGCTGATGGATACGGTGCAGCGGGCGGTGTGGGAGTGGAGTGGGGTGTGGCTGGAGCCCGAAGTCCGGCTCGTCGGCAGCTGGTAGCGCGGCTCGCGAGCCTGCGTCGCCCGCGCAACCGCCGTCGCGGCGGTGGCGCGGCGGCCGGTCTGCGCTCGACGACCGCGCGGGCACTACGACTGCTGCCCTGGGCTGCGGCGTTCGTCCTCGCGCTCGCGCTCGCGCCGGCGCTCGGCCGCCTGATGCGCGCGCACCCGTACTTCGCGGTGCGCGAGATCGCCGTCCACCAACCGGGACGGCTCGCCCCCGACGCCATCCGCGCGGCCGTGGGCATCGAGCCCGGCACCAGCATCTGGGACGTCGACGTGGACGCGGCAGCCGTGCGGCTGCGCAGTCTCCCCTGGGTGCGTTCGGCGCGCGTTCGGCGCGAGCTTCCGCAGCGGGTCGTCGTGACCGTGCGGGAGTATCGTCCGGCGGCGATCGTTGCCCTCGCCGATCCGGACGGTGCCCTCTACTACGTGGCGGCGGACGGGCACATCTTCGCCCGCGTCGCCGCGGACGATGGGCACGACCTGCCGTATCTGACCGGCCTCACGGCGAAGGACCTGACCGGCGACGACGCGCTCGGTCCGCGCGCCATCCGCCGCGCGCTCACGCTGCTGCGCACGCTGGAGCGCACGAACGACGGCCTCGGGGAGCCCTCCGAGGTCCACATCGATCGTCGGCACGGGCTCACCCTGCTCGCCGTCCGGCCGAAGGTGCCGCTCGAGCTGGGATGGGGAGGCTTCGAGACCAAGCTGGCGCGCTTCGGGCGCGTGCTGGCGCTGTGGAAGGGACGGGAGGCGGAGCTCGCGGGGCTCCGCAGCCTCGATGACGACGAAGTGATCGTGCGCACGCGTGCGGTGGCGCCGGCTATGCCGGCGGGCCGCGCGCCGCGGCGCCCAGCACGGACGTAGGTGCCAATGGCGAAGCGGAATCCACTGATCGTCGGACTCGACGTCGGAACCTACAAGATCGGCGTCATCGTGGCCGAGGTCACCGAGACCGGTGTCGAGGTCGATCGGCATCGGGACGGCGGCATCGACCGGACTCCGCAAGGGGACGGTCGTGAACATCGACGCGACCGTCGAGGCCATCCGCAAGGCCGTCGAGGAGGCCGAGCTGATGGCCGGCTGCGAGATCCGCAGCGTCGTCGCCAGCGCGGCGGGGAGCCACATCAAGGGCTTCAACAGCCACGGCGTCGTGGCGGTGAAGAGCCGCGAGGTCGGGGCCGGCCGACGTCGAGCGGGTGATCGACGCGGCCCGCGCCGTCGCGCTGCCGATGGATCGCGAGATCCTGCACGTCCTGCCGCAGGAGTTCGTGGTCGACGACCAGGACGGCATCAAGGAGCCGGTCGGCATGGCGGGCGTGCGCCTCGAGGCGCGCGTGCACATCGTCACGACCGCCATCAGCTCGGGCCAGAACCTCATCAAGTGCTGCAACCGCGCCGGCCTGCACGTGCGGGACGTGCTCGCGGCCCCGCTCGCCGCGGCCGAGGCGGTGCTGACGCCCGAGGAGCGGGAGCTCGGCGTGGCGCTGGTCGACATCGGCGCCGGGACCACCGACGTGGCGGTGGTCGTACAACGGCGCCGTCCGCCACACCGCCGTGCTGCCGGTCGGCGGCGGGCACGTGACGAGCGACCTCGCGGCCGCGCTGCGCACGCCGTTCGCCGAGGCGGAGCGGCTCAAGCAGCGCCACGGGTCGGCGCTGGCGGCGACGGCATCGGCCGAGAAGACGATCGAGGTACCCGGGCTCGGCGGCCGGCCGCCGCAGCGGCTCTCGCGGCGCACGCTCGCCGAGATCATCGAGCCACGCGCCGAGGAGATCTTCCCACTCGTGAAGCAGCGAGCTCGAGCGCGCGGGCTGCGGACCGCTGCTCATGTCGGGCGTCGTGCTGACCGGCGGCGGCGCGTGCTGAGCGGCATGAGCGACCTCGCGGAGCGCGTCTTTCGCGCGCCGGTGCGTCTCGGAGTGCCGCTTCATCTGAGCGGTTTGGTTGACGTCGTCGCGAGTCCAATGTATTCGACCGCCGTCGGACTCGTGCTGCACGGACTGAAGCAGCACGGCCAGGCGAGCGCACACGGCGGGGACGGCATGCTGGCCCCGTTCGAACGGTGTCGGGCAGCGGATGATCGGGTGGTTGAGGGAGTTCTTCTAGACGCTCGTACACGCGGGGCGGACGTTGGGAGGTCGGTGATGATCGAGTTCGTCGGAGCCTATGGACGGGGCGCGGATCAAGGTCATCGGCGTCGGTGGCGGCGGGCGGCAACGCGGTCAACACGATGATCGCCGCCGGCCTGCCCGGCGTCGAGTTCATCGCCGCCAACACCGACGCGCAGGCGCTGCGCGCCAACCTGGCGCCGGTGAAGATGCAGCTCGGCGAGAAGCTGACGCGCGGGCTCGGCGCCGGCGGCAACCCCGACGTCGGCCGGCGCGCCGCCGAGGAGGACGCCGAGCGGCTGCGCGAGTACCTCGACCGGCGCCGACATGGTCTTCGTCACCGCCGGCATGGGCGGCGGCACCGGCACCGGCGCCGCGCCGGTCGTGGCGCAGGTCGCGAAGGAGCTCGGCGCCCTCACCGTCGGCGTCGTCACCAAGCCCTTCGTCTTCGAGGGCAAGCGGCGCATGAAGCAGGCCGAGGAGGGCATGCGCGAGCTGAAGGCGAGCGTCGACACGCTGATCGTCATCCCGAACCAGCGGCTGCTCGCGGTCGCCGGACGGAACACCTCGATCCTCGAGACCTTCCGCAAGGCCGACGACGTGCTGCTCCAGGCGGTGCGCGGCATCTCCGACCTGATCACCGTGCACGGCCTGATCAACCTCGACTTCGCCGACGTGCGCACGATCATGTCCGAGATGGGCATGGCGATGATGGGCGCCGCGTCGGCCGCCGGCGAGAACCGCGCCATCGACGCCGCGCAGAAGGCGATCTCGAGCCCGCTGCTCGAGGACGTGTCGATCGAGGGCGCGCGCGGCGTGCTGATCAACATCACCGGCGGCCCCGACCTCACCCTGCACGAGGTCAACGACGCCGCGACGCTCATCCAGGAAGAGGCCGACGACGACGCCAACATCATCTTCGGCGCCGTCATCGACGAGGCGCTGGGCGACGAGGTCCGCATCACGGTGATCGCGACCGGCTTCGGGGATCCGGTCGGCATGCGCGTCGGTCCGCGCCCGGGGACGGAGCGTCACCCGGCGCCGCCCGTGGTCGACAACCGTCCGGTGAAGCGACACGGCCTGCTCGTCGACGACGAGCTCGACACGCCCACCTGGCATCGGCGCCGTCAGGAGCCGCCGGTTCCGGCCCCCGAGCGTGCGGGCGGACGTCGTGCGGCCGAGGAGAGCGAGGACAACCTCGACATCCCGGCCTTCCTCCGTCGCGGCGTAGAGTAGCCTCAGCTCGTCGGCTCGAAGCGACCCTTGAGCCGCAGGAACGGCCGCTCGATCCACCGGTAGGTGAGCGTCGATACACCGTAGCAGGCCGCCGCGGCGACGATCGCGAAGGCGGCGGTGCGCATGTTCCAGCCCACCAGGCCGCCGATGTGCGTCCGTGCGGCGCCGAGCCCCAGCTGAATGAGCGGGGCATGGACGATGTAGATCGAGTAGGACAGCACGCCCAGCCGAGCGAGCGCCGCATTGGTGACGAGCCCCTTCGTTCTGAGCGGCATGATCAACAGCAGCAGCAGCACGGATGTCCACAGTGCGCCGTTGGCGATGTGCCAGGGTTGGTAGGTCGAGGTCTCGTGCGTCGGGGATATCGTATCGACCCAGCGGAGCAGGAGCGCCAATGCGAGGAGGGTTGCTGCGAACAGCAGATCGCCGCCGCCTGAACCGAGGAGGGGGTTGCCCGCGAACGTCCGCCGCAGCGCATCGCCGTGACGGTCGAAGATCCAGGCGGCCGTGATCCCCCACAGGAACAACGGGCCGCGGGCGAACACGGAGAACAGGAACGTGAATTGGCTCTCGGCCGTGGGCATGTGAAGCCGCCCCGTCACCATGGCGACGTAGGCGACGACGTAGCAGCCCAGCGCCGCCACACCCCATCGCCGTCCGGTGCGCGTCCGGAGTGCCAGGGGGAGGAGCAGTAGCAGGCCGTAGAACTCGATCTCCGTCACGAGACTCCACCAGACGTCGCCATAGGGGTGAAGCTGCCATTCGCGGGAGACCCCGAAGGCGCTGAGAAACGTGAGGTGGGGCACGGCGCGGAGCAGGTCGGACGCCCGGGAGCTGGTCATCAGCGTGGCGAACACCACGGCCAGCCAGTACAGCGGCAGGATACGCAGCGCGCGCCGGACGAGAAACACCCGAGCCGTCGCCGGCGGGCCTCCGCGCGCCGCCGCGAAGAACGGCAGCGAGAGGAGGAAGGCGCTCAGCACGAAGAACAGGTCGACCCCGGTGTGACCGGCATGGACGACGCTCGCGAGGAGCGAGGGCGGCGAGGGCGAGCCGAAGCGGATGTAGCCGTCGACGTGGAATGCGACGACGAGCAGGACCGCGATGCCCCGCAACGACTCCAGCTCGGGGAGGAACCGGCGGTTGCGCGCCACCCCGAGGAGCGCGTCGGGTACGCTGGTCGGCCCCGGTCGATCCACCGCCGCGGCTTGTTACGCGAGCGCGGGCGATGCCGTCAAACTCCAAGGGGTTGTTGAGGCGCCAGCCAGGCCCGGCTAGGGTCCTGGCGCGGCATGCCCAGGCTCGACGACATCGCCACCGAGCGCCTCGCGCGGGAAGAACGCCTGTTCACGGACGGCGGGGACGGATCGCTCTCGGTCTGCCTCGTGTATCCGAACACCTACCGCGGTCGGCGATGGCGAACCTCGGGTTCCAGGCCGTGTTCCGGCTGCTGGCCGACGATCCGCGCGTGACGGTCGAGCGGGCGTTCCTCCCCGACGGATCGCGGCCCGAGTGGCCGTCGCCGCTGCGCTCGCTCGAGCGACGACCGGCCGCTCGGCGACTTCGACGTGCGTCGCGTTCTCGATCTCGTTCGAGACCGACTACGTGCACGTGCTCGACTGTCTCGCGCTCGCGGGCATGCCGCTGCGGCGGACGGCGCGCGGGGCGCGCGGCGCCGCTCGTCCTGGCCGGCGGGCCGGCGACGTTCCTCAATCCGGAGCCGATCGCCGAGTTCGTCGATCTCGTTCCTGATCGGCGAGGCCGAGGAGATGCTCGGCGAGTTCCTCGACGCGGGCCGTCGCCGGGGCGACCGGATCGGGACGCGACTCCTCGAGCGCGCCGAGGAGCGTGCGCGGAGCGTACCGGCCCGATCGCTACGACGCCTCGCTACGACGCGACGGGCGACGCTCGTCGGCGTCGACTACGACGGGCCGGGCGACGGCGCGCGTGGAGCGGCGCTACGTCGCGCGATCTCGACGCGCGTCGACACCGACATCCGAGGTGCTCGACCCCCGACGCGGTCTTCGGCGACATGTACCTGGTCGAGGCGAGCCGCGGCTGCGAGTGGGGCTGCCGCTTCTGCGCCGCCGGCTTCATGTATCGCCCGGTGCGCTATCGCAGTCCGGAGCGCCTGCGCGCCGAGCATCGCGCGCGGCCTCGCCGAGCGGCAGCACCATCGGGCTCGTCGGCGCGGAGATGGCGAGCCTGCCCGGCGTCGCGGCGCTCTGCCAGGAGATCGCCGGCCGGCGGCGGCCGGCCGTCGCCGTCGTCGCTGAAGGCCGACCTGATCACGCCGGCGCTCGCACGCGCGCTCGGCGCCGGCGGCAACCGCTCCGTCACCGTCGCGCCCGAGGCGGGCTCGGAGCGCATGCGGCGGGTGATCAACAAGAACCTGACCGAAGCGGAGATCCTGCGTGCGGCGGAGTGGCTCGCCGGAGGCGGGTCGACGCCCTCAAGCTCTACGTCATGGTCGGGCTGCCGACCGAGACCGACGCCGACGTCGATGGCATCGTCGACCTCGCGCACAAGGTCCGCGCGCGGCTCGATGGCCGGCGGCCGGCCGAAGGTCGGACGCATCCTCGTGTCGATCAACCCGTTCGTGCCGAAGCCCTGGACGCCGTTCCAGTGGGAGCCGATGGAGGAGCTGGGGACGCCTCAAGCGGAAGCTCGCCGGCTCCGCCGCGCCGCTCGGCGGCGATTCCCGCGGTGCAGGTCGAGACCGAGAGCCCGCGCGAGGCGTATCTCCAGACGCTGCTCTCGCGCGGCGACCGGCGCGTCGCCGCCGGTGCTCGAGCGCCTGCACGCCCGGCCCGACGACTGGTGGGCGACCATGCACGGCGCTGCGCGGCGGGCACGGCGGACCTCGTCGATCCGGACCGCTTCGTGCACCGCGACCACTGCCGCTCGCGGCGAGCTGCTGCCGTGGGACTTCATCGACCACGCAGGTCGACAAGCGCTACCTGCTCGCCGAGCGCCGCAAGGCGCTCGCCGAGGTCCAGACGCCGCCCTGCGACACCGCGCACGTGCCACTCGCTGCGGCGCGTGCTGAGCCGCGCCACGTCTACGGCGCGGCGACGCACGTGAGTTTGAGCGTGTCGCTGTCGGGGCGCCCGGCGGGCACGGTCGCGCGCAGCTTGATGCTCGTCTTCGACCTCGCGGGAAGAGAGACGCTCACGCGGGCGCTGCAGTGCTCCCCGGGTGGCGCCGGCAGCCCGAGGTCCGCCAACGCCACGTTCAGCGCGTCATAGAGGCTCGGCGCGCTGAAGAGCGAGGGCTTGAACACCTGGACGCTCGCCACCGCGGCCGCCTCGCACCCGATCCGGGGGTCCGCGCCTCCCACGCACGCGAAGAGATGGAGCCCGCAGCGGCCGATGCTCGGGTCGAAGTCACAGGTCGGGTCCCCGTCGACGCACGTCTGCCGGTTCTTCGGGAGCCCGCGCTTGTCGGTGGTGACGCGGATCGGGTCGAGTGCGAGCGCGAACTCGAGGCCACAGTCGGAGTGGGAACGGCCCCCAGGGATTCGAAGGGCAGGTGGCGGCTGGGTGCAGGTCGCGGTGCACGTTCCACCGGGAACGCCGTTGTCCGCGCCGGCGTCGCACTCCTCCGTGCAGTCGATCACGCCGTTGCCGCAGGCCTCCACCCGGCACGTGGGCGAGCACCCATCGCACGCCTGGCGATTGCCGTCGTCGCACACCTCGCCGAGCCCGACCGCACCATCCCCGCACACGGCAGTATTCGGTACACACTCGATCTTCACCGTGTTGCTCTTCAGCTGGCGGCCGGCGACGTCGCGCGCACCGACGCTGAACGATCGACGTGTGGCACGGCCAACGTGTGGCACGCGGAGCGTGAAGGACGGGCTGCAGTGGTCGGCCAGCGTATCCGGCGCACCGGAATGCAGCACGGTCGAACCCGCCTTGACCGTCACGCCCATCGACGTGAGCGCGCCGACGATCGCCGCGGCGTTCGCCGTGTCGGTGGCGTCGGCGGGATCGCGGGGATCCGGCACGCGCACGACCACCCACTCGAGCGCCTCCGGGGTGCAGAGGGGTTGGCGGGGATCCTGCACCCGCCCGCAGATGCGCGTGCGCACGCTGCACACGCCGTCCCGCGTGCCGTCGGCATCGCAGCCGGGATCCCCGTCGATGCACGGCTGGACGCGATTCGGCAGCCCGGTCCGCTCGCTCACGCTGCCGTCGGCCACCTCGACCTCCCACTCCGCCTGGCACCCGGTCGCGCGGTAGGGGCCGGGGAGCCGCTGGACCGGAATCGGTACGACCTGACAGGCCGCGTCGCAGCGCACGCCGTCGGGAGGATCGCATCCTTCGTCGCAGTCGAGGCGGCGATTGCCGCAGGTCTCGCGCTTGCAGGTCGCCGAGCAGCCGTCGCACGCCAGCGTGTTGCCGTCGTCACACTCCTCGACACCATCCACGACGCCGTTGCCGCACGTGACGGGCTGGGCGCACGGCGGGGGCAGGGTCGACAGCTGCGGGACGGCGGGTGGGACGATCACGCCCGTGATCACCGGCGGGCGACTCGCGTCGCCGTAGAGCAATGTGTTCACGCTCCCCGCTTCGAGACGACCCGCCAGCGTCATGACGCCGTGAGCGAGGAGCGTGTTCTCGCCGTCCGGGCCGTTGGCTTGCACCACGATGCCGGCGAGCACCTCGAGATCGCAGCCCTCGAGATCGATCGCGCCGCCCGAGCCGGCTGGGCTCCCGTTGGCGCGTATGGGCCCCCCGACCGACAGCGTCCGCGCGGCTTGCACGGTCACGTCGCCGGCAATCCCGTCGCTGCTGGCGTTCGCCAGCACCGGACCGGCGATCGTGACGTCGCGGTCGGCCGCGACGTCCAGCGCTCCGGCACCACAGGTGTCGCCCGAGAGCTGCACGGTTGCGAGCCGCAGGTCGCGGCCGGCCTCCATCGCGTTCGCGCTTCCCCCGCAGCCCTCACCGCCGCCGTCGGTGTCGATCACGGACCCGTTCGCTTGGATGAGGTCTCGGCCGGCGTCGATTTCGACGAGCCCGCCGTCGCCGTCTGGTGCGGTGCCGCGCGCGATGATGGACTGATTCAGGCGGACGTCCTGGTTCGCCGCCACCTCGATCTCGCCACCCTCACCGCCGGTGTCCGGGTCGCCGCCACTACCCTGTGCAGCGATGTCGCCGTTAAAAGTCACCGATCCACCGGCGTTGACGTCGACGCTGCCACCGCCGCCGCCCGGACCGACGGCGTGCACGTCGAGCCGGTCGAGGGTGACATCGCCGCCAGCCTTGAGCTTGATCGAGCACGACGAGCAGTCGCCATGCGCCACGGCGATGGCGCCCTCCACGGTGAGAGACGCGCCGGCGATCACCATGACGAAGCCGCGCGTCGGCGCGCCGGGTGGATACGCTTGTCCGCCGCCGCTTGCGTCCACGTTGCGGAGGACGGTGGCATCGCGCGTGACGACGACCACTCCGCCTCCGAGCGCCGGGGTGCTGGAGCCGTCGGCGCGGACATCCCCGAGGGCGGTCACGTTCTGCGCGACGACCATGACCTGTCCCCCACCGGCGGCCGACGAGACATCGATTCGCGCGCCATCCGCGATGCGCACGTCACCGGCGGTGACGACTGCGATCGAGCCGCCGGCACCGAGCAGCTGCGCGCCCGTCTCGAGTGACACCTCGCGGGCGAGGATCGTCAGCACGCCGGCGCCGACGTCCAGCCGCCCACTTTGGGTACGCACCACGAGAGCCCCGGCGCCGAAGTCGAGGATCGATCCGGGGGCGACGCTGCGCGTGGTCGTGACCACACACGGATCGGCGAGCGGACTGCCGCACAGATCCTCGGCCGTCGTTGCGAGGCTCGGCGCCGCCACCACCAGCAGCGCGATCACGAGCCCCGAACCAAGGCCGATACGCATGGGGTACCCCCTTCGCGTCGCGAACCAGCCTACCACGACTCACCCCGAGTCTCGAAGACAATTCCGTCGACGGCCCTGATCGACCCATTGGCAAGGCGCCCGCCGCGTGTGGGCCTGGTGCGCCCCCCCGGGAAGAGCCGCGAGGCTGGACGACAGGGCAGGGAGCGGGGTATCCGCCCTCAGTGGTCGTCGGCATCGGCATCGATCTGTGCGACGTGGCCCGCATGCGACGCGCGCTCGCGGGTCCGACGGGCGCGCGCTTCGTTTCGCGCGTCTTCACCGAGGTCGAACGCGAGTACTGCGAGGCGCGGCGCGCCGCGCGGATCGAGAGCTACGCGGCGCGCTTCGCGGCGAAGGAGGCCGCGATGAAGGCGCTCGGGACGGGATGGGGCAAGGGGGTCGGGTGGCACGACGTGGAGGTGGTGGCGGTGCGGGGCGAGGCGCCGGCGCTCCGGCTCCACGGGGGGGCGGCGCGACGCGCGCGGGCGCAACGGGTGACGCGCTGGCTGGTGACGCTCACCCACACCGAGACGATCGCCGCCGCGTGCGTCGTCGCCGAGGGGCCGGTCACCCGGCGCGCCGCGGGAGCAGGACGAGCAGCGCCACCGCCCAGACGCCGCCGATGAATCCGAACACCGTCCACGTCCATCGCGGATAGCCGGTCGTTCCCGCCAGCGCCGCGCACAGGATGGCGTAGGCGACGTGCATCGCCAGCGCCGTTCCGGCGATGGTCGCGCCGTCCAGGTCGGGCGCGACCAGCGCCAGCAGCGTCCACCAGGCGAGGAACGTGGTCACGCCGCAGTCGCCCGTGTTGACGGTACGCCGGGCCCGTCGTAAGACGGCGCGCGCGGCGCGGCCGCGGAGGGTAACGCCATCCTGCACAGGTTGTACGGGTCGGACTGGCTACAGAAGCTCGTCGAGGAGCTGCTCTCGAACCCGAAGTTCGCCCAGACGTTCGCCTCGGCGGTGCAGAAGGGGCTCGAGACGAAGGGCCGGATCGACAAGAACCTGCAGACGATGCTCGGCCTGCTCAATCTGCCGTCCCAGGCCGACGTGCGCCGTCTCTCCACCAAGCTCGACGCGATCCAGGGCAGCCTGCTGAACCTCAACGTCAAGATCGATCGGCTCATCGACCGCGAGGCGAAGCGTGCCGCCCGCCGCGCTGCCGCGCGCAGCGCCAGCAAATAGTCGGTCACGCGCGGCCTCGTCGCGCTGCATCGGCTGCGGGCGGATCGACGGTCGGGAGCAGGTAGGCCGCGAGCGCGGCGAGCTCGTCGAGGGAGCCCGGCGCGTTCGCGAGCAGCGGCACCTCGGCCACGATCGGCGCCCCGGTCGCCGTCACCAGGGGGGCGAGCGCGCTCTCCTGTCGTGCCGCGAGGGCTCGCAGGTCGAGCCAGCTGCGCGCGAGCCGTGCCGCGAGCGGCGGTGGCAGATCCGACGGCGGCGCGGGTGTTGCGGCGGTGCGGCCGAACACGCCCTGGGGCAGCGCGCGGTTGACCACGACGCCGTGGATCGGCAGCGCGATCCCTGCGAGCGCACGCGCCAGCGCGGCCGTCTCCGTCGTCAGTCGGGGTTCGGGCGCGGTGACGAGCAGCACCGCCGTCTCGGGGCTGGCGAGCAGCGCCGCCACGGCGCGGACGCGCTCCCGGAAGGCCTCGGTGAGCGCTTCGATGGCGCGGATGAACTCGCCGATCTCGCCGACGAGACCGATGCCGGTGAAGCGCTCGAGACCGCGCAGCACCCCGCCGAGCACCAGGCTCGCCAGGCGTGAGCCGGCCGCGGGGAGGATGCTCGTCGGATCCTTCAAGATGCCGAACGCACGCGAGTCGAGGAGCGCCACCAGCCGTCGAGGCGCGTCGAGGAAGTCGACCGCGTGCCGCGACGGCGGCGTGTCGACGACGACGAGGTCGTAGCGGTGCTCCTCGACCAGCCGGTACACCGTCTCGACGGCCATGTACTCGGCGGTGCCTGCGAGGGTGCCGGACAGGTTCTGGTACAGCCGGTTGTCGAGGACGCGCCGCGCCTGGTCCGGCGTCGACGCCAGGCCGCGCACCAGCTCGTCGAAGGTGCGCTTCACGTCGAGGAGCATGGCGTCGAGCGGCAGCGCCTCACCGGCGAGCGGGACGCGCTTCGGGCGCCCGTCGAGCGCGTCGAGGCCGAGCGCGTCCTTCAGCCGCTGCGCGGGGTCGACGGTGAGGACGACGGTGCGCCGTCCGCGTCGCGCAGCCGCGAGCGCGAGGGCGGCCGCCGTGGTCGTCTTGCCGACGCCACCGCTCCCCACGCAGAGCAGCACGCGGCGGGTGTCGAGCAGCTCGGTGAGCGTCATGCCGCCAGCCCGGCAGCGTCCGCGAGCTCGGCGGCGAGGCGCGCGACGCCGACCGGATCGTCCGCACCGTCGAACAGGAAGGGCAGCTTGACCGGCGCCGTGCCCAACGCGCGCCGCAGCGCCGATACCTGCGCCGCGGCATCGCGCCGGCGCGCGATCTCGAACGCCGCGGCCACGAGCGCGGGATGGCCGGGATGGGTGGCCTCGATCTGCGCGATCGCGGCGACGTCCGCGGTGCCGAAGCGACGCGGCGGGATGGCGTTGACGATCGGCGGCGCCACCGGCAGCCCGAGCCGTCCGGCGAGCTCGCGGTAGAGCTCGATCGTTTCGCGGACGGCGAGCTCCTCCGGCGTGGTGACGAGACAGATCAGCGTGGTCGCGGGATCGGCGAGCCGCCGGCGCATGTCGGTCAGGATGTCCGCGACCGGCCCGAGACGCGCCAGCGCCCCCAACGTCGTCGGCGCGGAGAGCAGCGGCAGCGAGTGGCCCGACGCGGGGGCGTCGACGAGCACCAGGTCCCACGTCGACCCGCCGAGGCGGCGCGCGTCGAGCCATCCCGCCAGCGTGTGCAGGACGAGGAACTCCGGCAGTCCGGGCGCCGCCGCCGCCAGCACCTGGAAGCTGGTGCTCTCGAGGAGTCGGCGGGCGAGCAGTTTCAATCGCAGCACGCCCAGCACGAAGGTGCCGAGCGCCGCCTCCGGCTCGATCACGGCGGCAGAGAGCCCCGGGCGAATCACCCGTGGCGCCGCCTCGAGGTCGATGCCGCCGAGCAACGGCCCCAGGCGGCCGCGACCGACCTCGACGGCGAGGACGCGTCGCCCGGCGTCGGCCGCCGCATGCGCGAGCGCCGCGGTCACCGCGCTCTTGCCGACGCCACCCTTCCCGGTGACGACGACCAGCCGCTGATCGTCGAGCGGAAGTCGCACGCGCACGCCGGCGGTCATAGCCAGCGCGCCCCCTCCGCGCAATTGACAAGCTCGAGGGCGTTCCCTAGCTAGGTCGCATGGCCGACGCGGAACGACCGGCGGGCGCGGACGCGCGTCCCTCGCTCCGTGCCGTGCGTGGTGGTGTGGCGAGCCGATCGAGCTGGCAGCCGCGCGAGCTCGCTCACCGCCTGTCGGCACTCGAGCGTCAGGTCGAGGCTGCGCTCGCGTCGACGGGCGTCGGCGACCTCGACGCGCGCCAACGGCTCGGCGTCGCGGTCGACGGAGTCCTCGACGGGTACGTGCGTCTGCGCCGCTTCCTCGTCGAAGACGTGGTCGAGGGCCGGGCGATCGACGGGATCACCGGGATGGGTCTCCGGGCGCTCTGTCGCTACTGGTGGCGGATCGAGGTGCGTGGCCTCGAGCGTGTGCCCACGCGCGGTCGCGTCCTGCTGGTTGCGAATCGCGCCGGGACGCTGTTGCCCTACGACGCGCTCGTGCTGCCGACCGCCCTGGCGCTCGATCGTCCCGAGGCACGACGCGCCTTCACCCTGGTGGAGGAGTGGTTCACGCGCCTCCCGGTCGTGGGCGACGCGTTGGAACGCATCGACGCCCTCGCCGCGACGCCGGGAACGCTGCGGAGACTGCTCGATCGCGACCAGGCCGTCGTCGCCTTTCCGACGGCGGCGATGCCGTTCGACCGCCGCTACCGGATCGGCCGCTTCGGGCATCCGGCGTTCATCCGGGTGGCGATCGAGACCGGCACCCCGATCGTCCCGGTGGCGGTGATCGGGGCGGAAGAGTCGCAGCCGGTGCTGACGCGGATCGCGGGGCCGAAGGTTCTCGGCCTGCCCGCGCTGCCCGTGACGCCCACGTTCCCGTTCCTCGGCCTCGCCGGGCTCGTGCCGCTGCCGACGAAATGGACCATCCACGTCGGCGAGCCGCTCGCCGTGGCGGAGCGCTACCCGGCGGCGTCGGCGCGTGACGCCGCGGCGATGCGCCGCCTGCGCGAGCAGGTCCGGGAGCGCCTGCAGGCGCTCGTGAGCGAGGGCCTGCGGCGCCGGCGCGGGCTCTTCGTCGACTGATGCGCGCCATCGTCGCGCTCGATCAGGGAACGACCGGCTCGACGGCACTGGTCTTCGACCACGGCGGCAAGCTGCTCGGTCGGGCCTATCGGGAGTTCACCCAGCACTATCCGCATCCCGGCTGGGTCGAGCACGACCCCGAGGAGATATGGTCGGTGACGCTCGGCGTGCTGCGCGCCGCCTGCCGGCGCGCGAAGCTCCGCGGGCGCGACGTCGCCGCGCTGGGCATCACGAACCAGCGCGAGACGACGGTCCTGTGGGACCGGCGGACCGGCCAGCCGGTGCACCGGGCGATCGTCTGGCAGGATCGTCGCACCGCCGAGCACTGCGCCGCGCTGAAGGCCCGCGGCGAGGAGGCCCGGGTGCAGGCGCGAACGGGTCTGGTCCTCGACCCGTACTTCTCCGCCACCAAGCTCCACTGGATGCTGCGACACGTCCGGCGGGCGACCGAACGTGCGTCCGCGGGCGACCTCTGCTTCGGCACCATCGACAGCTGGCTGCTGTGGCGCCTGACCGGCGGGGCCGTGCATGCCACGGACCCGACGAACGCCTCGCGCACCCTCCTGTGGGACATCCACCGCCGCACCTGGGACGACGACCTCTGCGCACTCTTCGGCGTCCCCCGCGAGGTCCTACCCGAGGTGAAGCCGTCGAGCGGCATCTTCGGCCACACCACCGTGGACGTGCTCGGTGCGTCGGTCCCGATCGCCGGCGTCGCCGGCGATCAGCAGGCCGCGCTCTTCGGCCAGGGTTGCATCGAATCCGGCATGGCGAAGAACACCTACGGCACCGGCTGCTTCCTCCTGATGCACACGGGGGACCGTCCGGTCGCGTCGGGCAACGGCCTGCTCACGACCGTCGCCTGCGACGCACGGGGCGGGCCGGCGTACGCGCTCGAAGGGTCGGTGTTCATCGCCGGGGCCGCGGTCCAGTGGCTGCGCGACGGGCTCGGGATCCTCCGTCGCGCCGCCGACTCGGAGGCGCTCGCCAAGAGCGTGGACTCCACGCTCGGGATGTACCTGGTGCCGGCGTTCGTCGGCCTCGGCGCGCCGTACTGGGATCCCGACGCCCGCGGCGCGCTCGTCGGACTCACGCGCGGCGTGACCCAGGCGCACCTCGCCCGCGCGACGCTGGAGGCGCTGGCGTACCAGACGCGCGACGTCGTCGATGCGATGGCGGCGGACGCGAGCGCGTCGCTGCGCGGGCTGCGCGTCGACGGCGGCGCGTCGGCGAACGACTTCCTGATGCAGTTCCAGGCCGACCTGCTCGCCGTGCCGGTCGAGCGTCCGAAGCTGGTCGAGAGCACGGCGCTCGGGGCGGCCTTCCTCGCCGGTCTCGGCAGCGGCTTCTGGAGTTCGCCGAAGGAGCTGACGAGCGTCCGGAAGGTCGATCGCGTCTTCCGGCCACGGCTCAAGGCGGCGGCGCGGGAGGCGCTCTATCGCGGATGGCAGGAGGCGGTCGCCCGGGTGCGGAGCCGGTCCGCGCCCGCGTGACCCGCGCCGAGGGAACCTTCGACGGGGTCGGCGGCGTGCCGATCCGCTGGGAGCGCCTCGCGCCCGACGACGGCGTCGTGCGCGGCGTGGTCGTCCTCGCCCACGGCTACGCGGAGCACGTCGGGCGCTACGCGAGCTGGACGCAGCATCTCACCACGCGCGGCCTGGCGGTCACCGCCCTCGACCATCGCGGGCACGGTCGGTCGGGCGGCCCGCGTGGTCACGTCCGCGACTTCTCGGAGATGGTCGCCGATCTGCGGACGCTCGTCGGCTTGGCGGAGACCTCCTGGCCGGGCGTGCCGCGCATCCTGTTCGGACACAGCATGGGCGGCCTGATCGCGTTCCTCTACCTGCTCGCCCATCCCGAGACGGTGCAGGCGGGTGCGCTCTCCGCGCCGGCGTTCCGACTGGCGGTAGCGGTGCCGCGGGCGCGCCGCGTGGCCGGAGCCGTGCTCGCCCGCCTGGCGCCGCGCGCGCGATTCACGAGCGACCTCGATCCGAGCGCGCTCTCCCGCGATCCGGCGGTCGGCGCCGCCTACGTGGCGGATCCGCTCGTCCACCGCGTCGCGACCGCCGCCTTCTTCCGCGCCTTCATCCGCGCGCAGGACGTGGCGGCGGCCGGTGCCGCGACCCTCCGCGTCCCCGCGCTCATCCTGCAGGGCGACGCCGACCGCCTGGTCGCTCCCACCGGCGCCCAGGCCATCGGTGGCCAGCTGCCGGCCCCGAGCCGGGTCGAGATGCTCCGCGGCTACTTCCACGAGCTGTTGAACGAGCCGCCGGACGAGCGCGCGAAGGTGGTCGCCACGCTCGACGCCTGGTTCGACCGCTGGCTCGCACCCTAGCGGCATTTTCCCGTTGACCCTGGTTGCGGCGCTGCCGTACACCCGCAGCCGATGCGCTGTGCCGCGGTCGCGCTCGTCCTCCTGCTCTCTGCCCCGCGCGCCCTTGCCACGCCGCCGCTCGGTGGCGACGACACCGGCTTCGTGCGCCCAGACGCCAACGCGCGGACCTGCGCCGGGCAGGTGACGAAGAACGCCGCCCGCCTGGGGACCTGTCTGGCGAAGTGCCACACCCATGCGGTGAGCGCGGCCTTCCGCGGAGCCCCGTTCCTCGACGACCTGTGCGAGGACCAGTGCATCGTCGACTACGCGACGAAGGCGGTGAAGATCGTCACCCGGACCGCGTGTCCGGTCTGCATCGACCACGAGCTGCTCGGCGCGCGCGTCCGGGACGTCTTCAACCGGGTCGAAGCGACGGTCTATTGCGCGGGGACCCTCCCGCTCTCGGGCCCCGGCGACACCGACGACGGCGGCTTCGTGCCGCCCACGGCCGACAATCTGGCCTGTCAGAATCGTGTCGAGAAGGCTGCCGGGCGGCTGGCGCGCTGCGTCCTCGGCTGCCACAGGAAGCTCGGCGACAAGGCCTTCGCCGGCCAGCCGTTCGACGAGGAGACGTGCGAGGACCGCTGTCAGCTGACGTTCGTGACCCTCTCCGTCCTGGGCATCTGCCCGCCATGCATCTTGCAGGTCCCCACGATCGCCACCGCCGTCCGCACCCCCCTCGACGCCGACAACGGCCTCATCTACTGCGCCGGCAGTCCCTCGAGCGCGTTCCTCGATCGAGGTTAGTCCGGCCGGCGAAAGCCGGGTCCCGATCACACGACCCGGCGGTGGGATGGCGGGGGCCCGGGGTCGCGCGCGGCGACCCGCGCAGGCCCCGCGCGCGCCTGCGACCTACGGGGGGACGTTTCGATGGCCGCGGCGCGCGTGGGCCGAGTATAGGGAGCGTGCGCGGCCCGGGCCCCCGCCATCCCACCGCCGCAAATGTTGAACGAGGACCCGGATTGCGCCGGCCGGGGCCCGATGTTATTTCCCGCGGTCTGATGAAGGAAGGCATTCACCCCAGTACGAGAAGGCCAGCATCGTCTGCGCCTGCGGCAACATCATCGAGACGCGCTCGACCAAGCCGACGATCCACGTCGAGATCTGCTCGGCGTGCCATCCGTTCTTCACCGGCAAGCAGAAGCTGGTCGACACCGCGGGCCGGGTCGAGCGCTTCAACCGCAAGTACGGCAGCGAGGAGCGGCCGACGCGACGCCGGCGCGGCGCTGACGCGCCGGCGATCGCTCCGTCGCAGGCCCGCGGGCCGGGTGTGCCGGGCTGCGCGATGCTCGAGCGTCTCGAAGAGGTCGAGCGGCGCTACGAGGAGCTCGAGCGTCTGGTCGTCGATCCGGCGCGTCGATCGCCAACCGCCGCGAGTTCGCGAAGCTCGCCGCGCGAGCGCTCGCAGCTCGAGGAGATCGTCGACGCTGCTGCCGCGAGCGCCAGCGCGTCGCGCGCGAGGTCGACGAGCACCGCGACCTGCTGCGCGGACGCCGACGCCGACCTCCGCGAGCTGGCGCGCGGCCGAGCTGCCCGCGCTCGAGGCGCGACTCGCCGCGCTCGACGAGCGGCTGCAAGCAGCTGCTCCTGCCGCGCGATCCGAACGACGAGCGCAACACCGTGCTCGAGATCCGCGCCGGCACCGGCGGCGACGAGGCGAGCGCTCTTCGCCGCCGAGCTGTTCCGCATGTACATCGCGCTACGCCGAGCGGCACGGCTGGCGGGTCGAGGTGCTCGTCGTCGAGCCCGACCGGGCTCGGCGGCTTCAAGGAGGTCATCGCGCTCGTCCAGGGGAAGGGCGCCTTCAGCCGCCTCAAGTTCGAGGGCGGCGTGCACCGCGTGCAGCGCGTGCCGGTGACCGAGACGCAGGGCCGCATCCACACCTCGGCGGTCACCGTCGCGGTGCTGCCCGAGGCCGAGGACGTCGAGGTCGACCTCGACGGACAAGGACCTGCGCATCGACGTCTTCCGCTCGTCGGGGCCCGGCGGCCAGAGCGTCAACACCACCGACTCCGCCGTGCGCGTCACGCACCTGCCGACCGGCCTCGTGGTCACCTGCCAGGACGAGAAGTCGCAGCACAAGAACAAGGCGAAGGCGCTCAAGATCCTGCGCGCCCGCCTGCTCGACCGCGCCCGCCAGGAGCAGCAGGCGGCGATCGCGGCCGAGCCGCCGAAGGCGATGGTCGGCACCGGCGACCGCTCGGAGAAGATCCGCACCTACAACTTCCCGCAGAGCCGCGTCACCGACCACCGCATCAACCTGACGCTGCACACGCTCGACCGCGTGCTCGACGGCGACCTCGACGCGATCATCGACGCCCTCGTCACCCAGGCGCAGGCCGAAGCGCTCGAGGCGGCCGTGACGGCTGGACCCGTGGACGCGCCGCACGGTCGCGCGCGCGCTCGCCGGCGCCGTGGCGCGCCTGGCGACGGCCGGCGTGCCCGAGCCGCGCGCCGACGCCGAGGTGCTGCTCGCGCACGCGCTCGGCACCGACCGCGCCGGGCTCGTCGTCCGCGGCGCGCGATCCGCTCGCCGCGCGGCGCGGCGGCGCGCTTCGACGCGCTGCTCGCGCGGCGCGACCGGCGCGAGCCGGTGGCCTACCTCGACGGGCGAGCGCGAGTTCTGGTCGCTGCCGCTTGCGCGTCGACGCCGCGTGCTGATCCCGCGGCCGGAGACCGAGCTGCTGGTCGAGACGGCGGTGCGCGGTCGCCCCGCGGCGCGCGCCGCGTCCTCGACGTGCGGCACCGGGAGCGGCGCGCTCGCGGCGGCGCTCGCACGCGAGCTGCCCGGCGCGCCGGTCTGGGCGAGCGATCGCTCGCGCCGACGCGCTCGCGGTCGCGCGCGGCAACCTCGCGCGCCACGGCGCCCGCGCGTGCGGCTCGTCGCGCGGCGACTGCTGACGGCCGTTCCGCGCCGGCGCGTTCGACCTGCGTGGTCGCCAATCCGCCCTACGTGCGCGACGACGGAGCTCGCCGACGCTGGCGCCCGAGGTGCGCGAGCTACGAGCCGCGCGCAGCGCGCTCGCCGGCGGGCGCCGACGGCCTCGATGCTGCTGCGAGCGCTCGTCGCCGACGGCGCCGCGCGTGCTGCGCGCCGGGCGGCTGGCTCGCTGCTCGAGATCGGGCGCGGGCCAGGCGACGGCCGTGGTGCGGCGTTCTGCGAGTCGGCGGACGCTGTACGGTCGTACCGTGGTCGGACGGGACGCCGCCGGCATCGAGCGGGTGGTGGGTGCGCGGCGCACGACGGAGGGAGGAGGCAGGCGTGGACCAGCATCGTGATCCGGGGCGGGCGTGCGCGCTCGAGGGCGAGGTCGATGGTGAGCGGCTCGAAGAACGCGGCGCTGCCGCTGCTCTTCTCGACCCTGCTCACGCCGCGAGCGCGTGCGCGCTCCGCAACGTGCCGGCGCTGGCCGACATCCGCACCACGCTCGAGGTGCTCGCGCACCTCGGCGCCCGGGTCGACGCGCGAGTCCCGACGGGCACGACGTCGTCGGTCGAGGCGCGCGACGTCGACCGCACCGAGGCGCCGTACGAGCTGGTGAAGACCATGCGCGCGTCGTTCCTCGCGCTCGGGCCGCTGCTGGCGCGCTTCGGCCACGCGCGCGTCTCGACGCCCGGCGGCTGCGCGATCGGCGCGCGGCCGGTCGACCTGCACCTGGCCGGCCTCGAGAAGATGGGCGCGCGGCTCGCGCATCGCGCGACGGCTACGTCGAGGCCGAGGCCGACGCGGCTGCACGGCGCGCACATCGCTGCTCGACTTCCCGTCGGTCGGCGCGACCCAGCAGCTGATGATGGCGGCGGCGCTCGCCGAGGGCACGACCGTGATCGAGAACGCCGCGCGCGAGCCGGAGATCGTGTGCCTCGCGCCGCGCGCTCGAGCGGATGGGCGCGACGGTCGACGGGCGCCGGCACGCTCCGAGGTCGTCGATCGAGGGCGTCCGGAGCTGCGCGGCGGCGATGCACGACGTCATCCCCGATCGCATCGAGGCCGGCACGCTTCATGGTGGCGGCGGCGATCACCGGCGGCGCGGTGCGCGTGACTCGGCGCGCGCGCGCGACCACCTGGAGGCCTTCATCGCCAAGCTGCGCGAGGCCGGCGTCGGTCGTGACGGAGGGCGAGAGCGGCATCCGCGTCGAGGCGAACGGCCAGCTGCGCGCCGTCGACGTGACGACCATGCCGTATCCCGGCTTCCCGACCGACCTGCAGGCGCAGATGATGGCGCTCGATGACGCGCGCCGAGGGCACCAGCATCATCACCGAGACGATCTTCGAGAACCGCTTCATGCACGCGCAGGAGCTGGTGCGCATGGGCGCGCAACATCCAGCGTGCGACGGCAACCGCGCCATCGTGCGCGGGCCGGCCGCGCTCTCCGGCGCGCCGGTGATGGCGACCGATCTGCGCGCCAGCGTCTGCCTCGTGCTCGCCGGCCTCGCGGCCGAGGGCGCGACGCGCGTGTCGCGCGTCTACCACCTCGACCGCGGCTACGAGCGCATCGAGGCGAAGCTCGGCGCGCTCGGCGCGGAGCGTGCGCGCGAGAGGCGGGCGTGAGGCGCGCGGTCGACGCTGATCGTCGTCGCCGGCACGAGACGCGCGGCCGCGCGGCGGCTCGCGCGGCTCGACGGCGCGGCGGGCGCACGCGGGCGACGCGCGTCGAGCGCCGCGGTCCGTCGCATCGTCGACGCCGTCCGCCGCGGCGGCGATCGCGCGCTCGCTCGCGTTCACCCGACGGCTTCGACGGCGTGGCGCTGCGCGCCGCGCACGCTGCGCGTGCCGACCGGAGCGATCGCGCGCGGCGTGGCGGGCGCTGCCGGCCGCGCGTCCGCGCGCGACCTCGCGCCTCGCCGCGCGCCGCATCCGCGCCTTCCACGCTGCGCCAGCGCGAGCGCTCGTGGCGCTACCGCGACGCCAGCCGGCGCGCGCCTCGGCCAGCGCGATCACGCCGCTCGAGCGCGTCGGCGTCTACGTGCCCGGCGGGCACGCCGCGTATCCGTCGTCGGTGCTGATGAACGTCGATCCCGGCGCGCGTCGCCGGCGTGCGGCGAGGTCGATCACGGTCTCGCCGGCCGGGCCGCGACGGCCACCCGCCGGTCATCCTCGCCGCCTGCCACGTCGCCGGCGTCGACGCGGTCTACCGCGTCGGCGGCGCGCAGGCGGTGGCGGCGCTGGCCTACGGCACCGCGACGATCCCGCGCGTCGACAAGATCGTCGGCCCGGGCAACGTCTTCGTCGCGACCGCGAAGCGGCTCGTGCTACGGCCAGGTCGACATCGACTCGATCGCCGGGCCGAGCGAGGTGCTGGTCATCGCCGACGGCGCCGCCGACGCCGGCGCTCGTCGCCGCCGACCTGCTGGCGCAGGCCGAGCACGATCCGCTGGCGCGCCGCCGTGTGCGTGACGACCGACCGCCGGCTCGCCGGCGCGCGTCGCGGCGGCGCTCGACGAGCAGCTCGCCGCGCTGCCGCGCCGGCGCGTCGCCGCGCGCTCGCTGGCGCGCTTCGGCGCGATCGTCGTCGTGCGCGTCGCTCGCCGAGGCGGTCGCGCTCGCGAACCGGCTCGCGCCCGAGCACCTCGAGCTGCTGGTGCGCGCCGCCGCGCCGCTGGCCGCCGCGCATCCGCCACGCCGGCGCGATCTTCCTCGGCCCGGACGCGCCGGAGGCGTTCGGCGACTACCTGGCCGGACCGAACCACGTGCTGCCGACCGGCGGCACGGCGCGCTTCTCGTCGCCGCTCGGCGTGTACGACTTCGTCAAGCGCACCAGCATGATCGAGGCCGGGCCGCGGACGCTGCGCGCGGCTCGGGCCGGCCGTCGCCCGCCTGGCGCGGCTGGAGGGGCTCGACGCGCACGGCCGCGCGGTCGAGCGCCGGCTCGCCGGGACGCGGCCGGGCCCGCTAGACTGCGCCGATCGATGGCGACCGACCTCGTCGCGCTCCGCGCGACGCGTCGCGCTCCGCGCGGCACGCGGCCGGCGCGCCGCGTCCGTCGCGCGCACGACCAAGGAGACCGACATCCGCGCTCGCGCTCGCGCGTCGACGGCAGCGGCCGGGCCGACGTCGAGACCGGCGTCCCGTTCCTCGACCACATGCTCGAGCTGTTCGCGCGGCACGGCTTCTTCGACCTGACCGTGCAGGCGACGCGGCGACCTCGACGTCGACCACCACCACACGGTCGAGGACGTCGGGCCTCGACGCTCGGCCAGGCGTTGCGCGAGGCGCTCGGCGACAAGGCCGGCATCCGCCGCTTCGGCGAGGCGACGCGTGCCGCTCGACGAGGCGCTGGTGTCGGTCGTGGTCGACCTGTCCGGCCGGCCGTTCCTCGCCTACGACGTGAAGATCAAGCAGGCGCAAGATCGGCACCTTCGACGTCGAGCTGATCCACGACTTCCTGCTCGCGCTCACCAACCAGGCGGCGATGAACCTGCACGTCCGCATGGCGTCGGGGCGCAACCCGCACCACATCATCGAGGCGACGTTCAAGGCGCTGGCGCGCGCGCTCGACCAGGCGACGCAGCGCGATCCGCGCGTCCGCGGCGTGCTCTCGACCAAGGGCACGCTCTAGCGGGATGATGCCGGCCGCTCGCCATCGTCGACTACGGCGTCGGCAACCTGCGCAGCGCGCAGAAGGCCCTCGAGCAGGCCGGACAGCGCGGCGGAGGTGACGCGCGACCCGGACCGGATCGCGGCCGCGCCGGCGCGTCGTGCTGCCGGGGCAGGGCGCCTTCGGCACCTGCATGCACAACCTGACGGCCGCGCGGGCTGGTCGAGCCGGTGCGCGCACGCGGCGCGGTCGGGGCGGCCGTTCCTCGGCATCTGCCTCGGCATGCAGCTGCTGTTCGAGGAGAGCGAGGAGTCGCCCGGCGTGCGCGGGCTCGGCATCCTTCCGCGGGCGCGTCGTCCGCTTCCCGCGCGACCCGGAGCGCAAGGTGCCGCACATGGGCTGGAACCAGCTGCACGTGGCGCGCCGGCCACCGGTCCTGGCCGACATCGCCGACGGCGCGTACGTCTACTTCGTGCACTCGTACTACGTCGTGCCCGCCGACCCGGACGCTGGTCGCCACGACGACGAGCTACGGCGTCGAGTTCGTCTCCAGCGTCGGCGCGCGACAACGTCTTCGCCGGCCAGTTCCACCCCGAGAAGAGCCAGCGCGTCGGGCTGCGGCTGCTCGCCGAACTTCGTCGCGCGACGCGTCGGCCGCGCATGATCGTCTATCCGGCCATCGACCTGCGCGGCGGCCGCTGCGTGCGGCTGCGTCGAGGGCGACTTCGCGCGCGAGACCGTCTACGGCGACGATCCGGTCGCGATGGCGCGGCGCTGGGAGGCCGGCGGCGCGCGCTGGCTGCACGTCGTCGACCTCGACGGCGCGCAGGCGGGATGGCCGGTGCAGGCCGACGCTGGTCGCGCGCGATCTGCGCCGCGGTGCCGATCCCCGTCCAGGTCGGCGGCGGGCTCCGCGACGACGGCGGCCGTCGACGCGGTCCTCGACGCCGGCGCCGCGCGCGCGGTCGTCGGCACGGTCGCGGTGCGCGATCCGGCGCTGTTCGCGGCGCATCTGCCGCGCGCTTCCCGGCCGCGTCGCGCTCGGCATCGACGCGCGCGACGGCAGCGTCCGGGTCGCGGGCTGGCTCGAGGGCGAGGCCGTCCGACGCCGTCGACGCTCGCGGCGCGCGGCGCGCGGCGCTGGGCGCCGCGGCGGTCATCTACACCGACATCGGCCGCGACGGCACCGAGCGCGGCCCCGATCTCGACGGCACGCGGGCGGTGGCGCGCGCCGCCGGACATCCCGGTGATCGCCTCGGGCGGCGTCGGCGCGCTCGAGCATCTGCGCGGCGTCGCGCGCGCTCGCCGCGGACGGCGTCGCGGGCGTGATCGTCGGCCGCGCGCTCTACACCGGCGCCGTGCGGTCTCGCGCGACGCCGCTGGCGGCGGTGGAAGGCTGATGCTGGCCCGCCGCATCATCCCCTGCCTCGACGTGAAGGACGGCCGCGTCGTCAAGGGCGTGCACTTCGTCGACCTCGCGACGCCGGCGATCCGGTCGAGGTGGCCGCCCGCTACGACGCCGCAGGGCGCCGACGAGCTCTGCTTCCTCGACATCACCGCGTCGCACGAGGAGCGGCCGATCATCCTCGACGTCGTCGCGCGCACCGCCGAGCGCTGCTTCATGCCGCTCACCGTCGGCGGCGGCGTGCGCACGCGTCGACGACGTCCGCGCGCTGCTCACACGCCGGCGCCGACAAGGTGTCGATCAACACCGCGGCGGTGGCGCGATCCCGACGTTCGTCCGGGCGGCGTCGCGAGCGCTTCGGCGCGCAGTGCATCGTGGTCGCGATCGACGCCCGGCGCCGCGTCGGCGGACGACCCGGCGCGCGGCTGGGAGGTGTTCACGCACGGCGGCCGGCGCCGACCGGGCTCGACGCCGTCGACTGGGCGCGGCGGATGGAGGCCGCGGGCGCGGGCGAGATCCTGCTGACCAGCATGGATCGCGACGGCACGCGCGAGGGCTACGACCTCGAGCTGACGCGCGCGGTCGCCGACGCGGTCGACGTGCCGGTGATCGCGTCGGGCGGCGTCGGAACGCTCGAGCACCTCTACGACGGCCTGGTCCGCGGCGGCGCGAGCGCCGCGCTGGCGGCGTCGATCTTCCACTACGGCGAGCACACCGTCGGCGAGGCGAAGGCCTACCTCGCGGCGCGCGGCGTGCCCGTGCGACCGGAGGTGTGAGCGTGCTCCCCAAGGGATGGTTCGGCGGATACCGCGGCGCTCTACGGGCGTGTCTTCCGGCGCGCCGCCGAGCTCACGCGTCCGCAACTGGCCGGTCGATGATCCTCGGGATCGCGGTCTCGCTCGTGCTGCTCGACCGTCGTCGGCGCCGTGCTCGCGCCGTTTCGGCATGGTCGGCGGGCTCGGCTGGACCCTCGCGGCGACCGCCTGCGTCAGCGTCGTGGCTCGCACTGGCGTCCGCGGCCATCCGCACGGGCCGGACGTGCGATCGAGCGACCTCGTGGGCGGCCTCGGCACCTATCTCGGCGACCTGCTCACCGTCGAGCTTCATCCTCTGGGGCCTGCAGCTGATCGCCGCGCTGGTGCTCGCGCCCTTCCCCTACCTCGGCATCGTCTTCCTGCTCGCGACGCTCGTCTTCTTCAACGCCGTGCCCGAGCTGATCTACCTCGGCCGCGCGAGCGCCGCCGAGCTGCTGGTCGCCAGCTACCGCTTCATCGGCGAGAACTGGATCGAGTGGTTCCCGGCGACCGTGGTCCTCGCCGTGCTCTACGCAGTGACCGGATTCGTGCCGCCCGGGCCGTACGGCGTGATCACCGCCCTCGTCTCGGGCGTGCTGCTGACGTTCGCGCTCCTCGTGCGCGGGCTGCTCTTCAGGGAGCTGACGACGAGCGGTCGCCGCGCGCGTGCCTTCAAGCGGATGGCCGAAGGGTGATCGGCTGCGCTGACTAGCCGTGCTGCGCTTCGAGGAAGCGCTCGGCGTCGATCGCGGCCATGCACCCCGAGCCCGCGGCCGTGACGGCCTGGCGGTACGTGGGATCCTGCACGTCGCCACAGGCGAAGACGCCGGGCACGTTCGTGACCGTCGATTTCGGCTCGGTGACGACGTAGCCGCGCTCGTCGGTGGTCGATCTGGCCCCGGAAGAGCTGGGTGTTCGGCTCGTGTCCGATGGCGATGAACAGGCCCTCGGTCGCGATGCGTGCGCCGCGCGCGCGTCTGCGGTGTCTTCGACGACGACTCCGGTGACGCCACCCGAGTCGGGATCGCCGATCACGTCCACGGGCACGACGTTCCACACGAACGCGATCTTCGGATTGCGCAGCGCGCGGTCCTGCATGATCTTCGAGGCGCGCAGCTGGTCGCGGCGGTGCACCACCTGGACGCTGGACGCGAACTTGGTGAGGAAGGTGGCCTCCTCCATCGCGGTGTCGCCGCCGCCGACCACGCACACGCTCTTCTCCTTGAAGAAGAACCCGTCGCAGGTCGCGCAGGCCGAGACGCCGTAGCCCATCAGGCGCTTCTCGGCCGGGAGGCCGAGGAGCTTCGCGCTCGCGCCGGTCGCGATGATCAGGGTTTCCGCGCGGTGCTCGTCGCCGGTCAGATGGATGCGGAACGGGCGCGACGACAGGTCGACGGCGGTCACGTCGCCGAACGCGAAGCGGGTACCGAATCGCGCCGCCTGCTTCTTGAAGACCTCCATCATCTCGGGGCCGAGGATGCCCTCCGCGAAGCCGGGGTAGTTCTCGACTTCGGTGGTGATGGTGAGCTGGCCCCCGGGCTGGCTGCCCTCGACCACGAACGGCTCGAGGTTGGCGCGCGCGGCATAGAGGGCCGCCGTGAGGCCCGCGGGACCCGACCCCAGGATGAGTACCCGATGGGTAATGGCGTCCGTCATGGAGAGGCGGCAGACTATAGGTTCTGGGTCCCGGTCCGGCAACCATCGTACAAAAACGACGAGTCTGCGACGTTCCTGCGCATGCGGCCGGGCTGGATCGCCCGTCCTGTCGCAGATGCCACGGCGGGAGCCGAGGCATGCGGCTTGCAGCGCGGTGGTCTGCCATGATCCGACGCGCCGCACAGCGGGTGCTCGTCACAGCCCTGATCCTCGGTTCCGCGTTCGTCGCCGAGGCCGGCGTCGGACCGGCCGGACCGTTCACCTCTGACATCATCCTCGGCACCGGACAGCCTCGTGCGCGCGTGTACGGCGCCGAGGCCAAACTCGACGCGCAGCTCCGCCGGCTCGTCACGCCCGAGCCTGCGGCCGTCCGCCGATCGCCCCGCTTCGTGTCGGCGACGGGTCGTTGGAACCGTGGCTCGGTGGCGCACGTCCTGGTCACGATCGATCCCGACGACGCTGGCGCGATGACCTCGCTCGCCGGTGCCGGATTCAAATCCCGGCGGGCCGCGGGAGCGAGTGTCGAGGGCTGGGTGCGCACGGGCGACCTGGTGCGCCTGGGCGAGGTGGCGGCGGTGCGCTCGGTGCGTCCGGTCGAGCGCGGCCGGTTGCGGGTGACGGCCGACGAGGCCGCCCGCGGCGCCCTCGCGCGAGCGACGGGGTTCGACGGGACGGGCGTCACGGTCGGCGTCATCTCGGACGGCATCGACGGCCTGTCGTCCTCCTTCGTGCCGGCGGGCTGCGATCGTGGGAGCGGACGCGAAGGCGCGGCGATGATGGAGATCATCGGCTCGATCGCCCCCGGCGCGACGCTCAAGTTCTCGGAGGGCATCTCGAGCGAGCTCGGGTTCATCCAGTCCGTGCAGTGTCTCACCGCCGCGGGCGCGAACGTCATCGTCGACGACATCGGCTTCTTCCTGCAGCCGTTCTTCGAGGACGGCTCGGTCGCCCAGGCGGTCAAGGCCGCGATCCAGTCGGGCGTGTCCTTCCACTCGGCCGCCGGCAACGAGGCGGACTCCCTCTACACGGACGACTTCTGCGTCACGCCCGGGTCGGCCTACCACGACTTCAAGTGCAGCGGCGCGGCCGACAACTTCGCCGAGTTCGACGTCGGTGCGGGCCAGGAGATCGACTGCGTGCTGCAGTGGAACGACCGTTTCGGGCAGTCGGCGAACGACTACGACCTCGAGATGTACGACGCGGAGACGAACCCGCCGACGTTCATCACGGGTAGCTCCAACCCGCAGAACGGGACGCAGAACCCGTACGAGCTGGTGTCGGTCATCAACAACTCGGGCACCACGGCGCGCGCGGCGGTGGCCATCAAGCGCGTGGCCGGCAGCCCGCGCGTGCTCAAGCTCTTCTGCTTCGGCGGCAGCCGCGCAGAGTACCTGACGCCCGGCGGCAGCGTCGTCGGGCACCCGGCGGTCACGGAGGATGTCGCCGTCGGCGCCATCTACGTGAACGACGGCGGCCTGAACGACGTCGAGACGTTCAGCTCGCGCGGCCCGTCCACGCTGTACTTCCCCGCGCAGACGCGGCCGAAGCCGGATATCGCCGCGTTCGACGGCGTCGCGACGTCGGTCTCGGGCTTCAGCCCGTTCTTCGGCACCTCGGCGGCCGCGCCGGATTCGGCGGCGGTGGCCGCGCTCATCCTCAGCAAGAACGACTGCCGGACGCCGGCGCAGGTCCAGGCGACGCTGCGCGACACGGCCGTCGACATCGGCACCGCCGGCTTCGACAGCGCGAGCGGCGCGGGACGGCTCGACGCGCTCGCCGCCATCCAGGCGGTCAGCGTGAAGAACTGCACGACCGCCGCGGAGTGCAACGACAGCGACGTGTGCACCACGGACACGTGCGAAGGGTGCACGTGCGTCCACCGGGCGATCTCGTGCGACGACGCCAACGCCTGCACGGCGGACACCTGCGACCCGCAGCTCGGCTGTCAGCACGCGTCTCTGCCCGACGGCAGCCAGTGCCTCGACCAGAACCTGTGCAACGGTACCGAAACCTGTCAGAGCGCCGTGTGCACGCCGGGTACGCCGCTCGTCTGCGACGACCAGAGCCTGTGCACGACGGACTCCTGCGAACCGCGGCTCGGATGCGTGTACACGAACGCCTGCGACGACCACAACGTGTGCACCGACGACACCTGCGATCCGCAGGTGGGTTGCGGGCACGATCCGGTCGCCGACGGCACCGCCTGTCCGGACGCCGACCTGTGCAACGGCGACGAGACCTGCGCCTCCGGGACGTGTGTCGCGGGCCCGCCGCTGGTGTGTGACGACGGCGACGCATGCTCGGTGAACACCTGCGCCGCGCTCGCCGGCTGCGGCTTCCCGGCGCTCGAGGGCTTCGAGGGCGTCGCCTGCGTCTGCGGGCGTGGCCTCAGCGTGTCCTCCTGCGCGGGGGCGACGGTGCCGTCCGGGGTCACCCACGGCTTCCGCAAGGCCTGCAACCTGGTCGCCAAGGCGGCGCTGCGCACCGGAAAGCCGAAGCAGGCCCGCAAGCTCATCCGCCAGGCGGTGAAGCTCCTCGCCAAGGCCAACAGGACGACGGAGAAGATCGCCCGGCGCGGGCGCCTCGAGCCGAGCTGTGGCACGGCGCTCGGCGGCATCGTGTCGGACGTGCAGGGTCGGGCCGCGCGGCTGGGCGACACGCTCTGATCCGTGATAGCGGGGCCTCCATGGCGCGAGCGCGACGGTTGTCGCACGTCGACCGGCGCGGCCGATCCCGGATGGTCGACGTGTCGGCGAAGGCGGTGACGGCACGCGAGGCGGTCGCGCGCGGCGAGGTCACCATGCGGCCCGCGACGCTCGCACTGATCGCCGCCGGCGCCGTCCCGAAGGGGGACGTGCTCGGCGTGGCGCGCCTCGCCGGCATCATGGCGGCCAAGCGCACCGCCGAGCTGGTCCCGCTCTGTCATCCGCTGCCGTTGTCCCACGTCGACGTCGAGCTGACCCCGGATCCCGCTGCCGCGCGGGTCCGGATCGAGAGCCGCGTGCGGGTCGAGGCGCGCACCGGGGTGGAGATGGAGGCCCTCGCCGCCGTCGCCGTCGCCGGGCTCACGCTCTACGACATGTGCAAGGCGGTCGATCGCGAGATGACGATCGGCGCCATCCGCCTGGTGCGCAAGACCGGTGGCCGCAGCGGCACGTTCACGCGCCGGGGCGAGTGATGCACACGATCCGCCTGCGGCCCGGGCGCGACGGCCCCGTCCGCGCCGGGCATCCGTGGATATTCTCGGGCGCCATCGCGGAAGGTCTGGAAGGGATCGAGCCCGGGACGCCGGTGCGGGTGTGTGCGGCGTCCGGCCGCGTGCTCGGCGGCGGCTACGCGAACCCGCGAACGCCGATCGCCGTGCGCATGCTGACGCTCGCCGACGAGCCGGTGGACGGCGCCCTCGTCGCGCGGCGGGTCGACGAGGCGCTCGCCCTCCGCGCAGCGGTGCTGCCGCCGGATCTGGTCGCGTATCGCGTCGTGAACGGCGAAGGCGACCGGCTGCCGGGGATGATCGTCGATCGCTACGGCGACTGGCTGGTCTGTCAGCTGCTGACCGCCGGCGCGGCCCGACTCGGTCCGCTCCTCGTCGACGCGCTGGTGGCGCGGCTGGCGCCGCGCGGAGTGTACGAGCGCAGCGAGGGCGGCGTGCGAGCGGAGGAGGGCATCGCGGGTGCGCGCGGGGTCCTCGCCGGCGAGCCGCCGCCGGCGCGGCTGGTGATCGAGGAGGCGGGACATCGCTACCTGGTCGACGTCGAGCACGGACAGAAGACCGGCTTCTTCCTCGACCAGCGCGAGACGCGTGCGCGCCTGGGACGGCTCGCGGCGGACCGCGACGTGCTCAACGTCTTCGCCTACACCGGCGCCTTCGCGATCGCGGCCGCGCTCGGCGGGGCTCGCGACGGTCATGTCCGTGGACGCTTCGCGGCCGGCGCTGGCGCTGGCCGAAGCGGCCTGGGCGGAGAACGACCTTCCGCCGGCGCGCGCGTCCTTCGTCGTCGCCGACGTCTTCGACTGGCTGCGGGCGGTCAAGGAGGACTTCGACGTCGTGGTGCTCGATCCGCCGCCGTTCGTGCGCCGCCGGCGTGATCTCGAGCCCGGCCTGCGCGGCTACAAGGACGTCAACCTGCAGGCGTTCCGTCGCCTGCGTCCTGGCGGCTGGCTGGTGACCGCGTCGTGCTCGCAGCACGTCGGGCGCGAGGCGTTCCGCGAGGTGGTGGCGGCCGCGGCGGCGGATGCCGAGCGTCCCGCGGTGGTGGTCGCCGAGTGGGGGGCTCCGCCCGATCATCCGGTCGCGCTCGCACATCCCGAGGGCGCGTACCTGAAGGTGCTCCTGCTCCGCGCCTAGGTATCGCCGCGCCACCGGCGTGCTGGTAGGTCGCGCGCCGTGGGTGCGTCGGTGGTCGAACCGGTCGGGGGGCGCGGCGGGCGCTCGGCGCACGCGAGCGACTGCTCGCCGCGGGAGCGAACGTCCTCGGCGACGCCGAGGTGCTGGGCGCCGTTCTCGACGGCGGGCGCGCCGGGGCGGCGGGCCGCGTCCACGCCGAGCGCGTCCTCGGCGTCACCGGCGGCATCGCCGGGCTGGAGGCGTGCGCGCGCGGCGATCGGGCGACCCGCCTCGAGCTCGCCCCGTCCCGGCGAGCGCTCGTGCTCGCGGCGCTCGAGCTCGGGCGGCGCGCACTGGGGGCCTCGTTCACCCTCGGCCAACCAGTGCGCGACGGGGCGGCCGTGTGGGCGCATTTCCGCGGGCGCCTACCGCAGCTCGAGCGCGAGGTGTTCTGGGTGCTGCTCCTCGACGGGCGGAACCGGGTTCGTGCCGAGGTCCGGGTGAGCGAGGGCTCGCTCACCGCTACGCTCGTCCATCCGCGCGAGGTCTTCGCTCCCGCGCTGCGCACCGGCGCGGCGGCGTTGGTGCTGGTCCACAACCACCCGAGCGGCGACCCGACCCCGTCGGCCGAGGACGCCGTCCTCACCGAGCGCCTGCGCCAGGTCGGCGAGCTGGTCGGCATCCGCGTGCTCGACCACGTCGTGCTCGGGCGCGAGGGCTGGGTCAGCATGGCCGCGCGTGGCGGCTGGTGACGCGCCGCCGCTCAGAACGGAATGTCGTCGTCCTCGGGCGTGGTGGGCGGCCGGCCATCTCGTCGCCGCCACCACCGCCGCGCGGCGTGATCGCCGCCGCGCCCGGCCACCGCCGCCCAGGAACTGCACGCGCTGCGCCGATCACCTCGGTGATGTAGCGCTTGTTGCCGTCCTTGTCGTCGTACTGACGGGTGCGGATGGAGCCCTCGATGTAGACCTGTCGGCCCTTCTGCAGGTACTGGCCGCAGGTCTCCGCCTGCTTCCCCCAGACGACGACGTTGTGCCACTCGGTCCGCTCCTGGCGCTGGCCCTCCTGGTCGTTCCAGACGTCGCTGGTGGCGACGGGGAAGCGGGCCACCGCGCGGCCGCTGGGAGTGAACCGCACCTCCGGATCCTTCCCGAGATTCCCGATCAGCAGCACCTTGTTGAGTGACATACGGGCACAGATAGTCGCGGGGTCGTCGCGAAGTCAACGCAGTGGATCGGAGTATTCCGGGGCGAGCGCACCGCGGGTGGCCTGCGCGCCGGGGCCGCGTGGTAGTGAGGGGGCAAGGGACGGCGGTGTCTTCCATCCTGAAGCTGCTTTTCCTCGGCGCGAGCACGATCGTCTTCGCGCTGGCGGTGATGGCCGTGGCGCTGGTGGATCAGGACCGGGCGTACCGGCTCTGTCAGCTCTGGGCGCGACTCAACCTCCTGGCCTTCGCGCATCCGCGTGCGCGCCACGCGCGAAGTTCCCCTCGACGCCTCGCGTCCGTACGTCTTCATGTCGAATCATCAGAGCCACCTCGACGTGCTCGCGGTCGTCGCCGCGCTGCCGGAGTTCCAGCTGCGCTGGGTGGCGAAGCGGGAGCTGACGCGACGTCCCGCTGTTCGGCTGGGCGCTCCGCCGGGGCGGCCACATCATCGTCGATCGCAGCAACACGGCACAGGCCGTCGCCAGCCTGCGCGCCGCGCGCGCGCAGATGAACGCGGGCGTCTCGGTGATCATCTTCCCCGAGGGCACGCGCGGCCCCGACGAGAACGCGCTGCTCCCGTTCAAGAAGGGTGGCTTCATGTTGGCCCTGGAGAGCGGAATTCCGATCGTGCCCATCGTCGTGCGAGGCAGCCGGGCGCTGCTGCCGCCGGCACTCGCGGCGCGTGCACGGCGGTGACATCGAGGTGACCGTCGGTGCCCCCATCGCCGGTGGCTGGCGTCGACCGCGACGCGCTGATGGAGCAGGTGCGCGAGGTCATGCTGGCGCGGCTGGCACCACCGGCCGATACCGACGCGCTGCCGCCCGTCGCGGAGGCGATGTGACGCGACGCCGCTCCGGGTGATCCCGCTCGGCGGCCTCGGCGAGATCGGACTCAACCTGCTGGTGCTCGAGTACGGCGACACGCGCGATCGCCGTCGACTGCGGCGTGATGTTCCCCGACGAGCAGATGCTCGGCATCGACGTCGCGATCCCCGACGTGACCTACCTCCGGACGCTCGGCGACCGCTTCCGCGGCGATCTTCCTCACCCACGGCCACGAGGACCACATCGGCGCGCTGCCGTACGTGCTGGGCGAGATCGCCGGTGCCGGTCTACGGCACGCCGCTGACGCTCGGCTTCGTCCGCGAGCGCCTGCGCGAGCACGACCTGCCGGCGACGCTCGTGCGCCTACGGCACCGAGCGCGATCCGCGTCGGCGCCGTTCGCGGTCGAGCCGTTCGCCGTCACCCACTCGATCCCCGACGCCGTCGGCCTCGTCGATCCGCACGCCCGTCGGCACCGTCGTCCACACCGGCGATTTCAAGCTCGACCAGACGCCGCTCGACGGCCGCCTGCCCGACCTCGGCCGTCTCGCCGAGCTCGGCGGCGAGGGCGTGCTGCTGCTGCTCTCCGACTCGACCAACGTCGAGCAGTCCGGGGTTCACCGCGTCGGAGCGGACGCGTGGGCGCGCAGCTCGAGCGCATCTTCCGCGAGGCCGACGGGACGCGTCCTCGTCACGACCTTCTCGTCGCACATCCACCGCATGCAGCAGGTGATCGACGTGGCCGCGCAGCACGGCCGCCGGGTGGCGCTGGTCGGCCGGAGCCTCGTCTCGCACAGCGCGGTGGCGCGCGACCTCGGCCTGCTGCACGTCCCCGACGGCGCGCTCGTCGATCTCGGGGCGGCGCGCGACCTGCCGCGGGACCGAGGTCGCGCTCATCACGGCGGGCAGCCAGGCGGAGGCCGCGTCGGCGCTGGTCCGGATCGCGATGGACGCCCACAAGCAGGTGAAGCTCGAGCCCGGCGACGTCGGTCGTCCTGTCGTCGCGCATCATCCCCGGCAACGAGCGCGCGATCTCGAGCCTGGTGAACCACCTCTACCGGCGCGGCGCGACGGTCCACTACGATCGGCATCGCGCCGGTGCACGTCTCCGGGCCACGCCGCCCAGGAGGAGCTGAAGCTGGTGCTCAACCTGGTGCGCCCGCGCCACTTCGTGCCGGTGCACGGCGAGTACCGCCACCTCGTGCGCCACATCCGCCTCGCGCGTCGAGGTGGGCGTCCCGGCCGAGCGGCTGCCACCTGCTCGAGGACGGCGACGTGCTCGAGCTCGACGGCCGACGGCGCCGGCGCGCCGAGCGGGTCACCGCCGGGCCGGGTGTTCGTCGACGGCAAGGGCATCGGCGACGTCAGCGACGTCGTGCTGCGCGACCGGCGTCATCTCTCCGAGGACGGCCTCGTGCTCGCCGTGCTGGCCGTCGCCCAGCAGTCGGGCGAGATCGTCGCCGGGCCCGATCTGGTGTCCCGCGGGGTGGTGGCCGAGGAGGCCAGCCCGGAGGTCCTCGAGGGCGCCCGCGGCGAGGTCCTGAGCGCGCTGGAGGGCATCAACCCCGAGTCGCGCACCGACCCGGCCGAGGTCAAGGAGGAGGTCCGCAAGGCCCTCCGGCGCTATTTCAAGCCGCTCGACCGCCGGCCGGTGATCCTCCCCTTCGTCCTGGAGATGTAGTAGGACCTGCCCCCGGAAGAGTGGTGGTGGTCGTGGGGATGATGGTCGAGACGCGGCGCGCCCGGGCGGGGTGCGCTGACGTGGCGCGGAAGCCGGCAGCGGCACACAGTGGCCACCTGATCCGCGAGGCGGAGGCGATCACCGGTGGGGCGCTCGCCATCTTCCTCGCCCTGAGCCTGCTCTCGTACGCGCCGGATGCGCCGCGCGCCAACCTCGGCGGCCCGCGTCGGCCACGCCCTCGCCGACGCGGCGCTCCGCGCCCTCGGCCTGGCGGCCTACCTGTTCCCGGTCTACCTCGTCTACCTGACCGTCGCGCTCCTGCGCCGGGACACGGAGGAGCTCGGCGGCGCGCGCCTCGCCGGCGCCGGGCTGCTCGTGCTGCGTCGCTGGCGGCGCTCGGCGGCCTCGCTGACCGGCGGTCGACCCGGTCGTGCGCGGCGGCGGGTGGCTCGGCGGCTTCTCGCCACGGCGCTCGCGCGATCTCGTCGGCGGGCCGGGGGCGCACCTGGCTCGTCGCTGGTGCTGCTGGCGTTGGCGATCGTGCTCGCCACCGGCGTCTCGGTGATCGCGCTGGCGACACGGTTCGGCGCCTGGGCGGTGGACGCGCGGCGGGAGGGCGCACGAACGGCTGGGCGGCGCTGCATCCGGCGGCGTGGCCCGACGGCCAGCGCCCGAGCCGCTCCGGCGCGCGGGGCGACCGCGGCGTGGTGCGGCGACCGGTCGTGCTCGACGACGCCATCGAGGACGACGACGAGCGCGTGGTCGCTCGGCGGACCGCGCCGCCGCCCATCATCCGCGAGCCCGAGCGCAAGCCGGAGTCGCCGCGCCGGAGAAGAAGCGCAGGCCGAGCTGCAGGAGGAGCTGTTCGCCGAGGACCACTACCGGCTGCCGACGCTGACGCTCCTCGACGCGCCGCAGCGGACCGCGCAGCCGATCGACGAGGCGACGCTGCTCACCAGCTCGCGCATCCTCGAGACCAAGCTCGCCGACTTCGGCGTCGCCGGCAAGGTCGTCGCGGTCCGTCCCGGCCCGGTGATCACGACCTTCGAGTTCGAGCCCGCGCCGGGCGTGAAGGTGAACCGCATCGTCAGCCTCGCCGACGACCTCACGATGGCGCTGCGCGCCGCGTCGGTGCGCATCCTGGCGCCGATTCCCGGGCAAGCCGGTCGTCGGCATCGAGGTGTCGAACCCGCGGCGCGAGAAGGTCTTCATCCGCGAGCTGATGGAGAGCGACGCGTATCGCCGGCGCGCGAGTCGAAGCTGACGCTGGCGCTCGGCAAGGACACGACCGGCAACGCCGTAGTCGCCGACCTCGGCCGCATGCCGCATCTGCTGATCGCGGGCGCCACCGGCACCGGCAAGTCGGTGTCGATGAACGCGATGATCATGAGCATCCTCTTCAAGGCGTCGCCGCGCGACGTGCGCTTCATCATGATCGACCCGAAGATGCTCGAGCTGTCGATCTACGAGGACATCCCGCACCTGCTCGTGCCGGTCGTCACCGACCCGAAGAAGGCGGCCGCGGCGCTCAACAACATGATCCGCGAGATGGAGGAGCGCTACCGGCTGCTGCACGACAAGGGCGTGCGCAACATCGACAGCTACAACCGGCTGATCGCGCGAGGCGGCGGAGGCGGCGGCCGCGAGGCGGAGGCGGAGCGGCGGCCGAGGACGCGGAGCCCGCCCCGAGGACGCGCGGAAGAGGCCGACGACACGGTCGAGGTGCCCACCGTCCGCCGGTGCCGGCGAGCGGCGGCGCTGCGCCACCGCCACCTGCCGCGCATCGTCGTCATCATCGACGAGCTCGCCGACCTGATGATGACCGTCGGCCGCGAGATCGAGGAGTCGATCACGCGCCTGGCGCAGAAGGCGCGCGCCGCCGGCATCCATCTGATCCTCGCCACGCAGCGGCCGTCGGTCGACGTCATCACCGGGCTCATCAAGGCGAACTTCCCGGCGCGCATCTCGTTCCAGGTGACGTCGCGCACCGACTCGCGCACCATCCTCGACGCCATCGGCGCCGAGCGCCTGCTCGGCCAGGGCGACATGCTCTTCCTGCCGCCCGGGCACGGCGCGCGTGCAGCGCCTGCACGGCGCCTTCGTCTCCGACGCAGGACGTCCACCGCGTCGTCGACTTCATCAAGCGCCAGGAGAAGCCGCGCTACGAGATGGCGCTGCTCGAGGGCGGCGACGAGGAGGGCGGCGAGGACGGGGACGACGAGGACCTCTCCGACGAGCTGTACGACATGGCCGTGCGGCTCGTCACCGAGCACCGCCAGGCGTCGATCTCGTGGCTGCAGCGCCGGCTGCGCGTCGGCTACAACCGCGCCGCGCGCATGATCGAGCGCATGGAGCGCGAGGGCGTGGTGTCCGCGGCCGCCGGGCGCCAAGGGCCGCGAGGTCATCGCCCGCCACATCGACGAGTAGTCCGCCGCTCTACACGCGGACCTTCTGGATCGCGTGCGCGCTGCACTTCGCGGGCGCGATGAGCCTGTCGATGTTCATCCTGTTCCCGCTCTTCGTGACCGCGCTCGGGGGCACGGAGTCGACGATCGGCTGGGTGCTCGGCGTCGGCGTGGCGGCGAGCGTCGCCGCGCGGCCGCTGGTGGGCACGTGGCTCGATCGCGTCGGCCGCCGGCGGATGCTGCTCTGGGGCAACGGCGCTGAACGCCCTGTCGTAGCTGCCGTTCCTCGCGCTCGGCACCGGTGGGTCCTGCGCTCGTGCTGTTCGTCGTCGTCCACGACCTGCTGTGGGGCACGCTGTTCGCGAGCTACTTCACCTACGCCGCCGATCTCGTGCCCCCGGCGCGGCGCGCGGAGGGCATCGCGATCTTCGGCGTGTTCGGCATGGCCAGCAACGGCCTCGCGCCGACGCTCGGCGAGCGGATGATCGCCCGGGGTGGGTTCCCGGCGTTCTTCCTGACGGCCTCGGCGCTCGGCGCGGCGGCGTTCGTGCTGACGCTCTGGCGCTCGTCGAGGAGTCGCCGCGACCGCTGCCCGGTGGGCGCGATCCGCCCCGGCGTGCTGCGCTCGATGCGCGCGGCGGTCCGCGCCGGTCGCCTCGGTCTGCTCCTCGTGGCGACGGCGCTCCTCGGCGCCGGTATCAACTCGGTGTTCGTCTACGTGGCACCGTTCACCCGCCATCTCGGGCTGACGCGCGCCGCGCCGTTCTTCCTCGCCTACGCCGGTGCATCGATCGCGGTCCGGATCGTCGGCCGTCGCGTGCCCGACCTGCTCGGCCCGCAGCGCATCGCCGCCCCGGCGTTCCTGCTCTACGCGTTCGGCCTGTCGCTCCTCTGTCTCGCGCCGCGTCCCGGCGCGCTCAGCGCCGCCGGCGCGGCCGGCGGTATGGGCCACGGCACGCTCTTCCCGGTGCTGAACGCCCTTGCCGTGACCCGCGACGCCCATCCAGCTCCACGGCACGGTCGTCAGCCTGGTCACCGCGACGCTCGACCTCGGTGCCGTCGTCGGCACGCCGCTCTGCGGCGCTGATAGCGCGACATCGTAGGCTACGCGACGATGTTCGCGACGATGGCCACGGCCAGCCTCGTCGGGGCCGTGCTCATGCTCCTCGACCGCCGCGGCCGTCGCTGACCGGGTGTCGTCCGACATGGGGGTTGCATGATCGGCCATGCCTTGGTGAATCGGCAGGCGGCATGTTACCGCTCGTGCCCAATGAAGAGCACGCTCGGTCGGGTTGCGCTCGCGGGGTTCGCTCTTCTGCTTTCAGCCGGTACGGCTCGGAGCCTCATCGTCTACAACGCGTATGGTGGGTGCAGCCTCGGCGGGGGGATCTGCGACCCGGGTCTCAACCACACTGCGAACGCTCCGCCGGTCACCAGCACGAGCGGCGGAGACTTCTCCTGGGGAGGCGCCCTCTGCCCCGCGCTCACCACGCCCGACTATGCGTGCGCATCGATCTTCGGGCAGGCCACCCTCGACTTCACCGGGCTCACGTTACGCGCGGCGTCCAACCTGCGTCGCCACGACGCGGCGTCGGGTGCCGGGCGGCAGGTCTACGCAGGCGCCGAGATCGAGGTCTACGGGATGACGGGGTCGGCGTCGGTTCCACCGACTGGGTTCGCCAAGTTCCACTTCGGCCTCGGCGGCACCTTCTCCACCACGCGCTCCGATCCGGCGGTCACCGTCGTCGCGCACGGGTACTCCACCCTGAGCGCCGATACGCAGCACTACATCCAGTGCACGGGCACGGACTGCGCTGGCGCCGCCAGCGAGTGCGCCATTGGGTCCCCCTGCGCCATCACGATCCCCTACACGTCCAATCCCACCCCCGGTACGTGGAGTCCTGGTGTCTTCCGGGTTCGGCTGCGCACGGACGTGGCCGCGGGCGCCACGCCACCCACCTTGGCGGGTTGGGACGCGGAGACGTTCGCGAACTTCCAGGACACCGTGGCGTTGACCGCGATCACGGTGGAGGACGTGAACCACCAGCCGGTCCCGGGCGCGTACTTCACCATCCCCGACGCCGACGGAAAGGGCAATGCGTTCATCGTCCCGAGCGAACCTCCACCGACCACCACCTCGACTCTCTCGGCCCTCTCGACCACCACGACCACGCTCCCCGGGTGCACGCGCCAGGCGAGCTATCCGTCAGTCCGCTGTCGGCTCGACGCCCTCGGCACCGCCGTACAGGCCGGAGTCCCCGCCGGCCCGCTGGCGACGCAGCTCGGTGCCCTGGTCGGCCGCACGCGCGACGCGGTCGCCGGTGCAGAGGCCGCCACGACGCCCCGCAAGCGGAAGAAGGCTCTCGCGGGCGCCGTCCGCTCGCTCGGGAGCTTCGCGAAGAAGCTCCGGTCGAAGAAGGCCAAGACCCTCGACGATGCCGTGCGCAGCGTGCTCGGCACCGCAGCCGACGGCCTTCGCACCGACCTGAAGGCGTTCAAAGCGCAATAGGTCCTTCAGCAGGCGAAGGCACCCGGTTGCGCGGTCCGGCCGCGCGCGGTAGCGAGGGCGGCGCATGCATCGCATCACCATGGCCGCGGGTCTGCTGCTGGTCCTCTGTGCCCGGCTCGCGAGCGCGGATGTGCTCGGCGAGGCGCTCCGGCGGCTGCAGAATCGCTACGACGACACGAAGACGCTTCCGCGCCGAGTTCCGGCAGACCGTCGAGTCGCCGACGCTGGCCGGCGTGCTCGAGTCGCACGGCAAGGTCGCGTTCGAGAAGCCGAACCGCATGCGGTGGGACTACGAGCCGCCGGATCGCCAGACGATCGTCGGCGACGGTCAGACGCTGTGGCTCTACCAGCCCGACCAGCAGCAGGTGATCAAGGCGCCGCTCAGCGAGGCGTTCGAGGCGTCCACGCCGGTGACCTTCCTCGCCGGGCTGGGCCACGTCGACCGCGAGTTCGAGGCGACACTCGACAAGGACGAGCCGGAGCGCTGGGTGCTGAAGCTCGTGCCGCGCAAGGAACGCCAGATTCGGCACGTTGATGCTGAGCGTCCGCAAGACCGACGCGTCGGTCGAGGAGGCGAAGGTGACCGACACCCTCGGCACCGTCACCCAGATCACTTCACCGGCGAGCAAGCGAACAGTCCGATCGAGCCGGCGCTCTTCCGCTTCACGCCGCCGCCCGGCGTCGACGTGGTCAAGCCGCCGACCTCCTGAGCGCCGATGCCGTCGTTCGACGTCGTGTGCGCAGGTCGACCTGCAGGAGGTCGACAACGCGGTCAACCAGACGCTCCGTGAGGTCGGGCAGCGCTTCGACTTCAAGAACTCCGGGACGGACGTCCGCCGCGAAGAGCACGCGCTGCTCCTGTCGTCGGCGGACGACTTCAAGGTGCGCGCGGTCGGCGACATCCTCCGCGAGAAGCTCGCCAAGCGCGGCGTGTCGCTGAAGGCGCTCGACGCCAAGGAGATCGAGCCGGGCCGGCGGGCGACGGCGCAAGCAGCGGATCGAGCTCCAGCAGGGCATCGCCGTCGACAAGGCGCGCGAGATCGTCAAGCTCGTGAAGGACGCCAAGCTCAAGGTCCAGGCGGCCATCCAGGGCGACCAGGTCCGCGTCAGCGGCAAGAAGCGCGACGATCTGCAGGCAGGTGATCCAGCTCCTGAAGGGCCGCGACCTCGGCATCGCGATGCAGTTCGTCAACTTGCGGGACTGACGTGATGGCGCGACGCGTCCACTTCCTCACGCTCGGCTGTCCCGAAGAACCAGGTCGACAGCGAGGTCATGCTCGGCGTGCTCGCGGGCCGCGGCCACGAGCTGGTGCTCGATCCCGAGGCGGCCGACGTGCTCGTCGTGAACACGTGCGCTTCATCGGCCCGGCGAAGGAGGAGTCGATCGACGCCATCCTCGACCTGGCGCGCGTGAAGGCGGCGCGGACGGGCGGCGGCTCGTCGTCACCGGCTGTCTCGCGCAGCGCTACGCCGACGAGCTCGCGCGCCGAGCTGCCCGAGGTCGACGTCTTCGTCGGCACCGGCGACCTGCTCCGCATCGCCGACGCGGTCGAAGGCCCGGCGCCGCCGCGACCCGATCGTCTACCGCGGCGCGCAGCACGTGCTGCCCGCGACGCGGATCGCGCCGCGGGTGCGCACGCGGCGGCTGGTGGACGTCGTACCTCAAGGTCGTCCGAGGGCTGCGATCACCAGTGCAGCTTCTGCATCATCCCGAAGATCCGCGGGCGCCACGAGAGCCGCGCGATGGACGACCTGCTGCACGAGGCCGCGAGCCTCGCGGCCGGCGGCGCGCTCGAGCTCAATCTCATCGCGCAGGACCTGACGGCCTACGGACGCGACCGCCACGACGGCTCGTCGCTCGCCGTCCTGCTCCGGGCGCTCGCGGTGCGCGTCCCCGACGTCCGCTGGCTCCGCCTCCTCTACGCGTATCCGTCGTCGGTCACCGACGAGCTGCTGCGAGGTGATGGCGACGGAGCCGACCGTGTGCTCGCTACCTCGACATGCCGCTCCAGCACGCGACCGACCGCATGCTGCGGGCGATGCGCCGCGAGCGGAGCGGCGGCGGCGCTCCGCGCGCCTGGTCGCCCGCATCCGCTCGGCGGTGCCCGACGTCGCGCTCCGGTCGTCGTTCATCGTCGGCTTCCCGGGCGAGACCGAGGACGACGTCCGGGCGCTGTGCGAGTTCGTCGAGGAGATCGGCTTCGATCACGTCGGCGTCTTCGACTACTCGCACGAGGAGCAGACCGCGGCGGGAGCGCTCGCGGACGACGTGCCGGCGGAGGAGAAGCGCGTCCGACGCGGGCGGGTGATGGCGACGCAGGCGGCGGTGTCGGCCGCGCGCGTGCGCGCGCGGGTCGGTCGCTCGACCGAGGTCCTCGTCGAGCGCGAGCTGGAGGACGGTCGGCTCGTCGGCCGGACGCCGGGCCAGGCACCCGAGATCGACGGCGTCGTGTACCTCCGCGGCGAGGCGAGCCCGGGCGATCTCGTCGCGGCGACGATCGTCGACGCGGACGTCTACGATCTGCACGCCGACGATCGTCGCCGTCTGCCGTTGACAGCCCCCCGGCCAACCCGTAGACTCCGGCGCCCTCGTCCGGGAAAGAACGGGTGCCATGCGAAAAGTCTTCCTGAAAAAGGCCCGCGAGACCCTTCAGCAGATGCGCGCTCAGCTTCTGCGCAGCGTCCAGCACGACGTGCAGGAGGTGCGCGACGCGCAGAAGGACGAAGGGATGGACACGTACGACATCGCGAGCGACGCGCGCGATCGCGAGATCAGCTCCATCCTCACCGATCGCGATCGCGACAAGCTGCAGGCGATCGACGAGGCGCTCGGTCGCGTCGACGACGGCACCTACGGCATGTGCGAGAGCTGCGAGTCCGAGATCGCCGAGGCGCGTCTCGAGGCGCTGCCGTTCACCCGCGTCTGCGTCAGCTGCCAGTCCGAGCGCGAGCGGGAAGCCAAGATGAACCGGCGGCTTCGAGGAAGACCGCTCGTACCGCCGGCTCGGCACCAGCGACGGCGACGAGGAAGGCTAACGCGGCACGAGCAGCGCCGGCCCGCCCACGATGGAGGCCAGCGCCACCGCGGCGACGCTGACGCCGGCCATCACGGTCAGGACGGCGCGCACGGCGTCGTAGCCCTGTACGCGCTCCAGCCCGCGGACCATCAGGAACCATCCCCAGACGATCGCGATGACGCCGAGGCGCGGCACCCAGGCGAACACGGTCGGCGCGGCTGCGTAGGCCACCACCCGAAGCGTCGGCTCGAAGCCGGCGCGTCCGTCGAAGAGATGTTGCGCGACCAGCACGAGCGACGACGGCGAGGATGACGGCGACGACCACGTGCGCGACGAAGGCGAGGAGCCCGGTCACCAGCCCCAGGCGGACCAGCGCGATCCCCGCCGCGTTGAGCGCGGCGCAGCTCGCGAGGAACGTCATCGGCTCGCGCAGGCCGCCGGCCTCGGGCATCTCGGTGAAGAAGCCGCGCGGATCGCTCAGCACGCGCTTCCAGGTCTCGGCGAAACCGTACGCACCGGCGGTGACGTCGACGCGCTCGGGCACCATGGGCTCGGGTCATAGCAGCGGGGGTGTCGGCGGTCCAGGTGCGGGCGAGCCGACGACGCGACTGCGCGCCGACGCGTTCGCGTGTCACGCGGCCGCGCTCGCCGCGGTGGCGCCGGGCGCGCTCGTGGCGCGTCATCTCGACGCGACGACCGATGGACTGACGCTCCGCGCGCGCGATCGAGCCGTGCTCGCCACGCACCGGGGACCGGTCCTGTGGTCGGTGCAGGGAAGGCGGCGCTCGCGATGGCGCGAGCGGTCGTCGGCATCGCCGGGTCACGGGTGCGGGGTGGGGTGGTGATCGTGCCGCACGGCGGCGGAGGGACGTGCGGCGGAAACGTGCAGGTGCTCGAGGGTGCGCATCCGGTGCCCGACGCCGCGGGCGTGGACGCCTGCGAGCGGCTCCTGTCCGCCGTCGGGACGGCGCCGCCCGACGCCCTCGTCCTCGCGGTGCTGAGCGGCGGCGCCTCGGCGCTGCTGTCCGCACCGGTGGCCGGCGTGTCGCTCGCCGATCTGCAGGCGGTGACGTCGGCCCTGCTGGCCGCCGGGGCGGACATCGGGACGCTCAACACCGTTCGACGCCACTGCCTGCGCGCCGCTGGCGGTGGGCTGGCGCGGGCCGCGGCCGGTGCCGCAGGGCTCTGGGCACTCGTCCTCTCCGACGTCGTCGGTGACGACCCCGCGACCATCGCCTCGGGACCGACGGTGGCGTCGCCGACGACGCCGGCGTCCGCGGCAGCCGCGCTCGCCCGCTACCTGGCCCCGGCCGGATATCCCTCCGGCGGTTCGGGCACACCTGTCGGCGGACGTCGCGGCGGCCGCCGATCCGGCGATCTCGCGCGCACGGACGGTCCTCGTCGGCACCAACGCCGACGCCGTCGGGGCCGCGGCCGCGGAGGCTGCCCGACGCGGGTATGCGGTGGTCACCCTGGCCCCGTTCTCCGGGGACGCGGCCGCCGCCGGGCGGACGCTCGCGGCACGCCTCCTCGCCGGCGCCGGGGATCGTCGCACGGCGATCGTCGCCGGGGGCGAGACGACGGTCCGCGTGGTGCCGGGCGGGCGGGGCGGTCGCTGCCAGCAGCTCGCGCTCGCGGCGGCGACGATGCTCGCCGGCCGCACGGCCGTGCTCCTGGCCGCGGGGACCGACGGCGTCGACGGCCCCACCGACGCCGCCGGCGCGTGCGTCGACGGAGCGACCGTCGCCCGGGCGCGCGCCGCCGGTCGCGATCCCGACGCGGCGCTCGCGGCGACGGATGCCCACCCGCTCCTGGCCGACACCGGGGATCTGCTGACGACGGGACCGAGCGGCACGAACGTCGCCGACGTCGTGGTCGGGCTCCGGGCATGAGCCGCGGCCGCATCGTCGATCGCCTGCTCCTGCTCGCCGCGACGACGTGGGTGGCCGCCGCCGTGACGTTCGCGCTGCGCCTCCGGCCGCTGGCGCGGGCCTTCGCCGCGGCGCCGTCGGCGGTTCCCGACGGCATGCTGCCGCTCGTCGACCGCGCCAGCGGCATGCTCACCGCGCTCGGGACCCTGACCGCGGTCCTGGCGCTCGCGGCTCTGGCCCGAGATGGAGGCATCGGCGGTCGCCGGGGACGATTGCGGCTCCTCGGCGTGGGACTGATCGTGGCCGCCGGGCTCGTGGGGGCGGTCGTCCTCGAGCCGATCGGGGAAGAGCTTCTCCGAGCAGCACGTGCCGACCCGTCCGCGGTATCGGCGCTCCTCGATCGGTGGTGGTGGTGGCGGCTGGCGGCGCTCGGGCTCGGGACGACCGCCCTCGCCGGCTTCGTCGTGGCCCATCGTCTCCCGGTTCGCCCGCCGGCGCCGGACGCCGTGGTCCTCGAGCCGCGGCATCGCGTGCTCCTCGGCCTGCTCGGCACCGCGACCCTGTTCGAGGGCTACGACCGTTTCATCGTCACCCTGGCCCTGCCGTACATCGCCCGGGATACTCGGTGCGGCCGAGGACGTGCTCGGCCTGGCGCTGTCGGTGATCCGCGGCGGCGCGCTGGCGGCGATCGTCCTCGGCCTGTTCGCCGACCGTGTCGGCCGCCGGCGTATCCTCCTGCTCACGGTGCTCGGGTACACCATCGCCACCGGCCTGACGGGCCTGTCTCGGGGCCTCCTCGACTTCGTGCTGCTGCAGCTCGTTGCGGTGGCCTTCCTCAACACGGAGTTGTCGCTGGCCCAGGTGGTGATCGCCGAGGAGTTCCCGGCGGCTGCGCGGGGCATGGGGCAGGGGCTCCTCGGGGCGGCAGCCGCGGTGGGTGCCGGGCTCGCCGCCATGCTCTTCCCGATCCTGGCACCGACGAGCCTCGGATGGCGCGGCCTCTACCTGATCGGCATCGTCCCCCTCCTCATCGTCGGTTGGCTGCGACGCTCGCTGCCGGAGACGGCGCGCTGGAGTCAGCTGGATCCGTCCGCCCGTCGCGCGGCCGGTATGCTCGCGGTGCTCGCGCCGGCGCACAGGCGCCGGTTCCTGACGCTCGTGGCGCTCGCCGCGGGGAGCGTCGCGGCGTTCGGGGCGGCCTACTCCTTCGCCTCCTATCGCGCGACGACGACGTTCGGGTGGTCGCCGGCGCGCGTCAGCACGATGGTCCTCGTCGGCGGCGGTCTGGGCTTCTGGGGCTGGATCCTCTTCGGTCGCTTCACCGACACGGGGGGCCGTCGGGTCGCCGGCAGCATCGCGCTCGTCGGCCTCGGGGCCGCGATCGTGACCTTCTACGCGACGACATATCTCTTCGCGGCGTTCGCCGCGCTCGTGTTCTTCGAGGCGGGCACGACCATCGCCGTCAACGCGCTCAGCACGGAGGTCTTTCCCACCGCGCTCCGCGCGACGGCGCGTGCCTGGCTCACGAATGCCGGCGTCGCCGGCGGCATGCTCGGGCTCCTGGCCGTCTGGCTGCTGTCCGAGCGTGCGGGAGGCCATGCGGGCGTGATCGCGATCCTCGGGCTCGTGCCGTTCGCCCTGGCGCCGTTGATGTTCGTCCTACCCGAGACCCGGGGGCGCGAGCTGGAGGCGGCGAGCGGCGAGGTGGTGGAGGCACCCCCGACCGCGTGATACATCCCCCGCCCATGCGCGGGGCCGGCGGCAACGTCTCCGAGCTGTTCGTGTCCTTCCAGGGTGAGGGTCTGTACGCGGGCAGCCGTCACCTGTTCGTCCGCCTCGGTGGCTGTCCGCTGCGGTGTCGCTACTGCGACCAGCCCGAGAGCCTGGTGCCCGTCGCCGGCTGCCGGGTGACGACGGCCGACGGCGAGCGCCTCGTGCCGAACCCGCTCAGCCCCGACGTGCTCGAGAGCCTGGTCGGCGAGCTCGTAGCGCAGGCACCCCCGCTGCACGCGCTGGCGCTCACCGGCGGCGAGCCGCTGATGCAGGTCGACTTCCTCGAGGCCTGGCTGCCGCGGCGGGACGCGCGGCTGCCGCTGCTGCTGGAGACGGCCGGCATCATGCCGGAGCGGTTGGCGCGCGTGCTGCCGCACGTGGCGATGGTCAGCATGGACGTCAAATGCCCGAGCAACACGGGCGAGAAGGCGAGGTGGGACGAGCACGAGGCGTGCCTCGCTGCCGCAGTCGCCGCAGGACGGGAGGTGTACGTGAAGATGCCGGTCGACGAGGGCACGCTGCCCGACGAGGTGGCGCGCGGCGCCCGGATGGTGACGACGATCGCTCCGCGCGCCCCGTTGTTCCTGACCCCGCTGACGCCGCCGGACGGCACGCAGCTCACGGTGACGGTGGGCACCCTCGAGCGCCTGCACGCGCTCGCCAGCACGGAGCACGCCGACGTCCGTGTCCTGCCTCAGCTGCACAAGCTGCTCGGAATCCGCTGAGATGGCACGCAACGGGACGCCGAAGGTCACCCTCATCCCCGGGGACGGTATCGGCCCAGAGGTGACCGACGCCGCCGTCAAGGTCGTCGAGGCCGCGGGCGGACGCATCGCGTGGGACGTGCAGATCGCCGGCAAGGAGGCGATCGTCCGGCACGGGACACCGATTCCGGAGCGCGTTGATGGTGTCGGTCCGCCGCAACCGTGTCGCGCTCAAGGGGCCCCTCGAGACGCAGATCGGCGTCGGCTATCGCAGCCTGAACGTGATGCTGCGCAAGACGTTCGACCTCTATGCGAGCGTGCGCCCGACGCGCACGCTCCGCGGCGTCAAGTCCGCGTTCACCGGCGTCGACCTCGTCGTCGTGCGCGAGAACACCGAGGACCTCTACTCGGGCATCGAGCATCAGATCGCGCCCGGCGTCGTCGAGAGCGTCAAGGTGATCACGGCGCGCGCGTCGAAGCGCATCGCGCGTCACGCCTTCGAGCTGGCGAAGCGCGAGGGCCGCAAGAGCGTCACGGCCATCCACAAGGCCAACATCATGAAGCTCTCGGACGGGCTCTTCTTGAAGTGCGCGCAGCAGATCGCGCGCGGCTACCCGAAGATCGCGTACCGCGAGATGATCGTCGACAACGCCTGCATGCAGCTCGTGCTCAAGCCGCACCAGTTCGACGTGCTGCTGCTCGAGAACCTCTATGGCGACATCGTCTCCGACCTCTGCGCCGGCCTGGTCGGCGGGCTGGGGGTGGTTCCGGGGGCGAACTTCGGCGACCGCTGCGCGATCTTCGAGGCGGTGCACGGGACCGCGCCGGACATCGCGGGGAAGGATCGCGCCAATCCGATCGCCGTGATCCTCTCGGCGGCGATGATGCTGCGCCATCTCGGGCAGGAGGCGCCCGGCGCGTCGCATCGAGCGGGGGGTCGATCGGCTGCTCGCCCAGGGCCGGGTCCGCACCGGCGACCTCGGCGGGCGCTCGACGACCTCCCAGGTGGTGGCCCGGCTCGCCCAGCTCGTCCGTCGTTGACGCGCCGTGACATACAGCCGGCGCTCGGTTAGGATTTCGGGCGATGGCCGCAGCCGCGCTCGACGCCCGCCGGACCGCGCTCGCCGCCCTGGCCGCCGAGCCCTTCGACGTCCTGGTGATCGGCGGCGGCATCAACGGGGCGGGTATCGCGCGTGACGCCGCGCTGCGCGGCCTGCGCACGGCCCTCGTCGAGCAGGGCGACCTCGCCTCGGGGACCTCGAGCCGCTCCTCGAAGCTGATCCACGGCGGACTCCGCTATCTCGAGCAGGGCCACGTCCGCCTGGTCCTCGAGGCGTGTCGCGAGCGCGAGCGGCTGCGCCGCCTGGCCCCGCACCTCGTGCGCCCGCAGCGCTTCGTGTACCCGGTCTACGCCGGCGGTCCGGTGAGCAAGCTCAAGCTGGGGCTCGGGCTGTTCGCCTACGACCTGCTCGCCGGCTGGTGGAGCGTCGCGCGGCACCGCATGCTGTCCGCCGCGGCGACCCACGAGGCGGAGCCGACGCTCCGCACCGACGGACTCCGCGGCGCCGGCTGCTACTGGGACGCGCAGACCGACGACGCGCGGTTGGTCCTCGAGACGGCGCTGGCAGCGGCCAGCGAGGGCGCGGTCGTGGCGTCGTACGCCGGGGTGACGGCCCTCGTGCGCAGCGGCGGGCGGCTCACGGGGGCTCGCGTAATCGATCGGCTCTCCGGCGAAGCCATCGAGGTGCGTGCGGCCGTGGTGGTGAACGCCGCCGGCCCCTGGGTCGACCGGGTCACCGCCCTCGACGAGCCGGCGGCGCCGCGCCTGCGGCTCACCAAGGGCGTGCACGTGCTGGTGCGGCGCGATCGGATCGGTCACCGCGACGCGATCGTGCTCCACGCCCGGCGCGACCGACGGGTGATGTTCGTGATCCCGTGGGGCGAGGTCTCCCTGATCGGCACGACCGACACCGATCACGTCGGCGGCCCGGACACGCCGCCGGTGGTCGAGCCCGACGACGTCGCCTACCTGCTCGAGACCGTGAACCACTATTTCCCCGACGCGCATCTGGATGCGTCCCGACGTGGTGAGCGCCTTCGCCGGTCTCCGCCCGCTGGTCGCGCCGCCGGTGAGCGCGACCGCCGCTCCGTCGGACGTCTCGCGCGAGGAGGAGATCTTCGTCTCGCCGTCCGGGCTGATCTCCATGGCGGGCGGCAAGCTCACCACGTACCGGCTGGTCGCCGCCGAGGTCGTCGACCGCGTGGTCGCGGCGCTCCGCCGCGCGGGAGACCCGCGACGCATTCGGCCGGTCGCGCACCGGCGAGATGCCGCTGCCAGGCGGGAGCGCCGAGCCCGCGCACGTCGCGGCAGAGGCCCTCGCGCGCGACGGGCACGGTATGCCGCCAGCCGTCGTCGAGCATCTCGCGGGTCGCTACGGCAGCCGGCTCGGCGAGGTGCTGGGCCTGGTGGGCGTGGAGCGCTCGCTCGCCGCCCCGATCTCCGCAGCGCTCCCCGATCCGCGCGCCGAGGTGGTGGCGGCGGTCGAACGCGAGTGGGCCGTCACGCTCGAGGACGTGCTGCGGCGGCGGACGCAGGTGGCGCTGCACGACGAGACCAGCGGGGCGGCGGTCGCCGCCGAGGTGGCGCAGCTGATGGCGCCGGCGCTCGGTTGGAGCCGCCGACGTGGCGCGGGCCGCTGCGGACGCCTACGTGGCCGACGTCAAGCGGGACCGCCGCCGGTGGCGGTGAAGGCGGCGCGGCCGGCCGCCGCGCGCCTGAACGTCGCCCGCGAGAGCGCAGCCGCACGACGGACCCGGGCCCGGGCCATCGCGCGCGGGCTGGCACGGGCCTACCCCGACGCCTGGTGCGAGCTCACGTACCGTTCGCCCTGGGAGCTGGTGGTCGCGACCATCCTCTCCGCGCAGTGCACGGACAAGATGGTGAACCAGGTGACGCCGGCGCTGTTTGCGGCGTATCCGGGGCCGCGGGACGCTCGCTGCGGCGCCGGCGGAGCGGGTCGAGGCGCTGGTGAAGCGCACGGGGTTCTTCCGCCAGAAGACGCAGGCGATCCAGGCAGTCGCCCGCGCGATCGCGGGCGAGCACGGCGGACGGGTCCCGGATTCCATGGAGGCGCTCACGGCGCTGCCCGGCATCGGACGGAAGACCGCCAACGTCGTGCTGGGAACGGCCTTCGGCCGTCCGGCGATCTTCGTCGACACCCACGTCCGCCGGCTGGCGAACCGCCTCGGGCTGACCACCAGCGACGAGCCGGATCGCATCGAGCAGGATCTGGGAGCGCTGCTGCCAGCCAAGGAATGGACGGCCTTCGCCCATCGGATGATCCACCACGGTCGTCGCCTCTGTGCGGCCCGGAAGCCGCGCTGCAGCACCTGTCCCGTATCGCGCTGGTGTCCCCAGATCGGCGTGACCACCTCGGTCTGATCGCGCCTTGAGCCCTGGTTCTTCGGGTCGGGTGCACCAGAGAGCCGGCAACCCCTGGAACCGTCGATCATTTCCTTGACAAGCGCGACCCGCGAGGCTACGGTGCGGCGCCCATTTCGGGCGGTATTCCGGCGAGTTACGGGAGGCGTGTGCGGATGGCCGTTTACACCGTGATCGAGCAGCACGACCTCGCCGAACTCGTGGCTGACTACGGTCTCAATCGGCTGATCGGCGCACACGGCATCGCCGCCGGATCCGTCAACAGCAACTACCTCCTCGAGACCGGGCGCGGGAAACACCTGCTGCGCATCGACGAGGTGAAGAGCGAGCTCGACGTGAAGCGCGAGCTCGAGCTCCTGATCTTCCTCCGCAAGCACGGCTTCCCCTGCCCGCAGCCGATCGCCGACCGGAAGGGCCGCTGGTACCGCGAGGCGGCCGGCAAGTGCGCTGTCGGTCTACCGCTGGGCCGACGGGCACAGCGTCAAGCCCGAACGCCTGACGCCTGGCGCATCTCGAGAACGTGGGCCGGGCGCTGGCCGAGCTCCACTCGATCGGCAAGAGCCTACAAGAAGGGCATCGACAATCGCTTCAGCTTCGAGCGCATCGCGCGCGGTCTACGGCGAGATCCGCGATCGGCTGCCGTCGTACTTCCGGCGCATTCGTCCGCACGCTCGACGACGAGGTCGAGTACCTGGAGCACTACCTCGAGAACAAGCTGCCGAAGGGCATCATCCACGGCGACTGCTTCCACGACAACCTGCTCTTCAAGGGCGACAAGGTGGTCGGCAGTGCTCGACTTCGAGGCCGCCTGTCGCGGCAAGTTCATCTTCGATCTCGCGACGGCGGTGAACGCGCTCTGCTTCGACGCGCGACGGCTACGATCTGCAAGCGCTTCGAGGCGCTCATCGCCGGCTACGAGTCGTTGCGGGCGCTCTCGCTGGCCGAGTGGGACGCGTTTCCCGAACGAGCTGCGCTTCTCGGCGCTGCGCTTCACCGTCACCCGCCTGCGCGACTTCTTCCTGAAGCCGGTCGACGACGGGGCGCGCGTTCCACAAGGACTTCCGCGAGTTCTACGAACGCCTGCGCATCCTCCGCCGCGAACGCGAGGGCGGCATGGAGGGGCTGCTCATGGCGATGGCGACGGGGTACGACTATCGCAAGTACCAGCGCGTCAAGGCGCTGGAGAAGAAGGGCTCGAAGTAGCGCCCCAGGCCCCGACCTCCCCGTGAAGATCCGCGACCTCCTCGGCCGTGGCCGTCCCACGGTCTCCTTCGAGTTCTTCCCTCCCAAGACGCCGGAAGGGGAGGCGGCCCTGGTGCGCACCATCGACGCGCTGCGGCCGCTCGGCCCGTCGTTCGTGTCGGTGACGCGAACCGGCGGGAAGCCACGGCAGGCGACGATCGAGCTGGTCGCCCGCATCGGCGCCCTCGGGATCCCGGGCGCGGCACACATCACGGCCATCGAGGCGAGCCGCGAGCGACATCGCGGAAGCGATCGACCTGATGGCTGCGCGCGGGATCGAGAACATGGTCGCCCTGCGCGGGGACGTCCCGAAGGACCCGACGTTCCGCCGGCCCGCCGACGGGTTCCGCTACGCCGCCGACCTCGTGGCCTTCGTCCGCGAGCGAGCTCCCGATCTCTGCCTCGCCGGCGCCGCGCATCCCGAGGGCCATCCCGAGACGCGAGACCTCGCCGTCGAGGTCGAGCACCTGCGCGCCAAGGTGGATCGCCGGCCTCGATCTCGTGATCACGAACATGTTCTACGAGAACGCGCACTACTTCGCGTTCGTCGACCGCATCGCGGAAGGCCGGAATCCAGGTGCCGGTGGTGGCGGGTCTCATGCCGGTCACCAACGTCGCCCAGATCCGGCGCATCGCGGAGCTTGAGCGGGGCCGAATTCCCTCCAGAGCTCCACGCCCGCCTCGAGCGGGTCAAGGACGACCCCGCCGGCGTCGCTGGCCGTCGCCGTGGAGTGGACCACGGCACAGTGCACGGAGCTCCTGCGTGGCGGCTGCCCGGGCATCCACTTCTACACGCTGAACCAGTCGCCGGCGACGCGTGCAGTCTTCGAGAACCTCCGCCGTGAGGGTCTCGTCGGCGCCTGACCCAGTACTCCGGACACTTGGGTTTGCTCGAGGTCGGGTCGCGCGGTACAGGCCGTCGCATGGCGGATTCCACCTCGATCGAGGAGCACGTGCTCGGCATCCTCGACGCGATCGACCCCGAGCCGCGGCGCGAGGGCCTCGAGCGCACCCCGGATCGCGTGGCGCGCGCGCTCACGTTCCTCACGCGTGGGTATCGCGAGGATCCGCGAGCGGTCATCAACGGCGCCCTCTTCACCGAGGAGTACTCGGAGATGATCGTGGTGAAGGACATCGACTTCTACTCGCTCTGCGAGCACCACATCCTGCCGTTCTTCGGCCGTGCCCACGTCGCCTACCTTCCGCGCCGCAAGATCGTCGGCATCAGCAAGATCGCGCGACTGGTCGAGGTGTACGCGCGGCGCCTCCAGGTCCAGGAGCGCCTGACGACGCAGATCGCCAATACGATCCAGGAGCAGCTCGATCCGCTCGGCGTCGCCGTCGTGATGGAGGCCGAGCACCTGTGCATGCGGATGCGCGGCGTCGAGAAGCAGAACTCGACCGTCGTCACCAGCGCCATGCTCGGCGCGTTCCAGTCACACCAGGAGACGCGGCGAGGAGTTCATGAACCTGATCGGCCGGCGGTGAGCGGCGCGCTCGCCGCGCACGCGCTCGAGCTGCTGGGCGGCGTTCCCGGGCCGGTCGCCGTGATCGCGCCCGGATCGCCGCGGCTCCGCGGCGCGCTCGCGAGCCGGGTGCGGGCGGCGTCGGACGAGGAGACGCCGAGCGCGGCCATCGTGGCGTGGCTCGGAATCCCGGCGGACCCCGGCGCGCGCCAGGCGGCGCTGGCAGGCCTCCGCCGGCGGCTCGCGGCCGGTGCGCCGCTCGTGCTCGTCGACCACAATCAGCCGCGCCGCCGCACCGCCCGCCTGCTCGCCTGGGTGCGGCTCCGCCTCGCCGGCCTTTCGCCGTCACGCGGACGCTATCCCGCGGCGCGCGAGCTCGCGGCGCTGGGCTTCGACGTCGAGCGGCTGCGGCTGGCCTGCGGCGAGCGGGTGCAGCTCGTCCGCGCCCGGCGGCGCTGACGCTCAGAAGCGAGCGAACCAGGGTGGCGAGCGCTTGCCCGGCTGCGTGACGACGATCTGATAGGTTTGGAGGAGCGAGCCCTGCGCGCGCTCCCAGCGAGCGACCGCGATCGCGTAGTCGATGCGTGCCTGCACCTGCGCCGCGCGGGCGTTGCGAAGCCGGGTCTGGAAGTCCAGGAGGTCCTTCGTCGTCGCCATGCCGACCTCCTGGCGCTTCTGCTGGTTGCGCAGGTTCTCCTCGGCCAGCTTGACCGCGACGCCGCTGGTCTCGATGCGCTTCCTGCCGGAGACGACGTCGGACGCGCTCTGGTAGACCTCGAGGGCGACCTGCGACAGCAGATCGCGGTGGTCGAGCTCCGCCTGCTCGCGCGAGATGCGCGTCTGCGTGTACTCGCTCTCGGCCGCCGCGTTCGCGATCGGCACCAGGACGCGCAGGCCGAAGGCGTAGCTCCGGAAGTCGGTGAGGTTCCCGTAGGCGTCGCCGCGCGACCCGGAGAAGGGCGAATCGCAGACCGTCTGGCCGCTGAAGGTGATGCAGCGGGAACTGCCGGCGAGACCGTTGTAGCCGAGGCTTCCGACCGCATCGACGCGCGGCAGGAGCCCGTTGCCGGCGATCCGCTCGTTCAGCTGCCGCGCCTGCACCCGGTCGGCCGATGCCTTCACCTCGGGGCGTTCCGCCAGCGCCGCCTTCAACGCGTCCTCGCGGTCGACCTCCACGTCCTCCGGCGCGGCGTCCTCCACCGGCTCGAGGATGCGGGGGATCACGGTGCCCCGCGGGCTGTAGTAGGCGAGCTTGGCGAGCTGCTGGCGGGCGACCGTGTAGTTGTTCTCGGCCGTCACCACCTCCTCCTCGCGGAGCGCGGCGTCGGCCTGCGCCTCGAGCACGGCGACCGGGGCCAGCAGTCCGACACGGACGCGGGCCTCGTTCTCCGTCACGGTCCGGTCGGCGAGCGACTTGAACTCCCGCTGCACCTCGAGGTTCTCGCGCGTGCGGACCACGTTCCAGTAGGCGACGATCACCTCGGCGACGAAGTCCGCCAGGTTGGCCTCGTACTGCTTGAGTGCGGCGTCGGCCGTCCGCTCCGCGACGCGTACGACGAGGTACTGGAAGTCGAGGCCGAAATCGCGCAGCAGCGGCTGCAGGACCGAGAGACCGAACTGCGGGCTGTAGTTCGGGCGCAGGATGTTGAAGCTGCTGTTGGTGTCGTTGCGGTCGTTCAGGAAGTCGACCGAGAACTGCGTACCGGTCGGCCGCAACAGCTTGCCCAGATGGAAGTTGGCGTAGCGATCGTTGGCTCGCGTGGAGAGCGCCCCGGCGAGGATGTTCGCGTTCGGGGTCTCGTTCGTGGCGTAGTTGAGCTCGCTGCGGAAGTCCGGATCGAACTTGCTCTGGGCGCCGAGGATGCCCTGCTCCTGCAGGGTCGGCTCGAGGCGCCTAGCCGCGATGCCGGGGTTGTTCTCCAGCGCGATCGCGATCGCCTCCTTCACCGTCACGCGCTGGACCTCGCCGTCGTACGTGATCTCGCTCGGCGTGCGCAGCGCAGGGCTCGGCGGCAGCTGGCGCTTCCACGAGTCGGGCAGCAGCGACCCGCGCCACGAAGGCGTCGGCGGGGGCGGCGGCGTGGCGTCCGTCTGCGCCGGCGGCGGGTAGGGTTCCGTCGCGTCCGTCTGCGCCAGCGCCGGGAACGCGCACGCGAGCGACCCCACGACCGCCATCCATCGCAGCCCACGACGCCACATCATCCCGCGCCGCTAACGGATGGCGTGCTACGGAGTCAACATGGCGGACCATCGCCTTGACAATGCGCGGAGCCGATGGGTAAACGACAGGCTCACGAGCTGATCCCCGCACGACTGGCGTACGCGTGGAATCAACCACGGGGGAGTGCTGAGCGACCACCGGACCGCGCGCCTGGGCCCTTGGTCACGCCTGAAGGTGTAGCGTGATCAAGTCCTACCTACTCGCGCCCGGCCCGACACCCGTGCCACCTGAAGTCCAGGCGGCGATCGCGCTGCCGCTCATCCACCATCGTACGCCGCAGTTCGGCGCGGTGCTGGCCGAGGTGTCAGGAGGGGCTGCGCGAGCTCTTCGGCACCCGCCGAGGACGTCCTCATCCTCGCCGCATCCGGTACCGGCGCGATGGAGGGCAGCGGTCACCAACCTGCTGCTCCGCCCGGCGACGAGGTCATCGTCGTCAACGGCGGCAAGTTCGGCGAGCGCTGGACGAAGATCGCCAAGACCTACGGCCTCACGGTCCACGAGATCACGGTCGAGTGGGGGCGGGCCGTCGACCCCGGCCCAGGTGCGCGGCCGCCCTCGACGCCCATCCGCGCGCGCGGGCGGTCTACCTCCAGGCGAGCGAGACCTCGACCTGCGTGCTCCACCCGGTCGCCGAGATCGCCGCGTTGACGCGCCGAGCGCGACACGCTGCTGGTGGTCGACGGCATCACCGCGGTCGGCGTCTTCGACGCTGCCGATGGACCGATCTCGGCATCGACGTCCTGATCACGGGCTCCCAGAAGGCGCTGATGCTGCCGCCCGGCCTGGCGTTCGTCGCGCTCTCGCCGCGGGCGTGGGAGGCGACGAAAGCGACCGCGTCTGCCGCGCTTCTACTTCGACTTCCAGACGCGAGCGGAAGGGCGTGGCGAAGAAGTCGACGGCCTGGACGCCGGCGATCTCGCTGATCCAGGGCCTGCGCGTGGCGCTCGCAGATGATGCGTGCAGGAGGGGTGGCCGGCCGTCTACGCGCGTCACGATCGCCTGGCGCGTGCGACGCGGGCGGGATGCGAGGCGCTGGGTCTCCGTCTGCTCGCCCCGGCGAGCCCGAGCCCGGCGGTGACGGCCGTCTTCGTGCCCGAGGGGGTCGACGGCAGCGCCGTCTTCCGCTACCTCCGCGACGCCATGCACGTCACGTTCGCCGGGGGGCAGGATCAGCTGAAGGGCAAGATCATCCGCGTCGCGCACCTCGGCTACGTCGGGACGTTCGACGTGGTGACGGCACTCGCGGCTCTCGAGCTGGCGTTCCGCCACTTCGGTGCCCGCATCGAATACGGCCGCGGCGTCGGCGCCGCCGAGGCGGTCCTCGCGAGCGGCCTGCCGCCGCGCTGACGTCATGGCGTATCGCGTCTTGCTGGCCGACACGCTCGGCCCGGAGGGTCTGGCCCGTGCTGCAGCGAGCAGAGCGAGCTCGAGATCGACGCGCGCCCCGACGTCACCGCCGACGAGCTGCCCGAGGCCATCGCGCGGACTGTCACGGCGCTGATCGTGCGCAGCCGCACGAAGGTCACCGCCGAGGTGATCGCGGCGCGCGGACGCACTGCGCGTGATCGGTCGCGCCGGCATCGGCGTCGACAACATCGACGTCGACGCCGCCACCAAGCGCGGCATCGTGGTCATGAACACGCCCGGCGGCAGCAACGTCACCACCGCCGAGCACGCCATCGCGATGCTGCTCGCGCTGGCGCGCAACATCCCGCAGGCCACGGCCGCGGTGCGGGCGGGCGAGTGGCCGCGCAGCCGGTGGATCGGCACCGAGGTGTGCAACAAGATGCTCGGCGTCGTCGGGCTCGGCAACATCGGCGCCATCGTCGCCGAGCGCGCGCTCGGCCTGCGGATGAAGGTCATCGCCTTCGATCCCTTCGTGACGGCCGAGGCGGCCGCGCGCCTCCGCGTCGAGCTGGTCTCGCTGGACGACTCTGATCGCGCGCAGCGACTTCATCACCATCCACGTTCCGCTGACGACGGAGACGCGCGGACTGCTCGACGCGACCAGCCTCGCCCGCATGAAGCGCGGCGTGCGCATCATCAACTGCGCCCGCGGCGGCATCGTCGACGAGGCCGCGCTCGCCGCCGCGATCCGCGATGGGCACGTGGCCGGCGCCGCGCTCGACGTCTTCGAGCAGGAGCCGCCGCCGACGGACCATCCGCTGCTCGGGCTCGAGCACCGTCATCTGCACGCCCCACCTCGGCGCGTCCACCGAGCGAGGCGCAGGTGAGCGTGGCGATCGCCATCGCCGAGCAGGTCGCCGACTTCCTCGTCCGCGACGTCATCCAGAACGCCGTGAACGTGCCGTCGATCGCGCCGAGGTCGCTGCAGGTGCTGCGTCCGTATCTGCACGCTCGCCGAGAAGCTCGGGGCTCTCGTCGGCCCAGCTGCATCGCGGAGCCGCCGCTCGAGGTCACGGTCGCAGGCGGTCGGCGAGATCGCCGAGCGCGAGATCACGCGCGCTCACCACGTCGGCGTGCTGCGCGGGCTGCTCGGACCGGCTGCTCGAGTCGAGCGCGTCAACTTCGTGAACGCGCCGTCGATCGCGCGCGAGCGCGGCATCCGGGTGGTCGAGTCGCGGGCGGCGCAGCCGGGCGACTACCTGAACGCCATCACCGTCCAGGTGCGCACCGCCTCGCGCACACCACGGTCGTCGAGGGCGCGGTGTTCGGTGCCGACATCGTCCGCCTCACCAAGATCGACGACTTCCGCATGGAGGCCGTGCCCGAGGGCTACATCCTGATGCTGCACAATCGCGACGTGCCGGGCGTCGTCGGACGCGTCGGCACGCTGCTCGGCGAGCGCAGCATCAACATCGCCGGGCTCGAGCTCGGCCGCGAGCGTGCGGGCGGCATGGCGCTGTCGCTCTTCCACGTCGACGACCAGTTCCGCGCGCCGTGCTGGACGAGCTGCGCACGCTGCCGCAGATCGTCTCGGCCCAGCTGCTGCGGCTGTGAGGCGCATGCCGGCGACGGTCGTCATCGGCACCCAGTGGGGCGACGAGGGCAAGGGCAAGATCGTCGATCTCCTCGCCGCGCGACGCCGACATCGTCGTCCGCTACCACGGCGGCAACAACGCCGGGCACACGCTGGTCGTGAACGGCGAGAAGACGGTCCTCCACCTGGTGCCGTCGGGCGTGCTCCACCCGGGCAAGGTCTGCGTCATCGGCAACGGCATGGTGATCGACCCGGCGGCCTGGTCGGCGAGATCGATGCGCTGCGGGCGCGCGGCTATCTCGACGGACGACGCCTGCTCAGCATCAGCGAGCACGCCCATCTGATCATGCCGTACCACCGCGCCATCGATCAGGCGCGCGAGCGAATGCGCGGCGAGGGCCACATCGGCACCACCGGCCGCGGCATCGGCCCGCGTACGAGGACAAGATGGCGCGCATCGGCATGCGCTTCGGCGAGCTGTTCGACGTGACGCGCTTCCGCCAGACGCTCGCGCGCAACGTCGCGCGAGAAGAACAGCTACCTCGAGCGATCCTGGGCGAGCCGGCCGCTCGACGTTCGACGAGCATCTTCGCGCAGTACGAGGCGATTCCGCGAGCGCCTGGCGCCCTTCGTGGCGGATACCGGCGCCGAGGTGCGGGCCGCGCTCGCCGCCGGCCGGCGCGTCCTGTTCGAGGGCGCGCAGGGTACGATGCTCGACGTCGATCACGGCACCTATCCCTTCGTCACCTCGTCCAACTGCGCTGTCGGCGGCCGCGGCGACGGGTGCGGGCCGTCGCCCCGCGCGCATCGACCGCGTCGTCGGCATCACCAAGGCGTACACCACGCGCGTCGGCGGCGGGCCGTTTCCGACCGAGCTGACCGACGACCTCGGCGAACGCTGCAGCCCGACGGCGACGAGTACGGCGCCACCACCGGCCGGCCGCGCCGCTGCGGGTGGTTCGACGCAGTCGTCGCGCGCCATGCGATCGCGCTCTCCGGCGTGGACGGCCTCGCGGTCACCAAGCTCGACGTCCTCACCGGCTTCGACCCGATCCGCGTCTGCGTCGCCTACGAGCTCGACGGACGGCGGTGCGAGATGGCGCCGGGCACGTTGCGTGGCTGGGAGCAGGCGCGGCCGATCTACGAGGAGCTGCCGGGCTGGCGCGAGCCGCTCGGTGGGGTGCGCGCCATGGCCGACCTGCCGGCGACGGCGCGGCGCTACGTCGACCGCCTCTCGGCGCTCGTCGCGGCGCCGGTCGTGCTCCTCTCGATCGGCGCCCAGCGCGACCAGACCGTGCGGCTCGGCAACGTGTTCTGACCGGCGCGCCGTCCGCTTCAGTCGATCGCCGCGTGCAGCGGCATGACCGGCCGCGAGACCGGCGACCCGAGCTCCCACACGCCCCAGATGTCCGCGTCGACCGTGTGTCCGATGCCCAGAACGCAGACGTCGTAGGGGTCGGTCACGGTGAAGGCGGCGGGACCGAACTCGCGCAAACGGGGCACGACGGCCATCCAGTCGTCGAGGTGGCCTGCATCCTTGGCCGTCGTGATGGCGGCATGCCAGGCGGCGTAGTCGTGACGGAGGTCGAGGTGCGCCGGGAACTGGCGATGCCGGGCCGGGAGGAGGGCGTGCTGAACGGCGAACACCGTGGCGAGCGCGTCGTCGTCGGCGACGCCGAGGACTCCGACCACGTAGCGCCGCATCTCGTCGAGGAAGAGGTGCCACCCGCCGGGCGGAACCATCAGTCCGGGTACCGCCTCGAGCGTGAACGCGACGACCGCCCACCGTGCACGATCGGCGCGGGCGTCGCGCCACAGCTTCTCGAAGAAGTCGAGCTCCGACATGCCCGTTTCCTGGCGCACGTAGCGGGCGACATGGCGCAGAACCCCGAACTTCTCGAGAAGGAGGAACACGCGCCGGATGCGCTTCATGTCGTCGTAGTCGTCGCGGGTGAACGTGGCGCTCGACGTGACGAATTCCCCGGGGCTCACCTGGATGCGGTTGCGTTGCCGATACGCGGGCTCGTTCATCGGGCTGTTCACCAGGAGCTGCGTGGGATGGACCTTGGCGATCACCTCCCGGTCGACGGACTGCTGCAGGTCCTGCCGGAAGGAGCGGAGGGTCGATCCCGGGAGCCCCATCATCAGGTCCACGAACAACGGCAGACCCGCCTGGCGAAACTCCTGCGCCATCTCGTGATACTTCTCGACCTTGATGTTCGATCGGTTGATCGTGCTGAGTGTGTCGCGATCCGTCGACTGGAGCGAGATGAGCCCGTAGGAGAGGATGCCTCCGTCCGCCAGTATCTTCACGATCGACTTGAGGTGCTTGAGCGAGTTCTTGGCGTAGTTCAGCCCCAGGTGCATCGGGTAACCGTAGCGTCGCTTCAGGTCCGCGACCTTCTCCGCAATCGCGACGTCGCGCTCGAAGATGCCGAAGTTCGCATCCGCCATCCCGACCGTCCTGACGCGGTGCCGGGCGCACCATTCCAACTCCTCGAATACGCGATCGAGCGAGAACTGGCGGATGCGGGAGAGGGTCGCGGAGCCCCAGTCGCAGAAGGTGCATCCATAGGGGCAGCCGCGGTTCGATTCGAGGACGATCGACTCCGTTGCCGCCTCGCCGAAGCCGTCGAAGAGCCCGGTCAGGATCGGCGAGGGCAGGGTGTCGAGGTCGACGATTCGGGCTCCCTCGCCGGTGAACACGACGGCATCGCCCGAACGGAACGTCAGGCCCGGGATGGTCGCCAGCGCGTCGAGGTCGAGGTGCGGGCGGTCGAGCGACGGCGCGAGCGCCGAGAGCACCGTGGCGGTCGTCTCCTCGCCTTCGCCGTGCACCACCAGGTCGACGTGCGGATGGCGACGGAGATAGGCCTCGACGTCCGCGCGATACTTGGGCACGTCCGGTCCGCCGTGGATCGTGAGCGAGGTCGGGCTCGCTGCCTTCACCCGCGCCGAGAGGGCGAGGTTCTGCGCGCTCGACCAGACGTAGTGGGAGAACAGGTAGATCGCGCGACGGTGCGGCGCGGCCGCGATCGTCGCGTCACCGCTGATCCACTCCGGCCGAAAGTCGTAGTGCCGGCAGAGCCGACCCTCCTCGTACGCCTGCGCGTACGCCACGATCATGCCGAGCGCGAGCGGCGGAATCTGCCACTGGAAATGCACGGGCACGACGGGCGTGCGCCGCTGACCGGTGCGGGCCTCGCGTGCGCGCTCTGCGGCGTCGTGGGCGTCCACCCGACGTGCGATGACGGTGTCGAGCGCCTGCTTCTGGACGATCGCGCGCCGGATGTCCCGCTCGCCTCGTGACAGGGTGCGCTGCTGACGAGGGTCGTGGGGATCGAAGCTCTGCAGGAGCCGGGCGTCCAGCAGGCGCTGCGCCAGGGCGCGGAAGGCTCCCTCGTCCAGGTGCTGGCCGCGGGCGGTGCCGACGTGGCGTTCCCAGGCCTGCGGCAGAGTGAGCGTGCAACGAAACTCGGCGGCCGCCAGGAGTTCCGTGGCGCTCAGGCGCAGGCTCACGCGACCGTCGTGGTCGAAATGTTCGTAACCCGCCGCGCCGAGGCGCAGGATCACCGGTGTCGTGAGGACCAGCTCGTGCGTGTCCGGTGGCACGGAAGGCGCGTCGACGCGCGCCGGAACGGGCTCGATCTCTGCCGGCGTCCCCGCGATCAGGAGTCCGCGCGCATGGAGCTCGTCGGCGAGGCGTGCGGCTGCACCCCCGAGCGCCGGACTCCGCAGTCGACAGCCGTGCCGTGCCAGGGACGCGAGGCCCATCAGGTCGTCCAGGTCGAGCGGGCGGGCCGGAAGACCGCCGACCTCCGGGAGGAGGACGCCGTCGCGTGTCACCGCGACCATCAGCACCGGCGCGAGGAGCACGTCGACGTCACCGTCGCGCGTCGACGTCTCTCCTGCGATCATCGGGTTCATGACGCGGCCACGCGGGTCCGGCGTGAGACTGTAACGAAGGTCGCGCGGGAACGTCAATGACGACTTCGCGCCGCGGCACCTGGGAAGCGGGGTACTGCGCGATTGGCTGCTGGTGGTGCCAAGGCGTTCGCGGGCCGAGCCGTCGGAGCGGTCGTCGGCTCGCTCCCATCCTTGCGGCGGTCGCCGGCGGCGACCGGCCGGCCGCCGGCGTCGAGACCCGCAGCCGATACCGCGCCGATGGACGGGTACTCCTTCACCGTGTGCCCGATGCGCTCGAGTCCGGCGCGCACGTCGGCGCTCACGGCGGGCTCGACCAGCAGCGGCGTCGGCGGGCCCTGGTCGTGGATGCGGGGCGCCGCGACGGCGTCGGGCAGATCGCGACCGAAGGCCGTGACCCCGAGGACGACCTGGATGACGCCCGAGATGATCATCGGCCCGCCCGATCCGCCCACCACCAGCTCGGGTCGCCTGCCCCGGAGCACGATCGTCGGTGACATGCTCGACTGCGGACGCTTGTTGGGAGCGATTGCGTTGGCGGCGGTGCCGACGAGGCCGTAGACGTTCGGGACCTCCGGCGCGATGGCGAAGTCGTCCATCTCGTTGTTGAGGATGATGCCGGTCCCGGGCACCAGGATGCCGGCACCGAAGCCCGTGTTGATGGTCGTGGTGATCACCGCGGCGTTGCCGGCGGCGTCGACCACCGAGACGTTCGCCGTTCCGGAGTCCGGGACGAGCGCCGCGTCGGGAGCGGTCACGCGGTCCGGCACGATGCGGGCGCGGAGCGCCTCGAGCCGGCGGCGCGCGAGCAGGGCGGGGACGGGGACCGTCGTGAAGGCCGGATCGCCGTACCAGCGTGCCCGATCGGCGAAGCCCTGCGCCATGGCCTCGGCCACGAGGTGCAGGAGGGGGACGCTTCCGGCGCCGAGGGCGGCCAGGTCGTCACGGTCGAGCAACCCGAGGACCTCGAGGACGACGCCGCCCGACCCCGGCGGCGGAAAGCTGAGGATCAGGCGGCCCCGTGCCGTTGCCGACAGCGGCGTGCGCCACACGGGACGATAGGCCGCCAGGTCGTTCGTCGTGAGGACGCCGCCGTGCGCCTGCACGATGGTTGCGATCGCCCGCGCCGTGGCGCCACCGTAGAACGCCGGCGCCCCGTCGCGCCCCACGGCATCGAGGGTCCGCGCCAGATCGGGCTGGACGATCACGGTGCCCTCGCCTCCCGCCGCGGGCAGGAAGAGCGCCCGCAGTCCGGGATCGGCGGTCAGGAGATCCCGGTTGCGCTCGATCTCGCGCTGCAGGTGGGGGCTCGCCGCGAGCTGGAATCCGTCGCGCGCGAGCCGTGCCGCCGGTGCGAGGACGCGCCGGAGCGGGAGCCGTCCGAAGCGCGCGTGCAGGGCGACCCATCCCGCCACCTCGCCGGGGACGGCGACCGCTAGGCCGCCGCGCCGGGTGAGCGACGGGTCGGGCGTGCCGCCGGGGCGGAAGCGCTCCGGCGTCGCCCGCGCCGGGGCGCGCTCGCGAAAGTCGAGGGCCGCCGAGGTCCCGTCGGCGAGATGCACCAGCGCGAAGCCCCCGCCGCCGATTCCGCAGGACGACGGGTGGACGACGCAGACCGCAGCCGCGGCGGCGATCGCGGCGTCGACGACGCTGCCCCCGGCCGTCAGCACCTCCACTCCGGCCGCGGCAGCGAGCTGGTGTTCGGTGGCGACGGCGCCGGCACGCGCGCCGGCGTCCGCCGCCGGCAGGGCCAGCAGGCACGCCGTCAGCCCGAGTACCGTCAGCGATCGCACGACCGCTGCGTAGCGCGCCGTCCGAGGTGGAGCAACGCTTGCGGGCCGGACGCCGTGTGCTAAACGGTCGGACCTTCATGTCGCGCCTGCCAGGAGTGCTCTCCGCCGTCGAACCCTTCGGAGAGAAGGATTTCTACCTCGAGGAATTCCGCGGTCGGAGCGTCCTGATCGCGGTCGCGCCGGCGGCCGCTGCCCAGCGCGCCGACCTGGGGCCGCTCGCCCGCACCACCGCCGACCTCGTCCGCAACGGGACGCGGGTGATCGTCTGGTGGCCGGCGACCGGCGTGGCCGCCGAGCGGCGGATGCTGACGGCGCTCGCCCGCGGCCGAGCCTGGGTCCGCGGCCGTGGCGTGCGCAAGCGTCCGCAGCCGCTCGTGCGGCAGCTGGAGCCGACGCTCGACGACGCGGGACGCGCGAGCGCGCTCCGTGCCGACCTCTGGGAGTGCCTGCGGCGCGGGGGGCTCTGCGTCCTCGCCGTGCGCGATGGCGCCGATTTTCCCCTGGCGCCGATGTCCCTCGCCACGACGCTGCGCGTTCCCAAGGTGGTCGTGGTCGATGCCCTGGGCGGCCTCACCGCCGGCGGGTCGTCGCGGCTCTCGTTCGTCGACGAGAACATGCTCGACACGCTGCTGCAGCAGGGACAAGCCGAATGGTCGGGTCTCGGTGACCGCGTGGCCCTCCTGACCGCGATCCGTGACGCCGTCGACGCCGGGGTCGAGTCGGTGAACCTGTGCACGCCCGACGGCGTGGCCGAGGAGCTCTTCTCGTACGAGGGGTCCGGTACGCTCTTCACGCAGGGCGACTACTGCCGCGTGGGACCGCTCGGCCTCGACGACTTCGCGCAGGCGGAGCGACTCCTCGAGCGGGGGCAGCGCGAGGGGCTGCTCAAGCTGCGGTCGCCGGAGGAGATCGCGGAGGTGCTCGCGGCAGGCTTCGGGGCGACGATCTGCGGGCGCCACCTCGCCGGCGTGGCCGGTCTGCTGACCGAGCCGTACGCGGCCGAGTGCACCGGCGAGATCGTCGGCCTCTACACGATCATGCGGTTCAAGGGGGAGGGGATCGGCGAGCGCCTCGTCCGCCGCGTCCTCGACGAGGCCGTGGTGCGCGGCCTCCGTTCGGTGTTCGCCTGCGCCGTGGACGAGAGGGCGCAGCTGTTCTTCGAACGACAGGGCTTCACCCGCGTCCCGCAGAGCCGGGTGCCCGCGCTCAAGTGGAAGGGCTACGACGCCCGGCGCCGCGCACGCGTCGGCGTGTTCCTCCGGGCGCTGCCCGAGGCGGCGTCGTGAGGGCTCTTCTGGCCGTGTTCGGCTGGACGGTGCTACTGCTCGGTCTCGGCGGTGCGGCGGTCGCGGCCGGGTTCTGGGCCGGCGACGCGCGCTTCGCGGAGATCGCCGCAAGCTACGCCAAGCATCCCGACCACCCGCTCTTCCAGCTCGAGTACGCGACTGCGTCGGTGCGGCACTTCGGCCTGCTGCTGGCTGCGATCGCGAGCCTCGTGGTGGGGCTCAGCGTGGGTACCGTCGCGCTCGGTCTCTCGGAAGTCCTCCGCCGGTTGCCGGCCGACCCCGAGAGCTGAGGAAAACGACGGAGCCGGACGGGCCATAGCGCAGCCGCGTCCGGCTCCGGAGAGAAGGTCGGTCGTTCAGGCAGGGCGCTTGAAGAGGCTCTGCATCTTCATCGCGAGCCCCATGTCGCCGGAGATCTTGAGCTTGCCGCTCATGAAGGCCATCTGGCCATTGAGCTTGCCCGTGATCATGTCGACGTAGTCCTGCGCCGTCATCGACAGCGTCATGTTCGCCGACGGGGCGGTGCCCTGCGACACCTCGGCCTTGCCGTCCTTGATCGCCACGTACCACTGGCCGCCGTTGTCGCCGCTCAGGTTGAACTGAATGGTCGAGTTCATCCCCTTCGCCGCGTCGGCGTTGAGGTTGGCGGACATTTCCTTGAAGATGTCAGCAGGCGTCATTGAGAAGCTCCTCCTCTTACGGGGTGGGGATGTTAACTGGCGCTTCGTAGGCCAGGCGCGTTCTCTTGTCAAGAATCGATCGTATGCTCGACCAGCTGCGAGAGGCCCTCGGGACGGCGGGGTTGAACCTCGTCGGTGCGGCCCCGGTCACGTCCTACGACGCCGGGCTGCCGGCGGGACACCGGCTCACCGTGATGGCGCCCGGCGCCGTCACCGCCATCGTCATCGGCAACGGTGGTGGGGGGTTCTGGGCGGCTGCGGGCGCGACTGCGGCGGAGGTGGCGGACCCCCTGGATACGTTCACCCGTCGAACGATCGAGGAGGTCGCAGTCCCCCTCGTCGCAACGACCGCACCGGTGCTGCGCGTCGTCTATCCCTTCCGGTGGCCGGACGATCCCGTCTCGTTCCAGCGACTCGCGACGGTGGCCGGTCTGGGGACGCCGAGCCTGCTCGGCGTGCTCGTGCATCCAGAGTTCGGTCCGTGGATGGCGCTCCGTGCGGCGCTGCTCGTCGGCGTGCCGGTGACCGTGGCGCGACCGGCCGATGGCTTCGACCCGTGTCCGACGTGTCGCGAGCGCGCCTGCATCGCCGCCTGTCCCGCCGGGGCCGTGTCGCCCGCCGGCTGGGACGTCCCGCGCTGTGGGGCGTGGCGCGCCCGAACCGACGATCCCTGCGCCGTCGGCTGTCACGCGCGGATCGACTGCGTGATCGGGCGGGAGCATCGCTATCCGGCGGCCGCGCTCGTGCACCATCAGGCGCACGCGCGTCCGGCCATGGTGAAGGAGCAGGCGTGAGATTCGTCAAGAGCCACGGACTCGGGAACGACTACCTGGTGATCGACGGGACGACGCTGCCCGCCCCGCTCGCGCCGGCGACCGTGGTCCGTCTCTGCGACCGCCATCGGGGCGTCGGCGCCGACGGCGTCCTCGTCCGCGTCGCCTCGAGCGTCGCCGACGCCGGTGTCCGCATCGTCAATCCGGACGGGAGCGAAGCCGAGAAGTCGGGCAACGGGCTCCGCATCTTCGCCAAGTGGCTCGTCGAGCACGGCGGCATCGGCCGTCCGAGGTTCACCGTCGAGACGGCCGGCGGCGTCGTCACGTGCACCTGCGACCTCGTCGGCGACCGCGTCGTCGGCGTCACCGTCGAGATGGGTCGCGCGAGCTTCCGCGCCGCCGACGTCCCGACCACGCTCGCCGCCGGCGAGGCGGTGGAGGTGCCGTTCCTCGCCGCCGGCACGGCGCTGGTGGTGACCGCGGTCTCGGTCGGGAACCCGCACTGCGTCGCGTTCGTGGACGACCCGAGCGAGGCGGAGGTCCGCCGGCTCGGGCCGGTGATCGAACGGCATCCCGCCTTCCCGGCACGCACCAACGTCCAGTTCGCGCGCGTCGACGCGCCCGATCGCGTCCACGTCCTCATCTGGGAGCGCGGGGCAGGCTGGACGCTGGCCTCGGGCTCGTCGTCGTGTGCGGTTGCGGCGGCGGCGGTGCGAACCGGACGCTGCCGCCCCGGGCGCATCGCGGTGACGATGCCGGGAGGCCAGCTGTGGGTCGACGTGCGTCCCGACTGGTCGCTGCGCCTCGCGGGCCCGGTCGAGGAGGTCTGCGTCGGGACCGTGTCGCCCGAGTGGCTAGCCCTTGGCGGGTGAGGGCAGGGTGTCGGCGATGCGCCGCGCCAGCTCGCCGACGAGCCGGCTCAGCGCGGCGACGCCCGCGTCGTTGTCGCCGGACCGACCGACCTCGCTCAGGACCGTGCGCTCGCTGGCACCGGTGGCCTGCGTGCGGACGTCCCGCACGGTCCACGTGGCGACCAACCGCGCGCTGCCGGCCGCGTCGGTCTCGAACGCGAGCACGTCCACGCGGATGGTGACGTCGAGCGGCGTTGACGGGTACCAGGGGTACGCGACGACGTGCGTCGTGCCGGCAGCGTTGCCCAGATCTTCCGCCAGTGTACGCAGGAACTGGTCGTCCAGAGGCTCCGCCCACCGATCGAGGGTGGCGTAGCGGACCTCCTCCGGATTGACGCGCGTCGCGAGCGAGGTGCGATCGAGGTAGCCCGGGAACGAGATCGGCCCGAGACCGATCCGGAGCGACCGGGGCGCGCCCGCCGGGTCGACCGTGGTGCGGAGCGTGTAGAACCGGAAGGGTATCTGCTTCGGGGAGAACAGGCACCCGGCCGCGACGAGGGGCAGGGCGAGGAGCAGCTGACGCGTCACTTGCTGGACCTCCCGGTGAGGAGCGCGTTGGGGTTGCGATCGATGTAGTCGGCCAGCTCCTTCACCGAGCGGGCCATGTCGCCGAGCTCGGAGAGCGACTGCGTGAGCTTGACGGCGAGCGGGGCCTGTGGATCGACGAGCGACTGCAGGTGCGTCATCGTGGCGTCCAGCTGCTCGAGCGACGAGCGGACCTGCTTCGCGGCGAGGTTCAGATTGCGCGCGGCGGGTCCGACCTCGGGCTCGAGCGAGTGCGCCACGCTGCGCACCGACTGCAGTGCCGCGTCCAGCGATCTGATCGCACGGTCGACCTCCGGCGAGCGGACCACCTTGTTCACGCCGTCGAAGGTGTCCCGCGCCGACGCGACCAGGCCCTCGAGGTCGACCTTGTCGAAGCGGCGCAGCACCGTGCTGAACGTCTGGAACACCTGCTCGAGCGTCGTCGGCAGGGTGGGAATCTCGAGGAGGCCGGAATCCCGCGACAGTACCAGGACGATCGGCGAGCCCGGGCACGAAGTCGAGCCCGACGAAGAGCACGCCGGTGACGAAGCTCTCGGTCTCGAGCTTGGCGCGCAGTCCGCGGGCGATCAGCTCCTCCAGCCGGTCCTGGTCGATGTCGAGGCCGCTGCCGCCGAGCTGACCGAGCCGGGTCTGGTCGATATCGATCCAGACCGGAATGCGGAGGTCGCCCCCCTGCTGCTCGTAGTGGAGGAGAATCTCGCTGACCGACCCGATCTGCACCCCGCGCACCTTGACCGGCGCCCCCTTGTTGAGGCCGTTCACCGACCCGCTGAAGTAGCAGACCATCTTGACCGTGTGGCGGAAGAACCGGCCCGAGCCGAAGACGGTGACCGCGGCCAACGTCAGCGCCAGCGCGCCGAGCACGAAGGCGCCGATCACCGTCGGGTTCGCCTTGCGCCCGCGGCTCATGGGTGGCTCTCCTCGTGGGCGGACTCTCCTCCGCGGCTGAGGAAACGTCCCACGTTCGCGTTCGGGGGATGGTCGCGCAGCTCGCGCGGGTGGCCCTGGGCGGTCATCGTGCGGTGCTCGACGTCGAGGAAGATGCAGTCGTCGCCGATGCCGAAGATGCTGGGCAGCTCGTGGGAGACCATGATCACCGTCGCGCCGAGGCTGTCGCGCAACGACAGGATCAGGTCGTCCAGGAGACGCGAGCTGATCGGATCGAGGCCCGCGGACGGCTCGTCGAAGAACAGCACCTCTGGGTCGAGCGCGATCGCGCGCGCGAGCGCGGCGCGCTTCTGCATGCCGCCGCTGATCTCGGAGGGGAAGTGGTCCTCGAAGCCGCGGAGCCCGACGAGCGCCAGCTTGAGGGCCGCGACCTCGCGGATCTCGTGCGGTGAGAGATCGGTGAATTCGCCGAGCGGCAGGCCCACGTTCTCGCTGAGCGTCATCGAGCTCCAGAGGGCGCTCGACTGGAAGGTGATCCCGATCCCGCGACGGATGCGGTCGCGTTCGCTGTCGTCGGCGGCGGTGAAGTTCACGTCCTGATACCAGACCTCGCCGCGGGCGGGCTCGTTCAGGCCGATCATGTGACGGAACAGCGTGCTCTTGCCGCAGCCGCTGCCCCCCATGATGAAGAAGATGCTGCCGCGGTGGACGGTGAAGGTCAGGTCGCGCATCACGACGAAATCGCCGAACGCCATGGTGAGGTTCTTCACGATGATGTGGGGGTCGCCGCGGGTCGCCACGTCAGATGTCCAGGATGTTGCAGACGACCGCGAAGATGCCGTCCGTGGCGATGATCCAGACGATGGCGAGGACGACGGCCGACGTCGCGGCCTCGCCGACGGCCGCGGCGTCCTTGCCCGCGTTCATGCCGCGCATGCATCCGGCGAGGGCGATCAGGACGCCGAAGATCACGCTCTTGCCGACCCCGAGACCGATGTCGCCGAGCGTGATCGCCTGCTTCGTCTCGACCCAGTACTGCGTGGCGCTCTGCCCCAGCATGAAGATCGCCACCGCGGCGCCGCCGAGGATGCCGATCAGATTGGCGTACATGCAGAGCAGCGGCATCATGAGCGCCAGCGCGAGCATCCGCGGCAGGACCAGGAAGTCCATGGGCGGGACGGCCATCGTCGAGAGCGCCTCGATCTCGAAGTTCACCTTCATGGTGCCCAGCTGGGCCGCGAAGCCCGATCCCGTCCGGCCCGCCATGATGATCCCCGTCATGATGCAGCCCAGCTCGCGCACGGTCGCGATCGCGACCAGGTCGGCGACGTAGATGGTGGCGCCGAACTTCTCCAGCTGCACGGCGCCGACGAAGGCGATGATGAGGCCGACGAGGAAGTTGATCAGCGTGACGATGGGGAGCGCCTGCGCCCCGGTGTCCTGGATCACCAGCAGCAGGTCGTGCACGCGATAGTTGGCCGTGCCACGGAACAGGCGCCCGAAGGCCTCCGTCGCCTCGCCCAGGAAGCCGACCGCCGCGAGCGATCCACGCCAGGCGTCTCCGGCCGCCACGCCGAGGCGCGCGAGCCACGGCAGCTCGGCCGGTGCCGCCGCATCGGTCGCCGCGGGGACGGCGTCCGCGAGGGCCAGCAGGCGCTGCATGCCCTCGGGGAGTCCGTCGCGGCGGACGGTGATCTTCCGCTGGCGGCAGAGCGCCGTGATGCGCTCGAGGACGGTGACCGCCGCGCTGTCCCACGCCTCCAGGCCGGCCGCCTCGAACGCGACCGCGCGCGGGACGGGTTGACCGGCGATCGCGTGCTCGACGGGCACCGTCGACGGCAATCCGCCGCGCAGGCTCCAGCGGCCACCGAGGCGGATCAGGAGCACACCGTCCGCGCCTCGCTCGACGCCGATCTCGGCTCCCTCCTCCATCGCGAGTCCTGGCGTGCTACCACGGCGAACCGCGCTTGACCACCGCGAGGCGAGCGTTCAGGGCGCGTCGGCGAAGCGGCGGAGTGGCGCCAACCCGGGACGCCAGCCGGGCAGCGGCTCGCCCGGCGCGGGCGGCGGTGCCCGGCCGATGAATACGACCGCGCCGGACGGCTGCGGTGCAGTGGAGGCCGAGGAAAACACGAGTCGCACCGCGGGCGGGCCGAAGAGCTCGTGGGACCGGCCCGTCAGGAAGACTTGGGAGGTCAGGTCGTTCTGCGGAACGATCACCTCGTGCGCGCCGGCCTCCGCGGCGCGTCGGACGGCGCGCACCCAGCCCGCGGAGCCTGCGGACGCCCCGAGCACGAGCTGGTAGACGGGATTGCTGCGGGCCGCGGCGCCGCCGGTCACGGCATCGACGACGAGTAGCGCGGTGACGCACGCCGCCGCGAGGCCCGTCCACCGGGCGGTCACCAGGCGACACGTCCCGAGGAGCACGAGGGCCATGCCCAGCGCCGCCGACCCGACGTAGTAGTCGAAGTAGTGCTCGCGCAGCGGCAGCACCGGCAGGAGGCAGGCGACGAACGTCGTGCTCCCGGCCGCGAGCAGGCACCAGCGATCGTGACCGCGCATCACCCGCCAGACGCTGAGGAGCGTGACGCCGGCGATGGCGACGCCGGCGAGCGTCCACACCTGGTCGGACGTGTGGATGAAGGTGAGGAGGTTCACGCAGGCGGCGGCGTAGCGCGCGAGCTGGGCGAGCCAGCGCGCGACGTCCCCGTCGACGGCATAGCCCGGGAAGGCGCCGAGGACGGGGGAGAACTTGAGATACCAGAGCTTGGCGGCGAGATACGCCGCCACGAGCGCCGCCGGGATCGCCACCTGGCGCGCCACGAGCGCCGGCCGCTCCCGCGGCGGTCCGAGGACGCTCGTCAGGACGACCAGGGCCGGGATCACGACCGTGTGCTCGCTGCTGAGGAGCCCCACGACCTGCAGCACGCTGCACGTCACGATGCGGGCCGTGCCCCGCGTACGGAGCCAGAGGTACACGGCGGCGAACACGACCAGCGTGCTGCCGGTCATCGCGTAGGCGGCGAGCCAGTAGATCGCGACGATGTGTCCAGGCGCGGCGGCATAGAAGAGCGCCGCGGACAGCGCTGCCAGGTGCGACGCGGTGAGCCGCCGCACGATGCCGAGGACGAGGAGCGCGTTGCCGACGTGCGCGGCGAGCTGGACGGCATGGTAGCCGCTCGCGTCGTAGCCGAAGAGGAGCCGGAGGACGTGGAAGTATCCGGCCTGGGTGAGCGGCCGGTAGAGGACGAAGGCGCCCCGGTCCGGCAGGAGGAGGTGCCAGGCGCCGGCTGCGTCACCGACGCGCGCCGCCGCTTCGAGGATCCAGAAATCGTCGAGCGCGAAGAACGTGAGGATGCTGTCGCGGAACCGGAACAGGTAGTAGGCGACGACGATCGCGACCGCCGCCGCCGTCCGGACGCCCGGGCGCGCGACCAGCGCGGCTGACGTGCCTCGGGCCATGCGGGCGACACCCTAATGGACGGCCGGGGCGTGCGTCCATGGGTGGACGCTTTCGTTTGCAAGTCGCCCGGCCGGCGTCCTATCCCTCGTTCGTGAGCGCTCTCCGCATCGGCGTCATCGCCGCCGCCGGCAAGGGTCGACGTATCCACCCGCGCAGTGTGCAGGCCCCCAAGGTGATGCTCGAGGTCGGCGGCAAGCCGCTGCTCACCCGCCAGCTCGAGCTGATGCGCGATCAGCTCGGCATCCGCGTCGTCCACCTGGTCGTCGGCTACCTCGCCGACCATATCCGGGCCGCGTACGGCACCGGCGCCGCGCTCGACCTGGACATCCGCTACGTCGACAACCCCGACGTCGACCTCGGGCTCGGCACGCTCCTCCGGGTGGTCGAACCGCACGTCGACGAGCCCTTCGTCCTCCTGCTCGGGGACGAGCTCTACCTCGGCAGCAACCACGCCGAGCTGCGCGCGATCGCCGGCCCCTACGCCGCCGTCTGCGCCCTCCATCCGACCGACGATGTGGGCACGGTGCGCAAGAACTACAGCGTCACGATCGTCGACGGGCGGATCACCGGGCTCGAGGAGAAGCCGGGGGCGGTCGTCGGTCCCTACGTCGGCTGCGGCACCTACGTGCTCACGCCGGAGATCTTCCGCGACGCGCGCGAGACGCCGCGTTCGGCGCGGACCGGCCGCTACGAGTTGACCGACGTGATCGACCATGCCGCGCGCCGCGGCGCCGTCGTGCTCCCCTTCGTGCTCCGCGGGCAGTACCTCAACGTCAACACGGTCGAGGACCTCAACGCGGCCAACTTCCTCGCGCGCGCGCTGGAGTTCGATCGCCGCCGCGTGAGCGTGATCATCCCCGCGTACAACGAGGCCGCCGCCATCGGGCACGTCATCCGCGACTTCCGCGAGCACGTCGACGAGATCGTCGTCATGGACAACTGCTCGCCGGACGGCACCGCTGACATCGCGCGGTCGCTCGGCGCCGTCGTCCATTCGCGCCCGCTCAAAGGCTACGGCGACGCCCTCAAGCAGGGGATGGACGCGGCCACGGGCGACATCCTCGTCCTGACGGAGGCGGACGCGACGTTTCGCGCGAAGGACCTGGGCAAGCTCCTCGAGTTCCTGAAGGACGCGGACATGGTCGTCGGCACCCGCACGACGCGCCAGCTGATCGAGCAGGGCGCGAACATGGACGGTCTGCTCCGCTGGGGGAACGTCGCCGTCGGCAAGCTGATCGAGGCGCTGTGGTGGACCAGCGAGCCGCGGTTCACCGACGTCGGCTGCACCTACCGCGCGATCTGGCGCGACGCCTACCTCAAGATCCGCGACTTCCTCCGCTGCGACGACGCCGCGTTCTCGCCCGAGATGATGATAGAGATGCTGCGCGTGCAGGGACGCGTCATCGAGATCCCCGTCAGCTACTATCGCCGGCGTGGCGGCGTTTCGAAGCATTCCGGCAGCTTCCTCCACAGCGCGCGCACCGCGATGAAGATGTTGCGGGTCATCTTCGGCCGGCGCTTCAACCTGAGCTGATGCGCCCCCCCTGGCAGCAGGCCGTCGTGGTCGGCGCGTCGTCGGGGATCGGCGAGGCGGTGGCGCGCGCGCTGGCCGCCGATGGGTGCCGCGTGGCCCTCGTCGCCCGGCGAGCGGAGGAGCTCGAACGGCTCGCCGCCGAGCTGCCGGGCGCGCGGGCGTACCCGCACGACGTGCGCCACACCGACGAGGTGCCGGCGTTGCTGCAGCGGATCGCGCGCGATCTCGGTGGGCTCGATCTGGCGGTCTACGCCGCGGGGGTCATGCCGCGGATCGGCGACGACGAATACGACCTGACCAAGGATCGCGAAGTCTTCGAGATCAACCTCGTGGGCGCGGTGGCGTGGCTGAACGAGGTCGCGCAGCGGTTCGTCCGCGCGCGCGCGGGGACGATCGTCGGCATCTCCTCGGTGGCGGGCGATCGCGGGCGCCGGGGCAATCCCGCCTACTGCACCTCGAAGGCCGCGCTGACGACCTACCTCGAGGCGCTGCGCAATCGCGTCGCGCGCTACGGCGTGGCGGTCGTGACGATCAAGCCCGGGCCGGTGGATACCCCGATGACCCGCGGCCGCGAGGGCACGCCGATGCTGATCCCTGCCGCGGACGCGGCGCGCCAGATACTGGCGGCGGCGGGCCGGCGGCGCCCGACGGCGTACGTGCCCGGCCGCTGGCGGCCGATCATGTTCGTCCTGCGCCAGATTCCATCGGTGGTCTTCCGGCGCCTGAACATATGACGTCGGCGTTGCTGCCGCGCGATCGGCTCGAACGCCTGGCGGGCTGGGGGATGGCGACCAGCGCGATGAGCTGGGTCTACCGGCCGACCACCGTGGACGGGATACTCGAGGCCTTCGCGACGGCACGAACGCACGGACTGTCGGTCGGCCTCCGCGGCGCGGGGCAGAGCTATGGCGACGCCGCGCTCAACGCCGAGAACCTGTGTCTCGACCTGTCGCGGATGACCCGCATCCTCGCCTGGGATCCGACGAGCGGTCTCATCACCGTCGAGCCCGGCGTGACCATCCGTCAGCTGTGGCAGTACACGATCGAGGACGGGTGGTGGCCCCCGGTCGTCTCCGGCACGATGGCGACGTCGCTCGGCGGCGCGATCGCCGCCAACATCCACGGCAAGAACAACTGGAAGGTCGGCCCGCTGGGAGACCACGTCCGCGCCTTCGACCTGCTCCTGCCCTCGGGCGAGGTGCAGCGCTGCAGCCGCGAGGCACACCCCGACCTCTTCCACGCCGCGATCGGCGGCTTCGGCCTGCTCGGCTGCGTCGTCGCCGTCACACTCCAGATGAAGCGCGTGTACTCGGGCCTCATGACCGTGCGCGCCGTGAGCGCAGCGACCCTCGAGGCGATGCTTGCGGCCTTCGAGGAGCGCCTCGACCGCGCCGACTACCTCGTCGGCTGGGTCGACTGCTCGGCCCGGGGTGCGGCGCTCGGCCGTGGCCTGATCCACGAGGCCAACCACCTCGCCCCCGGCGAGGATCCCAATGCCGCGCAGTCGCTGCGCGTCTCGTCGCAGGAGCTGCCCGACACCCTCCTCGGCGTCGTGCCGAAGGCGATCGTGTGGCGGCTGATGAAGCCGCTCACCGGCGCCGCGGGGACGCGGCTGGTGAACACGGTGAAGTACCATCAGAGCCGGCTCGCGGGAGCGCATGCCTTCCAGCAGTCGCACGCCGGCTTCGCGTTCCTCCTCGACTACGTCCCCAACTGGAAGTTCGCCTACCTGCCCGGCGGCCTGATCCAGTACCAGAGCTTCATCCCAGCGGCGCGCGCGGCCGAGACCTATGGCGCCATCCTCCGGCGGGCGCAGGAGCGCGGTCTCGTCCCGTATCTGGGCGTGCTCAAGCGCCACCGCGCCGATGCGTTCCTGCTGACCCACGGCGTCGACGGGTACTCGCTCGCGCTGGAGTTCAAGGTCACGAGCGGCAACCGCGAGCGGCTGTGGGCGCTGGCGGCCGAGCTCGATCCCCTCGTGCTCGATGCCGGCGGGCGGTTCTACTTCGCCAAGGACTCGACGCTGGGCCGCGCCTCGGCGACGGCGTTCCTCGGTGAGGAGCGGCTGCGGCGCTTCCTCGACCTGAAGGCCGCCTGCGATCCGGACGGCCTCCTGCAGACCGACCTGTATCGCCGGCTCCTCGCAGGGTGACGGCGTGTCAGTTCGCGTACCCGAGTGCCTTCAGGCGCTCCCGCATGGTCGGGGCGACGTCGTTCAGTGACGGCGACTCCGCCCCGGTCCCGAGGAGCGCGTACTCCGTCGCCTGCCGGCGAAGAGCTGCGTAGACGTCCGGCACCAGGAGTCTGATGTCGTGGCGTTCGAACGGATCGTGCGGGATGTCGAACACCTGATCCGATGGCCCCCCCGCCTGCTGCGAGACGAGCTTGTTGTCACCGATGCGCACGGCCGATGCCTTGCCGGCGTCGATCCAGAGCGCGCGGGGTGTGGACACCGTCTGCAGTCCCAGCCCCGGGAGTACCCGTCCGCGCATCTCCTGCGGCACGGGAAGCCCGAGCGCGGCCAGGACGGTCGGCGCGACGTCGACGAGCGCGACGGGCTCGACGACGCGGGTGCCGGCCGATCGGCCGGAGACGCGGATGATCAGGGGGATGCGTGCGAGCTCCTCGTACGGGCGCATGTCCGGGCCGTGTCCGATCTCCTCGTGCTCACCGAGCGCTTCGCCGTGGTCCGAGGTGACGATGAGGATCGTCTCGCCCTCACGGTCCAGTCCGTCGATCGTACGGACCAGCAGGTCGACGAGGTTGTCGACCTGCGTCACCGTCGCTGCATAGTAGTCGCGCATCGCCGGCAACTTCTCTCGGTCCAGGGGTGCGAAGACGTCGCCCGGTCGGGCGAACGGGCAGCGGTCGTGCGCGTCGTAGGTGTGCACGAAGAGGAAGCCCGGGTAGCGGCCGTAGCGATGCAACCATTCGACGGCGAGGCGGAAGACCTCAGGGCCATCGAGGCGCGCCGCGCTGCACGTCGGCGGCCCGGCATCGGCCGGGGCGACGTATCCGTAGTAGCGCTCGAAGCCCGTGGCGAAGCCCCAGTAGCCGCCCACGAATCCGCCGCCCGTGAAGGCCGCCGTGAGATAGCCGGCCGCGCGCAGATCATTGGTGATCGACGGGAGCGGTTTGGAGTCTGGGACCTCGGCGGGAAATCGCCCCGAGAAGAGGGCGCGGTGCGATGGAAGGGTCCACGTCGACGGTGCATAGACGGCGTCGTAGAGGACGGCAGCGTTGGCCAGACGGTCGAGCGCCGGCGTAACAGCACCGGTGCCGGGCGCATATGCCCCGAGGTGATCGGCGCGCATGGTGTCGAGCGAGACCACGACTACGAGCGGGCCCGGTCGTGGGGCTGCGGGCAGGAGCACCGGCGCCCCCCAATAGGCGTATCCGAGCCCGCCCCGAGGTCCGAAAGCCGTCCGCTTGCGGAGGACGAGGGCCCGGCCGTCCAACCGCTCGGCGTGCAGATCCACGTCGCCCTCGACCCACGTGCCGCTCGGGAGGTCGTGGCGATAGATCACCTTATCGTTCGATGCCCCCGGCGTACGGAGGGCGGCCTCGAAGCGCACCGTCTGCTCGGATCCCGCTGCAACCCCGATGACGAAGGTGAATCGTGACGCGCGAGGCGCATCCGCGAGCGAAACCACCAGTTCCTCCGGGGTCGGATCGAGGGCCTCCACGGTCATGTCTGCGACGACCGCGGTGATCGTGCCGCCGGGGGCGTGGTCCACGAGGCGCCAGGGCATCGCCGTGTCGTGACCGCATCCCAGCAGGAACAGCACGGGCAGGACGACGACGAGCGCGGACAGGGGCACGGTTCTCCTTACCGGGTGGCAACGTGCGGTGACAAGGTGACTCGCGGCTCACGATGCCGCGGCGAGGAACGTGTTCGCGAGCGCCGGCGCGCGCCCCGCCTCGTCGTGCTTGAGATAGACGTAGGCGCATCGCCATTTCCCGACGTCGCGGACGCGGCGCGCCCACTCGGCCAGCGCGTCGGGCTCGTAGTCTGCGCGGCGCAGCCGGAGGTAGCCGAAGGACGCGGTCGTCTCGAACGGCGTGGTCAGCGCCTCGCCGTCGGCGATGCAGAGCGCCGCGCCGTGGTCGGCGAGCGTCGTCCAGGTCTCGTCCGTGAACCAGCTCGGGTGCCGGAATTCGACCGCGGCCTCGACGCCCTGCGGGAGCGCGGCGAGCGCCGCGGCGAGGCGCGGCGGATCGGCGCGGAGGTGCGGTGGCAGCTGGAACAGCAGCGGACCGCACTGGGTTCCCAGCTCGGCCGCCGCGGTGCAGAAGCGCGCGATCGGCTCTTCGGCGTCCTTCAGCCGCAGGTGATGCGTGATGCGCTGCGGAACCTTGAGCGCGAAGCGGAATCCCGGCGGCGTAGCCGTCCGCCATCCCGCGAGCAGTGCCGGCGACGGCATGCGGTAGAAGGTGTTGTTGATCTCGACCGTGCGGAAGGCCTTCGCGTAGAACGCGAGCCACCGGCGCGCGGGCATGTCTTCGGGATAGAAGGTGCCGCGCCACGACGGATAGCTGAAGCCCGAGGTGCCGACCAGGAGGCGCGGTCCACCGCGCCGGACCGCGCGCGGCGCCGTCATCCCTAGTGTCCCGTCTCCGAAATCGCGCCCACGATCTCGGACGGTCTCACGCCGCCTGGCATCGTTGCTCCTCCTCGCAATAGCTTCGGCTATTGCTCGTCGTCGCGCCTCCCCAGACGGCGTGACTCCGCCCGATCTCGTGAGCGCGATTTCGGAGACGGGACACTAGCGCTCGCGCGGGACGAGCCGGCGGTAGATCGCCAGGTGTCGCAGCGCGTCCTGTCGCCGGCCGCGGCGCTCGTAGAGGAGGCTCAGGTTGTAGTGCGCGTCGGGGAGGTCGGGATCGTGGCGCACGGCCTCCTCGTAGCACCGCTCGGCCTCGTCGAGCTTCTCGCGATCGTCCAACACGACGCCCAGGTTGTACCAGGCGAGGCCGCAGGCGGCGTCCTGGCGGATGGCCTCGCGGAAGTGCGCTTCGGCGCCGACGAGGTTCGCCTCCATGTAGAGGAGGCGACCGAGGTTGATGCGCGCTCCCAGGTGCGTCGGGTCGAGGTCGAGCGCGTGATGGTACGCGGCGCGGGCCTCGAGCGGCGCCGTATCCTCGATTTCGGCCGCGAGGTCGCACCACTGCTCGGCCGTCAGCTCGGGGAGCTCGGCGCGACGCGGCTCGGGCAGGTGGGCGACGCGCGCCGCGCGGCGGACGACGCCACCGGCGTCGAAGTTGAAGAGATACTGGCCCGAATCGGGCTGCCAGCGCGAGGTCCCGTCCCACGCGACCACACGCGCGCCGTCGGCGTAGACGGTGAGGCGGGTGAGCGGCAGGTCGCCGATCTGGCGCCGCAGGCGCTTCAAGATCCGCGCGATCCGCGACACCGGGACCCGCGCCTCGAGCAGTCCCCGTGTCGTCCGCAGGAGCACGAGGTCGAGGAAGTCGAAGCGGAGACGTCCGCGGGAGTCCCGCCCGGGTCGGACGAGTCCCGCCCGCACACAGCTCCGGAGCCGGCTCTCGGGCAACCCGATGATGCGGGCCGCCTCCGTGGTGTCGAAGTGCGCGCGCGGCGCGATGGCGCGTGCGGCGGCCACCTACCGCTTGGCGGCGCGCTTGCGTCCGCGCTCCGCGGTGGCGCGTGGCGCCGTCTTGGCGCGGGCGGCCGGCGCGGGTTCCTCGGCCTTCGCACCGCGTCCACGCTGGCGTGCGATGCTCTGCTTGAGGGCGTCCATCAGGTCGATCACCTGTGCCGTGGGGGCGGCCGCGGGCTGGACCGTCACCTCCTCGCCGGCGACCTTCTTCTGCACCACTTCCTCGAGCCGCTCGCGCCAGTGGTCTTTGTAGTGCTCGGGGTGGAACGAGTCGTTCGTCAGCTCGGCGATCAGCTTGCGCGCCAGCTGCACCTCGACGGGCTTCGCGGTGATCGAGCCGGTGGGGACGATCTCGCCGAGGGGGCGCACCTCGTCCGCATAGTAGAGGGTGTGGAGCACCAGGCCGCCGTCCTTCGCGCGCACCAGCACGAGCTGCTCCTTGCCGCGGGTGGTGTGCTGCGCGATGGCGACCATGCCGGTCTCGGCCATGGCGCTGGCGAGGAGTCCGTACGCCTTCTCGGCCCCCTTGTCGGGCCCGAGGTAGTGGGTGTTCTCGAAGAGGATCGGGTCGACCTTCGCGAGGGGGACGAACTCCTCGATGTCGATCGTCGGGCTGGCCGCTGCCTCGAGGGCCTTCAGCTCCTCGTCCGTGAAGAGCGCGTACTGGCCCTTGGCGACCTCGTAGCCCTTCACCAGCTCGGAGCGCTCGACCACGCGTTCATCGTGCGGGCACCAGAGCTGCTGCTTGATGCGTGTCTGACACTCGGCGTGCAGCAGGTTGAACGACGGCTGCTCGGAGTGGGTGGCGACGTACAGTCGCACCGGGATCGAGACGAGGCCGAAGCTGATGCTGCCCGATGCGATCGAGCGCGGTGGCATGAGCCCCCCTTTCGCGTCCAAGAAATCCTACCACCGGGGGAGGTGTCAAACCCACGAGCCTCCGTCGTGCTAAGAGCGCGCAGTGCCGAGGCGTTCGACTCCCTCGCTTCCCCCGCTCCGGGCGACGTTCGCCGCGCTGCCGCTCATGCACCCGACGCTCGTGCGCGCGCTGCCGCCGGGCCCGGGATGGCTCTTCGAGCTCAAGTGGGATGGTGTCCGCGTGCTGGCGTTGCGGCGCGACGGTGTCGTCCGCCTGCATGCGCGCAGCGGCGCCGACGTGACGCGGACGTACCCGGAGGTCACGGCGGCGGTCGCGGCGTTGCCCGGAGGCGACCTCGCGCTCGACGGCGAGATCGTGGTACTCGAGCCCGACGGCCGCTCCAGTTTCGAACGTCTGGCCCACCGTATGCACCTGACGTCCGACCGCGCGGTCGCGGCGGCCGCTGCGCAGCATCCGGCGACGGCCATCTTCTTCGACGCGCTCGGCCTCGGTGGTCGCGATCTGCGTGCGCTGCCGCTCCGCCAGCGCGTCGCGCGGCTCGCGCGCGTGCTGTCGGCGCGCGGGACGATCCGGTGGGGGGATCACGTGGCGGGCCACGGGCAGGCGTTCCTCGACGCGGTTCGCGCGGCGGGTGGGGAAGGCGTCGTGGCCAAGCGCGCCGACGCGCCGTACCGCGGCGGGCGGCGGGCCGAGTGGCTCAAGGTCAAGTGCGATCGCGTCGGCGAGTTCGTCATCGGTGGCTGGACGGCCCCGCAGGGGTCGCGCGCGCATCTCGGCGCCGTGCACGTCGGCTACTTCGACGACGGCGGCATGCTCGTCTATGCCGGGCGCGCGGGCTCGGGCCTCGACGACCGCACGCTCGCCACGCTGGCTGCGCGCCTCGCGCCGCTCGCGATCCCGCGCTGCCCGTTCGATCGCGGCGATCCGCCGTCGGGGCGCGAGCACCACTGGGTCCGGCCGGCGCTGGTCTGCACCGTCCGCTTCACCGAGTGGACGAGCGACGGACGCGCCCGCCATCCGGTGTTCCTGGAGCTGCGCCCGTCGCGTCGCCCGGCCGACGTCCGTCGACCGGACGGCTAGAACTTCTGGCAGGGGACGCGGCGGAAGGCGTTCACCGCGTTGACTGCACCGCCGAGCAGTGTTCCGACGTCGCCCGAATCGAAGGCCGCCTCGCCGTCGGCGAGGATCGCCTGCAGGGTGCTGTCGAGGTTCGCGAACAACGTCTGGTCCGCGGGCGGGAAGAGGCCGAGATCGGCCTGGCCGGTCTGGACGAGCGCGGCCACACGCTGCAGGTCCGCGAACGACGCCAGGTTGGGATTCGGCCCGGCGAAGGGCGGCGGCGTGCTCGTCTCGGTGAGCGCGATCGCGGTGCGGAATGCGATGTGCGTCTGCAGCTTGAGCTTCCCGAAGTCGACGAACTTCACGTCGTCGTTCACCGTGTGGTAGCAGCCGTTGTTGGCGTCGGTGAAGAAGACGGTCGGCACGCCGACGGCGACCAGGTTCACGTAGTCGCTGCGGAGCTGGCCGAAGATGTACGAGAGCTGCGTGGTGCCGAGGCCCTCGGCCATGACGGCCTGGTCGATGATGGCCTGGAAGGGCGACCCACCCGTCTCGGCTCCCACCGCGAAGCTCGTCGTCTTGAGGGAGGGCAGCAGGTTGGCGCCCTGGATGTCGAAGTTCACGTATCCCTTGACCGCGGCGTTCGGTACCAGGGGGTTCGCGGCGTAGTAGGCCGAACCGACCAGGCCGTCCTCCTCGGAATCCCAGAGGGCGAGGATGACCGAGCGCCGGGGGTGCAGCTTCTTGATCGCCTTGGCGATGGCGAGCGTAGCCGCCACACCGCTCGCGTTGTCGGCGGCGCCGTTGCAGATCGCACCCCCGACGGCACCGTTGGCGGAGCACTCACCCGTGCCGATCGAGCGCGAATCGAGATGGTCGTAGTGCGCGCCGATCATCACGTACTCGGCCGGCGAGGTCCGTGCCGGGCATCACGGCGAGGAGGTTCGTCCCCGTCTGCCCGAGGTATGTGAACGGCTGCTTGTAGTCGGCGTCGTCCGTGACGCCCCCGTTCATCCCGGCGCCGAGCCGGCGGAGCCTGCGGATCAGGTAGGTCTGGGCGTCGAGCGACGCGGGCGTGTCGTTGTCGCGACCCGCCAGCTTCTCGCTCGCGAGCTTCTTCACGACCGACCGGAGCCCGTTGTTGGCCCGCTTCGCGGCGGAGTCGATCTCGGCCTGGGTGAGGGCGTAGGCGGTCGAGCTCAGCAGGGCGACCAGGACCAGCAGTGTCCGCATGGGCCGGACCTTACCGTCCGCGCGCGGCGACTGACAAGGACGATTCCGCGGGTGTGGGGGTATACTGTCACACCGTGAGACCGTTTCTCACGCCGGTCCGGTGGGGGAAGCGCCTGCTCAAGCGCAAGCGCCGCCTGAAGACGCTGCTCACGATCTCCGGGGTCGCGCCGAGCGGCAAGGCCGACGAGGCGTCCAGCACCATCAAGGTACGGGTGGTGCGCGCCCGCGCGAGGTAGCCGCGCATGGCGCCCATGAGGTAGGGCTCGTCCCATGGACATCGGCGTCCTGCTCTTCGCCGGCCCCAAGCAGGCGGCACCGCTCGCCCAGATGGTCGAGGCGGCGGGCTTCTGGGGCCTCATCTTCCCCGACAGCCAGAACCTCGTCCCCGAGGTCTGGAGCCAGCTCGCGCTCGCGGCGGCGGCGACGTCGCGCATCGTCCTCGGGCCCGGGGTGACCAACTCGCTGACGCGTGACCCGGCGCTCACGGCGTCGGCGGCGCTCACGCTCCAGGTCGAGAGCGGCGGGCGCGCGATCGTCGGCATCGGACGCGGCGACTCGGCCGTGCAGCGGATCGGGAAGCGCGAGGATCCGGTCGCGAGCTTCGAGACCTACCTGACGATGCTCCAGGCCTACCTGGCCGGCGACGCCGTCGACCGCGACGGCTTCGCGAGCCGGATCGAGTGGCGCTCGCACGTCGATGTCCCGAAGCCGCCGGTGATGGTCGCCGCGACCGGCCGGCGCGTGATCGAGATCGCGGCCCGTCGCGCCGACGCCGTCTGCCTCGCCGTCGGGGCCGATCCCGAGTACGTGGGCGCGGTGCTGGCCCGCGCCCGCGAGGCGGCGCGGACGGCGGGACGCGATCCGAAGGCGCTTCGCTTCGGCGCCTTCGTCAACTGCGTCGTCTACGACGACCGCCGCGTCGCACGCGACGCCGTCCGCGGCTCGGCGGCGAGCTTCGCGCGCTTCTCGTCGCTACCCGGAAGCAAGCTCGCGGCGCTGCCCCCGCCCCTGGCCGAGGCCGCCCGCTGGCTTCGCGAGCATTACGACATGCGCGAGCACACGCGGACGGGCGTCGCGCACACCGCCGGTATCGGCGACGACTTCGTCGATTGGTTCGCCATCGCCGGTCCCGCGGCCTACGCCCGCGAGCGCCTCGCCAGGCTCGCGGCGCTCGGCCTCGACTTCGTCTGGGTGATCCCGGGCTCGACCGGTATGCCGCGAGAGGTCGGCGCGGCGTCTCTCCGAACGCTTGCGGCCGAGGTCGTGCCCGCGCTCCGCGCGTAGCGCGACGTGCAAGGGCCGCGGTCCGCGGCGCGGAGGCCGGCGTTATCGCCGCGCAGGTGGCACGGTCGGTCGACGCGGTGCCGCCGCGCGGCGCCGATGTCCCCAAAGCGCGGAGGATTTTGTGGATTGTGGCGCCGGCAACCGGGACGGGTCGCGCCTCCAGCGTCCTGCGCGTCTGCCGCGAAGGGGTGCGGAAGGGGCAGAATCAGCCCCGCCGAGTATGAATTGAGGAGCGTCCGTCGCGATGCCGAGAGGGCTGCCGAGGCGCCGAGACCTACTGGCACCAGCACGCGGGAATGAAGCCGCGGGCCGCTATGGCGCGGGCTGCGCCGCGGGTGGCTGCGCCGCGGGTGCCCCGTCGGCCGTGCCCTCGTTCCCGCCGTGCTTCGTGTCGCGTTTCTCGCCCCGGCATTCCGCTCGGGTCTTTTCGTCGCCGGCCTTGCAGTCCTGCTTCGCGTCCCGTCCCGCGCCACGATCGTCACGCCGGTCGTCGCGGTGCTCCATGCCTCCCGTCTGAGCATACACCGGGACGGCGCCAACAAGCGCCACGACAGCCAAGACTCCCACACCCCGCCGAAGACTGATCATTCGTTGCATGCTGTTCTCCTTCCGTGCAGCGATTCTTCGGTTGATAAGAAGCAGGCTCCCGGCGGCTTGTCTACGGGAACTCATCGGCACCGCTCCCGGGCTGGCCGCGCTCAGCGTCGCCCGCGAAACCGGTCGAACTGCTCATGCCGGCCGACCGCCTCGACCGGCGGTGCCCCGGCTGGCCGTTCCCCATCAGATGGGGCCCGCGTCGCTTGGGATCACTGCCAACCTGCACAACGTCGGCAAATCTGTGCCCGTAGAGGTCTACTTCGCGCGACACTGGCCTTCTACCCGTTCGATGGGTTCCCCGAAGGGGAGTCGGCGCCAATTCCCCGGGAATTCGTCGATATGCAAAAGGAGGAATGCGAGATGAAGGCGTCATAGACCTCTCGCTTGACCGCCGGCCGTCGCGCTCACGTCTCGATCGTGATGCGCCAGTGTCCGTCGTCGTCGACCACGTCGCCGACGTGATGCCCCGCGGCCTCCGCCGCGCGCGGGATGTCGCGCACGGCGCGCGGGTCGTCGAGCAGCAGCTCGAGCACGGCGCCGCGCGGCAACGCGTCGAGGCGCACCCGCGCCCGGGCCCAGCTGAGCGGGCAGGGGACACCCCGCAGATCGAGCTCGACGCGCACGCGCCGTTTATCGCCTCGCGCCGCGCCGCTCGCAACCCGCTTGACGATGCGGGGCGCGTGGACGAGACAGGCGCATGGCGCGCTTCCTCCCGCTGCTGCTCTCCCTGCTCGCGGTACGGCCGGTCCCGGCTGCCGAGCCGGTCCCCGTCATCGACCGATCGTCCCGCACCGCGCTCGCGATCACCGCCTACACGCAGGACCTCGGGCTGGTGAAGGACACGCGGACGCTCGAGCTGCCCGCCGGCGAGACGACGATCCGCTTCGAGGACGTCGCGGCGCGGATCGACCCGCGAACGGTCGCCATCCGCGCCGTCGGCGATCCCGACGCCGTGACCGTGGTCGAGCAGAACTACGTCTTCGACCTGATCTCGCCGGCGAAGCTGATGGAGAAGTACGTCGGCCACGAGGTCGAGCTGATCGAGACCGATCAGCAGCTGCAGACGCAGACCACGAAGGCGACGCTGCTCTCGACGAACGACGGCTACGTCTACCGGATCGGCGACCGCATCGCCGTCGGCTTCCCCGGGCGCGTCGTGCTGCCGGAGCTGCCCGAGGAGCTGTACGCGCGCCCGACGCTGCTCTGGCGTCTGGCGAGCGCGAGCGCGGGGAAGCACCCGGTCGAGGTGTCGTACCTGACCGGCGGGCTCGGCTGGGAGGCCGACTACGTGCTGGTCGTGTCGGCCGACGACGCCAAGGGCGCGCTCACCGGCTGGGTCACGCTCACCAACGAGAGCGGCGCGCGCTACGACGACGCCACGCTCAAGCTGGTCGCCGGCACGATCAACCGCGCCGCGCCGCCGATGGAGAAGTTCCGCGCCATGGCGCAGGACCGAGCGATGGCCGCGCCGGCGTTCGCCGAGGAGGCCTTCTTCGACTACCACCTGTACACGCTCGACCGGAAGGTCACGATCGCCGAGAACGAGAAGAAGCAGCTGCGGCTGCTCGGCGGCGCGGGCATCGCGCTCGCGCAAGCGCTACCTGCTCGTCGGACAGCCGACGTGGTGGCGCTCGCGCCTCGGCGACCTCGGGCGGAAGCTGCCGGTGGGCGTCGTCGTCGAGTTCAAGAACGACACCGCCAGCCACCTCGGCATGCCGCTGCCCGCGGGAATCGTCCGCCTCTACAAGCAGGACGCGTCGGGCGCGGAGCAGCTGGTGGGCGAGGATCGCATCGGGCACACGCCGAAGGACGAGACGGTGACACTCAAGGCCGGCGACGCCTTCGACATCGTCGCCTCGCGGACGCAGACGGACTTCAAGACGCTCGGCACCAAGCCGTACGACCTGGAGGCCGCGTTCGAGGTGACCATCCGCAACCACAAGACCGATCCGGTGACGGTCACGCTGCGCGAGCCGGTGGGCGGCGAGTGGAAGGTGATCGAGTCGAGCCACCCGCCGGTGAAGGTCGACGCCGGGACGCTCGGCTTCGACGTGCACCGTGCCGGCCGACGGCGAGACGGTCGTGCGCTATCGCGTGCAGGTGGCGAGCTGATCCGCGCCGCGGCTCCTCCTCTGCGCCGCGGGACTGCTCGCCGGCTGTCGCCCCGACTGCACGCCCGCCGGCGGCGAGACGCGGCCCAACGTCGTCTTCGTCACCATCGACACGCTGCGCGGCGATCACACGGGCCCGTACGGCAGCGCGGTCAGGACGCCGGCGTTCGATCGCCTCGCCGCCGAGGGCGTCGTCTTCGAGCGCAGCTGGTCGCAGACGCACGTCACCGTGCCGTCGCACCTCTCGCTGCTGACCTCGCTGCCGCTCGCCGAGCACGGGGTCGACCGCAACACCGCGCGTCTCACACGCGAGCTGCCGGCGCTTCCCGGCCTCTTCCGCGCCGCCGGCTACCGGGCGGCGGCGTTCGTCGGCGCGAAGCATCTCGGCCAGTACGGTCCGCTGGCGCCGATCCTGCGCCCGTTCGAGAAGGTCGCCGCGCCGCCGGACCCGCCGTCGGCGTGGCGCGCCACCGACACCAACCGCAAGGTCGACCGCTGGCTCCGCGACGTGTGCCGCGAGCCGGTGTTCCTCTGGGTGCACTACTGGGATCCGCACATGCCCTACCTGCCGCCGGCGCCGTTCGTGGGCGCGTACTACCGCGGCGACCCGCACGCCCCGGCGGTCCCCGACCTGCGCGCCGTCGAGCTGGGATGGTTCCTCTACGACCAGGGGCCGCTCCGCGCGCAGATGGCACGCCACGCGCGCGACGTCCGCGCGCTCGGCGACGCGTTCGGTGTCGGCACGAGCGGCGTGCAGGCCGCGCTCATCGACCCGCCGCTCCTCGGACCGATGGCGACGGTCCCCGCCGGCCCGCGCGCCCGGCTCGTCGCGCTGGCGCGGACGCTCAAGGACGGGCTGCCCTACGCGCCCGGCCTCGCCGACTGGCTCACGGGCATCCACGACGTCGCGTGGCCGCGCGCCGAGTACGCCGGCGAGGTGAGCGGCGTCGACGTCGCGCTCGGCGGCCTGCTGGACGAGCTCGACGACCTCGGCATCGCCGGCCGCACCATCGTGGTGGTGACGGGAGACCACGGCGAAGGGCTGGGCGAGCACGGCATCTACTTCGATCACTTCGGCCTCACCGAGCCGCACCTGCGCGTGCCGCTGGTGATGCGAGCGCCCGGGAAGCTCACGCCCGGGCGGCGCGCCGAACCGGTGAGCGGACTCGACGTGGCGCCGACGATCCTCGCGCTCGCCGGCCTGCCGATCCCGCCGGGCATGCGCGGTCGTTCGCTCGCCGGACCGCTGCCCGAGCGCCCGCTGGTGCTGGAGGCGGCGCGCGGCCTGCAGCTCGCCGTCGTCGACGATCGCTGGAAGCTGATCCGCACGCTGCGGGACGTCTACTACGTCGAGGCGTTCCAGCGCCCGGCCGGCACCGTCGAGCTGTACGACCTCGCGGCCGATCCGGAGGAGCGGACCAACCTGGCAGAGCGCGAGCCCGACGTCGTCGCTCGCCTCGACGCTGCGCTCGCTTCGTGGCGCGCCGGCCTCGCGGCGGCGCCGTCGGCACCGGGCACGGTCACCCCAGGCATGCGCGAGCAGCTCCGCGCGCTCGGGTACGCGGACTGAGGCTCGGTTTCGCGCGGGCGGTGGGGGTGGGTGCGCCGCGGAGGCGACAAGGCGCGCGGCCTACTCCGCCTATGGCTCCGTAGCGGCCGCGCTCTCGCCTCCGCGGCACACCCACCCCCACCACCCGCGCGACCGTGACGCCGCGGCGAGCGCTCGCTTCGCTCGCGCCTCAAGATCGCCGCTCGATGCTCCGCCGCTCCGCAGGCCGGCACCGGTGAGCGCGAGGCCATCGAGCGTCGCAGTCATCCTGTCGCCTCCGCTCCGCACACGACGCGCGCGCCGCCGAGGCGCCGCGTTTCGCGTGCCGCGTACCGACCCGGCGGTGGAGGGTGCCCCCGCGGAGGCGAGAGCGCGGCCGCTACGGAGCCATAGGCGGAGTAGGCCGCGCGCCTCGTCGCCTCCGCGGGGGCACCCTCCACCGCCGCATCATGCGGCACGCGACCGACGCCGGGGCGCATTGCCGGCGAACGGGACGCATGCTACCCGCCTCCGCGTGCGTCGGTCCGTGCTGCTCGCGCTCGTGGCGCTCGCCGTCGGCTGCGCCCGTCCCGCGCCGCCCGACGGGCCGAACGTGGTCCTCGTCTCGATCGACACGCTGCGGGCGGACCACCTCTCGAGCTGGGGCTACGCGCGGCAGACGTCGCCCACCATCGACCGGCTGGTGCGCGAGGGGACGACCTTCACCCACGCGTACTCGGCCGCGCCGTGGACGGTGCCGTCGCACATGTCGATGCTGACCGGGCTGCCGGCGTCGGTGCACGGGGTCGACCGGCCGGGTCGCACGCTCGCCGCGGCGCACGAGACCCTCGCCGAGCGCTTCCGCGACGCGGGGTGGAACACGGCGGCGTTCGTCACCGGGCCGACGCTGCACGCGGCGTTCGGCTTCGACCAGGGATTCGGGCGCTACGAGAACACGATGGCGTTCGCGAAGGGCGACTTCGTCGACGACGACCCGACGCTGCCCGGCGATGCCGTCCGCCACCGCTCGCACGAGGTCGTCACCGGTCCGGCCGTGCGCACGGCGGTCGACCGCTGGCTCGGCACGGAGGCGCGCGCGCCGTTCTTCCTCTTCGTCCACCTCTGGGATCCGCACTACGACTACATCCCGCCGCCGCCATGGGACCGTGCCTTCGACCCGGACTACGACGGCACGTTCGACTTCTCGCACTTCGAGCAGAACAAGGGCGATCAATCCGGGCATGCCGGCGCGCGAGCGGACGCGGCTGATCGCGCTGTACGACGGCGAGATCGGCGCCACCGACGCCATCCTGGCAGAGCTGCTCGCGGCGCTCGCCCGCCGTGACGATCCGCGCGGCACGCTGGTCGTGCTGACGTCGGACCACGGCGAGGAGTTCTTCGAGCACGGCAAGAAGGGGCACATGAAGCAGCTGTACGAGGAGTCGATCCACGTGCCGCTGGTGTTCTGGTTCCCGGGCAGGGTTCCGGCGGGACGCAAGGTCGACGCGGTCGTCGGTGCGGTGCACCTCATGCCGACGATCCTCGGTCTCGCCGGCGTCGCGCCCGGTGCGGCGACGCACGGCCGCGACCTCTCGGCGGTGGTTCGCGGCGGCGAGCCGCCACCCGACCTGTGGGCCTTCGCCGAGCTGGCGCACGGACGGGCGACGCCGCTCTACGCCGTGCGCGAGGGGACGCGGAAGACGATCGGCGGGCTCGCCGACGATCCCCCGGCGCAGGTCTACGATCTGGTCGCCGATCCCGGGGAGCAGGCGCCGCATCCGGCGGATGCGACCGAGCGGGCGGCGTTCGTCGCCCGCGTGCACGAGGCCACCGGACGGGGCGCGCACGCCGCCCCGGAGGCGCACGTGCCCGACGCGGAGACGGCGCGTCAGCTGAAGGCGCTCGGGTACGTCGAGTAGTGTCGCGCGAGACGCGCATCGGGCTCGCGGTGAGCGTCGTCGCAGCCCTGGGGTGGCTCGCCTTCGGGCTCGCCAACGGTCCGGCCACGGGCAACGATACCTTCTCGTACCAGCGCGTGGCCGACGCGTTCGCCAACGGGCGGATCGTCACCTCGATGCGTCCGCCGGGCTACCCGCTGTTCCTGGTCGCCTGTCGGGGGCTGGCGTCGCTCCTCGGCGCGCCGACGGAGGTGGTCGTGCTGGTGATGCAGACGCTCCTCCTGTCGGGTGTCGCCACCTTCCTCGTGTACCGACTCGGCTGTGCTCTCACCGGGGGCGTGACCGCCGGCGTGGTGGCCGCGACGCTGTTCGCGGTCGACCCCGACGTGCAGCAGTACGGCTCCACGGTGCTGAGCGAGGCCCTCACCGTGTCGTTGGTCGTCGTGACGCTCTGGCTGCGCATCCACGACGGACACTGGTGGCGGGCCGCGTGGGGCCTCGCGTTGCTGGCGCTCGTGCGGCCGAACTACGCGCCGATCCCGCTGGCCTTCGCACTCTGGGACCTGGCGCGGTTGCGGATGCCCGGGGTGCTCATCGCCGCCGCCGGACCGACCGTCCTCTGTCTCGCCGTCTGGTACGCAGTCGCGTTGGGCGCGGGTGCGAATCCGTTCCGCCCGCAGCAGTGGTTCGTCCCGCTCGGCGTGTTCGGCAAGGTCTACGACTCGGGGCTCTGGGAGAAGATGCCCGACGGCCCGATGCGCCAGGCCGTCGCCACCGAGCGGGCCAAGGGCAGCGACCCGTATCACGCGGTGCGCGCGCTGATCGCCCGCTTCGGCGCCCGCGGCTTTCGCGACCTCGGCCTCGCCGCCGTCCGCGCCGATCCGCTCGGCTACGCGTATCAGGTGTCCCGGGTGCCGAAGGCGGCCTTCCGTCAGAGCAACTTCGAGCGTCACGAGCTCTACCAACCGTCGCATCCCAGACCCGCGCTCCTCGCCGCGATGCACGTCTGGCACGACGTGTTCCGCGGCGTGTTCTACGCGTCGTTCCCGCTGTTCCTGCTGCTGCTCGCCGTCGCGTGCTGGAACGGGCTCGGCTGGCCGAACGCGATCGCTCCGTTCCGCGAGGTCGCCGTCCCGCTGGTCGTGCTGATCCTCGGCACCACGGCGATCGCGTCGCTGTCGACCTACGACGTCGGCCGCATCGCGCTCGGGATGCGGCCGGTCTACTGCCTCGCGATCGGGCTCGGGGTCGCGTGGGGTGTCGAGCGGGTCCGTTCGCGGGGTATCGCGGATTCGTAGGGCTGCGCTTCGCGCGGGGGGCGGTGGCGGGTGCCCCGCGGAGGCGACGAGGCGCGCGGCCTACTCCGCCTATGGCTCCGTAGCGGCCGCGCTCTCGCCTCCGCGGGGCACCCGCCACCGCCCCCCGCGCGACCGTGGCGCCAGCACGATTGCGGCCGCCAAGAAATCCTTGCAGACCCCGGCCGAATCCCGTATCGACGTCCGCCATGAAGCGCCTGGTTCAGCTCACATTCCTGGTCTGCGCCGTTTCGACGGCCCACGCCCACGTCGTCGCGCTTGCCGTCCCTCGCGACTGCAGGAGGGGAAGCTGCCGGACCGCCATCAACCGCTGCGTCAACCAGAGCTGCGCCTCGTTCAGGGGCATCGTGAAGAGCGCCTGCAAGTCGGCAGCGCGCCGCACGATCCGAGCGTCGTGCGGCGTGGCGGGCGATCACGCGGCGTTCTGCGCCGAGCTCGTCCGCAGCGACTGCAACCGAGACTGACCCGGGCCGTCGCGTCGTCTCGTAGAGCCGCGCTTCGCGCGGGGGGCGGTGGCGGGTGCCCCGCGGAGGCGACGAGGCGCGCGGCCTACTCCGCCTATGGCTCCGTAGCGGCCGCGCTCTCGCCTCCGCGGGGCACCCGCCACCGCCCCCCGCGCGACCGTGGCGCGGTGACGAACGGATCGCCGCGATCGCGCACTCGACCCTCCTCGACGGACGATGCGTCGGCCGCGTCGCGCCGGCCCCGCCGCAGCGATTGCACCATCGGGCTTGCGGCCGCACCGGCAGCGGTGCGCGGCTCCGCTCACTCCGCGCGCGCCGCCGAGGCGCCGCGTTTCGCGTGCCGCGCACCGACCCGGCGGTGGTGGGTGTCCCCGCGGAGGCGAGAGCGCGGCCGCTACGGAGCCATAGGCGGAGTAGGCCGCGCGCCTCGTCGCCTCCGCGGGGGCACCCACCACCGCCGCATCATGCGGCACGCGACCGAGAAGCCCCGAGCCCGCGCCGAGGGTTTGCCGCCCCGCGGACCGCGGGCTACATTCCGCCGAGCCCCGATGGAAACCTACACGCTGCGCAAGCCGTCGGAGCCGCGCCCGACGGGTCGATACAAGATCGACTATGCGGGCGAGCTGAACGAAGCGCAGCACGACGCGGCGACCACGCTCGACGGCCCGGTGCTCGTCATCGCCGGCGCCGGCAGCGGCAAGACGCGGACGCTGGTGTACCGCGTCGCGCGGCTGGTCGAGTCCGGCGTGCCGCCGGGGCGCATCCTGCTGCTGACGTTCACGCGGAAGGCGGCCGAGGAGATGCTGCGGCGGGCGTCGGCGCTGGTCGGCGCGCAGCTGCGACCGGGTCGCGGGCGGGACGTTCCACTCGTTCGCGAACACCGTGCTGCGGCGCGCGGCGCCGCAGGTCGGGCTCACGCCCAGCTTCACCATCCTCGATCGCCGCGACGCCGAGGACGTCGTCGGCCTGCTGCGCGCTCGGGCTGGCCTCGACCGGAAGGACCGGCGCTTCCCGCGGAAGAACGCCATCCTCGAGATCCTGAGCATGGCGGTGAACCGCTCGACCACCGTGCCCGACCTCGTCGAGACCAGCTACTCGCACCTCTACGACCATCTCGACGACATCGTGCGCCTCGGCGAGCAGTACACGCAGTACAAGCGCGAGAAGAACCTGGTCGACTACGACGACCTGCTGGTGCATCTGCGCGACCGTCGTGCGCGACGACCCGGAGCTGGCGATGCAGCTCTCGCGCACGTACCGCTACATCATGGTCGACGAGTACCAGGACACGAACCAGCTGCAGGCCGAGATCGTGCGCGGGCTCGCGGTGGCGCACCAGAACGTGATGGCCGTCGGCGACGACAGCCAGAGCATCTACTCGTTCCGCGGCGCCGACCTTCCGCAACATCATGGACTTCCCGACGCTCTTCCCCGGCACGCGCCTCATCAAGCTCGAGGAGAACTACCGCTCGACCGCAGCCCATCCTCGAGCTCGCCAACGCGATCATCGACCGGGCGGCCGAGAAGCACACCAAGATCCTGCGCGCGCGCGACCGCCGGCGGCGGCCCGCCGATGCTGGTGCAGTGCTCGGACGAGCAGGCGCAGTCGCGCTTCGTCGCGCAGCGCATCCTCGAGCTGCGCGAGGAGGGCGTCGGCGCTGCGACGAGATGGCCGTGCTCTTCCGCTCGAGCTTCCACTCCTTCGACCTCGAGCTCGAGCTGCAGCGCGCACGACATCCCGTTCGTCAAGCGCGGCGGCTTCCACTTCATCGAGACGGCGCACGTGAAGGACGTGCTCGCCCACCTGCGCGTGATCGCGAACCCGCGCGACGCGGTGTCGTGGCACCGCATCCTGCTGCCTGCTCGACGGCCTCGGGCCGAAGACGGCGGAGGAGCGTGGTGCGCCAGCTGGGCGAGGCTGTCGAACGTCGAGGAGGCGGCCGAGCGGCTGGCGACCTTCCCGCGGCGCGGCGCGTTCACGAAGGAGCTGGGACGCCTCGCGGCGCTGCTGCGCGAGACGGGCACGGCGGACGTGCCGCCGGGCGAGAAGGTGCAGCGCGTCGTCGACTTCTACGTGCCGATGCTCCGCCAGGTGCACCCCGAGGACTTCCCCAAGCGCGAGAAGGACCTCGAGCACTTCGTGACCATCGCCGCCCGCTACCGGAGCCTCGCGTCCATGCTCTCCGACATGGCGCTCGAGCCGCCCACCGACAGCGTCGGCGACGTGCTGGCCGCGGGCGGCGAGGACGAGGGGCTGCTCACGCTCTCGACCATCCACTCGGCCAAGGGGCTCGAGTGGCACGCCGTCTTCGTCATCTGGATGGTCGACGGGCGCTTCCCCTCGTACCACACGGTGAACGACGAGGAGGAGATCGAGGAGGAGCGGCGGCTGCTCTACGTCGCGGTGACGCGCGCCAAGGAGCACCTCTACCTGAGCTATCCGATCGACATCTACGACCGCTCGACCGGCATGGTGCTCGGCAAGCCGTCGCGGTTCGTCGAGGGGCTCCCCCAGTCGCTGCTGCCTGGGCTCCAGGTGGTGGACGAGGAGGGCGACTGGCGGTAACCGCGGGGGTCGTCGCGTGTTCCGATGGACGTGCGCATCCTCGTGACCGCTCTACTGCTCGCCCTGGTGACCGCCGCCGCGGTGGGCGCCCAGGGGTGGGAGTATCCCGGCGACGACCCGCCGCCCGCCGCCACGTGGGACTCGCCCGACGATCCGGTCCCAAGCCCCGATCAGTATCAGTCGTCGCTGGCGCCGTACGGGAGCTGGATCGGCTCGCAGTACGGCCCGGTCTGGCGTCCCGCGGTGACGGTCGGCTGGCGGCCATACACGGCCGGGTACTGGACGTGGTCGCCGTACGGCTGGACCTGGATCTCCTCCGAGCCGTGGGGATGGACCTTCCACTACGGGCGCTGGGGCTGGCTCGGCAGCGCCGGGTGGGTGTGGGTGCCGGGCTCGACGTGGGGGCCGGCCTGGGTCGACTGGAACTGGAACGGCGGCTACGTCGGCTGGGCTCCGCTGTCGCCGTGGGGCGGTGTGTCGATCGGCCTTGGCGGCTGGTCGTTCGTGCCCGAGCCGTACTTCTGCACCCGACACCTCGCGCCGTACTACGTCGACGGGCGTCACCTGCCTCGGCACGTCTGGCGCGGAGGCGGCGGATTCCATCGCCCACCCGACGTGCATCGCATCGAGCGTGTGAGCCGCGTGCCGATCGATCGGCTCCCAGATCGTCCCGCCGGCTCGGTCGCACCGTGGCAGCGGAAGCTCGTGCCGACCGAGGGCCCCGACCCGCACCGCGGCTACCTGCGCCGCGCCGATCGCGGGAGCGGTGCGCTGGCCCCGAACCCGGTCGCGCCGTTCGAGGGCGGACGCATCCGCACCGTCGTGCCGCCACCGCGGTCGACGACGCGGCCCACCGGCTGGGCTCGCCCGACCGCGCCGAACGATGGCGGACGTCTCCGCGCCGGCGGAACCGCGGTGCCGACCGGTTCGGTGGCGATGCCCGGCGCCGGCGTGGGCAACCCGCGCCTCGGTGGTGGCGGCCGCGGTTCCGGCGAGGGCCGCGGCGATGGAGGTCGAGGGGGTGGACGCGGGCACGGGCACGGCGGCGGCCACTGACCTGTTGCTCAGTGGCAGGGCGCGGCGCTAAGCATGCCGCGCGATGAGTGAGGCGGACGGGTTCCGGGCGCGGCTCGCGGCAGCGGGCGCAGACATCCCGGACGCGATCGTCCCGGTCGTCGCCGTCATGGCGCAACCGCTCCTGGATGCGCTGGACGCGCTCACCACGCTCGACGTCGGGTCGGTCGAGCCGTTCGATCCGGCGGTGCAGCTGGTGGCCGACGCCGATCCATGAGCGTCGATCTCACCCGGACGGGCGTCGCGGCGCTCGGGCGCGCGCTCCAGGCCCGTCAGGTGAGCGCGGTCGAGGTGCTCGACGCGCACCTCGAGCGCATCGCCGCCGAGAACGGCGATCGACGCGCCTTCGCCGTCCACACCGAGACGGCCGCCCGCGCTGCCGCCCGTGCCGCCGACGACACGCTCGCGCGCGGTGAGGGTCGGGCGCTCACCGGCATCCCCGTCGCGGTGAAGGACAACATGGCCGTCACCGACGTCGTACGGGGCAACGGCTCCGCGGCCTGTACCGCCGACGCGGCGGCGCGCACCGACGCCGGCTGCGTCGCCCGCCTGCGGGCGGCGGGAGCGGTCGTGCTCGGCACCACCCACATGACCGAGCTGGCGTTCAACCCGCACGGGTTGAATCCCGTCCTCGGCACGCCGGCGAACCCCTGGGACGGAGATCGCATGCCGGGCGGCTCGAGCAGCGGGTCGGGCGTCGCGGTCGCCGCGGGACTCGCCGCGGCGGCCCTCGGTAGCGACACCGGCGGCTCGGTCCGCATTCCGGCGAGCCTCTGCGGGGTGACCGGGTTGAAGCCGACGTGGGGACGCGTGAGCCGCGCCGGCGTGACGCCGCTGGCGTGGTCGCTCGACCACGTCGGGCCGATCGGACGCAGCGTGGAGGACGTCGCCCTCGTGCTCGAGGTCATCGCGGGGGCCGACGCCGCCGACCCCACCGCGGCCCGGCTGCCGGTGCCGCGCTATGCGTCGCTGCTCGACCGGCCGCTCGCCGGCCTGCGCATCGGCGTGCTCAGGGCGTTCGGCTGGGCGCGCCTCGGCGTAGACGTGGGCACGACCGTCGACGCGGCGCTGGGGGAGCTGGGCCGGGCCGGTGTCCGACTGCGTGACGTCGCCGTCCCGGCGCTCGCGCATGCGATGGAGGCGCTGAGCGCGATCCTGCTGCCCGAAGCCGACCGCTCGCTGCGGCCGATGCTGGGGGCACGGATCGACGCGGTCGGCATCGAGGGCCGCATGCTGCTCGAGATGTCGAAGCTGGTGAGCGCGCGGCACTACCTGGCGGCGGGGCAGGTGCGAGCGCAGCTCTACGCCGAGCTCGGGTCTGCGCTCGCGGAGGTTGACCTGCTCGTCCTGCCGACGACGCCGGTGGCCGCGCCGCGCGTGGACGAGCAGTTCGTCGCGCTCGGCGAGAGCATGGCGAGCGTCACCGAGGTCCTCGCGTCGCTCACCGGGCCCTTCAACCTGAGCGGCCTGCCGGCGCTGGCGCTGCCGTGCGGCGTCACCACCGGGGGCATGCCGGTCAGCCTGCAGCTCGTCGGCCGGCCCTTCGGTGAGGTCGCCGTGCTCGCCGCGGGCGCCGCCTGGCAGCGCGAGACCGACTGGCACCGCCGCCTCCCGCACTGAGCCCATGAAGCGGATCTGCGTCTTCGCCGGGTCGAGCACCGGGAGCGACGCCGCCTATGCGGACGCCGCACGGGCGCTCGGCCGCGCGCTGGCCGTGCGCGGCATGGGCCTCGTCTACGGTGGCGGCGGCATCGGGTTGATGGGCGTCGTCGCCGACGCGGCGCTGGCGGGAGGGGCGCCGGTGATCGGCATCATCCCCCGCGCCCTGGCGACGAAGGAGATCGCGCATCACGGCGTGACCGAGCTGCGCGTCGTGCCGAGCATGCACGAGCGGAAGGCGGAGATGGCGACGCTGGCCGACGGCTTCATAGCGCTGCCCGGCGGCCTCGGCACGTTCGAGGAGCTGTTCGAGGTGCTGACCTGGGCCCAGCTCGGCCTGCACGCGAAGCCGATCGGCCTCTTCGACGCCGCCGGCTACTTCGCGCCGCTGGCGGGGCTGGTCGCGCACGCCGTCGCCGCCGGCTTCGTCCGTCCCGATCACGCGGCGCTTCTCTGCCGCGAAGCGACCGCCGACGCGCTGCTCGACGCGATGGCGGCGTACCGGCCGGCGCCGCCCCGCGAGAAGTGGATCGACCTCGACGAGACGTGAGGTCTGGGACTCGTCCGTGAGTAGCTTCAGTGCTCAGCAGACCGAGCTGGGGGGCGCGTCCGGCGGACCGTCGGGGAGCGCAAGACCCCTCAGGCCGCCGGCTTCCGCCGGATCGCCGGCTTCCGGCGATGCGCGGCGTAGTCGATGGTCGCCTGGTCGAGCCGGATCGTGGTCTGCCGCTTCAGCCGGCGCGCACGGATCCTGCATCAGCGCCCGACGCGCAGCAACAGCTCGCCGATCACGACCTCGCTGGCGAAGTATCGCTCGGCCAGCGCCCGCGCCGCCCGCTGCTCGGCGGCGAAGTCCGCCACCACCCGCGCGCAGCCCGCCGCGGCCTCGTCGAGGCTCTGGAACGTGTGCAGCCCCGCGCCGGTGGGGACCTTGGTGCCGATGCCGGTCTCCTGGAGGACGACTGGCCGCCCGCTGGCCAGATAGCAGACGCTGCGGTCGCTGAACCAACCGCCCCGCGAGCGGACGTAGCCACCCTTCGCCGCGCTGAACTCCGCCGAGGAGTCGCGGATGAAGCGCTCGTAGGTGGCCAGCGAGGCGCACACCGAGGCGGTGTCCGCGAGCGTCCACCCCGCGGTGCGGAATCCCTCGAGCTCGGCGGCGTGTCCCCCGACATCGGTGGCAATCGCCAGCGGCGCCGGGACGCGGAGGGGGAGGTCGACGAACTTCTCGAACTCCTCCCGCTTGCTCGTGTACCACTCGCCGTTCCACTCGCACCAGCCATGGCCACCCCAGTGCGCCACGGTCGAGAAGGTGCGGAACGCGGGCTGCGGATCGAACGGCCAGTGACGGAGGACGACCGGCGGGAAGGTCGGCTGCCAGCGGATACCGCACGTCGGCGCCCGACAGCCGGGGTCCCCGAAGCAAGCGCCGACGGTGAAGAAGACGTCGTGCCCCGCGAAGTGCATGTCGACTCCGTACACGTCGGCCCACATCTGCGAGAAGGCCGGGTCGAGGTCCACGTAGACGCGCCGGGCGCGCGGCATGACGATCTGGGGATCGGCGAAGTGACCCGACAGGTTCAGGAACAGATCCGCTTCACGCGCGAAGCGGCGGGCCTCGGGGAGGTTCGGCGCGTCCCCGTCGACCAGCAGCGTCGAGCAGCCGTCGAGCTCGAACCGGCCGAGGGTCGCGTCCCAGTGCGTGCGATTCGCACTCGCCGCGAAGGGGACCCGTTGCCAGCGCGTGTCGATGCACTTCGCCGACTGGAGCTCCTCGACGCACCACACCTCCCATCCGAGTTCGCGAAACCCGAGGGCCCACTGCAGGAATATCCACGCGTTGCCCCCGGCGGCGACGGGATGGCCGGCGATCCCGACGCCGATGACCACCTTGCGCGGCATTGGGCCGATCGTCCCAGACCCGTACGTGATGTCAACCGCTGCGCCCGCGGTTGGCAGCGGCGGCGCGGAGCAGATAGACAGGAGGCCGATGAGCGGTCCGGTCTTCGTCGGCTGCGGGTTCGTCGCGCAGTACCCCGAGGGCGGGGGCAGCTTCTGGATCCCGCTGCAGTATCTCCTCGGGATGCGCGAGCTCGACGTCGACGTTTACTGGACCGAGCTGCTGTTCACCCGCGGTGACGCCGCGAGCGACCGCGCCTGCATCGAGATCTTCCTCTCGCAGGTGAAGGCGCTCGGCGTCGAGGATCGCGTCGTGCTGGTGTACTTTCCCGACAGCAAGCGGGAGGATCCTCCGGGGCGGGCCGAGTACTTCGGCATGTCGGCTGCCGAGTTCGCGGCGCGCAAGCGCGACGCGCTGCTGCTCAACCTGGCCGAGAGCTACACGGCACCGCTGCGGGCCGGGTTCGCCCGCACCGCGCTCTACGACATCGATCCGGGCGCGTTTCAGCTGTGGGCGCGCGAGTGGGGCATGGGGGTCGGCAGCCACGACGTCAACCTCACCATCGGCATGAACCTCGGGGCGCCCGACTCACCCGTGCCGCTCGGCGATGTGGAGTGGCGCCGGGTGTGGCCGACGGTGCACCTCGGCTCGTGGCCCGACGATGCGGCGCCCGGCGCGCGGTACACCACCGTCACCCAGTGGTGGAACAACCACTACGCGTTCCTCGACGGGGATTGTTACGACTGCAACAAGCGTACGAGCTTCATCGAACTGATCGCGTTGCCGGAGCGGGCGCACGTCGCGCTCGAGCTTGCCGCCAACATTCACCCCGGCGAGACGGACGACCTGGCGCTGCTGGCGCGGCACGGCTGGCTGCTCGCCGATCCCGCGCTCGTCGCCGGCACGCCCGCCGCGTTCCGCGATTACGTCCGGGCATCGCGGGGCGAGTTCTCGTGCGCCAAGCCGGCGTACGTCAAGGCCCGCGCGGGATGGATCAGCGACCGGACCGTCTGCTACCTCGCGAGCGGGCGGCCCTGCGTAGTGCAGGCGACGGGGGCCGGGCCGCACCTGCCGGCCAGCGCGGGCCTGCACTTCTTCGACACGGTCGAAGGAGCGGCCGCGGCGCTGGACGCGGTCGAGGCAGACTATCCCGCCGCGTCGCGGGCGGCGCGGCGCCTCGCCGAGGAGGTCTTCTCGACGCGGGTGGCGATCCCGCGGCTGCTCGCTGCGGCGGGCGTCTGACGGCGGCGCCGCGCCTCAGAATGGCCGCGTAGTCGGCTCGAGCGGGAAGCTCGCCTCGCGCCAGGTTTTGATGCCGCCGTCCAGCGCGACCACGCGGGTGTAGCTCATCGTCCGCAGCGTGGCGGCGGCGACCGTCGGGATATTGCCGAACTCGCAGCACCTGACGACGCGGGCGGCCGGATCGGGGAGCACCGCGCCCAGCTGGGGTGAAGGGGCAACGACTTCCTCCGCGCCGACCTGAAGTCGCTCAGCGCTAAGCCCTGATCCGCCGCCGCGAGGCTGGATACGGAACTGCACGCTGAACGCGCCGGCCAAGCGACATGCCATGGCATCCCGCATTGACCGACGGACCCCCCGGCGTCGTAAGGTGCGCGGCCATGCGCATTCTCTGCTGCCTCGTCATCGCCGCCCTATCGACGGACTTCGCGCCTCCATCGTCGTTTGCGGCGGATCAGGCCCTCACGGGCAAGCGCCTCCTCCTCGGCACCAAGGAGGGGAAGCCACAGAAGCAGCGCCTCCAGGTCCTCTCGAAGGACCGCACGACCGCACCAGGGGATGGGCCGCAGGCAGATCCCACACGGCACGGCGGATCCCTGCGCGTGTTCTCCGCGAACGGGGGCTTCGATACGAGCTACCAGCTGCTCCCCGGCGGCTGGAAGCCGATCAGCAAGCGCGATCCGAGCAAGGGCTGGAAGTACGTGAAGGGCGACCCGATCAAGAAGGTGTTCGTCCGCACCGGAAAGCAGCTCCAGATCCTCGGCAGAGGCGCGGGCCTCGGACACGTGCTCGATGCGGATCCGGCACCGGTCGATGTGGTGCTGACCGTGGGGGACGAGCGCTACTGCATGCGCTTCGGTGGCACCGCCACGCACCTGCCGGGCCGGCGGTTCAAGGCGGTGGATGCGTCGGCGCCCGCCGGCTGCCCCGGCAGCGCCAGCACGACGACAACCGTCCCGCCGAGTAGCACGTCGACCTCGGCGCCCACGTCCTCGACGGTCACCACGACGTCGACCACCGTTACCACGACCACCAGCCTTCCCAACCTGCCGCCCGAGATCGTCTCGTCACCCGTGGCGGGAGAGATCGTCCTCGATCAGATCACGCAGCAGGTCGACGTCTCCGGCTGGACCGCCGTGCAATCGACCGCCACCAGCAGCGGGGGGGACGCGAACTGGGTCGTGGCCACGGACGGCCTCAGCGTCCTGCAGACCAACAACTCCAACCCGGCCTTCTTCCTGAGCGACTTCAACGTCGTCGATGCCGTCATCGACGGGACCTTCACGGTCGAGACCACCAACGACGACGACATCATCGGCTTCGTCTTCGGCTACCAGGACGTGAACCACTTCTATCTCTTCGACTGGAAGCAGACCGACCAGAGCTTCTGCAGCGGGTTCGCGGACGCAGGCATGACCGTCAAGACGGTGACCGCCGGCACGAACCTCGCCTGTATCGACCTGTGGGACACCGACGGCGCGCCGGGTCGCGTCGCGAATCTCTACCACAACACGATCCCGTGGGCCGACAACGTCACGTACGGCTTCACCCTGGACTTCTCCCCGGGTCAGATCCGCATCGAGGTCCGGCAGGGGGCCACCGTGCTCGACACGATCGCGGTGAGCGATTCGACCTACGGTTCGGGCCTCTTCGGGTTCTACAACAACTCGCAGAACGCGGTGCGCTACACTGGGTTCACGGAGACCACCATCGTCCCCGGCTCCTACACCTACGACGTCGAGGCGACCGATCCCGACGGCGACACGCTGTCGTACGCCCTGACCCAGGCGCCGCCCGGCATGACGATCGACACCATCACTGGCGTGATCGGGTGGATACCGGGAGGGGCCCACCTCGGGAGCCACGACGTCACCGTCCGGGTGAGCGACGGGAACGGCGGCGTCGATGAGCAGAGCTTCACGCTCGTGGTCTCGGCCGCACCCGTCGTCCCGTGACCGTGGGGGGCATAGGCATCACAATTACTCGCCCTGTCAGTGCCGGTAGCCGCGAGCTCATACTGCGATACGGAGAAGGACGCGGACAAACGCGGCCGTGCGCTCGCCCCGGCGTGTCGCACCGCGCTCTCCGACGTGCTGCGGAGCGGACAGGCTCGTCTCTGAATGACGACGGTGCGGCGGACGTCGATACTAGCAGGCCATAGGCAACACGAAGCGCGTAGTTGACCGACGCCCTTCTGATCGGACCCTGCCCCGCTCGGACGCCTCTGCCGCTCCTCGCCTGTTACCGACTGGGCGGACCGACGTGCCGGTGTTCGAGTCGTTCTAGGGGATCCGGTCGAGGAAGGCGCCGCTGGCCGAGCCGACGCACGCGGTCGGTGCCGGGCAGTCAGGGTCCTTCCCCTGGAACATCTTCCCGTCGCTGCCGTCCTTTCCCTTTGTGTCGGCGCAGCGCAGGCAGACCCGTCGTCCGCCGCTGCGCAGCGTCGCGTCGACGGGGGACTGCGCGACGCCGACCTGCAGGTCGAAGTCGAGCCCGGGTACGGTCGGGCCCTTGCCCTTCAGCACGATCTTCAGCAGCTTGCCGGGCTTCCACACCGCCGTCTTCACGGTGCCGTCGTCGAGCTCCTTGTCCTTGTACTTGTACCCCTGGGGCGCCGTTTCGCTGCCGGAAACCGTCCAGTTCTGGCAGGGCATGCCGGTCGTGTGCTCCTCGCCGCTGGCGGCGCTCCGCACCGTGATGCGTGCCTTGACGGTGCCCGGGGACGAGCCGCCGCAGCGCGGATCGTCGATCGAACCCGGTACCGGGATGGTGATCTGCGGATCCTTGCTGAAGACCACGATCTGGTTCTGCGACTCCTCGTCGGGCAGCCGGTTCTTGATCTGGATCTTCCGGCCGACCAGCAGCTGGTCGGTGCCGCCCGGTACGCTCGTCGGGTCCGTCGGGTCGGTGCCGGCGTCGAGCTCGTCGCGGTCGTAGGACGCCGTCCTCGTCGCGGTCGAGGCCGATGCGGAGGCCCGAGCCGGGCGGAACGCAGGTGAAGGTGCGCTCCTGGCCGGCGGTGTTAGCCTGGCCGCGAGCGCCGTACGCGAGATCAGCGGATCGGTGGCCCGGTCGCTGCGGAAGTCGTTGCTCGCCGACGTACAACCAGCCGCGCGCCTCGCCGGCGAGGACGCCCTTCGCGACGAGGTCGCAGTCGCCGGCATTGGCGCGTTGCACGAAGAGCGATACGCGGCCGTTGACGCGCGTCGCCTGGAACGGGTCGTCGGAATCCTGGTCGAGCGTGATCTGCTGGCCGACGATCGGCGCGAGGTTGCTGTCGAAGGCGAGCATGAAGGCCTCGACCTGCCGGCGCTGGATGTCGCCGGTGAAGCCCGCCGGGTTGCCGACCGGAGGCGGGAAGTTGCTCTGGTTGAACACGGCCGCGTTGTGGAAGCGGAAGAGCGTGTCGACGCTGCCGTCGTGCAGGAAGCCGAAGCCGCGCACCTGGTCGCCCTTGTTGCCGTTGTCGCCGGCGTTGAAGAACGGCACCGCCGGCATGCCGAACATGCCGACCTTCTGGTACATGTTGCGCAGGTGCGGGATCTTGAAGAACTGCGGCTCGTTCTCGAAGCTCGAGGCCCCGTCGCTGCCGAAGAAGCCGTTCGCCGCGGATCGAGCACGTGGCAGCCGTTGCAGGTCTGGAACGTGTCCGACGGGTTGCGGCTGAAGTAGAAGTTGCGCCCCGCCTGCTGGTCCGGGGTGAGCGAGTTGTCGAGGCGCGGATCGGGTTGGGCGGATAGGTCACCTGCAGGATGAAGTCGGTGAACGCCTGCATCTCCGCGTCCGGTGAGCGGCCCGCTGCGGCCGAGCAGCCCGGCGAACGCGACGTTGAACTTCTTGAACGCCGCGTCCTCGTCGAGCGCGCGTCGGCTGCGCTGGACGTCGTTGCCGCCGGTGCGGTCGCCGCGCCAGTGCATCGGGCCGTGGTTCGCCATGCCGCGCAGGCTCTGCGTCGTCATCGGGCCCTTCATCGGGTGGAAGTCGGGAACGCGGTGCCGAGCGGATCGCCGACCCGAATCGGGTTCGGGTTGTTCAGCACGACGTCGTCGGGGTTGCCGAGGTCCCAGGCCAGGCTGTCGAAGTCGCCGAAGATGTGGCAGCTCGCGCACGACGCCTCGCCGTTGCTCGACGTCGGAGCGGCGTCGTAGAGGAACGGCCGGCCGTCGACGACGCTCGCCGGCTCGGGATTGTGCAGCGGCGAGGTGCGCGATCTCGCTCTGCGGTCGCGGTGTCGATGACCGAGATCGCGTTGTCGAAGCGCGTGAGCACGTAGAGGCGGCCGCGCGCCTCGTCGAGCACGAGCCCGCTCGGGCCGCCGCCGCTGACCGCGATGTGGCTCGCCGCCGCTCGGCACGAAGGTGTCGTTCTCGAGCGCCGCGGTGTCGAAGACGCCGATCTTGCTCGAGCCGAAGGCGGCGACGTAGAGCGTCGCGCCGTCGCTCGTCACCGCCATGCCGACCGGGATCGCCAGGCTGGCGTCCCTGGTCGCCGGCGGGGCTCGGCACGACGCGCGTAGTCGATGTGCTTGTTCAGGTGGCGCGGCAGTCACGGTGCCGCCGGTCGAGCACGCGTGATGCGCGCCTCGTGCAGGTGGCCGCGCACGGTGCGTGCCGCCGAACGACGCCCGGGCCCTCGAAGCGCACCTCGTTGCGCGCCTCGGTGTTGGTGACGTAGACCTTCCCGCTCACCGGGTTGACGACCATGTTGAAGAGGATCGGTGCCGACGCCGCGAAGAACGCCGCGCCGGCACCTCGGCCGGGCGGGTTCGCGTCGGCGTCGATCGCGAACACGTCCTTGTCGGGCAGCGAGAAGCGGACGGCGTTGTCCCAGCTCCGCCCGAGCTCGTCCACCCAGTTGGTGCCGTCGAACTCGCACGATGAGCCCGGTCTCGGGACCGCGCGATGCCCTGGAAGTTCGTGTTCGGCGCCGGCAGTCCGCCGGGCACGACGGTGCCGCTGACGTTGCACGCCGGCGCGCCCGCCGCCGCCGTTGCAGACCAGCCCCTCGGAGATCGTCGTCGTGCGATTGCCCGAGTGGAAGACCGCCGCGTAGACGGTGCGCGCCGTCCGGGCTCGCGGCCAGCGCGCGCGGCGTGTCGCCGAACAGCGTGACGATGGCGAGCGGCGTCGCCGCCCAGCGGGCGCCGAGGCTCGGCGGCGTCGAACACCCAGACGTCGGCGCGGCCGACGCCGGCGGTGGTGAGCTGCGGGTCGAGCGCGGCCCGTCGACGTCGGTCGGGCAGAGGAGCGGTTCTGGCCGCGGTGCGCGCGTGGTGATGAAGGCGCGCGGCCCGCCGGGGCGCCGGCGAACACGATGTCGCGCGGCTCGTCGCCGACCAGCAGCGTGCGCACGACGCGCGGCGGTCGTGCCGCTCAGGTCGACGATGCTGACGCTGTCGGAGAGGTGGTTCACCACCCACACCTCGGTGTCGGTGCGCGCCGCCACGGCGACCGGCTCGAGGCCGACGGGCACGGAGCCGACGTGCGTGAGCCCGGCCGGTGCGACGTCGAAGATCTCGAGCCGGTTGTCGGGCGTGTTGACCGCGAACAGCCGCGTGCCGTCGGGCGACAGCGCCAGCGGTCGGACCTGCCCGCTCTCGAAGGTGGTGAACGTCGCCGCCGCCGGGCGCACGCCGACGGCGAGCCATCCCAGCAGGGCGAGCCCAGAGAGCCCGCGTGACCATGTCCGCATGACCCAGCGGGATAACATGAGCGACGCGGGGCCCGGAAGGCGAGAATGTGCCTCCTGATCGTCGCGGTCGGCGATCGCCGGGACGTATGTCACGCTGGACCGGCTCGCCCCGAAGCTGCTCATCCCTCGATGCCGAGCCACGCGTGCTGTGCTGTCGGTACAGTCGAGGAGCGGGGGGGCGCTGGGCCGGGCAGGGTCCGATACGAAGGGGGTCGGTCACCGACGGGCCATATGCCGCCTGTGCCCCCGGAGGCGGCGCAGGAGGAGCCGTTGGTACATATGCTCTAGGGGCGGCGGGCGGTCAGCTGGAGGACGCCCAGCGCGCCTGCGGACAGGCCCGCCGCGAGCGCGTGGCGCTCGGCGGCGAGCGTTGCGAGGTGGGGATCCTCGACCGCCCGACGCACGAGCTGCTCGCGCGCCGCGAGGACGCGCGCGCTGCGCTCGCCGGCGTCGGCGCTCACTCCCCGGACCTCGATCTCGACGAAGCCGGCGGCGGCCATGGCGGCGACGAGGGTATCCACGTCGCGAAACCACCACCCGGCGATCACCGGCGCCTCGCCGGTGCCGCGGACGATCTCCTGCACGGCGAGCGTGCCGCCCGGTCGCACCGCGTCCCACGCCGCGGCGAGCGTGGCGCCCGGGTCGTCGAGACGTGCGAGTGCTTCGACGCTCCAGGCGTGCGTGAAGGCGGCGCGTCTGAGCGGCAGGCGCGACGGCTCGCCCGGGATCACGCGCACCTGCGACGCGAGGCGTGCGCGGCGCGTCAACACGTTCGCGGCGAGAGCCTCGGCCGGCGACGCAGCGATGCCCACCACCTCGCAGGCGAGCCGCGTCGCGAGCCAGCGTGCGCTCGCCCCGAGGCCGGTCCCGAGACCGAGCACCAGCTCGTACTTGCGGAAGATGCCGCGGGTCGAGAGGCCGTCCAACAGATGGAATCCCGTCCCGCTCGGATGGTCGATCCCGAGGTAGGGCAGCGTCGGCGGCGGTGGCGCCCCGGCGACCAGCCCGCGCACGACGTCCTGGATCAGCGCCGCGAGACGTGCGGGGTCGCCCACGGTCGCCGCGTAGCACACGAAACGTTTGTCGGCGACGCCCCGGGTGCGCTACGTTCGGTCCAGGAGGGTGACCTACGATGGGCGCCGAAGCGAGGCGAGGGGGCGCGAGCGAGAGCGGCAAGCGCAGCGACGACCGACGAGGCGTAGCCATGGCTACGCTGCAGGAGGGAGGAGCGAGCACGTCGCTCGCAGCCGCGCCCCGCTCGCCGCAGCCGACGGCCATCTAGGGTCACCCTCCTAGTCGATGCCGACCGCGCAGCGTGCGCCCGGGCCGCGGCCCGCATGGTACCGGCGTCTGCCCGCGCCGCTGCAGCGGGTGGCGGCGGCGAGCGATCGTGTGCCGATGGTGCCGCTGCGCGCCGGGGCCGCGCTCCGGGGCGCCGTCGCGGCGCTGCCCGGCGTGCTCGACACCGGCCGCGCGGACGACGTGGAAGCGCTCGCGCAGCGGATCGCCGACGGCATCACCACCACCCTCGGCGTGCCGCCCGTGCGCGTGCGCATCGCGCTTCGCCGTCCGCCGACGCGCAACGGCGAGCTGCACGGGCTCTACGTCCCGGGCACGGGTAGCGTCCGGGACACGATCACCGTCTGGATGCTGACTGCCAAGCGCGGCCAGGTGGTGCGCTGCCGGACGTTTCTGCGGACCCTCCTGCACGAACTCTGTCATCACCTCGACTACACGCTCCTCGGGCTGCGCGACTCGCTGCACACGCAGGGCTTCTACCAGCGTGAGTCGAGCCTCTTCGCTGCGCTCGGCGCCGACGAGATTTGACTTCATCGGCGCCAGCCGATATCGGCGCTACGTCCACGATGACGCACCGGCCGAGGGCGACCTCGGTTTTTTTTGACGACTCGGCTGACCGATCGGTTTAGAGCGCTCGGTCAGGATCAAGGGGCGTGCGTGGGAGTTGGGAAAGGGTTAGAAGCGGGGCAGCCGGAGATGGTCGGGGACAGCGCAACCGCCCGAGCCAACGTGAACGTCGCGTTGGTGAAGTACTGGGGCAAGCGGGATGCCAGCCTGAACCTGCCGGCCACGGGCAGCATCTCGCTCACCCTCGACGGGCTGTGGACGGAGGCGCGCGTCGGATTCGGCGGCGGCGAGGCGGATCTCGTGGAGATCGACGGCAGCCCGGCTGCCGGGGAGGAGGGACGTCGGGTCACGGCGTTCCTCGACCTCGTGCGGCAGCAGGCCGGGCGCCGCGAGCGCGCCCGGGTCGCGACCCGCAGCACGGTGCCCCGGGGCGTCGGTCTCGCCTCGTCCGCGTCCGCGTTCGCCGCGCTCGCCGCCGCGGCGTCGCGTGCGGCGGGCATGCAGCTCGAGCCGCAGGCGCTGTCGGCACTCGCGCGGCGCGGCTCCGGCTCCGCCGCCCGCTCGGTCTTCGGCGGCTTCGTCGAGTGGCAGCGCGGCGAACGCGCGGACGGGGCCGACTCGGTCGCGGCGCCGCTCCTCGACCGCGACGCGTGGGACGTCCGCGTCGTGGTTGCGGTCACCGATGCGGCGCCGAAGAGCGTGTCGTCGCGCGACGGGATGGCGCACGCACAGACGTCGCCGCTCTATCCTGCATGGGTGACGACCGCCGAGGCCGATCTCGTCGAGGCACGGGCGGCCATCCGTGCTCGCGACCTCGAGGCACTGGGTCTGGTCGCCGAGCACAGCGCCCTCACGATGCACGCGATCGGCCTCGGGGCGCGGCCGCCGCTCCTCTACTGGCGCGGCGCCACCGTCGAGTGCATCCATCGGGTATGGCAGCTCCGTCATGACGGCGTCGGCGCCTGGGTGACGATCGACGCCGGCCCGCAGGTGAAGGTGCTCTGCGCGCCCGCCGACGCGCCGCGCGTGGCCGATGCCCTGACCGCGGTGCCCGGCGTCGTCCGCGTGCTCACCTGCGCTCCCGGCGGCGGGGTCGAGGTGGACGCATGAGCGCGATCGTCGCGCGCGCGCCCGGCAAGCTCTTCCTCACCGGCGAGTGGGCGGTCCTCGGCGGCGCGCCGGCGCTGGTCGCGGCCGTCGAGCGCCACGCCACGATCCGCTTCGAGCCCGCCGCGGGCGCGCCGTTGATCGTGGAATCGGTGGCGGAGGGGACGCGCGAGAGCGTGGGTGACGGCCCGGCCCGCGGCGGTGACGCCGCGGCCGTCGCGGCGGCGCGCCGCGCCGCCGGTGCCGGCGGCGGCCGGATGATGGTCGACTCCCGCGCGTTCCTCATCGGCGAGCGCAAGCTGGGGCTCGGTCGCAGCGCGGCGACCGTCGTGGCGGCGACGGCGGCGCTGCTCGCGGCCGACGGACGTCGCGAGAGGGCGGACGTCCTGCGGACCGCACTGGCCGCGAATGCCGTCCTGCAGGACGGCCTCGGTAGCGGCGGCGACGTGGCGGCGGCCGTGCTCGGCGGCGTCGTCGAGGTGCGCCGCGCGGGCGACGGTCTGGCGGCGACGTCGCGCCCCCTGCCGGCCGGGCTCTCGGTCATCGCGGGCTGGACCGGCGACGCGGCGGCGACGAGTCCGCTGCTGCGGCGCTTCGCGGACGCGGCCGGCCTCGAGCTGCCCTCGCTCCGTGCGTTGGCCGCGATCGCCGAGCGGGCCGCGGCCGCCGCGGCGGCGAACGACACCGCGCGCTTTCTCGACGCGGTGCAGGCGACGACCCCTGCGCTCGACGCGCTCGGGGTGGCCTGCGGCCTGCCGCTCGTCACCCCCGCGCTCGCGCGGCTCGTCGCGGCGGCGGAGCGCGCCGGCGCGGCGGCGAAGCCGTCCGGTGCCGGCGCCGGGGATTGCGGCGTCGCCTTCGCGCCGACGCCGGCAGTCGCGGCGGCGGTCCGCAGCGCGTGGCAGGAGCAGGGGATCGTCCCGCTCGACGTGACGATCGCCGCGGAAGGGGTCGCCGTTGCCTGAGGCGATCAGCGACCGCAAGCAGGCGCACCTCGACCTGTGCGCCGAGCAGCCGGTGGAGTTCAGCGGCAAGACGACGCTGCTCGACGACGTCGATCTCGTGCACGAGGCGCTGCCCGAGCTCGCGGTCGCGGACGTCGGGGTCGGCACCACCTTCCTCGGCAAGCGGCTGCGCGCGCCGCTCCTGATCACCGGCATGACGGGCGGCACGGACGAGGCCCGAGCGGTGAACCAGGCGCTGGCGGAGGTGGCCGAGACGCACGGCATCGCCTTCGGCCTCGGGTCGCAGCGCGCGATGCACCGCACCCCGGCGCTCGCGTCGACGTTCGAGGTGCGGCGGTACGCGCCCACGACCGTCGTCCTCGCCAACCTGGGCGTCGTCCAGGCCACCGCGCTCGACGACGGCCGAGGTCGAGCGCCTCGTTCGTGCGGTCGAAGCCGACGCGCTCTGCATCCATCTGAACCCGGCGCAGGAGATGATCCAGCCGGGCGGCGACCGCGACTTCCGCGGCGGCCTCGAGACCATTCGCCGACTGGTGCGCGAGCTGCCGGTGCCCGTGATCGTCAAGGAGACCGGATGCGGCATCTCGCGCCGTGCCGCGCAGCAGCTGGTCGCGGCGGGCGTGCGCACGATCGACGTCTCCGGCGCCGGCGGCACCTCGTGGGTGAAGGTCGAGGCGCTGCGCGCCGACGCGACGGCGCGCGCGCTGGGCGACGTCTTCGCCGACTGGGGCATCCCGACCGCGGCGGCGCTGCTCGGTGTGCGCGGGCTCGGCCTCGACGTCATCGCGAGCGGCGGCATCCGGACCGGGCTCGACGTCGCCAAGGCGATCGCGCTCGGCGCCCGCGTCGCGGGCGTGGCGCTGCCGGTCTTCCGCGCCTGGCGCGAGGGCGGCACGGCCGCGGCCGGGCAGTACATCGAATTCCTCACCGCCGGTCTCCGCACCGCTCTGGTGCTGACCGGCTCGCGCGACCTGGACGCGCTCGGCCGTGCGCCGGTGGTGCTGGGTCAACGACTTCGGGACTGGGTCATTGCAGGAGGGGGCGCATGAGCAGCTCACGGATTCCGGCGTTCTACGACATGAGCGTCGACGAGCGGCGACAGAAGCTCGCCGAGGCGTTGGGCCTCAGCGCGGAGGACGTCGACGTCCTGGCGGCGGCCGACGCGTTGCCGCTCGAGATCGCGGACACGATGGTCGAGAACGCGGTCGGCACGTTCGCGCTGCCCTTCGGCGTCGCGCTGAACTTCCAGATCAACGGGCGCGACCGCGTGATCCCGATGGTGGTCGAGGAGCCGTCGGTGATCGCGGCGGCGTCGAACGCGGCGCTGGTCGCGCGCACGGGCGGCGGGTTCGCCGTCGAGGCCGACCCCGGCGCCATGATCGGGCAGATCCAGCTGGTGCAGGTTCCCGACCCGGGCGCGGCGGTCGAGCGGCTCGGCGCCGCGCGCGCGCGGCTGCTCGAGCGCCGCCGAAGAGCTGACGCCGGGGCTCGTGCCGTCGCGGCGCCGGCCCGCGCGACGTCGAGGTGCGGCTGGTCCGCTCGCCGCGCGGCGAGACCATGGTCGTCGTCCACGTCCTCGTCGACACCGGCGACGCGATGGGCGCCAACGCCGTCAACTCGCTGGTCGAGGGGCTGGCGCCGATGGTGGAGGAGATCGCGGGCGGCGTCGTCTGTCTGAAGATCCTCTCGAACCTCGCCGACCGGCGCCTGGCCCGTGCCGGCGTGCGCGTCCCGGTGAGCGCGCTCGCGCGCGCCGGATTCAGCGGCGAGGAGGTCGCCGAGCGGATGCTCTACGCCTACGAGTTCGCCGTGGGCGGATCCGTACCGCGCCACGACGCACAACAAGGGCATCATGAACGGCATCGACGCCGTCGCGCTCGCCACCGGCAACGACTGGCGCTCGATCGAGGCCGCCGCGCACGCGTACGCCGCGCGCGACGGCCAGTACCGCTCGCTCTCCGAGTGGAGCATCGAGGACGGCCACCTGATCGGCTCGATCGAGCTGCCGATGGCCGTGTCGACGGTCGGCCCGGTGGTGCAGTCGCATCCCGCGTGTGCGGCTCGCGCTGCGCATGCTGCAGATCACGAGCGCGCGCGATCTGGGCGGCATCATGGCCGCCGTCGGCCTCGCGTCCAACATGGCGGCGATGCGCGCCCTGGCCACGGAGGGCATCCAGAAGGGGCACATGGCGCTGCACGCGCGCGCGGTGACCCACGCCGCGGGGGCGCGGGGCGAGGCGGCGGAGGAGTTGCGGCGCAAGCTCATCGCCAACGGCGAGGTCAAGATCGACCGGGCGCGCGAGCTGCTGCGCGGGATGGTCACGGGATCGTGATCCTGCCCGCCCGCGGCCGCGCCGGGGGGAAGGTCATCCTCCTCGGCGAGCACGCGGTCGTCTACGGGCGGCCGGCGCTGGCCGCCGGGATCGGGCGTGGGCTCGCGATCGAGCTCCGGCGCGGGCCGTGGGCCGTGCGTCGAGACCGATCGGACCGAGCTCGCGGACGACCCCCGGGCGACCGAGCGTGCTCCGCGCCGCGGCAGAGCTCGTCGGGCTCGACGCGCACGACCTGGTCGCCCGCGTGACGTCCGACCTCCCGCCGGGCATCGGGCTCGGCAGCTCCGCGGCGCTGTCGGTGGCGGTGCTGCGGGCCTGCGCGCAGGCGGCCGGCGTGGCGCTGTCGCGCGATCGAGGAGCTCGACGCCGGCCGGCGGCTCGAGGCGGTCTTCCACGGCACGCCGTCGGGCAGTCGACCCGGCGGCCGCGGCGCTCGGTCTCGGCTGCTTCCGCTTCGTGCGCGGCGAGCCGCCCGTGGTGACGTCCGTGCGCCCCGGCGCGCCGCTCGGCGCTCGTCGTCGCGTTCGGGGCGCGGCCGCGCAGCACCGGTGCGGCGGTCGGTGGTCTGCGCGAGCGCTGGCACGCCGACCGCGACCGGCACGAGCGCTCTTCGACGAGGTGGCCGTGCGTGGTCGAGGACGGCGTGCGCGCCGTCGCCGCCGGCGACGCGCCGGCGCTCGGGCGCGCGCTCGACCGCAACCAGGCGTTGCTCGAGGCGCTCGGCGTGTCGTCGGCGGAGGTCGAGGCCACGGTCGGTGCGGCCCGCGCGGCCGGCGCGCTCGGGGCGAAGCTCACCGGCGGCGGTGCCGGCGGTGCGGTGATCGCGCTCGCCGCGGACGCGCTCCGCGTCGCGTCGCGGCTCGAGGAGCGAGGCATTCGGACGTTCACCGTCGCGCTCGGCGACGGGCGTGGAGGAGGCGGCATGAGCAGCACGCTGGTGCTGGTGGAGGGCGGGGCGCGGCACGCACGGACTCGCGCGAACGGGTCGCGCCGGCGATCGACCGGGCGACGACGTGGTTCATCGGACCAGCAGCATGCGCGCGGCTACTGGCACGCGCCGCTCGAGGCCAACGCGACGATGGAGGCGGAGTACGTCTTCTTCAATCGCATGCTCGGGCGGCAGAAGCCGGACCGCGAGCGCCGCATGGCCGATCGCCTGCTCGCGACGCAGCGGGCCGACGGCAGCTGGCCGCTGTGGGCCGGCGGTCCGCCGGCACCTCTCGCATCACGATCGAGGCGTACTTCGCGCTGAAGCTCGCGGGTCTCGCGCGCCGACGAGCCGGCGCTCGCGCCGCGCCCGCGACGTTCATCCTCGCCAGCGGCGGACTCGCGAAGGCCGGCGTCTTCACGCGCATCTGGCTCGCGCTACTTCGGGCAGTTCCCGTGAGGCGGGCATGCCGGCGATGCCGGTCGAGCTGGTGCTGCTGCCGCCGTGGTTCCCGATCAACATCTACGCGATGTCGAGCTGGGCGCGCGGGACCGTCGTGCCGCTCATCCTGCTGATGGCGCAGCCGCCGCACGTTCGCACGTCGCCGCCGGAGGCGGCCGTGCCGAGCTGTGGCTCGCGTCCGCCGACGCCGGCCGACGTCGCGTTCCGCGCCGCCGGCGAGCTGATCACCTGGCGGAACTTCTTCCTCGCCCTCGACCGCGACGCTCGAAGCTCGTCGGCCGGAGCCCGTGGAAGCCGCTCCGCGGCGGCGCGCCGTGGCGCGCGCGATCGAGTGGATCCTCCGCCATCAGGACACGCAACGGGCAGTGGGGCGGCATCCAGCCGCGCGATGCTCAACTCGGTGCTCGCGCTGCGCGCGCTCGGCTTCGCCGACGACCATCCGGCGATGGTCGCGCGGCATCCAGGGCGATCGACGACTTCCTGGTCGAGTGCGAGGGCACAGCTCATGTACCAGCCGTGCGTCTCGCCGAACTGGGACACCGCGCTCGGCGCGCAAGGCGCTGCTCGACGCCGGCCTGCGACCCGGCGCATCCCGCGCTCGGCCGCGCCGCCGACTGGCTGGTCGGCGAACCAGATCTTCAAGCCGGGCGACTGGAGCGTCTACCAACCCGCGCCTCGAGCCGGGCGGCTGGGCGTTCGAGTTCGCCAACGACTGGTATCCCGACGTCGACGACTCGGCGGTGATCCTGATGGTCCTGCAGCGCAGCTGCCGATCGCGCAGACGCGCAGGCGGGTCGCCGCGCGATCGCCGCGGCACTCAACTGGACGCTCGGCATGCAGAGCCGGAACGGCGGCTACGGCGCCTTCGACACCGACAACGACGCCGAGTTCCTGAACCGCATCCCGTTCGCCGACATGGAGGCGATGATCGATCCGCCGACCGAGGATCTCACCGGCCGCCTGCTCGAGCTGATGGGGACGGTCGGCTACCGGACTGGACTACGGCCGCGCGCGACGCGCGCGCTCGACTTCCTCCGCCGCACGCAGCGCGCCGACGGCAGCTGGTGGGGGCGCTGGGGCGTCAACTTCATCTACGGCACCTGGTCGCGCGCTGGCCGGGCTCGAGCGCGATCGGCGAGGACATGCGACGCGCCGTACGTGCGCGCGCGCGGTCGACTGGCTGATCGCGCGGCAGAACGCCGACGGCGGCTGGGGCGAGACGATCGCCTCCTACGACGACGAGACGCCTCGCGGGCACGGGCGAGTCCACGCCGTCGCAGACGGCGTGGGCGCTGCTCGGGCTCCTCGCCGCGGGCGCACGGTCCGCGAGTCCCGCGGTCGAGCGCGGCGTGGCCTGGCTGCTCGAGCGGCAGACCGCCGACGGCACCTGGGACGAGCCGCAGTTCACGGGCACGGGATTCCCGCGCCACTTCTACCTCCGGTACCACCTCTACCGGCACTACTTTCCGCTGATGGCGCTCGGACAGTACCGGGCGCGGAGCAGGGGGGCACGATGAGGACGGGCATCGGCATCGACCGCATGGCGGTCTACTCGCCGCAGTACGCGCTGCCGCTCGCGCGCGCTGGCCGCGGCGCGCGGCGTGGCGCCGGAGAAGTACACCGCACGGGCTCGGCGTCCACGAGATGGCCATCGCCGCGCCCTGCGAGGACGTCGTCACGCTGGCGGCGAGCGCGGGCGCGCGCGTGCTGCGTGCGGCGGACGTCGATCCGCGCTCGATCGGCATGCTGCTGGTCGCGACCGAGACCGCGGTCGACCACGCGAAGCCGGTCGAGCATCTTCGTCCACGACCTCCTCGGCATCGGCTCGCAGTGCCGCGTCTACGAGCTGAAGCACGCCTGCTACGCCGGCACGGCGGCGCTGATGACCGCCGTCGACTGGGTGCGGGCGGGCGGTCGTCGGCCGCGCCGCGCGCTGGTGATCGCCGCCGACATCGCGCGCTACGGCCTCGGCACCGCGGGCGAGCCGACGCAGGGCGCGGGCGCCGTGGCGATGCTGGTCGGCAGCGACCCGCGCGCGCTGGTCCTCGACGGCGAGAGCGGCACGCACGCCGACAACGTCTACGACTTCTGGCGGCCGCTCGGCCGGCGCGAGGCGCTGGTCGACGGCAAGTACTCGGTCGACTGCTACCTCGACGCGCTCGCCGGCGCGCTACGGCGCGTGGCGGGCGCTCGACGGCAGCGCCGGCCCCGCCGAGCGCCGCGCGTCGCGCGCGCTCCTCTACCACACGCCCGTTCCCGAAGATGGCGCACAAGGCGCACCGCCGCCTCGCTCGAGCTCGACCACGGCGGGCGCGCCGTCGACGAGCGCCGGCGGCGGCGGCGTCGTTCGCCGATCTCGTCGCGCCCGGGCTGCGCGACATCGCGCCACGTCGGCAACTGCTACACCGCGTCGCTCTACCTCTGCCTGGCGGGTCTGCTCGAGCGCGAGGCGAGCGGCCTCGCGGGACGGCTCGCTCGGCCTCTTCTCGTACGGCAGCGGCAGCTGCGCCGAGTTCTTCACCGGCGCCGTGCCCGCGGGCGTCGCGGCGGTGGCCGACGCGGGCGTGGCGACGCTCCTCGCGCGCCGGACGACGATCGACGTCGAGCGCTACGAGCGCCTCATCCGCGACGCGGAGACCGGCGGCGAGCCGCCGGCGGACTTCACCGGCGACTTCGTCTTCCGCGGCGTCCGACGAGGATCGCCGGCAGTACGGCCGGCCGCGGGCGATGGCGGCGTAGCGTGGAGGGCGAACGTCTCCGCTGAGGCGTACGCGACCTGCGGCCGCGTCGCGCGCACGCACTACGAGAACTTCACCGTCGGCTCGTGGCTGCTGCCGCGCCACCTGCGGCACGACCTCGCCGCGGTGTACGCCTTCGCGCGCGGCGGCGACGACCTCGCCGACGAGGGACCGGCCGAGGGACGGCTCGAGCGGCTCGCGGAATGGGAGGAGAAGCTGCTCGCCTGCGCCGCCGACCCGGCGAGCGGCGAGCGACCCCGTCTTCCTCGCCCTCGGGCACACCATCGCCCGCCATCAATTGCCGATCGAGCCCTTCCGCGATCTGCTGCGCGGCGTTCCGGCGCGACGCGGCGGGCGACACCGCGTCGCTTCGCGACCTTCGCCGACGTGCTCGCCTACTGCCGCTGCTCGGCGAATCCCGTCGGTCGCATCGTCCTCGGCCTGTTCGGCCACCGCGACCCGGCGCGCCAGGAGCGCTCCGACGCCGTCTGCACCGCGCTGCAGCTGACCAACTTCTGGCAGGACGTCGCCGGCGACCACGCGCGCGGACGCGTCTACGTGCCGCAGGAGGACCTCGACCGCGTTCCCGGGGAGTCGCGAGGCGATCGCGTCGGGACGGGCGACGCCCGCGTTCCGCGAGCTGCTGACCTTCGAGATCGCGCGCACGCGGGCGCTCTTCGCGCGCGGGCTCGCGCTGACGCGCCTGATACGCGGACGGCTCCGCCGCGAGGTCCGGCTGTTCGCGGCGGGCGGTCTCGGCATCCTCGACCGCATCGAGGCGGCGGACTACGACGTGTTCACGCAGCGACCGACGCTCACACGCGTCGACCTCGCCCGTCTCGTGCTGCGGGAGGCTGTGGGCGTGATCGCCGCGGCGTACGAGCACTGCGAGGCGGTGACGAAGGCGCGCGTCGTCCAACTTCTACTGGGGCTTCCGTCTGCTGACGCCGGAGCGGCGCCGCGCGCTCTGCGCCGCGTACGCCTTCTGCCGCGCCGCCGACGACATGGCCGACGACGACGATCCCGGCGCGCGGCGCGATCCGGCGCGGCTCCTCGCCGCCTGGCGCGCCGAGCTCGACCGCGTCTACGCGGGTCGTCCGCGCCACGTGATCGGCGTCGCGCTCGCCGATGCGGTGCAGCGCTTCGCGCATTCCGCGCGACCACTTCGAGGCGGTCGTCGCCGGGGTCGAGATGGACCTGGGGCGCACCCGCTGGGCGACGTGGGAGCATGACCTCGCGGGTGTACTGCCTCGGCGTCGCCAGCGCCGTCGGCCTCATCTGCATCGAGATCTTCGGCTACACGAACCCGGCGGCGCGCGAGTACGCGGTCGAGCTGGGCCTCGCGTTCCAGCTGACCAACATCCTGCGCGACGTCGCCGAGGACGCGGCCAAGGGCCGCATCTACCTGCCGCAGGAGGACCTCGAGCGCTTCGGCTGCTCCGAGGAGGACGTCCTGGCGGGCCGGCTCTCCGAGCCCTTCCGCCGCGTGATGGCGTTCGAGTGCGCGCGCGCGGGCGAGCACTACGGCCGGGCGCGCTTCTCGCTCGCCGAGGAGGACCGCCAGTCGCTCGCGCCGGCGGAGGCGATGCGGCTGATCTACGAGCGCCTGCTGCGCAACGTGATGCGCCGCCACTTCGACGTCTTCGGACCGAAGGTCCGGGTCAGCCGGCCGGAGAAGGCGGGCCTGGCGATGGCGGCGTGGGTGCGTCCGCATCTCCGCTTCCTCTCGCGCCTGGCGGTGATGGCGCGGCAGGTCGTCGTGGTGGGCGGCGGATTCGCCGGGCTCGCCGCCGGCGTGACGCTCGCGCGGGCGGGGGCGCGGGTGACGCTCCTCGAGGCGCGCCCGTTCCTCGGCGGCCGTGCCTACTCGTTCCGCGATCCGGTGACGGGCGACGTCGTCGACAACGGCCCGCACGCGTTCGTCGGGCGCGTACGTCGAGACGCTCGACTTCCTCGCCGAGATCGGCGCGTCGGCGAAGCTCGCGATGCAGCCGCGGCTCTCGGTGGCGATGGCCGATCCGCACGACGGCGTCGGCGCGGTGGAGGCGCCGGCGCTGCCGGGGCCGCTGCAGGCGCCGGCCGCGCTGCTCCGCTATCGGCTGCTCGCTCGCGGGTGAACGCCTGCGGGTCGTTGCCGGCGCGCTGCGGCTCGTCGCTCGTGCGCGCCGGAACGACGGGTGGCTCGCGGAGCGGACGGTGGCGGAGGCGCTGGCGGCGGTCGGTCAGTCGGCGCGGATGCGGGCGCGGTTCTGGGATCCGCTGGCGATCGCGACGCTGAACGAGACGCCCGAGGTCGCCGCCGCGGCGCCGTTCGCGGCGGTCCTCGCCCGCCTCTTCTTCGCCGGCGCGAGCGCGGCGCGGTTCGCCGTGGCGACGGTGCCGCTCTCCGCGCTCTACACCGACGACGCCCGGCGGGTGATCGAGGAGCACGGCGGCGTCGTGCGGACGGGGGCCGGCGTCAAGGCGCTCACGTTCTCCGAGGACCGGATCGACGGCGTCGTGCTGCGCGACGGGACGCGGGTCGACGCCGACGCGGTCGTCCTGGCGCTGCCCGTGCGCGCCCTGCTGGCGATCCTCCCGGAGGCGCTCCGCACCGCCGCGCCGTTCCGCGCCCTCGGCGACGCTCGCCACGTCGCCCATCGTGAGCGTCCACCTGTGGCTCGATCGCCGCGTCGCCTGGGGGAGCGGGTTCCTCGGTCTCACCGCCGGGCGGGCGCAGTGGCTCTTCGACTGCGGCGGGACGCGTGTCGCGACGGTCACCAGCGGCGCGCGCTTCTGGGACGACGCCGACGACGAGACGATCGTCGCCGAGGTCGCTGCCGACGTCCGCGCCGTCCTGCCGGCGCTCCGCGCCGCCACGGTGCGACGCGCGCTCGTCGTCCGCGAGCGTCACGCGACGCTGTCGCTGACGCCTGCGGCGCACGCCGCCCGCCCGGCGTGTAGACCACACCGTTCCGAACCTCTTCCTCGCCGGCGACTGGATCCAGACCGGCCTGCCGGCGACGATCGAGGGCGCGGTGATGACCGGCCGCGCCGCCGCCCGCGAGGCGCTCGCGGTGTCGTCTCGCGAGCGGACCTCGTCCGTGCCGCTCGCCACTGCCACTGCGCCGTGACGGCGCTCGGGCCGTGTCGTGCGTCTGGCGGCCGTCCGCGGCCCCCCCTTGCGGATACTGGCAGGTGCCGTAGGGTCGAGTGTGTCCGTCTCGGGGACGGGCTGGCTCTCCGGAACCTAATCCCTTTCGCAGTCGGGTTGGCCCGTCCCCGCCGGGCGACACCGTCGACCCGACGACGCGTGGTCGGCGCCCAACGGCGGACAGAGGAGGACGGATCACGATGGCGTCGATCGACGAGATACACAGGGGCAAGCGGTGGGTCGAGGGAGCCGTGCGACAGGTCGCCCAGGAGCTGGGCTTCCGGCTGGAGATGATGGACTGGGCGCAGAGCGCCCGGGGTTTCGCTGACGGTACGCGGACGCTGATCGTGGACGTCGGCCGCGAGATGCGGCGGGCCTTCAGCGACGAGCAGCTCGCGGATTGCGCGGCCGAATCTCCGCAGCAGGACGCCACGCGGGTGCGCTGCGCGACTGGCTCGCTCCGCGCCGATCCGTCGCGGAGCGGTCGCGGAGCTCAGCGCGGCCGGTCGCCGACGATGGTGACGCGCTCCATCACCCGACGCTGGGGGTGGTAGTCGGACGACGCGTAGTGCTGGGTGGAGCGGTTGTCCCAGAAGGCGACGTCGCCCGGCTGCCAGCGGAACCGGCACTGGACCTCCGGCAGCGTCGCCTGCCGGTACAGCATGGCGAGGAGCTCGTCGCTGGCGTCGCGGTCGAGCCCCACGATGTGCTGGGTGAAGAAGCCGTTCACGTACAGCGTCCTGCGCCCGGTCTCGGGGTGGGTGCGCACCACGGGATGCTCCACCGGCGGGAAGTCCGGGCGCAGCGCATCGCGGGTGGCCTCGTCCATGCCCAGGCCGAAGGTGTCGATCCAGTCGTGCACGGCGATGAGGCCGTCGATCTCCCGGCGGACGTCGTCGGGGAGCAGGTCGTAGGCGGCGCCCATGTCGGCCCACAGGGTGTCGCCGCCCACGGGCGGTACCTCGATGGCCCGCAGCACGGAGCCGAGCGACGGCTCCTCGCGCCAGGTGACGTCGCTGTGCCACATGTTCTCCGTGCCCTTGGCGTTGGCGCCCTTCTCGAGGCGGAGCACCTCCGGGGCCTCCTCCGGTTGGTTGGAGGCGCGCAACTTCTTGGCGAACGGATGGTGCTCGAGCGGTCCCCACCGTCTGGCGAAGGCCGCCTGCTGCTCCCGGGTGATGTGCTGGCGCCGGAAGAACAGCACCTTCCATTCGAGGAGTGCGCGCGCCACCTCGCCATGGAGCTCGTCGTCGAGGTCGTCGCCGAGCGACACGCCCTCGACCTCGGCACCGATGGTCGGGGAGAGGGGCCGCAGCGCGATGCGGGTGTAGGGCCGGTCGTCCCACCCCCCGGGGGTGCGCGCGGCGATCCGCGGCCCAACCTTCGGTCGCGGACGCGTTCGACCCATGGATGACCTCTTGCCGACGCCGCGTCGAGTTGGCAAGGCCTGGCGCGCGGCACGGCGCGGCGGTTGACATGCACGCCGTGCGCGGTGAGAAGCGCTGACGGCCACCGTCGCATGACCACCGCCCCCACGGGAACCCGCTGGTACCACCGGCCCGTCGGCATACTCGTGTTGCTGTTCCTCGTGCTGGGCCCCCTCGCGTTGCCACTGCTGTGGCGGAGCCCCCGATTCTCGCGCGCGATGAAGATCGTGCTCACGCTCGCCACGGTGGGCGCCACGATCCTCTACCTCGTGCTCGCCTGGCAGACGGTGCAGCAGCGGCTCCAGGACCTGGACGTGCTGGAGGACATCCAGTGACGCTCGCCTGCCGCGGTTGACTTGGACGCTGGCCGCGGCGAGAACCGCGAGCGATGCCCGCGCCCCAGCGCTACAGCGTCGTCGTCGCGAAGGAGTACCTCAAGTTCTCGGCGGCGCACTTCATCGCCTACCCGGGATTCCGCGAGCCGCTACACGGGCACAACTACCAGGTGTCGGTGCGCGTCGACGCGGAGCTCGGGCCGGAGGGCTACGTGCTCGACTTCGGTCTGGTGAAGCGGACGGCACGGGCGTTGTGCGAGGAGCTGGACGAGCGGGTCATCGTTCCGCGCGCGAGCGAGTGCCTGACGGTGCATGAGTCGGACGACGGCGTCGAGGTGACGACCGAGGACGGGGGGCGCTTCCGCTTTCCGCGCGCGGACGTGCGGCTGCTGCCGATCGCGCACAGCTCCGCCGAGGAGCTGGCGGCGTATCTGCTGGGTCGGCTCCGGGTCGCGCTGACCGCCGAAGCAGGAGGGCGGGTGATCGCGGCGCTCGAGGTCGGCGTCGCCGAGGCGCCGGGGCAGATCGCGTTCTGTCGGGAGGCGCTCTGAGGGGTGCCGTCCTGCTGCTGCTCGCCGCCGCGGCGGGCTGCAGCCCTGCGCTGCCCGACCCGGACTCGCCCGGCGCGATCCTGCTCACGACCCGCTGCGGTGGCTGCCACAGGATCTACGCGCCGGAGTCGATGACGGCGGAGATGTGGGCCTTCCAGGTGCCCCGCATGCAGGAGCGATTCCGTCAGCGCGGCATGCCGTGGCTCACGGCGGACGAGCAGCGGCAGCTGCTCGAGTACCTGACCGCGCACGCCGGCAGCGGCTGACCGCGCCTCAGCGCGGCGCGCGCAGGCCGTCGATCTCCGCGCGCAGGCTCCCGAACAGCGTCTTCAACGCCGCCGCGCACGCGGACGACAGCTTCTTCGCCACCTTCGGCTTCCCGATCGCCCGACCGAGCTTGTCGACCTTCTTCACGGCCTTGCGGAAGAGGCGAGTGGCCTTCTTGCCCGACGCCGCCGCAGCGGCGTCCGCGGTCGAGCACGCCTGCGCGAAGGGCGTCGTGACGCTGGACGGCACGGTGACGTCCGGGCACACCGCCGACACCCCCGCACGACACGTGCAGTCGACGCCCGCGATCCCGTCCAGCACCGCGCATCCACGGCCCGGGATGAGCGTGGTGGTGGTCGTCGCCCCGACGATCGTCGACGTGGTCGTCGACCCCGTGGCGAGCGTACCCAGCTGATTGCCGACGATCAGGCCGGAAGCGGAGCTGACGCTGTACCCGTCGGGCAGATTGAAGATCGGTCCGGCGAGGGGAAGCCGCACCGTGTGGGACGCATCGCCCGTGAACTTCGCATCGAACTGCGACTGACCCGGCCCGGCGCCACCAAGCAGGTCCTCGTGCGTCGACAGCCCGATCATCAGTGCGACGCTCGAGCCGAGTGGAACGACCGTGGATCCGGAGGCGAACGTGCCGGCGAATGCCGCCGTCTTCGTCGTGATGTTCGGGTCCTGGTGCGCCGTCTGGAGGGTCACGTCGACGCCCGGGGGATACACCTGCGGGCCGACCGGATCCGACACCACGCTGAACCCGCGCACGGGGCGACCGGCGATGGTCACGGAGACGACGGCAGTCGCGCCCCCGGAGCAGCAGAGCTGCTTCCGTTCGCTGAGCAGGCCGTTCACGTACACGTTGACCGACGTCGGGACGCTCGTCGCCCCGGGCGGTCCCGTGAAGAGGAGGTCGTCGATGGTCATCGTCGCGCCGGCGCCCGACGACAGCTCGAAGCCCACCGCCTCGTTGCCGTAGTCGTGATGGGAGGCGAGGTGCAGGACCGAGCTGGCGCTCAGCCCGCTGGCTGCCGCGTTCGCCTCGCCGCCCATCGCCAGGAAGTCGTCACCGATCGCCGGCTCGGGGAGGCTGGACTCGGCCGCATGCGCCGACGCCGGTCCGTAATGCTCGTCGCCGTGGCTGTCGTCCTTCAGGTATCCGCCGTGGGTCTGGTCTGCGATCTTCCGGGTCCAACCCGCGGCGCCATGGAACTCGGTCGCTGCGGTGGAGACGTTCGCGAGCGCCAGGACGCTCACTGCGAGCACGATCGGGCCGGGAGTCTTCATCAGAACGTCGCGTGCAGGGTCACGGACTGTCCCCCGCTCGGCGCCGGCAACGTGGCGTCGAGGGTGCCATGCAGACACCAGTCCCCAGGGGTGCCCCCAAGACGCAGGCCGGCGCTGGAGATCGCCATCGTCATCGTGCCCCTGCCGACCGAGGGTCCCGCGGCGAAGTCCAGAAGCGGTGAGGCTCCGAAGATGAGCCGCACGCCGCTCGGCACGATGCCCGGCCCCAGGTTCATCAGGACGAAGTCACCGAAGGCGGGACTCGCCGGGAAGGCATAGGTGCGCGGCGACTGCGGTGAGCCGTTGAAGCTGAGCTCGAGGTTGAGCGTCGCGACGTCCGCCGGTGGCGTCCTGACGACGAGGTGGAAGCGCGTCTGCGGGTTCATGGCAGCTGGATTGAAGTTCGCAAACGAGTTCGAGCAGTCGAACGGTTCGTTCACCGAAATGCCGCCGGAACCGACCAGTGTTCCCGTGCAGGGCGTCTGCGAGAGGTCGCACGCCGTGCCCGGCAGCGTCGTCGTGGTGCTGCCGCCGGTCGGCACCGTGGTCGTGGTCGGCGGCACGCAGGTATTTGCATCCGGATTCTGCTTGCACTGATGCAGGATACGGGACCGGCATTGGCTACGCGCTTTCTGCAGGCGGCTGACGCAGGCGGCATGCCGTCGGTGTGGGCAGCTGCTGTTCGGGGGGACGGCCGCTCGGCAGGTCCCGATTTCGGTCTGACACAGCCGAGGACAGTTCTTGTGTGCGGCCCGGATGGGCCCAGCCCCGAGGGCCAGGCAGAGGAGGCCGAGGAACGCGACACCCACGAACTGCTTCATGCGTCCTCCTAGGGCCCACTCATAGCACCTCTACACCATGCCCACTCAATAGCCTTGTAGAGCAGGGCGGACGGCGTCAGCCGGCGGTCCAGCGGCCTTGGCCCGTCAGGCGATTGGTCACTCGTCCAGTACGACCGCGGGCAGTAGCAATTCCGACGAAGCGTATGGCGAGCTTCGCTCGCGTCCCCTTGCGATTGAACGTGACCTCGAAGGCCTTTGCGGTCAACGAAGTCACCGACACCGCGGTTCTGCACAGCTCCGATGCGTCGCTGACGACGCTCGCGTAGAAGCCGGCCTCAGAATCGGAATCGAAGGCGAGCGCGAGCTTGCGCCCACTCGCGTCAGCCACGGCGTACGTTCCGGAGAACGTCGGTCCGTCGGTCATGGCCGCCCACGTTCCATCATCACGGAGCTGCACCGTGGCAGGAAAGCGATCCCTGAAACCTCCACAGTGTTGGACCTTGAACTGGGCCTGGGTGGAGCGAACGGCCAAGATGCCGTTCAAGGCGAAACCATCGGTGACCGTCGCGAGCAGGAGGAACGCTGGAAGCAGTGCACGTAGGATCGACATGTGTTCAGGTGAAGCATCGGTCATGCCAGACCGGATGAACGTCGGCGGAGTCAGCGGATTCGCACAGCCCGGAACTTCCTCCATGGCAGGTTCCGGGGTGCGAGACGGCGCCCGGGATCACTGCGTCAGCGTCGCCAGCTCGCGGTTGTTGCGCGCCACCATACGATGCACGCTGCGCAACAGGTTCTCGAGGATCGCGGTCTTGATGCGCGGCTCCGCCACGCCGAGGCGATCGAGCGCGGCAGCGGACAGGACGCAGCACTCTACCGCGGTGTCGGCGCGCACGTCCGCGGTGCGGGGCGACCGATCGACGAGCGCGAGCTCCCCGAACGTCATCCCCGGCGAGAGGGTCGAGAGGCGGGTGCGCTGTCCGTTGGGGAGATCCAGCGTGACGCTCACCTGTCCGCTCATCAGCAGATAGACGGCATCGCCCGGATCGCCGCGGCGGATGATCACCTGACCATGGGTGTACCGCTGTCGCTCGAGGACCGCCTCCAGGCGGTTCAGGGCTGCACGATCGAGCCCGCCGCAGAGCTGGTGCTCGGCGAGCGCGACGGTCGCCGGCGCGACGGCGAGCGGATCGTGCTCGGCAATGAGCCGGTTCTCGGCCCACTCGAGCGCGAGATCGAGGTCCGGGAACGTGACCAGACGCCCCCACTGATCGGCGGCCGTGAGCTGCTCCTCGACGACCCGGAGGAATGCGGGGTGGCGCTGCGCGCCCACGAGCACGAGCTGCTTCTCCCGCTCGCCACACTGGATCGCGAGCTCGACGAAGATCGGCGCCGCGCACGGCTCGACGGCGCTCACCCGACGCAGATCGACGATCGCGACCTCCAGCTCGGCATGGGCGTGGACGATCTGCCGCACGACGGCCTCGATCGCCGCGAAGACCAGATCGCCCTGCAGGTCGTACACCCGCGCCCGCTCGCCGACGGCGTCGAGCGCCCGGCGCTCGCGCTCGCTGCGGACCCGCTTGGAGCTGACCCCGGTGAGGCTGTACTGGGCCCGGATCGCCGCATGCGCCGACCGCGGCACGCGGAGGAAGTGCAGATTGAAGTCCTGCGAGAGATCGCGGCACACGGCGACGCCCCGGACGCTGTTCCCGCGCGTGTCGAGGCGCGGCGAGAAGATGCCGATCCCCATCTGCCCGGGGAGGACCGCCAGGATGCCGCCCGCGACCCCGCTCTTCGCGGGGAGCCCGACGGCATACAGCCATTGGCCGGCGAAATCGTACATTCCGCAGGTCGTCATGACGCTGAGCACGCTCTCGACCAGCTCGTGGGGGATGGCGCGCTCGCCCGTGAGCGGATTCAACCCTCCGTTGGCGAGCGTCGCGGCGATCACGCTCAGGTCGCGGCCGTCGACCGCGATCGAGCACTGGCGGAAGTACAGGTCGAGCGCGGCGTCGGGGTCTTCGGTCAGGATGTCGAAGTTGCGCAGCATGTGTCCGATCGCGCGATTGCGGTGGCCGGTCTCCTTCTCCGACAGGTACACGGCCTCGTCGATCCCGAGCGGGCGGCCGGCGTACAGCGAGAAGACCGCCAGGAGCCGCGCCAGCCTGTCGTCGGCGGAGTGCCCCGCGATCAGCGAGGTCGTGGCGATGGCTCCGGCGTTGATCATGGGATTCAGCGGGCGACCCGGTGCCGGGCGCGAGGCTGATGGAGTTGAACGCCTCGCCACTGGGCTCGACGCCGACCTTCGCCAGCACCGCCGCCCGGCCCTGGTCCTCGAGCGCGAGTCCATAGGCGATCGGCTTCGAGATCGACTGGATCGTGAACGGCTGGCGGGTGTCGCCCACCTCGTAGGTGTGCCCGTCGGTGGTGGTGAACGCGATGCCGAACCACTCGGGGTCGGCCTTGGCCAGCTCGGGGATGTAGGTGGCGACCTCGCCGTCCCGCAGCGCCACGTGCCGTGCGTGCAGGCGATCGAGGTACGCCTGCACCGGCGACGTGATCGCGGGGTGGGCCGGCATCCGGCCCCCAGAGCACGTGGCGTGCCGGAGGGATATCGCCAGCGGCGGTAGCGGACCGTCCGTCGGATGTCTCCTCCGCTGCCCGAATCGACGGCGACTGCTCAGCCGCTGCGCAGCGGTCAGACGGGGCTGCGGAAGGTCGGCGCCCGCTCTGCGAGGATGTCCTCCATCCGGGTGCGGATCAGCGCCTTCATCTCCGGGTGCGTCAGGATGTAGAAGCGGTCGTCTCGCACGGCCTCGAACACGCGCTCGGCGAGGGCGGCCGGCGGCAGGCCCTCAGCGAGCAGGCCGCGCACGGCGCTCTCCATCGCGGCCGTCTCCGGCCTGGTCGCCCCGGTCTCCTTCAGAGCCGCGGGCCGGTTCCGCCCGGCGTCGAGGATGCGCGTGTTCACCCAGCCGGGACAGAGGACGGAGACACCGATGCGACCGTTGCCGGTGAGCGACAGCTCCATCGTCAGGCACTCGGACAGCGTCACCACCGAGTGCTTGGTGACGCTGTACGGGGCCATCCCGGGACCGGAGATCAGGCCCGCCATCGACGCCGTGTTGACGATGTGGCCGTCGGCACCGCCCTCGATCATGCGTGGCACGAAGACGCGGATGCCGTGGATCACGCCCCACAGGTTGACGCCGAGCACCCATTCCCAGTCGGCGACGCTGCGCTCCCACGAGAGCCCGGCCTGCGCCACGCCGGCGTTGTTGCAGAGCACGTGCACGCCACCGAAGCGCTCCCAGGTGCGCGTCGCCAGCGCCTCGACGTCCGCGCCGCGCGAGACGTCCGTCGGCACGGCGAGCACCTGCGCGCCCTTCGCGGTGAGCGCGCGCTCGGCCGCGCCGAGCGCCTCGCGCTCGACGTCGGCGAGGACGATCTTCATGCCGGCGGCGGCGAAGCGCTCCGCCATCGCGAGCCCGATGCCGCTCGCGCCGCCGGTGACGACGGCGACCTTGCCCTGGAAATCCTTCATCCGGAGACGGGTACGCGACCCGTCCCGCCGAGTCCAGGCCGACCCGACGTTTCGGGCTTGACGATGCGGCCTCGCGGCGGGCATCGTCCGGCGTGGCCGAGCCGCTCGTCCTGATCGCGTACTCCGACTACCTCTGCCCCTGGTGCTTCAACGCGGCGGTGCGGCTGCGCCGCCTGGAGGAGGAGGCTGCGGGGGCGGTGCGTGTCGAGTGGAAGAGCTTCCTGCTCCGACCGCGCCCGGAGCCGCGGACGCTCGAGGCGTTCCGCGCCTACACGCGCACGTGGCGGCGTCCCGCGGCGGAGCCCGACGGCGGTACCTTCCGCGAGTGGGCGACCGACGAGGGACCGCCGTCGCACTCGGTGCCGCCGCACTCGCCGCGAAGGCGGCCCGGACGCTGGGCGAGCCCGCCTTCGCGCGGCTACACGAGCGGTTGCTGCGTGCGTACTTCACGGAGAACCGCGACATCACCGCACGCGGGACGCTGCTCGCCCTGTGGACGGACGTCGGCCTGCCGGCCGCCGAGTTCGACCGCATCGACGACCCGGCGCTGCTGCGCGCGGTGATGGACGACCACGACGAGGCCGTCCGCTACGGCGCGACGGGCGTGCCGTCCGTGCGCGCCGAGGGCCGTGACACGGTCGTCATGGGGGCGCATCCCATCGAGGTCTACCGCCGCTGGATCGAGCGTCTGCGGTCCGGGGAGGTTTGACGTCGGGGACGTCCCGGTCGTAGAGGGGGCCAGTCGGTCGCGACCCCCATGTCGCAGAAGCCCATCGAGATCATTCTCACCCGCCAGCTCGCGAGCACTCTCGCGATGCCGGTGTTCCTCGTCGATCCGGACGGGACCCTGTTGTTCTACAACGAGCCCGCTGAACGCGTGCTCGGCATGCGCTTCGACGAGACCGGCGAGATGCCGGCGGGCGAATGGTCGACGCCTGTGGGCGTGCACCGAGGACGACGGTCGTCCGCTCGCGCCCGAGTGCCTGCCGCTCATGATCGCCATCGCCGAGCACCGCCCGGCGCACAGGGATTTCTGGATCCGCGGCCTGGACGGGGCGCGCCGGCACATCGAGGCGACGGCGTTCCCGTTGATGCGCCCCAGCGATCAGATCCTCGGCGCGGTCGTCCTGTTCTGGGAGACACCGGCGTGAAGGTCCGCCTGTGGGGGACGCGCGGCTCGGTCGCGGCGCCCGGGGCGGACACGGCACGGTACGGCGGCAACACCTCGTGCGTCGAGGTGCGCGGGCCGGACGGGACGGTGCTCGTGCTCGACGCCGGCACGGGCATCCGGCCGCTGGGCCGGGCGCTCGCGCAAGACGCTCCGGCGCGTGGACGTGCTGCTCACGCATCTCCACATGGACCACCTCCAGGGGCTCGGGTTCTTCGCCCCGCTCTACGACCCCGACGGTCGAGACACACCTGTGGGGGCCGGCGAGTACGACGCTCGATCTGCGCGGGCGGCTCATGCGCTACCTCTCGCCGCCGCTGTTCCCCGTCCATCTGCGCGACCTGCCGCGGCTCGTCCTGCACGACGTCCCGACCGGCGACGTTCGACGTCGGCGAGTTTCGCGTGCACGCCGATCGCATCTGCCATCCCGGCTTCACCGTCGGCTACCGGATCGTCGGCGCGGGACGCGACGCTGACCTACCTCACCGATCACGAGCCGGCGCTCGGCGTGCCACGCTTCCCGCTCGTCTGCCGACTGGACCTCGGGCCACGCGCTCGCCCGCGACGCCGACCTGCTCGTGCACGACGCGCAGTACAGCCTCGCCGAGTATCCCAACCACGTCGGCTGGGGCCACAGCGCGCTCGAGCATGCGATCGCGTTCGCCGGCCTCGCGCGGGCGAAGCACCTGGTGACCTTCCACCACGACCCGGCCCACGACGACGAGGCCATCGACCGCCTGACGGCGGAGGCGACGGCGTCGATGCGCGTGCCGGTGAGGGTGACGGCCGGCGCCGAGGGCGCCGTGTTCGATCTGTAGGGCATGCGGAGTGCCCAGCGGTGTGCGGTGCGGGATGTCATGGACATCTCGCCCGCCCGAAGCGTAGCATGCGAGCGACGCATGCACACCCACCGCCTCCTGCTCACCCTGATCGTCCTCCTGATCGCCGGACCCGCGGACGCCAAGCACGCGAAGCCGCAGCTCTGCCCCGACGCGCGCTACGTCGTGACGGCAGGCCGCGACCTGATCGCGGACACCGCACAGTCGACCACCGAGCTGGTGCTCGCGGGCGGGCATCTGCGGACTCGACGCCGCCTGCCCGCCGACGAGTGCGCAGGCGAAGGCCTCGAAGAAGGGGATGCAGGTCACCGTCAAGTGGAAGACCTGCGACGACGTCCGCAAGATCGTGCTCACCGCGCGGGCCACGAAGGACTGCGCGAGCATCGCGGGCTCGATCAAGGCGAAGAAGCACAAGCCGTCGGCGTTCGCCGCCGCGAAGTCGCGCTGCGGCGACCAGGTCGTCGACGGCGGCGGGGGCGAGCAGTGCGACGGTGGCGCGTGTCCCGGGGGCGGGACGTGTTCGGACACCTGCACGTGCGTCCCGGCGGCGGCCGCCCAGGTGACGGGACGCATCACCGACGCCAACGGTCCCGTCGCCGGCGTCACGGTCACCGACCTGACGGGCACGCCCAGCGCCCAGACCAACGCGGTGGGGCGCGTGACGCTGACGCTCACCAACGGCGTGCCGCACACGCTGCGCCTCTCCAAGGCGGGCTACGCCGACGTCGTCCACGTGCTCGAGCTGCCGTTCGGCACGGCGGCCGCGTACTTCGAGCGGAGCCTCACGACGCGGGATCCCGCGCAACCCGTCGATGCCGCCGCGGGCGGCACGGTCACGGGACGCGACGGCGCCGAGCTGGTCCTGCCGGCGAACGGGCTCGTCGACGGTGCGGGGCATCCGGTCACCGGGACGGTGCAGGCGAGTCAGACGCCGATCGACGTCTCCGGCGACCATCTGTCCGAGTTCCCGGGCGACTTCGTCGGCACGAGCGGCGGCGCCACGAACCCGATCGCCACCTACGGCACCGTCGAGTACGCGCTCGAGCAGGGCGGCCAGCGCCTGCAGCTCGCCCAGGGGAAGACCGCCGTCATCAAGATCCCGATCTACACGGCGCAGCACCTCGACGGCTCGCCCGCCGCGGTGAACGACACCGTCCCCTTCTGGTCGCTCGACGAGCAGACCGGGAAGTGGACGCAGGAAGGCGTCGGCACGATCGTCGCGTCGGCGGCCTCGCCGACCGGCCTCGCGCTCCAGGCGACGGTACCGCACTTCTCGTGGTGGAACTGCGATACCATCGCCATCCCGCCGGATCCGTTCCGGCCGAAGCCGAAGTGCTACATCGACCCGGGCAACAGCATTCCGGTCGAGACGGAGTGCAGCATCGGCCCGGAGCCGTACGGCGTGCAGGAGGTCCAGCCGGCCACCCTCCACACACGGGCGATCCCGGCAGGGTTCAACCGCAAGCCGAACTACACTGTCCGCCAGTTCGTGCCGATCGGGGGCGTCGAGGTCGATATCCCCGCCGACCTGCCGACGAAGCTCCGCGCCTGCAACCTCGACGGCACGCGCTGCGCCACCAAGGTCGTGCAGGGCGCCTCGGGCGTCGTCCAGGAGGTGCAGTTCCTGCTCGTGCCGATCGACGCGGGTGGCAACGGCGAGCACATCGCCGGACCCTGGAACCAGGACTACGCGATCGACCCGGCCGGCGAGGTCGACCGGTTCTCCTTCGACGGTCAGGCCGGGGATACCTACGCCATCAGCGTGAACCGGACCGCCAACTCGCTGCTCACGGGTACGCTCAGCCTGGCGGCGGCCGGGGGGATCCCGCTCGACAGCGAGCGTTTCGACCGGACCCCCGCGGCCCTGACCATCACCCTGCCGCAGACCGGCAGCTACGACCTCGCCGTCGACGGCACGGCGCAGGAGCCCGGCGGATATACGCTGCGGCTCACGAAGCTCACGCCGCAGGCCGAGGTGCCGCTCGCCCTCCCGTACCACTACCCGTCGACGCTGCTCTTCAAGCCGTCGCAGTTGGATCGTTACGTCATCGCCGCGACCCAGGGACAGACCTATGCGGTGCGTATGCAACCCGACTACGGGGGCTATGCTGGGACCGGGACGCTGCGGGCCAGGCTCCGTGACGGCACCGAGCTGGCACGCGCGCTGTTCGGGCCCGCCAAGGGCGGCGACCTGCTCTTCACCGCCCCGGCCACAGGGGACGTGGTGGTCGAGTTCGGGACGCAGCAGATCTCCGCCCAGACCTACACGATGGACGTCTTCCCGATCACCCTCGGCGCGGACGAGGCCGTGTCGGTCCCGTTCAGGCGTACCGACCAGATTGGTGCCAGCGTCCATCGCTACCGTATCACCACCGACGCCCCCAGGACGCTCCGGACCTTCCTGAGCGGCAACTTCGGCCCGTACGTGCTCGTCCTCGCGGGCGACAAGACGCTCGACACCGCGACCTACTACGGCAGCGGGACTGCCAAGCTCACCACCGAGCTGCCGGCCGCGGGCGAATACGTCCTCGCCATCCACTGCGGCTACCTGTGCACGTCGACGCCACCGCCGGTCCCGATCGAGCTCGTGTACGCGTCCGAGATCGTCCCGGGCACCGTGGCGACCGGGACGATCGCCCACGCCGGCGACCTCGCGAGCTTCACCTTCGAAGCGGTCAAGGACAAGCCCTACTGGATCGGCAGCTACTCCGACACCGACGCCAGCTCGCTCAGCAGCCTCCCGTGGGACGAAGTCGGTGAGCTGGCGAGCCCGCTGTTCCAGACGTTCCAACCGGGCGTGCCGAGCGTCACCGGGCGCTACACGCTCGACGTCCGCCGCACCGGCGGCGCGACGGGGAACTTCACGACGAGCGTCCTGCCGGTCGCGTCGCCCACGGCGGTGGCGTTCGCCGGCACCGTCGCCACCAAGACCGACGTCCTCGACGTCCCCGGGCGCCAGCTCTACTATACCGTCGACCTGGTCGGGGGTGACCACGTGGTGCTCGCGCTCGACACTCCCGTGCCGGGCGGCGCCACCGGCCTCGGCGGCACGGCCGAGCTGATCCGCCCGGTGAACGTCGCGACGGCGTTCTGGTCTCCGATTGTCACGGGCCCTGTCGTACGCACCAACTTCGGCGGCACGAACCTCAACAGCGGCCACGCCCAGAGTAGCGCCTACACGGTCCCGGACACGGGCACGTACGTCGTCGGCGTGTTCCACGAGGGCCAGTGGCTGGCCAACGCGACGGGCGCCTTCACCTGGACGCTGACGAAGCAGTGACGCCATGGCTCTTCGTCGTCGATCAGCGCTCGACGACGAAGAGCTGCCACTCGCGTTCGATGGCTTCGAGCCAGCGCTCGCGGCGACCCGACGTGCGGCGGCTGCTGAGACCCCGGCGTCGGTCGTCGGGCTGGTCCGTCAGCGACCGGACGTCCTTGCCGCGGAGACGCCGGTGGAGCAGTTCTGCGTATCGTGCTCTCTGGGCCGGAAATGCGGGAGCAACCGGTGGGACGGCTCGGTCCCTTGCGGCCTCTGTGGGGCCTCGCGAAACCGTATCGCCGACGGCTCCTCCTGGTGGCGCTCTTCGGGGCGCTGAGCACGGGCGCAGGACTGATCGAACCGCTCGTGTACCGGGTCGCGGTGAACGACGTCGCCGGTGTGTTCGTCGGCCGTGCCGCGAGGGGTGGTGACGAGATCGCCGAGCCGGATAGGCCGCCGCCATACCCTGCGCCTCGGCCGAAGGCGACCGGCCGTCGGCCCGCGGCGGCCAAGCGGCACGAACCATCCGGCCGCCACGGCGCGCGGGAATCTCACCGAAGGGGGCACGTGGCTCCCCGCACCGTCGAGCAGATGTTCCGCACCCTCCTCTGGGCGGTGGCGCTGCTCTTCGTCACCGCCCTCACGGCGCAGTTCTTCGAGGTCCTCGCGGACAACGCGGCAGCGACGGCCGCGAATCGCATCGAGGAAGACCCATTCGAAAGACGTTCCGGCACGTGCTGCGGCTGCGACTCGGCTTCTTCAGTCTGCGGGGGAGTGGCGCGGTCGCCACACAGATCGACCAGTCCGACCATGTGGCACCGCTCGTCACCGCCCTCGGGAAGGACATCCTGCCGGAGCTGTTCCGAATGGTGGGAACCTTCGCCATCATGTTCACGCAGAGTGTGACGCTTACGATGGTCGCGCTGGCAACCCTGCCGCCGTATGTGCTGCTCGCGCGGCAGTCGGCCAGGAAGCTCGAGACGAACCTGCCGAAGTACTACAGCCTCTGGGAGGAGGTGTCGGCTCGTATCCGGGATGCGATCGCGGCGATCAAGACCGTCAAGTTGAACGGCGCCGAGCCCCAGGAGGTCGATCGACTCTCGGTGGTCGCACGCGGAGCGTACGACACCTATCTCGAGCGCAATCGCCTCGCGAATCGATACCTCTTCGCTCAGGAGGTGCTGCAGCGCTTGGGCCAGGCGATGGTGCTCGCGTACGGGGGATTGCGGGTGTTCAAGCGGCAGCTCACCCCCGGTGACGTGGTGATGTTCGTCACGTACCTGGACAGACTCTACGATCCGATCGATTCCCTGACGACGCTCGCCAAGACCTTCCAAGAGCATGCCTTGTCCGTGAGTCGGGCGCTCGGCCTGCTCGCGACGGCTGATACGGAGCCCGCGGGTATCCCGCTCCGCCCCGGCCCGGGGCGCGTCGAATTCTGCGACGTGCGGTTCGGCCATGTGCCGGAGCGCGAGGTGCTGCACGGGGTCACCTTCGTCCTCGAGCCTGGTGCCGTGACCGCCCTCGTCGGCCCCTCGGGTGCGGGGAAGACGACCCTCTCGGACCTCCTCCTGCGCTTGTATGAGCCGACGGGCGGCGAGATCCGAGTCGACGGCCAATCGCTCGCCAGCCTCGAGCCGGGCTCGATTCGCCGAGCGATCAGTACGGTGTCGACCGAGGGCGCCGTGTTCCGGGGTACGCTGGATACCAACATCCGCTACAAGCGGCCCGACGCGACGGATGCGGAGGTCGAAGCTGCGGCTCGAGCAGCGGGACTGCAGCGGACGATCGATCGGCTGCCACAGCGGCTTGCCACCGAGATCGGGGAGGGCGGGGTCGGGTTGTCGGCAGGCGAGCGGCAACGGTTGCAGATCGCGCGCGTGCGTGTCGGAACCTCGGATACTCGTTCTGGACGAAGCCACGGCCAACCTCGACTACGCGACGGAGCTCGAGATCAAGGAAGGTCTCGAGCGCGTGCGACGGGGACGAACGACGCTCGTGATCTCGCACCGCTACGCCATGGTGAAGGACGCGGACCACGTCGTGGTGCTCGACGCCGGCCGCATCGCGGAGGCGGGGAAGCCGGCAGAGCTCCTTGCGACGGGTGGCTGGTTCGCGCGCTTGGCGTCCGGGGATATCGGCGATGCCCCGTCGAGCGATACCGGCGCCGGCACGGGCGGTCGCGGAGACTGCCGCGGGGATGGGGACCGGGGCGAAAGTGAAGGTCCCGACGAGGAATGATCGGCGCGGCCGCCCCTAGATCGTCATCTCCGCCGAGCCGCGCCGGAGGATGTGGACGAGGAGCTGCGCGCGGCTCCGGACGCCGAAGTGGCGGTATAGAGCCGTCACGTACTGGTGAACGGTGGCCCAGCTCAGCCCGAGCCGAGCGGCCACTTGCTTCTCGCCGTCACCCTCCAGCAGGCAGGCGAGCGTCTGGCGGAGGCGAGGCGTCAGCGCGGCGACTCCAGGCTCGGTCGCGCTGACCAGCGAGCGGCCCACCAGCCGTCCCAGCTCGGCGTGGAAGAAGCTGAACAGGCGCTGCTCCCGGGGAGAGAAGTCCGGATCACCGGTCGTCCGGGTCAGCGTGATCACGGTGATGGCGCCGTCGGGCGAGCGCTGGAGGACCGACGTCATCTCGTGGGCGACCCGCAAGGGGCGGCGAAACTCGTCGAACGTGGCGGAGCGGTACCACTCGCGGTCGGGCACCATCTGGCGGCGGGTGCGCGTGACGAGCCGACCCGGCACCGACTGCAGCGCGCGAAGGAAGGGATCGACCTCCTGCCCCTTGGCGCGGTGGTAGGCGAGGAAGAGCTCCCGGGCGGCCGGGTCGGCGCTGACGCCGTACCCCGAGACGGCTCTGATGGTCCGGGTGGGACGGTCCCACCAGCCCTCGCCGCCCATGGCCAGCATGGTCCCGAAGAGCCGAGCCAGCCCGTCGAACATGTGGCCGTGCCAGAGCGCGGGGTCGTTCCCCAGGTCGCGGCACCCGTCGAGGAGCCGATACGCGTCGCGCACGTCGCGTAGCCGCAGCGCTTCGGCCTTGCTCATCGCATTCCTCTGTTTAGAGGACTAGTAGTCGAGAACGGCATACCGCTATGGTCCCGACCGGGTCAACGGCCTTTTCGATGCGGAGAACGACAGACGGCTGGCGCGTGCGGGTACGACCGATGGCGTTCGTTCTCGCCTTCCTCGTTGCCGGGGCGCCGGATCCGAGCGGTGCGCGTACGACCTCGTCGCCTTACGGGGCATGCGCTGCGGCGAAGCTCAACGCCGCCGCGAAGAAGGCGGCTGGCAAGCTCAAGTGCTACGCCAGCGCGATCAAGGCCGCGCGAGCCGTCGACCTGGCGTGCCTGCTGAAGGTCGAGACGAAGTTCGACGCCGCCTTCGTCAAGGCCGAGGCCAAGGGCGGATGCGTGAAGAGCGGCGACACGGACGCCGTCGAGCGTGACGTCGACGCCGGCGTTGCGACGATCGTCGCCGGCGAGCCGGGGAGTCCGGAGAGCCAGTGGGTGCCGCTGGTCGCCCGCTCGTGGACGATGCCAGCGGGAAGCGAGGGCTTCCGGTGCCGGCGGATCCGAGTTCAATCCGACATGTACGTCACCGGCGTCCGCGCGGTGTCGCCACCGGGTGTCTTCAGCATGATCGTCAGCGTGTCGTCGTCGACCTCCTCGCCGATCGGCGACTACAACTGCAGCCCGAACCAGATCGACCAGCGGGTGATCTACGAGTCCGGGATCGGGACGGACGATCTCGAGTTTCCGCTCGGCGTCGGCGTCCATCTCCATGCCGGCGACTACGTCAACCTGAATGTGCACCTCGACAACGGGGGGACGAAGGACGCGGACGGCATCGCCGGCGTACTGGCCCGGACGGGTCCGCCCTCGAGCGTGATCAACGACGCCGCGCTCGTGCTGGCCGGCACGTTCAACATCAACATCCCGAACGACGGAGTGCCGCACACGGCGAACGGTGGGTGCGCCTGGCCTGTCGCCGCTCAGCTGGTCGCGCTGTGGCCGCATCTCCATGCCAGGGGCACGCATGCGAACCTGGTGATCACGCCCGCACAACCACCGGTCACGCAGACGCTCCTCGACGCGCCGTACACGTTCGATACTCAGCTGATATCGCCGGCGTCGTTCGCATTGCACGCAGGGGACCTCGTCGGGGTGACGTGCACGTACGTCAACGACACGGCGATCACTCCGTTGACGTTCGGCGACAGTGTCGATTCCGAGCAGTGCTTCGTGGGGATGTACGTCGCGCCCTCGACGGGGCTGACGTTCCTCGGCTGCGTGAGCAACTGAATGAGCATCATGCGCCGCGCACACCTCGCGATCGGTCCCGTCCTCGCCGTGCTGCTCCTGCTGGCGACGGTGGAGGGGGCGTCGACGCCGGCCGACAAGTGCGCCGCAGCGAAGCTCGTCGCTGCCGGCAAGAAGACCGGGAGCAAGCTCGCCTGCTACGGCAAGGCCGCCAAGAAGGGCGTCACCGTCGACGACGCGTGCCTCGGCAAGGCGGAGCAGAAGTTCACGGCGGCGTTCGCGAAGGCAGAGGCCAAGGGCAGCTGCCGGACGACCGGCGATGCCGCGGCGATCGAGGCCGATGTCGATGCGATGCTCGCAACGCTCGTCACGGACGAACCCGACCATTGCGGTGCGGTCGGGGACTCCTGTGCCTCGGTTCCGTGCTGTCCGGGCCTCGTCTGTCCGGCGTCGGATCCCGTCGTCTGCCAGACCTCCACGACGACGACCACCACCACTACCCTGCCCCCGTGCGGCGGGAGTATCTGCAACGGAACGTGTCCGCCCAACCTGCACTGTGGGCACATCGTCGGCCCTACGTGCGTCTGTCTGTGACTCACCCCAATACGCCGCGGTCCTTCAGCGCACCGATCGCGCCCCAGTCGAGGCCCAGCTCGAGCAGGACCTCTTCGGTGTGCTGCCCGCACTCGGGGGTCGGTCCCGACGGCGCCCACGGCGTGCCCGAGAAGTCGACGGGGGAGGCGACGCCCGGCACCGGATCGCCCTCCGGCGCGGGAACGTCGATGAAGGCGCCGGACGCGCGGACCTGCGGATCCTCGAGGACCTCGGCCGTCGTCTGCACCGGCGCCCACCAGAGCCCGACGCGATCGAAGATCGCACCCCACTCGGCGAGGGGGCGGCTCGCGAAGATCTCGTCGAGGAGTGCGACCAGCGCCGCCGCGTTCGTCCGCCGCCCGCGCATGTCGCGGAAGCGCTCGTCCTCGAGCCAGCCGTGGACGATCGACGGCCTTCACCAGGTCGGGCCAGTGCCGCTGCCCCTGCAGGCCGAGGATCACGAACCACCGCTCGTCGCCGGCGCGATAGAGGTTGATCACCGGGTTCGGCGCCGTGGTGCGCGTGATCGGCGTGGCGGCGATGCCGAGGCGGAGCGCGGCATTCGTGTCCCAGCCCAGCACGAAGACGCCGACGCGCAGCAGCGACGTCGTCACCAGCTGACCGCGTCCCGAGCGCTCGCGCGCGAGGAGCGCCGCGCTGATGCCGCCGGCGAGCGTCATGCCGGCGGTGTGGTCGCCCATCGCGCCGCGCTGGTAGGGCGGCTCGCGGCCGGGCGGCGTGAGCGCGGCGGCGATCCCCGCGCGCGACCAGAACGCGCCGATGTCGTAGGACGGCCGGTCGCGATCCGGCCCGCGCTCGCCGTAGCCGGTCACGCGGCCGTACACGAGCCGCGGGTTGCGCGCCTCGAGATCCGGCCAGTCGAGGCCGAACCCGGCGAGGATCTCCGGCCGCAGGTTGGTGACGAACACGTCGGCGCGATCGAGGAGCGCGAGCGCCAGCCGGCGCCCCTCGTCCTGCCGCAGGTCGAGGACGACGCTGCGCTTGCCGCGGTTGTCGAGCTCGAAAGGCGGATTCGCGGGCACCTCCGCGCCGGCGACGGCGAGGTACAGGCCGCGGAAGGGATCACCCGTCGGCGGCTCGATCTTGACCACGTCGGCGCCCCAGTCGGCGAGGACGGCCGCGGCCGACGGGCCCGCCACCCAGAACCCCAGCTCGACGACGCGGATGCCTGCGAGCGGCCCGCTCACGGCGCGTCCTCCGCCCGTTCCTGGGGGAAGAACTTGCCGGTGGAGCGTGCGACGATGGCGTCGCCCGCGCGCACGATCCCTTCGATCACCAGGTAGCGCGGATGCGAGCGGTCGACGATGCGGGCCTCCATATCCAGCGGTTGCTCGACGGGGCAGGGCTGCAGGTAGCGCACGGCCAGCTCGCCCGTCACCACCCAGTAACCGTCGATGAAGGTCGCCGCGGCGCAGGACACCTCGTCGAGCGCGGTGGCGACGATCCCGCCGTGCGCGATGCCGGGCGCGCCGTGGAAGCGGTCGGCGATGACGACGCGCGACACGATCGCGTCGCCGCGCTTACGGAATCGGAGTGCCAGCCCCGCGGGATTCGACGCCGAGCACCCGAAGCACCCGCCGTCGCGTGGAAACGTCAGCTCCTCGTCCTCGCCGGCCATGCCCCCTGCTACCACAGGAGGGCGACGTCGGCGCAACCGGTCAATGCGCGGCGGAGGTGCGTCGGTGTCCTACGCGCGGCCTCCTGTCACTGGGGCGAGAGCTTCCGCATCACCTCGTCGAGATTGAACTCGCGGCCTTCTGCCGGATGGCCTTCGAAAGTGGGCCACTCCTTGGTCGCTCGCGTAGCGGACATCGGACGTGAGGCGGAACCCGGCGCCCGAGATCGCCTCGAAGAGGGCGACCTTCGGTCCGTGATGGTACTCGAGCTGCAGTTCTTTGACGGCAGCCAGTTGCCTCGGGTCGATGCCGATGAAGACATCATACTCCGTTCCTTCGACGTCGAGCTTCACCAGGTCGATCTGGTCGCATCCCAATTCGGCGCGCGCGCGGCTCATCAGGTCGCACCAGGAGAGCGTTTGCACCTTGACGGTGGGGACGTCCCGCTTCACCGTGCGGAGAAGGTGCCGGTAGGGGCTCGCCTCGTCGGGTGCTGCCCCCATGAGCATCCGTCCGGTCTCTGCCGCGACCGCCGCCTGCCAGGGCCGCACCCGGCCGCCGAAACCGTTGACGCGGACGTTCTCCTTGAGACGCTCGAACGTGCTCGGAAATGGTTCACAGCTCAGGATGCTTGCCTCCGGAGCTGCCGTCGCTGCGAAACAGGTGAACGCCCCGTAGTTGGCGCCGATGTCGACGATGGTGCGTGTGGTGGGCGGGACCGCGTACTCGTCACGGCAGAACACGGCCCAGATCGTCCTCACATCGTCCAAGTCGTGCAGCTGTAGTTGGAGCCCCGACGTGGTTTCGACGACGATGGGGTAGCGAGTCGCACCGAGGCCGACATAGGTGCGTGTCAGCGAGCGCCATCTCCTGATGCGTCGACGGCATCGCAGGACTTGTGGAACACGGTCCAGGTGACGGAGCATCGTGAGCGGACGTACCTTCATCCGAATCTCCATTGGCGCCCATGTGGGCACATTCTGCAATCGCCAACCGCAATGGCCTGCAAAGCACGGCTCGTCGTCGGTCGTCGGCGCCCACATGAGACCGGGGATCGATCGATCCTATGGTCGCTAGTCCCCGACATAGCCGAGGCTGCGTAGGGCCTCGACGAGGTCCGAATCGAGACCGGCAGGTTTCTTGCCGTCGGACGACTGATGGGGGGGCACGCGCTCGAGCCAATCGGCGATGACCGCGCTCAGGCGCTCGGCCGTCTCGGGTTCCGTCGACACCAGATCGCGCATTTCGCCCGGGTCGGCTCCGAGATCGAACAATTCGTGCTGCGTGTCGCTGCTGGCCACGTATTTGTACCCGGCGTCCTGTGCGGCGATCTGCGAAACCAGCCGGTGCAACGCGGTGGCGTCGGCCCGCTTGACGGCCCGTGCGCGCGCCGTCGGCTCCGGATGGCCGTACTCGCTGATGACGACACGATGCGGGTCCGGAGGGCCGGCGGCGAGCTCCAGCAGGTCGCGGGAGCCGAACGCCGGCTGCATCGGAGCGGTCCCGAGGGTGACCTTCAGCACCGTCTGGTAGAGGTCCGAGAGCTGCACCGGGGTGGTCACGCGCAGCGCGCGATCCCGCCCGGGCTCCCGAACGATCAGCGCCGTCCGGACGAGGTCGTTGTAGGTCTGGTACTGATGGGCCCACATCCCGTGCGTGTCCAGATGCTCACCGTGGTCGGAGCAGACGATCAGCAGGGAATTTCCGAGCGAGCCAGCTTTCTCGGCGCCGCCAATCAACTCAGCGACGCGGTCGTCGAGGTAGCGCAACGCCGCGTCGTACTGCAGCTTGAGCACCTCGCGATCGTCCCGCGAAAGGAAGTCCGGGCCGTCGATGTTGTAGCGGAGGGTCATGGCGTCCACGATGCCGCCGTGCGCGCGCTGCCGCAGGTCGTAGGAGCGATCCAACTGCTGTGGGGTCATGAACATCGCGCGATAGGATCGTGGAACGGCGTACGGCAGGTGGGCGTCCATGTAGTTGATGAACAGGAAGAGCGGCCGGCCGTCATCGACGCTGTGCCGCAGCCAGTCGCCGACCATCTGGTTGGTCATGGCCGCCCCGAGGTCGGGGTCGAGCCAGGGCAGCGGCGGTGTGAGGCCCCACTTCTGGGTCAGGTACTCCAGCGAGAGCTTCGTCAGATGGCGCAGGTGGTACACTACGTACGCGTCCTCGAACCCTTGGGTCAGGTTCGTATCGGGCGCCACCCAGGGGTTGTTGGAGAAGGCGACGGTCCGATACCCGGCATCCCGCAGCGCCTCCGCCACGGTGACGAATGAGCCGTCGAGCCAGGGGTGGGGAAAGTCGGAACCATGCTGGCGAAGGCTCAGGCCGGTGAACATGGCCGCGTGGGACGGGACCGTCCACGTTCCGTTGGACGTGGAGCGATCGAACACGATGGACTGTGACGCCCATTGCTCGAGGAAGGGCGTCGTCGGGCGCTCGTGGCCATACACGCTCATCCGGTCGGGGCGGGCGGTGTCCAGCACGATCCACAGCACGTTCGGGCGACCGCGACCGGCGGGGAGCATCACCGGCGCGGTCGATCGGAAGGTCCCGGGGTTGAACAGCGGCGAGCGGACGAACACGACCGTCACCGCGACCGCCGCCGCGGCGCAGCAGCCCGTCGCGACGTCGACGACGCGGCAGAAACGGGCCCGGCCGAGCCTGCGATCCAGTGCGTGCAGTCCGGCCCGTATCGCGAGGGCGAGGAGTGACACGCCGACCATGACGCCGGCGACGTGCCGCCAGCCGTCCGCACCAGCCAGTTCGAGATCGGCGGGACCCACCACCAGCCCAGCCAGCGCGACGAATGCCGCGAGCAGTGCGGACTCATCTGGCGCGCCATTGCGCCGCCGCGCCCACAGCCACTGCGCCGCGCCCAGGGCGAGCAGCAGGGGCGTCCAGAGCAGGAGATGGGTGACGAAGTTCTTGCCGATGACGGCCAGGACGAGCCGTGCCAGCCACGCCTCGACGTGGAAGTGCCTGGCGGTCACGATTAGTGCGGCGCCGCACTCCGCCACGGCGAGCAGCATGCTGCCGATGACTGCGACCTTGGCGGCCGTCACCAATGAATGGGCGAGCGACGGCCGGGGCGCGGACGGCTCTCGGGCGGCTCGAGGGAGTGCCTCGCCACTCAACGGAACGGCCCTCGTTCGGGTCATCAGCCAGTTCCCTTCCGATCGGACACCTGCCGAAGGCTGTCTATTCCGAGCCTGCCTTCTTGCACGTGCAACGCATGTGCCGCAGTGCGATGGACTGCGAACGTATCGGAAAGATTGAAGTGCTGGTCGGAACGGGCGCTCGAGCGCCGGACGAGAACGCGAACGATCGTTCCACGATTCCCGCGTTGGGAACGGGCGTTCCCGGCGAGCGCACGTCGGATGGCGCGCGACTCTCGGGAGAGGAGCGTTCGTTTACGCCAGGGCCTCGGCTCGCAGCGCCTCGACCTCGGCCACCTGCTTCGGCGCGGCCGCAGACAGGACCTCGCATCCGTCCGCCGTCACGAGGACGTCGTCCTCGATGCGGATGCCGATGCCCCGGTAGGCGGCCGGCACCTCCTCCGCGTCGGGAGGCACGTAGAGGCCCGGCTCGACGGTGAGCACCATGCCCGGCTCGAGCGGGCGCGGTGCGCCGTCGACGCGGTAGCGGCCGACGTCGTGCACGTCGCGCCCGAGCCAGTGGCTGGTGCGGTGCATGTAGAAGCGCCGGTAGGTCTCCTTCTCGACCGCCTCGTCGACCGAGCCGGTGAGCAGGCCGTGCACGATGAGCGCTTCGCAGAGGACCCGCACGGCCGTCGTGTGCACGCCCTCGATCGTGGCGCCCGGACGCACGGCGGCGATGGCGGCCAGCTGCGCCGCGAGGACGGCGTCGTAGAGGTCGCGCTGTGCGCGCGCCGTAGCGAGCGCCGGTCGGAAACGTCCGCGTCACGTCGGCGCAGTAGCCGGCGCGCTCGGCGCCCGCGTCGATCAGCAGCAGGTCGTCGGTGCCGAGCGGCCGGTCGTTGGTGACGTAGTGGAGGATGGTGGCGTTGGCGCCGCCGGCGACGATCGACGGGTACGCGGGGCCGGTCGCCCCGCGGCGGCGGAACGTGTAGTCGATCAGCGCCTCGACCTCGTACTCGTGCATCCCGGGACGCGCGGTCTGCATCGCCGCCCGATGGGCCTCGCAGGCGATGGCGATCGCGGCGCGCATCCGCGCCAGCTCCTCGGCGTCCTTCGTGAGGCGCAGCTCGTGCAGCAGCTCGCCGGCGTCGCGGATCGCCGTCGGGCCGGTGCCCTGGCGCGGCCGATCCGCATGGACCCGGCGAACCGCGCGCAGCAGCGTCGCGGCGGCGGAGTCCTCGCGGCCGAGGTGCAGCCACACCTGGTCCGCCGCGGCGAGGCGCTTCGGCAGCTCGTGCTCGAGCGCCTCGAGGGGAAAGGCGGCGTCCGCGCCGTAGTCCCGCACGGCACCGTCGACGCCCGCTCGCGGCCCCACCCAGATGGCCCGCTCGGCGTCGTGCGGCCGGACGAACAGCGTGAAGGGCGCTGCCGTGCCCGGGGCGAGCACCGCGACCGCGTCCGGCTCGCCGAAGCCGGTCACGTAGTCGAAGTCGCTGTCCTGACGGAACGGATAGTGGATGTCCGCGGTGCGGACCTGCTCGGCGCCCGCGGCGAGCAGCATCACGCCGTCGCCCATCGCCGCCATGATGCGCTGGCGTCGGGCGGCGAGGGCCGCGATCTCGTCGACGGTCGGGCTCATGTGCCACCTCTAGCACGCCATCTACGCAGTGGCACACGGCTCGCTACCATGACGGTCGGCCCAGCAGCGCGGCCGCGAAAGATCGAGGCGGATGAAGGACACATCGCAGATGCGTAGGCACGACTCACGGCGGATGGGCGACGCACGCGTGGCGGTCCGGCGGCGCGCGTACAGGCGCGAACGGGGCATGACGCTCATCGAGCTGCTGGTGACCGTCTCGATCGCGGCGGTCCTGCTCGGCGTCGCGATTCCGCACATGTCGCGGGACCGGCACAACGCCTGGACGGCCCAGATCCATGTTCCTGGGCGACATGCGCCGGGCGCGCACCGACTCCCTCACCAAGGGCGACCACTTCCAGCTGGCGATGACGGGACCCAATTCCTACTCGGTCTTCCGCATGCAGTTCCAGGCCGGCGGGTGGGTGCGCGGGGCGGCGGTGCTCAACCGGACGCTCCCCGCAACATCACCTTCGGTGCCGTCGCAGGGCCCGTTCGAGTTCGACACCCGCGGGCTGCTGGTGACGCCGAACGCCACCACGCCGGTCGCGATGAACGACTCCCACACCGGGCACACACGAGGCGTGCAGGTGTGGCTGTCGGGACAGGTGACCCCGCAATGACCCCTCGCACGGTACCGGCCCATCGTCGTCGCCAGCGCGGCGTCTCGTTGATCGAGGTGCTCGCGGCGCTGACGCTCTTCGCCCTCGTGGCCGCGGCCACGACCACGCTGTCGACGGACACGATCCGGCGCACGGCGCAGAACCGCCAGTCGATGACGGCGGCATTCCTGGCGCAGCGCCAGATGGAGCGCATGCGCGGGCGTGACTACCAGAACCTCGCCTCCGAGACCGTCAACCAGACGATCGAGGGGAAGTCGTACCAGATAGTGACGACCGTCACGCGCGACGCGCCGGCGGCCGGCATCTCCACCGTGAGGGTGCGCGTGACGTGGACCGGCCAGATCACGAGCGCGTCCCAGAGTTCGAGTCGCCAATATGAAATCACGACGTACTACACCGACATCACGGCGTGAGCGCGGCTTCTCGCTGATCGAGCTGCTGGTGACCATCAGCGTCGCCGGCGTCGCGTTGGCGAGCGCGGCCACCTTCTACGCACGGCACGCGCGCTACCTCCGTCAGAGCTCCTTCCGCATCGAGGCGCAGCAGGCCATGCGGGCGAGCCTCGACGCGATGGCGCGCGACATCCGCCTGGGCGGCGCCTGTCTTCCGACCGAGCGGAGCCTTCGTCGCCCTGGACAGCGTCGAAGGCGCCGGAAATCCCGACGAGATCACGGTCACGACCGGTCTCGTCCAGGGCAACATGGCCTGCATCGTCGCCACGGTCAGCGCGCAGGTGAACGCGGGCGCCACGACGATCCCGGTCGACACGAGCGCCGGCTTCGCCGTCGGGCAGCTCGCGTACCTCCGCGACCCGAACGGCAGCGGCGAGACCCGGACGATCACCGCGGTGAACGCGAACTCGCTCACCCTGAGCGCGGGGGTGGGCCAGATCTATCCCGCGACCAGCGGCGCGTACGCGGTCGACCGGCGGCGCTACTTCATCGACCGGACGGTGGACCCGCCGATCCTCATGCTGCAGATCAACGCGAATCCGCCGGAGCAGTACGCGGTCGGGGTCACCGACCTGCAGATCCAGTACATCCTGAACCGCAACTGCCCGACCTGCGACGTGATCAACACACCGCCGATGATCGGCGCGCCACTGGCGCGCGACACGGCGACGTGGCGTCTGGTGAACGAGGTGATCATCACGGAGACCGTCCGCACCGTCGGCGCGGCTCCGCAGAATCCGAACGAGCTGACGCTGACGGAGATGACGCGGGCCAAGCCGCGCAACCTCCTCCAGCCAGGAGCGTGACATGACGACCAGTGGGCGGAAGCGGAGTGGAGGGTTCGCACTCGTCGCGGTGCTGATGCTGATGCTGCTGCTGCTCGGCATGGGTGCCGCGATGCACAGCGGCATCATGTCGGACACGGTCCAGACCGGCGCGCACCGCGTCGCCACCGAAGGGTTCTACGCCGCCGAGGCGGGCGTCAACCGCGGCATGGGCGACTACAGGAACATCTTCCTCTCCCAGAACGTCCCGACCGCCGCCGATTTCGCCCCGCACTCGTTCAACCTCGGACCGCGCCTGGTGAGCTACTCGATGAGCCCGGTGCCGGGCTACCAGAACGGCGTCACGATCATCGTGCCCGGCGGGCGCACCTTCGCCGGCCTGAACGCGACGGAGTACCGCTACACGACGAACGCGCGCTCGGAGCTGCACACCGGTGACACCGAGGTGCAGCTCGGCACGGAGTTCAACGTCGACTACATCCCGCTCTTCCAGTTCCTCGCGTTCTACCAGGGCGACCTCGAGATGCTGCCGGGCCCGAACATGACGCTGCACGGGCCGATCCACACCAACGGCAACCTCTACCTGAACGCCGGCAACACCATCGTCGATCACCGACTGCTATCCGGCGACGTGCCCGACGGCGATTCCAACCGTGCACGTCGCGGCAGCGCGCGACATCTACCGCGGCCGGAAGGACGCTCCGACGGGGCAGTGCACCGGCACGGTGCGCATCTCGAAGCTCGCCGACGCGAACCGCGACGGGCTCCTCGACACGCGCGACATGCCGTGCAGCGGCGCGGACACGGCGATGCAGACGACGGCGCAGCTCGCCAACTGGATCGGTGCCGTCACCGCGCGCGTGCCTCCGGTGGCGGTGCCGAACCCGGACGACTTCATCTACGGCGCAGGCAAGAACTGGTTCCGCGCCGACCTGCGCATCGTCCTCGACCTGCAGAACCCCGGACACGAACGGGCGTTTCCCGATCTACGCCGCGGCGGCGAACGGTACGCGTCGACACGACGCAGACGGCGCGACTCCAGACCTTCATGACCGCGAAGCCGGGCCGCCTCTTCTACAATGACATCCCGGTCGCGAACCGCGACCAGCTCCTCGCCTGCAACCAGGGTAACTCGTACTGCAACCAGGCGAACTACGCCCCCGTCTTCCCATCGGCGGCTCGGGTCTACGCCTGCGCCGGCAGCGACAACAACACGCCGCCGCTCGCCGGCTGCGCCAACGGCTACGTCACGAACGACATCATGGTCGGCGGCACCATGCCGGGCTCGGTCACCGCGCGGCGCGGCGGCTTCTACAACAACCGCGAGCACGCGTGGATATACATGCTCAACCTGAACGCGCACGACCTGCTGGCGTGGAACATCGCACAGGGCGCAGGGAACCGGCTCTTCGACCCGCTCGACGACAGCGACGGCGGGCTGGTGATCTTCCTGAGCGTCGTCGGCCCCGGCCAGGCGGGCATCCCCGCCGGAAACCCGGCGCGCCGCTACGGCGTACGCGTCTTCGGCTCGGACCACCTCGACTTCCCCGCCAACCCGGGAAATCCCGACCGGGCTGACGATCACCTCCGACGCGGGCATCTACGTCGAGGGCAACTACAACGTCGGTGTCGCGGGCTTCCCGAAAATGCCGGCGTCCTTCATGGGCGACACGATCAACGTGCTCTCGGCGGCGTGGTCGGGCACCGCGAACAACAAGAACGACTGCCAGAGCCGCCAGTCGCTCGCCGATGTGTCGCGGAGCGCGGGCACGAACGACGACGATCTATCGCCGCGTACATCGGCGGCGTCGACGTCACGACGGTCGGCAACTACAACGGCGGGTTCGAGAACTATCCCCGCTTCCACGAGAACTGGACGGCGACGTACAGCTATCGCGGCTCGTACGTGAACCTGGGGACGCCCCGACACAACAACGGCGCGTGGTGCGGCACCGGCGGAACCAGCGCCAGCGGCTGCAACATGTACAACCCTCCGACGCGTAACTGGGACTTCGACACCGACTTCACGAACGCCGCGAACCTGCCGCCGCTCACCCCGAACGCCGTCGGCGTCGAGCAGATCCTGTTCACCGAGAGCTTCCGCTAGCCTCCCCGAACGTCGAATGCAGAAGGGGCGCACGGCCACGAGCCGTGCGCCCCTTTTTCGTTCCGTGGTGTCGAACGGCCTACGAGGCCGGCGCGGGGAGCACCTGCTGGAAGGGCTTCACCTCGACGCGGTTGAAGATCCCCTCGGTGACGTACGGGTCGCGGGCGACGATCGCCCACGCGTCGGCGAGGGAGTCGGCCTCGAGCACGATCAGGCTGCCCGTCCGATCGAGGAGCGGGCCGGCGATCCGCACGCGACCCGCCTGCGCCAGCGGCTCGAGATGGCGGAGGTGCGCGGGGCGGACCTGGGGACGCTTCTCCTGCGCGCCGGGCGCGTCGTGGCCGATGATGACGTAGAGCATGAGCGTCCTGTAGCACACTCGCGGCTTGCGCCGCCCGCGGACGCCGACTAGCCTCGACGACGATGGGTCATTCGCACCTGATCGCGTTCCCCGAGGCCGTCGAGGCCTTCTACACCCGCGTCGGCGAGCTCCGGGCCGCGCTCGGCCCCGATGCCGGTGCCGGCCTCGACCAGGTCGAGGCCCTGCTGCGCGAGGCGCTGGCGGCGCGCGAGCGCGGCGACGCGCCCGGCACGGTGCGCCGGATCGGCGACGCGATGACCCGCTTCGCCGAGGTCGCCAGCCGCGCGCTGCCGGCCGAGGGGCCGCAGTTGCGGGCGATGGCCGAGCAGTTCCGGCGGTCGCTGGCCGCCGGTGCGATGGCCGACGCGCGCGAGTCGGCGGAGGTCATGCGCGAGCGGTCGGGTTCGGTGGTCGTGCCGCGCAAGGACCGCTGAGCTGGCGAAGGCGCGGCCGATTCGGTAGACACCGGCGGTCATGGCGGAACCGCAACAGGAAAAGGACTGCTGCCGGCGCACCCGCGCGCGATGGCTCAAGCGGATCGCGGCCTACTACACGTCGTTCCCGGTCATCAAGGACGTGCCGTGCGACGGCTGCCGGGAGATTCTCGAGATCCGCGTCTACGATCGTCCGGCGGCGTGACTGCCGTCGCCGGCGGGCTGTCGGTCGTGATGCCGGTCCTCGACGAGGCGGCGCGGATCGGCGTCCGTCTGGCGGAGCTGCGGGAGCTCGCGGGGATCGACGAGGTGGTCGTCGTCGACGGCGGCAGCGCGGACGGGACGGCCGCGATCGCGGAGGCTGTGCCCGGCGTGCGCGTGCTGCGCGCGCGGCGCGGCCGCGGTCCACAGATGAACGCCGGCGCCGCCGCGGCGCGCGGCGCGGTGCTGCTGTTCCTGCACGCCGACGTGTCGCTGCCCGCGGATGCCGCCACGCGGGTCGCGGCGGCGCTGGACGATCCGGGCGTCGTCGGCGGCGCGTTCCGCACCTGGCACGTGGCCGACGCCGGGCGCAACTGGCTCGGCCCGCTCCTCCACCTCGCCGACGTGCGCTCGCGGACGACGCGCTTCCCCTACGGCGACCAGGCGATCTTCGTGCGGCGCGAGGCCTTCGCCGCCGTCGGTGGCTTCCCGGAGCAGCCGCTGATGGAGGACCTCGAGCTCTCGCGCCGACTCCGCCGGTGCGGGCGTCTGGTCACCGTTCCCGCGAGCGTCCGCGTGTCGGGACGTCGCTTCCTGGCGCAACCGCTCCGCTCCGTGGTCGCGATGCGGCTCCTGCCGGCGCTCTATCGCCTGGGCGTGGCGCCCGAGCGGCTCGCGCGTCTCTACGGGAGCCCGCGATGACCGCCGCATACATCGGTGCCACGCCGCGCCGTCTCGAGGCGGCGTTCTCGGGTCCCGCCGACGCGACCGCCGGCGCGGTCGTCTGCCACCCGCACCCGCTCTACGGCGGTGACATGCACAACGCCGTGGTGGTGACGGTGGCCGACGCGCTCGCCGGCGCCGGCTGGCTCGCGCTCCGCTTCAACTTCGGCGGCGTCGGTGCGAGCGAGGGGCAGCACGACGACGGGCGTGCGGAGGTGGACGACGTCGACGTGGCTGCGGCCGCCGTCGCGGCGGGCCTCCCGCCGGCGGCGCCGATCGTCGTCGCAGGCTACTCGTTCGGCGCCTGGGTCGCGCTCGCGTGGGCGGCGCGGGCGAGCGGTGCCGTCGTCCCGCGTCTGGTCGTCGCGATCGCGCCGCCCTTCGATCTGCTGCCCCCGGGAGACCTGGCGGCCGTCCGCGCCCCGCTCGCGGTGGTCGCCGGGGACCGCGACCAGTACTGCCGCGCCGACCGGCTGCGCGCCGTCCAAGCGACGTGTCCCGGCGCGATGATCCGCGTCCTTGCCGGCGCCGACCACTTCCTCGCCGGACGCGAGGACGAGATTGCGGCGGCCGTCCTCGGCGCGGTCGGAGACTCTCAGGCCGCCCCGCTGAAGGGTACGGTGCGGGTGTCGTGTGCCACGGCGCCGCCGAGCTCGGCGGCGGCCAGCGCGCTCGGCCGGTAGCCGGGCACCAGCTGCTGGAGCAGACGGAGCGCCCCGCCGACGTCGCCCGCGGCGACGTGCTGCCTCGAGGCCGCGCAGCAGCCCTTCGGGAAGCGTCGCCCGGCGGCCGCGGCGCAGCACGCGGATGCGATCGTGGTAGGTCGCGGCGATCTCCTCGCTCGTCGGCGACCAGCTCCTCGTCCAGCTTCTCGCCGGGACGGAGCCCGGTGAAGACGATCGCGATGTCCTCGTCGGGCTCGAAGCCCGAGAGCCGGATCATCTGCCGGGCGAGGTCGACGATGCGGACCGGCTCGCCCATGTCGAGCACGAAGATCTCGCCGCCCTGGCCGATGGCGGCGGCCTGCAGGATCAGCTGCGACGGCCTCGGGGATGGTCATGAAGTAGCGCGTCACGTCGGGATGCGGTGACGGTGACCGGGCCGCCGCGCGCGATCTGCTCGCGGAAGAGCGGCACCACGCTGCCGCTCGAGCCGAGCACGTTGCCGAAGCGGACGGCGACGAAGCGGCAGCAGCCGTTCTGCAGCGCCTGCACGACCAGCTCGGCGACGCGCTTGGTGACGCCCATGACGCTGGTCGGGCGCACCGCCTTGTCGGTGGAGACGAGGACGAACTCGCGCACGCCGTGCGCCATCGCCGCGCGGGCGACGTTGCAGGTGCCGAGCACGTTGTTGCGCACCGCCTCGAGCACGTTCCGCTCGACGAGCGGGACGTGCTTGTAGGCGGCGGCGTGGAAGACCAGCTCCGGGCGGTGGCGTGCGAAGACGCTGCCGCGAGCTGGTCCTCCAGCAGCACGTCGCCGAGCACCGGCTCGAGATCGACCTCGGGGAAGCGCGACGCGCAGCTCCTTCTCGAGCGCGAACATGCCGTTCTCGTGCCGGTCGTAGAGCACCAGCACGCTCCGGCCCGTGCGCCGCGACCTGCCGGCAGAGCTCCGAGCCGATCGAGCCGGCGGCGCCGGTGACGAGCACGGTCTGTCCGGCGACGAGCGAGCGGACGCGCGGCAGGTCGAGACGCACCGGCTCGCGCGCGAGCAGGTCGTCGACCTTCACCTCGCGCATCTGCGTGTACATGACGCGTCCGTCGACCAGCTCGCCGAGCGACGGCAGGACGCGGTGCGCACGCCGGCCGCCGTGCAGTGCTGCGACGATCGCGGCGGAGCTCGCGGCCCGACGCCGAGGGGATGGCGATCAGCACCTCGCCGACCTCGTGCGACCGCGACCAGCTCCGGCAGCTCGTCGACGTTGCCCAGCACCGGGGTGCCGCAGACGCGCATGCCGAGCTTGGCCGGGTCGTCGTCGACGAAGCCCGACGACCGCCGACCCGCAGGCGCGTTGCGGCTCTCGATCTCCTCGAGCAGCCGGATGCCGGCGCTGCCGGCGCCGACGATCAGGGCGAGCGTCTCGATGCGGCGGGCGGCGTGCCGCGCTCGTCGCGCTCGCGGACCATCCGCACGCTGACGCGGATGCCGGCCATCGAGCGCCGTGCAGAGCAGCAGGTCGAGCAGGAAGCACCGCGCGCGGGAAGCCCTCGAGGCCGTGGAGGAAGACGATCGCGGTGAGGAAGAGCACCGAGCCGAGCAGGTTGCCGCGGACGATGTCCTCGACGTCGCGCAGGCTCACGTGGCGCCACCAGCCGGAGAAGAGGCCGAAGGCGACCGAAGCCGACCAGCTTGCAGGCGAGCAGCAGCGGCAGCGTCGCGAGCAGCACGCCGACGAAGCGATGCGGCACGGTCGAGGTCGAAGCGCAGCGCGAAGGCCAGCACGTAGGCGGTGGCCGCGAGGGCGGCGCTGCCGGCCACCGTGAGCAGCGTGCGGTGGCGGAGCATCGAGGCGAAGGGAAGGACGGTCGTGCGTTCCATGACGGTCACCCGAGAGCCCGGCGGACGCGTCCTGCGTCGCCGACGAGGATCTCGCTCCAGCGCCCCGCACACGACGTCGACCTGGGCCTCGCGCATCGTCGCGAAGAACGGCAGCGCGAGGCAGGTGTCGCCGGCGGCCTCGGCGACCGGGAAGTCCCCGGGCCGCGAAGCCGAAGCGGTCGCGATAGAACGGCTGCAGGTGGATCGGTGGGAAGTACGGCCGCGCCGGGATGTCCGCGCCGCTCGAGCTCGTGGATCACGTGGTCGCGGAGCGCCTCCGATTCGAGGCGGACGACGTAGACGAACCAGCTCATGCGCGTCGTCCAGGACGCCGGCTGATGGAGCGTGACGCCGTCGACCGTCGCCGAGCCGGTCGTGGTACCAGCGCGCGACGCGGTCGCGTCCGGCCAGCATCTCGTCGATGCGCTGCCATCTGCGACAGCGCCGAGCGCGGCGCTCAGCTCGTCGAGGCGGTAGTTGAAGCCGAGGCGCGTGTGCGCGAGCCAGCCGTCGAAGACGTCGCGCCCCTGGTTGCGGAGGCTGCGGAAGAGCGCGTCCCACGCGTGTCGTCGGTGACGATCATGCCGCCCTCGCCGGTCGTGATCTGCTTGTTCGGGATAGAAGGCGAAGACGGCGGCGTGCGCCGAGCGTGCCGCAGCGGCGGCCCTTGTACTCGCGCGCCGATCGCCTCGCAGGCGTCCTCGATCACCGCGAGGTCCGTGCGCGTCGGCGAGGGCGAGGATCGGGTCCATGTCCGGCGCCTGACCGAAGACGTGCACCGGGAGGATGGCCTTCAGCCGCTCGCCGCGGCGGGCGAGCCGGGCGGCCGTCCGGACCAGGGCGTCCGGGTCGAGGGTGAGCGTCACCGGATCGACGTCGACGAACACCGGGCGCGCGCCGACGTAGAGGATGCAGTTCGCCGAGGCGACGAAGCTGAAGGGCGTCGTCGACCACGACGTCGCCCTCGCCGACGCCGGCGGCGAGCAGCGCAGAGGTGCAGCGCCGCGGTGCCGCTGCTGACGCCGACGCCGTGGCGCGCGCCGACGTAGTCCGCCAGCCGCCGCTCGAACAGCGCGACGCGTGGGCCGATGCTGAGCGTCGGGCCGCGGAGGACCTCGTCCACGGCGGCGCGCTCGGCTTCGGTGATGTCGGGCTCGGACATGGGTACGCGCATGGATCCTCCTCAGCGGGCCGCGCGACGGGGCGCCGCGGGCATGGCGGGACCGTCGACGGTCTCGACCTCGAGGGACGGGCAGTGCCCGTTCAGGCACTCGCCCGTGGCGAGGTCGAAGTCGTAGTGGTGGGCGAGACAGCGGAGGATGCCGCCGGGCAGCACCTCGCCGGTCTCGAGCAGGTCGTTGCCCGCGTGCGGGCAGTGCCGGCCGATCGTGTACGTGCGCCCCTCGCAGCGCACGGTCATGCGCTCGTCGCTGGCGAGCGCGGTCTCGAACGCCTCGACGGCGGCGAGCGCCTCGGGCTCGGCGAACTTGAGCAGCCCCAGCAGGTGGTCGTTGTAGCGGTCGGGGTCGCGCCGGGCGGCGAAGCGGAGCGACAGCAGGAAGTCCTCCCACGGGACGCTCCCGTCGAGGATCGGGGGCAGCCACCGCGACGCGAAGCGGTAGACGTAGGCGCAGTCGCCGAGCGTGTCGGCGACGGCCTCGCGGCCCGGCCGGAAGTCGACCGACCACTCGCCGCCGCCCGGTCCCTCGACGACGAAGCCGACGCGCATGTCGATGCGGCTGTTGAAGTACGGGCTCATGGCGAGGAGACGCTCGAAGTGGTCGCGGAAACCGTCCCACAGCGACTGCGTGGGCTCGGGATGCCGGGCCAGCACCGCCGCGACGTCCCGCTGCCGGCGGGCGGCGTAGGCCTCGAGGTCGGTCGGGTCGCCGAAGGCGAAATCCCGCCAGCGCGGATCGGCGTCCCGCGTCCGCGTCGCGGCGTCCCATGCGTCGCCGGGGAGTAGGAGCGCCACGTTGCGGACGCCCTCGGTCGCGAGCCAGTCCGTCAGTTGCTGCTGGTCGGGGAAGATGCCGTCGCGCATCTCCGCGTTGTGGGCGACGAGATCCGGCGCGAGGAAGCACGGGGGCCCGGCGGACGGGATGCCGACGACGGGCTCCACGGCCTCCATCGCCCGCGCCACGTACGAGAACTTCGCCAGCCGCTTCTGCTGCGACAGCTCGCGACGGCGCTCCTCGGGGAAGTCGTAGACCAGCGGGTACCAGGACGCGCCGGCGCCCTGGAATGCGAACACGTCGATCGTCCCACCCACCGCCTGGCGGATCGCCCGGAACTGCATCGGGAAGAGCCGGGCGTCGTTCAGGTCGAGGAACGTGTGCCCGTCGCCGCAGACGACGATCGCGGCGTCGTGGTTCATCGGCGACGCCTCGCAGACGAAGAACAGTCGCGTGCCGGGCGCGACCTCGATCTCCTCGTACGGCTCGGCCTCGATCACCCGTCGCGTGCCGCCCGCCAGCACCTTCCGCCGGAGCACCGGTGAGGGATAGCGGGGGATGACGACCGGGACCGACGCAGGGACGTGCGCGAGGAACCAGGGGTCGACGTGGTCGCCAGTGCTCGTGGGAGATGGCGATCGCCGTCGGCCGGCACAGCTCGGGTGTGAGCAGGTGCTGGTTCTCCGGGTACTGGAACCACGACGCCTGGAACGCGCCCTCGGGTGAGAGCCACGGATCGAGCAGGACGGTGGCGCCGGCGGTCTCGACGCGGAATCCGGCGTGGCCGAGTGCAGTGATCCTCATCGGGCGGAAACCTCCTTCGCGGGCACGCCGACGTAGGTCCGCCGCCCGGCGAGCGAACGGACCACCACGGCGCCCGCACCCAGGACCGTGTCGTCGCCGAGCGCGAGGTCGTTGATCACGACCGCGGCGCTGCCGAGCTCGCAGCCGTCGCCCACCGTCACCTTGCCCGACAGCGTGACGGCTGGGTGCAGCGTGGTGAAACGGCCGACGGATGCGTCGTGTCCGATCTGGCAACGCAGGTTGACGCTGGCGAAGGCGCCGATCCGGATGTTCAGCGTGACGACCGCGCCCGCGCCGACGTAGACGCCTTCGCCGATCTCGACGTTCGGCCCGATGACGGCATTCGGGTGGATCACCGTGTGCCAGGGCAGGCCGAGGGGTGCGAGCCGCTCGACGACGAGCCGCTTGACGCGTGGCAGCCCGACGCCGACGACGAGCCGCGTGTCGGGCCCGGCGTACGCCGCCACGGCGGCGAGCGGACCGGCGACGGGTCCGAGGCCCGAGGCGACGGGCCCCTCCGGAATGCGATCGTCGAAGAAGCGGATCGTGCAGCGGGCGCCCGCGGCGCGCTGTTGCTCGCGCAGCGCCCAGGCGACCTCCTGCGCGTAGCCGGCAGCTCCGATCACTGCGTAGTCCATCACCCGGCCTCCGCTGCGTCGTCGGCGCCCAGAAACTCCGGCGCCGTGGCGCGTCCGGGGGCGCTCACGCCCGCGCCGCGCAGGACGACCCACGGCGTGCGCAGCAGCAGGCGCAGATCGAGGCCGAGCGTCCGATGGTCGACGTACCAGACGTCGAGCGCCAGCTTCTCGTCCCAGCCGAGGCCGTTGCGTCCGCTCGTCTGCACCAGGCCGGTGAGCCCGGGGCGCACCTCGAGCCGGCGGCGCTGGGCCGGTGTGTACCGCTCGAGGTACTGCATCGGCAGCGGGCGCGGCCCGACGAGCGCCATGTCGCCGCGGAGCACGTTCAGCAGCTGGGGCAGCTCGTCCACGCTCGTGGCGCGAAGGAGCCGACCGAGCGGCGTCAGGCGCTCCGCATCGGAGGCCGCCGCGTCCTCGCCCGGCCGGGGCTCGCGCATGGTACGCAGCTTGAGCTGCGTGAAGGGACGCGCGCCCATGCCGTGCCGTCGCGGGCGATAGAGCACCGGCGCGCCCATCGTCCAGCGCACCGCCAGGGCGGCGAGCTACCAGGACCGGCCAGGTGACGGCCAGCAGGGTGAGCGCCCCGACGACGTCGAGGAAGCGCGTGAGGGTGGTGGATCGGTGCATCATGACGCTCGGGCGACGCTGGCGGGCGCCAGGTGGTCGAGGAACGCGGCGACGTCGGCCGCGATCGCGGCGCGGGCGCCGTGGCGCTCGACGAATCGGCGCGCGGCGCGCCCCATCGCGCGCGTGCGGTCGGGGTCGGCGGCGAGCGCCGTGAGGACGGTGGCCAGGCTCTCGGCGTCCCCGGCGCGATACGTGCAACCCATGTCGTGCGCACGACCAGGTCCGCGACCTCACCGGGAATGCTGTTGACGATCGCCAGACCCGCCGCCTGGTAGTCGAAGAGCTTGTTGGTGACCGAGTTGGCGCACCCGGCGGCGTACGCGTTCAGGCCGACGTGGCTCCGCCGGACCAGCGCGGGGCGCAGCGATTCCGGGAACGCGCCGAGGAATTCGAGCGTCTCGGCGCCGAGCCGATGGCGTGCGGCGTGGGCCTCCAGCGCGCCACGCTCGGGGCCGTCGCCGGCGATCAGGAACCGCACCGGCACGCGCCGATCGCGGAGCCGCGCTGCGGCGTCGATGACCGTCGCCAGATCCGCCGTCGGGCGGATGCTCCCGGTCCAGAGCACGGTGAGGCGTCCCTGCGCCGTGGACGGTCGCGCCTCGAGGTCGACGGATGCGGCGCAGAGCGCCGCGTCGAACGCGTCGAGGTCGATGCCGAGGTAGGCGCGGTGCTGCGGCGCGCCGGCCGGCGCCCGCTCGCGCAGATACGTCTCCGATACCGCGATCACGCCGTCGGCCGCTGCGACGAGGCGGGTCTCGGCGCGCGCCAGCCGGCGCCGGAGCGGTGCGTACGCGGGGCGCAACGGCGCGGGCAGTACGCTGTGCAGCGCTTCGGGCCACACGTCCTGGACGTCGACGACGACCGCGCCACCGCCGGCGGCGCGATGCTCGAACGCGGCCCGGACGGCATCGGCGAGCGGCAGGCTCACCAGGAGGACGTCGGGCCGCTCCGCGGCCAGCGCCTGCATGCGCGGTCGGAGGCCGCGCGTGTAGCGGCGGTGGCTCACGAGGCGCGCCGGCCCGAGCGTCGCGTGGTAGGGCGGCACGTGGATGTACTCGATCCGCAGATGGTCGGCGACGCGCACCCGATCGACGTCGGCGGGGATGCGATGGCGACGCGTGCCGTGGTCGAAGTCGGCGGTGAACCACGTCACCGACCAGCCGGCGTTTCCCAGGGCGTCGGCGAATCCCTCGTAGCGCATCGGGCGGTGATCCGATCCGGGTACGGGATCGAACGGGTTCACGAGCCAGGCGGTTCGGTGCGTGGTCATCGGCGGCCTCTCAGGCTGCGCGCCGGTGCGCGCGATCGAGCACGTCGCGGTAGGCGTCCGTCAGGCGCGCGCCGACCGCGTCGAGCGAGCACTCCGCCCGAACCGCGGCCCGGCCCGCGCCGCCGCGCGCGGCGACGGCGTCGGGCGACGCGGCGAGGGTGTGCAGCGCCGCGGCGATCGCCGTGACGTTGGCAGCCACCGACCAGCCGGCGCCGTGGCGCTCGACCAGCGTGGCGAGGTTGGTCTCGGGGGTGACGACGACGGCACGGCCCACGGCCATCGCCTCGAGAACGCCCATCGGCAACGCTTCGTGGCGCGACGGGTGCACGAACGCGTCGAGGGACCCGAGGTACTCGAGCTTCTCCGATCCGATGCGCGGTCCGCTGATCTCGACCCGGTGACCGAGGTCGAGCGAGCGCACCCGTCGCGCGAGGTCTGCGGCGCCGCGATGATGATCGGGGCCGGCCAGCTTGCAGCCGCACCCCGGTCGGAAGGCCGGCGTCGATCGCGGCCCGGAACCCGTCGAGCAGCAGGTCGAGGCCCTTCGTGTACACGTCGAGACGACCCAGGAATCCGACGATCGAGCTCACCCTGCCCGCGATGTCGCGGGGGCATTGCGGGCAGCGCGTCCAGGTCGATCGGGTTGGCGGCGACGCAGACCGGAACCCGGGGATAGCGCGCGAGGCACGCGCGGCGCTCGGGCTCGTTCAGCGCGCGGTGCAGGGCGAGGCCGCTGCAGAAACGATCGAAGAACGCGAGGTCGGCGAGGCGCTTCTTCCATGCGCGCGTGGCCAGCGCCTGCGGCATCAGGCCGCCGCGCGGCGAATTGACGGTCGGGATGCCGAGACGGCGGACGATGGTGGCGATGCGCGCGTGCCAGGGCAGGTAGACGGAATGGAAGTGGACGAGGTCGGGTCGGAAGCGGTGTCGATCGAACAGGGCCTCGGCCCGGAACGACCCCGGCGACGCCAGCGTCGGTGCCGCCCACGCGAACCGCGTCGTGCCGGCGGGCACGGACGGTGGCACCCCGCGATAGCTCTGCAGAAGGGCGACCTCGTGTCCCTGGCGCTGCTCGGCGAGCATCTGCAGCGGTACCGACTGTCCGGGGCCGGTCGGCCGGTCGAGCGTGATCGGGGCGACGTGGAGTATCTTCACTGGAGGGGAACCTCGAGGAGGGCGAGCAGCCCCGCGGCGGCGCGGTCCCAGGTGAAGGTGAGGGCCCGCGCGCGTCCGCGCGCCGCGAGGTCGGCGCGGAGGGACGGCCCGTCGATCAGGGCGTCCATGGCACAGGTCCATCCGTCGCGGTCGTCCGGGTCGCGCAGCAGGCCGGCGTCGCCGACGACCTCGGGCAGGCTCGAGCGTGCCGCGGCGATGACGGGAGCCCCGCTGGCCATTGCCTCCAGCACCGGGAGGCCGAAGCCCTCGTAGCGACTGGGGACGCAGAGCGCGAGGCTCGACTGCAGACAGGCGCGGAGCTGGCGATCGGGCAGTGGCCCGACGTGGCGGACGTACGCGCGCTCCGGCGCGCCATACCCGGCGTCGTCGAGCCAGGTCTCGAGGTGCGGGGCGATGCCGGGGCCGACCAGCACCAGGTCGACGTCGTGTCGGCGGCGCGTGACGTCGCGGAAGCAGCGCAGCAGGAAGGGGAGGTTCTTCCGCGGGTGGTAGCCGCCGACGTGCAGGAGGAACGGTCGCTCGAGGCCGAGCCGGGAGAGCGTGTCGCGACGTTCGGCGGCCGGGATCTGATCGAAGAACGCCGGCGAGACACCCTCGGGCACCGTGTGCACGCGCTCCGGCGCGATGCCCGCGAGCTCGATCACATCGCCGCGCGTCGCCTCGCTGACGGCGTGGACGACGGCGTCGGAGTTCCTGAGCCGGCGCATCGAGCGCCGACGGAGCCACACCGCGCGGCGCGAGTAGGTCCGTGGCTCGCGGAGCGCTGCCAGGTCGTGGACCGTCACCACCGTCCGGCGCCCGCCCGTGCCCGCGAAGCGGACGGCGTCGTGCAGATGGATGCCGTCGGGCCGCGGATCGAGGTCGTGCGTCAGGTCCGGGCGGCCGAACACCGCGGCGCTCCACAGGAGACGGCGGTACGCGGTCGGCACCACGACGTAGCGCACACCCGTGCGGCGGAACGTCGGCTCGACGGGTGCGCTGACGCTGAACACGTGCCGCGCCACCGGCGCGCCGGTCGCATCGAGGCGGGCGAGCATCGCGTCGTTCAGCTCGGCCGAGAAGCGTCGGGTGCCGGTGGCACCGATGCCCGCGGCGAGCCAGCTACCGTCGAGATAGAGGTTCACAGTCCCAGCCGTTCGCAGATGAAGCGGTACTTCGCGTCCCATCCGTGCCCCGCGGCCCAGGCGCGCATCGCGGCGCGCCGCGCGGGATAGGTCGTGAGCGCGGTGTCCAGTGCCGCCTCGAGCTCGGCGGCGTCGCGGCCGACGAGCACCGGCGCGCCCGCCTGCGCGTACTCGGGAAGCCAGGTGGCGACGACGGTCAGGCCGGCGGCTGCGTACTCGAAGAGCTTCATCGGGCGGCAGCCGGCGCGGCGCCCCTCGGCGCCGTCGAAGGGATAGAGGATGAGGCCCACGTCGGCGTGCAGGAGGTAGGCGGGCACCGTCTCGTGCGCGCGCGGGCCGAGGACGTGGACGTTCGCCAGGCCGAGACCGGCGAGGGCGTCTCCGCCGGGGCCGATGCACACGAGGTGCACGTCGGGACGCCGCGCGAACAGGTCGCGCACCAAGGTCGCGTCCACCTGGGCGAGCGTACCGAGGACGATCGCACGGGGGTGCGGGATGGCGGCGAGCTCCGGCGGCTCCGGCGCCTCGACGTAGCGATCGAGGTGGACGCCGTGCCCCAGCAGATGGACCTTGCTCTCGTCGGCCCCGTAGCGCTCGATCAGCGCGCGCTGCACCTGGGTGGACGTGGCGAACACGGCATCCACGCGGTCGATGAGCCAGCGCTCCAGCGTGCGCAGCTGGGCCGGGGCGCCGGGGTAGTCCATGAAGAGGTCGTGCGCGTGATACGCCGTCCGCTCGGCGCTTAGCGCCGTCATCGCGCTCGCCATCGGCAGGCTCCCGATCCACAGCACGTCGGGTCGCGGACGGTAGGCGTGTCGCGCGAGGACGCGCTCGATCGGCGGCACGGCGAGCGCGAGCGCGTTCCGTCCGATCCAGGGACTCCTGAGCCCCGGCCGCCAGGACCACGTGACCGGCGTCGCCGGCGCGTACTGGAGCACGTTGCCGGCATGTCGTCCCCCGGCGCGCCAGAGCGCGACGCGCTCGCGCGCACCGTTCCGGGCCGGCCAGAGGCGCGTCAAGGTCACGGGGCTCGTGAGCCACGCGCAGCGCCAGCCGTGCGCGAGGAACTCCTCGGCGACGACGTTGGTCGACACGCGGATCGTGTCCCCCCACAGCGTCTCGCGGCAGAACACGGCTTCACGGGTTCCGCTCACGCCTGCCTCCGGAGCGGCACCACGGTGGCCCGGCGGGGCGACGTCACCCGATCGACGACCGCCTCCAGCCGATCGATGTTGCGGTCGGCGTCGAACAGCTCGCGGACGTGGGCGCGCCCGGCGCGGCCACGCGCCCGCGCCTCCTCGGGGTGCGCGTGGGCGTCCATGATCGCGGCCGCCAGGCGCGCGGGCTGATCCGGAGGTACCAGCCACCCGGTCCGTCCGGCGATCACGACCTCGGCCGATCCACCGACCGGGGTCGCGACCACGGGCATCGCGGTGGCGAGCGCCTCGACCAGGACGTTGGGCAATCCCTCGCGCCGGCTGGGCAGCGCCAGCACGTCGCAGGCGTTCAGCAGCTGCGGGGTTCGCGCATGGTCCACCGGGCCGAGGAAGTGGACGCGGCCTCCGAGTCCGAGGCGATCGACGCGGGCACGGAGCGTCGCCGCGAGCGGCCCCCCTCCGGCGACGACGAGGCGCCAGCCGTTGCGCAGCCGCAGGAACGCATCGAGGACGGTGTCGGGACCCTTCCGCAGGTCGAGCTGTCCGAGGAAGAGCAGGAGCGGTGCGTCGTCCGGCAGGCCGAAGGACACGCGCGCCGCGCGGCGTGCCGCGGCGTCGTCGCGGTCGATGCGAAGGAAGGGCGCGAGGTCGCACGGATTGTAGACCACGTCGATCGGGCGGCCGCAGGGTTCACCCAGCAGCCGGTCGAGCGCCGGACGGACGTACTGGCCGTTGCCGAGCACCGCATCCGCGCCGTCGACGAGCGCGTGCAGCTGGCGGCGCATCGCCGGAACCGCCGACCACAGGTTCAGGTCGGCGCCGCGGGCGATGGCGATCGTGGGAAGGCCCGCGCGGCGCGCGGCGAGGTGGCAGCCCCAGCCGAAGGGTACCAGCCACTGCGCGTAGAGGACGTCCGCTCGCTTGAGCTCCGGGCGCCTCGCGAGCGCGCGCCCCACGGCGCGTGCGACGGCGGTCGCCTGGAAGCGGCGCAGTGGTCCGCGTTGCGTCGTGCTCAGATAGTGCGCGCGCGTGACGGTGACGCCGTCCTGATGCGTCTGCTCGGGTCCCGCGAGTCGTGCCCGCCAGCGGCGCGACCACCGCCGGAGCAGCGGCGGCCGTGGCTGGAGATGGAGGACGTCGACCCGGTGTCCGCGGGCCGCCAGCGCCAGCACCTGACGCTGGATGAAGGTGCCAGACGTCGGATCGGCGGCGGTCGGGAAATACGGCGTCGCGACGAGGAGGTGCATGCTCAGACGTCCACTCTCTCGGTCACCAGGACCAGGTTCCGCCCGCGGCCGGTGGCGTCGCCGGCCGCGAGGAGGAGGTTCGGCGCGTGCACCCAACGGAGCCGCGCGGCGAGCGACAGCGTATCGGCCGGCTGTCGCGGGTGGCTGTAGGTGAAGGCGGCGCGCTCGACGAGGCCTGCCGTCGCGAACAGCCGAGCGAGCGACGCGGCGCTGAAGAAGTGCAGGTGGGGCGAGCCCGGACGCCCGTCGGCGTCGCGGGCGGCGCGGCGGCGGAGCGTCGAGAGGACGTCGTCGAACTCGTTCGGCACCTCGATCACGGCGAGGCCGCGGGGGGCGAGGAGCCTCGCCACGCGCCGCGCGAACGCCAGCACGTCGGGGACGTGCTCGAGCACGTGGCTGGCGTGAACGACGTCGAACGGACCGTCGTCGACGTCCTCGATCGTGCCCTGGCGCACGGTGAGGCCGCGGCCGGCGGCGCGTGTCGCGGCGAACGCCGAGAGTTCGACGCCACGCCCGGCGATGCCCTCGCGTGCCGCCGCCATCAGGAAGTCGCCGGTGGCGCAGCCGACGTCGAGCATCGTCAGGCCGCGGAGCCGGGGACGCAGGCGGCGGAGCGCGTCGAGGTGCAGGCGGAAGGTGTGGGCCTTCTGCGGAAACTCGGCCGTCCCCTCGGTCTTGCGGTGCGTGTGGTACGCGGCGTCGTAGTGGGCGCCGCCCACCAGCGCCGGCTCCGGTCGCACGCGCACCCGGTGCCCGCACTCGCCGCACCCGACCACGCAGCCGCAGCCGTCGGGCGCCGGGGCCGCGCAGCGGCACACTGCCGCGAGCGGCGCGGTGCACACCGGGCACGCAGTCGGCACGGGCCAGTCGGACGGCGCGGGATGCTCGTGGACGGCGGTCAGCATGCGGTCCTCGCTTCGGGCGGCGCCGGCAGGCGGCGAAGCCGCCGCGCCAACCCGACGACGTCGTCGCGGGAGACGATCAGCAGCTCGCGCAGGCCGACGCCGCGGTTGCGCGCGCGGTAGTCCATCACGAGGAGGACGGCGAGCAGCGAATATGTGATCCCCGACGTGGCCGCCGCCCCGAGAATGCCCCAGCGCGGGATCATGACGACGTTCAGCGCGACGTTCAGCGTGAGCGTGAATCCGGCGAACGCCGAGAGCTTGAGGGGTCGGCCGATGCCGACCAGCTCCGCCTCGAACACGTTCCACACCCCGGCGAACACGACGCCGGGGAGGAGGATGACGAACGGCAGATAGCAGGGCGCGAACGCCGGACCGTAGAGCAGCTCGATCAGCGGGCCCGCACCCAGCGCCAGGAGCGCGGCGAACACGATGTTCACGGCGATCAGGTTGCGCGAGACCTGGGGCACGATCGTGCGATGCGCGCTGGTGTCGGTGGCGGCGATGCGCGGGAGGAGCACGGTGCTGACGGCGCCCGCGACGTTCCGTGGCAGCTCGGCGAGCGAGACGGCCGTCGAGTAGAGACCGATCTGCCAGGCAGCGCTCTCGGCCGGGAGCAACCAGGCGAGCAGGAAGAGATCGATCTTCCGCTCGGTCATCTGCAGCATCACGGTCAGGTAACTCTTCATCCCGTAGGCGACGAGCGGCGCGAACGTCGCGCGCTCGAAGCGTGGTCGCTCGCCGGTGGCGAGCGCGCAGAGCGCGGCGACGAAGCTGCCGGTGACGACGCTCGCGAGCGCGGTGACGACGACGACACCGCGGAGCCCGGCGTGGAGCGCGCCGAGGACGCCGAGCAGGAGCCCCAGCCGGAGAAGCGCATCCGCGAGCGCCACCAGGTTGAACAGATCGAGCCGACCGAGCCCGCGCAGCAGCCCGCCGCCGTTCGCGACCAGCAACGCGGGAAACAGCAGCAGGCCGATGGCATCGAGCGTGGCCGCAGGGACGCCCGGGAAGAGGCGCTCGCCCGCCAGGTGCACCACGAGCACGTAGGGGACGAGGAGGGCGAGCGCGCTCCCGAGCGAGCACGCGAGGAAGTGTCCGAGGGCGGCGCTGCGGTCGATCCGCCCGCTGCCGAGGAAGTAGATGAGCGCGTGCGGGATGCCGAAGGTGCCCATGCTCGCGGTCTGGTTCAGCAGCAGGAACGTGAGCACGAAGAGGCCCTTCGCGCCGGGACCGAGCGCGCGCGCGACCACCACGCCCGTGGCGATCGTGAGCGCGAGGGTCAGCCAGCGCGAGACCAGCGTCACGACGACCGTAGCGGAGAACGATGCGCGGTGGCTCATGCGCGGGACCCTCGGGTCGGCCCGAGCGCCGGCGGCGCGGCGGCGAGCGCCAGGGCGATGGCCGCCAGCGCCATCAGGCCCGGGAACAGATAGAGGTGGTTGTCGCAGTTCATCAGCCAGACGACGAGGACCACGATCGCGCGCTGCCACGGCGCCCGCGCCGCGGCGAACACGGAGCCGAGGAATGCGACCAGCGCGGCGCAGGCGACGACGCCGTTCTCGAGCAGGACGAGCAGCAGCGTGTTGCTGACGAACGCTGTCGTGTCGGGCGCCCCCGTCCGGCCCGCGACCGTCCATCCCTCGGCGCCGTGGCCGAGGACGAGCGCCCAGACGGGGCTGTCGCGGAGGGTGGCGAACGCCTCCGGGTAGTTGTTCCACCGCGACGTGACACCCTCCCCGAGCCCGCCTTCGACGCCGCCCAGGAGGCGCGCGAGCTGGTCGCCGGCGACGACGAGGGCAGCGGCGAACCCGATCGCACCGGCGAACGCCAGCATCGTGCGCCCCCGCGGTCGGCGGGCGCGGCCGGCGAGGTCGCCCGCGACCACGATCGCCGTCACCAGCGCGGCACCGATCAGCGCCTGCCGCGACGCGGTGCCGAGGAGCGCCAGCCATACGAGCGCGGTGGTGACCAGGATGCCGCGGCGGACGGGCAGGGCGGGGAGCATCGCGAGACCGAGCACGAGCGCGGCTCCGGCGGTATTGGCGTTCCACCAGCCCCCGATGGCCCGGACCGTCTTCCACGAGGCCGCCCAGCGGTTCACGCTCGACTCGCGGACGGCGCGAACGAGGATGTCGTAGTAGAAGCGGTCGATCCAGCCGACCGGTCCGGTGCTGCGCGAGATCACCTGCGCGACGCACCATGCCGCGGTCACGGCGAGGCCGAGCGCGAGCAGCCGGAGCGCGTCGCGCCGCAGCGCGGGGCGGCACGTGAAGATGACCAGGAACGTCGGGAACGCGGACAGCGCGAGCACCCGCCGGGCCCAATAGTAGGTCGTGAACGCCGGCTGGTTCCACACGAGGAAAGCGACGAGGACGCTCGGGATCGTGGCGGCGACGAATGCGAGTCCCCAGCCCAGCACGCGGCGCTGGCGCGCCGGTAGGTGATCCGTCCGCACGAAGCGGACGCCGAGGATCGCCAGCAACGGATCGCTCAGATAGAGCGGGATGGGACCGACGAACGTGCGCACGAGCGGTGCCACCGGGAGGAAGAGCGCCGCCGCCTGGAGCAGACGCTGCCCGCGACGTCGCGACGTCCGCTGCCTGACGCTCGCGGGCGCCAGCGGTGGACGGGGGGTCGCCGGTGCGCGGCGGGCCAGCGCCTCAGCCACGACGGACCTCCACCCAGGGCTTGTGGTCGGGGCCGGCATCGTGCGAGCAGCTCGACACATGCACCTGCTTCTGATCGTCACAGCGCTGCTCGCCGCGACGCCCGTGCTCGCCGCGCCGAAGGGCAGCGGCATCGTCAACGCCGCCGACTTCGGCGCCACGCCGAACGACGCGATCGACGACACGGCCGCCATCCAGGCGGCGATCGATGCCCTGCCGTCCGGGCTCGTCGCCGGATCGGCCCGCGCGCGGCGCGGTGGCATCGTCTGGCTCCCGCCCGGCGCCTACCGCATCGGCGGTGCCCCCGGACGCTGCACCGGCGCGGCGCAGGGGACGCCGTGTCGCGACGACCGTCCCTGCGTGGGCGGTCCCATCGCCGGGTCGTGCGCGGCGTTGATCTCGGGCGGCCGCCAGCTGCGGCTCATGGGCGCCGGGCCCTACGGCACCGAGCTGCTGCTCGTCGGCGGCGACGACATGGACGGCATCGCGATCTCGCCCGGCGACGACTTCTCGGCGATCGAGGGCGTGCGCATCGCCAAGGTCACTCGGCCCCGCCTCGGGACGGGCAACGGCATCGTCATCCAGGGGCAGCGGACGACGGTGCGCGACGTGAATCTCGACGGGTGGGGTGCGGCCGGCATCCTCATCGACGGCGCGCAGAGTCTGGCCAAGGCCAACAGCTGCCGGATCGATCGCGTCGAGTCGAACGGCAACGGTGGGGACGGCGTCCACATCTGGTCGCACAACGACGGCAGCGTGCACACGGTCACCGGCTGCGACGCGCAGGACAACGGCGGCTTCGGGTTCCGCATCCGTTCCAGCAAGAGCACGCTCGTGGGTCTGGAGACCAACGGCAACCGCGCGGGCGGCATCCTGATCGAGGGCGACCACAACTTCGTGAGCAGCTACTTCGAGATTGCGAACCAGCCGACGTGCGTGACCTTCGCGCGCGAAGCGGACTTCAACGTCCTGTTCGATCTCAGTGGATGCACCACCAAGCCGGGCAAGCTCGTCGATCTCGGCCGCGACAACGCGGTACACGTCGACGGCGGCTGGACGGCGCTCGGCTGGGTGCCGACCGACGCGCCCGGCCCCTGCGACGCCGGTCGTCGCGCCCGGACGTACTACGACGACTCCGCACGTCGCCTCTGCGTCTGTGAGCAGGGCGAGGGCGGCGCCTGGCGTTGGTGTCCGATGGACGGAGGCGTGTGTCATGGAACGGCTTCGGGATGCGACTGACGGACGGCGGACATAGCTTCGCCCCGCGATTCTGGAACCCGATCCGCGGTGCGGCGGGGTGTCAGACCCGGCGCAGGAGCATGTCGGGGACTTCCACCCCGACGCTGCGCTGCAGCAGGTCGACGTTGACGACGAACGTGGCGCGTCCGGCGCGCCACTCCTGGACGAGTCCTTCGAGCCCGGCGAGCGGACCCGCATCGATGCGAACGCGGTCGCCGCGGCGGAGCCAGGCCATCGGCCGCGCCCCGTCGCCCGACGTGACGATACGGTGCACGGCGTCCACCTGATCGTCGGGGATCGGGTGGAGCGCGTCCCATCCCTCGCCGAGCACCCGCACCACGCCGTCGGTGTTGGCGACGCGCAGGCAGCGCTCGCGCGACGGCGCGAAGCGGAGGAAGAGGTAACCGGGGAAGAGGGGCTGCGCGAGGACGACGCGCTTGTCACGCCGTCGGCTGGGGACGCGCACGCAGGGCAGGAAGGCCTCCAGCCCGCGCCGTCGAAGGCCGTCGGCGACCTTGGGCTCGCACTGGTTGCGCGTCCACACGGCGAACCAGGCCTCGCCGGTGACGTCGGCATCGGTGAGCGCGTTCGCGATCACGCGTGCGCCTCCCGGGGCGCGTCGTCACGCGCGTCCGCGAGCGGAATCCCGTCCGCCGCGTAGCGCCCGTAGAGCAGCGCCAGATCGTCCCAGCCGAGATCGACGTTGTTCACCACGACGCCGAGGAGATGCGCGCTGGCGGCCACGAGCTGGTCGCGGGCGCGCTTCACCAGCTCGCGCGGCGTGTCCTGACCTTTGACGACGAGCGCCACGGCATCCGCCTCGCGTCCGAGGATCACCGCGTCCGTCACGGGCAGCGCGGGCGGCGTGTCGAGGATGACGACGTCGTAGCGGTCGCGCAGCGCCTCGAGCGCGTCGCGCATCGGTACGGATCCGACCAGCTCGGCCGGGTTGCTGGGGACGGGACCGGCCGGGACGAACGACAGACGTGGCGCCGCCAGCTCGAGCGTGGCGTCGTCCATCGTCGCGCCGCCCGCCAGGACGGTCGAGAGTCCGACGTCGTTCGAGACGCCGAGCGCCCGGTGGCAGCCGGGGCGGCGGAGATCGGCGTCCATCAGGAGCACGCGCTTCCCGGCTTCGGCCAGCGTCGCTGCGAGGTTCACGCTGACGACGGTCTTGCCCTCACCGGCGCTCGCGCTGGTGACGACGATCACCTTCGGCCCCGGACCGGTGGAGGAGTAGAGGACCGCGGTGCGGAGCGCGCGGAACGCCTCAGCGATCGGGGACCGCGGATCGCGCCACACGACCGACTCCGCCGCGCACCCGTCGTGCGCGACGGCGGTGCGCCGCCGGCGGGCGCCGCGTGCCGCGAGCCGCCGCTCGGCGAGCGCGAGGTTCGGGATGGTGGCGAGGGTGGGCACGGAGAGCAGCGTCGCCACGTCGTCGCCGCTCTTGACGCTCGAGTCGAAGAGCTCCCGACCGAAGGCCGCCGCGAGCGCCGCGAGCAGGCCGGCGAGCATGCCGACCAGCAGGTTCGTCCGCACGTGCGGCGCGCTCGCACGGCGCGGCACCTCGGGACGCTCGATGACGCGCATGTTCGAGGCCCCGAGCTGCGCGTGGACGGCCGTCTCCACCTGCTGCTTCAGCAGCGACTGGTGCAGCGTCTGGGCCGTCTCGACGTCCTGCTTGAGGAGCGCGTAGCGTGCACCCAGCTCGCGGAGTCCGATGGCCGCAGACTCCTGCTCGCCCAGCTTCTGCCGCAGGCTGTCCTCGCGCAGGCGTGCGGCGTCGTAGCGCGCCCGCACCCCGGCCATCTCGTTCGCGACCTCGTGGTCGAGCTGCTTCACCAGCTCGGTCTCCTGGTCGCGGAACGCGATCATCTGCTGGTGGTTTGGCCCGAGGCGGGCGCCCAGCGCCGCCTGCTGCGCCCGCAGCTCGATCAGTGCCAGCTGGACCCGCTGCACCCCGGCGCGATCGGCGAAGTATGGAAGCGGATTACCGCCGGGGCGGCTCAGGAACTCGTAGCGCGTCTCCAGGCCGACGCGGGTGTTCTCCGCCTTCGTGAGCCACGTCGAGAGCTCGGCGATCCGCTGCACCACGAGCTGCTGCTCCTGGTTCACCGCGACGTTCGGATGCTCGGCGGCGAAGCGGTTGAGCGCGGCCTCGGCCTCCCCGACGCGCGCCTGGCTCTCCAGCTGCTGGTGCCCCAGGAACGTGTTGGCCGTCGCGCGCATCGCCATCCGCGCTTCGTCGTTCGTGTCGAGGTAGGCCTGGGTGTGCGCGGCGGCGAGGAAGGCCGAGAGCGTCGGGCTCGGCGTGGTGAAGCTGATGTCGATGAGGTCGGTGCCGCGGACGTTGCGGACCGTCAGCCAGCGCAGGTAGCGATCGACGATGGCCGGATCGACCGGGGTGTCATCGGGCATCGGCTCCGACGCCGGGACGATGGCCTCGGGGTTCCAGCCGCGCGGCGATGGGACGTTGGCGGACAATGGCGGCGCTGGCTGCCGCCGGCCGGGCGCCGTGAACGCGGGCTGGTCGAGCAGGTGGTGATCGCGGATCACGCGCTCGGCCAGGTCGCGGCTCTGCAGCGCGGCGACCTGCGTCTCGAGATACGTCGATGCGCCGTTGACGAGGCGATCGCCCTCGTCGAGTCGTACCACGCTCTCCTCGAGGCGGAGCTGGATCGGCGACTGACTCGTCAGCTGGATCTCCGTCCCGGCGGTGTACTGCCGGGTCTGTAGAGCGGTGACGAGCGCTGCGAGAACGAGCGTCGCCACGAAGGTGACGGCGGCAACACGCCGGTGCTTCCACAGCACGCGGAGCCGATCGCGGAGGGTGGGGAGCGGCGCCTCGGAGAACTCGGCGTCGATCACCTCCGCCGCCGCGACGGGGGCGAGCGCACGCCCGTTGCCGATGACGTGGGTGGAGAGCATGGATTCGTTGGTCGCCACCGTCCGTCCTTAGAAGAGCACCACACTCGCGCCGATGCGGAACACCGTGTTCACGAGGAACCAGATACTGTAGGGAATCATCCGCGGCACCGAGGTGGGCAGGCGAACGACGTCGCCGTCCGTCACCGGGACGTCGGGCATGCGGCCCCCGGCGACCGCCGACAGGTCGACGTCATAGGTGCGTTCTTCGCCGGGACCAACGACTCGCTTCAACATCGCGTGCTCGCGATCCGCGGGAAAGAGCCCTCCGCCGGCCGCAGCGACGGCGCCGCTCAGCGTGAGGCCGCGCGTCACCGGATACGAGCCAGGCCTCGCGACCCAGCCGTCCACCTGCACCGAGCCCGCGGGGGCGATGCTGATGACGTCGCCGGGGCGGACCTCGGGGTTCTCGATCTGTGCCGGCGATCCCTGCGCGTGCAGGAGCGCCGCCAGGTCGAGCCGGACCGGTACCCCGGACGTGGGATCCGCGGTGGGCACGGGGATCTGTGCGGCGGCCGGACGCAGCGTGGCCGCGTCGGTCTCGCCGAGGTCCGCCACGACGGCGTCGCCGTCGACGCGCACCGTGTGGGGAATCGGTCCACCGATCAGGTCGATCACCGCGCGCAGGCCGCCGTCGTGCGGCGCCGTGCGGACCGCCGCGACGACGGTGCCGCGGACGTCGAAGCGCGCCGCGCTGCCGGCGGCGGGCACGCCGCGCAGGTCGACGACAATGCGCGGTGGGTCTGCCAGCGCGAAGCTGGCCATCGCCGCGGGCTCGCTCAGCGCGAGGACGAGGCGTTCGCCGCGGCCGGCGGGCTCGGCACGGACGGCGCGGACCGCGAGTCCGGGACCAGCGGGCACCACGGCTGCGACGGGCGCGATCCGCCCGGCGGGCGGCGCGGGCGCAGCGGCGTGCCGTCCGTCGTTGGCGCCCGTCGTCGGCGCGAACTCGACCACGCGGCCGGCGTCCTTGCTCGGTCCGCCCGCCGCCCAGATGAGATCCGCGAGCGTGGCTCCCGGGCGTGTCAGCGGGTAGAGTCCGGGCCGCTCGACGCTGCCGACGACGGCGACGACGCGACTGCGGTACTCGGCGATCACGACGCTCACCTGTGGATTGCGGAGAATGCCGCCGTCGCGCAGCCGCGTGGCGATCACGGTCTCGAGCTCTTGTGCCGTCTGCCCCTCGGCGTGCACGGCGCCAACGGTGGGCAACGTGATCATCCCGTCCGCGCCGACACGCACCCCACCGAGAAACGCCGGCTGGCTCGTCACCGTCGGCAGTGAGCCCGCGCCGAGGCCGCTCGGCGCAAGCGGGCCGACGGTGGTCGCGTCGGTGAGGTCGGGAATGCGAATCTGCAGCAAATCCTCCGGCCCGATGCGGTAGCCTACCTCGGCCGGTGCGTGCGCACGCGCATCGGCGACCATCTCGAGCCGCGCGCGATCTGCGCGTGTGGTGAGGTCGCTCGCCGCGGCGGCCGCCGCCGGGTCCACGGGACGTGCGCGCTCGGACGCGCAGGCCGTGACCAAGAGGAGGGCGAGCGGCAGGCTGCGCCGCAGGCCTCTCATCGCGCCGTCCGCCGCTCCCGCCCCATCATGGTCCCCGACGGTGCAACGGTGCAATACACAGCAAATGCGCGAGGTACGAACGTACGAGCAGTCTCACCCGCTACCAACGACACTTCTTCCCCTCCAACGTGAACAGCCTCGATCGGCTCGCCTGACAATCTGTGTGAATGCTGCGTCTGCGGAGAGTAGCAACGCGCGTGCCCACGCAGAGCCTGCGTGATTTGCGCAGTTTCCGCGCGCGACCGGAACCGGGGGGCCCGTCGCAGGAACCGCCGGCCACCGTCGCCATTCGTTCCCTAGCGGTCGCCGTGCGCAGGCGTCAAGGCGAGGTTCCTGGAATATCTAGACAATATTCAGGTGATCAAGGACACCGGCATCGGGGGAGTGGGGTCGCCCGTCCGGGCGGCGTTGACCTCGTGGCTACGACTCTCTATCCGAGGTGCCCGTCGATGATCTCCGACTTCCTCCATTGGTGCGGCATCCTTGCACTGGTGTCGGTCGGTTGTGGCGGCGGTGCGCAACGAGCGGCCGCGCCGCCGGCCGACCCGTGCCGTCTCGTCACACGCACCGAGGCGGAGGCGGCCCTCGGGGCGCCGGTCGGCGACGGAATCCGGCGAGCGGGCGGTACCGTCTGCCGCTACCAGGCGGGCGACGGCCTCGTCGGTGTGACCGTGGGCGTGCGCCCGGCGGGACGCGACCACCTCGAGCGCCAGCTCGCCGACGCGGAGAGCAACTGGGATGAACGGCGTGTCGCGGTCCCGGACCTGGGCGCCCAGGCCTTCATGGTGGGTCGGCAGCTGATCGTGGCGACGCCGGACGGGACGGTCACGATCACCATCATCTCGCGCCTGACCCCTGCCGAGTCGCGCGCCCGCGCGATGGCGCTGATGGCGACGGCGCTCTCGCGCCTCGGCTAGGAGGGTCACCCTCCTAGCCCGCCCCGAGCCACGCGCGGCCGAGGCCGAGCGCTGCGGCCCCGAGCATCACGACGGGTCCGGAGAGGCCGGCGATCCACGATGCGGCGGCGGCCGCGCCCAGCACCGCCACGGCGAAGGGACCGTCGAGCGCCGCCGGCACGAGCCGGAGCAGCACCGCGGCGATGAGCCCGACCACCGTCGCGTTGACGACGTCGAGCGCGCGGCGCACGGCGGGTCGCGTGCGCCAGCGCTCGATCAGCGGTCCCGTGGCGGCGACGAAGACGAAGCTCGGAAGGAACATGGCGATCGTCGCCACCACCGCGCCCGGCGCCCCGGCGAGCACGTAGCCGACGAAGGTGGCGGTGCTCGAGACCGGTCCCGGGGTCACCTGGCCGACGGCCACGGCGTCGAGCAGCTGGGCGTCGGAGAGCCAACCGCGCCCCGCGAGCTCGGAGCGCAGATAGGCGATCAGCACGTAGCCGCTGCCGAAGAGGGTCGCACCGATCTTGCCGAATACCCACGCCAGCTCCGCCAGCGGGACGGCGTTGAAGCGCGTCGCCACCGGCACCATCCCCGCCAGCAGACCGAGCACCGCGGCGAGCACGACCAGCAGGATCTCCGAAACGCCGGCGAGCGCGAGCGCCGCCGCAGCGGCGGCGGTCACGACCGCCGCCGGTCCGCGGAGCGCGCTCCGGCCGAAGCGGACGAGGGCGTCCGCGACCACGACGAGGACGGCGGGACGGATCGCCTCCAACATGCCCTTCAGCGCAGGAGTTCTCCCGAAACGGACGTAGAACACGGCGAACGCGACCGAGACGAGCGCCGCGGGGGTGACGAAGGCAACGCCGGCGGCCAGGAGGCCCGGCCAGCCCGCGCGCAGGCGTCCGAGGTGGATCGCCATCTCCGTGGAGTTCGGCCCGGGGATCAGATTCGTCGCGGCGAGCAGATCGAGGAAGCGCTGCCGGTCGAGCCACCGGCGGCGATGCACGCACTCCTCCTCCTGCAGCGCGAGATGGACCGCCGGCCCCCCGAAGGCGGTGACGCCGAGGTGCGTGAAGACGCAGACGACTTCCCAGAGGCGCCCGCGGGGAGGGTCGTCGAGCGGCGCCGTCCGCATGCGGCGAATGTAGCAGAGCACCGCGACCTCGGTGTAGCATTCCGCCTCTTCGAGGAGGGACTTGGATGGGAATGCTCGACGGGCGAGTCGCGGTGGTGACCGGGGCGGGACGTGGCATCGGCCGCGGTGTCGCGCTGGCACTCGCGGCCGCAGGCGCGCGGGTGGTGGTGAACGACTACGGCGTGACCGTCGACGGCTCGGCGCCGTCGTCGGGGCCCGCGTTCGACGTCGCCGCCGCGATCGAGGCTGCCGGCGGTGAGGCCATCGGCAACGCCGATTCCGTGGCGGAGTGGGACGGCGCCAAGCGCATCGTCGACACCGCCGTCGAGCGCTTCGGGCGCATCGACGTGCTGGTGACATGCGCCGGCATCCTCCGCGACCGCATGATCTTCAACATGAGCGAGGAGGAGTGGGACCAGGTGCTGGCGGTGCATCTCAAGGGGACGTTCAACTGCGTCCGCCACGCCTGCACGCACATGCGCGAGCAGCGCTTCGGGCGGATCGTGACCTTCAGTTCCGGTTCGGGCCTCTTCGGCAACCCCGGACAGGCGAACTACGGCGCGGCGAAGTCGGCGATCGGCGGCCTGACGAAGGTGGCGGCCCGCGACCTCGGCCGCTACGGCATCACGGTCAACTCGGTCTGCCCCGTCGCCGGCACGCGCATGACGCTCAGCGACGCCTACCTGAAGGCGCGCGAGGTGCGGAAGCAGCAGGGCATCCAGCGCGAGGATCGTGGGGTGGCGCAGATCGAGAACCTGGATCCGGACGACGTCGCCCCGATGGTGGTCTACCTGGCGAGCGACCACGCGGCGAACGTGAACGGGCAGTTCTTCCTCTGCTACGGGAACGCGATCGCGCTGCTGTCGCAGCCGCGACCCGTGCGGACCCTCTTCAAGGGCGACGGCTACTGGACGCTGGACGAGCTCGAGCGCCTCGCGCCGGGCACGGTGCTGGACGGACTCGCGAACCCGGCACCGGCGAAGGAGAGCTGACGATGGGTACGCGGTTCCAAGGGCGGGTAGCGGTCGTGACCGGGGCGGGGCGCGGGATCGGTCGCGCGATCGCCGAGTTGTTCGCGGCCGAGGGGGCGTCCGTGGTCGTGAACGACCTCGGAACGGCGGTCGACGGCAGCGGCAGCGCCGGCGGCATCGCCGACGAGGTCGTCGACGCGATTCGCAGCCGCGGCGGCACCGCCGTCGCCAACAACGACAGCGTCGCCGACTTCGCGGCCGCGGAGCGACTGATCGGTACGGCGGTCAAGTCGTTCGGGCGCATCGACGTGCTGGTGAACAACGCCGGCATCCTCCGCGACCGCATGCTCTTCAACATGAGCGAGGCGGAGTGGGACCAGGTGATCGCCGTCCATCTGAAGGGCACCTTCAACTGCACGCGGCACGCGGCCGTCCACATGCGGCAGCAGCGCAGCGGCCGCATCATCTCGATGTCCTCGACGTCGGGCGTCTACGGCAACACCGGACAGGCCAACTATGGTGCCGCCAAGGACGGGATCGCCGGGCTGACGCGGGTCGCGGCACGCGATCTCGGCCGCTACGGCATCACGGTGAACGCCGTCTGCCCGGGCGCCGCCACGCGCATGATGGGCACCGTGCCCCAGAGCGCCCGTGACGCCCGGACGAAGCAGGGGGTGGCCGGGCCGGGTGGCAACCGGCCGCAGCCCCTCGAGCACCTGGGTCCGGAGAACGTCGCGCCCTGGGTCGCCTACCTCGCCACGGAGGCCGCCCGCGACGTGAACGGGCAGGTGTTCTTCGTCATGGGCGGGCTCGTCTCGCTGCTCAACTACCCGTCGCCGACGCGGACCATCCAGACCGACGGTCGATGGACGCCCGAGGCGATCGCGCTGCTGTTCCCGCGCACGCTGGGCATGGACTTGACGAACCCGGCGCCGGCACAGGACCCCACCTGAGCGGTGGAGGAGTGGCGGGGACGGTGCGGCCGCGCCGCCCCCGCCGGCGGGAACTCTCCCTAGGACGGTACCGGTTCGGACTTCTTGTCGGGCGCTTGGTTCGCCGCGGTCTCTTCTTCGCGGTTGGCGTCCATCAGCGCCCGGAGAATGCGTTCCATGACGGTGATCTCGGTGTTCATGGACATCAGGCTGTCGAGCGTGCCGGCCCAGTGTTCCTCGGGCCCCGAGTTGTTGTTCGACAGCACGGCGAGGTGCCTGGCCGTGGTGAGCAACGCGTCCGACGCGAGCTTCAAGTGAACGGCGAGATCGGTGAACGTTTCGCGATCGATGATCATGACGGCCTAGCCCCTCCTGACGACGGAGAACGATAGCGAAACCGGTGCCACGGCCCGTCGCCGCCCCGCGTCCGCCATGGCATCGCCGCCATCGCGCCTCCCCAGGCCAGGGCTCGGACGCGGCATGCTCGACTTCCTGTACGATCTCGGCAGGTTGGACATGTCCCTCGATCGGGCCCCCGACGCGCGCGCATCGGGCCGGAGGGCGCAGGTGCTGCGGCGGCCGCGCGGTCCGGGCGTTCCCGGGCTGTGCCACTGAGACCGTGCATTCCTGCTGCGCGGGCGACTCTGGCGCACGCGCGCAAGGCCTGCCGCGCGGCAGCCTCAGGTGGTAGCGCGCCAGACGACGACGCGCGCGGGCTCGATGCGCACGACGGGATGGGTCACGGGGTCGTCGAGCGCCATCGCGCGGTACTGCGGATAGCGGTCGCGGAGCCGGGCGATCGCTGCGGCGTGGAGCGCCGGATCGGTCACCGATGCCGCCGGTCCGCGCACCATGACGAAGGCGAGGCGGGACCAGTCCTCGTCCCAGTCGTCGACGACCACCGCCGCGTGCGGGTTCTCGGCCAGGTTGCGCAGCCGCTTGATGCGCGCGGGCGGGTCCGCGCTTCGGCTTCTCGTCGGCGACGAAGTACAGCGCGGCGTCGTCGAGGGCGTAGCAGACGGGGACGACGTGCGGGACGCCGTCGCGGCCCGTCGGTCGCGAGCCGGCCGACCCGATGGGCCTCAAGAAAGCGCCGCGTGTCCGGCGTCCAGCTCCGCATAGTGTACGCGCAGGCCGGCGAACTCGGCGTCCGCCTCGGCGGCGATCGTCGCCGTAGCGACCCTCGTAGCGGGGGGAGAAGTGGAACACCTGCAGGCGCTTCACGCCGGCGGCGCGTGCGAGCGCGCCCGCCTGCCCGCGCGGTCAGATGGTAGCGCCGGGTCGCCTGGTCGATGTCCTCCTCCAGGAAGGGGGCCTCGCAGACGAAGAGGTCGGCGCCCGCGGCGAGCCGCACGATCCGGCGCGCGTTCGCGGGCGAGAAGAGGGTGTCGACGACGTAGGCGATCTTCTGCCCCGGGGTCACGATCAGGAGCGCGTCACGGAGCTCGGCGAGGGGTCGCCGGTCGCCGGGTCCGACGTCGATCGGGGTGTCGTCGGCGGCCCGTGCCCGGACCGCGGATTTGAGCGCGTTCAGCCATGGGCCCGGGCGGAGTCCCATCTCCGCCAGGGCGTCGGTGCGGACGTTCAGGTGCGTCCGCTCGCTGATCGCATACGCCATGGAGACGATCTTGTGGTCGAGGGGCGCCGCCTCGACCGTCACCACCGGATCCGCGAAGACGACGCCCGTGAACGGTCGCGGCGCGCCGACGGCCTGGCGCTCGAAGCGCGTCCGCGCAGCGAAGCGCCAGGTCTGCATCGTGGTGTCGCCGATCTCGGTGACGTCGACGGCGAACGCGTACTCGTCGGTGAGGTTCCAGGTGTAGCCGGCGAGCTTGCCCGCGACGCAGTCGGCGATCCCTTCGGGGCCGTAGAGCCGGAGCGTCGCGTCGCGGGCGAGGAACAGGCGCAGCAGCTGGTCGAACCCCATGAAGTGGTCCATGTGGGTGTGCGACACGAAGACCGCCTCCACCCGCAGCAGCGTCGCTGCCGGGGTCCGGTCGATGCGCCCCAGGTCGATCAACATCGACCGACCCTGCCAGCGGAGCGTGACGAGCAGTGCCGGGTCGCCCGTCTGGCCGTTGAGCAGTCGCGACCGCAGCGAGCTCTTCAGGCCTGCATCTCCTGCAGGATGAGGCTCGCGGCTTCCGCCATCATCTCCTGCATGATCTCGCGGAGCGTCTTCTCCCCGGTTTCGAGCTTCGCGGTGAGCGCCGAGAGGACGGCATAGTAGCGTTCCTTGGTCTCGAGGCTCATGCCGTCGAGCCGGGCGTTCATCGCCTTCACGAAGCGCTTGTGGACGGCGACGATCTGGCGGTCGTAGTCCTGCTCGAGGGCGGTGTCACTCATGCGCGGAGCATAGCCGACCCGTGATCCGCTATTCAACGCGGCGGTGCGACCTTGCGCGTCACGGAGTGCGTGCTAGAGGGAGACCGATGCCGGAGCGTACCGTGCCGTCGCCTCCATCAGCCGACGTCGTTCCGATCGTCCTTCGCGTTCCCCGGCGCGAGATCGCCTACGTGAAGTTCGTCTTCGAGTCCTACGAGGGGGTCGCGGTGGTACGGACGCTCGATCGCCAGCGTGCCGTTCTGGTCGTGCTCACCGTTCCGGACTTCGAGGCCGACGCTCGCGCTGCCGTCGCTGCGCTCGCCGCCGAGGGCGCGTGCGACCCGGAGCCGCTGCCCGCGCCACCCGATGCCGACTGGCTCGGTGACGATCGGCCCGACTAGCCGTTCTCGGCTGCGGGCACCGGATCGGCCGCCGGCCGCGCGACCACCCAGGCGACCCCGATGCTCAGCACGTAGAGCAGCAGTAGGGGGACCGCCATCAGCATCTGCGACGCGATGTCGGGACCGGGGGTCAGGACGGCAGCGACGATGAAGATCACCACCACCGCGTAGCGTGCCTGGGTGATCAGCGTGCGATGCGTGATCAGGCCGATGCGCGCCAGGAAGAACGACGCCACCGGCAGCTCGAAGGTCACCCCGAAGCCCAGCAGCATGCGGGTGGCGAACGACAGGTACTCGCTGATCCGGATCTGCGGCGCGACGCCGATCGAGCCGAATTCCTGCAGGAAGAAGTCGAACGCGATCGGGAACACCATCCAGTAGCAGAACGCCGCACCGGCCACGAAGAAGAACGACGCCGCCGCGGCGAACGGCACCGCGACGCGACGCTCGGTCTCGTAGAGTCCCGGCGCCACGAAGCGCCAGGCCTGGTAGAAGATCACCGGACTCGCGATGAAGATGCCGCCGATGAACGAGACCTTGAGCTTGGTGAAGAAGGCCTCGGTGATGCCGGTGCCGATGACCAGCGCCTGGTCGGGGCGCAGTGCCGCCAGCGGATGGATGATGAAGGCGACGAGCGGCTCCGCGAAGGCGTAGCAGAGTCCGAACCCGGCCGCGATCGCGAGCAGGGCGCGGATGAGTCGGGTGCGCAGCTCGTCGAGATGCGCGGTGAGCGGCATCCGCCCGTCGGACTCCGCCGCCATGCGCGGGACTAGGCGCGTCCGGAGGCCGGCTTGTCGGGGGTGCTGGTGGGCGCGACGGACGGCACCACGTCGGCCGGTGGGGTCGGTGGCGCGGGCCGCCGCGCGGGCTCGTCATCGTCGTCGAAGCGGGCCTGGTGCTGGAATTCCCCCAGGACGTCGGACGTCTGCCGACGGAACTCCGCCATGGCCTTGCCCAGCTGCCGTGCCACCTCGGGGAGCCGCTTGGGACCGAGCACCACGAGCGCGACCACGAGGATCACTGCGAGCTCGGGCATCCCGATGCCGAACATCACCTTTGAGCGTAGGGAAATCACCCCGAGGTGTCAATTCAGTGGGCCGCGCTCCGACCGTGCGCTTGTCACCGCACGGGTGACGAGGGTAGCCAGAGGGGAGCGTGGCGATGTCAGGAGTCGAACAGGACGAGGGTGCTCACGGGGTGACGACCACCCCGGACCCGACGGCGCACGTGGAGCGGCGGCCCGTCGCGGTTGCGCTGGTCGCGGACGCCGCTGGCATCGCGCGGCTCGAGCGGCGCCTCGCCGACCTGGCGCGCTTGCGGCATCCGCGCATCGTGCGTCCGGGCGACCTGGTTCGCGACGGCGACGGTACCTGGTGGCTCGTGCGCGAGCCCGTGGGCGACCGGACACTCGCCGCCGTCCCGCCGGGTTCGCTGCCCCTGGATGAGGGCCTGTCCCTCGCACGCGAGGTCGCGGAGATCCTGGAATACGTCCATTCGCAGGGTGTCGCGCACGGGAACCTCGGACGGAGCGCGGTGCGGGTCGCTGCCGACGGTCGCGCCCGGCTCGACGACTTCGCGCTCGACCTCGGGGATGGTGATGCCGCGGCGGACCCGCGCGGTGACATCCACGCCCTCGGCCTGCTCCTCTCCGAGCTGTGCGGTGGCACGGCGCCCTCCGACGTCCAGCGGCTGATCGAACGGGCGGTGCGACCCGAGCGCACCGCGCGCTCGCGCAGCATGACCGAGATCGTACGCGACCTCGACGCGTGTCGCGCGGATATCGCGGCACGTCGGACGCGCCGTCGCGCCGCCATGGCGGTGGCGTTGCTCGGCGTCGGCGCCCTCGCATGGTGGGGCGTGTGGTGGATGCTGCCGGCGCTGGCCTGGGAGACGGCGACGCCGGCCGCCGCGACGGTGGAGACCCGGGAAGGCGAGCCTGTGGCGTTCGCGGTCGCGCTGCGCTCGCGCAGCGATGCCATTCCGCGGGTCACCTGGTTCACCGACGAGCGCGCAGTGGCGGAAGGGACGAACTGGAGCCTCGACCCCGGTTTCGACGGCGGCGATCGCGTGGTGACGGTTCGCGCCGTGGCGGCGGTCGGCGACGTGCGCCTCGAGCGCGTCTGGCGCGTCGCCGTGCACGACGTGAACCGCCCCCCGGTCATTGCGGCTGCCACTCCTGCCCAGGGCGACGTGGCGATCGGTCCCGGGGTCGACCAGCCCTTCACGGTCCAGGCGACTGATCCCGACGCGGACGATGCCCTCGTCTTCACCTGGGAGCTGAACGGTCAGACGGCGGTGGTGGGCGGCGACCCGGCATGGACGCTGCACGGGGGGAAGAGCGGCGATCGCGTGCGCGTCGTCGTGGCGGATCGCCGCCAGGCGGTCGCCGGTGAGCGGAGTTGGACGATCGCGGTCGTCCCCATCACCGTCCGCACCGCGCACGTCGTTCCCGGGACGGTTCGCCCGGGCGGGAAGGTCACGTTCGAGATGGACTACGTGGTCCGCGGTGGGCCGGATACGCCGCCGCTCCGGGTCGGCGAGGTGATCGAGCTGGTACGCGATGGCCGCGTCCTCTCGACGCTGCCGCGTCCCCAGGAGAACCGCGACGTGGGTGACTGGCACACGACGGCGTGGGTCCAGGTACCGAAGACCGCACCCGCGGGGACGTATCTGGTGCGGAGCCGACTGGCGTGGAACGGCGGAGCCGACGAGGGCTCCGCGGCCTTCACGGTGCGCTAGCGATGGGACGCTAGGGATGGCCGGCGGAACCGCCATCGTCGTCGACGAGCGCATGCTGGCGCACGACCCGGGCGCCGGTCATCCGGAGCGCCCGGATCGCCTGCGCATCCTCCTCGACCGCTTCGGCGATGCGCCGGGGCTGGTGCGGCTGGGCGCCCGGGCGGCGAGCGACGCGGAGATCGAGCTTGTGCATGCACCGCGTCTGGTGGAGCTGATCGCGGCGACGGCAGGGCGTGCGACGGTGCATCTCGACCCCGACACGGCGACCTCGCCCGGGTCGTGGGAGGCGGCGCGCCTCGCGGCCGGCGCGCTGCTCGAGCTGTGCGACGCCGTCCTCGACGGACAGGTCGACAACGGGTTCGCGCTCGTCCGTCCGCCGGGGCACCATGCCGAGTACGCGCGTGCGATGGGCTTCTGCCTCTTCAACAACGTCGCCATCGCGGCCGCCCACCTCCGGCGTCGCGGGGTGGGGCGCGTCGCGATCATCGATTGGGACCTGCACCACGGCAACGGGACGCAGCACCTCTTCGAGCACGATCCGGACGTGCTGTACGTCTCCACGCACCAGTATCCGTTCTATCCGGGGAGCGGAGCCGCGGAGGAGATCGGGCGCGGCGCCGGCGCCGGGCGCACGCTCAACCTCCCATTCCCGACGGGCTTCGGCGACGCCGAGTTCGACCGCGCGTTCGACGAGGTGGTGCTTCCCGTGCTGCGACAGTTCGCGCCCGACTTCGTCCTGATCTCGGCCGGCTTCGACTGTGATCAACGCGATCCCCTGGGCGACCTGGCCGTCACGCCCGACGGCGTGCGTGCCATGGCGCTGTCGCTGCGGCGCCTGGCCGAGGAGTCGGCGCACGGACGGATCGCAGCCGTGCTCGAGGGCGGCTACGATCTCGGCGCGATCGCGGACGGCACCCACGTCGTGCTCGACGTGCTGCGCGGCAGCGCGGAACCACCGCGCCTCCGCACCGGCGACGGGCGGCGCGCCGACGCCGTGCTGGCGCGCGTCCGCGCCGCGCAGGCAGCGCACTGGCGGCTCTGAGCCGCCCCACGCTCACTCGGCGCCCGGCGCCTCGTCGTCGTGGTCACCGCTGTCACCGAGGCTGCCACCCGTGGCGCCCTGGCTGTCGTCCTCTTCACCGTTGTCTTCGTGGCCGGCGACGCGGGCGTAGCGCGTGGGCTCGGAGCCGGTGACGAAGACCTCCATCATCGAGCGACCGCCGGGCACCGCCCGCAGCCCGCTCGACGGGTCGACCCGGGCGAAGGTCACGCCCTCGGGCACCGGGAAGTCGACGGGCGGGCGGTCCTGCAGCGCACGCTTCATGAAAGCCGCCCAGATGGGCGCCGCCGCGTGGCCGCCGGTCTGGTCCGCGCCGAGCGAGCGCTCGGAGTCGAAGCCGACCCAGACGCCCGCGATCAGGTCGGGCGTGAAGCCGATGAACCAGGCGTCGTGGGTGTCGTTGGTGGTGCCGGTCTTGCCGGCGACCGGACGGCCGATCTCGCCCGCCTTCTTGCCGGTGCCGTTCTTGACGACACTCTCCATCATGTCCGTCATCACGAACGCGGTGGCGGGACTCATCACGCGCTCGAAGTGGGGGCGCGTGCCGCCGAACTGGAGCGGGCTGGCCGTCGTGATCGCTGACTCCCGTGATGAAGATCGGGTCGAAGCGCTTGCCGAGCGTCGCGAACACGCCGTATGCGCGCGTCAGTTCGAGCGGCGTCACCTCGGACGTGCCGAGCGCCATCGAGTAGTTCCGCGGGAGCGGTCCCGCGAGGCCGAAGCGCTGGACGTAGGCTCGGACGTAGTCGATGCCGATCGCCTGCGCCAGGCGGACGGTCACGCTGTTGAGGCTCTTCGTGAGTGCGGTCCGGAGCGGCGTCGGCCCGTAGTAGCGGTTGCCGAAGTTCTTCGGCGACCAGGCGGGCTGGCTGCCGTTGCTCAGCGTGATCGGCGCGTCGAGCACCACGGAGGCGGACGTGTAGCCCTTGTCGATGGCAGCGGCATAGACGAGCGGCTTGAACGCCGAGCCCGGCTGGCGCTTCGCCTGCAGCGCCCGGTTGAAGACGCTGCGGTTGAAATCGTATCCGCCGACCATCGCCTTCACCTCGCCGGTGTACGGGTCGAGCACCACCAGCGCACCTTCGACCTGCGGGTCCTGGTCGAGGGCGAAGCGGACGGAGCCGTCGGGCGCCTTGGCCGCCACGGTGACGGCGATCACGTCGCCCGGCTTGAAGCGCGACGGGGCGAGGTGCGACTGGCCCCAGGAGAGCTTGTCCGCGGCGAGGACGCCGTGCTCCCACGCGGTGAAGACGGTGAGCCCCGTCGTGCGCACCTCGACGACGACGCCATGGTGGACCGCGTCGGTGACGCTCTTCGTGTCCGCCTCGCGATTGAGGAACGCCTGCGCCTTCTTCGCCTCGATGTGCTTGATCGGGCCGCGGAAGCCCTGACGCCGATCCAGCTCGCGCAGGCCTTCCCGGAGGGATTCCTCCGCCTGCCGCTGCAGCTCGAGATCGACGGCCGTGTGCACGCGCAGACCGAGCTCGGCCGCGGCACCGCCGTAGCGCTCCTCGAGCAGCCGGCGTACGTGCTCCACGTACCACGGGGCGGCGAGGTAGGTGGCCGGCTTCCGCTTCGCGAACGTGAGCTGCTCGCCACGGGCCTCGTCGTACTGCGCCGGGGTGATGAAGCCCTCCTCGAGCATGCGCGACAGCACGTACTGCTGGCGGGCCAGCGCCTGCTTCGGATGGCGTTGCGGGTCGTACGCGCTCGGCTTCTGCGGCAGACCGGCGAGCAGCGCGGCCTGGGCGAGCGTCAGGTCGGCCGACGTCGACGTCGAAGAACGCCCGCGCCGCTGCCGCGATGCCGTAGGCGCCGCCGCCGAAGTAGATCTGGTTCAGGTACAGATAGAGGATGTCGTCCTTGCTCAGCTTGCTCTCGAGGCGCACGGCCAGGATGAACTCCTTCGCCTTGCGCTCGTAGCTGCGCTCGCTCGACAGCAGGAGGTTCTTCACCACCTGCTGGGTGATGGTGCTGCCGCCCTGGACGACGTGCTTGCGGGACAGGTTGGTGTAGAAGGCGCGCGCGATGCTCACCGGGTTGACGCCATGATGTCGGTAGAAGTCGGCATCCTCCGCAGCAAGGAACGCGAGACGCACGTGTCCCGGCACACGATCGAGCGGCACCAGGTAGCGACGCTCGACGTACATCTCGCCGATCAAGGTGCCGTCGTCGGCGAAGATGCGCGTCGTGACGGGCGGCTGGTAGCGCAGCAGCTGATCGACCGGGGGCAGGCTGCCGGTCAGCTCGCGCCAGAGGATGAACGCCACGAGGCCGCCGGCCAGCAGGCCGATGGTGGTCGTCCAGAGGAACAGTCGTCGGAGCGCACCCCCGCGCCGTGCAGTCCGAGCCATCGCGTCGCGAGAGGGTATCCGGGGGCAGCCTTTCCGGCAACCGACGGGTCGACTTGGTCGGGACGACCCGATACTCCTGGCGCGCATGCCGACCGGCAGCGGGGACGCGCCGATTCCGTTTCTCGACCTGGCGGCGCAGGACGCGGAGATGGGCACGGCCCTGCGGGACGCCGCCACGGCCGTCCTCGACAGCCGGCAGTTCATCCTCGGTCCCCACCTGGCGCGGTTCGAGGCGGCGATGGCCGCGTACTGCGGGGTCCCGCACGCGATCGGCGTCGCGTCCGGCACCGACGCGCTGGCGTTGGCGCTCGCCGCGCTCGGCGTGGGCCCGGGCGTGATCGTCCTGACGACGCCGTTCAGCTTCTTCGCCACGGCGAGCGCCATCGTCCGGCTGGGGGCACGCCCCGTCTTCGCCGACATCGACCCCGAGACGTTCAACCTGGCTCCCGCCGCGGTGGACCGCGTGCTCGAACGTGCGCCCGGTCCGGTCGCGGGCATCCTGCCCGTCCATCTCTTCGGCCGGCTGGCACCCATGGACGCCCTCGGGACGCTCGCCGCCCGTCACGGTTGCTGGCTCCTCGAGGATGCCGCGCAGGCGGTCGGGGCGCGATCGGCGGGACGTGCCGCGGGAGCGATGGGGCGTGCCGGATGTCTCTCCTTCTACCCGACGAAGAATCTCGGGGCGGCAGGGGACGGCGGCATGGTGGTGACGGCCGACGACGCGCTCGCTGCGCGCGTCCGGCAGGACCGCCACCAGGGTCAGACCGCGGCGTACGTGCACGGCTCGATCGGGCTCTGCTCGCGACTCGACGCCATCCAGGCGGCGATCCTGGGCGCGAAGCTGCCCCACCTCGACGCCTGGAACGCGGGTCGGCGTCGGGTCGCCGGGTGGTACGACGTCGGGCTGCGCGACGCCGGGTTGGTGCGCGACGCCGGCGGCCCCATCGTCCCACCGGGCTTCGACGGCGAGGGCCACGTCTTCCACCAGTACGTCGTCCGTGCGGCGCGGCGCGATGCGCTCGCCGAGCATCTCGCACGCAGCGGCATCGGGACGCAGGTCTACTATCGAACCCCGCTCCACCGGCAGCCCCCCCTCGCCGATGCGGCGCTGGTTCCGTTGCCGCTGCCGGAGGCCGAGCGCGCGTCGCGTGAGGTGCTCGCCCTGCCGATCTACCCCCAGCTCGACGAACCCCGGGTCCGTCGGTGGTGGGCGCGATCGCCGCCTTCTACGGCGCCTGAGCAGGCCTCCACTCCAGCATTGTGAGCCCCGGCGGGCCGGGCTAAGATCGCGCGACCCCGCATGAAGGCCGAGCACCGGAAACCGACCGGAGCGCCCCGGCAGACGGCCCAGAAGGGCAAGCGCAGCCAGGGCATCACGGTCTTCGAGGACGTCAGCGCGATCACCTCGCGGTCGGAGGACCTGCAGGAGACGCTGCAGCGGATCGTCGAGGTCGTCGCCGCCCGCACCAGCACCGACGTCTGCTCGCTCTACATCCTCGACCCCCGGGCGCAGCGCCTCACCCTGTGGGCGACGACCGGCCTCGATCGCGGCTCGGTCGGCAAGGTGTCGATGAACGTCGACGAGGGCCTGACCGGCATGACGCTCGAGAAGCTCGAGCCGGTGATGGCGGTCGATGCGATCACCCACCCGCGCTACAAGTACTTCCCCGAGACCGGCGAGGAGAAGTACCACTCGTTCGTCGGCGTGCCGATGCTCGAGCGCGGGACGCCGCTCGGCGTGCTGGTCGTGCAGACGCTGCGGCGTCGCAAGTTCTCCGCGAACGAGGTGCGGCTGCTGAAGGCGATCGCGTCGCAGGTGGCGGGTATCGTCGTGCAGGCGCGGCTGCTCGAGGACCTGAAGAGCAAGGAGCGCGAGCGCCGCGAGTACCGCCGCCGGATGGTCACCGCGATCAAGCGGCTGCAGGCCTACGAGAAGACGGCCGAGAAGCCCGAACCGGTGTCGCGGGGCAAGGCGCGGCAGTCGCGGCTCGACGGGCTGCCGGCGGCGCCGGGCTTCGGCCATGGGCGGGCCCACCTGCTGCAGCCTCCCGTGAGCTTCGCGCTGATCGAGGAGGACCGGAAGTCCGCGGATCCCGACGCGGAGGTCGCCCGCTTCCGCGGCGCGGTGACCGATTCCGTGAGCGAGCTCGAGGCCCTGACGCAGCGGCTGGCCGAGCGCCTGCCGGAGTTCGACGTCGGCATCATCGACGCCCACCGCCTGATGCTCGAGGACAAGAGCTTCCTCGCCAAGGTCGAGGCGGGCATCCGCGGCGGGCTCGGGGCCGAGGTGGCGCTCAAGCGGATCGTCGCCGAGTACCTGGCCGCGTTCGAGGGCATGGCGCAGGGCTATCTCCGCGAGCGCGCCGCCGACGTGAAGGACGTCGGGCTCCGCGTGCTGCGCAATCTTCTCGGGATCGAGGAGCCGGAGCGGGCGCTCGAGCAGGACAGCGTGCTCCTCGCCGAGGACATCACGCTCTCCGACCTGAGCCTGATCGAGCACGATCGCCTGCGTGGCATCGTGATCGCGACGGGCGGCGTGACGTCGCACGCGTCGATCCTCGCCAAGTCGTTCGAGATCCCGACCGTGGTCGGCGTCGAGCACCTGCTCGAGGCCGTGCACGAAGGCGACGACGTCATCGTCGACGGCAACTCGGGCGTGATCTACGTCAATCCCGCGGTCGACGTCTCGCGCGAGTACGAGCGGCTCGACCGCGAGTACCGCGCCTTCAACCGCGAGCTCGACAGCATGAAGACCCTGCCGGCCGAGACCACCGACGGCCGTCGGGTGAACGTGTACGCGAACATCGGCCTCATCGCCGACCTGCTGTTCGCGCATCGTCACGGCGCGGAGGGGGTCGGTCTCTACCGCAGCGAGTTCCCGTTCCTCACGTACCGGGAGTTCCCGGACGAGGAGGAGCAGTTCCAGCTCTATGCCCGGGTCGTGCGCGGGATGCAGGGGCGTCCGATCACCATCCGCACGCTCGACCTCGGCGCCGACAAGTATCCCGGCTACCTGCGCCTCCCGCAGGAGGAGAACCCGTTCCTCGGCTGGCGCTCGATCCGCATCTCGTTCGAGATGCCCGAGCTGTTCAAGGTGCAGCTCCGCGCCATCCTGCGCGTCGCGACGCTCGGCCGGGTGCGCATCCTCTTCCCGATGATCTCCAGCATCGAGGAGATCCGCCGGGCGAAGGAGCTGCTCGAGGAGGCGAAGGACGAGCTCCGCGAGCAGGGGCGCGACTTCGATCCGCGCATCGAGGTCGGGATGATGATCGAGGTGCCGTCGGCGGTGTCGCTCGCGACCCATCTGATCCGCGAGGTCGACTTCTTCTCCATCGGCACGAACGACCTGATCCAGTACCTGCTCGCCGTCGACCGGAACAACCGCAAGGTCGCGCCGCTCTACGAGCCGCTGCATCCGGCGGTGCTGGGCGCACTGCACGACACCGTCCAGGCGGCGAAGGGCGCCGGCAAGCGCGTCGGCCTGTGCGGCGAGATGGCGGCCGACCCGCTCTGCACCCTCGTGCTGCTCGGCCTCGGCTTCGACGACCTGTCGATGGGGCCGTTCTTCATCCCGGTCATCAAGCGCGTCGTCCGCTCGGTGCCCTACGCGGCGGCGGCGGCGATGACGCGCGACGTGCTGACGATGGCGACCGTCAAGGAGATCAAGGGCTACCTCTTCGACGGCATGAAGAGCCTCGGCATCATCGAGCTGATGGAAATGTACCACTAGACGACGCGCCCGACGGGGCGCCTGGGGAGGCCGAGCCGGTATGCTGATCACGCTGACCCTGATCGGATTGATGGCGGGCGCGCTTCTGCTCTGGCGTCGTGCGGCCCGTCGTGTTCCTGCCCCGCTCGCGCTCCCCGCGCCCGTCGCTGCGGCGACGCCACCGCGCGCCGAGCTGGTGCGCACCGTGCGGGTCTATTTCATCAAGCCGTCGAGGTACGACGACCGTGGCCGGGTGGCGACTTCTGGAAGGGCGTCCTTCCGAACAACACCCTGACGGTGCTCGCGGCGTTGAACGAGGCGTACAACCGCCACCACGCGTCCGGCGGCGTGCAGCTCGAGACCGTCATCTGGGACGAGCAGGTCGACGGACCCGTCCTGCCGGCGACGATCCAGGCGATCGGCGAGCGCGCCCGCGAGGACGGCGTCGAGGTGCTGATCGGGATGGCCGGGGTCCAGACCAACCAGTATCCGCGCGGCCGGGACCTCGCGCTGCAGTTCCGGCGGGCGGACTTCCCGGTCCTGTTCGGCGGCTTCCACGTGAGCGGCTACCCCGACTCGCGACGCTTCCTCGAGTCGTGCGGCATCACCACCGTCGTGGGCGAGGCCGAGACGACGTGGGCGGCGATCGTCGACGACTACCTCCAGGGCGCGCTCCGTCCGAGCTACAGCCTGACCGAGGGCATCCGCGCCAAGACCGGCGGAGGCGAGATCACCGTCCCGGTCATCACCGAGGCGCAGCTGCCCGCGATCAGCGACGCGTACCTGAAGCGCTTCGCGTCCGCGGGCATGACGACGCTCGACACCTCCCGCGGCTGCCCGTTCACCTGCTCGTACTGCAGCGTGAAGAACGTGATGGGCCGGACCATGCGCGCCCGGGATCCGGAGGGCGTCGTGCGCTGGATCCAGGAGGCGGTGGATCACCACGGCGTGGACTCGCTGTTCATCGTCGACGACGACTTCTTCCGCAGCCCCGCCTGGGAGCCGATCCTGGAGGGCATGGCCGATCTGCGCCGCCGGGGCCGGAACCTGACGTTCATGATGCAGGTCGACGCCGAGGCGGCTGCGTTCGACGACCTCACGCCGGGCGAGGAGCCGTCGAGCCAGCGCCGGAGGTGCGAGCGCTTCCTCAAGCTCGCCGCCGACGCCGGCTGCTACTCGGCGTTCATCGGCTTCGAGACCTTCGACCCGCAGAATCTGCTGGCCGTCACCAAGGTCCAGAACCTCTCGAAGGAGCAGCGCCGTCACAAGGAGGACGTCGCCGCGGTCGGGGCGCTCGACGCCGTGAAGGAAAAGTACCGCCGCGTCGTCCGCAACTGGCACCGCCACGGCGTCTCGGTGCACGCCGGCTACATGATCGGCTTCCCGTTCGACGGCCCCGAGAGCGGTCGGCTGTCCGCGCAGTGGCTGCTCGACGTCGGCGTCGACCTGGCGTCGTTCTTCGTCGTGACCCCGCTCCCCGGCACCGAGGACCACGACAAGGCGGTTCGCGAGGGGACGATCAGCGACTGGGACTTCAACAACTACGACTCGCAGCACATGTGCTCGCACCATCCGCGGATGACGGGGGCGCAGGTGATGCAGGCGTACCGCGACGCGTATCGGACCTTCTACTCGGCCAAGGAGACGCTGCGGTCGGTGCTGTCGGGGCACCGCGTGCCCGGGCTCAGTCGGGAGTCGCGCACGGCGATGTGGCGCCAGCGGCTGTACTACTACTACAGCTATCACGCCGGACGGCACCCGATGGTCGGCGGCCTCTGGCAGCGGGGCGTCGACGCCGCCGCGCGCGCGCCGGGTGGTCACCGACGAGGAGGCGCGGTCGCTCTACCTGGGCGGCGGGCTCGTCCTGCAGGCCTAGCGTCCGGCCGTCGCCTCATGCGTCGGGCCGGAACTCGATGTCCCCGACGAACACCTGAACCTGGTCCGGGCTGCTCGGGTTGGCGAGCTGAACCTTGCCGTCCGGAAAGACCACCAGCATCGCGGTGCCGGAGTCAAGAGAGCCGCCGGCGGCTCCTGTGCCGACGGGGAAGTACAGTACCTCCTTCGGGCGGGCACCGGCGGGAAGGAAGAAGACGGGCTCGCTGAGGACGGTGCCGCTCGAGATCGCCGCCGACCCCCGCACGTGGACGTCTCCAAGACGGTCGCGCCAGAACTTGAAGCGGGGAGAGAAAAACGTCTCGCCCCAAGAGCGGGTCGAGGTGCCGCAGTATATCCCCGTCGCTGGCGTGGGACCCGCGCATGGGTCGGTAGCCGTTCTGGGATTGGCCGCCACCTCGGTCGGCGCGAGCGCGGCGGCGATCGTGGGTGCCGGATAGGTGCCGCTCAGGTCTCCGGTGGCGGGCGTGCCCTCGATCGGCCCCGGATCGCCCTTGTCGCCCTTGGGTCCCGCGGCACCGAACTGGGAGAGCTCGAGCGCCGTTTCCTTCTTCCTGCAGCTGCTCCCGGACCACCACGGCTCCGGAGCGTTTCACGCACAGCACCGCCCCACGCGCGGTCTCGTCCGTCAGCGAGACGGCAGCAGCTACGACGATGCTCAAGCCGGTCGACAGGGCGCTCTTCATGAGGGACCTCCTCTTATCGACGTCCCCACGGAGAGGAGACCGCCGTAAAGGGACGTGGGGAGTAGGACGAAATCAACGTCACGGAGGAGACCGCCGTAAAGGGATCTGCGGAGAGTAGGCCGACGCTGGCGAATCGCGGCCGTCGCCTGCGCCGCGATCCCGCCTTACGGTTCGGGCGCGATCGTCTCGAGCTCGAGGCCGCTGGTCTCGGGCAGCAGGAAGGTGATGGCGGCCGCAGCGAGACCGGCGAGGGCGATCAGCGAGACCGCATTGGCGATGCCGCCGACGGCGTTCGTGATCGCCCCGGCGGCGGCGAGGCCGCTGATGCTGCCGAGGGTAGCGCCGGCGGTCAGCCAGCCGGTGGCGGCGCCGCGGATGCGGGTGGGGAACAGCTCGGTCGCCCAGGCGCGGGCGACCGTTATTTTTCCCCCCTGACAGAAGACCATCGCCGCGAAGGCGGGCCACAGCACCCGGCTCCCGCCCTGGTAGAAGACGATCTGCGCGAGCGTTAGCCCGGTCAGGAAGACGATGGCGGTCGTCCGGCGGCCGAAATGGTCGGCCATGCGCCCCCCGATCCACCAGCCGGGCAGCCCGAGCCCGCCGGCGATCACGACCATCGCGCTCACCGCGCCCGGGCTCCAGGCGTAGGCCGTGGTCGGCAAATACGTCGCGAACGTGAACCCGGCGACGTCGTGGCCCATGGCGAGAAACATGAGGGCGAGGGCGGCGAGCAGCCGTCGGCGATAGGTGGGCGGGAGCCGGCGCGATCGCGTCGTCGGCGTCTCGGCGAGCCAGCGACGGCTCTCCGGGAGGGAGCGGTGCAGCAATGGCAGCAGGAGGAGCGGTGCTGCCGTGACCAGACAGAGGCCGCGCCACCCCCCGGGCCAGAAGGTGATGAACGCCAGCAGCAGGGCGCCGAGCCCCGAGCCCATCGAGTTGACGCCCCCGATCAGCCCCTGCGCCGTGCCCCGCGAGCCCGCGGGCATCTCCTCCGCGGTGATCACCGCCGCGCTGAAGAGCGCGCCCTCCTGGAATATCCGCGCCGCGGCCTGCCAGGCGACGAGCGCCCCCAGGGTCCGTGCAGACGCGGTCGCGGTGCCGAGCACGGCGAAGCAGGCGATGGCGACGAGCAGCAGCGTCCGGCGACCGAAGCGGTCGGCGAGCGGTCCGAGCACGAGCACGCCGAGCGATCCGGCGTTGACGAACGCCATCGCGTACGACAGCGCTGCGGCGCTGACACCGAGGTCCTGCCCGACGTAGGGCAGGGCGACGACGATGAGCGAGCGCCCGTATCCCTCGAAGACGACCGCGAGCGAGAGGAGCGTCAGCAGCCGTCTATGGGTGGCGTCCAAGGCGCCGAGGGTGCCGAAAGCGGCCGCGGCCGGCAAACGCGCCGCCGAGGTGGACACTGTACGCGCCGGATTGTAGAGGAACGGCCGTGCGCGGCGGGGTGGTGGCGGTCGTTCTCGGGCTCGCGGTCCTCGTGGGGTGCGGCCCGCCGTCGCCGGACGCACCGCCCCCGGTCGAGCCCTACCTCCTGGTGTGGGCCGGTGATGCCGACCGCAAGGACACAGACTTCCTCGCCGTCATCGCTGCCGATCCCGGCTCGCGTCGCTACGGTCGGGTGCTGCGCACGATCCCCGTCAAATCGCGCGGCAACGAGCCCCACCTCCTGAACGCCGTGCAGCGGCAGGACCGCCGCGTCTTCGGGACGGGCCTGCTCACCGGACGCACCTACGTCTTCGACCTGCGGGACCCGATGGAGGGTGGGATCGTCGGCGTCGATCAGATCCGCGAGGGCCGCCGCCTGGCCCCGCCGGTCGACCCCGTCGCGCTCCCGAACGGCCGCGTCGCCGTCACCTGTCCCGATCGCGTCGGCTACACCGGCGGCCCGCGCGAGCTGTTCACCCCGGGCGGGCTCTTGGACCTCGACGCCAACGGCAAGCTGCGGCGCGAGGTGCCGCTCACGCGCGACCCGTCGCAGACCCTGATCGTCGCGCCGGCGGGCGGGACACTCGTGACGAAGGCCGACGTTCTCGTCACCACGAACCACGGCCACGGCTACGCGAGCACGACGCGGGGCGAGCTGGTGCCCGGCATCAGCGTGAGCGTGTGGCGGCCCGACAAGCTCACGCTGCGCTCGACGGTCATCCTCGATGCCGGGCCCCGTGGCGAGGAGAATCTCGGTCCGCTGACGCCGCGCGCGCTGCGCAAGGAGCCGGTCGTCCTGGTGAACACGTTCGACGGCGGAGCCCTCTACGTCTCCGACACGCTCGCCACCGACAAGCCGACCATGCGGCTCGCGTTCGACTTCGGCGCCGGGACCAAGCCGTCGGGCGCCGCCGTGTCGCGCAACGATCGCTGGTACGTGACGGCGCTGGCCGGTACGAGCCGCGTCGTCTCCCTCGACATCGCCGATCCATGGCATCCGAAGCTGGCGTCCACCGTGCGCCTGGATCGCGACCCGGCCGATCCGAAGAAGGCGCGCGCGGGCGGGGCGAGCGGGCTGGCGATGAGCGCCGACGGCCAGCGCGTCGCGATCGCCGACTACACGATCGACGTGCCCGGCTGGAAGCTCGACGGCGACCACCGCGTCTACATGCTGCGACTCGACACGGAGACCGGGCAGCTCCGCGTCGACACCAGCTTCCGCGACGAGGACAGCGACGAGGTCGGCATCGACTTCAACCGCAAGAAGTGGCCGCACGGGGAGACCGGAGCGGCACGACCCCACGGCATGCTCTTCGTCGCGCCTGCGCCGGACGAGTGAGTTTATCCGTGGTGGTGTGGCGTCGTGCCGGGGCACGGGGGGCGGGTCGCGCTCACGGGTCCCTTAGCGACGCCGTTGAATTCGAACCGCTGCGCTCCCATCGATCCCGACCGCGCCGCCCGTGAGCGCGACCCGCCCCCCGCGCCCCGGCGGCCACCATCCCGCGATCACTCGTCGGGCGCCGTCCTCCTTCTGGACGCAAAGACGAAGGCGAGATCGTGCCCCTGCCGACACGCGCCGTCGCTACGCTCGGCGCGGAACGCACACTCGCGCGGGTGGTGGCGTAGCCTCCGTGGACGGTGCAGCCGGGTGGGAGGGGGGCGGCGGCAGCGAGCGGGCGGCGCGGGTGGGATCGATGGGAGCGCAGCGGTGCAGATTCAACGGCGCCGATAAGGGACCCGTGAGCGCCGCCGGTCCCCTCCCACCCGGCACGACGTCGAAACAACTACGACGGCCGCCCGGTCTCCCAGGTGACCTTCCGCTCCCCGCGCAGCAACGATCGCACCGCCAGCAGCGGCGCGATGTTGACGAGACAGAAGTAGAGCGGGATCGAGATCCCCGGCAGGTGGACCCGGCGGCGCTCGAGGAGCCAGCCGAGGACGGCGGTGGCGTAGAACGCGGCCTGGGCGACGAAGGTCAGCTGGTAGAAGGGCCGGCTCAGCAGGAACAGGTTCGCCACGAAGGCCACGATGAGGAACACGGGCACCGACCAGCGGAGGATGCGGTGCGAGAGCACCTGCCAGCAGAACCACGGGTGCGCGAGGAAGAAGTCGCGGAGATACCACTTGCCGCGGAGCCCGCGCGCGATCACGCGCGCGCGGCGCTCGAGCTCCTCGCCGATGCCGCGCGACTCGGCGGGCTCGTAGACGAGTGCCGTCGGCTCGACGACCGCACGGTACCCCTGCTGGACGACCTTGACGGTCTGCACGACGTCGCTGATCACGTCGGGCGGCAGCGGCGTGTAGAGGCGGCGGCGAAGCGCATAGACGCAGCCCGCGGCGCCGAGCACCGAGTGGAACGTGCTCTCCTGCATCCGGAGGAAGCTCTCGTAGTTCCAGTAGGCGGCGCGGCCGCGGTCGGCAGCGGCGCCGGTCTCGAGCCCGTAGAGGACGTCGCCGGTGACCAGCCCGACGTCCGGGTCGGCGAAGTTGGCGACGAGCGCGCGCAGGCAGGCGGGCTGGTACATCGTGGTGGCGTCGGAGAACACCAGGATGTCGCCCCCGGCGACCTTGGCCACCTCGTTCTGGCCGTGCGTCTTGCCGAGCCGACCCTCGAGGCGGAGCAGCGTCGCGCGGCCGGCGTAGTCGGTGCGGACGATGTCGTCGGTGCGGTCGGTCGAGCCGTCGGAGACGACGATGATCTCGAGGCGATCGCGCGGGTAGTCGAGCGCCAGCGTGTTGTCGAGCTTGCCCGCGATCGCCGGCGCCTCGTTGTAGGCGGCGATCAGGAACGACACCGTGGGCGTGTGCGCGGCGTCCTTGCGCACGGGGCGCGGGCGGAGCCGGGCGAGCACGGCGACCAACGCCGGGTAGCCGACGTAGACGTACGCCACCACGGCGAGCGCTCCCCAGAAGACCGCGGCCGCCATCCCGTTCGCGATCAGGACGCGAGGCCGAGCACGTCGCGCATCGGCGCGAAGCGGAAATCGCGCAGCAGGCGGCGGAGCTTGCGCTCGGTTCCGGCGAGCCCGACGTAGTGCGTGCTGAACCCGCGGCGCCCCGCGGTCTTGAGCTTCGGCTGGCCGGGGTCGACCTCCCACGGATGCACGTACACCACCGCCGGTTCGCCCTCGCCCGCGTTCACGCGTCGCATGCCCCACCTCATGTAGCCGTAGGGTAGCATGCGGAGATAGCCGCCGCCGCCGAGCGGCAGGTTCCGCCCCAGCGCCGGGGTGGTGGTGATCGGAAACTCGACCAGCGTCCGGCCATCGCGCTCGCGGATGACGTAGGGGAAGCGTCGCGCCTCGGGCAACCCATAGAGCGCGTCGCGCACCGGGAAGACGCTCGAGTCGTAGCGGTAGCCGCAGTCGAGCAGCACGTCGAGCGCCCACAGCGACTTCGCCGTGATCGAGAAGCTCGGCGCGCGGTAACCGAGGATCGGCGTGCCGGTCAGGTCCTCGAGCAGCGCCTTCGCCCGACCGACGTCCTGGCGGAACTCCTCCGGCGAGAGCTCGTACACCAGCCGGTGGCCGTAGCCATGGCTCGCGACCTCGTGGCCGGCCGCGGCGATCCGGCGCACGACGTCGGGGTGGCGCTCGGCGTTCCAGGTGAGCACGAAGAAGGTGCCCTTGACGCCGGCCTCGTCGCAGAGCTGGAGCACGCGATCGGTGTTGCGGGCGACGCGCGACTCGTAGCGGTCCCAGTCGTCGCGCGCGACGACCGCGTCGAAGTCCGCGACCTGGTACCAGTCCTCGACGTCGACGGAGAAGCCGTTCACCATGGAGTCACAAGCGGGGACGTCAGAAGCGGGGCATCCCCATGTACTCGAGATTGACGAGTCCGAGGACCGTGCAGCGATCCTCGTCCGCGGCCACCTCGATGGCGTAGGTTCCCTGCGAGATCAGGGGCGACGTGCGCGAGAGGACGGGCTCCGTGTTCGCCACCACGGTCTGCACGCCGCCGGTGGAGAAGAAGCTGAGCAGCACCATCGCCGAGCCGTTCGACAGCTCGGAGACGGCGAAGGAGCCCTGATCCTGGTCGATGAAGGTCCGTCCACGATTGTTCGACACCTGGATCACGGCGCACGGATTCAGCGAGGACAGCCTGAGCGGTCCGTTGGTCACGCGATTCGGTGAGATCTTGTACAGGGAGATCGTGCCGGACGCTCCCGCGTCGTTGGCAACGGCATACAGCACGCTGCCGTCGGGATGGAGCTGGAAGGCATCGTGGATGTCGGGCGAGAACAGCAAGGGGCGCGGTGTCACCGTAGGCCCCTGCACGGTCACCAGCTGGTAGAGGCCGCCGGTGTCGAACGTCCCGTCGAACGACCCGAACACCCGCGTGAGGCCGTCCGAGGTCGTGACGACCTCGAGGTCGTTCGCCGGGTCGATGTCGTCGTCGCACGCATTCAGCCCCTCGATCGCGTCGAGCTGGCGGTAGAGCGTGTCGGCGGCGCCGGTCGACCGCTTGATGGTGACGAGGTTCTCCTGCGCATCGCGGAAGCAGCGCGACGCCGCGGTGATCTCCCGGTACTCGGGGACGTAGAGGTCGCCACCGGTCAGACGGTCGCAGGCGATCTGCGTCGTCTCGGTGGTGGTCTTGCGCAGCATGGTGACGTCGGTGCGGTTGCCGTTGGCGTCGAGCTTCACATCCAGGATGCCGACGCTGCGCTCGGTGTCGTCGATCGACAGATCGGTGAAGACGTCGTCGCTGAGCAGAAAGAGGTGCCCGCGCCCGTCGGCGCACATGTCGACCGGATCCCACGCCGCCTGCGTGGCCACGGCGCAGAATTCGCCGGGGTACGCGCAGTCGGCGGACGTGACGCACAGGTCGCGCGTGCCGCCGCCAGTGTCGTTCAGGCAGGTGTGGACGTTGGTGTCGACGGCGAAGCTCTGGCCCGCGGGCGAGGTGCCGCGGAGCTCCCCACGGCGGCTCACGTAGAAGATGGTGTCCGGCGCCAGGGTCGGTCCACTCCCCGGCGCCGCGCCCCCGTAGCCGTGGGCGAGGGTGTGGACCACGTTCTGGTTCCGCGCCGCCGCCACCACGACCAGATCGGCGCTGCGATGGCCCGTGGTCGTCGGGCCGAAGGCCACGTCCACCTGTTGCGTCTCTCCCGGGCCCAGGGCGAACGTCGACGGGCTCACCGAGAACTCGGCGTCGCCGTTGATGCCGATCTCGACCTTCACCTGCGCCGTCAGTATCGGTGTCGAGGTTGACGACGCGCATCGGGAGCGTCTTCGTGGCACCGGGCGCCACCGCCTGGAACTCGAGCGCCTGGTCGGCGTCGAGTCGGAGCTGACCCGGCGTGCGTCCCGGATCGAGTTGTGGCGTCAGGAAGATGGTCGTCTGCGCGCTCGCCTCGAGCTGACCGTCGCTCACGACGAGGCGGACGTCGGCGTCCGCCACCGTGTCACCGAAGACGTGCGAGGGATCGGGTTCGGACGAGGTGCCGCCGTCGCCGAACGTCCAGCTGTACGTGAGCTCGTCCTCGTCGGGATCGGTGCTCTTGGCGCCGGTGAACTTGACCGGGACGCCGGGGACGATCAGCTCGGAGCTGGGCACGAGCCGGGCGACCGGCGGCTGGTTGGGGCCGTCGGTGGCGCGGAACCGGATGCGATCGACGTCGCGCTTCGTCTTGCCCTTGGCACTCGCCTTCGAGAGGACGACGAATCGCAGCCGGTTGTTGCGACGACCGGTGCGCAGCAGCGGCGCGGTCAGGCGGGCCCGCATCGCGGTGACCCCGTTCACCGTGGTCAGGTGGAACTGGTCCGTGATCTCGGTGCGGCCGATGTGCGCGCGGAACGTCGCGGGATCAGCCACGAGACCGCGCCCCGAGGCGAGCGTCACGATGACGTTGACCCAGGGATGCGCGACCGCCGTCCCCCGGTTCGCCGGAGCCACAACGCTCAGCAGGGTGTCGCCGCGGCGCTTGGCAGTGGCGGTGGTCGGGAGGAGGGCGGCCGCGACCAGGAGGGACGCTAGGACGCGGCGCATCAGCGGGCGGGAGAGTACGCGAACCCGCCCGCGCGATGCAATGGTAATCCCGTCAGCTGCAGGAGCCCGTGAGCACGGCGATCGCCACGTCGTTCGGGAAGGAGTTCTCCAGCTGGAGGGTAGTACTAAAGGGCAATCCGTGCGTGAACTCCCCCGACGTGGGCGAGAGGGTGAACGCCTGCACCTGGTCACGGAGACCGGTGGCGACATAGAGGATGTTCTCGTTCACCGCCATCCGCGTCGGACTGGTGCGGACGTCCTTGTTGGTCGAGATCGCCTTCTGCTTGACGCGGCCGTCGGGCCTGACGCCGATGGCGTCGACCTGGCCGCCCCACACGGTGCCGAGGATCGTGTTCTTGTTCAGCAGGATCGTCCGGTAGGGCTTGTCGGGCTCGGTGACGCTGGTCGCCCGCTTCGGCTTGAACTCCTTGTCGCAGGTCTCACCCGTCGGGCACTTGCTGTCGTTCTTGCACTTCGTGCCGCTGACCGAGCAGGTGCCCTGGCTGCGCAGCTTGTCGCCGGTGACGAAGAGCCCCGTCGTCGGATCGACGGCGAAGGTCGACACCTGCCGTGCGAACTCCTGCTCGGTGTAGAGGACCGTCCCCTCGGGATTCAGCTGGATGCTGCGCGCGCCGTAGTACACCGAGCGCCTCGTGACGGGCGTCGTCGGCGACGGCCGGTCGCCGAGCGCCGAGCCGACGCAGTCGCTGGGTGTGCCGGACAGGGTCCCGTCGGCGGCGAAGGGGTACACCTTGACCGTCGCGCTGTCGATGAACGGCGGGTCGCTGGCGACGTACATGACACCGGCACCGCCGCTGATCTGCCGCAGGACGATCTGCTGGTAGAGTGTCGTTGAGGGTCCCTGGATGCAGGTGAACGGGTGGTCGGTCGGATCGTCGGGAGTCGGATCCTCGGGCAGACTGCCGTCGGCTTCCAGCGGATAGGCGACGATGCGCTGGACGTTGCCGCCGCCGTTCTGGGGGACGTAGAGGGTCGGCGTGGTACCCTCCGGCGCGACGGCCAGGTCGCGCGGGTCCATCTCGTTCTGGATCCCCGACCCGCGGAGCGGCGTCGAGGCCCGCCGCCGGCCAGGATCTGGAAGACCTCGACCTGGTCCCGCTCGGCCACGTAGAGGACGCCGTTGTGCACCAGCAGGCGGCGCGGCTCGATGCCGGTCGGCACCTGGATGGCCGGGCTCGACGCGAGCGAGCCGTCGCCCCGCAGGCAGAAGCCGTCGATGCGGTTCTTGTTCGCCGCCGTCGCGTAGAGAATGGTGTCGGCGCGCCCCGGCACTGCGACGGCGAGCGCCAGGACGAGCAGCAGGAGGCCACGCATACGGCGGACGGTTATAGCAGCGCGCTCCGCGATTGCGAGGCCCCGGGGGGGCGCGCATAATCCGCCGCCGATGAGCGGCCCCGCGATCACCACGCGCACCGACGGCCCGATCCTGGTGGTCGCGCTCGTCCCGGCCGGAGAAGCGCAATGCGCTCCATCGGGCGATGCTCGAGCAGCTCGCCGACGTCGTGGTCGCCACCGAACGCGAGCCGACGGTGCGGGCGGTCGTCCTGCACGGCGAGGGGCCGGTGTTCTCGGCGGGCGTCGACTTCGGGGCCCTGTCGCACGACGTCGGCGGCGAGGCGGCCGAGCCCTTTCGCGCGCACGTCGGCGCCATGCAGGCGGCGTTGTCGCGCGTCGCCGCGGTCGAGAAGCCGGTGATCTGCGCGCTCCACCGCTTCGCGGCCGGGCTGGCGCTCGAGCTGGCGCTCGCCTGCGACGTCCGCATCGCGAGCGCGGACTGCGAGCTGGGTCTGCCGGAGGTCCGGCTGGGTCTCGTCCCCGACGTCGGCGGCACGACGCGGCTGGTGCGCACCGTCGGCCATGCGCGGGCGAAGGAGCTGATCCTGACCGGCCGCATGGTGCCGGCCGCGACGGCGCACGCGATCGGCCTGGTCAACGCCGTGGTCCCCGCGGGCGAGCACGTCGCGGCCGCCTGCGCGCTGGCGCGGGAGATCGCCGCCAACGCGCCGGCGGCGGTCGGGCTGGCGAAACGGCTCGTCGATCTGAGCGCGGAGGTCGACACGCACACCTCGCTGCAGCTCGAGCTGCTCACCCAGAGCGTGCTGCGTCAGACCGACGACGCGCGCGAGGGCGTCCGGGCCGCGATGGAGCGCCGGCCGCCGCGGTTCACCGGCCGATGATCTCGTTCCCCGACGAGGATCGGCCCCGCACCCCGAGGCTGCGGGGCTGGAACGTCGTCGCGACCGCGCTCGAGGGGCAGCGCGGCCTGCTGATCGGCGCGCTCCGCCGCCTCGGGCGCTTCGGCGGCGGCGGCTACCGCAACATCGTGGTCGGCGTCGTCGAGGATCGGGCCGCGTTCCTCGCCCAGGTCGCGGAGAGCCTCGACGACCGACCGCCAGCTCGCGGCGTCGCTCGCGCGGATCGTCCCCATCGACGTCGTCGTGCGCCTCGATCCCGACGACCCGGCGCCCGGGCTGCTCGAAGCGTCGGCGCCGTTCCTCGACGCGCTGGCGGAAGGGCCCTTCTACGTGCGCGTGGAGCGGCGCGGGTTCCGCGGGCGCATCGACTCGACCGCGCTCGAGCGCGACCTCGGCACGCGCGTGTGGCACGCGCTCGAGGCGCGCGGCGCGAAGCCATCGGTCGACTTCCGCGACCCCGCGCACGTGCTCGCCGTCGAGACGCTCGGCGACCAGGCGGGTCTGGCGCTGCTGTCACGCGCGACGCGTGACGGCGTACCCGTTCGTGCGCGTGTCCTGAGCTGCAGATCTTCGTCGAGCCGAGCAGATTGCCGCCGAGGCGGGCGTGGCCGATGCGCGGGTCGCCGATCACGTTGACCAGCGACGGGCGGTCGGCCGCGAACGCGCGCTCCAGCGCCGGGCGGATCTCGTCGGGCTGCGTGACGTGCTCGCCGTGGCAGCCGATCGCCTCGAACATGCGGTCGTAGCGAAGCTCGGGCAGCATGTCGAAGGGATCGATGCGGCCGCGGAGCATCGGCATCTGCTCGAAGCTGGGACCCCACGAGCTGTTGTTCCACAGCAGCGTGACGATCGGCAGCTTGTGCTTGAGCGCGGTCTCGATCTCCATGCCGCCGATGCCGAGGCCGCCGTCGCCGATCACGACGACGACCTGCTTGCCCGGGCGCGCGAGCTGCACGCCGATGCCCATGCCGATGCCGTGGCCGACCGGCGCCAGCGGCCCGGCGTCGACGATCTGGCCGGGGAAGCGCGCGCCGAGCCACTGCGAGAGCCAGCCCGAGAGCGTGAAGCTGTCGACCACGATCGTGGCGTCCGGGCTCATCAGCTCGGTGAGCGCCCGGACCAGCGGGCGGGATGGATCGGCACCGCGCCGCGCACGCTCCGCCTCCTGCGCGACCAGCGCGTCGGCGAACCGTGCGCGCGCCTCGGCGACCTCGGCCAGCCACGGCCCGCCGGCGCGGCGCGTGCCGTCGACGCCGAGCGCGGCCGCGCGCCGGTCGAGCTGCCGCGAGCACGAGCTTCGGATCGCCGACGATCGGCACCTCCGCCGGCACGTGCCAGCCGATGCGCGACGGCGCGGCGTCGACCTGGATGTACGGTCGCGTCGCCGTTCCAGGTGGGCGGCTGGCCGAAGTGCTCGCCGCTCCAGAACCGGAAGCCGACGGCGAGGACCACGTCGGCGCGGCCGGTGAACGGCTTTCTTCCACGCGCCGCGGACGGCCAGCGGATCGTCCTCCGGCACGGCGCCCTGCGCGGCGCGGCGGGTGTAGACGGGAATCTGCAGGCGGGTCGCGAGCGCGCGCAGCTCGGCCGCGGCGTCGGACCAGAAGACGCCGTCGCCGGCGACGATCAGCGGCCGCTCGGCGCCGGCCAGCAGCGTCGAGCGCGCGCTCGATCGCCGCGGGATCGCCGGCGCTGCGCAGCATCGCGGGCGGGTAGATGCGTCGCGCCGCGGCGCTGCCGCGCGACGTCGTCCTGCTGGTAGAGGATGTTGGTCGGGATCTCGACGACGCGCAGGACCCGGCGGCGGCGCCGTCGCCTCGCGGAACGCCATGCGCACGTCGACCTCGATCGTCGACCAGTCGAGCACGCGCTTGGTGAACTTGGAGAAGGTGCGGCAGATCTCGGCGCCGTACGCCTCCTGGAACGAGCCGAGCTCGTCCTCGGTCGTCGGATGCTGGCCGGCGATGCAGACCACGGGACTGCCGGTCAGCCCCGCGACGCAGAGGCCGGTCACCGCGTTGGTGAGGCCGCAGCCGGCGGTGACCGAGAGCACGCCCGGGCCGGCCGCTCGCCCGCGCGTAGGCGTCGGCGGCGTAGGCGCACGACTGCTCGTGGCGCATGTGGATCATCTGCACGCCGTGCTCGCGGAGATGGCCAGGATCGGCCAGATGTGTCCGCCGTTGATCGTGAACAGGTGGCGCACGTCCTGCTCGCCGAGGATGCGCCCGACGAGCGCGCCGCCGTCGACCCGCGCGGCGCCCTTCTCCGGCAGCGGTGCCCCGAGCGAATCGCCCATGCTCTTCATGCCGTCCATGCCGGCGCTACCGTCGCTCGGAGGAACGGTGTCCGCTCGAGAGGCGGCGCTCGAGGTCTTCGATGAGTTTCTCCAGCCGCGCGGCTGCCGCGTCCACGCGCGCGGCGGCGGCTTCGGTGCGGGCGGCGGCGGCCTCCGCTCGGTCCGCCGCCTGTTCGGCACGGCGCGCCTGATCCGCACCGGAGGTCTCCGCACGAGCCGGTGCGCCGGCCGCACCCGCGAGCGCGATCAGAAGGCCGAGCACCGGGACGATGGTCGCCATGGGCCGTCGCATGGCGGTGCGGGTAGCGGGCGCCTGGGGCGCCTGTCAACCCGACCTCCCGTGACAGAAGCCGCGCGGGCGGTTAGAGTCGTCGCATGACGGGTAAGGAGGCGTTGCTGCAGGCGTTCGATCGGCTGTTCGACGCGGCCGCCGCCAAGCTGAACGTCCAGTGCACGCCCGAGGAGCGCGCCGATGCGAAGGCGCAGTTCGTGCAGCGCTTCGGCCAGGCGCTCGACATGACCGCGGCGATCGACGTGCCCGAGATTCCGGCCGAGGTGCTGACCCAGATGGAGGCGGGCATCACCGACATGTCGCCGTCCGAGCTGGCGGGACTGATCGCGTCGATCCCCCTCGCGCAGCAGACGCAGGACATGCTGCGGGTGCTCGCGCTGAAGCAGGCCGAGCAGAAGCTCCTCGAGCACTACGCGTCCCGGGCGGACACGCGCTGGGGAGGGAACTGACCGCGGGTCGGCTCGCGGGACGGCGACGCACGTGGCCGAGGAGCGCGCCAAAGTCATCGCGGTCGACTTCCGCACGCGTCGTCGGGTCCGCGGAGGCGCCGGGCGGCAGCCGGTGGCCGGCGTCGCTGACGGCGGCGGACGCGCTCGACCGGGCCCGCGGGTTCCTGGTGTTCTGGCGGCCACCGATGCGGCAGATCGGCGGCGAGTACCTCGGCGGGCGCTGGGACTGGGGCTGGACGCTCTTCGTCTGGACCGACGACGCCGCGGTCGGGCCCGTGTGGGGCGACCTGGTCGAGGGGAGGGGTTACGTTCCGCAGCGCCTGACGCGGACGGCCTTCATGGCCTTCCTGCGGCGCACGACCGACCTGGGCGGCCTGCTGGTCGACGGCGAGCTCGACGGCGACGGCCACGTCATCCGGGCCGAGGCCGAGCAGCTCATCCGGCGCGACGACGCGCTGCGCGCGCTGGCGCGCTGAACGTGGACGCGGCCGGGGGACGCGAGCGTCCCCCGGCCGGCGGTACGCGAGGTCAGTCGAGGAACGCGGCCGAGGGCGAGCAGGTCTCGGGCTTGTCACTGGCGTGTTCTTGCAGGCGGTGCTGATGTTCTTCTTGCAGGCCTTCTTGCCCTTGTTGAGGGCCTGCTTGCAGCTCTTCTTCTCCTTGCCGGTCAGGCCCGTCACAGTTGCCGAGCGAGGCCTTGCACTCGGCGATCGCGCTCTTGCACAGCTTCGGACACTTCTTCTTCGCGGCGTCCGCCGACACCACGATGCCGGCCGCCAGCGTCACGCCGGCAAGCAGCGCGAGGAATCTTCTTCCCAGTCATTCGAGTCGCCTCCCGTGCGGGCTACGTCCCGCACCCACCTGATTTGTCCCGTGGCCCCTGCCACGCGCGCCCTGTGCATATCCACTCGGTCGCGAAAACTCAAATAGTACTCGTCACGGCCGCACCAGGCCCGGGAGGGAACGGAGGTCGGGCAGGCAGGGGACGCCGGCGGGAAGGGCGGGAGCGCGCCCGGCGCGGTCGACCATGGCCGCCCCCAGGCCCGCCCGGAGCGCACCGGCGACGTCCGCCTCGACCTGGTCACCCACGTGAAGCGTCTCCGCCGCGCCGACCCCGAGGCGGCGGCAGGCGACGTCCCAGATGGCGCGGGCGGGTTTGGCCGCGCCGGCCTCGCTCGACGCGATCGTCGCGTCCAGGAGCGGGGTGAGCCCGAGAGCGCCCAGGAGGGGACCGAGGCGGCGATCGAAGTTCGAGACCACGGCACAGCGGATGCCGTGCCGCCGGAGGCTCCTCGAGGACGCCCCGCACCTCCGGAAAGACCCGCCATGCGGCCGCGTCGCCGTAGTGCGCCATGAGCGCGTCGACGCACGCCTCGAATCGCTCGTCGGGCGGCGGTGACCCGAGCGCCGCGTGGACCACGGCGCGCCACCAGCTCCGCTCGGCGGCGCCGAGGGCCGCCCCGCCGAGACCGGGGAAGGCGAGCGGCGGCGCCCCGGACATGGCGGCGCGGAAGGCCGCCTCGATCGTGGCGGGCGGCCGGACGATGCCGTGGCGCGCGGCGGTCCGCGCATACACGGCGCCGACGGGCTCGGCGACGTCGATCAGCGTGCCTGCGGCGTCGAGCGTCACCGCGCGCCAGCGCGGCGGCGTCACGCGTCGCGGAAGTTCTTGAGCTCGGCGTCGAGCGTGCCGCCGTCGTCGCGCACGACGACGTAGCCGCCGTCGCGGAGCGCGCCGGCGTTCAGCACGCGCGTCCCGCCGACGACGTCCACGCCGCGGCCCTCGTGGATGTGCCCGACGATCGCCGCGTCGAGGGGATGGCGTTCGATGAATGCCCGCACCGCGGGCGAGCCGACGGGCGTCCCGTTCATCAGCCGGTCGAGGCGCGTGTCGAACGGCGGCGTGTGGCAGATCATGAGGCGCAGCGGCGCATCGGCCACCGCCGCCAGGCCGCGCTCGAGGACCGCGGTGAGCTCGTGCTCCTCGAGCTCCGTCGGCGTGTCCATGGGCGTGATGTTCGAGCCGCCGCAGCCGAAGACGCCGATGTCGCCCAGCCGACGACCCTCGCCGTGGAGCGAGATCCCCTCGTCGCGGAAGGCGTCGATGACCCACGCCATGTCGAGGTTGCCGGTGACGGCCAGGACGGTGGGACAGTACTGCCGCACCGCGTCCACCACCCGCATCGCGTCCGGCGGATCGCCGAAGTGCGTCAGGTCGCCGGTGAGGATCGCGACGTCGGACGCTTCCAGCTCGGGGCCGAGGCGATCGATGGCCCGAAACGCCAGGTGGACGTCGCCGAAGCAGATCAGCCGCACCGGGCCCGTTCTAGCGCCGCGCCGGCCGGGGTCTCAAGGTCGGGTCGAAATGACCCGGTGGTACCACTTCGGCTCGTTCGCCAGGGCGCGGACGACCGATCGGGCGGCGTGGCGACCGGGCGTCTCGGTACCGTCGACGCTGCAGCGCTCGTGTGCAATTGTGTGACGGGGAGGGGGGCTCGATGTCCGTTACGGCGTGGGGTTCACCGTGGATCACTCTTTGCAGGCCCGTTGCGAGCGATGCTGACGATGAATGCGAAACCCTTCCCCTCCGTGTCCCGTTGGGCCGTCGTGGCCGGCCTGGTGGCGCTGGCGATGACCGGCCCCGCGCTGGCCAAGAAGTTCCCCCCCTGTCCCGACGGCGAGTATCCCGCCATCGATCCGCTGAGCGGGGGCTCGGCAACGCTCGCCATCGTCGGCAGCGTCAAGCCGAACCAGGTCACCTACACCGGCTGCGGTACGGCAACGGGCAAGGTGAAGGGCAGCAAGAGCAAGGGCACCAAGGTCACGGCCACCTTCTCCGGCTGTCCGGGCCTCGGCTTCGATCGCAAGGTGAAGTTCATCGCGACGATCGCCCCGACGTGCGACGGCGCGGTGGTGACCAAGCTCAAGCAGACCCAGGCGCGGACCAATCCGCCCATCGGGTCCGGTCAGCTTCGCGCAGACGATCCGTCCGATGCTCGAGCGGGGCTGCGCGTCGACGGCCGGCTGCCATTCCGGCTCCTCGCCGCAGGATGCGCTCGATCTGACGGCCGCGAAGTCCTACGACGCGCTCGTCAACGTCCCCAGCCTCCATCGCCCGTCGGCGTTGCTGATCAAGCCCGGCGATCCCAAGGCCAGCTACTGTCTCGAGAAGGTCCTCGGCTCGCCCGGCATCATCGGTGCGAAGATGCCGCTCACGGGCTCGCTCACGCCGGGCCAGGTGAAGGCGCTGACCGACTGGATCAGCCAGGGCGCGCTCAACAACTGACGTTGCCGCTCCGCCGCCGCGCGTGGTAGGTTCGCGCGGCGGTGGGCGAGGTCATCGCGCTCCAGGCGATCGTTCGCAGGCGGCGACTCCGCGCCGCGCGTGCGCTGCACGAGCGGTGCTGCGTGCTGCTCGCGGAGGCGGTCGCAGTGCAGCGCGCCGACCTGACCCACGCGCCGATCGCCGAGCGCACGGTGCGCATGGCGCGGCTCCGCAAGCTGGAGGAGCTGCACGCCTACGCCGTCGCGCTCGAGTGAACCGGGCGGGGGCAGGAGGGGGCGTGGGGAGCGAGACCTGGCTCGGGGCGGTGGATGCGGGCTGGCGGACCGGCCTGCTGGCGGGGGCCGCGGTGCTGTTGCTCGGGGGCGTGGTCGCGGGCGTGCTGCGGGCGCTCCGCCGGCGCCACGATGCCGGCGCGGTCGCGTTGCTGCAGCAGCAGCTCGAGTCCCTGCGCGCCCAGATGGGCCAGGCGCTCGCCAGCCAGACGCAGCTCGTCACCCAGGAGCTGGGTCAGCTGACCGCCCAGATCGGCGACCGCCTGCGCGACAACGTCGAGCAGCTGCAGCGCGGCCAGACGTCGATGGGCGAGCGGCTCGACAGCGCGACCCGCGTCGTCACCGAGGTGCAGCACGGCCTCGGCGAGCTGCGACAGGCGACCGCGCGCGTCTACGAGGTCGGCAAGGACGTCGCCAGCCTGCACGACATCCTGCGCGCCCCGAAGCCGCGCGGCGGCCTGGGCGAGCTGCTCCTCGCGGATCTTCTCGGGCAGGTGCTGCCGGCCGCGCACTTCGGCCTGCAGCACGGCTTCCGGGACGGGGAGCGCGTCGACGCGGTGATTCGCCTCGGCGACGGTCTGGTGCCGATCGACGCCAAGTTCCCGCTCGAGGACTTTCGCCGTCTGCTCTCGGCCGTCGACGACGCCGAGCGCGGCCGCATCCGCAAGGCGTTCGTCGCCCGCGTGCGGAAGCACGTCGACGACATCGCCGCCAAGTACATCCGTCCGGACGAGCAGACCTACGACTTCGCCTTCATGTACATCCCGGCCGAGAACGTCTACTACGAGACCATCCTGCGTGACGACGCCGACGGTGGCCTCTCGGCCTATGCGCTCGACCAGAAGGTCATCCCCACGTCGCCGAGCAGCCTCTACGCCTATCTCCAGGCGATCGTGCTCGGTCTCCGCGGCATGCGCATCGAGTCGCGTGCGCTGGAGGTGATGGGACAGCTGCAGCGGTTGAGCGGGGATCTGGGCCGGCTCCGCGACGACGTGCGGCTGGTCGGCAAGCACCTGACGAACGCCGCCCAGGCGTTCGCCGGCGCGGAGCGGCGGCTCGACCGCTTCGAGGCGAAGCTGGTCGCGATCGGTGGCGACGAGCCACAGGAGGGTCCGCAGATGAAGCTGGTGCACCAGCAGCCATGATCACCATCCCCGCGATCCGCCTGCATCAGTTCGGCGTCGTGCTGTACCAGGCGATGCTCGGCGCGCGCGACGTGGACCGCCTCGTGCGCTTCGAGGTGCTGTCCTACGACGTGGGACTCACCGGGGTCGGCGCCGTCCGCGGGCAAGGGCAAGCGCAAGGCCGCGCGCCCCGCGCGTCAACTGGGACCTCCTCGAGAAGCGCATCGCGTCCAGCGCCGAGGCGTACCAGCGTCCCGTCATCCGCAAGAAGATCGCGGACCTGGTCGCGTACTACGATCAGTGCGCGGAGGCGGGCAACCTGCCCGCCATCCCCGGCGCGGTGCTGCTGGTCGCCGACCGGCGCCTCGAGTTCACGCCCACCAGCACGCACCGCGTGCTCGGCGTGCTGCAGATCCCCGCCGAGGAGGGTGCGCTACGCGCGCTCGATGGTCAGCATCGCCTGCTGGCCCTGCATCAGCTGATCGCCGACGGGCGCGCGGAGAACGTGCAGGTCCCCGCGGTGATCTTCGACCGCCTCGCGCCGGATCAGGTCGTCGAGCTGTTCGTCACGATCAACGCCAAGCACACGAAGCTGAATCCCTCGCATCTGATCAGCCTGTCGGGCCGCCGGCTCTACCCGGACAAGATGCTGGCCGCGAGCCACGACATCATCCGCGCGCTGAACGAGCGGGGGGATTCGCCGCTGCGTGGCGAGATCAAGCTCTTCGGCATGGGGCGCGGGCGGGTCGCCCAGGCGCCGCTGGCGGAGGAGCTGAAGGGCATCTTCACCGCGCTCGACGCGCTCGGTGGACGTCAGGCGGAGCGGTTCCGCGACGAAGCGCCGCGCTTCTTCCTCAACTACTTCAAGCGCATCGCCGACGTGTTCCCGAAGGCCTGGGTGGGGCGGAAGTACAGCATCAAGACCGGCACGGCGCTGCGCGCGTTCCTGCGCGTCGTGCCCGACGTCCTCGGCGCCATCCGCACTGCGGGCGGCGACCCGTTCGAGTCGCACGCCATCGGCCGGGCGATCGCGCCGTGGGCCGAGCTGGTCGGCGACAGTCGCTTCGAGACCGACGGCGAGTGGCGCGTGAAGCAGGCGGGCGGCACGCGCGGGACGGTCGACCTCCTCGCCCGAGAGCTCAAGAGCGCGCTGCGCTGACGTGCTCGACGAGATCCTCCTCTGGGACCTGACGGACTCCCCCTACTGCCGCAAGGCGCGCATCTGCCTCGCCTGGAAGGGCGTGCCGTACCGCCGCGTGACGCTGACTCTGGGCGGGCGGAATGCGCTCCGGCGACTGAGTCCCCTCGGTCGCGTGCCGGTGCTGGTGCACGGCACCGAGGTCGTCGCGGATTCGACGGCGATCGCCCGCCACGTCGAGCGGCACTGGCCGGATCCCGCCCTCGTGCCCGACGATCCGGCGGCTCGAGCCTACTGCGCGCTCGTCGAGGACTGGGCCGACGAGGCGCTGGGAACGGTCGTCGGCGCGTTCCTCGCCCTCGATCCGGCCAACCGCCGCGCGGCGGTGGAGACGACGGCGAGCGAACTCACGGGTGGGCGGTTCGAGGGGCTCGTCGGGTCGGTGGTCGCGCGCCGGATGCGGCGACGGTACTGGGCGCTGGGGTTCGTGCCGTCGTCGCTCGGACATTTCGAGGACCGGATGCGTGCGGACCTCGCCACGCTCGCGGCGCTGCTCGCGGGACGTTCCTACCTGATCGGCCGCTCGCCGACGCTCGCCGACGTCGCCGTGTTCGTGCAGCTCGCGCGCGTCGTCCCACTCGCGCAGACGCGACTGCTCGACGAGGTTCCCGCGGTGCGTGACTGGATGGCGCGTGTCGAAGCGCTGCCCGCGGTGATCGCCGCGGCTTGACCGGTTCCGGAGCGCGATTTAGAAGCGCGCCCATGGCGAACTTCCGGAGAGTCGCGGGCACAGCCGACCTCGCGCCGGGCGCCTGCACCGCCGTCGAGGTCGACGGCAAGCAGATCGCCCTCTACAACGTCGACGGCACGTTCTACGCGCTCGACAACGAGTGCCCGCACCGCGGCGGACCACTGGGCGAGGGTGAGCTGGACGGTTGTCTGGTGACGTGCCCGTGGCACAGCTGGCAGTTCGACGTGACGAACGGCGAGAGCCAGACCGACGACCTCAAGGTGGCGACCTACGAGGTGAAGGTCGAGGGCGACGCGGTCCTGGTCGCGGTCTGACCTACCGCCCCCTGCGGAAGTTCGGCGGGCGGCGCTCGAGGAAGGCGTTGCGGCCCTCCTTCGCTTCGTCGGTGTCGTAGTAGAGCGAGAGCGCGGTGAAGGCGATCTCGCTCGAATCCCGTGATGTGCTCGGTGTCGGCGTTGAACGACTGCTTCGCGAGCTGGATCGCGGTGGGGCTCTTCTCCAGGATCTCCCGGCACCAGCGTTCGGTCTCCGCGCGCAGCTCCGCGGCGGGGACGACCGCGTTCACGAGCCCCATCGCGAGGGCTTCGGCGGCGGTGTAGCGGCGGCAGAGGTACCACATCTCGCGTGCCTTCTTCTCGCCGACGAGGCGGGCCAGGTAGGCCGTGCCGAAGCCCGGGTCGACCGAGCCCACCTTCGGTCCCACCTGGCCGAAGACGGCGGTGTCGGCGGCGATCGTCAGATCGCAGAGGACCTGGAGGACGTTGCCGCCGCCGATCGCCCAGCCGTGGACCATCGCGATCACCGGCTTCGGGATCGAGCGGATGATGCCGTGCAGGCCGTGCATGTCGAGGCCGATGCCGGGCCCGCCGCCGTAGCCCGCGTCGCCCCGGTCGCGCTGGTCGCCGCCGGTCGAGAATGCGCGCTCACCGGCGCCCGAGAGCACGACCACGCCGACGGCTGGATTCGCGCCCGCGGCGCGGAAGGCAGCGATCAGCTCGTCCACGGTGCGGGCGCGAAAGGCGTTCAGCACGTCGGGCCGATCGATCGTGATCCAGGCGATGCCGTCGGCGGTCTCCGCGCGGATGTCCGAATAGTCGATGGCGTCCATGCGCCCCTCTCGATCCGTGTCGTGGCGCTTGTCAAGGGCGCTCCGGCGGCGCAGGCTCGGGGGCGATGCTCGAGACCGCGCTGCACGCCCATCTCGTCGCCCGCGGCGCGGTGCACGCGGACGACCGCGGTGTCGTGCTGCCACGGCACTTCGGTGACGCGGCCGCCGAGTACCGCGCGCTCTGCGACGCGGCGGTGATCGTCGACCTCGGCTTCCGGACGGTGGTGCGAGCGATCGGAGACGACCGCGTCACGTTCCTCCAGGGCATGCTCACCAACGACGTCGCCGGCCTCGCTCCCGGCGCGGGATGCGCGGCCCTGCTCCTCACGATCCAGGGACGCGTGACCGCCGATCTGCGGGTCGCGGTGGACCCCGACGCGCTGCTGCTCGACGTGGACGTGCGCGCGCGCGACGCCATGGTCGCGGCGCTCGACGCCCTGATCATCGCCGACGACGTGACGCTCGTTCCCGACCCGTCCGTCGCCGTGCTGGCGGTCGACGGGCCCTCCGCGGATGCCGTGCTCGGCATGGGCGCGTCGGCGGCGCCGTGGGCGCACGCGCACCGTCACATCGCCGATCGCGCCGTCCGCGTGCAGCGCGGGAGCGAGGTGCGCGGTCCCGGGGTGTTCCTGCACGTCGCGCGCGCCGATGCGCCCGCGGTGTGGGACGCGCTGGTTGCCGCGGGCGCCCGGCCCTGCGGCATGGAGGCGCTCGAGGGGCGTCGCGTCGAAGTGGGCGTGCCGCGCATCGGGCTCGACATGGACGGGCGGACGCTCGCGCTCGAAGTGCCCGTCGAGGAGGCCATCAGCCAGACGAAGGGCTGCTACCTCGGACAGGAGGTGGTCGCGCGCGGGACCGCCCGCGGGCACGTGAACCGCCGCCTGGTCGGCCTGCGGTTCGAGGGGCCGCCGCCTGCCGCCGGGGCGCCGCTCGTCCACGACGGCCGCGAGGTCGGGCACGTGACGTCGGTGGCGCGGGCCTTCGGCGCGGGCGGGCTCGCGGGCCTCGGCTTCGTCCGGCGCGAGCACTGGGACGCGGGCAGCGACCTCGTCGTCGGCGCGGGGCCGACGCGGGCGCGCGTGACGGCCTTCCCGCCGGCTTGAGCGCGGGGCCCCGCGTCTGCTACGCAACGACGCATGCCGACGCAGCTCGGAAAGCGCTACGTGTGTGACGCCTGCGGAACGGAGGCGCTCTGCAACAAACCGGGCAGCGGGACGCTCGTCTGCTGCGACCAGGACATGAAGCTGAAGGAAGCCAAGCCGCTTCCCTCCTCCGACTGACCGCGCCCGGTCGCTGGATCCTGGAGAACGCCCGCGTTCTCACGCTCGACCCGCACCGTCCGGTGGCCGACGGGGTGGCGGTCGAGCACGGTCGCGTCGCGTGCGTGGGCGCACGCTCGGCCGCTGCCGCGCGCGTCTGCCGGGCGCCGCGGTCATCGACTGTGGCGGCGGCGTCGTCCTCCCCGGACTGATCGATGCGCATCTGCATCTGGCGGCGATGGCGGCGCGCCGGGCGCAGCTCGACTGCACCGCGTCGGCGGACGTCCCCGCGCTGGTCGCGGCCGTGGCGTCGCGCGCGCGGACGCTGCCGCGCGGCGCCTGGGTTCGGGGCGACGGCCTCGATGAGGACGTGCTGGGGCGGCTGCCGACGGCGGCGGAGCTCGAGACGGCGGCGCCCGGACGCCCCGTGCGGCTGCGGCATCGCAGCCGGCACGCGTCCGTCCTGAGCACGTCGGGGCTCGCGCGCCTGGCACGCAGCGGGGCGATTCCGCGCCGCGCGTTCGACGCTGGAGGGCTCGTCGCCGGACGGGAGGAAGCCATCACGCGCGTCCTGGGGCCCATCGAGCAGGAGGCCTTCGCGACCGGGATGGCCGCTGCCGCGCGCGAGCTGCTGGCACACGGGATCACGACCGTCGCCGACGCGACGCCCCGGCGCCGTCGGGACCTCGCGCCGCTCCGTGCCGCGATGGCGCGCGGCGAGCTGCCGCTCCGCGTGGTCGCGATGCGCGCGCCGGGGACGCGCGCGTGGTCCACCGACGGTCGCCTGCTGCCTGGACCGGTGAAGCTCATGGTGCACGAGGAAGGTGCCCGCCTGCGACCCACGGCGGCGGTGCTCGCGCGGCGCATCGCCGCGCTGGCCGCCGCGGGCGACGCGGTGGCGGTGCACTGCCTCGGATCCGCGACGCTCGCGGCGGCGCTCGCCGCGTTTGCCGCGCTGCCGTCGCGCCATCGCGGCAGGGGACGTCATCGTCTGGAGCACCTGGCGGAGTGCCCGCCGCCGCTCGTCGGACGCGTCGCCCGGCTCGGGCTCGCGGTCGTGACCAACCCCGCGTTCGTGTGGCTCCGCGGCGACGCGTATCTCGCGGAGACGCCCGCGCCAGCCTGCGGGTGGCTCTATCGTGCGCGCAGCCTCGTCGCCGCCGGCGTGCTCGTGGCGGGCGCCTCGGACGCACCGATCGCGCCGCCGAACCCCTGGCTCGGCATGGCGGCCGCGCGCACACGCCGGACGCGGTCGGGGCGCTTGCTCGGCGCCGGCGAGCGCCTCCCGGCACGGGCTGCGCTGGCACTCTGGACGACCGACGCTGCTCGGGTGCTGCATCTTCCGGCGCTCGCTCGCCTCCAGCCCGGCGTGCCCGCGGACCTGATCGTCGTCGATCGGGATCCGTTGCGGGTCGCGCCGGAGGCGCTCGCGGGGACGCGCGTCCGACTGACGATGGTGGACGGGCAGGTGGTATGGCGCGCCTGAGACCGTACGCGACCGTCCGCTTCGAGGTCCGCGGCGCGATCGCGCGGGTGACGCTCGACCGGCCCGAGCGGCGGAACGCCTACAACACGGCGATGCGCGACGATCTGTGGACGGTGCTCGGGCGTGTGACGACGATCCCGCCGTCCGCGTCCTGGTGCTGCGCGGCGCCGGCCCCGCCTTCTCCAGCGGCGGCGACCTCACGGAGTTCGGCGAGCGCGCCGTCGCCGTTCGTCGCGCGCGCCGTGCGCGGTCGACGCGACGTCTGGGGACGACTCCTCGGCCTCCGCGCGGCGACCGTCGCCGCGGTGCACGGGTGGACCGTCGGCGGCGGGATGGAGATGGCGATGCTCTGCGACCTCGTCGTCGCCGCCGCCGACACGCGCTTCGCGCTTCCGGAGATCGGCCTCGGCATGATCCCGGGCGTCGGCGGGTACGCAGACGCTGCCGCGTCGCGTCGGCATGGCACGCGCGCTCGACATCGTGCTCACGGGGCGACAGCTCGACGCCCGCGGCGCCGCCGGACTCGGGCTCGTCAACCGGGTGGTGCCCGCGCGCGCGCCTCGACGCGGCGTCGTGGGCGATCGCGCAGCCGGCTGGCGCGCCTCGATCCGCGCGTGGTACAGGCCGTCCGCCGCACGATCCGCGCCGCGCACGACGGGCCGCTCGAGGCCGCCGCTCGCGCCTTGAGCGGCGACTCGCGCTCGCGTTAGAAGGCCGCCGATGAACACCGTCAGCTTCCTCTCGATCCCGGCCGAGCATCGTGCCCGGAGCAGGAGATGGTCGTCTCCGAGGGCGATGCGGCTTCACGTACGCGAGACCTCCACGGCCGCGTGCGCCGGCTCGCGGACGCCCTGGCGCGTCGCGGGGTCGGGCGCGGTACGCGCGTTGCGGTGCTGCACACCAACTCGCATCGCTACGTCGAGGCGTACTACGCGACGGCGATGCTCGGCGGCGTCTTCGTCCCGCTGAACTACCGCGCCAAGCGGCCCGAGCTCGAGTACATGCTCAGGCCGCGCGAGGCGCGCGTCCTGTTCGTCGGCGAGCGCTACCTCGAGCACCTCGACGCGCTCGCGGCCCGTCGCTGCCGGCGCTCCAGCAGCGTGATCGGATTCGACGGCGCGCGCGGCGGCGATCGCCCTCGTACGAGGCACTGATCGCCGACGGCATCGAACACGACGAGGAAGCCGACGTCGACGACGACGACACGACGATCCTCATGTACACGAGCGGCACGACGTCGCTGCCCAAGGGCGTCATGCTCCGCTACGGCGACTTCACCGCGTACGTCACCGCGCAACGTCGAGCTGGCGGACGGAACGCCGCGGGGCGCCGCGCTGCTCTGTGCGCCGCTCTACCACATCGCCGGTGCGACCAACATGATGACGACGCTGTGGACCGGCCGGCGGCTGGTCGTGCAGCCGCAGTTCGAGCCGCGCGCCTGGCTCGATCTCGTCGAGCGCGAGCGGGTGACGCACGCGTTCGTCGTCCCGACGATGCTGAAGCAGGTGCTCGACCAGCCGGACCTGCCCGCGCGCGACCTCTCCAGCCTGGAGGTCCTCTCCTACGGCGGCGCGCCGATGCCGTTGCCGGTGATCCGCCGCGCGATCGAGCGGCTGCCGCGCACGATCGGCTTCGTCAACGCCTTCGGGCAGACCGAGACCACGTCGACGCTCACGGTGCTCGGGCCCGACGACCACCGGCTCGAGGGATCGCCCGAGCAGATCGAGCAGCGGACGCGACGTCTCGCCTCCATCGGTCGGCCGCTCCCCGACGTCGAAGCGCGCATCGTCGACGACGACGGGCGACCCCTGGCATCGGGCGAGGTGGGCGAGATCCAGGTGCGCACGCCACGCGTGATGAAGGGCTACGCGGGACAGCAGGCGTCGCCGCTGACCGCGGACGGCTGGCTCCCGACGCGGGACATGGGGTGGATCGACGCCGACGGCTATCTGTTCATCGCCGGCCGCAAGGACGACATGATCATCCGCGGCGGGGAGAACATCGCGCCGGCCGAGGTCGAGTCGGTGCTGCTGTCGCATCCGGCGGTGGAGGAGGCGGCGGTCCTCGGCGTCACGGACGTCGAGTGGGGGCAGAAGGTGGCGGCGTTCGTCGTGCTGCGGCCCGACGCGACCGCCACCGAGGCCGAACTCGGCGAGTTCGCCGCGGCAGCGACTCTCCAGCTTCAAGAAGCCCGAGGTGATCCGCTTCGTTCCCGAGCTGCCGAAGAACCCAATGGGCAAGATCCTGCGCCGGGAGCTGAAGGCGCAGCTCGAACCGTGACCCAGGTCCGCGCGCGGCGGCGACGAACTCCGGCGGTGAGCTGCGCGGTGCGTGATGGCATCGCGTGGGTGCGGCTCGAGCGGGCCGGGACCGGCAATCGCCTCGACGCCGACGTCATGACCGGACTGGTCGAGGCCGCGGATGCCGTGGAGGAGCGTGACGACGTGCGCGTGGTCGTCCTCTCGGCGGCCGGGCGGGATTTCTGTCGGGGACTCCCGCACGGCTGCCACTGGCCAGCGCCGACGTGGCCGGACGGCGTCGGCGCGATCGGGCGCATCACGCGTCCGGTCGTGGCTGCAGTCTCGGGCGAGGCGCGCGGCTGGGGCCTCGCTCTGGCACTTGCGTGCGACATCCGGCTCTTCGCGCGACGGGCCGTGATGATCGTTCCGTCGCCGGACGCCGGGCTTCCCGGTGGCGGGCTGGGCGCGCGGCTGGCGCGCATCGTTGGCCCGGCGCGTGCCGCGGAGCTGCTGCTGCTCGGCGGGCGGGTTCCCGCGCCTCGCGCGGTGGAGTGGGGGCTGGCACGCGGGGTCGTCGCCGAGACCCGCCTCGTCCGCGCCGCGGAAATGCTCGCAACCGGACTGGCGGAGCGTGGCCCGCTCGCGCTCCGGTGCGCGAAGGAGGCCGTCGTGCGCGCGCTCGACCTGCCGCTCGACGATGGCCTGCGGCTCGAGCACGATCTCTACGTGCTGCTGCAGACGACGGGGGATCGCGGGGAAGGCGTGCGGGCCTTCCTCGAACGCCGCCGTCCCGACTTTCACGGACACTAGGAGGACCCAGCCGATGGCCAACCAGATCGGGAAGATCTACATCTGCGCCGCCTGCAATGCGCAGGTGATCGTCACCAAGGGGGGGGCGGGCTCGCTCAAGTGCTGCGGCACCGAGATGCAGCAGAAGAAGTGAGCGGGCGGGTGCCGCCGGTTGCCGCGGCGCGGACGGACCGGCTATAGCGGCGGGCGATGGAGAGCCGCCCGTGAAGCAGATCGCGGTCTATCCGGGATCGTTCGATCCGATTACCAACGGGCACGTCGACCTGGTCAACCGCACCCTGCAGGTGTTCGACCAGGTCATCGTGGCCGTCGCCTACAACCCGAACAAGGACTCCTCCTGGTTCACCCCCGAGGAACGGGTGGAGATGATCCGCGACATCTTTCGTGCGGAGGGCCGGCGAGTGATCGCCGACGCGTTCACGGGGCTGTTGGTCAACTACGCGACGGCCAAGGGTGCCAAGGTGATCGTGCGTGGCCTGCGGGCGGTGGCCGACTTCGAGTACGAGTTCCAGATGACGATGATGAATCGCCACCTGACGCCGGCGGTCGAGACCATCTTCATGATGACGGGTGAATCCCACTTCTACACCAGCTCGCGGCTGGTGAAGGAGGTGGCGAGCCTCGGTGGGAACGTCGCGGGGCTGGTGCCGGATCAGGTGCTGGCGAAGCTGCTCGCGCGCGTCACCCGCTGAAAGTGAAACGGGCGACGGCTGTCGCCGTCGCCCGTCCCGAACTCGACCAGAACCTGGTCGGCTACTTCATCACGTGCTTGCCGAAGAGCCGCTCTGCCTTCTCGGCAGCCGCCTCTGCACGCGACGCAGCCGCTTCGACCCGTCCCGCTGCGGCCTCTGACCGACGCGCGGCATCCTCGGCGCGCGTGGCCGCCTGCTCGGCGCGGGTCACCTCGTTCTTGTCGGCACAGCCGACTGCGAGCGTCCCCAGCAGCATAAGGGTCGCGACGCCGGAAACAACTGACCGAAACTGCATTCCCTCACCTCCTTCAAACAAAGCACTACGACCTTGTAGTTGAGCGTTTTCTGTCACAAAGCCTGCGCACTGGCAACCCGTGTGGCGTTGCGTCGACCCCCGCCTGCGAGCCGTAAAGCTAGCCGCCCGCCACGTAATCTTCGCGCCGCAGGCCTCGCCGCGTCGCGCGGGGCGCTCACGGTGATGGAACCACGCCCCCGCACCCGACGCAGCAGGTGCTCCGGCGCCAGCTCCGGCTCGCGGCAGGCCATCGGAGCCCTATTCCATTATCGCTGAAAATCCGCTATGTTACGGGCGGGAATGGGATTGATTCGTGAAGTGTGGGAGCGGGACTTCCGGGCGCCCGGTTCATTGACGGAACGAGGTCCACTCGCCTACAATGCGCCCTCTTCATCGGGATGGGTCCGGAGGCCTGCTGAATGTTGATGAGTACCGCGTTCAAAGTCGGAGAGAAGGTCGTCTACCCCGCGCATGGCGTCGGCGTCATCGAGGGCATCCAGGTGAAGGTGATCTCCGGAAGCGAGCGGAAGTTCTACATGCTGCGCATCCTCGATAGCGACATGACCATCATGATCCCGACCGAGAACGTCAACGCCGTCGGCCTGCGGCGCGTGATCGGCAAGGAGATGGTCGCCAAGGTCTACAAGATCCTCCGTGACAAGAAGGTCGAGATCGACCAGCAGACCTGGAACCGCCGCTATCGGGAGTACACCGAAAAGATCAAGACCGGCAGCGTGCTCGAGATCGCCAAGGTGCTGCGCGATCTCTTCGTGCTGAAGGGTGACAAGGAACTGTCGTTCGGCGAGCGCAAGATGCTCGATACGGCGCGCAACCTCCTGGTGAAGGAACTCGCGATCGCGAAGGCGTTCAGCGAGGAGAAGATCATGGAAGAGCTGCGCGGCATCTTCGCGAACTGAACGGCGTCAGTCCCGCGTGCCTAGCGGAAGCGAGGGGCCGGAGGAGCGATCCTCCGGCCCCTTCGCGTTCTGGCCCACGACGCCTTCGTTCAGGCTGCCGCTGCGGAAGCCGGCCAGGTCGAGTGCCACGAAGCGGAAGCCGAGCGCGCGCAGCGCGTCGACGACGCCGTGGCGCACCGCCGGGTCGAGTAGGCGGGGCATGTCCTCCGCGGGGATCTCGATCCGTGCGACGTCGTCGTGGAAGCGGACCCGCAGCTCGCGGAAGCCGTGGCCGCGGAGATGCTGCTCGGCGGCGGCGACGCGCGCCAGACGCTCCGCGGTGATCGTCGTGCCGTAGGGGAAGCGGGAGGAGAGGCAGGGGCTCGAGGGCCGGTCCCAGGTGGCGAGGCCGAGCGCGCGGCTCGCCGCGCGCACGTCGGCCTTGGTCATGCCCGCCTCGACAAGGGGATGACGGACGGCGCGCTGGCTCGCGGCGACGAGCCCGGGCCGGTGGTCGCCGAGGTCGTCGACGTTCGCGCCGTCGACCACGACAGCCAGCCCCCGGCGCTCCGCCTCGGTCGCGCACAGGGTGAAGAGGTTGTCCTTGCAGAACCAGCAGCGGTTCACCGGGTTCGCGGCGTAGCCCGGAATCGCGAGCTCGTCGGTGGCGACGATCACGTGCTCGATGTGGAGCGCGGCGGCGAGTGCCCGCGCGGCGGCGAGATCGTCGTCGGGCGTGGTGGCCGACACCGTCGTGAGCGCGACGCATCGTGACCCGAGGACGTCCGCCGCGACCCGCAGCACGAAGCTCGAGTCGACGCCACCGGAGAATGCGACCAGGGCGGACGGCAGGGCTCCCAGCACGCCGCGCAGGGCATCGAGGCGGGTGTCGAGGTCGCTCAGATGCCCTCCGCGCGGAAGAGGTCGGTGGTGAGATAGCGCTCGCCGGTGTCGCAGGCGATCGTCAGGACGATGGCCCCACGTCCGAGGCGGCGGGCGACCGCGATGGCCGCGGCGCAGTTCGCGCCGGCGGAGATGCCGACCAGCAGGCCCTCGTACTGTGCCAGCGCGCGGGTGTGCAGCGCGGCGTCCTCGTCGGTCACCTGCAGCACCTCGTGGTAGACGCTCGTGTCGAGATTGGCGGGAACGAATCCGGCGCCGATGCCCTGGATGTGGTGGAAGCCCGGGTCGCCGCCGGAGAGCACGGGGCTGGCCGTCGGCTCGACCGCGACGATCCGCGCGGTGGGCCTCTCGGCGCGCAGCACCTGACCGACGCCGGTGATGGTGCCTCCCGTCCCGACGCCGGCGACGAAGGCGTCGAGACGCGGGAACTGCGCCAGGATCTCGAGGGCAGTCGTCCGGCGGTGCACCTCGGGATTCGCGGGGTTCCGGAACTGCTGCGGCATGTACCAATCCGGGTGCTCGGCGCACAGCGCCTCCGCGCGTTCGATCGCGGCATGCATGCCCTTCGAATCGGGCGTGAGCACGAGCGTCGCGCCATAACCGAGCAGCAGCGAACGCCGCTCCTCGCTCATCGTGTCCGGCATCGTGAGGACGAGCCGGTAGCCCTTCACCGCGGCCACGAGGGCGAGGCCGATGCCGGTGTTCCCGCTGGTCGGTTCGATGATCGTGCCGCCGGGACGCAGGCGTCCCTCGCGCTCGGCCGCTTCCACCATGGCGAGGCAGATGCGATCCTTGACGCTGCCGCCGGGGTTGAGGCTCTCGAGCTTGGTCCAGACCTCCGCCTCGACACCTCGGAGCTGCGGCATCCGCGACAGTCGCACCACCGGCGTATTGCCGATGAGCGCGAGCATGGGCCGGGCGACCTGGCAGGGGAGCGGCATGACGTCGTTGCAGGGCGCGGAGCGCCATTCCATATATACCCGGTGCTCGGACGGTCAATTGAACGCGTCACGCTGGTGTTTCCCGGCGCGCTCGGTGACCTGCTCCTCGCCCTTCCGGCGCTGCGAGCGCTCGCGGAGCGTCACCGGTCTGCGCGGCTCACGCTGGTCGTGAGCGCGCATCTCCTGGCGCTGGCGCGGGCGCTGGCGCTCACGGACGTCGTCGCGAACCTGGACGCGGCCGAGACGAGCGCCCTGTTCGGCGACGGTCCGCTGCCGTCGTGGCTGGTCGGACGGCCCGTCGTCTACAGCTGGGTCGGATCGCAGGACGAGACGCTGCGTGGGCGCATCACGGGAGCGGCGCGCAGCGCGCGCTTCTTCCGCGTCGAGCGCGGATCCGGCACCGAGCACGCGTGTGCCGCGTACGCCCGGACGGTGGGGAGCGGGCTCCAGGGCGCGGCCCTCATGCGTGCGGCCCGGCTCACGCTGCCGTCGTCGGCCCAGGTCGACGATCTGATCGCTCGCCTCCGACCGCCAGTGCTCGCCGTGCATCCGGGCGCGGGCGCTCGCGCGAAGCGGTGGGACGCCGCCGGGTTCGTGCGGGTGGCCGAGTGGTGGCGGCAGCGCGGCGGCGACGTCGTGGAGATCGCGGGCCCGGCCGAGGCGGGCGAGCCGCTCCTCCTCGGGGGCGAGGCCGCACGCGACATGCCGTTGCCCGATCTCGGTGACCTGCTGGGGCGCGTGACGATGTATCTCGGCAACGACAGCGGCGTGAGTCACCTCGCGGGCGCGGCGGGCGCCGCGGGCATCGTGCTCTTCGGGCCGACGCTCGCCGCACGCTGGCGTCCGCTCGCCGATCGTCTCAGCGTCCTCCAGGCACGGAAAGCCGGCGCGGAGGGGATCACGCTCGCGGCGTTGCCGGTCGCACGCGTGGTCGGTGCGCTCGAGCGTCGCCTCGCCTTGACAACCCGAAACGCGGAGACTAGCGTTCACGGCACCCGCCTTGCTTGACGCTTCCGACGCATCCCGGCTCGTCACTTCGCCTCGATCCGTCGCGGGTCGAATCCACGATTGGTCGACGATGCAGCGGTCGCGGGGCGGCGGGGAACGCCGGGAGGATGGGGGGGTCTGACGACCCGCTGTCGACGCGCAGGGGCGCGTCACGGACCGGCGCGGGCGGTTGCCCGCAGGAACCAGGGAGGCTCGCCTACGGCGAGCGGGACCAAATGGACGAGGAAAAAGAGGAACGCCGCGGATTCCGTGTGACGGATCGGCGGCGGTTCGTCGAGGGCTCGGAAGGCACGGACGCTCCGGACGCCCCGCCCGCCTCGCCATCCGACGCGCCACCCACGCACGCCGGAGGGGCGTCGCCGGACGAGCCGGTGACCTTCGCGACCTTCGTGCTCGGTCTGAGCACGCAGGCCCTCCTGCACCTCGGTGAGATCGAGGATCCGATCAGCGGGCGCGTCGAGCGCGATCTCGTCGCGGCCAAGCAGGTGATCGACATTCTCGGCATCCTTCGGGAGAAGACCCGCAACAATCTGGACGCGAGTGAGGAGCGCCTGCTCGACTCCATGCTCTACGATCTCCGCCTGCGCTACGTCGATCTGGCGCGCGGTGAGGTGAAGGAGGGGAAATGATCTCGGGGACGAGCCGTCGCACGCTGGTCGTGGTCGCGCTGATGGGATTCCTGGCCGGGCTGGCCGTCAGCGTGCGCTACGATCTCTTCCCGCCGAGTGAGGCGCTCAACCTCTTCGGGCAGGGGAGCCAGCCGGATGCGGCGCTGCCGCCCAAGGTCGCGTTGCCCGACTTCGCCGACCTGGCCGAGCACGTCGCGCCGGCAGTGGTCAACATCTCCAGCACGCAGGAGGTGAAGAGTCCCTTCAGCGGAGGCGGCCCTGGCGGCCAGGGCGGTCCCGGCGGCGGCCCCGGTGGTGGCGGCCCCGGTGGTCGTGGCGGCGAGGACGACCCCTTCAACGAGTTCTTCGGTCCCTTCGAGCGCTTCTTCAACAATCCGCGCCGACCGTTCAAGGCCAAGAGCCTCGGATCGGGCTTCATCGTCGATGCCGCGGGCTACATCCTCACCAACAACCACGTCGTCGAGAACGCGAACGAGATCCTGGTGAAGCTGTCCACGGGGAAGGAGTTCAAGGCGAAGGTCGTCGGCCGCGATCCGAAGACCGACATCGCGCTCATCGAGATCCACGGCGCGACGGACCTGCAGACGGTACCCCTCGGCGACTCGAGTGGACTCAAGGTCGGGCAGTGGGTGGTCGCCATCGGCAATCCCTTCGGCCTCGAGAACACGGTCACCGCCGGAATCGTCAGCGCCATGGGCCGGCACATCAATCAGGGCCCGTACGACAACTTCATCCAGACCGACGCGGCCATCAACCCGGGCAACTCCGGCGGGCCGCTGCTCAATACGCGTGGCGAGGTCGTCGGCATCAACACCGCGATCTACAGCCGCGGCGGCGGGAACATCGGCATCGGCTTCGCCATTCCCATCGATCTCGCCAAGGAGATCGTCCCGCAGCTGAAGGAGAAGGGCCGCGTGACCCGCGGCTGGCTGGGCGTCATGATTCAGAAGGTCACGCCGGACATCGCCGAGTCGCTCGGTCTTTCCGAGCAGCGTGGCGCGCTCGTCGCCGACGTCGTCAAGGACGGTCCGGCGGAGGTCGCGGGGATCAAGCAGGGTGACGTGATCGTCGAATTCGACGGCAAGCCGGTGAACGACTCGGCCGATCTGCCGCTGCTGGTCGCGCGAACGGCGGTCGGGAGCTCGGTGCCGCTCAAGCTCGTGCGGGACAAGAAGACCGAGACGGTCACGGTCAAGATCCAGGAGCTGAAGGACGAGGAGGCGACCGAGCAGGCGACGGGGACGAGCGAAGGGCTCGGCCTCACCGTGCAGACGCTGGCGCCCGAGCTGGCGGAGAACCTGGGTCTCGATCGGGGGCTGAAGGGCGTCGTCGTGACCGAGGTCGACCCGACGGGTCCGGCGGCCGAGGCGGGCATCCGCCGTGGCGACGTCATCCTCGAGGTGAATCGTTCCCCGGTGAAGGACGTCGACGCCTACCGGAAGGCGTTGAAGGGTGCGGGCAAGGGGAAGAGCGTGCTGTTCCTCGTGCGGCGCGGCGACAACACCATCTTCCTCGCCGTGAAGCCCACCACCTAGCGTCGGGTGATCGTCCTCGGCATCGAGAGCAGCTGCGACGACTCGGCGGCCGCGGTGTTGCGCGACGGCCGGGTCGTCTCCTCGGTCGTCTCGTCGCAGGACGACGTGCACGGCCCCTTCGGGGGCATCGTGCCGGAGCTGGCCTCGCGTCATCACCTGCGCAATCTGCTGCCGGTCATCGACGCCGCGCTGGACCGCGCCGGGGTGGGACTCGACGCGGTCGACGGCATCGCCGTGACCCACGGACCGGGACTCGTCGGCTCGCTGCTGGTCGGGCTCTCCCTCGCCAAGGGGATCGCGCTCGGGCGCGGGCTCCCGCTGGTGGGGGTCAACCACCTCGAGGGGCATCTCCTCGCCGCCAATCTGGACCGTGCCCCGGAGACCCCGGTCGCCTTCCCGTTTCTGGCGTTGATCGTCTCCGGGGGCCATTCGGGGCTCTACCTCGCACACGGGCAGGGCGACTACGCCTGTCTCGGTCGCACCCGTGACGATGCGGTCGGTGAGGCGTTCGACAAGGTCGCCAAGATCCTCGGCCTCGGCTTCCCGGGCGGCCCCGCGATCCAGCGCGCGGCCGCCGGCGGGAACCCGCAGGCCTTCCGCTTCCCGCGCGCGCGGGTGAAGCGCGGTCGGTTCGACCTGTCGTTCAGCGGCTTCAAGACTGCGGTCTGGCAGTGGGTCCGCGACCATCCCCCCGCGCCGGAGGCGCTCCCGGATCTCACCGCGAGCATCCAGGAGGCGCTCGTCGGGATGCTCGTGGACGCGACCGCCGACGCGATCGGCGCCACCGGGATAGAGCGGGTCGTCGTGTCGGGCGGCGTCTCGGCCAATGCGCGCCTTCGCGAGCGGATGGCGGAGCTCGGCACCGCGCACGGCGTCGACGTCGTCTTCCCGCCGCTCGGGTTCTGCACCGACAACGCCGCGATGATCGCGCTCGCGGGCGCACCGCGCCTGGCGAGCGGGGCGCACGACGGGTTCGCGCTCCAGGCCGATGCGGCCCTCGCCTTCGGTCGACCCTGGGCCGGCTGATGGGCGCGCGCCGGGACGCGCGCGAGGCACTCGTCGCCGCCGGCCTCCGCCCGCAGAAGCGCTGGGGACAGCACTTCCTCTGCGACACCGCCGTCGCGCACCGGATCGTCGACACCGCCGCCGTCGGTCCCACCTCCACGGTGCTCGAGATCGGCCCAGGGCTCGGTGCCCTCACCGACGAGCTCGCGGCGCGCGCCGGGCGGCTGTGGCTGATCGAGATCGATCGCGGCCTGGCGGCGCGGCTCTCGGAGCGCTACGCGGACAACGACCGCGTCCGGATCGTCGTCGGCGACGTCCTCGAGCGGCCGCTCGCCGAGCTGGTGCCGGATCCGGACGTGACCGTCGTCGCGAACCTGCCGTACAACATCGCGACGGAGATCGTCTTCCGGTTGCTCGACGCCCGCCGCCAGTTCCCGCGCGCCGTGCTCATGCTGCAGCGCGAGGTCGCACGTCGATTCGTTGCGCGGGCGGGTGCGGACGATCGCAGCGCGGCGGCCGTCATGGTGCAGACCTACGCCGAGGTGCGGATCGCGTTCGGGGTCTCGCGCCGGAGCTTCCTGCCGCCGCCGAAGGTCGAGTCGGCCGTCGTCGACATCCGCTGGACGCCGGCGGCACGAGTCGACGTCGCCGACGCGGCGCTGCATCGGGCCGTGGTGCGCGCGGCCTTCGGGCAGCGGCGGAAGATGCTGCGCAACGCGCTCGGCGCCCTCGCGCACGATCGGGGGCTCGATGCCGCCGCGCTCGCCGCCGCGCTCGCGCGCGCCGGCGTCTCGGGAACCGCGCGCGCCGAGACCCTCGAGCTCGACGACTTCGCGCGGATCGCCGGAGCCCTCGGTGCCTGAGCTGCCCGAGATCGAGACGATCGTGCGCGGCCTGGCCCCCGCCGTGGTGGGGCGGCGGATCACGGCGGTGCACGTTCGCGAACGGCGCCTCCGCGCCATCGTGGCGGCGGACTTCGCCGCGCGTCTCGGCGGTCGCCGCATCGACGGTCTCGGCCGCCACGGCAAGTACCTTCTCGCCTCGCTCGACGACGGGCACGTGTGGCTGGTGCACCTCGGCATGTCGGGTTCGCTGACGATCGCCGTCGGCCATGCCCCGGCCCGGACGCACGATCACGTCTCGGTCGTCCTCGATGACGGGCGGGTGCTCACGTACCACGACCCGCGGCGATTCGGCCGTCTCGCGGTGATCGAGGCCCGTGCGGTCGTCACCGAGACTGGCGGCGGCATCGACGCGCTGACCGGCATGCTCGACGCGCCCGCGTTGTTCGCCCTCACGCGCCGGCGGCGGACGTCGATCAAGGCGCTCCTGATGGATCAACGCCGCATCGCAGGCCTCGGCAACATCTACGTCAGCGAGCTCCTGTTCCGCGCCGGCGTGCGCCCCGGGCGCGCGGCACGCCGCCTCTCCCGGGACGACTGCACGCGCATCGTCGCGGCGATGCGGTCGGTGCTCGGCGACGCGATCCGCCTCGGGGGCTCGTCGATCTCGGACTATCGCGACGGCTTCGGCCGCTCGGGGTCCTTCCAGGCCGCGCACGACGTCTACGACCGCGCGGGAGCGCCGTGCCGCCGGTGCGCGACGGTGGTGCGCCGCTCGGTGATCGGCGGCCGCTCCACCTTCTATTGCCCGCGCTGCCAGCGCTGATCCGTCCGTACGTCGAGCCAGTCGCGCAGCCCGTCGCCGGCGAGCTGGAGCGCCAGTACGGTGACGGCGAGGGCCACGCCCGGCGCCAGGATCAGATGGGGCGCCACCAGCAGGAACTGGCGACCCTCGTTCAACATCGCACCCCACGACGGCAGCGGCGGCGGTGCGCCGAGCCCGAGGAAGGACAGACTCGCCTCTGCGAGGATCGCCCCGGAGAGGCCGAAGGTCGCCTGCACCAGGAGCGCCGGCGCGGCGAGGGGCAGCACGTGGCGGACGACGATGCGCGTCGGGCCGGCGCCGAGCGCATGCGCGGCACGGACGAAGTCGCGTCGCTTGAGGCCCGCCACCTCGCTCCGCGCCAGGCGAGCGTAGCCCGTCCACCCGAGGACGCTCAGCGCGAGGACCACGTTGCCGAGGCTCGGGCCGCGCACCGCCGCCAGGGCGATCGCGAGCAGCAGCCCCGGAAACGCGAGGAGCACGTCGATCACACGACCGAGGAGCTCGTCGAGCCAGCCGCCGCGGTATCCGGCGGCGGCACCCAGCAGAATGCCGAGCCCGGCCGACACCAGGACCGTCGCCAGCCCCACGCCGAGTGAGAGGCGCGCGCCGAGGGTGAGACGCGCCAGGACATCGCGGCCGAGCGCGTCCTGTCCCAGCAGGTGCCGCGGTCCCGGAGGGCGGAGTCGTCCGGCGAGATCGGGCGTGAACGCGCTCGCGCCGACGAACAGCGGCGCCAGGAGTGCCACCAGCGCGATCGCAGCGAGCAGAGCCACCCCGACGAGCGCGGCGCGCCCGCGTCGCTCACGCATCGCGCCGCCGGGGATCGAGCACCCCCTGGAGGATGTCCGTCGTGGCGTTGACGGCGATGTAGCTGAAACCGATCGCCAGCACGCACCCCTGGACGAGGGGGTAGTCCCGCGCGTCGATCGCCTGGACGAGCAGTCGTCCGAGACCGGGCCACGCGAAGACCGTCTCGGCGATGACCGCCCCGGCGAGCAGTGCGCCGGCCTGCAGGCCGACCACCGTCACCAGCGGCGGCAGCGCGTTGCGGAGCACGTGTGCCACGAGCACCCGCGTGGGACGCGCGCCCTTGGCGGTCGCCGTCCGTACCCAGTCCTCGCCGAGCGCGTCGAGCACGCTGCTGCGCGTCAGGCGCACGAGGATGCCGAGCATGCCGAGCGCGAGCGTGGCCGCGGGCAGCACGAGATGCGCGAGGCCGCCGCGGCCCGACACGGGAAGCCACCCGAGCCAGACCGAGAACACCAGCACCAGCATCGGACCCGACCAGAACGCCGGCACGCAGGTCCCCACCAGGCTCGCGAAGCGTGCGGCGTGGTCGACCGCCGTGTCGCGACGCACGGCCGACGCGATGCCGAGCGGGAGCCCGATCGCCAGGGCGAGCACGAGCGCCGTGCACGCCAGCTCGAGCGTCGCGGGATAGCGCTGCGCGATGACCTGCGCCACTGGGGCTCGGAAGGCGATCGACTCGCCGAGATCGCCGCGCACGAGCTGCGCCATCCAGCGCACGAACTGGACGGGCAGCGGCCGGTCGAGGCCGAGGGCATGTCGCAGCGCTGCGATGTCCGCGGGCGTCGCCGATTCGCCGAGCATGATCTCGACCGGATCGCCCGGGACGAGATGGAGGAAGAGGAACACGAGGAGCGCCACCCCGAAGAGCGTCGGGACGATGAGCGCGAGGCGGTGCAGCAGGAGTCGGCGCATCAATGGAGCCGGGCGCCGGCGAGTCCGCGCAGGTCGCCGCTCGGGCTGGGGGTGAAGCCGTCGAGGCGCGCCGTCTGCACCACGACGCGGTCCTCCCACCACAGCGGCAGGACGGGAAGGTCGCGCGCGGCGCGTCGCTGCACGCGGCCGTAGATCGCGCGTCGCTCCGCCGGGTCGATCGTGCGTCGCCCACGCGCCGTCAGCCGGTCCATGATGGGACTCGCGAAGCGGCCGCGATTGAAGCCCGCGGGCGGCACCATCGTCGAGTGGAAGGCGAGGTAGTACAGATCCGGATCGCCGATTCCCACCCACGCGAGCGTGGCGAGCTCGAAGTTGCCGGCGCGCACGTCCGCGAAGAGCGTACCCCACTCGTACGTGCGCACGTCGACCGCGATGCCGACCGCGGCCAGCTGCGCCTGGATGGCCTCGCCGAGTCGCCGGCGCATCGGTTGCGTGGACGTCTTGTAGATCAGATGCATCCGCGGCCGCGGGCCGGCGCCGTCCGGATCGCGGTACCCCGCCCGGTCGAGGAGGCGGCGAGCGCGGCGGGGGTCGTGGTGCCACGCGGGCACGATCGCATACGCCCAGTGCTCGGGCGCCAGCATGCCGGTGGCACGCCGGGCGGTGCCGCCGAGGACGTGCTCGATCAGCCCGGCGGGATCGAGGGCGAGGGCGATCGCCTCGCGGACGCGGCGGTTCGCCAGGCGCGCGTCGCGGAAGTTGAAGGCGAGATAGGCGAAGCTCGTCCCGGGACGCCGGCGCACCGCGAGTGTCGGATGGGCCTCCAGGTGCGCCAGCAGCTCGGGCTCGAGCGGGTCCTGGGCGAGCTGGAGGCCGCCGCGCTCGAGCTCGAGGACGCGGACCAGCTCGTCGGGGACCACGCGGAACACGACCGGGGACAGCTGCGGCGCCCCGTCGGGCCATGCCGGGTTGGGCTCCAGCACGACCCGGTCGCCGCGATCGATCCGTACAAGACGGAACGGTCCCGCGCCCACGGTCGTCTCGTCAGGTGTCCGGGCGAGCGCGGCGGGGAGGATGCCGAGGCCGGTCGAATCGAGCAGCGGGGGGAACGGTTCGCGCAGGCGGACGACCACCGTCGCCGGATCCGGGGCCTCGACCGCCGTGACCATCGCCAGGGCGCTCCGCTTGGGGGATGCGATGGCAGGGTCCAGTACACTTTCGTACGTTGCCTTCACATCGTCTGCGGTGACGGGGTGTCCGTCGGGGAAGCGCAGGTCGGTGCGCAGCCGAAAGACGATCGTGGTCGGGTCGGGGAAGCTCCACGATGTCGCGAGCTCCGGGGCCCGTCCCCCGGCGTCGTCCGGCCGCGTGAGGGCGACGTGAAGCAGATCGCCCAGCCGACTGGACGTCGCGTCGAGGCCGAAGCGAGGGTCGAGGCTCTGCGGGTCGGCGTCGATGGCGACCACCAGGCCGCCGGGGGGCGGCGGAGTGTCGCGGCACCCCCCTCCGACGAGGCCGATCAGGGCCGCCAGAAGGCGGATTTGTTTGACTCTCTTCAGAGCGCTTTGCTAGGGTCAGTAGGTCGGAGGGGTGGTGTGATGCGGGGTGGAGTCATCATGCGCGAAGTGTTCCGTTTTCTAGCCGCACTGCTCGTCGCCATGGCGAGCGTTTCGACCGCTGCCGCCGACCCTCAGGGGCCGCGCAGCGACCTCTTCCCGCGTCCCGCGGTGCTCGAGCCCCAGGTGCGCTTCTGGCGCGCCGTGTTCGCCGACTACTCGAAGCACCAGGTCCTACTGCACGATACCGTCGACCTCGACAAGGTCTACAAGGTCCTCGACTTCCGGCCGTACGTCGACCAGATGAACGAGGTCGACCTCGATCAGTTCGAGAAGGACGAGACGCGCGCCGAGATGACGCGCCTTCGCGAGACGCTGTGGCGCCTGCACCAGACCGGCGGATCGACCGCCGGCCTCGGTCCGGACGAGAAGCGCATCGTCCGCCTCTTCCGCAGCGACCCGAGTTCCGGCAAGTTCCGCGCCGCCATGGATCAGCTGCGCAGCCAGCGCGGTCTCCAGGAACGGTTCAGCGACGGGCTCGCGATCGGTCGCACCCTCTATTCCGAGATGGAGCGCATCTTCCGCGAGCACGGCCTGCCCGTCGAGCTGACGCGCATGCCGCTGATCGAGTCGTGCTTCAACCTGAACGCGTACTCGAAGGTCGGTGCGGCCGGCATCTGGCAGTTCATGCCGTCGACCGGGCGGCGGTTCCTCACCGTCTCCGCGGGACTCGACGAGCGGCGCGACCCGATCGCGTCGACGCGGGCGGCCGCGCGCTACCTGCGCGAGATGTACGAAGACCTCGGCAGCTGGCCGCTCGCCATCTCGGGATGGAACCACGGACCGGACGGCCTCGCACGCGCGGCGCGCGAGCTGGGGACGAGTGACATCGGTGTCATCGTCCGGCAGTACCGCGGCAGCAGCTTCGGATTCGCGTCGCGGAACTTCTACGCTGAGTTCCTCGCGGCCCTCGACGTCGACCACCGCTACGGCGCGGGCGCGGGCGAGACGCCGCGCTGGCGCGAGCGCCAGCTCGAGCGCGCGCCCGCGTTGCAGCAGGCCGCCGCCACGGTGCCAGTCGAGCGTGCCCCGTCGCCAGAGCCGGCGATCGTGCCCGCCGCGGTGCGCACGGTCGAGGTCGAGGACGAGCCAGTCCGCCGGCGCTCGTCGGTGCGCGAGGCGCGGTCGTCGAAGCGCACGACGAAGGGGACGGCCGTCGTCCAGCACCGTGTCCGCAAGGGCCAGACGCTCTCGCACATCGCGAAGCACTACGGCGTCTCGGTCGCGCGGCTCCGGACCACCAACAAGGTCGGCCGCACGGATCGCGTCCGCGCCGGGCAGGTCCTCAAGATCCCCCGCAGCGCCTGACGCCCCGCCCGCGTTTCGGCGGGATACCGACTCTGGTACGATTCGAGACCGGATGCGCACCCATCCGGTCTTCCTGTGCCTCGAGGGCCGGCCCTGCGTGATCGTCGGAGGCGATGCTCTTGCCGAGACCAAGGCCATTGCGTTGCGCGATGCGGGCGCGGTCGTCACCGTGGTCGCCCCCGAGCTCACGCCCGGGTTGGCGGCGGCGGCGGCCGACGGCCGGCTGCGGCACGTGCCCCGCGCCTATCGTCGGGGGGACCTCCGTGGGGTGGCCGTGGCCTACGCCTCGGTCGCCGATGCGCGGACGATCGCGGCGCTGCGCGACGAGGCGAGCGCGGAGCACGTGTTGCTGAACGTCGTCGACGTGCCCGCCGCGTGTGACTTCTTCGCCGGAGCGGTGGTCGATCGCGGCGGGCTCCAGATCGCGATCGGGACCGGCGGCGCGAGCCCCGGCCTGGCCGCGGCGCTGCGCCGCGATCTCGAGGATCGGTTCGGTGCGGAGTACGGCCCGTACGTTGCGATCCTCGGCGCCGTCCGACACCGGCTCCGCGACCGTCCGGACCGGGCGGAGACGGTGGCCGCCCTCGTGCGCTCGCCGCTGCTCGACCTCGTCCGGCGTGGCGAGACCGCCGCCATCGACCGTCTCCTCGCCACGGTCGCGGGCGACGGATGCTCGCTGGCGCTCCTCGGCATCCACCTGGGGGAGGCGACATGACGTCACCCGAGTTCCTTCTCCTCTACGCCGCCGCCTTCTGCTACCTGGTCGCCGCGCTGCTCGGCTTCAGCACCGTCGGGCCGCGCGCCGACCTCTCGCCCCGGGCGGGTGCGGCGCTCCTGGCCGCCGGTGCCGCGTTCCACCTCGCATCGTTCGGCCTCTGGTCGGTGACGCTCGGGCATCTCGCAGTGACCACGCTCACGGAGGCCCTGTCGTTCCTGGCTCTCCTGGTGGTCCTCGTCTTCCTCCTGGGGACGTTCCGTCGGCCGCTGCCGGGGCTCGCTGGCGTCGTCGGGATGCTCGCGCTCGGTTTCACGCTGGCGGCGGCGATCCGCTTCGGCCGCGAGACGATCCGCCCGCTGCCCGCGATCCTCGACAGCGTCTGGCTGCCCGTGCACGTGACGCTCGCCTTCCTCGGCGACGCGATCTTCGCGCTCGCGTTCGCCGTCAGCCTGCTCTACCTGCTGAAGGATCGGCGGCTGAAGGCGCACCGCGACGGAGGCTGGCTGCGACGCATGCCGTCGCTCGAGGCGCTCGATCGCCTCAACTACACGTGCCTCGCCTGGGGGTTGGGGTTGCTGACCCTCGGCATCGTCACCGGCGTGGTGTGGGCGCACGAGGCCTGGGGCCGCATGTTCTGGGCGTCGGACCCGAAGCTGGTGTTCTCCCTGGTGACGTGGGCCATCTACGTCGTGCTCCTGCAGGGCCGCATGGTCGCCGGCTGGCGGGGGCGTCGGGCCGCCACGCTCACCATCGCCGGATTCGCCGTCATCCTGGTGTCGCTGATCGGGGTGAACGTGCTGGCCATCGGGCTCCACGGAAAGGCGTTCTGAGGTGGAGCGCAGCATCGTCGTCGTCGGCTTGAACCATCGCACCGCGCCGGTCGAGGTGCGGGAGGCGGTGGCGTTCGCGAACGGCCGGCTCGAGGCGGCGCTGCGCACGCTCGTCGAGCTGCCGGGCGTGGGGGAGGGCGCGATCCTCTCGACCTGCAACCGCGTCGAGGTCGTCGCCTGCGGCAGCGACGCCGACGCGGTGGCGGCGAACCTGCCGTCGTTCCTCGCCGGCGCGCACGGCGTCGAAGCCGGCGCGCTGACGCCGCACCTCTACGTGCATCACGGGCGCGAGGCGGTGCGCCACCTCTTCCGCGTCGCCGCCAGCCTCGACTCGATGGTCGTGGGCGAGCCGCAGATCCTCGGGCAGCTGAAGGAGCAGTACGCGATCGCCGCGGCCGTCGGCGCGGCCGGGCAGGTGCTCCATCGCTGCTTCCACAAGTCGTTCTCGGTCGCCAAGCGCGTCCGCACCGAGACCAGCATCGCCGAGAAGGCGGTCTCGGTCGGCTCGGCGGCCGTCGAGCTCGCGCGCGGCATCTTCGACGCCTTCGGCGACAAGACCGCGCTGCTGATCGGCGCCGGCACGATGGGCGAGGTCACGGCGCGGCAGCTGATGGCCCAGGGGGTCGGGTCGCTGATGGTCGCGAACCGCACCTACGACCGCGCCATCGACGTCGCGCGCGGCCCTCGGCGGGATGGCGGTGCCGTTCGAACGCCTCGCGCGCTCGCTGCCGCTCGCCGACCTCGTGATCGGGGCCGCCGGCGGCGGTGGGCACCTGCTCACCGCCGCGATGGTCCAGGACGCGATGCGGGAGCGGCGGCGCCGTTCGATGTTCCTGATCGACCTGGCCGTGCCGCGGAGCTTCGACCCGGCAATCAACGTCGTCGACTCCGTCTACCTCTACGACGTCGACGATCTCGAGTCGGTCATCGCCGACAATCGCGGTGCGCGCGCGTCGGAGGCCGCGAAGGCCGAGACCATCGTCGATGGCGAGGTCGACGCGTTCTGGTCGTGGTTCGGGAGCCTGGACGTCGTGCCGACGATCGTCGCCCTGCGGGCGCGCGCGGAGTCGATTCGCCAGCGCGAGATGGATCGCCACGCCAGCGCGCTCGGGGCGCTCGACGAGCGCCAGCGCGAGGCGGTCGATCGCCTGACGAGCGCGATCGTGAACAAGCTGCTGCACGGCCCGCTGCGCACCCTCAAGCAGCGGCAGGACGATCCCGAGAACAGCTTCGCGGTCGAGGCCGCGCGGCGTCTCTTCCAGCTCGGCGGCCCGGACGACGACGACGGTGAATCCTAGATGCGGCTCCGGCTCGGCACGCGTGGCAGTGCGCTCGCACGCGCGCAGGCGACGCTGATCACCGGCGCGCTGGAGCGGCGGCACCCGGGGCTGGTCGTCGAGCCCGTCTTCATTCGCACCACCGGCGACCAGATGCAGCGGGGACCGCTGGCGGCGGTCGGCGGCAAGGGGCTGTTCCTGAAGGAGATCGAGGAGGCGCTGCAGGCCGGCGTCATCGACTGCGCGGTGCACTCGATGAAGGACGTCCCGGCGCAGCTGGCGCCGGGGCTGCGTGGTCGCGGCCGTGCCCGAGCGCGCGGATCCGCGCGACGTCCTCGTGGCGCGCGTGCGCGGCGGCATCGGGGCGCTCGCGCCCGGTGCGCGCGTGGGGACGGCGAGCGTCCGCCGCCGGGCGCTGCTGCTGGCGCGCCGTCGCGACCTCGACGTGCAGGTCGTGCGCGGCAACGTCGACACGCGCGTCGGCAAGTGGCGGGCGGGCGAGTTCGACGCCATCGTCCTCGCCGCCGCCGGCCTGGCCCGCCTCGGCCTCGGCGATTCCCGAGGCCGAGCCGCGTGGCGGCGGACGACCTCCTGCCCGCGGTCGGGCAGGGGGCACTCGCGCTCGAGGCCCGCGCCGACGACGCGGCCGCGTGCGCGCTGCTCGCCGCCGTCGCCGATCCCGCTGCGACCGCCGCCGTCGCCGCCGAGCGCAGCTTCCTGGTCGCGATCGGCGGCGACTGCAACACCCCGCTCGCCGCGCACGCGACGCTCGACGGCGAGCGCCTCCTGCTGCGCGCCCTGGTGAGCGACGTCGAGGGCACGCGCATCCTGCGCGACGCCGAGACCGCCCCGCGCGAGGCGGCCGACGCGTTGGGCCGCACCGTCGCCGAGCGCCTGCTGGCGCGCGGCGCAGGGGAGCTGCTCGGACGATGAGCGGGCGGGTGGCACTGGTCGGCGCGGGCCCCGGCGATCCGGGGCTCCTCACGCTCAGGGGGCAGCGACGGCTGGCCGCCGCGGACGTCGTCATCCACGACGCGCTGGTGCCGCGCCGCCTGCTCGACGACGGTGCGAGCCGGGAGCCGAGGTGATCCCGGTCGGCGAGCCGCACGGCGCCGGCGAGCGCCTCACCCAGGAGCGCGTGTCGGCGTTGATGATCGCCCGCGCGCGGGCGGGCCTGGCGGTCGTGCGGCTCAAGAACGGCGATCCCGTTCGTGTTCGGCCGTGGGGCCGAGGAGGCGCTGGCGCTGCGCGCCGCGGGGATCCCGTTCGAGATCGTCCCCGGCGTGACGTCGGCCGTCGCCGTGCCGGCCTACGCCGGCATTCCCGCAACCGATCGCGACCACGCCTCGCTGGTGACGATCGCCACGGGCCACCAGGCGGCGGGCGCGAGCGGGCCACCGGCGTTGCCCTGGGAGGCGCTCGCGCGCCAGGGCGGCACGCTCGTCTTCCTGATGGGCATGCAGCAGCTGGGCGTGATCCTCTCGTCGTTGATCACGCACGGCCTCGACCCGGCGACGCCCGCCGCGGTGATCCAGCGCGGGACGCTCGGCGCGCAGGCCACCGTGACGGCGACGGCCGCCACGCTCGCCGAGCGCGTGGCGGCGGCAGGCCTCGCGCCGCCGGCCGTCCTCGTCGTGGGCTCGGTGGTCTCGCTGCGCGCGGAGCTCGCCTGGATCGAGGAGCGTCCGCTCTTCGGCCGGCGCATCGTCGTCACGCGTCCGCGCGAGCAGGCGGCCGAGCTGGCGCAGCAGCTCGAGGAGCTGGGCGCCGAGGTCGTGCTGTTCCCCACCATCGCGCTCGTGCCGCCGCTCGATCCCGCGGCGCTCGACCGCGCGGTGACGACCGCGTCGGGCTACGACTGGATCGTCTTCACCAGCGCCAACGGCGTGCGCGTGTTCTTCGATCGCCTCGACACGCTCGGGCTCGACGTCCGCCTGCTCGCCGGCGTGCGGCTCGCCGCCATCGGACCCGAGACCGGCGCCGCGCTCGGCCGCCGGCTGCTGCGCGCCGCGGTGGTGCCGGACGAGTTCCGCGCCGAGGGCCTGCTCGCGGCCCTGGGCGACGAAGATCTCCGCGGGCGCCGGGTGCTCCTGCCCCGCGCGGCGGGCGCGCGGCCGATCCTGCCGGTCGAGCTGGCGGCGCGCGGTGCACACGTGGACGAGGTGATCGCCTATCGGGCCGTTCCGCCCGCGGACGCGGACGCCGCGGGGCTGGGGGCCGCGCTCGCGGCCGGGACGATCGACGCGCTCACCTTCACCAGCAGCTCGACGGTGACCAACTTCGTGTCGTTGATCGGCGCCGACGCCATGCGCGTGCTCAAGCCCGGCCGTCCGGCGGTCGCGTGCATCGGGCCGGTGACGGCGGCGACGGCGCGCGGACTCGGGCTCGGCGTCGACGTCGAGCCGTCCGCCTACACCGTCCCGGCCCTGATCGCGGCGCTCGCGGCGCATTTTTGCAACGACGACGGCGATCGACTAACTGGGAGGTCGGCATGAGCCGGTTTCCGGCGTACCGCCCCCGGCGCCTCCGGCGCAGCGAGGCGCTCCGACGCCTGGTGCGCGAGACGCGCGTCACGGTCGAGCAGCTGATCCAGCCGCTGTTCGTCGTGCCCGGCTCGGGCGTCGAGCATCCGGTCGGCAGCATGCCGGGCATCGCCCAGCTCTCCGTCGACCGGGCGGCCGAGCAGTGCCGCGAGCTGGCCGACCTGGGCGTGCCGGGCGTGCTTCTCTTCGGCATCCCGGCCACGAAGGACGCGGGCGGCACGTCCGCGATCGATCCCGACGGCGTGGTGCCGCGCGCGCTCGACGCGATCCGCCGCGCGGCGCCCGGGCTGCTGCTCATCACCGACGTCTGTCTCTGCGAATACACCGACCACGGCCACTGCGGGCTGCTCCGCGACGGCGACGTCGACAACGACCCGACGCTCGAGGTCCTCGCCGAGGAGGCGCTGACGCACGCCCGCGCCGGCGCCGACGTGATCGCGCCGTCCGACATGATGGACGGTCGCGTCGGCGCGATCCGCACCGCGCTCGACGCGAACGGGTTCGCCGATCTGCCGATCATGTCCTACGCCGCGAAGTTCGCCTCCGGGTTCTACGGCCCGTTCCGCGAGGCGGCCGAATCGACGCCCGCGTTCGGCGACCGGCGCAGCTACCAGATGGATCCGGCGAACGGCGACGAGGCGCTGCGCGAGGTCGCGCTCGACATCGAGGAAGGGGCCGATCTGGTCATGGTGAAGCCGGCGCTGCCCTACCTCGACGTGATCCGGCGGGTGAAGGAGCGCTTCGGCTGGCCCGTGGCGGCCTACCAGGTGAGCGGCGAGTACGCGATGATCAAGGCCGCCGTCGCCAACGGCTGGCTCGACGAGGGGCGCGTCGTCATGGAGACGCTGACCGCCATCCGTCGCGCCGGCGCCGACGTCATCATCACCTACTACGCGCGCGACGTCGCGCGTGGCCTGGGACGCCCATGAGCCTCGCCCGACGGCTCACGGCCGCGCTGCTCGCCATGGCGCTGCTGGTGCGACCGGCGGCGGCGTCGTTGGAGGAGCGCGAACTGGGGCGGAAGTTCCTGCTCGAGGCCCGCGGGCAGCTCCCGCTCGTCACCGACCCCGCGGTCACCGACTACGTGAACGACATCGCGGGACGGCTCGTCAAACAGCTCGGCGCGCAGGAGTTCGACTACCGCTTCTTCGTCGTCCAGAGCGGCCAGCTGAACGCGTTCGCCGTCCCTGGTGGCAACGTCTTCATCTACTCCGGCCTGCTCGCTCGGGTGAAGACCGACGACGAGCTCGCCGGCGTGCTCGCGCACGAGATCGGCCACGTGCACAACCACCACATCGTGCGCATGCAGAGCCAGGGTTGGGCATGGAACGCTGCGGCGCTTCTCGGCATGCTGCTCACGGCCGTCAACCCGGTGCTGGGGGCGGCGGGGATCGCCGCCGCGCAGACGGCGCAGCTCAAGTACTCGCGCGACTTCGAGCAGGAGGCCGATTACCTCGGTCTGCGCTATTCGACGGAAGCGGGATACGATCCGCACGCGCTCACGTCCTTCTTCAAGGAGCTGCTGGCGCAGCAACGGCTCAATCCGACCAACGCCCCGGCGTACATGCTGAGCCACCCGCTCACCGAGGAGCGCGTCTCGAAGGCGGACAGCATCATCGCCAGCGAGCACCTGAAGACGCCCCCCGGCCGTCCCGCGGCCAGCCCGGCGCTCGCCGAGGTCCACGCGGTGACGCGCGCGATCGGCGAGCCGACCGACCTGATCGTCGAGGAGTACAAGAAGACCGCCGACGCGAATCCGAACGACGCCGGAGGCGCAGTTCCTCCTCGGGCGCGTCTACCAGATCGTCGGCCAGGCCGAGGCGGCTCGCCGGTCCCTCGAGCGTGCGCGCGAGCTGGGAGCCGGCGATCGCGTCGATCGTGCGCTCGGCAGCCTCTACGTCGACCTGAAGCGCGAGCAGGAGGCGAAGGACGCGCTGAAGCGTTGGCTCTCGCATCACCCCGAGGACGCGTCGGCGCGTCTCGAGCTGGGCAAGGCGTTCGTGGGCGACAACGAGGACGAGGCGGCGCTGAAGGAGTTCCAGCGGGCGATTCTCCTCGATCCCGAGCTCGAGGAGGCGCAGCGGCTCGCCGGCCTGACCCTCGGCCGCAAGGGCAAGGAGGGGGAGGGGTACTACCGTCTCGCCCTGGCCGCGAAGCTGCGTGGCGAGCTGGGGCAGGCCCTGGTGCAGTTCTCCCGCGCGCGCGAGCTGCTGGGTGAGAGCGATCCCCGCGCCAAGGAGATCGACCACGAGATCGAGGAGCTGCGGCCGATCGTGACCGAGGAGCAGCGCGAGCGGGCCGAGGCGCAGCAGCGCCGGCGCCGCGGACAGCAGCCCTGATCCGCGTCACACCATCGTCTGACCGCCGCTCACGTTCAGCGCCTCGCCGGTGATGTAGGCGGCGTCGTCGCTGCAGAGGAAGGCGATCGCCGATGCGACGTCGTCGGCGGTCTCCAGTCGTCCCAGCGGGATCTCCCGCCGGATCCACTGATCGCGCCCCTCGCCCACGGCCTCGATCAGCTGCTCGAGCTGGTGGTCCTTGTTGATCAGGTCGGTGTCGACCGTCCCTGGACAGACGGCGTTCACCGTGATGCCCGCGGCGCCGAGCTCCTGCGCCAGCACCTGCGTGAGCAGGATGACGCCCGCCTTGGCGGCGCAGTAGGCCCCCAGCATCGGGAAGCCGCGCTTGCCGGCCTGCGACGAGACGTTGACGATCCGCCCGCCGCGCCCTGCCGCCAGCATGCGTTCGGCGCAGGCCCGCGCGACCATCCAGGTGCCCTTCAGGTTGACGTCGATGACGCGGTCCCATTGCGCCTCCGGCAGCTGCAGCAGGGGACCGGCTCCCATGCCGAAGCTGGCGCCGCCGGCGACGTTCAGGCAGAGATCGACGCCGCCGAGCGGCGGCGACCGTCTCGGCGACGGCGGCATGGACCTGCTCCCAGCTGGAGACGTCGGCACGCAGCGAGAGCGACCGTCGTCCCAGCGCCGCGGATCTCGGCGACGAGCTCCTCCAGCTCGTCGGCGCTGGCCACGCCGTGGCCGGGGAAGTCCGCGTAGGGCCGGGCGATGTCGAGACAGGCGACGTCCGCGCCCTCGCGGGCGAGGCGGAGCGCGGTCGCCCGTCCGATGCTGCGTCGACGCGCCGCGCCGGTGACGAGCGCGACCTTGCCGGAGATGCCGTTGAGCGCCATGGCGCCGCTTTCTGCGACGGCCGGCGCCCCGGTGTCAATGCGCTGACCCGGAGCGGTCAGTGCAGCGGGTGGTAGGAACCCTGGAGGACGCCGAGCACGGTCAGCGCGCCCTCGTCGTCGATGTGGTACAGGATGTAGTAGTCGTCGATGGCGAGGTAGTGACAGCCACCGACGCCCTGCAGCAGCGACGAGCCCGGCGGATACGGATCGTCGGCCAGGCCGATGATCGCCTCGCCGATCAGGCGCAGCGGGCTCTGCGGGATCAGCTCGAGCTCGCGGTACGCGCTGTAGGTGATGTTGAGCTTGGCGGACATCAGGTGATGCACAGGGATATCGGCACCGTCCGTGGAGGGCTTGAGGGAGTTGCGGACGCTGTGCGGGCCGCTGGATCAACCGATCTTGATCTGCCTGCCGTGCGACAGTACGTCTGACAGTCCTTGCGGGGGGGCTGGGTGCAGTTCGAAGGCCTTCAGTACGGAGGGAGCCGCAACGATGTCTGCCAGCAGGTCCGAGGTCCTCGTGGGGCGTCGCTACCTCGAGCGCGGCTTCCTCGATGCCGCCATGAAGCTCTTCCTCCGCAACCCCGACGAGGTCGAGCCCGCCGACTGGACCCGCCTCGCCGAGCGCCTCCTCGAGCGGAACCGGATGCCCGACGTCGTCCGCGTCTGCGAGGAAGGCCACGTGCCGCTGCCGCGCGAGCGCATGCTCGCGGTCGGCGACCACTACCTCGAGCGCAAGAACCTGGACGAGGCGATCCGCTACTTCGAGATGGCGGGCGCCGATCGCGAGCGATGGGCACGCGTCGTCGACGTCCTCGCGTCGCTCCCCGATCGCGAGCACCAGGCGATCAGCGTCGCCGAGCGTCACCTGAGCGACGAGCCGGTCGCCGGATGAGCCCGCGTCCGCTCGGCGATTCCAGCTGGTGAAGTAGCCTGTCGCGTCCAGCCGACTGGCTGCGCTCCGTCGTGCGCGCGGTGCCGCCCTACGTGCCCGGCGAGCAGCCCGACGCGAGCCGGCGGATCGTCAAGCTCAACACCAACGAGAACCCGTACCCCCCGTCGCCGTCGGTGCTCGAGGCGGTGCGGGCGCGCCGCCGACGCCACCGTCCGGCTCTATCCGGATCCCGGAGTCACGCGGCGTGCGCGCCCGTGCCGCGGCGCTCTACGGCGTGGACGTCGACCGGATCATGGTCGGCAACGGCTCCGACGAGCTGCTGGCACTCCTGCTGCGCGCCACGATCGACCCGGGCGGCCGCGTCGCGTTTCCCGTCCCGACCTACAGCCTCTACGAGACGCTGGTGGCCGTGCAGGGGGGCGAGATCGTGCGCGTGCCCTGGCCGGACGACTTCACGCTCCCCGCCGACGCGATCGTCGCCGCCGATGCGCGCGCTCACCTTCGTGTGCAATCCGAACTCGCCCTCGGGGACGTTCGTGCCGATCGACGTTCTCGACGCGCTGGCGCCGCGCCTCGGCGGCGTCCTGGTGGTCGACGAGGCCTACGTCGACTTCGCCGAGCGATCACGCGCTCCGTCTCGTCGAGCGGCACGCGAACGTCGTCGTGCTGCGCACGCTGTCGAAGTCGTACTCGCTGGCCGGGCTCCGCGTCGGCCTGCTGGTCGGACACCCGGAGCTGCTGACGGGGCTCCGCACCGTCAAGGACTCCTACAACCTGAACCGCCTCTCCCAGGCGGCCGCCGAGGCCGCGCTCGCGGACCAGGAGACGATGCGCGCCAACGTCGCCCGCATCCGTGCGACGCGCGCCGTGCTGTCGGAGGGGCTGATCCGGCTCGGCTACCGCGTGCTGCCGTCGGAGGCGAACTTCGTCCTCGCCCGCCGTCCCGGCGTCGACCAGGCGCCGGTCGCGCGCGCACTCGCGGCGCGCGACATCCTCGTGCGCCACTTCGCGGTGCCGGGGCTCGCGGACGCGCTGCGCATCACCGTCGGGACCGACGTCGAGACGGCGTCGCTGCTCGACGTGCTCGGGTCGTTGTAGTTGGACGCCCGTGGCGGGCGCGGGGCGCCCCAGGTCCCCCCGCACCCGCACCAGCGCGCCCATGCGACATCCCGAGTCGTCCGGGGGCGACGGCGTCGCGCCCTCGGCGGACTGTGGCGAACGGCACCTTCACGTTGCCCGTCGTGCCGGCGCGTGGCAGCCTGATCGGGATGGCCCGCAGCTCGGCCCGCACTCTCCGGGTCACGACGGCGTCGGCGCTTGCGATGCTCTTCGCGGGGAGCGTGTGGACGCCGGCCGAAGCGCGCTTCCCAGCGCGGCTGATCGTCACCTGCGCGCCGCAGGTGCGGTGCACGGACCGCGACGAGCAGCTCCATCGCGTCGAGGTCGGGGTGAGCTACAGCCTCGAGCTCCCGGTCGGCCTGCCGGCAACCGTGGGCAGTGCCAAGCGGCGGACGATCCAAAAGGCGTTGCGCTTCCGCACGCGGGAGATCAGGCCAAAGGAGTCGGAGCAGGTGCTGTTCTACGCCGACGTGACGCTGTCTCCGTCGTCGGCCGCGGGCGGCTTCGTCGGGACGCGCAAGCTGCGGCTCGAAAAGGTGGCACGGCGGACGGAGCCGATCACCTGCGTTGTCGCCGTGACCGTCTGCTCCGGCGCGCGGCTGGCGGTGCTTGGGGTGGCGCCGTCGCGGCGCGAGCGGCTCTGTGCGCGCGCGCTCCGCAAGCTGCGTCGCCGCGTGGGTATCATCGACGTTGCCACCCCACCGGTCACGTTCCCGGTCGACCGCTGCCCGCAGCCACGACCGCCGCGGACCACCACGACGACGTCGTCCACCAGCTCCACGACGTCGAGCACCTCGACGTCGACCACAACCACGACGCCGCCCTGAGGGCCGCCCTCAGCGGGGCAGGCCCACGATCGCGGTCGAGGTGGTGGCGCGGCGACGCTGGTTCAGGTTGCCACCCGTACGACGCCGCAAGAGCTACTCGACCGGCTCCTCGTCCTCGCCCGGCTCGTCATCGGGCATCGCGGCTGCTCCGGGCGGCGGGGGCGGGGGCGTCGCGCCGGGCTGGAAGTCGGCCTTCTGCTTGTCGAGGCGCGAGAACATGTAGTCGCGCACCTCGAAGACCGCCGGGCCGTTCGCCGCCATCGCGTAGAACTTGCCGTCGTGCCTCGCCAGTAGCACCGTGGCGATGTTGCCGCCGTCGAGGTCGGTGAGGACGATCGACGTGTCGGGGGCGTCGAGACCGAAGCGCTTCAGATCGCCGGGCGGCTCGGCGGCGATGCCGGAGCCGCGGAGATCGCGGCAGGTCGTCGAGGAAGCGGGACACCGCCTCGCCCTTGGTGGTGGCGGCCTGCTCGCCGTCGATCACCCACGGACCCGTGCCCGTGCGCGTCACGGTGACGGTCGCGCCGCCCTTCCGCGTCGACCGCCACCTTGCCGACGCGCGCGGCGTCGAACCCGAGCACGCTCTTGTCGCGGAAGGCGCTCGCGTCCTTGTCGAGCGCGCGGAAGGTGCAGTCGCCGAGCAGGTAGACGGTGGGGCAGCGGCGCGCTGCGCGTACACCTGGGTCTGCGAGCCCTGCGTGGTGTCCTTGCCGAAGAGCAGCGTCTGCGAGTCGGCGCCGTCCTTGCCGGCGACGACGGTGACCGAGAGCCGCGGCGCGTCGAGGCCGTACGGGGCGAGGTTGCCGCCGAGGTCGGGCGCGAAGTCGACGGCGCGCGCCGTCCGCAGCTGGGAGAGGTATGAACGGACCTCGGTCGGGTCGGCCTTGTAGCCGCCCGGATCGACGGTCCAGGCGTCCTTGTCCTTGTCCGAGCGGATCAACGACACCTTGCGGCCGTCGGCATGCAGCAGATCGATGCGGGTCACGTCGTCGTCCTGGAAGGCGAGCACCTGCTTGTCGCGCAGGTCCTTCACCTGCTTGTTGAGCGCGTAGGCGAGCGTGGACGGGATCATCAGGAGATCTTCGGCTCGTCGCCGCGGCGGACGTAGGTCTTGCCGCCGATGGCGGTGTTCTTGCCGACGACCAGGGGCGGCAGGGCCGTGGTGCCCTCGGTGAGCGTCGCCGTGACCGTCGGCTTGTCGAGGCCGAAGGCGGCGAGGTCGGCGGGCAGCTCGTCGATGGTCTTCGACACCTCGGCGTCGGCGAGGCTCGCGACCATGGCGCTTCACGATGCCGTCGTCGGCGGGCGCGTCGATCGGCTTCGTCAGGCGCCAGCGCGTTCCGTCCTTGCGGAGCACGATCTCGCGATCGGGGTAGACGAGATCGAGGCCGGTGATCTTGTCCTTGTCGACGGTGAGGAGCCTGCTCTTCGCCGCCTCCTGTTCGGCGCGCGGGCGTTCGTAGAACCAGAGGTACGCGCCGAGACCGAGAACGAGCAGGAAGAGGAGGGCGATCCGCCGCGCGCTCACGCCGATCTCCGCCGCCACCACACGGCGATACCCAGCGCGATCAGGAGCTCGGGCAGAATCAGGATCGACAGGTAGAAGACCCGAAGCTGTTGGCCTTCCGTCATCAAGGCGCGAGAAGCGCGAACGGTCCGACTGCGAATGGAGACGAGCTCCTCCTGCCCGACCAGCCAGCCGACCGCGTTCAGGAAGAGATCGCCGTTCAGCCGGGACTGCACCATCTGGTCGTTGTCGGCGAACATCGGCGTGCCGATGACGACCAGGCGGGCGTCGTCGCCGGTCGCCCCCTCGCACGCCCATCTCCTTCAGCTTGGCGGCGACGGCGACGGCGACGCCGAGCGGGCCCTTGCGGTCGTCGGCGTCGAGGTTCGCCGTCTGCTTCGTGAACAGCTCGTCGACCTTGGTCTCGGCCCAGCTGGTCGGACTGGTCTTCACCAGGACCGTCGGCTGGACGCCCTTCTTCCCCTCGGCCGCCTCGACCGTCCGCGTCTGCGGGAAGACCGTGTAGTCGCGGAAGTTCTGCGTGATCGGATGCGCGCCGTAGGTCTTCGTCATCGGCACGACGCCGAGGCGCGGCCCCTCCAGGAGCCGGACCTCCTGATCGATGACGATGTCGTTGCCGACCTTCACGCCCCACTGCTCGAGCATGCTCGTGAGCTTGGGGCTGCCCTGGCGCGGTCCCATCAGCATGAGCACGTTGCCCGCCGCGCTTCAGGTAGGCGTCGAGGACGTCGACCGCATGGTCGCTGGGCGGCCGGTCGAAGCCGGCGACGATCACCACGCTCGCGTCGTCGGGCACCTGCTCCACCGACGGCAGGAGCAGGGTCTTCACCTCGTAGTTCTCCTGCTCGAGAGCCTGCTTCGCCTGCGAGTACCCCTTCGGGTCGTCCTTGGCGTCGATCGCCGCCTCGCCGTCGCCCTCGGTGAAGTACACGACCTTCTTCTTGCCGCCGGCCACGCGGATGATGCCGTTGGTGATCGTCTCCTCGCTGGGCTGGGTGACGATGAAGGATTCCTTGCCGTACTGCAGCTGGACGCTCGGGACCGCGGTGATCTTCAGCTGGTCGACCCGCGCGGGCTCCTTGTCGGGGTCGAAGATGTTGAAGGAGACCTTCGCCGGGTTGGCGTAGCGGAAGCTGTCGAGGAGCGTCTCGAGCTGCGGGCTGACGCCGCCCTCGACGAAGGCGGTGATCGCCAGCGGCTCCTTGAGCGCGTCGACGATCTTTCGCGACTGCGGCGCGAGGGTGTAGACGCCCGCCTCGGTGACGTCGACCCGCTTGTGGTGTCGGGCACTCACGACGTTGAGCCCGATGACGAGCAGCGACGAAGAGGAGCGAGTAGAGCGCCGCGCCGGCTCCGTAGCGCGTGGAGCGCTGGCCGAGGGCGCCCTTGAAGCCCTCGAAGCCGAACGCGAGGTAGGCGATCAGCAACCCGATGCCCGCGGTCAGGTTCAGGAGGACGAACCAGTCGCTGGGCCCGACGAGCGCCAGGGCAGCGACGCCGAAGGCGAGGAAGAGGAGGCCGAGGAAGCCGAAGAGGGACGCCGAGCGGCTCACGCGCTACCTCCAGCGCACCGACTCGACCGATCGCTGCGTCAGGAAGAGGCTCACGACCAGCAGCGTGGCGAAGTAGACGAGGTCGCGGGTGTCGACGATGCCCTTCAGGAACTCCGGAAGTGCTCGGTGATCGACGCGTACTTGATCATCGCCCCAGCCGGCCCGGAGGCCACGTCTCCCGAGCCAGCCGATCGTGTACAGCAGCGAGCAGCGCGAAGAGCGTGCCGACGTAGGCGATGACGACGTTGTCGGTGAACGAGGAGATCAGCGTGCCGATGGCGAGGAACACGGTCGCCATGAGCGTCAGCCCGACGTAGCCGGAGAGCATCATCGGGACTTCGGGGTTGCCGTAGACTGCCAAGCAGCACGCCGAAGAATCCCGACAGGCCGATCATCAGGAGCAGGAGCGACGAGACCGCCCAGGAACTTGCCGAGGACGATCTCGCTGACGCGTACGGGCGACGTGAGCAGCAGCTCGTAGGTGCCCGCGCGCTTCTCCTCGGGGAACATGCGCATCGTGATCGCGGGGACGATGAAGATGAGCAGCACGCTCATGTTCTGCAGCAGCGGCCGGATGACCATGTCGTTCAGGTTGACCCGTTCGAGCATCTCCGGGTTCCGCATCATGCTGTAGATCTGCACGGCCTGCTCGAACGCCGAGAGCAGCGCGAAGAAGAAGTAGCCCGAGAGCGCCAGGAACACGGCCAGCAGGACGTACGCGACGGGGGAGGAGAAGTAGGAGCGCAGCTCGCGCCCGGCGATGGTGAGGATATTGCGCATCGCCTATGCCCCCGCCGCGTCGGCGACCGCCGGCCCGCCCGAGATCGACTGGATGAACACCTGCTCGAGGCTGCGGTCCCGGGTGAGGTTGGCGAGCGTGTCCTCGACCACCACCCGGCCGTCGTTGATGATGACGACCTTGTCGCAGACCTGCTGCACCTCCGGCAGGATGTGCGTGGACAGGACCACGGTACGGTTCGATCCGAGGCCCCGGATGAGCGAGCGGATCTCGATGATCTGGCGCGGGTCGAGCCCGATCGTGGGCTCGTCGAGGATGAGCACCGGCGGGTCGTGGATGAGCGCCTGCGCGAGCCCGACGCGCTGGCGGTAGCCCTTCGAGAGGTGCGACGAGGAGCCGGCTGCTGACGTGCCGCAGCCCGCAGGTGTCGAGCACCCGATCGATGCCGGCCTCGACGTCGCCCCGCGAGCAGGCCCTTCAGCCGAGCGACGAAGCGCAGGTACGGCACGACCGTCATGTCGTTGTAGAGCGGCGGGTTCTCCGGCAGGTAGCCGATGCGGCGTCGCACCTCGGCGCTCTGCTCGAAGACGTCGAAGCCCTCGACCTTCACGGTGCCCGTCGACGCCGGCATGAAGCCGGTGATGATCCGCATCGTGGTGGTCTTCCCGGCGCCGTTGGGGCCGAGGAAGCCGAGGATCTGTCCCGACGCCGCGGTGAACGAGACGTCGTGGACCGCCGTCAGGTCACCGAACCGCTTGCTCAGATGCGCGACGTCAATCATGCACGGGCTGGAGACGCGGGACCGGTCGGGAAATTCGGGCGCTATCTAACGGCGGGTCTCTCGCTTGTCAAGATTTCCCCCTGGCGGTCGCACCGGGAGGGGACGGATGGTAGATTCCGCGACCTTCCATGCCGCGACTCTATCTGATCGACGGCAGCGGCTACGTCTATCGCGCGTTCCATGCGATTCCGGCGCTCACGACGTCGCGCGGCCTGCCGACGAACGCCGTCTACGGCTTCGCCACCATGCTGGCCAAGCTCATGCGGGACGAGCACCCGGTGCACGTCGCGGTCGTCTTCGACGCGCCCGGTGAGACGTTCCGCGACGACCTCTATGCCGAGTACAAGCAGAACCGGCCGTCGATGCCGTCCGAGCTGGTGCCGCAGCTCGGGTACATCCGCCGGCTGGTGGCGGCGCTCCGGCTGCCGGTGATCGAGGAGCCCGGCGTCGAGGCCGACGACGTGATCGGCACCCTGGCGACCCAGGCGGGCCGGGCGGGCGTCGAGACCGTCGTCGTCACCGGCGACAAGGACATGATGCAGCTGGTCGACGCGAACACGACGCTGCTCGACACGATGCGCGACCGCCGCATCGGCCTCGAGGAGGTCCGTGCCCGGTTCGGGGTCGAGCCGGCGCTGGTTCCAGACGTGCTCGGGCTCATGGGGGACGCGATCGACAACATCCCCGGGGTCACGGGCATCGGCGAGAAGACGGCGAGCGCGCTGGTTGCGGCGCTCGGTCCGGTCGAGGCGATCCTCGCTGCCCCGGAGCGGGTGGACGCGTGCGGCATCCGGGGCGCGAAGCGGGTCCGCGAGGCGCTGGTGCGGGAGGCCGACACGGCGCGCCTGTCGAAGACGCTGGCGACGATCCGTCGCTGTGTGCCGGTCACCCTCGACCTCGACGCGGCGCGCTGGCCGGGGCCGGATCCCGCGACGCTCCGCCCGCTCTTCCAGGAGCTGGAGTTCTTCTCGCTGTTGCGCGAGCTGGTGCCGAGCGCGCCGACCGCCGAGGTGGAGCGCACGGTCGTGACCACGGCCGTGGAGGCGGGCAAGGCCGTCGAACGCCTGCGCGGCGCCGGTGCCGTCGCCGTCGTTCCGATCTTCGACGGACCGCGCGCGACGGCGGCGCGTATCGAGGCGCTGGCGCTCGCGGGGCCGAGCGGCCCCGTGGCCCTGGTGCTCCACCCGGAGGAGACCGGTGTCCTCGGGGCGCTGGCGCCGCTCCTAGGCGACCTCGCGGTTGGTACCATCGGTGCGGACGTGAAGGCGCTGCGGGTCGCGCTGGCCCGCCGTGGGATCGCCCTCGCAGGGCCGACCTTCGACGTCGCGCTCGCCTCCTACTGCCTCAATCCCTCGCGGGCCGATCACGGCATCACCGGGTTGGCCGAGGAGCTGCTCGGCATCGCCCCGCCCGACGCCGGCACCGACGCGGCGGTGATCGCCTGCCGCGACGCGCGCGCCGTACACGGGCTCCAGCCGCTGCTCATGGACCGCCTGCGCATGCACGGGATGGAGCGGCTGTACGTCGAGCTCGAGCTGCCCGTGGCCGAGGTGCTGGCCGAGATGGAACTGGCGGGGATCCGTCTCGACCTGCCGGCGCTGTCGGCGCTCGCGGCGGAGTTCGGTGCGTCGCTCGAGCGCCTGATGGGCGAGATCCACGCGCTCGCGGGGGGCCCGTTCAACATCGGCTCGCCGCCCCAGCTGCGGGAGGTCCTCTTCGAGCGGCTCAAGCTGCCGACGCGCGGCGTGAAGAAGGGCAAGACCGGGCTCTCGACGGACGTCGACGTGCTCACCCGCCTCGCCGAGGCGCATCCGCTGCCGGCGAAGATCCTCGAGTACCGCCAGCTCTCGAAGCTGATGTCGACGTACGTCGACGCGCTGCCGGCGCTCGCGGATCCCGCGACCGGCCGCGTGCACACGTCGTTCAACCAGACCGTCGCCGCCACCGGACGGCTCTCCAGCTCCGATCCGAACCTGCAGAACATCCCCGTGCGGACCGAAGAGGGGCGTCGCATCCGCGCCGCCTTCGTCGCCGCGCCCGGGCATCGCCTGATCTCGGCGGACTACTCCCAGATCGAGCTGCGCATCCTCGCCCACCTGGCGGAGGACCCAGGGCTCATCGCAGCGTTCGCGAGCGGCGAGGACGTCCATGCCCGAACGGCCTCCGAGGTGTTCGGGACGTTGCCGGCGGCCGAGGGTCGGCGACTGGCCAAGGTCATGAACTACGGCATCGTCTACGGCATGGGCCCCTCGCGCGCGGCGCGCGAGATGGGGGTGAGCAACGCGGCGGCGGAGGCCTACATCGCCGACTACTTCGCACGCTACGCCGGGGTGCGGGCGTTCATCGACCGCACGGTCGCCGAGGCCCGGGGCTGCGGCTACGTGACGACGGTCCTCGGCCGGCGGCGCTACCTCCCCGAGCTGGGCGCGCGCGACCCGGCGGTGCGGCAGTTCGCGGAGCGCGCGGCGACGAACACCCCGATCCAGGGGTCGGCGGCCGACCTGATCAAGCTGGCGATGCTCGCCGTGCGTCGGGCGCTGGGAGCGGCCGGCCTCGGCGGGCGCATGCTCCTCCAGGTGCACGACGAGCTGGTGCTCGAGGTTCCCGCGGCCGAGATCGAGGCCACGGCGGCCGCCGTGCGCAGCGCCATGGAAGGCGTCTGGCCGCTCAAGGTCCCGCTGCAGGTGGATGTGCGCGCCGGTGGCAGCTGGGCGGAGGTGCACTGACGTGGGTGGGGTGCCCCGGATGAATACCCTGCGGGACAGGGCGTCCTAGATGCCGGCAGCGCCGGTGCCACCGAGCGACTGGGAACTGGTCCAACGCACCCGCGAGGGTGAACGGGACGCCTATAGGGTCCTGGTCGAGCGCTACCAGGGCAAGGTGGCAGCGCTGGCATTTGGAATGCTCAGGAATCGCGACGACGCGCTGGACGTGACCCAGGAGGCCTTCGCCAAGGCATACCAGGGGCTGGAGCGATTCAAGGGCGACGCCAGCTTCTACACCTGGCTCTACCGCATCGCGCTGAACCTCTGCATCGACCACCAGCGCCGGGACGCCAAGATGCCCCAGGTGCCGATCGACCTGCCGGCCGACCGGGGGGACGACGGTCCCGCCCCCCTCCAGCTCGCGACCGACGACCCCGACGAGCCCTTCGCCCGGGCGCGCGACGAGCAGATCGCCCGCCGCATCCGCGAGGCGGTCGCGGAATTGACCCCCGAACATCGAGCGGTCATACTTCTTCGTGAGGTGGACGGGCTCTCCTACGAGGAGATCAGTCAGGTGCTCCAGTGCCCGAAGGGAACCGTGATGAGCCGACTGCACTACGCCCGCCGCCACCTGCAGGCGCAACTCCGCGGGTTGCTCTGATTCCGTGATGAACTGCAGCGACGTCGAACGGCTTCTTGACGCCTTCATCGATCGGGAGCTGCCGCCCCCGATGCTGCTCGAGGTCGCACGCCACGCAAGCGCGTGTCCGCCGTGCGACGAGACGGTCCGCCAGTTCGCCGCGCTCGGCGAGGCGGTCGGACAGGCCGTCGCCCTCGATGTCGACGCGCTCGATCTCTCGGGCGTGTGGCCAGCGGTGGCGACGGCGATCGACCGCGAGACCTGGCGGCGCCGCTGGCGGCAACGGCTGCGCCAGGTACCGGCCGCAGCGGTCACGTTCGCCGCGGCCGCATCGCTCGCGATCTGGCTGCGGACGCCCGGCACGATCGTCACCCAGCGGCCGTCGGTCCCGAAGCCGCCAACGAAATACGCGCGGCTCCACGACCAACCCGTGATCGCCCGGCTCGCAGGCAAAGACGTCGCGGTGCGGAGCGAGCCGAAGGCGGGGACGACGCTCTTCTGGGTGAACTATCCGGCCGGAGCCGCCGGGGGCTTCGGGCAGTGACGGCCTCGAGCGCGGTGGCGATGCTGGCGAGCGCGGTCGCGGTGGCGACCACGCTCCCGGCAACGGTGCTGGCGCTCGAGATCCAGGTCATCGCGGTCCACGCGTCCGAGAGCGGCCCGACGGATCCGCAGCTGGCGTCGCTCCGCCCGCGGCTCCGCCGGCTCGTCAGCTACCGCTCCTTCCAGGTGGTGCAGGACGAGACCCGTCGCTGCCACCAGCGCGACACCGAGGAGTTCCTCCTGCCCGGCGGGCGCATCCTCCACCTGGTGCCGAAGTCGATGGACGGCCAGACGGTCCTGATGAAGGTTCGGCTCCTCGACGACGGCCGCCGCCTCGTCGACACCGACGTGCGGATGCGGAACGGCGGCACCTTGCTCTTCGGCGTCGGACACGACGGCCCGGGCGGCCAGGGCCTGCTGATCGTGCTGCGGGCGGAGCAGTGACGTGAGCTGGCTCGACGAGATCACGCGCCAGCTGCGCAACGTGTTCGACGCCGTGCGCGACGAGGTCCGCACCCAGGGAGTGCTGCCGCTGCTGCAGCCGGTGGCGCCGTACAACCGGTCGGGCTTCATGACGCCGGCGGTGACGATCGGCGGTCTGGTGGCGTTCCTCCTGCTGTCCGGCGTGGCCTTCGCCGCGCTCGGGACGCTCCTCACCGCGCTCCTCGCGCTGTGGATGCTGCTGGTCGAGGTGTTCGGCTTCTCGATCGAGCTGCGCCCGTTCGCACGCTAGTCGCCGAGCGTCTCCCAGTGCACCTCCCAGAAGTCGGGGAGCGGCGGGCGCACCTCGAAGTGGCCCCCGAAGCACTGGAAGCTCGGGCGGTGGAGCAGGCGCTCGCGCAGGAGATGCAGGTGCTCCTCGAGCGTCTGCCCGGCGGTGGGCGTTCCGACGTCGAGTCGCTGGCGCTGGCCGCAGCGGCGGCAGGAGACGTCGACTCGCATACGGGTTGAGACGGGCGCTCCTTTCGCCTAGTTTGCGCCGGTTGTCCACCCCGCGGCGGGCGCACAGAAAGGAACCCCGATGTCCGATCTCATCCCTCCCCACGGCGGTCTCACCGAGCCGGTCAGCTGCACGGTGCCGGCGGACGCCCAGGCCGCGTTCCGCGAGCAGGCGCATGCGCTACCGAAGGTTCCCGTCTCCGATGCGGACCTGTCCACCGTCTACCGCTTCGGCGACGGCGGTCTCTCGCCGCTCACCGGACCGATGGACGGCCCGACGTGGCACCGCGTCCTCGACGAGGCGGCGATCGAGCACGGGGGCAAGCGGTGGGCGTGGACGATCCCGCTCTCGCTCCCCGTCACCGCCGAGCTGGCGGGCCGGCTCGCGCCGGGACAGACGGTCGCGCTGACGAACGGGCAGGGCGACGTCGTCGCGACGCTGGCGATCAGCGACGTCTTCCCCTGGGACAAGCCGAAGTACCTGCGCCTGGTCTACGGGACGGAGCGCACCGATCACCCGGGCGCCGACATGGTGCAGAAGGGCGACGCCGACAAGACGCACCTCCTCGGCGGCACCATCCGCGTGCTGCCGCAGCCGAAGCACCCGAGCTTCGGGAAGTACGTCCTCACGCCGCGCGAGGTGCGGGCGCTGCTCGCGACGAAGAGCTGGCGGCGCGTCGTCGCCTTCCAGACCCGCAACCCGCTCCACCGGGCGCACGAGTACGCGCTCGTCTACGGCCTCGAGACCCTGCTGCGCCAGGGCCACGACGCCGGTGCGTGCCTGAACCCGCTGGTCGGCGAGACCAAGGGCGACGACGTCAAGGCCGACGTGCGCATGCAGACCTACGAGGCGCTCATCGAGACGCGCGCGCTCGGCGAGGGCGACAGCGATCCGGCGCTCTGGGGCCCGCGGAAGGAATCCGTGCCCGATCGCGTGATCCTGCTCGGCCTCGACATCAAGATGTTCTACGGCGGCCCGCGCGAGGCGGTGATGCACGCCATCTACCGCCAGAACTTCGGCTTCACCGACATCGTCATCGGCCGCAAGCACGCCGATGCGCCGTACCACGACGGCATCGGCGATCTGGGGCGACTTCGACGCGCAGGAGATCTTCGACGCGCCTCGGCGGCGATCTGCGCATCCAGCCGCTCAAGGTCGGCTTCGCCGCCTTCTACGAGTCGCTGGGACGGGTCGACCTGACCGACAACCATCCGGGCGAGAAGCCGGTGTCGATCTCCGGGAAGGACGTGCGCAAGGCCCTCGCTCGAGGGGCGCGAGGTCGACCCGCGCATCATGCGTCCGTCGACGTCGCACATCCTGGCGGCGGCGATGAAGGGCCAGGCATAGGGCATGCCGCGCGGCGCGGGGATCGTCGCCGCGGCGGCCACAGCCGCCGTCGCGATCGTCGCCGCAGGTGTCCTCGTCCCGGGGACGGACGAGGACGGAATCCGTTTCGCGGTGCGCTGGACTGGACGTCTCGCGACGGTGGTCTTCCTGGTCGCGTTCTCGGCGTCGGGCCTGGCGCGCCGCTGGCCCGGCCCGGCGACACGCGGCCTCGTCGCCGAGCGACGCTTCGTGGGGCTCGGGTTCGCGGTCGTTCTCCTGATCCACGGCCTCCTGCTGATCGCACTCTTCTCCCGGGTGGCGTCGGCGCGGGCGGCGGTCGAGCCGGCGACGCTGGTCGTGGGAGGGATCGGCTATCTCTTCACGGCGCTGATGGCGGCGACGTCGTTCGACCGCACGGCGGACTGGCTCGGGCCGCGCTGGTGGACGCGGCTCCACCGCACGGGTGTCTGGTGGCTGTGGGCGATCTTCGTCCTGACCGAGGGGCCTCGCTTTGGCCACGTCGTGCCGTCGACGGTGTTGACGATCGCGCTCCTGGCCGCGGCGGGGCTGCGGCTCAGGGCCTGATCGGCAGGCCGATCAGCGGCCAGTACCAGTAGGCGACGGCGAAGAAGATCACCCAGGCGACGCTGTTCAGTATCGCACCCGGAATGACCATGTCGCGCAGCGTGAGATAGCCCGACGAGTAGGCGATGGCATTCGCGGGCGTGCCCACCGGCAGGGTGAACGCGAGACCGGCGGGCAGGGCGATCGCCGGCGCCATGACGCGCGGGTCGATGCCGTACTGCTGCGCGATCCCGAGCGCGACGGGCAGGAGCAGGGCGACGACGGCCGAGTTGCTCATCGCCTCGGTGAGGATGATGCTCACCGCCGACAACAGCGCCACGAGCGCGACGGGACTCTGCACCCACGATGCCACCAGCGTGTGGGCGACCCACGCCGCGGCGCCGGAGCGGTGGATGGCCGCGCCGAGCGCGATGGCGCCGCCGTACATGACCAGCACGCCCCAGTTGACGAACGGCTCGACGTCGCCCCACGTGAGCAGCCCGAGGACGAACATCAGCGTGACCGAGCTGAGTGCGATCGTCGCCAGCCCGAACTCTTCGCCGCCCAGGATCCACGCCGCGAGCGTGCCCAGCATGATCACGCCGATCGCCCGCTCGCGGATGGACGGCCGGCCCATCCTGAGCGACTTCTCCTCGATGATCGCATCGGCGGCGCGCACCGACGCGATGTCGATCGGGAAGAAGAAGTTCATGATCACCCACGCCGCCACCAGCAGCCCGAGGACGATCGGCCACGCTGTCATCGTCCATTGGAGGAACGAGTAGCTCTGCCCGGTGTTCTCGCGCAGGATGCCGATCGCCAGCGGCGCACGGCCGCCGCCGAGGAGGGTGGCGATGCCGCCGATCGAGCTGCCCCAGGCGAGGGCGAGGAAGAGGGCGCGAGCGTAGTTGCTGGTGCGGCGGTTCAGCTTGAGCACCCGCGCGATCTCGATGGTGATCGGGAAGGTCATCGCCGCCACCGCGTGCTCGGACATGAAGAACGCCATGAAGGCGTTCATCAGGAAGAACGAGAGGAGCAGCGTCCGCGGCGTGTGGCCGAAGCGGCGGAGGATCGTGATCGCGATCCGGGTGGAGAGCCCGCACTTCATGAGGGACGCGGCCAGGATGAACGCCCCGAGGATGAAGAAGACGGCCTCGTTCCCGAACAGCGCGTAGGTGTCCTTGGCGGAGAGGGCGCCGGTCGTCGGCAGCAGGACCATCGCCAGCAGGCTCGTGACCATGAGCGGCAGGACGTTGGTCGTCCAGTAGACGACGCAGAGCGCGAACACGGCGAGCGCACTCTGCGCGGCGGGTGCCAGCCCCTCCTGCGGTGGCATCGCCCGGACGGCGAGGAACGCGGCGACGCCTGCGAGCAGCAGCCCCGGTCGATAGCCGCGCCCGATCAGGATGCGCCAGAGCGGGCGGGTGTCGACGACGACCTCGTCGTAGGCCGTGTGCAGGGGGTTGGGAGCCGCCATGTCAGTGTCCGGAGTCGGACTCGCCCAGCGACTGCACGCGCAGCCGGCGCCGCGCGCGGGCGAGTCCCCGCGTGGCGACGCCGCCCAGGCGCGAGCGCGCGAGGGACTGGGCGGCGACGGCGAAGCGCGCGGGATCGCCCGCGGTGCCCCGGGCCTCGAGCGGTACGACGCCGCCGGTCAGGTCACGCAGCCACCGCATCGGGAGCCGCTGCTCGCGCGTGCGCCGGTACAGGTGGGCGAGCAAGGGGCGGAGGTCCTCGGCCGTCGGCACGGCGCGCGAGGCGACGCCGCTCGGACGGCGGATGGCGGCGATCACCGGAATGACGCCGGCTGCGGTGAGCGCGTCGATGCCCTCCCGCGTCGCGTCGAGCGACTCGATCCCGACCACCAGGTCGGTCCACACGGTGCCGCGCGGGAACACCCGCGCGGCGTAGGCGAGGGCGTCCAGATAGCGATCGCGGCCGATGTAGCGCGCGCGGCCCACGCAATGGCGACGGAGCGCGTCCGGATCGAACAGCTCGAGGTTCAGGCTGAGGGCGTCGATGCCCAGCGCGTAGGCGCGGTCGATCCAGCGATCGTCGCGCGGCGGATGGACCTGCGCCGCGACCAGCGTGTCGAAGTGCCGGCGGATTCCCTCGACGTAGGGCACCAGCGTCGCGATGCCGCCGTCCTCGCCGTTGGCGAATGCGCCGTGGAAGAGCACCTGCTGCGCCGCCCCCTCGTCGAACGCCGCGCGCACCACCTCGACGACCTCGGCGACCGTCGGCACCTCCTCGCCGGCGCTCGGCCGTGCACCCTCGAGGCAGAAGGCGCAGGGCGCGCCGCGGACGCTGAAGCCGCAGGCGCCAGCCGGATCGACGAGCAGGCTCGGTCCGTGGACGGTGGCGATCCGCCACATCGGCTTCCCGGTGCTGGTCCGGCGGCCGTAGAAGCGCGGCGACGGCTGCGGGAGGACGTAGAGCCGCTCCGGTTCCCGACTGTCGTTGCGGTGGAGGACGAAGCGGCCGGCGTCCGCGGTGAGCAGGAACGGCGACGGTGCACCCACCTCGAGCGCGGCCGGGACGGCGACGCGAAGGCCTCCCTCGAGGCGCAGGTTCACGAGCGCCGGCACCTCGCCCGAGCTCACCAGCGTCGCCCGCGCGCTGTCGTCGAGTCGCAGGCCCTCCATCGCCAGCTCGAGCTTCAGCACGGCCGGGTCGAAGGTGTCGCTCACGAGCGGTCCGCGCACCGGGGACAGCCGGCGGTGGGGGCGAGGACGGCGCTGCCGGCGGCGCCGGTCGCGAGGTCGACGGAATGGACCCGGCCGGTCGACGACGGGAGGAGCAGCGCGCGCAACGCCTCTCCGGCCGCGAGCGCCCCGAGGACGACGTCGGCGGGCGCCGCGAGGGATCCGGCCGCCGCCATGGCGTCGTTGGGAGCGGTTGCACAGGCCGCGCAGGGCCGTCCCACCAGCGTCGCCACCTCGAGGCGTGTGCCGCGCCGCCGGCCGCGCACCACGACGCCGGCCGGGGGGGCGTCGCCCGCGTCGTCGAGCGCGAGGGTCACGTCCGCCGACAGGTCTCCCTCGCCGACGCCGACGCCGGCACGTCGGAGCAGCGTGGTCGCGAGGTCCGTCGCCGGGCCGGCGCCACGCACGGCGATGCGCGCCGCGCAGAGGCGCTCCTGTCCGCGCCCGCCCACCTCGGGCAGGAGGATCTGGCGGCTCCAGCGCTCGACGTCGGCATCGGTGAGCGTCATTCGATGACGTTCTTCTCGATCGGCTCGACGAAGACGCCGCGCTCGCGGAACCACGCGATCGCCCGCCGCACCTCGGCCTCGCGGCCGTCCAGCTCGAGCGCGATGATGCCGATCTCGTCGCTGACGCTGGCGCTGCGCACGTTGAAGACGAGGTCGAACTCCTGGCTCATCTGGTAGATGAGGGGCTCCTTCACCAGCGCCTTCGGGTACGTCAGGTAGAGCTTGGTCCGCGAGGCGGTGCCACGGGTCGTGGGCCGCTTGGCCCGGGGCGGACGTTTCACGCTCACGGCAGACCCTCCGGCTGTCGCCATCCCAGCCACAGGTTGGTCGACAGGTAGCGATCGCCGAAGTCGGCGAACAGGATCACGATCGTGCCCTCGCGCAGCGTACGTGCCACCTCGAGGGCGGCGACGTACGCGGCACCGCAGGACTGCCCGACCAACAGGCCCTCCTCGCGTCCGAGGCGGTAGACCATGTTGTACGCGTCGTCGGTGTCGATCCCGATCTTCCGGTCGAGCTCCTGCTCCTTGTAGATGCCGGGGACGATCGACGAGGCCATGTGCTTCAGGCCCTCGAGGCCGTGGAAGGCGTCCGCGGGCTCGGCGCCGATGACCTGGATGGCGGGATTGCGCTCCTTCAGGTAGCGGCCCGTCCCCATCACGGTGCCGCCGGTGCCGAGACCGGCGATGAAGTGCGTCACCCGGCCGTCCGTCTGCTCCCAGATCTCGGGGCCCGTGGTCTCGTAGTGGGCGAGCGGGTTGCACTCGTTGAAGTACTGGTCGGGCTTGAAGTACCGCTCGGGGTGCTCGGCCAGGATCGTGCGGCAGAGACGGATCGCGCCGTCGGATCCCTCGAGCGGCGTCGCTGAAGATCGCCTTCGCGCCGAAGGCGGCGACGATGCGCTTGCGCTCGATGCTGACGTTGGCCGGCATGACGAGCTCGACCGGATAGCCGAGCGCGGCGCCGATCATCGCCAGCGCGATGCCGGTGTTGCCCGAGGTCGAGTCGAGGATGGTCTTGCCCGGCACCAGCTTCCCCCGGGCGATACCGTCGAGGATCATCCGCCGCGCGGGCCGGTCCTTCACCGACCCGCCCGGGTTGAAGCCCTCGAGCTTGGCGAACAGACGCACGCCCGCGGGAACGCCGTCGCGGATGCGCTCGAGCTCGATCATCGGCGTCCTGCCGATCAGGTCGAGCACCGAGCCGACGGCGAGGGGTCCCTCGCTGCAGGCGGTGGTGCGGGCGGGCTGCACGGACGCCTAGCGGCCGCCGGCGATCGCAGGGACGATCGACACCTCGTCACCCGCCTTGAGCGCCGTGTCGAGGTGCTTCAGGAACCGGATGTCCTCGCCGTTCACGAAGATGTTGACGAAGCGACGGACCTGGCCGCCTTCGTCGCAGATGCGGTCCTTGATGCCGGGATGGCGGCGGTCGAGATCGGCGACGAGCGCGGCGACGGTGGCGCCATCGGCCTCGACGGCCTCGGCACCGCCGGTGAGCTTGCGGAGCGGGGTGGGAACACGGACCTGAACCATGGGACGTCTCCTCCTTGGTGATCAGACGCGCGGTGGCGGCGCGCCCTGCGCCCAGGCGCGCGTAGAGCTCGTCGAAATCGGCCAGGCGCGCCGGAATGCGCAGCGGCTGCTCGACACTGTCGAGCACCGCCTCGAGGGTCTTGTAGCCGTTGCCGGTGACGCTGATGACGATCGACTCGTCACGCGGGATGCGGCCCTGCTCGATGAGCTTCTTGGTGACTGCCACGGTCGTTCCGCCGGCCGGCTCGGTGAAGATGCCCTCGGTCCGGGCCAGGAGCTTGATGCCCTCGACGATCTCCTCGTCGGTCACCGATTCGCCCCAGCCGCCGGACTCGCGGATGGCCTTCAGCACGTAGTACCCGTCGGCGGGGTTGCCGATGGCGATCGACTTGGCGATCGTGTTCGGCTTGACCGGGGTGATGAGGTCGGTGCTTGCGATGCAGAGCGGTGCACCACGGGGGCGCAGCCGGCCGCCTGCGCGCTGTAGATCTTGAAGTCGCCCTCGACCAGGCCGAGCTGCTGCAGCTCCTGGAACGCCTTGGCGACCTTCGGCAGGATCGTGCCGCCGGCCGTGGGCACCACGATGTGCTGCGGCAGCTTCCAGCCGAGCTGCTCGGCGATCTCGAAGCCGTACGTCTTCGCGCCTTCGGTGTAGTACGGCCGGACGTTGATGTTGACGAAGGCCCAGCCGTACTTGTCGGCGATCTCGCTGCACAGACGATTGACGTCGTCGTAGTTGCCGCGGACGGCGATCGCGCGCGGGCCGTAGATCGTCGAGCCGATGACCTTTCCCTGCTCGAGATCGTCGGGGATGAAGATGTAGCAGTCGAGGCCCGCGTGCGCGGCGTGTGCCGACACCGAGTTGGCGAGGTTGCCGGTCGAGGCGCAGGAGACGGTGGTCGAAGCCGAACTCGATCGCCTTCGAGATCGCCACCGACACGACCCGATCCTTGTACGAGAACGTCGGGTGGTTGACGGAATCGTCCTTCACCCAGAGTTCCTCGACGCCGAGCACCGCCGCGAGCCGGTCGGCGCGGACCAGCGGCGTGAAGCCCGAGTGCAGGCCGATGCGCGGCTCGCCCTCGACCGGCAGCAGCTCCCGGTAGCGCCAGATGTTGCGCGGGCGCGCGGCGATCGCCTCGCGCGTGAACGTGCGGCGGACCTGCGGCGTAGTCGTACTGCACCTCGAGCGGGCCGAAGCAGGTCTCGCAGACGTGCAGCGGGGCCACCGGGCTCTCGGCGCCGCACTCGCGGCAACGCAGGCCCTTGACGGTACTCATCGGACGGCACTCCTTCTCGCGGGCGACGCATCGGTCGAGCCGCAGCCGGCGCAGGCGGGATTCTTCGCGAGCGGGACGCTGCGCCACGTCCCGGCCCGCAGATCGATCGAGAGCAGACGGTCGGCGTAGGCCGCCGCCGCTCCGGTGAGAAGCCGCACGGCCTCCGCGGCCTGGAGCCCGCCGGCCAGCACGACCACCGGCCCCAGGATGCCTGCGGCCTCGCATGCCGGGACGTCGTCGTCCGTCCCGGGCGCTTCGAACAGGCAGCGGAGGCAAGCGTGCTGCGGGAGGATCGTCAGCAGCTGCGCGGCCCATCCGGTGGCGCCGGCATGGACCAGCGGCACGCCCGCGGCGACGGCGGCGTCGTTCACCACGAACTTCGTGGCCGCGCTGTCGGTGCCGTCGAGCACGACGTCCCAGTCGCGCAGCAGGAGGCCGTCGGCCGCCTCGAAGCGGTGCGCCCATGCCTCGACGCGCAGCGCCGGCCGCCGGGCGACGAGGCGGCGGCGGGCGGCATCCACCTTGCGCTCGCCCACGTCGGACGCCTCGTAGAGCGGCTGGCGATGCAGGTTCGAGATCTCCACCACGTCCGGATCGACCAGCCCGAGCGTGCCGACCCCCGCGTCGGCGAGCGCCATCGCCGCCGGCGTGCCGAGGCCGCCGAGCCCGATCAGGAGGACGCGCGCCGCGGACAGGGCACGCTGGGAGTCGTGATGGGTCTCCATGAAATCAAAAGCCCCTCTCCGAGATCGGTGAGGGGCTTCCAGCGTGCGATGACCTTATCTTTCGCCTTTCGGCGTCGGAATTAGCACCGAGCCCCGGGGGCTGGGTTGCTGTGGCTTCGCTGGGCCGGACCCTCTGCCACTCTGGATAAGGGTATGTGTCTCGTCTGTCTTGGGGCGAGCTAACCCGAACCGTCCCGGCGTGTCAAACCTTCCCCGACCTCAATATCCCTGGCCCTGGCGCGAGCCGCCGTAGAGGTTCGGATACGCCGAGACGGGGGCGGGGACGCTCTTGCGCTCGTCCGTACCGGCGAGCTGATTCAGCTTCGCGACGAGCTCGGGCAGCGGATCGGGACCGGCTGCGACGTCGTCGCCGCCGAGCTTCTGGCGCGCGTCGTCCGCGAGCGGCCCGTAGGGGTGATGGCGGACCAACGTCGCGAGCGCCAGCTTCGCCTGGTCGGTCTCGTCGCGCTTGTCGTAGGTCTTCGCGAACGCCCACAGGGCTTCGGCCGTTGCGTCGGACTCGGGGCTCGTCTCCAGCAGGCCCTTCAGGCGCGCCTCGGCCGCGAGCATGTTGCCGTGCCGAAGGTAGTAGGTGGCGATGTCGACGTCGTGCCGCGCCAGCTGTTCCTTGCACTCGCGCATCCTGAGCGCGGCGCGCTCGGCCCACGGACTGCCGGGAAACCGATCGACGACGTTACGGAAGTAGCCGAGCGCGTTCGCGGTCGTCGACTGGTCGCGGTCGCTGGTGCTCGACTGCGCCATCGACGACATGCCGATCTGGTACTCGACCATTGGAAGACTGTTGCTGGTCGGATGCATGCGCTCGAAGTCGGAGAAGGCCGCGATCGCCTCGGCCCAGCGCCCGGCGCCGTAGTACGACTGCGCGATCTTGAGCTCGGCTTCCTCGGCGTGGGGGTCGAAGGGGTGCTGATCGAGGAGCGCCTTGTACTTGTCGATCGCCGCGTCCCAGGCCTCGTCGTCGTAGAACTCGTTGCCTTCCGTCCACAACGTGTCCGCGGGGGCGATCGGCTTCTTCCCGGAGCAGCCGGCGAGCGTCAGTGCTATGGCCAGCACGATCCACGAGCGACGCATACCGCGCGGACGCTAGAGGAAGGTCCCCGGGGAGTCAACGCGTGGGGAGCCCGCCGCTTGCCGGGGGGTGCGGTTGTGGGGCAGTTCTGCGCTCGTGCGCGAGCTGTTCACGATGTGGCGCAATACGCGGATGGTGGTGCTCACGGCGATCTGCGCCGCGCTCTACGCGGCCATCCTCATCCCGTTCAAGATCGTGCCGCTCATCCCCGGCATCACCGAGTTCCGGCCCGCGAACGCGGTTCCGGTCGTCTGCTCGTTCCTCTTCGGCCCGGCCGCGGCCTGGGGCGCGGCGCTCGGCAACCTGATCGGCGACTTCTTCGGCGGGCTCGGGCCCGGCGACCTCTTCGGGTTCCTCGGCAACCTCTGCTACGGCCTGGTGCCGTACGCGGTGTGGGAGGCCGCGACCAGCCGCTCGCCCGTCCCGCGCGGGCCGCTCGGCTGGGTCGCGCTGCTGGCGGTGATCGCGCTCGCGAGCACGCTCTGTGCGGCGGTCGTCGGCTGGGGGCTCAACCTGCTCGCGTTCCACCCCTTCACGGTGCTCGGGACGATCGTGCTCACCAACAACCTCGTCGTCGCCGTGGTGCTCGGCCCGCTGCTGCTCGGCATCCTCTACCCGCGGATCGCGAAGGCCCGTCTGCTCTACCGCGACCTGCTCGGGCCGCGGGCGCCGGTGCCGCGGTGGCGCGCGGTCCTCGGCATCGGGTTGGTGGTGGCCGGCAGCGTGGGCGCGTTCGCGGCCGGCGAGCTGATCGCCAGCGGCCAGTGGCTCGCGCCGTGGGCCGCGGTGCGCACGGCCACGCGACGCCTACGAGGTGGGGCTCGGGCTCGTGCCGTTCTTCGGCGTCGCGGCCGTCGGGCTCGCGCTCCTGTGAGCGACGCGGTCCGCGTGCGCGCGCTCCGCTGCACGTACGATGCGGCGGAGCGCCCCGCGCTCGACGGGATCGACCTCGCCCTGCCGACGGGACGGCTGCTCGTGGTGATGGGCGGAACCGGCGCCGGCAAGTCGACGCTCGCCCGCTGCCTCACCCGGATCGTGCCGTGCTTCGTGCCCGCCGAGGTCCGGGGCGAGATCCGTCTGCTCGACGAGCCGCTCGACGATCGCCGACCCGGCGAGCTGGCGGGCACCATCGGCATGGTCTTCCAGGACTTCGAGGCGCAGCTGTTCACCACCGACGTCACGCAGGAGATCGTCTTCGGCCTCGAGCAGACCGGCGTCGCTCCGCGGGAGATGACGGGTCGGGTGCGCGCGGCGCTCGCCGCGGTCGGTCTCGCGGGATTCGAGGGTCGCGACCCCGGAACGCTGTCGGGCGGCGAGAAGCAGCGGCTGGCCATCGCCGGCCTGCTGGCGATGCGCCCGCGCGTGATGCTGTTCGACGAGCCGACGACGGACCTCGATCCGGCCGGCCGAACCGAGGTGCTCGGCGTGCTCGCCGGGCTCCGCGCCGAGGGCATCACGCTCCTCGTCATCGAGCACGACACCGCGGCGGCCGCCGCCGCGGACGAGCTGCTGCTGCTCGACGCGGGGCGCATCGTCGCCCGCGGCGCGCCGGCGCGCGACGCTCGCCGACGTCGACCGCTGCGCCGCGATCGGCGTCCGGCCGCACGACGTCTGCGCGGTGTTCGCTGCCCTCGGCCTGACCGACCCGCCACTCGATCCGGCCGCCGCGGCGACGCGGCTCCGCGCGCGCGCCATCCTGCCGCGCGCGCGCGCCACGCCACCAACGCCGGCGCCGCGCGCGCCTCTCATCGCGGTCGAAGGCGTGTCGCACGTCTATCCGGGCGGCCGCCGGGCGCTCGACGGCGTGAGCCTCACCATCGGGCGCGGCGAGTTCGTGGCACTCGTCGGCCGCAACGGCTCCGGCAAGACGACGCTCGCCAAGCACCTGAACGGGCTCCTCGCGCCGACGACGGGACGTGTCGTCGTCGGCGGGCACGATCTCCGCTCGCTCGCACTGGAGCAGCTGGCGCAGCGGGTGGGCTACGTCTTCCAGGATCCGGACCATCAGCTGTTCGCCTCGTCGGTCGTCGACGAGGTCGCGTTCGGCCCGCGGAACGTCGGTCTCCCCGACGACGAGGTCGTGCGCCGCGTCGACGAGGCGCTCGCCGCCGTGGGCCTGGAGGAGCGGGACGCCGATCCGTTTCTCCTCGACAAGGGCGCGCGCCAGCGGCTCGCCGTGGCGGCGATCCTCGCGCTTCGGCCGGAGGTGCTGGTCCTCGACGAGCCGACGACCGGCCTCGACTTCCAGGAGCAGGGGCGGATGATGACGTTGCTCCGCCGCCTGCACGCCGACGGCCGGACGATCGTCATCATCACCCACACTCCATGGGTGATCGCCGAGCATGCGGAGCGCGTGGTGCTGCTCGGCGAAGGGAGGCGTGCGCTACGACGGCCCGGTGCGGCCGTTCTTCGCCGACGCCGCGCTGATGGAGACGGCGTCGTTCCGCCCGCCCGACGTGACCCGGCTCGGTCTCGAGCTGGGCTGCACGCCGCTCACCGTCGACGAGCTCGTCGGTTGGCTCCGGGACGCGTGAGATGGCGCTGACGCTCTACCTCGAACGCCGCTCGCCGCTCCATCGCCTGCACCCGGTGACCAAGCTGCTCGCTGCTGATCGCCTTCGTCGTGGCGGCGTTCGTCGTCGACGATCCCCGCTACCAGCTGCCGCTCACCGCCATCGTCGTGGTGCTGCTCTGGGCGAGCGGCGGCCTCGTCAATCTGGTCCGCTTCCGCTTCATGTTCCTGCTGGTGTTCGTGTTCACGGTGGTGATCTGGACGCTCTTCTACGGCGGCACTGTGTTCCGTCCGACGCGGCTGGGATTCGTCTTCGGCCTGTCGACGGCGATCCGGCTCTGCACGTTCCTCGCCACCGGCCTGGTCTTCCTCACCACGACGCGGGTCGAGGAGGTGGCCTACGCGCTCGGTCGGCTCGGCGTGCCGTACCAGGTCGGCTTCACCCTGACGCTCGCGTTCCGCCTGGTGCCGGTCTTCTTCGACGCGGCGCTCACCATCGTGCAGGCGCAGCGCTGCCGTGGCCTCGAGTTCAGCCGCGGCGGCCTGGTCTCCCGCCTGCGGCGCTACGTGCCGATCATCGTCCCGGTGTTCATCGGTGCGCTCCGCCGCGCCGACCGCATGGCCATGGCGCTCGAGCTGCGCGGCTTCAACTCCGGCCGCCCGCGCACGACCTACCTGCGCGCGACGACGACCTGGCGCGACGCCGTCGCCGGCGGGCTCGCCGTCGGCACCGCGACGCTGTACGTCACCCTGTGGGCGTACGGCCTCGGCCGCCTGACGACGGGCGCCTAGTTCCGGGTGCGTGCCGAGCGCCGCCGACGTGCGATGCGGCGATGGGGGTGCCCCCGCGGAGGCGACAAGGCGCGCGGCCTACTCCGCCTATGGCTCCGTAGCGGCCGCGCTCTCGCCTCCGCGGGGGCACCCCCATCGCCGCATCACGAATCGCTGCGACCAAAACCGGCGCTTGGGCTCGCCTTGACCTCGCGGGACACGACTCCTAGCATTGCGGCGCCGTGTACGGGACGAACGGAAGCCGCCGCCGCGTGGTCATCACCGGCGTCGGCCTGGTCACGCCGCTGGGTACCGGCGTCGAGGCCAACTGGGAGGCCGCCTGCGCGGGCCGCTCCGGCGTCCGCCGCATCAGCCGGTTCGATCCCACCGATCTGCCGTCCACCGTCGCCGGCGAGGTGCGCGACTTCGACGCCCGAGACCTGGATCGACCGCAAGGACGTGAAGAAGATGGATCTCTTCATCCAGTACGCGCTGGCGGCGGCGCAGATGGCGGTCGACGACGCCCGGCTGCCGGCTCCGCTCCCGGATCCCGCGCGTGCGGGAGCGATCATCGGCGTCGGCATCGGCGGCGTCGATCAGCGTCGAGGAGATGGCGGGTCACGTCGTCAACCGCGAGCATCGTCGCATCTCGCCCTTCTTCGTGCCGCGGCTCATCCCCAACATGGCCGCCGGCCACATCGCCATGCGCTTCGGCGCCCGCGGGCCGAACTACGCCACGACCAGCGCCTGCGCGTCGGGCGCGCACGCGATCGGCGAGGCGTCGGTGCTGATCCGCGACGGCCGCCAGGACGTGATGCTCGCCGGCGGCACCGAGGCGCCGATCTGCTACCTGGGCGTCGGCGGCTTCGCCGCGATGCGCGCGCTGGCCACGAACTTCAACGACGAGCCGAGCCCGCGCCAGCCGCCCGTTCGACCGCCGGCGCGAGCGGCTTCGTCATCGGCGAGGGTGCGGGCATGCTGGTGCTCGAGGAGCTCGAGCACGCGCGCCGCCGCGGCGCGACGATCCTGCGCCGAGCTGGTCGGCTACGGCGCGAACTGCGACGCCTACCACATGACGCAGCCGTCGCCGGAGGGCGCGCGGCGCCGCCGAGTGCATGGCGCTGGCGCTCGCCGACGCCGGCATCGCGCCCGCCGAGGTCGGCTACATCAACGCCCACGGCACCGGCACGCCGTACAACGACGAGGCCGAGACGCAGGCGATCAAGCGGGTGTTCGGCGAGCACGCGCCGCGGCTCGCGGTGAGCTCGACCAAGTCGATGACCGGCCATCTCCTCGGCGCCGCCGGCGCGGTCGAGGCCGTCTACACGGTGCTCGCGCTGTCGCGCGGCATCCTCCCGCCCACGATCAACCTCGACGAGCCCGACCCGGCGTGCGACCTCGACTACGTCGCCCACCGCGCGCGCGAGAAGGCGCTCGATGGCGGCGCTCATCCAACTCGTTCGGCTTCGGCGGAACCAACGTCTCGCTCTGCGTTGCGCCGTGCCGCCCTGACGGCGCCGATCCGCTCGCGACGCCGCCTGCACTTCGTCATCGGCAAGGGCGGCGTCGGCAAGACCACCGTCGCGGCGGCGCTGGCGCGGCTGCTCGCCCGGCCCGGACGGCGCACGCTTGCCGTGGAGATGGACGTCGCGGGTCGGCTGCCGGCGCTGCTCGGGCGGCGACCGGCAACGCGCCGCACGCCGATGGCGCTCGAGCCGAACCTCTCGGTGGTCTCGGTCGACGGGCGCGCCGCGCTCGAGGAGTACCTGCAGATCATCATCCCGGTGAAGCGGCTGCTGCAGACCGTCTTCTAGAGCCGCGTCTACCAGTACTTCGTCGCCGCGGCGCCCGGCCTGAAGGAGCTGATGACGGTCGGCAAGATCTGGTACGAGGCGACGCGCGAGGAGCAGGGCCGCCCGGCCTGGGACGCGATCGTCGTCGACGCGCCGGCGACCGGACACGGCCTGCAGTACCTGCGCATGCCGCAGGCGGCGCGCGACACGTTCGGCGCCGGCCTCGTGCAGCGCGAGGCGACGCGCATCGTCGAGCTGCTACGCGATCCGCGCACGCACCGCGGTCCACCTGGTGACGCTCGCCGAGGAGATGCCGGTCACCGAGACGCTCGAGGCCCATGCCGCAGCTCGCCGGTCCGCTCGGGCATGCCGGTCGGTCACGTGGTCGTGAACCGCCTGCACCGGCGGCGCTTCGCGCCGCGACGTGCTGGCGCGGCTCGGCGCAGGCGGCCGCGCGTCGGCGGCGAACAGGCCGGGCTCCTGGCGGCCGTGGCGGAGCGGGCCGCGGAAGAGGACGGGCTGGGCGACGATCAACGCGCAGCACCTGGATCGCCTGCGCGCGGCGCTGCCGCAGATCGCCGCTCGTCGAGCTGCCGTTCCTCTTCGTCGAGGAGTTCGACCGGGCGGCGCTCGAACAGCTGGTCGACGTCATCGCCGCCGCGGTCGGCGCCGGCGCATGCCGGCGCGTCGGACGAGGGGCGTCGTGACGCTGGCGCCAGCTGGTGGCGCGCCACCGCGTCGTCATCTGCGGCGGGCAGCGGCGGCGTCGGCAAGACGACGCGTCGCGGCGTCGATCGCGCTCTGGGGTGCGCTGCAGGGCCGGCGCACGGTCGTGATGACGATCGACCCCGCGCGCCGCCTCGCCGAGCTCGCTCGGCCTCGCGCTCGCTCGGCAACGAGCCGCGCGAGATCCCGGCGGCGGTGTTCGCGGCGCAGGGCATGGCGCCGCGCGGCTCGCTGGCGGCGATGATGCTCGACCAGAAGGGCGCCTGGGACGCGCTGGTCGAGCGCCACGCGCCGGCCGAGGTGCGCGAGCGCATCCTCGCCAACCGCGTTCTACCAGCACCTGTCGCAGACGCTTCGCCGGCTCGCAGGAGTACATGGCGATCGAGCAGCTCTGCGTGCTCGCCGACAGCGGGAGCTACGACCTGATCGTCGTCGACACGCCGCCGACGCGCCACGCGCTCGACTTCCTCGAGGCGCCGCGGCGCATCGACGACTTCCTCGACCGCAAGGTCGTCCGCTGGTTCGTGCAAGCCGTACTTCTCGGCCGGCTGGTCGGCGCTGCGCGCGGTGAACCGCACCGCCGGCTTCCTCCTCCGCCGTCTCGAGCAGGCGACCGGCGTCTCGGCGCTGGTCGAGATCTCCGACTTCTTCACCAGCATGAGCGGGCTGTTCGAGAACTTCCAGACGCGGGTCGCAGCGTGCCTACGAGGTGCTGCGCGGCGCCGCAGACGGCCTTCGTGCTGGTGACCAGCGCCCGAGGAGCAGGTGCTGGACGACGCCGAGTACCTGGCGACGAAGATGGCCGAGCTGCAGATGCCGCTGCGGGGCGTGGTGATCAACCGCGTCCACCGCGGAGTTCCGCCCCGCGGCAACGACGGGGCGGCGGCGGGGCGAGCTCGGGTCCGGAGGACGTCGATCTGGTCGCGCGCGGCAGTGGCGAGAGCACTCGGCGACACGGACGACGTCGCGCGGCTGACGGAGAACTTCGTCGACTACCAGCTGCTGGCGCGCGGCGAGTCGCTCCGCATCGAGCAGTTCCGCGCCGGCCTCGCGCGGCGCGTGCCGCTCGTCCTGGTGCCGAACTTCGCGCGCGACGTGCACGATCTCGCGAGCCTCGCCGGGCTCCACGTGCACCTGTTCGGCGCCGCGGCTGCCTGAACGTCAGCGCGGCTGGCTCGGGGAAGCCGACGACGGCACCGGTGCGCGCGACGGAAGGCGAGCCGCCGCAAGGTCAGTTCGATATGTCTGTAGGGTCCGCTGTGTCCGGGCGCGGTTACCGCAGACACGGGATGTCGTCCTGGCATCGTTCCTGCTATCCGCAGGGTCAGGGGGATCTTCTATGAAAGCTCGGCATTTGACTCGCCGGTTTGCGTGGATGTGGATCACGCTGGCGCTGCTGCCGGTTGCTTCCGTCCGCGCCCAACTCGTCGATCGCACGCTGGCGCCGAACGCCGCCGGTGAGGGGATCGCGAAGTCACTGACGGCGGAGATCGGCACCGGCCGTGGCGACGTGATGACGCCGAACTCGTCCGTGTTCCTCATCCAGCGCGACCCGTTCCGGGCGATCCGCCGGGGACGTCAGCTCTTCCAGCGGAAGTTCGACCGGCTCGACGGCCAGGGACCGAAGGTCGGGGACGGCGCCGGGCCGATCGGCCAGACCCTCGCCATCGGCGCGGGGCTGTCCGACAGCTGCGCGGGGTGCCACGGCAGGCCGCGCGGCGGCGCGGGGGCGGGAGGGGACGTCGTTACGCGGCCCGACAGCAGGGACGCGCCCCACCTTTTCGGCCTCGGACTGAAGGAGATGCTCGCCGACGAGATCACGTCCGACCTGCGACGTCTCCGCGCCGAGGGCGTCGCCCGCGCCGGGGTGCTCCGCCGGGACGTGACCGTCACGCTCGCGAGCAAGGGCATCAGGTACGGGATGCTGGTCGCGCACGCGAACGGCAGCATCGACACCTCGGGCGTCGACGGTGTCGACCCCGACCTGCGCGTGCGCCCGTTCTTCGCGCAGGGCGGCACCATCTCGATCCGCGAGTTCGTCGTTGGCGCGCTGCAGAACGAGATGGGTCTGCAGGCCCCCGACGCGGACCTGGCGGCGGCGAGCAGCGGCGGTCGTGTGGTGACTCCCGCAGGGATGGTGCTCGACGGGGCGGCCGACCGGATCGAGGCCCCCCCCACGGCCGACCCCGGCGCGGATCCCGACGGGGACGGCGTCAGCGATGAGATCCCCGAGAGCTTGGTCGACTTCTTCGAGTTCTACTTCCTCAACTATTTCAAACCGGGGCACTACGAGCAGACGTGGGAGGTCCGCCGCGGGCGCCACATGTTCGAGCGCATCGGCTGCGCCCGCTGCCACATTCCGGACCTCACGATCGAGCACGATCGCCGCGTGGCGGACGTGGAGACGGCGCACGATCCGGTGCGGGGCATCATGAACGGCCTGTTCGCGACGGCGACGCCGCTGTTCGACGCGCGGAGCGATGCCAGCGGATTTCCGCCCCGCGCGGTGCCGCGCGGCGGCCCCTTCGTCGTGCGGGACATCTTCGCCGACCTGAAGCGCCACGACCTCGGCCCCGCGTTCCACGAGCGGAACTACGACGGCACCACGCGGGCCGAGTTCCTGACGACCCCGCTCTGGGGGGTTGCGACGACGGCACCCTACGGCCACGACGGGCGCAGCATCAATCTCACCGAGGTCATCCTGCGCCACGGCGGTGAGGCGCAAGCCGAGCGTGACGCGTTCGCCAGATCCTCCTCCTCCGGTCGCCAGGCACTGCTCGCCTTCCTCGACTCGCTCGTCCTGTTTCCGCCGGACGACACCGCATCGAACCTCGATCCGGGCGACCACGCCGCCGCGGGGTTCCCGCAGGCGGGGCACGGCAGCATCAAGCTGACGGTCCTGTTCAACGACCCGACCGACCGGGAGTGACCCAGATCATCATTGACGGGCGCCGCATCCGCCGCGTACGACCGCCGGATGCGGTTGCTGGCCCTCCTGCCGACGCTTCTCCTCCTCGGGGCCCAGGCGGCCGCGGTGGAGCCTGCGCACGTCACCGTCCGCCAGACGGGCAGTGCCGTCCGGGCGGGAACCGAGAGCCTCGCCGTCACCGTGCACCGCCGGCAGTTCGGGTTGGTGGCGCGTGGACGCGGCGTCGGCACGCTGCTGCGCGACCCGGGCGACGGTGCGCTCTTCTGGGAGCGCGACGGCGTGCAGCACGGGCTGGGTGAAGTGACCGCGGCGACGGCCCTGTCGGACGGCGTGCAGCTCACCGTCGCGACCGACGAAGGCACGTCCGCGACGGTCACCATCCGGTTCCTCACGCGCCGCACCGTCGAGCTGGCGCTCGACCCGCCGAACGCCGCCGGCGTCGCAGCCCTCGGCGCGCGCTGGCGTTCGCCGCGCAGCGAGCGCATCTACGGGCTCACCGAGCGCCTCCGCGACTCGCCGCCGCTGGCACCGCCGGTGATCGAGGTCCCGGCCGACGACATCAAGCCCGCCGGAGGTGGGATCGCTCGATCGGCGCGGCGAGGCCGTCGAGATGAAGGTCCTTCCGACCTTCTCCATCTACGCGCCGTTCTTCCAGTCGTCGCGCGGCTACGGTCTCGCGGTCGCCGGCACGACGTTCGGCGTCTTCGACCTCGCGAAGACGGATCCCGACGTCGTTGCAGCTCCGCTTCGAGACCGGCACCACGCCCGAGAGCCGCCGCCTGGTGCTGCATCTGTTCGTCGGCCCCGAGTACACGACCATCCTCGACGAGTACACGGCGCTGAACGGCCGCCCCATCGTGCCGCCGGACTGGGCGTTCCTCCACTGGCGCTGGCGGGGCGAGCTGCGCGTGGGGACGCCGGTCGAGGTGGACGGTACGCCGATCAACGCCGACCTCGCCGACGACCTGCTGATGTACGACGCGCTCGGGCTGCCCGGCGGCGTGTACGTCCTCGATCGTCCCGTGCTCGAGGGCAACTTCGGCTTCGCGCGCTGGGCCTGGGACGAGACCCGGCTCCCGCATCCCGCCGAGATGCTGGCGTCGCTCCGCCAGCGGGGCTTCCGGGTCATGACCTGGAGCAGCACCTGGGTCTGCGGCGCGACGCCCGGCGACAACGGCCTCGAGGCGCAGGGGCTCGGCTACCTGATCCCCGGGTCGTCGGGCACGCCGAACTGCGCCGACGTCGGTGGCGCGAGCTTCATCCTCGACCCGACCAGCGCCGGCGCGCGCGCATGGTGGCGGGACAAGATCGCGGCCTTCCTCACGGCCTGGGACATCGACGGCATCAAGCTCGACCGCGGCGAGGAGCACATCCCGTCCGAGGCCACCGACATCTGGGCCGACGGCCGCAGCGGTCGCGAGGTCCGCAACGACTATCCGCGGTTGCAGGCCCAGATCCACCACGATGCGCTCAGCCTCGCGCACCCCGACGGCGACTTCGTGCTCTTCTCGCGGCCGTCGTACACCGGCACGTCGCGCTACGCGGTCTTCTGGGGCGGCGACATCCCCGGCTCGCGAGACGTTCGGCCTCGGGCCGGGCACCGACCTCGGACTGCGCAGCGCCATCATCAGCCAGCAGCGCGCGGCGTTCCTCGGCATCCCGATCTGGGGCTCGGACGTCGGCGGCTACTACGAGTTCAAGGATCGCGAGGTGTTCGCGCGCTGGATCGAGTTCGGCGCGTTCTCGGGAATCATGGAGATCGGCGGCGTCGGCAACCACGCACCCTGGGCGATGCCGACCACGCCCGCGTACGACGACGAGCTGATCGGCATCTACCGCCGCTACACGCGGCTCCGCGAGACGCTCCAGCCCTACGTCGTCGCTGCGGCACAGGGCGCGGCGCTGGGCGTACCGATCGTGCGCCCGATGCCGTTCGTCGATCGCAAGGACAAGCGCCTCGCCGATCGATGGGACCAGTACCTCTTCGGCCCCGACCTGCTGGTGGCGCCGGTGTGGAAGGTGGGACAGCGCCAGCGCGAGGTCTACTTCCCGAAGGGGAAGTGGCGGAGCTACTGGAACCCCGCCGAGGTGCACCGCGGCCGGCGCACGGAGACCGTCCAGGTGCCGCTCGACACGATTCCGGTCTTCGTCCGCGACGGCGCGACCGTGCCGGAGCCGTAGAGGACGAGGTCCGTCGTGCCGAAGAGCACCTGCCGTCACTCGGGCCGGGCGCGTGCGAATCGCACACCGATCCGGCATGATCCATGGAGAACATGACCCTCGGGAGATTCCGCCACCAGGGATACGAGCTCGGCTACGAGGTGCATGGCGCGGGCGAACCCACGATCGTCTTCATCAACGGGCTGCTGCTCGACGCCGGCGTGAATCGTCAGCTGGCGCGAAGCCTCGCCGCGCACGGCTTTCGAGTCGTGCTGCTCGACCTGCTCGGTCACGGCACCAGCGACAAGCCGCACCACGCGACGCAGCACCGCATGGATCGCTACGCGCGACAGGTGGTGGCACTGCTCGACGAGCTCGGCGTCGAGCGCGCGGTGATCGGAGGCGTGTCGCTCGGCGCCAACGTCACGTTGCACGTGGCGGTGCAGGCGCCGGAACGGGTCGTCGCGCTCCTCGTCGAGATGCCGGTGCTCGAATGGGCGACGCCGGCGGCGGCGAGCCTGTTCGTCCCGTTGCTGCTCGCCGTCAGTTTCGGGCGACGCCTCTTCGGCTTCGCGACGTCGCTGGTCCGGCGGCTGCCGCGAACCGGGATCGATCTGCTCGACAGCTTCCTCGGCACGCTCTCGATGGAGCCGGAGGCGATCGCGGCGGTGCTGCACGGCATCCTCGTCGGTCCGGTCGCGCCGGAGATCGAGGAACGGCGTGCGATCACGGCGCCGACGCTGATCATCGGGCACGAGAACGATCTGATCCACCCCTTCAGCGACGCCGAGAACCTCGCGCAGCAGATCACGCATGCACGGCTCGTCCAGGCCCGATCGATGTTCGAGCTGCGGCTCCAACCCGAGCGGCTCACCAGCGAGATCGTCCGCTTCCTCGATGACGTGTGCGGCACGCGGGATGCCGTACGCGTCGTCGGCGGCGAGAGCGCCGCACGGTAGCCTCCGCCCGTCCGCCCAGCCTGGGCAGCGAGAGCACGTAGCGCACGAGGTCCGATCCGTCGTCGCCGTGCAGCCAGTCAGCAGATGCGCGGCAGCTGCTCGCCCGAGAGCAGGTCGAGGAGCCGCGGTGCGCCGAACCGCGTCCGCAGCGTCACCATGCCGGCGGGCGCCGCCGCCGACCGTGCCGATGCACGTCGCCCCGGCGCCGAGCGGATGGCGGCGCAGGATCGCGAGCGCGCGCGCGGTCGTCGGCCGCGGGGACGAAGGCCACCATCCGTCCCTCGCAGGCGACGTAGAGCGGATCGAGGCCGAGGAGCTCGCAGGCGCCCGCGACCGCCTCGCTCACCGGCACGGCGGCCTCGTCGACCTCGATCGCCACGCCCGCATCGAGCGGCGATCTCGTTCAGGACCGTGGCGAGCCCGCCGCGCGTCGGGTCGCGCAGGCAGTGGACGCTCGACGCCGCCGTCGAGCAGCGCGGCGACCAGACCGGCGAGCGGCGCGCAGTCGCTCTCGACCGGCGTCTCGAACGCCAGGCCCTCGCGCACCGACAGGACGGCGATGCCGTGGCGCCCGACGTCGCCGGAGAGGAGCACGGCGTCGCCCGCGACGCACCCGGCCCGGGCGCACGTCGACGCCCTCGGGGACGAACCCGATGCCGGCCGTGTTGACGAACAGCCCGTCGCCCTTGCCGCGGTCGACCACCTTCGTGTCACCGGTGACCAGCGTCACGCCGCACTCGTCGGCGGCGGCGCGCATCGAGGCGACGACGCCGCGAGCTCGTCGAGCGGCAGGCCCTCCTCGAGGACGAAGCCGGCGCTCAGGTAGCGCCGGGCGCGCGCCCGCCATGGCGAGATCGTTCACCGTGCCGTACACGGCGAGCCGCCCGATGTCGCCGCCGGGGAAGAAGCGCGGCTGGACCACGTAGGTGTCGGTCGTGAAGGCGATCCGCGCCGCCGCCGACCGGCGACGACGGCGCTGTCGTGGCGCGCGTCGAGCGCCGGGTTCGCGAAGGCGGGCAGGAAGACCTCCTCGATCAGCTCGCGCATGAGCCGACCGCCGCCGCCGTGGGCGAGCTGGACGGTGGCGTGGCGGAGCGGCGGCGGGCAGCTCAGGACGAACTCGCGGGCGGACATGACGTCGAACCTCCGGTAGCGGTAGTAGGCGGCGCACGCGCCCTCCGACGAGACCATGGTCGCGCCGAGCGGCGTCTCGGGCGTGCAGCGTGTCCCGAAGGCCGGGCAGTCCGGCGGCTTCGAGCAGGCCCTGCAGGACGAGCCCGCTGCGGCACTCGGGGTCCTCGCGGCCGCCGAGGCCCGCCGACGCCGAACCGGCGCTCGGCGTCGTGGTCGGCGTACGCCGCCCGCAGCCCGAGCCCGCTCGCGGGAATCGGCCCGATGCCGCGCCAGCTGCGCGGCACCACCTCGAACACCTCTGCGATCATCGCCCGCGCCGGCACGTTGCCGTCCGTCGCGCACCGCGCGCGCGTACTGGTTCTCGACCTCGGCCCGCCCCTCCTCGAGCTGCGCGCACGCACATGTGGATGCCCTGCAGGAGGTCGAGCGGCTCGAAGCCGGTGACCACGATCGGCACGCGGTGGCGCGCCGCGAGCGGCCGGTACTCCTCCATGCCCCATGATCGTGCAGACGTGGCCGGCGGCCAGGAAGCCGTCCACGCGACGGCCGGGCGCGGCCAGGATCGCCTCCATCGCGGGCGGCACGAGCACGTGCGAGACGAGGAGCGAGAAGTTGCGGAGCCCGCGCCGCCGCGCCTCGTGGACCGCCATCGCGTTGCCGGGCGCGGTGGTCTCGAAGCCGACCGCGAAGAACACGACCTCGCGCGCCGGGATGGCGCTCGGCGAGCGCGAGCGCGTCGAGCGGCGAGTAGACGACGCGCACGTCGCCGCCCGCGGCCTTGGCGGCGAGCAGGTCGCGCGCCGAGCCCGGGACGCGCAGCATGTCGCCGAAGGAGCAGAAGATCACGCCCGGCCGCGCGGCGATCGCCACCGCCTGATCGATCAGCTCGACCGGCGTCACGCACACCGGGCAGCCCGGCCCGTGGAGCAGCGTCACCTCGGGCGGCAGGAGCTCGTCGAGGCCGAAGCGGACGATGGCGTGCGTCTGCCCGCCGCACACCTCCATCAGCGTCCACGGACGCGTGACCAGCGCGCGGATCGCCGCCAGCGTAGCGGTGCGCGCCGGCCGCGTCGCGGTACTCGTCGACGAACTTCATCGTCGCTCCTCGCCGTCGGCGACCACGCCCATCTCCTCGAGGTAGGCGAAGACCCGCTCCGCCGCCTCGCGGTCGAGGCGGCTGATGGCGAAGCCCGCGTGCACGACGACGTAGTCGCCGGGCTCCGCCTCCGGCACGTAGGCGAGGCAGACCTCCTTCACGATGCCGCCGAACGCGACCCGGCCCGTGCGGAGCTCGCCCTCGCTCGACGCTCAACACCTCACCCGGGATGCCGAGACACATGGCGTTCCTCCTCTGCCCGTCGGGCCGCAACCATCGCCTGGCCGAGGGCGATCGCCACCGTCGTTCGGGCGGATAGCGCGCGCGGCAGGTACACGGCGAAGCCGCGCGCCGCGAGCCGCGCGCGGACCGCGCTCGCCAGGCGCAGGTTCTGGAAGCAGCCGCCCGTGAGCACGACGTCGCGCGAGCCCGGCGCGCCGGGCGATCGCGTCGGCCAGGTCGACGAGCGCGGCGTGGAAGCGCGCCGCCATCACCGCCGCGGGCACGCCGCCGGGCGCGGTCGTCGAGGAGCGCGCGCACGAGCGGCTCCCAGTCCGCGACGGCCGGCGTCGCCGGCGCCGAGCGGGAAGCGGATAGGGCGGCGCGTCACCGGCGCCGTCGGCGGCGAACTCCAGCTCCATCGCCGCCTGTCCCTCGAAGCCCGGCTGCGTCGCGCACGCCGGCCAGCGCCGCCACCGCGTCGAAGAGCCGCCCCATGCTGGTGGTCGCGCGGCGCGTTCACGCCACGCGCCAGCATGCCGAGCAGGACGCGCGCTCGCAGCCGGAGCGCAGGCCGGGCGACGTGCGGCCGCGTCGGCGCCGCCGAGCGCGTGCAGGACCCCGAGGGCGGCGCGCCGCGGCTCGCGCATCGCCCGCTCGCCGCCCGGCAGGCGGAAGGGGCGGAGGTGGGCGACGCGGCCGGAAGCGCGCGCCGTCGACCACCAGCGCCTCGCCGCCCCAGAGCGTGCCGTCGGTGCCGAGACCGGCGCCGTCCCACGCGAGCCCGAGGACGGGACCCGACGAGCCCGTGCTCGGCCATGCAGGCCGCGACGTGGGCGTGGTGGTGCTGCACGCGCTCGAGCGGCACGTCCCAGCCGGCGGCCAGGCGCTCGGCGAGACGCGTCGAGGCGTAGTCGGGATGGAGATCGCAGGCGACGCGCGTCGGGCGCGCGTCGAAGAAGCGCAGCAGGTCCGCCGACCGTCCGCTCGAGGAGCGCGCGCGCCGTCGGCGGTCTGCAGATCGCCGAGGTGCTGGCTCACCACCACCTCGCCGCCGACCGCGAGGGCGACCGTGCTCTTCAGCTGCGCGCCGAGCGCGAGCACGCAGGGCGTGTCCGGCGCCAGCGCGAGCGGCAGCGGGGCGAAGCCGCGCGCGCGGCGGAGGACCTGCAGGCCCGCCGGACCGATCCGCGCCACCGAGTCGTCGACGGGCCGCACGATCGGCCGGTCGTGGACCAGGAACAGGTCGGCGACGCCCGGCGAGCCGCGCGAGCGCCTCGCGCGTCGTCGATGCAGATCGGCTCCTCGGCGAGGTTGCCGCTGGTGCAGACGAGCGGGCGCGCGACCGCGTCGACGAGCAGCGCGGTGGAGCGGCGTGGTCGGCAGCATGACGCCGAGCCACGGGTTGCCGCGGCGCGACGCCGTCGGCGACCGCGCGGGCCGGCTGCGACCCGGCGGCGCCGGAGGAGCACGATCGGCGCCTGCCGGTGACGCCGAGCGCGCGGGCCTCGTCGTCGACCGAGCTCGCAGGCGGCGCGCGACCGCGTCCAGGTCGGGGAACAGGACGGCGAACGGCTTCTCCGGCGCGCCGCTTGCGCGCGCGCAGCCGCGCGACCGCGGCGGGGCTCGTCGCGTCGACCAGCAGCTGGAAGCCGCCGAGCCCCTTCAGCGCGACGATCCGCCCGCGGCCAGCGCCGGCGACGCGCCGCGGCGAGCGCGGCGTCGCCGCGCGTCGCCGCTCGACGCCGTCGGCGGCGAGCGAGCCGGAGCACCGGTCCGCACGCGGGACAGGCGATCGGCTCGGCGTGGAAGCGGCGGTCGGTCGGGTCGGCGTACTCCGCCGCGCACGCCGCGCACAGCGGGAAAGCGGCGCATCGCCGTCCGCGCCCGATCGTAGGGCAGCGCCTCGATGATCGTGTAGCGCGGGCCGCAGCGCGTGCAGTTGGTGAACGGGTAGCGGTAGCGTCGCGCGCCGGCGAGGCCGATCTCGGCCAGGCACTCGGCGCAGGTCGCGAGGTCGGCCGGCAGCGTCGGGCGGGCGGCGGCCGCCGGACGCGCTCGGCAGGATGCGGAAGCCAGGCCGCTCTCCGACCGGCGCCAGCGCGGCCACGTCGATGCGCGTCGACCTGCGCCGCCGGCGGCGGCTCGCGTCGCGAGCGCCGTCACGAAGTCGCGCACGGCGCTCGGCGGGCCCTCGACCTCGAGCCGGAGCCCGTCGCGGCGGTTGCGGACCCAGCCGGCGAGACCGCGCGCGGTCGCGGCACCGTGGACGAACGGGCGGAAGCCCACGCCCTGCACCACGCCCTCGACGCGCGACCGCGACGCCGGATCACGGCGCGTCGACCTCGAGCGCGTCGAGGCCGAGGCCCGTCTCGCCGAGGAGCTCCGCCGTCGGCGCTGCCGCAGCCGGGACAGAGCGAGCACGTGGTGCTCGGGCGCGTAGGTTCGTGCCGCAGCCGCGGCAGCGCGCCTCGACCTGCACGCAGCTCGAGCTCGAGCCGCGCGCCCTCGGCCGCCGTGCCGCGCGCGTGCGCGGCGAAGTGGAACGCGAGGCTCTCCGCGCGAGAGCGCCTCGGTCTCCGCGACCCAGCCGCGCACGACGCGCACGCGCGCGCGCCGTCCGGCCGTGCGCGAGCACCGCCGCGAGGAGACTGCCGGGCCAGCGCCGCCTCGTGCATCCGTCAGCGCTCCACCAGCGCGCGCACGCGCGCGACCGCCGCGCGGTACCGCCGCCGCCACCGCCGGCGAGAGCGCCTGCACGTAGCGCGCGGGCCGCGCGATCGTGATGCCGACGATGCGGATCGACGGGCGAGACGGTGTCGGGCGCGAGCGTTCGCGCGAGCGCGATCGCCTGGGCGACGCCGAGCCCGTGCGTCGAGACCGGACGGACGTCGCGGCGCGTCGAGCTTCGTCGGGCGCGAGCTCGAGCACCTCGCCCGGGCGTGCCGCCGAGGACGGCGTCGACCAGCACGACCGGGGCCGCGGGTCGCGAGCAGCGTCGACGAGCGCGCTGTCCTCGGCCGCGCGCACGAGCTCGACCCCCGGCGGCACGCCGTCTCGCGGCGGAGCGCCTCGAGCACCGCGAGCCCGACGCCGTCGTCGCCCGCGGCCGCCTGCCCGAGCGCGATCACGCGGGCGCGGCGTCACGCCTCCTCCACCCGCACGGTGAGGAAGTGCGTCGCGCAGGAGATGCACGGGTCGTAGTTGCGGATCGCCTGCTCGCACTGCCACGTCAGCGCGCTCGGCGCGGGCAGCGCGAGCCGCGCCGGCACGAAGCGGGCGAGGTCCTCCTCGATGCTGCTTCTGGTTCTGCGAGGTCGGCGGCACGATCCTGCGCGTCGAGGATGCGTGCCGTCCGCGTCGAGCCGATAGCGGTGGTAGAGGAGGCCGCGCGGCGCCTCGGTGGCCGCGTAGCCGGTCGCCGCGCGCGGCACGACGTCGACCGCGCGGCCGCGGCGGCGGCTCGTAGGCGTCGATGATGCGCAGCGCCTCGTCGCACGCCCACAGCATCTCGACCGCGCGCACGACGATGCTGCTGGAACGGGTTGCGGCACGACCGGGCCGAGCCCGGCGGCGCGCGCCGCCTCGCGGGCGAGCGGCGAGAGCCGGTCGAAGTTGAGGGCGTAGCGGGCGAGCGGGCCGCACCAGGTAGGCGCCGCGCTCGCGCGAGCGTCGCGTGCAGCGCGTTCGAGTGCGGCACGTGCTCCTCGACGAAGTGCGCGTCGTACTCGCGCGCGGCGATGTCGAGGCCGCCGCTCGAGACGATCCGGCCCTCGTTCATCGGGTACTCGTCGGGGTGGCGGAGCGCGACGAACTCGTAGTCGGGCTCGAAGTCCGGGAACTCGAAGCCCGCCACCCAGCGCACGGTCTCGAGCGCCGCGTCGCGCGCCCACGCGAGCTCGCTCGGCGAGCGGCGCGCAGCTCGGCCCGCGTCGGGACGCGGTAGAAGCCGCCGACGCGGACGTTGATCGGATGGATCTCGCGCCCGCCGAGCAGCGCGACGATCGCGTTGCCGGCCTTCTTCAGCTGCGAGCCCGCGCTGCACCGCCTCGCGGTGGTCGCGCGCCATGCGCGACGGCGTCGGGGTAGCCGAGGAAGTCCGGCGCGTGCAGCATGATAGACGTGCAGCGCGTGGCTCTCGATCCACTCGCCGCAGTAGAGGAGCCGGCGCAGCGCGCGCAGCGGGCCGTCCACGCTGCACGCCGAGCGCGTCCTCGATCGCGTGCACGGCGCTCATCTGGTAGGCGACCGGGCAGATGCCGCAGATGCGCGCGGTGATGTCGGGCGCCTCGGTGAACGCCGCGCCCGCGCAGGAACGCCTCGAAGAAGCGCGGCGGCTCGAAGATGTCGAAGCTGCGACGTCGCTCGACCTGTCCGTCGCGCACGCGGATCGTGAGCCCGCCCTCGCCCTCGACGCGCGCCAGGTAGCTCGACCTTGATCGTGCGCGTCCGCTTGGTCACTCTCGGCGGTCCTTCCTGCGCCTCGCTCTCGCGCCGGAACGCGGGCGCCTCGGCGTTGAAGGTCCGGAAGGCGCGCACCAGGTCCGGCCGGCGCGACGCCGAGCCGCGCCCACCAGCGCGCCGAGCGCGGCCGTGTTCGGCGTCTCCTGCGGGCCGAAGCAGCCGTAGCAGCCGCGGTCGTAGGCCGGGCAGAGGGCGCCGCAGCCGGCCTGGGTCACCGGGCCCGAGGCAGGGCGTGCCGTGCGCGACCATCACGCAGACCGTGCCGCGCAGCTTGCACTCGACGCAGACGCTGTGGGTCGGGCGTGTTCGGCCGGCGCCCGTGCAGGAAGGCGCTCAGGACCTCGAGCAGCTGCCGCTTGTTGATCGGGCAGCCGCGCAGCTCGAAGTCGACCGGCACGTGGTCGGCGATCGGCGTCGAGCGGTCGAGCGTGTCGATGTACTCGGGGCGCGCGTAGACGATCGCGGCGAACTCCTTCACGTCCTGCGAAGTTGCGCAGCGCCTGGATGCCGCCGGCGGTGGCGCACGCGCCGATCGTGACCAGGTGCCGCGAGGCGCGGCGGACCTCGTGGATGCGCTCGGCGTCGTGCGGCGTCGTGATCGAGCCCTCGACCAGCGAGAGGTCGTACGGGCCCTCGCACGACCGCGCGCGACGCCTCGAGGAAGTGGGCGATCTCGACCGCGCCGGCGACCGCGAGCAGCTCGTCCTCGCAGTCGAGCAGGGAGAGCTGGCAGCCGTCGCAGGAGGCGAACTTCCAGACGGCGAGCGTGGGCTTGCGGCGCGCGGCCACGGCTCAGACCTCCCGCACCGCGAGCGAGGCGCTGCACGCGCTCGTAGGGGAAGACCGGCCCGTCCTTGCAGACGAACGTCGGGCCCGAGCTGGCAGTGGCCGCAGAAGCCGACGCGCGCACTTCATGTTGCGCTCCAGCGAGACGAAGATGCGCTCGGCGCCGACGCCGCGGCGGCTGAGCGCGTCGGCCGCGAAGCGCATCATGATCTCCGGGCCGCACACGAACGCGACCGCGTCGCGCGGGTCGAAGGCGGCGCGCGTCGATCAGCGCGGGTGACGACGCCGACGTCGCCCGGCCAGCCGCGCGTGCGCGCGGTCGACCGTGACCGCGACCGTCGACGTCGGCGCGCGCTCCGCCAGCGCTCGAGCTCGCGCGCGGTAGAGGACGTCCTCCGGGCTGCGCGCGCCGTAGAGGAGCACGACGCGGCCGAAGTCGGCCGCGCCGCGCCGCGATCGCGTAGAGCACCGGCCGCAGCGGCGCGAGCCCGATGCCCGCCGGCGACGAGCACGACGTCGCGCCCGGCGGCGCGCTCGAGCGGCCAGCGCGCGTGCCGAACGGCCCGCGCACGCCGAGCGTCGCGCCGCGGCGCAGACGCCGCATCGCCCGCGTCACCGTGCCGACCGCGCGGATCGTGTGCACGAGCGACGCCGGCTCGCGCCGGGTCGCCGCTGATCGAGATCGGCACCTCGCCGACGCCGAAGACGTAGAGCATGTTGAACTGCCCGGGCTGAAACGCGCGCATCGCCGCTCGGCGCCGTCGAGCTCGAGCGTGAAGGTGTCGTGCGTCTCCGCGCACGGCACGGCGCACGCGACACGGGCGCGGGCACCATCGGGTCCGGCGTGCGGCGGCGATCATCGCGACGGTCCAGCGTGCGCGCCGTAGACGTCGAGGAGCTGCAGCCGCGCCGCCTGCAGGCGCTCCTCGATGATGTGGGCGAAGCGCTTCAGGAGCTCGTAGCCGAGGTCGTGGTCGTCCTCGCACTTGCCGCGCAGGCACTTGCCGTCGAGCGCGATGGCGCGCGTCGGCTCGACGGCGCGGGCGTCGAACATCCAGCGGTACGGCGGAACGAGCCACGACCAGCCGAGGATCTCGCCCGCCCCGAGCGTCTGCACGACGACCGGCGGCCGGCCCGGGCGCGACGATCTCGAGCGCCACCGCGCCCTGCGCGGACGAGGAAGAACTGATTCGCCTCCTCGCCCGTCGCGGAAGAGGAACTCGCCGGCGTCGAAGCGCACGTTGCTGGCGCAGCCGACCAGCAGCTCCAGGTGCTCGGGCGCCAGGCCCTGGAAGAACGGATGCTCGGCGAGGATCGGCTCAAGCGTCTCCATCGGAGCTCCCTCGAGGTCCGGACCGTCGGCGTGTCGCCGGCACGGATGGCGCGCGACCTCTTCGGTGAGGTCGATGCCGACCGGGCACCAGGTGATGCAGCGGCCGCAGCCGACGCAGCCCGACGTGCCGAACTGGTCGATCCAGCGTGGCGAGCTTGTGCGTGAGCCACTGCCGGTAGCGCGAGCGCGGCGCTGGCGCGCACGCTGCCGCCGTGGATGTAGGAGATGTCGAGCGTGAAGCACGAGTCCCAGCGCGCGCCAGCGCTCGGCGTGGTCGCCGGTCAGGTCGGTCGTGTCCTCGACGGTGGCGCAGAAGCAGGTCGGGCAGACCAGCGTGCAGTTGGCGCAGGCGAGGCAGCGCGTCGGCGACGTCGTCCCAGCGCGGGTGCTCGCAGTTGCGCGTAGAGCAGCTCCTTGATGCCGGTGGTGTCGAGCGTGCGGCCCATGGCGGCGCGCGGTGCGCTCGACGACCGCCTCGGCGCGTCCGCCGGTCGGCGTCGGTCGCCGGCTCGGCGGCGAGCGCGCGCCAGCACCTCCGCGCCGCGCTCGCTGCCGACCTCGACCAGGAAGCGGTGGCGGCTCGTCCAGGAGCTCGGTCAGCGCGAGGTCGAAGCCGGCCGTCGCCCGCGGGCCGGTCCCCATCGAGACGCAGAAGCAGGTGCCGCCGGCCTGCCCGCAGTTCACCGCGACGACGAACGGCGTCTGCGCGCCGCGCCGCGTAGTCCGGGTCGGCGATACGCGCCGCCGAGGAAGGTCCGGTCCTGGATCGCGATGGCGTGCAGGTCGCAGGAGCGCGCGCCGATGAGCGCGAGGCGCGGCGGCTCGCTCGGTCTCCGGCTCGACGGTGAAGCTCGATCCCGTCCCGCCGCGCCTGCCACAGGCGGAGCCGCGGGACGAAGGAGAACTGCTTCCACGAGTGCGGCCCGACCGCGTAGCCGAACAGCGCCTCGTCGTCGCGCCGTCGCAGCCGGTAGGTGCCGGCCTCCTGCTCCTCGGTCCAGCCGGCGGGCAGGTCGTCGACGCCGGTGATCTCGGCGTACACGATCGCGCCGTCCCGTATCGTGGGGCCGACGAGCGTGTACCCCAGGCTGCGCAGAACCTCGAGAAGCGAGCCCAGGCGCGCTCGAGGGAGGATGGCATGCGCCGCCTGCGGGCTCTCGTCTCCAGTCATGGGAGGAAATCCGGAACGTCAGGTCAAACACAAACCGACCGCCCCGTCCATAGGATGGCCCGGCGTGACCGGCGTTCTAGCGGCCGAGCGTCGCGACCGCGTCGCGCAGCTCGAGGATGATGCCCGCGAGCGCGGCGCGGCACGGCTCGTCGAGGCGTCCCTTGCGGCCGGCCTTGCGCACGACGGGATCGAGCGCGCGGAGCGCGGCGTCGGCGCGCTTCCCCAGGCGGCGGCCGCGCGTCGGGCCCGTCTTCGCCGTGATGCCGCGAATGCGGTCGGCTGCCCGTACGAAGCCGCGGCGGAGCCGTGCCGCCAGCTTCCCGTCGCTGGTGCAGAGCGGCCCTGCTGCAGCGGCGTCGAGGCGGCAGGCGACGTGCGGCGCGCCGGTCAGCTCCGGACACGGGTCGACGGTCGTCGAGGTGGTGGACGTCGTCGACGTCGTGGTCGTCGTTGTGACGCAGGGTCCGTCCACGCGCGGCGCGATGCGCGCGATGCGCCCCTCGACCACCATGGCGACGTAGAGCGCGCCGTCGGTGCCGGTGCGGATGGCGACGGGACCGCCGGTCGTGGTCGCGAGGGGTTCGCGTGCGCCGGTGACGCCGTCGCGCGCGGCGGTGGGCGTCAGCGTGAAGAGTCGATTGGTCGCGAAGTCGCCGAAGACGTAGCGCCCGCGATACGGCGCTGGCCAGGTGCAGGTGTCGACGATCTGACCGCCGGTGATCGATCCGCAGCCGCCGTCCACGGGCGCCGCCGCGCCGTCGTGCTTGCACCAGTATGCCGGATCGATGCAGTCGCCGTCCGCGATCGCCAGCCCACCGGGCGTCGTGCCGACGCGGACGTCGCTGCATTTGCCGGACCCGAATCCGCGCGCGCCCTCGCGCCACGGCCAGCCGTGGTGGCGACCCGGACGAACGACGTCGATCTCCTCGTACGAGATCTCGCCGACGTCGCCGACCCAGACCAGGGCGGTCAGCGGATCGACCCAGAGGCGGAAGGGATTGCGGAACCCCCAGGCGAAGACGTCTGCCCGCGGCGCACCGAGCCGCGACGGCGAGAGGTCGACGCCGCAGGCATCGCCGCAGGCGCTGACGTTGGTTGCGCCGACGAGGGGGTTCGTCGCGGGGATCGAGCCGTCGAGAGCGATCCGCAGGATCTTGCCGTTGCCGCCGCCGTTCGCCTGCGGATCGTCCGCGAGGCACGTGCCGTAGAAGTTGGTCGGCATCTGCGCCTCGGCGGGCTGGCTCGAGTTGCACCCGGTGTCACCGACGCCGACGTAGAGGAGACCGTCGGGTCCGACGTCCAGGGCGCCCCCGTCGTGGTTGGCGGGACCCCGCAGGCCGCGCAGCAGGATCGACTCGCTCGCATCCAGCCGATCGCCCGTGAGCGTGCGCACGACGACGCGATGGCGGTCGGCGTCGGTGCCCTGATCGGCGTTCGTGGCGGAGTAGTAGAAGTACAGGCGCCGGTTGGTCGCGAACTGCGGGTCGACGGCGAGCCCGAGGAGGCCCTTCTCGCTGTCGCTGTCGACGGCGAACGATCCGGCGCCGACCAGACTGCCGTCGGTGCGGCGGATCGAGACGCCGCCGGTTTTCTCGATCACGACGACGCGGCCGTCGGGCAGGAAGCGGAAGTCCGTCACCAGGCCCAGGCCGGCGACCCAGTTCTCCTCGAGCGCGAACACGTCGGCCGGGCTCGGGCTGCCCGCGGACGACAGCGTGTCGGCGTGCGCGGTGCCGATCGCGAGCACGCACGCCGCGAGGGCTCCGATCCACCGCCGCATCCATCCACGCTACCGTGCGACCGGCGGGGACGCGAGCGGGCGGCCGGATTTTGACTTCGGGTAGGGCACCCACTATGGGCGCTGCGTGATCGAGCAGTCGAAGCAGAGCTTCGGCGACGCTCGTGCGCGCGGGGTGCGAGGACTACGTCCTCCAGGGCATCGGCCTGCCGATCGCCGCGTACGTCTTCCACGCCGTCAAGCTGTGCCTGTTCGTGCTCGGCTGGATGTTCTTCTGCAGCTTCACGCCCGGGCTCGGCAGTCCGTGGAACTTCGGCGTCGTGGTGGCTCGAGGGCATCGCGTTCCAGAAGGCCTTCATCTGGGCGCTGCCTCGTCGAGGTGCTCGGCTTCGGCTGCATGAGCGGCCCGCTCGGCTTCCACATCTGGCCGCCGTTCACCGCGTTCCTGCACTTCCTGCGCCCGGGCACGATCAAGCTGGCGCCATTCCCGAACCTGCCGCTGTTCGGCGGCACGACGCGCACCTGGCTCGACGTCGCCCTCTACGCGGCGTTCGTCGCGTCGCTGCTGCGCGCGCTGCGTGGCGCCGGCGATCGGCGCCGTCGCAGCTCGTGCCGATCGTCGTGCTGCTGCCGCTGTGCGGCCTCGGCGACAAGACGATCCTGCTCGCCGCGCGCGTCGAGCATCACTTCGCGATGATCGTCTGCTTTCTGTTGGCCGGAAACTGGATCGCCGGCTGCAAGGCGGTGCAGCTCGCGATCTGGTTCTGGGCCGGCGTGTCGAAGCTGACCGTCGCCTTCGGCTACGTCATCCCGGTCATGACGGTGAACAACCCGCTGCTGCGGAGCGCGTCGCTGCGGCGGCGCATGTTCGTCGTCGTACCCCGACGACCTCACGCCGTCGCGGCTCGGCAAGACGATGGCGCACGCCGGCACGTTCCTCGAGTTCGCCGCGCCGCTGACGCTGCTGTTCGTGACCGAGCCGGGACCGCTGCTCGTCGCTCGGCATGATCTTCGTCGCTGCTGCTGCACGGCTTCATCATCAGCAACATGCCGGCGGGCGCCGTCTTCGAGTGGAACCTGGTCAGCCTCTACGCCGCCTTCTTCCTGTTCGTCGGCCACCCCGAGGTGACGCGTGCTCGACATCGGCTCGCATGCCGCTGGCGCTCTACCTGTCGTCGGCCTGATCCTGCTGCCGCTGATCGGCAACCTCGTGCCCGTCGCGGGTCTCGTTCCTGGTGGCGATGCGCTACTACGCCGGCAACTGGGCGTGGAACGCGTGGCTGTTCCGCGGCGACAGCTACAAGAAGCTCGACCGGCTGAAGCGCGCCTCGCCGCTGCTTCCGCGAGCAGCTCGAGCGCTTCGCGCCGGCGGAGGCGGCGAGCATGGACTCGCGCGGCATGGCGTTCCGCTCGCTGCACCTGCAGGGCCGGACGCTCGGCCTGCTGCTGCCGCAGGCGATCGACGGCCGCCCGTTCCAGGAGTACAACTACGTCGACGGCGAGAACGTCGCCGGCTCGGTCCTCGGCTGGAACTTCGGCGAGGGACACCTGTGCGACGAGCGCCTGCTCGCGTGCGTCCAGGAGCAGTGCGACTTCGAGGACGGCGAGCTGCGCGCGATCATGGTCGAGTCGCAGCCGCTGCTCGGCTCGACGCTGCACTGGCGCATCGTCGACGCCAAGCGCGGCCTGCTCGACGAGGGCTACGTCGCAGCTCGCCGAGCTCGCCCGGCGCGCGCCCTGGGACTACGGCGAGGTCTGAGCAGGTGGACGACGCCGTCGTCGTCGGCTCCGGCCCGAACGGACTCGCCGCGGCGGTCGAGCTGGCGCGCGGCGGCGCGTCGGTGCGGGTCCTCGAGGCCCGCGACGAGATCGGCGGCGGCACGCGCACCGCCGAGCTGACGCTGCCCGGCTTCCCGCACGACGTCTGCTCCGGCTGTCATCCGATGGGCGATCCTCTCGCCGTTCTTCCGCACGCTGCCGCTCGCGGCGCACGGTCTGCGCTGGATCCATCCGCCGGCGTCGGTGGCGCACCCGCTCGACGACGAGCCGGCCGTGCTGCTGCGCCGCTCGCTCGACGAGACGGCGCGCGAGCTCGGCGAGGACGCGCGACGCCTACACGACGGCTCTTCGCGCCGTTCCTGCGCGAGCCGCACGCGCTGCTCGCCGATCTCCTCGGCCCGCTGCGCCTGCCGCGGCATCCGCTCGCGATGGCGCGCTTCGGGCTGCCCGGGCTGCTGCCCGCGACGCGTCGCGCTCCGCGCTCGCTTCCGCGGCGCGCGCGCGCGCGCGCTGCTCGCCGGCTGCGCCGCGCACTCGATCCTGCCGCTCGAGCGGCCGCTCACCGCGGCGGTCGCCATGATCTTCGCGCTCACCGGCGCACGTCGAGGACTGGCCGGTCGCCGCCGGCGGCTCGCAGGCCATCGCCGCGGCGCTCGCCTCGTATCTGCGCCAGCTCGGCGGCCGGATCGAGACCGGCGCGCACGTGCGCACGCCTCGCCGACATTCCGCCGGCGCGCGTCGTCCTCTTCGACACCAGCCCGGCGCAGCTCGCCGACATCGGCGAGCCGATCCTGCCCGCGGGCTACGTGCGCCGGCTGCGCCGCTATCGCTACGGCCCGGGCGTGTTCAAGCTCGACTGGGCGCTCGACGGGCCGATCCCGTGGCGCGATCCGCGCTGCCTCGACGCCGTCGACCGTGCACGTCGGCGGCACGCTCGAGGAGATCGCCGCCGCCGAGGCCGCGGTGTGGCGCGGCGAGCATCCCGAGCGGCCCTTCGTGCTGGTCGTGCAGCAGAGCCAGTTCGATCCGAGCCGCGCGCCCGCGGGCAAGCACACGGGCTACGCCTACTGTCACGTGCCGGCGGGATCGACCGTCGATCTGCACCGCGGCGATCGAGCGGCAGATCGAGCGCTTCGCGCCCGGCTTCCGCGACCGCATCCTGGCGCGCCACACGATGCGCCCGGCGGATCTCGAGCGCGACAACCCCAACTACGTCGGCGGCGCGATCACCGGCGGCGTCGCCGACCTCTTCCAGTTCTTCACCCGCCCCGTGGCGCGCCTCGATCCGTACTCGACGCCGCATCCGCGCCTGTTCATCTGCTCGGCGTCGACGCCGCCGGGCGGCGGCGTGCACGGGATGTGCGGCTACTTCGCGGCGCGGAGCGCGCTCCGCCGCCTGGGGAAGCGGGCGGGATCCGCTAGCGGATGACGAGCGGACCGAGGACGGCGAGCACGGCGACGATCACCACGACGCCGACCACGTCGAGGGCGAGGCCGTGGCGCAGCATCACCGTCAGCGGAATGCGGCCGGAGCCGTAGACGATGGCGTTGCACGGCGTCGACACCGGCAGCATGAAGCCGAGCGACGCGCCCATCGTCGCGCCCAGCGCCGGCAGCACCGGGTCGATCCCGGCGGCGCGCGCGAACGCGATCACGACCGGCACCACCATGTTCGCCGACGCGGTGTTGCTGGTGGTCTCCGACAGCAGGGTGGCGATCGCCGTCGACGCGGCCATCAGGCCGACGGCGCTGCGGATGCCGAGCAGCGACGTGAGGCCGCGGCCCATCGCCTCCGCCAGACCCGTCGAGAACGCGAGCGTCCCGAGCGCGATGCCGCCGCCGTAGAGGAAGACGATCCACCAGTCGATCTGCACCGCGTCGTCCCACTCGAGCGTGAAGCGGTGGCGGCGGAGGTCGACCGGCAGGACGAAGAGCAGGGTGGCGCCGAGGATCGCGACCACGCCCTCGGGCAGCGCGCCGGTGAGCTGGCGGTACAACGGATGATCCTGGCCGCCGACGAGCGCGACCACCCCGGGCAGCACCCACAGGGCGACCGTGAAGGCGAACGCGACCACGGTGTTCACCTGTCCGCGCGTCCACGGACCCAGGCGCGCGCGCTCGCGAGCGACGAGCGCGGCGACCGCGGTGTGCGCGGTCGCCGCCGCACCCCGGCGCAGGTCGACGAACATCCATGCCCACAGGACCGCGGTGACCGGCAGGCCGAGGGCCATCCAGGAGAAGAAGGGCACCTCGGCGCCGGTCTCGCGGCGGAGCAGCCCGATGCCGATCAGGTTGGGCGGCGTGCCGACGGGCGTCGCGAGCCCGCCGATCGAGGCGGCGAAGGCGGTCGAGAGGAGGAGTGCCGCCTGGTAGCGCGGCGGCGCGTCCATCGCCGCCAGCAGCGAGAGCCCGATCGGGAACATCATCGCGACCGTCGCCGTGTTGCTGATCCACATCGAGATGACGGCGGTGATGCCGGCGTAGGCGGCGAGCACCCGGACGGGATGCGCGCCCACGCCCGGAAGGCCGAGGAGGGCGAAGGCGAAGCGGCGGTCGAGCCCGTGCACGAAGATCGCGCGCGCGAGCATGAAGGTGCCGATGAACACGAAGATCAGCGGGTCGGCGAAGGGCGCGAACGCCTGCGTGGCCGGGGCGACGCCGAGCACCACCGCGGCAGCGACGCCGAGGAATGCGGTCATCGCCATCGGGATCGCTTCCGTCACCCAGAGGACGACCACCGCCGCGAGCACCGCGGCCAGTCGCCGCGCCGGCTCCGGCAGCGCGCCGCAGCTCCACCAGGCGAGCGCGAATGCCAGCGGAGCGAGCAGCAGCCCGGTCCGCTCCCGCCATGGCGTCTGGGTATCCGGCGGGAAGGTTCCATTGACCGGGGGGGAGTTATCATTTAGCCGGGAAGGAGAGGAGGCTCTGCCGATGCGACGACTGTTCGTGGCCCTCGTGACTGCTGGACTGATGGGATGGATGGTGGCGGGCGCCGAGGCGCACGTCGCGCTGAGCGCCAAGCTCGACGCGGCGCAGGAGGTTCCAGCGCCGGTGGGCGTCGGCGGCAGCGCGGGCGGAGCGATCACGTTCGAGTTCACGGACGAGGACGGCAAGCTCGCCTACACGGCGTCCGTGTCGGGTCTCACCGGCGATCCGATCGCGGGCCACCTGCACCTGGGCGCGCCGGGCACGCCGGGCGACGTCAAGGTGACGCTGCCGGTACTGCCGAGGAACGACGGCGTGCCGGTGTCCGGGTCGGTGCTCCTCGACACCGGCCAACGTCCAGGCCCTCTACCAGGGGCTCCTCTACGCCAACTTCCACACCGTCGCGAACCTGAGCGGCGAGATCCGCGGCCAGGTGCTCGCCGATCCCGGCGCGTGCAGCTGCAAGACCGCCGCGAGTCCGGGCAAGTTCGCCGCCTGCGTCAAGAAGGAGATCAAGAAGCTCTCCAAGGACAAGCGGAAGGAAGCGGCGGCGAAGAGCCTGAAGCTCAATGCCGGCCTCACCACGTGCGGGTCGAAGAAGACCAAGCAGCCGAAGAAGACGGTCGCCTGCTGCCTCCTGCTGACCCCGCTGGAGAGCGCCGCCGACACCAACATCGCCAACGGCTACGCCTGCTCGGTGCAGAAGGAGTCGCGCTGCACGAAGCTCGGTGGCCAGTCGCTGGGTGCGGGGTCGAGCTGCGTGCCGACGAATCCCTGCCGCTTCCCGGCCTCGGCCAGCGGCGCCTTCATCGACTGAGCCCCGCGAGCGGCTCGACTTGACTCCCCGTCGCCCCGTCCCCGCGACCATCGGGTTCGGGATATCGCGCCGCTCTCAGGGCAAGGGTCCGAACGACACCGCGTTGTTGGTCTCGTCGGTCTCGACCACCGTGTTGGTCGCGTCGACGACCGCGATGACGTACTGCCCGGACGCGCTGCCGTCGGGAAGACGAACGCCGAGTCCCTTCTTGCGGGTCTGGCCCGGTCGCCGGGAGGGGATACTTCGCCTCCTTCAGCAACGTCGCGCCGCCCTCGACGGACGGCGTCCCCGACAGGTAGAAGCGGATCACGGACGCGTTGGCGGACGCGTCACCCTGGTTCACGACGAGGACCTTGCCATGCAGGCGGCACCGCACGATCTCCTCCGAGCCGCTGCACTTGCGCGTGAGGCCGAGCCACTGTGCCGTCAGGTCCGCCCCGCTGCCGCCGAGACCGGCCTCCGTGGCCGTGAAGACGGCGCCACCGATCGTGATCGTGGCAGCTCTCGCCGCGGCGGTCGTGTTCGGGGCGACGGTGTAGCCGACCGCGCCGTTGCCGGAGCCGGCGCCGGGCGCCGTCACGGTCACCCAGGGCATGTCGCTACCGGCAGTCCAGGGGCAACCGGCCGCGGTAGTGACCGCGATGCTGTCGTTGCCGCCGCCGGCGCCGAAGCTGCGCGCCGTCGGTGCCAGTGCGTAGGTGCACCCGGGGGCGCCTCCGACGCCGACCGTCGCCGAGCCGAGATTCGAGTCGGTCGAACCGTCCCAGGCGGCAAACGTGAAGGTGTCGGTGCCGCTGTACCCGCCATCCGGGTAATAGGTCGCGGCAGTACCCGACAGGGCGACGGTGCCGTGGCCGGGCTGGGACACGATGCGCAGCACGAGCGGGTTGTGGTCGGCGTCACTGGCGACCAGACTGATCCGGAGCGCCGTGTCGACCGGGGTCGTGGTCCGGACGTCCTGCACGACGGGCGCGCGATTCGAGTTGGCGTTCTCGCCGTCCGGCCCGGCGTGGCACGTGTAGCAGCCGATCTGGAAGCCGCGCCACAGGTGTTTCGATCCGAACGCCGAGAGCGTGCGATCGGCCTGCGAGCGCGACAGCACCGTGCCGCGAAGGTCGGCGCCATGGCAGGCGGCGCATGCGCTCGCGCCCACCTGCTCGACGGTGTTCGGGTGCTGGCTCACCCAGCTCTGCCCCGTGGGGTGCATGCCGTGCGGCCCACCGCTCACCGTCGCGGGCTGCGTGCCATGGCAGCTCGCACATTCGACCAGCAGGCCGACGTGCCCCTGTCGCTGGACGCTCTGGATGTTGTCGTTGCGGTGCGAGCTCGGGAACTCCGCGTGCGTCGAGCCGTGGCACGCCTCGCAGGCGAGGCCCCCGTGGCCGTACGAGAAGCGGTAGAGCGAGAGTCCCGCGGCGGGCTGATTCGGATTGGTGGCGAAGGTCTGGTCGACGGCCTGCCGGAGGTGGCCCTGTGCGTCGAACACCGAGGTGTACCGGATCTGACCGTTGTTCCGGGTCGCCGTGCCGCTGTGGCAGTTCTGACAGGCCGGCTCGTTCAGCCAGCCGGTTCGGGTCGGTGCGGCGACCGTGGTCATCGTGCCGTGGCAGCTCTGGCACTGCATGGCGAGTGTTCCGTCGGGCGCGACCGCGGCGCCCATGGCACCGCGGAGACACTTCGTCTCCGAGCCCGGATGACAGCGGTAGCAGGCGGAGCGATTGTCGGTCGCATCGAGCGTGCGCTGGGTCAACGGGTCGACCACGGCAGCGTGACGTCCGTGGATCGCCTGGGTGAGCGGCAGGATGCCGGGCCGTCCACTGCCGGGGAGCGCTTCGGAGAGGTGGCAACTGGCGCACAGGATGGACTTCCCGCTCGTCGTCACCGTGGCGGAGAGACCCGCGGCGTCGTACCCGACGCTGGCGAGCGCCGCGGTGAACACCGGGTCGCCGGCCTGCCGCTCGTCGTGCAGACGCAGGATGTTGAGGCGCATGTCGCGCTGCGGATCGGGGTCGTTCACCCAGCCGGCCGCCGGCCGCGCGGCCGGACCCGCGGTCGACGCGTGGCAGGTCTTGCAGTCCATCTCGTCGGAGACGGGGAGCACGATGTCGGTGGTCGCGAGGATCCCCGCCTGGCTCCGCGCCACGAGGTGCATGAGCGGGTACGGATTCTCGTGGCCCGCGTCGTCGTAGGGAGTGATCGGCACGCCCTCGGCGATGAACCATCCGCGCGCCGCGTCGAACGACATCGGTTGGGCGCCGTTGCCCGGGCCGGGCATGCGCAGTCCGGTCAGTCCGACGTCTACGGGTATGGACGCGCCGAACAGTGCCAGCACGTGGTCCCAGAAGTTCGTCTTGCCGGAGGACGTCGTGTTGATCGAGCCGTCGGGATCGGCGGTGGCCTCGTAGGTCACGGAGATGCCTGCGGCGCTCGTGACGATCCGTCCCTGCGGGTCGATCAGCTGCGCGTGAATCGTGTTGTACGGAGGAAGCAGCGAGAGGACGGCGTAGTCTCCGTCCATGCAGTGCATGCCGAGGTTGTTCCAACCGATCAGCGTCCAGGTTCCCGCGAATGCGACGGGACTGTGCAGGAACGAGAGAAGGACCAACGCACGGAGGATGTTCCGGCCTCTTGCCATGACCTGCACAGCAACGCGCATGCCGTCGAGTCTCGTCGAGCGACCGGGGAGTGATCGGCATGTTCCTGCAGGGGTGTGTGCCGGGTCCGGGTCGTGACCGCAAGACCTTGCACGGAGCTCGGTTCCGGAGATCGGCGTCATCAGCTCGCTGCTCGAAGCGAGCCTGGCCCCCGGCTTGCTCTCGTGCCCCCCCGGCCCGGGGCGCGCCGTCGAAGCCCGCTAGCGGCGGCGCTCCCCGGGCTCTCCCCTGTCGAGGGACAGCACGACACGCACCGAGTCGTCGACGTCCGCCGCGTCGACGTAGCCGATGGCCCGGGGATCCGTGGCCACGTAGCGCTTGATCGCGGTGCCCGACGCGAGCACCGCAGGGGGGAAGACGCCGTGGAAGTAGGCCTCGTTCCAGTACGACGCGAGGAACGTGCTGCCGCCGCCGAGAATCCGGGTCGAGAACGCCTCGCGTTCCGGGCTCCCGGCTTCACGGTTCAGGGGGACGATCGGGGAGCCGTCGTTCCAGAAGCGCCGCTGGCGGAGGTAGATGCGTGCCAGCTCCTCGACCTTCGGCGTGTCCGTGCGCGACGGGTGGACGATCACCACGAGCGGCGTCCCGCCGGCGGCGGGCAACGCGAGTGAGAGCGCCAGGATCGCCGCCGCCCACCGCATCGTCAGAACAGCACCGCCACCGAGGACCGGAATCCCGGCGGTGACTCCTCGGCGCGATGACGCGAGAAGAGGTACTCCCCCTTGACGACGAGGTACGGGAGCGGCTTCCACGCGAGCCCGGTGACGCCGATGTCGACCGTCGGCTGGTTCGCGGTCTGGTCGTAGTGTTCATAGCGGCCGACGAGGAAGAGCCGTGGCAGGACCTCCACCACGCCCTGCAGGTAGAGGCCCCACTGGTCCTTCTCGTAGGCGAACTCTCCCATCACCTGGACGGGTCCGCGCTGCCAGAGCGTGTCGAGGCCGAGCAGCTGCTGCCACGGGGCCGCTGGTGCCGCCGGGACGCCGGCGACGGAGAGCGGAGAGAATGCCGCGTACGACGCCCCGACCGACCATCCGCCCCACGCCGTGTAGTCGAGGCGGGCACCGACGCTGCGCTCGGCGGTCTGCGGCTCGACGCTCGGGTCCAGTTGGTTCACGCACTGCCCGTAGAGCGCGTACTCCAATGCACCCCGGGCGGCGCCGAGCGATCCGAAGAGCATGGCGCCCGTGGTGTGCGGGTCGAACGGCAGCAGCGTCGCCAGCGGGCGGGAGGTCGTCCACACCAGGGGCTGGGCGTGGATCACGTTCCAGCGGCCGACCGGAGTGAGGAACTTGCCGATCCGCACGCCGAGCGCGTCGGTCAGGCTGAAGTCGCCGTAGAGCCGCTCGGCGGTGAAACTCCAGTTGTTGGTGCCGCCCCGCCCGTGGCCGTCGATTTGCAGGAGATCCTCGAACTCCAGCTCCGAGAACAGATGAAGTCGAGCCGTCGGGATCCCAGATGACGAAGAAGCTCAGGTCGTCGAGCCCGAGCTGCCACGGAGCGTCCTGCTCCCGCGTCAGGTTGACGTTGGAATAGCCGCCCAGCGTGAGGCCGGTGTCGCCGAGGCGGGCGCCCCGGCCCGGGGTGTACGTGAGCGGCCCGAGCGGCGAAGCGACGGCGAACGCCGGTGCGTCGTCGCCGGAACCGACCGCCGCCGTGTCGGTGCCCGCGTGTGCCGTTCCGACGAGGGCGAGAGCCAGCACGACGGCGAGCCGCACGACGGGCCGGATGCTGCGCTTGACTGCCTGCGGCGGGTTCTGCATCTGTCGACGGACCGTCGGGGAGCGCCACCTACTACGCGAGCAAACGGGGACCCGCAAGAAAAGATGCACTGGTTCTCGGTGCGCTCGCTGCGAGGCAAGTTGCAGCTCTTCGCAGTCCTGCTGATCGTCGTTCCCGGCGTCGCGCTGGCGGTGATCGCGTACCTGAGCGCGCGCGGTGGTCTCGAGCGTACGGCCGGCCGGCAGCTCACCGAGGTCGCCCACGATACCCTCGACGAGCTGCGCTACGCGGTGGCGGACGCCCACAAGGATCTTCGAGCCTGGGCACGCCAGGACGTGATGCGCGAGGTGGTGATCGGGGACGTGGACAAGCGGCTCGCGCGATTCCTGCACGATACGATCGACGGGGGCGCCCCGTTCCTCGGGCTCGTATGCGTCGACCGCGCGGGTCGCCCGGTCGCGACGAGCGCCCCCCGCTGGCTGGAGACGGCAGCCGTCGGTCAGCCGATTGCGAGCGCGCTCGGCGGCGTGGATTTCCGGGGAGGGCCGAGTCTCGCGCGCGAGGCGACGCCCCCTGCGGTCACCCTCGCGGTGCCGATCCCGGACCCGGAGGGCTCCGGGACGGTCGTTGGCGTGCTCGTTGGCTATTACGACTGGTCGCACGCGGTGGGAATCGCGGACCGCATCCGTCGGAGCCTGCTACCGCACGGGCTCGCGCTGGACATCGTGGTGATCGATCGGGCGGGCGACGTGATCGGTGCGACGTGGCGCGACGGCGTCGACCCGAGCGAGCAGGAGACGCTCCGGATCGCCGCATCGGAGGTGGCCCGCGCGGCTCCGCCGGCAGAACGTCGGGGGCACGTGACGCTCTCGCAGGCGGGGATGCTCGCAGGCTGGGAACGGGGCGACGACGAGCCCACCGCGTGGGTGGCCGTCGCGATGGAGCCCCTCGCGCAGTCGCTTGCCCCCGTCTACGCCATGCGCCGCCGCATCGGGTCCGCGCTTGCCCTCGTGTTGTTCGCGGGGCTGGTGATCGCCACGGCCTGGGCCGCCCGGCTGAGCCGTCCCCTCCGCGAACTCACGCGTGCGACGCAGGCGATCGCACGCGTCGGCGAGGTGCCCCGCCCGGTGGCAGTACGGTCGCGGGACGAGATCGGCGCGCTCGCGAGCTCCTTCAACGCGATGGCGGCGGCGCTCGCGCGCGCACAGGAGGACCTCCTCGTCGCCGCCAAGTTCGCGTTCGTCGGCGAGGTCGCCGCCGGGATCGCGCACGAGGTGCGGACGCCCGCTCGGCATCATGCGCGGCTCGGCGCAGATGCTGGCCCGGGCGGTTCCGCCGGAGCTCCCGCAATGCGGCGAGCTGGTCGAGATGATCGTCGGCGAGGTCGACCGGCTGGAACGGGTCGTCGCCGGCCTGCTGGAGCTGGCCCGACCACGCGAGCCGCTCGATCGAGCCGACTCCGCTCGGCGCGGTGCTCGCGCGCGCGCTCGACTTGCTCGAGGGACAGGCGCGAGAGAAGACGATCGAGCTGCGACGAGAGCTCGATCGACGCACTGCCGCCCGCCCGCTGCGATCCCGAGCAGATCTACCAGGTGGCGCTGAACCTGATCGTGAACGCGCTCCAGATCCTCCCCGCCGGCGGACACGTCGATCGTCCGCACCGTGCGCGGCGCCGGGACGGCGGGTCGGATTCGAGGTCACCGACGACGGGCCGGGCATGCCGGCCGACCTGCAGGGAGCGCATCTTCACGCCGTTCTTCTCGCGGCGCGAAGGCGGAACGGGGCTCGGCCTCGCGCTCGTGCAGCGCATCGTGCAGGCGCACCAGGGTACGGTGACGGTCGACAGCGGGCCGAGCGGTGGGGCGACCTTCCGGGTCGAGCTGCCGGCGGCGGGGGCGATGGGATGACGAAGGCGCTGGTGGTGGACGACGAGCGCAAGATGCGCCGCGTCCTGCAGATGCTGCTCGAGCGCATGGGGATCGAGTCGGTCGCGGCCGACAGCGCCGAGGAGGCGCTCGCGCTCGTCGAGCGCGAGCAGGTCGACCTCGTGCTGACCGACCTCCGGATGCCCGGCATGAGCGGCATCGAGCTCCTCACCCGCGTGCACGAGGCGGACCCCGACGTGCCGGTGATCGTGCTGACCGCGTACGGCACCGTCGAGACGGCGGTCGAGGCGATGAAGCGCGGCGCCTTCGACTATCGTCCTGAAGCCGTTCGACGTCGAGGCGATCGAGCTCACGATCCGCAGCGCGCTCGAGATGCGGCGCTATCGCACGGAGAACCGCTACCTGCGCGAGCAGGTCGCGCCGGCGCCGGGGTTCGAGAACCTCATCGGCGCCTCGGCGGCGATGCAGGGGGTCTACGAACTGGTCCGCCGCGTGGCGCCGACGCGCAGCAGCGTGCTGATCACGGGCGAGACGGGCACCGGGCAAGGAGCTGGTCGCGCGCGCCATCCACGACCTGAGCCCGCGCCGCGAGCGCTTCTTCGTGCCGCTCAACTGCGCCGCGATTCCGGCCGAGCTGCTCGAGAGCGAGCTCTTCGGGCACACGCGCGGCGCGTTCACCGGCGCGCGATCGCGATCGGACGGGCAAGTTCGAGCTCGCCGACGGCGGCACGCTCTTCCTCGACGAGATCGGCGACATGGCGTACCCGCTGCAGGCGAAGCTGCTGCGCGTGCTGCAGGAGGGCGTCATCGAGCGCGTCGGCAGCAACAAGCGCATCGCGGTCGACGTGCGCGTGCTGTCGTCGACGAACCGCGATCTCGGGGCTGCGATCCGCGCCGATCGCTTCCGCGAGGACCTCTATTACCGGCTGAACGTCTTCCACATCGACCTGCCGCCGCTGCGCGAGCGACGCGAGGACGTTCGGCCACTGGTGCAGCACTTCCTCGGCGTCTTCGCCCGCGACCTCGGCAAGGGACCGCTGGCCGTCACGCCCGACGCGGCGAAGTTGCTCGAGGCGTACGACTGGCCGGGCAACGTGCGTGAGCTGCAGAACCTCATGGAGCGCGCCGCGGTGCTGTGCGACGGCCCCGAGGTCGATGCCCGGTTCTTTCGGATGCTGCTGCCGGCGGCGGAGCCCTCGGCAGCCGAACCCGCGGCCGAGAGCTTGCTGCTCGAGCCGGCGGTCGAGGAGCTCGAGCGGCAGCTCATCCTGCGCGCGCTGGTCGCGGCCGACGACAACAAGGCGCAGGCCGCACGGCTGCTCGGGAGTGAGCGAGCGGACGCTCTGGTACAAGCTCAAACGGTACGGCCTCTGAGTGCATCCCCGTGCAGGGCGCCGTGCAGAGTCTTGCGCGGCCCCGGCGGGCGGGATCGGCGGACCCCGGACGCGCGGCATCGTGGCTGCGGCACCGGACTTGCACCATGCCGGACCATGATCCGCGCATCGTCTTGTCTGCTCGTCGTCCTCTCGGGCCTCATTGCCACTGCGGCCACCGTACGCGCCGACGTGACCGGGTCCTATGCGGGGCAGCTCCGCATCGTCGGTCGCGCGCAGCCCGTCGAGGTGGCGGCCGCGCTGACCCAGACGGGCAGCACGCTCGAGGGGACGGTCGTCCTCGGCCTCGCCGCACCGGGCGTCGACGGGACCTACGCGGTGCAGGGACGCGTCGTGGGCGCTCGCTTCAAGCTCGTGGGGACGAATGCCGGTGGTACGCGTCTCGTGTGGCGCGGAACGGTCGCGGGCGGCGGCGTCGGAGGCAGGGCCCGGGTGCGCGGTGCGCAGGCGCATGCGCGCGGGCGGCTCACCGTGACGCTGCGGGCGACATCCGGGGACGGTTCGAACTGTGACGCGGTGTTCACCCAGAATCAGGCCCAGTTCACGTCCGGGGTGATGGATCAGGTCCTCGTTCCGATCTGCAGCGGCTGTCACGTCGCCGGAGGCCTTGCGGGCGCCACGCGGCTCCGGGTGATGCGCGGCGATCCGCTCGGCACGGCGCGGGCCGTGGCGCTCCTGGTCGACCAGGCGAACCCGGCAGCGTCTCTGATCCTCCAGAAGCCCCTCGCCGCCGTACCGCATGGCGGCGGCCAGCAGATCAGCGCGGAAAGCCCGGAGGCGCAGGCGCTCAGGCAGTGGGCGGATCTCGTGGCGCAGGCGGGCTGCAACAGCGGAGGCGGCGGTGCCGCGGCGGGAGCGTACGCCGAGAACTGCGCGGGCTGCCACGGAACGGACGGTACGGGCCTGTCGGCTCGACAGGACATCCGTTGCGCGGTGCGGAGCCTCGTCACCGATGCCGTCCGGCGCGGCCGCGGAAACGGCGCCATGCCGCGTTTCAGCGGGAGCACGCTCCCCGACGCGCGACTCGACGAGATCGTACGGCAGCTTCGCGATCTCTGCAGCGGGCGGACGAAGGACATCTACGCCTCGAACTGCGCCAGCTGCCACGGCCCCACGGCGGGCGGCGGTCGCAACATCGACGGGGTGTTCGGCCCGAACATCCGCTGCGGGGGCGAGGATCTCGGCGAGGCGCTCGCCGATGGCGCCGACCGGATGCCGCCGTTCCCCGAGCTGGTGGGGAAGGCGGGCTCGCTCAGCGCCTACCTGGGCGGCCTCTGCTCGCTTGGCGGGGGCGGCGGCGACTGACGCGGGATCCGTGGCCCGACCAGGCGCTCGCCGCGGGACGCGCGCCGGAAGGCGCGCGGCGACACGCCGGCGGCGCGGTGGAACGAGCGCACGAAGTTCGAGAGATCGCCGAACCCGACGTCGTAGGCGACGTCCGTGATCGCGCGGTCGCTCTCGGCCAGCAGCCGCGCGGCGTGGCGAAGGCGGCAGCGCACCAGGTACTGATGCGGGGTCACGCCGAGGACGCTCGCGAACAGCCGCAGGAAGTGGAAGGCGCTGAGCCCGGTCACCTCCGCGGCGCGCTCGAGGTCGATAGCCTCGTGCGCGTGCGCGTCGATCCAGACCGCGGCGTCGACGGCGCGGCGGCGATCCCGGGCGCGGGGGGCCGGCGCGCGCGGCGAGCGCTGCCCGACGACCTCCACGAAGCGCGATGCGAAGAGCAGCCCCACCTCGTCGAGCCCGACGTCGCTGCGCCGGTCGGCGACCGCCTGCGCGAGTTCGCCGAGGACCATCAGCTCGGACACGGGCGGGACGTACCCGGTGCGCCAGACACAGGCGCGATCGCCGATCGTTTCGACCAGGTGCGGGGCGAGGTGGAACGACAGGCACTCGTCGCCGTGGAGGTGGTCGTGCGTGCACACGAACTCGTCGCCGGGATGGCCGATCATGATCGACCCGGCCACTAGCTCGAAGGAACGGCCACGGAGCCGGTACCCGAAGCTTCCCTCGCGCACGTAGGAGACCGAGTAGCTCTCGTGTCGCTCGACGAACGGTTCGTCGTCGGGCCCGAGGGTGCACCGGTAATCGATGACCGAGATCGACCCGCTCCCGAGTAGCGTCGTCGCTCCCATGGCCATGGCGTCTACCCCGCAGCGGCGTGACCCGGCAACCGGTGGTGACGACGCTCGGCGACCCGGGGTCAGCCCTGGTCGAGTGGGTAGCGGCCCTCGATGGCGGCCAGCAGCGCGGACCGGGCGGTCTGGGCGTCTGCGTCCGATGCGGCCGTGCGCAGCCTGCGCTCGCCGACCCGGAGGGCCGAGGCCAGCGGGGCGTCGCGGAGCACGTCCGAGACCCAGCGCGAGAAGTCGCGCCCCCGTGCGTGATGCCGGAGCACCTCGAGCGACGCCGCCCGGAGGCCGTGATGCAGTTCCGTCAGGCTGCCCGCGACGGCACCGGTGAGGCCGTTGGGCCCGCGGAAGTAGAAGCGCAGTCCGACGGGCAGATGCACGTCCTCGTACTTGTGCCAGTGTCGCATGTGCGGGACGGAGCGCGGAGCGAAGGCGACGTGCTGGATCGTCGGTGGGTTGCGACCCGTCACCACGAGGGCTTCGCCGACGCCGACGGCGCTCAGGTGCGGGCGGAGGGCGTCGATCGAGAGGCCGGTCACGCCGCAGAGGGCGCTCGCGCTCGCCCGGTCGATTCCGTCCTCGCCGGCCATGAGCAGTATGCAGTCGGCGCCGTCGGCGACGATCGGTTCGGCCAGTCGGTCGGGCCGGTACGTGACGACGCAGTGTCCCTTCTGTCCGCGGTCGAGGCATTCGCCTCCCGCATCCTCGCCGAGCGGGGCATGGGCCTCGTCGATGATCATCCAGTGCGGAACCCCGGTCCGGGCGCGCCGTCGTTCGAGGAAGCGGAGCGCACCGCAGGTCCATTCGTCGCGCACCGTCGGCGAGACGAGCGTGAGGTCCACGATCACGCTCGTGCCGCCGTGCTCGAAGATCCGGGCCACGTCCTCGATCGCGGGAAGGCGGTCGCGCCCACCGAGCGTGACCACGCTCGGTAGATGGCCGAGCGGCGCATGATCGCCCTCGGGGTCGAACACGCAGACGACGTATCCGAGCTGGACCAGCTGTTCCGCGATGAGGCCCGCCGCGTAGGATTTGCCGCTGCCGGGCCCGCCCACGATCAGGATGTCCGTCTGCGACGCGGGGAGCGAGACGGGGCTGCCGTCGGGGGCGTGGCCGAGAGGAAGGCACCAGCGCCGGGGTTGCAGGCGCACGTCGTCGCGGAGCACGGCGTCCCAGAGGAACCGCGCGACGCCCGCGCCGTCGGGCTCGGCGAGACGCAGGTCGGCCTGCGCGGCGACGGAGTCGATCGCGTTGGCGACGGCGACACCGATCTCGCACATCGCCAGCATCGAGAGGTCGTTCTCCGCGTCGCCGATGGCGATGGTGTTGTGGGGTGAGACGTCGAGCCGCTGGAGTGCGTACCGCAGCCCGGTGGCCTTCGAGACGCCGGCGGGCACCACCATCAGCTCGCCACGATTCCGGACGAGCTGGCAGTCGAGACCTCGGTTGTGGAGGACGTCGGCCACGGCGGGCTCGTACTGGGCGTGCGTCGCGAGGATCACCTGTCCCCGGCGGAACGTGGCGTCGATGGTGCGCAGGGCGGCGTCGATCTCCAGCGGGACCTTCGCGCAGAGTCGCAGGTCGAGGGCGCCCGCCGCGACGACGGCGCCATTCTCGGCGACGACGAGGTCGAAGTGGTCGGCCCAGTCGGGGAAGACCGCGCGCAGCTCCTCGAGGATGCGACCGGTCACCAGCACGACGCGTCGATCGCGCTGGCGGACCTCGTTGAGCGCGACGAGCACGTCGGCGCTTGGACGGCCGGTCTCGGTGAGGGTTCCATCGAAGTCGACGGCGACGGCGAGGAAGCGGGTGCTCATGCCGAAGGAACACCGTTGCTCAGCAGCGACATCACGCGGCGGCGGAAGCGCCGCGGCACCGCGAGGGCGCGCACCATGGCGGGCAACCAGCGGCTGCCGAGCAACCCGAACCGGCGCGGGCCGCGGAAGTAGAAGGTGTCGACGCGTTCGAGCGCCCACGGGTCGCTCGAGGGGCTCGCCAGCGCGAAGATGTCCGAGCAGGCGAAGTCGAAGTGGCGACGCACCAGCGCGTAGCTCCGCTGGTCGTAGCGACCGTACGGATAGGCGAATCCCGGGACCGCCGACCCGAGGCGCTCCTCGAGGATCGTGCGGGAGCGGCAGACTTCGGCCTCGAGGCGGTCGGCAGGCAGACGGCTGAGATCGGGGTGCGTGAGCGAGTGCGCGCCGATGGCGATGCCGGCCCGGCTCAACTCGCGGATCTCGTCCCAGGCGAGCATCGCGCGTCCGAAGAGGGGCGGGAGGCGGTCGCGCGCTCTCGCCTCCGTTGGCTCTCCAACCGCGACGAAGACCGTCGCGGTCATGCCGTACTCCGCGAGGACGGGCAGGGCGTCGGTGTAGACGCTGCGATAGCCGTCGTCGAAGGTGAGGACCAGGGAACGCGGTGGCGGCGCTGCCCCGCGACGGAGCATGGCGACGGCATCGGCGAGGGCGAGCGTGCGAAAGCCCCGCTGATGCAGGCGGGCGATGCCCTGCCGGAAAACCTCGGGTGCAAGTGACCCGACGTCCCCCTCGCGATCGAGCGTGTGGAAGGTGAGGATCGGCAAGGTCACCGCGCCTGCGCGCGTCACGAGCGGTAGGTCGATCATGGGGTGGTCATGGCCCGCGATGTCCGCAGCTCGTCGATGATCGCGAAGTAGCGGGTAAAGTGGCGCTCGCGGCTCCAGGTCTCGCGAGCGGTCTCCTGGGCGTTGCGCCCGAGGCGATCGCGCAGGGCGGTGTCGGTCGACAGCCGCTCGAGGGCGGCCTCCAGGGAGGGCTCGTCGCGGAAGAGCAGGCCTCGTCCCTCGGTCAGCTCCGTCAGGCTGCCGAGCTCACGCGCGATGACGGGTGTGCGCTCGTGGAAGGCCTCGATGGCGACCAGCGGAGCGACCTCGAACGTGAGCGACGCGACGACGACCGCCGTTGCGCCTCGGTAGAGCGCCTTCAGCTCGGAATGGGGGACGTGTCCCAGGAAGTGGATGTTCGGCGCCCCGCCGGCAATCTCCCGGAGCTGCGACGCGTAGCTCCCCTCCCCAGCGATGAGCAGCCGGTAGTCCGGGCGCCGACGGAAGACCGGCAGGATCGTGTGGAAGCCCTTGATCTTCTCCAGGCGGCCGACGGCGAGGAAGTACGGTCCGTCGCCCGCAGCCGGGTGGCGCGGGGGATCCGTTCCGTCGGCATCGCCGTCGGCGATCGACAAGGCGGGCAGATGGACGAAGGGCAGGTCCAGGCCGGCCTCCCGGTGCTTCTCGGCGGTGAACGGGGCCCCGCAGAGGAAGCGGTCGACGTGTCGGAGGCAACGGTCGAGGAGCCCGGTGTAGCGCCAGAGCTGCGGCGGACGCTTGCCATGGAGCATGCAGCGGACACAGGCCTTCTCCTCGCAGACCTCGCGGTCGAACTTCCACAGGACGTGCATCGGGCAGATCAGCCAGTATTCGTGGATCGTGTAGAGCTTGATGGCCGAGCCATAGCCGAGGGCGGTGGCGCCCATGAGCGACATGTTGTGGTAGTGGATCACGTCCCAGCGAGAGCCTTCCAGGAGATCGCGGAGCTGCGGATCCTTCAGCCCCGGCCGTCCCGTCTGCTGGGTGACGAGGGGCGAAAGGATGCCGCCCCGGCTCTTCAGCGTGTGGACGGTGAGGTTCGGGTGCCGAGCAGTGGCCCCTCTGCGCGGTCCCTTGGGCTCCAGGGCCAGATAGGCGTCGGCGCAGTGGACGACGTGGACTTCGTGGCCGCGCCGGGCCAGCTCGAGCGAGAGCTGCTCGACGTACGTCCCGTCCCCCCCGAAGCTGTAGGGAGGGAAGAAGGTCGTGACCATACAGAATCGCACGGGCTATCCCGCCGCCCGGTCGAGCGCCCGTGTCGGTGCCCTCGCTGCCCCTGCAGCTGGTGCCTGCGGCGTCTTGACCCCGCTGACGCGGAAGAAGGGCCCACACAGCAGGAAGAACCAGCGCGCCGCCGACATCCTGGAGACGACGTTGTACCACTCCGCCAGCCGAGCCTTGCGGCGCGGGAACCGCGCGATGTCTTCGGGCGCCACCGGTGGAATCAGCACCGTGTACGCGATGCCGGTATGCGATTTCAGCAGGCGACGCAGGCCGAGGCTGCTGAGCAGTCGCGTGTTGCCGTAGGATCTGCCGCTTCGCCACCGCACGTAGGCGGGCTGCCATCGGCGCGGCAACCAGCCGACGCCCCACACGAAGACATGTGGTTCCGCGGTCAGGCTGAAGCGGTTCGGCGTGCTCAGCGCCACGCGGCCTCCGATACGCGTGACGCGATCGATCTCGGCGAGGTAGGCGCCGGGGTCGCCAACGTGCTCGATGACGTCGAGCGACACCACGGCGTCCACCGACTCGGTGGCGAGCGGCAGCGCTTCGCCCAGGGCGGCGGCCAGCCTCGGCCTGCCGCCGTACTCCGCGATCAGCCGTTTGGCGACGACGAGGCAGGTCATGGACGCATCGATGCCGATTCCGTCGCAGCCCTTCGCGGCGGCTGCCGCAAGCAGCATTCCCGGGCCGCAGCCGACATCGAGCGTGAGGCGGCCCGGTCGAATCGCCTTCCCGAGCCAGCCCGCGACATCGACCCGAAGACGGAGCGGCGCCTCGAGTACCTGGCTCGTCCGCAAGGAGACGCGGCCCTCGTCCCAACCGACGCGACCTGCATACATCCTGCGCACGAGGGACTCGAGCGTGTCGTGCGGGCTGGCCGCCAGCTCGCGCGCCACCCGCAGGTCTTCGGCGACATCGATCGCGCTCTCGCCCGCCGTTCTGAGGTCCGGAATCCCGTCCACGCACTCGTAGCGGCCCTGGCAGCCGGCACAGCGGAGGTGGTCGCCATGATCGGTGAGCGCGTCCCGGCAATGGGGGCAGCGCCAGATATCGTGGGTGATCACCGTGCCCTGTCGGTGCGGGCCGAAGGCCGCGACCCCCATGGCGGCAGCCAACGATCGACGAGCCGCGCGATGAAATCGCCCACGCCGGCACTCTAGCCGGATAGCCTACCGCGCGAGAAGAGCTGTCCGTCGCCCCGGTCGTGAGGGCGGACGGGCCGTCGCCAGGGTGGCGCCCGCTCCCCTCCCCGAGGGCTTGCCGCTCCGGCAGCGCCGGCCGATAATTTCGCCATGGCAGAGGACCGCCTGTTCGCGCAGACCACCGCCCGCGCGACGGATTTCGAGTTCGATGACCAGGTGGCCGCGGTGTTCGACGACATGGTGGAGCGCAGTGTCCCGCTCTACCGGGAGCAGCAGTCGATGCTTGCCGAGCTGGCCGCCAAGTTCTGGACACCGGGCAGCCGCGTCTACGACCTCGGCTGCTCGACGGGCACCACCCTCGTCCAGCTCGCCCGCGGGCTCCAGCCTCCGGTGCAGCTCGTGGGCTGCGACAACGCTCCGCCCATGCTCGAGCGGGCGAAGGAGAAGGTCGCGGCGCACGGGTACGCCGACGCCGTGGAGCTGCGCTGGGCCGATCTGAACGCCGACCCCGCCACGCTCGATCTCACCGACGCGGGCATCGTCACGCTGTGCTGGACGCTCCAGTTCGTGCGCCCGCTCAACCGTGACCAGCTGATCCGCCGGGTGTACGACGCGCTGCGGCCCAAGGGAGCGCTGATCGTGACGGAGAAGGTCCTCACGGCCAGCTCGCACACGAACCGATTCTTCGTCGAGCTCTACTACGACTTCAAACGGCGGAACGCGTACTCCGACGTCGAGATCGGTCGCAAGCGAGAGGCGCTCGAGAACGTCCTCGTGCCATATCGCATCGACGAGAACCTGGCCCTGTTCCGACGCAACGGGTTCGAGATCGTCGAGACGTTCTTCCAGTGGTACAACTTCGCCGGCTTTCTCTGCGTGAAGAGTCCGCGGTGAGGCCATCGTCGATCGCCGCACGGCTGCCACTCGGCGTGCGGCGCTGGCTCCGGGCCCGGCAGCACCAGTACCGGTTGCAGTGGCCGCGGCGGGGGACCGTCGACTTCGGCGGTCTCCGCCGGCTCACGCCGGTGAGCCGTGTCATGGGACTGGACCGGGGGCTGCCGATCGACCGCTACTACATCGAACGGTTCCTGAGCGCCCACGCGGCCGACGTGCGGGGCCGCGTCCTCGAGATCGGCGACGACCGCTACACCCGGCAGTTCGGCGGCGACCGCGTCACCCGGAGCGACGTACTCCACGTCGTCGCCGGGAACCCGCAGGCGACGATCGTCGCCGACCTCACGCGCGCCGACGCCATTGCGTCCGCGTCCTTCGACTGCATCATCTGCACACAGACGCTGCAGATGATCCTCGACGTCGAGGCCGCGCTGCGCCATCTGGCGCGGATTCTCGTGCCCGGCGGCGTGCTGCTGACGACCAGCAGCGGGATCAGCAGGATCTGCCGGCGGGAAGGGGTCGATCCGTGGGGCGAGTACTGGCGGTTCACCACCCAATCGGCGCGACACCTGTTCGGCCGCGTCTTTCCCCCGGCGGACGTTCGGACGGTCGCCTACGGCAACGTACTCGCCGCGGTGGCGTTCCTGCACGGTCTGGCCACCGAGGAGCTGACACCGGACGAGCTCGACTACGACGACCCGGACTTCGAGCTGGTCGTCGCGGTGCGCGCGGTCAGCCGATAGTCTAGGGCAGGCGACCCGCCCAGACCCTTCTCCCCGGCGCGCACCTCTCGCGCATCGCGCGGGGCGCAACGCCCCGCCCCACGTCGATTGAGGCGAAAGGCGGCGCCTGAGAGGGCGGACGTCCGTGTCGCTACGTGCCCGCCCATCGGCACGCTGCGTGCTGAACGCGAGCAACGCTGATTGACGAAGAAAGAGGTCGGTCAACGACGCGCTGTGCGCTGCATGTGCCCTTCGTGGGGCTCGGGATCGTCGTGGTACTGCTGGTGCCCACGATCGTACGCGCACTGCCCGCGCCGTCCGTCGACACCGAGCCCGCCGCCACCGGCCTCGTGTATGTCGGAACGCTCAACCCCACCGGCCTGACCCTGGATCAGTTCCCTCAGATCGACCTCGGCACGGTGACGATCACGCGGCTGGACGCGCTCGATGGCTCGGCGAAGCACGTCGACGTCCACGGGGGGACGTCGCAGGTCGAGCACTTCGGCATCGGGCTGGCCCAGTCGTTCGCCGGCATCGCGCAGGCCAACGGCAGCCTCGACGCGACCATCGGGGAGATCCGGTTCTCGGCCGCCAGTCTCGCCACCACCGTGCCGTTCTCGTACGGTGACCCGTTTCCCGGCGCCGTCGCGAACAACCCCTTCTACGCCGAGGCAAACGTGGGGTTCTCCGCCACCTTCGTCGACGTCGTGACGATCCCCGCCACCAGGGCCGCGCCCAACCCGGGGGACCATGACACCGTGAGCCTCGGCGTCTTCGTCGACTGCCAGGCCCACAATACGGCAGGCCCGGTGGCCATCCGCAGCCATGTGGGCGCTTCCTTGAACTCCGCCGGCGACCAGACCCTCGGGGCGGTCGTGGTCGACAATCCACCTCAGTTCTCGCCGGGCTCCGACACCGGCTGCCCGTTCGGAGGAGCCAACTCGACCGTCTCGGTTCCCGTGGAGACGCCCTTGGCCCTGCACTTCTCGATCTCCTCCGGGGTGGGCATCGTGGCCGGGCACGGCCTCCCGCCGGGCGACGAGCCCGGGGGCGATGCGGCGATCGACGCGCTGCACACCGCCGTCGCGACGATCACGAACTCGGACGGGGTCGGCGCGGTGGGCTCGCAGAATCGCGACTACGGTTACGCGGCGTATCTCGCAACGCGGGGGTCGAGCACCACGACGACGACGAGCAGTACGACCTCCACCTCGTATGTGCCGCCGTCTACGCTGCCGGATTGTGCCGGATACTGCGGCGACGGCATCGTCCAGGCGAATTGCGCCGAGGCCTGCGAATGCCCGATGGCCTCCGGCATGCAGATCATCACCATCTGCGATGCCACAACGGCCATTCCGGCCCTCGCGCCAGCCTGCGCGCGCTGCATCGGGTGCCAGGTCGACCTGTCGCAATGTGCTGGGGGCACGACGACCACCACCACCACGCCGGGATCACCGTTCGCGACGACCACCACGATCCCGCCGGGGTGCGCTGTGGCGTCGACCTTCGAGTCGGTCGAGTGCCGAGTCGGTGCCGTCGACGCCGTCGTGAGCGATGCTCCCAGCACCTTCCGCCAGCGCAAGAAGCTGCTCGCCCTGCTGTCAGCGGTCCAGACCGACGTCCAGGCGGCAGCGGACGCGAAGCCGCGCAAGAGGAGGCGCCTGGTGAACGCCGCCGCGACGAAGCTCACGGCGATCGGGCGGCTCGCGAGGAAGCCGTCCGTTCCGGCCATGGTCCGTGCCAAGATCGACGCGGTGGTGGGCCGGTTGATCGCCGACGTCCGTGGACTGTGATTATAGCGTCGCAGCGACAGCCCGTGCACCTCGCCGTGTGCAGTCTGATCAGTCTGGCGTTGGCGCTCGGCCTCGCGGGGGGCGGAGATGCCATCGCCAAGAGCTCGACGCGCAACGGCCCAAGCTGCACGAAGCAGCTCGACGGCACGGCCGAGGTGGACACGCTCTCTGCCCGTGCCGGCGCCAATCCGCCTTACCTGCTGGCGGAGATGTCGAGCCGGGACTCCGCGACCGGCGCCGTCGCGTTCCGCCAGGTCGTCACGCGGCGGAAGCAGGCGGTGCTCACGATCGAAGGTTCCCTGTCCGCCGCGACGCTCTCGCTCACCACGACCTACGGCCGGGGGTTCAAGGGCGTCACCACCAGCGTGCTCACGCGCGAGGGGGACATGTTCCGCGGCGTCGTCGATGGCCGGCGCACGATGCTCTTCGGCGCCACGGTCGATCCGAAGGCCGTCGCCTTCGAGGACGGTCGGCCGGCACCGACGCTGCGGATCCCGGCCGGACCTGAAGAAGGCGCTCAAGAAGTTCGCCGCGCTCCGGCTCGACACCTGCGCGAAGGCGCCGAAATCCAACGCGGCCATTCAACCACGGGACAGCGCGCTGAATTGCCCGTACACCGACGACCTCGGCCTCTGCGAGCCGTTCCCCGGGTGCAACAACTGCGACCGGCTGTGCTTCGCCAGCTACATCTCGTGCGGCTTGGGGGCGGTCTCATCGGCGGCGGTGTGCATCCCGTGCGCCCTGGTCAGCGGGGCCAGCTGCATCGAGGAGGAGAACGCGTGTAGCTCGGCGTGCCAGTCACCTGGGCACCCGTGCTGCCCGCTCGACTGCCTCGGGCACTGCTCCGGCGGCGGTCCGAGCGACGCCTGCTGCGGCGGCGAGGCCTGCCCGGCGGACGAGTGCTGCGGCACGACCAACCCGTTCTGTTGCGGCACAGGGAACACCTGTGCGGACCGGAACCAGGGCATTTGCTGCCCGTCCAACCACGGCCCGGTCTGCAACAACGGTTGCTGCGCCGCGGGCGAGAGCTGCGTCGACGGGTTCGCCAACTCGAAGACCTGCTGCGCGACCGGCGCCAACGCCTGCGGGCCCGACAACACCTGCTGCCCCTCGACGCAGGAATGCTGCGGCAGCAACTGCTGCGGTCCGGGGCAGACGTGCCTCGCACCGGTGACATGCTGCAACGTCGCCGACGTGTGTGGCGACACCTGCTGCCCGTCGCACAACTGCCTGAACGGTACCACCTGCTGCGATGCGCCGAAGTTTCAGTGCGGCGCAAACTGCTGCGGCGCGCTCGATACCTGCTGCAACGGACAGTGCTGCAATGGACAGTGTCTGAACAACGGCGCGACCTGCTGCCCCCCTGAGCGTGCCTGCGGCGCCAGCTGCTGCGCGGTGGGCTTCGCGTGCACCGATCCGGCACACGGCACCTGCCAGCAGTGTCCGGTCGCCCAGGACCCGTGTCCGGCGGGGCAGGGGGATCCGCTGTGCTGCCCGAGCGGAACCCTCTGCTGCGGCAACGGGCAGTGCTGCGACACCAACGCCAACATGACGTGCTGTGCGACGGCGGATGGGCCGGCGTGCATCCCGACGTCGTCGTGCGTGAAGTGACGCGCGTTCTCCGCTGGCTCCTTCCGGCGGTTGCGGCCCTGCTGCTCGGGCGTGCCGCGCCGGCCGGCGCATGCGCGTCGGATGCGGAGTGCGCGAGCTTCGGTTCGAAGTGTCATCCCGGCGCGCACTTCTGCGACGCCAACGGCACGTGCACGGTTCCCTCGGCGCTGGACTGCGACGACGGCGACGTCTGCACCGACGACTCCTGCTCGGAACTTGTGCCGGGCAACGGCTGCTCCCACGCACCGCACTGCCCCGACGACGGCCAGGTGTGCAACGGAACATCGGAGTGCGTTCCCTTCCACTTCGGGGCGGTCGTGATCCCGGAATGCCTCCCCGGGACGCCGCCGAACTGCGACGACGGCAACGCCTGTACGATCGACAGTTGCGTCGAGCCGACCGGCTGCACGCACGTCGCCGTCGCCTGTGACGACGGCAATCCCTGCACGCAGGACCTGTGCGACGTCGATCGGGGTTGCGTACACGTCGGGATCACCGGCTGCTGCCGCACGAGCGCCGACTGCGGCCAGGACGCTTGCGCGACCGGCGCGCGGTGCGTCGCCAATGTTTGCACGGGCGGGCAGACCGCCGGCTGCGACGACGCCGATGCGTGCACCGTCGACACCTGCGACCAGACCACGGGCTGCATGCACACGCCGATCCCGGGCTGCTGTCGCGCCGACGCGGACTGCGCGACCAGCGGCGATCCGTGCGCCGGGAGCTGCGGTTCCGCGCACACCTGCGATGCCCAGCCGAAGACCGGGCTCGACGCCGTCTCCTGCGCCTGCGCGCGGGCGCAGCCGGCCGCGTGCAGCGGTCAGTCGGTCCCGGCGGGCGTGACACGAGGCCTGCAGCGCGCCTGTGCGCTGGTCGGCGGGACGACGGGCGTCGGCCCGAAGCAGCGCCGCGCGCTGACGCGAGCGACGGCGTTGCTCGCCAAGGCGGCGCGCGCGGTCGCGCCGGCAGGCGGGAGGGGCGTCGGGGCGTCCTGCGCGGCGGCGATCAAGGCGGCGATCGGCGACCTCCATGGTCGGGCGGTCATGCTCCTCGATACGCTGTAGGCACGACGCCCGGCGGATCGCCGTCATCGGGCGACGGGCACGTACGCGACGATCCGTCCGGCCACCGCCGAGGCCGCGACGGTGTACGGGCTCGCGAGGTAGACGCTGCCTGGCCCGCTGCGCCCTGGGAAGTTGCGGTTGATCGCGCTCACGGTGACCTGCTCGGGCCGACTGGACACGCCCGGGCCGGCGTTGCAGCAGGCGCCGCAGCCGGGCTCGAGGAAGCGCACGCCGGCGCGGCGGAAGACGTCGAGGTAGCCGCGCGCCTCGCAATGCCGACGCACCGCGACGGAGCCGGCCTGGATGAAGCACTGCACACCGTCGTGGACGCGCTTGCCCTCGGTGAGCGCAGCCGCGAACACCCGCGCGTACATGTCCATGTCGGCGACCTTGCTGGCCGTGCACGAGCCGCCATAGGCGATGTCGACGCGAACGTCCTCGCCGAGGTCGTCGACGAAGACACCGTTGCCCGGATCGCCCGGGCGCGCGACCATGGGTCGGATCCCGCTCGCGTCGATCGTCAGGGACTCGCTGTAGACGGCATCGGCATCGGCGCACAGGTCCGTGCAGAGCGCCTCGGCGTCGGCGCGGGCCAGGCCGCGTGCACGCAGGTAGTCGACGGTGACGCCGTCGGGCGCGACCAGTGCGCTGAATGCGCCGAGCTCGCTGGCCATGTTCGTGAGGGTGGCGCGCTCGTCGATGCCGAGCGCGCCGACGGCGGCACCCTCGTACTCGACGAGGCGCCCGACCAGCCGGCCGGCCTTCACCGCCGCGTGGCGGAGGAGGAAGAGCACCAGATCCTTGGCCGAGACGTTGGCCGCCAAGCGGCCTTCGAAGCGTACGCGAACCGACTCGGGGACCACGCCGCGCACGTCCCGCGTGCGCCAGGCGGTGGCCATCGCCGTCGAGCCCACCCCGACGGCGATGCAGCCGATGGCGCCGGCGTGCGGCGCGTGCGAATCGGCGCTGACCACGAACGCGCCGGGATTGGCATAGGACTCGAGGACCATGTTGTGATTGATGCCCTCGGAGCCCTTGCGGCCGACCTGCTCGCCGTGCAGCCGGATCCCCTGCTCGGCGGCGAAGCGCTCCTGCGCCCGCGCCAGCTCCCCGGCGGCGTCGAGCAGGCCGAGCGCCCGGCGCTCCGGCGTGATCGCCTCGTCGAGAAACGTCAGGTGGTCGCGAAAGAGGACGATCGAGTCGGGATCGCGCACGCGCACGTCGGGGCCGACGTACGCCTTCAGCATGCCGGCGGCCATCCCGGTGATGTAGTCGTGCGAGACGCGCAGGTCGGTGCGCAGGAAGCCGCTGTCGCCCGGCTGCACGGCCGGCACGCCGATCCGGTCGGCCGCCGCGTCGACGACGAAATGGCGGGCGAGGATCTTCTCGCCGAGCGTCATGGGCCGGGGCCGCGTGGCCGGCGGGACCGTCGTGTCCTCGCGGAGCCGGGCCTCGGCGAAGGGGAAGAGGCCACCGTGGGCGACGACGGCGGCGCTGAGCGGATCGAGCCCGCGCACGAGCTCGGCGACCGGGATGGATTCGCCGCGCCGGATCCGCTCGACGAGCCCGAAGTCGGTCGAGGTCAGGATCCCGAGGTCGTGGCAGTTGTCCCGGTATATCCGCTCGAAGCTCTCGGCGAGCACGAGTCGGATCCCGGCGTGGCGCTCGGCGAGGGGCGCGTGCTCGCGGCTGGAGCCCTTGCCGCGGCGGCGGCCCGAGACGCTGACGGCGAACCCTCCGTTGCGTACGTCGCCCGGTCGGACGGGACACTCGTCGCCGGTGCGCAGGCCCTCGTAGGCGTGTTCGCCGAGGCGTTCGTCGAACTGATACATGCGATACACGGGCAGGATCTCGTCGGTGCTGATGTCGCAGCGGAGCGCCAGTGCCGGCGACCACGCGAGGTCTTCACCGTCGAGCTGCCGGCGCAGGAGCGCAGGGTCCTCGGTGAGGAAGAGGATGCGGCCGGCGATCGTGACCTCGCCGGCGTTCACCTGCGCGGCTCCGGCCGGGGCAGCGTCACGACGTCGTGCAGCCGCACGTAGTCGTCGTCGCCGAGGCGGCCGACCGGTCGCAGCAGCGCCGTGTCGATGCGGCCGTCCTTCATGATGTCCGCGCGTGCGTGCACGACGAGGACCTGGGCGACGACGAGGTCGTGCTCCTCGTTGACCGGCCGGATGTCGACGGCGCGGCACTCCATGGCGAGCGGGCACTCGGCGATGCGCGGCGGCGCGACCTGTTCGCAGGCGAGTGGCGTGAGCCCGGCGGCTGCGAGCTTGCTCTCGTCGGCAGGCGCCGACCGCGCCGTGCCGTTCATCCGCTCGAGAAGGTCCTCGGTGACCGTGTGGACCACGAGCTCGCGGGTCCGCTCGATGTTGCGGAGCGTGTCCTTCTTCTCCTTGCGGCCGAGCGCGCGCTCGAAGCCGACGACGACGAGCATCGGCCGGAAGCCGATGATCGCGTAGCAGCTGTACGGCGCCAGGTTGGTCACGCCGTTCGGGCGCAGCGTGGCGATCCAGGCGATCGGTCTGGGGACGACGATCGACTTGAGCAGATCGTGGCCGCGCGCTCGCGTCGAGCGATTGCGCATCGATGTGCAGCCATGCTCCCGGCGCGCCTACAGGCACAGCGTGACCGCCTTCGTCTGGGTATGGCCGATCAGCTCGTCCATGTGTTCGGCCCGCCCCAGACCGCTCTGCTTCCAGCCGCCGAACGGGAGGCCGGTGTGATGACGGGCCACGCCATTGACCCAGACGTACCCGGCCTCGACCTGCGCAGCCAATCGGTGGGCCGTCGCCAGGTCGCGGGTCCAGATGCTCGCCGTCAAGCCGTAGATGACGTCATTGACGTCGCGCACGAGCGTTCGCTCGTCGCGCCAGGAGAGCACGCTGAGGACGGGGCCGAAGACCTCTTCCTGCGCGATCGTCATGCGCGGCGTGACCTCGTCGAGGATCGCCGGCTCGAGATAGCAGCCGCGCGCCAGCTCGGGATCCTCGGGGCGACGCCCTCCGCAGAGGAGCCGCGCGCCCTCGCGCTGCGCGCCTTCGATGTAGCGGAGCACGCGGGCCAGGTGCTCGGGCGAGACGAGGCAGCCCATCTCGCTCTGCGGGTCCGTTGGTGGGCGCGGCCGCAGTGCGCGCACCCGGTCGACGAGGCGGGGCAGGACGTGGTCGCGCGTGGCCTCGTGCAGGAACAGCCGCGAGGTCGAGCCGCACGACTGGCCCTGACTGCGCGTGAAGTTCATGCCGGCCACGATGCCGTCGACGGCGGCGTCCAGATCGGCGTCGGGGCAGACGATGATCGGGTTCTTGCCGCCCAGCTCCAGGCTGACGGTCTTGATGCCGTCGGCGGCCGTGCGCAGCACCGCGCGGCCCGTCTCGACGCCGCCGATGAGCGCTGATGCGCCGAACCGCCGGATGGCGGACCAGCGCGGCGCCCGTCTCGGGACCATCGCCGGTGAGCACGTTGAAGACGCCGGGCGGGAACAGGTCGCCGGCGAGCGCGGCCAGCTCGAGCGCCGACAGGGGCGTCTGCGCGGCGGGCTTGAGGATGACGGCGTTGCCCATGAGCAGCGCCGGAGCTGCCTTGACCACCGCGAACTTGAGCGGGTGATTGAACGCGAGCAGGCAGACGACCACGCCGAACGGCTGACGGAGCGTGTAGTGCAGGAGCGCTTCCGAATGGCGCATGGACTCGCCCTTCAGGTCGCGCGCCAGGCCGCACAGGTGCTCGACGCGCTCGCTTGCGCTGAGGACGTCGGCGCGCATGGCGGCGATCGGGCTGCCCAGGTCGAGCGTGTCGGTCAGGGCGAGCGCGTCGGCGTGCTCGCACAGGCGGCGGGCCAGCTCGAGGAGACGATCGACCCGCTGCTCCAGGGGCGTGCGGCCCCAACCGACGGCGGCCTCGCTGGCGATGGCCGCCGCGCGATCGACGTCGGTCGCCGAGGCGAAGGGTACATCGGCGAGCAGCTCGCCCGTCGCTGGATTGCTGACCGGAAAGGTCCGGCCGCCTTCCGCCGGCAGCCACGCGCCGCCGACGTACAGGCCGCGCGGGGTTCCGCTACAGGCCATAGAGCGCTCTCGCGTTGTCCGACAGGATCTTCTCGACCGTCCGTGCGTCCAGGTCGCGGCGCGCCCGGAGCTTGCTCATGGCGTTCAGCTCGCTCGCCGGATCGATGTGACCGTAGTCGGTGCCGATCACCAGGTTGTCGTCGCCCGCGTGCCTGATGATGTGCGGGAGGTCGTCGGTGGCCTCGCACGAGACGTACATCCGGTTGTTCTCGAGCACGCGGGCGGCCTGGCCACGCGGCAGGCGCTGGCCCAGCTCGTGGACGAGGTAGGGCAGCCATTGGGCACCCGCCTCGAGAAAGCCCCAGCGCAGCGACGGGAACCTGGCGGGAATGCCGCCCGTCAACAGGGACAGGAAGGCCGTGAGGAGCGGTGCCTTGAAGCGCGAGTAGCTGGCTCCCGTGCCATTGTACTGCGAGACCAGGTCGCAGTACGCGGGATTGGCGTTGCCGATGTGTACGACGATCGGGAGGTCGAGCGCGCTGGCCTCCTCGTAGAGCGGGAAGAAGTACGGATCGGTGAGCAGGCGCCCGCCTTCGATGCCGCGTGCGAAGACGCCGCAGGCTCCGTGCCGTTTCCCGGTGCGCAGCTCGTCGATGGCCGCGTCGAGCGAGAGGAGCGGGGGCACCACCACCCAGCGCAGACGGCCCCCGCCGCGCTGCCACAGGCTCGCCAGCCAGCGGTTGTACGCGCGGCAGAGTGCGAGCTCGACGTCGGCGCGATCGCTGATCTGCTCGATGAAGATGGTCGGCAGGAGGACCTGCACGTCGATGCCGAGCTCCGTCATGTGGGCGAGGCGCGCGCCCACGTCGTCGAAGTCGCGCGCCGCCGCGGGCAGGCGCAGCTCGCGCCCCGTCGCCTGCGTGAGCTCGGCCAGCCGCTCCGGGCTCAAGATACGGCCGCCGCGGCCGCGGATGCGGCCGTCGATGAACCAGTACTGGCGCTCGGCGCCGGGTGGCCCGACGACGATCGGGCGCAGGTCGCGGCTCGCCTCGTCGAGGTGATCCCAGGTCTCGTCCGACTCGATGACGTGGGCGTCGGCGTCGATGACGGGCAGGCCCGCCATCTCAGGCCCTGGTCCCGACGACCACGCGCAGTCCCTGGAAGAATTCGTAGGGATCGCGCGACGGGTCGAGCGTCTCGACGCGCGCGAAGCCGGCCTCGGTCAGCATGCGCCGGTACTGCGCCGCCGTCCGGTAGCAGGCGGTCCGGCTCTTCGAGAGGAAATAGACCGCGCGCAGGTAGAGGGCCGCGGCGGCCGGATTGAACTCGTCGGGAATCATTCGCTCGATGATCAAGAGCTTCCCTCCTGCGGGCAGGGCTTCGAAGGCGCGGCGGAACAGGGCGTGGACGCGCTCGTCGTCCCAGTCGTGGGCCGAGCGGCACATCGTGATGACGTCGACGTTCGCGGGGAATGGCACCGAGAAGGCGTCGCCGCCGATGACGTCGATACGGTCGGCCAGCTCGCCCCCCGCGACGCGCGCGCGGCCGATCTCGGCCACGGCGGGCACGTCGAGGACGCCGCCGGTGAGCCCGGGCGTCGCGTGCAGCACCGCCTCGCAGAACGTGCCGGTGCCGCCGCACAGGTCGAGCAGGTAGGTGTGCCCGGCGAACGAGTACATCTCGAGGACGACGGCTACGATCTTCGCCATCGTCGCGTCCATGTAGGCGGAGTAGTCGGCCGCCAGCGTCGGATCGACCTGCGAGACGTCGTCCTTGAAGTAGTCCCGCAGGTGGAACTCCGAGGATGCGCCGTCGGTGCGTACGATCTCGTCGAGCTGTGCCAGGTCGGCGTAGAGCGTGTCGTAGTACTCGATGAGGTACGTCGACATGCGGAAAGGCTGATCTCCGCCGCGGACGAGGAATGGGGCCAGGCCCTCGCTCACGTGCAGCCGGCCCTCGCGCGGCTCGAGGAGCCCGAGGGCCAGGCAGGCATTGAGGAGAATGGAGCCGGAGCGCTTCGGCAGGCCCAGACGCCGGATGGCGTCATCCGCAGGCAGCGGCTCACGAGCGAGGACGGTGAAGACGTCGAGATGGTAGGCGGTCATCAGGACCTTCGACTTGATGAAGGCATCCACCAGGCCGAGGAGATGCTGCTCTCCCTTCATCAGATCGCGTCGAGCTGGCGCTTGACGAGCGCGCCGTAGGTCACGTCCGCGTCGATCAGGTCCCAGCTGCGCATCCAGGCGACGGTCCGCTCGAACTCGGCCTCCGAATAGGCCTCGGGTTCCGTGCAGCGCAGGCGCGGGAGATGGAAGTCGTCGGGCGCGAGCCGGCCGAGCTCGGCGGGGATCTCCGCGATGAGGTAGCGAAGGAATCGCTTCTTGTCCGCGTTGAAAGCGCGCGCGGCCTTGGCGATCGCGCGGCGGACCGCATCGTAGGTGGGGGCGCCGAGCTCCGTCGTTGCGATGTCCGTGCCCGCGTAGCAGGCCTCGCCGAGGTTCTCGGCGCCCTGCTTCTCGGCGAGCGTGATCCACGGCTCCATCAGCGTGACGGCGTCGACCTCGCCGGCGAGGAGCAGCTCGTAGCGCTCGAGCGGCCGGCCGGCGTGGACCAGGCGGATGTCCTCGCGGCGGAGGAAGCCTTCCAGAAGCAGGAGCGTCACGTAGTGCGAGCCGGCGTGGAAGTTGACGCCGATCGTGCGACCGGCGAGCTGGCCGAGAGTGCGGATGGGCGAGCCGGGCCGGACGAGAATGGCGTGCGTCGTGATCGTCGGCCGCTTGTCCATGACGAGGCCGCCGCGCCGGCTGTCCTGTGCCCGCCGCAACTGACCCCATTCGCAGCCTCGGTAGACGTCGAACGCGCCCTCCTCGAAGGGCGCGTGCACGCCGACCGAGAGGACCATGCGAGGGTCGTCGATCAGATCGGCCCCGCGGATGATGTCGCCTCCCCGCTGCGGGGCCGCCTTCCAGGTGCCGCGCGGCGGCGACGGGATGAGATCCACCTCGAGGCCTTCTTCGGCGAAATAGGCCTCGTCACGAGCGATGAGCCAGGGCAGGCTGTGAACGGCGCTGGTGATCTCGCTGCGGATCTTCTTCATGGCGCTCACCGACACTAGACGTCCTCGCGGTACTTGAACAGGCGATCGGTCGTGCGGCGAGAGCCCGGCGCCTGCAGGCGGCAGCGCCGACCGATCTCGTCGATCCAGTCGTCCACCGAGTGCGAGGCGTCCACCTCGAGCAGCGGTTGCACCGGGCGCTCGTCGATGGGACGCGCGCGGTGGCCGCCGGTGAGGAGCCAGAGCACGCCCTCGTCGCGACGCACGCGTCCGGTCGCGATCGCCTTCAATATCCCGACGCCGGTCAGGACCCCGGTCTTCTCCAGCAGCTCGCCCGACGGCAGGCGCGTCAGTTCGACGCCGGCCTGGGCGAGCAGCGCGAGCACGTCCGGCAGGTAGCGAGCGTAGTCCTCGTCGCTCACGGCCATGAGATCCCCGCCGAAGTACTTCATGAGCGAGAACAGTCGCGTGTAGTTGTGGCCGGGGTTGGTGTTGTAGAGGCCGGGCTCGAGGTAGCTCTGCGGTCTCGCCCCCAGGTGTGCCGCGCCGATCTCGCGGCTGCCGTCGGCCCAGGCGCGCACCATCGGACAGTTCGCCTCCTGCTGGAAGCCGAGGAAGGGCGGGACGTCCGGCTGGCGCAGGTAGCCGTTGGCTGCCAGCGCCGAGAAGCACTTGTAGATGCCGACCGGCCCGAACCCCGCGCACATCGTCTGGGCCAGGTGATCGATGCGCGTCGGTGTCAGCGCGTGCTCGAGGATGAACATCGCGCGCGCCGCCGAGGCGGCGAGCCGCCAGCGGAAGTCGGGCACCTGGAGGATCGCGTAGTGCTCGGCGAAGCGCTGCGCGAGATCCTTGACCGCCGGCTCGGGAAGGTCCACGGCGATCAGCCGCACCTTCGGGTCGGAGTAGGCGGCGCCGTCGAGCTTGTAGAGCGTCGTGGCGGGTTGAAAGACGAACAGCTCCACGTCGACGCGACTCGCGTAGCGCGCCAGGGCGTAGCCGAGGTTGCCGCCCGACGACAGGACCAGCCGCTCGATGCCGTTGGCGCGGGCGATGGCCACGGTCAGACAGGCGTCGAGGTCCTTGTAGGTGCCCGTCTCCATGGCGCTCGTCTCGTCGCAGACGTAGACGCGCACGCCGGCGACGGGATCGACGGGCACGACGCGCGCCCCCTCGCGCAGCGAGCACGCCTCCAGGTCGGCGAGCCCGACGGGGAGTTCGTAGCGGAGCTGGGCGGAGGCCTCGTGATAGCGGAGGAGCAGGCTCCGATCCGCCGGAACGCCATGTGCGATGAGGTGCTCCCAGCTGGCCATGCGGCGTCCGCCCGAGGCGCCGGACGGAGTACGACTCTACCACGCTTTCTGGGGGATGTGAGGTGCAAATGCCCGCGGGATCATCGCATCACGTGAAGTGGGTGTATCTTGCCGGAGGCCGTCGCATACGGCTCGCTCCGGACCACCCGCAGCGTGCCTGCCTGCTGCCATTGGTCGGACATCACGTCGCCGCCGGGGACCCCGCGCAGCGTCGCAAGCAAGACGCATAGCACGTCGTTCTCGACGAGCGTGCCCAGACGCGGGCTGATGACGAGGCTGATCCTCGGCAGACCCTGCTCCTCGACTTCGACGAGCTGGTAGTCGCTGGGATAGCCGCCGAAGCGGCCCGGGAGGACCTCCTCGACGAGCCGGAGCAGCTCGCTGCCGAGGAAGGTCACGCCCTCGCTGGTGAGCTTCTCGAAGCTGCGGATCTCCGACAGGTGCGTGCGCAGGCCGAGCCTCCCCAGCGCGCAGCCGCAGTCGCGCTCACAGAGCTGACCGTAGTCGTCGCTCTCCACGTTCAGCATGAGCTTGGGCGCGCTGGTCGAGAGCGTCGAGAGGACCAGCAGCTCGCGCGGCCGACCGGCGCGACCGCGCTGGATGACCGCGAGCTTGTCGGTCATGAGGTGCACCTCGTCGAGGGCGCGCGGCGCGGCGCAGGCAAGTCCGACGGCGCCCAGCTCGGACACGTGGTAGTGGCTCGCGGCGTGGGCGCCGGCGCGGGCAATGATCTCGGCCTTGCTGCGCGTGTAGGGCTCGCCGCCGAGGCGGAGGAAGCTTCCCGAGATGTCGAGGCCGCGCTCGAGCGCGCTGGCGCAGACGTGTACGGCCGCGCTCCCGTTGGTCTCGAGCACGCCCGGCGTTCCGGCCGCCCGCCGCGCCGCCAGCCACTCCGCGATCACGTGCGCCTGGTCGCGTGGCACGAAGCGCGGCGTCGGCATCGCCGCGCCGAACAAGCGGCCCGCATGGATGGTGTACTCGAGGAAGATGCGGGACTTGAGCTGGTCGGGCGCGAGGCTGAGCGGACTCTGGCTGAACCAGGTGTCGACCTTGGCGCCGACCTTTGCATAGCGGAGGATCGCCTTGAGGCCCGATCCGACGGGGGGAACCGGCCGCCAGATGGCGACAGGCCGGCCCCACAGCTCGAAGGCATCGAGGAAGAAGCGATAGCGCGCGGCCTCACCGACGAGGTGATCGAGGTCGAGCACGATCCGCGAGGGTGCGCCGCGCGAGCCGCTGCTCTGCAGCTCGTACTGCCGTACCAGCAGGGGATTGTCGAAGGTTCCCGGCGCGACCGCGAATTCGAGTCCCGGCCTGATGATCGGCTGCCGGCCCTTGAACTCGTTCATGGTGACGTAGACGCCCGCATCGTAGAGGCGGCCGAGCGCGCCCTCGAGCCCGTGCTCGGCGATCAGTGTCTCGACGTCGTCGAACGAGAAGCGCGCGTGCTCGAGCAGGCGACGAAAAGGGCTGGACGGGTTGCGGAAGATGCCGCGTCGGAGGATATCCAGGAACGTGCGCACGCGGCCAGCGAGCTGGCGCTCGATCCACTCGCGAGCCTCTTGCTCACCGATGGGGTGACGCAGGAAAGGGCCGAGCCCCGTCGCGTATCGGCCGAACATCGCGAGCTGATCGAACAGGCCCATCGCCGCTGCGACGCTAGCACGCACGGAATCTCACCGTCACCCTCGGAGGCCCGGCCCCCATGACCAGAAACCAGCAGCTCCGCGACCTCCTGCACACACGGCCCTATGCGTTCACCTCGGGCGTCTTCACGCCCATCGAGGCCAAGATCGCCCAGAAGGTCGGCCTCGAATGGGTCTACGTGAGCGGTTACTCCTGCTCGCTCGGCTACCTCACGCGCCCCGACCTCGGCTTCGTGACCATGAGCGAGATGAGCGGGTGGGCGCGCCTCATAGCGAACGCCGTGTCGGTCCCCGTCGTCGTCGATGGCGACGACGGCTTCGGCGACGTCCTCCAGGTCATGCGCACCGTCGAGGAGTTCGAACACGCGGGCGCTAGCGGCGTGAACATCGAGGACCAGCGGCTGCCGCGCCGCTGCGGCCATCTGCCCGGCAAGCGCTGCCTGCCGATCCCCGAGTCCGTCGCCAAGGTCAAGGCGGCGCTTCACGCACGCTCGGACGCGAGCTTCGTCATCATCGCGCGCACCGACGCCGTCGGTGCCGAGGATGGAGGGGGCCTGGCCGGCGCCATCGAGCGTGGCAAGCGCTACGCCGACGCCGGCGCCGACGTCGTCTGGGCGGAGTTCCCCACGCCCGGCCGCGCCGACGCCGAGACGTTCGCCTCGGCCATGAAGGCCGCCTTCCCGGACCTGCCGCTCTTCTTCAACTACTCGTCCTCGTTCCGGTGGACGAAGGTGAGTGATCCCCTGAGCTTTCGGGAGCTCGGCGAGATGGGCTACCGCCTCATCGTCGTCGGGTTGGGCGCCATCCACGCGGCCATGCGCGGCGAATGGGAGTTCCTTGAGGGCCTTCGACGCGACGAGGAGCGCGCTCAGTGGGGTCTGGAGACCGCGCTCGCCGGTCATCCCACCGAAGATCATCATGCCATGGCCGACCATGAGCACTTCCGGGCGCTGGACGCTCGCTTCCGTCCGGCGTCGGATTGACGGAGCAGCCTACAGCTTCCCCCGCTCCGCCGCACGCCACAGGTACCAGCTGGCGACCGTCCGGTAGGGCGTCCACCGCGCCGCACGGCGCTCGAGGTCGCCCCGCCCCGGCAGGTCGCGCTTCCGGTAGGCGACGGCGAAGCCCTTGCGGACGCCGAAGTCGTCCGCGGGCAGCACGTCGCCGCGGCCGAGGCGGAAGATCAGCAGCATCTCCACCGTCCAGCGACCGATGCCGCGGACCCGGGTCAGGCGCTCGACCAGCGCCTCGTCGTCCATCCGTCGCGCGGCGGCGAGCGTGGGGATCTCGCCGGCGACGCTCCGGCGGGCGAGATCCTGCAAGGCGAGGAGCTTCGCGCGCGACAGCCCGGCGCCGCGCAGCTGGTCGTCGTCGACCCGCAGCAGCTGCTCCGGCGTCGGGCCGCGGCGGGTATCCGGGAAGAGGGCACAGACGCGACCGAAGATCGTCGCCGCCGCTTTGCCGTTCAGCTGTTGATAGACGATCGCCTCGGCGAGCGCGCCGAAGATGCTCGCCGTCCGCTTGAGCTCGAGGCCGAGCGGACCGACGGCGTCGATCACGCGGGCGAGCACCGGGTCGACCGCCCGCAGGTGCGCGATCGCCGCCCGCGGATCGAACGCGAACGCCCCGGCCTGCGGACGGAGCGCCGTGCGTCCCTTCGGCTCCACCCCCTCGATCGCCAGGAGGCGGCGCTTCGTCGTGAGCCCGCCGTTCGCCGAGAACCCGCCGACCCGTCCCCCCGCAGCGAGCACCCGATGGCAGGGCACGACGATCGCGAACGGATTGCGGCCCAGGGCCTGGCCGACCGCGCGTGCAGCGCCGGGCGTGCCCATGCGCGCGGCGACGTCTCCGTACGACAGCGTCGCACCCAGCGGAATCGCGCGAGCGACCTCGTAGACGCGCCGATGGAACGGCGGCACGCCGTGGAGGTCGAGGACGAGGTCGGCGAGATCATCCGTCCTGCCGTCGAGCAGCGCGACGATCCGCTCGACCGCGCGCCGTACCTTCGGCGGCGGCGGTGCCTCGGGTGCATCCGGGAACCGCCGCCGCATGCGCGCCCTGGTCGCCCGCTCGGGACCCTCCGGCAGCTGCACGCCCGCGATGCCGCGGTCGCCCCAGGCGATCCCGCACCGTCCGATCGCGGTGTCGAATAGCGTGAACCCGAGCGTCTCCCGCGGCGTACCCATGTCGCTGGACCATACTCGGCCGGCGAGGCGGCGTCACACTTGGAGAATATTGCGCCGGTCCGGTCAGCCGCCCTCGGCGGTCATTCGGAGCGTGTCCCACTGGCGGCACCGCGGGCAGCAGCCGGTCCATTCGGCCTCCACCGCCCGGCAGCTGGTGCAGCGATACCCAGTGGCGGTGCCCGCGAGCGCCCGCGCATAGGCGTCGGCGGCCGGTTCCGGCTGCTGCTGACGGCGCAGCAGCTCGGCGCGCAGGAGCAGTGTGGCGGGACGATCGGCCGCTGGAGCCGGCACCCCGTCGAGGACCGTCGCGGCCTCGGTCATCTCGCCCTGCGCGAGGAGATGGCGCGCCAGCAGGAGCGGAAGGGCCTCCGCCTCCGGGTGTCGGCGCATCGTCCGGCGGTAGACGCGCGCCGCGCGATCGGCGCGGCCCGCGCCCACCCAGAGCTGGGCGAGGCGATCGAGCAGGACGGCCGCGGGCTGGTGTCGCAATCCCCGTTCCCACACGCGCCGCGCGGCGAACGTGCGCCCGTCGCGCGCCAGGAGATCCCCGGCGCTGACGAACGCGGGCACGAAGTCGGGCGCCTCGCGGGTGATGCCGACGAGACGACGCGCGCCGCGGCGCGGCTCCGGGTCGACGAGCGCCGCCTCGTAACGGAAGCCGCGCAGCACGCGCTCCTCCGCGGCGAGCGCCGCGGGCGTGTGCATCCGCAGGAGCAGCTGCTCCTGCAGCGCGCGGGCGTCCTCCCAGCGCGACTCCGCTGCGTACAGGTCGCGCAGCCGTCGCATCAGGCGCGGGCTCTCGGGCTCGGCCAGCCGCGCGCGCTCGATCGCCTCGATCGCCGTCCGCGACTCGCCGGTCGCGGACGCCGCCTGCGCCAGCAGGTCGAGCAGGCGGACGTCGTAGCCGAAACGGGCGATGCCCTGCTCGAGCAGCGCGCGTGCCGTCGCCGGCTCGTCCTCGGCGAGATAGCTCTCGGCGACGAGGGCCGTGCGCGTGGCGTCCTCGGGCAGGCCGGGGGTGCCACGCAGGATCGCGGCTCGTGCCTGCGCATGCTCGCCCGTCCAGGCGAGTCTTCGCGCGTGCGCCATGGCGCGTGCCTGTTCGGACTGTCGTTGGGCTCGGCGCGCAGCCTGCCACCGCCGGAGACCACGGGCGCCGGCCTGCATGCCGGCCGTGAGCCCGACCACGAGCGCGCCCGCCGCGAAGGCCACGAGGAGTGCCTGGGCGAGCGGCAGCGTGTGCGTTCGCACCGGTCCCAGGTGCAACACCACGGGCTCCGCGTTGAATACCGCGACCCAGCCGACGCCGACCAGCACGAGGAGCGCCGCGATCGCGATGAGCCAGCGCATCGCGCCCGGGATCAGCGGTTCTCGGTGCCGGTCTTGAGGCTGCGCGCCTGGCTCAGCAGCGGCTCGGGCAGCTCGACACGAGGGGCTTTCGCCCACAGTCGCTCCAGGTCGTAGAACTCACGCACCGGCACGTAGAAGACGTGGACGACCACGTCGCCGTAGTCGATCAGCGCCCACTGCCCGTGCTCGCGACCCTCGACCGCGAGCGGGCGGACGCCGAGCGTCTTCAGATGCGAGGTGACGCCGTCGACGATCGCCTGCACCTGGGTGTCGGACCGGCCGCAGCAGATGACGAAGTAGTCGCCGATCGAGCTGATGCCGCCCGTCTCCAGGACGACGAGGTCGTAGGCCTTGCGGTCAAGCGCGGCGCGGCTGCACTCGAGCGCCCGTTCGAGACCGGGCATCGCGGTCAACGCGCGGCACCCTCCTGCCCGTAGAGGCCGTGAGCGTGCAGGTACTCGTCGACCGCGGGCGGGACCAGGAAGCGCACCGAGCGGCGGGCGGCGAGCAGGGCGCGAATCTGGGTGGCTGATATGTCGAGGCCGGTGATGCGGGTGAGCGTCACGCTGTGCCCCGACGCGTGCCTGAGCGCCTCACTGCCTTCATCGTAACAGAAGGCCTCCCGACAGGCAACGGGAAGCTCGCTCGGATCCAGCCGTTCCGGCCATGGCGGACGGGTCATCACGACGATATCACACAGCGAGACGATGACCTCGGGTTCGCGCCAGGTACCGAACTCGGCGAAGGCGTCACGGCCGAGGATCAGGACGATCCGTGCGTCCGTTCCCACCTCCGCGCGCAGCGTCCGGAGCGTCTCGATCGTATAGGACGGCCCGTCGCGCTGGAGCTCGATCGGCCAGACCCGGAATCCCGGCACGCCCGCGATCGCCAGCTCGACCATGCGCAGCCGGTGCGCCGCCGGGGCGATCCCGACCGGTGTCTTGTGCGGCGGCACCGCCGCGGGCACGAAGCGCACCTCGTCGAGGGCCAGCGCCTCGCGGACCTCGAGGGCGGCCCGCAGGTGCGCGGTGTGGATCGGGTTGAAGGTGCCGCCGAAGATGCCGACGCCGCCGACCGTCGGGGTCACTAGCTCCGGACCTGCCCGCTACCCCGCACCTGGTACTTGTAGGTCGTGAGCTCGCGCAGGCCCATCGGGCCGCGGGCGTGCAGGCGATTCGTGCTGATCCCGACCTCGGCGCCGAAGCCGAATTCGAAGCCGTCGGTGAAGCGTGTCGAGGCGTTGACGAACACCGCGGCCGAGTCGACCTCGGCGAGGAAGCGCTGCGCCGACTCGTAGCGCTCGGTGACGATCGCCTCGGCCAGGCCGGTGGAGTGTCGGGCGATGAACGCGAGGGCGTCGTCCAGCGAGGGCACCACGGCGACGCTCAGGATCTTGTCGAGGTACTCGGTGTCCCAGTCGGCGTCGGTTGCTGCCGTGACGTCGGCGACCAGCCGGCGGACCGCGGCGTCACCGCGCACCTCGCAGCCGTGCGCCCGGAGCGCCGCGACGATCCGCGGCACGAACGCGGGCGCGGCGGCTTCGTGGACGACGAGGTTCTCGATCGCGTTGCACACGCTCGGGCGCTGCACCTTCGCGTTCAGGCAGATGCGCTCGGCCATCGCCAGGTCGGCCGCGGCATCGACGTAGAGGTGGCAGATGCCCTCGAAGTGCTTGATCACCGGGATGCGGCTCTCCTCGATGATCGTGCGCTTCAAGGCCTCGCCGCCGCGCGCGATCACGACGTCGATGCGGTCGTCGCGGTGCAGCAGCCCGCGCACCACCTCGCGCCCGCCTTCGACGAGCTGGACGGCGGCGGCCGGGAGGCCCTCGCTCTCGATCGCGGCGCGGAGGATCTGCGCGATGGCGCCGCTCGTCTGCTGCGACTCCGAGCCGCCTTTCAGGATGCAGGCGTTGGAGGTCTTGAGGCAGAGCGCGGCGGAGTCGGCGGTGACGTTCGGGCGCGATTCGTAGATCGACAGCACGACGCCGATGGGAACCCGGACCTGCGCGATCTCGAGACCGTTCGGGCGGCGCCAGGCGCCCATCGTCTCGCCGATCGGGTCGGGCAGGGCGGCGATCTCCTCGAGCCCGGTGGCCATCGTCTCGATGCGGTCCGGGGTCAGGGTCAGGCGATCGAGGAACGCCGCCGACTCGGCGTCCTTGCGGGCGCGGTCGACGTCGGCGCGATTCGCCTCGAGCAACAGATCCTGGGCCCGCCGCAGGCCGGTGGCGCCGGCGCGCAGCGCAGCGTCCTTCACCTTGGTGGACGCGCCCGCGAGCCGCAGGGCCGCGTCGCGCGCGGCGGCGGTCAGGGCGTCGACGTTACGGGTGACGTCGGGGGCGAGGGCCGTGGCCATCGTGCGGGCGGCGTCCCGTCACTCCGGCTCGTCGCCGAAGTGGGCCCGGGTGATCCGCTCCTTCAGGTACTCGAGCGTGCCGAGATCCTCGATGATGTCGCCGCCGGTGTCGTAGAAGAAGATCTCGCCGTTCTTGTTGCGACCGACGGCCACCAGCCATTCGAGGTCGTCGCGATCCTCGAGCAGGTAGTTGATGGTCTGGGAGACGCCCTTCCCAGGGATGATCGTGACCTTGGGGCGCTGAGGTTTCTCGGGCTTCTCAGGCTTGTCGGGCTTTTCCGGCTGCTTCGCCATGACCGCTCGGACCCTAGGACCCCCCCCTGTTCAAGTCAACACGAGCTCGGCGACGGTTTCCACGTGGAACGTCTGCGGGAACATGTCCACGGGTTGGACGCGCGCGACCCGATAGCCGTGGCCGACGAGCACGCCGACGTCGCGGCCGAGCGTGGTCGGGTCGCAGGAGACGTAGATGAGGGTACGTGCCCGGAGCGCGGCGAGCGCGCCGAGGATGGGCGCCGCGCCGGCCCGCGGCGGATCGAGGATCACCACGTCGGCCGTCTCCGCGCCCGCCGTCGCCAGCGCCGCTGCGACATCCGCGGCCCGAAAGGTCGCGCGGTCGGCAAGGCCGAGACGCCGTGCCGACGCAGTGGCTGCGGCGACGGCCGCGGCGTCGCGCTCGATGCCGGTGACGCGGGCTCCGCGCCGCGCGATCGGGAGGCTGAAGTTGCCGGCGCCGGCGTACAGGTCGAGGACGCGGACGTCGGCGCCCCAGTCGTGGAGGCCGAGGACCGTCGCGACCAGCAGCCGGTTCGCCGTCGGATTCACCTGCGTGAAGACGTCGGCCGGCGCCTCGATCGCGCAGCCGGGCTCGAGCTCGACCCGCACCGTGGGGTCGCCGACGACGGCGCGCGTCCCGCCGCCCGCGAGCACTGCGCCGCGTACCGAGGCGTGGGTGGCCAGCGCCCGCTCGGTCGCCGCGACGTCGACCGGTCCGGGCGCCCGCAGCAGTGCGGCGACGAGCACGACCCCGCCGGCCGCGGCCGCGATCGTCACCCTGGTGACGGGAGCACGCAGGCCCTCCACCCACGCGCGGGCCGTGTCGAGATGGGCGGCGACGACGGCGTCGGCGATCGGACAGTCGTCGACGTCGACGAGCGTGTGCGATCGCGCGCGGTGGTAGCCGAGCCGCCGGCCCTCGGCCACCAGCGTGATGCGCGCCCGGTACCGCCAGTCGGCCGGGGTCGCGAGGGGCAATGGCACCTCGACCGCGACCCGGGCGCCGCGCCGCAGGTGCTCGGCGACGATCGCCTGCTTCGCGCGCCGCTGCGCGTCGGGCGCGAGCTGCTGCCACTGGCATCCGCCGCAGACGGGGAACGCGGCACAGCCGGGCAGCACGCGATCCGGACCCGGTCGCTCGACCTCGAGCGCGCGTGCCCGGAGCCAGTCCCGGCGTCGCTCGACCACCTCGGCCACGACGCGATCGCCGGGGACGGCGTATGGCACGAAGACCACCTGTCCCTCGTGCCGGGCGACGGCGTCGACGCCGTAGCCCATGCGCTCGACGTCGAGCGTCAGGTGCACGTCAGTCGACGCCTGGCTCGCCCGTGACGAGCAACATCTCCTCCGCCGGAAGGACGCCGCGGGCGAGGCGGCGCACCAGGTCCCGCTCGACGAGCCCGCGCGACGGCAGCTCCACCGTCTTGGCGAAGGGCTCGGCGAGGCCGCCGATCAACATCGTCTGCGACCGGTCGGTCGCCTCGATCGTGCTGGTGACCTTCAGCGTCGTGGCCGACGGACCCGCGGGCAGCAGGAACAGGTGGTAGGTCACGGTCCAGTCGGTGACGGTGCGGAACCCGGCACGCCGCGCCGGTCGCAGGTCGGCGATCTCGCCGAGGCGTTTCACCACCTCGTCGCCCTCGTACTGCCAGGTGGTGGTGATGAGGCCGCGGCCCGCGTCCGTGGTGGCGGCCGCCAGATTCTCGGCGTCGAGCTGGACGAGCAGCACCGGCCACAGCTCCGCCGGGGGCTGCGGCAGGCGCCGGTAGTGTTCGCCGCGGACGTGGTCGGTCGGATCGGGTGGCGGGTCGCGCAGGAGGGCGCAGCCCGCGAGCAGCACGAGCGCTCCGATCACTACGCGCATCTCAGTCCTTCGCGAACATCATCTGCGCCTGCACGAACCCTGAGGCCGAGGTGGCGGGCGGCGTCGGGTGCGCGGGCAGCGTGGCGAGCTGGTCGTTCACCGCGGCGATGCGATCCTTGGTGAGCGGATGGCTCGACAGGAATCGTTCGACGACCGACGGCATGCGATGCTGTTCCTCGTCGAGCCGCTGGAACACGGTGGCCATGGCGTGCGGGTCGTATCCGGCGGCGTCGAGCAGGCGCAGCCCGAGGCGGTCGGCCTCGGCCTCCATCCCGCGGCTGTAATGGAGGAACCCCAGGACCAGGCCGAGCTTCGCCCCCTCCCACGCGATCGCGGGGACCGGGACTGGGATGAAGGAGACGGCGGCGATCATCGCGATCTGGGTCAGGTTCTCGGTCGTCATCATTTCCGTCCCGTGGCGCGCGGCGACGTGGCTCATCTCGTGCGCGAGCACCGCCGCCAACTCGTCCTCGGTCTCGCACAGCTCGATCAGGCCCATGTGCACGTACACCGGACCGCCGGGCAGCGCGAACGCATTCACCTCGGTCGTGTCCACCACCTTGAACGAGTACGGGAAGAGGCGGAACGCGGGCTCGGGGCTCGACGCGACGAGGCGCTGTCCGATCCGCCCCACGAGCTGGGTGAGTCCGGCGTGGCGCACCGGAGCCACCTCGCTCTCGACCTCGCGGCTGAGCTCGCGTCCGAGCGAGACGTCACCGTCGACCGAGTAGAAGTTCGGGCGGTAGGGGTGGATGCCGCCACATCCGCCGAGCGCGAGCCCGAGCAGCCCCAGCAGCAGGAGCCGTTTCATCCTCCAGTCCCGATCCGTGAGAGGGCACGGAGCGCCCCGGGGTCCAGCGCCAGCCGTGGACCGGCGGCGAGGACGACCTCGAGGCGGCCACCGACCAGATCCCCTTCGAGGCGGTCGCCCGCGACGAGCAGGACGCGGGCGCGGCCGCCGCCGTCGTCGAATTCGACGCTGGCGATGCGCGCCGTCTCGACGGCCACGACCTGGCCGCCGACGCGGAGCCTGAGCGAACCCGGCGAGCCGACCGACAGCGCGTCGCCGTTGCGCATGAGCGCACGGAATCCCGCCGCGGATGTCGGGCCGCCGCCGCGCAGGGCCACGCGGGCGATGCGCTCCACCGGGATCGTCTCGGTGCGGCCGCCGATCGCCAGGCGGAGATCGGTCGCGGTCAGCACCCCGCTCACGCTGTCGCCGTTGGTGAGGCTCAGGTGCGCCAGGCCGTGGTCGTCGAAGAGCAGGCCGCTCACGCCGGCCGCGCGGAGGACGAGCGTGCCGTAGGCGGCGCGCACGCCGAGCGTCGCGTCCGCCAGCGCGCCGCTCAGCGTCTGGCCGTTGCGCAGTGCCACCGTGTCGCTGGCGTTCGCGCCGCGGGCTGCCGCGAGGGTGGGCCCCAGGTCGAGGCGCCAGATCTCCCACCCGCTGGCGGCGTGATGTTGGAAGGCCAGGGCGCGGCCGTCGGGTGACCACGCGGGATGGGTGGCGGGGGCGGGCGCGTCCGTCAACTGGACGGCGCCGCCGCCCCGGGCGTCGGCGATCCACAGCGTGGCGTCGCTGCTGCGGCCGCCGACGGGCCACCGGGCGAAGGCGAGCCGGCTGCCGTCGGGCGAGAACGCGGGCCGGACCTCGTGGTCGGGGGAGACGACGAGCGGCACCGTGTGGCCGTCCTGCAGGTCGAGGGTGTGGAGATCGAACGACCCGCCGGCGTCGGTCACGAAGACGAGCCGATCGCCGTCGGGGTGCCACGCGGGAAAGCATTCGTTCGCCGCGGTGCTGGTGAGGCGGCGCCGTCCGGTGCCGTCGGCGTTGATGATCCAGAGGTCGAAGCTGCCGCCCTCCTTCGGGAACGCCGCGTAGGCGATCCGCCGCGAGTCGGGACTCCACGCCGGATGGTCCTCGAGCCCGGGATCGTCCGTCAGCGGCAACGGGTTCGCGCCGTCGGCATCGGCGATCCAGAGATCGCGCGAGCCGTTCAGCTCGGAGACGAAGACGAGGCGACGGCCGTCGGGGGACGGAACGGCATGGTATTCGTCGCGCGTCCCGGTGGTGAGCCGCCGCTGGTCGGTGCCGGCGGCGCCGACCGTCCAGACGTTGCGCACCGGCACGCCACGCGAGCCGTCCTCGCGGCGCCGGGCGTGGAAGATCACGTGCGCGCCGTCGGCGCTCCAGGCCGGCATCGCGCTCGATCCCAGCCCCGTCACCAGCGGGGTGGCGCCGTCGGCCGCCGGCACCACGCCGGCGAGGAAGGCGATCGCGGCGAGCATGGGGCGCGGGCGGCGCATGGCCGGACGCTACCGCGCTGGTGACGGGCGACAAGCGCGTACGCCCTGGCGGACGCCAGGCGCATCAGCGCGTTGCGCGTCCGCCATGCGTGGTTCTAGGGCTCGTGCGGGAAAGGTGCTAAGAGGGCGCACGTTCGATCATGCCAGGCAGGCTGCTTCCCGGAACCGACCTTCGCATGCGTCGCGGCTCGCGGCGTGACGCGCCACGCGTGCTGGGCCTGCTCGGCGGCGGAGGCAACGAGCGCGCCTGCCGCCGGCTGCTGGGTGGTCTGCAGACGGACGTGTACCTGGCCGAGGACGCGCGGGGGACGGTCGTCGGGCTGGTCTCCGTGGCGTACGCCCGATCCCTGGTGCAGGGCGGTCTCGTGGCACTGCTCGACGGCGTGCGGGCACCCGACGACCGGGCGCCGGTCGTCGCCGGTCTCGTCGCCTTCGCCGAGGAGCGCGCCCGCACGCGCGGGTGTCGCCACCTCGCCGCTCGCGTGGCGCCGGAGGACGCGGCGCTGCGGGCCGCACTGCTCGCGCGCGGCTACGCGGCGGGCGACCTCTTCTCGACCGAGCTGGGCGCGACGGCATGATCGGCGTCGAGGCGGGGGGAGGGGAACGACCGCGGCCCGGCCTGGCCGACGGGCTCAGGTCCTGGTTGCGGCGGCGGGCCAGTGGTGCCGAGGCGGTGCGGCTGGTGATCTTCGCCCAGGAGCTGTTCGCCCGACGGGCGGGCTACCTGGACGAGCTGCCCGTCGACGAGCTGGGCGCCGCCGTGCAGTCCGCCTACCGCTTCTACGCCGCGCCGGGCGAGGCGATCCGCGTGCGCGTCGTCGATCCGACCTACCTCGACGAGGGGTGGGATGCGCCACTCACGGTGATCGAGACGGCGATGCCCGAGCGGCCGTTCATCGTCGAGACGGTTCGCTCCGAGCTGGCAGCGCGCGGGGTGGTCGTGCGGGCGCTCCTCGCGCCGGTATTCGCCGCCCGTCGTGACGCGAGGGGACGGCTCGAGTCGCTGAGCCCGCCGTTCGGTGACGAGCGGTGCGAGTCGCTGCTGCACATCGGCGTCGAACGCATCGCCGATCCCGCCGCCCGGGACGCGCTGGCCACCGCGCTCCGATCGCGCCTGGCCGACGTCCGACTGGTCACGGACGACTCGGCGGCCATGGCGGCGCGCGCGCAGGCGATGGCGATGCGGCTCGAGCGCACCGCGCCCGAGGGCGCCGGTCCGAGCGCGGCCGAGGCGCGTGCGACGGCGGAGTTCCTCCGCTGGCTGGCGGGCGGAGCCTTCGTGTTCCTCGGCAGCCGCGAGTACACGTTCGTTCAGTCGGCGGGCGAAGCCCTCTTGCAGGCACGCGCCGGCAGCGGCCTCGGCCTGCTGCGGGAAGCCGCGTCCGCGCTGGCCACGCCGACGCCGGTGGGGGCGCTGCCCGCGCGCGTCCGCGCGTGGCTCGAAGGGTCGCAGCTCCTCGCCGTCGGCAAGGCCACGGCCGAGGCGCCGATCCACCGCGGCGCGCACATGGACGAGATCGCCGTGAAGGAGCTCGACGCGGCGGGCGTCGTGGTGGGCGAGCGTCGCTTCGTCGGACTCTTCACGGCGCGTGGTGACGCGGAGGAGGCGTCCGCGCTGCCGCTGCTCCGCCGGCACCTCGACCACGTGCTGGCGGCCGAACGCGTCCCGCGCGGGGGGCAGGACCACCGGGCGATCGTCGGCGTGTTCGACAGCCTGCCGAAGACCGCGCTGCTCACCAGCACCCCCGCGGAGGTGCTGGAGGACGTTCGAGCGATTCTCGGAACCGATGCCGGCAGCGGAGTGGCCGTGACGCTGCGGGGCGGCCCGGATCGACTGGCGGCGCTGGTCGTGCTCCCGGCCGTCCGCTTCGCCGCCGACGTGCGCGAGCGGATCGAGGCGCTGCTCAGGACGCGACTGGCCGGGACGCTGATCGACGAGGGCGTCCGCGTCGCGGAGGCGGAGCCGGCGCGCCTCCACTTCGTCTTCGCGTCGGCGGCATCACCGAGCGAGACGCTCGCCGCCGAGCTCCGCGCCGACATCGAGGCGATCGTCGAACCGTGGGAGGAGCAGCTTCGCGCGGCACTGGTTGCACGCGGGGGCGACGTCGAGGGGGCGCGACTCGCGGCGCGGTGGGCCCGTGCCTTCGGCGCCACCTACCGCGCGGCCATGCCGGCGGCGAGCGCCGTCGCCGACGTGCATCTCTTGGAGGCGCTCGTCGACGGATCCGAGCCGCGTCGGGCCACCCTCGTCTCCGACCCGACGGCGCCGGACGTGAGCCTGCTTCGCATCCACCACGTGGGCGCTCCGATCCCGGCGGCCGACCTGTGGCCGATCCTGGAGCACTTCGGACTCCGGCCGCTGGCCGAGGAGCTCGTCGGCGTGGTGCCGGCGGACGGCCGGCGCTGCGGCATCCAGAGCATCCGCGTGCAGGACCGTTTCGGCCGGCCGCTCGCGGCCGACGTCGGTGAACGGCTCGGCGCCGCGCTCGCCGCCGTCTGGGCTGGCCAGGTGGCCGACGACGTGCTCAACCGACTCGTCGTCGAGTCGGCGCTGGCATGGCACGACGTGGCCGCGCTTCGGGCCTACGCCGGCTGGGTCGCGCAGGCGGGGCTCGCGTCGCGCGCGACCGTGCAGACCGTGCTCGCCGACCACCCCGACGCGGCGCAGGCCCTCGTCGCGTGCTTCGCGTCACGCTTTCGTCCCGGCGACGCGGACGAGGACGCGCCCGCACGGCTGGCCGCGGCGCTCGAGCGGGTGGGCGAGGTCGCGGCGGCGCATGTCCTGGGCGCGCTGGCCGACACGATCGACGCGTCGCTCAAGACGAACGCCTTCGCCGCGTCCGTACCCGCATGCGTCGCGATCACCATCGCCCCGGCGCGGCTGGGGTGGCTTCCCGGGCCACGGGCCTTCGCCGAGAGCTGGGTCCATGCGCCGGGGGTGGAAGGCATCCACCTGCGCGCCGGCGCGTACGCCCGGGGCGACATCCGTGTCGGCACGTGCCCGGACGCGCTTCGCGCCGAGGCGCTCTCCGCATTACGGGCGCAGTGCGCAGCCAACGCCGGCATCGCGGCGACGGGCGCGGCCGCCGTCTTCACGCACCGAGCCGGGCTGCCGATCGAGCGGGCGTACGTGACGTTTGCGCGGGGGCTCCTCGACCTGACCGACGCGACGGCCGCGCGGGCCGCCCGCCGGCCGGGCGTGGTCGCGGACGACGCCGACGACCGCCATCTCGTGCTCGCCCCGGGGCCGGGCCTGGCGGCGCTCGCCGATCTGGCGAACGCGGTCGCCGTCGAGGTCGGCGCTCCGATGGGCGAGCGCACGGCGCCGGGAGGCGTGCGCGGCTGGGACCATCGTGCGCTCGGCGTCGTGGGGCGCGGGGCGTGGACCTGCATCCGCTCCCACGCGCGCGACGTCGGGCTCGAGCCCGACGTCGTGCCGCTCTCCGTGGTCGGCGTCGGCGACGTGCTGGGCGTGCTCGGCAGCACGGCGCCGCCGACACGCCTCGTGGGCGCCTTCGACCAGTGGCACATCGTCGTCGACCCGGACCCCGATCCCGCCCGCGGCGCCGACGAGCGCGACCGTCTCGTTCGCACGGGACGCGGGTGGGACGCCTTCGACGCGGGGCTGCTCTCCCGCGGTGGTCTGATCGCACCGCGACACGCCAAGCGGATCGCACTGTCACCCGAGGTCCGGACGCTGCTCACGATCGATGACGACGCCGCGAGTGGCGACGCGATCGTCCGCGCACTCCTCCGCCTCGACGTCGATCTCCTGCTCGCCGCTCGCGCCGGGCTCCTCGTCCGTGCAGCCGACGAGCCCGACGCCCTGGTCGGCGATCCGGCGCACGCGGCGGTCCGGATCGAGGCGGAGACACTCCGCGCGCGGATCGTCGTCGAGACGGATGGCGCCGTCGTCACGCCGCGGGGGCGGGTCGCGTTCGCGCTCGGCGGCGGCCGCGTGAACGGCGACGTCGTCGACGCGGCGGCAGGGCTCGAGCTCGCGGATCGCGAGGCGAACGTGGCGCTCGGTCTTGCGCCCCTGGTCGCGGACGGCCGGCTCTCGCCGGCCGAACGGGACGAGCTCATGGCGGCCGTGGCGGACGAGGCGGTCGCCGATGTCCTCGCGCGTCGCCATCGGGCCGCCGCCGCCCTCGGCGAGGATCAGCTGCGGAGTCGCACGCAGCTCGCGCCCTTCCACGCGCTCGCGACGGACCTCGCCGCTGACGGAAGCGTGGACGCGACGGTCCCGCTGGTGCCCGATCGCGATGCCCTGCGCGCGCGCAGGGCGACGTCGCCCGGGCTCACGCGTCCCGAACTGGCGCTCACAGCGGCGCGCACCAAGCGGTCGCTGCAAGATGCCCTCGCCGCCGCGCCGTGGCTCGACGACCCGCTCTGCCTGCCCTTCCTGCACGCAGCGTTCCCGCCGACGATCGTGCGACGCTTCCCCGGGGCGGCTCAGGTCCATCCGTTCCGTCGTGCGCTCATCGCTGCCGAGCTGGCGGGGTTGCTAGTCGACCGCATGGGGACGACCTTCGCGCACCGTGTGGCGCACGAGTCGGGCGCGCCGGTCGCCGATGTCGTCCGGGCCTGGGCGATGGCGTGGCGGATCGCGGACGGGGAGGTGCTGGCCACGGCCCTGGCGACGGCCGGGCTCGCCGTCGACGTGCAGAGCGCCTGTGCCTTGGCCCTCGAAGCGGTGGGCGAGGGCGGCACCACCTGGCTGCTGGGCCGCCGCGATCCACGGCCCGCGCACGTCATCGCCGATGCGTTGGCGCGCGACGTGGCCCGCGTTCGGCCGCACCTCGACGGGTGGGTGGTCGGGTCGGAGGCGCATGCCTGGCAGCGCCAGGTGTCCGAGCTGGAGATCGCCGGGGTGCCGCCGGCACTCGCGCGTGCCCTCACCGCCGCGACGTGGCTGCCGGCCGCGCTCGACGTGGTTGCGATCGCGGCCCGTGACGAGGTCGATCCCCGCGCGGTGGCGACGCGCTACTTCACACTCGGCGACCGCCTGGATTTCGGCTGGCTGCTGGCGCGGCTCTGCGAGTCCGACGACGACGATCCGTGGCAGCGCCGGGCACGGATCGGTCTCACCCGCGACGTGCAGGACGCGCGGCGCCGGCTGGCGCGGGTGGCGACGGACGTCGTCGACCGGGAATCCATCGGCGTGCAGCGACTGATGCGCGATCTTCGCGCGGCACCGCGCGTGTCGTTCGCGGCGTTGCAGGTGGCCGCCCACGACCTGCGTCGCCTCGCCGACGCGCTGACCCACGAGAGGAGCGAGGCTCTGCCATGAACGTCATCCGATTCCTGTTCGCCCTGCTGCTGGGCTTCGTCCTCGGCGTCGGGGCCACGGCCTATCTGCTCACGTCCGAAGCCGGCGACCTGGTCATCAAGCGCACCGAGTCGGTCCAGGATCTGCAGCGGCGGCTGCACGACGTCGAGACGCAACGCGACCAGCTGAGTCGGCAGCTCGAGGACGTCTCGGGCCGGGCGCAGCGCATGGAGCAGGCGTTCCAGACCCTCGAGCAGCGCTTCAACTCGATGCAGAAGGGCAACGAGATGCCGCCGCCGCGCGAGCCCGCGCCCGGGCCGCGGACCGACTAGCGTCCTGAGTCTGGCGTCACCAGCGAGGACCGGCGGCGCCGAGCGAGGCGAGCTTGGCGAACGCGCAGAACCCGAACGCCCCGACGAAGGCCGGCAGGATCGGGTAGCCGGCGATGACGGGTCCGACGGGCATCCCGGTCACCTCGAACAGCCAGTGCCCCACGTAGAGGCCGAAGAGTCCCGCGAGCACCGGCAGCCCGCGGGAGTGGACGCCGGTATCCAGCAGGATATCGGCCATCACGCCCGCCATGATCGCGATCGTCACGACCGCCGCGAGCTGTTGCAGGTCCATGATCGTCCCGGTGTGCATCGTTTCGCCTCTGGCGACTCCCCGTATACTCGGGATATGAAGCAATAGAGATGCCACTGGGCCACAGGCCGGCGCGGCCGTCGGGAAAACGGCGCAAGAGCGACGCTACGATGACGGACGCGTGCAGCGGTGTGCGCGTCACCATCCTCGGCTCGGGGGATGCGTTCGGGTCGGGCGGGCGCCTGCACAGCGCCTACCTCGTCGAGAGCCCGGGCGCGACGTTCCTGATGGACTGCGGACCGACGGTGCTGCAGAGCATGAAGCGCCTGCGCATCGACCCCGGCATCCTCGACTTCGTTCTCCTCTCGCACCACCACGGCGACCACTTCGGCGGGGTGCCGTTCCTCTTCATGGAGTATCGCTACGACGCGCCCCGCTCCAGACCGTTCACCGTGTGCGGGCCGCCGGGGGTGCAGGAGCGGGTCGAGGGGCTGTTCTCGGCGCTCTACGAGCGCACCGCAACGGAGCCGCTGCCGTTTCCGATGACCTACATCGATCTGCGCGACGGCGTCGCGTGCGAGACGCACGGCGTGCGCGTCGTCCCGGTCCTGGTGCCGCACGCCACGGAGCTCGTGTGCTTCGCCTTCCGGGTCGAGGTGGCGGGGCGGACGATCCTCTATTCCGGCGACACGGCCTGGACCGAGGTCCTCGTCACCCAGGCGCGGGGCGCGGATCTCTTCATCTGCGAGTGCACGACGTACGAGACGCGCATGGACATCCACGTGGCCTATCCCGAGATCGCGGCGCGCGCACGGGCGATCGACTGCCGACGCCTGCTGCTCTCGCATCTCGGGCGCGAGACCCTCTGCCACCTGGACGAGCTCAACCTCGAGTGCGCGACGGACGGGATGACGCTCGAGCTCTGAGCTCGGCGGGCGTCATCACGAGCGCGCCCTTGCGCTCGTCCTCATGGCGGGCCTGCTCCGCGGCGAGCGCGCTGAACGCCCTCCCGGCGAGCGCGGCGACCAGCGGCACGTCCGCCGCCAGATCCGGCCGCGCCTGAAGCGCGTCCACGACGGCGAGGGCCTGGCGCGCGGCTGCTTCGCGGACCGTCTCGGCGAGCACGCACACCGTCGCGGCGAGGCGGCGCGCGAGCACCGCCGGCGGGAAGAGAATCACCGAGGCGCGGCGGAGCACGTCGCGGATGCGCTCCTCCTGCTGCACGCGACTCAACACCAACGGGCTCTCGCGAATGCCCTCGATCTCGGTGACGAACGGCGCCACCGCTTCGCCGTCCGGCCACCACGTGCGCAGCTCGGGCTGCTCGAGCAGGGCAGCGGAGGCGGAGACGAGCGCGGCAGCCGCGTCCGCGTCGGGGGGCGTGAGCCGCGGCGGACGGGGTTCGACCGGCGCCAGCGGCGGCGCCGTGGTCAGGCGTGAACGGACCTTCGCATAGGCGCCGGGCTTCGCCGTACCCCGCGCCTCGGCCTCGACGATGAGTGCGTCGAGGACGCGCCAATCGACGGGGACGAGCCAGAGGCCGGTATCGCGCGCGAGCCCCTGGCGCGCAGTGCGGAGCTGCTTTCGAGTCACGTCGACGACCTGCAGGTCGCGCAGCCCCTCCGGCTCGTTCACCTGCGCGGCGACCAGGAGCGTGCCGCCGGCAGGCGACGAGCGGACGAGCCAGATCAGGCGGTCGCCGCGTCCGTCGCACGCGCTCATCAGTCCCTCGACGTCGCTCGCGAGTGCCGTGGGCGGCCTCGGTGCCGGCGCCGGCGCGGGAGCCGTGATGCCGCGCTGGCGGAGCCGGTAGAGCGCGCGCCGGACGTCGCGGCGGAGCGGCCGATCGACCGCCGCCTCCAGCTCGGCGAGCCGGGCGGCGACGGCCGCGCTCGGCAGTTCGCCCAGCGCCGCGATCAGGGCCGTACCACTGCCCGCGGCGGCGATTTCGACGAGCCGGGCGAGCGGGACGTCGCCGGCTTCGAGCGCGGCGGCGCTGAGGCCGAGACCCGCGAGCGCCGCGTCCGCGGCGGCGCGGCGATCGGTCACGGGTGCTTCTCGACGGTGGCGACGCTCGGCGGCGTCGCTGCGCGCGGGAACGCCGCGAGCCGGCGGTCGATGTGGTCGGTGATCCAATGGCCGTCCCACCACTCCACCGGGTCGACGTAGGTGCCGCGCACGAGCATGCCGAAGTGCAGGTGGTCGCCGCCGGCGAGGCCGGTCTCGCCGGTCTTGCCGATGATCTCGCCGCGCGTCACCTGCTGCTCCGGCTTCACGCCGACCTCGCTCAGGTGCCCGTAGAGCGAGAACAGTCCCAGGCCGTGATCGATGATGACGGCGTTCCCGTAGATCGCGAGCGGCCCGGCGAACACCACGCGGCCCGCGTTGGCCGCCGGCACCGGGCTGCCCTTGAGCGAGGCGAGGTCGAAGCCGAGGTGCGTCGAGTGGTCGATCACCTGGCCACCGTAGGTATAGGCACGCTGGTCCGCGTAGCCCGCCAGCGGTGCCGCGTTCGGCATACGGAGGAACGTCCCCTGCCACAGCGGCGTCGCGGCCGACGTTGTCGTCAGCTCGCGGATGCGCGCCTCCGTCGTGCGCCGCAGGTCGGTGTTGACGCGGCGGTAGCGCGTCGCGGGATCGCCCGTCTGGTCCATGCCCGCGGCCTTCAGCAGGTCGGCTACCTTGGAATCGATGAACGCGTCGCTGACCGGCAGCGTCTTCTCCGGGAACTTGCGATCCTTGACGACGATGTCGACGCGCGCCTCGCTGCGATTGCCCGCGGCATCGACGGCGAACACGATGGGGCGTGGCGCCGGGCACGTCCGAGGGGAGCGGGAACATCGCGGCGCGCAGCGTCCCGTCGGCGAACAGGGCGGGAGTTCCGGGCGCGGTGCGTCCCGCGATCTCGACACCGCTCGCCACCGCGTCGTCACCGGCCCGATAGACCACGAGCTCCGTCCCGCCCAGCCGGCCGGTGTGCTGGTTGGTGAGCACTTCGAGGCGGGGTGGCGTGATGTCGACCGTGACCGGCCGGCTGAGACGGACGGGATTGCGGAAGCCTGCGAGCCACGAGTGGTCGAGGGCCACCACCTCGAGGTGCGCGGGTCCCTCGGGTAGTTTGGCCGCTCCCGCGTCGACGGTCGGAGTGAGCGTCGTCTCCTTGACGCCGCTGCCGAAGAACGACGTCCGCGGAAAGTCCTGCGCTGCCAGCACGACGGCGTCGCCGCCGCCGTCGGGAACGAGACGCACTTCGACACGCCGGAGCCCGGTCCCCCGGTCACGCGCGGTGAGCGCGAGCGGCGTCGCCCGGCCGAGCACGTCGACCGGCCGGTCGAGCGTCACGCTCGGCGCCAGCGGCTCCGCGCGGAACACCAGGAGGCCGACCACCGCTGCCGCCAGCAGGAATCCGACGATCACTCTCATCCGCTTCCCCTCCCCAACAGGTCGAGGAGCGTCGCCGTGATGCGCTGGGTGGCGCCCCAGATGACGTGCTCGTCGACCGCATACAGATCGACCGGGTGCTGCCGGCCGCTGAAGTCCCACAGCTCGCGCCGCCGCGTCCCGGGGTCGGCGAGCACCCGCAGCGGCACGGTGAAGATCGCGTCGACCTCGCGCGGGCAGGGCCGCCACGGATACGGGTGCGGCACCACGCCCACGACCGGCGTGATCACGAAGCGGGTGCTCAGCGTCTCGATGTCGTCGAGCGCGCCGAGCACCCGGACGGCGGCCGGATCGAGGCCGATCTCCTCGTGCGCTTCGCGCAGCGCCGTGGCCGCCGCGTCGGCGTCGCCGGGCTCGGTCCGTCCGCCCGGAAAGGCGATCTGCCCGCGGTGGTGGGCCAGATCGGCCCCGCGGCGGATGAACAACAGATGCGGTTCGCCGTCGGCGGCGAGCAGCGGGACGAGCACCGCCGCGACGGTGGTGTCAGGCCGCGACAGCGCGACGCGCGGCCGTGCCGCCAGCGCCGATTCGAGGTCGGCGGCGAGGTGCGGGAACGCCTGCACGCGGCGCACGGTAGCATCCGCGGCGGGGCCGCGCACCAGGCTCGTGTCCGGACACTAGTCTCCGAGGGCCAGGAAGAATCTGCCGAACGGCCGTCCGGCCGAGCCGCGCGTTCAGGCGATCGACGAGCTCCTGCTTCATGTACTGGAGCTCGTGCATCCAGAGCGAGTCGTCGACCGCGACCACCAACACCCCGCGACGGAGGCGCTGCGGTCGGGCGTGGCGCGCGAGGGTCGCGCCGACGACGTCCTCCCACTCCTTCCAGAGCGCCCAGTCGGCGAGGTCCGCGCCCGCCGGGAGGCGAGCCAGCGCGGCCTTCAGGACCTCGCCGAGGCGGACGGGCGTACGCTGCACGGCCGACCTCATCGCGGAAACGCTCGTTGATTGCAATCCGATGTCGGGTTGCGCGTTTTTTCTTGACAGCACAAGATGTGGTGGTGTATTCGGGCCGGCACCCCAACATCATGGACGACTCGGGACCGAAGCCGGGGCGAGCGCGAACGGGCGAAGGGGCCACAGGGCATGGGAGGGCGGTGATGGCGACGGATCTGGCGCACGAGGGGGCAGTGGCGGCGGAGCGGGCGGCGGGGACGGAGGCGGTCGTGCCACGGGCGCGGCATCGCCGGCGGCCATGCCGGCGGCCATGCCGGCGGGATGACGGTGGCACGGCGATTCGTGCCGGCCGGCGTCAACCCCTACGACGAGGTCGAGTGGGAGACTGCGTTCCGCGCTCATCCAGGGTGAGAACGGCGACGTCGTGTTCGAGCAGCGCGACGTCGAGGTGCCGCGGACGTGGTCGCAGCTGGCGACCAACGTCGTCGTGTCGAAGTACTTCCGCGGCACGCTCGGCACGCCGCAGCGCGAGCGGAGCGTCCGTCAGCTCATCGGCCGCGTCGTCAACACGATCACGCAGTGGGGCGACGAGCAGGGCTACTTCGCGACGCCCGCCGACCGGCAGAACTTCCACGACGAGCTGACCCACCTCCTGCTGCAGCAGCGGGTGTCGTTCAACAGCCCGGTCTGGTTCAACGTCGGCGTCGAGCCGAAGCCGCAGTGCTCGGCCTGCTTCATCCTGTCGGTCGACGACACGATGGACTCGATCCTCGACTGGTACCGGAAGGAAGGCGTCATCTTCAAAGGCGGCTCGGGCTCCGGCGTGAACCTGTCCCGCCTGCGCTCGTCGAAGGAGCGCCTCGCCGGTGGCGGCACCGCTTCGGGTCCGGTCTCGTTCATGCGCGCGGCCGACGCCTCGGCGGGCGTCATCAAGTCGGGGGGCAAGACCCGCCGCGCGGCGAAGATGGTCGTGCTGAACGTCGATCATCCCGACGTCGTGGAGTTCGTCCGCTGCAAGGCGGACGAGGAGCGCAAGGCCTGGGCGCTGATCGCGGCCGGCTACGACGGCTCGCTCGACGGCCCGGCCTACAGCTCGATCTTCTTCCAGAACGCGAACAACTCGGTGCGCGTGACCGACGAGTTCATGCGGGCGGCGCTCGATGGGCGTCCCTGGGAGACCCGCTTCGTCACCTCCGGCGCCGTCTGCGAGACGTTGCCGGCGCGCGACCTGCTGCGCGACGATCGCCGAGGCGACGCACCAGTGCGGCGACCCGGGCATGCAGTTCGACACCACCATCAACGACTGGCACACCTGCCCGAACACCGGCCGCATCAACGCGTCGAACCCGTGCTCCGAGTACATGCACCTCGACGACAGCGCCTGCAATCTCGGCGAGCCTGAACCTGATGCGGTTCGTCGACGACGCCGGCGTCTTCGACGTCGCGGCGTTCCGCCACGCCGTCGACGTCACGATCACGGCGCAGGACATCGTCGTCGACAAGTCGAGCTATCCGACCGCCGAGATCGGGGCGACCGCGCACGCGTACCGCGAGCTCGGCCTGGGCTACGCCAACCTGGGCGCGCTGCTCATGTCGCTCGGGCTGCCGTACGACTCGGATGCGGGCCGGGAGTACGCGGGCGCGATCACGGCGCTCATGTGCGGCGCAGGCGTACGCGGCAGTCGGCGCGCATCGCGGAGGTCCTCGGCCCGTACGAGGGCTTCGCCAGGAACCGCGATCCGCAGCTCCGCGTCATCGACAAGCATCGCGCCCACGCCTACAAGCTCGACCCGTCGCTGCGTGCCGCTCGACCTGCTCACCGCCGCGCGCGACGCCTGGGACGAGGCGCTCCAGGGTGCGCGCGAGCACGGCGTGCGCAACTCGCAGGTCACGGTGCTGGCGCCGACCGGCACCATCGCCTTCATGATGGACTGCGACACCACCGGCGTGGAGCCCGACATCGCGCTCGTCAAGTACAAGAAGCTCGTCGGCGGCGGCATGCTGAAGATCGTCAACAACACGGTGCCGCGCGCGCTCAAGCGCCTCGGGTACGACTCGAAGGAGGTCCAGGAGATCGTCGAGTACCTCGACGAGCAGGACACCATCGAGGGGGCCCCGAGCCTCCGCGAGGACGACCTGCCGGTGTTCGACTGCGCCTTCCGCCCCGCGCGGGGCACGCGCACCATCCACCCGCTCGGCCACATCCGCATGATGGCCGCCGTCCAGCCGTTCATCTCCGGCGCGATCTCGAAGACGATCAACATGCCCGAGAGCGCCACCGTCGAGGAGATCGAGCAGGCCTACATCGAGGCCTGGCGTCTCGGGCTCAAGGCGGTGGCGATCTACCGCGACGGCTGCAAGAAGATGCAGCCGCTCAACACGAGCCGGACCGAGGCGACGGCGGCGACGCCCGCCGTGGCCCCCGCGCCGCAGCCGGTCCGCCGCCACCTCCCCGCGGATCGCCAGGCGCTGTGCCACAAGTTCGACGTCGCGGGGCACGAGGGCTACCTGCACGTCGGCTTCTACGAGGACGGCGCGCCGGGCGAGATCTTCATCAAGATGGCCAAGGAGGGGAGCACCATCTCCGGCCTGATGGACACGATCGGCGTCCTCACGTCGATGGCGCTGCAGTACGGCGTGCCGCTCGAGGTGCTGGTCAACAAGTTCAGCCACGTGCGCTTCGAGCCGTCGGGTTTCACGAAGAACCCCGACATCCCGATGGCGAAGTCGCTGATCGACTACGTCTTCCGCTTCATGGGCTCGCGCTTCCTGAGCGGGGAGGCGCGGTCCGAGGTCGGCATCGTCGAGCGCGAGGAGGCGCCGCGGCCGGCGGCGCCGGCGATCGAGCGGCCGCGCGGCCGAGTCCGCTCGGGCGGCCATCGCGTTCAACCCGCAGGCGGATGCGCCGAGCTGCTCGGACTGCGGCTCGCTCATGGTGCGCAACGGCTCCTGCTACAAGTGCCTCAACTGCGGCGCGACCAGCGGCTGCTCGTGATCTGACCGGGGTGTTCCGTCACCGCCGACGGGCCTTGACGGAGGTTCGGGGGGCCCTATAACAGGCCCAGCCTGGCCCCGGCGAGGAAGTCAGCATGGCGGACACCCTGAAGTTCACTGAGGATCATCTCTGGGTGCGCGTGGAAGGCAATCGCGCGCAGATCGGGGTCTCCGACTACGGGCAGAACGAGCTCGGCGAGGTGATCGCGGTCGAGCTGCCCGACGTCGGCGACGAGCTCGAGAAGGGCGAGCCGTTCGGCGAGGTCGAATCGGTGCGCACCGTCTCCGAGCTGCTGTCGCCGCTCGGTGGAACGGTCACCGCGATCAACACGGAGCTCGAGGACCACCCCCGCATCGTCAACGAGGACCCGTACCACGAGGGATGGCTCGTCGAGAGTGGAGATCGCCGACGAGGCCGACCTCGAAGAGCTCATGGACACGGACGAGTACGAGGAGTTCGCGTCCGGCGGCGACGAGGGCTAGCGCCCGGCCGGTGCGGGCGCTTCCGGCGGCGCAGTCGGACGGCGGAAGCGATAGACGATCTCGTCCGGCCGCACCAGATGAAGCTCACGGCGCGCCAGCCCCTCGAGGTGGTCGTCGTCGCTCCGCAGGCGACGTGATCTCCTCGCGCAGCGCGGCGGTCCGCTGCAGCAGGCCGACGGCCTCCTCGCCCAGGTGCTGGCGCTCGTCCTCGAGCTGGCGCAGATGGCGCACGCCGTGCGTACCCAGGACGGCGGACGCCGCCATGCCGACGATGCCGATGCCGAGCGCGACTGCGGCGGCTTGCACGGTCCGGGGGCGCACGCGAGTCCCGTAACGGAAAGCCGTGAGAGAGGCAATGCCCACGCTCTAAAACGATCTGCTACTGATCGCCGTGAGCACCGTGAACGGCATTTTAGGGGCCGGATCAGCGAGGAACGGCGCGGGGGCCATTTTAAAAATATTTTTCCAAAACGGTGGTCGTCTCTTGACTCTTGCAGGGTTGCACCCCTATACTCCGAGCCGTTGGTTGTGGGGTGGAGGAGGCGGTTCTCGCCTGGGTTTGGCGCGTACCAAACCTGACCGAACTCAACCGAATTTGACTAGGAGGAAGAACATGGCGGCTAAGAAGAAGGCATCCAAGAGCAAGGCGAAGAAGAAGGCCCCGGCCAAGAAGGGCAAGAAGAAGAAGTAGTCCGGTTCGTCGTTCGAGTTCTCGTAGCTAGGCACGCAAAAGAACTTCAGGTCTCATCGCTCAGGCGAGAACGGGACCCTCACGGGTCCGGTTAAAGGCCCTTCGACTTCGAAGGGCCTTTTTCGTTGGGGAGTCTGCGGTGCGCATCACGCCGGTGCACGCGGAGAGCGGTCGCTACGCGACGTCGCTGCTGTTTCTTGGCGGACTCTGGACGGGGCCCGGCGTCTGGCGGGGATTCGCCGGTTACCTCGCGCATCGCGGCTGGGAGGGGCAGGTCCTCGATCTCCGCGGACTCGGTGGTGTGGCGTCCCGGGGACGCACGGTGGCGGAGCACGTCGCGACCCTGCCCACGCCGCCCGTCCTGATCGCGCACGACGCGGGCGCCCTGGTGGCCTCCGTCGTCGCGGCGCAGACGCCGGTCGCAGCCGTGGTCCTGCTCGCGCCGCTTCCGCCGCGGGCGCCCGCGTTGCGTCGCTACCTCGGAGGCTGGAACGGCTTGCGCGCACGTCATCACCGGCAGCGCCCGTGCCGCCGCCCCTGCCCGACGCACCGGGTCTCGGTCTCGCCGAGGTGCCGGAGCCGTTGCGCCAGACCGTGGCCGCCGACCGTGCGCCCGAGAACACCCGCTTCGTCCTGGACTCGCGCGCGGTCGCGCATCGTATGCTCGCCCGGGTGCCGCCCCAACGCTCGTGCTCGCCGGCGATCGCGATCCCCTGTTGTCGGCCGCCGAGGCGATGACGATCGGCGCCACCGTGGACGGCGAGGTGCAACGTCTGGCGCCCGCCGGCCACTGGCTGCCCTGCGCTCCCGGCTGGCAGCAGCACGTCGGCGCGGTCCACCGCTGGCTCGTGCAACGCCTCGGCGAGCCCGTGCTCGAGTTCTACGCCGAGGCGATGGCTGACCGCGACGACGACGCGGACACGTGATCGGCGTCAAGTTCACTCGGGTCCGTTGACACGGCCCGCGGGCGCCAGTAGCGAGCGGGCATGGACGCCTACATCATCGACGCCTGTCGCACGCCGCGTGGCCGCCGCAAGGGCTCGCTCGCCGGCGTGCACCCGATCGACCTGTGCACCGTCCCGATGCAGGCGATGGTGGCGAGGACCGGGATCGACCGGCCGAGCGGGTCGAGGACGTGATCATCGGCTGCGTGACCGAGACCGGCGAGCAGGGGGCGTGCATCGCGCGCGCGGCGGTGCTCGCGGCGGGATGGCCGATCGAGATCCCGGGCGTCACCCTGAACCGCTTCTGCGGCTCGGGGCAGACGGCGGTCAACTTCGCCGCGCACGCCGTGGCGTCGGGTGCACACGACGTCGTCTACGCCGGCGGCGTCGAGAACATGAGCCGCGTGCCGATGGGTGCGGACATGGGCCCGCTGCCGTCGAGCCTGACGAACCGGTACGACCTCGTGCCCCAGGGGCTCTCGGCCGAGATGATCGCCGAGCAGTGGAACTACTCACGCCGCCAGCTCGACGAGTTCGCGCTCGAGAGCCAGCGCCGCGCCTGGGCGGCGATCCAGGAGGGGCGGTTCGCGAAGAGCCTCGTGCCCGATGGACGTGACGCTCGCGGACGGGAGCGCCAAGCGCTTCGCGATCGACGAGCACGTCCGCCCGCAGACGACGCTCGACGGCCTGATGGCGCTCACGCCCGTCGTTCAAGCCGGACGGCAAGATCCACGCCGGCAACTCGAGCGGCATCGTCGACGGCGCGGCGGGCGTCCTGCTGGCGTCGAAGCGCGCGGTGAAGGAGTTCGGCCTGAAGCCGCGCGCGCGGATCGTCGACACGGTCGTCGTCGGCTCGGAGCCGGTGATCATGCTGACGGGCCCGATCCCGGCGACGCAGAAGATCCTCAGGCGCACCGGACTCACGGTCGAAGGACATCGATCTGGTCGAGATCAACGAGGCGTTCGCGCCGGTGCCGCTGATCACGATGCAGGAGTTCGGCATCCCGCACGACAAGGTGAACGTCAACGGCGGCGCGATCGCCCTCGGCCATCCGCTCGGCGCGACCGGCGCGATGCTGATCGGCACGCTGCTCGACGAGCTCGAGCGCCGCGACCAGGCGGTCGGCCTCAGCACCATGTGCATCGGCTTCGGCATGGGCATCGCGACGATCATCGAGCGGGTGTAGGTCCCGGCGTAGCCGTTTGGTCGGGGCGCGGCGTGGGCGGCTGCGCGGGCTCCCGATACTCGGGCCGCGCGCGCGTTCGCGAGCTGCGGAGCCGCGCCGCCGGCTCGAACGGCGCGCGAGGCCCGAGCATAGGGAGCCGGCGCAGAGCCCCACGCCCCGCCCGCCGACCGACGCGACGAACTAAGCGACGTGCAGGTTCCGCTTCGGGACGTCGCGGAGGAGCACGTCGTCGGGCGCTTCGCGCTGATCGCCGCCGAGCAGCCGCTCGAGGCCCTCGCGAACCTCCTTGCGCGTCATCTGGATGCCGTAGCTCTGGAGGATCGCGCGGATCAGCTCGTAGTGCGACTCGATCGACTGCGTGACCGACAGGTATCCGTGGGCGCCGGCGCTGCGGCCGGCCCACAGATTGAGCGGCGCCATCTTGAAGAAGGTGAGGTCGCTCTCGGCGGGCTCGATCAGGATGATGTCGCCCTGGAAGTGCGGATCGTCCTGGTACTGGCGGATGCCGAGCTGGAGCCGCGAGTGGAGCAGCGTGCGCAGCACCTGGTTCAGGACGGTGAGCATGCCCTGGTCGGCCAGCGGCCGGCCCTGCACGACGTACTCGCCCTTGTCGGGCAGGTAGCGCCGCACCACGCGATTCGAGAACGGCCGGAACGGGTTGTAGCAGATGACGAGGTCGGCGCCGTGCTCGATGGCGACGTCGATGTTCGCGGTGCGGCGGACGCCGCCGTCGACGTAGTCGACGCCGCGGATGCGCGCGGGCTTGTAGAAGCCGGGGAGGGCGGTCGACGCCTGCACCGCCTCGGAGATGGTGACCGAGGTGTCCTCGTCGTGCCCGAACACGACGCGCTCGGCCGTGTCGAGGTTCATCGCCACGATGTAGAGCTCGACGCCCCGCATCCGGTAGAGGACGCGGAAGTCGTTGCTCATGCCCCGCCGCTCGATGTTGGCCCGCAGGTAGCGCTCGAGCGCCGTGTTGTCGAAGAGGCCGGACGGCGCGTAGGCGAGCGGAAAGGGGAACTCGCGCACCGAGCCGATCGCGTCGACGATCGGCTTCACGCAGGCGACGAGATTCGACAGCGTCGGTTCGCGGCGGGCGCGCAGGAGCGGATCCTCGAGCGCGTGCATCAGGCCGGGCGTCTGCACGAAGAAGTCGTACGAGCAGGCCCGGGAAGTAGGTGACCAGGTCGACCAGCAGCTCGACCGGCTTGCGCAGGAACTCGGCCAGGTTCAGCTGGTAGAAGTCGCGCGGCGCGAAGTAGCTGAACGACTCGGACGTGCCCTCCAGCGCGCGCAGCATCTCCGGCGGCGACACGCCGCCGGCGAGCGGCGCGGCCAGGAATGCCCCGGCCGACAGGCCGACGTAGATGTCGAAGTCGGTCGTCTTGCGGTTGACGAGGAAGTCGTCGAGCGCCTTCAGGCCGCCGAGCTTGTAGGCGCCTCCGGTGATGGCCCCGCCCGCGAGCACGAGGGCGATCCGCGGGTTCCGCTTGCGGACCGAGAGATCGCTCTTGTGGACGATCGTCAGGCCCATGGGGATCCGCTCAGCCCGCGGCACGGGACCGTGAGAGCATCGCGTCACGGCTTCTAGGATAGCAAGGGCCATACCACAGTCTACCCATCGCACACTCCCCCCTCACCGATCGCCGGCTCCCCGGGTTTGGGACGATGCGTCGTACTAGAGCAGCGGGGGGGTAGTCAAGAAATACCTGAAACGACTCTACGTTCGATTCCGTAGTCCCAAAGTCAGGAGCGTACCGACTCCGATGCGAGAAAGCGGAAGGGGGTTGCCGTGAGCTGACGATCGGCCGCGGCCAGCGCCGCGGGCGTGTCGATCGTGACCCAGCGTGCCGTCGTGGGCCAGCCGAACACCGGCATCCCGGCCGCGATGAGCCGCGGATAGGTGACGCGCGTGATGCTGAAGGGAACGCCGGCGTCCATCCAGTCGAAGATCGCGGGCTCGACCACGTGCAAACCGGGAAACATGAACGTGCGGGGGGCGGCGGCGGCGTCCGCGGGAAGGCCCGCGATCCGACGGATGCGGTCGTCGGCGTCGAGCTCGACAGCGCCCCAGCGCGCCGCGTCCGCGTCGGCGCGGACGGCCAGGGTCGCGAGGCCGCCGTGCGCGAGGTGCGCGTCGATCAACTCGCGCAGATCGATCTCGAGCAGGCTGTCGCCGTTGGCGATCACGAACGGCGCGCCGGCGAGGAGCGGCTCGGCGTGCTTGACCCCGCCGCCCGTATCCAGGATCGGGTCCTCCCACGAGTAGCGCACGTGGAGGCCGAACCGACGGCCGTCCCCCAGCGCCGCCTCGATCGCGTGGCCGAGGTGATGCAGGTTGATCACCACCTCCTCGATGCCGCCGGCGCGTAGGAAGGCGAGGAGGTGCTCGAGGAGGGGCCGTCCGCCGACCGGCATCAGCGGCTTCGGCGTCGTATCGGTGAGCGGCGCCAGCCGCGTGCCGCGGCCGGCCGCGAGCACCATCGCGCGGCGGATCATCGTCCGCTCGCCGCGAGCTCGGGCACCCAGCGGACGAGCCGCTGCCGGACCGCGGCCAGCTCGGGCAGCCGGTCGAACATCCGCCGGGCCACGGCATAGACGCCCGGGAGATAGGCGAGGTATCCCGAGCGGCCGCGCACGACCTCGAGGTAGTAGAAGCGTCCGATCACCTTGAGGGCCCGGTGCAGTGCGCAGCGGGCGTAGCGGTCGGGCAGGCCGTCCGGCACGGGCCATCCCTCCGCGGCGCGCCGGGCGATGAACCGCTCGACCAGTCGCGCCTCCTCCGCGGGACCGATCAGGGTCGCCGTCGTGCGATCGGTGCAGAGCGCCGCGAGGTCGTAGGCGTCCGGCCCGAGCAGCGCATCCTGGAAGTCGATCAGGCGCAGGCGGCCATCCTGGAGATGGATGTTCCACGCCATGAAGTCGCGGTGGACCAGCACCGGCGCGTCCGTCCGGAACGGCGTCAGCACGGGGGCGAGGTCGGAGAGAACCGCCGCGCGCGTGTCCGGATCGAGGGGTCGGCCGTGGCGGGTCTCGATGCCGTGCTCCACGAAGTGCTCGAGCTCCCGCGATGCCAGCGTGGCGTCGAAGTGACGGGCGAAGGCGTAGCACGCCGGGCTCGGGGGCCCGCATCCCCGCCACCTGCAGCGTGACGAGGAGGTCGACCGCCCGCGCGAACAGCGCCGGCGCGTCGCCAGGCGCGGCGCTGGCGGCATCCCAGAGCGTCGTCGCGCCGATGTCCTCGAGCAGCAGCAGTCCCACGTCGCGCGACCCGTCGTGGTGGACGCGCGGCACGGGAAGCCCGCGTGATGCGAGCCAGCGGCCGACGTTCAGGAACGGCAGCTCGTCGATCGCGATCCCGCCGCCGAGCTCGTCGGAACCGGGTGCGAAGCGACCTTCGCCGAGGATCATCGCGACGACGGTCGCCGGTGCACCGCCGCCCGCGAGACGCAGCCGCACGTAGCGACGCGTGGAGGCGTCGCCGGTGAGCGGCTCCGCCGCGGTGGTCGTCGTCGCGACGCCGAAGGTCTGCGTGACCGCGTGTGCCAGCGTCGTGTCCAACACCGCGAACGCCCGCTACCAGAGGGGTTTGAGGGTGTCAAAGTCGCTGGCTCGGAGTTGACACATTGCGGACGTTCTCGTACCTGTTCGACGGTTCATCCATGGACCCCCAGTACATTCCCGTCCTCGCGAGTCTCTGCGTCGCCGCCATCATCCCCGGCGTGTTCCTGGTCGCGAATCTCCTCTTGAGTCCGCGCCGTCCGAGCACCATCAAGAGCGAAGCGTTCGAGTGCGGCAATGCGCCGAGCGGGCCGGCGTGGGGACGGTTCGCCGTCAAGTTCTACCTCCCGGCGATCCTGTTCATCGTCTTCGATGTCGAGGTCGTGTTCATGTATCCGTGGGCTGTGCTGTACCGCCGTCTCGGCATCTTCGGCTTCGTCGAGATGACCGTGTTCATGGCGGTGCTCGTCCTCGGGCTGGCCTACGTGTGGCGCAAGGGCGCGCTCGAGTGGGACTGAGGGACCGGCGCCGATGACAGACGACGCCGCCGCTGCGCTCGTCCGTCGCGTGACGGACCGCATCTCGTCCGCGACGCCGGCTCCCGAGGAGCTGGTGCGGGGACAGGCCGTGGTGATGGTACCACGCGAGGACGCCGCCGCCGCGCTCGCGGTGCTGCGCGACGATCCGGCCCTGCGCTTCGATCGCCTCTGCGACGTCACCTGTGTCGACTACTTCGGTCGCACGCCGCGGTTCGAGGTCGTCTACCAGCTGCACGCCCTGCAGACCCACGAGCGGTTGCGCGTCAAGGTCCCCGTGCCCGAGGAGGATCCGACGATCCCGTCGGCGGTTCCGCTGTGGAAGAGCGCCAACTGGGCCGAGCGCGAGGTCTACGACCTGTTCGGCATCCGCTTCCTCGGTCATCCCGACCTGCGGCGCATCCTCATGTATCCCGAGTTCGAGGGGCACCCGCTGCGGAAGGACTACGACGCTCAATCGGCGCCAGCCGCTCGTCCCGGAGCGCGACCCGATCGCCCAGCCGTGGCCCAAGCGGGCCGGACGCGTCTGACGATGGCGACCAAGCTCGACAGTGCCGCCGGCGGCGAGGTGATGCACATCCAGATGGGGCCGTCGCATCCGGCGTCGCACGGCACCATCAAGTTCAACCTCCAGCTCGACGGCGAGACGATCGTCGACGTCGACGTCGAGATCGGCTACCTCCACCGCGGCTTCGAGAAGATGTGCGAGCAGGGGACGTGGAACCACTGCTTCCCCTACGCCGACCGCCTGAACTACGCCTCGCCGCTGCTGAACAACGTCGGCTTCGCGCTGGCGGTGGAGGCGCTGGCCGGCATCACGACGCCCGAGCGCTGCCAGTACATCCGCGTCGTCGTCGGCGAGATCTCGCGCCTCACCGACCATCTGACGTGCCTCGGCATGGCGGCGAGCGAGATCGGCGCGGTGTCCGCCGGCTTCTACATGCTGGAGGCACGCGAGTTCCTCTACGATCTCGTCGAGGCGATCACCGGCGCGCGCCTGACCGTCACCTACTGCCGTCTCGGCGGCGTCGTGAACGACCTGCCGGACGACATGACCGCCCGGGTGGCGGCCGCGTTCACCAGCATCCGCGGCGTCCTCGCGGACTGCCGCCGGCTCCTCGAGCGCAACCGCATCTTCCTCGACCGGATGATCGGCGTCGGCGCGATTCCCCGTGAGGACGCGATCAGCTGGGGGCTGTCGGGGCCGCTGCTGCGCGCGACCGGCGTCGCCTACGACGTGCGGCGCGCGCAGCCGTACCTCGTCTACGACCGGCTGCGAGTTCGAGGTGCCCACCGGCACCAACGGCGACAACTACGACCGCTTCATGGTGCGCATGGCCGAGATGGAGCAGAGCATGCGCATCGTCGACCAGGCCCTGGCGCAGATGCCCGACGGGCCCCATCATGGCGAACGATCCGCGGTTCGTGCTGCCGCCGAAGCAGCAGGTGTACTCGACGATCGAAGGCCTGATGAACCACTTCCAGCTGGTCGTCGAGGGGCAGAAGGTCCCTCCGGGCGAGGTGTTCGTGTGCACGGAGGGCGGGAACGGCGAGCTCGGCTTCTATCTCGTGAGCGACGGCAGCGGCCGTCCCTACCGGGTGCGCGTGCGTCCGCCCTGCTTCTACGGCATGGGGGCGCTCGGCCAGATGCTCCGCGGCGCCATGATCGCCGACGTGATCACGACGTTCGGTCAGATCAACATGATCGGGGGCGAGTGTGACCGATAAGCCGCGGTTCTCGCCCGCCGCGCTCGCCGAGTACCAGGCCCTGGTCGCGCGCTATCCGCAGCGACGGGCGGCCCTCATGCCGACACTCTGGTTGGCGCAGCGCGAGTTCGGTTGGTTGTCGGAGCCGGTGATGGAGTACGTCGCCGAGGTGATGGACCTGCCGCTCGCGTGGGTCACGTCGGTCGCGTCGTTCTACACGATGTACTGGCGGGAGCCGCCGGCGCGATGGCGCCTGCAGGTCTGCCGCAACCTCTCGTGCGCGCTCCGCGGCGCCGACGAGCTCCTCGGGACGATCCAGCAGAAGTTGCGGATCCGCAACGGCGAGAAGACGCCCGACGGCACGTTCGAGCTGGAGGAGGTCGAGTGCCTCGGCTCCTGCGGCACGGCGCCGGTCGTGCAGCTGAACAACGGCGAATACGTCGAGCGCTGCGATCGCGCCACGCTGCTCGCGCTGATCGACCGCCTCGCCGCCCAGTGATCCCCCAGGTGACCCTATGAGCGACGCCACCATCGGCATCATCGAGGCCGTCGTCATCAAGCTGCTCATCCTGCAGGTGATGGCTCTCGGGCTCTTCTTCGAGCGCAAGGCCAGCGCGTTGATGCAGGATCGGATCGGCGCCAACCGGGCCTCCATCTTCGGCTTCGCCGGCCTCGGGTTGATCAACACGCTGGTCGCGGACCCGATCAAGTTCCTCCTGAAGGAGGACGTGAAGCTCGCCGGCGCCGACAAGTGGCTGCACGCGTTGGCGCCGTTCCTCGCGTTGATGCCGGCGCTGGCCGCGTTCGCGGTGATTCCCTTCGGCGACGTGCTGGTCGTGGGCGACCGCGTCATCGACCTGCAGCCGGCGCAGCTGAACGTCGGCATCCTCTACGTGCTCGCGCTGGCGTCGCTCGGGGTCTACGGCGTCGTCCTCGCCGGCTGGGCATCGAACTCGCGCTGGTCGCTGCTCGGCGGCGTGCGCGGGTCGGCCCAGATGATCTCCTACGAGATCGCGATGGGCCTCGCGCTGATCGGCATCGTGCTGGTCTACAGCACGCTCGATCTGCAGGCGATCGCCCGCGCGCAGGGGCACCTCCTCGGCGGCTGGCTCCCGGCCTGGGGCATCCTCTATCAGCCGGTCGGGTTCATCATCTTCCTCACCGCGGGCATCGCCGAGTCGAAGCGCATCCCGTTCGACCTGCCGGAGGGCGAGGCCGAGCTGGTGGCCGGGTTCTTCACCGAGTACTCCGGGGCCAAGCACCTGATGTTCATGATGGCCGATTTCATCGAGGTGGTGCTGGTCGCGGCAGTCCTGACGACGCTCTTCCTCGGCGCGTGGCAGGTGCCGTGGCTCTTCCGCGACGGCTTCCACTTCCCGTGGGGCACGGTGCTCGCGCTGCCGTCGCTCGTGGTGACGATCCTGCAGGTGACCGCCTTCATGGTGAAGCTGATCGTGCTGACGTTCCTCCAGGTGCAGATCCGCTTTACGCTCCCGCGGTTCCGCTACGACCAGCTGATGCGGCTCGGCTGGCAGGGGCTGCTGCCCCTCGCCCTTGCGAACGTGTTCGTGACGGCGCTGGTGATGCTGCTGGTGGCGCGCGCGTGAATCCTGCGCTGTTCCTGGGTATCGCGGCGCTCACGGTCGCGTCCGCGCTGACGGTCGTGCTGCACCGCAATCCCGTGCACAGCGCGGTGGCGCTGGTGGGCACGCTCTTTCTCCAGGCCGTGATCTTCCTCGGGCTCGACGCGCAGCTGATCGCGTTCCTCCAGGTGATCGTGTACGCCGGCGCGGTCGTCGTCCTGTTCCTCTTCGTCATCATGCTGCTCAACCTCCAGCGCGAGACGCAGGCGATCGGCGCGCCCGCGCTCGTCCTCGCGGCGCTGGTCGGCGGCGGCACGTTGGGCGCCCTGATCATCCGCGGCGTCGCGCGCGGCGACGCGGTCGCACCAGCGGTGCCGTCCACCTTCGGCGAGACCGCGGGCGTCGGCGAGCTGCTGTTCACGACGTATCTCCTGCCGTTCGAGCTGACGTCGTTGCTGCTCCTGGTCGCGGTGGTTGGCGCGGTCGCGATCGCGAAGCGGAGAGCCTGACGTGGAGACGCCGCTCTCCTGGTACCTCGTGCTCTCCGCCGTGCTCTTCGCGATCGGCACGGCGGGCGTGCTCATGCGTCGCAACCTGATCGTCATCTTCATGGCGATCGAGCTGATGCTGAACGCCGTCAACCTCACCTTCGTCGCCTTCGCCCGCAGCCTGGGGGCGATGGACGGCCAGGTGATCGTGTTCTTCGTGATCACGGTGGCCGCCGCGGAGGCCGCGGTGGGGCTGGCGATCATGCTCGCGCTCTTCCGTCTCCGCGAGACGATCAACGCCGACGAGGTCGCGCTGCTGCGATGGTGACCACGACGACGCTGCTGCGATGGATGATCCTCCTGCCCGCGCTGGGGGTCGTGAGCCATCTGACGGTCGGCCGTCGCTCGCGCGCGGCGGCCACCCTCGTCGGTCCCGGCGTGCTCCTCGGGGCGTTCGTCGTCGCCGTCGTGGCGGCGCTTCAGCTCCACGGTCTCGGCGAGGGAGCCGTGCTGCGCGACCCGCTCTACACCTGGATCGGGGTCGGACCGTTCCAGGTCGAGGCGGCGCTGCGGCTCGACGCCCTGTCGATGGTGATGACCCTGCTGGTCACCGGCGTCGGGTTCCTCATCCACGTCTACTCCGTCGGCTACATGCACGACGATCCGGACGTGCCGCGCTTCTTCTGCTACCTGAATCTGTTCGTCGTCGCGATGCTCATCCTGGTGCTGGCCGAGAACCTGCTCCTGCTGTTCGTCGGCTGGGAGGGCGTCGGACTCTGCTCGTACCTGCTGATCGGCTTCTGGTGGACGAAGACCGAGAACGCCGATGCCGGGCGGAAGGCCTTCGTGGTGAACCGCATCGGCGACGCGGGCTTCCTGGTCGGGCTCTTCTTGCTCGCGTACCACGTGGGCACGCTCGCCGTGCCCGGCATCGAGGCGAAGCTCGACGTGTTCCGGACCGCGACCGTTGCCGGCTGGCCGCTGGCGACCGTCGTCTGCCTCTGCCTCCTGGTCGGCGCGACAGGCAAGTCGGCGCAGATCCCGCTCTACGTCTGGCTGCCCGACGCGATGGCCGGTCCGACGCCGGTCTCGGCGCTGATCCACGCCGCGACGATGGTGACCGCCGGCATCTACATGGTCGCGCGTCTGCACGCGGTGTTCGCCCTGTCGCCGGACGCGCTCACCGTCGTCGCCTGGGTCGGGGCCTTCACCGCGTTCTTCGCCGCCACCATCGCCTTCGCGCAGACGGACATCAAGAAGGTCCTCGCCTATTCCACGGTCAGCCAGCTCGGGTACATGTTCCTCGGGCTCGGCGTGGCGGCGCCCGCGGCGGCGTTGTTCCACGTCGTGACGCACGCCTTCTTCAAGGCGCTCCTCTTCCTCGGCGCCGGCAGCGTGATCCACGCGATGGGCGGCGAGCAGGACATGCGGCAGATGGGTGGGCTCCGCGCGAAGCTGCCGGTGACCTTCGCGACGATGCTGGTGGCGACGCTGGCGATCGCCGGCGTGCCGCCGCTGTCCGGCTTCTTCAGCAAGGACGAGATCCTGTGGGAGGCGTTCGCCGGCCACGGTGCGGTACCGGCCGCGGCGGTGCTGGGCTACGTGACGGCGGCGATGACCGCCTTCTACATGGGCCGGCTCCTCTTCCTCACGTTCTTCGGGGCGTGCCGCGCCTCGCACGACGTGCAGCATCACCTCCACGAGTCACCGGCGGTGATGACGCTGCCGCTGGTCGCCCTGGCGGTGCTGGCGGCGGTGGGCGGGTTCATTCCGATCCCCGAGGTGCTGGCGCCTGTCCTCGGACATCATGAAGGGCCACACGCCCCGGGCAGCATGCTGGTGCTGGCGACCGGGCTCGCCCTGGGCGGCCTGGGGTTCGCGTGGTTCTGCTACGTCGCGCAGCCTGAGCTGCCCGCGCGCGTCGCCGCCGGGCTCGGCGGACTCTATCGGTTGGTGCACGACAAGTGGCGCATCGACGAGCTCTACGACGCGACCGTCGTGCGGCTGGTGACGGGTCTCGCCGGGCTCTTCGCCTGGGTGCTGGATCCGATCATCGACGGCACGGCAGTCGGGTCGGGTCGGGTCGTCGCGGGAGTCAGCAGCGTCTGGCGGCGGGCACAGACCGGAAACGTGCAGCACTATGCGCTGTCGTTCCTGGCGGGCGCTCTCGCGCTCATCGGGTACTACGTGCTCGGGTGAGGAGCGGGACGTGGCGGTGACACCGATCGACGTGAGCGCCTTCGCGGCGAACTGGCAGGTGGCGCTGCCCGGGCTGCTCGTCGCCGCGGCGGCGTTTCTCGTGCTGATCGTCGACGCGGCCTTCCGCGACGTCGACGAGCAGGCGCTCGCGATTCTCGGACTGGGCGGCCTGGCGATCGCCGTCGTATCGGTGCTCTGGCTCTGGAACGGACAGGTGGCCGGCGGCTTCCAGAACACGCTCCGCGCCGACCGCTACGCGCTCTTCTTCACCGTCCTGATGAGTGCGGGAGCGGCGTGCACGCTCCTCATGTCCGTCGACTATCTGCGCGAGCACGAGATACCGGCGGGCGAATACTATGCACTGGTCCTGCTCGCGACCTCGGGCATGGCGTTCATGGCGGCGGCCAACGACCTGATCGTGATCTTCCTCGCCCTCGAGATCATGTCGGTGGCGGTCTACGTGCTGGCGGGGTCGCTGCGCGGCGACGCGCGTTCGAGCGAGGCCGCGGTCAAGTACTTTCTGCTGGGCGCGTTCGCGAGCGCGTTCCTGCTCTACGGCATCGCGTTCGTCTACGGCACCGCCGGCAGCACGCGGCTCGACGTCGTTGCGAGTACGATCGCGACGCACGGCCTCACGCTGCAGCTCGGTCTCGGCCTGGCGCTCCTGCTGGTGGGCTTCGGCTTCAAGGTCGCGCTGATGCCCTTCCACGTCTGGACGCCGGACGTCTACGAGGGCGCGCCGACGGTCGTGACGGCGTTCATGGCCGTGGGCGTCAAGGCCGCCGGTTTCGCGGCCTTCGCGCGCGTCATGCTGACCGGGTTCGCCGGCGTGACGTCGCAGTGGACGCATCTGCTCGCCGTGCTCGCCGTCCTGACGATGACGGTCGGCAACGTCACGGCGGTGACGCAGACGAGCGTCAAGCGGATGCTCGCCTATTCGAGCATCGCGCACGCCGGCTACGCGTCGATCGGGCTCGTGGTCGGCACGCCGGCCGGTGGCGCGGCGCTCCTCTACTACCTCGCCGTGTACACGGCGATGAACGTCGGCGCCTTCGCCGTCCTGCTCGCGCTCGGCCGGCGCGGCGAGCCGAACGAGCAGCTGCGCGATCTTGCCGGCGTCGGGCTCCGCTATCCGGTGCTCGGCCTGTCGATGACCGTGTTCATGCTGTCGCTGGGGGGCATGCCGCCCTTCGCCGGGTTCATCGGCAAGTTCTATCTGTTCAGCGCCGCGATCGACGCGGGATGGACGGGCCTCGCCATCATCGGAATGCTGAACAGCGTGGTGTCGCTCTACTACTACCTCGGCGTGCTCGTGCAGATGTACATGGTCGAGGGCGACCGGGTGCTGGTGCGGCCGTCGGCGCGCCCGGCGCTCCTGGCGACGATCCTGCTCGCTGGCGCGGCCACCGTGCTGCTCGGACTGTTCCCGATGAGCGCGATGGAGATCGCGCGCGCGTCCCTCGCCTCGATCAGGTAGCCGCGCCCGGGTCGAGACGGGCGAGGAGGGCGAGCAGCGCCCGGTTGACCGGGACGGGCACGCCGGTGCGCGCGGCGCCACGGACGACGGCGCCGTTCAACGCGTCGTGCTCGAGCCGCCGCCGGCGGCGCAGGTCCTGCAGCATCGAGGTCGCGAACGTCCCCAGCCCGGTGGTGCGCTCTTCGTCGAGGACCGCGGGGAGGCGGTGGCGGCGGACGGGGATGCCGAGCGCGGTGGCGACGGCATCGGTCTCGGCCATCGCGGCGAGGACGAGATCGGTGCTGGCGGACTGGGCGAGCACCTCGCCGACGGTCCGGTTCGTGAGCGTCGTCACGGCATTGAATCCCGCGTTCCAGGCGAGCTTCTCCCACGCGAGGCGGACCACGTCGCTCCGCAGCTGCGCTGGTACGCCCGCCGCGGCGAGCGCGTCGCGCACCAGCACGGCACGCGGCGTCTCCCGGCCGTCGGCCTCACCGAACACGATCTCACCGCGCGCAGTGAAGCGGATCTCGGCGGGGGCGATCTGCTCGACGCCGATCCGGGTGAACGCGAGCAGGAGCGGGGGCAGCCCGAGCCGCTCCGCGAGCACGGCTTCGTTCTCGACGCCGTTCTGCAACGAGAGGACGATCGTGTCGGGGCGGATGGCGCCGCGGAGCCCCGTGGCGACCGTGGTGGTGTCATAGGACTTGACGCAGACGAAGACGAGGTCGGCCGCCGGCGTTGCCGCGGGGTCGCCGACGGCATCGACGGGCCCCGTTTCCAGCACGCCGTCCGGCAGATGGACGACGAGCCCGCGCGCCCGCAGCGCCTCCAGGGTGGCGCCGCGGGCGACGAAGGTGACGTGGTGGCCGCCGCGATGGAGTCGGGCGCCGAAGTACCCACCGACCGCACCGGCGCCGACCACCAGGACGCGCATCCGGATCAGGGCGTGGTGGGAGCCGGCGCGCCCTGGGTGCCGAAGTCCACCTTCGGCACCTGCTGCGCTTCGGGCGGCGCGGCGAAGTACTTCACCGGCGAGAACCCGAGGGCGGCCGCGTAGACGAGCTGCGGGAACCGCTTGATGTACGCGTTGTAGTCCTTCACCTGCTCGTTGTAGCGCATGCGCTCGACGGCGAGCCGGTTCTCGGTGCCGGCCAGCTCGTCCGAGAGCTTGGCGAACTGCTGGTTGGCCTTCAGGTCCGGGTAGGCCTCGCGCAGCGCGATCAGCCGGCCGAGGGCCGCCGTCAGCTGGTTCGATGCCTCGATCTTGTCGTCGCGCGACCCTGCGGACAGCATGCGGGCACGGGCGTTCGCGATGCCGTCGAAGACGCCCTTCTCGTGCGCTGCGTAGCCCTTGGTGACCTCGACGAGGTTGGGGATCAGGTCGTTGCGACGCTGCAACTGATTCTCGACCTGGGCCCATGCGGACTCGATGCCCTCACGCATCGAGACCATCTGGTTGTAGCCGCAGCCCGAGAGGGCCGTCAGCATCAGGATCGCCACAAGAGTCTTTCGCATACCGTCTCCTACCAGCTGCGTCCGGCGCCACCGCCGCCGGACATGCCGCCTCCGAATCCGCCGAAGCCTCCGCCGCCCCCGCTCCATCCGCCGGGAAATCCGCCACCGAACCCGCCCGGCCCGACGATCCAGGGCGAGCGTCGACGCGGCACCATGCCGCCGCCGAAGCCGGCACGGCGCTGATGCCGGCTGGCGTATAGCACGAGCAGGACGAAGAGCAGCAGGACGAGCAGCACCACCCACGGCGGGAGTGGCACGCCCTCCTCGGACGGCGTGGGCGAGCCCACGCCGCCGGTCTCGATCCGCTGCGCGATCGCCTCGACGCCGCGCTCGAGCGCCTCGTCGGGGCGGCCGGCACGCAGCGACGGGATCATCTCCCGGTCCTGGATCTCGCCGACCAGCCCGTCCGGCAGGATGCCCTCGAGGCCGTAGCCGGTGACGACGCGGAGTTTGCGGTCGTCGATCGCGAGCAGGACGACGGCGCCCGTGTCCTCGCGGCGGCGCCCGGGCTTCCATGCATCGAAGACGCGCATCGCGTAGGTGAAGTCGTCGTAGGGCGCGGTCGAGCGCACCGTCACGACGGCGATCTCGGCGCCGGTGCGCGCCTTCAGCGCCTCGATCCGGCTGATCATCCGCGCCCGAGCGGCCGGAGGCACGATGCCGGCGAGGTCGGTCACGTACCCCTGCGGCGCGGGAACGGGCGGCTCGGCGGCCGGCGCGATCACGATGGCGGCGAGCAGCAGGCCGGCGATCGTGAGGCTACGCATGCAGGATGTCGAGCGCGGCGACGATCCGCTCCACCTCGAGGAGGTAGCCGGGGAACCCCGCCCGCAGCGCCGCCGGGTGCTCGTCCCCGAGGCGATGAGCGAGCACGCGGTGCATGGTGGGCAGTGGCCCGAGCGCCCCCTCGGCGCTGGCGAGCACGTCGGCATAGGTGCCCTCGCCCGACTCGCCGCGCAGGCGAAGGTAGTGGCGGAGCAGTGTCAGGAACGTCTTCAGCGACTGGTGCATCAGCTCGGCCACTTCGGCCGGTTGGTCGGCGACGCAGAGGAAGAGCGCACGCAGGCGCAGCAGCTTGCCGCGCGCCTCGCGCTCGCACTCGAGCCGCAGCGCCGCCGGGTCGACGGTGAGGCGGGCGAAGAGGTCGTCGCCGAGCAGCAAGAGATGGCGGCGCCGGATCTCGTCCAATTCGACCGGGTAGACGTCGATCGCCGACGCCAGGAACTCCCGGTCGAGCACCAACGGGACGGCGAACCCGCGGTCACGCCAGCGGGTGACCACCGTGGCGAGCGCCTCCAGCACCTCGGGCGTCGCGCGGGTGACGACGACGGCGACGTTCACGTCCGAGCGGCCGGCGACCCAGTCGTCGGCCGCGGCGCTGCCGTAGAGCACGGCGCATTCGAGGCGACCGTCCACAGCCTGCTCGATGGCGCGCGCGAACATCGCGATCGTCTCGCGCGTCGGGTCGTCGGGGCTCGCCATGGGTGGGGTCCCTCCAATAGTCGGCCCCCGGATGTCCGGCAAGCCGCGCTTGACCGCCCGCGCGGCGTTGGTTAGCCGCGCCGGGAATGCGCGTGTGGGACGAGGTGCGGGCGGCGGTCGGCGCGGTGACGCGCATGCCGATGGGCGAATTCCCTCCGGAGGTGGAGCGCGGCGCGCTCGCCTGGTGGCCGCTGGTCGGCCTCGTCCAGGGGGGCGCGGCGACGATCGTCTCCGCAGCGGCGCGGGGCATCGCTTCCGGCCTCGGCGGTGTGGCCGGTGTCCTGGCGCTCGAGCTCCTGGGCGGCGGTCGCCGGCTGCGGATGGGCGTACTCCTCGCCATCGCGCTGCGCAGCGTCGAACTGTGGGCGACGACGCGGCTTGCCGGGGCGGGGCAGGTGGCCGCCCTGCTGCTTGGACCGCTCCTCGGACGATGGGCCGAGGTCGTCCAGTGTCACGGCGGAAGGACGCCGTCCGGGGTCGGCGAGGGCACTCCCATCGGACGGGCGGGGTTCCGGGAGTTCGGGACCGCGAGCCTGACCGCGCTCGGCGTGACGATGACGGTCGGACGGGGTCTCGGCGTGCTGATCGCCGTCGTCGCGGCGATCGTGGTGCTCACGATCCGGGTCGCCGTCTTCCGACGACGGGGGGGGATGACCCCCGGGGCCCTCGTGGCGAGCGGCGCCGTCGTCGAAGCGGTGCCGTTCGTGGTGCTGGCGCTGCTGGCGTGACGCGCCGGTGGCGCGGCTCGGGCCGCGCCACCGGACGACGGCTCACGCCGTTTCAGATCAGTAGGAGAAGTTCACGCTCCAGGTTCCGACGACCCAGGCACCATCGTTGCGGTTGTACTGCTTGGTGCTGGTGCCGAGGGCATACACCTGGGCGCCCAGGCTGGTCGTCCAGGCGCCGAACTCGGTCGGGATGAAGGCGAGCGGCACGGTGAACACCGGGCCACCCGCGAAGTAGCCGAAGGTGTAGTTCTTGCCGCTCGCACTCTCGTAGTAGTCGGCGAGCGAGATGCCGGTCTTCATCGGCAGCGCCATCGACAGCGGATAGCTCTCGTTGTCGATCAGGGTGAAGGAGGGGCGGATGCCGAACTCCATGTACGAGCCGGTGTCGGTGCCCAGCGCCGTGTTGTCGAACTCGCCGGCCACCAGGACGTACGGGTACAGGGCCCACTTGTCGAGCCACTGGGTGTCGTTCAGCGAGAACTGCGCGTCGACTTCCTGGACCGTCTTGAAGGCGCCGTTCGGGTACGTGTACGCGATGTAGTAGACCTTCGCCTCGGTGTTGCCGAAGAAGTTGGCCTTGGCACCGGCGTAGATGTCGGACTCGTACCAGTTGCCCGGACCCGAGCCCGACGCCAGGGTCTGCTTGGACTGGATCGAGTTCCAGTTCCCGACGAACACCCCGAAGCTCAGGTTGTTGAACGGATTGTTCTCTTCCTCGTACTTGTAGAGATTCAGGTTCACTTCGCCGTAGGGCTGCCAGATGAAGCCCTCGCGCTCCTGGAGAATCCCACGGAAGAAGTAAGCCGTGGTGACGTCCGAGCCGGCGCTGAAGGACACCCGCCCTGTGTTCGGGGCATCGCCGGCGAACGCCGGAACGGCCACCATCAGGCTCACTGCCGCGACGGTGGCCGCAAGACAGCGCCCCAGTCGCCTTGTGAGCCGAACCGAATCACTCGTCGAAGTCATGGTCAAAATCCCTCCTCCCGACCGTATCCAAACGGCCGCCTTTCCGGCTGAGCCTCGCAGCATCTGGCAAGGCTCATGCCACGCCGAAGACCACGTCCATTCATGGTCTTTGTCCTCAACCTCCCCACACCCCAGCCTGTCGCGCAGGCAGCTGCCCAACAAAATGGCGCCCGGAGTCAGTAACCCGGACTACCGTGGGCGCCGCGGGATCAGCACCCGCCGGCGCAGCGACAGCACCTTCTCTCCCTTCTGATTGACCGCGCGCGTCTCCACGTACACCACCCCGCGGTCCGGCTTGGACGTGGACGGTGCCACCTCCAGGACCTCGGACTCGGCGTACAGGGTGTCACCGTGGAACGTGGGCGCGTGATGAACGATCTTCTCGTACTCGAGGTTCGAGATCGCGGTCTCGCTGACGTCCCGGACGCTCATGCCGACGGCCAGCGAGAACACCAGGGTCCCGTTGACGAGGCACCGGCCGTGCTGGCTCTGGCTGGCGAAGTGCTCGTCGAAGTGGAGCGGGTTGGTGTTCATGGTCATCAGGGTGAACCAGGTGTCGTCGAAGTCGCGGATCGTCCGTCCCGGCCAGTGCTTGATGACCTCGCCGACGGTGAAGTCCTCGAGGTACCGTCCCATCCGCCGCGCCTTATGCGGGCTGGGGGAGGCGAAATCAAGGCCCGTTTGAAAACAACGTTTCCCCTGACCGATCGGTAGGGCGGTACCTTGACTCCATGGCGCGACGCCCGCTAGACGCGCGCCCCCGGCATCCTCGACGCCGAACCGGAAGGAAATCAGGTACGCGACGCACGGGTTTCGCGCTCATCGTCCTCGCGCTGCTGCCGGCCGTCGCCGGCGGCGAGGACCAGCGGCTGGGCGAGGTCCTCGTCGAGGGCACCCGCACCCCGGCCGAGGCGGCGGTGCGGGACCCGACCGCGTCCGCGTCCGTGATCGACACCCGGGACGCCCCGCGGACCGTCGAGACCCTGACCGACGTGCTCTCGGACAGCGTCGGGACGACGGTGCGCCGTTTCGGCGGCCTCGGCGACTTCAGCACGGTCGCGATCCGCGGGTCGTCGAGCGGCCAGGTGCAGGTCTATCTCGACGGCGTCCCGCTCAGCCGCGCCGACAACGAGACCGTCAACCTCGCCGACCTGCCGCTGGACGCCATCGAGCGGGTCGAGGTCTACCGCGGCACGACCCCGCTGCGCTTCGCGCAGTCGGCCCCCGGCGGCATCGTCAACGTCGTGCCGCGCTACCCGGGCGACACGCCGATCACCGCCGCGTCGACCTCGTTCGGCTCGTTCCTCACCCGCAAGGTGGACCTGCTGCGCGCGGCGCGCGTCGGCCAGTGGGACTACCTGGCGTTCGGCCAGTACCTCGGCAGCCGTGGGGACTTCTCCTTCCCGTTCAAGGCGACGCCCACGAACCCCGAGAACACGACGACCCTGGTCCGCGAGAACAACGCCTTCAATCAGGGCGACCTGACCGCCCGCATCGGCTGGCGTCCCGCCGCGCCGGTGGCCCTCTCGCTGACGACCGACACGTTCGCGAAGTCGCAGGGGGTACCGGGCAAGGACAGCATCCAGGCGACGGACACCAACCTCACCACGGTCCGGCAGCTCGTGAACCTGGATGCGAAGCTGGTCCCGCCCGCCAATCTGCCGATCGACGTGACGGCCAACACCTACGTCGTGCTGCGCGACCAGGACTTCAGCGATCCCCTGGGCGAGCTCGCCCTGCAGCCGACGGACGACCACCAGCGGACCACCGCCGCCGGCGGCCAGGTCCTCGCCCGCGGGGCGCTGGGTTCCCACAACGTGCCCGGGCTGCTGCTGGCGATGGGACACGAGCGCAACGCCGAGCACGACCCGTTGCGCGACATCGACGTCCCCGACCGGACGCGGCTCCGGCTGACCGTCGCCGGCGAGGACGAGGTGCTCGCGTGGGGCGATCGCATCTCGCTCGTCGGCGGCATGCGCTGGGAGTACCTCCACGACGACTTCCCCGGCGATCCCACGGCGGTGCCTCCGATCGCCGGCAGTGGTGCCCAGGACCAGAACCTGCTGTCGCCGCGCGGCGGGCTCCGTGTCGAAGTGGTGCCGAACGTCACCGTCCTCGCCAACGTCGGTCGCTACCAGCGCGCCCCCAACTTCCAGGAGCTGTTCGGCAACAGTGGCAACGTCGTCGGCAATCCCGACCTGGTGCCGGAGACGGCGCTGAACGTCGACGTCGGGGTCCGCGCGACGCTGGCGCCCCTGGGCATCCTCACGGGCGCCGCGCTCGAAGTGGCATACTTCAACAACCGCATCGACGACCTGATCCTGCTGGTCGAGCAGTCGCAGGGCGTCGTCCGACCCGAGAACATCGGTCGTGCCCGCGTGGACGGCATCGAGCTGGGCGCGCGCGGCCAGCTCTGGCAGCGGCTCCGGCTCACCGCGAACTGGACGCACCAGGATCCGCGCGACGAGAGCGGCACGATCTACGACGGCAACCAGCTGCCGGGCCGGCCGCGTGACGAGGCCTACGCCCGTGCGGAGCTGGGCTGGTCGCCGGGACGCCCGCTGCCGATCCGCGGCCTCGGCGGGCTGTGGCCGGGACGGCTCTGGTTCGATGCCAACGTCATCGCGGGGAACTATCTGAACAAGGCCAACACCGAGTTCGTCGCGCAGCGAGTGTTCTATGGCGCCGGCGTCGAGGTCGTGCTGCCGATCGCCGGGATCGCCCTCGGCTTCGAAGTCCGCAACGCCGGCAACGACCAGCAGGTCGATGCGCTCGGCTATCCACTGCCCGGCCGGTCCTTCTTCGGAACCATCTCCTGGGGCTTCGCGCGCGAGGCTTTCTAGCGGCCTTGCGTTTTCATGCTTGACTCGGCCGGCGCCGCCGGGCTACACCGCGCGTGACGCAGTCGGGCTGGGGAAGGGGGTGTGAATCCCCCGCTGCCCCGCAGCTGTAAGGGTGGACGAACCCGGTCGCAACCACTGCCCGCAAGGGTGGGAAGGGACCGGGCGAGGTCGAAACCCAAGCCAGAAAACCCGCTCGAGTGCGCCAGCTGAAGTCCTTCCGAGGGGAAGAAGAGCTGGGCAGAACGGGCGTCCGCCCGTGCGCCGATCTCTCCGTGCCCCGACGAAGGGGAGAGGAACGCGCGACGCCAACGACACGCCCACGACCGCTGCCCGTGCTGGGCCTGCTGCTGCTCCTGGTGCCGGCGGTGCACGCCGCGTGTCCGATCGAATGGCGTGCCGCGGGCGGCATCGCGCGGCCGCGCGGACTCGCCGTCGCGTGTCGAGACGGCGACGCATCGTGCGATCTCGACGGTACCGTCGACGGAACGTGCACCGTCGAGGTGGCGCTCTGCGCCGATCGGGCCGCATGCGGCGCGGTGCCCACGGTGCACGGTGCCGGCGGGTTGCCGATCACGCAGGCCCTGGCCGCGTTGGCGCCGGGAGGCGGCGCGTTCGCCTGCACCGGAGGTGTCCGCGTCGGTGTGGAACTGGGGGGACGCGCGCGACGCCGGATGCGGCTCACCGCCACGGCGCCGGGCCGGAGCCGGGCGCGGCTCCACGTCCTCTGTACCTCGGCATCCGGGTCCCGCCCGCCGCGCGCGGTGGTCGTCACGACCGACTTCGAGACCGGGGGCCTCGCCACCGTCGGCGTCGCGCGGCCGCATCGCACCGTCGCCCTCGACGCGCCCGCGTACGCCGACGCGGTGGTGCGCGTCGACGGTGACCGCGTCTTCGTCGTGAACCGGCTGGGTGGCGACTACCTGGCGCTGCTCGATCCGCGCCACGGCTTCCGCACCGTGCTCGAGTGCCCGACCGGCACCGCGTCCAACCCGCACGACGTGGCCATCGTGGGTCCGCGAAAGGCCTACGTCACGCGCTACAACCGCGCCGAGCTGTGGATCGTCGATCCGACGCCGTCGCCGTCGTGCGCCGGCTTCCGCCGCGGCACGATCGACCTCTCCCCGTGGGCGGACGCCGACGGTCTGCCCGAGATGGACCAGCTGCTCGTCGTCGGCGACCGCGCCTTCGTGCTGCTCGAGCGACTCGATCGCGGCAACGGCTACCAGCCGGTGGGGAAGAGCCTGCTCCTGGTGATCGACACGACGACCGATCAGGTCGTCGGCAGCGTCAAGCTCGCGGGCGCGAACGCCTTCTCCGCCAGCCCCGGGATGCGTCGCGAGCCGGGGACGGGCGCGATCCTGATCTCGTCGGCGGGCAACATCTACCGCACCGGCGACGGCGGCATCGAACGCGTCGATCCGGCGACGCTGACGACGAGCGGCTTCTTCGTCACGGAGGACGCGCTGGGCGGCAACGTCACCGACTTCGTCGTCGTGTCGGCGACGAAGGGCTACGCGATCGTCCTCGACCAGGCGCTCCAGAATCGGCTCGTCGCCTTCGACCCGACGACCGGTACGCTCACGCGGCGCGTGTTCGCGAGCCCCCAGTACCTGTCGAGCGTCGTGGCGGCGCCCGACGGTATGATCTGGCTCGCCGATCGCGCGCTCGGGGGTGCCGGCCCGGGCATCCGCATCTTCGATCCGGCGACCGACCGCCAGTGGACGCCGGCGCCGATCGCCGTCGGCCTGCCACCGTTCTCGATCGGATTCCTGCCATGAGGACGCTGCTCGTCGTCCTCTTCGCTCTCGCCACGCCGGCGCTCGCCGACCCGTGGATCGACCGCGTCGTCGCGCTGCAGATCGGTACCGGCGGCGGCGCCGTCGCCGGCACGTTCGCGGGCGCGGGCGTGACACCCGACCCTGCGGCGGTTCTGGCGGCGGTGCGAGGCGCGCCGCGCGGGGGCGGCATCTTCACCGGTGCGACCGACACCATCTCGCTCGGCCTCGGCGGCTCGATCGTCGTCGCCTTCGACGACAACGCGATCGTGAACGGCCCCGGCGCCGACTTCACCGTCTTCGAGAACGCGTTCCTGCTCGTCGGGTTGACCACGCGGCCTGCCGTACGCCGAGCCGGGCACGGTGTCGGTCAGCGCCGACGGCGTGACCTGGGCGACGTTCGCGTGCGCCGTGGACGCGGGGCCGTACTATGCGGGCTGCGCCGGCGTGTACCCGGTGTTCGCGAACGCGGACGACGCGACCACGCCGTCGCCGCTCGTGCCGTGCACCGCGGGCGTCGAGACGCTGGTCGGTCTGCCGACCGATCCGCCGCCCGCTCCGGCGTGCTCGGGCGGCGACGCCTTCGACCTCGCCGACGTCGGCCTCGCCGCGGCGCGCTTCGTCCGCATCGACGCCGGGCCGAGCGACGCCCGCCTGGGCGGCCTGTCGGGCTTCGACCTCGACGCCATCGGCGCGCTCCATTCGGTCGGAGGTGACCGGCGCTGCGGACACCGACGGCGACGGCATCGCCGATCCGGCCGACGGCTGTCCGGCGGTCGCGGACGCCGCGCAGCGCGACGCCGACGGCGACGGCGTGGGCGACGCGTGCGACCGCTGCCCCGGCGTCGCCAGTCCCGATCGTCGCGACACCGACGGCGACGGCGTCGGCGACGCCTGCGACGTCTGCCCGCGGACGCCCGACCCCGGGCAGGAGGATGCGGACCACGACGGCATCGGCGACGCCTGCGAGAGCACGAACCCCACGGACAGCGACGGCGACGGCGTGCCCGACGCGACGGACGTCTGCCCCGTCGTGGCCGACCCGGCGCAGGGCGACCTGGACGACGACGGCGTCGGCGACGCCTGCGACGACTGTCCCGACCTGGCGGATCCCGAGCAGCGCGGCGGCAGCTGTGCGCCCGTGGAGACGGCGGATGCCGACGGCGACGGCGCGTCCGACGCGGTCGACCCGTGCCCGGGCGACGCGACCTGCTGGCCGTACGCGGTCGGCACGCTCGCGGGCGGCGGGCGTCGGGGCGAAATGGACGCGCTCCTCACCTACGCGGCGCCGGCAGCGATCAAGACGAGCGTCCCCGCCGGTACGGCCGAGGCGACGCTGATCGTCGCGATCGCTGCGGACGCCATCGGCGTCCGCATCCGCGTCGGCGGCCGCGATTTCGCGGCCGGTACGCTCGTGCCGGGCTCCACCAAGACCCTGACCGTGCCGCTCACACGTCGGCGCACGGTCGTCCGGCTTCGCGCGGAGGGCCCCCGCGCCGGCCGGAAGAAGCGGACCGACGTGGACCGACTGATCATCGAAAGGGAGAAGACATGACCATGCGACGAGGCTTCACCATCGCGGCGGCGTTGGCGCTCGCCGGCGTGCTTGCGGGTCCGGCGAACGCCGCGGTCGTTGCGGCGAGCGGCTACGCGGTGCGCACCATCCCCACGCCCGGCACGGTGCAGGGGGGCGTGGTGCGGATCGGCAAGACGATCCTGGTAGGGCAGGGTGCCTTCGGCGGCGGTCTCGAGCGGATCGTCCGCTTCGAGGAGGGCGGCGCGGCGACGACCGTCGCCACCGGCTTCAACTCGCTCGGCGGCCTCGACGTCGACGCCGCCGGCACGCTCTACGTCACCGACAACGGCGGGGAGCTGTCTGGTGCGACGACGGGCGACACGGTCTTCGCTTTCACCGGGGCCACGACGGCCAGCGGCCTCACCGCGGCCGGCCACGAGGTCGTGCCCGCGGGGACGATCGACTTCGCGCAGGACGTGACCGTCCAGTCGCCGGGACGGCTGCTCGTGAGCGACGCCGCCGGTCCGGGCGCGGGGCGCGTGGTGCTCGTCACCGGCGGCACGGCGACGCCCTTCATCCCCGGCCTCGACTACACCGCGGCGATCGCGATCACGCCGGCCGCCGAGGTCCTGGTCGGCAACGTCGACGCGTCGTTCGCCGGCGCGGTCGGCAGGTATGGTGCCACCGGCACCTCGCTCGGAGCACTGCTGAGCGGACTCTCGGGCGTCTACGGCGTCGCCGTCGAGGCCGCGGGCAACGCGCTCGTGAGCGGCGGCTTTACCGACGACTTCTCGAGCAGCACGATCGTGGCGATCCCGCTCGGCGGCGGTACGCCGGTCGAGCGCGCGCACGGCTTCGGCTTCTCGGCCGACGTCTTCTACGATGCGGCCCGCGACGAGCTGCTCGTGCTCGACTTCGGCGTCAGCGCGATCACGGCCATCTGCCGCGAGCGCGACGGCGACGGCGTCTGCGACGCCGACGACCCGTGCACCTTCGGGTCCTCGGCGACGACGAAGGTGGCGATCGGCAAGCTCGCGACGCCGAGCGGCGACGACACGCTCACGCTCCGCGGCGAGATGGCCATCCCCACCTCACCCGTGATCGATCCGATCGCCTCCGGTGCGCGCGTCGTGATCACCGACGCGCATGGCGCGGTGCTCGATGCCGCGCTGCCGCCCGGTGCCGCCGACGCCACGGGCCTCGGCTGGAAGGTGAAGAAGACCACCTGGACATGGAAGGGTGACGGCAGCCTCGGTGGCCTCACCAAGGTGGTCGTCAAGACGAGGTCCGACACGCCCGGCCTGGTGAAGTTCTCGGTGACGGGGAAGAGCGGCTCGTACCCGACGGGGCTCGCCGATCTGCCGCTCACCGCGATCGTCTCGCTGGATGGCAGCGCCGGGCAGTGCGGCGAAGCGACGTTCGCCGGCGACGCGTGCAAGTACAACGCGAAGAAGGGTGCGCTGCACTGCAAGTGACGCGATCTACCTGGTGGCGCGCAGGATCAGCGAGCCGACCACGCCCGCGATGGTGGACGCCGCCAGGACGCCCGCCTTCGCGGTCTCGAGCAGCGGCGAGTCCTCGAAGGCGAGTCCGGCGACGAACAGCGCCATCGTGAAGCCGATGCCACCGAGCCAGGCGACGCCGTGGACCGCCCGCCAACTCACACCGGCCGGGAGCACGGCCAGGCCCGCCCGGACCGCCATCCAGCTGAAGAGCGTGATCCCTGTCGTCTTGCCGAGCAGGAGTCCGAGCGCCACGCCGAGGGCGACGGGACTGCCGAGGGCATCGCCGAAGACGCCCAGCGGAACCCCCGCGTTCGCGAGCGCGAACACGGGCATGATGGCGAAGGCGACGGGGCGGTGGAGCACATGCTCGAGGCGGAGGAGCGGAGGGGTGACCGACGTGGCGAGCTGGTCGAGCCCGTGCAGCGCCTCCTGCTGCCGCCTGCTGGTGATGACCAGCGTGTCGCCGGTCTCGCCGCGATCGAACTCGTCGAGCAGCCCCCGGGCATCGCGCGAGAAGGCGTCCGCGTTGACGGGGGCTCGAGCGGGGATCGTCAGGGACAGCAGCACGCCGGCGATCGTCGCGTGTACGCCGGACTCGTGGACTGCGAGCCAGAGCCCGATGCCGAGCAGGAGATACGGGCCGAGCGCGACGATCCCTGCGCGGTTGAGGACGACCAGCGCGGCGACGATTCCCGCCACGGCGGCGAGTGCGCCGAGATGGATATCCGAACCATAGAAGAAGGCGATGACGACCACGGAGCCGAGGTCGTCGACGATCGCGAGCGCGGCGAGGAACACCTTCAGGCCGAGCGGCACGCGCGGTCCGAGGAGCGTGAGGACGCCCAGCGCGAAGGCGATGTCGGTAGCCATCGGGATCGCCCATCCTCGCGCTCCTTCTCCCCCGGCGTTGACGAGCGTGTACAGAAGCGCCGGCAGGAGCATTCCGCCGACGGCCGCCGCGATCGGCAACGCCGCCTGGCGGCGCGAGGCGAGCTCTCCCACCAGCAGCTCGCGTTTGATCTCGAGACCCACCAGCAGGAAGAAGACGGCCATCAGCCCGTCGTCGATCCAGTGGCGCAGCGACAGCGTGAGCGGATGCGCCGCGGGCCCGATGCCGATCGGCGTCTTCCACAGCTGACGGTAGGCGTCTCCCCACGGCGAATTGGCCCATGCGAGCGCCACGACCGTGCAGGCGAGCAGCACGATCCCGCCGAGCGAACCGGTGGCGGCGAACTGCTGGAAGGGGCGCAGCACGCGGGCGATCCTCATGGGCCTGCGTTCAACGCCGAAAGGGACCCGGAGCGCAAATGCCTTTCGCGAGCGCGACGGCGACGACGAACGTGGCGCGCTCCGGTGGACGTGACGCGTCGGACGCTAGGGCTGGAGCACGGTCCAGCCGCGCCGCTGGAGCTCGATCAGGCGCGCGATCGCGCCGGTGGTCACCGCGACACCGGGCAGCAGGTCTGCGTTCGTCCAGCCGTTCAGCTGCATCGTGTAGGCGCACAGCTCGAACCGCACGCGTTCGGCCTGGAGCGTCGCGATCCGCGCGGCGTAGGGGTTGCCACCGCTGCCCCCGTGCGTCCGGTTCCAGGCGTCGTCGCCGAGCGCCCAGACGCCGGCGGGGCCGTGCAGAACCACGATGAGCTTCCGTCGCGTCTTCCAGTGCTCGAAGTGGATGAGCATCTCGTCGAGCCAGACGAAGACGGTGGGCGTCTCACCCGACAGGATCGCCCGATCGGTGTTGAAGGCGACCCGGGCGTGCCGCAGGCGCACCGGGACGTCGATGTCGATGCCCGACTGCGCCCGTGCGGGGACGACGGCCAGGAGCAGTCCGAGCAGAGCCGGCGCGCGATGCAGCGTCACGCTCTCGTGTATCGGCAGGACGCGTGTGCAGCTTGAACGGTGGCCGACCGCCGCCACATGTGAGACCTTGCACGATGCGACATGCGGTCTGAGCGTTCCCCCGTGACGTCCGTGCTGCTCGCGGCGATTGTCTTCGTCATCGGCTGCGGCGACCGCGCGGCCGCCCCGCCCGCAGGCCCCCCGCAGCGCATCGTTTCGCTCGCCCCGTCCATTACCGAGATCGTGTATGCGCTCGACGAAGGCCCGCGCCTCGTCGGCGTCTGCGCGCAGTGCGACTACCCCGCCGCGGTGCGCGAGGTGCCGCGCATCGGGGGCTACCTCGCGCCGAGCGTCGAGGCCGTGGTCGGGGCGCAGCCCGACCTGGTGATCGCGGTCCCGTCGCCGGAGAACCGCGAGGCGGTGCGGGCGATCGAGCGCGTCGGCATCCGGGTGCTGGTGGTGCAGGACCGGACGCTCGACGACCTGTGGGCATCGATGCGCGCGATCGCCGGGGCGCTGGGAGTGCCCGAGCGCGGCGAGCGGCTGGTGACGGCGGTGCAGACGCGGCTGGACGGCCTCCGCGCGCGGCTCGCGTCGCTCGCGCCGCGGCCGACGCTGCTGGTGGTCGGCCACAGCCCACTGGTCGTGGCCGGCGGCGGCACGCTCCAGGACGCTTTGCTGACGATCGCGGGAGGGCGCAACGTCGCGGCCGACGTCGGGCAGGCGTTCCCGCACGTCTCCGCCGAGCTGGTGGTCGCGCGTGCACCAGAGGTGATCGTCGACGCGGCGATGGGAACGGAGCAGGGTGGGCAGGCGCTGTTCGGGGCATTGACGACGGTGCCCGCGGTGCGCGACGGACGCATCGTGACCGTCGCGCCGGACGCACTCTTCCGCTCGGGGCCGCGCGTCGGCGATGCCGCCGAGGCGCTGGCGCGCGCCATCCATCCCGAGGCATTTCCGGGGTGATGCGCTCGCACCTCACCGCGGGCCGCCTCGTGCGGACGCTGGCCGTGCTCGGCGTGACCCTGCTGGCCTCCCTGGCCCTGGCGACGCTGATCGGGCCGGTGCACGCGAGTCTCGCCCGCGCGCTCGGCGACGCCGCCACGCCCGACGCGGTGATCCTCTTCCGTACCCGGCTGCCGCGGGTGTTGCTGGCGGCGGTCGTGGGCGGCAGCCTGTCCGCCGCCGGCGTCGCGCTGCAGGCGTTGCTGCAGAACCCGCTCGCCTGTCCGCACCTCCTCGGCGTGTCGAGCGGTGCCGCCGTCGCCGGCATGCTTGCGTTGATCGCCGGGGCCGACCCGGTGTCGCCGCTGGTGCCGGCGGCGGCGTTCGCCGGCGCGCTCGGGACGATGGCGGCGGTCTACTTTTCGGCGCGTGCCGGGGGGAGGACGACGCCGCACACCATCCTGCTCGTGGGCGTGGTCGTCAACGCGATCGCGGCGGCGGCGATCATGCTGGTGAATGCGATCGCCAGCTACGTCCAGGCGCAGGGTGTGCTCTTCTGGATCATGGGTTCGCTGTCGACGCAGAGCTACACGCTGGTCGGGCTGGCGGCGCTCTACGCGCTGGCGGGGCTCACGTGGCTGGGACGGAGCACACCCGACCTCAACCTGCTGGCGACGGGGGACGAGGGCGCGCGGCACCTCGGCGTCGACGTCGAGCGCACCCGCCGGACGGTCTTCGTCGCCTCGTCGCTGCTCGTCGGCGCCGCCGTGGCGGTGAGCGGCATCATCGGCTTCGTCGGCCTGATCGTGCCGCATCTCCTGCGGCTGGTGATCGGGGCCGACAACCGCCTGTTGCTGCCGGCGTCGTTCCTCGGCGGCGCGGTCTTCCTCATCTGGGCGGATACGATCGCCCGCACCGCGTTCGGCACCGCCGAGCTGCCGGTGGGCGTCGTCACGGCGCTCGCCGGGGGCCCCTTCTTCGTGCTGCTGCTGCGGCGGCACATGCGGCGGACGCTCCAGTGACGCCGGTGCTCGAGGCGCGCGAGGTGTCGTTCGCCTATGGGACGTCGCCGGTGCTCGACCGCCTGAGCCTCGCGGTCGCGCCGGGCGAGGCGGTGGGCGTGATCGGACCGAACGGCTGCGGGAAGACGACGCTGGTGCGGCTGCTGGCCGGCGTGCTCGCGCCGCGCGGCGGCGAGGTTCGGCTCGACGGCCGCCCGATCGCCACCTGGCCGCGCCGGACGATCGCGCAGCGGCTCGCCGTGCTGCCGCAGGATCCGCGCATCGACTTCCCGTTCACGGCGCTGGAGGTCGTGCTCATGGGACGCGCGCCGCGGCACAGGGGCCTCGCGCTGGCCGGCAGCGCGGACGTCGCCACCGCTCGCGCCGTGATGGCGCGCCTCGAGATCGACCGGCTCGAGGCGCGTACCCTCGATCAGCTCTCGGGCGGCGAGCGCCAGCGGGTGCTGCTGGCGCGCGCGCTGGTGCAGGAGCCCGCGGTCCTCGTCCTCGACGAGCCGACGACGCACCTCGACCTGAAGCATCAAGGCGGCATCTATCGCGTCGTTGACGAGGTGCGGCGGACGCGCGGTGCGGCGGTGGTCTCGGTGCTGCACGACGTCAACCTCGCGGCGGCGACGTGCGATCGCCTGCTGCTGATGGCGGCTGGATGCGTGCTGCGCGAGGGGCCGCCGCGCGCCGTACTCACCGCCGACGCGCTGGGCGAGGCGTACGGTGTGCCGGTCGTCGTCGCGTGGGACGAGGCGTCGGGTCTGCCGATGGTCCGTCCGCGGGAGCTGTCGCAGTGAGGACGTGGCCGATCAGGCTCGTCGCGATCGTGGCGCTGCTCGCGGGCGGCGTCGCGCCGGTTCGCGCGCGCGCACCGCACTGCCTCCGCGACGGCTGCGCGCAGCGCTTCCTCGACCGCGCCGCGCGCTGCTTCGATCCCGAGGGGCGCTGCATCCAGGACCCCGGCGGCGTCACCTGCTGGGAGAACGGCGCACGTTCCGAGGTCGTGACCTACGCGCTCTCGGGCGCCGAGCGCGCCGTCTACCGCGGCCCGACGGGTCGCCTCTGCCAGACCATCACCAGCGTCCGGGGCGCGGACGGCTTCCAGCGGACCACGCACCGCCGGGGCCGGCGCCAGGTCGTCTTCCGCGCGTCGGCGGACGGGCTGCGGGTCCGTTGCCCGGGCGGGCGGGTCGAGCGGTACACCGCCGTCGAACTCGCGGCGCCGGAGTGCGCGTCGACGGCACCGCCGCCCCCGGCGTGCGATCCGGGCTCCTGCGACTGATTTCTGCTTGACCCTCTAGAGAATCAGGCGGTATGGACGGGCAGCGCGGAACCAAGGGGGGTGCCATGCGCGCGAGTGCCTGCGTCACCGTGTTGGCGATCGGCCTGCTGGCCGGCATGGTCGGATCGGCGGCGGCTGCGACGTGGCCGGTCTGTCCCGTGGGACGGTTCGTGGTCGCCGGTGCGGCGCTGGTTCCGGGCGGCGCGCCGGCCGGCGCGGATTCGATCTCCTTCTCGAGCACCCTCGTCGGGCTGCAGAGCGGCTGCGCGGCGGTCGAAGGGAAGGTGCGCGGCACGCGAAAGGGCACGCGCGTACGGGTCACCTGGAAGGCGTGCACGGGGCTCGTCGGGCGCGCGCGGCTGAACGCCCTGGTCGATCCCGCCACGTGCAACACGATGACGGGCATGTTCCGCGCCGCACGCGACGGCATCAAGAAGCTCGTCTTCAGCGCCACACGCGCCGCGACCACCGGGAGTGGCGAGGACACGTTCGCGCTGATCCAGAACCGCATCTTCAACTACCGCGGCTGCAACGTCAGCACGTGCCACGGCTCGTTCGCCGGGACGGCGCCGGCGGCGAACCTCGACTTGCGGCCCGGTGCGGCCCTGGCGAACCTGGTCGGGGTCGCAGCCGACAACCCGACGGCGCGCGCGGCCGGCAAGCTGCGGGTGAAGGCGGGCGACGCCGCCGCGAGCTTCCTCGCGCAGAAGGTCCACGGGGTGCTCGTGGCGGGCGAGGGCGCGCGCATGCCGCTCATCGGCAACGCGCTACCGCAGGTCGAGCTCGACCTGATCGACGCATGGATCGCCGCCGGCGCGCCGGCGACGGGCACGGTCGTCGGCGCGCCGAGCCTGCCGCCGCTCACCTATGAGCCGTCGACGGCGCCGCCGGTGCCGCCCGGCGGCTATCAGATCGTCCTCGATGGGCCGACGCTGCTGCCCGGCCAGGAGCAGGAGGGCTGCTTCTGGATGCCGGTGCCGAACCCCACCGACTTCTACGCCAGCAAGTTCGAGTTCGTGCTGAATCCGGGCACGCACCACTACTCGATCTTCCCGTACACGTTCCCGGGTACCCCGCAGCTCGGCGTGTGGCGGGTGAACGATTTCGGGTGCTTCTCGGGGGCGATGTTCGGCAACAGCCTCTCCGGCTCGCCCCAGTCGCCCTACTACGTCGACCTCTATCCGACGGGGATCGCGCGACGCATCCAGGCCGGCACCTACATCGGACTGAACGCGCACTACCGCAACGACTTCGACGTGCCGATCCAGATCAAGGTGTGGACCAACGTCTACCCCTACGTCGGCACGCCGAGCCGCATCGCACAGACGCTCACCTCGCTCGACAGCACGTTCAACATCCTCGTGCTGCCCTTCACCCAACACGTGCAGGTGGGGCGCTTCGTGAACACGAGCGGTCGGCCGATGCGCTTCATCCAGCTGGCCGGGCACATGCACCGGCACAGCCTCCGCTTCACCGCCCGCTCGTCCGGTGGCGCGACGCTGTACGAGAGCTTCGACTGGGCGCATCCCTTCGGCGTCACCTACGACCCGGCCTCCGCGCTCGTGCTCGCGAACGGCGACTGGATCGATTACGAGTGCCAGGAGGACAACGGGGTCACCCGTCCCGTCCGCCGCGACGCCTTCGGCAACCCGACGAACCTCGTCTTCGGCGTCACCACCGACGACGAGATGTGCATCCTCACCGGCTCGTACTCGCTCGACTGACGTCGGCGGATTCCGTCGACGGAATCCGCGTTTGCCCGTCGGGGGGCGCCCTGCTAGGGTCCCGGGCTGGTCATGTACTTCCAGTTCGCCAGCGTCGCTGGTCCTGCTCGTCCTCGGGCTCGTTCCTGTGCGGCCTGATGCTCGGGCTCGGGATGCTGCTGCGGCCGTCGAACCCGAGCCGCGGCAAGCTCACCACCTACGAGTGCGGCGAGCCGCCGAGCGGCACGCGCCTGGATCAACTTCAACATCCGCTTCTACCTGATCGCGCTCGTGTTCGTGATCTTCGACGTCGAGCTCGCGTTCATCTATCCGGTCGCCGCCGTGTTCCGCGACTGGGTCGCCGAGGGCCGGGGCTGCTTCGCGCTCGTCGAGATCGTGCGTCTTCGTCGGCATCCTCGTTCGTCGGGCTCGTCTACGTCTGGGTGAAGGGCGACCTCGAGTGGCTGAAGCGGCTCCCCGCGGAGCGCGCGGACGAGGAAGCGACCCGCCGGGCCGCGTAGAGAGGTTCGCCATGTCGCTGATCAACACCGCGCCCGAGATGGCGCTCACCACCAAGGTCGACGACTTCCTCAACTGGACCCGCAAGTCGTCGGTCTGGTACATGCTGTTCGGGCTCGCCTGCTGCGCGATCGAGATGATGCAGACCGGCGGCCCGCGCGCCGACCTCGACCGCTTCGGCGATGGCGCCGCGCGCCACGCCGCGCGTGTCCGACCTGATCATCGTCGTCGGGCACGCTGACGCTCAAGATGGCGCTGCGCACCAAGCTGCTCTACGACCAGATGCCCGAGCCGCGGTACGTCGATCTCGATGGGCAGCTGCGCCAACTGCGGCGGGCTCTTCCAGCTCGCGTACTCGGTGTGCGACGGCGTCGACAAGGTCATCCCGGTCGACGTCTACGTGCCCGGGCTGTCCGCCGCGTCCCGAGGCGCTGACCGAGGGGCTGCTCAAGCTGCAGGAGAAGATCGAGCAGGAGAAGTGGCTCGTCCGCAAGACCGAGCCGGTCGGCGCGCGCGCCTAGACCGATGGCCCTCGACGCATCCGCCATCCACGCGCCGCTCCGCGAACGCTTCGGCGACGCGGTCGGCGCGCTCGACCGGCAGCGGCCGCGACGCCGCCGCGATCGATCGCGCCGGCGGCGCATCGCCGAGGTCTGCCGCGTCTCTGCGCGACGAGCCGGCGCTGCGCCTTCGACTGCCTCTCGAACCTGTCCGGCGTCGACTACCCGAAGCGCGAGCGTGATCGAGGTCGTCTACCACCTCTTCTCGTACCCGCACCGGCACTGGATCGTGCTGAAGGTCGACGCGCCGCGCGACGACCCGCGTCGTGCCGACGGTCGTCGGACGTCTGGAGCGCCGCCAACTGGCAGGAGCGCGAGGTCTTCGATCTGCTCGGCGTGACGCTTCGACCGGCCATCCCGATCTGCGCCGCCTCCTCATGCCGGAGGACTGGCTCGGGCCATCCGCTGCGCAAGGACTTCGTCGAGCCCGAGGAGTACCACGGCATCCCGACGTCGCGGGAGAGCCTGCTGAAGGCCTGAGGAACGCGATGGGCCTCAGCGGATTCGAGGTCGAGGTCGAGCGCGAGCACCGAGCGGCGGCCTCGCGACCGAGGAGATGACCCTCAACATGGGGCCGCAGCACCCGTCCACGCACGGCGTGCTGCGCTTCGTCGTCACGGCCGACGGCGAGGTGATGCGCGAGGCGATCCCCGACGTCGGCTACCTGCACCGCTCGATCGAGAAGATCGCCGAGAAGGTCGGCTGGCACGGCTTCATGCCGTACACCGACCGCGTCGACTACGTCGCCGCGATGTTCTGCAACCAGGGCTGGGCGATGGCGTGCGAGAAGCTCGGCGGCATCGAGGTGCCGAAGCGCGGCGAGTACTGCCGCGTGATCGCCGCCGAGTTCAACCGCATCGCCAGCCACCTGCTGTCGGTCGGCACGATGGCGATGGACATCGGCGCGTACACGCCGTTCATCCACGCCATCCGCGAGCGCGAGAACATCAACGACCTGCTCGAGGAGCTGTGCGGCGCGCGCCTCACCTACAACTACATGCGCATCGGCGGCGTGGCGTGGGACCTGCCGCCGGGCTGGGTCGAGAAGGCGCTCGCCTTCCTCGACCGCTTCGAGCCGCTGATCGACGAGTTCAACGACCTGATCTCGTACAACAAGATCTACATCGAGCGGCTCGCCAACGTCGCCGTCGATCACGCGCCGAGGAGGCGATCGACTACAACCTCGTCGGCCCGAACCTGCGCGGCTCCGGCGTGCAAGTACGACGTCCGCCGCGACGAGCCGTACTCGGTCTACCCCGAGCTCGAGTTCGACGTGCCGGTCGGCACGCGGCGAGCTGGGCACGGTCGGCGACTGCTTCGATCGCTACATCGTCCGCATCCGCGAGATGCAGGAGAGCTGCCGCATCCTCCGCCAGTGCTTCGCAGCAGATCCCCGACGGGCCGGTGATCGCCAAGGTGCCGCGCAAGTTCAAGCCGCCGGCGGGCGACGCCTACATCGCGTCGAGAGCGCGCGCGGCGACATGGGCTGGTACGTGCGTCAGCGACGGCACCGCGTTCCCGTACCGCTGCAAGATCCGCACGGGCTCGTTCGCCGCCATGAGCATCATCGACAGCGTGAGCCGCGACCTGATGATCGCCGACCTGATCGCCGTGATCGCGAGCTTCGATCTCGTCGCGCCGGAGATCGATCGCTGAGCGACGCCATGCAGGAGCTTCGTCGACGGCCTGATCGCGCAGCGGCACGTCGCCGGCGGCCGTGCCGGCCTGGGTGCACTACCTGACCGCCATGCTCGTCTTCGGCGGGCGTCGTCGTCTTCGGCTTCGTGCTGCCGATCGCCGGCATCACCACCTGGGTCGAGCGCCGCGTCTGGGCGCGCATCCAGTCGCGCATCGGGCCGAACCGCGTCGGGCCCGCAGGGCTTCCTCCAGTGGCTCGCCGACGGCATCAAGAGCGTGCTGAAGGAGGACATCATCCCGACGGCGGCCGACGCGCCGCTCTTCAAGCTCGCGCCCTACGTCGTGATGATGGGCTTCGTCGGCGCCTTCGTCGCGCTCCCGTTCGGCGAGCGCGCTCATCATCGCCGACCTGAACGTCGGCATCCTCTACGTCACCGCGGTGACCTCGCTGGTCGTCGTCGGCATCCTGATGGCCGGCTGGGCGTCGAACAACAAGTGGTCGCTGCTCGGCGGCATCCGCTCGGCGGCGCAGATCGTCAGCTACGAGATCCCCGCCGGCGCTCTCGATCTTCCCGATCGTGCTGCTCACCGGCACGCTCAGCATGCAGGGCATCATCGCGGCGCAGGGCTGGGCGCCGTGGCACTGGTTCGTCTTCGACAACCCGTTCACGTTCGTCGCCTTCTTCATCTTCTTCATCGTCGGCGCTCGCCGAGGGCAACCGCACGCCGTTCGACCTGCCCGAGGCCGAGTCCGAGCTCGTCGCCGGCTTCGCCACCGAGTACAGCGGCATCCGCTACCTGCTCTTCTTCATGGCCGAGTGGGGCAACCTCTACGTGATCGGCGCGATCGTCGACGACGCTCTTCCTCGGCGGCTGGCAGATCCCGCTGGTGCACCGAGCAACCCGGTGCTGCGCAACGTGCTCGCAGTTCGGCGTCTTCTTCGCTGAAGTCGTACTTCTGGGTGTTCGTCGCGATCTGGATCCGCGCCGACGCTGCCGCGCATCCGCGTCGACCAGATGATGACGATGTGCTGGAAGTACCTGGTGCCGATCGCGTTCGTGAACCTGCTCGGCACGGCGCTGTGGATGGTCGCCTTCCCGACGGGCGTGCCGCGTCGTCGCGCTGGGTGCTCACCGCGGTCGCGGCCGTTGCCATCGTCGCGTTCTTCCGCCGCGTCGCGCTTCCACCTGCGGCGCGCCAAGCTGCGCAAGCGGCGACCTGAGCTTCAACCCGCTCGTCGACGGCGCGCATGCCGGGGATGCTCGATGGGACTCGGCGCCTACCTCCGCAACATCAAGGACGCGGTCGTGACGATCGCCGACGGCATGGCGGTGACCGGCGTCGCACATGGTGCGCAAGCCGTACACGGTCCAGTATCCCGACCGGCTGCCCGACGGCGTGCGCGTGCAGGACACGCTGCCGTTCCGCTACCGCGGCATCCTCGAGGTCGACCTCGAGATCTGCACCGGCTGCCTCGCCTGCGAGCGCGCCTGCCCGATCGACTGCATCGTCATCGACGCCGAGAAGGACAAGGCCGCCGGCGGCCTGGTCATGACCCGCTTCGACATCGACATGGCGCAAGTGCATGTACTGCGGACTCTGCAGCGAGCCGTGCCCGACGGGCGCCATCCACCACACGCCCGAGTTCGAGGGCGCCGACTACTCGCTCGAGAGCCTGGTGCGCCGCTTCGTGAAGGCGCCGGTCGCTCGCCTACAAGCCGAAGAAGGCCGGCGAGACCGACCCCGTGATCAAGCCGATCCTCGATCGCGGCATGCGCTACCTGAAGGAGTTCGCGAGCGCCGACGCGGAGTGACGTCGTCGGCGTAGCGGACGCTCTCGAGGTCTGGTCGGGACCCATGTGCCGCGACGGGCCTCGCCGGCCCCTGACCCCGCGCCGTGACGCGCACGCGGCCGTGCTCGGCTGACCCCCGAGGCTTCCGTCCCGCCGCCCGACTTTGGTACGGTGCAGCGATGGCCGACACTGGGCCGACGGGAGAGTTCCACCGCCTCCGCCGGGAGCGGGATCTCTACCTCCGTCTCCTCGCCCTGGGCGAGCGCACGGCGCTCGAGCCCTTCCTGAAGGAGGCGCTCGGCCTGGTCGTCGAGGTGACGGGAGCACACCAGGGGCTCCTCGAGCTGCACCCCGATACCGACCATGCGCCCGCTGGGCAGTGGTGGATCGCGCACGGCTTCTCGGCCGAGGAGGTCGAGAAGGTCCGCGCCGCGATCTCCCAGGGCATCGTGGCCGAGGCGCTGGCGACGGGCCGCACCATCGTCACGCCCTCGGCGCTGCTGGACCCCCGGTTCCGGGATCGCGAGAGCGTCCAGCTCGGGCGCATCGAAGCGGTCCTGTGCGCGCCGATCGGCGAGACCCCGCCGCTCGGGGTCCTCTACCTGCAGGGACGCGACCAGCCGGGGCTCTTCACCGAGCAGGACCGGGTCGACGCAGAGCTGTTCGCGCGCCACCTGGCTCCGCTCGCGGACCGGCTGCTCTTCCAGCGCCGTCGCGATCTCGACGCCGACGCCACCCGGCCCGTCCGGGCCTCGCTCGTCCTCGACGGCGTGATCGGCAGCGAGCCCGGCGTTGGCCGCGGTGCTCCGCGAGGTCGCGCTGGTTGCTCCGCTCGACGTCAACGTGCTGCTGACGGGCGAGTCGGGGACGGGCAAGAGCCAGCTGGCACGCGTGATCCACGACAACAGCCTGCGGCGCGCCGCTCCGTTCGTCGAGGTGAACTGTGCGGCACTGCCGGAACACCTGGTCGAGAGCGAGCTGTTCGGCGCCCTGCCCGGCGCCCATTCGACGGCCACTCGCAAGATGGAGGGGAAGGTGGCGGCCGCTGAGCACGGGACGCTCGTCCTCGACGAGGTGGGCGAGCTGCCGCTCGGCGTCCAGGCGAAGCTGCTCCAGCTGCTCCAGTCGAAGACCTACTTTCCGCTGGGCAGCGCGAAGGCGGTCCAGGCCGACGTCCGGGTCATCGCTGCGACGAACGCCGACCTACAGACGGCGGTCGCCGAGAAGCGGTTCCGCGAGGATCTCTTCTATCGGCTCCAGGTGCTACCCATTCGCGTGCCTTCGCTGGGCGAACGGCGCCAGGACGTCGGCGATCTGGCCGCCCACTTCGCCGCCGCCGCCTGCGAGCGTCACCACCTGCCGCGGGTCGGTCTCTCGCCGGACGCCGCGCGGGCGCTCATGGCCGGCGAATGGCCGGGAAACATTCGTCAGCTCGCCCACAAGGTCGAGGTGGCCGCGATCCGCGCCGCGGGCTCGGGCGCCGAACGAATCGAGCGCACCCACCTGTTCTCCGACGTGGCCCCTGGGGGTGGCGAGGGTGGCGGATCCCTCACCTTCCAGGAGGCGACGCGCCGCTATCAGGCGAAGCTCCTGCAGAAGACGCTCGAGGAGGAGGGCTGGAACATCGTCGAGACCGCGCGCCGGCTCGATCTCGCCCGCTCGCACGTCTACAACCTGATCCGCGCCTTCGGCCTCGCGCGCGGCCGGGGCTGAGCAGTGCTACCGGCGGCGTGTCCACTCCGTTGGACAGCGTTCCGCCGCCGAGGACGCAGCCCGACGGACGATCGAGATCGCGCGCCGGTGTCGAGGGTGGGTTTCGTGGCACCACCCTTGCTGACCCTTCCTCTTCGGGAGGAACAGCACGATGCCCGCTACTGCCGATGCCACCAGCCCGATCCTGCCCCGGTCACCGTACGACGGGGATCCGGTGCGACATGCGCGCCGCTGGGCGATGCTCCGGCAGGCCCGCGGTCGCCTGCTCGCGCTCTCCGACATCGAATCGATCGCCAGCTGCGCGGCGCTGGAGACGATGCGCCTGGTCGGCGCCGGGGCCGGTGCGGTCACCTGGCTCGGATCGAGCCCGCGCGCCGGCGCCCACCTCGCCCTGGTGGGTCGGAGGGTCGAGGACGAGGACATCGACGACGGGTTCGCGAACGTCGTGGCCGTGCCGATCCGCCATCAGGGTCGTCTGGTCGGCATCCTCGAGGCGATGGATCCACCCATCACGGGGTTCCCGCCCGATGCGCGCGAGACCCTCGACGGACTCGCCACGGGGATTGCGCTGGCCTACGCGCGCGTCTTCCGCGGGCCACAGCCCGCTCAGCCGGTGCCCGGCGGCGTGCTGGTCGGGCTCGGCATCGCGATCGTCGGTCCCGTCGGCCTCGCGCACGCCATGTGGGGCGAGGCAGTGGCCGGACTGTGCGGGCTCTGCGCCCTGCTCGGCATTGCGGTCGCGTCGGCCGCGGCCCGGACGACCGCTCCACCCGCGGCGCGACTCCCGGCGGAGGCGCGCTCGCCGATGCGGGAGGGATCCCCCGTGCAGGCGGCTAGCCCGACGGCGGCGTGTGCCCACCTCGACGCAGGTGGCGCGGCCTTCTGCAGCCGGTGCGGCATGGCGCTGCGAGTTGCTGCCCCCGCGACCTTCGCCAACCACCGCTACCACGTCCGCCAGCTCCTCGCCGAGACCGGGCGCAAGCGCGTCTGGCTGGTTCGCGACGAGCGGCTCGAGCGCGACGTCGTGGTGACGGAGGTGGAGACCGACGGCGACCAGGCGGCGTTCCAGCGCGTTCGCCGCGAGGCCGCGGTCACCGCCGGCCTGGGGCCGCATCCGAACCTCGTCGCGGTGTACGACGTCTGGACCGAGGGCAAGCACGCGTTCATCGCCAGCGAGTACATCGACGGCGGCTCGCTCGCCGGGGCGATGGCGCGAGCGCCCGGCCGCCGCCTGCCGCTCGACGTCGTGCTGCGCGCCGCCGACGACCTCTGTCGCGCGCTCGATCATCTGCACGTCCGCGGCATCGTGCACCGCGACGTCAAACCCGCGAACGTGTGGCTCGGGCGCGACGGCCGCGCGCGGCTCGGTGACTTCGGGCTCGCCGTCGGTCCGGGCACCACGGCCCCGGCCGCCGGGACGCTTGCCGGAACCGCCCTGTACATGCCCCCGGAGCAGGCGCTCGGCCGGCCCGCCGATGCCCGCGCGGACCTCTACGCGCTCGGCGTCCTCCTGTACGAGCTGGTGGCCGGACGCCCGCCGTTCGTCGGGGACGACGCGATCGCAATCATCTCGCAGCACCTGAACGCGCAGCCGGTCGCGCCCACGTGGCACGCCGCCGACGTGCCGCCGGCGCTCGAGGTGCTGATCCTGCGCCTGCTCACCAAGGATCCCGCGTCCCGCCCTCAGAGTGCCGGCGCGGTGCGTGCAGAGCTGGGTCGGCTGCTCGCGACGGCCGGTGTCGCGTCCGAGCCGGTCCCCGCAGTGCGGCAGAATCCGCTCGATCGCCTGGCGAGCGGCGTGTTCGTCGGGCGCGAGGACGCGCTCCGCGAGCTGCGTCTCGGCCTGGACGAGGCGCTCACCGGCGCGACCCGCATCCGTCTCGTGGTCGGTGAGCCCGGAATCGGGAAGACCCGCACCGCCGCCGAGCTCGCCACGTCGGCACAGGTGCGCAACGTCACCGTGCTCTGGGGACGCTGCGAGGAGGGGGAGGGCGCACCCGCTTTCTGGCCGTGGGTGCAGATCATCCGCGGTCTCGCCCGCGCCCGCGATCCGGTCTCGCTGGCGGAGGATCTCGGGGTCGCGGCGGCGGACATTGCGCACCTGGTGCCCGAGGTGCGGCTGCGGCTGCCCGGTGTCCCGCCGCCGCCGGCCTCCGTGCCGGAGCAGGCGCGCTTTCGTCTCTTCGACGGCATCACGACCTTCCTCGCCAACGCCGCCGCGCGCACGCCGCTCCTCCTCGTCCTCGACGACCTCCATTGGGCCGACAAGACGTCGCTGGCGATGCTGCAGTTCCTCGCCCGCTCGGCCCCGGACGTCCCACTGCTCGTGGTCGGCACCTACCGGGACGTCGAGGTCAACCGCACGCATCCGCTCGCGCACGCGCTCGGCGACCTCGCCCGCGCGACCGCGACCGCGCGCATCGTCCTCTCCGGGCTGACCGAGCGTGACGTCGGCCGCTACATCGAGATGACGGCCGGCATCGTCCCCGAACCGGGCCTCGTCCGCGCGCTCCACCGCGAGACCGAGGGCAACGCCTTCTTCGTGACCGAGGTCGTGCGCCTGCTGGTCGCCGAGCGGCGCCTCGAGCACCCGCTGACGACGCTGCCCGTCGACGCGCGCATCCCGCAGAGCGTGCGCGAGGTGATCGGTCGGCGGCTCGACCGGCTGTCGCCCGACTGCGCGCGCGTGCTGATCGTCGCGGCGGTCATCGGTCGCGAGTTCGGGCTCGACGTCCTCGAGCGCGTGAGCGGGCTCGACACCGAGCGCCTCCTGGGTGCCCTCGAGGAGGCGGTCGGCGCGCGCCTCGTGATCGAGGTGCCGCAGGCCGTGGACCGCTACAGCTTCTCCCACGCACTGATCCGCGACACCCTCTACGAGGAGCTGAGCCGCTCGCGGCGGGTCCGCCTCCACGGACGCATCGCCGAGGCGCTCGAGGCGCTGCACGGCGCCGACCCCGAACCGCCAGCCGCCGAGCTCGCATACCACTTCCTCGCCGCCGCGCGCAGCGACGCCGATCTCGCTGCCGTGGTGAGGTATGCCGTCCCGCGCCGGCGATCGGGCCGATGCGCAGCTCGCGTACGAGGAAGCGGCCGACCACTACGGCGCGGCGCTCGCGGCGCACGAGCGGCGCGACGGCGCGGACGGCCATCAGCGCTGCGAACTGCTGCTCGCGTTCGCCGAGGCGCGCCGGCGGGCCGGCGACGTCGAGCTGGCCCGCGACACCTTCGCCCGCGCGGCCGCCTGCGCGCGTGCGCGCGGCGACGCCGAGCAGCTCGCCCGCGCGGCCCTCGGGCCGACGGGCGTGGCAACGGACGAGGTGGGCGTCGTGCAGGCCGACCGGGTGGCGCTCCTCGAAGAGGCGCTGGCCGCGCTGCCCGATACCGACGCGCCGCTCCGCGCGCGCGTCCTGGCGCGCCTCGCCTGGGAGCTCTACTTCGCGCCCGGCGCACACGAGCGTCGCCTGACGCTCAGCCGCGAGGCCGTGGCCATGGCCCGGAGGCTCGAGGATCCGGCGACGCTCGCCTTCGTCCTGCGGGCGGCGCAGTACGTGCTCTGGACACCGGAGAACCTCGAGGATCGCCTGACGGTGGCGACCGAGATCGTCCACCTCGCGCGCCGCAGTGGGGATCGCGAGTTGGCGCTCGAAGGCCACGACTCGCGCATCGGCGGCCTGCTCGAGCTGGGCGACATTCCGGCCGCCGAGCGCGAGATCGATGCCTTCGTCGCCCTGGCCGAGGACGTGCGACAGCCGCACTATCTGTGGTTCGCGCAGCTGCTCTGCGGCACGCTCGCGCTGCTCGAGGGCCGGCTCGCCGACACCGAACGCCATGCGGAGCGCGCCTTCGCGATCGGGCAGCAGGCCCAGCGCTGGGGCGCGGCCATGGCCGTTGGCACGCAGCTGTTCGTGCTGCGCTGGGAGCAGGGGCGGCTCGAGGAACTCCGCTCCACGTTCGAGGACTTCGTCGAACAGAAGGCCGCGATTCCCGGCTACCGGGCCGCGCTCGCCTTCATCTACGCCGCGCTCGGACGTCGCCAGCGGGCGCAGATCGAGATCGACCGCCTCGCGGCCGACGGGTTCGGCGTCCTGCAGCGCGACATGTCGTGGCTGGGCGCGATGACGCTCCTGGCCGAGACCTGTGCCGTCCTCGATGACGTCCCCCGCGCCGCCGTCTTGTACGACCAGTTGTTGCCCTACGCCCATCGCAACGTCAGCCTCGGCGTCGGGGCGTGTCTCGGCGCGGCGGCTCGACCGCTCGGACTCGTGGCGACGACGATGGAGCGGTGGGACGAGGCCGAGGCGCACTTCGAGGCGGCGGTCGCCGCAAACGAGAAGATGCGCGCGCGGCCGGCGGTCGCCCGCACGCGCGTGGACTGGGCGGCGATGCTGCTCCGGCGTGGACGTGACGCCGATCGGCCGCGCGCCCTCGCGCTCCTCGGACGTGCCCTCGACGTGGCGCAGGCGCTCGGGATGACCGCGGTCGCCGAGCGGGCGCTGGCGCTCAAGATCGAGGCCCAGGGCGTCCGCGACGCCGACCCGCTCAGCTCGATCGACGGCGTGGTGAACGTCGTCCAGCACGAGCGGCCGAGCCTCGCGTCGCACGCCGCCCCGAACGGCACCGTGACACTCGTCTTCAGCGACATGGAAGGGTTCAGCCAGATGACCGAGCGCCTGGGCGATCTCCGCGCCCACGCGCTCATGCAGGCGCATCACGCGATCGTCCGCGCCGAGGTCGCCGCCCACGGTGGGCGCGAGGTCGAGCTGCAGGGCGACGGCTTCCTCCTGGCCTTCCCCGGCGCTCGGCGCGCGCTGCGCTGTGCGATCGCCATCCAGCGCGCGTTCGCGGCCCGCAGCGCCCGCGACGCCGAATGGCCGATCCGCGTGCGCATCGGGCTGCACACCGGCGAGGCCATCCAGGATGCCGACCACTTCTTCGGCAAGACCGTGATCCTCGCGGCGCGCATCGCATCCCACGCCGGCGGCGGCGAGATACTGGTCTCCTCGGTGGTCCGGGAGCTGGTGGAGAGCGCGGGCGACATCCGGTTCGGGACGTGTCGGGAGGTCACCTTGAAGGGCCTTGCCGGGGTCTACGCCCTGCATCCGGTCGAGTGGACGCCTGCCGAGCGCCCCGTCGCCGCGTAGCCGGCGTTTCCGTTTGCCCTCCCAGGGGCCTTTTGCTAATCGGCCGGGGGTTCGCGCCCGGTCGAGCAGGCTCAAGTGTCAGTCACGACGGTCGTTTTCTACCTGATCGCGGTTCTCACCGTGGGCTCCGCCCTCGGCGTGGTCCTCGCGCACAACATCGTCTACTCGGCGTTCGCGCTGATGGGGACGCTGCTCGGCGTGGCGGCGACTCTTCGTCCTCCTCGGCGCCGACTTCGTCGGGCGTCGTCCAGCTGCTGGTCTACGTCGGCGGCATCCTGGTGCTGACGCTGTTCGCGGTCATGCTGACGCACCGGATCGCCGACGTGCAGGTGTCGAACCGCTCCGTCGGCCGCGTGCCGGCGGCGATCCTGGTCGGTGGGCGCGTGCTGGTCGTCGCATGGTGCGGGCGGCGCTGCGGCGCGACCTGGGTCGCGTGAAGCCGGTCGGCGCGCCGGCGCCCACCACCTACGGCGATCGGCGACGCCTTCCTCACCGACTACGTCCTGCCGTTCGAGATCGCCTCGGTCGTGCTGCTCGCGGCGCTGATCGGCGCGGTCGTGCTGTCGCGCAAGGAGGTGCAAGCGGCTGATGGGCGAGCTCGGGCTCAACCACTTCGTCGTGCTGAGCGCCGTCGCTGTTCTGCGCTCGGCCTCTTCTGCGTGCTCACGCGCCGCAACGCGATCGGCATCCTGATGGGCGTCGAGCTGATCCTGAACTCGGCCAACATCAACTACGTCGCCTTCGCGCGCTACGGCGTCGGCGGCTACGACGGCCAGGTCTTCGCGATCTTCGTCATCATGCTGGCCGCGGCCGAGGCGGCGATCGGCCTCGCCATCGTGCTCGGCATCTACCAGACCTTCGAGACCATCGACGTCGAGGCGACCGACCGGCTGCGCGGATGACGCGACGCGAGCCGACCGCCGCCGGCCTACGTCGCGCTGATCCCGCTCCTGCCGCTGGCCGGCGCGGCCGTGCTCGGGCTCGGCGGGCGCGCCGCTCCAGCGCCGGTTCGGCAAGGGCGCTGATCGGCGCGATCGCCTGCGGCACGGTCGCCGCGTCGTTCGTGCTCGTCGCGTCGTGGCGTTCCTGCAGCTGCGTCGGGCTCGACCCGGAGCAGCGCGCTCCTGCTCGCGCGACTCTTCCCGCTGGATCCACGTCGGCACGCTGCAGGTCGACATCGCCTTCCGGTCGACCCGCTGTCGGCGGTGATGATCCTGGTCGTCACCGGCATCGGCGGGCTGATCCACCTCTACTCCACCGGCTACATGCACGACGAGCCGGCGTACTGGCGCTTCTTCGCGTACCTGAACCTGTTCACCTTCGCGATGCTGACGCTGGTGCTCGGCGACAACCTGCTGCTCATGTTCGTCGGCTGGGAGGGCGTCGGCCTCTGCTCGTGCGCGCTGATCGGCTTCTGGTACAAGGAGCTCGCGAACGCGCACGGCCGGCAACAAGGCCTTCATCGTCAACCGCATCGGCGACTTCGGCTTCATCGCTCGGCATCTTCCTGCTCTTCTGGGCGCTCGACGCGGCACGGCCACGCCACGCTCGTCTTCCGCGAGCTGCGCGAGCACGGCGCACCATGCTCGACGGGCAGATCGTTCTGGGGCGTGCCGGTCGTCGACGCTGGTGACGCTGCTGCTGTTCGTCGGCGCCACCGGCAAGTCGGCGCAGATCCCGCTCTACGTCTGGCTGCCCGACGCCATGGCCGGCCCGACGCCGGTCTCGCGCGCTGATCCACGCCGCCACCATGGTGACCGCCGGCGTCTACATGATCGGCCGGCTGAACTTCCTCTTCGCGATGGCGCCGGTCACGCTGCACGTCGTCGCCGGCGATCGGCGCCGCGCACCGCGCTCTTCGCCGCCACCATCGGCGCTGGCGCAGAACGACATCAAGAAGGTGCTCGCGTACTCGACCGTGTCCCAGCTCGGCTACATGTTCCTCGCGCATGGGCGTCGGCGCCTACGCGCGCCGGCATCTTCCACCTGATGACGCACGCCTTCTTCAAGGCCTGCCTCTTCCTCGGCTCCGGCAGCGTCATCCACGCCATGGGCGGCGAGCAGGACATGCGCAAGATGGGCGGGCTGCGGACGAAGCATGCCGCCCACCTTCTGGACCTTCCTGATCGCGACGCTCGCGCATCGCCGGCATGCCCGCTCCTCGCCGGCTTCTTCTCGAAGGACGAGATCCTGTGGCAGGCGTTCTCGAGCCCGCACGGCAGCACGGCTGCTCTGGCTGGTCGGCCTCGTCGGTCGCCGGCCTGACGGCCTTCTACATGTTCCGCCAGGTCTTCATGATCTTCTTCGGCGAGTGCCGCGCCGACCACCACACGCAGCGAGCACCTGCACGAGTCGCCGGCGGTCGATGACCGATCCCGCTGTGGATCCTGGCGATCGGGTCGATCCTCGTCGGCTTCCTCGGCGTGCCGCACGTCCTCGGCGGTCCGATCGGCATCGCGCACGTCTTCGAGCGACTGGCTCGCGCCGGTGTTCGGGCGCACGCGGCCGCGTCGCAGATGGCGACGCCGGGCACGCGCACGTGGCGCAGACTGGCGCTCGAGCTGCGTGCTGATGGCTCGTCTCGGTGGCGCGTCGCCGCGCTCGGCGTGTTCGCTCGCGTACCTGCATGTACTACCGCGGCAGCGTCCGGCCCGACGGTCTTCAGCGAGCTCGCGGGCGGCGCGCCGTACCGCGTGCTGCTGAACAAGTACTACGTCGACGAGCTCTACGACGTCGTCGTTCGTCCGCGGCACGCTGCTGCTGTCGCGCGTCGGCGGCCTGGTTCGACCAGCACGTCATCGACGGCATCGTGAACGGCGCGGCGCGCGGTCGTCGCGCGGCGTCGCGCGGCTCGGCGGGCTGCTTCGACCAGCTACGTCGTCGACGGCGCCGTCAACGCGCGTGGCGAACGTCACCTGGGCGTCGGGCGGCCGCGTCGCGCAGCCTCCAGACCGGCGGCGATCAACGCCTACCTCTACGTCATCGTGCTCGGCGTGCTCGGCGGCGTGTTCCTGTGCTGGTCGTGGGCGCAGGCATCGTGAGCGAGAGGATCGGGGCATGGATCAGAGCACGTACTGACCTTGATGATCTTCATCCCGCTGCTCGGCGCGGCGGTGATCCTGCTGCCTGCCGTCCGGGCGCGCAGGACGCGATCCGCTGGACGGCGGCCGCGGCCACGGTGCCGCCGCTGCTGCTGGCGGTCTGGCTGCTCGCGCACTTCGACCGCACGGCGACCGGGCTTCCAGTTCGTCGCAGCGCGTGCCGTGGATCGCCGCCTTCAACATCGAGTACTTCGTCGGCGTCGACGGCATCAGCATCACGATGGTGCTGCTGACCGCGCTGCTGTCGTTCCTCTGCATGTTCGCGTCGTTCGGGATCGAGAAGGCGGTGAAGGGCTACTTCGCGCTCTTCCTGCTGCTCGAGACCGGCATGATGGGCGTCGTTCGTCGCGCTCGACTTCTTCCTCTTCTACGTCTTCTGGGAGCTGATGCTGCTGCCGATGTACTTCCTGATCGGCATCTGGGGCGGCCCGCGGCGCGAGTACGCGGCGATCAAGTTCTTCCTCTACACGCTGCTCGGCTCGCGTGCTGATGCTGCTCGCGCTGCTGTCCCTCTACTTCACGCCGGACCCGCACACCTTCGACATGACCAAGCTGGGCGCGCTGGTCGCGCGACAAGATCCCGCTCGACGTCCAGATCCTCCTCTGGCTCGCGCTCTTCATCGGCTTCGCGATCAAGATCCCGGCCTTCCCGTTCCACACCTGGCTGCCCGACGCGCACGTCGAGGCGCCGACGGCGATCTCGGTCATCCTCGCCGGCGTGCTGCTGAAGATGGGCACCTACGGCATCCTGCGCATCAACTTCGGCATCCTGCCGGCGGCGACGCCGCCGAGCTGTGCGCTTCTGGCTTCCTCGGCCGCGCTCGGCACGTTCAACATCGTCTACGGCGCGCTCTGCGCCATGGCGCAGACGGACCTGAAGAAGCTGGTCGCCTACTCGTCGATCAGCCACATGGGCTACGTGATGCTCGGCATGGCGGCGTTCACGCCGCAGGGGATCAACGGCGCCGTGCTGCAGATGTTCAACCACGGCACCGATCACGGCGATGCTCTTCCTCCTCGTCGGCGTGATCTACGACCGCGCCCACCACCGCGAGATCGACGGCTTCGGCGGCCTCGCGTCGATCATGCCGCTCTACACCGGCGTCACCGGCGTTCGCCTTCTTCGCCGCGCTGGGGCTGCCCGGGCCTCTCGGCCTTCATCTCCGAGGTGCTGGTGCTCCTCGGCGCGCTGGCAGCGCTATCCGGCGCTGACGGTCGTCGCGCGCGAGCGCCGTCGTCCTGACCGCCGGCTACATGCTCTGGACGCTGCAGCGCGATGTACCTCGGGCAAGCCGAACGAGAAGTACGCCGACCTGCCGGAGATCAACGGCCGCGAGCTCTTCACGCTGGTGCCGCTCGCGGTCATCGTGCTCGTCCTCGGCGTCTATCCGACGCCGATCCTCGACCTGCAGAGTCCGTCGCTGGTCCGCCTGACCGAGTCCGTCAAGGCCGCCGCGGCGACCGCGGGCCGGCCGCGGCGACGCGCGTCGCGGATGCGCTGAGGCCGATGGGCACCGGTCGAGAGCCTGCGCCTGCTTCTGCCCGGAGCTGGTGCTCGCGGTCGGCGATCCTGCTCGTCCTCGCGGTCGACCTGCGTCGCGCGGCCGCAGGGCGAGCGAGTGGCCCGGGACGCTGGCGCTCGTCGGCGCGTCGTGGCGCTGGTCGCCACGCTGCGGCTGCCGCGGCGTCACCGGCGGCGCGGCTGCTCGGCGGCGCGCCGCAGGCGTGGCTCTTCGGCCGCATGATCGTCGCTCGACGCGTTCGCGTCTTCTTCAAGCTGCTGCTCGCGCTGTCGCTGCTGGCGGCGGTCTGGATGTCGCTCGGCTCGCGCGAGGTGCGCGGCCGGCCGAACGAGGGCGAGTACTACGCGCTCGCTGCTCGGCGAGCGGCGCTCGGCATGTTCCTCATGGCGTCGGCGGCCAACCTGCTGATGGCCTACCTGTCGCTCGAGTTCGTCAGCCTGACCTCGTACGTGCTGACCGGCTACCTGCGCCACAACCGGCGCTCGGGCGAGGCGGCGCTCAAGTACCTGATCTACGGCGGCGTCGCCTCGGGCGCGATGATCTACGGCATGAGCTGGCTCTTCGGCCTCACCGGCAGCGATGGACTACGCCGGCATCGCCGCGAGGCTGGCGACGCTCGACGCCGGCGAGCCGCGGCGCGCTGTTCATCGCGCTCGTGCTGATGCTGGCGGGCTTCGGCTACAAGATCGCCGCGGTGCCGTTCCACATGTGGGCGCCCGACGTCTACACGGGCGCGCCGATCCCGGTGACCGCGTTCCTCTCCGTCGGCTCGAAGGCGGCCGGCTTCGCCCTGCTGCTGCGCTTCTTCGCCTTCGGCGTGTCGACCGACGGCGGACCGGCGCCGGCGCTGACCGGCGATCGCCGTTGCCGCAGCTGCATCGCCGTCCTGTGCGTCGCTGACGATGACGCTCGGCAACCTCGCGGCGCTGGCGCAGACGAACATGAAGCGGCTGCTCGCCTACTCGACGATCGCGCACGCCGGCTACATGCTGCTGGGCTTCGTCGTGCTCGCGCGACGACGGGCGTGCGCGCCGTGCTCTTCTACCTCGCGGTCTACTACCTGATGAACCTCGGCGCGTTCCTGGTCGTGATGCTGGTCGCGAACGCGACCGGGCGCGAGGACATCGACGGCTTCCGCGGCCTCGCCTGGCGCGGCGGCGCGCTGCCGGCGGTCGCGATGGCGATCTTCCTCTTCTCGCTCACCGGCCTGCCGCCGTTCGCCGGCTTCGTCGGCAAGTTCTACCTCTTCGCCGCCGGCATCGCAGGGCGAGCTCTACGTCGCTGGTCGCTGGTCGGCGTGCTGAACAGCGTCGTGTCGCTCTACTACTACGCCCGCGTCGTGAAGACGATGTTCCTCGACCAGCCGGCGGCCGACGACCCGCGTGTCACCTTCGCGTGGTCCGACCTGGGCGCCGTCGGCGCTGCTCTCGGTCGCTCACGACGTCTCCTGGGCCTGCGCTTCGGCTGGCTGCTCGAGCGTGCGACGCAGGCCGCACACCTGGCCCTCGGGTAGGGTCTGCGAGGGGCGATGCCGGCGACGGGCGGCGTTCTCTACGTCGTCGCCACGCCGATCGGCAACCTCGAGGACGTGACGCTGCGCGCGCTGCGCGTCCTGCGGCGAGGTCGACCTGATCGCGGCCGAGGACACGCGGCGGACGGCGCAGCTGCTGCGCGCGCCACGGCATCCGACCGGCCGCTCACGAGCTACTACGACGCGGTCGAGCGCCGAGCGCGCCGCCGCGATCGTCGAGAAGCTGCGCGCGGGCGCGTCGCGTGGCGCTGGTGCTCGGACGCCGGCACGCCCGGCGATCGCCGATCCCGGCTACCACCTGGTGCGCGGGGCGCTCGCGGCCGGCGTCCCGGTGGTGCCGATTCCGGGGCCGTCGGCGGTGACGGCGTTGGTGTCGGTGGCGGGCCTGCCGGCGGAGCGGTTCGTCTTCGAGGGGTTCCTGCCGACACGCCCGGGGCCGCGGGCGCAGCGGCTGGCCGCGCTGGCGCGCGAGCCGCGCGCGCTGGTCTTCTCGAGGCGGCCCGCCGGCTGCCCGCCTTCCTCGCCGCCGCCGAGGCGGCGCTCGGCGATCGCGAGGCGGCGATCGCGCGCGAGCTGACCAAGCTGCACGAGGAGTTCCTGCGCGGGCGCCTGAGTGCGCTCCGCATGCGCGTCGAGGCGGGCGCGGCCGCTCGCGGCGAGGTCGCGGTCCTCGTCGCCGGCGCCGCCGCCGCGCTCCCCGCCGCACCGCCGCCGGACGCCCCGTCCCTCGACGACGCCATCCGTGCCGCCCGTGGGCGCGGTCTCGGCGTCCGCGAGCTGTCCGTCGAGGTGGCGCGTCTCACCGGCGTCCCGCGGCGGGTCGTGTACCGCCGTGCGCTGGAGCTCGAGCGCGGCTCCTGATCGGTGCGGCGGGGTGGTGGGCGCGCGGGGGGCGCCCGCGCTCAGAGGCTGCGCGGCACGCGCGCAGTCGATTCACGATGAACGAGCGCTGCCGCTCCGCCATTCGCGCCTGGCGCCCCCCGCGCGCCCACCACCCCGCCACGCGACGCCTCGGCGGCGCGCAGACTCATCACCGCTTCGTCGCCCTACGCACCGCGGGAGGCGAGGTCGCGGCGCCGATCTCCGCTACGCGATGTGCTCCGTTGCCGACCTGCGATGCGAAGCGAGCCGCAGCGCGCGTGACGGGGCGGTGGGCGCGGGGGCGTCGCCAGGCGCGAATGGCGGAGCGGCCGTGCGGCGGTCGCCGTGGATCGATGGCGCGGGTGCCGCGCAGCCTCTGAGCGCGGGCGACGCCCCCGCGCCCACCGCCCCGTCGCACCGACCCCGACGCTTCAGTGATGCGCGGCGCCGACGACGGCCCAGCAGGCGGCAGCGGACTCGGCGCGACGACCTCGATGTTCGCCATCATGCCCTGATCCGCGTGCTGCACGATGTGGCAGTGGTAGACGAACTTGCCGACGATCACCGGATTGGTGAAGGGGATGATCACCTGCACCTCGCCCGGCACCAGCTCGCCCTTCTTCTTCGTCGCGAAGGGCAGGCTGACGGTGTCCTGATAGCCGGTGAACGGCTGCGCCACGCCGTTGATCGACACCACCTGGAAGTCGGTCTGGTGGATGTGGAAGACGTGCAGCTCCTTCGACGTGTTCTTGAGCGTCCACCGCTCGGTGTTGCCGAGCGTGACCGTCGTGTCGATGCGGTTGTGGTCGTAGAACTGGCCGTTGATGGTGAACTGCTCGTTCGGGTTCTTGCTGTCGTCGGCGTCGGCGAAGGTGATCTCCCGCTGCTGTGTCACCTGGGCGAGGCGCAGGTCGGGCGGCGAGGGGAACACCGTCGGGAGCGGGATCGGGTTCGCGACCTTCGGTCCGCTCGAGACGACGGTGGCGAGCACCTGCTGCGGGTAGTGGTCGCCCGCCGGACCGGTGTCGAAGCGCATCGCCTTCAGCTGGCGCTTGCCGCGCGCCGGCACCGCGGACGAGCACCTCGTAGCGGGCCGCCGGCGGGATCAGGAGCTCTTCGTCGGCACCACCTGGTTCTTCAGGTTGCCGTCCTGCGCGATCACGTAGAAGACGTACCCCGGCAGCTTCAGCTTGTAGTAGATGTTCGCGCCGATGTTCCCGATGCGCCAGAACTGGAGCTCGCCCGGCGCGATGTCGATCCGCGGCTTGAAGAGACCGTTGATCGTGCGGAACGTCCGTCCGGTGGGATCCGGGTCGTCCACCGGCTCGCCGTGGCGGATCTTCAGGTCCTTCAGCAGCATCACGCGCTCGGTGATGCCGGCGAGCTGCGGGAAGGGCGCGAGGATGTCGCCGATGATCATCCCGCCCGAGAGGCCGGCGGCGATCTGCGGATTGACGTCGGGGTGGAAGTGCGGGTGATACCAGTAGAGTCCCTGGGGATGGTCGGCGGGCACGGTGAAGTCGTACTGGAACGTCGTCGCCGGATCGATGTCGAGGAAGACGTTGTCGCCGGGGCCGAGCGGCGTGACCGCGAGTCCGTGGTAGTGGACGTTCGTGCTCTGCTGGCTGCCGTTGGCGAGCTGGAGCTGGATCGAATCGCCGGGCTGCAGCCGCAGCAGCGGCGGCATGTACATCCCGTTGTAGACGGTGGTCGAGACGTGCTTGCCCGCGACCGTCACGGGGGAGAGCGCGGCGATCAGCGTGCCGCCGAGAACGCCCCCGCTGCTGACGAGCTCCGGGGGATTCGCGAACGGGACGGGAGCGCCCGGCGTGACCGCGGGGACGAGCAGCAGCGTGGCGAGGAGGGCGGCGCCGGCGGCCGACCTCACCACCCCCAGGGTCCCCACATGTCCCAGTCGATCGACGCCATCTCGGCCTCGTTCGCAGCCATCATCTGGTCGGCGGCGACGTTCCGCTGCGCCTGCAGGCGCTTGTACTCGTCGAATGCCGCCTCGTTGCCCGTGTACAGGCACTTGCATCGATACGGGTCCGCGTAGGTGAAGACGAGCCGGCCGTCCTTGATGCGGCGGACCATCTTGAGCGGCGGCATGGTGGCCAGCTCGGCAGCGCGCTTCGGCGAGTCGGCCGGCTTGATCGCGAAGCCGGCGGCGGAGAGGAGATTCTCCTCACCCTTCGCCTCCTGGCGGTGGATCGCGCTGCAGCCGCCGAGCGGTGCCGTCGCGAGCGCGAGGACGAGAACGACGAAGGTGGCTTTCACCTGGCACTCCTTCCGGTCGGGACGGGAATGGGGGCCTCTATCGCAGATCCACCAGGCCCACGCCAGATTTCGAGGGCTGCCGCGTCCGCGTCGAGCTGCATCACGAGCGGCAGCAGGTCGTCGTAGAGCGCCAGTCGGGTGCAGAGGACGCGTCCGGCCTCGGACGCCGGCGGCACCGTCGCACGCATCCGCTCGGCCGCTGCGCGCAACGCGGGCAGGTCGGGGGGCTCGCGGCGCCGCCGCCGAGCGCCGCCGCGCCGCCCCGCAGGCTCTCCTCGATCCCGCGGGCGAGCGCGCGCAGCGGCGCCCGTGTGGCCTCGGGGAGGTCGAGCGGGGCGCTGATGCGGTGGCGGACCACGGCCAGCAGGGCCAGGAAGACGCCCTGCGCTTCCGCCGTCGTCCGGCTGACGGCCGTGCGCTCGCGCGCCGCCTCGGGCGTGAGCGCGCCCGGCTCGAAGGCGGCCTCGTCGGTGAGGCGCAGGGTCGCGGCGACGTCCTGGTACACCTTCCATCGCCAGCCGCGTGCCGGGGGCGTGGTGAGCGTGCCCTCCGGGCCCGACAGACCCACCGTCGCCAGGCTGGCGAGCGAACGGAGCGTCGTGCCGAGCTGCGAGACCATCATGACGGCGGCGCGGACGTGGCCGCTGCCGGCGAAGACCACGGCGGTGACCACGTCCCCGAGGAGGACGCCGAGCACGCGATCACGTGGAATCGTCAGGTCGATTGCCGGCCCGAAGCGGTCGCCGACGCACATCGCGAAGGTGAGCCCGATCTGGATGCCGGCGTAGGCGACGCGCGGGCTGCCGACGGCCACCCAGGCCGCCAGCCCGGTGCCCATCGCCACCATCAGGAGGTACGCGCCGAGCGTCTCGATGTTGGGCATCACGACGGTGAGGGCGACGAGGCCGAGGAGCCCGCCCACGATGGCGCCGACCAAGCGGAGCCGGGCCTTCTGCAGCAGACTCCCCAGGCTCGCCTGCGAGACGAGGACGCACGTCCACAGCGACGTCTCGATGCCGGGCCACGTCGTGCCGGCGGCGATGAGCGCACAGATCGCCACGGCGATGCCGCCCTTGGCGGCGAAGACGAGGTCGGCGTGGTTGTACGGTGAGCAGGCCGGGGTGAGGAAGCCGCCCGTCGGCGCGTCGAGCGGCGACGGCGCCGCGTCCGGTCGCACGTCCCCGGCGGCCCGCTCGTCGAGGAAGGCCATCGCCTGCCCCGCCTGCGCCAGGGCCACGAGAATCGGATCGTCCCGCCGTGTCGACCCGACGACGGCCGGGGCTTCCGGCGGCGGTCGGCGGGCGCGCAGCGCGGCGGCCAGGACGTCGCACCGCTCGGCGACGGCCGCGAGCGGCGCGGACGTGGGGCCACCGTCGCCGAGCGTCGCGCGGCGCGGGGCGGCCTGCTCGAGCGCGAGCACGTCGGTGAGCAGGTGCTCGACCGCCGTGATCAGGGTGAGCTGCGCGATGTGATGCGTGCGCAGGACGGGGTGCCGCGTCTCGGCGTCGGCGATCAGGTCCAGCTGGTGGGTGAGCCCGCGATCGACCAGCTCGCCGAGTTGGGCGGTGGCGGCGGGCGCTCCGGCGACGACGCGTCGCAGCGCTTCCGCGGCGCGCTCGAGGCGGGCGGCGAGCGACTCCAGCAGCTCGCGCTCGGGGTCGGCAGGCCAGAGCAGCAGCTGCGCCGCTGTGCCGATGGCTACGCCGAGGGCGATCAGTGCGATGCGCCAGAGGCCGATCTCGAGCGCCCGCGTCGGTGCCCCGAAGGCCGACGTTCGAGGTGACGATGAGCGCGGTCACGCCGCCGAGCAGCGCGGCGTACGGCGCCGTCGTCGTGCGGGAAAGGAACAGACCGGCCGTGGCGAAGCTGGCGAGGAGCGGCAGGTGCGTCCACGGCTGGTCCGCGAGGATGGTGACCGAGAGAATGCCGATCACCCCGCCGACGACCGTGCCGGCGATCCGCTGCAGTCCGCGCGTCAGCGAGGCGCCGGCGTTCGCCTGGCTGGTGGAGAAGATCGTGATCGCCAGCCAGTGCCCCTCGGGGATGTGGAAGGCCATCACCAGCAGGCTCGCCACGACGCACGCGACGGTGATGCGCAGCGCCGCGGCGAGTCGGCCGGGCTCCGGTCGCAGATTGGTAACGAGGGACGACGTCACTGCGAGGAGCGGTCGCCCTGGACCGTCACCACCGCGGTCGCGCCCATGCGGTACGGTCGCTCGGGGTCGGGCGGATCGAGTTGGATGCGAACGGGGAACCGCTGCGCCAGGCGCACCCAGTTGAGCGTCGGGTCGACGCGCGGCAGCCCCTCGACACCCGTCACGTCGTCGGGGCGGAGCGCCCAGCCGATGCCCTGCACGACCCCCCGGAACGGGCGGCGCGGATAGCTCAGGAGGAACACCTCGACACCCATGCCCGGTTTGATCCGCTCCATGAACGTCTCGCGGAAGTTCGCCATCACGTACCAGGTCCGGTTGTCGACGAGGGCGAAGACCTGCTGGCCCTCGCGGGCGTACTCGCCGACGGCGATGTTCAGGTTGGTCACGAAGGCGTCGAACGGTGCGACGACGCGGCAGTAGCCGACGTTCAGCTCGGCGCCGTACACGGCGGCCTTGGCGGCCTCGAGCCGGGCGTTCAGATCGCCGACCTGCGCCAGCAGCTTCTCGGCGCGCGCGCGTTCCTGACGCGCGTTCTCGCGGCTCGCCCGCGCCGCCATCATCTTCGTCCGCGCGTCCTGCACGCGGTCGGCGGTCACGAAGCCGCGCCCGAGCAGCGGCTCGACCCGCTTCAGGTGGTCGGCGGCGTATCCCTCCTCCGCAATGCGGCGCTGGAGCTCGGCCTCGGCGGCGGCGATCGCGTCGCGTTGCGCGTCGACCTCCGCTCCGGTCAGCGCGAGCGACGCGCGCGCAGCGTCGAGGGTCGCCTGATACGGACGCGGGTCGACGACGAAGAGCAGATCGCCCTCGTGCACCAGCTGGTTGTCGACGACGTGGAGCTCCGTGATCGGTCCGGCGACGTGCGGCGCGATGCCGACCACGTTGGCGCGCACGAGGGCGTCGTCGGTGCGGGGATAGCGGTAGGTGAGCCACCACACCCACAGGGAGAGGAGGGCGGCGCCGGCGACGATGGCGATGCCGAGGGCGCGACCGAGAGTGCGGCGACGGTCGTCGTTCATGGATGGAAGAACACGAGCCAGGTCGCCATCGTCAGGAGCAGACCCAGGCAGGGGTAGACGAGGAGCAGGGGGCCGAGGTGGGGTTCGAGCCCGGCCAGCGCGAGCAGCGAGCGAGCCGCGATCGCGAGCGTGATCCCGATGACCATGCAGACGACCCAGGCAGGAAAGAACGAGCCGAAGACGTTGAGGACCGGGTCGCATCCGGTCGCGAGCAGCGCGATCATGACGGCGGCGATCCGCCCGAGGCCGTCCGGCATCCAGCGGAGCGTACAACCTGCCGCCGCGGGGCGGAAGCGACTCACGGCGTCACCGGGGCGGGCACCTCGCCCGTGGCGAAGGCGAGGGCGGCGGCGGAGGTGAGGAGGTCGGCGCGGCTCTCGATGTCGGTGCTGCGCGCCCGCGCGAGGTCGCGCTGCGCGGCGAGCACGTCGAGGAAGTCGCCGATGCCGCTCTTGTACGATTCGAGCGCGGCCGCGTACGCGTCCTGGGATGCGCGCAGCAGCGCACCCGCGAACGTGAGCTTGCGCAGCGCGGTCTTGACGTCGGCGTAGGCCTTCCAGACTTCTCGGAGCGCCTTGAGTTCGAGGGCGGCCAACTCGGCGCGGGCTGCCCCGGCCTCCGCATCGGCGACCCGCCGGGCGTTCTCGCGCGCCCAGCCGTCGAAGAGCGTCCACTCGAAGCCGAGGAAGGCGGCCCCGACCGGCTCGACGTCGCTGTGGGACGCGAACGGCGGGCCGGCGCGATAGGCCCGCAGCGCGCCGCCGCCGATCCCGGTCACCCCGATGCGCGGCCAGAAGGCCGCGTCGGCCCGTCGGATGTCGGCCTCGCGGGCGCGGAGCGTGGCCAGCCGGGCCGCCAGGTCGGGGCGGTTCACCAGCGCCGCGTCCATCGTCGTCTCGATCGAGGCGACCAGCTCGCCGGGGAGCGGTTGCGCCTCGAGGTCGGTCACGAGGAGCTGCGTCGTCGGCGCGATTCCGACGCTCTCGGCCAGCGCTGCGCGCGTGTCCTCGACCGTGCCGCGTGCGCGCTCCAGCTCGAACGCCGCCCGCGCCTGCTCCTGGCGGGCGAGGAGCAGTTCGGGCTCGGTGGCGAGACCGAGACGGCGGCGTGCATCGCTCGCTTCGAGAAGCGCGTCGGCCGTCTCGAGCGTCGCGGTGGCGGCGCGCACCTCGGCCCGGCTGGCGTCGAACGCGTAGAAGCTCCGTTGCACGGCGAAGGCGACGTCCTGGTGCGTCCGGTTGAAGTGGAAGCCGGCGGCGACGAGCTCCTGCTGCGCGCTCTCGCGGACCGCGGCGCGCCGGCCGAAGTCGACCAGCACCCACGACAGGTCCACCGCGGGGTGGCCGCCGACGCGCCGGATGATCTCGGTCCCGGTGGGTGTCGAGTTGACGACCTGCTCCGGGCCGGCCAGCGCGCTGACGGCCAGGGTGGGGAAGTACGCGCTCTCCGCCCCGCCGAGCCGCGCCGCCGCGGCGCGGGCCTGCTCCCATGCTACCCGCGTCTGCGGATTGGTGCGCTCGGCGAGGTCGATCAGGTCGGCCAGATCGTAGGTGTGCGCGGGGTCGGGCACGACCCCGGTCGGCGTGCGCGCGCTCGTCAACGCTGGTTGATACGTCGTCGCCGGGGCCGGCGGTGACCACGGGACGCTGCTGGCGGCGGGCGCCGCCGTGTACGGATCACGCGCCGTGCGCAGGGTGTCGGCGCAGCCGACCGCGAGGAGTCCGAGCGCCGCCGCGCTCCACCGCCGTCCGCTCCGGAGCCCGCCCACGTGGGCGGCGTCGTAGCAGCGCCGCCGCGCCGCCTGCAAGCGTGCTTCAATTTCTGTCGGGCGGCGCGGGCAGGATGTCGGCGAGAACGACGCGGCGGTGGCCGGCGTCTGCGCCCGGAGTCCTCATCCGGCTCGATGAGCGAAGAACTTCGAAGCCGGCGGGCCGGTCGTGGTCGGTTCTGGCGCGCCGCCGCCGCCACTTCCCCGGAGCTGCTGCTTCCATTAGAGCGTGTCCGAAGCGCGAGGAACCCCGGAGATGAGCAGCGCAGACTCGGCCCGTCGTCTGTTCGAGCGCAGAGTCCACCATGCCAGCCTACGCGCGCTGCTCCACGATGCGGTCAGAGGGCTGTCGATTGTCGATGGCGACCGGGTGCGGATCGAGCTCGACGATCCGGCCGTGCGAGCGCGCGAAGACCCCCTCGACGCCCCGGTCTCCCACGTACCGCCTGCCGACGAGCCGGCGCCGATTCCTGCGCTTGCGATCGCGATCCTGATCGTCGGCTCCCGGGGTGACGTACAGCCTTTCCTCCCGATCGCGCGGCGTCTGGCGCGGGACGGCCATCGCGTGCGGCTCGCAACCCATGCGGCGTTCCGCGAGTTCGTCGAGTCCCACGGCATCGAGTTCTTCCCGCTCGCGGGCGATCCCCGGGAGCTGATGGAGTACAATTAGCAGCACGCGCCAGCGCTGCAGCACCTCCTGCTCTCGTATCCAGCGGGGAAGCCCGCCGGGCTGGAAGAGCACTTCTACTGGCTGCGCTACGACCGCGACGACCGCCCGAACTACACACTACGCCACCGTGTGGCCATGCCGGCCGAGGAGATCTTTGCAACGGCGGATCGGGAGTTCTACGTGAGCCATGGCTACAACACGTCGCAAGCGTTCGCGGGATTGGTTCCGGTGCCAGAGGGAACGGTGGTCGTCTATCAGAGCCGTGTCTCCACGGATCAGGTGGCGGGCTTCGGAGGGTCGGTCAAGAAGGGCATCGGACGCAACGTCATGGCGGAGCAGCTGACGGAGATATTCGAACGCTCGCGCGACTCCTTCCAGCGGCGCCACTGACTCCACCTCCATCGGGGTACACCATGGATACTGCATACGTGTCCGCCCTCGCCGCGCTGGCCGGATCGACGATCGGCGGCCTGACGTCCCTGGCGACCTCGTGGTTGACCCAGCACTCGCAGTTCAGGGCACAGCAGGTCGGGCAGGACCTGGGCCGGCGGGAGGAGTTGTACAGGGACTTCATCGGAGAAGCGGCAAGACTGTACACGGACGCCTACGAGCACGACAAGGCGGATGTGTCCAAGCTCGTGAACCTGTATGCCCTGATCAGCAGGATGCGCATGCTGTCGTCGCCGAGGATCGTCGAGAGCGCAGACAAGGTCGCCCGCGTGATCATCGAGACGTATCTGGCGCCGAACAGGAGCCTTCGTGATCTTCCGGAGTTCCTGAACCACGACACGATGGATCCCCTGCGAGAGTTCAGCAACGCCTGCCGCGAAGAGTTGCGTGGGTACCGATACTCGTAGCTGGGTGCAAGTGTGTCCCCCGATCCATGGTTCCTGCCGGCAGGTGGCGAGTAGCACTCGAGAAAGGGAAGGCGAGAACGGATGACGCAGGCAACGCAGAGGCCCGGGGGCACCACACTGGCGAGTTCTGATCGAACGGCCGAGCTTCTCGAGCAATACGGCTGCGGCCCCGTTCGGTTCACGGGAAGTGCCGATGGGCTCTACGAACGCCATCTCGTCTTCGACAGCGTCCTCGATCCCTCGGCCACAGGACCGCGCCAACGCTTCGAGGCCATCGCTCGCTCCGTGCGCGACGTCCTGTCCCAGCGATGGGTACGCACGGAACAGACCTACGAGCGCGAGAACCCGAAGCGGGTCTACTACCTGTCGATGGAGTTCCTGATCGGCCGCTCGCTCGCCAACAACATCATGAATCTGCTGCTCGATCCGATCGCAGAGCAGGTCGTCGCGCAGCACCACCTCGACCGCCTGGGCCTCCTCGAGCAGGAGCCCGACGCCGGGCTCGGCAACGGCGGCCTCGGCCGGCTCGCGGCCTGCTTCCTCGACTCGATGGCCACCATGCAGCTGCCGGCGATGGGTTACGGGTTGCGCTACGAGTATGGGATGTTCCGGCAGTCGATCGAGGACGGCTGGCAGCGTGAGTGTGCAGATCACTGGCTCCGCCGTCCGGACCCGTGGGAGATCGCCCGCCCCGAGGAGCGGGTCGAGGTCGCGCTGAATTGCACGTTCGAAGTGCACGACGGCATCCTCCGGGCCACCCCCGGCCGGCCGTCGAAACTGCTCGGCATGCCGTTCGACCGCCCGGTCGTCGGCTACGGAGGGAAGACGATCAATACGCTCCGCCTCTGGGCCGCGGCCGCGCACGACGCCTTCGACTTCCAGGAGTTCAGCCGGGGCGACTTCGTGGGTGCGCTCGCCGAGACGCTCGAGGCCGAAACGCTGACCCGGGTCCTCTATCCGGACGACTCGACCGCGCTCGGCCAGGGGTTGCGCTTCGTGCAGGAGTACTTCCTGGTCGCGTGCTCGCTGGCCGACCTCGTGCGACGCTTCCGGCGGAGCAACGCCGACTGGAGCGCGCTGCCGGACCGCGTCGCCATCCAGCTGAACGACACGCATCCCACCATGGCCGTCCCGGAGCTGATGCGCATCCTGCTCGACGAGGCGCATCTTCCCTGGGACCGGGCGTGGAACCTCACGCGCCGGACGCTGGCCTACACCAACCACACGCTGCTGCCCGAAGCGCTCGAGAAGTGGCCACTCGCGTGGTTCGCGATCCTCGTCCCGCGGAACCTGGAGATCATCCTCGAGATCAACCGCCGCTTCCTCGACGACGTGCGGGTCCGCTTCCCGGGCGACGAGGGGCGCGTCGAGCGCGTGAGCCTCGTCGAGGAGGGGCCCGAGCGGAAGATCCGGATGGCCAACCTGGCGATCGTCGGGTCGCACAGCACGAACGGCGTCGCGGCGATCCATTCCGAGCTGCTGCGGAAGACCACGGTGAGGGACCTGGCGGAGATCTATCCCGAGCGCTTCAGCAACAAGACGAACGGCGTGACGCCACGACGCTGGTTGCGGCTGGCGAACCCGTCGCTCGCGCGCACGATCACCGAGGCCATCGGAGACGGCTGGGTGACCGACCTGGGCGAGCTCCGGAGGATCGCACCGCTCGCCGATGATGCGAGCTTTCGCGAGGCCGTCCGGAAGGCCAAGCGCGAAGCGAAGGGACAGTTCGCCGACTGGCTTCGCTCGACGACAGGTCAGTCCGTCGACCCCGACAGCATCTTCGACTGTCAGGTGAAGCGCATCCACGAGTACAAGCGGCAGCTGCTGAACGCGCTGCGCATCGTCGTGCTCTACAACCGGCTGCGGGAGCACCCCGAGACCGAGACGATCCCGCGGACGTTCTTCTTCGCGGGCAAGGCGGCGCCGGCCTACCGGCTCGCCAAGGTGATCATCAAATTCTTGAACAACCTCGCGGGCACGATCGACGGCGATCCGGTCGTGCGTGGTCGCCTGAAGGTCGTGTTCCTTCCCGAGTACTGCGTCTCGCTCGCGGAGCGGTTGATCCCGGCGAGCGACGTCTCCAACCAGATCTCGACCGCCGGCTACGAGGCGAGCGGCACCAGCAACATGAAGTTCATGATGAACGGCGCCCTGACGATCGGTACCCGCGACGGCGCGACCATCGAGATGGCGGAAGAGGCAGGCGAGGAGAACTTCTTCCTCTTCGGGCTGACCGCGGAGCAGGTGGCCGGGAGCCGGGGCTGGTACGACCCGCATTGGCACTACGCCCACGAGCCGGAAACCCGTGCGGCGCTGGACCTCGTCTTCTCGAACCACTTCAGCGCGAACGAGGCCGGGGCCTTCGAGCCGCTGCGGGAGGTGCTGCTCACGCACGGCGACTACTACATGCACCTCGCGGACCTGCGCTCGTACCTGGAGGCGAGCGAGCAGCTCGGCGTGCTGTACGCGGATCCGGAAGGCTGGGCACGGAAGGCCATCCTCAACGTGGCGCGGTCCGGGAAGTTCTCGAGCGACCGCACCATCGCGGAGTATGCGGCCGACATCTGGAACGCGAAGCCCTGCGTCGTGACGTAGGCGGGTGCGACAGTGCGCGTCACGGTGCGGGCAGGACGTCGGCGAGGACGACGCGACTGCGCTTCAGGTTGCCGACACGCCCCGCGCCGACGGCCAGGGGTGGTCCGAGGCGCCCGCTGCCGGCCAGCGCGGCATAGCGCGCCTCGTCGACGATCACGCTGCTGCCCTGGGGAAGCGCGTCGGGCGCGACGGTCGGCACGTGCCGCCCGAGGTAGACGATCACGGAGCGCATCGGCGGGTCCACGAAGACGAGTGGCGCCGGTACCAGGCGCGCCGCCGCCACGGCAGCCGCGAACGGCGCCAGCGAGTCGCGCCGGCTGATCGCCCGTTCCATCGCCGGCGCGCCTATGAGGAGCCAGGCAGCGGTGGCGGCGAACGCGAGCGCCACCAGGAGGCCCCACGCCTCGAGCGCGACGGCGCCGGCGAGCACGCCGACGAGGACGCCGGCGAGCGCCGCGAATCCAGGCGCGCCGCCCGGGACCGCACTGGTGAGCGCGTCGAGGTTGGCACGATCCGAAGCGGACAGCAGCTCGGGCCGGACGAGGATCGCCCAGGCGATCATCACGGCGACGATGCCGGCGGCGATCGCCATCGCGGTCCTGGTGAGGGGCAGCCGTCCCGTCGTACGCCCCGGATGCCCGAGCACGGCGAGCGCCGCCGGCGCGGCGAGCAGCGCCATCGCGGGCAGGCTGGGTAGCAGGTAGTACCGCAGCTTCCACTCGGCGGGGAGGAAGACGATCGCCGGCGCGAGGGCCCAGCAGACGAGGAAGCGGAACCGCGGATCGACGAAGCCGGGCGCGGTCCGCCACCGCTGCCACAGCGTCACCAGCACCAGCGGCGTCCACGGGAGCGCGATCGCGGGCAGCATCCGCAGGTAGAAGGCGACGTGATACGTCCACGGCTTCGGCGAGTAGCTGCCGCCGCGGACGAGTCCGCCGGCGAGGTTGCGGCCATAGCGCCCGATCAGGTGCTCCTCGACGAAGCGGTCGCCCCAGCCCCAGAGGGCGAGGGCGTACCAACCGCCACCGAGGACGAGCAGGGCGGTGACGCCGGGGAGGGTGACGAGGCCGGGCAGGCGGCGCAGCTGGCGCTGCCACAGGAGAAAGCCGCCGATCCCCACGGCGAACAGCGCGGGCGCCACCGGTCCCTTCGCGGCCACGGCGAGCCCGAGCCAGACGAGCGCCAGGATCGCGTCGCGCCGTCGCGCGTCACGCCACCAGCGGAACGCGCGGCCGAGCGCGATGGCCAGCAGCAGCACCATCAGAACGTCCGGCCGCGCGACGCGTGCGTGATTGAAGAGGGACGGCATCGTGGCCAGCAGCGCGGCGGCCGCCACGCCCGCTCGTCCGCCCAGCAGCGTGCGGCCGAAGGCCGCCGTCCAGGCGACGAGCGCCGCGCCGGCGAGCGCCGAGGGCAGCCGGACCGCCGTCTCGGAGAAGCCGGCGACGGCGCACGGAACCGCGGCGAGCCAGTGCCACAGGGTCGGCTTGTCGGGGATCGTCTCGCCGTTGAATGCCGGCCACAGCCAGTTGCCGGCGACGATCTCCTGCACGATGCCGACCTCGCGCGCCTCGTCGTCACCGACGATGTCCGCGGCGCCGAGGCCGTGGAGCAGGGCGACGAGATAGAGGGCGGCGATCATCCACGCCCGCGTGGCGCGCGGTCACCGTGCGTTCCTATCCGACGATCTCGAACCGGCCGCCATCACCGCGCGGCGGCGATCCAGGTGACGGTGACGTCGATCACGCTCGGCGTTGCGCGGCCCGTGGTGCGCCCAGGCGATCAGCGCCTCGACCTGGTCGCGCGCGCCCTCGATCTCCGCCTCGACGTCGCCGTCGACCCGGTTGCGCACCCAGCCGCTCGAGGCCGCGCCGCCGCCGCCTCGCGCTGCATCGACCCGCGGATACCACACGCCCTGGACGCGCCCCCGCACGCAGACCCGCGCGCGCACCGCGGTCATGCGTCCACCAGCTTCCGGAAGGCCGTCCTCGTCGAGGGTCCGGATGCCGAGCTTCTCGGCCTTGGCGCAGCTTCGAGCCGGGGTCGGCGCCGACCACGACGTAGTCGGTCTCCTTGCTGACGCTCGACACGACCCGCCCGCCGAGCGCCTCGATCCGCCGCTGCGCCTCGGGGCGCGTCAGGCTGTCGAGTCCGCCGGTGAGGACGAACTTCTTCCCCGAGAGCGGCCCGGCGACCGGTCGACCGCGGTCGGGTCGGACGCCCGCCGTCGAGCAGGCGCTCGATCACCGCGCGGTTCTGCTTCTCGGCGAAGAACTGGTGGATGCTCGCCGCCACCTCGGGGCCGACGTCGCGCACCTCCATGAGCTGCTCCTCGCTCGCGGCCATGATGCGCGTCGAGGGTGCCGAAGTGCTCCGCCAGCGCCTTGGCCGTGGCCTCGCCGACCTGCCGGATGCCGAGCGCGACCAGGAAGCGCGGCAGCGGCGGCCGCTTGCTGCGCTCGAGCTGCGCGAGGAGGTTCTGCGCCGACTTGGTCCCCATGCGCTCGAGCTCGACCAGCTGCGCCTCGTCGAGCTGGTAGAGGTCGGCGAGGTCGCGCACGAGGCCCGCGCTCGACCAGCTGGTCGACGAGCTTCTCGCCGAGGCCCTCGACGTCGAGCGGCGCCGCGCGGCGCCGAAGAAGCGGAGCGCCTGCTTGAGCCGCGCCGGACAGCCGAGATTGATGCAGCGATAGGCGACCTCGCCCTCGGGGCGCACCACCTCCGCGCCGCACACGGGACAGCGCGCCGGCATGTGGAAGCGTCGCTCGTGCCCCGTTGCGACGCTCGGTCAGCACCTTGACGACGTACGGGATCACGTCGCCGGCGCGCTCGAGCAGGACGGTGTCGCCGATGCGGATGTCCTTGCGCTCGACCTCGTCCATGTTGTGCAGCGAGGCGTTGCGGACGGTGACGCCGCCGACCGGCACCGGCTCCAGCTCGGCGACCGGCGTCAGCACGCCCGTGCGGCCGACCGACGGGACGATGCGGAGGATGCGTGTCGTCGCCTGCCGCGGCTTGAACTTCCACGCCACCGCCCAGCGCGGCGAGCGCGACACCTGCCCGAGCGCCGCTGCAGCTCGCAGCTCGTTCACCTTGACGACGAGGCCGTCGATCTCGAACGGCGAGGGTCGTCGCGCGCGGCCTCGAGCTCGTCGTAGTACGCGTGCACCTCGTCGAGCGTGGCGAGCAGACGGGCGTGCGGCACGGGCCGCAGGCCCCAGCCGGCGAACGCCGCCAGCGAGCGCCGTCTGGCTGGTCGGCCGCGTGCCGCCCTCGATCGCGCCGATCGCCGTGGCAGACGAGTGCGAGCGGACGCGTGGCGGTGATCCGCGAGTCGAGCTGCTTGAGCGAGCCGGCGGTGGCGTTGCGCGGATTGGCGAACACCGGGCAGGCCGGCTTCCTCGCGGTCGCGGTTCAGGCGCCGGAACGGCTGCGAGCGGCAGGTAGACCTCGCCGCGCACCTCGAGCCGCGCCGGGATGCGGCGCCGTCGACGCGCAGCGCGAGCGGCACGCTGCGGATCGTCCGCATGTTCGCCGTGACGTCCTCGCCGACCGTGCCGTCGCCACGCGTGGCGCCGGTCACCAGCGCGCCGTCCTCGTAGACCAGCTCCACCGCGACGCCGTCGATCTTGGGCTCGCCGACGTAGGCTCGACGCGCTCGCGCTCCGCGCAGCTTGCGCACCCGCGCGTCGAACTCGGCGATCTCCTCGCGGTTCGTGACGTTCGCCAGCGAGAGCATCGGGTGGCGGTGGCGCACGGTGGCGAACTTCGCGACGCGGCGCGCCGCCGACCCGCTGCGTCGGCGAGTCGGGGGTGACCAGGTCCGGATGCGCGCGCCTCGAGCGCCTCCAGCTCGGCGGAAGAGGGCGTCGTACTCGGCGTCGGTGATCTCGGGATCGTCGAGGACGTAGTAGCGGTGATCGTGGTGCGCGATCTCGCGCGCGCAGGCGCGCGATCGTCTTCCGTGCGCGTGGACGCCGTCGCCCGCGCCATCGGCGCGTGTCTACCAGCTTGACCCGATTCCGTCATCTGCTAGACCGAGGCGCCAGTGCCGCGTCGGCTCCTGTTGCTCCTCGCCATGCTCGCGCTCGCCCGACCGGCAGCGGCGGTGTCGCTCCCCGTCGTCGAGCGCACGCTGTCCAACGGGCTCCTCGTGCTCGTGCACGAAGACCACTCGGCCCCCGTGGTCTCGTCGTACGTCTTCTTCCGCTCCGGCTCGCGCAACGAGCAGTGCGGGACGACCGGGATCGCCCACCTCTTCGAGCACATGATGTTCAACGGCGGCGAAGAAGTACGGCCCGGGCGTCTTCGACGACCTGATCGAGGGCAACGGCGGCTCGACCAACGGCTACACCACCCGCGACTTCACGACGTACCTCAACAACTTCCCGCGCGAGGCGCTGCCGCTGATCCTCGACCTCGAGAGCGACCGCATGGCCAACCTCGCCATCACGCCGAAGAACCTCGAGCAGGAGCGCGGCATCGTGATGGAGGAGCGCCGGCTGCGCATCGACAACGACGTCGACCGGCGCGATGAACGAGGACCTCTACCTGCACGCCTACGTGCGGGCCCCTACCGCTGGAACACGGTCGGCTTCATGGCCGACCTGAAGCGCATCACGCTCGAGGACGGCAAGCCTACTTCCGCACCTACTACGCGCCCAACAACGCCGTCCTCGTGCTCGCCGGCGACGTCGATCCCGAGGCCGACCTTCGCCCTCGTGCAGCGGCTACTTCGGCGAGGATTCCGCGCCGGCCGCCGCCCGGCCCGGTCGATGCCGAGGAGCCGCGCGCAGGACGGCGAGCGGCGGATCGTGCTGCGCATGCAGGCGGAGCTGCCCGCCGTGCTACCTCGGCTACCATGCCGTCCGGGCCACCGACGCCGATCGGCCGGCGCTCGACGTCGCCGCGCAGCTCCTGGCCGGACGGCGAGAGCGCGCGGCTCTACCGCGACCTGGTCCGCGCAGCACGAGGTCGCCACCGGGGTGTACGCCGACCTCGAATGGGGCATCGACCCGGAGCTGTTCGGCGTCTACGCCCAGGCCCGTCCGGGGAAGACAGCCGCCGACATGATCGCGCGGATCGACGCCGTCGTCGCATCGCTCGCGACGGCCGGACCCGGGACCGAGGAGCTGACGCAAGGCCAAGCGCCAGCTGCTCGCCGAGCTCGTGAAGGGCCTCAAGACCGTCAGCGGCAAGGCGAACAAGCTCGGCTTCTTCGAGGTGGTCTTCGGCGACTACCACGCCATGTTCGGTCTCGAGGCGGGGTGGGACGCGGTCACTGCCGCGGACGTCCAGCGCGTCGTCACGACCTATCTCGTGCCGGAGCAGCGGACGATCGTCATCCTCGAGCCGCACGGCCGCCGAGAGCGCGCCGCGATGAGAGGCGGTGCGTCGTCGTCGCCCTGGTGCTGGGGCTCTCGTCCGCCGGCCCGTGCCGCGGACGAGCTCAGGCTGCCGCCGGTGACGCGCACGACGCTCGAGAACGGGCTCCGTCTCGTGGTCGCCGAGTACCACGAGCTGCCGCTGGTCGAGATGTACGGCGATCGTCGGCGCGGGCGCGGCGCAGGATCCGCCCGGCAAGGAGGGGCTGGCGGCGCTGACCGCCGCGAGCCTGCGTCGCGGCACCAAGCGCCTCGGCGCCGACGCGCTCGCGCGAGACCATCGAGTCGCTCGGCGGGAGCCTCAACGCCGCGGCCGGAACCGACGGCACCATCGCTCACGGCCGAGTTCCTCTCCGAGGACTTCGCCACCGGACTCGACCTGCTGCGGCAGGTGCTCCTCGAGCCCGCGCTGGCGTCGCGACGAGGTCCGCCGGGCGCGCGACGAGCAGGTGGCGGCGATCACGGCATCCTTCGAGGATCCGCAGACGGTCGCCGAGCGGTGCTTCGCCGCGTTCCTCTCGGCGACCGTACCCGTATGGTCGCCAGGTCGACGGACAGCGAGCCACCGTGAAGCGGCTCGACCGCGGCGACGTCCGCGACTTCTACGACCACTGGTACCGGCCGAACGCGACGATCCTGGTCCTCGTCGGCGACGTCGCAGCCGCCGACGCGATCGCGCAGCTGCGAGCGGCGTTCGGCGACGTGGAAGCCGCGTGCGGATGCCCTCGCCGTCCGCGTGCCGCCCCCGGCGCGACTCACGGCGCGTCGGGTGCTCCTGGTCGACAAGCCGGACGCGACGCCAGACGCAGATCCGCTTCGGCAATCTGGCGATGAAGCGCACCGACCCCGCGCTCCTGCCGGCGCAGGTCGCGAACACCATCCTCGGCGGCGGGTTCAGCTCGCTGCTCATCGAGGAGCTGCGCGTGAAGCGCAGCCTCACGTACTCGGCGTCCAGCGGGTTCGTCGCCGCGGCTCACCGGCGGCGACTTCCGCGTCGCGACCTTCACCAAGAGCCCGACCACGCTCGAGACCCTCGCAGCTGGCGCTCGACGTCCAGGGGGGCTTCCGCACGCGCCCGATCGATCCGAAGCAGCTCATCAAGGCGAAGGCGTACCTGGTCGGGCAGTTTCCCGCTGCGCGTCGAGACGCCAGACGCCCTGGCGACGCGGCTGGCCGAGATCGAGTTCCACGGCCTGCCGATCGACGATCTCGCGACCTATCGGAGCCGGGTGGCGGCGGTCACCGCCGCCGATGCGGAGCGTGCGGCCCGCGAGTGGATGCCGACCCCGGCCGACGTCTCCATCGTCGTGATCGGCAAGGCGGCCGAGGTGCGTGCGCCGCTGGAGCAACGCTTCGGACCCGTCACGGTGGTGCAGCCCGAGGCCTGCGAGAACCCGGCGACGCTCGTCGCTGGGCCCGGGAAGAACTAGTGTCCGGAGTCCGAAGTCCATCACCCAATCCGCCACGGTCTCGCGGCGGCTGGCGGCGTTGCTCCTCCTCGGAATAGCGCTGCTATTCCTCGTCGTCGCGCCTGGCCAGCCTCCGCGATCCCGCGCCGTCTTGGGCAACGGACTTCGGACTCAGGACCCCTAGGCGGCAGCCGATACGCCGGCTGCGTCGCCGAGCGGGAGCGTCACGGTGAAGGTCGACCCGGCCCCGGGGCGGCTCTCGAGCGTCACCTCGCCGCCCATCAGCTCGACGAGCTGGCGCACGATGTAGAGGCCGAGCCCGGTGCCGCCGTAGCGCCGGCAGTCGGAGCTGTCGACCTGACGGAACATCTCGAAGACCAGGAGCTGGTCCTCGGGCCGGATGCCGATGCCCGTGTCGCTGACGCGGACGCGGCATCGCCCGTCCACCGTGCGGCACTCGACGCTGACGCCGCCGGTCGGCGTGAACTTGAGTGCGTTCCCCACCAGGTTCTTCAGCACCGTCTTCAGCTTGATGCGGTCGGCGACCAGGGCGGGTGCGCCACACGCGTCCCAGGTGAGCGTCACGCCGTCGGCCCGGGGCACGTCGGCGAACTCCACCGCGAGCTCGCGAAAGAGCTCGGCGCCGTCGACACGCTCCGCCGTGACGGCCTCGCGCCGCGCCTCGAGGCGACCCAGATTGAGCGTGGCGTCGATCAGGTCGAGGAGTTCCGAGCTGGCGCGCTCGATGGCGTCGAGTGCTCGCGCGGTTTCCCGCTGCGCGCCGACCATCTCCTGCAGTATCTGGTTGTAGCCCATGATGACGTTGAGCGGCGTCCGCAGCTCGTGCGACATCGTGGACACGAACTGGCTCTTCAGCTCCGCGGCGCGCGTCGCCTCGGCATAGGCCCGCGCCGCGCTGACGGCGGTGAGCGCCTGGTCGGCGATGCCCTGTGCGGCGAGGCGTTGGAGGTGCGTGAACGGGCGGCTGCTCCGCCGCTGCCAGGCGATGAACCCCTCCGGCCGGCTGCCGGCGCCGATCGAGGCGGTGAGCATGTTGGTGATGCCGGTCAGATCGAGCAGCGGGCGGATGAGCGGGTCGATCGGGCTTCCCGGGGATTCGTGGACGTCCGCGTCGCCGAACGCGGCGAGGAACGCGCGCTGGAACTCCGGGTCGAACCGCCATCGCGTCTCGACGAACGCCGCGCTGAGGACGGCGTCCGTGGCGGCGACGACGCGGTAGGCGCGCACGTCGGCGTCCCACAGCGAGAGCACTACGTCGGCGGATGGAATCAGGCGCCCGGCGTGCGCCACGACGCGCCCGGTGATGTCCTCGACGCGGAGCGTGCTACGGAGATCCCGACCGATCGCGATCAGGTGGCGGCGCATGCCGGCGAGGGCGCGCGCACGGACGCGGTCGGTGAATGCCGAGCGACGGGCGTTCTCCAGGACTGCCGCGCCGATGACGGCGATCACGGCGCTGACGACGATCGTCAGGACGACGTTGGCGGCGCGCACGCTCGTGTGGGCGAATGCCGGCCAGAGCAGCAGGAGGTACGCCGTGCCCGTCGTTCCTGCGACGACGGCCTGCGCCGTCACTCCCCACGGGAACAGGAGGACGGATCCGACCAGGAGGCAGCTGATCGGGCCGGTCAGGACGTCGGCGTCGCCCGGCGAGAGGGTCAGCAGGTAGAGCAGGACCGCGCCCAGCGCCAGGATGTAGCCCGCGGAGAGGGCGACCACGTGACGCTCCGCGCGACGCCAACGAAGGGCCGCCCACACGCCGAGGTAGAGGACGGTGAGCATGGCGAATCCCGCCAGGCGTTCCGGGAGCCGTTCCTTCCCGCTGCAGACGTCGACGGCCACGCCGAGGGCCAGGAAGGCAAAGCCGATCCGCAGCGCCAGCCACAGGCGCGCGCGCAGGGTGAGCCGTCGGATCCGCGCGTACGCTGCGCGTGACGATGCGTCGATGTGGTGACGGTCCGAGATCGCCGGATTCCTCGTGCTGCGCGGGCCCGACCCCCGGAGGGCGGCTGGAAGGCGGAAGGTTGCAATCCGGGTGCCGGGCAGCCATGGCGGATGCTGTGCCGATGCAGCAGGTGCTCGTCTACGCCGACTCGCTGTCGTGGGGGATCGTCCCCGGCACGCGTCGCCGTCATCCCTTCGACGTGCGCTGGCCGGGCGTCCTCGAGCGACGGCTGCACGAGCAGGGCGTCGACGTCCGGGTCATCGAGGACTGCCTCAACGGGCGCCGCACGGTGCTCGACGATCCCCTCAAGCCGGGTCGCAACGGTCTCGTCGGCCTGGCGCAGCGGATCGAGATCCATTCGCCGCTGGCGCTGGTCGTGCTCATGCTGGGCACGAACGACCTGCAGTCGATGCACCGCCACCAGGCGTGGCACGCGGCGCAGGGCGTCGCCGCGCTGGTCGGCGCGATCCGCAGCGCACCGATCGAGCCGGGCATGCCGGTCCCGCCCGTGCTGATCGTCGTGCCGCCCGCGATCGCCACCGTCCGCGGCGACGCGACCGAGAAGTTCCGTGGCGCCGCGGCCAGATGCGAGGGCCTTGCGGCGGCGTATCAGGACGTGGCGACGACGCTCGGCTGCCCCTGCTTCGACGCCGGGAGCGTCGTCACCGCGAGCACGGTCGACGGCGTCCACTTGGATGCCGACGCGCACGTCGCCCTCGGCACGGCCCTCGCCCCGGTCGTTCGCGACCTCCTCCGGAGCGTCTGACCGGCGCCCGCGTCAGTCGCGCGCCAGCGGGAGGTTCACGTTGTACTGGAACGGTCCGCGCCCGATCGAGAGGAGGACGCTCCGCGCGTTCCGCAGCTCGAGCATCTTCTGCCGGAACGCCGCCATGGATTCGAGCGGCACCCCGCCGAGGCCCAGCAGCTGATCGCCGCGCTGGACGCCGACCCGCGCCGCGGGGCTGCCGCCGCGCACCTTGGTAACGGCGAGCCCGCCGCCCGCCTCGCCGACGCCCAGCCCGAGGAGCTGCCAGGCGAGCTGATCCGCGTCGGCATCGGGCAGGGTGCCGACGACGACGCGGATGTCCTCGTCCTCCTCGTCGCGGAGTCGGGTGATGACGATCGTGTCCCCCGGACCATGACCGGCGATCCGCTCGCCGAACTCGCTCTCCGAGCGCACGGGCTTGCCGTCGACGTTGAGGATGACGTCGCCGCGCTGGAGGTCGGCGCCCGCCGCGGGGCTCTTCGGCTCGATGGCGGTGACGATCACACCGTGCTCGATCTCGAAGTGCTTCGCGAGATCGGGAGTCAGGTCCTGGACGGAGATACCGACCCAGGCGCGCTTCACCTTGCCGTAGGAGACGAGATCGCGCAGCGCGCGGCGGGCACGGTCGATCGGGATGGCGAAGCCGATGCCCTGCGCCTTGCCGTAGATCGCGGTGTTGACGCCGATCAGCTCGCCCTTGATGTTCAGCAGCGGACCGCCCGAGTTGCCGGGGTTGATCGAGGCGTCGGTCTGGATGAAGTCGGTGTAGGTCTGCTGCCCGCTGCGCAGCGAGCGCCCGATGGCGCTCACCACGCCGGTCGTCACCGTGTGGGAGAGGCCGAACGGGTTGCCGATCGCGATGACGGTCTCGCCGATCATCAGGTCGGCCGACGTGCCGAGAGGGATGGCGGGCAGCGCGCCGGGCGCCTTCACCCGGATCACCGCGACGTCGGCGTCGCCGTCGGCGCCGACGAGCTTGCGCCTCCAGCTCGCGCCCGTCCGCCAAGCGTGACGTGGATCTTGCTGGCGCGCTCGACGACGTGCTGATTCGTGAGGATCGTCCCGTCGGCGTCGACGATCACGCCCGAGCCGAGACTGGTCGAGGTGAACCGGCGCGGGCGCGGGTCGGTGAAGTCGCGGAAGAACTCCTCGAAGAAGGGATCGGCCTGGAAGGGGAAGGGCGACCCGCGGCGCTCGACCACCTGCTCGGTCGAGATGTTCACCACGGCGGGACTCGCGCGTTCGACCGCCTGCACCACCAGGCTGTGCCGCGCGGGATCGGTCTCCGGCGCGCCGGCGAGTGCGACGCCCGTCGCCAGCGTCAGCGCGGCGATCAGGAACGGGCGCGGCGCGGCCATGCTCGCCTTGCGCGCTGGCCGGCCGGGACTCTCGGCGCTGCCGGCGCAGCGACGAAGTCGATCTGCCGGCGCTCGATCGACACCCCGCCGACCTCGACCTTCACCGCGTCGCCGACGCGGAAGGTGCGCCGCGTCTCGCCGGCCGCGGAGCAGGTGCTGGCGTCTCGACGTGCTCGTAGAAGTCGTCGCCGAGGGTGCTCACGTGCACCAGCCCGTCGACGAAGACGTCGCTCAGCTCGACGAAGAAGCCGAACGGCGTGACGCCGCTCACGAAGCCGTCGTAGGTGCTGGCCCACCTTGTCCTGCATGAACTGGATCTTCTTCAGCTGCACGATCTCGCGCTCGGCCTCCATCGCCACGCGCTCGCGGCGGGAGCTCTCCTCGGCGATCGCCGCGAGGTCCGGCGGGCACCCGGCCGGCGCCGCGCAGCGCCACGTCGAGCAGGCGGTGGACGACGAGGTCGGGATAGCGCCGGATCGGCGACGTGAAGTGCGTGTAGGCGTCGGTCGCGAGCCCGAAGTGCCCGAGCGGCTCGGCGTCGTAGCGCGCCTGCTGCAGCGAGCGCAGGAGGACGGTGTTGATCGAGGCGCTCCTCCGGGCCGCCCGGCGGCCTTCGCCAGGACGTCGCGGTAGGCGCGCGGCGTCGCGTGCGCCGTCGCTCGAGCTCGAGCCGGAGCCCGAAGCCCTCGAGGAAGCGGGCGAGCGTCGCTGACCGCGTCACGTCGCCGGGCGCTCGTGCACGCGGTGGAGGAAGGGCAGCTTCCGGCGCATCAGCTCGCGCGCGACCGCCTCGTTCGCGGCGAGCATGAACTCCTCGATCATCTGGTGCGCGATCGAGCGCTCGGCGCGGACGATCTGCTCCGGCCGCCCCCGCAGGTCGAGGATGATCTCGGCCTCGGGCAGGTCGAAGTCGATCGCGCCGCGCGCGCGGCGGCGCGACGATGAGCAGCCGTGCCGAGCGTCTCGGCGCGCTCGAGCGGCCCGAGCACGATCGCCGAGTCGCTGACGGACCGCGGGGTCGCGGTCGACGAGCGCCTGGCGCACCTCGGTGTAGGTGAGCCGCGCGACGCTGCGGATGACGGCGTCGTGGAAGCGCTGCGCCGAGCGAGCCGGCCCTTGGCGTCGAACTCGAGCCGGACCGCCTTCGCCAGGCGGTCCTCGCCCGGCCGGAGGCTGCAGATGCCGTTCGACAGCTCCTCGGGCAGCATCGGGATGACGCGGTCGGGGAAGTAGACGCTGGTGCCGCGGGCGCGGGCCTCCTGGTCGAGCGGCGCCGCCGGCCGGCACGTAGTGCGCGACGTCGGCGACGGCGACCGTCAGCAGGAAGCCGGCGCCGAGCGGCTCGACCAGGATGGCGTCGTCGAAGTCGCGCGCGTTCTCGCCGTCGATGGTGACGATCGGGAGCGGCGCGCAGGTCGAGGCGTCCGCGCGAAGCCTCGGCGCGGGACGACGGCGCGGCACGCGGCGTGCCGCCGGCGGCGACGTCGGGCGGGAACTCGAGCGGCAGCCCGTGGGCGTGGATGACCGCCTCGGTCTCGACCCGCGGGATCGGCGGCGTGTCCGAGCACCGTGGTGACGCGCGCCTCGGCGTCGGCGGTGCCGGTCGGGCAGCGGACGATGTCCGCGACCACCATGTCGCCGTCCTGCGCGCCGCCGTCGGCCCACTGCGGGGCACGACCATCGGCGATCGTGATGCGCTGCTCCTGCGGCACGACCACGCCGCCGGTGCGGCCGCGGCGGATAGACGCCCACGATCCGGGTCGTCGCGCTCGAGCGAGCACCTTGGAGACCCGCCCCTCGGTGCGCCCGCGGCGCTGCGCGCGCTCGACCTCGGACCATCACCCGGTCGCCGTGCATGGCCGGCCGGACCGCCGACGCCGGCACGTAGACGTCGGCCGCGCTCGGCGTCGTCGGGACGGCAGAAGGCGAAGCCGGCGGGGTTCACCTCGAGGCGGCCGGCGACGAGACCGAGACGGCTCGGGAGAGTGCCAGCGGTCGCCCTTCGCGCGCACGCAGCGCGCCCGCGCGCCTCGAGCGTCTCGAGGGCGGTCGGTCGCCTGCGGCGCGTTCGTCGCGGCCGACGCGTGCGGCACGCAGTAGGTCGGCGCCGGCGGACCGGCTTCTTCCGCTTCGCCACGGCGGCCAGGAGCCGGCCTCGAGCGAGCGGGGCCTCATCCGCGAGGGCGCGGGCGGCGCGGCGGACGCTACTCGGCAAGACGGCGGCGGCCACGACCGACGTCCAGAGGCCGTCCCGGTCCCCGATGGCCGACTGCGTGACGTTGCGGGTGATGACGATCTTGTCGCTCATCCGCCAGATGTCCTTGCGCTCGTCGTAGCTCGTGTTCGGGTCGAAATCGACACCGAGGATGGTCGCGAGCATCGTGGCGGCGAGGTCCTCGGCGTAGTCGCCCGGCCTTGTCGTCGGTCTGCCCGAAGCTGTGGTGCTCGGAGAGGTATCCGTACTGCGAGCGGTCCTTCGGGATCGCGACGCCGACCGATGCGGCCACCAGCCGATGCGGCTCGTTGGTGGCGTTCTCGCTCATGACGACGTGCAGGATCTGGCCCGGGCTTGAGCAGCTTCTGCCCCTCCTGGGGCGAGATCAGCTTGCAGTGCGGTGGGAAGATCGAGGAGACCCGCACGAGGTTGTACTGCGGCGATTCCCGCGCTCCGCAGCGCCATCTCGAAGCTCGAGAGCTTCTCGCGGTGCTTGCCCACGCCCTTGGTCAGGAAGATCTTCTTGGCGACGAAGCCCATGGAATCAACCGCGCGCAGTTAACATGGAAGGCCCCCGGCCACAAGCCGACGGGCGTACGGGAGCCGACCGGGCCCCGGCGGGTCGTTCGAACCCGGCGCGCACCGCCGAGTCGGGGAGAAATAGTACGCGCCCGGGGCTAATTCAAGGTTTTCGGCACCCCGCGCAGCTCGACACGATCGCCGGCAGCGGCGCCGTGGCGCGCAGCCCAGCCGCCCGGCACCTCCAACACCCAGCGCGACGGCCGACCGACTCCGATTGGCGCGGTCGACAGCGGCGTCGCGTCGGGATGCACGCCGACGACCGTGCCGTCGACGCCGATGAACAGCATGTCGAGCGGGATGAGCGTGTTCTTCATCCAGAAGCTGTGCTCGGACGCCTCGGGGAACACGAACAGCATGCCCTGGCCGTCGGCGAGCGTGCTGCGCCACATGAGGCCCCGGCTGCGCGTCGCGTCGGTGTCGGCCACCTCGATCGCGACGGGCACGGGGCCCCCGCGGGTGTGCACGACGGCGGTGGGGCCAGCGGCACCGCGGCACCCCGCCAGCGCCATCGCGAGGAGGAACAGGAACGGTCGCGGCATCGCGCGCATGGCCGGAGGATACGGATTCACGAGACAATTTGCATGCGTCCGGACGGTGGAATAAGCGGAGGTCATGGTCAGCGCGATCGCCTTCACGCTCGTCGTTCTCGCCGGTCTCGGGTACTTCGCGTGGCAGATGTATGGCCGTTTCGGGCTCATTCTGGCGTCACAGGGGAACCCGACGTTCGACCGGCTCCCCGAGCGCGTGAACGCGGTGCTCGTATACTTCTTCGGGCAGAAGAAGTTCATCCGCTCCGAGGTCGGCATCGTGAAGGAGCGCACGGCCGGGTGGCTCCATTTCTTCGTCTTCTGGGGCTTCACGATCCTGGGCATCCAGGTGGTGCAGATGTTCGCGCGCGCGTGGGCGCCGGACTTCTACCTCTTCCCGTTCGGCCCCGACCTCCTCGGCAAGCCCTACATGCTGGTGCGCGACGTGTTCGAGCTGATCGTGATCGCATGCGTCGCGATCCTGCTCGCGCGCTGGCTGGTGATCCACCCGGCGCGCCTGTTCGGATACGCGCCGGCCGAGAACCGCCAGCGGAGCCACGCCCACTGGGAGGCCTACCTCATCCTCGCCTTCATCGGGATGATCTGCGCCGCGGGTCTGGTGTACGACGCCGGTCGCATCATCCAGCATGAGGGATCCCCGGCACCCTTCCTCTGGTACGAGCCGGTGTCGTCGGTGGTGGCGAAGATCCTCGGCGAGGCCGCGGTGCCCGCCGGCAACGTCGCCTGGTGGGTGCACAACCTCGTCGTCCTGACGTTCCTGAACTTCCTGCCGCTGGCGAAACACTTCCACGTCATCACCTCGCTGCCGAACGTGTTCTGGAGGAAGCTCGAGCCGCTGGGGCAGATGTCGAAACCCGAGTACGACGAGAACACCGTCCGCTACGGCACCTCCCGGATCGACCACTTCACCTGGAAGCAGGTGCTGGACATGTTCAGCTGCACGGAGTGCGGCCGATGCTCGTCGCAGTGTCCCGCGACCGCCACGGGCAAACCGCTGGCGCCGCGGCAGCTGCTCCTCGACCTGCGCGACTACATGTACAAGCACCAGGACGAGATCCACGCCAAGCGGGTGGGGAAAGGCGCGAACGGCGAGGCGCAGGAGGAGATCGGCGAGAACATCGTCGGGCCGGTGATCGACGACGAGGTGCTGTGGTCCTGCAACATGTGCCGGGCCTGCGAGGAGTCGTGCCCGGTGATGATCGAGTACGTCGACAAGATCGTCGACATGCGCCGGCACCTGGTACAGGAGGAGTCGCGCTTCCCCGAGGAGCTGACGCGCGTCTTCAAGGCGATGGAGACGCAGTCGAACCCGTGGGGCGTCGGCGCCGCGAAGCGCTTCGAATGGGCCGACGGCATGGACGTTCCGACCATCGCCGACAAGCCGGATGCCGAGTACCTGTACTACGTCGGCTGCGCCGGGGCCTTCGACGACCGCAACAAGAAGACGACCCAGGCCTTCACGCGCATTCTCAAGAAGGCCGGCGTCGACTTCGCCTGCCTCGCCAACGAGGAGCCGTGCAACGGCGACTCGGCGCGGCGGCTCGGCAACGAGTACCTCTACCAGGCGATGGCGCAGACCGCGGTCGAGACCTTCAACGGCTACAACGTCAAGAAGATCATCGTGAACTGTCCGCACTGCTTCAACACGATCAAGAACGAGTTCACGCAGTTCGGGGGCACCTACGAGGTGATCCACGCAGCCGAGCTGGTCCGCCAGCTGATCGCGTCGGGGAAGATCGAGATGAACGGCGGCTACGACAAGCGGACCGTCTATCACGACTCCTGCTACTACGGCCGCTTCAACGACGTGTACGACGAGCCGCGCGAGGTGCTGGCGAAGGCCGGTGCGACCGTCGAGGAGGTGCCGCACCGCCACCACAACTTCGGCCGCTGCTGTGGCGCCGGCGGCGGGCGCATGTGGATGGAGGAGCGCGCCGATCAGCGGGTGAACGTGCTCCGCACCGAGGAGGCGCTGGAGGCCAACCCCGAGGCGATCGCCGTCTCGTGCCCGTTCTGCATGACGATGATGTCGGACGGGATCAAGGCGAAGGATCTCGAGGAGCGCGTCCAGACCCTCGACGTGATGGAGATCGTCGACCGCGCGATGAAGTAGGGCGCCTCCCCGCCGCGAGCGTCGGTGCGGCGGCGTGCGGGGGGTGCGCGCGGAGGCGACAAGGCGCGCGGCCTACTCCGCCTATGGCTCCGTAGCGGCCGCGCTCTCGCCTCCGCGCGCACCCCCCGCACGCCGCCGCCTCGCCGGCGCACGACCGGGCCGCAGTGGCAGGCCTAGAAAGTCGAGGTCGAACCGCCTCAGTCGCCTACTGCCGCCAGCCTCCCCCGCCGCACGTGCTCTTCGCCGATTCCCACATGAGCCAGTTGATCAGCATGAGTCCGACGGCGACGGCCAGCCCGATCGGCAGCGTGGTGCGCCGGGACCAGTTCTCGAACGCGATCTGAAGTCAGGCGCTCACAATCACCGCGCCGAGCACGAGAATCCACACGATCCCGCCCGGCACGCTACAGGCGACAACCGACGTGATGACCGCGCTCATGAGAGCTGACAGGGCGACGAGGACCGCAGGCCGAGTGTCGATGAACTGCCCTTCCAAGCGCAATCGAGGGAAGGTCACGGTTCGCCGAAAAGTGCCGGCGGTGGGCGGCGTGGGCAGCCCCCAGAGGATCAGCAGGACCACCGCGGCGGTCAGGAACAGATTGGTCCAGAACACCTGCCCCCAGTGTCGGCCGCGTCCCCTCGACTCTCAATCCGTCCTGCCGTCGGCATGACGATGAGGCATCTCGTCGGATCGCCCCTTTATCGAGCTCCTACTGGGGTCATGTGGGGTGAGGACGAACGAGCGTGGGGCTCCAGATTCCCTTACGGGGTAAGGGCCTCTTCTGCCCGGACGGGCAGACTACCGCCGGTGCGTCACGCCGCGCCGCCCGACCAGGGGGGATGGAACGATACGCCGCGGCGTCACTGCCGTCCGCGGGGCGGCGCGGGGGCTGGCCCGCGATGCGGTGGCGGGAGGGGGTATGCGCGGAGGCGAGAGCGCGGCCGCTACGGAGCCATAGGCGGAGTAGGCCGCGCGCCTTGTCGCCTCCGCGCATACCCCCTCCCGCCACGGCGAAGACCACTCCGACCCGGTCAGCCGAGCCGCGCGACGTACGCCTCGGTGGCGGCGCGCAGTCGACGCTCCCGCTCGCCGGGGTCCTCCTCGACGAGGATCTCGTCGGGCGTGATCCGGAAGAGCGGCTGTCCCTTGCGTACGACGGTGCCGCTCTCGACCAGCACCTCGGTCACGGTGCCCGCGAAGGTCGCGTGGACCTTGTTGAACATCTTCATGACCTCGATGATGTAGAGGGCCTCGCCGCGCTCGAAGTGCGAGTCTTTGGTGACGAAGGGCGGCAGCGTGGGCGCCTCCTGCGCGAAGAACGTGCCCCCCATTGCGGCGACGATCTCGTCGGCTCGGGTCGCGGGCGGCGGCACCAGCACCTTCCGCATCGCCTCCTGGTGCTTCGGGTCGTGCAGGCGATCGGGGATGCTGATCGTGAGGTCGTCGTTCAGCGCCAGGTCGTAGAAGCCGGTGGCGTCGGCGATGAGCGGCAGGAGCGCCAGGATGTCGAGGCCCAGCTGATGCCCGGCGTGGGCAGCGCGGACGCGGTTCCACGTCCCCTCGTCCAGGCCGAACGCGGGTAGCTCGCCCCGCAGCGTGTCGTCGAGCGCCGGCCAGGCCACGTCGCCGCCGATCCGGGCCCCGAGCTTCTCGTAGAATCCGAGCGCCGTGTCGAGGAGCGCGCGGTCGTGATCCCAGATGCGGTTGGCCGCCGCGGCATCGGCGGTGTCCATGTCGAGCAGACGATAGGTCTCGGCCAGCACTTCGACCGGGTTCCGCTGCCACTCGACGCGACCACCACGGACGACGAAGTCACGCCGGTGCTGCGACAGCCAGGCCGAGAGGAAGTGTGGCTCGTCGAACAGCAAGCCGATCGGTCGCTCGAGCAGCGTCTCCTTCAGATCGATGACCTGCCGGGTCGGCGCCAGGGCGTCGGGCGCGCAGGCGGCCGTCGCGCGCCGGGCGATCAGCTGGAACGCGTGCTCGAGATCGATCGTGTGCGCCTCGCGCGCGAGCTCGCCGACCAGGGTGAGGTAGGGGACGACGAACTTCGTCGTCGGCTTGGCCCACGGGTCGCGGGTGAGGAACCAGGTCAGGATGCCGTAGTGGAACTCGTGGTTGGTTGCGAGGTCCAGGCCGCGGAGCGACGTCCGCCGGAAGATGTCGACCAGCCGCTCCCAGCTCTCGACGCGATCCCCGCCGGTGGCGAGCAGGAGGGCGACGTTCGAGTCGTACGCCCCCGCGAGCCGGTAGCGCATGAACAGCCACGTGTCGGGGTTCTTGATGCAGATGCCCTGATCGTCGCGGATCTCGCCCGGGATGGGGTCGGACCAGGAGACGATCACGCCACCCGCCGCCGGGCTGAGCGCGCGGTCGGTGGCGTTGAGACGCGCCTCGATCGCGGCGCCCTCGCGCACGATCCGCGTCGGCCTCGGCAGCCGCCGCCCGTGCCGCGCGATCAGCGCCATGGCCTCGACCAGGGAGTGCACCTCGAAGGCGTCGTTCGCGTCGTCGGGGTTGGCGAAGCGCAGGGCGTAGCAGAGCTCCGACACGCGGTGCTCCACCTGGATGCGCGTGTTGACCTCCATGAAGTAGTGGCGGTCGCCGTCGACGATGCACTCGAACGTGGAGGCCGAGTCGAGCTTCACCGCGGCGCCGAAGCGCTCGGCCTCCTCCTCCATGTGCTGGAGCACCGTGAGGTCGCTCTCGAGTGCCGTCGCCTTGGCGGTGTGGCCCGACGCCCGCGCGGCCGCGATGGCGGCGCGGAGGCCTTCCTGCGTGACCGACACCTCGACCAGCTTTTGCTCGTGCATCTGCAGCGAGCAGTCGCGACCGCCGAGCGACACGCACCAGGCGCCGTTGCCGAGCATCTGGATCTCGTTGTGACGCGTCTGCTCGATGTTCAGCTCGAGCAGCATGTTCTTGTTGTCGCCGATGCCGGTGGCCTTCACCTCGGCGAGGACTTCGCGCACCAGGCCGGGCACGGCCGCCGCATCACCGAAGATGCGCTGCCCCTTGCCACCGCCGCCGCCGACGGCCTTCAGGCGGAAGCGCCGGCCGGGCTGTTCGGCCAGTAGCCGCGTCGCCTCCTGCCGCAGGGTCTCGGCGAGGTCGTCGATCGAGAACAGGTCGAGACCCTTCGCGTACGAGGCGTCGAGCACCGCCTCTGCGAGCGCCGGCAGCGGTCGTCCGGCGTCGCCGAGACCGGGAACGTCGAGCGCATGCGTCCGCGCCAGCGCCGCGAGGGCCCGATGGTCGGGGCACTGCCGCAAGAGGGTACGGACGGTCGCGTCGTCGATGCCCGGGGTGACGGAGACCTGATTCTCGATCGCGGTGCGCTTGGCTTCGTCCTTGGCGCCGGCCGCGGTCTGGGTGAAGGAGCACGGACCGATGAAGGTGAGGCCGGCCTCCTCGATGGCGCGCACGAACGATGCATCCTCGGCCATGAACCCATAGCCGGCGAACACCGCGTCGTAGCCGTGCTCGCGGCAGGTACGGATGATGTCGGCCACCCGCGCCAGCCGCTCGTCCTTCGTGGCGCCCGTGTAGTCGGGAATCGGGTGCACGTAGCGCGGGTTCATGATCCGCAGCTCGGGCGAGAGGGCGCGCGGGAAGACGATGCTGTCCTTCTCGGAGAGCAGCATCCCCACCTGCGTCATCCCCATCTCGCGGAAGACGTCGATCGCCTCCTTGCGGATGGGGCCGCGGCAGACGATCAGGACCTTCATGTCGTCGGCGGCGAACGAGCGTACCCATGGCGACCGCGCCTCGCCGAGCCGGCGATCGCGGAACTGGTGGGGATTGTCGCGGTACGCCGCGCGCGACTCGGCGAGCCGCCGGTCGCGATCCTTGGCGGGGTCGAAGGACCGGGGGGCGATGGCCATCAGTGGAACTCGCGTTGCGGCTCGACCATCGGGCCGGGCTGGTAGTGGCTCAGGAGGAAGCGCAGGTGCTGCGTGAGCTCGCGCCGGAGGTCGGTCGGCATGACGATCTCGGAGATCGAGCCGAGGGAGAGGGCCTCGCGTGGGTTCATCAACTCGCGCTCGTAGCGCTGGTTCAGCTCGGCCTCGCGGGCCTTGACCCACTCGGCGACCTCGGCATCCGACGCGCCGGCCTTGCGCCGCTTCGCAGCCTCGTCGCGCACCGCGCGGATCTCGGTCTTGTAGACGAATTCCTTGCCGGCCGTGCCCATGACGGCGACGCGGGTGGTGGGCAGGGCCAGGACGACGTCCGCGCCGGTGGCGTAGCTGTTGAACGCCGCATAGGCCCCGCCGAACGCGTTGCGAAGGATGAGGAGGATGCGCGGCGTCCGGATGTCGATGATCGCGTCGAGCATCGCCCGGCCCGCCTGGACGATGCCGCGGGTCTCCTGGTCACGGCCGGGCAGGAAGCCGGTGGTGTCCTCGATGAAGACGACGGGCGTGTTGTAGATGGAGCAGAAACGGACGAAGCGCGCGATCTTGTAGGCGGCGTCGACGTCGATCTGGCCGCTCGCCACGGCGCTGTTGTTGGCGACGAAGCCGACGACGTGCCCCCCGAGACGGCCGAACGCCGTGATCGCGTTGCGCGCACGATCGGGCTGCACCTCGAAGTAGTCGCCGTAATCGCAGATGCGCTCGATCAGGATCGTCACGTCGAGCGGGGTGTTGAAGCCGGTCGGCGAGTTGAACGCCTTGCGCAGCAGCGTGTCGATCTCGGTCGTGGGCCGGTCGACCGGATCGCTGGTCCGCTCGAATGGCGGCGCGCTGCGGTTGGAGTTGGGCAGGTAGCTGAGGAGGCGCTGCGCGGTGCGGAGCGCCTCGACCTCGTCCCCGACCGTCAGGTCGGCGACGCCGCTGGCACCGTGGACCTTGGGACCGCCCAGGTCGTCCGGTGTCACGTCCTCGCCGAGCACGCTCTTGATGACGCCCGGGCCGGTCAGCCCGAAGAAGGTGTTCGCCGCCTGGATGACGAAGCTACCCTGGCGCGGCAGGTACGAGCCCCCGCCGGCGTTGTACCCGAACATGCACATGATGCTCGGCGCGACGCCGCTGATCTTGCGCAAGGCCGTGAACGCCTCGGCGTACCCGTCGAGACCGCCGATGCCCGCCGGCACGAAAGCGCCGGCGCTGTCGTTCATGCCGATGCAGGGAATGCCGCGGTCGCCGGCCAGGTAGATGAGGTTCGCGAGCTTGCGGCCGTTGGTCGCGTCCATCGAGCCGGCACGGACGGTGAAGTCGTGGCCGTAGAGGGCGACGTCCCGTCCGCCGATCTTGATCACGGCGGTGACGATCGATGCGCCGTCGAGGTTCGGCCCCCAGTTCTGGTAGAGCACGGTCGGCTGGCTGCCGGGGTCCTGCAGGACCTCGATCCGTTCCCAGACCGTCATCCGCTCCTTGGCGTGCTGGCGGATGATCTGGATCGTGCTGGAGGCGACGTACGGCTTGCGGCGCAGCTCCTCGCCGGCCGCCAGCGCTTGGTCGTAGGGTCCGGGCGCGGCCGCGGCGGTGCCCGCGACCGGGGCGATCTCCGCGAGCGGATCGTCGAGCGCGGGAGTGACCGGAGCGTCGATCGTGGTCTTCGTCTTCGCCTTCGCCATGGGTCTCTCGGGGTCCCGAATCGAACGCCAATACCTAGTGGGCCGGACGGGAAAACGCCAGCGGGGCCGCCCGCTGCGGTGCGCCGTTCAGGTGTCGGTCGCGCGGCGGAACGCCGGGCGGGCCTCGAGGCGGGCCAGGTACTGCGTGAGCCGCGGGAAGCGGGCGTCCAGCACCCCGAGCATGCGGGCGGCGGCCAGCGTGAATCCCATCATGACGTCGGCGGCCGAGAACTCCGGTCCCAGCAGGTACTCGCCGGTGAGGGCCCGCTCGACGAAGTCGAAGGCGCCGTGCGCCCGCTCGCGCGCGTGCTCCATGACGCTGGGGATCTGGTCGGCATCCCCCTGGTAGAGCGTGTGCCACACGATGACCCCGAGCGGTGGGAAGGCCGTACCCTCTGCGAAGTGGACCCACTGGAGGTAGGGTCCGCGGAGCGGCGAGCCGATCGGTGGCGCCAGGCGCCCGTCACCGTATCGCTCGCAGATGTACTCGACGATGGCGCCCGACTCGCAGATGGTGACGTCGCCGTCCTCGATCACGGGGAACTTCCCCAGCGGCGTCTGCTGCGAGAAGACCGTCTTCGGCGCGTTGAACGCGATCCGCCGCAGCTCGTACGGCAGGCCGAGCTCCTCGAGGAGCCAGCGTACGCGGATCGAACGGGTCCGTGGCGCATAGTAGAGCACGATCATGCGGCGACGATAGCATGATCGCCGCGCGATCCGCCTGCGGCTCAGCCACGGCTACGCGGTCCCGACGTTGCACGGCTGCCGGGGAGCAGGAGCCGCCACGGCCGCGCGGCGTCCGTCCCCGCATAGGCGACGCCGATGCGCGGCGTGCGGGCGACCAGCGCGCGAGGGGACCGGAGCGGCGCCGAGGATGCGCAGCGAACCTCGTCGGAGGTCGGCGCCGTTCTGCGTTCGATCGATCCCCAGCGCCTGGCAGAGCGCCCCCGGGCCGCGACAGAGCTGCCAGTCGGGAAGCTCCGCCCCGCGCCGGCGCCGCGCGCGCATGAGGGCCAGGCCGGCGATCGGCTCGAGGGCGCGGACGAGCACCGCCTCGGGCACGCCGACGGCCTGCGTGACGACGTTCATGCAGTGATGCATCCCGTAGACGAAGTAGACGTAGGCGTGACCGGCGGCGCCGTACATGACCTCGTTGCGCGCCGAGCGGTGCCCGTCGCGGCTGTGGGCGGCCGGTCGGCGCGGCCCGCGGTACGCCTCGACCTCGACGATGCGCCCCGCGGCGACGCCCTCGGCCGTCTCGTGGACGAGCACCTGGCCGAGCAGCCGGCGGGCGACCAGCAGGGTGGGCGCCAAATAGAACGCGCGGGGCAGGGCCCCGCGCGTCGTGAGAGCGATCGTCGGTCGAGCCGCCGTTGAGCGCTCAGGCACTCTTCAGCTTCTTCACCTCTTCGGTCAGCTCGGGCACGGCCTTGAAGAGGTCGGCGACCAGGCCGTAGTCGGCGACCTGGAAGATCGGCGCCTCCTCGTCCTTGTTGATGGCGACGATGACCTTCGAGTCCTTCATGCCGGCGAGGTGCTGGATGGCGCCGGAGATGCCGACGGCGATGTAGAGCTCGCGGCGCGACGACCTTGCCGGTCTGGCCGACCTGGAGGTCGTTCGGGACGAAGCCGGCGTCGACGGCGGCGCGGCTGGCGCCCATCGCGGCGCCGAGCGCGTCGACCAGCGGCTCGAGGTAGGTGGTGAAGTTCTCGCCGTTCTTGAGCCCGCGGCCGCCCGAGCACGACGATGCGCGCCTCGGTGAGCACCGGCCGGTCCGACTTGGTCTCGGCGAACTCGACGAACTTGGTCTTGCCGTCGCCCGCGTCGAGCGACCGACGCCTTCTCGACCGCCGCCGGCGCCGCCCTTCGCGGCGGCGTCGAAGGCCGTGCGCGCGCACGGAGACGACCCGCGGCGCGCCCTCGACCTTGACGGTCGCGAACAGCGTTGCCGGCGTACATCGGCCGCTCGAAGGTGCCGTCGCGTCGACGATGCCGGTGATGTCGCGACGCCATGCCGGCGCCGAGGCGCGCGGCGACGCGCGGCAGCAGGTCCTTGCCGAGCGCGGTGGCGGTGGCGACGACGACGTCGATGCCCTTCTGCTTGACGATGTCGCCGATCGCCGCCGCGTAGGCGTCGGCGACGTAGTGCTCGAACGGCGCGATCGTCGACCGCGACGACGTCGACGCCGTAGTCGGCGAGCTCGCTCGCGAGCGCCGTCGATGCCCTTGCCCGAGGACCGCGGCGATGACCTTGCCGCCCGTCTTGGCGGCGAGCTCCTTGCCGGCGGCGATGCCGACCAGCGTGGTCTTCGGGAACTTTCCGTGCAGATGCTCGGCGAAGACGAGAACGTTGCTCATGATCGATGCCCCTTCGTTCAGATGACCTTGGCTTCGTCGTGCAGGACCTTCACCAGCTCCTGCACCGAGCCGACCTTGCGGCCGGCCGGCGCGCTTCGGCGGCGGCTCGAGCTTGACGATCTTCACCTTGGGCGCGACGTCGACGCCGAGGTCGGCCGACCGGGATCTCCTTCAGCTCCTTCTTGCGCGCCTTCATGATGCCGGGCAGCGACGCGTAGCGCGGCTCGTTCAGGCGCAGGTCGGCGGTGACGATCGCCGGGCAGCGGCGAACGCTCGAGCGTCTCGAGGCCGCCGTCGACCTCGCGCGTGACCGTCGCCGACTTCTGGTCGCCGGCGATCTCGACCTTCGACGCGAACGTCGCCTGCGGCCAGCCGAGCAGCTCGGCCAGCATCTGGCCGGCGCCGTTGGAGTCGTCGTCGATCGCCTGCTTGCCCATGCAGGACCAGGTCGGGCTTCTCGTCGTCGACGAGCTTCTGCAGCACGCGCGCGACGGCGAGCGGCTCGAGGTCCTCGTCGCTGACGACGAGGATGGCGCGATCGGCGCCCATGGCGAGGCCGGTGCGCAGCTGCTCCTGCGACGCCTTCGCGCCGATGCGACACCAGCACGACCTCGGCGCCGCGCGTCCTTCTCCTTGATGCGCAGCGCCTCTTCGATGGCGATCTCGTCGAAGGGATTGACGACCCACTTGATGTTGTCGGTGACGATGCCGGTGCCGTCGGCGTTGACCTTGATGCTGCGTCTCGGGTCCGGGACGCGCTTCACGGTGACGAGAATCTTCACGGCGGAGTCTCCTTCGCGTGGCGGCGGAAGTGCGGCGAAAACGTCCTAGTACACAGCGCGGCACCGAGTCAACGCGGCGAGGCGTTCGGTGTCGCGACCGCGGTGAGCTCGCGGAGCGAGCGCCGCTCGGAGCCACGAGTGCCGCGCGCCGCGCTGCGCGGGCCGACGCCGCGACGACCTGAGCTCGTCGCTCAGCCTGCGCTTCGCGGGCCGTCGAAGCCGAGGCGGCTCGAGAGCTCGCGGCCCGCCTTCAGCACGAGCGGCGCGATCTCCTTCTCGATGCGCTCGGCCTGCATGCGATAGGCGGGGCCGGCGACGGCGAGGGTGCCGACCACGGTGCGGGTGTAGTCGCGGATCGGCACGGCGACCGCGCGCACGTCCTCGACGTGCTCGCCGATGTCGATGGCGTAGCCGGAGCGAGGCGACGCTGCGCAGCTGCTGCTGCAGCGCCGGGCGCTCGGTGATGGTCCGCTCGGTGAACTTCGGCAGCCCGTCGGGGAGCAGCGCCTTCAGGTCGTCGTCGGGCTCGAAGGCGAGGTGCACCTTGCCGGCGGCCGTGCAGTGGAGCGGCAGCGGCTCGCCGAGCGGCGACGACGATGCGCACCGGACGGTCGGCCTCGACGCACCTCGACCGGCACCACGCGCGTTGCGCCGCAGGATCGCCACGTAGACGCGTCTCCCGCACCTGGCGCACCAGGTCGGCCATGATCGGACGCGCCTGCCGCAGCAGGCCCATGTGCGGCGACGTAGCTCTGACCGAGCTGCAGGCAGCGGATGCCGAGGCGGTAGTTCTCGGTGGCCTTGTTCTGCTCGATGTAGCCGCGCGACTCGAGCGTCGCGAGCAGTCGGAAGACGTTGTTCTTGTGCAGCTTGAGCCGCTTCGACAGCTCGGTGACGCCGAGCTCGTCGGCCTCGCCGCAGAACTGCTCGAGCACGTCGAGCGCGTGGGAGACGGACTGGATGATGTAGTTGGACTTCTCGCGGCGCATCGGTCCTCGGGGTCAAAAACGTGTTTTAGGCTACGCCGGGCCACACCCGGAGTCAACGCGGGCGAGACGGTGGCTCCAAATGCGTGAAAACCATGGCAAATGGGCATTTCGACGAGATTTCGGTTCGGTGCGAACGATGTCTTGACACGGACCGGCGCATTGGCGACTCATGCCTCTTTCCGCGAGCGAAAGGAGCGCAGTGATGGCAGGGGAGATGACGCACATCGCGAGTCCGGCGGGCGGGCATGCCCGCCTACCTCGCCCGCCCCGGCGGCGCGGCACCCGCGCCGGCCGTGATCGTCGTGCAGGAGGCCTTCGGGCTGAACGCGCACATCAAGGACGTCGCCGAGCGGATCGCCGCCGAGGGCTACGTCGCCGCTGGCGCCGGACATGTTCTAGCGCGGCGGCGCGGGTCGCACGGCGGGCTACGACGAGCTGCCCCAGGCGCTCCAGCTGATGGGCGAGCTGCGCGACGACACCATCGTGCAGGACGTCGGTGCGCGTCGTCGGCTGGCTGCAGGCACAGCCGTTCGTGCGCGCGCGACCGCATCGGCATCACGGGCTTCTGCATGGGCGGTCGGGTCAGCTACCTCGCCGCGTGCGCCGCTGCCCGACGAGCATCACGGCGGCGGCGCCGTTCTACGGCGGCGGCATCCCGATCGAGCGCACGGACGGGCTCCGGGCCCCCGTGCTGGCGTTCTTCGGCGATCAGGATGCCTTCATCCCGATCGACCAGGTGCACAAGCTCAAGAAGCGAGGCGCAGCGCCTCGGCAAGACGGTCGAGGTCGTCGTCTATCCCGGGGCGCCGCACGGCTTCTTCTGCAACGAGCGCGACTCGTACCGACCCGACGCCGCCAAGGACGCCTGGACGCGGCTCACGCGGTTCTTCGCGCAGCATCTGAAGGGCTGAGCGTGCGCATCCTGCTGGTCGGGCAGGCGGCGTTCGCGGAGAAGGTGCTGGACGGCCTCGCGGCGGCGGGCGACACCATCGCCGCCGTCGTCTGTCCACCGGATGCCGGGCCGAAGCCCGATCCGGTGAAGGTCGCCGCCGCAGGCCCGGAACATCCCGGTGCACCAGTTTCCCAACCTGAAGGGGGCCGACGCGCGGCGCGCGTTCGAGGACGCGCGCGCCGACCTCGCCGTCCTGGCCTACGTCACGCAGATCGTTCCCGAGCCGCTGCTCCATCTGCCCACCCGCACGGCCATCTGCTTCCATCCGTCGCTCCTGCCGCGCTACCGCGGCGGCAGCGCCATCAACTGGCAGCTCATCCGCGGCGAGACCCGGACCGGGGTCACCGTCTTCTGGCCGGACGCGGGCGTCGACACCGGCCCGATCCTGCTGCAGCGCGACGCGCCGGTCGGACCCGACGACACCGCCGGATCGCTCTACTACCAGACGCTGTTCCCGCTCGGCGTGCAGACGATGCTCGACGCGGTCGCCATGGTCCGCGACGGGACGGCGCCGCGCGTGCCGCAGGACGAGGCGCAGGCGACCTACGATCCGCTGCTGCCGCGACGCGCACGCCGTCATCGACTGGGCGCGTCCGACGACGACGGTGCACGACCTGATCCGCGGCTGCGATCCGCAGCCCGGGGCCCACACCGGCGTGGCGCGGGGTCCGCGTGCGCTGCTTCGATTCGCGCCGGGCGGCGGGGCGTGCGGGCGCCGCGCCCGGCACGGTGCTGGCGATCGACGCGGCCGGCATCACCATCGCGACCGGCGACGGCGCCGTCACCTGCGCGCGGCTCCGCGGCGACGGTCCGAAGGCCGCCGCCGCGGAGGTCGCTTCGGCCGCGGGGATCGCGGCCGGCGCACGCTTCGACGCCTGAGGCCTACAGGATCAGCTGGCGGCTGAAGTCGAAGCCGACCTTCTGGTCGCAGCCGAGGTTGATGTCGAAGCGGCCGCGGAACTTCACGTTGACGTTCACGGTGAAGCTCGGACCGAGGGGCACGCGCCGCGGCGTGGCGACCGCGGCGATGAACGAGCCGCCGAAGCGATGCGCCTGCATGGTGCCGAGGACGTAGGGGAACTCCGTGTCCGGCGAGATGACGGTGCTGGCGTCGTGGACCGCAATGCTCGGGCAGCTCGCCGTTCCGCCGGCGCCGCACCGCCACGCCACGCGTTGGCCGCGGAGGAAGCCCGGCTGCGTCGTGTCGATCGCCATCTGGTCGACGTCGCGCTGGTCGCCCCAATCCATGAACGTGTCCGGCCCGTCGGCGATGGCCACCGAGGTCTGGTCGGCGCCCTGCACGGCACCGGTGACGCGTGCAATGTCGTCGCTCGGGCGGTTGATGTTCAGGTACTCGAGCGACGGCAGGGAGAAGGAACTGCACGGGCCGCCCGGATAGTCGCAGGCGCGAACCTGCAGCTCGGTGTAGAGACCACCCTGGCAGTGCGCGCCGTCCGGCGCCGAGGGAAAGAGGGTGACGGTCGTCCCTTGGCGCAGCCGCGCCATCTGGAAGACGCCCTTGGCGTCGGCCCAGGTCGTGCCGACGCGGACGGACTGCCCGTTGTTCTTCCATTTGCACCACGAGAAGAGGTCGTTCTGGTCGGCCGAGGTACCCTCTCGGAAATTCCGCTGCCGGTACCAGAGTTCGACGAAGCTTCCCGGCGGCGCCATGCCCTCGACCACGTCGAGGTCGTTCTCGTTGGCGATCGTGCGGTAGATGAGCGGCGCCCAGGCGACGGAGTGCACCGTGACCGCGCGCGCCAGCAGGGCCAGTACGAGGGTAGCGAACACCGCGGCGCCAACGAACGTGGATCGTCCCGACATCAGGCCTCCTCGGGCGGGGCTGGTGGGCGGACCCGGGGAGCAACAGCAGTTCGCGTGCCATGCGTGCGGCCCGCCGACGTGCGCGGTATGCGGAGGCGATGTAGCTGGGAGGCTCAGCCCGTTTCATGCGCGCTCCCGGCCAACGGGTCGCGGATGCCGTGCCGTTCCATGCGTCGCCACAGCGTGACGCGCGAGATGCCGAGCGCGGCCGCGGTGCGCTGCCGGTTCCAGCGGTGCTCGTCGAGGACGCGGAGGATGCGGGAGCGCTCGTCGCCCCACGGCGATCCCCCCGGCGTCTGGCGCTCGACGAGGGCATGGCCGAGGTCGGTGCCGGTCGCGCCGGCCATGGTGAGGAGCGACTCGAGCGTGTTCTCGAGCTCGCGGACGTTGCCGGGCCATCCGTGCTCGACCAGGGGACGCAGCGCCGCCGGCGGTGGGACCACGAAGCGGGTGCCGTGGCGCCGGTTGTAGCGCGCGACGAAGTGGGCGACCAGGTCGGGGACGTCTTCGCGCCGCTGTCGCAGCGTCGGGAGAGCGATCGCGAGAACGCGGAGCCGGTAGTAGAGGTCGCGACGGAAGTCGCCGGCCTCGACCATGCGCCAGAGATCGCGGTTGGCGGCGGCCACGATACGGACGTCCACGCGGCGGGTCGTCGTGCCGCCGAGCGGTCGCACCTCCCGGTCCTGCACGACGCGCAGCAGCTTCGCCTGCAGCGACGGTGGGAGGTCCTCGATCTCGTCCAGGAAGAGCGTGCCGCGGTCGGCGATCCTGAGCGCCCCGGGATGCTCCTGCACCGCGCCCGTGAACGCGCCCCGCGCATGGCCGAAGAGCTCGCTCTCGGCCAGGGTCTCCGGGATCGCGGCGCAGTTGATCGGGACGAAGGGGCCGCGCGCGCGGGCGCCGAGTGCGTGCACGGCGCGGGCGACGACCTCCTTCCCGGTACCGGTCTCGCCCTCGATCAGCACGTGGGCCTCGGTGCGCGCGGCCGTCCGTACCAGCTGGCGGATCTGCTGCATCGCGCGACTCTGGCCGACCAGGCCGTCGAGGGCATCGCCCGTACCGGATCCCGCCGATCGGGGCAGCGCCGCCTTGCCGGCCTGACCCTCGGCCGCGCCGACGGCGAGCGTCAGCGCTGCGTCGGCATCGGGATCGCCGAGGACGATCACGTCGCGCGCCCCGGCCTTCATCGCCGCGACCGCGAAGGCGGTGGTGTCGTGCTCGCTCACCACGACGATCGTTATCCCGGGCGCCGCGGCGGCGAGCGCGCCGATCAGTCGGGCGGGATCGGCCGCGTCGCTCGCTGCGGGACCGAGGACGACGCACTCGGGCGGACGGCCCGTGACGGCGGCGACCGCGTCGCACGGGGGGCGGTGGAGGACCGTCGCGTCGCGTGCGCGCGCCGCGGCGCGCGCGAGGCGCTCGGCCCGGGGGCGGTCGTCGTCGACGATCAGGATGCGCATGACGGTTCGGCGCCGCACCGTAGGGGGCGCGCGGTCGCCGGCGCAACGACTCGCCGCGCACGATGCGCGGCAGCGAGCGCGCGGCAGCCCTACGCCGGGGTGATCTCGACCAGCAGAGCGCCGCCGTCGACCATCGTTCCGGGCGTCACGTGCACCGCGGCGATCTGCCCGCCCACCTCGGCCGCGAGCGTCGTCTCCATCTTCATGGCTTCGAGGACGACCAGCGGGTCGCCCGTCGCGACGGTGTCGCCGGGGGCGACGAGGACAGCGACGATCTTGCCGGGCATCGGTGCGGCGACCACCCCGGAGCCGACGGCGCCGTGGGCGCCGCGCTCGCTCCCGTCCGCCGCGGTGACGACGTGGACGCGTCCGCCGGCGGCGACGAGCGTCCGCTCGCGGGTGCGCGCCACCACCACTCGCTCGACCCGGCCATCGATCTCGAGCACGAGCGTCTCGACCCGCGCGCCACCGGTGGCGGCGTGGGACTGTCGTCCCGTGCAGGCGATCGCGTGCGATGCGCCGTCGACGGAGGCGTCCCAGCCCTCGCCGGTGGCCGTCAGCGTGACGACGACCTCACGCCCGCCGACGGTGAGACGGAGGGGAGCGCTCACGCCCCCAGCCTCCATGCGCCCAGCGTCTCCCACGGTGAGTGTGGGGCCGCGGCCGACTCGTCGCTGCCCGCTGCGCCGCTCCCGCCCAGTAACACCAGCGCGGCCGCGATCGCTGCCACCTCCGCCCCCGCGTCGCCAGCGCGCCACGGCGTGAGGTGCTCGGCGAGGAAGCCCGTGTGCGTGGCACCGCGTGCGAACGCGGCGTGGCCGAGGACGTCGTCCAGGAAGGCGAGGTTGGTGGTCGGCCCGAGCACGACGGTGTCGCGCAGCGCGGCCCGCAGGCGCGCGATCGCCGTCGCCCGGTCGGGCCCCCAGGCCGAGAGCTTGCTCGAGCAGCGGGTCGTAGTCGACCGGCACGACGGTGCCCGCCGCGACACCGGAATCGACGCGGACGCCCGGGCCGGCCGGCTCGCGCAGGGCGAGGATCGGCCCGGGGCTGGGGAGGAAGCCGGTCGCGGGATCCTCGGCATAGACGCGCGCCTCGATCGCGTGGCCGGCGAACCGGACGTCGGCCTGCGCGAATCCCAATGGCTCGCCGGCTGCGATCCGCAGCTGGGCCGCGACCATGTCGATCCCGGTCACCCACTCGGTGACCGGGTGCTCGACCTGGAGCCGCGTGTTCATCTCGAGGAAGTAGAAGCGGCCATCCTCCGCGAGCAGGAACTCGACCGTGCCGGCGCTGACGTAGTCGACGGCACGGGCCACGGCGAGCGCGGCGTCGGTCAGCGCCGCCCGCAGCGGCGGGGTGAGGACGGGGCACGGGCTCTCCTCGATGATCTTCTGGTGCCGGCGCTGCACCGAGCACTCGCGCTCGCCCAGGTGCACGAGCGTGCCGCGGCCGTCGCCCAGCACCTGCACCTCGACGTGGCGCGGGCGGACGATCAGCTTCTCCAGGTACACGCGCCCGTCGGCGAACGCGGCCTCGGCCTCGCGAGCCGCGGCGGCCAACGCATCGGCCAGGTCGGCCTCGCTCACGACGGTGCGCATGCCCTTGCCGCCGCCTCCGGCCGCGGCCTTCACCAGGACGGGGTAGCCGAGCGCGGCGGCGGCGCGTGTCGCGCCGGCGACGTCGTCGGCGGCGATCGCGGTGCCCGGCACCACGGGAACGCCCGCCTGGACCGCCGTCGCGCGCGCCGCCAGCTTGTCGCCCATGGTGGCGATGACGTCGGCGGGCGGTCCGATCCAGGTGAGCCCCGCGGCCGTCACCGCGCGGGCGAAGGCTGCGCTCTCGGCGAGGAAGCCGTAGCCGGGGTGCACGGCGTCGCAGCCGGCCGTCCGGGCCGCGGCCACGAGGCGGTCGACGTCCAGGTACGACGCCCGCGCCGGCGCCGGGCCGATCGGGACGGCGCGATCCGCCGCGGCGGTGTGCACGGCGCCCCGATCGGCGTCCGAGTACACGGCGACCGGGACGATGCCGGCACAGCGGCACCCACGCGCCAGGCGCACGGCGATCTCGCCGCGATTCGCGATGAGGACGGTGCGCACTCGGCTACATCCGGAAGACGCCGAAGGTCGTCGCCGGCACCGGCGCGCTGCAGCGCCGCCGCGAGCCCCAGGCCGAGCGCGTCGCGCGTCTCGAGCGGATCGAGGATGCCGTCGTCCCACAGGCGGGCGGTCGCGTAGTAGGGGCTTCCCTCGGTCTCGTACTTGGCGCGGATCGGGGGCGACGAGCGCCTCCTGCTCGTCGGCCGTGAGCACCTGTCCGCGGGCGCGCGAGCTGCTCGAGCTTCACCGTGAGCAGCGTCTGCGCCGCCTGCTCGCCGCCCATCACCGAGATGCGGGCGTTCGGCCACGTGAAGAGGAGCCGCGGCGAGTAGGCGCGCCCGCACATGCCGTAGTTGCCGGCGCCGTAGGAGTCGCCGATCATCACGGTGAACTTCGGCACCGCGGCGTTGGCGACCGCGTTCACCATCTTCGCGCCGTCCTTGGCGATGCCGCCGTGCTCGTAGCGCTTGCCGACCATGAAGCCGGTGATGTTCTGGAGGAAGACGAGCGGGACGCTGCGCGGCGCACGCGAGCTCGATGAAGTGCGTCGCCTTCAGCGCCGACTCGGAGAAGAGCACGCCGTGGTTGGCGAGGATCCCGACCGGATAGCCGTGGACGTGGGCGAAGCCGGTGACGAGCGTCGTACCGTAGCGCGCCTTGAACTCGTGGAAGCGGCTGCCGTCGACGAGCCGTGCGATCACTTCGCGGGCGTCGGTCGCGTGGCGCGGATCGCGTGCCACGATGCCGTAGAGCTCGCGCGGATCGTACGCCGGGTCCTCCGGCGTCTCGCGAGCGATCGCCGGGAGGCGCCGGCCGCCGAGCGCCCCGAAGATCTCCCGCGTGATGGCGAGCGCGTCGGCGTCGTCACGCGGCGAGGTGGTCCGCGACGCCCGAGATGCGGGTGTGGACGTCGCCGCCGCCCAGCTCCTCGGCGGTGACCTCCTCGCCGGTCGCGGCGCTCACCAGCGGCGGACCGCCGAGGAAGATCGTGCCCTGGTTCTGCACGATGACCGTCTCGTCGCACATCGCCGGGACGTAGGCGCCGCCCGCCGTGCACGAGCCCAGCACGACGGCGACCTGCGGCACGCCCGCGGCCGACATGCGCGCCTGGTTGTAGAAGATGCGCCCGAAGTGCTCGCGGTCGGGGAAGACCTCCGCCTGCAGCGGCAGGAACGCGCCGCCGGAGTCGACGAGGTAGACGCAGGGCAGCCGGTTCTCGAGCGCGATCTCCTGCGCGCGGAGGTGCTTCTTCACCGTGAGCGGGATAGTAGGTGCCGCCCTTCACGGTGGCGTCGTTGGCGACGATCACCGCCTGGCGTCCGGCGATCGTGCCGATGCCGGTGACGATGCCGGCGGCGGGCGCGTCGCCGTCGTAGCAGCCGTGGGCGGCCAGCGGCGAGAGCTCGAGGAACGCCGTCCCGGGATCGAGCAGGCGCTCGACGCGGTCGCGCGCCAGCAGCTTGCCGCGCGCCGTGTGCCGGGCGCGCGCGTCCGCCGGGCCGCCGTCGCGGCTGCGGCGCGCGCGGCACGGAGGGCGGTGACGAGGGCGGCCATGTGCTCCGCGTTGGCGCGGAACTCGGGATCGGTGGGACGGACCCGCGTCTCGAGGCGCATCAGCGGCGGCCGGCCCCGGTCACCAGAAGATCGCCCGACGCTGCGCCAGGCCGTGTGCGAGCATGTCGGCGATCCGCGTCTTCACCTGGTCGACCTTCTCGCCGATCACCTCGTCCTCGTCGTTGGGGTTGCCCTCGAACCACATCGGCTCGCCGAAGTAGATGCGGTACTTGCTCGGCAACGGGATCAGGCCGAGCAGCCCGAGCCAGGGGAAGGTCAGCGTGATGGGGAACGCGGGCGCCCGGATCAGCCGGGCGAGCACCTGCGGATTCGCGATTGCCGGCGCCTGCTCCTCGGAGCCGATGATGGCGATCGGCACGATCGGCGTGTGGGTCTCGAGCGCCAGGCGCATGAAGCCGTGGCCGAACTCCTGCAGCTGGTAGCGGTCCCAGATGAGCTTGTTCATGCCGCGCACGCCCTCGGGGAACGCGATCACGCACTCCTCCTGCTCGAGCAGGTCGATGCAGTTCTTGCGCGTGCCGACCACCGAACCCGTGCGCACCATGAGATCGTTCACCCAGGGCAGGGTGGGCAGCCAGTACTCGCCCATGCCGCGGATGATCCGCGGCGGCTCCGCCTCGAGGAAGCACGCCATGCCGATCATCGCGGCGTCGAGCGCGATCTGGCCCGCGTGGTTGCCGATCAGCAGGACGCGTCCGGCGGGGATGTTCGGCGACGCCGTGCGCCTCGACGCGGAACCAGTAGCGGTAGAGCATCGCCATCACCGTGAAGGCGCGTCGCGGCGGTCTGCAGGTCGAAGCCCCAGGCGTCGTAGCCGTAGTCGTTCAGACGGGTGGGGATGCGGCGGAGCCGTGCGGCCACCTCCTCCTCGAGCGGCGCAGTACGGCGGCCGCGACCCGCGGCAGCGTGCGCAGACAGGTGCTCAGCGACGGACACTCGCGAAGATGTCCTCGAGGCCGAACAGTGGCGCGAAGCCCGTGGCGCGCTGGAAGCGACGCCCGTCGAGCGTGCACGGGTACTTGAAGAAGTCGATCGCGCCGGGCGGCGTGTGGTAGAGACCGAGACGGAAGAGCGATCCGAAGAGCAGCTGACCGATCGTCTCGGGGATCGGCGATCGGCGACCCGCCGGTCTCGCGGATCGCGACGTTGAGCGGTACCGCGCCAGGACCGACGACGTTGAAGACGCCGTGGATGCCCGTCTGGATCGCGAGCGCGACGGCCTCGGCCACGTCCTCCTCGTGGATGAACTGCATCATCGGGTTGTAGCCCATGATCGTCGGCACGTAGCCCTGGCGCAGATAGCGGCCGATGGCGCTGTGGACGTAGTAGCCGAGCGTGTTCACCGGCCGCAGGATGGTCGTGGCGATCTCGGGATGCCGCCAGAGGAACGCCGAGGCGAGCGTGTCGACCTCCGTCAGGTCGCGCACCTCGGGATAGGTGCGGCTGACGTTCAGCGGATAGTCCTCCGACATGTAGTACGGGTTGTCGGGCAGCGCGCCGTAGACGTAGCCGCTCGAGAGCACGACGACGCGCTTCACGCCGGCGGCGACCGCGTACTCGAGCACGCGCTTGGTGCCGAGGACGTTCACCTCGTGCCGCACCGCGGGGTCGCCGCGGAAGTGGCGGACGAACGCCAGGTGCACCAGCGTGTCGGGGCGCTCGGTGCGGAAGACGTCCTCGAACTTCCGCTTGCGGAGGTCGAGCACGTGCATGCGGATGCCCGGCGGGTGGCCCTCCCACGGCGAGCGGTCGACGCCGATGATCTGGAACTGGCTCGCCAGGCGCCGCGCGATCAGCCGGCCCTGTCCGCCCGCGATGCCCGTGACCAGCACCTTCTCTCCCGGCACGGCCCCGCTCCGGGTGCGGTCGCGCGGGGGCTCGACCACGGGCTCGGTCGCACGGGCGCTGGTGGTCCCAAAGTGAAAGTAGGGCTCGGGGGTGGTGATCGGAACGCGTGCCATCGCCGTCGGACCCATTCTGACAAGGGCCGTCCGCGTTGCAAGAAAGCGCGCGAGGTTCGCATGCCGTTCCGGGCGGCGCAAGCCCGTGCCCGCGGGGCCGCCTCAAGTTCCGTGCTCCGTCTGGCCGATACTCCTTCGGAGAAGGGTTGATGGGCGACAAGCGGGACCTGCTGCGGGTGCTCGGGCACGACGCCCGGACCCCCCTGAACGCGATCCTGGGCTACTCGTCGCTCCTGCGGGACGGCGTCGTCGGCACCTTGACGGCGGACCAGCAGGGGATGCTCGACCGCGTCCTGGCCGCCGGGCGCAACCTGAACGAGCTGATCGGCGACCTCGTGTTCCTGGCGCAGACCGCGGCCGGCGGGGTTCCGGTGTCGCCGCGCGAGGTCCCGGTCGTCGAGGTGATCACCGCGGCGGTGGAGGCGCTCCGCGATCGTCCGGAGGCGGTGGCCTTCGAGGTCGGCGTCGATCCTGCCGCGGAGACCCTCACTGTCGACGAGCGCCTGCTGCGCCGCATTCTCTTCCACCTGCTCGGCAATGCGTTCCGCCACACCCGGGCCGGCACCGTACGGGTCGGGGTGGCTCCCGCGCCGGCGGGCGCGGCGCTGCTCGCGGTCACCGATTCGGGCGCCGGCATCGCCCCCGACCGCCTCACCGCCCTGCGCGACGCGCTTGGGCAGCCCGACGTCGCCGCCGCCGAGGGCGAGGTGCTCGGCGTCGGGCTCGTCATGGTCCAGCGCTCGGTCCGGACGCTCGGCGGCGAGCTGATCCTCGAGGCGACCGAGGGGCAGGGGTGCGAGGTCCGTGTGGTTCTCCCTGGCGTCCTGATCCGTCCCTGAGCCGGCACAGCGTGCCTCCCGCGGCACGGCCGTCCCGGCCGATGCCGGGAAATCGCCTGGGGATGGGACATTTCACGGACCCGCGCCGTGGCACGCCGCCTGCTCCCGGATGACCCATGCGACCCGTCCGAGGTGACCTGCAGCGCGCCGAGTTCGAGGCCATCTGTGCGACCGTCCGCTACTACGACGGCCGCGGGTCGCGGGTGGCGATGGAAGAGGCGGACCGCCGCGTGAAGATGCTGCGAATCGTCGCCGAGCACGAGCGCCGGCAGGCCGCGGGGCGTCCACCGGCGCTTCCCAGGATCGTCGCGCCCGATTCCAACCGCAGTCACTGAGCGCCCGTCCGCTCCAGGGGCGCGCCGGTTCGTTAGGCAGCCGTCGCCCAGCGGTTGAGCAGGTCGGCCGTTCGGAGGCCTGCGAAGACTCATGTTCCGCGCCGCGGCAGCTGGTCACGCTCTTGCTTCTGGCGGGCATGAGGCTGCGCGCGATCGTGGCGTCGGCCGTGACGGCTGGGCTGGCCGCACCAGCCGAGGCTGCGGGACCCGTCTTCGGAACCGTCTCAGGCGACCTGTTGTGGACGCTGATCACGGCGCTCTGCGTGGTGCTCACTGGCGCGGTGCTCTTCGCCGGGTTGCGCCTCACCCTCGGCGTGCGCGCGGGCGCGGAGGCCGATCCGACCCGAGACGACGGTCTGACGCAGGGGAACGGAGGTCGACCCGCATGAAACGAATCGATGCGATCATCAAGCCCTTCAAGCTCGATGCGGTGAAGGATCGCCTCGAGCAGGTGGGAGTGCAGGGGGTGACGGTGAGCGAGGTGAAGGGATTCGGGCGTCAGAAGGGGCACACGGAGCTCTATCGCGGCGCGGAGTACGTGGTGGACTTCCTGCCCAAGGTGCAACTTTCCGTCCTCGTCGCCGACGAGCTCGTGCCGCGCATCGTCGACGCGATCGTGGAAGGTGCGCGAACCGGCCGCATCGGCGACGGCAAGATCTTCATCACGCCCGTGGACGAGGTGGTCCGCATCCGCACGGGCGAGCGCGGCCCCGCGGCCGTTTGACGCGGAGCCGGGGGGATCGGTGACGCGGCAGGCGGCGCTCTCGCGCGTGGAACCCGGTGTGCTCGAGGCGGCGACGCGCGCGCTCGCGAGCGCGCGGACCCCGGAGGCCATCGACCTGCTCGAGCGCGCCCTGGCCGCGGGGGCGGACAGCGGCGAGTTGCGGGCACTGCTCGGACGGGCCTATGCTCGCACACGGCAGGTCGACCAGGCGTTCCATCATCTCGAGCGTGCGGTCGAGCTCACGCCCGCGGCCTTCGCACCTCGCTGCGCGCTCGGCGAGCTCTATCTCCGCCTGGCCCTCGATTCGCAGGGGCGCGAGCACCTCGAGCGCGCGCGGGTCCTGGCGAGCACGCCGGCCGAGCACGCGCTGGTCGATCGTCTGCTGCGCGGGGTGACGCCGGCCGGGCGCGAGGGGCGCTCGCGAAGGACGTCGCCGTGAGACCGCTGATGGCAGCCGTCCTGACGTCCGTGGTGCTCCTCATGGCACTGGGGGCCCCTCCGGTGCCGGTGCTCGTGGGAGCGGCGCTCACCGGCGGAGCGTCGTGGTGGAGGTCGCGTGGATCAGGGTGAGCGGGCGCCTACGGTGGCCCATCCGGTGACGATCGTCATCGTGCCGCGCGGCACGCTCGGGCGGCGCGGGCCGTGGTGGCGTCGCTGGCTCACCTATCTACGCTTCGGGAGACATGTCGCGGGGCGCCGCCGTTGACGCCCGGCGACGACAAGGCGCGCGAGATCAATGCGCGTCTCACCGAGGCGGCCGAGCGCAACGAGACGGTCGAGCTGATCCTGGTGCTGCGCGGGAAGATACGCCCGGTCCGCAGCGGCAACCGCTGGCGGGTGCGGACCGAGCGCCGTCACGTCCTCACGTTTCGCGCCGACGCGGTCGTCGCCGCGACGCCCGTCGCCAAGCCGCCCAAGGCGACCGGCCGCTCCTGAGCGCCGTTCCTGAGCGCCGTTCCTGAGCGGATGTCGGAGCGTCTGCCCGATCTTCGGGCAGCACCCTGCACGGCGGGTGGAGCGCTCGCAGATGCTCGGCGCGAAAGTTCAGTAGCCACGGACGGTTCGCGCGGCATCGCGGTTGCTACCTACACCAGCGTGGCTCTCGGCTGGCACGGCGAAGACAATCCCCCTAAGCGCCGGCGCACGGCAGGAACCGGAGAAGCGACCATGGGTCCGCAAGCCCTCCTTGTGCTCATGCGGTTCCTGGCCGTCGCCAGCCGGGGGCCGCGCAAACGACCCGACTGAAGGGCGCGGCCGTCAGGCCGCGGCGCGGTGCGAGGGCGTCCCGGCGGTGCCCCGGCGCCGCTGATGCTCGGCGATCAGGGCCTCGAAGGCGGCATCCTCGTCCGGCGCCGACGTGTACCGGAAATAGTAGCCGCCGGTGACCCGGGGGAGCAGTGGACCGTCGGCACGCGCCATCTGTGTGAGGCGCTCACGCAGCGAGCCGGCCGCACGCCCGATGTAGACCACGTTGCGGACGAGGGTCGCGAGCTCGAAGACCCCGGCGGCCGCCGGCAGGCGGCCGATCGTTTCCAGCGTCAGGGGGCACCATCGTCCCGGCTCGACCACCATCCGCCCCGGCTGGACTACCATGGCCTGTGACGGAGCAACGGGCATGCCATGGAGAGGGCGCGTGCAGACGCGGAGGGGCCGCCGGGAAGCGTCGTGATCGTGACGATTCCGTCAGTCGCACGGCGCGTGGCCGGCTGGCCATGGCCCGCGCCTGCACGCTAAAGTCCCCTTCGGATGAGCCGCGATCAGCCCTGGATCTTCCGGACATACGCCGGGCACACCAACGTGCGGGCGTCGAACGCGCTCTACCGCGGCAACCTCTCCCGCGGCCAGACCGGGCTGTCGATCGCCTTCGACCTCCCCACCCAGTGCGGGTACAGCTCCGACCATCCCATCGCCGCGCCCGAGGTCGGCAAGGTCGGCGTGCCGATCAACACGCTCGACGACTTCACGATCCTGTTCGCCGACATCCCTATCGAGGAGATCAACACCTCGATGACGATCAACGCGACCGCCATGTGGCTGCTCGCGCTCTACGTGGCCCTCGCCGAGGAGCGCGGCGTGGCGCCGGCGCTGCTCCAGGGCACCACCCAGAACGACCTCATCAAGGAGTACCTGGCGCGCGGGACGTACATCTTCCCGCCCCGACCCTCGATGCGGCTCATCGTCGACATGTACGAGTACTGTCTCCGCGCGATACCGAAGTGGAACGCGTCGAACATCTGCTCGTACCACCTGCAGGAGGCCGGGGCGACGCCGACGCAGGAACTGGCCTTCGCGCTCGCCAACGCGATGGCGCTCCTCGACGCCATCCGCGAGCGCGGCGGCGTATCGCACGACGAGTTCGAGCAGTGCGTCGGGCGCGTCTCGTTCTTCGTCAACGCCGGCATCCGCTTCATCGAAGAGATGTGCAAGATGCGGGCGTTCACCCAGCTGTGGGACGAGATCACGCGCGACCGCTACGGCGTCACGAACCCGCGCTACCGGCTCTTCCGCTACGGCGTGCAGGTGAACTCGCTCGGGCTCACCGAGGAGCAGCCGGAGAACAACGCGTGGCGCATCCTGATCGAGGCATTGGGTGTCACGCTCAGCCGCAACGCCCGCTGCCGCGCACTCCAGCTCCCGACCTGGAACGAGGCGCTCAGTCTGCCACGGCCGTGGGACCAGCAGTGGTCGCTGCGTCTGCAGCAGATACTGGCGTATGAGACCGATCTGCTCGAGTACCCCGACCTGTTCGACGGCTCGCCCGTGGTTGCCTCGAAGGTGGAGGCGCTGGCGGCCGCGGCGCGGGCGGAGATCGGGCAGATCGAGAAGATGGGCGGCGCGGTCGCGGCGGTGGAATCGGGCTACATGAAGGCGGCGCTGGTGCGCAGCCAGGCCGAGCGCCTCGCGCGCATCAACGCCGGCGAGCTGATCGTCGTCGGGCGCAACCGCTGGACGGACGGCCTGCCGAGCCCGCTGCTCGGCGGCGACGACGGCGGGGTGTTCAAGGTCGATCCGCGTTCGGCCGCCGAGACCGTCGAGATGCTGCGCGCGACGCGCGCGCGCCGGAGCCAGGGCGCGGTGGACGCGGCGCTCAAGAGCCTGCGCGACGATGCCGCCGCGGGAAAGAACCTGATGCCCGCGTCGATCGCCTGCGCGAAGGCCCGCGTGACCACCGGCGAATGGGCCGACGCGCTGCGCGCGGCCTTCGGCGAGTACCGGCCGCCGACGGGGGTGGACGGCCAGCCCGCGGCGTTCGACGGCGACCGCATGGCGGCGGTCCGCCGCAGGGTGGAGGCCTGGGCGGCGACGCGGAACCGGCGCCCGCGGATCCTGGTCGGCAAGGCGGGTCTCGACGGCCATTCGAACGGTGCCGAGATGATCGCCGTGGCGGCGCGCGACGCAGGCTTCGAGGTCGTCTACGGCGGCATCCGTCTCTCCCCCGAGGAGATCGCGCGCGCCGCGGTCGACGAGGACGCGACCGTCGTCGGGCTCTCGATCCTCTCGGGCTCACACCTGGAGATCGCCCGGATGGTCACGGACGAGCTGGCGCGCCTCGGCGTACGCGACCTGCCCGTCGTCGTCGGCGGCATCATCCCCGACGCCGACGTGCCCGCGCTCGAGCGCCTCGGCGTGAAGGCGGTGTTCACGCCGAAGGACTTCGAGCTCGATGCAGTCATGCACCGCATCCTCGACGTCATCGGCGGCGTGCGCGAGGCGGCGTAGCGCGGGATCGACCGACCGCTACAAGTCGACGATCGTCAGCGAGTGGGCGCGGAACTGGGCGAAGTCGCTCGGGTGGGTCGTGGCCAGCGAGGCACCCGCGCGGATCGCGGCGGCGGCGATCATGCAGTCCGCCAGCGTGCCCTGGCGTCGACCACCCGCATTGAAGAGGCGAGCGGTGATGTCGGCATCGGCGTCCGTGTATGCCGCAATTGCCCGCAGCACGTCGCGAACGGCGGCGATGTCCTGAGTCCGCACCGGCCCGCAGAGGAACCCGGCCCAGGCGATCGAGCTCATGGAGATGTCGTCCCCCGCGCGAAGCCACGCCCGAAGCCGTCGATCGCCCTGAGACGAAGGGACCAGCGCGTGGATGAGGAAGCTCGTGTCCAGATGGATCATCGGCGCGGGGTCTTGGCGGCTCGCGGCGAGCGTGCTCGTCGCTCGGCGCGGACGTCGTCGACCCAGGCCTTCGCCTTCGCCGGGCTCAGTGCGACGGCGCGCTGCAGCCGGTCGAGCCCCTCGAGCCCGTGTCGCCCACCGGGCGGCTGCGCGGCGGCAGCGGCGTGGATGGCCCGACGCAGCGCCTCGGACTTGGATACGTTCCAGCGCTGCGCCATCCCCTCCAGCGCCTCCACGGTGCGGACGTCGAGGGCGTACGTCGCCTTTACCGTCGTTCTGGCCATAGTGCGTTATGGCCAGAACGGGGGGCGGAGTCGATGCGCGAGCGAGCGGAACGCCGCGGCGTTCGCAGGCACTCTCGGGTGATTCTCCATCGGCGTCACGCCCTGCAACACCGCGTTGCCGTCTGGGCCGGACAGTAGCCCGCCGGTCGGATGCAGACAGGCGTTTCGGGTTGGCACCGTGCCCGCTCCTGGCCGGCGTCATGGCGGCCGTCTACGTGCCACCTCCCCGACGACTGGCGTGCTCTACGGCATCGTGCGCACGCACCTCCCCGACTTTCTCACCGCTGGTGGACGTGCGGACGGACGGGCCGGGCCTGCCTTCGTTCGTCGTCGCGGAGTTCCGGAAGTTCCTGCGCTGCCGCGTGCTGGCCCATGGCTTCGCACTGTCCGCTCGAAGACTGTGCGTTCGAATGGCTGGTGCCGTTCTCGTGCAAGGGCGGGGCTTCCGTCCGAGCTGCGGCGGCCGGCGCATGGCGGAGCGGGCCGCGCACCTGGTGGACCACGTTTCCCACCGGACGTGCCGGTGCGGCAGTGGGTGCTCTCGGTCCCCCATCGGCTCCGCCATCGGCTCGACTACGATCACCGGCTGTGTCGTACGGTGCTGGGCGTCTTCGTGCGGGCGTTGTGCTCGCGAGCAGGTGCCCGTGGTGCTCGCCAAGCGGTCGCGTCTCCGGCGTGTCAACCGTAGTGTCGTCGTCGGCGATGTCGAGCTGCCCGCGCGAGCTGGGGTAAGGGCGAGCCCGGGGGGCGTAACGTCCGACTCCGGGCGTTCGGTCAACTTCGCCTGCTTGTCCAGACTACGGGCTCACCTCACAGCCGGATCACTGGCCGAGAATGGTGAGCGCCGGCCGCAAGCACAATCGAACCCGCTGGCTCACTGGCTCCTGGCGAAGCGGAGGGAGTGGTGCCGCGTCCGAGAAGCATCGACTCGGGCGTCTATGGTTCCTACGCCCTGCGACGGAGGATCAATCAGTCGTCGTGGTCATCATGACGATCATTTCTTCTTGCCATGGTGATCATTCTTCTTGCCATGGTGACCATGGTCGTCGTGATGATCATCGTCATCATCGTGATCGTCGTCGTCATCATGATGGCCGTCGCCGTCTTGAGGGCGGCACGTAGCACCGCAGTTGGTCTCTCCGGCGCAGGTGGCGAGGCACTGATTGGTGTAGGTCTGGCCGTTGGGGCAGGTGACTGGAGCGTTGATGTCTGGACAGACGCAGGTGACGGCCCCACACTCGGTCTGCCCGTTGCACTGCGCGATGCACGGGTTGACGTACGTCTTGCCGTCCGGGCAGGACACCGGGTTGAACGTGTGGTCGCACGCGCACAGGCCGGAACAGCCACTCGCCCCAGCGCACCTGGCCAGGCACTGGTTGATGTAGGTCTGGCCGTTGGAGCAGGTCACCGGATCGTAGGACAGCTGGCAGGCGCAGACGGACCCGCACCCGGTCTGCCCGTTGCACTGCGCGATGCACGCGTTGACATACGTTTTGCCGTCCGGGCAGGACACCGGGTTGAACGTGTGGTCGCACGCGCACAGGCCGGAACAGCCGCTCGCCCCCGCGCACGTGGCCAGACACTGATTGGCGTAGGTCCGGCCGTTGGAACAGGTGACCGGATCGTGAGTGTCGGGGCAGGCGCAAGTGGCAGGCCCGCACCCGGTCTGCCCGTTGCACTGCGCCAGGCACGCGTTGACGTACGTCTTGCCGTCCGCGCAGGACACCGGGTTGAAGGTGTGGTCACATGCACACAGGCCGGAACAGCCGCTCGCCCCAGCGCACCTGGCCAGGCACTGGTTGATGTAGGTCTGGCCGTTGGAGCAGGTCACCGGATCGTAGGACAGCTGACAGGCGCAGACGGACCCGCACTCGGTCTGCCCGTTGCACTGCGCGATGCACGGGTTGGTGTACGTCTTGCCGTCCGGGCAGGACACCGGGTTGAACGTGTGGTCGCACGCGCACAGGCCGGAACAGCCGCTCGCCCCCGCGCACGTGGCCAGACACTGATTGGCGTAGGTCTGGCCGTTGGAACAGGTGACCGGATCGTTGGTGTCTGGGCAGGCGCACAGAGCCCCGCACTGGGTCTGCCCGGCGCACTGGGCGAGGCAGGCATTCGCGTACGTCTTGCCGTTTTCGCAGGAAACGGGGTTGGAGATCGACGGACACGCCCGGGTGCACGAGTCGCCGCAGCGACCGAGTTTGTCTCCGTGCGCCAAGTGCGCGCGAGCGGCGCTCTTACCGACCGAGATGGCGTGGCCTCTGTGGCAAATGCTTACCTTGTGCGACCTTCTGCCCGCCATTCCAGAGGTTGGCAGCAGCACGACGAAAGTCGCGGCGGCGAGCCACACGAGTGCGTTGCTGAACTTCGTAGGTGCCATTGTCGTATCTCCAACGTATCGCCGAAGGTCATCCCCGGCATCCTGGGGGCTAGCATTTCCCATGCCGCGCTGTAAAGCCCAATGTCCTTCTAAGTACTTGCCCACGCCTCGCAGCGCTCGGAAACAGGGGTAATCGCATCCCACTACATAGGAGGAGGGCGCACGATGCGGCAGAACGAGCGTCGCGAAGACTGGCAGGACTGCACCGAGGACAATCAGTAGTTCGGCCGCACCTTGTCGGGTGGCGGAACCCCGGCTATAGGGCGAGCCTCCGGCTGCCCCGTCGCGGCCTGAGAAGGAGGATCATCCGTATGCGGGTACGAGCAATGCTGGGAGTCGCAATCGGGATGTGCGTGCTTGCGACAGGTGCCGGGGGAGCGGGTGGAGGTTCCCTCGCCGACGAGGTGAAGGAGGGGTGCAAGGCGGAACTCGAGTCGTACTGCAAGCAGGTGACACCGGGCGAGGGACGCCTGCTCGCATGTCTCTATGCCTTCGAGGACAAGCTGTCGGGGCGCTGCGACTACGCGCTCTACGACGCCTCCGTACGTCTCGAGCACGCGGTGGCGTCGCTCTCCTACGGCGCCGCCGAATGCAAGGATGACATCGAGAAGCACTGCACCAAAGTCGAGGCCGGCGAGGGGCGCATCCTCGACTGCTTGAAGAAGCAGGGGGACAAGCTCAGCAAGCGCTGCAGTCAGGCGATCAAAGATGTAGGACTCGAGTAGGTAGGGCGCGCGTGTCAGGGCCGACGCCGCAGCGAGTGTGAGCTGCCCGCGGTGTCGCGGAGGAACCATGCACCGCATCCTCGACGTCATCGGCGGCGTGCGCGAGGCGGCGTAGCGCATCGCCTGAATGACGCGCCGAATCGTCCGGCGCTCCCGCCAGGTGACCTTCCAGCTTCGCCGCAAGGGGAGCACGTCCACGTGCTGGGGTGGCACCTTCGACTCCAGTGTCACCCGCAACGACGCGAGCTCGTTCCGCGCCAGGTCGAACTGATTGCCGTTCTGCTGACGTCCAGGCGCTCGGCGCCGGTTGCACCACGACGGAGGGCGTGGTCATTCTGGAGCCGATGACCGAGCGCGTGAACCCTGCCGATCTGGCCCTGTGGAAGCAGCTCGCGGCGAAGGACCGCAAGGGCGCCGACCCCGACGGGCTCGTCTGGCAGACGCCCGAGGGCATCCCGGTCAAGCCGCTGTACACCCGCGCCGACGTCGCCGACCTGGACTTCATCGACACGGTGCCGGGGGTGTTCCCATTCCTGCGGGGACCACGCGCGACGATGTACGCCGGACAGCCGTGGACCATCCGCCAGTACGCCGGCTTCTCCACGGCGGAGGAGTCGAACGCCTTCTACCGCGCCAACCTCGCCGCCGGGCAGATGGGCCTGTCGGTGGCGTTCGACCTCGCCACGCACCGCGGCTACGACAGCGATCATCCGCGGGTCGTCGGTGACGTCGGCAAGGCCGGCGTCGCGATCGACTCGGTCGAGGACATGCGCATCCTGTTCGACGGCGTGCCGCTCGACAAGATGTCCGTGTCGATGACCATGAACGGCGCCGTGCTGCCCGTCCTCGCCAGCTTCATCGTCGCCGGCGAGGAACAGGGCGTGCCGCGGGCTCAGCTCACCGGGACCATCCAGAACGACATCCTCAAGGAGTTCATGGTCCGGAACACGTACATCTACCCGCCGGCGCCCTCGATGCGGATCGTCGCCGACATCATCGCCTACACCTCGCGGGAGATGCCGAAGTTCAACTCGATCTCGATCTCCGGCTACCACATGCAGGAGGCGGGCGCGTCGCTCGACCTCGAGCTGGCCTTCACCATCGCCGACGGCCTCGAGTACGTCCGCGCGGCGCTGTCGAAGGGGCTCGACATCGACCAGTTCGCGGGGCGGCTGTCGTTCTTCTTCGCCATCGGCATGAGCTTCTACATGGAGGTGGCGAAGCTTCGCGCCGCGCGGCTGCTCTGGGCGACGCTGGTGAAGAAGCACTTCGCACCGAAGCAGGCGACGTCGCTCATGCTGCGCACGCACTGCCAGACGTCGGGGGCGAGCCTCACCGAGCAGGACCCGTTCAACAACGTGATCCGCACCACGGTCGAGGCGATGGCTGCGGTGATGGGCGGCACGCAGAGCCTGCACACGAACTCGTTCGACGAGGCGATCGCGCTGCCCACCGACGCCTCGGCGCGCATCGCCCGCAACACGCAGCTCATCCTCCAGCTGGAGACCGGCATCCCCAAGGTGATCGATCCGTGGGGCGGCTCGTACTTCATGGAGTCGCTCACCCACGCGCTCGCCCAGAAGGCGCTCGGCATCGTCGAGGAGGTCGAGGCGATGGGCGGCATGACCAAGGCCATCGAGGCCGGCATGCCCAAGCTGCGGATCGAGGAGACCGCGGCCCGGCGCCAGGCGCGCGTCGACCGCGGCGAGGACGTCATCGTCGGCGTCAACAAGTTCAAGCTCTCCGAGGAGCCCGAGATCGACACTCGTGAGATCGACAACACGGCGGTGCGCGAGGCGCAGGTCGCCCGGCTGCGCCAGATCAAGGCGACGCGAGACGCCGCGCGGTGCACGGCGGCCCTCGGTGCGCTCACGGCGGCGGCGAGGAGCGGGCAGGGGAACCTGCTCGAGCTGGCGGTGGAAGCCGCCCGGGCGCGCGCCACCGTGGGCGAGATATCGGACGCGCTGGAGGCGGTGTACGGCCGCTACCAGGCGCAGATCCGCTCGATCTCCGGCGTGTACGGCGCCGCGTGGGAGGAGGACGCGGACTGGAAGGCGCTCACGGCTGAGATCCAACGCTTCGCCGGCGAGCACGGCCGCCGCCCGCGGCTGCTCGTCGCCAAGGTCGGCCAGGACGGCCACGATCGGGGCGCCAAGGTGATCGCGACCGCCTTCGCCGATCTCGGCTTCGACGTCGACGTCGGCACGCTCTTCCAGACGCCGGAGGAGGTCGCGCGCCAGGCGGTGGAGAACGACGTCCACGTCGTCGGCATCTCGACGCAGTCCGGGGGCCACAAGACGCTGGTGCCGCAGCTGATCGCCGAGCTCCGCCGTCTCGGGGCCGGCGACATCGTGGTGACCGTCGGCGGGATCATCCCGGCCAAGGACTATCCGTTCCTCGAGCAGGCCGGGCGTGCGGGCCGTCTTCGGGCCGGGCACCAACATCCCGAAGGCCGCCCGCCGGGTGCTCGAGCTGATCGGCGAGGCGCAGCGGGGCGGGCGCCCGTCGACCGCCGCGGTCGGCGCCTGACGGGCCGCGCCGGGATGGACGAGGCGGCTCTCGCCACCGAGCTGCGCGGCGGCAACCGGCGCGCCCTGGCGAAGGCGATCACGCTGGTCGAGAGCACGCGCGCCGACCACCAGCAGCAGGCGCAGCGCCTCCTCGAGCGCCTGCTGCCGTACACGGGAAAGGCGGCGCGCGTCGGCATCAGCGGCGTCCCGGGCGCGGGGAAGAGCACGTTCATCGAAGCCTTCGGTCTCCACCTGATCGGGACCGGGAAGCGGATCGCCGTGCTCGCCGTCGACCCGTCGAGCGCACGCTCCGGGGGGAGCATCCTCGGCGACAAGACGCGCATGGCGCGGCTCGCGGCCGCGCCCGAGGCGTTCATCCGCCCGAGCCCGTCGGGCGGCTCGCTCGGCGGCGTCGCGCGGCGGACGCGCGAGGCGATGCTGGTCTGCGAGGCGGCGGGCTACGACGTCGTGCTGGTGGAGACGGTGGGCGTCGGTCAGTCCGAGGTCGCGGTGTCCTCGATGGTCGATTTCTTCCTGGTGCTCATGGTCGCGGGGACGGGTGACGAGCTGCAGGGGATCAAGAAGGGCATCCTCGAGCTCGCCGATGCGCTGGCGGTGAACAAATGCGACGGCGACAACGTGCGGCGCTGCGAGCAGACCGCCGCGGAGCTGACCAGTGCGCTCCGCCTCTTCCGTCATGTGAGCGCCAACTGGGACCCGCCGGTGCTGACCGTGAGCGCGCTCGAGGCCCGCGGCATGGACCGGGTGTGGGCCGTGATCGAGGAACACCGTGCACGCCTCGGCCAGAGCGGTGAGCTGGCGCACCGTCGCCGCGAGCAGCAGCAGGCCTGGTTCTGGTCGATGCTGCGCGACGGCCTGGAGCGTCACTTCCTTGCGCGCCGCGACGTGCAACGGCTGCTGCCGGACCTCGAGAGCGCAGTGGCCGACGCCCGCCTCACGCCGACCGAGGCGGCGCGGCGCCTGCTGGCGCTGCTCGACGACGACGGCGGCGACGGGGTTCGCCGCGAGACGCCGCGCCGCGCACGGTCGGGTTGAGTGCTGGTCGACGCCCACGTCCATCTGCTGCCGGAGCGACTCGCGGCCGCCATCCGCCGCTTCTTCGACGCCCGTCTGCCCGAGTACACGCGCTATCCGTACGAGCGCGGCGCCGCGCGCGCGGCGCTGGTCGCGGCCGGCGTCGAGCGCTGCTGGAGCCTGCCGTACGCCCACAAGCCGGGGATGGCGTCGGACCTGAACCGCTGGATGGCCGAGGCCTGGGCCGACGATCCGGTGGTCGTCCCGGGCGGCGACCCTGCACGTCGGCGACGACGTCGACGCCGTGGCGGCCGAGGCGCTCGATGGCCTCGGACTCCGCCTGCTGAAGCTCCACTGCTCCGTCGGTGCCTTCCACGCCGACGACCCGCGGCTCGATCCGCTCTGGCGCCGCGTGTCCGCCGGCGGGCAGCCGGTCGTGATCCATGCCGGGCAGGCGACCGACGGGCGCACGACGGCGGTCGAGGTCGAGGAGATCGCGCGGGTCGCCGAGCGTTGGCCCGACGCGCGCCTCGTCCTCGCCCACTGCGGCGCGCCGGCGATCGACGCGGGTCTCGCCGTGCTCCGGCGGACGCGTGCCGTGCACGCCGACCTCACCCCCGTCGGTCCGACGCTCGCCGCCGTGCGCGCCGAGACCATCGTCGGCGTGGCGGACCGCCTGCTGTTCGGGAGCGACGCCCCCAACACGGGGGTGACGATCGAGGACGCGGTCGCGCACGTCCGCGGGCTCGGTCTCGAGGCGTCGGTCGAGTCGGCGATCCTCGGCGGGACCGCGTGCCGCCTCGTGGGGGACGCATGACCGAGGCCCTGCGCATGCTGGCGCCCGGATTGTGGGTCGCGGAGCGGCCGCTGCCGCTCGTCGTCGGCGACATCGGCGCCCGCATGACCGTGATCCGGCTCGGCGACGGCGGACTCTTCGTCCACTCGCCCGTCCGCCTCGACGACGCCACACGGCGCGCGGTCGACGACCTCGGCCCGGTGCGCGCCGTGGTCGCGCCGAGCAAGGTGCACCACCTCTTCGCGGGGGAATGGGCGGCGGCGTACCCCGAGGCGGCGGTGTACGGCGCGCCCGGACTCGCGGCCAAGCGGCCGGCGCTCAGGCTGAACGCCGAGCTGACCGACGACGCCCCGGCGGCGTGGCGCGACGAGATCGCGCAGCACGTGTTTCGCGGTGCGCCGGTCCAGAACGAGGTGGTGTTCCTCCACCGCGCGACGCGGACGCTCGTCCTGACGGACCTCGCCTTCAACGTGCCGGCCGACCGGACGGCGGGGGCCCGTCTCTTCTACGGGCTGGTCGGCGCCGCTGGACGCTTCGGCCCGCATCGCATCGTCCGCCTCGGCATCCGCGACAAGCGGGCGGCGCGCGCGTCGGTCGACGCGATCCTCGCCTGGGACTTCGACCGCATCGTCGTCAGCCACGGCGACGTGCTCGAGACGGGCGGGCACGCGCGCTTCGCCGACGCGTTCGCGTTCCTGCGTCGCGGTTGACACGCGCGCCCGGTCCGTGGCGTGAGAGAGCGGATGCGGATCGCGACGCTCGTCCTGCTCGCCGCTCTTGCCGGATGCGGCGGCGGGGCGCAGGAGCTGCTCGACACGGCGCAGCTGGAGGAGACGCAGAACAATCGCCCGCACGCCCGCGAGCTCTACCGGCGGCTCGTCGAGCAGTATCCGGGTACGCCGCAGGCGAAGCAGGCGGCGCTGCGTCTCGCCGAGCTGGAGCAGCAGCCGTGAGCGCCGCCGACGTCGCACCCGCCGTCGGCCGCGTGCACCACGTCTTCCTCACCGTCAACGACCTCGCGCGCTCCCGCCCGTTCTACGCCGCGCTGATGCCGCGCCTGGGCTACGCGTCGTCGTGGGACTACGGGGAGGGCGGCACGGGGTGGCTCGGAGCTGGCGGCAGCATCTGGATCAAGCAGGCGGCTCCGCGCTGGGCGGGCGAGACCTTCGCGAAGGATCGCGTCGGTCTGTGCGAGGTCGCGTTCTGGGCCGACAGCCGCGCCCAGGTGGACGCGCTGGCGCGCGACGTCCCGGGATGGGGCGGCAGCATTCTCGACCCGCCGCGGGAGTATCCCGAGTACGTCCCGGGATACTACGCCGTGTTCTTCGCCGATCCCGACGGAATCAAGCTCGAGTTCGTCCACCTGCCGTCGTAGCGGCGCCTCGCCGTCAGATGCGGCGACGATTGTCGTCGGGGTAGGGGTATTCCATGTGGCGGGCCGTCGCGCGCCCGACGGCCTCGCCGCAGGTCCGGGTGACCACGCGGAGCGCCATGTCGATGCCCGCCGAGATCCCCGCCGAGGTGACGACGTTGCCGTCCTCGACGACGTGCAGCGTCGCGCTCCACGGTGACCGCCGGGAACGACTCCGTCATCCAGTCGAGCGAGCGCCAGTGGGTGGTGGCGCGGCGGCCGTCGAGGAGGCCCGCCGTACCGAGCAGCATCGCGCCCGTGCAGACGGACGTGAGCGTGGCGACCTCGCGTCCGCGCCGGGCGATCCACTCGATCAGGATCGGGTTCGTGATCTCGCGCCGCGTGCCCCAGCCGCCCGGGACGACGAGGATGTCGAGGGGCGGGCAGTCGGCGATGGTGACGTCGGGCGTGATCCGCAGCCCGCCCGTCGCCGTGACGACGCCGTCGGACTCGGCGACCACGTGCACCTCGAAGGGGGAGGGGTCCTCCAGGCGCCGCGACTCGTCGAGCCGGGCGACGGAGAAGACCTCGAACGGGCCCGCGAAGTCGAGGACCTCGACCAGCGGGAAGATCAGGATGCCGACGTGGATGCGTGACATGGGTGGTCCTCCATTCAGCTCGCGAGCGCGGGCCGGAACCGTCCGCGGTAGGCGCTCGGGGCGACGCCGAGGTTGCGCAGGAAGGCGCGGCGCATCGACTCGGCGCAGCCGAAGCCGCAGGCGGCCGCGACCGCTTCGACGCCGTCGGTCGAATCCTCGAGTCGGCGCCGCGCGGCCTCCACGCGGGTGCGCTCGACGAAGCGCGCCGGCGTGACGCCGACCTCGCGGATGAAGACGCGGGCGAAGTTGCGCGGGCTCATCGCCACGCGACGGGCCAGCGCGCCGACGGAGCAGTCCGCGCCGGGGTGGTCGGCGACCCACGTCTGCAGCTCCCGCAGCGGCTCGCGGTCGGCCGCCTGCAGCGCCAGCTGCGCGCTGAACTGCGACTGGCCGCCCGGGCGCTTCAGGAACATCACCAGCTGGCGGGCGGTGCGGAGCGCGACGTCGCGTCCGAGGTCCTCCTCGACGAGCGCCAGCGCGAGGTCCATGCCGGCGGTGATGCCCGCCGAGGAGTAGAGGGCGCCGTCGCGGACGAAGATGCGGTCCGGCTCGACGCGGATCGCCGGGTAGCGTGCGGCGAGCGCCGTGCACACCGACCAGTGCGAGGTCGCGCGGCGGCCGTCGAGCAGGCCCGCCTCGGCGAGCACGAACGTGCCCGAGCAGACCGAGCCGAGCCGCCGGACGCGCGGCGCGATCCGCCGGAGCCAGGCGAGCAGCGCCGCGTCTGCGACCGCGCGCCGTGTCCCGATGCCGCCGGCCACGAGCAGCGTGTCGATGCCGCCCCGCACGCACGCTCCACGACCGATCGGCGACGAGCTGGAGGCCCGACTGCGTGCGCACGGGGCCGGCCTTCGCCGCCAGGATCTCGACCTCGTAGGGTACGCCGCCCGCGGGACGCAGCTGGCGCGCGATGCGCGCCGCGACCGCGAACACCTCGAGCGGTCCGGTGACGTCGAGGATCTGGACGTCGGGGAAGGCCACCACTGCCACGCGCCGTGTCGGTGTCGCCATGCCCGCAGCATGCCCCCGCCGGCGTGATGGCTGCAATAGCCATGACCCCTCTGATCCTGCCAATCACGGCCGCGGCGGCGGACAATCGACCTCCAGGGCGACCTCCAGGGCGACCTCCGGCGGCGACCTCAGGCGGCGGGTTCGAGCACCACCGCGTCGCCCACGGCGACCCGGCCGGGGGTGACCGCCGTCGCGTAGACGCCGACGTTCTGTCCGCTGTCCCGTACGATCGTCCGCAGGATGCCCGGGTCCTTCGGCAGGTCCTGCTGCGGCAGCGTCGTCATCACGCAGCGCGGGCAGGCGACCTCGACGCGGATGCGCGCCTCGCCGATGCGGAGCGTCCGCCCGGCCCACTCGAGCTCGACCTGACGCGGCTCGCCGCCCGCGGGCTCGATCAGCAGGTTCGGACGGAAGCGACGGACGTCGAAGCGACCCTCCGGGTTCCGTGCCGTGAGGTGCGCGAGCCAGCTGGTGGTCAGGAGATGGAGCGGGAAGGCGTCGAAGTACGTCCCCAGCGGCGAGGTGTACTCGAACAGCTCCTGCGGGAAGACCGAGAAGTCGGGGAGCGGCTCGTCGGCGAGCCGCCCGAAGACGCTCGCGCATCTCCGTCTCCATGTCGGGGTCGTCGGGGGCGCCACGGCGGTAGTGCTCGGCGGCGGTCGCCGGCTGTCGCGGCCAGAGCGTCACGTCGCGACCGAGCAGGCGCGAGAGCGCCTGCGCGGCGCCGGGTTCGTCGCTGCGGCACGTGCCGCCGTCGGGGAACGTGATGACGACCGGCGGCACCTGGTCGCCCGCCGGCTCGCGCACGTAGCGCGCGCTGCACTGGAGGAGGCCGGCCAGCTTCTTCGCGCCGCGGATCTCGCCCGCCGTCTCGTCGCGGACCGCCCAGCCGCGATCGCCGGCGACACCGGCGGCGCCCACGACGCCCGCCTCGAGGCGTTCGCCGGCCATCGACTTCATCGGATAGCGCCAGACCTCGGTGACCGTGCCGACGATCATCGTCGCCTCTCCGCTCGGATACCAGTCCCCCCGGGCGGGACAAGCGGATTCGTCCTTGACAGCGACGAGAGGCCCGAAGTCTAACCAGCACGATCGCACCTGATAGAGGTCCGACGATGTACGGCCGTCGCCCCCATTCCTTGCCGCTGGTGATCGTGCTGGGCGGCCTCCTCCTGCGAGCGGCACCCGTGGCCGCGATCGACTTGAGCGGGATCTACGTCGGGCGACTCGACGTCCTCTCGGCCCCGTGTACGCTCACGTTCACGCAGCAGGGCAGCGCGCTCGCCGTGTCGGGACCCTGCACCTTCGGTAGCACCTACACGTTCGATCTGGCGGGGACTGCCGATCCGGTCACGGGCGCGTTCACGCTGAGCGGCCGGCTGCTCGGTCTGGCGGCCCGGGCGTCGCTGCGCTACCGTCGCCGCATGGGCGTGAGGATCCGCGCCGCGCGCACGAGCGACGCGGCCGCCGTGGCCGCGATCTACGCGCCCTACGTGCGCGAGACGCCGATCACGTTCGAGACCGAGCCGCCGTCCGAGGCGGAGTTCGGCGAGCGGATGCGCGGCGTGCTCGCCCACCATCCCTGGCTCGTCTGCGACGAGGACGGGGCGGTCCTCGGGTACGCCTACGGCCGGCGCTATCACGAGCGGGCCGCGTACCGCTGGACGGTCGAGGTGGCGGTCTACGTCGCGCGGTCCGCGCATCGACGCGGCGTGGGACGCGCCCTCTACACGGCGCTCCTCACCGCGCTGCGCCGACAGGGGTTCCGCCTCGCCTTCGCGGGCATCACGATCCCGAATCCCGCCAGCGTCGCGCTGCACGAGGGGTTCGGCTTCCGGCCCGTCGGCCTCGCGCGCACGATGGGCAACAAGTTCGCCGCCTGGCACGACGTGGGCTGGTGGAGCCTCGACCTGCAGCCGCTGCCGGACGCTCCGCCCGAGCCGCGGGGATTCGCCGACATCGCCGTCGAGCCTGCCTGGGCGGCGACGTGTCGCGAGACGGCGGCGCTGGTCCGCGGCTGACCAAAGTCAGCCGAGACGCTTGGCGAGGGCCTGGCGCTGGCGTTCCATCTCGGCCGGGAGCCGGGCGCCGAACTTCCCGAAGAACTCCTGCACGCCGGTGACCTCCGCGCGCCAGTCGTCGGGCGACACCGCGAGCAGCTCGCGCATCGTCGCGTCGTCGAGGTCGAGGCCGGCGGTGTCGATGCCGCCGCGGCCCGGGCAGGAGCCCGATCGGCGACTCGGTCGCGGGGCCGCGGTCCTTGCAGCGCTCCGCGATCCAGCGGAGCACGCGCATGTTCTCGCCGAAGCCCGGCCAGATGAACCGTCCGTCCGCGTCCTGGCGGAACCAGTTGACGTGGAAGATCTTCGGCGGGGCCTTGAGCGTGCGTCCCATCGCCAGCCAGTGGCCGAAGTAGTCGGCCATGTTGTAGCCGCAGAAGGGCAGCATCGCCATCGGATCGCGACGCACCACGCCGACGGCGCCGCTCTGCGCGGCGGTGGTCTCGGAGGCGACCGACGCGCCGACGTAGACGCCGTGGTTCCAGTCGAAGGCCTCGAGCACGAGCGGCGCCGTGCGCGCGCGCCGTCCGCCGAAGATGAACGCCGAGATCGGCACGCCCTGCGGATCCTCCCAGCTTCGGCGAGATCGACGGGCACTGCCGCGCCGGCGCCGTGAAGCGGGAGTTCGGGTGCGCGGCCTTCTCGGTCGATCCCTTCTGCCAGGAGCGGCCGCGCCAGTCGGTCAGATGCTCGGGGACCGGGCCGTCGATCCCTTCCCACCAGGGGCAGCCGTCGTCGGTGACCGCGACGTTGGTGAAGATCGAGTTGGCGTGCAGGGTGGCCATCGCGTTCGGGTTCGTCTTCGACGACGTGCCGGGCGCGACGCCGAAGAAGCCGGCCTCCGGGTTGATGGCCCACAGCCGACCGTCGGGGCCGGGACGCAGCCAGGCGATGTCGTCGCCGACGGTCCACACCTTCCAGCCCTTCTGCGACGCGGGCGGGACGAGCATGGCGAGGTTCGTCTTGCCGCAGGCGCTCGGGAACGCCGCGGCGATGTACGTCGTCTCGCCCTCGGGGCTCTCGAGGCCGAGGATCAGCATGTGCTCGGCCAGCCAGCCCTCGTCGCGCGCCTGGACGCTGGCGATGCGCAGCGCGAAGCACTTCTTGCCGAGGAGCGCGTTGCCGCCGTAGCCCGAGCCGACGCTCCAGATCTCCTTCGTCTCCGGGAAGTGGCAGATGAAGCGCCGCTCGGGGCTGAGGTCGCCGAGCGAGTGCAGGCCCTTCACGAAGTCGCCCGAGCTGCCGAGCTGGCGGCTCGCGGCGGCGCCCATGCGCGTCATGATCCGCATGTTGGCGACCACGTAGGGGCTGTCCGTGATCTCGACGCCGACCTTGCTGGACGGCGAGCCGAGCGGTCCCATGACGTACGGGATCACGTACATGGTGCGCCCGCGCATCGCGCCGTCGAACAGCGCGCCGACCTTGGTGCGGGCCTCGCGCGGGTCCATCCAGTTGTTGGTGGGCCCGGTGTCCTCCTTCTGGGACGAGCAGATGAACGTGAGGTGCTCGGTGCGGGCGACGTCGCTCGGATCGCTGCGATGGAGGTAGCAGTTGGGGTAGCGGTCGGCGTTCAGCCGGTGCAGGGTGCCGCTGGCCAGCATCTCGTCGACGAGGCGCTCGTTCTCGGCTTCGGAGCCGTCGACCCAGTGGACCTGTGACGGGTTGGTGCGGGCAGCGACTTCGTCGACCCAGGACTTGAGCGCAGCGTTCACGGATGACCTCTCGGGGGGAGAATGCCCGCGCGCCCGGCTCGAAGCCAGGGCCGCGAAAGGGGACGGAGCTTACCCGGCGGGGGCCCCGCAGGGCAACCGGCCGTGGCCCGGCGGAGCGCATGCGGTTCGCGGGGACTGACGATCAGTCGGCGTTCGCCAGCCGCTGCAGGAGGAGTCGCGCGGCTACGGCGTCGTCGGCGCGCCGGCTGCGCTCGGCGGCGTCGAGCGCCCAGGCCGCCTCGCGCTGGGCGGCGGCGGTGTCGATCTCGACCAGGGCTTCCGCAAGCGCCAGGTGTGCCGCGGGGAGGTCGGGATCGACCGCGAGCGCGCGACGCGCCAGATGCTCGGCCTCGCGCACGTCGCCCCCGAGCCAGCGCGGCAACCGCGTCAGGAACATCGCCTTCGCCGTGAGCGCGTCGGCGTCGGTCGGGCCGAGCTCGACCGCGCGGTCGATCGCTCGCCGCAGACGGACGAGGGTCGCGACGGCGGTGATGCCGGCGCCGGTCAGCTGGGCGCGCCGTCCGAGGGCGCAGAACAGGGCGAAGTGCGCCCGCCCATCGTGCGCATCGGCGTCCAGCGCCGCCTCGGCGAGCGCGACGGCGTGTTCCAGTGCCGCGAGGCGATCCGAAGTCGGCACGTCGTCGCCGGACGTGCAGATGCGGATCGCACGCTCCGCGAGCGTGGGGGCGGTGGACTGCGCATCGGCGGCGCGCGCTCCGGCCACCATCCCGACCATCAGGAGCAGGATCGGCAGGGGGAGGAGAGCGGTGCGCATGTCGTCGCCGAGCCTCTCTATCGGCTGAACGACCCGCGGAGTTGAATCGACCCGTCGGACATCGACGAGTCATACGGTACCGCAGCGCGGGCGGATCTGCGTAGACGCGGACGCCATGGCGGGCGTCACGTCGTCGACGCGCGGCGTCTTGCGGGATGCAGTGTCTGCGGAGACTAGGCGCCGCGGACGAGCTCGATGAGCTTGGCGGGGTCCAGGGACGACGCCCGTGACTGCACCTCGCCGGCGTAGCGCTCGTAGAGGGCCTTCGCCTCGCCCAGCTTCTGCTGGAAGAGGGCCTTCAGCTGCGCGACGTCCAGGGTGCGTCCCCCATCGTAGTAGCTCTGGGCGACCTGCCCCAGCGCGTAGGTGGTGGCGAACGTGAGCGCCGCCCCGGTCGCGGTGGTGGTCAGGCCCCCGACCAGGCCGCCCCCGACCGCACGGCCGATCGCTCCGACGATCCGACGGGCGACCGACTCGAACATCTGCCCCGTGAGCCCGATCCCCACGGTCGCGATCAGCTCGCGCGCCGCCGTCTGGTCGAGCTGTATCCCGTGGCGCTGCGCGATGCGATACACGAGCTGCGCCTGGAGCGGGATGATGGCGAGGCTCGCGAGCCCCTGCGGCAGCAGCTCGAGCGCGCCGGTCAGTACGGCGGTGTTGCGGATCGTCTGCTCGACGTCGCCGTCGGTCCCCCCGGTCACCGGCGTCACCGCCGCGGCCGCCAGCGCCTCGCCCCGCATGCGCACGGTGTCGGCGGCGGCGGCCGGCAGACCGAGCGTCCCGCGCAGCCCGTCCAGGAAGCGCCGCTCGGCGTCGCTCGTGACCCCGTCCGCGTTGGTCACGCAGACCGCCATCTCCCAGGCGAGCTCGCGCAGATCGTGGGAGCCGAGCGCGGCCGCCGCGGAGGTGGGGGTCACCTCGCTCCGCGCGACCCGCTCCGGGACGGAGCCGAGCTCCGGCAGGCCGATGCCGTCCAGGATCGTGCGCACCTGCTCGCGCTCCTCGGGGCTCTGGGTACCGTCGGCCAGTGCGGCCATCACGCACACGGCCGCGATCGCGCTGCGTTCCGGGTCGGTCATCGGGAACCTCCGCGCCAGATCCTACTTCGACGCCGCGCCTCTCGATAGAGGGGCGCGGATCGACGTGCGGTCTCACGCTGCGCGCGGTGCGGACCGAGGTGCTGGCCGTGCGCGCTCCGGCTCGAGGGCGGCGTCGGGGAGCGCGAGCGCGGTGGCGACGAACGTGCGGCAGTGTCCCGCCAGGGCCCGACGCGTCCAGCCCGACGCGGGGATCGGCTGGCCGACGTCCAGGATCGCCAGCAGCTCGGGCTCGGCCAGGACGCGCGCGAGGGAGCCGGCGAAGGTCATGTCGTCGATGAAGGCCGCGGCGGTGGCCGGCGTTCCGTCGGGCCGAGCGTAGCGCAGGGCGACCGGGACGACGTGGGCGCCGGCGTCGATGGCCGCCTGGAAGAGCGCGCCATGGAAGCGGCGGAGGGTCGACCCGTCGGTGGTGGTGCCCTCCGGGAAGACCGCGACCGACTCGCCGGCGCGAAGCGCGGCGGCGACGGCCGTGCGCACGCGTGCCGCGTCGCGGAAGCTGCCGCGGACGATGAAGATGGTGTCGAACGCCCGCGTGATCCGACCGACGACCGGCCAGGACGCCGTCTCGCGCTTGGCCACGAACCGCAGTGCGCCGCCGACGGCGTTCAGCACGTACACGTCGAGCCACGACACGTGGTTCGCGACCAGCAGGAAGGGCCGATCGGCGGGGACGCAGCCGCGGACGCGGACGTCGAGCGCGAGCGCGCGGACCGTGCGCCGGGCGAGCTCGGCGGCGAGCGCGTGGCGGCGTGGGCGGTCGAGGCGGGCGGCCCGCCTCGCCGCGCCCCAGAGCCGCAGGAGCGTGGTCGTCGTCTGGAGCGTGCGACCGACGCGCACCATCACGCCGCCCGCTGCCAGCGGTGTGCCCACCGCCGGTCCATCCGCGCCATGGAGAGCAGGACGACGACGTCAGCGGTGCGGAACGCCGCGTCGTACGCAGCGGGACCACATATCCAGGCGCCCATGCGGAGGTAGCCCCGCAACAACGTGGGCAGGGGCGCCGTCGGCGCTGGCTCGATGCTGCGCACGGTGAACGCGTGTCGCGGGACCACGCGCCACGGCGGCGGGCTCAGGTGCTCGCGCGTGAGCCGCCCGACGATGGCCGCCGCGCGCTGGCCGCCGTCGTCGACCGGAATGCTGGCACACCCGATCACGTGCTCGTGGCCACGGCTGCGGATGTGCCCGGCGAGTGCCGACCAGAGCAGGGTCAGCACCGCGCCGTTGCGGTAGGCGGGGTCGATGCACGCCCGTCCGACCTCGACGAGGCGCGGCAGGGTGACGAGTCGCGAGCAGTCGAACTCGCTCTCGGTGTAGAAGCCGCCGAGCGCCGCGGCGCGGTCGGCGTCGAGCAGGCGGTAGGTTCCCACCACCTGCCCGGTGGCGTCATCGCGGACGACCAGGTGTTCGCACCACGGATCGTAGCGATCCGCGTCGAGGCCGCACTCGGAGGAGTCGATCGTCGCGTGCAGCTCGTCGGCGAACACGCGCCAGCGGAGCCGTTGCGCGGCCCGCACCTCGGCCGCGTCACGGGCGAGGCCGGTGGACAGCCGCGTGCGCGGCTCCTGATCACGAAGCTCGTCGTGTCGTTCCGTCATGCCGACATTGTCGGCATTCGCGCCGCGCATTTCTACGGCGGATGTGGCGCCAGCGTGACGGGCAGATCACCTTTCTCTGAAACAAGCGGCGCACAAATGAACAGAGGGCCACACTCCTTGAGCGCGGCCCTCCGTGGGGTGGGGGGAGCGGAATCTGTGGCGCTGATCGAGTGTCGCGACCCTAGCAGGGGAAGGTTGCCGCGCGACGACGCCCACATGACAAGACGTCGTACGCCGGCGCCGGCCGCCCTTGACCCGTCCGCGGCCGGCGGTGTTAGGTCACCCGCATGCGCGCTGCCGTCATGCGGAATGCCACCCTGGTCGTCGACACGGTCCCCGACCCCGAGCCGGGACCCGGGGAGGTGCTGGTGCGGACGCTCGCCTGCGGCATCTGCGGCTCCGATCTGCATGCGCTCAAGCACCTGGACAAGGTCGTGGAGTCGGCGCGGGCGTCGGGGGCGCCGTTCACCCTGGATCCGGCACGGGACGTCATCATGGGACACGAGTTCTGTGCCGAGATCGTCGATTTCGGCCCCGGAACGCAGCGGGCACTCGCCACCGGCCAGCGTGTCGTCTCGATGCCGTTGGCGATGGGCGCGAGCGGGATCCAGGGCGTCGGCTACTCGAATGAGTACCCCGGCGGCTACGGCGAGCTGATGCGGCTCTCGGAGCTCTTCATTCTTCCGGTTCCGAACGGTCTCCCGACGGAGCACGCGGCGCTGACGGAGCCGATGGCGGTCGGCGTGCACGCGGTCGCCAAGTCCGGCGTCGCCGCGGGCGAGGGCGCGCTGGTCATCGGGTGCGGTCCCGTCGGCCTCGCCGTGATCGCCGCGCTCCGCCTGCGCGACGTCGAGCCGATCGTCGCCGCCGACTTCTCGCCGATGCGCCGCGCGCTGGCGACGCAGATGGGCGCCCACGTGGTCATCGACCCCGCCGCGCGGCCGGCGATGGACGCCTGGCGGGACGCGGCGGGCGCGCGTGCCGCGCTGGTGTTCGAGTGCGTCGGGGTGCCCGGGCTCCTCCACTCGATCATGCACGACGCGCCGCGGGAGTCGCGGATCGTCGTTGCCGGCGTGTGCATGGAGGACGACCGCATCCAGCCGATCCTGGGCATCAACAAGGAGCTGGCCATCCAGTTCGTGCTCGGCTACCAGCCGGACGAGTTCGCCCGGACGCTGGTCGAGATCGCCGAGGGGCGCATCCCGGTCGCACCGCTGGTCACCGGACGCGTCGGCGTCGAGGGTGTCCCGTCGGCCTTCGAGACGCTCGCCCGGCCCGACGCGCACGCGAAGATCCTCGTCGAGCCGTGGCGCTGACGCCGTGGTCACGCTGGTCTTCCTCTGCCGGCGGCGCCCCGATCTGACCCACGCGCGCTATGCCGAGCTGCTGCTCGGCGGTCACGTGCCGCTGGCGCTGCGTCACCATCCGACGCTCCGCGGCTACGTCGTCAACGTCGTCGAGACGACGCCGCCCGGCGCTCCCGAGCTCGACAGCATCGGCGCGCTCACGTTCGATCGCCTCGAGGACTTCCACGAACGCCTCTACGACTCGCCGCAGGGCGAGCGGATCATCGCGCGGGACGTCGCGCGCTTCATGGGCGGTGCCGACGCCTACGTGACGACGACGTACGTGCAGCGCGACGATCTACCGCCGGGCGCGCCGGGGACGCGTTCGTCCGGCACGAAGCTCGTGTGTCCGATCGTCCGCCGCGCCGACCTCGATCACGCGGCGTTCGTCGCGCACTGGCTCGAGCGCCACGTCCCCCTCGCGCTGACGCACCACCCGGGGCTGCGTCGCTACGTGACGCGGGTGGTGGATCAGCGGCTGTCGCCGGGCGGCGCGGAGCTCGACGGCATCGCCGAGCTGCACCTCGCCGACGGCGGCGGGCTCTTCGCGTCCGCCGACGGCGAGCGCATCATCCGCGAGGACATGGCCCGGTTCATCGGCTGGACGGCGGGCTACCGGGTGGCGGAGTGGGTGCAGCGACGAGCACCGGGCTGAGCTGCAGGCGGGCGACGCCGTGCAGCAGCGCGCCGCGGACCGCCCCCGCGAGTGCGGGCAGGTCCTGGAGCCGCATGGTCGTGTCGTGGGCGGGATCGTCGTCGTTCGGCCAGCGCTCGTTCCACCACGAGAAGCCGATCACCGCCGGCCAGCGCCCCTGGAGCAGATCGGCGAACGCGGCCGCCGCCCAGGCGTCGGGGGCGACGTCGGGATGGAGTGCGGTGCAGCCGAACTCGGCGACGACGATCGGCTTCCCGGGGGCGAGGGCCACGAGCCGCGGCACTACCGCGTCCATCTGTGCGCGGAACGCCACCACGTCGTCAGCGGCGGACTGCGGCCCGTAGGCGCTCACCGCCAGCCAGTCCACGACGTCGTCGCCGGGGTAATAGGCCTCGAGACGGTTCCAGTCCCGCGCCGGCTGATCCTCCCAGTTGACGTGGAAGACCCACGTCAGGTTGGTCGCACCCTCGGCACGCATCACCTCGACCACGTGTCGATACGCCGCGGCGAAGACCTCGGCGCCGTCGGGGCGCGCGGCATCGCCCCAGCCCGTGTGCCAGGCGCCGTTCCAACGCGCGTTCCACGGAAACCACTTGCCGTTGCACTCGGTGCCGAGCTCGACGACGACCGGCGTACCGAAGTCCCGGGCACCGCGAGCCCAGCGGCGGAGATCGTCGTCGAGGTCGCCGTCGGCGATGCGCTCGGGGCGGAACGTACGCTCGCGCCGGGCCTCGTGCGGGTCGGTCGAGGAACGGAGCATCAGACGGATCCACGGGACCGCGCCGCGCTCGCGGATCCAGGTCGCCGTGGCCGCGGGAAAGGTGCGCTCGCGATACCAGTTGTTCGAGAAGTAGATCCACGCGACGCGCGCCCCGCTCGCGGCTTCATAGGCGTCGACGTCGGCCGGGGTGAGGTCGTCCTCGTGGCCGGTGCGGCCTCCGGGATACACGCCGTGGTAGAGCAGCCCCGGCGGCGGCGGCGCCACGCGCGCCGCGTCCGCTGTCCCTGCCGTCAGCAGCGCGAGGAGTAGTCCTCGCAGCGCGGCTCGCCGGACGTCAGGCAGGCTGATGCTCGGGGCGAAGGAGGTCGTTGACCGTCTTCACCGGGTTCAGGGTGATCGACGGTACCTCGACGAAGACCGTGTTCCACCCCGCCATGCTCCCATTCCACAACCCGGGGTGCTCGAGCGCCTTCAGCACGCGTCCCTCGTGCGACTTCTGCGACAGGAAGACCGCGTCGGGGTCGACGAAGCGCGCCAGCGGGTATGCGTCGCCGCGGCGGTCGCGCAGCGCGCAGACGAGGTCGACGGGGTTGAAGTGCGTGGCCGCGGCGAGGAGCGCCTTCTGTGCCGGGTCGCCGGCGTCGACCTGTGCCGTCTCGACGATCTGCGCGGTGACGTCGCCGTTCCTGCCGCGGACCCAGAATGGGCCGCCGCCCGGATCTCCGAGGTTGCGCACCATGCCGCACACCCGGAGCGGCCGATCGAGACGGTCTCGCAGATGGCTGGCGAGCGCGGTCACGTCCGACCGCAGCGCGGCCGGCACCGGGAGCAGCAGCTCGCCGGTGACGAACGCGATCGCCGCCTCCAGCGCCGCGCGCGACGGTGTCTCGAGATCCTCGAGCAGCTCGAACACCCGGCGCTGCAACGTCACCAGGAGTCCACCGAGGGCCCGCTTCCACTCGACGGTGGGCGCCAGCAGGCGTTCCGGGACCACGTTGTCGACGTTCTTCACGTACACCAGGTCGGCGCCGAGGTCGCTCAGGTTCTCCAGGAGCGCGCCGTGGCCGCCAGGACGGAAGAGGAGCGTGCCATCGCGCGTCCGGAACGGGCCGTTGGTCTCGTCTGCGGCGATCGTGTCCGTCGACGCCTTCTGGAAGGAGAATCCGATCGCGAAGCGGGCGCCCAGGCGCCGCTCGACGTCGGCTCCCACGCGGTCGAGCAGCGCGCGGAAGCCCTCCAGATGCTGCGGCGATACCGTGAAGTGGAGCCGACAGCGCCCGTCGCGATCGCGGGCGTAGGCGGCAGCCTCCACGAGGTGCTCCTCCACCGGCGTGCGCGATCCGTCGGGGTAGCGATGGAACGGGATCAGCCCCTTCGGCCGGGCGCCGTAGTCGAGGCCGTCGGCGGTGAGCAGCGCGGCGAGGATGTCGCGCCACTCCCCCGCGGCGAGCAGCGCGCGGACGTCGCCGCCCCGGGCCGCGACCGTGCGCTCGAGGTCGGGAAAGAAGCCGATGCGCTCGAGGCCGTCCATCAGGGCGACCAGATCGCGCGCATCGCCGTTCCCGCCGGCGGCGAGACCTGCGATGGTGTCGCGTCGCGGCGGCTCGGGCAGCCCCAGGGCCCAGAGCGGCGCCTTGAACATGCGGCTCGCCGCGCCCGACGCGGGGACGAACTTGAGGAAGCGTCCGTCGGCCGCCGCGACGGCGTGCGCGGCCCCGAGCACCGCCCGCTCGTCGCCGTCGAGCACGCGCAGCCCGTCGCCCGGGGTGCACGCCCGGTCGAGCCGGGTGGCCGCCGGCGGCGACGCGAACAGCGCCAGCTGGCGCGACACCTCCTCGACGGTGGTGCCGCGCGCCGCGATCTGGGCCCGGTCCGCCGGGCTGAACGATTCTGCCGTCATCGTCGTGCGCCTGATATGCCGGCCGTCGCTCCGGGCTGCAAACGTCGGCGGCGGATTCAGCGCTTGAGCGGCGTTCCTGTGCCGCCGCGCCAGCAGCGATTGCCCGCGTGCAGCGTGAGCGTGATCAGGTCTCCCTTCGCGCCGGCCACGTCGACGCCGGTCGCCCGCAGATCGAATCGCACCGCGCCCGCTCGCGTTTGCCGGAGCCGGCCGCTGCTCAGTCCGGGAGCGCCCGAGCGGTCACGAAGAGCGTAGCGGTGCTTGCCGGTGCGGCTCCACGCCCCGGCCGGAACGGCCGCGCAACGCAGGATCGTGTCGACCGTGCCGATGCGGACGTCGGTCTCCTGCGTCCGCGGATCGAGTGGCGTGCCGGGGTCGGGTGTGTAGGCCCCACGCAGGCGGATGGTGCCGGCGCGTCCGATGCGCACGGAGCGCAGCACGAGGCGCTGCGGATCGGGGCAGCAGTCGGCTGCGCAGGCGCTGCAGTCCGGGCTCGGTAGGGTCGTGCTCGTTGTGGGCGATGGCCCGAGCGTCGTCGACGTCGTGGTCGAGGTCGTCAGGGACGTCGACGTGCTCGACGTGCTGGTCGTCGACGTCGAGGTGCTCGTGGTCGTGCTGGAGGTCGACGTGCTGCTGGTCGTCGTGGTGGTCGTGCTCGAGGTGGACGTCGTGGTCGGGGGCGGCGCCGTCGTCGACGTGGACGTCGAAGTGGTGGACGAGGTCGACGTCGTGGACGAGGACGAGGACGAGGTGGAGGACGAGGTCGAGGTCGAGGTCGAGGTGGAGGTGGAAGTGGAAGTGGAAGTGGACGTCGTCGTCGTGCCCACGACGCCGCCGGAGACCGTCACCTGGTCGAATGTCGCCTGCCCGAGACGGGCGTTGTCGTGGCTGGTGACCGCGAGCCCGATGCGGGTGGCGGCGCCCATGGGGATGGTCACGCTGTCGATCTCGGTCCAGCTCGCGCCGTCGGGCGAGACGAACGCGCGGAAGAGGTCGCCGCTGCGCAGGAGGCGCACCCAGTACGGCGCCGTCGCGTCCGGCCCGGGCGTCCCGGAGGCGTACGCGTCGGGTTGGGTCCGGCGCTGGAAGGTAGCCCCGTTGAGCGGGGTGACGGGAACGAAGGCATAGCGGCTGCCGGCGCTCAGGTCTTCACGGATCATCACCCCGGCCTTCGCCCACTCCGACGTGTTCTGCTGGGTGACCACGCGGGCGACGATCTCGCCATCGCCGGTCAGCGCCTGGTGGACGAAGTGGAACCCATCGGCGGTCAGCCAGATGTCGCTGCCGGCGCCGCGCACCGTGAACGTCCCGCCGCCATAGCTGAGCCACGAGGCGCTGCCCGGCACGCCGACGCTGCCGACGTCCTCGTCGACCCATGGCGGCGGGAACGGTGGCGGGGCCGGAAGGTACGTGGCGGCGTACGCGGCGTCGGTCGCGGGTGCCACGATGGTGTGGCTCGGGGCGCCCTGATCGGACCACTCGCTGAACCAGTGGGTGTCCGGGGCGACGACCTGCGGTGACGGCGCCGCGACCGTGACGTTCGAGCCGACGATGACGGTGCGGCCGAACGGCGTCGCCGCGCTGGTGCCGCCCGCCCCGAGCAGGAGCCCGCTCGGGTCGGACTCGAAGGTGAGGGCGACGGTCGCCGGGTCGAGGCGGACGCTCTGCGTCTCCGTGAGCCCGCCCGAGTTCGTCGCCGTCAGCACGAGTTCGAGGTACGAGGGAAAGTCGTGGTCCGGCGCGTCGAACGATCCCCCGGCGACGCCGGGGAAGGTCTCGAGGTAGTGCAGGTGGCAGTTCGACGGACAGTGGTGGATCAGCACCGACCACTCGAGGGCCGACGGCGGGAGTGGCCCGTCGAGCTGGTCGACGGCGCTGCCGGCGAAGGTGATGACGTCGCCGACCTGCCACAGCGTCGCGCCGGTGGGCGTCGCGATGGTCACGCTCGGCGGCGTGCGTCCCGCGTGCACGGTGACGGTCGTGCTACCCGCGCCGCTCGCGCCGGTGATCTGCAGACCGACGGTGACGTTGGCGGTCGTCGTGTAGGTGAACTGGGCGGTGGCGGTGGTGGCGTCGCCGTAGATGCCGTCGCCGTTCAGGTCCCAGCTGTACGCGATCGGGCCGCCCAGCGGGTCGCTCGACGCGCTGCCGTCGAAGTTGACGGTCAGCGGCAGGAGGCCGCTCGTCCGATCGGCCTGGATCACGGCGGTGGGCGGCGGGGTGGCGGTGTACTGGATGCGACGGACCGACCCGTTGTCGAGATCGACGTAGTAGAGGTCGCCGCCGGGGCCGATCTGCAGGTCGACGGGTCCGCCGGCGGTGCTGGCGAATCCGGCACGCGTCTGCGGATCGGGATCTCCGCCCGAGTCCGGCTGCATGGTCCAGATGCAGTGCCGCGAGTAGTCGGCGAAGAAGAGGGCGCCGTCGTAGGCCTGGGGGTAACCGCCGCTGCCGTGGAACGCCATGCCGGAGATCGACGAGCTGCCCGTGGCGCAGTTGTCGCCGGCGGCGACCTGCTCGTGGTGGTCGTAGGCGAAGAACGGCGCAGCGGTGCCGGCGGGGAAGTCGTACAGCGCGGTGCAGGCGTCGAGCCCGGTGGCGGCCAAGCTCGGCTGCTGACCGAAGCCCTCGAAGCAGGGCCAGGCGAAGTTCGAGACGCCGACGGTCGGATCGGCGATCCGGTCGATCTCCTCGAAGTCGTTCCAGCCCACGTCGCCGATCCAGAGCTCGTCGGTGCCGGGGCGGATGGTGAAGCGGAACGGGTTCCGCAACCCCTGCGCGATGATGCGGTCGGCGCCGGCCAGCGGAGACCCGATCAGCGGATTGTCGGCGAGCGCGGCGCCGGTCAGCGGGTCGACGCGCAGGATCTTGCCGGCGTAGGTCGCAGATCCCATCGCGGTCGGACCGAGGTTCTGCGAGCGAAGCGAGCCGCCCAGGGCAGTCGGCGGACTCTGGACGGCGCCCACAGCGACGGGCGGATCGCCACAGGGATTCACCGGCAGGCCGAACTGGCCGTAATCGACGCCGGTGAAGCTGGCGCCATCACCGCCGCTCACGTAGAGCGCGCCGTCGGCGCCGAACGCCAGCGAGCCGACGGAGTGGCTCGGGAACTGGTTGCACCAGTTCTCGATGAGGACGTCCTCGCTGCCCGTCATCACGTCGCCGGCGGCGGTGAGACGCGAGAGCCGGCCGCCGACGACGCATCCTGCCGTGTTCGCGCCGGGTGGATTGGGGCAGCCGTCGGAGGTCGCTCCGGGCGTGCCCCAGCGCGGCGGTGTCTCTCCGGGAGCCGCGTCCAGCGTGTAGAGCACGTAGACGTACGGTGTCGCCGGAAAATCGGGATGCAACGCCAGACCGAGCAGCCCGCGGTCCCAGAAGTTGTGGACGTTCGTTCGCAGGTCGGCGAACACCGTCGGCGTCGGCGCTCCGAGACTCGGGAACACCTTGACGATGCCGCTCTTCTCCGCGACGAAGACGCGGCCGTCGGCAGCGAAGCGCACCGCGGTCGGCGAGGTGAGGCCGGTGAAGACGTTCGTGGCCTCGAACCCAGGGGGGAGCACGATGCCGATCGCGCTGCGGCTCCCGACGAGGACGGCGGCGACTGCGAGGAGGATCCGAGCGACGGATCGGATGCGTGCGATGCGGAACGGATTCATGCCCGGACACGACCCGCGGGGTCGGCCCACCCTTAGCAGCAAGCGCTGTGCCGTGGCGGTCGCCTGCATCCACGGCGGTCCCCGACCGCCGCGGTGTCCACTCGGGCGACATGGCGAGGCGGGATGCGCCACGCAATCGCCGCGGCGGATGCGGGGTGTGACGATCGTCAGGCGCGGCGGAAGGCGAGCGGCACGCCGTGGCAGCGGTCGGCGGCGAGATGGAATCCGTCGCCGTCGGGGAGCGGTCCCAGCGCAGTGAGCGCCGCCCGGGCCGCGTGCGCGTCGGGCACCTCGAGGACGAGACCGGAAAGGCCCTCGCCCGACACCTCGACCTGGGCGCGCAGCGCCGCCGCCTCGGGTCCGGCGGCCCGCGGGTCGGCGCTGACGAAATGCAGCCGCACGCCGCCCACTTCGACCGCGGCGCTGACGGTGCCCGTCGCCGACGTCGCCGGCGCGGCGGCGAGTCCCAGCTTCGTGCGGAAGAGGTCGGCGGCGCTCGTTGCTTCACGGCTGTTGGCCGTGATCTCGGCGAGCGCGAGCCCGCCGAGCGCCCCGGGTCCGGCGGCGGCATGGTGCGTCTCGCCGCGCGGGGGGGTCGCGAACTCGACCAGCACGCCGCGCGTGCCCTTGGGATGGAGGAAGCAGATCATGCCGGCGAGGCCGGCGCGCGGCGCCTCGTCGATCAGCGGGAACCCGCGATCCCGGGCGGCCGCGAGCTCGTCGGCGACGGCCGGCGTCTCGAAGCAGACGTGATGCAAACCCTCGCCGCGCTTCTCGAGGAACTTGGCGACGCCGCCCGCCGCGCTGATCGGTTCCAGCAGTTCGATCTCGCTGCGTCCGATCGGCAGCAGTGCCGCCTTCACGCCCTGATCCTGGACGGTCGCCTGCTTCGAGACGCGCAGCCCGAGCGTGTCCTGCCAGAAGGCGAGGCCGTCCTCGAGGCGGCGGACGACGAGCCCGACGTGATGGACGCGGGTCAGCATCCCGTCTCCTCAGAACCCGTAGGCCTTGGCCAGATCGGGATCCTTCTTCGCCAGCAGCTGCGCCAGGTTCACCATCACCTTGCACTGCTTCCAGGTGGCGTCGTCCTGCATCTTGCCGTCGATCATGTGCACGCCGCGACCGTCGGGGATCGCCTCCAGCACCTTCTTGGCGAAGAGGACCTCGTCGACCGGCGGGCTGAAGACCTTCTTCGCGATCGTGATCTGGTTCGGGTGGAGTGACCACGCGCCCACGCACCCGAGGAGGAACGCGGCGCGGAACTGATCCTCGCAGCCGAGCGCGTCGCCGATGTCGCCGAAGGGACCGTAGAAGGGCAGGGCGCCGGTCGCGGCGCACGCGTCGACCATGCGCGCCACGGAGTAGTGCCACGGGTCCTGTTGCGCGGTCGCGCGCGGGGCGTCGGGGTTCGTCTTGTCGGGGTCGGCCCGCACCAGGTACGCGGGATGACCGCCACCGACGCGCGTCGTCTTCATGCGCCGTGAGGCGGCGAGGTCGGCCGGACCGAAGCTGATGCCCTGGACGCGCGGGCTGGCGGTACAGATCTCCTCGACGTTGGTCACGCCCTGCGCGGTCTCGAGGATCGCATGCACGAGGATGGGACGCGTGAGCTTGTGCTTCCCCTCGAGCTGCGCCAGCAGCCGGTCGACGTAGTGGATGTCCCACGGCCCTTCGACCTTCGGCACCATGACGACGTCGAGCCGGTTGCCGATCGTCCCCACCAGCGTCGTCAGGTCGTCCAGACACCACGGCGAGTCGAGGCTGTTGATGCGGGTCCACAAGGGCGTACCGCCGAGATCGACCTCGCGCCCGACCTGTACGAGTCCGTTCCGCGCATCCAGCTTCTTGTCCGCCGGGATGGCGTCCTCGAGGTTCCCCAGCAGGATGTCAGCTTGGCGCGCCAGGTCGGGCAGCTTCGCCGCCATCTTGGGATTGCTCGGGTCGAAGAAATGGATCACGCGCGAGGGCGCGATCGGGATCTCGCGCACGGGATCGGGCGCGCCGAGCGCCAGGGGCTTGAAGAAATCGCGGGGATTGCGCATCGCCGCGTGCGTACACCACTCCGAGGGCCGACGCGAGGGCCGCGGATCGAGCGGTTGGGCAAGCGCCGGGTCGTGCCGCTCAAGCTCAAGCGTCGACTCAGCCCGCGGGGGAGTGAGGCGTCGGCCGCGGGATCATATCCCGGGGTTGCGGTGGCACTCGACCTCGACCTCGACGTGCCACGCGGGATCGGCGAAGCCGACGACCTGCACGAAGGCGTTGGCCGGGCGGATGGCGGAGAACACCTCGCCGTGCGCTCGCGCGATCTCCTCGACGTCGGCACGGGACGTGAAGTAGATCCTCGTCTTCACCACGTCGCCGAGCGCGAAGCCGGCGCGTTCGATCACCTCGGTGATGATCGCCAGGATCCGTCGCATCTGCCCGTACGCGTCCGGTGCCGCGGTGGTGGCGCCGTCGGCGGCGAGCGGAGCCGTGGCCGAGATCGTGAGCAGGTCGCCCGAGCGTATTGCACGCGAGCAGCCGATCACCGGCTCCCAGGCGGAGCCGGTGGAGTAGCGCTGCCGCGTCACGGGATCGGCGTGAGCTCGACGATCGGGATGCGGCGCGTGGTCCGCTTCTGGTAGTCGGCGAACGTCGGGTAGATGGCGAGCAGCTTCGGCCACACCGGCGCTGCCTCGGCCGCGTCGAGCGTGCGGGCGCGGTAGCGCCGCGGTTCGGCCCCGGGCGGTTGCGCCTCGACGTCGGGCGTCGCGACGAGGTTCTTGTACCATCCCGGCGGCGTGTCGCTGCCGCCGAACGACGCGACGACGTAGAGGTGCTCGCCGTCGCGCACGAAGAGGAGCGCCGTCGCGTGCGCCTGACCGGTCTTCCGTCCGCGCGTGGTCAGGACGAGGATGTTGCGGCCGAGGAGGCCGGGCCCGCCGAAGAGGCTGAACAGGCGGGCGTGCAGACTGCCGATGGTGCGGACCACCCCAGCCATCACCGGGTTCCACTGCATGCCCCCTCTCTATCCCGCTTTCAGGCGCTGCACGAGCTCGCGCGGGCAGTCGGCGGGGACGGCGCCGTGCGGACCCGTCATCGCAGATGCCGCCCGCCGTCGACGCGGATGCTCTCGCCGGTGACGAAGTCCGTCTCGACGAGGAACAGGACGGCCTTCGCCACCTCGGCGGCGCCACCCCAGCGGCCGAGCGGCGTCGCCGCCGCCACGCGCGCGACCTCTTCCGGCGACAGGTCGGGCGGAGCGAGCACGGGGCCGGGTGCAACGGCGTTCACCAGGATCGTCGGGGCGAGCTCGAGCGCCAGGGACTGCGTCAGCCCCGAGAGCGCCGCTTTGGCGGCGTAGTATGGCGTGTAGTCGAGGTAACGGGGGCGGCCGCTGGGCACCAGCCAGTCGCTCACCGTGACGATGCGACCGGCCCCCGCGGCGCGCATGTGCGGGGCGGCGGCGAGGGCGAAGAGGAAGGCGCTGGTCGCGTTGGCATCGATGGCGTCGGTCCAGTCCTTCCGCGTGACGCGGTCGAGCGGGGTCTTCTCGTACGTCGACGCCATCGCCACCAGCACGTCGAGGCGCCCGAGCCCGGCGACGGTGGCGGCCACGGCGGCGTCGACCTGCGCCTCGTCGGTGGCGTCGGCGTGGACCACGATCGCGCGGGCGCCGGCAGCGCGAACGGCGTCGGCCGTCGTCTCCGCCGCCTCGCGGGAGGCGCGGTAGGTGAGGGCGACGGCACAGCCGCGCCGTGCGAGCGCCTCCGCCACCGTGTGGCCGATCCGCGCGCCGCCGGTCAGCAGGGCGACCTTGCCGGCGATGTCCATTACAGGGCCCGCAGTGCCGCGACGAGCGCGGCGCCGCTCAACGCAGTGCGCGCCCAGTGCCAGCGGCCCCAGGTTCGCAGCGCGGCTGCCACCCCCTCGACGCCGATGCTGCCGGTGGCGAAGCTCGCGTTCGCGTCCTGGAAGTAGACGAAGAAGCTCGCGACGACGACGACCATGAGTCCGGCCGCGACCACCGCGGACCACCGTCCCGGATGGGCGTCCCAGAGCGAGACGAGCGCCGCTGCCAGCACGATCAGCGCGGTCGCCGTCGTCAGCGGACTGAAGAAGTCCAGCAGCCTCCGAGCGTTGGCGGCATACCACCGGAGGAACTCCTCCGGAGCGAGCGAGCGCCACCAGGGGACGAGGAGGCCGCCCTCGGTCAGGTTCGCGCCGACGAAGACCCCCAGCGACGCCGCGGACAGCAGACGCAGGACGTCTCCGAGGAGGCGCATGACGCTACTGCTCGTAGAGCTTGACGATGCGCACCTGGCCCGCGGGCGCGGCCTGGATGCAGAGGTCGCACAGCGTGCACTCGTCGAGGTTCTCGTCGACGATGCGCAGCGTGCCGTCGGGCTTGGTGGCGAAGATGTTGACCGGGCAGACCTCGGTGAGCTTCTTCGCCAGCGCGTGGTCGGTCGCGACCGCGTGGTCGACCTGGACGTCGATGAACATGCCGGCCATCAGTGTCCCGCCTTCGCCAGACGCTCCTTCACGAGCGCTGGAATGTCCTCGATCCGCTCGGCCACCGAGATGCCCGCGGCGCGCATGCGCTCGATCTTGTCGGCGGTCGTGTCGGCCTTGCCCTCGACGATGGTGCCCGCGTGCCCGAAGCGCATGCCCGGCATCTCGTCCATGAAGCGGCCCGCCATGAACGCGACGATCGGCAGCCGGCTCTTGTGCTCGCGCACCCAGTCGGCAAGCTCGGCCTCCATGCGGCCGCCGGGCTCCGAGTAGATCGCGATCGCCTTCGTCTCGGCGTCGGCCTCGAAGAGCGGCATCAGCTCGGCGTACGTCGAGCCGATCACGGCGTCGCCGCCGATGGAGACGCAGGTCGACTGCCCGAGGCCTGCGGCGGAGAGCGTGTTCGCGATCTCGGTGGTCATGCCGCCCGAGCGCGACATCACACCGATCGGCCCCTTGGTGAAGGCGCGCCGGACGTTGACGGCGGGACCGCCGAGGCCGCCCATCTTGGCTTCGCCCGGCGACAGGATGCCGAGGCAGTTCGGCCCGATGATGCGCGCGCCGCGGAGCCGCGCCAGCTCGACCATCTGCGCCACCTCGCCGCGCGGGATGCGCTCGGTGACGATGACGATGAGCTTCACGCCCGCCTCGATCGCCTCGAACACCGCGTCGCGGGTGAAGCGGGGCGGGACCGTGACGATCGAGCCGTCGACGTGCATTCTCGACGTGATGTCGCGGACGCAGTCGTAGACCGGAACGCCGTAGACGTCGCGGCCGGCGCGGCCGGGCGTCACGCCGCCGACGATCTTGGTGCCGTAGTCGAGACCCTCGCGCGTCAGGTTCACGGCCTCGCGGCCGGTGATGCCCTGGATGATGACGGTGGTATCGGCGTTGATCAGGATGGACATCGGGTGGTTCCTGCGACCTACTTCGGGCAATCGCCGACGCGCGTCGCCTTCAGCGTCTCAGTGGTGGAGATCCGCCGCCCCTCGTGGCGCGCGTCGGATTCGAAGGTGGCGGAGTACGCCGTGTCGCTCGAGTAGGTGATGGCGCTCTTGCCCGTGCCCGTCGCCCCGTTCGGCAGCGCGCACGACCAGGTGAAGCTGAAGGTGTCGACCTTCTGCTCCGGGGGCGTGGTCGTGCAGCCGCTCTTCACCATCTGTTCCCGCTGCACCTTCATGTCGTCGGCCGGGTTGGTGCAGGCCTGGGTCGACAGCTTCTCGGGCTTGTCGGGCTGATCCGAGCGGTTCACGGTCCGATCGAACTTCCACATCCCGCTCTTGAGCGGCGGCAGCTCGGCCGCCAGGGCGACCGCGGCTGTGAGCGTGAGCACGGCGAACGTTCCGATCCGCATGCGCGTCATCCCGCCATCTTCGCGACGGCGCGGCCGGCGGCTTCGTACATGGAGACCGGTGCGGTCGCAGTACTCGACGCCGTACTTCCGGAGGATCTTGAAGCCGTCGTCCTCCCAGGCGCCCGGGATGCGGAAGATCGCGATCGTGTCGGCCGGATTGCGGCCCGATTCGACGCACCCCTTGATGACGCCGCGAGCGACGATGTCGACGCGGGTGTTCGAGACCACGTTCATCATGACCGCGATCTTGCTTCACGCCCGGCTTCGACAGGATCAGCTTGGTCAGCTCGCACGCCTTGCTTGCACGCTCGGGTTGCCGCCGATCTCGCAGTAGTTGGCGGGGCGCCCGCCGTGCTTGCGGATGGCGTCGAAGAGCGTGAGCGAGCCGCCGCCGGCGCCGATCACCAGCCCGAGGTCGCCGTCGAACTCCTTGACGTTGCCGGCGACGCCGCGATGATCCGACGCGTCGACCTGCGGCGCCGCGGATCTCGAACTCCGTCGGCGGCCGGGCCTCGCGCGTCTCGTCCTTGCCGACGCCGAGCTCGTCGAGGAGCTTGGCGTGCTTGTCGCGCGCGTCGCCCTCGAGGTCGACGTGGCCGTCGAGCACCAGGAACTTGCCCGTCCTCGGTCTTGCCGAGCGGGTTGATCTCGGCGAGCGTCAGGTCGTAGCGGAGGAAGATCTCGACCAGCGTGGCGACGATCGGCGTCAGGCGGTTCAGGTCGTCGCCGCTCACGCCCGACGGCCGCGATCGCCTGCTTGGCGAGGTACGGCGTGAACGGCACGAGCGTCGAGACGTGGGTGCGCGAGACGTGCTCCGGATGCTTCTCGGCCACCTCCTCGATGTCGATGCCGCCCATGTCGCTGAAGATGATGACCGGCAGCTTCCGGCGGCCGTCCCACGTGACCGCCGCGAAGTACTCCTTCGCGATCGCCACGCGCTGCTCGACAGCACGCCGCGCGCCTTCTGGCCCTTGATCTCGAGCTTCAGGATGGCGTCGGCGGCGGCCTCGGCCTCGGCAGGCGTCGTCGGCGAACTTGACGCCGCCCGCCTTCATCCGGCCGCCGGTCAGGACCTGCGACTTGAGGACGACCGCGCCGGCGATCTCGCTCGGCGATCTGTCGCGCCTCGGCCGGCGTCTCGCGCGACGCGACCGCTGAGCAGCGGCGTGCCGTGACGTGCGAACAGCGCCTTGGCCTCGAACTCGTAGAAGCGCATGAGCGGCGTCCGGGTAACACGCGGCGTCACGGAGGGTCAAGGCGGTGCACCCGGGTTGCGTCGTCGGACGAGCCGTCGCAGGGTGCGCGCATGGACGCCGAGAGTCAGCGACTGACGGAGGTGCACGAGCACGGCGTGCCCTGGCGGAAGTGGGGACCGTACCTCAGCGAACGCCAGTGGGGCACGGTGCGGGAGGACTACAGCGAGTCGGGTGCCGCGTGGGACTACTTCTCGCACGACCAGGCGCGGTCGCGGGCGTACGGGTGGGGTGAGGACGGTCTCGCCGGCTTCTCCGACGACAAGCAGCGGCTGTGCTTCGCGCTCGCGCTGTGGAACGGCGCCGATCCGATCCTGAAGGAGCGGCTCTTCGGGCTCACCAACAGCGAGGGCAACCACGGCGAGGACGTGAAGGAGTACTACTACTACCTCGACTCCACGCCGACGCATTCCTACATGCGCTGGCTCTACAAGTACCCGCAGCGCGCCTTCCCCTACGCGGACCTGGTCACGACGAACCAGGCCCGGAGCCGGCGCGAGCAGGAGTACGAGCTGATCGACACCGGCGTCTTCGACGAGGACCGCTACTTCGACGTGGTGGTGGAGTACGCGAAGGCGGCGCCCGAGGACGTCCTCGTCCGCATCACGGTGACCAATCGCGGTCCGGAGGCGGCGCCGCTGCACGTGCTGCCGACGCTGTGGTTCCGCCGCACCTGGAAGGATACCGAGGATCCGCGGCCCGTCCTGCGCGCCGTGCGCCACGGCGCCGACGTGGCGATCGCGGCGTCGCACGAGATGCTCGGCGACCGCTGGCTCTGGTGCGAGGGCGACGTGCCGCTGCTGTTCACCGAGAACGAGACCAACACCGAGCGTCTCTTCGGGCAGCCGAACGCGTCGCCGTGGGTGAAGGACGGCATCAACGACTGCCTCGTCGGCGGACGCGGGGGCGCGGTCAATCCGGCGCAGGTCGGGACCAAGGCGGCGGCGCACCATCGGCTCTCCATCGCGCCGGGCGAGACGCGCGTGCTCCGCCTGCGCCTGACGGACGCCGCCCCCGACGCGGCGTTCGGCGCGGCCTTCGACGACGTGTTCGCCGCGCGCGCCCGCGAGGCCGACGCCTTCTACGACGTCGTGATGCCGGCGTCGCTGTCGGAGGACCAGCGCCGCGTGATGCGTCAGGCGCTCGCCGGGATGCTGTGGAGCAAGCAGCACTACTTCCTCGCGGTGGACTCGTGGCTCGAGGGCCACGGCGCGAACCCGTTCCTCGACCAGCGCGCCGCGACCTTCCGGAACGCCGACTGGTACCACATGCTGAACGACGACGTGATCTCGATGCCCGACAAGTGGGAGTACCCGTGGTACGCCGCCTGGGACCTGGCCTTCCACACGATCGCGCTGTCGGTCGTCGACATCGATTTCGCGAAGCAGCAGCTCGAGCTGATGCTGAACGACCTCTACATGCATCCGAGCGGGCAGGTTCCGGCGTACGAGTGGAACTTCGGCGACGTCAACCCGCCGGTCCACGCCTTCGCCACGCTCTTCGTCTACCAGACGGAGAAGGCGCTGCGGGGCGAGGGCGATCTGGCGTTCCTCCGCCGGGCCTTCCACGGCCTCTCGCTCAACTTCACCTGGTGGCTGAACCGCAAGGATCCCAGCGGCCGGCACGTCTTCGAGGGCGGATTCCTCGGTCTCGACAACATCGGCATCTTCGACCGCTCGAGTCCGCTGCCGACCGGCGGCCGGCTCGAGCAGGCCGACGGCACCGCGTGGATGGCGCTCTTCTCGCAGAACATGTTCGACATCGCGATCGAGCTGGCGCAGCGCGATCCGGTCTACGAGGAGGCCGCGCTCAAGTACTTCCAGCACTACTTCTGGATCGCCGCGGCCATGGATCGCATCGGCAACAACCGCGACGAGATGTGGGACGAAGACGACGGCTTCTTCTACGACGTCCTGCGCCTGCCCGACGGGGATGCGATGCGCCTGAAGGTGCGCTCGATGGTGGGGCTGCTGCCGCTCTGCGCCTCGACCGTCATCGAGGCCGACGTCCTCGAGCGCTTCCCGAAGCTGCGGGAGCGGGCGGCGCGCTTCCTCCGCTACCACGCGGAGCTGACTGCGAACGTGGCGTCGCCCGATCGCCCGGGGTCGCTGGCCGCCGGCTCCTCTCGACGCTGACCGAGGCGAAGCTGCGCCGCGTGCTCGCGCGTCTGCTCGACGAGCGCGAGTTCCTCTCGCCGTACGGCATTCGCGCCCTGTCACGCCACCACCTCGAGCACCCGTTCGTCTTCACGGTGCACGGGGTCGAGCACCGGGTCGACTACGAGCCGGCGGAGTCCTCGACTGGACTGTTCGGCGGCAATTCCAACTGGCGCGGACCGATCTGGATGCCGGTGAACGTCCTCATCGTGCGGGCCCTGGTGCAGCTCTACGCGTACTATGGCGACGCATTCACCGTGGAGTGCCCCACCGGCTCGGGCCGTCAGATGACGCTCTTCGAGGTGAGCCGCGAGATCAGCCGGCGCCTCGCGGCCATCTTTCTCCGCGACGAGCAGGGGCGGCGGCCGGTGTTCGGATCCACGGAGAAGTTCCAGACCGATCCCCACTGGCGCGATCACCTGCTCTTCTACGAGTACTTCCACGGCGACAACGGCGCCGGGATCGGTGCCAGCCATCAGACGGGATGGACGGGCGTCGTCGCCAAGCTCATCCAGGTCTACGGTCAGACGACCGACGCCGAGATCCTCGCCGCCGGACCCAAGGCCGCGCTCGAGTGACGCGACGGATCGGCGGCCGTCAGCGCGGCCCGCGACGCACGAGCCAGTCGTTCGGCGCCGGCGGATTCTTGGCGTAGTCGTAGAAGCCCGAGCCGCTCTTGCGCCCGAGGAACCCGCCCAGGACCATGCGGCGCAGCAGCGGCGGCGGCGCGAAGCTCGGCTCGCGGTACTCGTCGTGCAGGAGCGACGACATGTGCTGCACGATGTCGAGGCCGATGAAGTCGGCGAGCGCCAGCGGCCCCATCGGGTGGTTGGCGCCGTTCATCATCGCGGCGTCGATCTCGCCCACGCTCGCCAGGCCGCGCTCGAGACACGCGATGGCGTCGATCAGGTAGGGCACCAGCAGCCGGTTGACGATGAAGCCCGTCGAATCCGGGACCACGACCGGCGCCTTGCCGAGGCTCGTCGCGAAGGCCACGCAGGCGGTCGACGACCTCGTTCGACGGTGCGCAGCGTCGGCGCGACCTCGACCAGCTTCATGGCGTGCACGGGGTTGAAGAAGTGCAGGCCGATGAAGCGGTCCTGACGCTTCATCGCCGAGGCGATCTCGGCCACCGTCAGCGTCGACGTGTTGGTCGCGAAGATGCCGCTCTCCTTGACGATCTCGTCGAGGCGGGCGAAGTGCTCGCGCTTCGTCGGCAGCTCCTCGACGATCGACTCGATCACCAGGTCGACGTCGGCGAGGTCGTGCAGCTTGGTCGACCAGCGCGAGGCGCTCGAGCAGCGCGCCGTGGTCGGCGGCGGTGAGCTTGCCCCGCTCGACGTCCTTCTGGAGCTGCTTCTCGACCTTGCCGCGCTGGGCGTCGAGCGACCCCGGGTGTCGCCTTGACGAGCGTGGTGGCGTACCCGGCGCGCGCGGCGGCCTGCGCGATCCCGAGCCCCATCTGTCCGGCGCCGAGGACGCCGACCTTGCGAATGTCCATGCGTGCTGCTCCCCCTGAACCTGCGCCGTGTCCGCGGGCGGCCCGTGGGCGTACGACATTTTCGCGGCGTGCGTCAATCGATGGGCGGCGGGCGGGCGGCGGGGTGCGCGCGGAGGCGACGAGGCGCGCCGCCTACTCCGCCTATGGCTCCGTAGCGGCGGCGCTCTCGCCTCCGCGCGCACCCCGCCGCCCGCCCGCCGGGTCGGTGGGGCCGCCCCCCACCCTCTGCACGCGCGGAGTGCGCGAAGCGTGGGCTCTGGTTTCGGAGTTCTCGGCGGTGCTAAATCCGGGCATGGCCGACGAGACTTCTCTGATGGTGCGGGCCGCGCGCGGGGCGCTCGACGCGGCGCTGGAGGCCGGGCGGCGGATCACGGACGGCGGGCGGGCGATCGACGAGCATCAGGTGCACGCCGAGCGGCTCGCGTACGCCGCGACCGAGGTGAAGGCCGCCGAGTCGCTGGCGGAGTACGCGCGCCAGCGGCGCGCGGCGGGCGAGGGCGACGCCACGACCGACGCGATGGCGGCGGCGTTCGCCGCCGAGGTCGCCGATCGGCTCCGCGGTCGCGGATCGAGGGGGCGCGCGAGGACTTCGATCTGCCCGACTCGGCTGCTCGCGAGCACGCTCGCCGATCCCGAGGTGCTGGCGGCGGTGCGGGCGGCGCAGCACGAGGCGCGCTTCCGCGAGATCGGGCGCGAGGTCATGCGCACGCGCGGCGTCAACAACACGTGGATGCCCGAGGACATGGCCGTGATGGCGCGCGACTCCGCGCGGCAGTTCGCGCGCAAGGAGGTGGCGCCCCACGCGGAGCACATCCATCGCCACGACGAGCTGGTGCCGGCGTCGATCATCGACGCGATGCGCGAGCTCGGGTACTTCGGGATGTCGATCCCGGAGGAGTACGGCGGCCAGGGGATCGGCAACCTGGTGATGATCCTGATCACCGAGGAGCTGTCGTCGGCGTCGCTCGCGGCCGCGGGCAGTCTGCTCACGCGGCCCGAGATCCTGACGAAGGCGCTCTTGAAGGGCGGCACCGAGGCGCAGAAGCAGCGCTGGCTGCCGCCGGTCGCCGCGGGCGACCTGATGGTCGGCATCTCGGTCACCGAGCCGGACACCGGCTCGGACGTGGCGGCGGTGCGCTGCCGGGCGGAGCGTGGCGAGCAGGGCGGGCAGAGCGGCTGGTTCATCACCGGCGCCAAGGCCTGGTGCACGTTCGCCGGTCGCGCCGACGTCCTCGCGCTGCTCGCACGCACCAATCCCGACATGAAGTCCGGGGCCCGCGGACTGTCGCTGTTCGTGGTGCCGAAGGAGCGGTTCGACGGCCACGAGTTCACGATGACGCAGCCGGGCGGCGGCACGCTGCACGGCAAGGCCGATCGGACGCCGGGCTACCGCGGCATGCACTCGTACACCCTCGCGTTCGAGCGCTTCTTCGTCCCCGGCGATCACCTGATCGGCGGCGACGACGGGCGAGGGGCGGGGGTTCGGCCTGCAGATGCAGGGATTCGTCGCCGGACGCCTGCAGACCGGAGGTCGCGCGTCGGGCGTCGCGCAGGCGGCCCTCGAGGCGACGGCGACCTACGTCAGCGAGCGCAAGCAGTTCGGCAAGCCGATCGGCGAGTTCCAGCTCACCCAGTACAAGCTCGGGCGCATGGCGACGAACCTCGCCGCCGCCCGGCAGCTCACCTACGCCGCGGCCCGGGCGATGGACGTCGACGAGGAGTCGGCGTCCCTCGAGGCGGCGATGGCCAAGCTCTTCGCCTGCGACGTCGCCGTGGCGCTGACGCAGGAGGGGCAGCTCCTCCACGGCGGCTGGGGCTACGCGGAGGAGTTCGCGATCTCCCGCCACGTCGTCGACGCGCTCGTGCTGCCGATCTTCGAGGGCGTCAAGCCGATCCTCGAGCTGAAGGTCATCGCACGAGGACTGCTCGCGCGGGCCTGAAATGAAACCGGCCGGCAGTGCGTGCACTGCCGGCCGGGTGAAGCTGCCCCTCGCAAGGCGGGCTAGCGGAAGTTCTGCGTGAAGAGGATCTGCTCGACGTTCACCGCGCGCGGGGTGAGCGGGGGGAGCAGCTCCACCTGCATGAAGTCGGTGTCGAAGTCCCAGTTCCGGACCGGCGGGCTGTAGCTCTGCGACGACCACCGGCCGTTGGCGTGCACCGGGTTGCCGAGGCTGACGAACGAGCCGCGGTAGAAGAGCACGCGGCCGCCGCTCCAGTCCTCGTGGAAGCGGGGGTAGTTCTCGAGGCCGCCGTTGTAGTTGCCGCCGGCGGTGGTGTCGGTGCCGCCGAGGAAGGCGGTGTAGATCGTCGTCGCCGCCGCGAGGCGCTGACCGATCACCTGGCGCGACTGGCAATCGTTCTGGCAGGCGCCGGGGCCCGTCCAGTTCGTCGACAGCACGTTGATGCTGTCGCCGATGAGCGCCGCCGGCATCTTCGGATTGGCGCCGTGCCGACGTTGTAGTTGCCCTCCAGGTAGATGGCCTGGTCGGAGGCGACAGTCAGGCCCGTCGGATCGGCCATCCCGGCGGGGAAGGCGAGGTTCGACGAGCCGAAGATGCGCACGCCGAGGCGGGTCGTGGGATTGGTCGATCGGGAGGCCGTTCTGACCCGGGGCGACGACGGTGAGGAAGAGGACGACGCCGGCGTCCGTCGCATCGTCCGGATCGAACAGCTGGTTGCCCATCGGCTGCAGGCGGTTCCACGCGATCAGGTCGTGCACGTTGACGTTCAGCATGCGGACCCAGGCGGCCTCGCGGACGTTGTAGAAGCCGCCGCGCCGGGCGGTCGGGTAGCCTTCCAGCGGCGAACCGTCGCCGACGTTCTCGTTCTGGAGCCACTGCGGGCATACCGCCGGGGCGAGGAGGTCGTTCTGCGCGCAGCCGTACATGCGCGCGGCCGGGCCCGAGAAGTTGGGACGGTAGCTGTTCGGGTTGCAGTACGAGTCGTTCTGGTTGCAGGCCGTCGCGTTCGTGTGGTTCTGCGTCGGGACGTCGTTGTAGAAGATGCGCCCGGGCTTGGCGTTCATGAACTGGCGTAGGATCGCCGTCCGCGTGTCGTCGATGTTGCCGTCGCCATCGAGCACGACGATCGGGATGAGGCCGTCCTCGTCCGCCAGGTCGACGTCGAGCGCGATGCGCAGGTCGGCGCGGCGCCAGAAGTCGCCCGAGAGGTAGCGGATCTGGTCGGGCCGCGGCGCGGTCAGCGGCGCGACGTGCGCCATCACCGCGCCCAGGTAGGGCGACAGCTGCGACGCGCTCTGCGGGGAGGAGTTGCCCGCGCACGCCATGGCGAGCGTGTCGAGGCGGCCGTCGTTGTTGCCGTCGGCGAGCTTCGCGAGCTGCACCGTTCCCGTGCAGGCGGTGGTGTCCTTGCGGCCGCGGTTGATGTCGCCGGCCGCGGTCACGTGGACTGCGGTGATCTGGGGCGGCAGATCGGCGACCTGCAGCGTGTTGTCGGAGTTCAGGTAGAGGTTGCCGTTGGTGTGGATCGGGCCATGGAGCACCGCGTTCGGCCCGGGGAGGATCTCGAGATCGTTCTGGTAGAAGGCGAGGAACTGGAACAGCGGCACGTACTCGACGTCGAACTCCGTGCCGAGGCTCGCCTCGTCCTCGCCGTCGACGAGCTGTGACGTCGAGCGGGCGATGTAGCGGTAGGTCATCGCGCTGAGCCCGGCATACTGCCGGCCCGCGGGCACGATGCCGGAGGTCGGGTTCCCCGGGACCTCGGTCAGCTGGTAGCTGACCGTGCGGTCGCCCAGCACGAGCTGGCGAACGTTGAAGTCCGAGCCCATCGGCCGGCTGTAGTTGAGGAAGATGTTGCGGTAGTCGGCCATGCCGCGGTTCACGCCGGCCTCGGCCGCATAGAAGCCGACGGTCGCCCGGTTGAGGGCGCCCTGCTGGCTGATGTCCGACAGGGCGGCGCTGTGCAGCGCCGCGCCCATCCCCAGGAGCAGGACCATGAGCATCAACACGGCGACGAGGGCGAATCCGCCCGCCGCGGCGCGCCGATCGGTGTGCCGCGCGTGGCGCAGTGAGCGCCCGGCCGCGGCACACTGCGCGGCACAGTCGCTCGCGCCGATCCGCCGCAGGCTCTCGATTTCGTTGAACTTCGCCAGGAGGTCGCCGTTGATGCGCATGCCGGGAGAGCGACGCGCATGCCAGGCGCGCCAGGGCACACCCGGACCGGCGGACGACGGTCCGGCGTACGCCATGCGGCGTGCGGGAACGGCGGGTCCGGATCCGCGCGGGACGTGGGCCCCGGGATCGCGGACGGACCGCGACTACGCGGTCGCCGGCAGCGTGCGCATCGGCACGGGCGCCCCTCCCTCGATCTGCACGGTGAGCCCCACCATGGCTAACGGAAGTTCTCGGTGAAGAATATCTGCTCGACCGCGACCACGCGGGGCGTGAGCGGCGGCAGCTCGGCGGCCGTCAGGAAGGCCGGGTCGAAGTCCCAGGGACGCAGCGGGGGATTGTAGATGTTGCACCCCGTCACGGTGGTGGAGGTGCTGCTTCCCCCGGTCCCGCACCACGTGCCGCTGTTGTGCGTCGGCTGGCCCAGGCTCACGAACGAGCCGCGGTAGGTGAGCGAGCGGTCGGCGCTCCAGTCCTCGTGGAACCGCGGGTAGTTCTCGAAGCCGCCGTTGTAGCGGCCCGGGGTGGTGACGTCGACGCCGGCGAGGAACGCCGAGTAGATCGCCGTGTCCTCCGCCCGGCGGTTCGGCATGCTCTGGCGGCTCTGACAGTCGTTCTGGCAGGCGCCGGGCCCCGACCAGGCGCTCGACAGGATGTTCAGCGTGTCGCCCATGATCGCCGCCGGCTGCTTCGGATTGACGTCCGTCCCGACGTTGTAGTGGCCCTCCAGGTAGGCCGCCTGGTCGGAGACGACCGTGAGGCCGGTCGGATCGGCGACGCCGGCGGGGAAATCGAGGTCCGACGAGCCGAACACGCGGACGCCGTAGCGAACGCGGCCCGTCGGGCTGTCCTCGGAAAGTGGGCCGCGCACGCTCAGGAACATCACGACGCCGCCGTCCGACGTGTCGTCCGGGTTGAACAAGGGGCCGCCCTGGTCGCGGTTCCACTTGAGCAGGTCGTGTGCGTTGACGTTCAGCATGTAGACCCATGCCTGCTCACGGTTGTTGTAGAAGCCCGCGCGCCGTGCGGTCACGTCGCCTGCCGCGAGCCGGGAGCCGTTGGCGAGCGCGTCGTTGGTGATGTAGCCGGTCGCGCACCCGGCGAGCGGCGGGGTGTTGAGGTCGCTCCCCGCGCAGGGGTAGACGTCCGAGCCGCCGAACGATGGGTTGTAGTTGAGCCGATTGCAGTACGAATCCCCGTCGGTGCAGGCGGTCGCGAGGTCCGCACCCGACACCGGGACGTCGTTGTAGAAGATGCGCCCGGGCTTGGCCCGCATGAAGTCCTGCAGCGCCGCCGTCCGCGCAATGTCCACGTCGCCGCGGCCGTCCTCGACCGTGATCGCGAACCGCCCCGCGTTGTCCGGATGGTCGAGCTCGAGGACGAGGCGGAGATCGGCCCTGTCCCAGTACTCGCCCGTGCCGTAGCGGAGCAGGCCCGGCGGGGGGATGCCCAGGCGAGGCTGATCTGCCTTCATGGCGCCGTTCCACGTGTCGATCTCGGCCTTCGAGCGGAGGCTGGAGGTGCCGCCGCTGCACGGCAGCGTCTGCAGCGTCAGCGGGGTCGTTCCGCTCAGGCTGCCGATCTGCACGTTGCCGTCGCAGCTGGTGGTGTCGAGGCGGCCGCGGTGGATGTCGCCGGCCGCGGTCACGTGGACGAAGGGAATCGCGCGCGGGCAGGTCGGCGGCTGGCAGTCGGTGATCGTCAGGTTGCTGTTGGCGTTGAGGTAGAGGTCGCCGTTGGTGTGGATCGGGCCGTGAAGGTTCATGTCGGGACCGGGCAGGATCTCGAGGTTGCCCTCGTAGAAGGCGAGGAACTGGAACAGCGGGATGTACTCGACGTCGAACTCGTTGCCGAGCCGCACCTCGACGTCACCCGGCGTGAGCTCCGAGGTGGCCTGCGCCGTGTAGCGGTACATGACCGCGTTCAGGCCGGCGTACGTCTGTCCGGCGGGAAGGATCGTGTTGAAGCTGCCGTCGGCGTTGAGCGGCATGCCCGGAGGCGCCGGAACGACCTGCATCTGGTAGGTGATCGTGCGGTCCCCGAGCGACGTCGAGCGTATCGAGTAGTCGGTCGGGAAGTTGTAGGCCATGAAGATGTTCTTGAACTCGGACATGCCGGCGTTGAGGCCCGCCTCGGCGGCGTAGAACCCGGCGGTCGAACGCGCATGCGCCGCCTGCTGCTGCAGGTCGGAGAGGACCGCGCTCGACATCGCGGCACCCATCCCCATCAGCAGGACCGACAGCATGAGGACCGCGAGCAGGGCGAAGCCCGACTGGGACGGGCGCCGGCACATGTGACGCGAGGGGCGGGCAGGACGGGCCGCTGCGGCACACCCGACGGCAGGGTGGTCGCTGTGGCGTCGTGTTATGTGCTTGATTCGTGGCATGTTTGCGGCCCTCTCTGCCAGAATGACCTGGCGCTGAGAGCCATCGGCATGCCACGCGCCGCGACGGTCGCGATCAGCGGGTCGAAGCGTCGGAACCGGGACGCGTGATGGCACCCTCGGCCGCCGACGACACCAGCGCCGCGTACTTCGCGAGAACGCCGCTGGTGTAGCGCGGTGCCGGCGGTCGCCAGGCGGCCAGCCGCTCCCGGATCGTCGCCTCTGGGACCTCGAGGTCGAGGCGGCGGTTGTTCAGATCGAAGACGATGGAGTCGCCCTCGCGGACCGCCGCGATCGGTCCCCCGACGAAGGCCTCGGGCGCCACGTGGCCCGCCATGAGGCCGCGGGTCGCGCCGCTGAATCGCCCGTCCGTGAGGAGCGCGACGCTCTCGCCGAGGCCGGCCCCCACCAGCGCGGCCGTGACCCCGAGCATCTCGCGCATGCCGGGGCCGCCGCGCGGTCCCTCGTAGCGGATCACGACCACGTCGCCCGCGACGATCTTCCCGTGCGTGGCGGCCGCCATGGCATCCTCCTCGCGCTCGAAGACGCGGGCCGGGCCGCGATGGAAGACGCGCTCGTGTCCGGCGACCTTCACGACCGCGCCGTCGGGGGCGAGGCTGCCGCGCAGGATCACGAGGCCGCCGCTGGTCTTGAGCGGCTCGGCAACTGGACGGACGACCTCCTGCCCCGCGGTCTCGCGGGCGCGGGCGGCCTCCTCCCCGAAGGTGCGCCCGCTGACGGTCGTGACGCTGGTGTCGACGAGTCCCGCCTGGACCAGCCGCTGTGCGATCACGCCGGTGCCACCCGCACGCCCGAGGTCGACGGCGGTGAAGCGCCCGCCGGGTTTCAGGTCGGCCCACAGCGGGGTGCGGCGGCTGATGCGGTCGAAGTCATCGATGGTGAGCGGCACGTTCGTCTCGCGGGCCAGCGCCAGGAGGTGCAGGACGGCATTGGTCGAGCCGCCGCTGGCGGCGACGCCGGCGATGGCGTTGTCGATCGCGGCACGCGTGACGATCTGGCGCGGAGTGACGCCGCGGCGGAGGAGGTCGACGACCAGGCGCCCCGCGTCGGCCCCGACCTGGTCCTTCGCCGGATCCGTCGCTGCGACGCTGGCCGTGCCCATGGGCGAGAGGCCGAGGAACTCGAACGCCATCGCCATCGTGTTGGCGGTGAACTGGCCGCCGCAGGCACCGGCGCCGGGACAGGCATGGTTCTCGATGTCGAGCAGGTCGGCGTCGCTCATCCGACCGGCCGCATGCGCACCGACCGCCTCGAACAGGTCCTGGATGGTGACGTCGCGCCCCTGGAACCGACCCGGCTGGATCGACCCGCCATAGAGCACCATGCCCGGCACGTCGACGCGCACCAGCGCCATCGCCGCCGCGGGGATCGTCTTGTCGCACCCGACCAGCACGATCAGCGCGTCGAACATGTGGCCGCGCGCCATCAGCTCGATCGAGTCGGCGATGACCTCGCGGCTGACGAGCGACGTCTTCATGCCCTCGGTGCCCATGGTGATGCCGTCGCTGATGGCGATGGTGTTGAACTCCATCGGCGTGCCGCCCGCCTCGCGGATGCCGCGCTTCACGTGCTCGGCGAGCCGGCGCAGGTTGAAGTTGCAGGGCATGGTCTCGGTCCACGTGTTGGCGACGCCGACGATCGGCTTCTTCAGATCGGCCTCGGAGTAGCCGATGCCCTTCAGATACGACCGCGCCGGGGCGCGGTCGGGACCGTCGTAGAGGACGTGCGAGCGATGCCGGGGGTCGAGGGCCATGCGGCGGAGATTGGCGCGCCCGGACGGTGGGCGCAAGTCGTTGCCCGGAGCACGCGGCGGCGCTACAGGGGAGCGTCCCGATACGGGACGGGAGGACAATGACGATGGCGATCAAGGCGGGAGATACGCTGCCGGCAGACATCACGCTCAAGGAAATGGGCGACGCTGGTCCGAAGGACGTGACGGTGGGCGAGCTCACCGCGGGCAAGACGGTGGTCTTCTTCGCCGTTCCCGGCGCGTTCACGCCGACGTGCTCGATGAAGCACCTGCCCGGGTTCGTCGAGCAGGCCGCGGCGATCCGCGCCAAGGGCGTCGACGAGATCGTGTGCCTGTCGGTGAACGACGCCTTCGTCATGGGCGCGTGGGGGAAGGCGAGCGGCGCCCCGGGCAAGGTTCGCATGGTGGCCGACGGGAACGGCGACTTCACCCGGGCGCTTGGCCTCGAGCTCGACGCGAGCGGATTCGGCATGGGGAAGCGCTCGCAGCGCTACGCCATGATCGTGAAGAACGGGAAGGTGGCGGAGCTGCTCGTGGAGCCGGGTCCCGGCCTCAACGCGTCGAGCGCCGAGTCGGTGCTCGGCAAGCTCTGATCGGGTCGGTGAAGCTCTACGATTCCGCGATCTCCGGCAACTCGTACAAGGTCCGGCTCGCGTGCGCGCAGCTCGGGCGGCCGTTCGAGGTCGTCCCGGTCGACATCCTGCGCGGCGGGAGCCGGACGCCCGAGTTCCTGCGCCTCAACCCGAACGGACGGACACCGGTCATCGACGACGACGGCTTCGTGCTCGCGGAGTCGAACGCCATCCTCGCCTACGTGGCGCGGGGCACGCGGCTCCTGCCCGACGATCGCGGTCGGTGGGCGCTCGTCTTCCAATGGCTCTTCTTCGAGCAGTACAGCCACGAGCCGTTCATCGCCACGTCGCGCTTCCTGCTGCTCCACCGCCCGGACGGCCCCGAGCGCGCGGCGGCGCTGGCCGCACGGCGCGACGGCGGGTGGGCGGCGCTGCGCGTGATGGAGCAGCACCTCGCGACGCGTCGGTTCTTCGTCGACGAGTACTCGATCGCCGACATCGCGCTCTTCGCCTACACGCACGTCGCGCACGAGGGCGGCTTTCCGCTCGACGACTTCCCGGCCGTCCGCGCGTGGCTCGACCGGGTCCGCGCGACGCCGGGCTTCGTGGCGATGTAGCTGGGCGTCCGTTCGCGGGGCGCCGGACGGGACGCGCGTCGGCGGCGACGGCGGGAGGGTGCCCCCGCGGAGCGGACAAGGCGCGCGGCCTACTCCGCCTATGGCTCCGTAGCGGCCGCGCTCTCCGCTCCGCGGGGGCACCCTCCCGCCGTCGCCGCCGATGCGCGCGCCGTGCCCGGCGCCCCGCGCCGCAACGAGAACACCACACGAAGGAGCGGCGCCATGCTCGACTTGGGTCACGACGCCTCGGCCGAAGCGTCCGTGTCCGCGGACGCCGCCCGCAGGGCGGCCGTCCGTTCCGTTTCTGGGATGGGTGGCGGCGGGGCGTCCGGGGACGACTCGCCGCGCCGAACGGACGCGCGCATCGGCGGGCAGGCGAGGGTCCGTCGCCGACGAGCGGGGCGCCGCGAAGCGGCGGGGACCCCGTGAGGAGGTGACGGAGCCCTCGCCGTCGCCGCCGACGCTCGTCCCGTCGGCGCGGCGCGACACTACTGCGGCGCCGGCGTCACCCGCTCCCAGAGACGCATCGGCTCGGGGCGATAGACGGTCGGGGTCGTCGGGCCCGGGAACTCGCGGACGAGACGCCACTGGGTCGGGTCGAGCTCGGCGGCCCGCGGGATGCAGTCGATGCAGCCGTACCACGGCTCGCGACCGCCGCCCGTGATCAGATAGACGTCGCCGAGCGTGGCGATCTCGTTGCGGCGCACGGCAGGATCGAAGGAATGGAGGTTGCTCCGGAAGGTCAGACCCGGCGTTTCGAAGAGACCGCACCAGGTTTCGATCTGGAAGTCGGAGACCACCAGCTTCTGCGGCAGCTCGCGCAGCGCGGCGCACGCGGCTCGCGGGTCACGGAAGCTGTCGTGCGTGATGCGCGCCGTCGCGACGCTCTGCCACGCGCCCACGATCAGCAGGAGCGCAACCAGCGCGTCGGCGGGAGCCCGCCAGCGTCTGTGCAGGCTGACGATGAACCCCGTGAGCAGCAGGAGCAGCGGATAGACGAAGACGTGACCGTGACGATAGTTGCGGAAGCCCGCGACCCACACGTCGTCGACGCGCTGGATGTTGAACTGCATGCCGAGCAGCACCGCGAGGAGCCACCAGGCGAGCGCCCAGTCGCTGCGCAGCCGGAGGGGCAGCGCGAGTGCGACGAGCGCGACCAGTACCCAGGGCGCGAGGCCGAATAGCAGCACGCCGTACGTGTGTCGCCGGAACAGCCAGCGCGGGTAGGCCCAGAACATGTCGGCGTTCAGCGCGTGGAACTGGATCGCGACCGGACCCGTGAGGCCCTGAGTGGTGATCTCGACGTGGTACGGGGCGAGCGGATCCCCGGTGAAGGCCGTCGAGACCACCGCGGACACGCCGAAGAGGAATGCCGCGGTACCGACGAACGTCCATGCCGTCCGGTCCAGCTGGGCGCGCCGGGCCCAGACGACCAGGAGCAGTGCCGGGATGACGAGCACGGCCGAAACCTTCGAGTGGAATGCGAGCCACAGGCAGACCGCGGCCCAACGCCAGGCACGCCGCCGCGCCGCCTCGTCCGGCGCGGCGAGCGCCCGCAGCACGCCGAGGACGGCGGCGGCGGTGAAGAACGAGCAGAACACGTCGAGGTTCATCATCGTCGACCAGGCGAAGTCGAGCGGGGTGACGATCAGGAGCAGGGCCGCGAGAACACCGGCCTTCCGTCCCCAGAGCGCCTTGCCGAAGGCGTAGAGGAGCCCGATGCCGGCGATGGACATCACGGTGACGGGCAGGGTGAGTCCGGCCTCCGAGAGACCGAGCAGTCGGCAGGCGAACGCCGTGGGCAGCCACCACGTCACCCGGTACGCCATGTTGTCCGCCGCCACCTGATGCGACTTGAGCAGCATCGCGATGTCGTGGCGGAAGAGGATGTCGTCGCCGAGCCCGTAGCCGCTGAACCAGATCAGCCGCGGCACGAGGCCGAGCAGCATCAGGACCGCCATGAGGGTCCAGTCGGTGCGGTCGAGGAGGCGGGCGCCGCTCATGGCCGGGCGGACCTATACCGGGGGGTGGCCCGCGTTGACAATCGCGCAGGCCGCACAGTACGAGCGGCATCCTGAATGAGCAGTGGTGACGCATCGACCACCGCCCGAGGCGTCGCCGCGCGCGACGTGCGGCGGATCGTCCTCGAGCAGTCGAAGCGCGCCAACGTCGGCCACATCGGCTCCGCCCTGTCGATCGCCGACATCGTCGCCACGCTCTACGGTGACGTCCTCCGGGCCGCCGATCCCGACGATCCCGACCGCGACCGCTTCGTCCTCTCGAAGGGGCACGCGGCGCTGGCCGTCTACGCCGCCCTCGCGCTCCGCGGCTGGCTGCCGCCGACCGAGCTCGACACGCTACTGCGGGGACGACACGCCTCCTCGGCGTGCACCCCGAGCACGCGCTGCGCGGCGTCGACTTCACCACGGGCTCGCTCGGTCAGGGACTGTCGATGGGCGCCGGGGCGGCGCTCGCCGCGCGTCTCCAGCGGCGTCCGCGCGGACCTTCGTCCTCGTGAGCGACGCCGAGTGCAACGAGGGCTCGCTGTGGGAGGCGGTGATGTTCGCGGCGCACCACCGGCTCTCGCAGCCTGATCGCGATCGTCGACCTGAACGGCCAGCAGGCCCTCGGCTACACGGCGGACGTGCTCTCGCTCGATCGCCCTGGCCGCACGCTGGCGGGCCTTCGGCTGGGACGTGCACGAGGTCGACGGCCACGACCGCGCCGCGCTCGCCGCACCATCGCCGGGCTCGACACCGCCGCCGGACCGCCGCACGTGCTCGTCGCCCGCACGACGTTCGGCAAGGGCGTCTCGTACATGGAGCGCCAGATCAAGTGGCACTACCTGCCCGATGTCGGACGAGCGAGTACCGGCAGGCGCTCGACGAGGTCGGCGCGAGCCTGACCGATGCGGAAGGCCTTCGTCACGCACGCTCGTCGAGCTCGCCGCCGCCGATCCCCGCATCCTGCTGCTGACCGGCGACCTCGGCTTCATGGCGCTCGAGCCGTTCGCCGAGCGCGTTCCCGGACCGCTTCTTCAACGTCGGCGTCGCCGAGCAGAACATGGTCGGGCGTGGCGACCGGGCTCGCCGAGGCGGGCTTCGTCCCGTTCGTCTACTCGATCGTCACCTTCGCGACGCTCCGCCCCTACGAGTTCATCCGCAACGGGCCGGTGCTCCACCACCTGCCGGTCCGCATCGTCGGCATCGGCGGCGGCTTCGAGTACGGCCCGCAGGGGGCTCACGCACCACGGTCTCGAGGACCTGGCGCGTGATGCGCGTCCAGCCGGTCATGACGGTGATCGCGCCGGCCGACCACGCGCAGCTCGCGACCGCGCTGCGCGGCGACCTGGGACGTGCCGGGGCCGATCTACTACCGCCTCGGCAAGGACGACCGCACGCTCGTGCCCGGCCTGGACGGGCGCTTCACGCTCGGTCGCGCGGACCGGGTGCGCGAGGGCGGCGACGTCGCTGCTCGTCGCGACGGGCAGCATCGCCGCCGAGGCGGTCGCGGCGGCCGACCTGCTCGCGGCGCGCGGCGTGTCGGCGCGGCGTGCTCGTGGTCGCGAGCCTCCAGCCCGCCGCCGGTCGACGACCTCGTCGCCGCGCTCGCCCGCGTGCCGCGTCGCGCTGACGGTCGAGGCGCACTACGTCAGCGGCGGGCTCGGGTCGCTGGTCTGCCGAGGTGGTGGCCGAGCGCGGACTCGGCTGCCGGGTCGTCCGCTGCGGCGTGCGCGACGCACCCCGGACGGACGCTCGGGCAGCCAGCGCTGGCTGCGCGGAACGCCACGGCCTCGGCGCGCGCGGCGCTCGTCGAGCGCGGCGCTGGCGGCGCGAGGCGCCGACCGGATGACGCGAGAGCCCGCGATCTCCGATCGTGCTGCCGGTCCACAACCAGGCCGACCACATCCGGAGCGTCGTCGAGGAGTACATCGGCCGCGCTCGACGCGGGTCCCCGATCGCCGACGAGCTCGTCCTCGTGCCCAACGGCTGCCGCGACGACTCGCACGCCGTCTGCCGCGACGCTCGCCGCCGCGCACCCGAGCGTGCGCGTCGTCGCCGAGCGCGCGCGGCGGCTGGGGACGCGCGGTGACGACTCGGACTCGCCGCGGCCCGCGGCGACGCTGCTCTGCTACACGAACTCGGCGCGCACCGCGCCCGAGGAGCTGACGCTCATGCTCCTCTACGCGGTCGCGTATCCGCGGCGTCGTGGTGAAGGCGAACCGCAAGATCCGCGAGCACTGGCGACGGCGCCTGGGCTCGCTGCTCTACAATCTCGAGTGCCGGGCGCTCTTCGACCTGTCCTACTGGGACATCAACGGGACGCCGAAGGTCTTTCCCCGCAGCTTCGACCGGCTGCTCGACGCTCACGCGCGACGACGACCTGATCGACGCCGAGTTCTGCATGATCGTGCCGGCGCGAGAACTATCCGATGGTCGAGGTGCCGATCTTCTCGCACCGCCGCCACGGCGGCGACTCCACGACGACGCTCCGCTCGGCGCTGCGCATGTACCTCGGCGCCATCGAGCTGTGGCGGCGCGCGGCGATGAGTCGCGGCGCGGCGACGCGGACGCCGCCTGCGCGCCCGGCACGACGCCGCCTGGCGCGACCCGGCGCAGGTCGCGAGCCAGTGGAGCGAGGCCGGCGCGGTCGACCCGCGCACTGCTGCGCGCGACGCGTGCGCGGCGCCGGTTCTGGGAGACGCTCGCCGCGCCGCGCGCGACGCTCCTCGTCACGCGCGAGTACGAGCACCTGGTGCTCGCGCTGCGGGCGGGGCGGGGCGGTCCGCGGACGAGCTCGTGCTTGCCGCTGCCGCATCCCTCGGGCGTCGCCGTCGACGCGGCGCCGCGGCGTCGTGCACGTCGCCGCGCACGCGCAATCCGAACCAGGTCTATCGACCTGGCGCCGGCCCCCGCGGCGCCAGTCGGCGTCGCTGCCGCGCCGCCGAGCGCCGCTCGTCCCGGTGCGCCGCGTTCTGCCCGGCGCTCTACCTGCACGACCTGGCGCTGATCGGCGGCGTGCTCCACGCCAACGCCGTCGGACAGAACGCGGTCGTCCGCCTCGACGCCGACGGCGACGTGGACCGCGCGTCTGGTGGCCGCGCTGCATCGAGACGCGCCGGCGGCCCGGACTTCGCGCGCAACTACCTCCAGCTCAATTCGATCGCGGCGGGCCCGGACGCTCGCGCGGCTCGTTCTTCTCCGCCTCCGGCGGCGGACGCGCTCGGCGCGCCGGCCCGGGACACCGCGACTTCCCGGTCGACCGGCGCGGCGTCGTCTTCTCGGGGGCGACCCGCGAGGTCGTCGCGCGCGGGCTCACCCGCCCGCACTCGGCCCGCCTCCACGACGGCCGTCTGTGGGTCGACAACAGCGGCTACGGCGAGGTCGGCGTGGTCGAACGACGGCGGCTTCGACGACGGTCGCCCGGCTGCCCGGCTGGACGCGCGGCCTGGCGTTCCACGGCGACGTCGCCTTCGTCGGCACCTCGCGCGTCCTGCCGCGCTTCCGGCAGTACGCCCCGGCCTCGACCTCGGCGCGCAGCATCTGCGGCGTCCACGCCGTCGACGTCCGGCACGGGCGCGTGCTGGGCAGCCTCATCTGGCCGGCGGGCAACCAGATCTTCGCGATCGAGTGCGTTCCCCGGGCGCTTCGCGACCGGCCTTGCCGTTCGCGACCGCGGCGGCGCGCGGCCGGCGCTCCGGGAGCTCGCGCTCTTCTCGACCTTCGAGACGCGCGCGAGCGGAGGAGCACACCGCATGAGCGCCGACTTCCGGCTCCTGATGCTCGGCGCCATGTACGAGAACGGGGGCAACACCACCCACCGCTTCCTCGACGGCCATCCCGAGCTGTTCGTCTATCCCTTCGAGTCGCAGGTCGGCACCCGGCTCGTGAACGACCAGCTGATCGTCGATCTTCCCGGTCAAGTACCGCTGGCCGGTCTTCGCGCTCGACGCGACGCCCGACGAGGACTACCAGGCGATCATCGACGAGGAGGGCAAGGTCCGGGCGCGGACGCCGCAGGTCAGCAAGTTCCGCCACATGCCGTTCGACTTCTCCGACGACGAGCGCTGCCGGCTCTACGCAGGCCCACGTCGCGCGGACCGGGCGGTCGCGCGCCAACAACGTGGCCGCCTTCTTCCGCGCCACCTTCGAGGCCTGGAAGGACTTCACGCGCAGCGGCCGCGAGCGGGTCTACGTCGGCTACAGCCCGATCATCACCGTCGACGCGCGACAAGATCCTCACCGACCTGCCGCAGGCGCACGTCCTGCACGTCGTGCGCAACCCGTGGTCGGCCTACGCCGACACCAAGAAGCGGCCGGTGCCGCTCGTCGCTCGACGAACTACCTGCTGGCTGGACGCTCAACCAGTACCACGCGCTGCTCGTTCCGCGAGCGGTTCCCGGGCCGGGTCCACATCGTGCGCACCGAGGACGTGATGGCCGACCCGGTGCAGGCGCTCGCGCCCGTGCTGCGGCACTCGGCGTCGAGTCCGGCCGAGACGCTGCGCACGCCGAGCTGGAACGGCACGCCGCTCGAGCGAGGTCTATCCCTGGGGCACGATCCGCACGGCGACGCCGGCGGCGAACCGGGCGACGGCGATGGAGCTGTCGGAGGCGGAGCGGGCGGAGGTCCGGAGCTGGGCCTGGCAGTACCTCGAGACGTTCGACTACGCGTCGTTCGTCTGACTACTGACCCCAGACCTCCAGCTCGCCGACCGAGATGAACACGTTCGACCCGCCAGGGGGACCGGCGATGCGGATGGCGTCGCCGGTCGTGGCCGGGAAGTCGAGCGTATAGGTTTCGTAGTTCACCCCGTTGTTGGTGCCCGGGTACGCGGGGGTCGAGGCATACGTCACGGCCGTCCAGACCCCGGCGTTGCGGACCTCGACCCGGAGAGTGGTGAACCAGCCGCCGTTGGTGAAGTGCATGCCCTCCTGGAAGACGACGCGCCGGAACTGGCGGGCGGTGGGGAACGAGTAGCCGATCCAATCGACGGCGCGCCCCGTGGCCCCGACGTACGTGTCGTACTGCCGGCTGCCATCCGTGCTGCTGACTGGGGGTTTGTCGCCGTCGCGGATCACGGCGATGTTCTGGCCGGCGCCGGTGGGCTGGTAGATCAGTGCGATCGTGGTGCCGAGGGTGGTGATGTTCTGGAGGCTTGCGGCAAGCGTCGTGGACGTCGTCGTGGACGAGGTGGTGGTGGTGGTGGAGAGGACGCCGCCTCCGGTAACGGTGACGTTCGTGAACGTCGCGGTTGCGAGCGCAGTGTTGTCGTGGCTGGTCACCGCCAGACCAACGTAGACGCTGGTGTTCATGGGGATGGTATCGGAGCCGACGAGCGCCCAGGCGACGCCGTCGGTCGAGCGGTAGGCGGTGAAGGTGTCGCCGCTGCGGACCAGGCGCACCCAGAGTGGTACGGAGCCGGGGGCGTCGGTGTTTGTGGTATTCCCCCCGGACGTGCGGCGACGCTGGTACGTGCTGCCATTGCTGGGGGAGACGACGAAGGTCGCATGCTCGGAACCCGCGGTCAGCGACTTGCGGATCATCACCCCCGCCTTCGTCCACCCGTGGGGGCCTGCGAGACTGGTGACGCGGGCGACGATCTCGCCGTTCCCGGTCATGGTGCGGTAGACGAACCGGAAGGCGTCGGCTGCTGCGATGATGTCCGCGCCCGAACCCTGGACGGTGAAGGTGGCCGTGCCAGCTGCGTAGGTCCCGGAGCCTGTCACTCCGACGGCCCCCACGTCCTGCTGGTCCCACAGGGCGGGCAGGCTGCTCGCGAGCGTCGTGCTCGTGGTGCTGGTCGACGAGGTGGTGGTGGTCGAGGCGGTCGACGGCGTGAAGACGACGTCGACCCAGTAGTTGGACTTGGCGTACGTGCTGGAGGGGAAGGTGCTCGTCGCCGCGTAGGTGAAGACGCCGTTCGCTCCCGAGACGCCGTCCGCCAGGAGGTGCAGCGGCGGATTGTCCACCCCCTGCGCGAAGAAGTTCGTCGAGCGCGCAAAGCCGCCGTTGGGGCAGAAGTACGACGCGACGTAGACGGTGTTGGCGGCGATCGCCACCGGCGGCGTGAACGTCACCTGCTGCCAGCCGGACGCGGTCTCGCCGGTGAACGTCGCGGTCGCCAGGCGCGTCCCCGACGTCGTCCACAGACTCCCGGTGTGGGTGCCCGTGTTGAGGGTGCCCTTGTAGAAGCGGATGCCGGTGACGGTACCGGCGACGTCGGCGCGGAACTTCACGCCCAGCTCGACCGGGGCGTCGGCGCCGGCGAAGCCGGGCGGGGTGGCCGTGGGAGGCCAGACCGACCGAGGCAGTGTGGTCGTGGTGGTCGTCGGGACGGGGGCCGTGGTGCTGGTCGACGAGCTGGTGGTGGTGCTGGTCGAGGTCGACGAGCTGGTGGAGCTGGTGGTGGTCGAAGGGGCGGCCGGTGTGAAGGCGACGTCGACCCAGTAGTTCGACTTGGCGTACGTGCTGGTGGGGAAGGTGCTCGTCGCCGCGTAGGTGAAGACGCCGTTCGCTCCCGAGACGCCGTCCGCCAGGAGGTGCAGCGGTGGATTGTCGACGCCCTGCGCGAAGAAGTTCGCCGAGATCGCGAAGCCGCCGTTGGGGCAGAAGTACGACGCGACGTAGACGGTGTTGGCGGCGATCGCCACCGGCGGCGTGAAGAAGACCTTCTGCCACCCGGACGCGGTCTCGCCGGTGAACGTCGCGGTCGCCAGGCGTGTCCCCGACGCTGTCCACAGACTCCCGGTGTGGGTCCCCGTGTTGAGGGTGCCCTTGTAGAAGCGGATGCCGGCGACGGTACCGGCGACGTCGGCGCGGAACTTCACGCCCAGCTCGACCGGGGCGTCGGCGCCGGCGAAGCCGGGCGGGGTGGCCGTAGAGGGCCAGACCGACCGAGGCACCGTGGTCGACGTGGTCGTCGGCACGGGGGCCGTGGTGCTGGTCGAGGAGCTGGTGGTGGTGGTCGAGGGGGCGGTCGGTGTGAAGGCGACGTCGACCCAGTAGTTCGACTTGGCGTACGTGCTGGTGGGGAAGGTGCTCGTCGCCGCGTAGGTGAAGACGCCGTTCGCGCCCGAGACGCCGTCCGCCAGGAGGTGCAGCGGCGGATTGTCGACGCCCTGCGCGAAGAAGTTCGCCGAGATCGCGAAGCCGCCGTTGGGGCAGAAGTACGACGCGACGTAGACGGTGTTGGCGGCGATCGCCACCGGCGGCGTGAAGAAGACCTTCTGCCACCCGGACGCGGTCTCGCCGGTGAACGTCGCGGTCGCCAGGCGTGTCCCCGACGCTGTCCACAGACTCCCGGTGTGGGTCCCCGTGTTGAGGGCGCCCTTGTAGAAGCGGATGCCGGCGACGGTACCGGCGACGTCGGCGCGGAACTTCACGCCCAGCTCGACGGGGGCGTCGGCGCCGGCGAAGCCGGGCGGGGTGGCCGTGGGGGGCCAGGCCGACGTCCCCGGCAGTGTGGTCGTCGTGGTCGTCGGCGAGGGGGCCGTGGTGCTGGTCGACGAGCTGGTGCTGGTCGTGGTCGGCCGGACCGTCGTCGTGGGGCCGCCGCTGAACGATGCGGTGAAGGTCTGATTCGCCGCCGGCGTGGTGATCGTATGGCTCTTGGCGCCGCCGTCGGACCAGGACGCGAAGGTCACCGTGTTGCCACCGCTCGTCTGCGGCGAGGGTGTGTCGATCGAGCGCCGGAAGCCGACCACGCCGGTCACGGCGGTCGGTGTCAGCAGCGGCTGGCCGTCGAGGGTGACCTGCAGACCGCTCGGGGAGCTGGCGAACGTCATCACCGACACCAGCGGGTCGATCATCACCGACGTGGTGGCCGTGAGCCCGCTCGAATCCGTGGCGCTGAGGACGATCTCGTAGCCGACGTCGAAGTCGGATTCGCCGGTCGTCAGGGTGGTGAAGGTGCTGGGTGAGCCGGGAAGGTCGTCGATGAAGGGGTGGGTGTGCGTGCGATGGTGGAAGATGACCTTCCAGTGCAGCGCCGATGCCGGCAGCGTGCCGTCTTCGGGGTCGATCGCGCTGCCGGCCATCGTGATCACGTCGCCGGCGCGGAACGTGGCTCCGTTCACCGGCTGCGAGATCGTCAGCGTCGGGCGCCGACCCACCTCGACGACCGCCGTCGCCGTGCCGGGTCCCGGTGACGGCTTGCCGTCGCTCACCGTGAGCGTGGCGGTGTAGGGGCCGGCGGCTGCATAGACGTGCGAGGGATTCGCCTGGGTCGACGCTGCCGACCCGTCACCGAAGTTCCAGGAATAGGTGAGGGGGTCACCGTCGGGATCGGACGAGCCCGCGCTGGAGAACTGCACGGTGAGGGGCGGGAGCCCCTGCGACGGCGTCGCCGAGGCCTGCGCGACGGGAGAGCGGTTCGCCGGCGTCCAGGCGATGCGCCAGACACCGGTGTAGTACTCCGAGTAGTAGAGCGCGCCGTCGGGTCCCGCGATCAGATCGACGACCGCGCCGAGGCCGGTCGCGAAGGTCTGCACCGACGAGACCGCGGTGCCGCTGGCGTCGAGCACGAGGCGGCGCACCCAGCCGTAGACGCTGTCGCTGAAGAAGTAGCTGTCCTGGTAGTCGCCGGGGAAGTTGGTGCGGTCGCCGAAGTCGCCGCCGATGATCGACGCGCCGGCGCTGTGGTCGTACGTGTAGAGTGGCAGGTTGAACTGCGGGTAGCTCGACTGGGTGAAGTTGCCTTCCGTCGTCGGCCAGCCGAAGTTCGTCCCCGGTCTGATGACGTCGACCTCTTCCCAGGACGCCTGTCCGACGTCGGCGCAGAAGAAACGGCCGTCCGGGGCGAAGCGACAGCGCCAGGGGTTGCGAAGTCCTGCCGCCCAGATCTCGCTCCGCCGCCCGCTCTGCCCGTAGTAGGGATTGTCGGTGGGGATGCTCCCGTCACGGTTGATGCGGAGGATCTTGCCGTTCAGCGAATTGAGATCCTGCGCGTTGGTCGGGTTGGTTCCCCCGTCACCCACGGACACGTAGAGCTTGCCGTCGACGGGCCCGAACCCGAGCCAGCCGGCGTTGTGGACGCCCGCGTCGTTCGGGATGTCGTCGAGCAGGACCACCTGGCTTCCGACCAGCGCCGCGTCGCCGCTGATCGTGAAGCGCGCGACGCGGTTCCGCGCCAGGGCGCAGCTGCCGGAGCCAGCGACCTTGCAGACCGTGTAGTAGGCGTACAGGTAGCCGTTCGAGGCGAAGTTCGGATCGCAGGCGAGGCCGAGGAGCCCGCGCTCGTTGTAGTTCTCGAACGTGATGCCGCCGGGGAGGAAGGCGGCAATCGACACCATCGGTGTCGACAGCAGCGCCCCGTTCTTGATGACACGGATCCGACCCGCGTCCTTCTCGCCGACCAGGAGGCGACCGTCGGGAGTGAACGCCAGCGGCACGGGGACCGAGACGCCCGAGGTGACCAGCTGCCTCTGGAAGCCGGAGGGGACCGTCTGGGCGTGCACGGGCATCGCCATCAGCGCCGCGAGGGCGGCGGCCAGGGCAACGAGAGCATGCCTGCAGCGTGGAAGGATCATTCGCATCTGGTTCGTCTCCTCGAGTGGTGGACGGAGCCGCGACGCGAACGCCACAGCGACTGACTGGCCTGGCAGGCCGGACTGGCAGGCCGGAGAGGGGAGCAAGAATCGCACCCTCAACCCGTTGAAACTGCCCAAGACAGGGACCTCGCACAAGACCCCCCGCAGTGCGCTCCTGCACGGACCTTGCGGGGGCACGCCGGGCTCGCCCCGAGGTCGCGGGCAGGTCACGGGCGACTGCCCAACGGGGCAGCGAGAGCCCACGACGCAGGCAGGGCTCCGCGATTTCCGCTCGGCGGACCCTTCCGCTACCCTGCCGCGCAGCGATGCCCGCGCGGGCCCTCATCACTGGCGGCACCGGCTTCGTCGGGGCCAATCTCGTGCGTCGCCTGCTTGCCGACGGCCACGAGGTGCACCTTTTCGTCCGGTCGGGCTTCACGCGATGGCGGGTCGCCGATGTGCTCCCGGACCTGCGCGTGCACGAGGTCGCGCTGACCGACGCCGCCGCGGTGCGGGCGGCGGTCGCGTCGGTTCGTCCGTCATGGGTGTTCCATCTGGCGACGCACGGCGCGTATTCCTGGGAGACCGACGTCGCCCGTATGGTCGAGACCACGGTCCTCGGGACGATGCATCTCGTGCAGGCGTGCCTGGACGTCGGCTTCGACGCCTTCGTGAACACGGGATCGTCCTCGGAATACGGCTTCAAAGACCATCCTCCGGCGGAGACCGAGGCGATCGATCCGAACAGCCACTACGCCGTCAACAAGGCCTGGGCGACGCAGTTCTGTCGCTACACGGGGGTGGCGCGCGGCGCGCCGATCGTCACCCTGCGGTTGTACTCGGTCTACGGACCATGGGAGGAGCCACGCCGGCTCGTGCCCACGCTGGTGCGTCATGGGCTCGCGGGCACGCTGCCGCCGCTGGTCGGTCCGGACACCGCGCGCGACTACGTGTACGTCGACGACGTCATCGACGCGTATCTCCGCGCCGCGCGCTCTCCATCGCCGGGCGCCGTGTACAACGTCGGCTCGGGCCGCCAGACGACGCTCCGCGAGGTCGTCGCCGTGGCACGCGAGACGCTCGGCATCCGGGAGGAGCCGACGTGGGGGACGATGCCGCCGCGGAGCTGGGACACCAGCGTGTGGGTCGCCGATCCGCGCGCGATCGCTGACGCGCTGGGCTGGCGCGCGACGACGTCGTTCGCGGAGGGATTCCGCCGCACCGTCGACTGGGTCCGGCGTCATGATCGCGGGGACACGTCGGCGCGCTGACCGGCGTGCGCGAGCTCCGCGCGCCGCGCGATCGCACGCAGGAACCCGTTGAACATCGGTACGTGGACGGGCAGAAGCACGTACCAGTAGGCGATGCCGAGGAGGCCGCGCGGCTCGTAGATCGCCCGCAACGTCGCCACCGCGCCGTCGTCGGCGACCGGCTCGGTGCCCAGCTCGAGCCAGGCGCGTCCTGGGACCTTCATCTCCGCGGCGAGACGGAAGCTGTGACCGGGTTCCACGGCCTCGACCCGCCACCAGTCGATGCGGTCGCCGGGCCGAAGGTCGGTGGTGGCCGGGCGGCCGCGCCGCAGGCCTATGCCGCCGAGGAGTCGGTCGATGCCGCCACGGATGCGCCAGAGGACGTTCAGGTGGAGCCAGCCCACGTCGCCACCGAGGCCGGCGATCACCTGCCATACCGCGGCGGGCGGCGCGTTCACGCGGCGGGTGCGATGGAACACGATACGACCCGGCCCGTCGTCGCGGCCCGCGTCGGCGAGGGCCCGCGCAACCGCCTCGTCGTAGCCGACGGGACGGATGGTGGGCAGAAGCGCACGGGCGGCGGGATCGGTGACCACGGCGGCACTGGTGAGGCCCTCGATCAGGGGCCGCGCGAAGGCGGCGGGAATCGGGGTCACCAGGTCGACCCACAGTGACGAGAGCCGCGGCGTCAGCACGGGGACCGGGATCATCCACCGCCGGAGGCCGCGCGCGCGGGCGTATCGCATCATCATCTCGCCGTAGGTGAGGACGTCGGCGCCGCCGATCTCGAGCGTCCGGCCGCGGACACCCGGCTCGTCGAGGCACGCGAGCAGGTAGGCGATCACGTCGTCCACGGCGATCGGCTGACATCGCGTCGACACCCATTTCGGGCAGACCATGACCGGCAGGCGCTCGGTCAGGTAGCGGATCATCTCGAAGGAGACGCTCCCGGCACCCACGACGATCGCCGCGCGCAGCTCCGTCACCGGAACGCCGGCCTCGCGCAGGACCGCGCCCGTCTCCTGACGACTCGCGAGATGGCGGGAGAGGTCGGCTCCGGGCTGGGCGAGGCCGCCGAGGTAGATCAGATGCCGGACCCCGGCCGCACGGGCGGCGGTGGCGACGTTGCGCGCGGCTCGCCGGTCCCGCTCCTCGAAGCCCGTCTCGCCGGCGGCCATCGAGTGCACGAGGTAGTAGACCGTGTCGACGCCGGCGAGCGCGGCGGGCAGGGTCGCGGGATCGAGGGCGTCGCCGACGCACGTCTCGGCGCCGCCGACGACGCGGCGCGGGTCGCGGGTGAGGCAGCGGACACGGTGCCCGCGCGCGAGCAGGGCCGGGACGAGGCGGCCGCCGATGTACCCGGTGGCGCCCGCAACGAGCACGGTGCTCATGGCCGTGCCGTCAGGTGCTCGAGCGTCTCGAGCATTCGCGCGATGTCGTCGTCGGAGAGCACACCGGTGTGTGCGAAGATCCGCTGGCCGGCGGGATCGAGCACCAGCACGGTGGACGAGGTCGCCGGGAGGTTCCACGGCGCCCGCGTACACACGCCGTCCAGGTCGAGGTAGATCGGGATGCCGGTCTGTCGCTCCGCGCGGCGGATGAACGCGGTCGCGATCTGCCGCGCGGGGGTGAAGTCGTAGGCCTGGATGTTCGCGATCGCGACGACGTTCACCGCCGCGAGAAGTCCGCGCGCCCTGCCGTGCGCGAAGAGCGCGTCCTTCGCCCGCGCGTTCAGCGCCGTCGAGCCGCGATCCTCGTAGAAGACCACGGCCGGCTTGCCGCGGAACCGCGCCCACGCGACCGTCGTGCCGTCGGTCGCCAGCAAGGGCGCCTCGGGGTACTCGGCGCGCGCGACGGCCGCGAGGAGCAGCACGGCGATGGTCCGGATTCGCATAAACCTGGACATAACCTTGACAGACTCTGGGCACAAGGGTAGGGGGGCAGCATGCCCGAGACACCGCCGCTCCTCGGACCCGTACAGGCCGCCGACTGGCTCGGATGGCTGAAGGACGGCGTCGAGACGGCGCTCGCGCGTGCGCTCGACCTGCCGGACGAGGAGCGGCTCGATCCCCGCTGGGCGCGCGCGCTCGACGAGACCCGCCGCTTCGCGCTGCGACCCGGCAAGCGCGTGCGGCCGGCGCTCCTGCTGCTCGGATACACGATCGGCCGTGGAGAGCCGGCGATTCCCGAGGGCCTGTGGCGCTTCGCGGCGGGTGTCGAGCTGCTGCACACGTTCCTGCTCGTGCACGACGACGTCGCCGACCGCGCCGAGACGCGGCGGGGCGGGCCGACGCTGCACCGGCGTCTGGGTGCGGGGCGCCGGGGCGAGGACCTGGCCGTGGTCGCCGGCGACCATCTCTTCGCCCGCGCCGTCGAGGTGATGCTGGCGGCCGGACTCCGCCGCGCGCCCGAGGCGACGCGCTACTATCTGGGCGTCTGCCGCGAGACGGCCGCGGGGCAGTACCTCGATCTCGATCTGACGGGCGCGCCGCTCGAGATGGTCACCCTCTTCCAGGCTCTGCGGGTGGCCCTGCTCAAGACGGCTCGCTACGGCTTCGTCGCGCCGTTGCTGGCCGGCGCGATCCTCGCCGGCACCGAGCCCGCGGTGCAGGCGACGCTCGAGCGCGTCGGACGCCAGCTGGGCCTCGCCTTCCAGCTGCGGGACGACCTCCTCGGCCTCTTCGGGGACGGAGAGGTCGCGGGCAAGGCGGGCGACGCCGACCTGCGGGAGCGCAAGCCGACCTTTCCCGTCCTCGCCGCCTATCAGCGCGCGCCGGCCGAGGCCCGCGCGGAGCTGTCGGCCCTGTGGTCGAGCCGGCCGATCGACAGTGCCGCGTGCGATCGCGCCCGCGCTCTCGTGGAAGCGCACGGCGGTCGCGCGGTGACGGAGCGCGCCGCCGCGCGGGCGACCGCGATCGCCCGCCGCGCCCTGCAGGACCTCCCGTCGGCCCGCGGGATGCGGGCGCTCCTCGACGACCTGATCGTGACCCTGGCGGACCGGACCGCCTGAAGGAGAGGCGATGGCATCCTCGACGACGAATCCCCGGGTGGCGCTGATCGGCGCCGGGGTCGGTGGTCTCTCCGCGGCGGTGCGCCTGGCGCACCAGGGATACGCGGTGGACGTCTACGAGAAGGGCGCCGTGCCCGGCGGCCGGTGCGGACGACTCGAGGTCGGCGGATTCACCTTCGACACCGGACCGACGCTCCTGCTGATGCCCGAGGTGCTCGAGGAGACCTTCGCGGCCGCCGGACGAAGGCTCGAGGATCATCTCACGCTCGTCCGCTGCGACCCGAACTATCGGGTCCACTTCCGCGACGGCTCGGCGATCACGCTCACCACCGAGCTCACCGCCATGGGCCGCGAGATCGAGCGGATCGAGCCCGGTGCGTTCGAACGCTACCTCGCGTTTCTCGCCCAGGGACGCGTCCAGTACCGCACGTCGGTCGATCGATTCGTCGGACGAAACTTCGACCACCTCGGGCAGTTCCTGACGCCCGGCAACCTGCGCGAGGTCTTCCGCGTGCGCGCGCACCGGAAGATGTACGGCGAGGTGTCGCGGTTCTTCCGGGATCCACGCCTCCGCGCCGCCCTCAGCTTCCAGACCATGTACCTGGGCATCTCCCCGTACGAGAGCCCCGCCGTCTACGGGCTGTTGCCGTTCACCGAGCTGGCGCAGGGCATCTGGTACCCGCGCGGCGGCATGTACGAGATCCCGCGCGCGCTCGAGCGACTGGCCCGCGAGCTCGGCGTCGTCTTCCACTACGGGACGCCGGTCGAGCGGATCGAGATCGCGAACGGGCGCGCCAGCGGCCTCCGGCTCGCCGGCGGCCGGCGGGTGCCGGCGGACGTCGTGCTCTGCAACGCCGACCTGCCGTGGGCGTACCGCAATCTGATCGAGCCCTCGGCGTCGGCGCTGCGCGGGGCCGAGCGACTCAAGTACACCTCGAGCGCCTACATGATGTACCTCGGGACGACGAGACGCTTCCCCGGACTGTTGCACCACAACGTGTATCTCGGCCGCGACTACCGCGCCTCGTTCGACGACATCTTCAAGCGCTTCCGGGTGCCGGCCGATCCGAGCTTCTACGTGAACGTCTCGGCGCGGACCGATCCGGCGGCTGCGCCGGCGGGGAAGGACAACGTCTACGTCCTGGTGCCGGTGCCGCACCGTCACGCGTCGCTCGACTGGTCGGTCGAGGGACCCCGGTTGCGCGCGGGCGTCCTCGAGCGGCTCGCCGAGCTCGGCACCGACCTGCGGGGTGCCATCGAGGTCGAGCGACACTGGACGCCGGACGACTACGCGATCGAGCTGAACCTCGAGCGGGGGGCCGCGTTCGGCCTGTCGCACAACTTCTTCCAGGTGGGGCCGTTCCGTCCCGCGAACCAGGATCGGAACGTGGCGAACCTGTTCTTCGTCGGCGCGTCGACACAGCCCGGCACCGGGCTCCCGATGGTGATGCTCTCGGCTCGCCTCGTCACCGAGCGCATCGTGGCCTTCGCTCCGGCGAGCCGCGGCACGGGCATGGCGCCCCCGGCTGCTCCCGCGCGCGCCGGCCGGGCGGCGTGAGTCCCGCCGTCCTCACGGAGGGCTACGCGCGGGCGACGGCGGTCGCCCGCGAGCACGCGCGCAGCTTCTACTTCGCCTCGTTCGCGCTCGGCGGCGCGCGACGGCGCGCGGCGCTGGCGCTGTACGCCTTCTGCCGGCGGCTGGACGATCTGGTGGACGCCTCCGACGCACCGGCGGCCACGCTGCCCGCGCGCCTCGCCGAGACGGAAGCGCTCGTGCATGCGGTTCACGCTGGCGCGCCGCTCCCAGCGACGCCCGGCCCCTGGCACCCGTCCGAGCTCGCCGCGCTGCGCGACACCGTGGTCCGCTTCGACATCCCCGTCGAGCCGTTCGTCGACCTGGTGCGGGGCGTCGGGATGGACCTCGTCCAGCATCGCTATGCGACCTTCGCCGACCTCGACGTGTACTGCTACCGCGTCGCTGGGACCGTCGGACTGATGCTGACGCCCGTGCTGGGCTACCGGGACGAGGCGGCGCTGGGTCCGGCGGCCGACCTCGGGCGGGCGATGCAGCTCACCAACATCCTGCGCGACGTCGGCGAGGATCTGGCACGCGGGCGCATCTACCTGCCGCTCGACGAGCTCGCCGCGGCCGGCCTGTCCGAGGACGATCTGTTCGCCCGGCGCGTGGACGAGCGATTCCGGCGATTCATGTGCGCACAGATCGACCGCGCGCGTCGCTACTACGCCAGGGCGGCGACCGGGGTCCGTCATCTGGACGGCGCGCGATCACGCCTCTGCGTCCGGCTCATGGCGGGGATCTACGGCGACATCCTGCGCGTCATCGAGGCGCAGGGGCACGACGTCTTCCGACGGCGCGCCGTAGTGACCGGGCGGCGGAAGCTCGTGCTCGCCGCCCGCGCCCTCCAGGCGGAGCGCGTCGCATGAGGCCGCCCCGGGCGGCGGTGGTCGGCGGCGGACTCGGCGGTCTCACCGCGGCAGGGCTCCTGGCGCGCGGTGGTTGCGAGGTCACGCTGTTCGAGGCCGAGCCCGTGCTCGGTGGCAAGGCGCAGCAGCGGCGTGCCGGGGACGTCGTCCTGGACGCGGGACCGACGCTGCTCACGCTCCCGCACGTCGTGCGCGAGACCTTCGTCGCGCTCGGCGCCGCCGAGTGCTGTCCGCCGTTCGTCGAGCTCGAGACGCAGGCGGAGTACCGCTGGCGTGACGGGAAGCGGTTCGTCGCGCATCGGGATCTCGAGGCCAGCATGGCGTCGGCGGCTGCGATCGCACCCGCCGAAGGTCCGGCGCTTCACCGCTTCTACGGCGCTGCGGCGGCCCTCTATCGCGCCGCCGGCGAGCCGTACCTGGAGGCGCCGTTCGAGGGCATCCTCGGCTTCCTGGGTCGCGTCGCGCGACGCGGTCTGCCGGCGGTCGCGGCGGGTCTGCGCATGGGGACGCTCGACCAGCTCGCGGCCGCGCACTTCGCCACGCCGCATCTGCGGCAGTTCGTCGGGCGGTTCGCCACGTACACCGGCGCGTCGCCGTTCGCGGTGAGCGCGGCCTACGCCCTCATTCCGCATCTCGAGCGGGCGTATGGGACGCATCACGTGCGCGGCGGCGTGGGCGCGTTGGTGCCCGCGCTGGCCGCCGTGCTCAGGCGACTCGGGGTTCGCATCGTGACGGGCGTCCGCGCCGCGTGGGCTGCGCGCGGGCGGGAGTTCCTGGTCGGCTCGCCGGGCGACGAGGCGGTGTTCGACGTCGTGGTCGTGAACGCCGATCCGCTCGGCGAGCGCCCGCACGGACCACTCGCGCTGTCGGGGTACGTGCTGCTGCTCGAGGTCGGTGACCGTTTGGCGCTGCCGCACCATCTGGTGGCGTTCTCCGACGACTACCGCCGGGAGTTCGCAGAGCTCTTTGCCGGCGAGCCGGCCGACGATCCGACCCTGTATCTCTGCCACCCGTCTGCGAGCGACCCGTCGATGGCGCCCCCCGGACGCAGCGGTCTCTTCGCGATGGTGAACGCGCCGGCACTGCGTCCGGGGCGTGCCGATCCGTCGCCGCGGCTGCGGGAGACGATCCTGGCCCGGCTCGGAGAGGTGCTGCCCGGGATCGCGGGTCGGACCACCATCCTCGGCGAGCGCACGCCGGCCGACTTCGCCCGGCAGGGTGCGCCGGGCGGCTCGCTGTACGGGTTCCTGCCGCACGGCCGATTCGGGCCGTTCCGTCGCCCGCGCATCCGCGGAGCCGTCCCGGGACTGTTCCATGCCGGCGGCGGCACGCATCCCGGCGGCGGGGTTCCGATGGTCATGCTGTCGGGACGGTTCGCGGCGACGCTCGCGCTCGCGCACGTCGGGCTCGCGGAGGCCGCGTGATCGCCGCCCCGCTGATGCTGCCCCCGCTGCCGGAAGCGCGGGGCGCGTACCGGTGGTTCTACACCGACGTGCACGGCGACGACTGGACGGCGGTCGTGATCTTCATGATCGGCGCCGTCTTCTCGCCCCGCTACGCCGCGCGCCGCACGGCGACGCCGGCAGAGCACTGCGCGATCAACCTCGCCCTCTACGCCCGTGGCCGGCGCCGCGCATGGGTCTTCTCAGAGTACGCTGGAGCTGCGATCGAAGGCGGCCTGCTGCGCATCGGCTCGTCGACGCTCGCCTACGCTCCCGACGGGTCGGTCCGGCTCCACGTCTGCGATCGCACCGTGCCGTGGGGACGGTCGATCGAGGCCGAGGTGACGCTGGCGCCGCGCTGTGCGCCGGGCCCCGTCGTGCCCGTCGTCGACGGTCTGCCGCATCACTGGCAGGCCCTCGCTCCGCGGGCGCAGGCGCGGCTGGTGGTGCCGGGCCTGGGCCTGGCGATCGACGGCGTCGGCTACCACGACACCAATGCCGGCGAGGAGCCGCTGGGCCTCCGCCTTCCGGGGTGGCGCTGGGGACGGATACACGGGACGGAGCGGAGCCTGGTGTGCCTCGAGCCGCCGGCGCCGGCGCGCGCGATCCATGCGACGGTCGGTTCCGACGGCGTCCGCATCCTACGCGGTCCTGCGGTCCCGACGTCGTGGCGGCGGACGGGATGGGGGCTTCCGGTGCCGGCCCGCATCAGCGCCGGTGGTCTCTCGGTGCCCTCGACGCATCTGCTCGAGTCGTCGCCGTTCTACGCTCGCCAGGAGGGGGAGGCCGACGGCGCGCACGCGCTCGCGGAAGTCGCCGACTTCCGGCGATTCCGTTCGCCGTTCATCCGCTGGATGGCACACTTCCGCATGCGGACGGGACGCGCGGCATGACGGCGGCCGTCGCCACCGCGACCGTGTGGGCGGTGGTCGCCGTGGGCTTCACTGCCGTGGCGCTCGTGCGCCTCGGCCGCCGGACCCGAGACGCTCCCGTCGCGCCGCCGCCGCCCGTTCTGCTCCTGCGACCCGCGGACGGGCTCAGCCCGCAGGAGCTGCACAACCTCGCGCTGCCGATCACCTACGGCGCAGCGCTCGAACAGGTGGTGCTCGCGCCGATGCGGCCGCCGTTGCCTGCGCACGTCGGGTGGCTCGCCTCGGATCCGACGACGGCGAACCGCAAGGTGGGACATCTCGTGCACGCGCTCGCGCGCCTGCCGGTCGCGGACCGCATCGTGCTCGCCATCGACGCCGACGTCGCCGTCGACGGCACGCTGATCGCCGCCCTCGCGGCGCCGGTGGCCGCAGGCGCTGTGCTCGCGACGGCAGCGCCGCTGCCACTGCCCGCGCGGGGACTCGGGCCGCGTGCCGCGCGCGCGCTGCTCACGCGGACGCATCTCGACTTCGTCGCCCTCGATGCGATGCGGATCGGTGCCAGGGCGGTGTGTGGCAAGGCGATGGGTCTCGGTGTGGCGGCGCAGGCGATGCTGCCGGGGCTGCGTGACCGGATCGGCGAGGACCTCGAGCTGGCGCAGTGGCTGCATCGGAGCGGTGCCCGCGTCGAGCTGGCCACGGTGCGTGCGCGGGTGCCGCAGGTCGACGGCACGCCCACCCGGCCGGCACTCGCCCGGTTCGCGCGCTGGATGCAGGTGCTGCGCGCGCACCGCCCGGGTCTCTGGCTGACGGTCCCGCTGCTGTTCACGCCCAGCCTGCCGCTCCTCGTCCTCGCGCTCGCGACGCGATCGTCATGGCTGGGCCTCGCGGTCGCGGCGCTCTGGGGGCTCCGGACCGTGCTGTCATGGCGGCTGGCCGGTGTGCGCGGCGTCCTCGACTGGCCGCTCGGCGAGGCGCTGCTCCTGACGGCGCACCTGCGGTCGCTGTGCGAGCGCACGGTCGCGTGGCGCGGGCGCACGTTCCGCGTCCGGCGCGGCGGGCGGATGGAGCCCATCGTCGCATGACCTACGCGGCGTTCCTCGGCGTGTTCGTCGTCCTGCCCATCCTGCTCTCGCTGTGGCCCTGCCGGCGCGGGCTCGCGCGGCGCGGCTGGGTGTCGCTGGTGGCGTTGCTGGCGATCGTCTACGTCGCAGCCACCCCGTGGGACGCGGTAGGTATCGGTCGCGGACTGTGGGACTTCGCCCCCGAGCGGCTGGTCGGAGTTCGGCCCTGGGGCGTGCCGATCGAGGAGCTGGCATTCTTCGGGCTGCAGACGATGCTGACCGGGCTGTGGGCCCGTCGCCGGCTGGTGTCCGCGTGACCGGCTCGCTCGCATATCTCGGGCATCTCGGCTGGGCACTGCCGGTGATCGCGCTCCAGCTGGTCGTCGTGTGGTGGCGCTACCGTGATCGCACCGCCGAGGTGCTCACGGCCCTGGCGCCGGTGGTGCTCGCGAGCACGGCCTGGTTCGTCGTTGCGGACGCGATCGCGATCGGCGCCGGCATCTGGTGGTTCCCCCCGTCCGTCGTCACGGGCGTGCGCATCGGCCCGGTGCCGATCGAGGAGATCGTGTTCTTCCTGCTCACCAATACGCTGATCGCGCTCGGCGTCGCGTTGATCGACGGCCTCGGCCAGCCGAAGGAGCGCGTGGCGTGATTCCGGCACACAAGCACGGAGCCTTCGCGCGCCTGATCCGGCGCTACGTCGGACGCAAGGTCCGGGCGTCCTTCCGCGGGGTGTGGCGGCGTGGCGCCCTGCCGGCGCCGACGACGCCGCTCGTGGTCTACGCCAACCACACGAGCTGGTGGGACGGCTTCGTCCTCCACGAGCTGCTGCTCGGGTCCGGATGGGACGGCTACTGCGTCATGGAAGAGGCGCAGCTCGCACGCTACCGATTCCTCGCCCGGGTGGGAGCGTTCTCCATCCGCCGGCACGACGCCGGCTCCGCATTGGCGTCCCTTCGCTACGCCGCTGATCTGCTCCGCCGGCCCGGCGTGGCAGTCGTGATCTTCCCCGAGGGCGTGCTGCGACCGGCCGACGGGTCGCCCATCGCCCTCGAGCGCGGGGTCGAGGTACTGGGTCGTCTCTCGGGTGCGCCATGCGTCCCGGTGGCGTTGCGCTATGCGTTCCTCGAGCACGAGCGACCCGACGTCCTGGTCGCGATCGGCGAGCCGCATCCTGCGACGGCCCTCGCCGGATTCGCGACGCGGCTCGACACGTTGACGCGATCGCTCGCGGCCATCGGCTCGCTCACGGGGCTCGTCCCGGTGGTGCGCGGGCGCCGGTCGGTTGCCGAGCGCTGGGACGCAGTCCGGGGCCTGGGACTGACCGACTGATGCGCAGCTACCGCATGCGGGTCGCGGCGGAGCTGTCGGGACTGTCCGCCGAGACCATCCGCGCATGGGAGCGTCGCTACGGCATCCCGCGCCCGCGCCGGACGCCGGGCGGCTTTCGTGTCTACACCGAGGCGGAGGTCGCGTTGCTGCGCCGTCTCCGCGCGCTCACGGCGGAGGGCATGGCCATCGGCGACGCCGTCAAGCTCGCGTCCCACCTGCGGGGCGAGATTGCGCGGGACGCGGCGGTCACCAACGGCGACGGCGCCCCGGTCGTCCAGTGGCGGGATGCCGTCCTGGCGGCCGCGGCGCGACTCGACCAGGCGGCGGTCGACGCCGTGTTCGACGATGCGCTGTCCGCGCTCTCGCCGCTCCAGGTCTACGACGCCCTGGTGGTGCCCGTGCAGCGCGAGGTGGCGCGGCACGACGTCGCCGAGGAGCATCTGGTCACGCAGGTGATTCGCGCTCGCCTGCTCGCGCTGTTGCGGACCGCGCGCGGTGCCGGCGGGCCACACGTCGTCTGCGCGTGCTTTCCCGAGGAGCAGCACGAGGTGGGACTGGTCGGTGCCGCGCTCCGCTTCCGTCACGCGGGGTTCCGGGTGACGTTCCTGGGGGCACGGACGCCGGTCGCGGAGCTGGTGCGCGTGATGTGCACGCTGCGTCCCGAGGTGGTCGCGCTGTCGTGCGTGACCGATCCGGGAGCGCGCGTGGTCCGTCGCGTCCTCGAGCCGCTGCGCGCGGCGGCGGGGCGGACCACGCGCGTCGTCGGCGGCGGGCCGGGGCTCGCCCGGCACCGCTCGCTCTGCACGGCACTCGGCGTGCGCCTCGTCCTCGAGGAGCGCGACTGGCCTGCGGTGCTGCGGGTGCCCCGACGCCTCGCGGTCAGAGGGTCGTGAGCCCGGGCTTCGGCGCGTTCACGAGGCACGCCATGTTGCCGTGCGGATGGCGGTTCTCGTACATCAGCTGGTGCACGTGCGGGATCTCGTCGAAGGGGAACGTCTCCGAGAGGCAGGGGTCGACCTTCCCGGCGAGGACGAGCTCGTTCAGCTTCGGGCGTCGTCGTCGTTGGCGAAGTGCGAGCCCTGGAAGCGCTTCTGGCGCATCCAGAGGTAGCGCAGGTCGACGACGGCGTTGTAGCCGGTCGTGCCGGCGCAGATGACGACCATGCCGCCGGTGTCGCAGACGAAGATCGACGTCGGGACGGTGTCCTCGCCCGGATGCTCGAAGACGATGCGCGGGCTCTTGCGCTCGCCGAGCACCTCCCAGAGGGCGGCGCCGAAGGCGCGCGCGCCCTTCGCCCACTCGTCGTAGGCCGCGGTGTCCTTCCAGTGCGGCAGCATGCCCCAGTGCGAGAAGCTTCTTGCGGTTGATGCAGCCCTTGGCGCCGAGCTTCTTGCAGAACTCGAACTTGTCGTCGCTCGAGACCACCGCGACCGGGATGCCGCCGCAGGCCTTGCACGATCTGGATCGCCTGGCAGCCGAGGCCGCCGGCGCCGCCCCAGATGAGCACCACGTCGCCCTGGCGCACGTCGTGCGGCGGCCAGTCGGTCAGCATGCGGTACGCCGTCGCGCCGACCAGCATGTACGCCGCCGCCGCCTCCCAGGTGAGGTGCTTCGGCTTCGGCAGGCACTGGTGCGCCTGCACGCGCGTGAACTGCGCGAAGCTGCCCCAGTTGGTCTCGTAGCCCCAGATGCGGAAGCTCGGGTCGAACATCGGATCGCCGCCGGCCTTGACGACCGGGTCCGTCGGCGGTCCACGTGCCGCAGTGGATCACGACCTGGTCGCCGACCTTGAGGTCGCTGACGTCGCTGCCGACCTTCCAGACGATGCCCGACGCGTCGCTGCCGCCGATGTGGAACGGCCCGGCAGTCGGGGTCCTTCTGCGCGCGCCTTGATGACGTCGACCGGCGAGCCGAGCGCCGGCCCAGACGTTGTTGTAGTTGATGCCGGCGGCCATCACCCAGACCAGCACCTCGTCGGGCTTGAGCTCCGCCGGCGTGTCGACCTCCTCGACCTGGAAGGCCTTCGTCGGCTCGCCGAAGCGCTCCTGGCGGATCACCTGCGCGAGCATCTTCTTCGGCACCTGGCCGATGGGTGGGGTCTGGCCGAGCTGGTAGAGGTCCTGCATCGTTTGCATCTCCTGAACGGGGTGTCGCGGATCAGCCGCGGCCCATGGCTTGGAGGAAGGTCTGCAAGGGAAGGCGCATCAGCGGATTGCGGCGCTTCTCGTCGCCGATCGTCGAGTGCGGGCGGTCGGCGTAGTTGTGTCCCGGGTAGAGCATGGGTCGTCGTCGGGCAGCGCAGCGAGGACCTGCGTCAGGCTGCGGTACATGTCTTCGGGACTCGATCCCGGCAGGTCGACGCGACCGCAGGAGCCGATGAACAGCGTGTCGCCGGAGACCACGGCGTTGCCGAGCGAGGAAGCACTGCGAGCCGGGCGTGTGTCCGGGCGTGTGCAGGAACTTGAGCGTGAAGTTGCCGACGTGCGCCTCGTCGCCGCCCTCGACCGCGACCAGGTCGGACGCCGAGAGGCCGGTCAGGCGGTGCACGAACGGCAGCTCGGCCTTGTGGATGTAGGTCTTCGCCGGCACGAGTGCCGCGAGCTCGGCCGCGCCGCGGATCTGGTGACCCATCAGATCGCCGCCCAGGTGATCGGGATGGAAGTGGGTGACGAAGTTCTTCGTGATCGTGTAGCCCTCGGCCTGCGGCGAGCTTGACGATCGCCTCGACGTCCCACGCGGCGTCGACGACGGCGGCGTCGCGCGTCTCCGGGTCGCCGAGCAGGTAGACGTAGTTCTGCATCGGGCCGACCTCGAGCTGCTTGAACCAGATCGGTTGCCTCATCGCGCCTTCCGCCGGGCCGGCCTCGCGCTTGAGCGGTCGCTCCCAGAGGAACTCGGTCTCGCCCCGCTGATGTCCGATCCAGCGCGAGAGCACGAAGAGCAGATCGGAGAGACGATTCAGGTAGCGAAGCGGCCACGCGCCGATGTCGTCGATTCGCATGAGCCGCAGGACGTCGCGCTCGGCGCGCCGGCACACCGTCCGCGCCACGTGGAGGAGCGCGCTCACCATGCCGCCGCCGGGAAGGACGAAGGAGTGCAGCGGCTTCAGCTCCTTCTGGCAGCGGTCCATCGCCGCCTCGAGCGCCGTCACCTCGGCCTCGCCGACGCGGAACATGCCCGGCTGGAACGACTCGGGCGGCGTCGCCAGCTCGCCGCCCGAGGTCGAAGAGCTCGTTCTGCAGCCGCCGGAGCAGCGTGTCGAGCTCGCGCGTCGCCACCGCCGCGTGCGCTGCGGCGGCGTTCACGGCACGCGCCAGACCGAGCGTCGCGTTCAGCTCGTCGACGCTACCGTAGGCCTCGATGCGGCGGCCGTCCTTCGCGACGCGCTCGCCCCCGACCAGATCGGTCTCGCCCTGGTCGCCGCGGCGCGTGTAGACGCGGGTGATCCGGATCGCCACGGCGCCCTGTCTAGCCGTGCGTGAAGAGGGAGTCCACCCCCGCTGGCGCGGGCGGAACCCGGGCGACGGCAAGGTTGTCGCGCACGTGGGCGGGTCCGCTCATGCCGACCAGCGCGGTGGTCACGCCGGGCGTCGAGCGCGCGAACTGGAGGGCCCATTGCGCCGGTGTGTCGAGGCCGGGAAACGCCTCGCCCATGCGCGACGGCAGGCGGAGCGAGAGCTGCCCCTGCAGGAGCGGCGCGCTCACCATGACGGCGATGCCCAGCGCCTCGGCTGCGGCAAGCGCCGTCAGACGGTGCCCGTCAACCTCCTGGGTCGGGGTGGCGAACGCTTCGGGCATCACCAGGTTGAACGGCAGCTGGATCACGCGGAAGTGGTGCCCGTCGCCGGCGACGTCGCGTGCCGCGGCGACGAGATCCGCCAACGACAAGTGATCGCGGGCGTCCGCGCTACGCCGCGAGCCCGTGCCAGGTGGCGACACCGTAGCGTCCAATCCGTCCCGCGGCGACCTCCTGCTCGAAGGTCGAGAACGCCGCGCGCACGCGGGCGTCGAACTCGCGCCGCGGAACCTCGGCCAGCTGCGTCTCGGGGTTGTGCAGGTAGGCCACGTCGAGATGGTCCAGCCCGAGGTTGCGGCGACTGCGCGCGAGCTGATCCGCCACGTAGCGCGGCGTCATCACGTGGCACCCGGCGACGACGTCCTCCGGGGTGAACACGCCAGGGCCGAGGTAGACGTCCCGGACGTAGGCCTCCGGGTCGACGGGTTCCCACCCGTCGAAGGGGAGGTAGCCCGCCTTCGTGCAGACGACCACCTCGTCACGCGCCACCGTCTCCGCCCCGACGAGGTCGGCGAGCGCGGTGCCGAGCGCGCGCTCGCTTCGCTGGAAGCGGTAGTTGATCGCCGTGTCGAGGACGTTGACGCCTGCGGCGATCACGTGCCGCGCGGCCGCCGCGTAGGCGGCGTCCGTGGCGTCGTCCTCCTCCCCGAGGTACGTGCCGAGACCGATCGACGAGACGGTGAGGTCGTCGAGCGTGCGGAAGTGCGCGGCCGGCAGGTCCGACAGGCGCACCGCGTAGCGACGGGTGCCGGCGGCGGTCGCGGCGCCCGTCATCCTCAGCCGGCCAACGGCTGGGGGCGGCGAGCGTGACGTTTGATCAGCTCGCGGAGGCGCTGGGGGTCGATCGGCTTCTTGTACACCACGTCGGTGATGCCGCTCAGCCGGCTCCGTTTGATGATGTGGTCCTTGTCGAAGGTGAATGCCGTCATCAGGACGACCGGGAGGCCGGGGTCGCGCTGCCGCGACTGCTGGAAGAGCTCGTAGCCGTCGAGATCGGGCATCACCACGTCGCTCAGCACGAGATCGAATGGCTCGCTCTCGAGCCGCCGCAGCGCCTCTCGCCCTCCGGTGGCGACGCTGATCTGACAGCCCTCGCGCGTGAGGAGATCGCGCAACGAGAAGCAGACGCCCAGATCGTCGTCGACGACCAGGATGCGAAGACCCTTCAGGGCGGGGTCGGTGCCGATCTCGGCGGCCGCGGCCAAGGGGTCCCGCTTCGCCGACAGGTCGGTCATCTGTGCGCCCGCGAGGTATTCGCGGGTCAGGTACTCGGTACCGCGCGACATCTCGCCGAGCTGCGCGACGATCTGCTGGATGCGGTCGAGCGCGCAGTGGATCGATTCGAGGCGCTCGGACTCGACGATGAAGTCTTCGTCCGGTGTGATCTTGGCGATGTGCGTCTCGAGGAGGTTCAGGTTGTTCAGGATGACCTCGAGGGGATTGTTGATCTCGTGCGCGACGCCGATGGCGATCTCGCCGAGCGTCGCGAGCTGGTCGCGCCGGCGGATCTCGCGCAGGTCCTTCGCGAAGCCGATCGAGCCGACCTCGCCCCCGTCGGCGCCGCGGATGATCGAGCCCGAGATCGAGACCGGGATGCGATCGCCGTTCCTGGCGACGAAGACCGTCTCGACGTTCTTGAGCTGGCCGGGGAGGGCGTCGAGCCCCGTGCGCATGCCCGCCATCACCTTGCGTGCCTCGGCGAGGTCGGGATAGAGCCGCGTGACGTGCTGACCCAGGACCTCGTCCGACGTGTAGCCGAGCGTGCTCCGGGCCCCGTCGTTGTAGAAGACGATCGTTCCCTTGCGATCGACGGCAACGACGATATCGGGAGAATTCTCGAGGAGCTTTTCGAAGTAGATCGCCGGCAGGCGCGGGACGGAGGACATGAGGAGATTTGGCGCATGCTAGGCCCGTCCCGGCGACGGGTCAAGGTCGGGTTGCTCGCCTGCTGCATGGCGGCCGCGCTGTCCAGCTGCGGGCGCGGCGTCCCGTCGACCAAGGCGGTCTCGACGCACATCGACGTGCTGACGGCGATCGCACAGAAGGGCGTCGACCTGGTCGCCGCCGGGAGGTTCAGCGCGGAGAGCATGCCCGAGCTGACCTATCCGCTCGAGCGGGCGCAGGCGCTGGCGGCGCGGGCGCACGCCGCCGCCCCTCCGCCCGACTGGCTGCCGGCTTTCGACGCCGTGCTGGCGCGCTACCGCGACCTGCTCGACGCCATCGACCGCGCCCGCCGCGAGCAACGGGGCGATGCGGCCCGTTCGCTGCTCCAGCCCGAGCTCGATGCCCTGCTCGCGACGGCGTCGGCGGCGAAGGCGGCGCTGCAGCCGTCGTAGTGTGCCCAGGGAAGTCGTTCACGCCAGCAGGTCGCCCATCTGCCGCAGAGAGCGCACGATCTCGTCGGGGAGGGTCGACGGCGCGCGGCCGACCGCGTGGCATCCCAGGATCACCTGCGCGCTGCGATCGATGATCTCGATCATGTCCGCCGCGCGACGGAGCGTGCGTCCGCCGACGATCAGCCCATGGTTCACCATCAACACCGCCCAGCTCTCGCGCGCCGCCTCGCCGACCGCGCGGGCGAGCTCGTCGGTGCCGGGCATGATGAAGGGTACGCGGGGGATGTTGCCGAAGAACGCGGCCTCCGTCGAGATCGGCAGGAATGGCAGCCCGGTGTTCGCGAGGATCGTCGCATAGGGCGCGTGGGCATGGATGATCGCCTGCGCATCGGCGCCGTCCGGGACCTGACCCGATCGCCCCGGTGCGACCTCCCAGTCGTAGGAACCGCCGGCCCCGGCAGCCCCGTCGACGCTGGCGTGCCGGCTGGCACGTCATTGGCTCATTGCGTCGTGGCTCCCTCATCGCGTTTCGCTCTCGCCGTCGCGTTGTTCGCATCCGTCGGAGCCCACGTCGTACGGGCCGAGCTGCCCGCGGGTGCGATCGCCTTCGTCCACGAGGACGCTGGCGCGACGGATCCGGCGCGTCAGGTGTTCAACCTGCGGTTGCTCGACGCCCGGGATCCGTCGCACCAACTGGCACTCACGACCTTCGGCACTCCGCCGGCGCTGGTCCAGGACACCGCTTGGTCGCGCGACTTCTCGACTCTCGCGTTCAGCGCCAACGTCAACGGCGGGCTCCGGAGCCTCGAGGAGCAGAGTCTCTTCGCGATCGCCGTCGACGGCACGAATCTCCGTCAGCTGACGGGGTTCGGCCTGCCGACTGATCTGCTGGGACCGACCGGTACCGTCACCGGTACGGTCACCGCCCCCGCGCTCCAGTCCGGCGGACGAACCGTGCACGGACGGCTCGCTGCCTGCGTCGTCAGCGCCCAGGGGACGTCGCGAACCGCCAGTTGCGGCGAGAGCAACGGCGGGTTCCGCCTGGAGGGCGTGCCGGCCGATTCCTCCTGGGTGCGTGCGCAGGCCGATGTGACCTACGTCGACATCTCGCTCGGCCGGTTCGACGGTCCGGGTCTGTCGATCGGCTTCGCGCCGATCACCGTAGCGGTCGGGAGGGCGGTCAACGCGGGCACGGTCCGGATAGATCCCCAGGTGGCCAAGTCCATCCAGCCTTCCTGGTCCCCCGACGGTCGGGCGATCGCTGCCACCGACGCCGTCCGGGCGGTGGTGCTGCGTCAGAATCCGGATACGTTCGCGTGGGAATGGACGCCCACGCGCGGTAGCCGGGTCGTGATCTGGGACCTGGCCGGCGGGACGGGTCCGCGTCTCGTGCCACTACCCGGCAGCGCCGACCTGGCGGACCTGTCCGGGGCGGACTGGGCCGTGAGCGGACGGATCGCATGCGCCGCGACCGGCACCGTGGGTGGGCGCGGTGGCTCGTTCGTTCTCGTCGTCGGTCCCGATGGCAGCGATCCGCGGCTCGTGTACCAGGCGCCGCTGGGCTTCGTGGATCCGGCCGTGCGCCTCGTCCTCATGGTGCGCTGGAGCCCGGACGGCGGGAGGCTCGCCGTCGTCGAGAGCGCCTCCAGCATCTTCGATCCGGCGGTCGGTCGCTCCGACATCCTCGTCATGAACGCCGACGGCAGCGACGTGCGCCGCGTGACGCAGAGCGCGCCGGGCGAGTACGCGGGCAGTCCCAGCTGGTCGCCCGACGGCTCGACGATCGCCTTCCACGTCGCCGTGATGCCCTCGCTCCTGACGTTGGTCGTCGAGCGGAGCGACGTCTTCGCCGTCGGCGCCGACGGCACCGGCCTGGTCCGCCTGACCGACGACGGCCGCTCGTCCCAACCCGCGTGGCGGCAGGGAGGCCTGCCCGACCTGCCGCCGCTGCGCCGCTGCACGAACGACGCCGCGTGCGACGACGGAGACGCGTGCACCAACGACAGTTGCAGCGCGGGGACCTGCGTCACATTCCCGCTCGTCGGGTTCGCCGGAGGGCGCTGCTCGGTCGATCGGCTGAGCGGGGCGCTGTGCGCGCCGGGAGAGATGGACGCCGCCTTCCGGCGCTTCCTCGCGGCCCGGATCGCCCTGGCCCGGAAGTCGCTCGCCGCGGCGGAGGCGACTTCCAGAGCGAAGCGCAAGGCGAAGCTCGTCGCCCGCGCGGATCGGACCCTCGCGTCGGTCGCGGCCCGCGCCACGAAGGCCGGGCAGCGACGCAGGAAGCCGCTGCCCGCCGCGTGCGTGGCCCGCATCGGGCAGGCCGTCGGCGTGGCCCGGCAGTCGATCGCGCCACTGCGTTGAGCACGATTGGGCCGTGACGACTCCCGAGGCCCTTGCCGGCATCTGGCGTAACTGCGGCGATCCGGAGGGACAGGCGGTCGCCAACCTGGCGACGGGCGAACGGATCGTCACCGCTGCCGCGCCTGCCGTCGCCGCCGCGCCTCCCCCTCAGGGCGCCTCGGCCCAGCGCCTTACGACGGCGATGACGGTACCGACCTGCTCGTCGGTCAGTGTCGGATAGAGCGGCAGCGAGACGATGCGTCGGCAGAAGCTGCGCGCCACAGGGTATGACGTACCGGGGGTGCACACGAGAGGGGTCGCTTCCTGGTCGGGCATGGGGATCGGGTAGTGAATCAGGGTCTCGATGCCGCCCGCATGGAGTGCGTTCTGGAACGCTTCGCGGTCGGTCTCGTCGCCGAGCAGCACCGGGTAGAGATGGCGGCTCGGCAGCGACTCCGGCCGATGCCGGAGGGGCCGGAGGCAAGCCAGGTCAGCCAGGCCCGCGTCGTAGGTGCTCGCGATCGCTCGCCGGCGGGTCGTGTCGAGCGCAAGGCGCTCGAGCTTCACGCGCAGGATTGCAGCTTGGATGGGATCGAGGCGTGAGTTCACGCCGCGCGTGACGTGCTCGTAGCGGTTGCGCTGCCCGTAGTTGCGCAGCTCGCGCAGCCGCGCCGCGATGGCCGGGTCGGCGCACGTCACCGCGCCTGCATCGCCCAGCGCGCCGAGGTTCTTCGTGGGATAGAAGCTCCACGCGCCGGCATCCCCCCATGTCCCGAGAGCCCGGTCGTGTAAGCGCCCCGCATGCGCCTGGGCGCAGTCCTCGACCAGCACGAGACCGCTCCGTCGGCAGCGGTCGGCGAGCGCCGCGACGTCGGCGCAGTTCCCGTAGAGGTGCACAGGCACCACCGCCTTCGTACGCGGCGTGATCGCGACCTCGACCTGATCGGGGTCGATCGTTCCATCGTCCTCGCGGATATCGACGAACACCGGGACGGCCTCCGCCTGCGCGACGGCGACCGCGGTTGGGTACGCGGAGACGGCTGGCACGATCACCTCGTCGCCGCGGCCGACACCGAGCGCGCGCAGCGCGAGCGCGATCGCATCCGTGCCGTTGGCAACGCCCACGGCGTGCGGGGCCTCCGTCGCGCGCGCGAACGCGGATTCGAACGCCTCGACCTCGGGCCCGCCGATATACCAGCCGCTCTCGAGCACGCGAGACACGGCGGCGTCGATGGCGGCCTTCTGCAGACGGTACTGGGCGCCCGGATCGTTGAAGGGGACCTCGACGCGGCTCATGGCCGTGCCGGCGTCGCGGCCGCCCGTCCGCGAACGAAGTCGTCGTACGAGCGGATGTAGTCGTCGGGGTCGTAGGGATGGGAGGCCAGCACGAGAAGGACGGCGTCGGGGGAGTAGCGGTACTGCGTCCCCCAGACCAGCGGCGGCAGGTAGAGGGCGAGGTCCGGTGAATCGAGCACGAACTCCTGGCGGTTGCGCCCGTCGTCGCATACGACGTGCACCGAGCCGCGCAAGCAGATGAGCAGCTGCTCGCATCTGCGGTGGGCATGCTCGCCGCGCACCTCTTTACTCAGGACGTCGAAGACCGTGAAGAATCGGACAGGGGTGAATGGCAGTCCCCCGCCGGTCTCTCGCGCGACGAGGTTGCCGCGGAGATCGTGCACGAGGCGTCCCCGCGTCAACGTCACGCCCTCGACGACGACGGTCGGGGGTGGCTCGTCAACGGGCGCGGTGGTGGGGGGACCGTCGGGAGCGGTCGCGCTCGAGACGTAGCGCACGATGCGCCCCGGATTGCCGACGACGACTGCGTGTGGCGGTACCGAGCGGGTCACGACGGTGCCGGCTCCGATCACGGCCCCCGGCCCGATCGTGACCCCGGGGAGAATCGTCGCGTTCGCGCCGATGGAGGCGCCGCGGAGGATCACGGTCTCCGGATACGACGGCAGGTGATGCATGCTGCGCGGGAAGGGATCGTTCGTGAAGGTGGCGTTGGGCCCGATGAAGACGTCATCCTCGACGCGCACTCCGTCCCACAGCTGGACACCGCACTTGATGGTGACACGATCGCCGACGACGACAGTCCCCTCGATGAAGACGCCGTCGCAGATGTTGCAGTCGGCCCCGACGCGTGCTCCGGGAAGCAGGTGCGCGAACGCCCAGATTCGCGTGCGCGGCCCGACGTGCTCTGTCTCGACCAGCGCATTGGGGTGGACGACGATCGACGGGTCGAAGCTCATGGGTCACCGAAGACGGCGCGCGAGCGCACGATGAAGTTCGGCCGGCCCTTCGAATTCTCGTACGTTCGCCAGACGTAGCTACCGATCACGCCGAGCCCGAAGCAGTTGAGGGCACCGAAGAACGTCACCAGCAGGACGGTCGGGACATAGCCCGGGACCGGGATCAGGAAGAGGAGCTTGCTCACGAGGACGATGATCGAGAAGATGACGCTGGTCACGAGCCCGAACCCGCCGAGCATCAGCAGCAGGCTGATCGGGAGATCCGTGAAACTGAAACCACTGTCGACGAAGTAGCGGAGCTTGCGGCGGAAGGTCCAGGCGGACGTTCCGGCGGTCCGCTGTTGGCGCTCGTAGGGCACCATCGCGCGCCGGAAGCCCACCCAGAACAGCAGCCCGACGAGGGAACTGTGTCCTTCGCGCAGCCGCAGGAGATGACGGCGGACCTGCCGGGTGCAGCCGAAGACGTCGACGCCGCCCGGCGGCACCTCGTTCTGGACCCAACGGCGGAACGCCCACCAGAAGATGTTGGCCGTCATCCTCGAGGGCAGCGGATCACGGCGTCCGATCCGCTGGCCGATGGTCACGTCGCATTCGCCGGTGCGCAGCAGCCGGTCGAACTGCTCGACGAGCTCGATCGGCTCTTGGAGGTCCGCGGCGAGCACGGCGAAGCGCTCACCTCGCGCCGCGGCGAATCCCGCACGGATCGCGGAGAACGAGCCGAAGTTGCGCGAGAGCTCGACCAGCTGGGTACAGAGCCGACTTGTCGGCAGACGGTCCGCAAGACGGCGATAACTGTCATCGGGGCTGCCGTCGACCACGAATACCACTTCGAGCTGACCGTCGAGTCGATCGTTCAGCTGGTCGAGCGCACGCAGCAGGTCGTCGATGTTCTCGGCGCTCTTATAGACGGGGACGATGACCGAAAGCATACGTGCAGTCGTCGCGACGGACCTGATCTCGTCCGCGCGCGGTGCGAGATAGTCTACTGGCATGCGGTAGTGCCGGCAAGGCGCGCCGGTGCGGCCGACCATGGCGGTCGCTACAGCGGCCACCAAGTCGACAGCAGAACCCGTCAGTTCCGAGACACGACCAGCGCGAACTCCCGGAAGGAGGTCGGCAGGGCGCGCCTCGCGACGAGCTCAGCGAGCGTCAAGAAGGTGGTCCGCCATGACAGGCTCTCGTGCCCCGTCAGGCGCGTGGGAGCAGCATCACCCGCTTGACGTCCTTCACCGTCGCGAGCAGGGCCGAGACGCTCTGCCCGAGCTGCGGGTGGATGACGTGCGGGGCGAGCTCGGCGAGCGGCATCAGGACGAATCGCCGCTTGTGCATCTCCGGGTGCGGCACCTTGAGCGTGCGCTTGTCGACGATCTCCTGATCCGCGAGCAGGATGTCGAGGTCGATGATGCGCGATCCCCAGCGCTTCCCCTTCACACGCTTGCGCCCCATCGTCTCCTCGATGGCCTTCAGCTTCTTCAGCAGCTGGTCGGCGGGGAACTCGGTTTCGATCTCGATGGCGCTGTTGACGAACCAGGTCTTCGCGTCGCCGAGCGGTTCGCTCTCGTAGAGCGACGAGGCCCGCAGCAGCCGCGTTCCGGGCAGCTGCGTGATACGGTCGATCGCCTCGAGGGTGTTCGCCCTGCGATCGCCCAGGTTCGATCCGATACCGATGTAGACCCGGTGGGGCATGGCCGTCGTCGCGCGTGCGGGCCGCGCGGGGGGCGGGCTAGCCGATCGGCTCCCCCGGCCAGGACGACGACAGGATTCGTCGAAGTAGCCGGATTCGTTCGGGTTCCTGGAGTCCTCCCACCACGCGACATCCCCCCGTGAGCACCCCGTTTGTACCGGAGTCAAACGTTTTTTGCAAACTAGCGAGCGGAACGACGGGTGTTCAGGGGGCGGCTTGGTAGACCAGTCCCGGACGGCTCGGGGGCCCGAGCAGCGGGGCGAAGCGCGCGTCGCCGACCAGATGGACCTCGAGGAAGGGAAGCACGTACCGCAGCACGAGCGCGTGCGCCTCGTCCTGGGTGAGGGTCACCGGCGGGTTGCAGTCGCTGGCCGGGAAGCAGAACGACGAGAAGGCATAGTGGCCCGCGTGCTCGATCTCGACCAGGTACCGTGGCGAAACTCCTTGGGCATAGATGTTCCTCGCGGCGGGGTTGTCGATGACCGAGTCGATCGTGCCCAGCATGGTGAGCGACGGCACGTGGAGCGGCCCGACGCCTCTGATGGCCGGGGCGAGGGGGACGGCGACCTTGAATCGCGGGTCGAGCGCGGTGGCGAGGTACGTCGTGAGGCCGCCGAACGAGTGGCCCATCACGCCGATGCGGTCCGCGTCGAGGGCGCCGTCGAGGAACGCGGCACCGCCGCTGCCGCCGAGCAGGCGGTCGAGGACGAAGATGACGTCGCGCGGGCGTTCGACGTAGGAGGCGAGCTGCGCCGACGGCGTGCCGCAGTTCGGGAACTCGTAGATCGTGTTTCCCGGATGCGGCGGTGCGGCGACGACGAATCCCCACGACGCCAGGAGCGCCGTGAGGAACGGGCTCTGCAGGGGATAGCCGCACGATCCGTGCGAGAACATCACCACCGGCCAGGGGCCATCACCGGTGGCCAGCGGGGCGTCGACAACCGCCCCGACCGCGCTGTCGATGGGTGCCGATCCTGCGACCGCTGGGTACCAGATCGCCGTCTCGAGGGTCCGCTCCTGCGTCGGATCGACTGCCGACGGCTTCGTGAACGTGACCATCCGCATTCCCGGGGTGAACGGACCGAGCGCGCGCGGATCGAGGCACGTGCCCTCGCTCCACTCGACGACGTCGGCACAGAACGGCTCGTCGGCGCACGACGTCGCGTCGACCCGGCCGCGATCGCGACAGCGGCTCTCGGATCGGAGCCGGCAACCTGCCGGCGCGTCCGACCGCACCTCGCCGCAGGTAGCCTTCGACGAGCCGCAGCTCGCGAGCCGGAGGGCCTGCTTGCCCGTCCGGGCGCAGTCGTCGGGGAGCGCGCCGGTGTCCCTTGCCGTGCGCAGGACCGGACGGATGCACTTGAGATACGCGTTCCGGTTCAGCCCAGGCCCGCCCGTATAGCTCGCACAAGGGCACGCGCTCTCGGCGGTCGCGCGCAGGGTGTCGAGCGCCCGCTGGTCCGAGAGCTGGTCATCGCCCTCGCGACAGGTCGTCGCCGCCCCTGACGGGTGCGAGAGCGACAGGGCGAGGAGGGAGGCGGCAAGCAGGGTGACGGTCCGCATTGCCGGCCAGCATACGATGGGTCCGCCGCAGTGGGGAGCAGGAATGCGCGACCGGCTCCGGGCGCGGTACGAACGGTCGACCGTCAGCGCGAGGGGCGGAGTGCGATCACCGCCTCGCCGATCTCCCCCCGCTCGAAGGCCGGCGTGAGGGTCGGATCGAGGGCTTCGGCGACGTCGTTGGGGGCCACTCCCGCGAGCCCGGTCCTGTCGCTCGCCAGCGCGGCCGCCCGCGCGACGATCTGGTCGGTCAGATTGGCGATGGCCGGGCGCGCGTCGCGGTCGAGATCGAGGGGAACGACCGGCGGGCGGCGATCCGGCGGGAGGGCGAGGAACGCGCGCTGGACGGCACGGCCCGCGGCGATCTGTGCCCCGAACAGGGCCTCGGCCGACGCGGGGTCGAGGCCCTGGCGCTCGGCGCTGGCACGCGCCGCGGCGAGCACCCGACGTTCCTGCGCGGCGTCCTCCACCGGGAGATGCGCCTGCGCCTTCGCCGCGGCCACCGACGGCATGAAGGCGAGTCGCAGATCGATGAGCGCGACGAGCGCGTCCAGGTCGCCGCCGACGCCGCTCTGCCGCGCGGCGAACCCGTCACCGAACCAGCGCGCGCGTGCCTTGTCGAGCCAGCCGTCCGCCGCGCGCGCCCGGATCCAGGCGTCCAGCTCGGCCGCGAGCGCCGGATCCCGGGCGAGGTAGGCCTTGTGGTCGAGCGTCAGCGGTCCGATGGTCACCACCTCCGGCATGGCCGCGCGAACGATGCCCACTTCGACGTCGTCGATGACGATCGCGTCGGCGTCGCCCTGATCGAGAACGGCCGGCAGCCGCACGTTGCCGGGGATCGTCGCCAGCATCGCGTGGGGAAAGAGGCGTCGTGCCGTCCATTCGAGATGGCCACCCGCATTGACCGCCACCCGCGTGCCGGACCGGTCGACGTCGGAGATCTCGGTGAGGTTGTGGTTGCGCGAAACCACCATCGCGCCGGTGGTGACCACGGGGCGCGTGTACGTGGCGCCGATCGTGCGCTCGGGACGCATGGTGATCCCGCCCATCGCGACGTCGAAGCGGTCGGCGGCGAGATCGCGACGGAGATCCGGCCACCGGAACGGCACCAGCTCCACCGTGCGCCCGGTGTCGGCGGCGAAGCGGTCGGCGACCTCGATGTCGAACCCGGTCGTCTGGGTCGGGGTCGACAGACTGAAGGGCGGGTAGTCGCCGCTGGTGCCGACGCGCAGGCGGGTATGCGACGTCGGGTGCGGGCGGAGGCATCCCGCCGCGATCACCGCGAGCAGGACTGCCGCCAGCGCGGCGCGCCGCGACGTCACGCGAGCCCGAGGACGTCGCGCATCGAGTGGATGCCCGCCGGCCGCCCCGCCACCCATCGCGCCGCCACCAGGGCGCCACGGGCCAGGCACTCGCGATTCTGCATCGCGATGGGTGAGCTCGAGACGCTCGCCGAGGCCGCCCAGCAACACGGTGTGGTCGCCGATGGCGTCGCCGGCGCGGAGCGCGACGATGCCGATCTCGTCCGGTCGCCGCGCCCCGACCTGTCCCTCGCGCGCGAGGACGGCGGCGCGGGCGAAGTCGCCGCCGCGCGCGGCGGCGAGCGCGCGACCGAGGGCGAGCGCCGTGCCGCTCGGCGCGTCCTTCTTCGAATGGTGATGGAGCTCGACGATCTCGCCTTCCCAGCTCGCGTCGAGCAGGCGCCCGGCGAGCGTGACCAGCTCGATCAGCACGGTGATGCCGACGCTGAAGTTGGCGGCGATGACCGCCCGGGTGCGGCTCGCGAGCGCGCGAAGATCGCGATCCTGCTCGGACGTGAATCCGGTCGTGCCGATGACGAGACCTGCGCCGCCCTCGACGGCGAGCCGCGCATGCGCCAGCGCGGCGGCCGGGACGCCGGTGAAGTCGATCACGATCCGCTCGGGACGGCAGAGGGCGGCGAGCGCGTCGCCGACGACGACACCGAACGGCCGGAGGCCGGCGAGCTCGCCGGCATCGCGGCCGACGGCCGGATGTCCCGGTGCCTCGACGGCGCCGGCGAGCCGGACACCCGTATCCGCCGCGGCCAGGCCGACCAGCAGCCGGCCCATCCGTCCGGCCGCGCCGCAGACGACGACGTCGACCGGCTCAGACAAGACGGTACTCGCGCAGCACGGTCTCGAGCCGCGCGCGGTTGGCGGCGGTCATGCGGGTGAGGGGGAGGCGGAACTCCTCGGTGCAGCGGCCCATCAGCGCGAGCGCGGTCTTCACCGGGATCGGGTTCACCTCCAGGGAGAGCGCCTGCATGAGCGGCAGGAGCTCGTGCATCCGCGTGCGCGCCCGCACGAGGTCGCCGGCCGTGAGCGCGTCGGTGAGGTCGACCATGCGGCGCGGAGCGACGTTGGACGCGACCGAGATCACGCCCGCGCCGCCCGCGGCCATGATCGGCAGCGTCAGGACGTCGTCACCGGCGTAGACCGCGAAGCCCGGGGCCGACGTCGCGATCACCTCCAGGACCTGCTCGAGCGAGCCGCTGGCCTCCTTCACGCCGACGATGTTCTTCACCCGCGACAGGCGCGCGATCGTGTCGGGGAGTGATGTTCGATGCCGTGCGCCCGGGGATGTTGTAGACGATGAGCGGGAGCTTCGTGGCCTCGGCGATCGCCGCGTAGTGATGGTAGATGCCCTCCTGCGTCGGCTTGTTGTAGTAGGGCGAGATCAGCAGGGCGGCGTCGGCGCCGGCCTCCTCCGCCGCCGCGCGTCAGGCGGATGGCCTCCGCGGTCGAGTTCGAGCCCGTGCCCGCGATCACCGGCACGCGCTTCTTCGCCGCCGCGATCACGGTGCGCACGACCTCGGCGTGCTCCTCGTGCGACAGCGTCGCCGACTCGCCGGTCGACCCGCACGGCACGAGCCCGTGCACGCCGTCGGCGATCTGCGCCTCGACCAGGTCGGTCAGGGCGCGGTAGTCGACCTCGCCGCCGCGGAATGGGCGTGACGAGTGCCGTCAGACAGCCGGTGAAGCTCATGCGACCTCCGGGAGCTCGGTCCGGCCCTCGAAGACGTCGACGGCGTCGCCGGTCATGAGGACGTGGTCGTCGGCGCGCCAGTCGATCTCGAGGTCGCCGCCGGGCAGGGCGACGACGACGCGCCGGCCCGTGCGTCCGGTGCGGGCGGCGGCGACCGCCGCGGCGCAGGCGCCGGTGCCGCACGCCATGGTCTCGGCCGCGCCGCGCTCCCAGACGCGCATCTCGAGTCGCTCGGGCCCGGCGACGCGGATGAACTCGGTGTTCACCCGGCGGGGGAAGAAGGGATGGTGCTCGAAGCGGGGACCGATCGCCGGCAGGTCGAGCCCGGTCGACGTCGTCGACGAAGATGACGCAGTGGGGGTTCCCCATGGACACGCACGTGACGGTCCAGGTCCGTCCGGCGACGTCGAGCGGCTGGTCGACGACGACACCGTCCGCGTCGACCGGGATGCGGCGGCCGTCCCATTCGGGCACGCCCATGTCGACCGTCACCCGCGCCACGCGTCCGCCGGCCAGCGTGCAGGTGATGACCTTCACGCCGGCGTCGGTCTCGACCCGGAGCGGATCGGCGCGCACGAGGCCGCGGTCGGCGACGAACTTGGCGAAGCCGCGGATGCCGTTGCCGCACATCTCGGCGCGCGAGCCGTCGGTGTTGTAGATCGTCATCCGGCAGTCGGCGACCGCAGACGGCTCGAGCAGGATCAGTCCGTCGGCACCGATGCCGCGATGGCGGTCGCAGAGACGCGGCGCGAGCGTCGCGGGATCCCCGGGGAAGCCCGTCGCGAGCGTCGACGTACACGAAGTCGTTCGCGGTCCCGTGCAGCTTGGCGAAGCGGAGCGTGGCCATGGGGGAATGCTCCGCTTACAATGTGGCGGCGCGTAGCGTCAATCCGCTGCCGGGCCGAAGCGCGCACTGACGGGACCGGCAGGGGCGCTGCGGTCGTGATCGATCGTCACGGACGTCACGCGGTACTGATACGTGGCGCCCGGGACGACGTCGCGGTCGAGCCACTCGAACGTCCGCTGTTTCTGGAAGCGCAGACGGTCGTCGAGGGTGATGGCCGTGACCTTCGTCCATTTCACGAGCTCGCCGTCGGCCGGCGCCCGCTCGACCACGAACTGCCCGAGGTCCTTCATCGCGCGGCCGCTCGTATAGCGGTCGGGGCGGCTCCAGGTGAGCTCGATGCCGTCGGCGGTCGCGCGGGCGACGAGACGGCTCGGCGCCGACGGCTCGACCAGCTCGGGTGGCAGCGGCTGCCCCTTCCGCCCGCAAGCGGCGGTGCCGATGACCGCCAATGCGAGCAGGGCGAACGCCGCCTTCACCGCGACTCCCGGGCCGCCCTCGCGAGCTGGCGGCGGACCGCCGCCGGCGCCGTGCCACCGACGACGCGCCGGCGCGCCAGCGATGCGCGCGGCGTGAGCCGCCGGACGACGTCGGGGGTCAGCAGGCGCGAGTGTCGCCGCAGCGTCGCGGCGTCGACGTCGCGGAGCCCGGTTCCGGTGGCGAGGCAGTGGCGGACCAGCGCGCCGACGATGGCGTGGGCGCTCCGGAACGGCACCCCGGCCTCCGTCAGGTGATCGGCGAGGTCGGTGGCGAGCGTCAGCCCGTCGGCGGCCGTGCGCCATGCGCTCGGTGCGGAAGCGGAGCGCGCGGCAGCATCGCGCGCGAGGACGTCGAGCGATCGCCGGAGCGTTGCCGCGGCGTCGAACAGCGGCGGCTTGTCCTCCTGGAGATCGCGGTTGTAGGCGAGCGGCAGCCCCTTCAGCGTCGTCAGCAGCGCGACCAGGTCGCCGATACACGCGGCCGGTCCTGCCGCGCACCAGCTCGGCGACGTCGGGATTCTTCTTCTGCGGCATCATCGAGCTGCCGGTGGCGAACGCGTCGGGCAGCTCGATGAAGCCGAACTCCTCGGTCGCCCAGAGCACGATCTCCTCGGCGAGCCGCGAGAGGTGCACCGCCGACGATCGCGGCCGCGGCGAGCGAACTCGACGACGAAGTCGCGATCGCCGACCGCGTCGAGGCTGTTGGCGGTCGACGCGCGCGAAGCCGAGCTCGGCGCGCGACGAACGCGCGGTCGAGCGGGAAGCCGGCGCCGGCGAGGGCGCCGGCGCCGAGCGGCATCTCGTCGGCGCGGTCGCGGCAGTCGCGCAGCCGGCCGCGGTCGCGCGCGAGCATCTCGAGGTAGGCGAGGAGATGGTGGGCGAGCAGGATCGGCTGCGCCGCGCTGCAGGTGGGTGTAGCCGGGCATCACGGCGCCGACGTACCGGCGCGCGACACGGACGAGGGCGCGCTGCAGCCCCGCGAGCGCGGCGTCGACGGCGGCGCATTCGGCGCGCAGCCACAGGCGCAGGTCGAGCGCGACCTGGTCGTTGCGGCTGACCGTCCCGTGTGCAGCTTGCCCCCGACCGGTCCCGACGAGCTCGGTCAGGCGTCGCTCGACCGCCATGTGGACGTCCTCGTCGGTGGCGCGGAAGCGAAATCGGCGCTCGGCCAGCTCGGTGCCGACGCGGACGAGTCCGCGATCCAGCCGGACGCCCTCGCGGCGCGTGAGCAGCTTCGCCCGCACCAGCGCCGCGACGTGTGCGCGGCTGCCGGCGATGTCGTGCGGGGCGAAGGGCAGGTCCGTCGGAAGGCAGCGGGTGAACGCCTCGGCGATCTTGGCCGGTGGCTCCGCGAAGCGGCCGTGCCAGGCCTTCGCGCTCATCGCGTGCGGCGCTCGACGAGGGCGCGGATGCGGAGCCGCAGGCCGTTCAGGCGGATGAAACCGGCGGCGTCCTCCTGGCGGTAGCCACCGGCCTCCTCGAAGCTCGCGATCTTCGGGTCGTAGAGCGAGCGGGGCGCCTTGCGGCCGACGAGTCGTACGCTGCCGCGGTAGAGTCGCAGCCGCGCCGTGCCGGTGACCGCGCGCGCCGCCTCGTCGATCGCCGTCTGCAGCATCGTCCGCTCGGGCGCGAACCAGAAGCCGTAGTAGACCATCTCGCGTAGCGCGGCACGAGTCCGTCGCGCAGGTGCATGACCTCGCGGTCGAGCGTCAGCTGCTCGACGCCCTGGATGCGCCGCGCGCAGCATCGTGCCGCCGGGCGTCTCGTAGACGCCGCGCGACTTCATGCCGACGTAGCGGTTCTCGACGATGTCGACGCGCCCGACGCCGTGCGCGCCGCCGAGGCCGTTGAGCTTCGCGAGCAGCGCGGCCGGGGAGAGCCGTTCGCCGTTCACCGCCACCGGCGTCGCCCGCCTCGATACTCGACCTCGACGTCCTCGGCGCGATCCGGCGCGCGCTCGGGCGCGACGGTCAGCTGGAACATGTCGTCGTAGGGGGCTCTTCCACGGATCCTCGAGGATGCCGCCCTCGTAGCTGATGTGCAGGAGGTTGCGGTCCATCGAGTACGGCTTCTCGGCGGTGACCGTGATCGGGATGCGCTGCCGCTCGGCGTAGGCGATCAGGTCGGCGCGTCCCTTGCATGTCCCACTCGCGCCACGGGGCGATGACGGTGAGCTCGGGGCCGAGCGCCGCGTAGGTGAGCTCGAAGCGGACCTGGTCGTTGCCCTTGCCGGTGGCGCCGTGCGCGACCGCATCGGCGCCATGGCGCTCGGCGATCTCGACCTGCCGCTTGGCGATCAGCGGCCGCGCGATGGACGTGCCGAGGAGATACTGGCTCTCGTAGACGGCGCCGGCACGGAGCATCGGGAAGATGAAGTCGCGGACGAACTCCTCGCGCAGGTCCTCGATGACACAGCCCGACGCGCCGGTCTTGCGCGCCTTCTCGTCCAACCCGGCAAGTTCCTCCTCCTGGCCGAGGTCGGCGCAGAACGCCAGGACCTCCGCCTGATAGCGGTCGACCAGCCAGCGCAGGATCACCGAGGTGTCGAGTCCGCCCGAGTACGCGAGGACGATCTTCCGGACCGCGGCCATGGCGCGATCCCCTAGCACACGGGCCCGGGAGGGACCACCCGCGGGACGGACTCAAGCCCCCGCGCGCGACTGCCGATAGATGGTCGGAGGCCCAGCGAGCGGTGGAAGAGGGAGCGGTGGCGGAGGAGCAGCGCGGGCAGTCGCTGTGGTTCACGGTGCGGGGCGCCGGTCCCCTCGTGGTGGTGGGATGGCTCGCCTTCCTCGCCGCGTCGGTGGCGGCGACGGTGCTGTTCGCCGACGTGCTCGGACCCGCGGGGCCGCTCGTCGGTATCCTCGCCGCCGGATGGGGGCTCGCGCGCACGCAGCCGTTGCCCGCGGATTCGGCCTGTCGCTACCACGTCGACGATGACGAGGTCACCGTGCTGGGACCGGGGCGTCTCGTCCGACGCCTGCCGTGGGATCGCGTGCACACGGTGACCCAGGACGCGCACGCGCTGCACCTCCAGGGGCCCGGCGTCCGCGCGGCGCTGCCACTCCAGCCGCTGTTCGCCGACGACATGTGGTTCGCGGTGCTCGAGCGCGTCGTTCCCGGCGTCGCCAGCGGCCTCTGGGCCCGGCTCGAGGACGACGTCGTGCAGCTCGCGCCGCCGACCGTTCCGTCGCTGCACGCGCTGGCGTGGTGGGCCTACGCGCCGGCGCTCGTCGCTGCGACGCTCGCCGGCACCGCGGCTCTGCCCCTCGCGGTCGGCCTGGCGCTCGCGGAGCGTCTGGTGGCGTTCGTCATGCGCCACACGCATACGGTCACGCTCCACCCCGGCGGCATCGCCTTCAAGGAAGGCCGCGGGCAGTTCGTACCGTGGCAACGCGCGCAGGTGACGCCCACGCCGCGTGGTCTGCGCATCGGCATCGACGATCGTGCGCCGGGCCTGGTGTCTCTGCGTGTGCCGAACTTCTGGGCCGCGGCCGCGGTGATCCAGCTGCGCGCGCAGGTCGGTCCCGAGGCGCCGAGCGAGGTCTGGTTCCGGCTCCGCCTCGCGAACGGCGGTCTCGCCGTCGTCGGCGAGTTCGAAGCGTCGAGCTAGCTCAGAGCAGCCCGCGCGCGGCGTCGAGCAGCCAGACCATGATCGCCTTCTGCACGTGGAGGCGATTCTCCGCCTGGTCGAAGACGACCGAGCGCGGGCCGTCGAGGACGGCGTCGGTGATCTCCTCGCCGCGATGCGCCGGCAGGCAGTGCATCACGAGGACGTCGGCTCGGGCGTGCGCGACCAGCGCCTCGTTCACCTGGTAGGGCTGGAAGACGCGGCGGCGCGCGTCCGCTTCGGCCTCCTGTCCCATGCTCGTCCACACGTCGGTGTAGACGACGTCGGCGCCGCGCACCGCCTCGACCGGGTCGTGCGTGACCGTGCACCTGCGCGCCCGAGGCAGCCACGATGGCCGGATCGGGCTCGTAGCCCGGGGGGCAGGCGAGGACGAACTCGAAGCCGAGCCGGCGCGCGGCCTCCATCCACGAGTGGACCATGTTGTTGCCGTCGCCGACGAAGGCGACGCGCAGTCCGTCGATGCGACCGCGATGCTCGAGCAGCGTGAAGCAGTCGGCGAGCACCTGGCAGGGATGGTGGAGATCGGAGAGACCGTTGATGACCGGCACGCGCGCGGCGGCGGCCAGGTCGGCGACGCTCTGGTGGATGAACACGCGCGCCATGACGAGGTCGACCCAGCGCTCGAGGTTGCGTGCGATGTCGCGCGGCCGATTCGCGCTCGCCGAGGCGGATGTCGCCGGGCGCGAGGTGGATCGCGGCGCCGCCGAGCTGCACCATGCCGACCTCGAACGTGACCCGCGTGCGCAGGCTCGGCTTCTCGAAGATCATCGCCAGCGTGCGGCCGGCGAGCAGCGGGTGCGGGCCGCCCGGCGCGCAGCTTCCGCCTTGAGCCGCCCGGCGAGCGCGAGGAGGCTCTCGATCTCGGCCGTCGAGAGGTCGCCGATGCGGAGCAGGTCGCGCTTCATGCGCGCCAGCGCCTCGTCGAGGATCGCGAGCCCTTCGTCGATCTGCGCGCCGGGTGATGACGAGCGGCGGGAGCGAAGCGAAGCACCCGTTCGCGCGGTGCAGTTGATGAGCAGGCCGCGCTCGAGGCAGCGCGCGACGATGGTCGCGCCGGGCCGGTCGAGCACGGCGCCGATCATGAGGCCGACGCCGCGGACCTGGCGTGATGACCGGCCGCCGTGCGGCGAGCGGCTCGAGCCGCGCGCGGAAGTAGCTCGCCGATCGTCGCGGACGTGCTCGAGCAGCGCCGGCGTCGGCCAGCTCGGTCGATCGCGGCGACCGCCGCCGCGCACGCGACCGGGTTGCCGCCGAACGTCGAGCCGTGCGTGCCCGGGGTGAACGCTGCCGCCGATGCGCTCGGTGGTGCACATCGCGCCGATCGGCAGGCCGCCGCCGAGCGCCTTGGCGAGCGTCATGATGTCCGGCGACGATGCCCGCGTGCTCGTAGCGCGAAGAGCCGGCCGGTCCGGCCCGATGCCGGTCTGGACCTCGTCGAGGATGAGCAGCAGCTTGCGTCGGTCGCAGAGCGCGCGCAGGCCGGGGAGGTAGTCCGGGCGCGGCGACGACGACGCCGCCCTCGCCCTGGATCGGCTCGACGAGGATCGCGATGGTCTCGTCGCGCACGGCGGCGCGCATCGCCGCCAGGTCGTCGTAGGGCACGAGGCGGATGCCCGGCAGCAGCGGCCGGAAGCCGACGTGGTACTTCTCCTGGCCGGTCGCGGTGAGCGGTCGCGAACGTGCGGCCGTGGAACGAGCCCGTGCGTCGACGAGGATCTCGTAGCGACCGCCGCCGTGCTCGGCGCCCCAGCGCCGCGCGAGCTTCATCGCCGCCTCGTTCGCCTCGGCGCCGCTGTTGCAGAGGAAGACCCGCTCGGCGAACGAGTGCCGGCAGAGGAGCGCAGCCAGCTCGCCCGCCGGCGCGGTGTGGTAGAGGTTGGAGGCGTGCAGCGAGCGTCGCCGCCTGCGCGCGGATCGCCTCGACCACGGCGGGATGGCAGTGGCCGAGGTTGTTCACCGCGAGCCCGGCGAAGAAGTCGAGGTAGCGCTTGCCGTCGGCGTCCCAGACCTCGCAGCCCCGACCGCGGACGAACGCGACCGGCTGCCGCGCGCTAGACGCCGATCTCGTGCGGCTGGTTCCGGCGCGATGATCTCGGCGTTGCTCATGCGCGTGCCAGGCGGCGCTTGCCGACGGGCCGGCTGCTCGGCACGAGCTCGGTGCCGACGCCGCGGTCGGTGAGCACCTCGAGCAGGACGCGCGTGTCGCACGCGGCCGTCGATCACGTGCGCCTGCTTGACGCCGCCGCGCAGGGCCTCGAGGCAGCACTCGACCTTCGGGATCATGCCGCCGGCGATCGGTGCCGTCGGCGATCAGGTCCCGCGCCACGTCGGCGGGGAGCGTGTCGATGAGCGCGCCGTCACGGCCGCTTCACGCCCTCGACGTCCGTCAGGAGGATGAGCTTCTCGGCGCGCAGCGCCTCGGCGATCTTGCCGGCGACGACGTCGGCGTTGATGTTGTAGGTCTGGCCGTCTGGGCTCGCGGCCGTCGGGGCGATCACCGGGATGAAGGCTCGAGCGCCTCGATGACGCGCGGGTTCACGCCGACCACGTCGCCGACGAGGCCGAGGTCCTCCGGCCGCGCTTGCGGGCGACGACCAGCTCGCCGTCCTTGCCCGAGAGCCCGACCGCGCCGCCCGCCGTGGCGGTTCAGCAGCGTGACGATCTCCTTGTTGATCTTGCCGACGAGCACCTGCTCGACGATCGTCCATGGTGGCCTCGTCGGTGACGCGCAGGCCGCGGACGAACTGCGGGGCTGATCCCCGCCGCCTTCAGCGCGGCGTCGATCTGCGGGCCGCCGCCGTGCACGATGACGGGGTGCATGCCGACGTACTTGAGCAGCGCGACGTCCTGGGCGAACGCGTCCTTCAGCTCGTCCGATTCCATCGCGTGCCCGCCGTACTTGATGACGAGCACCTTGCCCGCGAAGCGCCGGATGTAGGGCAGCGCCTCGAGCAGCACGTCGGCCTTCTCGATCGGCGTCACGAGGGTTTTATGCCTGGCGGTGCGCGGGGGTACAACCGGCGCGCATCGGTCGGTCGGCGCGAGACGCGCCCCCTGGTGACCGCCGGCCGAGCGGGTATGCTGTGGCGAGCGTGTGAGGATCGTCGGTGCGTTGTTCGCGGCAGTCCTGGGCCTGGCGGGAGTGGCGTCCGGTCGAACGGGCGCGATCGCGGTTCGGCTGGAGGAGACGGCGCGTACGGCCGCCCTCTATGTCCGCCTGCCCGAGGGCGGCGACCCCGAGACCGTCGAGGTCCAGCTCGACGGCCCCTGGGTGACGGTGCTCGCCCGCAATCGTGATGGCCGGCTGTTGCGATCCGATCGCATCCAGTTGCGCCGGCCGCGGTCGAGGAGGGTGCCCGCGTGCTTCGTGCGCCGGGCGGAACGCTCACCATCGTGCTGCGCAAGCCGCGTCGGAGCGCCGCACCGTCACCCTGACCACGCGCCGGCGCGAGGCCGCGCGCGGAGCGCGCGGCCCCCGGGATGGCCTGCACGGATATGAACCGTGACAGGTCCTGGTCCTCGAGGATCGCGCCCAGCTGCTGCCGCACGTACGCCGCGTCGACCGTGATCTCGGTGCCGCCCATTTCCGGCGCGTCGAACGAGAGCGTGTCGAGCAGACGTTCCATCACGGTGTGCAGGCGCCGCGCGCCGATGTTCTCGGTGCGCTGGTTCACCTCGGCCGCGATTCGGGCGATCTCGGCGACGGCGTCCTCGGCGAAGCGGAGCTTGACGCTGCTCGGTCGCGAGCAGTGCCGTGTACTGCCGCGTCAGCGCGTTCTCGGGCTCGGTCAGGATGCGGATGAAGTCGCCCTGGCCGAGCGGCTCCAGCTCGACGCGGATCGGGAAGCGGCCCTGGAACTCGGGAATCAGGTCGGACGGCTTGGCGATGTGGAAGGCGCCCGACGCGATGAAGAGGATGTGGTCGGTCTTGACCGGTCCGTACTTGGTGGTGACGGTCGATCCCTCGACGATCGGGAGGAGGTCGCGCTGCACGCCCTCGCGCGACACGTCGGGCCCCGCGGCGTGGCTGCTGCGGCCGGCGATCTTGTCGATCTCGTCGATGAACACGATCCCCGACTGCTCGACCCGTCGGAGCGCTTCCTTGTTCACCGCCTCGGCGTCGATCAGCCGCGCCGCCTCCTCCTGGGCCAGCGTCTCGAGCGCCTCCGGCACCGGGACCTTCGTCCGCTTCGCCTGCTGCGGCATGAAGTTCTGCACGAGCTGGCGCAGCGTCTGCTCGACCTCCTCCATGCCCTGCGGCGTCATCACCTCGATCGACGGCGTCCGGCTCACCTCGAGCTCGACCTTGCGCTCGTCGAGCTTGCCGTCACGCAGCATCTGGCGCAGCTTCTCGCGCGTCTCCACCTGATCGCCCGAGACGCCCGGCGGCTCGATGCCGACGGAGCGCCGCTCCGGCCGCGGGAGCAGCAGGTCGAGGACGCGCTCCTCGGCGCGTTCGCGCGCCCGGACGCGAACCTTCGCCTTCTCCTCCTCGCGCACCATCGTGATCGCCAGCTCGGTCAGGTCGCGGATGATGGATTCGACGTCGCGCCCGACGTAGCCGACCTCGGTGAACTTGGAGGCCTCCACCTTGATGAAGGGGGCTTCGGCGAGCTTGGCGAGGCGGCGCGAGATCTCGGTCTTCCCGACGCCGGTCGGGCCGATCATGATGATGTTCTTCGGCGCGATCTCGTCGCGCAGGGGCGGCGGCACGTGCATGCGACGCCAGCGGTTGCGCAGCGCGATCGCTACCGCGCGCTTCGCGGCCCGCTGACCGACGATGTAGCGGTCGAGCTCCGAGACGATCTCGCGCGGCGTGAAGTTGGTCGCCATCAGGCGTCCGCCTCGAGCGTCTCGAAGACCAGCTGGTCGTTCGTGTAGACGCAGAGGGCCGCCGCCGCCCTGAGCGACTCCTCGCAGATCGCATGGGCGTCGAGCGACGAGTGGCGCACGAGCACGCGCGCCGCGGCGAGCGCGAAGTTGCCGCCGGAGCCGATGGCGCAGAGCCCGTCCTCGGGCTCGATGACGTCGCCCGTGCCGGACACGATCAGCGACGACTCCCGGTCGGCGACGACCAGCAGCGCCTCGAGCCGCCGCAGCAACCGATCGGTGCGCCAGTCCTTCGAGAGATCGACGGCGGCGCGCCGGAGGTTGCCGCCCACCTGCTCGAGCTTCGTCTCGAAGCGCTCGAACAGGGTCAGCGCGTCGGCGCCCGCACCGGCGAAGCCGGCGAGCACGCGTCCCTGGTAGAGGCGGCGGATCTTCCGCGCGTTGTGCTTGAGGATCGTCTGCCCGAGCGTCACCTGGCCGTCGCCGCCGATGACCATCCGTCCCTGGTGACGGACCGAGAGGATCGTCGTGCCGTGCAGCTCAGGCTCGCGGGTGCGCGCGGTCATAGGCCTCCATCAGGCGGCGGAGATCGACGTGGGTGTATCGCTGCGTCGTCGACAGGCTCGCGTGCCCCAGGAGCTCCTGGATGGCACGGAGGTCGGCGCCGGCGCCGAGCAGGTGCGTGGCGAACGTGTGCCGGAGCGCGTGCGGGGTGGCCTTGGTCGTCGTGCCGCTCGCCACCACGTGGCGCTCCATGATCCGCGCCACGCTGCGGGCGGTGAGCCGTCCGCCGCGGGCGTTCAGGAACACCGGGTCCTCACCCGCCGGGCGACCCGCCTGGCGACCCCCCTGGCGACCCACTGGACGCCCGGCCGCCGTGAGCGCGGCGGCATAGGCGTCGAGTGCGCGCAGCGCCGGGCGACCGACGGGCACGACGCGCTCCTTGTGTCCCTTGCCGAGGACGCGCACGACGCCGGTGTCGCGGTCGACGTCGTTCCAGTCGAGCCCGACCAGCTCGCTCACGCGCAGGCCCGAGGAGTACATCACCTCGAACAACGCGCGATCCCGCAGCCCCAGCGCCCGATCGGCGGCCGGCGTCGCGAGCAGGCGGTCGACCTCGTCGAGCGTCAGATGGGCCGGCAGGGTGCGACGCGTCTTGGGTGTCGCGAGCCCCGCCGTCGGGTCGACGGCGAGGCGCTTCGAGCGCACGAGGAAGCGGAACAGACTGCGCACGGCTGCAAGCCGGCGCACGATGGACGTGCGCTCGGCGGCGCGGTCGAGCGTGCGCAGCCAGTGTCGCACCGTCGCCGGCGTCACCGCACGGATCGGCCCGACGACGGCGAGGAAGCGCCGCACGTCACCCGTGTACGCGCGCAGCGTGTGCGGCGACACGTGCCGCTCGGCGCGCAGGTGCGCGGTCCAGGCGGCCAGCGCGGCGGCGTCGCTCGTGCGCGGGCTTGTCGGCATCCCGACGCCGATGCTAGCAACGGCCCCACACCGCGACAAGGCAAGGGGGAAGCGGATGACGCGCGTGCTCGCACTCGGGCTGGCGATCCTGTTCGGCGCCGGCTGTGGTCCCGATCCATCCACCGCGCGAGGAACCGCAGAAGCGTTCCTCGATGCCTACTACGTGACGATCAACTTGAAGAAGGCCCTGCCGTACACGGCGGGACTGGCGCGCGAGAAGGTGCAGCAGTCGATCGACCTGACGTCCGGGCAGGCGATCGACGGCTCGACGAACACCCCGAACGTCCACTACGAGCTGATCGAGGAACGGCCGCAGGGGGAGGGAGCGGTGAGCTTCGCGTATCTGGGAACGATACGGAGCGACGGGGGCGACGCGACCAACCGGCGCTGGCTGCTGACCGTCCGGCGCGACGGTGATGCCTGGCGGGTCATGAACTTCCAGGAAGAGACGCCGAGCTGACGCGCTCGGCGCGGCGCTGCCCCGCGATCGCGGCGCGGGCGGCGCGTGCCAGCGCGCGCACCTCGGTCGCCACCTGTCCGCGCAGACCGGCGCCGCGGATCGCTCCCAGGACGGCGACGATGCGGGTGTCGGCACCGGCGAGCCGGCGCCGCGCCTCGGCTCGTCGCCCGGCGTCGCTGGCGGCGCGGGCGCGACCGATCGCGGTGTCGACCCTGATCACCAGCCGCGCGAGCCGCGAGTCGCCGCTGCCCGTCTCTTCGAGGGCGCGCGTGATGCTCGCCGTGCGACAGGAGATGGCGTCGTAGCCCTGCGCGTCGGCGAACGCGCAGCCGACGATGCGATCGCAGGTTCCGATGCGGCAGAGGTCGTGATCGGTGCACGCGATGGGCGAGCCACCGACGCACGCCCCCGCGCCGTTGCAGGCGTCACCCTGGGTGCACGCGTCGCCGTCGGAACACGTCGTGCTTGCCAGCCTCGGAACGCATCCGGTCGTCGGATCGCATGCGCCCGTCAGACAAGGGCCGCTGCAGGTGCGCGCTCCGCAGCCGCGCTCCGGATCGCAGGGCCCCGCCTCGCACGGCCCGTCGCAGGTCTCCGGCGTGCCCGGGACGCAGGTGTCGTCGGTACCACTGCAGTGATCGCCGGTGGTGCACGGGTCGCCGTCGTCGCACGGCGTGGTCACGGGCTCGCCGCTGCAGCTCGCGGCGCGGCAGACGTCGATGGTCGCGCTCCGTGACGTTCCCCCCGCGTCCGTGCGCTCGATCGTGATCGTGCCCGGCGCGAAGCAGTCGACGGGCATGCGGACGGCGAGCATCGTGGGCGTGACCGCCCAGACGTCGAGGCTCGGGTAGACGTGACCGCCGATCGAGAGCGAGACGTGGTTGCCATAGGGCTGCGTCGGCCGGTTCGCCGCGGCGACCTCGTCGTTGCGGCCGGTGCAGGCGACCGGCGGCGCGAGCTCGTTCTCGGGGGCGCAGGCGACGCCGTCGATCGCGTTGAAGCCGGCGCCGTAGAGACGCACCACCTGATCCCGCACCGGTCGGGCCGGGACCACCGTCGTCAGCGTCGGCGCCCCGGCGCGCGCGGCCACCGCCGGCGCGACCTCGAGATCCGCCCCGGGGGCGCGCACCACGTCGCTCGCGAGCACCGCCGCGACGTCGCAGCTTCCGGTCGTCCCGCAGTGCTCCCACTGATTGCCCCGCGCGGCGACGGTCACGCCGGCGAGCCGCTGGTCGAGGTTGATGCCGACCGGATTGGTGAAGTCATTGGGATTGAACGCGAACACGTTGCCGCCCGCCGTGACCGCGTCGCCGAAAACGACCGCCGGCGCGAGGCAGCCGTCCGCCGTGCACGCCGTGAGCACCACACCGGCACCGTCGGGAAAGGTCGGGCTGCACACGTCGGAGCAGTCCGTGTCGGAGACGCACGGTTGCTTGGCGGGTGTCTGGCACGTCCCCGTGAGGCGGTCGCGGTGATTGCAGACGAGCGCGACGCCGCCGACCCGCGCCTCGGGCCGCGTGCCGGCGACCGTGCTCTCGACGCGGAGGCCGACGACGCCGTTGTCGGACACGAAGTCGTTCGCGAACACGGCGCTCGCGGCGTCGGTGACCGAGAGGCCGCGCGTGCCGTTGAAGCGCACGAGGTTGCCGTCGGTCACGAGCAGGCTGCGCGGCGCCAGCGGATCGTCGGGGTCACCGCGCGCCCAGAGGCCGTTCTGCGCCCCGCCGGGAAGGTTGCGCTCGACGACGTTGCGGCGCGCAGTGATGATGCCACCGAGCGTCGCCTGGACGCCGCCATTGCGGTTGTCCCGGACGCAGCTGTCGACGAGCTGCACGCGGGCCCCGCTGGTGACCTTGAGACCCTTGTCCTCCGCGTCGCGGAGATCGGAGCGGTCGATGACGTTGTCGTCGGTCGCATCCGCGGACGGCCCGGGGCCGCTCTCGCCGCTCACGGTGTCGCCGAGGGACGGGCCGTGGATGGTGCTCAGCTCGAGCCGGTTGGCGCGCGCACCGGGCGAGAAGTCGAGCGTGTCCGCCTGCGTCGACGAGCCGTCCACTGGGAAGCGGCCGCCGCGCACGACGAGGCCGCGGAGCACGTTGCCGCTGCAGTAGACGCGGACGCCGCGCAGATCGAGCGAGCCGGCGTCGAGGACGACGCCGCCGGTGCGCGCGTTCGCGTCGAGCGCGTCGAGCACCACGTGCGATCCGCGGACGCAGAGGCCCGCGACGCCCCCGCTGGTCTGGCACCCGCCGGGCGTGGGATCGCAGGTGGTGGCGCCGAGGAAGGGAATGGTCTGCGGCGTGTCCGCACCGGGGAAGACGGTGCGATCGAAGCGGACGAGCGCCGGCCGGGACGGATCGCCGGCGGTGAACGCCGCGGCCGCGTCGAGCTGCGCCTGGAGGTCGGCGGCGGTGGTCTGCGTCACCACGAACGTCCGTGGGAAGAGGGTCCACTGCAGGGCGTTCGTCCCGGGGTTGGCTCCGCCGGTGACGAACACGGTCCGCTGCGCCTGCTCCTGCGCGGCGGAGCCGGTGACGGTTGCGCCGAGGCGGTTGATCCACGTGCCCGGCCGGAGGCCGGTCACCTCGCCGCAGCGGACGAGACCGTGGCCGGTGCACCGGAGCGTCGTCGTGTAGGTGATGGCGCCGCTGCCGGTGCACGTCGCCCCCACGTCGACGAGGTCGCCCTCGACCGTCACGTCGACGTTGGCGTCGTCGCTCAGGTTGCGGGCGTAGACGTTCACCGCCGCCGTGCCCGGGCAGGGCGGATTGGCCGCCGCGGCCAGGGCGGCACCCAGCACGACCATCGCCGTGGCGAGTGCCCAGCGCCTCATGCGGTCCAATGGCAGCAAGGCCCATGCCTGGAGGACCGACGATTCGGGCTCGCACCCGGAGTGTCCGCGCTGCGGGGGCCGCCCGGTTCGTGCACCTCTGCGATGCCCGGACGAAGGTCGGACCCGCTCATGCCGCGCAGACGAAGTCGACGGTCTCGACCATGCCGAGGCCCGCCAGCGCCGCGCGGATCTGCTGCCGGGGTGCGATCCCGACGACGGACGCGATCACCGGGCGGCGCGGCAGCGCGGCGAGGCGCTCCCACGGGATCACCGGCGCGCCGTGGATGACGTTGCCCAGCCGGCCCGCATGGACCTCGACCACGTGCGACGGACGTTTCCCGTGTGCGAGCAGCGCCCGATGGAGCGCCCGTCCGGTGTCGCCGAAGCCCCAGAGCACGTAGGCGTCGCTCCCGGCGAGCAGACCATCGGCGAGGAACGCCGCCTTGCACGCGGTGATGCGCTCGAGCGAGCAGGTCGCGGCGTTCGCGGTGACGCGGTCGGGATGATGACGCCAGGCCAGCAAGCGTTCCGGTACGACGCGCAGCTGCTCGCGGGCCGCCAGCAGGCGGAGCACGAGATCGTAGTCCTCCGGCCAGCCGGCGTCGCGATAGCCGAAGCGCTCGAGGACCGGTCGCCGCACCATGAGCGTCGGGTGGGCGATCGGACACTCGACGAAGGCCTCCGCGCGGACGCGCTCGGGTGCGTCGACCGCGTTCAGCCAGCGCTCGTAGCGGCGCCATCCATCGCCGAGCGCGGCGCGTGGGAAGAGGCGAACGTGGCAGCCGACGCCGGCGAGCGCGGGCGCCGTACGCAGGGCGCGGGCCTGCGTCGCGAGACGGCGGCGATGCATGACGTCGTCGGCGTCCATCCGCGCGACGAACTCGCCCCGGCAGCGCGCGAGTCCGGTCGTCAGCGCGGCGACGAGCCCCCGATGCGGCGTGCGCACCGGGAGGATGCGGTCGTCTTCCGCGGCGGCGGCTGCCAGGATGGCGGGCGTGTCGTCGCGCGAGCCGTCGTCCACGACGACGCACTCCCAGTCCGTGAACGTCTGCCGTCGGATGCTCGCCAGGCACGCGGGCAGCGTGGTCGCGGCGTCGAAGGCCGGAAGGAGGATCGAGATCGCGGGCGCGGGCACCGGACGGGCATGCTAGCGCGGGCCTCGGGGGCTATCCAAGGCCGCGGGGCGTGTGGTACCTCGGCCGTGGAGCGCCGCATGGCCGTTGCACGCGTCACCGACATCATCGCTTCCTCGACTGAGGGCTTTCGTGAGGCTGTGGAGGAGGGGCTCGAACGCGCCGCGCGCACGCTGCGGGGGATCACCGGGCTCGAGGTGGTGGAGAAGAAGGTCAAGGTCGAGCGCGGGCTGATCCAGGAGTACCGCGTCGAGATGCGCGTCACGTTTCTGCTCGACTGACGCCGGAGAGGGAACCGCATGGCAGTCGCCCGCATCACCCAGGTGATCGGCTCGTCGCCCCACAGCTGGGAGGACGCGGTCCGCAACGCGCTCGAGCGCGCCAACAAGACGCTCCGTGGCATCACCGGCATGGAGGTATTGAAGGAGAATGCCGCCGTCCGCGACGGCAAGATCGCGGAATTCCGCACCACGGTGCAGATCACCTTCCTGCTCGAGGACGGCTGAGGCGCCATGCCGGATCGTCTGACTGCCCTCGACGCCGCGTTCTACCATCTCGAACGGCTCGGGCAGCAGCTGCACATCGCGGGCGTCCAGACCGTCGAAGGGACGCTCGACCACGAGCGGCTGATCGCCGACATCGAGAACCGTCTCCATCTCATCCCGCGCTACACGCAGCGGGTCGTGCCCGTGCCGCTGAATCTCGCGCAGCCGAGCTGGGAGCCGGATCCCCACTTCGACGTCCGCAACCACGTGCTCCGGCACAAGCTCCGTCCGCCGGGCGACGATACGCAGCTGGTGACGCTGGTCGGCCGGCTCTTCGCGCAGCCGCTCGATCGCGACCGTCCCCTCTGGGAGGTGCACCAGATCGATGGCTATCGCGGCGACCACTCCGTGCTCTTCTCGAAGGTGCACCACTGCATGGTCGACGGCATCAGCGGCGTCGAGCTGATGTTCGTCCTCTTCGATCCGAGCCCGAAGCCCGCGCCGGTCACGCGTCCGGAGAACCCGCCGGCGATTCCGCCGCTCCCGGGACCGTCGGTGCAGGTGATGCGGGCCCTCGCCGAGGCGCCGGCGATGATCCGCGAGCGCGCCCGGGACCTTCTCGGCGTCCTGCGCGACCCGCAGCGGGCCCTCGGCGAGGTGCGCCAGGCGGCCGAGGCCATGGGGGAGCTGGCGCGGCTGGTGCTGGCGCCCGCGCCCACGACGCCGTTCAACGGCCACGTGAGCGTGCTGCGGCGCGTGTTCTGGGTGACCTTCCCGCTGAACGCGGTGAAGGCCATCAAGAACCGGCTCGGCGGCACGGTGAACGACGTCGTGCTCGCCCTCATCACCGGTGCGCTGCGGGCGTATCTCGAGGATCACGGGGAACAGCCGGACCGCACGGAGCTGCGCGCGATGGTACCCGTGAGCGTCCGCCCGAAGCAGGAGCAGAAGGCGCTGGGCAACCGCGTGTCGGCGATGATGGCGCCGCTGCCGATCGGCATCTTCGATCCGATCGAACGCCTGAGGCAGGTCCGTGGCGCGATGGCGCAGCTCAAGCAGAGCGGCGAGGTCGGCCGCATGACCCGGATGCTCGAGCTGATGAATCTCCTCCCGCCGCTGCTGCAGAAGCCGCTCGGCTGGATGCAGATCCAGTCGGCGCCGGTGAACACCATCTGTACGAACGTGCCCGGCCCCCCGGTGTCGCTCTACGTACAGGGGAAGCGCCTCGAGACGATGGTCCCCATCGTGCCGCTCGCCCAGGGCGTCGGCCTCGCCTTCGCCATCATGAGCTACGCCGATACGCTGACCATCGGCGTCACCACCGATCCCGCCCTGGTTCGCGACGGCGACCACATCGCCGAGCGTCTCAGGGGGAGCTTCGAGGAGCTGTGCGGGCTCGCCGGCGTCGAGCTGCGGACGGCCGGACGGATGCCCAGCACGACGGTGCGGCCGATCCGCGTTGCCTGACCGATCGGTTTGGTATACCTCGGGTCCGCCGTGGAACGGGTGGACGTCGTCGTGCTTGCGGCACTCGGGTGGGAGGCGCGTGTAGTGGCCGAAGTGGTGGGAACCTGTACCCAGGTCGGTGCGAACGCCTGGCGCGGCGTGGTCGCCGACGGTACCACCTGTCTCGTCGTTCGCACCGGGGTCGGTCCTGCCCGCGCCCGGGAGGCAGCAGACGCGGCCCCGCCCGCGGGCATGTTCGTCTCGACGGGCTGCGCCGGTGGCCTCAGCGACGCCGTCCGCTGCGGCGATCTCGTGGCGGCGACCAGCGTGGTGGTGCTGGGCGCCGGGGGCGGTGCGGAGCGTCGCCTCGAGGCATCCGGCGCGGCGGTGGCGGCCCGTATGGCGGCCAGCGGCCAGCGGGTACAGGCCGGTGCGATCGCCAGCAGTGCCCACGTCCTCACGACGACCGAGGACAAGACACGTGCCGCCGGCACGGGGGCCATCGCCGTCGACATGGAGAGCGGCGCGATCGCCGAGGTGGCGGCGCGGCGCGGGATTCCCTTCATCGGGTTGCGCGCGATTCTCGACGAGGCGGGCGACGTGCTGCCCAGCGCGCTGTTCTCGGCCGACGCGAGCGGCGAGCCGCGCGTGCTCGCCATGCTCGCGCGGGCCGCGGTGCGCCCGTGGACCTGGAGCGCCCTCGGACGGCTCGGCCGTCAGCAGCGCGCGGCGACGGCCGCGCTGCGGGCCGGCCTGGCGGGCGTTGCTGATCGACGGCGGACGGCCTCGCGGTGCGCGACTGACCTGAATCGGACGGGAGGGGAACATGCGTTATCCACTGCACATCGCCACGGACATGCTCCGGTGGCAGATCCGGAACCGCTGGGCAGGCAACGCTCGGGTCCCCGTGGTGCTGATGCTGGAGCCGCTGCACACGTGCAACCTGGCGTGCATCGGCTGCTCGCCGGAGCGCTACTCCGGCAACCTGAAGGACCGCCTGCCGCTGTCGCGCTGTCTCGAGGCGGTCGACGAGTGCGGCGCTCCGGTGGTGTCGATCTGCGGTGGCGAACCCACGGTCTACCCGGAGATCGTCGAGCTGATCGAGGGCGTGATCGCGCGGCGGAAGCACGCGATCATGTGCACGAACGCGTTGATGCTCGACCGGTTCTACAAGAAGGCGACGCCCGCACAAGCGGCTCACCATCAACGTCCACCTCGACGGCATGCGCGAGACGCACGACTACGTCGTCGATCGGCCGGGCACGTTCGACACCGCGATCCAGGCGATCCGCGACGGCAAGCGGCTCGGCTACTTCGTCTGCACCAACACGACGGTCTACCGCGAGACGTCGGTCGAGGAGATCGAGGCGATGTGCGCGCTGCTGACCGAGCTCGACGTCGACGGCATCCTGCTCTCGCCCGGCTACCACTACGAGGCGCTCGAGGGGAAGGAGCACTTCCTCTTCCGCGACGAGATCCACACCAAGTTCCGTCGCATCCTCGAGCTGTCGAAGCGCTACCGGAAGATCTCGTCGACGCCGCTCTTCCTCCAGTTCGCCGCCGGGCTGCGCGACTACCCGTGCACGCCCTGGGGCAACCCGACGTTCACCCCGAACGGCTGGAAGGGCCCGTGCTACCTGATCGGCGACAAGTACTACGGCTCGTGGAAGGAGTTCTTCGGCGGCGTCGACTGGGACTACTGGGAGAGCCGACAGGATCCGCGCTGCCACAACTGCAAGATGCACTCGGGCTTCGAGGCGTCGGTCGTGCGGAAGCTCGGCGGGAGCCTGTCCGACGTCGTCACCATGGCGCGCTGGCAGTTCGAGAGCGTGCGCAACCGCGCCGCGTAGGGGGCTCCCTGCGTCGCCTCTGGGGCCGCGCCGGACCGACCCGACGGATCGGGGACGGCCCGGCGCGGCTCAGGGCGTTGGAGTCAGCGTCCGCGGTCGTGTGCCGGCCAGGGCGCGGATGCCATGCGGTCATCCGCGGCGACGGGCCGGGCGGTCACGATCCGACGTGGTGACTCCCTCACCACGGGCGGAGTGAGAGCAACCCCGATGCCAGGGGAAAGCAGCCCGGATTTCCGGATGGCGCGGTGCGCGGAAAGCGTGCAGGTGTGACGGAAGTGTGCGCCGTCGTGCACCCGCGCCCTGGCGTTCGCCTTGTTCGCCCGGGCTGCTAAGATGCGCGCCGGTCAGGGAGGGGAGTGGGGAGGACGATGGGGCCCGTCGCCACGCAGCAGCCACACGAGACAGATCTCCGGACCGCCGCCGAGGAGCGTTACCTCGCGTACGCGCTGAGCGTCATCACGTCGCGGGCGCTGCCCGACGTCCGCGACGGGCTGAAGCCCGTCCAGCGCCGCATCCTGTTCGCGATGTACCAGAATCTGCACCTGACGGCGGGATCGCGGCCGCGCAAGTCGGCCGCGATCGTCGGCGAGGTGCTCGGCAAGTACCATCCGCACGGCGACGTCGCGGCGTACGAGGCCATGGTGCGCATGGCGCAGAGCTTCGCGCTGCGCTACCCGCTGGTGCACGGCGAGGGCAACTTCGGCTCGCTCGACGGCGACTCGCGCGGCGGCCTACCGCTACACCGAGGCGCGGCTCACGGCGCTCGCGAGGAGATGCTCGACGACCTCGGCGCCGAGACCGTCGACTTCCGCGCCAACGTACGACGCGACGCTCGACGAGCCGATCGTGCTGCCGAGCGCCATCCCGCAGCTCCTGATGAACGGCTCGACGGGCATCGCCGTCGGCATGGCGACCAACATCCCGCCGCACAATCTGACGCGAGATCGTCGGCGCGCTGATGGCGATGATCGACGAGCCGGAGATCGACCGTCGAAGGGCCTGATGAAGTACGATCAAGGGCCCCGACTTCCCGACCGGCGGCGAGATGCTGAACGGCAAGCGCGAGCTGCGCGAGATCTACGAGACCGGGCAGGGGCCCGTCCGGCTCCGCGGCGAGTACACGGTCGAGACCCTGCTCGCGCGGGCAAGCGGCAGATCATCGTCACCTCGATCCCCTACACCGTGAACAAGTCGCGAGCTGGTGGAGCAGATCGCGAACGAGATCATCAGCCGCAAGCTGCCGCTGGTGGTCGACGTGCGCGACGAGTCGACCACCGACGTCCGCGTCGTGCTCGAGCTGAAGGCCGACGCCGCGCCGGAGGCGGCGATGGCCTACCTCTACAAGCACACGGCGCTGCAGACCAACTTCAACGTCAACCTGACCTGCCTCGCTGCCGTCCGCGAACGCCGGCGTCGGCCAGCCGGCGCGCGTCACGCTGCGCGACCTCTGCCGGCACTTCCTCGACTTCCGCATGGCGGTCGTGACGCGGCGGCTCGAGCACGAGAAGCGCCAGCTCGAGGAGCGGCTGCACATCCTCGAGGCGCTGGCGAAGATCTACGACGACCTCGACCGCGCGATCCGCATCATCCGCAAGGCCGAGTCGCGCGCCGACGCCTCCACGCAGCTGATGGCGGCCTTCAAGCTCGACGAGGTGCAGGCGACGCCATCCTCGAGATACGCCTCTACCAGCTCGCGCGGCTCGAGATCGAGAAGATCCTCGACGAGCGCGCCGAGAAGCTGAAGCGCCTGCGCGAGATCGAGGCGCTGCTCGAAGAGCCCGAAGGCGCGCTGGAAGCTGATCCGCGACGAGCTGGCGCACGCTCGCCGAGAAGTACGGCGACAAGCGCCGCACGACGCATCGGCGGCGGCGAGGAGCTCGAGTACGACCCGGAGGCCTACATCGTGCACGAGGACGCCACCGTCGTGCTCTCGCGCGACGGCTGGGTGAAGCGCGTGCGCGAGGTGAAGGACCCGACGTCGACGCGGCTCCGCGAGGGCGACGCCTCGTTCGCGGTGCTGCCCGGCACGACGCGCGATCGGCTCGTGCTGTTCTCGACGCACGGGAGCGTCTACGTGCTGCGCGTCGCCGACGTCCCGGCGACGACCGGCTACGGCGAGCCGGTGCAGTCGCTGCTCAAGTTCGGCGACGGCGAGCGCGTGGTGGCGGCGCGGCTGCTGCGCGACGATCGCGTCGACGAGGCGGGCGGCGACCAGCCGGCGCTCCCGGGACTCGGCGGGGAGAAGGTCGTGCACCCGGTGATGCTGGTCGCGACGGCCGGCGGGCTACGGCTTCCGCGCCACGCCCGATCTCTCCGAGACCACCCGGGCCGGCCGGCGCCTGGCGCGCGTCGGCGACGGCGACGAGATCGTCTCGGTCGAGCCGGTGACCGGGCCGGTCGGTCGTGGTGGCGACGGCGCGCGGCAAGATGCTGCGCTTCGCCCTCGACGAGGTCGCCGAGCTGTCCGGGCCGGGGCGCGGCGTCATCCTGATGAAGCCGGACGCGGGACGACCGCATCGTCGGCGCGCTGGCCGTCGGCAAGAAGGGCAAGCTCGCTCGCGGTGACGGACGACGGCGGCGAGCGGGCCGTCGGCGCCGACGAGGTGCCGGCGGGGCAGCCGTGCGGGCAAGGGACAGCAGGTGGTGAAGCGCGGCCAGGTCGCCGCGCTCCGGGTGGCGGAGTAGGCGATGGCGGCGAGCTACACCGCGAAGGACATCCTGGTGCTCGAGGGGCTCGAGCCCGTGCGCCGGCGCCGGCCGGCATGTACATCGGCGGCGTCGACGGCGCGGGCCTGCATCATCTCGTGTGGGAGATCGTCGACAACTCGGTCGACGAGGCGATGAACGGCCACGCCGACCACATCCGCGTGACGCTGCACAAGGACGGCACGTCCGTCACCGTCACCGACAACGGCCGCGGCATCCCGGTCGACCGCCACGCGCAAGTACAAGAAGTCGGCGCTCGAGCTCATCCTGACGACGCTGCACGCCGGGCGGGAAGTTCGAGGCCAAGAACTACTACCACTCGGGCGGCCTGCACGGCGTCGGCGCGTCGGTCGTGACCGCGCTCTCCGAGAAGCTCGTCGGCGCGCGTGAAGCGCGACGGCGCCGAGTGGGAGCAGTCGTTCGTGCGCGGCGCGGCCGCCGGGGCGATCAAGAAGGTCGGCGCGGCGCGCGGCACGCGGCACCGACGATCTTCTTCCGGCCCGACGCCGAAGATCTTTCCGAGCGTCCGCTTCGACGCGAAGCTGATCGCCGAGACGCCTCGAGGCGAAGGCGTACCTGCACGGCGGGCTCACCGTCGAGTTCCACGACGAGACGGCCGGCACGAAGGCGACGCTTCCACTACGAGGACGGCCTGCGCGCCTATCTCGCGAAGATCATCGCCGAGAAGCGGCGACGCGATCGCTCGGCGGCGAGGTGCTCACCATCCACAAGCAGCAGGACGACCTCCACCTCGACTGCGCCCTCGCCTGGACGGAAGCCACCGACGAGCGGGTGCTGTCGTACGTGAACAGCATTCCGACGTCGTCGGGCGGCGCGCACGAGAACGGGCTCAAGGCCGGGCTCGGGAAGGCCGTGCGCAACTACCTGACCGTGCACAACCTCGTGCCGCGCGGCCTCACGATCACGGCCGAGGACGTGCGCGAGGGCGTGGTCGCGGTGCTCGCGATCAAGATCCCGCAGCCGCAGTTCCAGGGCCAGACGAAGGAGCGGCTGAACAACGCCGAGGTCACGCCGGTCATCGACGGCATCGTGCGCACGGCGCTCGAGAACGCGCTGAACGCGAACCGCACCGCCGGCGACGCGATCGCCAATCGCGTCATCCTGGCGGCGCGGGCGCGGACGCGCGTCGCGCGCGGCGGCGCAGCAGGTGCAGCGCAAGGGCGCGATCTCGCACCGGCTGAACCTGCCCGGGCAAGCTCGCCGACTGCGCCTCCACCGATCCCGGCGAGTGCGAGCTGTTCCTCGTCGAGGGCGACTCGGCCGGCGGCTCGGCCAAGCAGGGACGCGACCGCCACTTCCAGGCGATCCTCCCGCTGCGCGGCAAGGTGCTGAACACCGAGCAGGCGTCGACGGCCAAGGTGCTCGTGCAACAAGGAGCTGTCCGACATCGTGTCGGCGCTCGGCTGCGGCGCGGGCAAGGACTTCGACGCCGGGCAAGCTCCGCTACCACAAGATCTGCCTGCTGATGGACGCCGACTCCGACGGCAATCACATCTGCACGCTGCTGCTCACCTTCTTCTACCGCCACCTGCCGGAGCTGATCCGCCAGGGCTACGTCTACATCGCGCAGCCGCCGCTCTATCGGCATCGACGTCGGCAAGCAGGTGCAGTGGGCGCGCGACGACGCGGCGAAGGAGACAGATCCTGTCGTCGCTGAACGGCAAGCGCGACCGCGTGCAGGTGCACGCGCTTCAAGGGCCTCGGCGAGATGAACCCGGCGACGCTCAAGGAGACGACGCTCGACCCGAAGCGCCGCGCGCTCCTCGGGTGATCGATCGAGGACGAGCCGTCGACCGAGCAGGCGATCCAGACGCTCATGGGCCGCGACGTCGCGCCGCGCTTCGAGTTCATCATGGAGCGCGCGCCGCGCGTCGACGAGGTCGACGTCTAGACGGTCCGTTCGGCGCGTGGCCGGCGCGCGAAGCCCTTCGGCCGTCGCTTGCGGCGGCGGCCGGCCTCCTTCTGTCGCTTCTCGGCCAGCTCGACCAGCACCGACTGGCAGCCGCGGACGTCGTCGGCCGTCGCCCGCTCGTAGGTGCCGTCCGGCAGCATCCGCCAGGCGTCTCCGTTCGGCGTGAGCTGGGCGTCGAACACCTCGCGCAGCTCGCGCCGCAGGACCGGATCCTCGACCGGGACGACGACCTCGACGCGGCTCTCGAGATTGCGCTTCATGCAGTCCGCCGAGCCGATCAGGTACTCCTCCTCGCCGCCGTTGCGGAAGTAGTAGATGCGGCCGTGCTCGAGGAAGCGGCCGATCACGCTCGTCACGCGGATCGTCTCGGAGAGGCCCGGCACCCCCGGACGCAGGCGGCAGGTGTCGCGAACGATCAGGTCGATCGGTACGCCCGCCTGCGACGCGCGGTAGAGCGCGCGCGTGATGTCGGCGTCCTCCAGCGCGTTCATCTTGAACTGGATGAGCCCCGGCGCGGCCGTCGAGTGCGCGGCGATCTCGCGGTCGATCTTGGTGAGCAGCGCCTTCTTGAGGACGGTCGGCGCCGGCAGGATCTTCTGGTACGCACGCTTCGGGCGATAGCCAGTGGTCAGGTAGTTGAACAGCTCGGTCAGGTCCTGCCCGATCGTGTCGTCGCTCGTCAGCAGGCCGAAGTCGCTGTACACGCGCGCGGTCCCGGGATGATAGTTGCCGGTGCCGATGTGCGCGTAGCGGCGCAGCCCGTTGTAGTCCTGGCGGATGACCAGGACGACCTTGCAGTGGGTCTTCAGGCCCACGACGCCGTAGGTGACGTGGATGCCGACCTCCTCCAGGCGGCTCGCGAACGAGATGTTCGCCGCCTCGTCGAAGCGGGCCTTGAGCTCGACGACCACCGCGACCTGCTTGCCGTTGCGCGCGGCCTCGCTCAGGTAGCCCAGCAGCTCGGCGTCGCGTGACGTCCGGTACAGCGTCATCTTGATCGCGCGCACCTTGGGGTCCTGGCTGGCTTCGCGCAGGAAGCGTTCGACCGACGTCGAGAACGACTCGTAGGGGTGCTGCAGCAGGAGCGATCCCGCATCGCGGATCATGTGGAAGACGTTGCGCGTGCCCTGCAGGCGGGGATGGTCGACGGGATGGTGCGGCGGGTCGTGCAGGCTGGGGTCGTCGAGTGCCGCGACCTCGAAGAGGTCGCGCATCGCCATGATCCCGTCGACGATGAAGACGTCGGCCTGCTCGTCGAGCCCGAATTCGGCCGCGAGCATGCCGCGGTGGACCGGGTCCATGTCCGTCCGCACCTCGAGCCGGACGATGGGCGCGAAGCGGCGGTCGCGCAGCTCGGACTCGATCATCGCGAGCAGGTCGTCGGCCTCTTCCTCGTCCCGCTCGGTGTTGGCGTTGCGCGTCACCCGGAAGATCTCGCAGGCGTCGATCTCCATGGAGGGGAACAGGAGATCGAGCGTGTGCGCCATCACGTCCTCGAGCGGAACGAACGTGCGCCCGTCGTCGAGGCGGAGGAAGCGGGGGATTCCCGTGCCGACGGGGACCTTCACCCGCGTGAGCAGTTGCTCGCTGTCGCCGGGATACCGGACCGTCACCAGGAGGTTGAGGGACAGGTTCGAGATGAACGGGAACGGGTGTGCGGGGTCGATCGCGAGGGGCGTCACGAGCGGGAACACGTTGCGCACGTAGTGCTCCCGCAGCGTCTGGCGTTCGGCCGCGGACAGCTCGCCCCAGCTCGCGAGGCGAATGCCGTGCGCGCGAAGCTCGTCCCGTAGCGCGACGAGCAGCTCGCGCTGGCGCTGCTCGGCGTCGCGGATCTCGGCGCAGCACTCGACGATCTGCTGCTGCGGCGTCCGACCGTCGACCGTCAGGTCGTGCAGGCCGGCGGCGACCTGCTGCTTCAGGCCGCCGATCCGCTTCATCACGAATTCGTCGAGGTTCGACGCCGTGATCGCCAGGAACTTGACGCGCTCGAGGAGCGGGTTCGAGGTGTCGGCGGCCTCGTGCAGGACCCGGCGGTTGAAGGCGAGCCAGGTGAGCTCCCGGTTGAGGTACAGCTCCGGCGCACCGAGCGCGAGCGGAGGAGGAGGGGACTCCGGGACGACCGCGCTCTCCACCGCCTTGGGCTGTGCCATGGCGTCCATGCAATCACGACCGGGCTCCGGACGCACTCCCGCGGGTCCCGCGGTTGACGTCGGTCGGGCGCCGTGCGACGATCCATCAACCGATCCGTATGATCGGATGGACAATGCAGACCCTCGGTACGACCTGCGAGCTCTTCCATCTCTTCGGGGACCCGACCCGGCTGCGTCTGCTGGCCCTCCTCGCCCGCCATCAGCTGACCGTGGCGGAGCTGACCGCGATCACCGAGCTGGCCCAGTCGCGGGTCTCGACGCACCTGGGCCGGCTGCGCGAGGCCGGGCGTGCTCCGCGACCGCCGTCAGGGCGCGTCCACGGTCTACGCGCTGAACGACGGCGCCATGCCGGCGGAGGCGCGCAAGCTCTGGACGCTCCTCGAGCAGGACGTCGCCGACGCCGTCCTCGAGGCCGATGCGACACGCTGCGAAGCACTGGTGCGTGCCCGCGAAGAGGCCGACGGGATGGCCGGACGCGGTCGCCGGTCAGATGGAGCGCCACTACTCGCCCGGCCGCACGTGGGAGGCGACCGCGCGTGCGCTGCTCGGCCTCGTGCACCTCGGCGACGTCCTCGACGCCGGCTCGGGCGATGGTTCGATCGCCGCGCTCCTCGCGCCGAGGGCGCGAAGCGTCACCTGCCTCGATCTGAGCGAGCGGGTCGTCCGTGCGGGGCGTGACCGGCTCGCCGGCGCCGAGAGCGTGCGCTTCGTTCGGGGTGACGTCCACGCGATCCCGGCGCCCGACGGGCGCTTCGATCAGGTCCTGCTCTTCAACGTGCTGGCGAACGCCGCCGAGCCCTCCCGGGCCCTCGGCGAGGCGGCTCGTGTCCTCCGGCGCGGCGGCGACCTGGTGGTCGTGACGCTCGAGGAGCATCCCCATCACGGCGGTGACCCGCGGCTACGGTCACGTCCACCCGGGCTTCCGCCCGCTCGTGGCTGCGCGCGCAGCTCCGTCGCCACGGGCTCGAGGTCGAGCAGTGCGACGTCAGCTCCCGCGAACGCCGCGAACCCCACTTCAACGTCGTGACGGCCTTCGCCCACAAGCCCGACCGACGAAACGGACGGACCCGATGACGACGACCGCACGCCTCGAAGACCAGTTCGCGCGCCGCATCCTCCTGCTCGACGGGGCGATGGGCACCATGATCCAGCGCCATCAGCTGACGGAGGCCGACTTCCGCGGCGAGCGGTTCCGTGACCACGGCGCACGACCTCCGCGGCGACAACGACGTGCTGGTGCTCACGCGGCCGGACGTGATCCGCGGCATCCACGAGGCCTACCTCGAGGCGGGCAGCGACCTGATCGAGACCAACACCTTCAACTCGACGGCGATCGCCCAGGCCGACTACGGTCTCGAGGCGGTCGTGTACGACCTCAACGTGGCCGCCGCGCGCCTCGCGCGCGAAGCGGCCGACGCCTGGACGGCGCGCACGCCCGATCGGCCGCGCTTCGTCGCCGGTGCCCTCGGCCCCACGAACCGGACGCTGTCGATCTCGCCGGACGTGAACGACCCGGCCTTCCGGGCGGTGACGTTCGACCAGGTGCGCGAGGCGTATCGCCGAGCAGGTGCGCGGGCTCATCGACGGCGGCTGCGACGTGCTGCTGCTCGAGACGATCTTCGACACGCTCAACGCCAAGGCCGCGCTGGTCGCGATCGACGAGATGTTCGCCGCGACCGGCGTGCGGCTGCCGATCATGATCTCGGTGACGATCACCGACCGGAGCGGGCGCACGCTGTCGGGCCAGACGATCGACGCGTTCTACTGGTCGATCGCGCACGCGAAGCCGCTGAGCGTCGGCATCAACTGCGCGCTCGGCGCGCGCGACATGCGTCCGTACCTCGCCGATCTCGCCGCCGTGGCGCCGGTCGTACGTCACCTGCTATCCGAACGCCGGGCTGCCGAACGCCTTCGGCGGCTACGACGAGCAGCCCGAGGAGACGGCGGCGCTGCTGCGCGAGTTCGCGACCAGCGGTCTGGTGAACGTCGTCGGCGGCTGCTGCGGCACGACGCCGGATCACGTCCGGGCCATCGCGGCCGCCGTGCGCCGACGTTGCCCCGCGCCCGCGTCCCGAGACCGCCGACGCCGCTACGCGCGGTTCGCCGGCCTCGAGACGCTGACGATCCGGCCCGACAGCAACTTCCAGATGATCGGCGAGCGCACGAACGTCACCGGCTCGGCGCGCTTCGCCGAGCTGATCAAGCGGGGCGACTACGGCGACCGCCGTCGAGGTGGCGCTCGACCAGGTGCGCGACGGCGCCAACCTGATCGACGTCAACATGGACGAGGGCATGCTCGACTCGGAGCAGGCGATGACCACGTTCCTGAACCTGATCGCCACCGAGCCGGAGATCGCCCGGGTGCCGTTCATGATCGACAGCTCGAAGTGGTCGGTCATCGAGGCCGGCCTCAAGTGCGTGCAGGGCAAGCCGGTCGTCAACTCGATCAGCCTGAAGGAAGGCGAGGCCGACTTCCTGCACAAGGCCACGCTCGTGCGCCGCTACGGGGCCGGCGTCGTGGTGATGGCGTTCGACGAGGTCGGACAGGCCGACACGATCGAGCGCAAGGTCGCGATCTGCCAGCGGGCCTATCGCCTGCTGGTCGACCGGGCCGGCATCGATCCGCTCGACATCATCTTCGACCCGAACATCCTGGCGATCGCCACCGGCATGGAAGAGCACGCGGCCTACGCCAAGAACTTCATCGAGGCGACGCGGCTGATCAAGGCGACGCTGCCCGGGTGCGAAGGTGAGCGGCGGCGTGAGCAACCTGTCGTTCTCGTTCCGCGGCAACAACGCGGTGCGCGAGGCGATGAACTCCGCGTTCCTCTACCACGCGATCCGCGCGGGCATGGACATGGGCATCGTGAACGCCGGCCAGCTGGCGGTCTACGAGGACATCCCGCCCGAGCTGCTGGCGCACGTCGAGGACGTCATCTTCGACCGCCGCCCGGACGCCACCGAGCGCCTGGTCGAGTACGCGGATCAGGTGAAGGGGCAGGGGAAGCGGCGGACGATCGACCTCGGCTGGCGCGCGGGGACGGTCGAGCAACGCCTGCAGCACGCGCTCGTGCACGGCGTGGTCGACTTCATCGAGCAGGACGTCGAGGAGGCCCGCCAGCAGTACCCGCGCCCGCTCGACGTCATCGAGGGGCCGCTCATGGACGGCATGAAGGTCGTGGGCGATCTCTTCGGCGCCGGCAAGATGTTCCTGCCGCAGGTCGTCAAGAGTGCCCGGGCGATGAAGCGGGCCGTCGCGTGGCTCGAGCCGTTCATGGAGGAGGAGAAGGCCGCGGGCGCTGCCCGATCGCAGGGCAAGATCGTGATGGCGACCGTCAAGGGCGACGTCCACGACATCGGCAAGAACATCGTCGGCGTGGTGCTCGGCTGCAACAACTACGAGGTCGTCGATCTCGGCGTGATGGTGCCGTGCGAGAAGATCCTCGACACCGCGCGTACGGAGGGGGCCGACCTGATCGGCCTGTCCGGGCTGATCACGCCGTCGCTCGACGAGATGGTCCACGTGGCGAGTGAGATGCAGCGTCAGGGCCTTGCCGTGCCGCTGCTCATCGGCGGCGCCACCACGAGCCGCGAGCACACCGCGGTGAAGATCGCCCCCGCGTATCGCGAGCCGACGGTGCACGTCCTCGACGCCTCGCGCGCGGTGGGTGTGGTTTCGGCGCTGCTCGATCCGGAGCGGAAGGCGGAGCTCGACCGGACGAACCGCGACCGAGCAGGATCGCCTGCGCGAGCTGCACAGCGCCAAGGTGGCCCGACCGTTGCTGCCCTTCGAGACGGCGAATGCCCGGCGCCCTGCGCTCGCCTGGCGTCCCGCCGACGTCGCGCGGCCCGCGTTCGTCGGCCGGCAGGTACTGGAGGCGTTCCCGCTCGCCGAGATACGGCGCTACATCGACTGGCGCTTCTTCTTCGCGGCGTGGGAACTGCCCGCGCGGTTCCCCCAGGTGCTCGACGATCCCGAGGTCGGCGCCACGGCGCGCGACCTGTACGCCGCGGCGACGCGGTTGCTCGACGAGATCGTCGACAAGAAGCTGCTGACGGCGAACGGCGTCTACGGCTTCTGGCCGGCGCAGAGCGACGGCAACGACATCGTGTTGTATGCCGGTGAGGCGAGAGACCGCGAGCTGGTACGATTCCCGATGCTGCGGCAGCAGGGCGAGAAGGGGAACGCGGAGCCGTGTCTCGCCCTCTCCGATTTCGTGGCGCCGATCGCGAGCGGGTGTCACGACTACGTCGGCGCGTTCGCGGTGACGGCCGGGATCGGTCTCGAGCCCCTCGTCCGCCGGTACGAGGCGGCGCGCGACGACTACGGCGCGATCCTGGCGAAGGCGCTCGCCGATCGCCTTGCCGAGGCGTTCGCCGAGCTGTTGCACGAGCGCGCACGGCGCGAGTGGTACGCCTCCGACGAGCGCCTCGACGCCGAGGGGCTCCTCAAGGAGCGCTTCCGCGGCATACGGCCGGCGTTCGGCTATCCGGCGTGTCCCGATCACAGCGAGAAGCCGAAGCTCTTCGGCCTGCTCGAGGCGCCGGCGGTCGGGATCACGCTCACCGAGCACTTCGCGATGCTGCCGGCCGCCAGCGTGAGCGGCCTCTATCTCGGCCATCCCGATGCGCGCTACTTCGCCGTCGGCCGCGTCGGGCGTGACCAGGTCGAGCACTACGCCGCGCGGAAGGGGTGCCCGGTGCCCCAGGTGGAGCGGTGGCTCGGCCCGTCGCTGGGCTACGACCCGACGGGACGCGCCGCGGCCTGACGGCGATCAACGATCGATCGCGACCAGCTCGAGTGTCTCGTCGACCGCGTCGGGGGGCCGGCGACGGAGGCGGGAACGTTGGTGGCGTCCTGGCGTGTCACCTGCCGATACCGCCAGATCGTACCATCCCGTAGGGGCAAATACGGATTCGCGGAGGGCGGCTCGGCCTTCGCGAGGCCGGCGAGGGCCCCCGCAACGAGCAGGGGCATGGAGCGAAGGGCGAATCCCGGCCGGGGGCGGCCGAGCGGGTCGCAGCCGGGCGGGCGGGAGGCGCAACGACGGAGCCCGGCCGCGGCCGCGGCGAGAACTACAGGCGCCTAGCCCGCTAGAAGTTCTTGACAGGGCACTCACCATGTTGGTACGCCCGATCAGTCGCTCGACCGACGCGAGAAGCGCCAAGCACGTGATGTCGCTAGAAGGAGGGCCCGCGATGTACCAAGCTGCTCGTTCGATGCTGTCCGGCCGTCTCGCCCGTGGACTGGCCGCGTTGTCCCTCGTGACCTTGGTCGCGGTCCCGCACACGGCGCTGGGCGCCAACGCCTGTTTGCAGAGCATCAACTCCGGGCAGGCGCACGGCGTCGGCATCCAGGGCCACATCGGCGCAAATCCGCCCAACACCCAGAACGAGAGCTACGCGGGGACGTTCAACATTCTGATCGACAACACGCCGCCGACCACGCTCTCGTACTGCGTCGACCTGCTCAACGGCATCGGTATCGGCGACTGCAACAACCAGGTCCCACCGACCTACAACTGCAAGGTCGTCTACATCCTCAACAACTACTATCCGAATGCGGCGCGGGTGCTGGCCGTGGGGCGCGAGGACGCCGCGATCCAGGCGGCGATCTGGCACTTCACCGACAACTACAACATCGACGGCCCGGCCGACATCCAGGCGCGCGCCCAGACGATCATCAACGCGGCGAACGCCCAGAGCTGTGTCGACGTACCGGTGGTGCCGCAGAGCATCACCGTCACGCCGGCCACCGCGAACAACATCCTGAACGCGATCAACCCGGCGGCCGACACGCACACCGTCACGGCGACGCTGATCGGCACCGACAGCAATCCGATTCCGAACTACCCGATCACCATCCAGGTGACGGGGACGTCGGGCGCCCAGAGCTTCCCGGGGACGACGAATGGCGCCGGGCAGTTCACCGTGACGTACACGAACGGCTTCCACGTCGCCGGGAACGACAACATCGTCGCGTCGGCGACTTTCAGCGTGCCCGTGGGTCTCGAGTTCAAGCAGCCCGGCCGCCAAGGGATCGTCCTCGCGGGCGATCCGGTTACGGGTACCGTCACGGGAACGGCGACGAAGACCTGGATCCTCCCGTCCTGTGGCGACGGCATCGTCAACCAGGGCTACGAGGAGTGTGACGACGGGAACGCCGTGAACGGCGACGCCTGCGACAACAACTGCACCACCCCGCGTTGCGGGAACGGCCAGCTGGACCCGACCGAGGCCTGCGACGACGGCAACCTCGCCGAGGGCGATACCTGCGATCCCAACTGCGAGCTGCCCGGCTGCGGCAACGGCTACCAGGCTGCGAACGAGGTCTGCGACGACGGCAACCAGACCAACAACGACGGCTGCGACACCAACTGCACCGTCTCCTCGTGTGGCAACGGCATCCTCGACAACGGAGTCGGCGGGTTCGTCCAGCCGCCAGAGGAGTGCGACGACGGGAACACCGTCAACGGGGACACGTGCGACAACAACTGCACGACCCCGCGCTGCGGGAACGGCGAGCAGTCGCCGAACGAGCAGTGCGACGACGGCAACAACGTCAGCAACGATGGCTGCGACGCCAACTGCACCATCCCCGGCTGCGGCAACGGCATCATTAATACTAATCCGCCTAATCCCGAGGCGTGTGACGACGGCAACCACACCAACGGCGACGCCTGCGAGAACGACTGCACCCTGCCGAAGTGTGGCAACGGCATCCAGGATCAGGGCGAGCAGTGTGACGACAACAACCAGAACAACAACGACACGTGCAAGAACGACTGCACGCTCAACACCTGCGGCGACGGCGTCATCAACGCCACGGCAGGCGAGCAGTGCGACAACGGTGCGCTCAACGGCACCGCCGGGAACGCGTGCGACGTCAACTGCGTCCTCCACGAGATCTGCAACAACCTGGTGGACGACGACAACGACACCTTCATCGACTGCGACGACCCGGACTGCCCCGAGTGTCCGCCGATCCTGAAGGATCCGGCGGTGATCAAGTTCCGGAAGCTGATCGACTATGTGAAGATCCAGGGCGGCGTGGTGGTGCCCAACGGCGCCTCCATCGCTCCCGGCAGCGACCGGTTCGGCTTCCTCTTCACCAACCCGAACGGCGTCCTCTTCCGCCAGATCATCAGCCAGGGGCTTCCGGCCGCCGGAACGGGTTTCCGCAGCGTCAACAAGGAGGCTCGCAAGACCGGCGGCATCTACAAAGCCTCACTCAAACTGAAGCAGGGCATCTGGCACGTCTACGTGAGGGGCTACGGCAGCCTCGAGGAAACCGCGACCCAGCCACAGATGAGTGCCATGGTCCTGATCGGCGACGACATCTGGGCCTCCCGCGCGGTCTGGAAGAAGACCAACAACGGCTGGAAGTTCGAGTTCCAGCGCTAGACCGAACCGACCGCGATTCGCACTGGGCGCCCGGGCGGGAACTCCCGCCCGGGCGCCTGCGTCTTCAGGGTCTCAGCGACGGGTCGCCCACCAGGCCCACGCGATCAGCACGAGCTGCAGCGGCAGGCGGAGCCACAGCTGCAGTGGCGTTGGCTGGCCCATCCAGGCGGGCGGATCGCGGAGCTGCAGGTTCGTCATCGCCATGTGCAGATTGGCCGGGAACACGGCGATCAGCAGCGCAACCAGTCCAAAGCCCGCCAGCCGGCGCGTGGCAGGCGGCAGGACCAGCAAGCCGAGCACGATCTCGGCCACGCCGGACGTCCAGACGACCGCGAGCGGGGCAGGGACCCAGGGTGGGACGATCTGGACGAAGAAGTCGGTGGCGGTGAAATGGCTCGCCCCGGCGCCGACGAAGAACGCCGCCAGCGCCCAGCGGAGCGGGGTCCGCATCATTCCCCTCAGCGACGCTTGAGCGCGATGGCCTCCGCGAACCGACGCCGCTCCTCGGGCGTCTGGCCCGGGTTGAGGTCGGGGTGGTTGGCCTTCACGAAGCGGCGCCACGCGGTCATGAAGCGTCGCTCGGTGCATTCCGCGGGAAGCGAGAGCAGTCGCAGGAGGGCTTTCGGCTGTCGCGTGAGTGGCTCGGGTGTGGGGCGTGGGCGCCGCGCCGTCGCTCGTGGCTTCTTCGCCTGCGTCTGACCCCACCCTTCGGCGATGCCGAGCCACCAACGGAAGTCGCGTGTGACCTCAGCGTAGGTGGGGTTCGGGCGCCAGTCGCGCGGGAACCACTCCTTGTAGAGCCGTCCGAGGAATCCCTCGAGCCGCAGGGCGAGTTCCGGCGGAACGCTGCCCTCGTAGCGCGTGAGCGCAATGAGGAGAGCCTCGGCCTCCTGGCGGTAGAACGTCCGATTCGTCCGCCATCGTGTGTGCACCGCGCGCCCGAGCCACGGATAGAGGCGGCGCAGCAGCGCGCGCGCCGTCGACGCGTGCGGGGTCGCGGTAGCGCGGCTGGTGGCCATCGACGAGAGATGTCAGCCCCGCGGTGGGATTGTCAATGCCGAACCACGAGGAATTACTCGCTCAACGCGAGTCCGATGCCCGACGCCGCGCCCCTTCAACTCCGCTCGGACGGGCTGGTGCCGGAACCATAGGCCACCCGTACGCGATACCGCATGAAGTCGACCATCCACACGGGACCGTCGGCATTTGGGCCGGCAGATGGCGTGGCGCCGCGCGTAGGCGGCGTCGATCGAACCGCGGGTGGCCACGCGGCCGCCGTCACAAATGGCAGTGCCTACGTCAATGGTTCCGGGGACGCAGCGACAGCGCCAGGGCGATCGCGACGAGCGGCAAGCCGACCAGCACCGCGTAGTGCTCCGGGGGATGGTGGCCCGTTCCTGCCTTGAACCCCCACGCGTTCAGTGCATGCAAGCCACGTTCGAGCAGCACCAATGCGAGCACGAGTGGCACGAAGTTCCGGTACCGCAGCGACGCCAGCAGCATCACGATGCCGAACGCGATCTGCGTCGCCCCCGCCCAGGCGAAGAGGGCGACGATCACGGCGCCGCAGCGCGAGAGATCGAGCCCCGCGATGACGCCTGCGCCGCCGTCGGGCAGGAACGTGTGGATGCATCCCGGTACGATGGTCAGTATCGCCAACGCCGTCAGCAGACGTGCTGCACCGATCGAGCCGCAGTACCGATCGTTCGTGGACGGCGGGAGGAGAGCCGAGAGGGGGTCGTGCGTCATCCGGGTGTGCTGGCGGTCCGAATGTCGTCAGATTTCGTCTCGCGCATGATCTGGCATATGGTATGACAATAACTGGACGAGGCCGTCAACTCGGGAAGGGGGATCTCGCGCATGGTGCGACGAATCGGATGGGGCATCGGCATGACGGGCGTGCTGCTCGCGGCCGTCGTTGCGCTCGTGGTCGCGGTGCCGTCCGTGCAGGACGCCGTGCTGCGCCGCGTGGTCGCTCGCCGCATGCGGGCGGCGGCGCCGGAGCTGTTCGCGGACGATGCGCTGCGGGTGGTGCTCTGCGGGACCTCGTCGCCCCTGCCACATCCGACCCGGGCGAAGGCCTGCACCGCCGTCTTCGCCGGCGGCCGGATGTGGATCGTCGATACCGGCCCCGGCTCGTGGAACAACCTCGGGTTGTGGCAGGTGGACGGGCGCCACGTCGGCGGCATCCTCCTCACGCACTTCCATTCGGACCACATTGCCGAGCTCGGCGAGTTCAATCTGCAGACGTGGGTGGCAGGGCGGCCGGGGCCGCTCAGAGTGTTCGGCCCGCCCGGCGTCGAGCGGGTGGTCGCGGGGTTCTCCGAAGCGTACGCGCTCGATTCGGGCTATCGGACGGCGCATCACGGACGCGAGCTGCTGCCGCCGGAGGTCGGGCGCATGGAGGCCCACGCCGTCTCCGGTCCCGCCGAGCGCGGCGGCTCCGACGTGGTTCTCGAAGAGGACGGCATGAAGATCACGGCCTTCGCGGTGACCCACACGCCCGTCGTTCCGGCGTACGGCTACCGGTTCGACTATCGGGGACGGTCGGTCGTCGTCAGTGGGGACACGGTCGAGGACGCAGGGCTCGTGACGGCGGCTCGCGGCGCCGACGTGCTCGTCCACGAGGCGCAGGCGAACCATCTGGTGGCGATCCTGCGCGAGGAGGCCGAGCGGACCGAACGCCCGCGGATCGCCAAGATCCTGGGTGACATCCCCTCGTACCACACGTCGCCCGTCCAGGCCGCCGAGGTGGCCAACGCGGCCGGGGTGCGGCTCCTCGTTCTCTCACACCTGACGCCACCGCCGCCCGCCTGGTTGGTCGAGCGCGCATTCCTGCGCGGGGTGTCCGCGGTCCGAGCCGACGGCTGGGTGCTCGGCGACGACGGCGTGCTGGTGACGCTGCCGATCGGGAGCGACGTCGTGCTCGTCGGGCGCATCGAATGAGGTCTGCATCCGCAGGCGCGGCGGCGATGGCGCTCGATGGCCGGGTGCGGCGCAGTGAGCGCAGTCGTCAGGCGATCGTCATCGCGCTGCTCGATCTGGTGGGCCGCGGCGTGCTCCAGCCGACGGCCCGGCAGGTCGCGGACGAGGCGGGCGTCGGCATCCGGAGCGTGTTCCGCCACTTCTCGGAAATGGAGCGTCTCTATGCCGCGATGGACGCGCAGCTCGAGCAGGCGACCGCGCATCTGCTGAAGGGCGGGCGGCGCGCGGGCGCGATGACGGAGCGCGTTCGCGCTCTCGTTCGTCAGCGGACGATCCTCTTCGAGCGCATCGCGCCGTACAAACGCTCCGCGAACATCCAGCGCTGGCGCTCGGCCTTCCTGCAGGGGCGACATCTCCGACTGCATCGTGCCCTGCACGCCGATCTCCTGACCTGGCTCCCCGAGGTGCGCGATGCTCCGAAGGATCTCGTCGAGGCAATCGACCACGCCGTCAGCTTCGAGTCCTGGGATCGCCTGCGTGGCGACCGGGGACTCAGCCAGCGCCTGGCGTCGGCGGTGATGGAGCGGACGGCGCTGGCGTTGCTGCGTGGGGTGAAGGGATGATCATGGCCGACGGCTATCGCATCCATTCATCGATGCTGCGGATCGTCGTCAGGCTGCTCGGCGCGGGATTCCTCCTGCAGGGCATCGGCTGGGTCGTCCAGCCCGGACGCGCCGCCGCTGCCCTCGGGATGCCGCTCCTCGATGGCATCGCCCGCAGCACCCAGGTGGGGGACATGGCGTCATTCTTCCTTACCGCCGGCACGACGATGCTGGTCGGCAGCCATCCGGGCCGCGCGCGACTGCTGTACGTGCCGGCCGGTCTGATCGGCGGCGCCGCCGTCACCCGAACGCTGGCGTGGGCGTTCCACGGCGCGGCCTTCGCGGCGATGTTCGTCGCGGTCGAGGTGGTGATCGGCGCGGTGCTGGCGGTCGCCGCCCGGGTGCTGGACGGGTGTACCCGCGGCGGCGTTCCGGACGATTTCCGTTGACGGCCGGGACGCGTGGGGTCTAGGCCCGGGCGGACGGGGGGACACACTGGTGGGTCATGCATTCGGAACGACGTCGGCAGCGCGCGTACGGGGCGCAGCGCTGCTTCTCGCCTCGCTGATCGCCTCCGGGGCATCCGCGGTGCCGGGTCCCTGGCAGCGCACCGAGACCCGCGAGCCCTGCGCCAGCTTCGATCTCTTCCGCCAGCCGTACTTCGGCGACACGCACGTCCACACTGCATACTCGTCGGACGCGGTGTTCGCGGGCACCCGGGAGGATCCGCGCGGGGCGTATCGTTTCGCACAGGGGCAGCCCATCGGCCTGCCGCCGTACGACGCACAGGGACAGCCCACGCGGACGTCCCAGCTGCGGCGTCCGCTCGACTTCACCGCGGTGACGGACCACGCCGAGCAGTTCGGAGAGATCAGCATCTGCCTGACGCCGGGGCTGCCCGGCTACGATTCGACCGACTGCGTCGCGGCGCGCATGCAACTGGCCACGCCGCCGCCCCTCCTGCCGAGCGTGCTTCCGCCGCCCGCGGTGATCCAGTTCCTGCTCGGGTACGGTGTGCTGGATCCGCCGCAACGATTCGCGTGGTGCGGCCAGAATGGCGTCGAGTGCCTGGCGCAGGCCTCCCTCATCTGGCAGGACACCCAGGCGGCCGCCGAGGAGTTCTACGACCGGACCTCGGCCTGCGCGTTCACGACGTACGTGGCCTACGAGTGGAGCGGCCAGCCCGGCGGGAACAACCTCCACCGCAACGTGATCTTCCGCAACGCCGTCGTGCCGGCGCTCCCCATCAGCTTCATGGAGGAGCCGACGCCGCAGGGGCTGTGGAGCCAGCTCGAGTCGCAGTGTCTGCATGGCCTCCCGGGGTGCGACGTGCTGGCGATCCCCCACAACCCCAATGCCAGCGGCGGACTGATGTTCGCGCCGGTCAACGCCGACAACAGCGCGCTTACGGCGACGGATGCCGCCTTCCGCGCCTCGATGGAGCCCCTGGTAGAGATGAACCAGCACAAGGGCGACTCCGAGTGTCGTCCCGGGGTGGGCGGCAGCACGGACGAGGTCTGTGGCTTCGAGAAGCTGAACCGGCTGCAGCTCTTCAGTCCGGTGTCCGATCCCAACCAGACCTTCCCCGTCCGCAACTATCTCCGCAACGTGCTGAAGGAGGGGCTCGTCGAGGAACAGCGGATCGGCGTGAACCCGTTCACGCTGGGGCTGCTCGGTAGCACGGACACGCACAACGCCACGCCCGGTGGGACGGAGGAGGCGGATTTCGGCGCGGCCGGGCACCTCGGCCTGCGCGACCATGCCAATCCCGCGTACATGGTGCAGCGGGTCACGCCAGCCGGGATCGAGGCCACGCCCGGCGGCCTGGCCGTGGTCTGGGCGGAGGAGAATTCGCGCGACGCGCTCTTTGCGGCGATGCGCCGCCGCGAGGTCTACGGTACCAGCGGCACGCGGCCGATCCTGCGCTTCTTCGCGGGCCGGGAGCCGGGCCTCGCGTGCGGCGATCCCCGATTCGTCGAGACCGCATACGCAGGCGGTGTTCCGATGGGCGACAATCTCGGTCCGGTCCGCGGCGACCGGAGCCCTCGCTTCGGCCTGCTGGCGTTCCGCGATCCCGGCACGGCCAGCGCGCCGGGTACGCCACTGCAGCGCGCGCAGATCGTGAAGGGGTGGCTCGACGCCGCCGGCCAGACGCACGAGAAGGTCTTCGACGTGGCCGGGAGCGCCGCCAACGGGGCGACGGTCGATACGCGGACGTGCGCCACGACCGGGCCGGGCGCGGACTCGCTGTGCGCCGTGTGGGCCGATCCCGAGTTCGATCCCTCGCAGCGCGCCTTCTACTACGCCCGCATCCTCGAGAATCCCTCGTGCCGATGGAGTACCTACCACTGCAACGCCCAGGGGGTGGATTGCGCCGTCCCCGCATCGGTTCCGCCGGAGTACGCCGAATGCTGCAATCCGGCGGTGCCGAAGACCATCCAGGAACGCGCCTGGTCGTCACCGATCTGGTACCGGCCCGAGGGCGTGACGCGAGTTCGCGGGCGGCTGCGCCCCGGCGATCAGCCGCAGCGCAATGCCCTCGATCTCACCCTGCGGCTCGGGGCGATGCCCCCGGGACTCGATCTCGCCAACCGGGACCGTCACCGTGACGGTGCGCGACGACGACGACATCCTCCGCGCGACGATCCCCGCCGGCACGCTCGCGCAGACGCGGCCCGGGCGCTTCGTCTGGAGCGACGCCGCGGGAACCATCGGCGGCCTTCGCACCGTTATCTTCCATCAGCGCGGCGCACGCGGGGTCCTGGTTCGTCTGCGGACCATCCCGCTCGCGTTGCCCGGCGCGGATCGCGTCGATCACTTCATCGAGGTCGCCCTCGACAGCGGGACGGCGCACGTCGGGGTCACGCCGCTCTGGCGTTTCGACGGATCGGCGCTCGTGGCGAGGCGCTGATCGCGATGGCGATGCGGTCGGTGCGCTGGATCCGCGCGCCGCTCGTCCAGTTCCTGGCGGGCGGGGCGCTGTTGTTCCGCGTGGTCTACGGGCCCGCGCCCTTCGTCGCGGCTGGCTACGGCACCACCCCGGCGATCATCGTGTCCGCGGATGACGTGGCACGGCTGCGGGCCGGGTATGCGCGCGAGACCGGACTCGAGCCGACCCCCGACGACGAGGTCGCCCTCATCGACAGGGCGATCGACGAGGAGCTGCTGTTCCGCGAAGCGCTCGAGCGCGGCCTCGACCGGAACGATCGCAGCGTGCGGACCTGGCTGGTCGAGCAGATGGACGCGCTGAGCGACACCCATGACGGCGATCCCGAGACGCTGTACCGCCAGGCGCGCGCCCTCGGCCTCGATCGCTCCGATCTCGTGGTGCGCCGCATCCTCGTGCAGAAGATGCGACTGCTGGCCTCGCGGATCGACGAGCGGGATCCGGGCGACGACGTCCTGCGCGCGTTCTACGCGCAGCATCGGAACGACTACGTGCCGCCCGCGCGGATCAGCCTGTGGCATGTCTTCGTCGCCACGGCCACACACGGCGACGCCGCGCACCGCGTCGCCGGCGAGCTGGTCGACACCCTCGTCCGGGCCGGGCGCTCTCCGGAGGACGCCGTCCGCGCCGGTGACGCATTCCCCGTCCCACCCCACCTCGTCGCCCAGTCGCCCGCGCAGCTGGAGAAGCTCTTCGGCCCGGTGTTCGCGGCACGGGTGGAGCGGGGCGAGCTGGGGCGCTGGATCGGGCCGGTGCCGTCGGCCTATGGCGTCCATCTGGTGTGGATCGACGGGCGCGAGCCCGGTACGGCGCCGCCCTTCGAGGCCGTGCGCGATCGCGTGCGCGAGCGCTGGCAGAACGAACAGCGCGCCCGCCGGATCGAGCGGCTGATCCGCGATCTGAAGGCACGCATCCCCCTCGAGATCGAATCGGCCGCCTGGCGGTCGCGGGGGACGTCGTGACCACTCGCCGCGGCGGACGTGCGGTGTGCAGCGCGGCGTGGCTGCTGCTGGCGGCCGGATCGTGCCTCGCGCACGGGTTGGATCCGGCCGCGTTGTCGTTGCGCGAGACGAAGCACGGGGTGTTCGACGTCACCTGGCACGCATCGGCGCTCCGGCTTCCGGGCGCCGACGTGCAGCCTGTCCTTCCCGCGCGGTGCCATCGGATCGGCACGCCGGAGGCGCTCGACGCGGGCGATCGGATCGCGCTGCGCTGGACCGTCGACTGCGGTCCGACCGACCTCGCCGGGGAGACGATCGCCATCACCGACCTCGCGGCGGCCAAGATCAACGGGCTGTTGAGCATCGAGCGCGCGGCCGGCGCGCCGATCCGGACCGTGCTCGGCCCGCGGAACCCGTCGTTCGTCGTCCCGGCCCAGCCCCGCCGGGTGGACGTGATGCGCGCGTACGTCGCGCTCGGCGTGCAGCACATCCTCACCGGACCCGATCATCTCCTGTTCGTCTTCGGCCTCCTGCTGCTGGTGTCGACGTCCCGGCTGCTGCTGCAGACGATCACCGCGTTCACGCTCGGACACAGCCTCACGCTCTCGGCCGCCGCTCTCGGACTGGCGACGGTGCCCCAGCGCCCCGTTGAGGTGCTGATCGCGCTCAGCGTCCTCATGCTGGCCGTCGAACTCGCGCGCGAGCCCGGACAGGGGACGCTGCTGCGGCGGTTCCCGTGGGCCATGGCGGTCGCCTTCGGCCTGCTGCACGGCTTCGGCTTCGCCGGCGCTCTGACCGAAGCGGGACTTCCGGCGAGCGACGTCCCGATCGCGCTGCTCTCGTTCAACGGCGGCATCGAGCTCGGGCAGCTCGCGTTCGTCGCGGGCGTGCTGCTGGTCGGCGCCGGCCTCGCGCGCTGGCTCCCGGCGGTCGCGCCTCGCAGCACGCGGCCGGCGGTCTATGCGATGGGCATCCTCGCCGCGTTCTGGTGCTACGAGCGCGTGGCGCTCTGGCTCGCCTGAGACGTTCAGCCCCGGAGCGGGCGATCGAGGCTCCGGTACTGGATCGCCTCGGCGAGATGCGCGGTGGACACATCGGCGGAGTCCGCCAGGTCGGCGATCGTGCGTGCGACGCGGAGAATGCGCGTGTAGGCGCGTGCCGAAAGGCCGAGCCGCTCGCTCGCCGCCTCGAGGAGACGCTGACCGTCGCGGCCGATGCGACACACGCGACGCACCTCGCGCCCGGGCAGGTGGGCGTTGACGGCGACTCCGCGACCCGCGAAGCGCGCGTGCTGGATGGCGCGCGCCTGCTCGATGCGCGCGCGCACGGCGGCCGACGGCTCCTCGGCGGCCGGCCCCTCGGCGAGGGCCGCGGCGGCGACGCGGGGGACCTCGACGTGGAGATCGATGCGGTCGAGCAGCGGACCCGAGACCCGGGCGCGATAGCGCTCGAGGATCGGGGGACTGCAGCGACAGAGGCCGGACTCGTCCCCGAGGTGGCCGCAGGGGCAGGGGTTCATTGCCGCGACCAGCTGGAACGCCGCCGGCAGCGCAACCGCGCCGGCGCCGCGGGCGACCGTCAGACGACGCTCCTCGAGAGGCTGGCGCAGCGGCTCGAGGACGTTGCGGCGGAACTCGGGAAGCTCATCGAGAAAGAGCACCCCGTGGTGCGCGAGCGTCACCTCGCCGGGCCGGATCGGGTGTCCGCCGCCCAGCAGGGCCGCGTCGGAGATCGTGCAGTGCGGTGCGCGCACGGGGCGGACGGTCACCAGCGGGCGACCGTCCAGCAATCCGGCGACCGAATGGATGGCCGTCACGTCGATCGCCTCCTCGAGGGTGAGCCGCGGCAGGATGGAGGGGAGTCGTCGCGCCAGCATCGTCTTTCCCGAGCCGGGGGGGCCGAGCAGCAACACGTTGTGGCCGCCGGCGGCGGCGACCTCGAGGGCGCGCTTCGCGTGCGGTTGCCCGCGAACGTCGGCTAGGTCGCCGGCCGCGGTGTCCGCATTCGCCAGCAGCGCGACCGTGTCGACGGTCGTCGCCGGGCGTGGTGCCTCGGCGCGCAGATGGGCGACGGCGTCGGCGAGCCGTTCGACGCCGAAGACGGGTGCACCACCGGCGAGCGCCGCTTCGGCGGCGTTCGCCAACGGGACGAGCAGCCCCGCGAGGGCGCCGCGTCTCGCCGCCGCGGCGATGGGGAGCGCGCCGCGCACGCCGTGCACGCGGCCGTCGAGGCCGAGCTCGCCGAACATGCACCAGCCCGACAGATCCGGCAGCGGGCAGGCGCCCGCCGCCGCCAGGACCGCGAGCGCGATCGGCAGGTCGAACGCTGCACCCTCCTTCCGTACGCCGGCCGGCGCGAGGTTCACCGTCACGCGGCGCTGCGGGTAGTCGAAGCCCGAGTTGCGCAGCGCGGCCCGGATGCGGTCGCGGCCCTCGCGGACCGCGCCGTCCGGTAGTCCGACGGTGGTCGTCTGCGGGAGGCCGGGTGAGACGTCGACCTCGACCTCGACGAGCAGCGCGTCGATGCCGCGGAGCGCGCCGGAGCGGACGCGGGCCAGCATGTCCCGGCGATGCCCGGACGGACGCGACGGTACAATCCCTGGACGCGGAACATCCGCCCCGGCGCATGGCGGACGCGCTTGACGCCCCAGGGGGCCGGGCGTAGAGGCGAATCCAGACGACCCTTCGCGAAGGGCCTGCGGGCCCGGAAAGGAGTCCGTCAATGGCTGCCGAGAGCGTCCTCACGCCGGCCGCGACCGATCGCGAGTCCTCCGCGGTCTACGCCGAGGGCATCGGCGTCGGGTTGCTCGGCGCCGCCACCATAGCCCTCTGGTTCCTGCTGCTGGACACGATCAACGGGCGCCCGTTCTTCACCCCCAACCTGCTCGGCACGGCGTTGGTGCGCGGCGGGGAAGGGCTGGGCGATCCCACGCAGCTCCCGATCTCGTTCGAGACCGTCCTCTCGTTCACCTGGGTCCACGTGCTCGTCTTCCTGCTGATCGGCATCGCGGCAGCGAAGCTGATCGCCGTCGCCGAGCGCAATCCCGGGGTGGGCTTCGGGATCGTGCTGCTGTTCGTCGTCTTCCAGTACGGGTTCCTCCAGGTCTGCATGGTGCTGGCGGAGCCCGTCCTGCATGCGCTCGCCTGGCCGAAGGTCATGGCGGGCAACCTGCTCGCCGCGCTGGTCATGGGCGTGGTCCTCTGGCGGCGGCATCCACGGCTGGTGATCGAACCGTAAGGCATCCAGGGGAGACATCCCTGGGGAGGGAAACGATGGCTGACGTGGCGATACTCGACGGCATCTCGCGACACTGGTGGGCAGTCGCACTCCGCGGCGTGTGCTCGGTGCTCTTCGGCATCCTGGCCTTCGTCTGGCCGGGGATCACCCTCGCGGCGCTGGTGATTCTCTACGGCGCCTACGCCTTCGCCGACGGCATCTTCGCGCTGGTCGCGGGCATCCGCGGTGGTCTGGGTGGGATGGTGTTGGTCGGGATCCTCGGCCTGGCGGCTGGCCTGATCACCTTCTTCTACCCCGGGCTCACGGCCCTGGCGCTGCTCTACGTCATCGCGTTCTGGTCCATCCTGCACGGCGTGTTCGAGGTCGTGGCGGCGGTGAAGCTGCGCAAGGAGATCGACAACGAGTGGCTGCTCGGCCTCGCCGGTCTGGCGTCGATCGGGTTCGGCGTCCTGCTCTTCCTCTTCCCTGGCGCCGGGGCGCTGTCAGTCGTCTGGCTGATCGGCGCGTATGCGGTCGCGTTCGGCGTCGTGCTGATCGCGCTCGGGTTCCGCCTGAAGGGACGGCCGATGCGCGCGCAGCGCGCGTACGCCTAGACGGTACTGCCGTCAGGACGCGGACGGCGGGAACCGGATGTACTCATCGATGAGCAACAGGCCGAGGTCGGGGCCGGGGGGGACCGGTCCGTCCAGCCGCCCGCGGCGGCGGAGCTCGGCGATCAGCACGTCGAGGATCTGCGGCCGCGTGAGGTCGTCGCCGTGCCCGGCGACCAGTCGGCGCTCGGCCTCGTCGGTGTAGCAGTACGCCTTCCACGACACCGAGAAGCGCAGCTCGTCCCAGCGATAGCGCACGACGGGCGGCGCGTCCTCGTGCCCGACCGTCCAGGTTCCGTCGCCCCGGTTGCCGTCCCCAACGAAGCGGAGCCGCATGCCGATCTCCAGGGGCGGAAGCGGACCGGCCGCCTCGGTGACGCGGTCGACGCCGTGGAACACGCTGTCGGTGTCGAGCAGGATCGCGGTGTCGTGCGCGGCGGGCAGGGCGACCGGCGGGCCGTCGGGTCCGTCCGGATAGAAGGCGAACTCGCCGCCGCGGCAGCCGCCGAACCACGACACGCCGGTGGCGATGGGCATGCGCCAGCGCTCGAAGAGGCGCGAGTGGTGCATCGCGACGAGCAGCCACTCCGGATCCTTGGTGCGGTTCGCGCCACGGAACTCGGGGACGTCGGTGTGGACGGCGAGCTCCTGGCCGGGCACGAGGAGGTTGGCGTACACGATGGCCGGGGCGATCACCGGTCGGTCGAAGAGCGCACGCGCCGCTTCGACGAAGCCCTCGTGCCAGAGGAAGCCGGCGATGCCGTCGACCACGGGCTCGGCATAGGCGTAGGTCTCACGGAAGTAGTTGGTGCGCACCGCGAGCGACTCGAACGACTCGCGGCGCCCGAAGCGGCCGCCCGTGCGGATGAAGTTCATCGCCGCGTCATGCCGCTGGTAGAGGCCGCGACCGAGGTCCTCGGCGATCGGTTCCTGCCCGTACATCCCGTAGCTGCCGAAGCGCTCGCAGAGGCGCAGCATCGCGTCGGCGTCCGCGGCGGACAGCAGTGGATCGAAGGTGGTGTACCGTGCCCCGGTCGTCATGGGCGTCCTTTCGGTGGCGCCGCACGGCGTTGCCGCGCCAGGGTCTCGTAGCCGGGTCTGCCCGCCATCTCGTATTCCTGCCACAGCGGGACGAACTCCGCACCCATCGGATCCTGTCCCCGGATCGGCATCGAGCCGCGCCGGATCGTCCAGTCGAGCGGCGCCAGCCGTCCGGCCTCCTCGAAGTGCCGCTCGGCCGCGGCGGCGTCAACCCGTCCGGTGCAGGTGCCAGGCCAGCGAGAACTCCGCACGGGCGAGCTGTTCGTCGGCGGTCGGCGGGAGCTGGCCGTCACGTGCGGCGTCGGCGGTCATCGGGATCGCGCCCTCGCGTACCCAGCGTGCGAGCGCATCGAGGTGCGGCTGGTGGTCCTGGCCGTGGAATGCCTTGAACTGATCGCTGCCGTGCTCGATCGCCGGCGGTCGGACGATCCGGCCGTGTTCGTCGATCCAGACCACCGTCGGCACGTTGATCATGCCGAAGAGCGCCGCTGTGTGGTGCTCGCTGTCGATCAGCGATGGATGCGTGGCCTGCGCGCGCTCGATGAACGGTCGCGCCGCGTCCGCCGACTGATCGAGCGCCACGGTGATCACCACGAAGCCGTGGTCTCGCAGCGCCTCGTACTGTGCCTGCCAGACCGGCAGGTCCTCGCGGCACCCTCACCAGGATGCCCAGGCGATCAGCAGGACCTTCTTGCCTCGGAACCCCGAGAGCCGGTGCAGCGTGCCGTCGAGCGCCGGCAGCTCGACAGTCCGGCGCCTCGAGCGAGGCGAGGCGGCGGCTCTGCTCGACGGCCGAAGCGCCGAACGCGGCCGCACGCGCGTCGGCGTCGAGCGCGAGCGGGCGATCGAGGAGACGGGCGAGTGCTCGCAGGTCGACGCCCGCGTCGGTGACGAGCCCGGCGTGCGCGCGCACCGGCAGGCAGACGCCGTCGCGACAGAGCCCTTCCGGCTCGAGCTTCCAGCCCAGCGCCTCGCGCAGCGCGGGCGGCGGCAGCCGCACGGTGGATCCGTCGACGAGCGCGTCGACGGTGACCGTCCGTCCCTCGGAGATCAGCGTGAAGGGAACCATGGAATCACCATCGAGGTCCTCGCCCGGTGGGCAGCGAACGCCGGCCGGCGCTCGAGCATCCGGGTCTCCATCATGGGCAGGCTGACGAACACGAACATGAGCGTGATCGACAGAGCGCCCGCGATCGTGAACCACCAGCCGGGATCGGCCGCCATGCCGAAGAGCCACAGGCCCCACCAGAAGCTCATCTCGCCGAAGTAGTTCGGATGTCGCGACCACGCCCAGAGACCGTTGGCGAGGACCGTCCCGGACGGGGAGGCTGCGCGGAACGCCCGCAGCTCTGCATCGGCGCGGGCCTCGATCCAGATCGCGCCTCCGGTGACGACGGTCGCGACGGCGTCGAACCAGCCGAGCGGTCGCGTACCTAGCACGAGCGACTGGTAGAGCGGAAGGCAGCCGAGGAACACCCAGACGGTCGGCATCAGGTGGATGCCGAGGAAGCTGACCAGCCAGTACGCCCGCCCGGTCTGTCGCTGCAGTTGCACGTAGCGCCAGTCCTCGTGCGCGAGTCCGCGCCATCCGCGCGCCCAGTTCGCGGTGAGGCGAACGCCCCACGCGATCACCAGTGCGACGACCAGCATCTGTCGGGCGCGGACCGCCGCGCTCCCGACGGCCGCCCAGTAGAGGGCGATCGCGATCGGCGCGACGCTCCAGTAGGCGTCGTAGAAGCTCGAATTCCGGAACGCCACGCTGAAGGCGAAGACCACGACCGTCGCCACGAGGTCGGCGACGGCGACGATCGCGATCGGATGATCGACGGCGAGCATCCACGCCGCAGCGACGCCGGCCGCGCCTGCGGCGACGTAGGCTGCGACGATCCACGCGAAGGCCCGCCCCATCGCGCGGGAAGTTCCCTGTTCGCGGGGCGACTGTCAATGTGGATCGAGCGGGCTACTCACCGAGCCGGGCGAGCGCGCGCAGGCCGAGCCGCTGCGAGACGACGAACACGACGAGCGTGAGCGCCAAGGCGGCGCCGAAGCCCGCGCCCACCAGGACGGCCTCGTGGCGGACGAGGGGCACGCCCATCGTCGTGTGCCAGAACACGCGAGAGATCGGCCAGGCTTCCAGGGCCACCACCGCCGCGATGAGCGCGAGTGCCGCGATCATGTACACCACCGCGCCGAAGCCGGTGGCGATCTGGGCCGCGTTCTGCGTGTCGAGGCGCGGCCAACGGGCTCCCACCGCGAGGCCCAGCGCGACCAGCGCGGCGACGAGCGGGACCAGCGTGGCGACGAACACGGCGGTCAGGGCGGGCGGGACGCGCAGGAACTGGTTGGTGAGCAGCACCAGCCCGCTCGCCAGCGTCAGCAGCGGCACCCAGCCGATCCAGAACTTGCTCCACCACAGCGGCCGCAGCCCGACCGGCGCCGTGCGGAGGATCCACCAGGCGCGCCCCTCGAGGCTCGGCATCGGATAGACGAAGCGCACCGCGACGGCGGTGGTGACGAAGGCGCCGAGGCCGAGGTTCAGCAGCGCCGCGAGGTCGCGCATCGTCGCCGCCAGCGGCGCGTCGTCGCCGACCGGGAGCGCGGAGAAGTTGTAGACGTAGATGCCGACCAGCGCGACGAGCAGGAGCAGCTGCGACCACTGTCCGGCGTCGCGCAGGAAGATCGTCGCGTCCTTGGCGAGGAGCAGGCCCGGCAGACGCGGCAGCGGGCGGGCGAGCCGGGCGAGCCAGCGGCCGAGCGGACGCTCGCCGGGCACGGCCCGCACGCGTCCCGCCTGCGCCTGCGACCACGCCGTCAGGAACACGCGCTCGACGACGGTGGCGCTGACGACGACCAGCATGGCCGCCGTGCTGGCGAGCATCGCGAGATGGAAGAGCGGGGCGCCCGTCGCGCGCGCCGAGCGAGCGGGATCAGGACCTCGGCGGCCCACGTCGTCGGCAGATACGGCGACCCCGGCCGGCCGACGCCGGCGAGGAAGCCCGCGAAGCCCGCCAGGCCCTCGGGCGATGCCAGCCGCTCGGGATCGAGCGAACGGAATCCCAGCACCACCGCGCCGACGAGCAGCCCGGTCGCCACCAGCAGCGCGTCGCGGGCGCCGCGCGCCGGGAACACGAGCACGAGCGCGGTCGTGACCAGCACGCCGATCGCCGCGGGCATGACCACGAACAGGGCGAGGACGACCGGCACCGCGACGTAGAACCCGGGCCCGGCGCCGTAGACCATGCCGTAGGCGACGAAGACCGGCAGCCCGAAGAGCAGCACCATCCACGACGACGCGACCAGCGTCTCGACGAAGCGCGCGTGATGGAGGCGGCGGAACGGGATCGGGGCCGCCAGCAGCAGGCCGACGTCGTCGGCGAGGTAGAAGGTGGTGAGCGCGGTCACGGTGTTGGACAGCAGCAGGATGCCGAGGATGCTCACCAGCAGCAGGGTGAGCAGTCGCTCGAGGAGGAGCGGCCCGAGCTCGCCGATGCCGTGGAAGTACGCGAGCACGCGCACGCACACCGCCAGCCAGGCGCCCCAGGCCGCGACGCCGATCGCGCCGACCGCGAGGGCGCGCGCCGGGCCGCCGCCGGACGACGTTCCGGGCGGCGACGACGCGGGGACGGAGGAGCGCGGCGACGCTCATCGCCGTCGCGCGGCGCGAGGATGTCGAGGAACACCGCGCTCGAGCGAGGCGGCGGCGTCGATGCCCCCCGCGGCCCGGACGCGCAGCTCGGCGAGGGTGCCGAGGCGACCAGGCGGCCGCGGTCGAGGATGCCGATCCGGTCGCAGAGCTCCTCGGCCACCGGCAGGCTGTGCGTCGAGAGGAAGATGGTGACGCCCTCGGCGGCGAGGCGCCCGAGCCGTCGCCCGGAGCGCGATCGCCCCTTCGGGATCGAGGCCGACCATCGGCTCGTCGAGGATCAGGATGGCGGGGCGATGGATGAGCGCGGCGGCGAGCGCGAGCCGCTGCTTCATGCCGTGCGAGTAGGTCTCGATGAGCTCGCCCGCCTGCGGCGGCGAGCCCGAAGTCGGCGAGCAGCGCGTCGGCGCGCCGCGCGGCCTCGCGCGCGTCGAGGCCGCGGAGCCCGCCCACGAAGCGCAGGAACTCGAGGCCGGTCAGCTTGTCGTAGAGGATCGGGCGGTCGGGCAGGTAGCCGGTCACGGCCTTCGCCGCCTCGGGCGCGGTGCGGATGTCGTGCCCGTCGAGCAGCACGGTGCCCGCGGTCGGCTCGAGGATGCCCATCATCATGCGGATGGTCGTGGTCTTGCCGGCGCCGTTGCGTCCGAGGAAGCCGAACACCGTCCCGCGCTCGACGATGAGGTCGAGGTCGTCCACGGCGACCAGCGGGCCGTAGCGCTTGCTGAGGCCGGCGAACCGGATCACGACCCGGACTCCACCGCGGTGAAGGCCAGCCGGCCGACCATGCCGGCGAGCTCGAGCTGGCGCTCGGGGCCGCCCTCCAGCAGCTTGACGTGGGTGGCGTCGACGGGCAGCTGATCGAAGACGGCGTCGGCGCTCACCCAGGCGCCGAGCCAGAGCTCGTTCCACGCGTGGTAGTAGAAGCCGTCGTCCAGGTAGACCGCCCCGACGACGACGCGCGCCGGGATGCCGGCGGCACGCGCCAGCGCGGCGAGCAGGACCGCGTGCTCGTTGCAGTCGCCGCGCCGGCTGCGCAGCACCTCGCGCGCGCTCGGCACGGTGACCCGGGGCTCCTGCACCATGTTCGCGTGCACCCAGGCGACGAGGCGCTGCGCGCGCCGCGCGGGATCCGTCTCGTCACCGACGATCGCGCGGGCCTGGTCGACGATGGCCGGGTCGTCCGATTCGATGAACGGCGACGGTGCCAAGTCCGCGGTCGGGACCGGGCTGCTCGTCCCAGGCGACGGCATCGTCTCGCGGCGAATGCGGATGACGCCGTCGCGCAGCTCGCTGCCGCGGCGGATCGGCGGGCACGCTGCCGGCCGCCGCGCCGGTCACGCGGAGCACGAGCGTGGCGCGGGTGCGCGGCTCGCTGATCGTTCCGTCGACGGGAATTCGCATCGCTACGGGCAGGTCGATGAGCGCGCTCGCGTCGATCCCGGTGAGCGCCGTCTCGCGCGTCTTCGCGGCGGAGCACGAAGCCGAGCGCGGCCTCTTCGCGCAGCACGGTGCCGTCCTCCGCGAGCCAGGCACGGCCGCGCAACCCCTGATGCTCCTCGCTGACGCGGAGGGCGTCGCGGCCGTCGATCGTCTCGTGCCCCTCGACGACGACGGTGACGGCCTCGTTGCGCAGCGTGAGCGGGCTGAAGGCCTCGTAGCGGACGCGCGTCCCGTCGGCGGGCCGGGCGGCGACGACCCGCGGACGCACGCTGAACGGCAGGCGCACGGGGGCGGCGAGCGGCACGACGATCGGCGCGGCGCCGTCGCCGCGGCGGATGTCCAGGCGGTGGTCGTCGCTGGTTCCCGTGGCGACGAAGCGTGCTGCTGGCGAGGTGAGCGCGAACTCGAAGCGGCGCAGCGCGAAGGTGTCGTCGGTGTGGGCGACCAGCCACGTCGAGAACGGCTGCGGCGAGCCCAGCATCGCGAGGAGCAGGCTGGTCTCGTCTTCGAGCTGATAGCCGTCCGCCGTGCGTGTCGTCTGTCGACGGCTGTGACCGACCTTGCGCCCGCCCTGGTAGACGCCGAACCACTCCTCGTGGCTGTGGGCCTCGGCGGCCGCTGGGCTGGCGGCGAGCGCCGGCAGCGAGGCGACGTCGATGGCGGCCGGCGGGCGCTGACGCGCGACCAGCAGCCCGACCATGACGAGCCAGGCGAGGACGACGGCGATGGTGACGGCGTGCTTCACGGGACGTCCCGGAGGATTCGACTTCCGGCAGTATCGCCCGATTCGATCCGAGACTCACGCCGGGGCCCGGCCCGCGCGTCAGGCCCCCTGGACGCGGGCGAGGGCGGGCCGGCCGGTACAGCGCGAGAGCCACGCCTGGGCCGTCGGCGCCGGGGCGAGGTCGAGCCCGGCCATCGGTGCCCAGAGCAGGACCGATGCGACGTTCAGGTCGGCCACGGTGAACGCGTCGCCGAGCAGGTGGGGGCGACCCGCGAGCGCGCCCTCGAGCACGCCGCGCGGCTTGGCGAACTGTCGCTCGGCTTCCTCGATCTTCTTCGGGTCGCGCTGCGCTTCGGGCAGGAACATGCGGTGGACGAGCGCGGTCACGACCGGCCCCTCGAGCTCGGTCATCGCCCAGACGCTCCATTGGAACGCACGTCCTTCGTCCTCGACCGTCGTCGGCCACAGGCCGCCCCCGTACTTCCGCGCCAGGTACAGATTGATCGCCATCGACTCGAACAGCGTGCAGTCGCCGTCGCGCAGCGCCGGAATGTGACCATTCGGGTTGATCGCGAGGAACTCCGGCGTGCGGGTCTCGCCCCCAGCGAAGTTGGTCTTCACGTTGTCGTAGGGGACGCCCAGCTCCTCGAGCATCCAGAGGCACCGCATCGCGCGCGAGCGCGGAACGCCGTAGAGGGTGATCATCGAGGGCTCCTTTCGTCGAGTCGCGCGGAGATCCAGGCGGCCACCAGGGACAGCTCCTCGTCGCTGACTCCGTGGCCGATCGGGAACTCGCGGTAGGTGAGGTCGTGGACGCGTCCCGCGAGCAACGCCTGCGTCTGCCGACCGTTGGCGACGGGCAGCACGTCGTCGTGTGTTCCGTGCGCGAGCAGCACCGGAACGCGGGCGATGGCATCGGGCGGCGCCGTGGCCTCGAAGAGACCGGCCGGCGAGCGGCCGCTGAGGGCGACGACACCGGCGAGCCGCTCCGGCGCGGCCCCCAGCACGCCGAGCGCCATCATCGCGCCCTGGCTGAAGCCGAGGAGGAACGTCCGTGCCGGCGGCGCCGGCAACCACTGCACCAGGTCGACGAGCGCCGCGCGGGCCTGGGTGACGTCGGGCACGATGGTCCCGTCACGACGGAAGTCGATGTGGAACCACGCGTAGCCGACGGTGTACGGCTGCGGCGCGCGTACGCTCGTCACGCCGGAGGCGCGGATCGAGGTGCGCCGCGAGCGGGAGCAGGTCGTGCTCGTCCGTGCCGATCCCGTGCAACAGGACCACGAGGGGCGGCTCGTGTCCCGGCGTGATGCTGCGGGGCTCGATGGTGCGGGTGACGAAGCGGGCGGGCGGCACGGGGGCGGTTCCATCATTGCCGCAGGCCCCGAGCAAGAGCAGCGGGATCAGCCACCCGACGACTCTGGTGGGGCGGTGCGCGCTCGGGTATGAGGAGCGCGCCATGCGTGTGCCGATTCTCACGGCCGTCCTGGTGGCGTTGCTCACCGCATGCTCGACGGAGCCACGCGTTCCCGATCCCTGGGCGGGTGCCGGCCGTGTCGGCCGCGCCGCCGTCGCGCCGGAGTCGGGCGCATCGCCCGCGCTCGACGTGTTCGCGACCGACCAACGGACCTCGGGGTCGATCATGAAGCTCCGGGGAGCCATCCGGAACCCGACTCCCGATGCCGTCGACGGCGTGCGCATGCTGCTACGCGTCTACAGCGGGAGCGGGACGAGTGGCCAGCTGCGCGAGACCCTGCAGCGCGAGCTCGACCTGCACATTCCCCCCGGGGGGTCGTCTCCGTTCCACTGGGATCCGCAGAGCGTGTACTTCGGACAGACGGCGATCGGCACCGACATCCGCGCCTACCCCAAGCGGCTGGGCTCGCAGGAGATGCCGCCGCCCGAGGGATGGCGGCCCTGACCCGGCCTCCCCAGAACGTGCGAGGGCGAGCGGCGTCGCGGTCTGCTACCCATGCGGACCATGCGGCGCGCGCCGTGTCGACTGGAACCGCGGTGAGTGATGCCGGCCGCCACGGCGTTCTCCTCGTCGAGGACGACACCAACACGCGAGCGCGGCTGGCCGAGGTGATCGCTGCGCATCCGCAGCTCCGCCTGCTGGCGGCGGTCGGGTCGTGCGCCGAGGCGCGCACGGAGCTCGACCGGGGCGCCCCCGACGTGCTGCTGACCGACCTCGGGCTCCCGGACGGGGACGGCGTCGATCTGATCCGCGAGCTGCGCCGTCGCGGGTACGCGACCGGCGCCATGGTGGTCACGATCTTCGGCGACGAGAGCCACGTCGTCGCCGCGCTCGAAGCCGGCGCGCTCGGCTACATCCTGAAGGACGGCTCGCCCGACTACCTCGGCACCTCCATCCTGGAGATGCTCGCCGGCGGGTCGCCGATCAGTCCGCCGATCGCCCGCTACCTGCTGCGGCGGTTTCGCGGGGCCGACGCCGCGATCGCACCGGCGCGTCCGGAGCTCCCCAGGCTCTCGGAGCGCGAGGGGCAGGTACTCGAGCTCATCGTCAAGGGCTTCAGCTATGCGGAGATCGCGCGACTGATCGGCGTCTCCACCCACACCGTGACGACCCACGTCCGCGGCATCTACGGGAAGCTCGAGGTGCACTCGCGGGGCGAGGCCGTCTACGAGGCGGTACAGCTCGGACTGGTCAGGATCGAGGAGGAGTAGCGAGCGGCAGCCACAGGCGCACGGCGGTCCCGGCGGGACTGCCGTCGATCGTGACGGTGCCGCCGAGCGCGTCCGCCCGCCGCCTCATGTTCGGCAGGCCGCGACCCTGCCGATGGCCTCCGTCGAGGCCGCGCCCGTCGTCACGGATCTCGATCACCACGCCGGGGCGGCCGGCGACGTCCGGTGCCGTGCCGGTGGAGATCGTGATGGTCGTCGCGCCGGCGTGCTTGAGCACGTTGGTGACGGCCTCCTGGACGATGCGCAGCACCTGCAGCACACGCTCGGGGCCGAAGCCCGCCATGCGCGGCACGTCGGTCACGCGCCAGTCGAAGCGGAGCCCGTGCCGCGCGAGCCGGGGCTCCATGCGGGCGCGGATCGAGGCGAGCGCCGCCACGCACGTCCTCCTCGGCCGGATCGAGCGAGTCGATCACGATGCGCAGATCGTCGAGCGCGGCGCCGAGGGCGTCGGCGATGGCGTCCGACGATGCGCGGCCGCTCTCGACCATCGCCAGCGTCGACACCAGCTGGCCGCCCATGCCGTCGTGCATGTCGCGCATGATCCGGTCGCGCTCCGCGGCCACGGCGGTCGCGCGCTCGAGTTCGCCGACCCGCCGGTAGTTGCGCTCGAGCTCGGCGTGCTTCTCCTCGACGCGATGCTCGAGCTCGCGGTTCAGGCGCTCGGATTCGTCGAGTCCGTCGGCGAGATGCGCCAGCGTGGCGGCGCCGGTGAACAGCATCGCGAGCGGCAGGACGTAGGGCCAGAAGAGGAGGGCGTCGGGACTGCGCAGCAGGAACTGGGCGACGTCATGGACGCCGACGACCAGCCCGAGCACGGCGGGAATGGCCATCCAGCGGGCGCGGGCGAGGGCAGGCGACCCGGCAGGGTCGTCGCCAGGCCGACGAGGTAGACGCCGACCGCGACGGTGATGACGAGCCACACGAGAAAGACGGCGAACCCGTAGAGTCGCGGGACCGCTCGCGAGCAGCACCGCGCCCGTGACGGTCAGGAGCAGGAGGGCACGCTCGAGGACGGGTCGGCGGATCCCGAGGGCGCGGTGGTACCCCACGACGAGGCATGGCACGAAGGCGTTGACCGCGACCGACTCCGACCACGTCCACCAGGCGGGAGCGGGAGGATCGCGGACGAAGAACATCGCCGTCGACCAGCCCCAGAGCAGGATTCCCGTGACGATCCAGCGATGCGCGCCCGGTCTGGTCGCGCGGCAGGTAGACGATCCCGAGCACGATCGCCATGAAGAGCGTCACGCTCATCATCACCTGCGCGAGCGTGATCTGCTGCAGGTATCGCCACTCCCAGAGCGGACGCAGCGATCGATCCGGTCCGACCCGGATCTGGCCGAGGACGGCCGGCGATCCCTCGTCGACGGCGAGATGGACGTCGACGACGTTGGCGCCGGTGTGCAGGAGGCCGCCCGGCACCGGGAACAGCAGCGGACGGTTCCAGTTCCGCGCGATCGGCGGTGTCATCCGGCCGCCGTCGCCGACGAGCGTCCCGTTCACGAAGACGGCGACGTTGAAGCCCCGGCCGCGCGATGTAGACGGCCCACAGCTCCGCGGGCGCCGCCGGCAGGGTGATCGTCGTCCGGTACCAGGCCTCCGTGGCCTCGCGGCGACGCGACAGCGTCCAGAGGTCGGGCAGTGGCTGCGCACGCCATCCGGGGACGCTGGCCGGCGGCGGCTGCTTCGCCGCCGACCCCGGGCAGCATCTCCGTCTGGCCGATCACGATCACGTCGGGGCCGGGCGTCGGCGCGCAGCCGGACGCGGCGAGCGTCGCGAACAGCAGGAGGACTGCGCCGCAGCTCCGCGAGCAGGGCGAACGGGTACGCATCGGCGGCACCCTCTCTAGGGGGCACGGCCGAGGGTCCGCAAGCGGGTGATGGACGGATGAGGGGGGGTGAAGCGGAGGCGCGCTCAGGCGCGGAGACGGCGGCGGTCGCTCTGCTGGTCCCGGCGGCGAGGCGCTCCTGGAGGGCCTCGACGACGAAGTCCATCAGGGAGACCTCGGCGTTCACGCAGTGGAGCTTCACGGCTCGGTGGAGATTCTTCGGGATCCGGGTTGCGAGCTGCACCCAGACCTGGTCCTTGATTGGCATCGATATTTCCTTTCGGCCGGTTGGCCGGCACTTGTCAGACGGGCTCTACCTACCCGTATTCATCGAGGGAGGCTGTTGCAAGAAAGCCGGCCGGCCTACCCTACCGCGCTTCATGAGGCCATCGAGCAGGGGGCGGAGACGGGCGGCCTCGTCGCTTTCCGGCTCCGCTGGTTCCCGCCGGAGTCGTGCGATCCACGCCTCCGGCAGGCCATGTTCGGTCGGCTCCCGCGATCACCAGGTCGAGGTAGCGCGTCGACGGCCGGCGGTCGGGATCCCGTCGGTCCGACGCGAGGGTGACTGCGCGACAGGGATCGACGAGGGTGGCGTCGATCGGCCGGACGGCGACTCTCGATGGATCGGTAGTTCCCGAACGCCACACCCTCGCTGCGCTCGACGTGGGCCAGGTCGTCCGCCGTCATCTCGAACGCGACGCCCAGCACCTCGGCCGCCGCATCCGGAACGACGTTGGCGAACGAGTGCGCGGTGCCGAGGAGCGACGGCTTGTCGAAGACCAGCCGCCAGCCGGCGGCGATGACCGGAACGGCGCGGCGATACGCGATGCCCCGCCGTCCGCGGAGCGTCTCGCTCTGCATGTTCGAGCCGTAGGCCAGGTACCAGACCACGTCCACGTCGCCCGCGATACCTGGGGCCCGCCCGTCCGCGCAACCCGCGAGGCGTCGTGGCCGTCGAGCCGGGCGAGACGGTTGCCGCGGGCCCCTCCGGTTCTCTATGACGTCGGACGGGCGATGACGACGGAACGGCAGACCGCGATCGACTGCTGGCTCAATCTGCCGATGGGGATGGCCGACCACCGCCCCGAGTTCCTGGTCCGCGTCGCGCGCGACTACTTCAAGCGCGAGAAGGAGATGTTCGAGGCGACGCCGCTCGAGGAGCTGCTGCGGCAGATGGACGCGGCCGGCATCGAACGGGCGATCCTGACGATGGACGCGGGCAACCCGGAGCCGGTGCGCGAGTTGGTGAAGGCGTTTCCCGGCCGCTTCATCCCGTCGGCCGTGATCGACCCGACGTCGGGGATGCAGGCGCTCCGCCTGCTCGACGATCTGGTCGCCAAGCACGGGCTCCGCCTGGCGCGGATCGTCCCCTTCCTGATCAATCGACCGCCGAACGACAAGGTGTACTACCCGGTCTACGCCAAGTGCATCGAGCTCGACCTGCCGATCTCGATCAACACCGGCATTCCGGGGCCCCCGATGCCGGCCGAGCCACAGCGTCCCCTCTACCTGGACGAGGTCTGCCTCTTCTATCCGGAGCTCAAGCTGGTGATGGCGCACGGCGCCGATCCGTGGTGGGGCGAGGCGATCCGTCTCCTGCTCAAGTATCCGAACCTCTACATGATGACGTCCGCGTACGCGCCGAAGTACCTGCCGCGCGGAGCTGATCCAGTTCATGAACACCCGCGGCCAGGCCAAGGTCCTCTTCGCCTCGGACCATCCGGTGCTCTCGTTCGAGCGGTGCATCGCCGAGGCGTGCGCGCTGCCGCTGCGGGAGGGCGTCCTCGAGCGCTACCTGCGCGGAAACGCGGCCGCTCTCTTCAATTGGTCCTCCTAGTCGCCCGCTAGGCGAGGCGCCGCAGCATCTCCCGGTGCGGGCCGACGTCCGGGACTTCGAACGTTCCCGAGACCTCCTCCCATCCCGCGCCGGCGTAGAAGGCGATGGCCTCCAGGCGGGCGTTGCACCAGAGGAGCAGGGGGCCGCCCTCGGCCCGGACCGCTTCCTCGGCGAGGCGGAGGAGGGCGCGCCCGATCCCCCGGCGGGCGAGGTCGGCCCTGGTGGCCATGCCGCGGAGCTGCCAGGCCGGGGCGCCCCGCCAGGGGCGGTGCATCAGGGTCGCGCAGCCGACGGCGTCCCCGCCACCCTCCGGGAACGCCCCGAGGTGCACGGTTCCCGGGTCGTCGTCCCCCTCGAAGCGGGCCGTGGCGAGCGGTCGGCCGGGCCGGAGGACCGCGTGCCGCAACCCCAGGATCTCGTCGAAGTCCGCGCGGCGCAAGAGGATTTCAGGCGTCATGGCACTGGCTTCGTCACACCCTCATGCGTTGCAACGCTCCGGCCGCTATAGTAGCGCACGTGGCCTCGACGATGGGGACGGACCTGCGGACGGCCAGCGATCCGCTGGCGTGGCTGGCGCTGGCGCTCGTGCACGGCCTCGGCCCACGAACGGGGCTCACGCTCGCCGAGGCCTTCGCTGGCCCGCGGGCCGCGATCGGCGCCCCGATGGCGGAGCTGCTGGCCAGGGGGCTCGCACCCGACGTCGCCGCGGACCTTCGCCCGGCCCTGAGTCGAGCGGGCGCGGAGCGCCGGGTGCTGGCGGACATGGGCGCCACCCTCGTCACCTGGGGCGACGCCTCCTATCCCGGCCGGCTGCGGGAGATCGCCGATCCGCCGCTCGCCCTGGCGGTGCGCGGACCGCTCCCCCTGGATACCCTCGGGATCGCGGTCGTCGGTGCCCGTCGGGCCAGCGCCTACGGCCGCCGGGTGGCCGAAGCGATGGGACGGGACCTCGCCCAGGCCGGGCTGGCGGTCGTCAGCGGGATGGCCGCCGGCGTCGACGCGGCCGCCCACGAGGGGGCGCTGGCAGCGGGCGGGCGCACCATCGCCGTTCTCGGCACCGGGATCGACGGGGTCTATCCCGCGTGGCACGGTCGCCTGGCCGAGGCCATCGCCCGCGACGGCGCGCTGGTCTCGGAGTTCCCCTGCGGTACACCGCCGCTGGCCGCGAACTTCCCGCGCCGCAACCGCATCATCAGTGGGCTCACGATCGGCACGGTGGTGGTCGAGGCCGCGGAGCGGAGCGGCTCCCTCGGCACCGCACGGTACGCGCTCGAGCAGGGGCGCGAGGTCTTCGCCGTCCCGGGGCCCGTCGGCGTGCCGCAGCACCACGGACCGCACCGCCTCATCCAGGAGGGGGCCACCCTCGTCACCGGCGCGGACGACGTCCTGCAGCACGTCGCGCCGGCCGCCAGGGATGCGCTGCTCGCCGCCCGCGCGGGCGCGGCGCTCGCGGTGCTCGCCCCGGTCGAGCGGCGGGTGCTCGACGCGATCGGTGGCGACGAGGCGCACGTCGACGCGGTGATCGGCCGCGCCGGCATCGGCGCGGGACCGGCGCTCGAGACGCTCCTGGCGCTCGAGCTGCGTGGCCTCGTCGCGCAGGGGCCCGGCAAGCGCTTCCGGAGGACGGCGGCCTAGCCGCGGACCATGGCCAAGCACCTCGTCATCGTCGAGTCGCCGGCCAAGGCGAAGACGATCGGCAAGTACCTCGGACGCGACTACCAGGTGAAGGCCTCGATCGGCCACGTCGTCGACCTGCCGAAGTCGAAGCTCGGGGTCGACGTCGAGCACGACTTCGAGCCCGAGTACCACGTGATCGCGGGCAAGACGAAGGTCCTGGCAGAGCTCAAGGCCGCGGCGAAGGACAAGGAGAACATCTACCTCGCGCCCGACCCCGACCGCGAGGGCGAGGCGATCGCCTGGCACATCGCGCAGAAGCTCGGCGCGAAGCGGAAGAACGTCCACCGGGTGATGTTCAACGAGATCACCAAGAAGGCGGTCCTCGAGGCGATCGAGCAACCCGGGAGCCTCGACAAGAACCGCGTCGACGCGCAGCAGGCGCGGCGCGTGCTCGACCGCCTCGTCGGCTACCAGCTCTCGCCGCTGCTCTGGAAGAAGGTCCGCCGCGGGCTGTCCGCCGGGCGCGTGCAGTCGGTCGCGGTGCGCCTCATCTGCGAGCGCGAGCGCGAGATCCGCGCCTTCGTCCCCGAGGAGTACTGGACGGTCGACGCGCGACTCGAGGGCGGGCAGCCGCCGCCGTTCGGCGCACGGCTGGCCGAGGTCGACGGGCAGAAGGTCGATCTCAAGAAGCTGCGGCTCGATTCGAAGGAGCGCGTCGACGGGGTGCTCGCGGGCCTCCGCGACGCCGCGCTGGACGGTCACCAAGGTCGAGCGCAAGGAACGCCGCAAGCACCCGCCGCCGCCGTTCATCACCTCGCGGCTGCAGCAGGAGGCGTCGCGCAAGCTCGGCTTCCAGCCGTCGCGCACGATGCGCATCGCGCAGCAGCTCTACGAGGGCGTCGAGCTCGGCGACGAGGGCTCGGTCGGTCTGATCACCTACATGCGCACCGACTCGACCCGCATCTCCGGCGACGCGATCGCCGCGGCGCGCGGCTACATCGCGGAGCGCTACGGCGCCCCGTACGTGCCGGAGCAGCCCAACGTCTACCGCTCGAAGAAGGACGCGCAGGACGCCCACGAGGCGATCCGCCCGACGTCGCTCGAGTGGGACCCCGGAGCGCGTCGCACCCTACCTCGAGCCGGGACGAGCTGGCAGCTCTACACGCTGATCTGGAACCGCTTCGTCGCCAGCCAGATGGCGCCGGCCGTCTACGACGCGACCGCCGTCGACATCGAGGCCGGCACCTGTCGCTTCCGCGCGACGGGCCAGGTCATGAAGTTCGACGGCTTCATCCGCGTCTACACCGAGGGCGTGGACGATCAGCAGCCCGCCGACCGGACGACGACGAGGAGCGCGAGGGGCAGCTTCCGCCGCTCGCCGAGGGCGAGACGCTGCGCCTGCTCGAGCTGCTCGCCCGAGCAGCACTTCACCCAGCCGCCGCCGCGCTTCTCGGAGGCGACGCTGGTCAAGGAGCTCGAGGAGAACGGCATCGGCCGCCCGTCCACGTACGCCTCGATCATGGCGACGATCCTGAACAAGGAATACGTGACCGAGGACGAGCAGCGGCGGCTCAAGCCGACCGAGCTGGGCTTCCTCGTCACCGACCTGCTCGTCGAGTCGTTCCCCGACATCCTGAACGTCGAGTTCACCGCCGGCATGGAGGACGAGCTCGACCGCATCGAGGAGGGGCAGGAGCCCTGGGTGCAGGCGCTGCGGCGCTTCTGGGAGCCGTTCTCGAAGGACCTCGAGAAGGCCGACGTCCAGATGCGCGACGTCAAGCGCGAGGAGCGGCCGACCGGCATCCCCTGCGAGAAGTGCGGCAAGCCGATGGTCATCAAGTGGGGGCGGCGCGGCGAGTTCCTGGCGTGCAGCGGCTACCCCGACTGCAAGAACACCAAGAACTTCACCCGCGACGAGGACGGGACGATCCGGCCGGCCGAGCCCGAGGTCACCGACGAGATCTGCGAGAAGTGCGGCAAGCCGATGCAGGTGCGCTTCGGCCGCTTCGGCAAGTTCCTCGGCTGCTCCGGCTATCCCGAGTGCACCAACGTCCAGCCCATGCACAAGCCGAAGCCGACCGGCATCACCTGCGCCGGCTGCGGCCAGGGCGAGATGATGGAACGCCTGTCGCGTCGCGGGAAGGTCTTCTACAGCTGCAATCGCTATCCCGACTGCACGTTCGTCGCGTGGGATCCGCCGGTCGCCGATGCCATGCCCCAAGTGCGGCGCCACGTTCGTCACCGAGAAGGTCACCAAGCGCTACGGCACGGTCCGGCGCTGCGCGAAGGAGGACTGCGGCTGGCAGGAGCAGCTCCCGGGCGAGGACGGCGAGACGTTCGCGCCGCTGCCCGAGCGCCGCGCGGCTGCCCAGGTCCGCCGCCGTCCGCCCGCGAAGGGCGCGGCCGCCGCCGACGGTGCGGCGGTGCCGACGAAGACCAAGGCGAAGGCCGCCCGCCCGCGGACGACCAAGGCCACGGCCGCGAAGCCGGCGGCGCGGCGCGCCGGCCGGGCGGCACGGCCCCGGACCCGGCGCGGCGCGCGCACCGCTCCCGGCTCGCTCGAATGACCGAGCGGGTCACCGTCATCGGCGGCGGGCTGGCGGGCGCGGAGGCCGCATGGCACCTCGCGCGCGCCGGCGTGCCGGTCGACCTGTTCGAGATGCGTCCCGTGCGCGGGACGGCCGCGCACCAGGGGGACCGGCTCGGCGAGCTCGTCTGCTCGAATTCCTTCCGCAACGCGACCCTCGAGACGGCGGTCGGTCTGCTGAAGGACGAGATGCGGCTCCTGGGGTCGCTCGTGATGCAGGTGGCGGATGCGCATCGCGTCCCCGCGGGCGCGTGCCTCGCCGTCGACCGCACGCGCTTCGCCGAGGCGCTCACCCGCGCCGTGGAGAGCGAGCCGCTCATCCGCCTCGTGCGCGAGGAGGTGACGGCGCTGCCCGCCGGGCTCACGATCCTCGCGACCGGACCGCTCACGTCACCGGCGCTCTCGGCGCGCGTTGCAGGAGGCGCTGGGCGCGACCCACCTCTACTTCTACGACGCCATCGCGCCGACGGTGGCCAGCGACTCGATCGACATGTCGATCGCCTGGCGGGCGTCGCGCTACGACAAGGGCGGCGAGGACTACGTCAACTGCCCGCTCGACCGCGAGCAGTACTACGCCTTCGTCGACGCGGTGCTCGCGGCCGAGAAGGTGCGCGGCGCGCGAGTTCGAGCGCTGCATCTACTTCGAGGGCTGCATGCCCGATCGAGGAGATGGCGCGGCGCGGGCGCGACACGCTCGCCTTCGGACCGATGCGCCCGGTCGGGCTTGATCGATCCGCGCACCGGCGAGCGCGCCTTCGCCGTGCGTGCAGCTGCGGCAGGACGACGCCGAGGGTCGCTCTGTACAACATGGTCGGCTTCCAGACGAAGATGACGTATCCGGAGCAGCGGCGCGTCTTCCGCATGATCCCGGGGCTCGCGGCGGCGGAGTTCGTGCGGCTCGGCAGCCTGCATCGCAACACGTACGTCGACGCGCCGACGCTGCTCCTGCCGTCGCTGCAGGTGATGCGCCGGCGCCAGCTGCTGCTCGCCGGGCAGATCGTCGGCGTCGAAGGCTACGTCGAGTCGGCGGCGACCGGCATCCTCGCCGGCCTGAACGTCGCGCGGCTGCTGCGGGGTGAGCCCACGCTCGTGCCGCCGCGGACGACGGCGCTCGGGTCGTTGCTCGCCTACGTCACGCACCGCGGACGCAAGGAGTTCCAGCCCATGAACGCCAACTACGGGCTGTTTCCGCCGCTGGCGCGTGCGCTGCGTGGTCGCGAGAAGAAGCTCGCCCTGGCCGAGCGCGCGCTCGAGGATCTGGTCCGGTGGCGGGAGCGCGTCGGGCTGGCGGCCGCGCCGGTCGCGCGCCAGCTCGCGTGAGCCCCGCGCCGGCGTCGGCGGCTGCCACCACGGCGGCCGTGCTCGACGTCGGCTCGAACTCGGTCCTGCTGCTCACGGTCGCCGTGGCCCCCGACGGCCGCGCGCGCGCCATCGACGAAGCGGCGGCGACCACGCGTCTCGGCGAAGGCCTCGTCGACGGCGCTCGGCTCGACCCGACCGCGGCGGATCGGACCGCCGCGGCCGTGGTCGAGTTCGCCGCGCGCGCGCGCCGCGCGGGCGCGACCACGCTGTGGGGTTTCGCCACCGCGGCGGCGCGCCGCGCGGCGGATGGCGCGACCTGGGTCCGCGACGTCGCCGCCGCCGCGAGCCTGCCCATCGAGATCCTCTCGGGCGAGCGCGAGGGACGTCTGGCCTATGCGGCGGCGGCGGCCGCGGCGGGCACCGGCGCGGCCATGCTCGCGGTGGACGTCGGCGGTGGCACGACGGAGCTGACGCTCGGCGAGGGCGACGTCGTGCACGAGTCGCTGAGCGTTCCGCTGGGCGCGCTCGCGCTGACCGAGCGCTTCTTCCGGAGCGATCCGCCGTCGTCCGCCGAGATCGCCGCGCTCCGCGACGCCGTCGACGCGACCCTGGCCGACGCAGCCCGTGGTGGCGCGGGCGCGCGGCGCGGGCGTGCGCGTTCTCGCCTCCGGGGGGACGGCGACGTCGCTCGCCGCGCTCGACCTGGCACTCTCCCGCTACGAGCCGCGTCGTGTGCACGGGCACGTGTTGGCAGGGCGGGTGGTGCGGGCGCTGGGGGAGCGTCTCGCGGCCGAGCCGCTCGGCGGCGCGAACGACGTCTCCCGGGGTGCTGGATCCGGGACGTGCGGCGATCCTGCCCGCGGGCGCGATCGTCCTCGACGGCGTGCTGCGTGCCGTGGGTGCGACCACGGTCACCGTCAGCGACCACGGCGTCCGCCACGCCTACCTGCGCGAACGATTGCGGGCACTCGGGGTCGCTGCGGACCTGGGGGCGTTGTGGGGCTGACGGCCGAGATGCTCGCCGCGGCGGGCGTTCCTGCCGCGGATGCCGTGGCGGCGGCGATCGACCCCGTGCGTGGATGGCTGGCGGGAACCCCCGACGGCGAGGTCGCCGCGGCGCTGGCGCAGACGGCGGACCCGGTCGCTGCGCTGCACGCGCTCGAGCGCCTGCTCGTGGCGGCGCCGACGCCGCTCGCCCCGGACCGCGTCGGTCTCCTCCTGCGCCTCCTCGGCGGCAGTCCCGCGCTCGCCGCGGCGCTGGCCGTCGAGGGCGAGGGCTGGGCGCAGCTGCTCGACACCGTCGCCCAGGTTCCCGAGCGCGACGCGGGCGCGCAGGCCGCGGCCCTGGAAGCCGACGGCGTCGCCGGCCCGCTGGCGCGCGCGGCGCTGCAGGCCGGGTTGCGACGGCACCATCGGCGCGAGCTGGTGCGCATCGGCGGCAGGGACCTGCTCGGACTGTCCACGGTCGACGACACGGTCCGCGAGCTCTCGGCGCTCGCCGAGGCGCACATCGAGACCGCGCTCGCGTGCACGCGCGGGCGCCTCGAGGCGGAGTGGGGCGCGCTGCCGACGACGTTCGTCGTGCTGGGCATGGGCAAGCTCGGGGGCGGTGAGCTCAACTACAGCTCCGACATCGACCTGGTGTACGTGTACGACGCCGATGGTGAGCTGGCGGACGGCCGTACCATCCGCGAGTTCTGCACCCGGATCGGCGAGGAGGTGACGCGGGCCATCGCCGAGGTCACCGAGGACGGGTTCTGCTTCCGCGTCGATCTCCGCCTGCGACCGGGCGGCGGGGAGGGGCCGGTGGCGATCTCCCGCGCGGCGGCGCTCTCGTACTACGAGGCCTGGGGGCAGACCTGGGAGCGTGCCGTCTGGTTGAAGGCGCGTCCGGTCGCCGGTGACCGGACGCTCGGTGCGTCGCTGCTCGACGAACTGGAGCCCTTCGTCTACCGGCGCTACCTCGACTTCGGCACGATCGAGGACCTGAAGGCGATGAAGCGCAAGGTCGACGCGTCGCTCCGCGGCCCCCGCGCCGAGCAGGACGTGAAGCTCGGTCGGGGCGGCATCCGCGAGGTCGAGTTCGTCGTGCAGGCGCAGCAGCTGGTGCACGCCGGCAAGGACGCGCGGCTCAGAACCCGCGGGACGCTCGATGCACTCGCGCGGCTCCGCGACAACGGCTACGTCGCGCCGGATCGAGCGGAGCGCCTCGCGGGGGCCTATCGCTTTCTCCGTGACGTCGAGCACAAGCTGCAGATCGCCCAGCAGCGGCAGACGCAACGCATCCCGACCGAGCCGGACGAGCTCCGCCTGTTGGCGCGCCGCCTGGGCTTTCTCGGCGCCGATGGCGTGGACGCCTTCCGTGCCCAGCATGCGCGATGGACCGACGTCGTCCATGAGTCGTTCGCGGCGCTGTTCCACGGCCCGGAGGAGACACGGCGGCGGGAGGAGCGGCCGGAACTGGCGGTGCTCGTCGACGAGCTCGAGCGCGAGGAGCAGGCGACGTGGAAGCTCGGCCAGCTGGGCTTCGTCGACATCGCCGGGGCCTACGCCGACCTTCGGCTCCTGCGCGACGGGCCGCCGCACGCGCCGGCGTCGCCGCGACGCCGCCAGGCCCTCGCCGCGCTCGCCCCCGCGCTCCTCGACGAGATCGCGCGCTCGGGCGCGCCCGATCGCGCCCTCCACCACACCGCGACGTTCGTCAGCACGATCGGGGCCCGGACCAGCTATCTCCACCTGCTGCTCGAGAATCCGGGCGTGCGCGGCCTGCTGGTGCGTCTGTTCGCGACCAGCGAGTACCTGTCGGCGTTCTTCCTCCGCCACCCGGAGCTCCTGGACAGCCTGGTGCGTGCCGACCTCGTCCGCATCACCCGCGACCGGACGGACCTCGTGGCGGAGCTGACGGGTCGCCTCGCGGCGGACGCAGGGCTCGAAGCGGAGTTGGACGACCTGCGGCGCTTCCGGCACGAGGAGTTCCTCCGCATCGGGGTTCACGACATCCAGGGCGAGCTCGACCCCGACGAGACGCGCGCGGAGCTCAGCCTGGTGGCCGAGGTGTGTCTCGCGGCGGCCCAACGCCTCGCCCGTCGCGAGGTGCTCGCGCGAACGGGGCTGCCGGACGCGGCGCCGACCGAGGGGCTGGCGGTGATCGGCATGGGCAAGCTGGGGAGCGCCGAGCTCAACTACAACTCCGACCTCGATCTGATCTTCGTCTACGATCCACTCGATCCCGGCTGGTGGAGCGGGCGCATCCCCGCGCACGAGTTCTTCACCCGCGTTGCGCAACGGACCATCAGCTTCCTGCAGACACCGACCCGTGAAGGGATCGCATACCGCATCGACACGCGACTGCGTCCGTCGGGGAACCAGGGCCCGCTCGTCTCGTCGATCGAGGCGTTCGATGCCTACCATCGTGAGGCGGCGGCGCTCTGGGAGCGTCAGGCGCTGATCAAGGCGCGAGCGATCACCGGGCCGGAGGTGTTCCGGCAGCGGCTCGCCGTGCTGATCACCGCGTGCGTCTATGGGCGGGGGCTCACGGCCGAGGAGACGGCGGCGATCGCGCGCATGCGCGAGCGCATCGAGGTCGAGCGGGGAGAGGCCGAGGGGACGCGCACGAACATCAAGACCGGGCGCGGCGGACTCGTCGACGTGGAATTCCTGGTGCAGATGCTGCAGCTCCGGCACGGACACGAGCACCCGGACGTCCGCGCGCGCGCGACTCGGCCGGCGCTGGACGCGCTCGCGGCGGCGGCCCTCCTCCCCCCGGACGACGCCGCGGCGCTGCGGCACGGCTACACCTTTCTCCGGACGCTCGAGAGCCGGCTCCGGCTCGAACACGACAAGCCGGTCGAGGCGATGGACACGGATCCTGGTGCGCTGCTGTCGCTGGCGCGACGGCTCGGGTACGGGGGCAGCGACGACGAGGCGTGCGTCGCGCTCGGCCGCGACCACGAGCGCGTCCGTGAGGCGATCAGGGAGGTCTACGCGCGGTGGCTCGGCGGGTGATCGCCGGCGTTCACGCCTGTTCGATCCCCGTCTGCGATTCCTCGTCCGGGTCCGAGGTGGTCGCACGTCGGCGTTCCCGCCGGATCACGCGGCATTCGTAGAGTCCGGCTGCCGCGACGAGTACCGCCACGATCGTCCAGGCCGAGAGAAGATCGATTACCGTCACGAGAAAAGCCGTCGCCGGCCCGAGGCGTGGCGCCGAAAGGGTTCACGGCGAAGGCGCTCGGCCCGGGGGGAGGGTCCGGAGTCACGAGCGCCTCGCCGCGTGCCCTGTCGCACTGCACGTCACGTGCCGCCTCTGTGGACGCACGAATCGCATGCCGCGAGGTGGGTCGGGGGCGTGTCGGAACGCATCACGGGTCAGAAGGACCCGTGTCAGTCGTCGCCGCGTTCGGCGGCGTAGCGCTCGAGCTTGCGATAGAGCGTCTTGCGGCCGACGCCGAGGACCTCCGCCGCGAGCGTCTTGTTGCCGGCGACCGCTTCGACGACACGCAGGATGTACCGCCGCTCCATCTCCTCGAGCGGAACCAGATCCGATGGATCGTCGCTGGCGACGAGGACGTGCGAGCCGCGGTAGCTGCGGATGCGCTCGGGCAGGTCGTCGACGGCGATCTGCTCGAACGCCGTGAGCGCGACGGCCCGCTCGATGCAGTTCTGCAGCTCGCGCACGTTGCCCGGCCACGGATAGGCCATCAATCGCTCGGCCGCGGCCGGTGCGATGCCGGTCACGTGCTTGGCCGCCTGCGTCGCGTAGTGGTCGAGGAAGTGCTGCGCCAGCAGCAGGACGTCGCCGCCGCGGGCGCGCAGCGGCGGGAGCTTCACGTGTACGACGTTGATGCGGAAGTAGAGGTCTTCGCGGAAGCGCTTCTCTTCGACTGCCGACTCGAGGTCGCGGTTGGTGGCGCAGACCAGCCGCACGTCGAACGGCACCTCGGCGTCGCCGCCGACGGGACGGACCTTCCGCTCCTGCAGGGCGCGGAGGAGCTTCGGCTGCAGGCCCATGGGCAGGTCGCCGATCTCGTCGAGGAAGAGGGTGCCGCCGCTCGCCTGCACGAAGAGACCCGTCCGGCCGGTTCGCGCGTCGGTGAACGCGCCCTTCACGTGCCCGAACAGTTCGCTCTCGAGCAGCGTCTCCGGCATGGCCGCGCAGTTGATGGCGACGAATGGCCCATGGCTGCGGCGGCTCCGGTCGTGGAGCGCGCGGGCGACGAGCTCCTTGCCGGTGCCGCTCTCGCCGGTGACCAGGACCGAGGCGTCCGAGTCGGCGAGGCGGTCGAGCAGGGCGTAGACCTTCTGCATCGTCGGGCTCGACCCGAGCAGCTCGCCGAACTGGCGCGCCTCGGCCACGGTCCGCCGCAGCCGCCGCACCTCCTCGCGCAACGAGCGGTGCTGGACCGCGCGTTCGAGAGCGAGGGCGAGGACCTTGATCTCGAAGGGCTTGGTGATGAAGTCGTACGCGCCGGCACGGATCGCGGCGACGGCGGTCTCCAGGCTGCCGAAGGCCGTGATGACGATGACCGGGACGTCGGGTCGATTGGCGACGATGCGCTCGCAGAGCTCGATGCCGCTCATCTCCCGCATGTTGAGGTCGGTGACGATCGCGTCGAAATCCGTGGCGGCGAGCAGATCCAGGGCCTCCGCCGCCGTCGTGCGCCAGGTGACGTCGAAGCCGAGCTTCGGCAGCCGGGCTTCGAGCATCTCACACATGCTCTGACTGTCGTCGACGACCAGGACCGTACTGCTCACGATGCGACTCCGACCTCGGTCTGCTCGACCGCCCCGCGGCGGATCCAGATCGTGAACCGGCTGCCGCGGCCGGGCGCGCTGTCGACGTCGATCCAGCCGCGGTGCTCTTCGACGATTCCGTAGGCGACCGAGAGGCCGAGGCCGGTCCCTTCGCCGATGCCCTTGGTGGTGAAGAACGGTTCGAAGATGCGCGGCAGGTCCTCGGCGACGATGCCCTCGCCCTGATCTTCGACGATGATCCGCACGTAGTCGTCGTCCATGGCCTCGGAGTCGTTCGGCCGGCGCCCCCGGCAGGTGTCGAGTGTCACGGCGAGCCGCCCGCCGGCCGACATCGACTCGAGCCCGTTCATGACGACGTTGGTGATGGCCTGCTGGATCTGGCTCTGATCGGCCGAGATCAGCAGCGGGTCGTCGTGCGGGGCGACGACGGTGATCTCGACGCGCCGCTTGACCGCGAAGGGCCGCAGCATGTCGATGGTGGCGGTCGCCACCGCCCGAAGGCTGATCGCGCCGAACCGCGGGCCCTGCCGGCGCGCGAAGTTGAGCAGCTGGCGGATCAGGCCGGTCATGTGTCCCGCCTGTTCGAGGATCACGCGTCCGCTGGTCGCCACCTCCACGGCATTGGCCTCGCCGGTGGCGATCATCTCCGCCCGGCCCGTGATCACGTTGAGCGGCGTGCCGAGCTCGTGTGCGACGCCCGCGGCCAGCCGCCCCATGGTGGTCAGGCGATCCGTATGTCGCATCTGGTCCATCGCCGCGATGCGCGCCTCGGTCTCCTCCGCGAGCCGCTTCCGCGTCTCGTCGAGGCGGCGGCACATCCGGTTGAATTCGACCGCGAAGCTGCCGATCTCGTCCCGCTGCCGGATGGCCAGCGAGGGCGAGAGATCCCCATCGGCGACCGCACGCGTGCGCTCCTCAAGACGGCGGAGCGGCCGTCCGATGAACCACCAGCCGATGGTGAGGACGGCGAGGGCGCAGGCGAGTGCCGTGAACAACGTCGTGAGCAGGAGCCGGCGGTGGGTGGTCTGGATGTACTGCCGCTGCTCGACCAGTGTCTCCTTCGCCTGGAGCACGGCGGGGCGGCGTCCTTCGACGTAGACGGGCACCCAGGTGTACCGCTCCAGGGCAACGTCGTCCAGATACTGGACGATGTGAGCGGGTGCGCTCGTGAGGGGAGCCAGCATCGAGGGCGGCATGCGCGGCGGTGATTCGATGCCTTGCGGGCTGCCGGCCGGGACATCCATCCACCGCCAACTGATCGAGATTTCGGGGACGGCCTCGTCGGTCGCTTCGACGATGCGCATCGCCTCCGCGTCGCCCGACGTCGTTCGCAGCGCGGTGATGCTGCCGCGCAGCGCGCGTCCGTAGCGATAGCTCTTCTTCACGTCCGCGTCGTACAGCGTGACCTCGCGCCGCATTTCGAGCCAGGCGTGGATTGCCATGACGCCGAGAATGGCGACCACGATGGCGAGCGCGAGTTTGCCGGCAAGTTTCATGGGGGCTCCTTCCCCGGTCATAGTGACCCACGTGTCGGAACGACTCGCGGCGGGATGCCCGGTGGCCGTGCAACGACGCGAGACGACGCGCACGATCGCAAGGGCACGCCACGTGCATTCCGATGATCGAGTCGCCCGGACCCGCCAAGGGACGGGACGCGCATCGGAGAGCAGGTGTTGGACGTCGACGAACGAGAGCAGACCGACCAGGTAGAGCTCATCACCGCCCGCGAACGGGAGATCATCCGGCACGTCGTCTTCGGCATGCGCAATGCCGAGGTCGCCGCTGCGCTGCGGATCAGCGTGAGCACGGTCAAGAATCACCTCTACCACGTTTTCCGGAAGCTCGGCATTCGCAGCCGTCGCGAGCTGATCGGGTACGCGCTGCGCGCCGGCATCGTCTAGCGTCGTCCGCGGTTGCCTTCCCGCGGGGCTTCGGGCTAGCTCTGCGGGGTGATGCAGACGACCGACCGGATCTGGCTCGACGGCACGATGCTGCCGTGGGCCGAGGCCAACGTCCACGTCCTCACCCACACGCTGCACTACGGGTTGGGCGTGTTCGAGGGCATCCGGTGCTACGAGGGCCACGACGGACACTCGGCGATCTTCCGCCTGCCGGAGCACATCGACCGGCTGTACGGCTCGGCCCACGTGCTCGACCTGCCGATCCCCTATCCGCGCGCACAGCTCGTCGAGGTCTGCCGCGAGGTCGTGCGCGTCAACGGTCTCCGCGCCTGCTACATCCGCCCGATCGCGTTCATGGGCGACGGCGAGATGGGCCTCGGCGCGCAGCCGCCGACGCGCGTCGCCGTGGCGGCGTGGCCCTGGGGCGCGTACCTCGGTGAGGACGGCATCCGCGACGGCATCCGGTTGAAGACCAGCTCGTTCATGCGCTTCCACCCGAACACGCTGCTCACCAAGTCGAAGGCCTGCGGACACTACGTCAATTCGATCCTGGCGCGTCGGGAGATCCAGGCCTCGGGGTACGACGAGGCGCTGCTCCTCGACGTCGACGGGTACGTCGCCGAGGCGAGTGGCGAGAACATCTTCATCGTCTCCGGCGGACGCGTGAAGACGACCCCGCTGCCCACCGTGCTCGGCGGCATCACTCGCGACGCGATCCTCACGATGTGCAGCGATCTGGGGATCGCGGTGTCCGAGGAGCGGTTCACGCGTGACGAGGTCTACCTCGCAGACGAGGCGTTCTTCACCGGGACGGCCGTCGAGGTGACCCCGATCCGGGAACTGGACGATCGCCGGATCGGCGACGGGCGTCCCGGGCCGGTGACCCGCCGTCTGCAGGATCTGTTCTTCGCCACGGTGCAGGGGCGCGACCCGCGCTACGGCCGCTGGCTGACGCCGGTTTGAACGGCGCGTTCGCTCGGGCCCCGGCTTGCCTTTCCCCCGCGGCCTCAGGTAGCTATCTCGGCCTGACACCGGCGCGTCACGGCCGGCACCAGGGGAGGGGTTCAAGCATGCGATCGTCTCTGTTGCTCGCGTCACTCGCGGCTGCGCCATTGGTTCTCGCCGGCTGCGGCGGCTCCGAGCAGACGCCGAGCACACCCGCGCCGACCACGCCCACCGTCGCGGCGCCGCCGCCGACCACCGCCCCTGCCGCCGCTCCCTCCGACGAGGCCGAGGACGACGAGTACGAGCTGGACGTGATCGCCGAAGCGGACCCCGACGAGGGTGCTCCGCCGCTCAAGGTGCAGTTCACCGCCTCGGTCGAAGAGGAGGAGGGGGGGCCGTTCACCTTCAAGTGGGACTTCGGCGACGGGTCGAGCAGCGCCGAGCAGAACCCGACGCACACCTACGACAAGGTGGGTGAGTACACCGCGACCCTCAGCGTGACCGATCAGAAGGGCAACAAAGGCACGGACGAGATCGACATCTTCGTCGAAACCGACGAGGACGACGGCGCGCCTGAGTAGCCGCTCACGGGCACGCGTCGGCCACGTGCTGCTCGGCCCACTCCAGGGCCGAGAGCGCGGGAGCCATGGCCGCACTCTCGCGACGGCAACGATAGTCCCCCCGCGCCAGGCAGGCATCGAGTACGGCGGTCCGCGCCCGTAGCTCGCTCGCCGCTTCGGTCCATCGCGCCTGTGCGCCGGGGCACGGGTCGCGCGCGATCTGCGGCGCAACCGCCTCGACCAGGTCTCTCGGCTCGTGTGCCGGCGCCACCGTCGGCGGTGGTCCAGCGGCAGCAGCCGGGGCGGCGGGAGCGGGGGCAGGGGGCTCGGTGGCCGGCGGGCTGGGTGTAACGGGGGATTTCGCCGGGGCCGCGGCCGGCGCCTCGCTGAGCCGCGAGGGGGCCGGCACGGCCGCAGGCGGTGGAGGGGGCGCCACGGCGTCCTCGTCCGGCGCCCCGGCGACGTCGACGACCTCGATCTGTTGCGGGCTGCGCATCACCATCTCGAGGTGGCCGAGCGAGCGGGTGATCCGGCCCGAGACGCGCACCCGCCGTCCCTGGAACAGCCGCTCCGGTTGCCGCGGCAGATTGGTGATCATGGGGATCAGCAGGACTGCCCGGAACGCCGACGGATCGTCCTTCGAGAACTCGAGGACGCAGCTCTCGAGGTTCGACCACGCCGAGACGACGTCGCCCTCGACGGTGAGGAAGTCACCGACGTGGGAGCCCGCTGCCTGCCAGGGGATCACGTCCGGCTCGCGACCCGCCGCGACGGCGACGAGGACCGACAAGACGATCGCGACGGAGCGGAGCGACATGGGGCCCGTGGTTAGCGTCGCCGGGCGACGGGCGCAAGGGCCGCCGCGACGTCAGCGCGGCCCGCGCTCGCGTGCCTCGCTCACGGTGAGCGGTCTCCCGCCGAACGGCTTGCCGTTGAGCGCGGTGACCGCCGCTCCGGCCTGCTCGTCGGTCGCCAGCTCGACGAACGCGAAGCCGCGCGGGCGGCCGGTCTCCCGATCCGCGACGAGCTTGACCTCGGTGACCTCGCGCCCGTCCTGCTGGAACAGATCACGGAGCTGGGTCTCGTCGCACTGGTAGGGCAGGTTCCCCACGAATAGTCTCTTTCCCATTCTAGCTCCCCCCGGTCAGCTGACGTTCGATCACGTCAACGCGAGCGCCTTCTAGCATGCCTGTTCACAGGCGGTCCAGGCGAACGCGAGTCAGGCGGTGGCGTCGCCACGCCGCACCAGCGCGCGCACGAGGACGCCGCCCATCGCGATGCCGACGGCGACGGCGACGGCGACGGCGAGCCAACGGAGCAGCGGACTCGGGGGGCTGGCGGCGATCACGGTGAGCTGGCTCTGGGCGAGCGCGGCCTGGCGCACGCCGTTCCACTCGTACTCGAACACGACGTAGGCCGGATAGCTGCTGCCGGCGAGTGCGCCCGTGTTCTGCACCGCGAGCGTCACGTCGACGCGCCCGCCCGCCGGCACCTGGGCGCCGAGACTCTCCGGCTCGGCGCGGAACTCCGCGGGGAGTATGGCGACGACGCGCCCGTCGGCAGGTCGCGGGCCCGGGTTCTCGAGCCGCACATGCAGCGTCCCGTCCGCCGCGATCGTCTCCGGCTCGAGGGTGGGGCGGACGGGACCCGCGGAGGCCGCCGCCGTACGTGCTACGTGTACCAGTAGCGCCGAGAGGGCGTAGCCGTTGGTGTCGGCGTAGCGGACGCGGATCGCGATGGGGAGAAAGCCCGGCGCCGTTGGTGGGGGCAGCGTGAACGTCCAGGTGTGGCTCGCGCCTTGTCCGAGCTCGGGGACTGCCTCGCCGCGCCGTGGTGGCTGGCCGATCGCGGGAATCAGGTCGATCATGACGTCCGGTTCGACGTCGCGGGCCGCCTCCGTGCCGGTGTTGGTCGCGGTGAGCGCGAGTGCCATCTCGCGCCCGAGGTCGACACGGGTCTCGGCCACCAGATCGATGGTGATCGAGGCGCCGGCGTGCCCGCTGCAGAGGGCGACGAGGAAGGCTCCGAGCGGGCCGGCGCGTCGCATGCCCGCGCCAGGCCCTCAGCGTCCCTCGGCGATCGCGCGCGTGTGCTCGGCGACCACCCCGGGCGGACACCACTGCACGAACCAGTGCGCGGCGGCGAGGACGATGACGAGGTCGTCGAGCTGGCCGAGGACGGGGATGGCGTCGAAAATGAGGTCGAACGGCAGCACGACGTACGCCAGCGCGGCAGTGAGGAACGCCTTCGGCACGAGCGAAACGCGCGGGTCCCGGAAGAGCCGCCAGTAGAGCCGACCCAGCCGGGGCAGGTGGACCAGGAACCGAAGCGTCTCCCAGGGCGTCGGGCGGGATGGCACGACCTGCATGCTGCAAGCATAGCACGTCGCGCCGCGGAGGAAACGCTTGAGCCGCGCCCGCGACCTGGGCTAAGGCTCCGCCGACGGCGTCCGGCCGGGAAGGAGACCTCCGTGGAAGACATCCAGTTCGACGACATCGAGCGGCTCAAGGGGAAGATCAGCGACACCTTCGGGGACTGGAGCGACCCGGTCGAGGTCACCCAGGACATGATCAACAAGTTCGCCGATCTGACCGGCGATCATCAGTGGATCCACGTCGACGTCGAACGCGCGAAGCGGGAGAGCCCGTTCAAGGGGACCATCGCCCACGGCTTCCTGACGCTCAGCCTCCTGCCGACGATGCGCAGCAAGCAGACCTGGCGCGTGACCGGGTACGGCAACGCCACCAACTATGGGGCGAACAAGCTGCGTTTCGTGTCGCCCGTGCCGGCCGGGGCGAAGGTGCATTCCCATGCGCGGCTGACCGGTGCCGAGGCGCATCCCAAGGGGACCCAGGTGACGCAGGAGATCGCGGTGCACGTCGTCGGGAGCGACCGCCCGGCACTGCTGTACGAGATGATCGTCCTCTATCACCCCGCGATGAAGCGCGGCTGACCGCCGTCATGCAGAGCACCATGCAGGAGCGCCCCCTCACGATCGCGGGGCTGCTCGAACACGGCGCTCTGGTGCACGCCGATGCCGAGGTGGCGACCTGGGAGGGCGCCTCGGCACGGCAGGCGACCTTCGCCGTCGTGGCCGACCGCGCTCGCCGGCTGGCCGCGGTCCTCGCTCGGCTCGGCATCCGCGCGGGCGACCGGGTCGCCACCTTCGGGTGGAACTCGCAGGAGCATCTCGAGGCGTACCTGGGCGTGCCCTCCATGGGCGCGGTGCTGCACACCCTCAACATCCGGCTCTTCCCGGAGCAGCTGGTCTACGTCGCCAACCACGCCGAGGACCGCGTGCTCCTCGTCGACGACTCGCTCGTGCCGCTGCTGGCGAAGGTGATCGACCAGCTCGAGACGGTCGAGCAGGTGATCGTGGTCGGGGACGGCGATGCCAGCGCCCTCGGACGCGAGGTGCTGCGCTACGAAGCGCTCCTCGCCGGCGAGCGGCCGGTCGCGAGCTGGCCGGACGTCGACGAACGGGCAGCGGCGGCGATGTGCTACACGAGTGGCACCACCGGCAATCCGAAGGGCGTTGTGTACAGCCACCGCTCCACGGTGCTGCATTCGATGGCGGCGTGCATGGGCTCGACGTTCGCCCTCACCGAGCACGACCGCGTGCTGCTGATCGTGCCCATGTTCCACGCCAACGCGTGGGGGTTGCCGTACGCCGCGTGGCTCACGGGTGCCGATCTCCTCATGCCCTCGCGCTTCCTGCAGGCGGAGCCGCTCTGTGCCCTCATCGCGGCGCTGCGTCCCACGATCTCGGGTGCCGTGCCGACCATCTGGAACGACATCCTGCGGTGGGCCGAGGAGCATCCCGTCGACCTCTCGTCACTGCGAATGGTCGCGTGTGGCGGGTCGGCGGTGCCGCGCGTCCTCATGGAACGCTTCCAGGAGCGTCACGGGGTGCGTATCGTCCAGGCGTGGGGAATGACGGAGACGAGCCCGATCGCCGCCGTCGCGCTGCCGCCTCGCGGCACCGCACCCGCCGACGAGATGACGTGGCGCGCGAAGACCGGGCGGGTCGTCGCCGGAGTCGAGCTGCGCATCGTGGACGACGCCGGCACCGTCCTGCCCTGGGACGGAACGACCGCGGGGGAGATCGAGGTGCGGGGCCCCTGGATCACCGGCGCGTACTACCGCGATCCCGCACCCGACAAATTCCGCGACGGGTGGTTGCGCACCGGCGACGTGGGGACCGTCGATGCGCGTGGGTTCGTGCAGATCACCGACCGCGCGAAGGACGTCATCAAGTCGGGCGGCGAATGGATATCGTCGGTCGAGCTCGAGAACCACATCATGGCGCACCCTGACGTCGTCGAGGCGGCGGTCATCGGCGTGCCCGATCCCCGGTGGGAGGAGCGGCCGCTCGCGTGTGTCGTGCTCAAGTCCGGTGCGGCCGCCGGCCTGGACGACGTGAAGACCTTCCTCGCCGAGCGCGTGGCGAAGTGGTGGCTGCCGGAACGCTGGGTCCTGATCGACGCAGTGCCCAAGACGAGCGTCGGCAAGTTCGACAAGAAGGTTCTGCGCGCGCAGCACGCCCGCGGCGAGCTCGGCTGATCCGGGGAGTCAGACGAGCGCGAGCGTCGCGGCCGTCGCCAGCGCCAGGGCGGCAAGCGCCGCGGCGGCGAGCGGGCGGAAGCGCCCGCGCCCGATGCCGGCGACGATCCCCAGCTTGAGGCACGTGTTCGCCAGCGCACCCGCGGTCATGGCACGGGCGGCGACGTCGAGCGGCACGCCGGTGGCAGCGTTCCGCACCATCGACACCGTCAGCGCGTCGACGTCGGTCAGGCCGAGGACGGCGCCCGTCGTGACCAGACCGGCGGCGCCGAACCGGTCACGGACCGCACGCACGATGAAGAGCACGATCTGGAAGAGCACGACCATCTGCAGCGCCGCGCCGAGCTGCAACGGATTGGTCGGCGTGTCGGGAGCTTCACCGGAGGCGGGACGGCGCAGCAGCAGCAACGAGGCGGCGATCCCGACCACCAGCGGCGGTCCGAGGAAGGGTAGCATCGCCGCCCCGAGTGGCGGGTGGAGGATGCCGGCCGCGAGCAGCATGCGCGGCAGCATCACGGTCGAGGCCCCGACGACACCCGCGGCGAGCGACGGTCCGAGCGCCGGGTCGGTCCGACTCGTGCGCGAGAACCCGAGGGCGACGGCCGTGGACGAGACGATGCCGCCCAGCAGGCCGGCGACGGCCCATCCCTGCTGCGGCCCCATCGCGCGCCGGGCGGTGTAGCCCGCGAAGCTCAGACCGGCGAAGAAGAGGACGAGCGCCCACAGCTCCCGCGGGCGGACGCCGCCGAGCGGACCGAAGGGGCCATCGGGCAGCAACGGCAGGATGACGACGGCCATGACGGCGAAGCGCGCGCCGGCGCGCACCTGCGCGCAGTCGAGGCGCGCCACCAGATCGTGCAGGCGCGACTTCTCGACAAGCAGGAGCACGGTGACCGCGATGATGGCGCTCGCCAGCGCTCCGAGGCCGATGCCGGCCGTGAAGCCCGCCGCGAGCACGACGAGCGCCGCGACCTCGGTCGTCCCGTCGACGTCCTTCGGTGCGGCCGCGGCGTAGGCGGCGACGACGAGCAGCGCGCCCGCGCCCAGGAGCACCGCGGCGGCCGTCGCCGAGCCCGCGGTGGAGAGCCAGCCCGCGGTGCCCGCCAGAAGGCCGAGGAGCGTGAACGTGCGGATGCCCGCGAAGCGGGCCTGCGGGCCGACGGCGTGGCCGGACCACTGGCGCTCGATGCCGATCGCCGCCCCGCCGAGCGCTGCCGCCGCGATGCCGACCGAGGCGTTCACGTCCATCGTCCGGGATGTCATAGCAGAAGGCGATCGGAGGGAACCATGCCAGTCACGCCGCAGACCGAGGCGCACTTCACCGCCACCGCCGTCGTGATCGGCATGTCCGACGGGCTCACCGTTCCCTTCGCGCTCGAGGCGAAGCGCTTCGCGGGTCGGCGTCGTCGCCGCCTCGGTCATCTGTGCTATTGACGCCCCCATGACCTGCGTACGCAGCGAGGACCACGACGGCGGTGTACGGGTGCTCCGGCTCGACCGCCCCCCCGCGAACGCGATCGACGAGACGCTGCTCGACGCCTTGGGCGAGGCGCTGGACCGCGCGCGCCAGGACGACGCCGTCCGGGCCGTCGTCCTGACCGGTGCCGGCCCGTTCTTCAGCGCCGGCTTCGACTTCGCGGCGCCGCAGCGCGACGAGGCTGCGTCGGTCCGCATCGCGGCGCGCTACCGCGACGTGCACGCGGCGCTGCTGGGGTTACCGAAGCCCACCGTGGCCGCCGTGAACGGACACGCCGTCGCCGGCGGACTCGTGATGGTGCTGGCGTGCGACTACCGCCTCGGCGTCGAGGGCGAGCATCGCGTCGGCCTCACCGAGCTGGCGGTGGGCGCCGGGTTTCCGTTGGTGGCGCTGGAGATCGTGCGGCTGCGGCTGCCCCACGCCCGGGCCGCGGAGCTGATGCTCGGCGCCGCACTCTATCCGGCGACCCAGGCCCTGCGGCTCGGCGTGGTCGACGAGCTCTTCCCGGCGGACACGTTCATGGCCACCGTGCTCCGGCGCGCGGCGCGGCTGGGCGGGCATCCGCGCGAGGCGTACGCCCACACCAAGTCGGCGCTCGTCGCCGAGGCGCTTGCCCGGGTGCACGCCGAGACGCCGGCCGCAGCGGCCACCGCCGCGGCCGTGTGGACGACTCCCGAAAGCCGCGCGGCCCGTGGGCGCATGCGCGAGAAGCTCGGGATCGACCGCTAGGCGGCGGCGCGCGTCCGCTCGGGACTCCCGAAGACGAAGCGCGGGCGCAGGCGGAGGACGAGAGCCGGCATGATCGAGAGCGCGGCCAGGCAGGAGAGGACCATCGCCGCCGGCATGAGCGTTCCGAACAGACGCAACCCGAGGAAGCGCGACGCGCCGATCACGGCGAAGCCCGCCGCGATGCTCGTCGCCACGAACACGATGGCCCGTCCGGAGGTCTGCATCGCCGCCGCCAGCGCGTCGGTGTCGCTGGGCGTGCGCTGGCGCTCCTCCCGCAGGCGGTAGAGGAAGTAGATCGCGTAGTCGGCGCCGATGCCCGATGCGACCGCGATGATCGACGCCGAGCCCATGTCGAGCCGCGTCCCCGTCCACCCGAGCAGCCCAAGGAGGAGCACGATGGTGACGACGATGGGGCTCACCACGAAGAGTCCCGCACGCAGCGAGCGCAGCATGATGGACGAGACCAGCCAGATCGTCGCCAGGACGACCGCCATGTTGAGGAGCTTGCCGTAGGTGGTGTGCTCGTTCACGGCGAGCGTGATCGGACCGCTGCCTCCCGCCAACAGGACCTCGACGCCCGCGGGGGGCGGGTGATCGTGCAGCCACCCGCGGGTATGGTCGAGGAGGGCCCTCACCTGGGTGGCGTTGTCATCGCGAAGGTACGCCATCACCAGCGCCGAGCTCTGCGCACGGTCGGTGAAGCGCTCGAACGCCGGCGAGTCGCCGAGGAACATCAGCTGCGACACGAGCTCCTGGTCGTCGGGAATGCGGTACGGCGTCGGGTCCTCGGGGTTGAAGGTCTGATGAAGGACCTTGACCAGGTCGGCCAACGTGGCCGTCCGCCATACGAGCGGGTCGGCTGCTATCGCGCTCGCAAGGCCGTCCATGTGCTGCAACACGGGGACGGTCTTCGTGCTCCCGGGCGGGCCCTTGTAGAGGACGGTCATGGTGACCGTACCCGGGAAGTGCCGTTCGATGACCTCGAGGTGCGTGCGAGCCATGCTGCCGGTGCCGAGATACTCCCGCGCCGGGCCGAACGTCCGGATGCGGAGGATGCCGATCCCGGCGATCAGGAGCACGAGTCCGGCGGCGATCAGGACGGAGCGGCCCTGCGCGTGGAGCACGGCCCGGGTCAGCGCGGCGAGCATGCGGGCCGTGAGGCCCCCCGCGTGCGGGACGTGGCGCGGCGCCGGCAGGATCGCCCGCAGCGCGGGAATGAAGCTCAGCTCGAGGAGGATCGCACTCGCGATCCCGTAGGTGCACGCGAGCCCGAAGTTCCGGATCGACGGTACGCCGACCAGGCCGAGCGAGGCGAAGCCCATCGCCGCGACGCCTCCTGCCGCCAGCATCACCGGGCCCATCGTCGACGTCGACGCGATCACCGCCGCCGCGTTGTCCTTGAGCCTCATCACGTCTTCCGTGTAGCGCTTCAGCATCTGCGCCGAGTGCGCCGCGGCGACGGCGACCAGGAGGACGGGGACGATCATGTTCCACGAGTCCATCACCAGCCCCGTCCAACCCATCAACCCCAGGCACCAGATGCATGAGAGCGTCGCCGTGAGCATGGGGATGAGCATCCCCTGAAGGTTGCGGAAGGAGACGAGGAGCATGATGGCGATCACGGCGAAGGTGATGGGGAAGTGCCGACCGACCTCGTCGGCCTGCTCGACGCCGGTGAGCGCGAAGAGGGGCTCGCCCGCGAAGTACAGATCGACCGGGCGATCGCCGACCACGTCGCGGAGCGACAGCGCCCGGTTGGCCAGATCCGCACCGCGGGCCGTGTCCCAGAAGTCGATGATGACGAGGGCCGCCTTCCCGCTGGGCGCGACCAGCATGCCGCGCAGCTGGGGGTTGGCATCGAGTCGCTTCTGCAGCTGCGCGATGCCCTCCGCCGTCTGCGGCACGTCGCGCATCAGGTAGTCGACGCGAATGGTGCCGCCGGAGTCCTCGACGTGCCGGACGCTCGGCGCCGCGAGGCTGACGACGTTGGTGGCGATGATGTCGGGCAGGCGCAGCGCGGCGAGCGTCACGTCCTGGACGACCTGCAGGACCTGGGGTTGCCACACGTCGCCGGCGCGCGGCACGACGGCGATCAGGATGGCGTTGCGGCCCCCGAACTGCTTGCGGATGGCGCGGTCGGTGAGGACGTAGGGGTGATCCGACGGCAGGCTCGACTCGACGTCGAACTCGGTGTGCAGTCGCCGGATCCCCGCCCCGAGCACGACGGTGAGCATGGCGATCACCACAAGGACCGCCCAGCGGCGGCGGACGAGGAAGCGGGCCCAGCGTTCGCTCATAGGCTCGCCACCGTGTGCCCGCCGTCGACGACGAGGACGCTCCCGGTCATGAATGCTCCGGCGTCGGATGCGAGGAGCAGCAGCGGTCCGTCGAGGTCGGCGGGCCGTCCCAGGCGACGCTGCGGAACGCGCTCGATCACCTTGCGGCCGGCGGGAGTCGTCCAGAACTCGCGGTTCAGCTCGGTCTCGACGTAGCCCGGCGCCAGGGCGTTCACCTGGATGCCGTGGCGGGCCCATTCCATCGCAAGCGTCCGGGTGAGGTGCAGCAGCCCCGCCTTCGCCGCGGCGTAGGGCGCGAGGTGTCCCATCGGCCGGAGGCCGACGATCGACGCGATGTTCACGATGCGTCCGGGTCGGCCGGCGGCGACGAGTCGCCGCGCGATCGTCTGCGCGACGAGCCAGGCGCCACGGAGGTTCGTGTCGACGACGGCGTCCCAGTCCGCGTCCGTGAGCTCGAGTGGCGCCTTCGTCACGCTGATGCCGGCGTTGTTGACGACCAGGTCGATCTCCCCGAGCGCGGCGACCGCCGCGTCGATGCCGGCGCGGATCGAATCGCCGTCGGTGACGTCCATCGCGATCGCGGCGGCGCGTCCGCCTGTGGCGGTCAGCTCGCCGACCAACGCGGTGAGGCGTTCGGTGCGGCGCGCGGCGACGGCGACCGCTGCGCCGTGCGCCGCGAGCGTGCGGGCGAAGTGCAGGCCGAAACCCGAGGACGCGCCGGTCACCAGGGCGATCCTGCCGGTCAGGTCGAACGTGATGGGCATGAACCTGGGAGCATGGCGCGCCGGCCGGGCCGGCGCAAACTCCGTGAGGCACGCCGGAGTGAGGGGAGCCGGTAGACCCGCGCACCCGCCGGCAGGTGATGCCGTGCGGCATCGCGGAACCCCGGGGGGCTATCGGCGCACGGTCCGAGCCTCGAGGCGTTTGCAGGTGCGGTCGGCCCAGAAGGCAAGCGCGTGGTCGAGATCCGCCCACGTCTCGATCGAAGCGGCGTGCCGCGGACGATCGATGCCCTGCGCCAGCAGCGTGCCACTTTGCGCGTCTCGGATCTCCCCCTCGATCGAAGCGCCGGCCAGGAATCGCTTGGTCTCGGGATCGAGCGGACCCGCCCCTGAGGGATGTGGCATGGCGCCGCTTCCGGGCGCGGTGAGTACGTCGAGGATGGGGTCGGTGGCGCGTGCATCCGTGATGGCCAGGCGGATACGCATCACTCCCGGTCCCGGTTGATCGACGACGCGGTACCCTTCGCCCAGTCGTGCCCGCACCGCGGCGTTGAAATCCGACGCCAGTCGGAGCAGATCGGCTTCCGGTACGGGATCGAGCGACTTCTTTCCGCTGCGCCAGATCGCGACCGGCTCGAGCAGCACCTGGTCGTAGGAGTGCCAGTCGACGTCCGGATTGCGGTACACCAGGGTGAGCTCGCCGGTACCACCCGCCCCGAGCAGCGAATAATCGTCGAGAAAACCGGACGTCTCCGACGGTCCAACCGCGCTCCGGACATGGTGTCCCGGCATGCAGCCGGCGAGCACCGAGGTAAGGAGCGCGGCGACGGCGATGGCGGAACGGATCATCGGCGACTTCTACCTGCGACCCCTGCCGCGGGCAACGCGGCGATCGTGGCAAACGACGCGCGTGCTCTGATAGAGTCCGCGGCACGATGCGGCACGCGGTGAAGGCAGCGATGCTGGCGGCCGGATTGCTGGTCGGCAGCGCGGCGCGAGCGGCGGCGGAGCAGTACCCCGGATGGGGTGACACCGGGTGGGTCTACGCCAGCAAGCGCGACTGCTGCAACGGGGCGATCGCGCTGGCGCAAGAGTACAGCGCCGCTGCGTGCGTCACGTCGGGCGGGGTCCCACGCCCGATGTCGGGTGGCGCGCAGCGTGGCTCCTGCCAGTGGAGTTGGATGCAGGACAACGACGGCTCCATGTACTATCGCTGCTACGCCGAGGCGGCGATCTGGTGCCGTTGAGGCCCCCCTCGGGATGCCGACCGGCGGTCTTCCGAAGCCTTGCGGTCCGTTGGGGGGCGCACTTCGAGTAGATACGTCCGCGCCACAGCCGCTCGATGTGCTCCGCGGGCGGCAGACGATGATCTTGGACCGAGACGCTACAACGGCGGAAGCAGGAGAACCTGCGCGCGGCATGACCATCACAGCGCGCCGGCAGCGTCTCTACGCTGGCAACGTACAGCCCTGGGTACGCGGTCCCGGTTGGGACGGGTTCTGGATGCTGAGCGCGCTCTGGCTCGCGCCGATCGTCCTGTGGCTCTCGCACGGATACGCCGACCCGGAGGAGAGCCCGCTCGATCTGCTGTACTTCGGACTGACGGCGCTGTTTTGGATCGGCCACCGATTGTGCAGCACGTACCTCGCGTACTGCACGGAGGCGTATCGGCCTCTTCTGCGGACCGAGCCGCTGCGATTCGTCGTCATGCCACTTCTGGTGACCGCCGCATGCTTCGTGGTCTTCCTCGCCCCGGACGCGGCGTTGCCGTGGAGCCGCGAGGAGCGCCTCGTGGCGTTCGCGATCATCGACTACGTGTGCGTGACGTACCACTTCGCGGCGCAGCACTTCGGAGCGCTGTCGCTCTATCGCTCGCGGGTCGGGCGCGCGACGTGCGTGCACACGCGAAGGATGGACCGGCTGTTCGCGCTCGCTGTCGGCGGTGTGCTCGTCGTGGTGGCGGACGTCCTCGCTGGAGCGGTCGCGTACCAAGACCAGTGGATCGACCGGTGGCTCCTTCCCGACTGGATCCTGTCGGCGGAACACGGGATCCGAGGAGGGGCGACGCTCGTGCTGCTCGCCGTGACGGCCGCGATGCTCGTCGCGGAGTTGTGCGCGCCGCGATGGTCGCCGCCGCGCGTACTCTACGTTCTGGGGGTCGCGGTCATGGTCGCGTTCGCCCTTCGCTCGCGACGTCCGTTCCTCTTTCTCGTGGTCTGGACGTCGCAGCACTGGGTTCTCGCGACGGGTCTCGCTTCTCGGACGCCCGGCGCGGAGCCGGCCCCGTTGCGCGGTGCAGTGCGCCGCGTGCTTCACGCGGTCAACGTGCGGCCCTGGGCCCTCGTGCTTCTGTTCGTGCTCGCGTCGACCGTTCTTCTGCCGCTCTTCGAGGTCGAGGCGAATCGGCAGGGAGGTACGTACTACGGGGACCGGATATTCGGGGCCTTTGCGATCGCCTTGCGGACGTCTTCCTGGGTTCCGGCTCTGGTCGCACTCGGCTTTGCCACCGGGTTCACGCACTATCTGCTCGACCGAAGCGTATACCGGCTCTCCGACCCTCGGGTACGCGAGGCGGCACGTAGTCTCTTGAGTTAGGAGTCTGCGCGTCCGGGCTCTTCCTCCTGCGAAATTCAACCGGGTGCCACGTTGGGTCGGGATTGAACCGCTCCATTGTGTGGAATGGTTCGAGCGTGTTCGGTCCGAGATACTCTTCGTCACCGCCGAGTAGGCGCGGTTGCCAGGAACGTGCTAGGCAGCCCAAGGATGGCCGGCGATTCCATGCTCGACCTCGACACGGGATCGTCGTGCAGGGCGACGCGGAGGCTCCCGGACCGCGACCTCGCCCGACAGTGGCCACCAAAGGAGCCCGTTCATGACACGACGGCGACGTGATGGAGTGCCAGTGGGGCGCCGAGCTGTCGCCGCGCGTCGGTCGGGACCGAAGGTGCCGCGCACGCTCGCGCCCGACATGCTCCGCAGGATCGACGCGTACTGGCGCGCCGCGAACTACCTGTCGGTCGGTCAGATCTATCTGCTCGACAACCCGCTTCTGAAGACGACGCTCAAGCGCGAGCACGTGAAGCCCCGGCTGCTCGGACACTGGGGTACCACGCCCGGCCTGAACTTCGTCTACGTCCACTTGAACCGCGTCATCAAGGAGCGGGACCTGAACGTCCTCTACGTCGCCGGACCCGGTCACGGCGGTCCGGGTCTCGTGGCGAACGCGTACCTCGAGGGAACCTACAGCGAGGTGTATCCGAACGTCTCACGAGACGAGAACGGCATGAGACGGCTCTTCCATCAGTTCTCGTTTCCCGGCGGTATCCCGAGTCACGTCGCGCCGGAGACGCCGGGCTCGATCCACGAGGGAGGTGAGCTCGGCTACGCGCTGTCACACGCCTACGGGGCGGCGTTCGACAATCCCGACCTCATCGTTGCGACGGTGATCGGCGACGGAGAGGCCGAGACCGGTCCGCTCGCGACCGGCTGGCACGGGAACAAGTTCCTCAATCCCGTCCGCGACGGTGCGGTGCTGCCGATCCTGCACCTGAACGGCTACAAGATCGCGAACCCGTGCTTCCTCGCCCGCATTCCACACGATGAGCTGCGGAAGCTCTTCGAGGGCTACGGCTACAAACCCTACTTCGTCGAGGGGCACGAGCCGGCCGTCGTGCACGAGGCGATGGCGAGGACACTCGACGCCGTCGCCGCCGAGATACAGGACATCTGGAAGCGGGCCCGCAGTCGTGGATTCCAGGGGCGTCCCCAGTGGCCGATGATCGTCCTGCGGACGCCGAAGGGTTGGACGTGCCCGCCGGCGATCGACGGCAAGAAGTGCGAGGACTACTGGCGGGCGCATCAGGTGCCGATGGGCGACATGGACAAGCCCGAGCACCTGCGCATCCTCGAACGCTGGATGAAGAGCTACCGGCCCGCGGAGCTGTTCGACGACGACGGGGCGCTCAAGGCGGAGCTCGCCGCGCTCGCGCCCACCGGGCATCGGCGCATGAGTGACAATCCGCACGCCAATGGCGGGACCTTGCTGCGCGACCTGCGACTGCCCGACTTCCGCGACTACGCGGTCGAGACGCCGCGGCCGGGCGCGGCCTCGGCGGAGGCGACGCGCGTCATGGGCCAGTTCCTGCGTGACGTGATGAAGCTCAACCTCGCGAGCCGGAATTTCCGCCTCTTCAGCCCCGACGAGAACAACTCGAACCGCTGGCAGGACGTGCTCGAGGTGACGAACCGGTGCTACACGGCGGAGATCCTGCCCGAAGACGATCACCTCGCACCCGATGGCCGCGTGATGGAGGTGCTGTCCGAGCACCAGTGCCAGGGCTGGCTCGAGGGGTATCTCCTCACCGGCCGCCACGGCTTCTTCAGCTGCTACGAGGCGTTCATCCACATCATCGACTCGATGTTCAACCAGCACGCCAAGTGGCTGAAGGTCTGCAACCACATCCCCTGGCGCCGGCCGGTCGCCTCGCTCAACTACCTGCTGAGCTCGCACGTCTGGCGGCAGGACCACAACGGCTTCAGCCATCAGGATCCGGGGTTCATCGATCACGTGGTGAACAAGAAGGCCGAGGTCGTCCGCGTCTACCTGCCGCCGGATGCGAACTGTCTCCTCAGCGTGACCGACCACTGCCTGCGCAGCCGCAACTACGTGAACGTCGTCGTCGCCGGCAAGCAGCCGGCACCGGTCTGGCTCACCATGGAGGAGGCCGTCCGGCACTGCACTGCCGGCGTCGGCATCTGGGAGTGGGCGAGCAACGATCGCGGCGGCGAGCCCGACGTCGTCATGGCCTGCTGCGGCGACGTGCCCACGCTGGAGACGCTCGCCGCGGTCGACCTCCTCCGCACGCATGCACCGGACCTGAAGGTCCGGGTCGTGAACGTCGTCAACCTGATGACGCTCCTGCCGCCCAAGGAGCATCCCCACGGACTCCCGGATTCCGAGTTCGACACGATCTTCACCGCGGACAAGCCGATCATCTTCGCCTTCCACGGCTATCCGTGGCTGATCCACCGTCTGACGTATCGACGGACCAACCACGCGAACCTGCACGTCCGCGGCTACAAGGAGGAAGGGACGACCACGACGCCGTTCGACATGTGCGTGCTGAACCAGCTCGATCGGTTCAACCTCGTGAACGACGTCATCGATCGCGTGCCCACGCTGCGCACGCGGGCAGCATACGCACAGCAGGCCATCCGCGAGAAGCTGGTCGACCACAAGAACTACATCGCACGCCACGGGGACGACATGCCGGAGATCCGCGACTGGAAGTGGTCCGGGTCCCCGGGCGTCGCGCAGCCCGGGCGCGGCTCCCGCAGGGCCGACACGGCCGCCGACAACGTGTGAGAGGGGGTGGCTCCGTCACCTGCCGTCGAGAGCGACGGGCACGGGCGACGCCTCCCATATCTCTTCGCAGTATTCTCGGATCGCCCGAGTCGGAGGAGAATTTTCCCATTCGCGCCGAGTTCAGAACGGACATGCGCGCCCACCCCTCCGCGTCGGCGTACGCACGCGCGACCGCGTCCTGACATGTCACGTAGGCCGCGTAGTCGGCGAACAACATGTACGGGTCGCGCGCGATCGATGTCGACGCTCTCAGTATCCCGTCGCTGCGAACAGCACTACCACCGAATGCGACTCGACGCGGTAGCTCTGGGTCGCAAGCGACGGGGCGGAGTTCCAGGGGACGATGTCCTGTGGCGAATCCAGCGCCGTGTCGATCCATCGCCGCCACCGCCGACTCACGGTCGGGGCCGGCGGCAGCTCGAAGTCGAGCGGCTCCCGGTAGGCGTTCAGTATGATGTGGACGGACATCGCTTCCCGACGCAGTTCCACGGTGAACGCGATGCTGTGCGAATCCTCGCTCCAGTCCGGTTGGTCGACCTTGACGCCGTGCCACGCCTTGTTGGCGGTGCGGATCATCTCGGTGAGGGTCGTGCGCCGGTGTTCGTGCTCCACGTCGCGCAGGAGGCGCCGGGCGCTCAGCAGACTCACGAAGCGGTGGACGTCGGCGTGCTCGGCGACGAGTCGCCAGTCGAACCAGCTCGTCTCGTTGTCCTGGCAGTAGGCGTTGTTGTTGCCCCCCTGGGTGCGGCGAACCTCGTCGCCCATCGCGATCATCGGGAGTCCGATGGAGAGCATCGTTGCGGCGAGGAAGTTCTTCACCTGGCGGTTGCGGAGCTTCTCGACGGTAGGATCGCTGGTGGGACCTTCGGCGCCACAGTTCCAGCTCCGGCTGTCGTCACTCCCGTCGCGGTTGCGCTCGCCGTTCGCCTCGTTGTGCTTCCGATCGTACGAGACGAGGTCGTTGAGCGTGAAGCCGTCGTGGCAGGTGACGAAGTTGATGCTCTGCTCGGGCTCCCGCTGCTTGTGGCCGTAGATCTCGGGGCTTCCGACCAGGCGGTCGGCGAAGCGGCGCGTCGAGCCCCGTGCGCCGCGGAAGAAGTCGCGGGCGTCGTCACGGAATCGGCCGTTCCATTCCTTCCAGCTGTCCCCGATGAAGCTGCCCACCTGGTACAGCCCCGCCGCGTCCCAGGCCTCGGCGAAGAGCTTGGTGCCGGCGAGGGCCGGGTCCGACTCGATGTCCCACAACACCGGCGGATCCGGCATCGGCTGGCCCGACTCGTCGCGCGCGAGGATCGACGCGAGATCGAACCGGAAGCCGTCCACGTGCATCATTTCGACCCAGTACCGGAGACCGTCGACGATCATCCGGCGGACGATGGGGTTGTTGGCGTTGAGAGTGTTCCCGCAGCCGGTGTAGTTGGCGTGACGCGTGCGATCTCGCTCCAGGATGTAGTACGTCGGGTTGTCCAGGCCCCGGAAGGAAAGCGTGGGCCCGCGGTGATCGCCCTCCGCCGTGTGGTTGAACACGACGTCGAGGATGACCTCGAGGCCGGCCCGGTGCAGCGCCTTCACCATGTCGCGGAACTCGTCGACCGGACCCAGCGGATCCCGACGCGAGCTGTACGCCTGGTGGGGCGCGAAGAACGAGACCGGCGCGTAGCCCCAGTAGTTGGTTCCGTTCGGCGCATCCTGGGGGTCGAACTGGAACACCGGCAGCAGCTCCACGGCCGTCACCCCGAGGTCCCGCAGGTACGGGATCTTCTCGATCAGCCCCGCGTAGGTGCCGCGTTTCCGCTCCTCGACCCCGGAGCTTGGATGGCGGGTGAAGCCGCGCACGTGCATTTCGTACACGATCGTCCGCGACGACGGTCGTCGCAGCGGGGCGTCACCCTCCCAGTCGTAGGCGTCCGGGTCCACCACCACGCTCTTCATCGCCGAGGCGGTGTCGTCACCTGGTTCGGCTGCGGCGGTGCGCCGGTAGCCGTCCGGAACGACCACACCGCGCCCGTACGGGTCGAGGAGCACCTTGTCGCCGTCGAAACGCAGCCCCCGCGCCGGCTCGGACGGCCCCGCAACGCGGTAGCCGTAGATCTGGCCGGGACGCAGGCCGGGCACGAACAGGTGCCAGTAGTGATACGTGCGGTTGGTGGTGGGATCGATGCCGATCGCGCGAGCGGGCTGCACGTCGTCGACGCCATCGAAGAGCAGCAGCTCGACGCAGGTGGCGTGCCGGGAGAACACGCTGAAGTTCACTCCCGCGGCTGTCGGCGTGGCACCCAGGGGCGCACTGGTACCTTCAGCGCTCGGGGTCGTCGTGCGCGCCCTTGGTGCGGTCATCGCGCTCTCCGGCCCGAACCTGCAGCGGGGGCGCCCCCGCGCGCCCACCGCGCCGTCACACCGACACCGAGCTACGGTGCGACCGGCGGCTCCGCGGCGGGGGCGTCGACCGGGGCCGGGAGCGCGGCGCCGTTGGTCTCTGTCCACTGCGACACGTCGAGGTTCCAGCCGCCACCGAGTGCCCGGTACAGAACGACGACGGCGGCGAGCTGGTCGCGGATGACCCGCACCAGCTCGATCTCCGCCGGGAACAGCTGCTGCTGCGCCTCCAGCACCTCGTAGTAGCTGGAGATGCCCTCCGTATAGCGCTGCAGGGCCAGCTGCGACGGACTTCTGAAGGGCCTTGACCTGGTGCTCCCGCTCGATACGAACGGCCTTCAGCTTCTCGATGGTGACCAGGGTGTCCGACACCTCCTGGAACGCCGTCAGGGTCGTCTGCTCGTACTGGTGGACCGTCTGCTCCCAGGCGGCCTTCGTCGCCTTGTAGCTCGACAGCAGCCGGCCCCCCTGGAAGATCGGGCCGGCGAGCGACCCGGCGATCGCCCAGATGTTGCCGGTACCCTTCACGATCTGCTCGATCTCGGAGCTCTGGCCGCCGTACAGGGTGGTGAGCCCGATGCGGGGGAAGAAGTTGGCGACGGCGACGCCGACGTCGGCATTGGCCGCCACGATCGCCTGCTCGGCCTGGCGCACGTCGGGTCGCCGCTCGAGGAGCTGCGAAGGCAGGCCGGGGGGAACCGTCGGTGGAACCGTCTGCTTGTCGAGCGGCGTCCCCCGCGTGACGTCGCCCGGGTTGCGTCCGAGAAGCGAGCAGAGCTCGTTCTCCTTGAGCGCGATCCGGCGTTCGGCCTCCGGCACGGTGGCGGCGGCCCCGGCGTAGGCAGCTTCGCCCCGCGAGACCTCGAGCAGGGTGCCGACGCCGCCCTCGAAACGCCGGGTGAAGAGGCCGAGGGTCTCGCGGAATGCCTCCGTGGTGAGCTGCGCGATCACCAGCTCCTGATCGAGGGAGAGCAGCTCGAAGTAGGCCTGGGCGACCGAGCTGACGAGACCGAGCAGCACGCCGCGCCGGAAGTCCTCGCTGCCGTAGTACTGCGCCTTCGCGGATTCGGTGGCGCGACGGATGCGTCCCCACACGTCGAGTTCCCAGGCCAGATTGAAGGCGCCGAGGAACGTGTTGAACGTCTCGTTCGGAAAGCCGGGGGCGACGAACGCCCGCTGGCGGCTGGCAGCGCCCTGGTACCCGACCTGGGGGAAGAGATCCGCGCGCGCGACGCCGATCAACTGCTGCGCCTGCTCGACCCGCGCCACCGCCGTCTGCAGGTCGTGGTTGTTGTGGATCGCTTCGTCGACGAGGCCCTGGAGGACCGGGTCGTCGTAGATCGCCCACCAGGGCTGGTCGGCGAGCGACGCGGCTTCGACGGGCTCGATCTGACCACGGGTGGCGGCGGGGGCGTCGATGGTGGGCCGCCGGTAGTTCGGACCGACGGCGCAACCGGCGAGGATGCTCGCGCCGAGCGTGAGTACCAAGAGACGTCCGGTCACGACCCGTGACCTCCAGCGGCCGTGGGTGGCGCTCCGGCGTCGGGTGACGCGGGCTTGGGCTCGCCCCGCTGACCCAGCTTCTCGACCACGTAGAACGAGACGGGGATCAGGAAGATCGCGACGAGCGAGGCCATGAGCATGCCGCCGATCACGGCGGTGCCGATGATCTGTCGTCCGACCGCGCCAGCGCCCGTGGCACGCGCGAGCGGCACCACGCCCAGGATGAAGGCGAACGCCGTCATGAGGATCGGCCGCAGCCGGAGCTTCGCACCCGCGAGCGCGGCATCGATCAGCGACTTGCCCTTCTCGTGCTCGTCCTTGGCGAATTCGACGATGAGGATGGCGTTCTTCGCGGTGAGGCCGATCAGCGTGATGAGGCCGATCTGGGCGAAGACGTTGTTCTCGAGCCCACGCAGCCACAGGGCGAGGAACGCGCCGAACACGCCGATCGGCGTCCCGAGCAGGACGCTGAACGGGAGCGTCCAGCTCTCGTACTGCGCGGCGAGGATGAGGAACACGAACAGCAGCGAGAGTCCGAAGATGACGCTCGCTGGCACGCCCTGCGCGGCCGTCTGTTCCTGGAAGGACATGCCGGAGTAGTCGAAGCCCATCTCGACCGGCATGGTGTCACGGAACACCTGCTCCATCGTCGCCATGACCTGCGCGGAGCTGACGCCTGGTGCGGCGCTCACGTTCAGCTGTGCGGCGCGGAATCCGTTGAACCGGATCGTGAACTCCGGTCCGAAGGTTGGCTCCATCGCCACCAGCGTCGCCATCGGGACGGAATCGCCGGATGCGTTGCGGACGTAGAACTGTCCGACGTTCTCCGCGCGGGTCCGGGACTCCCCCTCGGCCTGGACGTAGACCTGCCACACGCGCCCGAAGCGGTTGAAGTAGTTCACGAACACTCCGCCCATGAACGCCTGCAGCGTCTGGTAGACGGTCTTCAGGTCCACGCCCTGCTTCAGCACCTTGTCGCGGTTCACGTCGGCGAACAGCTGCGGCGCGGCGGGGATGAACGTCGTCATCACCCTGGCCACCTCGGGACGCTCGCGCAGCGCCGCCATGAACTTCTGGGTCTGCTCGGCGAGGAACTCGACCGACTTTCCCGCGCGGTCCTCGAGCATGAAGGTCACCCCACCTGCCGTCCCAACGCCGGGGATCGAGGGCGGTGAGAAGGCGAAGGCGGCCGCTTGCGGCAGCTGGGCGAGCTCCCTGTTCAACTGCTGCATGATGACCGTGGCCGTCAGCCCCTTCGCATCCCGCTCGTGCCACGGCTCGAGCGTCACGAAGTAGAAGGCGGTGTACGTGGTCGAGACGAGGCTCAGGAGGCTGAACCCGAGGACGGTGTTGTAGCTCTGCACGCCCGGCGTCCGGGCGAGGATCTCCTCGACCTGGCGGGCCGCTGCGTCGGTGCGCTGCAGCGACGATGCCGGCGGGAGCTGCACGTTCATGTAGAAGTAGCCCTGATCCTCCTCGGGCACGAAGCCCCCGGGGAGCCGGGAGCCGAAGAAGCCGGCGAACACCGCCAGGAGCCCGAGGAACAGCATGGCCCTCCCCGCCTTGCGGATGAGCACGTGCGATCCTTCGACGTAGCGGTCGGTGGCGATTCCGAACCACTTGTTGAACCCGCGGAAGAAGGTACCGAGCGGCCCGCGCGCCTCGGTCTTCGGTCGCAGCATGAGCGACGCCAGCGCGGGGGAGAGCGTGAGGGCATTGAACGCCGAGAGGACGACCGACACCGCGATCGTGACCGCGAACTGCTGGTAGAGCCGCCCCGTGATGCCCGGGATGGCCGCCGTCGGCACGAACACGGCTGCCAGGATGAGCGCGATCGCGACCACCGGCCCGGACACCTCTTCCATCGCCTTCAGTGTCGCGTCGCGCGGCGAGAGCCCGTGCTCGATGTGGTGCTCGACCGCCTCCACCACCACGATCGCATCGTCGACGACGATGCCGATGGCGAGAACGAGTCCCAGGAGTGAGAGCGTGTTGATCGAGAATCCGAACAGCGGGAAGAGCGCGAACGTGCCGACCAGTGACACCGGCACCGCGAGCAGCGGGATCAGCGTGGCGCGCCATCCCTGCAGGAAGATGAAGACCACGAGGATCACCAGGACGATGGCCTCGCCGAGCGTGTGGATGATCTCGTTGATGCCCTCGCGCACGGCGAGCGTCGTGTCCAGCGACACCGAGTAGTCGAGGTCCGTTGGGAAGCGCCCCTTCGCCCCCTCCATCAGCGCCTTCGCCTTGTTCATGGTGTCGATCGCGTTCGAGCCGGGCAGCTGGTAGATGGCGACGATCGCAGCGGGCTTGCCGTTCAGCCGGCCCACCATGTTGTACATCTGTGCGCCGAGCTCGACGCGGGCGACGTCCTTCATCTTCACGACCGAGCCGTCGGCGTTCGCGCGGATGATGATGTCGGCGAACTGCTCCTCGGTCACAAGGCGGCCCTGGGCGCGGACGGTGTACGTGTACTCCTGCCCCGGAGGAATCGGCTCGCCGCCCACCTGACCGGCGGGGTTGACCACGTTCTGCTGCTGCAGGGCGTTGATGACCTCGGTGGTGGTGATGTTGAGCTTGGCGAGCTGGTCGGGCCGCACCCAGTAGCGCATGGCGTACTGGCCGGCACCGAAGATCTGCACCTGCCCGACGCCCGGGACGCGCGTCATCGGGTCGTAGATGTTGATGTAGCCGTAGTTGGAGAGGAACTCCGCGTCGTAGGTGCCGTTCGGCGAGTAGAGGGAGAAGAGCGCCAGCGGGCTGGTCGTCGACTTGAGGATCGTGACGCCGAAGTTACGCACGTCGACCGGCAGGTAGGACTCGGCCTGTGAGAAGCGCATGTTGGTGAGGACCTGGTCGATGTTCGGCGACGTGGTGATGTCGAAGTCGACGCGGAGCTGCATCTGTCCGTTGCTCGCGTTCGTCGAGTACATGTAGATCATCTGGTCGACGCCGCTCATCTGCTGCTCGATGGGCGTCGCCACCGACTGCTCGACCGTGAGCGCGTCGGCACCGACGTAGTTGGCGGTGACCTGGATCTCCGGCGGCGCGATGTCGGGATAGAGGGCGACCGGGAGCTGCACCAGCGACACCACGCCGAGGATCACCATGACGATGGCGATCACCATCGCGACGATCGGCCGATTGACGAAGAAGCGCGACATCGGGCGTCGCTACTCGCCCGCGGACGGGGTGGCCGGTGCCGTCGGCGGGATGAAGGGTTTGGGGACGACCTTCATGCCGTCCCGCAGCTTCTGCAGCCCCTCGGCGACCACCCGCTCGCCGGGCGTCACGCCGTCCTCGATCACCCAGTCGCTTCCGGTCTTGGGGCCCACCTTGACCGTCCGGAACATGACCTTGTCGTCGGCGCCGACGACCACGACCTGGTAGCTTCCCTGTATCTCCTGGACGGCGCGCTGTGGAACGACGGCGGCGTCCTTGCGCAGGTCGGTGACGGCGCGCACCTTCGCGTACCCGCCCGGCCGCAGCATGTTGTCCGGATTGGGGAAGAGGGACTGTATCTGGAGGCTACCGGTCTGTACCTCCACCTGCCGGTTGATCGCCGAGACCTTGCCCGGATGCTTGTAGACGCTCTCGTCGGCCAGGATCAGCTCGAGCGGCGGGCGGTTCGCCGAATCCGTGCCGTCGGCCGCGCTCGGATTGCGCTCGGCGAAGTGCAGGTACTCCTGCTCGCTGATGGGGAAGTAGACCTTGATCGGATCCACCTGCGATACCGTCGTCATGAGCGTCGCGGGGGCGATCAGGTCGCCGATCTGTGCCTGCGCGATCCCGGCGATGCCGGCGATCGGCGAGCGGACCGTTGTCCAGTCGAGGTTCAGGCGGGCGTTCTCGAGATTCGCCTTCGCGGTGTCGACCGCTGCCGCGTTGGCCTTCATCTGTTGGATGGCGTCTTCCAGCTCCTTCACGCTGACGGCCCCACTGGCGGCGAGCGGTCTGTAGCGGGTGACGTTCTGCTGGCTCCGGAGCAGGTTCGCCTCCGTCCGGGCGACCTCGCCCTTCGCCTCGTCCAGCGCCGCCTTGTACTGCCGTGGATCGAGCTGGAAGAGGACGTCCCCCGCCTTGACGAGCGCTCCCTCGTGGTACGGCTTCGTCAGCAGATAGCCCTGGACCTTGGCGCGGATCTGCGCGTTGATGAATCCGTCCGTGGTGCCGACCCACTCGCCGTAGACGGGTACGTCGCGCTGAGCGACCTCGGTGACGAGGACCTCGGGCGCGGGCGGTGCGGCCTGTTCGCTCCGACGACAGGCGACGCAGGCGCCTGCGACGAGGAGCGCCGCGACCCAGGACACGATGACGGGCCGACCAGATTCGATCACACGCTCCTCCTCCGAGCGTGTGCGTATAGCGTTGGGCCGCCTGCGGGCTCAAGCCCCTGGGTCAGGCGGCGTCCTCGTCCTCTTCGAGCAGGCGCACCGGCGTCGTCAGCTCGGGGAACTTGGCGGTGACGCCGTCGTACCAGGCACGAATCGTCTCCATGTCGCCCCGAATGTCGCCCGACGGCTCGATGACGGGCCCGATGCCACCGACGCGCCGCCCGTAGTCGAGAAACGAGCACACGATCGGCACCCGGGCGCCGCGCGCGATGTGGTAGAAGCCCGAGCGCCAGTGGGTGGCCCGGCTCCGCGTTCCCGACGGCGGAATCACGAGGTGCAGTCGATCCATGGCCGTGAAGCGGGCGATCGCCTGGTCGACCATGTTTCCCCGCCGGCTGCGGTCGACCGGAATGCCGCCGAGGGCGCGCATCAGCCAGCCGAACGGTCGCCCGAACAGCTCGCGCTTGCCGAGCCACGACGGGGCGACGCCGAGCGCCCACGCGACCGCGAGCATGTAGGGGAGGTCCCAGTTCGAGGTGTGGGGCGCCGCGATGACGACGACCCGCGGGACGGGGGGCAGGGCGCCCTCGATGCGCCAGCCGCACAGACGGAGGTAGGTGCGTCCGAGACGCGCGCGGATGCCTCCGGGACGATCGCCGGATCGGGCCACCCGGCGACGTGGCCTTATTCTGCGCCCCGAGTCAACGTCATGCCAGCTCGACCAGCAGGTTGTACTCGCGGTGGTGGTCGAAGATCTCGAACCGCCGCGGCTGTACGGCCCGCGCCAGCTGCTCGACGTCGGCGCGCGAGTAGAAGCGGATGTAGCAGCGGAAGAGGGTGTAGCGGAGGTAGCGCTGTGGCGTGAGCAGGTGCCAGCGCTTGGGGATCGAGACGAAGATGCGCTTCGTCGTCGTGCGCGCCAGCGCCTGCATCGCCGCGACCGGATCCTTCATGTAGTCGAAGAAGCCGATCGCCAGCGAGTAGTCGAAGTGCTTCTCGGGCAGCGGGTAGGTCAGCAGATCGCCGGTCACGAAGCGACACACGCGATCCACGCCCGCGGCCCGGGCCTTCTCGCGACCGAGCGAGAGCATGGTCTCGCTGAAGTCGAGACCGAGCACTTCGGAGGCGCCCGCCTGCGCTGCGGGAATGGCGTAGCGCCCGCCGCCACAGCCGGCGTCGAGGAGCGAGCGTCCCTGCATCGGCGCGAGCACCTCGAAGGCCTTCGCGAAGCGCATGCGCATCTCCTTCCGGAGGTGCGTGTCGATGTAGCGCCGCACGCCGCTCTTTCCACCCTCGTCGTAGATGTGGTCGAAATCGCGGGCATATCCCTCGAAGAAGTCGCGGGCGCCGCCGTCGTTGCCGAGCGCATGTGCCGTCATGCGGGCGCGTGCATACGCGAAGCCGACGATGAAGGGAAGTGGAAAATCACGCGGCGCGCAGGCGCCGTGCTGCGCGCTCGGCGCGGAGCGTGGCGACCAGGAGCAGGAGATCGTCAACGAGCGGCCCAGGCGGGCAGAGCGTCACGTGCAGCGCTTGGTACGCGCGCGCGCGCTCGGCGATGACGTCCAGCTCCTCGTCCGTGATCAACCACGCGTCCATGCGGCCCACTATATGCACGGGCCGTGCCCGATGCGAGGCGCCGTCGGGCGGGTCGGGGGGATACGGAATCCTGGGGCGATCGGCCACGGGCCGGCGAGAAACGCCACGGTGCGAGGGGCGGGCTCGCTACCGCGCGGCCAGATCCCGCGCGAGGGCGGCGGCCGCCCGCTCAGCGGCCGCGCGTGTGGCATGCTCGCCCACGACGACCCGATGCCACGTCGTCTCGCCGACTACGGCCGCCCCAATGGTCGCGGCGATTCCGCGCGCCGCCAGCGCGGCACGAATATCCGCGGCCGCGGCGGCGCTCTTCGTCGCCGCGACCTGGACCGTCCACCGCGAGCCCGGCACCGGGCGAACGAAAGGCTCGAGCGGCGTGCCCGGCAGCGCGGGCACCGGCTCCGCCTGGGCCGCCGGCTGAGGCGGGGGCGTCGGTCGTGGTTCGGCGACGACGACGGGGTCCGGTGGCGCGGGAGCCGGCGCGGGCGGCGGCGTCGGCTCCGCGACGGTCGCGGTCTCCTGGCTCGCCGGCTCGGGCTTCGGCGCCGGCGGTGGAGGCAGGGTGACGCGCGCCATCTCGTGATCGATCGCGGTCTGCTGGTCGAACGCGGCCTCGACGGCCGGGAGGACGACGCGACCGAGGAGCAGTCCGGCCACGAGCATCGCGGCCATCGTCACGCGACGCGACCGTGCCGGCGCTCGACGCACCGCCGGCCGTGCGGTCCCCACCGCGGCGGTGGCGGGAGCGACGCGCAGCGTGGGCGGCGCGACGGGCGTGGCCGGCTGATAGCGCATGGGCGCCTCGGTTCGCAGCGCGGTATCCGGCGGTGGCACGACGGGGGACGGGCGCGGTTCGATCACGACCTGCGCGGCGCGGTTCGATCGCTTGCCTCCGGTCGCGCCGACGCGGAGTCGCGGGCTTCCCGCGAGGACGACCTGGACCGCCGGCTCGCGCCGCTCGCCGCTGCGCGGCAGGCGGCGGAGGGCGTGCAGGACGGACGCGGCGAGCAGATGCGCGTCGTCGACCAGCAGCACCGGGACTGCACCCCCGGGAGCGTGCTGGCGCAACATGGCGGCGAGCTCGCCGACGGTGACGGCCGCCGGGCGCTGCTCGAGGGGAAGGCCGATCGCCTGCGCCGCGGCATGGAAGATGTCGTCGAGGCTCGTCGCTGGGTCGAGGACGAGCACGCTGCGTGGCGCGCCGCCTAGGCCGGCGTGGAGGGCGCGCAGGATCGTGGTCTTCCCCGCGCCGGCCTCGCCGAGGATGGCGACGATCTCCTTGCCCTCGTCCAGCGCCTGTACGGCTGCCGCGCACGCGCGCCGCGCGGGGTCGGTGGGCGACGTACCGAGGTTCGGGGCGCCCGCGGCCCGCGGCGCGCCCGCGCGTGCGACCTCGCTGGAAGGTCGGGCCTCCCGCGGCGGGCAGTCGTTGCCCGTGCACGTGCGCACCAGTGCGGACACGACCGACTGGCGCGGGCAGATCGCGGCGGCCCGGAGCAGGCGCTCGAGCACGACCAGGAACTCACCCTCGTCGTCGCGGCCGGGAACGAGCAGCATCGCGGGCGCCGGATCGGCGCTCGCCAGGTGCAGCACGACCTCGTGCCCGCCGCGCGTCGGGTCACCCAGATCGACGATGACGACGTGCGGGCGGACGAGCGGCAGCGTGTCGGCGGCCTGCCGCGCGTCCCAGGCGATGGCGACGGACCATCCCTCGTGCGCGAGCAGCGGGCGCAGCGTCAGGCAGGTGGCGGCGTCGCCGCCGACGATCAGGATGCGGCCGTCGCGCGGCAGGCGGCCCCGCAGCCGGGCGACGATCGAGGCGCCCTCGATCGGACGCCCCGCGGTCTCGACCGGACCGAGCGGGACGGCGTAGGGCGAGTCGGGTGCGGCCAGATACCCCCACGTGGCGCCGCCGGCGCCGGCCGACTGCAGCGCCGCCAGCACGCCGAGCGCCCCCGGCGCCGCCAGATTGACGAGGCGATGGGAGCTGTCGAGGAGCGCGGACAGCTCGGCGTCCGCCGGCGCGACGACCTCGACGGTGTGGCTGTCCTGGGCGACGTCCGTCCAGCCGCCGTGTCCGTCGATGACGGTGACCACGCGCGAGCGGTCGGGAGCGCTATGTGCCGGGTGCGCCGACATGGCCGGGGCTGGCGGATATGCAAGGCAAAGACGCGGCCAGCGTCGATCACGAGCAATCCCGGCCGCTTGGCGCACTGGCAGGTGGGCGCGTGTGCCACCGTCGGGACGGCCGTGGCACAGCGCTGTGTCACGGCCGCCCATGTCTCGGGCCTAGGCACGCTCGGGTCGGGTGTCGGCACGTCGAGCACGGTGGCCACGACCGCCTCGTCGTCGTCCTCGTCCAGCACCAGCTCGCCGTCGGATGGCCCCCCCGGCACCGAGCGTGGCCAAGTGGCCTCGTCCGATGCTAGTCGAGAAGGGAGGGCGACGAGGATGACGCGTCGGCCGTTCGGGATTGATGGCGCCGACCGCAACGACCACCTCCGAGACCACGTCGCTCCCCCGGTCTCCGCTGGATGCGCGCCGCTCGCCGCTCGAGCGCGCGCTCTGCCTCTTCACCGACGTCCGGCCCGGCGAGGGCCTCACCGCCGTCGCGATGTTCGCCAACGTCTTCCTGATCCTGTGCGCGTACTACTTCGTCAAGCCGCTGCGCGACGGCTGGATCGCGAGCCTGGACGTGTTCGGCTTTTCCAAGATGGAGGTGAAGGCCTACACGAGCTTCGCGCAGACCCTGGTGCTGATCGGCGTCGTGGCCGCGTATGCGCGGCTGGCAGCCAGGTGGCCACGGCGGAAGCTCATCGTGCGCTCGACCCTCTTCTGCATGTCGAACACGCTCGTATTCTGGCTACTGCGACCGGGGACCCGGTTCGATCAGGGCGCCGTCACGGGCATCGCCTTCTACATCTGGGTGGGGATGTTCGGCGTGTTCGTCGTGTCGCAGTTCTGGGCATTCGCCGCCGACCTGTACTGCGACGAGCGCGGTCGCCGACTCCTGCCCCTGATCGCCATCGGCGCCACGGCCGGTGCCGCGGCGGGCGCCCTCCTGGCAGAGCGCGCGGTGGCGCTCGGGCTGCTCGAGAGCGGCGCGCTCATGATCGCGACCAACGTCGCCCTGGCGGCGTCCGTCGGGCTCACGATCGTCGCCGATGGGCGCGGTCCCCTCGGGCGCGGGACACGCGCGACTACGTCCGGCGGGCGACCGCGGCTCCCCGCTCCGACGATCACCCCGGGACGTTCCGGCTCATCATGCGTCACCGCTATCTGCTCGCCGTCGCCGGCGTGGTGCTCCTCACCCACTGGGTGAACACCAATGGCGAGAACATCCTCTTCCAGGTCGTCCAGGACGCGCTGGCGCACGACGTCACGGCGAAGGGGCTCCGCGATCCGAAGGCGATCAGTGCAGTTCGTTCGCGCCGGCACGACGGCCTTCTACGGCAGCTACTTCTTCTGGGTGAACGTCTGCGCCCTCGTGCTGCAGGCCCTGGTGGCGTCGCGGCTCCTCAAGTACGGCGGCCTCGGGGCCATCCTGATGCTCCTGCCCTCCATCGCGCTGGTCGGCGCGTCGACGATGGCGTTCCTGCCCGTGCTCCTTCTGGTGCAGGTCATGAAGACCGGGGAGAACGCGACCAACTATTCGATCAACAACACCGCGCAGCAGGTGCTGTGGCTGCCCACGACACCGGTCGAGAAGTACACGGCCAAGCCGGCCATCGAGACCTTCTGCGTCCGCCTCGGCGACGGCATGGCGGCGCTCGTCGTGTTGCTGGGCCTCCATCTGCTGGCGTTCTCGACGCGCGCCTTCCTGCTCGTGAACGTCCTCCTGAGTGCCGTGTGGCTGGTGCTGGCCGTGGTGGTCGTACGCGAGAACCGTGTCGTGGCGGCTGATTCGGTCCGTCGCGAGTGATACACGGCGCGTCTGTGGACGCGGCCCCGCTTCCGTACGAGCGCCGCTGGGTCGTCGAGCGTGGCGAGCGGCTCGTCGTCGGCTGGGCGATGGCGACCTGCCTGCTCATCGGCTGGGCCGCGGTGTCGCTCGCCAACGTCTCGGAGACGCTCTTCCTGAAGCGCGTGGGCGTGCAGTATCTCCCGCTCGTCTTCCTGGCGAACTCGCTCTGCATGGTGATGACGACGGCGTCCGTGGGGCGACTGGCGGCGCGCGTGGATCACCGCCGGCTCCTGGTACGCACCCTCCTGATCCTCGCCTTCTCGATCATGCCGCTGTGGCTGCTCGTGCGCGCGGAGGTGCACAGCGCCTACGTCGTGCTGGTGTTCGCGTCCAAGCAGCTCGAAGCGATCGCGCTGCTGGTGCTGTGGGTCGCGCTGGGCGATCTGCTGAACGCGCGACAGGCGAAGCGCCTGTACGCCCCGATCATGGCGGGAGGCACGCTCGGTGCGATCGCCGGCAGCTTCGCCTCCGGGGCGCTGGGTCGAGCTGCCGGCGTGGCGGCGCCGCTGCCGTCGGCCGCAATCGCGCTGGCGCTGGCCGCCGGGCTCGCGCTCGGGGTCGACGCCGTGCGGCCGCTACGCGTGCGATCGGGCCGTCGCGCTACGGTGGCGCCGCGCAGGGTCGACGCACCCACGCTGCGCTCGCTGTGGCGGGACAGCCGCCTGTTTCGCCTGCTCGCCGGCGGCACGCTGCTCTCGGGCGTGCTCGGGCCCATGCTCTACTTCCAGTTCGCGTACGTGACCGATCTCGCCACGAAGGGGAGCGACGGCGAGCAGCGGCTGCTCGCGCTGTACGCGGCGTTTCGCGGCTTCCTCAACATCGGCGTGCTCGCGATCCAGCTGCTCGGCACGACGTTCGTCTTCCGCCGCATCGGCGTTCCGCTGGCGGCGACGCTGTCGCCCTTGGTCTACCTCTTCGGCTTCTTCGGCATCGGGGTCCGACTGGATCTCCCTGCGGGGATCGGCGCGGTGACGGGGGCGAATCTGCAGGACCACGCGATCTTCGACCCGGCGATGAAGGTGCTGACCACGCTGTTCCGCGAGCCCGTCCGACCCGCGGTCACGGCTCTGATCGACGGACCGGTGCGTCGCCTCGGGGGTGCGATCGGCAACGTCGTGATCCTGGTCGCGCTGGCGGTCGGGACGCCGATGTGGGTCGGCCTGGCCGGCCTGCCGATCGCCGGGGTGTGGTTCGTCGTGACCGTCGCGCTGTGGCGCGTGTATCCGACGCTCCTCCTCGAAGCCACGAGCTTCTGGCCCGTCCGCACGCGGGACGACCGACCGCTGGCGGAGCTGCTCGATCGGCGCACGGTGCGGATGCTCGAAGCGCGCCTGGTCGACGGGGACCCCGAGGTATCCGGCGTCGTGTGCGATCTGGTGGCGGCGAGCCCGCGGCCGCTCGCCGTGGCCACCCTGGCCCGCGCGGCGTGTCGTGCGCCCCGCGCCGTGACGCCGCTCCTCGTCGACACGCTGCACCGCGTGCTCGAGGCGGGGACGGACGACGATGGGCCGATCCCGGGGGCGGTGCGAGACCTCGAGGCGGTGCTGGCACGCCCGGCCGATCTGGACGACCTCACCCGTGCCCGGATCCTGCAGGCGCTCGCCGATCTCGGCGGTGCGATGGTGCCGTCACGGTTCGTGGACGACCCGGCGCCGGCCGTTCGGCTGGTCGCACGCGCCCGGGTGCGGTCCGCCGACGGCGCCGCCGCGATCGAGGCGGACCTCGTTGCCGCGCTCCACGACCCCGACCCGGGGCTGCGCCGCATCGCCATCGGCGAGATACGACGTGCAGCGCGCGCGCCTGGGACCGATGCGGCACGGCGGAGCGGCTTCGGGGCAGCCCTCGCGGCGCGGCTGGCCAACGGCCAGGATCGTGTGGGCGCCGCCGAAGCCCTGGCCGAGGTCGCCATGCACCATCCCGAGGTGGGGGCACGGCATGCGGACGCGATGCTCGCGCACGCGGAGGACGTCGACGTGGGCGTCCGTGCCGCCGTCATCCGCTTCGTGGGATGTCTGCGGCTTCTCCCCCACGTGCGGTGGGTGGTCGGACGTCTGGCATCGGCGGACGACGTCGAGTCCGCGGCCGCGCGCGAGGCGCTACAGTCCTTCGGGACGGCGGCGATCCAGCCGCTGCTCGCTGGCCTCGCCTTCGGGGGCCGTGGGGTCCACGACGCCGCGCTGCCGATCCTCCACGACATGCATCTCGAGGCGCGCACACTGCGGGAGCTGGTGGCGGGGGAGATGGCGGCCGTGCGGACGGCGACGCTCCAGCACCGCGCGATGGTCGACGGCCCGGTGTCGAGGTTGCTCCTCCTCCGGCTCGGCGAGCGGGTGGACGAAGGCCTCCATGCCATCCTGCTGCTCCTGGCGGTGCTGTTCCGCGAGAACCGCATCGCCGAGATCGGCCTGGTGCTCGTCCGCTCCCACGACCGACGGGCGCGCGCGGTGCTGAGCGAAGCCCTGGAGGCGCTGCTGCCAGATGCCGAGCGCGCGACGCTCGTGCCGCTGCTGGACGACGTGGGCTCGCCCGCCGCGGTCGACGCGGCCGTCCGGGCGCTCGGTCGTCCCGTGCCGTCCTTCGCTACGGCGCTCGCCGAGGCTCTCAACGATCACGACCCGCTCACGCGGCTCCTCGCCTCGGCCCCGCTGGCCGCCCCCGACGTTTCGGGCGAGAATGCGCGCGTCTCGGAGACCGTCGTGCTGAGCCACGTCGATATCATCCTGCACCTGCGGGGCCTCGAACTCTTCGCCGATCTCGCCACGCCGCACCTGGCGGAGCTGGCGCGCATGGCGCGCGAGGAGGTCTACGCCGCCGGGGAGACGATCGTCCGCGAAGGCGAGTTCGGCGATCAGCTGTACGTGATCGTGGCGGGGGAGGTCGCGATCACCCGTGACGGACGCGAGCTGGCCGTGCTCCGGGCGGGCGAATTCTTCGGCGAGCTCTCGCTCTTCGACGGGGAGACGCGCTCGGCGACCGCGACCACGCTGGGCGTCGCGCGTGTCGTGCGGCTCGGCCGCCACGACCTCATCCACGTCATCGAGGAGCATCCGGGCCTCGCGATCGCGGTCTGCCGGACGCTGTCGCGTCGGGTCCGGGAGCTGCTCGAACGCGGCCCGGGCGTGTCGCGCTAGCGTCGTCCCCGCGGGCCGGCCGCCGCCAGCAGACCGGGGAACGGATAGGCGAGGCTGACCTTGCGCAGCTCCTGGGCGAACGGGATGTCGACCAGCCGATAGAACTGGATCGTCTCCGGCGTCGTAGTCGGCCTCGTACAGGGCGATGTCGGCGTAGTCCGAGCCGTCCACGGCCGCGCGCCCGACGAAGCGGCCGTCCGTGACGGCGGCGAAGAGGCCGCGGTCGTCGGCGTCGTATCCGAGCTCGCCGCCGTAGAGCCAGTCGTAGTAGGCGTGCCGCTCGTTGCGCGACGCGCAGCCGATCCGGCTGGTTGTCCTTGAGCGAGTAGGCGATGAAGTAGCGCACGCCCATCACCTCGGGCGTGAAGTCGCCGTCGATGTCGAAGACGTCGTAGCGCGGTGCGACGTGTTGAGGAAGAGGTCGACCTCGTACAGAGCTGCTCGTCTCGGCCGGCAGCATCTGGCGGAGCTCGGCGATGTGGCCCGCGTTCACGTGGGTGCAGCCGTGCGACATCGGGCCGCGCGACAGCAGCCACAGGTAGCGGAACGGCTGCCCCGTCGCGGCTGCCGCGATCGACGTGGCGCCAGGCCGGCGGCAGGAACGACGTCTCCGCCGGCTCCATCTTCCAGCACAGGGTGTGGATGGCGTTGTGCATCCTGCGGGCCGACGTGCATGTACGGGAGCCACGGGGAGTAGCTGTACGAGTCGTCGGTCGGCACGTGGTCGACGGTCAGCGTCCGCTGGTGGGTCGTGAGCGCGCGGCGGCCCGGCGTCGGATACTGCGGGGATCTGCCGGCCGCGGTACGGCACGTATGTCGTTGCAGCGACCCCACCGGATAGATGGCGGTGAACTCGTCGAACTCGAGGGCGCCGTCGTGGACGGGATAGAATGCCGTGCGTGACGCGCACGAGCAGGCGAGCAGGGCGAGGAACTCGCGTCGCAGCGTGCGCGACGTCGGCCGTCGGACACGCGCGCACGAGCGCCTCGAGCCGCGTCGACCGGCTCCGGCCGGCATCTCGTCGACGAAGAGACGCGTCGGCAGCAGGAGGTTCAGCAGCTCGAGCCGGCGCGCCGGGTCCATGCGCCCGGTGGTCCTCGGGCCGGACCTGCGCCACCCACCGGCGCACGCAGTTCGTCGACCGACATGCGGATGCGGAAGACGCGCCCGGGATTGAGCCGCTCGAGGAGGCGGAGGTTGCGCTCGCGCAGCGCGCTCGGCGAGAGCTTCGCCTCGTCGGCGACCAGCGCGGTCGAGTGCGACGTCGTCGAGCGTGCGCTCGAAGTCCTCGAAGCCGCGGTTCTGCGTCAGCATCGAGCTGTCCGCTCGTCGATCAGCGCACGGTAGGTGCGGTAGCCGTCGCCAGCAGGTCACGGGCGTACTCCGCATCGACGTCGTCCGACAGCACGACCGTGACGCGCAGCTGGTCGCCACGCCCGAGGTGGAGGTGGATGCGTGCGGGATCTGGCGTGCGCGGCGCGAATCCGGTGTAGAAGGACGGCTCGTAGCGATCGTAGTAGACACCGTAGTGCGGCGGCTCCTCGAGCGCGTGTCGCCGGCGACATCGCGCGGCCGCAGCGAGCAGATCGCCGGAGAGCACGGAGCGCAGCGACGATCGCGTGACGTCGATCCATCGGCGTTCCTCACTTGAGCAGCAGCATGCCGCGATCGGTCGTGTGCCCGGCGCCCACCTTGCGCAGCTCGCGGTTCAGCTCGAAGCCCGGCGGGCTGTCGAAGGCGACGTCGGCTTCACCGTGTAGAACTGGATCGGCTCGGGCGCGAACGTCGCCTCGTAGAGCGGCACGTCGGCGAATGGTCTGGGCCTCGACCGCCTTGCTGACCCACGAAGCGGCAGACCGGCACGTCGTTGATGCTGCGTCTTGCCCGACGTCCGCCGAGGACGACGTTGTCGCCGTAGAGCCAGCGGTAGAACGGGCTCGCGCCGGTTGGTGACGTAGGCGCGCGATCGGCGTGTGCTCGCTGCTCTTGTAGGCGAGGTAGTACTGCACGCCCATCACCTCGGGCGTGCCGTCGCCGTCGATGTCGAAGACGTCGTAGCACTGCGGCAGGTTGCGGAACGTAGCGACGCGGTCCAGGCCGTCGTGACTCGCTGGGCACGATCTGGCGCAGCTCGCTCATGTGTCCCGACGCCGAGCCGCGTGCAGCCGTGCGACGTCGGGCCCGCGGCTGATGATCCAGAGATTCTGGTAGGGCTTCTTGCCGTCGCGCTCGCCCATGCACCTTGCGCCAGGCGGCTCGGCAGGAACGGGCGTCTCGCCGAGCTCGCAGCGCACGCCGGCGTTGTGGAAGGCGTTGTAGACGATGCCGCCGGCGTGCTGGTAGCGGCAGCATGGTGATGAACCCGTAGCCGGGATTCGGCGACAGGTAGTCGACCATGCCGGTGATGCCGCGGCCCTTCGTCGCGGCGGATGAGCGGCCAGACGCCGGTGACGCCGAACTCGGGCAGCTTCTCGCCCTTGTACGTCGTCGTCGCCGTCGATCGTGCCGGCCGGGTAGATGGTGGTGAACTCGACCGCCTCGACGACGCCGTCGGCGACGCGGTAGTGGCCGCCGGTGGCGCGCGTCGAGGAAGGCCGACCGCGGCGTCGCGGAACGCCGGGCGAGTCGGGCCGCCCGCCGTCGCGGCGCCGATCGACGCGCCGCGAGCGCGGCGTCGAGCGCCGGGCGTCAGCTGCGTACAGGTTCACGCGGCCGGGGAGAACGCGTTGGCGGCGTCGAGCTGCGTGCGTCGGAGCCGCCAGGTCGGCGGCGCTCAGCCGGCGTGCCAGCTGCGCCAGCGACCGCGTCGACCGGCATCTTGATGCGGAAGACGCGCTCGGGGTTGAGCGCGCTCATGATGTCGACGGCTCTTCTGCCGATAGGCGTCGGGCCCGACGCGTGCGCGGCTCTTGGCCGCATCGGCCACGCCCGCCTGGTCGAGCTTCTGCGACGAAGCGCTCGTACTCCGTTGTTGGTGGTGAGCTCGATGACCTTCGCGTCGATCAGCTCCTGGTAGGTCTTGCGGCGCAGCACCAGGTCGTCGAGGTAGGCGTCGAGCTCGTGCGTCGCCGAGCACCACGGTGACGCGCACCTGGTTGCCGCGCGACAGCTCGGATGTGCACGCGCGTGCGGATCCTGCGTGCGCGGCGCGAAGCCGGTGTAGAAGGACGGCTCGTACCAGTGGAAGTAGATGCCCTGCGGCGGCTCGCTGCCGTCCCAGGTCGTGTCGCTGGCCTCGACGAGGGCGGCGCGAGCGCAGGCGACGGCGCCACGCAGGAGCCGAGCGCCAGCAGAGTCAGCGGCGACCGGAGGTCGCTCGGCGCGAAGGACGTTCATCGGAGGATCTCCTCGAGCGAGAGTCGTTGTCGTCCCGTTCGTGCGCCGCGCTCGCGCCCTCCAGCGGCGCGAGCGCCGGGATGTTCTTGAGCTGATCGTTGCCGAGGAACGGCCGGCACTGGAAGAGCCAGAGCTTGCCGTCCGCGAAGCCGAACTCGATGTCCCACGGTCGCGGCTTGCCCGCCGGGTCGCTGCACCGGCGTGAAGGTCTTCGGTGATCTTCTGGCCGGCGCCGACGATCTGCTGCAGCTCGTCCGGCTCGAGGACGGTGTCGCTGCCGGTCGACGGCACGATCTGCGCTGCCGCCGCCGGGCAGCAGCTGGTTCCGCCACGGCGACTTGAAGAGCGTGCACCAGCTCGACGCCCTGCGGCGACCACAGCAGGGTCTCGGCCGACGTGCCGTCGACCGCGCCGCCGACGCCTTCCGACGTGGCCACCATCATCTTGCCGGGCTCGCCGTGGTTGAGATCGGCGGTCACCAGCACGCCCGACTTGTCCGACGGCACCGACTCGAGGATGACGACCGACGACAGCACCCAGAGCGGATCGTCGATCAGCGTCTGGCGCCAGGAGAACGAGCGGAACTCGAACGGCGACGCCCAGACCTCCTTCAGGCCGTCGTAGATGTCGTCGAGCGACTTGCGGTTGAAGACGGTGAGGTTGAGCCCGGCGCCGTTGAAGTTGTCGAGGTCCTCGACGTTGGTGTCGCTGCGCACGAAGCAGCCGACGGTCTGCGTCGCGCGCTCGTCAGCAGCCCGTCCGCGTCGAGGCCCTCGCGGATGGCCTCGCTTGCAGCTCGGGCGACAGCGGCGCCTGGCGGATGGAGTAGCGGATGATCGTCGAGGCGCGGCGTGATCCACGCCGCCAGCTCCTTCTCGCTCTTCCTGGCCGGCATCATCACGTCGAAGAACTCCTTGTAGGTGCGCTCGACGAAGTCCGGCAGCGGCTCGCCCGGCGTCGCGAGTCCGAGCGCCCGCGCAGCTTCGTCGGGCACGGCGACCGTGGCGTTCTGGTAGTGGTCGTAGTAGGCGCCGAACGGCACGACGATGCCGCGCGCGACGTGGTCGGGGAAGAGGTGCTTGAGCTCGCCCAGGTAGGCGGCCTTCGGGCCGCAGAAGCGGCCCGAGTCCTTGCGGCGGACCTCGTTCAGGTCGATCGGCATGTTCTTGCGTCAGGTCGATCTTGGCGCGGTCGATGTGGAGCCGCGGTCCGCTCGGCCCCGAGGCTGCCGTCGCGCGTCGCGCGTCTGGTTGCGCGTGTACTCGTCGTAGACGGTCGCGGTCCTGCGGCGGTCATGGCCGACGCCTCCTTGAGGATGACGCGCCCGCCCGGCGTGACGATGAAGAACACCTGCTGCCGTCGTGCGGGCGATCTGCTGGTAGGCGCTCGGGCCGAGGACGACGTTGGGGATGCCGAGCGCGCGCGCCAGCAGCTGCACGTGCGACAGGACGTTGCCTTCGCCCTGCGTGAGGATGCCGGCGGCCGGATCGAGGTCGGCGGGCGTCTCGCGGCAGCGCGACGATCTCGTCGCGCGTGTACGCGCCGTCCTTCGGCGCGACGCGCAGCCGGCCCAGGGCGAGCCCGGGGTTGAGGGCGCGCACGTCGGTGTCGACCGCGGTGCCGAAGAGATCGTGCGTGAGTGCGCTGCGCGCCCGGCGGCGAAGTCGTCGAGACGGCGCGCCACCTGCGCGTAGAGCAGCAGCGGCGAGCCGCGCAGGATGTCGTCGCGGATGCCGGCGGTCTGCGGCAGCAGGAAGGTCCACGGCGCCCACACCTCGGCGAAGGCGAGCATCGGCGTTGGCCTGCGCCCACTCGACCACGCGCTCCGCCTGCTGCAGCTTCGCGCGTGAAGTCCTGCGCGCGATTGGTGCGGCGCAGCCAGGAGATCGCGCAAGGCGCTCGTCGGCGGCCTCGCGCTCGCGCGTCGCCGAGCAGGCCGGCGCCGTAGGTCGGCGTCGGTGAGCGCGCCGAGCAGCTGCAGGTACTGCTTCGACGCGTCAGACGCCGTGCCGCTCGTCGAGCAGCGCGCTGCCGCGCTGCTGGATGACTCGGCCGCGGCGGTGATGTCGAGGTCGATCAGCCGCCGGGCGTCGGCGGGCGACACCTTGCGCGCGGCGACGCGTCTGCGCGCGTCGAGCACCATGAGCTGCGCCGAGCGACGAGATGGCGTCGACCGGGTCGGCGTTCGGCCGCGGGCATCAGCGCGCGTGAGCTGCGCGCGCAGCGCCGCGTCCTCGATCTCGCGCGACCTGGCGTCTGCGAGCGCGCTCTCGTCGAGCGCGGTCAGCTTCGTGATCTCGGCGATGAGCTCGTCGACCTGGCGTGCGGATCGATCCCGGCGGCAGCTGGTCGCGATAGGCCACGAGCTGCGGAATCAGGCCGGCCGAGAGCTGGTTGTGGATCGCGTCGCGCAGCGGCTTGAACTTGGGATCGGCGGCCTGGATGCGCACCGCCATGGCGCGCACCTTCTCGATCTGGCCGAGGTCGGCGCGCACGAAGAAGCGCTTCTGCAGCTCGTAGGCGAGCAGGAAGTCGCGGCGTGTCGTTGAACTCGGGCGCGCTCAGGTAGCGTCTCGAAGAAGCGCGGCCGACGCAGGGGTCTCGTACTCGGCGCCGGAGAGCCCGCCGAAGGCGCGCAGCTGGCTGAGCTTGTGGTTCGGGTTGGTCTCGATGAAGTACTTCTCGAGGATGTAGCCGCGCACCAGGTCGTTGTGATCGGGAAAGCTGTCCCAGAGGTAGAGGTCGCGCGAGAAGATGTTGGCGATGTACATCGCGCTGCTTCGCCAGCGCCTCGGCCCACGGCGCGCGATAGGCCGCGCAGAAGAGCGGGTTCTTGCAGCCGATGCCGAGCCGGCCGCTCGCGCCGCGCACCGGGAGTCTTCTTGCCGTCCGGACAGACGCAGAAGTTCTCGGTGTACGGTCCCTTCAGCTTCGAGTGCACAGCGCGAAGTTGTCGCGCAGCGCCTTCTGCTGCTGCGCCGACAGCGCCGGCGCGCGAAACGCCGCCGCCGGCGCCGGCAGCAGCGACCAGCAGGCGACGAGCCCGCACGATCACGCATCCCTCAGACACACGGCCTCGCTTCACGTCGCCTCCATTCCGCATGTGACGCTCGAGCGGCAATCGGGCTCGTCGCTCGACCCGTGTCGAGCGCCGCGGACTCGAGCGCACCGATGCGGGGCGCATGCGCTCGGCTGCCGGCGTGGTGCGCGTGGCTGTCGCATGCTGCTCGGCCGTCGCTGTCCTCGCGGTGCTGGTAGCCGAGCCGCCGCGCCGCCGGCCGCGGCGCGCGACTACCTTGGCGTCGATCCGCCCGTCGCCGAGCTGCAGGCGTTTCTCGACTCGACTCGTCGCAGCACTCGGAGGCCGCGGACCCGACGCTGCGGCCGGCCGACGTGCGCATCGCGCTGCTCGACCTGAGCCACGGCGATGCGCCGCGGCTGGCGCAGCGCCGCGGGGACACGCCGATCTACCCGGCCAGCGTCGTCAAGTTCGTCTACCTGATGGCCGCCTACGCCTGGCAGGAGCAGGGCAAGCTGCCGCATCGACGCGCGAGCTCGACGACCTGCTCACCCAGATGATCCACGAGAGCAGCAACCAGGCGACGCAGGAGGTGTTCGCGCGCCTGACCGGAACGACGCCGGGGCCGGCGCTGCGCGCCCGAGGCCTACGCCGAGTTCCGCGATCGCCGGCTCGCCGTGGAGCGCTGGCTGCGACGCGCTCGGCTTCACGGATCTGCACTGCGTCAACCCGACCTACGACGGCGACGGCGACCTCTTCGGTCGCGACCAGCAGTTCCTCGCCGACCGCAGTCGGTGGCCTGCCGGCGCCGCGACGGACGAGTTCACCGAATCGCAACGCGATGACCGCGGTGGGCACGGCGAAGCTGCTGGCGCTGCTCGCGACCGATCGCGCGCTGTCACCGCGCGACTCGGCGACCGTGCGCCGGCGCATGCGGCGCGATCCGACGGAGCAGCCGCATCTCGCGGCACCGCATCGCCGGCGGCGCGGCCCGTCTGCCCGACCTCGAGGTCTACGCGAAGAGCGGCACGTGGGGGCCGATCTACGCCGACGCCGGCATCGTGCGCAGCCGTTCGGGACGGCAGTTCGTGCTCGTCGTGTTCACCGAGGCGCGCCGCCCTACCGCGGCGACTTCATCGCCGACCTGACCGAACACCTCGCTGCCGCGATGCTCGCGTCGCCAGCGCATCCCGAGCGGCGGGGAGAGCGCGAACGAGGCTTGTGACAAGGAGCTTGCGGTTGACGGACGCGGGTCGGTGTGTTGTGAGACGCCTCCGGGTGACGAGCGCGTGGAAGTGGTGAACCTGCCAACGGAAGCGGCTCCGGCTCGGGGTCGTCCGTCGTCGAAGGTGGTTGCCGCCGGCGCGCTTCTTCTGGGGGCGTCGGCGATCACGGCGGCGCGCGTCGGGGGGTTCTGGGGGCAGACGAACGTGGCCTCCTGGTCGCTCTGTGACTTCCGCACCGCGGTGTACTACCCCGTCGTGTGTCTGCTGAGCGGCTGCAATCCGTACGATGCGGAGCAGTTCGTTGGGCGCTACCACGACCGGGAGTTCGGGCTGTACTCGCCGCTCACCCTCGTGCTGCATCTGCCCTTCGGCATGCTGCCGCTGCGGACGGCGGAGTGGGTCTACTTCGTCGTCTCCCTGCTGCTGATGATGCTCGTCACCGCGTTTGCCCTGCGGTTTGCGACCGGCACCGCGCGCCTGTGGCAGGTGCTCGGCTTCACGGCCGTCCTCCTGCTCTCCCGGCCGGGTCAGGGCAATATGCTCCTCGGCCAGAGCGCTGCCACCGCCACGGCCGCGTGCTTCGCCGCGCTGATGTTCGCCGGTTCGCGGCCGTGGTGGTCGGGAATCGCGCTCGCGCTGACGACGTTCAAGCCGACCTTCGGGCTCCCTCTGGGATTGCTCATGTTGGCGGCCGGTGCGTGGCGCGAGGTGATCCGTGGCGCGGCGGTGGCGGCCCTGGTGACGCTCCCTCCGCTGGGGGTGCTCGTGCAACGCGCCGGCGGTCTGCTGCCAATGGCTCAGCTGCTGGTGGCCGATCATCACCGTTTCGCCGACACGCGCGAGTTCGATCCGACGTTGAGCCCGATTCGCATCGACGCCGTGGCCCTCTTCGGCCACGTCCTGGGTCGCGCCCCCGAGACGATGGGGACGATGGCGATCTCCGTCATCGTGCTCGGGCTCGGCATGCTCGCCGTGCGGCGGCTCGCGAGCATGGCCCGATCCGACGCCCGGCAGCTCGGCGCGAGCGTGATCTGCCTCACCATCCTGCTGGCGCTCTATCACCAGGTCTACGACGCCCTGCTGCTCGCGCTTCCGCTGGCCTGCGTCGGCCCCGGTCGGCTTCTCGCGGCCACCCCCCGCATACGCGGCCTCGTGGGCGCGCTGATGTTGGTGCCCTTCCTGAACCTCCTCGGAACCTACTGGGCGATCGCGGCGCTCGATCTGTCCAGCCAGGCGGTCGCCATCAATACGGGTCTGAACGCGGCGGCGCTGGCGGGAGCCTTCGGAATCCTGCTCTGGGTGACGTTGACGCGGCCGCGCGCGTGGAAGGGGACGGCGTGATCACGAAGGACGTTCGGCTGGCCGAGGGGGTCGTGATCTTTCATCCGGACATGGTCAACCTCTACGGGTGCAGTGTCGGCGCGGGGACGCGCATCGGCACCTTCGTGGAGATCCAGAAGGGGGCCCGTATCGGGGAACGCTGCAAGATATCGAGCCATACTTTCATCTGCGAGGGCGTCACGATCGAGGACGGGGTCTTCGTCGGGCACGGCGTGATGTTCATCAACGATATCTATCCGCGCGCCCTCGCCGGCGATGGTGCGCTCCAGACTGAGGCGGACTGGCAGGTGGCGGGAACGCTCGTCAAGACCGGCGCCTCGATCGGGAGCAACGCGACCATTCTCGGCGGCGTGACCGTTGGCGAGGGGGCGTTGGTGGGTGCCGGCGCGGTGGTGACGCACGACGTGCCGCCCCACGCCATCGTGGCGGGAGTGCCGGCGCGCGTGACGGGCGACGCCCGGACGCGCGCGTAGGGAGGCGACATGGGTACCGGACGCAGCTGGCTCGAACGCCCGCTCCCGCTCGTCGTCGTGCTTGGCCTCACGGTCGTCTATGTGGCGGTGCACCTCCTCACCCTCGCCCGGTCTCCGATGCCGTGGTTCGACGATACGTTCTTCGCCAGCATCACGGATTCAGTGGTACGCAACGGCGAGCTCAAGCTCCTCGTCAGCCCGCTCTGGTTCGACAAGCCCGTCTACGTATACGGACCGGCGTACTTTGGGCTCACCAGCCTGATCATGCGTGTGGCGCCGTTCGACATCCTGGCGTTCCGCCTGCCATCCCTCGTCTTCGGCTTCGTCGTGGTGGTCACAATCGGCTTGATCCTCCGCGCCCGACGCGTGCCCTCCAGCATCGCGCTGTGGACTGCCGCGCTGCTCGCGCTCGATCCGACATTCTACAAGAGCAGCCACAGCGGTCGGATGGACACGATGTCGCTCGGCTTCGTCCTGCTGAGCCTGCTGACGATACCGGCCCCGGAGCGGACGAGTGGCGGTGCTTCGGTCCGCCGTGCGCTCCTGTCGGGCGTTTTCGCGGGCCTGTCGCTTCTCACCACCCCGCGTCCGGCGTACCTGCTCATCGTGATCGGGTGCCTCCTCATCTACCGGATCGTCCGTGAGCGCAGTCCTGCGCGCGCGACCGAACTCCTGGTCTGGGGAGCGACCGCGGGCGTGCTGTACAGTGCGTGGGCGCTCTACGCATTCCAGACGCCCTGGAATCTGATCGACTACTACCGGAGCGTACCGGGCGAGTACGTGGGTGGTCGCGCGGTGCGGCTGGTGCACGTGCCGCTGCTCCTCGGTCTGGTCGTGCTCTCGGTGGCGGCGGGCCGCCGGGCGTTCGCGAATGACGTCATGATTTTCGTCTCCGCCGGCATCGTCGGATTCTACCTGATCGTTCGCGAGCCGAACCTCTTCTATTCCATCTTCATGGTCCCGCTCGCATACCTCGGGATCGGCTACCTGGCGGCGCAGCTGCTCGGATCCGAGCGCCGGTCCCTGTCGGTGCTGGTGTTCATGTCGCTTCTCGTCCTCAACCTCTCCGGGTATCTGGCCCGCAACGCGTTCGTCTTCGCGCGGTGGGCGGACGCCGATTACCACAGAGTCGACCGCGCGGTGGACACGTGGATCCCGAAAGGTGCGCGCGTCGTCGGTGACGACAAGTACTTCTACGCCGTTCGCAAGCGGGGGGCCGAGTTCCAGTATTTCGGGCGCGGCGGCACCGACGACGAGCGTGTGGCGTACCATCGCGACGTGTACGCCGCCGATTGCCTGATGACGGACCGTGGTGACGACTCCCCCCTGGTGCAGGCGTACGTCCGGGATCTCCATCTGGAGAAGGTCGGGTCGATAGCCAGCGACCCGCCGAGCCCCGCCGTGCAGCGAATCCTCGATCTCGGGGCCGCATTCCTCTTCACGCCCGGCCTCGGCTACGGCGGGACCATCTGGTGCAGATCGCCGGTCGAAGGGTGACCGGCTCGGGCACTACGGGCTGCACCCGCGGAGCTGTGGCAGCCAGCTGATCCGCTCGATGAAGGCGCCCTGGGCGTCGGGCAGCACGTCGCTCGGGAATCGCGCTTCGCTCCGTTCCCAGCGGGTCGAGCCACTCCGGCCCCAGAGGGACCCGTCGCCGCGCCGCCGCTCGGAGCGCGGCGCGGGGTGTCATCGCCACGGTCGTCTCCGCCTTCGGCCCCGTCGCGGCGCCGCGAGCGACGTGGAAGCCCGCTGCCAGGAGCGCCGCCCGCACGGCGGTCGACGCCGAGTAGGTGAAGAGCTCGGTGTCGTGGTCGCCGCAGGCCGCGAACACGCTCCTCGAAGCAGTCGAGCGTCCACATCTCGCGATCGGTCTGGCCGAGAACGGGTCGTAGAAGATGCACGTCGGGCGTGGGTGCGTCCGTCAGACGCGAGCGGAAGTCGCCCTCGAGGAGCGTCCACGTGAGCGTCGCGCTCCGGCGACCGCCATTCGCCGAAGCGCAGGACGAGGTTCGGGGCGGCGCACTGCAGGTGCGGAAAGCGCGCCGGGTTGCGCAGCGCGAGGCGGAGCGCACGCGTGTCGTGCTCGAAGCTGACGAGATGGAGCGGCCGCTGCGCGTGCGCCGCCGTCGCCTCGCGGCACCGGAGCGCCGCCATGGCGTTGTGGGCCGCGCCCAGACCGACGTCCCAGACGACGACCGGCGCGGGGAGCGGCTCGCGCAGGCGCTCGGCCGAGCCGCGACTGCTCGACGTAGAGCGCCTGCGCCTCGGCCGTCGGATCGAGTCCCGCGTGCATGATCTCGCCCGACGGCTTGTCGACGCACGCTGGCCCATCCGTGCTCGGACACGCGGATCTCGAAGCGGTCGCTCGTGCGCGGGCGGCCGCGTCGCCGCCGGGAGATCGGCGGAATCGGCGGGTTCTCCTCGTCGCCGCGCGCCAGCGCGTCGCCGCTCGTCGCGGTAGTACCCGGCGAAGGTGTCCGGCGAGGATGTGCTGCCGCATCGTCGCCATGAGGTCGTGGTAGAAGCGCAGGTTGTGCCGCGTGAGGAGCTGCCAGCCGAGCGGCTCCCCGGTCTTCACCAGGTGGTGCAGGTAGGCGCGCGAGTAGCCGGCGCACGTCGTGCAGTCGCACCGGGCGTCCACGGCTGCTGGTCGGAGAGCTTGTAGACGCCGCGATAGAGGTTCAGCCGCCCGGCCGACGTGAAGGCCACGCCCTGCTTGGCCAGCAGCGACGGCATGGTGCAGTCGAACATGTCGACGCCGCGATCGACGGCTTCGAGCAGGTCGAGCGGGGTGCCGACGCCCATCAGGTAGCGCGGCAGGTCGCGCGGGCAGGAGGTCGGTCGTCAGCGCGGTGAAGCGCTCGCGTTCCGCCTTGGACTTCGCCGACCGCGAGGCCACCGATCGCGAAGCCGTCGAACGGCAGCGCGCGGTCAGGCGTTCGGCGCTCTCCCGGCGGAGGTCCTCGAAGCACGCGCCCTGGACGATGCCGAAGAGCGCCTGCGGCGAGTCGCCGCGCGCCTCGAGGCTGCGGACGGCCCAGCGGTGGGTGCGCTCCATCGCCGCCGCGGCGGTGGCGTGGTCCGCCGTCGAGGCGATGCACTCGTCCATCGCCATCATGATGTCGCTGCCGATCGCCCGCTGGACCTCGATGCTGCGCTCCGGGCTGAGCACGATGCGGCTGCCGTCGACGTAGCTCCGGAAGACGGCGCCCTCTTCGGTGATCGTCGCGGTCGTCGGCGAGCGAGAACACCTGGAAGCCGCCCGAGTCGGTCAGCACGGCGCCGTTCCAGTCGCATGAACGCGATGGATGCCGCCGAGACGCGCGAACACCTCGGGGCCCGGACGGAGCAGCAGATGGTACGCGTTCGCGAGCAGCACGGTCGAGCCCGCCGCGGCGAGATCCTCGACCGTCAGTCCCTTGACGGTCGCGTGCGTCCCGACCGGCATGAAGACGGGGGTCAGCACCTCGCCGTGCAGCGTGCGGAACCGGGCCGCCCGGGCACGCGACGCCACCGCGCAGGCGTCGACCTCGAAGCAGAGACGCGACGGGACGGAGCCCACGGACTAGCTGGGTACGTCGTTCAGCGCGATACCGAGCGCATCCGCGACACCTTTGCCGTAGGCGGGATCGGCCTTCAGGCAATTGCCGACGTGGCGGAGCTGGATCTCCTTCGGAGCTCCGCCGATGGAACGCGCCGTGTTCTCGAAGAGTACCCGCCGTTGCTCCGCGCTCATCAAGCGGAACAGGGCGCCGGGCTGCGAATAGTAGTCCTTGTCTTCGCGGTGATCCCAGTGGTCGGCTGCGCCGTCCAGACGGAGCGGGGGCTCGCGGTAGGCGGGCTGCTCCTGCCACTCGCCGTAGCTGTTCGGCTCGTAGCCGAGCGTGCCGCCGTGATTGCCGTCCACGCGCATCGCGCCGTCGCGATGGTAGCTGTGCGCCGGGCAGCGCGGGGCATTCACCGGGATCAGGTGATGGTTGACGCCCAGCCGGTAGCGTTGGGCGTCACCGTAGCTGAAGAGCCGGCCCTGCAGCATCTTATCGGGCGAGAAGCCGATGCCGGGCACGACGTTGGCCGGATTGAACGCCGACTGCTCCACCTCGGCGAAGAAGTTCTCCGGATTGCGGTTGAGCTCCATCACGCCGACGTCGATCAGTGGGTAGTCCTTGTGGAGCCAGACCTTGGTCAGGTCGAAGGGATGGTACGGCGCCTTGGCCGCGTCGGCCTCCGGCATGATCTGGATCTTGAGCGTCCACTTCGGAAAGTCACGCCGCTCGATGCTCTCGTAGAGGTCGCGCTGATGGCTCTCGCGATCCTTGCCGATGATCGTCTCGGCCTCGCCATCGCTCAGGTTCTTGATCCCCTGCTGCGACCTGAAGTGGAACTTGACCCAGAAGCGCTCGTTCTTCGCGTTGATGAGGCTGAACGTGTGCGAGCCGAAGCCGTGCATGTGCCGGTAGGTGGCGGGGATGCCGCGATCCGACATCACGATGGTGATCTGGTGCAGCGCCTCGGGGAGCGACGTCCAGAAGTCCCAGTTGTTCTTCGCGCTGCGCAGGTTGGTGCGCGGATCGCGCTTCACGGCGTGGTTCAGGTCGGGGAACTTCAGCGGGTCGCGCAGGAAGAACACCGGCGTGTTGTTGCCGACGAGGTCCCAGTTGCCCTCCTCGGTGTAGAACTTCACCGCGAAACCGCGGATGTCGCGCTCGGCGTCGGCCGCGCCGCGCTCGCCCGCCACGGTGGTGAAGCGGGCGAAGAGCTCCGTCTTCTTGCCGACCGCGGAGAATATCCTGGCCCGCGTATAGCGCGTGATGTCACCGGTGACGGTGAAGGTCCCGTACGCGCCGGACCCCTTGGCGTGCATGCGGCGCTCGGGAATCACCTCGCGATCGAAGTGCGCGAGCTTCTCGAGGAACCAGACGTCCTGCAGCAGCTGTGGCCCGCGGGGGCCGGCGGTCGCCACGTTCTGGTTGTCGACCACCGGACAGCCGGCGGTCGTGGTCAGTCGCTTCTTGTCGCTCATGAATCGCTCCTTCCACGACGCCACACACCAAGCAACCGTCGGAACCGCACGACATCCGCCGGTGGCAGTCGAGGCTCGCGACGGGTCGCCGTCGCGGGTGAGCTGTGTTACGGACGGACATCGGGCGGTCGCAAACGCCGTCGTTGCGAGGAGGGGACATGAAGCCGAGCTCTAGGACGGTCGACGCGGCCCCCGTGCTGCGGCCGCAGTGACGTCGTCCCCGACGACGAGCATGCTCGAGGTGCTCCGCGGCCAACCCGCCCTGGTGGTCTTTCTCGTGATCGGGGTCGGCTACCTGCTCGACAGGATCCGCATCTTCGGCATGCAGGTCGGTGCCACCACCGGCGTCCTGTTCGCGGGGCTGCTCCTCGGACATCTCGGATGCCACGGCTCCGGTGGCAGCCAGAGCGTCGGCTTCATGCTCTTCATCTACTGCGTCGGCCTCCGGGCGGGTCCGCAGTTCTTCGGCGCGTTCCGGGAGAACGGTCTCCGGTACGCCGCGCTCACGCTGGTCGTCGTGGCCGTGGGTGTTGCCGAGACCGTGGCCTTCGGGCGCTGGCTCGCCCTGCCTCCGGGTTACCGTGCCGGGCTGCTGGCGGGGGCGCTCACCAGCACGCCGACGCTCGTCGCGGCCCAGGACGCGGTGCGTGACGGCATGGCCATGCTGCCCGCGGGAGTCGCGGCGACGACGGTCCTCGGCAACATCGCCGCGTCGTACGCGATCAGCTACGTGGTCGGCCTCTTCGGGCTCGTGCTGATGGTCTCGCTCCTGCCGCGCCTGATGGGCATCGACCTCAAGGCGGAGGCGCGACGGCTCGCGGAGACGCGCGGGACGGGCCCGGGTCCGACTCCGGACACCAGTGCCGACACGGGGAGCGAGACGGACCTCGTGACCTTCGCCTTCGGGATCGCCGCGGGCATCCTGATGGGATTGGTGAGCGTGAAGGTGGCGGGCGTGCCGATCGGTCTCGGTACCGCCGGCGGGCTCCTGCTCTCGGGTCTCCTCGTCGGCTACGCACGGACGATCAATCCGACGTTCGGTCGGCTGCCGGTCGCGGCGGCCGGCGTGCTGATGGAGCTCGGCCTGCAGTTCTTCATCGCGAACGTCGGACTCGAGGCGGGCGGATCCGTGATGGACGCGCTGCGTACAACGGGCGTGTGGTTGCCGATCGCCGCGCTCGTTGTCATGACGGGTCCGCTCGTCGTCGGCTTCGTCGTCGGCCGTTGGCTGCTCGGGTTCGATCCCGTCATGCTGCTGGGGGCGCTGACGGGTGCGCTCACCAGCACGCCGGCGCTCGACATCGTCAACCGCCAGGCCGACAGCCCGCTCCCGACGGTGGGCTATGCCGGGACGTATGCGTTCGCGAACGTCCTGCTCGCGATCGCGGGCTCGGTACTGATGCGGTTCTGACGGTGGTGCCTGTGGTTCACGTCGCCGTCGCGATCGCCGCGATCAGGCTGCGCGCGAACCGGGCGATCCGGGAGGGGGTCGCGCCGCGAAGCTGGAGCTGCATCACGATGTACGCGGCCCCGTACATGACGAGGGCAGCGTCCGCCGGGGGGATGTCCCGGCGGATCTCGTGGCGGCGCTGGCCCTCCTGGACGATGCGGGTGAGGGCCTGGATCACGCGCGCCTGGAAGCGGAGATAGCGTGGCCAGAGCTCCTCTCGCACCGCCGTGCTCCAATCGAGCCACACCCGGGCATGGTCCGGGTGACGCTCGACCGACTCGGCGAAGGCGCGGGCCACCGCCAGCAGCCGCTCGCGCGGAGGGGCGTCCTCGGCGAGGACCTCGGCGATCATCCGCAGGTAGTGGCGGGCGACCTCGTCCAGGACCGCCGCCACCAGCTGCTCGCGGGTGTCGAAGTAGAAGAACACCGCGGGGAGTGAGACCCCGGCCTCGGTGGCGACGTCGGCGTGCCGCGCTGCACCGAGTCCGCGGCGAGCAAAGACCCGCACCGCACAGGCGAGCAGCTGGGCTCGGCGGGCCTCGGGGGCCATACGGGTGGCGCGCGGGCGGGGCTGGGAGAGGGCGCGGGGGGACATGCTGGCCACCGTAGCAGGCGCGGGCACGCCAGGCGAGAATCGCTATTGACAGTAACTTCAATAGCGGCGTATAGGCGACGTAACTCGAACCCAGGAGGGAAGGCATGGCCCAGGGCGTGCGCGTTCAGGATCCACAGCCGGCCACGGTCGGCGAGGCGGCGGTCCAGTGGTACGAGCGACGGTTCGGGGAGGAGAACCCCGAGTGGACGGCGATCCTGCAGCGGAACGCCGAACGTCTCGCCCGCGGGCAGTTCTCGCTGCACTGGCTCGACACCAGCCAGGCCAACTGGGGACGACGCGCCAAGCCCTCGTCGCGCGGGCTCACCTACACGGACGTCAACAACGTGAAGGGGTACGGCGAGATACCGGCCGTCGCCGACTGGAGGAACTTCACCGCGCGCGGCTCGGTCCGCGAACCGTACCGCAACGAGATGCCCGTGCTCGACGACTACACGGTCGTCAACCGTGACGAGGTCTGGGCCGACAACGTGATCACGCTCTACGAAGAGGCGAAGGCGCGGCAGTGGAACGCCACCCGCGACATCCCGTGGAGCGAGCTGGCGCCGCTCCCCGACGACCTCGAGAAGGCCACATCGCAGCTGTGTACGTTCCTGACGGAGGTGGAATTCGTCGCCGGCGACTTCCCCGCCAAGTGGATGTACCGCATCCCGCAGGACTTCCTCGAGGTGAAGAGCTTCCTGGCGACCCAGATCATGGACGAGGCACGCCACCAGGAGGTCTTCCGCAAGCGCGCGATCGCCGGCGGCGGCCTGCTGCACGCCGGCGCCGGGTTCGAGTGGGCGCTGAAGGCCATCCTCGACGCTCCCACCCACACCATGGGCACGTTCCTGCTGAACCTCCTGGGCGAGGGGCTCGTGCTCTCGATCTTCCGCTCCGGCGAGATGATCGCCAAGACGCACGTCGACAAGGAGATCTTCCGACGCTGCCTGCAGGACGAGGCGCGGCACGTGTCGTACGGCGTGATGGAGTTCAAGTGGTGGCTCGACCACCATCCGAACCGCGCCCAGGGCGTCGAGGAGATGCACCGCTTCTCCGACGTGGGGGAGCTGGTCATCCTGTCGAGCTTCACCGAGCCGGCGCTGGTCGAGCCGATCGCCGTTCTGCTGGGCGGCGGCCTCGACAAGATCGACCAGGGCATGGAGGGCATGGCCAAGCTCTGGAGCATGTTCATCGAGGAGTACCTCCAGCGCTGTGCGCGCGCGGGCTTCGACCGTCGGGCGCGTTGCAAGATCCCCCTGCAGGCGCCGTGGGGACACGCGTGATGGCGGCCGGAGCGGCAGCGGTCGCGACCGCCCCGGTTCCGTTCCCGTCGCTCGAATGGTTCCGGCGGCTCGCCGACCTGATGAATGCGAACCGGGCCCGACAGGAGCAGCTCGGCTACGTCGACTGCACGGCCCAGTTCACGGTGACGGGCGCGCGGCCGCTCGCGGTGCAGGTGACGTTCGAGGAGTTCGCGGTGACCGACGTCCGGGTCGCCGACGACGAGGCCCGGGCCGACTTCGTGCTGGAGGCGCCCCTCGCCGTCTGGCGCACCATGATCGAGAGCATCCGGCAGGGCGGTGGGCGTCCGGCGCTCGAGCAGACCCTGAACCGGCTCAGTCACTTCGACACGCCGATCCGCGTCCGGTCCGACGACGTGCTCCGGAAGGACCTCTACTTCCGCTACAACCAGAGTCTGCAGGAGTTCGTGAACGCCTCGGCGGCATTCGAGACCGTCTTCCCGGATTGAGCCGTGGCGAAGCAGGCGGGGCACTTCTACATCGACGAGACCTGCATCGGGTGCGGGGCGTGCGAGCATGCCTGCCCCGGGAAGGTCGACGCCATCCACCCAGTGGCAGGGGACTTCCTCGGACGGTTCGTGGTCGAGGTGGAGGAGTGCATCGACTGCGGGTTCTGCGTGCCCCTCTGTCCGGTCGACTGCATCCACGACGCGCGGACCGAGGGAATCGTCGAGGGGAGCGGCGGGTACACGCGCATCAAGGAGCTACAGGCCTGGGCCCGCTCGGGCTCGGCCTAGCCGCGCGCCGACACCCTCGGGTGTCACACGGGTCGCCGGCCCACGGTCAGCACCGGCGGAAGCAGCATGCCGGCCGGGATCCGGGAAACGCGCTGCTGCGACTCGACCTCGAACCCCGCCCCCTCGAAGAGCTCACGCATCTCGTCCCGCGTCGGCCAGTCGAACGGCTGCCAGATCACCCGCGAGCCGATGCGGAAGAGCGTCCGCACAGCGTCGTTCGGCGTGTTGACGAGCGCGACCAGCAGCCGCCCGCCGGGCACGAGCACGCGGATGAACTCGGCCAGCGCGCGCCGCTGGTCGGGAAACCAGTGAAAGGCCTCGGTCGAGACGATCGCGTCGACCGATGCGTCGCGGAAGGGCAGGCGCTGCGCGTCTCCCTGCACCCACGCCACGGGGGCGCCATGGCCACGCGCGTGCACGAGCATGCCGTGCGAGAAGTCGCAGCCGACGAGCGTCGCCCCGTCGAATTCCCGGCTGAGCCTGGTCGCGAGGAGACCGGTGCCGCAGCCGACGTCGAGGATGCGTCGCGGCGGGGTGGTGCGGAGCGCGGCCACCACTGCATCCTGCACCGGACGATAGACGAGGCGCTGGACGAGCGGGAGGTCGTAGAAGCCCGACCACACGTCGAAGAAGGAGCGGGAGGGGCCGTCCGCCATCGCCCGTCTCTACGCCGCCAGGAGTCGCCGGACCACCGACGATCCCGGGTCCCGCTCGCGCTCGTCGAGAAGGAAGGCGATCCCCGTCTCCACCGCGGCGCGTACCTGATCGCGCACCGCGCCGCACGCGCGGTCCGCGAGCCCCGCGAGGTGCGCCGTTTCCACCGGCGGTGCGAAGTGGAAGTAGAACCGCTGCGGCCGCGGCAGCAACGTCGGCCCGAGTCCACGAACGAGCGGGGGTGCCTCGTCGGAGCGCGGGACCCAGCGGAGCGGAGGGACCAGGCGGCGGAGATCGCCGGCGTCGACCAGGATGTCGTAGCACTCCTCGGCCCCCACCGCGGCGAACGGGACGATCGGGTACCCGTGCTCGATCGCGAGCCGGGCGAAGCCGGTGCGCCCGTCCCACTTGAGCCGATACTGCTCTCCGCGTCGCTTGAACACCTCGCGAGCGCCACCCGGGAAGACCAGGACCGATTCCCTCGCCTGCATGAGCGCGTGGCAGCGCTCACGGGTCCCCTCGACGGTTCCGAACGCTTCCAGCAGGTGGTGCCACCCCGGCAGGAGGAAGTGGATGTGGTCGCCCAGCGGGTGCGGCCAGATGCCGAGCCGGTCGTGCAGCTCGAGCAGCATGATCGGGACGTCGAGCAGGCCCATCAGTGTGTGGTTGCCGGCGAGGAGGATGGGACGGTCGAGCGGCACGTTCTCGAGGCCGGAGACGCGGGGCGCGGTAAGCCACCGCCACGGCGCCAGTGCGCGCTTGGCGAAAGCGATCGCCATCGGGGCAGGCCGGGCCGGGCGGGTGCCCATACCGCATGCTCCAGCACGATTCGCTCCAAGCGGAACGTTGCCGAACCCGGCCCCGGTCGTTGCGACAGGTCGCGTCCGCTTCCGCCGACGGGAATCCGTCGGGGCCGTCGTTGGCGCGGCCGGGAACGACTCGGGTAGGGCGCCGAGCGCTCGTACCGGTGACGGCCTTCCTCTTGCGCAGCGCGATCGAGGTGGCCGGCCCTTGAGGCAGATGCGGGAACACCCGATCTGAGACGTGCGCCAGATCTTCGTCTTTGCAGGGAGTAGCTGAGCTTCGCTCGTCAGTCGGGAGGCATCGGGCACGCCGACTTCGTGGAGTGATCGAGAAGAATCCGCCGCACTTCCTCGATGGTCTGTGGCGCATCCTGCATTCCCGAGTGAGGGCTTTGCACGATCAGCTCGGATGCGACGCCGTCGATGTGCGCGCTCTCGTACTTCACGACCCCGTCGCCGGCTCGGTCGAGAGGCGCATCGTCATCGACGGAGATGATCGAGTGGGCGGTGACCGTCGCGGCTACCGGAATGTTCACCAGCTTCTTGATGAACGGGTGTCCCGGCGACATGTTGTCGATGCTGGTTGGCATCCGTTTGACGAGCCCGAGGGTGCTGAGACTCGAGCCGACGCGGACGATGTTACTGGGCAGGCGCACGAAATACTCGGCGAGGCGCCGCACGAATTGCGGACCGGCGAGGTAGCTCCCGCGGTGCGGCGTGGCCAGGAAGGCGACTTCCGTCACGAAGGGGAGGGGCTTCACGAACAGCACCTCGTGCAGAAGGTCCTTGTCGTCGGGCTCGAGGGTGATCTCGTCGAAGGGTTTGTTGCTGACGTTCGTCCAGAAGGCGTCGCCCGAATCGACCACGGTGAGCTTGGTGAGGAGTCCACCCTGACTGTGACCCATCACGATCATGTCGCGCACGCACGGATCCCCGCCGCTCGGGTCGGCGCGGGCAACCGCCTGCGTGAGCGCGTCGCGAAGCTGGTAGCCCGAGTACACGATAGGATTGCCCGAGTCGTACGCGAAGAACCAAATCGTGTACCGGTTGCGGAGCCGCGGATCGGCGAGCAGGTCGTTGACCATGTTGGCCCAGCGCGCGGGGCTCGAGGCCGTGCCGTGCACGAACACCACCGGGATGCGGCCCTTCACGTAGGGGCCCAGCGCGCCGAGCTTGCTCTCCCCTCGGACGCCGAGGGCGTGGCCCAGGAAGACCTGCACCTCCTTCTTCCAGAACTGTGACTCCTCCAGCGAGGCGGCGAGCGCCGCGGTCGGTTCTGCTTCGAGGGGCGTCGCGCGACCGTCGATCTCGATGGTTTCGGTGTCCAGACTAGCGAGCAGCTCCAGGCGAGCGCTGAGCTCTCCCGTGCGGATGCCCGCGAGCGGCGAGTCGATGCGCAGCACCGCGGTCAACGGCACGCGCACCACGGGGCCGACCGGGACCGCCTGCACCACACCCGGGAGCGGACGAGTCTTCGCGGCGAGCGGCGCGCCGATGCCCGGACGCCGGTATCTGTTCCGGAGGCCCCGCACCTCGAGCTCGGCCACTGGCTGCAGGTCGTAGAGCTCGATCCCCTTCATCTTCAGGATGTCGGGCGGAACCGAGATGTTGATGCGCCCGAACGGCAGCTCGACGACACCACTCCCGTTCAACGGGATCGTGCCCTTCTTCGTCCGCTTGAAGGCCAGGGTGAGCGCGCGGTTGTACAGGTCGGCCGTGATACGCTGGCGCGGATCGAGGGGATCGAGCCGAGCGCGCCCACCCTCCGGGAAGAGGAGCGCATAGGCGTAGACGACCGCCGCCGCGTACTGCCCCTGCTGCCTGGTGTGTTCGGCCCGCAGGAACCACAGCTCGGCCAACGCGAAGAGCGCGTCCGGGGGCAGCTCCTCCGCGAGGGCATAGGCGCGGAGCTTCGCGAGAGCGGCGTCGGGGTCGTTCTTGTACGCCTGCAACAGGTCGTAACGGCGGAGCTCGTTCAGCGAGGCATCGCTCGGCTCGTCGTTGGTGAGGGCGCTGCGGGTCAGGTCGAGCTGAACCTCGCGAGGATCCGCGATCCGGATGCCGATCGGGCTCGCACAGCCGCCCAACAGGATCGTCACCGCCAGTGCCCAGATCGCGTTTCGATGTCGGAGCGCGCGCCGTATCGCCGAGCAGGGCGGGTCGGCGGACAGCCGCCCGACAGCGCGAACATCGGGCCTCCACCCAGCCATAGATGCCTGCCCAAGGTCGGCGTATCTCGTCACGGTCGATCCTTTGCGCGGGAGTCGTGGTCGGAGCGCAGGCCGTCAGAAGGACAACCCGGGGACGTCAACGGATTGCCTCAACACTCAGACATATCCTGCGCCCCGCCCTCACCGCTCATCCCCCAGCTAGGGCGGAGCGCCCCAATATCGGATCCCGCAGCCTTCTTGAAGCAGTATCGCGTGGTCCCGCACCCAACGCCGCACCACTAGGCGACCCGTTCGTCCTGCGGGCCGTACTCGGCAATGAACCGTGTGACGGCCTCGCGGACGTATGCAAGGGTCTCGCCGTACATCACCTCATGGAGCGCAGCCTTCACACGGGGCTGGAGCCGCTTCGGAGCTTGTCGAGGATGTTGCCGAGCTCGTGGAACCAGTCGCGCTGCTCGCGCGTCTTCGGCCATCCATCCCGCACCGCCGCCCAGAAGGCGAGCGCCCCGTCGCCTCCAGTGACGACTTGCGGGCGCATGCCCCGGCGCTTCAGGTCCCGGAGCACGGTCTTCCAGCTCTCGGCGTTCTCGCGGTAGCGTCCCTCGACCGTGATCAGCTCCTTCGTCCCGTCCGGCCGCACCCCGATCATGACGAGCGTGCAGAGATGGCCGTCCTCCAGCCCAGATTGGAACCGTGACGGCCAGTCGACAGATCTGGGCGGCGAGAATAGAAGGGAAACGCTATCATGCTGAACCAGCAGGGCCCCGAGGACCATGCGCCGAGTCGATCGCCACGGCCGCTGCGGGCGGTGCGCTCGCACGTGCAGCCGGGTTCGTTCCCGTTGCTCCTCGTTGCAGCCTTGGTCGTCTACGTGCTGAACGGGCTGGCGCTCGAATCCATAGCAAGCAGGATTCTCGTGCTGGGCGCCGAGGGTTGTGTGACGTGCGCGGGCCTCTATGTGCTGAGCGCGAACCGCGCCACGCTGTGGCTCGGGCTTCTTGTCCTGGGGCTCGAAACCACGTTCAGAACTCAGTTGTGGGGCCTCGATCTGTCGGTCAATCGAGTCGTGCAGGATGCAATCGCGGTCGCCTTCATGCTCTGGGTCCTCGTCGTCGTGCTTCGGGAGTTGTTCCGCCCCACCACGGCGGAAGTGAATGCGGTCATCGGCGCGCTGTGCGGTTTCATGCTCATTCTCTTGATCTTCGTGCGCCTGCACGCCCTGCTCGGTGCGTTGGCCCCGGACTCGTATCAAGCAAACGGTCCGCCGTTGTCCGCGTCCTCGGACATGATGCGGATCGCCGTCTTCCAGTATTTCAGCACCATCACCCTGACCACGGTCGGGTTCGGCGACATCGTTCCCGTCACGCCAGCCGCGCGGCTCGTGACGGGTCTGGAGGCGATCGTGGGTATGCTCTACTTGGCGGTCGTGATTGCGACCCTCGTCGGGCGGGTCGCTGCTCGCCGAGGCTGACGTCCGCCCCATCGGCGTCGGCATGAGACGGCAAGACGGCGGATCCGCGGGCCGAACCGGCTGACGACCGGCCGCCCGCCGAAGCTTGCGGCCCGCTGCGAGCCGTGCTTCGACTGGCTGCCGGTGTTGCTCGTCGTCTTCGTCACCCTCGTGTTCGTATACAGCCTGGTCTCCGGGCGCCTGGCGCGCACCGTCGTCACGCCGCCCATCCTGTTCACGACCGCGGGCATGGTCGCGCTGGCGTTCGGGCAGGAGCCGAGCGTGCGGGGCAGCAACCCCGAGGTGCTGTTGCGCATCGCCGAAGTGGGCTTGGTGTTTTTGCTCTTCACCGACGCGAGTCGGACCGACCTGCAGGTGCTGCGGAGCATCCAGAACCTGCCGATCCGTCTGCTCAGCACGGGGCTCCTGCTCACCATCGCACTCGGGGCGCTCGTGGGGCTGGGCGTGTTCCGCTACCTCTCGATCTGGGAGGCTGGCATCCTGGGGGCGATTCTGGCCCCGACGGACGCCGGGCTCGGGCAGATCATCGTCAGCAGCCCGCGGGTACCTGTACGCGTGCGTCAGGCGCTGAACGTCGAAGCCGGGCTGAACGACGGCCTGTGCGTCCCCTTCCTCATGTTCTTCATGGCGGGGGACAGCGCGAGGCTGGCGCCGTTCGTCATGGAGCAGCTTGTCTACGGCGCCCTCGTCGGGGGCGGCATAGGCCTGCTGGGCGGGTGGCTACTCGGCCGGGCGCGGCAACGCGCGTGGATGGCCGAGTCGTTCCAGCAACTGGGCGTCGTGGCGCTGCCGGTGTTCTGCATGCTCGCGTCCGAGGCGGTCGGCGCGAGCATGTTCATCGCGGCGTTCGTCGCCGGCCTGCTGGTGCAGGTCGGCTTCCGGGAGGCCGGCAGGCACAGCGTCGAGTTCGCCGAGGAATGGGGTCAGCTGCTGAACCTCTCCGTGTTCTTTCTCTTCGGCATGCTGGTGGCGCGCGCCTTGCCGCAGTTTCGGCCCGACGTCGTGATCTATGCGGTCCTCAGCCTGACGCTCGTGCGCATGGTCCCCGTGGCGATCGCCCTCGCCGGCACGCGACTGAGCAACGCCACCGTGCTCTTCATGGGCTGGTTCGGTCCACGCGGTCTCGCGTCGATCGTGCTCGGCTTGGTCTACCTGGAGCAGGAGGTGCATTCGCCGGGCGAGCAGACCATCCGCCTCGCCGTCATGGCGACCGTGCTGCTCAGCATCCTTGCGCATGGCCTGAGTGCACGGCCGGGCATCGATCGGTATGCCGCGAGGCTCGTCGCACTCGGTCCCGGGGCGCCCGAGGCCCGATCCTCGCCCAGCTGAACGAGGGGCGATCGCAGGCGCATCAGCAGCGAGCCTCGCGATCGCCAGCAGCACGTTGGGGAACACGTAGGTGCCGGCGTAGCCCACGGTCGGAAGCGGGCTGTCCGCCTGGCGTTGCGGGGTCGTGGAAAGGGCTGCGACGGGACGAGAGCGCGGCAGGTGACGCCGTGGACGCTCCAGGCGATCGACGAGATGGTGCGGCTGGGTGTGCTCGACACCACCGTCGAAGGCCGCCCGATCGAGCCCAAGGCGTTCGCGAGCCGGCACTGGTACGCCGCTTCGGAAGCACTACGGCAATGGATGCCGACCGATGCCAGGGTCGACCTCCGCCGCTTTGCCGACGAAGATCCGTCGCTGTTCGAGGAGACGTTGTCCCTACGGAGGGGCGGATATGCCCCACCCCCCGGCGAAGCTCTCCGACAAGACGAAGGAACCGAAGTGCGAGGAGGGGGACTTGAACCCCCACGGGTTTTACCCCACTAGCCCCTCAAACTAGCGCGTCTGCCAGTTCCGCCATCCTCGCAGAGGGTCGGGAGCGGAGGGATGTAACAGAGGGATCGAACGCTGTCGAGCTATTGCGCCGGCGGCGCGGGCGGCGTCGGCGTCGGGACCTCGGCCGGGGCGCTCTCGACCGGCGCCGGCGTCGGGCGCGGCGGCCGGGGCGTCGGCGGCGGGGGCCGCCGGCACGGCCGGGGCCGTGGCCGCGGGCAGCTTCTCGATCAGGCGCGACGTGTTGCGAGCGGCTCTGGCCGTAGGTGAGGATCAGCGACGTCAGCATGAAGACGATCGCCGTGCCGGTCGTGAGCCGGGTGAGGAAGTTGCCGGCGCCGCCGGACTGCCGAAGATCGTCTGGCTGCCGCCGCCGAAGACGGCGCCCATGTCGGCGCCCTTGCCGGTCTGCAGCAGCACGACGACGATCAGGAAGAGGCACGCGAGCACGTGGATCGACGGGCATGACGTAGGTGACGAGCGCTTGGATCATGACGCGAGCTCCTGAAACTGCACGATGCGCGTGAACGCCGCCGCATCGAGGCTGGCGCCGCCGACCAGCGCGCCGTCGATGTCGGGCTGGGCCATCAGCGTCGTCGATGTTGTCGGGCTTCACGCTGCCACCGTACAGGATGCGCACGCGCGTCGGCCACATCCTCGGCCGCCGAGCTCGCCGAGCAGGCCGCGGATGGCGGCGTGGACCTCCTGGGCCTGCTCCGGGCGTCGCGGTCCGGCCGGTGCCGATCGCCCAGACCGGCTCGTAGGCCACGACGCAGCGCTGCGAGCGCCGCCGGCGTCGAGGCCCGGCAAGCGCGCCGCGCACCTGGCGCTCGATCACCGCCAGCGGTGGCGTCGCGCCTCGCGCTCGCGCCAGCGTCTCGCCGACGCAGACGATCGGCGTCAGCGCCGCGCGCGAGCGCGGCGCCGCGACTCTTCGTGCACGCGTCTCGTCGGTCTCGCCGAAGAACTGGCGGCGCTCGGAGTGGCCGATGATGACGTGCGTGCAGCCGGCCTCGCGCAGCATCGCCGCCGGAGACCTCGCCGGTGAACGCGCCCTTCGCCTCCCAGTGGACGTTCTGCGCCGCGAGCAGGATGCGGCTGCCCGCGAGCGCCGCGCGCGACGGCGTCGAGCGCGGTGAAGGGCGGGGCGACCAGCACCTCGCGATCCGCGACGTCGCGCCGACGTCTCGGCGAGCCCGCCGGCGAGCGCGGTCGCCTCGGCGCGCGTGCCGTGCATCTTCCAGTTGCCGGCGAGCAGCGGGACGCGTGCGGGCTCATGTCAGTCCTCCAGCGCGGCGACGCCGGGCAGCGTGCTCGCCCTCGAGGAACTCGAGCGACGCGCCGCCGCCGGTCGAGATGTGCGTGATGCGATCGGCCTTGCCCGAGCTGCATGACCGCCGCGACCGAGTCGCCGCCGCCGACGACGGTGATGCGCCGTGCGTCGCGACCAGCGCGTCGGCGATCGCCATCGTGCCCGCGGCGAACGGCGTCGATCTCGAAGATGCCCATCGGGCCGTTCCAGAGGACCGTGCGCGCCGCCGCGATCTCCGCCGCGTACGCGCGCTCGCCGTCTCCGGGCCGATGTCGACGCCGAGCAGGTCGGCGGGGAAGTCGCCTGCGCACGACCTCGGTGCGGCGCGCCGGCCTCGGGCGCGGTCGGCGACGACGTGGTCGACCGGCAGCAGCACGCGCACGCCCTTCGCCGCGGCGCGCGCCAGCGTCTCGCGCGCGAGGTCGATCTTGTCCTCCTCGACGCGCGACCCGCCGACCGGCTACGCCCTGCGCGCGCAGGAACGTGTACGCCATCGCGCCGCCGATCGCAGGAGCGTCTGCACGCGGTCGAGCAGGTTGCTCGATGACGCCGATCTTGTCCGACACCTTGGCGCCGCCGAGGATGGCGACGAACGGCCGCTGCCGGCGCCTGCAGCACCTGCCGAGAGTACTCGACCTCCCGCTGCAGCAGGAAGCCGGCGCCGCGCTCGCGCACGCAGCGGCACCATGCCGGCCGTCGAGGCGTGCGCGCGGTGCGCCGTGCCGAAGGCGTCGTTGACGTAGACGTCGGCCAGGCGCGCGAGCGGCGCGCGAGAAGCCGTCGTCGTTCTTCTCCTCCTCGGCGTGGAAGCGCAGGTTCTCGAGCAGCACGACCTGCCCGGGCTGCGAGCGCGTCGACCAGCGCCTCGGCCGCGTCGCCGACGCAGTCGGGCGCGAGCGTCACCGGCCTGCCCGAGCAGCTCGCGCGAGCGCGTCGGCGACCGGGCTCGAGCGAGAACTCGGGCTTCGGCTTGCCCTTCGGGCGGCCGAGGTGCGACGCGAGGATCGACGCGGCCGCCGTGCTCGAGCAGCGCAGCGCATCGTCGGCAGCGTCGCCTCGATGCGCGTCTCGTCGGTGACGCGCGCCGTCCTTCGAGCGGGACGTTGAAGTCGACGCGGACGAAGACGCGCTTGCCGCTCGACGTCGAGCGACTCGAGCGAGCCGCACGTCGGCGCCGCTCAGCGGAGCGCGCTTGCCCGATCAGCAGCGCGACGTCGCCCATGCGGTTCGAGAAGCCCCACTCGTTGTCGTACCAGGACAGGACCTTGACGAAGTTGCCGTCGATGACGCTTGGTCAGCTGCGCGTCGAAGATCGACGAGAACGGGCGTGCCGTTGAAGTCGATCGAGACGAGCGGCTCGTCGCAGTAGCGCGAGGACGCCCTTGAGCGGCCCGTCGGCGGCGGCCTTGCATCGCGTCGTTGATCGGCCTTCTCGGTGGCCGTCTTCTCGCAGCTCGGCGGCGAGGTCGACGAGCGAGACGTTCGGCGTCGGCACGCGGATCGCCATGCCGTCGAGCTTGCCCGTTCAGCTCGGGCAGCACCAGGCCGACGCCTTGGCCGCGCCGGTGGTCGTCGGGATCATCGACAGCGCGGCGGCGCGGGCGCGGCGCAGGTCCTCGTGCGGCAGGTCGAGGATGCGCTGGTCGTTGGTGTAGGAGTGGATCGTCGTCATCAGGCCGCGCTCGATGCCGAAGTGCTCGTGCAGCACCTTGGCGACCGGCGCGAGGCAGTTGGTGGTGCACGACGCGTTCGAGATGACGTGGTGCTTGCCGGCGTCGTAGGCCGCGTGGTTGACGCCGAGACAGATCGTGAGGTCGGCGCCCTTCGCCGGCGCGGAGATGATCACCTTCTTCGCGCCCGCCTCGAGGTGCTTGCGCGGCCTTGTCGCGGTCGGTGAAGAGCCCGCTGCACTCGAGCACGACGTCGACGCCGAGGTCCTTCCAGGGCAGCTTGGCGGGGTCGCGCTCGGCGAGCACCTTGATCGGCGTGCCGCCGACGATGCAGGCGCCTTGTCGGCCGCCTTGACCGTCGTGCGCGAGCGTGCCGTGCACGGAGTCGTACTTGAGCAGGTGCGCGAGGGTCTTGGCGTCGGTGATGTCGTTGACCGCGACGAACTCGAGGTCGCGCTCGCCGAGGCAGGCGCGCAGCACGTTGCGGCCGATGCGCCCGAAGCCGTTGATGCCGACACGGATCGCCATGGTCGGGGCCTCTCCTCCGCCCGGAGGGTCAAGCGCGACGTCTGCCGACGTTGACGCGTCCTGGATGAGTGCACGGCGACGTCTGCGCCGTCGCTGCGTGGGCAAGCTGACGCGGCGCGCGGTTATGACACGTCGCCATCATTCGCTACGTGATCGGGGTCGCTGTGGTGTGTCGGGCTGTTGGCGCGCGGCGATGCGCTCAGACCGACGGCGCTGCTGCCGGCGCCGCACGCAGGACGACCTCCTGGCAGCATGGTGCTGGGTCCGGGCTGGGTCGTCCGGCTGGTGCTGCTGACCTGCTGGTCGGCTTCTCGGTCGCCAGCTGGGGCATCACCCTCGCCAAGGCGCGCCAGATGCGGCGCGCGCGCGCAGCAGTCGGAGCGCTTCATCGAGATCTTCTGGGAGACGAAGAACCTGACGACCATCCAGACCGCGAGCGTCGGACCTGAAGGAGAGCCCGGTGGCGCAGGTGTTCCGCGCCGGCTACCAGGAGCTGCAGCGGCTGACCCGCGCCGAAGCGCGGCAGCGGCGACGAGGCGAGGACGACCGAGCTCGGCGGCATCGAGAACGTCGAGCGCGCCATGAAGCGCGCCGCGCACCCAGGAGGTCACCCGGCTCGAGCGCGGCCTCACCTTCCTCGCCACGACCGCCAGCACGACGCCGTTCATCGGCCTGTTCGGCACCGTGTGGGGCATCATGACCGCCTTCATGGGGCTGTCGCACCACGCACGTCGTCGAGCATCCAGGCGGTCGCGCCGGGCATCGCCGAGGCGCTGATCGCCACCGCGATCGGGCTCGCCGCCGCCATTCCCGCCGTCGTCGTGTACAACCACTTCGCGCGGCAGATCCGCGTGCTCTCGGCCGAGATGGACAACTTCGTCGTCCGAGTTCCTCAACATCGCCGAGCGTCACTTCCTCAAGTAGGACGGCCGATGGCGTTCGACCAGGCAGCGAGCGGTGGCGGCGACGCGATCTCCCAGATCAACGTCACGCCGCTGGTCGACGTGATGCTGGTGCTGCTCGTCATCTTCATGGTGACGGCGCCGATCCTGCAGCAGGGGGTCACGATCGACCTGCCCAAGGTGCAGGCGGCGGCCGCTCGCCGGCGACGAGGAGCAGCTGGTGGTGAACGTCACCAGGACGGGGCAGGTCTTCCTGAACGACACGCCGATGTCGCTCGCCCGAGCTCGCCGACAAGCTGCGCGCGATCGCGGCCGCCCGGCCCGACCGCCAGCTCTACGTCCGCGCCGACCAGGCCGTGCCCTACGGCGAGGTGATGCGGACGATGGCGCGGTGCGCGCGGCCGGTCTCATCCGGGTCGGGCTCGTCACCGAGCCGCCCCCGGCGGCGCGTCGCTGAGGCGGGACGTGCCTCCTCCCCGACCGCTCCGTCTGGCGCCCGAATGGGACGAGCGTTTCACCCGCAGCGTGGGGCTCTCGGCGGTGGCACACCTACTCGCGGTGCGTGGCCATTCTGGTCCTGGCGCCGCTCGCCGTCCGCCGGCCGATGCCGCTCACGGCGTACACGGTGGAGCTGACCGACCCCAATGCCCTCGGTGGCCGTTTGCCTCCCGGGGCGCCTGGCCGCACCCTCGCCGGCGGTCCGGTGCCGATCCCGGCCGCCAAAGGCGAGCCCGAGGGAGGTGCTGCGGCTGAGCCGCCACCGCCGGCGGCCGAGGCGAAGGCCGAGCCCGCGCCGGAGCCCAAACCCGAACCCAAAGCCGAGCCCAAGCCCGAGCCGCGCACGGATGAACCCGCCGTCATCCTGCCGGACAAGAAGGTGGAGAAGCCGAAGGTCGAGCCCAAGGTCGAGCCCAAGGTCGAGCCGAAGCCTCCGCCGAAGGCGGAGGCCAAGCCGGAGGCCAAGCCGGTGCCGAAGGCGGAGCCGCCCAAGGCCGTCGCGAAGGCGGAGCCCAAGCCCGAGGCCAAGGTCGAGTCGAAGCCGGCGCCACGCGCCGACGCCGCGAAGAGCGCGACGGCGGCGCCGGCGAAGCCCGTGACCCCGACCGGGCGGACGGCCGGGGCTGCGGGCGCGGCCGGCGCGGACGACGCCTACGCCAAGATGGCGGAGCGCTGGTTCAAGACGCAGGACGGCGGCGGGCTCGGGGGGACGGAGCGCGGGGGCTCCGGGCCGATCGGCTCGGGAGGCGAAGGACCCGGCGGCGGCGGGCAGGTGGTCGGTCTCGACTTCCTCGCCTACCAGCAGCGCGTCATCATCACCGTCAAGTCGCAGTGGGTGAACGTGGTGCAGCGTCCCGGTCTCGTCGCGACCGTGCGCTTCAACATCGCACCCGACGGCGCGGTGAGCGGCGCGCAGCTCGTGCGCAGCTCCGGCAATGCCGGCTACGACCAGTCCGTGCTCCGCGCGGTGCAGGTGTCGAGCCCGCTGCCGCGCCCGCCCGCCCGCTACGTGACGGAGTTCAGCGAGTTCGAGATCAATTTCGAGTCGCAGGAAAAGGGAGGCCAGGGAGTCGGATGAGGAGACTCGGATGGAGCCTGGTCGTGCTCGCGCTGGCGACGTCGCCGGCGCGCGCGGTGGTCTCGGGGACGATCTACGGTCCGGGCAGCGCGTCCGTCGCGATCGCGGTCGTGCCGTTGCGGGACGGAGGCGGCGACACCGGCGGCGCCCTGGGTGCGCAATTCGCGCGGGTACTCACGCGCGATCTCGACGCTGTCCGGCTTCTTCAAGCTCGTCGACCCGGCGACGTTCATCGAGACGCAATCGACGGCGAAGCTGACGTCGGAGGAGACCGACTTCGTCGGCTGGGCGGCCCTCGGCGCGCAGGCCTCGTGAAGGGAAGCGTGCAGATCAGCGGGCGACTCCGTGATCGTCGAGGCGCGACTGTTCGACGTGCCGGGTCGCAAGGACGTGCCGTCCGGTCAGCAAGCGCTACACCGGCAGCAAGGCGGACGTCGGCCGCGATGGCGAACCGGTTCGCCGACACGCTGCTCGAGTTCCTCACCGGCGAGCGCGGCCCGTTCGACTCCCAGATCTCGCTCGTCAGCACGCGCAGCGGCGTGTTGAAGGACGTCTATCGTCTGGACGTTCGATCGCGATCGAGCCGGTACGCCTCACGGACGAGCGGTCGCTCGTCGTCGGCACCGAGCTGGCGGCGCGGGCGGCCGCTCCGTGCTGTTCACCTCGTACCGCTACCACCAGCCGCAGCTCTTCGAGGTCGACGTCGCGACCCGACGCGTGAGCCGGCTCTTCCCGGCGGCCTCGGTCCGGTGCTCGACGGCGCCTGGTCGCCCGACGGCTCCCAGCTGCTGGTGACGCGCGAGGAGGGCGGCAACTCCGACATCGACCTCGTCGATCGCAGCGGCCGCGTCCTCGATCAGCTCACCGACCACTGGGCCATCGACGTGTCGCCCAGCTGGGCGCCCGACGGGCGCCGCTTCGCGTTCTGCTCGGCGCGGTCCGGCTCGCCGCAGATCTACGTCATGGGCATCGACGGCAGCACGCCGCAGCGCGTGTCGACGAGCGGCAGCTACAATACGTCGCCCGCGTGGTCGCCGAAGGGCGACCTGATCGCCTACGTCACGCGTGCCGGCGGCGGCTTCCAGATCGTGGTGGTCGGCGCCGACGGCTCGAATCGCGCACGGATCACGCCGCAGGGCAGGAACGAGGATCCGTCGTGGGCGCCCGACGGTCGCTACCTCGTCTTCTCGTCGACGCGCGGCGGACGGAAGCGTCTCGTGTTCACGGATCGCGACGGACGCACGCAGACCGAATTGACCCGCGGTGCCGCCGATGATACCTCGCCGGCGTGGTCGCCGCGGTTGGAGTGAGGAGTGTCGGGAGTGAGGTGCATGAGGTGGAAGGCGACGGTCGCCGCGTTGCTCGTGCTGCTGCCGCTGGCCGGCGCGTGCAAGAAGAGCGGGCCGAAGCCGGGCGAGGACGGGACGCTCGGAACCGGGATGGACGAGCAGGGCCTCGGCGCCGGTGCCGCCGGCTCGAGCCTCGAGCGTGCCCGCAAGGGCATGACCCCGAGGAGGACGGCATCCTGAAGGACGTCCACTTCGGCTTCGACAAGGCCGACCTCGATTCCGAGGCGCGCGCCGTGGCTGACCGCAACGTCGAGTGGCTGCGCTCGAACCCGCGCGCCAAGGTCGAGCTCGAGGGACACACCGACAGCCGCGGCACCATCGAGTACAACCTCGCGCTCGGCGCGAAGCGCGCCAAGGCCGTGAAGGACTACCTGGGTTCGCAGGGCATCGCGTCCGATCGCCTCTCGACGATCAGCTACGGGAAGGAGCTGCCGCTCTGCCGCGAGGAGACCGAGGCGTGCTGGGCGCGCAACCGTCGCGTCCATTCGGTGATCCTCGGGCAGTGAGCCGCACGGCGGCATGGCTCGTCGGCGGCGGTCCTCGTCGCCGGCGTGAGCGGCTGCGCCAGCCGGCAGACGTTGGCGCAGCAGGACCGGCAGACGCGGCAGCTGATCCAGGAGCGATCGCCGCCAGCTGCAGATGGTGCAGCGCGAGGTCGAGCGGCTCCGCGCGCGATCGAGGAGCGCGGCGGGAGCGCGGGGACGCAGGCGACGTCCGACCGGCTGACGGAGCTCGAGAAGCGGCTCGCAGTGCTCGAGGGACATCGGCGGGTCGCGCGCCGAGCGACGAGCCGCTCCCCGACACGGTCGACCTCGGCAGCGCACGCCGAGCCCGCCGCTCCGAGAGAGCCGTCGTCGAGCGCGCCGCCGGTCGCGGCGACTGCGCCGCCGCCGCCCCCGCCGACCACGCCGCCGCCTCCGCCGCCGCCAGTCGACGACGCGTGGACGAAGGACGTGCAGCGGGACCAGGCGGCGGCCGGCGCGAGTGAACGCGCCCGAGAAGGCCGAGTACCTGGCGGCGATGGACGAGCGTCGCGCGCAAGGACTGCCCGCGTGCGGTCGGTCAGCTGAACGCCTTCGCCGCCAAGAGCAAGGAGTCGCCGCTCGCCGACAACGCGCTCTACTGGGCGGGCCGCTGCTACCAGGCGCGCGGCGACTCAGAACCAGGCGATCTCGAAGTTCTACGACGTGGTGCACGCGCTACCCGAAGAGCGACAAGGCGCCGGCGGCGCTCTGGGAGCAGGGCAACCTGTTCCTCGAAGATGGGCAACTCGCCCGACGCGCGGCTCGTGCTCGCGCAAGCTCATCCGCGACTACCCGACGTCCGACGAGGCGGCGCGTGCGCGCCAGAAGCTCACCGAGCTCGAGCACTGAGCCGCGCGCCACGCCGGCGTCGGGCCTCCGGCGTATACGGGGCCGGCTCGATGCGGGTCGTCCGCCACCTGCGACGCGAATCCGGGCGGCTTCCGCGCGCGGTGCTGACGCTCGGGAACTTCGACGGCGTCCACCTCGGGCACCAGGCGATCATTCGCGCGGCGGTGGCGGAAGCGCGGCGTCGCGGCGGTCACGCCGTCGTGCTGACCTTCCATCCCCATCCGATCGCGGTCCTCGCGCCCGCGCGTGCCCCGGCGCTCGTCCAGTCGCTGCACGACCGCCTGGCGCTGATCCGCGACCTCGGCGTCGACGTCGCTCGTCGTGCAGCGCTTCACCCGCGCCTTCGCCGCGCTCGAGCCGGAGGCCTTCGTCCAGGACTTCCTGCTCGGCGCGGCTCGAGCTGGCGCACGTCGTCGTCGGCTACAACGTCAACTTCGGACGGAAGCGGGCCGGCACCGTCGAGACGCTGCGGACGCTCGGCGACGCGACTGGGCTTCGGGGTCGACGAGGTCGGTCCCGTCACGATCGACGGCGAGACGGTGAGCAGCACCGCGCTGCGCCGCGTGCTGGAGGCGGGCGACGTCGCTCGGGCGCGCGGCGTTCCTCGGTCGCGCCGCACGCGCTCCGCGGCCGCGTCGTCGCCGGGCGAGCGGCGCGGTCGCACGCTCGGCTTCCCGACCGCGAACCTCCACCTCCGCCGCGGCCTGCTGCTGCCGCCGGACGGCGTGTACGCGGTGCGGGTGCACGCCGACGGACGTGCGCTCGGCGGCGTGCTGAACGTCGGCGTCCGGCCCACCTTCGGGGAGCGGCGGCGGACGATCGAGGTGCACTGTCTCGACTTCGACGGCGACCTCTACGGGCGCTGGCTCGAGGTGGAGTTCGTCGAGCGGCTGCGCGACGAGCGGACGTTCGCGGGCCGGGACGCGCTGGCGGCGGCGATCACCGCCGACGTCCGCCACGCGCGCGGCCGTGCTGTCGGCGACGTGAGCGAAGTGTCGGCGCCACGCCGATTCGTCGTCCAGGTCCCGGCGTCGGCGGCCGGCATGCGGCTCGATCGCTTCCTCGCCGACGCTGCCGGAGCTGCCGACGCGGTCGCAGGTGAAGCAGCTGATCGCCGGCGGCGCACGTGCGCGTCGACGGCATCAGCCGGAAGGCGGGATTCCTGCTGCGCAGCGGGATGGCGGTCGAGGTCGACGGTGCCGCCGGCGGCGCCGTCGTCCGTCGAGCCGGAGGCGCTCCCGCTGACGGTGCTGTACGAGGACGCGGATCTCCTCGCGATCGACAAGCCGGCGGGGATGGTCGTCCATCCGGCGCCCGGGTTCCCGGCGGGGGACGGTCGTGCGCGCGTTGCTGCACCGGCTCGGCGCATTCGTCGGCGTCGGGGATCCGACGCGTCCGGGCATCGTGCACCGGCTCGACAAGGACACGTCGGGCGTCCTGCTCGTGGCACGGACGCCGACGGCGCTCGCGGCGCTCGCGCGCCAGTTCCACGACCGCACCGTCGGCAAGCGCTACCTCGCGATCGTCCACGGGCGCGTGCGCGCGAGCGCGTGGAACGATCGATCAGCCGATCGGCCGTCATCCGCGCGAGCGCCAGCGCATGAGCGTGCGGGCGCGTCGGGGCCGGGCGGCCGTCACCGATTGGGAGGTCGTCGAGCGGCTGCCGGGCGCGACCGTCCTGGCGCTGACGCCACGACACGGGCCGAACGCACCAGCTGCGCGTGCATCTCGCGGCCCTCGGCCATCCGATCGTCGGCGACCGGGTCTACGGCACGCGGACCGCGCCGCCGCGATGTGGCTGCGGCGGCGGCCGCCTTTCCGCGCCAGGCGCTGCACGCCGAGGCGATCCGCTTCGCGCAGCCGACGTCCGGTGACGTCGTCACCGTCCGCGCGCCGGTTCCCGCGGACCTGAGGGCGCTCCTGCAGACGCTGCGCGAGCGGCTCATCAGGGGGTGCCGTAGCTTGACAGGTTGCAGGTGAACCCCTAGTGTCGCCGGAGTAGTCGCCAGCCACTCCACCCGCCACACAGAGAGAACTCTACGTCCGAGTCGTCTGCAAGCCCGGTTCCGAGCCGGACAGGTCGGCGCGCGTCGTGTCGCCGGCAGGCCCGGATTCGTCGCTGCGGAGGGAGCGCCCCGTGAGCACCAGGGAGAGGTCAGGAGGGGAGATGCCGATTCGCTCGCGAGCGAAGGCGGCGGTGGCGGCGCCTGCACCCGCGGTGGAGGAACCCGCCCCCGAAGAGCCCGCACCGAGCGGTGACGGCCGGCCGCCGCTCAACCTGAAGACGCTCAAGGAGAAGAAGATCAGCGAGCTCGCCGCAGATCGCCAAGGACTTCAACATCGAGGGCGCCTCGGCGATGCGCAAGCAGGAGCTGATCTTCGCGATCCTGCAGGCGCAGACCGAGCAGAACGGCCTCGTCTACGGCGAGGGCGTGCTCGAGATCCTGCCCGACGGCTTCGGCTTCCTGCGCGCCCCCGACTACAACTACCTGCCGGGCCCCGACGACATCTACGTCTCGCCGAGCCAGATCCGCCGCTTCAACCTGCGCACCGGCGACATCGTCTCCGGCCAGATCCGCCCGCCGAAGGAAGGCGAGCGCTACTTCGCGCTGCTCAAGGTCGAGACGATCAACTACGAGGAGCCCGAGCGGGCGCGCGACAAGATCCTCTTCGACAACCTGACGCCGCTCTATCCGAACGAGCAGCTGCGCCTCGAGCACGATCCGGAGGAGTACACGACCCGCATCATCGACCTGCTTCACGCCGATCGGCAAGGGGCAGCGCGGCCTGATCGTCGCGCCGCCGCGCACCGGCAAGACGATGATGCTGCAGAACATCGCCCACGGCATCACCGCGCAACCACACGGAGGTCGTCCTCATCGTGCTGCTGATCGACGAGCGGCCGGAGGAGGTCACCGACATGCAGCGCTCGGTCGAAGGGCGAGGTCATCAGCTCGACCTTCGACGAGCCGGCGACGCGCCACGTGCAGGTCGCCGAGATGGTGATCGAGAAGGCCAAGCGCCTCGTCGAGCACGGGCGCGACGTCGTGATCCTGCTCGACTCGCATCACGCGCCTGGCGCGCGCCTACAACACGGTCGTGCCGCCGAGCGGCAAGATCCTCTCCGGCGGCGTCGACTCGAACGCGCTGCACAAGCCCGAAGAAGTTCTTCGGCGCGGCGCGCAACATCGAGGACGGCGGCAGCCTGACGATCATCGGCACGGCGCTCGATCGACACCGGCAGCCGCATGGACGAGGTGATCTTCGAGGAGTTCAAGGGCACCGGCAACATGGAGATCCACCTCGACCGGCGCCTGATCGACAAGCGCATCTTCCCCGCCATCGACATCAACCGCTCCGGCACCCGCAAGGAGGAGCTGCTGCTCCCGCGCGAGGTCGCTGCAACCGCGTCTGGATCCTGCGCAAGCTGCTCTCCCAGCTGAACCCGGTCGAGGCGATGGAGTTCCTCATCGACAAGATCGAAGGGGACCAAGAACAACCAGGAGTTCCTCGACTCGATGAACCAGTGATCGTGCGCCGGTCCGCCGGGACGATTGCGTCTGCACCGACGTTTCTGGTATGGGGCCGCGTTTGCTCGCTGACGTGAGCCGGTAAGGAGGGCGGAGCCCCGGAAAGCCTATGACGGACGTGACGATGAAGCAGCTGCTGGAGGCCGGCGTGCACTTCGGCCACCAGACGAGCCGCTGGAACCCGAAGATGAAGCCGTACATCTTCGGCGCCCGCAACGGCATCTACATCATCGACCTGCAGCAGACGGTGAAGCTGTTCCAGGACGCCTACGCCTTCGTGCGCGACCTCGCCGCGCAGCGGCGGGCAGATGCTCTTCGTCGGCACCAAGAAGCAGGCGCAGGACGCCATCCGCGAGGAGGCCGAGCGCTGCGGCGCGTTCTACGTCAACAACCGCTGGCTCGGCGGCACGCTCACCAACTTCCAGACCATCAAGCAGTCGATCGACCGCCTGAAGAAGCTCGAGGAGATGCTCGAGGACCCGCAGGTGGCGCGAGGCGCTCACCAAGAAGGAGCTGCTGCGACATCCGCCGCGAGCGCGACAAGCTGCTGCACGTCCCTCGGCGGCATCAAGAGGCATGCGCAAGCTGCCCGACGCCCTCTTCGTGATCGACCCGCAAGAAGGAAGAGATCGCGGTCAAGGAGGCCAACAAGCTCGGCATCCCGGTCGTCGCCGTGGTCGACACGAACTGCGACCCGGACCTGATCGACTACAAGATCCCCGGCAACGACGACGCGATCCGCGCCATCCGCCTCTTCTGCGCCGCGATCGCCGACGCCGTGATCGAGGGCCGGAACCTGTACGAGGAGCGGCAGCGCGGCGCCGGGCACGAGCCCGACGCCGGCGAGTGGCACGGCGCGGCGAGCGCGGCGGCGCTCGACGACGGCGGTCGAGGAGGCGGGATCGGATCGCAGCCAGGTGAGCCTGTCCGCTCGTCAAGGAGCTGCGCGAGAAGACCGGCGCCGGCATGCTGGACTGCAAGAAGGCGCTGGGCGAGGCCGACGGCGACGTCGAGAAGGCGCTCCGCTATCCTGCGCGAGAAGGGCCTCGCCACGGCCGCGAAGAAGGCCGGACGCGAGCCGCGGCCGACGGCGCGGTCGGCGCGTACATCCACGCCGGCGGCAAGATCGGCGTGCTGATCGAGGTCAACTGCGAGACCGACTTCGTCGCCCGGACCGACGAGTTCCAGGCGCTGGTGCGCGACCTCGCGATGCAGGTCGCGGCCGCGAGCCCGCGCTACGTGCAGCCGCGAGGACGTGCCCGGCGGACGAGCTCGAGCAGCGAGCGCGAGATCTACCGCGCGCAGGCGGCGCAGCAGCGGCAAGCCGGCGCAGGTCATCGAGAAGATCGTCGACGGCAAGGTCGAGAAGTTCTACACGGACGTCTGCCTGCTCGAGCAGCCGTTCATCAAGCAGACGCGACCGCACGGTCGGCGAGCTCGTGCACGGACGCGATCGCCCAGCTCGGCGAGAACATCGCCGTCCGCCGCTTCGCGCGCTTCCAGCTCGGCGAGAGCCTCGACCAGCGCCTGAGACAAGGAGAACCCCGCTGGAGGCCCGCCCGGAGCCTGAGCCCGGCGCCGGCGTCGGCCGGCGCCGGTCGCTACCGCCGCGTCCTCCTCAAGCTGAGCGGCGAGGCCCTCGCCGGGCAGGCCGGCTACGGCATCGACCCGGCGGTGCTGGCCGAGCTTCGCGCGCCGAGATCCGCGACGTCCACGCGCTCGGCTGCGAGCTCGCGCTCGTCATCGGCGGCGGCAACATCTTCCGCGGCCTCGCGCGGCAGCGCGCGCGGCATCGACCGCGCGACCGGCGACTACATGGGCATGCTGGCCACGGTCATCAACGCGCTGGCGCTGCAGGACGCGCTCGAGAAGCTCGGCGTGCCGACCCGCGTGCTGTCGGCGATCGAGATGCAGCCAGGTCGCCGAGCCCTACATCCGCCGCCGCGCCACGCGCCACCTCGAGAAGGGGCGCGTCGTCATCTTCGCCGCCGGCACCGGCAACCCGTTCTTCACCACCGACACCGCCGCCAGCCTGCGCGGCGATGGAGATCGGCGCCGAGGTCATCCTCAAGGCGACCAAGGTCGACGGCGTCTACGACGCCGACCCGAAGACGCACCCCGACGCGCGTCCGCTTCGACGAGCTCACCTACATCGACGTCCTGAACCGGCAGCTGCAGGTCATGGACGCGACCGCGATCTCGCTGTGCATGGACAACGTCGCTGCCGATCATGGTCTTCAACATGATGCAGCCGGGGAACATCATGCGGGCGGTCAGCGGGCGAGCGCATCGGGACGCTCGTGCACGGGGGACGCGTCATGACCGACGAGGTCCTCGGCGATCTGCAAGCGAGGACATGGACAAGACGCATCGGCGGCGCTTCAAGCAGGAGCTGTCGCACGTGCGCACCGGCCGCGCGTCGACCGCGCTGCTCGACGGCATCACGCGTCGAGTACTACGGCGCCAAGACGCCGCTGAATCAGCTCGCGACGCTGTCGGCGCCCGAGCCGACGCTGCTGGTCATCCAGCCGTACGACAAGAGCGCGCTCGCGGCGATCGAGAAGGCGATCCAGCAGTCCGACCTCGGGCTCAACCCGCAGAACGACGGCAAGATCATCCGCGTGCCGATCCCCGAGCTCACCGAGGAGCGCCGCCGCGACCTGGTGAAGCACGTCCGGAAGATCGCCGAGGAGTACCGCGTGTCCGTGCGCAACCACCGGCGCGACGCGCATCGAGATGCTCAAGGAGCTCGAGAAGGACAAGGAGATCACCGAGGACGATCGGCGGCACGCGGCACGAGAAGATCGAGGCGCTCACCAAGGAGTACATCGAGCGGATCGAGAAGATGCTGAAGGCCAAAGAAGACGAGATCATGGCGGTCTGATGGTCGAGCTCGATCCGACGCCGGCTGCCACGCCACGTCGCCATCATCATGGACGGCAACGGCCGCTGGGCGCAGCAGCGCGGGCTGTCGCGGCTCGACGGCCACCGCGTCGGCAAGGACTCGGTGCGCGCGGTCGTCGAGACCGCGCCGCCGGCTCGGCATCCAGTACCTCTCGCTGTTCGCCTTCTCGACCGAGAACTGGCAGCGGCCGCCGCGCGAGGTCGACGGCCTGATGCGCTGCTGCGCGCGCTACCTGCGCGAGCGAGCTGCGGCAAGATGATGAAGAACGAGATCCGCCTGCTCGCGATCGGCAACGTCGCGCCGCCTGCCGCCGGCGGTGCGCGCAGGCGCTGCGCGACACCATCGAGGCCACGCGCGACAACACCGGCATGACCGTCATCCTGGCGGTCAGCTACGGCGGGCGCGAGGACATCGTGCGGGCCACGCGCGGCCATCGCGCGCACGCGTCGCGCGCGGCGAGCTCGATCCCGGAGCACGATCGACCGAGGACACCGTCGCCGCGCACCTCGGCACCGCCGGCGTGCCCGATCCCGACCTGCTCATCCGCACCAGCGGCGAGATGCGCATCACCAACTTCTTCCTCTGGCAGCTCGCCTACACCGAGATGTACGTCACCGACACGCTGTGGCCGGACTTCCGCGAGCGCGAGTTCCTCGAGGCGCTCGCGCACTTACCAGCAGCGGGAGCGTCGCTTCGGCCGGACCGGCGGCCCAGGTCGAGCGCGGGCCGCGCTGCGTGCTGCGCACTAGGCTCGCGACCGCCGCGGTCGCGATCCCGGCGCTCTGGCTGATCATCCGCGTACCTGCCCGCGGGCTGTTCGCCGGCTTCATCGTGCGCGGTCGCCGCGATCGGGCTGTACGAGTACTTCGCGATGGCCTTCCCGACGACGCGGCCGCGCGAGCGCGCGGTCGGGATCGCCTGCGGGCTCGTCGTCGCTGCCGGCGTCATGCTCGCGCCGCCCGCGAGCTCTGGGGCGGTGGCACTCGCGCTCGCGGTGATCGGCGGGCTTCGTCTTCCCGCTGCTGCGGCAGGACGATCTGCCGCGGGCGGTGCAGCGCATCGGGCTCCTGCTGCTCGGCGTGCTCTACGTCGGCTTCTTCATGCCGCACTTCGTCCTGCTGCGCGAGCTGCCCGACGGCTGGCGCTGGGTCCTGTTCACCGTCTACGTCGCGATGGGCTCGCGACTCCGGGCGGCTACTTCGCCGGGCGCGCCTGGGGCCGGCGCAAGCTGATGCCGGCGGTCAGCCCGAGCAAGACGGTCGAGGGGGCGCTCGGCGCGCGTGGCGCGGCGCCGTGGTGATCGCCCTCGGTTCGCGCGCGCTCTTCTTCCGCGCAGCTCGGCGGCGGCGAGGCCGTCGGCGCTGGCGGCCGCGATCAGCGTCCTGGCGCAGCTCGGCGACCTCGTGCGAGTCGGCGCTCAAGCGGGCGTTCGGCGCCAAGGACTCGGGCTGGATTATCCCCGGCCACGGTGGCATCCTCGATCGCCTGGACAGTCTGCTTTTCCCGTTCGTGTTCGCGTACTACTACGCCGCGTTCCGCGAGCGGCTGAGGTCGCCGCATGGCGATCCCGTCGCCCGTCATCACCCTCCTCGCGTTCGCCGTGGCACTCGGCGTGCTCGTCTTCGTGCACGAGCTCGGGCACTTCCTCGTCGCCAAGCGGCTCGGCGTGAAGGTCCTGCGCTTCTCGATCGGCTTCGGGCCGCTGCTCTTCGCCGCGCACGTACGGCGAGACCGAGTACGCGCTCTCGCGCCATTCCGCTCGGCGGCTACGTCAAGATGCTCGGCGAGGACGACGAGGAGCGAAGCGCGCGCGGAGCCCGCGCGCGCCTTCTCGCACCCAGTCGCTGCTGCGCGGCGCAGCGCCATCGTCTTCGCCGGCCCGGCGATGAACTTCCTCTTCGCGTTCCTCGCCTACGCGGTCCTCTTCGCGCACGGTGGGTGCCGAGGTGCCCTCGAACCGTGCCGCGCGTCGGCGGCGTCGCCGCGGGCATGCCGGCGGAGCAGGCCGGCCTGCAGCGCCGGCGACCGCGTCGTCGCGATCGACGGCAGCGCCGATCGCCACCTGGGAGGAGCTCTCGCAGGCCGTGCGCGGCTCGCAGGGCGCGCCGCTCACGCTCACGGTCGACCGCGACGGCGCGCACGTTCCCGCTCGCGATCACGCCCGAAGCGCAAGCGACGACAAGAGCATCTTCGGCGAGGACAGCGGGCACAGGCGTACCTGCATCGGCATCGAGGCGTCGCGCGACTGGATCGCAGGTCGGGCCCGCTTGCAGGCGATCGGCATGGCCGGCGACGCAGACGTGGACCGCGTCGGCGGTCGTCGCCAAGGGGCTGCTCCTGATGGTGCAGGGGCGCGTGCCGCTGCGCGAGCTCGGCGGACCGATCGCGATCGCGCAAGCGGCGGGCCAGCAGGCGCGCGCCGGGCGTCGAGCTACTTCCTGTCGCATGCTCGCGTTCCTCTCGATCAACCTCGGCGTCCTGAACCTGCTGCCGATCCCAGCGCTCGACGGCGGCCACCTGGCGCTCTTCGCGGTCGAAGGCGTCGCTGGCCGCCCGCTGCGGCCGCGGCACCGCGAGATCGCGCAGCAGGTCGGCCTGCTGCTCCTGATCTCGCCTGATGGTGTTCGTGTTCTACAACGACATCCATCGCGTCTGGTGCAGGGCTGACCGTCTGCTCGTCCTCGGCATCGACACCGCCACCTGGACCGCCGCCGTCGGCGTCGCGCGGGACGGCGTCGTGCTGCCGAGGTCGCGCAGCCGGACGACGGGCGCGCACGCGGCGGTCGCTGCCGCCGCTGATCGAGCGACGCGCTCGCCGGGGCCGGGCTCCGCATCGGCGACGTCGACGCGATCGCGGTCTCGATCGGGCCGGGATCGTTCACCGGTCTCCGCATCGGCGCTCGGACTGGCCAAGGGGCTGGCCTTCGCGCGCGGCCTGCCGCTCGTCGGCGTGCCGACGCTCGAGGCGCTCGCCCACGCGGCCGAGGCGCCGGCGGGCAGCACTCGTGTGCGCGGCGCTCGATGCCCGCAAGCGCGAGGTCTACGCGGCGTGCTTCCGCGCGACGGCCGGCGGGGGCCGCGAGCGACTCGCGTCCCGACGCAGCGCTGGCGCCCGCCGTCGCTCGCCGCCCGGCTGCCGTCGGACGTCGTCCTGGTCGGCGACGCCGCCGACGCCTACCCCGAGGCGTTCGCGCCCATCGCCGCGCGTCTGCCCTTCGCGACGCGTCCATCCGCGGGGCGGCATCGTGCGCCGCACTCGGGGCCCGTGCGCTGGCGGCGGGGGAGTCGTCGCCGATCTCGGGCGACGCTCGAGCCGCGCTACGTCCGGCCCCCCGAGGCCGAGCTGCCCGCGGAGCGCGCCACCGCGGCCGGTGACGCGCGTTGACAAGCCATTCGTGCGGCTGGACTAGCGTCTGCCGCACCGTCGTCTGCGACGAGGTGCGCACGATGGAGAAAAAGGACGAGGAGCTGATCCTGTCCCTGCTCGAACGCGAGCCGGAGCTGCGGCGGTACTACGACGAGCACGTCGACCTCGAGCGGCAGCTCGGAGCCTTCCAGCAGAAGCTCTACCTCACGCCGGAGGAGGAGCTCGAGAAGAAGCGGCTCCAGAAGCTCAAGCTGGCGGGCAAGGACCAGATCATGGAGATCCTCTCCCGCTACCGGAGCCACTGAGCGTCCGGCCGGCCCGGCCCCGCGCCCGTCCCGCGGGCCGTCCCGGCCACGCGGGCAGCAGCCTATGCGACACACCATCTCCGTCCTGGTCGAGAACGAGTTCGGCGTTCTGGCGCGCGTCGCCGGGCTGTTCAGCGGGCGCGGCTTCAACATCGAGAGCCTGTCGGTCGCCGAGACGCTCGATCCGACGGTCTCGCGCATCACGCTGGTGACGCGCGGCGACGACCAGGTGCTCGAGCAGATCAAGAAGCAGCTCAACAAGCTCATCGCGGTCATCAAGGTCATCGACTTCACCGACAGCCGAGCACGTCGAGCGCGAGCTGGTGCTCATCAAGGTGACGGCCGACGAGCGGACGCGCGGCGAGGTGATGAACATCGTCGACATCTTCCGCGGCAAGATCATCGACGTGTCGCCGCAGTCGTACGTCGTCGAGGTCACCGGGATCCGAGGACAAGATCAGCGCGCTGATCGAGCTCCTGAAGCCCCTCGGCATCAAGGAGATCGTCCGCACCGGCAAGGTCGCGATGTTCCGCGGCACGCGCCTGCTCACCGTCGACGGCAAGGACAAGGAGCGAGCGGTAGCATGAACATCTACCACGACAAGGACGCGAGCCTCGAGCCCGCTGAAGGGCAAGAAGGTCGCCGTCATCGGCTACGGCAGCCAGGGCCACGCGCACGCGCTCAACCTGCGCGACAGCGGCATCGACGTGCGCGTCGGCCTGCGCGCGCGACAGCGCGTCGTGGCCGAAGGCCGAGGCCGCCGGGCTCACGCGTGCGTCGACACCGCCGACGGCCGCCAGCGCGGCCGACGTCATCATGATCCTCGTCCCCGACGAGCATGGGCGGCGAGATCTACGAGCGCGACATCGCGCCGGGCCTGAAGCGACGGCAAGTACCTGGCCTTCGGCCACGGCTTCAACATCCACTTCAAGAAGATCGTGCCGCCCGCCGACGTCAACGTCTTCATGGTCGCGCCGAAGGGGCCCGGGCACCTCGTGCGCAGCGAGTACCAGAAGGGCCGCGGCGTGCCGTGCCTGCTCGCCATCCACCAGGATCCGAGCGGCGACACGCAGCAGGTCGGCCTCGCCTACGCCAAGGCGATCGGCGGCACGCGCGCCGCGGTCCTCGAGACGACGCTTCAAGGAGGAGACCGAGACCGATCTCTTCGGCGAGCAGTCCGTGCTCTGCGGCGGCCTGACCGAGCTGATCCGCGCCGGCTACGAGACGCTGGTCGAGGCGGGCTACTCGCCCGGAGATGGCCTACTTCGAGTGCCTGCACGAGGTGAAGCTGATCGTCGACCTGATCTACGAGGGCGGCATCGCCAACATGCGCTACTCGATCAGCAACACCGCCGAGTACGGCGACATGACGCGCGGCAAGCGGGTCATCGGTCCGCGAGACGCGCGCAGGCGATGAAGAAGATCCTCGCCGACATCCAGCGCGGCAAGTTCGCCGACGAGTGGATCACCGAGTACCGCGTGCGGCATGCCGCACTTCCGCGAGCTGCGGAAGGAGGCGGCGAAGCACCCGATCGAAGAGGTCGGCGCCAAGCTGCGCTGGCCTCATGCCGTGGCTGCGCGTCGAATCGTCTGGTCGACCAGTCGCGGAACTGACGGGGCGCGTGCCGGCGCGCCTGCTCCCGATCGCGCGCGAGGGCTGGCCGGTGATCGCTCACCGTCGCCGGGGTGCTCGGCGTCGTGGCGGTCGGTCGGCGCGGCGGCCGGCCATCCCGTGGCGCATCGTCCCGCTCGCTGCTCGGGCGTCGGCTTCTGCGCTCAACTTCTTCCGCGACCCCGAGCGCGTCCCGCCGCCCGGCGACCGGCCTCGTCGTGTCGCCGGCCGACGGCCGCGTGATCGTGGCCGTCGACGCCGAGCGCGAGGACGCGCTTCCTCGACGCGCCGGCGACGCGCGTCAGCATCTTCATGTCGCCGCTCAACGTGCACGTGAACCGCAGCCCGGTCGAGCGGCGACGGTCGACGCCGTGCGCCACACGCCGGGCAAGTTCCACGCGGCCTTCGCCGACAAGGCGTCGCTCGACAACGAGCAGAACGCGGTCGTGCTCGAGGCGCGGCGGGCGGCGGTATCGTCATCGTGCAGATCGCCGGCGCGCTCGCGCGCCGCATCGTCTGCCGCGTGCAGCCGGGCGATGCCGGCTCGCGCGCGGCGAGCGCTATGGGCATGATCATGTTCGGCTCGCGCGTCGACCTCTACCTGCCGCCGGACGTCCGCGCCGACGGTGCAGCGTCGGCGACCGCGTCCGCGCCGGGACGACCGTCATCGGCGAGCTGCGCGTCATGAGGCGCCTCGGATCTGAGCGTCGTGCCGCGGCCGCGGCCGCCGTCGCATCCCCCCGCTGCGCAACGGCGTCTACCTCCTGCCCAACCTGTTCACGACCGGCGGGCCTCTTCGCCGGCTTCTACTCGATCATCGCGACCCTCGCGGCGCGACTATCGTCAGGCGGCGATCGCGATCCTGGTCGCCCACGTCTGCGACATGCTCGACGGCCGCATCGCGCGCCTGACGCGATCCACCAGCTCGCTTCGGCGTCGAGTACGACTCGCTCGCCGACCTGATCGCCTTCGGCGTCGCGCCCGGGCATCCTGGTCTACACGCTGGGCGCTCGCAGCCGTGGGGCCGCTGGGGCTGGCTCGCGGCGTCGCTCTACGTCACCTGCGGCGCGCTGCGGCTGGCGCGCTTCAACGTGCAGGTCGAGCACCGTCGAGAAGCGGCACTTCGTCGGCCTGCCGATCCCGGCCGCGGCCGACGTGATCGCCTCGACGGTGCTGCTCTACTACTACTTCGGCGGCGCAGGGCGACCGCCGAACAAGCACGTCACTGATGCTGCTGGTGATCTACGCGCGTCGCGGCGCCTGATGGTGAGCGAGTTCCGCTACTTCTCGTTCAAGGACATGCAGCTCCATCGGCGCCATCCGTTCCCGGTGCTGCTCGGCCTGATCTTCGTGGCGATGCTGACGATCGGCGCGCCCGAGGTGATGCTCTTCCTCGGCGTCACCAGCTATGCGCTCTCGGGCCCCGTGTCGGCGGTGGTGCGTGCGCGTCGGCCGGCGGCGCCGACCGCCGCCGGCGCGAGTCGCGCCCGCCCGCCGTCGCGCTTGACAAGCCGGGATCCCGCGGGTAGCTCCGGACACAATGATCGTTCGCGCACTCGAGCTCTCGAAGTCTGTCCGAAGCGACCTGCTCCTGGGCCTGCTGCTTACCAGCCCGCCCGGGGCGCCTCGTCGGAGTGTAGGGACGCGACACCGAAGCTCGACGAGGACGCCACGGGCGGGTCAACCGCTCGTGGCTTTCGTGTTTCTGGGGCCCGAGCAGTCGACCCAGGTGGCCCCTGGCGGAAGGGGAGAGCACGACGATGGACCGGGTACAGATCTTCGACACGACGCTGCGCGACGGCGAGCAGTCGCCGGGCGCCACGATGAACATCGAGGAGAAGCTGGTGATCGCGCGCCAGCTCGAGCAGCTCGGCGTCGACGTGATCGAGGCCGGCTTCGCCGCGTCGTCGGAGGGCGACTTCGAGTCCGTGCGCGCGCGTCGCCGACGGCGGTGACGCGAGCCGATCGTCCTCGTCGCTGGCGCGCACCCGCGAGCAGGACATCGACCGCGCGCTGCAGGCGGTCGAGAAGGCCAAGCGCCCGGCATCCACATCTTCATCGCCACCTCCGACATCCACCTGAAGCACAAGCTGATGATGAGCCGCCAGGAGGTGCGTCGACGCCGCGGCGTGGGCGGTCGACGCGGGCGCGAGAAGCACGTCGACTACGTCGAGTTCTCGGCCGAGGACGCGTCGCGCAGCGACCCCGACTACCTGGTCGAGGTGTTCGGCGCGGTGATCGAGGCCGGGCGCGCGCGTCATCAACGTGCCCGGACACGACCGGCTACGCGCTGCCGGAGGAGTACGGCGCGCTCTTCCGGCAGCTGCAGCGAACGCGTGCCCGGGCGGCGACCGCGTCGATCTGGAGCGCGCACTGCCACAACGACCTCGGCATGGCGGTGGCCAACTCGCTGGCCGCGGTGCGCAACGGCGCGCGCCAGGTCGAGTGCACGGTCAACGGCATCGGCGAGCGCGCCGGCAACACCTCGATGGAAGAGGTGGTGATGGCGCATCAGGACGCGCGCGCGACCGCTTCGGCGTCGACACCGGCGTCGTCACCGAGCAGATCTACGCGACCAGCCGGCTGCTCTCGCAGATCACCGGCATCCCGATCCCGATCAACAAGCCGATCGTCGGCGACAACGCGTTCGCGCACGAGGCCGGCATCCACCAGGACGGCGTGCTCAAGTACAGGCAGACCTACGAGATCATGGACCCGGAGACGATCGGCCTCGCGGCGAACCGCTGGTGCTCGGCAAGCACTCCGGCCGCCACGCGCTTCGTCGACGCGGCTGCGCGAGCTCGGGCTCGACACCACCGACGTCGACATGAACCACGCCTTCGAGCGCTTCAAGGCGCTCGCCGACGCGAAGAAGAACGTCTACGACGAGGACCTGATCGCGCTCGTCGCCGAGCTCTCGACGCGCACGCCGCTGCGCGACCGCTACGAGCTGGTCTACCTGAACGTGACGTCGTCGAGCATGGCGCGTGCCGCACGCGCACGGTGACGCTGCGCATCGACGGCGAGCGAGGTCACGCGGCGACGGCGACCGGCGACGGCATGGTCGACGCCTGCTACAAGGTGATCGCGAGCTCACCGGCCAGCACCCGCAGCTCGAGCGCTACGCCGTCAAGGCGATCACCGGCGGCACCGACGCGCAGGGCGAGGTCGTCGTGCCTGGTCACCGACGACGGCGTCACCGTGACCGGGCAGGGCAGCCACACCGACATCATCCAGGCGAGCGCGCTGGCGTACGTGAACGCGCTCAACAAGCTGGCGACGCGGCGGGCGCCACCGTGCCGGCAGGTACGGTCGGGGAGGTGAGGACCATGAGCCGGGCGTGTCGATCGCCGTCTTCCCCGGCGACGGCATCGGCCCCGAGGTGACCGCCGAGGCGGTCGCCGTCCTCGAGCGCTGGCGCTGCCGCGCCACGGCCTGCGGCTCGACGTTCGAGCGGGACGGATCGGTGGCGGCGCGATCGACGCCACCGGCGATGCCGCTGCCGGCCGACGAGCTCGCGCCGGGCGCAGCGCGCGCGACGCGGTGCTGCTCGGCGCCGTCGGCGGACCGAAGTGGGACAACCCGAAGGCCACCGTCCGCCCCGAGCAGGCGCTGCTCGGGCTGCGCAAGGCGCTCGGCGTCTTCGCCAACCTGCGGCCGGTCTGGACGCGTCCCGGCGCTGCTCGACGCCGTCGACCGCTCAAGCGCCGAGGTGCTCGACGGCGTCGACCTCGTCGTCGTCCGCGAGCTGACCGGCGGCATCTACTTCGGCCAGCCGAGCGAGCGGCGGACCGGCGCCGCAGGCCGCGAGGCGGTCGACACCTGCGTCTACACCGAGGACGAGATCGCCCGCGTGCTGCACGCCGCCTTCGCGCTCGCGCGCCAGCGGCGCAAGCAGGTGACGTCGGTCGACAAGGCGAACATCCTGTCGACGTCGCGCCTGTGGCGCGAGGTCGCCACACGAGGTGGCGCGCGCAGTATCCGGACGTCACGCACCGAGGACGTGCTGGTCGACGCCATGGCGATGCACCTGATCCGCCGCCCGCGCGACTTCGACGTCATCGTCACCGAGAACCTCTTCGGCGACATCCTCACCGACGAGGCGTCGATGCTGGCCGGCTCGATGGGCATGCTGCCGTCGGCGTCGCTCGGCCGGCGCACCGGTGCCCGGCGAGCGCTGCCGCGGTCTCTACGAGCCGATCCACGGCAGCGCCCCCGACATCGCCGGACAGGACCGCGCCAATCCGCTGGCGGCGATCCTCTCGGCGGCGATGCTCTGTCGCTACTCGCTCGGCGGCGCCGGCCGCCGCGGACGCGATCGAGCGCGCGGTCGCCGCGGTGCTCGCCGACGGGCGCGCGCACCGCCGACCTCGCGCCGGCCGGGCGGGCGAGCGATCGGCTGCCGCGAGATGGGCCGGCGCGTGCGCGAGCGGCTGGCAGCCTAGATGGCGACCATCGACGAGCTGCGCGTGGCCGTGGTCGGGGCGTCGAGCGTCCCGGGCTCCGAGATCGTCGACATCCTCCGGTTGCGCGGATTTCCTGCCCGCGAAGTGACGCCTTCTCGGCTCGGAGCGGACGGCGGGCAGGACGCTCGAGATCGAGGGAGCGAGCGGGGTCGTGAAGCTCCTCGGTCCGGAGGTGTTCGCCGGCGTCGACGTCGCCTTCTTCGCGGCGGGCCCGACGGTCGCGGGTGCGTGGGCGCCGGTGGCGGTCGACGCGGGCGCGGCGGTCGATCGACGGGTCGAGCCGCTACCGTCTCGACCCGGACGTCCCGCTGGTCGTGCCCGAGGTGAACCGCGACGCCATCGCCGAGCACCGCCAGCGGGGCATCGTCAGCAGTCCCGAGCGCCACGACCATCGGCCTGGCCGTCGCCCTCGCGCCGCTGCACCAGGCGCCGGGCTTCGCCGGGTGACGGTGTCGACCTACCAGGGCGTCGCCAGCGCGGGGCGCCGCGCGTTGAACGGGCTCTCGCGCGAGACCATCGAGCTGCTCAACGCCCGCAGTCGGACGAAGGGCCACTTCGCGCGGCCGCTCGCCTTCAACAGCGTACCGCAGGTGGGTGCGCTCGAGCCGGGCGGCAGCACGACGCACGAGCTGCACGTCGCGGAGGAGCTGCGCCGCGTGCTCGATGCGCCCGGGCTCGGCGTCGCACGTGACGGCGGTGCGCGTGCCGACCTTCTTCGGGTCGGCGATGAGCGTCGGCGTCGAGATTCGAGTCGCCGCTCGACGCCGCGGCGGCGGGGGAGCTGCTGCGCGCCGCGCCGGGCGTGTTCCTGCACGCCACCGCGGACGACGCCTACCCGACCCCAGCACGAGATCGTCGGGCTCCGAAGCCACCCACGTCGGTCGCCTGCGCGACGACCCGTCGGCCGAGCACGCGCTCTCGCTCTGGATCACGCTCGACAGCATCCGCAAGGGCGCGGCGCTGAACGCCGTGCAGATCGCCGAGCTCCTCGTCCGCGACTACCTGTAGGAGGGCGCGGTGCAGCTGCGCCTCGTGGTCGAGTACGACGGCACGGCGTACCAGGGCTGGCAGCTGCAGCCCGGGGGGCCGACGGTGCAGGGCGTGCTCGAGCAGGCGCTCGCGACCGCGCTGCGGGAGCCGGTCCGGGTCCGCGGCGCGGGCCGCACCGACGCCGGCGTGCACGCGACGGGGCAGGTGGCGGTCGCGCCGGTGTCTCGGGCGCCCGACGACCTCGACCGGCTGCGCCGGAGCCTGAACGCGCTGACGCCCGACGACGTCGCGATCCGCGAGATCGACGTCGTCGACGACGCCTTCGACCCGCGCCGCCACGCGCGCAGCCGGGTCTACGAGTATCGGCTCTGGCTCGCGCCGGCCGCGTCGCCGTTCTGGCGCCGGTGGGCGTGGCACCACCCGCTGCCGCTCGACCTCGCGGCGATGCGGACGGCGGCGGCGGCGCTGCTCGGCGAGCACGACTTCGCGGCATTCCAGGGGGCCGACGCCGAGCCGATGCGCTCGACGGTGCGCCGCGTGTTGGTGAGCGAGCTGCTGGAGGACGGGCCGATGCTCGTCTATCGCATCGAGGCGACGGCGTTCCTGAAGCACATGGTGCGCAACATCGTCGGCACGCTGGTCGAGGTCGGCCGGGGTGCCCGCGCTGCCGACGGCATGGCTGCCCTCATCGCCGGCCGTGACCGGACGCGGGCGGGCGACACCGCTCCGCCGCACGGGCTGACCCTCGTGAGCGTCCGGTACTGATCGGACCGTTGACTCCGAAGTCTGACCACATATATGGTCAGATCATGAAGATCGCGGCGACGGAGTTCAAGGCCAAGTGCCTGCGCTTGATGGAGCAGGTGCGCCGCACGCGACGGCCGGTGTCGATCACGAAACACGGTCGGGTGGTGGCCCAGCTCGTGCCGCCGCCCGTCGAGGAAGCAGCGGCCTGGCAACGGCTTCGGGGCAGCGTCGTTCGTGCGCGGGACGTCGTGTCCCCGGCGATCACGCCCAAGGACATCCGGGCGTTGCGGTGACCAGCCGGCCGCTGCTGGACACCCACGCCTGGCTCTGGTGGCTCGACGGATCGGGAGACCTGACGCGGCGTGAACGCGAGCGCCTCGACGGCTTCCCGGCCGACCGCCGTCCGTTCCTGGCGGCGATCTCGCTCTGGGAGCTGGCCACGCTGGTGGCTCGCGGGCGACTCGTGCTTCGTCAGGGCTTCGATGCCTGGGTGGATCTCGCGGCGGCGCCCGAGACGGTCACCGTCGTGGACGCCTCCCCCGCCATCGCGAAGGCGCTCGTGCGTCTGCCGTCGCGCTTCCACCACGACCCGGCCGACCGGCTGATCGTCGCGACGGCCCGCGTCCTCGAGCTGCCGTTGCTCACCCGGGATCGTGCCATCCGTCGCTCCGGCCTGGTGCGGCTGTGGCGAGCGTAGTCCACGCGGACCCCGAAGGTCCTGCCCCTGGACGAAGAGCGTGATGAGGTCAGGATCGCGCATGGAGGAAGATGCGCTGCACCTCCTGCGCGATCCGTTCCTCGGGCCAGCCCGGATGCTGGTCGCGGAGATACGCCGCCCGGAGCCGGCGCGCTGACCAGTACAGCCGGTGCGCGGTCCGCAACCGCTGCGCGGGCGTCATGCGACGGAGCACGGCGACCTGGTCCACGGCGCGACTGTGCCGCAAGGGCCTGCGTTGGGCAACTCGCGACGGCGCCAGCGCGAGGCGCCGACGCACGGAGGCGCGCGAGTCGCAGTTGGCTACCGGCGCGGTCGCCTACCTACCTAAGGTGTTGCGCTCCGGCGGAGGGTGGGGTAGGGCCTCCGCACGATGGGTGGGTGGCGCGGCGTCGTGGTCCTGGCACTGCTGCTTCGGTGCGCCCCCCCCCGTCGGCGCGCTAACCGTCCAGCATCTCGCCACCGACGCCGAGCTGAACGCCACCCTCGCCGTACCGGCCGCGGCCGTCGCCGAAGGGCGCATCGGCAACAACGCGACGAACGGCACGTTCGAGTACGACCTCTCCCAGGACACCGCGCAGCCCACCAACACGAAGCAGTTCGTGTGGCCGAAGGCGGTGGCGGTCCCCTTCAGCGTGACGTTCGACGGTGGCCACCTCGTGACCTTCACCCTGGGCCCGAGCGGGCAGACGCCGGCGCTGACCGCCACGCTCGACACCGCCACCACGCCGACGCCGAACGTTCCCATCACCGACGTGTTCCTGCGCGCTCGGGCGAATCGCAGTGACGCGACCCTGCTGCTGAGCCAGCTCGCCCTGACCGGCGCTGCCGCCGGCACGTCGGTGAACGCCGTGGGCAGCGGTACCGGGCTCGACATCGTGTGGCTGCAGGACGGCAGCATATCCGGCGGATTCACCCTCACGGGGCAGGCGACGCTCGGCTGGATGGGGTCGCCGCCGACCAATTCCAACTTGGCCTTCCAGATCAAGCTGGGACGGTTGGTCAATCCTCCGACCACGACGACCACTTCCACCAGCTCCAGCACGTCGACCAGCAGCTCGACCAGTACGTCTACGAGCACGTCCACCAGCACCTCGAGCACGACAAGCACCTTGAGCACGAGCAGTACCTCGAGCACGACCAGCACCAGCAGCAGCACGACGACCGTGCCCGCGCCGGTGGCCGTGATCGCTCCGTCGGCCCAAACCGTGCTGGTTGGCGCGGACGCCCGCCTCGACGGCCGCGAGTCTTTTGACCCGACCGGCAGCCCAACAACTTTCGCATGGTCCATCCTGACTGGTCTTGACCCGAACCCTGGGCCATTAGGCGACCCGTTTAGAGGCCTCGACGGGGTCCACGTTGGCTACCAGTCCGGCGCGAAACTGCGCCGGGGTTTGCTGGCCTAAGCTGCTGTGCGGGCGGTGGTTGTTGAAGTCGTCCTGGTACGTCCGCAGCACGACTTGGGCCTCAGCGAGAGTCGAAAAGTAGTGTTGCGATAAGCACTCTCGCCGCACGCTGGCGTTGAACGACTCGATCGTCGCGTTGTCGGTCGGCTTGCCGGGCCGGCTGAAGTCCAGCTGCACGTGGTTCGTATACGCCCAGTGATCGAAGGCCCGCGACGTGAACTCCGTGCCGTTGTCGACGTTGATCGTGGCCGGGAGCCCGCGCGTGCAGCCGACGCGGGTGAGGATCGTCGCCACGTCCTGGCCGCGGAAGTGGCTGCCGACGTCGAGCGCGACGCACTCGCGCGTGTACTGATCGACGACGGTCAGCACGCGCAGCTTCTGGCCGTTGGCGAGGGCGTCGCTCATGAAGTCCATGCTCCAGCGCTCATTCGGTCGCGTTACCGCAACGCGCGGCTGCCGCGCCATGGCACTGCGCCGGCGCTTCGGCCGCTTCCGGCGTAGATCCAGGCCCTCTTCCTTGTAGAGTCGGTACGTTCGCTTCGCATTGACGTGCCAGCCTTCCCGGCGGAGCAGGACGGTGATCCGCCGATACCCATAGCTCACCCGCACCTCGGCGATCTCCCGGATGCGCCTCCGCAACGCGGTCTGTGGCGGCCGGATCGCAATGTACTGCACGCTCGAGCGCACGGCCCCGAGCGCCCGGCAGGCGCGGCGCTGGGACAGCTGATAGGCCTGCTGTGCCCAGGCGACCGCCACCCGCCGTCGCGACGGCGTCAGAGCTTTTTTGTGATCACCTCCCGCAGGATCTGCTTGTCGAGCGACAGGTCCGCGACGAGCTGCTTGAGCTTCCGATTCTCCTCGCGGAGCTGGCGCAGCTCGCGCACCTCGGCCGTGCCCAGGTCGCCGAACTGCTTCTTCCAGCGGTAGTAGGTCTGCTCGCTGATCTGGTGCTGGCGGCAGAGCTCGCCGATCGGCACGCCGCTCTCGCCCTGCCGGAGGATGTGCACCATCTGCTCCGGCGTGAACTTGCTCGTCCGCATCGACCCGTCTCCCTTCCCTGGTTTGGGGGCCCGGATCGAGGCTCTTTACGCGAGTCGCACTGGCCTAGGAAGCCGGGTCAAGACCACCTCCTGTCGGTCCCCGCGGTCGTGGCCGTTCCGTCGTACGCATACCCCGGGTTCTGTGGCGCCACGTTGACCACGACCACCGATCCCGATGGTCACGGGGTGCTCGCCTGGGGCGACTGGAACGTCGCCCGCCTCTGGCCGGCGGCCGACCTAAACGCGCTGACCGGCGCCGCGGGACCCGTCGGGCTCTACTGACGCTTCCGCCCGCGCCGTCGGCCGGTGTACAACGCCGCCGATGGCCGACGGCGTGATCCTCGCGGCGGACGTGGGTGGCACCAAGGTCAACGTCGCCGTCTTCGACGAGCAACTCCATCCGGCGCAGATGGAACGCTTCGCGAGCCGCGAGCACGGTGGCCTCGACGAGATCCTCCGCGCCTTCGTCGCGAAGCACGGCGTCGCCGTGCGGCTCGCGTGCGCCGGAGTGGCGGGGCCGGTGCGGAACGGTCGCTGCCAGGCGACCAACCTGCCGTGGGTCGTCGATGAGCGCGACATGGCGAAGACGCTCGGCATCCCGCACGCGTCGCTCATCAACGACCTCGAGGCGAACGCCTACGGCATCCCGGCGCTCGCGGCCGACGACCTCTGCCTGCTGCACCCGGGCGCCGACGACGCGTCCGGCAATGCCTGCATCATCGCGGCCGGCACCGGCCTCGGCGAGGCGGGCATGTACTGGGACGGCACGACGCACCGGCCGTACGCGACTGAGGGCGGCCACTGCGACCTGTCGGCGACGGACCAGCTCGAGGACGAGCTGCTCGGATGGCTGCGCGCGAAGTACCAGCACGTCAGCTGGGAGCGCATCGTCTGCGGGCCGGGGCTGGTGAACCTCTACCGCTTCATGCGCGAGCGGAGCCGCATCCCCGAGCCCGGCTGGCTCGTCCAGGCCCTGCGTGACGGTGATCCCGCCGCCGCGATCTCGAAGGCCGCGATCGACGGCACCGACCCGGTCTGCATCGACACGCTCGACCGCTTCGTCACGCTCTACGGCCGTGAGGCGGGCAACCTGGCGCTGAAGACGATGGCGACGGGCGGGGTCTTCCTCGGTGGCGGCATCGCGCCGAAGATCCTCGCGAAGCTGCGAGCCGGCACCTTCCTCACCGGCTTCCTGGCGAAGGGGCGGATGCGCCCGGTCGTCGAGCGCATGCCCGTGCGTGTGATCCTGAACGACCGGACGGCGCTGATCGGCGCGGCGCGCTGCGCGCTGCTGTGCGGGGGGTGACCATGGAGATCACGGTGTTCGTCACCCGGATCCTCGGACCGGTGCTGCTCCTGCGAGCCTTCTCGATTCTCATCGATCGACGGCACTTCGCGGCCATGATCGAGGGGCTCGACCGCGAGGTCGACACCGTGTCGTTCTCGCTGTTCCCCATCGCGATGCTGATGAGCTTCATCGCCCTGGCTACGATCCACACCGACACGTCGAGTCTGGCCGCGCTCCTCATCCACGCCATCGCGTGGCTGGGCATGATCAAGACGAGTGCGGTGATCCTCTTCCCGCGCGCCGTGGTCGCCAAGGCGCAGCTGCTCGGACGGACGGGCTTCCTGAACGTCGTGCTGGTGATGTGCTTCGCGGTCGGCGCGTACTTCACCTGGTTCGGCTGGGTAGGGTTCGCGCACCGGGGATCGTAGCATGTCGGAGGAGGACGAACCCGTCCGCATCGTCCCGTACGATCCGACGTGGCCGTCCCGATTCGATGACGAGCGGCGCCTGATCGAGACCGCGCTCGGTGACTGGATCTCCGGTGGTGTGCACCACGTCGGTAGCACAGCGGTGCCCGGGCTGGCGGCGAAGCCGACGATCGACATCATGATCGGCGTGGCGTCGCTCGACGCGTCACGACCGTGCATCGCGCTCCTCGCTCCGTTGGACTACCTCTACTGGCCGTATCGGCCCGAGGTCATGCACTGGTTCTGCAAGCCGTCGCTGGCCCGGCGAACGTACCATCTGCACGTGATGGAGCACGGGGGCTCCGAGTGGCGCGCCCGGCTGGCGTTCCGCGACTTCCTGCGCGGCCATCCGGAGACCGCCGCCGAGTACGAGGGCCTCAAGCGCGCGCTCGCCGCCCGCTACGAGCACGACCGCGAGGCGTATACGGACGCGAAGGGCGAGTTCGTGCGGTCCGTCGTCGCGCGGGCGCTCGCGTGAGCCGTCAGCGTCGCGGATGGAGCGGCAGCGCCTCGACGCCGACGTCGAGCGCCTCGAGCGTGCCGATGCCCGCGCACGTGACGTAGAGCCGCCCGTCGCCGATGGCGCAGTTCGTCGGCTCGCTGCCGGCGCCCATGTCGACGACCTCGCGGACGCGACCGTCGGGCTCGAACACCACCAGCACGTCGCCGAGGCTGCCGGCGGCGTAGAGGCACCCGTCGCGGTCGAAGCAGAAGCCGTCCGGGTAGCCGGACGGCAGCCGGCACCAGACCTCGGGGGTGGCGCCCGGCGTCGGCTCCATCACCAGGATGGAACGGGTGATGCTCTGCGCGACGTAGAGGCGGCCGTCGGGTCCGAAGGCGATGCCGTTGGGGAAGCGCGGCACCTCACACAGCAGCTCGACGGCGCCGTCGAGCGTCGTGCGGCAGACGCGTCCGTCGCGCAGCTCGGTCGCGAGGTCGTCCTCCCAGTTGTGCGGGTCGGTGAAGTAGAGGCGGCCGTCGGGACCGAAGCAGCAGTCGTTGGGACGGTGCGGCGGGGCGCCGGGCAGGTCGCCGGCGACGACGCGGACGTCCCCGGCGAGCGTGACGCGCTGGATCGAGCCCTCGCCCAGATCCTTCGCGAGCCAGACGCCGTCGTGCCCCCGGCTCACGCCGCCATTGTTCGTCACGTAGAGCGCGCCGTCGGGACCGAGCGTCGCGCCGTTCGGCCCGCGACCGGTGATGGCGACCGCCGTCACCCGCGTCCCGTCCCAGCGCGACACGCAGCCGCCGCGGATCTCGACGAAGGCGACGTCCGAGGGACCGAGGAGCACGGGACCCTCGGGGAAGCGGAGCCCGTCGGCGAGGCGGGTGCGGTGCATGCGCGCATCATGGACCGCCGCGGGGCGGTCGCGCTATGGGGCGGACCGGAGGGTCATCGCATGGGCACGTACGGGCACGAGGAGCTCGAGCAGGCGTTCCGCACCTACTGGCGGACGGGCGCGGCGGGCGAGGACTGGGACGCCTGGTGCGATCTCTTCACCGAGGATTGCGAGTACGTCGAGCACATGTACGGCACGATGCGCGGCCGCGAGACGGTGCGGACGTGGATCGTGCCGATCATGGAGCGCTACCGCGAGCTGTACACGGGCTACGAGTGGCACACCGTCGACGCCGCCGCGGGCCGCGTCATCCTCTACGTGCAGAACCGCCGCGACCATCCGAGCGGGAAGGGCACCATCGACTTCCCCGGCGTCACGATCCTCGACTACGCCGGCAAGGGGAAGTGGAAGAAGGAAGAGGACTACTGGTCAGTGAAGGGCCGCGAGGTGGCGATGAAGGCGTATGAGGACGCCTGCCGCGAGTTCGACCCGAAGCACCCGACGAAGCACACCCGCTTCGACTGGGGCCGCGGTCCCGACTGGACCAAGGGCGGTCGCACGTACGAGGAGCGACCGCGCATGCGCTGAGCGTCCCGCTCAGTACGCTTCGGGGTCGTCGAGGTCGCCCTCGGGCTCGACGGGCGGCGTGCCGTCCGTCGTCAGGGCGTCCCGGTTGAGGAAGCGCAGGATGTCGAGCGCGTAGCGACCCTTCCGCGCTCGCGTATTCGACAGCAGGACGACGCCCGTCTTCGTGTCGCGCACGAACGCCACGAAGGCGAAGAAGCCGGCGGTCCCCCCGTTCTTGTGGACGACGGTGAGGGACGAGCCGGGTGCCAGGGGCTGCATCTGCCAGGCGAGGCCGATGCCCGTCTCGGGCGTCGCCGCGTCGTGCCGTCGCTTCTGCAGCGTGTCGAGTACGGGCGTGAGAACGGTGGCACGCAGCCCCATGTTGGCCTGCAGCCAGAGCAGCATGTCCGCCAGCGTCGAGCGCAGCGCGCCGGCGCCGTTGAACGCCGGCCAGGTGTTGAGCTCCATGCGCGCCGGGAATCCGGGAAAGCCGTAGCCGACCGCGCGGCGGCCGATCTGCGCTGGCGCGAGCTGGACGCGGGTGTCCTCCATGCGCAGCGGATCGCACAGCTCGCGCGCGACCAACGTCTGGTAGTCGGCGCCCGTGGCGCGCATGAGCGCGTGCGCCAGCAGCGCGAAGCCGAAGTTCGAGTACTCGTACTGCTCGCCAGGCGCACGCGTCAGGCGGACCGCGGCGAGCGCGGTGTACATCTGCTCGGTCGAGAGCTGGGGTGTCGAATGCGGAACGCCGCGCGGCAGTCCGCTCGTGTGCGTCGCCAGGTCGACGAGGCGGATCGGCTGACCGCGGAAGGTCGGGACCTTGACGCCCAGCGGGACGTATTTCGCCAGCGGGGCGTCGAGCGCGACGACGCCGCGGCGTGCGAGCAGCGCCAGCAGCGCCGCGGTGAAGGTCTTGGTGACCGAGCCGATCTGGAAGACCGTCGACGGGCCGACCTTGCGGCCGCCGGCCTCCGCCTCGCCGTAGACGAACGTCTGCGGCTTGCCGTGGTCGACGACGCCGACCGCGACGCCGACGAGCTCGCCTGCCTGCTGCATCCGCGCGACCGCGCCGTCGACCACGGACTGGAGTGTGGCGGTCGCCTCGTACGCCCCGGGGGGCGGCGGGGCGGGCACGATGTTCGGCGGCGAGCCCGGGCCCTGCGCGAGCGCTGCGGTCGCCACCAGCAGCAGCGCGAGCGCGCGGATCATCGGTCGCGCGCCTGACGCCACAGGCGCAGCCGGGCCGCGATCTCGCTTCTCGTGGCCGCGGTCGGTGGGCTCGTAGAAGCTGGCGCCGGCGAGCCGTCCGGCAGATAGTCTGCTCGACGACGGCGTCTTCATGCGTCGTGCGGATACTGGTAGCCGGCGCCGTAGCCGAGGCCCTTCATGAGCGGCGTCGGCGCGTTGCGGAGGTGGAGCGGGACGGGCAGGGCGCCGCGCGCGCTGCACCTCGTCCGCGGCCGCGAGCATGGCGCGGTACGACGCGTTCGACTTGGGGCAGGTGGCGAGGATACGTCGCCGCCTGCGCCAGCGGGATGCGGCCCTCGGGCAGGCCGACGAAGTGGACGGCGTCCTTCGCCGCGACCGCGACCTGCAAGCGCCTGCGGCTCGGCGTTGCCGACGTCCTCGGCGGCGAAGATCACCATGCGCCGCGCGATGAACAGCGGGTCTTCGCCCGCCTCGAGCATGCGCATCAGCCAGTAGACCGCGGCGTCGGGATCGCTGCCGCGCATGCTTTTGATGAAGGCGGAGATGACGTTGTAGTGCTCCTCGCCCGCCTTGTCGTAGCGCAGCGCGCGCTGCTGCGCGGCCTCCTCGAGCAGCGCGAGGTCGAGCGCCTCGCGTCTTCCGTGCCCGTGGCCAGACGCGCCGCCAGCTCGAGCGTGCCGAGCGCGACGCGCGCGTCGCCCTGCGCGTGGTCGACGAGGAACGTGCGGGCGTCCGGCGACGAGCGTGAGGCGCTGCGCGCCGAGCCCGCGCTCGGCGTCGGCGAGGGCGCGCTCGACCAGCGCGCCGAGGTCCTCGGCGGTCGAGCGGCTCGAGGACCAGGACGCGGGTGCGCGAGAGCAGCGGCGGGATGACCTCGAAGGACGGGTTCTCGGTGGTGGCGCCGATCAGGGTGATCGTGCCGCGCCTCGACGTGCGGCAGGAAGGCGTCCTGCTGCGCCTTGTTGAAGCGGTGGATCTCGTCGACGAAGAGGACCGTCGGCTGCCCCGTGCGCTGGAGCGTCGTCCTCGGCGTCCTCGATCGATCTGGCGCAGCTCCTTCACGCCCTGGAGGACGGCGGAGAAGGTGACGGCGCTCGGCGCCGCTCGCCTGCGCCGAGCAGATGGGCGAGCGTGGTCTTGCCGGTGCCGGGCGGTCCCCACAGGATCAGCGATTCGACCTGTCCACCGGCGAGCAGGTCGCGCAGGACCCGGCCGGGGCCGAGCAGGTGCTCGCTGGCCGACGAACTCGTCGAGCGTCCGCGGGCCGCATGCGCTCGGCCAGCGGCGCGCGACCGGCTGGTCGGAGTGCGCCCGCTGGACGCGGGAAAGAGCTCCGGCTGCCGGGCCATCCGTTGCCGGATGTAGCACAGCGTTCCGCGCCTGGCATAGGTGACGGTTGCTTGCTAGGAGGTTCGCGGCGTCGAGGGTGGAAGATGGGGCGAATCCGGACGGTCGGCCTGGTCGTGAAGCGCGACCGTCCTCGCGCCGTGCGCCTGTCGCGGCGGATGGTCGCGTACGCTGCGCCGCCGGCGTCTCGGCGTCCTGGTCGACGCGGAGAGCGGTCCGGCGGCCACCGGCCCGGCGCCGTTCGCCGCTCGAAGGACGCGCTCGCGCGCGAGTCCGACCTGATCGTCGTGCTCGGCGGCGACGGGACGCTGCTCTGCGATCGCGCGCCGCGCGGGCGCACGCGTGCCGATCCTGGGCGTCAACATGGGCGAGCTCGGCTTCCTCACCGAGGTGACCGAGCCCGAGGCGATGCCGATGCTCGCCAGCGTGCTCGCCGGCGACTACGCGCTCGACCGCCGCCTGACGCTCCGCGGCGAGCTCGAGCGCGCGGGCCGCGTCGTGCAGCGCTTCCGGGCGTTGAACGACGTCGCGATCTCGAACGGCGCGCGCGCCCGCATCGTCGAGTTCTCGGTGTCGGTCGACGGTCTGCCGCTGGCGAGCTATCGCGCCGACGGCATGATCGTCGCCACGCCGACCGGGTCGACGGCGTACTCGCTCTCCGTCGGCGGCCCGATCGTCGAGCCGACGGTCCAGGTGCTGGTGCTGTCGCCCGATCTCGCCGCACACGCTCGTCGAACCGGCCGGTCGTGCTGCGGCCCGAGGCGGTGGTGCGGATCGCGATCGCCCCGGCGCAGCAGGACGTCGTGCTCACCATCGACGGCCAGGAAGGCATCGCCGCTCGCCGGCGGCGACATCGTCGTCGTCCGCCGCGGGCCGCAGCCGGTGTCGCTGGTGCGCTCGCCGCACCGCACCCACTACGACGTGCTGCGCTCGAAGCTGGGCTGGGGGGCACGATGGAGGCGGCATGCTGCGCGACGCTGCGCGTCACGGGACCTGGCGATCATCGAGGAGCTCGAGCTGTGGTTCGAGCCGGGCCTGAACGTCCTCACCGGCGAGACCGGCGCCGGCAAGTCGATCCTGCTGCAGGCGCTCGACGTGGCGCTGGGCGGGCGGGCCGACGCCGACCTGGTTCGCACCGGCGCCGACGAGGCGGTCGTCGAGGCGCTGTTCTCGCATCTTGCTCCGGGGGCCCGTGAAGTCCTCACCAGCGCCGGCATCGCCGGCGACGGCGTCGACGAGGTCCTGATCCGGCGCGTGATCGCGCGCGGGGGCCGCACGCGCACGTACGTGAACGGCGCGCTCGGCTCGCTAGCCGCTCCTGCGCGAGCTGGCGCCGCACCTGCTGCGCGTCTACGGGCAGGACGAGCATCAGGCGCTCCGCCGGGTCGAGAGCCATCGCGAGCTGCTCGACGCGATCGGCGGCCTCGGGACGTCGCTCGACGGAGATGCGCCAGCGCTTCCAGCGGCTCGTCGTCGCGCGCGCAGGCGCTCGCGACGCGCAAGGCGGCGCGCGCCGAGATCGCGCGAGCGCTCGAGCTGCTACCAGTTCCAGGCGGCCGAGCTGGAGCGCGCCGGACTCGACGCCCGGCGAGGAGGAGCGCGCTCGCGGGCGAGCGTCTGCGGCTGATGCACGCCGAGAAGCTCGAACGATCTGATCGGCGGCGCCGAGAGCGGCCTCTACTCGGGCGAGGGCGCGGCCGTGGACGTCACTCGGCACGCGCGCTCGGTCGCCATGCGCGAGGCCGAGCGCGTCGATCCCGGCCTCGGGCCGATCCGCGGCGCTGGTGGAGACGGCGCTGGCGGAGCTGAACGAGGCGTCGGCCGAGCTCGGCCGCTACGGGCGCAACCTGACGCCCGATCCCGAGCGGCTCGACGCCTCGAGACGCGACTGGCGGAGCTGGCGCGTCTCAAGCGGAAGTACGGCGGCTCGGTCGAGGAGCTGATCCGCGCACCGCGACGAGCTGGCCGCCGAGCTGGCGCGCATGGGCGAAGCGGCGAGGACGCGCTGATCGTCGCTCGAGAACGACCTGTCGCAGGCCGACCGTGCGGCGCACGAATGGGCGAAGCGGCTCGTCCGTCGAGCGGCGGCGGATCGCGCACGACGTCGAGCGGTCGCTGTCCGCCGAGCTGGTCGCGCTGGCGCTGGAGGGCGCGCGCTTCGGCGGTGCAGCTTCGGCGACCGCGAAACGCGGCCGCTCGGCCCCGACGGGTGTCGACGACGTCGAGTTCTTGCTGTCGGCGAACCCGGGCGAAGCGCTGCGCCCGCTGTCGCGGGTCGCGTCGGGCGGCGAGCTGTCGCGCATCATGCTGGCGTTGAAGACGCTGGCGGCGGGCGACGACCACGACGCGACGCTCATCTTCGACGAGGTCGACACCGGCATCGGCGGGCGCGGTGGCCGAGGTCGTCGGCCGAAGAAGCTGCGGCAGCTCGGCCGGCGCCGCCAGGTCCTCTGCGTGACGCATCTGCCGGTGATGGCGGCGTTCGCGCAGCACCACGTCGGCGTGATGAAGAAGGTCGTCGGCGGACGGACGGTGTCGTCGGCGCGGCCGCTGGCGCCGCGGATCGCGTCGCCGAGCTGGCGCGCATGCTCGGTGGCGCGCGCGTCAGCCGCGAGGCCGAGGAACACGCCGAGCAATTGCTGCGCCAGGCCGAGGGACGTACGCGCCGTGCGGGGGCGGCGACATGAACCAGGTCACGAACGAGGTATTGACCGAAATACGGCAGCGGGATAGCCAGCCGGGACTCCGAATCATCTGGGAGGGCCCCGTGCCGACCGGTTACCACGATACCCGGCGCACCTCTCGCACGTGGATCGTCGCCGCGCTCTCCTCCGCGCTCGTGACGCTCGTCGTTGCGCTGATGGTGCTGATCACCGTCGATCGCATGCGCGCGAACCGTCGCGAGGTGCGTTCGCTGCGCGCCCGTCTGTCCGAGAAGCACACCGAGATCGCACGCGAGCGGCGCGAAAAGGAGCAGGTGGCCGACGCGGTGGATCGGCTCGCCGATGCGGTGAACGCCATCCGCGCGCAGACGGGCCAGGTCCGCCAGCTGGCGCATATCGGGCCGATCGATCCATCGGTCGAAGGCGGTGTCGCCGCGAAGCAGGTGCGGGGACGCGTGTCGCCGGACACGGCGCGGATGCTCGACCAGATATCCCGGCTCGAGGATCACGCGACGGTGGTCGGCGACTCGATGAAGGTCGTGACGGCGCTGCTGCGCGAGCGGCGCACGTCGGCGCTCGCCACCCCGTCGCTGTGGCCCGTGCCCGGCTTCGTCTCGTCCGACTTCGGCGCGCGGCGCTCGCCGTACGGTGCCAGCTCGGAGTGGCACCCGGGTGTCGACATCAAGGTGCCCCAGGGCACACCGGTGCAGGCGAGCGGCAGCGGCGAGGTGATCTTCGCCGGCCGCGACGCGGGCTACGGCAACTGCATCATCGTCGCCCACCAGCGCAACCTCGACACGCTCTACGGGCATCTCTCGGCGATCAACGTCCGTGTCGGACAGCAGGTCCGCCGCGGCGACGTGATCGGCCTGGTCGGCGCGACGGGTCGCGCCACGGGACCGCACCTCCACTTCGAGGTGCGCGTCAACGATCAGCCGGTCGAGCCGACGCGCTACCTCACGGCGCGTCCGGAACCGGTCCGCCTGAGTCAGGTCACGCGCCCCGTTCCTCCTACCTCGTACAGCGTCTGGCTGCCGCTACTCGCCGCCGTGCCGAAGTAGTTGCCGTGGCGAACGTGCCCGGGCCAGGCGAGGTCGAGACATTGGGACGTCAGATACGGCGCCGACCCGAGCTCCAGCAGCTCGCTCTCGGCCGTCGCGGCGGGCAGCAGCGCGAGCGCCGCGACGATGCGGGGAAGGGCGGCCCGGACGAGCATCTCACGCGCGTTCGGGTTCTCCCACTCCGAGCGATAGCGTCGCAGCTCGGCCGCGAAGCGGTCGCTCACGTCGGTCGGCTGTGCTGACATCGACCCGCAGCATCGGCGATCTGGCGGCGAGCTTCAAGGGCACCCACTCCGCGTAGCGTTTGGGGCCTATTCAGGCCCGGCCTTTCCGGTTGTGCTGCGGATGCCAGGGAGTGAGGACTGAGCTGATACTGGCCGATCTCGCGCGGAAGCTGCGACCGAGTCGGGTGAGCGCTGCGATCCGAGAAAGGGTGTACTCCCGGTGGCCGATGCTCAGGCCGCCTCCCTATGCGTCCTCCCGGCTCACCCTCAAGCGGCGCCTGAACTACTACCTGTCGCTCCACGAGCACCTGAACCGGCGCATCGTCCTCCGCAGCCGCCCGACCAAGCTGATCATCGAGCCGACCAACGTCTGCAATCTGCGCTGCCCGGCGTGCTTCACCGGCGATGGACAGGTCGGTCGTGTCCGCGGCGGCCTGTCGATGGAACTCTACGAGCGTCTGCTGGACGAGCTGGGCGACTACCTGATCCGCATCGACTTCTGCAACTGGGGCGAGCCGCTCCTGAACAAGAACATCGAGGCGATGGTCGCCTCCGCCACGAAGCGCGGCATCTCGACGCTGATCAGCACCAACTTCTCCTTTCCCTTCGACGACGCGCGCGCCGAGCGGCTGGTCGCGTCGGGCCTGACGATCCTCGGCGTCTCGCTCGACGGTGCGCGACAGGAGACCTACGAGAAGTATCGCGTGCGCGGCGACATCGCGACCGTGCTCGAGAACTGTCGTCGTGTGAACGCAGCCAAGCGCCGCCTGAACTCACCGACCCCGGCGATGGGCTGGGAGTTTCACGTCTTCGAGCACAACACCGGCGACGTCGAGGAGGCGAAGGCGATGGCGCGGGAGCTCGAGATGGAGCTCGCGGTCGAGAAGGGCTGGGTCGTCGGCGACGAATGGGACACCGCCGGCGAGTGGGGGTTCAGCCTGCACCCCGTCCCGATCCCCTGCGTCTACCTCTGGCAGTACGGCGTCGTGAACAACGACGGCGGGGTGTCCCCGTGCTGCGGAACGTTCTACCGCGAGGACGATCTGGGTCGGCTGAGCGTCCGGTCCGGGCGACGGCGGCGCGGCGACGTTCCGCGATATCTGGAACGGCGAGCGGTTCCAGGCGGCGCGTCGTCTCTAGCACTCCCGGTCCGAAGCGCCGCCGGAAGTGCAGGAGTCGATCTGCCACGACTGTCCGCAGACGGTCATGTGGGACGACCTGCAGACGTCGCAGCCGTAGCGCGTCCGGTTGACGATGCGAGCGGCCTTCGGTATGTCCGCGTCCGACCTCGTCCGTTCCCGGCGTGTGGGGCCGTAGCTCAGTTGGGAGAGCGCTTGAATGGCATTCAAGAGGTCGTCGGTTCAATTCCGATCGGCTCCACTTTCCTCTTGCCTGACCATCCCTGACCATCCGCGAGGTTGCTCGCTCTCAACTCAGTGACGGACCGCCGTCTCGGGGCTCTGCCTCCCCTCGGTGGCTGTCCGGTGTGCGCCCCGTAGAGGGGCGACGGCGAGAAGTCGGAAGGGGGATGGCAAGGGGGAGGTGGCGCAGGCCCGACATCTGGACGCCATGGCAGTTCACCGATTGATACGGACCGCCGGCGAGCTGCCCCTTTTGCTTGATCACCGATGAGCAAGGTGCTCGGGGGCGTGGCAATCCGAGTGCGGCACCGCCTGCTGGCGGCGCTGTTGCTCGCGCTGCTCGGCCTCCTGGCCGCCCCTCCAAGGGGGCATGCCAAGGCCGAACCGCCGGAAGTTGACGAGGACGTCGTACTTATCCTACCCGGCACGGCGCGCGTGCTGGAAGAGGGCCGCATCGAGGTCGACGTGCAGGCCTGGATCCACGAAAAGGAACGCCTCGAGATACTGGATGCCGGGCTGGCCCGGTATCTGGGCCTCAAGCTGAGCAGTATGTCGCCGGCGGCGCGCCTGCGTTTCGCCAGGCGCACCTCGCTCTTTCATGCCAAGTCGGAAGAAGGCACGGTGCTCGAGATCGATTTCGGCCAGGGCACGCCCCATGTCTTCATGCCCTCCAGTGACGCGGGCGGGCGCACCGGCCTGCGCACCACGGTCGCGCTCACACCCGATCCACGCCTCGCGCCTTGGCTGCGCTTCCATGCGCGGGTGGCCCGATCGGCCGGGCGCATCGAAGGTCGCGCGCTGCTGGTGCCGGCGCAGGGCCTCTCGGTCATCTCCGACATCGACGACACGGTCAAGGTGACCCAGGTGCGCGACCAGCAGCAGATGCTGCTCAATACCTTCACCCGCGCCTTCGAAGCCGTGCCCGGCATGGCGCAGCACTACCGCGATCTGGCGCGCAATCCGCAGACGCGCTTTCACTACCTGTCGTCCAGCCCGATCCAGTTGCTTCCTGCCCTGGCCGACTTTCTGCGCGGCGCGGGTTTTCCGGCGGGCAGCATGCACCTGCGCGAAAGCACGACATGGCGCACCCTGATCCCTGGCAACGGCGAATCGCGTGCGCACAAGGTCGCTGCCATCGGCCGGCTGATGGAGGACTTCCGCGAGCGGCGTTTCCTGCTCGTCGGGGACTCGGGCGAACTGGACCCCGAGATCTACGGCGAGGTGGCCCGTACGCGGCCGGAGCGGGTGGAAGGCATCGTGATCCGCGACGTCAGCGCCGAGGGGCGCGACGCACCCCGCTACCGCAGCGCCTTCGAGGGGGTCGACCCGGCGCGCTGGCACATCCTGAGGGACGGCGAGGCCTGGCCTCTGTCCTGAGACCGCGCGAATGCCTCGCACTCAGTCGACCCAATGCAGGACGTTGCGCAGGATGGACCAGCGCGGCGCCTTGGGCCGCGCGTCGCGCCCGAGCACCCAGTGGTCGTAGAGGGCCTTGATCGTGCCGTCCTTGGTCTTGAGGTCGATCCAGTTCGAGAGGAACCGCGCGGCTTCGAGGTCGTGTCGGGCCACGGGGTACGCGAGCGGCAGCTTGACGACGACCGGGTGCGGGACGGCCACGGAAAAGGCGGGATGCAGGAGGCTGCGGAACGAGCCGCGCTCGGCGGTGTAGGCGAGCGCATCCACCGCGGGCCCCCGCCCCTCGAAGAAATCGCTGATGCTCGCGTGGGTGAGGGGGATGGGAACGACGCGGAGCCCCGGGAACTCACGACGCACGAGGCCCATCAGGTAGGGCAGGTCCGGGACCGCCACCTTGAGACCGGTGGTGCCGCGGATCCACTCCGCGCTCGAGAAGTCCGCGCGGCGATGGTCGGGGACGACGAATGCCAGCGTCTCGTCGATGTAGTTCGCCGAGTAGACCATCTGCGTGCCGCGCTGCGTCGTCAGGAACACTCCTCCCATGATCACGTCGCACAGCCCGGCCTCCAGCACCGCAGACAGTCGGTCGCGTGGGACGGGCGCGAACTCCAGCGCGACCCCCAGCTCCGCGGCCAGCACGTGGGCCATCTCCACGTCGAGACCCACCAGCTCGCCCCGCCCGTTCAAGAAGCTGTAGGGCATGCTGCCGTCGATGTAGCCCACGCGCAGCACCCCGCGCTCCTCAGCCGCCTGCAGCACGCCCTTGCCCGCGGCGGCGGGCGTCGGGGGCTCCGACGGCAGCTCGCGCAGCACGACGGCCCTCTGCGACGGCGGATTGAGGAATTGCATGCCCAGGGCCACCTGATCCTTGTCGTAGGTCCCCACGCCTGTCGCCCGCAACACGAGAGCGACGGCCGCGAGCGTGGCCGCGGTCGCCGCGGCGCTGACGAGCAGGTAACGCAGGATGCGCGCGGAGGAGAAGCGGAGTTGCCCCGTCAGGGCGTACGTCCCCGCCAGGGCGAGCACGACCATGTGCATCGCGGCCGCCAGCGTGCCGAAGCGCGAGTTGAGGACGCCGGTGGCGAGGAACAACTGGAAGGTGGCGGAGGGGACGCGCACGAGGTCCAGCAGGAACGGGATGGCCGCGTTCACGCTTCCGAACAGGCTGACGATCCCCGCCAGGGCGAGCTGCGCGCGCGCCAGGAGCGCCAGCTCGGTGTCGGAGTACCAGGCCGCAAACAACACGAAGCTCAGCGAGAGGAGCTTGGCCACGTGCGGGAAGCTGTAGAAGGCCGGAACGATCACCTCCGCCGGGGCGCCCTCTTCGGCCTGCGGGTTTCCGTGCTCCTGGAGGAGCGCCTTCGAGCGGTCGATCAAGGCGGGGAGCACGATGAACAGCTCGCCGGTGATGAAGGCGGTGATCAGCGCGTCCCGCGTCGACTGGAGGATGCGTCGCGCGGGGATCGGCGTGAGACACGCCACGAGCCCGGGCAGGATCCACAGCGTGAGCAGCAGCGACATCGCCGCGTACCCGATGAGGAACACGCGGAGGCGGCCCAGTTGCTCGGTGTCCGCCGTGCCGACGGTGACCGCCGCGATCGCGAACAGGCCGAGCGGAGTCAGGCGTAGCGAGAACCGGTTGGCCCGCCCGAGTACCCGCTCCAGGACCTGGAGCGCGCCGAGCAGCGGCTCCTTCTTCTCGATCCCCATCAGCGCAACGCCCAGGAAAGCGCTGAACAGCACCACCGCCGGCACGATGCTGTTGGCCAGGGACTGGAACGGGTTCGCAGGAATGTAGAGGGCGACGAAATCGAGCGGCGCGCGCTCCTCGACGAGCGTGGTGCTGAAGAAGAAGGCGTTCTGGATGGCCGGGAACGTGAGGGGCATGAGAAACACGACCGCGAGCGCCAGACCCCAGAGCACGAGGGTGAGCGCCCCCACGCGCACGAAGAGGTCGCGCGCCCGCTTGGCATCCAGGCTGCCGATCCCGGTGATCAGGGAGACGATGACGTAGGGGAGCACCGTCATCTGGAGCAAGCGCAGGTAGCCGTCCGCCATGAACTGCAGGAGCGCGGCGCGCTCTCCGAGGAAGAGCCCCAGCAAGGCCCCGAGGCCGAGGCCGATCAGGATGTTTCGGGTCGACGAGGTCACTCCGCCGGTCCCCGACAGACAGCCGTCCCCACGCTCAGTCAGCGCTCGATCACGGTCTCTTCGAAGAGATTATCGTCGACACGCATGTGATCTGCTCGAAGGCCGCTGCTTCTATTCGGCGGCTCGCTCCTGGTCAACTTGTCCTCCACGGCGTGCGTCTTGTGCGACGTGAAGTGGTCGACGGTCAGCCGTCACCCGACGGGGACGTCGGTCAGCTCGCGTGCGACCGTCTGCGGCGACAGCGATCCCAGTCGAAGCTCGCTGGCCCCTGCAAGCCCGAGCCGGGCGGGCCAACTCGCAGGCTGGTCAGCACACGGGCTCAGTGACGGAGCGATGATCCAGTCATCAGAGAGACGAAGGGTGGCACCGTCGCTCGCCCGATGCGCCAGGCAGCTAGGGGGTAAGGGCTCAAGCGCTCTAGGCTCTATCGGGGCGACGGCCCGAGGCGACGGTCACCTCGGCGCTGCGTCGGGCGTCGGCGCCGCGTTCGGCTTCGGTCGCATGAGTTGGACATCGCTCCGCAGCAGTTCCGAAAGGCGGGACGGCGCGACCGACGGATCCAACGGATTCGGATCTCGAGCACTGGCTCACCAATTGCAGAGGCTATCCACCTACAGGGGTATCGGCTAGAGGGGGTGGGTAGGCTCCAGCTCGAAGGGTAGCCGGGCCATATCTGACCGATGCAGATTAGAAAGGATGGGAGAATGAAGAAGGTAGGATGCCTAATGGCAGCTCTTGGTGTCACGTCCGTCGTCCTGATCGGCACCGCGGGCACGGCCGGCGCGAAAGACGCGTGGTTCGTGCTCACCGAGCAGACGATCAAGTCCGCCGATCCAAGCGTGACGATCACGGCCGAAGACGCGAAATGGATCAAGGAGGACATCAAGCAGGTGAAGATATCTGCCGAGGGCGCTGACGTGGATATCTCGAAGGTCGTCCTCCACTGGAACAACCGCAAAGACGACACCGTCTGGAATGTCGGAACCATCAAGTCGGGAGGACAAACGGCTGCGAAGGACGCTCCGGGACACGAGGCGACCCTCGGGTCGGTGTCGATCCAGTACAAGATCCTCAACGATGCCCCGACGGCGAAGATCAAGGTTTGGGGATTCGACTGAGCCGAGTAACGCCGACCAGTCGGACGCCGAAGAACGCGCAGTCGGGCTCGGTGATGCTGGAGCCGAGCACGGCTGCGACGTTCACACCCTGCGGGAAAGGATGATCGAGGCTTCGGCAGACCGAAGCCTCGATCCCTACCCATGAGCCGCTTCACGCCGAGGCGGTTTCTGTCGCATGCGGACTCCGCCGGCCGAGCGGACGAGGTTGTGGATGCGTACCACCCGGCGCACGAATAGTCGCATCATCAGCCGCGTCGATCCGACCTCTCGGGTCCGACGCAGGGCCGCCACGTTGCTCGCGCTCGTCCTCGCGGCCGGCTGCGCGACCCAGTACGCAAAGTATCCTCGGTCTCCCTCGACCGCCTTTCGGGAGTACCAGGGGACGACGCTGGGGCGCCTCTTCGAGCCGGCGGTGGCCAAGCATCCCGGAGAGTCCGGTGTCCTGCATATGCGCTACGGGCGCCGGGCGCTGGAAGCGCGACTCGCCCTCGCCGATCTCGCGGAACGCTCGCTCGATCTGCAGTACTACATCTGGGACGCTGACGTCACCGGGCACCTGCTCGCCGACCGCGTCATCCGGGCCGCCGACCGCGGGGTGCGCGTGCGCGTGCTGCTCGACGACCACGGCATCGTCGATCGCGATACCGCGATCGCGCGGCTGTCGGCGCATCCCAACATCGAGATCCGCGCGTTCAACCCCTTCCGGGCCCGCGGCAATCGCTGGAGGGACTTCCTCACCGACCCGTCGCGTGCCAACCGCCGGTCCCACAACAAGCTCATGGTCGCCGACAACGCGATCATGATCGTGGGCGGGCGGAACATCGCCGACAGCTACTTCGGCGTGCACGGCGAGTCGAACTTCCGGGACCTCGACATCGTGGCCGTGGGCCCGGTGGTGCGCGACGCTTCGACGGTCTTCGACGATTTCTGGAACAGCGCGTTCGCCATCCCGTACGCGGCCTTGGTCCGCAAGCCGCCGACCCGCGCGGAGTGCGACGCCGCGATCGCGGAGATGCGCGCGAAGATGGTGAACGAGCGGCTCCCGTACCCCATCGACGAAGAGGTGGCGGCCCTCACGGCCGATATGAAGACCATCCGCGAGGCACTCATCTGGGCGCCGGTGCGCGTCCTGTACGACCCGCCCGAGAAGGCCGAGGACAAGGCGAGCCACAACATCTTCAGCCAGCTGGACGCACTGATCTCCAATGCCCAGACGGAGGTCGACATCGAGAACGCCTACTTCGTCCCCCGCGACTACGGGGTCGAGCTGACCGCCGGGCTCCACGCCCGGGGGGTCAAGGTCCGCGTGCTCACCAATTCCCTGGCCTCGAACGACCTCGTCTCCGTCCACTCGGGCTACCAGAAGTACCGGGACGACCTGCTCGAGAACGGGGTGGAGATCTACGAGCTGCGACCGGACTCCACGATGCAGCAGCTGCGCTGGTCGTCGGTGTCCGAGAAGTCGCGCGCCGGGCTGCACGCCAAGGCGATGGTCGTCGACCACCGGTACGTCGTGATCGGGAGCTACAATCTCGACCCGCGCTCGGCCGACATCAACACCGAGCTCGCGTTGCTCGTCGACAGTCCGCGATTTGCCGGGATGGTCACCGAGTTCTTCGACGACGGGGTCAAACCGGAGAACAGCTACCGGGTCACGCTGGAGCGGGGACGGCTCAGGTGGACGACCAGCGACGGCGGGACGGTGCGGGTATACACGACGGAGCCCGAGACCAGCTGGTGGCTGCGCGTCAAGGCCGACGCGCTGGGCCTGCTGCCGATTCACTCGATGCTATGAGGCGGGTCGCATACGGCGAGTTCGACTCATCCGCCGTGAACCCGCCGTCGGGCCATGTGGCGAACGTCAGTTCCGACGTGTCGAGGACGCCGCTGTGCCCGATTGCGTGGGCTTTCTTGCTCTACGATCGATCGACGATCGCTCAACTAAGGAGACTCGTATGAAACGAACCAGGAGAGGCGTGCGCGTGTTGGCTGCTGTCGTGATGCTCGCTGTCGTGGCGCCAGCGTACGCGCAGACGCAAGGCATGAACCGGCGCGACGATCGGCGCGACGACCGTGCCGGGGGACGGGCCGCGAAGCAGGCGTGCAAAGCGGGCGACGAGAAAAGCCGAGCGGAATGCCGGCAGGTGAAGCGCACCACCAAACACGGCACCGCGCAGCCAAGCGGCACGGGAACCGCGAACCCGGCACCCGTGACGAACCCGACGCCCTGACGGACCGCGCGAAGGGGGTCGTCTGACCGGGTGCCTCCCCCGCTCGGAAGTCGACAAGCTCGCTCACGCGAGCGCCAACCTTGCCACGCGCTGAACTCAGCTACGGGCGGCCGTTCGGCCGGCTCGTTGTCCATGTGTGGCGTGAACGGCGATCGCCCCGCTATCGCCGGCTGCACACGCATCGGAACCGGCTTGCAGATTTTCCCACCCGCGCGACGACTTGGCAGCCGATGACAAAGTCGGCGATCCATCGTGACTGGCATGGAACTCGCTCATTTGACGACCGTATCTATTCGAGCAGGAGGTTGAATATGAAACTTGTGGGTTCGTGTCTTGGTGTTGCCGTTTCGGCCGCAGCGTTTGCGCTGCTCGTCTTACCCTCACCGGGCTACTCGCAGACCGACAACATGGAGGAGCGTGGCGGGGCCCGCGATGTCAGGCAGACCGGGCGGGAAGGGGCCCGGGAGACCAAGGAGGCCTGCAAGGAGAACGACAGCCGAGCCGAGTGCCGGCAGCAGAAGCGCGACACGAAGCAGGACGTCCGCCACGAGGCGCACGACACGAAGCAGGGCGAGTGAACGGCGGACCAGCGCCCTGGCCTGGATCTCGTCACAAGGAGGGCCCGCCATAGGCACGATCCTGTAACGGCCACAGAACGCCCTCACCCCCCAGCGGGGGCGTCATCCACTTCGTTGGGCCCGCGATCACCGGGGGCACGACGAAGGGCGGCTTGCTGCTGCTCGCGTCCGCCGGACCCCTCGTCAGCGGGGGGGTGCTCGTGGCCACTAGTGGCGGTGGCGGGCCGAGTTCCGAGCGAGTCGGGGCGGGAGGCGATCGCACGCGGAACTCGTGCGGGTCGGCGCCGGTGAGGCGTTCCGGCTGCCCGAGTCGGTCGGCTACGATGCGGGCGCACTCGCGGAGCCGCTCGCCGTCGGGCCGCTCACGGGCAGGCGAACTTCTGGATGCGGTCGTTGCTCTGATCCGCGACGTAGACGTTCCCGCTCGCGTCGGTCGCCACGCCCGTGGGGCCGGCGAACTGGCCGCTGCCCGAGCCGGAGGTCCCCCACGCGGCGAGGAAGGCGCCGTTGGCGTCGAACTTCTGGATGCGGTTGTTGTTGGTGTCCGCGACGTAGACGTTCCCGCGCGCGTCCGTCGCCACGCCGTAGGGGTACTGGAACTGGCCCGGACTCGTGCCGGCACTCCCCCACGTCGTGAGGAAGGTGCCACCGCCGTCGAACTTCTGGATGCGGTTGTTGCCGGTATCCGCGACGTAGACGTTCCCGCTCGCGTCCGTCGCCGACGCCGAGGGGTGACGCGAACTGTCCGTTGCCCGAACCATGGCTCCCCCACGTCGTGAGGAACGTGCCGTTCGCGTCGAACTTCTGGATGCGGTCGTGGTCGTAGTCCACGACGTAGACGTTCCCGCTCGGGGTCGGTCGCCACCCCGACGGTCCCGCTGAACTGCCCGTTGCCCGACCCGCCGCCGCCCCCTACTTCGCGAGGAACGCGCCATTCGCATCGAACTTCTGGATGCGATTGCTGCCGTCGACGACGTAGACGTGCCCGCTCCCGTCGGTGGCGATCCCTTTGACGCCGTTGAACTCTCCGTCGTTCGAGCCGCCGCGCCCCCACGTCGTGAGGAACGTGCCGTTCGCGTCGAACTTCTGGATGCGGCCGCCGAAGAGGCCCTCCCCGACGTAGACGTTCCCGCTCGTATCGGTCGCCACCCCGATGGGATGGTCGAACTGGCCGTTCGCCGTGCCGGGGGTTCCCCACGCCGTGACGAACGTGCACGCTGAACCTCCGGGGATCGTCGTCGAGGTCACGCAGATGCCGCTCGTGGACGGGTTCTCCCGCTTGCAGCGCTTCGTGAGGTCGTGGCAGATCGCCCGCTGCCTCGCGTGCGCCTTCCGACAGGCCTTCTTCTCGGCCTTCGTTCCAGTGCAGGCGTTGTCCTTCGGCACACGCGCGAGGCAGGTTGCAATCGGGCGCTTGCAGTCCTTGCGGCAGTGGGTCGCCGCCGCCACCCCGCCTGCGAACATCAGAACCATGCCACCCGTCGCCAGGGTGAGGGCAACGAGGAATCTCGTCCCGATCGTCCGAGCCGACCTCATCGAGCGTCGGCTACTCCACGCATGTGCGTGCCGTCAACTCGAAGCGTCCCGGCGGTCAGCAACGGGTTCAGCGCGTCGAGGAGCGAGGTGCGAAACGCCGCGCGATCGAAGCGTCGGCAGGTCTCGCGCGCCGCACCGCCGAGCCGCTCCCGCAGGGCATCATCGCCAGCCAGCTCGCGCGTGCGAGCCTGGCACTCTTCGAGGCGCTCCCACAGGTATCCGTCGACGCCGTGGGTGATGATCTCCGGCTGTCCCGCGCGCGCGAAGGAGACGGGCACACAGCCGCTGGCCATGGCCTCGACCGTGGTGATCCCGAAGTGCTCGAACGCGTCGGGAAGAAGGTTCTCGTCCTCCCCGAGGCCCGTGGCGTTCCAGTAGAGCGCGCTCTCGCCGTACAGGGTCTGCAGCCTGTCGAACGGGAGATCGCACAGTACCTCGACGGGATAGCCTGCGGCGGCGGCGCGCACCTCGCGCAGATAGGCCTGGTCGTCCGGCTCGGGGTGCGTGCCGCCGACCAGGTGATAGCTCCAGCCGCGAAGTCCGCGATCACAGAGCTCACGGAAGGCGCGAATCATGACCAGATGCTTCTTGTTGTGGCTGCCCCGGAAGAATCGGCCCACGCTGATGATCTGCTTGCGCTTGGGCAGGGGCACGAAGCCCTCCACCGGCACCAGCGGATACAGAACCGTGCTCGGCCGGTTCCAGCGCCGGTGGATCCAGCTCCGCGTGTAACGCGAGTTCGCGAACAGGAGCTGGTAGCTGTCGACCTCGTGCTCGGTGATGGCGCGCTGACCGTGATGGTCCGGCAGGTGGCGGACGCGAAGCCGGCGCAACCGATTGCGCGCCCAGCCGAGCGCCGATCGTGGCCAGACGTCGGCCGCCCGCACCGCGACGCCCAGCATGCGAAGCGCACCGTCTTTGGTCCGCGACCCGGGGAAGGTCGTGCTCTCCAGCCGCAAGATCATCTGCTGGTCGACGACTCGCTCGCCCGGAATCGGCTCCCACCACTCGAGTGCACCCTCGTCGGGTAGGGTGTGCGGCGCTCCGAGCGGCTCGCCGTTCAGATGGAGCGCGCAGACGGCGGGCGCCGCTCCGGGCGGCCGACGTGACGCCAGGACGAGCCGCAGCCAGTGTGGTCGACCGGGCTCGAGGCGCTGTAGGACGAAGCGGGCGCGGCCATCCGTCCAACGGAACCGGTCCCCCTGCGCCTCGGGATGGACATGGGCGACGCACGCCGCGCGGGCGGCGTGTGGGGCGGCTGGCCGCTCGGGCAGCGGTCCCGGAAAGAAGACGAGCATCGCATTGCGTCGCGCGCGCGCCTCGAAGACGTCGAGATGAGAGCAATGGACGAACAGGTCGTAGTCGGCCGACGCCGCCGCCAGCGAGGAATACCCGTGGTCGCGGCGGACGATGCGCAGGGGCAACGCCGTGAGGTCGATGGCGAGCCGGTCGCGCATGAGACCGATGTCGACGGCATCGTGCGTCACCAGCTCCACGTCGTGTTCGGCGGCGAGCGTGGAGGCGATCGCCGCCATGTGCTGCTCGCCACCGCCCATCGTGGCCATCCAGCGGTTGTAGATGCCGACGCGCATCGGCCGCGTCATGTCCGACGATACCGAGCGAAGCCCGAACGGAGCCACCCTCGTGCGGCCCGTCGCAGCCGCTGCGACGCCGACGTCTCCCCCGCCTCGAGGACGGCCGGCTGGCCGCGCCGCTCCTCGGCAATGGCCCGCCACACCGCCACCTCCCTCTCCAATCCGGCGATGACCTCGCCCCGGGCCGTCGACGACTGGTGCCAGTAGTTGAACTCCAGCAACGCCTCGATCGCGACGCCGCGGTCCGCGGCCACGCGCTCCGCGTCGGTGACGTAGAGGCCCGCGTCGGGGGCACGCCGGGGTCGGCGACAGAAGGCCACGAGCGTTGCCACCGCGGCGTCAGGTGCCGCCGCGAGCGGTTCCGGAGCCACCACGTCGATCAGGGCCCGCAGCGACGGGTCGGCCGCCCACGTATCGGGGTTCACGCGGTGCAGGGCGAGCAGCATCCCCAGGACGAGGTTGCGCTGCCCTTCGCTGCCGCACACCACGAGGTCGGCGCGCCGGAGGTGGTCGTTCACGATGCGCAGCTGCTCGGCGAAGTCCGATCGACGTCCGTCCGGCGGCCTCCGGGCGTCACGTTCGAGCGCCTCGAGGACCGGGATGGGACCGAGGTCGAGGACGATCGGCCGCTCCGTGTCCAGAAGGAACGGATGGTGCCGCGCCGCAAGGCCGCGCAGCATGACGACGTCGTGGGTTGTCAGGTTGGCGCGCAGTGCCGCGCCGGCCGCATCACAGGACACGACCTCGAGCCCCGGGATGCCCGGGCGTATCGATTCCGATCGCTCGGGCGCCACGACGAGCGTCACGGGCAGCTCGGGCGCTATCGCCGCCGCGAGGGCCCACGTGCGAGCGCTCGGCTCGAGGTCGCAGATCAGCAGGCGCGAAGCGGCCGGTGTCGACATGGGCAACGGTCCGGTTACCACGGGCGCGCGCGTGCTGTCATCGGGGGCGGGGCAGTGTTGCGGCGCGACGAGGTTTCAGAGTACGCCGAGATGGACTGTGCCATTCCATCTGCCGGCCCCGCCGATCCGCCTGCTCCAGGTGGGGTTCGGAACCACCGGCCGCCGGCGCGTGGCCGCGCTGGCAGGCGACGTACGCGTCCGGATCGTCGGTGTCGCCGACCCGGACGCGAGCGCGCGGGCGGCGGTGCACGACGCTCTGGACGCGTCGACGATCGTGGACGCGTCCGCCGAGCGCCTGCTCGTGCGGCTGCGTCCGGATGCCGTCGTCGTGTCGACGCCGCCGCACACGCAACGGGCTCTCGTGTCGTGCGCGCTGCGCTTCGGGGCAGGCGTGCTGTGCGAGAAGCCGCTCGGGCGTGATCGGACCGAGGCCGCTGCCTGCGCGGAGGAGGCGCGGGCAGTCGAGCGCATCCTGCGCATGGGGACGAACCACCTGGCCTTCCCCAGTGTGCGCATGGCCCGGCGGCTCGTGGATCGGGGCCTGCTCGGCTCCGCGCACACCATCCGCCTCGCCGTGGGCCACGGCAGGCTCGCCGACCTGCCTCCATGGATGCTGGATCACGGATGTTCGGGGGGCGGCACGCTGCGTGACAACGGCACGCATGCCTTCCTGGCGCTCGACGCGCTGCTCGCCTGCGACGGCGACGCCGTCGAGTCCATGCGATGCGTCGTGACGTCGGCTCCCGGCATTCCGGACGACGTCGAATCGTTCGCCAGGTGCACGATGCGCACCCGGCTCGGCAAGGCGGTGGTGTCGACGGCGAGCTGGACCGACACCGTCCCCTATCGCTTCGACCTGGTGGTGCAAGGCGAACGGGGGACGCTCGTCATCCGCGGCCCCGACCGGCTGCAGCTGCGCCGACCCGAAGGACTCCGCCGGATGCGGTGGTTCACGTCTCCGGCCAGGAGCTGGCAACGCGATACGCGGATGTTCGTGGATGCGCTGACGGGCACGTCCCACACCAACGGCAGCGTCGCTGCCGCCGTGCGGAGCGCGACGCTGGTGGATGCGGCGTACGAGAGTGCGGCGACCCGGCGGACCATCCGGCTCACGTCACCGCGGGTTCCTTCGCCCGGGCGCGACGCTCTGCACGCCACGGGCGGTCTCCCTCCCGAGCCAGCGTGAGCAGGTCGCGCAGCAACGCCGCCGCCACGCGCTCGGCGCTGGGACGCGGGCCGCGCAGCACGAGCGGGGCGTCGGCGAAGCGCGCCGTCTCGAAGCACGCGATCTGGTGGTGGGCGGACGCCTCGGCCAGGGCGGAGGCCGCAGGTACGAGCATCGGGGCCACGCGTGCGCGGCTGCCCTCGACGACCGCCAGATAGCGCCGTCGACTCGGGCCAGACGCCCCCCGCGCGCCGGCGGGTGAGGCGTCGAATGCTCCCCCGAGCGGCGAGCGGGCAACCATCTCGAGACGGATGTCATAGCCCAACGTCCGCGCCACGATCGTCGCTGCGCGTGCACTCGCATCTCCGTCGGGCATCGCCCCGTCGATCGGCGTTCCCCGCTCCGTCGCCTCCAGCACGGCGGCCGGTGCGCCGCCGAGGCCGAGCGTGACGGCGCTGACGAAATCGCCCGTGTCGATCAGGTCACGCAGCGTGGAGATCACCGGAAGGCCGGGGGCGACCGTCGCCTCGTAGCGCGTTCGCCCATCGGCGGTCAGCGTGCGGAAGAGCGCCGGCGACGCCAGGAGCGGCTCATCGTTCGCGAGGACCACGCTGTGGCCCGCCCGGACCGCCTCCAGCAGCAGGGAACCGGTGTCCGCAGCCGTGGTGGTGTCGACGACGATGCCGGGCTCGTCGCGGAGAAGCGCCAGGCAGTCCTCAGCGCGGCAGGCATCCGCAACCACGGCCCGATGGACGAAGGTGAAGCCTTCGCGCCCCGCCCACCAGGCGTCGCCCATGCGTAGCGCGTTCGCGAGCGCCCGACCGATCGTGCCGGCACCGATCTGAACGAGAGGAATCTGTCGCACCCCCGACATTCAGTGCGCCAGATGCGCGACGCCTGCCTCCACCGCGCGCGCGATGTGGTCGACGTGCTCCGTCGTGTAGTGTTCGTTCCAGTGCAGCACGATGACGTTCCTCAGCGCCCGCATGGTGCCGGGGAACTCGTCGGGATCGTAGACGACCGGGCGACCGCCTTCGCGCACGCGGCAGGTGTACGGACAGCCACTGCGCCCGTAGGTCTTCCGCTCGGTGAAGATGCGGTGCACGAATGCCGGGCGCCAGACGGTGCGGGCGAGGCAGGGCACGCCGGCGTCCTCGAGCGCGACGCGCAAGGCATCGGCGCCGCCACGGATGGCTGCCGGATCGACGGCGAGTGCATAGCGCCAGTAGACGTGCGTCGCGCCGGGTCGCGCGGCGGGCACGGTCAACCCGGGCAACGCGTGCAGTCGCTCGTTCAAGATGGCCGCATTCCTCCGCCGGCGCGCCACGACGTCGTCGACCTTCAGGAGCTGTGCGCGCGCCACCGCGCCCTGCAGCTCCGTCATGCGATAGTTGAGGGCCAGGAACTCGTAGGCGGATTCGCCCATGGGCTGCCCCTTGTCGGCGAACAGCCGCATGTGGCGCGCTCGCGCCGGGTCGGATGTGGTGATCACGCCGCCCTCGCCCGTCGTCATGTGCTTGCCCTGCTGCAGGCTGAAGGCGCCGATGTCGCCGATGGTCCCGACGGCCCGGCCGTCGACGCTGGCCAGGAGGGCCTGCGCGCAGTCCTCGATCACCGGGATGCCGCGAACGAGGCGTCGTATTCCCTGGACGTCGCACGGACTGCCGAGCATGTGGGTGACGATCACGGCCCGCGTTCTCGACGTGACCCGGGCCGCCACGCTCTCGGGGGTCACGTTCAGCGTCGTCGGATCGACGTCGGCAAAGATGGGGATGGCCTGCTGGAACAGGATGGGCGTGATGGCCCCCATGTCGGTGAGCGGCGTGGTGATGATCTCGTCTCCGGGCTCGGGATCCACCGCGGCGACTGCGGCGTGGACGGCGGCCGTCCCCGAGGAGACGGCGCGAGCATGCGGAACACCGAGACGGCCGCCAAAGGCCGCTTCGAAGGCGTGGACCTGCTGGCCGTGCATCGCCGTGAGCGTGCCCGAGGCGATGACCTCCGCCAGGAGGCTGAGCTCGGCCTCGCCGAGGTCGCGCCCAGTGTGGTCGAGGGCGGAGGGAAAGAGGGGCATAGCGGCCACCGGTCCTCCGGAGTCTGCCTCGCTACCCGCGAGGGTTGCGCAACCCTCGCAACCGGTTGGTGACGTGCCGGCCCAGGGCGTACGCGTTCCGCAAGGGCTGCGTCCACTGCCACGAGCGGCTGGTGGACACGGCCGCCAGCTCCCGGTGCAGCTCGCTGATGCTGGCCGCGCCGTGCTGGACGTACATGCGCTGGTCGGCGAGGTCCTCCGTGAGTCTCTGGAGCAGCTGTCTCGGGTAGTAGGTGCTGCCGTTGGCCCTGGCGGCGTCCTCACGGGCCAACTCACAGCGATCCCATTCCGCGAGCAGCGTCGGACGCTCGAGCACTTCCTTCTTGGGGGTGCAGACGAAGTAGTCGAAGTAGGACGCTCCGGGATTCTCGGCCAGGAACCGTGCATCGGCGTCCATGATGGCCGTCACCCAACGCTCCTGCTCCTCGGCCGTCGCCCGCTGCATGTTCGCGTTGTCCAGCAGCACCGGGTAGGCGATCGCCCCTCCGAGGTGATGCTGCTCGACCACGTCGAAGTAGCGCCGCGTGATCTCGTGGATCAGCTCGGAGTGCACGGCCTCGGTCGGATCGACGACCCTCATGGTGGGAAGGTGCGGGTACTTGAGGTCGTTCCGCACGTTGGGCGGGAGGCTCTCGTTGACCTCCCAGGCGGCGCTCCAGTGCGCGTACGGCCATTGGAAGCGGTGCGGGCCGACGTAGTCGTAGTTCAGGAAATAGCCGTCGGGCGAGAGCATGTCGCACAAGGTGCGATAGACGCGGTTCAGGTAGGCGATGTGGTGGCCGGCCGCGCAGTTCACGACGAGATCGAAATCGCGCTCCGGGAAGTCGGTCTTGTTGATGTCCATCCGGTAGTAGCGGATCGGTAGCCCCTCGGCCTCTCGACGCGCCTCGGTGAGCAGCGGCTCGGCGAAGTCGACGGCCACTGCTTCGCGGAACATCCCGACCGCCAGCAGGTCGCGTTCTACCCACCCGTGGCCACAGTTCAGGATGAGCGCCTTGCGGAAGCAGCGCGCGACCGTCCGTTGGAAGTGGACATACCAGCCCGTGCCGGGATCTCCCGAGACGCGCCGGCTGAGCTCGCCCACGGCGCAGGGGTAGCTGTTCCAGAAGCTGTGGCTGTAGAAGTCGAACGAGTTTGGGACGATCTCGTGGATCGTGGTGCCCCGCGTACCCTGCAGGTCGGCGATCGGTCCGTCCATGCGCTCGCTCACGCCGCGACTATCGACGAAGGCCACGCAGCCGATCGCGGCTCCCGCGTGGGGAGTACATCGCCCAGCCCGGTTCGTCCAGGCACTCGCCAGGGGCTTCGTGCCCCGGGTCAGGGAACGGCGTCGAACGCGCAGACGCCCCAGTTGGTCGTGCCGGCACTGCCCCATCCCAGGCTGACGCCGCAGTCGACGTTCCGCAGGCGCGGGGCCACGCTCGTCACCAGGTCTTTCAGGACGCCCGCGCGCACGTTGTCGCTGACGGTCGAGTCGCGGAGGTTCACGGACTTGCCCTTGATGCCGATGCCGGCGTTCCCGGTGACGACGACGTTGGACCCGCGGAGGACCCGGGCCTCGATCCCGCTGCATCCGTAGACGTCGCAGCCGTCCGAGAAGGCGTTGCCGGTGACGGCGAGACCATCGGCCTTCACCGTGGTGCTCGCCACGCCGCCGATCCCGGAGCCCGGGTTGGCGTCGAGCACGACGTCCTCCGCATTCAGCTTCCCGACCAGCAGCGCGGCGCCGGTGCACCCGGTGACGTGCACGTTCGTCAGGGTGACGCTGCCGCCCGACCGTCCGTTGTTCCAGTCCTCGGCCTCCACGCCGATCGACGCGTTCCGGATCGTGACGTCCGTCATCGTCAGGCGGCCCTTGGTCTGGACGTACACGCCGGTGCGACCGTCGTGGATCTCACCGCCGGTGACGGTGCATCGCGTCCGTGGCAGGCACCAGACCCCCCAGCCGTCAGGCGCGGTGATGGTGTGACCGTTCAGGTCGAGGGTCGTGAAGCGACCCAGCGTGACGCCGACCGTCGTCGGCGGACAGCTGAGGTCGGTCGTCAGGACACCCGTCTCCTTGTCCGGGACGACCTGGCCGCATTCCGTGACGTCGACCGCGAACGCGGTCCCGGTGAATGCCGAGAACGCGATGGCGAGGAGGAGAGGCGTCCGCATGGGCGGTGACTCTAGATAGTGGATGCCCCCGGCGTCAATGAGACTCTCGAGGAGCAGAATCGCCCCCGAATGCGCCTCCGACGCACGGCTTGCTGCAAAGAATCCGCGCTTGACCGTTGATCCAACCGACGCGTAGGTTCCTCGTCGTGAAGGCGTGGTGGGCATGCTGCTCGGCCATCCTCGCCGCGAGCCTCTCGGCGGGCGCCGTCGACGCGCGGGCGTCCGCGAAGAAGCCGAAGCCGTGCCCCGATGCCCGCTACGTCGTGTCGGGTGACGGGTTCATCGTCGCCCCGGAGGCCCGTGGACACACGATCGCCGTCACGGGGCGGCGGATCGAGATCGTCGGCGCGTGCCCGCCCCGCCGCGGCCGCGTGAAGGCGACCCGGCAGGGAACACAGATCAGCGGGCAGTGGCCGTCCTGCGGCGCGGCGCGGAAGGTCCGGTTGAAGGCGCTGATCGCGCCGGACTGCCGAACCCTGACAGGCAGCATCGCCATCAAGGGGCAGGGGTCGCGCCCCGTCGATGCGACCTCGGCGACGGCCGGAAGCGTCACGACCACCACGACGCTCTCCGTCGGCACGACGTCGACGACGAGCAGCATGACCCAGGCGTCGACGACAACGACGACGACCACGACCACGATCACCTCCACCAGCACCACCACCACCACGCCTCCCTCCACCGTGACGTCCTCCACCAGCACGTCGTCTTCGACGTCGACGTCGACGACCAGCTCGACCAGCACGACCCTGCCACACGAGCTGGCCACGATCTCGGTGACCCCTGCGAACCCGATCGTCGAGCTCGACCTCGACACGGTCGGCGCCCAGGCGTTCACCGCGACCGGCCACTACCTCGACGGGAGCACCGAGAACCTGACGGCGCAGGCGGTGTGGGCCTCGAGCAATCCCGCCGCTGGCGTGCTGACGGGTGCGATGCTCGACGTCCCCGCCTTCCCCACGAGGACTGCCGTGGTCTCAGCGATCACGGCGACGGTGGCCGGCGTCGTCGGCGAGGCGCGGGTGACCGTCGTGGCGCATCGCCGCACGGGTCCGCAGCGCGACGTCTTCTTCATCCTTCCGTACCAGGATCCGGGCGGCGCCGAAACCGAGCCGCTCGACGTCTCGACGGCGATTCCGAGCCTCGACGTGTTCTTCCTGATGGACACGACCGGGTCGATGTTCGAAGAGATCACGAACCTCCAGAGTGCCCTCATCGCTACGGTGATCCCCGGCATCCGGGCAGCGGTATCCGACAGCCGGTTCGGAGTCGGCGCCTTCGAGGACTTTCCGGTCGGCGGGTATGGCGCGCTGCACGGCTCGGATTGCGGTAGGGGCGGGCTCGCGACGCCGGATCAACCGTTCCACCTCTTCCGGCCGATCACGGACGTGATCACCGACGTCTCGAGCGGCGTGGCGATGATGCGCACCGCCACGGGCCCGATCGGCTGTGGCCTCGACACGCCGGAGGCCCTGTTCGAGGCCCTCTACCAGGCGAGCACGGGCGAAGGCCTCACGGGTCCGACGCCCACCAGTGTCCCGGCGAATCACGCTGGAGTGGGCGGCGTCGCCTTCCGCGCGGGGACGACGCCAGTCATCGTCGGCATCAGCGACGCGCCGTCGCACGGCCCGGGCGAAACCGGATCGTGTCTGAACGTCAGCGTCGCATACGAGGGCGCAGTCGCAGCGGTCGCACACTCGCGCGCGGAGACCAAGGCCGCGCTCGCCGACATCTGTGCGCGCGTCGTGGGCGTCTCATCTGACTCGGGGTCCGGCTGCGCCAGTCTGGCCGACCTGCAGGACATGGCGACGGCCACCGGCGCCCGGGTGCCGCCCGAGGCGTGGGACGTGGGCGTGCGGCCGGCGGGGTGCCCTGCGGGGCAGTGCTGCACGAACCTGAGCGGCGCCGGCCGCGCAGCGGATGCCGACGGACTCTGCCCGCTCGTGTTCGGCGTGGCCGGAACCGGAGCGGGCCTCGGCACCAGTATCGTCACCGGCATACAGATGCTCACCCGGTTCGCGACGTTCGACGTGACGACCGAGGCGTTCGGCGTGACCACCGACGTGATGAACGTCCCGCTGCCGGCCGCGCACACCACCGCCGACTTCGTCAAGCTGATCGCTCCGACGGGGTTCACGCCACCGCCATCGCCTCCCACGCTGCCGGACCCGACGTTCGACGCGACGACGTTCCACGCGGTCACGCCGGGGACGGCGCTCGCGTTCGACGTCTCCGCGCTGAACGACTTCGCGCCGCAGACGGGGCTGGCGCAGCTGTTCACGGCGACGATCCACCTAGTCGCCGGCGGGTGCACGCCGCTCGATCAACACGAGGTGGTCGTCCTCGTCCCGCCGACACCCGTCGGCCAGTAGCCGCCAACCGGGCGTGCCGCTCACGCGGTGCGCAGCCAGCGATAGCCGTGGCTGAGCGCGGCGTGGCCGCCGTGCTCCAGCACGTCGCCGTGCGCGACGATCACGCGGTCGAAGTCCCAGGCGAGGATGCGTTCGAGACTCGCGCACGCCGCGGCGCGGTCCTTGATCAACCACGGGTCGAGGGTCGAGGGACCGAAGCGCCCGTAGCTGCGGATGAGCCGCATCAGCCAGCGCGTCGCGAGCGCGCCCGTGGGGCCGAAGTTGAACGCGAGGTCGCAGAGGATGAGCGTGCGGCTGGCGCGGTGGAAGAAGACGACCTCGTTCTCGTACGGCCGACCCGCGAAGAACACCTGATCCACCTGGCCGCGCCACTCCGGCGGCGCCTCGTCCCCGAGGACGGCGGTGTAGACGAGGTCGGGTCGCTTGCGCTCGACGCCGGGCCCCACCCAGAGGCGGGCCTCCGGATACGCCGCGGCGACGCCGCCGGCGTAGAGATGGTGGACGCGGTTGGGGGCCACGGCGTAGCGAACGGGGCCGAGCGCGTCGAGCTCCGTGCGGAGCCCGGCGTCGAGTGCGACCGGCGAGTGCAGCAGCAGGCTGCCGTCGGCGAGCCGCATCACGGTCATGCGCGTGCCGACCTCGAGGCCGTAGAACGTCTGACGTCGCTCGGCGACCCAGAGGTCTGGAGCGAGGGCACGCAGCGGTGGAGGTGCAGATGCCGGCACGGCGAGGCGCGATTCTGCCGCGTCCCGCGGCCCAGGTCCAAGCTTGATCGCCTGCACTTTGCCTTGACCGTTCGATTGTCCGCCCTGTAACGTCCGCGTGCCCGGAGGGATTTCCCACCCTGATGACCCGTCCGACCGCACTGCGCATGTCCTCGGCCCTCGCGGCTGTCTGCGGCACGGTGCTGTGGGTCCTGGTGCCGCAGACCGCATGGGCGGTGCAGGCGTTCGCGCCCGACTTCCCCAACAGCAGTGCCCACGGGGCGGACTTCGCCAAGCCGAACGTACTCCGCGCGAGTCGCCAGCTGGTGATCCTCAGCCCGTCCTTCGACACCGACGAGGATGCCGTCACCCAGACTGCGCAGTTCCAGGCCCCGCTCGTGACGGAGGGCGCGGTGAGCATCTCGTTTCCGCAGGCGGGACGTCAGCCGATCACCGCCGACGGCAAGGGCAGCGCGAAGGCCTATTTCGGCATCCTCTCGGGTCAGGCCGACTACGAGGCGCATCGCGGCCCGAGCCTCGCCGACCTGCGGCTCAACGTCGAGTTCATCGACCTGCTCACCGTCGGCGGCGCGCGCGGCGGGGCGCCGGTCAAGCTCGATGTCGTCCTCGATGCGAACGGGACGGTGACCGGCTACACCGCGCCGGAGAACGCGGCGGTCGGGTTCAAGTCGTTCGCCAACGCCTTCGCCAACGCGCAGCTGTACGTGTGGCCGTTTACGGTTATTCCGGCCGCGGGAGTGTACTACGACTTCCTCGACTACCAGCAGGCGGACTTCTCGCCGTGGGCCACCACCCTCGCGCAACCCCATACGGTCGTCGTGGACCCCGGTCAGAAGTACTGGGTCGCCGCGCGGATGGAGATCAGGATCCGCTCGACCGCGACGGGCCTTCTGGAGTTCACGCCGACGCAGACGGTCCAGGCCCTGGCTGACTTCACGCACACCGTCCGGGTGTTCGTGAACGCGAACCCGGAGACACCGGCCGCATCCTACACCATGGCGAGCGGCGCCGACCTGCGGACTGGCGCGACGACGACGTCGACGACGCTGGCGACCGGCCCCGGGTCGACGACGACCACCACGACCACGCCGCCGCCGTCGTGCGACAGCCCGCGCTGCGTCGTCGACGCGGCGCTGAGCGGGCCCGCATGCAGCGGCGAGGCCGTGCCGGCGAACGTGAGCGCGAAGCTGCATCAGGCGACGAGCCTGATCGAGCAGGCGGGAAGCGTCCCGGCGAAGAAGGCCCGCAAGCTGCTCAAGCGGGCGAAGGCCACGCTCCGCCAGGCGAAGACGAATGCAACCCGGGCCGCGAAGGGCAGGCACGCGAAGATCTCGGCCGAGTGCGCGGCGGCACTGTCTGCCGCGGCGGACGTCAACCCCCATTGAGTTGGTCGCTCGAAGGGGTAGCGTCGGGGCATGCCGACGATGCGCGCCGTCCAGATCACCTCCGCGAACGGCCCCTTCGAGGTCGTCACGCGTGAGCGTCCCACGCCAGGTCCCGGCCAGGTCCTGATCAAGGTCGCTGCCTGCGGCGTGTGTCACAGCGACACCTTCGTCGTGACCGGGCAGTTCCCCGGTCTCCAGCTGCCGCGCATCCCGGGGCACGAGGTCATCGGCACCGTCGCGGCGCTGCGGTCCCGGCGTCACGGGGTGGACGCGCCGGCGAGCGTGTCGGCGTGGGCTGGCACGGCGGGCACTGCTTCGTCTGCGACTCGTGCCGCCAGGGCGACTTCATCACCTGCCGCGTCGGGAAGGTCTGCGGCATCAGCTACGACGGCGGCTACGCCGAGTACATGATCGCGCCCGCCGAGGCGGTGGCCCGTGTGCCCGATGGCCTGACGGACGCGGAAGCCGCGCCGCTCATGTGCGCCGGCATCACCACCTTCAACGCGCTCCGCCACTCGCCGGCACGGCCGGGCGACACCGTCGCGGTGCAGGGGCTGGGCGGTCTCGGACACCTGGGCGTGCAGTACGCGGCGAAGTCCGGCTTCCGGACGATCGCGGTCGCGCGCGGGGCCGACAAACGCGCCCTGGCGCTCCAGCTCGGGGCACACGAGTACGTCGATGCCGCGGCCGGGAGCGCCGGCGCGGCGCTCACGGCGCTGGGTGGTGCGAAGGTCGTCCTCGCGACCGCGCCGAGCGGCAAGGCGATCGCCGACGTCATCGACGGGATCGCCCCCGGCGGCCAGCTGCTCCTGGTCGCCGCGGCGCTCGAGCCGATTCCCGTCTCGGCCTTCGCGTTGATCGGCCCGCGCCGGTCGATCCAGGGCTGGCCGAGCGGGCATGCGAAGGATTCCGAGGACACGCTGCGCTTCAGCGCGCTGTCCGGTGTCCGCCCGATGATCGAGACGTTCCCGCTCGCGCGGGCGGCCGACGCCTACGCGGCGATGCTGAGCGGTCGCGTCCGCTTCCGTGCGGTCCTCACGATGTAGTATCCCCGCGGTCAGGCGGCGCGGGCCGTCGCGGGACCGCCGGTACCACCAAGCGACGCCTTGCGGATGAGGAACGGCCGCTCGATGAAGCGGTAGGTCAGCATCGAGAGGCCGACCAGGAGGAGTGCTGCGGCCGCGAACCATGCGGTCGTCGAAGATACCCAGCCGGTCTCGGTAGACGCGGTGACGCGCCGGAAGGCCTGGAGACCATAGTGCAGCACCGGCACGTGCAGCATGTAGATCGAGTACGAGAGGATGCCGAGGCGGGCCATCAGTGGGTTGCAGAGGACCCTCTTGGTGCCGAGCGGACACAGGAGCACGATCAGGACGATGATGGTCCACAGGGCTCCCTCGGGGACGTGCCACGTGAACCAGTACGTCGTCTCGAGCAGCATGAACCCCCAGTACGCCGACCACCGCAGCAGCAGACCGAGCGCGATCAGGACCAGCAGGAGCAGGAGGTCGGCGCCGCCACGTCGCATGACCGCACTGGAGGCAAGGCGCGCGCGCAGCGCCACACCGTGCTGGTGGTAGAGCCACGCGCCGGCGATGCCGAACGCGAAGACGGGGGCGCGGCCGATCAGGCTCTGGGCGCGGACCCACGGGTTCAGCCAGGGCCAGACCCAACCGCCAGCGACGGCGACGTAGGCGATGCACGCAGCGATCACCACGGCCCACGTCCTGCGGGTGGACAGACCGAACGCGAGCGCGACGAGTGGCAGCACGGCGTAGAACTGCATCTCCGTAGCGAGGCTCCACCAGACCGTACTGAACGGCGGCATCGGCGTCACCCAGCGCGGAACGGACTCGAGGAAGGCGAGGTACGGGATTGCCCGCAACAGATCGGACGGCTTCTGTGCGGTCACGGCCGCCCCTGCCAGCACGGCGAAGAAGTACAGCGGCAGGATGCGCAGCGCCCGTCGCTCCCAGAAGGTCCCCCAGCGGACCGGGCGGCCGCCGTACGCCTGGTCGAGGAAGGGGAGGGTGAGCAGGAACGCGCTCAGGACGAAGAACAGGGTGACCCCGGAGTGCCCCGCCCAGACGAACGAGAGGGGCGGGAACGCCAACGATTGGTCGCGGTTCCGGAACGGCATGAGCAGCATGCCGTCGGCGTGGAAGGTGACGACCAGCGCGATGGCGAGACCGCGGAGGGATTCGAGCTCCGGCAGGTACCGCGTTCCGCGGCGGATGCCGACGGGAACGTCGATCGGAGGGGCGGGGCGCACGCGGGCCTGGCTCTACCTCATGAGGACGCGCGGGCCAAGGTGCTCGTCAGCGCCGAGGACCGAAACGCCGCGCGCGGGGAGCCGGCCCCCCGCGCGGCGCCGCACTGCCGCCGCCGGGCTGCGCGCGGCGCTCGGCGTTGGCGCGGGCGCGGCCGCGTTCGGCCGCCTTCTGGGCGCGGATGGCGGCGATCCGCTCCTGGATGGGCACTTCGAACCGCTCGGCCGACCGCGCCCCGTAGTCGAACCCCGGCAGGGTGACGCGCGGCAGCTGTTTGCCGATCGCGCGCTCGATCGCGGCGAGGTCGCCGGACTCGTCGGGCGCGACGAAGGTGAACGCGTCGCCGGTGGCTTCGGCGCGCGCGGTGCGGCCCACGCGATGGACGTAGTCCTCCGGCACGTTCGGCACGTCGAAGTTGACGACGTGACTCAGCGCCTCGACGTCGATGCCGCGCGCGGCGATGTCGGTCGCGACGAGCACGCGGAAGCGGCCGTCCTTGAAGCCCGCGAGCGCGTCGGTGCGCTGCGCCTGGGAGCGGTTGCCGTGGATGCGCGCGCTGGCGATGCGATGGCGATCGAGGAAGTCGGCGAGGCGGTTGGCGCGATGCTTGGTGCGGGTGAAGACGAGCACGTTCTTCACGTCGCCGCGCTTCAGCAGCTCCAGGAGGAGCGTGGTCTTCAGCTCCTGGCGGACCGGGTAGACGGCCTGCGTGATGCCGACCGCCGGCTTCGCCTGTCGCGCCAGGTTCACCGTCGTCGGCTTCCGGAGCATCTCGTTCGCCAGCGTCAGGATCGGCGCCGGCATCGTCGCCGAGAAGAAGAGCGTCTGGCGCCGCGGCGGGAGGTGGCGCAGCACGCGGCGGATGTCCGGCAGGAAGCCCATGTCGAGCATCCGATCGGCCTCGTCGAGGACGAGCACCTCGAGTCCGGCGAGCCGGGCGTAGGGCATGCGGAAGTGATCCAGCAGCCGGCCGGGGGTCGCCGTGATGATGTCCACGCCGCTGCGGAACGCATGCTCCTGCGGGCCCATGCCGACGCCGCCGAACACCGCTGCGCCGGTGAGGGGCGTGTGCACCGCCAGCTCGGTCAGGTGCGCGTCGATCTGCGCCGCCAGCTCGCGCGTGGGTGTCAGGATGAGCGCGCGCGTCGTGCCGCGTGCCTTCGTCAGCAGCCGCTGCATGATCGGCAGGAGGAAGGCAGCGGTCTTGCCGCTCCCGGTCATCGCGCAGGCGAGGACGTCGTGGCCGGCGAGCGCGGGCGGGATCGCCTCCTTCTGCACGGGCGTGGGGCGTGCGAAGCCGAGCTCACGCGTCGCACGGAGCAGGGTCGGGTCGAGGCCGAGGCCAGTGAAGGGCATTGCGCGGGGGATAGATCACCCGGCGGGTGCCAGGGCAACTGGCGCATCGCCCGGTCCGGACGGCATACTGCGCGCATGCGGGACTGGGGCTACGCCGTCCTCTGCGTCGTCGCGCCCGCGGTGTGGGGCGCGATCGCGGTGCGTCTCTTCGGCATCTGGGAGCGCCGCCGACGGCAGCAGGCGATCGGCGGCCAGCCACCACCGGTCGACTACTCGATCTGACCGCCCACGTGCCGCCCATCCTTCCCATCGACGTCGCGGGTCATCAGCTGCCGGCGGGCGGCCTCGTCCTGCTGGGGCTCCTGGTCGGCTACGTCGCCGGGCTGTTCGGCGTCGGCGGCGGCTTCCTGCTGACGCCGCTCCTGAGCGTCGTCTTTCGCGTCCCGCTCGAGGTCGCGGTGGGCACCGGGCTCTGCCAGATGGTGGGGACGTCGGTGTCCGCGCTGCTCCGCCACCGCCAGCTGGGGCAGGGCGAGATCCGCTTCGACGTCCTGATGCTGGCAGGCAGTCTGCTCGGCGTCGAGGCGGGGGCGCAGGTACTCGCTGCCCTGAGCGCCGCGGGCACGGTGCAGATCGGTGGGGGCGAGGTGCCGCTGGTGCGCCTCATCGTCCAGCCCTCCTACGTCGTCCTGCTGCTCGCCGCCGCGGCGGTGTTCTGGCGCGAGGGACGCGGACCGTATGAGGACCTCGACTACGTGCGCTCGGCGCCACTCGCCCGCATCGCGCTACCGCCGCGGACGGACCTGCCGGCGGTGCCGCTGCACGGCGTGTCGGCGACCGTCATCGCATACGTCGGGCTCGTCCTCGGCTTCACCGGCGGGCTCCTCGGGATCGGCGGCGGCGTGGCGCTGATGCCGATCCTGATCTACGGCTTCGGCTTCCCGATCCGCCAGGCGGCGGGGACGGGGATCGTGGCGTTGTGCGCGACGGCCGTCGCCGGCACGGTGGCGCACGCGCTGCGGGGGAACGTGCATCTGCTGCTGGCGATGGTCCTGCTCGTGCCCGCGAGCGTGAGCGCCCAGCTCGGGGCGCTCGCGAGCCAGCGGCTGCCGGCCCGGACACTCCGGCGCACGTTCGCCCTCCTCCTGGTGGCGACCGTCGGGGCGATCGTGTGGGACCTGGCGCGTCGGGTCCGCTAGACTCTGGCAGGTATGACCATCCACGGCACGATCGGCGGTGTCATCGGCGGGACCCCGCTCGTCCGCCTGCAGCGCCTGTCGGCGGCGGCGGGCGTCGAGCTCCTGGCCAAGCTGGAGGCCGCCAACCCCGGCGGCAGCGTGAAGGACCGCATCGGGCGCGCCATGATCGAGGACGCCGAGGCGCGCGGCGTCCTCGGCCCGGGTGCGACCATCGTCGAGCCGACGTCGGGCAACACCGGCATCGCGTTGGCGATGATCGCCGCCGAGCGCGGCTATCGCTGCGTCCTGACGATGCCCGAGGCGATGAGCGCCGAGCGGCGCGCGCTGCTCGCGGCCTACGGCGCCGAGGTCGTGCTGACGCAGAGCCCGCTCATGTGCGGCGCCGTCGAGCAGGCCGAGGTGCTGGTGCGCACGACGCCCGGCGCGGTGATGCTGCGCCAGTTCGACAATCCGGCGAACCCGGCGATACACGAGCGCACGACCGCCGAGGAGATCTGGCGCGACACCGGGGGACGGCTCGACGCGTTCGTCGCCGGCATCGGCACCGGCGGCACGATCACCGGGGTCGGACGCGTGCTCCGCCGCCGCCTGCCGGGCGTGCGCATCGTCGGGGTCGAGCCCGCGGGCTCGGCGGTCCTGAGCGGCCGCCCGCCGGGGTCGCACGGCATCCAGGGCATCGGCGCCGGTTTCGTTCCGGCCGTGCTCGATCGCAGCCTCCTCGATGCGGTGATCGCGGTCACCGACGCCGACGCCGTCGCGGCCGCGCGGCGCTCGGCGCGTGAGGACGGCGTGCTGGCTGGATTCTCCGCCGGTGCGGCGCTGGCGGCGGCGCTCGAGCTCGGGCGTGATCCCTCACTCCGTGGCGGGCGGATCGTCGTCGTGTTTCCCGATGGCGGTGAGCGCTATGCGACGACTCCGCTCTTCCGCGCGATGACCGAGCGCTAGCGTCCGTCAGCCGCTGCGGAGCCCGCGGACGACGTCGACCACCGCGTCGGGCTCGGTCTCGTTGTAGAGGACGAGACTGGTCCGGTCGGCGAAGTCGTTGCGGGCGCGCAACCGCGGTCCCACCTCGGCCGGCGTGCCGCTGACGCCGATGGTGTCGACCATCTCGTCGGTGACGAGCGTCGATCATCTCGCCCCACCGGCCCTCCTTCGACATGCGGTTGAGCGTCGGGTGCAGGTCGCCCCAGCCGTGGTGGTCGAGGAAGACGCGGTACGCGGGCGTCGAGCCGTAGAAGGCGATCTGGCCGCGCGCCTTCCAGCGGGCGCGGGCGAGCTCCTCGTCGGTGCGGCCGACCATGACGATGGTCTGGCAGGAGACGGTGAACGCCGGCGCGGGCGCGCCCGCCGCGCGCGAGGCCCCGCTCGAGCGCGGGCAGGGCGACCCGTTGCACGTAGTCACGCGAATGCAGCGGATGGACGATCCAGCCGTCGGCCACCTCGCCGGCGGCGGCGATCATCGGCGGACCGAAGCCGGCGAGGTACACGGGCGGCGGCCCCCACGGGTTGGGCCCGGGGTTGAAGAAGGGGCTCATCAGCGTGTGGCGGTAGAACTCGCCCGGAAGCTCAGGCGCTCGCCCTCGTGCCACGACCGCCAGATCGCGCGCACGGCGCGCACGAACTCGCGGATGCGGGCGTTCGGCCGCGACCAGGTCTCGCTGAAGCGCCGCTCGATGTGCGGGCGGATCTGCGTGCCGAGTCCGAGCACGAAGCGGCCCCGCGAGATGAGCTGGAGGTCGTTCGCCAGGTACGCGCACACCATCGGGTTCCGCGCGAAGGCGATGGCGATCGCGGTGGTGAGCGTGACCCGCTCCGTCTCGCGCGCCGCGAGCACGAGCGGCAGGAAGGGATCGTGCGGGCCCTCGAAGCTGAGCACGCCGTCGAATCCCTGGTCCTCGTAGGCCTTTGCCGCCGCACCCGACTGATCGAGCTCGGTGGCCAGCAACGCGCCGTCGATCTTCATGCCGGGCACCGTCACTCCGGCCACCGCGCGGGCCAATCGCGGCCCACGCGCAGGCGCCACTCCGGCGTGCGATGCTCGAGGAAAGCCGTCACGCCCTCGAGCGCGTCGGGCTGGCCCATCAGCACGTGGTGCAGCGCCGTCTCCTTGCGGCCGACCTCCTCGCGGGTCATGGCGTGCTCCTCCCACAGGAGCCGCTTGCACAGCGCCACCGACAGCGGCGCGGCGTGCACGGCGATGTCGCGCGCGATCGCGAGCGCCGCCGGCAGCACTTCCGCCGCCGGCAGGACGCGGCTGGCGAGCCCGTAGGCGAGCGTCTCGTCGCCGCTCAGGTGGCGCCCGGTGAGGAACAGCTCGGCGGTGCGCGCGAACCCGATCGCGCGCGGCACGGTCCAGTGCGAATACGCGTCCGGCAGCACGCCGCGGCGGACGTGGAGGAAGCCGTATTTCCCCTCTGCGGCGAAGAGCCGGATGTCGCACTGCATGACGAGGGTGAGGCCGATGCCGACGGCATGACCGTTCACCGCGGCGATCACCGGCTTGCGCACCGCGAACGCGGGCGGCTCGACGCCGGCGGCGCTGAAGGTGGCGTCGTCGTAGCGGCGGAACACGTCGGCGCCAGCCGCGAAGTCTGCGCCGACGCAGAAGTCGCGCCCCGCCCCCGTCAACACCACCGCGCGCACGGCGTCGTCGGCGTCGCACGCGACGTACGCGCGCCCGAGCGCCTCGGCCATGCCGCCCGAGAAGGCGTTGCGATGGTCGGGGCGGTTGAGCGTGACCACGGCCACGCCGTCGTCGATCGTGAGAGTGACGTCCGCTGCGCTCATGGCCGTCCGCTCTAGCACGCCCGCCAGGTGGGTGCTTGAGCCGGTGCGCCGAGGGTGGCAGGCTCGCAGCAGGAGGTCCCCATGATCCTGTCCAGGTCGTCCGTTCTCCGGGTGCTCGTCCTCGTCGCGCTCGCGGTGGTGCTGGGCGCGGCGCGTCCCGCGCTCGCCGAGCCGCTCACCCGGGTCCAGCCGAAGAAGGTGTGCATGGTGAACGACACCGTGTTCCCGAAGGACCAGATTCCGGTCGTCGTCTCGGGCAAGACGTATTTCGGCTGCTGCGAGATGTGCAAGGGGCGGCTGGGTACCGACGCGGCGATCCGCTCGTCGGTCGATCCGGTGTCGGGGAAGCCCGTCGACAAGGCCACGGCGGTGATCGGCGCGACCAAGGACGGCAAGGTCCTCTACTTCGAGAGCGAGAAGACCTTCCGCACGTTCGCCAAGCGATCCTGAATCGCCGGAGGGGTCACGCGGGCGCGGGGCACGCGTCGATCCCGAGCACCCGGGCCTCGCCATCGGGCACCAGGCCCGGCGTGAGTCGCATCACGCGCTCGTAGGCGGCGCGGGCCTCGTCCTGACGGCCGAGTGCGAGGAGCGCCTCGGCGAGGGCGGTCTGCGTCGCGACCATCCCCGCGGACGTCTCCTCCAGGCGGCTGGCTTCGGCCAGGACCGGAATCGCGTCCGCGTACTCGCCGCTCGCCACCAGAGCGGCGCCGAGCCCGCTCCACGCCTCCCCGCGCAGCGGCTCCAACGCGATGGCGCGCCGGTAGGCGGCAAGGGCGGCGGCACGCTCGCGTGGCGTCCCGGCGGCGAGCAGCACGTCGCCGCGGTACTGATACGGCGCCGCCCACGTCGGGTCGAACCAGACTGCCTTGCGCAGCGCCGCGAGCGCCGGCCCGGTGCGTCCCTCCCACACCGCCGTGTGCGCCAGGTCGACGTAGGCGGCGGCCGTGGCGCGATCCGGTGGACGAGCATCGAGCCGCCGGCGCCGGATGCCGATCGCGGTCTCGAGCTTGGCGCGCGATCCCGGGTAGTCGCCGTCGTCGCGGAGCAGCACGCCCCAGATGCGGTAGGCCGCAGCCTGCTCGTCCGGCGACGCGGGAGTGCCGTCGTTCGCCAGGATGGTGCGGATGACCTCGCGACAGCGCGTGGGATCGCGCCGGAAGAGGTAGGCGGCGAGCGCCGGCGGGCGGAGCACGCCGTAGAGCGCCTCGGCGGCTTCCAGGACCGCGGCGTCGACGTCGGGGCTCGGCCGCGTCGCGAGCGTCCGCGTGCCGACCTCCGGGCCGACCACCTGGAGCACCACCTGCCAGCCGTCGTCGCGCTTGGCGATGGTGCCGCGGACCTGTGTCTCCGCGAACGGGCCGATCTGCAGGAAGCCCACCAGCGACGACACCGACACGCCCGCGCCCGGAACCGTGATCTGCGGCGGACCCGTGTCCGAGACGACGTGGAAGCCCGGATCGACGTCGAGGTCGCCGCGTGAGGCGAGCACCACCTCGTTCAGCATCCGTCCGAGCTGCAGGGCGAGCGCGGTGTCGCCCACGCCCTGGCTCACCAGCGGCGCGGGCACGATGAACGGCATGATGCGGAGCGCGCCGCGATTGCGGCTGACGTAGCCGCCGGCGACGACGAGCGTCGCGACCACCGCCGCCAGCACGCTGAGCCCGCCGACGGCGGCGCTCAGCTTGAAGACGGCCGTGGCCGTGCGCTCGAACCAGCTGCCGAGGCGCGAGCGCGGGGGCGCCTCCTCCGCCGGAGGCGCCTCGGGCTCGGCCGCGGGTGGCGCCGGTGCCTCTGGCTCGCTCATGCGCCCGCTACAGGACCGGAATCGTCGGCGCGTGTCCAGCCGGGTGCGCTTCCCCCGCTGGCGGCCGCCGGTTACAACGGGGCGTCATGCCAGAGTTCCAGTTCCAGGAGATGTTTCCCCACGGCGCCGACACGACGCCATATCGCCGCCTCGACGGCGACTGGGTCTCCACCGAGACGTTCCGCGGGAAGAAGGTGCTGATGGTCGACGGCACCGGGCTGACGCGCCTCGCCGCCGAGGCGGTGCGCGACGTCTCGCACCTCTTCCGTCCCGGCCATCTGGCGCAGCTCCGGCGCATCCTCGACGATCCGGAGGCCTCGGCCAACGATCGCTTCGTCGCCCGCAACATGCTCCGCAACGCCTGCATCGCCGCGGGGATGATCCTGCCGTCATGCCAGGACACCGGAACCGCCATCGTCCTCGGCAAGAAGGGGCAGCGGGTGTGGACGAGCGGCGACGACGAGCAGGCGCTCGCCCGCGGGGTGTTCGAGGCGTACACCCAGGGCAACCTCCGCTACTCGCAGCTCGCGCCGCTGTCGCTCTACGACGAGGTCAACACCGGCACCAACCTGCCGGCGCAGATCGACCTCTACGCCGTGCCGGGCGACGAGTACCGCTTCCTCTTCATCACCAAGGGCGGCGGCTCGGCGAACAAGACGTTCCTCTACCAGGAGACCAAGGCGCTGCTGAACCCGCAGACGCTGCTCGCATTCCTCGATCAGAAGGTGCGGACGCTGGGGACGGCGGCGTGCCCGCCGTACCACCTCGCGATCGTCATCGGCGGCACGTCGGCCGAGATGACCCTCAAGACGGTCAAGCTGGCGAGCTGCCGCGCGCTCGACGACCTGCCGACGGAGGGCAACACGCTGGGACACGCGCTGCGCGATCCGGAGCTGGAGGAGGCCGTGCTCGGACTGACGCAGCGCACGGGCATCGGTGCGCAGTTCGGTGGCAAGTACTTCTGCCACGACGTGCGCGTGATCCGGCTCCCGCGCCACGGCGCGAGCTGTCCGGTCGGCATCGGCGTGTCGTGCGCCGCCGATCGCCAGGCGCAGGCGAAGATCACGCGCGACGGCGTGTTCCTGGAGCAGCTCGAGACGAATCCCGCGCAGTACGTCCCCGACGTCGACGGCGACGCGCTCGGCGGCGAGGTCGTCCGCATCGATCTCCGCCGCCCGATGGCCGAGATCCGGGCGACGCTGTCGCGCCATCCGATCAAGACGCGGCTCGCGCTGAGCGGTCCGATGATCGTGGCGCGCGACATCGCGCACGCGAAGCTGAAGGAGCGCCTCGACCACGGTCAGGAGCTACCGCAGTACGTGAAGGACCACCCGATCTACTACGCGGGGCCGGCGAAGACGCCGAAGGGCTACGCGTCCGGATCCTTCGGTCCCACCACGGCGGGACGGATGGACGCCTACGTCGACCAGTTCATGGCGCACGGCGGCAGTCTCGTCACGCTGGCCAAGGGCAACCGCTCGCCGGTGGTCGCCGAGGCGTGTCGCAAACACGGCGGCTTCTACCTGGGGTCGATCGGCGGGCCCGCGGCGGTGCTCGCGCAGGAGAACATCAAGAAGGTCGAGGTCCTCGAGTACCCCGAGCTGGGGATGGAGGCGATCTGGCGGATCGAGGTCGAGGACTTCCCCGCGTTCATCGTCGTCGACGACAAGGGAAACGACTTCTTCGGCCGCCTCTGAGCGTCAGCCGAGCGTCTTCCAGAACAGCACTTCGCCGACGTCGGCGCGGATGAGCCCGGGAAGCACGCCGACCCGCCCGTAGCCGTGCCGCTCGTAGAAGCGCTGCGCCTCGGTGTTGAAGTCGCTGACGAGGAGGAACGCGTGGCGGGACGTCGCGCGCACGCCGGCCTCGAACGCGGCGAGGAGCGCGGCGCCGATCCCGCGGCGTTGCGCGTCGGGACGGACGGCGATCAGGCGCAGATAGCCGCCCACGGCGAGCGTGCCCCCCGGTACGAACCAGGCGAGCCCCGCGGGGCCGCTGCCGTCGTCGTGTACCAGGAGCGTGTCCCCGCGGGTGAGGGCGTCGTGCCAGTCGCGTGCCTGGGCGTCGGCGGTCCGGCCGTAGCGGATCAGCAGCGGCAGCGTGGCGAGCGACGCGGCGAGGGCGGGGACGTCCGCGGGCGTGAGGGGGCGGATGCTCATGGCAGCTCCACGGTGACGGGACCTCCGGCCACGAAGCGTAGCGGATGTCCGGCGTGGGTTGCACGCACCCCGACGCGGGCGCCGCGGGGCAGGTCGAACCACGTCGTCGTGCGACCCGGCTCCCGTCGCGTGCCACCGGGAGCGGCACCGTCGACGGCGAGGTCGACGTCGGCCTCGACGGCGACCGTCAGCCCGGGCAGGTCGGTGCCGCTGCGATTCTCGACGATTGCGGCGCCATCGGCGGTGTAACGGAGCCCGACGTCGCCGAGGGCGCGCAGCCGGTCCCCGGTGACGCGCCACGGGAGCGAGGCGAGTGTCCCCGCGCGGACGCGTGTCCCGAGCCGCGCGAAGGCGTCCTCGATCGCGGGATCGAGGACCAGCGTCCCTGGACGCGCCGTGCGCACCGCGAGCATCCGCGCGTGCTCGCGACTGCGGGTCGTCGCCGGTGACGCCGAGAGGTAGGTGTGGGCGACGAACAGTCCGCGGCGGGCCTCGAGCGCGCCGAGCGCGGCATCGGACAGCGCGGCGTCCAGCGTCGCCGGCGCGGCGGCGAACCACTCGCTGCGGAACGCCCACAGCCGCGGATCGGGCGGGAAGGGGAACACCACCGGCGCCGGCGCCCCCGGATCGCCGCCGAAGAGGTCGGCGATGCGATCGGCCGTCGCGGACTTCACGTCGTTCGCCGCCCACACCCAGCGGAAGCCGGCGGCCACCAGCAGATCGCGCAGGCCGAACGGGGCGACATCCTGCCAGCCCTGGTTCGAGAGTGCCTCGCAGTTCGTGTACGGCTCGTGGTCGATCCAGGTCACGGCGCCGAACGGTGCCAGCGGCGCAAGGCCTGGGGCGATCGTGTCGCGCGGATCGGCCCGGGGCGTGATCGAGTGGCTCGCCACTTCACCGCCGGCGGCGACGATCGCGCGCGCCAGCGGCGCGACCGCGGGATCGTCGGCCAGTCCCCCGACGCGGGCACGGGTGAAGAGCGTCTTCGTGATCGCGAGACCGTGGGGGAGCAGGCCCGCCGTTCCGGCGGCGGCAGGATCCGAGCTGCCCCAGAGGACCGCGCGGAGCGCGGCCGGGTCGGTGCGGTCGGCATGGTCGGTGATCACGACGGCGGCGCGTGTGCCGGACGGCCAGCGCTCGACGATGAGCGGCAGCGGGGCGTCGTCCGTGAGGTGGATCGTGGCCTCGGCGCGGACCGTCGTCCCCGCCGTCCGGACGACGCGGCTGCGATCGGTGCGGTGCTCGAGGGCGCCCCAGTCGATCGGCGGCTTGGGGAGCGCCGCACGGCAGGTGACGTAGGTCGAGAAGGGGTGCGAGGCGGCGTCGTCGAGGATGAGGTCGAGTGCCACGCCACCGCGACCGCGAGTGGCGATGGCGGCGGCGAGACCGGAACCACCGACGACCGCGGCGTCGGGGGTCGTGACGAAGATCGGGGTGCCGCGATCCACGCGGAGTGTCCGATCGATCGACCTCGTGGCGAGATCGCGCCCGAGCATGCGGGCCGCTCCGGGCAGGTGGATGCGGACCGCCTCGCGCTCGACCGCGACATCGGCGGCGTGGTCGAGCACGACCTCGAGGCGGATGGCTCCGTCGACGGGGATCAGCGTGACGGTGGCATGACCGAACGATCCCGTCGCGCGGCCGACGGCGGCGGGGCCTTCCGTCCGCCACGCCAGGGGGCCCGACTCGACGCGCGAACCGTCGTCGCCGAGACGGCCGTCGAGCACCAGCTCGACGTCGACGGCCACGGCCCGGTCGCCACGCCGCAGCACGATCGCCTCCACCGGCCCCGCCGCCGCGATCATGATGCCCGCGAGCAGCAGCACCGCGATGCCCGCGCCCCGCATCGGCCGCGTATAGCCGAGGCGTCGTGCCCTCGCACGCCGTTGACCTAACCGGGACCCGGGACTAGCACCGACCGCGATGGCCGAGCACATCGCCTACACGACCCGCGACGGCATCGCCGAGGTCACGCTCGACGACGGCAAGGTGAACGCGATGCATCGCGCGTTCTTCGACGGGCTGAATGCCGCCCTCGACCGGGCCGCCGGCGACGGCAGCCGCGTGCTGGTTCTCACCGGCCGCCCCGGCTACCTGTCGGCCGGCCTGAACATCAAGCTGCTGCCGACCCTGCCGCCGGACGAGCTGCGTCCCACGCTCGTCGGCTTCGGGCGGACGCTGCTGCGCCTGTGGACGTACGAGCTGCCGACCGTCGCTGCGGCGTCCGGCCATGCGGTGGCCGGCGGGGCGCTCCTCGCCTTCGCCTGCGATCGGCGCTTCCTCACCGACGGCCCGTTCCGCGTGCAGATGAACGAGACCGCGATCGGCCTCCCGCTGCCGACGTGGGCGCTCGCCATCTGCCAGGCGGCGATTCCACCGCGCTGGCACACCGAGGCGCTCCTGCACGCGCGCGCCTACACGCCGGCCGAGGCGCTCGAGCGAGGCATGGTCGACGACGTGGTCGCGCCCGATGCGCTCCTCGGGCGCGCGCGGGAGGCGGCGCAGCAGCTCGCCGCGCTCGACGGACCGGCGTACGCCGTCAGCAAGCGCCGCCTCCGCGCCGCCGCCGTCGCGTGGGCCGAGCGGTTCCTCGAGGAGGAGATGACCGGCCTGCCGATCAGGCGCTGACGTCGGCCCGCGCGGCACGACGATTCCTGAGCCACGCGCCGAGCCGATGGTACGCGGGCGTCGGGCTGGCGTCGCTCTTCGGCTCGTAGGGTCCGGTCAGATACGGCAGGTACATCGAGCGCCGGAGACTCGCCGCCCCCGTCGCGCTCGAGCGCGCGACGCGATGCCAGAGGCGCCCGTCATGCACCGTGAGGTCGCCGGGCTCGGTCTCGATGCACAGCTCGTCCGGGTCCGGCCGGTGCGAGACGAAGTACGCCTTGCGGAAGCACATCGCGAGGAATCCCTGGGTGTGGCTGCCGGGGATCAGCCGCAGGCCGCCAGTGTCGCGCGTGCAGCGATCGAAGTGCAGTCCGATGTTCAGCATCCGCTGCGGCATGCGACCGTAGAAGAGATCGCGGAGCCCGTCGGTGTGCCAGCCGAGGCGCGGGTGCACGCTGCCCGGCGTGTTCAGGTAGCGATTCACGACGACGCCGTCCTTCTCCTGGTCGCCGACGCGAGCGTCCGCGCCGACCAGGTCCAGGATCGGCCGAAAGCGGGGATCGCGGACGAAGGCGCGAATCGGTGGCGAGAATACGGACGTGAACGCGAGCCGCTGCAGGAACGGGCGATCATCGGCGTCACGACCCCAGAAGAGGGGGATGCCGTACACGCTGGTCCGGCCCTCCGCGAGCCAGGCGGCCTGCACACGGTCCATCTCCGCGCACAACATCGCCAGCTCGTCGGCGGTGGCGACGCGGGAGAAGTGGAGAAAGCCCCAGTGCTCGAGGAACGCGTGCTGCTCCGGCGGGATCGTCGCGCCGAGCTGGAACTTCGTCGTGAGCGGCGGCAACCCGTCCATCCTACTTGATCGCGACGACCATGCTGTCGTTGGCGACGAGCGGCTCCACCCAGCTCTCCGTGAACCCGACCTCGCGCATCCAGCCGCGGCAGTCGGCACCCGTGTAGTCGAAGCCCCCGGTCGTCTCGACCAGCATGTTGAGGCTCATGAGCAGCCCGAAGGCATTCCGGCGCCGCTCGTCGTCGATCAGTGCCTCGTAGACGATGAGGGCGCCGCCCGCCGGCAGTGCGCGGTAGGCCTTCTCGAGCAGCCTCTTCTTCTCGTCGAGGTTCCAGTCGTGCAGAATGTGTCCCATCACCAGGACGTCGGCGGTGGGGAGCGGATCCGTGAAGAAGCTGCCCGGGTAGAACCGGAGACGGTCCCCGAGCCCGAAGCGTGCGACGTACTCCTCGAAGATCGGCTGCACGATCGGGAGGTCGAAGCCGCCGCCGGTCAACTCGGGGTGGGCGAGCGCCACCTGTACCGGCAGCGCGCCCTGCGCGCAGCCGATGTCGACGAAGCTCCGATAGCCCCGCTGCGGTAACTTCTCGGCGATCGCGCGCGCCGCGCCGAGGCTGACACCGGTCATCGCCTCGAGGAACTGCCGGAGCTGGGTCGGATCCTGGTAGAGCCCGTCGAAGAGGTCGCCGGTCGTCCCCTCGCTCTGGCGTTCTCCCGTGCGGAGCGCGTCGGTGAGCCCGCCCCAGATCGCGTACAGCCGCTTGGCCATCATCTCGAGGAGCCCGCCCACGTACGAGGGCTTGGCCCGGTCGAGGAAGAGATCGGTCTCCGGGGTGTTCCTGTACACGTCGCCGTCGCGCTCGAGCATGCCGAGTGCCACCAGCGCGTCGAAGAAGTCGCGTGCCGACCGCGGGTGGAGGCCGAGCCGCTCGCGCAGCTCCTCGCGGTGCCGCGGCCCCTTGGCGAGCTCGGTGAAGACCCCGAGATCCACCGCGCTGAGCAGCGTTCTCGAGCCCCAGTAGCCCGTGCCGAGGTCCATGATGCGGCCAGGCGTCGGTGCGTTCGCCATGGCGACCGACTACCTCGCTCGCGTCCGGTCCTCAACTACCGTCGGGTCAATCCGCGCAGGGCACGGGGACGCAGCTGCCGGCGCCGACGTCGCGCCCGCCGGGCGCGAGACAGCGCGCCGGCGCGACCAGCCGGCACCGCACGCCGCCGCGGCCGCGCGGCGTGACGCAGCAGCGCGTGAGCGGCCGCCCGCAGGTGGCGAGCCGCGCGCGCTTGGTGGCGGCGCGCGCGCCGCTCGGGCCGAGGAGGCCGGCGCGGACGCGCTGCTTCACCGCGCGCCGCACGCAGTCGAGGTAGGCGCGGCGGGTCGGCCAGGGCATCCCGTCGAGACCGGCGCACGGACACAGGCTGCAGCCGTCGGCGCCGATCAGCTCGCCCGACGGCGTGTCGCCGCACGCGTCGGCGCCGTCGGGCACGCCGTCGCCGTCGCCGTCCGCCGGCAGCGTCGCGGTGGTCGTCGTCAGGCGCAGCGTGCTGGTCGTGGTGGTCGTCGACGGCACGGCGACACCGCCCGCGTCGACGCGACCGACCCAGGTCGCCCACTTGTCGTTGGTCGCGGCATACGCGTGGAAGAGCCAGATGTCGGCGCCGTTCGGATCGATGTCGATGCTGCCCCAGTCGCCCCACCGGTTGCGACCCTGGGGATCGAGCGCGACGTAGTTGGCGAGCCCGCCGTGGAGCACGCTCGGCGGCTGCATCGTCCCCTCGGCGTCGCTCGCGGCGCGTGCCGTGTAGTAGGCCGCGACGTAGCTGGTGGCGTCGACGCCGGCCATCACCAGCGCCGCGTTGCCTGCGGCGTCGGGCTCGATGGCGGGCTGGAAGTAGCAGCGTTGCGGATCGTCGACGGTGCCTACCTGCGCGGTGGCGCTGGCGAGCATGACCGCGTACCAACGAACCTGAGCGCGCGTGGCGCCGCTCGCCGCGTTCGGCGTGGTGTGCGCCGTCCACAGCGTTCCATCGCGCTCGACGGCGCGCAGCAGCCGCGTGTCCCCGGTGTCGATGGGGGTGCCGCCGCCCAGTTGCGGGCAAGCCGGGACCGCCGACCCGTTCCATCCCGGCACCAGGATGTCCTGCGCCGTGAGGGTCGGCGTACCCGTGGGTGAGCCGACCGTCCACAGGGTGAGGTGGCCGAATTGGCCCTGGAGGGCGTTGGCGGCGATCAGGTGGGCCGCGCCGGTCGAGCGGTTCTGCGCCGGGACGAGGCTCGAGTCGCGCACGCCCGTCCCCGGGTTCGTGAGCATCGCCGGCGGCGCGCCGAACTCGAACGTGGCGACCGGCCCGCCCGCGAGCAGCCCGGCCTTCGGCAGCACCCAGAGCTTGACGTAGCGGAAAACGCCGCCGGCGTCGTACATGTTCGCCGAGACGTAGAGATTGGTGTCGTCGACGCCGATGTTGGGAAACGCGGCCCAGTTGGCGTTCGCCTGGGCGCCGCCGTCCTGGTCGGCGTCGACGTTGTAGCCCCACCACCCGGCGGCGGCGCCGGTGCCGACGCTCAGGTTCTGGGGACCCTCACTGCGCGCGACGGCGATGCGCAGCCACGAGTCGGGGCTGGCGCGACCGTCGAGGGCGACGACGATGAACCGTTGCGCATGCGGATCCCAGATCGCGCGTGCGTCGAACACGGAGCCGCCGGCGAGCGAGCCGTTGAAGAAGCCGTTGAGCGTCACCTGCCCGCGGTTGACGCCCGTGGCCGACATCAGGGCGATGCTGCCGTTCACCACCAGCAGGAGCGTCGTCGTGCCGGCGGCGATGGACGGGTTCGCGGGAGCGACGCCGGTCCAGCCGGGCCCCGCGAACCCGAGATCGAGGGCCGGCGCCGCCGCGATCGGGGGCTCGACCTCGGCGCGGAGCGAGGCCTGCCCGGGGCCGGGATCGGGCCGGGCAGTCCCGGGCCGCGGACGCACGACCGGGGCGCCGGCCGCCGCCGCGACGGGCGCCAGCACGGCGGCGAGCAGGCAGATGGCGGCGGAACCCCGGAGCATCGCACCCGCAATTGCAGCCGCCGTGCCATCGCGGAGGCCGCCTCGGCCGTGCAGTCGCGGTATCGGCCGCGCAATCCTGCACGGGTCCGGGCCATCCATCGTCAATTGATTGCCAGCGGGCCAGTTAGGTCGCGTAGGCCCTATTCAAGGATTGAGCGGCCCGGTACAGTCGAAGGGCACGCCGGTCCGGTCCGTGGGCGTCACGAGGGATATCGTGAAGATGGTTTGGGATTTTCTGCAGGCCTACGGCCTGATCGTGCTCGGGAGTTGGAGCGTCCTCGCCGCGATCGCGCTCTACGACCGATGGCGCTACGGCGATGGAAACCAGGTGCCTGCCGCGAAGGCCCGGACCAGCCCGGCTCCGCCGCCCGACGATGGCCCTCGTCTGCGCGCGCAGTCGCGCCGCTGAGCCGGGATCACCCCTGGTAGTGGATGCGGCTGCCCGGGGCGACGGACTCGGTCAGCCAGACGTTGCCGCCGACGATCGACCCTTTGCCGATCACGGTCTTCCCGCCGAGGATCGTGGCCCCGGCGTAGATCGTCACCTCGTCCTCGATGGTCGGATGACGCTTCCCGCCCTGGTCCGCCGCCTGGCCGCGCGCGAGGCTGAGCGCGCCCAGCGTCACGCCCTGATAGATCTTCACGCGACTGCCGATGGTTGCGGTTTCGCCGATCACGACGCCTGTCCCGTGATCGATGAAGAACGACTCGCCGATCGACGCGCCGGGATGGATGTCGATTCCCGACGTGGAATGCGCGTGCTCGGACATGATCCGCGGCAGCATCGGCACGCCCTCGCGGTAGAGCTCGTGGGCGATGCGATGCACCGTGATGGCCTCGATCGACGGATAGCTGAAGATGACCTCCTCGACGCTGTTGGCGGCGGGATCGCCCTGGAACGCGGCGAGCACGTCCTTCGACAGGAGGGTGCGGAGGTCGGGCAGGCGTCCGAGGAGGCGGAGCGTCGCTTCGTGCGGCCAGTCCTCCGGTCGCGCCGCCGCGGCGGTGCGGAAGCCCTCGTAGTTCACCGCATGCGCGATCTGCTCGCACAGTATCTCCTGTGCGGGATAGAGATGCGCCGCGACGGCGAAGCGCAGCTTCGCCTCGTCGAGGCGGCCGGTGCTGTAGTAGCCGAGGTAGACGACGGCCTTCAGGTGCGCCAGCGCCTCGATCACCTGTCGTTTGTTGGGGAGCTGTGCCGAGCTCAGGCTGTCGATGAGGCGTCCGGCCCGGTAGCTGTCCGCCACCTGGTCGATGATCGCTTCGAGTTCGCGTGACGGCTGCGACATGGCCGAACCTCCGGGGGCCGTCCTAGCCGGCCGGGTGGGGGAGGGGCAAACCGCGATTCCGTGGGTGGGGGGCGCATGGCAGATGCGGGTTCCCAAGCCGCCGCCACCTGGGGTATGGTCCGAACGTGCAGCACCGTGCGCTCGCCGCCGCGGCCATCGTCTTCCAGCTGCTGGGCGCGGCGGCCCTGGCGTCCGACCCGAACCACCTCCAGCCGGTCCAGGCCATCCCGCAGGCCGAGCAGCGGGTGGAGTGGGTCGTCCCCGAGAAGACGCAGACCGTCGAGGCGGAGGCGCTGTCGGACGGGCAACGGGTGAGCGAGCCCGAGATCCCGTCCGAGGGTGAGCGAACCGCCAGGAACGTCGGCAAGGTGACCCTCGGCGTGGTCGGGGGGGCCCTCGGCCTGGCCTCCATGGCGGCCATGCTCATCTTCATCTGAACCCCCCGACCGGGGTGGATTTCCCCCGGCGCATACGGTAAGACCGCGCAGGATCACGAGGCGGCGCGTTCCAGGCGCCGTGCGGGATCTCCCCGACCGGGGCGCTCCGATGCGGATCGGTGGCGGCCCGGGCGGCCAACGAAGCGAGGCAGCTTCGCAGAGGTCGGCGAGCCCCGGCGATTCAACGTCCGGACAGGCCGGCAAGGTGCTCATGGTGGAGAGCGAACAGTCGGCGGTCCTGCAGCCGCCGAGCGTGGATCACGTGCGACACGTGGCGCGCGAGCGCTTCGGTATCGCCCGGCTCCACCGCGAACAGGAGCGCGCCATATTGAGCGTGCTCGCGGGGAGGAACGTCCTCCTCGTGCTGCCGACCGGCGGTGGGAAATCGCTCTGCTACCAGCTCCCGTCGCTGCTCCTGCCGCAGCCGACGATCGTCGTCTCGCCCTTGCTCGCCCTGCTCGAGGACCAGTTCTCGAAGCTGCAGCAGCTGAACATCCCCTCGGTCCGCCTCGACAGCACCGTCGGGGTCGCCGACCGCCGCGCCGCGCTGGCGCGGGTGAAGGCCGGCGGATCGCTGCTCGTCCTGACCACGCCCGAGACCCTCGCCGGCAAAGAGCTCGGGTCCCTGCTCGAGCAGGCGCCGCCGTCGCTGGTGGCCGTCGACGAGGCTCACTGCATCTCAGAGTGGGGACATGACTTCCGGCCGGCCTACCTCGCGCTGGGCCAGCGCGTCGCCAGCATCGGCGCCGGGCAGCTGTTGGCGCTCACCGCAACGGCCACGGCCCCGGTCCGCGACGACATCGTCCGATACCTCGGCCTGCAGGACCCCGAGATCATCGTCGCCTCGCCGCATCGTCACAACCTGATGTTCGAGGCGAAGCATCTCCGCGGCGACGAGAAGCTGCGCTACCTCGCCAAGGTGGCGCGCCGCCTGCCGCGGCCCGGCATCATCTACTGCTCGACCACCAAGATGGTCGAGGACGTCTGGCTCGGTCTGCGGCTCATCAAGGTCCCCTGCGCGCGCTACCACGGCAAGATGACCGACAAGGACCGCGCCGCGCATCAGGCGCGGTTCATGCGCAAGGGCAAGCGCATCGTGATGGTGGCGACGAGCGCCTTCGGCCTGGGCATCGACAAGCCCGACATCCGGTACGTCATCCACTACCAGGCGCCGGCCTCCCTGGAACGCTACGTCCAGGAAGCGGGTCGGGCTGGACGCGACGGGCATCTCGCGCGCTGCCTCCTGCTGTTCGACGAGAGCGACCTCGAGATCCAGGAGCACCTGCTCGCGCTCTCGCGCCTCTCGCCGCAGCTGCTCGGACGATTCGGCCGCGCCATCGGAGCGTACGCCGGAGAGGACCGCGATCCGAACATCGAAGAGCTGGCGCTGTCGGCCGGCATCTCGCAGCGCGCCGCCAGCTCGATCGTCACCGCCCTGGTCGAGGCCGGCATCAGCGAGCGGGTCGGCGACGGACGCATCCACGCGCTCGGTCCGCTCGATACCCTCGGCGCACGCGTCGAGAGCCTGCGGGACCGCTTCGAGGTGCTGCGGCGCGAGGACGGCCGGCGGTTGAAGGCGGTGGTCGACTATGCCAACGAGCCGACGTGCCGGAGCGTCGCGCTCCGCCGCTACTTCGGCGACGAGGACTCGCAGCCCTGCGGTCGCTGCGACCTCTGCCACGAGCATGGCGTGGTCACCGGGCGCGGGCCGAACCGGCGCCGCCGGCGCGGACGGGATCGCCGTCCGCACCAGGGACCGCCGGGACCGCCGCTCGCCGCCGACGGAGCGCGTGCGCCCGACATCCGTCGCGGGCCGGACGGCCCACGGCTGGTCCAGGCCGAGGGCGGCGAGCGTCGCAAGCGGCGCCGGCGCCGCGGGCGCCGCGGACCGGATGGGCAGCGCGCGTCCGATGGACAGGCGCGTCCGCAGGGACCGCCGTCCGCGCCGCCGCCGGCGCCGCGTGCCTTCGCACTGCCGCCGATGGACCCGGAGGCCGACGACCTTGCTGCCGAGCTGGGCGCGCCGGGGCTGCCGCCACCAGCCCCGGGTGACAGTGTACCCGCGGCGGGCGCGGCGGGCGGAATGCCGCCGCGCGGGCCTCACCGGCGTCGTCGCCGCCGCCGTCGTCGCGGGCAGCGGCCCGGCGGTAACGGTGGGCCGCGCCCGGACGCTGTGCCGCAGTCCGAGTAGCGTCAGGCCCAGCGAATGGCTTCCGTGGGCTGGAGGCGTGCGGCCCGCCGGGCGGGCCACAGCCCCGCGAGCACCGCCAGCACGGCGGGAAGCGTCACCGCCGCGAGCAGCAGGCGAGTCGACAGCAGGAACACGCTCGAACCGAGACGCTCGGTGAGCACGTTCAGCGCGCCGGCAACCGCCGAGCCCACGGCGACGCCGAGGGCGCTGCCGGCCAGGCCGAGGAGCGCCGCCTCGAGCAGGAACTGGCGGACGATCTGACCGCGCGTCGCTCCGGCGACGCGCCGGAGCCCGATCTCGCGCCGCCGCTCGACGACGGCCGTGAACATCGTGTTCGTCACCGCCAGGCAGGCGACCAGGAGCGCCACCAGACCGCTGCCCAGGATGATCCCGCGCATGGACGCGAGCGCGCGATCGATCTGGAGACCGGCCTCGCGCGGCGAGAGCACCGAGAGGTCGGGATGTTCCGCGCGCAGCCGCGCCGCCACGTCCTCCGCCTCGACGCCGGGCGCCCAGAAGACCGCCGCGGCGGTGGCGATCGGCAGCACTTGCGCCCCCGGGACCATCACCATCTTGCGCAGCAGCGGCTCGCTGTCGATCAGCAGACGCTCGGCGGTCGCGAACGGCATGAACACGAAGCTGTCCGGCCCGGTGAACGTCTGCTCGAGGATCCCGACGACGCGGAACGTCTTGCCGCGGATCGTGAACGGAGCGTCCAGGGCGACGCCGTGGAGGCGTGCGATCTGGCTGCCGAGGACGACCTCGTCGCTGCCGGGCTGCGGGACCAGGCGGCCCGCGCGGAGGGGCGGTGGGGGCACGTGGCGGTTCTCGTGGTTGCGGACCAGGGTGTCCATGTCGACGCCGAAGACCAGCGGCGCGATGGTGAAGGGCAGGACCGCCGGCGCGTCGGAGAGCGGGAACATGACGATCGGCGCGACCGTGTCGACCCCGGCCACCCGCCGCACCGCCTCGATCTGCTCCCCCGAGAGGAGACCACCTCGGCTCATCCCCGACATGGCGCCGGTACCGGCCCCGCTCACCGTGATCTGCCCCGTGGCGAACTCCCGTCCCCCGCCGACGAGCCGCGAGAGCTTTTCGGAGAGGCCGCCGAGGAGGATCAGGGCGGCGACGCCGATGGCGATGCCGCCGGCCGTGAGCACGCTCCGGATCGTGCGCCGCCGCAGCTCCCGGAGCGCGTGAACGAGCAGCATCGCGCGCGGCTTCTACGCGAGGGTCGGGGCGGAGGCAACCGACCTCGGCCCGGTGGCGCTCGGGGGCGCTTGCTCGCGGCGGGACCGGGGAGTAGACGGGCGACGTGGCGAGGGGTGCGGAGGACTGGAATGGTGACGCGCGGTCGTGGCGGACCGTCCCGTGGCTGGCAGGAACGGCCATCGCGGCGCCGCTGGTCGTCGGCTTCGTGACTCTCGGTGCGGCGGTGGTGGTGCTGCGATCGCTCCGCGATCTCGCGCGGGCATCGCGGCGAAGTGCCCCGCGACGCGACGACGACACCGGTCCGATCGAATAGTTTTCGCGGCGCGACCATCGACGCGCGCGCGCGCGTACGCTACAGTACGAGCACACGTGGGAGGTGGGGGACTGGCGGACCTGTCCCAGCTGCGCCTGCCGCGCGAGACCGTCCTCGGTCGCCGCGTGGGCGGGCTCTCGGCGCGGCTGCGGTCGGCGCTCGGCGGTGGTACGCTCGGCCGTCGGATCGAGCCGCGCATCCGCTACGGTCATCCGTTCCTTCCCGGGCAGGGGGCGTTGGGACCGACGGCGGGACCCTCCGCGGCCGCCGCGATCGCCCGAGCCGACGCAGTCAGCGCTGGACGCTTCGCCTACCTCGGCCGTGAGGTCGCGTTCGCCGAGCGCATCGACTGGGACCTCGCCACCGAGTCGGAGGCGTGGCGCATCGCCCTCAACCGACTCGACGATCTCACGGCGATCGGGATCGCCGCGGCGGTCGCGTCCGAGCCCGAGGCCCGCGCCGCCTGGTACCAGGTGGCGACCGACCTCATCCACGAGTGGAGCGAGCGCGTGCGTCCCGGCCAGGGCATCGGCTGGGGCGTGCCCGCACTGTCGGGACGGGTGGCGAATCTCATCCACACGCACGCCTTCTTCGCCCCCGAGTTCCGCTCCGACGCCGCGGTCCGCGCCCTCTTGCTGGACGCGCTCTACCGCCAGGCCGCTGCGCTTGCCGAGGCCGTCGCCGGCCGGGCCGCGGACGCATGGCAGGTCGCTGCCGGTCGCGCGCTGTTCATGGCCGGGCGGTTCTTCGACGGGATGGAGGCGCGGGCCTGGCTCGAAGCCGGCGCGGCGATCCTGTGGGGCCAACTGCGCGAGCAGGTCCACGACGACGGCGGTCACGCCGGGCGCAATCCCGCGTGGCATGCCTTCGTGCTCCAGCAGTACCTCGAGGTCTTCGCGGTGCTGCGGGCGAGCAACGACGACGTGCCGGTCTGGGGGCGGAAGCGCGTGAAGGGGATGGCCGATTTCCTCGCCCGCATCATCCATCCGGACGGAACGCTGCCGGCGTTCCACGGGCCGGTTCCCGCCGCCGTGCCACCGCCGCGCGAGCTACTCGCCACCGCGGCGGTGATCCTCCACGAGCCGGCGTTGTCCCGCCCCGGTGAGTTGCCCGGCATCTGGCCGCTCCTGATGGTGGGCGAGCCGGGGCGGCGCGCCTACGCCCACTTCGGCCGCTCCGATACGCCGCCGGCGCCGCGTGCGCTCAGGCGCACCGGGTACTACGTCCTCACCGGCGCGCCGGGTGACCAGCTCGTCCTCGACGGCGATGTCGGGGCGACCGAGGGACATGCGAGTCCCCTCGGCTACGAGCTCTCGCTCGCCGGCGAGCGCATGGTCGTCGACGCGGGGCCGGGTGAAGGTGAGGGGCCGCCGTGGAGCGACTACTTCCGCTCGCCACAGGCGCACAACGTGGTTGCGGTGGCGGGCGACGGACCGGCGCCGTCTCGCCAGGTGACCGACGTCCATTGGACGCTCCGTGACGGCCTCACGCAGTTCACGGCTACCCTGGACGGGCTCGCGGCGCGCGCGCCCGCGCTGCGACATCGCCGACGGGTGGTGTGTCTCCCGGGGACGTTCTGGCTCGTGATCGACGAGGTGCTCGGCACTGGCGCGAGCGAGGTCGAGACCTTCGTGCACCTGCATCCGGAGGCGGTGGTGCGGGCGACCTGCGATGGACGTCCGCTGCTCACGGCGACGCGCGGGCCGGAGGCGACGTTGGCGCTCGCGTTCGCCGGCGGGGCGCCCGTCCGGCTCGTCGGCGCGGTCGGTGGCGCACGGCCCCAGGGCTGGTGGTCGGCGGCGCCGGGATCGCGGCAGGCGGCGCCGGTCGCGTCGGTCGCGGTCGCCGGCCCGTTGCCGCTGGTCACGGGCTACGCACTCGTGCCCAGACCGTCCGGAACGGCCACGCTCGACCTCGACCACGACGAGCTCCAGCTGCGTGCGACCCTGCGCATCGGTGAATCGGTCTGGGAGCTGGGCTTCCTCGACGAGGAGGTCGAGGTGCGGCGCCGTCCTCCGAGCTGACTAGGAGGCGCGGCTCTCGACCGCGCGCCGGAACTCCTCGACCGAATCGTGCAACGCCTTCTGCTCGAAGGCGCGCCGCAGGAACCCCGGCACCCAGAAGCCGAGGTCGATGGCCTGCGTGCACGTCGCGGTCGTGGCGCCGTCGGCCTCGTCGAAGCGATAGGCCCCCTCGACGCCGGCGACGTCGCCCTCCACCAGTCGCCAGCGGGCGGAGCGCGGCGGGTCGTATTCGTAGGCGAGGACGTACCGCAACGTCTTGATGGTCATGTCGAGCTGGAACTCGACGTGGTGGGCGAGCCCGTCGGGGTGGCGGGTCAGCACGCGGCAGACGCGGACCGGCGACGACCAGTCGGGGTAGGCCTCGAAGTCGGTGAGGACCGCGAAGCACTCGGCCGGAGCCGCCGCGACGCGCGTCGAATACGTCTGGCTGTACTCGCTCACGGAAGGCCGCGCGGACGATAGCGGGCGCCCCCGGCGACCGTCAAGGCGCGGCGGCGAAGAAACGCGGGTGTCCTTCGGCCGCGTTTTGGGTATGCTCCATGGGGAGCGTAGCGCGGATGGCGGTGCGAACGATCGAATGGCGCGAGGGCTGCGTCGTCATGCTGGATCAGCGGGTGCTGCCGACGCGCGAGGTCTACCGCGTCTACCGCGATCATCGGGAGGTCGCCCGGGCCATCAAGGAGATGGTCGTCCGCGGCGCGCCGGCGATCGGGGTGGCCGCAGCCATGGGCATCGCGCTCGGTGCGCGAACCCTGCGCGCCGCGGACCCCATCCGTGACTTCGACCGCCTGTGCCGGACCTTCGCCGCGACCCGCCCGACCGCCGTGAACCTCTTCTGGGCGATCGAGCGCATGCGTCGCGTCGCCGCGCGCAACCAGCATCGCTCCCTGGACACGTTGTGCACCCTGCTCGAGCGCGAGGCGCTCGCGATCCACGACGAGGACGTCGCCGCGAACCGTCGCCTCGGCCAGCACGGCGCCGCCCTGCTCGAGGACGGCGCGGTCGTGCTCACGCACTGCAACGCCGGGGCGCTCGCCACGGCGGGGTACGGCACCGCCCTCGGGGTGATCCGCGCCGCCCGCGAGAGCGGCAAGCGCATCCACGTGATCGCCTGCGAGACCCGGCCGTTCCTCCAGGGCGCGCGGCTCACGGCGTGGGAGCTGAAGAAGGATCGCATCCCCGTCACCCTGATCACCGACAACATGGCGGGCCACCTCATGCAGCGGGGCAAGGTCAGCGCGGTGATCGTCGGCGCGGACCGGGTGGCCGCCAACGGCGACGTGGCGAACAAGATCGGCACCTACACGCACGCCGTGCTCGCCCATCGGCACGCGATTCCGTTCTACGTCGCCGCGCCCATCTCCACGATCGACCTCGCCTGTCCGCGAGGTGAACGCATTCCGATCGAGGAGCGCCCGACGCGCGAGGTCAGCCACGTCTTCGACCGCCAGATCGCCCCCAGCGGCATCAAGATCCTGAACCCCGCCTTCGACGTCACCCCGAGCGAGTTGATCACCGCCATCGTGACCGAGCGCGGCGTCGCGCAGCAGCCGCTCGGCCGCTCGCTCGCCCGGCTCAAGAAGGGCGTGGTGGCCGCGCCGGAGCCGGCAGTGGCGCGCAAGACCGAGCCCCGGCGACCGCGCAAGCGCGCCCGCCGCTGATCCGACCATCCCGATGCGCGCGATCGTTCTCGCGGGTCTGAACGACGTCCGCGTCGAGTCCGTGCCCGACGCGACGCTGCGGGACGCGAGCAGCGCCCTCGTCCGGGTGACGCGCACGTCGATCTGCGGCAGCGACCTCCATCTGGTCCACGGCGCGACGCCGACGATGCCCGGCATCATCCTCGGTCACGAGGCCGTCGGGGTCGTCGACGCGGTCGGCGCCGACGTGCGTCGCTTCCGTCGCGGCGACCGGGTGCTGGTGCCAGCGGTGGCGGGCTGCGGCTTCTGCGCGGCGTGTCGCACCGGCTACGTCGTCGGGTGTCGCACGCTCGCGGGCTTCACCGAGAAGATCTACGGCACGTCGCCGGACCTCCCGGGAGGACAGGCCGAGGCGGTCTGCGTGCCCTACGCCGACACCAACCTCTGGCACACGCCGTCCGAGCTGGGGGACGAGCAGGTGCTTATGCTGACCGACATCTTCGCCACCGGTCACTATGCCGCGACCAACGCGGCGATCCGTCCGGGGGACGTGGTGGTGGTGATCGGCTGCGGACCCGTCGGCCTGGCCGCGCTGCTCTGCGCCCAGCTCTTCGGTCCGGCGCAGATCCTGGCCGTGGATCGCGTCGGCTACCGCCTCGCCAAGGCTCGTCAGCTCGGCGCGACGCCCGTCGACGCCGGAACCCAGGACGTCGCTGGCGCGGTGCTCGAGGCGACGGACGGGCAGGGGGCGCACGCCGTCATCGAAGCCGTCGGCGCGCCCGAGACCTTCCACCTGGCGTTCGATCTCGTCCGCCTCGCCGGTACGGTGTCCGCGGTCGGCGTGCTCCTCGCGCAGGACTTCCCGTTCCCCATGGGGACGGCCCTGATGAAGGACCTCACCTTCCGCATCGGCCTCGTGAACGTACCGGGCATCCTGCCCGCGCTGCTGCCGCTGGTGCGCAGCGGCCGCCTCGATCCGACGACGGTGATCAGCCACCACCTGCCGCTCGCCGAGGGACGGCACGCGTACGACGTCTTCGGCGAGCGCCGGGACGGGTGCCTGAAGGTCGTGCTCACCCCCTGAGCCGCGCCGCCAGCGCCGCGTGCTTCGGCCAGCGGAGCGCGGCACGCGTGGTCGTCCGCCGCCGAGGGCGCCGGCGGCGGAGACCCTGGATGCGTGCGAGCGAGAGGACGACGTCCGCGGCGTCGAGCCGACCCTTCTCGATCGCCGCCTCGACGCCGAGCATCGCGCGGCGCGCCACCGCCAGCGACTTGCAGACGAGCAGCATGTCGCAGCCGGCCGCGAGGGCGCCGACCGCGGCGCGCTCCGGCGTGGTGCGGCCGGCCACCGCCTGCATCTCCAGGTCGTCGCTGAACAGCACGCCGTGGAAACCGAGGCGACGGCGCAGCAGGCGGCGGCAGACGGCGGCCGACATCGTCGCCGGATGGCGGCGATCGAGGGCGTCGTAGACGACGTGCGCGGTCATGAGGGCGGGCAGACCCGCGGCGATCGCGCGGACGAAGGGCACCAGCTCCGTCGCGGCGAGGGCGCGGCGTGACTTCCGCACCCGCGGCAGCACGCGGTGCGAGTCGCCGACCGTGTCGCCGTGACCCGGGAAGTGCTTGCCGCAGGTGAGGACGCCACCGCGCTCGAGCCCGCGTGCGAGGGCGAGGGCCATGCGTGCGGCGTGGCGCGGCTCGTGGCCGAAGGCGCGGTCACCGATCACCTGGTTGCGCGGATTCGACCAGACGTCGAGTACCGGGGCGAAGTCGAGATCGATCCCGACGGCGGCGAGCTCCCGCCCCATCGCTCGTCCCACCGCCTCCGCGATCGCGGGCTTGCGCGTGGCGCCGATCGTCGTCGCCGGCGGGAAGTGCGTGAAGGGTCGCGGCAGCCGGTGCACGCGGCCACCTTCGTGATCGATGGCGACGATCGGCGGGAGCCGGCGCCGAGCGCGTGCAGCTCGTCCACCAGCGCCCGCAGCTGGCGCGCGGTGCGCACGTTGCGCTTGAAGAGGATGATGCCACCCGGCGGATGCTCGGCGAGGACGGCGCGGGTCTCGGCGTCCAGACGGGGGCCCGGGATGCCCACCATGAACAGCTGGGCGACCGTTCGGCGGAGCACAGCAGTCGTCATGCGAGGCTGCTAGTAGCCTGCCGCCGAGCCCGGCGCCATTGGCGAGCGGTCCCGACACGTTGCCGGAGGGGGTGCGCCAGCCGCGCCCGGTCGGCAGCCGCCCGAGGCCGCCCGCACTATGGACGTAGTGGTTCGAGTCGTGCTAGCTCCGCTCCTCGAGGGAGGGGATGGGGGTCGACCGGACGGGGGCGCGGTACATCGCGGTCGAGGGCCCGATCGGTGTCGGGAAGACGGCCCTTGCGCGACGGCTCGCGACCGAGTTCGGCGTGCCACTCGTCCTCGAGCAGGGTGAAGACAACCCGTTTCTCCGACGGTTCTACGAACAGCCCCGGAAGTACGCCTTCCAGGCGCAGCTGTTCTTCCTCCTCGAGCGCTATCGGCAGCAGCTCGACCTGGCGGGCCGCGACACGCAGCCCGGGCCGGCGGTGGCCGACTACCTCTTCGCGAAGGACCACATCTTCGCGGCCCTCAACCTCGATCCAGACGAGCTGGCCCTGTACCAGCAGGTCTACCGCTCCTCGACCAGCGCATCCCGCGGCCCGACCTCGTCGTCTATCTCGAGGCCCGGCCCGAGGTGCTATTGCGGCGGATCAAGAAGCGTGATCGAGAGTTCGAACGGAGCATCACTCCGGACTATCTGGAGCGTCTGACGGAGGCGTTCAGGAACTTCTTCCACAACTACTCGGAGGCCCCGCTGCTCGTGGTCAACTGCTCGGAGATCGACTTCGTCGCGCACGACGCCGATCTGGCCGACCTGATCCGCGAGATCCGGGGCATGCGACAGGGGGTCCAGCACTACATTCCGCTTGGATCAGCGTGAGACCCCGACCCTCCAAGGGCGGGGATTGCACGGACCGAGACGGGACGGCAGGACGACGCGACGAACGGTAGGCGGGCGAGACTAGCGCCCGCACGCAACACGAGCCCGACCCAACGACGGGACGGCCCGAGCGCGAGAGCGCCGGGTACGGACGGTCGGCGGCGGGACGACCCTTCGACGCATCGTCACGGCCTCCCGGACCATCGGTCCGAGGAAGGCTGTTTCGTGATGGATGCGAAGAAGGTGACGGTTCCCGAGCTGGCGCGCATGAAGGCCGCCGGGCGAGCGGATCACGATGGTGACCGCGTACGACTGGACCTTCGCCCGCCTGCTCGACGAGGCGGGGGTCGACTGTCTCCTGGTCGGCGACTCGCTCGGCATGGTGGTGCAGGGCAACGACACCACGCTGCCGGTGACGCTCGACGAGATGGTCTACCACACCCGCATGGTCGCCCGCGGGCGGCGGCGCGCGCTGGTGGTCGGCGACCTGCCGTTCGGCTCCTACCAGGCGAGCCCGCAGCAGGGCGGTCGAGAGCGCCATCCGGCTGGTGAAGGAGGCGGGCGCCGAGGCGTGAAGCTCGAGGGTGGCGTCACCATGGCGCGCACCATCGAGGCGATCGCCGCGCATCGACATCCCGGTCATGGGCCACGTCGGGCTGACGCCGCAGTCGGTGCACCGCATGGGCGGGCATCGCGTCCAGGGGCGCCGTCACGGCCACGCGCCCGGGCGGCCGCGAGCGCGTCCTCGAGGACGCGAAGGCGGTCGAGGCCGCCGGCGCCTGTGCCGTCGTCCTCGAGGCGATGCCGCTCGACCTCGCCGCCGAGATCACCGCGCAGCTCACCATCCCCACCATCGGCATCGGCGCCGGCGCGCACTGCGACGGCCAGGTGCTCGTCTCGCACGATCTCCTCGGGCTCTCGTCCTGGGTGCCGCGCTTCGGCAAGCGCTACGCCGAGCTCGGCCGCGAGGTCGTCGACGCCACGGCCGCCTTCGTCGCCGAGGTCCGTGGCGGCGGCTTCCCGACCGAGGCGCACGCCTACGCGCCGCAGGCCGCGCGTCGCGAGCGCAAGTGAGGATGGTCACTCTCGACCGTCCGGGCGCCATGCAGGCCTGGGCCGACGCGGCGCGCGCGTCGGGCCATCGCATCGCGCTCGTGCCCGACGATGGGCGCACTCCACGAGGGCCACGCGGCGTTGATGGCCGAGGCGCGGCGCCGCGCCGACCGCGTCGTCGTCTCGATCTTCGTCAACCCGATCCAGTTCGACCGTCGCGACGACTTCGAGAAGCTATCCGCGCACGCTCGACGCCGACGCCGCGATCTGTCGCGCCGCCGGGGTCGACGCGATCTACGCCCCGCCGGCCGCGGCGATGTACCCCGAGGGCTTCCAGACCGGCGTCGAGCCGGGACGGATCGCCGAGCCGCTCTGCGGCGCGGCGCGCCCCGGGCACTTCCGCGGCGTGACCACGGTGGTGACCAAGCTGTTCCACGCCGTCCGCCCGCACGTGGCGGTGTTCGGCGAGAAGGACTGGCAGCAGCTGGCGGTCGTGCGGCGCATGACCGCCGACCTCGACTTCGGCATCGAGATCGTCGGCGTGCCCACGGTGCGTGAGGCGGACGGCCTCGCGCTCTCGAGCCGCAATCGGCGCCTCGGCGCCGAGGAGCGCATCGCGGCACGCTGCGTGCCGGCGGCGCTGGCGGCCGCCGCGGCGGCGGTGGCGAACGGAGAGCGGCGGGCGGCCGCGGTCGTGGCGCGGGCCACGGCGGTCGTCGCCGCGGAGCCCAGGGCGCGGCTCGAGTACGCCGCGGTCTGCTGTCCCGAGACTCTGGAGGAGGTGGCGGAGGTGTCCGCGCCGGCGCTGCTCGCCCTGGCCGTGTGGGTGGGAGGCGTCCGGCTGATCGACAATCGCATGCTCGTTCCGGGAGGACCGAACCGATGACGCGCAAGATGATGCGGGCGAAGATCCATCGCGCCACCGTGACCCAGGCCGACGTCGAGTACGAGGGCTCGGTGACGATCGACAGCCGGCTGATGGCGGCCACCGACCTCATCCAGAACGAGGCCGTGTGCGTCTGGAACGTGACCCAGGGAACGCGCTTCGAGACCTACGCGCTCGAGGGACCGCCGGATTCCGGCGTGATCTGTGTGAACGGCGCCGCGGCACACCTGGTGAAGCCGGGCGACCTCGTCATCATCGCTGCGTTCACCTGGATGGACGAGGCCGAGGCGCGGCGACACGTGCCGAAGGTCGTCTTCGTCGACGAGAAGAACCGCATCCGGGAGAAGCGCGACGAGATCGCAGGGCCGCAGCTGCCTCCGCGCGTGGGCCCGCCGCACCGTCTCGTCCACTGATGGCCGACGACGCGCGCCAGCGCGCCGCGCGCGAGATCACGGTCAACCGGCGCGCCTTCCACGAGTACCACATCGACGAGCGGGTGGAGGCGGGGTTGGTGCTCACGGGCAGCGAGGTCAAGTCGCTCCGCGACGGCCGCGCGCAGCTGAAGGACGCGTACGCCCGCTTCGTCGGCGACGAGCTGTTCCTGGTCGGCGTCCACATCAGTCCGTACGGGCCCGCGAGCCAGTTCGGCCACGAGCCCGAACGGCAGCGGAAGCTGCTGCTCCACCGTCGCGAGATCGACAAGCTGACCAGCAAGATCAAGGAGCGCGGGCTGACGCTGATCCCGCTGCGGCTCTACTGGTCGAAGGGACGCGCGAAGGCCGAGCTCGGTCTCGCCCGGGGCAAGAAGCAGCACGACAAGCGCGAGGCCATCAAGGAACGCATGGACCGGCGCGACGTCGATCGCCAGATCGCCGCCCGCCGACGGCGGGGATAGCCGCCGTCGATTGACAGTAATCCGAGAGTTCTCTAACTCCCCCGCAGGGGCGAGCCTCTTGGTCGCGGCTCGCCGGGAGGGGGAATCATGCGGATCGGTGGATGCCGTCGGACGACGGCGGGCTGGGTGGCGTGTGTGGTGGGCGGGGTGCTCGCGGTCGCGTCCGTCGCGGGTGCGGCGGAGACCGCGCCGGCGAGCACCGGGCAGCGCCAGTACACGCTGCTCGACACGGTGACGGAGTCGCTTCTCGGCGACGCGTACGCGCCGGGACGGTGGAGCGCGCTCGACTTCGGGGACTTCTTCAGCACCGGCTGGAACGAGCCCTGGATCGGTGCGCCGAACGGCGCGGACGGCGAGGGGGCACCGCGCCAGGGATGGTTGAATGCGGCGGACGGCGTCTTCTACCGCCTGTTCATCCTCACCTTCGGGTGGGCGGACGAGTTCGGCAACAAGCGGGGCAGCGGCTACACGAGCGGCGTCACCCTGTACGCGCCGTTCAACCGTCGCTTCGAGGTGCGCCTGGACGTGCCGTTCCTGGTGTCGAATCGCGGACTCGCGCCGCACGGTGACTACCTGATCTCGGGCGGCGACTTCCAGGTGACGCCGCGCCTCCTGCTCTCGCAGCAGGCGAACTCCGAGCAGTCGTTCGACGTCACCTTCCGGGTGCCGACGGGCGACTCGTACAACGGCAACCAGGTCGCGGCGATCACGCCCTACTACAACTTCTGGACGAACTGCTGGCGCGGGTTGGTGGTCCGTGGCGGCACCGGGTTCAACCTGCCGTACGGTCACACCAGCGTCGACGAGGTCGGCGCGCGACCGGCGTTCAGCGCCAACCTGGCCGCCGGCTACTACTTCACGCCGCACGACTTCACGCCGATCGGCGACCTGGTCTGGTACGTGTCGACCAACTTCACCCAGCTGATCGCCGGCCGCGGACCGGCGACCACGACCCTGACGTTCACCCCGGGCTTCCGGACGCACCTCGGTCGCGACTGGTACCTGCTGGGCGGCGTCGAGGTGCCGGCGACGGACCCGCAGCCCTTCAACTATCAGGTGCTGGGCGGCCTCATGAAGGTCTTCTGATACGGGACGGGAGGGCGGCCCATGCCGCCCTCCCGGTTCGCACTACTACTTGAGCTTGAGCGTCACGCCCTCGGCAGCGACGGTGAACTTCACGCCCCTGCTGGTGCTGGTGAGGTTGATCCGCACCCCGTTCTGGTTCTTGAGGGCCGAGGCGCTGGCGCCGCCACCGACGGTCGCTCCGGCCTTGACGGCTGCATAGGTGCCGTTGAAGTCCTCGAGCTTCTTCAGATTGTAGACCGAGCCCCGGGCGCTGGCCTTCGACGCGCCGACGGAACCCACCGTCAGCCCATCGACGCTCACCGGGTACTTCTTGCCCCGGTACGTGAGCGTTCCGTCGCCCCAGCTGAACCCGACGCCCACGGCGACGGAGCGCTGGGAGAGCGAGAGAATGGCGTCAGGTGCCTTCCCCTTCGCCAGGACGGGCGAAGCGGCGAAGGCGAGGCCGGTGATGATCGAGAGGGCGAGTAACGAGCGACGCATACGGGGTCTCCTCCTTGGAATCGATGGCGCGCCACCGACATGACGGCGTCCACGGCGCAGCGAACCGCGGACGCGGGCCCGTGTCAATCCGGGCTCAGGCGCGCGCGCCGACGAGCGCCTGCACCGCGCTCGGCGAGCCCGTCGACGCTCAGGTGGAACATCGGGAAGAGGCGCCGGATGATGCGCGTCGTCTGGCTGCCGTCCCAGTAGCGGCTCCGGTCGGGATTGATCCACACGCTGCGGTCGAAGTGCTCGGCGATGCGCTGCAGCCAGACGATGCCCGGGCGTCGGCGCGTCGCGGCGCGGATCGATGTTGCCGTAGGGCTCGAGCAGCTCGGCCGGGATGCATCGCGGCGTCGCCGACGATCACGACCTTCCAGCGCGCGTCGAGGCGGCGCAGCACGTCGCCGGTCGGGACGCGCGTCGGCGCGCAGCAGGCGGCGCGCTCGGTGTAGACGTGGTCGTAGACGCAGTTGTGGAAGTAGTAGGGCTCGAAGTCGCGCAGGCCGCGCTCCTCGTGCAGCGCGGTGAGCAGCTGGCTCACCGGCTCGTAGTACGGGTCCATGGTGCCGCCGACGTCCATCAGCAGCAGCAGCGCGGACGTCGTTGCGCCGCGGCGGCGCGGAAGACCAGCTCGATCTCGCCGGCGTTGCGGCAGGTCTCGTCGATGGTCTCGTCGAGGTCGAGCTCGGTCGCCGCGCCCGTGCGCGTGAGCTGGCGCAGGCGGCGCAGCGCGACCCGCATCTGGCGCACGTCGAGCGTGACGTCGGTGCGGTAGTCCTGAAGCGGCGCTCCTCGGCGACCTTCATCGCCGAGCGGCTCTTGCGCCGGGCCGCCGACGCGGATGCCGGTCGGGTGCTCGCCGCCGTGGCCGAACGGCGAGCGGCCGCCGGTGCCGACCCAGCGGTCGCCGCCGTCGTGGCGCTCGGTCTGCTCGGCGAGGCGTCTCGAGGAAGCGGCGCATCAGCTCGTCGCGCGGAGAGCCGCTCGAGCGCGGCGAGCTGCTCGGGCGTGAGCTCGGGGAAGTTCTTCGGATCCGCAGCCACTCGAGGACCTCGCTCGGTGACGTCGTCGCCGAGCGCGCCCTCGACGCCCTTGAAGACGCGCGCGAAGACGCGGTCGTAGGCGTCGAAGTAGGTCTCGCTCTTCACCAGGCAGGCGCGCCCGAGGTGGTAGAAGCGCAGCAGGCTCGAGCCGTGCAGCCCCTGCTCGAGCGCGCGCGAGGAAGCGTCTGCCACTCCTGGATGGCGACCGGGACGCCTTCGTCGCGCAGCCCGTAGAAGAGGTCGAGGAACATCGGCGTCGCGCTACTGATTGTACCGCGGCCCCAGGTCGGCCCAGCTCGTCGGGATACTTGCCGCCTGCGCTCGTCGTAGCGTCTGCGAGCGCGTCGACGTCCTGCTCCTTCTTGAGCAGCGCGCCGAGGAACGGGATGTGCGCCTCGAGCTGGTCCATGGCTGACGCCGGAGCGCAGCAGCGCGCTGATCCAGTCGATCAGCTCGGAGGTCGACGGCTTCTTGCGCAGCTCGTTCTGCTCGCGCAGCCAGTAGAACTTGATCAGCACCTGGTCGAGCAGCTTGGCGTCGAGGTGCGGGTGGTGCACGTCGACGATCTTGCGCATCAGCGGCGACGTCGGGGAACTCGATGTAGTGGAAGATGCAGCGGCGCAGGAAGGCGTCGGGCAGCTCCTTCTCGTTGTTCGAGGTGATGAGCACGACCGGCCGCTCGCGTGGCGACGATCTCCTCGCCGGTCTCGATGATCGTGAAGCGCATCTCGTCGAGCTCGCGCAGCAGGTCGTTCGGGAACTCGAGGTCGGCCTTGTCGATCTCGTCGATCAGCAGCACGTGGCGCTCGTCGGCGGCGAAGGCGCTGGCCGAGCGGGCCGAGCTTGATGTAGCGGCGGATGTCGGAGACGTCGCCGGTGCCGAAGCGGCTGTCGTTCAGGCGCTGGACGGTGTCGTAGACGTAGAGGCCGTCGGCCGCCTTGGTCGTCGACTTGATGTGCCACGAGAGCATCGGCATGCCGAGGCCGTCGGCGACGTGCCGGGCGAGCACCGTCTTGCCGGTGCCCGGCTCGCCCTTGAGCAGCAGCGGCCGCTCGAGCGCGATGGCGCAGTTGACCGCGTCGACGAGCGGGCCGGAGGCGATGTAGCCGGCGGTGCCGTGGAAGCGGGGGAAGCCGTCGGTGGTGGGCATCGCAGGGGTGGTACCGTCCCTGCGATGCCCGTTCAAGCCGGCTACTGCAGCGTCGGGATGCGGAGCACCTGCGCCGGGGTAGATCCGGTCCGGGTCCTTCAGCATCGGCGTGTTGGCCTCGAATATCTTCTGGTACTTGTTGGCGTTGCCGTAGACGCTCTTCGAGATCGCCGACAGCGTGTCGCCCTTCTTGACGGTGTACGTCTCCATGCTCGCCTCGGCGGCGGGGGCGTTCGCGGTCGCGGGAGCCAACTGGGCGACCAGCATGTCGTCGACCTTGCCCACGCCCGGCGTGTTGCCGACGGCCAGCACGATCTTTTGGCGGTCGTCCTGCGTTGCGACCGTGCCGCTGACGGTGGCCACCGGGTCGTTGAAGGCGAGGTAGAGGTTCTGGACCGGGATGCCGACGGACTCGACCTGCTTCTGCAGGATCTCGACGGTGACTGGATCGGCCTTCGTCGCCGCGACGGCGGTGCCGGCGTGCGAGCCGAACAGGTACGCTCCCGCGTCCTTGATGAAATCGATGAGCCCCATGATGTGCTCCTCCTTCCGGTCGGACGGTAGGCCAACTCGCACATTCTGACCAGACCCCTCGCCTTGACTCCCGAGCCGCTCCCGTGGTGAGGGGCGACGCATGCCCGTGCCCCGCATCGACCCCGCCACCGTCACGCGCCTCGGCCGCGACCTGCAACGTCCCGAGGGCGTCATGGTCGCGCGCGACGGGGCGGTGTGGGCCGCGGACGGCCGGCGCGGGTGCGCGCGGGTCGCGGCGGACGGTTCGAGCGAGACGCGGATCGGTGCCCTCGGCGGCGAGCCGAACGGCATCTGCTTCGATCGCGACGGCCGCGTGATCGTCGCCAACATCGGCACCGGCGAGGTCCAGCGCCTCGACCCGGCGACCGGCCGCCACGAGGTGGTCGCGACCGCGGCCGACGGCCGCCGGATGACGACGCCCAACTTCCCCTTCGTCGACACGCGGGACCGGCTGTGGGTGTCGAACAGCACGGCGCGCCCGCACTACATGGACGCCATCGCCGAACCCCTCGACGACGGCTGCCTGTTCGTCGTCGAGCGCGGCATCGCCCGGATCGTCGCCGCCGGGCTGTGGTTCGCCAACGGCGTCGCGCTCGATGCCGACGAGTCGCACGTCTACGTCGCCGAGTCGCTGCGCACGCGTGTCACGCGCTTCCCCATCCGCACCGACGGCACGCTCGGCCCGCGCGAGCAGTACGGTCCCGACCTCGGCTCGGCGCCGGACGGCATCGCGTTCGACGAGGCCGGCAACCTCTGGGTGACGCTGGTGGGGGACAACACGCTCGCCGTCATCGACCGGGATGGTGGCTTGACGACCGTGTTGGTCGATCCGTCCCTCGGCATGCCGACGAACATCTGCTTCGGCGGCCCCGACCGCCGCACCGCCTACGTCGGTAGCTTGATGGGGACGTCGCTGGCGACGTTCCGCGTGCCTCATCCGGGAATGGCGCTGGTCCACCAGCGGTAGATCCACCGGCCGACGAGAACCAGCGCGCCGACCCACAGCGTGCCGACCAACAGGGCCCCCGCCGCTACCCAGCCGGCGCGGCGCTTGAGCGTGTGGGCGCGGGCGCGGCAGTCGTCCATCACCTCGGGCGGAATGAGGTACAGCACCAGGGCGACGCCGGCGGGGACGATGATCAGGTCGTCGAGTGCCCCGGCGAACGGGACGACGTCGGGGATCACGTCGATCGGGCTGAAGGCGTAGGCGACGACCAGGAACGCGAGGAGCTTGACGGGCCACGGCACGCGCGGGTCGCGCAGCGCGAGCGCCACGGCGGCAACGTCGCGCCGGAGCGCGGCGGCCCGATCACGCCAGGAGACGGCCATGGACGGACTCTGTAGTCGTGTCCACGGGCTTCTGGTAGAGCCCCGGGCATGGACTTCGAGCTCACCGACCGGTGCAAGGACTATCAGGAGAAGCTGCTCGCCTTCATGGACTCGTACATCTACCCGAACGAGTCCGTCTACGAGGAGCAGCTGGCGGCGTCCGGCGACCCGCACGGCCACCCGCCGATCATCGAGGAGCTGAAGGCCGAGGCGAAGAGCCGCGGCCTCTGGAACCTCTTCCATCCGCACAAGGACTGGGGGCCGGGGCTGAAGAACGCCGAGTACGCGCCGCTGGCCGAGATCATGGGTCGCAGCGGCATCGCGTCGGAAGCGACGAACTGCTCGGCGCCGGACACCGGCAACATGGAGGTGCTGACGATGTTCGGCACCCCCGAGCAGCAGGAGCGGTGGCTGAAGCCGCTCCTCGAGGGCCGCATCCGCTCGTGCTTCGGGATGACCGAGCCCGATGTCGCCAGCTCGGACGCGACCAACATCCAGCTGCGCATCGAGCGCAAGGGCGACCAGTGGGTGCTGAACGGGCGGAAGTGGTGGAGCTCCAACATCTTCCACCCGAACTGCAAGATCATGATCACGATGGGGAAGACCAACCCCGGCGGCCCGCCGCACCGCCAGCAGAGCATGGTCCTGGTGCCCGTCGACACGCCCGGCGTCACCGTGAAGCGCAACCTGACCGTCTTCGGCTACGTCGACCAGGAAGGGCACGGCGAGGTGATCTACGACAATGTGAAGGTGCCGGCCGACAACCTGATCGCCAACGAGGGCGACGGCTTCCTGATCAGTCAGGCACGGCTCGGTCCGGGCCGCATCCATCACTGCATGCGCACGATCGGCGCCGCCGAGCGCGCCCTCGAGCTCATGTGCAAGCGCGCGCTGGCCCGCGTGACGTTCGGCCGTCCCGTCGCCGAGCGCTCGAACGTCCAGGACTGGATCGCCGACGCCCGCATCGAGCTGGAGATGATCCGGCTGCTGACGATGAAGGCCGCGTGGCTGATGGACACGACCGGCAACAAGGGCGCCCGCACCGAGATCGCGGCGATCAAGGTGGCGGCCCCGAACGTGGCCCTCCGGATCATCGACCACGCGATCCAGGTGCACGGCGGCGGCGGCGTCTGTCAGGACTTCCCGCTCGCGCGCATGTACGCCGGCATCCGCTGTCTCCGGCTGGCCGACGGCCCGGACGAGGTGCACCGGATGACGATCGCCCGCCAGGAGCTGCGGAAATACGCGGCCGGATTCCGCACCGACGGAGTGAACACCATGGCGCCGGGTGGCGGCCGGGCCTAGGAGGGTGACCCAAGATGGCCATCGGCTGCGGTGAGCGGGGCGCGGCTGCGAGCGGCGTGCTCGCTCCTCCCTCCTGCGGCGTAGCCAAAGCTACGCCTCGTCGGTCGTCGCTGCGCTTGCCGCTCTCGCTCGCGCCCCGCACACCTCGCTTCGCCGCCCATCTTGGGTCACCCTCCTAGCACCGGGTTGCGGCCCCCGGGGGGCGACCTTATAGTTGGACGTGACCGTCCGTCTGGGGGCGAACTGGCTTCGACGGGGGTGAAGAAACGAACGTTGCGTGCCGGGGACCCAGTCCCTCCTCGTCAAAAAGGGCTGGACTGCTTAACTGCAGACAATAACTACGCACTGGCTGCCTAATTAGGCGACCACGCTCGACCGTTCTGCGCCCGTAGGGGCGGACCGAGCGTCATACTTCGGGCTGGGCCCCCGTCGTGCCGACGGGGCGGGGGCCGAGATCACACCGCCGGCTGGCCGCGGACGATCCTGCCCGGGGGAGCAACCGCGGCGACATTCGTACACGGGCTACGCACGTAGACGCGTTCGGGGACGCACTTTCGGACGGGGGTTCGATTCCCCCCGCCTCCATTCCACCGCGCTCCCCGGCTTCGCCGGGGCGCGCTACTGGCACTTCACCGACCGGCCGTCGCTCGTGCAGCGCTGCGTCGGCCCGGTGAACGTCGCCACGCCGCACTGCCCCGTGGCTGCCGTCGGCGGATCCAGGATGAGGAGGCCGGTGAGCGGGAGGCTCGACGTGTCGACGGCGTAGGCGCTTCGCTTGCCACCGACCGTCACCCGGACCAGGCCGGGCTGCTTCTTCGCCATGTCCTTCACCATGAGCGTGGTGATGCCCCCGGGCGGGAGCGCGCTCTTGTCGACGTACTTCCAGCTCGTCCCGCTGCGCGCCGCCTTCCATCCCACCTGGGTCACGGGATCGTACGCGCCGCCGGGGATGGTCGCGTCGAGTGGGCGCGCACCGGCGGTGTCCTCGATCACCACGGCGGCGCCGTTGGCCATCGGGTCGAGCGCGGGGACGAACGGGTGGGGGACGATCAGCTCGCCCTTGAACCTGAGCGTGTCGTCACCGGGCGGGGTGTCGAGCTTGCGGAGGGTGAGATTCGCCTTCGACACTGCGCTGCCGGCGTCGCAGGCGGTGGCGCACGGCGGGAGGAGCCCCGGCGGTGGCAGCTCGCGGATCTCGTCCGGCGGGTTCGCGGGGTCGGTCAGCACTTGGACGGCGACCGTCATGACGAACGGCCCCACCGGCGGCTGCGAACCCTCGCACAGGCCGACGACCCGACCGAGGCTCCGGTTGTCGCTGAACGTGGTGTTGGTGTGTCCCCATATCCAGCGATACGGATTCGGGCTGCCCGCGATGCTGGCGGTGTTGCCGGTGATGGTCGTGCCGTCGACCGGCTGCGACAGGGCCTCCGTACGGTACCTGGTGCCGACCACGATTGCCTCGTCGATCGGATCGGCGCTGACGAAGTCGTTGCCGGTCACCACGGCGTCGTCGTCCTCCACTCGCACGCCGAACGTCACGTTCTGGAAGTGGTTGTCGCGGACGACGTTGTCGTCGGCATAGTCGAGAGCGTAGCCGGGGAGGTACTGCGGATCGCTGCACTCCATCGGCAGTGTGTTCTCGCCCATGCGCGACGCGACCCACACGCCGTTGTCCTCGTCGATGAAGGTGTTGTTCTCGATCACGTTGCCGTCTGCGCCGTAGCGACGCTGGAACCAGCGCTCGGGCCGCTGGGTCACGAATTCGCCGCAGTTCTTGTAGAGGAAGATGCCGCCGGCGACATTGCTCTGGAAGGTGTTGTTGCGGATGACGTTGAAGCGGGATCCGTCGATGGCGAGGCCCTCGCGTCCGGTACCCCAGAACCAGAAGTCGACGCCCCCGAACGTGAAGGTTCCACCGTGCGGGCTGTTCTCGCCGAAGCCGTTGCCGACGATGGTGCTGTTCTCGACGACGCAGTTCTTCGAGCCCGCCTCGAGGTAGATCCCCGCGCTGCTGGCGCCCTCGACGTGGAGGTTGCGGAGCGTGACCCCCTCGACGTAGCCGTTCACGAAGATGCCGACGCCACGCGAGTTCAGGCTGGTGCTGTCCTCGATCGTGATGTTGGAGAAGCCGTTCTCGTACTCGACGCCCGCGGCGAGCTGCCGGAAGCCCTCGCGCTCGATGTGGAAGTTGTTGAGGAAACCTTCGACGTGGCAGTTCCGCACCGTGATGTTCGCGAGCGGCGTGTCGCTCGGCGCGTGGATGTAGACCCCGTAGCGGCGATCGGGCGCGGCGATGTGCGCGCCCTGGCAGTCGAGCGTGACGTTCGAGGCCAGGATCTCGACCCCGCGCGTCCAGGTGCAGGACGGATCGAGGTGCGAGCTGACGGTGATCTCGACGCGCTGATCCGCACGATCGCAGGTGATCAGCTCCGACCCCGGGTCGACCGCGGCCGCGGGCCGCGGGACACCCATCGGGATTACGAGGGCGAAGAGGAGCGGGAGGGTGGCACGGGTCGTCGGCGACATTGGTGATCGCTACCACCGCTCTGCATCGACCGGCAACGGGACTTCGTCAATGCCACTGCGTCAGATTGCCATGCGCGCCGTCGCCGCGTCATCGCGGCGCCCACCCACGTCGAGCACCTCCATCACCTCGTAGGCCGCGCCGTACCCCGGCAGGAACGTCACGCCCGGCCCGGGGTGACAGGCCGCGCCGCACAGATAGAGGTCCGCGATCGGCGTCGCGTGCGCCGACCCGGGCACCAGCAGCCGGCCGCCGATCATCTGCTCCGGGTGGATGAGCCCGTGCGTGAAGTCGCCGTTCGTCGCGCCCATCATGGTCGCGAAGTGCTCCGACGAGAAGACGGCCCGCTCGACGATGCAGTCGCGCAGATCGGGCAGGAACTCGCTCAGCCGGTCGAGGATGCGCTCGGCCATCTCGTCGCGCAGCCGGCCGCGCTCCTCCTTCGGTGCGTCGCAGGGGAAGAAGAAGCCGTACGTCGTGGCGATGTGGAAGCCGTCGGGCGCGAGGCTCGGATCCATCACCGTGGGGATCTGCATGCCCACGGGCGGATGCTCGGGCACCTCGCCGCGGCGGCAGGCTTCCCAGCTCGCCTGCTGGAGCTCCGGGTCCGGGACGAGAGTCGTGTTGAAGCGCGTGCGCGGATCGGCGTTCAGGTGCTCGAAGGGCGGACCGTAGCGGGGGAGCCGGCGCAGCTTGAAGAGGAGATGCACGTAGGCGCCGCGCTGCTCGACGCGGTCGATGCGCTCGATGGTCGCGGCGTCGAGGTGCTCGCGGCCCACGAGCCCGAAGAGCGTCGCCGCCTTGTCGAGGTTCGAGAGCACCGCGCGCGCCGTGATGCGCTGGCCGTCACGGAGCTCGACGCCGGCCGCGCGCCCGCCCTCGATCAGCACCCGCCGCACGGGCGCCTTGAGGCGCACATCGCCGCCCTTGTCGGCGATCGAGCGGGCGCAGCGCCTCGGACAGCGAGCCCATGCCCCCCTTCACGCGTCGCATGAGCCCGCCGCCTTCGTTCTGCGCGAAGGTGTAGACGAGGCAGAGCGCGCTGCCCGGCGTGAACGGTCCCTTGTACGTCGACTGCACGGCGGCGAACGCGACGAGCGCGCGGAGCGTCCGGTGTCGCTTCACGTCGGGCAGGAAGCGATCCACCAGGTCCATCGCGCTCCCGGTGAAGGCGAGCTCGATCTGCCGGCGCCGGCGCTCGTCGGGCGCCCGGGCCAGCAGCTCGTCGAGCGTCGAGCGGGACGCTCCGCGGCGTGAAGCGGTGCATCAGGCTCGCCGGATAGGTGCAGAACGCCATCAGCCGGACGAAGCCGATCATCGCGCGGAGGCCGAAGTGCCGCAGCACGTAGAGCGCCATCCGCGCCGGGTTCGCATAGAAGATCGCGGGCGGGGAATCGCGGGAATTCAGGTTCGACGCCATGATGGGCAGGTCGATGAACTCGACGCCGTAGCGCTCGAGCTCCAGCTCGGCCGCCACCCCCTTCGCGAGCGGAAAGAGCAGGCTCGCGCCGACGTCGTTGCGGCACCCCGTCAGGATCTCGCGCGTGCCCGCCATCCCCCCGACGTATCCGTTCTTCTCGAGGCACAGCACGCGAAAGCCGCGCGCGGCCAGCAACGCGGTCGCCGCCAGGCCGTTGTGGCCGGCGCCGATGACGACGACGTCGTAGTCGGGGAGCTCAGGCACGTCTGGCCGCGAGCCATCGCACCTGCCGCTCCTGGGCGGCGAGGTAGAGGCCCATCGAGAATCCGAAGCTCGTGAACAGGCTCATCGTGAAGTAGATCCAGGTTCCCTTGAGCCCGCGCCGGGGACCATCGATCATCGTCCACAGGGGAAAGAGGAAGACGTTCGTGACGATGAGGTCCTGGCCGCCCGAGCTGGCGGCTGGGTTGGCGAACAGCATCCTGGTGAAGTGCACCCAGCTGGCCTCGTCGGGGTAGGCGAATACGTAGCGCACGTTGAAGAACCATCCCGTGCACACCGACGCGACGGCGAGGACGTAGTAGAGGCCTTCGAGGAACGTCGTCCGGGAGCCCGCCCAGTCGCGGCGGTACAGGTGCGCGTTCACGAAGAAGAATATCCCGACCGTCAGCAGGCCGAGCGCCGCGTGGACGAGCAGCGATGGCACGCGCGCTGGCTACGCCGCATGAGCCGCGCTCGTCAAGCCGCACGACGTCGTCAGGGTCGCTCGGCGCCCTCCAGAGTGACCTGCCACCATTCCGCGACTGATCCCGCGTCGCGCGGGGGCGTCCGCTCGACGTGGATGCCCCGCCGGTTGTAGGGGGGGGCGATGCGACTCGAATGGCTCGTGCTGGTGGGATGCTTCTGCCTGACCGTCGCGCTCATCCAGGCCTGGTGCCTGACAGCGGTGCGGCAGCAGGTCGCGGTGATGAAGCGTCTGTTTCCGGACTCGCAGCAGCTGCTGCGATCGCACATCGACTACCTGATGATGACCGGCCTCCTGTTCGTCACCTACTTGATGTTCCGGCAACTGGCGGTCGCGCCGCCCGCGCTGGTCGTGGCGGGGATGTGCATCGGGTCGATCCTCAACCCGGCGGCATTCCTGGCGATGGCGATCAATCCGCAACTCGGGAAGGCCGCGGGCGGACCGTTCGGCGCCGTCGTCGGGACGAGCTTCGTCCTGACGACGGTCGGCTACCTCGGCGCCGCGTGGACGATCGCGCGCGCGGTGCTGTAGGCCCGACGGCGCGTTACGGCCGCGCCTCGAACACCAGGTTGAACGGCGTCTCCGTCGCCCGTCGGAAGCGGGTGAAGCCCGCGTTGGTGACGACGTCGCGGAGGCGCTGCTCGCCGGCCTGTGCGCCGAGCGCGGTACCGACCTCCTGCGCGAGCGAGGCCTGTGTGCAGACCAGCGTCGACACCGAGTAGAAGACGCGACCGAGCAGATGCAGGTTGTCCTCGACGCGATCGCCGGCGCGGGGCTCGACCAGGAGCCACGTGCCGTCGGTGCCGAGCGACCTGCGGACGTGCGCGGCCGCGCCCACCGGATCGCCCATGTCGTGCAGGCAGTCGAAGAAGCCGACGAGATCGTACGTACCGGGATAGTCCTTCGCGCTCGCGACCTCGAAGCGCACCCGATCGCCGACGCCCGCCTGTGCCGCGCGCTCGCGCGCCGTTTCGACCGACGGCTGGTGGTAGTCGAAGCCGGCGAACGTCGAGCGCGGGAACGCCTTCGCCATGATGATGGTGGAGGCGCCGAAGCCGCAGCCGACGTCGGCGACGCGCGCGCCGCGCTCGAGCTTCTCGCGGACGCCGTCGAGGGCGGGGATCCACTCGCGCACCAGGTACGCGTTGTAGCCGGGGCGGAAGAAGCGCTCGGTGCCGAGGAAGAGGTCGGCGTCGTGCTCATGCCAGCCGACGCCCTTGCCGTGGCGGAAGGCCTCCGCCACTTTCGGCTGTGCCCGCATCGCCGCGGTCATCCCCTGGAAACCACCCAGCACGCAGGCGGGGCTGCTCTCGTCGGTCAGCGCGATCGCCTGCTCGGGCGGCAGGGTGTAGCGGCCGCTCGCCGCGTCGTAGGTGAGATATCCCGCGGCCGCCTGGCCGGCGAGCCATTCCCGGACGCAGCGCTCCGAGGTTCCGGTCCGCTCGGCCAGCTCCGCTGACGTGACCGGCTTCGAATCGGCCATCGCCCGGTAGAGACCGAGCTTGTCGCCGATCACCACCAGCGCCGCGGTCAGCGCCGAGCCGAGATCTCCCAGAGCCTTCTCCACGAACGCATGGAGCTTCGTTTCGTCCACCATGTTGCCCCCTTCCTGGCCGCCCGTATAGCGCATCGGGAACCGGCGGGAAGCCCCCGTCAGGCGACGCCGAGGCGGAGCGCGTGCGCGGCCCGCTCGGCGCGACGGCGCGAGCCGAGGCGGGTCATCGAGCGGCGGACGCGGTCCTTGATCGGGGCGGGGCTCAGGTGCGCGTGCTGCCGTTCCGGGCACGCCGGCGTCGCCGAGCCCCGCCTTCCTCGGCTAGCCGGTGGAAGGCGCGGAGAGATGGTAGAGTCGGATGGAGCGGCCAACTCGTGCGACCGGTTCGTAGACGTCGAGCCATCGAAAGGCGTTCTGATCGACGGCCCACGCCCCGTCTCGCCAGCGCGCCGGGCCGCGCTGGAGCAGTGTCTCACTGATCGCGATCCAGCCCACGGGCCGCATGCCCGGACGGAGCCGGGACGGATTCGGCAACCCGTGCTGCGAGATGTCGGCGGTGCCGTTGTACGCGAGCGCGAGCGATGGGATCTGCAGGGTACGAGCGGCTTCCGACAGGCGGAGCAGGTCCTGTCCCCAGTCGAGATCCGACCCCACGAGGATGCGCTCCGGATGGGCACCTGCGAGCTCGTTGAATGCCGCGAGGTAGTCGGGGTGAGCGGCGACGGAGCCCACGACGAGCCAGGCCAACAGCGCGAGCGCCGCGAACCGGCCTCCCACCGTGCCCGTACGTAACGTCCAGAGGGTCACCACCCCAATGCCCGCGACGATCGATAGCAGCACGTAGACGGGCAGCACGTGACGGACGCCCAGGTTGATGTTGCTGCACATCGCAACCGCGAGAACGGCGCCGGCAGCCACAGGCGGCACCAAGGGTCGGTAGTCGCCATGGATGCGCGCGCGACGAACGGCCTCGAACGTACCGGTGGCCGCGAGGAGTGCGAAGGCGATCGGGGTCTTCACCATCAACACCATCGGGAAGAACGACCACCAGCTCCCGGCACGAACCTCGCCGAGCAGATACGATGCGTGTCCAGACCGGTTGTGGCGCGCGACCGTACGGATCCCGCCGGCAAACGCCGGCGCGAAGTGGGGGATGCCGTCCACCATGCGATACGAGAAGCGATAGCCGGCCCAGACGGTCAGCGTCGCGACGGCCACCGCCAGGACGGCGCGCCGTGGAAACCGGCTCGACTCGACCGGCCGCGCGTCGCTGCTGAGCCACCATGCGCCCAGAACCACCGGGGCGGAAGCCGCGAAGAACGGGAGCGCGGAGAACTTGCTGAGCACCGCCGCCGCCGCCGCGAGGCCCAGCAGCGTCGCCCGTGCGACCGACGGACGATCGAGGAACCTGGTCAGCGTCAGGAGTAGGGCCACGAACGTTGCCGCGAGTGCCATGTCGGTGGTCGCGAGGCCCGCGTGTCCGAGGATCGGCGGCAGCATCGTGAAGCAGCCGACGGAAAGGATGGACGGGATGGGGCCGAACAGCTCGCCACTCCAACTCGCGACCACGAGTGCCGCACCGAGGAAGAACGGCAGGATTCCAGCCCGAGCGAGTGCCAGCGTTCGACTGTAGCGCCCGTTCTCGTAGAGGATCGCGTTCCCGTCGTCGAGGGCGAGGGCATTCCCGCGCGAGCGCTGGCCGTCGAGATACGGACCGAGCGCGACCGCCACCCGGGCGAGCGGTGGATGCTCGGTGTACGTATAGATTCCCCGGTCGAGCCACTGCATCCCTGCCCCGAGGTGGATGGGCTCGTCGAACGTCTGGCTGAAGACCGGGTACGTCGCGACGATACGAACCGTAGCGATGGCCATCAGCGCGGCGATGGCACACGATCTCCTCCTCATGGGCGCGGCCCGAACTGGCGAGCGAGCGCTCGACCGCCGCGGTGACCTCGACTCGGGCGGTTCACGGGAGCCCCATAGCCCGGCCAGTCCGGCGGGCGCAAAGTGCCGTTGCCGTCGGCTGACTACGCGGTACCGTGGCCCGCACCTCCTAACGCGCGGAGCCAGCGAGCGCGCAGGCGAGCCGAGGAGATCTTCGGCTGGGAGAAGGCGATCTAGCGGCGGACGACGAGCTTCTCCGCCGGCTCGAGGAACGCGGTCGGTGCCTCTGGAACGCCGGGGGCGTCCTCCCAGGGGACGACGCGGGTGGTGACGGCGGAGGGGTCGAGCCGGCCCTCGGCGATCAACCCGACGACCTCGGGGAGCAGCGCCGCGGCGTGGCAGCGGCCGACGAACAGCCGGATGCCGAGCGTGTACATCCGTCCCATCGGCAGCGGCACCGCCGGGCCCGCGTGGAAGCTGACGCTCTGGCACGTGCCTTCCGGTACCGTCGCGCGGATGGCGTACGTCAGGCCCTCGGCCGTGAGCCCCGCGTCGACGACGATCGGGTAGGTGCGCTTCGGCTTGCCGAAATCCGTCTCGACTGGGCGGGCGCCCAGCGTCTCTGCGGCGGCGAGCGCGTCGGCGTCGTTGCTGGCGAAGTCGACGGCGCCCGCCCGGAGCGCGACCGCGGCCTGGACTGCGTAGAGCGGGATGCTCGGCAGGCCGTGGCTCACGATCAGCACCTCGCTGCCCGGCGCCGCCGCCAGGTGCGGGGCGACGGCGCGGTAGCCGTCGAGCACATTGTCGGACGCGCTCGCCAGCGCCACGGGGTCGATGCCCGTGGGAACGGGCGCGAGCATCGCTTCGGCGTGCGGCACGCGGATCAGGTCCGACAGCATCCCCCCGTACTCCGTGCCCGAGAGCGGCTGCATGCCGTAGTCCGAGAGCGTCGGCAGCGTCTCGCACAGCGCCGTCCGACCGGCGGCGCAGGTCCGGCAGCGACCGCAGCTCACCTGGAAGCTGACGACGACGCGTTGGCCGATGGACAGCCGACGCACGCCGTCGCCCAGCGCCGTCACCTCGCCGACGCACTCGTGGCCGACGGCGTAGGGCCCGCGCAGCGGAAACATGCCCGAGGCGAGGAAGCGGTCGATGTCGCAGCGGGCGACGGCGAGGGGGCGGACGAGCGCCTCGCCGTCGCCGGCGAGGCGGGGCTCGGGGACGTCCTGCCACTCGAGGCGTCCGGCGTCGATGCAGGTGAGCTGTCGCATGCCGCGATCCTCACGGTCGTGGCGAGCCCGAGCAAACGCTCATTTCGCATCCGCGGTTGCGTCGGGCGCATCGGCGTCCGCCAGCCGCTCGACCAGCCAGTCGCGGAGCGCCGTCACCCGCGCGTCGCCGAGGTCCTCGGGCCGGCAGACGAAGTGGTAGGTGAGGGTCGAACGCACGGCAGCCGTGAAGGGGCGGCAGAGCCGGCCCTCGCGGAGCCGCCGCTCGCAGAGGATGCCCGTCGACAGCGCGATGCCCTGTCCCGACTCCGCGGCGCTGAGCGCGATGCTCACGTGGTCGTAGGTGACCGCGCGCCGCGGCTCGAGGCCCCCGGCGCCCGTGGCCCGCAGCCACTCGCGCCACGCGTCGGGTGTCTGCGCGACGTGGATCAGCGTGTGCGCCGCGAGATCCTGCGGGTCGCGGAGCGGCGGGGGTCCGGCGGCCAGGGTGGGGCTGCACACCGGGAAGACGTCGAGGTCGACGAGCGGCTCGCTGTGGAGGCCGTCCCACGGCCCGCGCCCGAAGCGAATGGCGACGTCGACCGCATCGCGCGCGAAGTCCGCGTAGCGCAGCGTGGCCTCGATCTCGAGCGGCACGTCCGGGTGCAGGCGCTCGAAGTCGGGGAGGTGCGGCACGAGCCAGCTCTCGCTGAACGACTCGAGCGCGCTCACGCGGAGCGGTCGGGCCCGTGGGGCCAGCCAGGTCCTGCGCCGTCTCGAGCTGACGGAGTGCGCGCGTCGACGGCGTCGAGGTAGCGGCGTCCCTCCGGCGGTGAGCGCGAGCCCCGGGTTGAGGCGCCGGAAGAGCCGCACGCCGAGGTGGTCTTCCAGCGCCTGGATCTGCCGGCTGAGCGCCGACGGCGACAGGCCCAGCTCGGCGGCGGCGGTCTTGAAGCTGAGCGACCGCGCGGCGAACGCGAAGGCGCGGAGCGACGCGATCGGGGGCAGGTCGCGCGGCATCGCTCACCCGCCGCGGGTTGCCCGGTACTCGGCGACGATCGGGGCCAGCTCGTCGGGCGTCGCGCCGTGGAGGATCACGCCGTCGACGCCGAGCGCGAACTGGTTCCGGATCGCCGCGACGCACTGGGCCGGGGTGCCGGTCGCCGCTGGCGCGAGCCATTCGGCCGGCAGCAGCGGCGCGATCCGCTCCAGCTCCTCGGTCGTTGCCTTCGCGTCGATCGCGCCGCGGAACTCGCCGACGATGGGCGCGGAGCGGAAGCGCTCGAGCGCCTTCGGGTCCCAGCGGTTCGTCTTCACCAGCAGATCGCCGTACCCCTGCAGGTACGTGGCCAGCCGGCCGACGGTCTTCTTGAGACGCAGCGGCTCGGGGATGTGGTCGCCGACGGTGGCGAAGCACGACCAGACCTTGACGGACGCGGGATCGCGCCCGGCGGTCTCCGCGGCGCGCTTGACGGTGCGGACGCAGCGCGCGGTCGTCTCGTCGGTGAAGAAGGTGTGCAGGACGACGGCGTCGAAGAGTCGGCCGCCGAGCTCGAGCGACCGCTTGGCGAACGCCGTGAACAGCATCGGGATGTGCTCGTCGAACGACGGGTCGAGGAAGAGGACCGGGAAGCGCCCGCAGGGCCCGTCGTGACCGCCGATCATCTCGCCGCGCCACAGCCGGCGCATCAGGCCGACGAAGTCCTCGATCTGAGCGTCGGTGATCCGCGGCATGCCGAAGGCGTCGAAGATCAGCGGAATGCCGCGCCCGAGGCCGAGGGTGAAGCGCCCGCCCGTCAGCTTGTGCATCGTCATCGCGAACGCGGCGGTGACGATCGGGTGGCGCGTGTTCTGGTTCGTCGCCGCGGTGGCGACGGCGATCTCCGACGAGACCGCCCCGGCGGCGCCGGACAGCGCGGCCGCCTCCTTGAAGTTGAAGCGCTCGGAGATGAACACGGTGCCGAGCCCGAGCTCCTCGCCGCGGCGCACCTCGTCGAGCAGCTGGCGCGGCGACTCGGGGTTGCCGGCGAGGGTGTAGAAGCCGAGCTCGGTGAGACGCTCCATCGGCGGTCCTCCTACGGGATCAGGGATTCGGCGTCGAGGTCGAGCGCCTGCTGCGCGTGGCGGGACGCCATCACGAGGAACATCTCGTCGCCGCGGGCCGTTTGCACCACGAGCATCGACGCGACCACCGCCATCAGGAGCCCGCCGAAGGCTGCGCGCCGGTAGTCGCGCCAGCAGCGCTCCCAGGCATACCCGGAGACGCCCTGCGCGCCGAGCGCGTCCCAATACGCACGCAGCAGCGGCTCCTCGTGACGGCGGCGCTCGGGCGTCGGCAGGCCGGCGCCGATGAAGTACGACGCGTCGGCGGCGGCGGGGCCGCGCGCGACGGTCTGCCAGTCGACGACCGCGAGCGGCGGTGCGCCGGGACCGGTGCCGAAGAGCATGTTGTCGAGGCGGTAGTCGCCGTGGACGACGGTGAGCGGCGCATCCGTCGTGGCGAGCGCCCAGCGTTCGATGCGCGGGCCGAGTCGGTCGGCGACGGCGAGCAGGTCCGGCGCGAGGCGGTCGGCGTAGCGGTCGCGGAAGCCGGGCCAGAGCGCGGCGTACATCACGGCCAGATTGGCGGCGCGCTCGGCGGCGGGGTCGTGGAGGAAGGGAAGGTCGGCGAGCGACGGGTCGCCCCAGCGCGGTGCGTGCAGCTTCGCCAGCTCGTCGAGCGCGAGCCGCGCCCGCTCGACGCTGCAGCCGGCGAGCTGGTCACCCTGCTCGGCGGGAGCGACGTCCTCCATCAGGAGCACGAAGTCGTCGCTGCCGTCCTCGATCGTCGCGAGGTACACGTGTGGCGTGCGGATGCCGACGGTCCGCGCCACCTGGCGGTAGAATTCGACCTCCTTGCGGTATGCGCCGATCGCGGAGCCGGTGGCGCGACTCGTCGGATCGTCCGACGGCACCTTCGCCACCACCGAGCGCGGGGCCCCGGCGGCGTCGCCGGCCCAGACCAGCTCGAAGCGGAAGTTGCGCGCCATCTGGCCCGTGCCGACCTGGCGCGCGTGCGCCTCGGTGATTCGCGCACCGCGGGCGGCTCCAGCGGCGTGCAGGGCCTCGGTGAGCCAGGCCGCGGTGATCTGCTCCGGATCGGGGACGGTCACCGGGACGTACATAGCCCCGTCGACCGTTCACGCACCAGGGCTCCTCGAATCAGATCGGCGTCAGGTCGGCGCCGGCGACGACACCGAGCGGCACGTGGCCGGTGTAGCGCGGGAACACGGTGCTGAGCCGCGGGTTGCCGAGCCGGCGCAGGAGGATCTCGGCGAGCACGCGCCGCATGTCGGTCGTGACGGCGAGATCGGCGCCGTCGAAGAGCTGGCCCTCGCCCAAGCCGGGGAACACGCCGTGGACGCCGCCGGTCACGGCGCCGCCGACGAGCAGAGAGACGTTCCCGGTGCCGTGGTCCGTGCCGTGATCCGCGTTCTCGCGCACGCGGCGGCCGAATTCGCTCATGGTCACGACCGTCAGGCGCTGCGCCGGCGCGTTCGCCTGGGAGGTATCGAGGTCCGTGTACAGTGCGACGAGGCCGTCGGCGAGCGTGCGTACGAGCTCGCCGAAGGTCCCACGGCCGCCGTCGCCCTGGCTCTCGTGCGTGTCCCATCCGCCCAGGTCGATGGTGGCGACGCGCAAGCCGAGATCGAGCTTGGCGAGCCGGGCGATGGTCTCGAGCTGCTGCCCGAAGGCGTCCGTCGGATAGACGGCGCCGTTGGCCGCTGTGTAGTCGCCGCCGACGTAACGCTCGACGAGGTCGACGGCGTTGAGCGCCCGGCGTCCCGCCTGATGGAGCGGCGTGTCGGCCACCTCCCACAGGCGGCGCATCGCGATGCGGAGCGCGTCGCGGTCCTGGTACGCGCCGTCGTCGAGGCTGAAGGCGCCAGCCCCGCTGACCGTCAGCGTCTGGAGCGTCCCGGCAAGCGAGCTCGCCGGCAGCGAGCCGGCGGAGACCGCCGGTAGCGGCACCTGGTCGAGCAAGTTGCCGGCGCTCTCGAGGTGTCGCGTGAGCCACCCGGTGGTCGTGCTCTTCACCCCGGGCGTGCCCAGCTCGAGGTACGCCATGGCGTCGAAGTGCGAGCGGCTGCTGTCGGGCAGGCCGACGCCCTGGACGAACGCCACGTGGCCCGCTTGGTAGAGCGGCGCGAGCGAAGCGGCGGCAGGATTGAGTCCGAACTCGGCGGTGAGCGCCAGCGCCGCGTCGGGGCCGGTCGTGGGCACGCGCAGGCTGGGACGGAAGGCCTCGTACGCAGCGCGCTGCGGCCCGTCGATCGGTGGCAGCAGGCTGAGCCCGTCCATCCCGCCGCGCAGGAAGACGACGACGAGCAGGTCGTCGTTGCGCCCCTGTGCGTCGGCGGCGAAGGCGAGGCCGAGCCGCGATCCCGCGTATGCCGCGACCGTGGCGCAGCAGCCCTTCATGAAATCGCGACGCGTGAGGTCGATCATCGGATGAGGAACTCCGGGGTGAGGAGCAGCAGGCTCACCATGCTGCGCAGGCGGTTGCGCGCGTCGACGTCGTCGTCGATCGGCAGCGGCAGCGCTGGATCCCGCCCCTCGGAAAGGAAGAGGATGGCCTGCTCGCGGATCTCCGGGCGCGCCGCGTGGCCGAACACGCGTCCGATCCAGTGGTCGGCGAGCTGCGTGGCGCTGCGCAGCGTGGCCGGCGTGTTCTCGACGATGCGCATGTAGTAGAGGCCGTTCTGCTCCGCGGCACAGAGCCAGAGCAGTAGTCGCCAGGTCTGCACCAGGGGCGTCGAGGCCAGCCACGGTGCCTGGCGATCGGGATAGCCGTTCGGCGGCCGCCACTGGAAGAGCGGCTGGCCGGTGCGCTGGAAGCGATAGAAGAAACCGTCGGCTGGCACCTCGGTCGCTGGATCGCTGCGAAAGCGGAAATCGACGTCGGCGCCCGTCGCGCGCATCGCGCTCACGGCGGTCTCGAACGGCCGCTTGGTCTTGGCGCCCCACGTGGTGCGGAACTCGGGTGAGAGCAGGATGGCGCGCACCGTGCGGCGCAGTTGATCCGGCCGCCGACGTGCGCGGCGGAAGACGCGGGCCACGCGCCGTACGAGCCGCTCCGGCGGGTCGTCCGCCACCAGGCGTCGGCAGAGCTTGCGGGCGATGTAGGTCGCCGTCCCGGGGTGGAAGGCGATCAGGTCGTAAACGTCCTGACCGTCCTTCAGGGCCGGTTGATCGGGCGGCAGCTGGCGGCCGAGGACGATCTTCTGGAAGCGATCGTGGTGTGCGCTGCGGTAGGTGAAGGTGCCGCTCGCCGCATCGATGCTCCAGCCGGTGAACGCGCGCGCGGCCTCATACACGTCGCCGTCGACGTAGCCGACGGGCGTGCGGCCGCGGCGGCGGACGGCGCCCTGCGGGCGGAGGCCGAGGTAGTTCTCGGCGCCGAGCCCGTGCAACTCGAAGAGCTCACGGGCGTAGTTCTCGTTCGGCCCGGCGTTCGTGTTGCTGAAGTTGTCGAGATAGACGAGCATGACCGGGTGGCGGCCGACCGCCTCCAGGAACGTGCGGAAGTTCCCGAGGACGTGCTGGCGGATCGTCCGGTCCCAGTCCGGCCAGAGCGGCGCCGCGGAGTCGTCCGGGCCGTAGGCGTTGAAATGGTTGTGCCAGAAGTCCGCCAGCACCTCGACGAGCTGGCGGCGGCCGTGGACGGCACGGACGAACGCCGCGCGTGCCACCTCGTCGACCGGACGCTCCCGCACCGTGTAGTCGGAGGAGCCGGCGTGCTCGGCGTGGAGCTGCTCGAAGCTCTTGTCGAGCGTCGTGAACCCGAGCGCCGCGAGCTGCGCCGCGAGGGGGGCGTCGTCGATCGCCTCTGGCCGCAGCTGCTGCTCTACCCAGCGTCGGAGCCGCACGCGGTCGTTCGGGCCGAGTGCCAGGAAGCGCTCGACGTCGCCGGCGGCGGGACCGAAGGCGATGCGGTTGAGGGCGCGGACCGCCAGGGGCGGCACCACGCGACCGGCGGAGTCGACGTGATCCATCTCGTACTGCTCGATCTTCTGCGTCGGGCGCGGAGGGACGCCTATAGCAATCGGAAGGCGGGTGCGCCACCCACGGGGGGCGCTTCCATCGCGGGCGCTCCCGGAGGATAGAGGAGACATGACGGCTCACGACGACTTCTTCACCGCGGCGGCGTCCCTCGAGACGATCGAGCGGCTCGACGTCGAGGCCATGCGGTTCCTCTTCCGCATCGAGCGGGCGGGCGAGGTCTTCTACGACGCGCTCGCCGACCGCATCGGCGACGCGCGGGCGGCGGACCTGCTGCGGAAGAACGCACGCGAGGAGCGGGGGCACGCCGAGCGCGTGCGGAAGGCGCTCGGGGATCAAGCTGGGCCAGGCGTTCGAGCCGTCGGCCGAGGACCTCGCGCCCTATGCGATGCCGCTTCCGGACACGATCCCGCCGCAGCTGCTGCCGGTGATCGTCAAGGCCGAGCTCGGGGGGGACCGGAGCTATCAGACGTGGGCCGACCGCGAGAGCGACCCCGAGGTGCAGCGCCTGCTGCGGTTGAATGGACGCGAGGAGACCGTGCACGGTCAGCGCGTGCAGGAGGTCATCGCGCTCCTCGAGGCCGCCGAGGTCCGGTAGCGTGCGCGAGATCCTCGACCTGTGCGGGGAATTGCCGCAGCGGAGCGTGGCGGCGGGCGAGGTCGTGCTGCGCGAGGGCGAGCGCAGCGGCAAGCTCTTCATCCTGATCGAGGGGGCCGTCGAGATACTGAAGGGCGACGTGCAGGTGAACCTGGTCGCGGATCCGGGCGCGCTCTTCGGCGAGATGTCGGTCCTGCTCGACGCGCCGCAGTCGGCCACCGTCCGCACCCTCGAGCCGTCGCGCTTCCACGTCGCCGACGACGCGCGCGCCTTCCTCCATCGTGATGCCAAGGTGGCGCTCGCCGTGTCCCGCCTCCTGGCGCGGCGGCTGCACGGCATGACGACCTACCTCGCCGACCTGAAGCACCAGTTCGCCGACCACGACAGCCACCTCGGCATGGTCGACGAGGTGCTCGAGGTGCTGGTGCACCATCAGGGCGAGGCGCACGATCCCGGATCGGATCGCGATCCCGACTCGAACGTCTCCTGAAGGAGCGGTGCCGGCGGGCGCGTGAGCGGCTGGTCGAGCGGGACGACCTCGTTGCCGGCGAGCGAGAACCACATCGCGCGCGGCTCGTCCGTGTCCAGGACGACGTGCGTCGGGACGGGGCCGATCTGGCGGCCGGCGTTGAAGACCCACGTCGTGCCGATGCGGTCGACCCACGAGCCGCCCTCGCGGAACGGCGACTGGTGGATGTGGCCGGTGAGCACCATGTCCGGCTGGTAGCGCTCGATCCACCGCAAGAGGTCCGCGTCGCCGAAGTGCTTCTGACCGCCCCAGCTGACGGGGGAGGCGTCGGGCGGCGAATGGTAGACCCACACCCAGCGCGCCGCACGCCGCTCGGCGTCGCGCGCGAGCTGCGCGTCGACGGCCTCGCGCGCGTTCGGACCGTCCCACCACGGGCAGATGGTGAAGGTGATGTCTCCGACCTCGATCCGGTCGCCGTCGGCCGGGACGCCGAGCTGGCGGACCTTCGCCATCCACCGTGCGACCTTCTCGCCCGCGGCATCGCGCGCGGTGAGGTCGTGGTTGCCCGAGCTGACGAGCAGCGTCGTCTTCGCCCGCACTCGCCGGAGGTACGCGAGGATCACCACCACCTGGGCGTCGAGCGACACGACCGAGGAGATGTCGAGGTGATCGCCGGCGATCACGACCAGATCGAACGCCGGCGCGACCCGGTCGACCCAGTCGAACTGCTTGAGCGCGTAGTGCAGGTCGGAGACGAGCAGGCACTTCATGGACGGGGCCGGTCGGCTATGCCGCGAGCGCCGCGTCGATCGCGCCGCGCAGCTCCGGGTCGTCGGGGGCGACGGTGCTCCCGAAGGCCGCTCGCACCGCGCCGTCGCGACCGACCAGGAACTTGTGGAAGTTCCACTTGGGTTCCTCGTGGTTGCGGGTGAGGAACGCGTACACCGGCGACTGCCCGACGCCCTTCGTGTGCACCTTCTCGAAGAGCGGGAAGGTGACGTCGAAGCGTGTCGTGCAGAAGCTCTGGATGTCCGCGGCCGATCCCGGCTCCTGTCCGCCGAAGTCGTTCGACGGGAACCCGAGGACGACGAGCCCCTTGTCGCGGTAGTCGCGCCAGAGGGCTTCGAGCCCGGCGTACTGCGGCGTCAGCCCGCACTCCGAGGCGGTGTTGACGACCAGCACCACCTTGCCGGCGTACGTCGCGAGCGGCTGCGGCGCGCCCTGGATCGTGGGAGCAGTGAGATCGAAGAACGACATGGGGCGACTCTAGCGGATGCCCGGCGTTCCGGCTACGAGGAACGATGCTCCGGCTCTACTGGCACCCCTTCTCGATCGTGCCCCGCCGGGTGCAGATCGCGCTCCGGGAGAAGGGGCTTCCCGTACGAGGAGGTCGAGGTCGACCTCCCCGGCGGGGCGTTGCGCGAGCCGGCATTCCGCCGCCTGAACCCGTTCTCCCAGGTCCCAGTCCTCCAGGACGGCGATCTCGTCATCGCGGAATCGGTCGCGATCCTCGAGTATCTCGAGGAACGCCATCCGCACCCCGCGCTCCTGCCGGCGGACGTGGCGGCACGCGCCGGCGTTCGCCAGCTGATGCTCTGGAGCGGCGACTACCTGCTACCGGCGTGGAAGGCCTGGATGGCCCCGCGCTTTTCGCCGGACGTCCCGCCCGACGCGCCGTCGGTCACTCAGGGCCGCGAAGGCGTCGCCGCCCACTTGGACGTGCTTGGCGAGCGGCTGGGCGCTGAACCCTGGCTGGCCGGCGACTATTCCCTCGCCGACGTCTGCTACGCGCCGGTGGTGACCACGCTCGCGCTGGTCGGGCTGGACGACCTGCTCGCCGCGCGTCCTGCCGTGCGCGCCTGGATCGAGCGGCTCGCGGCGCGTCCGGCGGTCCGCGACACGGCGCCGCGAATGGGCTGAGCGGGTGTTCCCTCGGCTGCACCGCCGTGGCACGGTCGCCCGATGACGCGCTTCGGCCTGCAGATCATGAACCAGGAGTTCCCGGCGCTCCGCCACGTCGCGCAGACGGCGGAGGGCCTCGGCTTCGACTTCGTCTCGCTCCCCGACCACATCGTCTACGAGGGGCCGGAGCGTCAGGTGAACCCCGAGCACCTCGGCTTCGACCCGGTGATGCAGGCGGCGGTGATCGCCGAGGCGACGAAGAAGCTGCGCGTCGGGCACCTCGTGCTCTCGAACCTCTTCCGTCACCCCTGGTTCACCGCACAGGCGATCGTGTCGCTCGATCACCTGAGTGGCGGGCGCGCCTACCTCGGACTCGGCTCCGGATGGACGGAATCCGAGTACCGGATGACGGGCATTGCGTTCCCGCCGATCGCCGAGCGCCTGCGCCAGCTCGACGAGGCACTGACGGTCATCCGCAGCCTGTGGACGACCGAGCGGACGACGTTCACGGGCGAGTTCTACCGCTACCAGGACGCCACGCTGTTTCCGAAGCCGGTGCAGCGCCCGCACCCGCCGATCGTGCTCGGCGGCGGGGGGAAGGGACTCCTCCGCGTCGCGGCCCGGCATGCGGACGTCATCAACATCATCAGCGAGGTGGGCAAGACCGGCTACATCGCGATGGCCAACACGCGGCTCCTGACCGAGGAGTCGTTCCTGGAGCGCGCGGCGTTCGTCCGCGCCGAGGCGGCGCGCGCCGGACGCGACCCGAAGGCCATCGGCGTGAGCGAGGTCGTGTTCCAGACGATCCTCACCGACTCGCCGGCGTCGACACAGGCCCTGCTCGAGCAGATGGCCGGCATGTTCGGGCTGACGCCCGATCAGCTGCGACGGTTTCCGCTCTTCCTGACCGGCACGCCGGAGGAGTGCGCCACCGAGCTCAAACGCCGCATCCGCGAGTGGGACCTCGCCGAGGTCGTGTTCAGCCAGATGGGCGAAGACATGCTGCGCATCGTCGGCGAGCAGATCCTGCCGGCCGTCAGACGATAGCCATCCGCCGTACGGTGAGCTGCGGGTCCGTCACCTGGCGCGACCGGGGACCGACGACCACGCGCAGCTCGGCGCGGTACACGCCGGCCGGCTGCGGTGGCAGCGGAAACGCGTACGTCCGCCACCCCGGCCGAACGAGCTGCCGCGTGACCACCCGGCCGTCGATCAGCAGCTCCAGATGGCGGCATCCACGCCTGGCGAGCCCGTCGTGCGCGAGCAGCTTCAAGAGGCGCGGCCGCGTCTGGTGCACGGCATAGGTGAGGCTGAACTCGCCCGAGACGTCGGGAAGCCCCGTGCCGTCGCGGACCCGCGGGGCCGCGCGTGCGACGGGTTCGGCCGGCAGTGTGCCGGGCGATGAGAGATGGATGCGCGTGCCGGTTGCCGCCAGCAGGTAGAGCCCGATCACCGTCCCGAGCGCCGCACCGGTGGCGACGAGTCGCGTGGCCAGGCGCGTCCGCCGGCAGGCGGCGGCGACCCCGAACACGGCGACGGCGATGAGGACGCTGGCGACCACGTCGCTCGGCCAGTGCCGCCCCAGGTAGACGCGCGTGAACGCGGTGCCGGCCACGAACACGATCGCCGCCGGCCACAGCGCGAGCCGGACCCACAGCGGCGCCGGGCGATCGTGATAGCGAGTGCCGTGCAGGCGCAGCGCGACGCCGGCGCAGAGTGCGGCGTTGAAGACGTGGCCGCTCGGAAAGCTCCGCGCCGACTGGATCCAGGGGGGGATGCCGGGGCGATCGCGCGCGAACACCTGTTTCAGCGCGTCGCCGAACAGGAGACCGATCCCGAGCACCGCGAGATAGAAGAACGTCTCCTCCCAGCGCCCGCGGCGCGCGGCATCGACCGTGGCGAGGACCACCGCCGCCGCACCGATCCACGGCGCCGCGCGCGTCAGGTGGAACAGCCACCCGCCATTGCCGCAGCCGCACGCAGTGGCCGCGGCGGCGGCCCAGTAGGCGTCGTACCACTGGAATGAGCCGAGGAGGGACGCCTCGAGGACGAAGAGTCCGGCGGCGCCGACCAGGAGGAGGGGGCCGCGCCTCACGCGGGGCCCCCGGGCGGACCCGCATCGAGGCGCCGCGCGACGTAGCGCGCCCGACCGTCGCCCGGCCCCTCGACGCGTCGGATCTCGATCGTCGGCACGTGACCGTGGGCGCGCAGCTCGGCGCAGGTGCGCAGCGGCCGGCCGAGGTAGTAGCGGAAGCCGTGGTCGACGTACGTGGCCGCGCACGGTTCATCGTCCGCGGCGAGCGTGGCGCGGACCGCGACGGCTCCCTCGCGTGACGTCACCGCGCGCGCCAGAGGCCACGTCCCGAGGACGGGGAGGCCGATCGTCCACAGGAGGGCGAGGCCGGCGCAGCCCGCGAGGCGCGTCGCCGGACGTCGCGTGCGCAGCGCGAGGAGGCTCGCCGCGGCGGCGAGGAGGAGGGCGGTGAGCAGGGGAACCTCGGCGCGCACCAGCGCAGTGACCGCCGGCATCCGCCGCCCGTCGCTGCCCGGGAGGAAGGCGCCGAGCCCGTTGAGCGCGGCCTCGAGTCCCTGCCAGTGCAGCGCGAGGGCGGCCACCGCGACCAGACCGGCGAGCGCGGCGATCGCCGTCCGGATCGTGCGTGACGGCGCGCGCTCCAGCGTGTCGGCGAGGCCCGCGCCCGTCAGCACGGCCAGCGGGGGGAAGAGGGGCAGCAGGTAGACGGAGCGCTTGCCCGCGGCGAGCGAGAAGAAGAGGAGCACCACGGCGATCCACACCAGGTTCAACCGATCCCCGGCCGTCGGCCGGCGTCGGAGACGCGTCACGGCGGCGGGGAGCGCGAGGGTCCACGGCGCGAATCCGCCGGCGAGCGCGGGGAGGTAGTAGAGGGCGCCGTGGCGGTGCTGCACGTCGCCCTCGCCGGTGAAGCGGTGCAGATTCTCGGCGACGAGCTGGCGCGCGAGGAAGCTCCTGCCGCCGGCGTGCCACGCCAGGGCGAACCAGCCGCTCCAGATCACGGCGAAGACGGCGATCCCAACCGGATCGAGCAGCGCTCCGAGCGCGCGGCCGTCGCGACGGAGGAGCGCATCGGTCGCGACGATCAGGGCGGGTAGGACGAGCCCGACTGGCCCCTTGGTGAGCACCGCACCCGTCGCCAGGATCCATCCGAGGCGCACGAGCCGCGCCCGTCGTTCGCGCACGCCGATCGCCCAGGAGAGGGTCGCACCGACGAGGAAGACGGCCAGCGTCATGTCGACGCGCGCCTGCGTCGCCGCGCGCATCCACTCGAAGGACGAACCGAGCACGAGCGCCGCCAGCAGCCCGGCGGCGGTTCCGTGCGCGGCGGCGGCGAGCCCGGCCGTCACGGCGACGCCGACGGCGCCGAGCACGATGCTGGGCGAACGGATCGCGAGTTCTTCGGGACGGACCCCCGCCGCCACGGCGATGCCGGCGAGCCAGTGGAAGGCGGGGGGCTTTGCCGGCAGGTCGATCCCGTCGGGCCGCGGCAGCGCGACCCCGTGTCCATCGAGGAGCGCGCGCACGACCATCGCTTCGCGCGGTTCGCCCTTGTCGTAGAAGGGGATGGGCGCTGCGACGGCGGCATAGACGGCGAGCCCCACCATCCCCGCGAGCGCAGCGCACCGCAGCGGTGCACCACCAGGCACGGAGGCGGATGCTAGCCGAGGCATGGTGACGGCAGTGTGAAGACCGGACCGCGGCTCATGCGCCGGCGGTCCCGGGTCCGTCCGGGCGCGGGGGATCCTCGGCCAGCGGGAGCCAGACGGTCGCCGTCGTCCCCGCTCCGGGCGCGCTGTCCACCGTGATGCGGCCGCCATGTCCCGTCACGATCTCGTGCGCCAGCGCGAGGCCGAGACCACACCCGGACGCCTCGCTCTGGCCGCGGTGGAAGCGTTCGAAGACGTGCGGCAGATCGGCCGCGCCGATCCCCGGGCCGCGGTCGACGACGGCGATCTTCGCGGAGCCGCCGTCCCGCTCGGCGGACAGGCGCACGGCCGCGGTGGCGGGGGTGTGCCGGAACGCGTTGTCGACCAGATTGAGGACGACGCGCTTCAACAGCGGGGAGACGCCCCGCACGACGATCGGGCCGTCGACGACGCACTCGAAGGGGCGGGACTGCTCGTCGGCCACGGGCTCGATGAAGTCGGCGGCCTCGCGCACGAGGTCGTCCAGGCGGACCCGCTCGACCCGTGACGGCGCACCGGCGCCCTCGACCGTGCTCAGCGTGAGCAGGTCCTCGGCGAGACGTCCGAGACGCTCGGCCTGCTCGAGCGCGTCGAGCAGCCCGTCGCGGTACGCCTGCGGGGTCTCCGCCCGGGCGAGCGTGACCTCGAGGTGTGCTCTCAGCGCCGTGATGGGCGTGCGCAGCTCGTGGGCGGCGTCGGCGGTGAACCGCTCGAGGTGTCCCATGGCGCGCCGCAGCCGCTCGAGCATGCGGTTCAAGACGGTCACCAGGCCGTCGACCTCCGTGGTACTGCCCGCGGGGAGCCGGCGGTCGAGGGATCCGGCCTCGATCGTCGTCAGCTCACCGGCGAGTCGCACGAGGTCGCGGGTGGCATGGGACGCGATCCCCCAGGCGAGGACGCTGAGCAGGCCGATCAGGCCGAGCGCGATCGCAGCGATGAAGGCGCGCGTGCGGGTGACGACGCGTGTCTGGTTCACGGCCCCGACGCCCACGACCACCCAGCCGCCGGTGCGCGTCGGTGCCCACACGGCGCGGTAGGTCTCGGCGCCTTCGCCCACCGTCCTGATCCGGGTCTCGGTGACGTGCCGGGGCCGCCGCGCGGCCACCACCCGGGGAATCGGGCGCGAGAGCGCCACCGTGTGTCCATCGGGTCCCGTGACGCGCACGAACTTGCCCGGGCCGAGATCGCTCTCGTCCCCGACCTCGAGGACGGCTTCCGTGAGCCGGGGCCGCGGCAGATCCGCGAGCGCGCTCAGCGTCTCGGCCTCCTCGAGCAGGCGGGCGTCCAGCGGATCCCACACGATGTGGTCGACGAAGATGGCGAGGGCCGCCGCGAATGCGCCCACGCCGAGAAACGCCAGCAGCGCGAAGACCATGGTGAGGCGACCGCGTAGGCTGCGCGGGGAGCATCATGGCTGACGCTCGGACATGAGGAAGCCGACGCCGCGGATCGTGTGGAGGAGGGCGGGGCCACCGGCCGACTCGAGCTTCCGTCGCAGCCGCCCGACGTGGACGTCGACGAGGTTCGAGAGTCCCTCGTAGCTCTCGTCCCAGCAGCTCTCGAGCAACATCGTGCGCGTCACCAGCTCGCCGTGGTGACGCATGAAGTACTCGAGGATCGCGAACTCCTTGCGCGTCAGCGTGAGCGGCACGCCGGCGCGACGGACCTCGAACCGCGACGGGTCGAGCTCGACGTCGGCCACGCCCAGCACCGTCGGCACCACCTGGGCGCCGCGACGAAGCAGCGCCCGCACGCGCGCCAGCAGCTCGGGGAACGCGAACGGCTTGGTGACGTAGTCGTCTGCCCCAGCGTCGAGCCCGGCGACGCGGTCGTGGACCTGGGCGCGGGCCGTCAGCACGAGCACCGGCAGGCTGTGGTCGGTGGTGCGCAGTGCCCGGAGCAGCGTGAGACCGTCGATGCCGGGGAGACCCAGGTCGAGGATGACCAGGTCGTAGGGGTTGTCGCGCAGCCGATCGTGTGCCGCCTCCGCGGTTCCGGCGACGTCGACCGCGAAGCCACCGTCGCGCAGACCGGCGCCCAGGGCGGCGACCAGCGACGCGTCATCCTCGACGACCAGAAGCCTCATTGCGCGCCCGTCGGCGCGAGTCTGGGCGATCGGGCCGCCCGGCGCAAGGCGCGCCCGCGGGCCTACTTCGCAGTGCTTCCGGCGCCGTCGGCGAGCGCCCGCAGCCGGGCGCGGGTTGCGGGGCTGAGCGCCTCGGCGAATCCCTCGGGGTCGGAACGCCCGCGCTCGAGCGCCTCGGCCATCTTGTCGGGGTCACCGCCGTACTTCGCCGCCAGCTCCTGGAACACGTCGCTCGCGACCGAGTACATCTCCTTCATGTGCTCCGGCGACCCGGCGATCGTGCCCAGACGCGGATCGAGCTTGGGCGCCGGCTGTCCTGGGCCAGGCCCCGCCTCGAGAGAGCGGAGCGTATCGGCGAGCGCCTTGGAGGAGGCGTCGTCCAGCGCCTGGGCGCCGGCCGACGTGACCAGACCGGCGATCAGGATGAACGCGGCGAAGCGTGTCATGACGCCCTGACGGTGCAAGCGGTGCGCCAGCGTGAGGGGCCGTGCCATGCCCCTGCCTCTGCCCGCGAGCGTCGCAGGATTGCCGCTGCGCGCACGCCGAGGCGCAGCGCGGTCGCCGGCTCCAGAGTCCAGGGTTTCCGTTCGGCGCGTCTGATGTGGCAAGCTCCGCCGGCCGACTCGTGGTCGGCAGGAGGACCGTCGTGGCAGGGATCGTTCGATACGGCAGCTATGTTCCGTACCATCGGCTGACACGGGCCGCGATCGGCGCCGGCAAGGGTGAGCGCGCGGTGGCGAGCTACGACGAGGACGCCGTCTCGATGGCGGTGGAGGCTGCGCGCGACGCGGTCCGCGGCGGCGTCGCCGTGGACACGCTGATGTTCGCGACGCTCAGTCCGGCGTACGCGGAGAAGCTGGACGCGGCGACGATCCAGGCGGCGCTCGATCTCCCGGAGGCGATCGCCTCGCTGCAGCTGACCGGGACGTCGCGGATGGGACTGACGGCGCTCCTGACCGGACTCGACCTCGCGTCGGCGGGCCGCCGGGTGCTCGTGTGCGCCAGCGACCTCGTCGTGGGCGCGCCGGGGGGCGCGCGCGAGAGCGGCGGCGGCGATGCAGCCGTCGCCTTCGTCACCGGGCCCGACGACGCGGCGATCGCGCGCGTCGTCGGCCATGCGTCGACGACGACGGAGATTCTCGACGTGTGGCGACTGCCGGAGGACCGCTTCCCCCGCCAGTGGGAAGAGCGCTTCATCGCCGACACGATGGCACCCGAGATCGTTGCCACCGTGAAGCGCGCTCTCGGCGCCGGCGGGATCGAGGCCTCCAGTCTCACGAGCGTGATCCTGGACGGCACCAACCCGCGCGCCATGACCGGGCTGCCGAAGGCACTGGGGCTCTCGCCCGAGCAGATCGCAGATACGCTCGCGGCGAGCGTTGGTCGCGCCGGCGTCGCGCACGCGGGTCTGCTGCTGGCGCGCGCGCTCGACGGCGCCAAGCCCGGCGATCGCATCCTGGTGGTGTCGGCAGCCGACGGCGTCGACGCGCTGGTGCTCGAGGTGACGCCCGCGATCACCGGGATGCCGCCGGTGCGGAAGGTCGACCGTTGGCTCTCCTCGAAGCGCAACGACCTCGCGTACAACACGTACCTCAAGTGGCGGGGCGTGCTGCCCTTCGAGCCGCCGCGCCGGCCCGACCCGGAGCGGCCCGCGGCGCCGCCGATGCGCCGCCACGAGCGCTGGAAGCTGGCGTTCGTCGGCTCGCGCTGCACGGCGTGCCGGACCGGGCACCTGCCGCCGCAGCGGGTCTGCGTCAAGTGCGGCGCCGTCGACCAGATGCGCGACGAGCGGTTCGCCGACACCTCCTGCCGGGTCGCGACGTACACCCTCGACCACCTCGCGTACTCGCTGCAGCCGCCGGTCGTGGCGGCGTTCGTCGACTACGAGGGCGGCGGACGCTTCTCGTGCGAGCTCACCGACGTCGATCCGCGGGCCGTGGCCATCGGCAACCACCTGGAGATGACCTTCCGCCGGCTGTTCACGACGCAGGGCGTGCACAACTACTTCTGGAAGGCGCGGCCGGGGCGCTGATGGCGCTCGACGCGACGCCGACGCTCGACGCGCTGTTCGCGGCCGCCTCGGAGACGTTCGGCGCGGATCTGGCGGGGTACCGCAATCACTGCTCCCGGGTCGTCCACTTCGCCCGCGCCCTGGCGCCGACCCTGCCGGCGATGCACCCGCGCATCGAGGTCGCAGCGTTCTTCCACGACGTCGGCATCTGGACCGACCGGACCTGGGACTATCTGCCCCCGTCGGTCGCGCGGGCGACCGCCCACTTGCGGGCACGCGGCCTCGACGACTGGACGGCGGACGTCGAGGGGATGATCGCCTGCCATCATCAGCTGACGGACGCCGGACGCCACGGGGCGCTCGTCGAGGCGTTCCGCCGAGCCGACCTGGTCGACGTGTCGCTGGGCACGATCCGCTTCGGCCTGCCATCGACCTTCGTCGCCGAGGTGCGGGCGGCCTTTCCCAACGCGGGGTTCCATCGCCGCCTCCTCGAGCTGGCGGCGGGATGGGTCTGGCATCATCCGCTCGACCCGATGCCGATGATGCGGTGGTCGTCATGATCCGATTGCTGGGTGATACGGACGCCGAGGCGTACCTGGCCCTGCGGCGCGAAGCGCTCGCGGATGCACCGCTCGCCTTCACCGCCTCGCCCGAGGACGACGTCGCTGCGTCGGTCGATGCCGTGCGGGCGCAGCTCGGACGCGGTCCCGATGCGGTGATCATTGGTGCGTTCGACTCCGGGCTGGTCGGCGCGGTCGGGCTCCATCGCGATCGCCATCGGAAGGCCGCGCACAAGGTCCATCTCTGGGGGATGTACGTGAGGCCGGCGCACCGCCATCGCGGCGTCGGCGCCGCGCTACTCGACGCGGTGCTGGCGTACGCGGCGACGCTGCCCGGCGTCGACGCGGTCCGTCTCACGGTGAGCGATGCCGCGCAAGCGGCACGCCGGCTCTACGAACGGGCGGGTTTCCACGTGTGGGGCACGGAGCCCGAGGCGCTGCGGTACGAGGGGCGATCGGTCATCGAGCATCACATGGCGCGGAGGGTGTGAGCATGGCGGAACTCCGAGGGAGCTGTCTCTGCGGCGCGGTCCGCTACACGGTCACGACGGCGCTCGAGGAGATGCACCACTGTCACTGTTCGCGCTGCCGGAAGGCGCACGGGGCCGCCTTCGCGACGTTCGCGCGTACGGCCGCGGCGGGTGTGCGGGTCGACGATCGCACGGGCGCGCTCACGCCCTTCCAGTCGTCCCGGCCCGTGCAGCGGAGCTTCTGCGGCGCGTGCGGGTCGAGCCTCTTCTTCCGCTTCGCTCCGCTGCCGGAGGCGCTGTGGGTCGCCGTCGGCACCCTCGACGACGACCCGGGTCTACGGCCGCAGGCGCACATCTTCGCCGCGTCCAGGGCGCCGTGGTGCGCGATCGCCGACGCGCTGCCGCAGTTCGCGGAGTACCCGCCGGAGGAGTGAGGCGCCCAAGCGGATGACGGGGATCGACGGACGGACGCGGCTGCTCGGGCTGATCGCCGATCCGGTGGCGCAGGCACGGTCGCCGGCGATGGCCAACGCGCTGCTCGCGCGGCACGGCCGGTTCGGCGCCTTCGTCCTCGTGCCGATGCAGGTGCCCGACGGCGCCCTGGCGTCCGTCGTCGCGGGACTCCGGCTGATGCCGAACTTCGCCGGCGCCGTCGTCTCCATGCCGCACAAGACGGCGATCGTGTCGCTGCTGGACGAGGTGACGCCCGAAGCGCGGCTGGTCGGCGCCGCGAACGTGGTGGCGCGGGGCGCCGACGGCCGTCTGACGGGGACCGCGCTCGACGGCGAGGGGTTCGTCGCGGGACTCCGTGGCGCGGGACACGAGGTGCGCGGCGCGAGGTGTCTGCTCGCCGGAGCGGGCGGCGCGGCCGCGTCGATCGCCATGGCGCTCGCCCGCCATGGGTGCACGTCGCTCACGATCACCAATCGGACGGCCTCGCGCGCCGCCGCGCTCGTCGACCGCGTCCGCGACGCCTTCCCCGCCGTGCGGATACGGCAGGGCACGCGGGACGGCGAGCGCTACGACCTCGCGATCAATGCCACGTCGCTCGGCATGCGCCCCGGCGACGAGCTGCCCATCCCGCGTGCGATCGTCGAGCGGTCGGCGCTGGTCGCCGAGTGCGTCCTCGCGCCGGAGATGACGCCGCTCCTGGAGGTCGCCCGCGCGGCGGGCTGCGCGGTCCACACCGGCGTACCGATGCTCGAGGCGCAGATGGAGCTCCTGCTGCGGTTCATGGGGGTGTCATGGTGACGGTCGTCCGGCTCGGCGCCCCGCGCGGACGCGACGAGGGGCTGCGTATCGGGACGGTGCGCCGTCCGCCGCGCGGCGTGCCCAAGGGCGAGTACGCTGCACGTGACTTCTTCGACGTCTGGCTGCCGGAGCTGGCACCGAGCGCCGAGCTCGTGGCCTGGGCGCTCGCCGCGCCGCTCACGCCGCGGCGCTGGGCCGCCTTCGAGCGGCGCTACCGCGGTGAGATGCGGCAGCCGGCGGCCGATCGGCTGCTCGGGCTCCTGGCCGCGGTCTCCGAGCGGACGAACGTCGCGGTGGGCTGCTACTGCGAGGACGAGCATCGGTGTCACCGGGCCGTGCTCGGAAGCCTCCTGCGCGAGCGGGGCGCCCGGGTGACCGGGTCCGCCGGGAAGGAGTAGGGCGCTGCTCCGACGCGTCGGAATCGCGACGCTGTGCGCGGTGGCGGGCTATCTGCTCGGCGCATTCGGTGGCGGCTGGCTCATCGCCACGCTCGCCGCGCCGAGCGGCGACCGCGAGGTGGAGGCGGCGATGACCGGCGCGTTCTACATCGGCCCCTTCGTGGCCCTGCTCGCGTTCCTCTGGGGCTTCTGGCGTCGACCGCGCGGCTCGCGTTACAAGGAGTGAGGAGGGCGTATGGCCAGCAACGGGATCAAGGACCGCGTCGCGATCGTCGGCATGGGCTGCACCGCGTTCGGCGAGCACTGGGACAAGGGTCCCGAGGACCTCCTCGTGGACGCTGCGCGGGACGCCTACCAGTCCGCCGGGATCGACGCGGCCGCGGTGGACGCGTACTGGCTCGGGACGATGGGCAGCGGGACGTCGGGTCTCATGCTCTCGGAGGCGCTCAAGATACCCTACAAGCCCGTCACCCGCCTCGAGAACATGTGCGCGACGGGCAGCGAGGCGATCCGTAACGCGGCCTACGCCGTCGCCAGCGGGGCGTACGACCTGGTGATGGCGATCGGCGTCGAGAAGCTGAAGGACTCGGGGTACTCCGGGCTCGTCATCTCGAACCCGCCGAACGACGGTACGCTGTCCAACATGACGGCGCCGGCGACCTTCTCGCTGCTCGCTCCCGCGTACGCCAAGAAGTACGGCGTCGAGGAGGCGCAGCTGAAGCAGGTGCTCGCCCGCATCGCGTGGAAGAACCACAAGAACGGTGCGAAGAACCCGAAGGCGCAGTTCCAGAAGGAAGTGCCGATGGAGACGATCACCAAGGCGCCGCCCGTGGCGGGCATGCTCGGCATCTTCGACTGCTCGGGCGTGAGCGACGGCGCCGCCGCGGCGATCCTCTGCCGCGCCGAGGACGCGCACAGGTACGCGACCAATCCGATCTTCATCAAGGCGCTGTCGTTCGCGGCCGGTCCGGCCGAGGGCTACTACAGCCAGGACTACGACTTCACGACCTTCCCCGAGGTCGTCGCCAGCTCCGCCGACGCCTACAAGCAGGCCGGGGTGAAGGACCCGCGCGCCGAGATCAGCATGGCCGAGGTGCACGATTGCTTCACGCCCACCGAGCTCGTCCTGATGGAGGACATGGGCTTCTCGCCGCGCGGCCAGGGCTGGAAGGACGTCATGGACGGTCGCTTCGACGGCGACGGTGCGCAGCCCATCAACCCCGACGGCGGGTTGAAGAGCTTCGGCCATCCCATCGGCGCGAGCGGGCTGCGCATGATGTACGAGATGTGGCTCCAGCTCCGCGGCGAGGCCGGCCCCCGCCAGATCCCGACGCCCGCGCTCGGTCTCACGCACAACCTGGGTGGTGCGCCGGGTCGGTGCGTCAGCTTCGTGTCGATCGTCGGGCGTTGATCGTTGGTCGCGAACCTCGCTTGACGGACTTCCCGGGAACCGTCTTACTGCCGGTGTCCGTACGAGGAGGGGGCATGCTGGACGGGGTGGGCGGAGCTGGGGATCCGGGCAGCCGGCCGCGATCCACGTGGATCGCCCCGGTGCTCATGCTCATGCTCGTCTTCGGGCGTGCGGACGCCTTCACGGTCGACGCCACGACTGACGACCCGGACGCGAATCCGGGCAACGGCGTGTGTGCGAGCAGTTCGAACGCATGCACGCTGCGAGCGGCGATCGAGGAGATCAACGCGGGTGGCGGAGACGGAACGATCGACGTCCCGGCCGGTACGTATGTTCTGACGCGCGGGGGACTCTCGATCACGAAGCCCCTCGAGCTCACCGGTGCCGGGCGGAGCGCCACCATCATCGACGGCAACGGCAGCGTCACGGTGCTCGGAGTCGCCGGGTTCCCGACGACGATCCGGGCCGTGACGGTGCGCCACGGCGCCCGGGGTATCGTGCCGACTGCCCCCCAGAATAGCCCGCTCGTCATCGAGGACGCCGAGGTCTCGGGACATACCGGGGATGGTGTCACCGGCGCGTGCTGCAGCTCGGTGCAGGTCACGCGCAGTATCGTGCGCGCCAATGGCGGCATCGGGGTCAACGCCCTCGGGCCGTTCATGAGCGTAGAGGACAGCGTCATCCGCGCGAACGGTGGGGGTGGGATCGTCACGCAGGCGGAGGGAGCGACGGTCGATCGCAGCGAGATCGTCGCGAATCGCAGTGCGACGGATGGCGGAGGCATCGCCATGGGCTGCGGACAGCTGGCGGTTCGCGACAGCGTGGTCACTGCCAACGTCGCCGATCGCGACGGCGGCGGCATCGCGCAGTTCTGCGGCCCGCGTCGCACCGACTTCTTCCCGCTTCTCGCGGTGCAGCGAACCGTCATCAGCGACAACGCGGCCGGCGGCGACGGCGGCGGGCTTTGGGTGTTCCGTGGCCTCGATCTCGCGGACAGCGCGGTGCGCGGAAATCGCGCGACGAACGGGGGCGGTGTGTTCAGCGGCGGGGGTGTTGCACCGGACCTGCGCATCGTGGACAGCGAGATCAGCGAGAATCACGCCACGGCCAACGGCGGCGGGCTGTACAAGACGGCCCTCGGCTCCGCCGCCTGGATCGTCAATGCGACGATCAGTGGCAACGTGGCCGATGGAGCGGGCGGCGGCGTGTTCGCGACCGGCCCCGAGGAGTCCCGGGTGTCGTTCGCGAACGTCACGGTGGCCCACAACATCGCGGATGGGGATGGTAACGGTGCTGGCGACGGTGGGGGAATTGCGGCCAGCGGGGCCGAGGTCGCGCTCGCCAACAGCATCCTCGGTGGCAACGCCGACGCCGGGGGACAGGCGCCGGACTGCGCCGGCGCGGTGACTGCGACGGGGCCGAACCTGGTCGAGCGAACGCTCGGCTGCACCATCACGGGGACCGCAGTCGTGAGCGGTGTCGATCCCCGGCTGGCGCCTCTCGACGATCACGGAGGACCGACGCGCACGCATGCGCTTCTCGACACGAGTCCTGCGCTGGACGCGGGCGACGTTGCCGGCTGCGCCGACCCGGACGGAATACTGCTTGCCGGCGATCAGCGCGGGGCTCCGCGCCCGATCGGTGTCCGGTGCGACCTGGGCGCCGTCGAGGCAGGCTGTGGGAATGGCCAGGTCGACGCCGGTGAGGTCTGCGATCCGGCGGTGGCGATGGACGGGTGCTGCACGGAGGTCTGTCGAGTGGCTGGGGCGGGCGAAGCGTGCGCAGACGACGGTCAGGCCTGTACCGTCGACATGTGCGACGGCTCGGGCGCCTGTCGCCACGCGGTGCCGATCGATGCCGGCTGTCTGCCCGCCGCTCCGGGCCGTTCGCTCGTCAGTCTCAAGGACAAGGGCGACCCCGAGGAGGACCGCATCCGCTGGTCGTGGCGTTCGGCCAGTGTGGTCGGCGCTGGCACCTTCGGCGACCCCGCCGTAGACACACGGCTCGACCTCTGTGTCTTTGCCGGCGATCCGAACGACCCGGCGCTCAAGCTGAGCGCTGCGCTACCAGCGGGAGGTATGTGCGGCAGTCGATCATGCTGGTCCACCGCGCCGGGTGGTTTCCGCTATCTCGACAACGGGCTCGCGGCGAACGGTGTGCAGCGCCTCCTGCTGCGCCCGTCGGCCAGCGGCGCAAGCCGTATCATCCTGCGCGGGCGCGGTCTGAATCTGCGGATGCCTGCCCTCGGGATTGGCGACCCACTCGTGGTTCGGCTTCAGCGTCGTGACGGTGAGGGGTGCTGGGAAGCCCGCTTCTCGGCCCCGGTGCACAACGACACGATCAGGTTCGCGGGTCGCTCGGACTGATCGCGAGTCCGGCCGTGGCGAGCGCCGATCGTATGCTACTCGGGACTGTGGGAGGAGGACATCCATGCGACGACTGATCACCTGCGCCATCGCGGCACTCGCGGCGACGACGCTACTCGCGGGGCCGGTCGAGGCGAAGAGGAAGGGGCCCCCGGCGGACGGCACGATCCGATTGGAGGAGAAGTCGGTCGCCGTCGGCATCGGCTACTCGTGGGGCGGTGGGACGTTGCGCTGGCGGGGGCAGACGGTGAAGTTCAAGATCGACGGCCTGACCGTGCAGGCGGTTGGCGCCTCGGAGAGCGAGGCGACGGGGTACGTCTACAACCTGAAGAAGCTCTCCGACTTTCCGGGCACCTACGCCGCGATCGCGGCGAGCGCCGCGGCCGGCGGCGGCAAGGGCATCACCAGCATGAAGAACACCAACGGCGTGCGCATCACGCTGCGCTTCACGGCGCGGGGCGCCGAGGCCACGGCAGGTCCCGAGGGCGTCAAGATCTCGCTGAAGTAGGGGGAGGCGCGTCCAGGCGGCGGGCCGCCTCCTGGACACGATCCATCCACGCGCGGAGCGCGGGCGCGTAGGCGCGCGGGACGCACTCGCCACAGATCTCGTCGGCGAGTCGCCTCATCGCGCGCAGCGTGCCGGGAAGCGTCGGCGACCACGGCATCCCGGGCGGGAGACAGTTGCGCAGGTCGACCAGCTCCCGCAGCACTGCCGCGAGGCTGGCGAGCAGCGCCTCGAGCACGCCTTCCTCGGGCACCTGCTGCGGGCGATAGAGGAGATCGTGCACGGCGCGCAGCTCGCCGACGAGGACCATCGCCGCACTCTCGACGCGCGCCGCCACCCGTGGCGGGTGCACGCGCCCCTCGTCGCACAGCATGAGCACCGCTTGCAGCTCGCCGAGGACGAGGTGGAGGTTCGTCTGCACCCGGTCGAGGCGGTCTTCGGAGGTGATGCGGGCGATCTCGCTCATCAGGGCATCCTGTTTGCGTGAGACGAACTTCGACACGACCGCGCCGAAGGCGAGGAGCCCGGCGCCGGCCTCCATCACCGCCAGCACGCGCAGCGCCCCGGTGGGGACGATGTCGCCGTAGCCGACCGAGGTCGCGCTGACGAAGCTGAAGTAGATCGCGGTCGCGAGCGCGTCGGCGCCCATGCCGATCGGGACGCCGTTGGCGATGAGGCCGTGGCCGGGCTGGAGGCCGGCGATCCAGTAGATCACGCCGCACGTGAGCCCCATGCCCACCCACAGGGCGAACAGCTGCGTCGTCGACCGCGTGTCGAGGTACTCGACCAGGCGATTCGCCCAGGCGCGAGCGGCAGGTGGCACCGGGACGGTGTGGCGGCGCGGCGCCAGCGGAGGGGACGCCGCGCGCGGCGGCGTGACGAGCGTGACGGGCGTGTGCTCGAGCGGCAGACCGGCTTCGCGCCAGTCGGCGAGGCCGCCGTGGTAGTGCTGAAGACGCGTGTATCCGAGATCGCGGAGCATGCTCGCGCCGCGCTCGGCCGCGTTGCACGTGAGGCTGGCGCAGTAGAGGCAGATCTCCGCGTGCGGGTCGGGGAGCACCATACGGGCGCGCGCCGGTATCTCCGCGACCGGCAGACTCAACGCGCCGGGCACGTGGCCCTCGTCGTACGATGCGCGCGGCAGCACGTCGACGATCATGAGCCTCGGGTCGCGCAGTCGGGCGGACAGCTCCTGCCGGGACATCTCCCGGACGGGCGACTCGGGTGACGATCCCGACGCAACCACGTCGAGACGATAGCCCGCCCTTCCGGACGATGCCACGTGTCGGCGCCCGTGGACGAAGGGCCGCGGGTGCGCTAGGGGGCCACCATGCCGTCGTCCCTCGCGCAGCGTCCGGAGTGGCAGGCACTGGTGGCGCACCATGCGACCATCCGCGACGCCACGCTCCGCCAGCTGTTCGCGGCCGATCCGGACCGAGGGCGGCGTCTCGTGGCCGAGGGCGTCGGTCTGTACGTCGACTATGCCAAGCATCGCATCACCGACGAGACGATCCGGCTGTTGATCGCGCTCGCGAATGCGTGCGGGCTCCGCGCGCGCATCGATGCGATGTTCCGCGGGGACAAGATCAACGTGACCGAGGGACGTGCCGTGCTCCACGTGGCGCTCCGGGCACCGGCCGGCACCCGCATCGTCGTCGACGGGACCGACGTCGTGCCCGAGGTGCACGCGGTGCTCGATCGCATGAGCGACTTCGCGCGGCGAGTGCGCAGCGGCGCGTGGACGGGACACACCGGGAGGCGCATTCGCGCCGTGGTGAACATCGGCATTGGCGGCTCGGATCTCGGGCCGGTGATGGCGTACGAGGCGCTGCGCCACTACAGCGAACGGGCGATGACGTTCCGCTTCGTGTCGAACGTCGACGCGACCGACTTCGTCGAAGCCACGCGCGATCTCGACCCGGCGGAGACGCTCTTCATCGTCTCGTCGAAGACGTTCACGACGCTGGAGACCATGACCAACGCGCACACGGCCCGTGCGTGGGCCGTGCGTGGCCTCGGTGACGAGCGCGCCGTCGGCAAGCACTTCGTCGCCGTGTCGACGAACGCGGCCGAGGTCGCGAAGTTCGGGATCGACACCGCCAACATGTTCGGCTTCTGGGACTGGGTGGGTGGGCGGTACTCGATGGACTCGGCGATCGGGCTGTCGACGATGCTCGCGATCGGTCCGGAGCAGTTCCGAGCCATGCTCGGCGGCTTCCACGCCATGGACGAGCACTTCCGGACGACACCGTTCGAGCGCAACCTGCCGGTGCTGCTCGGGCTGCTGGGCGTCTGGTACCGGAACTTCTTCGGCGCGCAGACCGTCGCCGTCCTGCCGTACGAGCAGTACCTCAAGCGCTTCCCCGCCTACCTGCAGCAGCTCACGATGGAGTCCAACGGCAAGCACGTGACGCTCGACGGCGAGCACGTCGACGTCGACACGGGGCCCGTCTACTGGGGCGAGCCGGGGACGAACGGCCAGCACTCGTTCTACCAATTGATCCACCAGGGCACGACGCTGATCCCGTGCGACCTGATCGGCTTCTGCCGCTCCCTCAATCCCCTCGGGCCGCACCACGACCTCCTGATGGCGAACGTGTTCGCGCAGGCCGAGGCGCTGGCCTTCGGCAAGACGCCCGAGGACGTTCGCGCCGAGGGGACGGCGGAGTGGCTGGTCCCGCACCGGACGTTCGAGGGGAACCGCCCGACGACGACGATCCTCGCGGAGCAGCTCACGCCGGCGACGCTCGGTGCCCTGGTGGCGCTCTACGAGCACATCGTGTTCACGCAGGGGACCATCTGGCACATCGACTCGTTCGACCAGTGGGGGGTCGAGCTCGGGAAGGTGCTCGCCAAGCGCATCGCCGGCGAGCTCGAGAGCACGACCGAGCCGCCCCTCGCGCACGACGGCTCGACCAACGCGCTGATCCGGCGCTATCGTGGGATGAGGTGAGCATGCGGACGACGACCGGCTGCCCGATCGAGATCGCCCCGTCGATTCTCTCGGCGGATTTCACCCGCCTCGGGGATCAGGTGCGCGACGCGCTCCTGGCCGGGGCGCGGCGCATCCACGTCGACGTGATGGACGGCGAGTTCGTGCCGAACATCTCGATGGGACCGCTCGTCCTCGAGGCGTTGCGCTCGCTCGCCGACGAGCACGATGCGATCCTCGAGGTGCACCTCATGATCGTGCACCCGGAGCGCTACCTGGCCGAGTTCCGGCGCACGGGCGCCGATGTGATCATCGTCCACGCGGAGGCCTGTCCGCACCTCCATCGCACCATCCAGGCGATCCGCGAGCTCGGGGCGAAGCCCGCCGTGGCAATCAACCCCGCGACCCCGCTGGTCGCGATCGAAGAGGTCCTGGCCGACGTCGATCAGGTGCTGATCATGACGGTCAATCCGGGGTTCGGGGGGCAGGACTTCATTACGGCGTGCCTCGACAAGATCCGACGGCTCCGAACGATGCTGAAGGCGCGCGGGCTCGCCGGCGTCGAGATCGAGGTCGATGGCGGCGTGCACGGGAAGACGATCGCCGCGTGCGTCGAGGCCGGGGCGACGATCGCGGTCGCCGGCTCCGCGGTGTTCAACGCCAAGGCGTCCGTCGCCGAGAATCTGGCCGCCCTCCGGCGCGCGGCGGGCGTGCGCGGCAGCCGCGCGCGCGGCGCGGCAGGCTAGTGTCCGGACTCCGAAGTCCGTCACCCAATCCGGCACGGTCTCGCGGCGGCTGGCGGCGTTGCTCCTCCTCGGAATAGCGCCGCTATTCCTCGTCGTCGCGCCCTGCCAGCCCCCGCAATCCCGCGCCGTCTCGGGCAACGGACTTCGGACTCAGGACACTAGATCACGGACCCGGGGTGGCGCGGCGCGGAGTGGTCGGCCGCGCGGCGCGATCCATAGCGGCGTGACCATACCTCGGTGAACTCGGCGCCGAGCAGGAGAATCTGCGCCGAATAGTAGACCCAGAGCAGGAGGAGGACGAGCGAGCCCGCTGCGCCGTAGATCGACGTCGCCCCGGTGTGGCCGAGGTAGAGACCGATCAGGGACTTCCCGATGGTGAACAGGAGCGCGGTCATGACGGCGCCGAACCCGACGTCCCGCCAGTGCAGCTCGACGTCCGGAAGGGCGTGGAAGATCATCGCGAAGAAGGCGATCGCCAGGACGAGCGACAGGGCGAAGTTGAGCGCCGGCAGGAAGCGACCGAAGACGGGCAGGTGGTGGATCACGACGTCCTGCACGGCAGCGAGCACGGCGGTCAGGACCACCGAGAGCAGCAGCAGGAGCCCGATGCCGCCGACGAAGGCGAGCGAGACGAGGCGCTGGCGGAGCATCGAGCGGACGCCGCCGGTGGCGCGCGGCGCCGCACCCCAGATGTGGTTGAGTGACGTCCGCAGCTGGCCGATCAGTCCGGACGCACCGAGCGCCATCACGAGAAGGCTGACGAGCGTCGGGACGATGCCGGCAGCCGGGCTGCTGGCGCGACTCACCATGCCTTCCACGAGCTGGGCCGTGTCGGCGCCGACGAGACCCTGCACCTGCCGCACGACCTCGCCCTGTGCCGCCGCGCGACCGAGCGCCAGCCCGGCGACGATGATGACCAGGACCAGCAGTGGCGTGAGCGAGAAGAGCGCGTAGTAGGCGAGCGCCGCACCCTGCGTGAGCGCATTGTCGTTCTGCCACTCCTCCGCCACCTCGCGGAAGAATCCCGTCACCTCGCTCCGACGCATGCCGACCTCCGCCGGGCCCGCCTTCCATGAAAGTCCGGGCCTGTGCAATGGTGCCAGCTAACGCGATGACGGACGAGAAGCGAGGACTGGGTGCATACCTGCCCCGGCGGTGGTGGCTCTGGGCACTGATACTGCTCGTATTGGTGGTGCGGATGGCACTCCCCGAGGTGCTCCGTCGGGTCGCCGAATCCAAGGCGTCGGAGCTGCTGCGGACGAAGGTGCAGATCGGCGACGTCGACCTCTCGCTGCTCGGCGGAGGTATCGCGCTGGAGGACGTCAAGGTGCAGTCGCCCAACCCGGCGGATGCGGGCGAAGGACCGCTCATTGCCTGGAAGCGCCTGGCCGTCGGCGTTCGGTATCTTCCGCTCTTCCGCAAGACCGTGCGCTTCAAGGAGATCGCGCTGGACGCGCCGCGTGTGGTCCTCGATCGGCTCGCCAGTGGCGAGATCAACCTGCAGCAGCTCGTGCCGAAGTCCGAGGCCACACCGACATCGGCGGAGGCGGCACCAGCTGGGAGCGGGTGGAAGGTCGGCATCGACAGCCTGGCGCTCCGTGGCGGCGGCATCCGCTTCCGCGACCTCATGCTCCCGGAGGGCGGGCCGCTCGAGATCCGCATCCCGGACATCGAAGCCAGCGAGGTGAGCCTCGAACGCGATCTGTACGGCCAGCCGGGACGCGCGCGCCTCACGGTCAAGACCGAGGGCGGCACGATCCGGGCCGATACCCGCTTCCGCGCGCTCGGTCAGGGGTTCGGGGTGACGACGAATCTGAAGGCCGAGGGGTTGCCGCTGCGTCGCGCGCAATTCTACGTGCCGGGTGTCGGGTGGAGCGAGCTCGGCGGCGAGCTCGACGCCGCCATCGACTACGATCTCGAAGGGACGCAGCGGCACACGGTGCGTGGGCTGGTGCGCCTGCGCGACGTCAACATCAAGATCCCCGGCCTGGAGCAGGCCGCGTTCGCGTGTCAGCGCCTCGCGGTCCGCGTCGACCCGATCGATCTGCTCGCGCAACGTGCGACGGTCAGCGCGGTCGAGATCGCGGGCGCGTCGGTGGTCATGGATCTGCGTGGCGACGAGCCGCTGCCGCTCCTCCGCAAGCCGGGACCGAAGGCGCCGGCTCCATCGTCGACGTCCACGACGCCGACCACCGTCCCGCCCCCGGCGCCGGCGACCCCGTCATCGCCGCCGGCCCCCGCCACCGCCGCGCCACCCTGGCAGTGGGTGCTGCGACGCTTCACCCTCGACGGCTCGCGCGTGCATCTGCTCACCGAAGGCGACCCGGTCGACATCGACGTCACCGCCAGCGCGAGTGGGCTCACGAGCGATGCCGACAAGGCGGGACGCGCCCAGGTGCGGCTCGGCGTCGGGGCCGGCGCGTTCGAGGCCGGTGGCATGGTGCGGGTGAACCCGCCGGGCTTCGGCGGCAGCGTCCACGTGCAGCAGCTGCCGGTGCATGACCTGCTGCGCGCCGCCCGCGCGGCTGCGGCCCTGCCGCAGGGCCTCACGAAGTCGGCGATTGCTCGGCGCCGACCTCACCATCGAGGCCGACCTCGACCAGTACGGCTTCGCGCCGCCGTTCCCGGAGCAGGTACGGATCCGTGGCCGGTGCGGGCGTCACCGACGTCGACCTCGCAGGTGACGACCGCAACGTCTTCGCCGTCGGATGGAAGGCGCTCGAGATTCCCATCGAGGACATCCGCGTCCTTGGGGCCTTCCCGGGCGCATCACGATCGGCGCAGACCGCGCCGATCAAGGTCGCACTCGGCGCGATCACCCTCGACGAGCCGCAGGCGCAGCTGACGCGCGATCCGCTCGGCATCGTGGTTCCGCCGCCGTGGGGTCCGGCCGATCGTACCGTGCCGGCACCGGCGGGGACCTCACCGCCGGCGACGTCCGCGCCGGCCGACGGCAAGCCGGCGCCGCCGAGCGCACCCGCCGCCGCGACCAAGCCGGTGGCCCCCGCGCCGCCGGAGACGAAGCCTGCGCCCCCCGCACCCGCGGCCCCGCCCGGTCGCGTCGTCGACGTCACCGCCGCGTCGTTCGCCCTCCGCCGCGGCCGCGTCGGCTTCACCGACCAGGCCGTCAAGCCCTTCTTCAGCGGCGAGATACGCCCCCTCGACATCGATGCCCGCGGCATCCGCTCGATCGGGCCGACGATCGATCGCTTCACCGTCCGCGCCAACACCGTCCAGCGCGGACTGGTCGAGATCACCGGCACGCTCAGGCCCGAGGGCGGCACGATCGTGATCGACGGCAAGGAGCTGGCGCTGACGCCGTACAATCCGTACGCGACGACGTACTCGTCCTACAGCCTCGGCAGCGGGGCACTCTCGGTGCGGACGACCGTCACGTTCGGCGGCGGGCGCTACGACACCAAGACGGCGCTGACGCTCCACCAGCTCGCGGTCCGCGGTGCCGAGGGCGATGCGCTCTTCAAGCAGCAGTTCGGCATTCCGCTGACGATGGCGATCGCGCTGATGAGCGACCTGAACGGGGACATCAAGCTCGACGTGCCGGTGCTGGTCGATGAGAAGGGGGCGACGGTCGGCGTCGGCACCGTCGTCGCGGGCGCGCTGCGGAGCGCGCTGCTCGGAGCGATCACGTCGCCGCTGAAGTTGCTGGGTGCAGGGTTGGGCGGCGGGTCCGCGGTGCTCGAGCCGTCGCCGATCCCGATGCGCCCGGGACGCGCGGAGCCGACGCCCGATGGCGAGAAGCAGCTCGCGGCCCTCGGGGAGTTCCTCGCGGGCCGACCCGGGGTGGCGGTCGAGCTCACTGGCGTCGCCACGCCCGCCGACGTCCGCGCGCAGCGGGAGCAGGCGCTGCGCGCGGAGCTCGAGGAGCGCTCCGGACTCCTGAATGCGCTGCGCGATCTGCCGGCGCGCGGCGCGAAGCGGCGCATCCTCGCGGCGCTCGCCGAACGCGCAGAGGGTGGCCCGGGTACGCTCGACGCCGACGACACGGCCGTGCTCGACGAGTGGCTCGCGGCGCGGCCGCCTGCGGCGCCCGACGCGCAGCAGGCGCTCGCCGCCGAACGGGCGCAACGTGTCGCCGCCGTGCTGCGCGAGCAGCGTGGGATACCGGCGAATCGCGTCACCATCGCGAAGGACGTCGGCGCGGCGGGTGGCGAGGCGCCGGCACCGGTCGTGCGTCTCACCTTCGGTGCGACGGGTGCGACGAGTTCCATGGGGAGTGCCGCGCCGTCCACGCCGACTCCGGGGACGCCCCTCAAGACCGGGGCGACGCGCCCGCGCTCGTGAGCTGCTTCAACGCGGCGCGGCACTGACGACCGCCGCGCACGTCTCACGACACCATTCTCGTCGAATCGAACCCGCCCACCGACCGGGGTCACCGCGCGTTCCGAACCGTCGTTCTCTCGCGTGCGCCCGGTCATGCGCCGCGACCTGTCGCAAGGGCGTGGCTCCAGGGGGGCCAATGCGCTGCGCTTGATTCTCATGGAATATCGTGACACTTCTTTTGGAACCGCGTTTCAACTCGACCACGTCCTGGGAGGAGGCAATCGAATGAGGGTTAAGAGCTTCGTGGCACTGGGCGTCATCATGACGCTCGGCCTCGGCGGCTGCACGACGCTGCGGGAGAATCGGAACGCCTGCAAGATCGTGTCCGGGCTGCTGGGTGGTACGGTAGGTGCCGTTGGTGGTGGCGTAGGCGCCCGCAAGATCGGCGACTACGACAGAGACCAGGTAAACGGCCGGACCGCGGCCGGATCGGCCGTCGGCTTTGCAGTCGGCAGCTTGTTGGGCTTCGGTCTCGGGCATCTGCTCTGCCCCGAAGCGGCACCGCCGCCGCCTCCTCCGCCGCCGCCTCCACCGCCGCCCCCGCCGCCGCCGACTCAGCGGCGTGGTGGCTGAGCCGAACATGTTGACAGGGCCCGGCACGCGACCGGCGTGACCAGGCCATCGCAGGAAACCCGGGGGCGTGCGGCCACGCATGCCGCACGCCCCTCGGTTGCTGCTCCCCGCGCCGTCTCTTCGGACGGCGGCGCGTGACCCGGTTCGGTGAGTCCTTCCGGGGGACGGCCGTTCAGCGCCCCGGTGCCGCTGCCTCGACGAGTGAGGGTGCCCCGGCGTCGCCGTCGCGGGCGCGCTCGAGCGCCGCCGCGAGCTGATCGGTGCGCACCGGCTTGGCGATGTAGTCGTCCATGCCGGCGCCGAGACAGATCCTCACGATCGCCCTGGAGCGCGTTGGCGGTCATCGCGACGATGCGGGGACGCGGGCCGTTCGGCCAGCGCCGATGGATCTCGCGCGTCGCCTCGAGGCCGTCCATCTCCGGCATCTGCACGTCCATGAGGATGACGTCGTACGCCTGACGCGCGACGGCCTCCAGCACCTCGAGTCCGTTCGCCGCCACGTCGGCGCGATAGCCCATCCGTTCGAGGATGCGCAGGGCGACCTTCTGATTGATCGGGTTGTCCTCGGCGAGCAGGATGCGCAGTGGCACGCGCCCGGCGAGACCGTGATCCACCGCCGGTCGTGTCGCGGCGCCGGCGCGGGCCGGAAGGGCCACGCCGCAGACGCGGCTCAGGGTCTCGAACAGGTGCGAGGGCTTGATCGGTTTGGTGAGGATCGCCGCGAACAGGCTGCCCGGCACGAGGTGTTCCTCCCCCGCGATGGCGGTCAACTCGCTCCGCCCGATCGAGCTCAGCATGACCAGCGGCATGGCCGCGCCCGCCGGTCGTGTGCGCAGCTCGCGCGCCAGGACGAGACCGTCCATCTCGGGCATCAGCATGTCGAAGATGCCGACGTCGAACCGCTCGCCATGCTCCATCATGGTGAGCGCCTCTGCTGCCGAGGAGGCCGCGGCGAATTCCATCCCCCACGACAGCGTCTGCAGGGCGAGGATGCGACGATTGGTGTCGTTGTCCTCGACGATGAGTACCCGCTTCCCCTTGAGCGCGTGCATGTCGTCGCGGTGCCGGGTCCGCTCGTCCGCCGGTGCCGCCGGCGCCACGATCGTGAAGTGGAACGTCGAGCCGAGGCCGATCGTGCTCTCCACCCACATCCGTCCCCCCATCAGCTCGGTGAGACGGCGTGAGATCGCGAGACCGAGGCCCGTGCCCCCGTACTTGCGGGTCGTCGAGGTGTCGAGCTGCGAGAACGAGCGGAACAGGCGATCCATGCGATCCGGCGCGATGCCGACGCCGGTGTCGCGGACCGCGAAGTGCAGCTCGTGTCGGTCGTGGTCGAGCGGCCGGGCGGAGAGCGTGACCACGACCTCGCCGACGTGGGTGAACTTGACCGCGTTGGCGAGCAGGTTGACCAGCACCTGGCGCAGCCGGGTGACGTCGCCTGTGATCATCGGTGGGACGCCATCGGCACAGAAGTAGGCGAGTTCCAGTTCCCGCTCGGCGGCCTTGGGCGCGAGCAGGTCGAGCGCCTCCTCGATGCAGGTCCGGAGGTCCAGGGGCTGCTGCTCGAGCTCCAGGTGCCCGGACTCGATCTTCGAGAAGTCGAGGATGTCGTTGATGATCGACAGCAACGCATCGCCCGATACCCGGATCGTATCGACGAACTCGTGCTGCTCGTGGCTGAGCGACGTGTCGAGCAGCAGGCCGGTCATGCCGATGACGGCGTTCATCGGGGTCCGGATCTCGTGGCTCATGTTGGCGAGGAACTCGCTCTTCGCCTTCGCCGCGGTCTCGGCCTGATCGCGCGCCTGACGCAGCCCCGTCTCCGCCGCGCGCTGGGCGGCCAGGAATGCCTGCACCAAGGCTACGACCGCACCGGCGAGCAGGAGTTGCACGGCGACGGCGTAGATGGTCGCGAATTGGGGTGGCACCAGCGATGGCAGGACCACGCCGCTCGCGGCGACGACGGCGAAGGTCGTCGTCTGCAGGACGCCGACGACCGCGTAGACGATGGCGCCGCGAATCCCGAGCGTGAGCCCGGCGGTCAATGCCGGAACGAAGACCCAGCCCTGGCCGGGCGCGGCGATGCCTCCGGTCTTCACCTGGAGGAACGTGAGCACGGCGATGAACGACACGATGTTCAGGTGTCCGACGGTCGCCAGATCGCCGCCACGCCGGACTGCCCACAACCCGGCGACGCTCACCAGGGCCGACAACGCGACGCACGCCGCGACTACCGGGGCGCCGAGCGCGGCGTAGACGATCGCCGTCGGCGGCGTGGCCAGGATCAGGGCCAGCGTGCAGCCGTTCAGCGTTCGGGTGCGTCGCAGGAGCGCCGCGTCGGCACGGCGGGGATCGTCGACGGGCAGGCCGCCGTCGAGGAGGTCGATCACCAGGGCACGAAGACGAGGCATTGGTGCACCGATTATCGGCGGCCGCGCGCCCGCGCATGAGCCGGTCCGCAGACGCGTCAGACCGTTGACGCATGCGCGGCGCGTGGCGTAGTCCGATCCGCGAGGAGAGTGCCAATGGCCGTCGAGTTCGTCGATGCGGACGCCCACGTGGTCGAGACCGAGCTGGCGCAGGAGTGCCTGCGCCGCTGGCCGGACGCGTTCACCCTGCGCGGACGGTCCCGTTCCGCAGATCCTGACCGAGGGCCGGCGATATCCGGAGTGGGAAGGTCCGGGCGCAGGGTGTCCGCCGCAGCACGGCCTGAGCGACGCCCCGGGCATCAACCCGTTCACGGTCGACGGGATGCTCGCCGACGCCGACCGGGACGGCATCGACCAAATGGTCTTCTACCCGAGCTTCGGCCTTCGCGGCCCGAGCATCGAGGACCACGCGACGGCGGTCGGATTCGCACGCCTCTACAACGAGTGGATCGCCGACTGGTGTGCGCGTGGGAAGGGACGCTTCCACGGCGTCGCGCTGCTGCCCGTCGAGTGGGTCGACGATGCGATCACGACGCTCAGGGCCGCGAAGGATCTCGGGCTCGTCTGCGGGATGATTCCGCCGGCGCTCAAGCGCCGCAACCTCGATCACCCGGACCTCGACCCGCTCTATGCCGCCGCGGCGGCGCTCGACATGCCCCTCGGCGTCCACGGCGCCCCGGGTGTCCACCTGCCGAAGATCGGTGTCGACCGCTTCGACAACTACATCCAGGTCCACTGCATCAGCTTCCCGTTCGACCAGATGACGGCGATGACGGCGATGGTCTCGGGCGGCGTCTTCGACCGCCATCCGGCGCTGCGGGTCGCGTATCTCGAGGCCGGCGTCGGCTGGGTGCCGTACTTCGTCGAGCGGATGCACGAGCACTGGGAGAAGCGCGGCAGCTGGATCCCCAACGGCTGGCGGAAGGATCCGCGCGCCTACGTCGAGGCCGGCAACATCTGGGTGAGCTGCGAGTCCGAGGAGGCGACCATCCCGGCCGTGGTCGAGCTGTTGGGCAGCGACTTCATCCTGTGGGCGAGCGACTATCCGCACTGGGACGGTGCCTGGCCGGAGAGCACGGCGCCGCTCCGCCAGCGGCGCGACCTGAGCGAGAGCGTGCGCGCCAAGATCGCTGGCGGAAACGCCCGTCGCTTCTATCGCATCGCAAACTGACGCGGCCGTCGACTGATCGGCTGCCGCTGGAATCGTGCAGGTCTGCGCGATTTTGGCCGCCGTTTTTCGTTGACAGGCGCTTCGAGCGGGGGCTAAGCAAGCCGACCGCGGGAGCGCCGTCCGGGCGCCTCCGCGACGTGCGACTTCGACCTGCGAACGACGGGAGGCTCCACGATGAACGACGGCTGTACTCCGAGGCGCCGGGGACGAGGGCTCGGAGCGTCCGTGGCGCTGCTCACGCTGCTGAGCGCGAGCGGGGCCCGGGCCGCGACCGCGACGTTCACGGGGACGAGCGCTGGGCAGCAGATCCAGGGCACCACGACCACCCCGCCCAATACCTTCGGCAACGTCTTCGCCGGGGTGTTCCTGATCACGATCGACGGGGGCTCACAGACCAACGCCTACTGCGTCGACATCAACAATCCGATCAGCGTCGGCGAGTCCGAGCCGCAGGTGGCGCCGGACTACCCGTGCGAGGTCGTCTACATCCTGAACAACGCCTACCCGACCGCCAACAACATCGCCGGGCGGCTCTCCAACCTGAACCAGGAGGCGGCCTCGGTGCAGGCGGCCATCTGGCACTATACCGACACCTTCAATCCCACCGGACCCTCGGCGATCGTCGCGCGCGCCAACCAGATCATCACGGCGGCGCAGAGCCAGTGCCAGACCGTGCCCCCGGTGCCCCAGTCGATCACCATGGCTCCTCCGGCCAAGACGAACATCTTCGAGATCGACGGGACGAGTCACACGGTGACCGCGACGGTCCGGGACACGAATGGCGCCCTCGTCACCGGCTATGCCATCGCCCTCGAGCTGACCGGCATCTCCGGACCGATCACCGGAGGCGGTGTCACCGACGGCTCGGGGCAGTTCGCGTTCTCCTACTCGTCGACGACCCACAACCTCGGCCAGGCCTCCGGAACCGACACCATCACCGCTTCGGTCGCCTTCACGGCCCCGGTCGGTCTCAAGTTCAAGAAGCCCGGGAAGCAGGGGATCGTGCTCGCCGGATCGCCGCGCGCCGGGACCGTGACCGGTACGGCCACGAAGACCTGGCTCCACGACACGTGCGGCAACGGTGTCCGCGGTCCTGGTGAGCTCTGCGACGACGGCAACACGACCAACGGCGACGGCTGCGACAACAACTGCACGACCACGGCGTGCGGCAACGGCATCCGGACGGCCGGCGAGCAGTGCGACGACGGCAACCTGATCAACGGCGACGGCTGCGACGCCAATTGCACGCCGACGGCGTGCGGCAACGGCATCACGAGCGCACCCGAGGAGTGCGACGACGGCAATACGACCAGCGACGACGGCTGCGACGCGAACTGCACGGTCCCGCGTTGCGGCAACGGCATCACCAACGCCGGCGAGCAGTGCGACGACGCCAACGCCACCATCGGCGACGGCTGCGATCCGAACTGCACCTTCCCCCGCTGCGGCAACCGGGTCATCGATCCGAGCCACGGCGAGGAGTGTGATGACGGCAACACGACCAGCGGCGACGGGTGCGATGCGAACTGCACGTTACCGACCTGCGGCAACGGTGTGATCAACCCGCCCGAGGTCTGCGACGACCACAACCAGACGAACGGCGACGGCTGCGACAGCAACTGCACGCCGACCCGCTGCGGCAACGGCATCCGGACGGGCAGCGAGCAGTGCGACGATGGCAATACGGCCAACGCCGACGGCTGCGAGGCGAACTGCACGTTGCCGACCTGCGGCAACCTGATCGTCGACCCCGGCTCCGGGGAGCAGTGTGACGACGGCAACACGAACCCGGGCGACGGCTGCGACGCGTGCCGCCTGCGGGAGATCTGCGGCAATCTCGTCGACGACGACGGCGACTGCCTCTTCGACTGTAACGATCCCGACTGCTCGGCGTGCGGGATCATCTACAACGATCCGGCGGCCATCATCTTCCGGCCGAGCGACTGGGATCTCATCAAGATCCAGGGCGGCGTGAGCATGTCCGACCTCGGCCCTGGCCACCAGATCGCTCCCGCAACGGATCGCATGACCTTCCTGGTGACGAACGTGAACAGCTGCGTCACCGGGCCGGTATACGCCGGCAATCTGCTCAGCGGCGACCTGATCACCAAGGGGAACCCGGCGAGGCCGAAGTACGACTTCAGGGACCGCACCTCCCGCAGGCCGCCGGGCCCCGGCGTCCGCGACGGCCTCTACAAGGTCAACCTGTTCCTGCGGGAGAACATCTGGCACGTGAAGTTCCAGGCCTACCGCGAGATGGAGTCGAAGGCCGCACTACCGACGATGACCACGCAGATCTGCCTCATCGGTGCCGACAACGTGCCCGACTGCTGGGTCTACAAGTCGGACTGGCGGCTGCGACCGAACGGCTGGCACCTCGACTTCCCGGTGTCCCCGCCGACGAACTGAGCAACGCGCGGCCGGGACGGGACGCCCCGTTCCGGCCGCGCGGCTTGCAGCGCCGGCCGGGTTGAGGCAGCAAGGGCGGCCATGGCGGTGCCGCACCTCGCCCGCGTCGACGGACGCCTGGCCCGCAGCGAACGCTCGCGCGCAGCCGTGGTCGACGCGCTGCTCGCCCTGCTCGAGGAGGGCTACCTGCGCCCGACGGCGGCGCAGATCGCGGACCGCGCCGGGCTCTCGCTCCGTCTCATCTTCCAGCACTTCAGCGACGTCGATGCCCTCTTCGCCGCCGCGGCGGACCGCCAGACCGAGCGTCTGCGGGTGCTGACCGCCCCGGGGACCGTCACCGGATCGCTCGAGCGACGGATCGCGGATTTCGTCCGGCGACGGAGCCGCCTGCTGCAGGCGATCGATCCGGTGCGGCGGGCGTCGGTCCTGATGGAGCCCTTCTCGCGCGAGGTCGCGACGCGCCTCGCGGGTGGACGGCGGATGGCGCAGGCGGAGGTCGAGGCGATGTTCGCGCCCGAGCTCGGCCGCCGCCCGCCGGCCGAGCGCCGGGAGCTGGTGGCGGCGCTCGCCGTCGCCTCGGACTGGTCGACGTGGGACGCGCTCCGCCGCCACCAGCGGCTCCCCGTCGCCGCCGCCAGCCGCGTCATGGCGCGCACCCTCGCGGCGCTGCTGCGGGCGCGCGACTGACACCTCCTCTTGCTTCATGCACATTCAGTGCAATAACGTCGGCCTCATGGGGACAACGCTCGCCATGAGGCCCCGGGGACGTGGGGGCGTGCTGGCGCTCGCCGTGCTCGCGCTCGTCGGCTGTCAGCGCCTGGTGGATCGCGAGATCGAACGCAACCTCGGTCGCGCCCGCACCGACCTCCTCACGGCGCCGGGCCTCCACGTCGTGCTCTGCGGGACGGGGTCGCCGCTGCCGGACCGCAACCGCGCCAGCGCCTGTACGGCGGTGCTCGCGGGTGGCGAGTTCGTCCTCGTGGACGCGGGGCCGGGCTCCTGGAAGGTGGTCGACCTGGCGAACCTGCCGACGGCCGGCCTCTCGGCGATCCTGCTGACGCACTTCCACTCCGATCACATCGGTGACCTCGGCGAGGCGACCACCCAGAGCTGGATCGCCGGCCGCACGCGGCCCCTCGAGGTGTGGGGACCGGTCGGGACGGCGGCGGTCGTCGACGGCTTCCGTCGGGCCTATGCGGGCGACGTCGACGCTCGCGTGGCGCACCATGGCGATGCGGCGATGCCGCGGGCCGCCGCCGGCGCGGTGGCCCACGAGGTGCCGCTCGACGAGGGACCCACCGCCGACGCGGTCGTCTTCGACCGCAATGGGTTGAAGGTCACGATGTTCCGCGTCGACCACGACCCGGTGCGTCCGGCGGTCGGCTACCGGTTCGACTACCAGGGCCGCAGCGTCGTCGTCTCGGGTGACACGAAGCGCAGCGAGAATCTCGTCGCGCACGCGCGCGGGGCGGACGTGCTGGTGCACGAGGCGCTGCGCGGCGACATGGTGAAACGCGCCTCGGAGGTCGCCGCGCAGACCGGTCGGCCGCGCGTTCGCGAAGCTCGCCGGCGACATCGTCGGGTACCACACCGACGTCCTCGACGTGGCCGGCGTCGCGCGCGACGCGGGCGTCGGCCAGCTGGTGCTCACGCACCTCGTGCCCGCTCCGTCGAACGTGCTGACGCGGCGGTTGTTCACGCGCGGCGTCGGTGAGGTGTACTCGGGGCCGGTCACGGTCGGCGAGGACGGGACCGAGATCACACTCGCGCCGAGGAGCTGACATGAGCGGCTGGACCCTGATCGGCGCCGAGGCGTCGTACTACACTGGCAAGGCTCGTGCATACCTGCGCTGGAAGGGCGTCCCGTTCGAGGAGATGCTCGCCACGCGGGACGTCTACCGCGAGATCATCATTCCGAGGACGGGCGTGCGGTACATCCCCGTCCTGCTGACGCCGGACGGTGCGGCCGTCCAGGACACGACGGAAATCATCGACTGGGTGGAGGCGAAGGTGCCCGGGCCGTCCGTGTACCCCGAGGGCCCCCTGCAGCGCATGGTCGCGCTCCTGCTGGAGATCTACGGAGACGAGTGGCTGGTGCTCCCCGCGATGCACTATCGCTGGTCGTTCGCCGAGAACCGGGAATTCGTCCTCCGCGAGTTCGGCGAGACGGTGGTTCCGGCAGGGACCCGCGAGGAGCAGATTGCCGCGGGAGAGCAGCTGTCGGCTCCGTTCAGCGGATCGCTGCCGCTCCTCGGCGTCACGCCGGAGACGATCCCTGCGATCGAGGCCTGGACGCTCGCGCTCCTGGACCAGCTGAACGCCCACTTCTCCGCGCACCCGTTCCTCCTCGGCACACGGCCCTCGATCGGGGACTTCGGTTTGATGGGTCCGCTCTACGCGCATCTCGGCCGCGATCCGTATCCGGCACGCCTGCTGCGCGGCCGCGCGCCGCGACTCGTCGCCTGGACCGAGCGGATGAACGCCCCCGAGCCGCTCGGCGGCGCGTTTCTCCCCGACGACGCGATCCCCGGGACGCTGCTGCCGATCCTCACTCGGATGTTCTCCGAGCATCTGCCCGTGCTGCGCGACAGCGCGGAGCAGCTGGCGGTGTGGCTCGACGCCAATCCCGGGGCGACGATCCCCCGTGGGATCGGCGCGCATCGGTTCCGCATCGGCGAGATCGAGGGGCAGCGAGTGGTCTTCCCGTACACCGTGTGGATGTTCCAGCGTGCGGTCGACCACCTCGCCGGCCTCGCCGGCGAGGCTCGTCGCCGGGTCGAAGCGTTCCTGGACGCCCACGGCGGACTCGAGGCGCTTCGTGCCCCGGTCCGGCGCCGGGTCCGCCGCGAACACAACCGCCTCGTCCCGGCGTAGCCCGCATCGTGCCGCTTCGTCTTCGGCCGGAGCGCATCGCTGCCACCCCCGGCACCGAGCGGGCGCCGGCGGGGACGACGGCGGTGGTCGTCGGCGGTGGCCTCGCGGGCGTCGCTGCGGCGGTGGCGCTCGCCGAGCGCGGCGTGCGCACGACCCTGCTCGAACGCGAGCGGGTCCTCGGTGGCCGGGTCGCCGCGTGGACGGACCACCTCGCCTCGGGGGAGCCCTTCGAGATGGAGCGCGGCTTCCATGCGTTCTTCCGCCAGTACTACAACCTGCGGGCGCTGCTCCGGCGCGTCGATCCCACGCTCGCCGCGCTCCGACCGCTCGACGACTACCCGATCCTCGGTCCGGGCGGCTCCGTCGAGTCGTTCAGCGGCCTGCCGCGTGTTCCGGTGCTCAACCTGGCGGTGCTGGCGTTGCGCACCCCGTCGCTCCGCTGGCGGGACTTCCCGCGCATCGACGGGCGGACGGCGCGCGCGATGCTCGCATTCGACGCGACCCGGACCTACGCCGAGTACGACGGCTTCTCGGCGCGGCAGTACCTCGATGCGCTGCGCTTCCCGCCGGCGGCGCGGCGGATGCTGTTCGACGTCTTCGCGCACTCGTTCTTCAACCCCGAGAACGGCATGAGCGCCGCCGAGCTGCTGATGATGTTCCACTTCTACTTCGTCGCGAATCCGGAGGGCCTCGTCTTCGACGTGCTGGGCGAGCCGTTCTCGGTCGCCCTCTGGACCCCGCTGGCGCGGTACCTGGCGGCGCAGGGCGTCGACGTCCGTATCGGCACGACGGTGACGGGAATCGACGTCGGCGAGGATGGATTCCGGGTGCGGACGGACGCCGACACGATCTCCGGAGACGGGGTCGTTCTCGCCGTGACGGTTCCGGCGCTGAAGGCGATCGTGGACGCGTCGCCGCGTCTCGGCGATCCATCGTGGCGTGCGGGCGTCGGCGACCTCGACGTCACGCTGCCGTTCGTCGTCCTGCGGCTCTGGCTCGACCGGCCCCTCGCGGCCGATCGTGCGCCGTTCGCGGGGACCACGGGGGTCGGCCTCCTCGACAACGTATCGCTCTACGAGCGGATCGAAGGGGAGAGCGCCCGCTGGGCGGAGCGTCATCGTGGCAGCGTCGTCGAGCTGCACGCGTACGCGGTCGATCCGGCGCTGCCGGAGGCAGTGGTCCGTCGCGATCTCCTGAACGGATTCCACGCGGTCTATCCCGAGGCGCGCGAGGCCGGCATCGTCGAGGAACGGCTGCTCGTCCGGCGCGACTGCCCGGCGTTCGGGTGCGGCTCGCACGCGACCCGACCGGGCGTGGCGACGCCGACCACCGGTCTCGCCCTCGCGGGCGACTTCGTCCGGCTCGATCTCCCGACCGCCCTGATGGAACGCGCCGTCACCGCCGGTGTGCTGGCGGCCAATCATCTCCTCGCCCGCTGGGGGGTGACGGGCGAGACCATCTGGACGGTCCCGCGGCGCGGGCTGCTGGCGCGCGGCTAGTCAGCGCGGCGCGGGCGCCGGGAGGCCGAGCGCCTCGGCGAGGTAGGGTAGGGCGGCGTCGGTGAGTGAGAGCTCGGGGGCGAGCCGTTTACCGAGCCCTTCGGCGGTCATCAGCGCCACGTTGATCATCGTCACGTGGCTGCGCGCCTGGATGCCGTGGCGGCGCAGGATGTCGAAGATGCGCGCGATCTCCCCCGTGACCTGGAGGCGCGCGAGGCCCTGGCGGCGGACGTGGTCGACGAACGCGACGACGTCGCGCTCGTAGGCCGCGTAGTCGCGGGTGGCGGTGCGCGGCGCATGGTGATGGAAGAGGCGGGCGACGGTGACGCCGTCTCCCGTCGAGAGGGCCCAGATCAGCTCCGCGTAGCTCCGGCGGTCCTCGTCGGCGAGGCGGCCGACCAGGCCGAGGTCGAGGAGGACGAGGCGACCCGGAGGAAGGAAGCGCAGGTTGCCGGGGTGTAGGTCGGCGTGGACGAAGCCGTGGAGGAAGATCATGCGGCAGATGCACCGCATGCCGGCGTCGACGACGCGGCGGCGGTCGATGCCCGCGTCGTCGATCCCGGCCTCGTCGACTCCGTCGACGAACTCCATCGTCAGGACGGCGTCGGAGCAGAGCGCGGGCAGGAGCCGCGGGAAATGGACGTCGGGGTCGTCGGCGAAGTTGGCGGCGAAGCGCCGGTTGTTGCGTGCCTCGTTCCCGAGGTCGATCTGCGCGGCGACGGCGTCGCAGAAGGCGCGGAGCGCTCCCTCGAGCGAGAGCAGGCGCACCGTCGGCACGAGCCGTTCGAGCCCACGGCCCAACGCCAGCAGGATGGCGCGATCGAGCGCGACCCGGTCGACGATGTCGGGGCGCCGGACCTTGACGGCCACCCGCTCACCGCTCGCCCGGGCGATCGCTTCGTGCACCTGGGCAACGGACGCCGCGGCGACCGGCGTCGTCGCGAACTCGGTGAAGAGCGTCTCGAGGGGATGTCCGAAGTCGCGCTCGATGGTCGCGCGCACCGCGGCGAAGGGGAAGGCCGGCACGCGGTCGCGCAGGCTCGCCAGCTCGCCGACCAGGCCGGCGGGCAGCAGGTCGCCGCGCGTCGAGGCGATCTGCCCGACCTTGATGAAGGTCGCGCCGAGCCGCGTGCAGGCGGCGACAAGGGCACGGCCGGCGGCGCGGGCCCGCGCGTCGGGGACGGTTCGCAGTCGCCACCACGAGACGATGAACGTCCCGCTCGCGGCGACGGCGGCGAAAGCGAGCTGCAGCGTGCGGACGACGACACGTCCGGCGGTGGCGGAGCGGGGCATTGCGCGAGGCATCATCCAGCTGCGGATGGATGCCGCAACCCCGGCGAGCGCAGTGCGGACGGCCGGGGCACGCGCGTTGCTAGCCTGAACATTCGACCAGGGTTCCGCGACGATCCGTCGTGTCCACGGGGGGCGTGGGCGCGGGGACCGTCACCAAAGTGACGCCCGTTGGCGTGATGGCACCGATCGACCTACCGTCCTCCTCCGAGACTGCGACCCTGGCCGAGCGCGTGCGGGCCGGGCTGTGGCTCTGCTTCGTCGGGATTCTCTTCTTCGCCGTCGCCGACTGGTTCCTGCATCCGCACCTGCTCGGGCCGCTCTACCTGATCGCGGCGATGCAGCTCGCGATGCTCGGCGCCGGGTTCGTTGCGACGCGCGGCGCCCCCAGTCGTCGCCTGGCGATCGTGGCGACGCTGCTGGTGCTGACGGGGGTCTTCGGGTCCGGCGTGATCTCCGACTGGCTGTCCGACAATACGCAGTCGATCCCCGTGATCTCGGTGATCTCGTGCATGATCACCGCGACGCTCCTGCCGTGGGGTGTCGTGCCCCAGCTTGGGATGGTGGCGCTCAGCGCGGTGATGAGCATCGCGGCGATCGTGCTGGTGCGCGAGTCGCTCGCCGACGTCGCGTATCTGCTCGTCGCGGCCGCCGTCACCTGGGTGGCCTCCGTCTGCGTCGCCTGGACGACCGAGCGCACCCGTGCCGAGCGCCAGCGCGCGGACGACGAGCGCCGGCTGCTGCAGGAGATCACGCTCGCCGTCGGCGAGGCGGCGGGACTCGGCGCGGCGCTCAGGGTGGTGATGCGCACGATGGGTGAGGCGCTCGGCTGGCCGTTCGCCCGTGCATGGACGCTCAGGGTCGAGCATGGCGTTCTCGAGCTGGGGGCGACGTGGCACGCGGGTGGCGACGAGCTCGTCCAGGTCGAGGCCCTTGGCGAGGGACTCGTCCTGCCGCAGACGTCGGGGCTCGTCGGACGCGCTTGGGTCACGCATGCGCCCCATCCCGCAGGGGAGGAGGCGCTGGTCGGCGCGGGGGGTGGGCCGATGCCGCCCGCCGGGCAGGGCTGCTGGGCGCCGTTGCGGTACCGGTGCTCGCCGGCGTCGAGGTGGCGGCCGTGATCGAGTTCCTCTGCCCGGCGCCGCCCGACGAACAGCGCGTGACGCTGGTCGCATGGGTCGCGGCGCAGCTCGGGTCCGTCATCCAACGCAAGCGAGCGGACGAGGCGCTGGCGCGCTCGAAGCGGCTCGCCGAGGAGGAAGCGCAGATCGCGGCGACGCTGGTCGACGTCGGGCGGACGCTCGGCGAGCACCTCGGCCGCCCCGAGATGCTCGAGCAGGTGAACAGCCTCGCGGTCGCCGCGCTCTCCTGCGACTGGAGCAGCACGTTCATGTGGGACGACATGCGCCAGACCAGTCGCCTGGTCGCCAACGTCGGCCTCGGCCCGGAGATCCTGACCGAGCTGAAGCAGCTCGAGTGGTCGCTCGACTCGATTCCGCTCATCCGTACGGTCTGGGAATCGGAGCTGGTCGAGATCGCCGACGCCCGCGCGCAGACCCTCGCTCCCCGCGAACTGCTCACGCGACTCGACGTCGCGTCGGCGCTGTATGCGCCGATCCGCTGCGGCGGCAAGGTCGTGGGCGTGCAGGTGCACGGGTACCGCACGCGGACCGGATCGTTCGACACCCGGCAGCGCCGCCTCGCGGTCGGGATAGCGCAGACCACCGCGGTCGCGGTCGAGAATGCCCGGTTGATCGCCGACCTGCAGGCGGCGAGCCGTCTCAAGTCCGATTTCGTCGCGACGATGTCGCACGAGCTGCGGACGCCGCTGAACGTCATCACGGGGTACGTCGACCTGCTGGCCGAGGGCGCGTTCGGCTCCCTCGACGCGACGCAGCTCGAGCCGATCGCACGCCTCGGCCGCAGCGCTCGCGAATTGCTGGACCTGGTGACGGCGACGCTCGATCTCGGCCGCCTGGAGGCGGGTCGCGAGACCGTGAGCCGCGACCTGGTCGACCTGGAGAGCCTCGCCGGCGAGCTCAGCGCGGAGCTCTCGCCGCTGGTCCCTGCGGGCGTGGATCTCCGCTGGAGGATCGCACCCGGCGCGCGGATGGTCCGCAGCGACCGGGTGAAGCTGAAGACGGTGCTGAAGAACCTCGTCGGCAACGCCCTCAAGTTCACCGGCGCGGGCGTCGTCGAGGTGTCGGCCGAGTGGGCGCGCGGGAAGCTGACCCTCGTCGTCCGCGACACCGGCATCGGCATCGCGCCGGAGAACGTGCCGGTGATCTTCGACATGTTCCGGCAGGTCGATGGCTCGTCCACCCGCCGCTTCGGCGGTGTCGGCCTCGGCCTCTACATCGTGAAGCGCCTGGTCGATCTCCTCGGCGGCACCATCACCGTGTCGAGCACGCCGGGTGTCGGCTCGACGTTCACGGTGACCGACCCGGCCCCCGCCGTACCCTTCCTCGCCACCGGGACGTGATCGCGCGCCGCGGCGGGGCGGTCCCCCCGCGGAGGCGAGAGCGCGGCCGCTACGGAGCCATAGGCGGAGTAGGCCGCGCGCCTTGTCGCCTCCGCGGGGGGACCGCCCCGCCGCGGCGCGCGAACGACGCGCGGCTCAGTACCCTGGCGGCGGCGTGAACCCGCCGGTGATCTCGGCCATCCGGTGTGCGACGTCGATCGTCGTCCGGTCCTCGAGGTACGGGCCGACGATCTGGATGCCGACAGGTAGCCCGCCGGGCGTGCGGCCAACGGGCGCGACTGTAGCAGGGAGCAGGCACAGGCTGCCGATGGCTCCCACCCAGGCGACGAGATCGAGATATGGTCGGGTCTCACCGTCGACGCGGATCGTGCGCAGGCCGAGCGGCTCGCTGTGGTCGTGCAGCAGCGCCGGGACCGGGTCGACCGGGCAGAGGAGCACGTCCCACTCGCGGAAGAACGCATCCCAGCGGGCGCGCAGCTTGGCGCGAGCCTCGTCCGCCCGCAGCCAGTCGCGATGACGGATCGTGGCCGCCTGCACGAGACGATCGAGCGGGGTCGCCGGGCTGGCGCCCACCTGCGCGGCGTGCCCGAGTATCCCCTCCCAGACCTCGTCCGGAACGCCCCCCAGCATGATCGGTGACAGGAGCCGGAGGTACACGTCCAGTGCTGCGGCGAGCGAAAGGTCCGGACGGGCACGGTCGTCGACCGCGACGCCGGCGCGACGCAGCGCCTCGACGGCGCTCTCCAGCGAAGCGCGCACCTCACGGTCGACGGGAAACGCCGGATCGTCGAACCATGCGGCGATCCGGTACTCCCGCAGCGTCCGCCGCCGCGGGGGTGGCAGCGCCAGGCGCCAGCCGACGGCGTCATCGGCGTCGGGACCGGCCAGAACGTCGAGCGCGAGCGCGAGGTCCGCGGCGCTGCGGCCCATCGGCCCCACGACGTTGATGTCGCCGTGCGACAGCGCGCCGGGTGGTCCCGGAATGTGGCCGCGGACGGGAACGATCCCCCAGCTCGGCTTGTGGCCGTACACGCCGCACCAGTTCGACGGGTGGCGGATCGACCCGGCGATGTCGCTTCCGAGCTCGAGCCCGCAGAGCCCGGCGGCCAGCGCGGTCGCCGCACCGCCAGACGATCCCCCGGGGGCCCGTGCGGCGTCCCACGGATTGTTGGTCGTTCCGAACACCGCATTGTAGCTCTGGGCGTCGCCGGCGTAGAGAGGGACGTTGGTCTTGCCCATCACGACGGCGCCGGCCGAGCGGAGGCGGGCGACGGCGACTGCGTCGGTGGACGGGACGTGCTCCGCCAGCTCGGGGGCGCCGGCCGTCGTGCGCATGCCGGCGGTCTCGAAGGTGTCCTTGATCGTCATCGGCAGACCGTGGAGCGGCCCGGCGAGGACACCGCGGGAGAGGGCGGCGTCGGCAGCGTCGGCCTGGCGGCGGGCGCCGTCGGCGTCGAGCGTGACCACCGCGTTGAGCGGCGGATTCAGGCGCGCGATGCGATCGAGATAGCGTTCGACCAGGTCGCGGCTCTTCACTTCGCGGGTGCGGAGCCGACGGACGAGATCGGTGGCCGGAGCGAGGGCGAGATCGGGCATGATCGGGCTCAGTGCGCGCGGCGCTTGTCGAACTCGAGCGCCACGCGCTCGTCCTCGGCGCTCAGCGCCTCGGTGTCGACGTCGGCGAAGCCGATGATGCCCATGTTCGCAGTAGGCGCGTCGGATCTTCGGGCCCCAGAGACCGATGTCCTTGATCGTCGGCACGATGCGGGTGAAGAGGCGCGAGCGGAACTCGCGCATCATCTGGGACGCGTCGACGAAGGCGATGCACTCCTCGACCGGAAGGCCGAGTCGTCTCCCACACCTCCTCGGAGAGGAAGCGGTCGCGCATCAGGTAGCACGCCTCGACGACGAACTCCTCGCGCTCGTCGCGCTCGGCGTCGCGTCAGCTGCGGATAGTAGTCGCGCAGCGCCAGCCGACCGAAGGCGACGTGGCGCGCCTCGTCCTGCATCACGTAGGCGTTGACCGATGCGGCCAGCGAGTTCTGCGCCTGGTCGCGGATGGAGGCGAACGCGGCGAGGGCGAGTCCCTCGATCAGCACCTGCATGCCGAGGTACGTCATGTCCCAGCGCGAGTCGCTGAGGATGTCGTCGAGCAGGCGCTTCAGCGTCGGCGTGATCGGATAGGCCAGCTCGAACTTCTCGTGCAGCAGCTTGGCGTAGGTCTCGACGTGCCGCGCCTCGTCCATCACCTGGGTGGCGGCGTAGAACTTGGCGTCGACGTTCGGCACCTGCTGCACGATCTTGGCGGTGCAGACGAGCGCGCCCTGCTCGCCGTGGAGGAACTGGGAGAGCTGCCACGCCTGCAGGTGGCGACGCAGGTTCGCCCGCTCCTGGCGCGTCATGCGATTCCACACCGGCGAGCCGAAGATGGAGACCGTCTCGTCCGGCAGCAGCTGCGGGTTCTCCGGGTCGAGGTCCTGCGACCAGTCGATCCGGGTGTTGGTGTTCCACTGAAGGTTCTTGCCCTTCTCGTAGAGATTCACCAGGGCGTCGCGCCCGTCGGCGTACTCCCAGCGGAACGTCGTGTCGAACTTCCCGGGCACGTCCCACTCGAGCTGCGGAACCGGAATCGCGTACCGATCGACTGTCGCCATGGCGCGCCTCCTCGCCGAGTCTCAGGCGGTTCTAGGCGCCGGGTGCGCGCGGCTGTCAACGACGCGAGTCGGCGTCGGCGGCCATGCGGGCGCCGAGGCGCGCGAGGTGCTCCGTCCCGCAGCCGAGGACGAGCTCGAGGTGCTTGGCCCAGAGGAAGTAGCGATGCAGAGGATAGTCGACGTCGACGCCGATGCCGCCGTGCAGGTGCTGCGCCGCGACGGCGACCCGCTGCCCGCCCTCCGCAGCCCAGAACTTGGCGATCGCGACCGCGTCGTCGGCCGGCTCGTCGTTGGCGAGGCGGTCGACGGCCTCCCAGGTCGAGAGACGGATGCACTCGACGTCGATGTAGGCGTCGGCGGCGCGCGTGTGGACGGCCTGGAAGCTGCCGACCGCACGGCCGAACTGCTCGCGCTCGGAGGTGTAGGTGGCGGCCATGCGCAGCGCACGGTCGCAGACGCCGAGCTGCACGGCACAGGTGGCGACGATCGCTCGCGGCTCGAGCCAGGCGAGGACCGCGGCACCCGCAGCGGGATCGCCGAGTGGCTCGCCCGCCGCGCCCGAGAGCGTCAGCCTGCCGTGGGGCTCGCCGTGCGTCGAGCACCTGCGGCTCGACGCGAACGCCCGCGCCGCGGGGATCGACCAGGAAGAGGCCGACGCCACCAGGAGTCCGCGCCGGGACGACGACGTGCGTCGCGAGCGTCGCGGCGGGGACGCACGTCTTGACGCCGTCGAGCCGCCAGCGTGCGCCGTCCGCCCGGGCCGAGGTCGCCGGCGCGGTTGGATCGCTCGCGCCGACCTCGACCAGGGCAGCCGTTGCGATGACCTCGCCGCCGGCGATGCCTGGCAGGAGCGCGCGCTGCTGCGCCGCGCTGCCGGCATGTGCGATCGGGAGTGCGCCGAGCACGAGCGACGCCAGCACCGGCACGGGGGCGACGGCGCGGCCGACCTCCTCCAGCACCAGACAGAGCTCGAGCAGGCCGAGCCCGCTGCCGCCGTGCGACTCCGGCAGCGCCAGGCCGAGGACGTTCGCCTGGGCGAGGGCGCGCCACAGGTCGTGATCGAACCAGCCGTCGCGCTCGAGCGTGCGCAGCCGCTCGTGGGTCGCATGGTCGGTGAGGATCGTGCGCACCAGATCGCGGAGCGCCTCCTGCTCGGGGGTGTAGGCGAAGTCCATGTGTCAGATCGCTCCGCGCGGCTCACGGGGCATGCCCAGGCCGGCCATGGCGATGATGTCGCGCTGGACTTCGTTCGTGCCACCACCGAAGGTCAGGATGGGCGCGTGACCGCGATAGAGGTGTTCCAGACGGCCGCGCAGGATCACGTCGGGACTGCCGTCGCGGATGGCGCCGCCGGGACCGAGCACCTCGAGGAGCAGGCGATAGCCCTCGACGTTCAGCTCGCTGCCGAACACCTTCACCACCGAGGCGTCGGCGTAGTTGAGCGCGCTGTGGGTGAGCGACCACGCCTGCTTCCAGTTGGCGAGGCGCAGCACCTCGAGCTTGGCGCGCACTCGCGCGAGGTTCAGCTGCACCCAGGGTTGATCGATCACCCGGCGGCCGTCGGCAGCGCGGTTGTCCTTCGCCCAGAGCGTGACGTCCTCGAGGAGCTTCTGCAGCATGCCGCAGGTCATGAGCGAGACGCGCTCGTGGTTCAGCTGGGTGACGATCAACCACCAGCCGCCGTGCTCCGGGCCGATCAGGTGATCGGCGGGCACGCGCACGTCCTCGTAGTACGTCGAGTTGGTGCGGAAGCCACCCATCGTCCAGATGGGCGTGCACTTGTAGCCGGGCGACGTCGTCGGGACCATCAGGATCGAGAGGCCCTTGTGCTTGGCGGCGTCGGGATTGGTGCGCGCCGCCAGCCAGATGTAGTCGGCGTACTCGGCCTGGCTGGTGTAGATCTTGTTGCCGTTGATCACCCATTCGTCGCCGTCGCGGACGGCCTTGGTCCGCAGCGAGGCCAGATCCGTACCGGCGGACGGCTCGGTGTAGCCGATCGCGAAGTGCATCTCGCCGCGGAGGATACGCGGCAGGATGGCCCGCTTATGCTCCTCGGAGGCGTGCTCCATGATCGTCGGCGCCACCGCGTTGATGGTGAGCGTCGGCACCATCACGCCAGCGTACATGGCCTCGTCGAAGAAGATGAACTGCTCGATGGCGGAGCGGCCCTGGCCGCCGTACTCGACCGGCCAGCCGACGCCGAGCCAGCCGTCGGCGCCCATCTGGCGCAGCACCCGGCGGTACTCGGGGCCGCCGCCCTCGGTGTGCGCCAGCTCCTCCCGGTAGGCCGGGGTGACGAGCTCGGCGAAGTACTGACGCAGGTGGTCGCGCAGCGACCGTTGATCGGCGGTGAGGGCGATGCGCATGCCGACGCCGGCCGTACGCGACCGCCTGCGTCCTTGTCAAGCCGCGCGTTCGCGCACGTCCGTCAGTGCGGCGACGCGCTGCCGCAACATCCGTGCGGTGCGCAGGTCCTCGAAGTAGCGGCGTACGCGCTCGGCGTCGAGGCCGAGCACGTCGCAGAGGTTCAGGAACGTGAAGAGCGTGCTGCGGTCGTCGCTCGCGAGCCAGCGGTCGAGCTCGGCGTAGGTGGTGCGCGTACGCGAGCGCGGGCCCTCGCGGTAGAGCGTGACCGCGTCCTCGAGGACGGCGGCCATCAGGCGGCGCTCGCCCTCGTGCGGACTCCGGGCCTCGCGCACGACGAGCGGATTCGGGGCCTGCTGCCAGCGGCCATGGCTCTTGTAGGACGTCGGGGCGGTGGACATGTCGGGGACTCTCCCTCCCGGCGGTCCCATCCTGGGACCGCCGTCCGTGGCCCGCGCCCTCTGTGAGGTGGAGGGCGGGGCGGGTTGGTGACCGGGCTACGTCACGCCCGGCGGCGACAACGACCGGGGGAAGGTCCGGTCGCGGGCATGGGGCGTCGCCGCCCGGGCCACGGGTGGAGGGTCGTCATGTCTCGATCAGAAGGCGACCTGGAAGTTGGTGAGGAGCACGTCCTCGTGCTCGCGCGGCGCGGGACCGACGGTGCTGTACGTGATCCCGTTGTCGAAGTTGGTGCGCCCGTAGTTGAACTGGAACTTGAGCGCCCGGTTCAGGTACCAGTTCACGCCGAAGGTGTACTCGGTCGCGTGGTTGGTCGCCGACTTCTCGCTGGCGAAGCCGCGCTCGAAGAGCACGTCGTCGATCGTGGCCTGGGAGGCGCGGAACGCGAGCTCGAAGGCGCCCCAACGGCCGTTGCGCGGGTCGAAGCTGTTGATCGGCGTGACGCCCTTGTACGAGGCGTTCTCGCCGGTGAGGACGTAGGAGACCTGCGCGAACCAGCCGTAGTTGAACGGCTTGGCGTTGGTGTTGAGGTTGGGCGGCTGGGGCCCGTCCTTCGGCTTCTTGAAGGTCTCGGTGCGCCGGAACTCCTCGGTATTGAAGATGCCCTGCGCCATGAAGCCGAACGGTCCCCAGTAGTAGTAGGCCTGGGGCGCGTAGCGGTACCGGTTGCGATAGGTGTTGACCGCGACCGACGACGACGTGTTGTACTTGAACCACGTCGCGCGGCCCATGGTGCGGTAGTTGAGTCCCGACACGCTGTCGCCGTTCGACTGGCCATACGAGCCGGCCAGGCCGACGCCGAAGCCCTTCGCCCAGTCGATGTCGGTGTCGGAGAGCGGCGTCGCGAAGAGCCGGGCGAAGACGTCCTTCCCGTTCGTCGTGTCGCCATCGTTCGAGCCGCCGTCGATGTTGCCGTTCATGCCGGCCAGCTGGTAGGTGAGCGTGCCGTTGAACAGCGAGTCGCTCCACAGCTGCACGCCGACGTCGCGGTTGGGGGCCAGGTTCTCGGCCAGCGAGCGTTCGACGAACTGCACGTCGGACGCCGACTGCAGGCGCTCGAGGCTGAACGGATCCTTGAACTTGCCCGCACGCACCTTGGCCGGCTGGTAGTAGTTGACGTCCCCGTATGCGTCCTGGATCACGGTCGTTCCCAGGCCGAAGTCCGGCGTGAACTTGTAGTCGAAGTACTTGAACAGGGTGCCCTCGAAGATCGGGCGGGCGCGGCGGAGGTAGAAGTTGTCGTTGTTGGTCTTGCCGCTGTTCTCGGGGAACCAGCGGCTGTCGGCCTGGACGAGGCCGCGGAACTTCGCCTTGAAGTCGCCGGACGGCGATTCGATGAAGAAGCCGCTGCCGTCCTTGAAGCCGGCCGTGACCTTCTGCTTCTTCAGCTTCTCGTCGACGATGTTCTCGACCGACTGCTGATCGACGGGGGCTTCGGCCGTCGGGGCGACGGCGGAGGGTTTCTTGTACAGGTCCGGGCCGGTGCCCTTCTGGTCCAGCAGCCGCTCGAGGCGCTGGATGCGTCGCTCCAGGTCCTGGTAGCTCGGCTTCTTCTGCTGCGCCTCGGCGGGCGCGGTTGTGATCACGAGTGCGCCGGCCGCGCCCACCGCGGCCAGCCAGGATCTCCATCGGGTTCCGGAGAACATGCCATGCTCCTTCTCTTCAGCATGCGTGCCTCCGGTCGTTCCGGTCAGCGGCGAGTTGCGGGAATCGGGTGCCTCCCGTCGTCGGGTAGGCGAAGCCTGTCAGCCGGGACTCACCTGAGCCTGACCTTCTCCGTGCGTTCGACCTGGACGATGACGCCGTCCTGGACGACCGCGGTCACGGTGCCGTAGCGGAGCCCGCGGAGCGCCACGCGAATGCGTTCGAGCGCGGCCGTCCCCTCGTCGCTCCGATCGGGTTCCTGAGAGTGCTCGACCATCCTCCCCTCCTTCCTTTCCTCAGATGGCGTAGTCGAGACCGCCGACGAAGACCCGCAGCTTCCGGGGGACGACGTACACGACGTCGCCCGCGGCGAGCCGCAGCTCGGCGTAGCGGTCCCAGCCGAGATCCACGTTGATCCACAGGCCGAACTCCTCCGCGTGCAGCCGGACCTTGACGACGGGGCGCGCGGGGTTCACGTGGGCCACCGTCGCCCGCAGCGCCTGCCTGCCGTTGATGGTTCGGACGATGTCGAGCTCGTGCGAGCGGATGAAGGCCGTCGCGGGCTTCGCCTCGTCGTGCGGGTACTGCGGATAGGCGATCTCGAGACCGCCGACGCGGGCCTGCCCGCGCTCGACCCGGCCGTGGAAGACGTTGACGTTGCCGAGGAAGTCCATGACGAACGGGTTGGCCGGCTGCTCGAAGATCTCCTGCGGCGAACCCTCCTGCTCGATGTGCCCCTGGTTCATGATCACCACCCGGTCGGCGACCTCGAAGGCTTCCTCCTGGTCGTGGGTCACGAACACGCTGGTCACGTGGATCTCGTCGTGCAGTCGCCGGAGCCAGTGCCGCAGCTCCTGACGCACCTTCGCGTCGAGGGCGCCGAAGGGCTCGTCGAGCAGCAGCACCTTGGGCTCCGCCGCGAGCGCGCGGGCGAGTGCGACGCGCTGGCGCTGACCGCCGGAGAGCTGGCTCGGCAGCGAGCGTTCGAGGCCGTCGAGCTGCACCAGGCGGAGCAGCTCGCGCACGCGAGCGGTGACCACGTCGCCCTTCCTGCCACGGACGCGCAGGCCGAACGCGACGTTCTCGAACACGCTCATGTGGCGGAACAGCGCGTAGTGCTGGAAGACGAAGCCGACGTTGCGATCGCGGACCGGGGCCTCGGTGACGTCCTCGTCGCTGTAGCGGACGGTTCCGGCGTCGGGCACGTCGAGGCCGGCGATGATCCGGAGCAGCGTCGTCTTGCCGGAGCCCGACGGCCCGAGCAGGGCGAGCAACTGTCCGTCGGGCACCTCGAGGTCGACGTTGTCGAGTGCGAGGAAGCGACCGAATCGCTTGGTGATGTGCTGCGCGCTGATGCTCATGTGCGGAGTTCTCCTTCTGCGATCACGCGCGCCGACTTCCAGCGCAGCGCCACCTGGGCGAGGAGCGTGAGGAGCGCCAGGAAGGCGAGGACGGAGGCGAGGGCGAACGCCGCCGGCATGTCGTAGTCCTGGAAGAGCTTCTCGATCCGGATCGGGATGGTGTCGGTCTTCCCGGTGATGCGGCCGGAGACGACGTACACGGCCCCGAACTCGCCCATCGCGCGGGCATTGCAGAGGATCACGCCGAACAGCAGGCCCCAGCGGATGTTCGGCAGCGTGACCTTCGTGAAGACGTGCCAGGGACGCGCGCCGAGGCTCACGGCGGCGATCTCCTCGTCGGGGCCGACGGCCTCCATCAGCGGGATCAGCTCGCGGGCGATGACCGGGAACGTGACGAAGGCCGTCGCCAGGATGATGCCCGGGGTCGCGAACACGATCTTGATGTCGTGCTCGATCAGCCACGGGCCGAGAATGCCCTGGCGGCCGAAGATCAGGAGCAGGAACAGGCCGACGACCACCGGAGACACGGCGAAGGGCAGGTCGATGAACGCCGTCAGCAGCGTGCGGCCGGGGAAACGGAACCGTGCGATGGCCCACGCCGCCATCAGCCCGAAGACGAGGTTCAGCAGCACCGCGGCGGGCGCGACCGTCAGTGTCAGTCGGATGGCCGCGAGGGTGTCGGGGTTGCCGACGAGATTGTGCCAGTATCTGGCGAGGCCCCCGGCCAGCGCCTCGTAGAAGACGTTGGCGAGCGGGACGGCGATCAGGAGCACGATCGTGGCGACGGCGGCCGTCACCACGAGTCGTCGCACCCAGGGCGGATCCTCGTGGGCGCGCCGATGGATGGGGGCGTGGGGTTCAGCCATGGTGGCGCTTGCTCCAGTGTTCGACGAGATTGATCAGGAAGAGCGAGGCGAGCGAGATGGCGACCAGCACGATCGCGATCGCCGTCGCCTCGGCGTACGCGAACTCCTCGAGCCGGGCGACGATGAGCACCGGCGCGATCTCGGTACGGAACGGCATGTTGCCGGCGATGAAGACCACCGAGCCGTACTCACCGAGGCACCGGGCGAAGGCGAGGGCGAAGCCCGCGATGATCGCCGGCAGGATGTCGGGGAGGACGACCCGCGTGACGGTCTGCCAGCGGGAGGCGCCGAGGCAGGCCGAGGCCTCCTCCATCGCGCGGTCGAGGTCGTCGAGCACCGGCTGCAGCGTGCGCACGACGAACGGGAAGCTCACGAAGACGAGGACCAGGACGATGCCGAGCCGCGTGTACGTGACGTTGATGCCGAGGGGGACCAGGAAGCGCCCGAGCCACCCGTCCTTGACGTACAGGCTCGAGAACGTCAGCCCCGCGACCGCGGTGGGGAGCGCGAAGGGGAAGTCGACGAGGGCGTCGAGGAGGCTCTTCAACGGAAACTCGTAGCGCACGAGCGCCCACGCCACCAGGACGCCGAGCACCACGTTGATGCTCGCGGCCGCCAGCGACGCACCGATGGTCAGTCGGTACGCCGCCAGCGCCCGCTCCGTCGACACCGCCGCCCAGAAGTCGGCGGCCGACAGCGAGCTGGCCTTGAGCACCCCCACCCCGATGGGGATCATGACCAGCAGGCTCAGGTACGTGAGCGCGTAGCCGAGGCTGAGATGATACCCCGGCAGCACGCGGCGGTTGACGTCGATCATCGGATCATTTCCTCGGCTTGTAGAAGCTGTCGAAGATCTTTCCCTCGCCGAAGAACTTGTCGTAGGCGTCCTCCCAGCTGTTGGCGACGGCCTCGATCCCGAACAGCTTGATGTCGGGGAAGGTGGGGATGCCCGGGCCGGACACCGGCTTGATCGGCCGGTAGAAGTTCTGTGCAGCGATCCGCTGGCCCTCGTCGGTGTAGAGGAACTCGAGGTATGCCTTGGCGACGGCCGCGGTGCCGCGCTTGTTGACGACGGCATCGACCCAGGCCACCGGGGGCTTGGCGAGGAAGCTGATCGGCGGGTAGACGATCTCCACCTCGTCGCCCGACTCCTTCACCTCGAGGTAGGCCTCGTTCTCCCAGGTCAGATGGACGTCGCCGATCTTCTTCTGCACGAACGTGACCGTCGAGCCGCGGGCACCCAGGTCGAGGACGGGGACCTGCGCGTAGAGCTTGGTGATGAACTCCAGCGCGGCGGGCTGTGATCCCCCGCGTTCGGTCACCGATCCCCAGGCGGCGAGCAGCGAGAGCTTGCCGTTGCCCGAGGTCTTGGGGTTGGGGGTGATGATCTCGACGCCTGGCTTCACGAGGTCGGGCCAGTCGTGGATGCCCTTCGGGTTGCCCTTGCGGACGACGAACACGATCGTCGACGTGTAGGCGACGGAGTCGTTCGGGAGGCGCTTCTCCCAGCCCTTGTCGATGAGGCCCGCCTTGGCGATCGCATTCGTGTCGGGTAGGAGCGCGAGGGTGACCACGTCGGCGGAGAGTCCGTCGACGACCGCGCGGGCCTGCGTGCCCGAGCCGCCGTGCGACTGGTTCACCTCGACGGTCTCGCCCGTCTGCTTGGCGTACTGCGCGATGAAGGCCGCGTTGATCGCGCGATACAGCTCGCGCGTGGGGTCGTAGGACACGTTCAGGATGTCGACGGCACGGGCCGGCACGGCGATGGTCGCGAGCAGTGCCAGGGCGGCGGCGATGGTGCGGATCCAGTGCATGAATGGCTCCCTCGGCGCCGATCGGCGCGTCGCGTTTCGGGGTGGACGTCTCATCACGGTGCTCTCCTTGCGAGTCGGGATCTGGGCAAAAAAAAGGCCCGGGGGCGTGAGCCTCCCGGGCCGTTGGTCGTACAGTGCTGGTGTATCGTCTCTAGTGGATCGTCACCGTCGCGCGACCGATGGGCGCAGGAAGCCCGGGGATGCCGGGACAGCAACAACAACAGGCCTGCGCGCGGTTCACGATCACGACGTGCTCTTTTGCCGGATGGCGCGGGAGTATGTCAAGCGCAGATTGACCGGCGGCAGGCGCCTCGGTAAGGGGCGCGCCTGGGAGGACCTCATGCGGACCCGCCTACTCGTGATCGTGCTTCTCTTCGGCTCGCCCGCCTGGGCGACGGATCCGCCCAAGGTCGCCGACCTCGTCGCCCGGATGAAGGCCGTGCTCGAGCCCGAGCAGGCGAGCCTCCGGACGCTCACCATCAGTACCACCTCGCCCCTGCGCTCGCAGACGACCCGCGTCGTGGCGGGGCAGGCGCGCAAGCGCACGGCCGAGGGCGAGCGCGTCGTCACGGTGATGCTCGGGCAGGACGGGCCGCGCGGCATATCGTGGCTCATCCAGGAGACGCCCCAGCAGACCACGCAGTGGCTCTGGCTGCCCGTCGTCGGCCGGGTGCGCAAGCTGATCCCGCTTCCGGGCTACGAGTCCTTCGTCGGGTCCGATTTCACCTTCGCGGACCTTGGCCTCGTCGACCTCCACTCCACGTATTCGCTCCTCGGCGAGGACACCGTCGGTGGACGGAAGGTCTACCGCATCCAGGCGGTTCCGGCCTCGACGTGGTTCTACTCGCGGATCGTCACCACCGTCGATGCGGTGACCGGGTTCCCCCTCATGCGCGACTACTACGACCCCGCGAACCAGCGATGGAAGGTGGAGACATTCGACCGGATTGCCGAGGTGCAGGGCGTGCCGACCGTGCTCCATCAGCGGATGGAGAACCTCCAGGAGAAGGGCTCCACCGACCTCGAGGTGAGCGGTGTCCAGTACGGTGCCGCCGTACCCGACGCGCTGTTCGCGGTCGACCAGCTGCCGAGAGCGGCCGCGTCGCCTCTCTGGGCGACCCTCGGCGCGCCCTGATTCAGGACGGCGCGCCGAGGAAGGCGGCGACGCGCTCCAGGGCACGGGCGGCGTAGAAGCCGTCCTCGATTCGCTCGTCGTAGGTGTAGCGGAGTGCGAAGACGTCGCGGGCGCCGACGTGACCGTCGGAAAGGACGACGGGCCGCGGGGCGACCTGTCCCACCGTGACGAAGATCGGGATCGTGCCGTACTCGTACAGATGGTGGAACGCGGCGTCGAGGCCGACGCTGCCGAGGTTGGCGACGAAGACAGAGGCGAACAGCGAATCCTCCGCGATGAAGCGTGCGGGCAGCAGGTTGCGCCCGTCGAGCCAGCGCACCAGGCGCGTGCCGAGCCGCAGCAGCGGGGCGGGTAGCTTGAGGAAGGGCTTCACCTCGCGCTCGGTGGGCGTCTCGCGCTGGATGCGGACGCCGCGGATCAGGCCGAGGAGTCGATCCGCGAACGCCTCGAGCGCTTCCGCCGGGCGGAACTCGATCTTGGCGGTGAAGATCGGGGCGTCGCGCTCCAGCGCGGTCTTGGCACTGAACGCGAGCCAGATGCCGCTCCGGTCGTACAGACGGCTGCCGGCGACGAACCGATTGAGGCGCGGGAACTCGTCGAGGGCGCATCCCAACGCGTAGAGGATGACGTGGAAGAGGGTGACCGCCCGCTCGGGGGCCCGATCGGCGTTCAGGCGGGCCAGCAGCCGTCGTGCCGGCTCGACGTCGACCTGCTGTTCGAACATGACGACCGACTCCGCCCGGGTCGGCATGATGAACGGCATGATCCGGCGGACCGGGTGGAGGTTCGCCACCGGGGTGCCGTCGGTGCGTCGGCGGAGCGGCATGGTCCGGGCGTCCTGCCATGCGCGTCCGGCCGGATCAATACGCCCAATGCCGGGTCGCTAGATTGTGCAGGTCTCCGCGGGGCGCCCGGCGAGGCTCGCGCGGATCCCGGCATCGACGTCGCGAACCTCGGTCTCGTCCGTGATCAGCTCGGGAAAGCGGACGAACAACTGGCGCTCCTCGGCGCGGACATGGGCCTCGAGCAGGTCGCCGAACGCTGCGAGCAGCCGGACGCGCGCGGCGTCGTCGGAGGCGGCGGCGAGCGACTCGACCAGGGAACGGAGGCGGCCATGCTCGTCGACCAGGCGCGCGACGAGCGCCTGAGCCGGATCCTCGGCCGCGAGATGGCGGCGCAGGGCCGGGAAGAGGACGGTCTCCTCGGCGACGAAATGGCTCACCAGCTCGCGTGCCCAGAGATCGGCGACCTCTGCCGCCCGCGTCGCGGGACTGCTGGCGGGCGTGACCGGTGTGACCGGTCCGGGCGGGGAAGGGTGGTGCAGCCGGAACGCCAGGGCGAGCGCGTGCTGATGGTCGTGGGAGAGCGGTATCAGGGCAGGGTGTCGTCGTGAACCCATGGGCGGGCGATGCTATGGTGCCCACACATGGCGGACGTCGTCTACCTGGTGCGCGACCTCGTGTTCACGTCGAAGATCCGCGAGGCCGCCGAGCGCTCGGGCGTCGCCGTCGTCGGGACACGGGACGCCACGGCGTGCGTCGACGCCGCGCGGGGTGCCCGCCTGGTCCTGATCGATCTGCGCCTGCCCGACGCCATGGCGGCGCTCGAGCAGCTGGCCCGCGACCCTGCGACGGCCGCCACGCGCACCGTCGGGTTCGTCGGCCACGAGCAGCTCGACGTCATGCAGACCGCGCGAGCCCTGGGATGCGGCGAGGTCCTGGCCAAGGGCGAGTTCGCGACCAAGCTGCCGCGGCTGCTCGCCGCAGCCGACGGCCATCTCGGGTCACCCTCCTAGCCCGGTGGACGCGCTGCACGCGACCCTGCTCTACGGCCACCCGATCCTCGGCGGCGTGACGATCGCGCTCGCCGCGTGGACCGGCGCCCTCGGTCTCCGGAGTCGCCTTCCGCTGCGACGCGCCCCGGCGCTGCGCGTCGCGCACGCGCGTCTCGCTCCCTGGGTGCTCGTGCTGGCCGTCGCCAGCTGGGCCGGCGGTGCGGCGGTGACGTGGTGGCTGCGCGACGATCTCGAGACGGCGGCAAGCTGGCACTTCCGCACCGGGACCGGCATCGTCTGGCTGTTCGCCGGCGCGGCGATCCTGTCACGGCGCCTCGATCGCGACCCGTGGGCACGCATCGTCCACCCGTGGCTCGGCGCCGCCGCGGTGCTGCTCGGCGGCGTGCAGGTGTTCCTCGGCCTGCAGATCATGCCGCACTGAGCCGGCAAAGGCCGTCTCACGAGGCTCGCCGGATCGTAGCGGAGGATGCTAGTGGATGCCGATCGGGTCGGCTCCCGGCAGTCCGATCCGGCACCGGCCGTCGATGCACTGGCTTCCGCCGAGGCAGTTGTCGGCGGTGTCGCAGTGCGTGGAGGCCCGGGCGTAGATGTTGACGGAGCACTCCGATCCGTCGCGCCTGCGGAACGTGCCCGACGCCGACACGATGACCTCGTCGCGGCACACCTTGTCGACGCTGAAGGACTCGCTCAACACCTCGACCGGCGGATTGCGCTGGGTGCTGAAGAGGAGGGGGTCGAGGTCCCACATGGACGGCTTGCCGCCGCCGGGGAGTACGATGCCGGCCGGCGCCGCCGCGGTGTCGCTCATCGACACGGCCGTCTGGCCGGCGGAGAGGGCCCACGGCGCGTGCCAGCTCGCCTCGGGAAGAGACGACGGGCGCGTTGCGTAGGGCGCCGCCAGGTCGCTCGAGCTGTAGTTGTAGCGGAAGCCCGCGGCGGCGAGGACGTTGGGGACGTCCACGATGCACCCGACGGTGGCCCCCGAGCCGATGGTGAACTGCCACTGTCCGGGATCGAACTGGTTGCCTGGCGGGCGCTCGAAGTAGCTCGACTGGTAGTCGAGGGTCACGAGCACGGGCGCCGTCGTCGGGGGGTTCGGAATGCCGGTCCTGCCGAAGAGGTTGTAGACGCCGAAGGCGGTCCTGCCCGCGCAGGTGTCGACCACGCAGCACTCGCCGGCGGTCGTCTTCGTCGGCGTCGAGAGATCGAGGAGGCTCTGGAAGCTCGCGGTGCACGCGGGGATCGAGGAGATGTTCAGGTCGCAGATCTGGGCCGGCACGAGCGTCGAATCGACGAGGGGCTCGGCCGTGCACGTCGACGAGTAGGCCACGCACTGTCCGCCGCCTCCACCACCCCCGCCGCCGCCACCACCGCCGCCGCCGACGTCGCCGCACAGCTGCAGGTCGCTCCGGCAGGCGCGGGTGACGGAGCCCTTGCATCGCGTCCGGCAGCGCGCCCGCTTCTTCTTGGCGAGCGTGGAGCAGGCCGCCTTGCACTCCGTGATCTGGGGTCGGCAGAGGGAGGCCTTGCAGGCCTTCTTCGACGCGCCGTCCGCCGGTGCCACGGCGGCGACGACGATCGCCAACAGCACGCCCAAGCCTCGCAGGGACCGCTCGATGCTCATCGAGCCGACACTAGAGGCGGACGACGGAGACCGTCAAGGACGCTTCGCGCTGCGTTGCACCAGCGCCGGACGTCGCATATGCACCCGGACCATGGGGGACATCGAGGCCTTCCGCGAGGAAACGCGTGCGTGGCTCACGGTCAACGCGCCGAAGACGATGTTCACCCCGCCGAAATCGGCGGACGACGTCTGCTGGGGCGGGAAGAAATCCCGCTACCCCGAGGACGTCATGCGTTGGTTGGCGGTCATGGCCGAGCGCGGATGGACGGCCCCGGCGTGGCCGCGCGTGTACGGCGGCGGCGGGCTCTCTGCCGATGAGGCGAAGGTGCTGCAGCAGGAGATGGGTCGGTTGAAGCTCAGGCCGCCGCTCCTCGGCTTCGGTCTCACGATGATCGGGCCGCTGCTGCTCCAGGTGGCGAGCGAGGAGCAGAAGCGCGAGCACATTCCGCGCATCGTCCGCGGCGAGGTCCGGTGGTGTCAGGGCTACTCGGAGCCGGGCGCCGGCTCCGACCTGGCGGGGCTGCAGACGAAGGCCGTCCGCGACGGCGACGACTTCATCCTGAACGGGCAGAAGGTCTGGACATCGTACGGCGACAAGGCCGACTGGATGTTCCTGCTCGTGCGCACCGATCCCAGCGTCAAGCAGGCGGGCATCAGCTTCCTCCTGATGGACATGGAGAGCCCGGGCGTGCAGGTGCGGCCGATCAAGCTCATCAGCGGCGCGTCGCCGTTCTGCGAGACCTTCATCACCGACGTGCGGGTGCCGGTGGCCAACGTCGTTGGGCGAGGTGAACGCCGGCTGGGGCATCGCCAAGATGCTGCTGCGCTTCGAGCGCAACATGATCGCCGACGTCTTCAAGGAGCGCGACGACCGCTCGCGACTCCTGACCCTCGCCAGACGCTACCTTCCGACGGAGAACGGACGGGTCGCCGACCCGATGCTGCGCGACCGGATCACGCAGGTGGAGATGGACCAGCTCTGTCTCGACCTGACACTGTCGCGCTCCCGCGACCGCCTCAAGGCCGGCCAACCGCCGGGCCCGGAGACCTCCATCTTCAAGCTGGTGGGGACCGAGCTGAACCAGCGCCGCCGCGAGCTGACCGTCAGCATCGCCGGGGCGCAGGGGCTGGGCTGGGAAGGTCCGGGCTTCGCGCCCGACGAGCTGCAGATGACGCGCGACTGGCTCCGCTCGCGGGGCAACACCATCGAGGGCGGTACCTCCGAGGTGCAGCTCAACATCATCGCCAAGCAAGTGCTCGGCCTCCCGGACTGAACGATGTCGACGCTGGTACTCTCGGAAGAGCAGGAGATCCTCGCGCGCACGGCGCGCGAGTTGATGACCGGCCGCGCGCCGGCGAAGCGGCTGCGCGAGTATCGCGAGCGCCGCGATGCCGACGGTTTCTCGCGCGATCTCTGGACCGAGATGGCGAAGCTCGGCTGGCTGGGGATCGTCATCCCCGAGGCATACGGCGGGGCGGGGCTCGGCTGGAGCGACCTCATGGTCGTGATCGAGGCCCTCGGGCGGAACCTGGCGCCCGAGCCGGTGCTGTCGACGGCCGTGTTCGGCGCGACGGCGCTCGTCCTCGGCGGCACCGCGGCGCAGCGCGAGACGCACCTGCCGGCAGTCGCCGCCGGCGAGCGGCTGCTGGCGGTGGCGACGCAGGAGCCGCGCGGCCGCTTCGACCTCGGTCACGTGACCACGCGGGCCGAGCGGAGCGGTAGCGGCTGGAGGCTCACCGGCGAGAAGGTCCAGGTCCTCGACGGTCACGTTGCCGACGTGCTCATCGTGTCTGCCCGGACCGCCGGCGCCGAGCGCGATCGCGAGGGCGTGACGCTCTTCTTGGTCCCGCGCGCCGCAGCGGGTCTCTCCGTCGAGCGGCAGTGGCGCGTCGACGACCGTGGCGCGGCGCTCGTGCACATGGCCGGCGTCACGGTCGACGGCGACGCCGTGGTCGGCGCCGTGGGGGAGGGGCTCGGCCTCCTCGAGCGGGTGGTCGATCGCGCGACCATCGCGCTGACCGCCGAGATGCTCGGCGGCATGACCGCCGCGTACGAGATGACCCTCGACTACCTGAAGACCCGGCAGCAGTTCGGGGTGCCCATCGGATCGTTCCAGGCGCTCAAGCACCGCGCGGCGCGTCTCTTCGTCGAGACCGAGCTGGCGCGTTCGATCGTCATGGCCGCGCACCGCACGCTCGACGACGGGGCCGATGATGCCCAGGTGGCCCGCATGGCGGCCGTCGCGAAGGCGCGCTGCTCCGACGCCTACCTGCTGATCGCCAACGAGGGCGTCCAGATGCACGGCGGCATCGGGATGACCGACGAGCACGATGTCGGTCTCTACCTGAAGCGCGCCAAGGCGGCCGAGCTGACGTTCGGCGACGCGGCGTGGCAACGCGATCGGGTGGCGCGGCTCGACGGCTACTGACGCTTCTCGGGTGCTGTAGCATCTGCCGCGTGGTGCTCTCTTCACAGCCTGCGCGTCCCGACGGTATGTTCGGGCCCGATGACCGCGGAGGAGCGCTTCCAGAAGGCCGTCGAGCTGCTGCGTGAGGCGTATCGCCGGCAGATGGCCGGCGACCTGGAGGGCGCGATCGATCACTACCAGCGCTCGATCGAGATCCATCCGACCGCCGAGGCGCACACCTTCCTCGGCTGGACGTACAGCTTCCAGGGTCGCTACGAGGAGGCGATCGCCGCGTGCAAGGCGGCGATCGAGATCGATCCCGACTTCGGCAACCCGTACAACGACATCGGCTCCTACCTGATCAAGCTCGAGCGCTTCGACGACGCCGTGCCCTGGCTCGAGCGCGCCCTGGAGTCAAAGCGCTACGATCCGCGGCACTATCCGCACTGCAATCTCGGGCAGGTCTATCGCGCGAAGGGGCTGCTCGGCCGCGCGATCACCGAGTACGAGCGGGCGCTGGCGATCCAGCCGGGCTACGAGCCCGCGCATGCGGCGCTCGACGAGCTGCGCCGCCAGCTGAACTAGTCTCGAGCGGGCGCCAGGCGCCGGAGCTTGGCGTACAGCGCCTCGCGCGTGATGCCGAGACTGCGCGCCGCGGCCGCCTTCGACGGCAGCGCTTCGATGCGGTCGCGAAGGATCGCCAGCTCGACGCGCGCGAGCACGCGCGCCAACGGCTCCCCGGCGGCGATGGCGGTGCCGCCCCGGATGCGCTCTGCGAGGTGCCGCGTGTCGACGCGCGCGCCGGGCGGTACGGTGAGGACCAGCCGGTGCACCTCGTGCTCGAGCTCGCGGACGTTCCCGGGCCAGCCATAGGCCTGCAGCGCCTGGAGCGCGTCGGGCGCGAAGCCGCCGGTGGCGCGCTGCTCCTCCGCCTCGAACCGCCGGAGGAACGTCGTCAGGAGCGGGAGGATGTCGCTGCGCCGATGACGCAGCGGCGGGACTCGCAGTGGAAACACCGCCAACCGGTAGTAGAGGTCGCGCCGAAAGCGTCCGGCATCGACCTCGTCCTCGAGTCGGCGGTTGGTGGCGGCGATGATGCGCGCACGGACCCGGCGGTGGCGATCGGCCCCGACCGCCTTCACCTCGTACTGTTGCAGCACGCGGAGCAGCTTGGCCTGGACCGTGGGCGGCGCGTCGGCGATCTCGTCGAGGAGGACGGTGCCGTCGCCGGCGTCGGCGAACAGGCCTGGGCGATCGCGGTCCGCCCCGGTGAACGCGCCGCGCAGGTGGCCGAACAGCTCGCTCTCGAGCAGCGACTCGGCGATGGCGGCGCAGTTCTGGACCAGGAACGGCGCCTGGCGTCGTGGACCCCGCTGGTGGATGGCGCGGGCGAGCAGCTCCTTTCCGGTGCCCGTCTCGCCCTCGATGAGAACGGGGACGGCGCTGCGACTGGCGCGTTCGAGCAGCGTGAGGACGGGGCGCATGGTGCGCGCGCCGGCGATCAGGGGCTCTCCCTCGCCACATACGGGGAAGGTCGACGGCCCGGCGGCACCGTCATCCAGGGTGGACAGCAAGGCCCGCCCCACGGCGGTGCGGACGGCCGGTCCCAGCTGCCCGAGCCCCGCGGTGTCCTTGGGGAGGTAGTCGGTCGCGCCATGGCGCATCGCGATGACGGCCCGCGCCTCGGAGCCGCCGCCGGCGACGACGATGATGGGGATGCCCGGGGTGGCCGCTCGCAGGGCGTGCAGCGCGGCGGCGCCACGGGCCTCGGGGAGGTCGAGCTCGGTCACGATGGCGTCGAACGACACCCTGCCGAGCATCTCGAGCGCCGCCCGGAGTCCACCCATGACGCTGACGCGTACCGTCGGCTCGGCGGCGAGGAGCGCCGCCCGCACGCGATCGCGCGCCGCCTCGTCGGGGTCGATGAGCAAGATGCTGAGAGGGGTCTCGAGCAGCGTCGTCATCCCGCTCAGGGTCACGGGCCGCGGGATATCTCTCGCCGACCCATCCGACAATCCGGCCAGGGTATGAACCCGGGGTGTCCATGCGCCGCAGACAGACGTGGCGGGGGCTCAGTGGGTCGGTGGGGCCAACCGGGCGAGCTCGGCCACCCGAGCGCGGACACGATCGGCGTCGTCGGCGTTGCCCGCGAGGGCCAACCATCGCCGGAGGTCCGCGGCGGCGGCGCCCCAGCACTCGAGCTTCTCCAGCAGGCGGGCGCGGATGCGGAGCTCGTCGCGGCCGTCGGGATCGAGCACGAGCATCAGATCGACCGCCGCGAGCGCTCGCTCGGGCTCGTCGCGTTGACGGTACACCTGCAGCAGGTTCCGCAGCATGCGTCCCAGGATCGCGGGCGGCGAGGCCCCGGCGAGGAAGTGCGAGGGGACCTCGGTGAACGGTGGTCGCCCCGGCGGGCTCAACGCCTCGAGCCGCGCCAGCAGCTCGGGGAGATCGACCGGCCGGCCGAAGAACGGATCGAGCAGGACCGGGCCGTCCGCACCCGCCGCCCGCACGAGGAAGTGTCCAGGAAAGCCGACGCCCTCGACCGCGATGCCGCAGCGGTGTCCCACCTCGATCAGCACCACGGCGAGAGAGATGGGGATGCCGAGACGCCGCTCGAGGACGTCGTTCAGGAAGCTGTTGCGCGGATCGTAGTAGTCGTCGGCGTTGCCGCGGAACCCGTCGATGGAGAAGAGATGCCGGGCGATCGCCAGCAGCCCGCCTGCGGGATCGCCGGCCGCGTCGACATCGGGCCGCGCGGCCAGGGCCAGCTGGTCGAGCCTGGCGAGCGACGGCGCCGGATCGAGTTCCGGGTGCCCGATCCGGGCGAGGGCCAGTGCGGCGCGCGCCAGGTCCAGGCGGCCGGCGCCCGCCACCGCGGACGCGAAAGCCTCCCGCAGCTCCGTCACCTCACCGAGCCGCATCCGGAACGCTCGCCTTGCCGAGCTGGTCCGCAACCTCGTCCGGTTTGCCGAGCTGGCGCAGGACGGCGCCGAGCGCGTTGTGGACGGCCGGGCTCGGCTTCTCGGCCAGCGAGCGCCGGTAGTAGGTCTCCGCTTCCTCGAGCTTCCCCTGCTTCACCAGCGCTTCCGCGAGGTTGTTGTAGGCCGGCGTGAACTTCGGGTTCAGCGTCGATCGCCTTGCGGAACTCGCGCGATCGCCTCGTCCGCCCGACCCTGCCGGGCGAGCACGAACCCCAGGCCGTTGTGGGTCTCGGCGGTCGGTCGTGCCCGGGAGCGCCTTGCGGTAGTGGGACTCGGCCTCCGCGAAGCTCACCCGCCTGCACGGAGGTGACGGCCAGGTTGAAGTGCGCCGACGCGCAGTTCGGATCCAGCGCGAGCGCCTTCTGGTAGTCCGCGAGCGCCTCCTTCGGCGTTGCCCAGCCGCGCCATGGTGAATCCGAGGTCGCTGTAGATCTCCGCCTTGGGCTCGATCGCGAGCGACGCCTTGAAGTGCGTGGCCGCCTCCTCGAGCTGGCCGAGCTCCACCAGCGCGAGCGCCAGGTTGTTGTGCGCCTTCGCGTGCTCGGGATTCGCCGCCAGGGCGCGCTTGTACTCGGCCACCGCCTCCGCGGTCCGCCCGTCCTGGAACAAGCGTCCAGCCGAGCGCGTTGCGCAGCTCGGCGTTGTCCGGGGCGATCTCGAGCCCGCGCCGATAGGCGCGCTCCGCTCCCTTGTGGTCTCCCGTGTGCTCGTTGGCCATCCCGGCGCGCAGGAACGAGTACGCATCCAGGAACTGCTCGCGGATGTCGGCGATGGCGTCGCCGGGCAGCTTGACGAACTCCGGGATGTTCGCGGCCCGGTCCGGCGAGGTGAAGCGCTCGAGCAGCACCGGCGGGCTGTCGTTGCCGTTCTCGTCGATGTGCGTGAGGAACAGCTGGGTGTACGGCCCGTTCACCTTCGAGGAGAAGACCAGCCAGCGGCTGTTCGACGACCAGCTGTGCCAGGAGTTCATGCGCGGCGGTGTTGTAGCGCAGGCGCCGCGCCGCGCCGCCCGCGGCCGGGATGATGTACAGCTCGCTGTCGGGCTGCAGCAGCATGTAGCTCTTGGACTTGGTGAAGACGATCCACTTGCCGTCCGGCGAGTACTTCGGGAAGTAGTTGCTCATCCCGTCGCCCGACGCGCCCTCGAGCGGCACCGGCGTGCCGCCCTTCCCGTCGTTGAACGGGATCCGGTACAGGTCGTAGCGGAACGGCTTCTTCTCGACGGTGAACTCGGGGACGTCCTTCTCGTCGACCAGCGCGCTGTTCTGCTGGTCGAGGCGCTCGGCGTGGTAGGCCTTCGTCCGGGCGAACACGATCTCCTTGCCGTCGGGACTCCACACCGCGTTGGTCTGCACGTACTGCGGGTCGTCGGCGCCCGGGCAGGGCCGCGATACGTCTTCGTCTCCCGATCGTAGACGACGAGGATGCCCTTGATGGGGAAGAAGAGCTGCGAGATCATCAGGTCCGGCATGGCGACGAACACGGACCGGTCCTTGACCGTGCTGATCACGTAGCGTCCGGTCGGCGACACGCGCGACAGCAGGCCGAAGGTGAGCTCGCCGTCCTCGCGCTTGTAGTCCGCCCAGGTGATGATCTTCGCGTCGTCCATCACCATGTGCTTCGACGACCGGCATGATGCGCGTAGGCGCCCTTGTCGTTGCCGTAGTCGACGTCGAGCCCGAGCACGCTGCCGTTGTCGGCGAAGGAGTGGCAGTTGCCGCACACGGGCAGGTTCTGCAGCACGATCGGCGGACCGGCCTCCATGTCGATGGTGCCGAAGCGCCAGCGGATGCGGGAGGGATCCTGGACGGCCGTCAGGAACGGCAGCGGCACCTCGCGATAGAACAGCGAGTCGCCGACCGCGTCCTTCGACGTGCGGATGTGCACGCGCGCCGACGACAGGATGGTCGCGCGCTTCGCGCGATCGACGCCGGCGACGATCGACCTCGGCGTCGCGCTCCGCGCTGCGCTGCTTGATCTGCCTTCCAGCTCTCCTCCGACGGTCGCCAGCGCGGCGCGTCGACCGGCACCGTGCAGCACGTCGGCGCCGGTGTCGTCGCGCACCACGACGTACCAGCGATCGACGCGTCGCCGTCTTGTCCTCCCACACGAACGGTCGGCGCGACGCTCTCGGGCGGGAACAGCGTGCCCTCCGCGGATAGGTGATCTGCAGCCGCGGCTCCGCGGCGCGGGCGTGGCCGGGGCGGCGGCGACGATCTCCTGCGTGCTGGGCTCGCGATCGCAGCCGGCCGAGGAGCAGGCTCGCGGCGAGCGGCAACGGCGAGGCGACCGCGACCGGGCGACGAGCCCTCGGCCATCGTGCTGCACCTACGCTCCCGCGCGTCGCGAGAGGAAGCATCGCGACGGCCTCCGCTTCGCAGAGCAGCTCGGGCCGGCAGAGCGGCGCCTCGACGAGCGCGCACGGGAAGCCGTCGAAGCCGCGCTGCGTCGGAAGATCGCACGCAGCACCGGCGCGTCGCCCGGGTTCTTCAGATACGCGACCCCGGAGACCAGGTCCGCGAAGGTGGCGCCCTGCCCGGCGAGCAGCGACGCGATGTTGTGCAGCATGCGATCGACCTGCGCCTCGAAGTCGCCCACGTGGACGGTCCGTCCCGCTTCGTCGATGCTCGCGGTTCCCGAGACGTAGAGCGTCACCTTGTTCGCCTCGACGAGCCTGCAGGCCGCGCGAGAAGTCCGCGCCGTAGCGTCCACGCCTCGTTCAGGTACGGGGTGGACATCGGAGTGACGTCGAGCGGTCGGGGGGACGCACCGCGTAGAGGCTCATGGAGAAGTCGTGCGCGTCGGGGAAGGGAATGCCCTGGACGCCGGTGCTGGCGGGCCGGAGCTCGATGCCGCAGTGCCGGAAGAACTCGCGTCGGGCCTCGTTGAGCGCGTCGTAGTCGCGGTCGATGTCGCGCAGGTGGATCCACGTGCGGACGACGTCGCCGAAGCTCATCCCGGCATCGCCGAGCAGGCCCTCGGCGACGCGGAACATGTCGTAGCGCTTCCTCGAACGCGTCGCGCCCCGAGCCGTAGACGTTCCCGGCGTGCAGCGTGCATCTGGTCGCCGAGGCGAACGACCCTGCGCGCGCAGGCCCGGCGCGCAGGCCGCGCACGGGCAGGCGGCGTTGCGCGGCACACGTCCGCGTGCCGACGCACGACACCCCGGGCCGGGGAATCATCGCGACCGCGGAGAGCTCGAGCTGCGCGTGCTCGTCGAGCGGCGGCTGCCCGATGCAGCGTCGTCGTGCGCGGAGCCCGGCGCTCCCGAGCACCCGCGAGCGCGCGCGTCCGGACCGCCTCGAGGTCGTCCCGGATGCGTCGAAGGAAGACGGTCTCGCTGACGATGGCCTCGGGGCCGCTGCCCGCCGCGGCGAGGGTGTCGAGCAGGGCCTCGTAGATCGCCTCGGCTTGCCGGGCCGCATCGGTCGGGCCCTGGCCCGGCCGACACAGGACGAACAGCTCGTCGGCCACCGGGCCGACGAATCGACGAACGACGACCTGGGCGTTGCTCGTGCGGACCCCGCGTTCGGGTCGGTGGGAGTGCACTGCGGCCTTCTCTCGTGACCAGGCGCGACCGGTTCCCCCCCGCGCGTGTGCACCGATTGTCCGCGTCCCCCGCGGCGATTGCAACTCTACCGCGCCGTCGCCCGCATGCAGAAACCCCCGGGCGCCACGGGTGTGGCGAACCGGGGGCTCCGAGGAAGAGTCGCGAGCGAGCGCTAGTTGCAGGACCTGGCTTGGTCGGGCACCGGAGAGGCGGCAGCAAAGAGCGACTTGAACGTCGAATAGGTGTTGCCCGCGAAGCAGTTGCCCAGATCCGAAACCGGAACGGTCATCACGATCGTGAGGTCGGCGGCTGCCGTCGCAAAGAACTGGATGAGCGGGTCATCGCCTGGTTGCGGGTTGGTGCCGTTGTGCACGAGGGTGTTGTTCACGATCGTGTTGTCTTCCGGGCAGACCGTTGAGGGCGGGTGGATCGCCAGGAGGCACCGTCGCGCAACTCACCGCCAGGCACCAGTCGACCACGGATATCCCGTAGAAGTCGTTGTTCTCGATCCGGTTCGTCTGGATGTTCACGTTGTCGACACCGATGACCAGGATGCCGCCGCCCGACGGCAGCGCCGGCGACCAGACCCGCTGGCGACGGTGTTCAGCTCGTTGTTGTCGTGCACGTGGTTGTTGGACGATGTCCCAGAAGCCGTTCCGATCGGGCGGCTCGAGCGGCGGCAGCCCCGCCCCTCGGAAGTGGTAGAGGCCGATCGCCGACGATGTTGTCGTGGATGTCGTTCTTCTTCGCCAGGATGTTGTTCGACACCGTGATCTCGAGGCCCGTCGGGCTGTCGTAGAGCTCGTTGCCGATCACCCGGACGTTCTCGGACGCCTCGACCCACAGCGCGCTGTCCTCCGACCCGTAGGCGACGTTCTTCTTCACCAGACCGTTCGCGGACAGGGTCGGCCAGATGCCGTTCTCGAGGTTGTCGATCGACTCGTTCTTCTCGATCTTGAAGTTGTCCACGTACCGCGTCAGGATGCCGTTGTTCGGGAATCCCTGGATCGTGAACCCCTTGATCCTGGAGCCGTCGATGCGAGCGTTGACGGTGCCCTCGACCACGATGCCGTTCTTCTGCAGGCCGAACGGCTGCAGGATCACCTTCGATCCTTCTGCTTGCTGCGCGCGATCAGCTTGATCCCGTTCTTGCTGACGGTGACGGCGTTCGTGCCGAGGTGCGTCTCCTGGTACGTGCCCGGCATGACGGAGACCGTCCCGCCGGGAGCGACCGCGTCGACGGCGTCCTGGATCGACTGACCCGGGTACACGGTGATCCGCTTGGGTGCTCCCGAGGGCAGCGTCGTGCTGGTCGTCGTCGTGGTCGTCGTCGTCGTGGGCGGCACGAACCCCTGGCAGGCGGAGTCCGCGAGGATACCGTCTGGTGCGTAACCAGCGTAGTCGGCATCGCCGTTGCCGTCGTTGTCCAGGCCGATCGTGCCGTCGAAGCTCTCCTGCGCCGTGTCGCAGGGATTGGTGAGGTTGTTCGTCCCGGTGTTGTAGTACGGCGGGAGGAAGGTCTCCGGGTGGATCGCCGGTGCCGGATCGGGCTCGCCCGTGATCGTCGATCCGGGGAAGTGGCAGTTGCCGCACACGGTGACGCCCTCGAGGGCGTGCTTGGCGCGCAAGCCGTAGGCCGTCGACCTTGGGCTGCCCGCAGGTGGGGGAGGGTTGGAAGTCGTTGGCGCCCGTCGTCGTCGCCGTAGACCAGCCGTGGCAGCCGGAGCAGCCGAAGCCGGAGTCCGAGCTCCAGTAGGTGAGCACCGGCTTCTCGCCCCCGGTGGTCTGGTGGCAGAGCGTGCAATTGGCGCCGATGCTGAAGGTCTGGGTATGTAGCTGGTGCAGCAGCGCCGGTGCTCGGACCACCGGTGAACCCAGGATGGCACGAGACGCAGCCGACACCCGATCCGTCGTCGTAGCTCGGGATACGCCTCCACCCGCGCGACCCAGGTGATCGACCGCCAGCGCCACGAGCAGCGCGCGAAGGTTCCTCACGCGTGAGCTGTCCATCTGCTTCCCCCTCCGGCGCTGTAGATTCAAGATCGCTTCGCACACCCCGACGACGCTTTTCCACTGAGGTCGGGTAGTACCCAGTCCAGGGGACCGGGGTCAAGGAAAAAAACGGAGGCTCCCCGTACTCGGGCGCCCGAGGGAGTGTCAATACCAAAACCGGCTTCGAACCCGCGGGTTGGGTGCCATTGCCCTTGGCCGACGGGCGGCGGTAGGGTCCGCCCGCCATGCGCCGCCCTCTCGTCGTCGTCGTCCTGCTGGCCGCGCTCGCTTCCAGTGTCGCCGCCGCCCCCGTTCGCCTGTTCGCCGTCGGGAACAAGCAGCGGGTCGAGGACGTCGTCACCTATCAGACGTACCGCGACAAGATGGCCGCCCTCATGGATGCGACGTTCCCGGGCCGGGCGGGCGTCGTCCAGGCCGGCGTCGACGACGTCGCCAGCCATCTCGCGCCAGCCGACCCGACGGCGCCGCCGCATGCGCTCGTGGTCTTCGCCGAGGACGTCGGGCTGGCGCCCGCGTTCATCGGCAGCCGCGGCGCCGGGGCCCGGACGCAGACCACGGCCGTGGGCGCCATCGTCTCCCTGCTGGGAACCTACGGGCCGCAGGTCGCCCACTACCAGGCGAAGTTTCCCGGGCAGCCGCCGATCCGCTACCTGGTGCTCGCGCTGACCGACACCCTCTATCGGAGCTTCTACGAGACGTTCCGGGATCTTGCGGTAGCGCATGGCGTCTGGGTGGCGGCCGCCGCCGACATCGCCCCGGCGCGTCGCGTCGACGCGGCCGACGACCCGGCGACGGTCGCCGCGCTCCGCGACCCCGACGAGCCCGCGCGCGCCTACGCCTACGAGGCCGTGTCGCCCATCCCCTACAACACCACCTTCGTCTTCGCGCCCGACGGCAGCGTGCTGGTCCCGGACGGCCGGGGCGGAACGCGTCCCGCGCCCTCGGGGACCGACGGAGTGATCTCGGGGTCGACCAACAAGGCGTACCTGGTGCCCATCGAGCAGCCGCCCCCGGGCGAGGCGGCGGGCCTGTCCCTCGGGTTCGGCCCGGTGCGCGACATGGAGGTGCTCGACACCCCCGTCGGCCGGCTCGGGATCGTCATCTCGAAGGACGCGTGGATGGTCGACGTGAACGACCGCTTCCTCGCCAAGGGCGCCAACGTGATCCTGCAACCGGAGGCGTTCAGCTCGTGGGCCTACGACAGCCTCGAGTGGTCGCCCGACGTGTTCAAGGAAGGCGGCTTCGCCAACCTGCAGAAGAACGCCCCATGGGTCGCGAACGTGAACGCGAGCATGACCGGCAACCTCTTCGACATCACGTTCGACGGGCAGAGCGCGATCCTCGGGCGCCGCAGGAAGGCGAGCCCCGGCGCGCTCGGTCCGGGCAATGCCTGGATCGGGCAGAACCCGGACACGGGATTCCTCGCCGTCGCGCCGTGGATCGCTCCGGATCCCGGGGTCGGCGATCCGTCGGCGTCCCTCGCCGCGCGGCGGACGGCGCTCGCCACCGCTGGGCGCGCGGCTGCTGCCCGGCTCCGGCGTCGCGTGCGCCGACGCGCTCGCCGTCGGGTCGTGCGAGAACGGCTATCGCGAGGCGGTCGTGTTCGCCGATGTCGACGTGCCGGACGGCCCCGTGACCGCCGCCGTCGATCCCGTCCGCGAGGCGTCGCCGACGTTCGGGACGAGCGTCCGCGTGAGCGGGCCGGAGGCGACACCCGTGGCCCAGCACGCGCCGCGGGTCGCGGCGGTGGACAAGCGCGTGTACGTCGTCTGGCACGCGGCGGCGGCGACGGGGCTCGACAACGTCTGGCTCGCGGTGAGCGTGGACGGCGGGCAGACGTTCGGCCCGCCGGTGCGCGTGAGCGGCCATCCCGCCGGGACGGTGATGGAGCTCCATCCGTCGGTCGCGGTGCGCGGCCGGCGCGTCGTCGTCGCGTGGCAGGAGTTCGCAGACGGGCGCGACGACGACGACGGCCGCATCATGCTCGCCCGTTTCGATCACCGTGGGCGCAAGCGCGGCGGCGACGTGCGCGTCGACGACGCGCCCGGCAGCGGCAAGTGGCTGCCGTCCGTCGCGCTCGTCGGCCGCAATCCGGTGGTGACGTGGATCGACGAGCGCGATCGTGGACCCGAAGGCGAGCCGCTCGAGCACGTGTACGCCGCCCGCGCGCGCGACGGCGGCAAGCGCTTCGAGCGTGCGGTGCGCGTCGACGCGGGCGCCCCGGTGGACCTGGCACTCCACGACGACAACAAGTGGGCGCCGCAGGTGACCGCCGTCGGGCGCACCGTGTACGTCGCCTGGGCGGATTTCCGCAACTACAACTGGGACGTCTTCCTCGCCCGGAGCGACGACGGCGGCTTCGCCTTCGGCGCGAACGTGCGCGTCGACGACTTCCCGGGAACCGAGCGTCTGAACGAGCGGCCCGTGCTCGCCGCCGATCGCGCAGGCCACGTCCACGTCGCCTGGACGGATCTCCGTGCCCGGGAGGCGGACACGAACGTCTTCAGCGCGCGGAGCACGGACCGCGGCGCCACCTTCGCGCCCAGCCGGCAGGTCGACGACTCGCGAATCGGTTTCGACCCAGACCGCGACACGCCGACGAACCAGTGGCACCCCGGGCTGGCGTTCGACGACGGCCATCTCTTCGTCGCATGGCAGGACGGCCGGCTCGGCAACAACGACGTCTTCTTCGCCACCGGCGAGGACGCCACCGGCGTGTTCACCGCGGCCGAGCGTGTCGACGACACGGGTAGCGGCGCGAGCGAGCAGACCCGGCCGAGCCTGGCCGTAGGCGGGCGCCGCGCGCGTCGCACCTGCTACGTGGCCTGGGAGGACGATCGCAACGGCGACGCCGACATCTACCTCGCGCGACGCGACTGCGGGGCACCGTGAGAGCGCCCGCGGTGACTTGTCTCGGTCGCCCTCGCCCCCTAGAAGGACGGCTGGAGGAGCGCGCATGAACGGTCCCGACCGTCTGGGCTTCGGCCTCTTTCTCGCCCCGTTCCATCGTCTCGGCGAAAACCCGACATGGGCGCTGCAGCGCGACCTCGAGCTGGTGCAGCATCTCGATCGCCTCGGCTACGACGAGGCGTGGATCGGTGAACACCATTCCGCCGGCTATGAGATCATCGCCTCGCCGGAGGTCTTCGTCGCCGCGGCCGCGGAGCGCACCAAGCACATCCGCCTGGGCACCGGCGTCTCCTCGCTGCCGTACCATCATCCGCTGATGCTCGCGGACCGCATGGTCCTGCTGGATCACCTGACGATGGGGCGGGTGATGTTCGGCGTCGGGCCCGGTGCGCTGCCGTCGGATGCGTTCATGATGGGGATCGATCCGCTGCGCCAGCGCGAGATGATGGACGAGTCGCTCGAGGCGATCCTCGCACTGCTCACCTCGGACGAGCCGGTCACGCGCCAGACCGACTGGTTCACCTTGCGCGACGCGCGGGTCCAGCTGCGCCCGTATTCCCGTCCGCACATGGAGATGGCGGTCGCGGCGCAGGTGTCGCCGGCAGGACCGCGCGCTGCGGGTAAGTACGGCCTCGGGTTGCTCTCGCTCGGGGCGACCAGCATGCAGGGCTTCGACGCCATCGGGCATTCGTGGGGAATCTGCACCGACATGGCCGCCGAGCACGGACGGTCGGTCGATCGCGCGCGCTGGCGCCTCGTCGGCCCGATGCACATCGCGCCGACGATGGAGCAAGCCCGCAAGGACGTCGAGTTCGGGTTGAAGCACTGGGTCGACTACTTCCTGCACGTCGCCGCGCTGCCGGTCGTGGGCGAGGCGGTCGAGGTGGGCGACATGGTCGACGCCATGAACTCCAACGGCTACGGCGTCATCGGTACACCCGACATGGCCGCCGCGCAGATCGAGCGTCTGTGGAAGCAGTCCGGCGGCTTCGGGACGTATCTCTTCATGGGCCACGACTGGGCCGATCGCGAGGCGACGATGCGCTCGTACGAGCTGTTCGCGCGCTACGTGGCGCCCCAGTTCCAGGGCACGCTGCCGCGGCTCCGCGCGAGTCACGACTGGGCGGCGGAGAATCGCCCGCAGTTCATCGGGCGGGCGATGCAGGCGATCGGGAACGCGATCCAGGACCACCACGCGGATCGCGACGCGAAGAAGCGCAAAGCAGGATGACCCGATTGGACTCCGGCCGCCGTTCATGATTGGGTGCGCGGCCTTGTCATGCCGTGGGGGCTCCGTCAGGCACTCGTGTGCGCGCTTGCGCTCGCACTCGTCGGACCGGCGCGTGCGGGTACACCCGTCGCCGGGTTCGCCGATACCCAGGCCCTCGGTTCGCTGAGCGAACCGACGGGGGTCGCGTTCCTCCCCACGGGGCGACTCCTGGCTATCCAGAAGGGCGGGGCGCTCAAGATCCAGACCGCGGTCGGTGCGACGACCTCGTCCACGCTCATCGCCATCGGCGTCTGCTCGTCGAATGAGATGGGCCTTCTTGGCATTGCGACCGATCCCAACGTCGCGACCAACGGCTACATCTACCTCTACCGCACGAAGAACGCGGGCGACTGCAACAGCACGAGCGGCCGGGCGAACGAGGTCCTCCGCGTCACGCTGGGGCCGGGTGACACGGTGAACGCGGCGTCGCTCACGTCGCTGCTTCCCGGCATCGGCACCGGGCCGAGCGGGAACCACAACGGCGGCAGCCTGCGGGTCGGCGCCGACGGGCTCCTCTACATCGGGGTCGGAGATCAGAATCTGGGGCCCGGGAGTGCGAGCAACCCGGCGCAGAACCTGGGGTCGCTGTCGGGGAAGATCCTGCGGATCGGGCGCGACGGGACGATCCCGGCGGGGAATCCCTTCGTCGGGCAGGCGGGGCGGCGGGCGGAGATATTCGCCTACGGCTTCCGCAACCCGTGGCGCTCGGGATTCGACCCGGCGACCGGGAAGCTCTGGGTGGGGGACGTCGGGGAGAACACGTGGGAGGAGGTCGACGTCATCCAGTCGGGCGGTGACTACTCGTGGCCGGCGTGCGAGGGCACGAGCCCGGCCGGGTGCGCGAGCCCCGGCGACGTGGCGCCCGTGTACGCTTATCCGCACTCGGGCCCGACGTCGATCGGCGTGGCCATCACCGGGGGCGCCTTCGCGCCGGCGGGGTTCGGGGCGTTCGGGGGGCAGTACTTCTTCTCCGACAGCAACGGCAGTCGGATCGTCCGGGTGCCGCTGAACGCTGCCCGCACCGGGTTTGGCGGGACGCCTGTCGACTTCGTGACGAACACGTTCGGGGTGGTCGACCTCGTCTTCGGGCCTGACGGGGCGTTGTACTACACGCTGTACGGTGGTGAGGTCCGCCGTGTCGCCCCGACCGGCACGCCGACGACCACCACGTCGACCACGCTCGCCCCCACCACGACGTCGACGACGCGGACGACGACCACGACGTCGACGACACGGACGACCACGACGACGCGGCCGCCAACGACGACGACGTCGACGACGCGAACCACCACCACGACCTCGACGACACGGACGACGACCACCACGTCCACGACCCGCACCACGACGACCGTCCGCCGGACGACCACGTCCACCACGCGGCGGACGACGACCACTACCTCCAGTACGAGCAGCACGACGACCAGCACGTCGGCGACCAGCAGCACGGTTCCGGAGTTCCCCACCACCACGACGACGACGCTGCCGGTCGATCCCTGCGATCAGGACGCGGCGGGCAACCCCGCGGCGGTCCTGTGCGTGGCGGCGCGCATTCGCGAGACGCTGGGCGACACGATCGATCCGGTCTGCGGCACGTGCAGGTGCACCCCGCGACCGCTCGCCGAGCGCGCGATCAAGTCTCTCGACGCGGCGATGGCGGCGACGAGTCAGGGGGCGTGCAGGAGGAAGGTCGCGGCCGCGCGCCGCGCCGCGGTACGCCTCGAGCGCCAGGCGCGGAGGATCGTGGAGCGCGGGTGTCCGCGCGCGGCGGATCGGGGCCAGGACCTCACCGGCCCGGCCGAGGAACTGAGCGCGCGCGCCAGGACACTGGCCCAGAGCACCTACTGCGCACAGAAGTAGCGGGCCGGGTCGACTCTCTGCTACAGAGCGCGGCGTGTCGCCAGGTGTGTCGCTGAAGGACAGGGCCGCGATCGTTGGCATCGGGCAGCTGCCGTTCTCGAAGGACATCGGCAAGCCCGAGCACGTCACGGCTCTGGAGGCGTCGCTCCTGGCGCTCGAGGACGCCGGGCTCACCCCGGCGGACGTCGACGGGATGGTCAAGTGGAGCATCCAGACCACCTCAGAGAACGTGATTGCGCGAAACCTCGGCGTGCCGAACCTGCGCTTCTTCGGCGAGGTCGGATACGGCGGCGGTGGCGGCTGCGGCGTGGTCGGGCACGCGGCCGCGGCGATCGCGGCGGGCATGGCCCGCTGCGTCCTCGTCTACCGATCGCGCAACCGGGGCTCCGGCGGTCGCCCGTGGGCGGGGACGTCGCGCGAGCGCGATCAGAGCCAGACCGAAGGCAACGAGACCGCCTTCTTCTCCCCGTACGGCTTCGTCCGGCCCGTCGACCAGGTGGCGATGTTCACGCGCCGCTTCCTCCACGAGCGCGGGTACACGACCCGCCATCTCGGTTGGATCGCGATGGCCAGTCGCCGACATGCGAGCAACAACCCGATGGCGATGAAGCGCGAGCCCTTCACCCTGGAGCAGTACGAGCAGACGCGGTACATCGCCGAGCCCCTGCGGCTCCTCGATTGCTGCCTCGAGACCGACGGCGCCGCCGCCGTGATCGTCGCCGCGGCGGATCTCGCGCGCGACTGCCGGCAGAAGCCGGCCTGGGTGATGGCGGCGTCCCAGGGCATGGGGCCGCGCAACTGGACGATGAACAACTTCTTCAAGGACCCGTTCCTCGAATCACCCGGCGCGTACGCGGCGCGCGACCTCTGGGCCATGGCCGGGGTGCGCGCCGCGGACGTCGACGTGGCACAGCTCTACGACGCCTTCTCGCCGCTCGTCCTCGGCTCGCTCGAGGAGTACGGCTTCTGTCGACCGGGCGAGGCGGGCGACTTCGTCATCGACCACGGGCTCGAGCTGGGCGGGCGCCTGCCGACGAACACGAGCGGCGGGAGCCTCTCCGAGGCGTACGTCCACGGCATCAATCTGATCATCGAGGCGACGCGCCAGATCCGCGGAACGTCGGTGAACCAGGTTCCGGGAGCCCGGCTGTCACTGTCCACCAGCGGCAACATGGTGCCGACGAGCGCGCTCCTCCTGCGAGGCGACTGAACGATGGGCGACGACGCGTTCGTCCGGCGCACCGGCGGCTACGAGTGGATTCCGTACTGGGAGGCGGCGCGGAACCGCGAGCTGCGCTTCCCGCGCTGCAGCGGCTGCGGTACCTGGCGCTTTCCTCCGGGACCGATGTGTCCCCGCTGCCACTCGCTCGAGCACGAGTGGGCGCTGGCGTCCGGTCGCGGGCGCCTGCTCTCGTGGGTCGTGATCCACCCGCCGGTCCTGCCGGCGTGGAAGGACCGCACCCCGTATCCGGTGGTGCTCGTCGAGTGCGACGAGGGCGTCCGCACGATGGGCGGCATCGTCGGCACGTCGGCGGACGCGCTGCGGATGGACATGCCGATGCGCGTCGACTTCGCGCCGAGCCCGGACGGCGACCTCGTGCCGATGTGGCGAGCGGCGTAGCGGCGCGTCGTGCCGGGCAGGGTCGCACGGAGCCGCGGTCCGGTCGCACGCGCCACGGTGCCCTTCACGTCGCTGCTGGTCGCGCTCCTCGGGCTCGGGCTCGTCGGGCAGGTGCTCATGATCTCCGAGTTCTGGCGCGTGCATCCCGCAGCGGAGATCCGTGGGGTGACGGCGAGGTCTACTGGGCGATGGCCGGCCGCATCGCCGGCGGCGACTGGATGGGCGACACGCCGTTCCTGTCCGCGCCGCTCTATCCCTACCTCCTCGGCGTGCTGCGCCGGCTCGGCTTCGGGTTCCGCGGCGTGTACGCGCTGCAAGCCGCTCTGCATCTCGCGACGGTCGCGATGGTCGCGCTCGCGTCGCGACGGCGGTTCGGAAGCGCGGCGGGGCTACTGGCCGCCGCGCTCTACCTCCTCCTCTCCGACAGCGCCGTCTCGACCATGCGCGTCGTCGCCAACGTCGTTCAGGTGGCGCTCGCCGCGGCGACGTGGTGGGCATGGGTCGAGGCCGCCGAACGGCCCCGTCGGGACGTTGCGGCGGTTGCGCGCCTGGGTGCGCTCGTCGGCCTGCTCGCCCTCGCAGCGCCGCAGATGCTGCTGCTGGTCCCGCTCGTCGCTGGCTGGCTTCTCTGGCGCGACGGATGGGGGAGACCGTCGCTCGCCCGCGCCGCGGTCGCGGTCGGCCTTGCCGCCGCGGTCGTCGCGCCCGCGACGGTGCACAACTGGATCCTGGGGGGCGAGCTGATCCCCATCACCGCGCATTCCGGTGTCACCCTGCGGCACGGCAACCAACCTGGAGCGCTGGGGGTCCTCATGCCGATTCCAGGTCTCCCACCGGGACGCGCCGGCCTGCACGAGGCGGCGGCCCGCATCTACGAAGAGGCGACGGGCCATCCGGGCAGCTGGCGCGAGGTCGATCGGTTCTTCCAGAATCAGGTGCTGGCCTTCTGGCGCGAGCACCCCACGGCGACGCTGGCGCTGTTCGCCACCAAGGCGGTGCGCTTCATCACCGGCTGGGCCTACGACGACACCCATCCGGTCGAGCTCGACCGCCGCTTCGGCCTGGCCGATTGGACGTGGCTGGCACCGATCCGCACGCCCTGGCTGATGGGGCTGGCCCTGGTGGGATTCTGGGCCTGGTGCGTCGCAGGCGGCCGGCGCCTCGGCGAGCTGGCACCCGAGGTCGCGATGATCGGGGTCCCGCTGCTGACCGTGATCCTCTTCTTCTATGCGCCGCGGTACCGTTTGCCGGCGGCTCCGCCCCTCTGCGGTCTGGCGGCGTACGGAGTGGTCGCCTGGCGGGGGATGCGGTGGGCGCGGTGGCCCGCGCTCGCCCTCGTGCTGATTGTACCGGTCTGGACCATCCTGAACGCTCGCAGCGGTTTCGACGTGCCGGAGCGCATGCTGCCGGGCTATCGCGCAATGCTCGTCATGTCGCACGTGAAGCTCGCCGAGCGCGAGGTCGCCGCGGGTGCGTTCGATCGGGCGGAGGGACACCTCCGCACCGCGCTCGCGGTCCAGCCCGACAACACGGTGGTGCGCACCCTGCTCGCGGGTGTCCTCGAGCTGCGGCGGCAGCCCGGCCTCGCTCCGACGCCGTAACCCGGGTCAGGACTTTGACCCGAAGGCCCGTCCCCATGCGGCCTAACGCGGACGCCGCCCCGTGCCGAAAACAGGACTGCAGAGGTCCGGGGATACGTGCGTCCACATATCTTAGTCGTCGACGATCACGACGCGTCGCGCCTGCTCGCCTGCCGCATGCTGGAGGGCGAGGGCTATCGTGTCACGGCCTACCCGACCGGGGGCGAGGCGCTGGCGTGGCTCGAGCACGAGGCCCCGGACCTCGTGGTCTCGGACATCATGATGCCGGGGATCGACGGCTACGAGCTGCTGGCGCGCCTGCGGGCCGATCCGCGGCTGAAGGCGGTGCCTGTCATCTTCCTGACCGCCCTCACCGACGAGGTCGACATCGAGCACGGCCGGCGGTTGGGGGTGGACCAGTACCTGACCAAGCCGTTCACGACCCGGGGCCTCCTCGGCGCGGTGAGCGGCACGCTCAAGCGCTACGCCGAGCTGCGCGAAGCGCGCGTCGTGGCCGCGCCCGCCGCCGCCCTCCTGCCCGCCGGGGACCTCGTACCGAGTGGCATCGGGCCCGTGGACGACCAGGTCGGCGGCCTCGCCCGGGGCCACGTGTACCTCGTCCTCGGCGACATCGTCAGCGGCAAGCGCATCCTCGCCACCCAGTTCCTCCATACGGGGCTCGCGCGCGGGGAGGGCGCGCTCCTCCTCACCACGGAGCGGTTCGAGACCGTGCTCTACGCCGGGGCGAGCGTCGGCCTGGACCTCCGGCCGGCGGTGCGCTCGGGCCGCCTGGCGCTTCTCGGCCTGGTCGACCGCTTCGAGCAGATGGTCGAGACGCGCGAGGACGTCGTCGCCCTCACGGCGGAGATCGTCGCCGCCGCGCGCGACGTGGGCGCCTCGCGTGTGGTCGTCTCGTCGGCGCTGACGGTGCTCTGCTCCTCGCCGCGTCTCGTGCTGTCGACGGCGGTGCTCGCGGATCTCATCGGCGGGCTCGAGCACACCGGCGCAGTCACCCTGCTGGTGAGCGAGACGCCCGTCACCGCCCAGGAGGAGCTGGCGCAGGCGTATCTCGAACGGACCGTCCTCGGAACGCTGCGTCTCGACAAGGAGCCGGGCACGCCCGGGCTGGGCGTCCTTTCCGTCGAAGGCATGCACGGCGTCGCGCGGCCGAGCGGGCGGCCGGTGCGGGTCGCGGCGGGAGTCGGGCTGGTCACGTTCGACCCCGGGGCGGAGTCGGCCGGCGGCGACGCTCTCACCGAGCTGCGCCAGCGGGTCGAGCGCGCGGCGCCGGCGGCCGAGCACCACTCGGGCCTCGTCCTGCTCGCCAGCGGTGGGCGGCGACTACGCGATCCGTTTCGCCTCTACCTGCGCCAGTGTCTGCACGCGGCGCAGCGGGCGAGCCCGGACTCGGCACTCGTCCTCGCGACCTGGGATGGCGGGAAGGCGGCGCCGGATGCGCGCCTCCTCACCGAGCGGCTGCAGCCGACTGAAGTGGTCTGCTGGCGCCGGCCGGGCGAGCTCGTCGTCCTCGCGGTGGGGACGTCGGCCGACCGGAGTGCCGACCTCGAGCGCCGCCTTCGCGCACGTCTCGAGGGACCGGCCGATCTCCGCCTGGTCACCGTCTGCCTGCCGGCGAGCGCGCCGACGATCGATGGACTGCTCGACGCGCTCGGTCGTGCGCTCGCCGAGCCCGCCGGCGCGTCGGCCGATCCGGAGGACGACCGTGAGCATGCGTGACGGCGTCCTCCTCCCGATGAGCATCGTGGCACTCGCGATCACGACTCAAGCCGCGGCAGCCGGCTGTGGTCCGGAGGTACCGGTCAAGGACCGCGCCGTCGTCGCCGCGGCCGCGGGCGCGTGCGTGGCGGCGGGTCAATCCAATGCGGCGATCGCTCTGTATCGACGGCGCCTCGCGTGGGCGCCTGGCGATCGACAGACGCGGACGGCGCTGGCCGAACAACTCGCCGCGGCGGACGACCTCGCCGGCGCAGAGGCCGAGTACGACCGATTGGTCGGTGAAGCGGACGGCCTCGAGCCGACGCTCCGCAGGAAGCTGGCCGACGTGCTCGCGTGGCGAGGTAAGCTCGACGACGCGATCCGTGAATACCGCGGCCTGGTCGCGCTCGGACCGCCCGATCCCGGCGTGCTGACGGCGCTGGGGCTCGCGCTCGGCTGGCAGGGGAGGACCGCCGAGGCCGACGAGGTCCTGCAGCGCGCCGTCGCGGCGGCGCCGCATGACCCGGAGGCGGCGAAGGCCCTCGCCGAGCTCCGCGGGTCGCCCAAGTGGAGCGCGCGCGAGGCGGAAATGGCTCGTCGTGCCGAACGCGAGGACCCGGCGCGCTGGGCGGCGTCGATCGAGGCGCTGCTCGACGCGCAGCAGTTCTCCGATGCGGAGGAGCGCCTGGCGACCGCGCACGAGCGCTGGCCGAACGACGGTCGCTGGATCGCGCTGGGCGCCCGCGCGCGGCGCGAGAAGACGGCCGCCGCCGACGAGCGGTTGGACGCCGCCCGGGCCGCGGTGGCCGCGCGGCCGACGGACGAGCAGGCGCGGCTCGCCCTCGCGTCGGCGCTCGCCGGCGCGGGCGAGTTTCGTGCCGCGCGCGCCGAGTACGAGCGGCATCTCCGGGCCCATCCCGACGACGTGTCGGTCCGCCTCGAGATGGCGCGCGTCTGCTCCTGGCAGGGCGACTACGGTCGCTCGCTCGCCCTCTACGACGAGCTGCTGCGCGCGCGTCCCCACGACGCCGATCTGGCGATCGAGCGCGCACGGGTCCTCTCCTGGGACGGCCAGCTGACGGAGAGTGCGCAGGCGTTCCAGGCGGCGAGCGCGGCCGAGCCCGAGGCGTCGGCGCGCGGCCTCGGCGACAGCTACCGCTGGGGCGGCGACCTCGGCACGGCGGCCGCGTATTACACGCAGGCGATCCACAGCGGCCATGGCGACGACGCCGACGAGGCGGAGAACTTCTTCCTCACCGAGACGCGCCGGCACAGTGTGGCGCCGGCGTTCACGATCGTCGACGACACCGCCGGCTTCCACTCCCGCTCGTACGCCTTCGAGTCGGCGAACCGGCTCGGTCTCGCCACCGACCTGATCGGCAGCTTCGCGCACGGTGACTACACGCAGGACGGGACGGACCTGCGCGTCGAGCGTCCCCGCCTGGCGGTGACGCGGACGTTCGCCCGGGCCTGGCAGGCGACCGCGAGCGCGGGGCCGAACGTGTGGAACGGCGGGCGGGGCGTGACGCCCGGGATCGGCCTCGCACTCGGACGGAACTTCGGCCCGGAGAGCGCGCTCGGGCTCTCCTACGACCGCTACGATCTGATCGACGACGTCCAGACCATCGCCTCGGCGTCGCCGAAGGTGCTCCAGGGCGACCGCATCGGTTTGAACGGACGGCACGTCTTCCCCGGACGCGTCCAGCTGACCGGCGGCGCCACGTGGGGGCAGTACACCGACGGCAACCACGCCACCGCTGCGAGCTTCGCCGTCGGGCGGCGGGTGTTCCGCAACCCCGAGGTCCGTCTGCGTGCCGACGCGAGCGTGCTATCGAACAGCCAGCAGACGGACCGCTACTGGAGCCCCAGCCTCTACCACACGACCGGCCTGGGCCTGCTGGTGCTGGTGCCCGTCGGCCGGTTCGGGACGTTCGTCGCCGACGGCCGCCTGGGCTGGGCGGTCGACTCGGGCATCGGCGCGCTCGAGAGCGGCTGGGGTGTCCGCTTCCAGCTGGCCGAGATCGCCGGTCTGTCGGCCGAGCTCGGCTATCGTAACGGAACGACCAACCGCGCCGGATCGGCGTTCGGCAGCCACTACGGCACCCAGAGCGGCACGGTCGGCGTGCGCTGGCGTCTGGGGGCTCCGTGAGAATCTCCGGCGAGCGCAAGAAGGATCTGGTCGCCGCGGGCCTCGCCCTCGTGGCGATCGTCATGATCGGTGCTGGCATCGCCGTCTACCTCGGTCTCATGCGCCAGGAGCTGCGGGCGGCGAACGAGGTCGTGCGCGCCGCCTATCCGGTGATGCTCGCCTTCCTGCTCCTGGTCATGGGGCGCTACTTCTTCCTCCTCTGGTTCTCGTTCCTCGGGCACCTCGAGGAGTCGTTCGCCGAGCCGCCGCCCGACGAGCCGTTGGTCTCGATCATCGTGCCCGCCTACAACGAGGGCAAGGTCATCGGCGACACGATCCGCTCGCTCGCGGGCCTGGACTACGGCCGCTTCGAGATCGTCGTCGTGGACGACGGGTCGAAGGACGGGACGTACGTCGAGGCCCTGGCCGCCGCCTCGCGGGAGCCGCGCGTGCCGGTCCGCGTCGTCACCCAGACGAACGGTGGCAAGGCGAAGGCGCTGAACCACGGCATCTCGATCGCGAACGGCGAGTTCGTGCTGTGCGTCGACGGCGACTCGCTGCTCCATCCGCTGACGCTGCGCATGGCGATGCGCCACTTTCACGATCCCGGCGTGGGCGCGGTCGCCGGCAACATCAAGGTCGCGAACCGCCGCAACCTGATCACCTGGATGCAGGCGATCGAGTACGTCGAGGGGCTGAACATCGTGCGCCGCGCGCAGGCGTTCTTCCACGCCGTCAACATCGTCCCCGGGCCGCTCGGCGTCTTCCGCAAGCGGGCCATCTGGCAGGTCGGAGGGTATCCCCACGACACCTTCGCCGAGGACTGCGACCTGACCCTCGCGCTGCTGACGTGCGGCTGGCGCATCCGCTACGAGCCGCGTGCGATCTCGTACACCGAGGCGCCGGAGACGATCCAGCCGTTGCTGAAGCAGCGCTACCGCTGGACGCGCGGCATGCTCCAGGCCGTCCGCAAACGGACGTATCTGCTGCGCGAGCCGGGCGCCGACATCGCCGCGCGCATCACCCTCTGCATCATGATCTTCGACTCGCTGATCTGGCCGATCATGAACGTCGTCGGGACGCTGTTCTTCCTCGTGATGGTGGGCCTCTTCGGGATGACGCACGTCATGGTCCTCTGGTGGCTGCAGCTCACGCTCCTCGACTGCGTGACGGCGCTCTTCTGCTTCGCCGTGGAAGACGAGGATCTCAGAATTGTCCCGCTCTCCATCTTCTTCCGCGCCGGTTACATCCTGCTGATCGACCTGTGGAAGCTGCCCGCGATCGTCGAGGAGTACTCCGGCGTCTCGATGACCTGGAACAAGCTCGATCGAGTCGGGCTCGTGGCCCCGAAGTGAGGTGAGGCGATGGACATCGTTCCGCTGCTCGCGACCGCCGTGCTGACGGCGACGCTCGTCACGCTGATCCTCGGCGTCCTGTCCTATCTCGCCTTCCGTGCCCGCGAGCGACGCAAGCCGGCGCCGGCGGCGCTGGCGGCCTCGGGAAAGCGCTTCTTCGTGCGCTACGTGTTGTCTGACGATGACGCCGGTCCCAGCGGGCCGGCCAGGGGAGTCGAATGAAGCTGCGTGTCCTGTTCTTCGCCGTGATCCTGGTCGTCCTCCTCACGGGGGCGACGTTCTGGGTGTATGCGCGCCTGCTCGAAGCGGTCGGCGTCGAAGGGGTGCCGCGTCCCGCGGCCGCCGCCGAGCCCCGCACCGCGCTCCTCCTGCAGTCCGCGGACGCGCAGCGCTACCTGGCGAGTTTGCCGGGTGCCAATCCCGAGGCGTACATCTGGAAGATCGCCGGCTGGACGCAGCGCCTGCAGAAGCGCGGCTGGGTCGTCCAGCGCGTCGACGAGGCCGCGCTGCGCGCCGCGCTGAAGCCACCGGCGGCACCGCCGCTGATCGTGGCCCCGGCGGCCGCCGCGCTCGCCGACGAGACGGTGGACGCGATCGCGGCCGGCGTCGAGCGCGGATCCGGCCTGCTGCTCAGCTGGCAGTATGCGCTCCGCAAGCCCGACGGGACGTGGCGTGGCTGGGGGCCGCTCGGACGGCTCGTCGAGGTGCGTCCGATCGAGACGCCAACGCCACCGGCCGCGGATGCCATGCGCTACGTTGCGATGCACGGCGGGACGGCGCTCTCGGTCGGCCTGCCGGCCGGCGCGCGGCTCGAATTCACGGTGTTCGACCCGCCGCTCCTCGTGTCCTCGCCGCTCGCGGTCGCCGACTACGTCGGTTGGGACATGCTGCCCATCGGACGTCCGCCGGCCAAGCTCCTGTCGCCGACGGCGATCGCGCGCTCGACCCTCGGCGCCGGACGCGTCGTCTGGACCAATTTCGGGCCGGATGCCGCATGCGGCGACGGACCGACCGTCCCCTGGACCGACGCGCTGCTGGACAACGCACTCGACTGGCTGACGGGTCGCCCGCGCGTCGGCCTCGACACGTGGCCGCACGGCGCGCGCATGGCGATGATGGTGGGCCTCGACGCCGAGCACAAGTTCCCTGAGGCGGCGTGGGTCGCGCGACGCTTCGCCCAGGCACGAGTGCCGCTGACGACCTTCGCCGTCGGGTTCCTCGCCGCCGACAATCCCCAGGTGCTGGCGGAGCTCGGTCGCGTGGGCGAGATCGCCTCGCACACCTGGGACCACAAGCCGCTCGCCGATCAGGATCTGGCCGGCCAGACGGCGGAGCTCGCCCAGAGCAAGGCCATCCTCGAGAAGCTCTCGGGGCAGACCGTGATCGGCATCCGCCCGCCGGAGGAGCGGGCGAACGCCGCCACCTGGCAGGCGATGCGTCGCACCGGCTACCAGTACCTGGTCGGCGACGGCACCAAGGACCGCGCCGAGCCGTGGTTCCAGGACCTCGAAGGCACGAAGCTATTGATCGTGCCGCGGGTGCCGAACGACGACTACGAGTACGTGAAGCGCCGGACGCTCACGAGCCCGAGAGAAGGCTGGGCCCAGATGCGCGCGGACGTGCACGCGCTCTATCGACTCGGCGGCCTCTACTTCTTCGACTTCCACACCCACTACGCGGCGGATCCGGTGATCCACGGGGGGCTTCGGCTCCTGCTCGCGCCGCGCAAGCGCTCCGACGTGTGGATGACCACGGGACGCGAGCTGAACACGTGGTGGCGCACCCGAGCCGGCGCAGGCGTGAACCTGACGCCGGTCGACGCGACGTCGTGGGAGGTGACCCTCACCTCCGCAGCGGTGGCGGCATCGCTCGGCGCATCGATCTTCCTGCCGCAGGGTGTGCAGGCCGCGGACGTCGTTCCGCTGGCGGGCGCGGCTCCGACCCAGATACTGACGCGGGGCTCGGAGCCGCGGCTCCGGCTGGAATGGACGACGCTCGCGGCCGGCGAGACGCGGCGCGCGCGGATCACGGTCCGTTGACTTGACGTCGTTGGCGCGGGGATGGTCGTCTGCCCTGCGTGGCGGACGGCACCCACGTCGGGATCGATCTCGGCGGCACCAAGATCGAGGGCGTGGTCCTCGACGCCGCCGGCGCCCCGATCGCGCGCCAACGCGTTCCCACCGAGCGCGATCGTGGTTACGACCACGTCCTCGACCGCGTCGCCGACGTCGTGGCGACTCTCCGACCGCACGCGCCGCAGGTCACCACGATCGGCATCGGGACCCCCGGGTCGCTCGTCGTCCGGGACCGGACGCTCAAGAACTCGAACACCACCTGCCTGAACGGGCGGCCCGTGCTCGACGACCTCGAGCGGCGGCTGGGGTGCCGGGTGCGGATCGAGAACGACGCGAACTGCTTCGCGCTGGCGGAGGCACGCGGCGGCGCGGGACGCGGACATCGGCTGGTGTTCGGCGTCATCCTCGGAACCGGCGTCGGCGCCGGCATCGTCATCGACGGCGCCCTCTGGTCCGGGCCGCAGCACATCGCCGGGGAGTGGGGTCACCACGTCATCGATCCCGCGGGCCCCGCCTGCTACTGCGGGCAGCGCGGTTGCGCCGAGACGTTCCTCTCCGGGCCGGCCATCGAGGCCGCGTACGGACGCGCCGGTGGTCCGGCGGTCGGAGCCGCCGAGGTCGTGGCGCGCGCCGAGGCGGGGGAGGCGCGCGCCACGGCCGTGATCGAGCGATGGATCGCCCACTTCGGACGTGCGCTGGCGAACGTCGTCGCCATCCTCGATCCCGACGTGATCGTCCTCGGCGGCGGACTCTCGAACGTGCGCGCGCTCTACGACCGGGGACGCGCCGCCGTCGCCCGGGTGGTCTTCAACGACGAGCTGCGCACGCCCATCGTGCCGAACCAGCTCGGCGACTCCGCCGGCGTCATCGGCGCGGCGTTCTTGGCCTAGCGGGCGCGGCGCGGCGCAGGCAGAGCGGACCGCCGACCTGGCGTCCGTTCCGCAGGTCGAAGCGGTACCCGTGCCACGGGCAGACGATCGTACCGTCCTCATGCACGGGAGCGTCGGCCAGCGGTCCGCCCCAGTGCGGACACGTCGCCTCGAACGCGAGGGTCGTGCCGCCGACGGCGACCTCCCGCGGGGACGTCGGCATGGCGCCGTCGACGACCATCTGCCGGCGCGTCATCATCGCCTCGTCCTCGTCCCAGAGCCGGGTGTAGGTCTGGACGTAGGCCGCGCCGAGAGCCTCCGCCTGCGCGCCCGCGACGCCCGGAGCCAGAAACTCGACGGCGATGCGGGTCGCGTGATCGCCCACGGGCTCCAGCCGCGTCACCACGTCGCTGCCCGCACCGAAGCCGGCGACGGTCGTGGCGTGGTAGGCGCACGTGCCGCGATCGAGCATGACCTCCAAGGTGAAGGGGCGCTCCGGCAGCGCGCGCAGCGTGCTCTCCGCACGCCACCCGTCGGCGAGCCGGCGCTGGAGGCGGATGGACGCGAAGGTGCTCGCGTGCAGCCACGGGAGGTGCTCCCAGTCGAGGACGTTCTCCCACACGCGCGCCAGCGAGGCGTGAACCGTGCGGCGGTAGATGGCGACGGGTGCGAGCGGCACCACCGCCCGTGTAGGGCGCCGGCCATCGGGCGTCAACTTGAGCGGGGCGGGGCCGGCACGTAGGGTCCGGGTGCATGTTCACGAACCGCGTCGTCGAGACGAATGGCATTCGCATGGCGGTGCTCGATCGGGGGGAAGGTCCCGCCGTCGTGCTCTGCCACGGCTTTCCCGAGCTGGCCTACTCGTGGCGGCACCAGGTGCCGGCGCTGGTGGCGGCCGGCTTCCGCGTGCTCGTCCCCGATCAGCGGGGCTACGGCGGGACGGATCGTCCCGCGGACGTGGCGACGTACGACATCCACCACCTGACCGGCGATCTGGTGGGCCTGCTGGACGCGCTCGACATCGAGCGCGCCGTCTTCGTCGGACACGACTGGGGCGGGGCCATCGTCTGGATGATGCCGCTCCTCCACCCGGGCGCGGACCGCCGGCGTCGTCGGCGTGAACACGCCGTACCTCCCGCGTCCGCCGGCGCCGCCCGTGTCGTTGCTCAAGATGATGTTCGGCGACGACTACTACGTGGTCCACTTCCAGCAGCCGGGAGTGGCCGACGAGGGGCTCGGCCGCCAGGTCCGTCGCGTGTTCACCCAGCTCATGCGCGGCGGCATCCCGCCCGAGACGCTCGCGGCGCTCATTGCCGAGCGCGGCATGCGCAACATGGTGCAGATCGTCGAGGGCGGAGGACGGGCAGAGCCCGCTCGTGCTGACGGAGGAGGAGCTCGCGGGTCTACGTCGAGACGTTCGAGCGCACCGGCTTCACCGGCGGCATCAACTGGTACCGCAACATCGACCGCAACTGGGAGACGACCGCGCACACGGACGGCGTGCGCATCACCGTCCCGTCGCTGATGGTCGTCGCCGAGTGGGATCCGGTCCTCCGCCCCGAGCTGACCGAGCCGATGAAGGCGCTCGTGCCGGATCTCGAGATCGCCACCATCCTGCGCTGCGGCCACTGGACGCAGGCCGAACGGCCCGACGAGCTGAATCGCATCCTCGTCGACTGGCTCACCCGTCGCTTCCGCTGAGCGGATCTTGACGCGAGCGTGGGGCGGGCGTAGCCGGGGTTGAGCGATGGAACTGGGGCTCGGCGGCCGGCGCGCGATCGTCACGGGAGCCAGCAAGGGCATCGGCCGGGCGATCGCCGCCACCCTGGCTGCGGAAGGTGCCCGGGTGACGATCTGTGCGCGCGGAGCCGCCGCACTCGACGCGACCGCCGCTGCGCTGCGCACCGGGGGCGGAGCGGTCGAGGCGGTGACGGCGGACCTCGTGACCGATGCGGGCGTCGAGCGCGTGTGGAGGGCGCACATGGCCGCGTTCGGCGGCGTCGACGTCCTGGTCAACAACGTCACGACCGACGCGGGGGGCGTCGACGTGCTCACGGCCACCGACGACGACTGGCTCGAGGCGTTCACGATGAACGTGCTGGTTCACGCGCGGTTCGTCCGCCGCGCGTTGCCGGGCATGCTCGAGCGGGGATGGGGGCGGATCGTCAACGTCGCCTCGACCGCCGCACGGCAGCCCGACACGCACTACCCCGCCTACGGGGCCTCCAAGGCAGGACTTCTCAACTTCTCCAAGCTGCTCGCGAACGCCTATTCGAAGCACGGCGTGCTCACCAACTGCGTCTGCCCGGGCATCACCCGGACGGAGTCGGCCACGGCGTCGGCCGTCCGGCGGACGGGCCGCACGGACGACGACCCTCGTCGGGTGTTCGACGACTTCTTCGGCGCCTCGCCGCCCGTTGCCCATCGGGCGATTCGGCGAGCCCGAGGACGTTGCGGGGCTGGTCACCTTCCTCTGCTCCGAGCATGCGTCGTGGATCACCGGCGCCTGCATCGACGTCGACGGCGGCTGGGTCGGGTCGATCTGTTGATGCCGGTGACGATGCAGCTCCGGGTGCTCGAGCGGATCCGCGACGTGCCGCGCGAGGCGTGGGACGCGCTGGTGGGCGACGGGTCGCCCTTCCTGGAATGGACCTGGCTCGATTGTCTCGAGGAGGCGGGCTCGGTGTCCGTAGCCGGCGGATGGACGCCGCAGCACCTGACGCTCTGGGAGGGCGATGAGCTGATCGGCGCCTGCCCGCTCTACGTGCGGTCCGACAGCGAAGGCGAGTTCGTGTTCGACTACGGGTGGGCCGTCGCCGCGCATCGAGCCGGCCTGGCGTACTATCCCAAGCTGCTCGTGGCGGTGCCGTTCACGCCGGCCACCGGGCGACGGTTCCTGGCCGCGCCGGGGAGGGCGTCGCTGGTGGTGCCTGCGCTCGCCGGCGCGCTCGAGGCGTCCGCGACGCCGCCGTTCTCCTCGGCGCACGTGAATTTCTGCGAGCCCGACGAGGCCGAGGCGTTGGTGGCGCGCGGCTGGCTCCTCCGGACGCACTACCAGCACCAGTGGCGCAACCAGGGCTTCGCATCGTACGCGGACTATCTCGCCAGCCTGAAGGGCAAGCGCAGCAATCAGGTCCGTCGCGAGCGAGCGCGCGCTCGACGCGCAGGGCGTGACGATCACGGCCCATGCGGGGGGCGACATACCGGATGGCCTGCTGGCCACGATGTTCGAGTTGTACTGCGCGGGAATCCGGCGGCACGGCGCTTACGGGCGTCGCTATCTGAACTGGCGCTTCTTCGAGCTGATCGCCGAGCGATTCCGCGAGCGCCTCTGCTTCATCGTCGCCCGCCAGGGCGGCGAGGTCATCGCCGGCACCTTCAACGTCCAGAAGGCGGGCGTGCTGTACGGGCGCTACTGGGGCGCCTTCAGGCACCTGCGCCACCTGCACTTCAACGTCTGCTACTACGCGGCGATTCGGCACGCGATCGCCGCCGGTCTGCAGCGCATGGAGCCCGGGGCCGGCGGGGAGTTCAAGCACCCGCGCGGCTTCGACGCGGTCGAGACGCGGAGCGTTCACTGGATCCGCCATCGGCGTTTCCGCGCCGCTGTTGCCGAAGCCCTGGTTCGCGAGCGGAACGCGGTGGCGGCCGAGGTCGCGTGGCTCGGCGAACAGACCGCGCTGCGTCGCGACGACGAGCCCTGACCGCCGCCTCAGGCCGGCGCGGCCGTGACGGGCGGCGTCTTCAACGGCGCGTAGGAGAACCGCAGCACCCCGTCGACGACGTCGATGTCGACCCGTCCGCCGCCCTTGAGCTGTCCGAAGAGCAGCTCCTCCGCCAGCGGACGCTTGATCTCGTGCTGGATCAGGCGCGCCATGGGACGGGCGCCGAAGGTCGAATCGTACCCGCGCTCGGCGAACCAGCGGCGTGCGGCCGGTGTCAGCTCGATCGTCACGCGCCGGGCCGCGAGCTGTGCCTCGAGCTCGGTGATGAACTTGTCGACGACGCGATCGACGGCCTCCGGACCGAGGCCCGCGAACGGCACGACCGCGTCGAGCCGGTTGCGGAACTCCGGGCTGAACAGCTTCTCGATCGCCTTCCGGCCCTTGTCGACGTTGGACGCCGCACCGAAGCCGATCGCCGCCGCCGCCATCTCCTGCGCACCGGCGTTCGTCGTCATGATGAGGACGACGTGGTGGAAGTCTGCCTTGCGTCCGTGCGAATCCGTCAGCGTGCCGTGGTCCATCACCTGGAGGAGGATGTTGAAGATGTCGGGATGGGCTTTTTCGATCTCGTCGAGGAGGAGCACGGCGTGCGGAGTCCGTCGCACGGCGTCGGTCAGGAGTCCGCCCTGATCGAACCCGACGTACCCGGGCGGGGCGCCGACGAGCCGCGAGACGGTGTGCTTCTCCATGTACTCGCTCATGTCGTAGCGCATGAACTCGACGCCGAGCGCCGCGGCGAGCTGCTTCGCGACCTCGGTCTTGCCGACGCCGGTGGGGCCGGCGAAGAGGAAGGACCCGACCGGCTTGTCGGGATGGCCGAGGCCGGCGCGCGACAGCCGGATCGCCGAGACGATGGAATCGATGGCCGCATCCTGGCCGAAGATGAGGAGCTTGAGATCGCGGCCGAGCGTCTCCAGGCGGTCGCGATCCGACGACGAGACCTGTCGCGGCGGGATCTTCGCCATCAGCGCGACGACCTGCTCCACGTCCTTCGTCCGCACCACCTTCCGGCCGCCACCCAGCTGGAGCCGGGCCCCCGCCTCGTCGATGACGTCGATCGCCTTGTCGGGCAGGAAGCGATCGTGGACGTGCTTCGCCGACAGCTCGGCCGCCGCCTTCAGCGCGCCCTCGGAGTACGTCACGCCGTGGTGCTGTTCGTAGTGGGTCTTCAGGCCGCGCAGGATCTGCTGCGTCTCCTCGACCGACGGCTCGGTGATCTCGATCTTCTGGAAGCGACGCGCCAGCGCGTGATCACGTTCGAAGTGCTGTTTGAAGTCCTGGAAGGTCGTCGCCCCGATGCAGCGCAGCTCGCCGGAGGCGAGCGCCGGCTTCAACAGGTTCGAGGCGTCCATCGAGCCGCCGTGCGTCGCGCCCGCGCCGACGACGGTGTGGATCTCGTCGATGAAGAGGATCGACCGGGGCTTCGCCTTGAGCGCGGCGAGGACGCCCTTCAAGCGGGCTTCGAACTCGCCGCGGAACTTCGTCCCTGCGATCATGGCGCCCATGTCGAGCGCGTAGATCTCGGCGTCGAGCAGCGGCGGCGGCACGCGGCCCTCGTGGATGCGCAGCGCGAGGCCCTCGACCAGCGCCGTCTTGCCGACGCCCGGATCCCCGACGAACACGGGGTTGTTCTTCCGGCGGCGGCAGAGGACCTGGATCGTTCGCTCGAGCTCGCGGTCGCGACCGATGAGGGGGTCGATCTTTCCCGCGGCGGCGCGGGCGACCAGATTGGCGGTGAAGGCCGCGAGCGGGTCGCGGGCGGCGTGGCCGTCCCCGTCGTCCTCGCCCTCGGCGGCGTCGCCGGGCGTCGGCGCCGCACCGTTCGCTCCGTCGGGGACCTTCGCGATGCCGTGCGAGATGTAGGTGATGACGTCGAGCCGCGACACACCCTGTTGCGAGAGGAGAAAGGCCGCGTGGCAGTCGGACTCACGGAAGATGGCGGCGAGCACGTGCCGGCCATCGACCTCCTCGCGGCCCGCCGACTGGACATGCGCCGCTGCGCGCTGCAGCACGCGTTGGAAGGCGAGGGTCTGCTCGGGCGGTGCCTCGACCCCCGGGGGCAGCGGCTCGACCTGCGCGTCGAGATACGCGCTCAGCTCGACGCGCAGGCGCTCAGGGTCCCCGCCGCAGGCGCGGATAACCTCGACGACGCCCGCGTCGTGGAGGAGCGCGTACAGGACGTGCTCGACGGTGAGGAACTCGTGGCGGCGCCGGCGCGCCTCGCGGACCGCGAGGGTGAGCGCCGTCTCCAGGCTGCGGCTGAGCCGCATCGTCTAGGCCTCCTCCATGCTGCAGCGGAGGGGGTACTCGTGCGCACGGGCCACCTCGAGCACCTTGGCGAGCCGGGCCTCCGCGACCTCGTAGGTGTACACGCCGGCGACGCCGATGCCGTTGCGGTGCACGTGCAGCATGATCTCCGTGGCGCTGGCCTCGTCGTGATGGAAGATGGTCATCAGCACCCACACGACGAACTCCATCGTGGTGTAGTCGTCGTTGTGGAGAACGACCTTGTACCGCCGAGGTCGCTTGACCTGCTCGGTCGGCTTCGGTCGGGTGACGACGTCGGTGCCACCCTGGCGGTCGCTCTCACGCCGATCCTGCGCCATCCCTCCTTCGGAGTGTACCGGAACAGGAGGCCGCGGCAACCACGCCGCGGCGCGGGCTACGGTCGTGGCGCGTCGTCAGAACGGGACCTTACTCTACGAGCGCAGTGCGGAGGAATCATAGACCAGGACCGAACTGCGCTCGGAATGCATCTCGCGGTGCCGCCATCAGGCCGGAAGGCGTTTGAAGACGTCTCCGACCCCCGTGGCGGGCGTCAAAGCCATGCTCTTCCTCGTTCGGCTGAGAAATCCCTTGCCTTCGAGGCGACGAGGGCGGTATCCACGCCCGAAGTTCGGGATGGGCCCCGTGCATCTGGGAATGTCGGTCTTGAACGTCCTATTCTTCTGCTGAAGCCTGATCCCTACTCAGGAGGGTCCCCATGGCCAGGTCGCTCGTCTGGGTCCTTGTTCTGCTCGCGTGTCTCTCCGTCGCCCCGGCTCCGAGCTCGGCGCAGTCCCCGAGCGGCGCGTTCTGTGGCACGACGAAGCGACGCCCCCGACGCTACAAGCACGTCGTCTGGGTATGGCTCGAGAATCATGACTACACGAGCATCGTCGGCAGTCCGGCCGCGGCGTTCATCAACTCCCTCGCCGATGAATGTGGCCTGGCCACCAACTTCCACAACATCACCCACTTCAGCCTCCCCAACTACATCGGGGCGGTCACGGGTCTCGGGCTCGCCGACCTGCAGCCGTACCTGCTCGACTGCAACCCCGGGGTGAACTGCCAGACAGGCGCGCCGAGCATCTTCAGTCAGGCGGCGTCATGGAAGGCCTATCAGGAGTCGATGCCATCCAACTGTGCCCCATCGGGGATCAGCCCGTACGGGGTGCGACACAATCCCCCCGTCTATCTGACCAGTCTGGCGGCCACCTGCGGTACGTTCGACGTGCCCTACACCGAGCTGCAGGCCGATCTCGACAACGACACGCTGCCGGCGTTCTCGTTCGTCACGCCGAACAACATCAACAACATGCACGACAATGTCGGGAACCCGATCAAGAACGGCGACGACTGGGTCCGGGCCGAACTCCCCAAGATACTGAACAGCCAGGCCTACCAACGCGGAGAGATGCTCGTCTTCCTCACCTTTGACGAGGGCGAATTCGGCTCCGGCTTCTCCGTGGGTGAGGACTGCGCGAAGAACACCACCGACCCCTCGTGCCGCATCGCCACCATCGTGATGGCGCCCTCGGTGCGTCGCGGTTCCAAGACGGATCGGCTGTTCAACCACTACTCGATGCTCCGGAGCACGGAACAGGTTCTGGGAATCAGGGAGAAACTCGGGCTCGCCAAGCACTCGCGGAGTATGCGCCCCGCGCTCCACTTTTAGCGGGTTGCTGAAACTCGCTCGACTTCGCGCCCGCGGAAATCTATGCCGCCCCCGGAAGGGAGTCCGGGGCGAGGCCGAGCGGTAACGGACGAGTCCGGAGCAGCGGATCGGCGCGTCGTCGACGACCTGTCGAGCCGAATCGCGACCGCTGGCGTCGCCGGGACGTCACGGCTATGGAAGCCGCCATGCAGATCAGCGACAGCATCGCACTCGTCACCGGAGGAGCGTCGGGCCTCGGGGAGGCCACCGTCCGGCTGCTGGTCGGGCAGGGTGCCCGGGTCGCCATTCTCGACCGGCCCGACTCGCCCGGGGCCACGCTGGCGGCCGAGCTGGGGAAGTCGGCCATCTTCGCGCCGGCGGACGTCACCAGTGACGAGGCAGTCACGGGGGCGGTGGCAAAGGCGATCGAGGCGTTCGGTACGATCCACATCGCCGTCAACTGCGCCGGCGTGGGCATGGCGATGCGGACCGTCACCAAGGAGGGGCCGCACACGCTGCGCGTGTTCGAGAAGGTGGTGCAGGTCAACCTGATCGGCACGTTCAACGTGATCCGCGTCGCCGCGACGCAGATGGCGAAGAACAAGCCGAACGCCGAGGGTGAACGCGGGGTGCTGGTGAACACCGCGTCCGTGGCCGCCTTCGATGGGCAGATCGGTCAGGCGGCGTACTCCGCGTCGAAGGCGGGGGTGGTCGGCATGACGCTGCCGATCGCGCGCGACCTGGCGTCGCTCGGCATCCGCTGCTGCACGATCGCGCCCGGTACCTTCGACACGCCCATGCTGGCGCAGCTACCCGAGTCGCATCGCCAGGCGCTCGCGGCCGGCATCCCGTTCCCTTCACGGTTGGGGCGTCCGACCGAGTTCGCCGCCGCCGTCCGTTTCATCGTCGAGACGCCGTACATCAATGCCGAAACCATTCGTCTCGACGGCGCGATCCGGATGCCGCCCCGTTAGGCGGGACGGCTTGTGACCCCCGGCGGCCGCGTGGTAACCGCCGCCGCCATGCGCATCGGACTCATTGGCGCGGGCAACATCGGCGGACCCATCGCGACCAACCTGGTGGCGGACGGGCACCGCGTGACGGTCTACGACACCGACCCCGGCCGGGTGAGCGACATGGTGGCACGCGGTGCGGTCGCCGGCGTCTCGCCCGCGGCGGTCGGTCGGGAGAGCGAGATCACGTTCACGTCCCTGCCGACGCCGGCCGTGATGGAGGTGGTGGCGGAGGCATGGCTCGATGGCGCCGCCCCCGACGCCATCCTCGTCGATCTCTCCACCAACGCGCCGGCGGTCGTGGAGGCAGTGGGTGCGCGGCTCGCGTCGGCGGGCCGGCATCTCGTCGAGGCGCCGCTGACCGGCGGTGCACCGGGCGCACAGGCGCGGATGCTGGTGTTCATGGTGGGCGGCGACGCAGCCGCGGTCGCACGCTGCCGCCCGTTGCTGGACCGCCTCGGCCGGGCGACGTTCTACGTCGGACCGCTCGGACGTGGCAACGTCGCGAAGCTGGTCAACAGCCTGCTGGCGTTCACGACCGCCTGGGTCTCGCTCGAGGGGCTGGCGATCGCAGAGAAGTCGGGCATCGACCTGCGGACGATGGTCGACGTCGTCCGGACCGGCGGTGCGACGAACTACTTCATCGATCGGATGGTGGAGGGAATCAACGAGCGCGGCCGTCCGACGCAGTTCGCGCTGGCCCTGGCGGCGAAGGACGCGGGGCTTCTCCTGGACGTGGCGCGGACGGTCGGCATTCCCACGCCCGTGGCGGCGGGGACGGCGCAGGCCCTGATCGGCGCCGTCGCCGCCGGACTCGGTGGTCGCGACTTCACCGATCTGGTCGAGGCGATCGAGCGACTGGCCGGCGTCACCCTCCGCCTGCCGCCGCCGCGCACGTCCGCCTGATGCTCAGGGGTGTCCTCCGAGCGCGCTCAACCGCTCGCGCGCATGGGCATCGGTCGGATCGAGCCGCAGCACCTCGGTATAGGCTCGACGAGCGTCCTCCCGCCGACCCAGGGCGAACGAGAGATCGCCGAGAAGGCGCTGGCTCAGGCGGTCGTGCGGATCCATCGTCACGGCGGTGGTGAGCTCGGCTGCGGCCTCGTCACCACGCTCGAGCCGGATGAGCGCCACGGCGAGGTTGCGGTGGACGAAGGCGAGCGAGGGGTCGCGCGCCAGCCCCGCCCGCAGAGCGTCGACGGCGCCGCCGACGTCCCCGGACCGCAGCAGCTCGTTCCCGAGGTTGATCCAGGCCATGGCGGGAGCGGGATCGAGCCGCGTGGATTCGCGCAGCGAGGCGATTGCTTCCACACCGTCGTTTCGCGCGGCGAGTGCGGTTCCGAGGTTGTAGTGCAGACGTGCATTTCGCGGCGCCTTGGCGATCGAGTCGCGCCACAGCGTCACCTCGTCGGTCCAGACGCGGTTGCGGGCCATCGTAGCGACGGCGAGCACGATCCAGAGGACCGCAACGCACGCGGTGGCGAGGGTCCGAGACGCGGACGGTGAGAGCAGGTCGCGTGCGCGCGCCAGGAGCGTGTCCCCGGTCCCTGCGACCAGCATCGCCCACCAGGCCACCGCGAGATACAGGCGATGTTCGACCCACACGTCGGCGAGCGGGATGATGCTTGACGTCGGCATCAGGGACGCCAGGGTGCCGAGCACGGCGAAGGCCGCGAGCGGCGCCCGACGGCGAGCGGCGATCGCGACCACGGTCACCGCGGCAAGGACCGCCGCCGCTGCGAGTGGGGCGCGGCCGAGCCACGAATCGACGATCGGCCAGGGGGTGCGCAACCCGCAGTCGAAGCAGAGTCGATCGGGCCAGATGAGGACCCGGAAATAGTCGAGGATCACCGCGGGTTGCCAGCGCGCATACTCCAAGGGCGGGAGGCCGGCGACGTGAAAGCCCGCGGACTGATTCGGCCAGCGCGCCGCCCACAGGGCGCCCGCACCGCCGACGGCGGCGAGGGTGGCATAGACCATTGGGCGCCGCCGTGGCCGCCACCATGAGGTGCCGAGGAGGCAGGCATCGTAGGCGGCGAAGACGAGCACGGAACCGGCGGCCACGGGCTTCGAGAGGATGCCGAGGGCTCCGACGCCGGCCATCCCGATGAGCAGTCGGCCCGGACGCGCTGCCCGAGCGGCCCGCGCGCCCATCCAGACGAGCGCGATGACGGCAGCCGCCGCGAAGCTCTCACCGCGCTGGACGACGTACGTCACCGTCTCGGTCTGCACCGGGTGCAGAAGGAAGATTCCGCTGCTGGCAAGCGCGAGCCCGTCGGCCGCGCCCGCATGCGAAATGAGGCAGGGCAGCTGGAATGTGAATCGCGCCAGGCCGAACACGAGGATCCCGCACAGGAGATGCGCGACGAGGTTGACGACGTGGTAGCCGCCCACGTCGAGCCCGCCGACGGCGTGGTTCAACGCGAGCGAGGCGCTGAGGACCGGGCGTGGGTTCGCCAGGAGCGCGCCGAGCGATGGGGTGCGGATCGTCGGATTGCCGGCTATCCACCTCGCGTCGTCGAGAACGAACGGGACGCCGAGACTCTGGCGGTAGGCGAACACCACGAGCAGCGCCAGAAAGGCGCAACTGATCGCGCGCCGCACCGGCTGGTCAGGTCTTGAGGACGGCGGCGGCGGCATTGAGTGCCTGTACCGCGGCGGGCACGCCCGCGTAGCAGGCGGTCTGCATCAGGACCTCGATCAGCTCCTCACGCGTGATGCCGAGGTTGCGCGCCCCGACGAGATGACCCCGCAGCTCGTCGATCTTCCCGAGCGCCGCCAGCTGCGCGACCGTGCAGAGGCTGCGGCTGCGCAGGTCGAGCTGCGGCCGTGACCAGAACATGCCGAAGCAGAACTGCGTCACGAGTGCGAAGAACTCCGGCGCCAACTGCTGCGCCGGTAGCTCCTGCCCGCCGGCCCGCGCGCCCCAGAGGCGCTCGGTGATGGCGCGCCCGCGCGCCAGAAGGTCGGTGTCGTCCGCCATGCGATTGCCCTACACCCGTCCGTCGACGGAAGTCCACGAGTGGAACGATCAGCCGATGCGCAGGACGATCTTCCCGAAGTGGGCGCTCGCCTTCATCAGCCGATGCGCCTCGGCGGCATCGGCGAGCGGCAGCACCCGGTCTATGACTGGTCGCAGACGGCCGGCGCCGAGCGCGGCGCCGAACCGGGCGCGAAAGCCACCGACGATCGCAGCCTTGTCGGCCGGCGATCGCGAGCGCAGCGTCGACCCGATGACGGCGAGCCGGCGGAGCAGGAGCTGCGCCAGATTGATTTCGGTCTGCGCCCCACCCATGAGGCCGATCTCGACGAGTCGTCCGCCCACCGCGAGCGCGTCGAGGTTGCAGGCGAGGTAGCGGGCGCCGATGTGGTCGAGGACGACGTCGACGCCGCGGCCGCCCGTCAGTGCCTTCACGCGCTCGGCGATGTCCTCGCCGCGATAGTCGATCGCCGCGGTAGCCCCCAGCTCGAGGCAGCGGGCGGCCTTCTCTGGCGATCCGACGGTCACGTAACAGGGTTGCTTCGCCTCCTTCATCAGGGCGATCGCGGCCGTGCCGACCCCGCCACCCCCACCGTGCACGAGCGCGCTCTCTCCGGCCCGGAGCGCGCCAAGGCCGTCCATGAAGAGGTTCGAATAGGCGGTCAGGAACACCTCGGGCCACGCCCCCGCTTCCTCGTCGCTCAGCGTGTCCGGAACCGGAAGCACCGATCCCTGGTCGACGACCGCCTCCTCGGCATAGCCACCGCCGGCCAGGAGGGCCATCACCCGGTCGCCGGGACGGACGGTCCGGACGTCGGCGCCGACCTCCGCCACCGTTCCGGCGCACTCGAGCCCGAGGATGGGCGAGGTGCCCGGCGGAGGCGCGTAGAATCCCTGGCGCTGCAGCAGATCGGCGCGATTGACGGCCGTCGCGACGACGTGGATGCGCACATCGGCTCGCCCGAGGGTGGGGGCCGGGACCTCGCCGATCGCCAGGACGTCCTCGTCTCCGGGCTCGCGTACCACGATGGCTCGCATGGCTCTCGGTCATCATGGCGTGCCGATGCTGTCAACGGTATGATCGCCCGCGGCATGACGACAGCGCTCGTCGCGATCGTGGGGTTGGGGGTCGCGGCCCTCACCTGGTGGATTGTCCGGCGTCTGGCGGACCTCGACGTGCGGTTGCGCGACGTGCGGGTGCTGCGGCGCGAGACCGAGGCGATGCGCGCCGAGCTCGAACGGGCGCTCGCGGTGACGCGGACGCATCTGGCCGCGGTCGTCGCGGGATCGCCGCCTCCTGCGGATGTGGTGCGTCGGGGCGCGGCGTTCCGTGCGATCGAGCCCGCCGACGCGCTCGCGCTCCGCGAACGCCTCCCCGATCTGTACGTGCTCGACGTCCGCACGCCGGCCGAGTTCGCCACTGGGCACATTCCGAACGCGGTCTCCATCCCGCTCGACGAACTCGAGGACCGCCTCGCCGAGCTGCCGGCGCGCGAGGCGCCGCTGTTGGTGACCTGTGCCGCGGGCGGCCGTGCCACCCAGGCATGCCAGACGCTGGCGGCGCGAGGCTGGACGAACCTCCTGAATCTCTCCGGGGGCATGCATGCCTGGACCGGGTCGACGGTGGCCGACCCCGCGGTGACCGCGCCGGCCCCCGCCGGGACGGTGACGGGTACCGCCGTCAGCTGGCACGGAGGGGACGTCAGCGAGTCGCAGGTGCTGGGGGCGCTGCGGGAGTGTTACGATCCGGAAATCCCGCTAAATATCTTCGACCTGGGACTCATCTACGACGTGGACATCGCCCCCGGCAAGATTGCCGTACGGATGACCCTCACGTCCGAGGCCTGCCCCTCGGCGCGCGCCATTCCGGCAGACGTCCGACAGCGGATCGCAGCCCTGGGCGAGCCAAACGTCGAGGTCGACGTCGTTTTCGACCCGCCCTGGCATCCCTCGAGAATCAGTCCCGAGGGCCGTCAGAAGCTGGGAATTGTCTGAGAAAAACCAGAGGAAAATCCAATGGATACCCGCTCGGCCCGGGTTTCTTCGGCACTGTGATTTTGTTATTGACAATGGCTGTAGCGATTGGATAAACCGCGCACCCGAAAGGGATTAACGGTCCGGAAGGGCCGGTTGCGAAACACACCTTAAGGAGGGAGAGGATATGCTCAAGAAAGTAGCTCTAGGGGTCGCGATGGCCCTCGCTGCCGGCTCAGCGCTGGCGGCCAACTGTCCGAGCACCGGTACGCCGTTTCCCGGCGGGATCGCGGGCTTCCTGACCTGCGATACGGCGGCGTCGAAGTGCGAGCAGAAGGCTGCGGGTAACGTGGCCTCGAAGCTGGTCTCCGGCATCGTCAAGTGCCAGGCGAAGCTCGCCGCGGCGGTCAACAAGCTCGGGGCGGCAGACCCGAACGACGAAGTCGCCCAGGCCACCTGCCGCGTTGACGCTGTCAACAAGTACGCCGCCAAGACGGACGTCACCGCCTGCCCCTGCATCAACAAGGTCGGCATCGGGTCGCTTGCCAGCTCCGTTCTCGGCGCCGCGGCGTACTACACCTACTGCCAGGGTTGGGACACCAATACCGGCACCTGCGACGAGGTCACGAACACGGCGGTCAACCCGACCACGGGCGACGTGACCGGCTGCGTCTCCAAGACCAAGAGCGATCCGTCGTACAAGTGCGCCGCCGGGTACGGCAAGTGCATTCCGAAGCTCGTGAAGGACTGGATCAAGTGCAACTCGACGGCTGCCAAGGACTTCATCAAGGACAAGCCGATCGATCCGATCCTCTGCCAGAACGGCCCGATCCCCAACAAGGCGGGTAAGGCCGCAATCGAGCGCTACAACGCGTGCAACGCCAAGGTCCAGACCAAGGGCGGCTGCGATCCCTGCAACGCCGCCAATGTGCCTGCGATCCTCACGCTCACTGGCGCTCAGCTGAACGGCGCGAACAACCTCAACTTCTGCACCTCGACGAGCGGCGCGTTCCTCGACTGATCGAGAACCACCGCATCGGATAGGGTTCGAACGAACGCCCCGCGGGGAGACCCGCGGGGCGTTTTCTTTTTCGCAGCGACGGGTCCCGTTGATTGCCTCGTCGGGTCCCGCATGTTAGCTGAGGCCACTTGGCACGCGACGACCTGATCCAGATCAAGGGAACGATCTCTGAAGCCCTCGCGGGAGGCAACTACCGCGTGAAGGGCGACAACGGGATGGAGTTCATCGCCAAGATCGGCGGCCGCATGCGCCGCTATCACATCCGCGTGATTCCCGGCGACCGCGTCACCATCGCGGTGTCGCCGTACGACCCGACGCACGGGTTGATCGTCTTCCGCGGCGGCTGAGCGCTCCGGACGGCGCGGTCGCAACGAGCGTCGGCGGCGCGGCGGGGACCGGGGCACTCCTCGGACAGGCCGACCGCGCGCTGCGCGCGGTTCGCTGTCCTCGTCGACCCCGGCCCCCGCCGGCCCGCCGGCGCGATCGCTGCGCTCCGCGCCCGCCTTCGCAACGGGTTGGCACGGCCCGCCCCCCACCAACAATCGGATGTGTGCGCCCCGTCCGTAACCCGCGAGGCGCGAAGCGCCGACGCGCAAATGCGGCGCCGCACGCGGCGTGTGCAGCGGCGGGCCCGGGCGGGCACGGGGCCGACGAGGACAGCGAACCGTGCGCAGCGCACGGTCGGCCTGTCCGAGGAGCGCCCCGTGCCCGCCCGAGGCCGCCGACGCTCCCGCCAGCGGCGCGCTTACGACGTCGGGATCGACTCCGCTTCCGCGAGCCACGCGGCGGCAGACGCGTCCGATGGCATGCGCCAATCGCCGCGCGGGGAGAGGGAGCCGCCGCTCCCGACCTTCGGCGAGTCGGGGACGCAATCACGCTTGAACTGGTTGGCGAAGAATCGCTGCAGGAAGAGCAGCAGCCAGCGACGGATCTCGCCGATGCCGTAGCGCCCTTCGAACGCCGCGAGCGCGAGCCGGGCGATCCGCCGCGGCCCGAAGCCGAAGCGGAGGAAGTGGTAGAGGAAGAAGTCGTGCAACTCGTAGGGGCCGACGAGGGCTTCGGTGTGCTGCGTGATGGCACCGCGCGCGTCGGGGCGGCGCAGCTCGGGACTGATGGGCGTGTCGAGTACGTCCCGTAGGGCCGCGGTCACGGACGGCTCGGCGGTGAAGACCGCGTCGGCTGCCCAGCGGATCAGCTCGGACACCAGCGTCTTCGGGATGCCTGCGTTCACGGAGTAGTGCGACATGTGGTCGCCGCCGTAGGTCGCGAACCCGAGCGCCAGCTCGGACAGGTCGCCGGTGCCCAGGTCGATGGCGCGGGCGCGCGAGGCCTCGCCGAAAAGGACGAACTTCCGCGTCCACGCTTGCACGTTCTCGAAGGTGACGTCCTCGATCTGGGAATCGTGACCGATGGCGCTGAACACGCCGTCGGCGATGGGGCGGATGTCGACCTCGCGCAGCGTCGCGCCGAGGGCGCGCACGAGGGTGCACGCAATGCGGTAGGTCCGGTCGGAGGTCCCGAACCCTGGCATCGTCACCCCGATCACGTCGGTCCGTGGGAGGCCGAGAAGGTCCATGGCGTGCACGGCCACCAGCAGGGCCTGTGTCGAGTCGCGCCCTCCGGACACCCCCACGACCACGCGGCGGGCTTCGGGGGGAAGGAGCCCAGGCGTCGGGCCAGCGCAGTCGCCGTGATCGAGAATATCTCGCGGCAGCGCAGATCGCGTTTCGCCGGATCGCGCGGCACGAAGGGTGCCGGATCGACGCGGCGCCGCAGCGACGTCCAGGTGCCGGCGGCGCGCGTCTCCGGTCCCGCGTCCACGTCCACCTGGCGGAACGGGCGCGCCACCATCGTCCGGTTCTGCCCGAACGAGCCCTGCCGGAGCCGGTCCTCTTGGAGTGCCATGAGGTCGACGTCGGCGACGGCCGTCTCGCCGTGGCGGGAGAAGCGGGTCGTCTCGGCGAGCAGCTCGCCGCGGTCGGCGATGAGCCCGTGCCCGTCCCAGCAGAGATCGGCGCTCGACTCGCCGAACCCGGCTGCGCTGTAGAGCTGGACCGCCAGGTTCTTCGCCGCCGAGGTGGTCACGAGCTCCTGGCGGTACTCGAACTTGCCGACGGTGACGTTGGAGGCCGAGAGGTTCGCGAGCACGGTGGCGCCGCCGAGAGCTGCGAGCGCGCTCGGTGGCACGGGAACCCAGAGGTCCTCGCAGATCTCGGTGTGCAGGACGAGGCCGGGGCGGTGCGGCAGCCGGATCAGGACGTCGGTGCCGAACGGGACCACGGACCCGAGCAACGCGAGGGTGTCTCGCGTCGCCGCGGCCGCCGGATGGAACCAGCGCGGCTCATAGAACTCGCGATAGTTCGGGAGGTGGGCCTTGGGTGCGACGGCGACCACGCGCCCGCGCGACACCGTGACGGCGCAGTTGAACAGCAGGCCGTCGACCACGAGCGGGGCGCCGACCGAGAACACGAGGTTCCACTCGGCGGTGGCCGCCGCCAGGCGGGCGAGTGCGGTGAGGACGCCGTCGAGCAGCGGCTGCTGGAAGAAGAGATCGCCGCAGGTGTACGCGGAGAGACCCAGCTCCGGGCACACGGCGTAGTGGGCACCCGCGCGCCATGCCTGCTCGAGCTGGGCCGTGTGCGCCTCGGCATTGAACTGCGGATCCGCGACGCGCACGTCGGGCACGCACACGGCGACCCGCGCGAAGCCATGCTCTCGGACGTCCAGGAACGCCGGGTCCACGACGGGCATCATAGCGGGCGGCGTCGGGCTATCCCAAGCGGCGCTGTCCCGGTCCTCCGGGCGCTCCGGGTCGCTTTGCGGGCCTGCATCCGGCGCGGTATCCCGGCCGGCAGTGGCACCTCCGACGGCCCCGCTGGTCCTGGCTTCGGCGTCGCCCCGTCGCCGAGCGATGCTCGACGCCCTGGGCGTCGACTTCACCGTCGTCCCGAGCGGAGTCGACGAGGTCGCCGTGGCCGGCACGGCGCCACCCGAGGTCGCCGTCGGCGCGGTGGCGTTGGCCAAGGCGCGCGCGGTACGTGGCCGCGATGCCGCCATGCTCGCGCTGGCGGCGGACACCGTCGTGATCGCGGACAGTCGGGCTCTGGGCAAACCTGTCGACGCCGATGAGGCCCGAGCGATGCTCCGCGACCTGCGCGCCCGCGATCACGAGGTCGTGACCGCCACATGCGTGGTCGGTCCCCGAGGCGAGGCGATCGACACCGTCACGACGCAGGTGACGATGCGCGACTACGGCGACGCGGCCATCGACGAGTACGTCGCCAGCGGCGCTCCACTCGACAAGGCGGGCGCGTATGGCATCCAGGACGAGCCCTTCAGCCCCGTCGCGTCGATTCGCGGCTGCTGGTGCAACGTCGTCGGCCTGCCGCTGTGGACGACGATCCGCCTCCTCGCCGGGGCGAGCCGCCTGGTCGCGCGGCGACCGGACGAGGTCTTCGCTCGCTGCGCGGTCTGTCCGCTCAGAGACCCGGGATCAGTCGGTGCGCCATCCGTTTCACGCCGCGGAGGAAGATCGTGACCTCCGGGTGTGGAGCGGTTGCGCGGTAGACCTGGTAGGCGAGGAAGCACAGCCCGAGGGTCAGTGCGAAGACGACGGTCGTCAGCACGAGCCACTGGCGGTCCGTGTCGGCGACGTTCTCGCGCCGGGGCCGGGCGGTCCCCACCTGCAGCGCCTGCTCCTGGCCTGCCACGTTCGCCAGCGTCCGTCCCTCCCGCCCAGACTTCTAACGGACGGCGGGCCCTCCCGCCAGCGCGCTTGACCCTCGCGCGTCCGTCCCGATATCGCGGCCCCGTGGTGCCCTTCTCGGTGAGCCAGATCACCACCCTCGGCTGGCCCTTCGAGCGCGACCTTGAAGCGGCCGCGGCGGCGGGGGCGCCGGGAATCGGCATCGCGATTCGCAAGCTCGAGGCGGTCGGCGTGGAGACCGCGGCCCGGCGCATCCGCGAGTCGGGGCTCGCGGTCTCCTGTCTGACCTCGTCCGGACCGCTCCCGCTGACGGATGCCCGCGGCCGCGATGACGCGATGGAGCACGTCTTCCGCCACCTGGACGCCGCGGCCGCGCTCGGGGCCTCCTGTCTCATGCTGCTGCCGGGGCCCGCAGGGGCGCTGTCGTGGGAGGAGGCTGCCGCGCGCGCGGCGCCGCTGCTCGAGCGCGTGGTCACGCGGGCGGAGGCGGTTGGTGTGCGTGTCGCGCTCGAACCGGTGAGCCAGCTGCGGGTGGACCTCGGCTTCGTGCACTCGTTCCACGATGCCCTGGACCTGGTGGACACGATGCGCTCGCGCTGGCTCGGTGTGGTCCTCGAGCTGAACGTCGCCTGGAGCGAGCGGCACCTGTACGCGAACATCGCGGCCCGCACGGATCGGATCGCGCTCGTGCAGGTCAGCGACTTCAAGATCGGGACGATGCAGGCCAGCGACCGGGTCGTGATCGGCGACGGGGACATCCCGCTGCGGCGCCTGTGCGGTGCGCTCGCGGCGGCTGGCTACGCCGGGTGGTACGACCTCGAGCTGATCGGTCCCGCCATCGAGGCCGAGGGTTACGACGCCGTCGTGCCGCGCGTCGTCGACCGGTTCCGCGGCCTGTGGACGTGACCGGCGACGAGCGCACGGCGGCCGTCGCCGGCAGCGTGCCGCGTCGTCGTTGGGTGACGGCGAACGGTCTCACGCTCGCCTGCCTCGAGTGGGGCGCCGACGACGCGCCGCCCCTCGTGCTCGTGCACGGCAACGGCGCGCACGCCCACTGGTGGGATCCGATCGTCCCGGCGCTCGCGCCCGACTGGCGCCTGCTGGCTCCCGATCTCCGCGGCCACGGCGAGAGCGATCGTCCGGAGACCCCCGCGTACCGCCTCGACGACTACGTACGCGACCTCGTCGCCGTGCTCGACGCGCTCGTCACGGGGCCCGTCGCCCTGGTCGGGCATTCGATGGGTGGGCGGATCGCGGTTGCCCTCGCCGCCGCGGCGCCGGCACGCGTCCGGGCCCTCGTCGTCATCGACAGCCGACTCGAGGCCGTACGCCCGGAACTCGCAGCCCAGTGGCGCGGCCGGATCGCGGGAGCGCGGGACGGCCGCGGCTATCCGACGCGAGAGGCGGCCATGGCGGCCTTCCGCTTCGTGCCCGACGAGGCGGATGTGGCCACCGCGATCGTGGATGACCTCGCCTGGCACGCAGTCGTCGAGCGTGGACCCGCCGACTGGACCTTCCGCTTCGACCGCGCGGTGCTGTCGCTCGAAGGGGACGGGGCAAACGACCTCCTCGCTCGCGCCGCCACCGTCCGCTGTCCCGCGCTCGTGATCGGCGGCGAGTCGAGCTGGGTACTCGACGCGGCCGAGCGCGCGCGGATCGTAGCGGCCATGCCTCACGCGACGGTGCGGACGTTCCCGGGCGGGCACCACGTCCTGGTCTCGCGGCCCGAGCCCGTCGGCGCTGTCGTGCGCGAGTTCCTCGCATCGTTGTTGCCAGCCGGCGTCCGCGAGCGGTAGGAAGCCGGCCATGCGACTCGAGGGCAAGGTGGCGATCATCACCGGCGCAGGGCAGGGGATCGGCGAGGCGTACGCGCGCCGCTTCGCCAAGGAGGGCGCGCGCGTCGTCGTGGCCGACGTGAACCCCGAGACCGGTGGGGCGGTCGCGAAGGACGTGGGCGGCGTGTTCGAGCGCGTCGACGTGTCGAGCGAGCAGGACACGCAGCGCGTCGCGAAGGCGGTCTTCGACCACTTCGGCCGCATCGACGTACTCGTCAACAACGCCGCGATCTTCTACGGCATCGACAACTTCGACACGTCGTACGCGTACCTCAGGAAGGTCTTCGACGTGAACTACTTCGGCACCTGGCTCATGTGCCGGGCGGTCTTCCCCCACATGCGCGAGAGCGGCGGCGGGTCGGTCATCAACCAGTCGTCGTCGGCGGCCTGGCTGCATCCGCAGTACCCGGTGGGCGACGAGCTGCCGTCGTTCCACTACAGCGTCACCAAGGCCGCGATCAACGCGATGACGCACTTCATGGCGGGCACGGTGGGGCAGTTCAACATCCGCGTGAACGCGATCGCCCCCGGTCCGACGATGACCGACGCGACGAAGCAGGGCGTGCCCGCAGGAGTACCTCGACTACATCATCACCATGCAGATGGCGGTCCATCGCGCGCTCGAGACCGACGACCTGACGGGTACCGCCGTGTGGCTCGCGTCCGACGATTCGAAGATGGTGACGGGGCAATGCATCCCGGTCGACGGCGGTATGGTGATGCTGGGGTGAGCCCCTGGGGAGGCTTCCGTGACCAAGGGTGACCAATACTTTCTCGGTTACAGGGAAGCCGAGCAGGAGCGGCTGCAACGGCAGGCGGAGGAACTCGCTCACGAGGCGCGATGGCTGCTCGATCAGATCGGGGTGCGCAGCGGTGCGCGCGTCGTCGAGATCGGCTGCGGCCCGCGGGGTTGTCTCGATCTCCTCGCCGAACGGGTCGGTCCGACCGGCAGCGTAGTGGGGGTGGAACGGAGTCGAGAAGCGGTGAACCTCGCCCGGAAGTTCGCCGTCGCCAACAACCTCGCGAACGTCCAGATAGAGAACGGCGACGCTCGGGCCAGTGGCCTCCCGACGAGCACGTTCGACCTCGCAACGGCGCGTCTGGTGCTCGTCAATGTACCGCGACCGGAAGAGGTCGTCGCCGAGATGGTCGCCCTGGTACGACCCGGGGGTGTGGTGGCGTTTCACGAGGCCGATTGGACACCTCACGTATGCGATCCACCGCTGCGGGCCTGGGATCGCCTGTTCGAGGTGCTCGTCAACTACTCCACGCTGAACGGCATCGACCTGTTCGTCGGCAGAAGGGTCCCTCGCATGCTTCGAGATGCGGGACTCGTGGACATTCGGGTGAACCCACTGATCCACGTCTATCCGCCCGGACACGGGCGACGCACGATCTTTCTCGGGTTCGCCGAAAATCTGCGCGATCGTCTCCTCGATCAGAAGCTGATCGGGGAGGGCGAACTCACGGAGCTTCTGGCGGATATGAAACGCCACCTCGACGACCCACGAACGCTCGTGGTGTCGCACATGTTCTTCCAGGCGTGGGGCCGCAAGCCCGAGCAATAGCGCGGGCCCGATGCGGGCTCGTTAGATCACCCCCTGCTCCCGCAGCCGCGCGATGTCGTCCCAGCTGTAGCCGAGTACCTCGGTCAGCACCTCCTCGGTGTGCTGTCCGAACTCGGGCGCGGGAAGGCGGAGCGTCCCGGGGGTGGCGCTGAGACGGACGGGGATGCCGACCACCTGCGTCGGGCCGAAGGCGGGGTGTTCGAACGTCGTGACGTAGCCGTTGGCGAGCACCTGCGGATCGTCGGGCAGATCGTCGACCGCGTTCACCACCGAGAAGATGAAATCCCCGCCCTCGGGGAGCAGTCGGATCCATTCGGCGCGGGGACGGCGTGCGAACACCTCGTCGAGCAGTGCAATGCAGTCGCCGGCGTTGAACATGCGCTGCTGCATCGTGGCGAAGCGCTCGTCGGTGCCCGCCTCGGGCACGCCGAGCACGCGGCAGAGATTTACCCAGTAGCGATCCGGCTGCAGCATGCCGAGCGCGATCCATTTGTCGTCGGCGCAACGGTAGTGGTTCCACAGCGGGTTGGACGCATACCGTCGCGCCTGACGCGGAATGGCCCGGCCGAGCATGAGACGCGCGGCGAGGCCGAGCCCCTGCAGCCACGCCATCGATCCCAGGTGCGACGCGTCGACCTCCTGGCCCTCGCCCGTCTTGTCGCGCGCGATCAGGGCGGCGAGCACGCCGTACGCCAGCATCACGGCGCCCATCTGGTCGGCGATGCCGCCGGCGATGGCGAGCGGCTCGTCGTCGGGCTCTCCCGCCGACAGCATGATCCCCGAGCGGGCGAGGCCGAGGTAGTCGAACGACGGTGCCGCGGCTTCGTCGCCTTCCGGACCATAGCCCGTGGCGCTGGCGTAGATCAGCCGCGGGTTGCGAGCGCGCAGCTCCGCCGCGCCCAGGCCGAGGCGCGCCGCGACGCCGTGGCGGAAGTTCTGGACGAAGACGTCCGCCCCATCGGTGAGGCGACGCACGATTTCCACGCCCTCGGCCTTCTTCAGGTCGACGGTCACGCTCTTCTTGTTGCGGTTGTTGGCCTCGAAATAGAAGTTGGGCCGATCGCGGAGATCGATGCCCGAGGCGCGGAGCATGCCGCGTCCGGGATCGCCCCCGACGCGCTCCTCGATCTTGATCACCTCGGCGCCGAGGTCGCCGAGCATCGAGGAGGCCACCGGCCCCTGCTGCCAGATCGTCCAGTCGATGACCCGGATCCCCGCGAGCGGCATCGTCATGCCGGGTCCCTCGCACGGGGACGTCGCCGCCCGCAAGGGCCTCACGCCTTGATTTCACGCGCTGCGTGCGCGAAAAGGCGCGCGCCATGGGTATGCGGGTCGTCGTCACGGGGGGGACCGGATTGGTCGGCAGACCGCTTTGCCGCGCACTGGCCGGGGCCGGCCACTCGGTCGTCGGCGTCGGGCGCAAGCCGGCCCTCACTCCGGTCACGACGCTGACCTGGGACCGTGTGGCCGAGGCGCTCCGGGATGCGCAGGCGATCGTGAACCTCGCGGGCGAGCCCATCGCCGCCGGCCGCTGGACGACCGCTCGCAAGGCAGCGATTCGCGACAGCCGGGTGCTGGCCACGCGAGCCCTCGTCGACGCTGCCGCCGGCATGTCGCCGCGGCCCACCGTCCTGGTGAATGCGTCGGCGGTGGGCTTCTACGGCCCGCATGGCGACGAGCTGCTCGACGAGACGACGCCGCCCGGTGAGGGGTTTCTCGCCGACGTCTGTCGCGACTGGGAGGCCGAGGCGCTTCGTGCCGAGGCGCTCGGCATCCGCGTGGTCCTGCTGCGGCTCGGCATCGTGCTCGCGCCGGACGGCGGCGCCCTCGCGAAGATGCTGCTGCCGTTCCGGGCGGCGCTCGGCGGTCCGCTCGGCAGTGGACGGCAGTGGATGTCGTGGATCCATCGCGACGACGTCCTCGGTCTCGTCCTCGCCGCATTGGCGACCGAGGGCTATCGCGGTCCGGTGAACGCGACCGCGCCTGCGCCGGTCACGAACCGGGAGTTCACGCACACGCTGGCGGGTGTGGTGTCGCGGCCGGCCATCCTGCCCGTGCCGGGGTTCGCGCTCCACTTGGTGATGGGCGAGATGGCGGACATGCTGCTGACCGGGCAGCGCGTGCTGCCGAAGGTCGCCGAGGCGCAGGCCTACGAATGGAAGTTCCCGGTGCTGGCCGCGGCGCTCAAGGACATCGTGCCGCTGTAGGGCGGGGCCGAGCGGAGCATCCGCTCGGCCCCGCCCGCGCGATCAGCCGCGCCGCAGCATGATGCGCTCGACCGCCGGGAGCGCGGCCACGGTGGGAAGCTTCTCGACCGCGACCGCGCCCGTGACCGAGCGGTCGTCGCGCCGTTCGATGCGGAAACCGGCCGCCTGCAGCGCCCGAAGCGTCTCCGCCCCCACGTCACGCAGCCGGATGCGGACCTTGACCCACCCGCCCGCGGCGGCAGCTGCCAGCTTCGCGTCCGCCGTGCCGTCGACGAGCGCCTGCAGGTCGGCGTCGAGCCGTCCGCGTGCCGCGGCGTCCAGGAGGGTGCCGGCCCCCCGGCGCGATTCATCCTTCCGCTCCCTGGGCAGCGCTTCGGCGCTCTTCGCCGCCAGCTGCATCCGCCCGACGCCGCCCATCGCCATGGGCGCGGCCGCGACCTGATTGGCGGCTGCATCCTGCCCGAACACGCCCTCGTAGCGGACGCCGTCGGGCATCTCGACGGGCACCGTCACCGTATGCTGGACGCCGCCTTCGTTGACGACGCGGTCCTCGACCGCGACGAACGACGTGAACTGCGTCAGCAGGCGGTGCGCCAGCGCCACCGAGACGATCTGCTCGCGGAGCGCCGGCGGGAAGGTGCCCGACTGGAGCGCGCCCAGGTCCTGATCCATCAGATCGTCGACCTTGGCACGCGCCCACATCGAGGCGATCGCGCCGTGCTCGGGCTCGCGCTCGGGCAGCGTCGACCGTCAGCGTCTGCTCGACCGCGCGGCCCTGCTGATAGCCGCGCAGGACGACGGTGCCCGAGCCGGCGCGGCGATAGCGCGCATGGATGACCAGCGGCCGTTCGGCCCACACGTCCGCCTGCGCCGCCGGGAAGACGTCGACGACGTCGAGCCCACGGAATTCGACCGTCACGTCCGTGAGCACCGGGGTGGCGATCTTCTCCCAGAAGCGCGCGGCGACGGTCTCGCCGGGATCGGTCAGCAACACGTAGTCGACCTCGCCGCCGCCCGCGCGGGCCATGCCGTCGAGGAGGAAGCGGTTCGACGCCGTTGCCGGTCCCGAACGGAAACCAGCGCGAGGTCGCACGGAGCCGCCGCACCAGGTCGATCACCTCGAAGTCGTTGCCGATGTAGCCGTCGGTCATGAACGTGACGACGCGCAGCCGATGGTCGTCGGCCGGCATCGCGCACACCGCGCGGACCGCCTCGGCCATCATCGTCCCGCCGTTGGCCTCGAGCGCGTCGATGTAGGCGCGCGCCTGGGTACGCATCGCCGGTGTCGCGAGCTGCGGGGTGGGAAACAGCTGATTCGCCGTGCTGCCGAAGTCGACGATCTGGAAGGTGTCGTTCGGGTTCATGTGATCGAGGATCCAGCGCATCGTCTCCTTGGCCTTGTCCAGCGGTGCGCCGCTCTGCGAGCCCGAGCGGTCGATCACGAAGATCAGCTCCTTCGGCGCGGCGGTCGTCGCGGTCACGCGCTTCGGCGGCAGCAGGACCAGGCTCACGTAGCCGTCGCCGGTCGCGTCGCGGTGGGCGAGCCAGCCGCTCTGCACCTGCGTCGCCCGCGACGGCGTAGCGCAGGACGAAGTCGCGGTTCGGGATCTCGTCCCGGCGCTGGAGCGTGACGGTCGCCCGCGTGGGCTCCGGTCGCACGACGTCGATCGCGTGCAGCGGGGACGTCACCTCGCGGATCGGGACGCCGGCGTCGACGTCGACGGTGATCGCGAGGTCGTGGCCGGCGCGCGTGCCCTGCGGCGTGACGGGTGGCGTGATGCGCGACGCGTCGGGGACGCGGTCCGTGTCCGGCGCCCAGCCGGTGCCGTCGTGACCGGTGGCGGTTCCGGGGACGAAGCGCGGACCGACGACCGTCGGGAAGACGAACTCGAAGGTCCCGTCGTCGGAAGGGCAGCGGCTCGACGTACTCGAGCCGAACCTCGATCGCCGCCCCCGGCATCAGGTTGGCGATCGACTGGGTGAAGATGTTCGGCCGCTCCTGGTCGAGCAGGCCGGCGACCTGCCCGGCGCGGCGGGCGGCATCGTAGATCCGACGCGCGTCCTCGCGCCGCTTGATCTCGCCGCGGATGGTCCGCTCGCCGGTGCGCATCTTCATCGCGTCGACCGCGGCACGCTCCGAGAGCGGGAAGGTGTAGACGGCCTCGACCGGGTCGGGCAGCGAGTTCTCGAAGGTCTGCGTCACGACGACGCGCGCCACGAAGCCGGCGATGCTGGCGTGGACGTCGGTGTGCTTGAGCGGGCAGGCGCCGAGCGGCCGTGCCGTCGCGACCCATTGCCGTGAGCGCGCCGGTTCCGGGCGGTCCCTCGACCTCGGTGGCCCGGGCGGGAGCGGCCGCGAGCACCGTCGCGGCCAGGATGAGCATGGCGAGCTTCATGTCGACCTCCTCGCGCCCGGTCGGGGCGCGTGCGTTTCACCGGGTAGGTCGGTGGCGCGCGCCGGATCGGATCACGTGGGCGTGACCTCGCAGCCCGGCGCGGGTTTGGTGCCCCGGATGCCCGCCGGTAGGATGCCGCCCGATGCCGGGACCCGCTGAGGACTGGTCGGCGGTCACGGCGGCGCTGCTCGCCGGCGACCGCACGGCGTTCCTCACCATCAACCGCCTCGTGACGGGATTCCTCGCGCAGCTGCGGGCCTACGACTTCCGCGACGAGTGGGACGATCTCCGCCAGGAGGTCATCTTGGCGATCGTCGCCAACGCGCGCGCCGGCCGCTTGCGTGACCCCGAGGCCTTCCTGGGCTACGTCAGGATCATCACCCGCAACAAGTTCATGGACCGCTTGAAGCGGCATCTCGGGCATCGCGAGGACGAGACGCTGCCGTGGGACGAGGAGACGGCGCGGGCCGCCGCCGCGCCGGCGATCGACGGCCGCGCGCGTGAGCTCTGGAACGCCGTCGCCGCGTTGCCCATCGACGAGCGACGTGTTCTCGACGGCGTCTACCGCAAGGGGCAGACCTACGAGCAGGTGGCGGCCGAGACGGGGATTCCGCTCGGCACCATGAAACGACGGCTCCGTGACGGGCTGGCGACGCTCAAGCGGCGTTTCGCCGGGGACGACGGGTGATCCGATGCACCACCGTCGGCTGACTGTTCTCACATGACCTGCGCGCGCGCCTTCGAAGTGGACCTTGCTGCCTTCGTGCGTGACGCGCGCGCGGCGGAATGGTCCGCCTTCCGCGAGCACTATCCTCGCTGTGCGGACTGCGCGGCGGAGGTGCGCGTCTGGACGGAGCTCGACCAGGCGCTCGCCTCCGGGTCCCACCCGACTCCCGACCGCCTCGCACGCTTCGCGGCGGCGGGACTCGACACCGGCGCCCACCGCGAGGTGACCGCGCACCTCGCGTCATGTCCGACCTGCCGCGACGAGCTGACTGCGCTCCGCCGGTTCGACTTCGGCGCGCTCGCTGCTGATCCGGCGACGCCGGTGGCGCCGCCGTCGTCGCGGCGCCGCCCGTGGATGGCGCGCCTGCTCTGGCACCCGGCGTTCGCCTACGCAGTCGCACTGGCGCTGGTCCTCTATCCGTTACTGCGCGGTTCACTGCCGGCGCCCAGGCAGACCGCCGTGATCCTGGGGCACGCACGCGAAAAGGACGGGGAGCTGCAGCGGATGGATCGTCCGCCGACCCAGCCCGAGAGCAGGCCGGCGCCGTCGCCGCCGCCCCCGGCCGATCGTCTGATGGAGAAGCGCGCGCCGGAGGCTGCCGCCGTCGGCGCGCTCCAGGACCGGAAGGAGGAACGCGGTCGGTCCGTCGATGCAGACGAGCCGGCGGCCGGCGGCGCCGCGGGAAACGCCGTCCGCTCCACGACGCGCGAGGCCGCCAAATCGGTGGTCGCCCCCGTCGTGCTGCCGCTGGAGGTCGGGAGCGAGCCGTCGATCCCGCTCCCGGACACGGCGGGCGGCGTGCGCCTGCGAGTCGCGGGAGCGATGCCGGGTGGCCCCGTCGTCGTGCGCGACCTCGATCGCGACCGCCGCCTCGAGGTGCGGGCGGCGGCCGCGTCCGAAGGACGATTCGATGTTGCCGTGCCTCGGGGATGGCTGGCCGAGGGACGGTACCGGGTCGAGCCGCCCGGTCTGGGGTTCCGCGTCGGGCCCTGAACGGGCGTCAGCGCTTGCGGGCCAGCATCAACCCGTCGGCGACCGGCAGCATCACCGCGTCGACACGAGGGTCGGCGGTGACGAGATCGTTCAACGCCCGCAGTGCCACCGTGGACTCGTCCGTGGTGTGCGGGTCGACGACCTGACCGGCCCACAGGACGTTGTCGAAGATGATGAGCCCGTTCGGCCGCAGGCGTTCGAGGATCGCCTCGTAGTAGTGGCGGTAGTTCGGCTTGTCCGCATCGATGAAGGCGAGGTCGATCGCCGGGGTCGCTGGCAGCGTGCGCAGCGTCTCGAGCGCGGGACCCAGCTGGAGCGTGATGCGATCGGCGAGTCCGGCGCGGGACCAGTAGCGGCGGGCGATGGCCGTCCACTCCTCGCTGACGTCGCAGCAGAGCAGTCGCCCGTCGGCGGGGAGCCCGCGGGCGATGGAGATCGCGCTGTAGCCGGTGAACGTTCCGATCTCGACCGCGTTGCGCGCGCCGATGAGACGCGCGACCATGGTGAGGAACGCGCCCTGCTCGACGGCGATCTGCATCATGCTCACGGGGCCGAGGGCCGCGGTCTCGGCGGCGAGGTCACGGAGCACGTCGTCCTGCGGTGGATTGTGTGCCAGCAGGTACTCGTAGAGCGCGGGCGTGAGGCTCGTGAACTTCTCGTGCATGGCGCGGAGCATAGCCGACGGCGCTCCCATCACAAGCGGTTGACTTCGCGACCGGCCGTGTCCGAGACTCCGGCCCGATGTCCGGCTCAGGCCGTCTCGCGGATCGGGTGGCCATCGTGACCGGGGGCGGCGCGGGGATCGGCCGCGCGTCGGTCGAGCGCTTCGCTGCCGAAGGGGCGATCGTGGTCATTGCCGACGTCGCCGGCGCCGCCGTGGCTGCAGCGCAGGTGCAGGAGGGGGGTGGGCGCTGCGAGGGGGTCACCGCCGACGTCACCGACGATCTCGCCGTACGCGACCTGATCGAGGGCACGGCCGCTCGATTCGGGCGGCTCGACATCCTGTTCAACAACGCCGGCGCGGGGCGGTTCGTCCCCTTCGAGGGACTCGAGCCCGCGGAGTGGGACCGGGTCCTCGACCTGGACCTCCGCTCCGTCTACCTGGGCTGTCGGCATGCCGTCCCGATCATGCGGCGGCAGGGCGGGGGCGTCATCCTGAACATGGCGTCGCAGTCAGGGCTGACCGGCCAGGCGATGAACGAGGCGTACTGCGCCGCGAAGGCCGGTGTGGTGCTCCTCACACGGTCCCTGGCGCGGGAGATGGCCCCCGCGGGCATCCGCGTGAACTGTCTCTGCCCCGGCGGGACGGACACCACTCTCCTGCGGCGATGGCTGGGAGATGACGCCGGCCTCGCGGCCGCCGCCCAGCGTATCCCGATGGGTCGCCTGGCGCGGCCCGACGAGATCGCGTCCGCGGCAGCGTTCCTCGTCTCCGACGACGCGTCGTTCGTGACTGGCGTCGCGCTCCCCGTGGACGGCGGCGCGACGGCCTGAGATCAGCCCGGCGGCAGCGACGAGCTGGACGAGCTCGAGCTGCTGCTCGACGACGAGCTGGAGCTGCTGGACGAGCTGCTGCTCGACGATGACGAGCTCGACGAGCTGGAGCTGCTACTCGACGACGAGCTGGAGCTGCTGGACGAGCTGCTGCTCGACGACGATGAGCTGGACGAGCTGGAGCTCGACGAGCTGCTGCTGGAGCTGCTCGATGCCGAGGACGTCGTGGTCGTGATCGTCGTGGACGTCGACGTGGTCGTCGGCTCGGGGTTGCACGTGCACTGGCCGGGCTGCCCGGGCGGAATGCAGCGGCCGGGGCAGGCCTCGTCGCCGTCGGGCGCCGTCGTGTCGCACTGCTCGCCGGGCTGGAGGACGCCGTCGCCACACAGCGGACAACAATGTCCGTGGTTGGCGAAGTCGCTCCCGATCTGATCGGCGAAGAAGTGCCCCATCAGCTCGTTGCCATGGCCGAGCTTCAGGAACCCACCCAGCGTGCAGGCGTCGAGCGTGAACGTCCCGCGCCAGCCGAAGCGGATGTCGCCGCGCTCGGCGACGAGCTTCAGCAGGTAGCAGTCGGTGCCGACCGTGGCCTCGTTGTTGATGCGGACCGGGCCATCACCGGGGACGAGGACCGTCGCCGGGACGTCGCTCTTGATCACCACGCGCTTGCTGGTGACCAGGCTGCAGATCACGGTGGTGCCACCGGCGAATGTGAGCTTGCCACCGTCGCGGACCGTCACGTCACCGAAGGCACCGGCCTCGAGATCACACTGCCCGTTGCCGGGCGTCGTATCCCCGACGCTGCAGTCGGCGCCGGGCGACACGGTGACGGGCTTGGCGGGATCGCACGCGGGGAAGGGAAGCGTCACGCCGCAGATCGCGGCCATGTCCCCGAGGTCGACCTGGCAACTGTCGTTGCAGCTGGGAGTGCCGTCGCCATCGAGGTCACCGACGATCGGTGGGGTCCATGCCTCGGCGCAGTCGGGTCGGTCCCCCTGGCCGGCGGGATCGATGTCGGAGCACCCGGGCGGACACAGGCTCGGATCCGAATTGTTGCGGAAGACCGAGAAGAAGTCGCCGGTCGAGCACATGTTGTCGCCGACGGCTTGGCTGTACTTGCCGAAGTTGGCGCGCCGGCCGCGGAGCACCCCGCAGCGGCTCGACCGGGACGGCTGCTTGCAGTTCACCCCGAAGTGGCACCCGGCCTGCTCGAGGTTGAAGTCCTTGAGGGTCGCGCGTCGCTGGGCGAACGCGAAGTAGTGCTTCAGGTCACGGTCGAGCGTCTGTCCCGCGAATCCGAGCGTGGGCAGCAGGACGAGTAGCGTCGCGAGCGCGCGGTGCATTGTGGGGCCCCCTCCGGCGCGCGGACCGTATCGTGGCCTCCCGCGACAGGTCAACAAAAAACGCTGCGGAATCCACGCAATGACGCGTGCACGGTTGCACGATTGCGTCAGTGGGCTGCGGGCTCCCGTGTGTTCCAGCCGACTCCGATGACCGTCGTCTCGCCGGCACCCGTGGTGACGCGGATCGGATGGCGAGCGCCGCGCGGAATGGCGACGCTCACGCTGAAGGCGCCGTCGTCGTCGAGGGGGACATCGGTCGTCCCGGACGTCACCATCAGCAGGTCGCTGGCCGGTCCCCGGCGAGCGCGCCAGGCCTCCCATCGGGAACCGGCGACCTGGACCACGCGGCCGAACACGTTCCGGTCGGCGATGACCTCGATGCTGGTGGCCGATCGGATGAGGATGAACAGTGCCTTCCCATGCACATTCAGACCCAGCTGGGGGCAGAAGCGTATATCCGCGCCCAGGATGTTGCCCAGGCATGTGATGTAGGCACCCAGCGGCGGATGCCGGATCCGCTCGGCCACGTCCGCGGCCTCGGCGGCGAACGACGGGCCCAAGACGGCAGCGGTTGCAGAGTCGGCGGGGACCACACGGCCGCGGATCGTGAACCGGTCCCCCATCTGCTCGACGCTGAGGTCGAGGCCCGGTTTGATTGCGCGGAGCAGCCGGACCGCGTCGCCGATCCGCTCGGCGTGGGCTCCGAACTCGGCGACCCACGGGGCGACTTCCTCGCCGAGTGGGCTGCCCGCCAGACGCGACGCCAGGCTGGCGGCCGCCCCCGATTCCTCGCGCGCCAGGTCGGCCAGGGCGTCGACGCCTGGTATCCAGTCGTCCGTCTCGAACGACGCCTCGATCTGCTCGACGACCGCCGCCAGCTCCCGCGCGTCGCTCAGGTCGAGAGCCGAGCTCCGGACGTTGCGCGCGAAGACGGCGAAATCCTCGTCCGGTCCGCCGACGTCCGCGAGTGCCGTCGCGCCACGCGGCCTCGGGCTCGTACGCCTTCGGCGCGCGGAGATACGCGGCCGCGGTACCGAGGGTGACGAGGCTCGCGTGGGCCTGGGTCATCGGGTTCAGCAGGTACCCGTGCAACACCTGCGGCAGGGTGGCATCGCGCCCGGTGAGCGGTCCGAGGTGCAGGTTGTTGGAGAGGACGGTGTCGTTCACCGGGATGTTGTCCCACAGGACGACGGGGCGTCGGAGACAGCGGGTGCGGGCGCGAGCCTCCGCCGCCGTCACGGTCGCGCTGAGCACGCCGCCGCCGGTCCACCCGACGGGCAGGCGGCGGCGCAGGTCCGTCCGCAGCTGCTCGTGGTAGGCGGAGCACGCGGTCCCCGCGTAGTCGGTGGGAACGATGAACGCCAGCTTCGCCCGTCGCCGCCCGAGCCAGCGGGCCACCCGATTGGCGAGGTCGGCGTGGGCACGGGCCAGCGCCACCGTGTCGCTGCCACCGTAGCGCGCGACGTCGCTGGGATCGGTCAGGACTTCCGGGGCGTCGTCGAACAGCAGGGCGAACCGGCGAACGCCGGCGCCGGCGACCTGTCGCAGCTTGCCGACGACGGCGTCGAAGTCCGCCTCCGACGTGTACCGGATGTCCAGCGCCGGGCTGAGGGCGTAGACGAACTCGACGCCGGCCTCCCGTGCGACCGCGACGGTGTCGGCGAGATCGGCGATCGCGTCGGCGGGATACGGCAATCGCCACTCGGCGCGGTGGTACGGATCGTTCTTGGGGCCGTAGACGAAGGTGTTCATTCCTCGCGCGCCGAGGAACCGGATGACGTCGCGCCGTCGCCTCGCCCGCCCACGGGCGCCCATAGTATCCCTCGATCACACCGCGCATCGGAGGCTGGCGCGCCGAGGCGGCGCCGGCGATCGCCACCACGGCTCCGACTGCGAGAGCGCCGGCCCATCCCGTCATGGGCGTGGCCATACGACGGCTCGCTCGGCCTCGGCAACCGCGGCGAGAGCCTTGGGCCGTTGCGGCTGGACACGGCCGTCGGCCCTCGGGCACAGTCGGTCGATGGACCTCGCGTTCGCTTCCGCCCACGAGATCGCGGCCGAAGTGCGGGCGCGACGGCTGTCGCCGGTGGACGTGGTGGCCGCCGCGATCGGGCGCATCGAGCGGCTGAACCCGGTCGTCAATGCCTTCGTCGCGCTGCGGGCGGACGAGGCGCTCGCTGACGCACGGGCGCTCGCCGAGCGGATCGCGCGCGGCGAGGATCCGGGACCCCTCGCCGGCGTGCCGTTCGGGGTGAAGGATCTGGAAGACCTCGCGGGGCTGCCGACGACGCACGGTTCGCTGCCGTTCCGCGGCCACGTCGCGAGCGCGGACTCGACGCAGGTGGCGCGACTGCGCCGCGCGGGTGCGATTCCCGTCGGGAAGACGAACACGCCGGAGTTCGGCTACACGGCCTTCACCAAGAACCGGGTCTTCGGCGCGACGCGCAACCCCTGGCATCTCGCACGCACGCCTGGCGGATCGAGTGGAGGATCGGCGGCCGCGGTCGCCGCCGGCATGGTGCCGTTCGCGACGGCCTCCGACGGCGGCGGCTCCATCCGCATCCCCGCGTCGTATTGCGGCACATTCGGCCTGAAGCCGACGTTCGGTCGGATTCCGCGCGGCGGATTCGAGATGCTCGACTGGATCGACACGACGGTCGTCGGGCCGATCACGAGAAGCGTCGTCGATGCGGCGCTCTACCTCGACGCCGTCGCCGGCCCCGACCCGCTGGATCCCGACTCGCTGCCGGCGTCGTCCGCCCCCTGGACGCCGCGCCTCGACGTCCTTCCCGCGGCACTTCGAGTCGGCTTCAGCCCGACGCTCGGCTATGCGCGTGTCGCTCGCGAGGTGCGCATCGTGGTCGACGCGGCCGTCGACGTACTCGCGCAGGCGCTCGGCTGTGGAATCGAGCCGCTCCCGATCGCGCTGACCGACGTGGGGTCGGCCTGGGGCGTGCTGAACGCAGTCGAGCTACGGGCGCGACTCGGCGACCTGATCGAGCGGCACCGCGATGCCTGGGGTCGGGGCTTCCTCGCGCTCCTCGAGCTGGGCGCGCGGCTCGGTCCCGCGGAGCTGGGCGCCGCCCAGCGCCGGCGCACCGCGCTCGTCGGCGAGCTGGCGCAGCTGTTCGAGCGCATCGACCTGCTGGTCACGCCGACGCTCCCGAGCGTCGCCTTCGACGCCGGAGGGCCGCTGCCGACCGGGGTCGATGGCCAGGAGTTCGCCTCGCCGATGCACGTGGTCGCGTTCACGTACCCGTTCAATCTGAGTGGACATCCGGCGTGCACCGTTCGTGCCGGGTTCACGGCCGAGGGGCTGCCGGTGGGCCTTCAGCTGGTGGCCGATCGCGGGCGCGAGGACCTTCTCCTGCAGGCGGCGCGTGCGTACGAGCGGCTCCGTCCGTTCGACGGCTGGCCGACGGAACCACGTGTCGGCAGCTGATCAGAGTCGGCGACGTCCAGCCACGATGGCGTCGCGCAGCGCCGACGTGAGCGGAACGTAGGCTCTGGCCGCGTCGTCGCGAAGGAACAGCGGGCCCTCGACACGGTCGGGGTCCCAGCCTTCGGCCGCCAACGCCGCCTTCCGCTGCTTGAGCGTCCCGGTGACGTCGATGGCGTCGACGACGCGCAGGAAGACCGGGCACGCGTAGCCAGGCAGACCCTGCGTCGCATGCGCCCACGTGCCCGCACCGTCGAACGTCGCGCCGTCCGCGAGCACGAGCGCCGCCATGCCGGCGCGCCCATCCTCGCCGGGCACCTGCACGCCGTAGACGGTGGCCTCGGTCACGCCGGGAGCGCCGCCGACGACGTCCGCGACCTCCTGCGTCGCCACGTTCTCGCTCTTCCATCGGAACGTGTCGCCGAGCCGATCGACGAAGTAGTAGTACCCGTCGGCGTCGCGGCGGAGCAGGTCGCCGCTGCGGAACCAGGCGTCGTCGGCCGCCAGCGCCCCGCGCACGATCTTACGCTCCGTCGCCGCGCGGTCGGTGTAGCCGTCGTACTCCATGGAGCCGGCCAGGCCGATCTTGCCGAGTAGCTCGCCGGGCTCGTCGGCGCCGCAGGGGATGCATCGTCCGTCGGCGTCACGGAGGAGCTGCCCGGTCCCGACGTCGACGCGCACGAGCGCGACCTGATCCTCGAGCATGGCGTGCGGACGCCCCACCGATCCGACGCGGCCGTCGAGATTCTGCAGCGCGACGTTTCCTTCCGTGGCGCCGTACATCTCGACGATGCGTGGGATGCCAAAACGCTCCTGGAATGCGCGCCACACGTCCGGACGCAGCCCCGCGCCGGCAGCGACGCGGAGTCGATGGTCGCGATCGTGTGGCGTCGGCGGCTGCCGCAGAAGGTAGCGGCAGAGCTCCCCGACGTAGACGAACGCCACCGCCTCGTGCCGCCGCACGTCGTCCAGGAACGCGGTGGCACTGAACTGTCGTCGCGAGGCGAAGGCTCCTCCGGCGCGGAAGGCGGGCGCGAAGCCGACGAAGAGGCTCTCGCCATGGTAGAGCGGCAAGGGAGCGTAGACCGTTTCGCCCGGCTCGATGCCCAGCATCTGGGACAGGCTGATGCCTCCCATCGTGAACTTGAGGTGTCGAACGATCGTCGCCTTGGGGTATCCGGTCGTGCCCGAGGTGTAGATGTAGAGGAAGACGTCGCCCCCACGGACATCGGGAATGTCCGGCTCGTCGGCCCGCGTCGGCAGCGCGTCGGGGAGGGAGGCGATCCCCGACGGAAGGACCGTCCGGGAGTCATGATCGGCGAGGAAGCGCACGGCGTGGGTACCGGCGACTTCGTCGAGGGCCGGCAGTGCCTCCGCGTCGGTGAGACCGACCGTCGCCCCCGAGACACCCAGCACGTGGCTCAGGCCGGAGCCGGCCACGTGCGTGTTGATGAGCGCGCCGATCGCTCCCAGCTTCGCCACGGCACCGAGGGCGATGAGGAACAGGGGACTATTGCGGCAGAGGATGGCCACCGGCGTTCCGGGGACGACGCCACGGGCGACCAGGACCCGGGCCAGGCAGTTCACTGCGGCGTTGTAGGCCCCGTAGGAGAGGGTTTCGGTCTCGAACCGGAGCGCGACCCGATCGGGAATCGCCTCTGCCTGTTGGCGCACGAACGGCCCGAAGGTATCGCTCGACCGCTTGAGCTCGGCGACGATGGCGGCCAGGTCCATTGCGCCCGCGGGGTTAGCAGGGCCTCCCAGCGCGACGCAAGCCCGACGCCGGCGGTTCTCTGGACGATCGGGCAATCGAGTTCGCCTGCCGACCGCCGTCCGACTCACCGGATTCCGGCTCAGCGCCTCCCCCCGCCGCGGTTGCGCTCGTCCGACCTGCGAGGGACACGACTCGCATGCGAGGGGCAGGACGATCCGCGTCGCGCGGGACCGCGCGTCCGCCGAGCCCCGCCTCTCGGCCGCGGGTCGTCCTGCGGATGCGCGAGGGAGGTCGGTTGGCTCATCGCAGTACTGCGGAAGCGGTCGCGCTGGATGGCGACGTTCTGGTTCGCTTCGACGCGATCTACGGCCGCGCCGACCCCGTGGAAGGGCCGCGGAAGCTCCTGATGGCGGTGCTCGAAGAGGGCGTGCGTACGCTCATGGCGAACGCGCGAGGTACGGGGGTGCGGGCGCGCCGTCTCCGGGGGGAGGCACTCCGCTGGCTGCTCGATCCGGACGCCTCGCACCTCTTCGCGTACGTCCGGATCTGCGAGGCACTCGGGCTGGATGCGCCGCGACTCCAGCGGCGCATCCTGTCGGCGCTGCCGAGCTGACGCCGGCGATCAGCGTCCGGAACGGCGCCGCGACGGCTTGGACGCCGTGCGTTTGAGCTTGTCTTCGAGGGCGGCCGCGACGAACTCCATCACGGAGATACCGGTCTGTACGCAGTACAGCTTGATCTCGCGGTGCAGCCCCTTGGGGATACGCGTCGCCAGCTGGATCAGTACGTCGTCATCCTTCGCCATCAGCTTCCCTCCGGGGCGCGAGCGCCGCGGCCATATTGTTAGCTTATGAACCGCACAGTGGCAATGGCCGCAACGAGGGGGATAGCCGAACAGCGGTCGGACCCCATTCTGTTCATGTTATCTACGCGGTCTGGGATCAGCTGGTGGATGGAGGGCGGGTCCCGCTGGAACGGGCTTCGAGGTTCCGCTCGACGGCGTCGAGCTGGCGGGTCAGCTCGAGGATGTGCAGCTGTGCGTGGACGCGGGCGAAGAGCTCGTGGGTGTTGATGGGCTTCACCAGATACTCGCTGACGCCGTGGTGCATGCCTTCGAGGCGAGCGTCCAGATCGTCCCGTCCGGTGAGCAGGATGATGGCGAATTGCCGGCCCGAGGGAAGGGCGCGCAGCGCGGCGCAAACCTCGAACCCATCCATGCCCGGCATGATGACGTCGAGGAGGATCAGGTCGATGGCCTCCCGCTGGACCACGGTCAGGCACTCGGGTCCGCTCGCGGCGGTCACGACCGCGTAGCCGCGGCTCTGCAGCAGGCGTGCCGTGATGTCCCGGCTGTCGGCGTCGTCGTCGACGATCAGGATGCGGGCGCTCACAGCGTGTCCTCCTCGCCGTCTTCGAGCTCGTCGCCGACGTCGTCCTTGCGGCGGCGGAGTTTGGCGACCAGCGTGGTACGCTTCAGGCCGAGGAGGCGGGCGGCGGCCTGCTTGTTGCCCTTGGTCCGGCGCAGCGCCTCCTCGATGAGTCGGTTCTCGAATTCCTCGACGGCGGTATTGAGGTCCAGCCCCTCCTCACCGAGCGTCGGACGGGGAATCTTCTTCTCCGAGATCAGGGAGCGGATGTTCGGCGGCAGGTGCGGGACGTCGATGACGCCGTCCTCCGACAGGATGACCAGGCGCTCGAGCAGGTTCTCGAGCTCGCGCACGTTCCCCGGCCAGTCGTGCTCCCAGAGATGCACCATCGCCTGCTCCGAGATGCGGACCGGGCGACCCACCTTCTTGCGGTTGTGCTTCTCGAGGAAGTGGCGGACCAGCAACGGGATGTCCGACCGTCGCTCGCGCAGCGGCGGCATGACGATCGGAATCACCTGCAGGCGATAGAAGAGGTCCTCGCGGAAGCGCCCCGCCTCGACCTCGGACGCGAGGTCCTTGTTCGAGGCGGCGATCACCCGGACGTCGACCTTGAAGGCCCGATCGGCCCCGACGGGGCGAACCTCGCGGTCCTGGAGCACGCGCAGGAGCTTGACCTGCAGGATGGGGTTCATCTCCCCGACCTCGTCGAGGAAGATGGTTCCGCCCTGCGCCAGCTGGAACATGCCCGCGCGCTGGCCGACGGCGCCCGTGAAGGCGCCGCGCTCGTGGCCGAACATCTCCGATTCGAGGAGCTCGGCCGGGATGGCGCCGCAATTCACCGGGATGAACGGTCGGTCGATTCGCGGGCTCTGCAGGTGGATCGACCGGGCGACCAGCTCCTTCCCGGTTCCACTTTCGCCCATGATGAGAATCGTCGCCTCGGTGACGGCGACCTTCGTGATCAGCTGATTGATCTTCTGGATCAGCTGATGCTCGCCAATGAGATAGTGGGGGTTGTCGGATGGTGTGATGCCGCTCGTCACGTCACGTAGCCCTCGCGAAATGGCAGTCATGGTTGGGCCGTGCTATGCGCGTTCGCATGCGAAAAGCCTGTGAGGGCATATATCGGCCGGTCATGCGCAATGGTTAAATCCCGTCGCCGCGGCGGTCGTGCCGACGGGCGCGCACCGGCAGCGCTGCGTGTCACGCGATTGACTCCGCACTTTCTTCCTCCCGCGGAAGGATCGGTCCTGATCGAGATGGGATCGACCCGCGTGATCTGCACGGCCACCGTCCAGGAATCGGTCCCTCCCTTCCTCAAGGGGAAAGGAAAGGGATGGGTCACCGCCGAGTACGCGATGCTGCCCGCGCAGCTCGGGGGAGCGGATCGAGCGGGAGCGGCGGGGACCCGGCGGGCGGACGCAGGAGATCCAGCGACTGGTCGGACGGAGTCTGCGCGGGGTCGTCGACACGGTCGCGCTGGGAGAGCGGTCGGTCCTGATCGACTGCGACGTGCTGCAGGCGGACGGGGGGACGCGCACGGCGTCGATCACCGGGGGATTCGTCGCTCTGGTGCTCGCGCTCGACCGGCTTCGCAAGGAGAAGCGGCTGACGCGCCTGCCGCTCACCGGGGCGATCGCGGCGGTGAGCGTCGGCGTGGTGGACGGCCGGGTCCTCCTCGATCTCGCGTACGCCGAGGACTCGCGCGCGGAGGTCGACCTCAACCTGGTGATGACCGGCGCCGGACGCTACGTCGAGGTGCAGGGGACCGCGGAGGGGCGTGCCTTCACCCCCGCGCAACTCGAGCGCATGCTCGCCGTCGGTCGCGAGGGCGTTCGCCAGCTGATCGCACTCCAGCGCGAGACCCTCGCGGGCCGCCGGCGTGACGCTTCCACGGGGATGATCCCCTCCGAGCTGGTGCTCGCGACCGCCAATCGTGGCAAGATCACGGAGCTTCGTGCGCTCGTTGCCGAGTGGGGAGTCGTCGGCGTCCGATCGCTCGTCGACATCGGGCCGATCGTCCTGCCGGACGAGACCGGCTCGACGTACCGGGAGAACGCCGAATTGAAGGCGCGCGCCGTCGCTGCGGCGACCGGCCTGCCGGCCCTCGCCGACGACTCGGGGCTCGAGGTCGACGCCCTCGACGGGGCCCCCGGCGTGCGCTCGGCACGGCTTGCCCCCGACGATCCCTCGCGGGTGGCGAGGCTGCTGGCGGCGCTCCGCGGGGTGGAGACGGCTCGACGAGGGGCGCGCTTCCGCTGCGCCGTCGTCCTGGCGTGGCCCGACGGACGGGTCGTCTCGGCCGAGGGACGCTGCGAGGGGCGGATCGCCGAGGAACCGCAAGGGAGCGGCGGATTCGGCTACGATCCGGTGTTCATCGCGGAGGAGGCCGGTCGTACGTTTGCCCAGGTCACGGCGGTCGAGAAGCGCGCGCTGTCCCATCGGGCGCGAGCGATGCGGGCCCTCGGCACGCAGCTCGACAACATTGCACGGCGCGGGGCACCGTGTTAGGGAGGGCCGCCTGGTTGGCGGGGCGTGGCGCAGCCTGGTAGCGCGCCTGCTTTGGGAGCAGGTGGTCGGCCGTTCGAATCGGCTCGCCCCGACCATCCCCGCGCCAGTAGCTCAGGTGGACAGAGCGACGGCCTTCTAAGCCGTGGGTCAGGGGTTCGAATCCCTTCTGGCGCGCGTCTCGGGCCGGCGAAAGAACGAAGATCGGAGAACGGTGGTGGGTGTAGCTCAGTCGGTAGAGCACCGGGTTGTGGCCCCGGGGGTCGAGGGTTCAAGTCCCTTCACTCACCCCATGCGTGCGCGAGGCGGGCCCGCCGGGCCGGTCCTCGCCACCCGGGCCGCTAGCTCAGTTGGTAGAGCAGCTGACTCTTAATCAGCGGGTCGCAGGTTCGACTCCTGCGCGGCCCATTCTCGTTCTCCCGTTTGCTCTCTCTCTCTCGTGTCGCCAGCCACCCATCCAGCTTCGCATGGGCGGGCTCCTGTGCCTCGATCTCCCCCAATGACGGGAGTGACACGGCGCCGCCTTCGTGTCATAGAAGGAACCAGCCCACTTCGCAGGGGAGACTTCCGGATGAAACCCATGAATCTCGCACTCGGTCTCGCGCTGCTCGGCATCACCGCCGCTCCGGCCTTCGCCAACAACGGTCATCACTACGGCTGGTACAAGCACGGTGGGTGGTACAAGAACGGTGACCGCGTGTCTCCGGCGTCTCCGACGCAGACACCAGAGATCGACCCGGGCATGCTCCGCGGGGGCATGGTGCTGCTGGTCGGCGGCGTGCTCGCCCTGACCGATCGCCGCCGCCGTTCCTGACGTGCGTCGCTAGCGGCGCAGTCGGCCGCGGGCGGCAAGGGTGAATGCCCCGGATCCGGTCCGCGAATCCGCCGGCGCATCGCCAGAGTTCGACGCGCGGCGCAGCGCGCGAAGCAGGGACCGCGAGTCGTGGCCGCACCCGTCGACGCTCGGAGCCGCGCAGTTCGCTCCCGTCCGACGTCGTCAACGCACCTTGCGCGCGGGCCGTCAGCCGGAACGAGCCGGGCTCGACGCCGTTCGGCGATGTCGTCTGGAACGGCGGCGGCGAGCGCAGCGGCGAGGGCACCCAGGTAGCAGCGAACGGCAGCCCGCTGGCCGAGGCCGCCGCATCGCACGGACGACGGGATCGTCGAGGAGTCGTCCGTCACGCCAGGAACGGGTGCGCGGTGCTGTCGGCCAGGGACGACTCGTCCGCGACGAGGCCGTTCGTGCTCAGGGCATGGGCGCGACGAGCAGGGCAGGTAGGCGCGACGGCGGGAGATGCACCCGTGGGTGCGGGGGGCACCCGGACGGACTGCGCCGCGTCAAGCGGATTATTGCCGATGCGCGTCGCATGGAGCATGGTGGCTGCCATGAGCGTGCCCTTCGCCGTGGAGGACCTCGATCACGTCGTGCTCCGCTGCCGCGATCGTGAGGAGGCGCTCGACTTCTATACCCGAGTGCTCGGCCTCCCCGAGGAGCGTCGGCTCGACGCGATCGGGCTGATCCAGCTCCGCGCCGGACGGAGTCTCGTCGACCTCGTCCCTCGCGCGGAGGGTGAGGCGCCAGGTCCGGGCAACGTCGAGCACTTCTGCCTCGGCGTTGCGGGCGCCGACATGGCGACCATCGTCGCGTATCTCGAGCGTGCGGGCGTGGAGATGCTCGGCGATCCGATGGTCCGCTATGGTGCTCGGGGCTACCGCGAGTCGATCTACCTCCGCGACCCCGAGGGCAACGTCGTCGAGCTCACGACCGGACCGTCGAGAAGTCAATGACTTGTCAGGGCTCAGGGCCGTTGGTAAGCGTTCATGTGCCGCACGGAGCGAGCAGCGCGAGAGTGGCGGAACTGGCAGACGCACGAGACTTAGGATCTCGCGGGCAACCGTGGGGGTTCGACTCCCCCCTCTCGCACCGGGTTCGGACCCGCTGACACTCACCATGGAACTGTCCAAAGCCACGATCGAAGACGTCTCTCCCGTCCGCAAGCGGATCGCCATCGAAGTCCCGGCGCAGTCCGTGCAGGCCGAGATCGACCGCGCCTTCTCGTCCGTCGGACAGCGCGCGAGTCTCCGTGGATTCCGGCCGGGCAAGGCGCCTCGCCCCGTGCTCGAGCGCGTCTTCGGCGATCAGATACGTCGTGAGGTCTTCGGGCGCCTGGTGGAGGAGTCGCTGCAGCAGGCCGTGGACGAGCATCGGCTCGCCGTCGTTGGTACGCCCGACATCGAAGCGGAATCCGTCGAGCCAGGTGCGGCATTTCGGTATACGGCGACCGTGGACGTCCGGCCCGTGATCGAAGTAGGGGAGATCGGCGGCCTGGAGGCGCAGCGCCCGGCTGCGATCGTTACGGACGCCGACGTCGAGGGCGTCGTCAACTCGCTCCGCGAATCGGTGGCGCAGCTGCGACCGATCGAGGACCGCGCGGTGGTCGAGGCGGGCGACGTCGTGGGCGTCGATCTCACGAGTCGACTGGACGGTGGCGAGCCGGTGCAGCGCGAAGGCGTGCTGCGTGGAGGCCGGCGGCGGCAGCTTCCCGCTCGCGCTCGAGCGGCAGCTCGTGGGACAGCACCGCGGAGCTCGCCTGTCGCTGCAGGTCCCGTATCCGGCGGACTATCCGAGCCCGGGTCTGGCGGGCAAGACCGCGGTGTTCGAGGTCGAGATCAAGGACCTCCGCGCCAAGGAACTGCCTCCCCTGGACGACGAGTTCGCCCGCGACCACGGACGCAGCGAGTCGCTGGCGGAGTTCCGCACGCGTATTCGCGCCGACCTCGAGCAGCAGGCGACGCAGCGGGCCGAGGCCCAGGTGCGGGAGGCGGTCGTGGACCAGCTGCTCGCAGCGACACGCGTTCGACGTACCGCCGTCACTGGTCGACCGCCGCTGCGACGCGCATCCTCGGCAGCCTGGACGTGCGGCTTCCCGACGGAGCGGACGGGGAGAAGGCGCTCGCGCGACTGCGCGAGCAGGTGCGTCCCCGGGCCGAGCGCGACGTGCGCGCCGACCTGCTTCTCGATGCCGTGGCCGCGCGTGAGGGCATCGTCGTCACCGACGAGGACGTGCAGCACGAGATCGATGCCATGTCTGCACGCGAGGGGCAGGTGCCCGAGCGTGTGCGAGCCTTCTACGAGCGTCCCGAGGCCCGGACTGCGCTCCGGGCACGGTTGGTGCGCGAGCGAACGCTCGCGCGGGTGATGGAACGCGCAAGGATCGTGCCGACTGATGGCAGTGAAGAAGTTGCCCGGCTGAAGTAAAGCCGGTACAATTCCGAAAGGCTTGGTCATGCAAGGAAATCTCGTCCCGATCGTCATCGAGCAGACGGGCCGTGGCGAGCGCGCATACGACATCTACTCTCGGCTGTTGCGCGATCGGATCGTGTTGCTCGGCAATCCGATCGGCGACGACCTCGCCAACCTGATCGTCGCGCAGCTCCTCTTCCTCGAGTCCGAGGACCCGGAGAAGGACATCTTCATGTACATCAACTCCCCGGGCGGCTCGGTGACGGCCGGTCTCGCGATCTACGACACCATGCAGTACATCCGGCCCGAGGTCTCGACGCTCTGCATCGGGCAGGCGGCCAGCATGGCGGCGTGGCTCCTGGCGGCCGGGGCGAAGGGGAAGCGATACGCCCTGCCGCACGCCCGCATCATGATCCATCAGCCGCTCGGCGGCGTGCAGGGGCAGGCGGCGGACATCGACATCCAGGCGCGAGAGATCCTGCGGCTCCGCGAGCAGATGAACAACATCCTCGTGAAGCACACCGGCCAGAGCCTGAAGAAGATCGAGAAGGATACCGATCGCGACCTCTTCATGACCGGCAAGCAGGCGGTCGAGTACGGCCTCGTCGACGAGGTGATCGTCACTCGTCCGGGCAAGCAGCCGCCGGTACTGAGGTAAGCACCCAGGGGGGCATATGGCCAAGCACGGGGACGATCGGAGCGGCAACCTGGTCTGCTCTTTCTGCGGAAAGAGCCAGGACGAGGTGCGCAAGCTGATCGCCGGCCCGACGGTCTACATCTGCGACGAGTGCATCGACCTCTGCAACGACATCATCGCCGAGGAGTGCGATCAGGAGGAGACGCTCTCGTCGACCTCCGCCGTGCCGAAGCCTTCCGAGATCAAGAAGGTCCTCGACCAGTACGTGATCGGGCAGGAGCGGGCGAAGAAGATCCTCGCCGTCGCCGTCCACAACCACTACAAGCGCATCGACTCGCAGTTGGTGACGGGCGACGTCGAGCTGCAGAAGTCGAACATCCTGCTCATCGGCCCCACGGGCTCCGGAAAGACGCTGCTCGCGCAGACCCTCGCCCGGTTCCTCCAGGTGCCGTTCGCGATCGCGGATGCCACCAGCCTGACCGAGGCCGGGTACGTCGGCGAGGACGTCGAGAACATCATCCTGTCGCTCCTCCAGAACGCCGACTACGACGTCGAGAAGTGCCAGCGGGGGATCGTCTACATCGACGAGATCGACAAGATCGCCCGCAAGGGGGACAACCCCTCGATCACGCGGGACGTGTCCGGCGAGGGTGTCCAGCAGGCCCTGCTGAAGATCATCGAGGGCACGACCGCCAGCGTGCCTCCCAAGGGGGGCCGCAAGCACCCCCAGCAGGAGTTCCTCCAGGTCGATACCACCAACATCCTCTTCATCTGCGGGGGGGCCTTCGTGGGCCTCGAGGACATCATCCGGCGACGGATCGGGGTCAAGGGAATGGGATTTGGTGCCGATATCCGCCGCAAGGACGAGCGTGGCATGGGCGGCCCTGCTGGAAGAGGTGCAGACCGAGGATCTGCTCAAGTTCGGGTTGATCCCCGAGTTCGTGGGCCGCCTACCGGTCATCGCCACCCTCCAGGAGCTCGACGAGAGCGCCCTGGTGCGGATCCTGCGGGAGCCCAAGAACGCGCTCACGCGTCAGTATCAGAAGCTCTTCGAGATGGAGGGCGTCCACCTGCGCTTCACCGACGGCGCACTCACCGCGATCGCGCGGGAGGCGCTCAAGCGCAAGTCAGGGGCGCGAGGTCTGCGGGCGATCATGGAGAACATCATGCTCGACGTGATGTACGACATCCCCTCGCAGCCGAACATCAAGGAAGTCCTCATCTCGGAGGAGGTCGTCGTCAACAAGGAGCAGCCGATCATTCTGTACCAGAAGGCCGCCGAGACCGCGTGACGCGAAGCGCGCCGGGGGACATTGATGCTCTTCCGTAACGACAAACGGGATCCACAGGCGCCGCCGCCAGGCAATGCGCTCCGGGTCCCCCTGCTTCCGCTGCGGGACATCATCGTCTTCCCGCACATGGTGGTCCCGCTCTTCGTCGGGCGCCAGAAGTCCATCAAGGCGCTCGAAGAGGCGATGAACAAGCAGAAGTTCATCCTGCTCGCCGCCCAGAAGGACGCCAAGACGAACGATCCCGCCGAGGACGACATCTACCGGATGGGGACGCTCGGCACGGTGGTGCAGCTCCTCCGCCTGCCCGACGGTACCGTCAAGGTCCTGGTCGAGGGCAAGAGCGCGCCCGGGTGGTGAAGTACCTCGACCACGGCGACTACTTCCTCGTCGAGGTGGAGCCGGTCGAGGAGGTCTGTGACAAGACGACCGAAGTCGAGGCGCTGATCCGCAGCGTCAACTCCACCTTCGAGAACTACGTCAAGCTCAACAAGAAGATCCCGCCGGAGATGATCATGTCGGTCTCGTCCATCGACGAGCCGGCACGGCTCGCCGACACGATCGTCGCGCACCTCGGCGTCAAGCTCGAGGACAAGCAGACGCTGCTCGAGCTCGTCAATCCGGCGGAGCGCCTCGAGAAGGTGCTCGGCTTCATGCGGTCCGAGATCGAGATCCTCGAGGTCGAGAAGCGCATCCGTACTCGGGTCAAGAAGCAGATGGAGAAGACCCAGAAGGAGTACTACCTCAACGAGCAGATGCGCGCGATCCAGAAGGAGCTCGGCGAGAAGGACGAGTTCAAGAACGAGATTCAGGAGCTCGAAGAGAAGATCAAGCAGAAGAAGATGTCCGCGGAGGCCCGCGAGAAGGCCGAGAAGGAGCTGAAGAAGCTCAAGATGATGTCGCCGATGTCCGCCGAGGCGACGGTCGTCCGCAACTACATCGACTGGCTGATCTCGCTTCCGTGGCACGAGTACACGGAAGACAAGCTCGACATCAAGGACGCGGAGAAGGTCCTCGAAGAGGACCACTACGGCCTCGAGAAGGTGAAGCAGCGCATCCTCGAGTACCTCGCCGTGCAGAGCCTGGTCGGCCACCTGAAGGGGCCCATCCTCTGTCTCGTGGGTCCTCCCGGCGTCGGGAAGACGTCGCTCGGGAAGCTCGATCGCACGCGCGACCGGCCGCAAGTTCGTCCGCGTCTCGCTCGGCGGCGTCCGTGACGAGGCCGAGATCCGCGGGCATCGCCGGACGTACATCGGCGCGCTCCCGGGCAAGATCATCCAGTCGATGAAGAAGGCCGGGTCGGGGAATCCCGTCTTCCTGCTCGACGAGGTCGACAAGATGTCGACGGATTTCCGCGGTGACCCGTCGTCGGCGCTCCTCGAGGTCCTCGACCCCGAGCAGAACACCACCTTCAACGATCACTACCTCGACGTGGACTACGATCTGTCGAAGATCATGTTCATCACGACGGCGAACAACCTCGAGCGCATCCCGCGTCCGCTCCAGGATCGGATGGAGATCATCCGCATCGCCGGCTACACCGAGCTCGAGAAGCTCAACATCGCGAAGCGCTATCTCATCCCGAAGCAGGTCGAAGCCAATGGTCTGAAGGAGACCAGCATCTCCTTCTCCGACTCGGCGATCCTGGCCGTCATCCGGCACTACACGAAGGAAGCCGGCGTGCGGAGCCTCGAGCGCGAGCTCGCCGCCGTCTGCCGAAAGGTCGCGGTCGAGGTCGTCAAGAAGGACCGCGAGAACCTGATCAAGGTCAGCGGGAAGAGTCTGGTCTCGTTCCTCGGGCCGCCTCGCTTCCGCTACGGGAAGGCCGACGCCGAGCACAAGATCGGCGTCGCCACGGGGCTGGCCTGGACGGACATGGGCGGCGAGCTCCTCGAGAGCGAGGTCCAGGTCCTGCCTGGGAAGGGCAAGCTCATCATCACCGGCCGCCTCGGCGAGGTGATGCAGGAGTCGGCCACCGCCGCGATGAGCTACGTTCGCTCGCGCGCCGAAGAGCTCGGGCTCGAACGCGACTTCTACCAGAAGATCGACGTCCACCTGCACGTCCCCGAAGGCGCCATCCCGAAGGACGGGCCGTCCGCCGGCATCACGATGGCGACGGCGCTGGTGTCGGCGCTCACGCGGATTCCCGTTCGCCACGATCTGGCGATGACCGGTGAGGTCACGCTCCGGGGCTACGTGCTCCCGATCGGTGGCCTCAAGGAGAAGGTGCTCGCGGCCCATCGCGGCGGCATCAAGCGCGTGCTCATCCCGATCGAGAACGAGAAGGACATCCGTGACATCCCGCCGGTGATCCTCAAGTCGATCGAGATCGAGCTGGTCGAGCACATGGACCAGGTGCTCCGGAAGGCGCTCGTCCTCGAGGACCCGAGACTCCTATCTCCGCAAGCCGGTGGCGGAGGCCGCGCCCGTTCCCGCAGCCCCATTCCCCCCGGCCGTTCCGCCGGACTCCGACGTCGTCACGCATTGACAGGCCTGGGAGCGGTTGCTAGGAGCCGCAGTCTCGCCGACGGGCGGGTAAGGGGAGGGGGCTCATGACGAAGGCCGACCTGATCGAGTCAGTCGCGAGCAAGCTGGATCTGCCGAAGGGGCAGGCGGAGCGGGCCGTGAACACGATCTTCGACGACATCGTCGGCGCGCTCCGCAACGGCGACAAGGTGAACATCTCCGGATTCGGGACGTTCGCGGTCTCCGACCCGCAAGGCGCGGACGCGGCCGCAATCCGAAGACCGGCGAGAGCATCCAGATCGCCGCGTCGAAGTCGGCGAAGTTCAAGGCCGGCAAGACCCTCAAGGACGTCCTCAACTAGCTCGCGCCGCGCGCGGGCGGTTAGCTCAGCGGTAGAGCATCGGCCTTACAAGCCGGGGGTCGCAGGTTCGATCCCAGCACCGCCCACGGCTTCCGTTTCTCGCGCTCCCCGTTGCAACTATCCCCGCTCTGCGCTACTCACTGCCCCTTCACCAGGGACCACGGGGTCGTAGTTCAGCTGGTTAGAACGCCGGCCTGTCACGCCGGAGGTCGCGAGTTCGAGTCTCGTCGGCCCCGCTCTCGAAAGGTACCCATGACGTGACGACGGAAACGACGAGGCATCTCACCGCACAGACGGCCCGCGCCGCGCGCCTTTGGTACATCACCGACGCGGACGGTCAGGTCGCTGGGACGCCTCGCGTCTCGGATCGCCTCGGTGCTGCGTGGCAAGACCAAGCCGAGCTTCTCGCCTCACGTCGACGCCGGTGACTTTGTCGTCGTGGTCAACGCCGCCAAGCTGCGGCTCACGGGCAAGAAGCTCACCGACAAGATCTACACGCGGCACAGTGAGTACCCGGGCGGCGCGCGGCACGCGACGGCCGGTGAGGCGCTTGGCAAGCACCCGACGCGGGTGCTGCGGGATGCGGTCGAGGGCATGTTGCCGAAGAACCGTCTCGGGCAGCGTCTGGTCACCAAGCTCAAGGTGTATCCGGGCGCCGAGCACCCACACGAAGCGCAGAAGCCAGCTGCCGCTACCGACGAAGTGACGGATCGCATGAAGAACGAGGCTGGAGTGTTCTGGGGAACTGGCAAGCGGAAGACCTCCGTGGCACGCGTGCAGCTCAAGGCCGGTGGTGGCGAGGTCGTCATCAACGGCCGCACGATCGACGAGTACTTCGGTCGCGAGACCTCACGCATGATCGTGCAGCAGCCGTTCGAGGTCACGTCGACGACGGGGCAGTACCAGGTCGACGTGAACGTCCGTGGCGGCGGTGTCGCAGCGCAGGCCGCTGCCATCCGGCACGGCGTCACGCGCGCCCTACTGCAGGCGAACGGTGAGTTCCGACCCGCGCTCAAGAAGGCGGGCTACATCACGCGCGACGCGCGCGAGGTCGAGCGCAAGAAGTACGGCCGGCACAAGGCGCGCAAGCGCCCGCAGTACTCGAAGCGCTGATCCCCGCGCCTCGTCGCGCGCCTACGATGGGACTCGCCGCAACGCCAGGTCGCCGGCTCTCGGTGGCCGTGCTCGGTGCCACCGGCTATGCCGGCGTCGAACTGGTGCGCTTGCTGAGCCGCCACCCGTCGGTCGAGATCGTCTTCCTCTCGTCGGAGCAGTACCGGGGCCGTCGGGCGTCGGACGTGTATCCGTTCCTGGTCGGCCATGTGGACGTGACGCTGGGAGCGCCGGATCCGGCGGTGGCAGCGGGCGCGGACGTCGTCTTCTCCGCGCTGCCGCACGGCGCCTCGGCGCCGCTCGTGAAGGAGATGATCGGACGGGGCCGGCCGGTCATCGACATCTCCGCTGACTTCCGATTGCGGGACCCGGCGGTCTATGCGCGCTGGTACACCGCGCACCCGGCGCCCGAGCTGCTCTCCGAGGCCGTATACGGCCTCCCCGAGCTGCATCGGGCGGAGATCGCGGGAGCGCGCCTGGTGGCCTGTCCCGGCTGCTTCCCGACCGGAGCCCTCTTAGGCCTCGCGCCGCTGGCCCGAAAGGGGCTGCTCGTCGAGCCCGTCATCGTCGACGCCAAGTCCGGAACGACGGGCGCCGGTCGGAGTGCCAAGGTCGAGCAGCTGTTCGCCGAGGTGAACGAGAACTGCCGCGCGTATGCGATCGCGGCGCATCGACACGGCCCCGAGATCGATCAGGAGCTGCACGCCCTGGGTGCCGTCTCGGGAGCGGTGTTCGTCCCCCATCTGATCCCGGTGAACCGCGGCATCCTGACGACGATGTACGTCCGACTCCGGCCAGGGGCGCCGCCCCTCACGGGGCTGTTCGAGGCCGCGTACGCGCGCGAGCCGTTCGTCGTATTGACGGGCGAGGGGCCACCGCCGGAACTGCGGGACGTTCGCGGGACGAACCGATGCGCGATCGGGTGGCGTGTCGATGAGCGATCCGGAACCGCCATCGTGGTGACGGCGATCGACAACCTCGGGAAGGGAGCGGCCGGTCAGGCGGTGCAGTGCCTCAACATCATGCTCGGCGTTCCCGAGACGACCGGCCTCGAAACCCCCGCGCTCGTGCCGTGAGCCCGGCTCAGTCGCTGCCCACGATGTAGGCGACCCCGAGCAGGGCGAAGAGGATGTTCGCCGCCCAGGCGGCGAGCGGAGCGGGGAGCGTGGACCCCTGTCCGAGGGCGCGGGTCATCCCCAGCACGATGAAGTAGCTGAAGCCCATCGCAAAGCCGAGTCCGATGCTGGCGGCCGGACTGCTCACTCGGCTTCCGCGCACCGCAAGGGGCACGGCGACGATCATGAGGATCATGCTGGCGGCCGGCAGCGCGAGCTTCAGGTGGAGGTCGACGAGGCTCTCCGACGCGTCGATGCCCTTCCGCCGCAGCTGCTGGATCTGACGTCGCAGCATCCCGAAGCTGAACTCCTCGGGCTCGACGTACGCGATGAGGAAGTCCTCGGGTGTCTCCGGCAGGATGAAGCGGATGTCCGCGGGCGCGACCTCGTGCCACTCGCCCTCGACGTAGTCGCGCTGGTGCGGATTCTCGAAGCTCCAGCGCCCATCGTACCAATACGCAGCGGCCGCCTCGACGATGCGGATGGGACGGAAATCGGGACCCAGTTGGTAGATGGTCAGGCCGTACAGCGCGTGGCGCCGCGGCACCACCCGGTTGATGTTATAGAAGCCGGCCTTCCCGTGGTACCAGACCTCGCGTCCGGTGAAGACGGTGGCGACGCCGCGCTTCTTGATTTCGAGATCCTCGATCTCGTGCCAGCGGCGTGCGCTGTACGGAACGATCGTCTCGTTCCAGATGAAGATGCCGACCGTGATCAGCGCGGCGGTGGCCACCAGAGGCACCAGGACCTGCCAGATGCTCACGCCGCACGCCTTGAGGGCGATGAATTCGTTCTGGCGGGCCAGGAGACCGAGGCTGATCAGCGCGCCGGCGAGGACCGCCATTGGCGTGACCTGCGAGACCACCAGTGGAAGCTTGAAGAGGAACGAGCGCAGGATCGACCCCAGGGCGGCATCGTACTTGAGGAAGTTGTCGATGCGATCGAAGAAGTCGGCGAGGACGTAGATCGCCAGGAAGGCCAGGAGGGTCAGGCTGAAGGTCGAGACGAACTGCCCGACGAGGTGGCGGCTCAGGATCGGCAGCCATACACGGCCGCGCGTCACGAGGTCGCCTCGCGCGTCCAGCGGGCGCCGAGCCAGCGCCAGATGGCGCTCAGGGCCGCTTCGATGCGGGTCACCGCGATCGGCGGACGTTCGGCGGCGGCGCGGTTGAAGAGGTAGGCGCCGAGGACTCCGAAGACGACGTTGGGGACCCAGAGCCCGACGAGGGCCGGGACCAGGCCTCGCTCTGCGAGTGCCTGTCCCGTCGAGAGCAGGATGTAGTAGACGAAGATCAGGCCTAGGCTGATCGAGAAGGCGCGTGAGTTGACGGCGCGGGCGGGCTGGATGCCCAGGGGCATGCCGACCAGCGCGAAGACCATGCAGGCGAACGGGATCGAGAACTTCCGATGCAGCTCGACGAGCTCCGCGTCATAGGTCTCTCCCGCATCCGTCTTCTCGCGGATCGCGCGACGGAGCTGCGGCAGCGTCATTTCCTTCGGATCGCCGTCCCTGCGCCGTTTCTCGGCGAGCGTCTGACGCAGATCGAGATTCACGTCGTAGGAGCGAAAGTCGGTCTTGTATTCGGCGCGCGCACTGGCGTCGAGCGTGTGCATCCAGCCGTCGACCAGGCGGAGCGTGACGGTCTGTGCCTCCCGATCGGAGATCATCAGCCCCTCGCGCGCGAAGATCGTGTTGCGCTGCCGCGGGTCGCGTTCGTCCGAGATGAGTACGTGCTCGAGCCGGTCGGTCGTGGGATCGACGCGATCGGTATAGATGACGAGCCCCGGGAACTCGTCGTTGAAGACCTGGGCCTTCAACCCGGCGCTGGCCCGCGTGCGGGCGATGTCGTAGAGGGCCGATCGGAGCATGCGATTTCCCCAAGGCCGTGCGGACATCGACAGCGCCCCGGTACCCAACGTCGCGAGGATCGCGAACACGATGACGGGCGGTGCGAGCTGATAGAGGCTCAGACCGGCGCTTCGGAGCGCGATGATCTCCGAGTCTGCCGACATCCGTCCGAAGGCGACGAGAATGGCCAGCAGCATGGCCATCGGCATCGTGACCTCGAGGAACGCCGGCATGATGTAGGTCAGCAGGCGGAGGACGATGGTCGGCGGCAGGCCGCGATTGACGACCAGCTCGATCAGCTTGAGCAGGCGTGCGATGAGCAGGACGAACGTGAAGAGCGAGAGCCCGAGGAGGAACGGGACCGTGATCTCCCGGAAGAGGTAGCGATGGACGAGCTTCCCCATGGGGGATCCGCGACGGTGGGTCCGTCGTAGCCGATGCGTCGTCAGCGGACAACCGACGAGCCTCTCGCGGTCTATGGTGCGAACGCGGTGCGCGAGCTGCTCGCGAGCGACGTCCCGGTGCTCCGCCTCCTCCTGTCGTCGGGCCCGTGCGAAGCGGAGCTGCGCATGGCCGCCAGCCGGCGCGGCGTCCCCGCGGGGGGAGCGCAGCGGGGGGAGCTCGATCGCCTCGCCGGCACCCCCCATCATCAGGGGGCCGTCGCGCTCGCGCCGCCGTTCGGGTACGTGCCGCTGGAGGCCCTCCTCGAACCGACCTGCCGGAGCCTGGTGTTGCTCGACGGCGTCGTCGACCCCCGGAATCTGGGGGCGATCATCCGGACCGCCCGGGCGGCAGGGGCCGGGGGGGTCGTCGTTCCGCAGGATCGGAGCGTCCCGATCACCCCAGTGGTGGTCGCCGCGTCGGCCGGACTGGTCTTCGGCCTCCCCATCGCCCGGGTCACGAACCTCGTCCGGGCGATGGAGCGCCTCAAGGAGGCAGGATTCTGGTTGGTGGGCCTCGACGCGCGGGCAGAGCGCCCCCTCTGGAGTCTCGAGGCCCTCGACCGTCCCGCCGTGGTGCTCGGCGGTGAGGGCGAGGGCATGCGGGCGCTGGTCCGGAAGACCTGCGACTTCACGGTGAGCCTGCCGATGGCCTCGGGCGTCGAGTCGCTCAACGTCGCGGTGGCAGCCGGGGTGGTGTTGTACGACCTCCTGGTGCGTCGTCGACCGTCCTGAGAGCCGTCGGGCGAGACGTTTCGTTGACAGGGTCATGGCCCCCTGCTAACAATTCGCGTTTCGTCAACTTAGAAGGGGGTCGTGTCCCCACCGCCGCCCGACGTCTGGTACCGATCGGGTCGGCCCGGGAGGATTGTGGTCTCGAACGGTGCGCGCGAGGCGGGGACTGGCGTACCCGCCGATGTAGCTCAGGAGGTAGAGCAGCTGACTTGTAATCAGCAGGTCGTCGGTTCGACTCCGACCATCGGCTCCTGCGTGGGGGTCCGCGCACAGGCTGCGGAGAGGTACCCGAGTGGCCAAAGGGAGCAGACTGTAAATCTGCCGGCGTCAGCCTACGGAGGTTCGAATCCTCCCCTCTCCATTGGAACGACGTGCGGGAGTAGCTCAGTTGGTAGAGCTCGAGCCTTCCAAGCTCGAGGTCGCGGGTTCGATTCCCGTCTCCCGCTTGGACCGACGTGTGCCCACGTAGCTCAGGTGGCAGAGCACTTCCTTGGTAAGGAAGAGGTCACCGGTTCGAATCCGGTCGTGGGCTCGGGAGAGGGCGGCGTATGCGCGATCTGATCACGCTCGTGTGCGAGGGTTGTAAGCGGAAGAACTACACCACCACGAAGAACAAGAAGAAGACCACCGACAAGCTGGCCTTCCGCAAGTTCTGCCCGGCGTGCCGCAGCCACACGCCGCACAAGGAGGGGAAGGTCTAGGGACGCGCCCCCTGACCTGTTGGGTCAGTAGCTCTAACGGCTAGAGCACCGGACTCCAAATCCGGGGGTTGCAGGTTCGAATCCTGCCTGACCCGTGTCACGGCCCTCACAGACGATTATGAACGTAGAGCCACTCAAGCAGCCCGTCACGCGCTCCCGCGAGTTCCTCGAGGAGTGCTGGGCCGAGCTCAAGAAGGTGCACTGGCCCACCCGCGCCGAGACGCAGGCGGCGACGATTGCCGTGGTGCTGAGCGTCGTCTTCGTCTCGCTCTTCCTCGGCGTCGTCGACTTCGTCCTGTCGTGGCTGATCGGTCGGGTTCTCAGCTGATGGCGGAGGCGATGGACCGACACTGGTACGTGGTGCACACCTACTCGGGCTACGAGCACAAGGTGAAGGCGGCGCTCGAGGAGCGGATCCGCTCGATGACATCGTCCGACCGCTTCGGCGAGATACTGGTGCCGTCCGAGAAGGTCGTCGAGCTGGTCAAGGGCAAGAAGAAGACGTCGTCGCGGAAGTTCTTCCCCGGCTACATCCTCGTCAACATGCGTCTCGACAAGGAAACGTGGCACATCATCAAGAGCACCCCCAAGGTGACGGGCTTCGTCGGCGGTGCCACCGACCCCGAATCGATCCCGCCGATCTCGGAGGCCGAGGTCCGCGAGATCACGCACCAGATGGAAGAAGGGGCGGTCAAGCCCAAGCCCAAGGTGCTCTTCGAGCAGGGCGAGAACGTCAAGGTCATCGACGGCCCGTTCCAGGATTTCAACGGGGTCGTCGAGGAAGTGAAGCCCGACAAGGGCAAGCTGCGCGTGCTGATCAGCATCTTCGGCCGGGCCACGCCCGTCGAACTGGATTTCGTGCAGGTGGAGAAGGCGTGAGCTGAGCCATGGCGAAGAAAGTCATCGCAGAGATCAAGTTGCAGATTCCCGCCGGTGCGGCGAATCCGAGCCCTCCGGTCGGTCCGGCACTCGGGCAGCGCGGCGTGAACATCATGGAGTTCTGCAAGGCGTTCAACGCGCAGACGCAGGCGCAGGCCGGTCTGATCATTCCGGTGGTGATCACGGTCTACGCAGACCGCTCGTTCACCTTCATCACGAAGACGCCGCCGGCTGCCGTGCTGCTCAAGCGCGCCGCGGGTCTCGAGAAGGGGTCGAACGAGCCGGGCAAGAAGACGGTCGGATCCGTCACGCGCCAGCAGGTCGAGGAGATCGCGAAGCTCAAGCTGCCGGACCTCACGGCGGCCGACCTGGCGGCCGCGGTGAAGACGATCGAGGGAACGGCCCGGAGTCTCGGGCTCGACGTGGTCTGAGGCGGATATGGCGAAACAGAGCAAGCGGTATCGAGCGGCGGCGGCGAAGATCGATCGCGAGAAGCGCTACACCCTGGATGATGCGGTGCAGGCACTGCTCGCAGCGGAGGGCGCGGCGAAGTTCGACGAGACGGTCGAGCTGGCCGTGCGCCTGGGCGTCGATCCCCGCCAGGCCGACCAGAACGTACGTGGCACGGTGCTGATGCCGCATGGCACGGGCAAGACCGTGCGGGTCGTGGTCTTCGCCAAGGGCGAGAAGGCGAAAGAGGCGCAGGACGCCGGTGCAGACCATGTCGGCGCCGATGACCTCGTCAAGAAGATCCAGGACGAGAACTGGCTCGACTTCGACACGGCCATCGCGACCCCCGACATGATGAGCCAGGTCGGGCGGCTCGGGAAGGTCCTCGGGCCGCGCGGGCTGATGCCGAACCCCAAGGTCGGGACCGTCACCTTCGACGTCGCCAAGGCGGTCCGCGAGGTGAAGGCCGGCAAGGTCGAGTACCGCGTCGAGAAGGCGGGGATCGTGCACGTGCCGATCGGCAAGCGCAGCTTCGGCGCCGAGAAGCTGATCGACAACGCGCATGCGCTCATGTCGAGCCTGGTGCGCGCCAAGCCCGCGGCGGCCAAGGGGAACTACCTCCTGAGCGTCGCCGTCACCACCACCATGGGGCCGTCGGTCCGGATCGACCCCGCGTCGTCCACGCGCACCGCGACGGCCGCCTGAGAGGCCCAGGATGAACCGCGACGGAAAAGACCGACAGCGTCGCGAGTTCTCGACGAAGAGTTCAGCCGCGCAAGCGTCGCGGTGCTGGCGGAATATCGCGGCCTCACCGCGCTGCAGATGGACCGGCTGCGCAAGGTGGTCCGCGAGGCCGGCGGTCGCTGCCGGGTGGCCAAGAACACCCTGGCACGGCGCGCCGTCGGCGAGGGGCGCTACAGCGACCTGTCCCCGCGGCTGCGCGGTCCGGTGGCGTTGATCTTCGGCTTCAAGGACGCGGTCGCCGTCGCCAAGGTGGCCAATCAGCTCTCCGAGGAGATGCCCAAGCTCGAGATCCGGGGAGCGGTGGTCGAGGGGCAGGTCATCGAGGCCGCTGGCGTCAAGGCGCTGGCCGAGCTTCCGCCGCGCGAGGTGATCCTGGCGCAGCTGTTGGGCCTGCTCCAGGCCCCGGCGTCTCAACTCGTCCGTACTCTCAACGAACCCGCCGCGCAGCTCGCTCGGCTGGTCGACGCCCTGGCCAAGCGCGCCGGGGCTGATGCATCCGGCGGCGACGCGTAGCCGCGTCCACAAGCGATCCAGAACCCAGAAGGAGTGGCAGAACCAATGGAAGTGACCCGCGATCAGGTGAAGGACTTTCTCAAGAACATGAGCCTCATGGACGCCGCCGCGCTGGTGAAGGAGCTCGAGACCGAGCTCGGCGTGTCGGCAGCGGCGCCCATCGCGGTGGCGGCGGCCGGGGCGGCGGTGCCCGGCGCCGGTGCGGCGGCCCCGGTGGAGAAGGAGGACTTCACGGTCGTCCTGACGGGATCCGGCGACAAGAAGATCCAGGTGATCAAGGTCGTGCGCGAGCTCACCGGCCTGGGTCTGAAGGAGGCGAAGGACCTCGTCGACGGCGCACCGAAGCCGGTGAAGGAGGGCGTGCCGAAGGCCGAGGCCGAGGCCATGAAGAAGAAGATCGAGGAGGCCGGCGGAACGGTCGAGTTGAAGTAACGAACTCTCGCGGAAGGTGGAGTGTTCATGACTCAGGCCGTTGCGACACAGTCCCAGGTTCCCAACAATCTCCGGTTCCGACGCACGTTCGGGAGGATCAAGAAGATCATCGACATCCCGAACCTGATCGACATCCAGAAGCGCTCGTACGACGAGTTCCTGCAGAAGGACGTTCCCGCCGAGGCCCGCAAGGACCAGGGCCTGCAGGCGGTGTTCAAGTCCGTGTTCCCGATCAAGGACTTCAACGAGACGGCGTCGCTGGAGTTCGTCAGCTACACGCTGTCGGCGAGCCGAAGTACGACGTCGAGGAGTGCCACCAGCGCGGGATGACCTTCGCCGCGCCGCTCAAGGTGACCGTCCAGCTGGTCATCTGGGACGTCGATCCGGAGAGCGGCGTCCGCTCGATCAAGAACGTGAAGGAGCAGGAGGTCTACTTCGGCGAGATCCCGCTGATGACGCAGCAACGGGACGTTCATGGTGAACGGCACCGAGCGGGTCATCGTGTCGCAGCTCCACCGCTCGCCCGGGCGTCTTCTTCGACCACGACAAGGGGAAGACCCACGCCAGCGGCAAGCTCCTCTACTCGGCACGCATCATTCCGTACCGCGGCTCGTGGATCGACTTCGAGTTCGACCCGCGTGACATCCTCTTCGTCCGCATCGACCGCCGCCGGAAGTTCCACGCCACCGTCCTGCTGCGCGCGCTCGGGATGACGACCGAGGACCTGCTCAACTACTTCTACCGACGCGACACCATCCTCCTCGACGGCCGCAAGGCGACGAAGCTCTTCCAGCCCGAGCACCTGGTCGGGGTGAAGGCGACGCGCGACATCCGCCACCCGCAGTCGAACGAGCTCCTCGTGAAGGAAGGGCGCAAGTTCACCAAGCGGCGCTCCGCAGATGGAGCAGGCGGGGTCGAGCAGATTCCGATCGCGCTCGAAGAGGTGCATCGGCCGCGTCGTCCGCGCACGACATCAAGGACCCGAAGATCGGGTGAGGTGCTGCTCGAGTGCAACGAGGAGATCACCGACGAGAAGCTCGAGATCTTCCGCGGGCGCGGCATCACGCGCGTCGAGGTCCTGATTCCTCGACGACACCCACATCGGCCCGTCGCTGCGGAACACGCTCCTCCAGGACAAGATCACCGACCCGCAGGAGGCGCATCCTCGAGATCTACCGGCGCCTCCGCCCCGGCGATCCGCCGACCCCGAGACGGCGACGGCGTTCTTCAACAATCTGTTCTTCAACCCGGAGCGCTACGACCTCTCGCGCGTCGGCCGCCTCAAGCTGAACCACAAGCTGCGGCTCGACGTGCCCCTCGATCAGGGCACGCTGCGGCGCGAGGACATCCTCGAGGTCGTCCGCTACCTGATCGAGCTGAAGAACGGCAACGGCCAGATCGACGACATCGACCACCTCGGCAACCGGCGCGTCCGCGCCGTCGGCGAGCTGGTCGAGAACCAGTACCGCATCGGCCTCGTGCGCATGGAGCGCGCGATCAAGGAGCGGATGAGCCTGCAGGACATCGAGACGCTGATGCCGCAGGAGCTCATCAACTACAAGCCGGTCTCGGCGGTCATCAAGGAGTTCTTCGGGTCCTCGCAGCTCTCGCAGTTCATGGACCAGACGAACCCGCTCTCCGAGATCACGCACAAGCGCCGCCTCTCGGCGCTCGGCCCCGGCGGCCTCACCCGCGAGCGGGCCGGATTCGAGGTGCGCGACGTCCACCCGACGCACTACGGCCGCGTCTGTCCGATCGAGACGCCGGAAGGTCCGAACATCGGTCTCATCGCCTCGCTGTCGACCTACGCGCGCGTCAACGAGTTCGGCTTCGTCGAGACGCCGTACCGGCGCGTCGAAGGACGGACGGGTCACCGACGAGATCGTCTACCTCTCGGCGCTCGAAGAGGAGGATCACGTCATCGCGCAGGCGAACGCGCCGCTCGACGCGAAGGGCCACTTCACCGCCGACCTGGTCTCGGCACGCATCGGCGGCGAGTTCTCGATGGTGCCGCCCGAGCAGGTCGAGTTCATGGACGTCTCGCCGAACCAGCTGGTGTCCGTCGCGGCCTCGCTGATCCCGTTCCTCGAGAACGACGACGCGAACCGCGCGCTGATGGGCTCGAACATGCAGCGCCAGGCCGTGCCGCTGCTGCGGACCGAAGCGCCGCTGGTCGGCACCGGCATGGAGAAGGTCGTCGCGCGCGACTCGGGCGTCACCATCGTCGCGCAGCGCGACGGCGTCGTCGAAGAGGTCGATGCCACCCGCATCGTCGTCAAGGCCGACAAGCCATCGACCGACGGCCGCGGATCCCGGCGTCGACATCTACAACCTGATCAAGTACCAGCGCTCGAACCAGAACACCTGCATCAACCAGCGGCCGATCGTGCGTCGATGGGCGACCACGTGAAGGCCGGCGACGTGATCGCCGACGGCCCGTCGACCGAGATGGGCGAGCTCGCGCTCGGGCGCAACGTGCTCGTCGCCTTCATGCCGTGGGGCGGCTACAACTTCGAGGACTCGATCCTCATCTGCGAGCGCGTCGTGAAGGACGACCTCTTCACCTCGGTCCACATCGAGGAGTTCGAGTGCGTCGCCCGCGACACCAAGCTCGGCCCCGAGGAGATCACCCGCGACATCCCGAACGTCGGCGACGAGGCGCTCAAGGACCTCGACGAGAGCGGCATCATCCGCATCGGCGCCGAGGTGAAGCCCGGCGACATCCTGGTCGGCAAGATCACCCCGAAGGGCGAGACGCAGCTCTCGCCCGAAGAGAAGCTGCTGCGCGCGATCTTCGGCGAGAAGGCCGGCGAGGTGCGCGACACGATCGCTCCAGGTGCCGCCCGGGCGTCGAGGGCACGGTCATCAACGCCCGCGTCTTCTCGCGCAAGGGCGTCCGAAGGACGACCGCGTCGCGGGCGATCGAGGACGACGAGGTCGCCAAGCTCAAGAAGGATCAGCAGGACGAGATCCGGATCATCCGCGAGAGCGCGCAGCAAGAAGGTGATTCGCGCTGCTCGTCGGCAAGATCACCAGCGCGCGTCTGACCGACGACGCCCGCAAGGTGCTGCTGAACAAGGGCGTCGAGATCACGGCCGAGCTGCTCGAGCAGATCCCGTCCAACTACTGGGGCGACATCAAGGTCGGCGACGAGAAGGTCGAGGACGAGCTGTCCCGCGTCGTCGACGGCATGCAGGAGCAGGTCGACGCTCATCAGGATGGTCTTCAACGAGAAGATCGAGCGCCTGAAGGGCGGCGACGAGCTGCCGCCGGGCGTCATCAAGATGGTGAAGGTGTTCGTCGCCATCAAGCGCAAGCTGCAGGTCGGCGACAAGATGGCCGGCCGGCACGGCAACAAGGGCGTGCTGTCGCGCATCCTGCCCGAGGAGGACATGCCGTACCTCGCGGACGGCACGCCGGTCGACATCGTGCTGAACCCGCTCGGCGTGCCCAGTCGCGTATGAACGTCGGCCAGATCCTCGAGACCCATCTCGGCTGGGCGGCGCGCGAGCTCGGCGGCAGCTCGCGGATCGAGCTCGAGAACGAACGGCCGGCCGAACGTCGACGCGCTCCGCAAGAAGCTGAAGGAGCTCTACGGCGGCAAGGAGCTGCGGCGAGTTCATCGACGCGCTCGCGCGACGAGGACGTCGTCAAGCTCGCGCGCAAGGCCGCCGCAGCGGCATCCACGTCGCGTCACCGGTGTTCGACGGCGCGTCGGAGGAGGAGATCTTCAAGCTGCCTCGCCGCGCGCCGAGTCTGCCGGCGCAGCGGCCAGACGCGGCTGTGCGACGGCCGCACCGGCGAGCCGTTCGCCCACGAGGTCACCGTCGGCGTCATGTACATGATGAAGCTGCACCACCTGGTCGACGACAAGATCCACGCGCGCTCGACCGGTCCGTACTCGCTCGTCACGCAGCAGCCGCTCGGCGGCAAGGCGCAGTTCGGCGGCCAGCGGCTCGGCGAGATGGAGGTGTGGGCGCTCGAGGCCTACGGCGCGGCCTACACGCTGCAGGAGATGCTGACCGTCAAGTCCGACGACGTGGCCGGCCGTACGCGCATGTACGAGGCCATCGTCAAGGGCGAGAACGTGCTCGAGCCCGGGCTGCCGGAGTCCTTCAACGTCATGGTGAAGGAGCTGCAGAGCCTCGCGCTCGACGTCGAGCTGCTCGAGGAACCGGCCCGCAACAGTGACGGCACGCACGCGGGAGGCACGAACGCGATGATGGAAGATCTCTTCAGCCTGTTCGAGAAGCCCAAGAACCCGCTCAACTTCAACGCCCTGCGCATCTCGCTGGCCTCGCCGGAGAAGATCCGGTCGTGGTCGCACGGCGAGGTGAAGAAGCCCGAGACGATCAACTACCGGACCTTCAAGCCGGAGCGCGACGGCCTCTTCTGCGCCAAGATCTTCGGCCCGACGAAGGACTACGAGTGCAACTGCGGCAAGTACAAGCGCATGCGGCACCGCGGCGTCGTCTGCGAGAAGTGCGGCGTCGAGGTCATCCAGTCGAAGGTCCGCCGCGAGCGCATGGGCCACATCGACCTCGCCACGCCGGTCGCCCACATCTGGTTCCTGAAGAGCCTGCCGCGCCGCATCGGCACGCTGCTCGACATGACGCTCAAGGAGCTCGAGAAGGTCCTCTACTTCGAGTCGTACGTCGTCATCGATCCGGGCACGACGCCGCTCGTACGAGCGAGCTGCTCTCCGAGTCGCGCTATCGCAAGGCGATGCGAGGAGTACGGCCCGACACCTTCCGCGCCGAGATGGGCGCCGAGGCCATCCGCGAGCTGCTCAAGCGACATCGACATCGACAAGCTCTTCGTCGAGCTGCGCGTCGAGATGAAGGAGGCGACCAGCGAGGCGCAAGCGCAAGAAGCTCGCGAAGCGCCTCAAGGTGATCTCGGCGTTCAAGAACTCGGGCAACCGGCCGGAGTGGATGATCCTCGAGGTCATCCCGGTCATCCCGCCCGATCTGCGTCCGCTGGTGCCGCTCGACGGCGGTCGCTTCGCGACGTCCGACCTGAACGATCTCTATCGCCGCGTCATCAACCGCAACAACCGGCTGAAGCGCCTGATGGAGCTCAACGCGCCCGACATCATCATCCGCAACGAGAAGCGGATGCTGCAGGAGGCGGTCGACGCGCTGTTCGACAACGGCCGCCGCGGTCGCGCGATCACCGGTCCGAACAAGCGCCCGCTCAAGTCGCTGTCCGACATGCTGAAGGGCAAGAGCGGTCGCTTCCGCCAGAACCTGCTCGGCAAGCGCGTCGACTACTCGGGCCGCTCGGTGATCGTCGTCGGTCCGGAGCTCCGGCTCCACCAGTGCGGCCTGCCGAAGAAGATGGCGCTCGAGCTGTTCAAGCCCTTCATCTACAACAAGCTCGAAGAGCGCGGCTTCGTCACCACCATCAAGAGCGCGAAGAAGATGGTCGAGAAGGAGCGTCCCGAGGTGTGGGACATCCTCGACGAGGTCATCCGCGAGCACCCGGTGCTGCTGAACCGCGCGCCGACGCTGCACCGCCTCGGCATCCAGGCGTTCGAGCCGATCCTGATCGAGGGCAAGGCCATCCAGCTCCATCCGCTCGTCTGCGCGGCGTACAACGCCGACTTCGACGGCGACCAGATGGCCGTGCACGTGCCGCTGTCGGTCGAGGCCCAGGTCGAGGCCCGCGCCCTGATGATGTCGACCAACAACATCCTCTCGCCCGGCGCACGGCAAGCCGATCATCGTCCCGACGCCAGGACATCGTGCTCGGCCTGTACTTCATGACGCGCGAGCGGCTCGGTGCGCTCGGCGAGAGCCACGTGTTCGCGAACTTCGACGAGGTGCGCATCGCCTACGACCAGGGCGAGATCGATCTCCAGGCGCCGTCGAAGGTGCGCGTGCCCCGCGACGCCGGCGGCAACGACCAGCTCGTCGAGACGCACCGTCGGCCGCGTGCTCCTCTACGAGATCGTCCCGCGCGAGATCCCGTTCGCCGAAGTCAACAAGGTGATGAAGAAGAAGGAGCTCGGCGACGCTGATCGACCTCTCCTACCGGCATGCCGGCAACAAGGCGACGGTCATCTTCGCCGACCGCCTGAAGGACCTCGGCTACGAGATGGCCACCAAGGCCGGCATCTCGATCGCCATCAAGGACATGGTGATCCCGGCGGCGAAGCACAAGCTGCTCGACGAGGCCAACGGCGCAGGTCCGCGAGATCGAGGACCAGTACAACAAGGGTCTGATCACCGACGGCGAGCGCTACAACAAGGTCGTCGACATCTGGGCCGAGGTGACCGACCGCATCGCGGACGAGATGCTCCGCGAGCTCGGCACCGAAGAGGCGAAGGACGCCGACGGCAAGATCCGCCGGGTCCCGTCCTTCAACCCGATCTTCATGATGGCCGACTCCGGCGCCCGCGGCTCGCGCGCAGCAGATCCGCCAGCTGGCCGGCATGCGCGGCCTGATGGCCAAGCCGTCGGGCGAGATCATCGAGACGCCGATCACGGCGAACTTCCGCGAAGGCCTGACCGTGCTGCAGTACTTCATCTCCACGCACGGCGCCCGCAAGGGTCTCGCCGACACGGCGCTCAAGACCGCCAACTCCGGCTACCTCACCCGCCGCCTGGTCGACGTGGCGCAGGACTCCATCATCACCGAGCACGACTGCGGCACGCTCGACGGCATCGAGATGACGCCCGCTCGTCGAGGGCGGCGAGGTCATCGAGGGCCTCGGCGACCGCGTCCTCGGCCGCGTCGCGCTCGAGGACATCCGCGATCCGTTCACCGACGACGGTGATCGTGCACGCCAACGAGGAGATCGACGAGAGCAAGGTCGCGCTCGATCGAGGACGCCGGCCTCGAGCGCGTGAAGATCCGCTCGGTGCTCACCTGCCAGTCGCGGCAGGGCGTGTGCGGTCGCTGCTACGGCCGCGACCTGGCGCGCGGCCACATGGTCAACCTCGGCGAGGCGATCGGCGTCATCGCCGCGCAGTCGATCGGCGAGCCGGGCACCCAGCTCACGATGCGGACGTTCCACATCGGCGGCACCGCGAGCCGGCGCGCCGAGCAGACGACGCTCGAAGCCCGCAACGAGGGCATCCTCAAGTTCATCAACGTCACCACCGTCGAGGACAAGGACGGCGACCTGGTCGTCATGAACCGCAACGGCGAGGTCGGCGATCGTCGACTATCCCCGAGCCGAACCGCGAGCGCGAGCGCGAGCGGTACCCGATCGTCTACGGCGCCAAGCTGAAGAAGAAGGACGGCGGCAAGGTGAAGGCCGGCGAGATGATCGCCGAGTGGGATCCGTACACCATTCCGATCCTCACCGAGGTCGGCGGGCACGGTGAAGTTCGGCGACATCCTCGAAGGCGTCACCATGGAGGAGAAGGTCGACGAGCGGACCGGTCTGTCGACCAAGGTCATCGTCGACACCAAGGACCTCGACAAGCGGCCGCGCATCTCGATCAAGGACAGCGGACGGCCAGACGGCCAAGCATCGGCACCGGCGAGGCGCGCTACCTGCTGCCGGTCGGCGCCCACCTGAACGTCATCGAGGGCCAGGCGGTGACGCCCGGCGACGTCATCGCGAAGATCCCGCGCGAGACCACCAAGACGAAGGACATCACCGGCGGTCTGCCGCGCGTCGCCGAGCTGTTCGAGGCCCGCAAGCCGAAGGAGTTCGCGGTCATCAGCGAGATCGACGGCATCGTGTCCTTCGGCAAGGACACCAAGGGCAAGCGCAAGGTCATCGTCACGCCCGAGGTCGGCGAGCCGCGCGAGTACCTGATCCCCAAGGGCAAGCACATCAGCGTGCACGAGGGCGACTACGTCAAGGCGGGCGAGCCGCTGATGGACGGCAGCTCGAACCCGCACGACATCCTCACCATCCTCGGCGAGAAGGCGCTGGCCAAGTACCTGGTCGACGAGGTGCAGGAGATCTACCGGCTGCAGGGCGTGCGCATCAACGACAAGCACATCGAGGTGATCGTCCGCCAGATGCTGCGCCGCGTGCGCATCAAGGAGGTCGGGGACACCGAGTTCCTGATCGGCGACCAGATCGAGAAGTGGCGCTTCGAGGAGGAGAACCAGCGCGTCCTCGGCAAGAGCGGGCAGCCGGCGATCGCCGAGCCGCTGCTGCTCGGCATCACCAAGGCGAGCCTCTCGACCGAGAGCTTCATCTCGGCCGCGTCGTTCCAGGAGACGACCAAGGTGCTCACCGAGGCCGCCATCAACGGCAAGGTCGATCATCTGGTCGGGCTCAAGGAGAACGTCATCATGGGCCGGCTCATTCCGGCGGGCACCGGCGTCGCGAGATACTCGGCGATGGAGCCGGTCACGGACGAACCGGCGGCGCCTGCCGACGTCCTCGAGCCGACGGAACCGGCGCCGGAAGCGGTCGCGTGAGCGTCACGAGGTTGACAGCACTGGTCGGACCGCCTAAGGTGCGCGTTTTCCAATTTTTCAGGTACTAATGCCGACGATCAACCAGCTGGTGAAGCACGGACGCGCGAAGCAGTCCGCGAAGGAGAAGGCGCCTGCGCTGCAGGGGTCGCCGCAGAAGCGCGGCGTGTGCACGCGCGTCTACACGACGACGCCGAAGAAGCCGAACTCGGCGCTGCGCAAGGTTGCACGCGTGCGGCTCACCAACGGGATCGAGGTCACGGCCTACATCCCGGGTGTCGGCCACAACCTCCAGGAGCACTCGGTCGTGCTGATCCGCGGCGGCCGCGTGAAGGACCTGCCCGGGGTTCGCTACCACATCATCCGCGGCACCCTCGACTCGATCGGCGTCCAGGATCGCCGTCAGGGCCGCTCGAAGTACGGAGCGAAACGACCGAAGTGACGGTTCGGCCCCGGCGGCGCACGACGTGCGTCCGCCTGCGGCCCTCGGTGTACCCGCATGCCACGCAAAGGCGAAGTCAAGCGTCGCGACATTCTGCCCGATCCGAAGTACCACGACCGGATGGTGACGAAGTTCGTCAACGCAATGATGTACGACGGCAAGAAGAGCCTCGCCGAGCGCATCCTCTACGGCGCGCTCGACATCGTCGCCGATCGGGCGAAGGAAGATGCGCTGGCGGTCTTCAAGCGCGCGCTCGATCAGGTGAAGCCCCTGGTCGAGGTGCGGTCGCGCCGCGTCGGCGGCGCCACCTATCAGGTGCCGGTCGAGGTGCGGCCGCAGCGTCGGATGTCGCTGGCGATGCGCTGGCTGGTCCAGAACGCGCGCAGCCGGCCCGAGAAGTCGATGGTCCAGAAGTTGGCGGGCGAGCTCCTCGATGCGGCCAACGGGCGCGGCGGCGCCATGAAGAAGAAGGAAGACACCCACCGGATGGCGGAGGCCAACAAGGCCTTCGCCCACTACCGCTGGTAGCCGGAGCGTCGCCATGCCACGCCCCGCCCCACTCGAGCGGACCCGCAACATCGGCATCATGGCCCACATCGATGCCGGGAAGACCACGACGACCGAGCGCATCCTCTTCTACACCGGCATCAGCTACAAGATCGGCGAGGTCCACGAGGGCACGCGCCGTCATGGACTGGATGGTGCAGGAGCAGGAGCGCGGCATCACCATCACCTCCGCCGCCACGACCTGCTTCTGGCGCGACCACCGCATCAACATCATCGACACGCCCGGCCACGTCGACTTCACGATCGAGGTCGAGCGCAGCCTGCGCGTCCTCGACGGTGCGGTCGCGGTGTTCTGCGGGGTCGGCGGCGTCGAGCCGCAGTCGGAGACGGTCTGGCGCCAGGCCGACAAGTACAACGTCCCGCGCATCGCCTTCGTCAACAAGATGGACCGCGTCGGCGCCGACTTCCCGCGCGTGCGTGCGGCAGATGCGCGAGCGGCTCGCGACCAACCCCGTTGCGTTGCAGCTGCCACTCGGCGCCGAAGAGAACTTCCGCGGCGTCATCGACCTCGTCAAGATGAAGGCGATCGTCTGGGACGACGAAGCCGCCGCCGGCTCCGAGTACCATGAGGACGAGATCCCGGAGGACGAGCGCGCGGCGGCCGAGGCCGCCCGGGACAAGCTGCTCGAGGCCGCCGCCGACGCCGACGAGGCCGTGATGGAGAAGTACCTCGGCGGCGAGGCGATCAGCGAGAGCGAGCTGCGCGCGGCGATCCGGGCCGGCACCCTCAAGATGTCGATGGTCCCGGTCGTCTGCGGCACCGCCTTCAAGAACAAGGGCGTGCAGCCGCTGCTCGACGCGGTCGTCGAGTTTCTGCCGTCGCCGGTCGACGTGCCGCCGATGAAGGGCGCCAATCCGAACACGGGCGAGGAGATCGAGCGACCCGCCCAGGACGATCAGCCGTTCACCGCGCTCGCGTTCAAGATCATGAGCGACCCGTACGTCGGCACGCTCACCTTCCTCCGCGTGTACTCCGGCGTGATGAGCTCGGGCTCGTACGTCTACAACTCCGTCAAGGGCAAGAAGGAGCGCGTCGGCCGCCTCCTCAAGATGCACGCCAACAAGCGCGAGGAGATCAAAGAGGTGTACGCCGGCGACATCGCGGCGGCTGTCGGGCTGCGCGACACGACCACCGGCGACACCCTCTGCGAGGAGACCAAGCCGATCGTCCTCGAGCGGATGGAGTTCCCCGATCCGGTGATCTCGATCGCGATCGAGCCGAAGACGAAGGCCGACCAGGAGCGTCTGGGCGTTTCGCTGCAGCGCCTGGCGACCGAGGATCCGTCCTTCCGGGTCTCCAGCAATCCCGAGACCGGACAGACGCTCATCTCCGGGATGGGCGAGCTGCACCTCGAGATCATCGTCGACCGCCTGCTGCGCGAGTTCAAGGTCGACGCCAACGTCGGCAAGCCGCAGGTCGCGTACAAAGAGACCGTGCGCAAGTCGGTCGAGCACGAGACCCGCTTCGTGCGGCAGACGGGCGGCCGCGGCCAGTACGGCCACGTCGTGCTGCGCGTCGAGCCGATGGAGCCGGGGAAGGGCTTCGAATTCGTGGACGGGACGAAGGGCGGGGTGATTCCGCGCGAGTACTTCCCGGCCATCGAGAAGGGCATCCGCGAGGCGATGGATTCCGGCGTGCTCGCCGGCTACCCGGTCGTCGACGTCAAGGCCACGGTCACCTACGGCTCGTACCACGAGGTCGACTCGTCGGAGATGGCCTTCAAGATCGCCGGATCGATGTGCTTCAAGGAGGCGATGGGTAAAGCCCAGCCCGTCATCCTCGAGCCGATCATGTCGCTCGAGACCGTCACGCCCGAGGAGTTCATGGGCGACGTGATCAGCGACATCAACCGCCGTCGGGGGCGGATCGTCGGGCAGGAGCCGCGCGGGAACACGCAGGTCATCTCGGCCGTCGTGCCGCTCGCGGAGATGTTCGGGTACGCCACGGATCTACGGTCGCGCAGCCAGGGGCGCGCGACGTTCACGATGCAGTTCCTGCACTACGAGCCCGTGCCCAAGGGCATCGGCCCGGAGGCCCTGCGACAGGGCAACCGCGTCGCCGAGGCCGCGCAGGCGGGCTAGGAGGGTGACGGAGGACCGCCATGGCTAAGGCAAAGTTCGAGCGCAAGAAGCCCCACGTCAACGTGGGCACGATCGGCCACATCGACCACGGCAAGACCACGCTTGACCGCGGCGATCACCAAGACGCAGGCGGCGAAGGGGCTCGGCCAGTTCGTCGCCTTCGATCAGATCGACAAGGCGCCGGAGGAGCGTGAGCGCGGCATCACGATCGCGACGGCGCACGTCGAGTACGAGAGCGACAAGCGCCACTACGCGCACGTCGACTGCCCGGGACACGCCGACTACATCAAGAACATGATCACCGGCGCGGCGCAGATGGACGGCGCCATCCTGGTGGTCGCCGCGACCGACGGCCCGATGCCGCAGACCCGCGAGCACATCCTGCTCGCGCGCCAGGTCGGCGTCCCGGCCATCGTGGTGTTCATGAACAAGGTCGACATGGTCGAGGACAAGGAGCTGCTCGACCTGGTCGAGCTCGAGGTCCGCGAGCTGCTGTCGAAGTACGACTTCCCGGGCGACGACACGCCGATCATCCGCGGCAGCGCGCTGAAGGCGCTCGAGGGCGACACCGGCGAGCTCGGCACGCCGGCGATCCAGAAGCTGATGGAGGCGATCGACAGCTTCATCCCCGAGCCGAAGCGCGAGATCGACAAGCCGTTCCTGATGCCGGTCGAGGACGTGTTCTCGATCAGCGGCCGCGGCACCGTCGCCACCGGCCGCGTCGAGCGCGGCAAGGTGAAGGTGGGCGAAGAGATCGAGATCGTCGGCATCAAGGCCGACGGTGAAGACCGTCGTCACCGGCGTCGAGATGTTCCGCAAGCTCCTCGACGAGGGGCATGGCGGGCGACAACATCGGCTGCCTCCTGCGCGGGACGAAGCGCGAGGAGATCGAGCGCGGGCAGGTGCTCGCCAAGCCGGGGTCGATCACGCCGCACACGAAGTTCCAGGCCGAGGCCTACGTCCTCACGAAGGAGGAGGGCGGCCGTCACACGCCGTTCTTCAACGGGTACCGGCCGCAGTTCTACTTCCGCACGACCGACGTCACCGGCGTCTGCACGCTCCCCGAGGGCACCGAGATGGTGATGCCGGGCGACAACGTGCAGATGAAGGTCGAGCTGATCACGCCGATCGCGATGGACGAGGGCCTGCGCTTCGCCATCCGCGAAGGCGGCCGCACCGTCGGCGCCGGAGTGGTGACGAAGATCTCTTCGAAGTAGCCGATGAACGAGAAGATCCGCATTCGGCTGAAGGCCTACGACCATCGGCTCCTCGACCAGTCGGTGCGGGAGATCGTGGACACCGTGCGTCGCACGGGCGGGCGGGTCGCTGGCCCGATTCCGCTGCCGACGCACATCGAGCGGTTCACCGTGAACCGCTCGCCGCACGTGGACAAGAAGTCGCGCGAGCAGTTCGAGATCCGCACGCACAAGCGACTGCTCGACATCCTCGAACCCACCCAGCAGACGATCGACGCGCTCGGCAAGCTCGACCTCGCCGCCGGCGTCGACGTCGAGATCAAGCTCCAGTAGGGCCATGGCAGTGCACGGGATCATCGGACGGAAGCTGGGCATGACCCAGGTCTACACGGCGGACGGGCGTTCTCGTGCCCGTCACCGTCATCCAGGCGGGTCCGTGCACCGTCGTTGCGGCGCGGCGTCCGGAGCGCGAACGGCTACGCGGCCGTGCAGCTCGGCTTCGGCGCGAAGAAGGCGTCGCGGCGTGTCGAAGGTCGGTGGCGCGGGCAGTTCAAGAAGGCCGGCACCGCGCCGTTCGCGGTGCTGCGCGAGTTCCGTCTCGGAACGGACGAGCCCCCTGCGGTCGGCTCAGAGGTCACGGTCGCCGACGTGTTCAAGCCGGGCGAGCGCGTCGCAGGTCACCGGCGATCAGCAAGGGCCACGGCACCGCCGGCGTGATGAAGCGGCACAAGTTCAGCGGCTTCCCGGGATCGCACGGCACGCACGAGTACTTCCGGCACGGCGGCTCGATCGGCAACCGCTCGTACCCGGGCCGCGTCTTCAAGGGCAAGCGGATGGCCGGACGCTGGGGCGCAGAGACCGTCACCACGCGGAACCTCACCGTCGTCGCGGTCCGCCCCGAGGAGCACCTGCTGCTGATTCGCGGCGCGGTGCCCGGCGCACGCAACGGTACGGTGGTCGTCCGCAAGCCGCGCGGGAGCGAAGCACTGATGGCGGCCGAGACGGTCACTCTGCCGGTCGTGTCACAGCGACGGGACAAGGTCGGCGACGTGACGGTGCCCGGCGCGACTCGTCGCCGGTCCGGTTCGTGAGCACCTCCTGCATGCGACCGTCACCGCCAGCTCGCGGGGCGCCGGTCGGGAACCGCAGCGACCAAGACCAAGGGGTTCGTGAGCGGAGGCGGGAAGAAGCCCTGGAAGCAGAAGGGGACCGGCAACGCGCGGGCTGGGAGCATCGCGCTCTCCGATCTGGGCGGGTGGCGGGACGATCTTCGGGCCACAGCCGCGCGACTACCGGCAGCAGCTGCCGCGCTCGGCGCGGCGTGCGGCGCTCCGATCCGCGCTCGCGGCTCGCCACGCGGACGGCAAACTGCTGGTGGTCGACGCGATCCGCGCTCGAGGAGCCCAAGACCAAGCGCATGGTCGAGTGCCTGCAGGGGCTCGGGTTTGGAGGGAAGCGTCCTCGTGGTTCTCGCGGCCGCGGAGGACAGCGTCGCGCGCGCAGCGCGCAACCTTCCCCACGTGAAGGTGCTGCCCGTCGCCGGGCTCAACGTGTACGACATTCTCGGACACGCGACGCTCGTGCTGACGCGCGACGCGCTCGATGGCGTCGTGGCGCGGCTGGGTGACGCATGAATCTCGTCGACGTCGTCGTGAGTCCCGTCATCACCGAGAAGGGCACCCTGGTGAGCGAGGCGGGCAACCAGGTCGTGTTCCGCGTCCATCCGCGTGCGAACAAGGTCGAGATCCGCCATGCCGTCGAGACCCTCTTCAAGGTGAAGGTGCTCAAGGTCCGGACCGCGCAGCACCTCGGCAAGGTTCGACGCGTCGGCCAGCACCAGGGTCGGCGGCCGAACTGGAAGAAGGCCTACGTGACCCTCGCCGAGGGCAACCGCATCGACTTCTTCGAGGGAGCCTGACGCATGCCGACCGTCCAGTACCGCCCGACGTCGCCCGGCCGACGCTTCCAGACCGGCTTCGACTTCAGCGAGATCACCAAGACCACGCCCGAGCCCTCGCTGACCGAACCGCTGCGCAAGTCGGGCGGCCGGAACAACAACGGTCGCATCACGCGTCCGCTATCGCGGCGGCGGCCACAAGCGGCTCTATCGCGTCATCGACTTCAAGCGCGACAAGCTCGGCGTGCCGGCCGCGCGTCGTCGCGATCGAGTACGATCCGAACCGCTCCGCGCGCATCGCGCTCCTCCACTACGCCGACGGCGAGAAGCGCTACATCCTGGCTCCCGTCGGGCTGGGCGTCGGCGACCGGGTCGAGGCCGGGCCGGGCGCCGACATCAAGCCGGGCAACAGCCTGCCGCTGGCGAACATCCCGCTCGGCACGCATCGTGCACAACGTCGAGCTGCGCGAAGGGGCGGGCGGACAGCTCGGGCGCAGTGCCGGCAGCGCGATCCAGCTGATGGCGAAGGAGGGCGACCACGCGCTCCTCAAGCTGCCGTCCGGCGAGCTGCGCAAGGTGCGGCTCGCGTGCCGCGCGACGATCGGCCAGGTCGGCAACCTCGAGCACGAGAACATCTCGTACGGCAAGGCGGGACGCATCCGCTGGCTCGGTCGCCGTCCCGCACGTCCGCGGCATCGCCATGAACCCGGTCGACCATCCGCACGGCGGCGGCGAGGGACGGTCGAAGGGCAACCATCCGCAGAGTCCCTGGGGGCAGCCCACCAAGGGGTACAAGACCCGCTACAACAAGCGCACGGACAAGTGGATCGTGCAGCGTCGGAAGAAGTAGGGAGGCAGCCGTGGCACGGTCGCTCAAGAAAGGTCCGTTCGTCGACGAGCACCTGGCGAAGAAGGTGCGCGTCATGGTCGAGAGCGGTGAGAAGCGCGTGATCAAGACCTGGTCACGGCGCTCGACGATCACCCCCGAGATGGTCGGCATCACCTTCGCCGTGCACAACGGCCGCAAGTTCATCCCGGTGTTCGTCACCGAGAACGCCGTCGGTCACAAGCTCGGCGAGTTCGCGCCGACCCGGACGTTCCACGGGCACTCGGGCGACCGCAAGGGCAAGGTCGAGAGCGGGTCCCCCGCGCCGGCGCCAGCGAAGAAGGCGGGTTGATGGAAGCGCGCGCCAGCAGCCGGTTCGTGCGGCTGTCCGCCCAGAAGGCACGGCTGGTCGTGGACCTGATCCGCGGCAAGAAGGTCGAGTCGGCGCTCGGCATCCTCGAGTTCACGCCGAAGCGGGGCGCGCGCCTCGTGGCGAAGACGCTCAAGCGGCGGTCGCCAACGCCGAGAGCGGGCAGCGGGTCGACGTCGACGCGCTCTACGTCAAGCGCGCGTTCGTCGACGAAGGGCCCACGCTCAAGCGGTTCCTGCCGCGGGCGCACGGGCGTGCAACGAAGGTCTTCAAGCGGACGAGCCACATCACCGTGGTCGTCGACGAGCGCCGGAAGGGCGTGGAGGCGTAAGCGTGGGTCAGAAGGTCCATCCGAAGGGTTTCCGCCTCGGCGATCACCGAGAGCTGGGATTCCCGCTGGTTCGCGCACCGCGAGTACGCGGATCTCCTCCACGAGGACATCAAGGTCCGCAACTTCCTGAAGAAGCGCCTGTACCACGCCGGCGTCTCGAAGATCGAGATCGAGCGCGCCGCCAACAAGGCGAAGATCAACATCTACACCGCGCGCCCCGGCATCGTCATCGGCAAGAAGGGCGCGGAGATCGAGAAGCTCAAGCAGGAGCTCGCCAAGCTCACGAAGAAGGAGACGTTCATCAACATCCACGAGGTGCGGCGGCCCGACCTGGACGCGCAGCTCGTGGCCGAGAACATCGCCCTGCAGCTCGAGCGTCGCGTCGCGTTCCGGCGCGCGATGAAGGAAGCCGTGGCGCGCGCCATGCGCATGGGCGCCCAGGGCATCCGCGTCGCAGTGCGGCGGACGGCTCGGCGGCTCCGAGATCGCGCGCGTGGAGTGGTATCGCGAGGGGCGCGTGCCGCTGCACACGCTGCGCGCGGACGTCAACTACGGCTTCGCCGAGGCGAAGACCACCTACGGCATCATCGGCGTCAAGGTGTGGATCTTCCGCGGCGAGGTCCTCAGCAAGCAGGAAGAGGAGCGCGCGGCGCTCGGCGTCTAGCGATATCGGTCATGCTCCAGCCGAAAAAGGTCAAATGGCGAAAGCAGCAGAAGGGCCGCCGCGGCGGAACGGCCTGGCGCGGCTCGTCGCTCGCGTTCGGCGACTTCGGTCTGCAGACGCTCGAGCGCGCGTTGGCATGACGGCGCGGGAGATCGAGGCCGCCCGCGTGGCGCTGACCCGCGCCATCAAGCGCGGTGGCCGGGTGTGGATCCGGATCTTCCCGGACAAGCCGCATCACCAAGAAGCCCGCCGAGACGCGCATGGGCAAGGGCAAGGGCGCGCCCGAGGTCTGGGTCGCGGTGGTCAAGCCCGGTCGCATGCTCTTCGAGATGGAAGGCGTCGAGCGGACGGCCGCGCTCGAGGCGCTCAAGCTGGCCGCGGCGAAGCTGTCGGTCGCGACGCAGGTGCGCGAGCGGCACGTGGTGCGCGTCATGAAGGCGAAGGACGTGCGCGAGCTGGGCGTCGACGAGCTCAAGGTGAAGGAGCGCGAGATCACCGAGGAGCTCTTCCACCTGCGGCTCCGACGGGCGACCTCGCAGCTGGCCGAATCCCATGAAGCTCGCGGCGACGAAGCGGGACCTCGCGCGGGTGAAGACCGCGCTGCGCGCGCGTGCGCTGGCGGAGGGCGGCCGATGAACACTGGACTCCGCAAGCGCCGCGAGGGCGTCGTCGTATCCGATCGATGGACAAGACCGTCGTCGTGGTCGTCGATCGTCTCGTGCGGCACGGGAAGTACCGCAAGTATCTCCGGCGGCGTGATCGCTACAAGGCGCATGACGAGCGCAACCAGTGCCGGGTCGGCGATCGGGTGCGCATCATCGAGACGCGGCCGCTCTCCCACGACAAGCGGTGGGCGGTGCTGGCGATCCTCGGCCGTCAGGAGGGTGCGGGCGAGGCCGTGGCCGGGGCCGAGGTGCCCGAATGATCCAGGCGGAGACCGTCCTCGACGTCGCCGACAATTCCGGTGCGCGGAAGGTCCTGTGCATCAAGGTGCTCGGCGGGACGCGGCGCAAGTACGCCTCGATCGGGGACGTCATCGTGGTGTCGGTGAAGGAAGCCATTCCGAACGCGAAGGTGAAGAAGGGCGACGTCATGAAGGCCGTCGTCGTGCGGACGGCCAAGGAGGTCGGGCGCACCGACGGGTCGTACATCCGCTTCGACACGAACTCGGCCGTGCTGATCGACAACGCCCGCGAGCCGATCGGGACGCGCATCTTCGGACCGGTCGCGCGCGAGCTGCGCGCGAAGAAGTTCATGAAGATCATCTCGCTCGCGCCGGAGGTGCTCTAGCGATGTCGTTGCAGCGTCTGCGGAAGGACGACACCGTGATGGTGATCGCCGGCAAGGAGCGCGGGAAGACCGGCAAGGTGCTGCGCGTCCTGGGCGACCGCGATCGCGTCGTCATCGAGCACGTGAATCTCGTGAAGCGTCACCAGAAGCCGCGCGGTCCGCAGAGCCCGGGCGGCATCGTCGAGAAGGAAGCGTCGATCCATCTGTCGAACGTCCTTCCGGTGTGCGCACGCTGCAACAAGCCCACCCGCGTCGGACATCGCCACCTCGAAGACGGCCGCTCGGTCCGCGTGTGCCGCCGCTGCAACGAGCAACTCGATCATGCCTGAAACGAAGACGAACGCCGCTCCCGCGCCGCGTCTCCGCGAGCGCTACCGCCGCGAGGTCGTCCCCGCGCTGGTGCGCGACCTCGGCTACAAGAACGCCCTGGCCGCGCCGAAGCTGACCAAGATCGTCCTCAACATGGGTCTCGGCGAGGCCACGCAGAATCCGAAGATCCTCGAGTCCGCCGTCGAGGAGCTCGGGGCGATCACCGGGCAGAAGCCGGTGGTCACCAAGGCGAAGAAGGCGATCTCGAACTTCAAGCTGCGCGAGAACGTGCCGATCGGGGCGATGGTGACGCTCCGCGGCGAGCGGATGTACGAGTTCCTCGATCGCCTGGTGTCCGTGGCGCTGCCGCGCGTGCGCGATTTCAAGGGCGTCTCCGACCGCTCGTTCGACGGGCGCGGCAACTACTCGCTGGGGATTCGCGAGCAGGTGATCTTCCCGGAGATCAACCTGGAGAAGGTGGACAAGATCAAGGGCCTGACGATCGTGATCTGCACGAGCGCGCGGACGGACGCCGAGGGCAAGGCGTTGCTGAAGGCGCTGGGCATGCCGTTCCGGGTCTGAGAAGGCGAGACGATGGCGAAGACCTGCCTCATGGTGAAGGCCTCCCGGCCGCCGAAGTTCAAGGTGCGTACCTACAACCGCTGCACGGTGTGCGGTCGCCCGCGGGCGTTCTACCGCCGGTTCCGGCTCTGCCGGCTCTGTCTGCGCGACCTCGCGCGGAAGGGGCAGATTCCCGGCCTCGTGAAGGCGAGCTGGTGACCCGGCCATGATGACCGATCCCATCGCCGACATGCTCACCCGGATCCGCAACGGCGTCGGCGCCCGCAAGGCGAGCGTCGACGTGCCGTGGTCGACGCTCAAGCAGGAGCTCGCGCGCGTGCTCGCCGCGGAGGGCTATCTCGACGCCGCAACGGTGGTGGACGAGAAGCCGCGCCGTACCCTGCGTATCGGACTGCGCTACGACGCGCGGCGGCGGCCCGTGATCACCGGCATCCGTCGCGAGAGCCGACCCAGCCTCCGCGTCTACGTCGGCGTCGACGAGATCCCCGCGGTGCGCAAGGGGCTGGGCATCAGCGTCCTTTCGACCCCGCGCGGCATCCTGGTCGACCGCGACGCGCGGCGCGAGAAGGTCGGCGGCGAAGTACTCTGCACGCGTCTGGTAGACGAACCATGTCACGTATCGGAAGACTTCCCATCACGCTGCCCGACGGCACCAAGCTCGTGGTGACCGACGGGACCGCGCGCGTCGAGGGCCCGAAGGGCAAGCTCAGCCGCGCGCTTCCCGCCGGCATGTCCGTGGTCATCGAGGGTAAGACCGCCATCGTCAAGCGAGGGGGCGACACGCCGAACGAGCGCAGCCTGCACGGGCTCGCGCGGCGACTCGTGTCCAACATGGTCGAGGGCGTCTCCAAGGGCTTCACTCGCGTTCTCGAGATCAACGGCGTCGGGTATCGCTGCGAGGTCCGCGGCAACGTGCTCTGGATGACGCTCGGCTACTCGCACCCGATCGCCTATCAGCTGCCCGCCGGGATCACCGCCAAGGTCGACAAGCAGGTGGTGGTCACGCTCGAAGGAGCGGACCGCGAGCTGCTCGGCCAGGTCGCCTCCCAGGTGCGGGGGCTGCGGCCGCCGGAGCCCTACAAGGGCAAGGGCGTCAAGTATGCGGGCGAGGTCATCCGGCGAAAGGCCGGGAAGGCCGCCGCGGGAGCGACGCGCTGATGCGAACGAACAAGCTGGTCGTTGCGCGGCAACGGCGACAGGCGCGGGTGCGGCGTCGCGTGCGGGGGTCGGACGAACGGCCCCGCCTCTCGGTGTTCCGCAGCAGCAAGCACGTGTACGCGCAGGTCGTCAGCGACGACTCGGGCAAGACGCTGCTCGCCGTCTCGACCCTCACCCCCGACCTGAAGGGACAGCTCAAGAAGACCGGAGACGTCGGGGCGGCCAAGGAGGTCGGTCTGATGATCGCCCGCCGCTGCAAGGAGAAGGGCATCACCCGCGTGGTGTTCGATCGGAACGGTTTCCTCTACCACGGCCGCGTCCGCGCGATCGCCGAAGGCGCCCGCGAGGGCGGGCTCGAGTTCTAGGAGAAGGGGCGCTATGGCGCAGTTCGGTGGCTCGGGTCCGCGGCGGCAGCATCCTCGACGCACAGGGTGCGGAGCTCAAGGAGAAGGTCGTCCACATCAACCGTGTGGCCAAGGTGGTGAAGGGTGGACGCCGGTTCAGCTTCAGCGCGCTGGTCGTGGTGGGCGACTCGCGTGGCCGCGTCGGCTTCGGCCTCGGCAAGGCGAACGAGGTACCGGAGGCCATCCGCAAGGGCATCGAGCGCGCGAAGAAGACGATGGTCGAGGTGCCACTGATCGACGGCACGATCCCGTTCGACATCGTCGGGAATTTCGGCGCCGGCTCGGTGCTGCTCCGTCCCGCGTCCGCAGGCACCGGCGTGATCGCGGGCGGCGGCGTCCGCGCGGTGGTCGAGCTGGCCGGGATCGAGAACGTGCTCACCAAGTGTCTCGGCTCGAACAATCCCCACAACATGGTGCGGGCGACGATGGCCGCGCTGCGCGAGCTGCGCCGTCCGGAGCAGGTGGCCGCGCTCCGCGGGAAGACCCTGGCGGAGATGCGCGGATGAGCGACAAGATGGTCAAGGTCACGCTGCGCAAGAGCCCCATCGCGACCAGTCCGCGCCAGCGCCAGACGTTGCGCGGGCTCGGGCTCACGCGTCTCGGGAAGTCGGTCATCCTGAAGGACGGTCCGGCGATGCGGGGCATGGTGGCGAAGGTGGCCCACCTCGTCGAGACGGAAGGATAGGCGGCGATGGACCTGAGCAAGCTCCATCCGGCTCCGGGGTCGACGCGGCGGCGCAAGCGCGTCGGGCGCGGTCCGGGCTCCGGCAACGGGAAGACGGCCGGGCGTGGCCACAAGGGCCGCGGCTCGCGCTCGGGCGGCAACACGCCGCCGGGCTACGAGGGTGGCCAGATGCCGCTGCAGCGCCGCCTGCCGAAGCGGGGCTTCCGCCCGCAGAGCCGCGTCGAGTACCACGTCGTGAACCTCGATCAGCTCGCGGGCTTCCCCGCCGGCAGCACCGTGGGGCCGGACGAGTTGCGCGAGCGGCGGCTCGTGCGGGGCCGCGGCCCCGTGAAGTGCCTCGGCGACGGGACGCTCGGCCACGCGCTCACCGTCCGCGTGCACGCCTTCAGCGCGTCAGCCCGGGAGCGGATCGCGGCGGCGGGCGGGACGGCGGAGACATTGAGTGCTTGAAGGGTTCTCCAACGCCTCGCGAGTGCCGGAGCTGCGCAAGCGGCTCGGCTTCACCGCGCTGGCCCTCCTGATCTACCGCGTCGGTGTGGCGATCCCCACGCCGGGCATCGACCGCGTCGCGCTGGCCTCGTTCTTCCACGAGGCGAGGAACAACATCGTCGGTCTCGTGAACCTGTTCTCGGGCGGCGCCCTCGAGCGATTCTCGATCTTCGCGCTCGGGATCATGCCCTACATCAGCTCCAGCATCATCCTGCAGCTGCTGACCGTCGTGATCCCGTACCTCGAGAAGCTCTCGAAGGAGGGCGAGGCCGGGCGGCGCAAGATCACCCAGTACACACGGTACGGCACGGTGGCGCTCGCGCTCGTGCAGAGCTTCTTCATCGCGGTGGGGCTCGAATCGATCGAGGCACCCGGTGGCGGAGCGGTCGTCTACGCGCCGGGATGGGCGTTCCGTCTGATGACGATGGTCACGCTCACCACGGGCACGGCCTTCATCATGTGGCTCGGGGAGCAGATCACCGAGCGCGGCGTCGGCAACGGCATCTCGCTGATCATCTTCGCCGGCATCGTGTCGTCGCTTCCCTCGGCGGTGGTCACCACGCTCGAGTTCATCCGTCAGGGCGAGCTCAAGCCGTTCGTCGCGCTGCTGATCATGGCGATCATGCTCTTCACCGTCGGGGCGATCATCTTCATGGAGCGCGGGCAGCGACGCATCGCGGTGCAGTACGCGAAGCGGGTCGTGGGTCGGCGAATGTACAGCGGGCAGTCGTCGCACCTGCCGCTCAAGATCAACACGGCCGGGGTGATCCCGCCGATCTTCGCCTCGTCGCTGCTGCTGTTCCCCGGCACGATCACGAACTTCATCGACCACCCGGCGGCCAAGGCGATCTCGCAGTACCTCGCGCCAGGGACGTGGCTCTACATGGTGGTCGACGTCGGGCTCATCATCTTCTTCTGCTACTTCTACACCGCCGTCACCTTCAACCCGACCGACGTCGCCGACAACCTGAAGAAGTTCGGTGGATACATCCCGGGGATCCGACCGGGCCAGCGGACCGCCGAGTTCATCGATCGCATCCTGGTACGCATCACCTTGCCGGGCGCGCTGTACGTCGCCGCGGTGTGCGTCCTCCCCACCATCCTGATTTCGCAGTTCCGGGTGCCATTCTTCTTCGGCGGCACGGCCCTGCTCATCGTCGTCGGCGTGGCGCTCGACACCATCGCGGCGATGGAGACGCACCTGATCACCCGCAGCTACGAAGGCTTCATGAAGCGCGGGCGGATTCGGGGGCGGCGCTAGGAGCGCTGGTGCGAGTGGTGTTGATCGGGCCGCCAGGAGCGGGGAAGGGGACGCAGGCGAAGCTGCTGCAGGAGCGCTTCGGCGTGCCCCACATCTCCACCGGGGACATGCTCCGCGAGGCAGGGCGGGCGGAGACCCCGGTCGGCGCCGAGGTGCGTCGTTACCTCGAGAGCGGCCAGCTCGTGCCCGACCAGACGATCATCCGGGCGGTGGAGGAGCGTCTCGGCCATCCCGATTGCCGGAATGGCTTCGCGCTCGACGGTTTCCCGCGGACCGTCGCCCAGGCGCAGGCGCTGGCCGGATTCCTCGACAACGGACATCAGGGCCTCGATGGGGCGCTCTACATCCGCGTCCCGCGTGCTGAACTGGTGCGCCGTCTCGCCGGGCGCCGCGTCTGCGAGCGCTGCGGCACGATGTTCCATCTCGTCTTCGATCCACCGACGACGCCCGGTGTCTGCAGCTGCTGCGGCGGCACGCTGGTGCAGCGCGCCGACGACTCCGAGGCCACGGTGCAGCGTCGGCTCGACATCTACGACCGCGAGACGGGGCCCGTGATCGATTGGTACCGGAAGGTCGGGCAGCTGCGCGAGGCCGACGGAACCGGGACGCGCGACCAGGTCTTCGGGCGCGTGTCGGGGTTGGTGCAGTGATCCTCCTCAAGTCGCGCGAAGAGCTCGAGCGCATGCGTCGGGCGAGCGGCATCGTGGCGGAGATCCTGGCCGAGGTGGCCGCGCACGTGAAGCCCGGTGTCACCACAGCCGAGCTCGACGACGTCGCCGAGCAGCTCACACGCAAGAAGGGGGCGACGCCGGCCTTCAAGGGCTACGTGGTGGGCGGCAAGACCTTCCCAGCGACGATCTGCCTCTCGATCAACGACGAAGTGGTGCACGGCATCCCGTCCGCACGCCGGGTGCTCCGCGAGGGGGACATCATCGGGCTCGACTTCGGCGTCTCGCTCGACGGCTACTTCGGCGATGCGGCGATGACGGTGCCGGTGGGGAGCGTCGGTGCGGACGCCCGTCGCCTGATGGACGTCACGCGGGCGTCGCTGCAAGCCGGGATCGACGCGATCCGCCCGGGCGGCCACGTCGCCGACATCAGCGCCGCGGTGCAGGACGTGGCCGAGGGCGCCGGCTACTCGGTCGTCCGCGAGTTCGTCGGCCACGGCATCGGACGGAAGCTGCACGAGGATCCGCAGGTGCCGAACTACCGCACGGGCGCGCGGGGCGTGAAGCTGCAGGAAGGGCTGGTCCTGGCGATCGAGCCGATGGTGAACGCCGGAGGCCCCGAGGTGTATCTCAAGGAGGACGGCTGGACCGCTGCCACCCGCGACGGGCGGCTCTCGGCCCACTTCGAGCACTCCGTTGCGGTGACTGCCGACGGCCCGTATATTTTGTCGTTGCCCTAGGGAGCCCACCATGAAGGTCCGAGCATCAGTGAAGCCGATCTGCCGGAAATGCAAAGTCATTCGCCGCGCTGGCGTCGTGCGCGTCCTCTGCGCGAATCCGCGACACAAGCAGCGTCAGGGGTAGGAGAGAACGTATGGCTCGTCTCGCCGGGGTCGATCTGCCCCGAAACAAGCGCATGGAGATCGCGCTCACGTACATCTACGGCCTCGGCCGCAGTGCGGCGTTGAAGGTCTGCCAGGGGGCCCAGGTCGATGCCGCGCGGCGCACGGACGACCTGACCGACGACGAGCTCAACCGCCTCCGGCGCGAGATCGACACCAATTTCAAGGTGGAGGGCGATCTGCGCCGCGAGATCGCGCGGGACATCAAGCGTCTCGTCGACCTCGGCTGCTACCGTGGGTTGCGTCATCGCCGCAATCTCCCCGTGCGCGGTCAGCGCACGCACACCAACGCCCGGACCCGCAAGGGGCCGCGGAAGACCATCGCCGGCAAGAAGACGGCGCCGTCCAAGGGGTAGGAATCGATGGCCAAGCAACCGACCGACGCCGCGACGACTAAGCCGGCGGCCCCCGAAGGGGCTGCCCCAGCCCGCCGAAAGAAGGCGAAACGCGTCGTCGCCGAAGGCGTGGTGCACATCCACTCGACGTTCAACAACACGGTGATCACCATCAGCGACCCGCAGGGAAACGTCGTCTGCTGGTCCACGGCCGGCGCCGTCGGGTTCAAGGGCGCCCGCAAGGGGACGCCGTTCGCCGCGCAGGTGGCCGCCGAGGCCGCGGCGCGGAAAGCGGCGGAGATGGGTATGCGACAGGTTCAGGTATTCGTGAAGGGCCCGGGGGCGGGACGCGAGTCCGCGCTGCGGAGCCTGCAGGCGGTCGGGTTCGTGGTCACTCTGATCAAGGACGTCACACCAATCCCGCACAACGGGTGCCGGCCGCCGAAGCGGCGGCGGGTCTGAGGAGCGCACGGTGGCACGATACACGGGAGCGGTCTGTCGGCTCTGCCGGCGGGAAGGCTTGAAGCTCTTCCTGAAGGGCGAGCGGTGCTACACCGACAAGTGCTCGATCGAGCGGCGCAACTATCCGCCCGGTGAGCACGGGCAGGCACGGCCGAAGTTCTCCGAGTACGCGATCCAGCTGCGCGAGAAGCAGAAGCTCCGCCGCATGTACGGCCTGCTCGAGGCGCAGTTCCGGCGCTACTTCGACATGGCCGACCGCTCGAAGGGCGTCACCGGCGACACACTGGTCCAGCTGCTCGAGCGCCGTCTGGACAACATGGCCTATCGCCTCGGGTTCGCCACCTCGCGCGCCGAGGCACGCCAGCTCGTCCGCCACGGGCACTTCGCCGTCAACGGGAAGAAGGTCAACGTCCCCTCGTTCCTGATCCGCGCGGGCGACGTGCTCACGGTGCGCGAGAAGAGCCGCAAGATCGCACGCATCTCGGAGTCCCTCGCCCTGGCACTCCGGCGCGGCGTGCCCGACTGGCTGGAGGTGAATGCGGACACGTTCACCGGAACGGTGAAAGCGCTCCCGGCCCGCACGGATATCACCATGCCAATCAACGAGAAGCTGGTCGTGGAGCTCTACTCGAAGTAACTCGAACGATCAGAGGAAGAGAAACATGGAATCGACGGACCTCGCAGTCAGGCGTCCCGACATGATCGCCCAGACCAATTGGCGCGGCCTCCTCAAACCACGGAGGCTCGAGGTCGACGACAAGAGCCTGACCCCGACGTACGGCAAGTTCTACGGCGAGCCGTTCGAGCGTGGATACGGGCAGACCATCGGCAACGCGCTCCGGCGCGTGCTGCTGTCGTCGCTCCAGGGTGCGGCGATCGTGGGCGTGCGGGTGGGGGGCGTCCTCCACGAGTTCTCCACGATCCCGGGCGTCACCGAGGACGTGACGGACATCGTGCTGAACCTGAAGGAAGTGCGCGTCAAGCTGCACGACGGCGCCACCGAAGAGGTCGCGCACATCCGCGTGCGCGGCCCCAAGGACGTGACCGCGGGTGACATCCAGGCCGGACCGCGCGTCGAGGTGCTGAACCCCAACCACCGCATCGCCGCCCTCGCCAAGGACGCCGAGCTCGACATGGAGCTCGTGATCCGGCTCGGACGCGGCTACGTGCCGGCCGATCGCAACAAGCGGGAGGACGATCCGGTCGGAACGGTTCCGATCGACGCGATCTTCTCGCCGATCACCAAGGTGAACTTCACGATCACCAACGCCCGCGTCGGGCAGCGGACCGACTACGACCGCCTCGTCCTCGAGATCACGACCGACGGCAGCATCCGGCCGGAGGACGCGGTCGCGTACGCGGCGCGCATCGTGATGGACCAGATGGCGATCTTCCTCAACTTCGAGGAGGAGCCGGCCGACGTCAGCGCCGATGCGGCGGGTGGCGATGGCCCCACGAACGACAATCTGTTCCGGACGGTCGACGATCTCGAGCTGAGCGTCCGCTCGGCGAACTGCCTCCAGAACGCCGACATCCGCTACATCGGCGAGCTGGTGCAGAAGAGCGAGCAGGAGATGCTGAAGACGAAGAACTTCGGCCGCAAGTCGCTCAACGAGATCAAGGAGATCCTGCGCGAGATGGGGCTCGGTCTCGGCATGAAGCTCGAGAACTTTCCCGCGCGCGACGAGCTCGATCGCCGGCGCCTGCAGCGGGAGAAGGAGACGGCCTGAGCCATGCGCCACCAGGTCGCAGGGGTCAAGCTCAACCGGTCGCCGGCCCACCGGCGCGCGCTCTTCCGCAACCTCGTCACGGCGTTGCTCGAGCACGAGGCCATCCGCACCACCGACGCGAAGGCGAAGGAGGTCAAGCGGTGGGCCGACCGGATGATCACGCTCGGCAAGCAGGGAACGCTGCACGCGCGGCGGCGCGCCGCGGCCGTGATCCGCAGCCGTCCGATCGTGAAGAAGCTCTTCGACGAGCTCGCACCACGATACGCGGCGCGACAGGGCGGGTACACGCGTGTCGTCAAGCTCGGCGTCCGGCCGGGCGACGCCGCCGAGATCGCGCTCGTGGAGCTGGTCGATCGCAAGGGCACGGAGGCCCAGGCCGGCGGCAGAAGAAGAAGCCGGCGCGCCGGCGGGCGAAGGCGAAGGACGACCACGGGCACGACCATCCGCCGCGCAAGCGCGCGGCGGGCGGCTGACCGCGTCGGCGCCGGTTCGGCCGGGCATCCGGGCTGCGGTCGCGTCGTTGCTCGAGGTCGCCCACAGGACGGCGATCGAGGGCGGCGCGCTCGCACCGTGCGGTCCCGTGCGGATCGGGGTCGACCCGCCCGCGGATCCGTCGTGGGGTGACGTCGCGTCCGACGTCGCCATCGCCATCGGGCGACGCCTGCGGCAGCCCCCGGAGGCGATCGCCGCGATCCTGGTTCGACACCTCGCCGACCCCGGTGGATGGCTCGCGTCGGCTGAAGTCGGCGGCCCGGGGTTCGTCAACGTGCGCCTGACGCCGGCGTTCTGGGCGGCCCAGCTCGCCCGCGCCGCCGTCGACCAGGACGATTGGGGGATGCCCGACGTCGACGCCCCGCCGCTCGAGGTGCGGGTCGTGCTCCCGGCCGCAGCGCCGCTCGATGCGACCGGATTGCGGACGGTGCTGGCTGCCGACGCCCTCGCGCGTCTCCTGGCGGCCGGCGGGCGGCGTGACGTTCGACTGACGGGATTCGAGGACGACCAGGTGGGTGTGCTGGCGCCGTTCGACCTCCGCCGAGACCCGCGTCCGGTGCCGGCGGGCGCCGCCAGCCTCATCGTCGCCGCGCCGAACGCGTGGCGCCCAGGCGGGCCCCGGGGCGATGCGCGCATCGCGGTCGGGCCCGTCGTGGTCGAGCGCCGCGCCGCGCCGCTCGGCGGCGGGATCGGGAACCTCGTCGGGACGGTGGCCCCGTCCGCGCTGCGCATCGCCTTCCTGCGTGCGCCGCTCGCCGCCGCCATGCTGGTGGACCTGGAGGACGGCCCGGCGGCGACGATCGAGCGGATGGCGCCGCGGATCGCGCGCCTGCTCGGGCGGCCGCCGGCGCCGGTCGGGATCGGCGAAGGGCCCGGATGCGAGGAGCTGGCCGTCGTGCGCGTGCTGGCCACCTGGCCGGACGTCGTGGCGGACGCGATCGCGACCCGCGCGCCGGACCGGTTGGTGCGCTTTCTGGACGCAGTGGCCGCCGTCTTCCACGGCTACTATAATCGGCGCCATCTCGTGATGGACGATTCGACGCTGACCCCCGCCGCGCGCGCCGTGGTGACCTGTGTGCACCGCGTGCGGTGCCGCGCGCTTGCGCTGGTCGGTGCCGCCTCGCCCGGCGAGGCGTGAGGGGGAGGGGGCGCGATGGCGAAAGCGGCTCGCCCGGAGCTCCGGCTCTGGGACCGGATCGTTCTCATGAGCGCGTGGGCAGTCACCTGCGGGCTCGTGTACCTGCTCGGGTTCTACGTCGGAAAGGGGACGCAGGAGCGACGGCCCGGTTTCGAGGAGCGCGTCGTGCGCCTCCCGGTCACCTCGACGCCGCCGGCCGAGGGGCAGCGGCCGAAGACAGGGTCGCAGCTCTCGTTCTACGACGAGCTGCTGAACGCGCGTGCGGGAGAGGCCGGCGCGCCGTCGACGCCGCCGCCGACGACCGCGCCTGCCGCCGCGCTGGCTGTCGTCCCTCCGCCCGTGCCGAAGGCCATGGCTCCGGCCGTCCCGGCGGCGGAGACGATACCGCCCCCCGCCGCACGCCCCGCGCCGCCCGCGGTGAAGCCGACCCCGCCGCCGCCGGTGGTCGCCGCGCTGCCGAAGCCCGCGCCTCCGCCGCCCGCTGCACCTGGCGGTGCGGTGCCGTCCCCGGCCGCGCCCGGCGACGCCGCCGGCGACGGTGCCCGGTGCCGCTGCGAAGCCGACGGGTGGGGGGTGGACCGTCGAGGCCAATCCGACCCGCAGTCGCGACGAGGCGGAGGCGCTGCAGAGTCAGCTGCGTCATCGCGGCTACGACGCGGTCGTCACCCACGTGCAGCGCGACGGGGAGACCTGGTACCGGCTCCGGGTCGGTCGCTATCAGAACTCCGAGCAGGCGAGTCAGGTGATGCGCCGGCTGCGCGAGCAGGAGGGGGTAGCCCGCGCCTTCGTGGCGTCGGAGTGAGGGCATCGTGCCGCGTATCCTGCTGCTCGACAACCACGACTCGTTCACCTGGAACGTCGCGCACGCCCTCGGCATGGCGGGTGCCGGCGTGGTCGTGCGCGCCAGCGACGCGGTGACGCTCGCCGACGTCGCGGCGATGGACCCGGACGCGATCGTGATCTCGCCCGGGCCGCGGACGCCCGCGGAGGCCGGCATCTCGGTCGATGCGATCCGGCGCTGGGCGACGCGGGTGCCGATGCTCGGCGTCTGCCTCGGCCACCAGGCGATCGGCGTCGCATTCGGCGGCCAGGTCCGGCGGGCGGAGCGTCTGATGCACGGCAAGACGTCGGCGATCCGTCACGACGGCCGCGGCCTCTTCGCCGGACTGCCCGACCCGTTTCCCGCGATGCGCTATAATTCGCTGGTGCTCGACCCGGTGACGCTGCCGGCGTGCCTCGAGCGGTCGGCGTGGACCGACGACGGCGAGGTGATGGCGGTGCGTCACCGCGAGCACCCGATCGACGGTGTGCAGTTCCATCCCGAGTCGATCCTCACCCCTGCGGGCGGCGCGCTCATGGCGGCCTTCGTCGCGCAGGTGGCCGCGCGTCAGGCGCGGCGAGCGAGCTGAACGCCGTGACCGTCGGCGAGGCCATCGCCCGCGTCGTCGATCGCGGGGTGCTCTCCGAGCCGGAGATGACCGCGGTCTGCGAGCGGCTGTTCGCGGGCGATGCGACGCCCGCGCAGGTGGGGGCACTGCTGATCGGGCTCCGGCTGCGGGGAGAGACCGTCGACGAGCTGACTGGTGCCGCGCGCGCAATCCGGGCGCACGCGCTGGCGATCCCGGACGTTCCCGCGGCGGCGATCGACACCTGTGGTACTGGCGGCGACGGTCTCGCGACGCTGAACGTCTCGACGGGGGCCGCGCTGATCGTCGCGGCCGCGGGCGTGCCGGTGGCGAAGCACGGCAACCGCGCCGTCTCCGGCTCCGTCGGTGCGGCGGACGTGCTCGAGGCGCTGGGCGTGACGATCGAGCTCCCGCCGGCGGCTCTGGGAGCGTGTCTCCGGACCGTCGGGTTCGCGTTTCTGTACGCGCCGGCCCTGCACCCGGCGCTGCGGCACGTTGCGAGCGTCCGTCGCGAGCTCGGCGTCCGCACGCTGTTCAACCTGCTCGGGCCGCTCGCCAATCCGGCGCGCGTCCGTCGCCAGCTCGTCGGTGTCGCCGACCCGGCACGCGTCGAGGCGATCGCGCAGGTGCTGCAGCGACTCGGGCACGAACGAGCGTGGGTGGTGCACGGCCCCGGCGGTCTCGACGAGCTCGGCCTGGATGGCCCGTCGTCGGTGGCCGAGCTCGCTGGTGGGCGTATTCGCACCTTCCGCATCGATCCACGGGAGACCGGGCTCGGATCGGCTGCAACAACCGCGCTCCGCGTCGGCTCGACGGCGGAGGCGGCCGCGCGCCTGCGCGCGGTGCTCGCGGGCGCGACGGGTCCGGATCGCGACGTGGTCCTGCTGAATGCCGCGGCGGCGCTCGTCGTCGCCGGCGTGACGAGCGAGCTGCGCGACGGCGTCCAGCGCGCGGCCGGCGTCGTCGATGGCGGCGAAGCGTGCGCGCTCCTGGAGCGGCTGGTGGCGTTCACCGCGAAGGCGGGCGCGGCGCGATGATCCTCGACGAGATCCTCGCACACAAGCGTGCCGAGGTGGCGGCCCGGATCGACGCGGTGCCGGTCGACCGCCTGCGGGCCACCCCGCTGTACGGCGAGGCGCGGCGGGGCTTCCGGGCGGCGCTCCAGCGCGCGCGGCCGCCGGCGGTGATCGCCGAGTGCAAGCGTGCATCGCCGTCGCGCGGCGTGATTCGCGTGGACTACGATCCCGCCGCCCATGCGCGGGCCTACGAGGCCGCCGGGGCGGCCGCGCTCTCGGTGCTGACCGACGAGCGCTTCTTCCAGGGGGCGCTCCCCCACCTGGCCGCCGCGCGCGCCGCGACGTCGCTTCCCTGCCTGCGCAAGGACTTCATCGTCGACCCGTACCAGATCGAGGAGGCACGGGCATGGGGCGCCGACGCGGTCCTGCTCATCGTCGCGGGCACGCCGCCGGCGCTGGGCACGACGCTGCTCGACGCCGCGCGGGCCGCGGGGCTCGACGTCCTCGTCGAGGTGCACGACGCGGCCGAGCTGACCTGGGCGATCGATGCCGGGGCGACGATCATCGGCGTCAACAACCGCAACCTGGCGACCTTCGTCACGGACCTGGAGACGACCGAGCGCCTCGCCCCCGAGGTCCCCGAGGGGACGCTGCTGGTGGCCGAGAGCGGGATCGCGACGCCCGCCGACGTCCGGCGGATGGTCCGCGCGGGCGCGCACGCGATCCTGGTCGGCGAGGCGTGCATGGCGAAGCCCGACCCGGGCGCGGCCCTGCGCGAGCTCCTTCGGTGAGCGTGAAGGTGAAGATCTGCGGCGTCACCCGCGTCGCCGACGCGGTGCGCGGCTGCGCGCGCGGGGGCCGACTTCCTGGGCGTCAACTTCTGGCCGGGCAGCCCGCGGCGAGTGACGCGCGCGACGGCGCAGGCGATCGCCGCGGCGGTGCCCGGCGTCCCGCTGGTCGGCGTGTTCGTGGACGCGCCGCGCGCGCGAGGTCCAGGCGCTGGTCGATGCCGTCGGCCTGTCGGCGGTGCAGTTCCACGGCGCCGAGGATCCCGACGTACTGCACGGGCTGGGCGGTGCGGACGATCAAGGCGCTGCGGCCCCGTCCCGGCGAGCGCGCGGCGGACCTGGCGGCGCCGTACGCGACCGACTGGATCATGCTCGACAGCTTCGTCGCCGGCGTGCCGGGCGGCACGGGCGTCGCCGTCGACGCGTCGGCGGCCGAGGGACTTCCCCGCGAGCGGCTGTTCGTGGCCGGTGGGCTCAGGCCCGAGACCGTGGCAGATGTGGTACGCGCTGGCTGCGGCCGTACGCCGTGGACGTCGCCTCCGGCGTCGAGACCCGCCCCGGGGAGAAGGATCATGGGAAGCTCGAGGAATTCATCCGCCGCGCCAAAGCTGCCTGACGAGGGCGGGCACTTCGGCCAGTACGGCGGCCGCTACGTCGCCGAGACGCTCATGCCCGCGCTGCTCGAGCTCGATCGGGCGTGGGCGAAGCTCCGTCGCGATCGGGCGTTCCAGCGCGAGTTCGCGTGGTGGCTCACGCAGTACGCCGGCCGGCCGACGCGGCTCTACCACGCGCGCCGGCTCTCCGAGCGCCTCGGCGGCGCGCAGATCTGGCTGAAGCGCGAGGACCTGCTGCACACCGGCGCGCACAAGATCAACAACACGATCGGGCAGGCGCTGGTGGCGCGACGTCTCAAGAAGACGCGCCTCATCGCCGAGACCGGCGCGGGCCAGCACGGCGTCGCCACGGCGACCGTCGCGGCGCTGTTCGGCCTGCGCTGCGAGGTCTTCATGGGCGCGGAGGACGTCCGCCGCCAGAGCCTGAACGTCTTCCGCATGAAGCTGCTCGGCGCGACGGTGCGGGTCGTCGAGTCGGGCGCGCGCACGCTGAAGGACGCGATGAACGACGCGATGCGCGACTGGATCGCGACCGTGCGCGACACGTTCTACGTCATCGGGACGGTCGCCGGGCCGCACCCGTACCCGTTGATGGTGCGCGACTTCCAGTCGGTGATCGGGCGCGAGGCGCGGCGCCAGATCGTCGCCGCCGCGGGGCGGCTGCCCGATGCCTGCATCGCCTGCATCGGCGGCGGCAGCAACGCGATGGGGCTCTTCCACGCCTTCCGCGGCGATCGCCGGGTCGAGCTCATCGGCGTCGAGGCGGCGGGCCGCGGGATCGAGACCGGCGCGCACGCGGCGTCGCTCAGCGCCGGCGAGGTGGGCGTGCTGCACGGCAACAAGACCTACCTGCTGCAGGACGAGACCGGGCAGATCCGCGAGGCGCACTCGATCTCCGCCGGACTCGACTACCCGGGCGTCGGCCCGGAGCACGCGTGGCTGCGCGACAGCGGGCGGGCACGGTACGTGACCGTGACGGACGTCGAGGCGGTCGAGGCGCTGCAGCTCCTGACCTCGACGGAGGGGATCATCCCGGCGCTCGAGAGCGCGCACGCGATCGCGCACGCGGTCCGGCTCGCGCCCCAGCTTGTCCCGTCGGAAGATCCTGGTCGTCAACCTCTCGGGCCGCGGCGACAAGGACATGAACACCGTCGCCGACTTCCTCGGGGTGCACGCTGTCGTGAGCCGCATTCCCGCGACGTTCGCCGCGCTGCGTGCCCCGGGCGCGTCGCGCTCGTTCCGTTCTTCACCGCCGGCGACCCGGACCTGGCCACGACCCGGGCGCTGGTCCTCGGCGCGGTCGGCGCGGGCGCCGACGTGATCGAGCTCGGCGTGCCGTTCTCCGATCCGATGGCCGACGGGCCGGTGCTGCAACGCTCGGCGCAGCGGGCGATCGCCGCGGGCACGACGCCTGATGCGCGTGCTGGAGCTGGTCGCCGACCTGCGGCGCGAGACCGACGTCCCGCTCGTGCTCTTCGGCTACTACAACCCGCTGCTTCCACTACGGACTCGAGCGGATCGCGCGCGACGCCGCGACGGCCGGCGCCGACGCCTTCCTCTGCGTCGACCTGCCGCCGGAGGAGGATGCGGAGTTCCGCGCCGCCGCGCGGGCGGCCGATCTCGATCTGATCCGCCTGCTCGCGCCGACGACGCCGCCGGCCCGCATCCGCCGCATCGCCGCGGCGGCGAGCGGCTTCCTCTACTTCGTCTCGGTGCTGGGCGTCACCGGCGGCCGCGACCGCGCTGCCCGACGAGCTGCCCGAGCTGGTGGCGCGCGTCCGGCGCGAGACCGACCTTCCCGTCGGCGTCGGCTTCGGCGTGCAGCGCGCCGGAGCAGGCGGCGTGGATCGCGGGCTTCGCCGATGCGGTCGTGGTCGGCAGCGCGATCGCGCGCATCGTCGAGACGACGGAGCGCGGCAGCGTGGTCGAGCGGGTCACCGCCTTCGTCCGCGACCTGCGGGTCGCGATGCAGGCGGCCAGCGCGCGGCGCACCGCCTGACCCACGACGGTGTCGGTCTACGACGACACCGTCGCGTGGCTCCAGGCGCTCGAGGTGACGAGCGGCTGGGACCTGAAGCTCGAGCGGATGCGGGCGGCGCTCGCGCGTGCGCGGCGATCCCCAGCGGCGGTTCCCGGCCCTGCACGTGGCGGGGACGAACGGCAAGGGCTCGACGGCGGCGATGGTGGAGGCGGTGCTGCGCGCGGGCGGCTACCGCACCGGACTCTACACGTCGCCGCACCTGGTCGACTTCACCGAGCGCATCCGGGCCGGCGGCCGCACGATGCCGCACGCCGAGGTCGTCCGCAGGGTCGCGGCGCTGCGCGCCGCCCTCGACGCCGGCGGCATCGCGCTGACGCATTTCGAGTTCGTCACGCTGCTGGCATTCGAGTGGTTCGCGGACATCGGCGTCGACGCCGCCGTGGTCGAGGTCGGCCTCGGCGGTCGGCTCGACGCGACCAATCTCGTCGAGCCGATCGTGACCGCCGTCACCTCGATCGCGCACGATCACGAGGAGTGGCTGGGCTCCCGGCTCGAGGAGATCGCGGCCGAGAAGGCCGGCATCCTGAAGCCCGGCGTTCCCGCGGTGCTCGGACCGCTGCCGCAGGTGGCCGACGCCGTGGTCTCGGCGCGCGCAGCCGAGCTCGGCGTCCCGCTCGTCCGCGTCCCCCGTGACGCCGCCATCGAGGAGACGGGTGAGGGACTCGCCTTCCGCGGGCCGCACGGCGTCGTCTGGGATCGGCTGACCCTCGGGCTCGGCGGACGCTTCCAGCGCGACAACGCCGCGGTGGCGCTGGCGATGCTCGCCACGGTGCGTGACCGCCTGCCGTGTCCGGCGCGGCGCCGTCCGGGTCGGTCTCGCCGCGGTCCGCTGGCCCGGGCGGCTCGCCATCCTCAGCCAGGGCCCGCTGGTGGTGGTCGACGGGGCGCACAATCCGGCGGGGGCGCGGGCGCTGGCCGGGGAGCTGCCGGCACTCGTCGGGGACCGTCCGATCATCCTCTGCTTCGCGGTCATGGCCGACAAGGCGTGGCGCCCGATGCTCGAGCGTCCTCCTCCCGCTCGTCGGCGGCGTCGTGGTCACGCGGGTCGGGCGGCGGGGGCTCGATCCGCTCGTGGTGGCCGAGGCGCTGTCGCCGCACGCGCCGGTCGAGGCGGTGCCGGAGCCACGCGTCGGCGATCCGGACGGGCGATGGACCGCGCCGGACGCGGGGGGGCGGTCGTGGTCGCCGGCTCGCTCTTTCTCGCCGGCGAGGCGTACGCGACGCTCGCGCCAGGCGGGCTCTTCGAACCCTGGCAGAGCTGGAATCGGGATGGTACAGAAGCGGCGCCATGAGGCCCGGGCGGGAGCGGTGGGGGCCGGGCATCGCTCTGGCACTCGTGCTGGTCGCGGTGTCCGTGGCCCGCGGCGAGGACGGCGTCGTCTCCGAGGTGCGCGTCCTGTCGGGCACCGACGAGACCAGTACCGTCACGGTGCGCGCCTTCCCCGAGACGCGGATCGAGGACCGGACGACGGGCGCGCAGCCGCCGCAGGGCGCCGCGCGGGCCGGCGAGCGTCGGGCAGACGTTCACCGGCGAGATCAGCCTGTTCCTCCCCGGCGTGCAGACGCCCCGGCCGGCGGCGATCGAGGTGTCCGACGCCGTCGTGAGCACCGTGCGACTCTTCCCCGAGCCGGACGGCACCTCGGTCGTGGTGTTCGTCCGCCAGCCCGTCACGTACACGGTGTCGCAGCCGTCGGCGCTGGGCGAGATCACGATCAACGTCCGCACCCGCACGCAGTCCGCGCGCGTGGCCGGCACGGCGCGGCAAGGGCGGGCGACGGCGCGTCATCCGTCCGAAGGAGCGGAGCGACGAGGTGGCGGTCGACGCCGCGGAGCTGTCGTACGATCAGCAGGGCGACACGCTGATCGCGCGCGGCGGGGTGACGCTCACCCGCGGCGACCTGACGCTCACGGCGGACGAGGTCCGGTACGACAAGACCAACTCGATCGTCGATGCCGTCGGCCACGTCGTCGTGAACGACCCGGAGTCCGTGGTCGAGGGCGACTCCATCCACCTGAGCCTCGACGACGAGTCGGGCTACGTCGAGGCGCCCGACGTCTACAGCCCGCTCAGCGGGTACTCGATGCAGGCGCAACGCTTCGTGAAGAAGGGCGGTCCGCTCTACAGCGTCGCAGACGGCGTGTTCACGACCTGCGCCTGCGGCGGACTCGAGAGGCCCTCGTGGAGCATCAAGGGCCGGCAGACCGACGTGGACCTGGCGGGCGTGGGCGACGGTGCGCGGGGCGATGCTGCGGGTGAAGGACATCCCGGTGCTCTACCTCCCCTGGTTCCTCTTCCCCGCCAACAACGATCGCCAGTCGGGTCTGCTGGTGCCGCGCCTCGGCTACTCCAACAGTCGCGGCTTCCAGTACGAGCAGCCCTTCTACTGGGCGATCAACAAGAGCATGGACGCCACCCTCGGCGTCGACTACGAGTCCGCGGCCCGCATCGGCGCTCTCGGCGAGTTCCGCTACCGGCTCTCGCGCCAGACGCGCGGGACGTTCGACTTCGCGTACTACAACCAGTCGATCGGCGGGATCACGAACGCGGGCACCATCAACGGCACGCCGGCGACCGCGCCGGACAACCGGTACGTGATCGCCGCCGATCACCGCCAGCCCCTCGCGCGCGGCGGCACGTTCTACGTCGACGGCCTCGGGGTGAGCGATCAGACGATCCTGCGCGACATCGACAACTACTCGTATCTCACGCGCGGACGGTTCGCCTACCTCCGCCACACACGGTCGCAGGTCGGCGTGTTCCAGCCGTGGCGCGACGGCTTCCTCCAGTTCGACAACGTCTACGACCAGGACCTGTACGGGCCGCAGGAGTTCGTCCCCGAACGCCTTCCCCGTATCCGCGCGGGGCAGCAGATGGCGCTCGCCGACGATCGGCTGGTCGCCCGCGTCGCGGCGGAGGGGACCGAGTTCTGGCGCGAGACGGGCTTCGACGGCGTTCGCGGCGTCGTGGCGCCGGAGCTGTTCGTGCCGTTCAACGCCGGCAACGTGGTGCACGGGTCGATCAGTGGCCAGGTGCGGCAGAACGGATACCTGCTCTCGAACGGCGAGCAGCTGCCGTTCGTCGTGCCCGATGCGACGACGGCGACCGGGCAGTTCGTTCCGGCACCACAGCTCGGCTACATCAAGGACAACGGTCGCATCCCGACGCTCGATCGTGCGAAGGGCTTCACCTACGGCGTGGTGTCGACCCGCGTCGCGACCGAGGTCGCGCGCGTCTACGATTTCCCCCATCTCGGGTGGGGGAAGCTGCGGCACAGCATCGAACCCGAGGTGCAGTATCTCTACGTTCCGCAGACCTCGCGGCCGACGTTCCTCGCCAACAACCTTCCTGCCGTGTACTGGTGCGGCGGGTGAACGACCCGGGAACAATTGCGGCACCGTCTTCGCGAGGGCTACCTGTTCGACAACCTGGACGCGATCAACCGCCGCAACTTCATCTCCTACGGCCTGACCACGCGCATCTTCGCGCGCGGCGCGACGCCCGAGGAGGCGGCGGCGGCGACCGACGCGGAGAACGAGGCCGACGCCGGCGACCTCGAGTCGCTGGCCGACGAGGCGCAGGCGGACGACGGCGAGGCGGACGCGGACGACGGCTTCGGCGAGTCCTTCGGCAGCGGACTGCTGCCGCAGACGAACCCTGCGCCGCGTCGCCCGCGCCCGAGCGACGACCTCGATGCGGACCCGGAGCCGTCCGGGGGCCATCCTGCCGGGCATCTCGCGCTGGATGGCGTCACGGGCGATCAGCCGGCGAGCGGGTCGGGAAAGACCGGGAAGGCGTCGGCCACCCGGACGCGCGGCGCCGCGGCGGAGATCCTCCGCTTCAGCATCCTGAACGGTTACGACATCTCCCGGGACATCTCGGAGAGCGGTCACGTGAGCGACGTCGATCTCGGACTCCGGCTCTCGCCGACCGGGTACCTGGGGTTCAACTACAACGCGATCGTCAACTTCAGCACCGGGAAGGATGCAGGGCCAGACGGCGGGCTTCGTCGTCCGCGAGCCGAACTGGCAGCCCCGCCCCCGGGCGACGGGTCTCCAGTACCCGACCAGCGTCGCGCTGTCGTACAGCTTCGTCAGCGACAGCCAGACCCTCTATCCCGCGGGCAGCGTCGAGCGCGCGCTGCTGTCCAGCCCCGGCGTCGACTTCCTCCAGGGGGTCGCCTACCTCCGCGTCACCGACTACATCGGCCTGGCGTTCCTCGGTCGGTACAACTTCAAGGGCAGCCTCACGACGGGAACGACGGCGGCCCAGAGCACCGGGTTCGTCGAGCGCGACTATCTGCTCCACATCGTGTCCCGCTGCGACTGCTGGACGCTCGACTTCGGGGTGTCGGACCGGGTAAACCCCAACGAGACCCTGTTCCGCTTCCAGTTCACCCTGATCGGGCTCGGTTCGTTCGGTCAGGGCAGCGGCGCCCGGCGCTTCGAGGCGTACGCGCCGCTGCTGGGACTGGGAACCAACCGGGGCGCGGGAGCGGCATACTGGTGATGAAAGGCATCGTCCTCGCCGGCGGGCTCGGCACGCGGCTCCTGCCGCTGACCCGCATCACGAACAAGCACCTGCTGCCGGTCTTCGACCGGCCGATGATCTACTACCCGCTGCAGACGCTGGTCAACGGCCGGCATCCGCGACATCCTGATCGTCACCGGCGGGCCGCACGCCGGCGACTTCCTGCGGCTCCTCGGCAACGGCACGGACTTCGGCCTGCCGCACCTCAACTACACCTACCAGGAGGGGGAGGGCGGCATCGCGGCGGCGCTCTGCCTGGCCGAGCACTTCGCCGACGGCGAGAAGGTGTGCGTCATCCTCGGCGACAACCTGATCGAGGGGTCGATCGCCCCGGCCGTCGCCCGCTTCCGCCGTCAGGCGAAGGGCGCGCGGATCGTGCTGAAGGAGGTGCCCGACGCGCAGCGCTTCGGCGTCGCCGAGGTCCGCGACGGCAAGGTGGTCGGCATCGAGGAGAAGCCGAAGCGCCCGAAGAGCCCGTACGCCGTCACCGGCATCTACTGCTACGACGCGCAGGTGTTCGACGTGATCCGCACGCTGAAGCCGTCCGGACGCGGCGAGCTCGAGATCACCGACGTGAACAACTGGTACCTCCGCCGCGGCCAGCTGATGTGCGAGGTGCTCGACGGATGGTGGACGGACGCGGGGACCATCGGCTCGCTGCACCGCGCCGGCAATCTGGTCGCGAAGACGGGCACCAACCGCGCCGACGGTCCGACCACCCGCCTGCTCGGCGAGGGGACGGCGCCGGTGACCGCGCGCCGGGGGATGCCGGCGCGGCGGGCCGGCGCGCGGACCCGCGTCTGATGCGGCTCCTGGTCACCGGTGGCGCCGGGTTCATCGGCACGAACTTCGTTCGCGGCGCGCTCGCCGACGCGGGCGCCCGCCCCGACGTCGAGCGGCTCGTGGTGCTCGATCTCCTCACCTACGCGGGCAACTACGCCAACCTCGCCGACCTGGCCTCCGACGCCCGCTTCCGCTTCGTCCGCGGCGACATCGCGGATCGCGCGGCCACAGCCGCGCTCGTCGCGGAGGAGGCGATCGACACGGTCGTGCACTTCGCCGCCGAGTCGCACGTCGACCGCAGCATCACCGATCACGAGCCGTTTCTGCGGACGAACGTCCACGGCACGCTCAGCCTGCTCGAGGCGGTCCGCGGCCGCGCGGGTTTCCGCCGCTTCCTGCACGTCTCCACGGACGAGGTCTACGGCAGCATCGCGGACGGGCGCGCCGCGGAGAGACTGGCCGTCCCGCCCGTCGAGCCCCTACGCCGCCAGCAAGGCCGCGTCGGACGGCTTCGTGCAGGCGTACGCGACGACGCACGACATCCCGGCCGTGGTCACCCGCTGCTCCAACAACTACGGCCCGTATCAGTTCCCGGAGAAGCTGATCCCGCTCTTCGTCACCAACGCGCTCGACGGGCAGCCGCTGCCGCTCTACGGCGACGGGCTGAACGTGCGCGACTGGATCCACGTCGAGGACCACTGCGCGGCCCTGTGGCACGTTCTCGGACTGCCGGCGGCCGACGGCGACGTCTTCAACGTCAGCGCGCAGAACGAGGTCCCGAACCGCACCATCACCGACACGATCCTCGCGCTCACCGGTCGCGACGAGACGCTGGTGCGCTACGTCGCCGATCGTCCCGGACACGACCGCCGCTACGCTCTCGATTCGTCGAAGCTGCGGGCCACCGGCTGGGTGCCCGCGGCATTCCTTCGCCAGGGGCTCGAGGCGACGGTCGAATGGTACCGCGCGCACCGTCCCTGGTGGGAGGCGGTGAAGAGCGGTGCCTACCGCGACTACTACGAGCGGATGTACGGCGCGCGGCTCGCAGGGGGGCAGGCCCCATCCGCGCAGCGGCGTGACCCGTGGGCCGGACGGCGCTCATCACCGGCATCACCGGGCAGGACGGCTCGTATCTCGCCGAGCTGCTGCTCGCGAAGGGCTACCGGGTCGTCGGCATGGTGCGCCGCGCGAGCACCGAGAACTTCGAGCGCATCGAGCACCTCCGCGACCGGCTCGAGCTGCGGCAGGCCGATCTGCTCGACCAGCTCTCGCTGATCGACGGTGCTGCGCGACGTCGCGCCCGACGAGGTCTACAACCTCGCGGCGCAGTCGTTCGTGCCCACGTCGTGGCAGCAGCCGGTGCTCACCGCGGAGTTCGACGCCGTCGGCGTGACGCGCGTGCTCGAGGCGATCCGCCTGGTGGCGCCCGCGGCGCGCTTCTACCAGGCCAGCTCGAGCGAGATGTTCGGCAAGGTGCGCGAGGTCGCCGCAGCGCGAGACCACGCCCGTTCCATCCGCGGAGCCCCTACGGCGTCGCCAAGGTGTACGGCCACTACATCACGGTGAACTACCGCGAGAGCTACGGTCTCTTCGCGTGCTCGGGCATCCTCTTCAACCACGAGATCCCCGCGTCGCGGGCAGGAGTTCGTCACGCGCAAGGTCACCGACGGCGTCGCGCGCATCAACCTCGGGCTGGCGACCGAGCTGCGTGCTCGGCAACCTCGCGGCCCGCCGCGACTGGGGATTCGCCGGCGACTACGTCGACGCCATGTGGCTGATGCTGCAGCAGCCGGCCGCCGACGACTACGTCGTCGCGACCGGCGAGTCGCACACCGTCGGCGAGCTGGTCGAGGTCGCCTTCGCGCGTCGTCGGGCTCGACTGGCAGGACCACGTCCGCGAGGATCCGGCCTGCTCCGGCCGGCCGAGGTCGATCACCTGGTCGGGGACGCCGGCAAGGCGCGCGCGACGCTCGGCTGGACGCCGACGGTCACCTTCCCGGCGCTGGTCGAGATGATGGTGCGCGCCGATCTCGACCGGCTGCGCGCGGCTGAGGCGGCGTGCGCGTTCTCGTCACCGGGATCGGCGGGTTCGTCGGGCCGGTGCTCGCCGACGCGCTCGTCGCGGCGGGACACGGCGTCCACGGACTGGTGCGCGGCGCGGTCGGACCCCGGCTCGCGCGGCTGGCGTCGTCGCCGCTCACGCGGGGCGATCTGCTCGATCCGACGGGCTGGCGGAGCGCGCCGTGCGACGACGCCGCGCCCGAGGCGGTCGTCCACCTGGCGGGCCTGACGTTCGCGCCGGCGCGGCGGAGGCGGATCCGCGCGCGCGCGTATCGCGCCAACGTCGACGCGACGCTCGCGCTGCTGGCCGCGGTGCGCGCGCGCGCGCCGCGCGAGCCGCATCCTCGTCGTCAGCTCGGGCGAGGTCTACGGGCCGGTGCCGCGGACGCAGGCTGCCGATCGGCGGAGGATGCGCCGCTGCGCCCGGTCACGATCTACGGGGCGTCGCAAGGCCGCCGCCGACGTGGCGGCCGCTGCAGTGGGGCCGCGCCTACGGCCTCGACGTGGTGCGCGCGCGGCCGTTCAACCACACCGGACCCGGGCAGGCGGACACGTTCGTCTGCGCGGCCTTCGCCCGCCAGGTGGCCGCGATCGAGGCCGGTCACGCAGCCGCCGCTCCTGCGGGTCGGCAACCTCGATCCGGTGCGCGACTTCTCCGACGTCCGCGACATCGCGCGCGGCTACGTCGCGCTCCTCGAGCGGGGCCGCAGCGGCGAGGTCTACAACCTCTGCTCGCGGCGAGGGCGTGAGCATCGCCGAGGTGCTGGCGCTGCTGCGCACGCCGGCGCCGGGTGCCGGTCGCGTGTCGAGCGCGATCCGGCGCTCGTCCGTCCCGTCGATCTCCCGCGCAGCATCGGGTCAGCCCGCCCGCGCGGCCGCGCGACACCGGCTGGCGCGCCGACATCCCGCTCGAGCGAGACGCTGTCGCGCCGTTCTGGACGACTGGCGTGCAGCGGGTCGCGGCGTGGCGCCGGCGCGCGCCTCGGCTTGCAGGCCGCAGCGCCCGCGGCGGCTATCCTGCCGGGCGACCATGGAGCTCGCAGCATCGCACTCTCGAGCAGCTGCTTCTCGAGCACGGCCGGATCAGCACCGAGGACCTGCGCAAGGTGAAGCGGCTGCAGCAGGAGCGCGGCGAGCGCCTCGAGCGTCTGCTGCTCGACCTCGGCTTCATCTCCGAGGAGGACCTGCATGCCGTTGCTCGCCGACCTATCTCGGCGTCGAGCAGGTGGCCCGTCGCGACTTCCCGACGGAGCCGGTGCCGCTCGGCCCGCTCAACGTGAAGTACCTGAAGCACGCCAAGGTGCTGCCGCTCGCGCAGACCGAACGGCACGCTCACCGTCGCCATGGCCGACCCCGCGGACTGCTACACGATCCAGGGCCTCGCAGGTCGCGACCGGGCTTCGAGATCGAGCCGCGCATCGCGCGCGAGCGCGACATCCTCGAGGGGCTCGACGCCGCCTACGGCAACGGCGCGGCCGCCGGCGGCGCAGCCGGACGACGGCCTGGGCGACATCGAGTACCTCTCGGACGACGAGGAGGACGTCAACCACCTGCGCGACCTCGCCAGCGAGGCGCCGGTCATCCGCCTCGTGAACCTGCTGATCAACCGCGCGCGTCGAGCAGCGCGCGTCGGACATCCACATCGAGCCCTTCGAGAACGAGCTCAAGGTCCGCTACCGCATCGACGGCGTGCTCCACGACGTCGAGACGCCGCCGCGCCGGCTGCAGGCGGCGATCGTCTCGCGCATCAAGATCATGGCGAAGCTCAACATCGCCGAGCGCCGCCTGCCGCAGGACGGCCGCATCAAGCTCCGCATGATGGGCAAGGAGATCGACCTCCGCGTCTCGACGCTGCCGACGCTCTACGGCGAGAGCGTCGTGCTGCGCATCCTCGACCGCTCGAGCATCGTCGTCGAACCTCGAGTCAGCTCGGCTTCCCGGCCGACACGCTGACGCCAGTTCGAGCAGCTGATCATCAAGCCGTACGGCATGATCCTGGTCACCGGCCCGACCGGCAGCGGCAAGACGACGACGCTCTACGGCGCGCTCGACAAGATCAACTCGCCCGACAAGAAGATCATCACCATCGAGGATCCGGTCGAGTACCAGCTCGTCGGCGTGAACCAGATCCACGTGAAGCCGCAGATCGGCCTGACCTTCGCCAGCGGGCTGCGCTCGATCGTCCGCCAGGACCCCGACGTCATCATGGTCGGCGAGATCCGCGACGCCGAGACCGCCGAGATCGCCATCCAGGCCGCGCTCACCGGCCACCTCGTGTTCTCCACGCTGCACACGAACGACGCCGCCGGCGCGGTCTCGCGCCTCCTCGACATGGGCGTCGAGGACTACCTGCTCGCGTCGTCGCTGCTCGGCGTGCTCGCGCAGCGCCTCGTGCGCCGCATCTGCCGCAAGTGCGCGCGAGCCCGCCGACGATCGCCACCGAGACGCATGCAGCGAGATCATGGGCGGCGCCAACGGCGCGCCGGTGACGCTGCTCGAGGGCGCCGGCTGCGAGGAGTGCGCGCACACCGGCTACCGCGGCCGCTCCGGCATCTACGAGCTGCTGCCGGTGAGCGACGCCGTCCGCAAGCTCATCCTCGAAGCGCGCGTCGGCGGACGTGATCCGCGACGCCGCGGTGAAGCACGGCATGCGCACGCTGCGCGAGGACGGCTGGCAGAAGGTCCGCGAGGGCGTCACCACCGTCGCCGAGGTCGTGCGCGTCACGCAGGAGGAGGTCTAGCCCCTGGGCCTCCTCGATCGGTTCCGGCGCGGCGGCGGGCAGACCCAGCCGACCGCTGAGGAGCGCCTGCCTCGGGCGTCGGCGTCCGGCCGGTGCGACTCGGCCTCGACGGCGTCGGGCTGCCGCTCGTCCAGCGACCTGATCGCGCGCGGCCTCGTGCCGAACCTCGGCCGCGCTGGTCGGCAGGGCGGGACGCTGGCGCCGATGCGCTCGTCGATCCCCACGATCTCGAGCGTGTCGTGGACCGGCTTCATGACCGGTCGGAACCCGGGCAAGCACGGCATCTACGGCTTCACCGACGTGAAGCCCGGGACGCTCAGCGCTGTTCTTCCCGAACTTCGGCAACGTCCGCGCCGAGACGCTCTGGGACGTCGCCGGCCGCGCGGGCAAGCGCTCGATCGTCCTCAACATCCCGGACACGTATCCGGCGCGCCCGCTGAACGGGATGCTGGTCTCCGGCTTCGTCGCCGTCAACCTCGAGCGCGCGGTGCATCCGCCGGAGCTGCTGCCGCGGCTCAAGGCCGACGGCTACAAGATCGACGTCGACTACCAGAACGCCGATCAGCGTCCGGACGCGTTCTTCGAGGACCTGACGACGACGCTGGAGGCGCGGCGTCGGGTCTACCGGACGCTGCTCCGCGAGGAGGCGTGGGACCTGTTCGTCGGCGTCGTCACCGAGTGCGATCGCCTCCACCACTACTTCTGGAGCCAGTACGTCGACGCGGCGGCACCGCACCACGCCCGCTTCCTCGACTTCTATCGCCGACTCGACGACGTGCTCGGCGAGCTCATCGGGGCGCTGCCCGCCGGCGTGCCGCTCTTCGTGATCGCCGACCACGGCCACACGCTCATCCACCGGGAGTTCTTCCCGAACGCCTGGCTGCGCCAGCAGGAGCTGCTGCGCTTCGGCGTCGCCGACGCCGAAGGGACTCGCCGACGTCGATCCGCGCTACGAAGGTCTTCGTCCTCGACCCGGGCCGCGTCTACGTGCACCGCCAGGGCCGGTTCCCGCTCGGGACCGTCGGCGCCGGCCGAGGCCGAGGAGCTGCTGGCGCGGGTGCAGCGCCGGACTGCTGGCGCTGCACGACGACTCCCCGGGCGCGCCCGCGGGGGGCCGTCCCGTGCCGCGGGTCTTCCGCGCGACGAGCTGTATCATGGGCCCTGCCTCGACGACGGCACCCGATCTCGTCGTCCACTTCAATCGCGGCTACGACCCGAAGGGCGCGCTGGCGCGCACCGAGGTCTTCGGTCGCAGCGCGCTCACGGGCATGCACACCTACGACGACTCGCTGTTCTTCGTGAACCGTCCCGACGTCGCGATCGACGGTCTCGACATCGTCGACCTGGCGCCGACCATCCTGACGCTCCTCGGCGTCGACGTGCCGGACGACATGGACGGCCGCATCCGCGTCCGGACGCTGAACACGGACCCCGGGCGCCGAGTCTAAGCCGCAGCGCACGGCGACCTTGCGGATTGCAGAGTCATCCATGCTCGCGTATACGAAACCATTGCGTTTCCAGAGACTTGAGCAGGGCGCATAGGAGCGGGCGTGGCGCAGTTCCAGTACCGCGCCGTGGACGCCGAGGGGAAGGTCGTCGAGGGGACGATCGAGGCGATCGAGGTGGCGGGCGTCGTGAGCCGTCTCCACGATCGCGGCCTCATCCCGATGACGATCGGCGGCGCCGATGCGCGGGGTGAAGGCGCGCGGCGCGCGGCTCGGGCTGCCGGCCCTGCCGGCGCTGCCGGGCCGCGGGAGGCCGCCGGCGAAGAGCCTGCTCATGCTCACCCAGTCGCTGTCGGTGCTGCTCGGCGCCGGCCTGCCGCTCGACCGCAGCCTCGCCACGCTGCAGGAGCTCGCCGACCACCCCGAGCTGAAGCGGATCGTGAGCGAGGTCCTGCACGCGGTGCAGGGCGGCAAGTCGCTCGCCGAGGCGCTGGCGCAGCACCCCTACTTCCCGCCGCTCTACGTGAACATGGTGCGGGCCGGCGAGATCGGCGGCTTCCTCGACCAGGCGCTGCAGCGTCTGGCCGAGTACCTCGAGCGCGGACAGCAGCTGCGCGACGACGTCCGGGCGGCGCTCACGTATCCGGCGCTCCTGACCGTCGCGATGGGCGGCTCGATGCTGGTGCTCCTGATCTACGTGCTGCCGAAGTTCTCGGCGCTGTTCGCCGACATGGGCAAGGCGCTGCCGCTCTCGGCGCGGATCGTGATGGGGGTCTCCGACGCGCTGCGCAACTACTGGTGGGTGGGCCTGCTGGTGATCGTCTCGCGGCGTCGTCGCGTTCCGCTATTCCGTCCGCACGCCGCGCGGCCGCTACGCGTGGGACGCAGTGGAAGCTGCGCATCGTCGGCATCGGCACCGTGCTCCGGCGGATGGAGGTGGCGAGCCTGGCGCGGACGCTCGGGACGCTGCTCAAGAGCGGCGTCCCGATGCTGCAGGCGCTCGGCATCACCAAGCGAGATCGCCGGCAACCAGGTGATCGCCCGCGCGATCGGCGAGGTCGAGGTCGGGGCGCGCGAAGGCGCGGGCGTCGCCGAGCCGCTCGCCCGCTCCGGGCGTCTTCCCGCACGCTCGCGGTCCAGATGATCTCCGTCGGCGAGGAGACCGGACGCCTCGACGACATGCTGATCCGCATCGCCGACCACTACGATCGCGAGGTGCGGGTCGCGATCGCCCAGTTCACGCGGCTGCTCGAGCCCGTGCTCATCGTCGTCATGGGCCTCGGCGTCGGCTTCGTCGTGATGTCGATGCTGTCCGCGATCTTCAGCGTGAACGATCTGCCGATCTGAGGAGGAACGAATTCATGCATCCACGCGCGCGTCAGGCGGGCTTCACCCTGATCGAGATGATGGTCGTGATGGTGATCATCGGACTGCTGATGGGTCTGGTGGCGCCGCGCTTCATCGGCACCTCGCAGAAGGCCGAGACGAAGGCCGCCAAGGCCCAGATCGAGCTGCTCGGGACGGCGCTCGACACGTTCCGTCTCGACGTCGGACGCTATCCGTCGTCGCAGGAGGGTCTCGGCGCGCTGCAGAACCGGCCGTTCGGGCTCGATCGCTGGGACGGCCCGTACCTGAAGAAGGACATCCCGCTGGACCCGTGGGGCCGCCAGTACGTCTACCGGGCGCCGGGCGAGGGCGGGCGGCCGTACGACCTCTATTCCTTCGGCGCCGACGGCGCGCCCGGCGGTGAGAACAACAACCGCGACGTCACCAGCTGGGACTGACGTTGGCGGTCCGGTCGCCGGCAGGCGGCTTCAGCCTGATGGAGCTGGTGGTCGTGATGCTCATCATGGCCGTCGGGTCCGCGCTAGTGGTGCCGCTGGTCGAAGGGGGCATGACGGCCCGGGAGGTCCGTCGCGCGGCGCGCGAGATCGCCGCGACGTTCAACCACTGTCGTGGCGAGGCCGTGGCGTCGGGGAAGCCCCTGGAAGTCGTGATCGACCCGCTGCGCAACAGCATCTGGACGTCGGACATGGGGCGCTGGGCGATCCTCTCCGAGCGGGCGGTCATCGAGCGCGTGGAGGGTGGGGCGCCCGCCGCGAACGGGGCCATGCGCGTCGCCTGCTTCCCGAACGGCAGCACCACCGGAGCCGACATCATCCTCGCGAGCCGCCAGGACCGCCGGCGCGAGCGTCTCTGGGTCCACGTCGACGCACTGATCGGCAACGTGCGCGTGCAGGACGCTCCCACATGAGGCGGCCGCGGGGCCGCGCCGGCTTCACGCTCCTCGAGATCGCGGTCGCGATGGCGATCCTCGGCATGGGCGTGGTCGCCTGTCTCCAGGTCTTCGGGAGCAGCCTGCGCCTCGAGGAGAGCGCGTCCCGCCGGACCCGCGCCGTGCTCGCGGCCCGGGTGGCGATGGACGGCCTGCTCTCGCGGGACATCCTCTCGGAGCGCGACGCGGGCTGCGAGCCGGTGCTGGCGGGCGGATTCCGCCGCTGCATCAAGATCTGGCGCGACTACAAGGAGGCCGGCGTCGAGCCGGACGAAGCGGACGAGAGCGGCTTCGTCCCCTTCGCGCTGCAGGTCGACGTCACCTGGCGCGAGGGCTCGGGCCACAAGACGTACACGCTGCGGAGCCTCACCTTCGCGGAGCCCGACGATGGCTGAGCGCCGCGCCACCCGCGGCTTCACGCTGCTGGAGGTCGTCCTGGCCATGGCTGCCCTCGCGCTCATGGCCGCGATCTGCTACGGCGCCTTCCATCTCGGGATCCGGGCGGTCCAGCGGGGCGAGATCGCCGTCGTGACGGCCGAACGGCTCCGGGTGGCCATGGACGTGCTCATCCGACAGATCAAGTCCACCAAGGCGCAGTGCGCGACCAACCGCGAGGAGGAGACCGACTGGACCTACTTCACGGGCTACGCGCGCGAGATGCGCTTCACGACCGCTGCCGGGCAGCTGGCAGGCGGCGGTCTCGTCGACGTCGTCTATCGGGTCGAGAACGGGCCGACCGGGCCGCGGCTCATGATGTACGAGACCCCGCACGGCTCGAGCGACCGGCTCGGTCTCGAGAACGACGTCGCGGCGAACCAGCGCTCGGCGGTCCTCCTCGACAACTTCCGCGCGCTCGCGTTCCAGTACCGCAACCGCAACGAGGAGGACTGGCAGGACGCCTACGTCTCGAGCGAGGACGAGCCGCTGCCGCTGCCGGATGCGGTGCGGGTCACCATCTGGGGCCTGCCGGGTCTCGATGTCGACGAGTGGCCGCACGAGATCCCGATCATGACGAGCATGTACGTCAGCGGCGAGGCGGAGTGCGATCTCGACCTCGAGAACCAGGGCGGCGGCACGGGGACCGGCACGGGCGCGGCCGGTGCCAACTCCGGGGACGGCGACGGAAGCGATGAGGCCGACGGATCCGACGATTCCAATGACGACGTCGAAGAGTAGGATGCGGAGACAGCCTGCGCTCCCGCGACCGCGGCATCGCCCTGGTGATGGTCGTCTGGGTGTTCATGATCCTCGGCGTCCTGGCACTCGACTTCTCGCGCTACATCCGCGAGTCGGCGATGGCGGCGGCGAACTTCGCCGAGGAGACCCGCGGCTACTACCTCGCACTCGGCGGCATGAACCGGGCGGTCTTCCACGTCGCGCTGGCGCGCTCGCAGGGGGGACCGACGGAGGGGGAGGACGGGCGGGGCCAGGCGCGCGAGGGCGGCCAGGCGGCGACCGACGGGCAGTGGAGGGGGAGCCAGCTCTTCGACGGGCAGCTCGAGGTGCGGGTCACCGACCAGGAGGGCCTCTTCCCGATCAACAGCTATGCCGAGCGCCGCGACACGACCACGCTCAAGCGGTTCGTCGAAGGCGTGGCCCTCGGTCCGAGCGGCGCCGTCAAGGGGCAGAACCGGCGCGCCGCGGCGGAGATCGACACCATCGTCTCGTCGATCATCGACTGGGTCGATCGCGATCGGCAGACGTCGCCGGGCGGGGCCGAGGACAAGTACTACCTCGGCCTGACGCCGCCGTACCGGGCGAAGAACCAACGCCTCGAGTCGCCGGACGAGCTGCTCATGATCCGTGGCGTCACGCCCGAGCTGTTCTACGGCTCGGAGGGCATGCCGGGCATGCGCGACCTGATCTCCGTCGACAGCACCAAGCTCTCGATCAACCCGAACACGGCGCCGCCGGAGCTGATCGCGATCCTGCTGGGCAAGGATGCCGCCGGCATGGCCGCCCTGGAGAAGATCCGCGCCGACTCGCCGGAGATATTCGGCGAGCGCATCCAGGCGGAGGCGACGGCGCTCGGCCTGAACGGCGCGCAGCTGTTCTCCGAGGAGGCGGGGGTCGTCCCCGGGCTGCTGCGGGTCGATGGGCGCGCCGACGTGAGCGAGCCGCGCAACCGTTCGACGGTCGCCTGGGTCGTCGACGTCTCCGACGGCTGGGGCGAGCTGCGCACCAAGCGGTGGATCGATCGCGCCCCGTGGGAGGGTGGCCTGCCCGTCGGCGTGCCGCCGGAGGACGAGAGGCCGTGACCCTGGTCGAGCTCTCGCAGCGCCTCGGCCGCGCCGACTTTCTCGACGGCCTCGGCATCTACGTCGGGGCGCACGAGGTGGCGCTCGCGCACCTCAAGAAGCGGTTCCTCCGCATCCGGGTGGAGCACACCGGAACCTATCCGCTGCCGGGTCCGGATCGCGCCGCCGAGCGGCGTCAGGCGATCGGCCAGGCGGTGCTCACCTTTGCGCGCGAGCATCAGGTCGACACGCGGCGCGCCTATCTCTGCCTGCCGCGCGCCGAGGCGGCGTTCAACCGCGTGTTGCTGCCGGCGGCGGCGGCGGAGAACCTCGCGCAGGTGCTCGAGTACGAGATCGAGCACCTGATCCCCCTGCCGCGCGATCAGGTCTACCTCGACTGGTCCTCGCGGCCGCTCGGGCAGGAGCGCATCGAGGTCCTCCTCATGTGCATCCCGCGCGAGACCGTGAAGGGCTATCTCGACGCGCTCGAGGACGCGTTCGTGCGTCCGCGGGGCATCGTGCTCGCGTCGACGGCGATCGCCGACTACCTGGCGTTCTGCCGCGGCGGCGAGCCGAAGCCGCTCGGCCTGCTACTCGACTCCGCGGGCGGCATCGAGCTGGCCCTGCTGAGCGGCGGTCGGCTGGTGGCGAGTCAGCTCGTGCCGCGAAAGCGCGCAGCCGTCGGCGGCGCGGTCGCCCGGTCGCTGGCGCGCGAGCTCGCCGATGCGGCGCTGTCGGCCGACGATGTTCCGCTCTACCGCTGGCATCTCGCCAACGGCGCTGGACCAGCAGCGGCCCCCTCGGCGAGGAGAACCTGCTGCCGCTGGCGGAGGGACGGCTGGAGGCGGAGCGCGACTTCTTCATCGAAGGCGAGCCGGCCGTGCTGCCGGCGGTCGGCGCAGCGCTCGGGGCCGTCCGCGAGGGGACGGTCCATCTGAACCTCCTGCCAGAGGAGGGGCGCCGCGCCTACGACCAGGGACTGTCCCTGGCCACGATCGTCCTGGCGGCGCTCACCGGCGTCCTGCTCCTCGTCTGGGGCGTGAGCGCGATGGTGAAGGACGAGCTGCTCCGCCGCCAGGTCCGCAGCGAGCTCGCCGCGGCCGGGCCGCAGGTGAACGAGGCGAAGGCCATCCAGGATCAGATCACCCAGCTGCAGCGTCAGGTGGACGTCCTGCTCGGGAACGAGGAGCCCCGCGTCACGCTGCTCCTGAAGGAGCTGACCGAGGCCGTACCGCAGGACGCGTACCTCACCAGCATGAACCTGCGCAACGGGCGGCTCACCATCGACGGCCAGGCGCGCGCCGCGTCCGACCTCATCACGGCGCTGGAGAAGTCGAAGCACTGGAAGAACGTCAGCTTCACGTCGCCGACGACGCGCACGGGCGACAAGGAGCGCTTCTCCATCGTCGCCGAGGTCGAGAAGTGAGCGCGTCCCTTCGCGCGCTGTGGGCGCGCGCGGTCCACTGGTACCAGGGACACTCGCAGCGCGATCGTCGTATCATCGCCGCGGTGGGGATCGCGATCGGACTCTATCTCCTCGACGTCACGCTGGTTGAGCCCGTGCGTGCCTATCGCCAGCGGGTCGCCGACGAGATCGCGGCCGGCCAGGAGCAGCTGGAGCGCGCCGCCCGGTTCGTCGCTGCGGCACCGGCACTGCGGACCGAGCGCGACGACTTGCGGCGCAAGCTCGATCAGGCGAAGGGGCGGCTGCTGCCGGGCGATACCGCCACGCTCGGCGCGGCGGCGCTGCAGGACAAGACGAACTCGATCGCCGCCGAGAAGGGCCTCACCGTCCAGAGCACGCAGGTGATGAAGGACGAGGCTGCAGATCCCTTCCGCCGGGTCGCCGTTCGGCTGACGCTCTCCGCCGAGCCCAAGCCCTTCGCCGAGTTCCTCGCCGCCGTCGAGTACGGGCAGCAGCTGAGCATTCCCTTCATCGAGGCCAGCCGCCGCGGTGCAACCCCGGGAAAGACCGGACCGCGGACCATCCAGGCCACGGTCGAGGTGAGCGGCTACGTGCAGCAGGCGAAGAACGGGAAGGCGGACGCGGAGCGCGCCGAGGGCGAGGCTGCCGAGGGGGCGGCTGCCGCCGAGAACGCCGAGGGCGAAGCGGCGCCTGCTCCGACGACCACGGCCCCGGCCGCCGGCGGACCGTCGACGACGCTCCCGGCCGCCGGCGCGACGCCGTCCACGACGGTGGTGCCGAACCCACCGGCGGCGACGCCGCCGAGCACGGTCGCCCCGCTGCCGACCACCCCGCCGCCGACGGCACCCGCGACGATCCCCCCGCCCACCACGCTTCCGGCTCCTCCCCAGGCGCCGGGCACGAGCGTGCCCTTGCCGAAGGGGGCAACCTGATGGGCCGCTGGGCGATCATCAACGCCGTGCTCGGCGTCATCGTGCTCCTCCTGGGCGTCGAGATCGTGCGCACCTGGGCGCGCTCGCTGCCACCCGTCGAGGTCGTGGCGAAACCGCCGACGCCGACGAAGCCCTCGGCGACCCCGGAGAAGGGCGGCTCGAAGGGCAAGCGCGGCACCGACAAGGGCGCCACGGCACAGTCGCCCACGGTCCTCGTCACTGCGATCGTCGACCGCGACCTGTTCGATCCGAGCCGGTCGAAGCCGAGTGAGGAGGCGAAGGCGATCGCCCCCGTCGAGCGCAAGACCGAGCCACCGCCCGGCGTGACGGTGGTGGGCATCCGCATCGTGGGACGCGACCGCGAGGCCTTCGTCACCGACGCGAGTCAGGGGACCGCACAGCGCCGTCTGCATCTCGGTGACCAGATCGGGGGCTACACGGTGAAGTCCATCGACGTCGACGCCCTGCACCTGGTGTCGCCCTCGAGCGACGCGGTGACGATGCCGCTCAACGTCGAGAAGAAGGCCGGTGGCCCGAGCGGCCCGGCGATCGCCAAGCCGCCGGCGCCGCGACCGGGGCAGCCCGGGCCGGCGGGCGCGTCGCCGTCCGCCGGCGTGCAGGCGTCGTCACCCGCCGCGGGCGTCGGCGGGGTCAAGCCCGGGGCGCCGCCCGCACCCGCGGTCGTCGGCCAGCCGGTTCCCCAGCCCCAGCCCGGGGCGCCGGGGCAGCCCGGCGCGGCGCCGAGCGTTCAGGATCGCATGCAACAGCTGAGAGAGCGCCAGCTCGGGCGCCCGCGGAAACAGTAGGAGGATGCAGTGAAGGGGCGATGGATCGTCGTACTCGTGGCCGCCGCGGTGGCCCTGGCGGGGTTCGTTCCCGCCCGCGCACAGGACCCCGCGCCGCCCCCTCCAGCGGCGCCCGACGTTGCCCCCCCAACGGCTCCCGAGCCGGGGGCCGAGGACCGCGCCCTCGGCGACGAGGACGCGATGGTCCTCAATTTCGAGCGCGCCGACATCCGCGAGGTGATCCACAGCCTCGCGACGGCACTCGGACTTTCCTACACGATCGACCCGCGCATCGAGGGGCAGGTGACGATCCGCACCACCGGCCGCATCTCGCGTGAGGACCTGTTCCCGCTGTTCAACCAGATCCTGCGCAACAACGGGATCGCCGCGGTGCGGGTCGGCAATCTCTACCAGATCCTCCCGGTCGCCGAGGCCAAGACGCGCGCGATCATTCCGCGCGGGTCCTCCCTGCAGAGCGCGTCGGCCAACGACACCTTCGTGATCGAGATCGTCCCGCTGCGCCACGTGGCGTCGGACGAGATGGCGAACATCCTGCAACCGTTCGTCACCCCGGGCGGGGACGTGATGTCGTACCCGCGCGCCAACACGGTGGTGGTGACCGACCTCCAGGGGAACGTCGAGCGGCTCCGCGGCCTCGTCGCCACCTTCGACACGAACGCCTTCAAGGACATGCACGCGCGCGTCTTCAAGATGCGCCACGGCGACCCGGACCAGCTGGCCAACGAGCTGGTGGGGCTGCTCGCGCCCTACGGCGTCACGGCCACGGGAGAGGGCGAGGGCGGGACCTTCGTCATCCCGCTGCAGCGCCTGAACGCGATCGTCGTGGTCACCTTCGACAAGGCGATCCTGGACGAGGTCGAGCGCTGGCTGCGCATGCTCGATATCCCGCCCGGGGAGGAGTACGGCCGGCAGACGTTCGTCTACAACGTCGAGAACGCGAAGGCAGCGGATCTGGCCGCGGTGCTGAACGAGCTCTTCGGCGGCGGGCAGGGCGGCCCCGGCGGATTGCAGGCGGGTCCGGGCGCGGCGCCCGCGGGCGTCGGTCTCTTCGGAGCCGGCGGGCAGTCGGGGGGCGCGGGCTTCGGCGGACGCGCGGGAGCGCGCGGCGGTCGCACCGGCACCGGCGGTGTCGGAGGTGGCGGCCTCGGCGGTGGCGCCACCGGCGGGCTCGGCGGCGGCGTCGGTCAGCAGCAGGGAGGACTCGGCGCGACGGGGGGGGCCGGTGGGGGCAGCCTCGGCGGTGGCCGCGGGGGAGCAGCCGGCCGGCGGGGCGGGGCGGGCCTCGGTCAGGCGGGGGGCGCGGGACAGCGTCCCGGGGCGCAGGGCGCCACGGCGCAGGGCGTGACCATCGCGGGCGGCGCGGGGGCGCTTCCCGGCGGTGGCGCCGGGCTCGTCCCGACGCTCGGCGGCCCGCCGCCGATCTTCAAGCAGGAGGTTCGCATCGTCGCCGACGAGGTGACGAACTCGCTGATCGTGCTGGCGACGAAGCGCGACTACGGGCTGATCGTCGACGTGCTGCGCCGGATCGACGTCGTGCCGCGCCAGGTGGTGCTCGAGGTCACGATCGCCGAGGTGAACCTCAACAAGGCGCTCGAGTTCGGCATCGCGTACGCCTTCGCCGACGGCGCGCTGCAGGGTGCGCTCAAGCCGCAGAACAACCTCTACCAGACCGACGGCCGCCGGAACGTCGGCGGGCTGTTCGCGAACACCGCGCCCATCGGCCCCCAGATCAACAGCCTCTCGCCCGCGGGCAACGCGTACGCGCTCATCACCAACGGCAACCAGTTCGCCCTGCTGCTGAAGGCCCTGGCCTCCAAGACCAACGTCAAGATCCTCTCCGCGCCCCACATCATCGCGGCGGACAATCGCGAGGCGCACATCCTCGTCGGCGAGTCGATCCCGATCCTCACCTCCACCTCGCAGTCGACGCTGGCGACCGCCAGCGTCATCAACTCGGTGCAGTACCGCGACACCGGAAAGATCCTGACCGTCCTGCCGCAGGTCAATTCGCGCGGGCTGGTCAACATGCAGATACGGCAGGAGGTGAGCGCGGTGAAGGATGCGTCGTTCGGCGCCACCGATTCGCCGTCGTTCCTGACCCGCGAGGCGGAGACGACGCTCGTCGTCAACGACGGCGGGCACCGTGCTCATCGGTGGCATCATCGACGACACGGTCCAACGCGGAGCCGCAGCGGCGTGCCGTTCCTGATGGACGCGCCGTGGATCGGCTTCCTCTTCCGCAGCGAGAGCAGCTCGACTGGATCGCACCGAGCTGCTGCTCACGATCACGCCGTACGTGATCCGCAACCGCGAGGAGAGCGAGAACGTGACGGCCGAGTTCGAGGATCGTATCCGCGGCTTCCGCGCGGTCCGGCGCGCGTTGTCGCCGGCCAAGCAGCGGCGGTTCCAGGCCCCGGACGACGACGACGCAGCAGATTCCGATCCAGCGGGCGCCCGAGCTGGTCCCCCCAGAGGAGCTCCAACCATGAGGGCCGGCGCCGCCCTGGTCGGCCTCGCCGCCCTGGCGACCGTGGCCGCGGCCGAGCCGGGCCAGTACCAGCTCTCCGCCCGACCCGACGGGGGCGCTTTCGTCCTCGACACGGCCTCGGGCCGGGTCTGGCGCTACGACCGGACCGACGACGCCTGGTACCTCTACGACCTCGAGGCCCTGGCAGGTCATGGGGGGCGCAAGGTGACCCGGACGCCCACGCTGGCGCCGCCGGTGGGGACGCCGGTCGAGGGGGCGCCCGCAGGCGGCCCCCGGCACGTCGAAGAGGCACCCGCCGGGCATAACGAGGCCCGCTGAGGGTCGCGTCCGGCCTTTGAAAAGGCCGCGCGCCGGTGCTAGGGAGGCCGGTGCTCCGAGCCCGCCTGGCCCGGAGCGGAGTGCGCTGAAGCGTCCGCGTGTGGTCGCGGGCGGCCAACCACTCGAAACCCGCGCGTTCCGGTCGGCTCGATCGGACCGCGCATGTTTGGAGAAGGTGCTGTCATGCGATTCCCGCGACTCACGACGATTGCGCTCGCCGCACTCGCCCCGATGGCCGGCCTGCTCATCCCCGCCGCCGCCCACGCCAGTGAGGCCACCCTGGTGCTGCCGGACCTGGCGTCGGTCTCCTTCCGCGGCGTGAACGGCTGGTCGCTCCTCGCCGTCCTCGGCGTGGTGATCTGCTCCCTCGGACTGGCGTTCGGCCTCGCCCAGTTCGTGTCGCTCCGCAACCTGCCCGTCCACCGCTCGATGCGCGAGATATCGGAGCTGATCTACGAGACCTGCAAGACCTACCTGACCACCCAGATCCGCTTCATCCTGATCCTCGAGCTGTTCATCGGCTCGATCATGGTGATCTACTTCAAGTTCCTCGCGGTCGACCACAATGGCGCGCACATGAGCGTGCTCAAGGTCGCCACGATCGTGCTCTTCAGTCTCGTCGGGATCGCCGGCAGCTGCGCGGTGGCCTGGTTCGGCATCCGCGTGAACACGTTCGCCAACTCCCGCACCGCCTTCGCGGCGCTCAGGGGCAAGCCCTATCCGACGTACGCCATCCCGCTCCAGGCCGGGATGAGCATCGGCATGCTGCTGATCTCGGTCGAGCTGGCGATCATGCTCTTCATCCTGCTCGCGATGCCCTCGGATTTCGCGGGACCGTGCTTCATCGGCTTCGCGATCGGCGAGTCGCTCGGCGCGGCGGCATTGCGCATCGCCGGCGGCATCTTCACCAAGATCGCCGACATCGGCGCCGACCTCATGAAGATCGTCTTCAACATCAAGGAAGACGACGCGCGGAACCCGGGCGTCATCGCGGACTGCACCGGCGACAACGCGGGCGACTCGGTCGGCCCGTCGGCCGACGGTTTCGAGACCTACGGCGTCACCGGCGTCGCGCTGATCACGTTCATCCTGCTCGCCGTGCCGAAGGTCGACGTGCAGGTCCAGCTGCTGGTCTGGATCTTCGTCATGCGCCTGATGATGGTGCTGTCGAGCGCCGGCTCGTACTGGGTCAACGGCATCATCCAGCACGGGCGCCACGGCACCGCCGACAAGATGAACTTCGAGCACCCGCTCACGTTCCTCGTGTGGCTCACCTCGATCGTCTCGATCGTGGCGACCTACGTGGTGTCGTACCTGCTGATCCCCGATCTCGCTGACGGCACCCTCTGGTGGAAGCTGGCGACGATCATCAGCTGCGGAACGCTGGCGGGCGCGGTCATCCCCGAGGTCGTCAAGATATTCACGTCGACGGACTCCGCTCACGTGCGCGAGGTCGTGGCGGCCTCGCGCGAGGGCGGCGCGTCGCTGAACGTGCTCGCCGGTCTGGTGGCGGGTAACTTCAGCGCCTACTGGATGGGGCTCGTGATCCTGCTGCTGATGAGCCTCGGATACCTGGTCAGCACGCAGGGCACCGAGGCGCTCTTCATCCACGGGCCGAACGGCATGACCCCGGCACCCGTGTTCGCCTTCGGGCTCGTGGCCTTCGGCTTCCTCGGCATGGGCCCCGTGACGATCGCGGTGGATTCCTACGGTCCGGTGACGGACAACGCCCAGTCGGTCTACGAGCTGTCGCTGATCGAGACGATCCCGAACGTCAAGCAGGAGATCCAGCGCGAGTTCGGCTTCGCGCCCAACTTCGAGAAGGCCAAGGACTACCTCGAGGAGAACGACGGCGCCGGCAACACCTTCAAGGCCACCGCCAAGCCGGTGCTGATCGGCACCGCGGTGGTGGGCGCCACCACGATGATCTTCGCGATCATCATGACGCTGACCAACGGCCTCACGACCGGGCTCGAGTCGCTGTCGCTGATGCACGCGCCCTTCCTGCTGGGGCTGGTCACCGGCGGGGCGGTGGTGTTCTGGTTCACCGGCGGCGCCATCCAGGCGGTGTCGAGCGGCGCCTATCGCGCGGTCGAGTTCATCAAGGCCAACATCAAGCTGGAAGGTGTGGAGAGGGCGTCGGTCGAGGACTCCAAGAAGGTGGTCGAGATCTGCACGCAGTACGCCCAGCGGGGCATGTTCAACCTGTTCCTCGCGGTCTTCTTCTCGACGCTCGCGTTCGCCTGCGTCGAGCCGTTCTTCTTCGTCGGCTACCTCATCTCGATCGCGCTCTTCGGCCTCTACCAGGCCCTCTTCATGGCCAACGCGGGCGGCGCCTGGGACAACGCGAAGAAGGTCGTCGAGGTCGAGCTGAAGGAGAAGGGCACGCCGCTGCACGCGGCGTGCGTCGTCGGCGACACGGTCGGCGATCCCTTCAAGGACACCTCGTCGGTGGCGCTCAATCCGGTGATCAAGTTCACGACCCTCTTCGGGCTCCTGGCCGTCGAGCTGGCGATCACCATGCCGCGCGCCTGGAGCGCGGGCCTCGCCGTCGTGTTCTTCCTGCTGTCGACGGTCTTCGTCTACCGGTCGTTCTACGGCATGCGGATCACCGGGGCCCGGGGCTGAGCCGCGGCGGTCGGAGCTAGCGGGGCCGCCGCGCCGGACGGGACGAGCGTCGGCGGCGACGGCGGGGGCTCCCTCCACTCTTCGCGGGGCCCCCGCGCGCTTCGCGCGCGCCCCGCTCATCGCGGAGGGATCCCCGCCTGCCCGCCGATGCGGGCGCCGTTCCGGCGCGGCGCCACGCACCGCCGCGCAGCCGCGGCCACGCCCGCCTTCTCTCGGTAGGGAGAAGTGATGGGCGTTGCCACCACGACGGACGACGGACCTTCGCGCTGCGGTGTTGACGCGCGCTGGTGCGCGCAGCGCGCCGAGCGGACGCTCGCATCGGCGGGCAGGCGGGGGTCGGCGCCCGACGAGTGGGGCGCCGCGAAGCGGCGGGGGCCCCACGAGGAGGGCGGCGAGCCCCCGCCGTCGCCGCCGACGCTCGCTTCGTCGGCGCGCGGGGAAAACACCGGCCAGGGTTTGAACGGCACCGACGAGGGAGGTATGCCAGCACGGACATGGCGACGACCATCACGAGCGAGTGCATCAACTGCGGTGCCTGCGAGCCGGAGTGCCCGAACACCGCGATCTACCAGGGGGCGGTGGAATGGCAGGCGCCGGACGGCGCGATGCACCCGGCCCTGTCGAACGACATCTTCTACATCGTCCCGGAGAAGTGCACCGAGTGCGTCGGGTTCTTCGACCACGAGGCGTGCGCCGCCGTCTGCCCCGTCGACTGCTGCGTGCCCGATCCCGCGCGGCCCGAGACCGAGGCCGTGCTCCTCGACCGGGCGCGGGCGCTGCACGCCGACAAGACGTTCGCCGACGACGCGCCGTCGCGCTTCCGCAAGGACGGGGCCGCACCCGAGGCGGTCGCCGCGCCCGCGACTCCCGCGCCGGCCGCGGCGGCGCCCGCACCCGTGGCTCCAGCGGCGGCGAAGGCCGTGGTCGCGCGACCCGCGCCGGGCCGGGCGGTCGAGAAGGCCGTCGCGGCGCCGCCGAAGCCGCGTCCCGTCCGGTCCTTCGCCGGCGAGCTTGCCGACCGAGTTCGACGTCCTGCTCGCCTCACTCGGCTCGCCGCGACGGCGCACCGGACGATCGTTGCCGCTGATGCTGCTCGGCGCACTGCAAGGGGTACTCGGCGCGTTGCCGGCGGGCGAGAAGGTGCGGCTGGAGTCCGCGGTCGCCGACACGCGCTTCTTCAGCGCGCAGCTCGCCACAGCCGCCAACGTGTTCCTGAACTTCATTCTCTATCCCGTCGTGTTCGCCGCGGCCGCCATCGGCGCGGGGCGGGCCGACCTGTTCGCGGCGAACGTGCGCTCGTGGGTGTTCTGGGGGGTCGCGCTGGCGCTGGTCGAGGCCCTCTGGCGGCTGCGCGAGAGTGCCTTTCGCGGCGCCCCGCTCGCCGAGACCCCGCTGCGGGGGGCGCTGTACGGCTGGCTCCTGTACCCGCTCGGTCGCATCGTCCTCGCCCTGGTCGGCGCCCGGGGTGCGGCGAGCAACGTCTCGTTCGACGGCTTCTACGACGGGCGGGAGCCCTTCGACGACAAGCTCGAGCGCGCGCGCCGCTACGGCGAGGTGTACAAGGTCGACGACCGGGACGACGCATATCTGCTGCGCGTCGAGTTCCCGCGTGCGCTCCCGCCGTCGTCGCTCGGTGCGGAGCTCGGCCTCCCGCCCGACATGCCCGACTACGACTACGACCTCGAGATGCGGGACGGGACGTTCGTCGTGCACGGCCGCGTCGCCGATGCGCAGGTGAAGAAGCTGACGGCGGTGGCGCCGGCCTTCCCGCCGGCGTTCACCACGCGGGTGGCGCTTCGGGACCCCGTCCGTGGGTTCCGGCATCGCTATCGCGACAAGACGCTGGAGGTCATCCTGCCGAAGGTGCTGCGGTAGTGTCCCGTCTCCGAAATCGTGGCTGCGAGATCGGGCGGGGTCGTGCCGCCTGGGGAGGCGCGACGACGAGCAATAGCCGAAGCTATTGCGAGGAGGAGCAACGATGCCAGGCGGTGTGAGACCGTCCGAGATCGTAGTCGCGATTTCGGGGACGGGACACTAGGCCATGGCGGCGAGCACCATCCTCGGCTGGGGCCGTCACCTGCCGGCGCGGGTGGTCACGAACGCCGATCTTGCGGGCCCACTCGGCGTCGACGCGGCGGAGCTCGAGGCACGTACCGGGATCGCGAGGCGGTACCACGTCGAGGCCGGGCTGGGGCCCTCCGATCTCGCCCGCGATGCGGCGACGACGGCGCTCGGCCATGCTGGGCTCGAGCCGCGGGACGTCGATCTGATCGTGTTCGCGACGATCAGTCCGGACATCGCCTTCCCGGGCGCCGGATGCTTCCTGCAGCATCGGCTGGGGTGCGACACCGTCGGCGCGATCGACCTGCGCGCGCAGTGCGCGGGCTTCCTCTTCGCGCTCGCCACCGCGGACCGCTTCGTGCGGGCCGGTGCGGCGAAGCGCGTGCTCGTGGCCGGCGGCGAGGTGCACTCGTCCGCGCTCGACTACTCGCCGCGCGGGGCCGGCGTGACGCCGTGGTTCGGCGACGGGGCCGGCGTGGTCATCCTGGGCGAGGCCGTCGAGCCCGGCGTGGTCACCACCGTGCTCCACAGCGACCCGACCGGGCTCGAGCGGTTCTGGTGCGAGTATCCGGCCAGCCGTCACGTTCCCGAGCGCATGACGCTCGAGGACCTGCGCGCGGGCCGGCACTATTTCCAGCTCGACCTGGCGGCATTGAATCCACAGGCCGAGGCGACGCTGACGGAGGTGATCGCGGAGACGCTGGACCGCGCCGGACTGACGAGCGGGGAGCTCGCTCTGGCGATCGTCCACTACATCGATCCCCGCGTCGCCCGGAAGGCCGCGGGACGGGCGGGTCTCCCCGCGGATCGCGTCGTCGTTCCCGCCGAGACCTTCGGGCACGTGGCGGCGGGGGGTCTGCCGATCGCGCTCGCCGACGCGATCGACGCGGGACGCGTACGGCGCGGCGATCGCGTCCTGCTCGTGGCGTTCGGGGCCGGCATCTCGTGGGGCGGCGCCGTCCTGCGGCTCTGAGCACGGAGGAATGGGCATGGCGGAAGACGTGAACGCGCGCATCCTCGGTCTGGGGCACTACCTGCCCGAGCGCGTGGTCACCAACGACGATCTCGCCACGCTGATGGACACCAGCGACGACTGGATCCGGCAGCGCACCGGCATCGCGACGCGGCGGTTCATCACCGAGGACACGGGCCCATCCGAGCTGGGCGCGCGTGCTGCGCGGACCGCGCTGGACGAGGCGGGCGTGCGCGCCGAGGACCTCGATCTCGTCATTCTCGGCACGCTGTCGCCGGACGTCGACTGCCCCGGCTCCGCGTCGTTCCTCGCGCGTCACCTGGGGCTCAAGGGGACGCCGGTCATGGACGTCCGCAACCAGTGCTCGGGATTCGTCTACATGCTCGCGGTCGCCGACAAGTTCATCCGCACCGGCGGGGCGCGGTACGTGCTCATCGTCGGCGCCGAGGTGCATTCGACGGGACTCGATCTCACCACCAGGGGACGCGAGGTGGCCGTCATCTTCGGCGACGGCGCGGGCGCCGCCGTGCTCGGACCCGAGAACGACCCGCGGCGCGGGATCCTGACGACCCACCTCCACAGCGAGGGGCGGTACGCCGAGAAGCTCATGGTCGAGGTGCCCGGCAGTCGGGCGATGCCGCGCGTGAGCGAATCGATGTTCGGTCCCGGCGGTCTCATGTGGCCGCGCATGGAGGGACGCTACGTCTTCAAGCACGCGGTGACCCGCTTCCCGGAGGTCATCCACGAGGCGCTCGCCGCCACCGGCCACACGGTGGCCGATCTCGATCTCTTCATCCCTCACCAGGCGAACCTGCGGATCAGCCAGCTCGTGGCGATGGGTCTCGAGTTGCCGGAAGAGAAGGTGTTCAACAACATCGAGCGGTACGGCAACACCACCGCCGCCTCGATACCGATCGCCCTGCACGAGGCGGTTCAGGCGGGCAGGGTCCCTCCGGGTGCGCTCGTGTGCCTGGCGTCGTTCGGCGCCGGCTTCACGTGGGGCGCGGCGTTGATGCGCTGGTAGGTCGACGACGCCCGTGTCCGCGCATCAGGTCGAACGCGCGCCGATCGCGCTCCGGGACATGCAGGCGAGCGACCTGCCCGCCGTGCTCGAGATCGAGCGACGCTCGTTCGCGCAGCCCTGGTCGCGCGGCTTCTTCGAGAAGGAGCTCACCACCGCCTTCGCCCGGCTCGTCGTCGCCGTCGACGAGGTCGGCCCCCGGCCGGTGATCGTCGGCTACACCTGTCGCTGGCGCGTGACCGACGAGGTCCACGTGCTGAACGTCGCGGTCCACCCGGAGCACCGTGGCCGCGGCCTCGGTCGCACGCTCCTCGAGGCCATCCTCGCCGAGAGTCGTGCCGCCGGGAGCCGTGCGGTGTTCCTCGAGGTGCGGGCCGGCAACGTGGTCGCGCGGCGGCTGTACCGCCATCTCGGCTTCCGCGAGCTGGGCGTGCGGCGCGGGTATTACGGGCCCGGCCAGGATGCGATCGTCATGGAGCTGCGACTCGACCGGTGAGCATTCCGTCGGTCGACCTCCGTACCACCATCGGCGCCGTCACGTTGCCGACGCCCGTGATCGCCGCCTCGGGCACCTTCGGCTACGGGACGGAGTTCGCCGGGCTGGTCGATCTCGGGGCGATCGGCGCGATCAGCGTGAAGGGGCTGTCGCTGCGCCCGTACGCCGGCAAGCCGCCACCGCGCCTCGTGGAGACCCCGGCCGGCATGCTGAACGCGATCGGCCTGCAGAACATCGGCGTCGAGGCGTTCCTGCGCGACCGCCTGCCGGCGCTCTCCGCTGCCGGCGCACGCGTGGTCGCGAACTTCTGGGGCGACAGCGCCGAGGAGTTCGCGGACTGCGCCGCCCGACTCGACGGCGCGCCCGGCATCGTGGCCCTCGAGCTCAACGCCGCGAGCCCGAATCGTCCGGAATGGGGCTCGATCCTGGCGACCGATCCGGCGGCGCTCGCCACGATCGTCCGCGCCGTGCGGGCGCGAGTGCGGGGCCCGTTGTGGGTCAAGCTGTCCCCGAACGTGAGCGACATCGTCGCGGTCGGTCGCGCCGCGGAAGGCGAGGGCGCGGACGCGTTGACGGCGATCAACACGCTGCGCGGGATGACGGTCGATCTCGCCACCCGCCGGCCCCGCCTGCGCAGCGGCACCGGGGGCCTGTCGGGTCCGGCGATCCGGCCGGTCGCGCTGGCGATGGTGCGCGCCCTGGTCGAGCACGTCTCGATCCCGGTCGTCGGGATCGGCGGCATCCGCAGTGGCGAGGACGCCCTCGAGTTCCTCGTGTGCGGTGCGCGTGCCGTGCAGGTCGGGACGGCGGTCTTCTACGACCCGTCCGCGCCCGAACGGATCGCGCGGGAGATGGCGACGTGGTGTCGCCGCCACGACGTCGTGCGGGTCGTGGACGTCATCGGGACGCTCGCGACGTGGTCCTGACCGGGGTGGGTCGGCTACTCGACCTCGATCTCGACGTAGTCGGAGTCGCTGTCGCCCGAGGAGTCCTCGACCTCGAGGTCGGCCTTGTACTTGCCGGGCTTCTCGTAGGTGTGCTTCGGCTCCTTCTCGTTCGAGTCGGGCGTCCCGTCGCCGAATTTCCAGACGATCTTCAAGGGGGCCTTGCCGCCCTCGATGTCGGCCTTGAACTGCACCGTGAGCGGCGCCTTGCCCTCGTCGTTGTCGACGTCGGCCCAGGCGAGCAGCGGCGAGTCGGCATCGTCGTCCGCCTCGGCGCCCTGCTGACCGGCGGCCGGCGGCGTGGTGGGAGCCGGGGCGGCGGCGGGGGGGGTGGTCGCTGCCGGAGTCTTCGGGGTCTCGCCCTGACCTCCGCCGCCTCCGCCTCCGCAGCCAGGCAGCGCGAGCGCGAGGAAGGCAGCAAGGGTAATTGACGTTCCGAGACTCCGAATCATGATCCCTCCTGTGCGTACAGTCCGCAAACGGCGGCAAATATTCACAGACGCCCTCGCGGCTGTCAATTCGACCGTGTTGGTCCTTCTCGTCGCCGCGACGGCCGGCGCGGAGGCACCGCCGCTGCGCATGCGAAGCCCGGTCGGCACGATGCACGTGCTGGCCCTGCACGTGGGCTTCCCGGATCGGGCGGCGTCGACGCCACGCGAGGCCCTGATCGGCGGCCCGACCGCCCTGCTGGATCGCCTGGCCGCCTACTACCGCGACGCGTCCCACGGGAAGCTCGTGATCGAGCCGGCGCTCGCGGAGGCGGTGGTGACGCTGCCGGCGCCGCGGGCGACGTACGTGCAGCGCCCGAACGTCATGGCGGCCGCCGCCCTCGATGCCTTCGACGCGGTGGCGGGGGAGGCCGATCGCGCGCTCCTCGCCCGGGCGCAGGCCTTGTTCGTGATCTTCGCGGGACCGGGGCAGGAGTCGCACGTGGGCAGCGGCGATCCCGGCGACCCGTGGTCGAACTACGCCAATCTCGTGCCGGTGAACCGGGGCTTCGCCGATGCCGTCGTCCTGGCCGAGGAGGAGGTGCCGCCGTTCAGCAATTTCGGCGTCGCCTGTCACGAGTTCGGCCATCTGCTCGGCCTCCCGGAGCTCTACGCGCCCGGAGGCCGGGTGCAGGAGGGCATCGGCAAGTGGGGGATCATGGGCCAGGGGACCTGGGTCGGGAAAGGCGACCATCCGACCGGCCTCGACGCATGGTCGAAGATGCAGCTCGGGTGGGTCGACGTCCAGGTCGTCGATCGCACCACCCCGCGCGTCGAGCTGCCCGCGGTGCTGGACGTTCCGCGCGTCGTCCGCATCCCCGCCGTCTCCGGGCGGCCCGAGGAATTCTATCTGCTCGAGAACCGGCGCCGGGAAGGCGTGGACGCCGAGCTCCCCGGCGAGGGCATCCTCGTCTGGCACGTCGACGAGCGCGTTCGCAACTTTCGCTTCGGGATGGCGGACGTCAATCACAAGCTGATCCACCTGGTCGAGGCCGACGGACGAGGCGACCTCGATCGGGGGACGGCCGCCGGCGGCAATCGGGGGGATGCCGGAGATCCGTGGGTCGGACCACCGCGGTGGCGCCGGCCGGTCGGTGCGGGGCTCGCGCTCGCGGGCGCGGTGCTGCTCGCGGCGGCCGTCTTCCGCGCCGCGCGGCCGGCTTTCGCGCTCCCGGTGCTGCTCCGCACAGGGATGGCTGTGGGCCTCCTGGCCGGCGCCTTCGTCCTCGGCCGACCCGGTCCGGTGTGCGGGCCGACGACGTCCGGGATGGCGCCCTACGGGGGCGCACCGGGACGGGTCGTCCTGGGCGGCTTCTCCCCGTCGGGTCGCGTCATGCACGTGGACATCGTGGTGGCACCCGCGGAGGGTGGTGGGTAAGGTGGGGGGCCGGTGCCGAAGCTGATCATCCAGATTCCCTGCTTCAACGAGGAGGGGAGTCTCGCCGAGACGCTCGCGCAGCTGCCGCGGAGCGTTCCCGGGTTCGACCTCGTCGAAGTGCTGATCATCGACGACGGCTCGTCGGACCGCACCTCCGAGGTCGCACGCGCGGGCGGCGCGGACTGGCTGCTGCGTTTCCCCCTGAATCTCGGGCTGGCGCAGGCGTTCCAGGCGGGGCTCGACGCGGCCCTCAAGCTCGGTGCCGACGTCATCGTCAACACCGACGCCGACAACCAGTACCCCGGGAAGGACATCGCGCGTCTGGTCGCACCGATCGTCGCCGGCGAGGCCGACATGGTGATCGGCGATCGCGCCCCGTCGACGCTGCCACACTTCAGCCCGGTGAAGCGCATTCTGCAGGGCTTCGGAAGCTGGGTGGTGCGACAGCTCTCCAACACGGACGTCCCCGACGCGGCGAGCGGCTTCCGCGCCTTCTCACGGCGCGCGGCGCTGCGGCTGAACGTCTTCACCAAGTTCACCTACACGCACGAGACGATCATCCAGGCGGGCAAGAAGCACATCGCCATGGCGCACGTGCCGATCACGCCCAACGCGGCGACGCGTCCGTCGCGACTGTTCGGCTCGACGACCAGCTACCTGCGTCGCTCGGTGCCGGCGCTGTTCCGCATCTACGCGCTCTACGAGCCGTTCAAGGTCTTCTGGGGCATCGGCGCCGTCCTGATCGCGGGAGGAATCGTGCTCGGGCTGCGGTTCACGCTGTACTGGCTGGTGGGCCACGGCGGCGGGCACATCCAGAGCCTGATCCTCGGCGCCGTGCTGCTGATCGTCGGTTTCCAGACCGCCGTCTTCGGCATGCTCGCGGACCTGATCGGCGGCAACCGCTCGCTCGCGGAGGACACGCTGACGCGCGTGCGCGAGATCGAGCTGACGCTCGGTGACGGGCCGGATGTCCTGCGCCTCTCGGGCGAAGGGCCGCCGCGACCGCTGCGGGCGCAGGGGCAGCGCGGGCCGCGGTGACGGCGACGGGGGCGTGCCTGTTCGGCACGTACGACCGCGGCCACAGCGCCAATCGGCTCTTGCGCCAGGCGCTCGTCGGCGCCGGCTTCGCGGTCACCGAGTTGCACGAGCCGCTGTGGGAGCGGACGGGCTCGAAGACCGGGGCCTACTTCGGTGCCGCGTCGCTGGCGCGTCTCGGCGGCCGGTGGGCGGCGGCGCTCGGCCGGCTGGCGCGTCGCTGGCGCACCCTCGGGGGGCCGCCGCCGCTCGTGGTCGTCGGGTTCGGCGGTCAGCTCGACGTCCTCGTCGCGCGGCTGGCGTGCCGCCCGCGCGCCGCCCTGGTGTTTGCGCCGCTGGTGAGCCTGACCGAGACGCTGGTGGAGGACCGCGGCGTGTTCCCCGGCGGCGGGCTCCGCGCGCGCGGCGTCGCCTCCCTCGATCGCGCCGCGCTCCGCGCCGCCGATCTGGTCCTCGCGGACACCGCGGCGCACGCGGCCTACCTGCGCACCCTTGCCGGACCCGACCTCCGCGTCGCCGCGTGGCATCTCGGCGCCGAGCCCGAGTTCGCCGTCCCGGTGGCCGCGGAGCCCATCCCGCGCCGGGTGCTCTTCTACGGGCGCTGCCTGCCGCTGCATGGCATCGAGACCATCCTGGGCGCCGCCGCGAGACTGGGAGACCGCGCGGAGGTCGTCCTCATCGGCACCGGGCCCGAGCGCCCGCGCCTCGAGGCCGAGGCGCGGCGGCTCCGCGCGCCCGTCGTCTGGCGCGACGACGTCCCGCTCGCGTCGCTCCCCGCGGAGCTGGCGGCGGCGGCGGTCGTGCTCGGCGTCTTCGGCGACGGGCCGAAGGCGGCGATGGTGGTGCCGAACAAGGTCTACCAGGCGGCCGCAGCGGGTCGGCCGCTCGTCACCCGCGACGGTCCCGCGCTGCGCGAGGTGCTCGAGCCGGGCGTCCACTGCATCGCGGTCCCACCGGCCGATGCCGACGCGCTGGCCGCGGGGATCGCGGCGCTGCTGGGCGATCCGCCGCGGGCGGCCGCCCTCGGGCGCGCAGCCCGGGCCCACGTCCTCGAGCGCTTCGCGCCGGCGCGGCAGGCGGAACGTCTCGCGACGCTGCTGCGCGACCACGTCGGCGTGGTGCCGGAGGCGCCGGCCGCCCGGCGCGTGGCGGAGGCCTGAGCCGTGCGCCGCGCGGCGGTCATCGTGACCTGGGAGGGCGGAGAGGCGACCGCCCGCTGCGTCGCCTCGCTGCTCGCGCAGGACCTCGCGCCGGACGAGGTGGTCGTGGTCGACAACGCCTCGGGCGACGAGGAGCGGGCGCGCCTCGCGGCGATGGCCGCGGGCGACGCCCGCGTCCAGCTGCTGCTGCTGCCGGACAACCGTCAGTTCGCCGGCGGCCTCAATGCGGGAGCGACGGCAGCCCTCGCACGGGGCGCCGAGCGCCTCCTCTTTCTCAACAACGACACGGTCGTGGACGCGAACGCGCTGCGGCTCCTCGACGCGGCGCTCGATGCGACGCCCGCTGCCGGCATCGCCGGGCCGCGCGTGCTCGATCTGGCGACCGGGGACGAGCTGTCCGCCGGCGAGCGGCACGACATGACGCTCCTCTGCGTCCCGCGCACGTTGCTTCGCTACCGCCGCCCCCCAACGGCACCATACGAGGTCAGCGGCGTCATGGGCTGCGCCCTGCTGGTGACGCGCTCGTGTTTCACGGCCGTCGGCGGGTTCTCCGAGGAGCTGCAGGTCTACTACGAGGACGTCGACTTCTGCGTCGCCGCGCGCGCCCACGGGTTCGGCGCCGTCATCGAGCCGCGCGCCGTCGTGCGCCACGACGGGCTCCGCGGGTTCGCCACCGGTATGACGCCCTGGGCGGCGTACCTGAAGGCACGCAATCCGTGGATCCTCATGCGACGCCGCGGCGGCGCCGCGGCGTGGATCGCCTTTCTCCCCGTCTACGGCGCGTTGGTCGCGACGAGCGCGATCGCCTACGGCCTCCGCGGGCGTGGCGACGTGACCCGGGCCCTCGCCCGCGGCGCGGTCGCCGGCGTGCGCGCGGCGGCGGGCGGCGTCGTCGTCCCGATCGGCGCGCCGCGCGAGAGCTGAGATGCGGATCGGCATCGGTGCGCTCCTCGGCATCGTCGGCGGTCCGGCGACCTACGCACGCGAGCTCGCGACGGCACTGGCGTTGGCGGGAGGCCACGAGTACGTCGTCTTCACCGATCGCCCCGAGGTGTTCGCTGCCGTCCCGGTGGAGGTGGTGCCGGTGCCGCTCGCGTCGACGTGGCACCAGGTGACGTGGGATCACGCACGGCTGCCAGGCCTGATCGCGGGCCGGCGCCTCGACGTGTACCACGGGACGAAGGGCGTGCTCCCATGGCGGCTCGCGGTTCCCGGCGTGGTCACCGTCCACGACCTGGCCGTCTACGCCTGCCCGGAGACGTTCGCGGCGCCCCAGCGGTGGCACTTCAGGTTGACGGTTCCGAGGAGCATCGCGCGCGCTGCTCGCGTCATCGCCGATTCGGTGCACGCACGGGACGATCTCACGGCGCGGCTCGGCGTCGATCCCGCCCGGATGGCGGTGGTTCCCCTCGGCGTCGACGACACGTTCCGCCACGCACCCCCCGCAGCGGCGGTGGCCGCGCTCCGCGCGGCGCACGGCCTCGGCCCGCGAATCGTCGCCTGCGCCGGCACGGTGCAGCCGCGCAAGCACGTCGAGCGGGTGATCGACGCGTTCGTGCGTGCCGACGCCGCAACCCGTGGTTGGACGCTGGCGATCGCCGGGCGGCTCCGTCCCGGCTACGTGCCCGCGTGGCTCGGCGCCCTGCCGCCGGGCGCCCGCTGGCTGGGGCCGCTCGACGACGATGCGATGCGCGCGCTGTACGCGGCGGCCGAGGTGGCGATGAGCGCTTCGGAGTACGAGGGCTTCGGCCTGACCGTCGCCGAGGCGATGGCGTCGGGCTGCGCCGTGATCGCGGTGGCGACGACGTCGATTCCCGAGGTCGTCGGCGACGCCGGCGTGCTCGTCGCACGATCCGACGCGGTGCTGCTCGGCGACGCGCTGCGGGCGCTGCTCGACGACGACGCCCGGCGCGCGGTGCTCGCGCGCCGCGGGCAGGAACGGGCGGCGGCGTTCACGTGGGCGGAGACCGCGCGCCGCACGCGGGCGGTGTACGAGGCGGTGGCGGGATGACGCGGGTCACGGCGGTGATCGTGCACTGGCAGGACGCGGAGGACACGCTCGGCTGCGTTGCCAGCGTTCGCGACCAGCCCGGTGTCGACGTCGTGGTCGTGGACAATGGGTCTCCCGAGCCGGTGGCGGCGCGCCTCGCCGCGACGTCGCCGGACGTCGTCTGCCTGCGCACGACGGAGAATCTCGGCTACACCGGCGGCGCCAACGTGGGCATGCGCGAAGCGCTCGCACGCGGCGCCGAGGTGGTGCTGCTGCTGAACAACGACGCCCGCCTCCGCCCCGGGGCGACGGCGGCCGCGCTCTCCGTCCTCGACGGCGACCGTCGCGTCGCGGCCGTCGGGCCCAAGGTGCTCGCGCGCGAGGATCCGTCCCGCCTGTGGCTCGCGTGGGGCGAGGTGACGTGGCGGCAGAGCCTGGTCGCGCTGGTCGGGGCCGGCGCGCCCGACGGTCCGGCGTATGGCCAGACGCGCGATGTCGACTGGATCGCGGGGTGCGCCATGTGGATGCGCGCGGGCGCACTCGAGGCGCTCGGGCTGCTCGACGAGGCGTTCTTCGCCTACCACGAGGAGGTCGACTGGTGCGCCCGTGCCCGGGAGGGCGGGTGGCGGGTGGTCTACTGCCCCGACGCCGTGGTGACGCACACCGGCCGCGGTGGCAGCGGCGGTCGCCGGTCGATCCGCATCCGGAAGTACTTCGCCGCCCGCAACACGATCCTCTACGCCCGCAAGCACGCGGGCCCGGTCGAGCGGCTCAAGCTGACGGGCTTCCTCGCCGGCAGCCTCCCGCTGCAGCTGCTCTGGCATCTCCCGCGCGGGAGCGCGGACGAGGTGTGGCTCAAGCTGCGCGGCATCCGCGACGCGCTCTCGGGACGAGAGCCGCCGTACGAGGAGCTGGGACTGCGCTAGCGCAAGCCGAGCGCGGCGAGCGGGATATCGCGTCGGAGCAGGCCGTCGCGGTAGCCCCGGACCAGCAGGTGCACGACTTCGACGTCGCCCCCGCGGTACTGGCGTAGCCATTCCCCGGGAAGACTCGCGGCGACGGCCGTCGCGAGTGTGAGTCGTCCGATGAACCCCGCGTGCTTGCGCGCGAAGAGCACGCTGTTGCGCGCCGAGAGGTAGCGCGCGGGATTCGCAACGCCGCGCGGCGCGAGGCTGCCTTCACCGCGGTGGAAGACCCGCGCCGTCGGGGCGAAGACGATGCGGAAGCCGCGCGCCCGGGCCCGGACACACCAGTCGAGATCCTCGTGGTAGGCGAAGAACGTCTCGTCGAGGAGGCCGACGGCTTCCAGTGCGTCGCGCGAGAGCAGCATCGCGCAACCGGGGACCGCCTCGACGTCGCGGGTCGTGTTCCATGCCGGGCCATCGGGGGCGCCGCGCCCCACGAGCTCGACCAGCGCCGCCCGGTACGTCACGCGCATCCAGGCGGCCCAGAGGACGTCGGGACGTTCCGCCATGAGGACCTTGGCGCCGACGGCGCCGATGCACGCGGTCGCCGTCGCGACCTGCACCAGCTGCTCCAGCGCGTCCGGGGCGAGGGTCGCGTCGTTGTTGAGCAGGAGGACGAACGCCGCGCCGGCGTCGAGGGCGTGCCGGATGCCGACGTTCGCGCCGCCCGTGAACCCGGCGTTCGTGGGGAGCGTGATCACGCGCGCACCCGGAACCAACGCGGTGATGGCGTCGGCGTCGAGGACGCCGGTGCCGTTGTCGACGACGACGAGCGGGGCGGCGGGTCGCGAGGACGCGGCGACGCTGGCGACGCACGCCATGGTGTCGGCGACCCGTCCCCAGTGCAGGACCACCACGGCCGCGGGCGGGGACGCGGTCATGCGCCCGCCGTGGTCAGGCGAAGCGGAAGTGCTGTGCGCGTGGGTCTGCCATCCACTCGGCGAGCGTCGGCGCCTTCTGGTCCTTCTCGGAGACGATCGGCGGCAGGTCGGGCCAGCCGATGCCGAGGGCGGGATCGTTCCAGAGGATGCCGCCCTCGCGTCCGGGGCCGTGTTCGCCCGAGCACTCGTAGAGGACGATCGAGCCCTCCTGGAGGGCGAAGGTGCCGTGCGCGAAGCCGGGCGGAACCCAGATCACGTTGTGGTTGCGGTCGTTCAGCTCGACGGCGACGTGCTTGCCGTGCGTCGGCGAGCCGACCCGGACGTCGACGACGACGTCGAGGATCCCTCCGTGGATGCAGCGCACGAGCTTGCCCATCGGGGGATCCCACTGGAAGTGCAGGCCGCGCACCACGCCGCGGCGAGAGACGGTCTGGATGGCCTGGCGAAAGGTGGAGGGGACGCCGATCGCCGCGAGGTCCTGCGCCACCCACGACTGGAGCAGGAATCCGCGCTCGTCGTGGAAGTGCTTGGCCTCGAAGATGATGACGCCGGGGATGTCGACCGGCCGCGTCTGCATGCAGTTCCCTCCGGGGCGGAGACCTTAGTATGGCGCTCGGACGCGTTCAACGGCGATCGCCTCGGCGACCGTTTGATCGCAGGCGGGAGACCCGGATAGACGCTCGCAGCGGCCGTCGCGCCGCTCACCGGATGGACCCCGACCTCCTGAAAGCAGCGCTGGAGCCGGTGCGCGTCGCCGCGGACGCGTGGGCGCGGGGGACGCTGCCGCCCGCGGCGGTGGCAGCCGCCGTAGAGGCGATGGATCTCGCGGGGCTCGCCGCGCTTGCGCTCGTGCTTGCGGCACTCGGCAGCCGGATGCACCGGGGCGTGCTGCCGGGACCTCCCGCGCGCGTGCTGGTCGCAGGCGGCGTCCTGATGGCGAGCGCATTGTTCGCGTGGCTGCTCCTGCATCCGAGTGCGCAGTTCGATGGGTTGTTCCGTCGCTGGGATCACCTGGCGTTCTGCGCCGTCGGTGGGCTGCTTCTCGAGCGCATGCCACGCCCGATGCGGACATGGCTGGTGGCCGGGATCAGTGTCGGGATACTGACGTCCTACGTCGGTCCCCCGGCGGTCGCCGTCGTCATCGGTACCGGTCTTCTGGGGTGGGCGGTCGCGCGGACGGGCATCGCGTCCCGGGGTGTCCCTGCAGCAGCGGTGCAGGGGCTCCTGCTCGCCGCCGTCTACGCGTACTGCCTCGTTCTCCGCACGCGAAGTCTCGCGCTTGCCTGGCCGGTTCAGGGTCTTCTCATGTGGTTCGGCCTGCGCCACGTCAGCGCGGTGATCGAGGTCGCGCGCGGCGCGCGCATCGGAATGGGTGACTACCTGGCGTACGTGGCGTTCTACCCCGGGTCGATGGGCCCCTTCGGGGCGCCCGAGGTCTATGCCGAATTCTCGCGGCGCAACCTCACCCGCTCGGGTCCGCTCGAATGCCGGTTGGCGGCGCGGCGCGTGGTCGTCGGCTCGCTGCAGGCATGGCTCGGCACGTTGATTCCGAATTCCGCCGCGGCGACGCTCGCCAGCACGACGACAGCGGAGGCCTGGGTTCGTTCCATCGTCCTCTTCGTCCAGACGGCGCTCCTGGCGATGGGATGGTGGGGGATGATCGAGGGGGGCGCGCTGTTCCTGGGGATCCGCCTCCGGCCGAACTTCGCCGGGCTCCTCGCCTGCGAGAATCCCTCCGATCTCTGGCGGAGCTGGCGCGGCACGATGACCAACTGGCTGGTGCAGCACGTGTACGCGCCGCTCGGCGCCAATCGCCGGCATCAAGCGCGCAACATCGTCGCGGCGTTTGCGGCGAGCCTCGTCTGGCACTGGTTGGGCGTGCCGTTCGCGAGCGCGCATTTCCACGCGGCGCAGCTCGCGCCGATCACCCTCTGGGCCGCGGTCAATGCCACCGCGGTGGTCGTGCACCTTCGGCTGCAGCAGCGGCGCTTCGCGCTCCTGCCGACGGGCACGCCGGCGCCCGTGGCCCGCGGGAGCCGGCGGCTGCTCACCTTCGCGCTGGGCTCACTGGCGGTCACGCTGCCACAGTTCCAGGGCGCCACCATCGACCGCTTCCCGGCGTTCGTCCGTCTGCTTCTGGGGCTCGGCTGAGCCCGGCCGCGTCGACAGCGGACGGCCAGCGTGTTAGCTCGGCGCCGGACGATGCCCGACGACGACGCGACTGCCCTGCTCGAGTTCGTGCGCCTGAACCTGTCCGCCGCCGACGCCACCATCACGCCGACCACGCGGCTCCTGAGCGAGGGACTGGTGGATTCGATGGGCATCACGCTCCTCGCGGCATTCATCGAGGAGCGCTTCGGCGTGCGCTTCGACGACACGGAGATCCGTGCGGGCGGCCTCGAGACCATCGCCGACATCGCTCGGGTGATCGCCCGGCGACGGTGATCGTCAGCCGGAGCGCAGCTGGCGCTCGGCGCTTGCCACCGCGATCAGCCGGTCGTCGGAGCGCCGGCGGATGCGATGATGCACCAAGAGGCGGCCGACGGCGATCTCGAAGATGTCCACCTCGATCGCGAGGTGGTCGTGCGGTCGCGCGTTGCCGTAGAAGCCGATCCGCCGCCGCAGCGTGACGCGGCGATCCAGCGCCTCGGGAGCGAACCCGGCCCGGGTCTCGAGGGCCGCACGCTCGGCGAGGTTCATGAAGGCGACGTAGTTGGCGAAGTACAGCAGACCCACGCCGTTCAGGTCGCGATCGGGGTTGATCGGCTGGATGAGCGGCGGGGCCTCGGCGACGAGCACCCGGGCGTCCGCGGGCGCTTCGAAGAAGCGTCCCTCGCGCTGCGCCTGCTTGATCAGGCGGTACGAGTCGGGCTCGGCGGACAGCGACGGGATGCCGTCGATCGTGGCGTTCGCGGGGGTGGTGACGCGGAGGTCGTCCGGTCCGTCGACCATGCCGACGAGTACGTTCGACAGGCGCACGGTGGGTGCCGGCGGCAGCGCGTCGGGGAGCACGGGGGGCAGGGCGGTGGACCGATACAGGCGATGCTCGGCGTCCAGCATGCTCGGTCCGTATCGCCCGAGCGTACTCACGACCTCGAGGTCGTCGTCGGGGCCGAAGACGCCGAGTCCGGCGGCCGGGAACCCGAAGACGTCGACGAAATAGATGCTCGCGTAGACCTCACGCCCGGCGGCGTCGAGCTGCTGCGAGGCCGCACGGCCCGTCAGATCGCCGATCATCGTCCACTGCAGATCCTGGGAATGGCCGAGGAGGGCGACCTCGCTGAGCGCGCGCGCGATGGTGTGCGGCATGCCGAGATGCCAGGGCGTCCGTGCGCGGTGCATCGCGTGTGGCGACGATAGGCAGAACGTGGACGAGGCACAAGCTCGCGTGCTCGATCGGATGCCGCGGCGTCTGCGGTGGCGTGTCGCCGTGCGCCCCGACCCGAGTCGCATTGCAAATTCCGGGGCAAAGACGCTATGTTCCGCGGCCCATGATTCTGGTCACCGGCGGCGCAGGGTACATCGGCTGCGTCGCGGTCCGGCAGTTGCTCGACAAGGGCGAGGCGGTCCGCGTCTACGACAAGCTCTACTTCGGCGAAGACGGTCTGGCCGAGGTGCGCGACAAGATCGATCTCGTCCAGGGCGACATTCGCACCTTCGACGACGCCGTCCTCGACGGCTGCGACGCCGTCCTGCACCTCGCCGGCCTCTCGAACGACCCGACGGCGGAGTTCAATCCGAAGGCCAACGAGGAGATGAACACGACCGGGACCGAGGTCGTCGCCGAGGCGTGCAAGAAGCGCGGCGTGCGGCGCTTCATCTTCGCCTCGACCTGCTCGATCTACGACCTCGGCTTCTACGCCCCCGACTTCCTCCGCGACGAGGAGTCCGAGGTCAGCCCGCGCGCGGCCTACGCCGTCTCCAACTACAACGCCGAGCAGATCCTGCTGAAGATGGCCGACCCGAAGTTCTGCCCGGTGCTGCTGCGCCAGGGCACGGTCTACGGGTGGAGCCCGCGCATGCGCTACGACCTGGTCGTCAACACCTTCGTGCGCGACGCGATGGTGAAGGGTGCCGTCACCGTCCACGCGGGCGGCGAGATGTGGCGGCCGCTGGTCGACGTCTCCGACCTCTCGCCGCGTCTACGTCGCCTGCGTCGAGGCGCCCGAGGAGAAGATCCACGGCAAGATCTTCAACGTGGTCGGCAAGAACTACCGCATCCTCGAGCTGGCGCACTGGGTGCGCGAGGCGTTCAAGCCGATCAAGAAGATCGAGATCGAGGTCGACTACACGAACTACAAGACGCGCTCCTACCGCGTGAGCGGACAGCGCATCGAGACCGAGCTCGGCGTCAAGCCGATGGTGGGCGTGAAGGAGGCCGTCGAGCACATGCTGCGCATGATCCCGCAGCACAACCAGGGCGACTTCTACAACCCGCGCTACTACAACATCGACTGGATGACGCTGCTCGCCGACATGGAGCAGACGCTCAAGCGCATCGGGGGCGTCTTCTGAGTCGCGTCGTCGTCATCGGCAGCACCGGTCAGCTCGGCAGCGACGTCGTCGAGGCGTTCGCGGGACACGACGTCCGCGGCCTGTCGCACGCCGACATCGAGATCGGCGACGCCGACGCGCGTGCCGGCGGTGCTCGGACGCCTCGAGCCCGGGATCGTCGTCAACACGGCGGCGTTCCACAACGTGCCGAAGTGCGAGACGCAGCGAGGGCGAGGCGTACCTGGTCAACGCGATCGCTCCGCGGATCCTGGCGTGGACCTGCCACAAGCTCGGCGCGCGGCTGGTCCACGTCAGCACCGACTACGTCTTCGACGGCGCCAAGCAGGCGCCCTACGTCGAGACGCGATCGCCCGAATCCGCTCAACGTCTACGGCATCTCGAAGCTCGCCGGCGAGTACGCCGTCCTGAGCGACCCCGGGACGCCACCAGGTGGTGCGCTCCTCGGGGCTCTACGGCGTGCGGCCCTGCCGGGCGAAGGGCGGCAACTTCATCGACACGATGTACCGGCTCGCGGCCGAGAAGGACGAGGTCCGGGTCGTCGACGACGAGGTGCTCACGCCGACGTTCACGGCCGACCTCGCGGCGCAGATCCGCGTGCTGGCGCTCGAGGGGCCGCCCGGGCTGTACCACGCGACCAGCGCCGGCAGCTGTTCCTGGTACGAGTTCGCGCGCGCGATCTTCGACCTGGGCGGCCTCTCGACGCCGCTCGAGACGACGACGGTCGCCGAGTTCGCGGCGCCGGTGCGTCGTCCCTACTACTCGGTGCTCGACAACGCCGCGCTCCGGGCCGCCGGACTCGATCGCATGCGGCCGTGGCGCGACGCGCTGGCCGACTACATGCGACAGCGGCCGGCTCCGGCACCCCCGGCGCGCTGAAGGAGTCGGGCTCCCCGGGGGCCGTCGATGTCGTTGCCTAACGAGCGTCTCGTCGGTCTGATCCCGGCCGCCGGGCGGGGGACGCGCGCCTACCCGTACACGGCGACCATTCCGAAGTCGATGCTCGACGTCGACGGGACGCCGCTCATCGTGCGCAACGTCGCGCTGCTGCGCGAGCAGCTGGGCATCCGGGAGATCGTCATCGTCGTCGGGTACCGCGGCGAGGTGATTCGCGAGGCCATCGGTGACGGCGCCGCGCTCGGCGTCGCCGTCACCTACGTGACGAACCCGCGCATCGAGCTCAACCTGCCGTACTCGATGCTGCTCGGCAGCCGCGAGCTGGTGCGGCGCGGGCTCGGCGACCGTCCCTGCTGTGTCGTGCTGGCGGACGAGTGTTACGTCGGCTCGAACCACGCCGAGCTGCGGGGCGCGCTCGATCCCGACGCCCTGGTGACCTGCGGGCTCATCGGCGAGCAGCTGCCCAAGGCCATTCGCCGCAACTACGTCGCCACCGTCGCCGGGGACCGCATCGTCGGTCTCGAGGAGAAGCCGCAACGGGTGCGCAGCGACGTGATGGGCACGGGCACCTGGGTGCTGCGGCCCGAGGTGTTCCGCCGGCTCGAGGAGGTGTTCGCCGGCGGCCTCGATCGCGGTCCCCGCGACTGGACCGGGTGGCTCGGAGCACTCGCCGCCGGCGGGGCGCTCGTGCGCCCGTTCACGCTGCGCGGCCAGTACGTGAACGTCAACTCCCGTGACGATCTGAGCGTCGCCAACCGCCTCGTGCGCGGGCCCGCCACCAGCCACCGCACGAGCCTCGTCTACGTCGTCGACGAGGACGTCGCGGCCGCCCATGGCGTCGCGGCCTTCGCGGCCGAGGCGACCATCGACGAGGTCGTCGTCGTCCGCCGCGCGAGCGCGGCGCCGTCCCGCGTGCTGTCCAGCGACAAGGTCCGGGTGGTCGTCCTCCCGGACACGGCGGAGGTGGGCGAGCTGCTCGTGGCCGGTCTCGATGCCGCGACCGGCGACGTCCTCGTGCTCGGCTACAGCGACGACACGTTCGCGCCGGGAGACATCGCCAAGCTGCTCGTCTACCTCGGCGACGCCGACATGGTGGTCGGCACGCGCACCACGCGGCAGATGATCGAGCAGGGCAGCAACATGCGCGGCATCGTCCGCGCGGCGCACGTCACGCTCGCCAAACTCGTCGAGCTCTGCTGGTGGTCGTTCGAGTGCCGGTTCACCGACGTGTGCTGCGTCTATCGCGCGCTCTGGCGCTCGACCTGGACGTCGATGCGACCTCGCCTCGCCAGTCGCGGAGCCGAGGTCTTTCCCGAGCTGCTGATCGAGGTCCTGCGGGCGCGACGACGCGTCATCGAGATCCCGGTGACGTACCGCAACCGCGACCCCGACGAGCCCTTCGTCCGCTCGCGCTATCAGAGCGTGGGGACCTTCGCGCGGGTGCTCCGGCTCATCCTCGGCAAGCGCCTCGGCGACTCGATCCTGGGCCGCGCGGCGCGAGCCCTTCGCCGGTCGTGGGCGCCGGCGACCGGCCGCGATGTCGAGCACGATCGTCGGTTGGAGCGGCAGTGGCAGGACGAGGTCGGCCACGAGCTCCTCGACGAGCCGCATGCGACGCCCGGCGCCGCGGCGGTGACGACGCGGCAGTTCGATCGGATCGCGGCGGCGCTCGAACACGCGCCCGACGGCATCGTCCTCGAAGTCGGCTGCGGGCGCGGGCACCTGCTCGAGCGCCTGCGCGCCGTCGCGCCGCGCCACGCCGGAACGCTCGTCGGCCTGGAGCTGTCGCGCGCGGTCGAGGCGGTCCGTGGTCGCGGCATTCCAGCCGTCCAGGGCGACGGCGAGCGGCTACCGGTTCGCGACGCCAGTGTCGCGGCCGTCGTCTACTTCGGTGCGCTGCACCACATCATCGACTATCGGGCGGCGCTCCGCGAGGCGGTCCGCGTGCTGGTGCCGGGCGGGGTGCTCGTGGTCCACGAGCCGGTCTCGTCGGCGTTCAGTCGCCTGGTCCACCGGCTGCTCGACCCGATCATCTTCCGGCACTGCGTCTACGAGTCGCCGATCGACATCCACTACAAGCACGCGTTCCGCGAGGAGGTGGTGGCGGAGGAGCTGCGGGCGGCGGGGCTCGCCGCGACCCGCGAGCGATCGGATTTCCTCGCCTACCCGGTGACGGGATGCTACGCGGGCTCGCGGATCGCGCGCAGCGAGCGGACGATGCGGCGCCTGCTGGCGGTCGAGCAGCGACTGTCGACGATGCCCGGCCTGGGGTCCGTCGGCCGATGGCTCGCCTGGCGCTTCACCCTCGTCGCGCGCAAGGCCGGCGGTCGCGCGTGAACGAGGGTGTCCGCGCGCGCCGACTCGGCAGTGTCGGCGTGGCGGTCCTGGCGACGCTGGCGTTCGCCGCGGTGGTGCCGTTCGCGTTCGAGCCGATCGACGCCGGCATGATCCTCTACCCGAGTTGGCTCACCGCGCGCGGATGGCTGCCCTACCGCGACTACGTGCACGTGTACGGCCCGGCGCTGTTCGCGGTGAACGGCGCCGTGTTCCGCCTGTTCGGCCCCGATCTCCTCGCCGTGCGTCTCCTCCTGGTCGTGCTGAAGACGGTCGCCGTGCTGCAGGTCTTCTGGATCGCGCGACGGGTGGCGCCGACGGCCGTCGCCGTCGGTTGCGCGGCGGTGCTCCTCGCCGCGTGGAGTGTGCCGCTGTGGACGTCGGTCACGCCGTACGCCGTGTACTACGAGCTGCCGCTGGCCCTCGCGGCGCTGGCGCTCGTGCTGGGGGTGCCACCGCGGTGGCTCGCCGCGGGCATCGCCTGCGGCATCGCCGCCACCTTCAAGCACACCGCGGGGCTGTTCGTGGTCGTGGCGCTGATGCTCGACGCGTGCGCCCGGACGGGCGGCCGTCCGCAGGCGCGGGCGACGCCGAGCGGTGCCATCCGGGCGGCTGCGTTGCTCGGCGTCGTCGGGCTGATCGTCGTCTACCTCGGCCACGCGGCCGCCGGCGTTGGCGGCGTCGCCTTCGGCCTGCCGCTGGCGCTGGCGGCGACGCGCCTGCTCGCCCGTGACCGCCTCGGGGGGAACGGGCTCCGCGAGGTGCTTTCGCTCGGCGGCGGCTTCCTCCTGCCGCTGGTCGCCTGTGCCGGCCTGTATCTGGTTGCCGGCGGGGGCGGGAGCGCCGTGTTCGACACGCTGGCCGGGCTCCCGCAGCAGATCACCTGGTTCGTCCCGGCCCAGGCGCCGACGTCACGCGCCGCGCTCGCGGCGGCGGCGGTGGCGCTGGCCATGATCGCCACGGGCGCGCGGCGCTCGACGGGCGCACGCGCCGCGTGTCTCGCCGGGGTGGCGCTCGCCGCCATCGCCTTCGACCGCGACGTGCGGCTGATCGGTGGGTGGACGGCATACGCGGGCGGGCGCGGCTGGTACGGCGACGCCTACGGTCTCGTCGTGTGGGCGCCGGTCGCGATCGTGTGGCTGGGCATGGGGCCCGCCTGGCGGGCCGGGGGAGCGGCCCGCAGCGTGTTCCTCTTCGCCGCTGCCAATCTCCTCCAGCTCCATCCGGCCGCGGACCTGCCACACGCCCTCCTGCTGTTGCCTGCCATGCTGCCCCTGGCGGCGTTCCTCGCGGCACACGCCCTGCCGCAGGCGGGATGGCGCCGCGTCGCGCGCGGCGTGCTGCTGGTGCTGACCGGCCTCGGTGATCGCCACCCCGTTCGCCGACGCCCTGCTGGTTCGGCTGGCGGCCCCGCGCTCGCCGGCGCCGTTCGATCGCGCGACCGGCGTCCGGGCCGAGACCGCGTCGGCGGCCGCGCTCGGCCGCCTGGTCGCGCGGCTGCGGGAAGAAGTCCCGAGCGACCGGCCCATCCTGGTACTGAGCGGCGAGCCGCTCGTCTACGTGCTCGCCGAGCGCGACTCGGTGTTCGCCGCGGACGAGTTCCTGCTCTATCTGGTCTCGTCCGGACTCCTGCCCGATGAGACGGCGCGGCGGCTGCTGGACGAGCCGGCGATGGTCGCCCGTCTCGGGCGTGCAGGTCCCGTGATCGTGGACGAGCCGGGCAGCCCCGCCTCGACGAGGATCCGTCGCGCGCTACCCCAGGTCGCCGCAACCATCGACGCCGGATACGACACGCGCGCGACCGTCGGCCCGTACCGCCTCCTGGTGCCACGCGGCTGAGGACGGACGGCGTCCGGGATCAGACGCCGAGCCAGCGGCGGAGGCGCGCGCGGCGGTTCTGCTTGAAGGTGCGGGGCACGGGCACGAACTTGAGCGTGATGTAGTCGGGGCTCAGGCGTCCCTGCATGCCATCGAGAACGCCGCGGATGAAGTAGCGCTGTCCCCAGGCCGCGTTCTTGGCGTTGTCGAAGGTGAAGAACGCGATCCGGCCGAGGACGCCGAGCCAGACCATGACGAAGAGCTTCGCCATCTGGAAGGGGTTGGCGTACTTGCGCGCGAAGGTGAAGGCGTTGCGGCCGATGAAGTAGCCGTACGAGAAGACCTTCTTGTGGCCGAGGTCGGCGCTGGAGCCGCCCTTGTGGAGGATCGCGGCGCGATCGACGTAGACGACGCGGTACCCCGCCGCGCGCGCGCGGTACGACCAGTCGACGTCCTCGTTGCACTGCCAGAACTCCTCGTCGAAGCCCCCGACCTTCTCGAGCGCCGCGCGGCTCACCATGCAGCCGTTGCAGATCACCCAGTCGACGTCGCGCACGGGCTCCCGCAGGCTCTGATCCGGCTCGAAGCGCCCGATGGTCTTCACCAGCATCGGACCCCAGGTGACCTTGCCGTACTGGCCCCACATGTAGGTCGGGTTCTCGAGGAGGATGTTCTTCGCGCCGGCGATGCCGATGCGCCGATCCGCCTCCATCACCGCGACCAGCTCGTCGAGCAGCCCGGGCAGGACCTCGGTGTCGCTGTTCAGCAGCAGGACGTAGTCGTAGCCCTGCTCGAGGCAGTACTTGAGGCCGACGTTGTTGCCTTTGCAGAAGCCGAGGTTGTCGCCGTTCTCGATCAGCTTCACCCAGGGGAAGTCGCGCTTGACCGTGGCGGCGGTCTCGTCCTCGGATCCGTTGTCGAGGACGATGACGTCGTAGTTCGGATACGTCGATCCGGCTGAAGCTCGCGAGGCAGGGCACCAACTCGTCGACGCGGTTCCAGGTGAGGATCTGGACCGCGACGCGTGGGCGGGACGAGTCAGTCACGACGACCTCCGGCGGGGGCGGTGGCGCCCGCGGCGGCGAGCGGTTGGCAGGACGCGACGTCGCACTCGAAGGAGGCGACGAGGTCGAGGACACCTTCGAGACACGTGCTCTCCTCGACGGTGAACGCGAGGTAGTCGTTGATCCAGTCGTAGATGAGCCCTCGGACGGATCCCCGACGGCGACGTGCACCGAGTAGTCGCCGTTCACCAGCCCGGCGGTGAAGGCGAAGCGGACGTGGATGCGGTCCCCGGCGGCGACCGGCAAGCGTGGCGCCCTCAGCACCTCGGCATTCGTCGAGTAGACGGGATGGCCGCCGAGCCCGTTCAGCTGCTTCACGACGAACCCGAAGACGGGTCCCGCGAGAGCGGTGGAGGCCTCGGCGACCAGCTCCAGTAGGAGGCGCTCGCCGGCGCGGGCGCGCGTCACCGGACTGCCGTCCGGGCGCAGGAGACGACCTTCGACGAAGCTGATCCCGCCCTCGCCCCAGCGATGGACGGGCACGGCGCCGGCGAGGGCGGCGTCGTCGAGCGGCCGCCCCTCGGCCGCGCGCCGCAGCATGTCGGCACGCGTCACGGCGAGGTACGTCTGGACCACCTCGTCGGCGGTGCCGGACATGGCCAGACGGCCCCTGTCGAGCCAGTACACGTGATCGCAGAACCGGCGCACCGATGCGAGATCGTGGCTCACGAGGACGATGGTGCGGCCCTGCTCCTTGAGCCCGAGGAAGACGTCGAAGCACTTCTGCTGGAAGTGTGCGTCGCCGACGGCGAGCACCTCGTCGAGGAGCAGGATGTCGGCCTCGGCGCGGAGCGCCGTCGCGAACGCGAGGCGCATCAGCATGCCCGACGAGAGGTTCTTCAGCTTCGCGTCGCGGAATCGCTCGAGCTCGGCGAAGGCGAGGACCTCCTCGACGCGCGCCGCCATGCCCGCCTCGGGATAGCCCAGCACGGCGCCGTAGAGGGTGATGTTCTCGGTGACGCTCAGCTCCTTGTGGAAGCCGAGGCCGAGCTCCAGGAGCGGGGCGACCGACCCGTTGGTCGTGATCTGTCCGGCGTCGGGCACCAGCAGGCCGGCCATCAGCTTGAGCAGCGTCGATTTGCCCGAGCCGTTCGCGCCGATCAGGCCGACGAAGGCGCCCTGCGGGACGTCGAAGCGTCACGTCGTCGAGTGCCTTGAACGTCTCGAAGCCCGAGGGACGGAAGCTCGACAGCAGCCGCTCGACGAGCGTCGTGTGGCGCTCGTGGGGGATGCGGTACGACTTGGAGACGTGCTCGACGCGGATGGCCAGCATCCTAGTAGTACTCGACCAACCGTGCCTGGAGCCGGCGGAACGAGAGCATGCCCACGCCGAGGATCGCGAGCACCATGACCGTCGTGCGCGCCAGCGCGTCCCAATCCGGGGCGTGATTCGAGGATCAGGGCGTCGCGGCCGTGGCCGATGAGACGCGCCATGGGGTTGAAGCGCATCAGCCACCGCCAGCGCGGCGGCAGCATGAGGTCGTGGTAGATGATGGGGGTGAGCCAGAACCCGATCTGGAGCGCGATGCCCCACAGATAGCCGACGTCGTGGAAGCGGACGTGCAGCGGCGCGAGGAGGAGTGCCACGCCGAGCGTCAGGACGACGAGGTCGACCAGGACGATGGGAAAGCCGAGCGCCGCCCAGGTGAGTGGGATGTGGCTGAGGCGCGAGCACCACGGCCAGCGCGCCGAGCGTGATGGCCGAGTGTCAGCATCGCGTTCAGGATGGCCGCGTAGACGATGACGTCACGCGGCAGGGCGACCTTGGTCACGATGCTGCTCTGCGCCAGCAGCGACCCGATCCCGTTCGAGGTGGCTTCGGAGAAGAAGGTCCACAGCACGATCGCCGAGGATGAGGTACGCTGGGTAGTTCGGGATGTCGAAGCGCGCGAAGATCGAGAACACCAGGTAGTAGAGCAGCGCGAAGACGAGCGGATTCAGCACCGACCAGGCGTACCCGAGCGCCGTGCTGGTGTAACGGATCTTGAAGTCCTTGAGCGCGAACTGGCGGGTCAGGTACCAGCGGCGATGGGCCATCCGATGGTCCTTGGCGCCCGGAGGGGCGCGGGGTGGAGCGACATGGGTCGCAACCTATAACAAAGCCGGGTCGCGACCGACAATACCGCCGCGACCCCGCGAGGCGCACCGCGAGTGCAACGTGGGTCGCGTTGACGCTCGCTGCGAGCGCCCTCTATCATGCGTTGCGGCGCCCAGAGTTCATGCGGTTTCCCCTCTCGACTCGTCTCCGATGGAAGATCCGCGGGCGCCCGCAAGCGCCGGCGGCGCCGCCGCCCGTGGCGATGTCCGACGTCACGATCATCGTCCTCAACTGGAATCGTCGCGACGATACCCTCGACTGTCTCGACAGCCTGCGGCGCGCCGACCTGGGCGGCGCGTCGATCCTCGTCGTCGACAACGGCTCGCGCGACGGCAGCGCCGCCGCCGTGCGGACGAGCCATCCCGAGGTGGACGTGCTCGAGCTGCCGCGCAACGAGGGCTACGCCGGCGGCAACAACGCCGGCATCCGGCGGGCGCTCGACGCCGGCGCGGGCGCGGTGCTCCTGCTGAACAACGACACCCGCGTCGCGCCGGACTTCCTCTCCTGGCTCGTGAACCTCCTCAACATGGCGCCGCGCGCGGCGGCGGTCTCGAGCGCGATCCTCCGCATGGACTCGCCCGAGGTCCTCTACGAGGCGTTCCTCGAGCTGTACTTCGGACACGGCCTCGTCCGCCGGCGTGGGATGAATGCGCTACCGGGTGAAGGCTACGACGAGGTGCGGACGATCGACGCCGGCGCCGGGTGCAGCCTGCTCATGCGCGGCGACGCGCTGCGCCGGGTGGGGCTCCTGGACGACGCCTTCTTCGCCTATCACGAGGAGATCGACTGGTGCTTCCGGGCGCATCGACAGGGCTATCTCGTGTACTACGAGCCGCGATCGCGTGTGTACCACCACGGTTCGCGCAGCACCGGGCAGCGGTTGAAGACGCCGCGTCACGCCGCGGCCGGCGAAGCCCTGCCCAACCCGTTGCCGGTCGCCTGGAATCCGGTGCGAACGTACCTTGGCGCGCGCAACGCGGTCCGCTTCGTGCGCAAGAACGCGGGCATCGAGCAGCGCATCGGCTACCTGTTCTCGACGTTGTATGCCGTGCCGCTCGAGTTCCTCGCGGCCGTGATGGATCGGGAGGACGACAACGCCATCGGCGCGTGGACCTACCGCCGCGCGCTCGGGCTCTACTGCTTCCACCGCAACGGCGATCCGGCGGCGGCGGGCCGGGAGCCGGACACCGGCTCCCGGGCCGTTCGTCTCGTTGCCGCCCCCGTGGCGCTGCTCTGGTCGCTGCCGCGCGACGCGTGTCGCGCGCACCGCGCCGGGTACACCGCCCAGATCGAGGCGCACGTCCGCGGGCTCTGGGACGGCCTGCGGAACGCCGCGCTACCGCTCGAGCGGCTCGGGCTTCGCTGACGCGACGAACGTGGTTTCGCCGCAGACGAGCCACGGACACCAGCGCACCAGGGCACGTGCGATCCGCCCCTTCCAGCCCGGAAGGACGAAGAGATCGCCGGGCGGTGCGGAGAGCGGGTCGAACAGATTATTGTAGTCGACCCACAGCCCCATGACCTTCGGCGGCCGGAGGTCGTTGGGGTAGGACGCCAGGGGCTCGAATCCCGTCGCGGCGAGAAATCCCCGGACCTCGCGCCGCGTGAAGCGGTACTCGGCGAAGCCGAGTCGTACGCTCGCCCGCCGCCGGCGGCGCGTCACGCGGTTCATCAGGCGATTCGAGATCAGGCGGCGGAAGAGGTTGTTGAACGGAACGGCGAGGATGAGCGTCCCGCCGGGCTTCAGGATGCGTCGTAACTCGCGCAACTGATCGAGTGGGCCCGCTTCGTCGTGCTCGACCACGCCGAGGGACAGAATGGCGTCGGCGGAGGCATCGGCGAGCGGGATCCGGCGGAGGTCGGCGCCGATCAACGGTAGGCCGGGGTCGATCGACCGCGCCATGCGACACGCATCGTGGCTGATCTCGAGACCGACGCAGCGGTATCCCCGGCTGCGGAGGTAGATCGGCCACTTCGCCGTGCCGCACCCTGCGTCGACGATCAGCCCGTGCCGCGGCAGGTGGCGCAGCATGACCTCGTGGATGAATTCGCCCTCGCACGCGTCGGCGGAGACCGAGGTGCCTTCGACGCGCCACGCGGCCTGGCTCCACTCGATGGGACTCAGGTTGTCCCACAAGTAGATTTTGTAGCTCACCCGGTCCCTCTACTGGCTGTCGGTCGAGAGGTCCACCGCGCCGGAAGACGGCGTTCGATCGCGAACCACGAGCGTGATCGAGACGAGGATGGCCGCGAGCGACAGGGCGGCCCCCCAACGGATGCTTCGGGGCCGGTACTCGAACGTGACCTCACTCTCGCCGGCCGGGACCTCGACGGCCCGGAACGCATAGTTGGCGCGCAGCAGCTCCGCCGGCTCGCCGCCGACCCATGCCGTCCACCCCGGATAGATGGTGTCCGCGAGGTAGAGGAATCCCCGAGCCGGCGCCTGCACGCGGAGCACCAACCGCTCGGGGTCGTCGACGACGAACGTCACGGTACCCTCGGCATCGCCGTCCGCTCCGAGGAAGCCGGAGGCCGGGGGCCGATCGAGAACGACCGTTCGCCTGACGTCGAACCGGTTCGTCGCCAAAGCGGGGAGGACCTCCGTCTGGTCCGCCATGACGATCGCCCGCGGCGCCCACCATGCGCGGGGCATCGCCTGCAGGTTCTCGTAGATGCGGACGCCGCCCTGCTCTGCGAGCAGGCGGACGCCGTCGGGCAACGCGTTCGCCGTCCCGTCGGCGCTGGCGTCCACGACGAGGTAGCGTGCTGCCGTGAGGTCGAGGAGCGGGCGCTGCAGGGTGGGGAGGAGCGTGCCCTCGGGCGTCCACATCCACTCCCCGAACGATCGCCGTGGGCGGCCGAGCCGGAGGTAGGTGTAGAAGTCGGCGTACACGCGGGCGTCGAGGGGTTCGCAGTCGAAGACGTCCCGGAGCCCGAAGAGGGTGGCGGACTTCTGCATCAGCGAGGTGTCCGGGTAGGTTCCGGCGATCAGCGTCCGGTCCTGGGCGGTGGTGCGCCCGCGAACGAAGGCGAACGCCTCCTGGTGTGCGCCGTAGATGTCGCCCTGGCGCTGCCCGAACAGCGGTGGGGTACGGCTCAGTAGCGTCGCTGCGAGCACGATCACCGGCACGGCCCACACCGCCCGTCGGGGCAGGCGGGCAACGATCGCGTCCGCGCCGATTGCAGCGGCGACCGCGACCGCGAAAGCCACGACCCAGAGCAGCCGCCCCGAGCCACGGAACGCGGTGCCGAGGGGTGCGCGTTCGTAGAGCGCGTACAGCACGGAGCCCGGCCCGAGGCTGAGCACGAGGTACGTGAGGGCTGCCATCCACCAGAACGCGGCCGGCCCCCGGCGCCGCGCCGCGGCGGGCAGGGCGGCGGCGGCGGCGAGCGGTAGCAGCACCCAACTGCCCGGAAGCATGACGTAGCTGCGAAGTGCCGCCCACAAGGTCGCCCAGGAGAACGTGCTGCCGATCTCGTCGGCCGCGACCGCTCCGGAGCGGACCGACTGTTGCATCACCTCGATCGACGGCAGCAGCTGCACGCCCGCGAGCAGGGGAGCGAGGACCAGCGCTCCGAGAGTCGCGAGCAGCAGGGCCGTGCGGCGCGGCGTCTCGCCCGTCAGTGTCGCCCAGGCGATGCGGAGGGCGATGAGCTGGTAGGTGAAGAACACGACCTGAGGGAAGCCGGGCAGGAGCTGCACCGCGAGCACGGCAGCGAGCAGCACCGCGTTGCGCGGGGTCGCACGGCGCACGAGTCGTTCCGTGCGCCACAGGGCGACGGGCATCCAGGTGTACGACGCGAGTTGCATCGGCGCCCATGCGGCCAGCTGTCGCATGCTCCAGCCGAGCTGGAACGCGAGCGCGCCGGTGAGCGACGCGATCCGGCCGAGACCCATGCTGCGGCAGAGGAGGAACGTACCGGTGCCGGCGATCACCAGGTGCAGGGCGATGGTCAGCAGATGGGCGGGCTCACGCGGAAGGAACCAGTAGGCAATGTGGAAGGGGTAGAGCACCCCTGTCTGGCTGATCGCGAGGAAGGGCTGCCCGCACGCCTGATGCGGGTTCCACAGCAGCCCCTGCCCGCGCTGGATGCTCCGCCACGCATGGACCGCGTTGGGGTAGAAGTATCCGTAGAAGTCCCAGGCGACGAACCCGAGGCCGTCTCGCGAGCGCCACCATTGCACGCCGACGGTGTGGCACAGCGCGGCGCCGACGATGACGAAGACCACCACGCGGGCTGCGCGCGCTCGGGGCGTCACCGCCTTGCCCGCGCGGCGGCGGCCTCGAGCCTCCCGCGGTCACCCATGTCGGGGCGTAGCGATAGCCCAAGGGAGACGAGGGTCGCAACAGATCGCCGTGCGCGAGCGGTGCGGCATGCGCCTTGCTGGCGATCGTGGTGGGCGTGGGATACTGTCGCGCGGCGCGTGGACGTCGCTCGCCTGACAGGTGTCTTGACGGCGCTCAGCAGCGTCGGTCTCGGGTGGGCATGGCGTCGGATGATGCGGCAGTGGTCGCCGTGGGAGCGTGCCGGTGCCGTCGTCGTCGTCGTACCCGGGTTGTTCGCCTATTGGTGGGCGGCCGTCGGGTCGATCGCCAGCGCACCCACGATCGACTGGAACGGTGCGCGGCTGGCGCCGACGGTTGCGCTGGTGCACGGCTACGCACTCTACTATCCGGCAACGAGCGGCCCCATCCTCAGCACGATCTACGGACCGCTGGCCGCGTTCGCGTACCTGCCAGCGGCGCTCTTCCGCACGCCGACGGGGGCCGTGCTGTGTGCGGCTGCGCTCACCGTCATCTACGTGACGATGCCGTTGCTCGTCTGGGGGTGGTGGACGCGCCCCGCGCACCGGACGGGTTCCCTGCTGGCGGTCGTCTGCTGGCTCGGGTCGTGCGCGCTGTTGATCCGCAGTCGCGCGGGGGGCATGTGGCTGACCTCCGTCCATCCTGATGCGCCGGCCTTGGCGTGCGGGCTCCTCGCCTGCGGCGCGCTGTGGCCCGGCGCCGGCGATCGCCAGCCCACGGCGCACCGGGTCCGGGTGGCGGGGGCGCTCGCCACAGCCAGCGTCGCCATGAAGCAGGTGAGCGCGCCCCTGCCGCTGGCCCTCGGCCTCTTCGTCTGGGCCGCCTATGGGCGCCGTCGCGCCATCGACTACCTGTGGGCGGGCGTGCTCGTGACCGGAGTCGTCTGCCTCGGCGTCGTTGCGTCGTCCGGTGTCGAGGCGACGGTGTTCAACACGGTCACGATCGTCACGCGGCAGGCATGGCTGCCGCCCGGCGTGCGCGGTCTCGTCACCGTCTCGACGACGCTGGCCGCCGCGGCCGCGGCGAGCATGGCGATCGTCGCCTGCGCGGCGCTGGCCGATTTCCTCGGGTCTCGTCGCACCCCCAGCGGATGGCGGGCATGGCTCCGCACGCGGCCGTGGACGACGCCGCTGGTCGCCGCCGTGGCGCTCGCCCCGACCGGCGTCCTCGGGCGCATCAAACTCGGGGGCGACGAGAACTCGTTCTACAGCCTCTACTTCCTCGCCGCGGCTGCGGGCGGCGCGCTGGCCTGGAATGGCGGCATGCTCGAGCGCCCCCGGTGGCGACGGGCGTTTCGCGGACTCTGTCTGCTCTACTGCCTCGGCAACGTGGCGCTCACCTGGTCGGCAGAAGGCTACGGGCGATGGGAGCGGCATGTGTCGCCGTTCGTGAACCGCAACCAGGAGGCGTACGAATTCATGCGCCGCCATCCCGGCGAGGCCTACTTCCCCTGGTATCCGCTCGCCGGACTCCTGGCGGAGGGGAGGCTCTATCACTTCGAGTACGGCGTGTTCGATCGCTTCCTCGCTGGATACGAGCCGACGCGGGAGCACGTGTTGGCGCACGTTCCACCGCGCATGCATCTGCTCGTGTCGGGGCACAAGCCGTGGATCCTGCACGACTTCCCCGACTACTCCGACGAGCGGCGGAGGGACGATCTGCCGGGGTGGCTCCTCTTCTCACGGCCGGTGGACAGGTGACCGTCACCCGGCGCTGAGTCCCGTCAGCGGGGGGCGCCGGCCGCCTGCGCGATCTCGATCAGGATGTCGTCGAGCGAGCGCGTGACGGACCAGCCGGGGTAGTCGGTCTGCAGGCGGCGCAGGTCGCTGATGTAGCAGATGTGGTCGCCCGACGCGGTGCTCGTCGACGTACTCGACCGCCAGCCGCTTGCCGAGCAGCTCCTCGAAGCGGGCGATCGCCTCGAGCATCGAGACGCTGTTCTCGCGTCCGCCGCCCAGGTTGTAGACCGCCGCGACGCGCGGGCGCTCGTAGAAGGCGAGGAAGGCGCTGACAGACGTCGAACGAGTGGATGTTGTCGCGCACCTGCTTCCCCTTGTAGCCGTAGATGCGGTACGGGCGGCCCTCGCGCACGGCGCGGGCCAGATAGGCGAGGAAGCCGTGCAGCTCGGCGCCCGAGTGGTGCGGGCCGGTGAGGCAGCCGCCGCGGAAGCAGACGGTCGGCATGCCGAAGTAGCGCCCGTACTCCTGCACCATGACGTCGGCGGCGACCTTGGACGCGCCGAACAGGCTGTGCAGCGTGGCGTCGATGCGGCAGGTCTCGTCGATGCCGTGGCGGTCCTCGGGCCGCGCGTAGTCCCAGCGCGTGTCGAGCTCGACGCAGCGGCAGCTCGTTGGGCGCGTCGCCGTACACCTTGTTCGTGCTCATGAAGACGAACGGCGACTCGGGACAGCTGCGGCGCACCGCCTCGAGCAGGTTCAGGGTGCCGACGGCGTTCACGTCGAAGTCGTCGAACGGGCGGTCCTTCGCCAGGTCGTGCGACGGCTGCGCCGCGCAGTGGATGACGAGCGTCCGGCCGCAGGCGACGCGACCAGCGCGAGCATCGCCTCGCGCGTCGCGGATGTCGAGGTCGTGATGCGTGAACCGGCGTGGTGATACGGCGCAGCCGCTCGAGGTTCCACGTGGTGTCGCCGTCGGGGCCGAAGAAGTCGCGGCGCATGTTGTTGTCGACGCCGTGCACCTCCCAGCCGCGATGATCGAAGAAGGCGACGGCCTCGGAGCCGATCAGTCCGCTGCTGCCGGTGACGAGCAGGCGCGTCGTCACGCGGCGGTCTGTAGCGTAGTCGCGCCGCCGGGCGCAACGGCATCGCCCGCTGCGGGCGCCATGTGGGACGCGATGCGGCCCCGTCCGTGCTTTCAGTCGCCGCGGCGCGTGTAGATCAGGCTTCCTACGAGGTCGTTGGCGTCCACGGGCTCGTAGGCGGTGGTGATGAAGTCAGCCACCGCGTCGTGGAACGGCACGATGCGATAGTAGACGACGTAGGGGAGTCGCGCGGCGCGCACGCGATCGAGCACGTCGGCGACCTGGTCGGGACGGTGGAAGTCCGCGACGAAGAAGCCGTAGGGCGTCGGGTTGTTCGCGTCCGCGGTGAGATAGAGGTGGCCGAGCCCGGGATACACGAACAGCTGGCGCCCCGGCACGTCGGCCATCAGCGCTTGCACCTTCTCCTGCAGGCGGACCTCGTCGCGCGTCGCGTAGTCGATGTCTCCGAACGCCGTCCGGTGGCGAATGGGAAACGCCGCCCGCAGCCGCTCGCGGTTCGTGTGCAGGCGGATGGTGCCCCCGATGGTGGCGGCGAGGAGCAGGACGCCCGCGCCGGCGCGGCGGGCGGTCGCCGTCGGTAGCAGCGTGCGCGAGAGCCAGGCGAGGCCTTCCGCGGCGGTCAGGAGAAACGCCGGGGCGATGAAGGCGAGGTGCACGACGTCGGGAAAGTAGAGCACCGACAGCGCCGATGCGCCGCAGCTGCTCGCGAGGAGTGCGAGCCGACGCGCTGCGGTCGGGTCGCGCCGGATGACGAGGAGCATGACGAGGCGAGCCAGGGCGGGGATGAGGACGAGCGGCATCCAGAAGAGGACCCGCGGCGCGGTGTAGGACGCCACCACGGCCGTCATCAGATTCACGTTGCCCCAGCTGCAGCGGGTGACCGCGCCATAGTTCTCGATCGGGAAGCGCACGAGCGCCTGCCAGATCGGGCCTACGCCTGCGCGCAGGGCCAGGATGGCGAATACCGGCACGATCACGATGAGGGCTCCCCCGGCGAAGATGGAGACGTCGCGCACGAGTGCGGAGAAGGGGCGCGGCGCGAAACGTCGGGCCACCACGTGGTCGACCACGAGCCACCCGACCATGCCGAGGCCAAACGGCAGGCCGCGCTGCTGCTGCGTGCACACGAGGAGGCCGAGGATGATTCCCGGGACGAAGGCGAAGCTGCGGCGTTCCCGATCACGTGCCGCGCACGCCCAGACGAGGGCCACCGTGAGCACCGTGCTGAGCCAGTGCTGACTCGCGACCGGCCAGGCCGGCGGCGAGAGGACCAGATACGCCAGCGCGGTCACGCTGGCGAGCGGCCGGCCGACGTCGAGCGCGCGGGCCGTGCGATAGAGGAGGACGATGCCGACCCCGTGGATCACGGCGATGCCGACGCGGGCCGTCACGATGTCCGTGCCGAAGACCCAGAACATCGCCGCCATCAGATACATCCAGAGCGGCGTGATGAAGTCGAAGACGTCGCGGTACATGACGGCGCCGTGCAGAAGCCGCTTGGCTTCGTAGAGATAGGTCGCCTCGTCCGACGTTCCGAGGTTGTGCGGCAGCGAGACCAGGTAGGCGACGGCGAGGGCGGCCAGCGCCAGCGCGATCCCGCGATCCCACGCTGCGTGCGGGACACGGGGTCCGTCGTTGTCCGCCGCCATCATTCGCGCCGTCGGTAGATCGGGAGGGCGCGACCCGCCTCGACGACCTGCTCGTAGTGCTGCGCGACGTAGGCCAGGATCGGATCCTTCGGGTCGAGCGGGCCGGGCGTCACCACGTACGGCACCCGACGTCGCTCGAGGACGGCGAGCGTGTCCGCGATCTGCCCGGGGGTGGTGTAGTTCGGGAGATAGAGCTGGATCGGCGTCGGGTTGATCGTTCCCGTGAGGAGATGCACGGCGCCGCCCCACGGGTAGCTGAAGAGCTCGTGGCTCGGGGTGGCCTGTGCGATCGCGGCGATCCGGGCGTAGATGGCGGCCTCCGGAGTGGCGTGGAACCGGACCTCGCCGAACGGCGTCGCGAGGGGGATGGGAAAGTCGCGGTGGGCGCGGATCATGACGCGTCCGAGCTGGGCGGCGAGGGCGACGAGTGCGAGCATCGTCAGGGCACCGGTGACGGCGCGTTGCCCGAGGGCGCGGAGCCCCGTCTCGATCACGTCGCCGAGGAGGATGGCGAAGACCGAGCCCACGAAGGCGAGGTGGATGTAGTCCGGATAGTAGGCGATCGACCCGGCGGCGGCCCCTGCCATCACGACCAGGGTGGCATCCTGTCGGCGCCGTTCGGGGTTGCGGCCCGGTCGCACGAAGCGCGCCGCCACGACGAGGGTGACGGCCGGCAGCCACGCCAGGAGATGCGGAAACGTGTAGGTCGGCAGCATCCCGGGATAGCCCCATGGCACCCGATTGACGCGGCGATAGTTCACCACCGGGAAGACCACCAGTGCCGTCCATACCGGCTCGACGCCGGCCGACCAGAGCAGCGCGATCCCGAGCGGGACCACGACGGCGAGCATGCCCAGGAGGTACCGGGCCAGCCGACGGACCACCGCCCGGCCGACCCGGGTCCTCCGGCGGCGAGTGCGCCCGCGACGATGGCGGCGGCACCGCCGGCCCCGACGATGACGCCCTTCTGCTGCTGGACCGCGATCACCAGGCCCGCGAGCAGCCCCGGGACGACGGCGGCGCCGGGCGCGCGCAGGAACGCCACCAGCACGGCGAGCGTGAGCAGCGTGGCGAGCCAGTGCGGACTGGTGCACTGCCACGCCGATTCGAAGAGCGCGGGTTGCAGGAGCGCGGCGGCGGCCGCGACGCCGCGGCGGACGCCGAGGAGCCGGCAGCCCGTCCACACCAGCACGACGATCAGCCCCTGCGTGGCGGCGTGGAGCCCGCGCGCCGTCGTCATGGTCGTGCCGAAGGCGCGGAACAGCGCGGCGAGCAGCCAGTGCGATCCGGGGGTGATCAGGTCGAACAGATCGCGATAGAAGACGCTGCCGTCGAGAAGGCGGGCGGACTCGTAGAGGTAGTAGCCTTCGTCGCCGCCGAGGAACCAGGGCAGGTTGAACACCCAGGCGGCCGTGCCGACGAAGAGCGCTCCGGCGATCGCGACGTCGGCTCGCGCTCCGGAGCTGCTCAGCGGAGGGCTTCCTGGCACGCGTCGCCGGGGGCGGCCCGCCCCGGACTCGCGTTCAGCGGCGCCGGAGCGAGGAGGCCCTCGAACGCCGGGGAGCCCGGAGGCAGGTGCTCGACGCGTTCGAGCGACACCTGCAGATCGGGACCGAGGACTGCGGCCAACGCCGCACGCAGCCTCCGCTCCGTGTCCGCGCCGAAGCGCGAGCGGCACACCAGGCGCACGGCGAGATGCCCGGCGCGCTCCTGCGTCACCCGGTATCCCGCGACCGCGAACTCGAGTTCCTGGAAGAGCTCCGCGAAGAACACTGCCGGAACGAGCTGGCCGCTCGTGCCCACCGCGGCACCCGCGGGACGACCCGCGAGGCCGATCAACCGCGGCAGACTCCGGCCGCAGGCGCATGGCTCCGTGACCAGGGCTGCGGTGTCTCCGAGCCGATAGCGCAGCAGGGGGACGCAGCGGTTGACGAGGTCGGTCACGAGGACGTCGCCGGGCTGTCCCTCCGCAACCGGACGGCCGTTGCGTGTGACCTCGATCAGCACGTTCTCGGACGACACGTGCAGTCCCTGGTGCGTCGGGCATTCCTGTGCCACCGTGCCGAATTCGCGCGTCGCATAGGCGTCGAACACGGGGCCGCCGAGCGCGCGTTCGATCACCTCGCGAAGGGCCGGCGTGAGCGTCTGCCCCGACGCCAGGACCGCCCCCACGGCGAGTCGCCCGCGAGCAGCGACGTGTCCCGCGAGGATCGCGAGCGCCTCCGTATCGCCCTCGATCAGCGCGGGCGGATCGGCGCGGAGCGCGGCGACCGCGCGATCGAGCGCCGCGGCGTCCGTGGCGAACGCCGGAATCGATCGCGTCCCCGCCCGTGTTCCCGATGACGCGCCATCGCGTCGCAGCACCACCCGGGGGGCGCCGGCGTGGAAGCCGGTCCACTCGAGGCCACGCACCGTGGCGGCCCAGCGCATGTCGACCTGGAGACGATCGATGAAGAAGCCGAGGGGCTCGCCCGTGCGTCCGCTCGACGCCAGCTTCTCGATCTTGCGCTTGTCACTGCTGTCCGAGAGCAGGTCGAAGTAGATGTTCTCTCGCAGCGTCTCGCGGGTGAGGATCGGGAGGCGTTCGAGGTCGGCCAGGCGGTGCAGATCGTCCGGCAGGACACCCGCATTCTGAAGGGCCTCTCGCCAGTAGCCGACGTGCTCGTAGGCGTGACGGACGAGGCGGCGCAGGCGACGGAGCTGGAGCTGCGCGAGTGCCTCGGGCGGCAGCCACTGCGTCTGCCGCAGTTCGGAGAGGTATCGGGGTGCGTTGTGTGACGGGCGCAATTTGCGGGTCGGCAGGCCGACGTCGTAGGTGCGGGCGGGCAGGGGCGCCGCCGGTGCCGCCGCGGCGCCGCCGACCAGGGGGACGAGGCTCTGGTCCTTCGGTTCGCGAAGACGGAACTCGGCGAGACCCCGACCGATGTCCGCGAACGTCCGGAAGATCATCTTGAGCGGCATCCCGCGGATGAACGATTGTCCGGCGCGGCGCTCCTCGAAGACCGTCTCGACCTGTCGCAGCGAGTAGCCGCGCCCTTTCGCGATCACCGTGATCATGTGCTGGAAGTAGAAGTACTTCGGCGCGTCCTCCAGAATGTCCTCGAAGACTTCGCGCTTGTAGAGGACGAAGCCCGACTTGACGTCGTGCTCGGGCATGCCGAAGGCGAACTTGAGCAGCAGGTCGAGGCCGCGACTCATGTAGTAGCGGAAGTCGTACTGGTAGCGCTCCAACGTGCTGCGCCAGCCCTGCACCAGATCGGCCTTGCTGAAGCACATCTCGCGGTAGAGCACGGCGATCGCCTCGGGCTGGTACTGCAGGTCGGCGTCGATCGTGCACACGTAGCGCCCGCGAGAGCGTTCGAAGCCGCTTCTCCAGCCCCCGGGGATGCCGCGGTTCGTGGCGTGATGGACGCCGACGACCTCGGGATGCCGCGCTGCCAGGGCGTCGATCTGGGCGCCGGTACCGTCACGGCTGGCATCGTTCACCAGCACGAGCTCCCCGACGATGCCGCGGCGCGCGAAGACGTGGAGCGTGCGTTCGACCAGCTCCGGAAGGTTGCCCTCCTCGTTGTAGCAGGGCACCAGGACGCTCAGCTCGATCGGGTCGCCGGCGGCGGACACGGGGGCTGCTTACCATCGCGGCCGACGAGGCGACAACCGCCGACCTCGCATCGGCCACGGCGGGTGCGGCGCGCGTTCCGTCGGCGGGCGGTGTGCTATAGGACGGCGGCCATGTGCGGCATCTTCGGAGGGACGCCGGAGCTCATCAGTCGCGACGCGGAGCAGCTCCTGCTGCACCGCGGTCCCGACCAGCAGGGGCGGATCACGGTCCGCACCGCCGCCGACCAGGAGGTCGTGATCGGTCAGACGCGCCTGAACGTCGTCTACAAGGGGAACGTCCCGACCCCGATGCGCCGTGACGGTGCGGTGATCGCCTTCAACGGCGAGGTCTACAACTGGCGCGAGGTGCGTTCGGCGCTCGAGGCGCGCGGACATCGCTTCGAAACGCCGACCGACACCGAGGTGGTGCTCGCGGCGTACCTCGAATGGGGGCCGGCGTGCCTCGATCGCCTGAACGGCATGTTCGCGATCGCCGTCTGGCACGACGAGCAGCTCTTCCTCGCCCGCGATCGACTCGGCAAGAAGCCGCTCTTCTACAGCGCGGGTCCGCGCGGATTGGGCTTCGCGTCGGAGCTCAAGTGCTTCCGCGAGCTCGACTTCGAAGAGGTGCCGATCTGTCGCGCGCTCGAGTTCTACTTCGACGCGTACACGCCGTTTCGCAACGTCCAGAGCCTGATGCCCGGGGAATGGCTGCGCTGGACGCCGGCGACCAACGCCGTCGAGCGGCATCGCTGGTGGACGTTCCCCGAGCCCTCGGTGGACATCGTCGACGACGACGTCGCCGTGGACGAGTTCCTGGGCCTCTTCACCGACGCGTGTCGCGTCCGCCAGGTGGCGGACGTGCCGGTGACGATCTTCCTCTCGGGCGGCATCGACTCCTCGCTGATCCAGGCGGTCCTCGGCTGCGACGTGACGTACACGGTGCAGTTCACGGAATTCGAGGAGACGATCAACGAGCGCGACTACGTGCTCGAATTCGCTCGCCAGCGCGGCTTCGAGCCGCGCATCGTCACGCCGACGCGGGAGGACTTCCTCGAGACTTTCTCCGATCTCGCGCGCTGCATCGAGTTCCCGGTCGGATCACAGAGCGTGCTTCCGCTCTACTGCCTCGCCCGTCAGGTCCGTCGCGACGGCTTCGTCGTCGCGCTGTCGGGTGAGGGCTCGGACGAGCTGTTCAACGGCTACTACCGCAACGAGCTGCTGCTGCGCGAGGACGAGGCGCTCGCCGGCGACTTCGCCGGGCCCTACGGCACGCTCTGCCGGCGCTACTTCGGCACGCCGATCGAACGCTTCTGTCGCATGGCCACGCGCCAGGGGCTCGCCGGGGTGCCACTGCTCGTCGACTTCTTCTCGCGCATCTGGCGAAACGAGCGCTCGTTCGCCCAGAACCTGAGCGTCGTCGAGTCGACCGTGTTCCTCCAGCCGCTCCTGGTGATGGCGGACCGCCTCAGCATGGGAAACTCCCTGGAAGTCCGCAATCCGTTCCTCGACCACCGGATCGTCGAATTCTCGACCCGCTTGCACGATCGCCTGAAGTTCCGTGACGGGCAGGGCAAGTGGGTGCTCCGCCAGGCGCTGCGGCGCCTCGTCGGCGCCGAGCTCGGTATCACGCGGCGGACCGTCAAGCACGGGCTTCCCGCGCCGGTGAACCTCTGGCTGTTCAAGACCAGTGCGTTCGACCGCAAGGACTGGAACGCGCTGCTGTTCGGCGAATGCCTGAAGCAGCTGATGCGCGTCCATCACGACGCCGGCTGACGTCAGCGCGCGACGCAGCGGAAGCAGGCGCGGATCGGCAGCGCGGCGAACGGGGCCGCTCGACGGGCGGTGACGCGGAAGTGACGCGTGAGCAGCGTTTCGAACTCGCCGGGCGTCCAGCGATGCAGGTGGTAGCGATCGCCGCCCCACTCGACGCGATCGCGGAGCGCCCAGCCCGCCGGCGTACGCCGCACGAAGGCCTTCAGCCTGAGGATCAGGGGGTCGTTCGGGACGGTGATCACGGCGACGCCGTCCGCGCGGAGCAGGCGGGCCATGGCGGCGAGGATCGCGTCGGGGTCGAGGGTGTGTTCGAGCACCTCGGTGCAGACGATGCGATCGAAGCTCGCGGCCGGCAGGTCGAGCTTGTCGACCTCGCCCTTGACGAAGCGCACGTCGTAGCCGGACAGGTTCCGTTGCGCGGTGTCCAGCAGTACCTGGGAGACGTCGATGGCGGTCAGGCGGGCTTCCGGGAACATGCGCAGCACGTGGCCGCCGCCGGAGCCGACCTCGCAGAGCGACAGCCCGCGCGTCGGCCCGACCATCGTGCGGATGATCGCGAGGCGCCGATGCTCGATCCAACGGATCGGCAGCGGTGACCGCGCATAGTAGTCGTCGATCGAATGGTCGCGCGCGAACTGGTCGTTCAGCGCCTCGACGTCGGAAGGCCGCGGGCCGGTCACGTCCGAGTGTGTAACAGGGGGGGATCGCCGGCGACAACCGGCTGGCTCGCAAGTTCGATCGGCACGGGCTAGGAGGCGACCGGTGACGATCCGGCGACCGCCCCCGTTCCGTCCGCCGGCGACACGTGCGGCATGGCGCCGCCAACGGATGGCGGTGCGGCGCGTACTGGCGCGTCTGGTGGGCGGGGTCCCGCCGCCACGGCCGCTCCGGGCACAGCGGGTGGCGCGCCGCGCCGAGGCGCACTACGTGCGCGAAGACCTGCGCCTCGACGCCGGCGACGGCCGCCGCGTCCCCGCCGCGCTCCTGCTGCCGACGCGCGGACGGCCGCCGTACCCGGCGGTCCTCTACCATCACTCGCACTGGGGCGACTACGCGACCGGGCTCGAGGAGCTGTTCCAACCGTGGCCCGTCCGCGAGACCCCGGCGGTCGCACTGGCGCGGCGCGGATACGCCGTGTTCGCGATCGACGCCTACGCGTTCGGCGGACGGCAGGGGCAGGGGCCCGGCGGTCCGCGCGAAACGGGACGCGCGGAGGAGCTGAGCCTCGCGAAGCTCTTCCTGTGGCAGGGCACCAGCCTGTGGGCGATGATGCTGCGCGACGACCGGATCGCCCTCGACTACCTGGCCGCGCGCCCCGAGATCGATCCGCGGCGCATCGGCGCCACCGGCATGAGCATGGGCAGCACCCGCAGCTGGTGGCTCGCGGCCATGGACGAGCGTGTGGCGGTGACCGTCGCCGTCGCCTGTCTCACCCGCTACCAGGACCTGTTACGGGCGAGGGCGCTCCATCGCCACGGCATCTACTACTACGTGCCGGGGATGCTGCGGCACCTCGACACCGAGGCGGTGGTGAGCCTCGTCGCGCCGCGACCGTTCCTCGCGCTCACCGGTGACCGCGACGACGGGTCGCCGGCGCCCGGAGTCCGCGCGATCGCGCGGGCGTGCGCCCCGGTGTGGGGGCTGTACGGGGCGCGCCGCCGCTTCTCGTCGGTGCTGCTGCCCCGGCGGGGCCACGTCTACACGCGGGCGATGTGGATGCGGACGCTCGCGTGGTTCGACGCCCACCTGTGACGCGCGCTCATGCGCGCGGCTCGCAGGTGAACACGACCTGCACCGCGGTCCCGGTGACGTAGCGGAAGCCGCTCTGGCCCACGACGCGGAAGTGGCGCTCGAGCAGCGCGCGCTGCACGTGCGGAGGCCGCACGAATCGCCCGCGGTCGTGGGCGATGAGGAACGACTGGAAGCGGTTGGACGCCTCCGGGTCGAGGTCCATGACGACCAGGCGGCGGCGGACGAGGACGGCAAGACGCCCGAGCACGTCGTTGGCCGCCGCATCCGACAGGTGGTGGAGGCAATTCACCATGATCGCCTTGTCGAACGGCTCGCGCGGATCGAGCTCCTCGAGCCGGAGGGTGGCGAACTGCCGGCGTGGCGATCCCCACCGCCACCGGGCGAACGCGATGTAGTCCGGATCGAGGTCGATGCCCAGATAGTCGCCGGGCACGGCCTTCGAGAAGCCGCCGCAGCCACAGCCGAAGTCCAGCACGCGCTCGTCGGGGGTCGCCGCGAGCGCGGTCCGGATCACGGGGAGTCCACGGTTGCCGTTCCCGAGGAGGCGTCCGTAGTGGAACAGCGCCCCTTTGAGCCCTGCGGCGAGCGTGAGCGCCGGGGTCACGGGACTGGCCACGGGCGCGGTCACTACCAGCTGGCACCCGGCGAGCACAAGCCGCGGGCGGCGGGCGCGCCCGCGGATCGTTCGCCCTGGACGGGGAGCCACGCGAGCTGATACGTCCGCGCCCCGTGCGGAGGCGCTGCGATCGGTCGTCGATCGGCCTGGGGATCGCGCTCGGCGTCGGAGCGCTCGTCTACCAGTTGGCCTTTCCGCCCACGCTCAACTTCGCCGACGAGAGCTTCACGCTCTACGGAGCGAAGCGCGTGCTGCAGGGGCAGGCGCCGTATCGCGACTTCTTCGACTTCATCACGCCGCTCGGCTTCTACTACTTTGCGCTGGCCTATCGTGTCGGAGGGATCAGCATCACGTCGGCGAAGGTGGCGATGGCGCTCGCCGGCGCCACGAGTACGGTTTGCACGTTCGCGCTCGCTCGGCTGGTCGCGTCGCCCGCGGAGGCGCTGCTGGCTGCGGTGGTGTTCGTGGCCGCGGGCTATCCGGTGTGGCCAATGGCGAGTCCGCACTGGCTGTCGACGACGCTCGGCCTGGCGACGGCGAGCGCGCTGCTCGCCCCATGCTGGCGGGACTCGCAGCGACTTCGCCCCGCGGTCGCTGGAATCGTTGCTGGCCTCGCCGTCGGGACGCAGCAGCAGCGCGGCGTGCCGCTCGCGCTGTGGCTGGCGATCGCGATCCTGCTGATCGCCCGACGTGAAGGGTGGCAGCGCGTGCTGCGGGAGGTGGGCTGGGCTGCCGTAGGCGGAGCTGCGACGGTCGGGCTCGTGCTCGGGGTGTCGATCTGGAGGTCCTCGCTCGCCGACGTGCTCTACGCGACGGTCGGGTTCGTCTTCACCCGCTACAGTGGCTACCACGTCGGCACGGTATCCTGGGGTGGGGCGGGTCCGCTGGGAGGTCCTGGCGAGGCGGCGGTGCTTCCCGGACTCACCGCGCTGATCCCGGCGACGACCCTGGTCGAGGGGTTCGGGCTGGTGCGGGCGGCGCGGCGGGGCTGGGGCCCGGCAGAGGATCGGCGTGCGGTCCTGGTGCTGCTGGCCGTGCTGATGGCGGCCTCGGTGCTGTACTTCCCCGACTTCATCCACCTGGCGTTCGTCATGCCGTTCGGACTCGTCCTGGCCGCGGGAATCCTGTCGCGGGCGCGACATCATCCGTGGATGCGCAGCCATCGGCTCGCCCGGATCGGTGGCGTCGCGGGGCTCGCCCTCCTGCTCGCCGGCGCCGCATGGAAGGGCGAGCGAAACCTCTCGCGCGCCCGTACTCTGGCTCCGGCGCGATTCCACAGCGCCTTCGGCGTCCTTGCGGGCACGCCGGAGACCCATCGGATTCTCGGGTCCGTCATTCTTGCGCTCCACCCCGCCCATTACCCGCTGCGCTTGTACAGCTACCCGTCCGACGCGTGGCTCTATCTGGCGCTGCCCGCGGACAATCCACTCCCGTACTCGCTCCTGCACCAGGGATACAGCGCGCCGGCGCAGGTGGAGGAGGTGGTGGCGGCCATCGAGCACGGCGTGCCGGACTACGTGTTCGTGAACCGGCTCTTCACGACGCCCGACGATCCCGTCGTCGCCGCCGTGCGGGCGCACTACCAGCCGGTCGCCGGCCTGTCGTTCGTCCACGCCCTCTACGGCCGACCGCCCGGTTGAACCCCGCGCCCGATGGCGTCCCGGTCCGCCGCCATGGTACGACCGCCCCCCGCCGTGTCCACCTCTCACCTTGCCGTCGAGGCGCGCACGCGCGCGTGGCTCGAGGCGCAGTACGAACGCGCGGTCGCCTCCCTGAAGGCGCGTACGCCGGACGACGAGGTGTACGAGGCCGACGGACGTCCGCGACGGCTGTCGCCCTTCCACTTCCAGGAGCTGCTGCGGAAGCTCCGCATCTTCCGCTGGCTCGACGGGGTCTCCTTCTCGAGCTTCATCGACGTCGGCTCCGGCTTCGACGTCTATCCGGAACGCGTGGGCGAGCGGTACGGCGTTCCGGCGTTCTACTCGGACATGGTCCACCCCATGAACCTGCCGTACGGCGGCAGCGGGTTCGGGCGGCTCGACCACGCGGTGACGCTCAACCTCGCGAGCCTCCCGTTCCGCGACGAGGCGTTCGACGTCGTGCTCGCGTCCGAGGTCCTCGAGCACCTCGTGCGCCCCGTCGAGGCCATCGCCGAGCTGCTGCGTATCACCCGACGCATGCTGGTCATGACGAGCCTCGAGGCGCTGTCGGTGGATCGCTGGCAGCGCCTGTTGTCGCATCTGCGGGTCGACGTCCGCGTGCCGCACGTCGAGCGGAATTTCCTCCTGCTCGAGGAGATCGAGGCGATCTTCGGTCCGACGCTGCGTCACGAGAACCTGTTCTGCGATCGGACCCTGCCCGCGAGCGTGTTCGCGCCTGTCGCGCGGCAGGAGGCCGCGTACGGCGCGCTCACCGACGTGTCCGCGCTCACCGCCGCGCTCTGCCGCGCGGTCGGCGACGGGGGGCATGGTGCGGGAACGCTCGGTGTCCTCGTGGTCTGCCCGAAGCCGGGCGTCGAGGTGCGCCCGCCGCGGGCGGAGGACGACGCGGCGCGCGCGCGTTGGCTGGTCGAGCGCACGGCGGCGTTCCATCACGCGCTCGCGGACCTCCACCGCGCGATGGCGGAGGGGGGGGCGGGGTTCCCGGCGTGCGAGCGGCCCGTCGATCCCGCGCTGCGCGACCGGCTCCGTTGTCCCGACTGCCGCCGCGGTGGACTCGACGCCGACGGGTCGGGCCTGCGCTGCCGCGAGTGCGGTGCGCGCTTCGCCGGTGAGTACGGCGTCCCGATCCTCACTCCGAGCCGCGAGCGTGCGGCGGACGTCGCGCTGGGCGAGGCGCTCGATCGCCTCTGTGGGACGGACGCTTCGCGCCGACGGACGGTCGCCCGCGTGGCGCGGCGACTGCGACGCAACGAGCGCCCGCCGGGCGCGGCACGGCGCGCGCTCTGGCGGCTGCTGCCGACCGGCTGACGGATCCCGATGGACGCTGCGGGGGTCCACGTCATCGTCCTCAACTGGAACGGTGCGGCCGACACGATCGAGTGCCTGCGCAGTCTCGCCGCGGCGACACTCGGCGGGGCGACCGTCACCGTCGTGGACAACGGCTCGCAGGACGATTCCGTGGCGGCGATCCGGCGCGAGTGTCCGGGCATCGATCTCCTCGCCCTGCCGGAGAACCGCGGGTACGCCGGAGGCAACAACGCGGGCATCCGGCGCGCGCTGGCCGCCGGCGCGACCGCCGTCCTGCTGCTCAACAACGACACGCGCGTGGCGCCGGACTTCCTGCCGCCACTCCTCGAGGCGATGGGTTCGAGCTCGACGGCCGGTGCCGTGTCCAGCGCCGTGCTCCGCATGGATCGCCCCGAGCTGCTCGACGTCGCCTGGTGCGAATGGCATCCGGCGGAACGTCACGTGGTGCAGATCATCGGCGTGAACGCGATGCCCGGGGAGGGGTACGACCACCGGCGCCCGGTGCCCATCGTGATGGGGTGCAGCGTGCTCATCTCCCGCCAAGCGCTCGAGCGCGTCGGGCTGTTCGACGAGGCCTACTTCGCCTACCACGAGGACGTCGACTGGTCGCTGCGCGCGCACCGTGCGGGCTACGAGCTGTTCTTCGAGCCGCTGTCGCGCGTCTATCATCGCGGATCGCGGAGCACCCGCGTCCTGCGGGGCGAGCGCCCGGCGGTCGTGCGCCGCCGCGCGCGCGCCGAGCTACCGAACGCCGAGCCGTTGCCGTGGAACCCGGTGCGCACGTACCTCGGCGCCCGCAACACGTGTCGCCTGCTGCGCGCCTACGCGACCCCGCGCGAGCGGCGCTCGTTCGTCCGGGCGGTGCTCCGCGAGGTGCCGCTCGAGTGGACCGCGGTCCTGATGGACGAAGGATCGCGGCTCCGTCTCGGCGACTGGAGCTGGGGCGCGTTCGGGCGGGAGTACTTCGTGCTGCGCCACGCGGTGCTGCGCGAGCCGCCGCGGGGGCCCGGCGGTCGCGTGCGTCGGGCGCTGGCCCGGATGGTGCTGCCGCTCGTCGACGCGCTGATCGCGCTGCCGCGCGACGTCGCGCGGGCATGGTGGCACGGGCAGTTCGCGGAGAGCCTCGAGTACCTGCGCGGGCTGCGCGACGGAGCGCTCGACCGGCCGTTGCCGCTGCGACGCCTGGGACTCCGATGACGCGGACGCTCGGGCGTCCGGCGGCCGCGGCGGCGGTGATCGCGCCGGCGGTTCTGGCCGCGGCGGTCTACCATCAGCTGCCGGGGCTCTACTTCTTCGCCGACGACTTCGCCTGTCTCTTGCAGATCGTGAACGACGGGTTCGCGCGCTTCGTCATCCAGCCGTTCGGTGGCCATGTCCTCGTTCTGCGCAATCTGGTCATCTACGTCTGCTGGCGCCTCTTCGGTCTCGACGCCGCGCCGTGGGGATGGGTGACGCTGCTCACGCACGCCGTCAACGCGGGGCTGCTGGCGCGTGTCGCCATGCGGGTGACGTCACGGCCGCTCTTGGCGGCGTTCACGGGGATACTGTGGGGGACGTCTCCGGTGAACGCCGGGGCGCTCGGGTGGTACGCCGTGTACGGCCAGGTGCTGGGTACCACCATACTGCTCGTGCTGCTCGACGCCGTGACCGCGAACGCCGGGCGCGTCCTGACGATGTCCAGGGCGCTCGGGTGGTGCGCGCTGGCGCTCGCGGGGGCCACCTGCTTCGGGACGGGCATCGCCGTCGCCATCGTCCTTCCCGCCGTCGCTCTCATGCTCGATCCGTCGATCCGCCGATCGCCTGCGGCCCGGTTGCTTCTGGCGCTCCCGCTGGCGACCGTGGCGATGTACGCGGGACTGCTGTGGCTGGCCGCGCGCGTCGCTCCGCCGAGCATGGACCAGGCGATCCTCTTTGCCACGTTCCACCAGCGGCCGGACGCGACGCTCGTCATGTTCCTACGGCTCGTCGGATTCGGGATCACCTCGACCCTGCTGAGCTTTGGGGCGATCGGTCCGACCCACTCGGACACGACGACCGTGCTGAGCGTCCTCGTGTACGTCGGCGTGCTCTCGCTCGGCGCCGTGGAGCGCAGGCATCGTCGGACGATCCTCGCCGCGCTCCTCGTGGCGGGCGCGGTGTACGCTCTCGTTGCCACGGGTCGTGCGGCGATCTACGCGAATTTCGGTCGCGACATGGCCCTGGCTGCGATGGTGAGCCGATATCACTACCTTGCCGGCGTGCCCCTCGTCCTCGCGCTGTGCGTGGCCCTCGACGGCGTCGCCGACATGCCCCGCGCGGGACGGCTCGTCACTCCCGTCGTCCTCGCGTGGGCGACGCTGGTGGTCGTCGCCTGGGCGCGATCGGACTGGCGGCTCGAGCAGCGCGACGCGCCGCGCGAGTGGGTCGTGACGTCTCTGGCGGCGATGGATCGCGCGATCGACGCGGCGCCGCCGGGGACGACGGTCGTCCTCGACAATCAGCCGCCGCCGTACGAGCTTCTCGGCGCGGTGTTGCCCCGGGTGCGCTTCCCGGGCTGGGTGGCGCTGTTCACGCTCGCGCATCCGGACGACGTGGTGCGGGGGCGACGCGTGCGCTTCGTCGAACGCAATGCCGCGGCCTGGGTCGAGTATCGCGACCTGCGGGGCAGGGTGGGCTCGCTGCTCGCCGGCCCCGACGCCGCGTCTACGGACCGGGCGGTGCCGTAGCCGGACGCACCAGCGCCGCCAGACGTCCTCCGCGCGCCTGGGCGGCCTGCCAGGCGCGGGGCGCGGCCGCGAAGATCACCTCTCGATCCTGGAGGACGTCCGTCGGGTACCAGATCACGAACAGTCCCGCCGTGCCCACGAACTCGGGGAACAGGGCGGGGCCGAACGGGCGGTTCTCGATCGTGACGGACGGCGCGTCGGGATGCGCCGCGCGCGCCGCGGCGACGTCCGCGTCGATCCGAGCGATCGCCTCGCGCGTGGCGACGCGGACGTCGTCGTGATGGTCGATCGCGGGTCGGCGCACGACGAAGCCGAGCACCATGACGCCCAGGATGGACGCGTACGCCACCGCGCGCAGGGTCGGGGCGAACGTCCGTCCGACGGCGACGAGTCCGTGCGCGAGGAGTACCGCCAGGAAGAGCTGGCCGACGTAGTGGTAGCGCCCTTCGGTGCTGCCCTGGAGGACGTTGCCGCCCAGGGAGGAATAGAGGGCGGCCCGGCCGGCGGCGATGATGCCGTAGGCACCGAGGGCGAGCAGCGCGATCGCCAGCAGCCGTTGGCGCCGGTGCGGTGGGGCGAGCGCGATCGCCATCACCAGCGCCGCGACCGCGGCGCCGGCGACGACCATGCCGAGCGGCGTCGCGAAGAAGGCCGCGGACACGAAGGGGCCGGCCGCGAGGGCGTAGGTGCCATAGGCGACGAGGTCCCACCACATCGCGAAGACGACGAGTCCCGACGTGGCGAGCATCGTGACCGCCTTCAGCACCGGTATGTCGCGGATCACCTCGCTCCGCTGGATCGCGACGTATGTGACGGTCACCACGATCGGGATCGACCAGAGCGCGACCCTGCCGGCCGCCGTGAGCCGTGCGCGCCCGACGAGGAGGGTGGCGGCGAGCGGGAATACGAGCGCGACGCCGATGCCCACGCCGAAGGCGGTGGCCGCGGCCGTGATCAGGATGAACCACCCCACCGTGCGACGGGTCGAGACCGCTCCCTCGTCCCCGGCCGCGGCCACGACGTCGAGGAGGACGAGCAGGACGAGCGTTGCGCAGAGCATCTCGCCGTAGACCGAATACCAGCCGAGAGCGACGCCGTGGTGGGGCGCGGCCCCCCAGAGAACGGCGACGAGGCAGGCCACGGGTCGCGATGCGGTGGTTCGCACCAGCACCAGATGAAGGAGGAACGTGTTGACGACGTGGGTCGCGAGGACGACCCAGAAGTATCCCACCGGGTCGGTGCCGAACGCCCACACGCAGAGGGCGAAGACCAGGTTGCGAACGACGAGCACGTGCCCCCCGAAGGGCGTCAGCAGAAACCGGCGGAGGCCGTCGTTCGCGAGCGTCAGGAGGTGAAGGAAATCGTCGCTGGCAAAGTAGTTCGCCGTGATCGGGAAGAAGGTGAACGCCGCCAGCGCGGGGGGCAGGAGCGCCAGCACCACCCCCTCCATCCGCGCCCGCGGAGCCGTCGCGCGACGTTCGTCCGGCTCCGCAAGCGCCATGCGGGCCCGGCCATAGAGGATGGGCGGCCCGAACACAATCGGGTGCGGAGTTTCATTGACTCCGTGCTGAGGCCCGCGGTACCATCCAAGGCTCGGTACGGGTGTCCGTCGCGTGTCCCGCTCTGGCGCGCCGACCGGTTCCGTTGGAGGTCGCAGATGGCTCGAGTCGCGCTGATCAAGCTCTTCACCGGGCTCAACCTGGGAGTCTCGCAGCTTTCGGGTGAGCTGCAGCGCGCCGGCCACGATACCCGCATCATCTACTTCAAGGACTTCCTCGTCGTTCCGGTCGAGCGACGCGCACCGCTACCAGGTGACCGAGTACGCCGGCGTGAACGTGTCGGCGCGCGCGCCAAGGAGTACGTCTGGAACTGCTACACGCCGTTCTCCGAGCGCGAGTACGAGCTCCTGCTCGACGAGCTCGCGCGACTTCAAGCCCGATCTCATCGGGTTCAGCCTGACCGTCGCTCACGCTGAAGCCGGCGGCGGAGGTGACGGCGCGGATCAAGCGCGCTCTCGACGTCCCGATCATCTGGGGCGGGGCCGGGCCGACGCTCGAGCCCGACTGGTGCCTCGAGCACGCCGACATGGTCTGCATCGGCGAGGGCGAGGAGCTGATCGTCGAGCTCGCCAACCGCCTCGACGCGGGCGCGGACTACGCCGACATCCCCGGCCTCTGGCTGCAAGCGCGACGGCACGATGATCCGGAACCCGGACGCGCCGCTTCTCGAGCTCGAGCACGATCGCCATCCCCGACTTCGAGCCGGCGCGCACCGTCCACATCAACGACGACCGGATCCGCCGCGACGTCTACCCGCCCAACCTCGGCAGCGCAGTACACCATCATGACGCAGCGCGGCTGCCCGTTCTCGTGCTCGTTCTGCATCGAGAGCGTCTACCAGGACATGTTCGGCAAGAAGAACTCGCTGCGCCGCCGCTCGGTCGACGTCGTCATCGAGGAGCTGGTGCGAGGCGAAGCGGACGCTACGACATCCGCCAGGTGATGTTCTACGACGACGTCTTCACGGTGAACCCGCGCTGGCTGCGCGAGTTCGCGCCGCGCTACAAGGCGCGAGGTCGGGCTGCCGTTCTGGTGCTACACGTACCCGACGACGACACGCAAGGACGACATCCTGCTGCTGAAGGACGCGGGCTGCGCTCGATCACGATGGGCATCCAGTCGGGCAGCGAGGAGATCCTCGCAGACGACTTCAATCGCCCGGTCGACCAGCAGCAAGGCCATCGAGGCGGCGCGGATCATCGCCGAGTGCGGCGTCGACGGCGTTCTTCGACCTGATCACCAAGGTGCAGTTCGAGAACGAGAAGCACTGCCGCGAGACCTTCGACTTCCTCGTCGATCTCCCGTGCGAGATGAAGTCCGTCGGCTTCGGGGCGATGACGAGCTTCCCGAACTACGGCTACACGAAGAAGGTCGAGGCCGAGCAGGCGGCGGTCACGCGTCAGCGACGACCTCTATCGCTACTACCACAAGCTCTACTGCTGACGCGGACGACGCTGCCCGCGGCCGGTCGTGAAGGCCATCGGCAGGTCGCGCCTCGTTCCGTCGCTTCCCGCGGCTGATCGACCCGCTTGCTGCCGAAGAATCTGCCCGCCTTCTTCATGGCGGACGACGCGGACGACCTCAGCAGCGAGGTCCTCGATCTGCCGCACGCGACCGCCGTCATCCCCGGCGGGAAGCTCGACCGCGGACTGCCGAGCGACGCCGCCCGGGCCTGATCGCGGCGTGCCGCGACCCCGGATGCAGGTCCTGCGGCTTGCCGCCGGGGCGTTCGTCCTTGCTGCGCTGTGGTGGCACACGCGTGTGGCGAGCGACGGTCCACGCGAGCTGAACATCGTCAACTTCGATGCGTTCGCCTACTACTACCCGACTTTCCGTTACGCATTCGACGAGCTATGGGCCGGGCGGTTCCCGCTGTGGAATCCCTACCAGCTCTGCGGCACACCCTTCTTCGCCAACGCACAGCATCTCCTCCTCTATCCCCTGAACACGCTCTACCTCCTGTTGCCGACGGCGGTGGCGATGCGGTGGTCGGCGATCCTGCACGTGGCGCTGGCGGTCGTGTTCATGGCGGTGCTCGCGCGCGTGCGTGGGCTCGGCACCGCGGCCGCGGTGACGGCGGGCGTGGCCTTCGCCTTCTGCGGAGCGGTGGCCGGGCTGATTTTCGTCCCGCATCACCTGTACGGGGCCGTCTGGCTGCCGCTGGCGCTCGCGCTCGCGGACCGCGTGTTGCGCGCGGACCGTGCGCGGGTGGCGGCGTGTGGGCTCGCGATCGTCCTCGCCTCGCAATACCTGGGTGGCTATCCGTTGTTCTGCCTCTTCACCGCCTACGTCATCGCCGGCTGGTGGGCGTGGTGGCTCGTGACCGCTCACCCGCCGCGTGCGACGGTGCTGCGCAGATCGGTGCTGCTCGCGGGCGCCGCGGGGGTGGCGCTCCTCCTGGCGGGCCTCCAGCTCGTCCCCGCCGCCGAGCTGGCGCGGCTGAGTCCGCGCAGCCCCGCCACGCTCTCCGTCGCCGCGGGCGACCCGATGGGCGCGGCCGGCCTGACGCGTCCGCTCCTCGCCCTGCGCGATCTGGTGGTGCCGGCGGTCGGGGTCGCGTTTCCGCGCTCCGTGGGCATCGGCCTGATCGGGTTCTGCCTGGCGCTGGTCGGCGTGGGCGACCGTCTCCGTCGCGCCGACGCGGTGTTCTTCGCGCTGCTCGCGGTCGCGTCCTTCGTCCTCGCTCTCGGCGTCACCACGCCGGTCTACGGGCTCTACTTCCACCTGCCGACCGGCAGCTGGTTCCGCGGTCCTGCGCGTTTCCTCTTCCTCACGTCCTTCGCGCTCGCGATGCTCGCTGGCATCGGCGTGGACGCCCTCGGCCGCCGCTGGCCGCGGGCCGCCGGCCTGCTGCCGGTCCTGGTGACGCTCGAACTCTTCCTGGCGTTCCGCAACCGGGTGCCACTGCCGGAGACCCATCCGGACCTGTACGCCCTCCCCCCCGCCATCGTGGACTACCTGCGCGCCCACCAGGGCTGGGAGCGCACCTATTTTGCGGGGCGCGGACCGTTCCCGGTCCTCCCAGCGAAGGCGGGCATGGCGTCCGGCATTTTCGCGGTGGCCGATCGCGAGAACGTGTTCCCCGTCGCCTACGCGGACTGGACGGCGTTCATGGAGACGGGCGCCGCGCCATCGGCGATCAAGATCCGGCAGGGGGAGCTCGAGGTCGACGCGGCATCGCCGCGCACCCGTCTCCTCGACCTCATGAGCGCGGCGTTCGTGGTCGAGAGCGCCGCTGGCGAATTCACCAGCCACGGTGGGGGCGAGGCGCTGCAGCTGGTGCACGAGAGCGACGGGTATCGCATCTATCGCAACCTCCACGCGCTCCCGCGCGCGTACCTCGTCGACCGACTGGAGTCGGCGCCGACCCGGCTCGCGGCGCTCGAACGTCTCGCGTCCCCCGGGTTTCCCGCCCGCACGACCGTGGTACTCGAGCAGGTGGACGACGCGCTGGGCATCGTGCCGGGGACGGACGACGACGTCGGCACGGCGGAGATCGTCGACTACGCAGCCGAGCGGGTCCGCGTGCGGACGCGCGCGGCTCGGCCGAGCCTCCTCGTGTTGACGGACGAGTTCTATCCGGGGTGGACCGCGGCCGTCGACGGGACGCCGACGCCGATCGTCCGCGCCAATGTCCTCTTCCGCGGCGTGCCCGTGCCAGCGGGGGAGCACGAAGTGCTCTTCACCTTCCAGCCGACACTGGTGGGGTGGGCGCTTCCCTGACGTGGTGCCCGGGCTACGGCGACGGCGGCACGAGGAGTCCCGCGGTCCGTCGTCCCTCGGCCGTCGCCGCGACGACCTCGGGACTGGCGACGAAGACGACGGGACGTCCGTCGACGCTGTTGCTCGGGAAGACGATCGTGAACACGGCCGCCCAACCGGGGAACGCCTCGGGATTGCCCCCGATCAACGGCCCGGTGCCGAGGAACTGCTGATTGGGGATGCGGACGGTCGCGCCGGGCGGTGTGGCGGCGACCTCTGCCCGGATCGACGTCACGACGCGCTCCGTTTCGGCCCGCGCCTCGGCATGCGTGTCGATGAAGGGTGCCGATGCGGCGCGGAGCCCGAGCGTCGCGAGCGCCCAGGAGCCGAGAAGCAGGGATCCGGCCCCGCGGGCGGGCAGCCGTGCTCCGAGATGGGCGAGGACGATGCAGAGGATGACCGCCAGGGGGATCGTCCCGACGTAGTGATAGCGCGGTTGGCTCATGCCGGTGTGCAGCGCGCCGCCCGCGAAGAAGACGGCGCGGCCCATGGCGACCATGCCGTAGGTGCCGGCGACGAGGAGCAGCATCGCGATCAGGTATCGACGCGTCTCGCGGCTGCCCCGGAGGAGCACCCAGAGGATCGCCAGGGTCGCGACGACCGCGACCGGTCGAACCAGGGCCTCGGGTGGAGGGCCGCCGCGGAACGCGAAGCCCGCGGAGAGCCCAGTCAGTCCGTAGGCCGCGAGTGCGGCGAGCATGGTGAGGATCGTCGGCCAGAAGCTCGGAGTCTGCGCCAGCCCCAGGATGACGGCGGTCGTCGTCACCTCGCCGGACGGTCCGGCGAGCTGCACGTAGAGCGCGAGCATCTGTCGGTAGAGAAAGGGGACGGCGACCGCGACCAGCGCGAGCACCGCCACCGTGGATGTGCGGCGCGCCGACGCGGGCAGCAGGAGCGCGACCACGACCGGGGCGACCAGTGCGATGCCGAGTCCGACCCCGAAGGACGTGCACGCGGCGAGCAGCAGGATGGGCCAGAGGACCAGACGCCCGCGGGACACGCTCGGGGGCCGGGCGGTCGCCCGCTCAAGGATGACGAGCAGGACGATCGCCACGACCACCTGGCCGTACACCGAGTACCAGTCGAGCGTGCCGGCGTGCAGGGGACACGTACCCCAGAGCGCGGCGCCGAAGGCGGCGAGGCGATCGCTGGCGGTACACCGCCGGATGACCTGGAACAGCAGCCAGACGTTCGCGGCGTGCGAGACGAGCACGAGCACGAAGTAGCCCGGCGCCCAGGTGCCGAAGGCGTGATGACAGAGGAGGAAGATCGTGTTGCGGGTCGCCAGCAGGTGGCCGCCGTGCGGGCGCAGCACGTATCGCACGGGATCGAGATTCACGATCTGGTAGAGGTTCAGGAAGTCGTCGTTCCAGAAGTACGCGCCGAGGATCGGCAGATAGACGATCGTGCTCAGGCCCACGGCCAGCGCGGCCAGCATCTGCGCCGCGGAGGCGGGACGACTGGAGCTCATCGGTGGGCGGACACTAGGCAAACGCCGCGTCGGACCGCAAGGGTCGCCGGAGCGGTATTGCCCGGCAGCGGTGGTGCACGATAAAGGGGCGCGGCCTCGGTTGGCCAATCTCATGACGTCCCGTGCCTTCCGCGCGCTGCTCTTCGCGCTGGGTCTTCTCCTGTGTGCGGGCGCCTGCCGTCGTACCGAGCCGAGCCGTCCGAACGTGGTGGTCCTCGTCGTCGACACGCTGCGCGCCGATCGCCTCGGCGTCGACGGCAACCCGCGCGGCCTGACGCCCTTCCTGGACGAGCTGGCGCAGCGGGGCACGCGCTTCGCCCGCGCCTATGCCGCGAGCGCGTGGACCAACCCGTCAGTCGCCTCGCTGCTGACGTCGCGCTATCCGTCGCAGCATCAGGTGCGCAACTTCGACTCGAAGCTCGCCGAGGACGAGGTGACCTTCGGGCAGCGGCTGGCGCAGGGCGGGTGGGTGGGCGGCGGCTTTTCCGCCAACGTGCAGCTCGACGCAGCCAATGGCTACGGCCGCGGCTTCCAGCGCTGGGAGCGTTTTCCCGAGACCATCAAGCTGCGCGGCGGAGCGCTCAGCGACGCGGCGCTCGCGTGGCTGGACCAGGCCTGGCGGCCGTCGAGTGGCCAGCCCGTACTCCTCTACCTCCAGTACATGGAACCGCACGCGCCGTACGAGCCGCCGGCGGCGTTCCGTGAGCGCTTCGCGGCGGGTGTGAGCGCCGAGGAGGCGAAGCGGCTGAACGACCTGCTCCTCGCGCTCGAATGGTCGAAGCTGTCGGACGACGACGTGGCACACCTGGCGGCACTCTACGACGCCGAGGTGGCGGCGGTGGACGCCGAGCTGCGCCGCTTCGTGGGCGACCTCGAACGTCGCGGGGTGCTGGACCACGCGCTGCTGGTCGTCACCGCGGATCACGGCGAGGAGTTTCGGGAGCACGAGCAACTGGTGCACGGGCTCACCCTGTTCGAGGCGGCGATCCACGTGCCGCTTCTCGTCATCGGCGGGGGCTTTCCCGCCGGGGCGGTGGTCCGCCAGCCCGTGTCTCTCGTCGACGTGGCGCCGTCGATCCTGGCCGCGGCGGCGTTGTCCCCCGAGCCTCGCTTCGAGGGTCGATCGCTCCGCACGCTCCTGTCGCCGCTCGACGTCGACGGCGAGGTGCTGAGCGAGCTGCTGTCCTGGCAGGAGAGCGGTGACTGGCGCCAGCACGCAGCCGCATTGATCGCAGGGCCGCTCAAGCTCGTAGTGCCGCCCTATCACCTGCGGACGATCAAAGTGCCGCAGGTCTACGACCTCGCCCGCGATCCCGGAGAGAAGTTCCCGAACGCCCCCGGGCTCGGTGTCGCCGAGTTGGTGCTGCACCAGCGCCTCACCAGCCTCGTGGCCGCGCTGGAGCCCCGCGCCGCGCCCGTCGCCGGCCACGGGGACCTCGACCCGGCGCAACGCGCGCGCCTGCGGGCCCTCGGCTATCTCCAGTGAGCACCGGGTCGGTGGAGTCGCCCGACGTTCTGTTCCGGATCGGATCCGATCTCGCGCAACGCGGCATCGGGCGCCTGGCGACCCTCGGGGTGCCCGACGTGGTCCTCGGTCGGTGCGCGTCGGCGATTATGGTGCTCGAGCTCATCGTGCTGGTCTCGCTCGTGGCGACGGCCATGGCGGCGATGCGCCGTGCGCTCGCCGGAGCGCCGGCGCGCGGTCCGCGGCGGTGGATCGTCGAGGCGGCGTTCGCCGCGCTGGTGTGGGTCGTCTACCGCCTGGGCCTGCGTCTCATGCGGTATCCGAGCTCCGAGATGGTGGCGTTCGTGGTGCGCTGGGATCATCTGGTCTTCGCGGTCCTCGCGGGCACCGTGCTCGCCCGGTTGCCGGCGCGCGCGCGCGCGTGGGCGCTCGCGGCGCTGAGCGCCACGTTCCTCGCGCGGTACGTGCCGCGCGCGGTCGTCATCGGGCTGCTCTCCGCCGCGCTGCTCGGCTACGCCGCGTCCCGGTGGGCGCCGACCCGACGGCCCGGGGTGCGGGTGCTCGTCCACGGGGGGCTCGTCGTGGGCGTGATCGCCGTGCTGCTCTGGCTGCGCCGGGACAACGCCGTGTTCGCGCGCGAGGGGTGGGGCCTCTGGCAGTTCCTCCTCTTCCGGTATCTCAGCTTCGTGGTCGAGACCGCCCGCGGCATGCCGGCAGGCGTCGGCCAGTACCTCTGCTATCTGCTGTTCTACCCGAACTGCTTCGGGACGATGGAGGTCTATCGCGAATTCCACGACCGCAACCTGCGCGAAGGGACGGAGGGGCCGGCCCTGCTGACGGGTGTTCGCGGCGTCGCCGTCGGTGCGGTGCTGATGAACGTCGCGCTGCTGATGCCGGCGCCGGATCCGCTGCTGGCGACGACCACCGCACGATGCTGGATGGACACGATGGGGATGTTCCTCCGCACCGCCCTGTTCGTCACCGGTCTCTGGTCCTCGATCGAGGCCGCGGCACGCTTCTACGGCATCGAGCTCCGTCCCAACTTCAGCGGGATACTCACGGCCTCGTCGCCGTCACGCTTCTGGCGCGCCTGGCGGGGTACGATGACGAACTGGCTGATCCAGCACGTGTACATTCCGCTCGGCGGGAACCGCCGGCACCGGACGCTCAACATCCTCGCCGTGTTCGCGGTGAGCACGGCCTGGCACTGCATGGGGATCCCGTTCATGCACCCGTTTCGGAGCACGCCGTCCTGGTATGCCCCCATCGTCCTCTGGGGCGCGTTCAACTTCACCGGCGTGGCCATGCACGCGACGTGGGGGCGCCGCTGGCCGGCGCGGACGTACGCTCAGCCGCTGCAGACGCTGGTGCTGGCCGGCAAGATCGCGGGCACCCTCGTCTTCGGGTCGTTCACCGTCACCTTGCTCAACTTCGCGCTCGGGAACACGGATCGGTTCGTGCCACTCATGTGCACGCTCGCGGGCTTCCCGGGACGCTGCGGCTGACGCGGCGCGGGCGTCGTCACTTGCGGGCGCGCGTCACGTAGAAGATGCCCTCGCAGGAATGCCAGAGCCCCACGCTCTGGATCGCGCGGACGACGGCCGTACCGAAGGCGCCGAACTCGTACGGCGGCTTGTGCTCGTAGTGGACGAACGACCCCACGTCGCAGAGGTCGACGAAGAGCCCCTTCGACCACGGGAGCAGGAAGTCGTCGGCGAACACCCGCAGCGTCTCGAAGTTGGTGCGCGCGAGGAACCCGTCCATCTCCGCCTTCGAATAGCGGAACTCGGTGAACCCCAGCCCGCGTCCGCGCAGCTTCCAGAGGGCGTAGAACGCCCGCAGCGTCGGGTTGACCACGAAGCGACGGAACGTGTTGTTGAAGGGGACGACGACGAAGAACAGTCCGCCCGGCTTGAGGATGCGATGGATCTCGCGGAAGAGCACTTCGGGGCCGTCCTCGAAGTGCTCTGCGACGTAGGAGGAGAAGCAGGCGTCGAAGCTGTTGTCCTTGAAGGGCTTGTGGACCACGTTGCCCCGGACCAGCTGCATGTCGGGGTCGTGCTCGCGCGCGACGCGCAGCGGTCCCGGGCTGTCGTCGACGCCGACCGCGCGGTTGCCGAGCTTCTCGAAGAAGGCCATCCACCGCCCGGTCCCGCATCCAGATTCCAGCACTCGCAGCCCGCCCCGGCCGAGGAACTCGCGGAACACGGCCGCCGCGCGCTCGTGCTCTTCGATCGTCTGCAGGTGGATGTCGTAGTACTTCCGCCCGGGTTGGTCCTTCGCCCAGTGCTCCTCGGTGTAGGTCTCGTCGAGACCCTTCGTGATCTCGATCTTGAGGTACTGCTTGAAGGCCATCGGACGTGGAGGTGGACGCGGGTGCCTGGCGGCTAGGGCTTGGCGGGCGCGGGCTTGGCGGCGCCGCCGTCCTTCGGCGTGGCGTACCGGACCGTCAGCACGTGCTTGCTCGCACGCAGATACTCGGTGCGGGTCAAGGTCCATGTGACCGTGCTGCCCGACACCTCGTGCTTGGGTCCGGTGGCCTCGATCACCTTTCCGGGCAGGGTCGCCGTGATGCGCGGCCCGGCAGTGCCGTCCTCTGGCGCTTCCGGCCTCGGGGCACGGTTGGTGATCGTGGCGGTGAGCGTGGTGTCCTCGCCGCTCTGCGTCCGCACGACGTCGACGTCGGCGAAGGCCTTGGCGGAATCCAGCTCGGTGATGTCGTCGACCTTCGCCGTGACCTTCATCACGCTCGACTTCGGGTCGATGGTGAGGGTCTGGACCGTGACGTGCGGCGAGGTGAAGGCCGCCTTCTGTGCCTCGACGGACGATCCCGGCATGACGGCGGCCTCGTAGGTGATGGTTCCCGAGCCGTCGGGCGCCACCGTGACGTCGGCGGTGACGCAGCCGGAGACGAGGGCGGCCACGAGGGCGAGGAGCCCGAGTCGTGAGGGTCCAAATGCGCGAAACACCCGCAGAATCGGCATGCGGCTGCTTAGCCGGCCCTCGACGACGTTGTCAACACCTCACCGGCGCCGGTCCGCTTGAGGCGTGGCATGTCAGCTGTGAGAATGCGCGCCGCATGCGCGCCGACTTCCGCCTCTCGGTGCTCGTCCCCGTCTTCAACGAGGCGGGCACGATCCGCACCCTGCTCGAGCGCGTGATGGCGGTGCCGATCCCGAAGGAGATCATCGTCGTCGACGATGGATCCACGGACGGCACGCGCGATGCGTTGGCCGCCGTGCAGACGGAGACGCCGGACACGGCCGAGAACCGGCTGGTCATCGTCCTCCAGCCGCGGAACCAGGGGAAGGGGGCGGCCGTGCGCGCGGCCGTCCGCCACGTCAACGGCGACGTGGTCGTGATCCAGGACGCGGACCTCGAGTACGATCCCGCCGAGTATCCGCGGCTGCTCCAACCGATCCTCGACGGGCACGCCGACGTCGTCTACGGCTCGCGGTTCGTCGGTAGCCCGCGGCGCGTGCTGATGTTTTGGCACACCGTCGGGAACCGGTTCCTGACGCTGCTCTCCAACATGTGCACCGACCTGAACCTGAGCGACATGGAAACGTGCTACAAGGTGTTTCGCGCCGACGTCCTGCGGCGGATCCCGATCCGGTCGAACCGCTTCGGCCTCGAGCCCGAGCTCACCGCGAAGATCGGCCGTCTGCGGTGCCGCGTGTACGAGGTGCCGGTCTCCTACCACGGGCGGCAGTATTCCGAGGGCAAGAAGATCGGCTGGAAGGACGGCATCGCCGCCATCTGGACGATCCTCAAGTTCACCGTCGTGTCCGACGTGGGGCGCGAGGACGAGGGCTGGCAGACGCTCCGCCGCGTGGATGCGCTGCGCCGCTACACCGCGTTCCTCTGGGAGCAGATGAAGCCGTGGGTCGGGCAGCACGTCCTCGAGGTCGGGGCGGGGACAGGCGCGATGACGCGCTACCTCTCCACCCGCGAGCAGGTGACGGCCACCGACGTCGACCCCGACTACGTCGAGATGCTCACCCGCGAGTACGCCGAGTACCCGAACGTCGCGGTCCGCGCGCTGGACGTCACGCGGCTCGCGGACGACGGCGTCCGCCCCGGCAGCGTCGACACGATCGTCTGCGCCAACGTGCTCGCCCACGTAGCGGACGACGCCGCGGTGCTGCGGGCGATGAACCAGGTGCTCGCGCCGGGCGGGCGGGTGATCCTGGTCGTGCCGGCGCTGCCCGCCCTCTATGGCAGCATCGATCGCGCGATCGGCCATCGCCGCCGGTACACACGCGAGGAGATCACCCGCAAGCTCGAGGCGACGGGTTTCGCGGTCGAAGAGACGCGCTACGTGAACCTCCTCGGCGTGCCCGGCTGGTTCCTGAACGCGCGGCTGCTGCGGCGTCGCGTCGTCCCCAGCATCCAGTCGCGACTGAACGACCGACTCACGCCGCTCTTGCGGCTCGAACAGGCGATCGGCCCACCCGTCGGCATGTCGCTGTTCGCGGTCGGTCGCCGCGTCGCGTGACGCTTGGCGACGTTGCGTCGGGTCCACGGCGGTCGCTAGAGTCGCGAGATGGCCCGCCTCTGGCGCTACCTGGCGCGCTATCGCGTCCGCTACCTGGGCGGCATCGCGTGCCTCGTCGCCGCCACGAGCCTCACCATGGCGGTGCCGTGGCTGTTCAAGCGTACCGTCGACGCCATCACCGCCGGCGCGGGCCTCGCGGGCGTGCTGCCGACGCTCGGCCTCGTCGTCGCGATCGCGCTCGTGCAGGGGATCCTGCGCACGTTCTCGCGCTTCGTGATCTTCAACGTCGGCCGCGACATCGAGTACGACCTGCGCAACGACCTGTTCGCGCATCTGGAGCGGCTGCCGCTCGGCTTCTACCACCAGCGCCAGACGGGCGACCTCATGTCGCGGCTGGTGAACGACGTCGGCGCGGTGCGGATGCTGCTCGGTCCGGGCGTCCTCAACCTGATCAATACGCCCGTCTACTACGCCTACGGCCTGGCGATCATGTTCTCGCTCGACGTCCGGCTGACGCTCGCGGCCCTCGCCATCTACCCGGTCGCGCTGGCGATCGTGAAGCGGACCAGCGCAAAGCTGATGGAGCGGACGCTGCGGGTGCAGGAGGGCCTGGCGGCGCTCTCGAGTCGCGTGCAGGAGAACCTCTCCGGCATCCACGTGGTCAAGGCCTACGCCAGCGAAGCGCGCGAGATCGCGGCCTTCGCCGCGGTGAACGCCCGCTTCCAGGAGCAGAGCGTGCGCCTCGCCGGCGTGCGGGGCTTTCTCACGCCCGTCATGGGGATGGTCGGCGGCGTCGGCTCGCTGGTGGTGCTGTGGCTCGGCGGGCGGCAGGTGATCGCCGGACACATGACGGTCGGCGACCTGGTGGCGTTCATCGGCTATCTCCACCTCCTCTCCTGGCCGACGATGGCGTTCGGCTGGATGCTGTCGATCGTGCAGCGCGGGCGGGCGTCGATGCGACGGTTGAACGAGCTGCTGGAGGTCGAGCCGGCGATCGCGAGCCCGCCCGGGGCGTCCGCGCCGGACGCCGTCGTCGGCGAGGTCGCGTTCGAGCACGTGGATTTCCGCTACCCGGGGCGACCCGACGCGCCGCGCGTGCTCGACGACGTCACGTTCACGGTGCCCGCGGGCCGGACCGTGGCGGTGGTCGGCCGGACGGGCGCGGGCAAGACGCACGCTCGTCGAGCTGGTGCCGCGACTGTTCGACGTCGAGAACGGCTGCGTGCGGCTGGACGGCCGCGACGTGCGCGAGCTGCCGCTCGGCTGGCTGCGCCGCCACGTCGGGCTCGTCCCGCAGGATCCGTTCCTCTTCTCGCGCTCGCTCCGCGACAACGTCGCCTTCGCCATCGACGGCGCGCCCGACGCCGCGGCGCGCGTCGACGCCGCGGTGCGGATGGCCGGGCTCGCGCGCGACGTCGCCGACATGCCGGCCGGGCTCGACACGATCGTCGGCGAGCGCGGCGTGACGCTCTCCGGCGGGCAGAAGCAGCGGGCGACGCTGGCGCGCGTGCTCGCCGCCGACCCGCGCGTCCTGCTGCTCGACGACGCGCTGTCGAGCGTCGACGCGGCGACGGAGCGGGAGATCCTCGACCGACTGCGCGAGTTCATCCGCGGGCGCACCACGATCGTGGTCGCGCATCGCCTCACCACGGTGAAGGAGGCGGACCTGATCGTCGTGATCGACGAGGGCCGCGTCGAGGAGCTCGGCACCCACGACGAGCTGCTCGCGCGCGGCGGGCTGTACGCCGAGCTCTTCCGCGAGCAGGCCCTCGAAGTGGAGCTGGAGGCGATCTGACGCCCGGGGACGAGGAGGTCGGCGAGGCGTACGACGCGCGCCTGGTGCGGCGGCTGTGGACGTTCGTGCGACCCTATCGCGGCATCTTCTGGGGCGCGCTGCTGCTGTCGCCGGTGAACCAGGTCTTCAGCCTGGTGCAGCCGTACCTGCTGAAGCTCGGCATCGATCGCTACGTGAGCCGCGGCGACGCCGCCGGGCCTCGGCCGCCTCGCGCTCGTGTACCTCGCGGCGATCGTCGGCGAGCTGGCCTCGGCCTACGGCCAGCAGTACCTGACGATGCTGGTCGCGCAGCGGAGCCTCGCCGACCTGCGCGTGCGGATGTTCCGCCACCTCCAGGGGCTGCCGATGACGTTCTTCGATCGCACGCCGGTCGGGCGGCTCGTCTCGCGCGTCACGACCGACGTCGACGTCCTGAACGAGATGTTCGCCGCCGGCGCCATGACGATCGTCCTCGACGGGCTGAAGCTCGTCGGCATCGTCGCCTTCATGCTCTGGATCGACTGGCGCCTCGCGCTCGCCAGCCTCGTGCTGCTGCCGTTCATGGTCGGCGCGATCGACTACTTCCGGCGCGCCGCGCGGAAGACCTATCGCGAGATCCGCGAGCGCATCGCGCGCATCAACGGGTACCTGCAGGAGGCGATCTCGGGCATGAAGGTGATCGCGCTCTCCGCGCGGGAGGAGGCGTCCTACGCCGAGTTCGAGCGGCTGAACGAGGAGCACCGCGACGCGAACCACCTCTCGAACAAGCTCGAGGCGTCGCTGTTCTCGGTGGTCGAGGCGGTCAGCACCGTGTCGATCGCCGTCATGCTGCTCGAGGGCGGCCCGGTTGCGATCGAAGGGGCTGGTCGAGATCGGGACCATCGTCGCCTTCATCCAGTACATCCAGCAGTTCTTCGTGCCGATCCGCGACTTCAGCGCGAAGTACGCCGTCATGCAGTCGTCGATGACGGCGGCGGAGCGCATCTTCGCGCTGCTCGACACGCCGCAGGCGCCCGTGCCCGCGGCGCCGCGGGTACCCGAGGTCGTGCGCGGCGAGATCGTCTTCGAGCACGTCTGGTTCGCGTACCGGGGCGAGGACTGGGTGCTCCGCGACGTCTCGTTCCGCATCGCGCCCGGCGAGCACGTCGCGATCGTCGGCGCCACGGGCTCGGGCAAGACGACCCTGATCAAGCTCCTCGACCGGCTCTACGACGTCCAGCGCGGCCGCATCCTCGTCGACGGCGTCGACGTCCGCGAGTGGGACCCCGGCGTGCTGCGCCGGCGCATCGCCGTGGTGCTGCAGGACGTGTTCCTCTTCAGCGGGCGCGTCGACGCCAACATCCACCTCGGCCGGCCCGAGATCGACGCCGCGGCGGTGACGGCGGCGGCGACGCGCGTCAACGCGGACCGCTTCATCGAGCGCATGGGCGGCTACGACGCGCGAGGTCCGCGAGCGCGGCAGCAACCTCTCCGGCGGCCAGCGCCAGCTGCTCGCCTTCGCCCGCGCGCTCGCCCACGACCCGGCGATCCTGGTGCTGGACGAGGCGACCTCGAGCGTCGATCCGGAGACGGAGTGGCTGATCCAGGACGCGCTGACGAAGCTCCTGGCCCGGCGGACGGCGCGTGGTGATCGCGCACCGCCTCTCGACGATCGAGACGTCGGACCGCATCCTCGTGATGCACAAGGGCGAGCTGCGCGAGGAGGGGACGCACCGCGAGCTGCTGGCCCGGGACGGCATCTACGCGCGCCTGTACCGCGTGCAGTACGCCAGCGCGCGGGGCGAGGTCGCGCGCGCCGCGGCGGAGCGCTGATCCGCCCCGCGGCGCGGTCGCGTCGGCGTGCTGCTGGCGGCGGCGCTGCTCGCCGCCGGCTGCGGCACGCCCGAGTACCTCGTCCGGGCGGGCTGGGCGGAGGCGCGCCTCCTCTGGCGGCGGGAGCCGATCGCCGACCTGCTGGCGCGGCCGGACCTCGATCCGGACCTGCGCGAGCGCCTGCTGCTCGTGCTGCGGGTGCGGGACTTCGCGCGCCACGACCTCGGTCTCGAGACCGGCGACAGCTTCACCACGTATGCGCGCACCGGCGACACGCTCGTGTGGGTGCTGGCGGCGGCACGGCGCGACCGTCTGGAGGCGCACACCTGGTGGTATCCGATCGTCGGCCGCGTGCCGTACAAGGGATTCTTCGAGCGACCCGACGCGGAGGCCGCGGCCGCCGCGCTCGGCCGACGGGGACTCGACACCGACGTCCGTCGCGCGTCGGCGTTCAGCACGCTCGGATGGTTCGCCGATCCGCTCTCGTCGTCCACCGCGGCGGAGCCGCCGGTTCCGCTCGCCGAGACCGTGATCCACGAGCTGTTCCACGCCACCCGCTACGTGCCGGGGGCGAGCGCCTTCAACGAGTCGGCGGCGAACTTCGTCGGCCAGCGCGGCGCGGCGGCGTTCTTCTGCGCGTGCGGGCGACACCGACGCGTGCGCCGAGGCGCACCGGCGATGGAGCGACGAACGCCGGCGGAGCCGCGTGCTCACGCGACTGGCCGCCGGGCTCCGCGCGCTCTTCGCCCGGCGTCCGACGGCCCCCGCCCGCGAGCGTGGGCGGCTCTGGCTCACCCGCGCCGCGGCCCGGACGCTGGCCGCAGAGGGTGACCAGGGCGCGAGCGAGCTGCTGCCGCCGAACAACGCCCGGCTGCTCGGCGAGCTGGTGTATCTGACCGACCTCGACCGGCTCGACGCGCTCGCCCCCACCGACGCGGCCCTGCCGGGCGCGATCGCGCTGCTGGTCCGCGCCGGAGGGGACGGCTCGGATCCCTTCGCCGCGACGTGGGCCCTCGCCGCGTTGCAATCGAAGTAGCGGGCGCTAGACTGCACACCATGGACAGCGGCCGCTTCGCCGTCGACTTCATGCTCGGTCGGCTGGCCCGCTGGCTGCGGGCCCTCGGCCACGACGTGGCGTGGGGGCCGCACCTCCGCCGGCAGACGCTCGAGCGCTGCGCGCGGCGCGAGCATCGCCTGCTGCTGACGCGCGACACCCGCCTCGTCCGGCGGCGCGAGCTGCCCCCGCATCTGTTCATCACCAGCGATCGCTTCCGCGAGCAGCTCCGCCAGGTGGCCGCGGCGGTCCCGCTCGGCGGCGGCGCGCCACTCAGCCGCTGCCTCGATTGCAACCGCCCGCTGTCGGCGGTGTCGCCCGAGACGGTCCGCGATCGCGTTCCGGCGTACGTCCTCGCGACGCAGCACCGCTTCCTCGAGTGTCCGCGCTGTCACCGGACGTTCTGGGGTGCGACGCACCGCGCGAACATGCTCGCCGAGCTGGCGGCGCTCGGTCTGGTCGCGAAAGGAGACGATCATGTCGGCGCCTGAGGCCGGGTTCCCGATCGCCGCCTGCGCGCCCTGCGGACGCGACGTGGTCACGCACCTCGATTTCGATGCCGGCGGCGAGACGCTGCGGCGCTGCGTGCACTGCGACGCGACGCTCGATCCGGCGGAGCGTACGCTGGGTGTCCGAGGGCGACCTCGACGGCCTCGGCTACGGCGTCCGCGGCGAGGGAGGCGGGTGCGGCAGCGGCGGCTGTGGCAGCGGCGGGGGCTGCTCGCGATGAGATCGCAGGGCTGCGTCGGCCTTGCAGAGGTGCCACGGGTCGTGGCAACACCCGCAGGTCGTCGCGCTGGCACCTCGATTGCTGCCTGCGCGGCGTCCCTACGGACGGATTCACCAGAGGGGAGCGACTGATGAGCGAGCGCGTGCGAGAGATTCTCAGCTGGTACGGGAGCGACAACCCGGGGACGCTGACCAACCTGGCCCGCATGCTGAACCACGGGCGGCTGGGCGGCACCGGGAAGATGGTCATCCTGCCCGTCGACCAGGGCTTCGAGCACGGCCCGGCGCGGTCGTTCGCGCCGAATCCGGCCGGCTACGATCCGCGCTACCACTTCGAGCTCGGCGTCGCGGCCGGCTGCAACGCGTACGCGGCGCCGCTCGGCTTCCTCGAGGCCGGCGCGGCCGAGTTCGCCGGCGAGATCCCGCTCATCCTGAAGCTCAACAACTCCGACTCGCTCACCCCGGGCGCCGACCCGTGCCCGGCGATCACGGGCAGCGTCGACGAGGCGCTGCGCCTCGGCTGCGTCGCGATCGGCTTCACGATCTACCCGGCGTCGACGGCGCGCAACGAGATGTACGGCGACCTGCGCGCGCTCACCGAGGAGGCCAAGCGCAAGGGGCTGGCCGTCGTCGTGTGGTCGTACCCGCGCGGCTCGGGCATCTCCAAGGAGGGCGAGACCGCGATCGACGTCGTCGCCTACGCGGCGCAGATCGCCTGCCAGCTCGGCGCCCACGTCATCAAGGTGAAGCCGCCGACGGCGCACATCGAGCAGGCGGCGGCGAAGAAGGTCTACGAGAAGGAGAAGATTCCCGTCGGCACGCTCGCCGAGCGCGTGCGCCACGTGGTGCAGAGCGCCTTCGACGGCCGGCGCATCGTCATCTTCTCGGGCGGCGAGGCCAAGGGCAACGACGCCATGTTCGACGAGGTGCGCGCGCATCCGCGACGGCGGCGGCTTCGGCTCGATCATCGGCCGCAACTCGTTCCAGCGGCCGAAGAAGGACGCGCTCAAGTTCCTCGGCACGGTCATGGACATCTACGCGGGGAAGCTCAAGTGAGCGGCGTCGAGGAGACCGTTCGAGGCGCTGTCGCGCGAGTTCCTGCGCGTCGCCGAGGACGCCGCGATCGCCTGCGCGCGCACGATGGGGCAGGGCGAGCGCCAGCACTCGGACCACGTCGCCGTCGAGGCGATGCGCAAGTCGATGGACACGCTGCCGATGCGCGGCACGATCGTCATCGGCGAGGGCGAGCGCGACGAGGCGCCGATGCTGTACATCGGCGAGAAGGTCGGGCGCGGCGGCGCCGACGACCTCGAGGTCGACATCGCCGTCGATCCGCTCGAGGGCACCAACCTCTGCGCCACCGGCGCGCCCGGCGCGATCGCCGTGCTGGCCGCGTCCAACACGGGCGGCCTCCTGAACGCGCCCGACTGCTACATGGAGAAGATCATCGTCGGGCCGGCGGCGCGCGACCACATCGACATCGACGCGCCGGTGGCGACGAACCTGAAGGCCATCGCCCGCTCGATGAGCCGCGACGTCGAGCGATCTGGTGGTCATCGTCCTCGACCGGCCGCGCCACGAGAAGCTGATCGCCGACATCCGCGCCGCCGGCGCGCGCATCAAGCTGATCGGCGACGGCGATCTCTCGGCCGGCATCTCGGCCGCCGTCCGCGGCACCAACGTCCACGCCGTCATGGGCATCGGCGGCGCGCCCGAGGGCGTGCTCGCCGCCGCGGCGCTCCGCTGTCTGAACGGCGGCATGCACGGGCGCCTCGTGCCGACCAAGCCGGGCCAGGAAGAGCGCATGCGCAAGATGGGCATCACCGACCCGAAGCGCATCTACACCGAGCTCGACCTCGCGCCCGGGCCCGACATCATGTTCGTGGCGACGGGCGTGACCGACGGCGCCTTCATGCACGGCGTCCGCTTCTTCGGCGACGGCCTCCGCACCAGCTCGCTCCTGATGTCGCTGCGCGAGCGGCACATCCGCTTCGTCGACACGGTGCGGGTCGAGGAAGGCAAGGACCTGGTCGTCGAGTTCTAGTCGCCGACCCGAGATGCAGCATCTCGGGTCGGGGTCGGGCGCGAGGGTGTGGCGGCGGTGGGACGGGCGACCGGGCTGCCGCGGCCGGCGGAGCCGGCGCGGCAACGCGTGGCACGCATGCTTCGGACCCGGAGGCTAACTCCCGGGGCTCGGACGGGCGGGGTACCAGTGCCAGCTCTCGCCGGGCTGGAGGACGACGACGTGCGGGCGCGGGATGCCGTGCGCGACACACGAGGTGGTGAAGCGGCCGACGGCGTCGCTCGCGTACCAGCGCAGCGGTGCCGCGGAGCTGGTGCCGTAGGCGATCGGGATCACCACGCGCGCGCCGAGGGTCGCTGCGAGATCGGCGGCGGCGTCGGGTCGAAGGCCCCGCGCAGAAGCCGAGCACGCGGGTGCCGCTCACGGGGACGAGCGCGACGTCGAGATCGGGGAACGCCGCCGCGATCTGGTCCGCGGCGACGCCGGCGTCGGCCCCGTCGGCGCCCACGAACGCGTCGATCGACCCGACGCTCAGGACGTAGCCGTTGGCGCGGTCCGCCTCGGGGCCCTCCGGGGACGGCGGTGACGGTGACGCCGTCGATCGTCGTGCGCTCCCACCAGGCGAGATCGTCGACCTGGGCGAAGCCGAGATCGACCAGCGTGGCGTGGAGCGTGGCGGGCGCGATGGCGCGCGGTACCTTGGCGGCGAGGTCGCGGAGCGCGCGATGGTCGAGATGCTCGGGGGCGTCGCGCGTGACGAGGATGGCGGCCGCGGTCGGAAGGCCGTCCGGGACGAGGCCGAGCGGCTCTGCCTGTCGCGTCAACAGGCCGGCGTGGAACCACGGGTCGACCAGGACGCGGGTGCCGCGGAGCTCGAGGATCAGCGACCCGTGCACGATGCGCGTGACGCTGAGATCGGCGTCGGAGGGATGGTACGACGACGCCCGCGGCCGGGCCAGCGTGCTGCACGCGCCGAGCAGCGCACAGAGGAGGAGCGGGAGCGCGCGGCCGGTCATGCGGCGGCCTGCTGGCGCAGCGCCTCGTAGAGGACGATCGCGACCGCCGTCGCCAGGTTCAGGCTGCGCACGTGCGGGCTCACGATCGGGAATGCCGAAGGTCGCGTCGGCATGCACGGCGCGGATCGCGGCCGGGAGGCCGCGACTCTCGCCCCCGAACACCAGGCAGTCGTCCGGACGGTAGCGGACGGCGGTGTAGCTCTGCGGCGCTCGCGCCGCGAAGCAGAGGATGCGTCCGGGCGCCGACGCGGCGAACGCGTCCCAGGTCGCATGGCGCGCCAGGCGGACGTGGGGCCAGTAGTCGAGTCCCGGCGCGGCGGAGGTGGCGGTCGTCGATCACGAAGCCGAGCGGCTCCACGAGGTGCAGCGTCGTCCCGGTGGCCACGCACAGCCGCCCGATCGAGCCGGTGTTCTGCGGAATTTCAGGCGCCACCAGGACGACATGCACGGTCGGTCCTCAGGCGCCCGGCGCTGGCAGCAGGACGTGGTGGCCCGCGAGCGGCAGGACGAATGCCCCGCCGGGGCCCGCCTCGGCGAAGCGAACGAGCGCGTAGTACGCTGGTCGGAGGAAGCGCGCCGGGTGGCCGCTCTTCACGCGGCAGTAGAGGACGTGCTCGGGGCTCGTGCTGAGCGTCGTCGGGTCGAGCGGCTCGCGACTGCCGTCGTTCAGCACCACGGTGAAGCCGGCACCGGGGTCGCCATCGACCTGCGTGACCACCCAGGGCGTGTCCTCGATGCGTACGCTCGCGCGATCCTCGCCGAGCTCGAGCCGGGCGGCGCCGTCGGGCGCGACGATCAACGTCCGGCTGTAGAGATCGCAGATCGCCCGATTGGTGATCGGCTCGCCGTCGCAGTACCAGCGGCCGTCCCGACCGAAGGTGATCTGGCCCGAGCTGATCGCCGTGAAGCCCGCCCGCGCCAGGCGGTCAGACGCCTCGGCGGTGTCAGCTGCCGCTCTCCACGAGCAGGGTCACCGGACCGTCGTTCACCAGCGCGACCGCCATCCGTCGCCTGGAAGCGGCCGGTGGCTACCGGGAGCGCCGTCGCGCGCGCCCGATCGACGAAGCGCTCGTAGAGCACACGCGCCTGCTCGGCGGGCGCGGCATCGGTGAACGACGGACGCCGGCCGCGGCGGCAGTCGCCGTAGAGCGTGAACTGCGAGACGACGAGCAGCTCGCCGCCGACCTCGTCGACGGAATGCGCGAAGCGCCCCGCGTCGTCCTCGAAGATCCGCAAGCCGACGACACGCCGGCAGAGCGCATCGGCGTCCGCATCGGTGTCGCCGGTCGCCACGCCGAGCAGGATGCAGAGCCCGGGCCCGATCGCGCCGACGACCTCGCCCTCGACCGTGACGCGGGCCTCGCGCACGCGCTGCACCACGGCTCGCACGGGGCGCGTTAAAGCACGAACCTCCGGAAGGCGCGAGTGGCGCGGCCGCTGGCGCTCCGGTACTATCGCGCCGCCGCCGCATGATTCCCGACGCCCTCCACATCGGGCCCATCCCGATCCACGTCTTCGGCATCATGCTGGCGCTGGGGTTCCTCGCCGCGGGCTGGGCGTTGGGCCGCGAGTTCGAGCGCAAGGGGTACGATCCCGCAGCTCGCGTCGTCGGCGTTGATGTGGACGGCGATCGGGTCGCTGGTGCTGGCACGTCTGTGGGTGGTCCTCGAGTCCTGGGACGAGTTCGTCGCCGACCCGCTGCGGTTCATCCTGACCGGCGGCGGCTTCGTCTTCTACGGCGGCCTCGTCGGCGGGGCGATCGCGATGACGCTGTTCTTCCGTCGCCACGGCATCCCCTGGCTGCGCGGCGCCGACTGCTGTGCGCCCGCGATCGTGCTCGGGCAGGCGATCGGGCGCTGGGGATGTCAGCTCGCGGGGGACGGCGACTGGGGCATCGAGACGACGGGGTGGTGGGGCATGCGCTATCCGCATGCCGTGGTCGGCTGGGACAAGCCGCCGGGCGTGTACGTCCATCCGACGCCGATCTACGAATCGATCCTGTACTTCGCGATCTTCGCCTTCCTCTGGCGCATCCGCCGCCGGCGACAGCCGGACGGCACGATCTTCTACTGGTATCTCGTCCTCAGCGGGACGGCGCGGTTCGTGGTGGAGTTCGTCCGCATCAATCCCGTGGTGGCCTTCGGCCTCACGCAGGCGCAGCTCACCAGCATCGCGCTGATCCTGCTCGGGATGGCCGGCCTGGTGGCGCAGCGACGATGGCGGACCGCCGCGGCCTGAAGGTGGCTGGCGTGGTGGTGGCGCTCGGCGTCGCCGCGCTTGTCGGCATCGTCGGGCTGCGCCAGCGGAGCGCGCCCCTCGCGCCCGACTTCGTCGTGCCCGACCTCGCCGGGCAGGCCGTCCGGTTGTCCGCGCTGCGCGGCAAGGTCGTCCTCTTGAACCTGTGGGCGACGTGGTGCGCGCCCTGCCGGGAGGAGATGCCCTCCATGGAGCGCCTCTACCAGCGGCTCCGGGGGCGCGACTTCCAGCTCCTGGCCGTCAGCCAGGACGAGGACGGGGCGGCGGCGGTCAAGCCCTTCGTCGCCGAGATGCGGCTCACCTTCCCGATCCTCCTCGACCCCGACCACCAGGTAGGCGACCGCTATGAGGTCTGGGGGTATCCCGAGACCTTCCTCATCGACCGGGCGGGGCGAATCGTCGAGCGCGTGATCGGCCCTCGCGACTGGACCGCTCCGGAATCCCTGGCGGCGATCGAGGCCCTGCTGGCGGCCCCGGCACCGGGCGCAGGCGGTAGCCCGTGAGCGGGGCTGCCCGGACGGCGCACTACTTCCTTCCCTCGTCGGGGATTTCCTCTCGCCGCCCCGGCACGTATAGTGGCATCTCGCATGTCGCCGGTAGGCGGCTCTGAGCGACGGCGACACGAGGAAGACATGATCGGCAATCGGCGCACGGGATGGGTGACGGCGGTCGGGTTCGCGGTGCTCCTGGCACTCGTGCTCTCGGGCGCCCCGGGCGTCGAGCGCGTGGGGGCCTCGCCCAAGGAGTCCTACGAGGGGCTCGAGGTCTTCACCAACATCCTCGCCATCGTGCAGAAGAACTACGTCGAGGAGGTCCCGACCAAGCAGCTGATCGAGGGCGCGGTGAACGGGATGCTGGCGGCGCTCGACCCGCACAGCGCCTACCTGACGCCCGACCTCTACAAAGAGCTGCAGGTCGACACGAAGGGCAGCTTCGGCGGTCTCGGCATCGAGATCACCAACCGCAACGGCGTCCTCACCGTCGTGTCGCCGATCGAGGACACGCCGGCGTACCGGGCCGGGATCAAGTCCGGCGACCAGATCATCAAGATCGACGGCGAGTTCACCAAGGACATGCCGCTGGTCGACGCGGTGAAGAAGATGCGCGGCCCGCGCGACACCAAGGTCACGCTGACGCTGCAAGCGCGAGAGCAAGACCGACTTCTTCGACGTCACGCTGACGCGCGAGGTCATCAAGATCCAGAGCGTCAAGTCGAAGCTCCTCGAGAAGGGCTACGGCTACGTCCGCCTGACGCAGTTCCAGGAGCGGACCGACGACGATCTCGAGCACGCGCTGCGCCAGCTCGACAAGGAGGCCGGCGGCATCCAGGGGATCGTCCTCGACCTGCGCAACAATCCCGGTGGTCTGCTCACGCAGGCGGTCCGGTCTCCGACATCTTCCTCGACTCGGGCCTGATCGTCTACACGGACGGCCGCCTCGAGAATCAGAAGCAGAAGTACTTCGCGCACAAGGCGGGCACCTGGTCCGACTTCCCGATGGTGGTCCTGGTCAACGGTGGCAGCGCCAGCGCCTCCGAGATCGTCGCGGGCGCGCTGCAGGATCACAAGCGCGCGGTCGTCCTCGGCACGCAGACGTTCGGCAAGGGCTCGGTGCAGACGATCCTGCCGCTCGACGACAGCTCGGCGCTGCGCCTGACCACGGCGCGGTACTACACGCCGAGCGGCCGCTCGATCCAGGCGACGGGCATCGTCCCCGACATCACGATGGACCAGACCGGCGCCGTCGCCAAGGCGGACAAGCCGGCAGCGATGGTGCGCGAGGCCGACCTGCCGCGTCACCTCGATCATCCGGAGGACGCCCCGGTGGCCGCCCCTGCGCCGAAGCCGGCGGCGGGCATTCCCGACTTGCCGGGGACGTCGGACAAGCCCGAGATGGACGCCGAGAAGGTGAAGGAAGGGCAGCTGGGCTCGGATCCGCAGCTCGACCACGCTCTCGAGCTGCTGAAGAGCTGGCAGGTCTTCAAGGCCTCCGTCGCCCGTACCGACGGCTAGTGTCGCCGGTGCGCTCGCCAGGGACGGCGCCGCGCATCTTGAGCGTCTCGCAGCTCGCGCTCCGCATCCGGGGCGGGCTCGACGTCCAGTTCCCGGGACCCGTCTGGGTCGCCGGCGAGCTCTCCAACGTCAAGCGTCCCGCGTCCGGCCACTGGTACTTCACGCTGAAGGACGACGAGAGCCAGCTCGCGGCGGTGATGTTCCGCAGCGCCGCCCAGGTCCTGCCGTTCACGCCGACGGACGGCATGGACGTCCTGGTCGCCGCGCGTCCCGGCCTCTACACCCCGCGTGGCACGCTACAGCTCTACGTCGACGCCATGGAGCCGCGCGGGCTGGGTGCGCTGCGGCTCGCGTTCGAGCAGCTGAAGGCGCGCCTCGCCGCGGAGGGGCTCTTCGCGGAGGAGCGCAAGCGACCGCTCCCCGCGTTCCCGGGCGCCATCGGCATCGTCACGGCGCTCACGGGCGCCGTGGTGCACGACATGCGCGTGGTGCTGCGGCGGCGCTGGCCGGCGGCGCGCGTGGTCGTTCGTCCGGTGCGCGTCCAGGGGGCGGACGCCGCCCGCGACATCGCGGCAGCGGTGGCCGACCTGAACCGCGTGCCGGCGATCGAGGTCGTGATCGTCGGGCGCGGCGGCGGATCGCTCGAGGACCTCTGGGCCTTCAACGAAGAGGTCGTCGCACGCGCGATCGCCGCGTCGCGCGTGCCGGTCGTCTCGGCGGTTGGCCACGAGGTCGACGTCACCATCGCCGACTTCGTCGCCGACGCGCGGGCACCGACGCCCACCGCGGCGGCGGCCCTCGTGGTCTGCGACCGCGTCGAGGTGTCGGGGCGGGTCGAGCGCGCCGCGCTCGCGCTCCGCTCGGCGCTTCGGGGACGGGCCGCCCGCGCCCATGATCGCCTGCGACTGCTGACGCGTGCGCTCGGCGACCCGCGCCGCCGCGTCCAGGACCAGGCGCAGCGGGTGGACGAGCTCGGGCTCCGGGTCCGCCGTGCGTTGGTCGCGCGCGTTGCGTGGGAGCATCGCGAGCTGCGCACGTTGGCGGCGCGCCTCGCCCGCGTGGGGCCGGCCGCCCGGGCGGCCGACGCGCGGGCGCGGCTCGATGGTGGGCGGGAGCGGCTGGCGCGAGCGCTGCTGGTGCGGCTGCGCCACGCGCGGGCCGCCGTCGCCGGTCAGCAGAGCACGCTCGCCGCGCTCTCGCCGCTCGCCTGTCTCGAGCGCGGCTACGCCATCGTGCGCCAGGGCGACGCCAACGGCCCCGTCGTCCGCGACGCCGCGGCGCTGGGCACGGGGGAGGCGCTGGTGCTACTGTTCGCCCGCGGCCGCGCGCGCGCGCGCGTCGAGGAGACCGAACCGGGGCATGAGTGACGGACGGAAGTTCGAGGAGGCGCTCGCCGAGCTGGAGGGCGTGGTCAAGCGCCTCGAGCAGGGCGAGTTACCGCTCGAGGACTCGCTCGCCGCGTTCGAGCGCGGGATGCTCCTCGTGAAGCAGCTGGGGGAGCGCCTGGCCGAGGTCGAGCAGCGGGTCGAGGTCCTGCTGCGGACCGACGCGGGCCTCGAGACGCGCGCGCTGCCCGACGACGAGGAGTAGCCGTTCCGTGGACCTGCCGCGATACCTGACGGCACGGCGCCGGCTGGTCGAGCGCGCGCTGACGCGGTTCCTGCCGCCGGGTCGCGAGCGGCTCCGGCAGGCGATGCGGTACAGCCTGCTCGCGGGCGGCAAGCGCATCCGTCCCATCCTCACGCTCGCCGCTGCCGAGATCGCCGGCTCGACGCCGGCACGCGCGCTGCCGTTCGCCTGCGCCCTCGAGCTGATCCACACCTACTCGCTCGTGCACGACGACCTGCCGGCGATGGACGACGACGACCTCCGCCGTGGCCGACCGACGAGTCACAAGGCGTACGGCGAGGGACTCGCCATCCTCGTCGGCGACGCGCTCCTCACGGAGGCGTTCGCGGTCATGGCGAAGGCGGCGGGTGTTCCGGCCGCGCGCGCGCGCGCGGCCATCGCCGAGGTGGCGACGGCTGCGGGCGAGGCCGGCATGGTCGGCGGTCAGGCCCTCGACCTCGCCGCGGAGGGCACCGCAGCGACCCTGGCGCAGGTGCGCGCCATCCACCGCCGCAAGACCGGGGCGCTCCTCGTCGCCTCCGTGCGCACCGGAGGCATCGTCGGCGGGGCGGGCGCGACGCTGCTCGGGCGGCTCACGGCGTACGGGACGCGCCTCGGCCTCGCATTCCAGATCGCGGACGACCTGCTCGACGCGTGCGAGGCCGGTGAGGCGGACGGGCGGACGGATAGGGAGCTCGAGAAGGCGACGTATCCGGCGGCGCTCGGCGTCGATGGCGCCTGGACGCATGCGGTGCGCGAGCGGGACGCGGCGCTCGCCGCCATCGCTCACCTCGGTCCGCGCGCCGAGCCGCTGCGACAGATCGTTGCCCACGTGGTCGAGCGGGCGCGTCCGTCGGGACACTCGAGGCCCCGTCGTCGGACACGAGGCGCGCCCGCGCGTGTCCGGGAGCACGACCACCCATGAGTTCCGTGCAGCCGACGCCTCCCGACACGCCAGTCGTCCGCCCCGACCTGATGCGTGTCCTGCCGGACGATCCCGCATATCGCGAGGCCGCCGTCGCCGAAGCGGAGTTCTGGAGCCGGCCGCACCCGCTGGGTCTCGAGACCCTCGAAACCAAGCAGCGGTTCGACGGACCCGTGGACCGCTACACGAACGAGCGGTTCACGGGAGACTCCGCGGTCCCGTGGGAGACGACGATCGGACGCTACGGACGGTTTCGACGCGGTCTCCTGCTCGGCACGAGCATGCTCAGCTGGGAGCAGCGCATCATGGAGACCAACCCGGACCTCCATCTGACGATCATCGATCTGAGCGTCGGGGCGCTGGATCGTCGCATCCAGGTCCTCGGGGCGCGCTACCCGGGCCGCATCGACACGTTGGCGCTGGACATGAACATGCTGGCGCTACCGGCTGACGCCTACGACGTCGTGATCTCATGCGCCTCGGTGCACCACGTCACGAACCTCGAGCACCTCGCGTGGCAGATCAATCAGGCACTGCGACCCGACGGCTGCTTCTTCCTCCAGGACTACGTGGGTGAGCCGCGCTTTCAGTTCGCCGACGCGAAGCGGCGCGTGTTCGAACTCCTCTATGCCCGGGAGGCCGCGAAGCGGCCAGGCCGGCAGGGGGAGGTCGTCTGGCATGGCGTCGACGACTTGAGTCCGTTTTGCGGTGTCCGGTCTCACGAGATTCTCCACGTGTTCCGGACGTACCTCGACGAGGTCACGGTACGCACGGCCGGCACACTGACCATCCCTCTGCTACGCGCGCGTCCGACCGACGGCGACTGGCCCAACCCGCGCCGCTTCGGCCGGCGGTTGCGTGAAGCGATCGAGCAACGTCTCCTGCCGCTGATCGGCCGGTTGCCGCCCGGCCGCGTACCCGTCGCAGACTCCTTTCTCGCCGAACTGATGCTCGTCGGCGACGTGCTCACGGACGCGAACCTTCTCGTCCCGGGCAACGCGTTCGCCGTGTATCGCCGACGTGACGGTGCTCGCCGAGCCGGACATGCCTCCTGAGGCCTCCCGCGGCGAGCGGCGCGCAGTGCGGCGACGCGTTCCGGGACGGGGACGCTAGTGGCGGCGGGCGTCCGCCTCGACCGACTGCTCGTCGATCGGGGACTGGTGCCGAGCCGCGAGCGTGCACAGCGCCTCGTCATGGCCGGCGCGGTGCTGGTCGACGATCGGCCGGTGACGAAGCCCGGTACGGTGGTCGCCCCGGCAGCGACGGTCCGGCTGCGTGAGAGCGCCTCCGCCTACGCGAGCCGCGGTGGGGAGAAGCTCGTGGGCGCGCTCGACGCCTTCGGCCTCCTCGTCGTCGAAGGGCGCTGCGCGCTCGATGTCGGCGCCTCGACCGGCGGGTTCACGGATGTCCTGCTCCGTCGCGGGGCGCGCCGGGTGATCGCGGTCGACGTGGGCTACGGCCAGCTGGCATGGGCGCTGCGCCAGGATCCGCGCGTCCATGTCCTCGATCGCACGAACGCGCGGAACCTGGACGCAGCGGTGCTGCCCGAGACGCCCGACCTGGCGACGATCGACGTCTCGTTCATCTCGCTGACCCACGTCCTGCCCGCGGTAGCGGGCGTGCTCGCGCCGCGGGCAGACGTGATCGCGCTGGTGAAGCCGCAGTTCGAGGTCGGCCGCGAGCGCGTCGGCAAGGGCGGAGTGGTTCGGGACGACGCGCTCCGCGCCGAGGCCGTGGTCAACGTGCGGCGTGCCGCCGAGGTCGCCGGGCTCGCGGTCCGCGGCGAGGCCGAGTCGGTCCTCCCGGGACCTGCGGGGAACCGCGAGGTCTTCCTCTGGCTCAGTCGATCGCCTGCGGATCGCTCCGCATGACGATGTGCTCGTAGGTGACCAGGGCCGCGCGGTCCTCGTCCTCGATGGCGTTCAGCAGGGCGACGACCTCGGGCTCCTCGGGGTCCCATCGCACGGCCACGTCGACGAGCTGCTTGCGCTTCTGCTGTGCGGCACGCAGCGCGGCACCGGCACGCTGCCACTGGTTGGTGCCGGGGAGCGGCGCCGGCACCAGCGGCGGGATCTCGCCGCCCAGGGCGAGCAGGCGGTCGCGCAACGCCGCGGCGTGGCGATCCTCCACCTCGGCGAGCGCCCGGAACGCCTCCGCCACCTGGGGGTATCGCGCACGCTCCGCCTGCTGTCGCAGATGAGCCGCCTGCGCCGCTTCGGCGCGAAACGCCTCGGTCAGGTCGGCGACGAGGTCGCGGGTGCGGGGCTCGATCCCGAGCAGGCGTGCGAGCAGACCCATGCGCGCGCTGCTCGTATCGAGCGCCCCCGGGGCTGTCAAGGCGAGGCCGGGGAGGGCGGTTCCCTTCATCCGGCGTTTCCGTTACACATTCGGGTTCTATGGCACGCATCACCGTGGAGGACTGCTTGGAGCAGGTGCCCAACCGCTTCGAGCTCGTGCTGCTGGGCGCCCGGCGCGCCAAGCAGCTGCTCAAAGGGGCCCGGCCGCTGGTCGAGTCGGACAACAAGGAGATCGTGACGGCGCTGCGCGAGGTGGCGGAGAACAAGGTCCGGATCCAGTACCCGGAGTGACCCCGCTCCGGGGATGAGCGATGGCGGAGCAGAAGGACCTCTACGCGGTCCTCGGCGTGCCGAGGTCCGCCAGCTCGGACGAGATCCGCAAGGCCTATCGCAAGCTCGCGCGGAAGTACCATCCCGACGTCAACCCGGGCGACAAGCGCGCCGAGGAGCAGTTCAAGGACGCGTCGCTCGCCAACGACGTCCTGAGCGATCCCGCCAAGCGCAAGCTCTACGACGAGTTCGGCCACGACGGGCTCCAGGCCGGCTTCGATCCGGAGCGGGCGCGCGAGTACCAGCGCTGGCAGCAGAGCGGCAGGGGCTTCGCCTTCCGCACCGAGGGCGGCGCCGAGGCGCCGTTCGACTTCGAGGCGCTCCGCGGCGCGCGCCGCCGCGCGGCGGGCGGCGATCGCGGCTTCGCCGACATCTTCAGCGAGATGTTCGGCGGCGCGGAGGAAGAGGCGCGGCCCGCCGGCGGCGAGGACATCGAGCACCCGCTCGAGGTCGACTTCCTCGACGCCCTCCGCGGTACGAAGACCGACGTCACCATCCGCCGCCCGTCACCGTGCCCGACCTGCAAGGGAACGGGCCGCCAGGGGCGCCGCGCCTGCACGACCTGCGGCGGCACCGGGGTCATCGAGGAGCGCCAGAAGCTGAGCGTCAAGATCCCGGCCGGCGTGGGCGACGGCGCGCGGGTCCGGGTGCGCGGGCAAGGGCGGAGCCGGCCGCGGCGGGGACGGTCGGGCGACCTGTACTTCGTCGTCAAGGTGCGCCCGCACCCGAACATCCAGCGCGACGGCAAGGACCTGACGATCGAGGTGCCGGTCACCGTCGGCGAGGCGATGCTCGGCGCCAACGATCACGGTGCCGACGCCGACGGGACGCGTGCAGCTGAAGGTGCCGAAGGGGAGCCAGAGCGGCCAGCGCCTGCGTCTCAAGGGCCGCGGCGTGCCCGACCCGAAGGGCGGGGCCGCCGGCGACCTCTACGTCCGTCTGATGGTGCAGGTTCCCCCGGGCACCACCGCCGAGCCGCTGCGCGAGGCGGTGAGCCGCATCGAGGAGGCGTACGCGGGCGATCCGCGGGCGAGCCTCAGCTTCTGAGGCCCGGCCGACGGCATGGCGCAGAAGGTGAAACCCCGGCCGAGCGAGGACGCATCCGCAGTGACCGACGTCGCCGACGCCGTGCCCGTCGACGTCGAGATCGACGGCGCGGAGCCGCCCGAGGTCGTCGAATCCCCGCCGACGTCGAGCCCGCGCCGAGGAGCCGCGCGCCGGGCTCCTCGTCCCGGCCGACTCGCTGCAGCGCTACCTCGCGGAGATCCGCCGCATCCCGCTGCTGTCGCGCGAGGAGGAGCACGAGCTGGCCGTCCGCTGGGTCGAGCAGGGCGATCGCCAGGCGGCGTGGCGGCTGGTCACGTCGAACCTCCGCCTCGTCGTGATGATCGCGCGCGAGTACCAGCGCGCGGCCCACAACCTCCTCGACCTCATCCAGGAGGGGAACGTCGGCCTGCTCGAGGCGGTCAAGAACTTCGACCCCTACCGCGGCGTTCGCTTCCCGTCCTACGCGGTGTGGTGGATCCGCGCCTACATCATCCGCTACATCATGAACAACTGGCGGATGGTGAAGATCGGCACCACGCAGGCGCAGCGCAAGCTCTTCTTCAACCTGCAGAAGGAGCGCGATCGGCTCGAGCGCGAGGGCTTCTCGCCGTCGCCCGAAGCTCATCGCGCAGCGACTCGACGTGAAGGAGAAGGACGTCGTCGAGATGGAGCAGCGCCTCGCGGCGCGCGACCTCTCGGTCGACGCGCCGATCGACGAGAGCGACGACGCGACGCTCCTTGATTTTCTGCCGGGGCCGGCGCAGACTGCCGACGCCGTCGCCGACGAGCGAGTACCACCACCTCATCCGCGAGAAGGCCGGCGAGTTCAAGAAGACGCTCTCCGGGCAAGGACCTGGTGATCTACGAGCGGCGCCTGGAGGCGTTGATGCGCGACGAGGAGCCGGTGACGCTGCAGGAGATCGGCGACGAGTACGGCATCAGTCGCGAGCGCGTGCGGCAGATCGAGGCGCGGCTGAAGAAGAAGCTGGGCGCGTACCTCCAGCGAGCAGATCCCCGACATCAAGGACATCGAGTTCGGCGCATAGGCAGGAGGAGAGCGAATGGGCATTCACGGCGGACGGGTCGTCGCGCACGCGCTCAAGCGGGAAGGCGTGCCGTACGTGTTCACGCTCTGCGGCGGGCACGTCATGTCGATCTACGACGGGTGCCTCGACGAGGGCATCGGCGTCATCGACGTGCGCCACGAGCAGACGGCGGCGCACGCGGCCGACGGCTGGGCGCGCGTCACCGGACAGCCCGGCGTGGCGATCGTCACCGCGGGCCCGGGCCTGACCGACGCGGTCACCGGCGTCGCGACGGCCTGGCGCGCCAACATCCCGATGGTCATCATCGGCGGCCAGGCGCCGCGGCTGTTCCAGGACATGGGCGGCCTGCAGGACATGGACCACGTCGAGCTGATGCGGCCGATCACCAAGTGGGCGGTGTCGGTGCCGAGCGCGCGGCGCCTCGGCGAGTACGTCTCGACCGCCTTCCGCGTCGCCACCACCAACGTGCCCGGGTCCGGTGTTCCTCGAGATGCCGCTCGACTTCCTCTTCGACACCGTCGAGGAGGACGACGTCGTCGCGCCGACCGAGCTCCCGCACCGAGGCCGGGCATCGCGGCCCGATCCGCGCTACGTCGAGCGGGCCTTCGAGCTGCTGCGCGGCGCGGAGCGGCCGGTCTGCCTCGTCGGGCAGCCAGCTCTTCTGGTCGCGGCGGCGCGAGGCGTATCCCGAGTTCGTGCAGCACCTTCGGCATGCCGATCTACGTGAACGGCCAGGCGCGCGGCAGCCTCGACCCCGACGACCCGCACTGGTTCCTGCAGACGCGCAAGGACGCGCTCAAGCAAGGCCGACGTCGTCCTCATCTTCGGCACGCCGCTCGACTTCCGCATCGGCTACGGCCGCGAGCTCGCACATCAACCCCGACGCGAAGCTCATCCAGGTCGACCTCGACGGCGCGCGAGCTCGGGCAAGAACCGCGGCTGCGACGTCGGCATCATCGGCGACACCGGCCTGGTGATGGAGGCGCTCACCGCGTGCGCGCAGCGAGGCGAAGTTCGCGCCCGGAGCTGTCGCGCGCCGTGGCTCGCGCGAGCTGCGCGGCGCTCGAGAAGAAGAAGTGGGAGGCGCTCGCGCCGCAGCTCGAGTCGGACGAGGCGCCGTGCAACCCGCTGCGCGTCTGCGCCGAGGTCGACCGGCTGCGTGCACGACCGACACGATCGTCATCGGCGACGGCGGCGACTTCGTCGGCACGGCGGCGAACGTGCTGCGCCCGCGCGGCTTCGGCCACTGGCTCGATGCCGGCCCGCTCGGCACGCTCGGCGCCGGCCCGGGCTACGCCATGGCGGCGAAGCTCGCGTCGCCGCAAGAGCGACGTCATCATCATGTACGGCGACGGCGCCTTCGGCCTCAACATGATGGAGTTCGAGGCCTGCATCCGCCAGAAGATCAACATCGTCGGCGTCATCGGCAACGACGCCGCCTGGACGCAGATCCTCCGCGGCCAGGTGCAGATGTACGGCCCCGACCGCACGCCGGCGTGCCGGCTCGCCCCCACGCGCTACGACCAGATGGTCGAGGCGCTCGGCGGCCACGGCGAGTGGGTCGAGCGGCCGGAGCAGATCCGGCCGGCGCTCGAGCGCGCGCTCGGCGCCGGCAAGCCGGCGCGTGGTGAACGTCCGCATCGGCGCCAGCGACTTCCGCAAGGACGCGATCTCGGTGTGAGGACATCCATGGGCGCGACCGCACCGCCGGCCTCATCGTCATCGGCAACGAGATCCTCTCGGGCAAGGTCGTCGACACCAACTCGCCGTTCCTCGCGCGCGAGCTGCGCGGCGCTCGGCGTCGACGCTGCGGCGCATCGTCACCATCCCCGACGAGCTCGACGAGATCGCCGCGGCGGTGCGCGAGTTCGGCGCGCGCTTCGACGTCGTGCTTCACGTCGGGCGGCGTCGGCCCGACGCACGACGACGTCACGATCGAGGGCGTCGCGCGCGGGCTCGGCCGCGCCGGTGGTCCGCCATCCGCAGCATCGAGGGGAAGCTGCGCGAGTTCTACAGGGACAAGGTCAACGAGGCGCGCCTCAAGATGGCCGAGGTGCCGCGAGGGCACCGAGCTGATCGTCGACGGGCGCCTCGGATTCCCGACCCTCAAGTGCGAGAACATCTACATCCTGCCCGGCATCCCGGAGATGCTTCGAGCAGAAGTTCCAGGCCCTGCGCGACCGCTTCGCGGCCACCCCGTACCACCTGCGGGTCGTCTACACGCGCGACGGCGAGGGCACGATCGCCGAGCACCTGAACGCGACGCTGGCCGCGATTCCCCGAGCTGCTGCTCGGCTCGTATCCGAAGCTCGGCGACCCCGAGTACGCGGTGAAGCTGACGCTCGAGTCGAAGGACCCAGCCTACGTCGAGCGGCCCTGGCGCACCTGCTCTCGCTCCTCAGTCCGGCAGGCATCGTCCGCACCGAGTAGCGCTCCGCGCCCGAATCGAGTAGGAGTCGCATGGGCCGCGGGCCCATGAGGAGGTGGCGTATGAGGGGTTGGAGGATCGCGCTGGCCGCGAGCGTGTTCGCCGTGGCGACGATGGCGACACCGGCGCGCGCCGACACGAGCTGGGAGGATGCGGGGGTGGGCGTGGGCGCAGCGTTTGCCAACCTGCTCTACATGCCGGCCAAGCTGCTCTACGCGGGGCTGGGCTCGCTCACCGGTGGGCTCGCCTACGTGTGCACGTTGGGGAACACGGAGACGGCCGATGCGGTGTGGACGTCGTCGCTCGGCGGCACGTACGTGCTGACGCCGAACATGCTGCGTGGCGAGGACGAGATCGCGTTCTCCGGCACGCCGCATCCTACGGCCGAAGGTGCGCGTGCGCGGACGACGGCGAGCGCTCCGGCGCCCTCGCTACAGGAGCAGCCGCTCACGGAGTGATCCTCCGTTGACCGCTGCGCGCGGCGCTGACATCCTCGCGCAGTGCGTCGCTCTGCCCTGGTCACCGGCTGCGGGGTGGTGTCTCCGTTCGGTACGGGTGTGTCGGCATTCTGGGAGGGGCTGACCGCCGGGCGCACCGCCATCGCGCCGATCCGCGCGTTTCCCGCCGCCGACCTGCATCCCGGTGTCGTCGCCGAGGTGCCGGACGCGGGTGACGGGGATCCCGACCGCACCGGCATGCTCGCGCTGCGTGCCGCCCGGCAGGCCCTCCAGGATGCCGGTCTCGATCCGACGACCGTGGAGAGCGGCCGGCTCGGCGTGGCGCTCGGGACGACCTCGGGCGGGCTCGCGATCTTCGAGCGCTGGGACGCGTCGATCGATGCCGGTACCGCTCCGCCCGACGGGCTTCCCAGCGTTCCGTACTGGGCGCCCGCGGTCCGCGTCGCCCATGCCGTCGGAGCGCGCGGTCCGGTGGCCACGACGCAGCTCGCCTGCGCCTCGGGCACCCATGCGGTGGCGCTCGCGGCCGACTGGGTCGCGCGGGGCCGTGCCGACGTCGTGCTCGCCGGCGGTGCCGACGCCCTCAGCCGCTTCCTCGTCGCCGGCTTCAACTGCCTGCGCGCCACGGCGGACGTGGCGAGGCCGTTCGATCGCCGTCGCCGCGGCCTGGTTCTGGGCGAGGGCGCGGCGGTGCTGGTGATCGAGGCGGCGGATCACGCCGCGCGTCGCGGCGCCGTCGTGCAGGCGGCGTTCCTCGGCTCGGGCGCGGCGGCGGACGCCGTCCACATGACGGCGCCGGATCGCGAGGGCGGCGGTGCGGCGCGGGCGATTCGCGCGGCACTGGCCGACGCACGGATCGCCCCCGCAGCGGTCGACTTCGTCTCGGCGCACGGGACGGGGACGCCGTACAACGACGCCATGGAGGCGTCGGCGCTCGGCGCGATCTTTCCGCCGCGGAGCGTACCGGTGAACGGGATCAAGGGCGCGATCGGGCACACGCTCGGCGCGGCGGGGGCTCTCGAAGCGGTGCTCTGCGTGGAGATTCTCCGGCGTGGAATCGTGCCGCCGACCGTCGGCCTCGACGAGGTCGATCCCGCCTGCGCCGGTCTCGACCTGGTGCGCGGCGCGCCGCGATCACACGCCACCGCGGTCGCGCTGTCGACCTCGTCCGGCTTCGCCGGCGCGAACGCGGCAATCGTGCTCGGCCGGCCGTGATGGTCGCGATCACGGGCATCGGTACGACGCGCCCGCCGGGCGCCCCCGACGGCCTGCCCGAGGCCGTGCGCGTGCGGATGCAGCGAACGGAGCGCGTGACGCAGCTCGCCCTCCTCGCCGCATACGAGGCGCTGGCGACGGCGGGCCTGGTCGCCGTCGACGGGCCGGTGCGGGACGCCTACGGCGTCGTGTTCGGTACCGCGTTCGGCTGCTTCCTCACGAACGCCGCATACCAACGTCGCCTGGCGGCCGGCGGTCCGGGCGCGGCGAGCCCACGGCTCTTCGCCGCGACGGTATCGAATGCGGCCGCGGGAGAAGTCGGCATCACCTACCGGCTCGGTGGTCCCGCCGTGACGCTGACGGCGGGGGCGGCGTCCGGCACGATCGCCCTCGCCCATGCGGTCGACCTGCTGGCCGCCGCGCGCGCCGACGTGCTGGTGGCGGGCGGGATGGATGCCGCTGGGCCCGCGCTCGAACGTCTTCTCGGCGACGCCGGCGTGCGGACGGCCGGTCCGATGGTCGAGACCGCCGCGATGCTCGTGCTGGAGTCGCCTGCATCGGCAGCGGGCCGTGATGCGCACGTGCATGGAACGATCGCCGGCGCCGCGGTCGGCTTCGTGCCCGACCCGGTCCCGGCCGATGCGCGGTTCGCCGCCGTCTCCGCCGCGGCGCTCGCCGACGCCGGCGTCACCGCCTCCGACGTCGAGATGGTCCTCACCCACGGCGACCTGGAGGCCCGCGTCGGGCCGATCTGGGGGGCGGCGGGGCCGCTGGCGGTCGTTCGCGCACTCGACGAGCTGCGTGCGGGGGGCACCGCGCTGGTGCTCGATTCCTGCGCCAGCGGCCATGTCGGCGCACTGGTGGTACGCCGCGCGATGCTCTAAGGGTGGGGCGGCCATGGATCGGGACACGCTCCGCGCCGAAGTGAAGGCGCTCCTCGCCGACGGGCTGCGCCTGAATCTCGCTCCGGGCGACATCCCCGACGATTCGCCCATCTTCGGGGCGGCAGCGGGCGAGGGGCTCGGCCTCGACTCGATCGACGCGCTCGAGCTGGTGGTCCTCGTCGAGGAACGGTTCCAGGTGTCGATCCCCGACGAGGACGTCGGCAAGCAGGCGTTCGCGTCGGTGCGGGCGCTGGCCGATTTCATCGCCGCGGAGCGGACCCGGTAGCGTGGCGGCGCCGGCCGTCGCGATCACGGGGCTCGGGGCCGTCACCGCGCTCGGGCCCGACGTGCAGACGCTCACCGCCGCCGTCGCCGAGGGACGCTGCGCGATCGGCGCGCTCACGCCTGTTCCCCTACGCCGGACGCTGTCGCATCGCGGCGCAGGTCCCGGAGGCGGTGGCGGACGCGCCCGAGGTGTTGCCGCCGGCGGTCCGACGCCGCCTGTCGCGTGCCGATCGCTTCGCCCTCGCGGCGGCGGCACAGGCTCTGCGAGGATGCGCGGCTCGACGGCCAGCGGCGCCGCGGCGCCGCGGTCATGGTCGGTGCCACCACCGGCGGGATGCGCGAGACCGAGGAGGCGTACTGGCGCCACCGGAGCGGAATCGACCGCCGCTACCGCATCGGCCGGATGCTCGGCACGCCGCTGTCGACCAGTGCCGCGGCGGTCAGTCAGGGTCTCGGGCTGTTCGGTGCCAGGCGGACGTACTCCACCGCGTGCTCGTCGAGCGCGCTGGCGCTCGCCGCGGGTGCCGAGGCCATCCGTCGCGGGCGCGCCGAGGTCGTCGTCGTCGTCGGCACGGACCAGCTGTGCCGGCTGACGTATGCGGGCTTCGACGCGCTGCAGGCGCTCGATACGGAGCCGTGTCGTCCGTTCGCATCCGATCGACGCGGTCTCTCGCTGGGCGAGGGCGCGGCGGCGCTGGTGCTGGAGGACGCGGGCGCGGCGCGGACGCGCGGCGCCCGGGTGCGTGCGCTGCTGCTCGGCCACGGCATCACGACCGATGCGCATCACGTCACCGCGCCGCATCCCGGACGGCACCGGCGCCCGGGCGGCGCTCACGGGCGCGCTGGCGTCCGCGGGGGTGCCTCCCGATGCGGTCGACTACGTGAATGCCCACGGCACCGGGACGCGACAGAACGACGCGGTGGAGATCGGCTACGCTCCGCGCCGTCTTCGGTGCCCGGCTTCCGCGGTTGCCCGTCAGCTCGAGCAAGTCGCAGCTCGGGCACACGCTGGGTGCCGCCGGCGCCATCGAGGCGCTCATCACCGTGCGCGCCCTCGAGGAGGGCCTGCTGCCGCCGACGGTCCACCTGCGCGGCGCCGATCCCGCGTGGGCGGATCTCGACCTGGTCCCGTCGCCCGGCCGCCGCGCGGCGCTGCGCATCGCGGTCACGTCGTCGTACGGTTTCGGGGGACACAACGCGACGCTGGTGCTGGCGCGGCCGGAGGTGCGATGACCGCCGCCGTGGCGATCACCGGGCTCGGGGTCCTGAGCGCCTTCGGGCACGGCGTGGCGCCGTTCTGGGACGGCCTGGTCGCGGGCCGGAGCGGCCTCGCGCCGAGCGAGCGCATCGGTGGCCGCGTGGCCGGCGCGGTGCCGCCCTTCGAGACGCGCGACATCGTTCGTACGCCACAGGGCCGGCGGATCGATCGGACCTCGCTGCTCACCCTGGCGGCGTGCCGTCACGCGCTCGCGGACGCGGGCGTCGATCTCGCGGCGGTGGGGGCCGCGCGGACGGGCCTCAGCCTCGGCTCGGCCTTCGGCAACCTGACCGAGACGGCGATCTACCTCGATCGACTGGCGACGAAGGGGACCGCCAACCCGCTGGTGTTCCCGAACCTGGTGATGAACGCCCCGCTCAGCTACGCCTCGATCGAGCTCGGGGTGACCGGTGCCACGGCGATGGTGAGCGAGCAGGAGGCTTCGGGCGAGGCGGCGATCGCTGGGGGCGTCGAGCTGGTGGCCGACGGAGCCGTCGATTGCTGCATCGCCGGCGCCGCCGACGAGCTCGAAGCGACGCTCGTCGACGTGCTGGCGGCGCAATCCCTCCTCACGGCGGATGCGCCGCGTCCGCTGGCGACCGATGCCGACGGCTGGGTGCCGGGCGAGGGGGCGGCCGCGATCGTTCTCGAGCCGCTGGCGCGGGCACGCGCGCGTGGCGCCCGCGTGTACGCCTGCATCTCGGCGCCGCCGGGATTCTCGGTCCCGGCGCCGGTTCACGGCTGGCCGGCAGACGCGGCCGACTTTGCGGCCGACTTGGCGGCCCGCCTGGCGCCGCTCGCGTGCGATGTCGACTGCGTCGTCGCGGGGGCGAGCGGCGGGTCGGTGCGCGACGCCCTCGAAGCGGCGGTGCTGCGTCGCGCCCTCGATGGACGGCCGGTGAGCGTGACCGCGCCGCGCGGGGCCATCGGCGACTTCGGTGGAGCTGGCGCCCTGGCCGTCGTCGTCGCCGCCCTCGCGGTGGCGACCGGCGTCGTGCCGCCGACGCTCCCCACCGACGCAGCGTCGATCGCCGGGCTCGGGGTCGTGCGCGGGGGGCCTGCCCGGGGCCGCGTGCGTCGCGCTCTCATCCCGGGGCTGGCACGAGGAGGCGTCTGCCAGCCGCTGCTCGTCGAGGAGGCCGCATGAGTGCGCCCGACAATCCGTTCCCCCGCCTGCCGCACGGGGCGCCGTTCCTGTTGCTCGATCGCGTCCTCGACGTCAGCGAGCGCAGCGGCGTGTTCGTGAAGCACGTCGCCGCCGCCGATCCCTGCGTCGGGAGCGACGGGGTGCTGCCCGCCGCGTTCGTGCTGGAGGCGCTGGCGCAGGCCGGGGGCGCGCTGCTGAGCGCGCTGGGGGGTGGCAGCCCGGAGCCCGGATACCTGGCCGCGGTCGACGACTTCCACAGCCATGCGGCGGTCCGGATGGGTGACGTGCTCCGGGTGGAGGTGTCGGTCGTCCGGCACTTCCAGAGCGCGACGCTGATGACGGGGCGGGCGTTCGTCGCCGAGACGCTCTGCGCCGAGGGGCGCTTCACCCTCGCCTTGCCACGTTGAGATGGTGAGTTGAGCCACCTCCGGCGATTCGGATAAGTCGATCTCGATGGACTGGCGGGGGGCGCGGACGGCGATCCGCTTCGACAGCGGCGGATGGCGCCGCTTCGCGGAGCTGGGGTGCGTCTACGGCCCCGAGTGGTGGAAGCGCGGCTCGCCGCCGGTGATCGCCGGCATCCTCTACCTCCTCGCCCGCCAGCAGCGCGGGATCGTGCTGCGGAACCAGCGGCAGGTGCGCGGTCCGCGCTCATGGGGACGCGCGCACTGGGACGCCTACCGCGTGTTCGCGTCACTCGCGCGCTCGCTCACCGAGAGCATGGAGCAGTGGGGACCCCGGCCGCGTCCGCTCACCCTGGACATCCCCGGCGCGGAGATCTTCCGCCGTGCGCTGGCGGAGGACCGCGGGCTGGTGGTGCCCACGGGCAGCTTCGGCTCGTGGGAGGCGGGAGCGCGCATGCTCGCGACGCTCGGCCGCCCGGTGCACATGGTCGCGGCGCAGGAGCCGAACCCGACGGTGCGCGAGTTCGTGCACCAGGTGCGGACGCGCCACGGCGTGCGCGTCATCTACTCGGACCAGTCGATCCTGAGCGGCCTCTCGATCCTGAAGGCACTCCGCCGCGGCGAGATCGTCTGCATGAAGCTCGAGCCGTGGGGGCCCGCAGCCCGGGACGGCCGAGGTCGACTTCTGCGGGCGGCCGACGCGCTTCCAGCTCGGACCGTTCGCCGTGGCGCGCGTCGCGCGGGCGCCGGTCGTACCCGTCTTCGCGCTCCGCACGGGAATCCGCCGCTACGAGCTGCGGGTCGCCGGTCGCTTCGATCCCACCACCCCCGCCGAGAGCGAGGCGGCGCTGCGGGCCACCGTGCACCAGTACGAGGCCCTGGTGCGTGCCCATCCGACGCAGTGGCTCGCGTTCGAGGACGTGTGGCGCGAGCCCGCGCCGGTCGATGCCTACGAGATGGTCCCCCAGGCGGTCGGGTTGCGGCGCAGGTAGCGGTGGACCTTGGCGTTGGCGACGAGCATCGCCATCGTCTCCTTCAGGTTGCCCCGCGGCGGTGGCACGAAGCGCCGGAGCATGCTGCGGACCGAGTAGAAGCCCGAGTACACCATGCGGAAGCCGTCGAGCATCTCGTCGCCGGTCATGTTGAGCGGGCGCACGGTCGGGCTGCCGTAGTCGTAGTGCCCCCAGTCCTGGTCGAGGATGCGCCCCGCCGCCTGCATCTCGGCGTGGAAGCGCGTGCCGGGGTAGGGCGCCGGGGTGAACAGCTTGAGGAAGCTGATCGCGTTGTCGTCGAGCCAGCGCAGCGTGGCGGCGAAGGTCTCCGGGGTGTCGCCGTCGAGCCCGACGATGACCAGCGCGATCACCTGGATGCCGCGCGCGCGCAGCCGCCGGATGTCCTCGGCGAAGCGGCTCGGGCGGTTGAAGCCCTTCTTCACCGCTCGAGGCTCTCCTCGGAGAGGCTCTCGAAGCCGATCGAGAGGACGCTCGCCCCCGAGCGGGCCACCAGGTCGAGCAGCTCCGGGTCGCGCGCGACGTTGATCGTGCTCTGGCTCACCCACTCGATGCGGTGCGGGATGAGACGGCGGAAGAGCTCCTTGGCTGCGTCCGGCCGTGCGACCGGGTTGTCGTCGAGCAAGAGGAAGCGGCGGGCGCCGATCGCCGCCAGCTGGCGCACGTCGTCGATGACGTCGTCGACGGGGCGGGTGCGGTAGCGTGCGGTCGTAGAAGGTCTGCACGGCGCAGTAGCTCGCAGGGATGCGGACAGCCGCGCGAGAAGACGACCGGCCAGAAGAAGTACATGCGGTAGAGCCAGCTCGAGCGGAAGGCGTCGGGCTTCAGCAGCGGCAGGCTCCACCAGTCGATCGCGGGGAGGTTCCGCAGGTCGTGCCAGCGCGACGGCGCGGTAGATGCCGCGCGAGCGGCCGGCCTCGAGGTCGGCGAGCACCTCCGCCCAGACGTACTCCGCCTCGCCCGCCACCACGGCGTCGGCGTGCTGGAGCGACGCCTCGGCGGTCAGCGTGACCCAGGTGCCGCCGAGCACGACCTTCTTGCCGCGGGCCCGGAAGTGATCCGCGAGCTCGTAGGCGCGACGGATCTGCGGTCCCATCGCGGTGAGGCCGACGACGTCGGCCTCGCGCTCGATCCGCTCGAGGTCGAGCGGCTGCATCAGCTCGTCGGTGAACGTCACCTGGTGGCGGCGGCGGCGTCAGCGCCTTCAGGTACGGCAGCGTGGTGCCGCTCGTCCAGTAGCGGGTGGTCGTGTGCAGCGTGCCGTCCGGCGCGTAGTGCGTCGGCGAGATCAGGTGAATGCGCATCCGCGCGTGATGATGGCGGGCGCGGTCGCAGCCTGTCAACGTACCTTGACTCCCGCGGGGCATCCGGCGAGGGTGGGCGCGCCGTGACGATGTCCCCGACCGGACCCGCGCCCGCGGGCACGGACGACGCCCTCTGTGCCGCACTCGAGGCGACCATCGATCGGGCGCGCGGCAGTGCCCTCTACGCCCAGCGCCTCGCGGGCGTCCACGTTCGCTCGCTGCACGACCTCCACCGCCTGCCGCTGACGACGCGTGCCGATCTGCAGGCCGCCGGCACCCACGGGACGCGGGCGGTGCCGCTCGAGCGCGTGTGCCACTATCAGCGAGTCGTCGGGGACGTCGGGGGCGGTCAACTCGACCTGGCTGACGGCGGGGGATCTCGAGCGGTCGGCCGAGGGGATCCGCCGTGCGCTGCCCGACGTCTTCGCGCCCGGGCGCATCGTGCTCAACCGGTTTCCCTTCATGGCCGCGCCCGCCCATCTGATCCAGCTGCTGGCGCAGCGGGGCGGGGGGGTGGCGATACCCGCCGGCAACATCAACTGGGACGTGCCGTTCCCGCGCGCCCTCGATCTCTGCCGGCGGACGGGAGCGCACGTGCTCGCCGGCCTGCCGCTCGAGCCCATCGTGCTGAGCGAGATCGCGCGCAGCGAGGGCATCGATCTGCGGCGCGACGTCGCGGTGGACACGCTCTTCCTCGGCGGCTCGCCGCTCCCGCCGGCGCTGCAGGCGCGCATGGCGCGTCTCTGGGATGCGCGCGTGGTCGAGCTGTACGGCTCGACCGAGACGATGCTGCTCGGGACGTCGTGTCGCGCCGGACGTCTTCACCTCGAGAGCACGCTGGTCCTGGGGGAGGTCCTCGATGGGGTCACGCTCACCCCCGTCGCGCCGGGAGCCGTCGGCCGTCTGGTGGTGACGACGCTGGCGCTCGAGGGTAGTCCGCTCGTGCGCTACGACACCGGCGACCTCGTCCGGCTCGAGGCCGACGACTGCCCCTGCGGCGATCCGCGGCCGCCCCTCACCGTCCTGGGACGCGGGCAGGAGGTCGTCGAGCTCGCGGGGCGCACCTTGTATCCGAGCGAGCTCATCGATGCGGCGGCGGCCGCGGCGGATGCGCTCGACGCCAGCGTCTTCTTCCTCGTGGTCCTGCCCGACCGGTTGCTGCTCCGCGTGGAGGCCTGGTCGGCGGGCGACCCGACGATCGTGCTCCGCGAGCGTCTCCCCGGCGTGCCGGTGGAGGTCGAGTGCGTCGCGCCGGGCATGCTCCTCGACACCGAGCTCCTCGGTCGCAGCCCGCACGTCTACAAACCGGTGGTGCTGAGCGACTGGCGCGTCCCGGGGCGGCGCATCCTGACGGTGGTGGAGGGCATGATCGAGTGGCCGCGCCCGACGTGGCCGGAGGGACGGCGTTGGCTCGGCCGCACGGTCCGGACGGCGCTCCGACGCTGGCGTCTCGGACGCTCGTTCCCGGTGGCCCCCGCGCGCGGCCGCTGATATATCCCGTCCGGCCATGGAACGGTTCGGGCTGGACCTGGAGGCGGTGGGTGCCGCGCGCGCGACGGCGGGGACGCGGGCGGCGGCGGGCGCAGGGCCGGAGCTCCTGGCGCGCGCCGAGCGCGGCGAACCGCTCGCGCCGGTTGACCTCGCCGTGCTCTACCTCGCTCGCGACGTGCCCGTGGAGCGTCTGCTCGACGTCGCTGCGGCGTCACGGCGCGCGGGCCGACGTGGGCTGGAGACGTTCTCGCCGCTCTACGTCACCAACGAGTGCGACGCCGCCTGCCGCATGTGCGGCATGCGCGGCACGAATGCCGCGCTCGTCCGCGAGACGGCGGACGAGCGTACGATCGAGGGACAGCTCGATCTCCTCCATCGGCGCGGCGTGCGCGGCGTCGCCGTCCTCACCGGCGAGTATCGGTACGGTGCGCGTCGTGACGCGATGATCGCGCGGGCGGCGGATGCGCTGCAGGCGGCCCTCGCGCGCGGCTTCTCGCACGTGCTCATCAACATCGGTGCGCTCGAGATGCCCGAGTACGAGTGTCTGCTCGACGGGGTGCCGCGGCGGGCCGACGGCATGGTCGCGCCGCAGGTGACGATGTGCACGTTCCAGGAGACGTACGACCGCGCGCGCTACGCGCGCTTCATGGGTGACGATCCCGGGAATCCGCGCACCGACTACCGCCGGCGCCTCGAGAACTTCGACCGGGCCCGGATGGCGGGGCTGTGGTCGGCGAATCCTGGCGTGCTGCTCGGGCTCAATCCGGACGTCGCCTTCGAGCTGCTCGCGTTGCTCGCGCACGTGGCCCACCTCGAGGCTGCGGGCATGCGGTGCTATCTCAGCGTGCCTCGGCTCCGTCGGGCCAGCGGGGCCTCGACGGGCGTCGCGGTCAGCGACGACGATCTGGCGCGCCTCGCGGCCGTCCTGGTCCTCGGTGCGCCCGACGCACAGGTGGTGATCTCGACCCGCGAGTCCCCCGCCGTGCAGCGCCGCCTGCTGCCGGTGATCGGCGTCCTCACGCCCGGCTCGCCGGGCGTGGCGCCGTACACCGAGACGGGGGCCCGATTCGATGTGGAGGCGAGCCAGTTCGAGGTGCTCGATCATCGCCCGATCGAGGCGATTCTCGGGGAGATCCTCGCCCGCGGCGTTTCGATCGCGTGCTATCAGCCCCCCGGCGTCTGAGTCCGTCGGTCCGCACCGCGGTGGTCCTCGGGACGAATCTGGTCCTCGGGGTGGGCGCACTCGTGTGGGTGCTGTACCGCTACGGCGCGGTCGCCCTCGAGACGCTGGCCGCCAACCCGTCGCCGATCCGCATGGTCGCGTTCCTCGGCGTGGTCGCGGCGGCGTTCGCGGTCTTCTCGCGTCGCTGGCAGACGTTGCTGCGCGCGGACGGGATCACCGTCCCGCTCCTTCGCCTGATCGCCTTTCGTGCGGCGGGGACGAGTGTCGCCGGGATCGTCCCGAGTGGTCGCCTCGGCGGCGAGCCGCTCCGCGCCTGGCTGGCGACCCGGGATGGTATACCCGCATCCACGGCGATCGCCACGATCGCGATCGACCGCGTGCTCGAGGTGAGCGCGGGGTCGCTGTTCGCCTGCACTTTCCTCGGCATCCTCCTCGCGCAGGGCGTGCCGCAGCTGGGCGGGGCGGTGACGAGCATGGCGATCGGAGCGGCGGTATTCGGCGGTGGCGTGGTGCTGGTCGCGCGCCGCCTGCGGCGGGGTGCGGGCGTCGTCGCAGCGATGGTGCGCGCCACGGGGCTCGACCACCTCGCGACGGTCCGCGGCCGCCTGGACGTGCTCGCCGAGACCGACGCGTCGGCGGCGGATCTCCTGGGACGGCCGGCGCTGATCGGCCGGGCCTTCGCGATCGGCGTGGTCGCGAACCTCCTCGTCCTGGTCGAGTGCCACTTCCTGCTCGCGGCGCTCGGCCTGCCCGCCGGGCCGCTGCCGGTGGTGGCGGCCCTCTTTGCGACGGGCTTTGCACATTCGCTGCCGGTGCCGGCCGCCATCGGTGTGCTCGAGGGGGCGCAGCTCTGGCTCTTCGACATGCTCGGCTATCCGCCGGGCGTCGGGCTCGCGGTCGCGCTGGCGGTCCGTGCGCGCGAGTTCGTCTATCTCCTGCCGGGGCTGCTCTATCTCATCGGACGCGGGCTCAGGCTGTGGACCCTCCAGGCGACGCTCACGGGACTGCTCGATCCACAGGCTCGCCCCATCGATCGCTGAACGCCACCGCCTCGACCGCCTTGCGGTCGAGGGGTCCATGGCCACGGCCCGCCGGCCACCCGATCGGGACGTGCGCGCACGTCGCCCAGCCGTCCGGAATGCCGAGGAGCGCCCGCACCTCCGTCTCGTGCAGGCAGAGGAGGGTGGTGAGGGTACCCCCGAGCCCGACGGCGCGGCACGCGAGCAGGAGGTTCTGCACCGCCGGATAGATCGACGCGCCGCCGACCACCGAGGGACGGCCGAGCTGCGCGTCGGTGATCATGAGGTCCTTGATCCGCGCGCACACGACGACGATCACCGGCACCTCGTGCAGATGGTCGGCGAGATGATCGCCGGCGTCCAGCCCACGTTCGGCGCGCCGGCGGCTCGACTCGGGCAGCGCCGCCGCGAGCCGTCCGCGCTGGGCGCGGTACGCGCGCCACGTCGGCACGTAGAGCCGCTGCAACGCCTCCTTGAGCGCCAGATCGCGCACGGCGATGAACCGGCACGGCTGGCGATTGCCGCCGCTCGGCGCCCACGTCGCCGCCTCGAGCACCTGGCGCAGCAACGCGTCGGGAATCGGATCGGGCGTGAAGCGGCGGATCGCCCGGCAGGTGCGCATCGCCTCGAAGACGTCCATGCAGCGGACCTGCCGCAGGGAGCCGCCCGAGTCCAGTGGGCAAAAAAGAACCCCGACGGCCTGGTCTCCGCCGGTGAGTGCGGGGGCCGTCGGGGTTCGGTGGTGCCTGGGTCTCTTCGGAGTGACCCAGCGACGTTTCGAGGGTCAGCCCTAGGAGGCCACCACCTCACAGATCACCGTGGGGATATACGTCACTGGATCACCTCCTTTCGCGCGGCGGGAAGACCAGGCGAGCCCAAGCCTCGCCGCCGGGTGACGACCGCCGATTGTCGCCCCCCGGCCCCGATCGCCGGCCGCATGCCGGTCCGGGACCTGTGATGTCCCCGATCGAGAATCATGGGCGCGAAAATACTCTCGCGCGGGCCGGCTGTAAAGATTCAGCTGCCCAGCAGATGCTTCTGCACCTTCCCGGTCTCGGTGCGCGGGAACTCGCGGACGAAGACGACCTGTGCCGGAAGTTTGTAGGACGCGAGGCGCTCCCGGGCGAAGGCGAGGAGATCGGCCGGGTCGGCGCGGTGGCCGTCGGCGAGGATGACGAACGCGCGGCCGACCTCGCCCCAGTCGGGGTCGGGGACGCCGACGACGGCGACGTCGGTGACCGCGGGATGCGCGAGCAGCACCGCCTCGACCTGCGGCGGGTACACGTTCTCTCCCCCCGAGATGTACATGTCGCGCCCGCGACCGACGAGGGTGAGGAACCCCTCGGCGTCCCGCGTGGCGAGGTCGCCGGTGTGGAGCCATCCGCCGCGGAAGACCTCGGCGGTGGCGTCCGGGTTCCGCCAGTACCCCAGCATCGTGATCGGTCCCCGCACGACGATCTCGCCGACGACGCCGTCGGGGACGTCGCGCAGCGCCTCGTCCACGACCCGCACCTCGGCGTGGAACACCGGGCGCCCGACGGTGCCGGCCTTGCGGAGCGCGTCGTCGGCGTCGAGACAGCAGAGGATGGAGGTCTCGGTCTGCCCGAAGCCCTGCTTCAGGAGGATTCCCGCCGAATGAAAGGCGTGGATCGTCTCGACCGGGATCGCGGCGCCGGCGGTGAACGCGAAGCGCAGCGAGGCGAGGGACGCGCCGGCGAGTCCGGTGGCGAGCAGGCGGCGGAACATGGTCGGCACGCCGCCGAAGAACGTGATCCGCTCGCGTCCGACCGTCTCGAGGAAGGTCTGCGGGTCGAAGGAGCGCGACAGCACTACCGTGCCGCCGCGATACAGCATCGGGACCGAGAGGATGTTCAGCCCGAACGAATGGAAGAGGGGGAGGGCGACCAGGACGCGATCGCGACCGGAGAGGTCGAAGAAGAGATCGGCGTTGAGCGAGTTGAACAGCTGCTTGCGGTGCGGTAGCAGCGCGCCCTTTGGCTGTCCCGTGGTCCCCGAGGTGTACATGACGATCTGCGGCGCCTCGCCCCCGGGCGCGGACGGCGTCGGTGCCGGCTCGCCGCCGGCGACCGCCGCCTCGTACGCGTCGAGCCCCGTGACGGCGCCCGGACCGCCTGCGGTCGCGAGGCGACCGGCCACGTCGCCGTCGGCGACGACGAGGGCCGGCTCGGCGTCGCGGCGGATGTGCGCCAGCTCGGGCGGTGCCAAGCGGGTGTTGAGGGGCAGGTCGATCGCGCCGAGGCGGGCGCAGGCGAAGTGCAGCTCGAGGTACGCGGCGACGTTCGGCAGCGCCAGGGCGACGCGGTCCCCGGGTCGAACGCCCTCGCGGGCGAGCCACGCCGCCGCGCGTGCGACCCGGCGCTCGAGCTGTGCGTAGGTGAAGCGGCGACCCGATTCGACCTCGACGATCGCCTCGCGCTCCGGCGTCAGCCGTGCCCGGCACGCCGGCCAGTCGCCGACGTTGGCGGACACGTCAGGCCGCCAGGTCGGCGCGGCGGTACATGGTCACGACGGCCGCGCCGCCGAGGCCCAGGTTGTGCTGCAGGGCGACCTTGGCGCCGGGGACCTGGCGCTTGTCCGCGAGGCCGCGAAGCTGCCAGGTCAGCTCCGCGCACTGCGCCAGCCCGGTGGCGCCGAGCGGATGCCCCTTCGAGATGAGGCCCCCCGACGGATTGACGACCCAGCGCCCGCCGTAGGTGACCGCGCCCGAATCGATCAGCTCGCCGCCCTTGCCCGGGGCGCAGAGTCCGAGTCCCTCGTAGGTCAGGAGCTCGTTGGTCGAGAAGCAGTCGTGCAGCTCGACGACGTCGACGTTCTCGGGGCCCAGTCCCGACTGCTGGTAGACCTGCTCGGCCGCCTTCCGCGTCATGTCCTGGCCGACGAGCTTGATGCAGCTCTGCTCGGCGAACGTGCTCTCGTAGTCGGTGGTCATCGCCATGCCGAGGATCTCGATCGCCTGCCCCTGCAGGTGGTGCTTGCGAACGAACTCCTCGCTGCACACCACGGCGGCCGCCGCGCCGTCGGAGGTGGGACAGCACTGGAGCTTGGTGAGCGGCTCGTAGACCATCGGTGCGGCGAGGATCTGCTCCAACGAGTACTCGTCCTGGAACTGGGAGTTCGGGTTGTTGACCGAGTGCAGGTGGTTCTTGAGCGCGATCTTGGCGAAGTGCTCGGGACGCGTGCCGTAGCGCTCCATGTGCTCGCGGCCGGCGTTGCCGAACATCTGCGGGGCGCCGGGCGCGGTCGCCTTGCCCCGCAGCTGGAACATCGCCTTCATGTGCTTGTACATGGGCGGCGTCCGATCGGTGAACTTCACGCCGAGCGAGCCCTTCTCCATCTTCTCGAAGCCGAGCGCGAGGACGCAGTCGGCGAGGTCGCCGGCGACGAACTGGCGTGCCATGAACAGCGCCGTCGATCCCGTCGAGCAGTTGTTGTTCACGTTGTAGATGGGGACGCCGGTGAGCCCGAGCTCGTAGACCGCCCGTTGACCCGCCGTCGAATCGCCGAAGCAGTAGCCGACGGCCACCTGCTGGATCTCCGGGTAGGCGATCCCGGCGTCGGCGAGCGCCTTCGTGCCCGCCTCGCGCGCCATGTCGGGATAGTCCCACTCGCGTGCACCGGGCTTCTCGAACTTCGTCATGCCGACGCCGACGACGTAGACCTTGCGTGCCATTGGGGGATGCCTCCTGAGGTTCCGTGGGTGTCAGACGTCGCCGAGGGCCTTGGCGAAGGCGACCTCGCGCATCGTCGTGAGCGCAAAGACGAGCAGCGTGTCGTCGCGGTCGAGGAAGCGCGTCTCGACGAACTTGAGTCGGCCGCGCTCCTTCTTGAGCTCGCTCTCGATGACGAAGCGCGGGCCGCGGACCGGCTCGAAATAGTCGATCCGCATGTTGGTGGTGGCGAGCCAGCCCGCGCCCCAGCCGCCGCGCCCGGCACGGACGGTGAACAGCGCGACCAGGTCGACGTAGGTGGGCGTGAACCCGCCGAAGAGCGTGCCGAGCGGGTTCTTCGCCCGGTCGGGGAGATGGACGTCGAGGCGGAGGAAGCCGGGCCCTTCCGAGAGTACGATCCACTCGTACGCCTCGAGGAAGTCGCCCGCCGGGTGGCCGTGCCCGATCAGCCGATCCGGGCGTTCGGGCAGCCACGCGCGTGCGCGCGCGCGGACATCGCTCATCACGGGGTGTCTCCCGGGGCTCGCACGGCGCGGGACCGTAGCCGCCGCGTCATGCTGCCGCAACACCACCCGCGGGAGACTAGCGGAACGCGACGACGACGGCCGCCAGGATCAGGCCGAACGACAGGACGTACCAGGCCATCGTCATGAAGAGGTTGGAGAGGGTGAGCAGCCCCACCGCCGCCAGCGCGTTCCTCATGGATGCGTGACGGCGCGGCCCAGGTGGCGGCGGCTGGTGTAGCGCCAGAGGTCGCCCTTGACGCCGCGGCCCCGGAGCATCGCCGCCAGTGCCTCCTCGTCGTTGACCTTCCGTCCCGGGAGGAGCCAGTTGCCGCGCGCCCGCGCGACGTCGGCGATGGCCTCGGCGAGTCCGTCGCGGACCGCGGGCGCGAACCAGAAGAAGGGCTCGTGCAGCGCGTCGGGGGACGGGACGTCGCCGCGGGCGAGCAGCGTCGCCGCGAGCGGCGTCTCCGGGTAGACCCGCACGCCGCACATCGCCATCACCGCCGTCGGACCGCAGGCGTCCATCACGGCGACGGTGTCGGCGATCGTCTCCCACGTCTCGCCGTCGCCGCCGAAGACGAGGCTGTGGCAGAAGGGGAGGCCGCGCGCGCGGCAGAGCGCCGACGCCGCGAGGATGTCGTCGACGTTGAAGCTCTTGCGCAGCGCTCGGAGCGTGGCCGGCGATGCCGCGTCGGTGCCGAAGTCGACCGACTGGCATCCCGCCGCGAGCATCAGGTCGCACAGCTCCGCCGTGAAGTTGCCGGGGGCAACGAAGCACGACCAACGGATGCGCCGGCCGAGCGGACGCAGGGCCTCGCACACCCGCTCGGCCCAGCCGCGCGGGGCGTTGAACACGCTGTCGACGATGAAGAACTGGTCGACGCCGTGCTCCTCGAGCAACGCGCCGACCTCGGCCGCGATCGCCTCCGGGCTTCGCAGCCGCATGCCCTTGCCCTCGATCACGGGGTAGGCGCAGAAGGTGCACTTGTAGTGGCAGCCGCGCTTGGTCTGCAGGTTCGCCATGCCGCCGCGCGCGAAGTACGTGGCGGTGTCGATCCAGCGGCGGTCGGCGCGGCAGGCGTCGAGGTCGGCCATCCAGGCGGGCGGGTTCACGCGAACGGCTCCCGTCGCGGGATCGCGGCTGGCGACGCCACCGACGTCGTCCGCGCCCCGCCGCTCGGCCAGCCGCGCGAGGAGCGCGGGAAAGGCGACCTCGCCCTCGCCGGCGACGCCGTAGGGAGCCGCGAGCGCGTCGAGATAGTGCGCGGGCATGGTCGTGAACGCCGAGCCGCCGAGCACGATCGGCGCGGCGCTCGCGGCGCGGCAGGCGGCGACGACCCGACGGTAGTGCGGCAGGTAGGACACCGTGTCCGGCCAGGCGCAGTTGTCGACGTTGCGCAGCGAGAGGCCGATGACGTCCGGGCGTACGTCGCCGAGCGCGCGCGTCACCGCGGCCGCGACGTCGGTTTCGAAGCACAGGTCGAGGGTGGCGACGTCGTGTCGCGCGGCGGCGGTGGCGGTCGCGACGTAGGCCATGCCGAGCGGCGCGACCGGATCGGGGCTGCGCTCCTGGTTCGCCGAGACGAGCAGCACCCGCACGCTCAGTCCTCCATCAGGGTGCGCGTGGTGCGGACCCGCAGCAGATCGACGCCGGGAAGCGCCGCCGCGCGGCCGGTCTCGACGGCGTTCGACCAGCGCGCCTGCTCGCGATCGACGAGCGCCGGGATCGCCTCACGGTCACCGCCGCCCGACATCAGCCGGACGAACGCGGTGCGCGCATCCAGATCGGACGGGGCATGGGCCAGAATGGAGCGCGCCTGCCAGAAGTACGAATCGCGATCGACGTTGTGGTCGTAGAAGAAGTAGAGGAACCGGAGGTAGCGGTCGAAGGCGCCGCGATAGGCGGCCTCGTAGTCGCCGAGTGCCTCCGCCTTCGGGGCGCCCGTCGCGCAGGATCTGGTCCACCGCGCGCGCGCCGAGGAACCCGGCGAGCGAGGCGAGATGCACGCCGGTCGAGAAGACCGGGTCGATGAAGCACGCGGCGTCGCCCGCCATGAGGTGCCCCGGCCCCCAGAAGCGCGAGCTGTCGTAGGAGTAGTCGCGGATCATGCGGATCGGCGAGACGAGCGTCGCGGCGCGCAGGCGCTCGGCGATCGCCGGACAGCGGGCGATCAGTCCGCGGTAGGTAGCCTCCGGATCGCCGGTCGCGACGTCGCTCCAGCGCTTCACGTCGACCACGGCGCCGACGCTCATCGTGCCGTCGTGGAGCGGGATGTACCAGAACCAGCCGTCGCCGAAGGCGGCGGAGAGGATGTGGTTGGCCAGCTCGCCGGGCAGCCGCTCGGCGCCGGTCCAGTAGCCGAACACGGCCAGGTTCTTGAAGAACTCGTTGAAGCGGCGCAGGCCCTGCGCGCGGCCGATCGAGCGCCTGCTGGCCGCTGGCGTCGACGAGGAAGCGGGGCGCGAGGCGGAACGTCGTGCCGTCGCGGCGCGTGCCGTCGATCACCGGTGTCGCGCCGCTCGTGTCGACGCGCGTCGACGGCGTGCTCCTCGCGAACGTCGGCGCCGTGCTCGCGCGCGTTGTCGAGCAGGATCTTGTCGAACTCGGCCCGCACGACCTGGAAGGCGTAGCGGGCGTCCGCCCGGGTCCTCGCGGAACCAGAAGCTCCACGGCTCGCGCTGGCGACCCCACTGGAACGTGCCGCCGGGCTTGCGCAGGAAGCCGTGCCGCTCGATCAGCGGCGTGGCGCCGACGGTGTCGAGGATGGGCAGCGTCGCCGACAGGAGCGACTCGCCGATGTGGTAGCGGGGGAATCGCTCGCGCTCGAGCACGACGACGCGGAGCCCGCGCGTCCGCCAGCAGGGTCGCGGCGATGGAGCCCGCCGGCCCACCGCCCACCACGACCACGTCGGGCGTTTCCGGGGCGGCCATGGGCGCTATTCGGCGACGCGCTCGACCTTGTCACCGCTGAAGACGACCGAGAGCTGGTCCCAGCGATTGCGCCAGTAGTGCCACTCGTCGCTCTCGAGCGACGGCGTGCGATGCGCCGGTGGATAGCCGAGCGACATCAGCACCTGGGCGCGCGTCATCCCCGGCTCGACCGCGCCGCGCTCGATCAGCTCGCGGACGCTGCCGGTGGGTGCGGCCTTCGCGGAGCCCTTGCGGCCGCGGCGACTGCGTGCCGGCTCGGCGCGCGAGAGCTGGGTCGTCGGGTCGGCGGTGACGAAGAGGCGGTCGAGGAACGTCGAGAACGGGACACCCGCCTTCGGCCCGAACTCGTACTTGAGCGTGAGCGGCGGCTGTCCGGACGGTTGGAAGGTCACGGCGTTGCTCCGCACCTGGATGATCTGCACCGACGTGCCCGCCGGAACCAGCGTGCCGGTCAGGTAGTTGACGTCGCTGATCGTCGTCTTCTCGTAGTGCAGGTTGCAGCAGAGATACCGGGTCTGTCCGGTGAGCGGACTCTGGACGACGGGGCCCGTACAGCCGGCGAGCGCGGCTGTGAGCAGCACCAGGCGAAGCATCATCGACCGCATGCGCCCCAGGTAGCAGACCCGCGGACGACCGACAACGCCGCCCTCGGGCCTTCCGCTACCGGGAGTGCATCCTATATACGGAGGACGGATGCGCGCGCAGACGGTGGTCTTCGTCGAGCCTCCGTACGTCTTCTGGGATCGGCGGATGGATCGGGTGCGCCAGGGCGAGGAGGACGATCCCGGGCATCGGCATGCTGGTGCTGGCGGCGGTCGCGCGGCGCAGCGGGTACGAGGTCGCCATCGTCGACGCCAAGCGGCACGCGGCACACCGCTCGAGGAGGTCGCGGCCGGGTCGCTCGCGCTCGCGCCCGATCATCGTCGGCTTCTCGGCCACCACGATCTCGATCACGCAACGCGGCGCGCATCGCCGCGCGCGTGAAGGCGCTCCGTACCCGCGCCGTCACGATCGTCGGCGGCCCGCACGTGAGCGCAGTCCCCGAGCGCACGCTCGCCGCGTTCCCCGAGTTCGACTACGGCATCGTCGGGCGAGGGCGAGCTCTCGTTCTTCGACGCTCCTCGAGCGGCTGCGCGCGAGCGCGCGACCGCGTCGCGACGTCGCCGGCCTCGTCCACCGCGACGGCTGACGGCGCGTGCGCGCCAATCCGCGGGCGCCGTACCTCGACGGCGATCTCGACCGCCTGCCGCTCCCGGCCTGGGACCTGGTGCCGCGACTTCCCGCACCGCTTCCAGCCGTCGATCTTCAACTACCGCGCGACGCCGGTCGCGACGCTGGTCACGTCGCGCGGCTGTCCGTTCTCGTGCACGTTCTGCGACCGCTCCACGTCGGGCAAGCTCGGCCGCTACCACGGCGTCGAGTACGTGATCGAGCATGTGCCGGCGGCTCGTCGCTCGCGGCGTGCGGCACGTGCTCTTCTACGACGACCTCTTCACCGTGAAGAAGACAGCGCGTCGTCGAGCTCTGCGAGCGCTTCCTCGCCGAGGGCTTCCGCTTCACCTGGAGCTGCAACAGCCATCCCGAACCTGCTCGACCCCGACACGCTGCGGCTGATGAAGCGCGCGGGCTGCTGGCAGATCGCCTACGGCATCGAGTCGGGGTCGCAGCGGGTGCTCGACGTCGTCAAGCACGAGGTGCAGCATGCCCGCGCATGCTGCGAGACGCTGCGCATGACGCGTGCCGCCGGCATCCGCGCCAAGGGCTACCTGATGATCGGCGCACCCGACCGAGACGTGGACGAGCCTCGAGGAGACCGTCGGAGTTCCTGCGGACCGCGCCGCTCGACCTCGGCGCAGGTCACGAAGTTCACGCCGTACCCGGGCACGCCCGCCTACCCGACGATCCGCGAGCTACGGCCGCTTCGCCGAGGACTGGGAGCGGATGAACGCGATGAACTTCGTGTTCATGCCCGACGGCCTCACGCCCGAGGTGCTCGAGCGGTATTTCCGTCGCGGCTACCGCACCTTCTACAGCGGCCCGACGTGCTCTGGGGCCTGGCGCGGACGATCGCGGGCGAGCCCCGCTTCCTCGGGCGCGTCGCCACCTACGTCCGCGTCGGCCTGCGCGACTGGATTTTCACGCGTCCGGGCGCGCCGGCGACGGGCGCGGCGCTCGCGTCCTGATGGAGGCGGTCGTGCTGGCGCCGCCGGCGCCGACTCACCCTCGAGGCGGTCGGGCGGATCGCCGCCGGCGCGGCGGTCGTGCTCGGCGCCGGCGTCGCCGAGCGCATGGGGGCGAGCCTCGGCCAGGTGGCCGCGCTGCTGCGCTCGGGACGGGTCGTCTACGGGCTCAACACCGGCGTCGGGCCGCTCTGCGATCACGTCGTGCCCGCCGAGGCGAACTGCGCGGTTCCAACAGAATCTGGTGCGCTGCACGGCGAGCGGCTTCGGGGCACCGCACCCGCGCGCGGCGGTCCGCGCGACGCTCGCGGCGCGCGCGTACACGCTCGCGCTCGGACGCTCGGGCGTGCGCCCCGACGTCGTCGCGACGCTGATCGCGGCGCTGAACGCGGGCGTACACCCGATCATCCCGGAGACGGGGTCGGTCGGCGCCAGCGGCGACCTGGTCGAGCTGGCGCACGTCGCCCGCGCGCTCATGGGCGAGGGCGAGGTCGAGTGGCAGGGACGCACCGTTGCGGCCGCCGACGCACTGGCCGCGGCGGGCATCGCGCCGCTCCACTACGAGGGCCGCGAGGCGCTCGCCATGATCAACGGGACGTCGTGCGAGACGGCGCAGGCCGCCCTGCTCGTGCTCGGCGCCGAGGCGCTGGTCGCGGCGGCGGAGGCGACGGCGGCGCTCGTCGTCGACGTCCTCGGCGGCAGCACCGAGGCCTTCGACGCGCGCATCCACGCGGCGCGGCCGCACGCCGGGCAGCAGGCGTCGGCGGCGCGGCTGCGCGCACTCACCGCCGGCAGCCGGCGCCTCCGCGGCGACGGCGTCCCTCTCGGCGACGGGCCGCGCGTGCCGCCGGTGCAGGCGGCGTACACGCTGCGCTGCGTGCCGCAGGTGCTCGGCGCCGTCCGCGCCACGGTGGCGCACGTGCGCGACGTCGTCGCCGTCGAGCTGAACAGCGTCACCGACAACCCGACGTTCTTTCCCGAGGACGATGCCGTCCTCCACGCGGGCAACTTCCACGGCCAGCCGGTCGCGCTCGCCGTCGGATCATCTGAAGGTGGCGCCTGGCCGAGGTGGCGCTGTTCTCCGAGCGCCGTCTGGCGCGCCTCCTCGATCCGCACACCAACGGCGGGCTGCCGCCGTTCCTGATCCGCGATCAGCCGGGCATCCGCAGCGGCCTCATGGGGCTGCAGTACTGCGCCAGCTCGACGGTGGCCGACAACGCGGTGCTGGCGCATCCGGCGACGCTCGGCTCGGTGCCGACCAACCCGAACAACCAGGACGTCGTCGGCATGGGGAGCGTCGGCGTGCGCCAGGCGCGGCGCCTGCTCGAGAACGCGCGACGCGTCGTCGCGATCGAGCTGATCGCCGCGGCCGAGGCCGCCGACCTGGTCGGGGTGGGAGAGCCTCGGCCACGGGACGCGCGCGGTGCACGCCTGCGGTGCGCGAGCTGGTCGCGCCGATGCACGACGGATCGGTCGATCGGGGACGACGTGGAGCGGATGGCGGCGGCGCTCGAGACGATCGCGGCGCTCGACACGTGAGCGACGCGGCGTTGATCCCGGCGTTCCGCGCCGCGGATTCGATCACCGCGGTGGTGGAGGGCACGCGGCGCGTCCTGCCGCTGGTGCTCGTCGTCGACGACGGCTCCGGTGACGACACCGCGGCCCGCGCCGCCGCGGCCGGCGCCGAGGTCGTCCGGCAGCCGGTCAACCGGGGGAAGGGCGCGGCGCTCGTGACCGGGTTCGAGGCGCTGGCCGAGCCGCGGCGTGACGCGCGCCGATCACCCTCGACGCCGACGGCCAGCATCTGCCCGAGGAGATACCGGTCCTCCTCGCCGCGGCCGATCGTGCGCCCGGGGCGATCGTCGTCGGCGAACGGCGGAAGGAGGAGTTCCAGATCCGCCGTGCCGCCCTGTTCGGCAACTGGGTGGCCGACAAGATGATGCGACGCATCGCCGGGCGACGCCTCCCCGACACGCAGTCGGGCTTCCGCGTCTATCCCGTGGCGGCGACGCTCGCCCTCGGCGCGGCCGGCGTCCGGTACGACTTCGAGACCGGAGATACTGCTGCGCGCGGCGCGGAGCGGGATGGACGTCGTCGGCGTCCCGGTCGAGGTCTACTACCCGCCGGTCGCCGAGCGCATGAGCCACTACCGGCCCTGGGTCGACACGCTCCGCATCATCCGGACCGTCGGCCGGGTGCTCTTGTCCTCGAGGCACGGCTTCCGCTAAGAGCCCTGGCATGAAAGCCATCCTCGGCCTGATCCTCGTGCTCGTGCTCGCGGTGGCCGCCTACCTCGGATACGCGCGGTATCGCATCCAGCAGGCGATCAGCGGGCCCGCGAAGGAGATCGTCAGCGAGAGCATGGTGAAGACCGGCGACACGTGGGACGTACAGTTCGTCAGCAAGTTCGACGCGCCGGTGGACAAGGTCTTCGAGGCCTTCAGCCAGCCCGAGAAGTCGCACGACATCGCGCCCGACAACTTCCTCAAGAGCCGAGCTGCTGAAGGAGGAGGGCAACACCAAGCTGGTCGAGGTGGTCGGCAAGCTCGACATCCTGCCGCCCGGCTTCAAGGTGCAGACGCTCAAGATCGAGTGGACGTACTATCCCGGCGAGCGGCGCATCACGTCGAAGACGATCGACTCGAAGCTGGCCGACATCGAGTCCGAGTACAAGTTCGAGCCGACCGCCGACGGCAAGGGCACGATCCTGCGCTTCAGCGAGAAGAGCAAGGACAAGGGCGGCATCCCGATCGAGGACGTGCAGCGGGGCGCGCTGCGCGAGATGTACCTGACCCAGGTCCGGCTCGCCAACAAGGCGCTCGGACTGACGCCGGCGCCCGACGGCGAACGCCAGCTGATCCGCGACGCGCGCTTCGTCGGCGCCGCCGGGACGCCGGGCGGGGGACCAGCTCCCGGCCCTCCGGAGATCGCGATCGCCGGACGCTCGAACGTCGGCAAGTCCTCGCTCATCAACTGCCTGACGGGGCACCGTGGGCTGGCGCGCACCAGCGGCACGCCCGGCCGCACGCGCCAGCTGAACTTCTTCGTGATCGACGACCGCCTCCTGCTCGTCGATCTGCCGGGCTACGGGTTCGCGGTCGGGCCCGAGGCCGAGCGCCAGGCGTGGCGGCCGCTGGTCGAGACGTACCTGAAGGAGCGGCCGACGCTCGCGGGGCGTGCTTCTGGTGGTGGACGTCCGCCGTGGTCCCGAGGTCGAGGAGGAGGATCTCCTCGCGTTCCTCCGTCACACCGAGCTGCCGGCCGCCGTGGTCGCGACGAAGCTCGACAAGCTCGGGCGCGGCGCAGCGAAGGCCGCCGTCGCCGCGCTCGCCGCGCGCACGGGCGGCGTGCCGGTCGTCGGCTTCTCGGCCCGCACCGGCGAGGGCCGCGACCCGGTCTGGAAGATCGTGTGGGGGTGGGCGGGGCCGTAGCTCCCCGCACCGCCGCTTGTCGCGACCGCCCGCGTACGGGATAAGCCCCGATCATGGCCGCACCCGACGGCGCCATAGGCATCTTCGACTCCGGCGTGGGCGGCCTCACCGTCCTGCACGCGATCGTGCAGGCCCTCCCGTCCGAGGACGTCATGTACCTCGGCGACACCGGGCGCTACCCGTACGGCACCAAGTCCGCCGAGACCGTCACCCGCTACAGCATCGAGAACGCCGAGTTCCTCGCCGAGCGGCAGGTGAAGATGCTGGTCGTCGCCTGCAACACGATGTCGGCGGTCGCGCTCGACGCGCTCCGCGCCCGCTTCAGCGTGCCGATCGTCGGCGTGATCGAGCCCGGCGCCGCGCGGCGGTGGCGCGGACGCAGAGCGGCCGGGTCGGCGTCGTCGCGCACCGAGGCGACGATCGGCTCGGGCGCCTACACCCGCGCGCTCCGCGCCCTCACGCCGTCGCTCGAGGTCTACACGCGCGCCTGCCCGCTCTTCGTGCCCCTGGCCGAGGAGGGATGGACCGACGGGCCGATCCCGCGCGGCGTCGCCGAGACGTATCTCGGCAGCCTCCGCACCAGCGGCATCGACACGCTGATCCTCGGCTGCACGCACTACCCGCTGCTGAAGGCGGTGATCGGCGAGGTGATGGGCGAGCGGGTGGCGCTGGTCGACTCGGCGGAGGAGACGGCGCGTGTCGTCGCCCGGCTGCTGGCCGAGCACGGCCTCGCCCGGACGAGCGGGGCGGGGCACGCGAGCTTCTTCGTCACCGACGCCCCCGAGCGCTTCGTCCGCATCGGCCAGCGCTTCCTCGGCGCCCGGGTCGAGTCCGCGGTGCGGATCGAGCGCTGACCGCGCCGCACACGTCAGCCAGCGAGGCGTCGGCGTAGCGACGCGACGAGGTGATCGACCAGCAGCCGCACGGTCGGCGACAGGTGGCGGCCCTGCGGGATGCACGACCTGCACCGGGACCGCCGGTGGCTCCCAGCGCTGCAGGACCGGCGCAGCCGACCGGCGCGCACCGCGTCGACGACCATGTACGACAGCACGCGCGTCACGCCGACGCCGGCGATCGCCGCGTCGATCGCCGGCTCGGCGAGGTTCACCACCAGGCGCGGGCGGATCGGCACGACGACCGCGCGGCCGCCGGCGCCGAACGACCAGCGGTCGATGCCGCCCGCCGCGCCGGCGAACGCGACGCAGGCATGCCGCGCGAGGTCGCGCGGGGACCTTCGGCACGCCGTGGGCGGCGAGATACGCGGGGCTGGCATAGACCGCGCGGCGCACCGAGCCGACGGCGATCCGTCGCAGCGTCGAGTCGCGCAGCGGGGCGATGCGGACCCCCAGGTCGAGACCCTCGTCGACCAGGGACACGACGTCGTCCCGGAGCGTGAGCCGCACGTCGACCGCGGGATGGCGACGCAGGAACTCGCCCACCGCCGGACCGACGTGCAGTCGGCCCATGACCACCGGCGCGGTCATCCGGACCACGCCCGACGGCGTGTCGGCCGCGGCGCCCAGCGTGGCGTCGAGCGCCGCCAGCTCGCGGAGCACCGGCTGCGCGGCGGCGAGATAGCGCGCGCCGGCGTCGGTGAGCGACACCGCCCGCGTCGTGCGATTCAGCAGGCGCGAGCCGACGCTGCGCTCGAGGGCGGCGACGGTGCGGGTGATCGACGCCGCCGAGCGGCCGAGGCGGCGTGCCGCGCCGACGAAGCTCCGGGTCTCGGCCACCGCGGCGAAGGCCTCGAGCGATTCGAGTCGGTCCATCATTGCACCCCGCGCAAGAGAGAAGTGCGCCCGGCCCGGATTGTGGCGGCGCCGCCGCCGGCGTACCTCTGAGCCATGGACGAGATGCACGATCCCGCGACGCAGGTCGAGCCGAGGTTCCCGAGCGACGTGGCCTTCACCCCGGCGGTGAAGGCGGTCCAGACGGCCAAGGGCTCGCGTGGCATCTACGCGAAGCTCGAGCAGGGCCGCGGCTGGCAGACCACGGCTCACCCCCGACGTCGTCGAGTTCATCGCCGGCCTCGACATGTTCTACCTCGGGACCGCCAACGCGGCGGGCCAGCCCTACATCCAGTACCGCGGCGGTCCCACCGGGCTTCCTCCACGTCGTCGACGAGCAGACGCTCGCGTTCGCCGACTTCGGCGGCAACCGCCAGTACATCACCGTCGGCAACCTCTCCGAGAACCCGCGCGCCTTCCTCTTCCTCATCGACTACGTCCACGCCCGCCGCGTGAAGATCTGGGGCACCGCCCGCGTCGTCGAGGACGACCCGCAGCTCCTCCAGCGCCTCGCCGATCCGACCTACCCCGGCAAGGTCGAACGCGCGATCGTCCTCACCATCGACGCCTGGGACGTCAACTGCCACCAGCACATCCACCAACGCCTGCTGGCCAAAGACGTCGCCCCAGTGATCGAACAGCTCCAGCACCGCATCAAGGAGTTGGAGTCCGAACTCGCGAAGCGAGACCGGGACAAGCCGACGCCTGGCTGACGAGGACGGCGTGCGGCGGCGGGCGCGCGGGGTGCCGCCGGGCGCGAATGAGGCCTCTCGGAGCGCGGGCGGGACCGCGGCGCCCGCGCCCGCCGCCGCACACGGACGCCCCAGTCCCGAGCCTCGGCTTGACCAACCGCCGAGCCGCAGGAACAATGCCGCGTTCCGCATGGCGAACCTCCTCACGAAGCTCTTCGGGAGCGCGAACGACCGCACGCTGAAGCGCATCTGGCCGGTGGTGCGCCGGATCGGCGAGCTCGAGGCCGAGTACGAGGCGCTCCCCGCCGAGGCCTTCCCCGAGAAGACGGCCGAGTTCCGCCAGCGCCTCGAGGACGGCGAGACGCTCGACGAGATACTGCCCGAGGCGTTCGCCGCGGTCCGCGAGGCCTCCAAGCGGACGATCGGGCTCCGGCACTACGACGTCCAGTGCGTCGGCGGCATCGTGCTCCACCAGGGGCACGATCGCCGAGATGAAGACGGGCGAGGGCAAGACGCTGGTCGCCACGCTGCCGCTCTACCTGAACGCGCTCGAGGGCAAGGGCGCGCACCTGGTCACCGTCAACGACTACCTCGCCCGCCGCGACGTGCAGTGGATGGGGCCCATCTACAGCTACCTCGGCCTGACGGTCGGCTCGATCATCCACGACGCGAGCTTCCAGTTCGACCCGCTCTACATCCCGAAGGACTATCGCTTCCTCAACCTGCGGCCGGTCGAGCGGCGCGACGCGTACCGCTGCGACATCACCTACGGCACCAACAACGAGTTCGGCTTCGACTACCTCCGCGACAACATGAAGTTCAGCCTCGAGGAGTACGTCCAGCGCGAGCTGAACTTCGCCATCGTCGACGAGGTCGACAACATCCTGATCGACGAGGCGCGCACGCCGCTCATCATCTCGGGGCCGGCGGAGCAGTCGAGCGAGAAGTACTTCCACGTGAACCGCATCATCCCGCGGCTCACGCGCGACGTCGACTTCACCATCGACGAGAAGCACCGCAACGCGACGCTCACCGAGGAGGGCATCGCCAAGTGCGAGCGGCTCCTCGGCGTCTCCAACCTCTACGATCCGAGCCAGATCGACACGCTCCACCACGTCACGCAGGCGCTGAAGGCGCACACGCTCTTCAAGCGCGACGTCGACTACGTGGTGAAGGACGGCGAGGTCATCATCGTCGACGAGTTCACCGGACGCCTCATGCCGGGACGCCGCTGGTCGGACGGGCTGCACCAGGCGGTCGAGGCGAAGGAAGGCGTGCGGATCGAGAGCGAGAACGTCACGCTCGCGACCATCACCATCCAGAACTACTTCCGCATGTACGCGAAGCTCGCCGGCATGACCGGCACCGCGGACACCGAGTCGGTCGAGTTCAAGAAGATCTACAAGCTCGACGTGGTCGTCATCCCGCCGAACAAGCGTGATGCGCCGGATGGACCAGGCCGACGTCGTCTACAAGAGCGAGCGCGAGAAGTTCGACGCCGTCGTCGAGGAGATCCAGGAGTGCGCACGAGAAGGGGCAGCCGGTCCTCGTCGGCACGACGTCGGTGGAGAAGTCCGAGCGCGTCTCCAAGCTGCTGAAGAAGGCCGGCGTCAGGCACAACGTGCTGAACGCGATCAACCACGAGGCCGAGGCGAACATCATCGCCCAGGCCGGCCGTCACGCCCAGGTGACGATCGCGACGAACATGGCGGGCCGCGGCACCGACATCCTGCTCGGGGGCAATCCGGAGTTCCTCGCGCGCGTCCGAGATGGAGAACGAGTGGATCCGCGGCGCGCTCGGCGGCCCGGCCGCCGCCGGCGAGCAGCAGCGCTACGAGGATGCCCTGCGAAGCCTCCGGGAGAAGTACGAGGACGACGTCACCGCGCCTGCGCGAGCGCCACGAGCGCGAGCTCGGCACGCTCGAGGAGCAGCGCTCGACCGCGCTGAAGCAGCTGACCGACGCCGACCGCAAGCTGCGCGAGCTGTCCCCGTGGCGGGCGCTCCGCGACCGCTACGACGAGGTGAGCTCCGTCTACCTGATCCCGGCCGTGCGCGACCACGATCGCATCCCCGAGCGCTATCGGCGCGCCAAGGAGGAGATCGAGACGACGCTCCTCGGCGCGGCCGTGGGCGGTGCCGAGGAGGAGCGCGTCCAGGTCGAGGAGGCGCGACAGCGCTTCGATGCGCTGCTCGACGCGTGGGAGGAGCGGCGGACGGACGAGATCGCGAGCGAGCTGAACGACCTGCGCTCCCAGTACGAGCGCATGCTCGGCCTCCTGGAGATCGGCCTCCTGGTGAAGGGACCCGTCGCGGGGAACGGCGAGCTCGCGCAGTGGCGCGAGGCGTACCAGGAGGCGGAGCGCACCTACGTCGATGCCGAGCGCCGGCACGAGGCCGAGCGCACGCCACTCGAAGAGGGGATGCGGGACGCCGAGCGTCGCTACGAGGAGGCGCGCGCGAAGTACGTGCAGGCGGTCGAAGACATCCGGGAGGAGCTGCAGAAGGCGCCGCAGGAGTACGAGGCCCGCTTCCGCGAGCTGCTCGAGCGCTTCAAGGGGGCGTGCGCCGGGGAGCGCGAGCAGGTGGTCGCCGCGGGCGGCCTCCTCATCATGGGGACGGAGCGGCACGAGGCGCGACGGATCGACAACCAGCTCCGCGGGCGCGCCGGCCGCCAGGGCGATCCGGGCGGCTCGCGCTTCTTCCTCTCGCTCGAGGACGACCTGCTGCGCATCTTCGGCGCCGACCGGATGCAGGGCCTGATGCAGCGGCTCGGGATGGAGGAGGGGGTGCCGATCGAGCACCGCTTCGTCACTCGCGCGATCCTGAACGCGCAGGACAAGGTCGAGGCGCACAATTTCGACATCCGCAAACACCTGCTCGAGTACGACGACGTCCTGAACAAGCAGCGCGAGGTCATCTACGCTCGCCGCCGCGATCTGCTGTCCCGCGAGGACCTGAAGGACGAGGTGCTCGAGATGGCCACGAGCCTCGCCGCCGATCTCGCGGCCCAGTACGCCGACCCCGAGCTCCCGTCCGCGGAGTGGGACTGGAAGGCGCATCGACGGGGCGGTGTTCCAGCAGTTCGCGCTCCGCCTGCACCTGAGCGAGGACGAACGCGACGGGCTCCGTCCCGAGGGGCTCCAGGACGCGATCGAGGAAGGCGTGACGCAGCTGTACGCGCAGCGCGAGGCGCAGTTCGGGGCGCCGGTGATGCGCCACCTCGAGCGCCTGATCCTGCTGCAGAGCCTCGACCAGCTCTGGCGGAATCACCTCCTCGACATGGAGCACCTGAAGGAGGGCATCGGGCTCCGTGGCTACGGCCAGAAGAACCCGCTGCAGGAGTACCAGAAGGAAGGCTACGACATGTTCGAGGAGCTGGTCCGCCGGCTCGAGTCGGACGTCGTCGAGAAGCTGATGAGCGTGCAGATCCAGCAGTCAGCCGCGGGGGTCGAGCCGCCAGCGGGCCGTCGAAGGCGGGGCACCGGTCGAGATGCCGCGACAGGTCGTCGACCTGGAGCGCCGCCAGCGGCAGGCGCAGCAGCCGCAGCGGTTCCGCCTCCAGCACGGCGATGCGCCGGCCGAGCCGGCCAGGGCCGAGACCATCCGCCGCGATGCCGACAAGGTCGGCCGCAACGATCCCTGTCCGTGCGGCAGCGGGAAGAAGTACAAGAAGTGCCACGGGGCCCAGGCGTGAGCGCCGGCGTCGGGCGCTCGTGAAGCTCGGCCGCCGCGCCCACCGCGTCCGTGTGGCCGGGTTCCGCTTCGCGGGGGTGCGCGCGGGGCTCAAGACGCGCGGACTCGACGTTGCGCTGATCGTCGCCGATCCGCCCGCGACGGCGGCCGGCGTGTTCACGACGAACCGGGTGCAGGCGGCGCCGGTCCAGGTGACCCGGCGGCGGATCGTCGCTGGGCGCGCGGCGGCCGTGCTCGTCCATGCCGGCAACGCGAACGCGTGTACCGGGCGCGCGGGAGTGCGCGTCGTCGAGGCGTCGACGGCGCGCGTCGGCCGCCTGCTCGGCGTGCCGCCGGAGCAGGTGCTGGCCGGCGCCACCGGACGGATCGGGTTTCCCGTCCCGAGCGAGCGCCTGCTGGCCGGTGTCGATGCGGCGGCTGCCGCGCTCGCCCCGGACGGCTTCGCCGACGCGGCGCACGCGATCATGACCACCGACGCCTTCCCGAAGACGGCGGTACGCCGGGTGCGCGTCGGGGGGCGGACGGCGACGATCGCGGTTCTCGGCAAGGGCTGCGGCATGATCGCGCCCGACATGGCGACGCTCCTGGTGTTCGCCCTCACCGATGCACGCATCGGCCGGACGGCGGCCGACCGCGCGCTCCGGGAGGCCGTCGCCGACTCGTTCAACGTCATCACCGTCGACGGCGACATGAGCACCAACGACACCGTGCTGCTGCTCGCGAGCGGTGCCGCCGGCAACGCCGCCGTGCGCGGGGGATCGCGCGATCATGCGCGCTTCACCCGGGCACTCACGTCGGCGCTGACCGAGATCGCGCGCCTCTGCGTCCTCGACGGCGAGGGGTCGGGGCGGCTGGTCGAGATCGTGGTGCGGGGCGCGCGCAGCGACCGCGACGCGCAGGCGATCGCGCGGGCGATCGGGAACTCGCCGCTCTGCAAGTGCGCCTTCGCCGGCGGCGATCCGAATTGGGGCCGTCTGCTGATGGCGGCCGGCATGGTCGGCGTCCCGGTCGACGCCGATCGGGCGAGCGTCACGATCGACGGGGTGCTCGTCGCGCGGCGGGGCCGACCGCTGCCGGGCGCATTGCCGCGCGCGGCGCGACGGATGCGGCAAGCGCGAGTTCCGGGTCGAGCTCGCGCTCGGTCTCGGCCGCGGCACGGGACGCATCCTGGCCGCCGATCTGACCACGGCCTACGTGCACTTCAACGCCGCCTACACCACGTGACCCGAGCCGGGGCGCGGTGAAGACACTCCTCCTCCTCGCGATCGTCGGCGTCACGCTGCTGGTGACGGCGGTCGTGAGCCCGGGAGTGGCGGGCGTCCTCGGCGGGCGGTTCCCGCTCGGGCGCGTGTTCGATCGCGTCTTCACGATCACGTTGGCGATCGCGATCGTGGCCGCCTGGCGACGGCTCGACCTGGGTACGGCACGCGACATCGGCTTCGTCCGCGATCGCTGGTGGCGATGGCTGGGGCAGGGGCTCGTGGCGGGTGTGATCGGCGTCGGGGCGGGGCTCGCGCTCGCGTGGCTTACCGGCGCCGCCGTGCCGGCGCTGCGGTACGCTGCCGGCAAGACGGCGACGAAGGCCCTCTCGGGCCTCGGCGCCGCGGCGGCGATCGGCGTCGGCGAGGAACTCCTCTTCCGCGGGGTGCTGCTGCGACGGTTGCGGATGGACGTCGGGCTCGTCCCCGGGCTCCTCCTGACGACGGCCATCTACGCGATGGTGCACGTCCTGCGAAGCGGCGCTGGCGGCGGAGGCGACTGGGCGGGTTTTGCACGCGCGCGCGCGCTCTTCGCGCCGCTCGCGGACGGAACGGCCGTGCCGGCGATGGCGGGACTGTTCGGGCTCGGCCTCCTGCTCGCGGCGCTGCGGCTGCGGACCGGCAGTCTCTGGCCCGCGATCGGCGTGCACATGGCGTGGGTCGCGATGTTCCGCGTGGGCCGGCTGTTCGTGGCCCTCGGCCGCGAGCCGGCGTGGGTCGTCGGGCCGGGCTGGCCGCCCCTCATCGGCGGGGTCGCCGGCGGCGTGGCGCTCGTCGTCACCGCATTCCTGCTCCGGCGTGCGCTTCGCGCAGGCATTCGAGCCGGATGAGCCGAAAATAGCTTGCGAGCCCGCTCGTCGCGTGCGAGTGGTATTGGGGGGACTCGGCGCGTCATGGTACGGACGCGCCGGATCGACAAGGGGGACCCATGAGCCGACCGACGCTGCGCACCGCCGTGCTCGCCGCACTGGCGCTCCTGATGCCGTCCGCGGCGCGGGCTGCGTTCACGAACTTCGAGAGCGGGCAGGTCCGCCCCCTCGCACTCTCCCCCACGCAGGGGCTGCTCTTCGCCTGCAACACCCCCGACAACCGGCTCGCGGTCTACACCGTCGGCGCCGGCGGCCTGACGCTGGCCACCGAAGTCCCGGTCGGGCTCGAGCCGGTGGCGGTCGCCACGCGCGCGCTGTCCGGCGGGCGGGTCGAGGCGTGGGTGGTGAACCACCTGTCGGACAGCGTCAGCATCGTCGAGGTCGACCCCGCGAATCTCGCCACGGCGCGCGTCACGCGGACGCTGCTGGTGGGCGACGAGCCCCGCGACATCGTCTTCGCCGGCCCCGGCGGCACGCGCGCCTTCATCACCGCTGCGCACCGCGGCCAGAATCGTCCCGGAGATCCGCAGCTCACGACCGAGGGCATCGGTCGCGCCGACGTCTGGGTGTTCGAGGCGACGTCGCTGGGTGCCGCGCTCGGCGGCACGCCGCTGACGATCCTGACGCTCTTCGGCGACACGCCGCGGGCGCTCGCCACCGACGGCAACACCGTCTACGCGGCGGTGTTCCATTCGGGCAACCGCACGACCAGCATCACCGAGACGGTCGTCTCGGCCAACGGTGGCCTGCCGCCGAATCCGGTGGGCTCGACGCCCAACGGCCCGCAGACGGGCCTCATCGTCAAGTTCAACCCCGGCAACGGCCGCTGGGAGGACGAGATCGCGCGCAACTGGAGCGCGCGGGTCGCCTTCAGCCTGCCCGACCAGGACGTCTTCCTGATCAACGCCAACGCGAACCCGCCGACCCAGACGGGGAGCGTGGCCGGGGTCGGCACGGTGCTCTTCAACATGGCGGTGCGCCCGAACAGCCGGGCAGCTGTACGTCACCAACACCGAGGCCCGGAACCAGATCCGCTTCGAGCCGGTGCTGCGCGGCCATCTGACCGAGAGTCGCATCACGGTCATCAACGGCACGACGCCGACGCCCGTCCACCTGAACCCGCACATCAACTACAACGTCGTGCCCGGATCGCAGAGCGAGATCGACAACAGCCTCGCGTTCCCGACCGACCTCGTCTTCACGCCGAACGGGCAGACGGTCTTCGTCGCCGGGCTGGGCTCGGGCAAGGTCGGCGTCTTCTCCACCAGCGCGCTCGAAGCGGGAAACGTCAACCCCCGCCAGCTGCTGAACGTCGGACTCGCGCCGAGCGGCCTCGCCTACGACTCCGTGCGTGACCGTCTCTACGTCTTGAACCGCATCGACCGCACCATCTCGATCGTGTCGAACGCCAGTCAGGGGACCCGCGCGGTGACCGGATCGGTGTCGCTGCGCTTCGACGCCGAGCCCGCCAGCGTCCGCAATGGACGCAAGTTCCTCTACGACGCCCACGGCACGTCGGGACACGGCGACTCGGCCTGCTTCAGCTGCCACATCTACGGCGACTTCGACAGCCTGGCCTGGGATCTCGGCGATCCGTTCGGCTCGATCGTCGCCAACACCAATCCGTTCCGCGTCGGCGCGGGCGGCCCGTTCCATCCCATCAAGGGGCCGATGACGACGCAGACCCTGCGCGGCATGGCGCCGCAACGGCCCGATGCACTGGCGCGGCGACCGCACCGGCGGCGGCGCCCAACGCGCTCAACGAGGACCTCGCCTTCAAGGCGTTCAACCCGGCGTTCGTCGGGCTGCTCGGCCGCGGCAGCCAGCTCGACGGCTCGGCCATGCAGGCGTTCACCGACTTCATCCTGACGGTCGTCTTCCCGCCGAACCCGATCCGGGCGCTGCAGAACACGCTCAATCCGGCACAGACCGCGGGCTCGACGTTCTTCCAGAACACGCCGGTCGACGGCGGTCTCACGTGCAACTTCTGTCACCGCCTGCCGCTCGGCAGCGACGGCCTGTCGTCGATCGAGGGCGAGACGCAGGAGTTCAAGATCGCCCACCAGCGGAACCTCTACCAGAAGATCGGCATGTTCGGGTTCCCGGGTCAGCCGAACACCGGAGATCAGGTGCGCGGCTTCGGCTTCCTCCACGACGGCAGCATCGACACGGTGAACACCTTCCTCAACGCCGGCGTGTTCAATTTCCCGGACAACACCACGCGTCGGAACGTCGAGCAGTTCGTGCTCTCGTTCGACACCGGCCTCCGGCCGATGGTCGGGCCAACAGGTGACGGTCACGCCCGCGACCGTCAACGACGCGCACGGTGATCCAGCGCATCACGGACATGATCGCGCAGGACAATGCCGGCGCCTGTGATCTGGTGGTCAAGGGCACGCTCAGCGGGGTCGCGCGTGGGGCGGTCTTCGTCGGCGGAGGCAACTTCCAGCCCGATCGCAACGCCGACGCCGTCATCGCCAACAACGCACTGCGCGCCCTGGCCGGGACCGCCGGCCAGGAGCTCACGTACACCTGCGTCCCGCCGGGCGATGGCACCCGTATCGGCGTCGACCGCGACCAGGATGGATTCTTCGATCGCACCGAGATCGAGGCCGCCAGCGACCCGGCGGATCCCCTGAGCGTCCCCGGCTCGGGCCCGACCACGACGACCAGCACGACGACCACGACGACCCTCTCCCCCGCGACCACCACGACAACCTCCACCATTCCCGGGGGCAGCACGGTCCGCGTGCAGGTGACGTCCATGACGCTCAAGGACGGCAGTGCCGCCGCCGAGCCGAACAAACGCAAGCTCTCGTTCACCTCGTCGACGAAGAACGATCCGGCCGGCAACCGCATCGTGGCGCCGGTATCGGGTGCATCGGGCGATCCGACGCTCACGGGTGCCACGCTCCGCGTCTACAACCCGATCACGCACGCCGACGACGTCACGGTGCCGCTGGTGAACGGGCCCAATGGCACCTGGACCACGAACGGCAGCGGGACCGTGTTCAAGTGGAAGGGGCTCAACCCCGACGGGCCCGTGAAGCGGGTGATCCTGAAGGCGGACAAGCTCACGATCCGCGCCGGCAAGGCGCTGTGGGCCTATACCCTCGGCGAGGCGAGCCAGGGCAGCGTGGCACTGCGCTTCCAGGCCGGGAGCGGTCCGGTGTGGTGCGCGCAGGCCGGCCAGAGCGGCTTCCCGCCGCGGATCGACGCTCAGGACAAGTTCACCGCGATGAAGAAGACCCCGGCGCCGGCGGTGTGCCCGTGAGGGATTAGCTCAGCGCGGCACGCAGCTCGTCGCGGAAATCCGGGTGGGCGAGGTCGACGAGCGCGCGCGCGCGCGAGCGGTCGCCCAGCTCCGAGCAGTCGACCGCGCCGAACTCGGTGACGACCCACTGCACGTGGTGGCGGGGGGTCGTCACCAGCGTGCCGGCCGGCAGCGTCGGGACGATCGCCGAGACGCGTCGGCCGCCCACCGTCGCCGTCGACTTGAGGCAGACGAAGCTTCGGCCGCCGGGCGCCTCGCCGGCACCCATGACGAACGCCTCGTGGCCGCCGACGCCCGAATACTGCCGGCCGCCGACGTGGTCGGCCGCGACCTGCCCGAAGAGATCGACGGCCAGCGCGCCATTGACGCTGACGAAGCGGCGTAGCCGGCGATGGAGCGACGGCTCGTTGATCGCCGACACCGGGAGGATGCGGACGACGTCGTTGCCGTCGAGCCAGCGATAGAGCGCCTCGCTGCCGAGGGCGAAGGTGCCGACGCTGACACCGTCGTAGAGGCCCTTGCGGTTGGTCACCTTGCCCGCCTGATGGAGCGCCATGACGCCGTCGGCGATCATCTCCGTGTGGATGCCGAAGTCGCCGCCCGTCCCGGTCGCGAGCAGGCGGGCGATCTCGTCCGGAATCGCGCCGATGCCGAACTGGAGGGTCGAGCCGTCGGCGATGAGGCCGGCGACGGTGCGGGCGATCGCCAGGTCCTCGGGCGTCGCCTCCGGCGGGGGCAGGGCAATGATGTCCGCCTCGTGCTCGACCCAGGCGTCGACGGCGCTCAGGTGGATGCGGTTGTCGCCGAACTCCGGCAGTCCGCCGAGGCGCGGGAGGCGTGGATTCACCTCCGCGATGGCGAGGCGATCGGGATCGGCGGCGGCCTCGCGGAACGCGACGGAGCTCGCCCCCGCGGTGATGCCGAAGGTGACGAAGCCGTCGGCATCGGGCGCGCTGGTGACCGCCAGCACGACGCGGGGCTTCATCCGGAGCGCGAGGCGCTCGAGCCCATGGAAGTCGGCTGGGAGATACTCGACCGCCCCGTGGAGCGCGCGCGCGGCGCGCTCCACGGGGCCGAAGAAGCCGCTCACGACGCGAACCCGCGGGTGCTGGAGGAGCGCGTAGGGCCGCACCAACAGCCCCGTGTAGAGCACGACGTCTTCCAGGTCCTCGCGTGCGCCGAGGGCTTCCAGGAGCCCGCTCGGCTGGCCCGCGGCGAAGCCGCACAGGACCTGATCACGGGGTCGGACGAGCGCGGCAGCGTGCTCGAGGTCGAGGCGGTTTCCGATGGCAGGCATACGGACCACACCCTTCGCGAAAGTGCCGCCACCGTGCAAGAGCGCCTGTGCCGCGGTTAGCAGGTCGGGGTGTCAGCGGGTGCTAAGCCGGCACGCCGCCCGTGCGGGAGCCGTGGCGCAAGTGCCTGATCTTCCTCGGAGTCTCCATTCGGTCCGCACTGGATCGTGGCTTGCTCCCGTGTCGAAGACCATGGAAGCGATCGATCCGGGGCTCTACGCGGGCAACAACGAGGGCGTGCCCTTCGAGCCCGACACGATTCAGCCCGACCAGTTCTTCGGTTCGTCACGTGGCCCGGCCGAGGGTGAGCGGCGCCTGATGGCCGCGGTGCTCATCGACGCCATCGACTGCTACGTGAGCTACCGTCACGCCCAGACCGGCCGGGGACGCCTGCTGTTCCGTGACGCCGAGCGCTGGATCATGCGCGGCCGCCCGGGCGCGCCCCTGGCGTTCGAGACGGCCTGCGCCGCCCTGGGGCTCGCACCCGCGGACATCCGGCGGCGCTTGCGTCAGGGTCGGGCGGTGTTCCCGGATCGTGGCCGTGGGCTCCGCCCAGCCCCCGCGCCGGCTCCGCTCCTCGCCGCGTCGGGTAGCTGACAGTGTGACGTCCGTGTCGCTCGTGACGTTTCCCCGTCACGGGCGCCGGGCCGGACAGGCCCGTCCCACCGAGGGTGGCGGGCTGGCGCGCGGGTTGCTGTGTCAGGGGGCCGGGAGGTCGCGATGCCGCACCGCCAGCTCATGACGGCCCTGGTCGAGGACGCCGTCCACACCTACCGGACCCACTGGCGGGCCCGGGATCGGGAGGGGCGGCGCCGGTTCGCGGAGGCCGAGGCCTGGTTGATGGACGAGCACGCGCACGGGCCATTGTCGTTCGGCCGCGTCTGCGAGCTCCTGGGCCTGCCCGCCGCCGCCATCCGTCGCGACCTCGTACGCTGGCTGGTCGAGGCGCGCGCCGCCGCGGGTGGGCAGCACGCCGCCTGAGGACCGCTCAGCCCCAGCCCGCGAGCAGCACGACCAGCTCGATCGCGATCAGCACGACGATGGTCAGCTCCAGCGCCTCGGCCCGCGCGGCGGTCACCCAGCCCATGAGGATGCTCGAGATGTCCTGCAGCACCTGCAGCTTGGCGGCGACGCTCGTCTCCCACGAGGGCAGCCCGAGGCGCTCGGCGGTCCGGGAGTAGACCTTCGCCAGATAGAGGTCGCCGCTCAGCTTGAGCGCATTGTCGACGCGCTCGATGATGGTGCTGACGTCGAGCCGGATCGAGGCCAGCTCTTCGAGGAGGCGCCGATAGGCGAGGTAGTGGCGGAGTCGCGGCCGGATGAGCGCCGCCGTCCGTCCGTACATCTCGCCCACGCGCCGGTCGAGGAGCGCGTCGAAGACCCGCAGCTCGAGCAGCTGCGCGTTCAGGTACTCGAAGACGTTCACGGTGTCTGTCCACTCGCTGTCGACCACCACGGCGACGTTCCAGTCCGTCAGCACCAGGTCGTCGGGGAAGTACGAGAGCGCGGTGCGGAGCGCGTCGTCCGTCTCCGCGTCGCTGAGCGCGCTCGCCTCGCAGCGCAGCGTCGACGCGAGCACGCCGCGGGCCCGCGCGATGAACGCCGGTATCGCCATCGGGGGCGTCAGCGTGTCCACCTGCACGACGTAGTAGTCCTCGACGAAGGGATGGAGCCGCGGCGTGGTGATGGCGGGACGGAGCCGCTCGAGCAGAGTCTCCACCAACCCGCGGCCGGCGTCCTCGAGCGGTCCGGCGCCGGTGAGCGACGCCGTCAGGGCGGGAAGCCCGGCGACGTCGCCTGCGAGCGGGACGTTCACGGCGATCGTCACCGCACCGAAGTCGTGGATCGACGCGACGGCGATCGCCTCCACGTGCTGCCCGGCCACCGGCAGCCGGTGCGACCCGAGCGGGATGCGTAGCGGCGGCGTCGTGTAGCCGAGGTATGGCGGTGCGGCGCGACGGCGCTCGAGGTCGCCGGCGGCGCTCTCGGTGGTGAGGTGCCGTGCGCGCTCGAGGTCGATCTCGTAGCCGACGTCGAACGACAGGAGCCCGATCAACCGCCCCTGGATCGCCACGCCGAGCGGTGCGGCGCCGGCCAGCGTGAGCACCTCGGGAGCCATGCGCGCCTCTAGGAGGGTGACCCAAGATGGCCGTCGGCTGCGGCGAGTGGGGCGCGGCTGCGAGCGGCGTGCTCGCTCCTCGCTCCTGCGGCGTAGCCACGGCTACGCCTCGTCGGTCGTTGCTGCGCTTGCCGCTCTCGCTCGCGCCCCACTCGCCTCGCTTCGCCGCCCATCTTGGGTCACCCTCCTAGCCGGGGACGTGCCGTCCGTCGAGCGCTCGCCTCCGGGTCCGCGCTGCGCTAGCTCTCTCCGCATGCCATGGAGACGACGCGTGCTGCTCGGCCTCGGGATCGCGCTGGTGGCGGCGCAGGCCGTCCGGCCGGAACGCACGAACCCGCCGGTGACGGCCGAGGTGCCGGCGCCGCTCGAGACGCGCGCGCTGCTCCGCCGCGCCTGCTACGACTGCCACTCGCACGAGACGCGATGGCCCTGGTACAGCGCGGTCGCGCCGGTGTCGTGGCTGGTCGCCGACGACGTCCGCGACGCGCGGCGACACGTCAACTTCTCGACCTGGGATGTCTACGACGCGGCGAAGCGGACGAAGAAGTTCGGACAGATCGCGGAGGAGGTCGAGGAGCACGAGATGCCGCTCTGGTTCTACGTGCCGCTTCATCGTGAGGCGCGGCTCACCGACGCCGAGCGCGCGCAGCTGGTTGCTTGGGCACGCGCCGCTTCGGCCGCGCCGGGGCGCTGACGGCGGGCGCATTCCAGACGGCGAGCAGGCTGCCGTCCCCGTCGGACCACCGGTACGCCGCGCGGCCGCCGAACGCCTTCACCAGCTCGTGCGCGATCCGGTGGGCGAGCTTCTGTGACGTCGTCAGGACGTCGAGTCCCCCGGGCGTCACCTCGACGGAGACTGCGCGCCGCTCGGGCTGGGTGTGCGCGGCCCGGGCCGCCACGTTGGTGACGCGCCGGCGCACCGCGTCCTCGTGCGTGCGGAGCCAGGCGCCGCGCGCGCGGACGCATCCGAAGTACTCGCCGGAGGCGACCTGGGCGCAGGCCGGGCACTCGCCCCACGCTGCGCGAGCGAGCAGCGCGGCGGTGACCACACGCGCCTTCCGCCAGGTGCGCCTCGTCCACACGGCGCCGCAGCGGTTGCAGATCGTCGGATCGCGGAACTCGCCGCGGCGCGCGACGAGCGGTGCATTGCTACTGCGTACGCCCTTGCGGACCAGACTCCGTGTGAGGCCTTTCGTCGTCATCGTAGGGTGCCACCTTTCCTGAGGCCATGTACGTACTCGGCGATCTCGCGCACGGTGAGCAGCGCGGTGCGCTGCAAGTGGCGCGAGGGGAGGGCGGTCGCGGCGAACACCTCGCCCCAGACCGGCATGGTCGCCGACCCGTGGCCGCGGATCGCGCGCGATCCGTCGATCTCGCGCATCAGCTCGGGCACGGTGCTGGTGAGTGCCGTCAGGTCCGGCGGGCGGGGAGAGAGCGCCTCCGCCGCCGGTCCGTCGCCGCGCCCGCCGACGCCGTGACAGCTGGCGCAGTAGCGGCGATACAGCCGCTCGCCCGCTTCCGGCTCGCCGGCGAACGTCGTGGCCGCGACGAGGAGGAGCGCGAACGTCACGTAGTGCATGTGCCTTCAGTAGCAATCCGCCGTCCGCGGAGCGAATCCCTCCAGATGGCGCGCGGATTCGCAGGACTGTGACGTCGCCGGACGAGGACTCGCACGCCTGCGAACGCCAATCGAGTGCCCTCAGGCGGAGATGCCGAGGCCGGAGAGGAAACGCCCGATGGCGACCCGGGTGCTCTCGCGACCGAACGGCGCCAGGTGGCCCCCGGCGAACGTGTGCAGGGCGGGCTCGCCCCAGTGCGCCCAGAGCCAGCTCGCGTGTGCGGCCGGGACGACGCGGTCGCCGAGCCCCGCGACGATGAGCAGACGCTCGCGCGCCAGCAGGGGGCGGTGGGCGAGCGGCGAGTGGATGCGATAGGCGGCGCGGAGCTCGTCGCGCGGGACGACCGCGTCCGGCGCCGCACGATAGCGTCGGCTCGTCGACATGAAGCGGTACGCCAGGTCGCCCAGGCACACGGGCGCACAGATCGGGATCGCGAAGTCGAGACCCGGCAGAAGGCCCGCGGCGAGGGCGGCGACGTAGCCGCCGAGGCTGAGACCGACGACCCCGATCGGTCCGTCGCCGCGGGTGCGCAGCCACGCCACCAGGACCGCGAGATCGTGGACCGCCTGACCGATGGCTTCGTTGATCGGGGCCACGGCCGTGGCGACGAACGGCTGGCCGGAGAAGCGCGCCGCGGCCGGCGTGCGCGCCCCATGGTGCGGGAGGGTGAACAGCGCAACGTCGAGCCCCATCGCGTACAGCGACGGGGCCATCAGCGCGCCCGCGTCGAGGGCGGGGAAGCCCGTGCCGAAGCCGTGCAGCGCGATGGCCGTGCCGCGCGCCATTCCGGCGGGGTGGAGCCAGAGCTGGACGTGCGCGGTGCGATTCTCGGTCTGCGCCGCGAACGCCGCCCGCAGCGACGGGTCGAGCGGCTCGTAGGGACTCGCGAAACGGAGCGTCACGCGCGCCGCCCCCGATGCATGCGCCGGCAGTGGCGCCAGGGAGACCGGCGGACGCGCCAGCGGCGCGTCGAGGAAGGGGAAGAAGCACCGCGGGTCCGCCTGCAGCGCCGGTGTCCGATACCACTCGGCCGACGCGCGCAGCGCGGCCGTATCCTCGGGCGGTGGCATGACCGTCCGGTCGAGGAGCCCCCGCGCCGCGCGGAGCACGCCGGAGTCGAGGCCGGCGGCGAGCGCCACCAGCAGCCAGCCGCGAAGGTCCACGCCGGGCTCGTCGAAACCGCGCATCGAGCGCGGTCCGTCTACCAACTCCGCGGGTCGCGGGGAAGCGGCGTCACGCGCCGGGACGGAGCCACGTCGGCGACCGGCCCTTCGGACAGGCGAGGCCGATCTGCCGCAGCACGTCCCAGAGGTCGAGCAGGCCCAGGTAGATGAGCGGCTTGCCCGTCGTGATGAGCGCCCCGGCGACGTCGCGTGTGGGATCGGCCCAGCCGATGACGTTGGTGAAACCGAGGTGCCCGAACGCGCTGCGGGTGTCGGGACCGTAGAGGCTGAACCAGTCGGCGCCGAGCATGAACCCCATGCCGTAGCGGAAAGGCAGCGCGAGGGTGAAGTCGATCTCGAGGTACGACTGCTCGGCGACGGCGCGTCGCACCGTCCGTGGCTCGAACAGCTGCCGCCCGTCGAGCGTGCCGCCGTTCAGCAGCAGCTGGAAGAAGCGCGACAGGTCGGTGGCGGTGGCGACGACGTTGCCGGAGGGGACGACCGAGGTGAGGAAGCGGGGCTCGTTCGTCAGCTCGACCAGGCGCTCGACGTCGATGCCCAGCGCCCGCTCGAACATCCACGACAGCGGTGGGAGCGGCGGCGGACCGGTCAGCGCGCAGCGTGCGACGGCCGCTTCGTCCTCGGGCGCGACGCCGTAGTTCATCCAGCGGAAGCCGAAGGGGCGGCAGAGCTCGTCGTCGACCAGCGCGCGGATGGGCTTCCCCGTCACCCGGCGGACGATCTGGGCGAGGATGAAGCCGCCGGTGATGGCGTGATACGCGAGCTGCCGTCCCGGCCGCCACATCTGGGGCAGCTGGCTCAGGATCGAGACGATCTCGTCGGGACGGTCGAGCAGATCGAGATTCATCATCGCCGGCGGCAGGTTCGGGATGCCGGCCCGATGCACGAGCACATGCCGGATCGTAATGAACTGCTTCGACCCGGATGCGAATTCGGGAAGATACTCGCACACCGGGTCGTCGAGGCGCAGGAGGTTCCACTGGTCGAGGAGGTGGATGACCATCGCCGTCAGCGCCTTGGACGCCGAATAGATGCACACCGGGGTGTCGGGAGTAACGGGGATCATCGGGGTCCCCGGGGGGTCGTCGGGGGCGTTGCCGCGGGCGTGTCCGATCGCGCGGTCGATCAGCACCTGGCCGCGGCGGCGGACGCACAGCTGGACGGCGGGGTGCATCCCCCCCCGGTAGAGCCGCTCGACGGCACCCCACACGCGCTCGACGGCGTCGGGCTCGACGCCCACGCTCCGGGGGTCGACCTCGGCATCCGCCCGACGGACGGTCACCGCCGCCGGATCGGCGGGGACGCGGCAGCGCGCGACGAGGTTGCAGGGCACCGCCGTCATCATCGGCAGCCCGGCGGTCGGGCTTGAGCCGCAGGCGCGCCGGGCTATTTCTGCTGGATCGACTCCAGGTAGCCCGTGAGCAGCATGATCCGGCCCTCGACCGCGGAGCGGTCGTTGATGTCCATGGCCGCGCTCTGGGTGAAGACGCTGCCCCAGACAGGCATCCCCGTCCCCGAGCCACTGTGGGCGACGTAGGGCTCGCGGCCGTCGATCACCCCGTACATCCGCATGTAGGGAAACGAGCCGCCGTTGCGTTTCGCGATCTGGGTGAGGTCGGTGGGCTTCGGGTTGAGCTTTGCGCCGGCGGGTCCACCGCCGCGCGCGTCGTCGCCGTGGCACGACGCGCAGTGCCTGACGAAGAGCTGCCGGCCGAGATCGGCGCGCGTCGCCTGGCGCGCGGGGTCGCCGGCGGTGCCGACATGGGTGCACGCCGCGGCGGCGAGGAGGAGGGGGAGGAGGATGGGGGCCCGCATGCCGGCGCCCATAGCACCTGGCGCGGCGCGAGGTCCATCGCGCCGCGCGTCAGCGCTTGACCGGATGCTCGAACTCCCGGTCCGGGTGACGTACGGTCAGCACCGGACAGGAGGCCTTGCGCACCACGCGCTCCGCGACGCTGCCGATCAGGACGAACGAAAGCCCGCTGCGGCCGTGCGTCCCCATGACGATCAGGTCGCACTGCTCGCGATCCGCGGCGCGCAGGATCTCGACGTAGGGAGCCCCCTCCAACAGCTGCGTCCGCGCCTCCACCTTCGCCGCGGACAGCGTCCGCGCGATGCTCTCGAGCTCACGCTTCGCCGTGATCTCCTCCTCCTTGGCCATGTCGCTGCCCGGCAGGACGGCCATCGCCTCGCTCACGTGCACCACCACGATCGTCGCCCCGAAGCGGCGGGCCATCTCTTCAGCATAGCCCTGGGCTCGCACCGAGTCCTCGGAGAAGTCGGTCGGGAACAGAATCCGCGTGACGATCTGCATGGCGTCCTCCACCCCCGGCTGTTGCATACCATCACTCCTGGCCGCAAGGGTGCGGCCGTAGGACGGTTCCCGTGGCCGCGAAGACGTCACCCAGGGCACTACGACACCTGCGAACGGGAGCCGCCCAGGCCCACGCTTCCGGCGTGGCACCGCCGTTGCTTCCCTGGGATGCGGATCGAGCGGCCGCCGCACCCGGAGCACGAGGTGACTGCCCGCGTCCTCCAGGCCTTCGAGGCGCTCGCGGATCGTCTCGCCCGCGGAGAGGCCAAGGGGTCGGAGCTGGCGGGGGTGCTGGAGTTTCTCAGCGCGTTCATCGCTCGTCGCGGGGAAGGGCAGACCGGGGACGTACCCGTGAGCGTCGTCGCGGCGACGGCGGGTGACGGGCCGGCGCGGGAGGTGCTGGTCGCGCTTGCCTGCGCGATCGAGCGCGCCTGTCGTGACGGGGAGCCGATCGTCGTGGCAACGCGCACGGCAGCCGATGTCATGCGGCGCGTGCCGCCGATGCTGGCGCCGACCGACAGCCTGGCTCATGCCGTGGAGCGGATGCAGGCGATCGGGATTCGCGAGTTGCCGGTCGTGGCCGATCATGTCCTGGTTGGCATCCTCACGCAGACCGACGTCGCGCCGCACGCCGGCCATTGGGAATGGACCCCGACGCGCGCCGCGATGACGCCGGACCCGGAGACCGTACCACCCGACACGTCCGTCGGCGCCGTGGCACGGCTCCTCTCCGAGCGGGGATTCAATGCCGTACCCGTCGTCGCGGGTGGGATGCCCGTCGGAATGGTCGCCCGACGCGATCTCGTCCGCCTCCTGGCGCGGGATCGATAGCCGTGACGTACCTGGTCGCCTTTCTCGGTGGGCTCGCCGGTTCGGCGCACTGTCTCGGCATGTGCGGCGGGTTCCCGATCGCGCTCGCCGCGGGAGGCCACGGTCGCCCGGTGCTCCGCCAGGCGGTCTACAACCTCGGCCGCCTGAACACGCTGGTCGTGGTCGGGGCGCTGTCGGGCGCGCTCGGCGCCAGCCTGGTCGCGACCGTGGCCGTGCGCGCGGCGGAGCGTGCGCTCGCTCTGGTGGCGGGGACGGCGATGGTGCTGATCGGTCTCGAGGTACTCGGCGTGGTCGGCGGCCTCACGCGGTACCCAGCTGCCGCCGTGCAGGGATGGATCGGGCGTCCGCTCGCCGGCGTGATGCGCTCGCCGTCGCTCGCCGCGCCCCTCGCGCTCGGCGTCTTCAACGCCCTGCTGCCGTGTCAGCTGATCTGGGCGTTCGCCGCCCGGGCGGCCGCGACGGCCTCGATCGGGGCCGGCATGCTGACCATGCTCGCCTTCGGCCTCGGGACCGTGCCGGCGATGTTCGCGCTGCCGTTCGTGGGCGCGCGCGTCCCGCCCGTTGCCGCGGCATGGGTGACCCGTGCCGGCGCGGTGCTGGTGATCGGGTTCGGTCTCCTCACCGCGGCGCGTGGTCTCGCTGCGGCACCCGTCTGTCCTGCGCACTAGGCGATCGCCAGCGCGACGAGGAGCCCGGCGGTCACGAGGAGCTTGGCGAGGGCGATCACGATCGTCCCGCCGGCGAGGTGGCGCCAGGAGAATGCCGCGTTCCACAGCAGGGCTGCGCCGACCAGCGGGGGGATCGCCAGATAGCTCGCCACGATCCGCACGAAGTGCGGGTCGTGGACGTGGCGCCACACGGGCCCGCCGATCAGGACGAAGCCGGTGACGGAGAGCGCGAGGATCGCCAGGAACTGCCCGCGGCCGAGGCCGACGGCGTTCCAGACGCCGCGTGCGGGCAGCGCGCCGATCAGGCGTGGTGATGGGCGGGGCGCGGGCATGGTGCGGCGTAAGCGGCGAGCATGCCACGGCCGCCGCCTCGTCCGTGGAGGGGGTTCTTCGCAGATGCCGGAACCCGCCGTCCCGGGTTCGCAGCCATGGGAACGTCCCATCGCGAGTACCACCTACGCCGCGCGGCACGGCAGTTGCGTGGCCCCTCGCCGTGGCCGACCTGCGCGACGAACTACTGCGGGAGATCGACGAGCACCTCGCGGCGATCCGCACCCTCGAATCCCGTCTGCCGCCAACGCCGGCCGCGAGCGGCTGGCCGCCGAAGGGGTTCTACCTGACCTTCTACGTGGTCGGCGGTCTGCTGATCGGCATCCTCGGCAGCCTGACCAGCTTCCTCGTCCAACGTCGCTCGGGTCGCTGCTGGTGCAGCCAGGACCCGCTGCTCTTCCTGCGCGTCTACGGCACGGTCTTCCTCGGCGCCGAAGGCGCTCACCACCGACGACCTGAACTTCTTCATGCTGGTGGCGGTCGTGCACTTCTCGGTCGGCGCGGTCGCGGGCGCGGTCTTCCAGGTGCTGGTGAACCGCTTCGTGCCCGACCGCGCCGCCGCTCCAGATCGTCCTCGGCGGTGCTCTACGGTCTGCTCATGTGGCTGGTGAACTTCTACGTCGTGATCGCCTGGCTGCAGCCGCAGCTCGTGGGCAGCGCCTACGTGCTCGAGCTGATGCCGGTGTGGGTCGCGGCGCTCACGCACGTCGATCTACGGACTGACGCTCGGCATCCTCCAGCCGCTCGGCCGCTTCGTGCCCTACCGGCCGGATGGCGGAGGCCGCGTGATGCGCCGCGATCGCTCGCGTCTGCTCGTCGCTCGCTTTCGCGACGCGCGTCGCGGGCGCAGACGTCAGCCCGCCGCGCTCCAGCGCGAGGGCGCGCAGGTCTACGCGACACTACTGCGTCGGCTGCCACGGCGCGAACGGCGACGGCACGGGGCGCCGCGGCCGACGATGCTGCTCATCAAGCCGCGCGACTTCACCAAGGGCATCTTCAAGTTCCGCTCGACGCCGAGCGGCGACGCTGCCGACCGACGAGGACCTCTCCGGACCATCACCCGCGGCGTGTACCGCACCTCGATGCCCGAGTTGGGCGCTGCTCCCCGAGCGCGAGCGCTGGGCGGTGATCGCGTACATGAAGGGCTTCTATCCCGAGTGGGACGCGCACGGCGCCGGGCACGCCGATCTTCATCCCGCGGCCGCCGGCGTCGCTCGGCTCGCGCGGCAGTCGGTCGCGCGCGGCCGCGAGCTGTACGTGCTGCTCGAGTGCGCGACGTGCCATGGCGACGCGGGCCGCGGCGACGGTCCGTCGGCCGCCGACGCTCGCGCCCGACGTCTGGGGCAATCCGCAGAAGCCCGTTCGACTTCACCAAGGGCCGTCTCAAGAGCGGCGCCGACGCCGGAGGACGTCTATCGCACGTTCATGACCGGCGTCGAACGGCACGGCGATGCCGTCGTACGCCGACATCTTCGCCGAGCCCGACGGCGAGAACATCCGCGAGGGCGACGCCTGGAACCTGGTCTCCTACGTCCTCTCGCTGCGCACGCCGAGCCAGGCACGGCGACGCCGAAAGGAGCCGCGACCGTGATCGCCGACCGTCGACGCCGCCCGCTGGTCAACCTCGACCTGGTGCGCTGGCACCTCGTCGCGAGCGCCGTCTTCTTCGCCGTCGTCGCTGCTCGGCGGGCTCGCCGTACGCGTTCCAGTTCAACAACCTCTACCCGTTCCCCGGCGTCGAGTGGCTGTCGCCCGGCCGCGTGCGCATGGTGCACACCAACATGGCCGCGTACGGCTTCATCGCCAACGCCTTCATCGCCGGGATGCTGTTCGCGATTCCGCGGCTCACGCGCCAGCCGATCCTCTCCGACCGGCTCGGCTGGCTCATCTTCGGCGCCTGGCAGCTCGATCCTCGTGCTGACGATCGTGCGGGCAGCTCGCCGGCTACGGCCAGGGCGATCGAGTGGGGCGAGACGCCGATCTTCGTCGACCCGCTGGTGCTGGTCGGCCTCGTGCTGCTGGTCGTCAACCTCTCGGCGCCGATCCTCCGCACGCGGGAGCACGGGCTGTACGTCAGCCTCTGGTACTTCCTCGCCGCCTTCGCGTGGACCGGGCTCGTCTACTTCATGGGCAACTACCTGCCGCAGTTCTGGGTGCCCGGGCACCGCGGGCGCGGCGATCACCGGGCCTCTTCATCCACGACCTGGTCGGGCTCTTCGTCACGCCGATCGGCTGGGGCCTGATGTACTTCTTCGTGCCGCTGCTGCTGCGCAAGCCGATCTGGAGCCACGCGCTGTCGCTGATCGGCTTCTGGGGCCTCGCGTTCTTCTACCCGATGCAGGGCGTGCACCACTTCCTGCTTCAGCCCGATCCCGATGTACGCGCAGTACGGCGCGGTGGTGGCGACGATCGCCGTCGAGGTCGTGGTGATCACCGTGATCGTCAACTTCTTCGGCACGCTGCACGGCCGCGCCGACGCGATCCGCGGCAACCTCGCGATCCGCTGGTTCTACACCGGCATGGTCATGTACGCGATCACCTGCTTCCAGTGCGCCTTCCAGGTGACGCTCACGTTCCAGAAGATCATCCACTTCACCGACTGGGTGGTGGCGCACGCGCACATGGTGATGTTCGGCGTCTTCGGCTTCTGGATCATGGGCGTCTTCGTCGAGCTGTGGCCGCGCGCCGTCGGGCGGCCGTGGGCGACGCCGCGGCTGCTCACCGTGCACTACTGGCTGACGCTCATCGGGCTCGTCGCTCATGGTCATCGATCTGACCGCCGCCGGCCTGGTGCAGGGCTTCAGCTGGGCCGGGCCTCAGCCACTGGGGCGAGTCGGTGGTCGCGTCGATGCCGTTCTGGTGGGCGCGCACGGTCGCCGGGCTGCTGATCATCGCCGGCCAGGGCTTCGTTCTTCTACGCGCTGTGGGCGACGGCGCGGCAGCCGCCGGGCGGCCGCCAGCCCGACGCCGCGCCGGCGGCGCGGAGCGAGGCGGCCTGAATGGAACGATTCGGCGCGAGCTTCCTGATCGCCGGCGTGCTGACCTTCCTGCTCGGCTTCTTCCTCCAGGGCGTCATGCCGATCATCACGCTGCGCAAGCTGCCGGTCGCGACCGTCGAGGAGATCGCGCAGACGGTCCCGCCCGAGTTCGACCAGCTGGCGGACGACTATCCCGCGCGAGTTCGCGCGCGGCCTTCGGCGACGCCGAGGCCCGCGAGCTTCGCGCGCGCGCTGCGAGATCGGGCAAGGCGATCGTACATCGCCGAGGCGTGCTGGCACTGCCACTCGCAGTTCGTGCGGCCGGTCTCGAAGGAGGACCTGCGCTTCGGCCCGGTGTCGACGCCGAGCGAGTACCAGAACCAGATGAACCTGCCGCATCTCTTCGGCACGCGGCGCGTCGGGCCCGACCTGATCCGCGAGGCGGGCAAGCACTCGAACGACTGGCACGTGGCGCACTTCTACGATCCGCGCAGCGTCGCGCCGTACTCGGTGATGCCGGCGTACCCGTGGTTCTTCGACGCCGACCGGCGCCCGACCGCGCGCGGCGCTGGCGCTCGTCGCCTACCTGCAGTGGCTCGGCAGCTGGGCCGCAGGCGGGCCGCTGCCGGCGCAGCCGCGCCGGTGCAGCGCGCTGCCGGTGCAGAAGGCGATCGCTGACATGTCGCGGCGTGGCCTCGTGGTGTTCGTTCTGGCGATCGCGGTGCTGGTCATCGCCGGCGTCGCGTTCGTCTACAAGATGGCCGAGTTCGCGATGACGATCGCCAACGACGACGTCGAGGGCTTCGGCGCCGTCGGCGGTCGCGACCTACCTGATCGGCATGCTGCCGATCGTCTTCCTGACGCTCTGGGCGGTGCTGACGGGCCGCTTCCGCGACATCGAGCGTCCCAAGTACCGGATGCTCGAGCTCGACGCCGAGATCGAGCGCGCGAGAGCGGCGCGGGGAGGCCGACGTGTCTGACGCCGACGGCCCCGATCGTCGCCCCGCCGCGGGCGACAGCCCCGCGCGCGCGTCGCAGCCCGGGACGCCCGCTCGACGGGCGCTACCACATCTACGAGTCGAATCCGGTGCCGTGGTGGATGGCGCGTCCTCTGGCTCGCGTTCTTCGTCTTCGCCGTCACCTATCTGATCCTGAACCTGCTCGAGTGACGGCATCCGCGTCGGCGCGAGTGGCGAACCGCCCGCTGGCGGTGCCCGGATCGTCGGCACAGGGCTGCGCGCACTGCGACCTGCCACTCGGGCGCCGGCCGCTGCACGCGGTCGTCGACGGCGCGGAGCGCGCCTTCTGCTGCTACGGCTGCGTGCTGGCCTTCCAGGTGACGCGCGCGCGCGGCGAGACGGGCGCGGCGTCGGCGATCCTGGTGCGCCTCGGCCTGGCGGTCTTCTTCGCGATGAACGTGATGATGCTGTCGCATGCCGACGTACGTGCCCTACGTCTACGGCGCCGGCGCCGGGCCGACGGCCCGCTCTTCCTCGTGCTGCGCGTGCTGGCGGCGGTGCTCGCCGCGCCCGTGCTGGTGCTCCTCGGCTGGCCGATCCTCGTCGGCGCGCTGGCAGGGGCTCCGCGCCGGCGGCGCCAACGCCGACGCGCTGATCATCGCTCGGCACGCTCGCCGCCTACGTGCTGTCGCTGGGCCAACCTGGTGCGCGGGTCGCCGGCGGTGTACTTCGACACCGCGAGCGATGCTGCTCGTCCTGGTGACGGTCGGCCGCTAGCTCGAGGCCCGCGCGCGCGCCGAGGCGGGCGCCGCCATCCGGCGGACGCTGAACCCCGCTGCCGGCCCACGCGGTGCGGGAGACGCCGGCGCCGCGAGCCGAGGTGGCGCCCGCCGACGTCGTCCCCGGGGACGTCGTCGTCGTCGGTCCGGGCGGACGCGTTCCCGACCGACGGCATCGTGGTCGACGGCCGCGGCGGCGTCGACGAGTCGACGCTCACCGGCGAGAGCGTCCCGGTCGCCAAGCGACCGGGCGCGAGCGTCGCGGGCGGGACGATGCAGCGTCGACGGCGTGCTTCGGCGTTCGCGCCGTCCGCGGCGTCGACGAGAGCGCGGCCGCGCGCATCGCGGCGCTGCTCGCGGCGGCCTGCCGCGAGCGCACGGCCGCGGAGCGGATCGCCGACCGGGTCGCGCGCGGTGCTGACGCCGGCGGTCGTGGTCGTGGCGGTCGTCGCCGGCGCGGTCTGGACCTGGCGCGCCGGCCCCGAGGCGGGGCGTGCTTGTCGCGCTCGCGGTGCTCGTCGTCGCCTGTCCGTGCGCGCTCGGCATCGCGACGCCGGTCGCGCTCTGGGCCGGCCTCGGCGCGGCGAGCCGGCGTGGCGTCGTCGTCCGGAGCGCGCCGGTGCTCGAGCGTGCGGCGCAGCGTTCGGCACGTCCTCTTCGACAAGACCGGGACGCTGACCGAGCCGGTGCCGCGACTCGCCGGCATCGAGCCGGCGCGCGGGCGTCTCCGCCGACGCGGTACTGGCGCGTGCCGCAGTCGGTCGAGACCCACGTTCCGCATCCGCTCGCGCGGGCGGTGGTGGCGGCGGCCGCCGCCGCCGGCGTCGTCGTGCCGCCGGCGCGCGAGGTCCGGGTCGTGCCCGGGCTGCGGCGTCCGCGGTCGCGTCGGGAGCGAGCGCGTACGCGTCGGCCGCATCAGCGCGCGCGGGCGGGGCGCGGCTCGCGGCGCGGCCGTGAGCGTGGACGGGCGCGTGATCGGACGGCTGCAGTTCGCGGAGACGCTTCGCGTCGGCGCGACGGAGGCGGTGACGGCGCTGCGCGCCGCCGGCATCCGCGTCGGGCTCGTCTCGGGCGACACGCGGGCCGAGGTGGTGGTGCCCGCCCTGGTGCCAGCAGCCGACGCCGCGGTCGCGCTCGCGCCGGCGGACAAGATCGACCGCGTCCGGATCGCCCGGCGCGGGGCCACGGTCGCCATGGTGGGCGACGGCATCAACGACGCGCCGGCCCTGGCCGCGGCCGACGTCGGCATCGCGGTGGCGAGCGCGACCGACCTCGCCCGGCTGGCGGCCGACGTGGTCGTGCTCGGCGGCGATCTCCGTGCAGTGCCCTGGCTCCTCGCGCACGCTCGTCGCGTCCAGCGCGTGCTGCGCCAGAATCTGGCCTGGGCCTTCGGCTACAACGCCGTCGCCGTCGCGCTCGCCGCCGCCGGCCTGCTGACGCCGCTCGTCGCATCGGTCGCGATGCTCGGGAGCAGTCTCGTCGTCGTCGCCAACGCGCGGCGGGTCGCCTAGCCGGGGCGGTGACGCCCCGGGTCGGCGCGTGCTATCGGCCGACCATGGGCGACCTCGATGGGCAGATCGCGTTCGTGACCGGGGCAGGGTCCGGCCTCGGACTGGAGATCGCACGGGTGTTCGCGCGCGCGGGCGCACGCGTGGCGGTGAACGACCTGCGGCCGGGTCCGGCGGCGACGGTGCAGGCCGAGCTGGTGGCGATGGGCACGGCCGGGCCCGGTCCCTACGTTGGCGACGTCGCCGACCCCGCGGTGGTGCGCGGCTGGTTCACGGCCCTCGGCGCCGCGACCGGCGGTCGCCTCGACGTCCTGGTGAACAACGCCGGATACGCGGACATGGACCCCGAGACGGCCGGGCGTATGCAGCGGCAGATCGAGGAGCTGACGACCACCGGACACGTGAGCACGGCCCTCGAGGCCACGGCGCGTCTCTCCGACGAGCGCTGGGCGCGGATGCTCGCGGTGCACCTGACCGGGACGTTCAACTGCACGCGCGAGGCGCTGGCGCTGATGGCGCCGCGGCGCACGGGGCGCATCGTCAACATGGCGAGCATCGCCGGCACGACCGGCATCGCCGGGGCCGCACACTACTCCGCGGCGAAAGGCGGCATCATCGGCTTCACGCGTGCCGTCGCGCGTGAGGTCGGCATGCAGGGGATTCTCGTCAACGCGATCGCGCCAGGCTACATCGACACGCCGCTGCTCGACATCCTGGGGGAACGCCGCGAGGTGCAGAGCGCGATGATCGCGCAGCAGACCGTGCTCGGACGCCTGGGCGACGCGCGCGAGATCGCGGCGACGGCGCTGTTCCTCGCCGGGCCGGGGGCGAGCTACTTCACCGGGCAGGTGCTCTCGCCGAACGGCGGGCTCTGGATCTGACGCCGCTGATCGCGGGACTGCTCGATCCACGCGTCTATCCGCACCGGCCGCGGCGGGTCGAGCTCGTCCAGACGCACATTTCCTGGGTACTGCTCGCCGGGTCGCGCGTGTACAAGCTGCACAAGGCGATCCGGCTCGCGTTCGTCGATTTCTCGACCCCGGCGGCCCGCCGGCGCGACTGCGAGGCGGAGGTGCGGCTCAACCGCCGCTTCGCGCCCGGCGTGTATCTCGGCGTCGTGCGCATCGGGTGGCGGGACGGGCGGGTCGTCGTCGGCGGCGGGTCACGGGCCGAGGCCGCGGTCGTGATGCGCCGCCTCCCGGCGGGTCGGCAGCTCGGCCGGATGCTCGCGCGCGGCGGCGTGACGCGCGCGCTGGCCGACCGCCTCGGACGCCACCTCGCGCGCCTTCATGCCCTGGCGCCACACGGCCCACGGGTTGCGCGCCACGGTGGGCCGGCGGCGATCGCGCGCCTGTGGCGCGACGACGTGCGCCTGTTGCGGCGGGCGCGGGGACGGACGCTGACGGCCGCCGAGCTCGGCCGCCTGGCGAGCGCCGGCGAGCGCTTCCTCGTGTGCGAGCGGGCGACCCTCGAGCGTCGGCGGCGGCGGGGCTTCGTCCGCGACGTGCACGGCGATCTCCACGCCGAGCACGTCTACGTGCTCGGTCCGCGGCGGCGGATCATGCTCGTCGACTGCCTCGAATTCAGCGAGCGGCTGCGGTGCTGCGACGTCGTGTCCGACCTGGCGTTCCTGACGATGGACCTCGAGCGGCGCGGCGCGGCGGCGCTGGCACGACGCGTCGAGGCGGCGTACGCGCGTGCGGCGCGCGATCCCGACCTCCCACGCCTGCTGCCGTTCTATCGCTGCCACCGCGCGATGGTGCGCGCGGGCGTCGAGGCGCTCCTGGCGACCGAACCGGAGGTCGCCCGCGCCGACCGCCGCGCGGCACTGACGCGGTCCCGCGCGTACGTCCGCCTGGCGCTCCGCGATGCCTGGAAGCTCGGGAGTCCGGTCGTCGTCGCCTGCGCCGGGTTGAGCGGAAGCGGCAAGTCCTCGGTCGCGGGCGCGCTCGCCGCCGAGACCGGATGGACGCACCTGGCGTCGGATCCCATCCGCAAGGCGCTCGCGGGGCTGCGTCCCGAGGCCTCGGGTGCTGCGCGGCCCCGTCTCTACTCGACGGCGATGACGGATCGGACCTACGCCGCACTGTTCGCGGGCGCCGAGCGCGAGCTCGCCGCCGGGCGATCCGTCATCCTCGACGCGACCTTCCTGCGCGCCGAGGACCGGCGGGCGCTGGCGGCGCTCGCCGCGCGGCCGCGGGTGCGCGTCCTGCTGCTCGTCTGCCGTGCGCCCGATGCGGTCGTCCGGCGACGTCTGCGCACCCGCCGGCCGCTCACGGCCCACGGATCCGATGCCGACGAGGCGATCTACCTCGCGCAGCGCCGTGCCCGCGTGCGCTGGGAGGTGGCGCGGCCGGTCGAGCGCGCACTCCTCGCGACGGGTGCCCCGAAGGCCGTGACGGCGGCGCGCGCCGCCGCTGCCGTCTGGCGGTGGTACGGGCTCAACCGCTGATGGCGTGCGCGCCGACACGGTTCCAGGCGCGGATGAGCGCCGCCTGCAGCCGCACGTGTGGGTCCGTCGTGTAGCGCTCGGCGGCGGCGGCGAGGCGGAGCGCGTGGTCCTCTGCAAGATGCTCCGGGCGGTGCCCGGTGACGAGCAGCGCCTGCCGCAGCGGTTCGATCTCGGTCAACTCGAGGTCGAGTGCAGCGGCGAGCTGCTGCTCGACGTCGGCATCACCCGGCAGCCGCTCCGCGGCCGCCAGTGTCGCCTCGACACCCCGAACGGCGTCGTCCCACCCGACCAGCTGCGTGCGCCACGTCTCCACGATCGGCACACGTTCCCGGAGGTCGTCGAGGGAGCGCGCGTGCTGCTCCTCGTCACGGGCGAGGTCGGTCCAGAGCGCGCAGCGCTCGGGGTCGTCGCGTGCGGCCGCAGCAAAGCGCCGATAGAGGACGGCGGAGCGCGCCTCCAAGGCCCGACATCGATCGAGCATCGTGCCGAAGTCCATGACCCATGAGATGCTGCAAGAGCGCTGCCAGCGCCTTGGGACGTCGCGGCCTGAGCGGGCTTCCCGCGCCCGGGAGCTTCGGCGATCGCGCTTCCCGGGGGCGCGAACGGTCAGCGTCCCGGGACGACCGCCGGAAGCACGACCGCGAACGTGGTCTCGACCCCGGGCTCGCTGGCGAGGGTGATCGTGCCACCCATGCACTCCACGGCGAGCCGGCAGAACGCGAGGCCGAGGCCCGTGTCGGGACTCGGCTCGTCGGTCGCCGAAGGCCGCGCGCTGCGGAACTTGTCGAAGACCAGCTTCTGGTCGCCGGCGCCGATGCCCCGTCCGCGGTCGATCACCCGCAGCGTGACGGTGTCTTTCGGGCTCGTCCCAGCGGCGATGCGCACGTCCGGGCTCCCGCTGTGGCGGAGCGCGTTCACGACCAGGTTGGCGAGCACGCGGCGCAGGAGCAGGCGATCGCAGAGCGCCGGCGGGAGGGTCGTCGGAACGTCCACCAGGAGCTGACGGCGGGTCTCGGCCGCCACGGGGTCGAATTCGCCGACGACGTCGTCCACGACCTCCGCCAGGACGACGGGCCCGCGGCTGACCGGCATCTCGCCCTCCTCGATCTTGGCGATCTCGAGGAGGTTCTGGATCAGGCGGAGCATCTCGTGACAGGTCCGCTCGATCTGCCGGAGATGCGCGCGATGCGGCGCCGGCAGGTCGGCACCTTTGCGCAGCGCCAGCTGCACCATCATGACGATCCCGTTCACGGGGTTCTTCAGATCGTGCACGACCATGCTGGTGAGGTCGTCCTTCAGCCGCTCGACCTCGGCTCGCGCCGCCAGCGCCTCCTCGGCGACCGTGGCCGCCTGCTCGAGCTGTCGCCGCCACGTGGCGGTCGACGAACCCGCCATGGATGTACGTGTCGATCGCGAGGGAGGCGTCGAGCAGCACCGTCTTGATGACCGCTTCGAGCGGCGCAAGCGCCGCGGGGTCGACGCCCGCGTCGGCGGCCACGCGGCGGAGCAGGAGACGCAGCAGGCGGCTGAAGGCACCCAGGTACCATTCGGGTTCCAGCCCGATGCGTTGGTGCGCATCGCCCACGCGGAGCCGGCTCTCGAAGTACGTCGCGTCGAACCGTCCGTCCGCCATCTCCAGCACGAAGGCGCGCTGGAGGCGCTTCAGACGCTCGATGCGATTCGGCTCGGCCGTGAGGAGGGTCCGCAATGGCTCGAAGCGGAGGAGGTGGTCGTAGAAGTCGGTGACGACGCCGTCGATCGCGGCCTCGAGCGCGGGGCGGAGGGCGGCGAGCAGAGCGCGGTCGTCCTCCCCGAGCTCGAAGAGCGCGAGCCGCTCCGCGCGGCGCGCCTCGTCGGCCGGGTCACTCGAGCGGAATCCCGAGCTCATTCAGCTTCCGGTAGAGCGAGGACAGCGAGACGCCGAGGAGGGTCGCCGCCTCCCGCTTGTCCTGGTGCGTCCGCCGCAGGACCGTCTCGATGTGCAGCCGCTCGTAGGTGCGCAGCGCGCCGCGGAGATCGTCGCCAACGGGCGGGAGCGGCTGCGTCTCGTCGCGCAGCGCCCGTGGCAGGTCCGCGACCGTGATCCACTCGCCGTCTCCGAGGATCATCGCGTGCTCGATCACGTTGTCGAGCTCGCGCACGTTGCCCTTCCACGTTTGCGAGAGAAGGACCCGCATCGTCGCGTTGTCGACTCCGCGGTAGGTCCGTTTCATCTCGCGGTTGTGCCGGCGGACGAGGAACTGGACCAGCTGCGGTACGTCCTCGAGGCGCTCGCGCAGCGGCGGCAGCTGGATGTTGACGACGTTCAGCCGGTAGTAGAGGTCGTCGCGGAACGTTCCCCCGGCGACCATCGTCGGCAGGTCACGGTTGCTGGCGGCGATGATGCGGACGTCGACCGTCGTCGGCTGCGTGCTGCCGACCGGCAGGATCTCCTTCGACTCGATCGCGCGCAGCACCTTCGACTGGAGGCCGATCGGCATGTCGCCGATCTCGTCGAGGAAGATCGTGCCGCCGCGCGCGCGGCTGAAGAGTCCCTCCTGGGACGTGAGCGCGCCGGTGAACGAGCCGCGGACGTGGCCGAAGAGCTGACTCTCGAGCAGGTTCTCGGGAATGGCAGCGCAGTTGACGGGGAGGAAGATGCGCGCCGCGACATGGCTCTGCTGATGGATGGCCCGCGCGACGACCTCCTTGCCGGTGCCGCTCTCACCGGTGATCAGGACCGTGCTGTTGGTCGGTGCGACCTTACGGATCAGCATGACGACCTCGCGCATCGCCGCCCCGCCGCCCACGAGCCGCTCGAAGTCGTAGTGTTGCTCGACCTCGCGCCGCAGCATCTGCGTCTCCCACACGAGATGGCGATGCTCGATGAGCCGCCCGACCTTGGCGAGCAGGTCGTCGAAGAGGACGGGCTTCAGCACGTAGTCGGCGGCGCCGGCGCGGAGCGCCTCGACCGCGGTCTCGACGCTGGCATGCGCGGTCATGACGACGACCGCGGTCTGGGGCGACACATCGTGGGCGCGGCGCAGGACCTCGAGGCCGTCCGCCCCCGGCATCCGCAGATCGGTGACCACGACCCCGAACTCCTGCCGGTCGATCGCCGCGAGCGCCTCGGTGCCGTCGGCCGCCGTCTCGACGCTGTATCCGGCATCGCGGAGTACCTCGGCCAGACTTTCGCGGACACCCGGCTCGTCGTCCGCCACCAGAATGGCGTCGGCCATCGCGGATCAGCGGCGGGGGCGCGGCGAGGCCGGTCGCCGGGATGGCCGGGCCGAACGGGTGCTGACCGGGCGGATGGTCAGGACCGGCACGGTGGCGTGGCGGACGATCTTCTCGGCGACGCTGCCGATCAGCAGGTGAGCGAGGCCCGTCCGCCCGGCGGTCGCCATCACGATCGAGTCGGCCTCGCGGGCGGCCTCCATCGTCACCTGGTAGGGATCGCCCAGGACGGCGCGCACGTCGGCCTTGGGGCCCCGGCTGCCGATGACCTTGTCGACGAGGGCGACCAGCTGCTTCTGGGCGCTGGCGATCAGCTCGGCCGGCGGAATGATCATCGCCGCCTCGCCGGGGGGGATGGCGGTGATCGGATCGAACGGGGTGACCGCGTGGACGACGATCAGACGCCCGCTGTTCGCGCGCGCCAGATCCGCCGCTACGCGGAGGGCAGCCGTGGCATAGTCGGAGAAGTCGTGGGGGACGAGGATGCGCTTGAAGAGTGCCATTGCCCCCTCTGTGCAGCAAAAGCCCCACCAACGGCAAGTCTGGGCCCGAGCGGCCCGGCGTTCCGACCGGCGGGAAGGATCCGGGTGGATTCCGGTCGCTCGGAACCGCCCGCGCATGCCTGATCGGATGCACGCGCCCCGTCTTGCCGCCGCCGGGGCGCGGGTCTAGCGTCCGCCGCATGACGCACCGAGGAGTCGACGGGCCGCCGGATTCACGGTCGACGAGTACCTCGGGCTGATCGACGCCGGAGTGCTCGAGCCCGACGACCGCACCGAGCTGCTCGACGGCGTGGTGGTGGTGAAGATGACGCACAGCCCGCGGCACGCGGCTGGGGTTCGCCGGGCGGAGCGGGTGCTCCGGGCGGCGGTCGGGGATCGCGCGGTCGTCCAGGGACAGCTCCCGGTGATCTCCGGCAGGCGCTCGGTCCCGGAGCCCGACGCGGCGGTGCTGCCGGGTCGTGCCGAAGACTACGACCGCGCGCACCCGGCGGCGGCGCTCCTCGTCGTCGAGGTCGCCGAGTCGTCACTGCCGCAGGACCGCCTGACCAAGTCGCGCATCTATGCCGGCGCCGGCATCGCCGAGTACTGGATCGTGAACCTCCGCCACGACCGCGTCGAGGTGCAGCGCGACCCCGATCCCGCGACGCGCCGCTACGCGACCAGCTTCGTCGCCGCCGCCGGCGCCCGCCTCGAGCTGTCGGCGCTGCCCGGCGCCGCGGTGCTGGTCGACGATCTGCTGCCGCCCGGGCGCTAGGCGAGGGCGGGGCCCGCGTCGGGCAGCGTGACGCCGTAGAGGGCCTCGCCCTCGACCACGAGCCCCCCGCCGCCGAAGCGCAGCAGCTCGACGGCGCGATGGCGCACGCCGTCGCGGACGCTCGTGTAGACGATCGCCAGCTCGCGCCGGGCGTCGTCCCACACCACGCGGTCGAGGACGAACTCGAACGGGCCGAGCTGGGCGAGCGCGATCGCCCAGTAGCCCCGCAGCGCCGGCTTGCCGGTGACGACCGGGGTGCCGATGCGGAGCGTGGCGTGGGGGCTCGTGAAGCGGACGTCGTCGGCGAAGAAGCCGAGCATGGTGTCGAGGTCGCGCGCGTTCCAGGCGGCGATCCACCGCCGCGCGAACGCTTCGGCGTCGGCGCGGGTCACGAGCGTCCCTCCGGTGAGCGCGGCGCGGAGCAGCTCGCCGACGAGCTGCGGGTTCGCCTTGCCGCCCGACGCCTTCATCACCTGGCCGACGAGGAAGCCGAGGACCTTCTCCTTGCCGCCGCGGAACTCCTCGGCCTGGCTCGGGTGGCGGGCGATGACGTCGGCGACCGCGGCCTCCAGCGCGCCGCGGTCGCTCACCTGCGCGAGCCCCTCGGCGGCCACCAGCTCGGCCGGGTCGCGGCCGGTGCCGCGCAGCTTCGGGATCAGGCCCTTCGCGGTGTTGCGATTGATGGTGCCGGCGACGACCAGCTTGGCCAGCGCCGGCGAGCTGGCGCGGCGCTCACCGGCCAGTCGCGGATGACGAGCGCGTCGTCGAGCTTCTCCTCGCGGACGATGCGCAGCAGCTCGGTCGTGACCCAGTTGGCCATGTCCTTCGCCGGCGCGCCGGCGGCGACGCCCGCCTCGAAGTAGTCGGCGACGTCCTTCCGCTGCGTCAGCACGTCGGCGTCGTAGGCGGGGAGGCCGTGCTCGCGGGCGAACCGCTCGCGGCGCGCCGCGGGCAGCTCGGGCATGGCGTCCCGCACCTCGGCGACCCAGTCCTCGCCGACGACGAGCGGCAGCAGGTCGGGCTCGGGGAAGTAGCGGTAGTCGTCGGCGAACTCCTTGGTGCGCATCGCGCGCGTCGTGCTCGCGATCGGCGTCCCAGAGCCGCGTCTCCTGGACCAGCCGCTCGCCGGCGGCCAGCGCGTCGATCTGGCGCTGGATCTCGAAGACGATCGCCCGCTCGACCGCGCGGAACGAGTTCATGTTCTTGATCTCGACCTTCGTGCCGAGCGTCGTCGTGCCGCGCGGGCCGCACCGACACGTTGGCGTCGCAGCGGAAGCTGCCTTCCTCCATGTTGCCGTCGCAGATCTCGAGGTACTGGAGGATCGAGCGCAGCGCGCGGAGATACGCGACGGCCTCCGCCGCCGAGCGCATGTCGGGCTCGCTCACGATCTCCAGCAGCGGCACGCCGCAGCGGTTGAAGTCGACGAGGCTCGCGCCCTCCGCGGCGTCGTGGATGTTCTTGCCGGTGTCCTCCTCCATGTGGATGCGCGTCAGGCCGACGCGCTGCGGCTGCTCCGTCGACCAGCGACGTCGAGCCAGCCGCCGATGCAGATCGGCGCCTCGTACATGCTGATCTGGTAGCCCTTCGGGAGGTCCGGGTAGAAGTAGTTCTTGCGCGCGAAGCGCGAGCGCGGCGCGATCGCGCAGTGGGTGGCGAGCCCGGCGCGGATCGCGAACTCGACGACACGGCGGTTCAGCACCGGCAGCACGCCCGGCATCGCCGGGCAGACGGGGCAGACGTGCGTGTTCGGCGCGGCGCCGAACGCCGCCGAGCAGCCGCAGAAGATCTTCGACGCCGTCAGCAGCTCGGCGTGGACCTCGAGCCCGATCACGGCCTCCATGTCGCTCACGGACGCACCTCGGCGCGGCGGCGGTGCCAGTCGGTCGCCTGCTCGTACGTCGCGCCGGTGCGGAGCACCGTCGCCTCGTCGAACGGCCGGCCGATGATCTGGAGGCCGATCGGCAGACCCGTCGCGTCGGCGCCGCAGGGGACGACGAGGCCGGGCAGGCCGGCCAGGTTCACCGAGATGGTGAAGATGTCGGAGAGGTACATGGTGACCGGATCGTCGGTCTTCTCGCCGCGGCGGAACGCCGTGGTCGGCGCGACCGGCGTGACCAGCGCGTCGCAGCGCTGGAACGCGGCGTCGAAGTCGCGGCGGATGAGCGTGCGCACCTGCTGCGCCTTCAGGTAGTAGGCGTCGTAGTAGCCCGTCGAGAGGGCGTAGGTGCCGAGCATGATCCGCCGCTTCACCTCGGCGCCGAAGCCCGCGGCGCGCGTCGCGCGGTACATCTCGGCGTACGACGCGCCGGGCGCGGCGACGCGGAGCCCGTAGCGCACGCCGTCGTAGCGGGCGAGGTTCGACGACGCCTCGGCGGTGGCGATCATGTAGTACGTGGCGACCGCGGCGTCGGTGTGGGGCAGGGAGACCGGCTCGACGGTCGCGCCGAGCCGCTCCAGCACGCGCGACCGCGTCGCGCACGGCGCGCTCGACCTCGGGCTGCATGCCCTCGACGAAGTACTCCTTCGGCAGCCCGAGGCGGAGCCCGCGCACGCCGGCGTCGAGGCGCCTCCGTGGGCGTCACCGGTCGCGGCGACGTGGTCGCGTCGCACGGGTCGTGGCCGGCGATCGTCTCGTAGAGGAGCGCCGCATCCGCGACGTCGCGCGCGATCGGCCCCACCTGGTCGAGCGAGGAGGCGTAGGCGACGATGCCGTAGCGCGACACGCGGCCGTAGGTGGGCTTGAGCCCGACGACGCCGCAGAAGCCGGCGGGCAGGCGGATCGAGCCGCCGGTGTCCGAGCCGAGCGCGCCGTGGCACTCGCGCGCGGCGACCGCGGTGGTCGAGCCGCCCGACGAGCCGCCGGGCACGCGGTCGCCGTCCCACGGGTTGCGCGTCGTGCCGAGGGCGGAGTTCTCGGTCGACGAGCCCATCGCGAACTCGTCGCAGGTTGCTCTTGCCGACGATGACCGCGCCCGCCGCGCGCAGGCGCGCGGTGACGGTCGCGTCGTAGGCCGGGACGAAGCGCTCGAGGATGCGCGAGCCGGCGGTCGTCCGCACCCCGGCGGTGCAGATGTTGTCCTTCAGCGCCACCGGCACGCCGGCGAGCGCGCCGAGCGCCTCGCCGCGCGCGAGCCGGTGGTCGATCGCCTCGGCCGCGGCCAGCGCTTCGGTCTCGCAGACGGTGAGGAACGCGCCGACCGCCGGCTCGACCGCGGCGATGCGCGCGAGCGCTGCGCGCGTCAGCTCGACGCTCGACGTCTCGCGGTCGCGCACGCGGGCGGCGGCCTCGCGGAGCGACAGCTCGTGCAGCGCGGCGCTCATTCGATGATCTTCGGCACCCGGAAGTGACGGCCGACGCGGGCGGGCGCGTTGCCGAGCAGCTCGTCGCCGGCGGGGGGATTGGTGACGGCGTCGGCGCGCAGCGCCTCGGGCAGCTCCTCGACGTGGGCGGTGGGCTCGACGCCCGCCGTATCGACCTCGGCGAGCCGCTCGAAGGCCTCGAGGATGTGGCTCAGGTCGCGCGTCAGGCGGTCGATCTCGTCGGGAGTGAGGTCCAGGCGGGCGAGCGTCGCAGTGCGCTCGACGTCGGCGCGGGTGATGGCCACGGGATTTCGTACCTGAGCGGTCCGAGGGGCGCAACGCGCGCGATCGCGAACGAGACCCCGGCCGAGGCCCGGGCGCGGAAGTCGGGCGCGGTTGCCGCGCCGGGAGACGGCCGCTAGATTCCCCACGCCGTGCACGCGCGGGGTGAACTGGGACAGCAGGGTGAGGCGGTGGCCGAGGCGTTCCTGCGCGCCCGCCACTACCGCATCCTCGCGCGCAACTTCCGCTGCCGCGCCGGCGAGATCGACCTGATCGCCGAGGACGGGGGCACGCTCGTCTTCGTCGAGGTACGGAGCCGCCGCGGGGATCGCGCCGGTACACCGCTCGAGTCGGTCGACGCCCGCAAGCAGGCGCGCGTCGCGCGGGTGGCGCGCGTGTTCCTGGCCGGGCACGGGCTCGGCGACCGCGATGCGCGCTTCGACGTCATCGGCGTGCGCTTCGACGCCGATCCGCCGGCCGTGGAGCACGTGCCCGGTGCGTTCGAGGTGGGGGCCTGATGCTCGACGTCCGTCTGATCCGCGCCGAGCCCGAGCGCGTGCGGGCCGAGCTGGCGAAGGTGAGCTACCCGAGCGCAGAGCTGGACGCGCTGCTCGAGGCCGACCGCGCGCGGCGCGAGGCGATCACCGCGGTCGAGCAGCTGCGCGCCGAGCGGACGAAGGCGTCGAACGCCATCCGCGGCATCAAGGATCCGGCCGAGCGCGAGGCGGCGATCGCCGCCAACCGGGCCATCGGCGATCGGATCGCCGTCGCCGAGGCGGCGGCGCAGACGGCCGAGGCCGAGTTCGATCGTCGCATGCTCGAGGTGCCGAACCTGCCGCACCCCGACGTGCCGGTCGGTCCGGACGACTCCGCGAACGTCGTCGTCCGGACCGACGGGCCGGAGCCGAAGTTCGGATTCACGCCGCAGCCGCACTGGGAGCTCGGTCCGCAGCTGGGCATCATCGACTTCGAGCGCGGCGTGAAGGTCGCCGGCACGCGCTTCTACCTGCTGCGCGGGGCGGGCGCACGCCTCCAGCGCGCGCTCATCACCTGGATGCTCGATCTGCACACCGCGCGAGCACGGGTACCGCGAGGTCTATCCGCCGGCGATGGTGACGGACGCCGTGCCTGGTCGGCACGGGAAACCTGCCGAAGTTCGGCGACACGATGTATCGCGACGCCGAGGACCCCGACCTCTGGTTCGCACCCACCGCCGAGGTGACGGTGACGAACATGTACCGCGACGAGGTCCTCGACGGCGCCGCGCTGCCGATCCACCACGTCGCGTACTCGCCGTGCTTCCGCCGCGAGCGGATGTCCGCCGGGCGCGACGTCCGTGGCATCAAGCGCGGGCACCAGTTCGACAAGGTCGAGATGGTGAAGTTCGTCCGCCCGGAGACGTCCGACGCCGAGCTGCAGTCGCTCCTCGGCGACGCCGAGGACGTCTGCCGTCGCCTCGGGCTCCGCTGGCGCGTCATCCAGATGTGCACCGGCGACCTCTCGTTCACCGCGGCGATGAAGTTCGACGTCGAGGTGTTCGCGCCCGGGTGTGGGGAGTGGCTCGAGGTCAGCTCGTGCTCGAACTTCCGCGACTTCCAGGCGCGGCGGGCGAACATCCGCTTCCGCCCTGCGCCGGGGGCGAAGCCCGAGTTCGTGCACACCCTCAACGGGTCGGGACTGGGGTTGCCGCGCGTGCTGATCGGCGTGCTGGAGACGTATCAGCGGGCCGACGGCAGCATCACCGTCCCCGAGGTCCTGCGCCCGTACCTCCGCTGCGACGTGATCGCGGCGCAGGATCCCGCGTAGCGATCAGAACAGCTTGTCGAACAGCGGGGCGCGGGTCGTCGAGACGGACTCGCCTTCGACCACGTCGTAGAGCCGGCGCCCTTCGACGTCAGCCTCGGGCACCAGGACCCCGGTCACCTTGACCCAGTCCCCGACGCCGACGTCGATCGGCTTCCGCACGTGCGCGAGCAGCAGGTGATCACGGGCGTCGGCCAGCTCGAGGACCACGCCGTCCTGCAGGTCCTGCATGCGGGTGATCCGGCCGGTGATCGAGACCTTCTGCTCGTACCATTCGGTCGGCCGGAGGTTCACCTTCTCGATCGTGGCGCCGCATCCGGCGAGACCGGCGGTGACGCCCACGGTGGCGATGAAGGCACGCAGCGACGAACGCATGAACGGTCGCGGCGGGTACCATGGGGACTGGCGAAAAGCAAAGGGACGGCGTCATAAGTGGTAGGGGACGGGAGTGGCCGGTGGAGTTGACGGGCCGGGGAGCGCCCCGTAGTTTCCCGCCCGTTCGCACCGCAAGGAGGATCAGTATGCGAGTATTCGTCGTGGTTGCAGCCGGTTTGTTCGCCGGGGGCGTCGCCCTCGCGGACGCGCCGCTCGCCACCGTCGCCGGCCGCCCGATCACGCAGGAGACCGTCGAGGCACGCGTGAAGCCCAAGCTCATCGAGATCGAGACCGAGCGCTACGAGGCCCTCAACGAGGGACTCGAGGAGATCATCACCGAGGAGCTGCTGAAGGAGGAGGCGAAGAGCCGCGGCGTCACCGTCGAGCAGCTGACCAAGGTCGAGATCGTCGACAAGGTGCCGGCGCCGACCGACGCCGACGTGCAGAAGCTCTACGACGAGAACAAGGAGGCGCTGAAGAACGCGCCGCTCGAGCAGGTGAAGCCCCGTCTGCTGGAGTACATGAAGCAGCAGTCGGCCGCGGTGCGCCAGGAGGCGTTCGTCGACGAGCTGAAGAAGAAGTACAAGACGACCGTCGCGCTCAGGCCGCCGACCGTCGAGGTCGGCACCGGCGGCCGGCCGGTGAAGGGCAAGGCCGACGCGCCCATCCTCATCGTCGAGTTCTCGGACTACGAGTGCCCCTTCTGCAAGCGCGCCGAGGCGAGCGTGCAGGAGGTGCTGAAGGCGTACCCCGACAAGGTGAAGATCGTGTACCGTGACTATCCGCTGCCCTTCCACGCCAGCGCGCGCCCGGCGGCCGTCGCCGCGAACTGCGCCGCGGCGCAGGGCAAGTTCTGGGAGTACCACGAGAAGCTCTTCGCCTCGGCGGAGCTCAACGCGGCCCGCTTCACCGCGATCGCCGACGAGCTGAAGCTCGACCGCCCGAAGTTCGACGCGTGCATCGCCAAGGACGAGCCGAAGGCGGCCATCGACAAGGACATCGCCGACGCTTCAGCCGTCGGCGTCAACGGCACGCCGGCCTTCTTCATCAACGGCCGCATGATCTCCGGCGCGCAGCCGTTCGACAAGTTCAAGGAGATCATCGACCAGGAGCTGCAGAGCAGCGCGCAGCCCAAGGCGAGCTGACGTTCCAGGGGGCGCCGGGTGGCACAGATGTGTCACCCGGCGCCTCAAGTTTTCGGGTCCGCCCTCCGATTGTGATGGAGCGGACCCATGTCGAGCCTGCAGCATCTGAGCCTCCCCGGCCCGCGGGCGAGCGGCTTCATCGCGATTGCGATCGCGACCGTGGCGCTGGCGGGCTGGGCCTCGGAGATCGAGGTGCTCCAGGGCGTGTGGCCCGGGCTGCCGCCGATGCCGCCCCTCGCCGCCGCGGGGTTGATCCTGCTCGGCGCCGCGCTGGCGCTCCTCGGACCGGCCAACCGGACGCGGCACGCCCGCGTTGCCGCCGAGGTCGCGGCGACGCTCACCGCCGCGCTCGTGTGCGTCGGCCTTGCGATCGATCCCGCATCGCTGCGACCGGTCACCGCCGCGTGCTACCTCCTGCTCGCCAGCGCCGTGATCGGCCTCGACGCTCGTCGGCCGGTGGTCGGCTGGCTGCCGCAGCTCTTCGCCGCCGCCGCCGGACTGCTCGCCTGGGTCGGCGTCCTCGGCAAGATCTTCGAGCTGGCCTACCTCTACGGCACGCGCGGCAGCGCGGCGGCGCCCGTGGGCATGGCGCTGCACACCGCCGTGCCGACGCTGCTGCTGGCGACGGGGACGCTGCAGGCGCGGCCGGGTCGCGGCCTCATGCGGGTCGCGGCGAGCGACACGTCGGCGGGCATGGTGCTGCGGCGCATGTCGCTCACGTCGCTGATCGTGCCGCTGTTCGTCGGCACGGTGGTCCTCGCCGGGCTCCGCGGCGAGCTCTACGACGTGCCGATGGCGTTCGTGCTGCTGGCGGTGGCGAGCATGACCTTGTTCACGGCGCTGCTCGCCGAGACGGCGATCCTGCTCTTCCGCTCCGACCAGGGTCGGACGGCCGTGGAGCACGCGCTCCGCCGCTCGCAGGCCGAGCTGGAGCAGCGGGTCGTGGACCGCACGCGCGAGCTGGTCGTGGCGAAGCAGGTCGCCGACGACGCCAACCGGGCGAAGAGCGAGTTCCTCGCCTGCATGAGCCACGAGATCCGGACGCCGCTGAACGCCGTGATCGGCATGACCGACCTGGCGCTCGAGCTGCCGTTGCCGACGGAGGCGACCGAGTATCTCTCGATGTCGAAGACCGCCGCCGACGCGTTGCTGTCGGTGATCGACGACATCCTCGACTTCTCCAAGATCGAGGCCGGCAAGCTCGAGCTCGAGTCGATCCCGTTCGGGCTGCGCGAGCTCCTGAGCGACACGCTGCGCACGCTGGCCTTCCGCGCCCACCGCAAGGGTCTCGAGGTCGTGAGCCGCATCGCGCCCGGAACGCCGGAATGGCTGGTCGGCGATCCCGGCCGACTGCGTCAGGTGCTGATCAATCTGGTCGGCAATGCGCTCAAGTTCACCGAGAAGGGCCACGTCGTGGTGGTGGTCGAGGCCGATCGGCTCCGCGCCGACGAGGTCGAGCTCAAGCTCGCCGTGCAGGACACCGGCATCGGGATCGCCGAGGAGAAGCAGGCGACGATCTTCAACGCCTTCGAGCAGGCGGACCGCTCGACGACGCGGCGCTACGGCGGATCGGGTCTCGGTCTCTCCATCTGCGCGCACCTGGTGCGTCTGATGGGCGGCGGCATCGCCGTCGAGAGCGCGCCGGGGAAGGGCAGCACGTTCCGCTTCTCGGTGCGGATGGGCGTCGGCGCGCGCCCGGACGACGTGGTGCCCCTCGTCCCGCCCGACGCACTGCGCGGCCGGCCCGTGCTGATCGTCGACGACAGCCCCGTCGCGCGCGAGGTGCTGGGCGAGCTGCTCGCGGCCTGGGGCGTCGCCGTGACGACGGTGGACGGTGCGCGGGTCGGCTTCGTCACCCTCAAGCGCGCGCAGGACGACGGAGCGCCGTTCGGCGCCGTGGTGGTCGACGCGCACATGCCGGGGACCGACGGCTTCGCCTTCGTGGACGCCGTCCGTCGGGAAGAGGGGCTGACGCTGCCGCCGGTGGTGATGCTGACGCGCGAGGGCGAGCCGCGGGACGCCGCACGCTGTCGCGTGCTCGACGTCGCGGGGCTGGTGACCAAGCCCATCCGCGAGGCGGAGCTGCTGGACGCCGTGTCGGCCGTCCTCGGCTGTCCGCGGCCGGGCGGCGAGGGGCGCGACGCGCGCGGGCGCCGCCGCATGATGCGGCCGCAGCACTGCCTGGTGGTGGAGGACAACGACTACAACCAGCTGCTGATCGTCCGGCTGCTCGAGAACCACGGCCACAGCGCCGTCGTCGCGGCCGACGGACGCGAGGCGCTGGCCGCGCTCGGCAAGGAGCGCTTCGACGTCATCCTGATGGACATCGAGATGCCCGACATGGACGGCTTCGAGGCGACGGCCCGCATCCAGGCGCGCTTCGACGACGGCGACTGTCCGCCGATCATCGCGATCACCGCGCACGCGCTGAAGGGCGACCGCGAGCGCTGCCTCGCCGCCGGCATGGACGCGTACCTCTCGAAGCCGCTCCGCGCGAGCGAGCTGTTCGCGACGATGGAGCGCCTGGCAGGGGAGGGCCCGGCGCCCGAGCCGGTCGACGAGGGCGACACGCCGCCGCTCGACACCGCCGCACTCCTCGATCGCGTCGAGGGCAACACCAAGCTCGCGCGCGAGCTGGCCGAGCTGCTGCGCGCGCGCCTCCCTGGCATGGTCGCCGCCGTCCGCGCCGCGGTGGAGCAGGGCGACGCGCGTGCCCTCGCGCTCGCTGCCCACTCGCTGAAGGGCGCGTTCCGGCTGCTGTCAGCCGCCAGCGCCGCCGAGACGGCGCAACGCCTCGAGGCCATGGGCCGTCACGGCACCGTCGACGACGGCGCCGCGCTCTGCGCCGCGCTCGAGGCCGAGGTCGCGCGTCTCGGTCCCGCGCTCGCCCGGCTCGCACAGGCGTAGCCTCAGTCCTCGCGTGGCGCGTCGTCCGGCGATCTGGTAGCTGTCCGCCCAGGTCGCGCTCGCACCCGGAGGGGTGGCCGAGTGGTTGAAGGCAGCGGTCTTGAAAACCGCCAGGGTGGTGACACCCTCGGGAGTTCGAATCTCCCCCCCTCCGCCTGAAAAAAGTGGCCTAGTCTGGGTTCGGCGAAGCTACTTGCACTTCACGGTGCTGGCTCGGCCGTTCAGGACGCAGGCCGGAGCCGGCTTCGGTCCCGGGAACAGCGCCTCGCCGCACTGGCCGGTCGCGGCCACAGGCGCGTCGATGACGAACGTGCCCTTGAGCGGCAGCTGGGACGGGAGGATGGCGAAGCTGCCATTCTTGCCGACCACGACGAAGCGGACCTGCCCCGGCACCTTGGGGTTCTGCCGGACGCTCGCCTTCAGGATTCCCTGGAGGCCGGTGGGGTTGAGGTACTTGAAGCTCGTCGCCTTCGAGTTCGCCTTCCAACCGATGCCCGTCCCCGCATCGAAGGGTCCGGCGGGGATGGTGAGATCGAGCAGCGCGGGCTCGATCACGATCCGCGCGCCCTTCGTGACCGGGTTGATGGCCGGCACCAGCGGAACGCTGTCCAGGATGCCCTTGAAGATGAGCTTGTCGTCGCCGGGAGGGGTGTTCAGCCGGGACACCACGATCCGGTGCTTGGTCGCGAACACCGGTACGACGTTCGTGCACGGATCGCACGCGTCGCCGAGCGCGTCGCCGTCGGCGTTGGCCTGGCCGACGTTGGCAACGGCGAGGCAGTTGTCGCAGCCGTCACCGATCGTGTCCCCGTCGCTGTCGAGGAAGACGTCTGGCGGGCAGCTGAGGCTCGTACCGTCACACACCTCGGGCGTGTCGCAGGTGCCGGTGGGAGCGCGGCACTGCGTGCCCGCAGGCAGCGCGGCGTTCGCCGGGCAGTTGCCACCGATCCCGTCGCAGCTCTCTGCGGCGTCGCACAGGTCTGCGGCGGCGCGGCACACGGCGGTGCTGCGCGCGTCGGCCGGGCAGGTGGCGGCCGTGCCGGTACAGGTCTCGGCCGGATCGCAGACGCCGATCGAGGCGCGACACACCATGGACGGCGGCTGGAAGCCGTCGGTCGGGCACAGGGCGGACGCTCCGGAGCAGCTCTCGGCTACGTCGCACGGGCCAGCGCTCCCCCGACACACGGTCGCCGCTGGCAGGAGCACGTCCGCCGGACAGGTCGGCCCGCTCCCGGTGCAATTCTCCGCCACGTCACAGGTGCCGGCGGTGGGCCGACAGACGGTGGTCGCCGGGGCGAAGCCATCGCCGGGGCAGCCGCCGGTGCTGCCGTCACACGTCTCGGCCACGTCGCACCCGCCCGCGGCCGCCCGGCAGACCGTCCCCGACGGACGGACGGTGTCGGCCGGGCACGCCGCGCTCGTTCCGGGGCAGGTTTCGGCCGTGTCGCAGAGGCCGACCGCTGCCCGGCACACGGTCGTGCCCGGCTGGAACGCGTCGGGCGGGCAGGCCGCGGCCGTTCCGGAGCAGCTCTCGGCTATGTCGCACGAGCCGGCGCTCCCCCGACACACGGTCGCCGCTGGCAGGAGCACGTCCGCCGGACAGGTCGGCCCGCTCCCGGTGCAGCTCTCCGCCACGTCACAGGTGCCGGCGGTGGGACGACAGACGGTGGTCGCCGGGGCGAAGCCATCGCCGGGGCAGCCGCCGGTGCTGCCGTCACACGTCTCGGCCACGTCGCACCCGCCCGCGGCCGCACGGCAGACCGTTCCCGATGGACGGACGCTGTCAGGCGGGCACGTCGCGCTCGTTCCGGGGCAGGTTTCGGCCATGTCGCAGAGGCCGACCGCTGCCCGGCACACGGTCGTGCCCGGCTGGAACGCGTCGGTCGGGCAGGTGGCGCTCGACCCCGTGCAGTTCTCCACCAGGTCACACGAGCCCGCGCTCGCCCGGCAGACCGTGGCCGCCGGCTTGAACAGGTCGGCGGGACAGTCGTTCGCGACGCCGTCGCAGCTCTCGTCCAGGTCGCAGACGCCGCCCGCGGCGCGGCACACGGTCGTCTTCTTCTGGTCGGCGGGGCAGGCGGCGCTCGACCCCGTGCAACTCTCGGGTTGATCGCACGTGCCCGCAGCAGGGCGGCAGGTGGTCGCGGCCGGCGCGAAGCCGTTCGCCGGGCAATCGTTGCTGCTCCCGGTGCAGCTCTCGGCGACGTCGCAGACGTCGATCGCGGCGCGGCATGGGGCCGTGCTCTTCAGATCGGCCGGGCAGGCGGCCGCGCTTCCGGTGCAGTTCTCGGCCAGGTCGCAGACGCCGGCGGCCGGACGACAGACGATCGCCGACGACGCGAAGGTGTCGGCCGGGCATGCCGCGCTCGACCCCGTGCAGCTCTCGGCCACGTCGCACGGCCCGGCGACGACGCGACACGCCGTGCCCGACGGAGCGAGGCCGTCGGCGGGGCAGGCGGGGCTCGAGCCGTTGCAGGTTTCGGCCACGTCGCACACGTCGGTCGCGCTCCGGCACACGAAGCCGCTCGGCCGGATGACGTCGGCGGGACAGAGCCCGCTCGACCCGGTGCAATTCTCGGTGACGTCGCAGAATCCGATGGCCGGCCGGCACACCACTGTCGCCGGCTGAACCGTGTCGGCGGGACACGCGCTGCTCGAGCCGTTACAGGTCTCGGCGAGATCGCAGACGCTGGCCGCCGGCCGGCACACGGTGCCGGCGGGGAGCTTGACGTCGGCGGGGCAGACGTCGGACGTTCCCGTGCAGCGTTCCGCGGCGTCGCACAGATCCGCGGTCGTGCGGCACACGTCGGTCGACGGGCGGAGCTGGCACGTGCTGGTGCAGCACGAGGTCGGCGTCCCGTTGGCGGCCCCCTGGTCGCACACCTCGCCCGCACCCGTCTCGAGGGTCCCGTTGCCGCAGAGTGACGTGATCGTGATGGTGACGAAGTGGCCGTCGTTCGTGTCGACGCGGATCGGGCTGCCCGGGTACTGCGCGGCGGCGTTGTCGGTGTCCTGTCCGTCGAGGCCGAGCCGGACGGCCGCCGCATCTCCGCCCGTGAACAACCCCGACGCGGGCGACGTCGCGCTGGTCGTGAACTGGAAACGGAGCTGGTGGCTGACGGGCACACCATTGCTCGACCCGAGGATGGTGGCTGCCCCGAGGGCGGGGGCGATGACGAGGTTGCAGCCCGCGCCGCAGCTGACCGAACCCGCGTCGGTCGTGTTGAGGTTTCCGGTCGCGAGCGCCGGCCCTGCCGTCACCGACCCGGTGATTCCCGTGACGTCGGCCTGGGTATTGTTGCTGCCCCCGTCGTCCTGGACGTTCAGATCTCCACTGAGACGCGTGGCGATGTCGAGCCGGTAGCCGACCGGGGCGGTTGCGGTGAACGAGATGCGGTAGTCGGTGGTCAGCGTCTCAGTCCGCGTCGCCGGACAGTCGGGCCCACAATCGACCGACGTGATCGATGCGTAGCGGGTCTGGAAGGTCGCCGGCGCCGCCGACACGACGTTGGTCGTGCTGCGTCGCTCGAACCCGGGATTGGCGGTGGGACCCGGGCCCGAGAACTCGTCCGCACTCGAGTTGTTCGTGAACGTCGGCCCCGAGAGGGTCTGTGCCGACGCCGTGGCGAAACCGAGCACGGCGATCGCCAGCGCGGCGAGACCATGGGTGCCGAGGCGGAAGACGGTCCTGGGTGATCTATACACGCAGCCAGGCGCCTAACACGCCCGGCGGAGGCCTTGTCAACCTAAAAAGCAGACGCCGCGGCGCGCCGCGGGAGGGGCTCTCCTATCGCGCCTGGGGCTTGATGTCCGCTCCGCCGCGCAGATCGCCGATCCCGAGCGTCGCGCCAGCTTCCGGCGCCGCCGCGTCGCCGCCCGGTGCAGCAGCTTCATCGGCCAGGGCCTCGAGGACATCGAGCGACGGCGCGAAGAAGTTGGTCCCGGTCACCGGCTGCGTGAAGTCGAGGAGATGGTCGTAGACGCCGTCCGCGTCGGCGACGAACATCCGCTCGAGCATCGCCTCGGTCACCGAGAGATCGCGCGCATAGGCGATGAAGTAGGTTCCCGACTGGGCCGTCGTCCCCCAGGCGCGGTTCTGGCGCAGGATCTTCTGCTCGGCGCCGTCGCGCTCGATCTTCGCCCGCTCCTTGTGCGCGCTCGGCGGGCATCGGTCGCCGTCGAATTCGATGTCGTCCGCCTTGGTGCGTCCGATCGCCGCTTCCTGGTCCTCGGTCGAGCAGGCGTTCCAGCGGGCGAGGTCAGTGACGTAGCGCTGTGTCGTGACGTAGCTGCCACCCGCGTGTTCGGGGTCCTCGGCGCCGACGATCACGAAGCGGAGCCGATCGTCGCCCGCCGGGTTCTCCGTGCCGTCGACGAAGCCGATCAGGTCGCGGTTGTCCATGTAGGCGAAGCCGATCGTCTCGTCCACCACGCTCGCCGCGCCGCCGAGCTTGACGGCGATCACGCGAGCGAGCTCGTAGCAGAAGTCGCTGCGCTCGGCGCGGATGTGGAGCAGCAGGTCGCCCGGAGTCGAGGGCGCGACGCGCGGGCCGTCGGCGAGGTGACGGAAGGGATGGAGCTGCGCCGGCCGGCCGCGTCCGGGCGCGAGGCGGTCCCAGGCGTCGGCGCCGATCGCAACGGTGCAGCTGAGCGCCGCGGTCTCGTCGCGGTGTCCAACGCTGCGCACGAGGCCGGGGATCGCGGCGCAGACGCCGCGCGTCCGGACGGTGTCGGCGGCGCCGGGTCCGACGGCGAGGGTGAGGAAGATGGCACTGCGGCCAGGGCCGGCGAGGATCGCGTTCTGGGGCTGCGGCATCGCGAGACGCTACCACCCCGATCGGGAAGATCAACGCGCCACCGGCGATTGCGGGGCCCAGCCGGCGATTCGCCAGGCGTAGGCTGTGTCGTTGCCAAATTGCTCCCATGAAGGCTATGCAACCTGCGAACGGGCAGTACCCATGCGACCGGTCGTCAGCGTCATCGTTGTCTCGGATTATGCGGGCGGCGACGTCACGGCCTGGGACGACCTGCGAAGCTCCCTCGCGGCGCTGGCCCGGCAGGACATCGCCGAGCCCATCGAGGTCCTGCTCGTCGAGTCGACTGAGCATGCAGACCGGATCCCCGACGACCTGCGGGCGATCGTGCCGTCGCTGAGGATAGTGGCGTGTCCCTCGACCAGCTCCTACGCGCTCAAGAACGAAGGCGTGCGTGTGGCCGCGGCCGAGTTCGTGGTCCTGCTCGACGCTGATTGCACACCGTCGCCCGACTGGCTGCGCCGTGCGGTCGAGTCGATGCGGGCTCACCCCGAGGCGGCTGCCATCAGCGGCCGGACGCGCTACGGAGGCCGTGGCCTCGCAGAGCGAGCGCTGGCGGTCCTGTCGCGCGCCTACATCGATCCTGGTGACGCCGGCCCGACCGCGTTCATCTCGAACAACAACGCGATCCTCCGGCGCACCGTGTTCCTCGCGCACCCGCTGCCTACCGACGGAGGGCCCTTCGCAGCCCGTCTGCAGTCCGAGGCGATCCGCCGTGCGGGCGGGCAGCTGCTGTTCGAGCCCACCATGTGCGTGGTGCACGACTTCGAAGGCCTGGCGATGGAACGCGACATCCGGCGCAACATCGGCTACGGGACGATCCGGATCCGGCAACTCGACCCGCGCATGCCCTGGGCCTGGCTGGCCAGGTTGGGTGTGGTGTCGATTCCGCTCTTCGTCATCGCACGCACCGTCGACAGCTGCTGGGACGTGCTCCGGGCCGGCCGGCACTACGGGCTGCGCTGGTTCGAGCAGCCGATCGCGTTCGCGCTGGCCTTCGCCGTTCATCTCCTGGAGATCGGCGGCATGCTGAGCGCCTTCCGTCACGAGGCGGTCACGACGACCGCGTATCGGTGACGCAGCCGGCCCGCATCGGCGGTGGTCCCCCGCCATGAGGATCCTTCTGCCGTCGATCGTGGATCCCCGGACCCACCGTGGTGGTGCGGGCGCCGCGACACGTGGCTTGCTGTCGCTGCTGCAGCGACCACCGCTGGCCGCCGACGTCGACGTCGTGGCGCCGAGCAGCCCGCTGCCGCACGTCGTGCGACAGCTGATCGCGGTGACACGTTCATCGCTGTCGTCGTGGCCCTCGAAGGCCCTGTTTCTCGACACCCTGGCGTTCCGGCGCGCCATCGGGCACATGGTCGCGACACGACGCTACGATCTGGTGCTGATCAACGGCGGTGACCTGCTGTGGATGCTGCCGCTGCTGCCACGCGGCGTGCCGCGGGTGCTCTACGCCCACAACCTCGAGCGCGACCTCTTCGCAGCCCAGCTCGACGGCCTCCCTGCACCACTGAGCTGGGTGCGCAGCCGATTGGGGCGCGACCTCGACAAGCTCAGGGCCTGTGAGCTGGGCGGTATGCGCGCGTGCGAGCGCGTGCTCTTCATCTCCGCGGCCGACCAGGCGCAGGCGCGGACGGAAGCGGGCAGCCTGAGAACGTTGCACCTGCCGCCGCTGTTCGACTACGAGCCCCCGGCGCGCGCACGACGAACGCAACTCCGGGAGACGCCACACCTCGGGTTCCTCGCCAACTTCACCTGGTGGCCCAACCGTGCCGCCGCGCGCTGGCTGCTGCAGGAGGTGTTGCCGCGCGTCACCCGAGACCTGCGTCTGCATCTCTTCGGCGACGGCAGCACGAGTATCGCGCGTTCCGACCCACGCGTCGTCGCGCACGGATTCGTCGACGACGTCACCGAGGTGTTCGCGTCCTGCGACGTGATGCTCTGCCCGACGGTGTCGGGTGCCGGCGTCAACGTCAAGTTCGCCGAGGCGCTCTACAACGGCGTGCCGGTGCTGGCGACGCCGCTGGCGGCGCGAGGGCTGCCGCTTCCCACCGACGCGGGTGTCGCCCTCGCCGACGGCGCCGAGGAGTGGGCGCGGCTCCTCGGCGGCGAAGGTCTCGAGCGGCTTGCCGCCCGGCAGCTGGCGCCAACGGCTTCGCGTCCCTTCGCTCCCTCGACGCATGCGGCGGCCGTGCACCAGTTCCTGCGGGCCGCGATCGCCGGCGAGGGTGACAGGGCCCGTGTCACCCCGGAGTCGAGATGCGCTCCTTCGCATTGACGTACCCCCAGCTGATGAACCAGGCCATCTCGGCCGGTGTCGACGCGGATCTGCTTGCCCGGTTGCGGGCCGCGCACGAGTTGGCGGAGCGGCTCGTCGATGGTGTCTACCGCCCGCAGGGCGAGCCGTTCCTGTGTCACCTCGTGCGCACGGCCAGCATCGTGCTGGCGGAGGGTCAATCCCTGCCAGTCGTGCAGGCGGCTCTCCTCCACGCGGCGTACAGCATCCGTCGAGGCGCGGGATCGGGCGGCGAGCTCGGCGCGCGGCGCGCAGCGTTGCGACGGGCAGCCGGCCCCGACGTGGAGCAGCTCGTGTTCGCCTACGACCAGCTGCCGTGGAATTCCGCCGCCCAATTGGAGCGCCACGTCGAAGGCTTCGGAGGCTATGATCAGACGACGCGCTCGGTGGTGCTGATGCGCCTCGCCAACGAGCTCGAGGATCATCTGGATCGATCGACGGCCTACGCGTCCACCGACTTCGCCCGTCGACGGGCCCAGTGCCACGTCGGCTGCCTCGCCCTGGCGAAGGCGGCGGGCTCCGCTGCCCTCGTGAGCGAGCTCAGGGAGGCGTTCGACGCGCAGCTCGATCCACCGCTGCCCGCGGCGGTGGTCATGGGACGCGAGCAGGGCTACACGCTGCGGAGCAAGCCTTGGCCGGAACTGTCGCGACTGCGCCGAACGGCGCGCGGTTTGATGCGCCGGATGCGGCGAAGGTTCCGTTGACGTCGCTCCCGGCCGACGACGTGCGGGTGCTCCGCCGTTTCGAGTGCCTGCTCGTCGTGCTCGTCCTGCTGCTCGTGGCGGCGCACGGCCGCGATGGTGCGTGGCCCTTCATCGTCTGGCCCATGTATGCCAGGGGCTATCCGCCGCCGCCCGGTCTGGTTTCGGAGACCGAGCTGCGTCTGGTGTCCCGCGACGGCGCAGTGATGCGTCTCCTCCCGGCCGACCTCTTCACTCACGTGGAGATCGATCTGGGGCGTCGCATCACCGTGGAAGCGTTCACCGAGCAACCGTCCGCGGCGGCGTATCGCCGGGTGATTCTGCGTCGGCTGCGACCCTTGCTGGAGGCACGGGGCGTCGTCGAGATCGAGGGGTGGACGCTCTCCTGGACGCCCCAGCCGACGGCAGTCCCGGCGTTCGATCTCGCGCGGCCGGAGCAGGAGATTCTGCTCGGCCGCATGCGCGTGCCGAACGACGTCACATCCGCGCTGGAAGGGCGCTGACGGTGGCGGTCCTGCGGCAGCTGGCTCACCACCCCGGAGGCGCGGATCGCGGGGCGCATGGGCCTGTTCCGCATCATCTACGCTGCCTTCTACATCTGGCACCTCAGCTGGGTGGATGCCGCGGCCCTCGGTCTCCTCCCGGATGCGGTCTGGCAGCCCGTCGGCGTGTTGCGGCTGGTGCCCGCGCGCATTCCCGGTGCGGCTGCCGGGCATGATCGAATCGGGCCTGGTGGCGGCCCTGGTGCTGCTGCTGGCAGGCCTCTGCGTCCGATCGGTCACGCTCGTCGTCCTGGTGCTCGGGACCCTGCTGGAGACCTTCCACCAGAGCTTCGGCAAGGTCGAGCACGCGAGCATCTTCCTGGTGTTCTACATCCCGCTGTTCATGCTGACCTCGGACTGGGGCGGCACGTGGTCGCTGGATGCGCTGCTCGCACGACGCGCAGGACGGGCGACGACGCACCCGTCCGACGACTCTTGGTGTCACGCGCTGCCGATGCGCGGGGTGCTGCTCATGCTGGTCCTGATGTTCGCGAGCGCGGCCGTCGCCAAAGGCGTGCTGGGCACATGGCTCACCGCGCCCGACCTCGTCGCCGACCTGCTGCTGGGCAAGAACGTCGAGGCGGTCCGCGAGGGTCTGCCTCCCCATGCGATCCTGCCCGTCGTAGCGGCCCACCCACTGCTGTCGCACGCGTTCCGGTACGGGGTGCTTCTCTTCGAGTGCCTGTTCGTGCTCGCGCTGTTGGGCGGCCGCCTGCGCGCCGTCGTTCTGAGTGCGGCGCTGGTCTTCCATGCGCTCAACGCCTTGCTCCTGGTCGTGACCTTCACGCCGATCCTGATCGTCTATGCCATGTTCGTCGACTGGCAGGCGGGGATCGAACGCTTCGGCGCCCACACCCGATGGATCGCGCCCGTGGTCCGGCGTGTACCCTCCTGGCTGCTGGCCGGCGGAGTACTGGTTGTCGCCACGCTCGCAGCGTGGTCGTGGGACCTGACTCCCACCCTTCGCGGGGCGATCCAGCTCGGAGGGCGTCTCGACTGGCGGACCATCTGGTACCCGGTGCTTCCGCTGGCGCTCGCCTGGTGGCTGCGAGCGAGCCTGGCGATGGTGAGTGTCGGCATGCGCCGCCTTGTGGGTGCGGGGCCGTAGGGCCCCGCTTCTACCCACACGGCGTCGGTCGGCTATTCTGCGATGTCGGGAAGCACGTCGGCCTTGAAGGGATCGACGACCTTTTCGGGATTGGCCCTGGCCTTCGTGCCGGGCATGATCTCGAAGCGTGGGTCGAAGTCGACCATGGTCGACGCGAGCTGCTTCAGGACCCCCGCGTCTCCCTGCACCTTCGCGGTCCCGGCCGCGATCTGCGCGTCGAGGGTCTTTGCGCCCATCATCGTCTGCTCCAGATCGGAGCGATTGATCGTCAGGGTGAGGGTGGGCTTCTCGGCCTGGAAGCCGGGAATGTTCGTCAGCGTGGCGTTCTCCATCTCGATCAGGAACTTCTCGCCGTTGTCCGGCGTGACCAGGTTGATCGTGAACCGCATGCCCTCGGCCTTCCGGCTGTCCATGCGAATGCCGAGGAAGTTGAGGAACAGCTCCGTGGACATGGCGCGGATCACGTCGGGGCTGCTCGAATTGACGACTTCGCCCTGCGGAATCCCATTCCTGAGCTCGTAGGCGCCGGCGAGGTAGCTGTTGCGCAGGCCCGGGTTCTCCTGCTGGTACCCGATCTGCTCGAAGACGTCCGCCAGCAGATCCTTGGCGGCCTGATTCTGCGGCTGGGCCTGCACCAGCTTGTTCAGGATCTCCTGGGCGAGGAGGTACTTGCCCTGGTCATGCAGCTCGCGGCCGCGGGCCATGATCTTCTCGGCGCCGCCCATCATCTCGACGTAGAGGGGGGCGGAATCGGCCGGCGACAACGGAATGAGCGTCGCCGGATTGGCGTCCCAGAACCCGAGGTAGCGTTGGATGACGCCACGGCTGTTGTGCTCCGGAGAGCCGTGGTAGCCGCGGTTGAACCATTGCTGCTGCAGACTCTTGGGGACCTGGTAGACATTGTGGATCTGGTTGATGGTCACGCCCTGGTTGGCGAGATGCAGCACCTGGTTGTTCATGTTGGCGTAGAGATCGCGCTGGCCGCGCAGCACCTCCTGGATCCGCTCGTTGCCCCAGCGCGGCCAGTGGTGCGAGGCGAACATCACCTGGGCTTCGAGGCCGAAACGGTAGAGGGCCTCGCTGATGTACTTCGACCAGTTCAACGGATCGCGCACCGGCGCGCCGCGCAGCGTGTAGATGTTGTGCAGCGTCGAGGTGACGTTCTCGGCCATCCACAGCGCCTTCATGTCGGGAATGTACGTGTTCATGTTCGAGGGCGCTTCGGTGTTCGGGGTGTTCTGGAACACCATCCGGACGCCGTCGACCTCGAATTCCTCGATGGGCTTCTCGACGACCCGGTTCGGCGCGATCAGTCCCATGGCGCCGGCCGACACGCCCTGGCCGAGGCCCTGCCCGACGTACCCGTACGGGCTGGCGGGTAGCAGCAGGCCGTACTGGTAGAACAGGCGCCGGTTCATCGCGTTGCCGGCATAGACGTTCTCGGAGATCGTCTCTCGCATGAAGTTGCGGGGCGCGATCACGGCGACCTTCCCGGATCGCACGTCCGCTTCGTCCACGATGCCGCGCACGCCGCCCCAGTGGTCGCCGTGCGAGTGGGAATAGATCACGGCCGAGACGGGAAGCCCCTTGCCGACGTGCTCCTGGAACAGCTTCCACGCAGCGCTCACCGGCTCGGCGGTCGTCAACGGATCGATGACGATCCAGCCGGTCTTGCCGCGGACGAAGGAGATGTCGGCGAGGTCGAAGCCGCGGACCTGATAGATGCCGGGAATCACCTCGTAGAGCCCGTAGTTCATGTTCAGGACGGACTGGCGGAGCAGGGAGGGATGGATGCTGTCGAAGTCCTTGCCGGTGTTCAGGAACTGAAAGCGCTCCATGTCCCACGCGACGTGACCGGCGCCGGCCATGATCTTGGGGTCCTTCATCGGAGCAATGAAGCCCTTCTTCTGCTCCTCGAAGTCTCTCTGGTCGGCGAAGGGCAGCGTCTTCTTCTCCTGCTGCAGCACCTCCATCGTGAATTTCGACGGTGGCTTGCCCTTCGCATCGAAATGTCCCGGATGGGCTTGCTCCGAAGGAGCGGCAGGCGCCTGGGCGCGTGCGGAGCTCGGGGCGAGGAGCACGGAACCGGCCAGCGTGAGCGCGGCTCCCGCGGCTGTAAGGCGTCCCAGGACACGTCGCTTCTTCGTCATTGCGTTCTCCTTAGAATCGGCGTGCGATCGTGAGACCGACCACGTTGAGCGAGTTCGGCCCCCAGTCGCCCTGTAGCGTGCCGGCGAGCGGACCGCGGATGGTGTTGATCGGGACGCTGCCGAGGCCCACGTACTCATAGGCGAGGCTCAGCCGGTACTCCTCGGTGATGAGAGCCTTACGCAATTCACGCGCGACACATCATCGTTCCCGGGGAGAACGAACAGGATGACGGAGAATCATATCTGCATGTCTCCTGCAATCGGTGGACCGCCGGGATATCGCAACCGGCGCCGGGTGGGCGGAGCTCGCCATCGCGCGTTCGGGAACCGTCGGACTCCCCTTGTCATCGTTTGGAATCGCGTTGAATCCAGCTGGCCGCTCTGGGCCGACCGCCTGGACAGTGCGTCGCAAGTTGCGTAGGGACGTCGCCAGCGCGGCCGACGCTCGCGGCGCCGTCGCGCGCGCAGGCGAGGTGCGGGAGACCCGACGAACGTGAGCGCACAGTCGAGAGAGGTCCTCGTGATCGGCGCCGGCATCGCGGGACTGACGGCCGCGCGGGACCTCGCCATCGACGGGTACGACGTCGCCGTCCTCGAGGCGCGCGAGCGCATCGGCGGCCGCATCTGGACCTCGCATGAGCTGTCCGTGCCAGCCGACCTGGGCGCGTCGTGGATCCACGGCTTCGAGGACAACCCCATCGCGCGGCTGGCCCGCCGCTACGACATCAAGATCCTGCGCACCAACATCTCCAGCGTCACCCCGGCGCGCTACCGCTCGGTGGCGCTCTACGACGAGGACGGCCGGCGTCTCAGCGCCGCGGAGAGCACCGAGATGTCCGAGCTGATGGCCGACTACCTCGACTTCGTCGCCGCCAAGCAGAAGGAAGGCGTCGAGATGTCACTCCTGGCGGTCGAGGAGGCCTTCGCGGCCTCCGAGGGGTTCGACGCCGAGCGCCGCCGCCGCTTGAACTTCATCGCGCGCACCTACCTGGAGCACGAATGGGCGGGCCCGCGCTCCGAGGTGTCCTTGCTCGAGTTCGACAAGACCCTCGGCTTCGCGGGGCATGACCGGGTGTTCCCCGAGGGCTACAGCCAGATCACGGACCGCCTTGCCGAGGGCACGCACATCCTCCTCGGCCACGAGGTCAAGCAGATCGACTATTCGGGCGCGCGCGTGGACGTGCTGACCAACCGCGGCAGCTTTCAGGCCAAATACGTTCTCGTCACCGTGCCGCTGGGGGTGCTGCAAGCCGGCAGGATCGCGTTCAATCCGAGCCTGCCTCGGGACAAGCGCGAGGCGATCCGCCAGACGCGGATGGGCGTGTTCAACAAGATCTTCCTCAAGTTCGACTCGGTCTTCTGGGGCGACGACTACGAGCTGATCGGCTACATGGGCAGCCAGGACAGCGATTGGCCGGAGATCGTCAACTTCCACAAGATCGCCGGCCTGCCGGTCCTGCTCGCCTTCAGCGCGGGAGCGGCCGGAGAGCAGCCTGGCGCGGCGGTTCCCGCTTCAGCGGACCGAGCCATGCCGACGAGCAGCGCGACGCCCAGGAGACGAGCCACCCGATGCGCGTCCATACGACCTCCCATCCGGCTGCGACGCTGGCACCGTCGCCCGGGGCTGCGCAAGCTCACCCGGGTCGCATGAAGTGGGGATGTGCTCGGAAGGTCAGAGCCCGTACAGCCGCGCGACGTTGTCGTGCACGATGAGATCGCGCGTCGCCGCCGACAGGTGCGCGGTCTGCTCGCGCAGCACGTCCTGCGACCAGGGCCACGTCGAGTCGCTGTGCGGGAAGTCGTTGGCCCACATCAGGCGCTCGGCGTTCATGAGGTGCGTCGTCTGGAACGCGGCCCAGTCGTCCTGGAAGGTCAGGTAGATGTGCTCGCGGAAGTACTCCGACGGCAGCCGCGACAGCTGGGCACGCGCGCATGTACTGATGCCGCTTGTAGTAGTGGTCCATCCGGTACATCCAGTGCGGCGCCCAGCCGGCGTCCGCCTCGACGCAGACGACGGCGAGCTGCGGGTGGCGCTCGAAGACGCCGCCGAAGATCAGCATGCCCATGATGTCCTGGTTCGAGCGGATGATGGCGACGGCGTGGTTCATGACCGGCCCGCGCGAGCGCCCGAAGTCGCTCGGCGTCGTCAGGATGTGGAACGACAGGGGCAGGCCGATCTCGACCGCGGCGTCCCAGAACGGATCGTAGATCGGGTCGTGGTAGTCGTTCTGCCCGGGGATGCCGGGAAGCATGACGCCGCGGAGGCCGAGCCGCTTGATCTCGCGCAGGTCCTCGATCCCCTCCTCGGGCGTGCGCATCGCGGTCTGCCCGATGCCGAGCAGCCGCCGCGGATCGGTCGCGCAGTACTCGGCGATCCAGCGGTTGTAGGCCTGCATGTGGCGACGCTTGTAGGCGAGGTCGGTGTGGTTGCAGAGCACCATGCCGACGGTCGGGTAGAGGATCTCGGCGGCGACGCCGTCCCGGTCCTGGTCGGCGGCGCGGAACCGCGGGTCCCAGCCACTCGGGTACCAGTCCTCGAAGCGCCCGGTGAGGTCGGGCGTGCGACCGGCCGCGGCCACGAGGCCGATCGGGATCGTCGAGCGCATGCCCGGGATGACGTAGACGTCGTTCCCCGTGTCGGTCCGTTCGACGTGCGGAGCGTCGTCGACGTCCGCCGACGCGGCGAACTTCCGATAGGCGTCGGGGTGCTCGGTCACGTGGGAGTCGGCGGACACGATCGACGTCGCCATGGACGATGTGTCGCGCCGTCCGCCGGGAAACGCAACCGGCTTGGCGGGATCAGGGGCGCCGCGTCCGGCCGACCTCGATGTGCGTGACCTGGAGGGCGGCGCGGCGCCGCCAGCGCTGCGCCTCGTACCGCTTGCCCGCCGCCTCCCAGTGATAGGCGAGGAGCGAGGCCTGCTCGCCGAGACGATGCGCGTGGACGGCCTCCAGCGCCCGGGCGACGGCTTCGTGACCGCGCGTCCGCTTCTCCAGGAGCTGGGTCTGGTATGCGACCTCCTGCGTGAGCGGATGCCTGAAGGTGTACTCGGCGCCTGTCTGCGCCTCGGCGCGCACGAGGTCGGCGTGCTCCAGCGTGCGGAGCGCGGGCGCGACGTCTGACGCGGCTCCGAGCGTGAGCCGGAGCAACGGCTCGGAGAACTGCTTGCCGATCACGGCCGCGGCCTGGAGCACGTGCTTCGCGGCCTCGGGCAGGCTGTCGATCCGTGCCGCGACGAGCGACTGCACGGTCGCCGGGATGCGGAGCTCGGTGACCGGGCGCGCCAGGCGCAGCGAGCGGCGCACTCGCTGCAGGACGCCCTCGTCGACGAGGGACTGGACGATCTCCTCGACGAAGAAGGGGTTGCCGGCGGCGCGCTCGCCGACCAGGCTGCACACGCCGGCGAGCGTCGGGTCGTCACCCACGAGCGTGCGGACGAGCGCCTCGGTGGCGTCCGCACCCAGCGGCGCGAGGTCGAGGCGCTGGCAGTAGGGCGCGCGCAGCCAGTCGACGGTGTGGTCGGGGCGCCAGTTGAGCAGCAGCAGCGTCCGGGTCCACCCGACGGCGTCCACCAGCCGGGCGAGGAAGGCGGCGCTCTCGGCGTCGATCCACTGCACGTCGTCGAGCAGCAGCACGATCGGCGTGCGCGCGCCGAGCGCCTGCACCAGGCGGCAGACGAAGATGGCGAGCTGCTCGCGGCGCGTCGTCGGGGTCGAGCGCGAGCGGGCGCGCCTTGGGGTCGGGCACACCGAGCGCTTCCAGCACGACGGCGAGTCCTTCGCCGACGGCGCGCGGCAGTCCACGGAGGCGGGCGCGGATGCGCCGGCGACTGGTCGGCGGACTCTCGCCGGGGACGAGGGCGAAGAGGCTCCGCAGCAGGTCGGTCAGCGCGCCGCCGGGCAGCGATCGGCCGTGCGCCGGGCAGTGGGCTTCGGCGACGACGAGCCCTTCGGCGCGCCAGCGGTCGACCGCCTCCTGGCAGAGCCGGCTCTTGCCGACGCCCGGCGGGCCGACGACGGCGACCACCTGACCGTAGCCCGACACGGCGTGACCGAGGGCCGCCTCGAGACTTGCGACCTCGTCCGCCCGGCCGACGAACGGCGAGAACCCGCGCGCGCGGGACGCCTCGATGCGGGTGCGGACGGGGCCGGAGCCGGCGAGCGCGAAGGTGCGCACGGGCCGGCGGACGCCCTTCACGCGGATCGCGCCGACGGCCTCGAGGCGGAAGAAGGACGAGACCAGCGCCGCCGTGTCCGGCGCGACGTAGATCGCGCCGGCGCGCGCGATCTGCTGCATGCGGGCCGCCAGGCCGACGGTGTGTCCCTGCGCGGTGTAGTCCATGCGGAGGTCGTCGCCGATCGCCCCCACGACCACCTCGCCGGAGTTGAGCCCCATGCGCACGGCGAAGCGCAGCTTGCGGGTGCGGCGCAGCTCCTGCGCGAAGCGGCGCAGCTCCTCGCGGACATGGAGCGCCGCGTGGCAGGCCCGCTGCGCGTGGTCCTCGTGCGCGATCGGGGCGCCGAACAGCGCCATGACGCCGTCGCCGGTGAACTGGTTGATGGTCCCCTCGAAGCGGTGGATGCCGTCGGCGAGGATGGCGAAGAACCGGTCGAGGATGCGGTGCCACTCCTCGGCACCGACGCGGGCGGCGAGGCGCATCGACTCCTTCACGTCGGCGAAGAAGACCGTCACCTGCTTGCGCTCGCCCTCGACGCTGCCCCGCGAGGCGAGGATCTTCTGCACGAGATGGTTGGGCGTGTACGCGGGTGGCTGCGCCATCGCTTCCCCGGCGGCGGCGGATCATCGATCCTCCGTCGGGCAGGGTCAATCCGTACTCGGCGAATTCCGGACGTGACCACCCGATGGGCGGCGCATGGGCCCGTCAGGCCTTGCCGGTGCTGCCGAGCATGCGGATGCGCGCGACGGTCTCGGTGCGGATGGCGCTCTCGACCTCGCCCATCAGCTCGTAGAGGTTGAAGACGTCCGGGCGGAGCGTGAGCACCTCACGGAGCCGTCCGATGGCGGCGAGACGCAGGTCGGAGTCGGTGTTCACCTTGGCGACCCCGAGGGCGACCGCCTGTTGGATCAGCTCCGGCGGGATGCCCTGTGCGTGCGGCAGCTTCGCGCCGTAGCGCTCGGCGAGCGCGACCGCGTCCTGCGGGAGGGACGACGCGCCGTGCAGGACGATCGGCTGCGGGATGCGTGCGGCGATCTCCTTCAAGCGCTCCAGGTCGAGATGCGGTGTGCCCTTGAACTTGTAGGCGCCGTGCGAGGTGCCGATCGCGATCGCCAGCGCGTCGACGCCGGTCTCGTTGGCGAAGCGCACCGCCTGGTCCGGGTCGGTCAGCATCGAGCGCACCGCCGTCTCGCCGAGATCCTCGATGCCGCCGAGCGTACCGAGCTCGGCCTCGACGTGGACGCCGTGCGCGTGCGCGTACTCGACGATGTGCGCGGTCTCGCGCATGTTCTGCTCGTAGGTCTCGCGCGAGGCGTCGATCATCACCGAGGTGTAGCCCGGCGTCGACGGCGGCGCGGGCGAGCTCCTCGCTCTTGCCGTGGTCGAGGTGCAGAGCGACCGGGGCATCCGTCGCATCGGCGAGCTGGCGGACGATCGCCACCGCGTTGCCGAGGCCCATGTGCTTCACGGCCCCCTCGGAGGTCTGGACCAGCAACGGCGCCTTCGACTCGGCGCCCGCCTGGATCACGGCGCGCGCGGACTCGAGATTGAAGACGTTGAACCCGCCGAGGGCCCAGCCCTCGCGCCGGGCGCGGACGAGGTACGGCTTCGGGTTCACCAGCATCGGGTACGTCCTTCAGCGGTCCTTCAGCTCTCGAGGAACGTGAGCAGGTCGGCGTTGACGTGGTCCTTGAGCGTCGTGCACATGCCGTGCGGCGCGCCTTCGTAGACCTTGAGCGTCGCCTTCTTGATCAGCTTGGACGACAGCATCGCCGAGGCGCCGATGGGGACGATCTGGTCGTCGTCGCCGTGGAGGATGAGTGTCGGGACGTCGATCCGCTTGAGGTCCTCGGTGAGGTCGGTCTCGGAGAACGCCTTGATGCAGAAGTACGACGCGGGGAAGCCGGCCATCATCCCCTGGCGCCAGAAGGACTCGCGGACGCCCTCCGAGACCTTCGCGCCCGGCCTGTTGTAGCCGTAGAAGGGCAGGCTCAGGTCCTTCCAGAACTGGGAGCGGTCGGCGATGACGCCGGCGCGCAGCTGATCGAAGACCTCGATCGGCAGACCGCCGGGATTGCCGGCCGTCTTGAGCATCAGCGGGGGGATGGCGCCGATCAGTACGGCCTTTGCCACGCGGCCGGTGCCGTGGCGGCCGATGTAGCGCGCGACCTCGCCGCCGCCCGTGGAGTGGCCGACGTGGATCGCCTTCGTCAGGTCGAGTGCCTCGACGAGCGCCGCGAGGTCGTCGGCGTACGTGTCCATGTCGTTGCCATGCCAGGGTTGGCTCGAGCGGCCGTGGCCGCGACGATCGTGGGCGATGCACCGGTAGCCGCGGGAGGCCAGGAAGAACATCTGGTCCTCGAACGCGTCGGCGCTGAGCGGCCAGCCGTGGCTGAAGACGACGGGCTGCCCGGTTCCCCAGTCGTTGTAGTAGAGCCGCGTTCCATCCTTCGTCGTGATCGTGCTCATCGAGGGCCTCCATTCCGCGCGATGTGACTGTCGAGGAACTCGTGCATCAGCGTTGCGATCCGGTCGTGCCTCTCATGGTCGCCGAGCGCGTCAGGACGTCGCGATCCTCGACAGCGAGAAGGTGCCTCTCGCATGATGCCGCGCCTTCGAGAGTCGTGCACTGCCCACGAGGTCGTTCGCCGTCGTGTCGAGGGCGCCCTTCAGCTTGGCGCGGGTGCCTTCGGGGCAGACGAGTCGGAGAACGACTGCGCGGCGCCGCTTGCCGTGAACCACACAGTGGACGGTGCCCAAGGGGCCCTCCGCGGTTGCCGATCCCGTGATCTTCGCACCGTTGGATGCGAGGTCGGCGGTGAGGTCTTCACGGACCTCGGCCACGAAGATCGCGCCCACCCATGTGCCGGCAAAGTCGTACGCGGGAGGCCGCGAGCGCGCATCGCCTGTTCCGGCAAGGGCCAGCACCAGAAGGGCCGACGCATTCGCGGTATGCGGCATGGCCATTCCTCTTCTGTACTTTCGTAGCGGAGGATGCCCAGTACCACCAGGGGGGGTCGTTCACGCCGTCGGTGGCCCCTGCCCGCGATCGTTGTCCCACGCGGGCGCTCCTGCTCGTCGGGACCTCTGGGGACATGGGGCGTGAAGGGGACCGCTCATCGCGGAGTGGCGGTGGCCGCCGTACTCCTCCTGCGCGCACCCGCTAGACCCAATTCCATGGCTCGCGCGTGTTGAGAGCAGTCCGTTCGGGCGGGCCGAGGTCGCTCGCGTGAGCCCCGACGAGGTGCACGAGTTCTGCGGCCGCAAGTAGCGCGGCTCGCGGGCGACCTTGTGTCACCGCGCACCGAGGATGTACGGTTGCCGGCGCGATGAGCGTTCCCGTCCCTCTCGAGCGGCTGCGTGCCGCCATCGACGAGCGTGGGGGCGGCGCCTACGTCCTCACCGTGTCCGACGACGGGCGGCCGCATGCGATCCACGCACCCGTCCGCTGGGACGGGGACGTGCTGGTCGCCGTGGTCGGGCGGCGCAGCGCCGCGAACGCGGCCGCGCGGCCGGCGGTGTCGTTGCTGTACGCGGTGCGCTCCGACGACGACTACAGCCTGATCGTCGACGGCACGGCCACGGTGATGGAGGAGGGGGAGCGCGCGCTGCGGGTCACGCCGACGTGGGCAGTACTCCACCGGCCGGCGCCGTCATCCCAGCCGGAAGCGTCGGCGTGCGGTGCGGATTGCGTGCCGCTGACGCCGCCGACGAATCGTCCGCGCGCGTGAACATGCCGGCCCCCCGCTACCTCGAGCCGTCGCGCGGAGCCCGGCTCTTCAACGCCGCCATCGCTGGCCTGGCCCGAGTCGGCATCAGCCTCTACGGCTCGCGCATCCTGGCCGTGCGCGGACGTCGCAGCGGCGAGTGGCGGACGGTGCCCGTGAATCCGCTCGACCACGACGGGGCGCGCTACCTCGTCGCCCCGCGTGGCGAGACGCAGTGGGTGCGGAACCTGCGCGCAACAGGCGGTGGCGAGCTGCGGCTGGGGCGGCGGTCCGAGACGTTCCGCGCGACGGAGGTCGCCGATCGCGACAAGCCGCCGGTGCTGCGCGCGTACCTGCGCATCTGGGCGTTCGAGGTCGCGGCGTTCTTCGACGGCGTGGGAGCCGAGGCGCCCGAGGAGGAACTCCGCCGGATCGCGCCCGGACATCCGGTGTTCCGCATCGAATCGGCCTGACGGCCCTACGCGACGGCGCGGTCGATCGTGAACAGCTCCTGCGCGCGGCTGACGCCGCGGAGCGCGAAGCGTCCGACCGATGCGAAGCGGGGACGGTCGATCTCGGGCGCCGCGGCGACGAACGCCGACGACAGCAGCACGGTCCGGTCGGCCGAGCGGCACATCGACGCGATGCGACTCACCTCGTTCACCGCGGGACCGATGACGGTGAAGTCCAGGCGATCGGCGCTACCGATGTTGCCGTAGAAGACGTCGCCGATGTGGAGCCCGAGGTACACGGTCGTCACGGGACGACCCTCGGCCACACGGCGGGCCTTCAACTCGGCGACGCGGGTTCGCAGCTGGGCCTCCGCGTCGAGCGCCTGGCGGCACGCGTCGGCCGGCAGGTCGGCGGTGAAGATCGCGAGGGTGCCGTCGCCGATCAGCTTCAGGACCTCGCCGCCGGCGTCGTGCACCGAGCCGATGACGATGCCGGCGTAGTCGTTCAGCAGCGGGATGATCTCGTCCGGCGGCGCCGATTCCGTGAGCGCGGTGTACCCGCGGAGATCCGAGAACCAGAGGACGGCGTGCAACGTCTCCGCCACGCCGCGCGTGATCCGGCCGCCGAGCACCCGCCGCCCCGCGTTCTGCCCGAGGTAGACGTCGACCAGTGTGGCGGAGATGCGGGTCAGTGAGGCGCACTTGACCGCGAGCGCGAGGTGCGGGACCAGGCGCCGGAGCGCGATCAGCTCGCTCTCGCGGAATCCGTCCGGCCGCGCGGTCGCCCAGTGCGAGTAGAACGCGTCCATCTCGCCGATGACGCCCGCGGGTGCGAAGCGCTGCAGCATGGCGACGTAGTCGGTGATCCCCTCGTCGCGCAGCTCCGGCAGGAAGCGGAAGTCGGCGGGATCGCCGAGGCCGATCCGTCGCCGCACCTCGTCGATGCCGCTCGTGAGCAGGTGGTAGAAGGCGGTGCGCTGCCACGAGGCCGCCGCCTCGCCCTGACCGGATGGACCGTACTCGACGACGGACCACTCCTCGCCGCCGTCGGCGCGCCAGCGGAAGGCGCGGCCCTCGTACGTCGGGTGCAGCGTGTCGATCAGCGCGAGCGCCCGCGTGATGTCCATGCCGGCCGTGCGGCACCGGTCGGCGAACCCGCACAGCAGCTCGCTCTCCGAGGCGCCGGAGAGGCCGGCGGACGCCAGCCAGCCGGCGATGCGCTCGAGGTGCTCGTCGTCCATCGCGCCCTCGGCCAGTCCTAGTCGACCCCGGCGGTCGTGTCATCCTTGGAACCTCGGGGGCGCCGTGGTACCCGGCGGCATGGACACACCGCGTGCGCGTGGGTGGTGGAGGGTGTCCGCCCTGGCCGGGCTGGCCACTCTCGTGTTCGCGGCGTGGTTCGTTCGCACCATTCCGGAGTCGGGCTGCGTCGGGCCACCGGTGCCGGGCGTCACGTCGCTCCTGGCGTACCAGCTGGCGACGACGCCTGCCGACGTCGAGCGCGTGTTCGGAGCGGAGGGTGATCCCTGTCGCGCCGGCATGGTGGACGTGCTCCGTCGTGCCAATACCGTGGATCTCTTCGGCTTCATCCCGACCTACGGCATCTTCCTCGGGGCGTTCTTCCTCGCGCTCGCGCGTGAGGGCAGTCGTCGCGCGGGAACGATGGGCCTCCTGCTCGTGGTCGCCGGGCTCGCCTTCGACGCCCTCGAGACCTCGACCCAGCTCCGCATCGTGGGCGCGCTGCCCGGCGATGCGACGAGCCTGACGGCCCTGGCGATCGGCAGCCGCGGCAAGTTCGGTCTCCTGGCGCTCGCGTCGCTCTATGCCGGTGCGGCGCTGGCGGCCCGCCGTGGCGTCATGTCCCGCGTCGTCGGCGTCGGCTGCGTCGTCGGCGCCGCCGTCGCCATCGCGGGACTGTTCGGCGCGCCCGCGCTGCTCACGACGGGCACCGGCGTCGCGTGGCTCCTGATGTTCGTCTACGCCGTCGCGCAGGCGCTCAGGACGGAGGAACCAGGGGCCCGTTCTGTCGATGGAAGTTCCCGTCGGAGTCGATGAGCAGGGTCTGGTAGGCGACGCCGTCGGAAGACGAGGTGCAGACCGAGCCGGGCGGCGGCTCGAATCCGGGCAGGTCCTTGCACGTTCCTGATATCCAGTCGCCGCGCCTGAGGAACGTCTGCGACTGCCCATGGGCGACCTGTTCGAGGGCGCAGCGGACGCGGGCGCCAACCTCGGTGGCCGTACAGCGCGGTGCTGGCCCGGGGCCGCGACAGGCGAGGGTCCGGGTTCTCGCGTCGAAGGCGCAGTGTGATGCTGCCCCGTGGGACTGGAAGAAGACGGCGCCACATCGGGCGTGATCGCCCGAGGCCTGACGAACCTCGATGCGCACCTGCAGCGGTCCCCAGTCCCCCAGGTCCGCCATCGGGAGGGCATAGACCGACGCCGTCCCGCTGATGTCCCAGGTGAGGTGGTCGCCGGCGTTCGTCGCCCGCACGCGTACGCCGTCCTGCTCCGCGACCCACGACCGCAGTCCGTTGTCCTGAGTCGTCCAGGCGAGACCCGCGGGAAGCGTGACGTCGAGGACGTCCTCCCCGAAGTACGGGCCGCGGATGGTGATCGCCAGCGCGGCCGGGTCGAAGTGCGTCGGCATCGTCGAGGTGCCGGTGAAGCGGAAGCGTCGCGGCAGGCCGTCCGCGTTGGGTTCGGAGAAGATGAGGGCCGGCGAGGGGAGGGTGCCGTCCACCCGGAACACGAATCCGTCGCAGAGCGGGCGATCGTCCGGACCTTCGATGGGCGGAGCGGGCGCGGGCTCGCTCCCCGACGTCCCCTCCTGGCACGGTGGCGGAAGGATGTCGGCGGTACGGATGCCGATCCCGGGGAGCCGTTCGATGCGAAGGGTCTCGCCGCCGTCGCTCTGCAGCCATGTCGCGTGCGCGGGATCCGGCCGCGTGAACACGGTGGCTTCGTCTACACCTCGCGCAGGATCCAGAACGATCTGCCAGTATTCCGGTACCCCCTGCGCCGCCATCCGTGACGCGCGCGGCCAGCGGTCCGGTCCCCGCTCGAGCACGTCGACCGCGAGGATCGGCGCGGCGCTGCCCCGTTCCCCGTTCTCGACGGTGAAGTCGGCGACCAGATCACCCACCCGACCCTGCGGATGCAGCCGGGCCCGCTCCGCCACGGCGCGGCCGACGAAGGATGCGACGCGTTCGCGCGTGCGCTCGATACGGGCGGGCACTTTCGCCGCGGGGACGCACATCGCCCCCGCGAAGGTGAATCCGTTGAAGCCCCCGCCGTGTCGTTCCTCGGACTCGCGGCGCGCCGCTTCGCAGGCCGCTTCGGTCGGGTAGGTCACGTAGGCACACCACGCCGTCAGCGCCGCCGTGGTGTCCGGTCGCTCGCCCCGCCGCGGTGGCAGAACGAGCGCCGTCGGTGTGCCAGGCGCTGCGGAGCCCGTCGCCTCGGGAGTTGCCGACGGGCCGGCCGGCTCGGCGCCCGTCGCGGGAGGCGGACTCGCGGCCTCCCAGGTCTCGGGCCACGCGGCGGCGGGCAGCCCCCAGAGCAGCATCGCGGACCATCCGACGGCGACCAGCACCGCCGGACTGCCGAGCGGGGGCAGGTGCGGCTGCCGCGCGTCGACAGGGCGAGCAACCAGGCCGGCAGCGCGGCGAAGAGAAGGACACCACACCGCCCGCCCCAGCGACCACGCTCGTGGCCAGCGTCCTCGTCGGGAGTGGGGAATGCGACGGAGGTCGCCTGCACGCCGAGCGCGTTGCCGGCGGACAGGTACGTCTCGACGGCATGGGGCGTCGGTTCGAACAGCTGTGGGAACGAGTCGACGGGTTCGCGGTACGGCGACGGCAGCGCGGGCAGGACGGCGCGTATCCACAGCAGCGCCAGCACCATCGCGATCCACGGCCACGCCCTGGTGGTTGGCATCCCCAGCGGCGCGGGCGGTTCCGTTCGCACCACCACCATTCCCCCGGGACCGAGCCTACCCGCCGTTCCTTCCACTCTCAATTGCGGTGCCGCGCGGCGCGCGCTACGGACGGGCATGCGCCCGCGGGTCATCCTGCACGCGGACATGGACGCGTTCTACGCGGCCGTCGAGCAGCGGGACCGGCCCGAGCTGCGCGGGAAGCCGGTGATCGTCGGTGGCACGTCGACCCGCGGCGTGGTGATGGCGGCGTCGTACGAGGCGCGGCCCTTCGGCGTGCACTCGGCGATGCCGTCGGTGCAGGCGCGGAAGCTCTGTCCCGACGCCGTCTTCCTGCCCGGCGACATGGCGAAGTACCGCCGGGTGAGCGCGCAGGTCCGCGAGATGTTCGAGAGCGTCAGCCCCGAGGTCGAGCCGATCTCGCTCGACGAGGCGTTCATCGACGTGACGGGATCCGTGGCGCTCCTCGGTCCACCGCTCGAGATCGGCCGCCTCCTCAAGCGACGCGTGCGCGAGGCGACCGGCCTCGCGGTCTCGGTCGGCATCGGGCCGGGGAAGATGGTGGCGAAGATCGCGAGCGACGCGTGCAAGCCCGACGGGCTGCTCGAGGTCGCCGCCGACGGCGTGGTCGCGTTCCTCCACCCGCTGCCCGTCGGGCGACTCTGGGGCGTCGGCCCGATCACGCAGGCGGCGCTGGCGCGGGCCGGCATCGTCACCATCGGCGACCTCGCGGCGCGCGGCGAGCGGGACCTCGAGCGACTGGTCGGGTCCGCGGCGGCGTCGCTGGTGGCGCTCGCGCGCGGCACGGACGTGCGCACCGTCGAGGCGGACCGGGCGGCGAAGTCGTACGGCGAGGAGGGGACGTTCGGCGCCGACACGAGCGCCGACCGCACCGTGCGCAGCGCGATCATCGCGCACGCGGAGGCCGTCGCGCGGCGGCTGCGCCACGACGCCGTGCGCGGGCGGGTCGTGGTGCTCAAGGTCAAGCTCGCTCGTCCGCTGGGCGGTGGCCGCTTCCCGTTGCTCACCCGGCGGACGACGCTCCCGGAGCCGACCGACGACGGCAAGACGATCTCCGATGCGGCGCTCGCGTTGTGGGCCCGGGAGTACCACGGTCCGATCCGCCTGATCGGCGTGAGCGTCGCCGACATCACGGGCGGCGCGGCGGGTCAGCTCGAGATCTTCGGCGACGCGCGCGCGACGCGGCGCGAGGCGCTGAACCATGCCCTCGACCGGATCGTCGCGAAGTGGGGACGGGACAGCATCGCCCGCGCCGGGGCGGCCGCCGAGGAGCAGGGCTTCTCGGCGGCCGTCAAGCGCGGCGAGTGATCGTCAGGGCGGGCAGCTGCCGACGGGCGCGTCCTTCGCCTGGAACTTCTTGTCGACGGTGAACTTCGGCGTGCCGCCGAACGTGAGGCAGTACTTGTGCGCCCCGAGCGTCAGCACGACGTTCACGGGGCTCGGATCGGCTGCGAGCTCGTGGCCGAGCGCGGAGCCCTTGCCGACCACCTTGGCCATCTTGAGCGGCTTCAAGGTGCCGACCTTCGCCGGGCCAGCCGCGAGCAGCTTGTCCTTGTACTTGTAGCCCTTGTTCTGCCCCGGCTTCCCGACGAGCGCCCAGTTGCCGGCGGGCAGGTTGTAGGTGTTGTCGCAGGGACCCGCGCAGCCGTCGGACGTGAGGACACGCAGCGTCGCACCGCCCAGCGTGGGGTCGTCGGCGCTGCCGTTCGTCGGCAGGGTGATGCTTAGATCCTTCGAGAGGACGACGAGTCCCTTCTTCGTCGGGTCGGCGTTGTCCTTCAGAAGGAGCGTCTTGCCGCTGAGCGGCTGCGGGGGCGGAAGCGTCGACGTCGTCGTCGTGACCGTGGTCGACGTGGTGGTCGGAGGGGTGCAGGGACCGAAGCTGCCGGTGGTGCCCGCGTTGTTCGTCGGGCTCGGGCAGGCGAGCGCGAAGGTAGTCCCGCCGTTGACGCGCGACAGGCTGAGCGTGCCGTCGCCGGCGCCAAGGGCAGTGGTCTGCGTGATCGCCGGCACGGTGGTGCCGGAATAGCCGCCGTACGCGACGCAGTTCACGTAGTTGCCGAGGTCGGTGACGCTCCAGGTTGGTGGGTTCTCGGGCGACACGCGAGCCGGGCCCCCTGGGCCGCCGCCGAAGCACACCATGCCGCAGGTCGGATCGAGCGCTGCGGACGCGATGCTGAAGTCGGGGGTGATTCCAGAGGCCGTGGCAAAGCTCCCGGTGCCGACGATCCAGCGTACGCCCGTGCCGTCGTTGGTCACGTTGGCGCCAGCCTGCGCGAGCACCGTCGCCGTCGCGCCCGTACAGTCGAACGCCACGACGCGGGCGCCGGTCACGAAGCTCTGCAGCGCGCCGAGCATGCGAATCTCGACGTATTGCACGCTGGGATCCGCTCCGACGCCCGACATCACCTCGTCGATCTGCGCGAGGTGGAACAGGGCCAACGACGGCCGAGGGGCGAGCAGCACGGCGAACGCGACCAGAGCAGCGGCGAGACGCGACATGGAACCTCCGTGGGGACCCCGGGGTCGACCCGATACTCGACCCTACGAGTGGCATAGGTGCGAAGTCAACGAAAAGATGCGCGAAGCGTCGCGATCGAGTAATCCTCCGGTGCGGTGCCGGAGATCGAGCAGCTGACGGAGGGCGGGGTTTCGGCCGAGGACGCACTCGCGCGTGATCGGGGGCTGCTCGCAGCCGCCGTGGGCGAGGGACGCGCCTTCCTCCGCCTGCGCACACACCCCGGCGAGGTCCTGGCGATCGGACGATGGCATCGGCGTCCGAAAGGGCATCCACGTACGACGATCGTACGACGTGTGACGGGTGGTCGGGCGGCGCCGGCGGGAAGCGGGTTCGTCGGCGTCGGTCTCGTCCTGCCGCATCGCTCGGCGCTCGTGGGCACCGACCCGCTGGCGCTGCGCGCCGAACAGGTCATGAACCGGTGCGTGCGGGGTGTCCTCGAGGCGTTCCGTGCGCACGGTATCGACGCGTACTATCCGGGCCGCGACACGATCACGGTCGGCGGACGGCTCCTCGCGCTCCTCGCGATGGAGGTGGACGACCGCGGCGCGTTGCTCTTCGAGACGTTCGTCGCGCTCGACGCCGATTTCACCGTGCTCCCGCGGCTCCTCGATCGCGCCGACCCCGACGGCGTGATCACCGCATCGGTCCTGGGTGACGACGAGGCGACGAGCGTCGCACGCCTTCGCGGCGCGCCGGTGTCTCTCGACGAATTCGCCGCGTGGATGACGCACGGCCATGCCACGGCATCCGGGTCGGCCGTGGTCCCGGCGCGTCCCGTCACCAGCGTCGCCAGCCCACCGCTCGACGACCGCGACGCGTGGCTCGCGCACCGGGGTCGCGTGGCGACGATGCTGGGCGCGCTGGAGGCCGACGTCACGCTGGCCGCCGACGGCCGGCTGGCGGCGGTCCAGCTGACGGGCGACCTGATCGCCAGCGCCGCGACGATCCTCGCCCTCGAGCGCGCGCTCGCCGGGCACCGAGGCCGAGCGCGACGCCGTGCAGCGAGGTCGTCGACGGGGTCGTCGGGACGCCGGGACACTTCGTCCTCGGCGTCGGGCCGACGCGGACCATCACGGACGCGATCCTCGCGGCGGTGGCGCGATGAGCGCCGCTCGACGATGTGCGGAGCGCCGACGTCGCCGTGCGTCTGGCGCGATCGAGGCGATCGCCAGCCGGGGCGGGCGGTGACGCCGAGGTCGATGCCCTCGGCACGGTGTCTCGCCGATCCGAGCAAGGCGGTGCGTCGTCGTGCCGCCGACGCGCTGGCCACCCTCGCGACGCGCGACGACGGCGTCCGCGCGCGGCTCGTCGCCGCTGCTGACGACGGCGGACGCGGACATGCGCTGGGGCGCCGCCTTCGCGCTCGGTCGCCTGGGCATGCCGCCGCCCGAGGTGCTGCCGGTGCTGCTCGAGTGCCCTCGGCCGCGACGACGGCGACGTCCGCTGGGCCGCCGCGGACCTGGTGCTCCGGCTCGCCGATGTCGCCGCGTCCGGCCGCGCGTCGAGCCCTCGCCGCCGACCGGCTCCGCCCCGCAGCGGAAGATGGCGCTCTACTGCCTGCGCGAGCTCGGCGGGATGGTCCCCGGGTGCGAGGGGCCCTCGTCGTCGGCGGCGCTTCGGACCGCCGAGCCCGGCGTGCGACTCGCCGCGATGTCGCTCGCCGCGCGCTGCCGCCCCGGATCGCGCGGGACGGCGGCCGCGCCTCGTCGCGCGACTGCTCGACGACGCGGACGCGGGCGTCCGGCGCGCGGCGGCGGCGACGCTCGGCACGATCGGGGTCGCGTCCGGACGAGGTGCTGCCCGGCCTGCAGGTGGCGGCGGCGGGTGCCGACCCGGCGCTCGGCGCGCGGCCGAGCGTGCGCTGCGCGCACTGCGCCGGACTGACGCCGGTCAGCGCCGCGGAAGACCGGCCGGCGCTTCTCGACGAACGCGCGCTGCGCCTCGCGCGCGTCGTCGGTCCGTCTGCAGCGGGCGGCCCAACTCCTCCTGGCGGCGATACGCGTCGGCGAGCGGCGTCGTCAGCAGCTCGCGCACGCCGGCGCGGGTGGCGCGGACGGCCAGCGGCGCGTTCGTGGCGATCGCGTCGGCGGCGGCGAGCGCGGTCGGGAGGAGGGCGGCCGGCTCGACGACGGCGTTCACCAGGCCGATCTCGAGCGCGCGATGCGCGTCGATGGGGCGGCCGGTGAGCAGCAGGTCGTGGGCGTGGACCCAGGGGATCTGCCGCGGCAGGAGTACCGTCGCGTGTCCGGTCGGGTACAGGCCGAGGGCGACCTCCTCGAGCGCGAACGTCGCGTGCGGGACGGCGTAGCGCAGCTCGGTCGCGAGCAGCAGGTCGAACCCGCCGGCCCGCGCGTGGCCGTTCACGGCGGCGACGATCGGCGTGCCGACGTCGAAGGCCGGCGAGCGTCGCGGTGCCGACCGCGCGCAGCGCCGGCGAAGGTCTCGTCGTCGACCCGCTCGCCGCGCGCCAGACGCTGCGCGGCGGGGATGGTCGTGGTCATGTCCATGCCGGCGCAGAACGCCCGCTCGCCGGCACCCGTGAGGACGATGCAGCGGACGGTCGCGTCGTCGGCGAGGCGCCGCCAGGCGTCGGCGAGCTGCAGCAGCGTCGGCGGATCGAGGCTGTTGGCGCGTTCCGGCCGGTCGATCGTGACCACCGCGACGTGCGGGTGAGCGGCGGGCGAGTCGACGCGCACGGCCATGCGCGGCTTGAACCACCGCGCACGGCCGGGCGCAAGCCCAAGTCAGCTGGCGGCGGCCGCCTCGCCGGGCGGGGCGCTCGCCGTGAAGACGAGCCCGCCGCCGCCGACGTCGACCGCGACGCGCGACCCGTCGCGGACGGCCCCGGCGATGATCTCGGCGCGAGCCGGGTCTCGATCTCGTTCTGGATGACGCGCTTGAGCGGCCGCGCGCCGTAGACCGGGTCGTAGCCGGCGCTGGCGAAGTGGTCCTTGGCGCGCGTCGGTGAGCTCGAGCGTCGATCTTGCGCTCCGCGAGCCGCGCCGCGCAGCCGCGCGAGCTGGATGTCGACGATCTGCCTGCAGCTGCTCGCGGTCGAGCGCGTGGAAGACGACGATCTCGTCGACGCGGTTGAGGAACTCCGGCCGGAAGTGCTGGCGCAGCGCCTCGAGCACCTCGCGCTTCATGCGCTCGTACGCCTCGGCGTCGGTCGCCGCCGCGGTAGCCGAGGATGAGCTGGCTGCCGATGTTCGAGGTCATGATGACGACGGTGTTCTTGAAGTCGACCGTGCGGCCCTGGCCGTCGGTCAGCCGGCCGTCGTCGAGGATCTGCAGCAGCACGTTGAAGACGTCGTGGTGCGCCTTCTCGATCTCGTCGAAGAGGATGACGCAGTACGGGCGGCGGCCGCACCGCCTCGGTGAGCTGGCCGCCCTCCTCGTAGCCGACGTAGCCCGGCGGCGCGCCGATCAGGCGCGCGACGGTGTGCTTCTCCATGTACTCGGACATGTCGATGCGGATCATCGCGTGCTCGTCGTCGAAGAGGAACTCGGCGAGCGCGCGCGCCGAGCTCGGTCTTGCCGACGCCGGTCGGGCCGAGGAAGATGAACGAGCCGATCGGCCGGTTCGGGTCCTTGAGGCCGGCGCGGGCGCGGATGACCGCGTCGGCGACGGCCGTGACGGCCTCGTCCTGGCCGATGACGCGCTGGTGCAGGTGCTCCTCGAGGTGGAGCAGCTTCTGCACCTCGCCCTCGAGCAGCTTGCGCGACCGGGATGCCGGTCCAGCGCGCGACGACCTCGGCGATGTCCTCCTCGTCGACCTCTTCCTTGAGCAGCCGCGTGCCGCCGCCGTCGCGCTGCAGCGCGTCCTCCTCGGCGGCGAGCTGCCTTCTCGAGCTGCGCGAGCGTGCCGTACTTGAGCTCGGCGGCGCGGTTGAGGTCGTACTGGCGCTCGGCCTTCTCGATCTCGAGCTTGGTCTCCTCGATCTGCTCGCGCAGCTCGCGCATGCTTGCCGATGCGCCTCCTTCTCGGCCTCCCAGCGCGCGCGCAGCGCGTCGGCCTGCGTCCTGCAGGTCGGCGAGCTCCTTCTCGAGCTTCTCGAGCCGCTCGCTGCGAGGCCGCGTCGGTCTCCTTCTTGCAGCGCCTCGCGCTCGATCTCGAGCTGCATGACGCGGCGCGACGACCTCGTCGAGCTCGGCCGGCATCGAGTCGATCTCGGTGCGCAGCTTGGCCGCCGCCTCGTCGACCAGGTCGATCGCCTTGTCGGGCAGGAAGCGGTCGGTGATGTAGCGGTGCGACAGCACGGCCGCGGCGACCAGGGCGCTGTCCTTGATGCGCACGCCGTGGTGGACCTCGTAGCGCTCGCGCAGGCCGCGCAGGATCGAGATGGTGTCCTCGACCGACGGCTGGTCGACCAGCACCGGCTGGAAGCGGCGCTCGAGCGCGGCGTCCTTCTCGATGTGCTTGCGGTACTCGTCGAGCGTCGTGGCGCCGATGCAGTGCAGCTCGCCGCGCGCCAGCATCGGCTTGAGCAGGTTGCCGGCGTCCATCGCGCCCTCGGCCGCGCCGGCGCCGACGACGGTGTGCAGCTCGTCGATGAAGAGGATGATGTCGCCCTCGGCGTCCTGGACCTCCTTGAGCACCGCCTTGAGGCGCTCCTCGAACTCGCCGCGGAACTTGGCGCCGGCGATGAGCGCGCCCATGTCGAGCGCGACGAGCGCGCTTGTTCTTGAGCCCCTCGGGCACGTCGCCGCGGACGATGCGCTGCGCCAGGCCCTCGACGATGGCGGTCTTGCCGACGCCGGGCTCGCCGATCAGCACCGGGTTGTTCTTGGTGCGGCGCGAGAGCACCTGGATGACGCGGCGGATCTCCTCGTCGCGGCCGATGACCGGGTCGAGCTTGCCCTGCGCGGCGAGCTTGGTGAGGTCGCGGCCGTACTTCTCGAGCGCCTGGTAGGTCGCCTCGGGATTCTGGCTGGTGACGCGCTGGTTGCCGCGCACCTTCTGCAGCGCCGCCATGAGCGTCTCGCGGCGTGAGCCCGATCTCGCTGCAGGAGCGGCCGGCGGCGCCCGTCGTCGAGCAGCGCGAGGAGCAGGTGCTCGACGCTGACGTACTCGTCCTTGAGCGCCTTCGCCTCGTCCTCGGCCTGGGTGAGGACCTGGCTCAGGCGCTGCGTGACGTAGAGCTGCGACGGTCCGGCAGCCGCGCCGCGCACCTGGGGGCGCTTGGCCAGCTCGCGTTCGACGGCGTCACGCGCAGCGCGGGGAGCGATCGCCGCCGCCTCGAGGAGGCTCGGCGCGAGACCCTGGTCGTTCTCCAGCAGGGCCGCGAGGAGGTGCTCGACGTCGATGCCCTGGTGGTTGCGCCGGGTCGCGATTCCGCCCGCCTGCTGGAGCGCCTCCTGCAGCTTCACCGTCATCCGGTTGGGGTCGATCATGACGGTCGAACCTGCGCACGATCGACGGGCCGGTCAACCCGAGCACCCCGGGTCGGGGCGCGCGCGGACTACTGGTTGGCGGTCGTCTCGCGCGGGCCGGTCAGCAGGCGCGGGGTCACCCGGCGGGCAAGGTCCATCACGCACGCCCAGAGATGGCGCACCTCGTCCCACAGCGTGCGACCCACCTCGCGGAGCGCCGTCAGGCTGTTCGCCCGCGGCTCGCGCAAGCGGAGCGAGCGGCCACAGCCGCCCATCTGCAGCGCCAGGTGCGCCGCGACGGCATCCTTCTCCTGGACGCAGAGCTTGTAGTACGTGCCCGACGGGCGTCGCTCGGCGAGAACGGTATGCGCGATGCCAGCCAACTTGAGGCAGCGTTCGCGCCGCCGGAGCGCTGCGCCGCTGCGGTCACTGACGAAGACCACCGCCTGGGTCTCGGCGCCGTCCTCCACCGTCTCCTCCTCCGCCACGCTGCTAGATGTGTAGCGCGCGGAGGGTGGGCTGCGCAACCGTGCGACCGTGGTATCTGGGGGCCGTGACCTCGCGGACGATCGCCGGCGCGCGCCTCGAACTGACCCTGGGCGACATCGTCGCCCAGGAGACCGACGCCATCGTGAATGCGGCCAACACCACGCTGCTCGGCGGGGGAGGGGTGGATGGGGCGATCCACCGCGCCGGCGGTCCGGCGATCCTCGCGGCCTGCCGGCTGCTCGGCGGGTGCGCCACCGGCGAGGCGAAGATCACTCCGGGCGGCCGGCTGCGCGCGCGCTGGGTCATCCACGCCGTGGGTCCGGTCTGGCGAGACGGGGGACACGGCGAGCCCGACCTGCTCGCGAGCGCCTACCGACACAGCCTCGCCCTCGCGATGGACCAGGCCCTCACCTCGGTGGCCTTTCCGTCGATCTCGACGGGAGTCTACCGGTTCCCGATCGACCGGGCGGCGGCGATCGCCCTCGGGACGGTCGCTGGGGTGCTGGCGAGTGACCGTGGCAGCCTCGAAATGGTGCGTTTCGTGCTCTTCACGGCCGGCGACCTGGCGATGTATCGAGCAGCCCTCGCGGGTCTCGACGTGCCCGGGGGATGACCTGCCCGGAGGAGCCCAACTTGCGACCCGGCCCGCCCCGTGGCACACACGAGAAGGGCCTCGGCCGACCGAGGTGCCGGAGGAGGAACTTGGGATGCGGAACGTGGTGGCTGGCGTCGTCGGGGGTCTCGCACTGCTGCTCGCGACTGCAGGGTCGGTTCAGGCCCAACAGTGGGGCGAGTTCGGCCGCAGCATCGCGCTGATCCCGATCAACATCTTCTACATCCCGGCCAAGGCGTTGACCGCTGCCATCGGTCTCCCGATCGGCGGTCTCGCCGGTGTGACCACCGCCGGCAGCACCCGGGCGGCGTACGGCGTCTGGGTGCCGACCGCGAGCGGCAGCTGGGTCGTGCGGCCCTCGAATCTGGACGGCAGCCGCAGGCTCGAGTTCTTCGGCTCCGACTATGCCGACACCCCGTCGCCGACGGACGAGACCGGCTACGCCTACCGTGCCCGGTACGCCGATCGCACCGCCAACGAGGTGCAGGGCTACGGATCGTCCGACGCGTCGCCCTATCACATGGGCAACGCGCCGGCGCGCTGATCGCGAACTACAGCGCGCGCAGCCGGGCGAAGGTGAGTGCCCAGGGCGCCACCGAGAACGCGGCGTAGAAGACTGCGCACAACGCCAGCGCCGGCGGGGCGAGGCGGCAGCGGCGGAGTGCGTAGAGCGTCAGCAGGCACAGGCACGCCTGCAGCTTCACCGCCAGGAGCGCCGTTCCGGTGCCGAGGTGGAACATCGTCCAGCGGACGATGGGGTTGCCCTCGCCGACGCCGGCCGCGAGACCGTAGTAGGTCGCGATGCCGTCGAACAGCTGCAGCGCGACATTGACGACGAGCAGCGCAATCATCGCACGCTGCTGACCGGATCCGTTCACAGAGCCCCTCCGCGCGTCGCGGTCTGCACCCGCGGGCGCGCTCCCCGGTATGTCCCGCGGATCGTGGTCGCGCGTCAATCGCGCGCGCTGTGCGGCTCCGTGTGTGGAAGCGACGGGAGCGACGTGCTACATCCGCGGCCTTCTGGAGAGGTGACCGAGTGGTCGAAGGTGCACGCCTGCTAAGCGTGTGTAGGGGCAAAACCCCTACCGAGGGTTCGAATCCCTCCCTCTCCGTTCTTCGCTACTGGATGCCGCGTGCGGTGCGGGCCCGCTCCGCGGCGTCGCCGACGTAGAGGCGGAAGTGCCCCGGCGGGTTCTCCTCCAGGTACGGCTGCGGGTTCGAGGACCCGTTCACCCGACGGATGAGCGCCCGCATCACATGGAGATCGTGGGGGCTCGACACGTCGAGTTCGAGGCCTTCCTCGCCGATTCTCACGCGGCCCTGATGCATGCTCGCCTCCCCCCCATTTTCCACACCACGGGAACGTGCCATGTATCGGTCCGTAGCAGGGACCGTGCCGTCAGGCCACCCGGGTGGCGCGGCTTTTTCGCCCACGCGATCCTGCAAGATTGCATCGCGTGGCAGAGTTGAACCGACGACAGACGGGAGGGCAGGAGATGTCCGTTCGAGTCCGGCCGTTGAAGGATGGGCCGTTGGAGGTGACGGGCGCGGTCGAGTTGGTCGCGGCCGACGGGACGGCAAAGCCTGCTGCCGAGGATCCCATCTATCTGTGCCGTTGCGGTCAGTCGGCGACCAAGCCGTTCTGCGACGGCACGCACAAGCGGGTGGAGTTCCGGGCTGAGGGGTGGGTGCGCCCGTCGAAGCGCGGCTGAGCCCGGATACGCTGGTCGTCTATCCGACGGCGCTCAAGGCGGAGGCCGTCCTGCACGGCGCGGCTCGCGCCGGGCGAGTGCTGCTCGGCCATCGCCTGACCACCTTTCCCGAGCTGACCGACGCGCTCGCCCGCGATCTGGGGGTCACGGCGCGCACCTTGGGGCCGGAGATGGCGGCGGTCGTGGTGGCGCACGCCCTCGACCAGGCACCGCTGCCGGAGGAGCTGCGGGGCCGTGGCCGCGGTCTCGTCGGCGAGCTGCTGGGCGTGATGGAGGAGCTCTGTGCGGGCGGCCTCGACCCCGACGACGTGCTGGCGCTCGAGGCGGCGCTCGCCCCAGGTCCCACGCGCCGCCGCGTCGGAGCGATCGCTCGCGTCTACGGCGCCTATGCCGCCGGCCTCGCACGACTGGGAGCGGTCGATCGCCGTGGCCGCGAACGGCTCGTCTGCGATCGCCTCGCGGCGGCCGAACGCCGGGGGGAGCGGCCGGCCAGCCTGGCCGGCGTGCGTCGTCTCGTGTTCGCCGAGCTCTACGACTTCTCGGTGCTGCAGTTCCTCATCGCCACCAGCCTGATCCGTATGGTCGGTGACGCCGAGCTGGTGATGCTCGCCCACCCCGAGAACGTCGACGCGACCCGCTTCGTCGATCGGACCTGGAATCGCTTCGTCGGCGACGCCGAGATCGCGGACCAGGCGTTGCCGTCGTTCGTCGTCCGCGGCGGACGCCAGGGAAGCCTCGCCGCCGCCTTGGGCGGCGTGTTCGCGACCGACCGTCCGGCCCCGCTCCCGGGCGACGGATCGATCCGCCTGGTGGAGGCGCCCGGTCGCTATGGCGAGGTCGAGGCCGTCGGCCGCGAGCTCCGCCGCCAGCTCGCGGACGGGGCGCGTCCGGAACGCCTCGCGATCCTCGCCCGCGACATGGGCCGGTACGCCGCGCTCATCGACGACGTCCGGCGCCGCTTCCGGCTGCCGATCCACTTCCGTCGCGGCGAGCCGCTGCTCGGGACGCCTCTCGTCAAGGCCGTGGTCGGACTGCTCCGCTGCGCGGCGGAGGGTGTCCCGCGGCCGGGGCTCGAAACGGTGCTCACGCAGGACTACTTCCGCGCCGGCGGCATGACGCTCGTGCGATGTCTCCGTCGCGCCGGCTACGTCGACGCCGCGGTGCGCTCGCTCGACGCGTGCCTCGCGCACGCCGTGGAGAAGCGTCGCGACGGTCCGGGTCGCGCGCGCCTTCTCGCCGCCGGCGCGCGACTGCAGCGCGTGGTCGCACACGTCGCGGCGCTCGGTCGGCGGCGGACGGTGGCGGCGCACGTGACGGCGCTTCGCCGTGCGCTCCGCGCGCTCGGCTTCCGTCCGTTGCCGCCCGACGCCCTGCTCGAGCGCGCCGGCCGGCGGGATGCGGCCGCCTGGGGGCTCCTCGACGAGACGCTCGACGCGCTCGGCGGGGTGACGACCGCCCTCGGCGCCGGCCCTGTGAGCCTCGGTGACTTCCTCGGGACGTTGCTGGCGGCCCTCGAGCCGTTGGCGCTTCCGGATCCGGCACCGCGCGCGGGATCGATCCACGCGCTCGGCGTGCTCGACGCGCGGGGTCTCGACTTCGACACCGTCTACCTCCTCGGGCTGGACGACGGCACGTTTCCGGCCGCCCATCCCGAGAACCCGATCCTGCCGGACGCCGCGCGCCGTGAGCTCGCACCGCACGCCGCCGCGATCGTCCGCCGTCGCCTCGGCCCGCGCGGCGACGGCCTGCCGCTCGGCGGTCTCCTGCGCACCGCCCGGGAGGCGGCGCTCGAGGATCCGTTCCTCTTCTTCCTCGCGCTGTCGACGGCCGAGCAGTCGCTCGTGATGACCGTCCCGCTCGTCGACGAGCGCGGCAATCCGACGGTGCGCTCGCCTTTCGTCGACGAGGTGGCGGCGTGCCTCACCGACGGGATCCCCATCGAGACGGCGAGCGCGACCTCGGTCGTCCCGCCCGCCGCCGACTGCGCGGAGCCGCAGGAGCTGATCGCCCGGGCAGCGCTCGATCGCTGGACCGGCGTCGGTGCCGGATCGCCTCGGCCCGGCGCTGCGGTCGCGGCTCGTCGGCGCCGAGGCGCGGCTCGCCGACATCGATCGTCGCGCCGCGATCGAGCTCCGGCGTAGCCGCTACTTCCTCCTGCCGCGCGACGACGAGCGCCGGGCCGCCCTCGCCGACGCGACCGTCGGGCGGCTCGCGCGATCGGTCGGCGACGTCGGGGCTCGCCTCGCGGCACGCGCCTGGAGTCCGACGATGCTCGAGCAGCTCGGCCAGTGCGGCTTCCGTTTCTTCTCCCGGCGCCTGCTCGGGCTCGCACCGGACGAGCCGGCGGTGCTGGAGGTGCGGGCGAACGAGCAGGGAACGCTCGTGCACGAGGTGCTGGCGCGGTTCGTCGCCGAGCATCCGGAGCTGCCGGCCGACCCCGCGGCGGCGCGGGAGATCGCGCGGACGTTCGTCGCGCGGGTGCGGGTGACGATGGGCCGGACGCTGCCGGCGGATGCCGCCTTCCTCGACCTCGCGTGGACCCGCATCGGCCTCGCGCTCGAGGAGCTGGCGGCGCTCGAGGCTCCGCAGCGCGCGCAGCTGGCGGCCGAGGGTGTGGTGGTCGAGCGTCGTCTCGAGCAGCCGTTCAGCGTGCCGTTCGGGAGCGAGGAGAGCGGCGTCGTCGTCCTCACGGGGACGCCGGACCGGGTGGAGGTGCACCGTCGTGGTGGCGTCATCGAGCAGGCGCGGATCCTCGACTACAAGGCCGCCCGCAACCCGGCGACCTATCGCACTCGTCTCGACCCGGAGGCGCAGCAGCTCGGTACGGCGCTGCAGATCCCGCTCTACGTCCTGGCGACCCTGGCGCAGGACCGCGCCCTCGAGGCGGCGGACCTGGAGGCGGGATTCCTGGTGCTCCTGGCCGCGAGCGGCGAGAAGGAGCAGGTGCGGCGGGTCGACCGCGACGTCCTCGAGAGGGTGCGCCAGCGGATCGTGTCGCTGATTGCGGCGGCGCATGGGGGGCACTTCGACGTCGACCCGGCGCTCTGCGACCCCTTCTGTCCGTATCGTGGCGTCTGCCGCTATCAGCCGCCGCCGCTCGAGGAGGACGAGCTCCGCGATGCCTGACGGCCTGACCGACGAGCAGCGGGCCGCCGTCGAGATCGCCGGCTCGGCGGCCGTCCGCGCCGGTGCGGGCTCGGGCAAGACGACCGTGTTGGCGCATCGCTTCCTGCACCTCGTGCGGCCGGGTCCGTCCGGTGCCCCGGCGCGGGCGCGCGTCGGCGAGGTCCTCGCGATCACCTTCACCGACAAGGCGGCGGCCGAGATGCGACGCAAGATCCGGACGCTGGTGGCGGACGCACGCGTCGCGGCGGACCCGAGCGATCGCGCGCGGTGGGATGGGATCCGGCGGGAGCTGCTCGGGGCGCAGATATCGACGATCCACGCCTTCTGCGCTCGCGTCGTGCGCGAGAATCCGCTCGAGGCCGGCGTCGATCCGCGCGCCAGGGTGCTCGACGAACACGAGAGCCGGGCCTGGCTCGAGGCGGTGGTCGAGGAGGCGCTGGTACGCCGGCTCCGCGGCGGCGAGTCGCGGACGCGGGCGCTGTTGTTGCGCACCCGCGGGCTCCGGGGGGCGAGCGCGACGGGGGGCGCCATCGGGTACTGCACGAGGCTCCTCGGCGCGCTCGCCCGCAGCGGACGCGACGGCGCCTGGCTGGTGTCGGCGACGATGCAGCAGGAGATGCGGCGCGCGGAGACCCAGGCGACGCTCACGGCGACGGCTGCGCGGATCGCCGACCGCGTCCGCGAGCGGCTCGCCGCCGGCGGCAAGGCGGCGTCGCTGGTCCGGCTCGCGGCGTTGTGGCCGGACGTCGAGCCCCTGTTGCGCGCGATCGGGCCGGAGACGCCGCTGGCGCACCCGGTGCTCGAGGAATTCGCCGGGCTGCTCGGGCCGCTGCGCCTCGGCCTGAAGGACGACCTCTCGTTCCAGAAGCCCCGGCTCGAGGGGCAGCTGGCCCTGGAGCACGGCGCCCTGGCAGCGATGGCCGAGAGCCGCGCCCTGGCCGCGCTGCTGGCGGAGATCGAGACCGACGTCGCCGAGCGCAAGCGCGCCGACGGCGTCCTCACGTTCGACGACCTGATCGCGATGACCCGCGCGCTGTTCACGCCGCATCCGGGGGTGCTTGCCCGCTACGCCGGTCGCTTCCGTGCGCTCCTGGTCGACGAGTTCCAGGACACGGACGCGACGCAGGCCGCCGTCGTGCACCAGCTCGCGACGGCTGCGCCCGCGGCGACCCTGTTCGTCGTCGGCGACGAGAAGCAGTCGATCTATCGGCTTTCGCGGCGCCGACGTGCGGGTCTTCCACGGGGTGCGCCAGGCGCTCGGCCTGGATCTGTCCCTGTCGGCGAACTTCCGCTCGCTGCCCGGCGTCCTCGCGTTCGTGAACGCGCTCGCGGGGAGCACGATGCAGGTTCCCGCGGACGGCAACGCCGCCGACTGGACGGTCTTCGACGACGGCCACCGGCTGCGACCGACGCGCCCGGCCGCGAGCGGGGTGCCGGCGGTCCGGCTGGTGACCTTCGCCCGCGAGCCGAGCGCGGCCGATCGCAACGTCAAGGACCTCCGCGTGCTCGAGGCGCGCGTGCTCGCGGGCATCATCGCCGACCTGCACGAGCGCGGCCGGCGCTTCGGCGACGTGGCGGTGCTGTTCCGCACTCTCAACCAGGTGAAGGCGTACGAATACGCGCTCCGCCGGCGGGAGATTCCCTACTACGTGGTCAAGGGCCGCGGCTTCTTCCAGTGCCCCGAGGTCCGCGACGTCGTGCAGCTGCTGGCCGCGATCGCCGACCCCGACGACGCTCTCGCGCTGGCGGCGACGCTGCGCTCGCCGATGTTCCTCGTGGACGACGACCTGCTCTGGCGGCTCGCATGGCCCGCCGACGCCGCGAGCCCCGCGGCTCGCGCGGCGGTTCCGCCGCGACGAGACGTTCGCCGATCTGCCGGCGGAGGCGGAACGGCTGCGTGCCATCCGCGATCAGCTGCTCGAGCTGCGCTCGCTGCGCAGCCGGGCGACGGTGGTCGAGGTGCTGGAGGCGGCGCTGGCGGCGACCGACTTCGAGGCGGTGTGCCTGACGCAGTTCCAGGGCGCGCAGAAGGTCGCCAACGTGCGCAAGCTGATCGAGCTGGCGCGGGACCTGGAGCGGCGGCGCCTGGTGACGCTCGACGAGTTCGTGCGGGCGATCCGCGACCTCGCCGAGCGCGAGCCGCGAGAGCCGGAGGCGCCGCTCGCCGCGGAGCAGGACGACGTGGTCCGGCTGATGACGATCCACCAGGCGAAGGGGCTGGAGTTCCCGGTCGTCGTCCTGCCGGATCTGGGGCGCCAGCTCGACCGCGACAACGAGACGATCGTCGTCGACGAGACGCTCGGCCTGGTGGCCGCCCCGGTCGTCGGGGCGGGCCAGCGACCGCAGCGCCACGCGTGGCTCGAGGAGTACCGCAGGCGCGAGATCGATCGTGCGCGGGCAGAGCACGCACGGCTGCTGTACGTCGCCTGCACCCGGGCGCGCGACGAGCTGGTGCTGCATCGACGGTGGCGCGAAGGTCGACGAGGGCGATCGCTGGCGCTGGTCGACCCAGGTGATGAGCGTCCTCGGCCGCGAGCGGGTGCTCGCCGCGCTCGATGCGCGATCCGGCGGGCGGCGTGGTGACGCTCGCGGATGGCGAGCGGGTCGGCGTCGAGCCCGTGTCCCGCTACCTCTCGCGCGAGTCGAGCGTCGTTCCGCTGCGCGACGCGCCTCGCGAGGAGGCGGCCGGGAGCCGACGAGCACGCGGCGGTGGCGCGGGTGCTCGACTTCGCGCCGCTCCGCGCCGCCGAGATCGTCACCACGGCGACGGCGCTCGCGGACTTCCGGCGCTGTCCGCGCCAGTACTGGTACCGTCACGTGCTGGCGCTGCCGGCGGTGGCCGGCACGGGGCGTCGGGCGCGGCTCGTCGGGCAGGCGGCGCACGGCGTCCTCGAGGCGCTCGACCTGGCGCGGGCGGACGCAGCGGCGGTCGACGCGCAGCTCGCGGCGCGGCCGGAGACGCTCGTCCTCGACGCCGCGGTGACGCGGTCCCTCGCGCGCGACCTGCTCGCGGCGGCGCGCGCGCTGCAGGGGGAGATGCGGGACGGGGCTCGAGATCGTCGGCCGCGAGGTGCCGTTCGTCCTGCCGCTCCCCACGGCGCGGCCGCGGGTGCTCCTCCAGGGCCGGATCGACCTGCTCGCGCGGCGCGGCGACCGGCCCGTCGTCCGCGACTACAAGTACGCGCACGACCACGCCGCTGGGCGACTGCAGTACGGGCCGCAGCTCGACGCGTATCGGCTCGCGGTCGCGCTCGCGGAGGGTTGCGACGACGTCGGCGCGGAGATCGTCTTCCTCCGCGACGGGCCGGTCGTTCACGCGCTCCCACGGTTCGACCCCGCGGCCGAGACCGCAGCACTCGTGGACGCGTCCGACGAGCTGGCGGCGGCGCTCGCCGGGCGTGGAGGCCGGGAGCGCTTCCCGCGCCGCCCCCCCGGACCCGACGCCTGCCGCGCGCTCGGCTGTGCCTACGTCGGCCGGTGCTGGCGAGCGGACGTCACCGATACAGCGCGTCGTCCGCCGACGGAGTCCGCCGGAGCTTGATGCCGGGCGAGACGGCGAAGTTGCCGCCCTCGTCGATCGAGCCCTGGAGGTAGACCGGGATGTAGTGCTCGAAGCGGCCGGCCTCGGGGTTGCGCTGCTCGGCCGTCACGAGGCGCGTGTAGAGGGCCTCGACGGCGGCGGCGCGAGCCCGCGCGTAGGCCTCGGGATCGAGCGGAATACTGTCCGTGCGCGGCGGCTTCTTGCCGTCGACGAGCGACAGGACGAGCACGCGATCCCGCAGCGTGACGCCGTCATCGGCGAGCTCGCCGTTCGCCGCGTCACCGTCGAGGAGCGCCGGGTCGATGGCGAGCCCAGAGGGCCCGGCGACGGACGGCGAGGCGGCGAGCACCTCGCGGGAGACGGTGAGGCCACCCGCCGAGGCCTTCTCGAGCTTTTCCCGGGCGGTCGCGGCGGCCTTGGTGTCGCCGAGGTACTGCACCACGGCGCCCAGGCGCACGGGGTCGTCCCCGTGGCGTCCCGCGTCTTCGAGCATCCGATCGGCGAGCTTGTTCTCGAGATCCTCGATGCGCGACGCCTTCGCGTCGGGGAGGGCGCGGAGGTGGAGGAGCGCGCGGGCGTAGTTGCCGTCGCGCTCGTAGGCGTCGGCGAGGCGCGCGTGGACGTCGGCCGCGTCGGGCGAGTTCGGCTCGCGCGCCAGCAGCTCCTCGCCGCGGTCGATGATCTTCTGGTTCGACGCCGGATCGCGGCGCCACGCCTGGTAGGCGCGCGTCATCATGCCGAGGACGTTGGCGATCCCCAGCGACGGGGCGGCGGCGCCGCTCGACCCGCCGATCTTGGCCGCGGTGTAGAGCGCTCCCCGCCCGTCGACGCCGCCGAGGACGACGTACTTCGCGACGTCCTTCGTGTGGCTGCGCTCGGCGGCGGCCAGGGCATCGAGGCGGCTCCACTCGGGCGACTCGAGGAGCGCGTGGGCGTGCCGGCCGAGCGCGGATTTCTCGTCGGCGAGGTCGTCGAGGGTGTCGCGCGCGTCGGCACGCCGGCCGCCGAGGTCCGCGGCCATCGCGGCCGCATAGCGGGCGCCGGGCGCGAGCGGGCTCTTGGGGTGCGCCGCGAGGAAGGCACCCGACGCGGCGGCCACCTCGTCGGGATCAGCCGGCGGCGACGGCGTGCAGCACGGCCGCATGGTCCGCCGCCTCGTCGGGTTGCGGCGTCACCGGGTCGTCGGCGGGCCACCGACCCGCGTCCTCGGTCTTCTCGCGCGCGGCGAGCGCCTGCGCCAGCTTCTCGCGCGGCTTGCGCGCGCGATCGCCGCAGCCGCCGAGCTGAGCGGCGCTCCCGAGGTAGAAGCGCGCGTGCGTCAGATCGTCGTCGTCGAGCGCGTCGGTGCCGAGGTCGACCGTGGCATCGCAGAGAGCCTTGGCGCGCTTCTCCCCGAGCGCGCGCACCGCGCGCGCCATCTCCGGCGCGTCCGCGGTGTCGGGCGCCTGCTTGAGCCCGGTCCGGTAGCGGACCAGAGCCTCGCGCTCGTCGCGCGACAGGCGATTGTAGTTCCACAGGTTGACTGCCGTGGTGGCGACGCTGTCGAGCGCGCTGCCGGCGAGGAGGAAGGGGTTCACCGCGGCGAGCAGCGTCACCGGGGAGAACACGCCGAGCGGGCGGATGGCGTCGTTCACCAGCTGGGCGCGGCGGTTGTGGCGATCGTCGGAGAGCAGGCGCTCGCCCTGCGCGCCCTCGTCGCTCTCGAGCAGGTGCGTGGCGATGCGGGTGATGCGCTTGTCGGGATCGTCGTCGAGGAGCGCCTGCAGCGCCGCGCGGCGGGTGTCGCGCGTGGGTTGCAGGCCCGCCGCCAGGTACCGCGCGTCGTCGGTGAGGCCGCTCGGCGCCTTGCCCGAGGCACGTCGCCCGTCGTCGAAGGCGCGGAGGGTCGTGAGGTCGATCTCGACGGCGTCCGGATCCTCGCGCAGTGCGTTCGTCAGCAGGGCCTGCACGACCGGCTCGAGGGCGGCGTCCTGCGCGGCGCTCGCGGTCAGCAGGTCGTCGGCCGCCGCCGGCGCGGCGAGGGCGCCGAGGAGGAGGAGCGCGCGGACGACTGGGACGACGGTCATCACTCGAAGCGGGCCAGCACGGCCGTCTTGTAGGCGTCGAATGCGGCGAAGCGTCCCTGACCCTCGAGCTTCTCGGGGACGCCGTCCCACGTCGCGACCTTTCGGTACATCTCGAGGGCCTGGTCGGCGCGCGAGGTGAACGCCTCGGCGTCGAAGGCGAGGGGACGGTCGTGGGTGGCCACGTAGTCGCGAGTGAGGGCGGCGTAGAGATCGGCGAGGCGGAGGATGTGGCTCGGGAGGTTCTTCGAGTCGGCGTGCTTCTGCACCAGGAAGCGCAGCGACCGTTCGGCCGTACCGGGGCCGTTGTCCAGCTCGTCCTGATGATCGACGACGGCCGCCGCGGCGATGGTCTCGACGCGTTCCTCCTCGACGAGGGCGATCGATTCGTAAGGCGTGCCCGCCCAGCGCTCGATCACCTTGCCCCACGCATCGAGCTTGGCCCTGAGCGTCGTGATCCGCGCCGACAGGTCGTGACCCGTTTCGGGCATCGCCGCCGCGGCGGCGAATGCGGAAGCGCGTTCCGCGCCCGTCTTCGCCCGCTCCGCCAGGGGAGACGCGGGCATCGCGGCGACCTGGCGGTAGGCGTCGACCGCCGCGGCGTACTCGCGCACGCGCTCGAGGGCTTCGGCACGCCCGAAGGCGGTGACGTCGCGCAGCCGGCTCGGGAAGCGCTGCTCCCAGCTCTTCAGGCGCTCGAGCGTGAGGCGGTAGAGGTCGTGGCCGGTGGGATCGCGTGGCGGCGGGTAGCGGTAGATGTCGTCCTTCAGGTGCCAGGTGAGGTCGGCCATCACCTGGACCAGGTCCTCGTACGGCGCGAATGCGCCGGGGGCGTTCGCCGCGCGGGCGGGCACCGCGACGAGGGCTGCGAGCAGCAGGAGGGTCGGGCCCCGGGTCGCGAGACGCATCGCGCTCGCATAGCGGATCGCGCCGCGTCCCGCGAGTGGGTGTTGCGGTCCCCACGCGCGGTCGATAAACGGGCGACCACGCGCCGGACGACCGCCATGGCAGTGCTCCTCCTCCTTGCGGCCGCCCGTCCCGCCGCCGCGGGGGAGGGCGCCGGACTGGACCGCGTCCGGGCCGCCGGGGTGCTCCGCTGGGGCGGGGACGTGCAGGGCGGCGAGCCGTACGTCTTCCAGGACCCCCGAGAGCCCGACCGGCTCGTCGGCTTCGAGGTCGAGCTGGCCGACGCGATCGCCCGCCGCCTCGGCGTGCGCGCCGAGCTTCGTCCAGAACGACTGGCAGCACCTGATCCCGTCGCTCGAGCGCGGCGACTTCGACATCGTCATGAACGGGCTCGAGGTGACGGACGCCCGTCGTGACCGGGTGGCCTTCACGCGCCCGTACTACACGTTCACCGAGGCGCTCGTGGTGCGCCGCGACGACGCGGCCCGCGGCCTCGCCGACCTCGCGGGCGCGCGGGTCGGGACGCTCGGCGGGATCGCTCGCGCACGATCTGCTGCAGCAGACGCCCGGCGTCGACGTCGTGCTCTACGAGGGCGTGGAGGAACCCTACGCCGATCTCGTCGAGGGCCGCGTGCGCGCGGTCCTGCTCGACGACATCATCGCCGCTCGCTACGGGCTGGTGCGTCCCGAGCTCCGCCAGGCGGACACGGTGGCCAGCGGCGTCTACGCGATCGCGGTGCGGCCCGACGAGCCCGCCCTCCTCGCGGCGGTCGACCAGGCCCTCGCCGTCGGTGGCGCGCGACGGCGAGCTCCGCACGATCCTCGAGCGCTGGTCGTTGTGGAACGACCGCCAGGCGGCGGCAGGACCGGCGAGCGTGCCCCTGTCGCCTGGCCCCGTCGCCGCCGGCGCGCACGCGATGACGCTCGCGCAGGTGGGGCTGTTCCTCCGCGCCGCCGGCGACGACGCTCGTCATCTCGGGGCTGGCGATGGCGCTCGCCGTCGCCGGCGGCCTCGCGCTCAGCGTCGCCCAGCGCTACGGCGGGGCGCCGCTCGCGGCGCTGGCGCGGCGACTACGTCGAGGTCTTCCGCGGCACGCCCGTCCTCCTCCAGCTCTACGTGCTCTACTACGGCCTCGCGCCGGTGCTGACGCTCGACGCGTTCACCGCGGCGGTCGTCGGGCTCGGCCTCAACTACGCGGCGTACGAGTCCGAGCTGTACCGCGCGGGCCTCGCGGCCGTGCCGGTCGGGCAGACGGAGGCGGCGCTCGCGCTCGGCATGTCTCGCGGCTCGGCGCGCTCCGGCGGATCGTCCTGCCGCAGGCGCTGCGGGTCGCGCTGCCCGGGCATCGCCAACGACTTCATCGCGCTGCTCAAGGACTCGTCGCTCGTCTCGGTGATCACGGTCGTCGAGCTGACCAAGCAGATGACCATCACCGCCGTCGACGTGCGCAGCTGGCTCGGCCCCGGGCTCCTCTGCGCGGCCCTCTACCTCGCGCTGAGCTAGCCGCTCGGCGCGGCTCGCCCGGCGCCTCGAGCGCCAGCTCGTCCCGGTGCCGGCGTGATCCTGAGCGTCCGCGGGTCTCGGGACGCGGCTCGGCGGCGACCGAGGTGCTGACGCGGCATCGACCTCGACGTCGCGCGCGGCGAGGTGGTGGCCGTCGTCGGGCCGTCGGGCGCGCGGCAAGAGCACGCTGCTGCGCGCGATCAACTACCTGACGCCGTTCAGCCACCGGAGAGGTCGTGGTCGCCACCCATCGCCTCCGGCCCGGCCTCAGCGAGCGGCCGCGACGCGGCGCTGCTGCGGGCGGTGCGCCGCGCGTCGGCATGGTGTTCCAGACCTTCCATCTGTTCCCGCACCTGACCGCGTTGGAGAACGTCACCGCGGCGCCGCGCCATGTCCTCGGCCTGGCGCCCGAGGCGGCCGCGGCGCGCGCACGACCGTTGCTGGATCGCGTCGGGTTGGGGGCACACGCCGACGCGTACCCGCAGCGCCTCTCGGGCGGCCAGCAGCAGCGCGTGGCGATCGCGCGCGCCCTGGCGATGGAGCCGGACGTGCTGCTCCTCGACGAGCCGACGTCGGCGCTCGATCCCCGCCTCGTCGGCGAGGTGCTCGAGGTGGTGGGCGAGCTCGCCGCGGCGGGACAGACGATGGTGATCGTCACGCACGAGGTCGGCTTCGCGCGCCGCGTGGCACATCGGGTCGCGATCCTGGCGGGCGGACGGATCGTGGAGAGCGGCCCGCCCGACTGTGCTCGACGCGCCGCAAGCGGCGGCGACGCGCGCGTTCCTCGGCGCGGCGGACGCATGAGCGCGCCCCTGGTCGAGGTCGACGCCGTCGGGCTGCGCTTCCCGACCGGCGTCGAGGCGCTGCGCGACACGTCGATGCGACTCGCCGCGGGGGAGTTCGTCGCCATCATCGGCCCGTCGGGCTGCGGCAAGTCGACGCTGCTCCGCCTGATCGCCGGCCTCCTGCCGCCGTCGAGCGGCCGCATCGCCCTCGGCGGGGTGCCCCCGGTCGTGGGACGTGCCGGCGATCATCCGGTGGCGATGGTCTTCCAGCAGCCGACGCTGCTGCCGTGGCGGACGGTCCTCGGGAACGTCACGTTGCCACTCGAACTGGGCACGCGGGGGGCATCGGCGGCCACCGCGCCGGCGCGGCAGATGCTCGCGCGCGTCGGCCTGACGGCGTTCGCCGACGCGTACCCGATCGAGCTCTCGGGCGGCATGCAGATGCGCGTCGCGGTCGCCCGCGCGCTCGTCACCCGTCCGGCCGTCCTGCTGATGGACGAACCCTTCGCCGCCGCCGACGAGATCACCCGCCAGCGCCTCGGCGAGGAACTGCTCGCGCTGCACGCCGCGGAGCGGTTCGTAGCGCTCTTCGTCACCCACAGCGTGTTCGAGGCGGTGTTTCTCGCCGACCGCATACTGGTGATGGGACCGCGCCCGGGCACGATCGTCGGCGAGATCGCGGTCACGCTGCCGCGGCCGCGGTCGGCCGAGCTCCGCGGCGATCCGGCGTTCGCCCGTCTGGTGGGCGAGGCGGGGCGTGCCCTCGCCGGGGTGCACCCGTGAGGCGTGCGCTCGCCGCGATCGCGCCGCCGCTGGCCGTGCTCGCCGTGATCGTCGTCGTGTGGGAGTCGGCGGTGCGGCTGCTCGGCCTCGCGCCCTACCTCCTGCCGGCGCCGACGGCGATCGCGCAGGAGGCGTGGGCGCATCGCGCGGAGCTGGGCACGGCGACGCTGCTCACCGGCGCGGCGGCGGTGGTGGGTCTGCTGGCGAGCATCGCCGGCGGTCTCCTGATCGCGTTCGTCTTCGCGCAGTCGCCGCTCGTCGCGCGGAGCCTCTTCCCGTACGCGATCTTCTTCCAGACGGTCCCGATCGTCGCCATCGCGCCGCTCATCATCATCTGGTTCGGCACCGGCTTCGGCAGCGTCGTCCTGGTCGCGTTCATCGTCGCCGTCTTCCCGATCGTCACCAACGCCACGGCGGGTCTCACGTCCGTCGGGCGCGACCTGCGGGACCTGTTCGCGGTGCACGACGCCTCGCGCTGGCAGACGCTGTGGAAGCTCCGCCTGCCGCACGCGATCCCACAGGTGGTGACGGGTGCCAAGGTGTCGGGCGGGCTGGCGGTGATCGGGGCGATCGTCGGCGAGACGTTCGCCGGGTATGCCGCCGGGGCGCGCGGGCTCGGCTATCTGGTCGTCGTGACCGCGAATCAGCTGAAGACGGCGTACCTCTTCGCCGTGGTGCTGGCGTCGACGTTGCTCGGGCTCGTCGTGTTCGGGATGCTGAGCCTGCTCGGGGACGCGGTCACCCGGCGATGGAGGGACGTGGCGTGACGAAATGGGTGGCGATGGCCCTGGTGCTGGCGTTGGGATGCGGGTCGCGGGAGGGAGCGGGGCCGGGACAGACGTCGCTCGTCCTCAACTGGTTCCCCGAGCACGAGCACGGCGGCTACTTCGCGGCGCTGGCCGGCGGTGACTACACCAAGGCCGGGCTCGACGTCCGCATCGTCCCGGGCGGTCCCGGGGTGACGGTCGTGCCGCGGGTCGCCAGCGGCGAGATGCAGTTCGGGGTCACCAACGCCGACGAGGTGGTGCAGGCCCGCGCCGCCGGGGCGCCCGTCGTCGCGCTCATGGCGCCGATCCAGCACAGCCCGTTCTGCGTGATGGTACACGCGCGCTCGGGGGTCGAGCGCCTCGAGGACCTGCGCGACCTGACGCTCGCGATGACGCCGGGAACGCCGTACCTCGCCTGGCTCGAGAAGACGGTCCCGCTCACCAACGTGCGGATAGTGCCCTACGGGGGCAACGTCGCCCAGTTCCTGGTCGAGCCCAACTACGCACAGCAGGCCTACCTCATCAGCGAGCCCGTGATCGCGGCGGAGAAGGGCGGGGATCCGCGCTGCCTGCCGCTGTCGGCGATCGGCTTCGACCCGTACACCAGCGTGCTCGTGGCGAGCGAGGCGACGGTCCGTGATCATCCGGAACGCGTCCGTGCCATGGTGGAGGCGAGCGTCCGCGGGTGGCGCCGGTACGTCGACGATCCCGCCGCGGCGAACGCGGAGATCCTGAAGCGGAACCCGGAGATCGGACGGAACACGCTCGAGAAGGGGCACGATCTCCTCGTTCCGCTCATCGTGGATGAGACGGCTCGCGCGAAAGGCATCGGCGTCATGACGCCCGAGCGCTGGGGCACGCTCGCCGATCAGCTGCGCACGCTCGGCATGATCGAGCGCCCGGTCGACGCGACGACGCTCTACGACGCGCGCTTCACGCCCGCAGCCGGCGACTGAGGTCCCGGACAGCGCAGACGTCCGACGATACGCGTGCGTCGACGGTCGCGCACGCGCACCGCGCGGCCGCAGGTGGTGCCCTTGAGTCCGAGCGGTCCGGTGGAGGCGATGTCGACGCCGCGACCAAGGCCGTTGTTCCCGGTCGCCCGGGAATCGACGAGCGCGCTGTTTGCGCCGGGGCGTCCGACGCGGACGCCGTCGGCGCCATTCTGGTTCGCTTCGAGACGGATGGCATCGATTGCCTTCAGCGTCGTCACACCCCGACCGCCGTTGCCATTCGCCTCGACGTCTCGGGCCTCCAGATACTGGGCCCAGATGCCGTCGCGTGTGTTGCCGCTGGCGACCACGTTGTGCAGGACGAGCGTCTCGAGCAGCGGGGCGATGATGCCGTTCGTGTTGCCGGCGACGGTGACCGTGCTGACGGTGAGCGACGTCCGGCCGACGGCGTTCACGCCGATCTCGAACCCGGACACAGTGCCGGGTCCGGACACGACGCCCGGCATCCGAGCGGAGTCCTCGCTCTGGGGGAAGAAGCCGATCCCCACGCCACTGCCGTCGCCCGAGATGGTGAAGCCGTTCAGGGCGAGAGTGGCGCCGCCATCGAGGATCACGCCGGTCGCGGAGAAAGGCCACCGGCTGCCCCTGGCGCAGGCGAGGTCGTGCATCAGCTCGCCCGTTTCGCCGGCGGGCACGGGCTGACCGCAGGCCGTGATCGGAACGGCCTCCGCCGGCATCGTGGCGATCAGCAGGGCGATGACGAGGGTCCAGCGCTGCATCGCTTGCTCCCGTTTCCCCCTATCGACCACGCGGGCGGCGCGCAATGGGTTGACCAGATGGATCCCAGCCAGAGTGGTCATCCTTCACCACCACCCGGACACGACACGGACAGCCGCGTCGAAATGTCCGTTCTGCCTCAGCATCTCCTGGACCATCTGACAGACGGTCAGACCGTCGGCGTCGAGACGTTCGCGGGCCGGAGGCCCCGGCTCAGAGCCAAGCCAAAGTCACTCCGCGGTTCGACGCCGCACCGCGGTTGTCATGCACCGAAGCAGGCTTCGGGCGCGAAGCAACGGAGCAGGACATGCCGCCCGCCTACGCTGAACATCGGCCCGAACCGCTTCGGCGTAGAGCTCCTGCCCCGTGGGGTCAGATAGGCGGGTGCCGTGACGATGACGTCCGGCGGGGCTCCGTTCGGGCAGAGGTTCACGTCCGGTTTGCGGTTGCCGTGACCGACGAGGCAGAGGTTGAACGTGCACGGCGCGAGGCAGTTGTTGGCATCGACGAATACCGTGAGCGTCGTGGCCTCTGCGCGAGTCGGACCGGCCAGCCCCAGGATAGCGGACACGACGAGCGCGAGGGGGAAGGCATACGTCATGATGCTCGCATACCACAGAGCCCGGCTTGAGCCCTTCATGTCCCGCCCAACCAGACCGACTTGGTGACGTGCGGGGGGCGCGATGGAGTCCAGTCAGGGCGGGGCTCGGAGGAGGGCGCGCTCTCCGACTCGGACAGTTCTCGGAAAGCGGCCCTCCTCGGTGGTCACGTCATCACGCGGTTGACCGGGAGAAGCCCAGCCAGTACAAGCCTTTCCGCTCCGCGCGCCCATAGCTCAGTTGGATAGAGCGTCTGGCTACGAACCAGAAGGTCGCATGTTCGAATCATGCTGGGCGCACTTGGAAGTCCCCGCGATGACGGTGGAATCGACCAACCGGTTCGAACCCGTCTGAAGTCGCACCGACTGACGGGGGCGTCCCATCTGGACGCCCTCGTTGCGTCTGAGAGACCCCTGGGCACGCGCCGGTAAGGACCGCGCGCTGCCGCAGCGCACGAACAAGTCGTGTTGATGCGGGAACGCCGTCCGCTGTACCGTCTGCTTCCATGAGCCCGCGGCTGTCGACCGCGCTCGCACTGCTGGTGATGACCGTAGGGACATCTGCGGGCAAAGTGGGGCAGCGTTGGTGCGAGCTCGGTGAGTATCGGGTGCTCGGCTCAACGCCGGTGCTCCACGGTGTTCACGTCGGCCGGGTGTCATTCGACCAGTCGTATCCCTACCTCGGGCTCGTCGACCCGGAGACGGGATCCTCGGTCCGGCTCGGGATGCACTGGCCCAAGGGCTCCAAGTCGCGGGTCTACAGCAGGGAGCCCGAAGGCCTGCCGCCTACGAGCGTGCTCTTCCGCGCCGTACTCTCTCACGACTGCAATCGATTGAAGGCGCGGACCCGAGTCAAGGGATCGCCGTGGCAGGCATTCGTCGCGGAGCGGTTACGTTGCGGCGATGGTCGAGTTGACGCCGTGTCCGCTGTGCCAGGCGTCGACCGGGGCGAGGAGTGCGACATCGCACATGCCTGTGCGGATGGGCGGCGGTGTTCGGACGCGTGCCGGTGCGTCGGCCCCGGCGCGGTCACCGATCCCGACTTCGGCGACGGGCTGGGGCTGCCGCTCGGTTGGCCGCTCGCCGTCCAACGGGATGGCAAGCTCCTGGTTCCGACCCTTGTCAAAGTGGGCTCGCGTATCCGGGCAGGGGTGCGACGGTACACCGAATTCGGACAGGTCGATCGCACGTTCGGCGCCAGAGGTGATGCCGGCGTGCGTGGCGCGAGAGCGCCCCACGTTGGGCTTCTCGTCGTACAGCAACCGGATGGTGGAATCATTCTCGTCGGGAGCGACCCGCCCCCGCTCGGCGGGAGCGGGAACACAAGTCTCGTGCGGTTCGAGCCGGACGGTTCGCTGGATGCCAGGTTTGGAACTGGTGGCGTCGCGTCGGTCTATCCGCTGTTCGATGCGCTTGGTCTGTCGGTCATGCCCGACGGGCGCATCATCATCGTCGACGACATGGCAACGGTAGCGCGCTTTCGGCCCGACGGGACGCTCGATCCGACTTTCGGGCTGGATCCAGGGATCGGTCTTCCGGGCGTTATCCGCCACCCCGAGGTGTTCTTTGCCGCGAATGGGCGCGTCGATGCGGCGGCGACTGCGCCCGATGGGAGCATCGTCCTTGCGTCCAACAGTGCGCGCGGCGCCATCCTGGCGCGCTTCCGTCCGGACGGCACGCTGGACGAGGACTTCGGTACGGCAGGAATCGCCGCAGCCGACATGGGCCCGACGGCTGGCGGCGAGTACCGCATTCTCGCGCTGACAGTCGGGGCCAATGGCCGCGCCGCCCTGGCAGTGACACGATGCTTCGGAGGGACCCTGTACTCGAACTGCTTGGACGCTCGTCTGCTCCGGATCGGGCAATTGGGCACGATCGAGCGCGTCGAGCCGACGAGTCCCATCATGACAGGCGCCCTCGCGACTTTGCCCGACGGTCGCATCATCCAGGTAGGCACCGTCCAGCCTCCGGGCGTCTATCCCCCGGACGTCGTTGTGATCCGTCGTCTGCTCGACGACCTCAGCCTCGACGCGACGTTCGGGGAAGGTGGCACGCTCGTCACCCCGCCGCGGGCAGATACGATATTCGGCGTCCTCGTGGATCCGAGCGGTGCGCTCCTGGTCGGTACCAACGTCCGACGGGCCACGTCGGAGAGCCGAATTGTCCGTCGCTACCTCCCGTAGCGTCTG
>CAVVBN010000013.1:0-875686 GCA_963746505.1 uncultured delta proteobacterium
ACACCAGAGCGCCTCTCCGGACAGTATCCGCGGCAGGTGGAAGGCCTTCTGCTCGGCCGTCCCGCGGGCGATCAGCGTCGGCCCCGCATGCATGACCGCGACGTACGTCGTGTTGACGTGGTGCGGGGCGCGTGCCCGCGCCAGTTCCTCGTACCAGATCACCTGCTGGAGGGCACTCAGGCCGCGGCCGCCGTACTCCACGGCCAGGCGATGCCCGCCCACCCGTGCTCGTAGAGCTTCCGCTGCCACGCGCGGTCGAAGTCGGCGGCTTCGCGGCCTCGTGGCGGTCGAGACGACCGTGGAACATGGTGCTGCAGCCAGGCGCGTGCTCGCGCCCGGAACTCGTCGTCTTCTTCGGAGTAACGCAGGTCCATCCGCGCTCAGACCTCGAGCTCGGCGTGCAGCAGCCTCGCCAGCAGCGTCCGTTTCGAGCCGAACAGGCGGGAGAGCAGGAGGCTGTGCTTCAGGAGCAGATGCGCATGGTGCTCTTCCGCCACGCCGATGCCCCCATGCAGCTGGATGTCGACGTCCGCGTTCCCCACGGCCGCGCGGTTCGCGAGATGCTGGGCGGCGTCGAGATGGACGTGCGCGTCCGATCGGCACTCCTTGAGGGCGGCCGCGGCGCTCCAGAGCTGACAGCGTGCGGCCTCCGCGCGGAGCGCCATGTCCGCACACGCGTGTCGCACGGCCTGGTAGGTGCCGATCTTGCGGCCGAACGTTTCCCGCACCTTCGCGTACTCGACGATCAGGTCGAGGGCAGTCTCCGCGACACCCACCTGCATGGCGGCGACACCGAGCTGCCCGAGGCTCCAGACGCCGCCATCCGACGACATCGCCACCGCCCGCGGGGTGCCGCGGACGATCGTGCGCATCCCGGTCGCGGGATCGAGGCTCGGACGTGCGGCCGTCTCGACCGCGGACACGTCGAGCAGCCTCGCGCCGTCGCGCTCGACGTGCAGCGCGAGCGTGGCGTCGTGCGAGCCCAGCAGCCGAAGCGTCGGCCCATCCCCGACCGCGAGGGCCACGCACTGTTCACCGGCGAGCAAGGCGCCGCGCAGTCGCCCGTCGTCGCTCACCATGGCCGCGAGGCCCTGCGCCAGGATGTCGACCGGTCCGCAGTGCCGGCCGACCTCGCGGTAGAAGAGCGCGTGCTCGACCGCGGAGAGGCCGCTCCCGCCGGCGACTTCCGGCAGCACGAGCCCGAACCAGCCCATCGCCGCGAACTGTGCGCGCAGCTCTGCGCTCAGCGCGGGCGAGGCGTCTCTGCCGTGGAGTCGGTCGAGCGGGATCGTGCGCGACAGGAACTTCGCGGCGGTGTCCGCGATCTCGATCTCAGAGCCGTCCGGCGCGAGGAACATGATTATCGACGCGGCTCGATCCGGGCCGGCAGTTTCTTCCACCCGCGCACCGTCGACGTGCGCGCCATCTCGGCTGTCTCGTGATCGATCTCCCACTCGGTCCAGCGTGCCAGTATCTCCTCGAGGGCCACACAGCCTTCGAGGCGAGCGAGGCTGGCGCCGAGACAGAAATGGATGCCGTGGCCGAAGGCCAGATGGTGGATGTCCCTGCGCTTCACGTCGAGACGATCGGCCTCCTCGAACTCACGCTCGTCCCGGTTCGCCGAACCGTTGAGCAGCAGCAGCGGCGAACCCTCGGGTACCCGCGTTCCGTGCAGCTCCACGTCCCGCGTGACGTAGCGGGCCTGCACTGGCGACGGCGCCTCGTAGCGCAGGATCTCCTCGATGGCGTTCGGAACCAGGCTACGGTCTTCGGCAAGGAGTCGCCGCTGGTCAGGGAATCGATCGAGCAGGTAGGCCGTCCAACCGATCAGCCGGGTCGTGGTCTCGTTGCCGGCCGCGGCGAGCAGTCCGATGTAGCCCAGGAGCTCGTCGTCGCGCAGCGTCCGTTCCCCGCCGTGGTCGTCGAGGAAGCGGGCGTTCAGCAGCTCGGTCATCAGGTCGTCCGAGGGATTCTTGCGCCGCCACTCGATGTACTTCGAGAAGCGCGCCGTCTGGTCGACAGGGCCTTCTTCGCCCTGCAGGACCGCGGGACGGTCGCTCTCGCTGTCGTCGAGGCGCAACCCGGCATCGATGGCGTCGCGAAGCTCCTCCTGATCCTCCTCGGGGATGCCGAGGAGCATCCCGATCACGCGCATCGGCATCTGCGATCCCAGGTCCGCAATGAAGTCGATGCTGCTCCCTCCGACCAGCGGATCGAGGCTCCTCGCGCAGTACGCACGCACCAGGGGCTCGATCTGCGCGATCCGGCGGGGGGTGAACAGGCGCGCCAGCAGGGCGCGGTGCGCTCCGTGAAGCGGCGGGTCCTCGAAGATGATCATGCCGGGCGGGAACTCGACGTTGTTGCGGATCAGCTCGAGCAGCGTGCCCCGGGCAGAGCTGTAGGTCTTCCAGTCGGTGAGGCCCGTCGCCACGTCCTCGTAGCGGCTGAGCGCCCAGAACTCGTACTTGTCGTTGCGATAGAGCGGCGCCTCGTCGCGCATTCTCCGCCAGATCGGATGGGGATCGGCGTCGATCTCGAAGTCGTACGGATCGTAGTAGATCTCGCTCATCTGGAATCTCCGGGAGCGAGTGACATCGCGACCTTCAGACCGACAGGATCGACACGCCCGCGACGCCGGGTGCGCCGTAGAGCTGCGTATAGCCGACCTTCGGCACGCCCGGCACCTGACGATCGCCCGCTCGTCCTCGAAGCTGCAGCACCACCTCGTGGACCTGGCGCAGGCCCGAGGCGCCGATAGGCTCGCCGTTCGCGATCAGCCCGCCGTCGGTGTTCACGGGCAGCCGACCGCCGATCTCGAGCGCTCCTTCCGCCACCAGGGCCTCCTGGTCGCCGTCGGCACAGAATCCGTTCTCGGCCAGGTGGATGACTTCGGCGCCGGCGTCGGTGTCCTGTAGCTGGATGACGTCGACGTCCTCGGGCCCGATCCCGGCCTTCTCGAAGGCGGCCCGGGACGCGTCGGCCGTGGGGCCGGCCGTCTCCTCGATCGGAAGCCACGGGCTGTGCACCTCGAAGGCGCCGAGCCGCCGCGTCCGGACCACGCTGGCGCGCAGGTAGATCGGCTTGTCGGTGTAGCGGTGCGCCCGGTCGGCCCGGCACAGGACCACGGCCGCCGCTCCCTCGTCGGGGCTGCAGAACATGTATTGCGTGAGCGGGTAGTTCAGCATCCGTGAGCCGAGGATATCCTCCTCGGAGAGCGGCTTCCGTCGGAAGGCGTTCGGATTGAGCGCGCCGTTGCGATAGTTCTTTGCCGCGACCCGGGCGAGCGTCGTTGCCGAGATGCCGTGGTCGTGCATGTACTTGTTGATCTTCATCCCGAAGAACTTCGGGGTGAGGAAGTGGCCGAGCTCGCCGTACCACGACGGGCAGGCGTACAGGCGCGGGTCGGAGCTGAAGGCGCCGGGCAGGTGCTTGTCCATGCCGACGGCGAGGCCGAGCTCGTGCTCGCCCAGGCGGATCGTGTCGGCGGCCAGCGCGAGGACGCTCGCCGCGGTCGCGCAGCCATTGTAGACGTTGGTGAACGGGATTCCCGTCAGCCCCAGGAGTGCAACCATGGCATCGGGGTTGTCGATCTCGTAGCTGCCGGCGAACGCGAACTGGATGTCGCGCCACGCCACGCCCGCGTCGGCAAGGGCGCGACGGACGGCGATCGTACCCATCTCGATCCCCGTCCGATCCCCGAAGCGACCGAACGGATGCAGCCCCACTCCTACGATCGCGACGTCCACGTTCCGTCCTCCTCGCAGGGATTCATTGGGCGGAGCCTGCTGCACCGACGGGCCGGAATGCGAACGTCACGACCTCGTTGCCCTGCTCGTCCGTACGGAACGGCACCAGCACGAGCTCCATGTCGATGCCGATCCGCAGGCCGTCCGTCGTCGTGAGGCGCGCCTCGACCCTCACCTCGTCGTCGAGCTGCACGTAGCCGACTCCATATGGCACGAAGGCGGCGCCCGTGGGTCCCGCGTACGGGGGCGCGGGCGGCGGGAACTCCTGCGTCGTCCACGCCCACAGGCGGCCGCGCCGCGACAGCAGGTGCTGCGCCATCTCCGTCGACGGGCAGCGCGGGCACGAGTCCTGGGTCGGGAAGGTGACGATTCCGCACTCGGCGCACCGGCTCCCGATCAACCGCGGCTCGTCGGACGGCCACGTGAAAACGCCTTCGGCTACGGGGATTCGAGCCATCACCCGCACTCCATCTGGTATGCCTCCGGCGGCCAGGGAGAACATAGATATCGGGGATTGAGAATCATGGCTTCTATGGGACACTACCTGCGCCCGACCGGGCAGCGAATGCAAACTCCGTTGTCACGGCAATTCAAGTCGAAACCGTATTCTTGCCCATCGAGAGCCTTGTTGTAAACGACCCCGCGCCTGATGCATAGTCGCGGCGCGGGCGCATCGGAGGCGGCCGGAACGATGGGTGCAATGGGGCGAGTCGCCGTGGTCACCGGAGCGGCATCGGGAATGGGGCTGGCGATCGCGCGGCACCTGGCGGCGCGTGGCCACCGGGTCGGCCTGCTCGACCTGCAGGGTGAGGCAGCGCGGCGGGCCGCCGAGGACCTGCGCGAGACGGGAGCGACCGCGATCGCCGTGGAGGCCGACGTCGCCGACCGCGGGGCGATCGACGCCGCCCTCGACGCGGTGCGTGCGCAGCTCGGACCCATCCAGATCATGGTCACCGCCGCCGGGCTCGACTCCTTCGAGCCCTTCACGGACATCACCGTCGAGAGCTGGGACCGCATCCTCGCCATCAACCTCACCGGCACCTTCCATTGCCTACAAGCCGCCGTGGCCGACATGCTCGAGGCGCGCTGGGGCCGAATGGTGACGATCTCGTCGTCGAGCGCGCAGTCCGGTGCCGCGCGCATGGCGCACTACGTCGCATCGAAGGGCGGCGTGATCGCGCTCACGAAGGCGCTCGCGTTGGAGCTGGGTCCCCACGGGATCACGGTCAACACCATCCCGCCGGGCATGATCGACACGCCGATGTTGCGCCGCGCCGAAGCCGACGGCGACCTCCCCAATCTCGCGAAGCTCGCGTCCCGGATGATTCCCGTCGGCCGGACCGGAACCCCCGACGAGATCGCGGCGACGTGCGGATTCCTCTGCTCCGACGAAGCGGCTTTCATCACCGGCCAGGTGATCGGCGTGAACGGCGGCATGGTCCTGTGAACGACACGGAGGAACGAGCGGCATGCAATCCCCGAGGCGAGCCCCGAAGCAATATCCGAAACCCCCCGAGGGCACCTGGACGGAGCACTATCCCGAGCTGGGAACCGCCCCGGTGTCCTACGAGAGCTCGATCTCGCCGGAGTTCTACGAGCTCGAGCGCGAAGCCGTCTTCAAGCGCGCCTGGCTGAACGTCGGGCGGGTCGAGCAGCTCCGCCGCAAGGGCGGCTTCTTCACCAAGGAGCTCGCGGTCGCGAAAACCTCGCTGATCGTCGTCCGTGGCATGGACGACAAGATCCGCGCCTTCCACAACGTCTGCCGCCACCGCGGCAACAAGCTGGTGTGGACCGATCACCCGGCCGAGGAGATCAGTGGGACCTGCCGGCAGTTCGCCTGCAAGTACCACGGCTGGACGTACGACCTCGACGGCCGCTGCTCCTTCATCCTTCAGGAGGGCGAGTTCTTCGGGATCGACAAGGCCGACTACGGTCTCGTGCCGGTGCACTGCGAGGTGTGGCAGGGGTTCATCTTCGTGAACTTCGCCAAGCAGCCGACGCAGACACTCACCGAGTTCCTCGGCCCGATGATCACGGCGATCGACTACCCCTTCGAAAGGCTGACGGAGCGCTACTACTACCGCGGCGACATCCGCAGCAACTGGAAGGTCTTCCTGGACGCCTTCCAGGAGTTCTACCACCCGCCCATCCTCCACGGTCACCAGAACCCGGTCATGTCGCAGCCCGACTACAAGCAGCAAGGGTTCTACACCATGCACTTCCAGATCGACGGCCCGCATCGCGTGGGTTCGACGAGCGGGGGCGCCGGCGGACTCCTACCGCCGGAGATGTACAACCCCATCGAGCGGGTGATGCGCAGCGGCCTGTTCGGCCCCTGGGAGGCGTCGGAGATCGTGACCGACCAGCTCCCGCCGGGTCTCAACCCGGGGAACAAGAAGCACTGGGGCCTCGATTCGTTCCAGATATTCCCGAACTTCGCGATCGTGTTCTGGGAGACGGGTTGGTACCTCACCTATCACTACTGGCCCACCGCACATAATCGGCTCATCTTCGAGGCGAACGCCTACTTCGCCCCGCCACGCAGCGTGCGCGAACACCTGGCCCAGCAGCTGGGCATCGCCACCATCAAGGAGTACGCCCTGCAGGACTGCGGCACCCTCGAAGCGACGCAGATGGGGCTCGAGTCGCGTGTCGTCTCGACCTTCCCGCTGGGCGACCAGGAGATCATGTGCCGACACCTGAACAAGATGGTGAACGACTGGGTCCGCGACTACCAGCACTCTCGCGCGGAGGTGTGACTGCGATGGCCGATCGCCTGCTTCCCCCGGAGTTCACCGACCTCGAGCCCTTTGCCAACACATGGTGCCTGGCCCACGAGCCCGAACGCTACGCGAAGCGCCTGGCGAGCACGATGGACGAGATGCAGGCGTTCTACGACGCCTGCTTCCCGCGCGCCGAGGAGGCAATCGTCTACTTGGACAAGTTTCCGCTCGATGACTTGCCCGACGACGCGCGCCGGCTGCTGCACCTCCTGTACTCGCTCATCATGGTGTCGTTTCCCGTCGAGATCTGGCGGCAGCCGTACATCCCCGACACCGGAACTGCCTCCTTCGAGCTCAAGCTCGAGCCAATCCCATGAGCCGGGGCACTGACGTCTGGTCCTACGCCGGAAAGCGCGTGGTGATCGCCGGCTGCCACTCGGGCATGGGGGAGGCCACGGCACGGGAGCTGGTACGGCTCGGCGCCGAGGTGCACGGCGTCGATCTCAAGCGCTCCCCGGTCGATCTCGCTTCATTCCGCGAAGTCGACCTGCGCGAGACGGCGGGGATCGACGCGGCGCTCGAAGCCATCGGCGGTCCGCTGGACGCCTCCTTCTACTGCGCCGGCCTGCCGCAGACCTTCCCCAACTTCGACGTGATGAAGGTCAACTTCATCCACATGCGGCACTGGAACGCGCGAGTCGCGGCCCGCATGCCGAACGGTGGTGCCCTCGCGATGATCGCCTCCACGGCGGGGCACGCCTGGCGCGAGAATCGGGAGCTGGTCGAGGACCTTCTGGCGACACCGGACGCCGCCAGCGGCGTCGCCTGGTGCGAGAAGAACGAGGAGCGGATCAACGATGCCTACGTCTTCTCGAAGATGTGCATCCAGGTCTTTTCGATGAAAATGGCGGCGCCGCTCATCAAGCGGGGCATCCGCATCAACACGGTGAACCCGGCCCCCACGCAGACGCCGATGATGAAGGTGTTCGAATCGGCGGCTCCGGCGGCGCTGATCGACACTTTCGTCGAACCCATCGGCCGCCGCGCCCGCCCGGAAGAGATGGCGTACCCGCTGATCTTCCTGAACAGCGATGCGGCGAGCTTCATCAGCGGGCACAACCTGAACGTGGACGGGGGCTGGGCGGGAAGCCTCGACGCGGGCGTGCTCGACCCGGGCGCGTTGATCGAGAAGGCACTCGCCGCGATGTCCTGACGGCCCGACCCGATGGCGCTTCGAATCGTCCAGTGGACCACGGGGAACGTCGGCAAGCAGTCAGCGATCGCGATCGCGCGCAATCCCGCGCTGGAGCTGGTGGGCTGCTACGCGTGGTCCCCCGACAAGGTCGGGCGCGACGTCGGCGAGCTGTGTGGCCTGGCTTCGTTGGGCGTGGTCGCAACCGACGACGTCGACGCGCTGCTCGCGCAGCGCCTCGACTGCGTCGTCTACACCCCGATGTGGCCGTCGATCGACGATCTCGTGCGGATCCTCGGAGCCGGCGTCAACGTCGTCACCACGGCGGCATTCATCAACGGGCGGCAACTCGGCACTGATCGCACGCGACTGGTCGACGCGTGCGAACGCGGCGGCTCGTCGCTCTTCGGCACGGGGATCAGCCCGGGGTTCGTCGAGCTGCTGAGCATCGTCGTCGCCGGAGTCTGCGATCGGATCGACAAGATCACGGTCAACGAGGCCGCCCACACGATGGGCTACGACTCCCCTGAAACGGAGAAGCGGGCTGGATTCGGTCGCCCGATCGACGCCCCCGAACTGCCGAAGATGACGGCCGAGGGAACGGCGGTGTTTGCCGAAGCGGTGGCCATGGTGGCCGACGCGCTCGGCATAGAGCTCGACGACATCGTTTGCGAGGCCGAGTATGCCAGGACAACCGAGGACCTCGATCTCGGCTCGTGGCGGATCGCGGCGGGCTGCGTGGCGGGGCTCGCCGTGAGCTGGCAGGGTCGGATCGGCGACCGCACCGTGATCGAGCTGAACGCTCGGTGGAAGAAGGCCTATGCCCTCGAGCCGGACTGGCCGATCGAGGACGGCTGGGTCATCGAGGTGCAGGGACGTCCGACCGTGCGGACGAAGGTCCAGTTCCTGCCTCCGCCGGACTTCGAAGCCACGTCGCTCGCGGACTTCATGGTGCTGGGGCACATCATGACGGCGATGCCCGCCGTCAACGCCATCCCGGCAGTGGTGGCCGCGCCGCCCGGCATCGTGAGCTACCCGGATCTCCGGCTCCCCCTGCCACGGGGGCTCGTCCGTCGCTGAGAGGCGGTCGTCGTCGGTGTCGCCTCGGCCGGGTGACGCGACAGGTCTGCGGGTTCACTTCGGCGCGAACCGTTGCCCGCCGTCGAGACGGAACTCGGACAGCCATTCCGCCTTTTGAACGCCAGCTGGCGGTGCGACGATCAGCTTGCGCCATCCCTAGTCGATCGGCTAGGACTCGCCTAGTCGATCGACTAGGTAGACTCCAGACTCTCGCAAGGGGCTAGCTGGTCGGCAGATGCGACGGGCAGCGGGGGCACGAACGTCGGTGCGTCGCGTCGAGACTTGAGAGGATCCGAAACGATGAAACGAACCGATGGCGAGGTGATCCTGTTGTGGACGTTGCCCGTGCTGGCAATCATCTGGCTTTCCGTCTTCATGTTGTTTCCCGGCTTCGTCCAGCCGATGTCGCCGACGCTGTCGGCGAAAGAGGTCGCTGCCTTCTATCGCGACCCGGAGAACCTCCCGCGCATCCGTTACAGCATGATCGTATTCAATTGGTTCTCGGTGGGGCTCATCCCGCTCCTGGCGCTGATCGTGATGCAGATTCGCAGGATGGCCCATCGCACCCCGATCTTTTCGTACAGCATCATCGCGTGCGCGGCCGGCGGCCCCACGATCTTTCTCCTGGCCAACCTGTTCTGGCTCCTCGCCGCCTTCCGCCCGGAACGAGACCCGGAGCTCACCCTCCTGTTGAACGACCTCGCGTGGGTAACCTTCGCCAGCCAGGTCGGATTCCTGATCGCGCAGAGCGTGATCCTCGCGCTGGCGATCTACCTCGACCGCCAGGCCCGGCCGGTATTCAAGCCATGGGTGGCGCATTTCAACCTTCTCGTCGCCGCCGCGATGGTCCCTGCTTCATTCGTCGGGCTGGCCATGGGAGGCGCCCTCGCCTGGGACGGAGTGCTGACGTTCTGGGTCCGAAACACGGCCATCGGCCTCTGGATCGCCGTCATGGGCGTCGTTCTCGGCCAGGCGATCTACCGGCAGCGGGCTGCGGAAGTGGTGGCCACGTGAGCGCCTCGGAATCGGGGGCCCTCCCCGAGGAGTCGTCGGGCTCGCTGTGTCGCCGGATCCTCTGGCATTGGCGCCACGACCCGAAGCGGGAGCTGTGGATCGCCTGGTGGACGATGGTCGTCTTCTACCAGCTGTTCGGGTTGTTGTTCTTCGTGGTCACGAGCACCCAGCCCCCGCCGCCGCCCTGGTGGGAGCCGACGCGAGTCGCGCAGTGGTTTGGCGACCACCACAACGGCCTGCTCATCGGGTTTGCCTTCGTCTTCATCATCTCTGGAATGACGGCGCTCATGAACGCGCTCATCGCCTACTCGATGCGGCGAATGTCGGTGAGCCGCGCGTTCGCGTATTCCTACCTCGTCATCTACGCACTGAGCACACTGCCCGGCATGCTGCTGTTGGGCATCGCGCTGACGGTTGGTGCCATGCGACCCGACCGCAACCCTGAGCAGATTAGCTGGCTCTACGATTTCGCGTTCATGACGTTCGACGGAACCATGGGCGTGTTCCTTGTCGGCTCCCTGGTGTGGATGACCGCGATTCTGCTCGACGAGAACCGCGTGTTCCCGAAATGGTTCGCCTACCTCAACCTTTGCAATGCGCTCACGGAGGTCGTCGTTGCGCCCGCGTGGATCTTCAAGAGCGGCGTGTTCGCCTGGAACGGCGTGATCGCGTGGTGGATCAACGTGGGCGTGTTCGTCACCTACACGACCGTCTTCCTCACCTTGCTGAGAAGGATGATCTTGCGCGAAGACTTCGGCACCGGGCCGTTGCCGGACCTCTCGACCGCTGGCTGAAGGCGGCACGATGACGAACGTCGCGAACGCGCAGCCCCGCTCGCAGGGGATCCGGGCGGCTGCACCGGCGCGGTTCGTTCCCGGTCAGCCGGACATGTGGGCCTTCGTCCTCTTCGAGGCGCTCGTCTTCAACAGCTACTTCATCGTCTACATCGTTTCCCGGACACGGAACCCCGATCTCTTTCTGCGGTCTCAGGCACATCTGGACCTGCGTGTCGGGGTCTTCAATACCCTCGTTCTGCTGGCCAGCTCCTGGTCAGTGGCCCGCTGTGTCCAGGCCGCCCGTGAGCGTTCGTTCCGAGCCGCGTTGACGAACGCGTTCCTGACCATGTTCCTCGGCTTCGCGTTCCTCGTCTCGAAGGTGATCGAATGGTCGACGAAGATCGACGAGGGGTTCACACCCACCACCAACGAGTTCTTCTCCTTCTACTACTTCCTGACGGCGATCCACTTCCTGCACCTCCTGATCGGCTTCGTCGTCCTGGCCATCGGCGTCTATCAGCTCTGGAGCCCTGCGCGGCGCTCCCAGGAGATCGTCGAAACGTGCGCCACCTACTGGCATACGATCGACTTCCTGTGGGTCCTCATCTTTGCATTGCTCTACGTCATGAGGTGATCCGTTGACCGGATTCGAGAAAAGACTTGGCGTCGCCTGGCTCGCCCTGTCTGCGATTACGATCGCACAGCTGGGGGTTGGCTCACTCGATGGTCAGGATGCACTCAGGCCGAACGCCGCGATCACATCGAGTGCGATTGTGATCGCACTCGTCAAGGTGCGCATCATCGTTCGGGAGTTCATGGAAGTCAGGCACGCTCCCGTCTTGCTGCGCCGTCTCACGGATCTCTGGGTCGTGTTCACCGGCGTGACTCTCCTCGGCTGCTACTTCGTCGGCATGGCGTGATGCCCGCCAAGGCCCTCACCAGCCCGCTGGGCTCCCCCCGGTACACACCGGCGCAGACCCGGGTCATCGAAGCCTCTCTCGCCCTGTTCGCCGAGCACGGCATCAGCGGGACATCGCTGCAGATGATCGCTGATGCGATCGGCGTGACGAAGGCGGCCGTCTACCACCAGTACAACACCAAGGAAGAGATCGTCCTCGCCGTCGCCGAGGTGGTGCTTGCGGGTCTGGAGGCGGCGTTGACGTCCGCCGAAGCGGAGCGATCACGGTCGCAAGCGCGCGAGGTGTTGATCGCCCGGATGATCGACCTCGCCGTCGAGCGCCGCCAGATGGCAGGCATCCTCCAGCGAGACCCGGTCATGCTGCGCTTCCTCAACGAGCACGCGCGCTTTCGGAACGTGATGGAACGCGTGAACCGTGTGATCATGGGTGGCGCCTCCATCCCCCGCACCGGGTCCAGGCGGCGATCGTCTCCTCGGCCATCGCAGGCACCGTGATCCACCCGCTCGTCCTGCGACCTCGACGACCAGGCCCTCCGGTCCGAGCTCACCAGGCAGCTGCGGAAGCTCTTCCGCGCCTAGCCGGGCCGCCTCCGAGGACCCGCCGGCGTCGGTGTCAGCCGCCGAGGCCGTGGAGACAGAACTCCCAGGCGTCCTCGGCCGTGACGCGTGCCCGGGAATTCTGGATGAAGCGGTTCATGAGCCAGCCGTACATGACGGTCTGTTGGATGAGCAGCGCGGCTCGCTGCGTGTCGGGCACCCGGAGGGAGCCGGCCGCAACCGCGGCATTCAGCACCTCGAGCAGCATTCGTGAGATCGGCGCCATCGCCGCGGTCAGACGCTCGGGATTCTTGAGCGCCAGCTGCAACGAGAACTCCGAGATCGGAACGCGGTTGTGGGCACCGCGCTTGCGACGCGTCCCGAGAGGCTCGCACCACTCGTGGAGACGGATCGTGAAGGCGCGAAGACGATCGAGCGGCTTGGACTCGGACTCCATGGCCGAGCGAAGATCCTTGAGCGACTCGCGGATGGTCTCCTCGAGCAGCGCGAAGAGCAGCTCGTCCTTGCTCTCGAAATACTGGTAGAACCCCCGCAGCGACTGCTTCGAGCGATCGACGACCTCCTGGATCGTGAACTGCGTCGTGCCGGTCTCGTCTATCAGCGCGAACGCCGCATCCAGGAGTCCCTGAACGCGGGTCTCCGCGCGGGTGCGCGCGGCGCTCAGGCTTTTCGAGACCGCACGCTGGCGCCAACCGGGTCCGTTTCCCTCGTGTACTTCGTCGGCTCCCGCCATGGAATTTGCATTCTCTCAGACTGAGAATAGAATTGCCAGCCCCTAGGATGCGTATCGGCGTGATGATCGGCCCGGAGAAGGGGCAGTACCGCCACAAGGTGGCGCAGCTCGTCGCCGATGCCGAGAGCGGCCGAGGAGGCGGGCTTTACGTCGATCTGGGTGCCCGCAGGTCCCGGGCGACTTCGACGCCTTCACCGCGATCACGCTGATGGGGCAGGCGACGGAGCGGATCGAGCTCGGGACCGCGGTCGTACCCATCCAGACCCGTCATCCGATCGCCATGGCCCAGGAGGCGCTGTCGATCCAGGCGGTGTGCGAGGGCCGCTTCACGCTCGGCCTGGGCGCGTCGCACCACTGGATCATCCAGGACATGCTCGGCCTCTCGTACGACCGGCCTGCCCACCAGATGCGCAACTATCTGGAGGTCCTGAACACGGCCCTGCGCGGCCCGGGCTCGGTGGACGTCGAGAACGACGGGTACCGCGTGCACAGCCCGATGGACGTCACGGACAGGAGCCCCAACCCGGTGCTGCTCGCCGCCCTGGGCCCGGTAATGCTCCGCGTCGCCGGCGAGCAGACGTCGGGGACGATCCTGTGGATGGCCGACGAGCGGGCCGTCGCGGAACACGTCGTCCCGCGCATCACGAAGGCCGCGGCCGACGCCGGAAGGCCCGCTCCGCGGGTGATCGTCGGAGTCCCAGTCACCCTCTGCTCCAACGACGAAGTGGACGACGCGCGGGCATGGGCGAACCGCGTGTTCGGACAGGCCGCGTTCAGCCCGAACTACCAGCGATTGCTCGAGCGAGGCGATGCCACCAACGAGGGCGACATGCTCGCGGCGGGCGACGAGTCGGCCATCGTCGATCGGCTGCGCGCCTTCCGCGACGCGGGAGCCACTGATTTTGCGGTCCGCGTCGTCCCGTTCGGGCCCCACCGCGAGGCACGCATCGAGTCACGGAAGCGGACCCTGGCGTTCCTCGCCTCGCTCTGTCCCGAGCTGTGAACGCGTCACCGGTCATAGTCGACGACGACCTCGCGGCTCGTGGGAATCGCCTGGCAGGTCAGGATCCATCCCTGCTCGACCTCGTCGGCGGCCAGCGCGTTGTTCACGCGCATCGTGACCCGCCCCTCCTCGAGGTGGGCCATGCAGGTCCCGCAATTCCCTGCCTGGCAGGCGAACGGCGGCTTCAGACCCGCACGCCGTGCGGTGTCGAGAATGGTATCGCCGGGCTCGTACCCGACGCGGCGCTTCCGTCCTTCGAGCCGGATCATGATCGACTCCGTCTCGGATGCCACGCTGGCCGCCGGCGCGTCGTCGGGCAACTCGAACCGCTCGATGAACAGGCGACCCGGATCGACCCCTCGCTGATCCAGACCGGCCTGGACGACCTTCATGTACGGCCCCGGGCCGCACACGTAGAAGTCGGCCTCCGTCGCGGTCCCCGACCAGCGCCGCGCAGGTCGCGGCGTCGAGGAACCCCTTCTCCGAGTCGAGATGATGATGCACGGAGAGGCGGCCGCCCGACCCCGCACGGAGGCGTTCCAGCACGTCGGCGAAGATGACGCTGCCGGGGCCACGGTTCGCGTACACCAGCGCGATCTCGCGCGCCGTGGTGGCGAGCGCGGTCTTGATGATCGAGAGGACCGGCGTGATGCCGCTGCCTCCCGCGAAGGCCACGATCGGCGTCTCGGCGGCGCGCAGCACGAAGCGCCCGGCCGGGGGCATCACGTCGATCGTGTCGCCCGGGGCCAGCGTGTCGTTCATCCAGTTCGACATCTTCCCGCCGGGCACGCGCTTGACCGTGACGGTGAAGGGATCGCCCGTTTCCGGCGCGCTCGACATCGAGTAGCAGCGGACGATGGGCTCGCCGCCGATCGTCGCGCGGAACGTGCAGAACTGTCCGGCGGCGTAGGCGAACCGCGCGTCGAGTGCCGGAGGGATCTCGAGGACGAACGACCGCGTGTCGGCGGTCTCGTCGACGACGTCGGCCACCGTCAGGGGGTGGTAGTCGTGTTCGCGCGGCATCGGACTCTCGCCGGGCGCGGGAGGCGCGGTGGATGATAGGGCCATATCGGACTTTTGCAACCCGACTCTCATCTGTTACAAGTGCGATTCTCATCCATGGATACCCGCGACACTCCCGAGCAGGCCGAGCTGCGGCGCACTGCCCGCCGCCTGGCTCGCGAGCTCGGACCGCGTACGGTGGCCGATCTCGACGACCGCGAGCGGAGCAAGCGCCTCGCCGACGCGGTGCGCGCCGCCGGCTGGCTCGAGCTGCGCCAGGACAGGGGCGACGGCGATCCGCTCGCCAGCGGGGTCGAGGCGGCGATCATCGCCGACGCGCTGGGGGAGGCCGTTGCCGACGTTCCGTTCGCGGGCCCGATCCTCGCCGCGGATCTCGCCCGCCGTGCGGGCGTGCGCCCCGTCGACGGCGCGGTGATCGCCTTCTCGCCCGACCTGATCGACGCTGCGGTGGTGTCGGGCCCGGCGACGGACACGCCGATCCTCGCCGTCGACCATGCCGCGCAGGGTCCCATCGCGGCCTACGTCCTGGTCCCCGACGGCGACGGCTACCACCTCGCGCTGGCGAAGGCCGATGGCGCGAGCGACGGCGCCGATCTCACACGGACGATCCGTTCACTCCCGGCCGGCGTGCCCCTGCTCCCGGTTCCCGACCAGTCTCGGCGCCTCACGCGCGACGATCTCGACGCCTGGGCGACCCTGGGCCTGGCGCTCACGAGCGCCGATATGGTCGGGCTCATGCGCGGCGTGCTCGACGTCTCGGTCACCTACGCGCAGGAGCGGAAGCAGTACGGCGTCCCCATCGGCACCTTCCAGGCCGTGCAGCATCTCCTCGCGGAGGCTCGCTGCCTGATCGAGGGGGCGTTCAGCGCCGCGCTGTACCCCGCGTGGGCCGTGGATCAGCTCGGCCCGGACGAGGCCCGCGCCGCCGGGCGCGTGGCCAAGGCCTACTGCGCGCGCGCCGCACGCACCGTCTGCGAGACCGCGGTGCAGGTGCACGGCGGGATCGGGAAATACGTGGGACTGCATCGTCCACGTCTATCTCCGCCGGGCGTTGCTCTCCTCGCAGTGGTTCGGGGACGACGGCGAGCAGCTGCGCCAGCTCGAGCGGACCCGTCTCGGGGTGACCTACGGACTTTCGTGACTCACCGGAGGAAGCGGAGTTCCGGTCGCGGCTGCGCGCCTGGATCGCCGAGCACAACCCGGGTCTGCCGGTCTCCTCGACCGACGACGAGTACTGGGCCCGGCAGGCGGAGTGGCACACGGCGCTGTACGACGCGGGCTTCTTCGGCCTCTCCTGGCCCTCCCGCTTCGGCGGTCACGACCTGCCCTCGGTCTTCGACGTCATCCTCGACGAGGAGCTCGCCGCCGCCGGCGCGCCGCCGCGCCCGAGCCTCGGATACCTCGTCCAGGGGATCACGACGCACGCCAGCGAGGCGGTCCAGCAGCGCTTCCTGCCCGGCCTGATCAGCGGCCGCGAGCGCTGGTGCCAGGGCTTCAGCGAGCCCGACGCCGGGTCCGACCTGGCCTCTCTGCGCACCACCGCGACGCGCGACGGCGACGAGTACGTGATCCACGGGCACAAGATCTGGACGAGCTACTCCGACGTCGCCGATTGGTGCTTTCTGCTCGCGCGCACCGACCCCGACGTCGCGAAGCACAAGGGGCTGTCCGCCTTCGCCGTGCCGATGCGCCAGCGCGGGATCGAGCAGTACCCGCTCCGCATGATCAACGGCATCACCAGCGAGTTCGGCCAGGTGGTGTTCGACGGCGCGCGCGTCCCCGCCGAGAACATGATCGGCAAGCCCGGCGAAGGCTGGCGCATCGCGATGACGATCGTCAGCCACGAGCGGGAGCCCAGCGAGGTCGGCTACGTCGCGCGGTACGTGAAGACGGTCAAGGATCTCGAGGCGACGGTGCGCGCGAAACCCGGCGCGTTTCGGAGCGACCAGCGCGAGGCGGTCGCCTGGGCGTACGTGCAGGCGGAGATGCTGCGGCTGCACGTGCGCCGCAGGCTCTCCGAGCGTCTCGACGGAGTCGACCACGGTCCCGGCGGCTCGATCGACAAGATCCTGATGACGTGGGTCGAGCAGACGGTGGGGGCCGCGGCGCTCTCCGTGGCGGGACCACACGCGGTGGTCGACGGCGACGACGTCGCGCTCAAGATCTACCTGTACAGCCGCGCCCAGAGCGTGATGGGCGGCACCTCGCAGATCCAGAAGAACATCATCGCCACGCGGATCCTCGGCCTTCCGGCGGCCTGAGTGCGCCGCGCGCAGAGAGAGGAGATCTCATGGACTACGCCCTTCCCGAGGCGGTTCGCGTCGAGACCGACGGCCCCGTGCGCATCGTGCGGCTCTCCCGTCCGGATCAGCTCAACGCCGTGAACGACGACCTGCACCTGGGCCTGACCCGCGTCTTCCCCCTCCTCAGCGCCGACCCCGATGCGCGCGTCGCGGTCATCACGGGGGAAGGGCGCGCGTTCTCGGCAGGCGGCGACTTCGATCTCCTCGACCGGATGGTGAAGGACCGCGCGCTGCGACGCGACGTGATCGCGGAGGGTCGGGAGCTCGTGCTCAACATGATCCGCTGCCGGGTCCCCGTGGTGGCCGCGGTCAACGGACCGGCCGTGGGCCTCGGCTGCAGCGTCGTCGCGCTCTCGGACGTCGTCTACATGGCGGAGTCGGCCTATCTGTCGGACCCGCACGTGATGGTGGGTCTCGTCGCGGCCGACGGCGGCCCGCTGACCTGGCCACTGCACACGAGCCTGCTGCTCGCCAAGGAGTACGCGTTCACGGGAGACCGGATCGGCGCGGCACGGGCGAGGGAGATCGGCCTCGCGAATCACGTCTGCCCGGACGGCGAGGTGCTCTCCGCGGCCCTCGCCGCCGCCCACAGGATCGCTTCGCTGCCCCGGCAGGCCGTGGAGGCGACCAAACGTGTTCTGAACCTGCACGTCGAGCGGGCCGTGCTCGCCACCATCGACTTCGCGATGGCGGCCGAGACCGAATCGTTCGATACGGACGATCTGCACGCGGAACGTGGCCCGCTTCCTCAAGCGGGTCGCGATAGGAGAGCACCGTGGCCAAGCGAACGAGGTTTGCGGAGTACAAGGATCGGTACGCCAACTACCGATTCGAGCTGAGCGACGAGGGCATCCTGCTCATGCAGTGCCACACCGACGGGGGCAGCCTGGTGTGGGACTGGAAGGCGCACGACGAGATGTCGGACGCGTTCGCCGACATCGCCGGCGATCGAGAGATCAAGGTCCTGATCCACACCGGGAACCGGAGAGAACTACAACGCCAACTGGGGGTCCGCCCCGATGGAGAAGCCCCTGTACCTCGCCATGGACGGCCAGAAGGGTCTCGAGAAGCTCGACGAGAAGGCCTGGTACGGCCGCATGCTCATCGAGAACGTGCTCGCCGTGGACGTGCCGATGATCAGCGCCGTCAACGGCCCGTGCAACATCCACTCCGAGGTCCCACTGCTCGGTGACATCGTGCTGGCCTCCGAGGACGCCTACTTCCAGGACCTCGCGCATTTCCCGCGCGGCATGGTGCCGGGCGACGGCCAGCACGTCATCTGGCCCGCGATCGTCGGACGCAATCGGGCGCGGTACCTGCTCCTCACCGGGAAGAAGCTGAGCGCCCAGGAGGCGCTCGAATGGGGAGCCGTCAACGAGGTGCTCCCCAAGGACCGGCTCCTCGACCGGGCGTGGGAGCTGGCACGCGAGCTGGCGAAGCGGCCTCCGCTCACGCTGCGCTACACGCGCATGCTGTTCACCCAGGATCTCAAGCGCGCGTTCCTCGACGAGCTGGGCCACGGCATCGCCCGCGAGACGTACGCGCAGCGCCAGTTCTTCCCGGTCGGTGGGGGAATGGCGCCGCTCGATCGCCCCTGGGACAAGGAGCCCTGGTCGGACTGATCGATTCGGTGGACGGTCGGCTCGCCCTCCCGCATCCCCCGGGGTGACTCGGAATTCCCCTTCCCCGGTGATTGCAGTCGTACTATAGGAGAGCGAAAGGCACGTTCTCGAATTCGGAAACCAGCAACCCGAAAGCGGTTGCGTAGGGAAAAGCGATGACCGAGGTTCGAACCCCCCACGACTTCATCCAGGATCTCGTCGCGCGCATCGAGGCGCGACGCACCTTCGGTAGCCACCCGCTCTGGCTCGAGCTCGCCGACGGCAAGCTGAGCCGCGAGCAGCTGAAGATCTTCGCCGTCCAGTTCTTCCTGCAGGTGCGCGAGTTCCCCCGCGCCGTGAGCGCGATGCACGCCAACTGTCCGTTCCCCGAGGTGCGCATCGAACTCGCGGAGAGCATCTACGAGGAGGAGACGGGACGGATATCGGGCTGCAACCAGCCCCATCCGGAGCTCTTCCTCCGCTTCGGCGAGGCTGTGGGCCTTTCGCGAGCCGAGATGATCGAGGGCCAGCCCCTGCCCGCGACCCGGGCGCTGATCGACTGGTTCGAGCTGTCGACCAAGCAGCGCTCGTTCGTCGAGGCGGCGGCCGCAATCAACCTGGCGGCCGAGGGCCAGGTCCCGGGCGCCTTCGGGCCCATGGCGCGCCGGCTGCAGGAGAACTACGGGTTGAGCCGCGAGGCGGTGGAGTTCTGGGACATCCACGAGATGGCCGATGCGGAGCACAGCCAGGTGGGCGACAACATCGTCGTCCGCCATGCGACCGACGGCGCGATCCAGGCGCGCGTGCTCGATGCGCTGCAGCACTCACTCGACGCCTGGTGGCAGTTCTTCGACGGCATCCAGACCGCGATCTGAGCGCAAGGAGGAGAGGTCATGGCCGCATACTTCATCGCGCAGTACGTCGTGAACGATCCCAAGCTCTACCGGGAGTACCAGGCCGCTGCCGCCCCGACCATTCAGGCAAGTGCGGCGGAGAGGTCGTGGCGTTCGACGTCGCCGCGGAGACCATCGAGGGGACACCTCCCGGACCGCACACGGTGATCGTCAAGTTCGAATCCACGGAGGCGGCCAAGGCCTGGTACCGATCGGCCGGGTACCAGGCGGCGGTCGGCAAGCGCCTGGCGGCGACGAATGGGTTCGCCGTGATCTCCCAGTCCATGAACCTCGGAGGCTGATCCTCGGGCCCGATCGCACGCCGGGGCTCCGCGACGTGAGCCGAGAGGAAGGACTTTCGACGATGCGTGAAGTCAGCAGGCTAGTGCTCGCCCTTGCGGTCGCCGCGACCGTCACCTCGTCCCGCGCAGGCGATCTCCAGACCGGCGACATGATCGACAAGGATAGCTGGCAGAAGGCCGAAGGGCTTCTGCCGCCCGAGATTCTGCGGCACTACAAGGACGGCGAGTACGCGAACAAGTTCGTCGACTGGCCGAGCGCGATGACCACCTTCCCGCCCGACTTCAAGGCGGCATCGGAGGCCAACGAAGGCAAGTTCACCACCAGTCCGGAAGGAACCATCCTCGACAAGGCGACCGGCAAGCAGCCGACCTACATCCTGGGTTTTCCCTTCCCCACGATCGACGAGAAGGACCCCGCCGCGGCGGCCAAGATCCTCTGGAACCATTTCTATCGCTCCTGGTACTACGGCAACGTCAGCGCCGAGTCGCAGGTGAACTGGGTCAGCCCCACCAGCCTCGAGCGACGGTCCGACGCGCAAGCGACATTCGGCTACTACGACGGCGTCCCGCAGGACGAGTTGCCCCCGGCGAACCCGGAGAACTTCCTGTCCCGCAGTCTCGCGCTGGTGGTCGCACCGGCGGACTTGCATGGCACCTCGGCGCTCACCTGGCGCTATCGCGACCCCGGCAAGCGCGACTCGTCGTGGTCATACGTGCCGGCTCTCCGCCGCGTACGGGCCGTGAGCCCCGCGAACCGCTCCGATGGCTTCCTCGGGTCGGACGTGAGCCAGGACGACGGTCGGTTCTTCGACGGCAAGGTCGAGGACTTCGTGTGGACACTGGTCGGCCAGGCCGACCAGCTCCGCCTGACGGAAGAGACGAACTTGAAGGGGCAGGCGAAGGCGACGTGGACCGACGACAAGGGCTGGGACGCGGAATGGCCGGACCTCCCGTTCGTCGGCTACTTGGACCCGAAGCTGGAAGGGTGTTGCATGGGCACCGACCGCCGCCGCGACCCTCTCCAAGCGTCGCCACTGGATCATCGAAGGCGTGCCGCGCGACAGGTACTACCTCTTCGGCAAGATCCAGCTGTACATCGACACGGTGAGCTATGATGGGGCGTGGAACCGGAAGTTCGGATGGAAGGGTGAGCTGCTCGCCATTCATCAGGTGATGACGTGGAACGCCCTCCCGTTCACCCGGCCGAACGGCAAGGTCGACTACAACCAGGGCTCGAACCAGGCCTTCCAGACGGTCGAAAACATCAGGCTGAACCGAGCCACCGTCGCCGGCATCAAGGTGAGCCCCAAGGCGGGCTTCTACCTTCGCGGCAAGCTCGACCCCCGCGTCTTCGACCTGGACGCCCTGGCCCGATCGGGGAAGTAGCCCGCTACGAGCGACGCCGGAAGCGCAAGGGCAAGTCGTTCAGGCCGCGGATGATGAAGCTCTCGGCGTAGGAGAGTGCACCCGGGTCCACCAGCCGAATGTCGTCGAGCCGGGCGAGGAGGCGCTCGAAGCCGATACGCGCTTCGGCGCGGGCGAGACTGGCGCCGATACAGAAGTGTTCGCCGTGACCGAAGGCGATGTTGCGCGAGGCGTTCGAACGTCTGGCATCGAAGCGGTCGGGGTCTTCGAAGACGCGGGGGTCGCGGTTGGCAGCGCCGATCACCGCCATCGTCATGGACCCCGCTGGAATGGGGACGCCGGCGAGCCTCGTATCGTGCAGGGCCAGGCGGAAGGAGCCCTTGATGGGACCCTCGAGGCGCAGGCACTCCTCGACGAAGTTCGGGATTGCCCCGGGGTCGCTTCGAAGCTCGTCGGCGACGGCGGGGTGCTCCCCGAGAACCCGCATTCCGGCGAGGAAGAGGCGTGCCGTCGTCTCCTGCCCGGCGGCGAACACGATGGCGGCGAGGCGAACGACGTCCATCACCTCGGGGAGCTCTCCATCGGAGAATCGGGCGGTGGCCAGTCGGCCCATGACGTCATCGCTCGGCGAAGCGCGGCGCTGCTCGATGTAGCCGGCGAAGTAGGGCGCCAGGTTCGCGAACACCTGATCGCCAGCATCGTTCCGGCCTTGAGGATCTCCGACCGTGCCGCGCTCTCCCCCCAGCCAACCGCGGAACGTCTCGTGGTCTTCGCGCGGGACCCCTAGGAGGTCGGCGATCACGAGCAGGGTGAAGGGCCTCGCGTAGGCGGCGGAGAACTCCACCTGGCCGCGATCGACGAACTCGACGATCAGTTCGTCGGCGAGGGTCCGGATGAACTCCTCGTTCTGTTTGAGCCGGTTGGGCGAGAAGAACCTGCCGGCCAGTGCGCGATGTCGGGTGTGCTTGGGAGGATCGAGGGACATGAGCTGGTCGCCCAGCGGGATCTCATGACGGCGACGCTCGATCACCTCGGCCCAGCTCTCGCCCTCGGTGGGCTGCGGGACGTCTATCAGCGGACCGAGCGGTCCGACGATCGCCGAGAAGCGTTCGTGATCCGTGTAGACCTCGAGGATCTCATCGATACGGGAGAGCATGAAGACACCCTTGTGCGGCTCGCGCACCACCGGACCGCGCTCGTGCAGCGCCCGGTAGTAGGGAAGTCGGATCCTGGATGATCTCGGGGTCGGTGAAGAAGTCACGATCGAGCACGTTCATCGGGTCCCTCCTGCCTCGCGGTCGAACGGAGCCGAGAGTGCGTGGGCCATCTGCTTCTGGGGTCGATTGCCATTCATGGCGTTCCTGGGGGTGCTTCGTGGTGGTTGCTCTTATACTGGCGCGAAAGTAAGCTTCGCAAGGCCTGGAAACCATGTGAGCAAATGAGGAGAAGCGCTGTGTCACTACCCGCTGAGCAGGTGCTGATCTCGGCCGACGACCATCTCGACATCCACGCCATGCCGACCGACGTCTGGTCGTTGGGTTTGCCCAAGGAGTGGCGCGCACGAGGCCCGCGTGTCGAAGAGACGCCCGAGGGGCCGTACTGGTTCTGTGACGGTCAGCGCGTCTCACCCAGCGGCCGCAAGGAGACGGGTTTCATCGCCGCCCACGACCACGGCCTCCGGCCCGGCAACCCGCAGACGCGACTCGAGGACATGGACCGTGACGGCGTGCGCGCGCAGGTGGTCTACGGCCCGGCCTGCACCCAGCTCCAGATCAACGACGCTGCACTGCACGAGCAGGTCGCGCGCGTCTACAACGACTGGGCGGCCGAATTCCAGCGCAGGGCGCCCGATCGCCTGATCCTGCTGCCGGACATCCCCTCGTACGATCCGCAGGTCGCCAGGCGCGAGCTCGAGCGCTGTGCTGCGCTGGGCCACAAGGGTGCGATCGTCAGCGGGACGGTGGGCCGCGGCAAGCCGCTCTTCGATCCCGACTGGACGGAGTTCTGGGACGCCGCAGACGAGATCGGCATTCCGATCCACGTCCATCTCTCTCCGGGAGGCCTCCACAGCCTGACCCCGAAGCTCGGCTCATGGGAGATGCCCGCGGCCGTCGCCGTCGTGCCGATGCAGCTCGACGAGACGCTCTCGGGAATGATCTTCTCGGGCATCCTCGAGAAGCGACCGCGCGTCAAGTTCGTGATGGGCGAGGCGGGCCTGGGCTGGATTCCGTACGTGATCGAGCGGCTCGACCACGAGCTGCACAAGTACGGCTCGAAGATCCGAGACCACAAGATCGAGATGCTGCCCAGCGACATCTTCGCGCGGCAGGTGTTCACCACCTACGAGGACGAGAAGCTCGGAGTCGAGCTGATTCCACGCATCGGCGTCGACAATGTGATGTGGGCCTCGGACTACCCGCACGGCGACAGCACGTGGCCCCACTCGCGCAAGGCATTGGCCGAGTCGCCGCTCGCGCTGCATGGCCCCGAGGTTCTGCGCAAGGTGACCTGTGACAACGCCGCGCGTGTCTACGGCTTCCGAGTGTGAGACGGCGAGGCGGCCCGGCGCCTTGGCAAGACGTCCGCGACGCTACGCCGCTACCACGTCGCCGAACTTCTCCGACCGGTCGCGCGCAATGCACGCGCGGTGCCCCCCTGAAAGCCCGATCCCGGGCAGACAGCCGAAGTTGTGCGATGCGATCCTTCGATGGCGAGCCATGGCGGGGTAGGAAACGTTACGCCTTCGCGCCGCCCTTCCTGCGCTCGATCCCGAGGGCATGGCCGAAATCGGCCCTCACCGCTTCCTGCGCGGGGCGATCTTCGGCCTCTTCTTCACGGGTCGCGGCGTGGCGATGCCCAAGAGGTGCCGCACGGTGCGCACCGCCTCGCGCTTGTGAGTCATCACCTGCTCGGGCTCTAGTGGATTGAAGTCGCCAGTAGGGACCAGAGGGGCAAGCGCAACGAAGTAGAAGACCGTGGCGCCGATCACCGCGCTCGCGGTGTGGAAAGGGTCGTCGTGGAGCGGTTTGAGCTCGCCGCTTGCGCGGCCCTGCTCGAAGAGCAACCAGCCGCCGCGAAGGAGCCGCTCGGTCGCGGGGAAGAGGCCCTGTGTCGGGTGCGCCTCTGCCTCGGCGGCATGGCGCAGGATCAGGCGGGCGAGCGTTGGGCGGGCCGCGATCGCGTCCACCCAGGCCTCCACCCCGCGTTCCACGCGCTGTGCGATCGAGGTCGGCGTCGAGAACGCCTCGTCGAGGCGCGCGACGAGCGAGCCGAACGCACCGTCGACCACGGCGTCGTAGAGGTGTTGCTTGTCGGGGTAGTAGTAGAAGAGCGCCGCCCGCTTCACACCCACGGCCGCGGCCACGTCCTCGAGACGCGTGGCGACGTAGCCGTGCCGGGCGAAGAGCTCCTCCGCGGCCGCGAGGATGGCCGCCCGAGTTCGCTCCGCTTTGGGGGCCGGTGCGATTGCGAGCATGGATGTCCCGTTTATCCAGGAATTCGATTGACTCGCAAGGCAACATTCGATTGACTCGCAAGTAGAATCGGTGTGAGGGAAGAACCGAACAACCACGGAGTAGGGCGGCTTAGCTTGCTGGCCTCGGCGATCTCGCGCCGTTCGCTGCAGGTGGCGCCGGCGGAGCCTGGTGGGCCGGCGTGGACGGATGGCAAGGTGGTCTACGTCGACGTCCACAAGAGCGTGCGTGAACAGATCGAGTCGCTGGCCGTGCAGGCGTCGCTCTTGGCAGCGGGAAGCCTGGAGCGAGAGATTGTGGCCGACCTGGTGCGGCGGCCGACGCTGACCCGGCGCTACCTCGCCGTGGAGGGGCACCGTGCGCTCACGGCGCTCGAGCAGCTTTTGCCAGCCTCGGTGCGATCGCTGATCCGCCCCGACATAGCGGCAGCCAGCGAGTCGCCGGCCGTTTCTCTTTCGGCCGCGCGGAGCAACCGGACGATCGTCGATCCACCCGCCAGCTTCGGAACGATCCGCGCGCAGCGTTTGCTCTCGTCGATGCGCAGTCCCGAGCGGTCGCAGACGCTCCGGCACGTCGCGCGCGCGCATCGCAATCACGTGCTGGTGGAGCTCGGGGACACGACGACTGACGAGACCACGGAAGATCCGTTCTCGAGCCCCGTTGGCGGTGGAGGCGCAATCGGGCGGTGGCTGGCGAAGCTGCTCGCGCCGGTGCGCCAACTCCGCGGAGGCGGATCACCTGGCGCCGACGCGCCGACGCACTGGACGCGCACCGGGAGGCGCGGCGGCAGTCGTGCCGTGTTCTCGACGGCGACGACGGAGAGGGTGAACGATTCTTGCGAAGACCGCGACCAGGGCACGAAGTATCCCGAGTGGGACGTGCATGGCGGGCGCTACCGCAAGGACTGGTGCACGGTGCACGAGGTCGAGACCAAGCCGAAAGACGCTGCGCGCTTCGCGGTGCCCGACCGGGCGGGCTTGCGCCGATCGCTCGCGCGTCTCGGCCTGGGCATCGATCGTTATCCCCGGCAGGCGCAGGGCGATGACATCGACGTCGACGCAGTCGTCGAAGCACACGTCGAAATGCTGGCTGGGTCGGCGCCGGACGAGGCGGTCTTCATCGACAGCGTTCGCCGCCGGCGCGATCTCTCCGTGCTGCTCTTGCTGGATGTCTCGGGCTCCGCGGCCGAGCCCGCGGCGAGCGGGAAGACCGTCCACGAAGAGCAGCGGGCCGCCGCAGCCGCGTTGATGCTCGCGCTCCACGAGCTCGGCGATCGCGTGGCGCTGTACGCCTTTCACTCGCAGGGGCGTTCCGCGGTGCGCATCATGCCGGTCAAGCGCTTCGGCGAGGATCCGGGCTCACTCGTGCTGCAGCGGCTCGGCAGCCTCGAGCCCGGAGCGTACTCGAGGTTGGGTGGGGCGATCCGACACGGCACCGCGTTGCTTCAAGACCACGGCGGAACGCCGCGGCACCTGCTCGTCGTGCTGTCCGACGGGTTGGCGTACGACCACGGCTACGAACCTGTGTACGGCGCGGCCGACGCGCGTCGTGCGCTCGGCGAGGCTCGCCGTCATGGCGTGGGCTGTCTGTGTCTGAGCGTCGGAGCCGCCACGGATGGCGAGACCCTTCGGCGCGTTTTCGGCAGCTCGGCGCACGCGATGCTGCTTGCGCCCGAGCAACTGAGTCAAGGCCTCGGGCCGCTGTTCCGTTCGGCGATCCGCTCGGCGGACGGCAGGCGACGAGTGGCATGAAAGGCTCGGCATGACAGCAGACGTGAAACCGCTGAGGTCGAATGGTCCGCGGCCACACTATGTATCCGTGGCGAACGAAGAGCGTGTCTTCAAAGCTGCGTTTCGACAGAGGATGTCGATCCTGATCAAGGGGCCTACCGGATGCGGGAAGACGCGCTTCGTCGAAGCGATGGCGCACGACCTGGGCCGCCCGCTCATCACGGTGGCTTGCCACGACGACCTGACGACCGCCGACCTCGTCGGCAGATTCCTGCTGCGCGGCGGTGAAACCGAGTGGGTCGATGGTCCGCTCACCCGCGCCGTACGCGAGGGAGCCATCTGTTATCTCGATGAGGTCGTGGAGGCTCGGCAGGATACGACCGTCGTGCTGCATCCATTGGCCGATCACCGACGCCAGCTCCCGATCGAGCGTCTCGGGTTGACCCTGAACGCACCAGCGGAGTTCTGCTTGGTCGTGTCCTACAACCCCGGCTATCAGAGTATTCTCAAAGACCTGAAGGATTCGACGCGCCAACGAATGACAGCAATCGAGCTCGGCTTCCCGGCGCCGGAAGTCGAGGCGAAGATCGTCGCCCACGAGGCCGGCGTCTCGCACGACAAGGCCGTCGAGCTCGTGCGGCTCGGTCAGGCGATCCGGCGGCTCGAGACAGCCGGGCTCCGCGAGGTCGCCTCGACGCGCGTGCTGATCGCCGCCGGGCGACTCGTCGCGGATGGGCTCGGAATGCGCGAGGCAGCTCGTGCCGCGATCGCAGGGCCCCTCACTGACGACCCGACGATCATGCGCGGGCTGCTGGAGATGATTGATGCGTACCTCGCCGACTGATTCGGCTATGAGCACACGGCAATTGCATCCCACGGCAACCAGCACGGGGACTCTCGAGAAGCCCTCCCCGATGACCTGGGTTTGGGTTCTCGTCAGTGCCGGCATCCTCGGGGTCATCGCCTATCACGCGCGCATGGGAGCCGTGTCACCTCGCATCGCAAACCCGGAAGTGACTGGCGTTCCGCGCCCGGTGGAGTTCTTGTTCGGTTGGGGGGACAACCGTTGGCTCGTCATCCACGAGTGGGGAGCGGTCGCCCTGATGGTCGCCATCATCGCCGGGTGCGTGCGCGCGTGGCGTCGGCAGCCCGGTCATCCGTACGTGCTCATGACGATCGCCTCGACGGCAATCGTCTGGCAGGACCCGATCATGAACTGGGCGCCGTACGCCGTATACAATCCGCAGCTCTGGCACTGGCCCGAAGACTGGCCCTTGGTGAAGATGTCGCCGACGGTGGAGCCCTTCATCGTCATCGGCTACGCCCTCTTCTACTTCGGCCCGTTCTTCCCGGCCATGGCGGTGCTGCGCCGGCTTCAGGCGCGCGCATCGATGGATGCATTCGTTTGGCGCCATCCGCTCGTCAGCTTGGCGGCCGTAGTCCTCGTCATCGGGTTCGTCTTCGATGCGTTCCTCGAGATCTCGCTCGTTCACACGGGCCTGTACATCTACTCGCAAGTCATTCCATGGGGCTCGCTGTTCTCCGGAACGACCTTCCAGTTCCCGTTGATCTGGGAGTCTTCGCTGGTCTGCCTGGTGATGATTCCTGCGGCGGTCCTTTGCTATCGCGACGACACGGGACGCACACAAGCCGAGAAATTGGCCCAACGCTTTCGTTGGCTGCCAAACCACCCGGCGCTCGGCACGTTCCTGGTGATGTTCGCGATCGTGAACGTCGCCTATTTCATGTACGGGGGCGCCTTCGCAGCCATTCGCATGTCGGGGCTCGCGACCAGCGTGGCGTGTCCGTATCCGTATCCGGAAGCCAAGGTCTACGACCCACAGGGCTACTTCGAACGCGAGGGCGAGCCCGGACCCTACCTCGAGGGCTACTGGAGCACGTGGGCGACGGGCCAGCCTGACGGACGGCCGAAGGTCAACCCGGTGAAAGCCGACGGCATGTGCAAAAGGCCTGCGCACTGACCGCGCCGCGGAGCGTCGTCATCACCGGTGCGTCGCGCGGGCTCGGTCTCGCGTCCGCGGCGCATCTCTACAAGGTCGGGTGGCGGGTGGTCGCAGCCATGCGTTCGGTCGACGCGGGGCTCGAGCGCCTGCGCGCGGAGACCGGTGCACGCGCCGACGATCCGCGCTTACTCTGCGTGAAGCTCGACCTGGACGACGGGGCGTCAATCGCCGAAGCGGCGAAGGCCATCGAAGCGGCGGTGGGTGCCCCCGACGTCCTCGTGCACAACGCCGGCATTGCTGCAGCAGGCAGCTTCGAGGACACGCCGAGCGGCGCGTGGGCGCAGATATTCGCGACCAATCTGTTCGGGCCAATCGAGCTCACGCGAGCGTTGTTGCCCTGCATGCGCGCAGCAGGACGCGGCCGAATCGTCGTCGTCTCGAGTCAGGGCGCCGTGCGTGGCATGCCGGCGATCAGCGCCTACTCTGCTTCCAAGGGGGCTCTCGAACGCTGGGCTGAATCTCTTGCCGGAGAGATCGCGCCCTTCGGACTGGGTATCACCATCCTCGTCTCCGGAACGTTCAAGACGGACATTCTCGTCCAGACCGCCGACTATCGGAACTACGAGGGGCCGTACGCGGCGCACTACGTGGGCATCGACAAGACGGGCGAGATCGTGGTGCGAGCGGCGAACGCCCCCAAACGCTTCGCGCGCGTTCTGGCCCGGGCGATCTCGGAACAGGCGCCATTCGCGCGGCACACCGCCGGAGTGGACGCCACGATCCTGGTGCTCATGAGTCGCATTCTGCCGGGCTGGCTTCTTCACCACGTAATCCGCCTGGCGATGCGGCTTCCGCGTGCAGGGGCCCTCCGAGTGAATCGGTAGAGGGAGAAGGACGACGGCGACATCGCCATTTGCTCCAGACCGAAGCGAGGACGCTGTTCTTGAGCCGGCTAGTCGCTCGGCTGGCCGCCCTTGCCCGCGATTCCGAGCAGGCGGCGAGTCGCGTGCAGCGCCTCGCGCTTGTGGGCTGCGATCTGCTTCGGATCCAGCGGCCGGAACCGGCCGTGCGGGACGAGGGCTGCGAGTGCGGAAATGTAAAACACGGTCGTTCCGATCACGGCGCTCGCGGCGTGAAACGGATCGGCGTGAAGCGGCTTGAGCTCTCCCTTCTTGCGCCCCTGCTGGAACAGCGACCAGAACTTCATCGGGATCCGGTCGTTGTCGGAAAAGATGCGGTGCGCCGGCTGCTGGGCGCCGTCTGCGACAAAGCGCAAGATCAGGCTCGCAAGCGTCGGGCGAGCCACGATCGCATCCACCCAGGCTTCGACCGCCAGCTCGATGCGCTCGGCAATGCTCTTCTTGTCGGCGGCGAGCACGTCGCTGAGTTGCTGGGCGAGCGAACCAAACGCGTCATCGAGCATGGCGTCGTAGAGCGCCTGCTTGTCCCGGTAGTAGTAGAAGAGCGCGGCTCGAGTCAGTTTCAGGGCTTCGGCGACGTCCTCGAGTCGCGTGGCCGCGTAGCCCTGCTTGGAGAACAGCTTTTCGGCGGCAGCAAGGATGCTGGCCCGAGTGCGTTCCGCCTTGGCGCCGCTGGGTTCGATGACGGTTCCGTTGCTCGCCATTTCTCGATGCCCGGGCGGTTGCCGGGCCCCCGGATGTTCGGAATCTGCGCGTATTCTACTGATGCGCAAGTTGAAATTCAATCTGCGCGCAAGTAGAATCTTGCCCACGTTCGAACCAGGAGGAGATCCCGATGACGTTGGAATTCTGGCTTCTGGAGATTCTGCGCCTTACGTTCGCGTTCGGCGTCGCCGGCCTGATCGTCTGGTTCTGGTACTGGTTCATGGAGTCCATGGGCACCTTCTGATTGCGGTGGCACCTTCCGATCGCGACATCCGAAGCAGGAATCCCGTCGTGTCCTCGGGTCCAGGGCAGGCCGTCAGGATCGAGCGCAGTTGCGCCGTCGTGGCGGCTGCGTTTTCCGGCGGGCGCTGCGAGAGCGTCCGCCTGATCTCCGGTGGACGTCGAAGCTTCGGCATGAACCCCGGTCGCACGGTAGTGCATGTTCCGTATCCGGCCCTGACCCCCGATTGGACGCTGCGAACCTGGACCTGCGGGGTCGCGATGCAGTGCTCACCGTCCAAGGGCCGCATCGCGCCCTACACCCTGGCGGCGTTGTCTCATCGGCAAATCAGGGCACTCTCGATCGTCGAAGGCGGCGTTGCGCTCGGCTGGATCGGCTCGCGCTGGCCCGGTCTTCTTCCCGAGTTTCGACGTCTTCTTCCTGATCTTCAGATGGCAGATGCGGATCTCGACGGCCCTGCGATCCTCGAGCGCGCGATGGCGCTCGCCCAGTCGAAACAGGAACTGAACGTCCATCCCCTGCTTGGGCGGCTCCCCCTCGGAGCGGCGCCCAAAAGTGGGTGGTTCGATGCGCTTCGACGCCGCCGGGGAAGGATGCCGTGGTCGACGACCCGGCGCTACCTCTCTCCGGGGTTCGACACGGTCGCAGCGGGAGGTGAAAGCAACATCGAAAGCTCGCGCTTGCCGCCGCCGAGCCGGCCCGAGGACGACGACATCGAGATTCGGGCTGACCAGCGCGCAGGCATCCCTTACCCCGAGTGGAACCTGTGGACGAACAAGTTTCTAGCCGATCACGTCGCTGTCCTCGAGCGAAAACATCCTCCGAGCACGAGACCCATCCCCCGGGTCTCGGCAGATCTGCGTCGCTGGTTCGAGGAACACACGCACCGCGTGATGAAGGGTCGCCTCGAGGACGGATCTGATCTGGACATCGATCAGTACATCGAGCACCACGTGGATCGACTGATCGGCAAGTCGTCGGAAGCGCGCGTGTTCCGGGACCTGCAGCCCGGATTCCGCGACGTCACCACCGCACTCCTGCTCGATGGCAGCGCTTCCTTGGGGATGGGACACGGTCGGATCTTCAAGCTGGAGCTCGCGTGCGCCGATGCGCTCTGCCATGCCATGTCGCTCGCCCGGGAACGCCACGGCTTGTTCGTATTCAACGGCAAGACCCGCCATCGAGTGGACGTGACGTGTCTGAAGGACTTCAGCGACGCCCACTCCGTAGCGCCGGGCGATCTGGGGCTTACGACCGGAGGTTACACGAGGCTGGGCGCTCCGTTGAGACACCTGACCAGCCGATTGCTCGAGCAGGCATCGGAGCGGCGCCTTCTCATCGTGATCGGCGACGGCCTGATCTCGGACGAAGGCTACGAGGGTCGATATGCCTGGGCCGACGCGGCCCATGCGGTCGAAGAGGCTGACGACGCCGCGGTGTTCATCTACTACATCGGCGTCGGGCAAACGAAGGTGGATCCCCTTCCGGATGTTTTCGGCCCGCGGCGATCCACGCGAATCAAGCGGGTGGAAGAGCTTCCACGAGTCCTCGCGCACGTTCATCGCGAGCTCGTGGCTGCCTGACTATGAAGAGCAACTATCACATCAACGGGAACGAAGTGGAGCTCTTCAAGCGGGCCGCTGAACAACGCGTGCCCGTCATGCTCACCGGACCCACGGGATGCGGAAAGACACGGCTCGTCGAGCACATGGGCGAACTGTTGGGACGCAGTGTCCTGACCATCAGCTGCCACGACGACCTGACGAGCTCGGACCTCGTCGGTCGATTCATGGTGACCAGTGGCGACATCGTCTGGAACGACGGGCCGCTCACCCGTGCGGTCAAGAGCGGCGCCATCTGTTACATGGATGAAGTCGTCGAGGCCCGTCACGATTCCCTCGCCGTTCTTCATTCGCTGGCGGACCATCGTCGCACGCTCTATCTCGACCGCGCCGGCGAGGTGGTCAGAGCGCCGGACTCCTTCATGCTGGTCTGCTCGTACAACCCGGCATATCGCAGCTCCCTGAAGGAGCTGAAGCCGTCCTTTCGTCAGCGCTTCGTGACCGTGGCCATGAACTACCTGCCGGCGGATCGAGAGGCCGCGGTGCTGGTTGCCGAGGCAGGCGTTGACTTGCCGGTTGCCACTCGGCTCGTCACCTGCGCGACGAGCATGCGCAACGCGAACGACGTGCTGCACTTCGAGCCGCCTTCAACACGCGTCCTGGTCACGGCGGCAAAGCTTGTCGCCGCTGGTGCCACCGAGCTCGAAGCAGTCGAAGCCTGCATCCTAGCGCCGCTGAGCAACGACGGCGCGATCTCCGATGGGCTGCGTGAACTGGCCGCGGCGAGCTTGCTTGGGGCTGGCTCGCCCGCAGATCGAATCGACATTCATGGACAAGGAGCCAAGAGATGAGCAGCACGTCCATTTCCGATCAGGACCGGCGGCGGAAGAGGGCCATGATCGTGTTCCAGATCCTGATCTATGGATGGATCCTGGGAACGTTCCTGGTCCAGCTGCGCTTGTACTCCATGAGCGACTGGTAGGGAGACTCATATGGACGCGATTGCTCGAACTGCATCGGGCCATTTCGGCGCATACGACGCGCACCAGGGCGACAGCGCCGCCGCCCAGCTACGGGCCGACAAGTGGATGATCGCCGGCACGCTGCTCATGGGCACCGCGGTGCTCGGCCTCGTCGGCCTTCCGCTGTTCTTCCGGGGATTGTGGCTTCAGAAACAGGCCGCGAAAGCCGGTCTTTCCGTTCGCCCGGTCATCGTCACCTTGATCGGGTACCTGGTCATCATCGATTCCGCCCTGAACAGCATCGGCTGGACGCTGGACCTCTTTGCACACCATACGCTGATCAATCGCGTGCTGACCACCGGGTGGGGAGCGCTGGTCGATGGCGGCTACTTCTGGCACTACAATGAACTCTGGGTGGGTGGCTCGGGGGCGCCGGGCGAGAAGGCCTGGGAGATCACCCTGATCCCCGTCCTGTTCTGCGCGCGCCTGGCCGCCGCGATCGGGTTCCTGCAAATGAAGCGCTGGGGCCAGCAGTGGCTGATCGTGACGTGCTGGATGGGCGTCATCGTCTGGACTGGCTACAACACCAACATGACGATCTTCGCGGACGTGCGCTTCGCGAACGTCACGTTCCCGGTCTGGGGGTGGTGGATTTACGACATCTGGTTCATCACGCCATTTCTCGCGATCCCGTATCTGCACACGGTGAACCGGGAAATTTTTTCAGAGTGACCGATGGTGCTGCGCTGCTCACCATCAGGGGAAATACGGATGAGCACATCGACTGACAATCCTTTACCACTGGGGACGACGGCAGCGTTTGCCACGATGCACAAGTGGCTGCAGCGCGGATTGTTCGTGTGCCTGACCGTCCTGGTCATCGAAGGAGCGTTCTCCCTTCCGTTCATCGCCATATGGATGGGCTGGCCCACCCTGTCGATGATCGAAATCTGCAGCGAGCTGCAGAAGGTGCGCTACTCCGACGATTCCCGTGAATGCCTGGTGCCGTACCCGCTGTTCGCGCCTTCCGAAGGGACAGGCCAGACCACGGCGCAGGACCAGTGGGGTATCCAGCCACGCCCGAGGTACAAGCGCATTGGCTACCGCGACCTGGTCAGGTTCCGCGACGAACGGCTGGCGCGCCAGGCCGCTGCAGAGGCTGCGGCCAAGAAGGCCGGGGCCAAGGAGTAGTCGATGACGAGCGCGGCAAACCAGGTGAAAAAGCCCGTTCACGTGCCCGATAGGCTGGTGTACAGGTTCGACTACAACACCGACCCCGAATATTGCAGAGACCCGCACGCCCGCGCCGCCGATCTCGCTCGAAGCGCGCCTCCGATGTTCTGGACGCCGTTCAACGGCGGCCATTGGATGTTCCAGTCTTACGAGGCAGTGTTCGAAGCGCTTCGCGACCACGAGACCTTTTCCAGCGAGCACTTTTCGCCAGAAGCGTTCAATTCAGCGATGGCGGAGCTGCCGGAGGAGGACCGCATACCGGCCCCCGTGCCGATCTGCATCGATCCGCCGCAGCACGCCAAGCTTCGTCACCCGCTGTTCTCGAGCTTCTCGCCGAAATCCGTGTTGGCCAGAGAGGGAGACATCCGCGCACTCGCCGGACGTCTCATCGACGCGATCGCGCAGCAGGGTCGCTGCGACTTTCAACATGCGGTATCCGACGTCTACCCGGTCGAGATATTCCTGGCGATGTTCGGGCTGCCGGTGGAAAAGGAGCGGGAATACCGCGAGCTCGCCAAAAAGCACCTGTCGATGATTTCACCGGACCTGTCCGAGAACATGCTGATGATGAAGGACATCGGCGCGGTGATGCGCGAAACGATCATCGATCGGCGCGATCACCGCAAGGACGATCTCATCAGCATGCTGTGGTCGCTCGAACTCGAAGGCGAGCCGATGACCCTGGATCTGATGCTGAGCTACTGCGTCATCCTGTTCATCGCCGGGCTCGATACCGTCGTCAATGCACTGGGATTTGGCATCCGCCATCTGGCCACGGATCCAGAATTGCAGCGAGAGCTGCGCGCACATCCGGAGCTGATCCCCGACGCGTCGGAAGAGATGCTGCGACGCTACTCCTTCGTTGCACCGATCCGCGTCCTGAAGAAGGACAACGAGTTCCGCGGATTGCAGCTGAAGGAGGGCGAGCGGGTGATGATGTTCATCCCGGGCGCAAGTGTCGACGCGAGCGTCTATCCAGACCCCACGGCGTTCGACATGCACCGTGAGAAGCTCTCGCACATGGCGTTCGGCGCCGGACCGCACTATTGCGTGGGCGCCTACCTTGCTCGCCTGGAGCTCAAGATCATGTACGAAACGATCTTGAAGAAGCTACCAGACTTTCGTCTGGATCCGGATTATCCACCGACGTTTCACGGCAGCATCATTGCGGGACCGTCAAGCGTTCACCTCATCTGGGATGTGCGATGACCAACGATGAAGAGCCCACGACGGGTTCCGCTGCGCCTGCATCGGTCGAAGGAGAATGGACCGTCACCATTTACGGTCCTACCGGCCCACAGGAAACACTGCTGGAGCTGACAACCACTGACGGTATCCTGGGCGGCACTCAGTCCGCGCTCGGTCAAGTGGAAACGCTCAACGAGATCACCTACGACGGCGGGACCGGGGAGATCACGTGGGTGAACAAGATCAAGAAGCCCCTGCCGCTCACCTTGAAGTTTCAGGGCGTCGTCGAAGAGAACACCATGAGCGGGAAGGTGAACGCCACGATCATGGGCTCGTTTCCCTTCACCGGTGTACGGACCATCTGAATCGGGTCGACAGGTATCCATGGCCCGGATGTGGCGTAGAGCGCCATCAGGAGCAGCAGCGGAAACGGGCTGATTGAGGCCGCGCGGCCTCTCGAGAACAGCCGCAGGGCGACCAGCTGCGACAGGTACCGCTTGACGAGGTGGCCGGCTCGGACTCCGCGTGCGAGGATATGCCGAAGGACGAGCCCGGCGTGAAGGGCGCATGGCCGGAGAACCGGACGGGCGTCGGTTACGCGACCCAGAAGCGCCTGAAGGCAACCCGATCACCATGCATGGAAGAGTCGACGACGTGATTGAATTCAAAGGCCAAGTTGCGATCGTCACGGGAGCCGGCCGAGGGCTCGGACGTCTCTATGCCATCGAGCTCGCGCGACGCGGCGCGGCGGTCGTCGTCAACGACCTCGGCGGGTCCATGCACGGGCAGGGCTCGGACCCGAGCGTTGCTGATCAGGTCGTCGAGGAGATCAAGTGCACAGGCGGCGCGGCGGTCGCATCACACCACTCCGTCGACAGTCCGGAAGGTGGAGAAGCGATCGTTCGCGCCGCGACCGAGGCGTTCGGCCGCCTCGATATCGTGGTGAGCAACGCGGGCATCTTCAACAGCATCGCTTTCGACGAGATCACGCAGGCAGACTGGCGGCACATGCTCAGCGTCCACCTGGACGGCGGGTTCTACCTGAGCCAACCCGCGTTCCGCGTGATGAAGGCGCAGGGCTATGGCCGGTTCGTCTTCATGGCGTCTTCCGCCGGGTTCTTCGGTCAGCCCCTCGAAGCGCACTACGCGGCCGCCAAGACCGGACTGCTCGGATTGACGAACGTGATCGCGATCGAAGGAGAGCCTTACGGAATTCGTGCGAACACCGTGCTCCCCTTCGGCTTTTCGCGGATGGTGACGGAAACGGTGCCTGATCAGGAGTACCTCGAGACCTCGCAGTTTCTGAATTCCATCAAGCCGGAGCTGGTGGTTCCTCTCGTCGTGTTCCTCGCGAGCAAGGCTTGTGGCGTTACCCATCACAATTATTCGGCCTGCTCCGGTCGTTTTGCGCGAGTGTTCGTCGGCCTGAGCAACGGTTGGATCGCGCCGCCTGGAACGAGCCCCACTGCCGATGACATCGCCACGCACATCGACGAGGTCTCGGCGACAACGCCATTTACCGTTCCGACGTCCATCTTCGACGAGGTCCTGGGAATCTGCGAACGGTTATGCATCACCCCGTAGCCGTCCAGGGCCTTGGTTGGCTTCCGTACGTGATCGAGCGGCTCGACCACGAGCTGCACAAGTACGGCTCGAAGATCCGAGACCACAAGATCGAGATGCTGCCCAGCGAGATCTTCGCGCGCCAGGTGTTCACCACCTACGAGGACGAGAAGCTCGGAGTAGAGCTGATTCCACGCATCGGCGTCGACAATGTGATGTGGGCCTCGGACTACCCGCACGGCGACAGCACGTGGCCCCACTCGCGTAAGGCATTGGCCGAGTCGCCCCTCGCGCTGCACGGCCCGGACGTCCTGCGCAAGGTGACCTGCGAGAACGCGGCGCGCGTCTACGGCTTCCCGGTGTGAGGATCGTTGAGAGAAGCGCGTCGATCGCCGCGACCGACATCGCTTAGGGCCCGGAGGCCACCTTGACGATCGCCTCGCCCGCCTGGACCTCGCCCTCGACGAGAACGCGCAGGTAGAACCCGGGCCTGTGGTGCGACACCAGGAGCGCCGCCATGCGCGGCTCGTTCATCCGCATCCCCGCGCGGTAGCAGGTGACGCGGGGCTGGCTGACCTCGAACACGGCGCTGCCGATCCGATACTGGTCTCCGATGCAGACCTCATCATCGGGCAGGCCGTCGACGGTGAAGTTCTCAGCGAACTGGCCCGGCACCAGATCGTCGCGCCCGCTGCGCCGTCGCACCACTTCCCACTGTCCAAGCGCGCGCCACCCCTGGGACCCTCCGTCCCTGACTGATGCCGCCACATCAGAGATCAGCTCGCGTACGCGATGATCTGCCCGCAGCGGGCCCTAGGCAATGGGGGGCCGCCCGCGTAACGCCTGTCGTTCACCACGAACTCCACCCGCGGCGCGGACTCTTCGGCCCTCCTGCATGAGCGCGTGCTGGCTCATCCTCTGGCACCGCGCGTTTCCCAGGCTCTCCCGTGTCGCCACTCATCGGCGTGGACAGTCGACCGTCTCACCCCCGCTCCGGCACGGCACACGAGAGGTCGGGCTTCGGCTCTACTTCTCTTACCCCGCTCTTCCGAAGCATCGACGCCTGCCTGACTCGGTGCTCTGATGCGCCGCGATGGTCAGTCGCGGCGACCCGGGAGGGCCGGTGAATTTCGCACCACCTGGCGCGACAATCGTCCCGTTCCGCTACGGCGCCCTCTCAGACGCGACCGGGGATCCGACGGCGGACGGGTGGGATGGCGGGGATCGACGGCCCTGATCCTTGCGGAGGTGCCATCGACTTCCGACCTTGAGACGACCGGCGCCGAAGGAGTCGGGCTCGCCACCGACTACGGCTGCACGGCGCGACCCGGCGAGCCCATTCTACGAGCTCGAACTACTGCATGGTGCTGCCGCAGGCGAAGAACGGCCCCGCTCGCCGAGACGCCCTGCTCGCCTTCTCGGGTCGTCGGCCCGGAACCGGGTGCCGTGCCGAGCACACCACCGCCTGGCGCGCCGAGAATCAGGCCACGGCGGCGGCGAACGCGCCCTGCACGTTCACGCTCGTTCCACGCCTACGACTGGACGTACTCTCTCGGCACCGCCGACAACGACAGCAAGCAGACGTTCCTCCGCAACGTCTTCTTCCGCAACGCCAGCGTACCGAGCGTGCCGATCGACTCGATCGACTACCCGAGCAGCCCGCACGCTCTGGGCCGCGCTCGCCGATCAGTGCAACGGCAGCACGGACTGCGAGGCGCTCACGATCCCGCCACAGGAACCAGAGCAACGGGCTCGCGTTCCAGTCGGCGGCACACCGCCACCGACCGAACTCGCATGACTGAAGTATCAGCGCCTGGCCGAGCTGCACCAGCACAAGGCGAGCAGCGAATGCTTGCCCGACACGCGTCGACGGCGGAGCCACGGTCGCCTGCGACTTCGAGGTGAATCCGCGACGCTCACCCAGCCCGTCGACGCGCCGGGGTACGCGCGGCCCGCCCTGAAGCAGGGGCTCGCGCGCTATCGCCACGCCGGCGGCTACGACCCGTTCAAGTTCGGCTTCGTCGGCGCGACCGACAACCACGACGGCACCATGGGCAACGTCGGTGAGAGCACGTGGCCCGGCTTCGTCGGCTCGCGCGACATACGGCCAGGCGCCACCTGCGACGCGGGCACGTTCACGACGTACCCCGGCGACGTCACCGTCATCGTCGGCCGACGAGATCACAGCGGCGAAGTCAGGGTGGCGGTGGCACGTCAGCCTCAGCAGCACGGCGAGCATCCACGTCGCCCATCGCCTCGATGCATCGGGAGGGGACTACGATGGCGGCGAGATCGACATGGACGCGCAGGGCGATCTCGCCATCGACGCGCTGGACGTGAGCGCGAGCGGAGTCCCGGGTGCGAGCGGCGGGTACGTCGACATCACGGCGAAGGGCGACGTCACGATGGGTGGGCAGATCGCGGTCAGGGCGCCGGCATGACCGGCGGGGGCGCAGGCGACGGAGCCGACGGTGTCGGTGATCGCCAGGCGCGCACTCCGTCGGTCGCGCCCGTGGAGGCGTCGAGGCGATTCGGACGGGCTCGGCGGCTCGATCGACCTCGAGGGCGCGGCGGGGCGCACCGTGATCGGTGCGGGGCTCAACGCCCGAGGGACGGGCGCCGGCGCATGCGGAGGAGACGTCACGCTTGCGGGACGCGACGGGGTCGCATGCGAGCGCCCCGATGGACGTCAGCGGCGGCCCCGATTGTGGCGGTGGAAGCGTGACGGTGTACGCCACGGGCGAGTTCAACGCGGCCGGGGAGATCAACGCCGACGGCGACCGCGGTTCCATCATGGCCACGGCCGGGACGATCGTGGTGAGCGCGACGGGACACCTCCACGCCAACGTCTCGGCGACCGAGTCGGGTGGCGAGGTACAGCTGATCGGGCGCTGCGGGCTCGACGTCGCCAGCGGAGGGACGCTCTCCACGCTGGGAACCGGTGGCGTCAATCTGCTCCAGGCCGGCGAGGTGCTGCGGGTCGAGGGCTCCGTGGTTGCGGGGATGGCGAACGAGCTGCAGTACCGGGATCCGGCGACGCATCCGGTCGTGACCGGCACCGTCCTTCCCTCGCCACAGGAAGCGCTCAATCCGAGCCTGACGCCCTGCGCGCCGATCACGACCTCCACGAGCACCTCGACGAGTACGACGGTCGCCACCTCGACTTCGAGCACGTCGACGACGGCCGTGATCGGTGGCGGAACGTCCAGCACGACGACGACCTCATGGCCGACGACGACCGTGCCTCGCGGCTCCACGACGACCACGACCATTCCCGACGCGATCGGGTGCCGCGAGGACGGCGAGTGCGACGACGGAGATGCCTGCACGACGGACCGATGCGCCGCCGCCGGGTGCATGCACGACGAGCCGCTCGGCGTCGGCAGCGCGATCTGCCGGCTCGACGCGATCGCCGCCGCACTGGATGCCGACCCGACCGGCGTGTCCAGCGCCTCGCTCCGGCGGCGGTTGCACGGTCGGGTTGCCAAGACGACGCACCTGCTGACCGCCGCGGCGACGGCGAAGCACGCGCACAAGAAGCTCGGCCAGGCCGCAGCGCAGCTGAACGGCTTCCTTCAGGCCGTGCGGAAGACCGCGGGCACGACGATCGATGCCAGCCTGGCCAGCCGGATCGAGGGGCTGGCGGAGGTCGCAGCAGCCCGGGTCTCCGGGTTGATGGCCCGCGCTCGACGTTGAGTCGTCGGGCATCTGAGAACGGGGAGCCACGGCCGTTCCCGGTCCTGCGAGACCGCAGGAGCAGGTCGGGGAAGACAGGCTGGCACTCTTGCTGCTATCCCCCGCGATGACTCTCCAGCCGATCGACCGTGAGGCCCTCCGCCGCAAGTACCGCCAGGAGCGCGACAAGCGCCTCCGGCCCGACGGCAGTGCCCAGTACATCGAGCCGACGGGTCGCTTCGCCCACTTCCTCGACGATCCGTTCGCCGCCAAGGTCGACCGCAAGCCCTGCTTCGACGACGTGACGGTGGCGTTCATCGGCGGCGGCTTCTCCGGCCTGTGCGCCGGCGCGCGGCTGAAGCAGGCGGGCATCACCGACTTCCGCATCATCGAGGGCGGCGGCGACGTCGGTGGGGCGTGGTACTGGAACCGCTACCCGGGGGCCATGTGCGACACGGCGGCGATGGTCTACCTGCCGCTGCTCGAGGAAACCGGGCACAGGCCGAGCATGAAGTACGTGTTCGCGCCCGAGATATTCGCGCACGCACAGCGGATCGCGAAGCAGTTCGGCCTGTACGAGAACGCGCTGTTCTCGACGTCGGTGACGCGCCTCGAGTGGGACGACGCCGCGTCGCGCTGGATCGTCCACACCGACCGCGGCGATCGGATCCGGGCGCGCTTCGTCGCCATGGGGACCGGCCCGCTGCACCGGCCGAAGCTGCCCGGCATCCCCGGCATCGAGACGTACGCCGGGCATTGCTTCCACACGTCGCGCTGGGACTATGCCTACACGGGCGGCGACGCGGCCGGGGCACCCATGACCAAGCTCGCCGACAAGCGGGTCGGCATCATCGGCACGGGCGCCACGGCGGTGCAGTGCATCCCGCCCCTCGGGCGCGACGCCAAGGAGTTGCTCGTCTTCCAGCGCACGCCATCGTCGATCGACGTCCGCAACAACCACCCGATCGATCCGGACTGGTTCGGGACACTGACACCCGGCTGGCAGCAGGAGTGGCTGACCAACTTCGCCACGCTGCAGACCGGCGGCTTCGCGGACGAGGACCTCGTGAAGGACGGGTGGACCGACATCGCCATCCGGGTGCGCGACCGCGTCGTCGCCGACATGGGCGGCTCCGGCAGCATCCTCGACATGGCCGCGATCCAGAAGGCCTTCGAAGACAGCGACGACGAGAAGATGACCGAGATCCGGGCGCGGGTCGACGCCATCGTGAAGGACCCGAAGACGGCGGCGGCGCTGAAGCCCTGGTACCGGCAGCTCTGCAAGCGCCCGTGCTTCCACGACGAGTACCTGCAGGCCTACAACCGCCCGAACGTCCACCTGATCGACACGGACGGCAAGGGTGTCGAGCGCATCGATTCGACCGGCGTCTGGGTCGCTGGCCTGCACTACGAGGTCGACTGTCTGATCTTCGCGTCCGGCTTCGAGTTCGCCACCGACTACACGCGCCGCTCGGGCTTCGAGACGATCGGACGCGGCGGCCGTGCGCTGTCGGCACACTGGGCCGACGGCATGCGCACCATGCACGGCATCCACGCGCACGGCTTTCCGAACCTCTTCATCGTCGGCCTGGCACAGGGTGCCAATCTCATCTCGAACATCACCCAGAACCTGGACGACGCCGGCAAGACGATCGCCGCGATCCTTCGCCACGCGCTCGATTGCGGCGCCACCGAGGTGGAAGTCACCGAGGCTGCCGAGAACGCGTGGGTCGCTCTCCTCGAGAGCAGCCCCCAGGGCTTCCTCGGCAACCCCGACTGCACGCCCGGGTACTACAACAACGAGGGCGGGGAGATCGGCCGGCGCGAGCGGCTCAACGTGAGCGGGTATCCGATGGGACCGGTCGCCTTCTTCGAGTACATTGATGGATGGCGTCGGTCCGGAGGGTTCGAGGGCCTGACCTTCCGGGTCGAGCCAAAGGCCGCCGCCGCCGCGGGCTGACGCGACGAGCAGCCCGTCATTCGCCGTGCTTCGGTGGAAGGACGAGAATCTGACCGCTCATCGCCGGCTGGTGCATGGTGCAATAGAAGGGAAAGACCCCCTCGCGGTGGAACGTGAAGACGAACGCGGTGTCTGCGAGCGCCGGAAGCAGGACTTTCATGAGCACCGCGGAACGGGGGTCGGTGAGCATGAAGTCGTGGTCGTCATCGGCCTGGAGGTTGCGAAAGGTGATCAGCGTCGGCTCGTCGCGATGAACGGCGAATACCGGCGGGGAGAAGGCATAGGTCTCGCCAAACTTCTTCACGGTCTCTTTCGGTCCGACCTCTTTGGTCGCGAGGGCCTGCGTGAGCACGACGATGCCAGCGCTTGCGGGGCCGTCGTTGGCGACGGTGACGACCTTGCTGGCAGCGCCATCAGGCAGGTACGTGGGGGCTTCGTGATGCATCGCGACGGTTCGAGGCGCAGCCCCAGTTAGCATCGTCGCAACCAACGCAAAGATCCCGCTCGTGGTGAGGCGCCGCAGGGCTTCCATCACTCCCCGAATAGCTCACCAGTGATCTCGGCGGGAGGCCACCGACCACAATACGCCGGGCCCAGCAGCCTCCGGCCGCACGACGTTGCTGGTCGTCGGCCGACGGGCGATAAGACCGGCATGAAGACGCTGCGAGGAGCGCGCGCCCTGGTCACCGGCGGCGCGTCGGGCATCGGCAAGGCGATCGCGGAGCGCCTGGCGACCGCGGGCGCCGAGGTGCTGCTGGTCGACCTGAACGAATCCCTCCTGCGCGAGACGGCGGCGGCGCTCGAACGGACCGGCGCGCGGGTACGCACGTACGCGCTCGACGTGACGGATGCGTCGCGCATCGCCGGGCTGCGGGAGGAGGTCCACCGGGACGGGGGGCCGATCGACGTCCTCGTCAACAACGCTGGCGTGGTCTTCGGCGGCGCCTTCCTGGACGTCCCGATCGAGAAGCACTTCACGACCTACCGCGTGAACACCGAGGGCCTCGTGGCGATGACGCACGCCTTCCTCCCCGACCTCATCGCCGGACGCGATGGCCACGTCGTCAACGTCGCGAGTGCGTCGGCCTTCATCGGCCTCCCGTTCGGTGCGACGTATGCGTCGAGCAAGTGGGCCGTCATGGGTTTCTCCGAATCGCTGACCCTCGAGCTCGAGCTCTTGGGCCATCAGCACGTGCACGTGACGTCCATCTGCCCGAGCTACGTGGCGACGGGCCTGTTCGACGGTGCCAAGGCGCCCCTCATGACCCGGCTGCTCACCGCCGACCGCGTCGCCGATCTCACCGTCCGCGGCATCCTCGGGAACGCGCCGTACGTGCGCACGCCGTGGCTCGTGTGGGCGACGCCGATCATGAAGGCGCTCCTCCCGTTTCGTCTCTTCTATCGCGTCGCCGCGCTGCTCGGGGTCAATACGAGCATGCTCGAGTGGCGCGGTCGGGGCGTGGACCACGGTCGTTGATCGGGGGGATGATGTCGGACGTCGTTCGGACCAACCCGGAGTACGCCTGGCGGATGCGGAGCCGAACCGTGCTCGGCGAGCCGGAGCTGACGGCGGAGGAGGTCGCCACCGCCGCCGGGGCGAGCATCGACGAGGCGCGGCGTCTGTGGCGCGCCCTCGGGTTTCCTCCGGTGCCGGACGACCGGCCGTTCTTCACCCGATCCGACGTGGCGATCCTGGCCGGCGTGCGGGCGTTCGTCGAGCAGGGAGGCGCCGAGCCGGAGGTGCTGCTCCAGCTGACCCGCACGACGGGGCAGGCGCTCGCACGCCTCGCCGAGGCCCATGTGTCGGCCACGATGGAGCACCTCGAACGCACGACGGTCGGCACGCCCACGGCGGTCGACGAGGCCCTGTGGGCCGCGATCGACGCGCTCGCCCCGACGTTCGAGCCGTTCCTCGCCCACGTGTGGCGCCGCCATCTGGTCGCGGCGACCTGGCGCCGCACCCTGGCCGCGCTGGGCGGAGAGGACGTCGGCGGGGCGCTGGTCGTCGGATTCGCCGATCTCGTCGGGTTCACGGCGGCAACCCTGCAGCTCGACGAGCGCGAGCTGGCGACGATGGTGGATCGCTTCGAGGCGTTGGTCTTCGAGCACGTCCCCCGACATCAGGGGCGGGTCGTCAAGATGATCGGCGACGAGGTGATGTTCTGCACGGAACGCGCACCCGATGCGGTCGAGATCGCCCTCTCGCTCGTCGAGGCGCACCACCGCGACGAGACGGTGCCCGACATCCGGGTCGGCCTGGCGATGGGCCCCACCCTGTCCTGGCAGGGAGACCTCTTCGGCCCGACCGTCAACCGCGCGAGTCGGGTCGTCGACCTCGCCCGGCCGGCCAGCGTCCTGGTGTCCGACGAGTTGGCGGACGCGCTGCGGTCGGCTGACGGCTATGTGCTCCGCGAGCTCCGCCCGCTCCGCCTGCGCGGGATCGGCCGCGTCCGGTTGCACGCGGTGCGGCGCGCCCCACGACCGTGACCCTAGAACGGCCCGGTCAGCTTCCGGCCGGCGGCTCGGTGGGCGTCGGCCGAGCGTCCTGCCGGCGCGTCTTCTCGATGTCGGCGAAGCGAAAGCGCAGCGTATAGACGCCGGCCTCGAGCGTGCTCGTGAGTGGCGAGCACCACCGGGAGAACAGGTGCAGCATGCGCCCGTTCGACGCCAGCACCTGCGCCGTGAAGCCCTCGACCCGTCGTCGCCGGGCACACTGGATGATCTGCGTGAGCAGCGCCGTGCCGATACCCTGGTTCTGGACGTCGTCGTGCACGGTGAAGGCGCACTCGGCGTAGTTGGTGGCGGGGTCGACGTCGTAGCGCGCCACCCCGATCAGCTCGCCGAAGTCGTCGACGGTGTCGCCGCCGGCGCGCGAGACGAAGGCGCCGAGCGCCATGCGCCGGTCATAGTCGAGCGTCACGAAGTGCTGCACCTCGGCGGGCGACAGGCGCTTCTTGGCAGCGCCGTAGCGCAGGTGGATCGTGTCCTCGCTGTGCGAGTAGAAGAAGTCCCGCAAGACGCGCTCGTCGTCCGCGCGCAGCGGACGGTAGAGCACGGGGCGACCGTCGCGCAGCGTCGCACGGGTGACCAGCTCGTCCGGATACGGGAGGCCGTGCTCGGGCATCGGCATCTGGCTCGGCGCGACGTAGTGGCGCGCTTTGGCGGCGTCGAGGAGCTCGTTCCGGAAGTCGGGATGCGCGATCGAGATCAACGCCAGCGCCCGTTCGCGCACGGAGCGGCCATGGAGATTCGCCACGCCGTACTCGGTCACGACGTAGTGCACGTCGCCACGACTGGTGACGATTCCCGCGCCCTCCTTCAGGACGGGGACGATGCGGGAGATGGCCCCGTCCTGCGCGGTGGCGCGCATGGCGATGATCGGCCGCCCGCCGCGGGATCGGCTCGCGCCGCGGATGAAGTCCACCTGACCGCCGATGCCACTGAAGAAGACGGCGCCGATCGAATCGGCGCACACCTGTCCGGTGAGATCCACCTCCAACGCCGAGTTGATCGCCACCATCCGGTCGTGGCGCGAGATCACGAAGGGATCGTTGACGTAGTCGACGCCGTGGAACTCGAAGCGCGGATTGTCGTGCACGTAGTCGTACAGCCGCCGCGTCCCCATGCAGAACGCGGTGACGACCTTGCCCGGATGGAGGGCCTTCTTGCGGCTGGTGACCACGCCGGTCTCGATCAGGTCGATGATGCCGTCGGAGAACATCTCGGTGTGGACGCCGAGCTCGCGTTTGTCCGCGAGGAACGGCCCCAGGGCCTGCGGGATCTCCCCGATCCCCATCTGGATGGTCGCCTCGTCCGGAATCAACGATGCGACGTGACGAGCGATCTCCTTGCAGACCGCGTCGGGCTCGGAGAGCGGCAGCTCGATGAGTTCGCTCTCACATTCGACGACCGCGTCGAGCTCGCGCACGTGGACGAATCCGTCGCCGTGCGTGCGCGGCATGCGCGGATTGATCTCGGCGATCACGACGTCGGCGGACTCGATCGCCGCCTTGACGACGTCCACCGAGATGCCGAGGCTGACGTAGCCGGCGCGGTCGGGCGGCGAGACCTGGACCAGCGCCGCATCCACGCGCAGCCGGCCCGAGCGGAAGAGCGCCGGGATCTCGGACAGGAAGACGGGCGTGTAGTCGGCGGCTCCCGTGTGCACCGCCTCGCGGACGTTGGCCCCGATGAACAGCGCGTTGTGGCGGAAGCGATCCGGAAACCGTGGATCGGCGTACGGCGCCACCCCCAGCGTGAGGATGTGCAGGATCTCGACGTCGATGGCGTTCGGGTCCGCCGCCAGGGCCCGCACCAGGGTCTGGGGCTCCGCACAGCCCGAGCCGATGAACACGTGATCACCGCGCCCGATCGCGCGCACTGCTCGCGGCGCCGACGTCGACTTGCGGGCGAGGTCCTCCTTCCAGTCGGTCACGCGTCGATATACGCACGCACGCGCCAGCCACGCCAGACGGGGAACGACCGCCTACCATCCAAGGGCCAGCCCGATGGACTGCCCGAGGACGTTGTTCCCGACGAGCACGTTCCCCATCAGGCGGAGACGCCGCACGTAGACCCCGAAGGCACCGAGCGGCGTCTCGTCACGGTCACGGCTCTGCCGTCCCTACGGCGAGGAGAATCGCCCGGTCTGCAGCGCTCCGGACGAGCCCGCAGACCATCAGGCCGGTGCCCGGCTGGATGACGCCGCTGCCACCACTCACCGTCGAGGCGATACCCGCGGAGCCGCCCGCAGCCATGGCGTAGCCAGGCACCGGCTACCACGGCGGCCGGCAATGAGGTCAACAGAAAAGGGGCCGGAGAGCATGCGATCCAACCATCGAGGATGGCGAGATATCCGAGCGAAATCGCACCCGAGGGTCCTGCGGGGCCTTGGCGCCGGCTCGGTGCCCCTCCCCCCTCCAGTTGACTTGTGGCCCGGATCGGTTAGGAGCGCTTACTGTCGTTTACGTTCGGCAGAAGGGTCTATGGGCCGCCGCCCCCGTCGCGGCAGCAAGAAGGAGGGAAGCTTGTGAAGCCACTGAAGTTGTGGTCGGTCGCCATGACGTTGGCGATGCTGACCGGATGCGCATCGATGCGGCAGAATCCATCGCTGTGCAGAGCCGTTTCCATCGGGACCGGCTCGTTGCTGGGGGCAACCCTGGGAGGGACGCTGTCGGGCATCGTAGCCGACTACCCCAATGACTGGGCCGCAAAGAAGAACTGGACGATCGGGGTCTCGACCGGAGGTGGTGCCGTCGCCGGAGGCCTGATCGGCTGGGGCATCTCGAGGGCGGTCTGCGAGGAGCCGCTCCCGCCGCCCGCGCCACCGGCGCCCTATGTTCCGCCGCCACCGCCTCCGCCACCGCCGACCCAGCGTCGCGGCGGCTGAGCTAGCATGATCCTGAGAGCGCGGCGGGCGTCCCGCGACGACCGCCGCGCTCGTTCCGACCAGTCCTGATGGCGGAGCCTCGAGCAGCGGGTCGCACGACCGTGATGACGACGCTGGCCGTCCTGTTCGGCCTGCTCGCGCTGTCCAACTTCTCGAAGCCGTTCACGCAGGCGGCCGACCCCGGCGGAAACGCCGGCTTCGTGTTCTTCGGGCACCGCCTGCACGGCGTTGCCAACGCGGTGATGGGACCGGTCTTCGGCGTGATCCTCGCCGCGTATGCGTACGGCGTCTGGACGCGGCGGCGTTGGGTGGTTCCCATCGCGCTCGCCTACGCCGGATACGTCGTGGTCAATCTCGCGCTCTTCGCGGCCAATCCACCGCCGGGATCGCAGACGCCACCCGCGTTCCTGCTCGCTTACGCGCTCGTGGCGATCGGCGTCTCGACCGGCGCCGCCGTCTATCTCCGCCGCAACCGCGACCGCCTGCGCTGAGCTACTGCGGCCCCGGGGCGTCGACGACGGCTTCCGAGCCGAGACGGCGAATGAGATCGCCCAGGCTCTCGGGATCGACCGGCTTCACCAGATGGTGGTCGAATCCTGATGCCAGGGACCGTTCCTTGTCCTCCTCGCGACCGTAGCCGGTGAGCGCCACCAGCACGACCCGCTGCAGCGTGGGCTCGCGCCGGACACGCCGCGCGACCTCGTAGCCATCCATCCCCGGAAGCCCGATGTCGATCAGCATCACGTCCGGGGCGCTCGTGCTCGCGGCCTCGATCGCGGCGACGCCGTCGTGGGCTACGCGCACGCGATGACCCAGCAGCTCGAGCAGGAGCGACAGGCTCTCGGCCGCATCGTGGTTGTCCTCGACGAGCAGGACGCGCGACGTCCCGAGGGTCGTCGAAGGCGCCGCGACGCGGTCGGGTGCGTTCTCGTCGCGGGGAGCCGGAGGAAGCACGGGGAGGCGCACGATGAACTCCGCGCCCCGGCCCGGTCCCTCGCTGCGCGCGTCGATGGCGCCGCCGTGCAGCTCGACCAGTCGACGGGCGACGGTGAGCCCGATCCCGAGGCCGCCCTGCGCCCGGTCGAGGCTCCGGTCCGCCTGGGCGAACAGGTCGAACACCCGCGGGAGGACGTGCGCCGCGATCCCCATGCCGGTGTCCCGCACACGGATCAGGACGTCGTCGCCGTCGCGCTCGGCGGACAGGTCGATCGTGCCGCCGGGCTCCGTGTACTTCGCCGCGTTCGACAGGAGGTTCACGATGACCTGCTCGAGTCGCGCCGGGTCGGCGTCGACCTGGATCGGCTCGTCGGGATGGGACGCGACGAGCCGGTGCCCCCGCTCGTCCACCCACTCGCGAACGGCTTCCACGGCCCGCTGCAGCACGTCAGCCAGTGCGACGTGTCGCTTGCGCAACGGGATCCGCCCGCGCGTGATACGCGCCACGTCGAGCAGGTCGTCCACCAGTCTCCCCAGCTGATCCGTCTGGCGGCGCGCGATCTCCAGCGCGCGGCCGCGATGGGACTGATCGAGGCTCGCGGTGGCAACCGCGTTGCGGACGGCCGAGAGCGGATTGCGCAGCTCGTGACCCAGCATGGCGAGGAACTCGTCCTTCGCCTGGTTCGCCCGCTCTGCTTCGGCACGCGCGCGCTCGGCGATCTCCAGCAGCTCGAGCTCCGCGAGCCGGGCGCGATCCCGTTCGAGGGCGATGCTCGCCACCTGCGCCCCCAGCTCGGCGAGGCCTCGCTCGGACTCGGTCGCGGCACGCGGGGCATCGAAGCAGAGGAGCACCGCTCCAACGGGATTGCCGGCCGGCGTCACGATGGGCGACGAGTAGGAGGCCCGGATGCGGTGGTCGAGATACAGCTCGCGCCACCGCGGAGCCCACCGCGCATCGGTGGCGACGTCCCGACACGCGACGACGTCGCCGATGGCGATCTCGCCGATGGCGGCGCCTTCGATCCCCAGACTGAACGACGACGGGATGCTCGACGCGAACGATCGCTCGATGCGCGTGCGCCCCGCGTCGGTGAGGAGGATGCACGCCCGCACCCCCGGGCTCAGCCGTCCGATCGCCTCGGACACGGCGATCATCGCCTCGTCGGTCGGCGCGCCGGCGGCGACGAGCTCGAGCAGCCGTGTCTGCTCGACGAGCGTCATCTCCGTCCGCTTGCGCTCGGTGATGTCGACCGCGGCGGCGATCCCTCCCCGCACCGACCCGTCCCAGTCGACGAGCGGCACCGCGTTGACCACCAGGGCGACACGACGACCGTCCGAAAGCTCGAGCTCGATCTCGTCGTCCAGCACGGGGAGTCGGGTAGCGACCGCCTTCTGCAGCGGCAGATCCGCCACCGGGACCGCAACGCCGTGGCGGAAGTGACGCAGGTCGAGCAGCCGCCCCTCGGGGGCGCTGGACGAGACGTTCCCTCCCGGCACGCCGAGGAGTGCGTTGGCTGCAGGATTGCCCTCGACCACGTCGCATCGCGGATCGCGCGCCAGCCAGATGCAGACCGGCGCCGCGTCGAAGACGGCCTGCAGCTCGCCCGTCCGCGCCCTGAGCTCCCACTCCCGGCGCTTCGCATCGTGGACGTCGGTGCACATCCCCACCCATTCGCGGATGACGCCGTCCGCGTTGCGGAGCGGCGTCGCACGGGCGAGGAAGTGCCGATACTCGCCGCTCGGTGCGTGCCAGAGACGTCCGCTGGCCTCGTACGTGCGACCGGTCCTCGTGGCCTCCTCGCGCAGGGCACGTACCCTCGGCCGGTCCTCCGGATGTACGGCGTCGAGCCAGCCGAACCCTCGCTGCGCGTCCCAGGACTGTCCGGTGTACGCCGTCCATTCGGCCTGCGGGGTGACGAAGGCCCCCTCGGCGTCGGTCGTCCACGGCACGTCGACGATGATCGACACCAGCGAGCGGTAACGCTCCTCGGACGCCGCGATCGCTTGCCGTGCACGCTCCGACGTGCGGGCCAGCTCGCGCTCGTGACGCCGCACGGCCGCGGCGCCCCACCAGAGGACGACGCCGAGGAACGCGACGAGCGCGAGCACGAGGAGCGCCGCGCCCATCGACGTGTCGTAGAGCCCCGCACGCTGTCCCGCGAGGCGCAGCAGGCCGAGCGCCAGCGGCATGAAGATGACGAACGGCAGCATCCGGCGCACGAGGACACCCGCGGCGCTCGCCTCCAGCAGCGACCGCAGGGGCTCGCGCTCCGGCACGGCGAGCAGGAGTCCGAGACCGACGGCGAAGAGCATCGTCGACGTCTGGAGCGAGATGGCCGTCAGGCGCGGCACGGTATACAGCGCGTCGGCGCCGAACAGGCTGCCCATGAGCGACAGCGTCGCGATGCCGACCACGACGAGCCCGAGCGTAACGGCGGCTCGTCGCGATCGTCGGCCGCCCGAAACGAGCACGAAGCTCACGCCCACGAGGGTCCACGCCAGCGCGGCGGGCCGGCCCATGCGCCCCGGGGCGAGCGTCAGCCCTTGTCCCCACTGCCGCCCGAACAGGAAGAGGCGGTCGATCCCAAGGGCGACGCCCGAGACGTGCTCCACGATCGTGAGCACGCCGATGAGACCCGCCACGCCACCCAGCACCGCCACCGCCAGTCGGCCGCGCCACGCGAGGATCAGGAGCGCGACGCCAGCGGCGGTTGCCGCGAGGGCGGTGTTCGGTTGGATCGAGACCCCGGTGTCGGCCCAGTCGGTCAGACGCCGGACGTCCAGGAGCCAGCCGGTGAACGAGGCCGCGCCCGCGACGGCGACGTAGAGTCCGATCACGAAGAGCGTGCGTGTCGCGAGACGTTCGTCCCTGGGGTGCCGGTCGCGAGAGTGAAGGGGCATCCTGGATCTCTGCATCGACCGAATAGCAAAGCCCGTCCGGACACAATAGGGGATCGCCCCCGCGTGAGACCGGCCGACGGCCCCGAGCGCCGTTGTAAATCCTGCCCGGCTACGAGCGCCCCTTCCGCGGGAGCGGCTTTCGCGGAACCTTGCCGCCGGCCCGGCGTGCCTCGGAGAGGCCGATCGCGATCGCCTGCTTCCGACTCGTGACCTTCTGTCCCGAGCTCGACGTGAGCTTTCCGCTCTTCATCTCCCGCATCACCTTCTCGACCTTCTGTGAGGCCTTCTTTCCGTATCGGGCCATGATCCCCTCCTGTGCGGACGATGAGCAAGTCGCGTGCCGTCGGCGCTGCCCCCCCCGTCTCTTCCTCACGTCGAGGGACTCGGGATACCATCCTTCACCTGCCGGTACACTCGGCGGATCGGAGATGGATGCATGAAGGTGGCTCGCAACGCACTCATCGTCGTCGCCGTCTCGGCGGGAATGCTCGCCGTCTTCTCCCCCGTCCCTTTCCGGGGGATGCTCGGCTCGTACGGCTTCATGCCGCACGGGCATTGTTACCTCTGGGACCCGAAGCTGGTCGCCCTCCACGTCGTCTCCGACAGCTCCATCGGCACCGCCTACGTCGCGATCTCCCTGACCCTCGCCTACCTCGTCTACCGCGCCCGCAACGACATTCCCTTCTCCTGGATGTTCCTCGCCTTCGGCGCGTTCATCGTCGCCTGCGGCGCGACGCACTTCATGGAGGTCTGGACGCTCTGGCGGCCGACGTACTGGCTCGCGGGCAACGTCAAGCTGCTGACCGCCTTCGCATCGGTGACGACCGCCGTCGCCCTGCCGCCGTTGGTGCCGCGCGTCCTGTCGCTGATCCAGGCGCAGCGCCTCGCCGAGGAACGGTCCGCCGAGTTGGCTGCGTCGCGGGAGCGGGAGCGCCTGCTGGGCGAGGCGGAGCAGACGAAGGCGCGCCTCGCCGCCATCGTCGAATCGTCCGACGATGCCATCATCGGCAAGGACCTCGCGGGCACGATCGTCAGCTGGAACCCGGCGGCCGAGCGCATGTTCGGCTACCGTTCCGACGAGACCGTCGGCCACCCCATCCTGATGCTGGTCCCCGAGGAACGCCATGCGGAAGAAGCCGGCATCCTGCAGACGCTCCGGCGCGGGGAGCGCATCGAGCACTTCGAGACCGAGCGCGTGGCGAAGGACGGTCGACGCATCCCGGTCTCGATCGCGGTGTCACCGATCCACGACGCGTCCGGGCGCGTCGTCGGCGCCGCCTCCGTGGCCCGCGACGTCACGTTCCGTGCGGCGATGGAGCGCGAGCGGGACGCGCTGCTCGCGCGCGAGCGGGAGGCCCGCGCCGCCGCCGAGGCGGCGAGTCGCGCCAAGGACGCCTTCCTCGCCGTGGTCTCGCACGAGCTGCGCACGCCGCTGTCGCCGATCCTCGCCTGGGTGCAGATGCTGCGCGACCAGCGCCTCGACGAGCAGAAGGCCCACCACGCCCTCGAGACGATCGAGCGCAACGCGCGCGCCCAGGCACAGCTGATCGACGATCTGCTCGACGTCGCGCGCATCGTCTCCGGCAAGCTGCGGATGGAGGTGCGGCCGGTCGACCTGGCGGCGGTGATCCAAGCCGCCGTCGACGTGGTCCGCCCCGCGGCCGACGCAAAGGACATCCGCCTGCAGGTCGACCTCGACACCGAGACCGGGAAGATCGCGGGCGATCCGGATCGGCTGCAGCAGGTACTGTGGAACCTCCTGTCGAACGCGGTCAAGTTCACGCCGCGCGGCGGCCGGGTGCAGGTGGCGCTCGCGCGCGTCGATTCCCACGTCGAGATCGCCGTCGGCGACACCGGGCGCGGGATCCCGGCGGAGTTCCTCCCGCACGTCTTCGAGCGCTTCCAGCAGGCCGAGACGGGGACGACGCGCGGTCAGGGCGGGCTCGGCCTCGGCCTGGCGATCGTCCGCCACATCGTCGAGCTGCACGGTGGCACCGTGCACGTCGAGAGCGGCGGACCCGATCGGGGCGCGACCTTCACCGTCACGCTGCCGCTCGTGATCTTCGGACGGCCGGCCGACGAGCTCGAGCGCCGGCGTCCGACGCTGCCGGACGCGGCGACGGTGCACGGGTACCCGACGCTCACCGGCCTGCGCGTCCTCGTCGTCGACGACGAGCCGGATTCCAACGACGTCGTGAGCACGATCCTGGCCGTGTGCGGAGCGGAGGTTCGCGTCGCGGCGTCGGCCGCGCAGGCGCGCTCCGTCCTCGACGACTGGCGACCCGACGTCATCGTCACCGACATCGGCATGCCGGGTGAGGACGGCTATGCGCTCCTCGCACACATCGACGAGCGGCACGGCGCCGACGGCAGGATACCCGTCGTGGCGCTGACCGCGTACGCCGGCACCGACGATCGCGTGCGGCTTCTCCGCGCGGGCTTCCAGATGCACGTGCCCAAGCCGATCGAGCCGGCCGAGCTGGTCGCGGCGGTCGCGAACGTCGGCCGCGCGACGGGAAGGGCATAGGAAGACCGATGCAGGCGGACCACGACAGCCGGACCGCACTCGCGGCGGCGTTCTACCGCGCGCAGCACCATCTGCACGACGAGCCGAAGGTCGTCGACGACCCCTACGCCCACCGGCTCCTCACCGTGACGGAGATGCGCGCGTTGACGGAGCGGCGCGTGCAGGAAGGGCTGGCGCTGGGCGTCCCGCCCGGGGATCCGGAGACGGTGCTGGCGCGCACGCTGCGTACGGTCACACCGGCGTCGATCGTCCTCGCGCGTGCGCGGTACACGGAGGATCGCCTGGCGCGGGCGATCGAGCGCGGCGTCGAGCAGTACGTCCTCGTCGGCGCCGGGCTCGACACGTTCGCCTACCGCCGCACGGACGTCGCCGATCGGGTGCAGGTCTTCGAACTCGACCATCCGCTGAGTCAGCAGACCAAGCGCCGGCGCCTCGCGGCGGCGGGTCTCGTCGATCCGCCGAATCTCCACTTCGGGACGGTCGACTTCGAGCGCGAGAGCGTCGCCGACGCCCTTCGTCGCCTGCCGTTCCGTCCCGAGCGTCCCGCGGTCTTCGCCTGGCTCGGCGTCACCATGTACCTGACCCAGCCGGCGATCGACGCGACGTGGCGCGCGCTCCGCGTGGTCGCGGCGCCGGGAAGCGAGCTGGTCTTCGACTTCATCCGTCGCGACCTCCTGTCCAGTCCGGCGCCGGGCGTCCGGCGCGTCCTGGAGCGCGCTCGCGCCATCGGTGAGCCCCTCCTCACCGGCTTCGACCCCGCGACACTGGATGCGGAGCTCGGCGCCGCGGACTGGTCGCTGGTCGAGCACCTGGACCCGGCCGAGATCGATCGTCGGTACTTCGCGACGCGCACCGACGGTTGGCGCGCACGACCGAGCGCGCACCTCGCCTGTGCCGGCCCCGCTCGCTAGCGCTCGAGGTCCCTGCGGCTCCACCGGCCAAGATCGGCCGCCGCCTCGTACGTGCTCTGCAGGAACTCGAGGAGCACCGCGTCCGCAGACGCCGCGCGTCGGACCTCGTCGTAGGGCAGGAGGAACTCGCCGAGGTCACGGCTGAAGAACGCGCCGGCGGGACGGACCGGGGCATCGGCGAAACCCGGGGGCTCGGATACGCGTAGGAGTAGTAGGCCGGGTACGCAACGGGGCCCCCGCCGGGCCAGAAGCCGCAGCTGCTCACCTCGTGCGAGTAGGCCTCGCGGGCGACGGCGTCCGGCAGGTGCGGCACGCCACCGGGGTGCTGCGGGGCCCGGCGTCCGGAGAAGCGCGTCACGGCCAGGTCGCAGCTGCCCCAGAAGAAGTGCACGGGGCTGCACTTGCCGAGGAAGCGGGCGCGGAAGACGGTGAACACCCGGTGCGACTGCACCAGCACCCGCCAGAACCGGTTGGCGTACTCGGGGTCGTACGCCGCGTGCTCGCGATCGGTGTCGAGCGGTGTCGCGTCGGGCAGCTCGTTGGGCACGGGGTGGATGCGTACGTCGAGCCCGAGCTCGCGCAGCGCGGTGAAGACCTCGGCGTAGACGTCGGCCACCGCCCGCGGACGCAGCGCGATCGCTCGCACCAGGCCCTCGCCGGTCTCGATCACGAGACGATGGTCGACGAAGTCGAAGTCGATCTGGAACGTCCGCGAACCGTACGGGATCGGCGAGGTGGTGAGACCGCGGGCCGTCACATAGAGCGTCACGTGCCAGGAGTGGTTGATCCACGGCGTCTGGACCATCCGGATCTTGCCGACGATCTGCGTCAGGCGGTGCAGCGTCGCGCAGGTGTCGCTCCAGGCCTCCAGCGGCAGCTCCGGCCACGGCTCGTCGGCCGACGTCGTCATATGCCGCACATACGCCCGCCGGCCGCCGCTTGCACCCCCACCCCCCTCGGAGGATAGGCGAAGCCATGAAGTCTCTCGACGAGGCGCCGTACCTCGACTTCCTCTCGCCCGAGTTCGAAGCCGACCCGGTGACGGCGATGCACGCGGTACGCGCCCAGGGCTGCCTGGCGCGGACCATGATCGGCGCGGTGGTCGTCGAGCGCGCCAAGGTCGAGGCCCTGCTGAGCGACCCGCGGCTCGACAGCTCGCTGATGCCCATCGTCCGCATGCAGGGGCTGACCGACGGCCCGATCTACGAGTTCCTGTCCCGCGGGCTGCTCTCGGTCGACGGCGAAGACCACACGCGGCTCAGGAAGCTGGTCAGCCGGGCGTTCACGCCGCGGTCGGTCGAGCGCCTGCGGCCGTCGATGCGCCAGCTGACGGACGAGCTGATCGATGGCTTCGCCGCTGCCGGTCGCTGCGAGTTCATGACCGCCTTCGCGGATCGCTACCCGATCCAGATGATCTGCGAGCTGCTGGGCGTGCCGCGTGCCGACTACGCGCGCTTCGGCGAATGGGCGAACGGGCTCACGTGGGTCCTCTCCTTCGAGCTTGCCGCGCACATGGACGATATCCGCACTGCGTTCGAGGGCCTCGCCGGGTACCTCGAGGGTTTCATCGAGGAGCGCCGGCGCGCACCGCAGGACGATCTCGTCACGCGCCTCATCCAGGCCGAGGACGGCGGCGACCGCCTGAGCCCGATCGAGCTGCGCAGCATGATCGGCGCACTGCTCTTCGCCGGCTACGACACCACGCGCAACCAGCTCGGCATCGCCCTGGCGCTCTTCGCCGAGCATCCGCAGCAGTGGCGTCTGCTCGGCGACCATCCGGAGCGCACCGCCGCCGCCGTCGAGGAGGTGCTGCGCTTCCTCGGCACGGTCGCCGTCGCGCCACGCGTCGCACGGGAGGAGCTGACGGTCGGCGACTACCGCATTCCCGCGGGAACGCTGCTGACGCTCTCGACCGGCGCGGCCAACCACGATCCCGCCGCCTACGACGCCCCCGACCGCTTCGACATCACCGTCGAACGCGAGCCGCCCCTCACCTTCGGCGGCGGCGCCCACTACTGCCTCGGGGCGAATCTGGCGCGGGCGGAGATGCAGGAGGCGCTCGGCATCCTGGCGCGACGCCTCCGCGACGTGCGCATCGACGGCGAGGTCACGTGGCGTCCACGCACCGGTATCTTCGGCCCGACGCGGCTGCCGCTGCGCTTCACCCCGGAGCGGTGACGGACTTGGCTCCGGCGCCCGACGGCGCTCCACCGCCGCCGGACGCCGGCTCCCGCCCCTACGCGAGCCGCTCGTGCTCGGGACGGGCGACCATCCCGAGCATGAACGCCCCACCGTGGGTGAACGCCTCCGGGGCAACGGAGCCCGAGGCGGCGAGTCCATAGGCGCTCTCGCTGTGCTCGCTGAGATCGAGGCCCAGCGCCTCGTCCTCCTCGACGACGCGAAGCGAGCCGAACACGAGCCGGAGACCCAGCATGATCGCGACGGTCGCCAGCGGCGCGAACACGGCGACGAACGCGATGCCGCTCAGCTGCACCATGATCTGCTGGGTATTGCTCTCGATCCCCGAACCCAGCGTGACCGCGAAGATGCCGGACGCGAGCGCGCCCCAGGCGCCGCCGAGCGCGTGTACGCCGAAGACGTCGAGCGAGTCGTCGTAGCCGAGCGCCGGCTTCAAGAAGGTGCAGGCGGCGTAGGAGATCAGCGCCACGCCGGTACCGACGGCGATCGCGCCCGCCGGAGAGACGTTGCCGCAGGCCGGGGTGATGGCCACGAGTCCGGCGACGAGTGCGGTGGCACCGCCGAGCGCCGTCGGCTTGCCGCGATGCACGCGCTCGACCAGCGCCCACACCACGATGGCCGTCGAGGCCGCGGTACTGGTGTTGAGGAAGGCGAGCGCGGCGAGCGGGCTGGCGCTGAGCGCACTTCCCGCGTTGAAACCGAACCAGCCGGTCCAGAGGAGACCCGCGCCGATCAGGCAGAGCGGCAGACTGTGGGGCGGCATCGGGTCACGACCGAGACCCTGACGCTTGCCCAGGATGAGCGCGGCGGCGAGGGCGGAGAATCCGCTCGTCATGTGCACGACGAGCCCGCCGGCGAAGTCGATGGCGCCCGACTTGAAGATCCAGCCCTCGGACGCCCAGACCATGTGCGCCACGGGGCAGTACACGACGAGGAACCAGATCGTGATGAAGGCGCACCAGACGCCGAAGCGCATGCGCTCGGCGATGGCCCCCAGGATCAGCGCGGGCGTGATGATCGCGAACATCGCCTGGAACATGAGGAAGGCGTACTCGGGGATGTTGCGCGCCGGCGAGGCGAAGTTCGCGGTGACGGACTCGAGCGTGACGCCGGCCAGCCCGACCTTCGAGAGGTCGCCGATGAAGGCATTCCCGGTGCCGAAGGCGAGGCTGTAACCGACGAGGATCCAGAGCACGCCGACGATTCCGGCGGAGAGGACGCACTGCATGAGGACGTTGAGCACGTTCTTGGCGCGCACGAGCCCGCCGTAGAAGAGGGCGAGGCCGGGCAGCGTCATCATCAGGACCAGGGCGGACGCGGTGAGCACCCAGGCGGTGTCGCCGGAGTCGACGACGGGCGCGGCAGCTTCTTCCGCGTGGGCGGCGGCGATCGAGAGCAGCATGAATCCGGCCGTCAGGGCGGCGCGGACACGACGAGCGGAGCAACGAATGACGTCGGTCATCGAGGGGGTCTCCTCTTGGCTGGGAGGATGCCCGGTCAACGACCGTCCGACGGCGGCTGGCGCGACGACGACGCTGACGCGAGGCGATTAGGCGTGACGGGCGGAGACTGAGGACCCGTCTGGTGGTGCGTTCGCCTCGTGGAACACCGCAGAGCACGCGTCGTCGTGCGCCGAACGCACCGTCGACGACGTGCGATCGCTCGGCCGGTGGCCGCGGCGAGCGCCGGCGAGCAACACGAACGACTCCAGGCGCCGCTGTCCGCTTCGCCCCCCGGGGCTCGGGGTCTCGATGCCCTCCCCGCGCGACACCCGTGGAACGTGTGTCGTCGCAGGAACGCGCGAGCTGGATCGCTTGGTCTCGGACTGCTTCGCGATGCGCGGGGCGCCCGGCCGGTAGGGGGTACCGCGGCCCTTGGCCACGGCCGCGGACGGGCCGAGGACCACGCACGCCAGCGCGATCACGCTGGCGGACGTGTAGGCCCATGCAAGTCTGCGGCGCATCCCGACGATCGCCGGTGCAAGGGGCATGCCCCGGGGGCGAGGCCCGAAGATGCCATACCCAGGCTCGTGCCTGGGAGGGGATTGCCGCGAATGACGGCACCTCTGCTGACCGAGCAGGCAGACAGGCGGCCGGCCCCGCCCCCTCCGTAGAGGGTCAGGGCGCTGACACCTCCTTCGGAAGCCGCCGCTGAAGCTCGGACGCCCGCCATCCGATAATGAGGGGAGAGTTCAAGGACACCCTGGTGAGTACCCCCGGAACTTGGTCAGCTGGTCAGCGGGCCCTTCTGCGCTTCGTCGAGCGCGAGGGGCTCCTCGCCGCGCCCGTGGATCCGCCCACGGACGCACCTGTCAGCGACGACGCACTGTTCGCCCTGCTCGACACCGTGGTCGAACAGACCACCCTTGCGAAGCGGCTCGCCGAGCGCCTGCGCCTGCCGCTGATGGACGTCGACGAGCTCCCGACCGACGCGGCGGCGGCCGGGCTCCTGAAGGCCGACGTCGCGCAGCGCTGCGGCGTCGTCGTGCTGTCGGCGGACGAGCGGACGATCGAGGTCGCCAGCGCCAACCCGCTCGACCTCGACGCCGTCAAGACCGTCGAGTTCGCCGCCGGCCGCCGCGCGCGCGTCAGCGTCACCACCCGTGCCGCCGTGCAGCGGGGACTCGCGCGCCTCTACGGCGGCGACGACGATGCGATCGCGACGGAATCGCCCGAGGAGCCGGTCGCCGCGACGCCGGTCGAACCCGGCGAGCCGGCGGCCCCCGCCGCGACCGACGAGGTCGTCTGGACGCTCGAGGAGACGGACGATCCGCTCCTGGACGCGACGATCGCCGACGAACCGGTGGCCGAGCCCGAGCTCGCGGCGCTGGCGCCAGACGTGGTCGACGAGCTGCCGTCCGAGCCCCTGCTGTCGGAGATCGCCGCCGAGCCGATCTGGACCGTCGCGGACGAGACGGCCGCGGCGCCCTCCCCCGCCGTCGACCACGACGTCAGCGCGCTGCTCGCCCTTCTGGAAGCCCCGACCCCGCGTGTCGACCCGCCGACGTCGAGGAGCCTCCGGCCGACGAGCCCGCCGCCGCGCTCACGAGCGACGCCGCCATCGAGCTGGCGATCTCGGCGCTGCTGGTGGACAGCCCGCCGGTCGCGGCCTCGAACGGCGCCGCGACGGACACGGTGTGGTCGGTGCTCGAGGAGCTGCTCGTCCCCGAGCCGCATGAGGAGCCTGCCCCGGTCGCTGCGGTTCCCGCGGACGACCCGACTCCGGCAGCCGAAGTGCCATCGCAACCCGAATTCGCGCTCGCCGCGCGGCTGGCACCGCTCGAGACGCGCCTGGCGACGCTCGGCGCGACGATCGACGAGGTGCGCCACGAGACCGTACCGCGCCTGAAGACACTCGAAGAGGCCGCCGAGCACTGGTCACGGGTCGCCACCGAGTGTCTCGCGATCCCTCGCCTGCAGGACGGCGTCATCACCGCCCAGCACGCCATCGGGGACCTGCGGACCGCCGTTGGCCAGCTCCGCGATGAGGCGGTCCGGCACGCGACCGCGGCCGACCATGGGCTCGGGCATCGCCTCGACGCCCTCGACGCGGTGGCCGCGGCGCTGCGCGACACGCCCGAGGCGATCGCCGAGCTGCGCCGCACGATCGCGTCGCTCGGCGACGAACTGCGCCAGCTCCGGGACGAGAGCCGGCGCCCGGGGTCACCCGTCGACACGACGCCCGACCCGCGTGTGGACCGGCTCGCGGCCCAGGTCGCGACGCTCGCGCGCGACACGCCCGAGGCGGTCGCCGAGCTGCGCCGGACGATCGCGTCGCTCGGCGACGAGCTGCGCCACCTCCGGGACGAGAGCCAGCGCCCGGCGGCATCCGTCGACACGACGCCCGACCCGCGTGTGGACCAGCTCGCGGCCGAGGTCGCGACGCTCGCGCGCGACACGGCGACCCGCCTCGAGCGCACGGACGCCACGATCGACGGGCTGGCCACGGCTCGCGACGCCGTCGCCGCGGTGCCGGGCACGATCGCCGGCCTCCAGCACCAGGTCGCGGACGTCCGCGAGCGGACACAGGCCGCCGAGCGGCGGTTGACCGAACGATTCGACGCACTCGCGGCCGACCTCCAGCGCTGGCGCGACGAAGCCGAGACGCTCGTCGCCGGCCGTCCGGACGACACCGTCGCCGCGATCGGCACGGACGTCGCCCGGCTGCGCCAGGAGCTCGAGCGGACGGCCGACGACGTCCACCGCCTGTCGGTCGCAGCAGCGGCGCAGATCGCCGGTGCCGAGGACCGCGCCGTCGCCGTCGAGCGCATGCGAGCCGAGGTACAGCAGCTGCGCGACGAGGCCGGCCGTCGGGGCGAGACCTTCGAGACGCGTCTGGCGTCGCGCGTGGACGACGTGGTGAAGGCGCTCAAGGCCGAGTCGCTGATCGCGCGCGACGTGGTGGCGGAGCAGCTCACGCGGATCGAGGGACGGATCGGCGCGCTCGAGGCCGACGCCCAGGCGACGCGCGCAGAGCGGCAGGGAACGCAGGGGACCGTCGAGCTGGCGCTGGCCCAGATCCACAGCGAGCTGTCGGCGCTGCACCAGCGTCGCAACGGACGTCCCCCCGTCGCCGCGGCGGAGGATCCGGAGGCGATGCTGCCGTGGCTCGTCGGCCGCATCCGCTCGCAGCTCTCCTCCGAGCTGACCACCCTCGGCCGACTCGGCGGGGTGATCGTCCAGCTCGTGCGCTCCGCGACGCCGTCCCGCTAGCGAGCGGGCTCCGGGAGCCACGTCATCAGACGATGCCGCCGTCCGCCATCGCATCCAGGTGGGTCGTGCAGGCGAGCAGGCGCACCGCGCGCGGCGGCTCGACGATCGTGACCGCGGTATTGCCCCAGCGGACGTCGGCGTCCGCTGCGCCGTCGAGGTGGCGACGACGGACCGCCTCACACACGAGCCCGTGCGTCACCACCGCCAGGTGTCCCGGGGTCTCCGCCGCGAGGCGGAGCGTCGCAGCCCAGACGGCGTCCACGCGCCGGTGGAACGCCGCCCACGACTCGCCTCCCGGCGGCTCGTAGTCCGGAGCGAAGATGTCCTCGGTCAGCGTGGCGTACGGCCGGCCACGGACGTCACCGTAGTCGCGCTCGGCCAGCGCGGGGTCGACCTCGACCCGAACACCGATCATCGCCGCGAGCGCCGCGGCGGTCTCGGCGGCGCGCGCGAGGTCGCTGGCCCGGATGCGGGTGATGCCCGCGTCGGCCAGGCGCTGGGCGAGGCGCTCGGCCTGCGCCCGGCCGCGCGCGCTCAGCGGCGCGTGCGGCAGCTGGACGACGCGCGCCGCGTTGTCGTCGGTCTCGGCGTGTCGCAGGAGGTAGACGGCCATGCGGACCACGCCAGCTACGCGGCGGCACGGCCCGTCGTCAAGCACGGCTTGCCAACCGGGACCGGGCCACCTATGGAGGCCGCCTGACTGCCACGCTCGATCACCTGCTCTGGGGGTGCCGCGATCTCGACGTCGCGGTCGAGGCGCTGCACGCGCTGAGCGGCGTCGTGGCCGCGGCCGGCGGCAGCCATCCCGACCTCGGCACGCGCAACGCGCTCGCACGCCTCGGCCCGCACACCTTCCTCGAGCTGATCGCGCCCGACCCCGCGCTCGCATCGGGGGCGCTCGCCCGGCGCCTCGCGAAGCTCGCCGAGCCGACGCTCCTCATGTGGGCCGCGAGGACGCCCGATGCCGCGGCCGTCGCGCGCCGCGCCGAGGCCGCGGGCTACACCGCCACCGTCGTCCACGGGCAGCGCACGCGGCCCGACGGCCGCGTGCTGCGCTGGGTCAACACCTTCGTCGCCGACCACGGCGCCGGCACCCTGGTGCCCTTCTTCATCGAGTGGGGCGACACGACGCATCCGGCCACCGAGGCGCCGGCCGGGATCGAGCTGACGTCGTTCACCATCGAAACGCCGCAGCCGACCAGCCTGCGCAGCGTGCTCGACGCGCTCGAGGTCAAGGTCGCCGTGCGCAAGGGTGCGCACGATCGTCTCGTCGCGCGTCTCGCGACCCCGCAGGGATCGATCGCACTCACGGGTCCCTGAGCGCCCGGCTTCGCAGGCCGGGCCGCGACTGATATCCCGAGCGGAGCGATGGCCACCCTGACGATCCGGCACGACACGCTCTATCGCTACGCGAACCCCGTCCAGTTCGGCGAGCATCGGCTGATGTTCCGCCCGCGCGACAGCCATGACCTGCGGCTGCTCTCGACCGCGCTGGAGATCACGCCCGCGGCGAGCGTGCGCTGGTACCACGACGTGTTCGGCAACTCGATCGCGATCGCGTCGTTCGCCGCCTCGAGCACCGAGCTGCGCTTCGTCAGCACCATCACGCTGGAGCATTTCCCGCCGTCGGCCGCTACCGCGCTGCCGGAGTTCCCGATCGAAGCCTACGCGCGCGCGTATCCATTCAGCTATGCCGCCGAGGACATTCCGGATCTGGGTCGCACGGTGGAACGGCACTATCCCGACCCGGAGCATCGCATCGACCTGTGGGCCCGCCAGTTCGTGGGCAAGGGTGGCGAGACCGACACGCAGGAGCTGCTGACCGCGATGACGCGCGCGATCAAGGCCTCCTTTTCCTACCAGCGCCGGGCGCAGGAAGGTACCCAGTCGCCAACCGAGACGCTCGCTCGTGGCGGGGGCACCTGTCGCGACTTCGCACTCCTGATGATCGAGGCGGCGCGCACCCTGGGCTTCGCCGCGCGGTTCGTCACCGGCTATCTGTACGATCCGACGCAGCAGTTCGCCGGGGGCGGCGAGACGCACGCCTGGGTGCAGATCTACCTGCCGGGCGCGGGCTGGGTGGAGTTCGATCCCACCAACGGCATCGTCGGCGGCACCAATCTCATCCGGGTCGCCGTCACCCGCGATCCGAGCCAGGCGATTCCGGTCGCCGGCTCGTTCACCGGCATGCCCGGCGACTTCCTCGACATGCAGGTCGAGGTCGCGATCACCCAGACCTGATTCACCGACCCAGTACGCGGCAGACGCGGCGGAGCGCGCCGCGCGCACGCGAGAGCGTCCGCGCGAGGTGCGTGGCGTCGGCGAGGACGAGGGCCGCGCGGTCGAGCGCCTTGCTCACCTTCGTCGCGCTCGTCGCTCCGACGTCACCGGCCGCGATCGCCGCCGGCAGCGTCGTTCGCGCCTGCGCCACCAGGTCGACCAGCTGCGCCCGATCGGCCTGTCCCGACGCGGGGCAGACCGTGACGTTCCGCCGGGCGTTCCGGGCCCGCGCCTCGCCGGCACAACCGATGTCGCGCAGCAGCAGGTCGAGCCGCTCGGGAACGAACTTGGTGATCCCGCCCCGGATCGGCGCCGGCGATAGGCCGATCACCTGCGCGAAGAGTCGGCGGAGCGGCGAGTTGCCGATGTACATCGCGCCGTCGGGACCGACGTCCATGACCGCGACGGTCTCCTCGCCGCCGGCAGCGAACGAGCGGATCGCCCCCGTCTCCCGATCGATGATGCCGGTGCCCACCGTCACCGGCAGCACCGTACCCGTCGCGGCGATCGTCCCGGCGCCCGCCTGGAACGCGAGGCCATTCGCCGCCGCCGTCACCAGGTTGAGGTTGAAGTTGGTCTGCCCGGGGCCGAGGGCGGTGAAGGGATCGATCGTCGCCGTCCAGACCAGCCGCCCGCTCGTCCCCTCGTCGACCACTTTGGCTATGAACCCGCCGCTGGAGGCGTATATCTCGCGTCGGTCGGCGGTGACCGCGACGGAGCCGAATATCTGGGCGCCCAGATCGAGCTCCCAGGCGTCGGTGCAGTCGTCGCGGATGGCGATGAGCTTGCCGAAGTTGTCGCCGAGGTAGATGCGCGAGCCGTCGGCGCTGAGCGTCGGCGTCGAGGCCGAGCCGCCGGCGAAGGAGCGGTGGCACACCTCGACCAGGTCGTACCGCGATCCGCTGGGGACCAGCTCGAGCCGGAAGAGCGCCCCCAGCGCGGAGCGCCCGTCGACCGTGCCGTCCTCGGCGTCCGGCGCGGTGGCAGCCACCCACAGCCGGCTCGTCCAGGGGTCGACGGAGAACATGTTCGAGACCTCGGAGTCGTTGCCGAGGAGCACGCTCACCAGCTGCTGCAGCGACCCGTCGGGCATGTCCACGAGACCCTGGAGCAGGTCCTCGGCCGCGGTCACGAGGGACGGCGGGAGCGCCAGCGGCGTTCCCGGCGGCGTCTTCTCGCCGGGCAGCACGTAGGGGGCGTTCAGCACCGGCGCGCCGGTCGCGCGGTCGACGGCGAACACGTGTCCGTCCTTCGCGAGGCCGACGACCGCGTCCGCCGACGGCACGTAGTTGGTGCCGAGCACGCCGCCGTCGAGGGCGCCGCTCGCGGACGAGAGGTCGAGGCCGCTCGGCACGTCCCACACGGTGGTGCCGTCGGTCCGCACCGCCAGCACGCGGTCGTAGAGCGCGAGGTAGACGATCTCCTCACCGGGATTGCCCGGATCGCGCAGCACCATCGGCGCCGACGACCCGGCGGGTGCGCCGGTGCCGGGCACCGCCCACCGCCGCGCGCCGGTCGTGGGATCGAGCGAGACGAGGACGACGTTCTCGTAGGGGCGCAGCGGCGCGAAGTAGAGGTGGCCGGCGCTGTCGAAGACCGGACCGGTCACGTTGTAGGTGGCGCCTTCGGCCGTCCACGCCTCGTGGAATCGGGGCGCGAGCGCAATCGACACCTCGTCGGAGGCGATCCCGTCGGCGTGCAGGTTGCGCGAGGCGATCGGCGCCGGCGTGACCGCGGTCGTCGCCGCCACCGCGCGACACCCCTGGGGTGCCCAGGTGGTGACGGCGGGCGTGCCGTAGTCCTTCGCCGTCTGTCCGAGGGCCGCTCCGGCCAGGGACAGCAGCAGGAGCGGGATGCCTGCGCGGATCACCCGGCGTCCATCGGATCGAGGAACGCGCCGCTGGGCGACGCATTCTTGAGCGGCGGGCAGGCGAGCGGCGGAACCTTCGTCTCGCCCGTGAACTTGTCGATGGTGTCGGTCTTGGCCGTCGATCCTCCGCGCACCTTGGCCGGGACGTCGCTGCAGAACTGATACCCGCCGACGTTGGTCGCGAACCGCACCGCCACGCTCCCCTGCTGGCTCTCGTCGAGCGTGTACGGCCACGCCGGGCCGCGGACTTTGATGACGAGCTTGTCGATGCGGTAGACGATCTTCACCTTCGCGGTGTCGCTCGGATCCGAGTACGTGTAGCTGCCGAAGACCTGAGGATTGGACGTCCAGCGGCTCGGCGGCAGGTCCAGCGTGACCTGGTCGAGTGGCGCATTCGCCGCCGGGCTCGAGTTGTAGACGACCAGCGTCGCACCGTTCGAGACCGGGCTCGCGACGTTGTCGGGACTGGGCACCCCGACCTTGTTCGTGAACTCGATCTCCTTCTTGGTGTTGGCGACGAACGCGATCTTCCGCTTGTCCGGGTTGATCGGCGCGGTGTTGTCGTCACGCAGCGTGAGCTTGCCGCGGATGAGGAAGTACGGCACGGTCGTCGTGGTCGTCGTCGGCGGGCCGATGATCGTCGACGTGGTCGTGGTCGTCCCCGCCGGGAAGTCCGACGGATCGGCGGGGTCGGTGCCGGCGTCGATCTCGTCGCGGTCGAACCAGCCGTCCTCGTCGCGGTCGACGCCGACGCGCAGGCCGGAGCCGGGCGGCACGCAGGTGTACGTGAGCGTCCTGTCCCGCCGTGGTCGCGAGCGCGCGGAGCTGCGCGGAGGTCAGCAGCGGCTCGGCGACGCGGTCGGGTCGATACGTGCCCGCCACGGTCCGCAGCCATCCGCGCGCGATGCCACCGGCGACGCCCTTCACGACGAGATCGCACGCGCCGATGGCGGCCTGGCCCTCCATCAGCGCGATCCGCCCGAGCACCGTCGCCGAGCCGGCGCCCGTGAGCGTCAGCTGCTGGCCGACCATCGGCGCGAGGTTGCTGTCGAAGGCCGAGCATGAAGGCCTCGATCTGCCGCCGCAGCGGGTCGCCGGCCGTCCCGTTCGGGATGCCGCCGGCGTTCGGGATCGGGAAGCCGGCCGGGTTCGTCTGGTTGAACACCGTGGTGTCGTGGAAGCGGAAGACGGTGTCCGTGCTGCCGTCGTGGAGGAAGCCGAAGCCCCGCACCTGGTCGCCCTTGTTGCCGTTGTCGCCCGGGTTGACGAAGGGCACGCTCGGCATCCCGAACATGCCGACCTTCTGATAGAGGTTGCGGAGGTGCGGGATCTTCAGGTTCTGCGTCTCGAACTCGAAGCTCGAGAAGCCGTCGGTGCCGAAGAAGCCGAGCGCGGGATCGAGGCGATGGCAGCCGTTGCAGCTCTGGAAGACGTCCGACGGGCGTCGAGATCATGAAGAAGTTGCGACCCGCCGCCTCCTCCGGCGTGTCGACGTTGTTGAGCGCGCGGATCGGGTTCGGCGGATACGTGACCTGCAGGATGAAGTCGGTGAACGCCTGCATCTCGCCCGCGGTGAGCGGTCCACTCCGGCCGAGGAGACCACCGAACGCGACGTTGAACGCCTTGAACGCCGCGTCCTCGTCGAGCGCGCTGCCGCCGCTGCTCGACCCGGTGCGGTCGCCGCGCCAGTGCATCGGCCCGGCGTTCGCCATGCCGCGCAGACTCTGCGTCGTCATCGGCCCCTTCATCGGATGGAAGCCGACGAACGACATGCCGATCGGATCGGTCACACGGAACGGGTTCGCATTGGGGGCGACGACGTCGTCCGGGTTGCCGAGGTCCCAGGCGAGGCTGTCGAAGTCGCCGAAGATGTGGCACGACGAGCACGAGGCCTCGCCGTTGCTCGACGTCAGGAACGCGTCGTAGAGGAACGGCCGGCCCGCCACCACGGACGCGCGGCTCCGGATTGTAGACGCGGCAGGTGGGCGACCTCGGCCTTCGTGGCGGTGTCGATCACCGAGATCGCGTTGTCGAAGCGCGTGAGGACGTAGAGCCGGCCGCGCGGCCTCGTCGAGGACGAGGCCGCTCGGCCCGCCGCCGCTCACCGGAATGTGGTTGGCGGCGCTCGGCGGGAAGGTGTTGTTCTCGAGCTGCGCGGTGTTGAAGACGCCGACCGCGCTCGAGCCGAAGGCAGCGACGTAGAGCGTCTGGCCGTCGCTCGTGACCGCCATGCCCGTCGGGGTGGCGAGACTGGCCTCCTTCGTGCCCGCCGGACTCGGGACCGTCGCGTAGTTGATGTGCTTGTTCAGCTGGCGCGGCGTCACCGTGGCGCCATCGAGGACGGTGATGCGCGCCTCGTGGAGGTGGCCGCGCACGGTGCTGCCGCCGAAGACGCCGGGGCCCTCGAAGCGCACCTCGTTGTGCGCGTCGCCGTTGGTGACGTACACGCGCCCGGACACCGGGTTCACCGCCATGTTGAACAGGATGGTGCCGACGCCGGCGAACGATCCGGTCTCGGTCGGGGGGTTGGCGTTCGCGTTGATGGAGAAGACGTCCTTGTCCGGCAGCGAGAACTTGATCGCGGGGCTCCAGTTGCGCGCCAGCCGATCCTCCCACCGTCCGTTCGCCGGATTGAACTTCACGATCAGGCTCGTCTCCGGTCCCTTCGTCCCCTGGAAGTTCGTGTTCGGCGCCGGGAGGCCGCCCGGGCATCGTCACGCCACCCACGGTGCAGGGCGCCGCCGCGGCGCCACCGTTGCAGACGGCGCCTTCCGACACGGTCGCCGTGCGGTTGCCGGATTGGAAGACCGCGGCGTAGACGGTGCCCCCACCGGGGGCGACGGCCAGCGCACGCGGCGTGTCGCCGAACAGCGTCAGGATCGTCAGCGGCGTCCCGGTCGAGCGTCGTGCCGAGGTTGGTGGCGTCGAACACGAAGACGTCCGCGCGGCCGACGGCCCTCGGTCGTGAGCTCGGGATCGACGGGGCTGTTCTGCCCCCGGTGCGCGGTGGTGATGAAGGCGCGGTTGCCGCCAGGCCCGGCGAACACGATGTCGCGGGGCTCGTCGCCGACGAGCAGCGTCCGCACGACGCGCGGGGGCGTCGCGCCGACGTCGACGACGCTGACGCTGTCGGACAGGTGGTTGACGACCCAGACCTCGGTGTTGGTCCGCGCCGCGACCGCGACGGGCTCGAGGCCGACCGGTCACCGACCCCGCGGGCGTGAGCCCGCCCGCGCCGACGGTGAAGATCTCGAGGCGGTCGTCGGGGGTGTTGACCGCGAAGAGCCGGGTACCGTCGGGCGACATCGCCAGCGGGCGCACCTGCCCGGATTCGAACGTCGTGAAGGCGGCCTCCGCCCCCGGAGACATTCCGACCACGAGCAGCAGCAGTCCGACCAATCGCCAGCGCCGACCAAGCATGCGAGCCCCCCCTTCGGAGGGACCTAACACACCCCCCGCCCGGCCGGCCACGGCTTTTCGCGAGGGGACGCGTCAGCCCAGCGGGGTGACGTCGACGGCGACCTGCATGGTGTGCTCGTCCCCGCCGAGGACGACCCCCTTGATCGGGACGACGTCGCCGTAGTCGCGGCCCCAGGCGACCGTGACGTGACGTCCCTCGGGCACCTGGTCGTTGGTCGGATCGACGTCCACCCACCCGTGCCCGGGCAGTACACCGCCAGCCACGCGTGCGACGCGTCGGCCCCCACCAGGCGGGGCCCGCCCGGCACGGGGGACCGTTTCGATGTACCCGCTCACGTAGCGAGCCGGCAGTCCCAGCGCCCGCAGCCAGGCGATCTCCAGGTGGGCGAAGTCCTGACAGACGCCCCGCCGCGCGCGCAGCACCTCGGCGACCGGCGTGGCGACGGTCGTGGCCTCGGGGTCGTACGCGAAGTCGGCGTGGAGCCGGTGGGTCAGGTCGAGCACCCCCTCGAGGACCGGCCGGCCCGGCGGGAAGGACGGCGCCGCCCAGCGGCGTACGTCGTCGTCGAAGCGTACGTGCGGCGATTCGAAGAGGAACTCGAGCGCGCCCAGCGTGTCGGCCGTCCGCTCGCCACGGACGCGCGCGGCGACCGCATCCCACGGCGCCGTGCCCGACGGCGCCGGCGCGAGGACGGGCACGACCTCGACGTGGCTCATCGCGGTCACGGTGAGTCGATCGTGCGGCTCCTGCAGCGTGAGGAACGTCACCGGGTTGCCGAACCAGTCGATGTGCGTGGTCAGCGTCGACGGCGTCGGCTCGACCAGGAGCTGGGTCCGACGCGGCGTCTGCCCCGGACGGCTCGCGCGGCGTCAGGCGCAGCTCGTTGTGACACGTCGAGACGGCCTCCGCGTAGCGATACGTGGTCGTGTGCGAGACCCGGTACTGCACCTCAGATGCCCCCGAGCTGGCGCGGCGCCCGCGTGTGGCTCAGGTACTGCCGCGTGACGAGGTTCGAGAGCGCCCGCATGTCCTCTCCGAGCTGCGCCAGCAGCGCGTCGAGATGCGTGCGCCGCCCTTCCGCGTCGGCACGGCAGAGCAGCGCGATGTCGGCGAGCCGGACCCGCGTGAGCACCGCCGTCGTGAGGCGTTCCTCGGCGCTCCGCAGGCGGGTCGGGGAACGTGGCAGCTGGCGGACGTGGTCGTCGAGCACGACGAGCTGGAAGACGACCGAGCGCGGGTTGGTCTCGTCGGTGAGCAGCAGGTCGAGCACCGGCGCGGTCTCGAGCGCCCCGAGGTAGCGGCGGCGATAGGTGATCGACGTGTCCGCGACCTCGAGCAGCGCCTCGAGGACGGCGTCGGCATCCTCCGGCGCCGGGACCTCGGCGAGCGTGCTGCGGATCAGCGTCGCCGTGTGCGCGACGCGCTCGATCCGCCGGCCCATGTCCGTGAAGCGCCAGCCGTGCCCGCGCGTCATGCTCTCCATGCCGAGGCCCGCGAACGCGGCGAGCGAGAGGATGAGCCCGTCGAGACGTCGAGCACCTCGGCCAGCGGGGAGGCGTCGCCGGCGCCCAGCCGTTCGAGATCACGATCGAGCCGGTTGAGCACGCGCCAGGTGTCGAGCGACATCTGATCCCGCACCACCGAGCCGAGACGCTGCGCCGCCGTAAGCGTGGCCCGCAATGTCCGCGACGGCGACTCCGCCAGCATCACGGTCCGCAACGTCTCGGCGAGCACGCCGATGTCGCCGGCCAATACGTCCCCCTCGAGCCGGGCGTACGTCACGAGCGCCGACACCAGCCGCGGCAGCCCCGGCGCGCCGGCCGCACCCGCCTCGCCGGCGAGCCGTCCGAGGATGCCGCGCAAGCAGCCGCGCCTGCCCCTCGGCCCGCTCGACGTAGCGGCCGAGCCAGAAGAGGTTGTCGGCGACGCGGCTCGGCAGCGCGCTGCCGCCGCGCGACAGCTCGACCGGCTGTCCCGCGGGTCGGAGCAGCGTCATCGAGCCGCACGGGTCCGTCGGCGAGGACCCACGTGTCCTTGCTGCCGCCGCCGCGCTGCATCGAGACGACGAGCGAATCGCGCGTCACCGCGACGCGCGTGAGCCCGCCCGGCATCGACCTCGTAGCCGGACGCCGGTCGCGACGAGGAAGCCGCGCATCACGACGTGGCGCGGCTGCAGACCCTCGCCGTCCCAGACCGGCGCCGTCGAGAGCGGCGACCTGCTCCTGCGCGACGTACTCGTGCGGCCGCGCGCGCATGCGCTCGACCAGCGCGGCACGCTCCGCGCTCGAGAGCCGGGCGCCGAACACCGGCTCGCGTCCGCTCACCGGGAACGCCGGCTTGATCACCAGGCTCGTCGAGGTTGTCGACGACGTAGGCGAGCGCGTCCGGCTCGCCGCACCACCAGGTCGCGACCGAGGGCAGCGGCAGCTCCTCGCCGAGCAGCTGGCGGCAGAGGCCGGGCAGGAACGCCAGCAGCGCCGCCGTCTCGACCAGCCCGCTGCCGAGCGCGTTGGCGACCGTCACGGTGCCGGCGCGCACCGCCTGCGACCAGTCCGGCGACGCCGAGCGACGAGTCGCCGCGCAGCTCGAGCGGATCGCAGAAGTCGTCGTCGAGCCGGCGCAGGATGACGTCGACGCGCTCGAGGCCCTCGAGCGTCTTCAGGTAGACGACGCCGTCGCGCACCGTGAGGTCGCCGCCCTCGACCAGCGTGTAGCCGAGGTAGCGCGCCAGGTAGGCGTGCTCGAAGTAGGTCTCGTTGTAGCGGCCCCGGCGTGAGCAGCACGATCGCGGGGTTGGTCACGATGGCGCGGGGCGGTGCGGGCGAGCGTGCTCGCGCACGCCGGCGAAGAACCCGGCCAGCCGGTGCGACGTGGCAGTCGCGGAACAGCTCGGGCAGCATGCGCGTCAGGCGCGAGGCGATTCTCGAGCGCGTAGCCGGCGCCCGACGGCGCCTGCGTGCGATCGCCGATCACCCACCAGCGGCCGTCCGGCGAGCGCGCGAGGTCGGCGGCGTAGAGGTGCAGGAAGCAGCCCTCCGGCGGCTCGACGCCGTGGCACGGCCGCAGGAAGCCCGGGTGCGCGAACACCAGCTCCGGCGGCAGCAGCCCGTCGCGCAGCAGGTGCTGCGGACCGTAGAGGTCGGCGAGGATGAGGTTCAGGAGCTGCGCGCGCTGCGCGAGCGCGGCTTCGATGGTCGCGCCACTCGGCCGGCGGGCACGAGCAGCGGGACGGCGTCGAGCTCCCAGGGCCGGTCCATGCCCTGCGGGTCGCCGTAGACGTTGTAGGTGACGCCGTTCTCGCGGATCAGCCGCCGCGCCTGCGTCCAGCGCCGCGCCATCTCCGCCGGGCCGAGCTCGACGAGCGCGCGCGCCAGCGGCGCCCAGTGCGGGCGCGCGGAACGCCCGGCGCCGCGAACATCTCGTCCCATGCCTCGGGCGACAAGCGGGTACGCGAGGCGGAGCGCGTCGCGACCCGTCAGGTCGACGCCACGTGCCGCCCTGGCTCATGCGCGGCGCAGGTCGAGCGTCAGCGGGAACTCGGGGTCGCCGTGCCGGCGGCGGCGGCGTCATCCGGCCCGGGGTGTGGCCGAGACGGGAGAAGCGCGCGACGCGGCGCGCCTCGGCCTCGTTCGCGTTCACCGGGAACGTCTCGTAGCTGCGCCCGCCCGGGTGCGCGACGTGGTACGTGCAGCCGCCGAGCGAGCGCGCCGCCCAGGTGTCGACGAGGTCGAACACCAGCGGCGCGTGCACCGGGATCGTCGGATGCAGGCACGCGGCGGCTGCCAGGCGCGGTAGCGGACGCCGGCGACGTACTCGCCCGACCGTCCCCGTCGGGTGCAGCGGCACCGGCGGCCGTTGCAGGCAGACGACGTGGCGCCCGTCGGTCATGCCCGTCACCTTCACCTGCAGCCGCTCGACGGACGAATCGACGTAGCGGACCGTGCCGCCGGCGCCCGCCTCCTCGCCCAGCACGTGCCACGGCTCGATCGCCTGGCGCAGCTCGAGCTCGCACGCCGTCGTGCGCGACCGTGCCGATGCAGCGGGAAGCGGAACTCGAAGTGCGGCGCGAACCACGCCGCGGTCGAGCGCGAAGCCCGCGCGCTCGCAGGCTCGGCGAGCACGTCGTCGAAGTCCTGCCCGACGAAGTGCGGCAGCATGAAGCGGTCGTGCAGCGCGTGCCCCAGCGCACGAGCGCGCTCGCGGTACGGCGCGTTCCAGAAGCGGGCGACGAGCGCGCGCACCAGGAGCTGCTGCGACGAGGCTCATGCGCGCGTGCGGCGGCATCTCGAAGGCGCGCAGCTCGACCAGCCCGAGCCGGCCGCGTCGCCGTGTCGGGCGAGTAGAGCTTGTCGATGCAGAACTCGGCGCGGTGCGTGTTGCCGGTCACGTCGACGAGCAGGTGGCGGAAGATGCGGTCGACGAGCCACGGCGGGCACTGCGCGCCGTCGCTCGGGCAGCTGCTGCGAACGCGATCTCGAGCTCGTAGAGCGCGTCGTCGCGCGCCTCGTCGACGCGCGGCGCCTGGCTCGTCGGGCCGATGAACAGGCCCGAGAACAGGTACGAGAGCGACGGATGATTGTGCCAGTAGCGCGACCAGGCTGCGCAGCAGGTCGGGCCGGCGCAGGAACGGGCTGTCCGCCGGCGTCGCGCCGCCGAGCACGACGTGGTTGCCGCCGCCGGTGCCGGTGTGGCGGCCGTCGAGCATGAACTTCTCGCGTGCCGAGCCGGGACTGCCGCGCCTCCTCGTAGAGCGCCGTCGTGCTGCTCGACGAGCTCGTCCCAGCTCTGCGGCCGGGTGGACGTTCACCTCGATCACGCCCGGGTCGGGCGTGACCTCGAAGCGCTGCAGGCGCGGGTCGCGCGGCGGCGGATAGCCCTCGAGCGACCACCGGCAGTCGCGAGCGTCGCGCGCCGTGTCCTCGACGGCGCGCGACGAGGTCGAGGTAGTCCTCGAGCGTGCGACCGGCGGCATGAAGACGTGCAGCCGGCCGTCGCGCGGCTCGACGCAGAGCGCGGTGCGGACCGACTCTCGGCGAGCTCGCAGCTCGGCCGGCGCGCGCCGGTCGGCGCCGGCCGCGCCGGCGGCGCCGCGAGCGCTGCGGCGGGAGCGCGGCCGCGGCGCCATCGGGTCGCGCTCGACGTCGTCGTCGCGCGCGCTCCGGCGGCGAGCCACGGCAGCGAGTCGAGCGGCAGGCGGAAGCCCATCGGCGAGTCGCCGGGCGTCAGCAGCAGATGCGCCCGCGCGGAACATCCAGCGCCCGCTCCGCCAGCCCGCCCGTCGCCCGTCCGGCGCGAGCGGCAGCACGCAGCCGACCACCGCGCCGAGCCCGCGCTCGAAGACGCGGGCCAGCCGCGCCCGCTCGTCGGGCGTCCTCGAGCTGCGCGGCGAGCGGATCGACGTTCGACCGGCAGCCGGCGCTCGCGCCACAGGTAGTACCAGGCGTCCTCGTAGCGCGGCGCACGCGCAGCTCCGGGTCGACGCCGAGCCGCGCGCGCGAGCGCCGTCGACGAAGCGGCGCGCGTCCTCGGCCGTCGCCGTCGCGTCGGCGTGTCGTCGGCCGCCAGCAGCGCGCGGGTCCTGCCAGACCGGCACGCCGTCGCGGCGCCAGTAGCAGCCGAGCGCCCAGCGCGGCAGCGGCTCGCCCGGGTACCACTTGCCCTGTCCGAAGTGCAGCAGCGCGCCGGGCGCGAAGCGCTGCTGCAGGCGCCGCACCAGCTGCCCGGCGAGCCGGCGCTTCGTCTCGGCCCGAGCGCCAGCGTGTTCCACTCGGCGCCGTCGCGGTCGTCGATCGACACGAAGGTCGGCTCGCCGCCCATCGTGAGGCGCACGTCGCCGGCGGCGAGCGCGCGCGTCGACGCGCCGGCCGAGCGCGTCGATCGCGCGCCAGCTCGTCGTCGGTGTACGGCTTCGTGACGCGCGGGTCCTCGTGGACGCGCTCGACGCGCATCGCGAACTCGAACTCGACGTTCGCACGTCGTCGACGACGCCCGGTGATCGGCGCGGCGCTGCCGCGGCTCGGGCGTGCACGCGAGCGGGATGTGCCCTTCGCCGGCAAGCAGCCCGGACGTCGGATCGAGCCCGACCCAGCCCGCGCCCGGGCAGGTAGACCTCGGTCCACGCGTGCAGGTCGGTGAAGTCGTGCGGCGGGCCCGCCGGGCCGTCGAGCGGCTTCACGTCGGCGACGAGCTGGATCAGGTAGCCGGAGACGAAGCGCGCGGCGAGCCCGAGGTGGCGGAGCACCTGCACGAGCAGCCAGGCGCGTGTCGCGGCACGAGCCGCGGCCGCGCTCGAGCGTCTCCTCGCAGCGTCTGCACGCCCGGGCTCCATGCGGATGACGTAGCGCGATCTCGCGCTGCAGCCGGCGGTTCAGCGTCGACCAGGAAGTCGACCGTGCGGGCTCGCGCGCCGGTCGATCCGGCCGAGGAACGCCGCGAGCCGCGGGCCCGGCGGCTCGCAGCGCGAGGAACGGCGCGCAGCTCGCTCGCGAGCCACGGCTCGTACGTCGAACGGGATACGTCTCGGCCGCCGGCTCGAGGAAGAAGTCGAACGGGTTGATCGACCGTCAGCTCGGCGACCAGGTCGACCGTCGACGACGAGCTCGCGGGTCGGCTCCGGGAAGACGAGGCGCGCGAGGTAAGTTGCCCTGCGGGTCCTGCTGCCAGTTGAGGAAGTGCGTCCGCGGCTCGACCTCGAGCGAGTAGCTCGAGGATCGGCGTGCGGGAGTGCGGCGCCGGCCGCAGCCGGACGATCTGCGGCCCGAGGCGGACCGGCCGGTCGTAGCGGTAGCGCGGTGCGGTGGTGGAGGGCGACGCGGATGGCCATCGCTCTTAGCGAGAATCGTGCACGAGCCCACGGAGCCCCGAACCATCCGCTGGCCGACAGGTTCGTGCGTGGCGGCCAGGTGTCCGCTCACCGTCGAGGCATCGGCTGCCTCCACGGTGGGCACTCTGGTCAGCGGCTCTCGGCCGCGGTGTCGTCGTCCTCGGGGTCGACCAGCTCGTCGGGCAGGGGCTGGGGACCGGGCACGATGCCGGCGATGTCAGGGTCCTCGCCGTCCAGCGCCGGGCGGCTCGCCTTCTCCTTGCGCCGCTCCTCGCGCTTGGCCTCCTTCTCACGGCGCCGGTCCTGACGCTCCTTTTCCTTCTGCCGTTTGCTCACCGACATAGACGGTCCTCCCCCAGGAGATGGGAAACCCTACCTCACACGGGCGGGCTTCGCTAACCCCGGGGCAGGGCGATCCCCGGTGAGGGCCTAGGGTGGTCAGGGACGCAGCTGCTCCAGCTGGCGCCGCGGCCCTCGACGACGTCGGGACGATGGCAATCCCTCGCCGATGCCCGCGAGCGCGTCGCCGATCAGCGCCGAGCCGCATCCGCGTGGTCCTGCGCGGCGCGCAGCCGTGCCAGGCTGACGGCGGCGCGCAGGCGAACCACCGCGCGGATTGCGACCGGGCGACCGCCAGCGCCCGCTCGAAGCACGCCTGGGCTTCCGGCCGCGCCTGCCGTCCGCGCAGGGTCAGCAGCAGCTCGCCGCGCCAGCGATGCACCTCGGCCTCCTCCATGCGTTCGCCGGTCGCCTCGACCGCGGCGCCGGCGTCGAGAACGACGCGCAGCGCGTCGTCGAAGCGCCGTGTCGCTGCCGCGGCCTCCACCACCGCCAGGTGCGCCGAGGTGATCGCCACCATCCCGGCCTGCTCGTAGGTCGCGAGCAGCGGCAGCATCTCGTCGACGACGCGTCGGTCTCGCCGAGGGCGGCGCGCGCCCACCCGAGCGTGATCCGGGTGCGATGCGCGATGTCGGCGAACCCGTGCTCGGCACACAACGCCAGGCATTCCTCCGCGAGCGCGCGCGCCAGCCTGCGGCTCGCGGAGGACCGTCCACATGCGCGCGATGGTCGACTTCGCCACGGCGAGCGTAAAGGGATGACCCAGCGCCTCGCCGCGCGCCAGGGTCTCCGCCGCCCGCGCGACCGCCTGCTCGGGATGCCCGAGGTAGACGAGCGCCCGATCGGCGAGGTGGCTGACCGCTACGGAGCCGGGATTGAAGCTGATCGGCCACTCATCCGGCCAGTCGCCCGCCAGGACGTCTTCGAGGTGCATCCGCCCGCGCTCGAACTCGCCCCGATAGCAGCGCGTGATTCCGACCGCGAGCGCGCCGACCCCCACGAACACGGGCGCGACCCTCGGGCCCAGATCCAGAGCACGATCGGCGATCTCGGTGGCGGCGTCGAGCCGGCCGCGCATCAGCTCGAACGTGAAGAGGGCGAGCAGCGCGAAGAGATGGCCCGGCGTGTCGCCGAGATCGCGACAGAGGGCGCGGACGCGCTCGCTCGACGTCGCGAGCTCGGACGACTGGTGCCCGCGCGCCACCGTCAACGACGGTCCGAGGAGGAGGCGCAGGAACAGCTCGCGCTGCGTCCGCTCGTCGGAGGGCGGCAGCTGCGCGAGGAGCGCCAGGGCGCGATCGGTGTACGCGATCGCTTCGCGGTCGGCGAATCGCTTCTGCGCCACCTCGGCCGCCTGCCCGAGATAGTGGGCCGCACGCGAACGGTCGCGGCTCTTCTCGAAGTGACCGGCGAGCTCGACGGCCGCGCTGGGTTCGGTTCCGTAGGCATGCTCGAGCCGCTCGCCCACGGTCTGGTGCAATCGCTGGCGGCGCGACGGCGACAGGCGGCCGTAGAGGACGTCGCGGTAGAGCGCGTGACGGAAGGCGTAGCGGGCGCCGACCGTACCGTCCGGCCACTCGCTCTCGCCGAGAAACCGCACCAGGCGTCCCTGCCGCACGAGCGCGTCGCAGCGCTCCTCGACGTCCTCGGCACGGGCGTCGTCCAGCGCCGCGGCGACCCCCGGCGCCGTGAACTCGACGCCCGCGACGCTCGCGACCTCCAGCATGGCGCGGGTGGGTGGAGGGACGCCGTCGAGCTGGCGGTCGATCATCTCCCGCAACGTCTCGGGGAGGCCGATCGCCGCGAACTCGGCGGTGTCCGCCACCCGCCACGTGCCTCCGGTCCTCGCCAACACGCCCTCGCGCTCGAGATGATCGGCGACGCTGGCCATGAAGAAGGGATTCCCCTCGGAGCGATCGTGCAGGAAGGCGACGAGCTCGGGGGTGACGGCGGAGCCCCGTAGCGCGCCGTCAGGTAGGCATGGACGTCGGCGCCGGCCAGCGCGGAGAGCGGGAGGTCGCGGCACACGCGCTTGCGCACGAGCTCCTGCTTGATGGCCGGCAGCGGATGGTCGGCGATGATCGCATCGATCGGCCGGTAGGTCGCCAGCAGGAGGAAGCGCGCCGGGGCCCGGCCATGGGCGAGCGCCACGAGTACGTCGAGGGTCGCGCGGTCGCTCCAGTGCAGGTCCTCGAGCACCAGCACGAGCGGCGCCGCGGCGGTGACGCCCTCGACCCAGGTCGCCAGCTCGCGGACCATCCGTTCTCCGGTGGCGCCGAAGAGCTGCTGTCGCAGCGCCGCGGCTTCGTCCGCCTCGAGCAGCGAGGGCAGCTGCGCGAGCCACGTCGGCGCGTGCGTGCGCAGCGACGCGACCAGCGGCTCGCGCGTGGGACTGCCGCCAGCCCCTGCAGCGCTTCGAGCACCGGAAGATACGGCTCGGCGGTGCCGACGGCCTCGCGGCATTCGCTGCGTGCGATCACCAGGTCGGGCATCTGCCGCCACCGCGCGCGCGAGGAACGCGTCGACGAGCGTGGTCTTGCCGATGCCGGCGTCTCCGGCGAGGACGCCGATGACCCGTTCGCCGCGGCGGGCGCTCGCGAGCCACCCGGCGAGCGTCGCCGAGTTCCGCGTCGCGTCCCACGACGATCGCACCGCCGTCGGCTGGCGGACCCATCGCCGGGCCCGGGCGCGGCAGGAAGCGATATCCCCGGCCGTGGACCGTCTCGATGAAGCGCGGCGCCTCCGGGTCGTCGCCGAGCGCACGGCGCAGCTCGCGGATCGAGATGCGGAGCACGTCCTCGGTGACGGCCACGTCCGCCCACACGGCGGCGAGCAGGTCGTCCTTGGTGACCAGCTGGCCGGGGCGGCCGGCGAGATGACACAGGACGGCCCAGGTCTTCGGCCGGAGCGGAACCGGCGTGTCGCCGCGGAAGAAGCCGACCGGCACCCGCATCGAGGCGGAAGGGGAAGAAGTCGGTCGTGCCCACGCTGCCGCCCGTCCCCTACCATACTCCGGGGGCGGCGCCAGAGTTTCCCAAAACTTTCCGGACCGGGGGACCGCGCGTCGGCTATCAGCCTCCCATGCGGTCGGCACCGCACAGCGCATCGATCATCGTCCTCCTGCTCGCCTTCCTGCCCGGCCTCGAGTCCCGAGCGCTCGCCGCGGATCAGGCGCGCGGCACGATGGTGAGCGCGACCGCCGCGTAGTGCGCCGTCGCCGCCGCGACCACGAGGGCATGGAAGACCTCGTGGTAGCCGAACACGGCCGGCAGGGGATCGGGCCGACGGAGCGCGTACACGAGCGCTCCGAGGGAATACAGGATGCCGCCGGTCAGCAGCAGCACCATCGGCGACCATCCGACCGTCACGATGAGCTGCGGGAGCGCGGCGATGCCGACCCATCCAAGCACCACGTAGAGCACGGCGCTCAGCCACTTGGGCGCGTCGATCCAGGCGACGTGCAGAAGGATCCCGACGGCGGCGCCGCCCCAGACGACCGCGAGGACCGCCGCCGCGCGCGTCCCCGAGAGCGCGAGGGCACCGAACGGGGTGTACGTGCCGGCGATGAGCACGGCGATCATCGCGTGGTCGAGCCGGGACATCCAGCGCCGTGCCGACGGCGACCACGTGACGCGATGGAAGAGCGCGCTCGTCCCGAGGAGCGCCGAGAGGCTGAGCGCGTACACCGCGCCGACCAGCATCGCCTGCCGGTTCCGCGCGAGCGCCACCAGCAGGGCGCCGGCAGCGAGGGAGACGAAGAAGGCGTAGTGGTGCAGCACCCCCCGCAGGCGCGGCTTGCTCGCCGACCGCTGTGGTAGCGCGCCGTCACAGGTTGTTCTGGTAGTCGTCCTCGATCGCCGCGTCGATCTGCCGCGCCACGCCCGCGTCCCCACCGAGCTTCTCGGCGAGCATCGTCCCGAACGACACCCGGACGTCCGTCGGCCAGGTCTCGGGCTTCCACAGCGACGACCGCAGGAGCGCCTTCCCGCAGTGGAAGAAGCACTCCTCGACGGTGACGCGGATCGCGAGCAGCGCCGACTGTCCGCGGGCCGAGAGTCGCGCACACACGGCAGGATCGGCGGTGATCTCCGCGCGTCCGTTCACGCGCAGGGTCTCGGTCGTCCCCGGAACCAGGAAGATGAGTCCGGCGCGTCCCGTCTCGAGGATGTTCTGCAGGCCGAAGACGAGCTTGTTGCCCTTGCGGTCGGGGATGAGGAGCGTCCGCTCGTCGTCGACCGCGACGAATCCCGGCGCGTCGCCCTTGGGGGAGACGTCGAGCCGTCCGGCGCGCATCGGCGGTGGCGAGCACCAGTAGCGGCGAGCGGGCGACGAACGCACGGGCCGACGGCTCGATGACCGACCAGAGCTTCACCTGGGTCACCGGGCTGGAGTCGCCGATGATGGCGCGCAGCGACGCGAGGTCCGTGATCCGATGCGGGTCGGCGGTCGGCATTGCCCCTCCCGACTCGGCTCTACCACACGACGGACGGTGCTGTCGTGAGCAGAGTGGTCATCGTGGCGCGGGCGGCAGCCAGCCCTCGGACGCGACGAAGGCCATGACGCGCTGCCGTATCTCCTCCCGTACGCCGCGAACGACATCGATCGGTCGCCCCTTGGGATCGGGAATCGCCCAGTCCATGCGCCGGACGCCCGGAAGGGTCGGGCACGCCTCGCCGCATCCCATCGTGACGAGCCAGTCGGCACCCGCCGCCACCTCTTCGGTCAGCAGCGTCGGTCGGACGTCGGCGAGCTCGCAGCCGACCTCGCGCATGACGTCCACCACCTCGGGATGGACGCGTGATCGCCGGCTGCGTTCCCGCGGAGACGGCGCGCGCCTTGCGCGGGATCCGCCACTGCGTTGAAGAGGGCCGCCGCCATCTGCGACCGCCCGGCATTGTGGACGCATGCGAAGACGACCTTCGTCATTCCCCACCCGCCTCCGTCAGCCACTGGAACAGCAGCGTCGCCGCGGCCGCGCCCACGAGCTGCGCTCCCACGAAGCCCGGCACGTCGATCGGACGGATGCCCGCGAACGTGTCCGTCGTCGCGCGAGCGATCGTGACGGCGGGATTCGCGAAGGACGTCGACGCGGTGAACCAGTAGGCAGCGGTGATGTAGGCGCCCACGGCGTACGCCGTCGTCGGCGGCGAGCGCCGGCACCCGGCGATGACGGCCAGCAGACCGAACGTCGCCACGAACTCGCTCCAGAGCTGAGGCGCTCCGGCGCGAACGTGCCGCGAGGCCACGAACAGCGGCTCCTGGAACATGAGCTGGGCCGCCGCTACGCCGGCGAGCGCACCCAGGATCTGGACGGACACGTACCCGGCGACCTCGCGCCACGGCAACCGTCCGCCATGGGCCTCGGCGAGCGTGACGGCCGGATTGAGATGCGCGCCGGAGATCGGGCCGAAGGCCAGGATGAGCGCGACCAGCACGGCGCCCGTGGCGAGGGTGTTCGCCAGCAGCGCCAGCGCGACGTTTCCCCCGGCCAGGCGCTCGCCCATGATCCCCGAGCCGACGATGCCGGCGAGCAGCAGCGCCGTCCCGACGCCCTCCGCCGTGAGCCGCCGCGCCAGGCTCACGCCGACCGCTTCGCGCCCGGCCCGCCCGCCGCCGGCAGCGACAGCACGTCGCGCAGCGCCTCGATCCGCCCCGGGACCAGCCGGTAGAACATCCACGTGCCGCGCCGCTCGCGCTCGAGCAGACCCGCGTCGGCCAGGACCTTCAGGTGATGGCTGACCGTCGGCTGCGTCAGGCCGAGCGGCTCGATCAGGTTGCAGACGCAGGCCTCGGCCCCCGGCTGCGCCGCGATCAAGCTGAGCAGGCGGAGCCGTGCCGGGATCGGCGATCGCCTTGAAGGCGGTCGGCGAGCTCCTCGGCGTCGTCCTGGCCGATGCGCTTCCGCAGGAGGGGCGCACAGCACCGGGCGACTCGACCATCGACATGGGTCGATATTGACATGGATCGATGTGATGTGCAAGGATATCGACATCCATCGATGAGGAGGACTCGATCCATGGCCCACAACACGTTCCACGTCGCGCTGTACGTCGAGCGACCTCGACGCCGCGATCGCCCGCTACCGCAAGCTCCTCGGCCACGAGCCCGCCAAGGTGCGGCACGACTACGCCAAGTTCGAGATCGCCGACCCGCCCGTCATCCTGTCGCTGAACGTCGGCGGCGAGCCCGGCACGGTGAGCCACCTCGGCATCCGCTACCCGAGCACGGGCGACGTCGCCTCCGAGAAGGTCCGCGCCAAGAACGGCGAGCTGGACCTCCTCGAGCAGCAGGGCACGACCTGCTGCTACGCGAAGGCGGACAAGTTCTGGGTCCGCGACGCGGACGGGATGCCGTGGGAGATGTACACGCTGCTCGCGGACGCCGAGGCCGAGACCGCGACCGACCCGACGCTGCGCCGCTTCCTCGAGCAGGAGACCCCGCCGTCGAAGGGCGCCTGTTGCTGAGCCGGCCGACTTGACCCGCCGCCGTCGGGCACGATAGCGCGAGCGCGTGGCCCCGACGGCGGCGCCGGTCCTCTGGCAGTTCCGTCACTCGCACTACAACGAGAAGGCGCGCTGGGCGCTCGACTGGAAGCGGGTGCCCCACGTCCGCCGGTCCCTGCTGCCCGGTCCCCACGTCCCGCGCGTCCTCTGGATGACGGGACAGAAGTCGGTTCCGGTGCTCGTCTGCGACGGCACGGCCGTCGCCGACTCGACCCGCATCATCGAGACGCTGGAACGACGCCACCCCGAGACGCCGCTGTATCCGCGCGATCCGACGCTCCGCCGTCGTGCCCTCGAGCTGGAGGACTTCTTCGACGAGGAGCTCGGACCGCACGTCCGGCGCACGGTCTTCCACAGCGTCCTCCCCGACGGACCGTTCACGGCGTCGCTCATGTCGGGTGGATTCTCGCGTGGCGCACGGCGTCTCTACGGATGGTCGTTTCCCCTCGTCCGCGCCGTGATGCGCGTCGACATGCAGATCGACGACGCCGGCGCCGCGCGTGGTCGCGCCAAGATCAGCGCCGCGCTCGACACGATTCGCGACGAGCTGCAGCCGTCCGGCTATCTGGTCGGCGACGGGTTCACGGTCGCGGACCTGACGGCGGCCGCCCTGCTCTACCCGCTCGTCCGCCCGCCCGAGTTCCCCTACCCGGTCCCCGATGCGTGGCCCGACGCCGCCGAGCGCCTCTGCGGGGCGTTCGCCGGCCATCCGACGTTGGCCTGGGCGTCGGATATGTACCGCCGACACCGAGGAACGTCGGCCGAGATCGCATGAGCACGGACACCTGGAATCCCGACCAGTACGAGCGATTCAAGGCGGAGCGCGCGCAGCCGTGGTTCGACCTGCTGGCACTGGTGGACGAGCGACCCGACATGCGCGTCGTCGACCTCGGATGCGGAACCGGCGAGCTGACGCGGGAGCTGCACCGGCAGCTCCGCGCGCGCAGTACCGTCGGCGTCGACAATTCGGCGGCGATGCTCGAGGCCAGCCACGCGTTCCTCGAGACGGGGCTCGAGTTCGTCCAGGCCGACATCGCCACGTTCACTCCCGACGCGCCGGTCGATCTGGTGTTCTCGAATGCCGCGCTGCAGTGGCTTCCCGATCACCCGGCCCTGTTCGCGCGACTCACCCGGTGTCTCGCCAAGGGCGGCCAACTCGCCGTGCAGATGCCCGCCAACTTCGACCACGTCTCCCACCGCCTCGCCGACGAGATCGCGGGGCGCGAGCCCTATCGCACCGCGCTCGCCGGGTGGACGGGCCGCGGCGTGCCGGTGGCCCCCCCCGAGGACTACGCGGTCCTGCTGCACGCCCTCGGCTTCGCACGGCAGCGGGTCGACCTGCGCGTCTATGCCCACCTGCTGGCATCGACCGCGGACGTCGTCGAGTGGGTCAAGGGCACGCTGCTGACGCCGTTCGCCCAGCGTCTCGGTCCGGACCTCTACGCGCGATTCGTCGGCGACTACCGCGACGAGCTGCTCGCCCGCGCCGGCGACCATCGGCCCTACCTCTACCCGTTCAAGCGCCTGCTGCTCTGGGGCGCCCACGGCGACTAGCACGCTAGCCCCACGATTCCAACGAGTTGCGGGCACGCTCAAGATCCGTGCCCGATCGGCCGATAGAACGGACAGCCGTAATGGGAGCGAAGCCGGCCTACGACCGTATGAGCGCGCGGGTCCTCGTCGTCGACGACCATGGCGCGACGCGGGAGCTCATGACCGTGATGCTCTCGCACCTCGGCTTCGAGGTCGAGGCGGTGAGCACGGGCGCCGCGGCCTTCGCCTCCGTCGCCGCCAGCCCGCCGGACGTCATTCTCCTCGACGTGATGATGCCCGACATGGACGGCTTCACCGTCCTGACCCGCTTGAAGGACGACCCGCGCACCGCCGGCATCCCGGTGATCGTCCTGACGGCGAAGGTGCAGGAGCAGGTCCGCTCCGACGCACGCGCCCTGGGCGCGGCGCACTACATCGGCAAGCCGGTGACCCGCGACGAGCTGGTGAACGGCATCCGCTCCGTCCTCGGCCGTTCCGGCTGAAGTCAGTCCTCGTAGCGCGGCGTCCGCTTCTGCTTGCGGGCGCGTGATCGCCTCCTGGAGGTTCTGCGTGGTGAGGCGGACGAGCAGCTGGTTGCGGTTCTCCAGGTCCATCGCCGCCTCGAGGCTGCCGGTCTCGAGGTTCGACCACAGGACCTTCTTGGTCATCGCGAGCCCGTGCGGACTGTAGCCGCAGAGCTGCTCCGCCAGCGCGAGCGCCTCCGCGCGTAGCGTCGCGTCGGGCAGGACGCGCGAGACGAGGCCGATCCGCAGCGCCTCGGCGGCGTCGAGCTCGCGGCCGGAGAGGATGACGTCCCAGGCGTTGGCGGCGCCCACCAGGCGCGGCAGCAGCCAGCTGATGCCCAGCTCGGTGCCGGTGAGCCCGTTGTTGATGCCGGCGTTGCGGAAGGTCGCCGACGTGCCGGCGAGGCGGATGTCGGCGCCGAGGCGTCAGGCACAGGCCGCCGCCGTACGCCGGGCCGTTCACCGCGGCGATCACCGGCTGCGGCATCGCGCGCATCGCCGGGCACCAGGCCGGCGACGGTCTCCATCGCGCGGATCGCGATGCGCGACATCGGGAGCCCGTCGCAGTTGGGCGGCATGCCGTGGTCCTCGAGGTCGAGCCCCGAGCAGAAGCCGCGGCCGGCGCCGGTGAGCACGGCGACCCAGGTGTCGTTGTCGGCGGCGACGGCGCGGAAGGCGTCGGCCAGCGGCAGAACGGTGTCGAACGACATCGCGTTCAGCCGCTCGGGACGGTTCATCACGATCAGGCTGACGTGCGGGCGGGGCTTCTCGACGGTGACGTAGCTCATGACGCCGGCGTCTATAGCGCGTATGGTGCCGCCGATGCAGCCCGGAACCGATCCCCGCCCGCTCGCCGGCGTCACCGTCGTCGACCTGACCCGCGTCCTCGCCGGCCCCTACTGCACGCTGGTGCTCGCCAACCTGGGCGCCCGCGTCATCAAGGTCGAGCGCCCGCCGCACGGCGACGACGCCCGCTCGATCGGTCCGTTCGTCGGCGGGAAGAGCCTGTACTTCGCGTCGCTCAACTGCGGCAAGGAGTCGATCGCGCTCGACCTGCGCGCCGAGGCCGACCGCGCCATCTTCGACGCGCTGCTCGGCCGCGCGGACGTGCTGGTCGAGAACTTCCGTCCCGGCGTGCTCGGGCGCCTCGGCTACGGCTGGGACGCGCGTACACGCACGCTGGCCGCGGTTGATCTACGCCGCGGCCTCCGGCTTCGGACAGACCGGCCCGCTCAGCGCGCGACCGGCGTTCGACATGGTCGTCCAGGCGATGGGCGGGGTGCTGAGCCTGACGGGCTACCCCGACGGCCCGCCGGCGCGCGTCGGCGTGTCGATCGGCGACATCGTGGCCGGGCTGTTCCTCGCCATCGGCGTCACGAGCGCGCTCGCAGCATCGCCACGGCACGGGAACGGGGACGATGGTCGACGTCGCGATGCTCGACTGCCAGCTCGCGATCCTCGAGAACGCGCTCACCACGCACCTCGTCACCGGCGGCGCTCCCCGGCCGGCTCGGCACCCGTCATCCGAACATCGCACCGTTCCAGGCGTTCGAGGCGGGCGACGGCCGGCTGTTCGTGGTCTGCGCCGGGCACGACGATCAGTTCGCGGGCCTGTGCGCCGTCGTCGGGCACCCGGAGCTGACCGCAGGACGACCGCTTCCGCTCGCCGGATCGCCGTCGGCGGAGCGTCGACGCGCTCGAGGCGGAGCTCGTACCGATCTTCCGCACCCGTCCCGCGGCCGAGTGGCTCGCGCTGCTCGAGCAGGCGCAGGTGCCGTGCGCGCCCGTCAACTCCGTCGCCGACGCGGTCCGTTCCCCGCAGGTCGCCGCCCGGCAGATGATCCGAGAGATCGCGGACCCGGCGATCGGCCGCCTGTTCGTCGCCGGGAACCCGATCAAGATGAGCGACGTGCCGGAGCCGGCGACCCACCGCCCGCCACCCGCCCTCGACGCGGACCGCGCCGGCATCCTCGCCTGGCTGGATCAGGCGACGCGGTCGACCTGACCGTCAGTGCGCCGGCGGGGCGTCCTTGGCGGTCCCCTGCATCGACTCGCGCATCTTCCGACCGGCGTCCTCGAGGCCCTTGCCGATCGAATCGCCCACCTGCTTGAACGCGTCGCCCGCCGCGGCGCCGAGGCGCGTGAACTGCGCCTTCAGGTACTCCTGGCCGAGGTCGCGGCGCTCCTGCTGGCGGGCGTCGATCTCCCGCTCCGCCGCGTCGCGCGCGTCGGCCGTACGCGTCATCGCATCGGCACGCTGGGTCGCGATCTCCGCGTCCAGGCGAGCGAAGAGCGCGTCGATCTGCTGTTCCGTGACGTCCCGCCTTCCCGTCCTTGTATCCCGCGATCGCAGCCCGCAGCTCCTCGGCCGTACGCGGCGCCGGCGCCGGTCGATCGCACGCTGCCAGTCCGAGCAGGATCGGCAGCAGGACCAGAAGGCGACGCATGCCGCCGCTCGTAGCACGATCCCCCACCACTCGCATCCCGCTCGCCCCGGCCGGCGCGCTGCGCTACAACGCCCCCGCACCCCCGGCGATCATGCTGCTGCTGCCGATCTTCCTCATCGTTCTCGTCGACGTGTTCGCGCTGACGCTCGTCCTCCCGCTGATGGCGATCTACGCCGAGCACTTCGGCGCGACGCCGTTCCAGGCGACGCTCCTGGTCTCGATCTTCGCCGTCTGCCAGATGATCTCCGGACCGTTCCTGGGCCGCCTGTCGGATCGCACCGGCCGCAAGCCCCTGCTGATCGTGAGCCAGATCGGCACCTGCATCGGGCTCCTGGTGATGGGCGCAGCGAATTCGCTGTGGATGCTCTACGTCGCACGGATCATCGACGGCTCGACGGCGGGCAACCTCTCGCTCGCGCAGGCCTACATCTCCGACAACACGAAGGAGGAGAACCGCGCGAAGGCGTTCGGACTGATCGGGATCGCCTTCGGCCTCGGGTTCTTCTTCGGCCCGTTCGTCACCGCGTACCTCGTGCACTACGGACTGCGAGCGCCGATCTACGGCGCGGCCGCCCTCTCGTTCCTGAGCATCGTCTGCACGACGGTGTTGCTCCCGCGTCAGGAGCCGCCGCGAGGGCCGGCATCGGATCCGGGTCCCGGCGGTCGGCGTCTCGGCATCACCGGGTGGAGCACCTACGCGCGCTTCTTCGAACGGCCGGTGCTCGCCGGCCTGCTCGCCCAGATGTTCCTCTTCGGCTTCGCGTTCACGACCTTCACCTCGGGCTTCGCCCTGTTCGCGGAGCGGACGTTCACCTGGAACGGCCGGCCGTTCTCGCCGCGGGAGATCGGCTATCTGTTCGCCTACGCCGGTTTCGTCGGCATCCTCCTCCAGGGGGGATTGATCGGCCGCCTGGTGAAGCGATTCGGAGAGCCGTCCCTGGTGGGCGCCGGGTTCCTCGCCATGGCGGCCGCCTACGTGGGCCTCGGACTCACGCACTCCATAGGCCCGCTGATCGTGGTGGCCACCATGGCGGCCTTCGGGCAGGGCGTGCTGCGTCCGACGCTCACCAGCCTGATCACGCAGAACGCGAAGCGGACGGAGCAGGGCATCGTCCTCGGACTCACCCAGTCGCTCACGTCGCTCGCGCAGGTGACGGCGCCGCCGCTCGGCGGCGTGCTTGATCGGCGCCGGACACCTTGCACCGTGGGCGTTCGTCGCGGCCGTCGCGTCGGTGCTCGGCCTCGCCGCGACGCGATGGGGCTCCGGTCGCGCCCGCGCCGTCCTGCCCGTCGGCGAGGCCGCCGACGGCTGATGATCAGTCGAACGGGTTGCCGAGGTTGAACTGGCGGCCGATCGCCGCGTAGTCGACGCCGGGACGGCGCTCGTACTCCGGCGGGAAGCATTCGCGCTTCCGCGCGTAGTACGCCGCGCGGTGATCGCCCGCCGAGGCGGGATTGTAGGTCATGTAGTAGGAGCGCCGTGGCCGCGACGACCGGTTCGGGCCGGACCAGTGTGGCACCCAGGCGTCGAAGACGATGACGTCGCCGGGCGTCGCCAGCAGCTGCTGCATCTCGAGACCGGTGGTCGCGTCGGGCCGCAGCGTGCCGTCGGGATTCTGCGGCAGGAAGACACGCTCGCACGCGCCGACCGCCATCTCGAGACACCCGTTGTCGGGGGTGAACGGATCGACGGGCACCATCATGGTCAGGTGGTGGCGCACGCCGAAGTCCACGTACGCTGGCGCGTCCTGGTGCGGCGCGAACGCCGCCCCCCCCGGGAGCTTGAAGTTGATCTTGTCCTTGAACAGGACGACGGGCTCGCCGGCGCATTCCGCGAGCACCGACGACATGCGGGGCCCCGTGAGCAGCGCCGCCAGCCCGGGGTGATGCGGCACGAAGTTCTCGATCCGGGCCAGCATCTTGCCCCCGCCGCCGGGTGCCTTTTCGTAGTAGCGCATCCACGTTCCCGGCGTCTCGGGCCAGGCGGCGATCTCGTCCGTCCAGCACTTGAGATCGCGAGTCTCGTCGGCGGACAGGAAGCCCTGCAGCCAGAGCCAGCCATTGCGACGCCAGTGGTCCCGCTGCGCAGCATCGAGCATCGTTCACCAGGTACCAGAGCCAGCGGCCTTCGGCCACCGCGCTAGCGCGGTGGCGCTTGCGCCTTCGACGGATCGGTCGCCACCTCGCGGCACAGGTCGACGTCGTTCTTGAGCGTGGCGACGATGTCGTCAGCGCACTCCTTCACGCGGTCGTTGCCGCACATGCCGACGACGGGTCCCGCGAGGAGGATGTCGAGCTTGCCGATGGTCGTCACGCCCGCATAGGCCGTCGCCCCCTCGCCAGCGCTCATCGAGACCATGCGGAGCGAGATCGTCGCCGGCTCGTCCTCCGGGACGAGCGCGAAGACCGGCGTCTTGCCGAAGCGGTCGCGCACGCTGCCCATGAGCTTCGTGCCGACGGTGTCCTCGGGACCCGAGCGGTAGGCGACGTGGATGCGGCACGGTGGCTCGCCGGCGACGGCGGCGGCGGGAAGGAGGGCGAGCAGCAGCGCGACGATCCTCGGCGACATGGTCGGCGACACTAGCGCGGGACGAATCGGGCGAACAAGCGCGCCGGGCTACGGTCGCAGTCCGTCGATCGCGAACGCGGACGGACCGTCGAGCCGCGGCGTCCGCAGCGTGACGACGAGGTCGCTGCCGGAGAACCGCGCCTTCACGCGCGTCCTCGTGCCGAGGAGTCGCACGCGCCGCGCGCGTGCACCGACGTCAGCAACGGTGACCGTGCGTCCGAGGACGTCGTCCAGCACGATCGCGTACACGGTGCGGGCATCCTTGCTCGCCGTGAAGCGGACGGACTGGCCTTCGCGCGTGGTGCCCTCGGCGCGCGTCCACGGCCGGGTGCCGTAGATGGCCTCGCCCGCCGAACCCAGCCACGCGCCGATCGTCTGCAGCCGCTCGACCTGCGGCGCCGGGATCGTGCCGTCGGCCATCGGACCGACGTTCAGCAGCAGGTTGCCGTTCTTGCTCACGACGTCGATCAGCTGCGTCAGCAGTCCTCGCGCCGAAGTGAAATCGGCATCGGTCGAGTTCTGGTTGTAGCCGAATCCACGGTCCATGCCGCGCACCGTCTCGAACTTCTCCGCCAGCGCCTCGGCCGGGACGTTGAACTCTGGCGTGACGTAGTCGTGGTGCGTGTACGGCGGGAGGACGACGAAGCGGTCGTTCACCACGCCGTCCGGCACCGTATTGTAGTAGTCGGCGAAGAGCGCGAGCTCGTCGGCCGCCGGCGGATAGCCGAGGTCGTTCCACATGACCGCGGGCCGATAGCGGGCGATCAGCTCGCGCCACTGCGCGTCGGCGTAGGCGATGTACTCGGCGGTCTGCGGCTGCGCCACCGCGGCCTCGAGCGTGTTGTGGATGGGACCCGGCTTCACCGTCCAGTCGAGGCCACCGGAGTAGTACGTGCCCATACGCATGCAGCGGCGACGGACCGCGTCGCCGAGCTCGCCGACGAAGTCGCGCGTCGCATGCCACCCCGGACGCGTCGGATGCGGGACCGCGCTCGGCCACAGCGCGAAGCCGTCGTGGTGCTTGGTGACCAGCACGACGTAGCGCGCCCCGGCCGTGCGGAAGAGATCCGCCCATGGTGCCGCCGACCAGGCGGCCGAAGCCGTTTCGAAGGCAGGACGGAAGTCCTCGTAGCGGAAGTCGGCGCCGTAGAGCTGCGCGTGGCGGAGCTGCGTCGGGCTGCCGTCGATCAGCATCGTGTTCGCGTACCACTCGACGTACGGGATGTGCGCGAACCAGTCGGCACCGTAGAGCGGCGGGGCGAGCAGCGGGTCAGGTCCTTCAGCCAGACGGCCGGATCGAGGACGGTCTCGGCCCACGGCGGGCACCGAGAAGATGCCCCAGTGGATCATGATCCCGAACTTCGCGTCGTCGAACCACCGCGGCATCGCGTGCGTCGCCAGCGACTCGACCGTCCCGGCATACGGCACGGCCGGCGGCGCCGCCTCGAGAACGCCGTCGCCGCAGTCGATGCGCTCGGCGTCGATCGTCCACGTGACGCTGCCCGACTTGAGCGTCCCTTCGAGCCGCCCGCAGTCGTCGGTCTCGGTGGCGCGGAGCGTGACCGGCGCCGGGAACCCGTCGCACGATGCCCATCGAGCGCGCACGCGCGTGCCGGCGCGGGACGACCGCCGGACGCCGCCGGAGCATCCCGGAGACAGCGTCACGTTCGCGCCGACGTCGACGGTGACGTCGCCGCCCAGGGGGCCGATCGCCGCACCGGACGTCGCATAGCGGGCCGGCGGACAGGCCGTCCGGCCCTCCGCCCACGATGCGACGAGGATCGTCGCGACGATCAGCGCGGCTTTCGTCACGGGGCCCATAACAGCAGACTCACCTACGCAGGATCAACCAATCACCTCGGCTCAACTGGTACATGTCGGCGTCGTGCGGTACCAGACGTTCGGATGATGCGACTCCGACTCTTGGGCACCAGCGTCGTGATCTTTGCGGTGCTCGGACCGATGCTCCTGGCCGCATTCTCCCTCGCTGCCGACCCATGGTTGCTCAGGGCGAAGGTCAGCAGTCAGGGCGCATTCAATGCCACTTTGGAAGTCCTATGGGCCCTCGTTCTCATGCCCATCGTGCTCTGGCACTTCGGCATCGGCACCGGCCTTCTGGGAGGCGTCCTCTGCCTCCTCCTCGTCGAGTTGGGCGGCGCCAGGCGCTCACTCGTGTTCTCCGCCTCGCTCGGCGCTCTCATGGGCGCCGTGCTGACGTTTCCGTTCCCCGAATTCCTCGTCACCGTCGGCGGAAGGACGGCGGCATCCTCCGTGTCGCTTCGCATCGCTGCGATGCTCTCGGGCGGAGTGTGCGGGCTGCTAGTGGCGTCGCGCGGTTGGAAGGCTGCTAACTGACACCATCGAGGGTGAGGTCGGTCGACGTCAGCACTTCGTGCACCTCGAGCACGTTCGGCCCGGCGAACATCTCCTTCGGCGGACGACTCGAGTGCGCCTCGGCGAAGGCGGGGCTCTTGGTCCAGGCGACGAAGTCCTCGAACGAGCGCCACCAGGTCTTCACCTCGTAGTAGCCCTGCGCGTCGGGATCCTCGATCCAGCCGCCGCGCTCGTGGTCGAACTTCACGGGCTTCGGCCGGTGGACCTCGTTGCGGACGAAGCCCGGCGAGCGATCGACGAGGTGCACGCGGCGGCGGAAGCGATCCTCGAAGTCGATCTCGTGCCCCTTCGAGACGGGAATGCGATTGGTGACGACGACCATGCCCGGCGCTCTAGCACAGGCGCATGGCCCCTGTCCGCTCTGGTAGTCTCGCGGCCCGTGCACTGCCCCCATCGTCCACCCTGCCCCGGGTGTCCCCGTCTCGGCGACCCCGGCATGCCGGCCCCCGCCCTGGACGCCCTCGGCCTCCTCGCGGCCGAGGCGGGACTCCCTCCACCCGGCGTCGTCGAGGGGCCGCCGACCGGATGGCGCCATCGCGCCCGCCTCGCGGTGCGCGGCCGCGCGACGTCGCCGAAGATCGGCATCTTCCAGGAGGGGTCGCATCGCATCGCCGACATCCCGCACTGCCTCGTCCACCATCCGCTGGTGAACGCCGTCGCGGCCGCGGTGCGCGACGCGGTACGTCGCACGGGGACGCCCCCGTATGCCGACGGTCCGCATCGCGGCGTGCTCCGTTACGTGCAGGTGGTCGTCGAGCGCGCGAGCGAGACCGCCCAGGTCGTGCTGGTCGGGAACGACGTCGCACCGTCGACGCTCGAGCCGCTGGCCGGCGCGCTCGCGGCCGAGCTCGGTCCCCGACTCCACAGCCTCTGGTGGAACGGCAACCCAGAGCGCACGAACGTCATCCTCGGTCCGCACTGGCACCGCTGGTCGGGGCCGGAAGCCGTGTGCGAGGCGATCGGGGGCGCGCGCGTCTTCTACCCGCCAGGCGCCTTCGGCCAGGCGAACCTACCGCTCGCCGACCGGCTGGTCGCGCAGGTGCACGCGTGGATCCCTGACGGCGCGCGCGTCGTCGAGCTGCACGCCGGCGTCGGGGCGACCGGCCTCGGCCTCGTCACGCGCGCGTCCCAGGTGGCGTTCAACGAGGTGGCTCCGGATGGCCTTGCCGGGCTGGCGCTCGGACTGGCGGCGCTCCCGGGAGCGCTACGCGAGCGCACGCGCGTGCTCCCGGGGCCGGCGGCGGCCCATCTGGCCGCGCTCGACGACGCCGACGTCGTCGTCTGCGATCCCCCGCGCCGGGGGCTCGAACCGGTCCTGCTCGAGCGACTCGCCGGCGACCCGCCGGCCCGGCTCGTCCTGGTGAGCTGCAACCTCGACGCGTTTCTCGTGGAGGCGCGGGCACTGCAGGCCGCAGGCCGACTCGCGCTGGCCGCCGTCGTGCCCTTCGCCCTGTTCCCGTGGACCGGGCACACCGAGACGGTGGCCCTCTTCGACCGTCGGCTGGGGCTCTGAGTCAGCGCTCCACCTTCCGCGGCTCCATCCCTAGGACCCGCTCGCGCAGGCTCTCGGGCGGCACGACCCGCACGCGGAGCCGCCACAGCGCCTGCATCACCGACCACAGCCGACTGGAGGTCACCCGCTCGAGCTGCTCGCGCACGTCAACGAGCCCGCTCCGCAGCTGTGCCAGCTCGTGCTCGCGTTGGGCAAGGGTCGTGGTCGCCCGGGCGGCGACGTCGCGATCGGCGCGCTGACGGCTCTCGGCGAGCAGCAGCTCCCGCTCCTGGGTGGCGACGCGGGCCGCGAGTGCATCGACGCGTGCCGCGAGCGATGCCCGCTGCGCGTCGCGCTCCGCCAGCTCCCGCTCCAGATGGGCGACCCGCACGACCAGGAGCGCGTCGAGCTGCGCGACGGCGTCCGCGGCGAGGGTCTCCGTCGCAGGCGCCGGCGACGCCGGCTCGCGCTCCAGGGCTGCGGCGTACACCGGGCCGGCCTCGGCGCACAGGCGGAGATAGGTGTCGACGATGGCGGGATCGCGTACCCCCGCGATCAGGTCCGCGGTCGTCGGCTGGTGATGGCGGAGCCCGACGCGGATCGCATCCGTGGCCTCACTGATCGCCGTCAGCCCGACGCGCGCGCAGATCCGCCGCAGTTCGGCCGGCGCGTCCTGGAACCAGGCGTCGTAGTGCGTCACGACGCGTGCCTCGGGCGGGACGGCCGCCAGCAACCGGTCATGGTACGTGCGCCACAGCTGCAGACCAAAGGTCTGCGAGTTGGCGCCGCGATCCGCGAGCGACTGCACGACCGCCAGCGGGTTGCGAACGCACACGACGACGCGGAGATCGGGGACGAGGAGGCGCCAGAGCGGCAGCGTCAAGGAGTTGCGCGGATCCTTCCAGCCCCACGGTCGATCCGTGGGGAAGCGCTCCATGAGCGCGAGGGCGCGGTGACGGAGGGGCAGGAGAACGGGATCGCGGGCCCAGTCGGGGCGGTCGAGGGGCGGGACATCCCAGCTACCGCCGAGCGCGTCGAGCACGGCGTCGTTCAGGGCGACGAACTCGCGGTGCTCCCAGAAGCCGTCCGGATTGTCCGGACGCGGCGGCAACAGATCGGCATCGTCGCCCAGCTCGAGGCCGCAGCGGTTGAGCACGCGCGCGACCATCGAGGTCCCGGATCGATGCATGCCGGCCAGACAGACGACCACGGCGGATCGTGTATCGCCGTCGGGCTTGCAGACGCAACGCCTGGACCACGCCCGCGCGGATTGGTATGGCGCGGCCGATCTCCATGGACCTGCCCTCGCTCGCGCTGACCGCATGCATCCGGGACGAGGCCGCCACGCTGCCGGCGTTCCTGGCTTATCACCGCGCGCTCGGCGTCGAGCGTGCGTACCTGTATCTGGACCGGTGCACCGACGCCACGGAATCGCTGCTGCGCGGGCACGACTGGGTGGAGGTGATCGAACGATCACGCGATCCGTACGCGGTGCCGCTCGAGGCCCATCAGATGGCATGCGCCGACGATGCGCTCGCCCGTGCGTGGACCGAGGGCATCGACTGGCTGCTGCATCTCGATCCGGACGAGTTCGCGTGGGGCGGGCCTCTCGCGCACGCCGGCGCGTCGCGCGAGGCCGGCGATCTGCGCACCATGCTGGCGCGGGCCGCGCCGCGAACCGAGATGGTCACCCTGCGGCCGCTCGAGGCCGTCCCGGTACGGCGGCCGATGGGCACGCCCTTCTGGACGCAGCACGCGATGCTCGACCGTGGCGCGATCGTCCGTGACGTGCTCGACCCGTGGACCGGTCGCACGACGCGGCTCGGCCGCTGGCTCGGCCACGTCCTCGGCAAGAGCGTCGCACGGGTCGCCGCCGACCTTCAGAGCGCCTCGGCGCATCGCTGGACGAGGCGCCAGGGCGTGACGGTCCCCGCCGAGCTGCCGGTCGCGAGCGAGGAGCTCGGCGTCCACTTCCACTACGTGGTGCGCGACGGCGCGCACTGGCTCGCGAAGTACCGCCAGCTCTCGACCGATCCCGACGTCTGGCTGCGCGGGATCGCGATGGAGTTCCCCAAGCTGTCGTGGAAGAAGGCGGCCGCCGTCATGTCGCGGGAGGATGCGGAGCGCTACTTCGACGAGTGGGTCGCCGTCCCCGACGAGATCGTGGCGCGACATCGTGACGCAGGCGTCGTCATCGTCGCGCCCCACGTGGAGCGGGTGCTCGACGAGATCGGCTTCACACGCACGGCGGCACCGGCGCGGCGCCACGCCCGGCGATGTCGCGTCGCATTCGTCGGCGTCGACGCGTGCGACCCGGACCTCGTGGACGCGTGGGCCGCCGACGGCACGCTCCCCACGTTCCGACGGCTCCTCGACCGCAGCCTGATCGCCGACACCGAGCCCCCGCCGGGGTTCTTCGTCGGCGCGATCTGGCCGTCGTTCTGGACCGCAGTCGGTCCCGGGCAGCACGGCGTGCACTGCTGGGAACAGCTCGCGCCCGGAACCTATGACGTGCGGCGGTTCCTCGCCGGGCGCGAGGTCGCCCGCCGGCCGTTCTGGCGTACCCTCGGCGACTCCGGCTGCCGCGTGGCTCTGCTCGACGTGCCGCTCGCGGGTCTGACACCGGGGCTCGGCGGCGCGCAGATCCTCGAATGGGGTGGGCACGATCCCGAGGAGGGCTTCCGCACCGAGCCGCCGACGCTCGCTGCCGAGGTGCTCCAGGCGGTCGGCGCGCATCCCGTCCAGGGGAACTGCAATGCCCACCGGACGACCGACGAGTTCGTACGCTTCCGCGACGATCTGGTGACCGGCGTCGAACGGCGGACGCGCCTCCATCGTTGGCTCCTGGCGCGGGACGACTGGGACCTCTTCGTGACGGTTTACGGCGAGAGCCACTGCGTCGGGCACCAGTGCTGGCACTTCCACGATCCCACCCACGTCCGACACGACCCGGCCGCGGCGGCGCGCGTCGGCAACCCGGTGCGCGACGTGTACCGGGCCATCGACACGAGCCTCGGTGACCTGCTCGAGACGCTCGACGAGCAGGCGACCGTCCTGGTGTTCCCGAGCCACGGCATGGCCGCACACTACGACCCGACGTTTCTCCTCGACGACGTCCTGCTGCGACTCGATGCGATCGGTGCGCTCTCCTGCCACCGGCGCGGCGCAGCATCACGTGCGGAGCGGACGTGCTTCCAGGTGACGAACAACATGGTCGACGGCGCCATCCGCGTGAACCTCGTCGGGCGGGAGCCCAACGGGCTGATACGACCCGGACGTGAATACGACGTCGTCTGCCGCCGGATCGCGGACGCGCTCGGCACGCTCGTCGACGTCGACACGGGGCAGCACATCGTCGCGCGTGTCGTCCGCACCCGCGACGTCTACCGCGGGGAGCAACTCGCCGCGCTACCCGATCTGTGGGTGGAGTGGCGGAAGGTGGGCCACGTCCATCGCGTCGAATCGCCACTCATCGGGCGAGTGGAGCGGGACTGGCACGGGTGCCGCACCGGCGATCATCGCCCGGGAGGCCGCGTGCTGGTCTCCGGACCACATGTGCGTCCCGGACGCCTCGAGCGGCCCGTCCGCGTCATCGACCTCGCGCCCACGCTGGCGGCGATGCTCGGCGTGACGCTACCGGACGTCGACGGCACCCCGGTGCCCGAGCTGGTGCGCGGCCGGGTGCGCGCGGCGGCATGAGGTTCCCGGGGCCTGTCGTGCTGTGCCTCGTCATTCGCGACGAGGTCGACCTGATCCGGACGCACCTCGAGTACCACTTCCGGCGCGGCGTCGACCTGGTCCTCGCCACCGACCATCGTTCGGTGGACGGCACCAGTGCCGTCCTGCACGCGTATGAGCGGGCGGGCCGCCTCCGGCTCTTCCGCGAGGATGGCGAAGCGTTCGACCAGGCCACCTGGTCGACGCGGATGGCGCGCCTCGCGGCCGTCGACCACGGCGCCTCGTGGGTCCTGCACGCCGACGCCGACGAGCTGTGGTGGCCCGCCGTCGGGAACATCCAGACGGCGCTCGCCGCCGTACCCGTGCGCGTGGGCAGCATGCGGGCACCGCGCACGAACTTCCTCCCCTCGCGCGCGACCTTCCAGCCCTTCTGGTCCCGCATGCGACTGCGGGACCTTCGCTCCGAGAACAGCCTCGGGCAACCGCTGCCGCCGAAGGTCTGCCATCGCGGCGCGACCGACGTCGTCCTGCACTCGGGCGACCACGCCGTGACCTCGGCGACGCTCGGACCCGAGGTCGACGCCACGACGCTCGAGATCTTCCACTATCCGGTACGAACGTGGCCGCAGCTCGAGCGCAAGATCGCGCAGGGGATGCGCGCCGTGGACGCGCATCCCGCGTGGCCCGACGGAGCGGCGGCCACCTGGCGCCACCTGGAGGCCGAGCGCCGCGCAGGACGGCTGCGCCCGTGGTGGGAGGCGCAGGTCGCGCTGGGCGACCGCGCGGATGGCGTGCGCTACGTGCGCGACGATCGCGTCGCCCGATTCCTCGGCGCCGATTGAGGCCGCCGCACCGCGACGACTCCGAGGAGCACGAGGGCCGCGGCCAGCGACGCAGGGCCGACCCAGTCACCCCAGCGCAGCACGAGCGTGGTCACCCCGGCGACGGGCGTCACCCGCCCCACCAGGGCCGTGCGCTCGTGGACGCCGGCGACGGCGACGATCTCGCCGCTCGGCGTGATCACCGCCGAGATGCCGGTGTTCGTGGCGCGGAGCTGCGGCCTGCGGGTCTCGAGCGTCCGGAACGCCGACACCACGAAATGCAGACGCGGACCGCCGCCGCGCGCGAACCACGAGTCGTTCGAGAGGGTGACGATGAGGTCGGCGCCGTGGCGCACCGCCGTCGCCGCCAGCGTGGGGTCGACGGCGTCGTAACAGATGAGCGGGGCGATCCGCAGCGTCCGGCCATCGGCGAGCGGCAGGTCGACGACGGTGGCACCAGGTCCGGGTGTCCACGTGCCGAGCCACGGCAGCCGGCGGCGGATCGCCGCCGTGTCGAGCAGCGCCGGCACCCGCTCCGTCAACGGGAAGAGCGTCGCCTTGCGATACGCATCGAGGCCGAGGCGCCCGTCGACGGCGGGAGCGAGGAACATGGCGGCGTTGAACTCGGCGCCGTCGCCCGCATCGTACGCGCCGAAGACGAGCGGCACCCGCGTCCGCGCGACGAAGGCGTCGATCTCGCGGTCGAACGCCGCGCCTTCGGGACTCTTGGGTGCACCGAACGTCGTCGGGTAGACCGTCTCCGGCCAGATCAGCAGGTCGAGCGGCCCACGCGCGATGGCCTGCGCCGAGAGTGCGAAGTGCGCGTCGAGGATGCCGCGGACGGCGTCGTAGGTACCCAGGCGCTCGCGCAGGCTCTCGTAGCCGCTCACGTCCGCCTGGACGACACCGGCGGTGATGGATGGGCCGTCGTCGAGCGCGTCCAGCTGTCGTAGCCGCACCGCGCCGTACATTGCCAGTCCGGCAACGATCGCCGCGACGGCGCCCGCCGCACGCCAGGCGCCGCGCTCACGCCGCGCGATCCGGAGCGCACACGCGTTGGCGACCACGAGCAGGAACGTCAGACCGGGCGCCCCGCCGAGGTCCGCGGCCTGACGCAGGAGCGGCGACGCATACACGCCGTGACCCAGCGTGTCGGCGAAGAGCTTCGGGCACAGCCATTCGGTGCCGACATACGCACACGCGCCGACGACCGTCGTCGTCCAGAAGCCGGCATCCATCCGCCCCGCCAGACGTCGGGCGATCGCGAAGCCGACGAACTGCGGCTGGACGACGGGCGTCAGCCCCAGCAGGACGGCGACGCCCACCCACCCCGGCGCGCCGGCGTAGTCGGCCATCGCCCCGGCGAACCACGAGAAGACGCCGAGCGTGAACGCGGCGCCCATCACGGCCCCGGCCGCCGCTGCACCGCCGAGGGTGCGGGTCGCGTCGAGCGCCGCCATCCACGGCACGAGGCCGACCCAGCCGAGGACGAACCAGGGCCACTCGACACGCGCGTAGAGGCGGAACGCGAGCGCGGTCGCCGTCGCGCCGACGAGGACGGCGAGCGCGACCGGTCGTCGGACCGTGCTCAGCGACGACCCGGCGCAGCAGGCCCGACCTGATCGCCCTTCGGCTCGGGCACGACGAGCATCCGGATCGGGATACCCGCCGGGGCGAGCTCGGGCGGGACCACGCGGTCGGCGGGCAGCGTGATCGGGCGACCGGCGGCGTCCACGAACTCGTAGTCCGGGTGGAACATGAGGATCGCCTCGAGTTGCTCGCCGTCGTCCGTCGACTGGTAGTGACGCACGTAGCCAGGTGGCAGCTCGACGCCCTCGGGCACGACGATGCCGGATTTCGGCGGATCCGTGCCCGGCGGCGGGAAGACGAAGATGCCGGGGTTCGGCTCGGAGACGGTGCCTGCGTCACCGGCGGGAGTCGGCGGAGGCACCGCCGCTGGTGCAGGATCGGCCACCCGCGCTTGGCGGCGACGCGCGGTGAAATGCGCGGCGGGCGGAGCGGCCGCGACCGTCGCGGGGGCATCCATCCCCGGGGAGGGAGCGGGAGCGGGCACGTCGCGCGCCGCCGCGACGCGCGGGGCCTCGCCACGGACGGGACCGGTCGTCGAGCGATCGCCCGCGTCGGACGGCGCCTGCCCGAGCGTCGAGCGCAGACCCGACACCGCCAGGAAGGCGACGATCCCCACCGCCGCGGCCACCAGCCAGGACGCGCGTTCACCCCCACCCGTCCGCGCAAGACGCACGCCGTCGAGATCGTCGGATCGCGGGCCGTGCCGGCCGGTCGCCATCGAGCGCATCGCTAGCATATCGCCCCCGCGGGCGGCTATTGCCCCGGGGCGATGATCACGGGTCGCGCCTGGAGCCCGTTCGGTCGCGTCACTGCCGGGGCGCTCGTGGGCCTCAGTCGTGGCGTGCTGCCACTGATCCTGCTCGCGGTGCTCCGCGCCGACGATCCGCCGGTCACCCCCGACGTGCTCTTCCGCACCTTCGCGCAGTTCGTGGCGTTGCCGGCGGTGGCGGCATGGCTCCTCGGCCGGGCGGCGACCGCGACCGTCACGGTCCGCGACGCAACGCTCTGTGTGCGGCGTCCGGGCCTGACGCTCGAGGTGCCCTGCGCGTCGATCGCGCAGGTCAGCCCCTGGGCCGTCCCGCTCCCCGGCCCGGGGCTCGCGCTGCGGCTCGCCTCCGGGGCACGATTGCGCTGGGGACTCGCGCTCGATGACCCGCAGCCGCTGCTCGAGGACCTCGAGCGCGCGGGCGTCGTCGCGGCGGGCGCCGCGACCGCGCATCCCCTGATGGTGTGGGCGCACGCCCGAGCGGCCGGGCGGGGGACGTGGCTCGCGCACCCCGTCGTGAAGTTCGTCCTCTTCGCCCTGGTCCCCGCGGGCATCTTCTTCCGCGCGCACCAGTGGATCGCGTACGGCGGGGACTTCGGACAGTACTACCTGGAGGGCCTGCGTCCGTACCTGTGGACCTTCGCGGTCCACTGGGTGACGGTCGCGATCGACCTCGTGCTGTATGCCGCCGTATGGCGGGCCCTCGGCGAGGGCGTCGCGCTGGTCACCGCGGCCGTCGCACCCTCGCACGCGGCGAGGGTGCGACAAGCCGTGGAGATCGTCTGCCTGGTGGCGTTCTACGCGGGAGTGCCGGCGCTGGTGGCCCTGCGCTTTCTCGCGTGACCTTCGTTCATGGAGTCGGAGGATTGTAGACGGAGATGGCCCAGCCCATCCGCTCGTGTCCGACCTGGTTCCACACCGGGTTCTTGCCGCCGACGATCTGCGCGCCCGAGTAGTCCGGCGCGCCCGAGCCCGTGCCCGTCCCGCCGAAGATGCCGACGGACACCGTCGAGCCGGTGTAGGTGGGGTGGGTATCGTCCGACTGCAGGTAGTCGTAGCTGGTGCTCGCGTTGGCGAGGTGCGTGTTCGAGTCGCGGAGCGTCGAGCGCAGCGTCACGCTGATACGCGTGACGTAGTCGTCCTCCGACTCGCCCGCCTGCCAGCGCAGCGCGTCCGAGTCGATCTGGCCGTCGTTGTTCGAGTCGTAGTCCGCCCCCATGTACTGGGCGAAGCTGTCGGCGCACTGGAAGCCGTACTGCGCGGCGAAGTTGCACGCCCGCCAGTTGCTGCGCGCGAGGTAGGGCAGGAACTTCGTCTGCTTGTTGACCTTCTGCCCCGTCTGCGGATCGTTGCAGCCGCTGAGGGCGTTGTCGGCGTTGTAGCCCGGATAGTAGATGTTCGAGATGATCTTCCGGGTGGCGGTGGTGGCGTACTGGTTGATCGCCTGCATCGCGAGCTGCTGGTACTGCGTGCAGCTGCGCGAGCGCGGTGTCGATGCACGCCGTAGTTGCACGTCCCCGACTGCCCCGCGAAGCTCGAGCGCGCCTGCAGGAAGTCGTTGCCGCACATCTCGAACGCTGACGACGCGCGTGGTCGTCGCCTGCATGTACGAGCGCTCGGCGACGATCTTGTTGTTGTAGATGTCGTTGGCCTTGGCGCCCGACTTCGCGCGACGGATCACCTCGATGTCGGTACCCCACGTCTGCGACGCGTACTCGCCCGCGACCCAGGGTGCGGCGCGCTTCGCGACGCTCGAGAGCGAGCCGCGGTACCCGGCGAAGATCGAGTCGCCGTAGGAGACGACGCGGTACTTCGTCGAGGTCCCGGAGCGGTCGATGGTCCACGACGTGTTCTGCGTGATGGTGCTGGCGATGGCCGGCGCACTCACGGTCACCGCGAGCAGGCCGGCGAGGACGCGAACGCCCCCGAGCTGCCTTCGCTGCATGCCTCCCTCCCTCTCTTGGCTGTGCCGAGCCACCCCCCTGGCGGCTCGCGTTTCGGCGCCAGTAGCATGCACGCGCGGTGCTTGGCCAGCAGAAAGCTACGAAAAGAGCCGGCTGGAGAGCGGCCTCCCTTGACGCGTCGTGGCGAGATCAGCGACGGGCGCGAGCGGCGCGGAGACGGCGGACGTCGAGACGCTGCCCCGTGGCCTCGTCGCGCGGCACCCCGGTTCCCTGATGGAAGTCCTCGGGCCCCAGCCGATGCAAGAGGGGCGAAGCCGTCGGCGGCCACTGGCCGCGGTCCGTGGCCCGCCGTCCCTCGAAGACGACGAAGCTCTCGCCGCCGTAGTGCGGCAGCGGGCCCGCGAGCGCAGCGAGGTCGACCGCGTCGTCGCCCGCAACGACGACCAGCGGTCCGTCACCGCGCCGCACCGCCCACGCGCGGCCCGTGCCGCGACGCAAGACAGGAGGAATGCCGTCCAGTCCGAGCTGGTGGAGCGTGGCTTCGACGTCCGCCGTCGTCCCGACCACGAGAAGCGGCCCCGTCGGCGGTGGTGCCTCGACGACGCGCGGCGGACCCTCGAGAAACGCGGTCGCCGCGGCGACCGCGGCCTTGCGCGCGTCGGCGCCGTGCGTGGCGAGGACCGTCGCCGCGCCGCTGTCGAACGCGACCGCCCGCAGGAGCGGCGGGATCTCCGACGGATCGAGCCGGCGCACGACACGCGCCTCCGGGTCGACGACCACCGAGCGAGGGGGCCCTGCCGTCGGTATGCGCACCCCACGCGAGCGTCCGTCGAGCGTGACGCGCTCGCGCACGACCGCGTCGGCCTCGACGACGACGGGCAGGTCGAGGCGCCACACCGGCGCGCCCTGCGTGATGACGAACGCGGCCGCGGCGCCGTCGGCGCGCACGTCGTGCAGGGCGAGCACGGGCGCGCCCGCGCGGTGGATCCACTGCGCGAAGAACCAGCCGAGGTCGCGCCCACTCGCGGTCGCGAACGCCGCCTCGAGGTCGCTCCACGCGGCGGCACGGAAGCGATGGGCGCTCCAGAACCCGCGCAGTGCCCGGTCGAAGCCGTCGACGCCGATCGCGTCGCGGAGCATCAGCAGCACCAGCGCCGTCTTGTGGTAGCCGATCGCCTGCGACGCGACGTGCCCCCTGGCGACGAAGCTCGCGATCGGCAGGTCGAGCGCGGGCGGCAGCACCGCCAGCTCCCGCAGCCAGCGTTGCCGCAGGTCGCGCGCCGCGTCGGCGCCGCGATCCTCGGCGTAGGTGTAGTCCGCCATGAACGTGGTGAGTCCCTCGGCCCAGTTCCCCCCGCTCGCGTCGATGAACACGCCGTTGCCCCACCAGCAGTGCAGGACCTCGTGGCCGAGCGACGTGTCGCGGATGAACGGCAGCCGCAAGACGGATGCTCCGACATAGGTGAGCCCTGGGAATCCGAGGCCCACCGGAATCGGCGCGGCGACGATCGCGAAGCCCGAGAAGGCGTAGGGGCCGATCCAGGCCTCATAGCGATCGAGATACGCCGCGGTCTTCTCGAGATACGCCGCAGCACCATCGCGCAGTTCCGGCGTGAAGTACGTCCGCAGCCGCTTCCCGCGGTGCATCCGCTCCGTCACCTCCCACCGTCCCGCGAACAGCGCGAGGCTTTCCGTGGGTCCGTCCGAGGCGAACGACGCCCGCCCGCGCGTCACGTCCTCGGCCACCAGCCGGCCGGGCGCCACCCCGCGCTGCCCCGGTGGCACCGCGACGTCGAGCGTCCAGGTGAAGGGCCGCTCGTCGACGGCGGGATACCAGCCAGCGGGCAGGAATGCGCCCTCGGGTCCCGCGGCGGGCACGTCGCCGGCGTCCGCCGCCAGCGGCGCCAGCGTCCCACCGTACGTCACCTCGACGACGTGGGCCGCGGCATCGAGCGCGAGCGGCACACGGGCACCGTCGCCCGTCGCGGCGACGGGGCGTCCGTCGACGGCCACACGCTCGATCCGCAGCGACGACGGCAGGGTGACGGCCTCCAGCGCCGCCCCGTCCAGCGTGATGCGGTCGACGGCGTGGAGCGTCCGCGCGGCGGGGTCGAGCCGGACGTCCAGCGCGTGGTGGACCGCCGCCGTGGCGGGCGCCACGACGGCCAGCATCACGATGCCGGCGACCCCGAGGCGCGTCACCGCACGGAACCGAATCGCGCCACGACGGTGCGTGTCCGCTTCTCCCGGCCGCGGCGCACCTCGAGCGGCAGCCACGTCCCGGGCGCCTGGCGCTCCACGACGGCGCGGAGGGCACCCGGTGTCGCCACCGGAACGCTCGCCGCGCGCTCGATGACGTCGCCGGCGCGCAGGCCCGCAGCCGCCGCGACGCTGCCGGCCACGACGTGGGTCACACGGACGCCGTCGTCGGCCGCGGCGAGCTGTACGCCGAGGCGCAACGGCGCTGCCTCGGCATCCGCGGCCGGGGCGATGCCGAAGACGGCGGTCGCGAGGCCGGGGTGCAGCTCGGCACAGTCGCACGGCGCATCCCACGGCAAGAGGACGACCACGTCGCGGATCCCGAGCGCGTCGAGCTGGTGGGGCACGCCCCAGCCCTCCCACAGATGTCCGCTGCCCATGATGCCGACGACGAGCGCGTGCGGCCGCTCGCGCAGGACGCCGGCGATCGCCTCGGCCATGGCGCGGTCCCAGAGCAGCTGCGCCTCGACGAACCGGTCCACCTGCCGCGCCACGTCGGCCTCGCCGGCATGGGCGCGGAACGCCTCGTCGAGCGCGACGCGGTACGCCGGCGCGGGGGACGCGGGATCCGTGACGCCCTCGCGCTCGGACGGCGGGATCGCCGCCCACCCCTCCGCACCGACACGCGTGACGAGTCCGCGGTCGACGTTCAGCGCCTGCATGGGGACCCGGTTCATGCGCGCGAACTCGAACAGCGGCAGGTAGAACGTGGCGGGATAGCCCCACGCCGTCGTCCAGTCGCTCTCGACGAGGAACGCCGGCGCCGGGACGCCGCCCGCGACCCAGCGATCGAGCGCGGGCTGCGTGCGGCGCGGGAACATCTCGAGGCCGAGGACCAGGTCGGGCCGCGCCGCCTGCAGCGCCGCGAGCACCTGCAGCTGCCAGCGATGATGATCGGCGCGGTGGTGATGCTCGCCCAGCAGCACGACCCGCGCAGCCCCCGCGCGCGCGAGCACCGCCGCCGGTTGCACGATCCGTCGCGTCGCGGGATCGACCCAGGTGCCCACCGGCAGGCAGGACGCGGTCGACGGCTCGGCCACCAGCGGCGCCGCCGGGCGACAGGCGACGAGCAGCAGCAGCGCGAGGAACAGGCAGCGGGGCGTCAGACCCCCGTGTCGGAGCAGTCGGTGAAGAACCCGCACCGCCCGCAGCGTGCCTTGCACTGCCGGGGCTGCAGGCGGCTGCCGCAGTTCGGACAGTTCCAGAGATACGTCTCCGGGTCGGGCGCCGTCGTGGCGCACGCCTCCCCCGCTCCCGCCTCCCGTGCCTCACCACCCATCGACGCCCGGGATGCGCGACGCCGGGCCGCCTGTCAAGCGACGTCAGTACGCGACGTGGGCCTCGAGCGTCCCCGACTCGGTCCGGACGACGACGAGCCGCGACATGCACGGCATGCAGTAGACCCGATCGCCGGGGCGCAGCTCGCGGCTCGAGCGGATGACGACCTTGCACACCGGGCAGATCACCTCGTTCGGCGCGAGCACGTCGCCGGCGCCGCGCCACTTGCGGTAGAAGCGGCGGTACTTCTTCGGCACCTCGTCGAAGCCGGTGTCCTCGAGGAGGAAGCGCCGCCGCGGCGCCGTCGGCGCGACGTCGTCGACGCTGCGAGCGGATCGGTCATGACGCGAACCCCAGCCGCTCGACCGATTCGAGATAGGCGCGGCCGAGCCGGTCGCCGCTCGTCGCGCGCGGCCGATCTGCCGCGTCGTCTCCTCGAGCGCATCGAGCACGAGGTGGTCGAGCTCCTGCTTCGTCTGCCCGAGGCGGGCGCGGATGTGCGGCGCGCCCGCGAGCCGCCGGCCGAGCTCGTTCTCGCCGAAGCCGATGTGACGGCGCTCGTCCTTGATGACGCCGCGCAGGATCTCGCGCGGTGACCGGATCGGCGTCCTGCGGCGTGGTCGTGGAAGACGGCGAACTCGAGCGATTCGAGGATCACGTTCTGCGCGAAGATCGCCGCCTCCCAGTCCTTGCCGGCGACCAGCTCGAGCAGCCGGCGGCGGAAGAGCAGCAGGCTGCGGCTGCGCGCGCCGCTCGACCTCGGCCTCCGGATCGGCGACGCCGAGGTCGCGCAGGCGGTGCAGGAAGACCTCGAGGTGGCGTCCCTCGTCGGCCACCTGCGTCGCGAGGAAGACCTTCGCCAGCCGGTTCGGCGCGATGGCGATCAGGCCGCTCGCGCCCTCGAGCGCCGCCGTCTCGCCGACGCAGTAGTTGCAGAGGACGGTGACCAGCCGCTCGCGCTCGGCGGCCGTCATCGGCGTCTCCGCGCGTCTCCGGCCGGTGTCCCCAGGTCGTGCCCGAGAGATAGCCCTCGACCGCCTGGAACCAGAACTCGAAGGAGTGCACCTCCTCGAGGAACTCCTCGGGTCGAGGTCGTGGATGTCGGCGGCGGAGCCGTGCCACGTGGCGGCCGCTCACGGCCGCACCGGCGTCTGGTACTCGATGCCGATGCGGCCGAGGCGCGTCTTGAACTCCTTCAGCACCGTGTCGGCGAGCAGCTCCTCCATCTCCTCGGGCTCCATCACCGCCAGGTCGGCGCCCTGGTAGCCGGCGGTGCGCAGCGACTCTGCCCGAGGCGCTCGAACTCCTGCTGCGCCTGCGTTGTTGCGGAAGGCGTCGGCGAACGTCGCCAGCATGTAGTAGGACATGTCCTTCTGCATCCGCTCGATCGTCGCGGCTTCTTCTCGGGGTGCTCCTTGATCAGCGAGCCGATGCGGTTCTCGCCGAAGCCGACGTGACGGCGCTCGTCGGCGATCGTGCCCGAGAGCGTGTGCGCGAACTTCGGATTCATCTCCTGGTTCAGGGCGTGCATCATCTCGAAGACGCTGAACGCCATGCCCTCGAGGACGATGTTCTGCCCGACGACGCCGGCGACGAAGTCCTTCCTGTCGACCTTCTCGAGCAGGATCTCGGCGAACTTCACCAGGTTCGGGTTGGCGTATGCGTCGGATCGTCGATCTCGAGCGTCGGCCTTGCGCACGCCGAGGTCGTAGAGGCGGTGCGTGAAGATCTCGACGTGGCGCGCCTCGTCGAGCGTCTGCGTGGCGAGGAAGCGCTTGCTCGCCTCGTCGGGCGCGGCGTTGATCAGCCCCGACGACGCCGCCAGCGCGCAGCGCTCGCCCACCACCAGCTGCACGGTGGTGCGGATCGCGTCCTCGCGCAGCACCTCGTTCTCGAGCGATGAGCGCGGCCTCCGTCTCGTCCGGGCCGTGCCCGAACTCGGTGCCCATCAGGTAGCCCTGCGGGCAGGACTCGAGCCAGTTCTGTACGGAATAGGCGTCCAGGAAATTCGACATAAAGGATCCTCCTGGCCGACGCACCAGCAAGCCGCGTGCCCGACCCGACCGATCGGTCGGGTCGAGATCCGTCACGCTCCCCTTCGCAGCTTCGAGACCCCGGCGACCGGGGGGTTCTCAGCCCGGCGAACCCGCCGCCACGAACGGCACGCTCTCGTAGCCGTGCACGTTGCTCATGTGCACGCGGACGCAGCGCGACTCGTCGACCTCGTAGCGCGGGAACCGCTTCGCGAACTCCTCGAGGGCGACGCGGCTCTCCATCCGCGCCAGCGATGCGCCGAGGCAGAAGTGGATGCCGTAGCCGAGGGCGACATGCGTGTCGGGGCGTCGACGGACGTCGAACCGATCCGGATCGCGGAACTCCCGCTCGTCGCGGTTGGCCGAGCCCGTGAGCAGCAGGACGCGCCCGCCCTTGGGAATGGTCTCCCCGTACCACTCGACGTCGCGCATGACCGTGCGGCCCTGGTACTGCGACGGCGACGTGTAGCGCAGCGCCTCTTCGACCGCGTCGGGGATGGTGCCGGGATCGGCGAGCACCTGCGCGTACTGATCGGGATGGCGGGCGAAGAGTACGCAGGCGTTGGCGAGGAGCTTGGTGACCGTCTCGTTGCCCGCCGCACCGAGCAGCGCGCAGAAGCCGGCGATCTCGCCCTCGGAGAGCCGCGTCGTGCCGCCGTCGTCGGCCTCGACCTCGGCATCCATGAGCCCGCTGATGAGCCCGTCGTTCGGCCGCTGACGCAGGTCGCTCTGGAGCTGGTACCAGTAGCGTACGAGGTTCGCCGACGCCTCCATCGCCCGCGGCGGGATGACGGGGGTGTCGCGATCGCGCTCGAGCGCGACGTCCATCCAGTGGCGCAGCTGCTCGCGGTCGGCCTCGGGCACGCCGAGCAGCGTGAAGATGACCGCCATCGGCAACGGCATCGACAGGTCGTGGACGAAGTCGCCGCCGCCGCGCTCGCGCAGCTCGTCGAGCAGCCTGACCGCGGTGGCGCGGATGAACGGCTCGAGCGCTCCGATCCGCCGCGGCGTGAACGCGCGGCTGACGAGCTTCCGGAACCGGTCGTGCTTCGGCGGATCCAGGAAGATCATCATCGGTGTCATCTCGAACATCCGCGGGTCCATGCGCTCGACCAAGGTGCCCTCGGCGGAGCTGTAGGTCTGCCAATCGAGCAGCGCGAGCTGCACGTCGGTGAAGCGCGACAGCGCCCAGAAGTCGAGCGCGTCGTTGCGGTAGAGGGGCGCGTGCTCCCGCAGCCACCGGTACGTCCGGTGCGGGTCCTCGTGGAACTCCCAGGAGAAGGGGTTGAGCTCCACGTTCGACCACTACTCTTCAAGCCGGATCGCGTGCCGCGGGCAGCGCTTCACCGCCAGCTCGACCTTGGCACGCAGCGGCTCGCCCGGGCGTTCGACCAGCACCTGGGCCTTGTCGTCGTCCCCCACCTTGAACACTTCGGGCGCATGGCGCTCGCACAACGCGTTGCCCTCGCACAGGTCCTGGTCCACGGTCACGCGCATCGTCGTCTCCCTCGAGATCAGTGGGCGGGTTTGAGTTTCAGCCGCAGCGGCACCCGCTTCGGCCCGCCGACGAAGCTGGCGTGCAGCAGCTCGACCGGCGCCGGCGAGCTCGATCGGCCTCGAGGCGCTCGGCGAACTGCCGGAAGAAGACCTTCAGGTCGAGACGCGCGAGGTGCGCGCCGAGGCAGAAGTGCTCGCCGACGCCGAAGCCGAGGTGCGGGTTCGGATCGCGGTCGAGGCGGAAGACGAAGGGGTCGGGGAAGACCTCCTCGTCGCGGTTGGCCGACGCGTAGAAGAGCGCGACGCGAGTCGCCCTTGTGGATCTGCTGCCCGCGCAGCACGTAGTCCTCGGTGGCGGTGCGCGAGAAGTGGTTCACCGGCGTCGTCCAGCGCACGATCTCGTCGGCCCCGTCTCGATGAGCGCGGGGTTCCGCCGCAGCTGCCTCGAGCTGGTCCGGGTGCTCCAGCAGCGCGAGCAGGCCGTTCGAGATCGAGTTGCGGGTGGTGTCGTGCCCGGCGACCATGACCAGGAACTAGAGCGAGAACAGCTCGAACGTCGGCACCGGCTTGCCGTCGATCGTCGCTTGCGCGAGCACGGTGGACAGGTCGTTGCGCCGGCTCGCGGCGGCGCTCCTGCGATGATCTCCGTCAGGTAGGCAAACGCCTCCTGCAGGAAGCGCGAGCCGTTCCTCGCGGTATCGCCCTTCGCGCTGGAAGTCCGGGTCCTCGATGCCGAAGTTCTCGTTGGTGATCTGCAGCACGAACTGCTCGCGCTCGCGCGGGAATGCCGAGCATCTCGGTGATCATGCGCAGCGGCTGGAGCGCCGCGACCTCGCGGACGAAGTCGCACTCGCGCCAGCCGCCGTCTCCCGCCAGCTCGTCGAAGATCTCGCGGGTGATCTCCTCGAGCCGTGTCCTCCAGGCGCTGGATCGCCCGCGGCGTGAACCAGTGCCGATACGAGCTTGCGGTAGTCGCGGTGCTCGGGCGGGTCCATGTTGACGAGCATGCGCAGCGGCGGATTCTCCTCGAGCGACTGGCCCGGCAGCGCCGCGGCCTCGGGGAAGAGGATGAAGCGACCGGCGCTGCGGAACTTCTCGGGCTGCGTCGAGACCTCGATGATGTCGGCGTGCTTGGTGATGGCCCAGAACGGCTTGTAGCCCGCGGGCGCATGCAGTGGACCGGCGACTCGCGCCGCAGCCGCGTCCACGCGTCGTGCGGGTAGCCGTGCGTCGCCGTAGAACTTGGCGGTGATGACGTCGAGCTGGTCGAGCGGAACGGACGAGACGTCCACGTGCGCGTACCTCCGGCTGCGTGCTGCAGTGGCTCGGACGTAGCGCTTGTGCGACGACCTGGCAAGGAGGTCCCCGTTGATTCGGGTCGGCGGGCGACGCAGACGGAAGTGCGGTGCTCTGGTACTTCGCATACGGGAGCAACATGAGCCCGGCGATCTTCCGCGAACGGCGGGGGATCACCCCAGCCGCGACCCATCGCGCCCACCTCGACCACTACCGCGTCTGCTTCGACATCCCGGTCGGCCCCGGCGAGCGCGGCGTCGCAAACCTCGAGGTGGTGGCGGGGACGCGCACGCACGGCGTCGCCTACCTGCTCGCGCCGGAAGCGTGCGAGCACCTCGACCACACCGAGGGGGTGCACGTCGGCGTCTACGACCGGATCGCCGTGACCGTCGTCGTCGACGGCCGGCCGCTCGACGCCTTCACCTACCAGTCGACGCGCACCACGACCGGCCGCAAGCCGTCGCCGCGCTACCTGGGCCTGCTGCTCGACGGCGCACGCGTCCACGCCCTGCCTGCGGACTACGTCGCCTGGCTCGAGGCCCTCGAGCAGGCCGTCGACGAGCGCGAGTGAGACCCCGGGGCGGGGCTACACTCGGCGGGGCGCCCGGAGGTAGAGTCCCCGCGCATGCCGCGCCCAGAGATCCGCTTCGAGCACCGCATGAGCGATGCCGACGCGCTCATGTGGCACCTGGAGAAGGATCCGCAGCTGCGCTCGACGATCCTCGTCGCCTGGTTCCTCGAGCGGATGCCCGACCGCGCACGTCTCGAGGAGCGGATCGAGCGCGCGACGCGCACGATCCCGCGGCTCCGCCAGCGTGTGATGTCGAATCCGGGGTCGATCGCGCCGCCGCGGTGGGAGACCGATCCCTACTTCGACCGTCGCTTCCACGTGCGCTGGCTCGACGCTCCCGGTGAGGGGCGACTGCGCGATATCCTCGACTGCGCCGAGCCGATCGCCATGCAGGGGTTCGACCGCGCGCGTCCCCTCTGGGAGCTGTACCTGGTCGGCGGGCTCGACGGCGATCGCGCCGCCATGCTGCTCAAGCTCCATCACTCGCTCTCCGACGGCGTCGGTCTGGTGCGCATGACCAACGCCTTGGTGGAGCGCTCCGCCGACGCGGCCGACCTGGGACCCATGCCACCCGTCCCGCCGGTGCGGGTGATGACGCAGCCGGAACGGGTCTGGGACGCGCTCGGTCACGAGCGGCGCCGCCAGCTCGGTCGCGCGCGACGGATCGCGAGCGGCGTGCGCACCGCTGCCGCGTCGCTCGCCTGCCATCCGCTCAGGACGATCCGCGGCGCCGGCGAGACGATCGCGTCGCTGGGACGGGTGCTGCGGCCGGCTGTGGAGCCGCTCAGCCCGTTGATGCGCGGACGCTCCCTCTCGGTCCGCTTCGACACGATCGCGCTCCCGGTCGAAGGACTGCGGCTGGCGTCGAAGCGCGTCGGTGGCAAGCTGAACGACTCGTTCGTCGCCGGCGTCGCCGGCGGGCTCCGCCGCTATCACGACGCCATGGGCAGCCCCGCGCGCGCACTCCGCATGAGCATGCCGATCAACATCCGCGAGGGGGACAAGGCCGAGGTGGCCGGGAACCAGTTCGTCCCGGCGCGTTTCGCCGTCCCCGTGGACGTCGCCGACCCGGTCGTGCGCATGCGCGCCATCCGCGATCTCGTCAACACGCAGCGGGGCGAGCCGGGGCTGGCGTTCATCGACGATCTCTCGGGAGTTCTGAACCGCTTGCCCCTGGCGGTATCGGTCGCGCTCTTCGGCTCGATGCTCAAGTGCGTCGACTTCGTCACCAGCAACGTTCCCGGGCCACGCTTCGACGTCTACGTCGCGGGGGCGAAGCTCGAACGCGTGGTCGGCTTCGGTCCGCTCGCCGGCGCCGGGCTGAACGTGACGCTCTTCAGCTACGGCGACGCGGCGCACCTGGGGATCAACATGGACCCTGCTGCGGTGACCGACCCGGCGCGGTTCGTCGCCTGTCTCCGCGAGGGCTTCGACGAAGTCCTCGCCGAGGGAGTATAGGAGAACGCATGCACGACCTCGTCATCCGCAGTGGGCTCCTGGTCGACGGCACGGGCACCGCGCCCCGCGAGGGCGACGTCGCCATCGACGGCGACCGCATCGCCCACGTCGGCACCGGCGCCGGGCCGGGCCGCCGCGAGATCGACGCGCGCGGGCTCGTGGTCGCGCCCGGGTGGGTCGACATCCACACCCACTACGACGGCCAGGTCACCTGGGACCCGTGGCTGACGCCGTCCTCGTGGCACGGCGTGACGACGGTCGTGATGGGCAACTGCGGCGTCGGCTTCGCGCCGGCGCGGCCCGACCGCCACCAGTGGCTGATCGGGCTGATGGAAGGCGTCGAGGACATCCCCGGGTCGGCGCTCGCCGAGGGCATCCGCTGGGAGTGGGAGACCTTCCCGCAGTACCTCGACGCGCTCGAGCGCATGCCGCGTGTGATGGACGTCGGCACACAGGTGCCGCACGGTGCCGTGCGCGCGTACGTCATGGGCGAGCGCGGCGCGCGGAACGAGCCCGCGACCGCGGACGACATCGCCGGCATGGCCGCGCTCGTCCGCGAGGGCCTGGCAGCCGGCGCGCTCGGCTTCACGACGTCGCGCACGATGCTCCATCGTGCCGTCGACGGCGAGCCCGTGCCCGGCACGTTCGCGGGTCCGGACGAGATGCTCGGCATCGGCCGGGCGCTCGGCGACGTGGGCCGCGGTGTGCTCGAGCTGGCCGCGGATCTCATGCCCGAGGAACCGGAGCTCGCGTGGATGGAGGAGCTGTCCGCGCGGACGGGCTGCGCGGTCACGTTCGCCTGCCTGCAGAACGACATCGACCCGGGGCAGTGGAAGCGCCTGCTCGACGCCGCCGATCGGGCCGCGGCGCGCGGCGCGCGCCTGGTGCCGCAGGTGGCCGCCCGGCCGACGAGCCTGATGCTCGGTCTCGAGAGCACCGTCCACCCGTTCTCGGGTCACGCGACGTATCGCGCCATCGCGCACCTCCCGCTCGCCGAGCGCGTCGCGCGCCTGCGGGATCCGGAGGTCCGCCGCCAGCTGCTTGCCGAAGAGCCGACCTACGACCATCCGGCAATCGCGCTCGTCTCCGGCGCCTTCGCCAAGCTCTTCCCCCTCGGCGATCCGCCCGACTACGAGCCCGCGCCCGACCGCAGCGTGGCGGCGATCGCCGCGCGCGAGGGCAAGGCACCGCGTGCCGTCGCGCTCGATCTGATCCTCGCCAACGAGGGTCGCGGCATGCTCTACCTTCCGCTCCTCAACTACGCCGGCTTCGACCTCGAGCCGGTGCGCGAGATGCTGCTCCATCCCCTCGCCGTGTTCGGACTCGCCGATGGCGGCGCCCACTGCGGCGTCATCTGCGACGCGAGCATGCCCACCTTCCTGCTGACGCACTGGGTACGCGACCGCGCGCGCGGCGCCCGCCTACCGCTCGAGTGGGTCGTCCGCCGCCAGACCGCGGAGACGGCGCGACTGTACGGGCTCGACGATCGCGGCGTGCTCGCTCCGGGGATGCTCGCCGACGTGAACGTGATCGACTTCGATCACCTCGCCCTGGCACCACCGGAGATGCTCTACGATCTCCCGGCACGCGGCCGCCGGCTCGTCCAACGCGCCCGCGGCTACCGCGCGACGGTGAAGCGGGGCGTCGTCACGTACGAGGACGGCGTCGCGACCGGCGCGCTACCCGGCGTGCTGCTGCGGGGCTCGCAGCCGGCGGGCGTCTAGTCGCTCAGTCGAGACCCCGTCCCGTAGGGACGGGGCGCCTCCTCACCGAGGGCAGGCGACCACGCGCCGATCCGCCCAGGCGAAGCGTCGTGCCCGTCAGTGCGTCGTGCCCGTCAGTGCTTCGTGCCCCACAGCTCCTCGAGCCGATGATCCCGACCGCAGCCGGCGCGGTAGAAGCGGTAGCGCAGCGGATTCTTCCGGTAGTAGTCCTGGTGGTAGTCCTCGGCGGGCCAGAAGCGCCCTGCGGGCACGATCTCGGTCACCACCGCGGCCTTCAGCTTGAGCGAGCGGTCGAGCTTGTCCTTCGAGGCCTCCGCCAGACGCTTCTGCTCGTCGCCGAGGTAGAATATCTCGGCGCGGTACTGCTCGCCCACGTCGCAGAACTGGCGGTCCTTCACCGTTGGATCGACGTTGTGCCAGAAGACGTCGAGGAGCTTCTCGTACGTCACCTTCGTGGGGTCGTACACCACCTCCACCGCCTCGGCGTGTCCGGTGCCCCCGGCGGACACCTCCTCGTACGTCGGATCGGCCTTCGTCCCGCCGGTGTAGCCCGCCGTCGTGGAGAGCACGCCGTCGATCGCGTCGAAGGGCGGCTCCATGCACCAGAAGCAGCCGCCCGCGAAGATGGCCTTCGCCTCCTCCGCACCGACGGCGGCAGCGGGTACCGTCGCGAGCAGGAGTGCCAGAGTCAGTAGTCGGACGATCCCCATGCCGGCCATGGATGCCATCCCCGCGGCACGGTGTCACGACCCCGATCAGGACACGGCGTCGAGCGCCTGCCCGAGCACGCGCGCGATTTCCGTCAGCTCGCCCTCGGTGACCACGAACGGCGGCGAGATCTGGAGCGTCTGCCCCCGCAGCGCACGCAGCAGGACACCGCGGGCTCGCGCCTCCCCCACGATCGCGGCAAGCAGATCGGGCCGCGCAGCTCGTGCGGCGTCGCGGACGTCGACGCCACAGAGCAGGCCGAGCCCGACTCGGACCGCGCCGACGAGCGGGTGCGCGGCGAGTGGCTGGAACGTCCGCGACATCACCGGCTCGAGCTGGCGGACCCGGGCGATCAGCCCCTCGCGCTCGAGCACGTCGAGGTTCGCGAGCGCGACGGCGCAGGCGGTCGGGTGGCCGGAGTAGGTGTAGCCGTGTCGGAGGACCGCCGTGGCGCCGTCGCGGAAGAACGGGTCGGCGACACGCGCCGAGACGATGACGGCGCCGAGGGGCGCGTAGCCGGAGGTGAGACCCTTGGCGACCGTCATCAGATCCGGCTCGAGTCCGAAGCGCCCGCTCGCAAACCATTCCCCGAGCCGCCCGAAGCCCGTGATGACCTCGTCGGCCACGAACAGCACGTCGTGCGCACGACAGAGGCGTCGCACTTCGGCGAGATACCCCGCGGGCGGGTGCAGCACGCCGCCCGCCCCGATGACCGGCTCGCAGAAGAACGCTGCGACGCGATCGGCGCCGGTCCGCTCGATCGCGGCGGCGAGCGCGCCGGGGTCGTCCCAGGCGACGCGCTCCGTCGGCATGACCAGTGGGTCGAAGAGCTCCGTGAGCGCCGGAATGCCGGTGAGCGCGGTCCCGTATGCGTTCATGCCGTGGTAGGCGTTGGTCCGGGAGAAGATGGCGCGCTTCTCCGGACGTCCCATCGCCGCCCAGTAGGCGCGCGCCATCTTCGCCGCCGTGTCCACGGCGTCGGAGCCACCGCCCGCCGTGAAGAGCACGCGCGCGTCGGCCATCGGCACCAGCGCCGCCAGGCGTGTGGCCAGCATTTCGGCTGGAGGATTGGTGTAGTACTCGAAGATCTGGAACGCGGCCAGCTCGCGCATCTGCGCGGCCGCCGCCGCCGCGATCTCGGCGCGGCCGTGGCCGACGTTGCAGTACCAGAGACTCGCGATCGCATCGAGATACGATCGGCCCTCGGCATCCCACACGGTGGATCGCTCGCCGCGCACGATGGTGATCGGTGCGGCCGTCGCCATGTTGGCGAAGGGATTCCAGAGACGCCGCGCGGTCGGCACGGTCGCCGAGGCTAGCAGAGCGCGCAGAGTCCGTGAACCAATCCCCTCCCGTCGCCAGGCAGGCGCGGGACCCGGTGCGCCGCGTCAGCCTGGCTCTGGGGATTGGTTCACGGACTCAGCGCACGACGAGCCGCGGACGGACGGGACCGGCGGTGGGCGCAGGCGAGGGCGAAGGCGTGGTGCGCTCGAGGGCGGTCCGGTTCGAGGCGACGGCATCCAGCGCGGCGACCGCCGTGTCGAGGGCCTCGACCGGCTCGAGGCTGCTCGGCACCTCGACGCGGAAGCGGCATCCCTCGCCGACCGTCGACGTGACCGTCACCCGGCCGCCGAGGACGTCGACGAGCTGCTTCACGATGCTCAGCCCCAGTCCGACGCCGTTCGTCCCGCGCGTCGCGCTGCGGCCCACCTGGCGGAAGGCATCGAAGATGAATGGGAGCTCCGCGGGATCGATCCCGGGGCCGGTATCGACCACCTCGATCGTCACCCACCCGGGCTGGGGACCGACCCAGGCATCGACGGAGACGATGCCGTCCTGCGTGAATTTGACCGCGTTGTCGACGAGGTTGCGGACGACCTCCTGCAGCTTGATGCGATCGGTCTCGAGCGGCGGAACGTCGGGCGCGACGGCGACGGTGAGCGCGATGTTCTCGCCACCGCGCACGCCCGTGAGCCAGGCCTGGAACTCGGCGAGCATCGGCGCCAGGTCGAAGTGTTCGATCTGGAGCGACACCCGTCCGGTGCTGAGGCGCGAGAAGTCGAGCACGCTCGTGATCAGGTGGAGCTGGTCACGCGAGTAGCGGTCGATCGCCTGCAGCATCGCCGCCTGCTCGTCGTTGAGGGGCCCCGCGGCACCCTCCGCGAGCATCTCGACGTAGCCGAGGATCACGTGTAGCGGCGTCCGCAGCTCGTGCGACACCGTCGCCACGAACTCGCTCTTCAGATGGCTGGCCTCCTCCAGCTCGTGCACCTTCTCCTCCACGCTGGTGCGCGAGCGTGAGAGACTCCGAGCCATGGCGTTGAACGACCGCGCGACGCGGCCGAGCTCGCCGCTGCCCGTGTAGTCGACGCGCGCGTTCAGGTCTCCGAGGGCGATCATGTCGGCCGCCGTCATGAGCGCACGGAGCGGACGGGTGATCGCACGCGCCATCGCCAGCGCGGCGAGCACGCCGAGGAGCGTGCACACGAGCGTGAGCAGGGTGGCGGTCTCCAGCTTCCGCCGGCGCAGCGCCGAGAGGCCGGACACCGGAAGCCCGATCGTGACCGTGCCGCCGCCGTCCGGCATCGCGGAGCGGAACTCCCAGACGTCTCCTGCCACGGTCGACCACCCGTCCTCGGTCGGGTCCTCGGCCGGCGTCGTGCCCACCGCAGCGAGGAGGAGTCCGTGGCTATTGAAGATGCGGGCGTATTCGAGACCGTGCTGGGCGCGCGCGTCCTCCGCGAGCCGGGCCAGCGGCTCCATCCGTCCGCTGAGGACGAGCGGGGCGGCGGCGCGGGCGATGTGCGTGCTCACCGCCCTGCCCTGCTCGCTCACGTAGGCGCGCAGCTGATCCATGTCGAGCCGCGCGAACACCCAGCTCTGGGTGGCGGAAACGACCACCAGGAGCAGCGACGTCGCGAGGCCGAGGCGGACCGCGAAGCCGCGCGGAACGAGGGTCCGGAGGGTCATCGCCTGAGGGAGGCTTGAGCAATCGCCATGCCGCGGGACTGCCCACCCGCCGACCGCGGGAGCAGCCTCGAAGCCGCAGAAATCGTCACCTCGACGTCGATGCGTCACGACAGTGACGGGGCGTACCATTCGGAGTCCGCCCGTTCGGCCGCTATGGCGGGAGGCGTGCTTCTTGCTATTCCTGATCTGCCGATGTTCCGCGTCCTCCTCCTGTTCCTGGCGCTCGGGCTCCCGCTGGCGGGCTGCGGCCGATCGGGCCGCACGCCCGCGGCGGACCCGGCGGCCTCCCGCAGCCCGGTCGGACTCGTCCTCGCGGGCGATGCGGCCCGGCACAAGGCGGGCATCGTGCGCGCGCTCGAGCAGATCGTGCAGCGTCCCATCGTCGATCTGGCGGAAGCGCCGACCCCCGCCGGACGATCACCCCGGAATCGGGCGAAGCGTCCGTCGCGCTGCGCCGCCGCCGATCCGACGGTCACAGCCGCGCAGCGCGGCGTGGAAGCCGTCTACCGGGTCGACTTCCGCTACCGCTCGATCGACCGGCCGACCACGCCCGAGGAGCAGCACGGTGGCCTCCGCGGTGCCCTCGGCCTGGCGCCGAAGACGGTGCACGAAGGCGTCCTCACGGGCCGCGTGACGATGACGACGTTCGACGGCGCCATCCGTACGCGTACCGCCGACCTCGACGTCACACAGGCCGGGGGCGTCGACGTCGACGACGAGGTCACGGTGGCGATCAGCACGCTGCCGTTTCCACCGGCGCCGAAATGGGACGGGATCGCGCGGGCGTTGCTGGCCGACGGCTGCACGCGCGCCGCGCTCCAGATCGTCGACGCCCGGTTGGCAAACGACCCGCGCGGCGCGGCCATCCGCCGCAGCGCGCGCGCCGCCACCGATCGGCCCACTGCGAAGTCCGCCAAGACCCCGCCCGACGAGACGGAGGTGACGGAGACGACGCCAACGGACGCGCCGGCGCCCGAGATCGAAGCCACGACCCGCCACGAGGAGCCGAAACGCGACGAACCCTCGTGCGCCGCCCTCTGCACCATGCACATGGTCGAGCTGTGCAACAACGACCGCAGCCTGTGGTCGCAGAACGACGCGCGATTCGAGGCCAGCGCGTGTGGCGTCCGCCGGCGCGAGGTGTTCCTCGTCGACTGCTATCGCCGCCAGTGGCTGACCGGGACCTACCACGACGCCTGCGTCCGTCCCTGCGAGCGCAGCGCCGACGGCCGCAACTCGCTGCTCCACGTCCTGCAGAGCGCCGGCTGTCTCCGCGCCGACTCCTGAGCGCGCCCTAGCGCCAGAGCCGGAAGGTCGGCGACACGCCGAGCAGGACGCCCCAGCGGTCCCCCCCGTCGAGGAAGCCGCCCAGCCCCACGAGCGATACCTCGAGCCAGTCCCACGGGTCGAACGCGATGCCCGCGCTGGCGGTGAGCTGATCGTCGTCCTTCGACCGGAAGGCGACGCCGCCCAGGTCGGCGACGAACGACCAGCGGCCGTCGGCGTCGAGGTCCTGCGAGAAGTCGATGCCGCCCTCGATGCCGGCGGCGCGCGACCCGTCGACGCGTGGATCGAGCAGCCCGCCGAGGTTCAGGGCCAGCAGCGTGCCGCGGCGGTGCACGCCGGCGAGGAAGAGTCCCTCGATCCCGATGCCCTGCGCCCCTGGCGCGAGCGGCACCTTGGGACCGACCTGCACACCGAGCGCGAGCGCGGGGTCGGCGTCGCCCTCGAGCAGGTCGAGCTTCACGTCGAGCGCGCCGAGCTTGACGTGCAGCCAGAGGTTGTCCTGCTCGACGTGATCGAACCGTCGCGCGCCGCCGTTCGTGTCCACCACCGCAGCCGCTCCGTCGGCACCGAGCTCGAGCCAGGAGAGCAGCCCGAGCGCAACCTCGTAGTCCGGGAGCTCGACGCGATCGGCGTCCTGGCCCGACAGGAATCCGAACTGCGCGTCGAGCGAGAGCGTTCCGGTGTCTTCGAGGGCGAGATCGGTCGGCTCGAAACGCCGACGGACGGTGACCGCGGGAGCCGCCGCCGGGAGCAGGGTGACGCCCGCGAGGGCGATCGCCGCCAGCGCGCGGGATCCTCCGAGCCGCATCGGGGGGCGTCTACCATCGCGCGGCTCGACGTGCGATCCCGTGGCCATGACCATCGCCGATGCGCTCGCCGCCGTCCCCACCGGGCTCCTGATCGGCGGGGCCTGGCGCGCGGGGAGGGATCCGGATGGTCTCGTCGTCGACGATCCCGCGACCGGCACGCCCATCACTACGATCGCCGCCGCCACGGTCGAGGACGCGCTGGCCGCGGTCGCCGCCGCGCACGCGGCGCTGCCCGCCTGGGCGGCGACGGCGCCGCGGGAGCGCAGCGAGGTCCTCCGGCGCGCCTTCGAGCTGATGCACGCGCGCGCCGACCGTTCTCGCCGAGCTGATCGTCCGCGAGAACGGCAAGGCGCTCGCGGAGGCGCGCGGCGAGGTGACGTACGCCGCCGAGTTCTTCCGCTGGTACGCGGAGGAGGCGGTGCGCATCGAGGGCACGCTCGCCGTGGCTCCCGCCGGGACCAACCGGATCGCCGTCCTGCATCAGCCGATCGGCGTCGCCCTCCTGGTCACGCCCTGGAACTTCCCGGCGGCGATGCTGACACGAAAGATCGCGCCGGCCCTCGCGGCAGGCTGCACGGTCGTGTGCAAGCCCGCGCCGGAGACACCGCTCACCGCCCTCGCCCTCGGCGCGATCCTGATCGAGGCGGGCGTCCCCGCCGGCGTGGTCAACCTGGTGCCGACGCGGCAGGACGCCGCGGTGGTGACGGCGGCGCTGGCGGACGCACGCGTGCGCGCGCTGTCGTTCACCGGCTCGACGGAGGTCGGCCGCCTGCTGCTGGCGCAGGCCGCGGCGCGCGTCGTCCGCTGCTCGATGGAGCTCGGCGGCAACGCCCCGTTCCTCGTCTTCGCCGACGCCGACCTCGACGCGGCGGTGGAGGGCGCGCTGGTGGCGAAGCTCCGCCACGGCGGCGAGGCCTGCACCGCCGCCAACCGCTTCTACGTCGAGGCGCCGGTCGCAGACGCGTTCGCCCGCCGGCTCGCGACGCGCATGGGCTCGCTGGTCGTGGGCAACGGTCTCGCGCCGGACGTCGACGTCGGCCCCCTCGTCGACGCCGCGACGCGCACGAAGGTCGACCGCCTCGTTCGCGCGGCGCTCGCGCACGGCGCCACGGCGCTCGTCGGGGGCGCGCCGGTCGAGGGTCCCGGCTTCTTCTATCCGCCGACGGTGCTCGCGGGGGTCCGGCCCGACTCGCCCATCCTCGCGGAGGAGATCTTCGGACCCGTGGCCCCCATCGTCGCGATCACGGACGAGGCCGAGGCAGTGCGACTCGCGAACGCCACCGAGGCGGGACTGGTCGCGTACGTCTACACGCGCGACCTGACGCGCGGGCTCCGCGTCGCCGACGCGCTCGAGGTCGGCATGGTGGGCGTCAATCGCGGTCTGATCTCGGATCCGGCGGCGCCGTTCGGCGGCGTCAAGCAGAGCGGGCTCGGCCGCGAAGGCGGCCATGAGGGCATCCGCGAGTTCCTCGAAACGAAATACGTCGCCGTCAGCTGGTGAGCCGGGGACGACTCCGTGGACCGGCGGCCCTTAAGGCGGTAGGGATTCGTTGCAATGCCTCGCCCTCGCGCTCGACTGGTTCGCGTCGTCGGCGGGAGAGGAGCCTCGCCCACGCCTCCACCGCCCGATCGCAGCCTCCGCGGCTGGCTCAGGGCGATCGCGCGCAACAGGCTTACGCACTTCATCGTCGCTGGTGGCCTCATCTTCGCCCTCGCGCCACGCCCGGCCTCGACCCGCACCATCGTCATCGACGGTGCGACGCTGGCGGCGTTGGAGCACGCGCAGGCGGAGCGGATCGGCACGCCGGTCCTGGATGCGGACGAGGAGCGCGACATCCGCGCCCGCGCGATCGAGGACGAGATCCTCTATCGTGAGGCGCTGCGCCTGGGCTTCGACCGCAACGACAACATCGTCCGCCAGCGGCTCATCCAGAAGGTGCTCTTCCTCGCCGAGGATCTCGCGGGTGTGTCCGCGCCACCGACCGAGGAGGAGCTGCAGGCGTTCTTCGACACCACCCGCTCCCAGTGGAACCGGCCGGCGCAGGTGCAATTCATCCACGTCTACGCGGGTGAGAACCGCCACGATCAGCTGCTGGCGCTGCGGGACGACGTCGTCACGGCGGAGCGTGCCACCCCGGGCATCCCACCCTCGCTGGGCGAGGCCTTTCCGCTCCCACGCACCGTGACCATGAGTCGCGACGCGCTCGCGGCCGAGTACGGACCGGGATTCGCCGACGCGGTCTTCCTGCAGGAACCCGGGACGTGGAGCGAGCCGGTGCAGTCGAAGTTCGGGTGGCACCTGGTGAAGGTGGTGGAGCGACAGGACGCGGGCCCCGCCACCTTCGAGGACGTCCGCGGCAAGCTGCCGCTCACGTACCTCGTCGCCCGGAAGAAGCGCGCCGTGGCGGACTTCCTCCGTCGGGCCGCCGCCCGCTACCGCATCACGGTCGACGGGACGGTGGTCACCGACCTGCCTTCCAGCGGTCGCACCGCGCCGCCGCGGGTCGAGAAGATCGACTAGGAGGGGATCCGATGCACCGACGGTTCACCGCCCTCCTCCTCGGAACGCTGATCGCCGTGCCCGCCATCGCGCACGCGCACGGGATGCGAACGGCGTACCTCGAGCTGACCGAGGGCACGACCGGCGACGTGCTCGCCACGTTGCGCACCACGTTTCCCGACGCGGGGGTCGTGCCGCTCTTTCCCGAGGGCTGCACGCAGCGACCCGTGGAGGCGGCGCCCGAGCGGAACCTCCGCTCCTATTCGCTCCGCTGCGCCGGCGGGCTGGCGGGCCGGCGCCTCGCGATCGACGGCCTCGGCCCGGTGCTGAGCGAGGCCGTCGTCCGCCTGACCCGACCCGACGGCACCGTGGTGTCCCAGGTCCTCACTGCCGACGCGCCGGGCTGGATCGTGCCGGTCGCCGACTCGTGGATCGCCGTCGGACGCCAGTACGCGCGACTCGGCATCGATCACATCCTCGAAGGGCGCGACCATCTGCTCTTCCTGCTGGCCCTCGTACTCTACGTCCGTCGGCCGCGCGCCGTCATCGCCACCGAGACCGCCTTCACGATCTCGCACAGCCTGAGCTTCAGCGCGACGGCGCTCGGCTGGATCCACGTGTCGGCCGCAGCGGCCGAGGCCTGCATCGCACTCAGTCTGATCCTGGTCGCGCTCGATGCGGCCGAGGGGCAGCCGGTCGACGTCGCCGCCTGGCAGGGTCCGCTGATCGCGCTGGTCTTCGGGCTGGTCCACGGCCTCGGCTTCGCGGGCGCGCTCTCCGAGGTCGGTCTGCCGGACCGGGCGGTGGCAAGCGCCCTCGTCGGCTTCGGCGTGGGCGTCGAGATCGGCCAGATCCTGTTCCTCGTCGTCGTCATGCTCGCCCTGTGGGCGCTCAGGCGTCTCACGCCCGGGGCCGTGCCGGGCGTCGTGTTCGCGGGGAGCTATCTGGTGGGCGTGGTCGGGTCGTACTGGCTCTTCGAGCGTCTGTGGATCTGCTTCGGCTGATCGGACAGCAGGTGCCGTCCCAAACGGGGCATTGACGGTTCGGGGTCGAGCCGTAGTAGGGTTTCGCGGATGAGGCCTCTCCGCCGGCTCATCGGTGAGCCGCTCGTCCACTTCCTGCTGCTCGGGGTGGCCGTGCTGGTCCTGGGGCGCGTCGTCGGCGCCGACGGCGACGCGCGGCAGATCACGGTGCCCGCCTCGGTCGTCCAGGGGCTGCGGCAGGATCACCTCCGGCGAACGGGGGCGCTACCGACGTCGGACGAGGAGGCGGCCCTCGTCCAGCGCTTCGTCGACGACGAAGTCCTCTACCGCGAGGCCATCGCGCTCGGGCTCGAGCGCGGCGACGTCATCGTCCGCCGCCGACTGGTGCAGAAGATGGAGTTCCTCACCGAGGGGCTCGGGGCCGCCGCCGAGCCCTCCGACGCCGACCTCTCCGCCTACCTGCAGGCACATGCCGCGCGATGGGCGATCGGGGAGCGGGTCTCGCTGACGCACGTCTTCGTCGGCACGGACCGCCACGGCGCCGATGCGCCCGCGCTCGCCGAGTCGCTGCACAGGCAGCTCGCGGCCGGGGCGGACGCGGCCACGCTGGGCGATCCCTTCCTGCGCGGCATGACGCTGCGACAGCAGGACGAGCGCGGCGTCGCGGCCGTGTTCGGTCCCGCCTTCGCGGCCGAAGCGATGCGTCTTCCCGCCGGCCCGTGGTCCGCCCCGATCCGATCGAGCTACGGGTTCCACGTGGTGCGGATCGACGAGCGGCTTCCGGCCGAGATGCCGACGCTCGCCGCCGTACGCGCCGACGTCGAGCGGGAATGGCGCAACGAGCGGCGCGCGGAGGCGGGCCGCAGCGCGCTGGCCACGATCCGGGGCCGCTACGACGTGCGCATTGACTCGGTGCCGCCGGTTCCGGCAGTGGCCACCCGATGAAGGTCGTCGTCGCGTCGCTCCTGTGCGTCGGGCTCGCCGCGGGAGCACGGGCCCACTCCTTCGAGCCCGGGCTGCTCGACGTGCGTGAGGACGCGACCGGCGCCATCACCGTCACCTGGGCGCCGCCGCTCGGGGCACAGCCCGATGCGCTCGTTCCCCACCTCGACGCCCCCTGCCGACGGCTCGACGGCGATGCGCTCGCCTGGCACGCCGACTGCGGCGGCGCGGGACTGTCCGGACGCGCGATCGCCGTGCGCGGCCTGGATGGCAGCCGCACGGACGTCGTCGTGCGCGTGTCCACCCGGGACGGCGCCACGACCACCGGCGTGCTCCGCGCCGACGCCGACCGGATGGTCGTGCCGCGGCCGCACGACACCGCCGTGGGCGCGGTGCTGCGCAGCTACGGCGCCCTCGGCGTCGCGCACATCCTCGGCGGCACGGATCACCTGCTCTTCGTGCTCGGTCTGATGCTGCTGGTCCGCTCGCTCGGGACGCTCGTCCGTACGGTCACGGCGTTCACGGTCGCACACAGCATCACGCTGGCACTCGCCGTCCTCGGTCTGGTGGCGGTGCCGACGAGATCCGTGGAGGTACTGATCGCGCTCAGCATCGTGATGGTGGCGACCGAGGTCGTCCGATCCCCGGATGTGCCGTCGACGGTCGCCGCGCGGGCGCCGTGGGTGGTCGCGCTGGCGTTCGGCCTCCTCCACGGGCTGGGCTTCGCCGGCGCGCTGGCCGACGTGGGCCTTCCGCCGGAGCGCGTCCCGCTGGCGCTCGTCGGCTTCAACCTCGGCGTCGAGGTCGGTCAGCTCGCGTTCATCGCCGCGATGCTCCTGCCGCTCGCCGCCTTCGCCCGCCTCGCCGCCGCACGGCCACGCCTCCGGCTCGTGCCGGGGTATCTGATGGGCGTCGTCGCCGCGACGTGGACGCTCGCCCGTCTCGAGCGCCTGTGGCTGCCCGTCGTCTTCGTGCTCGTGCTCGCCGCGCCGGCAGCGGCGCTCCGGATCCCCGGCGGGAAGGTCCCCGCGTCGGACTGCCTCGCGGAGTTCCAGCTCGCCGGCCCGACGACCACCTGCACCGACTGCGATCCGTCGTGCGATCACGACGGCGCGAGCGATGCGAACGGCAGCTGCACCTTCGAGGTGAGCCTCTGCGTGAACCAGCGCTCGGCCGAGTGCTCGCCGGGGACGCTGTCGCGCGTCCGCGTGCACCCCGGCACCGCGCTCGAGGTGCCGCCCGCCGCGTGTGGCACGTTGCATCCACTCACGGTGAAGACCCGCGGGCGCGGCACGCGCCCGGGCAAGACGAACATCCGCGTCCTGGCGCTCACGAGCGGCAAGCCCCGCCGGCGCGACCGCAACCTGCTGAAGCTGGTCTGCCTCCCGCGGCCCGCCGGGCAGGCGTGTCCCACGACCGAGGTCCACGAGGCCTGCGTGAACCGCAACCCGCTGCGCAACGCCTACTTCGGTGACCTGCACGTCCACACGACGCTCTCGTTCGACGCGCACGCGTTCGACGTCCGCACCACGCCCGACCAGGCGTACCGGTTCGCGCAGGGCGACCCCGTCTCGCTGCCGCCGCTCGACGCCAACGGCCAGGGGACGCAGACGGTCCGCCTCGATCGGCCGCTCGACTTCGCCGCGGTGACCGACCACTCGGAGTTCCTCGGCGAGATCGAGGCGTGCACGACGCCCGGCTCGCCGTCTACGATTCGCCGACGTGCACGCTCTACCGCGGCGCAGCCCTGTCCGCCGTCGTCACCTTCGGCTTGAAGCTGACTCCGCAGGCCCCCGCCCGCTTCGCCGACGTCTGCGGCGCCGACGGTCACTCGTGCCTCGACGTCGCAGGGCCGGTGTGGCAGCGCGTCATCGACGCCGCGGAGGCGGCCTACGATCGGACACCCGCATGCCGCTTCACGTCGTTCGTGGCCTACGAGTACTCGGGGTCGCCCAAGGTCAGCACCATGCACCGCAACGTGATCTTCCGGAACGACCACGTTCCGTTCCCGACCACGTTCTTCGAGCAGCCGACGCCGCAGGGGCTGTGGAACGAGCTGCACACGACGTGCCTCGACGCCGGCAACGGCTGCGACGTGCTCGCGATTCCGCACAACTCGAACGAGAGCAACGGGAACATGTTCGCGGTCGAGTACCCGGGCGCGGGCTCGCCGGCCGACGAGCGCACGCAGGCGGCCTTCCGCGGCGCGATCGAGCCGCTGGTCGAGATCTACCAGCACAAGGGCGACTCCGAGTGCCAGAACGGGCTCTCCGGGATCATCGGCGCGCCCGACGAGCAGTGCGACTTCGAGAAGAGCCCCCGCACGGGCTTCGGGGACTGCGGCGACGGGACGGGCACGGGAGGCACGGCCCGCATCGGCTGCTACTCGCGCCGCGACTTCGTGCGCGGCATCCTCTTGACCGGTCTCCAGGAGGACGAACGCCTCGGCGTCAACCCGTATCGCCTCGGCGTCATCGCCAGCACCGACACGCACAACGGCACGCCCGGCAACGTCGAGGAGGACCGCTTCGTCGGCCACCGCGGGACCGACGACGACACGCCGGAGAAGCAGCTCGGTCACGGCGCGCTCACGCCTGGCGGCATCATCTTCGGCCCGGGCGGCCTCGCGGGCGTCTGGGCCGAGGAGAATACGCGCCCGAGCCTCTTCGACGCGCTCCGCCGGCGGGAGGTGTTCGGCACCAGCGGACCGCGCATCACCGTCCGCTTCTTCGGCGGGTGGGACATGCCGGCGGGTCTGTGCAGCGATCCGTCGATGGTCGCGACCGCCTACGCCGCCGGCGTCCCCATGGGCTCCGACCTCCCCGTTCCGCCGGCGGGCACGGGAGCGCCCACCTTCCTGCTCACGGCGCTCCGCGATGCCGGCACGCCGACGCGTCCCGGCGTGCCGCTGCAGCGACTGCAGGTGGTGAAGGGCTGGCTCGAGGACGGCGAGGCGCACGAGCAGGTCTTCGACGTCGCTGGCGACAGCACGGCCGGCGCCTTCGTCGACGTCGCGACCTGCACGCCGCACGGGACGGGTGCGGACTCGCTCTGCACGGTGTGGACCGATCCGCAGTTCCAGCCGGGGCAACTGGCCTTCTACTACGTGCGCGTGCTCGAGAATCCGACCTGCCGCTGGAGCACCTGGGTCTGCAATCGGCTCCCCCCGGCGGAGCGCCCGGCCACCTGCAGCGACCCCAACGTGCCCACGACGATCCAGGAACGCGCCTGGACGTCACCGATCTGGTATCGTCCCGCATCCTGATCGCGGGAGGGACCATGTACGAGACGTTGCGTGTCGAGCGCGAGGGCGCGCTCACGTGGTGCGTGCTCAATCGCCCGGACGCGCTCAACGCGATGAACCCGGGTCTGGTGACCGATCTGCGCGCATTCTTCTCCTCGCTCGCCGACGATCGCGAGACGCGGGTCGTCGTGCTCCGCGGCGCCGGGCGCGCCTTCTGCGCCGGGCTCGATCTGAAGGAGCCCGGGGGTGGTGGGGACCCCGGCCCGACGGGCGCACTCCGGGCGCAGCGCCGCATCAGCGAGCTGGTCCTCCTCATGCGCCGCGCGCCGCAGCCCATCATCGCCGCGGTGCATGGACCGGCCTGTGGCGGCGGCTTCGCCCTGGCGCTCGCCGCCGACGTCCGCATCGCCGGGGCATCGGCCCGGATGAACGCCGCCTTCATCCGGCTGGGCCTGTCGGCGTGCGACGTCGGCGTCAGCTACTTCCTGCCGCGCCTGGTGGGGGCGTCGGTGGCCAGCGAGCTGCTCCTGACCGGCAACTTCGTCGACGCGGCGCGGGCGGAACGGATCGGACTCGTGTCGCAGGTGGTCGCCGACGACGAGCTCGATGCGGCGGCGCGGCGGCTGGCGGACGACATGCTGCGCAACACGCCCCTCGGACTGCGTCTGACGAAGGAGTGTCTGCGCCACGCCATCGACGCCGCGAGCCTGGACGAGGTGGTGGCGATGGAGGACCGGAACCAGGTGATCGCCGCCGCCTCCGCGGACTTCCGCGAAGGCGTGCTCGCTTTCATCGAGAAGCGCCCCGCACGATTCCGCGACGCCTGAGTCCGGGGCCCGCTACTCGCGGAGCGCACCCGCCAGCACGTCGATCGTGCGCAGGAAGGCCGAGCGACGGCTGGGCGGCAGCTCGCGGTAGAGTCGCGCGAGCTGCTCCACCTCGGGATCGACGGTGACCGTGAGCTGATCGACGGGCACGCCATGGAGGAGCGGAGGAGCCTCGGGGTCGTCGGGCAGCCCGAGAAGGTCCATGTGCCCGACGAAGCGCTGCACATCGTCGGTGAGGACCCCGCGGTCGACCGCCTTCAAGGCACGCGCCAGCGACACGCTGATCCGTAGCGCGATGACGAACGCGGTGTTGAGCCCCCGCCCAGATTCGAAACGACTGATCGCGACCTGACTCACACCCGCGCGCCGCGCCAGCTCGACCTGGGAGAGGCCGAGGAACTCGCGCACCCGGCGCACATGCCGGCCCAACCCGGCCATCCACTCCTGCCACAGTCGTTCGACGTCGGCTGGCGAGCTTCGGGGCCGCCGCATCCGCTCCGTTCGGGGGTTTCGTGCATGGTGCTCCTCGCCGCCGATTCTCCCCCGAACCAGATCGGCGGCAACTACCCGTTTATTCAATGTCGGTCGGTCGATCGATTCGCAGCGCGCCCTTACTCAACGTGGTGCCTTCGGTCGCCAGGAGCAGCGACGCCCCGTCGAGCGGCGCGGGGAAGCGGCGCCGCAGCTTCGCAGCAAGCGCCGGTACGGCGAAGACGGTCACACCGCCTTCACGTTCGTCGACGCGCCCACCGGCGCGTCGGCGATCACCATGTCCAGATGGTGCAGCGCAGGTCGGCGAGCAGGCGGTCGGGCTTACCCTCGGTGCAGACACGAACCTCGTCGACCACGAGTAGCGACTACTGGCGGCGCCGCACGCGGCGTGACCATCAGTCTACCCGGCCGGGGCAACTCCCAAGCGCCTCCAATCATCTGCAGGGTCCGCAGTAGTCGCCGTGATTCCCCAGGTGCGCAGGCACGGCATCCCAACCAATGCAGAGCGTGTGCGCCCGAGTCGGATTGCCTGGTGGGACATGGCAGACTAGTTGGCTCGTTTCCCCGCACGGGAAGGCGGCGCAGGGCCGCGTCGGCGGTCTGGTGGTCGTCGTTGTGCTCGTTGTGCAGTTGGTCTGTCCGGCGCACGCCGCCAGGCACGCGTTGGCGTACCGCTTGCCGTCCGAGCAGGACACCGGATCGTAGGTCTGGTCGCACGCGCACACGCGGCTGCACCCGCTCGCATCGGCGCACGCCGCCAGGCACGCGTTGGCGTACTGCTTGCCGTCCGAGCAGGACACCGGATCGTAGGTCTGGTCGCACGCGCACACCCGGCTGCATCCGCTCGCATCGGCGCACGCGGCCAGGCACGCGTTGGCGTATCGCTTGCCGTCCGAGCAGGACACCGGATCGAAGGTCTGGTCGCACGCGCACACCCGGCTGCATCCGCTCGCGTCGGCGCACGCCGCCAGGCACGCGTTGGCGTACTGTTTGCCGTCCGAGCAGGACACCGGCTCGTAGGTCTGGTCGCACGCGCACACGCGGCTGCACCCGCTCGCGTCGGCGCACGGCCGCCAGGCACGCGTTGGCGTACGTGCTTGCCGTCCGAGCAGGACACCGGATCGAAGGTCTGGTCGCACGCGCACACGCGGTTACATCCGCTCGCGTCGGCGCACGCGGCCAGGCACGCGTTGGCGTACCGCTTGCCGTCCGAGCAGAACACCGGCTCGAAGGTCGCTGTGCAGCCGTCGGCGCACGAGTTGCATCGACCGAGGCTGTCGCCGTGCTTCAGGTGCGCGCGAACCGCCCTCTTGCCGACCCAGATGGTATGGCCCCTATGGCATACGTAGGCCTTGCGCGACTTCGCCCACGCCGTTCCGGCACTCGGCAGGATGACAAGCGAAGCCACCGCCGCAATCCACAGGATCCGCTTGCGAGCGATTGTGTTCATCTGAAGACCTCTTTTGTTTGGCACGGATCGGCATTGCTCAGATGGATCGAGCTCTCCGCTCTTCGAGTCCGGATACCGCTGTCCAGACGGCGAAGGCAAGGCGTTTCTGCGGGCATGCGGACGGTGCCCCCTCGGACCGCACAGCGTTTCCAGATCTCTCGTCCTCGTAGACACGAAAGAACGGGTGCTAGCAAGTGCACCGAGGTCCACCGCGTCGCGGAATCGCGCCCGAGGCGGTCGGCATCGTTCACCTCCTCGTACCAGACGATTCGCCCGAATCCGGACTGGCGGAGCTGGGCTATCGGGCTGTGGCGGCCCGGTGCGAGGGGCGGCGAGCATTTGCGGAACTGCCGATCGCCGAAGCCGAAGGCGCACGTGTCGAGTTCGCGGAACGCGACCCGCAACCCTGCACCCTAGATGAGGAGGCCGTCGACGGTGAGGGCCGCGACGATCTCCGCTTCCTCGCCGGGCTCGGCGCCGAGGCCGCGCGCGACGGCGTGCAGCTTCTCCCGGGCGATCGGGACGACCGCCGCCTCGAGCAGCGCGACCAGCCCGGGGGACGCCTCCTCGAGCGAGACGTCGTCGCCGGCAACCGCACGCACCACGAGGACGTGCTCGGTCGCGTCACCCAGCGGCCCTCCGGGCTCCCCCCGTCGTCGCGCCTGCAGGAGCGCCAGCGCTCCCGCGACCGTGCGCACGACCACGGCACGCGGCGTGAGTCGCAGACGGTCGCCACCGGTGGGAGTCGCCGCGCGCGGCGCCCGGCGCACGCGGGCGACCGCCCCCTCGAGCTTCGCCAGGTGAACGACCCGCGGGTCGCCGCACTCCTGCAGGTGCGTCGACAGCGCGAGCGCCAGCGAGCCGCGGTGCTGCACGGCGTGGTGGAAGGCGGCCGAACGGAAGAATGCCTCGACGTGCGCCGGCGCGAGCGGCGCCGCGGCGGGAAACTCGTCGCGGAGCGCCGCCAGCACCCGTGCGGGTCGATCCGGATCGGTCCGCCAGGCGGCTGGCGGCGCGGCGGCGAGCCACGCGCGCTCGCGCGCGGTCAGCTCGACATCGACGAGGGCCCGCTCCGGATCGTCGTACACCGCCGCCGCGAACGCGGGGTCGTGCAGCATGCGGATCGCGACCCGGCGCAGCGCCGTGTGGCTCATCGATCGAGGAGCCTGGCGAGCCGCGCGAACCCGTCGACGCACGCCGACAGCGGATTGCGCTCGCATTCGAACACGACGGCGCGGAGATTCGGCGCCGCCGGGACGACCCGCTCGACGATGGCCCAGGTGTCGGCGAGCACCGCCGGGGTGTGGTCGTCCTCCACCCAGGCGAAGCCGTCGTGGCGACGCTCGCTGCCGCCCGCAACGTGGATCTCGACCACGCGCTCGAGCGGGAAGCCGTCGAGTCCGGCGAGCGGCGGCAGGCCGCGAAGCCGCTGGAAGATGGCGAGGTGGGCGCAGTCGAGAAGGATGCCGGTGTCGGCCGCCTCCGCGACGCGGGCGAAGAAGTCGAGCACGTGCAGGTCGCCGAGGTAGACCTGCCCCGGCGGGTTCTCGGGCAGGACCTCGAGGCCGACGGCCTCGCGTAGGCGGACGATGCCTTCGGCCAGCGCCGCCGCCGCATCGGATGCGAGCACCGGGGGCAGCAGCAGCATGTGTCCGCGCTCGCGCCGGCCGAGGTGCCACATGCCGGCGTCGCCGCACAGCCATGCCGGACGCAACGTCGCGGCGATCGCCCGCACGTCGGCGAGCCACTCCGCGTCGAAGTCCTCGGCCTCGTCGAGGTTGACGTCGAGGTAGTGGTAGGTGGTCGGGAGCCCGCGCGCGGCCCATGCCGTCGCCTGCCGGTCGAGTCCCTTGCTGGCCTCGACTCCGACCTCGAGGAAGCTCGCGTATCCCGGGTACGACTCGTGGAGCGCGAGCACGTCGAGCGCCGCCATGGCGTCGGACGCGCCGTACTCCGTCGACACTCCGAGCCCGAGGCGCGGCAGCCGCGCGACGCGATCGGCGAAGGCCATCATCCCTCCGGACCACGCCGGCCGGGGAGGGTCAAGCCAGGGGCGGAGGACCTGTGCGCGCGACCGCGGCCAGACGCGCGAGCCAGACGTCGTGCGCGCGCGAGATCATCCGGCGGAGCACGACGCGGCCGGCGCTCGGCAGCGCGCCCCGCTGCACCTCGTCGGTGACGACCCGCACCGTGCCGTCGACGGGCTCGATCAGCCACGCATGGTAGCCGCGCCCACCGAGGGTCGTGCCGCTCCACGCGAGCCGGTACGGCGGCTCGAACTCGCGGACCGTCGTGTCGACGCGCACCCCGAGCGTCCACCACGTGAACCGCGTCCCCGGACCGAGGTCCGGACCCGGGCCCGACCGGATGCGGAGGCCACGACAGTTCGGGTACCAGGTCGGCCACAGCGGGGCGCGCACCAGCCACGCCCAGAGACGCTCCGGCGATGCGTCCACCTCGAGCACGTTGTGCGTGTGCACGGGCGCGCCGGCGGGCTCGAACTCCGCCGGCCAGCGAATGGCGCTCACGACCGCCGTCCACGCGCGGGCCTGAGCGCCGCCACCAGCAGCTGCACGAGGCCGTCGAGCCGGCGGCGCAGGACCTTCGCGGAGCCGCCGGCGCCCGCCTCCGCCCCGTGGGCGCCGGCGATCAGCACGTCGGCCGCGGTGTCGGCGGTGAACCCCGCCCGGGCGGGATCGAGCTCGCCCCGGGCGGCCGCCTCGGCGATGGTCCGCGTGACCACGCGCAGGTAGCTCCGGTCGGCCTGCTCGAAGAGATCGGCACCGAGTCGGTTCTTCGAGTCGAGCAGCTCGCTGGCGTGGGGCGATCCGTGTACCAGATCGAACGCGTAGCCGAACTTCGCCTCGAGAACGCCACGCAGTCGCTCGTCGATCGGTCCGGCCCGGCGCGACGCAGCCGTTGCGCCGGCGAGGATACGCTCGATCACCAGCTGGCAGAGGGCGCGGAAGATCTCCTCCTTGGTCTGGAAGTAGAGGTACACCGTCCCCTTCGCGATGCCCGTCTCGCGGGCGAGCTCGTCGATCGAGGTGCGGCGGTATCCGTATCGCCCGAACAGCACCAGCGCCGCTTCCAGAATGGCGGCCCGCTTGTCCGGCGCCACCGCGGCGCCCACGCCTCTGCCCATGCCCACGCCTTCTACCCGAAATGACCGATTGCATTCAACTGGTCATATCGTCTATAGGCGCTGGTCTGGAGGTTCCCGGATGGCGACCGTACTCATCACCGGCTGCTCGAGCGGCTTCGGACTCCTGGCCGCGCTCGCCTTCGCCCGGCGCGGCGATCGGGTGATCGCGACGATGCGCGACCCGCGCAAGGGTGGCGAGCTCGTCCGCGCCGCGGCCGCCGAGAAGCTGGCGATCACCGTTTCCGCCCTCGACGTGTGCGACGCCGCATCGGTCGACCGCGCCGTGACCGACGCCGTCGCCGCCGCCGGACGCATCGACGTGCTCGTCAACAACGCCGGGATCGAGCTGCGCTCGTCGATCGAGGACGCATCCGACGAGGACGTCCGCCGCCAGTTCGACACCAACGTCTTCGGAACGCTGCGCGTGATCCGCGCCGTCCTCCCGGTGATGCGCCGGCAGCGAAGCGGCACCATCGTCAACGTGTCGTCGATCGCCGGCCTGGTCGCCCGCCCCTACGGCGGCCTGTACTCCGCCACCAAGCACGCCCTCGAGGCGATCACCGAGGCGCTCCATTTCGAGGTCCAGCCGTTCGGCATCCGTGTGGTCGCGATCGAGCCCGGTCAGTACGGCACGCGGCTGCTCGACAACGCGTTCCCGGGGCGTGGATTCAACGAGCGGTCGGCGTACTGGGACCACTCCACCCGCTTCGACGCGGCGCTGACGAAGCTCCGACCGGGCGGGAAGCCCGGCGACCCGCAGGAGGTCGCCGACATGATCGTGCAGGCCGCACACGCCGAGGCGCCGCCGCTCCGCTGGCTCGCGGGCGAGGACGCGCACATGATCGGCACCGCCCACAAGCAGATGGACTTCGAGAGCTACGAGCGCGCCATGCGCCAGTCGCTCGACTGGCACGACTGAAGGGAGGACGACCCATGGCCGAGATTTCGAAAGCGGTCCTCGTCACCGGTTGCTCGACGGGCATCGGGCGCGCTACCGCGCTCCGGCTCGCGGCGAAGGGCTGGCCGGTCTGGGCGTCCGCCCGCCGACTGGATGCGATTCGCGACCTCGCTGCGCACGGCTGCCATACGCTGGCGCTCGACGTCTGCGACGAGGCCTCCATGCAGGCCGCCGTCCGCGCCGTCGAGGCCGAGGCCGGGGCCGTTGGGGTGCTCATCAACAATGCCGGCTACGGCCAGGAGGGCCCGGTCGAAGAGGTGCCGCTCGACTCGGTCCGCCGCCAGTTCGAGACCAACGTCTTCGGACTCGCCCGTCTCTCGCAGCTGGTCCTGCCGGGCATGCGGCGCCAGCGCTGGGGGAAGATCGTCAACGTCAGCTCGATGGGCGGCCGACTGACGCTGCCGGGCGGCGGGTTCTACCACGCCACGCAAGTACGCGGTGGAGGCGATCAGCGACGCGCTCCGCTTCGAGGTGAAGGCCTTCGGGGTCGACGTCGTGGTCATCCAGCCCGGGCCGATCAAGACGCAGTTCGGCGACACGGCGATCGACGCGGTGAAGAGCCTCGAGCGTCCGCAGTCGCCGTACGCCGCCTTCAACGCCGTCCTCGCGCAGCGCATCCGCGAGGCGTACGAGGGGCCCATGGGGAAGCTCGCGGGCACGCCGGACGACGTCGCCGAGGTGATCGAACGCGCGATCACCGCCGCCCGGCCCCGCACGCGCTATCCGGTCACGTTCGCCGCGCGCTTCCTGATGGGCGTCCGCCGCTGGCTGCCCGACCGTGCCTTCGACGCGATGCTGGCGACGCAGTTCCCGTCGCGGGCGACCTGAGCGTCAGCCCTCGCGCAGCAGCGCGAGGAACGCCGCGCCGTAGCGCGCCAACTTGGCGGGTCCGACGCCCGCGATCGCGAGCAGGGACGGCTCGTCGAGCGGGCGCGCCGCCGCCATCCGCGCCAGCACCGCGTCGCTGAACACGATGTACGCCGGCACGCCCTCGGCGTCCGCGAGCGTCCGGCGCAGCGTGCGCAGCCGCTGGAACAGCTCGGGGTCGGCGTCGGGCAGGGGTGCCGCGGGTGCGGTGCGCGCCGTCGGCGCCGGACGCACCATTGCGGTGAACGGCCGGCCGAGGCATGCGTCGCACGACGTCCCGCACGGCGCGATGCTCTCGTCGAAGTACGCAACCAGCGACTGGTGCCGGCATCCCGGGGCGTCGGCAAGCTCGTACATCGCGACGCTTCGCGCCCGGGAGGCGCGGCGCACCTCGAGGTCGGGGATGGAGTCCTGCAGCCGCTGGTGGCTGATCACGTCCGCCCACGAGTAGAGCAGGATGCAGTCGCTCGGCAGTCCGTCGCGGCCCGCGCGCCCGATCTCCTGGTACCAGCTCTCGATCGACCGCGGCATCTCGCGATGGATGACGTAGCGCACGTTCGACTTGTCGATCCCCATGCCGAAGGCGATCGTCGCCACGATGACGTCGGTCGAGTCGCGGGCGAAGTCGTCCTGCGCGCGCGAGCGCACGTCGTCGGGGAGGCCGGCGTGGTAGGCCGTGGCCCGGACCCCCGCGGCGCTGAGATACGCCGTCAACGACTCGACGTTCTTGCGGCTGAGCGTATAGATGATGCCGCTCTCGCCGGCCCGGCGCCGGACGTAGGCCAGCAGGTCCTGGCGTGAGCCGCGGCCGTCGCCCTTGCGATGGCCGGTGACGACGAGGTTCGAGCGGAAGAACGAGCCCTTGAAGCCGTCGGGCTTGACCATGCCGAGCTGGCGGATGATGTCGCGCACGACGGGCCGTGTGGCCGTCGCGGTCAGCGCCAGGATGGGAACGCCGCCGAGCTCGCTCTTGAGGCCCTGCAGACGCCGATAGGCCGGTCGGAAGTCGTGTCCCCACTCCGAGATGCAGTGGGCCTCGTCGACCACCACCAGCGACACGCGGACGTCGGCGAGGAAGTTGCGCAGCCCGCCCTCGAGGCCCTCCGGCGCGACGTAGACCAGCTCGTACTCGCCGGCGCGCAGCCGCCGGATGCGCTCGCGGCGGGTGTCGCGGTCGAGGCTCGAGTTGATGACGGTGGCGCGGAAGCCGAAGCGCACGAGCGCATCGACCTGGTCCTTCATCAGGGAGATGAGCGGGCTCACCACCAGCACGGTGCCGCCGAGGATGCGCGCGGGAATCTGGAACGTCAGGGACTTCCCCGCGCCGGTCGGCATCACGCCGATGCAGTCGCGCCCGTCGAGCACCGTGCGGATGATCTTGTCCTGCCCCGGACGGAACTCGTCGTAGCCGAAGACGCCCGTGAGCACGTCGTGCGGATCGGACCGCGACTGGAACCCGAGCTGTTCGATCGCGTGGGTATAGCGACGCCTACGACCAAGGTCCAATGGACATCCCCGGAGAATTTCCCTATGCACACCGGGTCCCAAGTTCCGATCGGGGAGGATTCACACTTCGGGGCCGGGCATTCGTCGCGGTCTCCTCGTTCCACGTCGATTCACCACTCGCCACTCGCTTCTCGTCCCGCAGTTCGCTGACGCACTCCTCGCGTCGTTCTGTGTCCACGGAGATTCATCATTCAGATCGCCCCGGAACCCCGGAGTTCCGCGGCGTGTGTCGTCGTGCGCCCGCGCGGCGGCGCTCGCTGCGGTCGCTTGCTCCTCGTCGCGCTCGCGTGCGCCACCGTGCCCTCGGCCGCCCTCGCCTATCGAGCCCGTGTACGCTGGCAGCCGGTCTCCGGGACGACCGTGGCGAGCTATCGCGTGTGGCTGCGGACGCCACCCAGCACCACCGCCTCCGTCCGCGAGGCTGGTCTACCGGCGGCCGCGACGGATGGCACGATGACGTTCCTCTTAGACGGCCTCGATCTCCGCACCGAGTACGTCGTGAGCGTGAGCGCGCGGCGCGCCGACGGGAACGAGACGCCACGATCGAACGAGGTGTCCACCGGCTACGGGCAGGCCGCGGCGGTCGTCGACTCCGACGGCGACGGGCTGACGGATGCCGCGGAGGACGTGAACCTGAACGGCCGTGTCGATCCCGGCGAGAGCGACCCGCTCCGGGCCGACTCCGACGGCGACGGCGTCCGCGACGCCCAGGACGACTGCGAGAACACGCCGGCGGGCGCAGTGCGGAGCGCGCGCGGATGCACGTGCGGCCAGCTGTCCTGCCGCGACGGCAATCCGTGCACGGTCGACGGGTGCAGCGCCGGTGTCTGCACGCTGGGCTCCGGCAGCGCCGGCGAGGCGCTCAGCACGAGCAGCCTCGCGCTCCGGCCGGCGAGCAAGGGACGGTCGAGCCTGCGGCTGACCGCCTCCTTCCCTGCCGACATCGACGCCAGTGGCGGTCTCACCCTCGAGTTCCTGCGGGACGACGAGTACGTCTTCTACGGCGTCACGCTCGCCGCCGGAGATCTCTCGGGGTCGGGGGACCGCATCGTGTACCGACGGAGTCGCTCGTCGACCAACGGTCTCTCGCGCCTCGTGATCAAGCGCCGCGGCGACACGGCGACGATCACCGCGTCGGCGATGCTGCCGGCCGAGCTGGCGGCGAAGGTTCCGACGAGCGGCGACCGGCTGCTCGTGGTCGTGCGTGTCCCCGGCGTCTGCCTGCGCGATCTGATGCTCGCGTGCACCATGAGCACGAGTGGACCGCGCTGGACCTGCCGGGCGCCACGGAAGTAGCCTCGGGAGAGTGATTCCCGCGACCGGCGCAGCCGCCGTTCCCACCTCGGGCGAGCGACTCCTCGTCGCATTGCGAACATCCGCCACCTGTCTGCGCGACGTCGAGCTCGCGTGGACGGTGGGGGCCAGCGTCCCCCGCTGGAACTGCCGCGCTCCCTGGCGGCCGGCGCACGGAGCTGCGAAGCCCACGCTCTCGCCTTCGAGCCGTGTATCACGGTCCTTGACGAATGTATCACATCTGGGTACATCCGAACGCGTGACCGGGGACGACGACACGGAGCAGGGACCGGAGCGCAAGGAGCGCGTCCTCCACACGCGTGTCCCGGACTCGCTCGACCGCCACATCAAGCGCCGCGCTCGCAGCCTCGGCATGTCGGTCTCGACGGTGGTGCGCAACGTCCTGCTGACGACCTTCGGACTGGTCGAGGACATCGTCAACGACAGCACCGACATCGCGCTCGCCGCGACCGGCCATCAGATCGATCCCGCGCGCCATCGTGACGCGAAGCGGATGGCGAGCGCCCCGGAGCCCGCCGAGGTCCTCGCCTGGCAGGAGGCCATCCTCAATCGCAATGCCGTCTGCGCCGAGTGCAACGCCATTCTCCCGAAAGGGCGCCGTGCCGCGATCGGCGTCGGCGAGGGGCCCGGGCCGCGCGCGATCATCTGCGCGACCTGCCTCGGCAAGGTCTCCCGCCCCGAGCCGGCTACTCCGAAGAGGATACGATGAACACCATCGCCGAGCGCAGGAACGTGACGATCCACGGCCACACGGTCACCTATCTCACGGCGGGCCAGGGGCCCACCGTCCTGCTCGTCCACGGCATGGCGGGGAGCGGGGAGACGTGGAAGCACGTTCTTCCGGAGCTCGCGCGCCGCTTCACGGTGGTGGCGCCCGACCTGCTCGGCCACGGAGGCTCCGCCAAGCCCGCCGGCGAATACTCGATCGGGGCCCACGCGAACCTCCTGCGCGACCTCCTGCTCGCGTTGGGGCACGAGCGCGCGACCCTCGTCGGCCAATCGCTCGGTGGCGGCGTCGTGATGCAGCTCGCCTATCAGTTCCCCGAGCGCTGCGAGCGCCTGGTGCTGGTGTCGAGCGGCGGCCTCGGCCGCGAGGTGAGCCCCCTGCTGCGCGGTCTCGCGGTGCCAGGAGTAGAGCAGATATTCCCGCTGGTCTGCTCGCCGGCCATTCGGTCCGCGGGAACCCGTCTCGCCCGATGGATCGGCGGCGCCGTCGTCCGGCCCTCGCCGGTCGTCGAGGAGATGTGGCGGAGCTACGCCTCGCTGGCCGATCCCGACACCCGGCGCGCCTTCTTCCGCACGCTGCGGGCGGTCGTCGATCCCGGCGGACAGAGCGTCAGCGCAATCGATCGCCTCTACCTCGCCTCAAAGGTGCCGACCCTGATCGTCTGGGGCGCATGCGATTCGCTGATCCCGGTGGACCACGGCCTCGCGGCACACGCAGCCATTGCGGGCAGCCGTCTCGAGATATTCGAGGATGCGGGTCATTTCCCGCACTGCGAGGCGCCCGAGCGCTTCGTGAACGCACTCGTGCGCTTCATCGACGATACCGACCCGGTGCTGACACCCGAGGAGTCCTGGCGCGACCTCCTGCGCCGCCACGCGACGCCCACGGACGCGCCGCCGCCGGAAGGAGACCACCCCTGACCGACCGTCGCGGCCTCTCTAGCCGCGGGCGGGCGGCGCTCACGAGGCGACGGCGACAGCCGTCGGCCGGTACAGGTGCTCGGTGGTCGCGGCGTGGACGAAGCCGAGATCGATGCCCGTCCACCAGCGAATCGCCGCGACGGCCGCGTGGCCGAGGGGCGCCCCGAGACCGCCCTCGAGGAAGGAGACCACGCTGCGGAACTGCGCCACCGCTGGATTGCTGGCGAGCGTCTCGCGGTCGTAGAAGCGCCGAAGCCGCCGGATGGCTTCGCGCATCTGCTCCTGCTCCGGATCGAGGATCTGCATCGGCCGGAAGAACACCTCGCCGAAGAAGCCCGGGGCCCAGGTGAGCACGCCCCAGAAGTCGCGCGACCCGAGCCAGCGGCTCGCCGCGGCTGCGTCCGCGCGGCGCGCGAACCACTCGGTCATGTACATGTCCATCGCGAGATGGCGCGACTCGTCCTGGTTGATCCGCTCCACCACGGCACGGCTGAGCGGATCGGCGACCCAGTCGTTCAGGCCACGCAGGAGCGCGATGTCGAGGATCAGCTCGCCACCGAGGATCAGGCTGGTCGCGAAGGCGGGATCGAGGCTCTCGATGCCGTTCACGAAGTACGGGATGAATCGCAGCATCGGGATGTTCGGCGTGTAGATCTGCAGATGACGGCGGTCGAAGTAGTCGGCGAGCTTCGCCGCTGCCTGGCTGTGGCGCAGTTCGTCGGCGTGAAAGGTCCTGAAGATCGCCTGGAGCGTCGGCTCCTCGAGCCGGTCGGCCAGCTTCAGGAAGAGCGCCCCGGCCAGGCGCTCGATGTACGACATGTTGACGTAGTAGGCGCAGACCTGCCGCTCCTTCTCGGGCGGCAGTGGAATGGGCACCCGCGACCACTCGAAGTCGTCCACCCGCCACTGCCCACGCTCGCAGCGCTCGAGCATCTTCTCAAGGTCGACCGCCATGAACGAATGATGCCGGGCCGACGTCCGAGTTCCCAGCAGCGTCGTTAGCGCACGACCCAACAGTCGGGGCCAGCGGTCTCGACGCGACCGATGGCGACCAGCCGGTCGACGTGCTGTCGCATGCTGCGCCGTTCGACGTCGTCGGCGAAGGCGACCGCATCGCCGGGCCGGTACACGAACCGATGCGCGACCACGTCGGCCAGCGTCCGCGGCTCGGCGAGGAACGCGAGCAGCCGTTCCTCGCGGTGGCGTATCACGGCGGTGAAGCGGTCGAGCCGCTCGAGGAACGCCGCCCGGCCCTCCACCACGCCCACGTGGTGGAACGTGGCGTACCAGCGCGCGTCGATCTCGCGGACGCGGGCGAGCGTGCGCTCGAAGTCCTCGAGCGACGACCAGGCGTCGCCGTAGTACGGGCCGAAGCTCGAGAGATCGATGTCGCCGAGGTAGAGGACGTCGTCCGGCTCGACGTGCAGCAGGCAGTGCCCGCGCGTGTGCCCCGGCGCGTGGATGACGCGCACGCGCGCCCCGCCCAGGTCGAAGACGTCAGCCGTCGCGATACGGCAGCGCGTCCGGACGTGCCGTCCAGTGGAACTGGTCGACCACGACGCGACGGAACGCGGCGTCGATCGCGGGGGTCATGCCGTAGATCGCCATCATGTCGTCGAGCGAGCGCAGCCCCACCACGTCCGCCTCGTGCAGGTGCCACGACGCCGCCGGGAAGAGGTGGTTCCCGGCGACGTGGTCCTCGTGGCAGTGGCTGTTGATCACGCGGTCGGCGCCCACGCGCTCGCGGCGGCCCACGAGCGACAACGACGGGTCGATGATCGCGGTCTCCTCCGTCCCGGCCACCAGGAGCGAGTTCCCGTGGGGATACTTGCCGCCCTGCTCGCCGCCGAGGACGGTCACGCGGCCGATCGTGCGATCCACGCCGCTACCCGCCAGGCGACCCGCCAGGCGACCCCCAGGCGATCCGAGGTGCTCGCGGAAGAACCGCTCGAGGCGCGCCCAGCTGTCGGCCTCCGCCCCGGCCTCGAAGCCGACCGCCATCGGTCCCCAGCCCATGAGCGTCGCCAGCGGACCCTCGTGGTGGCTCATGAAGCTGTGCCCGGCGTCGGGATAGATGCGCACGTCGTGCGGGACGTCGAGCTCAGCGAGGAATCGATCGAGCCGCCGGCCCTGGCCCGCGAACGGACGGTCGCGGCCGCCGTAGCTGCCGAGGACCGGACACACGCCGCGCAGCTCGTCGGCCGTCGACGGCACGTCACCGTAGAAGACGCCCGCGGCGCGGACGTCCGCGCGGATCGCGTGCAGCAGGGCGAAGCCGCCGCCCATGCAGAAGCCGACGACGCCGATGCGCGTCCCGTCCACCTCGGGTCGGGCCGCGAGCCAGCGCTGCGTGGCGTCCAGGTCGGCAAAGGCGCCGCCCTGCCCGGTCCGCAACGCGAGCAGCGTCCGCAGGACACAGAGCGGCCGCGACGCGCCGGCGTCGTACAGATCGGGGGCCAGCGCCACGTACCCCAGGTCGGCGATGCGTCCCGTGATCCGCCGGATGTCGTCGTTCAGCCCGAATATCTCGTGGATCACGACGACGCCGGGTCGTGGGCCTCCGCCCGCCGGCAGCGCCAGCGCGCCGCGCATCGGTCGCCCCTCGGCGGCGGTCAGCGTGATGTCGGACGGGGGCGGCACGTCGAGAGGTCAGGCCCTGCCGACGGTGATGGCGTAGTTGCCGAAGGCGTCGATCGACGCGCGCTGCCCCGGATAGACGACGATGGTCGTGAAGGGCTCCTCGACGATCGCCGGACCGAGGACCGTCTGCCCGGGTCCGAGCAGCGGGCCGTCGTAGATCGGCACCGAGACGTAGCGGCCGCCGAAGAATGCCTTGCGTGCGCCGCGGCGCGGGTTGCCACGCGGGCGTCGCGGCAGACGCGGAAGGGTCGGACGGTCCTCGACGGCGATCGCCTTCAGCCGCAGCCCACGCAGCACGGGCTCCTGGTCGCGGGAGGCGTAGGTGTGGAGCTCCTCGTGCTGGCGATGGAAGCGCTCGATCGTATCGGCGAGCGTCTTCGCGGTCACCGCGCCCCTGCCCCCGACCGCAACGGGCATGTCGAACGTCTGTCCCGGGTAGCACAGCGCCGCCATACGCTCGAAGCGCAGCGCACGCCGCCGCGCCGAGCCACGCGTGAGCGCCGACCGCGCCGAGGCTTCCATCTCGGCGAACAGCGCGTTCACCCTGGCGAGATCGACGCGGCCGACCGGGCTCACGTACGAGCGCATCTCGTCGACCACGTGGTCGGTGAGCAGCAGCCCGAGCGCCGAGAACGTCGGCGACAGCTTCGGGACGAAGATGCGCCGGATGCCGAGCTCGGCGGCCTGCATGCCGGCGTGCACGGGCCCGTTGCCGCCGAAGACGACGAGCGTCAGCGGCCGCGGATCGACGCCGCGGCCGGCGGAGATGCGGCGGACCGCGTTCGCCATGTTGGCGTTGACGATACGGCTGATGCCCTCCGCCGCCTCGACGACGGAGATGCCGAGCGGGCGCGCGACACGATCGCGGATCGCGGCGTGCGCGGCCTCGACGTCGAGGCGCATCGTCCCGCCGCAGAAGCGCGTCGCGTTCAAGTAGCCGAGGACCAGGTTGGCGTCGGTGACCGTGGGCTCGGTGCCGCCGCGGCCGTAGCAGACGGGCCCCGGCTCGGCGCCGGCGCTCTGCGGACCGACCTTCAGCGTCCCCGAGTCGACGCGCGCGATCGAGCCGCCGCCGGCGCCGACCGACTGCACGTCGACCATCGGCAGGCCCACGAGGTAGCGATGCTGCCAGTTCCACCCCGCCTTCACCTCGGGCGCCCCACCCCGGACGAGGCAGACGTCGTAGCTCGTCCCGCCCATGTCGACGGAGATGAAATCCGTGATGCCGGCCGCTCCCGCGACGGCGACCGCACCCATGGCGCCGCCGGCCGGGCCCGATCCCATCACCGCGACCGCCTTCTGCGCGACGTATCCGCCGGGCATGACGCCGCCGTTCGACTGCATGATGAGCAGCTCGCCGGTGAACCCGGCGTCGCGGAGCCGCGCGTCCAGCCGGCTCAGATAGCGCTCGATCCGCGGGCCGACGTAGGCGTTCACCAGCGTCGTCGAGGTGCGCTCGAACTCCGGCGCCGTGGGCATCACCTCGTGCGAGAGCGACACCATCACGCCGGGCAGCTCCTCCGCCGCCAGCTCCCGCACCCGCCGCTCGTGCGCCGGGTTGATGAACGAGAACAGGAACACCACGGCGAGGGAATCGACGCCCTGCTTCCGCATGCGCCGCAGCGCGCGACGGACCGCGTCCTCGTCGAGCGGCACCACCACGCCGCCCTCGACGTCGAGCCGCTCGGGCACGCCGTAGCGACGGCGGCGCGGACAGATCGGCGGTGGCGGCGGCAGGGCCGGATTCCAGATGTCCTCCTTGTAGCCCCGGCGGATCTCGATCTCGTCGCGATGGCCGTCGCTGGTGACGAGGCCGACCGTGGCGCCCGACATCTCGATCATGGTGTTGTCCGCGGTGGTGGTGCCGTGGACGATCATCGTGGTGCGGCCGAGGAAGTCGGCCAGCGACAGCTCCTCGCGCGCCGCGAGCTGTCGGATGCCGCCGAGCACGCCCTCGGACTGGTCCCGCGGCGTGGTCGGATGCTTGTCGAGCGTCAGCGTGCCGTCGTGCGCGAGGACGAGATCGGTGAACGTCCCTCCGACGTCGATGCCGATCCGGTAGGACATCTCAGGAGCTCCGCGTGCGCCCGCAGGCGTCGGGACGCTTGGCCTCGATCGCCTGGCGCTGCGAATCGGAGATGAAGGGCGGGATGATGGGGTCGAGCGTCAGCTGCGTCGCCTTGTAGGGGGCGATGGCGAAGGCGCCACCGGTCAGCGTGTCGGCCAGCCCGGTGCCGAGCCAGCCGATGGTGTCGATGAACCCCGCACAGAACGAGAGCAACGACGTCACCGGTCCCCAGAACCAGAAGGCCCGCGGCGCCTGCCACCCGCCCGCGCTCGGGGACTGGTACGCGAACACGCCCGCCGCGGTCCGGAACGGCGCCGTCGGCGCCATCAGCATCGCCGTCGGACCACGCAGCGTCGACTCGCCCGACCAGCGCTCGACGCACTCGCCCTTGTCGTCGACGACCCATTCGGCACGCGCATCCGGCGCGACCGAGAGGAGAAGGATCGCCGCCAGCCCCCAGACCCTGGATGTCCCCGTCACGAGGGCGGGAACTACACCGAACCCTTCGGCGGTGACAAGGAGTCAGTCCCAGCGCGGGAGCATCGCGGACGGGTAGCGTTCGCCCGAGGCGGCGCCGCGCGGGATCACGGCCTCCAGGCGCGCCATGTCGGCGGGGGTCAGGGTCACCCGCAGGGCGCCGAGGTTCTCCTCGAGCCGCGCGCGGGACTTCGTCCCGGGAATCGGGACGATCTCCGGGCCCTTCGCCAGCAGCCAGGCGAGCGCCAGCTGCGCCGGGGTGCAGCCCTTCTCCGCCGCGACCGCCGCGACCTTCAGCGCCAACGCGACGTTGGCCTCGAAGTTCCCCTCGGCGAAGCGGGGCGTGAACTGGCGGTAGTCGTCGGGCCCGAAGTCGGCGCGCGAGCGATAGCGGCCGGTGAGCAGTCCACGACCGAGGGGGCTGTAGGCGAGAAAGCCCGTGCCGAGGGTGCGGCACGTCGGCAGCACGTCGTCCTCGGCGTCGCGGGTCAGCAGCGAGTACTCGCTCTGGAGCGACGCGATGGGGTGCACGGCGACGGCGCGCCGGAGCGTGCGCGGTCCGACCTCGGAGAGCCCGATCGCGCGCGTCTTGCCGGCGCGCACCAGCTCGGCCATCGCGCCGACGCTGTCCTCGATCGGCACCCGCGGATCGGCGCGGTGCAGCTGGTAGAGGTCGACGTGGTCCACCCCGAGACGGCGCAGGCTCGCGTCGCATGCGGTGCGGATGTACTCCGGGCTGCCGTTCAGCCCGCGCAGCGCCTTGTTCTGCGCGTCGCGCACGATGCCGCACTTGGTCGCGAGGACGACCTGCGCGCGCCGCCCCCGGATGGCCTTCCCCACCAGCTCCTCGTTCGTGAACGGCCCGTACATGTCGGCGGTGTCGAGCAGCGTGACGCCCAGGTCGAGCGCGCGGTGGATGGTGGCGATCGCCTCCGCTTCGTCCGTCGCCCCGTAGAACTCGCTCATGCCCATGCAGCCGAGGCCGAGGGCGGAGACCTCGAGCGGGCCGAGCGTGCGCGTCTCCATGCTCACGCTCCGATCACCTTCACGACGACGCGCTTCTTCCGGCGGCCGTCGAATTCCATGTAGAAGACCTGCTCCCACGGGCCGAGGTCGAGCGCGCCCTTCGTGATCGGCAGGATCACCTGGTGGTGGACGACGGTGCGCTTCAGGTGCGCATCGGCGTTGTCCTCGCCCGTCTGGTGGTGGCGGTAGTCGCCCGCGGGCGCGATCCGCTCGAGCCACTCCATCACGTCCTGCTTGAGGCCGGACTCCTCGTCGTTCACCCAGATCGCGGCCGTGATGTGCATGGCGGAGACGAGGCAGAGCCCCTCCTGCACGCCCGACGCGGCGACGATCTCGGCGATCCGCTCCGTGATGTTGATCAGCTCGCGCCGCTGGCGCGTGGTGAACCACAGGTATTCGGTGTGCGCCCGCACGCTCGCCGCATAGCACGGCGGTCCGGTCGTGGGAACGCGGGACGGGGCGGCTAGCGCGCCGCGCGGCGCTCGGCCCGCAGCCGCGCCGTCGCGTCGTGGTCGATCGACCAGCGTGAGGTCCTCGAGGCTACCGGTGAGCACCACGCCGTACTCGCGCCGCGCCGCCTCGACCGAGACGTACTCGTCGAGCACGTCGTCGAGGACGCGCTCGGCAGGGCGGTCGAGCGGATCGCCCCAGCCACCCCCACCACCGTAGTGGTATTCGTAGGACTCGCCCGCCGCGTGCTCGATGTAGCCTGCCGTGTCGCCGACCTCGAAGACGTGCGGGTCCGCCGGCACGGACGAGCAGGCGATTGGGCGATCCCGGACGGCCGCCCGCGATCCCCGGCATCGGGATAGCGCTTGCCGACGACGTAGGTGTAGATCGTCGACGGGACCAGCACCTGCTTCTTGTAGAGGCTGCCGCAGTTGCCGCGGAACTCGCCGGCGCCGCCGGAGTCGGTCTCGTAGTCGCGCGCCAGCTGGCGCACCGGGAAGATCGCCTCGTTGATCTCCGCCGTGGCGCGGATCAGGTTCCCGAACGACACGTTCATGCCGCCCCACCCGTCCTGGCCCTTCACCGCGCCGCAGTATGCCGCGAAGCGTGTCCACCGAATGGTCGATGAAGAGCTTTCCGTCACGCGGATTGGTGCCGAAGATGACCGTCGGCATGCCCATCTTGTAGACCTGCGGGCACGTCCGGTCGGGTGCGACCTGCTCGAGCGCGCGCGCGATCGCTTCACCCACCTCGGTGCCGGGATGGTGCGTCCCCGCCGCGACCGAGCGCCCGTCGGGCGGATTGAGGCAGCAGCCCTTCGGCACGATGAGCTCGATGGCGTCGAAGAACCCCTCGTTCTTCGGGATCGACGGGTCCATCATCGACGCCAGCTGCGCCACGACGTAGCCGCGCGTGTTGCCGAAGGTCGAGTAGGCCTGGATGTCGGGCCGGTCGTCGGAGCCGGTGAAGTCGACCGTCAGGTCGCCGCCCTTCACGGTGACCTTGCAGTGGACGTGGATGTCCTTCTTCCCGTGCGGGTCGTGGTCGACGTAGACGTCGGACTCGTAGACGCCGTCGCGCCAGCGCGCGACTTCTTCCCGGAAGCGGCGACGGGCATAGGCGATCACCTCGCGCACGGCCGCCGCGGACCGTGTCGACGCCGTGCCGCGCGACGACCTCCTTCAGGCGCTGCACCCCGAGCTGCGCCGCGCCGACCTGCGCCCGCAGGTCGCCGATGAACGTCGGCGTGCGGTTGTTCACCGCCATCATGTACTCGACGTCGCGCCGCAGCGTGCCGCGCTCGTAGATCTTGACCGCAGGAAAGCGGACGCCCTCGGCCCAGATGTCGGGCGCGTTCGACGTTGTAGCCGCCCGGCGCGCCGCCGCCGGTGTCGGCGTGGTGGCACTGGATCGAGGCGATGAGCACGCATTCGCCGTCGTGGAAGACGGGCGCGAAGACGTTGTAGTCCGGGCAGATGACCGCCGCCGTGGTACGGGTCGTTCGCGACGATGACGTCGCCGTCGAAGAGGCCGTCGCGACCGAAGAACTCGACCGCGAAGCGCACCGGCAGCGTCGACGACAGCATGAACTGCGGGATGCCGACCGACAGCGCCGCCAGCTGGCCGCGCGGCGTCGAGGATGGTCGCGTTGCGCTCGTTCGACTGGTTCAGGATCGGGGTCGTGGCGGTGAGGCTGACGTGCGTCGCCATCTCGTAGCAGATGGTCTCGAACGCCCCGAGGACGATCTCGGTGACGATGGGATCGGCGGGCCGCCTGCTGGCCCGTCCCGGCTTCCGCACCGCCGCGCGCATGGGTCCTGGCTACACCGTTCGGTCCGCCGGTGACAAGGCCGACCTCAGGCCGGGCGGAACTTCGGCAGCGTGATCTCGTCGTCGATCTTCTCGAACGTCACCTCGACGGCCATGCCGATGCGCAGGTCCTCGTTGGCGCAGCCGACGATGTTGCTGTGGAGCCGCGGGCCCTCCGCCAGCTCGACGATGGCAACGTTGTAGGGGGCGTCGGCGAAGAACGCAGGGTGCTGTGGCCGGTGGACGACGATGAACGAGAAGATCGTCCCCTTGCCCGAGAGCGCCGTCCATTCGTGCCCCTCGTCGAGACACCTGGGGCAGAGGATGCTCGGCGGCCAGCGGAGGTGCCCGCAGGCGGTGCAGCGTTGCGCGCTGAGGCGCCCTTCGCGACAGCCCGCCCAGTACGGCGCCCCGTCCTCGGTGATGCCCGGCAGCGGCTTGTCGATCTGGAACATCAGGGCCGCCTCAGGATCGCCGCGCTGTACGCGACGGTGGGTGGGGGCTCGTGCGGCGCGCCGCCGAACCCGGTGACCAGCGACAGCGCGACGTCCGCGACCTGGTTGTGCGAGGTGCCGCGCACCTGCCGCACCGCCTCGGCGATGTGGTTCATCCCCGACAGATGCCCTTCCGACAGGAGCCCGCCCGCCGTGTTGCACGGCAGGTGGCCGCCGATCGTCAGCTGGTCGCTCGCGACCAGCTCGCGCACGCCGTCCCAGTCGGTGAAGCCGCACGCGACCAGGTCGTGCACGACGCGCGGCGTGAACGCGTCGTAGAGCTGGGCGACGTCGATGTCGGCCGGACCGCAGCCGGCCATGTGATACGCCCGCTCGCTCGCCTCGCTGCCGCCGGCGCGTGCGTCGGCGAGCGGCTGGATCAGCTCGGCCGAGTGGACCTGCCCGACACCAGCGACCAGCGCCGGACGCTGCTTGAGATCGCGGGCCCGCTCGGCAGAGGTGACGACGAACGCACCGCCCCCGTCGGTGAAGAGGCAGCAGTCGAAGAGCCGCAGCGGCTCGTTGATGAAACGCGAGGTCTGGTGATCCTCGAGCGTCATCGGCTTCCGCATCTGCGCCAGTGGATTCGTCTGCGCGTGTTTCCTCCAGGTGACGGCGATGCGACCGTAGTCCTCGCTGGTGATGCCGTGCTCGTGCATCTGGCGGCGAGCCAGATGACTCATGAAGGTGATCGCCCCGACATCGCCGTACGGGATCGCCCACGGCGACCCGAAGAGCTGCGGCACGATGCCCTGCGGATTGGTCTGGGTGCCGAAGGTGCAGAGGACGGCGCGACAGAATCCCGCCTCGAGCGCCATCACCGCGGTCTGGAGCATGCCGACCGGCGTGGCGCCGCCCATGTCCATGGTCGAGCAGAAGGCGGGGGTGATGCCGAGGAAGGCGGCCGCGCGCGACGCCCACCCGTGCTGCTCGCCCATCTGCGCCGGCATCATCACGAGCACGCCGTCGACGTCGTCCCGGGCGATCCCGCAGTCGGCGATCGCCCGGGCGGCCGCTTCCAGCGCGAAACCCATGGCGCTGACGCCCGGCACCTTGCCGAAGCGCGAGAGACCGATGCCGGCAATGGCGTACCGGTCGCGGAGCCGGGCGGGGTCGCCCATCAGGCGGGGAGCGAGAGGGTCGCGCTGCCGAGGATCTTGCGCTCGCCGGCCTGGTTCTCGGTCCAGATGTCGCAGTCGACGAGACGCCGTCCGGCGTCGTCGCGGACGGCCGTCACGGTCCCTTTGCAGCTGATGACGTCGCCCGGCCACGTGATCTTGGCGAAGCGCGCGCGGAACTTGCGGATGTTGCCCACGCCCCCCGCGGCCTTGTGGAGGAACTCGCCGAGGTAGCCCATCGAGAGCATGCCGTGGGCGAACACGCCGGGATAGCCGGCGTTCTTCGCGAACTCCTCGTCGACGTGCATCGGGTTGGGGTCGCCCGCGGCCGGGCCGTACTCCTTCAGCATGTCCTTCGTGATCGCGGGCTTGGTGAGCGTGGGCAGTTCCTGCCCCACGCGGATCGTCTTCGCGTCGAGTGCCATCACACCCTCTTCGAGATGAGCACGTTGCGCGAGTAGAAGACCGGCTGACTCTTCTCGTCGCGGCCCTCGGTCTCCATGACGACGAAGTCGAGCGTGCCGCTGGAGCCCGTCTTCTCGTAGACGTCGGCGATACGGCCCGTGAGCGTCAGCGTTTCGCCGATGCGGATGGGGCGGACGTACTCGAACTCCTGCTCGCCGTGGACCAGCGTCATGAAGTTGAGGCCGAGCTCGAGGAAGCTGTCCATCCCCCCCGACATCGCCTGGGTCATGAAGGCGATGGGATAGGTAGGCGGCGCCACGGTCGTGTACTCGGGATTGGGATCACCGAGCGCCTTGGCGAACGCTCGGACGTGGTCCGCGGTCACCGTCGCGCTCCCGGTGGAGAGCACGCGGCCGATCATGTCTTTCGAAGGCATGCAGAACTCCTCTGGGGCGGGAGCTATCGCCAACCCCGCCGCGTCCTGTCAAGGACGCCGTCCGCCTTCGACTCGCGGCCACGATCGCCACCACCCCGAGCAGGATCAGGCCGAAGCTCAGAAGCAGGAACGGTCGAAGCATCGGGGTCAGGTCCAGGAACATCGTCACACCTCCATATTCGAACGAACGCTCGATATATTTATTACCCCTCTCGACGGACTGCGTCAAGATGCGACCGTCCCGGATCAGCCGCCGGCCGGCCGTCGATTCCGTTCGTCCCCGATCGACCACCTGTCGTAGAGGAGAACACCCATGAAGTACCTGTGCCTGGCCTACTACGACGAGAAGAAGTTCGAGACGCTGACCGAGGCCGACATGGCCACCATCTTCCGCGAGTGCCGTCCCCTCGACGAGGATCTGCAACGCAGCGGCCATCTGCTGGAGGTCGGCTCGCTCGCCGCGACCAAGGACTCGGTGAGTCTGCGACCGCGGAACGGCAAGGCCACCGTCACCGACGGCCCATATGCCGAGACCAAGGAGCAGCTCGGGAGCTACTTCCTCATCGAAGCGCGCGATCTGAACGAGGCCATCGCGGTGGCGTCGAAGCATCCGGCGGCGCGCCTGAACGAGCACCTGGGGTGGGGCGTGGAGGTGCGACCGATCGAGACGTGCCGCGTCGAGGTCGCCGCGACAAAGGTCGGGCGGTGAGCGCCTCTCAGTCGAGGCCGAGGGTGCGGAGCGCCACCTGGACGACGTGGGCGCGGGCGCGGCTGGCGACGTCTGGATCGTCGATGCCCTTGCCGAGCAGCTGGCGGTACACCCCGTCGCTCACGATGTGCCAGTGCAGCAGCGCGTCGATGGAGAGCATGAACGGCACGAGATCCACGTTCTTCTTCTCCGCCGGCTTGAGCGCCGCCTCCGTGAAGCCGAGCCAGCGGTGCGCTGCACGCTGCTCGGTCTCATGCGACGCGCCGGTCTCCAGCGCGAGACGGTATCCGAGTTGCGCGTAGGCCCGGTTCGTCAGGAAGAAATCGAAGAGAGCGCCGATCGTCTCACGGACGGTCGACGCGAGGTCCATATCCCGAGCGATCACTTCCAGGAGGATCTCGCGGATCTTCGCGTCGACGCGCGTCTGCACCTCCTGGTACAGCGCCTCCTTCGACGGGAAGTAGTGGTAGAGCGTCGAGACGCGGATGCGGGCGCGCCGGGCGATGTCCCGCACCGACGAGCCCGCCGAGCCGTCGCGGGCGAACGTCTCGACCGCCGCGGCGAGCACACGCTCGCGGGTGCGGTCGCCGCTCGCGCCCGCCGGGCGCCCGGGGCGCCGGGTGTCATCCCGACGCGGAGACGCCGGCCGCGGGGCGGCGCGCTTCTTCACTCGACCCAGTGGTTCAGCTCGGCGATCCGCGCCTCGGCCACCATCAGGTAGTTGCGGATCGCGTCACGGCAGCGGTTCTGCACCGTCTTGGTCGTCGCCACCAGCCGGAACAGGTCGGCCGCCTTGTCGCCGTGATCGACCTCGGCGTAGGCGTGCACCTCGAAGTTCTTCACCCCGACGCCGTAGTGCTTGCCGAGCCCCTCGTAGAGCGTGCGGGCGTACCCGCTGCCCGCGGCGACCCGCTCGCCCGCGTAGCCGAAGACCGCGAGGCCCTCCTCGTACGAGCGGCGGATGTAGAAGAGCATCGTGCACGTCATGGCGACGGTCGCCGGATGCGGCTGGTACGCGCGGATGTCGTCGTCGGTCAGGCCGAGCTGGTGACAGAACTGGACCTTCATGTCGACGTGGTTCGGATCGCGGAGATAGCCGGCTTCGTCGGCGAAGTTCTGCACCCAGTGATGGAAGTGGGTGGAGTCCTCCATCGTGAACGCGTAGGCGTCGGGCGAGTTGGCGATCAGGACCGCGAACTCGGGCGTCATCCACTTGCCGAGGTAGTAGAACTCGAGCGCGATCTTCCGCACGACCTCCTTCGAGGCGCGGCCCGCGCCGATCGCGGGGATGACGCGGTCCTGCTTGAAGTAGTCGTGCGCCGCGATCAGTCGGTCGAGGTCGGCCAGATACTCGTCGACGGGCTGCGGCGGCTCGGCGTCCCGCTGCCGGACCACGTTGACGAACCCACGCTTCGTCTCGGACATCGCGCCCTCCCGTGGGTGTCCTAGCGCAGCCGGCTCCGCGCCCGCAAGGTGAAGCGTGACACCGGCTTGCCGGCCGGCGGCGCGAGGACTACAGTGACGCCAGCTTTCGGACGAGGAGGGCGTTGCGATGATGTCCAACTGCTCGCTCCATCCTCTCGCGCCGATCGATCCTGCGGTCGATCCGGCGTATCAGGACGGACCGGCCCCGCATCCCCACCCGACGAGCCACGCTGGCGAGATCGTGATCGACTGGCCGGTCGCCGTCATTCCCCAGCCGCTCCGCCGGTTCCACACCATCTCGATCGAGGAGCTCGAGGACGAGATCGAGCGGGAGGCCGAGATCGAGGAAGAGCTGTTGTAGTTGACCGCGTCTTCCCGCTGATGTTACGCGCCCGTCGTGCGACTCGAAGGACGTGTGGCGATCGTGACCGGGGGAGCGCAGGGCATCGGGCGGGCGTACGCGCTCCGCTTCGCCCGCGAGGGGGCGAGGGTCTTCGTGGCCGATCTGCGGCGGGACGCCGCGGAGGGTGTGGCGGCGGAGTGCCGGACGCTCGGCGCCGACGCGCACGCGCTGGCGGTGGACGTCGCCGACGAGTCGAGCACGAAGGCGTTGGCTGCCGAGGTGATGTCCCGCTGCGGCCGGATCGACGTCCTGGTCAACAACGCCGCCATCTACTACGACCTCGACCGCGAGCAGAACGACCTCGCCTACTTCAACAAGGTCCTGTCGGTGAACCTGACGGGTGCGTGGCTCATGAGCCGCGCCGTCGAGGGGACGATGAAGCGACAGCGGAAGGGGAAGATCATCCACCAGTCGTCGACGGCCGCTTACCTCGGCAACGTCGGCATGGTGGACACCGAGAACCCCGACACCCCGATGCCGCCGTTCCACTACAGCGTCGCAAAGATCGGGCTGGTGGGCCTGACGAAGTACATGGCCGGTGCGCTCGGCCCGTGGGGCATCAACGTGAACGCGATCGCCCCCGGCGTGACGATGACCGAAGCGACGAAGAAGATCGTCCCCGAGGGCATCATGAGCTCGCTGGTGATGTTCAGCGCGCTGCGCAAGCCGCTCCAGCCCGACGACCTCGCCGGCACCGCCGTGTATCTCGCGTCGGCGGACTCCGACATGATGACGGGTCAGGTGCTCGTGGTCGATGGCGGCATGATCATGCTCGGGTGACGTCGGAGCGGAACTGCGCCAGCAGCAGGAGGTCGTAGAGGGCCTTCAGGGTGCCCGCGCAGACGAGCGGCCAGCCGAACGCGGAGTGGTCGAGCATCATGCCGGTGAGGAGCGGTGGAATCGCTGCCGCGAGGCTGCGCGGAACGTTCGTGACGCTCGCGGCTGCGGTCCGCTCCTCGGGCGGGACGACGGCCATCACGTACGCCTGGCGCGCCGGGACGTCCATCTGCGAGAGCAGCGCCCGGAGGAGGAGGAACGTCACCGCGAGCGAAGCGCTGGGCACGATACCCGCGAGGATCAGGAACACGTTCGCAGGAAGGTGGGTCCACACCATCGTCGGAACGAGACCGATGCGTTCCGCCAGCCACGGTGACGCGAGCTGCGAGAGTGCGCCCAGGGTCCCGGCAGCGAAGAAGACCGCCCCCATGACCTCGGGCGACAGCTGGAAACGTCGCCACAGCCACAGCACGAGGAGCGACTGCACGACGAAGCCGCCGCCGAAGGCGTCGAGGCTGAACAGCATCGCGAGCCGCGCGACGATGCGACGGGACGTGGCGAGTGGTCGAGTGCCAGGCGCGGCAACGCGCCGCGCTGCTGGACCGAGCCGGCGATAGGCCGCGGCGGAGAGTCCGCCAGCGACGGCATACACAAGGAACGCCGCGCGCTCCGCCGTGACGGCAGCGACACCGCCCAGCGTGGCCAACGTCCCCGGGATGATGCTCGCGAGCGCGCCGAGGCCTCCCGTCAGCCCGCCGGAGAGGTTGAACCACGCAAACAACCTCGTCCGCTCGCGCCCGGTGGTCACGTGCGCCAGCACCGCCTGCTCGGTAGGGAGAAACACGCTGACATCGCCCGCGGACGGATTGAGCGTGCCGACGACGGCCACCATCATCAGGGGCCAGAACGTCCCGAACCACGCAAAGCCCACACCCGTCGCGATCATCAGTGCCGATGCCGCGAGCAGGACCCGCCGCGAGTCGACCCGATGCCCGGCGAGTCCGACGAGGATCGTGAGCCCCGCCGACCCCACCAAGGTTCCGGTGACGATCGCCCCGACCTGAAGCGACGAGAATCCCAGACGCGCGAGGTAGCCGGCGAGCAGCACGCTCACCAGCCCGTCGACGAATCCGCGCAGCGCGCGAGTCAGCAGGATCGCGCGCGCGTCGCCCGTCACATCCACCAGCTGGCAACGACTCCGACGAGCCCGGCCGCGACGATGACGAGCGGATCGGAGACGCCCTTCACGTAGGTGAGCACGAGCCAGGTGACGAGCCCGATCACCGCCGTCGGGACGTCGACGATCGCCCGCTTCCCGAGCACGAACGCGGCCCCGGCAATCGCGCCCGTCGCGGCCGCGGTCACGCCTGCAACGAACGCCTTCACGCTCGGATTGCTCACCGACCTGCGGAAGTACGTCGCCGGGACGACCACGAACAGGTAGCACGGCAGGAACACGCCGATGGCGGCCACCGTGGCTCCGGCCGGCCCCGCCACCAGGTAGCCGATGAACGCCACGGTGATGACCACCGGCCCGGGCGTGATCATGGCCACCGCGACCGCATCGAGGAACTGTCGCTCGGTCAGCCACTGGTACTGGTTCACCACGCCGCCGTGGAGGAACGGAACGATCGCCAACCCGCTGCCGAAGACCACCGCCCCTGCTTTCGCGAAGAAGAGGAGGATCGTCCACAGCAGGCTCGTCGGCCGCGGGGCCGTGGAGGCCGCTGACGAGCCACGGGAAGGGCAGCAGGACTGCCACGCTGTCGCCCGCGCGTGGCAGCCCGCGCAGCACCAGCATCACGCACGCCACACGCGAGGAACACCCAGACGATCTCCGACTCGGTCCAGCCGGTGATCGCGGCGCTCACGACGAAGATCGTCCAGGGCACCCAGTCCGATCCGAGCGACGACCGGACCAGCTTCCAGGCACTCCGCCCGATGATCGCGATCACGGCGGCGCCGATCCCGTAGAAGGCACCCTGCATCCAGGCGAGCCCGCCGAACCGCACATAGAGGGCGGACAACGCCAGCACCATGATGAACGAGGGCAGGATGAACGCCGCGGCCACCAGTGTTGCGCCAGGCGTGCCACCCGTCAGCCAGCCGAGGTAGATCGCGAGCTGGGCGGCGAGCGGTCCCGGGGCGAGCTGCGCGAGCGCGAGCCCCTCCAGGTAGTCCTGCTTGGAGAACCACCGCCGGCGCTCCACCAGGTCGCGCTGCATGTAGCCGACCAGCGCGATCGGGCCCCCGAAGCCGACCGTGCCGAGCCGCAGGAAGTAGCCAAGCAGCTCGCGCAGCGTGTGGGGTTCGAGCGCCATGGCGCTCGTCTAACAGCTGACCGATCGGTTCTGCCAGCGTCAGTCGGGCAGCGGCTCGATCTCCAGGGGCGGCGGCTCGAACGCGATCAGATAGCCGAACTGCTCCCGGAACTGCTGCAGCGTCAGCCCGCACGTAGCGGCGAACTTGGCGAGCTCGTGCGGGTCGTCGAAGTCGTCGCGCCGCAGCCGGATCATGTAACGGCGGGCGATCGCGTAGCCAGTCGCCGTGATGTCGACCGTGCGAACGCGCGCCCGACCCGTCTTCGTATCGAGCAGATCGCGGAACGGGATCGGGACGAACCGGCCACCCTGCATCGAGATCATCACGGCGTTGCCGCCGGCGAAGAGGTACTTGGCCGCGCAGTACCCCAGGTCGCGCGTGTACTCCATGTCGAAGGGCACGGGATCGGCGCAGCGCAGCTCGTAGCCGATGTTCTTCGCCACCACCGTGGCCTTGATCCTGAACTGGCGTAGACGATCCTGCACGGCCTTCTTGACGATCTCACCCAGGTCCACCTCGGCGATGCGGACGTTGCCGTGGTCGTCGCGCTCGATGTCCTGGATCTGCGACAGGTCGGCAGGGTCGAGCCCGAGCACGACGCCCTCCGCGATGACGGCCACACCGTCTCGGCGCCCCGACGACAGGCGCTTGATGATCGCGCCGACCAGCGTGTCGACGATCGTCTTGAACGCGATGTTTCCCCCGCCAAACTCCTCGGGGATGAGCGTCAGCGTCGCGCCGGCGGCCTTCCCCATGCCGAGCGCGAGATGGCCCGCCTTCCGACCCATTGCGATCAGGAAATACCAGCGTGACGTCGTCTCCGCGTCCACCATCAGGTTCTTGACGATCTCGGCCCCGACGTGACGCGCGGTCTGGAAGCCGAACGTGTCTATGTGCGGCGGCAGATCGAGATCGTTGTCGATCGTCTTCGGCACGTGCACGACGGAGATGCGGCCGGCCGATTTCTCCTCCAGCTTCATTGCGGAGAACGCGGTGTCGTCGCCGCCGATCGTGATCAGCTGGGATACGTTGAGGCGCAGCAGCGAGATGACGGTATTCTCGAGATGCTGCGGGTCGCTGGTCGGATTGGCACGTGAGATGCCGATGTACGAGCCGCCACGGAAGTGGATGCGGCTGACGTCCTCGATGCCGAGCGGTTCCACGTGGTCGATGTTGCCCCGCATGATCCACTCGAAGCCGTCGCGGATGCCGAGCACGTCGACGCCCTCGAGGACGGCACGGATGGTCGCCGAGCCGATCACGCTGTTGATACCGGGCGCCGGGCCGCCGCCGACGAGGATCGCCAATTTCTTTCGCTGACTCATCCGACTGAAGCCTCAGGGCTCTCTCTATTCCTCGCGACCACCAGCCTCAACCCTCGGAGTCCTCCGTCGCCGGACCCTCTGTGACCGGCCGAGCTCATGCGCTACATCTCCCGCGTGGGCGACGTTCCCCGTATCGCTGGTTCCTGCGATCCGCGCCTTGCGGGTGTACGCGACGCTCTCGCCACGAACTTCCGCGAACACGGCGAGGTGGGCGCTGCCGTCGTGATCACGATCGACGGGCGCCCGGTCGTCGACCTGTGGGCCGGCTGGACCGACGGCGCTCGCACGCGCCCGTGGCACGGCGACACGTTGGTTAACGTGTTCTCCGTCGGCAAGGCGATGGCGGCGGTCGCCCTGCTCATGCTGGTGGAGCGCCGGAAGATCGACCTCGACGCACCCGCGGCACGCTGGTGGCCCGAGTTCGCCGCGGCGGGCAAGGAAGACGTCACGCCCCGGATCCTCCTCGCCCACCGCGCGGGTCTGCCGGCGGTCCGCCGCACGCTGCCGGCGTTCGCCATGTACGACTGGACGCTCATGACCGACGCCCTCGCGGCGGAGGAACCCTGGTGGGCGCCCGGGCGCGCGCACGGCTACCACGTCAACACCTTCGGCTTCCTGATCGGCGAGCTGGTGCGGCGCGCGAGCGGTCAGACGATCGGCGCCTTCCTCCGGCGCGAGATCGCGGGACCGCTCGGAGCGGACTTCCATCTCGGCGTCGGGCCCGAGTTCGACGAGCGGATCGCGGACCATCTGCTGCCCGACGACGACACGCACCTCGTCGATTACCTGCTCGCCGGCGGACCCGCCGCGGACGACGCGCGCCGCCACCTTCTCGAGCGCGTCTACGTGAATCCCCCGGGCGTCTCGGGCTTCGGTACCGTCAACACCCGCGCCTGGCGCGCCGCCGAGATGCCCTCGACGAACGCGCACGCCAGCGCGCGCGGCATCGCGCGCATCTACGGTGCGCTCGCGTGCGGCGGCGCGCTCGACGGCGTGCGACTCGTTCACCGCGAGACGATCGACGAGGCCATCGTGGAAGCCGCCTCGGGGCCCGACGTCGTCCTCGGTCGCCCGTCACGCTTCGGCCTCGGGTTCCAGCTGTCACAACCCGAGCGGCCGCTCGGAACGAGCCCGCGCGCCTTCGGTCACTTCGGCGCGGGCGGCGCCGTCGGCTTCGCCGACCCCGACGCGCGCCTCGCGTTCGCCTACGTCGCGAACGCGCCGGGGCCGCGCTGGCGGAACCCGCGCAATCAAGGACTGATCGACGCCGTCTACGCCGCCCTCTGAGAGCCGGTCGCGCAATCAGGGGCGCGCGGGGGAGACGGCGGCAACTCGAGCCCCGGGACCAGGCCCCCTTCGGCGCGGGCCCGCTTGCGCTGGAGTTCGAGCACGCCGTGCGCCGCGATGCGTAGGTCGCGAGTCTTCGCCCGCCTTCACGGCGTCAAGGCTCACCGACGCCAGACGGGACGACGGGAGGCATCCCGAGCTGCCGACGCTTCGCCTCCAGCTCGCGCGCAGCATGCTCGGCGATCCGCATGTCCCTGCGTTCGCGGAGCCGCGTCCAATCACGCGGCCGCCAGGCGTGCAGCAGAAGATTGATGCGGTAGGTCTGACCCTTGGCGTTCCGCGCCTCCATCGTCACATAGTACCAACCTCGCTTCCGGAAGGTGTGGACGGGAGTGCGCTCGGTGCTCTTCGAGCCGTCGCCGAAATTCCAGGCGTAGGTGACCCGACCCGATGGATTTATGGTCGTGCTGGTGAAGCGCACCGTCAACGGTGCCGGCCCGGCGTACGTGTCGGCGTCGGCGTCGGCCGCGAACTCATCCCGCTCGGTGTCGAGAAACTGGTTCGAATCCTCGTCGCGCGCCTCGCCAGCCGATACCGGACAGACGCCGGCGAGAACGAGGCATGCCAACGCGGCCGCGATCATGCTCACATGCTTCATGCGCCGTTCGTCCGCGCGGGTACCGGTGCGGCCGCCCAGCGAGCAGCTGGAGGCGGAACGATCCCGCCCCCAGCCGTCGCGATGGGTATCGGATCAGGTGGACCTACGGCAGGAAGAGGCCTTGGACGAATGCCGGATCGCCGTCCGGATCGCTCAGACCGACGCCGCCGATCGCCGTGTTGGCTTTGCTCCCCACCGTGATCGCTCCGGGAACGATGGTGTTGATCGTCGTCTTGAGCGCGCACTTTCCGGCCGTGCACGGAATGCTGAGGATGGCCGTGAACAGGGTGCTGATGTCGGTGCTCGTGCATTCGGTTCCCGGTACGGGAGCGGCTTGCGGCGGGATGCCGGGCGCGCAGCTGCCGCTGGTCGCCACCACGCTGCCGGCGACGGCCCCGAGGTTGACGCTTGCCGGGGAGCCGTTGTTCAGCACGTCACTTGCCTTGATGCCGACCTTGATGTCTCCCTTGCCCAGCTGGATCGCGACGTTCGCAGCGCCCTTCGGTCCGAACGTCGTCACGTTCGTCGGATTGGTGTTGGTCGTCGGGACTGGCGGCGTGCACGCAGTGATGATGCCAGCCCCCGCGAAGAACTGCGTGGCGTTCGGAGCGGCGCATGGCTTGTAGGACACCACTAGGTCGGCCTTGATCTGCTTTGACTTGGACGGGGTGTTGTAAGCCGCCAGCGCGCTTCCAGCGCTCATGACGGCGGCCACCGACAGCGCGGTAGCCGAAGCGACGAACCTCGAACACCTCATAGTCTGATCCTCCCTTGGATTCCCGTAGGCGGTGGATGGAGCGCCAGCTGGCTCCGGGTTGGATTGGCCCGCCCTCGTCCCTACGCTGCGCCTGAAGCTTCCGTCAAGGGTAAAACCCCTGGCGTCGTGCGTGACGGGCTGACGCGATGCGGCTGGCCTTCCAGTTGATCCTCACCTCGCCCTTCGCGACGCCACGGACGATAGCGCGGGTAGCGACGACTCAGTCGAACGATCCGTGCCGGCCGGCGCCCTTCGCGAACCGCTGCGCGCCGGCAAGCGTCTCGCCCGAGCGGACGACCTCGACGCCGCGGCGAGTCTCCGCGACGAGCGCCTGCTCGAGGTCGAGGGACCACTGCTCGTAGGACGTCATCCGATCGGCGCGGAGACACTGCTGCGGGAACTTCGCGATCTCCTTTGCCAGCGCGATCGCCGCCGCCAGCGCGGTGCCCTTCGGCACGAGGCGGTTCGCCAGGCCCATGCGCAGCGCCTCGTCGCCCGAGACCGGCCGTCCGGTGAGGATCATGTCGAGCGCGTGGCTGTGGCCGATCAGCCGCGGCAGCCGCACGCAGCCGCCGTCGATCAGCGGCACGCCCCAGCGCCGGCAGAAGACGCCGAACACCGCGTCCTCGGCTGCGACGCGCATGTCGCACCACAGCGACAGCTCGAGCCCGCCCGCGACGGCGTAGCCCTCGACGGCGGCGATCGTCGGCTTCGAGAGCAGGAACCGCGACGGTCCCATGGGTCCGTCGCCATCGTCGGCGACGCGGTTGCCGCGGCCCTCGGTCATGCCCTTGAGGTCGGCCCCCGCGCAGAAGGTGCCGCCGGCGCCGGTCAGCACCGCGACCGACAGCGCGTCGTCGGCCTCGAAGCGACGGAACGCGGCCGCCAGCTCGGCGGCCGTCGGTCCGTCGACGGCGTTCCGCACGCTCGGCCGGTCGATCGTGACGACGGCGACGGGTCCGTCGGTGGCGTACGTCACGGTGGCCATGCGTCTATTTCCTCAGCCGCACCCGGAGATGCAACTGTCGTACTCGGTGTTGCAGTTCTCGAGGCAGGCCGGCTGCATCCCGTCAGGGTTCTTCGAGCTGCACGCCTGCTTGCAGCGATCGCGGATGTCGCCGCACCGGTCGCGACAACCCGCTCCGCCCTCGGCGAGCAGCATCGATGCCGCCCCGGCGAGGACGACCCCCATCGTCACCGCGATCAACAGTCCCGTTCGTCTCCGCATCACACGTCTCCCCTCCGCCGCGGTCCGAGCCTGCCGCTGCACGAGGTCGCTCCTATCAGGCAGGAAGCGCTTCGTCACCTCGCGTGGAGGCGATTCTGCTGAGGTTGGCGCTCCGCGGTGCCCACGCAACGATCTCCCCCTTGACCGTTCAGAGGGATCGCGGGAGGACGGACCCTGGAGGCCTCCCGATGTCGACACCCGCTTCGCCCGCGAGGATCGTCGAGCTCGCCCGGAGCTTCATGAGCGCGAAGGTTCTGCTGGTCGGCGTGAAGGTGGGGCTCTTCGATGCGCTGGACGACGGGCCGCTGACCGGTGAGCAGATCCGCGAACGTCTGGGGCTCCACCCGCGTGCCGTTCCAGACTTCCCCGACGCGCTGGTCGCGCTCGGCATGCTCGAGCGGGAGGGGAACGGTCCAGGGGCACGGTACGCGAACACGCCGGAGACGGCGCGTTTCCTGGTCCGGAAGCGTGAAGGCTGGGTTGGCGGCCTGCTCGAGATGTACGACGACCGCCTCTTCCGTTTCTGGGCCGATCTGGAAGAGGCGCTGCGGACCGGCCGCCCGCAGAACGAGATCAAGCACACCGGCGCTTCGATGTTCGAGGAGCTCTATCGCGAGCCCGCGCGGCTCGAGCAGTTCATGGCCGCGATGAGCGGCATCTCGCGCCCGAACTTCCAGGCGCTCGCCGAGCGATTCGACTTCGTGCCGCTACCGGACGCTCTGCGACGTCGGCGGCGCGGCCGCCGAGCTCTCGTGCGCCGTGGCGGCCGCGACATCCCGCACCTGCGATGCGTGTCCTTCGACCTGCCCGTCGTCGAACCGATCGCGCGGGCCGCGATCGCGCGCCAGGGCCTCGCCGACCGCGTCACCGCCGTCGCGGGCGACTTCTTCCGCGATCCGCTGCCCCGCGCCGACGTCATCACGATGGGCATGATCCTGCACGACTGGAACCTCGAGAAGAAGCAGGTGCTGATCCGCAAGGCGTACGAGGCGCTCCCCGATGGCGGGGCCTTCATCGCCGTCGAGCATCTGATCGACGACGAGCGGCGGCAGAACGTCTTCGGCCTGCTGATGTCGCTCAACATGCTGATCGAGTTCGGCGACGCGTTCGACTTCACCGGCGCGGACTTCCGCGGCTGGTGCCTGGCGGCTGGCTTCCGGCGCGTCGAGGTGCTGCCGCTCGGCGGTCCGGCGAGCGCCGCGATCGCGTACCGCTGACGCCGCTCACCCGTAGGCGAACAGCGCCAGCAGCTCGTCGCCACGCGCGTCGGCGTCGGCGTAGCCCAGCTCGATCAGGTGGTCGGCGTAGCAGCGGTCGAAGAGAAGATACGACAGCAGATCGGCCTCGCCGACGATGCCGCGGACGGCGTAGCGCATGACCGCGTCGGTGAGCCAGGCGCGCGATCCGCCGGGGCGCTGGTGGTCGATGCACTCGCTGGCGATCATGCCCAGGTCCTTCGACGGCTGCAGATACACGTTGCGGACGACGCGGTACGGGTTGCCGCGGAGCGCCTCGACCACCTCGTTGATGCGCGGCAGGAAGCCGTCGCCGTATCCCTTCACGCCGGTATCGAGGATCGCGTTCACCAGCCGCAGGCGGTCGACGTCGTAGTCGACGTGATCGAGCAGCAGCGCGTTCAGCACCTTGCCGGTGAGGTACGTGAGCGAGCCGTAGCTGGCCTCGCGTTCGGGCGCATGCTCGGCATCCTCGGCCACCGTCGGGACGTGGCGGAGGCCGATGATGAGCAGCCGGTCGGCGCCGAGGCGCAGCGCCGGCGCGAGCGGCGTGTTGAGGCGAAGGCCACCGTCGCAGAAGAAGCCGTCGCCGACGCGCAGCGCCGGGAACAGAAACGGGATCGCGGCCGACGCCAGCGCGTGCGTCGGGCCGATCTCGGTGACGCGCGGGATCACCCACGGATCGTGGATCCACGGCCGCACCGCGTGCTGGCGGTTGTCGACCCACACGATCGAGCGGCCGCTGGCGATCTCGGTCGCGGTCACTGCCAGCGCGTGGATGCGGCCCTCGTCGACGTTGCGTCGCAGCGCCGCCCACGGGATCACCTCGGCGACCATGCGCTCGAGCGGGCGGGTATCGAGGAGGCCCGTCATCCGCTCCACACCATCGGTGGTCGTCGCCGGACGCCGGGTGCCGAGGCCGAGCAGGCGGAACGGAAGTCCAAGGACGTCCGCGACGCCGAACTCGTAGACGCCGCTCATCTCGAGCCCGCGCCAGATCTCCGCCAGTCGCTCGCCAGCCCCCTCCTGCCCCAGCGTCGCCGCCACGTAGCAGGCGTGGATGCCGCCGACGCTGGTGCCGGTCACCACCTCGAGCGGCACCGCGTGCCCGAGGCGCTTCGGCAGGACGTCGAGGAGCCATCGCAGGACGCCCACCTCGTAGGCGCCGCGCGCTCCCCCACCAGACATCACCAACCCGACCACTCGCGTCCCCCGCTTGGCGGGCGCCTCACACGTTCCGCGCCCGGCCCTCCCAGTATGGCTGACGCAGCTGCCGCTTCAAAACCTTGCCGTTCGGGTCGCGCGGCAGCTCGGCGACGAGCTCCCAGCGCCGCGGGCACTTGTAGTCGGCGAGCCGCTCGCGGCACCACGCCGCCAGCGCGTCGGTGTCGAGGTCGACGCCGCGGCGCGGCTCCAGGACTGCGAGGAGCGTCTCGCCCCAGCGGTCGTCGGGCACGCCGAACACGGCGGCATCGACGACGTCCGGGTGTGCGATCAGCGCCGCCTCGATCTCGGCGGGATAGATGTTGACGCCGCCGGAGATGACCATGTCGGCCTTGCGATCGGAGATGTAGAGGTACCCGTCCTCGTCGAGCCGGCCGACGTCGCCGACGGTGAAGAAGTCGCCACGGAATGCGGCAGCGCTCTTCTCGGGCGCGTTGTGGTACTCGAAGCGCCGCCCGCCTGGCGTCGAGAGGTAGATGGTCCCCACCGTGCCCGCGGGCACGTCGCGACCCTCGTCGTCGAGGATCTTCACCGTGACACCAGGCCACGGGCGCCCGACGCTGCCGGGCCGCGCCCGCCACTCCGCGGGGCTGATGATCGTGCCCGGTCCCTCGGTCGCCCCATAGAACTCCCACACGGTGTCCGGGTGGGAAGACATCCAGGATGCGATGCTTCACGTCGGCGGGACACGGCGCCGCCGCGTGCAGCACCTTCCGGATGCTGGAGAGATCGTAGCCGGCGCGGACCTCGGGCGGGACCTCGAGGATGCGGATGAAGTGCGCCGGCACCATCATCAGCGTGGTCACGCGCTCGGCCGCAACCAGACGCAGGAACTCGACCGGGTCGAACTTCCGCATGATCACGACCGTCGCGCCGGCGAACAGGTGCTGCGCCGCGCCCGCGTTGGGAGCCGTGTGATACGCGGGGCCGACGACGAGGTGCACGTCGTCGGGCGTCCAGCCCCACATCTCGACGATGCGCTTCTGCGACTCGAACCCCGCCGTGCCGCCGAGCGCGGGGTGGAGGACCCCCTTCGGGCGTCCGGTCGTGCCCGAAGTGTAGATCATGATGTTGAAGCCGCCCGGGACGACGTCCGTCGCGGGCGGCGCATCCGAGGCGCCGCGGCGACCGCTGCGTCGAACGACGGCAGGTCGCCTCCCTGCCCCACCACCAGGCAGCGCTCCGGCGCCGGCACCACCTCGCCGAGGAACGCCGCGTCGACGACCAGCGCATCGGCGGCGCAGTCGGCGAGCAGGTATGCGATCTCGTCGCGGCGCCAGCGGAAGTTGATCGGCACCGCGAGCGCGCCCAGCTTCCCCGCGGCGTGCGTCACGGCGAAGAACTCGATCGAGTTCGGCAGCAGCAGCGCCACCCGACCGCCGGGCCCGACGCCGCGCGCCGCCAGGGCGTTCGCCACGCGGTTCACGAGCGCGTCGAACGTCGCGTACGTGAGCCGGCGCTCGCCGTCCACCAGCGCGGTGTGCGCCGGCCGCTCGGCGGCGTGGGCGGCTGTGCCGAAGGCCATGGGAACCCCTGCCTAGCGCACGGGGAACCAGCGCTCCATGGTGCCGGTGGCGAGAAGGTGCTTCTGCTCGGCGGTGAGGCCGATCTCGTCGGCGACCTTGTTGAAGCCGCCGATCAGCTCCGGCGTGCCGTCGTAGTGCGGCCAGTCGGACGCGACCGCGACGTGGTCGAGCGGCAGGAACTCGAGCGCGATCTTGATGTCCGTCTCCTCGCACGCCTCGACGGTGATCATCATCTGACGGCGGAAGATCTCCATCGGCGGCGTCTTCCACTCCGGCGCCTTCAGCTTGCCGAACATCTTCTGGTGCTCCTCGAAGCGCTCGAACATCGACGGCAGCCAGCCCGCGCCCGGCCTCGAGGATCATCGTCGGCATGGTCGGGAAGCGGTCGAAGACGCCGCCCGCCATCATGTCGTAGAGCGTGGCGATCATGTCCATCGGGAAGCCGAGGCACGACGCCGCCATGATGTCCGTCAGCCGATAGCCCTTCGACGTGCCGTCCTGGTCCCACATCGGCAGCGGGTGGAGCCCGAGCCGCAGCCCCGTCTCGACGATCGCCCGCCACACCGGGTCGAAGGCCGGGTCGGAGTACTTCGTGCCGTTCACCGGGTTCGTGCGGATGAACACCGCCTGGAAGCCCATCTCGGCGCAGCGCCGTGATCTCGGCGACCGCGGCGTCGACGTCGGTCATCGGCAGCGCGGCGACGGGGATCAGCCGTCCGCCCGAGCCGCCGCAGTAGTCGGTCGAGGATCCAGTCGTTGTAGACGCGGCAGGCCGCGGGGGCGATGTTCGGGAAGAACGTGCCGCCCGCGAGCATGAACGTCGGATAGAGCACCGCGCGCGACACGCCGTGGCGGGTGTTGAACTCGAGCCGCGCGGGGCCCTCCTTCGCCCATGGCGCCGCGTCGAGGATCGTGTGCCGCTCCTTCTCCGGCCCGCCGAAGACGCGATCGAGCGAGATGCCCATCGCGCACGACGAGGCCCATGTTGTCGAGCATGTCCTTCGGCCTGATGCCCGCCGTACATGACGTCGAGGGTGTCGATCTCGATGCCGTAGATGCGCTGGTGGAAGACACCTTCGGCGTCACGGTAGTAGGCGGCGCGAGCGGACGGAGGTCCTCGGGCATCCGCTCGGTCCAGAGGTCGCCGGGCTCGATGATGTGACCGTCGGCGTCCGCGAGGGCGGTGATCGGCTGGGTGTTCATGCGCGGGTGGTACTGCGCGGCTGCGCCGGTTGTCAATCAAGTGCCCTAAGCGGACGCCCTACCCCTTGCCGCAGCCACCGCCGTGCGGCTACCTGGACGCGTGACCGGACCGCGCTCCCGATGCGACACACGTCGAGCGGCTGAAGGCCGTCGGCCGCTACGCCCTCGGCGTCGAGTGGGGCGATCGGCACGACAGCATCCTGCCGTTCCGCACGCTCCGCGCCGCCTGCCCCTGCGACTCGTGCGCCGCGCGCGATCCCGAGGCGCCGCTCGACGGCGCCGCCGAGAGCCTCGCCGAGGTGCAGCTGCTCGGGGAGGAGAGCGTCTTCCTCAACTGGGCCGACGGCCACGAGACGCTGCTGCTCGTCGGCGAGGTGCGCGATCTCTGTCGCTGCGCGCGCTGCGTCGGCGAGCCCGACTACCCCATCTCCGGGCGGTAGGCGTCCGTGAAGAAGAACACCCGGTCGATCGCCGACAGGATGCCGAGCCCGATCTGCACGATCAGATGCGGATCGCGCGCCCGCCGGGCGTAGAGCGCGGCGCCGTTCGGCGTCGTCCCCCCGAGCAGCAGCTCGCGACGTCCGCGCGTCAGGCCGATCCGGATGCGACCCCGCGGGCTCACGAGGCCGAACTGCGCGCGGTCGTCGCTGCGGAAACGATCGAGCGCCTGCAGCGACGCCAGCGCGCCGGCGAGGTCGTCGAGCGCCGCCGCGAGCGGCGCCGCCGCCGGCGCGACCGGCGACCGACCAGCCGTTGCCGGCGCGCGCCGCCGAGATGCTCCGCCCGTCGATCTCGACCTCGAGCGCTCCGGATCGCGTCCGCGCGCACGTGCAGCAGCGGTGCGTCGTCCGACGATCGCGGCCGGCGGCTTCACCTCGCGCGGGCCGACCAGCAGGACGAGGCCGCCGGCGGCGAGCACGAACAGCGCGAGGGCGAGCGTCCGGCGCACCCAGGTCCCCTACCGCCGCGCCCACGCCAGCACGGCGAGTCCGAGCAGCAGGACCGCCGCCGGCAGGACGGCGGCGACGACGATGCCGATCGTCCGCACCTGCGCCTCGGTCAGGACGAGCGGCGAGAGCGGACGGAAGGTCTCCGGCGCCTCCGCCTGCCGCGCGCCCGCCAGCACCCCTTCCGCCGACGCCCACGCGATCGCGTTCAGCACGAGGTCGCGGTTCCCGAGCAGGTCGACGTATGCGTCCGTGGCGAAGTCGGCGTCGCCGATCGACCACGAGCCGCCCGCGCCGCGCCGGTGCGCGGCGACTCGGGCCCCACGTCCGCGATGACCATCACCGACGCCGAGCCCTGCACGTCGTGCTGCGCCGCGGACGGCGCCTCGCCGCGGCGCGCCCGTTCCGGATCGGCGACCGCCCACGCGCTCGGCGCCGTGCGCGCGATGCTGGCCGCGTCGACGCCGGGGACTTCGCGGGACACGTCCACCGTCCGCGCCGACGGCAGCACCACGCCGGTCTCGATCGGGTTCCCCGGGGCGTCGGTGACGGGGTTGCCGCGCTTGAACAGCTCGACGACGGCGGCAAGGCCGTCGGTGCCGATGATCCGCCGCTCGCGGTCGACGACGAAGTCGTCGCCCAGCGTGACACCCAGGCTCGCGAGCAAGGCCGACAGCGCCCGGCAACGCCGCGGGGTCGAGCAGCATGACGACGCCGCCGCCCGCCTGCAGGTACGCCGCGAGGGCATCGAGCTCGGGCTGGACGAAGTCGCGCTGCGGCCCCGCGATCACCACGAGGTCGGTTTCCGGCGGCACCCCGCCGTCGAGCAGCGACAGCGAGCCGATCTCGTAGTTCTCGGCGCCGAGCGCGGCGGCCAGGCGGCCGAGTCCGTCCTTCCCTCCAGCCAGCGAACGCTCGCCGTGCCCGGAGGTGAAGAGCACGCGCCGCGGCGTGCCACGGACAATTCGCAGAATGGCACCCACGAGCTCGCTCTCCGGGAGCGCCAGCGTCTGTACCCGGCGGCCCTGGTAGTCGATCGCCGCGCGGCCGTAGCCGGTCACCCCGAGGCTGCGCGCGCGCTCGGGATAGCGGTCGAGGTCGAGCAGCTCACCGTGCACGTTCGGGTTCTCCCGGCGGAGCAGCTGCAAGCAGCTCGCCGTAGGCGGTGTCCTCGCCGCGGCGGTGGAAGACGGTGATCGTCATCGGCGCCGTCACCTGGGCCACGACCTGGCGCGCCACCGGGGAGAGCGACAGGGCCCGCGACGGCGTCAGGTCGATCCGGCGATTGGTGCGCTCGGCCGCGACCTGCAGGAGCCCGAGTCCGACCACGAAGAGCCCGACGTGAAGCGCCAGCTGAGCCCAGCCGCGGACCGCGCGCGACGGCGTCACGAGCGGAACCCCCGCCAGCGTCGCGCGTCGAGCGCGAAGAAGGTGAACCCGAGGAACGCGGTGGTGAAGAGCAGCAGATAGCAGACGTCGGCGGTGTCGATGCCGCCGCGGGCGAAGGTCGCGAAGCGATCGAACAGCGACAGCTGCCTGAGCACGCCGAGCGCGCCCTCGCTCACCGCCGCTTCGTTCCACGTGACGATCCAGCAGAGCAGGAGGAAGCCGAACGTGGTCGCCCCCGCGACCATCTGGCTGTCGGTGAGCGCCGAGAAGAAGACGCCGCAGGCGATGGCCGCCGCTGCCAACAGCAGCAGTCCGAGGTAGCCGGCCACGAGCGGCCCGGGCTCCACCGTCGCGTGGGTGGCCAGCAGCAGCGGATAGGTCACCGTGGCGAGGATCATCAGGCCCACCGCGATCAGGCAGGCGAAGAACTTGCCCGAGGATGATCCCCAGGTCGCGCACGGGATACGTCCAGAGGAGCTCCAGCGTGCCGAGCTTCCGCTCCTCGGCGAACAGCCGCATCGTCAGCAGCGGCACCAGCACGAGCAGCAGCTGGCGGAGGTCGAAGAACTCGTACTGCCAGAGGCCCTGCGCCAGGTTGGTCCCGCTCATCAGGAGGAAGAAGCGCAGGTTGCCGTGGAAGAGATAGCCCGCGAGAACGAGGAACACGGTCGCGAGCACGTAGAAGAGCCACGAGGTGAAGTAGAGCGCCAGCTCCTTGCGCAGGATCGCCGTCACGAGGGACGCACCAGGCGGCGGAATATCTCCTCGAGATCGAGCGTCTCCTGCCGCAGCTCGACGATGGCCCAGCCGCGGGCCGCAGCGACCTGCCCGACGGCGCGCGCCAGGTCGTCGCGATCGCCCTCGATGCGGAAGCCGGCGGTGTCGGCCTCGACCTGCACGACGCCCGCGATGGTGCGAAGCGCGGATCCGATCTCGTCGACCGATCCCTCGACTCGCAGCCAGACGCGGCGCCGCGCCCCGACGCGCGCGGCCAGCTCCGTCGGCGCCCCCTCGCCGACCACCTGCCCGCGCGCGATCACGATCACGCGGCTGCAGAGCTTCTCGACCTCGGAGAGGATGTGGCTCGAGAAGAGGACGGTACGCTCGCCGCGGAGCCCGCCGATGAGCGCGCGCATCTCGTCGACCTGCCCGGGATCGAGGCCGATGGTCGGCTCGTCGAGCAGCAGGACCGGCGGGTCGCCGCACAGCGCCTGCGCCAGGCCCACGCGCTGGCGGAATCCCTTCGACAACGTGCCCACGCGGCGGCGCGCGACCGCCTCGAGGTCGCAGGCGGCGAGGACGCGGGCCACCGCGTCGGCGCGCGCCGCGCGCGGCACGCGCTTCAGCCGCGCGACGAAGCGGAGGTAGCCCTCGACCGGGAGCTCCGGGTAGTAGGGTGCGGCCTCGGCGAAGTAGCCGACGGCGCGCCGGGCGGCGCGCGGGTCGGTGATCGGATCGTGGCCGGCGATGCGCACCGTGCCCGTCGTCGGCGGGAAGACGCCCGCCAGCATCCTGAGCGTCGTCGTCTTGCCGGCGCCGTTCGGACCGAGGAACGCCGACGATCTCGCCCGCCGCGACCGAGAAGGAGACGCCGTCGACCGCCTGCGACGCGCCCGAAGCGCCTTGGTGACGTTCCGGACCTCGATCATCGCGCGACGAGGCCGGCGAGCAGCGCCGGCGTCAGCTCGGCGAGACCGACGAGCCGCCGCGTCGCGCCGGTGAAGTCGGCGTCGGCGGTGAGATCGCTCGGCACCGCGACGACGGCCATCCCCGCGGCACGTCCCGCGGCCAGGCCACGCGGGGTGTCCTCGACGACGACGCACGCGGCCGGCTCGAGCCCGAGCGTCCGCGCGGCCGCCAGATAGGCGTCGGGCGCCGGCTTGGCGCGCTCGTAGTCCTCGCGCGCGATCACCGCGTCGAGAAATTGCGCCGCGCCCAGGTACCCGACGATCAGCGACGCCTCGTCGCGCAGCGAGTTGGTCGCGATCGCCAGCCGTTGATGGTCCCGGAGACCGGCGAGACATTCGAGCGCGCCGGGCAGCGGCTGTACTCCGCCCGCGATCAGCTCGCGGTACACCGACCGCCTTGCGGCGGCGGAGCTCGTCCGGCTCGATCGGGAGTCCGAGCGTTGCGCAGGCCCACTCGGGGCCACCGTGCGCGACGATGAAGTGCCGGCGATAGGTCTCGAGGTCGACGTCGGCGCCGAAGCCGAGGAGGATAGCGCGGTAGGCCCGCCAGTGAATGCGCTCGGTGTCGGCGAGCGTCCCGTCGAGGTCGAAGAGCACGCCCTGGATCATGCCGTCAGATCGTCCAGCCGTGGAAGGCGTCGAATATCTCCAGCCACTTGCGGTAGCGCTCCTCGAGCACCGCACCCTCGCCGCCGTCGGGCTCGACGGACCGCGTGCGGACCATGCTCGCGAGCGCCGCCGGCAGATCGGCGTGGATTCCAGCGCCGACGGCGGCCAGCATCGCCGAGCCGAGGCTGGCGCTCTCGATCACCTGCCCCACCGTCAGCGGACGGCCGAGCAGGCTCGCGATGGCGCGCAGCAGCGTCGGGCTCTGCGTCAGCCCGCCGCTCACGTACAGCGTCGGCGCGCGCTCGCCGCTCACGGCCTCGATCTGCTCGATGTTCGCGCGGATGGCGAAGGCGGTGTTCTCGACGAAGCCGCGCAGCAGCTCGGCTCGGCCGGGACGGTCGATGTGCAGCAGCGGCACGCGGAACAGCACGCCGGCGGGCTGGAAGGGGTTCATCGTCTGCAGGTTGAAGCGCACGGGTCCGATGAACGAGAGGACGCTGTGCCCGTCGGGCCGGACGTTCGCGAGGAGCGCCTCGGCCTCGGCATGCACGGCGGCGTCGACACGCCCGAACAGCAGCCCGAGCAGCCAGCGGTAGGCGTTGCCGGTGTCGCCGGCGTTGCTCTCCAGCACCCAGCGGCCGGGCACCACGTGGCAGCTCGTCCAGAGGTTGCCGCCGGCGTCGATCACCGGCCGTGCGACGACCTGCTGCACCGGCGTCGTCGTCCCGAGGACGGCGCAGGTCTCGCCCGGGCGGTGCACGCCCGTGCCGAGGAGCGCGCTCTCGGTGTCGGCGCCGCCGGCGAACACCGGCGTCCCCACGGGAATGCCGGTCGCGGCGGACGCCTGCGCCGTCACCGCGCCGACGCGCGTTCCCGCCTCGCAGAGCCGCGGGCAGGACCGCGACGGGAATGTCGAGCGCATCCAGGATCTCGGACGACCACTCGCGCCGGGTGACGTCGTAGAGCATCGACTCGCCCGCGTTCGAATGCTCGGCGACCCGCTCGCCGGAGAGCAGGTACGTGATCCAGTCGTTCAGCATGAGGAACGTCGCGACGCGGCGCCGCGTCGTGGTGCTTGCGGAACCAGACCCAGCGGGCGATCGCGAAGATGTACGGCGGCGCGTGCCCGGTGATCGCGTGGAGCCGCTCCGCCCCGCAGGTCTGGACGACCTCCATCCCCTCCATGCTCGCGCGCGCGTCGAGGTTCGGCCCGGCGTAGAGCACGCCGCCGTCGGCGTCGAGGAACACGCAGCCCTCGCGCTGCGCGGTGGCGATGACGCCGCGGATGCGCGCGCCCGGCGGCAGACGGCCGACCACCGCCCGCGCGCAGCGCGCGAGCGCGCCCCAGAAGGCGTCCGCGTCGAGGTCGAAGCCGCGGATCATCGGGATCACCGGGTCGGTGAAGATGTGGTAGCTGAACGGCTCCTGCGCCGACGCGACGACGTTCCCCTCCGGATCGAAGGCGACGCACCGTCCGGAGCCCGTTCCGGCGTCGAGGGCGAGGAGGCAGTCCACGCCGGCTCAGCGCCCCGCGCCGAGGACGGCGGGGTTGGCGATCCAGCGCGGGCGTTCGCCGCGGAGGTGCTTCTCCATGGCGTCGACGATGATCTCGCTCTGGTGGCGCACGACGTCGTCGGTGGCGCCGCCGATGTGCGGCGTGCAGACGACGTTTGGCAGCGCGAGGAAGCGGTTGTCGGGCTGCAGCGGCTCCTCGGCCAGCACGTCGAGCGCGGCGCCGGCGAGGCGTCCCTCGCGCAGCGCCTCGTAGAGCGCGTTCTCGTCGGTGAGCGCCGCGCGCGCGCTGTTCACCAGGTAGGCGGTGGGCTTCATCAGGGCCAGGCGCTCCGCCGAGAGCAGATTCATGGTCTCGGGCGTGACCGGCGCGTGCAGCGACACGATGTCCGACTCGCGCAGCAGCGTGTCGAGATCGACGAGCGTGATGCCGGCGGGCGCCTGCGTCACGTAGGGATCGTACGCCAGGACGCGGGGACGGAAGCCGGCGAGCCGGGCGGCGACCTCGCGACCGACGGCGCCGAGGCCGACGAGGCCGACGGTGGCGCCGTTCAGCTCGCGACCGGTGAAGCGGGTGTAGAGCTTCAGGAAGTCGCTCGCCTGCCCGACCTTCCCCGCGCCGCCCTTGTAGGTGTCGATCATCGCCGGCACGTGGCGCATCAACATCAGCATGAACGCCAGCGTCAGGTCGGCGACGGCGTCGGCGTTCCGTCCCGGCGTGTGGAAGACGGGAATGCCCTTCTTCGTCGCGAGGTCGAGGTCGATGTTGATGGGATCGCCGCGGCAGCAGCCGATCATCCGGATCGGGCAGGCGTCGAGCACGTCGGAATGGACCAGGTCGGCCTCGACGATCAGCACGTCGGCGCCGACCTCGGTGATCTTCTTCGCGAAGGCGGCGCCGTCGAACCAGATCGACTGGGTCTGCTTCCAGTCCTCGTGGACGACGTACATCAGCCGCTCGAGGCGAGCCTTGTACTCCGGGTCGAACGAGGCGGTGATGAGCGCGCGCATCCGTGAATCCTCAAGCGAGCAGCTGGCGGACGATCGTGATCACGTGCTGCCGGACGTGCCCGGCGAGCGCTCCGGAGCGCACGCTCCCGCCGAGCAGCGTCTGGTACGGACCGCTGTCGAGCAGGTAGACCATCAGCACGGTGTAGACGGTGAGCATGAAGAGCCGCCCCTCGATCTCGCTGATCTTCTTCCGCGAGGCGAGGCGACCGAGCCAGGCCGAGAACTCGTTCCAGGCCGGCACGAGCACGTCGCGCTCGATGCCGAAGTCGCCCGATTCGTTCTCGATGATGCGGCGCATGAGCAGCTTCGGCATGTTGGGGTTGCCGGCGAAGAAGTCGTAGAGGCGGCTGACGGTGAGGTCGATCACCGCGTCGGGGTCGCGGTGCTCGGCCAGCAGCGGCGGCAGCGTCTCCTGCAGCACGCTGCGGATCTGGTCGAAGACGTTGCGGAAGACCGCGACGTAGAGCGTCTCCTTCGACTCCCAGTGGTAGTGGAGGCTCGAGATGTTCACCCCGGCACGCGCCGCGATCTCGCGCGTCGACGCGCCCTCGAATCCCCGCGCCGCGAAGACCTCCTCGGCCGCCCCGAGGATGCGCGCCTTGGTCGAGCCGGGCGCCTCGCGCGCCTTGTCGAGGGCGGTCTTCATCCGGGCGTAGTGCTTAGAGCGACCGATTGATCGGTGTCAACGGGGGAGCCCGTTCAAGGGAGTGTGGCTGCGACGACGAACTGATAGGTGGGGCCGTACCAGTCGGCTGCCCTGCAGTTGCAGCTCGCCGATCTCGTCGCGGTCGCCAAAGGCGCGCAACGAGAAGCGCGTAGAACTGTCCGGGAGCGCTCGCTGGCAGGTCGATCGACCATTCGGTCTCGGTGACGGTGTCCTTGGCGACGTCACGCGGCCGCTGCCGTTCGCCCGGGCTTCACCCTGGGCATAGACCTGCACGGCGACGTCGTAGCGCTTGGCCTCGGGCAAGGCGTCCCATCGGAACACGACGGGCGACTTGAGCACCGGACGTTGCCCGGAGACCCGCTCGATTGCATTCCCGTTGTCCTCCGGGCGGCGGAGACGCATGATGCGCGACACGGGAAGATCGAGCACCTCCGGCGTGCCGGGATGCAGGAGGAGCAGATCGGCGCGACCGTTGCTGATGAGGTCTCCGGCCATCCCGACGTCGTGCGGACCGAGTCCGTCAGCATCGGCATCGGCGACGAACCCGACCCAGTAGACGCTCGTCGGCACGGCTTCGGTCTCGACAACGCCCCGCGTACTCGCGCGCTGGGCTGCATTACGGCCGTCTCCACGGCGCGACATCGGATGAGCACGAAGACCGGCGTGTCGTCGGGACAGGTCGGTCAGCGGGTGACCATTGTACGATCGGTCGCAGCGCGACGGTCGCCGTGCCGGGCTCGACCACGGCGTTCTGAATCCGTCGATACTCGCTCGGGAATCGCCGCCTGCTGACGCGACCTCACGTCCCACCCTGCACCAGAGCAACAGCAGAAGTAGGCGATCGCGGCGATGTGCGGCCACGTGATCGCTTCGCGATCGCGTCGGGAAACTCCGCGACGACCGACGGGCGCGTGAGGACGACGAGCGCGACGTAGCGACCGCGTAGTGGCGCCGTCGCGAGCGCGCCCCACAGCGATCCCGCCTTCCAGTCCATCGCCAGACGGTTCAACGGGCGAACGGCTCACCGAACACGGCGGGAAGGACGAAGAGGACGCCGCTGCAGCACGGCGCTCGTGAGCATCCACCGTCGTGCCCACGGACGACGCGCGGCGATGCTCACCCCGGCCGCGACGGACACAGCGTCCCAGATGGCCGCCAGACCGATGATGTCGACGTTCAGGCCCGGTTGGACGCGGACGCTGGCGACCCACATCCTCGCGTTCCAGAGCACTCCGCCGAGGGCCGTGAGCGCCTGAAGGCGCGCCGAGCAGGGCCAGCCGCGGGGAGGTGAGACGCTCGCTCGTCGGGGCGGCTCCACGCCGGCCATGATCACCTGTGCGGCGATCACCGTGCCGGTCGCGATCACTTCGACGATGCGCGTGAGAATCGACGGCGCCGACTCCTGTGCCGTCGCGCACGAGCGACCAGCAGCACGACCACGCTGACGGCGGCCGACGTCTGCACATGACCGAGGAGAGCGCGCTGTCCGGCGGAAGATCGACCGGCCGCCAACCCAGTCGTTCCATGAGGGTGCGCCGCGAAGGCACCGAACATGAGCAAGCCGATCGGCACCAGCGTCGCGGAGGCGGGCGCCGCCGGGGGGAGACTTCCGACGTGCGGACACCCCCAGGAGTACCAGCCCCACCCACGATGCGAGGGTCCACCATTGCCTGCGGTTCACGAAGCATACGGTAGGGCCCGAGGGTTCGAGTCACAAGGCGACGTTCGCAGATACCTAGACGAAGTGCGCCGGGACCAGGTGCTGTCGCGCGCCGCACGCGCCAGGTCGTCGCGAAAGTCCGGGATGCGCCAGGCCGATCAGCGCACGCGCCCGCTCGGCGACCGACTTCCCCTTCAGGTTCGTCATCCCGTACTCGGTGACGACGTACATCACGTCGGTGCGCGGGGTGGTGACGATGTTGCCGGGCGTCAGCGTGGGGACGATGCGGCTCTTGCGCACGCCGTGGCGCTCGTAGGTGGACGCGAGGCAGATGAACGACTTGCCGCCCTTCGACGCGTAGGCGGCGCGCGCGAACTGGAGCTGTCCGCCCGTGCCCGTCAAGTGGCGGTGGCCATCGGTCTCCGACGCGGCCTGTCCCTGCAGGTCGATCTGCGTCGTGTTGTTGATGGCGACGACGCGATCGTTGCGGGCGATCACCTCGGGCAGGTTCGTGTAGTCGACGGGATGGCTTCGCGCGTGCGGGTTGCGGTCGATGAACTCGTACTGGCGCCGCGATCCGGCGGCGAAGGTGAAGGTCACCTCCCCCGGATCGATCCGCTTCCGCGCGCCGGTGACGATGCCCGCTTCGACCAGATCCACCATCGCATCGACGAACATCTCGGTGTGGATGCCCAGGTCGCGCACGGCGCTGTCGCGGAGCGCCGCGCACACCGCGTTCGGCATGCCGCCGATACCGATCTGGAGGCACGCGCCGTCCTCGATCTCGCCGGCGATCTGCGCAGCCACGCGGCGGTCGACGTCCGTGATCTCGGCGTTGGGCAGCTCGGGGACTCGCCCCTCGCCCCCGTCGATCACCCAGTCGACACGCTCCGCCGGGACGGACCCGCTCTCGCCGAGCACGTACGGCAACGCACCGCACGTCTCGACGATCAACACCCTCGCCTTCTCGATCACCGCGCTGATGTGCGCGTTGGTCGCGCCGAAGTTGAAGCGTCCGTCGGCATCCATCGGCGTCGTCTTCACGCACACGACGTCGATCGGATCGATGAACCGCCGATAGTAATCCGGCGCCTCGCCGAAGTTCATCGGGATGTAGTTGCAGCGTCCATCGAGGTTCATGCGACGGTCGTAGGCGGAGAAGTGCCAGTTGAACCACAGGAAACTCTCGCCGCCCGGATCCACCTCGACCACCGCCCGCGGCGCGAGCGACAGCATCGCACGTATCCTCACCCCACGAAGCTCGGCCGCACGCCGAGCGAGCGCCTGATCGAATAGATCCGGCTGACACAGCCCCCCCGCGAAGTCGACCCAATCCCTCGACTTCACCAGGGCCGCCGCACCCTCCGCCGATATCGGTCGCGCGCGCTTCGCCCCAGCCATACCCCGCTATTACCGGCACAACACCCCCTCCGCCAAGCGAAGCGACGGCGGCAACCACCGCCGCGCGTGGGGGCGGGCCGGGGCGCGGGGGCGCCGCCCGGCGCGAATCGCGGAGCGGCCCTGTTCAGCCCGGTGTGAATCGACGGCGCGTGTGCCGCGCAGCGTCTGAGCGCAGGCGGCGCCCCCGCGCCCCGGCCCGCCCCCGACCGCTACGAAACGAGCCGCTTCCGAATCGCGAACCGCACGAGCTCCGCGGTGTTGTGCAGGTCGAGCTTCTCCATGATGTGCTTCCGGTGGGTCTCGACCGTGTTGATGCTGACCGACAGCGCCGAGGCGACCTCCTTGTTGGTCTTCCCCTCGGCGATCAGCTGCAGGACCTCGCGCTCGCGATCGGTGAGGAGCCCGAGGTCGTCCTCCAGCTCGCGGCTGCCCGAGTCTCCGAGGTAGCCCTCGAGCAGCACCTTCGACACCGCGGGGCTGAAGAACGAGCCGCCGCGACCGATCACCTTGACGGCCTTGATCAGGTCGAGGTCCTCGGAGTCCTTCAGCAGATAGCCGCGGGCGCCGGCCTTGAGACTCTGGCGAACGTAGACGTCGTCGGCGTGCATCGTCAGCACGAGCACGCGTACGCCCTCGCTGCGCTTGGTGATCTGCCGCGTCGCCTCGACGCCGTTCAGCTCCGGGAGGCCGATGTCCATCACCACGACGTGCGGGTGGACCTTCTGCGCCATGTCGACGGCGCTGCGGCCGTCACCGGCCTCCCCCACGATCTCGATCTCGTGGTCGGACTCGAGGATGCGGCGGATTCCCTGCCGGACGACCGTGTGATCGTCGACCAGGAGGACGCGGATCTTGCCCATACCTCGGGCCTCCCCCTCAGGCGGTCGTTTCGGCGGCGGCGGGTGCCGCGCGTGCGGCGAGCAGCGCCGAGAGCTGGGCCTCTCGCTGGGCGAGCAGCCGCTCGAGCGCTCCGGCGCGCGCCTCGTGGTGCCGCAGCGCCGCGATCTCGTTCATCATCGCGGTGAGACGGCGATCGGCGGCGCGCCGCACCGCCAGCAGCTGACGGGCATGACGCTCGCCTTCGGCAGCACGCTCGGCGACCAGGCGCTTCAGCCTGCGCTCGAGCGTCCGCGCGACGTCCGTGGGTTTCGCTTTGGGACGTGCGCGCTTCGACGTCTTCGTCGCGCGTCGGGTCGTCCGTGACCGTCGCGTCGCCATCTCAGTAGAACCGCGGCTCGCCGAGTGGCCGCGTCTTCCAGCGTTTGTGCATCCAGAGCCAATGCTCCGGATGGCGACGGATCATGTCCTCGAACACACCGCTCAGCTGGCGCGTCAGGCGGAGCACGTCGGCCTCCGTATCGCCCGTGGGTTCGGCGTGGATGAGGGGCAGCAGATGGCCCACGTGTCGCGCGCTGCGCCCCTCGCGGACGATGAACGCCGGCAGGATCGGCGTGCCCGTCCGCAGCGCCAGCCGCGCCATCCCCGAGTTGGTGCTGGCGGGCAGGCCGAAGAAATCGACGAACACGCCCTGCGCACGGGTGGAGTTCTGGTCGAACGGCAGGACGAGGATGGAGCCGTCGCGCAGCGCGCGCAGCACGTCGCGCGCCGCCGCGCTCTTGCGCACCAGGCGCGTACCCACCCGCGTCCGGATCGCGTTCAGCCACTGGTCGACGAGCGGGTTCTTGGCGGTCCGGTGCACCATCACCACGGGTTGGCCGCGCATGCCGTTGGCGAACGTCAGGAGCTCCCAGTTGCCGAAATGTCCCGCGAGCGCGAGGTAGCTCGTCGTGCGCTCCGGAAATGTCTTCCGCCAGAGAGCCTCGTCCTCGAAGCGGACCAGGCGCGCCAGCCGTTCGGGGGTCATGCGGGGGAAGTGGGCGATCTCGGCGATCACCCGGCCGAGGTTCATGTAGGAGCCGCGCAGGATGCGTCGGCGCTCGGCGAGCGACTTCTCGGGGAAGGCGATCCCCAGGTTGCGCATGCCGACGCGGCGGTGGGGGGCATCGAACAGGTAGGCCAGCAGGGCCCCCGCGTCGGCCAGCCGGAGCGCCGCCGTGATCGGGAGCCAACCGAGAACACCGGCGACAAAGCGCACGCCGGCGTACTCGAGCCGGTCCCGCAGCGCGGAGCGCGGGCGGCGTGATACGGCGACCGGCGTGCGGGGTCGCGGTGCGACCTGCACGGGCGCACGTTCCGCGACGGCGGACATGGCGGGGTCTTACGGGAGGGGCGCGACCTTTGCAAGATCGCGCTTTCGTGTTGCCATCAAGCGATCCGCCGTGCTACTGACCCGCGCGCTCGGGGGCGGGAACGCCCACGAGGCGGCGGCAGAGCGGACTCTCCGCAGGGCGGATTCTTCAAGGAGTGACCCGTGGCTCTCGGTAAGGTGAAGTGGTTCAACAGTCAGAAGGGGTACGGATTCATCACGACCGACGAAGGCGAGGATGTGTTCGTGCACTACTCGGCCATCGGCGGCAACGGCTTCAAGACGCTGGAGCAGGGCCAGCGCGTCTCCTTCGAGGTCACGCAGGGGCCGAAGGGACTGCAGGCCGCGAACGTCGCCAAGGAAGAGTGATCCGCTCAGTGTGACAGGGGGCGCCAGCGCCCCTCGTGCACCCACTTCACGTAGGCCATGAGCGCCTCGATGTCCTCCGGCGGCCGGAAACGGCCGTAGGCGGGCATCTTGATGAGCTGGCGCCTGAAGAACCACTTGCCGATCGGATGCTCCGCGATGCGGGATATCTTGCCCTCGGCGATCCAGCGACGTAGCTCGTCATCGCTCTGCACCAGCTCGGCATAGTCGGGGCCCCAGAAGCCCGGGATGTAGCCCTTGAACGAGCGTGGGTTGGAGACGCCTCCAGCGCCCATGGGTCCGTGGCAGTCGAAGCACCCGAGCTCCTGGGCGACGGTCAGACCGCGCGCCGCAGCCTTCTCGTCGTCGGGCGTCACCAGCCCCGAGACCGCGCGCAGATAGTCGACCAACGAATCGAGCTGCGCGCTCGAGATCACGCCGCGATAGGCCGGCATGCGGAGCGCCGCGGCCTCCATCTTGGCGATGTAGTCCGGATCCTCACGACGCTTCTTCGGCGCGCCGTCGAGGATGTACTCGCGCAGGTCCGCGGGCTTCGGCGCGTACATCATCTGGGTTTGCTGATCGAGCGCCGGGACCTCCCCCTCCTCGCTGCCGGGATTCGGGACCCCACCGCCGCCGCCCGGGCCATGGCACGCGAAGCAGCCGAGCTCGTGTGCGACCTGCTGCCCACGCGCGGCGCTCGTCTCTTCGGTCTGGAGCGCGATGCGACGCAGGTGCGGATAGGCGAGCCATGCCGCTTGCACGAGTGCCAGCACGACGAGGACGCGCGTCGCGATCCGGCGAACGCCGCCCGGCTCGGTCCCCGAATTCCCCGCCTGCCACCTCCGCGGGTTGACACCTGCCGCCACGCGACGATTATTCCGGCGATGCCGCCCACGAGCAATCCACGGGTCCGTGCCCTGCTCGCCATGCTGCTCGTCGCGCTGGCGGCGAACGCGAGCGCCGGAACCGTCGACGAGCTCCTCGCGGCGACGGCCGCCAACGCCCACTTCACGAGCCCGGCACGGGCCACACTCGAGCTGACGCGCCCCGACGGGGAGGGCGTCCGGGCGGTCCTGGTCGGCCGGGGGTCGACGGTGCGCATCGACGTCGCGGATGGTGCCCGCGCGCTCGTGCGTCCCGGTCGCGCGGTGGTGTGGACGAACGGACGCGTGCGCCGGGCGACGCCCGGGGCGACACTTCCGGGGACCGACCTCCTCCTCGAGGAGCTCGGCGTCTTCTCACCCTCGCAGCTCCGCGTCCCGCAGATCAGCGACGACGGACCGGCGGGCGTGGTGGTGACCTCGGCACCGGCACCCCCCTCACCGTGGGCACTGCTCGTGCACACGATCGATCCCGAACGGCACGTCGTGACGCGAACCCAATGGTACCTGGGGGCGATCAACAACATGGTCCGCATCCGCCGGGACGCCGGATTCGTGGACGTCGACACCCACTGGCGCCCCGGCGAAGCCACGATCGACGACATCACCGCCGGTCGCACCTCGACGCTCCGGCTCACCTGGCAGCCGGCCCCGGGGCTGCCGGCGTCGCTGTTCACGCCGGCCGGACTCGCGACCCCCTTCCCCTAGGCGACCATCAGTCGCCGGCGTCGCGCACGACGAGGTCGACGCGGAGCTCGGCGGCCACGCGGTCGAGACACGCGAGCAGCTCGCGACGGGACAGATCCGCGGGGGCGGTCATCCGCAGGCGCATCGTGTAGAGCGGCGTGCCGCTCTCCGGCTCGGGACGGACCTCACTGCGCAGGTCGGTGACGTTGACGCCGAGATCGGCGAGCGCGCGCGCCACGCGGGCGACGATCCCCGCCTTGTCGACGCCGGTAACCACGCATTCCAGTGGCACGCCACCGCGCGGCCCGGGCATCGGCCCGTGGTCGAGCTCCCGGACGAACACGGTGAGGCGCTTCTCCCACTCGAGTCGTTTGCAGGCGGCCGACAGGCGTTGGGCCACGTCGGGCCCCTCGCCGGTGAGGAGGAGGAGCACGGCGAACTCCGACCCGAGGATGGTCATGCTCGAATCTTCGAGGTTGCAGTCGCACTCGAAGATCAACTCCGCGAGATCGGCGACGATGCCCGAGCGATCGCCGCCGATTGCCGACATCGCGAACCAGCGCTTGCTCATGTCCCCTCCGCATCGACCACGTCGCGGAACAGGCGGTGCCAGTTCCGGACCGTGCCGAACGCCTTCAGATAGCCGTCGAGACCGACCAGGGCCCGCAGCAGGAAGACCTGATGTCCCGGAGCGTTGAAGACCCGGTTCGCGATCGCGAGCTGGGTCACGCGCTGGCCACGCTCGACGACGTCGTAGGTGCGTGGATCGAACGCGGCATCGGTCTCCAGCGGCTCGCAGATCACGTGGGCGATCGCGACCAGGGGCGCGGGATCCCCGCGCACCAGGCCGGCCTCCGCGAGGCCGGCGCCCATCTCGCGCTCGTCGCGCGCGAGCAGCCCCCGGGCGAACCGCAGATAGCCTCGCCGGATCGGCTCGTCGAACAGGCGGACGCTGCCGAAGTCGAGGATGCCGAGCCGTGGATGGTGCGAGACGAGATAGTTGCCCGGATGCGGGTCGGTGTGCAGCGCGCCGAACGAGAGCACCTGCCGCCAGAGCAACGTGAACAGCTTGACGGCCACCCAGTCCTTCAACTCCTGGTCGACGCCGGGCGCCATCACGTCCTCGACCTGGTACCCCTGGACCTCCGACATGGTGAGGACGCGGCCGCTGGTGAGCGCCCGATGCACCTGCGGGATCACGACCTCGGCGTCGTCGGCGAGCAGGCGGCCGAAGCGCTCGAGGTTCGCGGCCTCGTTCAGGTAGTCCAGCTCCTCGTGCAGGCGTTCCTCGAGCTCACGAGCGATCTCGTCTCGGTCGACGTCCTGGCGCATCACGTCGCGCGCGATCACGGTCAGCACCTTGATCAACGCCTGCACGTTCTTGACGTCCTGGCGGACGGTGTCGGCGACGCCGGGATACTGCACCTTGACGACCACTGGCGCTCCGTCGGGAAGCGTCGCCCGATGCACCTGACCCAGGGACGCCGCCGCGAACGCGTCGGGCTCGAAGCGACCGAACCGCTCTTCCGGCGGGGCACCCAGCTCCTCGGTCAGCAGGGCCCGCACGCGCGCCCACGGCATCGGCGGCGCGGACGAGCGCACGGACGCGAGCACGTCGAGCGCCTCGCCCGGCAGGATGTCCTCCCGCATGCTCAGCATCTGCACGAGCTTCATGAACGCCCCACGCAGCTCCGCCGAGCCGGCGACGATGCGCTCGGCGTTGCGGATGTGCGTCTCGAGGAGCGTCTGCTCGGCGCGACCGGCCGACTGGAAGGGACGGCGGATCGCCTGCCAGAGATAGCTCCCGCCGACCGAGCCGGTCAGCCGGCCGACCGAGAACATGCGTCGCGCGCGACCGGTGGTGATGTCCGTCATCGGTTCATGCGACTCGCGGCCGCCGCCGCCCCGAAACCGTTGTCGATGTTCACCACGGTCACGCCCGCCGCGCAGGTGTTCAGCATGCCGAGGAGCGCGGCGAGGCCGCCGAAGCTCGTTCCGTAGCCGACGCTGGTCGGGACGGCGACGACGGGGCAGTCGACCAGCCCACCGACGACGCTCGGCAACGCGCCCTCCATGCCGGCGACCACGATGACGACGCCCGCCCGCCAGAGCCGCTCCTTCTCGTCGAGCAGGCGGTGCAGCCCGGCGACGCCGACGTCCCACAGACGTTCGACGGCGTTGCCCATCAGCTCGGCCGTCACCGCCGCCTCCTCTGCGACCGGAAGGTCGGCGGTTCCGGCCGACACGACCAGCAGCGGCCCCCGGCCGCGGACCGCGACCGGCCCCACGCGGCGAACGGCGAGGCGCGGCAGCGGCAGGTATTCGAAGCCCTCGACGGCGGCCGTGAGCGCCGCGGCCGCGTCCGGGGCGAGCCGCGTCACGAGCACGTTCCCGCCCCCAGCCGCCAACCGCTCGGCGATCGCGATCAGGTGCTCCGGCGCTTTGCCTTCGCCGAGCACGACCTCCGGGAAGCCGTTGCGGAGCGCACGATGGTGGTCGATCCGCGCGAACCCGAGATCCTCGAATGGGAGGCTTCTCAGCCGCGCCATCGCCTCGTCCACCGAGCAAGCGCCGCGCTGCACGTCGGCGAGCAGATCGGCCAGCTGCTGACGGTCCATGACGCCTCTCTTCAACCACGCCGGCGGAAGTGGTCAAACCCCCCTCGACCGAGGGGGATCGCCACGCCCTTGGCGTCGAGCAGCCGGACGGCCGGCCGCCCGCGAACGATGCGCCCGATGCGGGTGAGCCGGCACCCGAGCCGCGGCGCGAGTCGCGCGAGCAGGCGCTCGCGTGAGGGAGGGACGGCGATCACCAGCTCGTAGTCTTCGCCGGCGGTCGCGGCGAAAGCGCCCGCCCGGGACCCGAGCATCGCGCGACAGGCCGCGGCGACGGGCAGACGCGCCACGGCGATCTCCGCCGCGACGCCGCTCGCGCGGCAGAGGTGACCCGTGTCCTGCACCAGGCCGTCGCTGACGTCGATCATGGCGTGGGCGACGCGCGCGAGCAGTCGACCCGCGACGACGCGCCGGGGCAGCGCCGGCAGCGGCACGCGTCGTCCCGCGCGCCGCGCGCGCACCGCGGCCCCGGTGCGACCGAGAACACCCGTGACCCACAGTCCGTCGCCGGGGCGCGCGCCCGCGCGTGTCGCGATGCGGCCGGTCGCCTCCCCGACGAGCGCGATGGTGACCGCGATGCGCCTCCCGGCCGTGACGTTGCCACCAACGAGGAGTGCGCCGTGCACCGCGCCTTCGGCGACGATGCCGGCGACGAGCGCGTCGGCATCGGACACCGGCAACGTCGCCGGCGCCTCGAGCGCCACCAGGATCCAGCGGGGCACGGCGCCCATCGCCGCGACGTCACTCACGTTCACGGCCGTCGCTCGACGTCCGAGCGCGCCCGGCCGGAACCAGTCCCGACGGAAGTGCACGCCTTCGACGAGCGTGTCGATCGTCAGCACGAGCGGATGGCCGCCCGGCCGCACGACCGCCGCATCGTCGCCTGGGCCGAGCAGGACGCGCCGGTCCTGGAGTCGCGGGGTCAGCCGACGCAGCAGGCGCGCGATCCAGGGATGCTCGCCGAGATCGCCGAGGCGCCGCGCCACCGCCTACCCGAGCATCGACTTCACCTTCTCGAGAAAGCTCTTCGAGAGGGGATGGACCTCTTCTCCGGCGAGACGTGCGAATTCCTCGAGCAGCTCCCGCTGGCGCTTCGAGAGCTTGCGCGGCGTCTCGACGGCGACGCGGACGATCTGATCGCCGCGGCCGTAGCCACCGAGATCCGGCACACCCTGTCCCTTCAGTCGCAGCAGCGCCCCCGACTGCGTTCCCGCGGGGACCTTCACCTTGGTGAGACCGTCGAGTGTCGGCACTTCGATCTCCGTGCCGAGAGCCGCCTGCGCGAAGCTGACCGGAACGTCGCAGACGACGTCGTTGCCGTCGCGGACGAAGATCGGATGCTCACGCACCTGGATCAGCACGTAGAGGTCCCCCGCCGGAGCCCCCGACGAGCCGCCCTCGCCTTCGCCGCGAAGCTTGAGTCGCGAGCCCGTATCGACCCCGGCGGGCACTTTGATGCTGAGCGTATGCGTGCGGCGTTCGGCGCCGCCGCCGCGGCAGGCGGGACACGGATCGGCGATGACCGTCCCCTGCCCGTTGCAGGTGCCGCAGGTCTTCGCGATCGAGAAGAATCCCTGCTGGAAACGCATCTGGCCGCTGCCTCGGCACTGCGAGCAGGTCTGGGGCTGTGTGCCCTTGCGCGACCCACGCCCACTACACTCGGCGCAAGCCACCAGCCGCGGAATGGAGATGGTCTGCTCGCAGCCCCGCGCAGCGTCCTCGAAGCTCAGATCGAGGCGATACTGGAGGTCCTGACCGCGTCGGGCGCGCCCACGCCCCCCGCGGCCGCCGCGGCTCGTCCCGAAGAAGTCGCCGAAGAGATCGCCGATGATGTCTTCGAAGCCGGCCGAGAAGTCGAACCCGGCCCCACCGCCCTGCTCGAAAGCGGCGTGACCGAAGCGATCGTACTGGGCGCGGCGCTCCGGATCGCACAGGATCTGGTACGCCTCGCTGACCTCCTTGAACCGCTCTTCGGCCTCGGCGCGGTTCTCGGGGTTCTTGTCCGGATGCCACTGGACGGCGAGCTTCCGGTAGGCCTTCTTCAGCTCGTCGTCCGTCACCGTGCGAGCGACGCCGAGGACCTCGTAGTAGTCGCGCTTCATCTCCACGCTCGGGCCCCGAACGCGCGGGGCCCCCGCACCGCGTCGCGCGGCCGAGGGCCCCTCCTACTCTGTCGAATCACGGCGAGGCAAGCGCCCGAGGCTACTCTTTCACCTCTTCGAACTCCGCCTCGACGACGTCTTCCTTGCCCTTCGAGGACTGTCCGTCGCCGTCCGGCGCGGCGCCACCGTCGGGTGCCCCCTGCTGCGACGCCTTGGCGTACACGGCCTCCGCGAGCTTGTGGGATGCCCGCGACAGCTCCTCGGTGGCGCTGCGGAGCTGCGCCGCATCCTGACCCTCGAGCGCCTTCTTCGCATCGGCCAGCGCCGTCTCGATGCCGCCGCGCGCAGCCGGATCGAGCGATGCCCCGTGCTCCGTGAGCGTCTTCTCCGTCTGATAGACGAGCCCGTCGAGCTGGTTGCGCGCGTCGACGACCTCGCGCTTGCGCTTGTCCTCCTCGGCGTGGAGCTGCGCCTCCTTCACCATCTTGTCGATCTCGTCCTTGGAGAGGCCGCTCGAGGCGGTGATCTGGATCGACTGCTCCTTGCCGGTGCCGAGGTCCTTGGCGCCGACGTGCACGATGCCGTTGGCGTCGATGTCGAACGTGACCTCGATCTGCGGAACGCCCCGCGGCGCCGGCGGGATGCCGACCAGGTCGAACTGGCCGAGGAGCTTGTTGTCGGCCGCCATCTCGCGCTCGCCCTGGAAGACGTGGATGGTCACCGCGCTCTGGTTGTCCGCGGCGGTCGAGAAGACCTGGCCCTTGCGCGTCGGGATGGTGGTGTTCTTGTCGATCAGCTTGGTGAACACGCCGCCGAGCGTCTCGATGCCGAGCGACAGCGGCGTCACGTCGAGCAGGAGGACGTCCTTCACCTCGCCCTCGAGCACCGCGCCCTGGATGGCGGCGCCGATGGCCACGACCTCGTCGGGGTTGACGCCGCTTGTGCGGCTCCTTGCCGAAGATCTTCTTCACCCGCGCCTGCACCGCCGGCATGCGGGTCATGCCGCCGACCAGGATCACCTCGTCGATCTGCTTGGTGCGACAGGCCGGCATCCTTGAGCGCCGTCACGCACGGCCCCTCGAGGCGATCGAGCAGGTCGTCGCACAGCGCCTCGAGCTTGGCGCGGGTGAGCTTCATGTTCAGGTGCTTGGGCCCGGTCTGGTCGGCGGTGATGAACGGCAGGTTGATGTCCGTCTCCATCGCCGTCGACAGCTCGCACTTCGCCTTCTCGGCGGCCTCCTTGAGCCGCTGGAGCGCCATGCGGTCCTTGCGCAGGTCGATGCCCTGGTCCTTCTTGAACTCGTCCGCCAGGTAGTCGATCACCCGCTGGTCGAAGTCCTCGCCGCCGAGGAAGGTGTCGCCGTTGGTGGCCTTCACCTCGAAGACGCCGTCGCCGATCTCGAGGATCGAGATGTCGAACGTGCCGCCGCCGAGGTCGAAGACGGCGATCTTCTCGTCCTTCTTCTTGTCGAGACCGTAGGCGAGCGACGCGGCGGTCGGCTCGTTGATGATGCGCAGCACGTTCAGGCCGGCGATCTTGCCGGCGTCCTTGGTGGCCTGGCGCTGGCTGTCGTTGAAGTACGCCGGCACGGTGATGACCGCCTCGGTGACCTTCTCGCCGAGGTAGTCCTCGGCCGTCTGCTTCATCTTCTGCAGGATGAAGGCGGAGATCTCGGCCGGGCTGTACCTCTTGCCCCGGACCTCGACCCAGGCATCGCCGTTGTCGCCGCGACGATCTTGTAGGGCGAGATCTTCATCGCCTTCTGCACCTCGGCGTCGTCGAAGCGACGCCCGATCAGGCGCTTGATGGCGAAGACGGTGTTCTCGGGGTTGGTGATCGCCTGGCGGCGCGCGATCTGTCCGACCAGACGCTCGCCATTCTCGGTGAACGCGACGACGGACGGGGTGATGCGGCTGCCTTCGGCGTTGGTGATGACGACGGGGTCGCCCCCTTCCATCACGGCGACGCACGAGTTCGTGGTGCCGAGGTCGATGCCGATCACTTTGGCCATGGGATTCTCCTTCGCGGCGGTTTAATCACCGCCCGGGGCCTACGGCAAGGTTTGCGGGTCAGGATCCTGTGCCGGGCGCCTTGGCGACCGTCACGAGGGCAGGTCGGAGGAGGCGGTCGTGCAGGCGGTAGCCGGCCTGGTGCTCCTCCATCACCGGCGTTGGGCTGCGTGCTGATCGCTCTCCACGTGGGCGACCGCCTCGTGGTGGGTGGGGTCGAAGGGCGTCCCAGCGGCCTCGACCCTCGTGACCCCGTGTCGCTCGAGCATGTCGCGGAGCGCCCGCAGGACCAGCGCGACGCCCTCGACCAGCGGCTGCCCGTTGCCGCCGCCCTGGGCGTGGCCCACGGCCCGCTCGAGGTTGTCGATGATGGGCAGCAGGTCGCGGAGCACGCTCTCGATTGCCATAACGGACCGCGTCGGTCCGCTCGCGGGCCGCGCGCTTCTTGAAGTTCTCGAGGTCCGCGCGCTCGCGTAGTCCAACGATCGTGGTTCGCCCGCGCCTCGTCCGCTCGCCTGGACCAGCTTCCGCCTCGAGGCTGCGCGACGCGCTCGCTCCGCGGTCACTCTCGCCGGCGCCGGCCGTCTGGGTCATCGCTGATCGTCCGACATCAGTGAGCGGTCGGAAGTGCGGGCGCGCCATAGACCTCGTTTGTCAAGGTTGCCTCCGTCACGGAACGGGTGGTAGCTGCGCGTGCATCGAGCTCGCAACGCCCGCCTTCGTGCTCCACGCCCGTCCGTTCGGCGAGTCCGACCGGATCGTGACCTTCTCACCGAGAGCCACGGGAAGCTCACGGGGATCGCCAAGGGGGCGAAGAACTCCCGCCGTCGCTTCGCCAGGGACCCTCGAGCCGTTCGTCCACGTCCGAGTGGCATTCCGCCAGCAACCCACCACCGACCTCGCCTTTCTCCTGCGCTGCGAGCTGCTGGAGGCGCTCCGGGGCTTCACCCGCGACCTCGACCGCTTCGCCGCCGGCAGCTACGTCCTCGAGCTGACGGACCGCATGGTCCTCGGCCGCGAGACGGGCGCGGCGTGTACCGGCTGGTCCGTGCGACCCTCGGCCTGCTCGACGACGGCGCGCTGGCGATGGACCCGCTGCTCCGCGCCTTCGAGCTGCACCTGCTGGCGGCCAGTGGCTATGGACCCGCGCTCGATCGCTGCCGCGGGTGCGACAGCCTCCACTCTCACCGCCGAGACGTCCTATCTCGCCGTCGGACGCGGGGGCTTCGTCTGCCGCGTCTGCGTGCGTCCGGGCGAGCCGGTGCGCCCGGTGGGCGTGGCCGTGGTGCGCGCGTTGGCGGCGCTGACGGACGAGCCCGCTCGAGCGTGCAGGCCAGGGCGACGACGGCCCCGGCGCTCGCGCTCACCGGTGCCGCTGATCGAGCCGCTGCTGGCGCGCGTCATCACCGGACCCTTGCGCTCGCGCGACTTCATGGCCCGCACGCGCGTTGATTCCGCCGGGGTTGGTCCGGTAGGGTTCCCGCTTCCCTCCGATGACCGCCGTCACCATGGAGAAGGTGGTGAACCTCTGCAAGCGGCGCGGGTTCGTCTTCCCGGGGAGCGAGATCTACGGCGGCCTCGGTGCGAGCCTGGACTACGGCCCGCTCGGCGTCGAGCTCAAGCGCAACGTCAAGGACGCGTGGTGGCGCAGCGTCGTCACCAGCCGCGACGACATCGTCGGCCTCGACTGCGCGATCCTCATGCACCCGCGCGTCTGGGAGGCGTCGGGCCACCTCGCCGGCTTCACCGACCCGCTGGTCGACTGCAAGGAGTGCAAGCAGCGCTTCCGCGCCGACCACCTGTCGACGCGCAGTGCCCGAAGCCCGCAAGTGCCCGGCGAGTGCGGCGGCGAGCTGACCGAGGCGCGCCAGTTCAACCTGATGTTCAAGACCTTCATGGGCCCGGTCGAGGACACGGCGAGCGTCGTCTACCTGCGGCCGGAGACCGCGCAGGGCATCTTCGTCAACTTCCAGAACGTGCTGAGACGTCGTCGCGCCAGAAGCTCCCGTTCGGCATCGCGCCAGATCGGCAAGTCGTTCCGCAACGAGATCACGCCCGGCAACTTCCTCTTCCGCACGCGCGAGTTCGAGCAGATGGAGATGGAGTTCTTCGTCAAGCCGGGCGAGGACGACCACTGGTTCGAGTACTGGACGCAGACGAGCGCTTCGCACTGGTACCCGACGCTCGGCATCCGGCCCGAGCAGCCTGCGCCTGCGCGCCGCACGGCGCCGGACGAGCTGGCGCACTACGCCAAGGGCTGCGCCGACGTCGAGTACGAGTTCCCGTTCGGCTGGTCGGAGCTCGAGGGCATCGCCAACCGCACCGACTTCGACCTGAAGCGGCACGCCGAGTTCAGCGGCAAGGACCTCACGCTACTTCGACGAGGAGACGCCGCGAGCGCTTCCTGCCCGTACGTCATCGAGCCGGCGGCCGGCGCCGACCGCGCCGACGCTGGCGTTCCTGGTCGACGCCTACGACGAGGACGTGGCCGAGGGCGAGACGCGCGTCGTGCTGCGCCTCGCACCCGCGGCTGGCGCCGGTGCAAGGCCGCGGTCTTCCCGCTGCTGCGCAAGGACGGCCAGCCGGAGAAGGCGCCGCGCGATCTCGACGACCTGCTGCGCGCGCACTTCCCGGTCGCACTACGACCAGGCCGGCTCGATCGGCCGGCGCTATCGGCGCCAGGACGAGATCGGCACGCCGTTCGGCATCACCGTCGACCACCAGACCATGCAGGACGACACCGTCACGCTGCGCGACCGCGACTCGATGCAGCAGGTGCGCATCCCGATCGATCGACTGGTCGACGAGCTGACGCGGCGCATCGACGCGTCGACGCGCGACGCGCCGCTCGAGCGCCGAGCGCGAGGACGACGGTGCCGATGAGCGCAGAGCCAAGGCGAGCTCACGGACGACGAAGCGCGCGCGGCGGCACGACCGCGCGCGCGGCGCGCGCCGGCGAAGCGCCGCGCCAGCGCGCTCACAGTTCGTCTACGCCTTCGGCGGCGGCCGCGCCGACGGGCGACGCCGAGATGAAGAACCTGCTCGGCGGCAAGGGCGCCAACCTGGCCGAGATGGCCGGCCTCGGCCTGCCGGTGCCGCCCGGCTTCACGATCTCGACCGAGGTCTGCACCTACTACTACGCGCACGGCCGCACGCTACCCGCGCGGCGCTGCGCGCCGAGGTCGCCGAAGCACCTCGCGCGCATCGAGAAGGTCGGTCGGCAAGCGCTTCGGCGACGCCGGCGAATCCGCTGCTCGTCTCGGTGCGCTCCGGCGCGCGCGCCTCGATGCCCGGCATGATGGACACCATCCTCAACCTCGGCCTCAACGACGAGACCGTCCAGGGCCTGATCGCGCGCACCGGCAACCCGCGCTTCGCCTACGACTCCTACCGCCGCTTCGTGCAGATGTACGGCGACGTCGTGCTCGGCCTGAAGCCCGAGAGTCGAAGGACGAGGACGACCCGTTCGAGAGATCGCTCGAGCGAGAAGAAGCACGCGCGCGGCGTGAAGCTCGACACCGAGCTCGACGCCGACGACCTGCGCGAGCTGGTCGGCGAGTTCAAGGCGCTGATCAAGAGCGCAAGGGCGTCGACTTCCCCGAGGACCCGCAGCGAGCAGCTCTGGGGCGCCATCGGCGCCGTGTTCGGCTCGTGGATGAACGACCGCGCCATCGCCTACCGCAAGCTGAACGACATCCCGGAGAGCTGGGGCACCGCCGTCAACGTGCAGGCGATGGTGTTCGGCAACCTGGGCGACGACTCCGGCACCGGCGTCGCCTTCACGCGCGACCCGGCGACCGGCGAGAACGTCTTCTACGGCGAGTTCCTGATGAACGCGCAGGGCGAGGACGTCGTCGCCGGCACCCGCACGCCGCTGCCGATCGACGTCGCTCGAGCGCGAGAACCCGCAGATCTACGGCGCAGCTCGCCAAGATCCGCCGCACGCTCGAGCGGCACTACCGCGACATGATGGACATCGAGTTCACCATCGAGCAGGGCACGCTCTACATGCTGCAGTGCCGGGTCGGGAAGCGCACCGGCGTCGCCGCCATCCGCATCGCGGTCGACATGGTGAAGGAGCGGCTGATCACCCCGCACGACGCGCTGCTGCGCGTCGAGCCCGAGCAGCTGAACCAGCTGCTGCGGCCGACGTTCGTCCCAGCGGACAAAGACCGCGCGGTCGCGCGCAGGCCGCCTGCTCGCCAAGGGGCTGAACGCCGGCCCGGGCGCGGCGAGCGGCGTCGTCGTCTTCCACGCCGAGGACGCCGAGGCGCGCGCGGCGCGCGGCGAGCGCGTCATCCTGGTGCGCATCGAGACGTCGCCCGAGGACATCCGCGGCATGGCCGCCGCCGAGGGCATCCTCACCGCGCGCGGCGGCATGACCAGCCACGCCGCGCTGGTCGCGCGCCAGATGGGCAAGGTGTGCGTCGCCGGCTGCGACGCGCTCGAGATCGACTACCGCACCGGCGAGATGCGCGTCGCCGGAAACGGAACGGTGCGTCCGCGCAGGGCGACCGACTCTCGATCGACGGCACGACCGGCGAGGTGTTCCTCGGCCACATCGACACCGAGCCGAGCGAGGTGGTGCGCGTGCTCGTCGACCGCACGCTCGACGCGAAGCAGGCGCCCATCTACCAGCATGTACGCCCAGCTCATGAAGTGGGCCGACAAGGAGCGGCAGCCTCGGCGTGCGCACCAACGCCGACCTGCCCGACCAGTGCACGCAACGCGATCGCCTTCGGCGCCGAGGGCATCGGCCTCTGCCGCACCGAGCACATGTTCTTCGGCGAGGGCAAGATCGGCCCGATGCGCGAGATGATCCTCGCGGCGACCGTCGACGAGCGCCGCGCCGCGCTCGCCAAGCTGCTGCCGCTGCAGCGCGCCGACTTCGAGGGCATCTTCCGCGTCATGCACGGGCGGCCGGTCACGATCCGCACCCTCGATCCGCCGCTGCACGAGTTCCTGCCGCACGACGCCGCCGGCCAGCAGGCGCTCGCGGCCGAGCTGGGCATCCCGGTCGAGCGCGTCCACGCGCGCGTCGAGGCGCTGCACGAGTTCAACCCGATGCTCGGCTTCCGCGGCTGCCGGCTCGGCATCATCTATCCCGGAGATCACCGAGATGCAGGCGCGCGCCATCTTCGAGGCGGCGGCGAACGTGCAGGCGCGAAGGCATCGCCGTCCATCCGGAGGTCATGATCCCGCTCGTCGGCCACGTGAAGGAGCTCGCGCTCCAGGCCGACGATCGTGCGGCGCGTCGCCGACGAGGTGATGACAGGCGACCGGGGTGAAGTTCCCGTACCCCGTCGGCACCATGATCGAGGTGCCGCGCGGCGCGCTGACCGCCGACGCGATCGCCGGCGTGGCCGAGTTCTTCTCCTTCGGCACCAACGACCTGACGCAGACGACGCTCGGCGTGTCGCGCGACGACGCCGGCCGCTTCCTCGCGCCGTACGTCGACGAGTTCGAGATCTACGCGCGCGACCCGTTCGAGTCGATCGACCAGGACGGGCGTCGGCGCGCTCATGCGGATCGCCGTCGAGAAGGGCCGCGTCGGTGCGACCGCAAGCTCAAGATCGGCATCTGCGGCGAGCACGGCGGCGAGCCGGCATCGGTGCGCGTTCTGCCACCGCGTCGGCCTCGACTACGTCTCGTGCTCGCCGTTCCGGGTGCCGATCGCCCGGCTCGCGGCGGCGCAGGCGGCGACTCAAGCGCTGACCTAAAGTCCCTCGCGAGGTCGGCCGAACTATCCGGGGGGCAGGGTGACCCGCGCGTCACCCCATGCCTCAAAGGAAAATCACGGATGGGCCGTCGGGAGCGTGCACGACTGTTCGGGGTCCTCGGCGACCCGGTCGAGCACTCGCTCTCGCCGGCGATGCAGAACGCCGCCTTCGCGGCGGCCCGCCTGCCCCACCTCTACCTGCGCTACCGGGTTGCCCCCGGCGGGCTCGCGCACGCCTTCGACGAGGCGCGGCGGCTCGGAATGGGCGGCCTCAACCTGACCGTGCCGCTCAAGGAGGCGGTCCTGCCCCTGGTCGACGAGCTCAGTCCCGCTGCGGCGCGGATCGGCGCGGTGAACACGGTCGTCTTCCGCGGCAGCCGGCTCCGCGGCGACAACACCGACGCGCGCGGGTTCCTGCGCTCACTCGCGGGCAGGGTGCGCCTGCGCGGGGCGACCGCCGTGATCATCGGCGCCGGCGGCGCCGCGCGCGCGGTCGGCGCCGCCCTGGTCGACGGCGGCATCGACCGCGATCGTCGTCGCGAATCGGACGCCTGGCGCGGGCGACGGCCCTCGGCCGCGCGCTCGCGGCGATGGGCGCGCCGCGCGCCGAGACCGTACCTCTCGCCGCGCTTGCCGACGGCTCCGCCCTCGCCGACGTCGCACTCGTCGTCAACACGACGCCGACGGGCCTCCACGGCGGCGGTCCACGCATCCGCTTCGCCGCGGCGCCGGCGCGCTGCCTGTTCGTCGATCTGGTCTACGGCGCGCGCCCCACACGCTTCCTCGCCGGCGCCGCGCGGGCCGGCCGGCCGACGCTCGACGGCAGCGCGCATGCTGCTGCACCAGGGCGCCCTCGCCTTCGAGGCGTGGACCGGGCGCCGGCGCCGCTGGCGGCGATGGCCGCACGCGCTCGATCGCTGCCGGGCTGCCATTGACCCGGCCGCAGCGCCGCCGGCACGACTGACGACGACCGCCCTGGAGTGATGCCATGAGCTCCCGACTCGGCGATCTCCTCCAGCGGCGCGGTGACCTGAACGCCGACCAGCTCGACGCAGGCGATCGAGGCCCAGCGCGAGCACGGCGGCGCGCTCTCGACCCACCTGGTCAAGCTCGGCTTCATCAGCGAGGAGCAGCTCCTCTCGTACCTCCAGCGGGAGTACCGGCTGCCGGTCGTCGATCCGCTCGTCGCTGGACATCCCGCGCGAGGTCCTGCGCATGCGATCCCGCCCGCCCTGGTGCGGAAGCACCACCTGATCCCGATCAGCCTCGTCGCGCTCGACGCTCACGCATCGCGATGGCCGACCCGTCGAACCTGGTCGCCATCAACGAGGTCAAGTTCCTCACCGGCTACGACGTCAAGGTCGCCGTCGCCGCGCCCGACGCTCGATCCAGCGCGCGATCGAGCGCTACTACGACGGCCAACGCCAACTACGACGACGTGCTCTCGCAGCTCGGCAACGAGAGCGTCGAGGTCGTCACAGAGCGACGAAGAGATCGACCTCAAGGAGCTCGAGCGCGCCACCGAGGAGGCGCCGGTCGTCCGCCTCGTCAACGCGATCCTGACCGACGCGATCAAGAAGCGGGCGAGCGACATCCACGTCGAGCCGTACGAGAAGATGCTCCGCGTCCGCTTCCGCATCGACGGCGTGCTCTACGAGATCATGCAGCCGCCGCTGCAAGCTGAAGAACGCCATCACCTCGCGCATCAAGGTCATGGCCGCAGCTCGACATCGCCGAGCGCCGCCTGCCGCAGGACGGCCGCATCAAGCTGAAGCTCGGGCCGGCAACCGGAGATGGACTTCCGCGTCTCCGTCCTGCCGACGCATCTTCGGCGAGAAGGTCGTGCTCCGCCTCCTCGACAAGTCGAACCTCCAGCTCGACATGACCAAGCTCGGCTTCGAGGAGGAGGCGCTGCAGGCACTTCAAGGAGGCGATCTACAAGCCGTACGGCATGGTGCTGGTCACCGGCCCGACCGGCAGCGGCAAGACGACGACGCTCTACTCGGCGCTCGTCCGAGCTGAACAAGATCGGCGTCGAACATCTCGACCGCCGAGGATCCGGTCGAGTACAACCTGGTCGGCATCAACCAGGTGCAGATGCACGAGGACATCGGCCTCAACTTCGCCGCCGCGCTGCGCTCCTTCCTGCGCCAGGACCCCGACATCATCATGGTCGGCGAGATCCGCGACTTCGAGACCGCCGAGATCGGCGTCAAGGCCGCGCTCACCGGCCACCTCGTGCTCTCGACGCTGCACACGAACGACGCGCCCTCCACGATCAACCGCCTGCTCAACATGGGCGTCGAGCCGTTCCTGGTCGCCTGCTCGGTCAACCTCATCATCGCCCAGCGCCTCGCGCGCGTGATCTGCGCGCAGTGCAAGGACGAGATCGGCCGATCGACGCCGAGGTGCTGCATCGAGATCGGCTGGACCGGCGAGCCGTTCGTGCCGCTGCACGGCGCCGGCTGCCCGCCTGCGGCGGCACCGGCTACCGCGGCCGCGTCGCGCTCTACGAGGTCATGCCGATGACCGACGAGCTGCGCGAGGCCGTCCTCTCCGGCGCGACGGCCATCGAGCTGAAGCGCACCGCCATCCAGACCGGCATGATGACGCTGCGCCAGAGCGGCCTGATCAACGTCGCCCGCGGCACGACGACCATCGAGGAAGTGCTGCGCGTCACGATGGCGGACTGAGCGGGGTCGTCGCGCACTCGGGGTCGGTGCCCGAGGGTCGCGGGGCGCCGGGGGGCCGCCCGCGCTCAGAGAAGCATTCGCGCCTGGCGGCCCCCGGCGCCGCGACCCGCCGCAGCGTCGCCGGCTGCGCGCGACGCGCTTCGCGCTGCGCCTGAGCGCGGCGCTCATCTCGAGTCGCGAGCACGGCGACGAGCGTCGTGCCGGCGGGCTGCCTGCTTCCTGGTGCATGAGGCGGCGGGGGGGTGCGGGGGCGCTGCCAGGCGCGAATGCCTCTCTGAGCGCGGGCAGCGCCCCCGCACCCCCCGCCGCCTCGCCCGCGACCCACGACCCTGGCGCAGTTGAGACGACTCCCCGTCGCATGCGTCGCGTACAGAATCGTTCAGGCCTCGTTTCACGGATCGGGGGCGCGGCGAAACGGTGACGGTGCTGAAGCGCAAAGCCCTCGCCAGCACGTACCGCAACGGGTGGCACACAAGCTGCTTTCTTCCGCGCGATGCCTTCCATCGAAGCCTTCCTTCGCGAGATGGTCGAGCAGGGCGCGTCCGACCTGCACGTGACGAACGCGAGCCCGCCGATGATCGCGTCTGCACGGCGAGCTGCAGCCGCTCGCGCATCCCGCCGCTCAGCTCCACCGACACCAAGAACCTCTGCTACAGCCTGCTCACCGAAGGCGCAGAAGAAGAAGTTCGAGGAGGAGAGCGAGCTCGACTTCTCGTTCGGCATCAAGGGGCGTGCGCCGCTTCCGCGGCAACCTCTACCTGCAGAAGGGCGCCGTCGGCGGCGCCTTCCGCATGATCCCGCACAAGATGCCGCCGCTCACCGAGCTCGGCCTGCCGCCGTCGGTCCCCGAGCTGACCAAGCTGCCCGCGCGGCCTCGTGCTGGTGCACCGGCCCGACCGGCAGCGGCAAGATCGACGACGCTCGCGGCGATGATCGACAAGATCAACCGCGAGCGCCACGAGCACATCGTCACGGTCGAGGACCCGATCGAGTTCGTCCACGAGCACAAGAGCTGCCTCGTCAACCAGCGCGAGGTGTTCGCCGACACGCACAGCTTCGCGCAGTCGCTCAAGCACGTGCTGCGGCAGGACCCCGACATCGTGCTGATCGGCGAAATGCGCGACCTGGAGACCATCGAGGCGGCGCTGGTCGTCGCCGAGACCGGCCACCTGGTCTTCTCGACGCTGCACACCAACTCCGCCGTGCAGACGATCAACCGCATCATCGACGTCTTCCCGCCGCACCAGCAGGCCGCAGGTGCGCGCGCAGCTGTCGCTGGTGCTCCAGGGCGTGATCTCGCAGCAGCTGATCCCGCGCCGCGACGGCCGCGGCCGCGTCCTCGCCGCCGAGGTGATGATCCCGAACCCCGCCATCCGCAACCTCATCCGCGAGGAGAAGGTCCACCAGATCTACTCGCAGATGCAGGTCGGCCAGAGCGAAGTTCGGCATGCAGACGATGAGCCAGTCGCTGGTCGGCCCTCGTGCAGCGCAACCTCATCTCGCACGACGAGGCCCTCGGCCACGCGACCGAGATCGACGAGCTCCGGACCATGCTCGGGCTCGATCGTCGCGCCGCCCGGGCAGCCGGCCAACTGAGGAGGAGACCGATGCCGGTCTTCAAGTGGGAGGGGGTCTCGCCGAAGGGCGAGGTACTCAACGGGCGAGATGGAGGCTCCGAGCCGCGAGGCGGTCATCATCCGTCTCCGCACGCAGCGCATCCAGCCGAACAGCCGGCAAGATCAAGGAGAAGGGCAAGGGGCTCGACCACGAGATCAGCCTCCCCACCTTCGGCGCGCCGGTCAAGTCAGCGCGACGTCGTCGTCTTCACCCGCCAGTTCGCCACGATGATCGACGCCGGTCTGCCGATCGTGCAGTGCCTCGACATCCTCGGCACGCAGACCGACACCAAGGTGTTCCGCAAGATCATCGCGAGATGCAAGGACGACGTCGAAGCGGGCTCGACGTTCGCCGACGCGCTGCCGCAAGCACCCCAAGGTCTTCGACGACCTCTACACCAACATGGTCGCCGCCGGCGAGGTCGGCGGTATCCTCGACACCATCCTCGTACCGCCTCGCGAACTACATGGAGAAGGCCACCAAGCTGAAGAGCAAGATCAAGGGCGCGATGATCTATCCGGCGTGCATCGTCGGCGCCGCCGTGCTCGTCACCGTGCATCCTGCTGATCTGGGTCATCCCGGTCTTCGCCGAGCTGTTCTCGAGCTTCGGCCAGGCGCCTGCCGGCGCCGACGCAGTTCGTCATCAACCTGTCGAACTTCACGATCGCACACGTCTACGACATTGCTGGTCGCCCCTGTGATCGGCTTCGTCGTGCTCCGCCAGTCCTACCGGACCGAGCCGGGCCACCTGACGATCGACCGGCTCATGCTCAAGGTCTCCGGTCTTCGGCGACGCTGATCCGCAAGTCGGCGATCGCGCGCTTCACGCGCACGCTCGGCACCCTGGTGTCGTCCGGCGTGCCGATCCTCGACGCGCTCGCGATCACCGCCCGCACGGCGGGCAACAAGGTGGTCGAGCGGGCCATCTTCGCAGGCCCGCGCCAGCATCAGCGAGGGCCGCACGATCGCCGAGCCGCTGATCGAGAGCAAGGTCTTCCCGCCGATGGTCTGTCAGATGATCGCCGTCGGCGAGACCACCGGCGCCCTCGACACGATGCTGCAGAAGATCGCCGACTTCTACGAGGACGAGGTCGACAACACGGTCGCCAACCTCACGTCGCTCCTCGAGCCAGCCGTCATCCTGTTCCTCGGCGTGGTGATCGGCGGCCTCGTGGTCTCGATGTATCTGCCGATCTTCAAGCTCGGATCGGTGATCGATTGATGCCGACCGTCATGCATTCGACGCTCCTGGCCGCAATCGGCCGCGCGCTCACCGCGCGCCCCGCCCGGCCATTTGCCCTCGCAGGCCGCGTGTTCTCGCGGCGTCCGGACCGCGACCCCGCAAGTGGGTGGCACAGTCGGGCGCGGCGGCCCGTGGCACTTTGATTGCTCCATGACAGCCCGAACCGGACGGATGCCCCGGACGGAGAATTCAGCCAGCTAGAGGAGGAACACCGCATGCAGAAGTTTCGTAACAAGGGGACCAAGGGCTTCACGTTGATCGAGCTCCTGGTCGTCGTCGCGATCATCGGCATTCTCGCCGCGATCGCGATCCCGCAGTTCGCGCTCTATCGCCGGAAGGGCTTCGACGCCCGGATGGAGTCGGATGCGCGGAGCGCGGCGACGGCCCAGGAGGCGTACTTCGTGGACAACAACACCTACCTGGCCGGCGCCTGCACGGGCCTGCCGGGCTTCGCTGCGTCGGGCGGCAACAGCTGCAACTCGACCGGCGACGTGACCCAGTTCGTGGCCACGGTCACGACGTCGAACCCGGCGTCGTACGCCAGCTGCGTGTGGACCAGCGCCCCGGGCGCCGGTTCGCCGAACCTCGCCTGCAGCTGATCTCTTCGTTCGATCATCATCACGGCACGGGGGACGAACCGACGGTTCGTCCCCCGTCGCTTTTCTGGTGCTTGCGATTGACGCCGATCCCCCGTGAGATTACCCCGTGGCGTTGACCCTCATGCCCCCGCTTCCCGTAGGCCCCGATGGCTGGGCGGTGCTCCTCGTGGGCATCGTGTTCGGCGCCTGCGTCGGGAGCTTCCTCAACGTCTGCATCCATCGCATCCCAGCCGACGAGTCGGTCGTTCGCCCGCGCTCCCGCTGCCCGCGCTGCGGCACCCTCATCGCCTGGTACGACAACATCCCGGTCGTGTCGTGGCTCCTGCTGCGCGCCCGCTGTCGCACCTGCGCCGAGCCCATCTCGTCGCGGTATCCGCTCATCGAGCTGGCGGCGGGGGCCCTGGCCGGACTCGCCCTCTGGACCTTCGGGTTGACCCCCCAGGCTCTGGTCGCCTTCACGTTCACCGCGGCCCTGCTGCTCGTCACCGCGGTCGACCTCGACCACCTCTTCATCCCCGACGAGATCAGCCTGCCGGGCATCGTGGTGGGGCTGGCGACGTCCCTGCTCCCCGACGGCATCGGAGTCGTCGACTCGCTGCTGGGCGTTCTCGCCGGCGGGGGCGTGCTGTGGGCGGTCGCGGCGAGCTACGAGCGACTCACCGGCGTCGAGGGTATGGGCTTCGGCGACGTGAAGCTGCTCGCCATGATCGGCGCCTTCCTCGGCTGGCAGGCGCTGCCCGCCGTGCTGATCGTCGCGTCGATGTCCGGCGCGGTCGCAGGCGTCGGAGCGATGCTCGCGAACGGCATCAGCCAGCAGAGCGGCCGCGTCGTGCGACGGCTGGGATGGCGGGCACTACCGATCCACCTGCGCCGCACGGCCCGCCGCACGGCAATTCCCTTCGGCCCGTTCCTGGCCCTGGGTGCGCTGGTGGCGCTCTACGCGCCCGACGTCGGGTTGCCGTGGCAGTTCCGTATCGATGGCTGAACGTCTCGACCGCCCGCTGACCGCGCTGCTCGTCGTTTGGGCGGTGGCGGCCTTGCTGCCCATCGGCGAATGGACCGGCATCACCAACCACGCGCGCTACGCCGAGACGTGGGCACTCTGGTGGCGGATGCTCCTGCTCACGGGACTCGGCACGCTCCTCCTGCTGCTGCTCAGCCAGGGAGCCATCGCGGCGGCGCTGCACGCTGCCTTCGCTCGCGTGCTCAAGGTTCCGCGGCGCGTCTTCCTCGTCGGGCTCGGAATGCTCGCGAGTGCGGAGGCGATCGCCGTCGCGATCTGGTGCTTCGCCCGGAACCCGCAGATCATCGACAGCTGGGTGCAGTGTTTCCAGGCCCGCATCTTCCTCTCCGGCGCCGCGCTGGCGCCTCCGCCCGCCTCGGTGCCCCACTTCGCGGCGATGAACATGCTCCTCGCCGATCGCGGCTGGGCCGGGCAGTATCCGCCGGTGCATGCCGCGCTCCTCGCCGCCGGCGTCGCCGCCGGCGCCGTCTGGCTCGTCACGCCGCTCATGGCCGCGCTGCTCCCCGTCGCCGTGTACCGGCTCGGGGTCGAGACCGGCGACGAACGCATCGCGCGGCTCGCCGCCGGCCTGGTGCTGCTGTCGCCGTTCGTGATCGCGATGGACGCGAGCGCGATGAATCACCTGCCCGCGGCCCTCTGCGTCGCCTGGGGACTCGCGACTGCGGTCGGCGTGGCGCGCGGCAGCGCGCGGGCCGGCGCCGCCCTCGGTGCAGCGACGGGGCTCCTGATCGGTCTCCGTCCCCTCGACGGCATGGCCCTCGCGGTGGTGGGTGCGCTGGCGCTCACCACCGCCCTCTCACGAGGCGCATGGCGCGTCGCGATGGCCACCGCGGTGACCGGCCTCGTCACGGTCGCGCCGACGCTCGCCTACAATGCGGCCACCACCGGCAACCCGCTCACGTTCACGTACCTGGCGGTCTGGGGCGCCGGGCACGGGGTCGGCCTCGACCAGGCGACGCCGTGGGGGCAGTCGGTCTCGCTGATGACCGCCGCCGGGCACAGCGCGCTCGACGCGCACAACCTCGACGTCTATCTCCTCGAGTGGCCCGTGCCCGTCTCCGTGCTGATCGCACTCGGACTGCTGCTGCGGCGCGGCCGGCTCGATGCGGGTCTCCGCGTCGCCGCCGCGTATCTCCTGGTGCTCGTGGCGGGCCTCGCCTTCTACTTCCATCGCGACATCCTCTACGGACCGCGATTCCTCTTCTCGGCGGTCCCGTCGGTCCTGGTCCTGCTCGCGGCGGCGATGGTCCGCCTCGGGACGCTCACGCCGAGTCTGGGCTGGCGCCGCCTGGTCGTGGGCGATCTCGCGATCGTAGGACTGTCGGTACTCGCCCTGGTGGCGGTCACCGCGCGCGTCCCCGGAAGGCTCGCGTCCTACGCCACGCGAAACACGGAGCTCGCGTTGCATCCCGACGAGGACGCGCGGGTCGCCGGCATTCACGATGCCGTCGTGCTGGTCCCCGACCAATGGCGCGTCCGCCTCATCGCTCGCCTGTGGGCGGCGGGCGTGCCGATGAAGGATTCCCCGCGGATCTTCCGGTCGTTCGATGCCTGCGCACTCGAAGAGCGCCTCGCCGACGCCGCAACACGCGGCGTGCGCGGTGCAGCGCTGCTGGCCGAGCTGGAGGCCGCGATGCCGCAGGCGCAGCCGGGTACGGTCGCCGTCGAGCTGACGCGCGATCCGCTCCTGCGCCTTCCCGAGAACCGCCAACTCACTGCGCGTTGTGCCGCGGAGCTCGACCGGGATCGCCAGATCGGCGTCCTCCAGTTCGAGCCGTTCCTCTGCCTCAACTCGCCGCGCTTCGATGGCGACGTCGTCTGGGCACGCGAGATGGGCGCCGAGGATCCGCAGCTGCGGGCCCGCTACCCGCAACGCGCGTTCTACCGCTACATGGTGTCGAGCCAGGGCGTACCGACCTTCACGCCGCTGCCCCTTGCATCGGCCTCTCCCGCCGGGTAGCTCCGCTCGCGTACGCGGTGCCCGCCCCTCCCGCGTCATCGGAGGTGGCGGTCATGCGGAACCAACGGGGCACGACGCTCGTCGAGACGCTCGTCGTCGTCGGCTTGGTCGGGACGCTCGGCGGCATCGGCTTCGTGCAGCTTCCCGTCGTCATGGCGGGCCTGCGCGTCGCGGGAGCCGCGCACGAGATCGCCGCGGCGCTCCGCCTGGCTCGCGGGCGCGCACTGGCCGCGGGACAGACGATCGAGGTGCGCTTCGACGCCACGGCCCGTACGGTGGAGACGCGCACGTCGGGGGGTGCCGTCCTCGAACGACGGACGCTACCGGCGACGGTGGCCCTGGCGTCGCTGCCGGCGGCGGCCCGGCTGCGCTTCACCGCCATCGGCACCGCAGACAACGGCACCGTGCGGCTCACGTCCGGCGGCAGTGTGCGCGCGATCGTCGTCAATCAGCGCGGCCGCGTGAGGGTGTCATGACGGCGCGCGCCGGCTTCTCGATGGTCGAGGTCCTCGTGGCCGTCGCGCTGACCGCGCTGGCGGCAGCGGGGCTGGCAGCCGTCGCGCCGGCGGCGACGAGCGGTCTGACGGCGGCGCGCACACGAGCCGCTGCGCTCGCGCTCGCGACGGCCCGGATCGAAGCCCTGCGCGCGGGCCCCCGCGCGCCGGGGACCGACAGTGTGCTCGGCGCCGACGGCACGCGCTTCACCCGACGGTGGAGCGTCGTCCGGGGACGGGGGCGTCCCGACGGTTTGTCGGCCGAGGTCACATGGCCGGGCGGACACCGGGTCACGGTGATCACGGAGGCGTTGCCATGAAGCGGGGCGCGGGTCTGGTCGAGCTGCTCGCGGCGATGCTCCTGGCGACCGTGGTACTGAGCGCGGCGACCCGGGCCGTGGGCATCGGAGGGCGCCTGCACAGTGTTCTCGGCCGCCGCGGCGAGGTCGAGGACACTGCTGCAGCTGGCCGTGGAGGCGCTCGTCTTCGACGTCCGCCGCGCTGGATACGATCCGCGGGCAATCGGCGTGGAAGCGCTCGTCGAAGCCGACGTCGATCGGGTCACGCTCGCCGCGGACCTCGACGCCGACGGCGCCGTCGACGCATCGTCGGAGGAGCGCACCGCCTGGGTCTGCAACGCTGGCGCGCGTCGACTCTCGCGCATCATCGGCGCGCAGTCGCTGCCGCTCGCGGACGCGACCACTCGCTGCGGGTTCCAGTATCTCGACGCGTCGGGCGGCGGCGTCCCCGTGCCACCCGGCGGTCTCGATCCGGCGACCCGGGCCCGCGTGCGCGCCGTCCGGCTCGACCTCGAGCTGGCGCCGACGGGCCTCGCCCGTCCGGCTCGCGGCAGCATGACCGTCGCCCTCAGGAGGGACCCATGACGCACGACCGCGGCGCAGCCATGCCGGGCGCCATCCTCGCCCTGGCGGCGACGATCATCCTCACCACCGCGATCACGTCGCTCGTGCGAACCGAACTGGGGGTAACGCGGAGCCGCGGCGCCGCCGCGGGGGCGCTCGCCGCGGCCGACGCCTGCGCGGCGCGCGCGACGGCGGGATTGCCGGCCGGATGGGACCTCGGCGCCGCGCTGCTCGGCCCCGATGCACTCGCCGGCACGCCCGACGACGGAACGCTGCCCGCATCCGCCGGCTGCACCGTCGCCGCGGCGGCTGCCCCAGCGGCAGGCACGCCACCGTCCCGACTTCTGGCCGAAGTGGATGCCCAGGCCGGTCCGGGCCGACGAACGTTCACGGCGGTCGTCGGCCGGCCGCGAGAGGCCGGGGTGCGGGCGGTGGTCTGGCTCGCCGACGCGAGCACGCTCGGGGCCGTCGGGGGCACGATCGCTCTCGACGGTAGCGATCCGCTCGACCCGACGGCGGCGGCGCGCGCGTCGCTCGGGGCTCCGGCCGATCCCGCTGCGCTCGATGGTTGGCTCGCCACTGAAGCCGGTCGCATCACGATCGGCGCCGGCACGGATGCCCCCATCATCGCACCGGCTCCGCCGCTCGACGCGCTCGCGGGACGGGTACGCGTCGGCGCCCACGCGGGGCCCGAGGCCCTGACACCCCCAGGACCGCCTCCCGTGCCGTCGCTCGCCCTCGCCGACGGCGACTTCGCCATCACGGGCGACAGCGCAGGAGCCGGTCTCTTCGTGGTCGACGGGGCGCTCGTCGTGGGGGCGAATCTCGACTTCTCCGGGGTGCTGGTCGCGACCCGCGGCATCCAGATCGCCCCCGGGGCGCGCCTTCTGGTGCGCGGCGCGCTCTGGGTCGGATCACCGCTCGTCGGTTCGCCGCTCCGGGTGGACGGCCAGCTGACGGTCACCCACGACGCCGCAGCCATCGCTGCGGCGGACGTCCTGCACACGCTACCGCGCCGCGCCGCCATCCTGGGCGTGCGCGACCACGGCTGATCGCGCTACACTGGTTCGACATGCGGATCGCCGAGCTGCAGGACGTGCTCCGCCGGACCTACCTCGAACGCGACGCCGCCCGCGGGCGCGACGCCACGTTCCGCTGGATGGTGGAGGAGGTCGGTGAGCTCGCGCGTGCCCTGCGCGATGGCGACCCGGGGGCAATGCGGCACGAGTTCGGCGACGTGCTCGCCTGGCTGGGATCGCTCGCCAATCTGGCAGGCGTCGACCTCGAGGCTGCCGTCGCCCGCTACGGAGAGGGGTGTCCGCGCTGCCATCGCGTTCCGTGTGCCTGCGCGGCGGCCTAGTGTCCCGTCTCCGAAATCGCGACCACGAGATCGGGCGGAGTCACGCCGCCTGGGGAGGCGCGACGACGAGCAATAGCCGAAGCTATTGCGAGGAGGAGCAACGATGCCAGACGGCGTGAGAACGTCCGAGATCATGGTCGCGATTTCGGAGACGGGACACTAGCGATGGACGAGCGCGTGCTGGTGGTGGATGCGGACGCCGCGGACGCGGCGATGGCCGCACGTGTTCTCGGCGAGCGCGGCTTCGCCGTCGAGGTCGTCTCGGACGCTGCCGCCGCGCACGCCGCGATCGAACGCCATCCACCCGACCTCGTTCTGCTCGAAGTCGCCCTCCGCGGCACGGACGGGATGGAGCTGCTCGACCAGCTGAAGGCCAACCCCCAGCTCGCCGCCATTCCGGTCATCCTGGTGACGGGTCGGTCCGGTGATGCCGACATCCTGGCCGGCTACAAGTTCGGGGCTGACTACCTCGTCGCGAAGCCCTACACCGAGCGCCAGCTCCTGCATGGCGTGGGGCTCGTGCTCGGGCGCGATCTCGCCGGCTGAACGCGCTTGCGCCCCCGGAGTCGCCGGGCTACAGCCGGGGGCCCGTGTCGCTCTTCGTCACCTTCGAGGGGATCGAGGGGTGCGGCAAGTCGACGCAGCTGCGCCTCCTCGCCAGCCACCTGCGGGCCGGCGGCCGCGACGTCGTCGAGACGCGTGAGCCAGGAGGCACGGCGGCTGGGCAGGCCTTGCGTCGCCTGCTGCTCGGTGCGGACGCCGTCCCGCTCACGCCGCTGGCCGAGTTGCTCCTCTACTGCGCCGACCGGGCGCAGCACGTGAACGAGCTCATCCGGCCGGCGCTCGCGGCCGGTCGGATCGTCCTGTGCGACCGCTTCTCCGATTCGACCATCGCCTACCAGGGATACGCCCGCGGTCTCGATCTGGACGTCGTCCGCGGGCTCGACGCGCGGGCCCGCGACGGGCTCGCACCCGATGTGACGATCCTCCTCGACTGCTCCGTGTCGGAGGGCCTCCGCCGCGCGCACCGGCGGAACGACGCAGGCGACCGCTTCGAGCGCGAGGCCGAGGCCTTCCACGAGCGGGTCCGCGGCGGCTTCCACGCGCTCGCCGCCGCCGAGCCGTCGCGGTTCCACCGCATCGATTCCACGGCGCCGATCGACGACGTGGCCGCGCGCATCCGTGCGCACGTCGAGCGACGCCTGCGGGCCAAGCGATGACGGCGTTCACGGCGGTTCGCGGTCACGAGGTCGCAGCGGCCCGCCTCGCGGCGGCGGCGCGCGACGGACAGGTCGCCGGCGCCTACCTGTTCATCGGCCCGCCGCGGCATCGGGAAGCGCCTGCTGGCCGACGCGTTCACGGCGCGCCTCCTGTGCGAGACGCCGGTCGGTGACGACGCCTGCGGCACGTGTCGCCACTGCATCCGGGTGGCCGCGGAGACGCATCCCGACCTCCGTATCGTCATGCGCGAGTCCGATCGCCGGGACATCCGCACCGAGCAGGCCCGCGAGACGACCCGCTGGCTCGGGCTCCGTCCGCTCATGGCGGAGCGGAAGGTCGCGATCGTCGACGGGGCGGAGCAGTTGAACGAGCACGGTCAGAACGCCCTCCTGAAGACGCTCGAGGAGCCGCCGGGGCGCGCCGTGCTGATACTCACGGCCAGCGCTCCCGCGCTGCGTCCTGCCGACCGTGCGCTCGCGCTGTCAGCGGGTCCGACTCGAGTCCCTCGGCAGCGACGCCATGGGCGAGATCCTCGCGGCACACGGCGTGGCTCCCGCCGCCGCGCGCGCCCTCGCGGCGCGCTCCGGGGGGTCGCCGGGTCGCGCCCTCGAGCTGGCTGGCGACGGCATGGAAGAGGTCCGCAAACGGGTCCTCGACGCCCTCGCCCCGGCTGGCGGAGCACTCCGCCGCGCGAGCTGTCGAAGCTCGCGCAGGAGCTGGGACAGACGTCGCTGGACGTCGCACTCGGGGCCGCCGTGTCATGGTACCGGGACGTCCTCGGCGCCGTGCTGGGCGTCGCCGCGGAGCCGCGGAACGCCGACCTGATCGATGCAATCGGGCACGCCGCGGCGACGCTCCCGCCGACCGCCGTCCTTCGCCAACTCGCGCTGGTGTGTGATACCATCGAGGCACTCGAACAGAACGCCAACCGACAGCTCGCACTCGAGACGATGCTCCTCGGACTGCGAGCGATCGATCGCCAACCCGGCTCGGACTGAGGGGATGGAAGAGTACACGACGGAGAGCGGACCATTGGTGGTGGGCGTTCGGCTCAACGCGCGCGGACCCATGCGATGGTTCGATCCCGGCCCGCTCGTGCTTCGCACCGACGACCGGGTCCTGGTGGAGAGCGACCACGGTCTGCTCCTCGGCACGGTGGTCGTTGCCAGCACCCGTCGTCCCGGCACGCAGGCGACGCTGCGCGTGGTGAAGAAGGCCGACGCGCGCGATCTCTCCCGCGAGGACCGGACGCTGCAGCGCGAGCGCGAGCAGCATCACGGCCGTCGTCGGCACGCTGCGCCGCCACCGGCATCGCCCGTCAAGCTGGTCAAGATCGAGGACAGCGCCGACGGCAGCAGGGCGACCGTCTTCGTCGCCGGCCGAGGAACGCCTCGACCTCCGCGACCTCGGTGCGCGAGCTCGCCGACGCTGCTCGCGCCGCGTCGAGATGAAGCAGATCGGCGCGCGCGACGAGACCAAGGTCGCCGGCGGCGTCGGCTCGTGCGGCCGCGAGCTGTGCTGCTCGTCGTGGCTGCAGCGAGTTCCAGGCCGTCGTCGGTGAAGATGGCGAAGGAGCAGGGGCTGTCGCTCAACCCGTCGAAGCTCGCCGGCAGTGCGGCCGGCTCAAGTGCTGCCTGCGCTACGAGTACGAGACCTATCTGGAGCTCGGCGCGGCGCTGCCCGCCGTCGGCACGCGCGTCGAGAGCGTGAAGGGCAACGGCAAGGTCGTTCGCCAGAACATCCTCAAGCAGACCGTGGTCATCCGGCGCGACGACGACGGCGTCGAGGTCGAGGCGACGCTCGACGACCTCGTGGTCGCCGCGGGCAGACGCCTGACGTCGCCGCCATGGCCGGCGATCCGCTCTACGTCACCACGCCGCTCTACTACGTCAACGCCGAGCCGCACCTCGGCCACACGTACACGACCGTCGTCGCCGACACGCTCGCGCGCTTCTGGCGCGCAGCGCGGCCGCGACGGTGTTCTTCGCTCACCGGCACCGACGAGCACGGCGACAAGATCGCGCAGGCCGCGGCGGCGGGCCGGCGTCACGCCCGCAGGCGCACGCCGACCGCGTGAGCGGCGCTCTTCCGCACGACGTGGGACGACCGTCGGCTTGCGCTACGATCACTTCATCCGCACCACCGACGCGCTACCACGTGCGCGTTCGTGCAGGACGTCCTGCCGACGCATCCACGCGCAAGCGGCGACATCTACTTCGGCAGCTACCGCGGCCTCTACTGCTTCGGCTGCGAGCGCTTCTACCAGGAGCGCGAGCTGGTCGACGGCATCTGCCCCGACCACCAGACCGCCGCCGACGGAGATCGCGGAGGAGAACTACTTCTTCCGCATGGAGCGCGTACCAGGAGCGGCTGCTGGCGCTGCTCGAGGCGACGCCGGACCTCATCGTCGCCCGAGGGCTACCGCAACGAGGTGCTCGCGATGCTGCGCGAGCCGATCGGCGACCTCTGCATCTCGCGGCCGAAGACGCCGCCTCACCTGGGGCATCGAGCTGCCGTTCGACGACCGCTACGTCACCTACGTCTGGTTCGACGCGCTCCTCAACTACGTGAGCGCGCTCGAGCACCGTCGGCCGGCTCGGACCTCTGGCCGCACGCGCAGCACCTGATCGGCAAGGACATCCTGAAGCCGCACGCCGTCTTCTGGCCGACGATGCTGATGGCGGCCGGGCTGCCGCTCTATCGCCGGCTCTGCACGTGCACGGCTACTGGCAGGTGCAGCCAGGCAAGATGTCGAAGAGCCTCGGCAACGTCGTCCGCCCGCTCGACGATGAAGACGCGCTACGGCATGGACGCGTTCCGCTACTTCCTGCTGCGCGAGATGGCGTTCGGCCAGGACGCGGAGTTCAGCGAGGACGCGCTCGTCACGCGCCTCAACGCCGATCTCGCCAACAACCTCGGCAACCTCGCCAGCCGCATGCTCGCGATGCAGCAGCGCTACTTCGAGGGCGCGGTCCAGCCGCTCGACCCGAGCGCCGCGCGACCAGGCGCTGCGCGCGGCGTTCGCCGACGGCGCGCCGCGAGTTCGATGCGCACGTCGAGCAGCTCGCCTTCCATCGCGGCGCTCGAGGCCGTGTGGCGCGCGATCGATCACGCCAACAAGTACGTCGTCGAGACCGCGCCGTTCACGCTCGCCAAGGACCCGGCGCAGCGGCCGCGCGTCGGCGCCATCCTGCACGAGCTGTGCGAGGCGCTGCGCGTCACCGCGCAGCTGCTCGACGCCGTTCCTGCCCGAGACGTCGGCGCGGCTCGCCGCGCAGCTCGGCTTCCCGGGAACGCGGCTGGACGAGCTCGACCTGCCATGGGGCACGGCCTTCGCTCCGGGTCACGGGACGAACGCCTCCCGAGGCGCTCTTCCCACGCGTCGAGCTGCCGGCCGACTGACCCGTGCTCATCGACTCGCACTGCCACGTGGCGGAGCCGGAGTTCGACGCCGACCGCGACGCGGTGCTGGCGCGCGCCGCCGCGGCCGGGGTGACGACCGTGGTCTGCGTCGGCGCGACCGGCGCCGTCGAGCGCAACGCGCCCAGCGTCGCGCTCGTCGGACGGCACGCGGGGGTCGACGTCTTCGCCACCGTCGGCATCCATCCCCACGACGCGAGAACCGCGGACGACGACGCGTTCGCCACCCTCGCGACGTTCCTCCGCGCACCGGGAGTCGTCGCCGTCGGCGAGACCGGACTCGACTTCCACTACGACCACTCCCCTCGCCCGGCGCAACGCGAGGCGTTCGCGCGACACGTGGCCGCTGGCGCGCGCGCCGAGCCTGCCGCTGGTCGTCCACGTCCGCGAGGCACACGCCGAAGCCGCGGAGCTGCTGCGCGCCGAGCGGGCGGCCGACGTCGGGGGCGTGATCCACTGCTTCACCGGCGACCGCGAGGACGCCCGGCGCTACCTGGATCTCGGGTTCGCGATCTCGGTCGCGGGGATCGTCACCTTCCGCAACGCGGATGCCCTGCGCGACGCCGTGCGGTCCCGTCCCGGCGGACCGCCTGTTGATCGAGACCGACGCTCCATACCTGGCCCCCATCCCGCACCGCGGGAGGCGGAACGAGCCCGCGCACGTTCGGGTGGTGGCCGAGGCCGTGGCTGCCGTCCGCTCCGAGCCAGTCGCACAAGTAGCTGCAACAACAGCGGAAAATGCGACACGCGTGTTCCGGCTCCCGGCCCGATCTTGAGCTGGAGGTGGCAGTCGTCCCAGCCTATTCCCTGGCAAATCAGCTCTTGAAAACGATTCTCAAAATCGGCTAAGGTCGACACAGATCGTTTGGCTGGGGGATCGACCGTGATCGTCTGTGTCTGTCGAGGCGTTTCCGACCGAGAGCTGACCGAGGCCGTGCGTTGCGGGGCCCGCACCCTCGACGACATCGCTCGTCATTGCGACGGCGCCGGGACCGACTGCGGCAGCTGCCGACCGGTTCATCCAGCGCGAGGTCCTGACCGAGCCGCTCCGCAAGAGCGCCTGATTCCGCGCCCCTACCTGGCCTCCCCGCACCCCCTGTGGTAGCCGTCCTCCAGCCAGGAGGCGGCATGAAGGGGAACAAGCGGGTCATCGAGGCACTGAACGACATCCTCACGGCCGAGCTCACGGGGATCAACCAGTACTTCCTGCACGCGAAGATGTGCACGAACTGGGGGTACGGACGGATCGCGAAGAAGAACCGCGAGGAGTCGATCAGTGAGATGAAGCACGCCGAGGAGCTGATCGAACGGATACTCTACCTCGACGGCGTGCCGAACCTGCAGAAGCTCGACAAGATCATGGTCGGCGAATCCGTGCCCGAGCAGATGAAGCTCGACCTGGCGCTCGAGGTTGCCGCCGTCGCGCGCCTGAACAAGGCCATCGCACTCTGCACCGACGTCGGCGACAACGGGTCGCGCGAGATGCTGGAGCACATCCTCGTCAGCGAGGAATCGCACCTCGACTGGCTGGAGGTCCAGCTGGGACTCGTGAAGCAGCTCGGCGAGACCGCCTACCTCGCCGAGCAGATGCACGACTGAGCGACCCTACTCGTAGTCCTCGTCCAGCGCACGCAGGAACGCGGCCAGCGGTGCGACGTCGGCCTCGCCGATGCGGATGCGGGCCAGCTCAGGTGCCGCGTTGCGAACGGCGCCCGATCGCGCCAGCTGCGACATCGTGACGTAGAAGCGCAGCACGTCCTCGATCGTATCCTTGCCGCCGGTATGCAGGTACGGCGCCGAGTGCCCGAGGTCGCGGAGACCCGGCGTCTTGAACAATCCCACCGCCGCATCGAGCCTGGCGTCCGGCGTCGGCAGGAGCCGGCCACATGCTGCCCGGTTGCCGCGCGACTCGCACACGAGCCGCTCGAGCTGACGCTGCTGGCGCCGGTCGGGGTGATCGCCGTTCTGGTAGATGTTCCACATCCCGAGGTCGGTCTCGCCCGGCCGATCGAGGGCGACGCGGCGGCGGAACGGCTCGCGCGCCGTCGGATGCCCGGCGGTCGCCGGTAGGTATGCGTCGGGATTGGCGCTCCGCGTGCCGAGATCGGGAATCGCGAGGGTAGCGAACGTCCCCGCGCCGTGGACTGCGTCATAGTCGTCCTGCGACGCCCCGGTGTTGTGGAAGCCGAAATCGGTGAAGTTCGGCGGGGTGTGACAGGCCACGCAGTTGCCTCGTGCCCGATCGGTGAAGATGCGGAACCCAAGGAGCTCCTGCGTGCCGAACGTGAACGAGTGCGAATGGAGCATGAACGTCCCGTCCTCGGGATCGCTCACCAGCGCCAGCCCCTCGGCTTCGCGCGCGGCGAGCAGGATCTTCAGGCGTGCGAGATACTGCTTCTGGGTCTCGAGGCGCCGGGGGCGGCGCGGCAGGTTGTTCTTGCGCAGGAACGTGTCGTACGGAGAGGCGCTGAATCCGCTCTCGTCCGATGTGAACTCCAGCGACTCGACGTACGCGGAGACGAGCCGCGCGACGACGTCGACGATCTCGTCGTCACTGGCCCTCGCGACATCGAGCCGAAAACGGCTGGGCAGGCGGAAGTCCTTGGGGATCGACCCGTCGGTCCCGGCCAGGATCTTGCGGTACGATCCGCCGAAATCGCGTGCGAGCTGTCCGGAGCCGTCGTCCCCGCGGACGACCGCGGCGATGTGGTGCACGGCGGCGGCCTGCTCCCCCGGCAGCCAGCCGAAGTTGCGGCCGGTGAAGGTACCCTTCACCAGGGCGACGGCGCTCGGGAACTCGCCGTCGAAGTGGAGGAAGAACGGGCGGTCCCGGGTGAGGCTCGCGTTCACCAGCGGCGGCGAGTTGCGCGGCGTGTGCGTCGCGCCGTCGCTGCGCGCCGGGATCGGGCTCTGGCGTGCGAAATCGCCGTAGGAGCGGCTACCGGCCCCGGGGATCGCCTTGGCGTCGTCGACCAGGTGACAGGAGCGGCAGTTCAGGGCCTGGCCGGCGAAGGGTGATGGAACGGAACCAGCCGGGGTCTCGAGCGTGCCGACGACCGGGTCGCCCGCGACGATCGCGTTCGCGTCCCCGTTCGACGCGGCGAAGAAGTGTTGCGAAAAGCGGGTCTCGAGAAAGAGCCGCTCGCCGATCGCGACCTCGGCCGGATCGCCTTCCTCTTCTTCCTCTTCCTGGGCACGCGCTGGGCCACCCAGGAGGACGAGCACGATCGTGACGATCACTGCGAGTCTGTACATGGATCAGAATCCGAACGCGGCGCCCATGAGGAACGCGCTGTTGGTGTTCTCCCTGGGCCCGGCGGCGAGGTAGTTGGTCACGCCCGAGAGGCTCTGGCCGGAGTTCGTCCAGGTGAACTCGTACGCGAGCTGGAACACGACCAGCGGCGTCGGCCGGTAGGCCAGGCCGGGGGTGATGCGGTTGACGAACCGGTTGGACGTATTGAAGGTCTGCAGCACGCCGCCGGCGAAGTCGGCCTCGGTGACCAGGTCGTCCAGCCAGACCTGCTCGCCTCGAAGAACCGCCACGAACTGCGGGTTGGTGAAGTACTTGCCGAAGATCGTGTCGTTCAGCGACTGCGGCCACCAGTGGTAGCGGGCCTCCAGCCAGTAGCCGTACTTGTGCGACGCCAGGCCCGACAGCTCGAACTCGACCTCGGTGTTGAGGTCGGGATTCTCGGTCTCGCTCACGCCGTTGACGGCCACCTGGGCGAGACTCTTCGCGACGTTCTTGACGCCGCCGAAGTTCGTGTAGAGGAACTCGCCCTCGAGATCGAAGGGACCCCAGCTGAAGAGCCCGTCCGTGCCGAGCGTCCAGAGCGTTTCGTTGGAGAGGAAGTCCGGCGTGTAGCGGCCCCAGTAGCCGGAGAAGCCGAGCTCCTGTCCGAGGAAGGGGCTGTACGCGAGGCGACCCGCCCAGGCTTTGGCATTCTTCGTGTCGCTTCCGAAGGTACCGGTCGAGGGCGAGACCTTCACCTCGATGGCCGTCTCCGTGCTCTCGGGGTTTCGCGTCCGCGCGATCTGCTCGAACTCGGTGTCCAGCGTCACGCCGTTCAGCACGTAGGTCTGGTAGTTGACCATCGAGTCCCTGCCGAGCGCGACGTCGCCGACGAAGCCGGCGCCGATCTCGCCCCACGCGGCGGTGACCGGCAGCACGGGTGTCCCGCGATCGACCAGCGAGCGACGCGGGAGGTTCCACAGGTTGTCGTCGTGGTTGATGTTGAAGCGTCCGACGGGAACGAGCACCTCGCCGGCGCGGAACTTGAGCCAGTCGTTGGTCAGGTCGAACTGCAGCCATCCCTGCTCGAAGGAGATCTCCGAACCGTTCGTACCCTCGACGGTCTGCTCGACGGTGAGCCCGCCCTCGCCCGTCGTGTTGGACTTCTCCAGCTCGAGCTCGCGAAAGCGCTCGAACTCCAGCTCGAAGTAGCCACGCAGCCGGGGAGCGATGTTGGCGTCCGTGGTGAGCACGAAGCGACGATACGTGAACGTCGTGTTCTGATTGCTCAACGAGGACGTCTCGAAGCGTCCTGACCCGTAGCCGCCGATCTTCACGCGATCCGTGATCGCCCGCACGACGTCGGTGGCCGTACTGGCGGCGCCGCCTTTGCCCGTGGTCCCGGTCGGAGCGTGCGCTGGAGCGGCAGTCTCGACGGGCGCCGACGGCGACGGAGCGGTAGTCTCTGCCGACCTGCGCTTGGCATCCTCCGCGTCGCGCTGCCTGAGCTCCTGCTTCAGGTCGCGGATCTCCTGCTCCATGCGCTCGAGGCGCTGCTCGATCGTCTCCGCGGCGACGGGGGCTGCCCCAAGAGCCACCACGAGGAGTGCCACCCATCCGATCGATCGTCTCCGAACCATCTCGAACCTCCCGAACGTCGTCCGCGCGTGGCGGAGAACGTCATCTGTCGGGGCTCGGGGCTCGGGACCGCTGGCCGCTTCGTGAATCGCGACGGACCGTCTAGCGATGCCGGACCTCCACCCAGCGGCCCCCCGCCGGCAGCGGCAGCACGACGATGCGCTTGCACCGCCGGCACTTGAGCTCGATGCCCGTCGTCGTCTGTCGCGCCATCAGGCTGCCGCACGTGCAGCGCAGATCCGCGGCGGCGCCGGCAGGCGGGCGCTTCTCACTCGTCATCCCGCACCCACATCTCGTGCAGCGGCCAGGCGATGTAGGCCGCGAACGCCGTCCATTCTCCCGCCCAGAAGACCACCTGCGGCCAGGCGAAGGCCGCCGACACGTAGCGGATGAGCCAGACCCCAAGCATGTCGCCCAGCAGACCCGACGAAGCCGACGATCACCATCGCGCGCTTGAACGCCTCCGACGCCGTGGTCGCCAGGAACAGGTGCGCGAGGACGAGGTAGACGATTCCCATCGTGAAGGCGTGGAAGTGCGTCAGCTCGATCATCTCGCGGAGCGTCTTGGGGAAGAGCATCGCCCCACCGCGGTCACCACCCCGCCAATAGGCCGCGATCTGCGCCGGCCGCGGGCCGACGTGGATCAGCTGGAACGACGCCATGGTCGCCATGCCCACGAGCACGAACAGGAGGAACGCGGTGTAGACGACGCGCACCTCGAAGCGCGCGTCGCCGAGCAGATACCCGGGCGTGCCGAAGCTTCTCACCAGGGCCCCTCCTCGTTCGAGCCGATGGCGTGCCGCGGATGGAACGCGGAGAAGACCTGCGACGCCCGCGGGCCAGCCCGCAGATCGTCACGCGTCACGTGCACGGCGCCGAGCCCATGCCGTTCGGCAGCCACCACACCCGCTGGGCCGCGGATCAGGACGACCTTCGACCACGCCTCCGCATCCGTCGCCGACGCCGCGACCACGACTGCGACGGCGTCGGCCGCGATGGTCGCGCCACTCCGTGGATCGACGATGTGTGCTGCCCGCTCTCCACCCGGGCCACCCAGGGTCGCCGAGATCGAGATGGCCTGGTCACGCAGGCGGAGGATACCGACGGCGTCGCTGTTTCCGGGACCTCGGACCGTCAGCTCCCACGACGAGGCGCCCGGCCGGGCGCCGATGGCCGCGGCGCTGCTCTCGCCGAGACTGATCAGCGCCCGCGTGATGCCGGCCCCTCGCAGGAGCTCGACGCAGCGATCGACGGCCCACCCCTTTGCGACCCCGTCGAAGTCGAGCTCCGCGCCGGGCGCGAGCACCAGCTCGTGCCCACGCAGCGCCACGTTGGCAGCACCCACGTGCCGGCGCGCGTCGGCGAGGGCCGCGGCCGATCCTCGCGAACGCAGGACGCGCATGACCGGGCCCACCGTGACGTCGAAGGCGCCCTCCGTCGTGGAGGACAGCACGAGTGAACGGTGCAGCAGGGCGGCGAACTCCGGACTCACGTCCTGCCGGGCTCCGCCGGACCCGTTGACGCGCGTCAGCTCGCTGTGCGCGTCCCAGCGCGAGAACGTGGCGTCCAGACGACGCGCGTCGTCGAAGCAGCGCTGCATCGCCGGCCGCGCGCCCGCCCCGTCGGCCGTGATCCGCAGGTACGTCCCCATGACGTAGTGCACCTGGGTGACGGGCGTTGCGCTCGCCGCCACGGGCGCGAGGAGCAGCCACAGCGCGACGAGCCTCACGACGTCGTTCCCCGCATCACCTCGGCAACGGCCTGGGCCTTGTGCACCGCCCGGCTGGCCGCGTCGACGGAGAGCGTGGCGCCGGCGATGTTCCTGATGTCGTCGTAGGTGCGCAGCGGATCGCTCGGCCGCTTGCCGCGGTACTGGCCGAGGAATCGCGTGGTCCGCACCTCGCCGCCGTAGGCCTCGCGGTACGACATGACGGCGACGTCGGCCACGGTCCCGTCGGGCCGCACGCCCACGACGAAGGTGATCGGCCGATGCTTGCCGATCTCCTCGACGATCACGGCATCGCCGAGCACCGTCTCGCCGTGGCGCGCCCGGAAGAGCACCCATCGCTCCTCCCACACCGACGTCTCGCCGCCGAGACGCCCGGCGACACGGGCACGCAGCTCGGGCGTGACGGGAACGTCGCGCCGCTCGAAGGCGTCGCCCGTCGGGAACACGGCCGCCGGCGCCTGTGCCTCGGTCAGGAATTCGCCTTCCTGCGCGCGCGCCGAGCCACCCAGCGCGACGAGCAGCGCGAGCGCGACCAGCCCGCGCATCATCCGCGACCGTCCCGGGCGCGCAGCGGCGTCACGTCGGCGCGCGGCGCGGGGGGCGATGCGGGGGTATCCGACGGCTCGCCGCGGCGGCGCAGCGTGCGATACATCGCGTAGAGCAGGGCTGCCACGAAGAGCCCCTGCACGACCAACGTCTCGGCGGTCGGATGCAGACCCAGCACGTCGATGGTGGGCATGCCGGCGACGGGCGTCACGCCGATCCATCCCACCTCCTGCAGCTCGTGCACGCCCTTGCCCGCGAACACGACCGCCATCCCGTAGAGGAGACCGCCGGTCACGAGGAAGAACTGCCGGATCGGAATCGCGAGGCCGAGCCGCGCGAAGCCCGCGTAGACGGCACCGAGTACGAGCAGCCCGGCACCGAATCCGGCCAGCACCATGACGTCGCCCGCAGGCGCGCCGCCGAACAGCGCCTGATAGAAGAGGACCGTCTCGAAGCCCTCGCGGTACACCGCGAGGAACGCCGCCGCGCCGAGCGCCGCACCGCTGCCGGACGGCGAGCGCATGCTGCACCTTGCCGCGGATGTAGCGCTGCCAGCGATCCGCCTCGGCCTTCGAGATCAGCCAGTAGCTGACCCAGAAGAGGACGACTGCCGCCAGCAGCATCGCGGCGCCCTCGAGCAGATCGGACAGACCCGGCGTCAGGCGGAACACCGTCGTCAGCAGCGCAGCCGTCGCCAGGCTGGCCGCGACGCCCGCCGCGACGCCGCCCCAGATCCAGCGCAGCATGGTCAGGTGGCCCCCGCGTCGCACGTAGGCGAGCAGCGCCGTGATGACGAGGACGATCTCGAATCCCTCGCGGAAGATGATCGTGAACGACTGCGCGAACCGGGCCCATCCGCCGCTCGGGGCGAGCACCGCCGCTGCGGCGTCGAGACGGTCGTCCACCGCCATCGCGGCGGCCGCGACGTCGGTCTCGGCGCCGGGGTCCGGAGCGCAGTCCGCAGCCGGAGGAACGCCTCCTCGACGCCGCGGACGGCGGCGGCGTCGCGGGCGCCGATCGCCTTCTCGAGGGGCTCGAAGCGAGTGTAGGCATCGGTGGCGAGCGCGGACGCACCGGCGTCGCCGGCTCGGTAGGCCGCCACCGCGCGGTCGACGAGCTCGCGCGCCGCGGTGAAGGCGGCCGTCGCATCGGGATGATGGCTCTCCGCCGGCCGTGCCGCGGACCCGGCCTTGTCGATCGGGCCGCCGAGCCCGATCGTGCGCACGAAGGCGGTCACGGCGGCGACCTGACCCGCGTCGAGCAACCTTCCGAACGCCGGCATCGGGGTTCCCGCCACGCCACCGGTGATGATCGCCGCGATCTCGGCATCGGTGCGGCCGGCGAGCGGGTCGATGCCCGTGAGATCCGGCACCGGCCCCGTGAGGCCGGCCGCGAACTGTCCCGTGCCGTCACCGGTCGCGGCGTGGCAGCCGGCACACTGGGCGACCCAGATGCCCTGCCCCTCGGGAATCGCCGCGGTCGGCCGGGCCAGCGTCCACAGATAGGCGACGACGTCCCAACGATCCTGCAGAGACAGGGCGTCACCCCACGCCGGCATTCCCGCGCGACGCCGGCCCAGGGTGATCACGTGGAAGAAGTCGCGCGGCGTCTCACCGCGCATGAACGCGGCGATCGTTGAACTGCGCCGGGCGATGGTCGAGGGCCGCCGCGTCCGGCCCGTCGCCCGCGCCGGCATCGCCGTGGCAGCGCGCGCAGTTGTCGAGATACACCGCCTTCCCCCGTGCGACGGACGGTGGGGCCGGTGGCTTCGTGTCCTCCAAGACGCCGGTCGCGTCGGACAGCGCCTGACGGGCGGCCGCGGAGAGCGCGTCGACCTGCGTGGTCGGCAACCGTCCCGAGAGCCCCTTGGCGAACGCCTCGACGGTGGGCGCCACCGCCGCGCGGGCGGCCGGGTCCAGGTGCTCCACGACGTCCCGCGCCTCGGCGAGCAGCAGCGACGCCTCCTCGAGCTCGATGGGGCGCACCAGCTGGCCACTCGCATCGAAGGCCTCGGCGTACTCGCCCGCCGCGCCGCCCAGGAGCGCGAGGGTCCGGCGCACGGCATCCGGCGACACCGCGGACGTCGCGGCGAACGCCGTGGCGCCCAGCAGGACGACGGTACACACGAGCGGATGGCAGGGACGGCGCCTCATCGCCGGTTGGGCTTTCAACCTTCGTCCATACGATTTTGAAATTCCTTTTCAATTAACCCGCGGCCTCCTGGGGTGTCAACCGAAAGGTCGGGCAGCCGGAAACGGTGCCGTGGAGGCGGGGTGGCGGCGCGCTAGACGTGCTGGATGCCGCGCTCGCGCTTCCCCTGCGCGGGACGGCCTTCACGGCATTCCGCACAGATGCCGTACAGCTCCATCCGGTGGCGGCTCACGACGAAGCCGAGGAAGCGGGCGATCCGCTCCTGCAGGCTGCTCGAGCTCCTCGCTCGCGAACTCGACGATCTTGCCGCAGCGCTCGCAGATGATGTGGTCGTGGTGCTGCTCTTCCTCCTCGGCTGGCCTCGTAGCGCGCCTGGCCGTCGTCGAAGTGGCGCTCGTCGGCCAGGCCGCACTCCTTGAGCAGCTTGAGCGTCCGGTAGACCGTCGCGTAGCCGACCCGCGGGTTCACCTGCGGACCGCGGCGTAGAGCTCCTCGACCGAGAGGTGCTCACTCGGCGCCGAAGAAGACTCGCGCGATGTCGTCGCGCTGCGACGTCGACTTGAGCCCGCGTTCGCGCAGCGCCTGCTCGAACTGCCGCATGCGGGCGCGCACCGACATGGCGCGCCGCCTCGCTGCGCGCTCCGCGCCGCCGCTCGAGCAGGCGCGCGGAGCGCCGGAGAGAGGTAGTGCGGTCTCGAGGTCGCGCGTCGCCGAGCGCGTCCGAGCAGGACCTGCAGGCGCTCGCCCGGGCGTCAGCGTGCCGGTCGAGGAAGATGACCTCCTCGCCGCGCACGCGGCAGCTGCCGCTCCGGACCCGGTAGCCGACCTCGCGCAGCAGGGTCTCCTCGCGGACCCGCACGCCCGAGCGGCGCGCCACCTCCTTCAGCTCCTCGCAGAGCGCCTCGTCCCGTCGGCTCACGCCTCGGTTCTGACGCGGCAGGCTGCGGCGTTTGCAAGGACCGGCGCGGGCAGCGTCCTTGCGCGCCGTCGAAGGCCGGTGCTAGAGCGCCAGGCGGAGGAGCCGCAACCACGGTGATCAAGAGCATCCTGGTCGCGCTCGACGGCTCGCAGCACGCCGATGCCGCGCTCGACCACGCCCTCTGGCTGGCCGAGCGCCTGAAGGCGACGGCTCGTCGGGCTCCACGTCGCTCGACATCGTCGTCCATCGAGGGGTCGTTCCTGCACGACATCTCCGGCTCGCTCGGCTTCGAGCCCTACCTCGACTTCTCGTCGAAGATGCGCGAGGCGCTGCAGGAGCGCGGCACGCGTGCTCCTCGACGCCTTCCGCGCAGCGCTGCGACCGAGCGCGACGTCGCCTGCGACACCGTGCTGCTCGATGGGCATCGTCGCCAACGAGATCTGCGACCAGGCCCGCACCGCCGACCTGGTCGTCGTCGGGCACCGCGGCGTCAACGAGCAGTTCTCGACCGGGCTGCTCGGCGGCACGACGGAGTCGGTGACGCGCAAGTGCCCGAAGCCGCGTCCTCGTCACGCCGCATCGGCTTCCAGCCGAGTCGACCCGGCCGCTCCTCGCCTACGACGGCTCCCAGCGCGCCAGCGCCGCGCATGCACGCCGCCGCCGAGCTGGCCAGCGCGCTCCGCCTGCCGCTCACCGTGGTCCACGTCGCCGCGCAGAGCGGCGGCGAGCGCGACCGCGGTGCTCGACGAGGCGCGCCGCTATCTGCCAGCCTACGACCTCGACCGGTGACCGTGCCGCACGGCCAGCGGCGCCGCCGCACCAGCGCATCGTCGACGTCATCCGCGAGGGCGGCTACGACCTGCTCTTCGTCGGCGCCTACGGCCACTGCCGCATCATCGAGATGGTGCTCGGCAGCACCACCGAGTACGTGCTGCGCAACAGCCCCTGCCCCGTCTTCCTGTCGCGCTGACGTCGGACCCGCCGCCGGGTGCGCGGCCTTGCTCGGCTTCGGCCGTTCGAAACCTGGCGCACCGTGCACTAGGGTCAAGGCCTGTGCCGCGGAAAGGGTGGGTCGAGCTGATCGGGGGGATCATCGCTCTCGGTTTCGCGGCGATGAATGCCCTCGACATCGCGACGGGCGTTCTGCACGAGCCCTTCGTACGCTACCGTTTCCTAGCCCGCTGGGAATCACCAGGGAGTCCGTCCTGTGCGTCCGATGCATGCCGTCTCGCGTATGGCATGCTCGGAGTCCTGTTCCTCGGAGGAGCGGGTCTCGCAGCGACGTGGATCGGGGCGTGTCGTCTCCGAGACCGCGTCCCCTGGTCGGTCGCCCCACTCCGCTGGTTTCGCAGCGGCTTCCCGATACGGCCGAAGCAGTAGCCGCCGCGCCGCCGAGACAATCGCATCGGCGGGCAGCCGGGGGCCCTCCGCGATGAGCGGGGCGCGCGCGAAGCGCGCGGGACCCCGCGAAGAGTGGAGGGAGCCCCGGCGTCGCCGCCGACGCTCGCCACGTCGGCGCGGTCCGGCCGGCGCCGCTCAGCGCCGACGTCTCGACGGTTTGCGCGCCCCGGCGTGTTCGCGGGGCTCGCTGAGGAAGGCGAGCAGGTGCCCGGCGGCGGGGCTGAGGAACGCCCCCTTCCGGTGGATCAGCGTGACGTCGATCGTGGCCTGGAGGGCGGGGACGTCGAGTCTTCGAAGGGTTCGCAGGCCGAGCTCCTCGTACACGCTGCTCTCGGGGACCAACGCGAGCCCGAATCCCGCCTCGACGAGCCGCTTCTGCGCCGTGAGGCTGTCCACGATGACCACGTCGGAGCGATCGAGACCTGCCCTCGCCAACGATCGCGCGACGACCTGCCCGAACGGATCGTCGGACGACCCGCGCCGCGGGGGAAACGCGACCCAGGATGCCTCCCTGAGGCGCGACGGCGCGATGCGCCGGGCATCCGCCAGTGGGTGTCCGGCGGCCCCCACGACGACGAGCGCCTCCCGATACAGGTCGCGGGAGACGATGTCGGGCGCGGGATCGGAGAAGTAGCGCAGGCCGAGGGTCGCCTCCCCGCGACGAACGAGACTGCTCACCTCCGCGCTGCTGCCCGTGCGGAGCAACACCTGCACGCGCGGATGGTCGCCGTAGAAGCGCCGCAGCTGGGCGGTGAGTTCCGTGCTGGCGAGGGTCCCGACGATGGCGAGCGTGAGACGTCCGCCGTCCCCCTGCGCGAGCGCCTTCACCGCGACGGCGCCATCGCGGAGACACGCCAGCGCGGCCTGCGCGTGCGGCAGGAAGGTGCGGCCGGCGTCCGTCAAGCGGGCGCCCCTCCGGCCCCGTTCGAATACCGGCTGTCCGAGGTCGTGCTCGAGAAGCCCGATGCGACGACTCAGTGCCGGTTGCGAGAGATGGAGCGCGTCGGCCGCGCGAGTGAATCCATCGAACTGCACGACCGCCAGGAAGGCCTCGATGACGGCGAAGTCCATATGATCAGCTTGGCGCATGTCACTCATCGATTCAATGCATTGGACACATGAACAAGGGCACGCAAGTATCCGCGTCGAAGGAGCATCGCGATGAGTGTGACGTGCTTCATCCGCTATCAGATCGATCCGTTTCAGCGGGAGGCCTTCGAGGAGTATGCGCGCAACTGGTCGCGCATCATCCCGCGCTGCGGTGGCGAGCTGCTCGGATACTTCCTGCCGCACGAAGGGACCAACGACGTCGCCTGGGGCGTCATCTCCTTCGACAGCCTGGCCGCCTACGAAGCCTACCGGGCGCGACTCCACGAGGACGCCGAGGGTCGCGCCAATTTCGCGTACGCCGCGCAGCACCGCCTGATCCTGCGCGAGGAGCGTACCTTCCTCCGTGGGCTGGAGAGCCGAAAGGAGTCTCGTCCATGACCGACATCGAGGATCGCCGCGCAGCGTTCGCGGCGCTGCACGCATCGGGGTGCTTCGTCATCCCCAATCCCTGGGACGTGGGCACGGCACGCTTCCTCCGTCACCTCGGATTCCACGCGCTGGCGACCACGAGCTCCGGCTTCGCGTTCTCGCGCGGCCGGACCGACGCGACCGTGCCGCGCGACGCCGTGCTCGCGCACGTCCGGGAGATCGTCGCCGCGACGGATCTCCCGGTCAACGCGGACTTCCAGTCGGGATACGCGCACGAGCCGGAAGGCGTCGCAGCCAACGTCGCACTGTGCGTCGACGCGGGAGTGGCGGGCCTCTCGATCGAGGACGGGACGGGCGACGCCAGTCACCCGCTCTATGACCTAGGTGTAGCCGTCCGACGCATCGAGGCGGCACGGGCGGCCATCGACGCCAAGGGCGGCGGGGTGCTGCTGACCGCGCGCGCCGAGAGCTACCTCGTGGGTCATCCCGAACCCCTCGAGGACGCGCTCCGGAGACTCACCGCCTACGCGGAAGCGGGCGCCGACGTGCTCTTCGCGCCCGGCCCGCGAACGTGCGAGGAGATCCAGGCCATCGTGCGTGCCGTGGCGCCGAAGCCCGTGAACGCGATCGTGATGGGCGACGTCGGCCTCACCGTCGCGGACATCGCGGCTGTTGGCGTGCGGCGGATCAGCGTGGGGTCGGCCCTGGCGCGCACCGCCTGGGGGAGCTTCATCCGCGCGGCGCAGGCGATCGCCGAGCGGGGGACCTTCGAGGGTTTCGCGGGCGCGGCGTCGTTTGCCGAGCTGGAGCGCGTTCTGGCGCCGGCGCCCTGATCAGGCCTTCTGGTCGGGCGTGCCGTTGCGGTCGCCGTCGCGCAGGCGACCGATCCGGGCCTCCAGCATCTGGATGGTGCGCTCGATGCGCTTCATCTCGGTCTGGAAGGCGGGATGCGAGGTCACCAGCTCGACCGAGCGGCGGATCACCTCGTCCATCCGCTTCTGCAACTCAGCGAGCCGGTCGTTCAGGTGGATCAGCTCCTGCACGCGGGCCCGGGCGCGATCGGGGGCGGTGCGGATCACTTCCATGCCACGGTCGACGGTGGCGGCGATTCCCTGCAGGGCGGTCTCGCCGTGCTGGATCAGGTCGCGCAGGACGCGGAGCGACAGCATGCCACTCTTGCGCCGCTCCTCCTCGAGGATGATCTGGGCGAACGTGACGGCGGTGAGGTCCTCACCGGTGTCGTTCTCGAGGATCTTGACGTCCTCGCCGGCCTTCACCCAGCGACCGATTTCGTCGAGAGTCACGTAACGACTCTCGCTCGTATCGTACAGCTTCCGGTTGCCGTACCGTTTGACGAGCCGCGGCACGACGGAGTTGCTAGCACAGTGACGTCCGCGGCATCAACCCGTACGAACGTTCGTTGACCAGCTGGTACCCCCGCGGTATGCGGGCCGCGACCCGATGGAGCGCTACCTCGCCGCCGCCATCCAGATGTCGTCCGGTGCGGACGGAGCGCGGAACGTCGCGCGGGCCACCGAACTGGTCATGGAGGCGGCGGAGCGAGGGGCCCGACTCGTCGTCCTTCCTGAGGTTTTCGCCTGGCGGGGGCCGCAGGACGCGCCCGAGGCCGCCGGCGAACCCATTCCAGGTCCCACGACCGCGGCGATGGCGGACGTCGCACGCGCTGCCAAGGTCCATCTCTGCATGGGGTCGATCCTGGAGGCCGTTCCCGGCCAGGACCGGCCCTTCAACACCAGCTGTCTAATCGGGCCCGACGGTATTCTTCTGGCGAAGTACCGGAAGATCCACCTCTTCGACGTCGACCTGCCCGGGCGGGTGACGGTGCGCGAGTCGGCGCTGCGGGCGCCCGGCGCCGCGGTCGTCACGGCGCCGACGCCGCTCGGCACGCTCGGCCTGTCCATCTGCTACGATCTCCGCTTCCCGGAGCTGTACCGCCGCCTCGGCCACGCCGGCGCCGAGGTGCTCCTCGTGCCGTCGGCGTTCACGTTCCCGACCGGCGCTGCGCACTGGGAGGTCCTCTGCCGGGCGCGGGCGATCGAGAACCAGTGCTATCTCGTCGCCGCGAACCAGACCGGGCAGAATCCTCTCGGCCACCTCGACTACGGCGATTCGATGGTCGTCGATCCGTGGGGCAGGGTCGTCGCCCGTGCCGCCGACGGCGAGGGAGTCGTCCTCGCGGAGATCGACCCCGGCAACCTGGCGAAGGTGCGCAGCGAGCTGCCGTGCCTCACGCACGTGCGGCTCCGCGACTGACGACCCGCTGGGGCTTCTCACCCACTCGGGCCCGGCGCCCGGGACGCCTGGGGCATATGCCTCATGGTGGCTGCGGTACACCATCGTCCTGGCGGGGGTTTCCAGCGGGTACGGTGCTTGCTCAGTCGATCGGACTGAGGAGGACACGATGACCACCACCAACAATTGGAAGAGGATGAGTCTGATCGGGGCCGCACTCGTCACCCTGGCGGCCAGCCCGGTGTGGGCACGGGGTACGCGCATCAAGCAGGACCTGTCCGGAACCGCCGTGGATGCGAACGCACGAGGAAAGGTCAGATTGACGCTCAAGGGAACGAGCAACGGCACGTTCGAGGTCGTGGTGAAGAAGCTCGATCGCGACTCCATCTACGACGTGATCGTCGGCGGGGTGCGGGTCGCGACGCTCGCCACGAGCGGCGGCGGAAACGGCAAGGCGCGCTTCCGCAGCCAGCCACGCGGCAACCACGACGAGCTCCTCGGGTTCGATCCGCGCGGTGAGCACGTCACGGTCCGGAACGAGGACGGACAGGACGTCCTCGAGGGTACGCTCGCCGAGGATGGCTCGCCGGACGACGGCGACATCATCTGCTGCATCCCCGACGACGATGGTGAGGGCAGCGTGGAGTGCGAGGACCGGACTCCTGCCGAGTGCAGCGCGGCGGGCGGAACCGCCACCACGGCCACGTCCTGCCTGCCGGACCCCTGCGGCGCGGTCCCGCCGGCGGGCCGCGACATCGTCTGCTGCATACCGGACGACAGCGGCCCCGAGTGCGAGGACCGCACCCAGGCGGAGTGCACGGCCGCCGGCGGGACGGTGGTGGAGGCCGCCTCCTGCGACCCGAATCCCTGCGCCACGACCCCGCCGCCGACCGACGAGATCGTCTGCTGCGTTCCCGACGATCGCGGCGACGAATGCGAGGTCCTCACGCCCGACCGGTGCACGGCGCGCAACGGCACGCCGAGTGCCGCGACCTCTTGCCTTCCCGACCCCTGCGGCGGGGCGACGGCAGCAGCAGCCGATGATCACGGCGGCAAGTCGGGCTCCGGCGGCCGTGGCGGATCCCACTCCGGCAGCGACGACGGCAGCGGTCATCGCTGAGCTCCCGACACGGTCCGACGCGACGGCCCGGGAGTCGGCACGGCTCCCGGGCCGTCGTGCGTCAGGGATCCCGGCGACGCCGACGACCGAGAAGCACCACGACGGCGACGAGCCCCATGCCCCAAGCGAACGTATCGCCCGCCCGGACGTAGACACTCTCGTCGTCACGGACCGGCGCCGTGACCACCCAGGCCCCGGGCACTCCGGTCGGAAAGCGAGCGAGGACCTGCCCGGAGGGACCGATCAGGCCGGTCACCCCCGTATTGGCGGCGCGCGCGAGAGCGCGCCGGGTCTCCACCGCGCGGAAGACGCTCATCGCGAAGTGCTGCTCCAGACCTGCGGAGTTCCCGAACCATGCGTCGTTGGAGATGTTGAGCAGCAGCCGGGCACCGGACCGCACCAGGTCGCGCGCGAGCTCCGGGTAGATGACCTCGAAGCAGATCAACACGCCGAAGGGCACCGGCTGCTCGAACACCGTGGCGCCATCGCCCGGCGTGTAGTCGCCCGGGGCGTCGAAGCGCCAGCCCAACCACGGCACGGAGGGCAGCGGCGCGTACTCGGCGAAGGGCACGAGATGCCGCTTGTCGTACACCTGCGACTGCTCTCCCGAGGACGCGAGGAGATGCGCCGAGTTGTGGAAGCGCGCCGATCCGTCTCCGGTCTGCGCGAAGCGAGGGCCGCCGAGCAGAAGCCAGGCGTCGGCGTGCGCGAGGACGCCGGCGACGGCTCGACCGAAGCGGGGGTTCGGCTCGAGCAGGAAGCTGACAGCGTTCTCCGGCCAGACGACGAGCCGGGGTCGCTCCCCCATCACCCCGCGCGTGAGATCGGCAAAGACCCGGAACGCGTCGTCGGCTCGCGCCGCATCGACGCGCCAGGCGTTGTCGACGTTGCCCTGCACCAGCGCCAGCCGCAGCGTCGGCGGCCCTTCGTCGCGAACGTCGGCGAGACGCGCGGTGCCGTAGGCCACGGTCAGGAGGGCGAGGATGCCGGCGGTCGCTCCCGCCTGGACCGCCGCACGCCGCGGTCGGACGGTGACCTCGGCCACAGCAGCATTGATCGCCATGACGACGAACGAGACCGCGAACGCGCCGCCGAGGTCGGCGATCTGAATCCAACGCGGCTGCGCATAGAGGGCGTGGGCGAGCAGGTCCCACGGTGCTCCGCCGAACGCATGCGTCCGTACGACTTCCAGTCCGGTCCAGGCGGCGGCCGCCGTCAGCACACGCGCCGGAGCGGATCCGAGTCGCGCCACCCCGGGGAGCAGGCCGCCGAAGACGACCACGGGCAGGACGCCGAACACCTGGCTGACACATGCGGCGAAGCCCACCGAGGTCAGCGGGCCCTGTGCAAAGTAGTCCCGCGCGGCCGCGGCGATCCAGGGAACGACGGCGATCGCCGCGGCCACCGTGCCGGTGATCCACCCGAGGACGCCCCCCTCGATCGAGCGCCGACCGCGGGTGGCCACGATGAGCGGTGCGAGGGCGACGAACGTCAGCGGCCATGCGCCGAGGGGCGGGAAGCTCACGCCGTAGAGGACGCCTGCGGACAGCGCCAGGGCGATGGCGCGCGCCCGGCCCGACCCCGCTAGAGTTTCAGTCACGGCTCCGATACCCCTGCCACCAGCGAGCGACGAACATGCGACTGCTGCTCATCTGGCCTCGCACCCGGACGTTCCCGGTCTACGAACGACTCGTGCCGACGCTCACGCTCCCCTACCTGGTGGGCCTCACGCCGGCCTCGTGGGACGTGACGATCGCCGACGACAACTACGGCGAGGTCGATCTCGCCGCGACGCCCGACCTCGTCGGCATCAGCGTCAGCACCATGGGCGCGCCTCGCGCCTACGAGCTCGCGGACACGTATCGCGCCCGCGGCATTCCGGTGGTGCTCGGTGGCTGGCACGTGACGCTCTGCCCGGACGAGGCCACGGCCCACGCCGATGCGATCGTCGTCGGCGAGGCCGACGACACCTGGACGGCGGTGCTCGCCGATGCGGCAGCCGGCACGCTCCGCCCGCGCTATCTCAGCGGCAACGCCACGCCGCTCGCGCGCTATCCCCCGATCGACCGGGACCTCCTCGACGGCCGCCGCTACATCACCACCAACCTCGTGCAGGCGACGCGTGGCTGCCCGTGGCGCTGCAGCTTCTGCTCGGTCTCGACCGTCAACCCACGCTATCGCCGCCGTCCGGTGGCGGACGTGGTCGCCGAGATCGCCGCCCTGCCCGGTCGGATGCTGTTCTTCATCGACGACAACGTCGTCGTCCACCGCGGCTATGCGCGCGACCTCTTCCGCGCGCTCGCTCCCCTCGGGCGGCGCTGGATCGGCGAGGTCTCGATCGACATCGCCGACGATCCCGAATTGCTCGACCTGGCCGTCGCGAGCGGCATGACCGGCATCCTCGTCGGCTTCGAATCGATCGTGCCCGAGGCGCTCCGCGAGATGCACAAGGACCGCGTCAACGCCGTCGAGCGCTATGCGGCGCGCGTCCGCGCCCTGCAGCGGCGGGGCGTCGGCGTCCTGGCGATGTTCACCTTCGGATTCGACAGCGACCCGCCCGACGTGTTCGAGCGCACGCTGGCGTTCTGCGACCAGACCGATCTCTTCGGCGTGTCCTTCGGGATTCTCACGCCGTTCCCCGGAACGCCTGTCCACGCCGCCCTCGACGCTGCGGGCCGCATCCGCAGCCGCGACTGGCAGCGCTACGACCTCCAGCACCTCGTGTTCGACCTGCCCGGATGGACGCCTGCCGCACTGGAGGAGCAGGTACGACGGATCGAGCAGCGCTTCTACTCGTGGCCGGCGTTTCTTCGCCGCACGTGGCGGTTGCGCCGCTACCCGCGACTGCTGCGACCGTGGAATCTGCTCCTGTACCTGGTCGTGAATCTGCAATACCTCATGACGCTGCGCCGCCGCCGGCGTGAGCTCGCCCCCACGCCGTGCTGACCCGCTTCAGCCGCCCGATCGACGCCGCACTCTTCGTGCTCCTGCTGGTGGCGTCAAGCGCACTCGCCCTGGTGGCCGTCGCGGGGTCGATCACGCACATCGGACGGACGTTCCCCGGGTTCGTGGTCTGGGACAATCTGCTGGTCCCGTCCCTCGGGCGCCCGGAGTGGACCGGCGTGCAGGCCGGCGTCCCGTTTCGCCAGGGACGCATCGTCGCGATCGACGGCGTGTCCGTCACCACCCGAAATGACCTGTACGCGGTGGTCCGTGCGAGCCCACCCGGAACGCCGCACCGGTACGTGTTCGAGGGGGCGCGCGGACGTGAGGAGCTTGGCGTCGCGTCGATGCAGCTCGGGTGGTGGGACTACGCGGCGACGATCGGCATCTACGTCCTGAACGGCCTCGTCTTCCTGGTGGCAGGTCTGGCCGTGTTCTACCTGCGGCCCGACTCGCGCCAGAGCCGCGCGCTGCTGGCGTTCGGCACGGTCTGGGGACTGATGCTCGTGCTCTGTGCCGATCTCTTCACGACCAGCCGCCTGGACGTTCTCCTCTTCGCGTTCCAGGGGATGTGCCCCGCAGCCATCCTCCACTTCGGCCTGAGCTTTCCGGAACCCCGCCCGCCCGTTCTGCGGAGCGCTCGCCCCCTCCTCGCATTGTACGGCGCGGGTCTCGCCATCGGGCTCACGGAGCGCCTCGTGCTCTGGGACCGGCCGCAGGCGCTGCTCGCGGTCGACAACGGGGTGTGGCTCGCCATCGCCGTGGCCGGCGGCATCGCCATGGGCGCGGTCACCCTCGGCGCGCTCGGCGCAGCGACGCCCGTGGGCCGGCGTCGTGCCCGCGTCGTGTTGGCCGGCATCATCACGGCATTCCTGATCCCTCTCCTGGCCCTGCTCGCGCTCGTGATCCTCCGCCAACCGATCTCCGCCAGCCTCCTCACGGTGACGGGCTTCGTCTTCCCGCTCGCGATCGGCTACGCCATCGTCCGGCACGACCTCTTCGAGGCGGATCGCTTCGTCAAGCTGAGCCTCGTCTACGCCGTCCTGACGGGCTTCGTCTCCCTCGCCTACGCCGGCGCCGTGCTGCTCGCCGACCGGGTGGCCGTCGGCTTCGCGCTCGCGCGGAGCCCGTTCTTCCCGATCGCGTTCGTACTGGTCGCCCTGGTGACGATCGTCCCGCTCCGAGCCCGCGTTCAGCGCGCCATCGACCGCCTCTTCTACCGGGAGCGCGTCGACTACAAGGACACCGTCGCCCGGGCGACCGAGCGCCTCACGACCCTCCTCGACCGCGAGGCCATCGTGCACCACGTGTTGTCCACGCTGCGCGACGTCCTCTTCCTGGACGGGAGTGTGTGGGAGCGTGACGACTCGGCGCTGGTACTCCGGGGCACCGATGCCGGTGCGATGGTACGCCGCATAGCGGTCGACGATTCCGGCGTGATCGCGTTCGATCGCCTCGGCAGGATGCTGTCGAAGGACGAAGCCCTCGAATCCCCCGGGCTGCGACGCGACCGACCGGCCCTGGAGGCGCTCTTCGAACGCCTCCAGGCAACCCTGCTCATCCCGCTGCTTCCGCCCGGTAGGCCACCCGGACTCCTTGCCGTCGGACGCAAGGCGTCCGGCGGCCCACTCTCCGCCGACGACGTCGACGTCCTGCGAACGCTCGCCAACCAGACGGCGATCGCGCTCACGAACGCCGCGGCCGTCGCGCAGCTGCAGGATGCACGCGAGCGTCTGAGTCGCGCCGAGCATCTGGCCGCCATCGGCGAGCTCTCGGCGGCGGTGGCGCACGGCATCCGCAACCCGCTCGCCGGCATCCGCCTGGCCGCGCAGCTGGGCCTCGAGCATTCGCCGGGGCCGGTGCGCGAGAACCTCGAGGACGTGCTCACGGAGGTCGACAAGCTGGAGCATCAGGTTCGCGGCATCCTCGACTTCGCACGCCCGTTCGAGCCCAGTCCGGAGCCGACCCCCGTCGGCGACCTCCTGGCGCCGACGCTCGAAACGGTGTCGAGCCAGTTCCAGGCGGCGGGCATCTCGGTAGCGGTCGACGTGCCGGACGGGCTCCCCCTTCTTCTGGTCGATCGGACACATCTCCGACAGGCGCTGCACGAGCTGTTCGCCAACGCCCTCGACGCGATGCCGCACGGCGGGCGACTCCTGATTCACGCGACCGCCGGCGAGCCCGGTCGCGTTCGGTTGCGCATCACCGACACCGGTCAGGGAATCCCGCCCGACATGCGCGAACGCATCTTCCGGTTGTTCACGACGACGAAGCGCATGGGCACCGGCGTCGGGCTCGCCGTGGTCCGCAAGATCCTGCAGGCGCACGGAGGAGCCATCGTCGCGGAGGGCGGTCCGGACGGCGCGAGCTTCGTCCTCGACCTGCCCGCCGCCTGATTCAGGGGGTGACGATCAGTTCGATCGGGTCGCTCGCCGTGGTCCCCCGCAACCTGTTCCGGGCGACGATCCGCAGGCGATACGTGCCCGGCTTGCGGATGCGCAGCTTGCGCTGCGTGGTGAACACACCGTCGCCGCGGGAGGCATCGACGCCACGACCCTTGTCGGAGAGTCGGCCGAGACTTCGGAAGCCACGGCCGCGGTCGATCTCGGCGAGGACGCGCCGGACCCCGCAATCGTCACCGACGTGCGCCGATATCGTGAGCGCCTGACGAACGTTCGCCGACCACGACGCCGGGGTCACGTCGACGCCGGCAATCCGCGGCGGAGCGGTCGCCACGACCGGCAACGTGACCACGACCGGGACGGCCGCGTTGCCCGCAGCGTCCCGGGCGCCGAACGCGATCGCCAGCTCGCCGCGCGCGGAGGCCGTCAGCTGGACGCCGGCGCGAAACACGTCGCCGGCCGGGAGGTTCTCTCCCGCGGGTGGTGCGCCTGCCACGAGGGTGATGGTCTCCTTGGCCACGCCGTTCACCGTGAGCGACGCGGTGACCCCCGTCACGTCTCGCTCCGCGTCGGCGACCACGGCCGTCAGTGTCCGTCGTACGGGGCACCCGACGACGACCGCCGCCGGATTCCCGTCGACACGAGCGAGGCGGATCGCCGGCACGGCCGAGGGTGGCCCACCCGGAGTGAAGGCCACCGGCAGAACGTCCACGGGGAATCCGCCCACCACCGCCGTCAGCGCCGCGGTGGTGCCGGAGTCGCCCGCACCGCCGGCGTCGTCGAGCGTGATCTCGATCCCGGCCGCGGTATCCACAACGACGGTCTCGCGCGCCGGGTCGCCGTCGCCATCTGGTGTACCGATGACAAGCCCGGCGCCGGCGATCAGCGTCACCGCAATGCTGCTCGCGGGGTCGGTGATCCCGTCGAGCAGGTCGACCGGAACCAGGCGAACACGTGCGCCGTTGCCGGGACCATCGTCCGCCACCGCCGCGCTCGCGAGCGCCTGGAACAGTGCCCCGCCCGCACCGCGATAGATCGGCACCTCGGCGTCGACGGGAAACCCGACCGTCGACGACGGCCCCACGAAGTGAACCCGCGACACCTGCCCCGACGCGACGTCCGCGCGGTCGATGGTCGGGCTGGAGCCGTCGGTGGGCAGAGCGAAGGGCGTGCCGAGGACCGGATCCCCGACCGGCGGATCGAAGGCCGGCTCGAGCTGGACGCCGAGCCGGGTGGACGGCGTTGCGGGACCGCCACGCCCCTCGGACTCGACCACGCGCTTCGGGTCGAGTCGCGGGAAGAACGGCAGCAGGGTCGCCACACCCGGACCGTCCGGCACGTTGCCGAGGAAGAATCCGGGTGCGAACGGTCCGACGTAGGCGACCGCCGTGAGGGCCACGCGGAGTCCACCGGCGGACGTCGGCGCGCCCTTCCACACCGCCACCGACCCGCGCGCGATGCCCGACTGGAACAGCGCCGCTTGTCGTCCGATCGGGAAGGTCTCCTGCAGCTCGCGGCCATTGTCGGCTGCGCCGGCAGGGTCGGCGTCGGTCGGACCGATCACTCCGTCTCCGTCGAGGTCCGGGAACGCGAAGACCAGCACCGGGATGCCGTCCATCTCGGGTCCGGGTAGCGGGGCGCCCTGCCCGTTGGTGGCGATCACCGTGAACGGCACCTGCGTGCCTGCGGTCACGAGCGACCCGCCCGCGATCGCCGTGACGGGCGTCGACGACGGCGCAGGGACCGTGAGGCCGACCGTCGGCGAGCCTGCTCGCACGACGATGTCGACGTCACCCGTGACCGACGTGTCGACGATCGGCGGACGGAACCGCCCGTCGGGCTGGGGCAGGATCAGAGGAACGCCGGGAAGGACCGCGTATGCGCGCCCGCTCGCGTCATCCACCGGGTCACCGGCGAAGATCGGAAACGTCTGCGCGTCGGCCGGAACGACCGCCGACAGCAGCAGCGCGAGCGCCCCGATCGGGATGAATCGCACCGCGGTCATGGCAGGGTGAAGGTGACGGCGTTCGAGAGCACGGTGCCGTCGGAAAGGATCGTGAAGAGGATCGCGGTGGCAGGTCCCGCCGTAAAGGTGGAGGGCAGCGTCACCCGCAGTCGATCGGCCACCATGGTGACGATGCGCACGCCCGCCGGCGCCGCCCCGCCTTGTCCCAGCAGAGCAGCGACCTCGCCCTCCGTCAGACTGCCGTCGGCGACCAAGGCGCTGGTTCCGGTCACCGGCGCGCCGACCGCGGGGAACCGCACGAACCGGTCTCCCTGGAAGACGACGAGGTGCAGCGGGTAGCCCACCTGGATCGCGTTCGGGAAGTCGAACAGCCCGTCGACGGTGACCGAACGCGCCCCATCGGCGAGCGCCCCGGACGCCGCGGTCAGGAGGAGGGTCGGGCTGGTCAGCCCCGCTCGTGCGGAATCGATGCCGACGAGCGCGAGCACCATAGCGATCGGTAGCAGTACCTTGCCGGGTTTCACCGTAGCCCCCACCCGCTATTCAACTCGCGTGCCCAAGGCAATTCCACTGGAAAACCGGGCACTGGCATGGGGGACTGGGGCTTTTCGCGCTGGGCGTCGGGGTCAGTCCCCCAGGCCGTGCTTCTCCATCCGGTAGCGGAGCGTATCGCGCGATATCCCGAGCAACCGCGCCGCGGCGCTCTGATTCCCGCCCGCGCGCTCGAGGGCCATCGCGATGAAGGCCCGATCGATCGCCTCGAGCGACACCCCGGTCTCGGGGAAGTCGATGGCAATCTGTCCGGATGGACTCACCCCGACCGTGGCGCTCGCCCGCGGGGACGTCGGCAGGCCCAGATCCTTCGCCTCGACCGGATCGGCATCCGAGAAGAGCACGACCCGCTCCATCACGTTGGCCAGCTCGCGGACGTTGCCCGGCCAGGCGTGCTGCAGGATCGCAGACTCCGCGGCGGGCGTCAGACGCCGCGGCGGAAGTCCGTAGCGTCTGGCCGCGGCGTCCAGGAACACCTGCGCGAGCACGACCGCGTCCCGGTCCCGCTCGCGCAGCGGGGGGATGCGCAGCACCGCGACGGAGAGCCGTTGGTAGAGGTCCTCGCGGAACTCGCCGAGACGGACCGCCGCCTCGAGGTCCCGGCTGGTGGCGGCGATGATCTGCACGTCGACCCGGCGCTCGGCGGTCGCCCCGATCCGCCGGACCGTCTTCTCCTCGACGGTCTTCAGGAACTTCGACTGCAGGGCGGGCGAGACGTGCCCGATCTCGTCGAGGAAGATCGTCCCACCGTCGGCCGTCTCGAACAGGCCGGCGCGGGCCGTCTTCGCGTCGGTGAAGGCTCCCCGCTCGTGCCCGAAGAGCTCGGCCTCGATGAGATGCTCGGGCAGTGCCGTGCAGTTGACGTCGATGAACGGGCCGTCTGCCCGTCCACCGCGGCGGTGGATCGCCCGGGCGACGTGTCCCTTCCCGCTACCGGTCTCGCCGAGCAGCAGCACCGTCGGCGCCGCCGACCCCGGCCCCCCGCTCACGCGGGTGATGCGCTCGACCATCCCCCGCAGCCGGTTCATCGCCGCCGACTCGCCGAGCACCTCTGCGTCGCTGGTCCCGCGCTCACGATAGAACGACAGCTCGCGCCGCTCGCGCGTGGCGGCGAGGGCACGATCGACCTTGAGGCGGATCTCCGCGAGGTCGAGCGGCTTCTGGACGAAATCGCGCGCCCCTCGCTGCATCGCCTGCACGGCGTCGGCCACGGACCCGTACGCCGTCATGATGATCACGGCGAGGCCCGGATCGCCGGCCACCAGGGCGTCGAGCGCATCGAGTCCGCTGCCATCCGGCAGTCGCAGATCGAGCAGGACGACGTCGGGAGGGTCGGCGGCGGCGGCGTCCTTCACGTCGGCCAGCCGGGCCGCGTGGTGCACCTGGTAGCCCTGGCCCTGGAAGGCCTTCACCAGGTTCCGCGCGAGCACGGTCTCGTCCTCGACGATGAGGAGCGTCGGCATCGCGCTGTCTCTCTAGGGCGAGAGTCGGGGGAGGGGCAAGGGAGGCGCGGGGGACCCGCGCCGTGCTCAGTGCATCAGGGCAGGCGCGCCGACGGCGACCCGCGACACATTCTTGACGCGAGTGTCAGCCTGTCGTCGTACCGGGAGGCGTGCCGGCGGCACGGGCAGATCGCGTTGCTCGCGATCACTCGCCCACAACAGCCCCATCACGACTGCGCCGAACGCTGAACCGAGAGCGATGCCACACGCGAAGGCGATCATTTGAACCCACCTCCCGGAGAGCAGGAATGCAATCGCCATTCCCGCCCTGCCCCCCATCGGATGCGGACCCTCCACTGCGACCCCGCACCCGGTGAAAATTTCGGACCGCGGTCTCTTACTCCTCTACGACGCGCGCGGCAATGACGTGGTGCGTTGAGCCCCTCGGAGCCCTGCCATCATGTCCGCGACGATCGCCCGGGCCGCGGCCACGCGGTCCGGAGCGGCCAGGATCGGGCGGCCGACGACCAGATAGTCGGCGCCGGCGCGCATCGCCGCCGCGGGCGTCATCACCCGCTTCTGATCGTCGCGCCCCGCGCCGGGCATCCGCACGCCGGGCGTGACGATCAGGAATCTGCGCCCGCAGGCGCGTCGGATGCGGGCGATCTCGAGCGGCGACGCCACGACGCCGTCCATGCCCGCCGTCGCGCGCCAGCCGCGCCAGACGCACCACCTGGCGCTCGACGGCGCCGTCGACGCCGACGCGCCGCAGGTCGGCGGCGGCGAGGCTGGTCAGCACGGTGACCGCGAGGAGCTTCGGGCGGCGCAGGCGCTCGCGGCGGCAGACGCGCGCGACCTCGTCGACGCGTCGCGCGTCATCATCGTCGAGGCTGCCCGAGGCGTGCAGGTCGAAGAAGCGGACGCCGAGCCGCGCCGCCTCGACGCCGGCGCTGCGCGACCGTGTGTCGGGATGTCGTGGAACTTGAGGTCGAGGAAGACCTCGCGCGCCGTGCGCGGTGGATCATGCGCACCACCGTCGGGCCCGGCGTGCACGAAGAGCTGCTTGCCCGACCTTGAAGCAGCCGACCTCGCCGGCGCAGCGCGCGGACGAGCGCCTCGCGCCTCGCCGAGCGTGTCGACGTCGAGCGCGACGATCAGCCGGTGCCGGAGCGTGTCGGCGGCGCGCCGGATCACGCCGCGACGTCACCGCGGCCGCCACCAGCGCCGCGACCCGCGCCGGCGACCTCGGCGACCGGCACCTCCGCCGCCTCGCCGTCGGCGCGCGGCTTCACCTCGACGCAGCCCCGCGCCAGCGCCCGCGGCCCGACCGTGACCCGCACCGGCAGGCCGATCAGGTCGGCGTCCTTGAACTTGACGCCCGGGCCGCTCGTCGCGATCGTCGAGCAGCGACGTCGAGCCCGCGCGCGCTCGAGCGTCGCGCGCGACCCGCTCGGCCGTCTCGCGCAGCGCGGCGTCGGTCACGTTCACCGGCACGACGTGCGCGCGCGAACGGCGCCAGCGGCGCCGGCCAGATGATGCCGTCGTCGTCGTGGTGCTGCTCGATGGCCGCCGCCACCGTGCGCGTGATGCCGATGCCGTAGCAGCCCATCTCGATCGGCCGCTCCTCGCCGTCGGCGCCGAGGAACGTCGCGCCTCATCGCCTCGCTGTACTTGGTGCCGAGGTAGAACACCTGCCCGACCTCGATGCCGCGATGGCTCGACGAACGCGCCGTCGGCGCAGCGCGGGCAGCGGTCGCCGGCGCGCGCCTGGCGCAGGTCGGCGAACGCGGCGCCCGGGAAGTCGCGCGCCTGGTCGACGCTCGACGACGTGCTCGTCGGCGCGATTGGCGCCGCTCGACCGCGCCGCGCACGCCGCGCAGCGACGCGTCGGCGAGGATGCGCACGCCGAGCCCGACCGGCCCGGCGAACCCGACCGGCGCGCCGGTGACCCGCTCGCACCGTCGCGCTCGTCGGCCAGCGTCGACCGCCGTCGCCGCCGAGCGCGGCCTGGAGCTTCGTCTCGGACACCTCGTGATCGCCGCGCACCAGCACCGCGACGACCGCGCCGCCCGGCGTCTGGTAGAGGAGCGTCTTCACGAAGCGCTCCGGCGGCAGCCCGAGGAACGCGGCTGACCTCCTCGACGGTCCGCTTCCCGGGCGTCGCGACGCGCTCGAGCGCGCCGCCCGGCGCCGCCGGCGGCGGCAGCACGGCGGCACCTCGGCCTTCTCGACGTTGGCGGCGTAGCCGCAGCGCGTCGCACGACGACGATCGCGTCCTCGCCCGACGTCGGCCAGCACCTGGAACTCGTGCGACTGCGAGCCGCCGATGGCGCCGGTGCCCGCCTCGACCGGCGCGGAACGTCGAGGCCGCAGCGCTCGAAGATGCGCGTGTAGGTGTCGTACATGACGCTGGTACTCGCGCTGCGCGTCGGCGACGTCGACGTGGAACGAGTACGCGTCCTTCATGATGAACTCGCGGCCGCGCATCAGCCCGAAGCGCGGGCGCACCTCGTCGCGGAACTTCACCTGGATCTGGTAGAGGTTCTTCGGCAGGTCGCGGTACGAGCGTACTTCGCGGCGCACGAGGTCGGTCACCACCTCCTCGTGCGTCGGGCCGAAGCAGAAGTCGCGGTCGTGGCGATCCTTGATGCGCAGCAGCTCCTTGCCGTAGTGCTCCCAGCGCCCGCTCTCCTGCCAGAGCTCGGCGGGGATCACGGCCGGCATCAGGATCTCCTGCGCCCCGGCGCGGTCCATCTCCTCGCGGACGATGTGCTCGACCCGGCGCACGGCGCGCAGCCCGAGCGGCAGGAAGTCGTAGATGCCGCGCGCGACCTGGCGGATCATGCCGGCGCGCACCAGCAGCTTGTGGCTGACGACCTCGGCGTCGGCGGGGTCCTCGCGGAGCGTCGGCGCGAGGAGCGCGCGACTGCCTCGTTCACTGCAGCCGCCTTGTGCTCCGTGCCACGGCACTGCAGCGCGAGCCCGCCGTGGCTCCACGCCGCACCCGCCGCCATCGCCATCGCCACGAAGATGACCTCGCCGATCTCCTCGTCGCTGCAGCCCGCCGTCGTCGCGCCTGCTTGCGTGTGCGCGTCGATGCACCACGGACACTGCGTGATGTGCGCGATGCCGAGCGCGATCAGCTCCTTCGTCTTCACCGGCAGCGCGCCGGCCGCGAACGCCTTCTGGTCGAAGTCGAGGAACGCGCGGTAGCGCGTCCGGCGCGAGCTCGCGCATGCGCCGGAACTGCGTCGACACGTCGACGCCGTGGAACGTCATGGGGGACTCCTTTACACCAGGCCGCCGGGGGTTGCAGCATGCGTGCGCATGGCGATCGCGATCACCGTCCACGGCGGAGCGGGACGGGAGGAGCCGGCGGACACGGCCCCCCGACGCGAGGGAGTCGCCCACGCCGCGGACGCCGGCTTCGCCGTGCTCAAGGCCGGCGGCAGCGCACTCGACGCCGTCATCGCCGCCGTCGTCGTCCTCGAGGACGATCCGGTGTTCAACGCCGGCATCGGGTCGGTGCTCACCATCGAGGGCGTCGTCGAGACCGACGCGTCGGTCATGGAGGGCGAGCACCTCGGTGCCGGCGCCGTCGGCGCGGTCCGCGGCGTCCGCAACCCGATCCGACTCGCACGGGCCGTCATGACCGAGGCGCACGAGGTGTTCCTCGTCGGCGAGCCCGCGACCGCCCTCGCCCGGCGCCATGGCCTCGCCGTCGCTGATCCCGAGACGTTGATCACCACGGAGGCCCGCCGACGATGGCAGCAGCGACGAGACGCGAGCGGCGAGACCGTCGGCGCCGTTGCCCGCGACAGCGCCGGTCACGTCGCGGCCGCCACGTCGACGGGAGGTGTCGCCGGCAAGCGCGCCGGCCGCATCGGCGATTCGGCCGTGATCGGCGCCGGCACCTATGCCGACGATCGTCTCGGGGCTGTCTCGACCACCGGCCCGGGCGAGATGATCCTGCGCCTCGGCCTCGCGCGCGTGGCGCTGGACCAGCTCGCGCGAGGCCACACGCCCGAGGATGCTGCGGTCGCGGCGCTCGCGATCCTACGTGAACGCCTCGGCGCCGAGGCCGGCCTGATCCTCGTCGATCCGGGCGGCCGCATCGGCGTCGCCCACGCGACGCCGTCGATGCCCACGGCGTCGCGGACCGCCTGACCGCGCTAGCCGATCGCGCGAAGGAAGGGGCCGACGAGGCTCGCGAACTCCTCCGGACGGTCGAGCATCACGTGGTGGCCGGCGCCGGCGATGGTCTCGATCCGGAGGTCGGGCTTCGCCTCCCGCAGGATCGCGACCGCGCGATCGGACATGATGCGGCTCTCGCCGCCGCGAACGACCAGCACCGGACACGCGAGGCTGGCGAGCGCCGGCGCGACGTCCACGGCGCTGATGGCCGCCAGGGCCGCGCGATCGAACTTGTGCGTCCATGCGCCCTGCGGATCCTGACGGAGCGCGTGCGTCGCGACGTGCGCGCGCAGCTCGGGACGGACGTCGCCGTCGTCGGGCAGGAGCCGGAAACGGGCGACCGCGTCGTCGCGCGACGCCCAGCGCGGCGCGGGCATCTGCGCCAGGCGATGCAGCGAGCGCAGCCCGAGGTCGGATGGCCTGGTGCGCGCGTCGACGGTGACCACCGCACGGACGGAGGCGTCCAGGCGCGCGGCCGCGGTCACCGCGACCAGGCCACCGAGCGAGTGCCCGACGAGTCGGACCGTCGGCCAGCCTTCCCGCCGCACGAGCTCGACGACGTCGCCCGCGTAGTCGTCCACCGCGTAGGCCGGCGGATCGACCCACGCGCTGTCGCCGTGGCCGCGGAGATCCGGCGCGAGGACGTGGAAGTGGTCGGCGATCGTCGGCGCGAACGCGTCCCACCAGTGGGCGTGCGCCGAGCCGCCGTGGATCAGGACCACCGGCGGCGCGCCCCGCTCGCCCCACTCCAGGCAGTGGACGTCGAGGCCCCGGACGTTGATCTGCCGCTCGCGCATCGGCGCCATCACCTACGTGGCGGGCACGCTCCACTCAAGAACGGTCGATGTGCTGACGGCGGGGTCAAGAAGCTGTCCCGGTGGGTAGCGAAAAGCGCCGCGCCGACGGGGTCTCTCGTCGGCCCGATTCTTGTTCTGCCGGACCGGGTTGACGGCACACCGACACCAGCAGGTGGCGCGGGTGCTTGCGGCGTTGCTCCTGCTCTTCTCGCGTGCGGCCGCGGCGGCACCCGGCGACGTCCGCGTGCGCTGGCAGCCGAGCCCGACCGCGAACGTCGCCGGCTATCGCGTCCACCCCCGTCTCGCCGGTGGCCCGTGGGGCGCGTCGATCGAGGTCGGACTCCCGGCACGGGCCGCCGACGGCAGTCTCGCGGCGGTCGTGACGGGCTTCGATGTCGCCGACGGCTGGTCCTTCGCCGTGACCGCCTACCTGAGCGACGGACGCGAGAGCGTCCGCTCGAACGAGATGGCTCTCACGCAGCCGGGCACCACGACGACGACCTCGACCAGCACGTCGCGTCCACCCATCACGACGACGACGTCCACCTCGACCTCGACGACGGTGCCGCGCAGCGCGACGTCGACCACGCGCCCCCCGGCGACGACGAGCACCTCCACGACGGCGCCGCGGCCGACCACGTCCACGACGTCGACCACCCGCCCTCGCGTCACGACCACCTCGACCACCCGCCCGCGGCCGACGTCGACCTCCAGCACGACGACCTCGACGAGCACCACCGAGACCTCAATCGACCCGACGACGACCACCGTCACCACGTCGACGACGTTGCCTGCGCTCTGCAACGGCAGCACAGGCGGGGCGCCGATCACCGTGGACCAGCTGGTACTCCGCGGCCGGACGTCGCGCACGAGCCGTCTCGTCGCGCGGGCGGCCTTCGTTCCGCCGCACGCCTTCGACCCCTCGCGAACCGGCCTGCGCCTCGGGCTCTACGGCCACAGGGTCGAGCCGCTCTGGCTCGGCGACCTGCCGGGCTCGGTACTGATGCCCCGCGGTCGCGGCTCGAGCTGGACGCTCGTCCTGTGGCGCGGCCAGCCGCCCCCCGGAGCACCGGGGCTCCGCCGACTCGTGCTCCGCCGGCGGAAGGACCGGATCGTCCTCATGGCCGTCGGCCGGGGACCCGAGTTCCAGCAGGCGGCGGGCACGTCCGCAGTGGCGCTGGCCGTCCGCGTCGGTGAGGACTGCAGCGCCACCCAGCCCCTCGACTGCACCCTTGACGGAGGTGCAACCCGCTGCCAGTGACTCGGCCGATGGAGATCAACGGCCTCGCGCACATCATCGTCACCGTCAGCGACGTCCGCGCCAGCCTCCCGTTCTACGACAAACTCCTCCCGTTCCTCGGCCTGACGCCGGTGATGCGGCTCGACGACGCCTTCTACTACTGGGTCGGCGGACGCACCGCCTTCGGAATCCAGCAGGCCGACGACCGCTACCGCGGCGAGCGCTTCGTCCAGACGCGCACGGGTCTCCATCACGTGTGCTTCCGCGCCCGCGAGCGCGCGGACGTCGACGCCCTGCACGAATTCCTCGTCGGCCTCGGCGCGACGATCGTCCATCCGCCCGAGGAGGCCAGCTTCGCCCCGGGCTACTACTCGGTGCTCTTCGAGGATCGTGACGGCATCCGGCTCGAAATGAACCACGTCCCGGGCAAGGGGCTGCTCGCGAAGTCCTGAGCTACGGTATCGACGTGAGGGCGGCGTCACGGAGGCGGGCGAGGTGGTCGCCCGGTGTGGCGATCGCGCACTGGGCACCGCCGTGGACCAGGCCCACCACGCGGCCGATGCCGTCGACGAGCGGCGAGCCCGAGTCACCCGGCTTGCCCCGGAGGCTGGTGAAGAGCGCGTTGGGGAGGTCGGGGAGCGACGGGCAGCGATCCACCTTGTCGAGGCGGGCGCTCTGCCAGCGCGGGTCGTCCGGATTGCCGGCGAAGAAGAGGACGGTGCCGACGATGGGCGGACGCCGGGCGATCGACAGCGGCTCGACGTCCACGGGACGGTCGAGGACCAGGGCTGCCTGGTCGGAGACCTCGTCGACGAATTCGACGCGAGCCGCGCGCTCCACGCCGGTGCGGAGTCGCACGCGGACCGGTTCCTGGCGCACGCAGTGGAGCGCCGTCACCACCAGCCGCGGGGCGACGACGACGCCGCCGCACCGGATCGGCACCAGCTCGACGCTCGCCCGCTCCACCGTAAGCCGGACCACCAGGGGCACGTCGACCGGGTTCGCGCGGGCGATGGCCGGAAGGACGAGCAGCGCGGCGAAGAGGCGGACCACCTCGCAGGAGACTACGCTGACGCGTTCGTCCGCGCGAGCCAGCGCGCCAGCCCGGGGGCGGTCCGCTTGCGCAGGTCGGCGTTCAGGCGAAACAGCTCGAGCGACTGCTTCACCGCGCGCGCCGCCTCGGGCAGCGGGTGCTTGGCGAAGAAGGTCCGCACCTCGGTGGCGTAGCGCGGCTCGCGGAGGGCCGGGGTCGCCTCGACGAGGCGCGAGAGCATGAGCGGCGGGATGCGGCGGCGGAGCGCGCCCCACTTCGCCGTGACGAACTTCCAGGCGCGTGCCGAGGCGTGCGGGATTCCCGAGCAGACGGATCACGACGAACGCGACGTCCTGCGTCGGGACTTCCGGCGTGAGCGCCGTCGCGAGCGTCCGCGCGACGATGGCGGGGTCGCGGAAGGACGACAGCGCGAGGAGGAAGCGGCGGCGCTCCTGCGGCGTGCGCGCCTCCGCGACCACGGCGCGGTAGCGCTCGTAGAGCGTCGACGTCGCCGCCCGCGCGCCGCCAGACCGACGACCGAGTCGGCCAGGTTCGGCTCCAGCGCGCTCCGGTCGTCGAGATACGCCTCGAGGCGTGCCGCGCGCGGCCGCCGCACCCCGGCATCCTCGGCGATGCCACCCACGAGCCGCAGCAGCGCTGCGCGCCGCAGCCGCGTGTCGTCCGACTCTCGGTCGAGGCGGCGGTCCATCCGAGGCTGCGCGAACGCCGGCCCGAAGCGTCGCGCGATCCACGGCCGCAGGCGTCCGCTGCTCGGGACTGCCGGATGCGACCACCTGCTCGTCGAGCACGGCGAGCGGGCCGAGCGAGGCCGTCGAGGACGTCGTGGTCGGTCTCGTCGCCGAGGGCGTCGACCACGTCGAGGAAGCTCTCGACCGTCGCGCGGGCGGCGCGGACGAGCGCCCACTGATCGCCGACCAGCGCCAGCCGCTCGACGGGCGTGAGCGCCGTGGTCGAGCGATCCGAGCGAGCGCGGTCCGGGTGCCGTCGTCGTGCAGCACGCGGTAGAAGCCGCCGGCGCGCGCGTTGCCGAAGTACCACGACGGCGCGGCCGCGCCGTCGAGGGCCACGGTCTGGGTCGCCTTGTCCGCGAGCGCGCGGGTCTCCCGTGCTCCGTCTCCGGTCCGCCACTTCACGACCAGCGGCACCGGCCAGCTTCATCCGGCGGCGCGGCGGCGGCGACGCGCGGATCGGCGAAGAACCGCTCCTGGCGGACGCGCAGGCCGCCCGCCGTCGGCGCCATCGTCACCAGCGGGAATCCCGCCTGCCGATCCACGCCTGCGCCACCTGCGCCACGTCCCGGCCCGACGCCTCACCGAGCGCCCGCCAGAGATCGGCCGCGACGGCGTTGCCTTCGCGGTGCCGCTGCATGTAGCGCCGCACGCCGTCACGGAACACCTCGGCGCCGAGGTAGTGCTCGATCATCCGCACCACCGCCGCGCCCTTCTCGTAGGTGATGACGTCGAAGTTCTCGTCGCCTCGGCGACGCTGCGCACGGGCGCGTAGATCGGGTGCGTGCTGCGTCAGCCCGTCGAGCGCCGAGCGCGCCGGCCCGGTCGTGCTCGAAGCCCTGCCACATCCGCCACTCGGGCCGCCACTCGTCGACGACCCGGTACGCCATCCAGGTGGCGAACGCCTCGTTCAGCCAGAGGTCGTCCCACCACGCCATGGTGACGAGGTCGCCGTACCACATGTGCGCGAGCTCGTGCGCGATCACCTCGGCGGCGCGCTTGCGCTCGGGGAGCGACACGGTGGCGGGGTCGAGGAGGAGCAGCGTCTCGCGGAAGAACACCGCGCCGGCGTTCTCCATCGCGCCCGCCTCGAAGTCCGGGCACGGCGACGAGATCGAGCTTCGCGTACGGGTACGGGATGCCGAAGTAGTCCTCGAGCCGCGCCAGCGACTCGTGCGCCGCTTCGAGTCCGAAGGCGGCGAGGTGCCCTTTCCCTGGCACGTGCCAGACGCGGATCGGTATCGGCCCGAGATGGCGGACGGGCGACGCCTCGAGCGGTCCGACGGCGATCGCGAGGAGATAGGTCGAGAGCGGCGGCGTCGCGGCGAAGTGGACGACGCGCCGGCCGCCTCGCCGTCGGCTCCTCACGCTCGATCGGGGCGTTCGAGAGCACCGCATCACCCTCGCGCGCCGTGACGGAGACGTGGAAGCGCGCCTTGAACGCCGGCTCGTCGAAGCAGGGCAGGATGCGGCGCGCATCGGCCGCCTCGCACTGGGTGAAGGCGTAGGGTCGACCATTCGCGCTCGCCGCGTAGAGACCGCGCAGATGCCGGTTCAGCTCGCCGCCGAAACCGAGGTCCAGGGTGACGTCACCCCCCGGGAGGGGCTTCGCGAAGGTCAGCGTGATCGCCTCGTCGTCGCGGCGCGCCGTCACCTTGGCGCGGATCGAGACCCCGGCAACCAGCCCGACCGCGTGCTCGATGCGGAGGTCCGCCGCGTGGAGCGTGATCGCCTTCTGCGGTGACGCCAGCCGGACGGCGATGCGAACGCGGCCGGAGAAGCGGCCCGTCGTCAGGTCGGGCTCGAGGTGCAGATGGTAGTCGGTGGGACGAACGTGCGGCGAGAGACGGTAGCGGGACGGCTTCTTCGCGACGGCTGCCATGGCGCGCTGCTGTAGCGCAAGATCTCCAGGGAGGCCAGCCACCGGCGCGTTGCGGGATGCGCGGAGCGCCATTAGGCTGCCGGGCGATGGCTCGACGCGCCGCTACCGTCGTCGCCGCGGCACTGCTCGCCGTGCTCGCCCCGCTCGTCGCCGCGGCGCCGCAGTCGCTGACGGTGGGCATCAACGAGCGGCTGATGGTCATCGCACCACATCCCGACGACGAGACCCTCGCGGCGGGCGGACTGATCCAGCAGGTCCTCGCGCGGGGGGGTAGCGTGCGAGTCGTGCTCATCACCGCCGGCGACGGATACGTCGAGGCGGTCGTCCATGCGACCGGGCAGCTGCGACCGCCGGCGGCGGAGTTCGTCGGCTACGGACGCCGGCGCCTCGGCGAGATCCGCGCGGCGATGCGGACGCTCGGCGGCGACGGCCCCCGCCTCCAGTTCCTCGGCTTTCCGGACGGCGGACTCGACGGGCTGCTGCGCAGCCACTGGACGCACACCCGGCCGGAGCGCTCCGCGACCACGGGAGCGACGGACCCGCCCTACGACGACGCCGCGCTCGAGCCCGACGTGCCGTACGACGGTGCCGATCTGCGCCGTGAGCTCCTGCGCCTGCTGCGCGACGACGCGCCCACCATCGTCGCGCTGCCCGATACGCGCGATCGCCACCCCGATCACCGTGCGACGGGCCTGTTCACCCTGCTCGCCCTGTCCGACTGGGGCGTCGCACTCCGGCCTGCAGCTGCGCGCCCACTCCTGCTCGCGTACCTGGTCCACTGGCCGTCCTGGCCCCCGACCCCGTCGAACGACAAGAAGCCGCTCGATCTGCCGCACGATCTCGCCCCACGCGACGGCCGGATGACGCTGCGCCTCACGCCCGAGGAGACGGCGCGCAAGCGGGCGGCGCTCGCCTGCTACGTGTCGCAGCAGCGCGAGATGCCCACGCTCCTGGAGGCCTTCGTCCGCGCCAGCGAGCCGTTCACCGTGGTTCCGATCACCCAGGTCGAGGCGATCGCAGCGACGATGAACCGGCTCGTGACGCCCGCGGCGGGCAGGACGCGGTGACGACCCCCAGCGCGTTTGCACCGTCGGAGCGGCTGGTCTCGCTCGACGTCTTCCGCGGCGCGACGATCGCGGCGATGATCCTGGTGAACCAGCCGGGAAACTTCCGCCACGTCTATCCGATCCTGCAGCACGCCGAATGGAACGGCTGCCGGCCGGCGGATCTGATCTTTCCCTTCTTCCTCTTCATCGTCGGCGTCGCGATCACGCTGTCGCTGGGGCGTCGCACGCGTGCCGTCGCCGGCCGTGGACCGCTCGTCGCCGCGGTGCTGCGGCGCACTCTCCTGCTGCTCGCCCTCGGTGCGCTGCTGAACGCGCTCCCGTACTTCGACTGGGGCGTCTTCCGCATACCCGGCGTCCTGCAACGCATCGCCGTGTGCTACGGCGCGGCTGCTCTCGCCGCCCTCTTCCTCGGCGTGCGCGGGCAGATCGCCGCGGCCGCAGGCCTGCTCGTCGTCTACCAGGTCGGGATGCTGCTGGGCGGCGATCTCGAGCCCACCGGCAACTTCGCGGCCCGGCTGGATCGCGCACTGATGGATCACCACCTGGCGTTCCGGGGATGGGACCCGGAGGGCCTCTGGAGCACGCTGCCCGCCATCGCCAGCACGATCGCCGGAGTGCTCGCGGGGCGCTGGATGCAGAGCGTCGGGTCGACGTCGCGGCGCGTGGGCGGCCTCCTGATCGCCGGAGGGGCTGGCGTCGTCGTGGGACTCGGCCTCGCGGCGTGGATTCCCGTGAACAAGAGCCTGTGGAGCTCTTCGTATGCCGTGCTCACGACCGGGATCGCACTCGTCGCCTTCTGCGCGGTGTATTGGCTCGTCGACGTCCGCGGTCACCGTGGCCGCTGGACGCTGCCGTTCATCGTCTACGGAACGAACGCCATCGTGGCCTATTTCGGCTCGAGCCTGCTCGCCAAGATCGTGCTGCTGGCCCACGTCCGTCTCGCCGACGGCACCCGCGTCTCGGTGAAGCGGTTCGCCGTCGAGCACGCCCTGCTCCCGTTCGCCGGCCCGCGAGCGGCGTCGCTCCTCTACGCGGTGGGGTTCGTCGGCCTGTGGCTCGGGGTGACCGCCGTGCTGTACCGCCGGCGCATCTTCCTCAAGGTGTGAATCCGGTCTAGCCCTTGGCGCCGCGCGCGGTGCGCTGGCCGGTGCCGCGGTGGCGGCGGACCATGCTCTCCGTGCGCGGCTCGGGCTCTCCCCATCGCGCCCTCGGGTGCGACAGCCAGTGCACCAGCCGGCGCCACCACGTGACGGGGCGCCGCGGACCCTCTCGGGGGAACTGCAGGACCTTCCCTGCCATTCACGCCTCCACCTATTCGATACCGAACCGCTTGCGCTTGCGCCAGAGCGTCGTCGGGTTGATGCCGAGCCGCGCCGCCGCCTCCTCGAGCGTGGCCGACTCGCCGAGCACCTGCTCGATGTGGCGGCGCTCGATCTCCTCGAGCGAGCTACCGGCCTCGGGCACCGGGGACGCGACGGCGGGCGGCGCCAGCAGGCGGTCGGGGAGCGCCTCGACGCGAGATGGTCGCGCCGCCGGTCAGCACGAGCGCGCGCTCGAGCGCGTTCACCAGCTCGCGGACGTTGCCGGGCCAGCGGTAGGCGCGGAGCGCCGCCCGGGCGTCGGCGGGTCGAGTGCCATCGCCTCGCGCTGGTGGCGTGCGGCCAGCACCCGCGAGGACCTGGTCGACGAGCGCGTCGAGGTCCTCGCGCCGCTCGCGCAGCGGCGGCAGGCGGATGCCGATCACGTTCAGCCGGAAGAAGAGGTCCTGGCGGAAGCGGCCCGCGGCGACCTCCGTCTCGAGGTCGCGGTTCGTCGCCGCGATCGATGCGCGCGTCGACTCGTGACGGTGCGATCGTCGCCGACGCGCTCGAAGCGGTGCTCCTCGAGGAAGCGCAGCAGCTTCGCCTGCAGCTCCGGCGGCAGCTCGCCCACCTCGTCGAGGAAGACGGTCCCGCCGGCGGCCGCCTCGAGGCGGCCCGGCTTGTCCTGCCAGGCCCCGGTGAACGCGCCCTTCACGTGACCGAACAGCTCGCTCTCGAGCAGGTGCTCGGCCAGCGTCGTGCACGAGATCGTCACGAACGGGGCCGCGCGCGCGCGGGCTCCAGGCGTGGATCGACGCGCGCGAGCACGTTCTTGCCGGTGCCGCTCTCGCCGGTGAGCAGCACCGTCGCGTCGGATGCCGCCGACCTGGCGCGCCGTCGCCAGCGCGCGCTGCATGACGGGACTCGCCGAGTCGAGCAGCGGCGGGGCGTCGACCGCGCGGCGCAGCGTCGCGGTTCTCGCGCCGCAGCCCGCTGCACCTCGAGCACGCGCTCGAGCAGCAACGCCGACCTCGTCGAGCGCGAACGGCTTCACCAGGTAGTCGTACGCGCCGCTCGCGCATCGCCTCGACGGCGCCCGGCACGGTGGCGTACGCGGTCATCAGGATGACGACGCGCCTCGGGCCGCGCCGGCGGAGCTCGCGCAGGAGCGCCAGGCCGTCCATGCCCGCCATGCGGACGTCCGAGAACACGACGTCGACGGCGACGGCGTCGAGCAGGGCGCAGCGCCGGCGCCGGCGTCGCGGCGCAGTCTCCACCTCGTGACCCAGCGCACGCACGTAGGTCGCCAGGTGCTCGCGGATGTTCTTCTCGTCGTCGACGATGAGCACGTGCGCCATGTCAGTCTTCGCCGCGGCAGCTCGAGCGTGAAGCGGCTGCCCCGGCCCGGCTCGCTCTCCAGATGAGATGCGGCCGCCGTGCGCCTGCACGATGTCGCGCACGATCGCGAGCCCAAGCCCGCGGCGCCGCCCTCGCTGCCATCGCCCTGCGACGAAGCGCTCGAAGATGCGCTCCCGCTGCTCGGGCGGAATGCCCGGCCCGGTGTCGGCGACCGAGAGGCGGACGGCGCCGTTGTCGGCAGTCGACCTCGACGCGCACCGCGCCGCCGCGCGGCGTGTAGCGGAGCGCGTTGGCGATCAGGTTCGAGAGCGCCCAGCTGATCTTGGTCGCGTCGCCCGGGAATCGTCAGTCCCCTGGGCGTCGACGGAGGTCTCGAGCGCGACTCCCGCTCCCGGGCCTGCAGCGCGAAGAGCCGCGCCACCCGCGTTCGACCACGTCGTCGAGGTCGACGGTCTGGCGCTCGAGCGCGATGCTCATCGCGCGCGAGCGCGAGACGTCGAGCAGCCGCTGCGCCACGTCCTCGAGGCGCACCACGTCCTCGTGCGCCGCGTCGACGCAGCGCCCGCGCTCTCGTCGTCCGGCGGCGGACGCGCGGCGCAGCAGCTCGACCGCCATGCGCAGCGACGTGAGCGGCGTGCGCAGCTCGTGCGAGAGCGTCGCCATCAGCTGCTCGCGGCGCGCCTCCTGGTCGCGCAGGTAGGTCACGTCCTGCAGGACGAGGATGAGGCCGGCGACGCGAACCGTCGCGGGCGCGGAAGCGGCGTCGGGCGCAGCACGTAGTAGTGATCGCGCCCGCGCAGGAAGAGCGCCATCTCGAGGGCCGTCGCGCTCGCGCTCGGGATGGGCGAGGAACTCGCCGACCGCGGCGCGCAGGCGCAGGTAGTGCGGATGGCTCGTGCCGAGCGACTCGAAGCGCCGGCCGAGGGCCTCCGCGCGCTCGACGCCGAGGATCGCGCAGGCGACCTCGTTCACGTGCACGACCGACGCCGTCGGGGTCGAGCACGACCAGGCCGTCCTCGATGCTCTCGATCACCGCCTCGATCTTGGCCTTCTCCGAGCACCACGTCGATGCGCGTGCGCTCGATCGCGACGGCCGCCTGGCCGGCGAGCGCCTCGAGCAGCTGGCGCTGATCGAGCGCGAGCAGGGCTCGGAGCCGCTCGCGCGCGGAGCGCGAGCACGCCGACCGCGCCGCGCACCGTCGCGAGCGGCACGTGCAGCCACTCACCGCCCGGCAGCGTGTCGGTGCCCCTGCCCGGCCTCCTGGTCGTGCTCGAACACCCACGCGGCGGTCGCGCGCTCCGCGTCCTGCACGACGGTGTCCGGCGGGTGGACTGCGCGCGCCACGAGCGCGTCCGGCCTCCGGCAGGAGCAGCGCCGTTCGCACCCCGAAGAGGCCCGCCACGTGCTCGACCACGACCCGCAGCAGGTCGTCGATGCTCGCGGCAGCGGCGATCTCGCGCGCGAAGGCGTAGAGCGCCGCCGTGCGCGCCTCGCGCCGGCGTGCCGCCTCGGCCTGGTCGCGGACGCGCGCCGTCAGCTGGCTCGTGAGCACCGCGACCACCAGGAAGACCGACCAGCGAGAGGCAGTCCTGCGGGCTCGGTCATCGTGAACGTGTAGAAGGGCTCGACGAAGAAGAAGTCGTAGACGAGCACGCTGAGGACGGCCGCGAAGATCGACGGGCCGAGCCCCCCGAAGACCGCGGCGAGCAGCACGGCGGTCAGGAAGACCATGGCGGGGTCGCGCAACGGCGAGCATCTGCATCAGCCCGGCGCCGCGAGCGCCGCGCCCGCGACCAGCGACGGCAGCAATGCCGTAGCCGGCCAGCCCGTGCCGTCGGCCGCACCGGTGCCGACGGCGGGGCGGCGCGGCCCCGTCGCTCTCGGCCGAGATGACCCGGACGTCGATGGCGCCGCTGCGACGGATGACCTCGTCGACGGGCGTCGCCCGCCACCAGCGTCCGCCAGCCGGTCCGCCGCGGCTTGCCGAGGACCATCTCGGTGACGTTGCGCTCGCGCGCGTAGCGCACCAGCTCCTCGGCGATCTGCTGCCCGGGGATCGTCACGGCCTCGCCGCCGAGCTGCTCGGCGAGCCGCAGCACCTTGGCCACCCGCTCGCGCTCCGCCTCCGGCCGCTGCTGGAAGCCGCGGCGTCTCGACGAAGACCGCGATCCAGGGCGCGCCGCGCCGCTCGGCCAGTGCGCCGCGCGGCGCGCACCAGGCGCTCGGAGCAGGTCGCCGCCGCTCGACCGCCACCATGATGCGCTCGGCGACCGCCCACGGACCCTGGACGGCATGCGACCGCATGAAGCGCCTGCATCTGCTCGTCGACGTGCTCGGCCGTCTCGCGCAGCGCCAGCTCGCGCAGCGCGGTGAGGTTGCCGGCGTGGAAGTAGTTCCGCAGCGCGCGCTCCGCCTGCTCGGGGACGTAGACCTTGCCCTCGCGGAGCCGCTGCAGCAGCTCCTCGGGCGAGAGGTCGATCAGCTTCACCTCGTCGGCGCGGTCGAGGACGCGGTCGGGAACGGTCTCGCGGACGCGCACGCCGGTGATCTGCGCGACGACGTCGTTCAGGCTCTCGAGGTGCTGGATGTTGACGGTCGTGTAGACGTCGATGCCGGCGTCGAGCAGCTCCTCGACGTCCTGGAAGCGCTTCGGATGCCGGCAGCCCGGGGCGTTGGTGTGCGCGAGCTCGTCGACCAGGACCAGGGCGGGCTTGCGGGCGAGGATCGCGTCGAGGTCCATCTCGTCCAGCGTCTGGCCGCGGTAGGCGATCGTCTGCCGCGGGACCATCTCGAGGCCCGCGAGACAGCGCCTCGGTCTCGGCGCGGCCGTGCGTCTCGACGACGCCGACGACGACGTCGACGCCCTCGCGCTGCCGCTCGCGCGCGGCCTGCAGCATGGCGTAGGTCTTGCCGACGCCGGGGGCCGCGCCGACGAAGACCTTGAGCCGGCTGCGCTGCTCGCGGGCCGCGGCGTCGAGGAGCGCCTCGGGCGAGGGCCTACGGTCGCCGGGGTCGCCGCTCGCCACGGATCGTCATTCTTTCACTTGGCCGCGAGCCCATCCAGCGCGAGGTTGAGCGTCAGCACGTTCACGACGGGCTCGCCGAGCACGCCGAGGGTCCGCGGCCTCGAGTGGCTCGCGACCAGCCGCTCCACGACCGCCGGATCGAGGCTCCGCGCCCGCGCCACCCGGGCGACCTGCCAGGCGGCCGCCGCCGGGCTGATGTGCGGGTCGAGGCCGCTGCCCGAGGCGGTCACCAGGTCCACGGGAACGGGCGCGGTGTTGCCCGGGTCCGCCGCGCGGAGTGCGTCGATCGCGCCCACGCACGGCGTCGACCAGGGCATCGTTGGTCGGGCCCAGGTTCGAGCCCGACGACGCGCCGGCGTTGTACGGCGCCGGCGCGGTCGCCGAGAGGCGGCTCCAGAAGTAGCGCGGATCGTCGAAGGGCTGCCCGATCAGCGCCGATCCGACCGTCGTACCGTCGCGCACGATCAGGCTGCCGTTCGCCTGCGCGGGGAACAGCCGCCTGGGCGACGCCGGTGACGAGCAGCGGGTAGAGCGACGCCCGTGAGGACGGTCATCCATGCCAGCATGAGGATCGCAGGTCGAAGCTGTTTCATCGTCGTCTCCTCGTCACGCCAGGCCGAGCGCCGTCAGCACCATGTCGATCGCCTTGATGCCGATGAAGGGCGCGACGATGCCGCCGAGGCCGTAGACCAGCAGGTTGTCGCGCAGCAGCGTGCGACGCCGGCACGGCCCGGTAGCGCACACCGCGCAGCGCGAGCGGGATCAGCGCGATGATGATGAGCGCGTTGAAGATCACCGCCGAGAGGATCGCGCTCTGCGGGCGTCGCTGAGCCCCATCACGTTCAGCGCGTTCAGCACCGGGTAGGTCGCCGCGAAGGCCGCCGGGATGATGGCGAAGTACTTCGCGACGTCGTTGGCGATGCTGAAGGTCGTGAGCGCGCCGCGCGTCATCAGGAGCTGCTTCCCGATCTCGACGATCTCGATCAGCTTGGTCGGATTCGAGTCGAGGTCGACCATGTTGCCGGCTTCCTTCGCCGCCTGGGTGCCGGTGTTCATGGCGACCGCGACGTCGGCCTGCGCGAGCGCCGGCGCGTCGTTGGTGCCGTCGCCGGTCATCGCCACCAGCCGGCCGCCGCGCTGGTACTCGCGGATCAGCTCGAGCTTCTTCTCCGGCGTGGCCTGGGCGAGGAAGTCGTCGACGCCCGCCTCGGCGGCGATCGCCGCGGCGGTGAGCGGGTTGTCGCCCGTGATCATCACGGTCTTGATGCCCATCCGCCGCAGCTCGGCGAAGCGGTCCTTGATGCGCGTCTTGACGATGTCCTTCAGCTGGATGACGCCCAGCACCTGCGCGCCCTCGGCGACGACCAGCGGCGTGCCGCCCTCCCGCGCGATGCGTCTCGACGCTCGTCCGCACGGCGACCGGGAAGCTGCCGCCCAGGTCGCGGACGTATGCCTCGATCGCGTCCGCGGCGCCCTTGCGGACCTGCCGTCCGTTCGAGGTCGACGCCGCTCATGCGCGTCTGGGCGCTGAAGGGCACGAACGTCGCGCCGAGCGCGTGGATGTCGCGCTCGCGGAGCCCGTAGCTGCTCCTTGGCGAGCACCACGATGCTGCGGCCCTCGGGCGTCTCGTCGGCGAGCGACGCGAGCTGCGCGGCGTCGGCGAGCCCCTCGACGGTGACGCCGTCGGCGGGAAGGAACGCGGTCGCCTGGCGGTTGCCGAGCGTGATGGTGCCCGTCTTGTCGAGGAGCAGCACGTCGACGTCGCCGGCGGCCTCGACCGCGCGGCCGGAGATCGCGATCACGTTGGCCTGGATCATGCGGTCCATCCCCGCGATGCCGATCGCGGAGAGCAGCCCGCCGATCGTCGTCGGGATGAGGCACACCAGCAGCGCGGCGAGCACGGTGACCGTGACCGGCGCGCCCTGCCCCGCCTCGCGCGACGGCGTAGATCGAGAACGGCAGCAGCGTGACGGTGGCCAGCAGGAAGATGATGGTGAGCGCCGCCAGCAGGATGCTCAGCGCGATCTCGTTCGGCGTCTTCTGCCGCTTCGCGCCCTCGACCATCGCGATCATGCGGTCGAGGAAGGTCTCGCCGGGATCGGTGGTGATGCGGATCACGAGCCAGTCGGAGAGGACACGGGTGCCACCGGTGACGGCGCTCCGGTCGCCTCCCGCCTCGCGGATGACGGGCGCGCTCTCGCCCGTGATCGCGCTCTCGTCCACCGACGCGACTCCGACGACGATCTCGCCGTCGCTCGGGATGAACTCCCCCGCCTCGCAGAGCACGACGTCGCCCTTGCGCAGGTCGGCGCTGGTGGTCGTCGTGACGCGGGCGCGGGCCGGATCGAAGCGCTCACCCTGCGGTTCCCGGTCGAGCTTCCGGGCGGTGATGTCCCGGCGCGCCTTCCGGAGTGCGTCGGCCTGCGCCTTGCCCCGCCCCTCCGCCATCGCCTCGGCGAAGTTGGCGAACAGGACCGTGAACCAGAGCCACAGCGACACGGCGAGGATGAACCCCGCGGGCGCCTCGCCGCGCCCCATCAGCGCCTGAACCCAGAGGATCGTCGTGAGCACGCTGCCCACGAGCACCACGAACATCACCGGGTTGCGGACCTGATGCCGCGGATCGAGCTTCACGAACGACGCGATGAACGCGCCGCGGAGGATCTCGGAGTCGAAGAGCGAGCGGGCTTTCGAATCAGTAGCCATCGTAGTCCTCACGTCAGACGTGGAGCATCAGGTGCTCGACGATCGGGCCGAGCGCCAGCGCTGGGATGAAGGTGAGCGCGCCGACGATGATGACGACGCCGATCAGCATGACGACGAACAGCGGCGTGTGCGTCGGGAGGGTGCCGGCGCTCGCCGGCACGTGCTTCTTCGCCGCCAGCGACCCGGCGATCGCGAGCGTCGGTATCGCGAGCCAGTACCGGGCGAGAAACATCGCGATCCCGCCGGCCGTGTTGTAGAAGGGCGTGTTCGCCGTGAGACCGGCGAACGCGCTGCCGTTGTTGTTCCCCATCGAGCTGAAGGCGTAGAGGATCTCGCTGAAGCCGTGCGGCCCGTGGTTGAGCGGACCGGCGGTTCCCGCCGGGACGACGACCGCCAGGGCCGTGAAGCCCAGCACGACGATCGGCGGGATCAGGATCACGAGCGAGGCCATCTTCATCTCGTAGGCCTCGATCTTCTTGCCGAGGTACTCGGGCGTCCGGCCCACCATCAGCCCGGCGATGAACACGGCGATGATGGCGAAGACGAGCATGCCGTAGAGGCCCGAGCCGACCCCGCCGTAGATCACCTCGCCGAGCTGCATCATGAACAGCGGCACCAGCCCGCCGAGCGGCGTGAAGGAGTCGTGCATCGAGTTCACCGAGCCGTTCGATGCGGCGGTGGTGGCCGTCGCCCAGAGGGCGGAGTTCGCGATGCCGAAGCGCACCTCCTTGCCCTCCATGTTGCCTCCGGCGATGCCGCAGCGCGGCGAGCCGCGGGTTGCCGGCGTACTCCGCCCAGGCGCAGAGCGCGAGGAACACGACGAAGATGGCCGTCATGGCCGCGAGCACCGCCCAGCCCTGGCGGGTGTCGCCCACCATGACGCCGAAGGTGTAACAGAGCGCGGCGGAGATCACGAGGATCGCGAGGACCTCGAGGAAGTTGCTGAGCGGCGTCGGGTTCTCGAACGGATGCGCCGAGTTGACGTTGAAGAAGCCGCCGCCGTTGGTGCCGAGCTGCTTGATCGCGATCTGCGAGGCCGCCGGCCCCATGGGCAGCGTCTGCTCGGTGACCGCCGCGCCGTCGGCGTCGGCCGTGGGCTGGACGAGGGTCACCGTCTGATAAGGTTTGAAGTTCTGCACCACGCCCTGCGAGACCAGCGCGAGCGCCAACACGAGAGACAGGGGCAGCAGGATGTGGAGCGTGCTGCGCGTGAGGTCCACCCAGAAGTTGCCGACGTCCGCGCTGGAGCGATTCCGGAAGCCCCGGAACAGCGCCACGAGGACCGCCATCCCGCAGGCCGCCGAGACGAAGTTCTGCACCGCCAGCGCAGCCATCTGGGTGAGGTAGCTCATGGTGGTCTCGCCACCGTAGCCCTGCCAGTTGGTGTTGGTCGCGAAGCTCACCGCCGTGTTGAACGACGAGTCCGGCGTGACCGCCCCCAGCCCCTGCGGGTTGAGTGGCAGGATCCCCTGCGCGCGCTGCAGCAGGTACACGACCAGCAGGCCGAGAAGGTTGAACACCATCATCGCGACGGCGTACGTCTTCCAGGTCATTCCGACGGTCGGATCGATACCGCACACGCGATAGGTGAGCCGCTCGATCGGCCCGAGGATCCGCGTGACCCACGTCGGCTCGCCGTCATAGACGCGCGCCATGAACGTGCCGAGGGGTTTCGCGAGCGCGAGGAGGACGACGAGGTAGAGGATGAGTTGCAGGAGTCCGTTCGCTGGCATCAGAAGATCTCCGGCTTGAGCATGGCGACGAGGAGGTAGACGAGCAGCACGACCGAGATCACGCCGCCGACGGCGTAGAGGAGCGTCATGAGCCACCTCCACCCAGACGATCGCAGAGCGCGATCAGGCCCCAGGTGGCGGCGGCCATGACCGCGCTGATCAGGATGTAGATGGCGTCCATGGCAAATGCCTCCGTTCGAGTTCTTCAGGTGTGTAGTGCGGCACGCAGGGTCCACGTGCGAGGTTCGAGCCGTCGGGACATCTGCCCGACCGACACGCGGCCTCCGTTCAGGATCCGTGTCGGCTCGCTCCGCGCCTGTCGCGCGAGCGACCACACGCTCCAGACGTAGCCCGACACCAGACCGATGCATATCACGATTTCCATGTTGGCAATCAGCAGCCGGCATGCCAGCGCAAATCCTCAAGCATTGCACGGCATGACGGCCGACGGCGGGAGCATGCTCGCGCAGATTGCACGCTCGACCGTGCACGCCGCACGGTGGCCGACCTTCACGAGCGCGCGCGGTCGACCGATCGCAGACTGCCGCGGCGGCGGCGCGGCGCGCTCGAGCGCCGGGCGATCGTGCCTCGATCGTTCGCCGCGTCGTCATCCCACTCCTCGTGCAGGATCCGCGCGAGGCGCCGGACGCTCAGGACCGAGGCGACCGCGATCGCGGCGGGGGCGAAGATGGCCATGCCCGCCAGAGCAGTCGGTATGCCAGCGTCCGTCGCACGTCAGGACGGGCCATCGGAGCCGCGCAGCGCCCCGCGTCGTGCAGAACGCACGAGTGCGCCGTGCACGATGCACGGCGGATTCAGCGGCCGGCGGATTCCAAGCGTTCCAGCAACGCGAGCAGACGCCGATCCCGTTCTTCGGTCCGCTGCAGCAGGCCGCGGACCTCGGCCAGGACGCCATCGGCCGGTGGACCGACGAGGTGGCTCAACCGATCCACCGCGTCGCCGAGCATCCGGTCCTGGTGCACGAGATGCTGCATGACCACCTCCACCTCCTCCTCGGCGCGGAGGTTGACCTCGTAGTCGTGCTTCGCCATCAGGCGGTCTTTGTCGGCCTGGCGGTTCTGGCTCATCAGGACGATCGGCCCCGTGTACGCAGCCTGGAAGCTCAGGACCAGGTTCAGCAGGATGAAGGGATACGGGTCCCACGCGCGAAGGAACTCCGGATCGCGGGTGCGCGCGGCGAGCCACACGTTCACGGCCATCCACACCACCAGCGCCCCGCTCTGGATGATCATGAACGGCCAGCTGCCGATCCAGGCCGTCATGCGATCGGCCACGCGCTCGCCGAGGGTCGCATGCTCGGCGTGCTCCGCGAGAACGTCGCGGGCACGCGGATGCTTGCGGCGGTAGCGCGCAGCCGGGCCGCTCGCGTGGGGCACGGGCTCCGACATCGCGCCCGACTAGCGCCCGGGCGCGCCGGCCGTCAAGATGGTCGCGAGCTGGGACATGCTGCTCCTGATCGACTACCTGAGCCTGCTCTACCGGGCCTTTCATTCGATCCCGGAGAGCGTGCCGGCGAACGGCGTCCACGGCTTCCTCGGCATGCTGGCGCGCCTGGTGGCGGATCGCCGCCCGGCACGACTCGGCATCGCCGTCGACGAGGACTGGCGCCCGCAGTTCCGTGTCGACGCGCTGCCGACCTACAAGACGCACCGGGTCGCCGCCGCGGACGACGTCGAGGATCCCGTCGCGGCCCAGGACGCGGTGGGCCGCCAGGTGCTCACGGCGCTCGGTATCGCGGTCGTCGGCGCCGAGGGCTTCGAGGCCGAGGACGTCATCGCGACGCTGGTCGCCCGCACGCGCGAGCGCGTCGAGATCGTCTCGGGCGACCGTGACCTGTTCGCGCTGGTGCGCGATCCCCGGGTTCGCGTGCTCTATCCGGTGAAGGGCGTGTCGACGCTGGTGGAGGTCGACGAGGCGGAGGTCACCCGTCGGTACGGGATTCCCGGCCGCGCCTACGCCGACTTCGCGATCCTCCGCGGCGACCCGTCCGACGGGCTGCCGGGCGTCCCGGGGATCGGCGAGAAGACGGCCGCCGCCTTGATCTCGACGTATGGATCGCTCGCCGGCGTGCTCGCCGCCCGCGACCTCGCGCCCACGGTGGCGCGGAAGGTCGCCGGCGCCGAGGCCTACCTCGCCGCCGCTCGGCGCGTCGTCCCCCCGGTCGCCGATCTCCCGCTCGCGCCGGTCGACCTCGGCCTGCCGACGCGCGCCGCCCACCCGAGGCGCCTCGCACGACTCGTCGAGACGCATCGGCTCGCCGGGGCCGTCGAGCGGCTCGAGAAGGCGCTCGCCGCGCTCGCCTGATATGGGGGCGTCGTGCGCCATCCCTTCGAGACGATGTCACCGGCGCGCCGCGGCACGGTGCTCCGCCGGTTCATGCTGACGACGGTGATCGTGGCCATCGCGATGGGTGTCCTCGACGAGCAGCTGAAGACACCGGCGGTGCCCTTCGGCATCGGGTCCTTCGAGCTCGCGGGCGACGTGCCCACGGCGCAGGCAATGGTCGACTCGTGGGACGTGCGTGCGAGGAGCGCGGCCGGCGTGAGCCTCGGCCTCGACTACCTGTTCATGGTGCTCTACTCGACGACCCTCGCGCTGGGCTGCCTCTGGGGCGCAGATCGGTACCGTAGCGCGACGCTCGCCGCGCTCGGCGCGCCGCTCGCCTGGGGACAGTGGCTGGCCGGCGCCTGCGACGGGGTCGAGAACTTCTTCCTCATCCGCATCCTCCTCGACGGCGCGCAGTCACCCTGGCCGGGGGTGGCGCGCTGGGCCGCCACGGTGAAGTTCGCGCTCGCGGGAGTCGGCCTGCTCTACGTGATCGGTGCGATGGTGGGCGGCCGGCGCCGCTAGACCGGGACGCCACCGCGCAGGACCTCGCCGAGCTGCGCGGGTGCGAAGCGGATGCCGACGTAGAACGCGCCGAAGAGCGCGTAGCGCGAGCTCGCCGGGTCGAAGCGCATCTCGTAGATCAGCTTCTTGAAGACGAGCGGGTCGTCGGCGAAGAGCGTGACGCCCCACTCCCAGTCGTCGAGCCCCACCGACCCCTGGATGACCTGGATCACCTGGCCGGCGTACTTCCGTCCGATCTCGCCGTGGCCGCGCATCATCGCGGCGCGGTCCGCGGGGGGCAGGTCGTACCAGTTGACCTGCTCGCCGCGTCGCTTCGACATCGGGTAGAAGCAGCAGTAGCGCTTGGCGGGCGTCTCCGGGTAGAGGCGCGGCCGCGCGAGGCGCTCCATCTCGCCGCGCAGCGCCGCCTCCCATTCGCTCCCGTCGCGCGCCACCCCCTTGCGCTCGAGCATCGCGCCGGCCTGCGCCGTGAGCTCGTACGTGCCGAGCTCGATCACCGCGAGGTACGAGTAGGTGGGAACGAGATAGGCGCGCAGCCGCGTGCGGGCGAAGCGCCGTCTCGGCCGCGCGCAGGCCCTCGAGGTCGCGCCGCCAGTGCATCACGCAGAGGTCGCCCTTCTGCGTCAGCAGCGACCAGCAGCTGCTGTGTCCCTCGCCGGGCGCTCTGCTGCGCTTCGAGCAGGGCCGCCGCCTCGGCCACGAGCGGCGTCGCGGTCGGCGGCGGCGAGCGCGTTCCAGCGGGGCCAGTCGACCGCCCACATCTCGTGGAGCGTGAACCAGCCCTCGAGGGTGACGGGGGCGTTGCTCATCGGGGCCACGATAGCCCGACGGACGGCGGCATTGAAAGTCGCGGGGCTCGTGGCTACAGACGACGGCGCCGATGCGACAGGTGGCCTCGTGGGTATCCACGATCGTGTTCCTCCCGGTGTTCGGGGCGATCATGGTCGTGTTCGACGTGCGCCCAGCGCGTCGCCCGCCTGTTCGGGCAGCGGCCGCAGGAGTACGTCGCGGGAACGCTGCAGTGGATGCTGGTGCACGCCTTCGGCATCTGCGGAACGCGCCTGCTGGTCGAGCGGTCGCCCGAGGTCCGGCAGTGGGAATCGTACATCATCGTCTCGAACCACCAGAGCATGTTCGACATCGCCATCCTGGGCTCGCTCTTCTTCTCGAACTTCCCCAAGTACGTCTCCAAGCGCGAGCTCGGCCGCTGGCATCCCCAGCGTCTCGTACAACCTGCGCGCGGGCGGCCACGTGCTGATCGATCGCTCCGACGCTCCGGGCGCCATCTCGGCGATCCGCGAGCTCGGCCGGCGCGTGCGCGACCACCGGCGCGTCGGCGATGATCTTCCCCGAGGGCACGCGCGCCCGTCACGGAGAGCTCGGGCCCTTCAAGCCCGCGGGCACGGTCGCGCTGCTCGAGGAGGCGCCCGAGGCGGCCGTCGTCCCGGTGGCGATCGACAACTCCTGGCGGCTCCTCAAGCACAACTTCCTCCCCGTCCCGTGGGGCGTCCGCGTCCGCGTCTCCATCGGCGCCCCGATGGCCCGCACCCCCGGCGAGGACCCCAAGGCCCTCCTCGATCGCGTCCGGAACGAGATCGATCGAGCGCTCGCGCACTGGCGCAACGGCACGTAGACGACCGGCGGGGCGGAGGGCGGCCCGGGCGCGGGGGCGCTGCCAGGCGCGAATGGCGGAGCGGCCCGAGACGCCTCGCCATGGATCGACAGCGCTGGTGCCGCGCAGCCTCTGAGCGCGGGCAGCGCCCCCGCGCCCGGGCCGCCCTCCGCCAACGCAGACACCCGGCGCATTGACGCGGCAGCACGCCCGCGCCAGGATGTCCGGCTCATGTCCGCGCGCCGCGACGACATCCGCAACATCGCCATCATCGCCCACGTCGACCACGGGAAGACCACGCTGGTCGACGCCATGCTGCGCCAGACGGGCGTCTTCCGCGCCAACGAGCAGGTCGCCGACCGGGTGATGGACTCGAACGACCTCGAGCGCGAGCGCGGCATCACCATCCTGGCCAAGAACACCACGGTCACGTGGGACGACGTGCGCATCAACATCGTCGACACGCCGGGCCACGCCGACTTCGGCGGCGAGGTCGAGCGCACGCTCGCGATGGTCGACGGCGTGCTGCTCCTGGTCGACGCCTCCGAGGGCCCGCTGCCGCAGACCCGCTTCGTCCTCGGCAAGGCGCTCGAAGCCGGGCTCGTGCCGGTCGTCTGCCTCAACAAGATCGACCGCGCCGACGCCCGCCCCGCCGAGGTGCTCGACGAGATCTACGACCTCTTCATCGATCTCGGCGCCAACGAGGCAGCAGCTCGAGTTCCCGGTCGTCTACACCAACGCCGCGCCGGGCACGGCGACCGCGCGACCTGGCCGACGCCGGGCACCGACCTGCGGCCGCTCTTCGAGACCATCGTCAGCCACACTGCCCGGCCCGCCGCTCGAGCCCGACGCGCCGACGCAGTTCCAGGCGAACAACCTCGACTACGACGACTACGTCGGCCGGCTCGCGATCGGCCGCATCGTCGCCGGCGAGCTCGTCGCCGGGCGGCGCAGTACGCGCTCTGCCGCGCCGACGGCACGCAGGCGCCCTGCAAGCTCACCGCGCTCTACGGCTGGCACGGGCTCAAGCGCGTCGAGATCGAGCGCGCCGCGCGCGGGCGACATCGTCGCCGTCGCCGGCATCGAGGACATCACCATCGGCGACACGATCGCCGACCGCGAGACGCCCGCGCCGCTGCCGCCCATCCGCGTCGACGAGCCGACGATCGCCATGATCTTCGGCGTCAACACGAGCCCGTGGGCGGGCCGCAGCGGCAGCCAGGTGACGTCGCGCCAGGTGCGCGAGCGCCTGATCCAGCGAGAGCCAGCGCAACGTGAGCCTGCGCGTCGAGGACGACCGACACCACCGACACGTTCCGCGTCATCGGCCGCGGCGAGCTGCAGCTCGCGATCCTGATCGAGACCATGCGGCGCGAGGGCTTCGAGCTCGCAGGTCTCGAAGCCGACCGTCGTCGTCGCGCGAGCGCGACGGCGTGCTCGAGGAGCCGATCGAGCTGCTCCTGGTCGACGTGCCCGAGGAGTACGTCGGCGTCGTCACCCAGCTCCTCGGCGTGCGGCGCGGCATCATGACGCGCATGGACCACGTCGGGCAGCGGCCGCGTGCGCCTCGAGTACACCGTGCCCGTCGCGCGGCCTGATCGGCTTCCGCTCGCACTTCCTCACCGAGACGCGCGGCACCGCCATCATGAACGCGCTCTTCGACGGCTGGGCCCCGTGGCACGGCGCCGATCCCGTCGCGCACCAACGGCGCGATGGTCTCCGACCGCGAGGGCGTCGCCACGCCGTACGCGCTCTTCCACCTCCAGGAGCGCGGCGCTGCTCTTCATCCCCGCGGGCACGCCCGGTCTACGAGGGCATGGTCGTCGGCGAGTACTCGCGCGACGTCGACCTCGACGTGAACGTCTGCCGCGAGAAGAAGCTCACCAACATGCGCGCCTCCGGCCACGACGAGGCCGTGCGCCTCGTCCCGCACCGCGCGATGGGCCTCGAGGACGCGCCTCGAGTGGATCGACGACGACGAGCTGGTCGAGGTCACGCCCGACGCGATCCGCCTGCGCAAGCGCGAGCGGCGGACGGCGCTCAGGCCCGCGGGCCGCGCTCGCAGCGCATCGGCGCGCCGCCCGCCCCGGGCTGACGCGAGCCGGCCGGCCTCGCACCGCAGATCGGCCTTGCTCCGGCCGTCGTCAGCCGGTAAACCCGACCGCCTTATGACGGAGCAGAAGGCGACCAACATCGTGTGGCACGCGGGCGCGGTCAACCGTGCCGATCGCGAGAAGCTGAACGGCCACAAGGGCGCGACCGTGTGGCTCACCGGGCTCTCGGGCTCGGGCAAGTCGACGATCGCGGTCGAGCTGGAGAAGCGGCTCTGGGACCGCGGCGTCCGGGCCTACATCCTGGACGGCGACAACGTCCGGCACGGGCTCAACAAGAACCTCGGCTTCTCGCCCGCCGATCGGACCGAGAACATCCGGCGGATCGGCGAGGTCGCCAAGCTCTTCACCGATGCCGGCATGGTGGCGCTCACCGCCTTCATCTCGCCCGTACCGCGCCGACCGCGACCAGGTCCGCGCGCTCATGCCGGAGGACTTCGTCGAGGTCCTCGTCGACTGTCCGGTCGAGGTCTGCGAGCAGCGCGACGTGAAGGGTCTCTACAAGAAGGCCCGCGCCGGCGAGATCAAGGAGTTCACCGGCATCTCCGCTCCGTACGAGGCGCCCGAGAAGCCCGAGCTCACCGTCACAGTCGAGCACGCAGACCGTCGACGAGAGCGCGCGCCAGATCCTCGCCTACCTCGAGCGGCGCGGCATCGTCCCCGCGCGCTGAGCGCTCGCCCTCCGGAAACGCGAGGGGCGGACCCTCGCGGGCCCGCCCCTCTTCGCGGTCATTCGGCTCGTGTCCTCACGGGAACGAGACCGACTGGATGATCGTGTTCGAGCGGTCGTAGAAGTCGATCGTCGCCTTCGGGGTGGGCGTGTCGGTCACGCTCACCACCGCCGCGTTGAAGCGATCGATGTCGAACTGCGTGATCTGGGTCAGCACGCCCGGCAGCGATGGCAGGATCGGGATGAGCGACGGCGGCAGCTACTCGAAGATCGGGTCCATCGCCGATCGCGCCGCCGACCACCTCCGGCACGGGCTGCGAGGGGCCGATGCTGACGCGGTCGTGGGAGATCACGATGCCGTGCAGGTCGGTGGACAGCCAGACCACGTTGGGGATGTGGTCGGCCTGGTTCGTATCGCCGTTCGGGTCGAGGATGAAGTTCAGGATCTCGTCGCGCTCCTGGGGATAGCCGATCCAGAAGTCGTAGGGCGTGAAGAACAGGTTGGTGATCGGCGGGCCGTTCATGATGAACTTGAACGTCGCCGTCGAGTTCTGCAGCGCGTTCTTGAGCCACGCCTTCTGCGTGGCGCCGAGGACGGTGCGCCCGGGCGTCGCCAACGCAGCGTTGCAGGTGGCGTCCGGAAGGGCGAGGTCGCCCGTGGTGCAGGTGGTGTCGGTGTCGGTCAGGACGTAGCCGTTCTCGGCCGGGATGTTGCAGCAGGTGTACTTCGCGGAGCGATACTGCCGCAGGTCGATGATGAAGAACTCGGCCAGCGTGCCGAACTTGAAGCTGCGGTAGAGCTGCTGCGGGTCGCCGGTGTCCTCGCGCATCGGCCAGTACTTGCGGAAGGCGTGGTTGCCGTTCGCGACCTTGGTCGCGAACGCGGGCACGGTGCCGGCGACGTCGTTGCGCGACTCGTGGTCGTCCCACATGACGTACGTTCCGGTCGACTCCATCATCTGCCGGAGCGGCCGGTCGGAGAGGTTGTCCTTGTACTTGCCGTAGTAGTCCTGCTTGGACACCGACACGACGCCATCGGCGCGCGGGTCGTCGCCGTAGATCGTGTCGCCGATGAAGAACCACGCGTCCACGTTCTGGAGACGGATCGGGTCGAGCACCGTGTATGGACGGAAGAACGCGTTCGCGTCGCCGGTCCACCCGACGCGGAAGCTCTGCGTCGTCGCCGGGCGCGGGCAGGGTCTTCACCCGACCCGTGGCGCTCGTGTCGGTGCCCTGCCGGAAGCGGTAGAAGTACTCGGTGTACGGGGTGAGCAGCGTCACCTCGACCTTGACCGTCCCGTCGTCTCCCGGCGTGGACGCGGGAACCGACACGGTCTGGACGCCGGCGGTGATGGCGCGATCGGTGGCGACGTCGAGGAAGCCGCCCAGGGTCGAATCGGGGAAGCGGGTCCAGAAGATCGCCGCGGTGTCGGTCGCGTCACCGGCCGTGACGCCGTAGGCGAAGGCGGACGTCTCGCGGCCCGGGTAGCCGATCGCCACGGAGCGGTCGGCGGCGGCCGCGGTCGCATCGGTGACGCACCTGATGAGGCGGTCGAGCGCCGGAATCGTGTTGAGGTTCGTGGTCGGCGTATCGCGCTTGAACGTGATGTAGAGGAACTGCTCGCAGGGGTCGGCGAAGGAGAGCTTGGGCGCCACGGTCGCGGCGATCTGGGCCTCGGTGCACTTCTTGCGGATGCCCGCGTCGAGCTTCACCCGCTTGGTCTCGATCTTGTCGACGGTCGTGCCGTCGGGGCACGGACCCGTGATCTTGCCCTTGGCGAGCTGCTCGTTGCACTTCTCGACTTCCTTGTAGCGGGCGAAGAAGTACTTGCCGGCCTCCTTGCTGATCGCCGCCTGGCACTTGACGAGGGTCGGGTCGACCGGCGCGGTGGTCGCATAGAGCACCTCCGCCAACGTGTCGGCGTTGATCAGCGTCGCATTGTCGTCCTGTCGCGGGGCGGTCACGCAGGCCGCGAGCCCGGCCGCACCCGGAACTGCGTCGTCGCAGGCCGGCCCGATGGGTGGCAGCTGCATCAAGTTGCACGCATCGGTGATCTTGTTCTGCGCCTTCGTGACGGCCTTGCCGATCTTGCTGATCGCCGTGGCGTCGGTCACCGCGAGGCACGTCCCGCTCGGGCAGTCGCCGTCGTTCCGGCAGGGAGCGCCCGGTGTCGTCGACGCGGAATCGCACTGCGGCCGGCAGACCGTGGAGGGCGTCAGGCTGCCCTTCGCCCGTCCGTCCTCGCACTTCGAGATCGCCTTCAGGCGATTCTTCAGATACTTCCCGGTCTCCTTGCCGACGGTCTTGGTGCAGGATGCGGCGTCGGCAGCGGCGCGCGCGGACGCGGGCACGGCAAGAACGGCGGCGACGGCCAGCGCAACGAGTGGTCGGTACATGAATTCCTCCCTGTGGGCCCCCTCCGGACCCGGCCGCACGTTTGACCATAGGTCGGCCGGAACCGGCAAGGCCTAAAGCGACCCCCGTTGAATAGGTCATTTGCCTAACAAACCATTGACACAAGGCGGCAAACACGACTATGTGTTCAGCGAAACCCCCACTTCAACCTTATGAGATTCGGCGAACACCAGGACGGCGAGCTGGATGACATCGACCTCCGCATCCTCGCCCATGCTGCAGGACGATTGCCGCACCCCGCTCGCCCGCATCGGCGAGGCCGTCGGGCTCTCCGCCCCGGCCGTGCTCGAGCGCATCAAGAAGCTCGAGGCGGCGGGCGTGATCACGGGCTATCACGCCATCCTCGACGCGCGTCGTCTCGGCCTCGACGTGACCGCGTTCATCGGCGTGCATCATCAGCCACCCGAAGCTCATCGAGCGAGTTCGAGCGCCAGGTGGCGACGCTCGACGGACGTGCTCGAGTGCCACCACGTCACGGGCGAGCTACACGCTGCTCCTCAAGGTGAAGACGGCGAACACCTCGACCGCTCGAGATGCTGATCAGCCGGATCCGTTCGCTCGAGGGCGTGGCGCGCACGGAGACCACTGGTCGTCCTCTCGACGCACGCCGAGCGAGTGCAGCTGGCGCTGCCGCATCCGGAAGCGGTCGAACGGCCGGCGGCGCGCGGCAAGCGCGCGCGACGCAACGGCGAGCGGACGCGCACGCGGAGAGCATCGAGCATGACGACGACCGACCTGGCTTCAGGACCCGACGATCGAGCACGACGCGTGCGGCGTCGGCTTCGTCGTCAACGTGAAGGGCGAGCGCTCGCACGCGCATCGTCGAGCAAGGGGCTCGAGGTGCTGCGCAACCTCACGCACCGCGGCGCGTGCGGCTGCGATCCGCTCACCGGCGACGGCGCCGGCATCCTCGTGCAGATCCCCGACGAGTTCTTCCGCCGCGAGTGCGCAAGCGCGAAGCTGCATCGCGCTGCCCGCGCCCGGCGCCTACGGCGTCGGCATGGTCTTCCTGCCCGCGCGAGGTCCGCCAGCGCAACGAGTGCCAGAAGCTCTTCGAGAAGGTGGTCCGCGAGGAGGGCCAGGAGCTGCTCGGCTGGCGGCGCGTGCCGGTCGACGAGGAGGCCCCCGGGCCGCTCGCGCGCACCACGATGCCCGAGGTCCGCCAGGTGTTCGTCGGCGCCGGCCGCGACGCGGGCGACCAGGACGCGCTCGAGCGCAAGCTCTACGTGATCCGCAAGCGCGTCGAGCAGCTGGTGCGCGTCTCCGGCATGCCGGACTCCGAGCGCTTCTACGTCCCGAGCCTCTCGTCGCGCACGATCGTGCTACAAGGGGCTGCTCCTGCCCGACCAGATCCCGGCCTTCTACCACGACCTCGACCGACCCGCTGTTCGTCTCGGCGCTGGCGCTGGTCCACCAGCGCTTCTCGACCAACACGTTCCCGTCCTGGGACCGCGCGCATCCGTACCGCTTCATCGCCCACAACGGCGAGATCAACACGCTGCGCGGCAACGTCAACTGGATGCACGCGCGCCAGGCGATGTTCGCCTCGCCGCTGTTCGACGACGTGCGCAAGCTCTTCCCGATCTGCGATCCCGGCGACGAGCGACTCGGGCAACTTCGACAACGCGCTCGAGCTGCTCGTGCGCACGGGACGCTCGCTGCCCCACGCCGTCATGATGATGATCCCCGAGGCGTGGCAGAACCACGAGAGCATGAGCGACGAGCAAGCGCGCGTTCTACGAGTACCACGCCTGCCTGCAGGAGCCGTGGGACGGCCCGGCGTCGATCGCCTTCACCGACGGCCGCGTGATCGGCGCCGTGCTCGACCGCAACGGCCTCGGCCCGTCGCGCTACGTCGTCACCAAGGACGGCTTCGTCGTGATGGCGTCCGAGGTCGGCGTCCTCGACATCGCGCCCGAGAACGTCCTGCACAAGGACCGCCTCCAGCCCGGGCCGCATGTTCCTGGTCGACACCGAGCAGGGCCGCATCGTCGGCGACGACGAGATCAAGGAGTCGATGGCGGCGCGCAAGCCGTACCGCCAGTGGCTCGACGCAGCACCTGACGCGCCTCGCGGACCTGCCCGCCGCCGCGCGACGTGCCGCCCGCGTACGCGCCCGACACGCTCCTCGACCGCCAGCAGGCCTTCGGCTACACGATCGAGGACCTGCGCATCCTGATGACGCCGATGGCGCTGAACGGCCAGGAGGCCGTCGGCTCGATGGGCACCGACACGCCGCTCGCCGTGCCTGTCCGACCGGCCGCAGCTGCTGTTCAACTACTTCAAGCAGCTCTTCGCCCAGGTGACCAACCCGCCGATCGACCCGATCCGCGAGGAGCTGGTCATGTCGCTCGAGACGACCATCGGCCCCGAGCAGAACCTCTTCGAGGAGACGCCGCTCCACTGCCGCGCAGCTGCACCTGAAGAGCCCCGTCCTCTCGAACGAGGAGCTGGCGCAGATCAAGGCGCTCGACGACGGCGCGCTGCGCGCGATCACGCTGCCCGACGCTCTTCCCCGCCGGCGTCCGGCGGCGACGGGCTCGAGCCGGCGCTCGACGAGCTCTGCCGGCGCGCCTCCGCGGCGGTCGCCGAGGGCTACACGATCCTCGTCCTGTCCGATCGCGGCGTCGACCGCGCGCCAGGTGCCGATCCCCGAGCCTGCTCGCCACCGGCGCGGTGCACCATCACCTCGATCCGCGAGGGCACGCGCATGCGCGTCGGCATCGTGGTCGAGTCCGGCGAGCCGCGCGAGGTGCATGCACTTCTGCCTGCTGCTCGGCTACGGCGCCGGCGCGGTGAACCCGTACCTCGCCTACGAGACGCTGCGCGAGCATGGTGGCCGAGGGCGTCATCCGGACGTCGACGCCGACGACCGCGCTCAAGAACTTCCGCAAGGCGATCGACAAGGGCGTGCTCAAGGTCATGACCAAGATGGGGATCTCGACGCTGCAGAGCTATCGCGGCGCGCAGATCTTCGAGGCGATCGGGCTGAACACCGAGGTCGTCGACCGCTACTTCACCTGGACGGCGTCGCGCATCGAGGGCATCGGGCTCGACGTGATCGCGCGCGAGGCGCAGCTGCGCCACGACCACGCCTATCAACGTCTCGCCCGCGCTCGACGGCGACCTCGACGTCGGCGGCCAGTACCAGTGGCGCCGGCGCGGCGAGCACCACATGTACAACCCGAACACGATCGCGAAGCTCCAGCACGCGGTGCGCGCGGGCAGACTACAAGATGTTCAAGGAGTACACGGCCGCCGCCAACGACGAGAGCCGGCGGCTGTGCACCATCCGCGGGCTGCTCCGCTTCAAGCAGGGCACGCCCGATCCCGCTCGACGAGGTCGAGCCGGCGAGCGAGATCGTCAAGCGCTTCAAGACCGGCGCCATGTCGCTCGGCTCGATCAGCCGCGAGGCGCACGAGAACCTCGCCATCGCGATGAACCGCCTCGGCGGCAAGTCGAACACCGGCGAGGGCGGCGAGGACCCGGTGCGCTACCGTCCGGACCCGAACGGCGACTCGCGCCGGAGCGCGATCAAGCAGGTGGCCTCGGGCCGCTTCGGCGTCACCAGCTACTACCTCGTCAACGCCGACGAGCTGCAGATCAAGATGGCGCAGGGCGCCAAGCCCGGCGAGGGCGGCCAGCTCCCCGGCCACAAGGTCGACGAGTACATCGCCAAGATCCGCTACTCGACGCCGGGCGTCGGCCTCATCTCGCCGCCGCCGCACCACGACATCTACTCGATCGAGGACCTCGCGCAGCTGATCCACGATCTGAAGAACGTCGAACGACCGCGCGCGCATCAGCGTGAAGCTCGTGGCCGAGGTCGGCGTCGGCACGGTCGCCGCGGGCGTGTCGAAGGCGAAGGCCGACGTCGTGCTCATCAGCGGCGACGCCGGCGGCACCGGCGCCTCGCCGCTGACGTCGATCAAGCACGCCGGCATCCCGTGGGAGCTCGGCCTCGCCGAGACGCAGCAGATGCTCGTCGCCAACGACCTGCGCGGCCGCATCCGCGTCGAGACCGACGGCCAGCTGAAGACCGGCCGCGACGTCGCCGTCGCGGCGCTGCTCGGCGCCGAGGAGTTCGGCTTCGCGTCGTCCGCGCTCGTCGCGTCGGGCTGCATCATGATGCGCGTCTGCCACCTGAACACCTGCCCGGTCGGCATCGCCACGCAGGACCCGCGGCTGCGCGCAGAAGTTCGAGGGCAAGCCCGAGCACGTCGTCAACTTCATGACGTTCATCGCCGAGGAGCTGCGCGAGATCATGGCCGAGCTCGGCTTCCGCACGGTCGACGAGATGGTCGGCCGCGTCGACATGCTCGACGTGCGCGACGTCTCGTCGCACTGGAAGGCGAAGGGCATCGACCTCTCGCAGATCCTCCACAAGCCCGACGTGCCGGCCCGACGGTCGCGATCCGCTGCGTCACGACCCAGGACCACGGCCTCGAGAAGGCGCTCGACAACCGCATCATCGAGCTGGCGCGCCCGGCGCTCGAGCGGCGCGAGCCGGTCGGCGTTCGAGCTGCCGATCCGCAACGTCAACCGGACGGTCGTGCACGATGCTGTCGGCCGAGGTGTCGCGACGCTACGGCGCCGACGGGCTCCCGCCCGAGACGATCCAGCATCAAGTTCACCGGCTCGGCCGGCCAGAGCTTCTGCGCCTGGCTCGCCGCCGGGCATCGCCGTCGAGGTCGAGGGCGACGCCAACGACTACTTCGGCAAGGGGCTCTCGGGCGGCCGCGTCGTCGTCTACCCGCCGCGCGACGGCCACCTTCGTGCCCGAGGACAACATCATCGTCGGCAACGTGTCGCTCTACGGCGCGACCGGCGGCGAGGTGTTCCTGCGCGGGCAGGCCGGCGAGCGCTTCTGCGTCCGCAACAGCGGCGTGACCGCGGTGGTCGAGGGCGTCGGCGACCACGGCTGCGAGTACATGACCCGGGGCACGCGTCGTCGTGCTCGGCAAGACCGGGCCGCAACTTCGCCGCCGGCATGAGCGGCGGCGTCGCCTACGTGCTCGACGAGGACGGCACGTTCGACACCCGCTGCAACAAGGGCATGGTCGGGCTCGGTCCGCTCGACGAGCAGGACGCCGGAGGCGCTGCGCCGACTGGTCGAGCGCCACTACGAGCTACACGCGCTCGGCGGTCGCCGGCGCGTCCTCTCGGGCTGGAAGGACGCGCTGCCGCAGTTCGTCAGGGTGATGCCGATGGAGTACGCCAAGGTCCTGGCGAAGCAGCACCTCGACACCGAGGCCGCGCGCCTCGCCGTCGGTCTGAGGACGACGCATGGGCAAGATCACCGGATTCCTCGAGATTCGAGCGCGAGAAGGTCCGCACAAGGAGGCGGTCGCACGAGCGGCTCAAGCACTGGCACGAGTTCGAGGAGAAGACCGCCCGAGGAGACAGCTGCGCGCGCAGGGCGCGCGCTGCATGGATTGCGGCATCCCGTTCTGTCACAAGGGCTGCCCGCTCGGGAACATCATCCCCGACTGGAACGACCTCGTGTACCGCGACCGCTGGCGCGAGGCGATCGAGCGCCTGCACTCGACCAACAACTTCCCCGAGTTCACCGGCCGCATCTGCCCGGCGCCGTGCGAGGAGGCCTGCGTCCTCAACATCAACGACGACCCGGTCACCATCAAGAACATCGAGAAGAACATCATCGACCACGCCTTCGCCGAGGGCTGGGTCGACGCCGCAGATGCCCGAGCGGCGCACCGGGAAGACGGTCGCCGTCGTCGGCTCGGGACCCGCGGGCATGGCCTGCGCCCAGCAGCTCGCGCGCGCCGGGACACGCGGTGACGCTCTTCGAGCGCGCCGACCGGATCGGCGGCCTGCTGCGCTACGGCATCCCCGACTTCAAGATGGAGAAGTGGCTCATCGACCGCCGCATGGAGCAGATGGCGGCCGAGGGCGTGACCTTCCGCACCAGCGTCGCACGTCGGCGTCGACGTGCACCGGCGAGCAGCTGCGCCGCGAGTTCGACGCCATCGTGCTCTCCGGCGGCGCCACCAAGCCGCGCGACCTGCCCGTCCCGGGCCGCGAGCTGCACGGGCATCCACTTCGCGATGGAGTTCCTGCCGCAGCAGAACAAGGTCGTCGCCGGCGACCGCGTCGCGGAGCAGATCCTCGCCGACCGGCAAGCGCGTCGTCATCCTCGGCGGCGGCGACACCGGCTCCGACTGCCTCGGCACGTCGAACCGCCAGGGCGCCGTCTCGGTGCACCAGTTCGAGCTGCTGCCCCAGCCGCCCGAAGGACCGCCCGCGCGCTCGCCTGGCCCAACTGGCCGATGATCCTCCGCACCTCGTCGCTCGCACGAGGAGGGCGTGACCCGCGACTGGAGCATCAACACGAAGCGCTTCAGCGGCGACGAGCACGGGCAACGTGCAAGAAGCTCCACGGCGTCCGCCTCGAGTGGGCGCAGGACAACGGCCGCCCGGTGATGAAGGAGATCCCCGGCAGCGAGTTCGAGCTGCGACTGCGACCTCGTGCTGCTCGCGCTCGGCTTCCTCGGCCCCGAGACCGGACACGATCGTCGCGCAGCTCGGCGTGCGAGCTCGACCGACCGCGGCAACGTCGCAGGTCGACCCCGACTACCAGACGACGGTGCCCGGGCGTGTTCGCGTGCGGCGACATGCGGCGCGGCCAGTCGCTGGTGGTGTGGGCGATCTGGGAAGGGCGCGAGTGCGCCGCGCGGCGTCGATCGCCTACCTCATGGGCGAGACGTGCGCTGCCGGCGAGCCCCGAGCTGTAGCCTCCGAGGACCGCGTCGAGCTGGCGCCGCCCGGTGGGCGTGCAGTACGCGCGAAAGAGGGCGAGCGCCGCAGCGGCATGCGCATCGAGAGCGTCGGCCGGGTCGGCGTCGGGGGCGCCGACGATGGCGGCCGGCAGCCAGAAGAACATCTGCGTGAAGAGCTGCTGCCGCAGATGACGCATGGCACGCGTCGCCCGCCGGCCGTCGAGCAGGCCAGCCTCGACGAGGCGCGCCAGGATGCCATCGATCCGGCGCTCGCGCGCCCGCTGCAATCGCCGGTGTAGCGGGCGGAGCGACGGCAGGGCGGTGAGCAGGCCGACGTAGTCGCGCATCAGCCCCTGGTTCTCGAGATCCCGCCGCATGACGGCGCGCAGGATCCGATCGACGTCGGAGAAGTCGAGCGGCCCTCCCGGCCCTGCCGCGAGCGCGTTGTTCTCGGCGTGGCCCTCCTCGATCAGCGCCGCGACCAGCGCCTCCTTCGTCGGGAAGTGGTAGGAGACGTTGCCGGGGCTCAAGTCGAGCTGTCGCGCGATCTCCCGGATGCCCACCGAGGCCACGCCGCGCTCGTTGAAGGCTCGGCGGGCGCAGGCCAGGATCCGCTGCGCCGTCCCGCTTGTCGCCGTCGATTTAGGACGTTGACCTAATTGCGCCATCGGCGGTATAGTACGTCGTCCTAACCGGAGGTGCCACCATGACCGACGACGACACGATCGACAATCCGGTCACCCGCGAGCGAATCACCTTCATCGAGACGGCTGCCCAGAGCGCTGGGACACGCACGATTGCGGACGTGGACGTCGCCCCCGGCGGCGGCGTTTTCCTGCACCGGCACGCGGACCACGAGGAGTGGATCGACGTGCTCGACGGGGAGATCGAGGTGACGGTGGGCGGCGTTCCGCGCCGGGCCCGCGCCGGCGAGCACGTCGTCATCGCCGCCGGCGACGTGCACGGGTGGCGCAATCCCTCCGGCGATAGGACGCTGCGATTCCGCGGCACGATGACGCCGGGACATCCCGGCTTCGAGACGGCGCTCCGCGTCGCGTTCGGCCTCGGACGCGACGGCGGGCTGCGGTCGAGCGGCGTCCCGCGGCGATTCGCCGATGTGGCGCTGCTGTCCGCGTGGGACCCGTCCCTGTTCGCCGTCGGCCCCCGCCGCCTGCTCGCACCCTTCGCACGCTGGCTGGCGCACCGCCCCCGCGCGCGCGGCCGCGCCACCGAGCTGCTCCGTCGCTACGGCGGATAGCGCGCTCGTTTCGGGGGAAACCGTCCCGTGCGATCCGCGCCGGGCGACCCCGGTCGCGAAGCCGCGAGGGCATCGTCAGCGCGTTCCTGGCGGGCATCTTCATCACCGCCTTCGTGGCGTCGTGCTGACGGCCATCGGGGGGCCGATGCTGCTGGAACAAGTTCGTCATTGACGCAGGCTACCCGGGCCGGGTAGCCACGTCGGGCCGTCGCAGGGGGTATCCAGGTGTCGATCCGCGCTCGTTCCGCCGTCCTCGCCGTCCTGATGCTCGCGGGCCTCGCCCCCGCGGCGGAGGCCGTGTTCCGCGTGCAGGGCGGCATAGAGTTCGCCGCCGTGCTCGACGCCTCCCCGGGCGGCGCATTCACCCTCGAGGATCGCCACGGTCGCGAGATCGGCGAGGGAGCGACCGACCGCTTCGGCAGCCTGATCTTCCGCGACCTCGCGCCGGGCGCCGGCTACGTCGTGCGCGAGGCGGCGACGGGCACGAGCTCGCCGCTGACGGTCCTCGCGTTCGAGGACATCCCCGACGCCTCGTTCTACCGGCGGCAGTCGCTCACCGATGGATTCCAGTACATCCAGGCGCGCGACGGGACCCTGCTCGCCGCGATGGTCCGCCCGCCGCTCGGCCAGACGATGGCGGACGGACCGTTCCCGACCGTCGTCGAGTACTCCGGCTACGCCGCCGCCGATCCGGACAACCCGCAGCCCTCCACGCTCATCACCAGCGCCGCCGGCTTCGCCACGGTCGCGCGTGAACATGCGCGGGTCGGGATGCTCCGGCGGCGTGATCGACCTCTTCGACCTGCCGACCACCGCCGACGGCTACGACATCATCGAGACGGTCGCGGCGCAGCCGTGGGTGAAGGGCGGCAAGGTCGGCATGGTCGGCATCTCGTTCCCGGGCATCAGCCAGCTCTACGTCGGCGGCTCCCGACCGCCGCACCTCGCGGCGGTCGCCCCGCTGTCGGTCATCGCGGACATCTACCGCTCACCGGGTTTCCCCGGCGGCATCTTCAACAACGGGTTCGCGGCAGACGTGGCTGCAGGAACGCAAGGACGACGCGGAGCCCGCGCCCGAGGGCGGGCAGGGATACGCCCGCAAGCGCGTGCTCGCAGGCGACGAGACCTGCCGCGCGAACCAACGGCTCCGCCTGCAGACCCAGGACCCGGTCGAGATCACCCGCGCGCAGCCCTACTACACCCCGTCGCTCATGGACGACCGCTCGCCGACCAACTGGATCGCGAAGGTCGACGTGCCGATGTTCCTCGCCGGCGCGTGGCAGGACGAGCAGACCGGCGCCGGCTTCGCGTCGATGCTCGTTCCGGGCGCCGCGGCGGCCCGACGTCAAGATCACCGCCGACGAACGGCGTCCATTCGAGCACCGCTCGACCCGGAGATCATGTGGAACTGGATGGCGTTCCTCGACCTCTACGTCGCCGGACGCGTGCCCGATCCGGGCCGCATCGCGCCGTTCGCGCTCGATCATCTACTCGCAGATCCTCGGTGCCGGGACGCCCACACCGCCCCTGCCCGTCGATCGCTTCGACGGCATCACCGACGTCGGCACCGCGCGGGCAGCTGTTCGAGTCCGATCCGCACGTCCGCGTCCTCTTCGAGAACGGCGCCGGTTCGTCGACCCCAGGCCTTCCCGCTCCCACCTTCGAGCTGGGCTTCCGCAAGTGGCCGCCGCGCGAGGCGAGGCCCGTCGCCTGGTACTTCGCGCCCCAGGGAGCGCTCGTCCGCGCGCGGCCGCGCGGAACCTTCGAGGGCAGCGAGACCTACCGTCCCGATCCGGATGCGCGGCCGATGCAGACCCTTCCCGGGCAGGGCAACGAGTCCTGGGACATCCTGCCGGCCTATGACTGGCGCCCGCTGGTCGACGGGACGGCACTGGCGTTCGCCACCGATCCGCTCCTCGACGACATGACCATCGTCGGCCCGGGCAGCGTCGATCTGTGGCTGCGCTCGAGCGCGGCGGACACGGATCTTCAGGTGACGCTCAGCGAGATCCGTCCCGACGGCCTCGAGACCTACGTGCAGAGCGGCTGGCTCCGCGCGAGCCATCGTCGGCTCGACAGCCGCCGTTCGAGGGTCTCCGACCCGGTGCAGACGCATCTCGAGAGCGACGCGCAACCGCTGCCGGCGGGCGTCTTCACCAAGGTCCGCGTCGAGCTGTTTGCGTCGGCGCACGTGTTCCGCGTCGGATCGCGCATCCGGATCAGCATCGAGGCGCCCGGCGGTGATCGTACACGCTGGAGCTTCGACACGCCGCCGACGGGCGGCGCGGTCGTCAACGAGATCGCCTTCACCCGCAAGCAGGCATCGAGGATCGTCCTCCCCGTCGTCCGCGGCGCGGAGCCCCCGCCGGCGCTCCCACCCTGCCCCGCTCTCCGCGGCCAGCCGTGCCGGACCTGGGTTCCGGCGCGGAACGGCAGCTGATCCCGACGGCCATGGCCGATGGATTGACGCGCTGCCCCCAGCGGGCTACGCAGCAATCCAGCGGAGGTGGTGCATGGGCAGCGTGGCACCAGGAGCGAGCTGGCTCGTAGCCCCGGTGGGCGCGCACCCGCAGTTCACCGGCGCCGACTTCACCGAGAACGACGTCCTCTACGCCCGCACGGCCGAGGACTTCGTCCGCGACGAGGTGCTGCCGCGGCTCGACGAGATCGAGTCGAAGCAGGAGGGGCTGATGCCCGCGCTGCTGAAGCGCGCCGGCGAGCTCGGCCTGCTGATGATCGACATCCCCGAGGCGCTACGGCGGCCTCGGGCTGCACAAGACCACCTCGATGCTGGTCTCGGAGCGCGGCGCGCTGTGCGCGTCGTTCAGCGTCTCGTGGGGCGCGCACACCGGCATCGGCACGCTGCCGATCGTCTACTACGGCAGCGAGGCGCAGAAGCGAGCAGTACCTGCCGAAGCTGGCGACGCGGCGAGTGGCTCGCCGCCTACGCGCTCACCGAGCCGGGCTCGGGCAGCGACGCGCTCGGCGCGCGCACGCGCGCGGAGCGCGCTGCCCGACGGCACGCTAGCGGCTCACCGGCACGAAGCAGTTCATCACCAACGCCGGCTTCGCCGACCTGTTCACCGTCTTCGCCAAGGTCGACGGCGAGCAAGTTCACCGCCTTCCTCGTCGAGCGCACGACGCCCGGCCTGTCGACCGGGCCGGAGGAGAAGAAGCTCGGCATCCGCGGCTCGTCGACCCGCCAGCTGATCCTCGAGGACGCGACGGTCCCCGCCGACGCGGTGCTCGGCGAGATCGGCCAGGGCCACAAGATCGCCTTCAACATCCTGAACATCGGCCGCTTCAAGCTCGGCGCCGGCGCCGTGCGGCGCGGCGAAGGAGTGCCTGCACGATCGCCCTCGACTACGCGCGCGACCGCAAGCAGTTCGGCCGCCCGATCGCGAGCTTCGGCATGATCCAGCAGAAGCTCGCCGACATGGCGACGCGCATCTACGTCGCCGACAGCATGAGCTACCGGACCGCCGGCCTGATGGACGCGGCCGCTGACGCCATCGCCGGCGGACGCGTCCGACGCGACGCGCCGGCTCGTCAAGGAGTCGATCGAGGAGTACACGATCGAGGCCTCGATCCTGAAGGTGTTCGGCACCGAGACGCTCGACTTCGTCGCCGACGAGGCGCTGCAGGTGCTCGGCGGCTACGGCTTCACCGCCGAGTACCCGGTCGAGCGCCACTACCGCGACTCGCGCATCAACCGCATCTTCGAGGGCACCAACGAGATCAACCGGCTGATCATCCCGGCGACGCTGCTGAAGCGCATCGGACAGGGCGGACTGCCCTACGTGCGACTTCCTGCAGCAGGTCGACCGCGAGATCGCCGATCAGGCGGCGTGGCCGCCCGCGATTCGCCGGGCCGCTCGAGCGCGAGTACCGCGCCGCCGAGGTCGCCAAGCGGGTCGTCGCCTACACCACGCAGGTGCTCGATCGAGCGCGATCTCGCGTCGCTCAAGGAGAAGCAGCAGCACCTCGAGATCCTCGCCAACATGATCATCGACGTCTACGCGATGGACAGCGTCGTCAACCGCACCCGGCTCCTCCAGGGGCACGGCACCGCGGACGACGACGCGCTCCGTCTCGCCATGACCAACGTCTTCGTGGCCTCGGCCAACGAGCGCGTGATCGACGGCGCGCGCCGCCTTCTCGTCAACGAGTTCGAGGGCGAGGAGCTGCGCAAGCACCTCCGCCTCGAGGCGATCATCCCGCACATCCCGATCCGCACCATCGCCGTGAAGACGCGGATCGCCGAGGCGCTGGTCGCGCGCGGACTCGGACCCGTCTTCCTGCGCTGACGGTCAGCGCGGCGGCAGGAGGAGCAGTGGCAGCGCGGCGACGACGCTGCCCGCGGCGGCGATGCCCAGGTCGTCCGCATGGAGGGGGCGCAGATGCAGCAGCCCGGCGAGCGCCGGCGTCTGCATCAGCACCGCGGATACGGCCAGCGTCGCCACCGTGACGAGGCGCGCCGCGCGCGTGCGGAGGCCGGAGAGCATCGCCGTGATGGTCGCGCTGGCACAGACGAGCGTCCCCAGCGCCATAGCCCGCGCGTGCTCGACGCCACCGCCCTCGTGCAGGCTGCGGGCATAGCCGCCGACCACGAGGACGGCGAGCAGCGTGCCCACGCCGAGGATCACGCTCCACTGCCCCATCGTGAAGAATCCGGTCTGCCGGCGTGGCCCGCCCGGGACGATCGCGTGCTCCCGCCCGTCCTGGAAGGCGAGCAGCGCAGTCGGGTGGATCACGAGCTCGAACCACACGACGTGGATCGGAAGATAGAGCAGCGGCCAGCCGACGAGGGGGACCAGCGCCGCGCTGACGACCACGGGGATGTGCAGCATGATCAGATACTCGAAGCTCCGCTGGAGCGCGCCGAAGAGCGCGCGCCCCTCGCCGATCGCCCGCGCGATCGTCCGGAAGTTGTCGTCGAGGAGCACGATGCCCGCGACCTCTCGCGCGCTGCGCGTCCCACGCTCTCCCATGGCGATGCCGATGTCCGCGGCCTGGAGCGCGGGGACGTCGTTCACGCCGTCGCCGGTGACGGCGACGATCTCGCCCGCCGCGCGCAGCGCCCGCACCAGCGCCAGCTTCTGTCGTGGCAGGGCGCGCGCCACGACGTCGATCCGATGGCCGTCGCCGCCCGCGACCCGCTCCAGCGCCTCCTCCATCGCGTCACCGGAGAACACCGCAGGGCTGTCGCCGCCGAGACCGATCTCGCGCGCCACCGCCCGCGCGGTGCCCGGGTGATCGCCCGTCACCATGATGGTGTGGATGCCGGCGATCCGGCAGGCCGCCACCGCCTCGGCAACCCCCTCGCGCACGGGATCCTCGAGGGCGATCAGCCCGATCAGGTGGTAGCCGGTGGACGGCTCGTCCCCTTTCCATCGCTCCAGCGTGCGCCACGCGCAGGCGATGACCTTGTGCCCGTCGTCGGCGAGGGCGACCGTGCGTGCGTTCCACGCCTCCCGCTCTCCCGCACCGAGCCCCGTCGTCGCCAGGATCGTCTCGCTGGCGCCCTTGCTGGCGGCGATGATCCCACCGTCCGCGGTGCGGACCACCACGGTCTCGCGCCGCCGCGCCTCGGTGAACGGAAACGTCGCGAGGGTCTCGAGGTGCGCGGCACCGGCGGCTGCCGCGAGGATGGCCGCATCGAGCGGATCTCCGCTGTCGGGCCGCGAGGCGAGCGCGGCCATCGCGAGCAGGCGCGGCTCGTCGACATCCGGCGCGGGAACGAGGTGGCTGACCCGCAGGCGCCCCTCGGTGATCGTCCCGGTCTTGTCGGTGCAGATCACCGTCGTCCGCCCGACGTTCTCGATCGACACCGCGCGCCGCACCAGCGCCTGGCACTGCGCGAGCCGGTACACCCCGACCCCCAGGAAGAACGCGAACACGACGGGAAACTCCTCCGGGAGGATCGCAACGGCGAGGGTGAGCGCGCTGACGACCGCGTCGACCCAGCCGTATCCCTGCCAGAGCCGGACCCCGGCGAGGAGGAGGCAGATCGCCCCCGCACCAGCGGTGAGCACGGTCACCAGCGACGCGATCGCCGTCTGCAGTGGCGTGCGCTCGTGCGTCCCGTGGACGGCCGACCGCACGATGTCCCCGTAGAGCGTCTCGTCGCCGGTGAAGACGACGCGCACCGCCGCGGTACCGGTGAGCAGGCGGGTCCCCGCGAAGGCCCAGTGCTCGCCCTCGACGGCGGGCTCGGGCCCGTCGGCGGGCGGCGTCGCGAGCGGCCGCTTGCGGACGGGATGCGCCTCGCCGGTGAGCGTCGACTCGTCGGCCTGGAGCTCGTCTCCGCCGACGACGATCCCGTCGGCGGGAAACGCATCGCTCGGTCCCACGACGACGAGATCGCCCGGCACGATCTCCGTGGCGGCGATCGTCGCCCGCGTTCCGTCCCGCATCACGGTCGCCTCGCTCGCGAGCCGGCTGCGCAGCCCTTCGGTCGACGCGCGCGCACGCCAGTGCAGCACCGCGTCCATCGCGACGAGCGGGACGCTGGCGGCGAGCAGGGTCGCCGCCTCGACGCGTTCGCCAATGAGCGCATAGAGGGTCCCGACCCCCGCGAGGAACCACAACATCGGATCGCGCGCCGTGTCGCGCACCAGATCCCACCACGGTCGGCCGGCGACCTCGACGATCTGGTTGGCCCCGTACTCGCGGCGTCGCTGCGCGACCTCGTCCGCTCCGAGACCCCGCTTGGAACCCCAGAGATCGCGGATCCGGGACATCGGTACTGGGCGTCGCATCGCGAGTCGGGGTGATATCCCAGGCGCCGCCGGCACCGCCACAATACCGGGGGACGGCGACATGAGGGTCGCTGTGCTCGCGCCTGGTACGCACCTTGCGACGCCTGGACGGCGCCGTCACCCTCCTCACGAGGGTGCGGCGAGGAGCCGCTGACATGTTGTACAGTCGTCCACGAATGCGCCACGCCGTCTGTTCCGTGACACTGCTGGCCGCGGCCCTGGTGTCGGCCATGGCACACGCCGCCGCCGGAGGCCCCGACCTCGGTGGGTCCTGGCAGGGGCTCCTCAGCGTCCGACGTGGGCCGCGGCGGACCGGCGAGACGCTCACCGTCACAGGCACCCTCACCCAGTCGGGTCCCCGGGTCAGCGGGACGATCTCCCTCGACGCCATGTCGGGCAGCTTCGCCGTGAAGGGCCGGGCGCGTGGCAACGTCGTCCAGCTGCACGGGCTCCTCGGCGACACCAGGCTCCGCTGGCGTGCGCGCTTCGACGGGACGCGGAGCGCGTGGCGCGGACCGCTCGTCGTCCGCGGGACGAACCTCCGCACGCAGGGACGGCTCGACCTGCAGCGCCAGAGCGACGGCTCGACGCCCATCTGCGGCAACGACTACTTCGCCGCGGAGGTGATGCCGAACGTCCTGGAGCCGATCTGCGCCGGGTGTCACGTGGCGGGCGGCGCCGCGGCGACCTCCGCGTTCCGCGTCACTCGGGGCGATGCGGTCGCGACGGTGCGCAGTGCCATCCGTCAGGTCGACACGACCACGCCCGCGCAGTCGAAGCTCCTGCTCAAGCCCCACGGTGAGCTGGGCCACGGCGGCGGCCAGCAGGCCGCGCCCGGAAGCGCCGCGGAACTGATCCTCGTGCACTGGATCGATCTCGTCACTGCCCCGGGCTGCAGCAGCGGAGGCGGCGGAACGGGAGACCTCTACGCCGACAACTGCGCCTCGTGCCACGGTGCCGACGCGCGGGGCGTCCAGGGCCGTCCGGACATCCACTGCAGCCGGAAGATCCACGACGTCGTCCGCGACGGCCGTCGGGGAGCCACCGAGGACATGCCGGCGTTCCCCAATCTGAGCGACCCCGACATCGCGAAGATCCAGGACTTCCTGAATGGGCTGTGCCCGGCGACCAGCGTCACGGGCGCCGATCTGTTCGCCGGCAACTGCGCTTCATGCCATGGCAGCGACGCCGGCGGGTCGACCACCGCCCCGGGGGTCCGCTGCGCCACACGCACGACCGAGGCGGTCCGCGACGGACGCGGCGCGGCGATGCCGGCCTTCGCGGAGTTCAGTGACGCGGAGGTGGTCCTGCTCGAAACGTATCTCGGCAACCTCTGCACACAGAACGGCCGCAATGGCGCAGACCTGTGGGCGGGCAACTGCGCCGCCTGCCACGGCGGCGACGGACGTGGCGCGGTGAACTACGCCGGGCTCCATAGCCCCGACGTCCATTGCAGCCGGAGCATCTCCGACCCGGTGAAGCAGGGCGAGGACCCCAAGATGCCCGCGTTCCCCACCCTGTCCGACGCCGACATCGCCAAGATGCAGCAGTTCCTGGGCGGCCTCTGCCCGGCGGGCACCGCGAGCGGCCTCCAGCTCTGGGAGGGGAACTGCGCCACCTGTCACGGCGCCGACGGCGGCGGCGCGTCGGGACCGAACGTCCGCTGCTCGACGCTCACCGACGACGCGCTCCAACTCGGTCGAGGCACGGCGATGCCGGCCTTTCCGGGGATGGTCGCCGCCGACCGCACGATCCTCGCGAGCTACATGAACGGGCTCTGCACGGCGAAGGGCCGCAGCGGCGCCGATCTCTGGGCAGGCAACTGCGCCTCGTGCCATGGAACGGATGGCCGCGGTGCGGTGAATTGGGCCGGCCTCCGCAGCCCGGACGTCCATTGCAGCCGGAACATCTCGGAGCCGGTGCAGCAGGGCGAGGGCAACAAGATGCCCGCGTTCCCCGGTCTGTCCGACGCCGACATCACCAGCATGCAGCAGTTCCTGGGCGGCCTCTGCCCGGCGGGCACCGCGAGCGGCCTCCAGCTCTGGGAGGGGAACTGCGCCACCTGTCACGGTGCCGACGGCGGTGGCGCATCGGGACCGAGCGTCCGCTGCGCCACGCTCACCAACGACGCCCTCACGCGCGGGCGGGGCACGGCGATGCCTGCCTTCCCGGCCATGGTGGCCGTCGACCGCACGATCCTCACCGGGTACATGGGCGGCCTCTGTACGCAGGCCGGCCGCACCGGCCTCGACCTGTATGCCGGCAACTGCCTCGCCTGCCACGGCGCGACCGCGCACGGCGGTCGGAACGGGCTCGGCGAACGCGGGCCCGACATCCACTGCACGGGACGCAACGACTTCCTCGAGAAGGTGCGCAACGGCGAGGACGAGATGCCGTCGTTCCCGGCGCTCTCGACGCCCGACATCGACGCGATGGTCAACTACGTGCGCGGCGCGTTCTGCCCCGGCGGGTAAGAGCCGCCCGGCTCACACCACGCCGAGCGCCCCGAGCACCCCCGCCGCGGCCATCACCAGCAGCGGGTTCACGCCCGTGGCCGCGAACAGCGCCGTCGTCACCGCCGTCAGCAGGTAGCCCGCCGGGCCGTGATCCGCGGCGCGCGTCACCGTCAACGCGCTGGCGAACACGAGCCCGACGGCGACCGGCGCGAGCCCCTTCTCGAACGCCACCCGCCATTTCGTCTCGCGGAAGCGGTCCCAGACGCGGCAGACGCCGAACATGAGGAGGCAGCTCGGGCCGAGCATCGCCAGCGTCGCGATCAGTGCACCGGCAATCCCCGCCGCCCGTAGGCCGATGAGCCCGACGATCAGCGAGCTCGGGCCGGGCGCCGCCTGCGCGATCGTGAACACGTCGGCGAACTCGCGGTCGGTGAGCCAGTGCTGCACCGTCGACGGCGTCGTGGTGCATGGCGGGCAGCACCGCGTTGCCGCCACCGAACGAGACCAGCGACAGCGAGCCGAACACGATGGCGATGCGAACGAGCGTACCGCTCATGGCCGTGGCCAGGCCCAGAGCATCCCGAGCGGTGCCAGCACCGCGACCACCGCGATCAGCGACAGGTGCAGGAGCCCGACGGCGACGAACGCCGCCGCCGCCAGCGCCAGGCCGACGGGCTGGCGCAGGAAGGGTCCGATCACCTTCACCCCCATGGCGATGGTCATTCCCGCGGCCGCCGCGACGGCACCCCGCAAGGTCGCGTCGAGCGCCGGGACCTGCTGGTAGTGGAAGTAGGCGATCCCGAGCCCGATCACGATCGCCAACGGCACCAGGACGAGCCCCGACAGCGCCGCGAGCGCGCCGGCGAGTCCGCGGAAGCGGGCGCCCACGTACACCGCCATGTTGATCTGATTCGGTCCCGGCAGGATGCGACAGAGCGTGAGCGCGCTCAGGAACTCCTCGTCCGAGAGCCAGCGCTGCTCCTCCACCAGCACGCGACGGGCCCATGCCGACAGCCCACCGCCGAAGCTGGCGAGCGCGACCTTCAGGAACGCGCCGGCGAGCGCGCCGAGGCCGACCCGGTCGCGATCACTCATGCGCGAAGTGCGGATCGTGCGGGAGCTCGCCGGCGTCGTGCGTCTCGATGGCGAGCGGATCCGGGGCCTCCCACTTCTCGCCCTTGTGCCAGTCGTGCTCGAAGAGCTGGGCCAGGCGCTTCACGACGTGGGGATCGTCGACGACGACACCGAGCTCGCGGCGGACGTCGAAGGCGCTGCGATCGATGTTCTGCGAGCCCATGAGCGCGCGGTCGCCGTCGGCGAGCAGCAGCTTGGCGTGCAGCTTCAGGTGCTTCTGCCGGTGCAGCTTCACCGCGATCCGGTCGAGAATGCGCAGCGCCGAGAACGTGTCGCCGACGTCCCACGGGCTCAGCCCGTGCTTGCCGCCGCACAGCACCCGGACGTGGACGCCGCGGTCGCGCGCCGCCGCGATGCGGTCGATGATCGTCGTGTCGACGAACTTCGGATGCTGGACGTCGAGCCGCTCCCGGGCACCGTCGATGAATCGCGCCATCAACAGTCGCGCGTTGTCCGGGCTCCACAGGAGGCCCGACTCCTCGTCGGGATGGAAGGTCGCGCGGCGCCAGTCCGCGTCGAAGGCGTGACGGATGGCGGCGACGTGCGCCGGGTCCTCCGTCACGAGGCCGTGGTCGCGGGTCTCGCCGAAATACTTGGCGCTCAGGTTGAACGAGGCGATGAGCGCGCGGGCGTCGTCGATGACGATGGCCTTCTGGTGGGTGACGGCGAAGCGCGGATTCGTCCACTCGACGTCGACGCCGGCCCTCTTCAAGTGCTCGAAGGTCGCGTCGTTGGCCCGTTCACCCGAGCTCTTGTGCGGGTTGAGCAGGATGCGGACCTTCACGCCGCGCTTGTGCGCGGCGACGAACGCCTGCACGAACCGCGGGTCGTCGAGCGTGAACTGGATCGAACACAACGAGTGCGTCGCGGCGGCGAGGAGCGCCAGCACGGGCTCGGCTCCGTCGTCGGGCTGAACGATCAACCGATGCGGAGCGTGCGCTTTCTTCCCGTGCATCGCCTCCCACAACCATGCGCCCTCGCGGCGGTCAACTTCCGCGAGCCGCGGGGCTGGACCCGAATCGGCGGTGGTGTACTCTCGCGCGGAACGCTGTCGATTCGAAAGGAGCCCCTCATGCACGATCGGATGCGAACGCTCGCCGTCGCCGCGGGTTTCGCCGTGCTCGTCGGACCCGCGCTCGTCTGCGCCGAGGATGTGCCCGCCGGCGGCATCAAGGAGCTGCCGGGAACGGTCCAGAAGGACGTGGGAGACGCCGTGCAGAAGGACGTCGGCGGAATGGTGCCCGGCGCCGCCGTCGGGGGCGAGACGGCCGGAGCGGCCGCAGGCGCCGCTGCGCCCGGCGCAGCCGGAGCGGCGGGAGCGGCGGTACCAGGTGCCGCTGGTGCGGCTGCCGCGGGCGGCGGCGTCAAGGAGCTCCCCGGCACCGTCGAGGGCCACGTCGGTGATGCGGTGAAGAAGGACATTGGAGGCATGGTCCCCGGTGGCGCAGCGGCCGGCGGTGCAGGGGCCGCGGGTGCTGCCGCCGGCGGAGCGGCAGCCGGCGACGACAAGGACGACGAGGAGGGCGAGTAGCCTCGACGACCGCTTGCGGGCCCGTGCGCAGGTCTGCTAGCTGCGCGCGTGCCCGACGGCGCGCCCCTCGGAACGACGGCGATTGCGCTGCTGCTGGCCGGCGGGTTCGCCGCCGGCGTCGTCAACAGCATGGCCGGTGGAGGATCGCTCCTCACCGTCCCGCTGCTGGTGACGCTCGGGCTGCCGGGGACGACCGCGAACGCAACCAACCGGATCGCGGTCCTCGTGCAGAGCATCGTCGGCGCGTGGCGTTTTCGCGCCGAGGGCGTGCCGGGTGAGCGTGGCGCGACCCATGCGCTCGTTCCCCTCCTGATCGGCGCCGCCGCCGGCGCGCTGCTGGTCTCCCGGTTGCCGCACGAGACGTTCGAGCGGCTCTTCGGCGTCGTGATGATCGCCCTGCTGGTGCCGCTGCTGCGGGCGCGGCAGATCGGCGCCGCCCCGGCGGTGGCGCGCCCCTGGCCCCCCGCACTGGCCACGCTCGCGTTCCTCGCGATCGGCGTCTACGGCGGCGCGATCCAGGCGGGCGTCGGCATCCTCCTGCTGCTCGTCCTCGTCCGTGCCGGCCACGGCCTGATCGAAGCGAACAGCATCAAGATCGTCGCCGTGGCCGCGTTCACGGCGGTGGCCGTCCTGGTGTTCCTCGCCACCGCCGAGGTGGTCTGGATGCCCGCGATCGTCCTCTCGCTCGGCACGGCAGCCGGTGCCGACGTCGGCGCACGTCTCGCGGTGCGCGGCGGCGAGCGGCTCGTCCGCCCGGTGCTCGTGGCGGCGGTCGTGGCCCTGGCTGGCCGCATGCTCGGCGCCTACTGACGGGCCGGTCAGCCTCTCTATCGCGAGATATGGAAGTACGCGATGTTCCGTCCAGGAGGACTCGCGCATGGCCATCAATCTCATGGAAGTGATCGAGAGTTATCTGACACCGGACGTCATGCAGAAGGTGAGCGCGCTCGTCGGGGAGAGCCCCGCCGCCACCGAGAAGGGGCTCGGGGCGGCGATCCCCTCGGTGCTCGCTGGCCTGCTCAGCATGGGCTCGTCCGGAGGAGGTGGAGCGTCCCAGCTGCTCGAGCTGGCCACCAAGAGCAACACCAGCATGCTCGGGAACCTCGCCGGCGTCCTCGGGGGCGGCAGCGGCTCGCAGCAGGTGTTGAGCGCCGGGCAGAGCCTGCTCGGCAGCATCTTCGGCGGCAAGACGAGCGGCGTCGCCGACGCCATCGCCGGCGCCGCCGGCGTGAAGCCCGGGACGGCCAGCTCGCTGTTGAGCCTGGCCGTTCCCCTCGTGCTCGCCGTTCTCGGCAAGGAGGTATCGTCCAAGGGTTTGAGCGCTGCCGCCCTGGTGAGCTTCCTCCTGAGCCAGAAGGATCTGATCGCGCGCTACGCCCCCGCCGGACTCGCGAAGGTCCTCGGACTCCCCAGCCTCGCCGGTCTCGGTTCCGCGACCGCCGGCGCCGCGGGACGTGCCGCATCCGAGGTCGCGGCGCGCGTCCCGGCTGCCCCACCCGCGTCGCCGATGCGGTGGTTGATCCCGCTCCTCGCGCTGCTCGCCCTGGGCTTCCTCTACCTCGTGCGCGGCGGTGGGCACGTGGCGGAGAAGGTCGCCTCGACGCCACAGCAAGTCGCGGACGCGCTGGCGCGGATCAGCCTGCCGGGCGGTGCGAACGTGCAGCTGCGCCCAGGATCCTTCAACTACAATCTCGCCAAGTACCTGGGCGATCCGAACGACACCGCTGTCCCCAAGGTCTTCATCTTCGAGGACCTGAACTTCGATTCCGGCACGACGCGTCTGACGCCCGAGTCGACGAAGACCGTCGATGATCTGATCGTGATCCTGAAGGCCTATCCGGCGAGCGAGGTGCGCCTCGAAGGACACACCGACAGCACGGGCGCCGCGGACGCCAACAAGCAGCTCTCCCTGTCGCGCGCAGACGCAGTGAAGGCGCAGCTCGCGACGAGCGGCATCGACGCGAACCGCATGGGGACCGCCGGCTGGGGGCAGGAGAAGCCCGTCGCCTCGAACGACACCGAGGACGGTCGGGCCAAGAACCGCCGCACCGAACTGGTCGTCACCAAGAAGTGAAGGCAGCGGGGCGGGGGTTGTCAGCGCCCCCCGCCCCGCGGTAGGTCCTGCGTCCACGATGGAGCGAGATCGGGCGCGGGTCGATGGCCGGAACGGGCTCCGCAGCGCCCGGGCGAACACCCGAGCTGCGCTGAAGGCCATCCAGGGAGGCCTCCTCGGAGGCTCGGCGCTCTTCCGCCAGCTGTTCCACTCCTCGCCGATCGCCATCCTCGTGCGCAGCGCTCGCGGGCCCGGCGTCGAGGCGAACCCTGCATTCCACCGCCTGCTCGGCTATTCACCCGAAGAGCTCGAGTCGTTTCACGACCAGCCGCTGACGCATCCCGACGACCTGGGGCGCGTCATGATGCTCACCCAGGAGCTCATCGCCGGCGAGCGCGACCACTTCCGGCTCGACAAGCGCTACCGCCATCGCGACGGCTCCTACGTCTGGGTGCGCACCTCGTGCTCCGCCATCCGCGACCAGCACGGCCGCACCGAGCACACGATCAGCTTCATCGAGGACATCAGCGAGCAGAAGCGCCACGAGGAGGCGCTGCGCGAGAGCGAGGCGCGCTTCCGGCAGCTGGTCGACAACCTCGAGGACGGCTTCTGGATGGCCAATGCCGACCTGACCGAGCTCGTCTATGCCAGCCCGGCGATCGAACGACTCTGGGGCTTGTCGAACAACCAGATATCCCGCGATCCGAGTGCCGTGACGGCCGTCGTCCATCCGGACGACCTCGAGCGTCTGGGGCACTACCTGCCGCCGAACCGGATCACCCATCGGATCGACCTGCAGCTCCGCGTGATGCACGCAGATGGGACGATGCGCTGGCTGCGCATCCGGGCGATTCCCATCCTGGGCACCGATGGCGCCATCCACCGGATCGCGGGGATCACGGAGGACATCACCGAGCGGATGCGCGCCGCCGAGTCGATCGACGAGATCCGCAAGCACGGCTCCCGCCTCGTCCAGGCGCTGCGCCAGCCGCTCGGTGTCCTCCATCGTGCGCTCCCAGCCGAGACCGACGCCCCACCCCCTGCACAACCCCAGGAGGAGGAGCCGTTCGCGCTCCGCGTCGCCTGCCTGACCCCCCGTCAGCGCGAGGTGATGGAGCTGCTGGTCGCGGGTCGCAGCACCAAGGCCATCGCCGCCCAGCTCACCGTAAGCCCGCGGACGGTCGAGGTCCATCGCTCGGACGTGATGCGGAAGCTCCGCGTCGGGTCGCTGGCCGAGCTGGTCCGACTGGCCCTGACCTCGGGACTCCGTGGTCTCCCGTAGACGGCTCATCGGGCTTTTCCCTCATTTACGAATCGATCAGGTCTCGGCTAGACGTCTCGGCATGGACGCAGACCGAGTGCCCCAACCCCTTGGGCGGACCGCCGTCGTGGTTCCCTTCCGGCGCAATCGGATCGAGCGAATCGAGCCAACCGATGCCGATCGCAACGCCGCCTGGGACCGCCTGGTCCGGCTGGCCGTCGAGGCCTGGACGTGGCGCGACCCCGACAGCGTAGCCGAGCTGCGCTCGGTCGTCTCGCTGCTCGAGGTGCAGATCGCGCGCGAGTGGTCGGCCTGACTTGAGACTCGGCCCCGCCGTCCGTAGCGTCGAGGGAGCGCCGCAGGGGGTGTCTCGATGCTGCGATGGATGGTGGGGGGGCTGATCGTGCTGGCCGCGCTTGGGCTGAGTGCCCCCGCGCGGGCCGCCAGCCGGCAGAAGGAGTGCGCCGACGCCTGCGCCCCTCTCGTCACCGCCTGCGGCACCACCTGCGGCGTCTTCGGCTTCCAGGAGAAGAGCTGCCGCCGCGCCGTCCTGCGGCGCTGCCGGAAGGAGGGCGTCGCTGCCTGCACCACGCCGACGACCACGATCCGGCGCAGCGTGACGACGACCACCCGGACGACGAGCACGACGACGTCGACCCTCCCGCCGATGGGCGACGACTGCCGCCGCCCCTTCCCCCTCGTGCTCGGCACCAATAGCGGCGACACCTCGTTCGCCTCGGACAGCGCGGGCGCCAGCTGCATTCCCGGCCCCGACACGCTCGATCAGGTGTGGACCTTCACCGCCCCGGCCTCCGGCACCCTCACGCTCACGGTCACCACCGACTGGGACGCGGTGCTGCACGTGCGGACCACCTGCGACGACTCCGGCACCGAGGTCGCGTGCGAGGACAAGTTCGGTGGCGGCACGCCGGAGGTGCGGGACGTCGCGGTGACCGCGGGCACGACGTACTTCGTCTGGGTCGATGCGTACAACAGCGACGCCTACGGCTCCTACTCGCTCACCGCGCAACTGCAGTAGCCGTCAGGGGCCGAACAGCGCCGCGTGGTACGTCCGCAGGACGACCGCGAGCACGAGGCCCACGGCGATCGGCGCGAGCGGCAGCTCGCGGGCCACGAGACGCTGGCGACCCGCCAGGATCGCCGCGAACGGCACGAGCGAGGTCTCGGCCATCAGCTCGCGATAGCCCGGCCGGTCGCGCGCCAGCCGCGCGTCCTGATGCCGCGAGCCGATCCATACGAAGAGGGGGAATCCGCCGAAGAACAGCACGTCTCCGAGGGTGCCGTTCACCAGCAGATGGGCGACCCCCCAGATCGCCAGGGCGGCGAGGAGCGGGTGGCGCGTGATGCGCACGATGCCGCGGGCGAGGACGGCGTCCGACGTCGACCCCATCGAGCTGGGTGCGGCCGAGCCGGGCAACACGGAACAGACGAGCAGCGGCAGGGCGAGGGCCATCAGGACGTAGACGATCGTGCGGGCGACGTCGGGAGGACCGACCGTCGTCCACAGCCAGGGCCCGGCGTGCTTGTGGGTGGCGAACACCCACACCAGCAGCACGAACGGCACCGTCACGGCGACGGAATAGAGACCCCGGAAGCCCAGCTCGCCGAGGCGCGCGACGAGCGCCGGGCGCACCGTCCGGCCCGACAGGACCAGGTGCAGGACCGCGAACGCCACCCAGAGCGCCGCCATCGCCGTCACGGGATCCACTGCGCGCTCCTATGCCGCCCCCGTTCGCCCGGTCAAACAGCCCGTTCGTGAGGGGAGTGGGCCTCGATTGGTGCTCGACACGAGGCGGCTGCCGCGTGTAGGGACGCGGCATGCACTCGCGGCTCGCCGGCGCCCTCCTCGCGATCGTGCTGCTGGCCGTCCCCGCGGCGGCGCAGTGGCGGACGGTCGACACGTTCGTCATCAAGGGCGCCTATGGGATGATCATCATCCCCGAGAACTGGAACGGCGGGCTCTTCATCTACGCGCACGGCTACTCCGCCGACGACCGACTGCTGCGCCCCTTCCCCTCCGACCTCTCCTTCGCGAATTTCTCGTCCAAGCTCGACGTCCTGTTCCAAGCGAGCGTCCTGCCGACCTTGGAGGGGTACGCCTCGGCCACGACCACCTTCCGGTCGGTCGGCTGGTACGTGAAGGACGCCGTCAAGGACATCGAGAACGTGCGCCGCTACTTCGTTCGCAAGTACGGCCGCCCGTCGCACACCTACCTCTGGGGACACTCCGGCGGCGGCATGGTGACGTCCGCCGTCATCGAGTACGCGCAGCGCGCGTACGACGGTGCGATGCCGATGTGCGGACCCGGCGCGGGCGCGCGGCGGAACTTCAACGGCGCGTTCGACCTTCGCGTGCTCTACGAGTACGTCTGCCGCGACGTTCCCGACGCACGGTTCACCTGTCGCATCTGCTCGGGAGGCTCCGCGCGCTGCCTCGTCGACGGCGACTGCCCGAGCGACGAGACGTGCAGCGCGACGGAACCGCCACCGGCGCCGGAAGACGGTCTCAGCGCCGCGTGCACCGAGTTCCTGCTCGATCACCCCGATCGCTTCAACGAGAACCCGACGTCACCCGGCGGTGGATTCGTCGAACGCGCAGTGACGGCGTGCTTCGGCGGCGCGGCCCCGTCCGCGGAGCAAGCGGCGCGGCGCGATCTCTTCGTCCGCGCGTCGCAGATTCCCGAGAGCTTCATCGGCACCGATCTGTTCTTCGCCAGCATCGGCATGGGCGAGGTCGTCCACCGCCGCAACGGCGGGCGCCATCCCTGGGGCAACGAGGGGGTGGCATACGACTCGCCGCTGCTCACCCCTGCCGAGCGGGACGCGGTGAATGCGGGGGTCCATCGAGCGCGGGAGGACGCCCCGGCGGTGTCGTACATGCGCCACTGGTACGAGCCGCGCGGCCGTACCCGATCGAAGGTCCTGACCATCCACGCGCTCGACGACGGCCTCGTGCTCCCCGAGAACGAGGTCAAGTATCAGCAGGCCTTCGAGCGCGCCGGCACCGCCGATCGCCTGGTACAGCTGTACACCAGCACGGGCGGACACTGCGGCTTCATCTCCGTCCTGCTACCGGCGATCCAGGCGCTCACGGCCTGGGTCGAGGACGGCGTCAAACCCTCATCCGCGGCGATGATGGCCTCCTGCCCGGGCTGCGACCTCACCGACCGGACGCCGGGACCGTGGGGACTGAAGGTCGTCGAACGCCCGCAGGCGACGGTGCGCCTCCGCGATCTCGCATGCAGCGGCCTTCCGGGCGACTGCCCGACTGGCTCCGGCTGCTGGCTCGACCGCCACTACTGCCGCTGACCGTGGGCGCGCAGCCCTACGACGGCTTCGCCCCCTGGTTCGACGCCTGGCAGCGGGCGTTCGGGCCCGCCTACGACGCGCTCATCCTCGAGCGCGTCGCCGCGATGCTCCCGCGTCCACCGGCTCGCGTCGCCGATCTCGGCGTCGGCACGGGGGAGCTCGTGGTCGCGCTCGCGAAGCGCGGTTATGAGGTCGTCGGCGTCGACCGGTCCGCGCCCATGCTGGCCATCGCCCGCGGGAAGGCGACCGCGGCGGGCGCACGCGCGTCCTTCGTCGAACAGGATCTGCGCGCGCTGAGCCTCGGGAGCCCCGTCGACGCCGCAGTATGCGTCTACACGGTCGTGAACCAGCTCACCGGCGACGACGACCTCGATCGCGCCTTCGCGTCAGTGCGTGACGCGCTGGTGCCCGGCGGGTCGTTCGTCTTCGAGCTGAATCTGCCCGCCGCGTACGCGCGCTGGTGGACGGGGACGGAGACGGTCGCGCTCGCCGATGCGACCGTGACGCGAACCCATGGCCTCGACACCGACGGCCGAACGATCGCCGCCGACGTCACGATCACGCCGCGCGACGGACGTCCCGTCGTCCGCGATCGCATCGTGCAGCGGGCCCGGTCCGACGGCGAGATGCACGACGCGCTTGCACGCGCGGGCCTCCAAGTGCAGGCGATCGAGCGCTTCAATCCGTTCGCATCCGACGAGCCGCCGATGAAGGCGCTATGGCGGGCTCACCGCGCGCGAACGTAGGTCGTGCGGTCGGATACGCCGGCGGCCGCGAACGCCTCCCAGCGCTCGCGGCACTTGTTGCAGTCGCCGCAGTGGCGCCCGTCCGCCGCGGGACGGCAACACGAGAGCGTCCGCTCGAGTGGCAGGTCGGCACCACGGCGGATGACGTCCGCCTTCGTCAGCGCGCGGTAGGGAGCCACGACGGCGACGGGAGCGCCGACGGCGGTGGCCACCGTCGCGGCGAGCTGTGCGAAGAAGGCCGGCGTGCCGTCGGCAAACGGGTTGCCCGCCAACGTACCGATGGCGACGGTCGGCCATCCCTCGACGGCGCACAGCACGGACGCCTTGGCGAGTAGCACGAGGTTGCGCCCGCGGAGCTCGACCGCCTCGTCCGGGGCGTCCCATCCGGGTGCGCCGTCCCCGTCCATGCTCCAGTGCCGCCCGTAGACGTCGCCCATCGGCAATGCGAGCTCGCGAACCGCACCGATGCGTTCGTCGGAGACGGCGCGGACGAAGCCCTCGAGCGCGCGCCGCTCGGCGTCCTCCCAGACGTGCCCCGCGCGGACGAACACCGGCACTGCGGCGCCGGCGGCGCGCGCCATGTCGACCAGGAGGACGGCGGAATCGAGCCCGCCCGAGCAGAGAACCGCGACCGGGCCGCGCACCAGGAGGGTGACCCTCCTACGCCGCGCAGGCCGCGGTGCGGTGGCGAGCCATGCGTCCCTGCATCACGTTGAGCGGCCAGAAGCCGAAGCGCTGGATCCAGCTGAACTGCGGACCGGTGACGTAGCGCTGCCACATCGAGCGGTACGAGTAGAAGTTCGGCGCCGTCCGCGCCCAACCCTCGCGCAGCTGCTCGCGGGTCATCCGTGCCGGAACGAAGTGCGGGCTCTCGTCCTCGTGGGACTCCTTGAGCCACCACGTCGGGTCGGTGAGGCGCCCCTCCGCCGCCAGCCGGCGGTAGAGCGAGGTCCCCGGGTAGGGACAGAGCATGGCGAACGTGGCCATGGTGAGCTTCATGTCGATCGCGAACTGCACGGTCCGGTCGAAGACGTCGGTGTCGTCGGTGTCGAAGCCGAAGACGAAGCTGCCCCACACCGCGATGCCGTGGTCGTGCAGCATCGTCAGCGTCTCCTTGTACTGCGACGGGCGGTTCTGGCGCTTGCCGGTGAACCGCGTGGTCTCCTCGTCGACGCTCTCGAAGCCGACGAAGAGCGCCTTGCACCCGCTGGCCGCCATCAGCTGGACGTTCTCGAGCCGCTTCACCGCCGCCAGCGAGCACTGTCCGATCCAGTGCTTGCGCAGCGGGATCATGCGCGTGAACAGGTCCTTCGAGTAGGCGCGGTGGATCATCACGTTGTCGTCGCCGAACATGATGAACTTGCCGAGCGTGCGCAGCTCGGCGAGCACGTCGTCGGCCGGGCGGAAGCGCATCGTCGTTCCGTTGGCGGTCGAGACGCTGCAGAACTCGCACGGATACGGACAGCCGCGCATCGTCTGCAGGACCTGGAAGGGCACGTAGCGCAGCGAGCGGAAGAGGTCGCGCCGCGCGAACGGCCGTCCGTTGAGTTCCGGCCACGCGGGACGGTAGGTCGCAGACAGGGTACCGCGGCGCGCGTCCTCGACCACCTGCGGCCAGATGTCCTCGGCCTCGCCCACGACCACCGCGTCCGCGTGCGCGCCCGCCTCGTCGGGGCACGCGGTGGCGTGGATGCCGCCGAGCACCACCGGCACGCCGCGGCGGCGATACGCGTCGGCGATGTCGTAGCTGCGCCGCGCGGTCTTGCTGTCGACGCTGATGCCCACCAGGCCGACGTCCTTCAGGTCGCGCGCGACGTCGAAGGGCCGGACGATCTCGTCGGTGTACACGATCTCGTCCCCGGGCGGGGTGAGGCTCGCGAGGATGCCGAGACCCAGGCGCGGCATCGCGGCCGAGGCGGTGCTCACGGGAGCGATCAACTCGATCCGCATGGGCGCCGTGTAGCACCACCGACGGCGACGAGAAAGCCATCCGTCCCATCTTGCGCACCGGCGACGTGGCACGTACCAGGGGGGCATGGGGCGCTGTGGGAGCGGCCGCGACCTCGATCGGCGCCAGTTCCTGAAGCTCGGCCGGCGTTGCCCTGCTGCCCGCCGTCGCCACCGCGACCACCGCACCCGAGGGAGAAGAGACCCGCGTACGCGGCTTCCGCACGCTCGGACGCACGGGCCTCCGCATCCCGGACATCGCCTTCGGGTCGAGCCAGCTGCACGAGCGGGACGACGATCTCGTCCGCTACGCGTTCGACCGCGGGGTCACGTACTTCGACACCGCCGAGGACTACACCGGCGGCGAGTCGGAGACCGCGATCGGCCGGGCGCTCAAGGGACGGCGGGACCGCTGCGTCATCGCGTCCAAGGTCGGCACCACGCCCGACGACAGGCAGGCCGACCTCATGCGCCGGCTGGACGGCAGCCTGCGCCGTCTGCAGACCGACTGGGTCGACGTCTACTTCAACCACGCGGTGAACGATCCCGCGCGCCTGAAGAACCCCGAATGGCACGAGTTCACGGCGACGGCGAAGCGGCAGGGCAAGATCCGCTGGGTCGGCATGTCGGGTCATGCCGGACGGCTGGCCGAATGCCTCGAGTACGCCCTCGACACGGACCAGGTCGACGCAGTGCTGGTGGCCTACAACTTCGGGCAGGACCCGGCCTTCTATCAGCGCCTGCTGAAGAACTTCGACGCCATCGCGGTGCAGCCGGAGCTGCCGCGCCTGCTCACGAAGGCGAAGTCCCGGAACGTGGGCGTGGTCACGATGAAGACCCTGATGGGCGGGCGGCTGAACGACATGCGCCCGTGGGAAAAGGGTGGCGCGACGTTCGCACAGGCGGCGTTCCGCTGGGTGCTCTCCAACCCCGACGTCGACGGCGTCGTCATCTCGATGACCAGCCGCGAGCGCATCGACGAGTACCTCGGCGCGTCCGGCGCGACGGCGCTCCGGCACGGCGATCTGGCGCTCCTCGACCGCTACGCGACGATGCAGTGCGGAACGTTCTGCCGGCTGGGCTGCGGCGCCTGCGAGAGCGCCTGTCCCGAGAACGTCGCCATCGGCGAGGTGCTGCGCGCGCGCATGTACGCGCGCGACTACGGCAACGAGACGCTGGCCCGGAGCGAATATGCGCGGCTGGGCTCGGGCGCGAGCGCGTGCCTGTCGTGCTCGCACCAGGCGTGCGCGGGTGCCTGTCCGCACGGGCTCGCCACCGAGCACCTGGCGCCCGACACGCACCGGCTGCTCGGGTAGGACCAGGACCGCGTCCACTCGCCCGACCCGCGCTCGACGAGCGTCGACCACACGGTGTCGGGATCCTCGGCGAACACCATCGCCGCGTCGCCGTTCATCACCAGCCAGTCACCGTGGCGGACCTCGTCGTCGAGCTGGCCCGGACCCCAGCCTGCATGTCCGACGTAGCCGCGCAGGCGGGAGCGAGGGATGCCAGCGGCGACGGCGCGGCCGATGGCGTCGCGGCCGCCCAGCACGTGCACGTCGCCGACCACCGCCTCGGCCGGGGCCGGCGGCTTGGCGCCGCGAACGAGAACGATCAGCGCGTTCAGCAACACCGGTCCGCCGACCCAGGCGACGTCCTGGCGCCGCGCCAAGCCGGGCACCTCGGGCAGCAGCTTCGCCAGCCGCAGCTCGGTGCGACGGTTGACGACGACGCCCATCGCTCCCGTGTCGTCGTAGGCGAGGAGCAGCACCACGGCGTGCGCGAAGTTCGGATCGGGCAGGTCACGGCCGGCGACGAGGAAGCGTCCCTTCGCCGGCCGGCTCTCCGTCGCCGAGGCCGGAGTCCACGCCTCGTGAGCGAGTGCACCGACTCCGAGGATCGACGTGAGCATCCAGACGAGCCCCGACACGTCCGACCTCCTAGCGCCGCCACGCGCGCCCGCCAAGCGGGCCGCGGGACGGGTTGAGACTCGCGACGGCCCCCCGTACGCTCGGATGGGATGGGGCGCGGCACGCTGGTGGTCGTTTTCGTCCTCGCCGCCGCGGCGGTGGCGCACGCCGACGTGCTCTGCAGGAAGCGCAACGGGGCGCTCGCCGCGCGGGCGATCCTGCACCCGGACCGAGTCGCAGGTGGACCCGGCGGCACTCGGTCTGGTGGGACCTCGCGGCCAGGACGGCCTGACGGGGCCGACCGGCGCCACCGGCGCGACCCCCGACGGATTCGTCGTCGCGTTCGCGCGCATCCGCGCCGACGGCACCCTGGCGAGCTTCGGTGGCTCCCGCACCACGGTCGCCGCCGCGCAGCGCGCCGTCGGCGCGGGCCCGGGCGACTACGTCGTCACCTTCCTCGGCGACTATCCCGCCGACGTCTGGGGCGAGCGGCTCACCGTCCTCGCCAGCGCCGAGTCGCGCAGCTTCCACGTCGCCGACGCCTGGGTGCGCTCGGCGAGCGCGGGCATGATCCAGCTCGAGGTCTACGCGTGGTCGAGCCCGGTCCCGCAGCCGAGCGACGACGACGTCTTCGTGGCCGTGCTCTACGGCCGCGCCGCGCCCTGACGTCAGCGCGTCAGTCCTGGCGGCGCCGACTCGCGAGGCGCGTGCGCGCTGCCGCCACGCGGTCGCCCGCGGCATCGAGGCGGCGCGACAGGCGCACCACGGCCCCACCGACCGACGCGAGCTTCACGCCCACGAAGATCCCGATGGCGCGAGCACCCGAGATCGGCCAGTCGGCCCACAGCGCGGCGCCGGCGAGGATGGAGACCACCCCTGATCCCAGCATCGAGGTCCAGTCGTCGTCCGTCGCGCGAAGCTGCCACGCCGTCGCGATCTCCGCGATGCCGCTGAGCAGGAGGTAGCCGACCAGCAGGAGACGGACCAGGGAGAGACCCGCCGTCGGCTGCACCACGAGGACGAGTCCGGCGACCGCGGCCAGCGCCGCCATCACGAGGCCGGTGCTGCCCCTGCCCGCCTCCCGGGCCCGCAGTCCCCACAGACCGATGAGGGCGGCAGCCGCGAGCAGCACGAGGCCGATCACCACCACGACCGTGGCACCCGTCGCGACCGGCGCCAGCGCGGCGACCAGTCCGAGGACCACCAGCGCCCACCCGACGTACTGCGTCCCCGCCACCACCCCGCCAAGGATCGACCGTCCGCCGCTCATGATGTCGCCCTCCGTCTCAAATCTTCTTGAGCTGATGCCCGCTCTCGACGTACTGCCGCATCATCTCCAGGCAGCGCGCGTCCTGCGCGATGAGATTCGCAAACAGGTCGCCTTCCTCGTCCACGCCGTCCGCCGTCGGTCGGCCATGGCTCCCGCGCAGCACCTGCTTGATGTAGGCCAGCGCAACGGGCGGCTTGTCGAGGAACTCGCGAGCCATCGCGCGCGCGGCTGCCAGCACGTCACCCTCCACGTAGTGGTGAACGAGCCCCTCACGCGCCGCTTCCTCCGGACCGAAGGTGCGACCGCGCAACACCCATTCGAGCGCTTTGGCGGTACCGACCGCGCGTGCCAGACGAGTGGTCCCGCCGGCACCAGGGAGCAGTCCGACCAGAATCTCCATTTGACCGATGGTGTAGTGGCCGGGACCGGCGAGACGGATGTCACAGCACAGCGTCAGCTCGCAGCCGCCGCCACCGCAGTAGCCGTTGATCGCAGCGATGGTGGGCTTCTGACAATTGTCCACCTGTTCCCAGACGCGCCGCAACGGCGTACGCGCGAAGCGCGGCGCGGGCAGCCCTCGTGCACGACTCTCCTTCAGCGCGCCCGCCATGCCGATGATCTCCTCCACGGAGAAATGTCGGATGAAGACGTCCGGCAAGCCGCCGGTGAAGATGATGACGCGCACCGCGGGATCGTCTTCCAGCGCGTTCATGACCTCGCCCAACTGCACCACCATGTCGCTGGTGAAGAAGCCTTTCGGTGGGTTGGTGAAGGTGACGGTCGCGATGCAATCCTCGATGATGTGATCGACTGTGCCCATGGCGGCTCCTTTCAGGCCGGGAGGCGCTTGCGGAACGCGCGCGCGGCGGCGAGCTGCTCGGGCGTCAGGCGGAAGCGGGTCTGGCCGAGCGTCCCCTCGACCTGGCGCGCCACGGCGAGGCGATCGAGCGTCGCCAGGGAGAGTCCGCCGGCGACCGTTTCGCGGCGACCGACGATCGCCCCGGATCGCGCGTTCGAGATCGGATCGCTCTGGTAGCGGATCACGGGAACCTCGACGGCCGTTCCGTCGATCACCAGCGCGATCGACGAGACGTCGCGGTAGGCGATGCCGGACGCGCTGCTGGCGATCACCAGCTGGGCCGGATCGCCGGACCCGCCGGCGTTCTGCGAGCGGAACGTGATCCAGTGGCGGGACTGCCCGCCGGCCGTGATGTCGAGTCGACTCTGATCCGTGACCACCGCCGTGCCGCCACGCGCGTCGGGCACGGTGCGCACCTGCTCCTCGGCACGCGACGCGAGCACCCCGGCGAGGCTGGCGTCGGCCGGTGCGGCGTTCGCGGCGGCCTTGGCCTCGCCGCGCAGGCGGCCGTTCTCCGCCTCGAGCTGGTCGACCCGCGCCCGCAGCTTCGCGTTCTCGGCCCGGAGACGCTCGAGCTCCGAGTCCGCGTGCGCCACGGCGGTCCAGGTGGCGAGGAGCAGTACGGGAAGCAGCCGTCGCGGTGCTGGCATCGCGCGGTCATAGCCAGCCGCGACCGCGACGGCAAACCGAGCCCCGGCGGAGTGACGTCCGTTCATTGCCAGTTTCTGCGGAGCCCGTGTGCTACACGGGACGCGTGTCGCTCGAACCCACCCGCTGCTACCGCGCGCTGCTGAGCCGCGATCGCCGCTTCGACGGACGCTTCTTCGTCGGCGTCACCTCCACCGGCATCTACTGCCGTCCCATCTGCCCGTCGCCGCCGCCGCGGCAGCGGAACGTCCGCTTCTACGCCTGCGCCGCCGCCGCCGAGGCCGCCGGCTTCCGCCCCTGCCTCCGCTGCCGCCCGGAGACGGCGCCCGGCACGCCCGCCTGGACCGGCAGCGCCGCACTGGTCACGCGAGCGCTCCGCCTGATCGCGGACGGCGCCCTCGACGAGGACGACACCGAGTCGCTGGCACTCCGCCTCGGGGTGAGCGGCCGGCATCTCCGTCGGCTCTTCGACGCGCACCTCGGCGCCGCGCCCGGCGCCGTCGCGCGGGCGACGCGCGTCCACCTCGCGCGCCGCCTGCTCGACGAGACCGACCTGCGCATGGTCGACGTCGCGATCTCGGCGGGCTTCGCCAGCGTCCGCCAGTTCAACCACGCGATCCGCGCCACGTTCCGCGAGTCGCCCCGCGCGCTCCGGGGACGCCGCCGCCGCGACGTGCCCGCGGGGCTCCGCCTGCGCCTCGCGTACCGTCCGCCGCTCGACTGGACCGCGCTGCTGGGATTCCTCGCGCTGCGCGCGATTCCCGGCGTCGAGGTCGTCGACGGAACGAGCTACCGGCGCACGGTCGCCGTCGGCTCCGAGGTGGGCACGTTGTCGCTGCGGCCGCTGCCGGACACGCGCGCAGGTCGAGCTGACGTTGTCGCTGCCCGCCCTCGACGGCGATCCAGTGGCTGGTCGCGCGCGCCCGGCGCCTGTTCGACCTCGACGCCGATCCGCACCAGATCGGCCGCGCGCTCGGGCGCTCGCCGGTCCTCGCCGACCGCGTGCGCCGACGGCCGGGCCTGCGCGTTCCCGGGGCGTGGGATCCGTTCGAGCTCGTGGTGCGCGCCGTGCTGGGCCAGCAGGTGACGGTCCGCGGCGCCACGACCCTGTCCGGTCGCCTCGTCGAGCGCTTCGGGACGCCGCTCGCGCCCGCGGCCGATGCCGGGCTGACGCACGTGTTCCCGGAGCCGGCGACACTCGCGACCGCGCCGCTCGAGCGCATCGGCCTGCCGCGCGCGCGCGCCACGGCGCTGCGCGCGCTCGCCGCCGCCGTCGCCGACGGCACGATCGCCCTCGACGGACGGCTCGGCGCCGAGGAGCTCGCGACGCGTCTCGTCGCGCTTCCCGGCATCGGCCCCTGGACGGCCGAGTACGTCGCGATGCGCGCGGTGGGCGAGACCGACGCCTTCCCGGCATCGGATCTCGGTCTCCGGCGCGCGCTCGGAAACGGCAGCGGCCCGTGCTCGCCACGGGCGCTCGAATCGATCGCCGAGGCGTGGCGGCCGTGGCGCGCCTACGCGGCGATGCATCTCTGGCAAGGAGGATCGGATGACGACGCTCACGGTGGCTGACCACCTCACCCCACTCGGCACGGTGCGCATGGTCGTGCGCGGCGACGCGCTCTGCGCGCTCGGGTTCGTCGAGCGCTGGGCGCCGCTCGAGCGCGCGCTCCGGCGCCGCTTCGGCGCGGACGTCCCCGCGCCGGGGCGCACACCGCGGCGACCGGCCCGCGTGGCCGGCGCGCTCGACGACTACTTCGCCGGCGTCGTCGGCGCGCTCGACGCGCTGCGCGGTCGATCCCGGCGGCACGCCCTTCCAGCACGCGGTGTGGACAGCGCTCCGCGGCATCCCGGCGGGCACGACCGCGTCCTACGGAGGACTCGCGCGCGCGATCGGCCATGCCGACGCCGTCCGCGCCGTCGGCGCGGCGAACGGCGCCAACCCGATCTGGCTGGTGCTCCCCTGCCATCGCGTCATCGGCGCCGACGGCTCGCTCACCGGCTACGCCTACGGTCTCGAGCGGAAGCGCTGGCTGCTCACGCACGAGGCCGACGCCGCGCGATCCAGATCTCCTCGCACGGCCAGCTTCGCGCCCACTCCAGCGTGACGAACGGGTAGCGCGTCGTCGCATCGGCGGGCGGGCGCACCTCGATCAGGTCCTCCAGCTCGAAGCCGTTCGTCCGCAGGCAACGCAGCATGTCGCCGTGGCCGAGGTGGAACTCGACCTCGTCGTGGCCGGGCCACTCCACGCGATGCATGCCGAACTGCGGCCGGCGCAGGCGATCGGTCGCGGCCACGTCGTCCTCGTCGGGCTGGGCGAGGGTCATGAGCACGGAGTTGGTGAGGAAGATCAGACGGCCGTCGTCGCGGAGCAGCCGCGCCGCCTCGGGAATCCAGCGGTAGGGATCGCACCACAGGCAGACCCCGTACTCCGAGAACGCCAGATCGAAGGCGGCGTCGCGCAGCGGCACGTCCTCTCCGCTCGCGCGCACGAGCGGGAAGTCGAGCGCGAACTGGCGTTGCATCGCGCGGGCCGTCGCGAGCTGCGCCGGCGAGAGATCCAGCGCGACCACCCGCGCGCCACGCCGGACGAGCCATGCCGACCAGTACGCCGTGCCGCAGCCCAGCTCGACGACGTCGAGGCCGTCGACGGCGGGCAGCGCGCGAACCTCCGTCTCGGGCACGTGCCAGATGCCCCAGTGCGGCTCGCTGGCCCAGTTGCGCGGTGCCCCTGCGGCGTACTCGCCGGCGAGTCGCTCCCATTCGGCCAGGTTGCGGCGCACGTGGTCCGACACGGCGCCCTCCTACGACGCCGCCTCCGCGCGGGGCAAACGGGGGCCCGTACCCGTTCGTTCGAGGCCGCACCGCGGCGTCATGGCCGTAACGGGGTGGTCGGGGACCCCCTTGTCGGCATGGGCATGTCCGGACGTGGCACGGGCCCTGCTCGACTGTCGAAGGCATGACGGACACTCTCGACATGGAGCATCTGCTGGCTACGGTCGCGGTCGCCGTCGTGCTCGCCGGTATCTGCGGGCTGCTCTTCGGCTTCGGGCGACGCACCTTCGTTGCCGTCATCATCCTGGCGATGGCGACGAACGCCTTCTACCCCGACGGCTCGATCGGGCTCGTCGTGGACGCGCTGCGCCCGCTGCGGGGGATGACGGACCAGACCCTGACCAAGCGCAGCACGCGACAGTCCGAGGCCGACGCGGCGCTGAACGGCCCGCCGCCCCCGACGCCGACCGAGGCGAATTAGTCCAAAGAGATTTGTGCGATCGGCGGCGGCGGCGTATCACGCCGGCATGGCCGAACCGCCCCGCGCCCCGGCCTTCGAGCGCCGCGTCCCGCCGGGTGACGACCGCGAGCGCCCGGTGTGCACCGACTGCGGGTTCGTCGCATACGAGAACCCGAAGGTCGTCGTCGGCTCCGTCGTCCACCACGAGGGCCGGGTCCTCATGTGTCGACGCGCCATCGAGCCCCGCACGGGATTCTGGACGCTGCCCGCGGGCTACCTCGAGCTGCACGAGACGCCGCAGGACGGCGCCGTGCGCGAAGCATGGGAGGAGGCGCGGGCGCGGATCGCGATCGAGGGTCTGCTGGCGGTCTACGGCATCACCCGGATCAGCCAGGTGCAGCTCATCTTCCGCGCCCGGCTCGCCGATCCGAGCGTGGAGCCCGGGCCGGAGAGCCTGGAGGTGGCGCTGTTCCGGTGGGACGAGATCCCCTGGAACGAGATCGCCTTCCCGAGCGTCCACTGGGCACTCAGGCACCACGCCGAGACCCGCGGCGACGTCGTCCTGGTCCCCCGTTCGAACCCGCCCGGCGAGACCGCCGAGCTGTAGTTCAACCCTTCGGTTGATGTTCCAGTGGCCCGGATCGATGATCCTGGGGCCATGGCAGCATCCCCCGAACTCCCCGCGGGCGTGGTCACGTTCCTGCTCACGGACGTCGAGGCGTCCACGCGCATGTGGCAGTCCTCGCCGGCGGCGGCCGAGGCCATGGCGCGGCAGGCGGCGATCATCCGTACGGCGGTCGCCGAGAACGGCGGCGTGCTGCCGGCCGACCAGGGCGAGGGCGACTCGACGCTCGCCGCCTTCGGACGGCCCACCGATGCGCTCGGGGCGGCGCTCACCGCGCAGCGGGCACTGATCGCCGAGCCATGGCCCGACGGTGCCCAGGTCCGCGTGCGGATGGCGATCCACACCGGAGAGGCCCCGTTGCGCGACGGCGGGAACTACGGCGGCACGACCGTCGCCCGCACGGCACGCCTCCGTGCGCTCGCGCGCGGCGGTCAGGTGCTGGTCTCGGGCGCGACGGCCGAGATCGCCGGCGACGCGATCCCCGCGGGCGCAATCCTCGTCGCGCTCGACGTCGTCTCGTTGCCGGACTTCGACCGGCCGGAGCGCGTGCACCAGCTCTGCCACGCCGACCTGCCCGTCGTCTTCGGACCGCTGCGCGGCACCCGCACACGCCTTCCAGGCTGGGCCACCCCCCTCGTGGGCCGCACGCAGGAGCGATCGGAGCTGACGGCGCTGCTCGCAGCGGGACCGCTGGTCACGATCACCGGCGCCGGAGGATCCGGCAAGACGCGACTCGCGCACGCGGTCGCCGAGGACCTGGCGTCCCGGCATCCGGACGGCGTGGTCTGGGTCGAGCTGGCGCGCCTGGCGGCCGGTGGTCAGGTTGCCGGCACCGTCGCCGCTGCGTGCGGTGTGTCCGAGGTTCCGGGCCTGTCGGCGCGCGACGTGGTGGTCCGCCATCTCGCCGAGACCGAACTGCTGCTGGTCCTCGACAACTGCGAGCACGTGCTGGAGGACGTGGCCGCGCTCGCCGACGCCGTAACCAGGATGGGCGTCGGCGTCCGCATCCTCGCGACCAGCCGGGAGCCGCTTGGCGTCGCCGGCGAGGTGACGTGGCGCATCCCGTCGCTCGCCGTGCCGGACGCGGCCGAGCGTGAACCCGAGCGCCTCGCGACGATCGATGCCGTCCGCCTGTTCACGGATCGCGTTCGCGCCGCCAGGCCCGACTTCCAGCTCGATCGCACGACGTCGCCAGCGGTGGTGCGCATCGTGCGACGGCTGGACGGCATCCCCCTGGCCCTCGAGCTGGCGGCGGCCCGGGTGCGGACGATGTCCATCGACCGCCTGGCGGACGGACTCGACGACCGCTTCCGGCTGCTGACTGGCGGCGCGCGCACCGCGATGGCACGCCAGCGAACGCTGCTCGCGTCCGTCCAGTGGAGCGTCGATCTGCTCGACGACGAGGAGCGAACGCTCTTCCGTCGACTCGGCGTGTTCGCCGCGCCGTTCACGCTGGAGGCCGCCGAGGCCGTGGCCGCCGACGACGGCCTCGATCGTTACGGCGTGCTCGACGTCCTGGGACGGCTGGTCGACAAGAGCCTCGTCCTGCACACCGGGGATCGCTACTGGCTGCTGGAGACGCTGCGGCACTTCGCGTTGGAGCAGGCCGCGGCCAACGACGAGCTGACCGCGCTGCGCAGCCGCCACCTCGCGTGGTTCCGGCGCCGCGCGCGCGGGTGGGGGCTCGAGGGGATCTGCCCACGCTGGCGACGCAGGCGATCGTCGATGCCGAAGCTCCGGACCTGACGTCCGCGCTGGAATGGTCGATCGCTTCCGCAGCTGGGCCGGCCCTCGAGCTCCTCTACCCGCTCGCGGGACGTTGGACCCAGTTCTCGGACTACGAAGAAGCGCGCACGCGCGCCACCGCCGTGCTCAGCGCGCTCGAAGAGGGAACGACGGCGTGGCTGACGGCCCTGGCACCGATGGCGCTGGTGTTGACGCTCGCCGGCGAGATGGGCTGGGTGCCAGTGGCCCGCGAGGCGCTCGAGACCCTGGGCGACGTCCTCGATCCGAGCGTACGGGCGCTGATCGAGCAGGGCATCTGGGCCGGGCCGGCGTTCCTGGGTCTGACGGACGGTCTGAGTGGCCTCGAGCGAGCTGCCGATGCGGCTCGTCATGCCGGGAACCGCCGCGTTGAGCTCCAGACCATGGGTAGCCTCACCCTCCTGCTCACGGCGACCGGCAACCACGCGCGCGCCCGCCCCCTCCTCGCGTGGCTCGATCGCAACATGCTGCCGGAGTCGTCCCTGCGATGGATGGTCGATCTGGCGAAGTGCCTCGCCGCCATCTACGACGGCAACTTCGATGTGGGGCGCGCGCAGGGGGAAGCGATGTTCGCGCGATACCCGATCCTGCCAAACAGCAGCGATGCCGGCGTCTCGCTGATCGCGCTGTGGACCGGCGACCGCGCTCTCGCGCTGCGTGCGTTCGCATTGGTCAGCCGAGGCCCGGACACGGGCGTCCTGAGCGGGTACAAGACCTGGGTAAGAGCCATCATCCATCTCATCGACGACGACCTCGAAGGGGCCGCGCGCACGCTCCGTGATTGGCCCCCATCGTTCGGCTACATCGACGAGTGGGCGCGCATCAACGCGGCCGACACGGCGCTCGCGCTCGATGACATCGACGGCGGAGAGCGGCTGCTCGACGACTGCGAGTCGCGGCTGGCGGGCACGGCGCTGAACTATATTCGCACCGTGCTCCTCCTGGCGCGCGCATACGTGAGCATGCGTCGGGGCGAGATCGCGGCGGCCGAGGCACGTGCCCACGAGGCGCTCGAGAGCGCCCTCACGCACGAGATACCGCTGGCCACCACGGACGCACTGGAGGCCATCGCCGTGCTCGCTGCCGAGACGGACGACACCACGCAGGCGGCCCGATTGCTCGGAGCCGCGGAGGCGTTCCGCGCCCGGACCGGCTACTCGTGGCGCTATCCCCATCATCGCCGGGCGATCGCGACGGCACGTGAGCGACTCGATCCAGCGCACCTCGCAGAGGGCGCTGCCCTTTCCCTCACCGAGGCCGCCGAGTACGCGCGTCGCGGCCGCGGCCAACGCCGCCGCCCGAACCACGGCTGGGAGAGCCTCACCCCAAGCGAGCTCCGCGTCGTCGAGCTGGTGGCGGCCGGACACCCGAACCAGGCCATCGCGAAGACGCTCTTCGTCAGCCTCGCGACGGTAAAGACGCACCTGGTGCACGTCTACGCCAAGCTCGATCTGCGCACCCGCGCGGAGCTTGCAGCAGCCGCGACGCGACGCGGCCTGAGCACCGCCGCGGACGCGCCACGACGCAGCGACACGCCGGCCAGGTAGCGAATCGCAGCTCGACTCGACACCAGCCGCCGGTCGCCCCGAACCGTCGGTCGTGGGTCAGTTCGCGCACTCGCCCCGATTGGTGGGGCGAGGGGGCGGCCCGCGCGATGGGGAGGCGGCCGAGGCGAAGCCATAGGCGGGAGCCAGGCCGCCGGGGCCCCATCGTGCGGGCCGCCCCCTCGCCCCACCGACGCATCCCGATGGACACGAACTGACCCAACCGCGAGGCTATTCCCGTCGAACCGGCGCCCGGTGTAGGAGGAGCAGACCAAGGAGGAGCCATCATGCGCGCCGCCGTCATCGAAGGAATCCGCAAGCCACTCGTCGTGAAGGAGATGCCCGACCCGGCGTGTCCGCCCCACGGCGTGATCGTGCGGGTCGAGGCCAACGGCATCTGTCGCACCGACTGGCACCTGTGGACGGGCGACTGGACGTGGCTCGGCATCCAGCTGCCGATGCCGCACGTCCTCGGCCACGAGTTCTGCGGCGTGATCGAGGAGGTCGGTCCGGAGATCGACGCGCTGGAAGAAGGGCGACCGCGTGCTGGTGCCCTTCAGCCAGGGCGAGGGCACCTGCGAGTGGTGCCGCGACGGGCACCACAACGTCTGCGACACGCCGCTGGTCCCCGGCGTCGCCTACTGGGGCGGCTTCGGGCGCCTGGTCGGGGTGCCCTACGCCGACGTGAACCTGGTGGCGCTGCCCGGCATCGATCCCCTTCGTCGACGCCGCCAGCATGGGCTGCCGCTACATGACGTCGTTCCACGCGGTCGTCGACCAGGCGCCAGGTGCGGGCCGGCGACTGGGTGGCGGTGCACGGCTGCGGCGGCGTCGGGTTGTCGGCGGTGCAGATCGCCGCCGCGGTCGGCGCGAGCGTGATCGCCGTCGACGTGTCGGACGAGAAGCTCGCCGCGGCCAAGGGCGAGGGCGCCGTGCACACCATCAACGCCACCAAGGACGAGCCGATCGGCGCCATCATGCAGCTCACCGGCGGCGGCGCGCACGTGTCGATCGACGCGCTCGGCATCGCCGCGACCTGCGTCAATTCGGTGATGTGCCTCCGCAAGCGCGGCCGCCACGTCCAGGTCGGGCTCACGTCCGGCGCCGAGCAGGGCCAGGTCGCGCTGCCGATCGACGTCATCGTCCTGAAGGAGCTGCAGATCATCGGCTCGGTCGGCATGCAGGCGCCGCACTTCCCCGCCATGCTCAAGATGGTCGAGGCGGGACGCCTCAAGCCCGGCAAGCTGGTCCACAAGACGATCGGCCTCGAGGATGCCAGCGGCGTGCTCGAGTCGATGGACAAGTACGGCACGCTCGGCGTGACCGTGATCAACAAGTACTGATGAGCGACGACTGATGAGCGACCCCTACTTCCAGACCCGTTTCGCCGCCCGCATCGGCGGCGCGAACTACGGCAAGGGCACCGACATCTACAAGTTCGAGAAGATCAAGCGTGCCAAGCGTCAGGCGCTCACCGAGCATCCGGAGCGCACGCTGATCGACTTCGGCATCGGCGAGAACGACGGCATGGCGCCGGAGAACGTCCGCCGCGCGATGGCGCGCGAGATCGATCAGCCCGAGAACCGCGGCTACGCCGACAACGGCATCCCCGCCTTCAAGGAGGCCGTCGCGCGCTTCATGCAGCGTCACTTCGGCGTGACGCTCGATCCGGTCACCGAGATCAACCACTCGATCGGCTCGAAGCCCGCGCTCGCCATGGCGCCGGCGTGCTTCATCGACCCCGGCGACGTGACCCTGATGACCGTGCCCGGCTATCCGGTCGCGGGCACGCACACGAAATACTACGGCGGCGACGTCCACCGTCTGCCGCTGCTGCCCGCGAACGGGTACTTCCCCGATCTCGACTCGATTCCCGCCGACGTGCTTCGGCGCACCAAGCTGCTGGTCATCAACTACCCCAACAGCCCGACCGGCGTGGTGGCGACCGTCGATTTCTACAAGCGGGTGATCGACTTCGCCCTACGGCACCGGATCGTCGTCGTCCAGGACGCCGCGCACACCGTGCTCACCTACGAGGGCGAGCCGCTCTCGTTCCTCGCCGTGCCGGGGGCGAAGGAGGTGGGCGTCGAGCTGCACTCCATGTCGAAGGGCTTCGACATGATCGGCTGGCGGCTCGGCTGGTTCTGCGGCCACCGCACGCTCGTGCAGGCGCTGGCCGACGTGAAGGACAACAGCGACTCGGGCCAGTTCATCGCCATCCAGAAGGCGGCCATCGTCGCGCTCGACGACCCGTCGATCCCGGTGCGGACGAAGACCAAGTACGAGCGCCGGCTCCACAAGCTGGTGGCGATGCTCCAGCGCTGTGGCTTCACCTGCGCGATGCCGGGCGGGACGTACTTCCTCTACTCGCCCGCGCCGAAGGGCGCGGCCGGCGGCCGGCGGTTCGAGAACGCCGAGGCCGCGAGCCAGTTCCTCATCCACGAGCACTCCATCGTCACCGTGCCGTGGGACGATGCCGGCCCGCACCTCCGCTTCTCGGTGACCTACGAGGCCGCCGACGAGCGCGCCGAGGACGCGCTCATGGCGGCCGCCGAAGAGCGGCTCAAAGCGATCCAGCCGGTGTTCTGAGCCCCGAGCCTACTTGCACTTCACCTGGCTGCCGCTGCCGTTGAAGACGCAGGTCGACGCCGGGTTGGGCGGCCCAGGGAACCTCGCCTCGCCGCACTGACCGGTGCGGGCAACCGGGGCGTCGATCACGAGCGTCCCCGTGAGCGGCAGCTGACTCGCGGCCACCGCGAAGCTGCCGTTCTTGCCGACGACGGTGAACTTCACCTCCCCGGGCGCCTTGGTACTCACCTTGATGATCGTCTTGGTGATGCCCCCGAGCCCGGCGGCGTTCATATACTTGAAGCTCGTGCCGCTGCCGTTGGCCTTCCAGCCCTTCTGGGTGGCACTGCTGTACGCGCCCGCGGGCAGCGTGACGTCGAGGATCGATGGCGTCGCCGGGTTCGGATCGTCGATGAGAATGCGAGCACCCTTCGTGACCGGATCGATCGGCGGCGTCGTGGGAACGCCGGTCAGGGTGCCCTTGAAGGTGAGTCGATCGTCACCCGGAGCGGTGTCCAGCTTCTTCACCAACAGCCTGGGCTTGGTGGCGAAGACCGGCACCACGTTGGTGCACGGATCGCAGTCGTCGCCGGCGCCGTCGGCATCGCCGTCGCTCTGGCCGACGTTGGCCGTCGCCGGGCAGTTGTCGCAGCCGTCACCCAACCCGTCGCCATCGGTGTCGACGAAGGAGTCGGCGGGGCAGGTCTTGGCGCTTCCGTCGCACGTCTCGGGCACGTCGCACGCGCCCGTCGCCGCGCGGCACTCGCTGCCCGCCGGCTTCACGCCGTCGGCGGGGCAGACGTTGCCCACGCCGTCGCAGAAGTCGTCGGCGTCGCACGGACCGCTGGCGCCGCGGCAGAGCGCCGTGCTCTTCGCATCGGTCGGGCAGGCGAAGTTCGTACCGTCGCAGTTGTCGGCGACGTCGCACGGACCGGCCTGCGGCCGGCAGACCACGAACGCGGGCGACGCGCTGTCGCTCGGGCACCCGCCGTCGCTGCCGTTGCAGACCTCTGGGTTGTCGCAGGCGGCGGCCGCCCCACGGCAGAGCGTGCCGGCACTCTTCAGCTGGCAGGTGGACGTGCAGCACGAACCCGGCGTCCCGTTCGCCGCACCCTGGTCGCACGGCTCGGTGTAGCTCGGGCCCGAGTCGACGACACCGTTGCCGCAGAGGGACGTCAGGGTGACGGTGACGAAATGCCCGTCGTTCCCCTGCACGCGCGCGGGATTCCCCGGATAGTCGGCAGCCGTCTCGGTGGAGTCGTCCGACGTCCCACCCATGCGTACCGCGGCCTCGTCGCCTGCGCCCGGGCTGAAGGCCTCCTGGCTCCACGTGAACCGCAGGCTGTGCACGATCGGGTTGCCGTTACTGACACCGAAGATGGTGGCGCTCGCCGTCTGGTCGAACGCGACCGTGATCGGGTCCAAGACCAGCGGAATGTCGTTCGCCCGTCCCGGATCCGCGAGACCGAGGCCGCCGGCGACGACCGAACCGCCCGTCTGCGTGCCGGTGAGTGCGGTCATGTCCGCGTAGTGGTCGGCGACGAAGATATTGTCCTCGACGAGATGGAGGTCACCCTTGCGCCGCGTGGCGACGGTGACCGTGTAGGCGGCGGGCGCCGACACCGTGAAGGTGATGGTGTAGTCAGACGCCAGTGTCTCCAGCCGCTGGGCTCCGAAGAGGCCGGAGTCGGCGCTGACCAGCGCGATGTATCGGGTCGAGAAGCTGGTCGCCGACGCAGCGGTGATGCCGACGCTGCTCTCACGCTCGAAGCTCGGATTGCCCGACGAGAACTCGTTCGCACTGTTGCCCACGTTGGGCAGCGCGGTGACGCCCGTGATCGTCTGCGCCAGGCTCCCGCGGGGAGATGCGGCGAGCATCCCGAGGACCGCGAGCAGGCCGAGCACCCGAGTCGTGGCACGAAGCGTCATCCGCAGCTCCCTTCGGACGAAGCATGCTAGGCGCTCCGTCGCGTCGCGATCTACCACGACGGGCGCCTCGCCGGTCAAGCCCAATCGCGCCCCGCGCAGGAGTGCGCCACGACCAGGTGCAGCGTCGCTTCCGGCACACGTCACTGCGAGGAATCCCCCCTCGACCCGTCACCAGCTGGCCCTCTGGCTGTTGAAGGCGATGTCTGCCACCTTCGAGCTGGATACTGGAAAGGGGCGCCATGACGCGTTTGGTGATGACCGCCTTCGTCCTCGCGCTCGCCGGCTGCGCGCGACCGCCGGTTCCACTCCAGGGGACCTATCCGCCGGTGTCCATTCCCCAGGCGCAACGCGACGACCTGACGGGCGAGCGCGTCCGGTGGGGTGGCACCATCGTCCGCAGCTCGCCGGAAAAGGATCGCACGTGCTTCGAGATTCTTCGCCTGGAGCTCGATGGTCGGGCACGGCCGAGCAACGGCGACGCCACCGACGGCCGCTTCGTCGCCTGCGCGCCGGGCTTCTGGGACCCGGAGGTCTATGCCGCCGAGCGACAGGTCACCGTCGTCGGCACCCTGGGCGAGCCGACCGAGGGCAAGGTCGGCGAGTACGACTACCGCTTCCCGCAGGTCGAGGCACAGGTCGTCTACCTCTGGCCGAAGCCGATACCGCAGGACCGGATCGCGTACTACGGCTATCCCGGCTACTACGGCTACGGGTACCCGGGTTACTACGGCGTCGGCTTCGGATGGGGCGGCTGGGGATGGGGCGGGCCGTGGTACGGGGGGTACCGCGCGCCGGTCTTCGTGGGGCGAACCGTCCGGCCGCGCTGACGCGCGACGGCTCCAGCGTGGCCTCCCGGATGCGCGAGCACGAGTACACCGTCGAGCTTCCGGCCTCCGCCGTCCGCCTGTGGGCGCTCTTCCAACGCTACGATCTGTGGAAGGAGTACGCCCCCGCGGTCCTCGACGTCGAGGTGATGTGGCCTGGCGACGCGGTCGGCAACGGCTTGTTGCGTCGCGTGGTCTACCCCCTGCCCTTCGGGCGTCGCGGCGAGTCGTTCGAGCTGGTGAAGAACGTGCGCCCGGGGATCGGCTACGACTACGTCATGCTGCGATCGGGGCTCTCCGGCAACGTGACCCTCGAACCCCAGGGCCCCGACCGCACGCGGCTCCGATTCCGCGAGCGCTTCCACATGACGACGCCGATCCTGCGCTGGTTCGAGGGGCCGATCTACCGCTTCATCAATCGACAGAATGAAGCGTCCATGCGGGGAGCCGCTGCGTGGCTCGCCCGGCATCCGGACTTCCACCCTGATCAGATCGGACGAGAATGACCCTTGTCCTGCAGCGGAGATGCTGGCAGACAGGTGGCATGCGCACGGCCCTGCTCGCGATCGTCGCCCTCGCCTGCCTCCCTGCAATCGCCGCGTCGAAGGACCTCGTCCTCGATCAACGCCTCGATCCCGCCATCGACGGGGTCAGCGAGCAGAAGCAGTATCTGAGCGAGAAGAGACTCATCACCGACGGTCCCGTCATCCGCACCATCGTCGATGCAGAGACGAATACCGTGACGATCGCCGACAAGGAGAACAAGGTCTATACCGTCGTCCCGTTCCAGACCCTGCGCTCCCGGCTCGCATCGAGCCTTTCGCCCCGACCGGACAACACGACGTTGTCCGACGAGATGCTCAAGCGCCTGCCTCCCGAGGCAAGGGCGAACGCCTCGGCGCAGCTCGATCAGTTCCGTGCGCAGCAGGCCGCCGAGGGCACGCCGATCGCGCTGGCGCCGACTGGACGCAGCGAAACCATCGCCGGACACCAGGCCAAGGAGTTCGCGCTGAACGGCGGCACCGTGACCGGGACAGTCTGGACGACCGAGGACATCACGATCTCGCCAGAGCTGATGGAGATGGCGCAGGCACGAACCGGTGGCGACAAGAACGTCGCCAGGATCGCACAGGCCTTTCGCGCCTTGAAGGGTATGCCCCTCGCGAGCGCGATCACGATCTCCTTCGGTGAGAACAAGGTTACACGGTCGATCACGACGACGTCGGTCACCGAGGGCAAGGCGCCGGTCGACGTGGCCGGGCCACCGACCGGATTCAAGAAGCTCGACCTCGATCCGTTCCTCGCCGCCATCAGCGGCTGAGCCAGCGCGGATCAGCTCGGCGGCGCCGCGCGCCGGACCCGAACGCTCTGCGGGCGCTCGCGCAGTTGCTGCTCGAGGAGCGCGATGCGCTGGCGCAGCTCCGCGACCTCCTTGCGGGACGCCACCTGGAGCAGTTCGACCAGCGGGCGCGGCAGGCGCAGCGCATCCGGGCGATTCGGCAGCAGCTCCGGGAGGCTTCGCAGGCGCTCCCCCACGGAGAGGGCCACCTCCTGGACGCGCCGCCCCGCGGCCTCGCTCTCCTCCAGCAGCCAGCGGATGAGGCCGTCGCGCCCGGCGAGGCCGTTCTTCTCCGGCACCCGCTTGGCCGAGGCCCCATTCCCATTCCGCCCGTTCAACTCGCCCATGACGGCGCCCTCCCGTCCAGCCGCGACCCCCCTAGCAGATCGCCCCTCCCTCCGCGAGCCCAGAATTGCAAGTGCGGCGCCGAGGGGCGGAGGTCGGGTACCACTGCCGAGGCCAGACGTGCCTCGTACCTCAGTCCGAGTCCCATTGCGAACGTGCCTCCGATGCAGTTCGAATCTTGCCGTTGCGCACGATCGCAGGTGGCTAATTCCCCGCGTATTTTTCCTTTCCTTCCCACATCGTCCGTGTTACCCCGCTCGTGCGGGGATCGCAGGCCTCACGGCGGAGGTCGTGTCGTCGATCCCTGCATGTGGAGGGAAGAACCATGAGATCAACCATCCGCGGCGTGCTCGCGCTCGGTTCGTTGGCTGGATTGCTGACGGCCGCGGTCACGTTCTTCCCATCGGCCCCGAGCGCCGGAGGCGGCCCGACAACGCGCCTCGACGACTACGCGCTCTTCGCGTCGGATCTGCTTCGTACACGTGGATTGTTGAGCGTCGATGGTCTCGCCGTCGGCGTCAATCGCGGTAGCCTGCTCACGCATGGTCCCCTCGATGCGAACGACCAGGACGTCGTCGTCGGTGGCAGCAACGGCCTCGTGCGGCTGCGCAGCGGGTCGGACTGCGGCACCCTGTTCGCGTTTCCCGCGAAGGTCATCGGCACGAACTGCTCCTCGTCCGCCGTGATGAGTTTCGTCGGACCCATCGTCGACAACGTGCCTGCGGCCTGTGGATTCCCCGTCACCTTCCCGACGTGTGGCGGAGCCGACGTGACCGTCGGTCACGACCAGTCGCTCAGTCTCGCGGGAGGTTCAGCGAGCAATCCGACCCGACGCGGCAAGGTGCTCCTGCGCGGCGGTGGCCCGGGCGCAGGATCGCTCACCCTCACCGGGGGAACCTATGTCTTCTGCAGCCTCCGGGTAGGGCGCGGCGCCAGTCTGTTCGTCGGCAGCGCAGCGCAGGTCTTCGTCGCTGGTGACGTTCAGCTCTTCCCGGACAGCATCGTGGGTCCCACGAATCCGACGGCGTCGAGCGCACTTGGTGCCTTCGTGAACGGCGATCGCGTTCGCTTCTCGCGCCGGTCGCGATTCACCGGACGCGTGTGCGCGCCCAACGCCCTGCTCGCGCTCGGTACGAAGTCGCAGGTGTTCGGCACTCTCGTGGCTCGCGTGATCAGCGCGGACCGGAATGCCAGCGTCCAAGGCATCCCGGTCGCCCCACCCACCACCACGACACTGCCGCCGGCCACCACCACCACGACGCTGCCGCCGGCCACCACCACCACGACACTGCCGCCGGCCACCACCACCACGACGCTGCCGCCGGCCACCACCACCACGACACTGCCGCCGGCCACCACCACCACGACACTGCCGCCGGCCACCACCACCACGACACTGCCGCCGGCCACCACCACCACGACACTGCCGCCGGCCACCACCACCACGACACTGCCGCCGGCCACCACCACCACGACACTGCCGCCGGCCACCACCACCACGACGCTGCCGCCGGCCACCACCACCACGACACTGCCGCCGGCCACCACCACCACGACACTGCCGCCGGCCACCACCACCACGACGGCGCCGCCGCTGCCGACCACCACAACGACCATCCCGTCGGGCGCCAACACCTTCCGGATCACGATCCGGCCCGGCACGACGAGTTGCGGCGGCGCGGCGTTCAATCCCCCGGCGGCGGCGCCGACGTCGGGTGAACTGCAGAACTCGGCCGGAACTAAGATCGCCAACAGCGGCCTCGGCAAGGGATGCCTCTATTTCGGCGGCGGCTCGAACGCGTCGGTGCCCGGCGGAGCGATCCCCACGGGGTCCGATTCGAACTTCGCCGTCACCGGCCGCAACGGCACGGTGTTGACGCTCGGCCCCAGCGCCGGCACGGGACGGACCAACTGCTCGCTGCCCGCCGGCCCGGGGAAGACGTGCGTGGACAACGTCAACTTCGGCAAGACGTGCACCACCGACGTCGACTGCTCGAGCTTCACCGGCTCGTGCCAGCCGACGGGGAACTGCTTCTTCGGAGCCCCGCTGCCGATCCCGAACCCCAACAACCCGGCGCTCTCGACCTGCGTCGTCAACGTCTTCAATGCGACGCCGATCAGCGGCACGGCGGACACGGCGGCGGCTGGTACAACGACTATGGTCGTCCCGCTGAGCTCACGGGTCTACCTGACCGGCAACGTGACAGCGCCCTGCCCAACCTGCTCCGCAGCCGTGAACGGCACCTGTAGCCGGGGGCCCGACGTCGGAAAGACCTGCCAGGCGGTGAGCGCCGGCGTCACCAGCGTCGACTGCCGGGCCGACGGGACCTTCCAGGCACCGCTCGGCATCACCTTCTCGCCACTCACGACCGGCCAGTCCGCGATCCAGGAGACGACCGCCAATACGGGGCGCATGTGCGGGGGACAGACCGTTCCCAAGCGCGGCGCCTTCGGCCTACTGGGCGGGACCGCCACGACCGGGGTGGACCCGACACGGCCGGCGAGGGTCGTCGAGAACGGCACGCCGCCCACCGTGGCCATTCCGCAGAGCCCGGCCTCGGCACGGATGGAGCTCGGTTCCAGCTTCTGCATCGGGAGCGTCGGACCGACGATCGACCCCGTCGCAGGTCTCCCAGGACCGGGCGCCCTCAATCTGATTGTCGACGCCGCGACGACGACCCTGCCGTGATGCGTGCGGGGTGGCACGGGCGCTGACCCGTGCCACCCCGCGCACGGTCGCCGGGGTTGATCCTCAGCCGACCGTGTGGCTAGGCTCGCACGTGACCCCGGCCCGTCGACCCTCCCGACTCGCAGCGACCCTTGCAGTCCTCCTCGCGGTGTCGGTGACGTCGCATGCGGCGGCGCTCGCCCCGGCGACGCAGGAAGCGCTGGAATCCGCCAAGTACGTGTACATCCAGAGCGAGCGGAAGACGGGTGATCTCGGCAAGGCCGCCGAGATCTGGTTCCTCTGGGACGATGGTTCGGTCTGGGTGGGCACGCGGCCTACGAGCTGGCGGGTGAAGCGCATCCGCGCCGGGCGGACGCGCGCCCGCATCGCCGTCGGCTCGCCGACGGGTCCCGCGTTCGACGCCGTCGGCGCCGTGGTCGATGATCGGTCGCGTCAGGAGCGCCTGATGGAGGCGTTCGCGAAGCGGTATCCCGACCGGTGGCCCGGCTACGCAGAGCAGTTCCGCGCCGGTTTCCGCAGCGGGGAACGGGTGCTCGTGCGCTACACCCCGCGGTGATGCTCGATTCGTCGCGCGCGCGCCTCGACGGGCGAACCGCGGTGGTGACCGGGGCAGGCGCAGGAATCGGCCGCGGCATCGCCCTCGGGTTCGCCGCCTTCGGCGCGTCCGTCGTCGTGCTCGAACGCGTATCCGAGACCGGGACCGCCACGGCTGACGCGATCGTCGCGTCGGGCGGACGAGCGCTCGCCGTCCCGACGGACGTCCGCGACGCCGCCGCGCTGGACCGCGCGATCGCGGCTGCGGTCGCAGCGTTCGGCGGCATAGACATCCTGGTCAACAACGTCGGCGGTACCTTCCACGCGCCGTTCCTCGAGGTGAGCGCCAAGGGACGAGACGCGCTCGTGGCGACCAATCTCACCTCGGTCTTCCTCGGCACGGCCGCCGTGGCTCCGCACATGATCGCCGGCCGGCGCGGGGGGAGCATCGTGAACGTCGTCTCGAGCGAGGGATTCCGGGCCGCCCCGGGGTTTGCCGTCTACGCGGCCTGCAAGGCCGCCGTGATCAGCTTCACCAAGACGATGGCGCTCGAGCTCGCCGAGCATGCGATCCGGGTGAACGCGATCGCTCCCGACATTTGTCGGACCGAGGGGCTCGACGCGATGGTCACCCCGGTGGAACGGGAGCGCCACGAGCATCTCGTCCCCATCGGTCGTGCCGGCATTCCCGATGACATCGCCGGCGTGGCGTTGTTCCTGGCGTCGGACCTCGGCGCCTACGTGACCGGCATCACCATTCCGGTCGACGGTGGGACGAACGCCGCCGGCGGATGGTACCGCGATCCGACGACCGGTGGCTGGACGTTGGGACCACCGCGACGTCCCGCATGACGCCACGCCGTGTCCGCGGCGCACTGGTCGTCGCCGGTGTTCTCCTCCTCGCCTGGGCATGGGGCCGCAGCGGCCACGATGCCTTCTGGTCGGCCGTCGCCACGCCGAAGGCGATTCCCGACATCGCGAACCCGGTCGCGCGCCTGCGGCAGGCGGAGCAGGCGCGGCTCGCGGGGAATCTGCCGGAGGCGATCCTGCACGCACGCGCCGCCGCGCTCCTCGCCCCCGGCATGCCGGCGGCGCACTGGGACCTGGCAGCCCTGCTCACGGCGTCGGGGCGGCTGGACGAAGCGTTCGTCGAATACGATGTCGCAATCCGTCTCGATCCGACTCCCAGTGCCGAGCATTTGAGCAACCTCGGCCTGGCGCTCGCCTGGAGTGGCCGGGCGAGCGATGCGGTGACGCGATTCCGCCAGGCGCTCGCCGTGTCTCCCGACGTCGCCTGGATCCACGAGAATCTGGGATACGTGCTGGCGGCGACCGGTGATGTACAGGGGGCGCGGAAGGAGCTCGAGACCGCCGTCCGTCTCGATCCGAGCGCCGACCGTGCACGAGCGGCGCTGGCCGGTCTGTCGGGCTCGAAGGAGCCTCGCGCCGATTGACAGCCCGGGCCCGGCCGCACTAGTCCCGACCGGCATGTTCGACGCGAAGGAACTCCGGCGCGTCATGGGGATGTTCGCGACCGGGGTGACGATCATCACCACCCGCGACAGCCACGGACGCTTCTACGGCCTCACTGCCAATGCGGTCACGTCGCTGTCGCTCGATCCGCCTCTGGTGCTGATCTGCGTCGATCGAAAGGCCGAGAGCTTCATCCACTTCTTCGATTCGAAACGCTTCGTCGTGAACATCCTGTCACACGACCAGCAGGAGGTCTCGCAGCGCTTCGCGAAGAGCGGGGGGGACAAGTTCACGGGGTTGGACTACCGCCTCGGTCGCCTCGACACGCCCATCCTCGAGGACACGCTCGGATATCTCGAGTGCCGGGTCGTGGACACGGTCGAGGGCGGCGATCACGTGATCCACATCGGCGAGGTCGAACACGGCGAGGGCGAGGGCGGCGTCCCGCTGCTGTTCTTCCAGGGCAAGTACCGCCACCTCCGCGACATCTAGCGCCCCTTGTCAGGTCCGCCGGACCCCGGGTAATACCGCCGGCATGCGGACCACACGGATCATGCTGATGTCCCTGATCGTCGCCGTGGCAACGCCCGTCTGGGCTCAGACCGCCATGGAGCTCAAGAAGGAGCTGCTGCCGAAGATCAAGAAGGCCCAGGCAGACGGCAAAGACCTCGGCGAGGCGGCCAAGGAGTACGCGGAAGGCGACAAGATGCTCAAGGACGGCATGACGGACGAGGCCGTCGAGCACTTCAAGAAGGCCAAGGAGCTGATGCCGAAGGAGTAGCACGGCGCCCCTCAGGGTGCGCCGCATGCGGTCGCACACCATCGAACGCCGCACCCGATCACGATGGTACGCGATCGACGCGCCCGCAGCAGCCCGGCCGCGCCAATGCTCGTCCGGACGCAGTTTCCGAGGCGGCACGCCGCCTGCTTCCCATCCCTCGCAGGCAGAGGACGGGGAGCGAGGAGGACGGTTCGGTGTATCGGCCAGGAGACTATGTGGTGGTGGCGGACCTGCCGCGGCGCCCGCTGTGCCGTGTCGCGGGGGCGGAGGCGGCCTGCAGCGACAGCGGTGTCTTTCAGATACTCACCCTGGAGGCTCTCGAGGGACCGTGGCGCGCGTGGGGAACGCCGCTGGTTCGGTTCGATGAAGCCGTACAACCGGCCCCGGCGCGTGACCTGTGGCGCGCCCAGACGCGCCCGTGAGAGACAGCCCCCAGGACCGCTAGCTTGCGTAATCGACTGTAAGCAAGCGGCTCTGCACCGCTAACCCGCGTCAATCGTGGGTTTCCGCGCCTTCGGCGTACGCGTTGACAGCCCTGTGGGGCCCCGGTATCTTCCGGCCCCTCTCCCAGGTGGGGGGGTCGGCCCATGCGAATGATTCTGCCGCAGCTGCGCGACCGGCGCACCGTCGATCGGTTACTGACGGCCTTCTTCAGCGACTATCGCGAGTTTGCGTTCCGCCGTGCGATCAGCCTGATCAGCAGGTTCTACAACCTGCGCGCCCCGCGCGTGGACTGGTACGAGTACCTCGATTGGGGCAAGAGCGGCGGCCGCACGTACGAGAACGGCAAGATCCACCTCGTGCACCCAGAGAACTGGAAGCGAGGGCGGAAGTACAACTCGCAGCGCCAGTGGATCGCGACCATCTACCACGAGATGGCGCACTACGTGTTCTGGTCCGACGCGGAACGCAAGGCCGACACCTTCGCCTGGCGGTTCATCCGGGGAATCGCGCAGAGCACCCCGACCCGCGGCAGCGTCCCCCGGACCGTCAGCCGGGCCCGTCCGAAGGCCGGGGTCAGGCGATCACGTTCTCGGCGCCGTCCACGCCGATCACGTTTCCGCTGATCCAGCCGGTGCCCGGCAGACTGAGGGCGACGATCGCCCCGGCGACGTCTTCCGGGGTCGTCAGGCGACCCCCGGGGTTCCGGCGGGCGGCCTCCCCGAGCATCAGCTCGGCGCCGGGAATCTTACGGAGCGCCGGGGTGTCCGTCACGCCGGCACGGATCGCGTTCACCGCGACGCCCGCGCCCGAGCTCGAAGGCCAGCTGCCGGACGTGTGACTCGAGCGCCGCCTTGGCCGCCGACACGGCACCGTAGACCGGCCACACCCGCTCGCCTCCCGCGCTCGTCATCGCGAACACGTGACTGCCGGATCCCAGGAGCTTCCGCGCGCTCAGATCCTGCGTCCAGTAGACGAGGCTGTGCGCCATCACGTCGAGCGTCATCTCGAGCTGGGCCTTCGTGGTGCGGAAGCCCGGCTCGTCGGCGACGAAGGGCTTGAGCGTCCCGAACGCCAACGAGTGCAGCATCACGCGGAGCGGCCGGCCCGCCGTCAGCTCCACCAACCGTTCGCAGACGACCGCACGCTTCTCGTCGTCGGCGGCGTTGACGTTGAAGAAGTGCGCCGGCGATCCAGTCGCCCGGACGTCGTTCGCCACGGCCTCGGCGAGCGGCAGCGTGGTCTTGCGATCGAGGTGCACGCCGACGATTCCCATTCCGAGCCGCCCGAGTCGTCGCGCCATCGCCGCGCCGAATCCGCTCGAGGCACCGAGCACCAGTCCCCATTCGCCGTCGAACGGCCGCCACGACGACATCGGCGGCGGACAGTACCCGATGGTTGTCGACCGAGCAACGCTTGGCTAGGGTCGCCGCCGTGGGAGGAAAAGGGGATCGCCCGACGGTCGAGAACCGCTGGTGGGTCGACCAGGGGAAGGACGCCAAGGGCGAACCCATCGAGCGGCCTCCGGCGAAGTACGGCGCCCGCTTCTTCCGGACCGGCGCGGGGTTCGAGCAGCATCGCGCGCAGCGGCGGCTGACCGATCTGAATCTCAAGTGGTTCGACGAGGCGCCCGGCGACCCGGGATCGTGGGCCGTTCTCCACATCCTCGAGCGCGATCGGTTCAACGCCAACCGCGTCGAGAAGGCGAAGGCGGCACTCCCCGTGCCTCGACGGGGCCGAGCGGTGCTGATCGACTCTGGGGCGTCGCTGCGCGCGATCATCACCGGCGAGCCGCTGGGCGAACGCCTGGTCGAGATTCGTCTGGGCGAGGACAACTCGTTCGACGCCTGGGTGCAGGGCGAGTGGGTCCACGAGGCGTTCTTCCGCAACTTCGACGACGCCCTTCGTCGCGCCCCGGCGCTCGTCCGCGCCTACGTCATGGGGACTCGGGCCGCGCCCCTCGCCTGACCCCCGCCTCTTTACCGCGCTGCAGCATGTGCGCTATGGACGCCGACTAAGGGGGGACGCTGTGCCGACAGATGACGATGATGCAAAACAGCGCGTACAGGAAGCGGTCTGGACATGGGCCGTCCGCCTCCTCGTACTCGCAGTGACGTTCGGGTTCGGCTTCTTCGCTGGCTACGTGAACTACGGATCCGGCGAGACGGGCATCCGCGTTCCTCCGCAAGCATGTCACCGATCTCGATTCCCAGCTGCTCGATTGCAAGAACAAGCGTGTCGACGTCGACGGCAAGCTCACGGTGATCCAGACCCGCCTCGACGAGTGCACGAAGAACCTGACGAAAGCGGTGAACGCGGCGACGGCGAAGCCCGCCGAGTAGCGGTCAGATCACCTGGGCGGTTCGCAGGCGCTCGATCTCGTCCGCCCCGAGCCCCAGCAGGTCACCGTAGATCTCCTCGTTGTGCTCGCCGAGCTCGGGACCGAGGCGGCGCACCCGCCCGGGGGTGTCGGACATCTTCGGGACCACCCCGGGGACCATCACCTCGCCGAGCGTCGGGTGCGGCAGGCGTTGGATCATCTCGCGCGCCAGCAGCTGTGGATGCTCGACCAGATCCGCAGGACCATAGACCGGCGAGCACGGCACCCCGGCCGCGTCGAGCACTTCGAGCACCTCGTCGACGGTCCGCGCTGCGACCCACTCGGCGACCATGTCGTTGATCTCGTCGCGCCGCTGCGTCCGCCCGCCTGCCGCCGCGGAAGCGCGGATCCTCGCCCAGCTCGGGCCGCCCGATGGCCGCCGCCAGGGTGCGGAAGAGCTTGTTGCTCGCGACCGCGATCACGACGAACCCGTCACGCGCCCGGTAGCAGTCGTACGGCGCCGCCGCCAGGTGACGATTGCCGACCCGGGGCGGGACCTGCCCCGTCGCGGCGAAGATCGTCGGCCAGTTGTCGAGCAGCGAGAACATGGCGTCCTGGCTCGAGACGTCGACCACCTGCCCGCGCCCGCTCTGCGGCCCGGGCGTACAACGCGCCCAGCACGCCGATGGCCCCGAACAGGCCCTGCACGTAGTCGCCGAGCGATCCGCCACCGCGCGTCGGCGGGTTGTCGGGGAAGCCGGTGAGCGACATGAAGCCGCTCGCCGCCTGCGTGATGATGTCGTACGACGGCGCGCGTGCTCCACGGCCCCGTCTGCCCGAAGCCCGACAGGCTCGCGACGATCAGGCGCGGGTGCTCGGCCACGAGCGCGTGGGGATCGAGGCCCCAGCGCGCGAGCGTGCCGCCGGCGAAGTTCTCGACCAGGACGTCGAAGTGCGGCAGCAGCCGGCGCAGGAGCGCGCGCCCCTCGTCCGGTCCGCAGCGCAGCGTGATGCCGCTCTTGTTGCGGTTGAGCGCGAGGAAGAAGACCGGCACGCCGTCGGCAGTGGGATAGCCGTAGCGTCCCTCGTCGCCGCCCTTCGGCGCCTCGACCTTCACCACGTCGGCGCCGAGGTCGGCGAGCAGCGACGTGCAGAACGGCCCGGCGAGGAACCGCGTGAGGTCGAGGACGCTGACGCTTGCGAGCGCGCTCACCGCTCGGGCAGGAAGTGCTGCATGGCGGACAGCAGCGCGTCCAGGTCGGCGTAGTCCGGCAGCTCGCGACAGAGCAACGCGTAGGTGGCATGCACCCGTTCCACGGACGCGCCGTCGGCTCGTCGCCGAGCAGCTGCTCGAGCTGCTTCAGGAGCGGCTGCGTCTGGAGCTTGGTCTCGACGGGAATCTCCTCCGAGATCGCGATCAGCAGGCGGCTGCGCTCGATCAGCTCGACCGAGGATGTACTCGTCGCTGCGTTCCTCGCTCACGACGTGCCCGACCCTTCCTTCAGCTGCCGCTTCCAGTCGAGGATGCGCGCCTTGCCGCCGGCCTCCTCCGCCTCGGCGATCTGCCCTGCCGCCTGGTACATGCGCGAGAGGGTCGTGTGCGCGAGGACGTCGTCGGGGGTCAGCTCGACGAGGGTCCGCGCCGCGGCGATCGCCTCGTCGTGTCGTCCGAGCTCGCTCAGCGCCAGCGCCAGCCCCTGCCAGCCGTCGGCGAACGAGGGGTCGAGGCGATGGCCTCCTGGAAGGCGACGACGGCCTTCTCGGGCTCGCCGTCGGCGACCAGGTCGACCGCCTGGTCGTAGAGCTCGTCCGCGGTGGGCATCGTCTCGATGCGTACCGCGTCCCGACGGAACCAGCAAGGCGTGCGAGGCGCCCGCGTTGACACGGGCCACGGACCGCTCCTAGGGTCGCCGAGTGTCCGTCGAGACCGATCTCGCGGGCGAGATCGAGGCCTTCCGCCGCGGCGGGCCCGCGCCGGTCTTCGAGGCGTGGGCGCTGCGCATCTTCGCCCACCAGTACGAGCGGAACGCACCGTATCGGACGTTCTGCGACCGCCGTGGCGTCACGCCCGCCACAGTCGCTCGCTGGGACGACGTTCCGGCCGTGCCGACGACGGCGTTCCGGCACGCGGATCTGTCCTGCGACTCCGCGGAGGCGGTCTTCCGCACCAGCGGCACGACGGGCGGCCCCGAGGCTCGTGGCCGCCACGCGATCCCGCACGTGGCGCTCTACGACGCGTCGGCGCTCGCGGCGTTCGAGCGCTTCGTGCTTCCCGACCGCGCGCGGCTGCGCTGTCTCTTCCTGCTGCCGCCGCCGGCGATGCGACCGGACTCGTCCCTGATCCACATGTGCGCCGTGGTCGCCGACGCGCTCGGCGACGGGTGCCGAATGGTTCGCGGGGCCGGAAGGACTCGACGGCGCGCGCCTCCTCGCGCGGCTCGACGAGGCCGAGGCGACGCGGCGAGGGCGTGCTGGTCGCCGGGCCCACGGCCGGCTTCGAGCGGCTGTTCGACGCCGCGCGCGCCGGCCGCCGTACGTTCCGCCTGGGTCCGCCCAGCCGGGTGATGGACACCGGCGGCGCGAAGGGTCTGCTGCGCCCGCTGTCGCGCGGCGGCTTCCTCCGCGAATGCTGGGCGACGCTCGGCGTCGCCGGGTATTTCTGCGTCAACGAGTACGGCATGACCGAGCTGTGCTCGCAACGCTACGACAGCGTGCTGTGGGATCGCTTCCACGGACGGAGCCTCGCGCCGCGACGCCTGGTGGCCCCGCCGTGGCTCCGCACCCGTGTCCTCGATCCCGATACGCTGGCGCCCGTCGCGGCGGGCGCGACGGGCCTGCTCTGCCATCACGATCTCGCCAACGCCGGCTCGGTGTCCGTCGTCCTCACCGAGGACCTCGGACGCGCCGTGGACGACGACGCGATCGAGGTCGTGGGGCGTGTCGCCGGAGCCACGCCGCGCGGGTGCGGGCTGCTGCTCGCCGACATCGCATGACGCCCGACCTCGATGCCGCCGTGCAGGCCGGCCTCGCGGCGCGCGAGCGCCTGCGGACGCGCCCGCGCAGTACCATCGCCGCCGCGCTCGCCGCGGCGGCCGCCGGCTGGCAACGCGACGAACAGTTGATCGCCGCCCTGCCGGCCGCCGCGCGGCTCTCACCGGCGATGATCGCCTCGGGACTGCCGATCGTCGCGTCGGCTATCGACCTCGAGTCGATGATCGCGCTCGTCGAGGGCGAGCTGGGCGCCGGCGCCGCCGCCCGCGGCGCCCCCGCAGGGCCCGCGGTCGTGGTCCAGCTGCTGGCCTCGAACGTCCCGGCGCTGGCCGTCCCCGCGATCGCCCTCGGGTGTCTCGCCGGCGTGGTGACGGTCTGCAAGTCCGGTCGCGACGACCGGCTGTCCGGGCCCGCGTTCCATCGTGCGCTCGCCGCCGTCGATCCGGAGCTCGCCGCGACCGTCGTCCCCGCGTACTGGGAGCGCGGCGAGGAGGTGCTCGATCGTGCGGACCTGGTGATCGCGACGGGCAGCGATGAGACGCTCGCGGCGCTGCATCCACGGCTCGGCTCCCGTCTCGTCGGCTTCGGAACGCGCACGAGCGTCGCCGTCGTCGGCGAGCGCATCACGCCCGAGACCGTGGAGGCCCTCGCCCGCGACGTCGTGCGCTGCGACCAGCGTGGCTGTCTCTCCCCGCACACCGTCTATGTCGACGGCGACCTCGCCGATCTGGGTCACCGACTCGCGGCGGCGCTCGCCACGCTCGCGGTCGCGCTGCCCGCGGGACCGGCGACGGTGGAGGAGCGCGCCGCCGTCCGGGCTCGTCGCGATGCGGGTGAATGGGGCGGTGGCGAGCGGCTCGGCGGGCCGGACGGCACCGTGATCGTCGGCGGGGCGCCGTTCGATCCCTGCGGCGGTCGGACGGTGCAGCTGCTGCCACGGGCGGCCTTCGATCATCTGCCCGCCGGACGCATCGAGTGCGTGGGCGTCGCCGCCGTCGACCTCTCCGCTGCCGCGCTCCGCGACCTCGGCGTCGCACGGCGCTGCCGGCTCGGCGACATGCAGCGGCCACCGCTCTCGTGGCCGCGCGGTCAGCGCCCGGCGCTCGGGACGCTGCTCGGTCGCTCCGGTCCGCCGCAGATCGAGGTGACGCCGTGAGCGACGACCTGCGCACCCTCTTCCTGCGCCACGTCGCCCAGACCTCGGATGGCCCGATGGGACTGGTCGTCGCCCGCGCCGCCGGCGCCACGGTGTGGGACGACGGCGGCCGCGCGTAGCTCGATCTCCTCGCCGGCATGGGCGTCGCCAACGTCGGGCACGCGCATCCGGAGGTGGTCGCCGCCGTGCGCGCCCAGGCCGAGCGATACCTGCACGTGATGGTCTACGGCGAGTTCGTGCAGGAGACCCAGGTCCGGCTGGCCGCGCGCCTGGCGACGCTGCTCCCACCGCCGCTCTCACGCGTCTACTTCACGTCGAGCGGCGCCGAGGCGATCGAAGGCGCGATCAAGACCGCCCGCAAGGCGACCGGGCGACCCAGCTGGTCGCGTTCGACGGCGGCTTCCACGGCGACACGATCGGTGCCCTCTCGGTCGGCGGCAACCCGGTCTACCGCGCCCCGTTCGAGCCGCTGCTCCCCGGCGTGACGTGGCTGCCCTTCGACGACGAGGGCGCGCTCGCGGCCATCGACCGGGACACCGCGGCCGTGGTGGTCGAGCCGGTGCAGGCCGAGGCCGGGGTGCGCATTCCGCGGCCCGGCTTTCTGCCCGCGCTCCGACGCCGCTGCGACGACACCGGCGCGCTCCTGGTCTTCGACGAGGTGGTCACGGGCTTCGGTCGCACGGGCCGGCTCTTCGCCCTCGAGCACTGGGGCGTCGTGCCCGACCTGCTCGTCCTGGCCAAGGCGCTCGGCGGCGGGCTGCCGCTCGGCGCGTTCGTCGGTCGGCCGGATCTCATGGCGACGCTCGCGCACGACCCGCCGCTGGCGCACGTGACGACCTTCGGCGGCCACCCGCTCTCGTGCGCCGCCGGCCTCGCCGCGCTCGACGTGCTGCTGCGCGACGACCTGCCGTCGCGCGCGGCGACCCTCGGGCAAACGCTCGTCGAGCGCCTGCGCGAGCTCCTCGGCCACGGCGGCCTCATCGACGTCCGCGGCATCGGCCTGCTGATCGGCCTCGAGTTCGAGAGCCCGGCGGCGTGCGCCGCCTTCGCGCGCCGCGCCTGGGACCGAGGGCTCATCCTCAACTGGACCCTCAACCGCGACACCGTCGTGCGCCTCGCTCCGCCCCTCGTCCTCAGCAGCGACGAGGCGGGTCGCGCCACAGCGGCCATCGCCGCGGCGCTCGACTGAACCGTCTCAGGCGGGTGACGCGGGGCGCTGCGCCAGGCGCTGGCGGAGGTAGGCGTCGATGAAGGTGTCGATGTCGCCGTCGAGCACCGCGTCGGTGTTGCCGACCTCGGGTTCGTGCGGTGGTCCTTCACCATGCGGTAGGGCGCCAGCACGTACGAGCGGATCTGGTGACCGAAGCCGATGTCGCTCTTCCCCTTGGTGATCGCCGGCCATCTTCTCTTCCTGCTTCCGCAGCTCGAGCTCGTAGAGCCGGCGCCTTCAGGATCTTCATCGCCACGCGCCTTGTTCTTGTGCTGCGAGCGCTCGTTCTGGCAGGCGACGACGATGCCGCTCGGCAGGTGCGTCAGGCGGACGGCCGAGTCGGTCTTGTTGACGTGCTGGCCGCCGGCGCCGCTCGAGCGATAGGTGTCGACGCGCAGGTCGTCGTCGCGGATCTCGATCTCGATGTCCTCCTCGATGTCCGGGTAGACGAACACCGAGGCGAACGACGTCTGGCGGCGGGCGTTGGCGTCGAACGGGCGAGATGCGCACCAGCCGGTGCACGCCCTGACTCGGCCTTGAGATAGCCGTACGCGTACGGCCCCTCGACGCTGACCGTCGCGCTCTTGATGCCGGCGCCCTCGCCCGGCTGCTGCTCGACCAGCTCGGTCCGGTAGCCGCGGCGCTCGCACCAGCGGAGGTACATGCGCAGCAGCATCTCGGCCCAGTCCTGCGCCTCGAGGCCGCCGGCGCCGGGATGGATCTCGACGATCGCGTTGCCGGCGTCGTGCTCGCCGCCGAGCATCTGGCGCAGCTCGAGCTCGTCGAGCGTCCGCCCGACCTCGTCGACCTTCTGCTCCAGCTCGACGAGCGCGTCGGCATCGCCCTCCTCGGCCATCTCGAGGAAGACCTGCGCTTCGTCGACGCCCTCGCGCTGCTTGCGCCAGCCCGATCGATCGCCGCCTGGATCTGCGGCGTTCTCGCGGCTGACCGTCTGGGCGCGCTCGGAGTCGTTCCAGAGGTCGGGGTCGGCGACCTGCGTCGCTCAGCTCGGCCGCGCGCCGCTCGAGTGCCGGCAGGTCAAAGGTGCCTCCCGAGCTCGCTCACGCGCTCGTCGAGCGCGCGGACCCGCTCACGGAGCTCTGCGAGGACAGTGACGGGATCGGTGCCTTTGCTCTGCGCCATCGGCCGCGCACCATAGCCGAAGGCGACGAGCGGTGGCGAGCGCGCAGGCCCACACGAACACGTCGCCGAAGCGGGTGTAGAACGTGCGCACGCCGGGCCACTCGATCGTCTCGACGTGCCAGAGCATCTCGAAGAGCGGCCCCTGCCAGCGGATGCGGCCGTCGGCATCGATCAGCGCCGAGATGCCGGTGTTGGCGGCCCGCACGATCGGCACGCGGTTCTCGATCGCCCGGAACGTCACGTGCGCGAGGTGCTGATAGGGCGCCGAGGTGCGCCCGTACCAGGCGTCGTTGGTGATGTTGACGAGGAAGTCGGCGCCGTCGGCGACGAACGCGGCGGCGTGAGCCACGGGAAGATGCCCTCGTAGCAGATCAGCACGCCGAAGCGGGCGTCGGGCAGGCGGAACACGGTCGCGCGTGTCTCCCGGGACGACGTCGCCGATCGCCTTCACCACCTTGTCGACGAAGAACAGCACCCATTTGAACGGCACGTACTCGCCGAACGGCACCAGCTCCATCTTGTCGTACAGCCCGACCTCGGCCCCCGTCGGCGAGACGAGGTAGGCACGGTTCGACTGCCGCAGATCGCCGTCGAAGGTCTGGTGGAACGCCGGGCTGCCGAAGAGGAGGTAGGCGTGCGACTCCTCGGCGAGGTCGAGCACCTCGCGCCGCAGCGGCGTGGGCTCCTGGAAGAAGAACGGCGTCGCCGTCTCGGGCCAGACGACGAGCGCCGGACGCTCGGCGAGGACGGCGCGCGTGAGGTCGCGATAGCGCGTCATCGTCTCGCCCTGGTACGCCGGGTCCCACTTCTTGTCCTGCTCGACGTTGCCCTGGACGACGGCCACAGTGAGGCGACCCGCCGGCGGCCGGCTCCTGAGCGCGTCCGCGCGCCACCGCCCGAGCAGGGGCAGCCCCACGACCAGCACCGTGAGCGCGACCAGCGCCGGCATCACGCGGCGCCGGAGCCCCTCGCCACGGCGGCGGATCACCTCGGCCGTCACCGCGTTGAACAGCACGAGCACGCGCCGACACACCGTAGACGCCGGTCACCTCGGCCATCTGCACCAGGTCGTGGTATCAGGTACTGCGAGTAGCCGAGGTAGCCCCACGGAAAGCCGATGAAGAACCACGCGCGCATCCACTCGAGCGCCACCCAGACCGGCGCCGCGAGCCAGAGCGACGGGAGCCGCCGGCGCTCGAACCACGACAGGGCCGCGGTGAAAGCGCCCCAGTAGCAGGCGAGGACCGACACCATGAGAACGAGGATGGCGTAGGCCACCACCGCCGGCACGTTCGTGTAGTGGCGTATCGTGTAGGCGACCCAGTGCGTGCTCACGACGAAGAAGACGAAACCCGCGAGCCAGCCCGTCCGGAAGGCCCGCCCCGGCGACAGCTCGCGCGTGGCGATCAGCAGCGGGACGAGCGCCACCCAGGCGAGCGGCTCCAGGTCGAACGTCGGGAACGCGGCGGCGATCCCGAGACCGCTCACGACCGCCATCAACCGTCGCAGCCACGGACGCCGCGTCCGCACCTCCGCCACGCCTGCGCCGGTCCACCGTTCGGACCCACGGCCAACGTCGCCATCCGGCTCGGTCTCGTAGTCGGCTCAGCCCACTAGGGCAAGCGTCCGAGCAGCATCCGCTCGCGCCGCTGCATGCGACGCGCTTCCGCGGCCGAGCGCTCGTGGTCGTAGCCGAGGAGATGCAGCAGGCCGTGGACCAGCAGACGGTCCACTTCGCGGCCGATCGTGTGACCGCGCTCGGCGCGCCTGCCGGCGCGCGGTGTCGACCGAGATCACGACGTCGCCCAGCAGCCCCTCCGGCGCCCCGCCCGGTCCCTCGCGCTGGGCGAACGCGAGCACGTCGGTCGGACGATCCTTCGCCGCGCCAGTCGCGGTTCAGCGCGCGCATCCGTCGGTCCGACACCAGCGCCACGGACAGCTCGGCCGCGGGAAGTCGCAGCGCCGCGAGGAGCCGGCGCGCGCCTCGGCGAACGCGTGGCGCGAGCGCGCTGGCGCGGCGACCCCGCGCCGCGACCGTCACCTCCACGTCAGCGATCCGCGCGGTCGTAGGCGGTGATGATCTCCTGCACCAGCGGGTGGCGGACGACGTCGCGCTCGGTGAACGTGCAGAAGCGGATGCCGGCGACGTCGCGCAGGATCATGCGCCGCCTCCTTCAAGCCCGACGGCTTCCCGGCCGGCAGGTCGATCTGCGTCACGTCGCCGGTGATCACCGCCTTCGAGCCGTAGCCGAGGCGGGTGAGGAACATCTTCATCTGCTCGCTGGTCGTGTTCTGCGCCTCGTCGAGGATGACGAACGAGTCGTTCAGCGTCCGGCCGCGCATGAAGGCGAGCGGCGCGACCTCGATCGTGCCGCGCTCGACCATCTTCCGCGCCCGGTCGAAGTCGACCATGTCGTGCAGCGCGTCGTACAGCGGCCGCAGGTACGGATTGACCTTCTCGGCGAGATCGCCGGGCAGGAAGCCGAGCTTCTCGCCGGCCTCGACCGCCGGCCGCGTGAGCACGATGCGCGTGAACGCTGTTCCGCATCAGCTCGGCGACCGCCATCGCCATCGCGAGGTAGGTCTTGCCGGTGCCGGCCGGGCCGATGCCGAAGACGATGTCGAAGTTGCGGATCGCGTCGATGTACGCCTTCTGCGCCGACGCTCTTCGGCGTGATCACGCGCTTGTGCGCCGAGATGAAGACGGTGTCGAGGAAGATGTCCTTGCAGCTGCGCGCCGCGGTCGCTGGCCAGGATGCGGAGCGCGTAGTCGACGTCGCTCGCGTAGATCGGGTAGCCCTGCTCGAGCAGGCCGTAGAGCTGCGTCAGGACGCGCCCCGCCAGCTCCGTCTCGACCGGGTCGCCCGCGCAGCGTCAGCTGTCCTGTCGCCGACGTCGATGCGCACGCCCAGCTCGCGCTCGAGGAGTCTTGACGTGCTCGTCGTGCTGCCCGAGCAGCTCGCGGAAGAGCGCGGCGTCGCCGAAGTGGAGCGTCGAGCGGCGCGGTGCGTGACGTCGGCTCACGACGGCGCCGGCACCTCCGCGCCGAGCAGCTCGTACGCCGCGGCGAGCGCCTCGTCGATGCTGCGCCGGATCCTTGCCGCCGGCCTGCGCGAAGTCGGGCCGGCCGCCGCCGCCGCCACCGACCAGCGGCGCGAGCTGCTTGATGATGTTGCCGGCGTGGAAGCGCTTGGTCAGGTCCTTGGTGACCGCGGCGAGCAGCAGCGCGCGCTCGCCCGCGCGCGGCGCCCGAGCACGACGACGCCCGACTCGATGCGCTCGCGCAGCCGGTCGGCCATCTCGCGCAGGCCCTTGTCGTCGAGCCCATCGACGCGCGTCGCGAGCACGCGTGATGCCGTCGACCTGGCGCGCGTCGGCGAGCACGTCGCGCGATGCGCCGCCGGCGAGCTTGCCCTGCAGCTCGCTGCGATCCGCCGCTCGAGCTCGCGCTGCTGCGCCAGCAGCTTCTCGAGCTTCGCCGCCGCCTCGTCCTCGCCGCCGCGCAGCAGCTCGCCGATCTCGCGCAGGCGCTCCTCGCGCCGGCGGATCGTCGTGCGAGCGCGCCCGCGCCGGTCGACGCCTCGATGCGGCGCACGCCGGCGGCGACGCCGCTCTCGCCGCGCAGCTTGAAGACGCCGATGTCGCCGGTGCGCCGCACGTGCGTGCCGCCGCACAGCTCGGTCGAGAACTCGCCCATGCGGACGACGCGCACGCGGTCGCCGTACTTGTCGCCGAAGAACGCGAGCGCGCCCGCCTTGATGGCGTCGTCGTAGGCCATCTCCTCGCTGGTCGACCTCGGCGTTGGCGCGGATGAGCGCGTTGACGTCGTCCTCGATCGCGCGCAGCTCGTCGGCGATCGACCGGCTTGTGGTGGTTGAAGTCGAAGCGCAGGCGCTCCGGCGCGACCAGCGAGCCGGCCTGCTTCACGTGCGTCGCCGAGCCGGTGCGCGCAGCACGGCGTGCATCAGGTGCGTGGCGGAGTGGTTCAGGCGCGCGGCCTCGCGGCGCTCGGCGTCGATGCGCGAGTCGCACGCGGTCGCCCGACGCGCGATCGCGCCCTGCCGCACGACGCCGCGGTGCACGGTCACGGCCGGCCGCGAGCTTGTGCGTGTCGATGCACCTCGATGCGCGCGCCGGCGTCGGTCTCGATGCCAGCCGCGGTCGCCGACCTGGCCGCCCGACTCGCCGTAGAAGGGCGTCTCGGCCGTGATCGACGTCGACGCGTGGCCCCGGCGCGCACCGGGCCGCGCGTCTCCTGCGCCGTCGGCGAGGAGCGCCAGCACCTCGGACTCCCACTCGTCGACGCGGTCGCCGACGAAGCGCGTCGCGAGCGCCGCCATGCCGGCCAGCTCGGGCGCGGCCGCTGGCGTCGGCGAACCGCTGCGCGCCCGCGAGCGCGCGCCCGCTGCTCCTCCATCGCCGCCTCGAAGCCGGCGCGCGTCGACCGTCATGCCCTCGCCGCGCAGGATGTCCTCGGTCAGGTCGAGCGGGAAGCCGAAGGTGTCGTAGAGCCGGAAGGCGACGTCGCCGGAGCAGGACGGACGTGCGCGCCTGGCGCGCGGTCTCGACCTCGCCCGCGAGCAGCGCCGAGGCCGCGGTCGAGCGTCTCGGCGAAGCGCTCCTCCTCGGCCCGGACGACCTCGCGCGATGTCGCGTCGTGCCGCTCGACGATCTCGGGGTAGGCGCCGCCCATGCGTGGCCACGACCGCGCCGACGACCTCGCACAGGAACGGCCGTCGAGGCCGAGCAGCTTGCCGTGGCGCGCGGCGCGGCGCAGCAGCCGCCGCAGCACGTAGCCGCGGCCCTCGTTCGACGGGCACGATGCCGTCGGCGACGAGGAACGTGACCGCGCGGCCGTGGTCGGCGATGACGCGCAGCGAGACGTCGTCGCGCTCGGTCGGCGCCGTAGCGCTTGCCGGCGAGCCGCTCGCCGCGCGGCGATGATGCCGCGGAAGACGTCGATGTCGTAGTTGCTGGCGCACGCCCTGCAGCACGGCGGCGACGCGCTCGAACCCCATGCCGGTGTCGACGTGCTTGGCCGGCAGCTCGGCGAGCAGCTGCCCGGCGGCGTCGCGGTTGTACTGGATGAAGACCAGGTTCCAGATCTCGATGTAGCGCGCGCAGCTCGCCGTTGACGCCGCAGCGGTGCGTCGGGTCGCGCTGCGGTCGCAGCCGCCGGCGCCGCGGTCGATGTGGATCTCCGAGCACGGACCGCACGGGCCCGGTCTCGCCCATCTCCCAGAAGTTCTCCTCATCGAAGCGGAGGACGCGGTCGCGCGCGATGTCGGTCAGCTCGCGCCACAGCGCCTCGGCCTCGTCGTCGGTGGTGTAGACGGTCGCCCAGAGCTTGTCCTTGGGCAGCTTCCAGACGTCGGTCAGCAGCTCCCAGGCCCAGGCGATGGCCTCGCGCTTGTAGTAGTCGCCGAACGACCAGTTGCCGAGCATCTCGAAGAAGGTGTGGTGGTAGGTGTCGCGCCCGACCTCCTCGAGGTCGTTGTGCTTGCCGCTGACGCGGAGGCACTTCTGGCTGTCGACGGCGCGCGGGTACGGCGCGCGTCTCGGTGCCCAGGAAGACGCTCCTTGAACTGCACCATGCCCGCGTTGGTGAAGAGCAGGCTCGGGTCGTTCCCCGGCACGAGCGGCGCGCTCGGCACGACGGCGTGTCCGCGCTCGCGGAAGAACTCGAGAAACGACTCACGGATCTGGTCGCCGGTCACTCCGGGAGTATTAGCGGCTGGGGTCCGGAGCGGCAACCCGCCCGGGCCCGCTCGGGAAACACCGCGATTCGCACGCTGCACGGGCCCGTTCGACGGGATCGCCATCATCTGGAATCGGCGACGGCACGTCGATTGCTCGATCTTCGCCGCATGGTGGTATGGTCGTCGCCGTGCCGACACGCGCCGGAAGGCGAGCAACGTACGAGGACCTGATGCAGGTCCCCGACACGAAGGTCGCCGAGATCATCGACGGTGAACTCGTCGTCAGCCCACGCCCGGCTTCGTCCCATGCTCACGTGGCGGGCTTGCTCGGCGGCGATCTCGTGGGGCCATTCCATCGTGACCCCGGTAGCCCGGCCGGACCGGGAGGGTGGTGGCTGCTCCCCGAGCCCGAGCTGCACCTCGGCGACGACGTCGTCGTCCCCGACTGGGCCGGGTGGCGCCGAGCGAGCATGCCGCAGATGGCGAACGTCCCGTTCTTCACGGACCCGCCCGACTGGGCGTGCGAGGTGATCTCGCCATCGACCGGCCGCATCGACCGCACTCGGAAGATGGCCATCTACGCCCGTTCCGGGGTCGAGTACCTGTGGCTCGTCGAGCCGCTGCTGCTCACCCTCGAGATCTACCGGATCGACGTCGGCCGCTGGGTCGTTCTCGCCACGCACGGCGGCGAGGACATCGTCCGCGCCGAGCCATTCACCGACGTCGAGCTCGCGCTCGGCCGCTGGTGGCTGCCGACCTGAGGCCGCTCACTCCCCGACGACGTCGGCGATCACGTCCTCGGGGAAGCCGCGGCTTCCGAGGAGCCGCCACGCGCGCCGTTGATCGGCGATCCGCGCCTGCTCGAGCGCGCGCCGGGCCCACGCCGCCTCGCGCTCGCCCGCCAGCGATCCGTTCACCGCCGCCTCGATCAGCGCGGCGGCCACGCCTCGGTGCTCGAGGTCGGCCGCGATCTTGAGGCTGCCGGCGCCGCGTGCACGGAGCTGCGCCGCACGGTCGTTCGCCAGGCGTGCGTCGTCGATCCACCCGAGCTCGGCGCACCGCGCGACGGTCGCGGCGGCCGTGGCCGCCTGATAGCCGAGCTTGGTCAGATGCTGCAGGAGCTCGGTCGACGTGCGCGGCGCGCGCGCGAGTACGCGCGCCGCGACGTCGAGTGGGCGGACGGGCTCGGCCCTAGAACCGGTCGACCTTGATCGACTCCTCGCCAGAGCCGTCGGTGTCCTTGTCGAAATCGTCCCAGGTCCGGTCGCTCTCCGAGGAGATGCCGCGGACCTTGAGCGCGAAGTCGTCGGGGTTGCTCGCCTGGACCAGCGCCTCTTCGAACGTGATGAGGCCCTGGCGCCAGAGCGCCATCAGCGACTGGTCGAAGGTCTGCATCCCGTAGCTGGTGTAGCCGCGGGCGATGACGTCGCGCAGCTCGCGTGTGCGTTCGGGGATCGCGATGCACTCGCGCACGAGGGCCGTCGACACCATGACCTCGACCGCGGGCACCATGCCCTGGCCGTCGGCGCGCGGGACGAGCCGCTGGCTGATGACGCCCTTCAGGATGCCCGCGAGGATGAGGCGGACCTGGCCGCGCTGGTGCTCGGGGAAGGCGGAGATCGCGCGGGTGATGGTCTCGCCGCGCGTCGAGGGTGTGCAGGGTGGACAAGACCAGGTGCCCGGTCTCGGCCGCCAGGATCGCGGTCTCGATGGTTTCCAGGTCGCGCATCTCGCCGACCAGGATGACGTCGGGGTCCTGGCGCAGCGCGCCCTTCAGGCCGGCGGCGAAGTTGGCGCAGTCGATGCCGACCTCGCGCTGGGTGATGATCGAGAGGTCGTCGGCGTGGTGATACTCGATCGGGTCCTCGATCGTGATGATGTGGAGCGACTCGCTGCGGTTGATGTGGTCGATCATCGCCGCGAGCGTGGTCGACTTGCCGCTGCCGGTCGTGCCGGTGACGAGGACCAGGCCGCGGTGCTCCTTGGCGATGCGCTCGACGATGGGCGGCAGGTTGAGCTCGTGGATCTCGCGGACGCGTGGCGGGATCAGGCGCAGCGACGCCTGGAGCTCGCCGCGCTGATAGAAGACGTTGACGCGGAACCGACCCAGGTCCGGGTGCCCGTAGCCCGGCGTCGACCTGCAGCGCCTCCTTCAGGCGACGGCGATGGTAGTCGTCGAGCAGGCCCTGGGTCAGGATCAGCATCGTGTCGCGGTCGAGCGTGGGCGCCTCGTCGCAACGGACGAGAGCACCGTTGATGCGGAAGATGGGCTTCGCTCCGACCTTGAGGTGGATGTCCGATGCGCCTCGACCGACTCCCTCGCGCAGGATTTCGTGCAGGTCCACTGTCAGTCCTTTCCGCCCCTCCCCCCTTTGCGGGCGGCCTCGGCCGCGCGCGTAGCGTCTGCACTCGCCCCGTTGCCCTCCGGTGCCGGTGTGCCGGCGACGTCGGCCTTGAGTCCGAACTTCTCGCGAACCCGGGCCTCGATCGTCGCGGCCATCTCGGGATGCTCGCGCAGGAAGTCGCGCGCGTTCTCGCGGCCCTGCCCGATGCGCTCCCCGTCGAACGCGTACCAGGCGCCGCTCTTCTCGATGATGCCGTGCTCGGCGCCGAGGTCGATCAGCTCGCCCTCCCGCGAGATGCCGCTGCCGTAGAGGATGTCGAACTCGGCCTCGCGGAACGGGCGGCGCCACCTTGTTCTTCACCACCTTCACCTTGGTGCGGCTGCCGATCACCTCGTCGCCCTCCTTGATGGCGCCGATGCGGCGGATGTCGAGGCGCACCGAGGCGTAGAACTTGAGCGCGTTGCCGCCGGTGGTGGTCTCGGGGTTGCCGAACATGACGCCGATCTTCATGCGGATCTGGTTGATGAAGATGACGATGGTGCTGCGACTTGGAGATCGTGCCGGTGAGCTTGCGCAGCGCCTGCGACATGAGCCGCGCCTGCAGGCCCATGTGCGGGTCGCCCATCTCGCCCTCGATCTCGGCGCGCGGCACGAGCGCCGCGACCGAGTCGATGACCAGCACGTCGAGCGCGCCGCGAGCGCACCAGCGTGTCGGCGATCTCGAGCGCCTGCTCGCCGTTGTCGGGCTGCGAGATCGAGCAGGTCCTCGATCGTGCACGCCGAGCTTCCGCGCGTAGCCGACGTCGAGCGCGTGCTCGGCGTCGATGAAGGCCGCGATGCCGCCGCGCTTCTGCGCCTCGGCGATGATCTGCAGCGCGAGCGTGGTCTTGCCGGACGACTCCGGGCCGTAGATCTCGACGACGCGCCCGCGCGGCACGCCGCCGACGCCGAGCGCCAGGTCGAGCCCGAGCGAGCCGGTCGGGATCGCCTGCGATGTCGCGGACGTGCGCCGTCCTCGCCGAGCTTCATGATGGCGCCCTTGCCGAACTGCTTCTCGATCTGGCTGACCGCGAGGTCGATGGCGCGCTCGCGGTTCACGTCGATGCCCATATCTTCGCCCCCTCCTCCGGCACACGCGACGGTCTTTGTGATGTGGTCGCAGTGTAACCCGCCGGCTCCGGACTCTCCAGCGGGGGACACTGCATAATCTCAGGTATCGCGCGGAGCGAGTGGCACATGGGCCAGTGCCTCGTGGGTCGCCCCGGCGGGGCCCAGCCGGCTCCGATAGAGGACGACGCTGCGCACCTGCCATGCGCCCAACGGGACCTCCCGGCGGGCCTCCAGCGTGGCCGCCAGATGACCCAGTCCCCCTGGCGCCCGGACCCTGCCCAGCGTCACATGGGGCTGGAACGGCCGCCCCTCCGGTGGAATCCCGAGCCGCGCCAGGGCCTCGTCGACGCCCGACGCCAGCCCACCCAGGGCGGCGCCCCCTTCGCCGATCCCGGCCCACACGACCCGCGGGCGGCGGGCCGTCGGAAAGGCACCCGCGCCCTCCGCCACCACCCGGATCGGCGCCGAGGGGACGGCAGCCGCCATCGCCTGCACCAGCGCGTCCCGCCGGTCCTCCGCCACCTCGCCCAGGAAGCGGAGCGTCAGGTGCAGCTGCGCCGGCGGGGTCCAGCGGACGTCGGCCGCGGGCGCCGCGGCGCGCAGCTCGTCCTGCAGACGGGCGATCGCGGCGCGTACCTCGTCCGACAGATCCACCGCGACGAAGCAGCGCACGACGCCCCCGGGTCAGCCGGTGCCGAGGCCCGCGACCAGCGTCGCGGTGTCGACGACGCTCGCCAGCTCGCGCAGGTCGGCGAGGGCGGCGGCCTGCATCACGTCGGCCGCGATGGTCCGTCCGTCGATGCCGACCGCCGCGAACGTGGCGGTGGCGTCGGCGGCGACGAAGACCTCGTAGCCGAGGTCCGCCGCCGTGCGCACGGTCGAGGAGACGCACAGGTTCGTCTGCATGCCCGCGACGGCCACCGAGTGGACCCGGAGCCGCCGGATGCGGCTCAGCAGCTCGGTGCCGACGAGCGCGCTGCTGGTGGTCTTGGTGATCACCACCTCGTCCGCGAGCGGCGCGGCCTCGGGCTTGAACTCCGCCCCGGGACTCCCCGGGGCGAGCGGGCCCTCGGTGGCCTCGTGACGGACGTGCATCACCGGCCAGCTCGCAGCGCGCCACGCCGCCAGCAGGCGCTCGACGTTCCGCTCGAGCAGCGGCGTCGTGCGCCCCGTGGCCTCGTCCATGCCGCGCTGGAGGTCCACCAGGACGAGGACGGTGTACTGCGGCAGCGACGCCATCAGCGGAGCGGACGGTACGACTCGGTCACCGGCAGACCGAGCACGGCGCGACGGACCCAGTCGAGCGCCACCTGCGACGCGAGCAGCTTCACCCACTCGCGATTGCCCCAGAGCGGATAGCGGCGCGACAGGGTGCCGTCCGCGGACGCGAGGCCGAAGCAGACGGTGCCGACGGGCTTCTCCGGCGTGCCGCCGTCCGGACCGGCGATACCGGTGACGCCGACGGCGAGGTCGGCGCCGAACACGCGCCGCGCGCCTTCCGCCATCGCGGCAGCCGTCTCCTCGCTCACCGCGCCGTGGCGCTCGAGCGTCTCGCGTGGGACGCCGAGGACCGTCGCCTTCGCCGTATTGGAATAGACCTCGGCACCGCCGAGGAAGTAGGCCGAGCTGCCCGGGACGTTGGTGATGCGGTGCCCGACGAGGCCGCCGGTGCACGACTCCGCCAGGGCGAGCGTCAGACGGCGCTCGCGCAGCAGCGCGCCGACCGTGCTCTCCATCGTCGTGCCCGCGCCCTCGCCGTAGACGCACGGCCCGAGGCGCTCGCGCACGCGCCGCGCCAACGCCTCCAGCCGTCCTTCGGCCGTCGCCTCGTCGCCAGAGACGACGACGCGCACCGACACCTCGGGGAAGCTCGCGCGGAACGACACGCGACCCTCCGCCGGGTCGACCAGGCCGGCCATCATCTCGTCGAGGCCCGACTCGGAGACGCCGAACGTCTGGAACACCCGCGCCAGATACACGTCGCCGCCGCGGAGCGAGCGCAGCCAGGGCAGGACCGTCGCCTCGATCATGGGCTTCATCTCGCGCGGCACGCCCGGCAGGACGACGATGTGCCGGCCGCCGCACTCGACGCGGTAGCCGGGCGCCGTCCCGAGCGGGTTGGGCACGATCACCGCGCCGTGCGGCACGGCTGCCTGCTTCAGGTTGTTGAGCGGCATCTCGATCCCGCGGCTGGTGAAGAACGCGCGCATGCGCTCGGCGGAGGGTCCATCCTCGACCAGCGGCACGCTCGCAGACGCGGGCGACCGTCTCGCTCGTCAGGTCGTCGGCCGTCGGTCCGATCCCGCCGGTCGAGATGACGACGTCGGCCAGCTCGAGCGCGTGACGCCAGGCCCACTCGAGACGCTCGGGGTAGTCGCCGACCACCAGCACCGCGACCACGTCGATCCCCATCTCGAACAGCTTGTCGGCGATCCAGCTGGCGTTGGTGTCGACGATCCGACCGGTGGTCAGCTCGTCGCCGGTCGAGAGGATGACGGCGCGCTCGATCATGCCGTCCTCCCCAGCAACCAGAGGACGCCCCGCGTAGCGACGCCGGCATAGGCGCCGGCGATCAGGTCGTCGCCGACCACGCCGATGCCGCCGCGGACGTCGCGGTCGAACGTGCGCGCGGGCCACGGCTTCAGCACGTCGAACAGGCGGAAGAAGGCGAAGGCGATCGCGATCGCCGGCCACGTCGCCGGAATGAACGCGCCGGCGACCAGCTGGCCGGCGACCTCGTCGACGACGATGCGCGAGTGGTCCTTGCGGCCGAAGATCGCCTCGGCCCGACCGGCCGCCCAGGTCGCGACCGCGACGATCGCCGCGAGCGCGGCGAGGTAGCAGGGGAGCCAGGCGTCGCGCAGCGCCGCGAACGCCGGCATGAGCGGCACCGCGAGGAGCGATCCGAAGGTCCCCGGCGCCACCGGAGCGTAGCCGATGCCCCCGGCCGTGGCGATCAGGACGACGAGCGCGCGCACCGCCCTCCCGTAGGCGCTGGGTGCGGCAGCGTCAAGCGTGCCCGCGATTTTCACCCGGGTGCGGAAAGGTGCTACGACCGCGCGAACATGAAGCCGTTTCCGCGCGAGCGCGAGGTCGCCGTCGCCGCGGCCCGTGAGGCGGGCGCGGCCATCCGGCGCTGGTACGAGGGCACCGTCGAGGCCCGCGAGAAGGGGCACGACAACCCCGTCACCGCGGCCGACCTCGAGGCGAACGAGATCATCCACCGCCACGTGTCCACCGCCTTCCCCGACGACGGCTGGCTGTCGGAGGAGACCGCCGACTCGACGGAGCGCCTCGAGAAGCGTCGCGTGTGGGTGGTCGACCCGCTCGACGGGACCAAGGAGTTCATCCAGCACATCCCCGAGTTCTGCGTGTGCATCGCGCTCGTCGAGCACGGGCGGCCGGTCGTGGCGGTCGAGTACAATCCCGCCGCCGACCGGCTCTACGCGGCCACCCTGGGCGGCGGCACGACGGTGAACGGCGCGCCCGCGCACGTGAGCACCACCACGAAGGTCGCGGAGGCGGTCGTCATGGCCAGCCGCTCGGAGGACAAGCGCGGCGAGTGGGACGCGTTCAAGCCGCACTGTCGCGTCGCACTGACCGGCAGCGTGGCCTTCAAGCTCGCCGAGCTGGCGACCGGCAACGGCGACGCCACGTTCACGCTCACCCCGAAGAACGAGTGGGACATCTGCGCCGGGACGCTGCTCGTCCAGGAGGCCGGCGGTCGCGTCACCGGCCTCGATGGCGAGCCCCTCGTCTTCAACCAACGCTCGCCGCTGCGCCCGGGCATGATCGCCTCCAACGGCGTCCTGCACGAAGGGCTGCTCGCCCTGATCGCGTCCGTCGGTCCGTCCAGGACCTGAACCCCCGTCGCGCCGCCTCCTTCCGGTGGTAGAGTGCGACATGGTCGATGCCGACGGGACTGCGCTGCGGGCGTATCACGAGCGGACGAAGCACTCGGTCGCACGTCTGCGGAGCGAGCCGCACATGCTCGACTGGGAGAACCAGCCGCGGCCGTTCAAAGTGTACCCGGATCTTTCGCCCATTCCCCTCCCAACGGACCTGGCAGGCTCGCAGACGCTGGCGCTCGACGCCATCCGCGACGCGGCGTCGTCCACGGCTCCCGCGCTGGACCTGCGGACGATCGCGCGTCTCCTCTACTTCAGCGCCGGCGTGCTCCGCCGCCGGACGTACCCCGGGGGCGAGATCTACTTCCGTGCAGCCGCGTGCACCGGCGCGCTGTACCACATCGACGTCTACCTCGCGTGCCGCGATCTGCCGGATCTCGCGGCCGGCGTGTACCATTTCGGGCCGCACGACCTCGCGCTCCGGCGGCTGCGCGACGGCGACCATCGCGGCGCGCTCGTCGAGGCCACCGCCGACGATCCCGCCGTCCGCTCGGCGCCGGTCGTGCTGCTGCTGACGAGCACGTTCTGGCGCAACGCGTGGAAGTACCGCGCGCGGACGTATCGGCACTGCTTCTGGGACGCGGGAACGTTGCTCGCGAACCTGCTCGCCGTCACCGCGGCGGTCGGCATTCCCGCGCACGTCGTCACGGGCTTCGTCGACGCGACGGCGAATCGGCTCCTCGACGTCGATCCGACGCGCGAGGCGACGCTCGAGCTGGTGGCGCTGGGCAGCGACGCCCCGCCACCCTCGGCATCGCCACCGCTCGACGCCCTCGACCTGGCGACGCTGCCGCTGTCCCGCCACGAGGTCGACCAGCCGCTCGTCCGCGAGGCGCACGCGGCGTCGTCTCTGGCGTCGACAGCGGCTGTGCGCGCCTGGCGGAACGCGCCGGCGATGCCGCGACGAGAAGAGGCTTCAGCCGGGGTTCGCGTCCCGCTCGCGCCGCTGCCCTCCGCCGTCGTGCCGCAGCCGATCGAGGCGGTGATCTTGCGCCGCGGCTCGACGCGACGCTTTCCACGGACCCCGATCGCGCTCGACCAGCTGGCAACGATCATCGACTGCGCGACGCGTGGCGTGCCCCTCGACGTCGAGGTCCGCCCGGACCTCTACGTGATCGCCCATGCCGTCGACGGCCTGGATCCGGGAGCGTACGCCTGCGAGCCCGATGGGTGCGCGCTCCGCCTGCTGCGTCCGGGCGATCTCCGCTCGGTCGCCGGGCATCTCGGACTGGGTCAGGACCTGCCGGCCGACGCCGCCGCGAACCTCTACTGGCTCGTCGATCTCGAGGACGTCTTCCGGCGCCTCGGCGACCGCGGCTACCGCGCCGCCCAGCTCACCGCCGCGATCGCCGGCGGCCGCACCTACCTCGCCGCCTACGCCCTCGGCCTCGGCGCCACCGGCCTCACCTTCTTCGACGACGACGTCACCGCCTTCCTCTCCCCCGACGCCGCCGGCAAGGCCGTCATGTTCCTGATGGCGATCGGCCGCCGCGGCGGGCGGGATGCGATCCGCTCGATGGCCCCCGAGTAGCGGCAAGTCGCTTTGCAACAAGCAAGTCTCGCCGAGCTCCGCTTAGGGACTCAATCATTCGCCGCGCAGGGGATTGCGCCCCGCTGGGCGGTATCGAATCCGAATGTTCCCGCACGCACGGGGCCGGGGACGAGAACCTGGGAAGGACGTTGGCCCAGGCCCTTCCCCGTTCTCCCCAGCTGGCGCGGGACCTCGCTCTTCCGGCACGGCTTCCCGTCGACGATGCGCAGCTTGCCGCTCTTCTTCGCGTAGCAGGCCGATGCCGATAGCCCGGCAACGCGGTGGTCGCCGTCATCAAGGCCACCGAGGTAGATGATAGGCAAGTGACGCGCGCAACCCGCCGCGGCAGTCCTAGAACAGCGCGGTCGGGTCGGCCCGCGTGATGAGCGCGGCGCCTTGTCCGCCCGGGTCGGCGGGCCCGAGGGTGTTCTGTCCCGACGATCCGCCGAACCCACCCTGCCCCGCGCACGAGCCGCCGCCACCGCCGGACGCGTGCGGACCCGTCTGTGCGGCAACGAACGTCCCGGCAGGGCCACCACCGACGTCGAGTGTCCGCGAGCTGCTCGCGGCGGGTGAGATCAGACGAATGATCCCGCCGCCGCCCCCTCCGCCAGGCGCGAAGACGCCGTTCCCATCGGTACCGGGAGCCCCGCGCGCGGCGAGGAGGCCCTGATTGTCGACGGACGTCGGTGATGCGAGGATGACGATTCCGCCAGCACCGCCGCCCCCTCCGCCAATCCCGGGGGACTGGGCCTCCTCGCCATCGGCGACGATCTCGGCGCCCGGCGCATTGATGATGCCGCCCCGAGCGAGAATGACCAGGGTGCCGCCGCCGCTGCCACCACGACCCGCTCCGCCGGGAGGGTGGGCGGTCCCACCGCCGCCACCACCACCGGCGGGTCCGGGGCGGAGAATACTGGCAACCGTGCTCGGATCGATCGGGCGCCCCGATGGTCCACCACTCCCTCCGCCACCGGTCGTCGGTGAGGAGCAGCACTGTCCCGACATCGCGGCCGATCGAGACACCCCGGGATGGGCGGCGAGGTTCGCGAGAAAGAGGCGGGACGATTCGAGGGCGACGAGGCTCGCGTCCCCGCCCTCGGCGAAGCGCGCCACGCGGATCGTCCCGCGATTCGTGAACGTGCCCGTGCAGCGGATCACCGTGCCGCTGCCGACCTCGAGCGTCACGCCCGCTTCGACAGTGAGGTCGGTGTATTGGAGATTGTCGTCGAGCAGTCTGGGACTCGCTGCGATCGCCGCGCCGTCGATCACGCGGGCGCCGGCCGAGCCGTTGCCGTAGATGCGCAGCGCGCCATCCGCGCCCGGCGGCCCGACGACCCCGAGCTGGCTCAGGCTAACCGCGGCCTCCTTGCGCTTGCACGCATCGCGCAACACGAGAACGCCCGAGCGCTTCGTGCAGAGGACAGCCCCTATGGAGGGGGCGGGGACCAACAGAGGGAAGAGCGGCGCTACTAGCAGTACCGTGAGACGGCTCCGTCGCATGGACCGATCTATCACGCGGCGGGCGAGCCGGCATAGGCTCCCGCGTACGGGGGGATGGCCGTCATGCTGCGCCACTGCGGGAGGTGATGCCGAATCGCTTGGGCAGGCCAACGTCATCCCCACGGTGGCGCTGGAGTGGACGAGGCATCCTCCGCCATGGCGGTCACGGCCGAAGCTGGGAATCACCTGGTTGTCCTTCGGTAGCGTTACCTTCGGCGCCGGAGCTGCACGAAGACCTCGGGACTCCCAGGCGTCGGTCGCCGCGCAAGCATCCGGCGACATCGCGACTGGAAGCCGATTCCAGCGCCACCCTCCGCGAGCGAAGCGACCGCGGCGACGATGCGACGACGAGCCGTCCCCCGCTCGGCCGTAGGAGATCGAGGTCGCACGTGTCCGGTGCAGGCAAGCGCCGAACGCGGCGCCACGTGGCGGCAGGCGCGGGGCCGCTCCCGATGAGTGGGGCGGGCGCGGAGCGCCCGGGGCCCCACGAAGAGGGAGCGGAGCCCACGCCGTCCGCGCCGCACCGCCGGTCAGCGGCGCGAAGACCTCACCGAAGACCCCGCGAACGCAGAACCTCGAACCCAACGCCCGGCAGGTCGGTCATGATCGCATCGACGCCGAGGTCGAGCAGCCGCGTCATCTCGCGCCGGCTCGTTGATCGTCCAGACGTGGACCTCGAGGCCGAGCCGATGCGCGGCCGCGACCGACTCCGCCGAGACGATGGTCACGTCGCCGAACGACGGCGGAACCTGCAGCGCGATGCCCGGCGGCCGGTAGTCGTCGAGGCGGCCGTCGCGGAAGCGGTACACGAAGTCGGCCACCTCGGGCGCGGCGAAGCTGGTCAGCATCTCCGGCGCCGCGACGCGGATGCGGTCCATGATCACGCTCTCTTCGGCCGCGAGGAGCGTCCGTTCGCGCGCGTCGAAGCGGTCGAGGACGGCGAGCACCGCGGCCTCGATCGCCGGCTCCTCCTGCTTGATCTCGATGTTGAGCGGAACGCCCGGACACGCCTCGAGCAGCTCGGCCAGCGTCGGCACGCGCACGCCACGCCCGCGAAACGGCGTGGTGCCGTCGGACAGTGTGAAGCGGGCGCCGGCGTCGAGTCGCTTCAGCTCGGCCAGCGAGAGGGTGTGCACCGCACCGCTGCCGTCGGTCGTCCGGTCGACGGTCGGATCGTGGAGCACGACGACGTGCCCGTCGGCCGTGGCGTGCACGTCCAGCTCGAGCCGCTCGGCGCCGGCGGCGAGCCCGGCCGTGAAGGCCTCGAGCGTGTTCTCGGGGGCGATGCCGGAGGCACCGCGGTGCGCGAAGAGCCGAGGACGCGGGCCGTCGAGGTACCGCGTCGGATCACTCCCGCGGATCGGCCGCGCTCGGGAACGCCGCACGCGACAGCGACACGGTCTGGGGTCGTGACGTCGGCGGCAGCGTGGCGAGCTGCCCCAGCACCTCGCGCTGAACCCGCTCGAAGGTGCGCCGAGAGCGCACAGGAATCGAGCGATCGGGTGCGGCGCGGAGCGAGAGCGGATCCATGTAGAGGCCCTCCTTCTCCAGGGCGTAGTGGAGATGGGGGCCGGTGGCGAGACCGCTCGCACCGACGAAGCCGATGACCTGTCCGCGCTCGACCTGGCTTCCCACGTCGAGTCCGGTCACGATCCGCGACAGATGCCCGTAGGTCGACGTGACCGCGTCGGCGTGGTCGATCTTCACGCAGCGGCCGAGGCCGCCGATCCACCCGGAGAAGCTCACCGAGCCGGTGGCGGCCGCCCGCACGGGCGTGCCGGACGGCGCCGCGAAGTCGACGCCGTAGTGCGGCCGCTCCCGGTGGAGGATGGGATGCTGGCGGAAGAGCGAGAACTCGGACGTGATCTCGGTGAAATCGAGCGGGTAGCGCAGGAACATGCGCGACATCGCGTCACCGCTGGGACGGAAGTAGGCGCCATGCCCCTCCTCGTCCTCGAAGTACACGGCGGTGATGGTGTGTCCGGCGGACGACAGGCTGGCGCCCAGAATGGTGCCAGGTTGGGCAACGCTCAGACCGGTCTGCCACAGGTTCTCGTAGATCACCCGGAACTCGTCGCCCGGGCGGAGCCCGCCCTCGACGTCCACCTCCCACCCGAAGATACCGCCGAGGCCAGCGACGACGCTCTCCGGCACGCCGGCGGCCAGCGCGTCCTCGCGCAGACCACGATCGATGCGCCCCGCGACCCCCTGCACCACCATGAAGTACGGAAGCGCCTCGCGCCGGGCCTGGATGCCTCGATCACCGCGCTCGACGACCAGGAGCGCGTGCTCGTCGATCTCGTAGGAGATGGCCTGCAGGGTACGCGAGCCGCGATCGAACCTGAGCGTGATGCCGCGTCGGGGCTGGACCGCCCGCAGGTCGAACACCGGCGCTGCGGCATCGAACCAGGGCTGCGCCTCGGCCGCGCTCACGCCGCGGGCAGCGAGGATGCCGTCGATCGTGTCGCCTCGCTGCAGATGGACGTGCTCCTCCACCGGACCGCGGGGGGTGACCAGATCGTCCGCCGACGCGGACTCGGCGTCGGGATCACACCGCCGCACGACCGCGACGTGGCGCGATCTCGACGCACGCGCCCGCCATCGGGTGGCCTTCGTGCGTCGGGTCGTCCGCACGGCGGTCGCTCGCACGGCCGGCCGGCTGTGCTTCACCGCCGTCACGCGCGAGTGTCGCGCTGCCGGACGTCGGCGGGAAGCGGCGCTCGCCTCCATCGGCACGAGAACGAGGCCACACAGGAGGAGAACCAGGATCTTCGCGACCTTCGCAGTTCTCGGCAGACGATCGGCAAGGCTCGGCACCAGGTGACTCCCTTCACAGCTTGGGGCCGCGCAGAACGCGACACGGATGGACTTTCGGGGACGGCGCACCCTCCAAGAACGCAAAGCGTTTGTCAATGCATCGAGCGGATTTTTATGGGGTTTTGGCCAATTTTCGCCATGAGCTCACGCTGCACGCCCAGGTCACGGGCACTTCCCTGCCCGTTTGCTCGGCACATGGCTCCGCGATCGCGCGACCGTTTGCGGCCCCGGCGGTGCGATGTTAATTCCCGAGCCATGCGCGTCGCCGCGCTCGACGTGGGCGACGCCCGAGTCGGCATTGCGGTGAGTGACGGTCCCGACCTGGGCGCGCACGGAATCGGAGTCGTCCATCGCGTCGGCGGGCACCGCGACCTGGTGGCGATCGGCACCATGCTCGCGCCATATGAGCCCCAGCACCTGATCGTGGGGCTACCGCTCAACATGGACGGCAGCGAGGGACCGCGCGCCGCAAAGACCCGGACGTTCGGTGAGCGTGTCGCGCAGCACCTGCAGCTGCCGGTCGACTTCGTCGATGAGCGGCTCACCACGTTCGAGGCCGAGGAACGCCTCCGCGCCGCCGGTGTCTCCCCGCGGCGGCGGCGCGAGCTGGTCGATCAGCAGGCGGCCATGGTCATCCTCGAGAGCTGGCTGGCGACCCACGCATGAGGCGCCACGCCGTCGCCGCCATCGTCCTGCTTGCCGCGATCGGGGCGGGCGTCGGTGTCCCGATCGCCCTGCTGCACCGTCCGGGACCAGCGCTCGTCCGCCCGGTGACGCTGTCGATCGCCGAGGGCACGCGTTTCGCGAGCGTCGCCGACGAGCTGGAGCGCGACGGCATCCTCGATCACCCGCGCCTGCTGACGCTCTGGGCGCGGCTCTCCCGGCGCGATCGCGAGGTCCACTGGGGCGACTATCTGTTCACGACGGCTCTCTCGCCGCTCGACGTCCTCACCAAGCTCACCGGGCCGCCGGACCCGGTGCACAGCGTGACGATTCCGGAGGGGCTGACGAGCCGGGAGGTCATAGCACTCCTCGCCGGGTCGGGTTTCGGCTCGGAGGAGAGCTTCGCCTGCGTGCTCGCGGACCCGGCTTTCCTCTCCGACGAGGATCTGCCGGCCGAGGGCGCCGAGGGGTATCTCTTCCCCGACACCTACGCTCTGCCGCTCGCCACCCCGCAGGAGCGCATCCTGCGCACGATGGTCCGCAGGTTCCACGACGTCTTCGGTCCGGAGCTGACCCTGGCCGCCGCGCGCCAGGGGCTCACCGTCGCGCAGGCCGTCACCCTGGCGTCGATCGTCGAGGAGGAGGCCAAGCTGCCGGAGGAGCGCCCGATCATCGCCGCGGTGTTCCTGAATCGCCTCCGGCGCGGCATGCCGCTGCAGGCGGATCCGACGGTGCTCTACGGCAGGGAGTCCGACGATCGCACGATCACCCGCGCGGACCTCCGCCGTCCCTCGCCCTACAACACGTACACGATCGCCGGCCTGCCGCCGACGCCCATCGCCAACCCCGGCCGCGCGGCACTCGAGGCCGCCGTCCATCCGGCCCAGGTGGACTATCTCTACTTCGTCGCGAGGGGCGACGGGTCGCACGAGTTCAACAGCACACTGCCCGCCCACAATGCGGCCGTGGCGCGATGGCGGCGTCAGGCGCAGCCGCGCCCGGAGGCGGACACCCGCTGATCAGCCGCCCGCGGGGGTCGCGCGCAGCGCCTTCAGCAGAGCCGACCCCTTGACGCGCAGCTCGCTGCTTCGCGCCTGGGTCGCGACCTGCAGAACCAGCTCCTCGGCGTGCGCGCCGGCGCCGCCGCGAATGACCTGCGTCAGCGTCGCGTCGTCGGTCGCGTTCAGCGAGCAGACCAGGGCTGCGCGCAGCTCGGCGTTCGACTCGACCGCGTTCAGCCAGGCGCGCATGGCGTCGGCACGAATGCCGGCGTCGTTCTGGTGCATGGCGGCGTCGAGCAGCTGGGGCAGGCTGACGGAGCTGGTCGCGAGCGCCTGTGCCAGCCGGGGACTCGCGGGCTGCGCCGGTACCTGCTGCAGGAGGACCATCAGGTTCCCGCAGTTGGCCTGGCCCTGGGTGGGCGGCGTCGCCGGCACGGTCGTGGGCGGCGTGAGCCGCGCCGTCTGGGGACCGCCGAGCAGCTGGATCAGCCGGAGCCGGCCGCCCTCTCCGTAACGGAGGGTGAAGTTCTGTGTCGCGAGGATGCGCTGCAACCCCTCGACGACGGGCAGCTGCTCGAAGTCGACCGTGATCTGCCGATCCTCGCGCGGCGAGCCCGCGATCTCGGCGCCGGTCTGGCGCGCCAGCTCGGTCAGCAGGTCGTTGATCGGCATCTGCTCGACGCGCACGGTGAGCCGGTCGTCGCGGTACTCGATCCGCTTCGCCTTCTCGTCTGCCGCCCGAGCGGCTCCGACCGCCAGCACCACCGCAGCGGCCGCGATCCATGCGAGCACCCCGTTCCGGACCCGACCCATCGCATGCACACTACCGTCGCCCCCCGAAGGCCTGCAACGCGACCGCCCCGCACCCATCCCCGCGGGACCTATCGCGACCGCCGCCCCACGCAATCGCTGGCTCAGGAGCATCGTTGCTTTTCACCTTCTCTTCGCTTAGCTGGGCTGGGACGGTCTCCCTGGCTCCCCCCCATGATGACGCGCCGACAGAAGCAGGTGCTCGACTACGTCGCCGCCTACATCGACGAGCATGGGATCGCCCCGACGCTCGAGGAGATCGGGCGCCACCTCGGACCTCGGCTCGCTGGCGACCGTCCACAAACACCTGCGCAACCTCGAGGAGCGGGGAATGATCCGCCGGCGCAGCCATCGCAGCCGCGCCCTCGAGCTGACGAACGCCGCACGGCCCGCCGCCGCCGTCCTCGTGCCGATGCTCGGCGACGTGGCCGCCGGCACCCCGCTCGAACCCGGAGAGATCGCCGAGACGGTGGCCCTGCCGCGCGAGCTCGCGGGCCGCGGAGACACCTTCGCCCTCCGCGTACGGGGCGACTCGATGGTCGGCGAAGGCATCCTCGACGGCGACCTGGTGGTGGTCGAGTCACGCGCCGAGGCGCCCGACGGTGCGACCGTGGTCGCGCTCGTGAACGGCGAGGCGACGGTCAAGCGCCTCTTTCGCGAGCGCGGCGGGCGCGTACGCCTGCAGCCGGCCAACGACCGACTGGCGCCCATCATCGCCCGCGCCGACGCGGTCACGATCCGGGGCATCGTCGTCGGGCTGGTCCGGCGGTATCGCTGAACGTGACACGCCCCTTCCTGCTCCTGGACGTCGACAACACGCTCTACCCGCCGGCGCGCGGCGTCGTCGACCGCGTCGATCGCCTCATCAACCGCTACCTCGTCGAGCGTCTGGGGGTGGCGACGGACGAGGTCGACGCGCTCCGCCACGGCCTCTGGCGCGACTGGGGCACGACGCTGCACGGGCTCGTCCACCGTCACCACGCGCCGGTGGACGCCGACGACTACCTGTCGTTCGTCCATGCAATCGAACTCGACGACCTCCTCGGCCCCGATCCAGTCCTCGAAGGCGTCCTCTCGCGCATCGGCATGCTCAAGGTCGCCGTCACCAACGGCTCGCACGCGCATGCGGCCGCCGTACTCGGGCGCCTCGGCGTGCGCCCATTGTTCTTCCGCATCCACGCGCTCGAGCGCCTGCACTACCTGCCCAAACCCTACGTCCACGCCTACCACGCCGTTCTCGCCGACCTCCACGCACGCGGCTCCGACTGCGTCCTGGTGGAGGACTCGGTCGTGAACCTACGCGCCGCGCGCCAGCTCGGCATGCGGACGATCCACGTCGGCGAGCAGCCCGCCGCCGAGGCTGACGTACAGATTCGGAGCATCCATCGGCTGGAGGCGGCGCTGGCAGCGCTCGGGTGAATGGCGGCCGCCGTTCGCGCTGTACGTCCACGTCCCGTGGTGTCGGCACGTGTGCCCCTACTGCGACTTCAACGTCGTCGCGCGCGCGCACCCGCCCGAGGACGCGTGGCGAGCCACCATCGCGGCCGAGCTCCGGACGCACGCGGCCGCGGGTCCGTGGGCGGGCCGCCGCGTGAAGAGCGTGTTCCTCGGCGGCGGAACGCCGTCGCTTCTCACGCCCACGACGATCGGCGCCGTCCTCGGCGTGGTGGCGGAAGCCTTCGGCCTCGAGCCCGGCGCCGAGGTCACGCTGGAGGCCAATCCGGGTACGGTCACGACGCACTCCCTCGCGGGCTATCGGACCGCAGGCGTCACCCGCCTGTCGCTGGGCGCACAGTCGTTCCAACCGGCCCTGCTCGCGACCCTGGGACGCGATCACACGCCGGCCGACACCGTCGCCGCGATGGAGGCCGCCCGCGCCGCGGGCCTCGCCGACGTCAGCCTCGATCTGATCTTCGCGGTGCCCGGAGGGACACTGGCGCTCTGGGAGGAGGATCTCGCCCGCGCCGTGGCGCTGCAGCCGTCGCACGTATCGGCGTACGCACTCACCTGGGAGGACGGGACGCCTTTCCATGCCTGGCGCGCGCGCGGGCGGCTCGTCGCCGTCGACGAAGATACCGAAGCGGCGATGGCCGACGCCGCCGACGGACGGCTGACGGCGGCCGGCTACGAGCGCTACGAGATCTCCAGCTGGGCCCGTCCAGGCTTCGCCTCACGGCACAACACGAGCTACTGGGACGGGTCGGACTACCTCGGCGTCGGGCCAGGCGCACACTCGTTCGTCGCCGAACCGACGCCGCAGCGCTTGGTCGACGTGCGCGATCCCGACGCCTGGCGCGCGGCGGTGGAGCGCACCGGAAGCGGGGTGGGCGAGTGCGAGCCGCTGACTCCGCCCATCGCCCGCGCCGAGTTCGTGATCACCGGACTCCGGCGCGTCGCGGGCGCGGACGCCGCGGAGTTCGTGCGGCGCTTCGGCGTGCCGCTCGACGCCGCGTTCCCGCACGTCGCGCAACTCGTCGCGGACGGGTTGGTCGAGGCTGCGGACGGCCGCCTGCGGTTGACCCCCGCCGGCCGGCGCTTCGCCGACTCGGTCTGGGCGACGTTCCTCTGAGGCGGCTCAGCGGAGGAACGCTTCGACGCGGTCCGCGACGGCGTCCTCGATGCGAATACGCGCGATCGGCATCACGTCGTCGGGCAGCGCGTCGGGAGCGAACCAGGCGAGCTCGAGCGACTCGGCCCCGGGGACGAGCGTCCCCCCGGTGATGACGCAAGCCAGCGACGTGCTCACGTAGTGGATCACGTTGCCGTCGGGGTACGACATGACCTGATGCAGCGCGGGGCTCGAGTAGACGCCGATCACGCGCACGGGCTCGACCTCGAGCCCGGTCTCCTCGCGGACTTCGCGGGCGATGGCTTCCCGCAGCGACTCGCCGGGCTCGACGGCTCCGCCCGGCAGGCCCCAGCGGCCGTTGTCGTCCCGGCGCTGGAGCAGCACCTTGCCCGACTCGACGATCACCGCCGAGACGCCGGGACGAATCATCATCGGACGATCGGACTCAGTACCGGTAGTGGTCCGGCTTGTACGGGCCGCCGACCGGCACGCCGATGTACTCCGCCTGCTTCGGCGTGAGCGTCGTCAGCCGCACGCCCAGCTTCGCCAGGTGCAGCCGCGCGACCTCCTCGTCGAGCGCCTTCGGCAGCATGTAGACCGCCTTCTTGTACTTGGCGTTCTGCTGCCAGAGCTCGAGCTGCGCGAGCACCTGGTTGGTGAAGGACGCGCTCATCACGAACGACGGATGGCCCGTCGCGCAGCCGAGGTTCAGGAGCCGGCCCTCGGCGAGCACCAGGACGGAGTGGCCGTCGGGGAACACCCACTCGTCGTACTGGGGCTTGATCGTGACCTTCTTCACGCCCGGGAGCTTCGCCAGGCCGGCCATGTCGATCTCGTTGTCGAAGTGGCCGATGTTGCCGACGATCGCCTTGTCCTTCATCCGCGCCATGTGCTCGGCGGTGATGATGTCGTAGTTGCCGGTCGCGGTGACGAAGACGTCCGCCTTCTCCAGGTAGTCCTCGAGGGTCGCGACCTCGTACCCCTGCATCGCCGCCTGCAGCGCGCAGATCGGGTCGATCTCGGTCACGATCACGCGGCAGCCCTGGCCGCGCAGCGACTCGGCGCAGCCCTTGCCGACCTCGCCGAAGCCGCAGACCACGGCGACCTTGCCGCCGAGCATGACGTCGCTCGCGCGGTTCAGCCCGTCGATCAACGAGTGACGGCAGCCGTAGATGTTGTCGAACTTGCTCTTCGTCACCGAGTCGTTGACGTTGATGGCCGGGAAGAGAAGCGTCTCCTTCTTCGCCATCTCGTAGAGCCGGTGGACGCCGGTGGTCGTCTCCTCGCTCACGCCACGGACCTTCGGCGCGATGCGCTGCCACTGCCCGGGGGCCTCCTGCTGCAGCCGGCGACACAGCTCGAGGAAGACGCCCCATTCCTCGGCGTCGTTCTTCGGGTCGAACGCGGGAACCCGCCCGGCCTGCTCGAACTCGAGCCCCTTGTGCACGAGCATCGTCGCGTCCCCGCCGTCGTCGACGATGAGGTCGGGCCCGCCGCCGTCCGGCCAGATCAGGGCCTCGTTCGTGCACCACCAGTACTCTTCGAGCGTCTCGCCCTTCCACGCGAAGACCGCGACACCCGCGGGACGCTCCGGCGTCCCGGTGCGGCCGACGGCGACGGCCGCCGCCGCGCTGTCCTGCGTGCTGAAGATGTTGCACGACACCCAGCGCACGTCGGCGCCGAGGTCGACCAGGGTCTCGATGAGCACGGCCGTCTGCACCGTCATGTGCAGCGAGCCCATGATGCGTGCGCCTTTGAGGGGCTTCTTCGCCGCGTGCTGCGCCCGGAGCGCCATCAAGCCGGGCATCTCCTGCTCGGCCAGCCGGATCTCCTTCCGGCCGAGCTCGGCGAGAGCGAGGTTCGCGACCTTGAACGGCGGTCGCGTGGCGGCGGGGGCGGTCTTCAGCGTGCTGGTCTTGCTCATCGGGGTCCTCCAATCATCCGATCATCCGGATGGATCGTTACACGGCCGCCGGACCCGGGTCAACCCAGGAAGTTCGGCCCGCCCGGAACGCCGCCTCAGCCGCGACGGCCGAGGCCGGCGGCGGCGCGCAGGTCGTTCACCCGGTCGATGCGCTCCCAGGTGAAGTAGTCGCCGTCGGCGGGGCGGCCGAAGTGCCCGTAGGACGCCGTGCGCCGGTAGATCGGCTTCTTCAGGCCGAGCGTGCGGATGAGCGACGCGGGCTTCAGGTCGAACAGCTCGCGGACCAGCGCGCCGATCTTCTCGTCGGGGATCGCCCCGGTGCCGAACGTGTCGACCAGCACCGAGACCGGGTCGGCGACGCCGATCGCGTACGCGACCTGCACCTCGCAGCGCTGCGCCAGCTCGGCCGCGACGACGTTCTTCGCGACGTAGCGCGCCATGTAGGCGGCGCTGCGGTCGACCTTGCTCGGGTCCTTGCCGCTGAACGCGCCGCCGCCGTGCCGCCCGTAGCCGCCGTACGTGTCGACGATGATCTTGCGCCCGGTGAGGCCGCAGTCGCCCTGCGGACCGCCGACGACGAACTTGCCCGTCGGGTTGATGTAGTAGACGGTCTGCTTGTCGAGGAACTCCGGCGGGACGACCTTCTTCACCACCTCTTCGATGATCGCCTCCCTGAGCGTCGCATGGCTGACGTCGGCGGTGTGCTGCGAGGAGACGACGACGGTCTTCGCGCGGACCGGGCGTGCCGTCCTTGTACTCGACCGTCACCTGGCACTTGCCGTCGGGCAGCAGGAAGGGCAGCTGTCCCGAGCGACGCGCCTCCGCGAGCTGCTGGCCGATGCGGTGCGCGGTGTAGATGGCGAAGGGCATGTACTCCTTCGTCTCGTCGCACGCGAAGCCGAACATCATGCCCTGGTCGCCGGCGCCCTGCTCCTTGAACAGGCCCTCGCCCTCGGTGACGCCCTGGGAGATGTCGGGCGACTGGCGCTCGATGGCCGTGACGACGGCGCAGCTGTCGCAGTTGAAGCCGCTCTCCGGCGTCGTGTAGCCGATGTCGCGGATCACCGACTTGGCGATCTCGCCGAACTCGACCTTCGCCTTGCTCGTGATCTCGCCGGCGACGACGACCAGGCCGGTCTTGATCAGCGACTCGCAGGCGACGCGACTCTCCGGGTCCTGCGTCAGCAGGGCGTCGAGGATGGCGTCGGAGATCTGATCGCAGACCTTGTCGGGATGTCCCTCGTTCACCGACTCGGACGTGAAAACGTAGTCCTTGAGCATAGTGATCGGCTGCTATAGCCGAACGCCTTCCGCACGGGCAAGCGCGATCGCCACAGCGAATGCCCCCGCAGGCAGGCCCGACCCGGCCTATTCAGGCTCGTGGAACTTCGCGTCCACCAGCTCACGAATGGCGGTCATGGCCTCCCCCGCCTGCGTCCCGCTGGTGGTCACGTCGATGACGCTGCCCTGTTCGGCGGCGAGCATCATGATGCCCATGATGCTGCGACCGTTCACCGTCTGCCCGTCCTTCTCCACCGACACCTCGGCGTCGAAGCGGCCGGCGGTCTGCACCATCAGGGCCGCCGCGCGCGCGTGCAGGCCGAGCCGATTCTTGATGGTCGAGGGTCGCGCGGTGCTCGCGCGGCGGATCGTCGGCCATCGGCGACTCAGGCTGCTCCCTGCTTGCGCGAGACCGGCGGCTCGGTCGCCCAGAAGATGTGCTCCTGGCCGTAGCGCTTGAGGAACTGCGCCAGTGCGCGCGCGTCCATGTTGTGCCGCACGCTGGCGAGCTTGATCAGGATCGGCATGTTGATGCCGGCGACGACCTCGACGCGGCCATGCTCCTCGCGTGCGAGAGCGAGGCTCTGGTTGGTCGCGGTGTCCCCGAGCATGTCGGTGAGGATGAACGCCCCCTGTCCCCGGTCGACCCGCGCAACGGCGCTCCGCAGCCGGCCGCCGATGTCCTCGGGGCGGTCCGTGGCCGCGGTCACCACCGCCTCCATCGCCTCCACCGGGCCCAGCACGCTCTCGAGCGCCTGGACCATCTCCGCCCCGAGCCGGCCGTGGCCGACCACGACGATCCCGACCATCCTGGAAGAACGTTACCTCCCAGGACCGCACCCGGCAAGTCGATGGCGCGGGCGGCGGGTCAGCGCTCGGCGTCGCGGTGCCGCACGAGTACGCGATGGCCGGCCCCTGCCAGCCGCCGGCGGAGCTCCTCGACCAGCACCACCGAGCGATGCCGCCCGCCGGTGCAGCCGACGCGCGATCGTGAGGTAGCTCTTGCCCTCGCGCTGATAGCGCGGCAGCGTGAACGCGAGCAGGGCCTCGACCTGGCGCAGGAACTCCTCGTGTCGTCGCGCGCGAGGACGTACTCCGCCACCGCGGGATCGGTGCCGATCTTCGGCCGCAGCTCCTCGACGAAGAACGGGTTCGGCAGGAAGCGGCAGTCGAGGGCGATGTCGGCGTCGCTCGGCAGGCCGTACTTGTAGCCGAACGACACGAGCGACACGGTCATCGCGCCCGCCTCGGGGCGCTCGACCAGGTCGCGCAACGTCGCGCGCAGCTCGTGGACCGTGAACGCGCTGGTGTCGACGATCCGGTCCGCGACCTCGCGCAGCCCCTGGAGCGCCTCGCGCTCGCGGCGGATGCCGTCGGCGACCGAGCCGCCCTCGGCGGCGGGGTGCGGGCGGCGGGTCTCGCTGAACCGACGCACCAGGACGTCGTCGCTCGCCTCGAAGTAGAGGACCTCGAGCGTGATCCCGGCCGTCCGCAGCTCGTCGAAGACGCGGGGGAAGTCGCGGAGGAATCGCCCCGCGCGCACGTCGATGCCCAGGGCGACGCGGCGGACTTCCTCGCCCGAGCTCTCCCACAGCTCGAGGAAGCGCGGCAGCAGCGTCACCGGCAGGTTGTCGATGCAGTAGAACCCGAGGTCCTCGAGCACGTGCAGCGCCGTGCTCTTCCCCGACCCCGACATGCCGGTGACGACCACGGCGCGCAGCCGCTCGCTCATCGCGACCTCGATGTCCTGGAGCGGGCCCTGCGGCCGGCGGTCGTCGCGCGCTCGATCCGTGCCGCGAAATCCCGCGCGCTGTGCCGGCCACGGGCGCGCAGCAGGTGGTTGCGCGCGGCCGTCTCGATCAGCAGCGCGACGCTCCGCCCGGGGCTGACGGGAAGACGGATCATCGGCAACGGGGTGTCGAGGAGGAGGATCTGCGTCTCGTCGAGACCCAACCGGTCGACGGTCTCGGTCCACTCGACCAGCTCCACCACCAGGTCGATCTGCCGCTCGTCGAGCGTCGCCAGGGTGCCGAAGAGCGCTTCGATGTCGATCACGCCGAGGCCGCGGATCTCCATGTGGTGCCGCAGCAGCGTGGCGGCGCGACCGCGCAGCACGGTGGGCGAGATCCGCCGCACCAGGACGACGTCGTCGGCCACGAGACGGTGGCCGCGGACGACCAGATCGAGCGCCGCCTCGCTCTTGCCGATGCCGCTCGCGCCGCGAATGAGTATCCCGACGCCCTGGACCTCGACCAGGTCGCCGTGAACCTGGGTCTCGGGAGCCAGGCGCTCTTCGAGCCACGTCGAGGCGTGCCGGATGAACTCGGCCGTGCGCAGCGTCGACGTCAGGAGCGGCACGCGCACCGCTTCGGCCGTCGCGCGAACGACCGCCGGCGGGCGGGTGCCGTTGGTGACGACGAAGCACGCGACGCCCGCCCGCGCGACGGTCGACACGGCGGCACGAGCGCGCACGCGCGGCAGCTGCGCCAGGAACGCCACCTCGCTGTCGACCCAGCACCTGCACGCGATCGGGGTGGAGTTGCGGAAGGAAGCCCGCCAGCGCGAGCCCCGGCTGCTGGAGTCGGGGCTTCGAGATCGTCCGGGCGAGGCCGCGGGCGCCCGCGACCAGCCGGAGCCCCAACATCGGCCCCGCCGTCTCGAGCAACTCGCGGACGGTGACGCTCAATACCGGGCGTCCTCGTCCGTGATGGTGGTGAAGAGATCGTGCGCGTCGCCGGCCGCGAGCAGGCGGTCGCGAAAGCTCGCGTCCTTCAACAAGCGCGAGATGCGCGCCAGCGCCCTCAGGTGGGCACCGGCCGACTCGTCGGGCGCCACCAGGAGGAAGAAGAGGTGCGTCGGCTTACCGTCGAGGGACTGGAAGTCGATGCCACCGGGGCTGCGCCCGAACGCCGCCACGACCTGCGCAACGTTGGGGAGCTTCCCGTGGGGAATCGCGACGCCGTCGCCGAGCGCGGTCGAGTTGAGCCGCTCGCGGTCTTCCAGCGCCTGCACCAGCCGCCCCCGCTCGATCTCGGGATGGTGCCGCGCGATCGCGCTCGCCAGCTCCTCGATCACGTCGCTCTTCGTCTTGCCCTTCAGCGAGGCGACGACGAGCTCCTCCGCCAGAATGTCGCCGATCTTCATGATCGCTCAGCGTCCCTCCGGCTCGATCAGGCCGTAGTCGCCGTCGTTCCGGCGGTACAGCACCGCGAGCGCCTCCGTGCGCGCGTTGGTGAACACGAGGAACTCGTCGCGGGACGCGGCCAGCACCGTGACGGCCTCTTCGACGGACATCGGCTTCGCCGGAATCCGCTGGGTGCGGATGATCGCGGGCGCGCCGCCCGGCTCGCGATCGGCCGCGGACAGCACCGACGAGGTGACGGCCAGCGCCGCGGCCGATCGCACGCTGGAGCCGTCCTTGTGGTCGCGGCGCTTCGCCTTCAGCTTCTGCGCCTGATGCTCGAGCTTGTCGATCGCGAGGTCGATCGCCGAGTAGAGATCGTGCGTCTCTTCCTTGGCGAACATCGTCACGTGGTCGGCCTGGAGCGTGATCTCGGCGACGTGCCGCTCCTTCGAGACGCCGAGGATCACGTGCGCGTCGACCGGCCGGCGGAGATACTTCTTGACGCGCTCGAGCTTCTCCTCGGCGTAGGCGCGCAGGGCCGGCGTCGGATCGACGTGCCGGAACGTGACGGTGATCTGCATGGCCCCTCCGCTGCGCGGGGAAGTGTCGTTCAGTAGACCTGCCGGCGCTTGGAGGACGGGAGGATCCCCATCAGCTCACGATACTTGGCGACCGTCCGGCGGGCGATGTCGATCTGTTCTTTCGCCAGCATCTCGGCGATGTACTGGTCGCTCAGCGGCTTCTTCGGGTCTTCGGCGGCGATGATCGTGCGGATCTTCTCCTTGACGCTCTCCGCAGAGACGTCCTCGCCGTGGCCGCTGCGCAGACTCGAGGTGAAGAAGTACTTGAGCTCGAAGGTGCCTTGCGGCGTATGCACGTACTTCCCGGCCGTCGCGCGGCTGACGGTCGATTCGTGCATGCCGATGTCGTTGGCGACGTCCTTCAGGACGAGCGGGCGGAGCTGCGAGACCCCCTTCTCGAGGAAGTCCATCTGGAACTTCACGATGCTGGACGTGACCATGTACAACGTGCGCTGGCGCTGGTGGATCGACTTGATGAGCCACGCAGCCGCGCGCATCTTCTCCTGGATGTAGCCTCGCGCCTCGGCCGACCCTTCCGCCGCTCCGCCGAGCATCCGGCGGTAGAACGACGAGACCCGGAGGCGCGGCAGGCCTTCGTCGTTCAACGTGACGACCCACTCTTCGCCCACCTTCTGGACGTAGACGTCGGGCGTGACGTAGCGCGTCTCTCCGTCGCCGAAGTCGCGACCGGGCTTCGGCTCGAGCACGGCGATGACCTTCGTGGCCTCGGCCACCTGCTCCATGGTGACGCCGAGGTCACGAGCGAGCCGGTCGAAGCGACGGCTCTCGAGCATCGGCAGGTGGTCGCGAACGATGCGCGCCGGGAGCGAGTCGTCGTCGAGGCCGAGCTGGCGCAACTGGTTCAGGAGGCACTCCGCGAGGTTGCGCGTGGCGACGCCGGGCGGGTCGAACTCCTGGATGCGCTTCAGCACGCGCTCGACGACGCTGGTGTCGGGCCAGACGTTGGCGAGGAACGCGATCTCGTCGAGCGAGGTGCCGAGGTAGCCGTCCGGATCGAGGCTGCCGATGATCAAGCCGCCCAGCTCGCGCTCTTCGTCGCTCATGTCGGTGAGCCGGAGCTGCCACATGAGGTGCTCGGGCAGCAGCGTGCGCTTGACCAGGATGTTCTCGAGCGCCGATCGGCGATCGTCGTCGTCGTCGTTGCTGACGCTCCCGCCCGTACCGCCGTGCATGTCGTTGGAGTAGTTCTCGGCGAACTCCTTCCAGTCGATCTCGCCGACGTTCTTCGCTTCCTGCTCGCCCTCTGCCGGCGCGGCGTACTCGTCGGTGGGGCTGGTGGTGTCGACGGTGGGGACCTCGTACTCGGACTCCGGCTTCTCGTCGAGGGGGACCTGGTCTTCGAGGACGGGGTTCTCGGTGAGCTCCTGGTCGATCAGCGTCTCGAGCTCGGCACGCGACACCTGCAGGATCTTGATCGCCTGCCGCAGCTGCGGCGTCATCACCAGCTGCTGCGTCAGCCGATGCTGCAGGACGATGCGTGGCTCAGCCATGACTAGAGACGGAACTTCTCGCCGAGGTAAATTTCGCGGGTCACGCGGCTTTCGGCGATGTGCGCCGGGACGCCCTCCTCGAGCACCGCCCCCTCGTTCAGGATGTACGCACGGTCACAGATTCCAAGGGTTTCCCGCACGTTGTGGTCGGTGATGAGCACGCCTATGCCGCGCTCTTTTAACTGAGTCACTATGCCCTGAATGTCAACCACAGCGATGGGATCGATGCCCGCGAACGGCTCGTCCAGGAGGATGAACGAGGGCGAAATGACCAGCGCGCGACTGATCTCGACGCGCCGCCGCTCGCCACCGGAGAGCGCGTATGCCTTGCTCTTCGCCACGCGCGTGATCCCGAGCTCGGAGAGCAGCCGCTTGAGCCTCGCCTGGCGCTCCCCGGCGGTGAGGTCGAGGGTTTCGAGGATCGCCAGGAGGTTCTCCTCGACCGTGAGCTTGCGGAACACTGACGGCTCCTGCGGCAGGTACGCGACGCCGCGACGGGCCCGCTCGTACATGGGTAGCCCGGTCACGTCGTCGCCATTCAGGTGGACGGTTCCAGTGTCGGGGCGCGTCAGACCGACGATCATGTAGAACGTCGTCGTCTTGCCGGCCCCGTTCGGGCCGAGCAGTCCGACGATCTCGCCGGCATGGACCTCCACCGTGACGTCGTTGACGACACGCCGCCCCCCGAATGCCTTGACGAGGTGCTCGCCGCGCAGCAGCGCCGAGCCGCCGCCATTCGCAGCGCCGGCACTCACGGTGGTGTCGCTCCGCGGGGCGGCGTCTCGGCGTCGGGGGCCCGCTGCGCGCCGTCGGTGGGGCCGCCGGTCTTTGCCGTGGACTCGTCGCCCTTGCCGCTGTCCGGGTGGAACACGGCCTTCACCCGCTTCCGTCCGCCCTCGACGACGCTGCGATCCTCGTCGAGGAAGACGACGACGCGATCGCCCGCGACCTCGTTGGGACCATCGTGCAGCATCGGGTTCTCGCTCATCACGACCGTCCGCCGGACCTGATCGAAGACGGCCCGCCCGCCGGTCGCCCAGCGGGTCCCCTGATCGATGCGAACGTTCCCGACGGCGACGATCTCCTGGAGCTTGCTGGTACCGCCCTCCGTCGGGTCGACGGAGGGTTTCGCCCCGTCCTTGGCTTCGTCGCGGAGGAACGTCACGGTGAGGACGTCGCTGTGGAGCGTCGCCTTCCCCTGCACGGCTTCCACGGAGCCCCGATAGACGAGCACGTTGGACTTGTAGTCGTACTCGAGCCGATCCGCCGTGACGGTGATGGGCTCCTTCGAGCCGCCGCCGCCCAGCTGGAAGAGACCACCGGGTGTCGCGCCCCCGCTGCGCTCGACGCTTCCCGCCGCCGTAGCGGCAAGGAGGAGCCCGAGAAGGGTCAGCTCACGACTGCGCATCGGCGTTCCGGAGCACCGTGTGGACGTCCCGCAGCAGGCGCACCTGCTGCGCCGTGACCTCCACCTCCATGCCCTCGCCTTTCACGTCCATCGTCCGACCACGGAGGGTCACGGCGCCCGGGGCGGTGATCTGGTCGGCGTCACGGTCGAACGTGGCCTGGTCCGTATTCAGCACCAGGTCATCGAGCTCGACGACGACGTCGCCGCGCAGCGTCGCCCGCAGCAGCTCGCTGCCCTCGAGGCCGAGCTCGCCCTCCCTGCCGCGGATGTGGGCCCGGCGCCCATCCTGGAGGAAAAGGGTGACACGCGGATGCGTGGCGATGACGGTGTCGGTCTTCTCGAAGTACTGCGCGTCGTCCGCCATCACCTCCCAGACCGTCTTGCCCCCCTCCACCTTCACACGACGGAAATTCTGGATGTGCTGCGCGACGTTCGGCACGAAATCCGGGCCGAGATCGAGGACCGTGCGCGCGCGCCTGAGCGCGATGCTGCGAGACACCTCGTACCCGATGACCGTCAGCGCCAGCGTGACGACGACGAGCAGGCCGGCTCGGAGCCGCGTCCTTCGCATGGCTAATCCGTCGAGACGGCCGGGCGTACCACGGGCCCCCCGGAGAGTAAAGGCGAGTCGGTACCATTCGGCCGTCGCTTCCAGCGCTCGTGCCACCACACCCATTGCGCCGGAACACGACGTATCTGCGCCTCGATCGCCGCCGTGAGATCGGCGGTCAACGTGGTCGCCCGATGCCGCCCGCCCCGCTCGTCCCCGAGCGGCACGGGTGCGAAGCGGATGAGATGGCGGCCGTCCGGCTCCCCGCTCGATGAAGACGGTGAGCACGGGCACGCGATTGCGCAGCGCCAGCAGGGCCGCACCGGGTGGCGTCCGCGCCGGTCGCCCGAAGAACGGCACGAATACGCCGGCGCCGCGCGTGTCCTGGTCGATCAGGAGCGCGACGATCCGGTTACGACGCAGCGCCTCGCGCACGTTGGCGACGAAGTGCGGATCGTCGCGGGCCAGGATCTCCATGTCGGCGCCACGGCGGAAGCCGACGACGAGGGCGTCGAACCGCTCGTCGTTCACACGGCGGGCGACCACCGACACCGGGAAGCGGCGGGCGATCGTCGCCGCCAGCAATTCCCAGTTGCCGCAATGACCGGTCACGGCGATCACCCCGCGGCCGCCGGCGAGCGCCGACTCGAGCAGGTCGAGACGGTCGATGGTGACGTAATCGGGCATCTCGCGGAGCCGTGGCCACTGTGCGAGCTCGGCGAAGGACTGTCCCGCGTGACGAAAGGTCTCGCGGACGAGCTTGCGCCGCGCGCCGGCGTCGAGCGCCGGCAGCGCCAACGCGACGTGCTCGAGGGCGAGGCGCCGGTCTCGGGCCAGGACGAGATGCGCCGCCGCCCCGAGCGTACGCCCGACGCCGATGGCGACCGGCGGCGGCAGCGCGCCGAACGCTCGGGCTCCACCGGCGAGGGCGCGGGCCAGGATCGCGTTGCGCGGACCGCGGGTCGCCCGCCGCAGCCGCCGCCAGAGCGACCGCCGGCCGGGCATCAGACTACGCCGGCGCGGAGCAGATCATGGAGATGGACGACGCCCTGCGGCCGGTGCGTGCCGTCTTCGAGCACGAAGAGCGACGTGATCGCGTGCTGCTCCATCACCGCGACCGCTTGACCCGCGAGTGCTTCGCCGCGAATCGTCTTCGGCCGCCGGCTCATGAGCTCCCCCGCGGTGAGCGCGCGCACGTCCCCCGATCGCTCGAGACCGCGGCGCAGGTCGCCATCGGTCACCACGCCGACGAGCGCGCCCGCGTCGTCGACCACGCCCGTCACCCCGAGCCGCTTGCGCGTCATCTCGACCAGCGTGTCGTGCAGCGATGCCCCGAGACCCACGACCGGCAGCGTGTCGCCCCGGTGCATGACGTCCTCGACGCGCAGCAGCCGGCGACCGAGCGCCCCGCCCGGATGCAGCAGCGCGAAGTCCTCCGCCGAGAAGCCCCGCTCCTCGAGCAACGCCACGGCGAGCGCGTCACCGAGCGCCATCGTCGCCGTGGTGCTCGCCGTGGGCGCGAGGCCGAGGGGGCAGGCCTCCTCGGGAACGCTCGCGTCGAGGACGACGTCGGCGGCGCGCCCCAGGGTGGACGCCGGCGCGCCCGTGATCGCGAGCAGCGGCACGCCGAAACGCCGCGCTACCGGCAGGATGCTCAGCACCTCGCCCGTCTCGCCGCTGTAGGAGAGCGCGACCAGCGCGTCACCGCGCAGCAGCATGCCGAGGTCACCGTGACCCCCCTCGCCGGCATGGAGGAAGAGCGCCGGCGTGCCGGTACTGGCGAGCGTGGCGGCGATCTTCCGGCCGACGATCCCCGACTTGCCGACGCCGGTCACCACCACTCGTCCGCGGCAGGCGAGCAGCAGATCGATCGCGCGCGAGAAGGGCTCGCCCAGCCGGTCGCGCAGCGTGGTGAGCGCGTTCGCCTCGATCCCCAGGACGCGTCGCGCCCGCTCGATCCGTTCAGCGCGCATACGCCCCCGGGCCCGTCGCGCGCACGGCACGGTCGATCGCGACGAGCTGCGCCAGGAGCGCCGGCAGGTCGGCGAGCGCGACGCTCGTGGCGCCGTCGGACAGCGCCCGCTCCGGGACTTCGTGCACCTCGAGGAAGACCGCGTCGACACCCGCCGCCACCGCCGCACGCGCGAGCGGGGCGACGAACTGCCGGTCGCCGCCGGAGCTGTCACCGCGCCCGCCCGGGCGCTGCACGCTGTGCGTCGCGTCGAAGACGACGGGACAGCCGGTCGCTGCAAGCACTGGCAGCGAGCGCATGTCGGCGACGAGATTGTTGTACCCGAGCATGAAGCCGCGCTCGGTCACGAGCAGCCGGTCGTTGCCCGCGGCGCGCGCCTTCTCCACGACCTTCGTCATCTCCTCGGGCGAGAGGAACTGCCCCTTCTTCAGATTCACCGGCTTGCCCGCCGCCGCCACCGCCTGGATGAAGTCCGTCTGCCGGCAGAGGAACGCGGGCGTCTGCAGCACGTCGACCACCGCCGCCACCGCCGCGATCTGCTCGCGCTCGTGCACGTCGGTGAGGACCGGGACGCCGATCGCGCGGCGCACTTCGTCGAGGATGGCGAGGCCGTGCTCGAGTCCAGCGCCGCGAAAGCCCGCGATGGACGTCCGGTTCGCCTTGTCGAAGGACGACTTGTACACGAGCGGCAGGCCGGCCTGGTCCGCCATCGCCCGCAGCCGCTCGGCGTGACGCATCGCCGCGTCCCGCGACTCGATGACGCAGGGTCCGGCGATCAGCGCGAGCGGCGCGCCGCCGCCGATCACGACGGACCCCACGCGCACGCCCGGAGACACGCCTATTTCACCACCTTGAGCGCGCCCAGAAGCGGCGTGTCGCGACGCTTCGCGCGCTGCTGCAACGCGGCCCGCACGAACCCCTTGAACAGCGGATGGCAGTCCATCGGGCGCGAGTGGAACTCGGGGTGGAACTGGGATGCGAGGAACCAGGGGTGATCGGCGATCTCGATCATCTCGACGAGCGAGCCGTCCGGCGACAGCCCGGACAGGACGAGGCCCGCCTTGGCGAGTTGCTCGCGGTAGACGTTGTTGAACTCGTAGCGGTGCCGGTGCCGCTCGGAGACCTTCTTCCGGTTGTAGAGCTTCCGGGCCTTCGACCCTTCCTCGAGGACGCACGGATACGATCCGAGTCGCATCGTGCCGCCCTTCTGCGTCAGCCCGCGCTGCGCCGTCATCATGTCGATGACGGGATGGGGCGTGTTCGGATCGACTTCGGTCGAGTTGGCCTTGTCGAGGCCGCACACGTGCCGAGCGAACTCGATCACCGCCATCTGCATCCCGAAGCAGATGCCGAGGAACGGCACCTTGTTCTCGCGCGCGAAACGGACGGCCGCGATCTTGCCCTCGGTGCCCCGCGGTCCGAAGCCCATCGGCACGAGGATGCCGTCGGCGGTCCGGACGGCCTCCGGGAGCCCCTCCTGCTCGATCTTCTCGGAATCGACGTGGACGATCTCGACGCGGCACTCGTTGGCGATGCTGCCGTGCACTAGCGCCTCGTTGAGGCTCTTGTAGGAGTCGGTGAGGTCGACGTACTTGCCGACCATCGCGATCCGGACCGTCTCCTTCGGGTTCTTGATCGCCGAGACCATGCGGCGCCAGCGGGTGAGATTCGGCGTACCGGTGAAGACGTTGAGCTTCTCGACGATGCGCTCGTCGAGCCCCTCCGCGTTGAAGGCCAACGGCACCTCGTAGATCGTCTCCACGTCCGGTGCGCTGATGACGCTGCTCTCGTCGACGTTGCAGAAGAGCGCGATCTTCTGCTTGACGCTCTTCGCCAACGCATGCGTGGCCCGGCACAGCAGGATGTCCGGCTGGATGCCGAGCCCGGTCAGCTCCTTCACGCTGTGCTGGGTCGGCTTCGTCTTGAGCTCGCCCGCCGCGGGGATGAAGGGCACGAGCGTCAGGTGGACGTAGAGCACGTTCTGCCGTCCGAGGTCCCATCCGAACTGTCGCACCGCTTCCACGAACGGGAGGCTCTCGATGTCGCCGACCGTGCCGCCGATCTCGCCGATGCAGATGTTGGCGCCCTCGGCCGCTTCGCGGATGCGGCGCTTGATCTCGTCGGTGATGTGCGGGATCACCTGCACGGTGCGACCCAGGTAGTCGCCCCGCCGTTCCTTGGTGATGACGGTGTCGTAGACCTGCCCGGTGGTGAAGTTGTTGCGCTTGCCCATCCGGGTCGAGACGTACCGCTCGTAGTGGCCGAGATCCAGGTCGGTCTCCGCGCCGTCGTCGGTGACGTACACCTCGCCGTGCTGGAACGGGCTCATCGTTCCCGGATCGACGTTGATGTACGGATCCATCTTGACGAGCGTCACCTTGAGCCCGCGCGCCTCGAGCAGCGCGCCGATCGAGGCCGAGGCAACGCCCTTGCCGAGCGACGAGACCACGCCGCCGGTCACGAAGATGTACTTGGTCTTCGACCCCTGGTTCTTCATGCCGCCCCCCCGTCGAGCGCCGTCCGCGCCCGCTCCAGATCCTCCGGCGTGTCCACCTCGACCAACGGCTCCGCCGCCGTCCAGGGGACCACGCCGATGCCGATGCCGTGCTCGAGCGCGCGCAGCTGCTCGAGCTTCTCGCGCCGCTCCAGCGGCGACGGCGCCAGTGCCGCGAGCCGCAGCAGGACGTCGCGCCGGTAGGCGTACAGGCCGACGTGCCGCCAGCCCCAGGGCTCGCCCGCAGCGCGCGTGCCGTCGCGGTCGTACGGCACGGGGCTGCGCGAGAAGTAGAGGGCGCGCCCACCGCCGTCACTGACGACCTTGACGACGTGGGGCGAGCGGAACTCGATCTCGTCGGCGAGCGGCGACGCGACGGTGGCCATCGGCAATGTCGCATCCGTCGCCATGCGCTCGAGGAGCGCCTCCACCATCCGCGGATCGAGCAGCGGCAGGTCGCCCTGGACGTTCACCACCACGTCGGCGTCGAGACCCGCGACGACCTCGGCCAGGCGATCGGTTCCCGACGGATGGTCCGCTCGGGTCATGGCGACCTCGACACCGAGAGGCAGGACGGCGGCCCGGATGCGCTCGTCGTCGGTGGCGACGATCACCCGACCGACCCCCCGCACGCGCCGTGTCCGCTCTGCCACGTGGCAGATCATCGGTCGCCCCCCGATGGATGCCAGCGCCTTCCCCGGGAGCCGGGTCGATGCGTAGCGCGCGGGGATGATGGCAATGGGCTCCATGAAACGAAAAACCGCAGCCGGGCTCCGACGGGCGAGCCAGCTGCGGACGGAGCTCACCCCCGGGAACCGACTACGGGCCTCCGTTATAGGCGGCGGGTTCGAGGTGTCAACTCGACGCGACGACGCGCGGCGCGCGGGCGGGGCCGATCGCCCCGCCGACGTGGCGGAACGCCCCGGTCGTCGGCGAGCAGGAACGGCGGGACGAGGGCGCCCGGGCGGCACGCCCGTTGCTCGCTTCGTGGGCGAAGCTCACGAACCGGGCGCAATGGGCGCCCGCGAAAGGAACGAACGCACATGAAGCAGCTCCTCGGTATCGCCCTCCTCGCAGCCGCGCTCGCCGTCGCCCCTGGGATCGCTGGCGCTACCAGCACCCACAAGGCGAAGAAGCACAGCGGCAAGAAGCACGCGTCCTCGGCCACCACGAAGCCGGCGGCGCCCGCGATGAAGCCCGCGAACTGACGTCGAGATAGGTCCTCCGCACCGCGGGGCCACCGGGCGACCCCCCTCGCCCCGGCCCCGCGGTCTCTCCCTTCGCCGCGCGAGTCCGCGGGACTTGTATCGCGGCGCCCGATCCCGCACGGTTGCGCCATGGGCGTCTCGCCGTGGGTGATCGACGTCGGCGACGGCGACTTCGAGCAGCAGGTCCTCGCCGGCTCCGAGACGACTCCGGTCGTCGTCGACTTCTGGGCACCCTGGTGCGCACCGTGCCGGACCCTGGGTCCGGTCCTCGAACGACTGGCCCAGGAGCACGACGGCGCGTTCGTCCTCGCCAAGGTGAACGTCGATGAGGCCCCGGCCGTTGCGCAGACGTTCGGCATCCGCAGCATCCCTGCGGTCATGGGGTTTCGGGATGGTGCCCTGGTCGGCCAGTTCGTCGGCGCGCAGCCGGAGGCGGCCGTGCGCCAGTTCCTCGCCGGGGTCCTGCCCACGGAGGCCGACCGCCTGGTCCGCGAGGGTCTGACGCTGGCGGCGACCGATCCCGCGGGCGCAGAGACCACGCTCCGCGCCGCCCTCGAGCGCGAGGCACGCCACCCGCGGGCGCTGCTCGGCCTGGCCAGGCTGCTCGCCGAGCGCGAGGCCGTCGCCGACGCGCTGCCGTTGCTCGAGCGCATCTCCCCGAACGCGCCGGTGGCGCGCGAGGCCGAACGGCTGGCGGCGGCGCTGCGGACCCGCCTCGACGGCACGGGCGACGAGGCGACCCTGCGGGCACGGGTCGCGGCGGACCCGACCGACGTGGGCGCCCGGCTCGCCCTCGGGCGGGCGCTCGCCGCCAGCGGTCGGCACGAGGCCGCTCTCGCCGAGCTGCTCGAGGTCGTGCAGCGCGATCGCCACTACGACGACGACGGCGCGCGACGGGCCATGCTCGACCTCTTCGAGGTGCTCGGACCTCAGCACCCGCTGACCGACCGCTACCGCGGCGAGCTGGCGAAGGCGCTCTTCCGCTAGCTGTCGTTGCTCGCGCCAGGAACGGGCGCGGAGGCATTCGATGTGCGGTTTGCGGCGACCTCGCGCGCTGTCCCAGCCCCACGGTGGCGGAATCGGGCTTCGCAGAGGGCCCGAGCAAATGAGGCGTTGACCGGCGGCTGCGCCTGTCCGTACAAAGGCACCACGGCGCACACGCATCGTGCCCGGCAGCACCATGATTCGACGGCTTCTACGACGACCCCAAGGACTCTGGGGCGACTCCGCCGGACGTACGGAAACGGCCATGCGTACGTCCCCGGTGCTGATGGTCGCCGCGACGGTGCAAGGCGTGCTGCTGCCCGAGACCTGGGGGCGTCCGGCGCGCCCACTTGGACTGGCAGAGCTGCTCCTGCTCGAGGCGTTGGCGCGCCCCGATGCACCGCCACCGCAGCGGGCGATTGCGGCACTGCGGCGGCGGGGTGCCGACCCGGAGTCGCTCGGGCCGCTCGTCGACGACCTGTGCGCCCGCAATCTGCTGATCGCGAACGACGCCGCCCCAGAGGCAGGAGCGGGCTCGCCCGAGCCGCCGGTCGTGGAACGGCCGCTGGCTGACGACGAGCAGCTCGTGCTCACGACGCCGATGCTTCTCCGCATCGGCACGCATGGCTTCGAGCAGGTCGATCACGACGGCACCCTGCGCGCCCGCCTGAGCGCCGACCAGCTGTTCGCGGCCGACCATTTGCGCAAGCCAATCACCGTCGCCGAGGCCTGGCGGGCATACGAGGGCGATCGCCGTGGTGGTGGGCTCGACCGCGGCGCCTTCGACGCGTTGCTGCGCCGACTGGCGGCGGTCGGGATGTTGCAGAGCTTCCGGCTCGCCGATCCGTCGCGCGAACGCGCGCTCTCACGTGAAGATCGCGACATCCGCCGAGCGGTCGCCCGGCAAGCCAACCTCAAGCGGGTGGTGGCGCGCGCGCTCGAGGAGCACGACGCCCAGGAACAGGCACGCTTCGAGCGCACCGGCGTGCGGCGGCTTCCGGTCGTTCCGGTCCACTTCCAGTGGCAGATTCCGCCGCTCGCCCTCGGCATGGTGATCGCGTACGCCAAGGCTCACGAAGGCGGCACGTTGGCCGAGCTCCTCGACTTCCGTCCGTCGTGGCTGACCGAGCCCGAACGCGACGTGCTGGGGAATGCGACGCCCGTCGTCTACCTCTTCTCGCACTACACGTGGTCCACGCCGCAGAACCTCGCGATGTCGGCGCGCGTGAAGGCAGCCAATGCCCAGGCGATCACGATTCATGGTGGCCCGAACGTTCCGAAGTACGTCGGGGACGTCGAGGCGTACTTCCACGATCACCCCCACGTCGACGTCACCGTGCGCGGTGAGGGCGAGGCCACGGCCGCGGCGACGCTCGCGGCACTGGCCCATTGGCATGCCGCCGGCGATGCTCGGCGGGTTCTCGATCTCTCGATGCTCGACGGGGTCACCGGCATCTCGTTCCGGCTCGGCGATCGGATCGTCCACAACCCCGACCGCCCGCGCATCGAACACCTCGACGATCTTCCCTCGCCATACCTCACCGGGGTGTTCGACCGGTATGCCGAGGCGTCGATCGAAGCGGCGGTGATCGAAACCAACCGCGGCTGCCCCTACGGCTGCACCTTCTGCGATTGGGGCTCGGCGACGGCGTCCCGCATTCGTCAAGTTCTCGCTCGAGCGCGTGTTCGCCGAACTGGAATGGTGCGGGCGCAACCGCGTCAGGTGGTCGCGGTGGCCGATGCCAACTTCGGCATCTTCGAACGTGACGTCGCGATCGCGGAGAAGCTCGCCGCCGCTCAAGCGCGAGCACGGCTATCCCGCAGTCACTTCGGCGTCAACTACGCGAAGAACTCGATCGAAGCACCTGAAGCCGGATCGTCGAAGACGTTGGCGACGGCCGGGATGATCGCCTACGGCCAGCTCTCGCTCCAGTCGATGGACGAGGACACGCTCGCTACCGTGAAGCGCTCGAACATCAAGGTCGAGAAGTACCACGAGCTCGCCAGCGAGTTCCGCAGCGCCGGACTGCCGCTGTTCGTCGACCTGATGATGGGGCTCCCGGGTGCGACCCTCGACGTCGTTCCGCAACGATCTGCAGCAGTACCTGCGATCGCGAGGTGATCGCGAAGGTCTATCCGACGCAGCTGCTGGTCAACAGCCCGATGAACGAGGCCGGATACCGCAAGCAGCACGGGATCACCGTCGCTCCGGGTGAAATCGTGAGCGCGTGCACGACGTTCACGCGCGAAGACTTCGAGGAGATGCAGCGCCTGCGCCGCGTGTATCTCCTCCTCGAGAAGTTCGGCGTCCTGCGTCACGTCGGGCGCTACATCCGCGCCGAGCGCGGCATTCGCGAGATCGATTTCTACGAGCGGATATGGCGCGACGCACTGGCCGACCGCGCGCGCTGGCCGGTGATCGCCTTCACGCTCGATGTGGTGCCCAGCATCATGGTACCCCCGGGGCGCTGGCAGCACTTTCTCGCCGAGGTGCGCCGATGGGTCGTCGAGGTACTCGGCGTCGCCGACGATTCCACGCTCGACACGGTCTTCGCCGTTCAGGATACTCGTGCTACCGGCCCGACACCGGCGCTTCCCCGAGAGCGTCACTCTCGACCACGACTACGCCGCCTGGCACCAGGCGATGCTCGCCGCCAAGGATTCCGGCCACTACGACGACTGGCCAGCGCACGTCGAGCCACTGCGGACGTTCCCCCCTGGCACGTTGACGGTGACCGACCCGCACGAGGTGTGCGTGCTCGGCATCGGCCAAAGCGTGGACTCCGACAGCTTCGGCGCCTGGGAGGTCGGCTCGCCGATCTCGCGGCCGGTCACGCCGCTGCACACCGTCCTCAACTGAGGCGATCCCCGAGCTGTTCACGGTATACTCAGGCTAGGCGGGCACGGGCGCCGCGACCAGCGGACGGCGGCGCGCCGCAACGAGGAAGCGCGGCCGGACGAGGATCACGAGTGCCGGCAGCACGGTGAGCGTCGCCAGGGCGGCGACCGCCATCAGCAGCGCCGTGATGCCGCCCAGGTGCACCCAGGCCGAGAAGCCCGACGTCGCCAGCACCAGGTAGCCGAGGGTCACGGCCGACGACACGAACAGGACCGCCTTCCCGGACGTCAGCAGCGCCACACGCACCCCGTCGGCGAGCCCGCGAGCGGCGATCTCCTCGCGCAGCCGGAAGAGCAGGTAGATGGCGAAGTCGGCGCCGATGCTCACGCCCATGGCCGTCGTGGTCGCCGTCGACATCGTGAGCCAGGTACCGGTCCACCCCATCACCCCGAGCCCGACCCCGACCGCGATGCCGAGCGGCGTCAGCACCAGCAGGGCGGCGGCCACGGAGCGGAACGTGAGGATCGACAGCAGCGCGATGATGCAGGTCACCTGCACGAGGTTGCGCACCTTCTCGGCGACGATGACGGAGTTGAGCGCGGCCTGCGCGCCAAGCGACCCGCCGGCGACGCTGACGGTCACCGGCAGTCCCCGGAAGCGCTCCGCAGCGGCGACTCGTATCCGGGCGAAGAGACGATCCGCGAACGCGGCCTCGTCGGAGTGGCTGAGGCCGGTGATCACCGCCCGCCGCCCGTCGGCATCGATCAGCCCCGAGAGGTCGTCGCTGCCGGAGAACGACGCCAGCAGCAGGTACTGCGCCACCAGCGCGCGCCGGGGCGGCACGGCGTCCTGCCGCGCCTCCTCGGGCGCGAGCGCCGCGTGCATCGCGCGCAGGTGATCGACGATCGAGGTCACGGCACCGATCTGCGGCTCGCGCGCCAGCATCGTCTGCAGATCGGCCATCGCGCGGAGCACCGCCGGGTCGTGGATCGCGCCGGCGGTCCGGCCTTCGACGAGGATCTTCAGCGTGGACGTGCCGCCGAAGCGGGCGTTCACGGCGGCGTCCGCCTGCCGCACCGCCGCGCCGGCAGGAAACAGCGCCCGGAGGCTCCCGTCCACGTGCAGGTGCGGCGTGCCAGCCACCGCCGCGACCAGCACGAATGCCGCCGCCAGCAGCACCGCCCGCGGACGCGTGATGACGAGCGTCGCGACCGCGGCAAGCACGGGATCCAGCCAGCGCGATTCCCGTTCCCGCGCCGCCTCGTGCGCTCGCGGCGCGGGAAGCAGCACCCGACACGCCGGGATGAACGTCAGCTCGATCGCGAGTGCGCTCAGGATGCCGCCCGCCATCAGCAGCCCGAACGCCCGCACGCTCGCCACGCTGAACGCCGCCAGCGACGCGAAGCCCGCGGCGGCAATCATCCCCGCCGTCACGGTCACGGGACCGACCTCGGCCATCGACGAGACCACCGCCGCCGCCGGGTCGCCGCAGCGGGCAACGTCCTCGTAGTAGCGCTTGAGCAGCTGCACCGCGTGACCGGCCGCCACGGCGAGGATGGCGATCGGCGTGACGGCGCTCCACGTGTCCAGGGGAAGACGGAGCGTCCCCATCAGCCCGAGGGCCCAGACGACGCTCAGCAGTGCGGTCACGAGCGGCAGCACCATCGCCTGCAGCGTCCGGAACGCCTCCCAGTGCACGAGGCCGATGATCAGCACCGCGAGCGGGAAGAGGAACGCCATCTGGGCGGTCGCGCGGTCGAGCGCTGCCAGGAGGATCGGACCTCCCGCCGCCACCACGTCGAGGGCGGACGACCGCTCGGGAGCGATCGCCGCCTCGACCGCGCGATCGACGTCGGGATAGCTGGCGTCGACCGGTAGATCGACGACGACCGCGGCGGCGCTCGCGTCCGCGGCGACGAGGGTGCCGGTCCAGCGTGGATCCCCAACGACGGCGGCCGAGAGCCGCGCCAGGCCCGCAGCGTCGGCCGGCACCGCCGGCATGACCGGCTCGACCGTGAGCGCGCCGTCGCTCGCCCCGAACGTGGTGACGCGCGGCGACGCCAGACTCCAGACGGTCGCCCCCCGAAGGGCGGGATCGGTCTCCAGCCGCGCGGTGATGCGTCCGAGCGCTGCGAGCGGCTCGGCCGTGAACACCGACCCCAGACGCGGCAGCACGCCGACGACCACCATCGCGCCGCCACCGAACGTGGTGTTGATGCGATTGTACAGGCGCACGTAGGGGTGATCCTGCGGAAGCTGGTCGCTCTCCCGGATGTCCAGGCGGAGGTTGCGCGCCTGCGCGCCGAGCAGCAGCGTCATCCCGAGCACGAGGGCGATCACCGTGCGCGGGCGACCCACGACGAACTCGGTCCAACGGCGCAGCATGCGTCTTCATTCGGGCGGCCCCCCGGGCGAGTCGCAAGCGACCGGCGATGTCAATCGGCTGACTCTGGCAACGCGTGCACCCGCCGTGCTAGCGACCGCGCCTATGGATCTCACGTACTCGCCCGAGGAGCTGGCCTTCCAGCGCGAGGTGCGCGCGTGGCTCACGAAGAACGTCCCGAAGGGCGGCGGACGAGCGTTCGATGGAGGACGCCGACGCCGAAGCGCATCGAACGCGCCGAAGGCCTGGCAGCGGAAGGTCCACGAGCGCCGGCTACCTCGCGCTCGGCTGGCCGCGCGAGTACGGCGGCCAGGGCGCGGACGTCATGCGGCAGACGATCGTCAACGAGGAGATGGTGCGCGCGCGGGCGCCGCAGATCATCGGCATGATGGGCATCCAGATGGTCGGGCCCGACGCTCATCGGGCACGGCACCGAGGAGCAGAAGCGGCGCTACCTGCCGACGCATCCTCTCCGCCGAGGACATCTGGTGTCAGGGCTACTCCGAGCCGGGCTCGGGCTCCGACCTCGCCTCGCTCCGGACGCGCGCCGAGCTGCGCGGCGACCGAGTTCGTGGTGAACGGGCAGAAGGTCTGGACGTCGAACGCGCAGTACGCCGACCGCATGTTCTGCCTCGTGCGCACCGATCCCGAGGCGCCGAAGCACGCGCGGCATCTCGTACCTCCTGATCGACATGAAGACGCCGGGGGTCACCGTGCGGCCGCTCGTGCAGATGACGGGCGACGCCGGGTTCAACGAGGTCTTCTTCGAGGACGTGCGACGTGCCGCGCGAGAACCTCGTCGGCGGGCTCAACAACGGCTGGCAGGTCGCGAACGCGACGCTCGTTCCACGAGCGCAACATGCTCGGCTCGACGACGCGCACGCAGCAGAGCTTCGCCACGCTGCTCCGCCTGCGCGCAAGAGCCAGCAAGCGGAACGGCCGTCCGGCGAGCAAGGACCCGCTCGTGCGCCAGCGGCTCGCCGACCTCGCGATCCGCGTCGAGACGATGAAGCTCGAGGCCTACCGCCAGCTCACCGACACGCTGCGCAAGCGCCCCCCGGGCATCTCGGCCTCGGTCAACAAGCTCGTCACGCTGCGAGCTGAACCACGACCTCGCGCGCGCCGCGCTCGAGCTGATGGGCTCGACGGGCTGGCTCGGCGCGGAAGGACCCGCGCGTGCGCGACGGCGGCCTCTGGCCGCTCGACTTCATGTTCTCGCTCGGGCTCATCATCGGCGGCGGCACCGCGCAGATCCAGAAGAACATCATCGCCGAGCGCGGGCTCGGCATGCCGCGCGAGCCGCGGCCGGAGCGTGCGTCGTGATCGACTTCGGGCTGACCGACGACCAGGACCGCGCTGCAGCGGGCGGCGCGCGAGTTCCTCGCCGCCGAATGTCCACCGGCGCTCGTCCGCGAGACGGCGAAGCTCGACGACGGCGTGCCGCGCGACCTCTACCGCGAAGATGGCGGAGCACGGCTGGATGGGGCTCGTCGTTGCCCGAGGCGCACGGGCGGCCTCGGGCTCGGCACGCTCGATCTGGCGCTGGTCCTGCGAGGAGCTCGGCCGCGTCGCGCGCCGGGACCGTTCCTCGTCGACGCAGCTGGTGATCGCGGCGATCGCGCAGGCCGGGACGGCCGCGCAGCGGAAGACCTGGCTGCCGCAGCTCGTCGCCGGCGAGACGTTCGGCGCCCTCGCCTACCTCGAGGACGAGCGACCGCCACGATCCCGCCGGCATCCAGACGACCGCGAAGCGGACGCGCGGCGGCTATCGACTCTCGGCGGCGGCAAGCTCTTCGCGCTGGAGGCGCCGGGCGCCGACGTGCTGCTCGTCGCGGCGCGGACGCAGCGTGGCACCGGACCGGGCGGCGTCTCGCTGTTCCTCGTCGAGCGCACCGCGCCCGGCGTCCGGGTCCGCGGCCACGAAACGATCGACGTCACCCGGCGCGTCGGCGAGGTGACGCTCCGGGACGTGGCGCTGCCGGCCGAGGCGCTGCTCGGGCGTGCGGGCCAGGGCTGGCCGCTGCTCTCGCGCGCTCCTCGACCTCGCCTGCGTCGGCATCGCCGCCGACAGCCTGGGCGGCGCCGAGCAGGTGCTGCGCGATGGCCGTCGAGTACTCGATGACGCGCGAGCAGTTCGGCCGCAAGATCGGTTCGTTCCAGGCGATGAAGCACATCGCGGCGGAGATGGTCGCCGAGGTCGAGCCGGCGACGCTCGCTCGTCTGGCACGCGGCGTACGCCTTCGACCATCGGCGCGAAGGAGGGCGCGCGCGCCGCCGCGATGGCGAAGGCGAGCCTCGGCGACGTCTACAGCCGGACGGCGCGCCGATCGGTCGAGATGCACGGCGGCATCGGCTTCACCTGGGAGTTCGACCTGCAGCTCTGGTTCAAGCGCGCGCACCTCGAGCGAGGCGCTCTTCGGCGACCCGCCGTTCCACCGCGAGCGCCTCGCGGTGATCGACGGCTACTGACGCTGCGGGCGCGACGCGCCGCCGCCAGCGCATCGCGAGACCACGCGACCAGCTCGTCCGCGTCGTCGAGCACGGCGGAGGGCACCTGCCAGTACGACATGACCGTCGCCCGCGATCGTCCCGAACGGCGTAGGTGAACGGGCCGGCTGCCGGCGGCCTCGAACGCGCCACGGTTCGCATCGTCGACCTTCAGGTGGAGCACGTCGTCGACGACGAGCCCGATGATCAGGTCGCGGGAATAGATGCCCCAGCCGCCGAACATCGCCCGCGCGGTCACCGGGCCGAGCGCACGAAGCTGATCGAGGACGTGGGTGACGAACTCGCTACGTTGCATTGGTCCTCCGCTTGCGACGGCAGGCTACACCCCGTATCGGCCACGGGCAGGAGGGTGACGCATGTCCTTCTCGATGAGCAAGAGCGAGCGCGAGGCATTCCTCGCCGAGACGCGGGTCGGCATCGTCAGCATCACCCAGGACGGGCGCCCACCTCTTACCGTGCCGGTCTGGTATCGCTACGAGCCGGGCGGCGACGTGTGCTTCGTCACGGGTCCGAAGTCGCGGAAGGCGGCACTGCTCAAGGCCGGCGGCCACGCCAGCTTCTGCGTCCAGGACGAGACGCCACCCTACCGCTACGTCACGGTCGAGGGACCGGTGACGTTCGGCCCTCCCGACCCGGAGCGCGACGTCCGTGCCGTCGCGCGACGCTATCTCGGCGACGAGATGGGCGACGCGTACCTCGCCATGACGGCGTCCGAACGCGCGGCCGACGGCGAGGTCCTGGTGCGGCTGCGCCCGGCTCGCTGGGCCACGGTCGACTATCGCAAGATGATGGGCTGAGCCGCCGTGCTGATCTACCTGCACGGGTTCGCCTCGGGCCGGGCAGCACGAAGGCGCAGTTCTTCCGCGCCCGCCTCGCCGAGCGCGGCGTCGACCTCGTGATTCCTGATCTGGCGCCCGACTTCACGCGGCAGACGATCACGAGCCAGCTCGCCATTGTCGAGCCGATGCTCGAGGCCGAGCCCGCGATCCTCTTCGGCTCGAGTCTGGGCGGGTATCTGGCGGCCCTCGTGGCGACGCGTCGTCCCGGGCACGTGCGCGGTCTCGTCCTCCTCGCGCCGGCGTTCGGCTTCGCGCAGCGGTGGGAGGCGCGCCTCACCGCCGATGCCTTCGCACGCTGGCGGCGCGACGGCACGATGCCGGTCTTCCACTACGGACTCGAGCGCGAAGTCCCGCTCGAGATCACGTTCCTAGACGACGCCCGCCACCATCCCGAGCAGCCGGACCCGTCCTGTCCGGCGCTGGTGATCGCCGGGCGCCAGGACGACGCCGTTCCGCTGGCGACGGTCGAGCGCTTCGCGGCCGCACGATCGGGGCGCGAACTGGCCGTGTACGACGCCGGCCACCAGCTCACCGATGTGCTCGTCCCGATGTGGAAGCGGACGGCTTCGTTCCTGTCGGACCTCGGCGCCTAGCGGGGCGCCTCGACCACCGCGCCCAGGAGGGGACGGTAGTTCCACGTACCGAGCCGTGCCACCGTAGGAAGGACCACCTCGACCGCAGCTTGACAGTGTTAAGGGACGATCGCGCGACGCACGCTCACGTTCCGCTGCGTATGAGCACGAGCTGCTCGGGCGCAGGGTACGGCGGTCGAGAGCGTCTCGCGAATCGCGCGATCGGTGTCGAGGTAGACCGCGACCTGCGTTCAGGGAGAAAGCTCCATCCGCGCCTCCGCTTAGACTAGTCGCGCACGGGTGTCCAGGAATCGTCGGGATCGAAGGTCGTGATCGCTTTCGCCGCTTCGGCCGTCTTGTCGCCCAGGTTCTTCTGGTAGACGATCCCCTGCGGCCCGACCATGAAGGTCATGATCCCGCTCGAGCCGTGCTCCGCCGGAATGGCGAGCAGCGCGAAGCCGCCGGTCATCTTGCCGTCCTTCACGTAGCTGCGCGCGCCCCCGGGCGCGCTGGCACCCTGCGCCTGGAGGCTGCGATAGAGGTAGCCGTGGTACGGCTGGGGCGCGGCGCCCTCCTGGCGCGGGCCGTAGCCCTCGGCGGAGGCCTCGGCCAGCAGCGGACCGAGCGGGCTCGGGTGGGTGCCGCTCTCGTCGTTCCAGTAGAGCCCGTCCTGCTTGCCGGGCTCGCTGCGGAGCTTCTGCGCATAGACACCCGCACCGGCGCCGCGATCGCGGCTCGCGTACTCGCGCTGCGCGTCGACGTAGGCGCGCGAGACCTGGATCGCCTTCAGCTCGTTGCGTCCGATACGCCGATTGAGCACCTCGTCGTGCGCCGCCACGGTGTCGAAGCGCCAGCGCTCACCGTCCTTCACGAGCGGGATGGGCAGCGGCCAGTCGTCCTTGCCGAGGTAGGCGACGACGTCACCAGAACCGAGCGTCTCGACCCGCGTCCGCTCCGCGGCGGCCTTCGCGATGCGCTGGGCGGCGATTTTATCCGCGACCGGGTCGCCCGACGAGACGATGTCCTCCGAGCCGGGCCCGAGGATCGCCATCTGCTCGGTCTTGTTGCCGCTGCTCACCGCTGCGAGGAGTGCGCGGACCGCGGCTTCGGGCTGGGCGAACGTCTTCTGCGCGGGCGCGTCGGCCCCGTGCGCCCCGAGCGGAGCTGCGAGGACGATCGCCGCGAGGACGGCCGTAGGGCCCGTGATGGTTCGCTTCAGGATGCGCATGCGTCGTCCTCCCTATCGCCTGCGACCGCCGCCACCACCACCACGCCCGCCACCACCACCGCCACCGCCGCCACGCCCACCGCCACCACCGCCACCACCGCCGCGCCCACCCCCGCCGCCACCGCCCCGGCCACCACCCCCGTAGCCGCCGCCACCGCCGCCCCGTCCACCGCCACCGCCTCCGGCGTAGCTCTGTCCACCACGGCTCGAGGCGCCGCGCTGGCTCGCCTGCCGGGTCGCTCCGCCGTTGCCGTATCCGCCGCCGAACGAGTCGCCGCCGCCTGCCGGCCGCGTCGAGGGACGACTTCCGCCGGCTGCCCCACCACCGCCGGGCCGCCCGCCACCAGCGCCGCCGGGCCGGCCTGCGCCACCCGCTCCGCCGGGGCCGCCTGCGCCGCCAGGGCGGCCTGCTCCGCCCGCGCCGCCGGGGCGGCCTGCGCCACCCGCTCCGCCGGGGCCGCCTGCGCCACCCACACCACCGGGGCGGCCTGCGCCACCCGCTCCGCCGGGGCGACCTGCGCCACCCGCACCCCCGGGGCGCCCTGCGCCACCCACACCGCCGGGGCCGCCTGCGCCACCCGCTCCGCCGCGGTCGAACCCGCGCGCGTCGTTGCGCGCCTGGTCACGTGACGCCGTGCGCTGACTGCCCTCGAAGCGCTTCGCCGTGCCCTGATCGCGGTAGCCGACGTTTCGCCGGTGCTCGGGGTTGTGCTGCCAGCTCCGGCTGGTGTCCCGGCTGCGGCTGGTGTCCCGGTTGACGTTCTTGTTGATGTTCGCGTTCCCGGAATTCCCGCCGCCGCCGCCGTTGTTGTAGTAGTTGTTGTTCACGTGGACGTCGTTGCTGCCCCAGTTGCACCCGTCGGAGATCAGCGCGCCGACGCCGACCCCGACGCCGAACGAGAGGAGGCTCGTCCCGAGCATCGCTCCCGGATACGACCACATGGAGGGATAGTACGGCGCGGGCGGTGCCGCGTAGGTCGGACCGTAGACGGCCGCCGGCTGGTACTCCGGAACGTACACCGTCTCGGGATTCGCCGGCTGGATGACGACGGTCTCCTTGTTGTTGACGACTTCCTTGACGACCGTCTGCTCCTTGGTCGTCTTCAGCGTGCCCGCCTGCTCAGCCATCGCGCGCATCCGCTGCACGGCGTCGAGCAGAGCGTCCTTCTGTCCGAGGAAGGCGTCGCCCAGATCCTTTGTCCAGTCGAGGTTCTCGGACATCCGCTTGAGCAGGTCGGGGAAGCTCGCGAGACCCTTGATGCTCGGATCCCAGTCCTGCTCCGCGACCGCCTTGTCGAGCGCGTCGCCCGACAGCTTCTTGTTCTGGCGTACCCAGCGATCGGCCTCGACCACCTCGAGCGGATACGTGGAGGCGATCAGGACCTGCATGAGGAGCGGATCGGGATAGAGCGCGATCGGCGCCACCATCTGCTCGAGCTGATCCTTCGAGAACGTCGGGCCCTGCGCCGCTGCCGGCGCCGGCTCGTCCGCGGCGAATGCGCCGAGCGCAGCGACGAGCATGGCCCCACCGAGGAGTGCCGCACTCAGGCGTCTCGGGTTCATCTGTGCCTCCCCAGAGCGTTGCGGCGCGATCTGCACACGAGACCGCAAGTCGTCTTCGACGTGAGGTCGCGCTCCCCATGTTCGTCGATCGACCGGACAATAGACCTGCGCGCTCCTGTGACGCAAGATCGTCCGTGTCGTGCAGCCATCTTGACGGCTGCCCCGTGACGCGACTACGGCCCGACCAGGCCAGCAGGTGCAGCAGGCCCTTCAGGATGTCCTTCACCGGCATCACGACGGCGACGAGCGGGGGGGCGGGAGGCACACCGGGAAGCGTCAGAGCCACGAGGTCCGACAGCTCGATCGGGACCGCGCGCATCTTCTTCACCCGGCGTTCGGGTTCGCGCGGCGCTGGGAGGAGCGGCTGGGCCCCGACGCGGTCGCCCGCTGGCGCCGCGACGGCGAGATGCCGGTCTTCCGCTACGGCGCCGGCCGCGAGCTGCCGCTCGCGATCACGTTGCTCGACGACGCCCGTCGCCACGCCGAAGAGCCCGACCCACCCTGTCCCGCGCTCGTGCTCGCCGGGAGACACGACGACGCGGTTCCACTCGCGGCGGTCGAGCACTTCGCCGCGGGACGTCCCGAACGGGACAGCGGGCAGGCTGAGGTTTCGGCAGCCCGTCGTCAGCTGACGCACTCGAAGGAGCGGAAGCAGCCCACCTGCGACGTTCCCGGCGGCTTGCAGCACTGGAAACCGGCCGCGCAACAACCGTCCACGCAACAGTCCTGCCCCGACGGACAGCAGGTGACGGGCCTCCCCGGCGAGAACGGGCAGGCGTCCTCCCCCGCTTCGCAGGGAACGCATGTGCCGGCGGTCGGATCGGTGCAGGCGTATCCATCCGGACAGCAGCTCGGCCCACACGCGTTCTTGGTCGGGCAGCACGCACCGGCGATGCACGCGCCGTCGCAGCACTGGCCGTTGCAGCAGCTCGAGCCGAACGCATTGCAGCACTGGTCGCCGCACACCTGTCCGCCCTGGCAGCAGGTGCCGTTCGGCAGGCAGATGCCGGGCGACGGACAGTACGAACCGTTCGAGCAGACCTCGTTCGGCTTCGCGCACAGGTCGGGCGCGACGCAGATGTCTCCCGCGGCGCAGCAGGTGTTGTACCCACAGGGCTCGTGGTCGCAGCACACTTCTCCGAGTACATCCCCGGTTTCCTCGTCGACCGCTCCGTAGCAGCGCTGTCCCGCGCCGCAGCAGCCGAGCTTGCTCCCGCAGAAGTCACCTGACCCGTTCGGGCAGCAGGCGAGGCCCGAGCGGTCGCAGCGATAGCCCTGCGGGCAGCAGCCGCCAGAGCAGATGTCGCCGGTGCCGGCGGGGCAGCAGACCCCAATGGCCGAATCCGCGCAGCGTTCGCCGGCGGCGCACCCAGCCGCACCGCAGCACGTGGCACCCTCTTCGAAGCAGTGGCCGTCGCACTTGATCGGACAGCACGCCTCGCCTTCCTTGTTGTGACAGTCGTCGAGACACCCCACCGAGAACTGGAAGCAAGTCGGCTTGCCCGCTCCGAGGAACGAGAGCCCGGAGGCGATCGCTGCCCCGTAGGGGTTGGTGAACGTCGCGACCACACACGCCATCCACTCCCCCGCGCACTTGCCCTCGCACTTCTTGCAGTTGAACGATCCTTCGGGTCTCCCTGCGCTGGAACCGGCTACGCCCTGCACCGGGGCCGCCTGTGAGACGGCCGTCGCTTCCGTGTCCTCCGCGCACCCGACGGCGGCCTGGCGTGCGACCTTCAGCAGCGCCTTCTTGACCGAGGCGCGCGCCCGCAGCCGCGGCAGCGCGCTGCCGTCCGCGAAACGGACCGCCTTCGCGTCGCCGCCGACGACGATCGGTGCCGTCGGCCGGCCGTCGATGATCATCTGACCGGCGGCACCGCTCTTGGTGAAGGTGATCTCCTGGACGCCCTTGAAGCCACGGCCGTAGCGCGACACGCCCGATGCGGTGCCGTCGTTCCCCACCGTCTGCTCGAGGCTCAGCACCAGCTGCTGGCCCTGGCGCACGACGGCCTGCACGTGCCACTGGGCGGCGTCGGCGTCGTAGCTCGACGTCTGCTCGAGCACGAAGGGGCGCGGGCCCTTGGAGCGCACGGACAGCGCGCCGACCGAGAGCGCCCCTTCGGTGTGGCGGGCGCAGGTCGCCGCGTGTTTGGCGCGCTTCGCGCCGGCCACGGCATCGCCAGCCGGCGTCAGGACCAGCAGCGCCGCAGTCAACCCGACTGCCGCGTACGCAGACGATCGGCGCATGTCAGGATCCTCCCTGGATGGCGGCCACGCGACTGGCTCCGTCGGTCATGCCTGCACTCGCGGCCGCAGCGCACGGGCCGGTGAGGACGCTCTTCGTCGCGGCCTTCCCGGCCAGGCGCGCCGCCTTGCCGAACTGCTGGCTCGCCTTGCCGAGCAGGCGCTGCTGCTGCTTCGCCGTCGCGTCGCGCGCCTTGCTGACGACGGTGCACGCACGCGCCGCGCGGCGCTCGAGCTTCCGCGGATACTGCTCGCCGGCGCAGGCAGCCGGCAACGGACGCCGGCAGACGCACGCCAGGCGCTCGAAGCCGACCGGATCGCGGGTCGTGCACCGGCCGTCGACGCAACGCTCCTCGGTGCAGGGATCGTCGTCCGTCACGCAGTCCCCCTCCCCCGTGCAGCTCCCCCCGAAGCCGCCCGGCAGCGTCGACGTGGTGGTCGCGGTCCGGGGCACGTGGGTGCAGCCGCTCGTCGGGTCGCATCCGTCGACGGTCCGGGGGTCGTCGTCGTCGCACGAGATCGGCGTCCCGGCGGCGCACGTGTCGGCCGTGCAGTGCGGCTTCGTGCAGGCGTCCACGGGGCAGTCCGCCGCGGTGCGACAGCACCCTGCGATCGCCTCGTTGAGGCACCCGGTCGCGGGATCGCAGGAGTCCCGCGTGCACTGGCTCGCGTCGGCGCAGCTGAGCGGGACGTGTCGGCAGCCCGTGGGCTCGACGCAGCTGTCGATGGTGCACGCGTCGCCGTCGTCGCAGTGGGGCGGTTCCCGTCCGCACAGCCCCCCGAAGAGGTAGATGGAGCAGTACTCCTCACCGTTGCAGGCAATGCCGTCGTTCGGACAGACCGGCTCGTGGACGCAGCCGACGCCCAGGGGATCGCAGCGGTCATTGGTGCAGACGTCGCCGTCGTTGCAGTTGCGGTTGTTGTAGTGGCACTCGCCGTCGAGGCAGCGCGCATTCACGAGACAGGGGTTGAAGAGGAAGCACTCGGCGTCGACGTCACAGGCGAGGGCGGTCCCGGCCGCGACGAGGATTCCAAGGACGGCGGCGAGGAGCCCCCGCAGCCCACGCGCAGGCAGTGTCCCCCCCGCCAGGCGTGGGGGATAGGCAGCATAGAGCGCAGAGTCGACCGAACCGCTCATTGTCAGGCTCTCCCTCACCGTGCCCGCGCCGGACGCCGGCACGGTCCACACTTCAACCACGAGGCGTGAAGAGCCGCTTCACAGCGTGAAGGGGCGACCCTTCAGAGGGTCCAGTCGGTCGGGTGAGCCGGATCGGGCGTGTAGACGCAGAACGTGCCCGTCGTGATGTCGGAGCGCCAGCTCGTCGGCGAGAACGGGCAGGCTGCGGCGGATGTTGCGGAGCGCCGCAGTGATGGCGTGGGTGACCGTCGACCGGGCGCGCTCGGCCGCGCTGCCGGTGACGCGACCTCTACCGCCCAGGCCCACGGCGGCCGCCAGCTGCGCGGTGATGGCGTCGATCTCCCCGCGGGCCCGTTCGGAACGACCGCTGTCGTTGAATGCGTCGGCCTCCGCCAGCTCCTCGCGCAGCTCGCTCAAGCGGCGGCGGTAGGCGCTCCTCGCCTCGTCGTCGAGGACGGGCAGGCCCGCACCTACTTCGGGGTTCTGCGCCGGTCGCGGGCGTCCAGGCTCCAGCTCCCGCCCGATCAGATCGAGCACATGAAACTCCTGTCCGGGGTGGAGCAGAAGCTGCCTGATGCAGTGCAGGCCCTTCATGTCCTTCAGGTGAGCGGTGGTCGCACCGTCGCTGACGATCCAATAGTCGCCGTTGCGGCGCAGCGTGCCGGAAGCCGGGTATCGGCCGCCCCCGGATGCCGAGGCAGATACTTCGGATCCCGATGCTGCGACGGCGCGCTCGCGCATGGACGTCACGCGCTCGATCCAGCGCTCTGGCGCGCCGATGCGCCGGTAGACCTCGATCGCGCCGTCGAACTGCTCGGCCGCCCGAGCGCGATCACCCGCGGCGACGAGCGCGCTCGCCCAGCACTCGAACGTGTCGGCTTCCTCCCACGGCGCGCTGTAGCGGCAAAAGATCGAGAGCGCCGCGGCGAATTCACCCTCGGCCTCCTGGTATCGGCCTCGGGCCGCTGCGAGGACCGCCGCGGCGAGCGCGACGTCTCCCGAGATACCCCGCCAATCCTCGCCCGCCGCCACGATCTCGCGGCATCGCGCCAGCTCCCGCTCGGCGGCATCGTAGTGGCCAAGCTCGGCATGGGCCCGGCTCAACGCGGGCCGCATCTGCATCTCGCTCCTCACACTCGCTTCGCCAATCTCCGCCACAGCCTCTCGGAGCGCCAACGAAGCTTGCTCCGCCGCGCCGCGGACACGCAGAAGGATCGCGAGCATGGAGTTGCAGTTCGACACTTCCAGGAGGTTGCCCACGCTTCGCGACTCGACGATCTCGCTCTCGAGCAGCTCCTCCGCTTCCTCCCACTGCCCTCCGAAGAGCAGCAGGTTCACGCGAAAGAATGCCCGGTCTGGGTTGGGCGAGAGCCGCCGCGCTTCGGTCAGATCGCCGAGACGAGCAGTGTTGTTGCTCATGAGCTGCGCGATCGATTCGCGACGATACGGCGACTGGGCGGTGCGCGGCTTGCCAAGCTCGCGCTGCGCCCAGCGCATCGCTTCCTTGAAGTCGTGCAGTCCGTAGCAGAGTGCGTTTCCGGCGTAGGTCGCCGTGAAGGCGGCGCCCTCGTCATCCTCGCGGTCCGCTGTCTGCCAGGCCGTCTCCGCGAGCGCCAAGGCCTCCCCCAGCCGGCCGCTGAACATGAGATTCCATGCATGCGCAGAGGCAGCCGCGGCCCAGAGATCACTTCGCTGCAAGCGCTCCGCAATCTCCATCGCGCGCCGCCCGGCATCGAGGCCTTCATTGATGCGCAGCCTGACGAACGAATTCCTGGCGATATTGCAGTAGAATTGAGCGAGATCTGGAGTATCCCCGCCCTTGGCAACGAGAGCCTCTGCATGCCGCAAGTCATCGCCCACTCGCGCGGGGTCGGAGATCCAGCGCACGTCGCGCGACCCCGACCGAGGTGGGGCGATCACGGAACGGACCGCTGCGAGCTTCGCGTGGCAGCGTAGCGCCCCCTCTGCCAGCCCCAGCTGCTCGTAGATGGCCAGGGCGTTCTCGAAGCAACCGATGGAGTCTACGGAATCGACGTGGAAGGTGACTGCACCGAGACGGAAGAAGAGCTCTGCGCGGCGAAGCGGATTGCCGCCCTGCCTCGCCGCGAGCTCGACGGCCACGCGGAAGTGTTCGATCGCACCCTCGTATGCAAAGACCGCGGACGCGGCGTCGCCAGCACGAATTGCGTAGTCGATCGCCTTCTCGACGTCTTCGGGCGCTTGCGCGCCCGCGCGCCAGTGATGCGCCAGCTCCGCAAGGCGTGGCGTCACGTTCGCCCGGTGCAAGGTCTCCAGCGCGGCGGCGACCTGATGATGGAGCCGGGTCCGCTCGCGCGCCTCCAGGTCGTCGTAGAGCGCCTCGCGCAACAGCGGATGCGTGAAACGGGATGACGATGGCCCCGCGACGCCAACGATCCCCAGCGCCGCCGCCTCGCCGATCAGCGCCGCGAGCTTCTCCGCGGCGTGCCCGTGGACCTGCGCAACCAGCTCGTGCTCGGGCTCCTGGCCGATGACCGCAGCGGTCGTCAGCACGGCGCGCGCGTCGGAAGACAGCAGACCGAGCCGGCGCCGGATCGCTCCGCGCACGCTGTCGGGCAGCTTGAACCCTGCGAGGTCGATGCGCGCGCCGCTCTCGAGCCTGCCCTCGGCCGCGAGCGTCCTGAGGACGCCATCGACGAACAGCGGGTTCCCGGCGGTCGCGCGATGCAGCTCGGCCACGATGCCGATGGCGGGAGCGCCCGACGCGCGCCCGGCCACGAGATCACCCACTTCACCCTCCGTCAGTGCGGCGATCGGCAGCACGAGAGCGTCGCGAACGATCTCGTCCATCAGCGCCGAGCGCTCGCTCGAGCGGCGCATCTCGGCGTCGCGGTACGTGCCGATGATCAGCACGTTGGCGTCGTGCAGTACCCGGGCGACGAACTGCAGCATCTGCAACGACGCCGTGTCGGCCTCGTGCAGGTCATCGAGGACGATGACGATCGGCCGCTCGCGCGCCGATTCCTTGAGCAAGCGTGGCGACAGCGTCGAAGAGCCGAAAGCGCGCCTGCTCGGCGTCGACTTGCGGCGTGGGCTCGGAGGCCTCCGACGACAGCTCGGGCAGGATCCGGGCGATCTCCGCAGAGAGGCTGCGCGAGCGCACACCCGGCGCATCGGACTCGGCGATGACTTCGCGGATGACCTGGATCCACGGCCAGTGGGCGGGGGCGCCGCCGCCTTCCCAGCATCGTCCCCACCGCACCCGCGTCGCCTTCGCCGTGGCGAGGTTCGTCGATTCGTCAGCGAGTCGCGTCTTGCCGATGCCGGGTTCTCCCGTGAACAGCACGAGTCGGCCGCGGCCGGCTCGTGCATCGTCGATCGCCGAGCGGACTTCGGCGAGCTCCCGCTTCCGACCGACGAAGTGATGCGCGGACTCCTTCGGTTCGCGCTGGATGGGCTTCAGCGCTCGGAGCGATCGTGGGACATTCTGCTTGGTAGGCAGCGGTCAGATTCCCCCTCGGCTACCGGCGACTCTGGGTCATCCTCTCAGCGTCTCTAGTTCCGCTGCGCGGTCGGGCGCACGAGCACGTCGTGTACCTCGACGTGGGGCGGCTGCGTCAGCACCCAGAGGATCGTCCGGGCGACGTCGTCGGATTCGAGGGCCTTCAACTTCCGGTAGACGTCGCTCGAGCCCGAGAACACCTCGGCGAACTCGGTCTCGACGTGTCCGGGCGACACCAGCGACACGCGCACGGCGCTGCTCCGCGCGCGCAGCTCCTGGCGCAGCCCCTCGGTGATCGCGCGCACCGCGAACTTGGTGCCCGAGTAGACGGCGGAGTCGGGCCCCGGCACGCGATGGGCGGCCATCGACGCGACGTTGACCACGTGCCCCGCGACGCCGCGACGCTCCATGTCGCGGAGCGCTTCGCGCGTCGCGACCAGCAGGCCGAGGACGTTCACCTCGAGCATCTCGCGCCACAGCGCCGTCTCGCCGCTGCCGACCGGAGCATTCCGTCCGAGGCCGGCGTTGTTGATCAGGACGTCGACGCCCCCGAACCGCTCGCGCGCGATCGCCGATCAGGGCGACGACGTCGGCCTCGACGCGCATGTCCGTGCGCGCGACGGCCACGCGCGCCCCCTCGGCCCCGAGCTCGGCGGCGAGCGCCTCGAGCCGATCGACGCCGCCGCGCCCCCAGGGTGACCGATGCCCCGGCGCGCGCCAGCGCCCGGGCGGTCGCCGCGCCGATGCCGCTCGACGCACCGGTGACGACGGCGCTGCGTCCGCTCAGCTCGCCAGTCATGCGTTCCTCACTAGGTCCCCTTGACCTAGGCCGTCAATCGCGGAAATGTCCCGACCCCGGAGGAAGCGCCATGCCCATCGACCTGTCGTACGTCGGAAGGAAGCTCGAGCCCGTCACCCACACCTACACGGAGCGCGACGTCATGCTCTACGCGCTCGGCGTCGGTGCGGCACCGACGAGCTGCCGTTCGTCTACGAGCGCGAGCTGAAGGTGCTGCCGACGTTCGCCGTCGTCCCGTCGTTCCCCGCCATGCTGAACCTGGGCGGCGCGATGCAGGTGAACCCGGCCATGGTGCTGCACGGCGAGCAGGCGGATCGCGCATCCACGCGCCGATCCCGACGAGCGGCACGCTCACGACCACGCCGACGATCAAGGCGGTCTACGACAAGGGCAAGGGCGCCGTCGTCGTGGTCGAGACCGACACGGTCGACGCCAAGGGCAAGCTCATCTTCCGCAACACCGTCGAGCATCTTCGTCCGTGGCGAGGGCGGCTTCGGCGGCGACCGCGGGCCCGAGCGGCGAGCGCAACGTGCCGCCCGGACCGCGCGCCCGACAAGTCGATCAGCATGAAGACGCTGCCGCAGCAGGCGCTCATCTACCGACTCTCGGGCGACATGAACCCGCTGCACGCCGACCCGCAGTTCGCCGCGATGGGCGGCTTCGACCGCCCGATCCTCCACGGCCTCTGCACCTACGGACACGCCGGCCGCGCGGTGCTGCAGGCGTACTGCGGCAACGACCCGCGCGAAGCTCAAGGCGTTCGAGGTGCGCTTCTCGGGCGTCGTGTTCCCGGGCGAGACGATCACGACCGACATGTGGCAGGTCGCGCCGGGGAAGGTCGTCCTGACGGCGCGCACCGAGCGCGGCCAGGCGCTGCTCCAACGCGGCGGCCGAGATCGCCTGAGCGACGATGAACCCGCCGGCGGGCCGCATCCAGGTCGGCGACCGCGTCGAGGTTCCCGGAGGGCGTCGTGGCAAGGCGGTGCGCGAAGCGCTCGTCGCACTCGAACGGCGCCTGGCGATACACGGTGACGCTCGACGACGGCGCCACCAGCCGAGTACCTCGACTTCGAGCTGAAGCGGCTCGAGGCCTGAGCCGATGGTCTACGAGCAGATCCGCTACGAGGTCGCCGACGGCATCCTCACGATCACGCTCGACCGTCCCGAGAAGCTGAACGCCTTCACCGGCCGCATGATGCGCGAGCTGATCGACGCCTTCGACCGCGCCGACGCCGACGACGCCGTGCGGGCGATCATCGTGACCGGCGCGGGGCGCGCCTTCTGCGCCGGCGCCGACCTGTCGACGGGCGGCGGCACGTTCGACGACGTCGGCGGGTCGACACGCTCGACGACGCACCGCGACGGCGGCGGGCAGGTGGTCGCTCCGCATCTTCGAGTCGAAGAAGCCGGTGATCGCCGCGATCAACGGGCCGGCGGTCGGTGTCGGCATCACCATGACGCTGCCGATGGACGTGCGCATCGCGTCGTCGGCGCGCCCGCATGGGCTTCGTGTTCGCGCGCCGCGGCATCGTGCCCGAGGCGTGCTCGAGCTGGTTCCTGCCGCGCGTGGTCGGCATCAGCCGGGCCGCCGAGTGGGTGTACACCGGCCGCGTCTTCCCGGCCGACGAGGCGCTGGCCGGCGGGCTCGTCAGCCGGGTCGTCGCGCCCGAGGCGCTGCTCGACACCGCTCGCGCGCTGGCGCGCGAGATCGCCGACAACACGTCGGCGATGTCGGTCACGCTCTCGCGCCAGCTGCTCTGGCGCATGCTCGGCGCCGACCACCCCATGGACGCGCACGAGGTCGACTCGCGGTGCATCTTCTGGATGGGCCGCAGCGCCGACGCCCGCGAGGGGGTGACGGCGTTCCTCGAGAAGCGGCCCGCTCGCTTCACGATGCGACCGAGCACCGACCTGCCGCCGTTCTGGCCCTGGTGGTCGCCGCGGCCGTTCCACGGCGCCTGAGCCGCTTCAGAGGCTCGACGTCAGCAGCCCGTGGAACAGCACTTCGATCAGGGTGCTGGTGTGCGTCTCGATCGTCTGCGGGTCGGTGACGTCCATCCCGTGCAGCTGGCGGGCCATCGCCGGTGGCGACGAACAGATGGGCCGACGCGCCCATCAGGATGAACATGACGAACTGGCCGAGCAACGGCTTGATCACCCCCTCGGCCCGGCCGGTTTCGAAGGCCGTTCGGAAGTGATCGTGCAATGGGCGTATGTGGCGCTCGGCGAGCCATTCGAGCCGCGGGCCGCTGCGGGAGGTTTCGCGCGCTATCACCCGGGGGAGCTCGGGATTCGCGGCGGTGAAGCGGACGAAGCGGCGGAGCAGCACCTTCAGCCGCTGCTCGGTCCCGACGTCGGTCAGCTCCTGCAGCGCGCCGCCGAAGGAGTGGACCAACCGGCCGAAGAGGTCGTCGACGGCGGCCTTCCACAGCGCCTCCTTCGAGGCGAAGTGGTAGTGCACCAGCGGCTGGGTGACCCCGGCGCGCCGGGCGATCTCGGCCGTGGTGGCCCCCTCGTAGCCCCGATCCGCAAACTCCTGCAGCGCCGCCGCGAGGATGCGATCGCGTGCCGCCGGGGGAGACGGCTGGGCCACCGCGGGGCGCGGGGTGCGGGCGGGGTTGGGAGAGCTCATATCATCCTAGTGAAACAGCACCCATGATTGCGCGTAACGGGTCGGCGGCTGACGTTCGTACACTCGCTCCCGGCTGTCAACGTGTCAGAGTAGGAAATTCGCCGTTTCTCGTCGCGAGCCTCCCCCGAGAGCGTGAGGTTTCCTCCGGTACGACGGGGAGGAGCATGCCGTCACGTCATCAGAACGGGCGACATGCGTTCCCCGAGCGTCGGATCCGAAGTCGTGGGGTGATGCGGACTTGGCGGCCCATCGCCCGAGGGATCGAGTCCGCCTGGTCGCCTGTTGACAGGTAAGCGAAGAAAAGGCGAAACAGGGGCCCATGTCCACCGCGGCGGCCCTGCTCGATCGGCTCGGTCGTCCCGGACACCTCCGGCTCGGGACGGCGCATCCCTCCACGATCGCCCGCCTCGCGACCGGGCTCAGAACCCTCGATCAGCTACTCGACGGCGGGTTGCCGCGCGGCCGCGTGACCGAGCTCACGGGTGCCCCGAGCGCGGGGCGAACGGCGCTCGCCTGCGCCACGGCCGCCGCTGCCACGCGCGGCGGCGAGGTCATCGCCTGGATCGATCCCGCGGACGCGCTCGATCCGGAGACCGTCGCCGCCGCCGGCGTCGAGCTCGCTCGCACTTTATGGGTGCGCCCGCGCGACGCCGCGGACGCGCTGCGCGCTGCCGAGCTCGTCCTCGGTGCGGGCGGGTTCGGGCTCGTGGTGCTCGACCTCGACGTGCGCCCGCAGATTCCCGACGCCGTCTGGGCGCGGTGCACGCGCGCCGCCGAGACCACACGCTCGGTGTTGCTCGTCCTCGCGCCCGAACCCGTGGCCCGGACGAGCGCGGCGCTCGGTCTCGTCACCACGGCACAGGGTCCCCGCTGGGATGGTAACGTGCCGCCGCGACTGCTCGACGGGATCTCCACACGCATCGCAGTGGTACGCAACCGGGCGGGACGGCCGGGGCAGACGCTCCTCATACGCCAGTCCTGCGCGTGAGCCGTTCGCCGTGCCGCGAATCGCCTGCCTGCTCGTCCCCGATCTCCCCATCGCCGCGATCTGCCGCGTCGCCCCTGATCTCGCCGGTCTTCCGCTCGTGCTCACCGAGGGACGTGGTCCGCATGCGGACGTGGTCTCGGTCTCCCGCGCGGCGCGTGCGGCAGGCCTCCATCCCGACCGCCCAGGCGGCCAGCTGAACGCGGCACAGGCACGGGCCGCCGTCGCCCATCTCGTCGTCCGCCCCCGCGACCGTGCTGCCGAACGCACCGCCGCCCGTGCGCTCGCCGACGTCGCCGCGTCGATTGCCAGCCGCGTCGAGATCGCATCCGACGGCGCCGTCTTCCTCGACGTCGAGGGCAGCAGCCATCTCGCGACGAGCGAGGCCGGGCTCACCGCCGCGCTCACCGCCCGCGCGGCCCGCGTCGGACTCGACGCGCGCATCGGGGTCGGCGCCGGCATGACGGTCGCCCGGCTCGCGGCGCGGCACGGCGACGGAGCGCAGGTCGTGCCCCCCGGCACGGAGCGGGGATTCCTCGCTCCGTTGCCCATCACCTGCCTCGCGCCGGCACCCGATCTGCTCGCCATCCTCGCGCGCTGGGGCGTGCATCGACTGGGCGATCTCGCCCGACTACCGGCCGCCGAGGTCACCAGCCGGCTGGGCCGCGGCGGTGCCGCGCTGGTCGCGGCCGCCCGCGGCGAGGACGAGCGCCCCCTCGCGCCCACACCGCCCGACGGCATCGTCTGCGAGCAGCTGTCGCTCGAGCACGCGCTCGACGCGATCGAGCCCCTGCTGTTCGTCCTGCGCGGCCTGGTCGAGCGCGCACTCGAACGCGTCGGCCTGCACGGCGTCGGCTGCCGGCAGCTCGACCTGGCCCTCGACCTCGACGACCGCAGCCGCGACGCACGCCAGGTCGCACTCGCCGCCCCCACGCGCGACCCGAAGACCATCCTCGCCTGCCTGCGCGTCGAGATCGAGACTCGCCCGCCGCGCGCCGCGATCATCGGCGTCCGACTCGGTGCGGTGCCCGCCCTGGTCCGCGCGACACAGCTCGGCCTCTTTGCACCGCCCGGACCGGCGCCGGAGCGACTCGCCACCACCCTCGCCCGTCTCGCCGCGCTGTGCGGCACGGAGCGCGTCGGCACGCCCGCCGTCGTCGACACGCATCGCCCGGCGATGGCGGCGGTCGTCCCCTTCGACCCGCCGCCGGTCGCCGCGGCACCCGCGGCCGACGTCGCCTGCCGGCTCGTGGTCCGTGCCGTCCGTCCTCCGCGCGCCGTCGAGGTGTTCGCCGACCGCGACGCCCCGACGTTCCTCCGCGGCCGGGGTTTCGGTGGCCGCGTCGTCGGCGCCGCCGGTCCGTGGCGAATGACCGGCGAATGGTGGGGCGACGCGCCCCTGGCACGTGACTACTACGACCTGGCGCTCACCGACGGCGGCGTCTACCGCTGCTTCCGTGAAAGCCCATCAGGAGAATGGTTCGTCGACGGCGTGTACGACTGACCGCTCAGATGCGCATGATCCCGCGCCGCGGCGCCGTCGTCCCCATCGAGTCCGCCGTCAGCGGCGCGCCCATCTCCTCGAGCACCGCGCGATGCCGGTCGATGGGCGTGCGGATCATGCGCTCCTCGAACGGCATCAGCCGGCGGAAGCTTTCGAGCCCGAGCACGCGCGACACGAAGCCGGCCGTCCGCGACCAGCGCGTGGCGTCGATCGTGAAGCGGGCGAAGGCGGCATTGCGGAAGAACGTCGCGATCGCGACGTCCGCGATCATCGGCTCGGCGCCGAAGAAGAATCCCTCGGCGGGCAGCTCGCCTTCGAGGTAATCGAGCACCTGCGGGATGTCCTCGGCGAGCGTCCGCGCGAGCGCCTCCTGATCGGTCGGCTTGCCCCAGACGAAGGGGTTGATCGCGACCTGATTGAAGAGCTGCCAGATGAACACGTCGCCCATGCGTGTGTCGGCGTACTCCTCGAACCAGCGACCGCGCGCACGCGCGGCCGGGTCCGCGGGGCGCAGCGCGGGCTCGGGATGGCGATCGTCGAGGTATTCGCAGATCACCGTCGAGTCGGCGAGCGTCACCCGGTCGTCGATCAGGACCGGGATTCGTCGCACCGGGCTCAGACGCGAGAAGCGCTCGTCGCCGAGGAAGGGGATGATCGGGTCGATCTCGTAGGGGACCCCCTTCAGGTCGAGGACGACCAGCGCCTTGCGCACGTACGGCGACAGGTAGCTGCCGATGATTCGGACGGGGGCGGTCATGGCCGTCGCTCCCAGTAGTCGCGCATCAGCTCGCGCGACCACGCGGGCTGGCGCACCGCCTCGCGCGGCAGGAACTCGGCCATCACCGGCTTGATGTCGAGGACCGGCGTCCCATCGATGGCGTCGAGGCCAACGACGCGGAGCGCGCGGGCGTCACGACCGATCACGCGCACGATCGTCGAGCCGAGCCGGTTCGGCCGGTTCTTCCCGCGCTGGGCGAACACGCCAACGCGCGGCCACGAGGGGTTGTCGCGCGGGTGCCGCGCGGTGCGCTCGATCTGCGCGTCGGTCACGCGGTCGAAGACGAAGAGGATCTCTGCGTGGGAGAAGTCCTCGAGGCCGGCGAGGCTGTCGGGCTCGAGTGCCGGCGCGAGCTCAATCGTCGCGACGACCGTGCCCCAGTCGTCGTCGATGGGTTCGGTCCGCGTGCTGCGCACGACGCCGATGGGCTCGACCGTGATCATGGTGGGCAGGCCTAGCGCGCGTCACCGGCCATTGCCAGAAAGCGAAGGAAGGGCGAAACTCCGTCTCCGTGTCCGCCGACTACGTCGAGTTGCGCTGCCGCAGCGCCTTCAGCTTCCTCGCCGGCGCCTCGCTTCCCGAGGACCTCGTCGACCGCGCAGCCGCCCTCGGCGCCGATACCCTGACGCTCGCCGACACCAGCGGACTCGCCGGCGCGCCACGCTTCTTCCAGGCTGCGCGGCGCGCCGGTGTGCGTCCGCTGGTCGGGGCCGAGGCGACGCTCGCCGACGGTGGGCGTCTCTGGCTACTGGTCGAGGACCGCGGCGGCTATCGCAACCTCTGCCGGCTCCTCACCGCCGGCGCACTCGGACGGCCGAAGGGCGAGGCCGCGATCTCGTGGCCGCAGGTCGAGGAGCACGCCGCCGGACTCTTCTGTCTCGCCGGCGGGGCCGACGGTCCGCTCGCCGGCGCGAACGCGGCGGTCGAGCTCGATCGGTTGCGCGGCATCTTCGGCCCGCGGCTCGCCGTGGACGTCCACCGTCATCGCGAACGCGGGGGCGAGCGATTGCTCCGTCGCTTCGCTGACCTCGCCGCGACGCACGGCGTACCCGTCGTCGCCACCAACGACGTCCGGCACGCGACCGCCGACGGCCGCCCGCTCCTCGACGTCCTCACCTGCATCCGGCTCGGCACCACGCTCGACGCCGCCGGGCGGCGGCTCCTCGCCAACGCCGAGCGGCATCTCAAGTCCGGCGCCGAGATGGCGGCGCTGTTCCACGACCACCCGGCCTGGATCCGCGAGAGCCGGCGGATCGCCGAGCGCTGCGCCTTCACGCTCGCCGATCTCGGCTACCGCTTCCCCGAGTATCCACTGCCCTCCGGGCGAGACACCGATCTCGCATCTCCGCGCGCTCACCGCCGCCGGCGCGCGCGAGCGCTGGCGGCCGGTCACCGACCGCGTCCGCCGCCAGCTCGACCACGAGCTGGCCGTCGTCGAGAAGCTCGACCTCGCCGGCTACTTCCTCATCGTGTGGGACATCGTCCGCTTCTGTCGCGAGCGCGGCATCCTCTGCCAGGGCCGCGGCTCGGCCGCCAACAGCGCGGTCTGCTACGCGCTCGGCATCACCGCCGTCGATGCGGTGTCGATGGACCTGCTCTTCGAGCGCTTCCTCTCCGAGGAGCGCGGCGAGTGGCCCGACATCGACCTCGACCTGCCCTCGGGAGACCGCCGGGAAGAGGTCATCCAGTACGTCTACCGCCGCTATGGCGAACGCGGCGCGGCGATGACCGCGACCGTCATCAGCTACCGTACGCGCAGCGCCGTGCGCGAGGTGGGCAAGGCGCTCGGCCTCTCGCTCGAGCAGGTCGACCGGCTCGCCAAGCTGCTGCGCGCGCACGGCTGGTCCGATCATCACGACGAGCTGGCTGCGCAGCTCAGGAACGGCGGCGTGGATCCGTCGGCGCCGCGGATCGCGCTCCTGGTCGATCTCGTCCAGCGCATCCAGGGGCTGCCCAGACACCTCGGCCAGCACACCGGCGGCATGGTGATCGCGGCCGGACGGCTCGACGAGATCGTCCCGCTCGAGCCAGCGGCGATGGCGGGACGGCACGTGATCCAGTGGGACAAGGACGACTGCAGCGATTTCGGCCTCATCAAGGTCGATCTGCTCGGCCTCGGCATGATGGCCGCGCTGGAGGAGGCCATTCCGCTGATCCGTGCGGCCGAGGACGTCGATCTCGACCTCGCCCGCCTGCCGCCCGACGATCCTGCCGTCTACGCGATGCTGCAGCGGGCCGATACGATCGGCGTCTTCCAGGTCGAGAGCCGGGCGCAGATGGCGACGCTGCCGCGCATGCGGCCCGAACGCTTCTATGATCTCGTGGTCGAGGTCGCGATCATCCGTCCCGGGCCGATCGTCGGGAGGATGGTGCACCCGTATCTCAACCGCCGCGCCGGCCGCGAGCCGGTGACCTACGCGCACCCCGCACTCGAACCCATCCTCGCCCGCACGCTCGGCGTGCCGCTCTTCCAGGAGCAGCTGCTGCGGATGGCGATGGTGGTCGCTGGCTTCACCGGCGGCGAGGCCGAGGAGTTGCGCCGCGCGATGGGGTTCAAGCGCTCCGAGGCGCGCATGCGCACGATCGAGGCGCGGCTCCGCGCCGGCATGACGGCGCACGGCATCACCGGGTCCACGCAGGACGACATCGTCCGCGGCATCACGTCGTTCGCGCTCTACGGATTCCCGGAGTCGCACGCAGCGAGCTTCGCGCTGATCGCCTACGCGTCCGCCTATCTGAAGGCGCACCATCCCGCCGCCTTCGTCTGCGCGCTGCTGAACGCCTGGCCGATGGGCTTCTACCATCCCGCGACGCTGGTGCAGGACGCCATCCGCCACGGCGTCGCGTTCCATCCGATGGACGTGGCGCAATCCGACTGGTCGTGCACGCTCGAGGACGAACGCGGGCGGCCGCCCGCCGTGCGTCTCGGGCTCCGCTACACAGCCGGCCTGCGCCACGAAGCGGGAGAGCGTATCGTGGCGGCGCGGCCGTTCGCGTCACTGGCCGACGTGGCGCAGCGCGCGCGACTCCAGCGCGACGAGATGGACGTGCTCGCGCATGCCGGCGCCTTCGCCGGCTTCGGCCTCGCCCGACGAGAGGCGCTGTGGCAGGCCGCCGCCGTCGAGCGCGATCCGACGTCGCTGCTCGCCCGCGTGCGACCACCACGTCCCGATGCGCCGCTGCCGCCGATGTCGGCCTACGAGGAAACCGCCGCCGACTACACCGCGACCGGCATGACGACCGGTCCGCACGTGCTCGCGTACCTCCGTACCGAGCTCGCCGCTCGCGGCGTGCACACGACGGCGGACCTCGCGCACCTCGCGGACGGCGTGGCGGTCCGCGTCGCCGGTCACGTCATCGTCCGCCAGCGCCCCGGCACCGCCAAGGGCATGTGCTTCCTGACGCTCGAGGACGAGACCGGCACCGCCAACGCGTTCCTCACCCCACCCCTCTTCGAACGCTGGCGACTCCTGCTCAATACGTCGCCGCTCATCGAGATCGACGGACGCCTCGAGCAGCGCGACGGCGTCACCCACGTCCGCGCCCATCGCCTGCGCCGCCTCGCCGCCCCGGAGCGCATGCCCGAGGGGCACGACTACCGTTGAGGGGACATGACGTTCTAGAGTGACACCCTCCCACCTTCATGTGATGTCGTGCTCATTGACCGGGGAGGACGACGCGCCGTAATCTCACTGCAACCCAGGGAGGTGTTCCCATGCGATTGATCGCGCTGACCGCGCTGGGGCTCGTCGTTCTCGCCCGCGCGGCGTGTGCCGCGCCGCCGCCGTTCGCGGACGACGCGTTCGTCGACGGCGACTGGGAGCTCCTGACCTTCAGCTTCAAGAACGTGACCGGCGGCGCGCAACCCGGCGGGGCCGTCCAGGCCAGCCAGCAGCCTGGCGGCAACCCGGGGACGATGCGGCAGGTGACCGACACGGTTCCCCAGAGCCCGTCGGCCACGGAATCCTCCCAAACGTACGGCATCCACCTCCACCGAGGGAAGATGTACGACCCGGCCCAGGGAGCCATCGCCACCATCGACTACTCCGAGGACGCCAGGCTCCTCCAGGGGTTCGGCGACGGTCAGTCGACCGGTCTCGCCGTACGCCAGGGCGGGAACGTCTATGTCGCGCAGGTCGGCGCAACCCCCGACCGAACCTGGGTTCGTCGCGAGCACAAGGGATACCTGGGAACCAGCCTGGTACTCCTCACCCCGGACGGCTTCGTCTCGGGCCCGCCGCTCGACTTCTCCGCAAACGGCGCGCCCATCCAGTTCGGGTTCTTCCGGGCGAACTCGACGTCTCCGGGCGCGGGCGGCTACACGATCGTCGCTGCGATCGACAACTGGCGCGTTCAGGTGAATCCCTTCTGCACCACCGACCCGGAGTGCGACGACACCGATCTCTGCTCGACCGACCGGTGCGTCGGGGGCAAATGTACGCATGATCTCCTCGACTGCGGCGACGGCGACGGCTGCACGACCGACACCTGCGTGGACGGTGTCTGCACGCACGGTCCCCTCGACTGCATCGACCAGGATGCCTGCACGACCGATGGGTGCGCAGACGGCGCCTGTACGCACACCCCCGTCGACTGCAATGACGGCAAGGAGTGCACCGTCGATACGTGCGTCGACGGGTGCCAGCATCGCCCGGCGGCGAGCTTCGCCGTCGTCCAGGCGCGGGCGACGCAGCTGCTCGACCTCCTCAAACGCCGCGACTGCCTCGAGGAGACGCTCAGGGCCAAGCTCGCCCGCAAGCTGAAGGCGAAGATCGCCAAGGCACGTAGCCGGCTCGCCCGCGCCGACGCCGCCACGCGGGCGGCGCTCATCTCGAAGCTGATCTCGAAGGGCGACCAGCTGATCGGAGCGGCGAAGACGGCGTTGGCGACCGCGGCACAGCGGGGCCAGGTGTCGGCGACCTGCAAGGAGGCGCTCGACGTCGTCCTGGCAGACCTCCAGCAGTGCGTGGCCGGCCTCCCACGAAGCTAGTCGCTCGATGCGTACGGTGCCGGCGCGGCACGTGTGCCCGCCGCCCGTACCTCATCGAGCGACGCGGCCAGCGCTGCGAGGAACTCGTCGATCACCGGTCCGTGGACGGCGTTGACGGTGCAGTGCAGGCTCGGCGGCGGCTGCTGCTGGTCGACGACCCAGCCACGCCGGGCGAGCGCGGCGCCGACGGCGAACGCGTCGACGTCGTCGAACGCGAACGCGACCAGCGTCGCATCGGGCTCGGCCAGCACGCGGACGCCGGGCAGCCGGCGCAGCCCTGCGACCAGCGCCTCGGTCGCCGTCGCGCGCGACGCGCGTCAGGCGCAGGTAGCCCGCCTCGCCGAGGTGCTGCATCACCGCCCAGGCCGCCGCGATCGGACCACCGCCCTTCGTCCCGAGCACGCCGGAGCTGGCGTAGAAGCCGCCGAGCCAGTTCTCGGTGACGAACGTCTGGTGCCGGCGGAGCGCCTTGTCGCGGTAGAGGATCACCGAGGCGCCCTTGGCCGTGTAGCCGAACTTGTGCAGGTCGACCGACATCGACGTCACGCCGGGCACGCGGAAGTCGAAGGGCGCTATGGAGCGGCCGAGGCGTTCGAGCATCGGCAGCGTGATGCCACCCATGCACGCGTCGACGTGACAGGGAATGCCGCGCGCCTGCGCCAGCGCAGCGATCTCGGCGATCGGGTCGACGACGCCCTGCGGATACGCCGGCGCGGACGCGACGACGAGCACGGTGCGCGGACCGATCGCCGCCGCCATCGCCGCGGGGTCGGCGCGGAAGTCGGGACGCACCGGTACACGCACCGAGCGCACGCCGAAGTAGTCCGCAGCCTTCTCGAAGGCCGCGTGTGCCGTCGTCGGCAGCACCATCTCGGGCGCCGTCACCCCACGCGCCTTGCCATGACCGCGCGCCGCCTTCACGGCCAGGAGCAGGCTCTCGGTGCCGCCCGTGGTCATGAAGCCGGCCGCGTCGGGCCCGCCGTGCAGCAGGTCGGCGACCATCGCAACGACGTCCGACTGCATCCGGCGGAGACTCGGAAAGGCCGCCGGGTTGAGGGCGTTCGCGGAGAGCGAGCCCATGTACGCGCGCTCGGCCAGGCCATACACCTCGGGCCCCGCGTAGTACGCCAGCGTGAACGCACGGCCGTGCTTCCAGTCGACGTCCGCGGCACGCAGCGCCTCGAGGTCGGCGAGGACGGCGTCCGCGGGACGTTCCGTCGAGGGCAAACGCATCGCCGCGACCATACTGTGCGTGCCGCACTGCGTGCCACCGGCGCGTCAGATGGGCGGCGCACTGCCCGCCGTGCGGGCACTCGACAGTTGACCCGGCTCGGGATCCCCTGCACTTCCTTTCCCGTCCGCCTGGTCGAGGTCTTGCTCCGTGTGGACGCGAGCCGAACCGACCGCCACGCGTCCGCCATGCCACAAATCACAGCCCGTCGCGCCCTCGTCCGAGCCTGCCAGGTCGCCCTGTCGCCGCTCCTGCTCCTCTGTTGGCTCGAAGCCCGCCGCGGTCGCAGCGAGCGTGTCTTCACCGCCTGCGCCGAGTTGCTGAGCCTGCTGCCCGGCTGGACGGGCAGTCTCGTCCGCCGCGCCTTCTACGCGGCGACGCTGGATGCCTGCAGCGACCACGCGTACGTCTCGTTCGGCACGCTGTTCGCCCATCGGGCCGCCCGTGTCGGACGCGGCGTGTTCATCGGCCCATATGGCGTGATCGGCTCGGCGACGATCGGCGACGGCGTCAAGATCGGCAGCCGCGTCTCGATCCTGAGCGGTCGCCACCAGCACTCGTCTCACCCAGGCAGCGCCGCCACCCATCAGCCGACGTTCTCGTCGATCACCATCGGTGCTGGTGCCTGGATCGGCGAGGGGGCCATCGTGATGGCAGAACGTCGGCCCCAACGCAGTGGTCGGCGCCGGTTCCGTGGTCGTCCGCGACGTCCCCGATGGCGCAACGGTGGTCGGCAACCCGGCGCGAGTCATCGCGACCCCCGACCTCAAGCTGGCGTCTCCAGCCGAGGCCGACGCGCGGACGCGCGTCGCCCGCGGGTAGCAACCACCGCTCGCGCGCCGCCGGTCGGACGCGCATACTGCGCGGGTGAGCGTTCCGGCGGCCCTCGTCGTCGCGTGGGCGATCCTCGGCGCCCTCTCCAGCATCGTCCTGCTCTACGGCGCGATCACCCTGGTGCGCCGCTGTCCACAGCTCGAGAACCTCTGGCCACCGGATCCACCGCGCTGGCCCACTCTCAGCGTGGTGATCCCGGCCTCCAACGAGGCAAAGGCCATCGAGTCGGCTCTGTCGAGCCTCCGCGCGCAGGACTACCCGGACCTCCGCTTCGTCCTCGTCGACGATCGCTCGACCGACGCGACGGGCGCGATCATCGATCGGCTCGCAGCCGCCGACCCGCGGATCACGCCGGTGCACGTGCGCGAGCTCCCCGACGGCTGGCTCGGCAAGGTCCATGCGTTGCAGCGCGGCCTCGAGCGCACCAGCGGCGAGTTCATTCTCTTCACCGACGCCGACATCCACTTCGCGCCGGGAGTGCTGCGACGCGCGGTCGCCTGGGCCGAAGCGCAGCGCCTCGATCACCTGGCCGTGCTGGCCGAGGTCCGCTACCGTTCGCTCCCGGTCGGCATCTGCCTCGCCTCCGCGGCCCGCGGCATCTTCGCCCTGGCGCGACCGTGGGAGGCGATGGATCCCCGCTCGTCGAAGGCCATCGGTACCGGCGCCTTCAATCTCGTCCGACGCTCGGCGTTCGAGCGCACGCCTGGGTTCGCGTGGCTGCGGCTGGAGGTCGCCGACGACATCGGGCTCGGCGTCATGATGAAGCGCAGCGGCGGGCGCCCCGGTCTGGTACTCGGCCGCAACCAGGTCCATCACGACGCGTACGCCACCCTCGCCGACGCCGTCCGTGGCCTCGAGAAGAACGGCTTCGCGCAGGCGGCGCGATTCTCGCCGTGGCGCGGCCTCGCCATGGTCGTGCTCGCTGTCATCGGGTCGCTCGGCCCCTTTGCCGCGTTCCTCCCGGTCGGCGGGCCGTGGCTGCCGCTGGTGGGGGTGATCGGACTGGGTGCCTTCGGCATCGCGGCGGCCGTCATCGCACGGAGCTTCCGCACATCGATCGCTTGCGTGCTCCTGTCGCTGCCGCTCGGTGATCTCCTGATGGCGTACGTCATCGCACGCGCGACGGTGCTCGGTGTCCGCCGCGGCGGGCTCGTGTGGCGCGGGACGACGTATCCGACGGCGCTTCTGCGCGGCGGGCAGCGCGTCGACATGTGAATCCTGCGGAGCGGCGCGCGTTCCAGGCGGGGGTCGCCGCCCTCGGCGTGACGCTGCCCGCCTGCCCGTAACCCGCCGCGGCACCAAGTCGACGGTTTCCTTGCCCCCGGCGACCCCCGTCAGGGAGGGGGGCTTGCGCCTGGTCCTTAATCTACGTTAACTATTGTCCAACGTGAAGCCTGCCCCGGATCACGCCGAGGTGCACCGCGCCATCGGCCAGCTGCAGCGCCTGGCCGAGGTGTTCGGGCGGCGGCGGTCGCAGCTCGCGCAGGACGCCGGGCTCAGCGAGCAGCAGTGGCGGGTGCTCGAGGAGATCGCCACCGAGCAGTTCATGCCGTCGATGTTCGCGCGCGGACGCCGCAGCTCGGCGGCCGCGGTGTCACGGATCATCCGCCAGCTGCTCGACAAGGGGCTCGCCTCGGTGTCGGTGTCGCAGGACGACGGTCGGCAGCGACGCTACGTCCTGACGGCCAAGGGCCGTCGCACGCTCGACGCGCTCCGCGCCAGCCGCGGGCATGCGATCGAAGCGGTGTGGCTACAGCTCGATCCGAAGGGACTCGCCGCCTTCACACGCTTCAGCGCCGATCTGGTCGCGCCGCCTCGAGGCCTACGCCGCACAGGAACGCTAGGAGACACGCATGGGACAGACGCTCTACGACAAGGTCTTCGATCGGCACACCGTCCGCCGGCTGCCGTCGGGGCAGTATCAGCTGCTGATGGGACTGCACCTCATCCACGAGGTCACGTCGCCGCAGGCGTTCTCCATGCTGCGCGAGCGCGGGCTTCAGCGTGCTGTTCCCGGAGCGCACCTTCGCCACGGTCGACCACATCATCCCGACGCACGACCAGCGCCGCCCGCTGCGTGGACCCGCTGGCCGAGGAGATGCTGCAGCACCTCGAGCGGAACTGCGCCGAGTTCGGCATCCGCTTCTTCGCGCCGGCGAAGGGCGAGCAGGGCATCGTCCACGTGATCGGTCCCGAGCAGGGACTGACCCAGCCGGGCATGACGATCTGCTGCGGCGACTCGCACACCGTCCACCCACGGCGCGTTCGGCGCGCATCGCGTTCGGCATCGGCACCTCGCAGGTGCGCGACGTGCTGGCGACGCAGACCCTGGCGATGGAGAAGCTCAAGGTCCGCCGCATCGAGGTGAACGGCAGGCTGCGCGCCGGGCGTGTACGCCAAGGACGTGATCCTGTACGATCATCGCCAAGCTGGGCGTGAACGGCGGCGTCGGCTACGCCTACGAGTACGCGCGGCGACGTGTTCGACCGCTTCACGATGGATGAGCGCATGACCGTCTGCAACATGCGCATCGAGGGCGGCGCGCGCTGCGGCTACGTCAACCCCGATCGGACCACCTACGAGTACCTGCGCGGCCGGCCGTTCTCGCCGACCGGCGCGGCGTGGGATCGCGCGGTCGCCTACTGGGAGGGCGTCCGCTCCGACGCCGATGCCGAGTACGACGACGTCGTCCGCATGCGCGGCGAGGAGATCGAGCCGGTGGTCACCTGGGGCATCACGCCCGGCGCAGTCGACGCCCGTCGGCGCCGCCCTGCCCGACCCGCGCGAGTTCCGCGAGCAGCGAGCGCGACCTGATCGACGAGGCCTACCGCTACATGCAGCTTCACGCCGGGCAAGCCGATCACGGGCACCAAGATCGACGTCGCCTTCATCGGCTCGTGCACCAACGGCCGCCTCTCGGACTTCGCCGAGGTGGTGCGGCACATCGAGGGGCGCGGCCTGCACGTCGCGCCGCACGTGAAGGCGCTGGTGGTGCCCGGCTCGCAGCAGGTGCGCGCCGAGATCGTCCGCCGCGGCTGGGACAAGGTGTTCCGGCGACGCCGGCTTCGAGTTCCGCGAGGCCGGCTGCTCCATGTGCCTGGCGATGAATCCGGACCAGCTCCAGGGGACGCAGCTCTGTGCGTCCTCGTCCAACCGCAACTTCAAGGGCCGGCAGGGATCGCCGACCGGACGCACGCTGCTCATGACGCCGGTGATGGTGGCGGCGGCGGCGATCGCCGGCGAGGTGGCCGACGCCCGCGACGTCTTCGGCATCGGCGCACCAGAGGAGGCACGTCCATGAGCGACGCGAAGCGCATCACGATCGACGGCCCGGCCGTCGCCGTACGTGGCAACGACATCGACACCGACCGCATCATCCCGGCGCGGTTCCTGAAGTGCGTGGTGTTCGACGGCCTCGGCGAGCACGCTCTTCGAGGACGACCGGGCCCAGCTGCGCGCGCGCGGCGAGCGCCACCCGTTCGACGACCCGCGCCACGCGCGCGCCCGCATCCTGCTCGTCGGCCGCAACTTCGGTTGCGGCTCGTCGCGCGAGCACGCGCCGCAGGCCATCATGCGCTGGGGTAAGGGCATCCAGGCGATCGTCGGCGAGTCCTTCGCCGAGATCTTCTTCGGCAACTGCGTGGCGAACGGCATCCCCTGCGTCCAGGCCGGAACCGAAGCGCTCCGCACCCTGATGGACCACGCGGACGCCGACCCGAATCTGGTCTTCCATCTCGACCTCGAACGCGGCCAGCTCACCGCGGGCGACACGAGCGTCAGGGTCACGATCCCCGACGGCGCCCGCCGGCAACTCGTCGCCGGCAACTGGGACACCACCGGCGAGCTCCTGGCGGCCACCGACGAGATCCGCCGCGTCGCCTCCGCCATCCCGTACTTCCGCAACTGGACCTAGTATCCGGGGGGCTTGCCTGAAAGTCCGTTCGGAGACCACTGTGCGGAAACAACGCGACAGGAGGTCCCCATGGCAGGCAAAGCGGATTTCACCCCCGAAGAATGGACCCAGATACTGAAGGCGCCCGGCTGGGCCAGCATCGCCGTCGTCGCCGCGAGCCCGAGCGGGCCGTTCGGCGTCGTCAAGGAGATGTTCGCCGCGGGCAAGGTGCTGGCCGAGGCGAAAGTGAAGCCGGGAGCGAACGCCCTCGTCGACGCGCTCGTCGTCGATCTCACGACCAGCGAGGGGCGCAAGCAGGCGCAGCCGCGCGAGATCGTCGGCAAGTCGCCGCAGGAGGTGCGCACGCTCGCCCTCGACGCGCTCAAGCAGGTGACGGCGCTGGTGGACAAGAAGGCGAGCGGAGACGCTGACGGCTTCAAGCGCTGGGTCGCCGGCCTCAGCACGAAGGTGGCCGAGTCGGCCAAGGAAGGTGGCTTCCTCGGTATCGGCGGCACCGCCGTCAGCGACGCCGAGAAGACCGCACTGACCGAGATTTCGTCGACGCTCGGCATCGCGTAGCGCGGCCTGGGGGGAGGCGTCGGGCCCAAGCTTGACGCCTCCCCGCCCGCGGCGCACCCTCGCCGCCGACGATGCCCGCCGACTCCCTCACCGCCGACGTCGTCGTCGTCGGCACCGGCGCAGGGGGCGGCCCGGCGGCGGCCGTCCTCGCCGAGGCCGGCCTCGACACCCTCGTCCTCGAGTCCGGCTCGCGCCTCGGGGCGTTGGACTTCACCGGCGACGAAGGTGCGATGACGAAGCAGCTGTGGACGATGGACCTCTCGGCGTCGAGCGGCATCGCCCTGTACGCCGGATCCTGCGTCGGCGGCTCCACCGTGATCAACGACGCGCTCTGCTTCCGCACGCCACCCGAGGTGCTCGCGGGGTGGCGGACACGGCATGGGCTCGAGGGGCTCACGGACGCGGCCTTCGCCCCGTGGGTCGAGCGAGCGTGGACCGACGTGCACGCCGAGCCCACCGGCCCCTCGCACCGGAACCGCAATGCCGCCCGCCTCGCCGACGGCGCGACGGCGCTGGGCTGGACCGCGGCACCCACGCCCAGGAATGTCCGCGACTGCGCCAACCTCGGACTCTGCAACTTCGGTTGCCCGGCCGACGCGAAGCAGTCGACACTCCTCGCCTACGTGCCGCGTGCCGAGCGCGCCGGGGCCCGCGTCCTGGCCGACGTGCGCGTGGACCGTGTCGTCGTCGACGGCGGGACGGTCGTCGCCGTCGAGGCGACGCGGCTCGATCCCGAGACACGAGCGCCACGCAGCTCGCTCCGCGTCCGCACGCCGCGCGTCGTCACGGCCGCCGGCGTCCTGGGGACGCCGGCGCTCCTGCAGCGGAGCGGCGTCGCCGCCCCAGGCCTCGGCGAGGGCCTCCAGCTCCACTACCAGCGTCCACGTCGCCGCCCGCTTCTCCGAGCCGGTCCACGGCTACTACGGCCCGACGATGTCGTACGCGATCGCGGAGCTGAGCGACGTGCACGGCCACGGCGGCCCGGGGATCATGATCGAGAGCGTCGCCTCGCACCCGATCGCGACCGCGTCGGCGCTGCCCGGCTTCGGCGCCGCCCACGCCGACGCGATGGCGCGCCTTCCGTACCTCGCGCGTGCGCTCGTCGTCATCCGCGACCGCACGCGCGGACGGATCGACGCCCAGGGCACGATCCGCCACACGCCCGAACCGGCCGACCTCGAGCTGCTGCGCCAGGGCATCGCGGCCGCGGCCCGCGCCTACCTCGCCGCAGGCGCGATCGAGGTCCACCTCCCGGTGAACGGCACCGCCCCGGTGCGCACCGAGCGCGACCTCGATGCCCTCCGTGGCACGCGCCTTTCGCCCAGCGCCTTCAGCCTGCTCTACGCCGTCCACCTCTTCGGCGGGGCGACGATGGCCGGTTCGCCCCGAGCGCCGCTCACGGAGGCCGGCGCGTGCCGGGGTGTGCGCGGCCTCTGGGTCTCCGACGCGTCGAGCCTGCCGACGAACACCGGCGTCAATCCCCAGATTACGATCATGGCCAACGCGCTCCGCATCGCCGACGGCGTGGCGGTGTCGAGGGCCGCATGACCGCGTTCGCCGACGAGGTCGCACTGCGCACCGCCGCGGCGCAGCTCGATCGGCGCGGGTTCCTGCGCCTGGCCGCGGCGCTCGCCACCGCCGGCCTCGGGCCACAGGGATGCGCGTCGGCGCCCGAGTCCCTCGCGCCGCCGCCGGGCCATCCGCTGCGCGTGCTCGGTCCACGCACGTATGCGGTCTTCACGGCCGCGACCGCCCGCGTGGTGGGCCCGCCGGGCGCCGCGCTCATCGCGGACCGCCGCGTCGACGTCGGACGGGTCGCGGACGGCTGGCTCGCCCGCACGCCGGCGCTCGCCACGCCGCTCGTCCAGGCGCTCTGGGTGCTGGAGCTGGGGATTCCGCCGCTCGTGGACAAGCTCCGTCCGTTCACCGCGCTCACGTCGACCGCCCAGGACCGCGTGCTCCGGGGGCTCATGACGTCGCGCTTCGCGCTCAAGCGCCAGCTGTTCGGCGGCGTGCGATCGCTGGCGATGCTCGCGTTCTACTCGACGCCCGAGAGCCGCGTGCTCACGGGTTACCCCGGACCGTTCGGCTCCGACACGGTCACGATCGCGGACGCGATGGAACCCGTCAGCGGCCGGTGAACCGCGGCGCGCGCTTCTCGACGAACGACGCGACGCCCTCGCGGAAGTCGTGCGTCGAGAAGCAGGCGACCATCTCGGCGTCGGCCTCGCGGATCGACGCCTCCAGATCGACGAACTGGTTCGTGTAGAGCTGGCGCTTCATGATGCGCATCGAGCGCGGCGACGACTGGGTCGCCAGCTCGCTGCGCATACTCGCGCACGTGGCCGAGCAGCGTCGTCGTGCGGGACGACGCGGTTCGACGAGCCCGATCGCGAGCGCCTCCTGCGCGTCGATCAGCTGCCCGGAGAACAGCAGGTCGCAGGCGTGCGCCATGCCGACCAGCCGCGGCAGGATCCAGGCGCTGCCGTGCTCGGCGATCAGGCCGCGGCGCGGGAACATGAAGCCGAAGCGGGCGCGGTCGGAGGCGATGCGGATGTCGTAGTAGAGCATGTACGACACGCCCGAGGCCGGCGGCGACGCCGTTCACCGCCGCGATCACCGGCTTGGTGAGCCCGAGCGGATAGCTGTACTCGCCGCGGAAGGCCGCCGGAACGCTCGGCATCGATCGTCGACCGCGAGGTCGTCGACAGCGCGCCGTCGGTCCCGCCGCCCCGCTGCAGCCCCTGCAGCATGTCCATGTCGGCGCCGGCGCAGTAGCCCTTGCCGGCGCCGGTGACGACGATCACGCGCACCGCGTCGTCGCGCTCGGCCGCCGAGCATCGCGTGACGCACCTCGGCGCCCATGCGCATCGTCCAGGCGTTCAGCTTCTCGGGACGGTTCAGGGTGATGGTCGCGACGCGGTCGTCGACCTCGTAGCGGATCTCCTGGTAGGCCATGCGCCTGCTTACCGCCCGTCGCGCGCCCGGGCAATGGCGGAGCGATCCGCTAGAGCGCCGCCGCCGCGTAGGCCCGGTCGCCGAAGGTCCCGACCTCCTGCTGCACGTCGAAGCGCTGCCGCAGGAGGCGCCGGCAGCTCCGATTCGCCGATCAGCACGACGAGCTCCGGAACGCTTCCGACGATGCTGCGCCACGCGACCTCCCGCGCCAGGAACCGCGTGAACGAGCGCCAGCGGGGCGAGAGCTTGGCGGCGATGAATCCGACGTGTCCCGACCTCGTCGGCCAGGATGGCGTCGTACGAGCCGCGCGATCCGATCGGCGACGGCTGGATCATCCGCGAAGAGCCGCACGCCCTCGTCGCGCATCGCCCGGAAGAGGATGCAGCCGACGACCTCGGACGCCCCCACGAGCGGGAGCGTCCACTCATGGGGCAGGGCGACGAACAGGCGTATCGTCGCACGCAGCGCGAGGCGCGGCGGGATGGTCGGGAAGGGAAGCCCGAACATCGAGATGACGTCGGCCAGGATGCGGGAGTGGTAGTGCTCCTGGAGCTGGACGTAGAGCCGCTCGGGCTCCGTCTCGAACTTGTCCTGCTCCTTCCCGTAGACCTCTCCCAACCCGACGCCGAAGCGCTCGGACTGGTTCAGCTTCGCCGTCGCGAGGAGCCAGAGCATCCGCCGATCGAGGCCCACCTCTGGCTGTCGCGCGCGGAGATTCCGGAGAAAGACGTCACGATCCGCCGTATAGCGGGCGCGCGGGCGATTGGTCTCGAACTCCGCGAAGAACCGCTCGCGACGCTCGAGCTGAAACCGGAGGGCATCCGCCGCCCCTTCCGTCCGAAGCAGGAACTCCCGATAGGCGGCCACGCCGCCACCGAAGTTCCCGGACGTAATGGCGTTCGGCTGAGTCATCGTGACCCTCCCGGATCGCGTTATCGCCCGAATCCGGCGCCGGGCTCAAGGACAGTCCCCGGCGGGGGGCCGGCTGGACTTTCCCACCGACCGGGCGAATCATGCCGGTCGATGCGACTCGCGCGGAAACTCGCCTTCGCGTTCCTGATCGGCGTGATCATGGTGATGGGCGCGAATGCGTACCTCCAGGTCCGCCGGGAGCGGGCTCTGTTCGAACGCGATGCCGTCCGTGACCAGCATCTGCTCGGTCGCACACTGCGCGTCGGCATAGAGACGTTCTGGCCCATCTACGGAGAGGCCGCGGCGCGACGCCTGATCCGTCATGCGGTGGAGCGGGGAGAGCTCCGCGTCCGCTGGGTGCATCTGAACGTGCTTCCGGGCGATCCGGACCGGCCGCGCGCGCTCGGTGCCGACCTGTCCGCCGTTGCCGCGGGCCGGGAGCTCAGCCTGGTCGCTCCCTACCGTCGCGGCCAGGAGCGCCGCTTCACCTACGTCCCCGTGATCATCGACGGGCAGGTCCGGGGCGCCCTCGAGGTATCCGAATCCACGATCGACGAGCGGCAGTTCAGCCGCGTCAGTACGCTGCAGGTCATCGGCGCGACCCTGGCGATCGTCGGGCTCTGCGGGCTGATCGCGATGGCGCTCGGCGTATGGATCGTCGGGCGCCCGATGCGCACCCTCTGCGAGAAGGCACGTCGGGTCGGTGAGGGCGACCTGTCCGGTCCGCTCCCCGTCGCCCAGCACGACGAGATCGGCGAGCTGGCGGGCGAGATCAACTCGATGTGCGATCGCCTCGGCGCCGCGCGCCAGGAGATCGCGACCGCCACCGAGGCGCGCATCGCCACGCTCGAGCAGCTCCGCCACGCCGACCGGCTGAAAACCGTCGGCCAGCTCGCTTCGGGCATCGCCCACGAGCTCGGAACGCCGCTCAACGTCGTCGCGGGCCGGGCGAAGCTGATCCTGCGCGGCGACCTCCCGACGGACGAGGTCGGACGGAGTGCCCGCATCGTCGTCGAGCAGACCGACCGGATCACCGGCATCATCCGCCAGCTGCTCGATTTCTCGCGCCGTCGCGCCGCGACGCTCGCGACGGGCGATCTCGTCGCCATCACCCGGCGTACGCTCGAGTTCCTCTCGGCGCTGGCGACCAAGCGCAACGTGACGCTGGCGCTGGATGGGGATCCGGGGCCGCTCCTCGCCGACGTCGACGTCAGCTACATCCAGCAGGCGCTCACCAACCTCGTCGTCAACGGCGTGCAGGCGATGCCGCAGGGCGGTCGCCTCACGGTCACCCTCGGTCGCGCGACCGTCACCCCGCCGGCCGACGTCGGCGGCCCCCGCGCCGAGTTCCTGCAGATGACCGTGGCCGACGAGGGCCAGGGCATCCGGCCGGACGACCTGCCACACGTCTTCGAGCCCTTCTTCACCACGAAGGAGGTCGGCGAGGGCACGGGGCTCGGCCTGTCGGTCGCCTACGGCATCGTGCGCGAGCACGGCGGCTGGATCGGCGTCGACAGCGTTCCCGGCCGCGGCAGTCGCTTCGTCATCTACCTTCGCCCGTCGGCGGCAGGCGTGGCGCGGGTCGCTTCGTGAGCGCCCGCGTCCTCGTCGTCGACGACGACCAGGCGATGTGCGAGCTCCTCGAAACCGGACTCACCGCGGCTGGGTATCGGGTGGACGCGCGGACCTCGGCTCCCGACGCCCTGGCGCTGCTGCGACGGCCAGGACGTCGACGTCGTCGTCACGGACGTCCGCATGCGCGGCATGGACGGTCTCGCGCTGTGCGAGCGCATCGTCGCCAATCGTCCGGACGTGCCGGTGATCGTGGTCACCGCGTTCGGCAGCCTCGAGACGGCGGTCGGCGCGATCCGCGCCGGCGCGTACGACTTCATCACCAAGCCGCTCGAAGATCGACGCGCTCGTCCTGGCGGTCGCGCGCGCCGTCCAGCACCGCGAGCTCCGCGACGAGGTGAAGCGGCTGCGGCGCGTGGTCGACGACGCCACCGGCTTCGGCGAGCTGCTCGGGCAGAGCCCGGCGATGCGGCAGGTCTACGACCTGCTCGAGCGCGTCGCCGACTCCGACGCGTCGGTGTTCCTCACCGGCGAGACCGGCACCGGCAAGGAGCTCGTCGCGCGCGCGCTGCACCGCCGCGGGCGGCGCAGCGCCGGACCATTCGTCGCCGTGAACTGCGCGGCCATGCCCGAGACGCTGCTCGAGAGCGAGCTCTTCGGCCACGCCCGCGGCGCCTTCACCGACGCGCGCGGCGCCCGGACGGGACTCTTCCTGCAGGCGAACGGCGGCACGCTCTTCCTCGACGAGATCGGCGACCTCCCCGCGTCCCTGCAGCCCAAGCTGCTGCGCGCCCTCCAGGAGCGGACGGTCCGGCCGGTCGGCGAGGACACCGAGGTGCCGTTCGACGTCCGCCTCATCACCGCCACGAACCGCGATCTCGAGTCCGCGGTCGAGGAACGCGCTTCCGCGAGGACCTCTACTTCCGCATCAACGTGATCCACGTCGAGCTGCCGCCGCTGCGCGCCCGCGGCAGCGACGTCCTGCTGCTGGCGCAGCACTTCGTCGAACGGGTCGCGGCACAGGCCGGCAAGCGGATCACGGGCATCTCCCCGGCGGCGGCCGAGCGGCTGCTCGCCTACGACTGGCCGGGGAACGTGCGCGAGCTCAAGAACTGCATCGAGCGCGCCGTCGCCCTCGCGCGGTTCGACCAGATCGCGGTCGACGACCTGCCCGAGAAGGTCCGCACCTACCGGCGCTCGCACGTGGTCGTCGCCGCCGACGACCCGTCGGAGCTGATCCCGCTGGAGGAGGTCGAGCGGCGCTACGTGCTGCGGGTGCTGGAGGCCGTCGGCGGCAACAAGACGCTCGCCGCGCAGGTGCTCGGCCTCGATCGCAAGACGCTCTATCGCAAGCTGGAGCGCTACGCCGGCGACGTCTCCGCCGACGACTGACCCCGCGTTCGACTGACCCCGCGTTCGACTGACCCCGCGTTCCGCCGAGGCGTTCCGCCCCGAGGCCGGTCGGGGGTCGGGGCGTTCCGCCCCTGGACCGGCCCCCTCGCCCACGCCCCGTGTGGCCCTCGCGCCGGCACGGGCGATGCATTCCGGATCCGACCGGAGGACGCCATGATGAGTGCGACCGCTCGTAGGCCCGACGACCCGATACCCGAGGCTTCGGCGGATGCGTCCTCATCCTGCATCCTCCTCGCCGAGGACGACTCCGAGATGCGGGCCCTGATCGCCGCGATGCTCGCCGGCGACGGCTACCTGGTGATCGAAGCCCGCGATGGCCAGGAGCTGCTCCTGGCCATCGAGAGGCTGAAGGCCGGGAGTGTCCGCCCGGCGATGGTCGTCTCCGACGTGCGCATGCCCGGCTACTCAGGGCTGGATCTGCTGGCGATCCTGCGCTGCGCGTCCTGGACGCTGCCGGTCGTACTCATCACCGCCTTCGGCGACGAGGACACCCACACCGAGGCGCGCGAGCTCGGCGCCATCGCCGTACTCGACAAGCCGTTCGATCTGGACGACCTGCGCGCGGTCGTGCGGGCGGCCGCGCCGCTGCGCTGATTCAGCGAATGTTCGCCCTGACGGTCGGCACCACGCCGACGATGCCGTCCGACAGCGCCGTCAGCTTCCCGGCGACGGCCGCTTCGACCCGGCCCACTTTGGCCTTCCGGCGGATCAGCTTGCCGAACGCGGTCATCTGCGCGCCGATCCTGCCGACCTGACGGCGCGCCCGGTTCCCGGCCGTCTGCTCCGCGCTCAGCAACATGGCGCGCGTCTTCGCGGTGGTCTTGTTCACCTTCGACACGAAGGGCCCGCGGAAGGCGCCCGTGTTGGCGCTGATGATCCCCTCGATCTGCGAGAGGCGGCAGTCGATCGCTGCATAGCCTGCCTTCGGGGTGTGTGAGCACGCGCCGTTCGTCTCGAGGACGTCGGTCGTGCAGGCGTCGCCGTCGTTGCAGTCGGGCGGCGGCGGCGGCGGCGGCGCCGTACCCGCGTGGCACTCGAAGGCTATGCAGAGCTCGGCCCCGTTCGTCGCGACGCCGTCGTCGCAGTCGGCGTCGGCCACGCAGTACGTACCGTCCGGCGAGAGCGGAGCGCGGTAGAAGTACACCGTTCCCGAATCGTCGAGGCCACCGCGATCGTCGAGCGGCGCACCCACGACGAGCAAACCACCCTTCGCCGCGACCGCCGGCCGCGCCAGTGGCCGCGAGCTGTTCTTCTCGTTGCCGCCTCCGAACTGGTCGTTGCGCCCGGGCTCCGGGTTGGGGACGGGGGCGAGGACACCGCCCGCCGCCGCGCTGATCAGGTAGACCGAGCCCGCCTCGTCCACGGTGCTCACCCGCGCATGCGGAGCGGAGACCAGGACGTCGGGACCGCGACCCGCGATCGCCTGACCGAAGCGGTTGCCGCCGGTCACGGGGTCCTCGATGAGCGTCCGGAGCGGCTGGCCGAACGTGGCGCTCGCCGGATTCGCGTCGAACACCACGACCTCGCCCGATCCGACATTGCGACCATCGGCGTTCGCCTGCGGCGCACCCACCGCCAGCGTCACCCCCACCGCTGCCAGCGAGGTCCCGAACCCGTCACCAGCCGCCGCGCCGAGCAGCGTCTTGAGCAGCGTGCCGTTGGCATCGAAGAGATACACGGCGCCCGCACCGACCGCACCACCCACGCCGAGCGCGTCGGGCGCGCCGACGGCGATGACCGTGCCGACCGTCGCCACCGCCCAGCCGAAGTCGTCGCCGCGCAGCGCCGGATTCGGGATGCGTCGGAGGCCGCCGGTGGCGATCGTGTAGACGTACACGGACCCCACGTTCGTCGCGCCCACGACGTCGTCGTTCGGCGCGCCGATGATCAGTCCCCCGTCGCTCGTTGCGAGCGAGAATCCGAAATGGGCGTTGGCGGTCGGAGTGTTGCTGCGCAGGGTCTGGCGCAGCGTACCCGACGCCTCGTCGAACAGGACGACGGCGCCGGTGTTCTCGCCGCCGGTGTCGTCGAAGGGAACGCCAGCGGCCACGATCGTCCCGACGGCGGCGACGGCGCTGCCGAAGCGATCGTCACGTCCCGGCGTCGCCTTGTGCAGCGTCCGGAGCAGCGTCCCTTCGACGTCGTAGAGATAGGCCGAACCGGAGTTGAGGTCACCGCTGTTCGAGCGCGGGGCGCCGACGAGGATGTGCGAAGCGGGGGTGATCGTCACCGCGGAGCCGAACTCCGCGCCCGCAGTGGGGTCCGGCTTCTGGACCGTCTGGAGGAGCGTCGCTTGCTCCGCCTGGACCGGGACGGTGAATGCCAGGACGGCGGAGGCGGCGATGGCGGTAGTGATGACCCTCAGCATGGACTTCTCCTTGGCTCCCCAACTGTTCATCCCGATGGAAGGCAACTCCGGTGCCAGACGACTCCCCGGAACGAGGCCGGGCGACGCCTGCCGCAGCGCGCGGCCTTGAGACGTTCGTGCACGGGCGCATGCCCGTACGATCAAGGACCCGTCGTCAGGCCTCCCAGCTCGGAGACTGCGACGCTGGCAATGCCGTCGACACGGGTGGCGAAGGACGTATCGATCGTCTTGCCCTGGCCCTTGCGAACCGTCTTGACGAATGCGGCCAGCTGCGCCCGCGCCTTCTTGAAGCGGCTCTTCGCCTTGCTGCCGGTCGCTTGCTGCACCAACGTCCGTGCCTTGAGGATCGCCTTCGCGAGGCTCTTGCCCACGCCCTTCTTCTTGATGGTACCGGCGGGCGCAGCGGTGAGCTCGGTCTGCAACTGGTCGATGCGGCAGAGGACACCCTCACGGCCGACGATGGCCGGATACTCGCAAGCGTTCGCCGTACAGCGCGGGGCGGTGCAGCCGAGCGCCTTCGTGCAGTCGGCCTCGCTGCGGCAGAAGCCCTCGATGGTCGTCGTCGTGGTGCTGCTGGTGCTGGTGGTCGTCGAGGTGCTCGGCGGCGCGCAGCTGGCGAGCCCCGTGTTCAGCGTGACCGTCGCGGCCGGGTTGAATATCGCCCCCGTCAGGACGGGCGGAGTCGCGGCATCCCGATACTCGACAGTGTTCGCACCACCGGTCCCGTTGGTGCCGCTGGTCAGGTGACCCGCCACGACCATGGTCTTCCCCGACTTGAGGATGTTGGAGCCGCCGGTGCCGGCGGTGGAGAGTCGCGCGGCCGGCGCGACCGTGAGCTCGCAGGTGGCCAAAGCGACCACGTCACCCGCCGCGCTCTGTCCTCCGCCGTTCGCGTGGACCTGCGCAGGATCCGCGAACGTGACGCTGCGGGCGCGAGCATCCACCCACCCGCCGTCGCCGTCGGCATTCACCTCATCGGCAATGATCAGCGATCCGCGGGTGGTGAAGAAGACCGTACCACTGCCGCAGGCGCCGCTGCTCACGTCGATCAGACCCCGGAGGTCGACCATGCCGGCGTCGGATGCGACCGTGATGTCACCACCACATCCGTCGGTACCCACCCCCTGCGCTCTGAGCGCACCGTTGAGGGCGACCTTGCCGGCGACGGTACCGATGTCGATGCTGCCGCCCGTCCCGCCGTCCCCGGCGTTGGCAACGACGTCGCCCGTGACCGTGAGCGCGCCGCCGGCCGCGATCTCGATGTCCGCGCCGTCGCCGCCGAAGTCACCGCCCCCGGAGCCATTGCCGGTCACTACCGCCCCGAGGACGATGTCGCCGTCCGCGGTGAGGGTGAGGAAGCCGCCGTCTCCGAACCCGCCGGCGTCGACCGACATCTTGTTGAACGTCGCGTTGCGCCCGGCGTCGGCGTCGATCGAGCCGCCGCCGCCGTCGCCGCCCGACCCGTCCAGGAGGTGGAGGACGACGAGGTCGCGCCCGGCGCTCAGGACGATCTCGCCGCCAAAGCCCTGCGCACCGCTGCCGACCGAGAAGTCGCCGTCCGCGGACGTGATCGTGACGTCACCCGCGGCCGACCGCAGGTCGATCGACCCGCCGTCCGCGAACGTGTCGGTGCCCTTGGAGACGATGACGCCATCGACGATGACGTTACCCGTACCGGTCGCCGCCATCTCGACCGTCCCAGCGATGTCGTCGGACGAGAGGTCGATCTTGGCCTTGTTGCTGCCCTGCGCCTGCGCCCGGACCCTGATGTCGCCGGTCGTGCCGATCTTCACGTAGCTGAAGCCGCCGCGGCCGAGCATCTGTGCCCCCGGCTGCATGTCGAAGCGTCCCGGCGGTGATCGTCATCTTGCCGCTGCCAACGTCGAAGACGCCTCGGCTGGTGAGGACGAGCCCGCGGCTGCCGAAGTTCAAGACCGACTGGTTCGGGACGACGATCGTGCGATCAACCACACAAGGGTCCGCCGTCGCGCTGCAGACGTCGTTCGCCGAGAGTGGCCTCAGCGTCGTCGACGTGGTCGTCGGCGTCGATACGGTGGTTGTCGTCGTCGCAGCCGCAGGTCCGGCGCCAAGGGCGACCAGGAGGAGGGCCAACCGCTTCATTCCAGGGGTCTTCACAGCCACGGCGCAATGAGCAACGAGCGTGCCCGCAAATGCAATGACCCTATGGCCACGCGGCTTGCTGCAATGCACCCGCCCGATCGCACGAACGCGGCATCAGGCACAAATGCCCGATACCTCCGACCGGACGGGCAGCGCTGCGATACCTTGTCAGGCGAGGGGGCCCGGAGCTAGAAGCCCGCGCATGGCGGTCACGACGGCTCCCCTGCTCTCACCCAGGGAATTCCTCGACGAATGCGTCGCCTTCAAGCGCGCCCGGCTGACGGGCGGACGGTTCCTCGTCGCGCTCATCCAGGGTGATCTCAGCCGCGACCAGCTCCGCGCCTGGGCGAAGGACATGTATCACTTCGTCCAGCCGGGCATTCCGGCGCTGACGGCGTGGCTGGCGAACGCCCCGACGATGGTCGAGCGGCAGAGCGCGCGGCTGATCGCACGCAACCTCGCCGGCGAGCTGGGCTACCTACGGGAGGCCGATCACCGCGACCTCTACCTGAAGGTGCTGGCCGGACTCGACCTCACCGAGGACGAGGCGCGCGCCCATCTGCCGCTCGCCGGGACCATCGGCGCCACCACGGCGCTGTCGGCCTTCTGCCGTGCATCGTTCGAGCAGGGACTCGGCGCGTTCGGCCTCGCGCTCGAGATGCAGGTGCCCGGACGTCCGAACGGGGCGGAGATCATCTGGAAGGCGCTGCAGCGCTACGGGCTCTCCGAGGATGCGCTCGAGTTCTACCGCATCCACGTCGAGGCCGAGGAGGAGCACGGCGAGAACGCCGAGGCGACGCTGGCGCCGTTCATCCAGACTCGGGAGCAGCAGGCGATCGTCCGCCACGCGTTCCGCTGGACGGTGATCGCATTGAACGGAATGCAGGCGGGGTTCGACGCCTACCTGAGCTGAGCCGAATCAGAAGCTCCAGGCCACGGACCGATCAGGATCGGGCTGATAGGAGCAGAACGTGCCCGTGCGTATGGTCGCTCCGAGGTATCGCCCGAGTGCGGCGTTGCCGAAACCAGCCCGTCGCACCGCGATGCGCACCGCCTTCGTGACGCTGGTGCGAGCCCGCTCCGAGGCGGATGCCGCCTGGCGGGCACCGCGCATCCCGAGGGTCGAGCACAATTCCCCAGCAAGGAACTCCATCTCCTCCCGGAGCTCCGCCGCCCGAGCAGCGTCGCCGCACGACATCGCCATGTCCACGCCGTCTCGGAGTGCCCGCAGCCGCTCCTGATACTCGTCGCGTGCGCGCCCATCGATCGCCGGACATCCCATCTCGACCGGCATGCGCACATCCGACGACCCATCCGTGCGCCCCATGGTCACGAGGTCGAGCGCAAGAAGCTCTCGGTCAGGCTGTCGAAGAAGGGCCTCCAGGTATTCCATACCCCGGCAGCCCTTCACGCGTATCGTCTTGCCCGCATAGACGACGGTCCAGTAGTCGCCCTCGCGGCGAAATACAGCGATTTCCTGCTTCGGACGTAAATCGACCGAGTGAGAGGCGGCATCATGGCACTCCTCGCTTCCGTCGAGCACACACTGCGCGCGCACAACGAGCCCTTTCATCCCCAGGCTCGTCGCAAGGCTCAAGCCTTGGCGAGCAAGATCGTGCGCATACGAACGATCGGCTCCCCGATCTCTCCGGACGAGTGCCGATGCATACGCGATCTGCGTGCGAGCAAGCATCGGTGCCGCTCCAATCGCAGAATGAAGAACGATCGCCCTTTCGAAGTGCTCCTTGGCGGTGCTCCAGTCGCCCCCTGAATCCGCGAGCGAAGCAAGCACGCGTGCCACCGCCCCGAAAGACACTCCGATTCCAATGGTCGCAACACGATCGGCGTAGGGCAGGAGACGTTCGTAGAGCAACGAAGCGTGCCCCGAGGGATCCGAGCGTGTCACATGCTTCGCCGAGAAGAACCATAGCGCAGAGCCAGGTGTAGTCTCTGGGGACTCCCTTGAAGTCATCAAGCGCAAGCTGATTAAACACCAAACGTCCTTCGTTGATCATCCCGAGCTCGGCGTAACAGTATGCCAAGGCACAGCGCCATCCCACCATTCCTGCGTGCCGCTCGGCAAACACCTTGCAGGTGTCAACAATCTCCGAGAGACGCCCCTGGTCGCGTCGAATACTCAGAACCAAATTCAGCCAGGTGGCATCAGATGACTCGATCGAAGCCTTCGCTCCGATCTCGTGCGTCGTCTGCGCGAGCGACTCAGCCTTCTCCAGGTTCCCACAATGGAGTGCCCAGGCCCCCTGTAGCGCCAAGGCCATGTGAAGGAAGTAGGGCTGCCGTAGGTCCTGAGCCAATTGGATACAGGTCTCGACCTCGCTGGGGATAGTGGCCACCCTGCAGAGCTCGATTAGATCAACCGCACGCCAGACACGCCCCATGAGCATCAGCTCGCCATGTCCCGCCACTTCAGCGGAGTCGACAACGTCGTTGGCCATGGTGAGGCGGTCCTCAACGTTCCCTGGACTCCAGAGGACGTGCCGCCGCCGACTAACTACCTCGGCCAGCGCCACCGGATCGCCGAGACGGCGGGCTACGGCGACGGCGGCACCGCTCAGACTCTCCCTTTGGTCGATGCGGTCAGTCCAGTAGAACTCGCATGCCAGGCGGCTGAGAAGGCGGGCACGTAGCACGCTATCGTCTGGACCTACCCGATCGACTGCCTCGCGCAGCAGGCGGACAAGACTCCAATCCACCCTTCCGATACTGGCCCACTGTCCAGCAAGACCTAAGGCGCTGCGAGCGAACAATTCCCAATCCGCAACGTCGCGTGAGGCCTCTATTGCCCGACGGAAGGCCTCGTTGGCGTCTCCATATCGACCTGCCTTTGACAGCGTTTCGCCCAGTCTGCAGAGGATATCATGACGCTTTGGCTCATCTGCGATGCTGCCGGCGCCTGTCAGCCTCAGGATACGTTCGTACTGATCGGCAGCTTCATCATATGCGAGTGCCCATTCCGCCTTTTCGGCGGCTCGAAGAGCGTAGGCTACTGCGGGCCCGACGTTACCGTCGTGAGCAGCCTCGTAGTAGTGGTACGCAATCTCCGAGACACAGCTCTGATCATTCCCCCCATGTAGTCTCTCAAGAGCCTCCGCGATCCTGCGATGCACTCGGACTCGAGCCGCAGGACCTAGCGATTCGTAGAGCACGGCGCGAATCAGCTCGTGCGAAAAGGAGCAATGCCCAACAAGATCCGGCGTTCGGGTGAGAATCCGTTCGTCCAGCGCTTCCTCAATGAAGGCGAGTATGCAGGCGCCTGAAAGCCCAGAGATGCTCTCCAGCAGCCGCACCGTGAAGCTGCGACCAATGGCGGCCCCCTCCTGCAAAACGTTGCTCAGCCCGGGGGATAACAAGCGAAGACGGCGCGCGATTAGAGCCGCCATCCCATCGGGAACGTGCCAAAGGCCGCCTTGGTTGCAGGAGTCAAAGGGACCGATACCTTCATCTCCCGCGAGCAAGCCGATGAGTTCTCCAATGAAGAACGGGTTTCCCCCTGTGCGTTCGAATACCCGGACCACCGTTGAGGGCTCGAGTTCGTGACCCACTAGTTGCGCTGCTAACTCGCCGACTGCCTCAAGATTCAGGCCCGTGACCGAGAGACGCCTCCCGGGAATACTGGCCAAAGATTCGGCGAGGCGACTTCCGCGCCTCAGTTCGGTGTCACGGTACGTAACGAGGATGAGGATTCGTAAGCCTCCGAGCCTGCGCGCTACAAATTGCAGCAAGGCAGCGGAAGCCATGTCGGCCCAGTGAAGGTCTTCGAGGACAACTAGAAGCGGGCCCCGGGATGCCGCACGGCTGACAAGAGAAAGGACCGCATCGAAAAGGTACACCCGTGCCTGATGGTTTGGCAGGATCCATGCGTCGCTATGCCCCTTTGTGATGGCCCGTGATCCCGCAAGCGCCTCGATGCTTGCCGTGTCATCTCCTTGGTCGACTGGAAGTGACTTCAGGGCCTCTATCCAAGGCCAGTACGACGGTGCGCCATCTCCGTCGTGACTGCAGCCTGTCACCACTGAGAAGCCTACCTGTCTGGAGAGCGACGCGACTTGCTCAGCCAACCGAGTCTTGCCGATGCCCCCCTCTCCTACCAGCGCCACCAACTGACCCGCCCCCTTCGCAACCTCATCGAGGGCGGTCCGGAGAAAGGTGATCTCATCTTCGCGACCGAAGAACCCTTCAGTCGGAGCGCCTCGACGCGGCATCTCCTCTTGGAGTTCACCCGTCCAGTTCACGTCAAGGCGCCGTTCCATTTTCTGGAACTTCGTAGTCTAAGCTATGAGGAATGAGCACCAACGACGAGGGAGGTCGTGCTGCCGGCGAAACCCCGGCTAGTCAACAGCACCCGACGCGCATTTACGGCTAAGCGTGAGCCGCGGACTGGTTCGAAGCCGCATTCGGGATCTAGTTCGACGCAGTTCACAGTTGGTGGCACCTCACCTCGTTGCAGAACCAGCAAGGATGTTGCCAGTTGAAGTGCACCACCTGCTGCCAGCGGTTGCCCGAGACCGCCCTTTACGGACGTAACGGCGATTCTTTGAAGCCTTTCGCCGAAGAGCGTCCGTAGGGCACGCGCCTCGGCAAGGTCAGTCGAGGGAACTCCTGACGCGTGCGCGTTCACATGATCAATCTCGTCCCGTCCGATACCAGCGCTCTCCATCGCGCGCGACGACGCTACGACATAGCCATGACCGGTGGGATCGCAGTCACCGACATCCATAGGCCGGTCGCGCCCCGTTCCCGATCCGAGGATCTCTCCGTAGATCCGGGCACCTCGCGCGACCGCTATCTCCTCGGCCTCGAGCACGAAGAACACGCCCGCTTCGCTCAACACGAAGCCACTTCGGTCACGGGCAAAGGGACGCGAGGCAGCGTCCGGCCTGTCGCCCTCCGGTGCGAGCAGTCCCGTTCGTCCGAAACTCCCGAAGAGGAGCGGAGTTAGAGGAGCGTCGACTCCCCCAGCGAGCGCGACGTCCAAGAACCCGCTCGCGATCTGCTGTTGAGCAAGAGCTACGGCGTCGAGACCGGACGAGCAATCGGAGCACACCGTCTCTATTGGTCCGCGGATACCCACTTCATTCGCGCTTTGTCCCGCGGCTGTGTGCGGGGAGATTGCGAACGCGAACAAGGGCCTGATCGCCGAGACCCCGCGGCGCATGAAAGTGGTCGCCTGGGCTTCGCCGACCGCGATCGCGCCTGCCGCAGTACCGAGATAAAGGCCCGCGCGCTCGGAGGTCAGGAGTCCCTCTGGGGTTCGGGCATCCTCAACGGCTAGGCGCGTGGAAGCGATCGCCAGCTGACAGAACCGCCCGAGCCCCCGAGCCCTCGGTCGACTGATAAAGTCCCTGGGGCGAAACTCCGGAACCTGGGCTGCGACCTTGACGGGGAAATCGCTCACGTCGAATTCCTCGACCAACCGTGTTGCAGAGCGACCGGCGGCCAGGAAGTCCCACAACTCCTGAACGCCAAAGCCGGACGGGGCGATTACCCCGATGCCCGTTACAACGACTCGCCGATCGAGGTCAGGTACTACGCGCCGCCTTGGGCGCGGGCGGAGTGGTAGAGTTGGGACTCCGGCATGCGGTGCCTCAAAGGGGGTCCCGACGCCGTTGGTCATCTGTTCTGTTGGCTGTGGCGCTCCCATGTGCCCCTCCTGTGGGTCTAGCTATGGCAACTCGCGTGCCGAGCCCTTAGGAGGACGAAAACGTACGAATCACGTGATCTTGGGATGCCCAGATCAGGAACGGCAGGGCCGAATGGCCCGCACCCGGGAACCGCAGTTCAGGGTCTCTCGCGGGATACTAGGACCGGAAGCACGAGGACATTCGCGACAAGGGAGAGCAGCATGGCCGACGCGCCCAGAAGCCCGAGGCTAGCAACGGGGAAGAAGCCCGAGAGAAGGAAGACGTAGAACCCGGCAGCCAGGCCGAGATCGGACGCGACCATGGGAACACCAACTCCCTCCATGGTTTCTTGCCTAGCTTGCGCCGAAGTTCTGCCCCCCTCCCGGAGACGGCGGTATCGATCAAGGTACTGGACGGTATCGTCGACGGCGTTTCCAAGCGCCGCGGCTCCGGTGGTCACCGTCGCGGCGTTCAGCGGGATGCCGAGCCACCCAAGGCCGCCGTAGAGCGCTACGATCGGACCAATGTTCGGCACGAGAGCGAGGGCCCCGAGCCGAGGGGATCTAAACACCACGCCAAGCAAAATGGCGATCGCAACCGACGCCAAGGCGAGGTGACGACTGAGGCCGTTGGTGAACTCGTCATTGGTCTCAAGGCGCAACAGGCCCGTGCCGGTCACACGAGCCCGTAGCGGTGGTGGCACCAATGACGGCAGCTGGGCCTCAAGGTTCCTGACAAACTCCCTCTGATGTCTACTCGTCGAGTGGGGGAGCCGGGCTATCACTCGGGTCCTTCCGGAGGGTTCGCTGGCGAACGGCGCCAGCGTTTGAGGGTCACCAGTGTCGTAGAGCAACAGATACTGTGCCACGAGCCCCCGGCTCCCCGGCACCCGCCCCCTGCCTTCCTTGATCGCTTCGGGGGCAAGCGCCGCGTCAACGAGGCGAAGGTAGTCAGTAGGCGACACGACCGATCCTCCTCCCACCTGGGAACGAACATAGCTGGCCACAGCGTCCGTCGCCTGCATGAGTCGAGGGTCGTAGACGCCGTCCGGGCTCTCCAGCACAACCGCCAGCGGAACAACCCCACCCAGTTGCTGGTCGATCAGATTCGTGGAGCGTCGGACCTCTGAGCCGATCGGGAACCACTCGTAGGGATCTTGGTCCACAGTGAGGAAGCGAAGACCGCCCGCAGCGCCAAGCACCAAGACACCCGCGACCGCCAACACGATCGTACCGTGACGTTCCGTAAATCGGTGAATCGCCATCAGTCCGCGAAGCACCACAGCAGAAGACGACGTGGAGCCACCCGTCACCGGTCGAGCCTTCAACAAGCAGAGTACGGCGGGAACGAGCACTAGCGCGGTAACAGTCGCGAACCCGGTGCCAATAGTCGCAAGCAACCCTAGATCCCGAACCGCATCCACCCGGCTGGTCAAAAGCGACGCAAACCCAAGCGCCGTGGTGGCCCCGCAAAGAACTACGGTCAGCCCAACGGAGGATAGCGTCTCTACTAGTGCCGCTTCGCTCGTCGCTTGTAGATGCTGCTGTCGTTGATACTCGGATAAGACACGAATGGCATAACTAACGCCCACTGCGAGAACTAGCGGTGGGAGAATTGACGTGACGATCGTAAAGGATCGGCCGAGGAGTGCCGCCGCGGCGACCGTCCACAGTAGGGAGAGGACGACCGTTCCGACCGGAAGAAGAACGCAATACAGTCTTCCGTACGTTAGGAAGAGTACGCCCGCCATGATCACGAGAGCGGTTGGCCCGAGCACCCGAAGGTCCCTCGCGGTCAGCTGATTCAACGCGACCTGCGCTGCCGGCGCGCCGCCAATGATCACCTCGGCGCCCGGCGCGGCAGCCGCCACCGCGGCCGAGACGTTCGCAATGAGCCGGCCCTTGAAGCGGGGATCCTCGGGATGAGGCGACACGAGCGCAAGAACGGCCGCCAGCTTGTGATCCCGAGACACGAGGTTGGACGCGATCAAGGGATGATCGAGCGCCTCCTGCACCGGGGCACCTGGCTCGGGCTGACCGCTTCCGTCGAACAGCGGCGCAACCACGATGTCTCCGCTTCGAGACCAGGGCCACGGGAGCGTAGCGACGCTGAATGCTCGTTCGACCTCAGGTACAGCACCGACGGCCGCCGTGATAGCCCGAAGATGGAGAACAAACCCCGGATCGAGTCCGTCCGGAGCTCGCACGAGAACAAAAAGCGTCTCATCCCCACCGAAGGACGCACGGACCTTCTCAAGGAAGCTCCATCCCTCTGAGTCCCGCACCAAGAGACGTTCTGTTGAGTTATCGAACGATACTCGCGTCAAGGCGAGGACGGCCAGGCAAGCCAGGACGAGGGCAGCGAACACAAAGGATCGAGGACGGGCGACGATGAGGCGCGCAAGTGCATGCACAGCAGCCTGGGCGTTTGTCATGGCGCGACCCCGGAAGGCAAGCACACGGTGTCGCTTCGCAGGCGCGATTGCCCCTATGCGACAAGCGCTGCGCACTGGTGACTCACGAGGCAGTACCGTACGCTGTTCCCAATGGGCGCCCCGTATGCGTACGTCGCGGCGGCAGCTTTTCTCGGCCTGCTCCTGGGCGTTCTGCTGTTCAGCGCACGACCAAGTGCGCAGCGGACGGCTGCGACGCTGATCACCAGCAACCTCCTCCTTTGGCTAGGAGGGGAGGTTATGGTCATGCTTAGCCGTACTCCTGTTCAGGCGGGGGTATGGGTCCGCATTACATACGCTGTCATCGCCGTCATTCCGTTCTCAGCGCATCATTTCGTTTCGGTGATTGACGCCCGCGATGCTCGACGTCACCGCGCGGCTCGGATCCTAACTGCATCGTTTGCGGTCGTAACCCCGGCCCTGGTCGCGACATCTCTGGTCATCAACGGAACAATGCATGATGGCATCGGCTTCCATCGGGTAAGCGGCCCATTTTTCCCACAGTTTGCCCTTGCGCTGTTCGCCCTTCTTGGTCTGGACGTCGGACTTGCGGTCTATGCAGCTCGATGCGCTGAGGAGCCGCATCAACGCCTCAGGTGCCAGTACGTTCTGCTTGGGATCGCCGCCTGCATCGCCCTCGGCGCCTTGGACCTTGGCGTTTTGCAGCCACTGGGATTTCGCGCGTACCACATGTTCTTGACCCCGCTCGGTGTCACCATCGGTACGGCTGCGATGATCTACGCGATCGCAAGAACCCGACTAGTCGACGTACCTACTGCCATGCGCCGGGTAGCCGTAAACGCCGGCTTGCTTGCCGCCTTGCTCGTGCCTTGCCTCGGTGTTTCATTGCTCGCCGAGCAATTGATGACCGGAGACATCGCGCTCGGCCCAAGCTTCGTAACGGCAGTCTTGTTCTGCGTCGCAGGATTCGGGTTCCCTCGCCTGAGGGTAGCGGCCGAACAAAGCCTCGAGCAGTTGCTATTTGGCGTCCCAGCGGATCAGCGGCGCCTGCTGAAGGAAGCCAGCCGCGAAATCACGACCGTTCTCAGCCTTCAGACTCTCGCAGCCGCAACACGATCCGCGCTAAACGGGGCGTTCGGCGAGGTTCAGACCACAATCTGGCTTCTCAAGGCCGACGGCCTCTTCCCGATCGACGACAACACGGATCCACTAAACGATCCGGCCGCCGTTTCGTGGGTTACGGGCGCAACCGAGCCCATAGTCCTTTCCGAAGTAGAGGATGGTGAAGCGTTGCCCATCGTCGGACCCCTGCGAGCCCGGGGGATCGAGGTGAGCATCGGTCTCCGAGTGAAGGACAGAGCGGTCGGCCTCCTCACACTCGGCCCTCGCGGGGACCAACGGCTCTACACTGACGATGACATCGCCCTACTGTCGACGCTGGCAAACCAGGTCGCGATCTCCCTCGAAAACGCGCGATTGTACGAGGAACTCCGGGCATCGCGCGAGCAAGTGAGTCGAGCAAGCCGCCTCTCGGCGCTGGGGACGCTTGCAGCTGGCCTTGCACATGAGATCAGAAATCCGCTGGTCGCGGTAAAGACATTCATCGACCTTCTGCCCACACGACTCGACGATCCCGACTTCCTGAACCATTTTCGGGATCTCAGCCTCGGAGAAATGCGACGCGTAAACAATCTTTTGACCGACCTGCTGGCTCTCGGAAAATCCGCAAGCGCAGAATATCGCGTAGTCGATCCGGCCGCGACATTGGAACCAGTCCTGCGGCTTATGGATTCGACCGCAAATAAGCGGCGAGTGAAGCTCAGTTTTAGGGCGATCGGGGCCGTCGATCCGATATGGGCGGACCCCGATCAGATGAAACAGATCGTTCTCAACCTCGTGCTCAACGCCATCGAAGCGAGCCCCGAGGGTGGGGATGTAGCGGTGACGGTGCGCACAGGCCCGCAAGGCGGGGCAATCCTCGAAGTGAGCGATTCGGGGACCGGAATTCCCCACCAACAGATCGAGCACATCTTCGATCCGTTCTTCACCACCAAGGAAAGCGGGACGGGGTTGGGTCTCGCGCTCGTCCACCAGATCGTGCTTGAGCACGGTGGAGAGATATCGGTCGATAGCATCCCGGGCCGAGGTAGCCGGTTTCGCATCGCGCTGCCCGCCGCGTCGGGCCTCCTCCAGCCCACCGGCACTTGAGTGAGATCAGGCGAGCGGAGAGACGCCCATCGGCAAGCCTCCCCGCGGCCTGAGCGTCAGCCGCGATTCCGGCTCGATCGTCCTTCCCGACATCGGACGCATCCTGTAGCGCTGGAGCGTCATGGCGAGAACAAGTTGCGCCTCCATCAGGGCGAACTCGCTCCCAATGCAAAGTCGCGGCCCCCCGCCGAACGGAATGTAGGCGAACCGATGGCGATCCCGGACCCGTTCGGGTGCGAAGCGCTCGGGATCAAAGCGATCAGGATCGGGCCAAAGGCGCGGATGTCGATGTGTGACGTACGGGCAAATGGCGATTCCGGCCGCCTCGGGTACCTTGAAGTCGCGAATCGAATCCGAGCCGATCGCCTGTCGAAAGATCGCCCAGACGGGCGGATACAGGCGCGTCGCCTCTTCGATCACCATTCGCATGAAGCGCAACTCCGGCAGATCGTCGAAGGTAGGAAGTCGCCGGCCCAGTATTAGGTCGACTTCCTTTCGCACTCGACTCTCGACCTCTGGATGCTGAGAAAGGAGATGGAAAGTCCAGGTAAGAGCGACGGCGGTCGTCTCATGACCGGCAAGTACGAACGTCATTACCTCGTCGCGTAGCTGGCGGGTGCTCAGACCTTCTCCGCTTTCCGTGTCCTTTGCGCTGAGGAGAATGCCAAGCAGGTCGTGGCGCTCATCCCCGGCAAGCCTTCGGTTCTCGATGATCTCCATTACGAGCCGGTCAAGGGTTCCGAGTGCTCGCGACAAACGCCAGTTCGTTGGCGTGGGAATCCACATCGGAAGCTGCACGAATCCCATAGCTCGGGTGTTCATGAGGGCGAGAGCCTCAATGAGCGAGGGGCCGACGGCGTCCGCTGCATGAGTGAGGTCCGTGCCAAACAGGGTCCGGCCGGCCACTCTGAGCGTAAGCCGACTCATCTCTGCACAGATATCGATCGGCTGCTCGCCGGCGGACAACGTTGTCCATCGCTCAAGGGTCGACCCCGCGACATCGGTCATTGTCGAAACGAGCTGCCTCAACCGCTGCCGGTGAAAAGCAGGTTGGGCTAGCCGACGCTGCTGTCGCCAGGCATCGCCCTCCGCCGTAAAGAGGCCGTCACCGAGGAGTGCCTTCAGGCGCCTAGCAACAAAGCCCTTGCGATAGTTGGCAGCGTTGTCTTGGAGGACATGCTTGATGTCCTCGGGGGCGACGACTAGGAGCGATCGGAAGGGCCCCGAACGAAACCCTACTATGTCGCCAAACGTTCGCCAGGCGGCCGAATAGAACTCCAGAGGATTTGATGAGAACGCGGCGGCGGCGCCGAAGGGCGTAAGGTAGCGAGGCCCAGGTGGAAACCCACCGATCGAGCCAGAGACGGCTCGCCAGAACGTTTCCCCACCCTCGTATACCGTCGTTGGACTCGCCACCGCCAAGCGCCCCCCAGCCCACGCACAAACAGGCTGGAAGATACGCTACGGGGGGACTGGCTGAGTCTCAAGCAGCCAACGAGCAAAACCACTCAGAATGGCGAACGTATCTCGGGGATTCCGCCTGAGAGTGGGGACCCCGCCCGACCTCGCTCGACCCAGGTCGAAGCTGACATTCTGCCGACCAGTAGCTCCAGATACGAGCCAGATGAAGGGTGGCGCGTCATCAAACCTGTGGGTCGAACACCGAGCCATTCGTACACAGTGATCAGTTCGGGAGGGCGAGCAAACCACAGCATAGATCGCATCAAGGCGAGCAAGGACGCGGGTGACAACTCCGAACAAGCCGAGGATGAGCGGGGCAAAGTCGGTGGGACTACGGTTCGCCATCGCGAAGTCCGCGATTTCTGCTGTCCTCGGACCCCGAAGCTGACGTGGCAGACCGAAGTGCTCCTCAATCTTCAGCGGCCCCTCGCTACGTGACGTCAGTCGGACTGACGCGATCGTCCGCGAACTTCCCAGCTCCGCGGCAGAAACGAGCCACGACCGCCGATCGTACGTGCCGGCCGGGTATCCCGCATGAGGAGAAACACCGAAGTCGGCCCAAAATCGGTGACCTCCCGACAGAACTCCCGGAATAGGCTCCATCAAGCATTCAGGCGAATGTGGGGCGGCCTGACTCATCGTTCGCCCAAGCGGATGCAAAGACCACGCCCTACTCGAATCCCCGATTGGGACGAGTGAATCATGCGCTCCCCTGAACACTCGTTCCTCTCGAGCGGATCACGAGTTCCTAGTCCCCCGTACCCCCGGCACGGGAGGCGCACGACTCGGGATATGCCGTGGGAGGGCTGAGTCGAACGACCTCGCCGTGCCGGGACGTGGACGTGGACGAGGCGGGGCAGAGTAGACGGCAGCAAGGAGCGTACCTGACCGGCGTAGCGCACCGGCGGGGGTTCCGGCGCGTGCCGCAGGAACGGGCGTTCCCGACCGGGGTGGTTCTGCGCCCCGGCGGTTCCCGTGATAAAGCCCTCGCCGAATGATCGTGCTCGCCGCCCTGATCGGGGTGCTGGTGCTGCTCGGGTCGCTGCTCGCGATCGCTGAAGCGTCGATCAGCAGGCTCAGCCGGGCGCGCGCCATGGCGCTACGGGAAGAGAAGCGCCGTAACGCGAGGCTCCTCGTCGAGATCGAATCGGACCCGCCCCGCTACCTGAACTCGATCTATCTGGCGGTTCTCGTCTGCCAGAACGGGTCCGCCATCCTGACGGCGCTCCTGGCCAACCGTCTCTTCGGAGACCTCGGGGTCACGCTGGTGTCGGTCGCCTTCACCCTGGGCTACTTCGTCGTGGTCGAGGCCATGGCGAAGACGTTCGGCATCCTGCACGCCGACCGCGCCGCACTCGCGATGGCGCCGCTGGTGTGGGGTCTCGGTCGCCTTCTGCAGCTGCCCACCCGCGCGCTGATCGGGCTGGCGAACATCCTCCTCCCGGGCAAGGGCATCAAGCAGGGGCCGTTCGTCTCAGCCGACGAGATCCGGTCGCTCGCGGAGGTGGGCCACGAGGAGGGCGCCATCGCCGAGCAGGAGAAGGAGCTGATCCATTCGATCTTCGAATTCGGCGACACGCTGGTCCGCGAGGTGATGGTCCCTCGGCCCGACGTCATCGCCGTCGAGGTGAAGAGCGGCCTCGACCGTGTGCAGGACGTCATGCTGCAGCGCGGTCACTCCCGCATCCCCGTCTATGCCGGCGATCTCGATCGCGTGGAGGGCTGGTTGCACGCGAAGGACGTCCTCCGCGCGCTGCGCGCGGGACGGGCCGATGCCCCGCTCGCCGAGCTGTTGCGACCCGTCGAGTTCGTCCCGGAGACGACGAAGGCCGCCCGGCTCCTGCACGACATGCAGGTCCGCCGCTTCCATCTCGCCATGGTCACCGACGAGTACGGGTCGGTCTCCGGCCTGGTCACGTTGGAGGATCTGCTCGAGGAGCTCGTCGGCGAGATCGAGGACGAGGACGATCGCGGGCAGTCGCGGGTCGAGAAGATCGGGCCGGACGTCTACCGCGTCGACGGCCTGCTGCCCGTCGCCGAGCTGAACGACCTGCTCGAGGTCGAGCTGCCGCAGGACGAGTGGGACACGGTCGCTGGCCTCATGCTCGGGCTCCTCGGCTCGATCCCGGCCGAGGGGCAGGAGGTCCGGTTCGGGCGGGTCCGCTTCCGCGCCGAGAAGGTGCACAAGCGGCGCATCCTCCGCGTCCTGGTCACCCGCGAGCCCGCGCCGCCCGAAGACGCCGCCGCCGACTCGTCGGCGACCTAGGCGGCCCGCGCCGTCACATGCCGAGGCGGCGCATCTTCTTCACCAGGCCCCGGTACGTGATGCCCAGCTCCTCCGCGGCGCGCACCTTGACGTTGCCCGCACGGGCCAGGGCCGCGAGGATCTGCTCGCGCTCGAAGTCGTCCGTGCGCCGCTGCAGCTCACTCGGGGCGCTGCCGTTGCGGGCTGCGACGAGGACGTGGTCGGAGAGGAGATCTTCGGTGATCGGCGCGCCCGGATCCGCCAGGATGATGGCGCGCTCCAGCTCGTTGGCCAGCTCACGGATGTTGCCGCTGAACGGGTAGCGCTCGAGCACGCGCGAGCGCCTCGGGCGTCGGCTGGCCGACGGGCTTCTTCAGCTGCGCCGAGAGACGAGCCAGCAGGTGGCGCACCAGCGCCGGGATGTCCTCGCGCCGCTCGCGCAGCGGCGGCAATGCCGATCGGGAACACCTTGAGGCGATAGTAGAGGTCCTCGCGGAACCGGCCGCCCTTCGACCTCCTCCTCGAGGTGGCGGTTGGTCGCCGCGACGACGCGCACGTCGACCGGGCGCGGAGCGGTTCTCGCCCACCGGCCGGACCTCGCCCTCCTGCAGCACGCGCAGCAGCTTCGCCTGCAGCCCGAGCGTGCGTCTCGGAGATCTCGTCGAGGAAGAGCGTGCCGCCGTCGGCGACCTCGAAGAGCCCCTTCCGGTCGGCGATCGCGCCCGTGAAGGCGCCACGGCGATGCCCGAACAGCTCGCTCTCGAGCACGCCCTCGGCGAGCGCGGCGCAGTTGACCGCGACGAACAGGCGCGTCGCGACGCGGGCTGGCGGCGTGGATCGCCCGGGCGACGAGCTCCTTGCCCGTCCCGGTCTCGCCCTCGATCAGGACCGTGGTCGTCGAGCGGCGCCACCCGTCCGACCAGCTCGAGCACCTGGCGGATGCGCCGCGCTGTCGCCGACGATCTCGTGCGGCCCGGTCGGCTCGCGGAGGTACGTGTTCTCGACCGCCAGGCGCTCGTTGGCGCGCCGCAGCTCCTCGACCAGCCGCGCGTTCTCGCGCGTCAGGTGGAACACCTCGACGCCGCGCTTGAGGGTGAGACGCAGCTCCTCGCCGTCCCATGGCTTGGTGACGTAGCGGTAGATGCGGCTCGTGTTGATCGCGCGGATGATGCGTCGACGTCGGTGTAGCCGGTCAGCACGATGCGGACGGCGTCGGGCCGGAGCGTCATCGACCGCTCGAGGAACTCACTGCCCGTCATGCCGGGCATGCGCTGATCGGCGACGATGACCGCCGGGTCGACGGTCTCCAGCTGCTCGAGCGCCTGGGCGCCGCTCTCCGCCGTCAGGACCGTGAAGTCGTCGCCGTAGTTGAAGCTGAACGAGCGCAGGATGTCGGGCTCGTCGTCGACGACCAGCACGGGATATCGCCGGTAGTCCACCTCCACCGCCGTTACCCTATCGACTCGCGCTCGCGACCCTGTCAAGCGCGACGCCGGGAGCGGCAGGACGATCCGGAAGGTGGCCCCCGCCCCTGGTGTGCTCTCGACCTCGATCCGGCCGCCGTGGGCCGTCACCACGCCGTGGCTGATCGCGAGCCCGAGCCCGGTCCCGCCGCCGACGTCCTTGGTGGTGAAGAAGGGCTCGAAGATGCGCTCGAGCACCTCCGGCGCGATGCCGCCGCCGTCGTCGCGGATGGTGACGACCGCCTCCGCGCCTTCGACGCGCGTGGTGATCCAGATCGACCCACGGTCGCGGATGGCGTCGCACGCGTTGGCCAGCAGGTTCATGAACACCTGGTTCAGCTGTCCGGCGTCGCACTCGAGGAGCGGCAGATCGCCGAAGTCGCGATGGATCGTGATGCGATCCTGCCAGCGCGAGGCGAGCAGACGGAGGCTCACCTCGATCCCCTCGTGCAGGTCGAAGGCCTTGCGCGTCGCCTCGCCGAGCCGTGAGAAGCTGCGCAGGTCCTTCACGATGTGCGCCGTGCGCTCGGCGCCGCGCGCCATGACGTCGACGATCTCGCCGGCCTCCCCGAGCAGCCGCGCCGCCTCCGCCGGCTCGGCATCGGCCGCCTGCGCGAGTCGCCGCTTGAGCGGCGCCACGTTGGTGGCGATGAAGCTGATCGGGATTGTTGATCTCGTGCGCCACGCCCGCGACCAGCCGGCCGAGCGACGCCATCTTCTCGGACTGCACCAGCTGCGTCTCGGCCGACTTGAGCTCGCCGTAGGCGTTCTCGAGCTGCGCCGTCCGCTCGCGGACGCGCTCCTCGAGGCTCGCGTTCAGCGCGATCAACGCCTCGTACGACGCCGCGTTCTCGAGCGCGATCGCCGCCTGGTGCGCGAGCGCGCGCAGGAACGACGCGTCGCCGGCGGTGTAGAAGAGCCCCGAGCGCTTCGGCCCGACCGTCAGCGCACCGACGAGCTCCCCGCGGTGCTGCAACGGCACGGCGATGTCCGCGCCGAGGACGCCCAGCGCCGCGCGCACTGCGTCGCACGCGGCCGCGTCCCGGTATGCTTCGGGCGAGTCGAAGGCGGTCGCCAGGCGCCCCTCGCTCAACACCGGGAGCAGCGCCGCGGGCACGGCCTGACCGCCGCCACCGACCTCCAGCGGACCCCCCTCGCCCCGACCGACGAACACCCGCGTGCCGGCGTTCGGCACGGCGCGCAGCACGGCGTCGCGGACCAGCGCGGCGATGTGGTCGCGCGTCAGCGCCGCCGCCAGGTCGGCCCCCACCTCGGCCAGCACGCGCGCGCCGTCGTAGTGGGTGCGGAAGAACACCCGGTCGACGAACGCCTGGAGGCGGGTCCGCAGCGGATTGAAGACCACCAGCACCGCGAGCGTGAACGCGACCGGGAACGCCGGCGAGTCGGTGACGTCGCCGGCGCGGAGCATGAGGTTGAAGACGATCACCGACGCCACGTACGCCGTCGACGACCGCGCCGGTGAGCAGGAGGTAGTAGGCGCCGCGCTTCACCATCGCGTCGATCTCGAACAGGTCGTGCTTCACGACGGCGTAGGCGAGCGAGAGCGCGAAGATGAAGGACGTGAAGGCGCCGGTATTGAGCGCGAGACTGCCGGCGGTGATCGCCGAGGCGACGAACAACGCGCCCGGCAGCGCGAACCCGAAGAGCGTGCCGAGCGTCAGCACGCGCACGCGCTGGCGCGCGAGCTGCGAGCGGCCGCGGACGTACTGCACGATCAGTCGCGCACCGAAGAACACCGCGGCGGCGCCCAGGTACAGCGTCGCGATGTTGTGGAAGAGCGTGTACGCCGTGGGGCGGTAGAGGGTCAGCTGGTAGGGTACGAGCAGCAGGAACGAGAGCAGGTACCCGACCCAGACGAAGGGCGCGAAGCGGTGTGGCTGCGGGAAGAGCAGCGTCAGATGGAGGCCGGCCGCCGGACAGAGCGCCTCCAGCAGCACGTGCAGGCGGAAGAACGTCGCCGGCCCGTAGAGGTCCATGGCGGTCACGAAGAAGAGCGAGAAGCAGGTGCCGAAGGCGAGCAGTCCCCGACCGAGCGACGCCCGTGGCCGCAGCACCCAGACGACGAGGCCGCTCGCGAGGTAGACGACGCTGTTCAGCAGGTACACGCCGAACAGCAGGAGCCAGTCGCGCACGGCGAACCGCTGCGAGGGGATGACGACGTCGCGCGTCCCGCCGCGCCAGGCGAGCGCGTAGCGGATGCGGGTGCCCGGCGGATGGGCGGCGACCCGGTCGTACACGGCGGTGGCGCTCTCGACCGGCTCGCCGTCCACGGCGACCACCTGGCTCTGGTAGAGTCCCGGCACCAGCGCGCCCGACCAGTGCGCCAGGCCGATCGACGCCACGACCCGGTTGTCGAGCACCATGAAGCCCGGGAAGGTGCGACCCACCCACGTGGCGCTGGTGATCGTCGTGCGCGTCGCAAGCGCAACGGCGACGAGACCGATCACGATGGCGCCGGCCCGCACGGCGCGCGGCGCTCGCGGCGTGGTGGGAAACGTCTCCGGCATTCCGGCCGGCCGGAGCTTACCGCAGCCGGTCCGCCGAGCGCCAATCGCCCGGGCGCACTCATTGCGCCGCCCGGGGGGGTGCCGATAAACAGCGCCGACGATGCGCGCCGTCTGCTGTCGGGTCCTCGCGGTCATCGCCCTGCTCGTCCCGGGCGGCGCAGCGGGTCTCGAGTGGCAGAGTCCGTACGGACGCATGTCGGCCGACGGCTGGGTCGAGGGGCAGGCCGTCTTCCGTACCGACCCGGATTCGCCCGGGCAGCGCCCACAGGCCCTCTGGACCTCCAAGCTCAGCGCCAGTCCGACGTCGAGGCTCCGCCTCTATCTCGAGACCCGGACGCAGTTCGGCGGCCCGCCCGAGCACGCCGACGGCTTCGGCGCCTTCGACTTCCGCGACACCTTCCAGAACCTGTCGCCGAGCGTCGAGTTCAGCGAGGGCTGGGCCGACCTCGACCTCGGCGCCGTCAACGTCCGCGCCGGGGTCCAGCGCTACACCTGGGCGCGGCTCGACCGCTTCTCCCCGAACGACGTCGTGAACACGCGCCGCTACACGGACCCGTTCCTCACCGACGAACAGGACGCCAAGCTCGGCATCCCGTCGATCCGCATGAACTGGTACCTGCCCGTCGCACGGTGGGTGCCGCGGGAGACGATGCTCTCGCTGGTATGGGTGCCGATCCCCTTCCCGGTCCGTTTCCCGCTCGAGGACGAGCGCTGGTTTCCGCCGGCGATCAACACGATCGGCGATCTCGACATCCAGAAAGGCGCCCTCGGCAACGGCCTGCCTCCCTCCAACACCGTGGTCGACGAATCGCTGGTGACGCAGAACCGCCGCGCAGCCCGCCAGGTCGACGAGGGGTCCATCGGTCTCCGTCTGACCGGCACCGTCAAAACGGTCGACTGGGGGTTCTCGTTCTACAACGGCGCCGAAACCGCCACCGATTTCTCGCTCGCGGCGGTGGCGCAGTGCAGCGATCCCACGCTGGTGAACGGCCTCTGCGACGCCTCACGACTCGATGCGACCGGCATCCTCCGTCCGCTCTTCGACCGGATGCGCACGATCGGCGCGGACGCCGCGTTCCAGCTCGCAGGCGTCACCGGCCGCTTCGAGGCGGTCTACGGGATGGACCGCCACTTCCCGCGGCCCGCCAGCGACCTCCTCACCTACTCGGCGCTTCGCAGCTCGCTCGGCACCGGTGCGACCCTGGCCAACCTGATCGGCCAGCTCGCCACGGGACGACAGGTGCCGATCACGCTCGAGGAGCTCTACGTCACGCGCGACGCGGTCCAGTGGGGGCTCGGTGTCGACACCATCTGGCACGGATTCCAGCCGATCCTGCAGGTGAACCAGCTCTTCGTGCTCGACAACGACGTCCGGCTCCTGGTGCCGGACGTCGACACGCGGATCACGTTCGTCCTGCGCAAGGGTTTCCTCGACGACACCCTCGCCACGGAGGTGTCGGTCGTGCAGGGGCTCGACCGTAGCTACACGTCGGCGATCTTCAAGGTGACCTACGCGATCACCGACAACCTGCGCATCCGCGCCGGCTACCTCGCGATCGCAGGCTCACGGAACAGCATCATCGGGCAGTACCACGACAACGACCAGGGCTTCCTGCAGCTGCGCTATTCGTATTGAGCCGCACGATCCCTGTTGCCCGATCCCGGTGAAGCCTGTACATGCCGCCCGATGGCTTCGGAACGGGAACGGGAGCTCCGACGGCGACGCAAGCGCCGTCGGGAACGGCAGAAGGTCAAGTTGCGAGAGCGCGCGAAGGAAGTCCGCAAAAAGCGCGCGAAGGCCTGAGCCTCAGGGGACCGCGATCCCGAGGCGCCCCTCCAGCCGGGCCAGCTCCTCGCGTCCGTGCGCCCATAGAATGGCACGCGCCTGGAGCGCCCGCCACGCGCCCGACGACTCCATGAAGCGCCCGGGCTTCGGCTCGCGCGTGATGGTGCCGGCGAGGAACGGGAACTGCTCGAGGACGAGCGCTTCCGACGACTCCTCGAAATACGGTGCCGTCGCCTCCTCGGGCATCGGCAGGTGGCGGGCGAGCCGCGTGCGCTCGCGCTCGGCCTCCGTCGCCTTCCACGCGATTCCAGCGGCGTCGAAGTAGCGGAGCACGTCGCGCAGCGCCGCCAGCTGCTCCGCAGGGGCGGCACGCCGGACGGCCAGCGTCTCGACCTGTTGATGCAGTCCCTCGAGACGACGTTCGTAGTCCGTGAGCGAGGTCGGAGGCCGCTCCGCAGGCGCGAGGCCGCCGATACCGCGGACCACCGCGTCGACCGCGACGGGGACCTCGTCGGGCAGCGGCGGTGGCGGCGCCGGGACGATCGTCGCGGGAGGCGTCCGCGGCGCGACCGGCGGGGGCGTGGGACGGGGCGGGATCGTGCCGCCGGGTCCGGGAGCGGCTTCGGCGAGTGTCGGGGGCACCCACGCCCCCGCACCGATCACGAGGGGCGTCTGTGCGCCGCCCCGCTCGACGAGCAGCAGCACGGCCTTGCCCGCCTCGCGCGCGTCGCGCACGACCTTCGCCCAGTCGACGCACGAGGTCGGCACCGTGGCATTCATCTGCAGCACCACGTCGTCGGCGCGTAGTCCGGCGCGGGCCGCAGGCGACCCCGGGTCGACCTCCGCGACGGCGAGCGCGCCCTCGCGATTGGCGAGCGCCACGCCGATCGTGGCGCGCTCCTCCTCGCACGGCCCGGCGAATGCCGCGGTCGCGACGAGGAGGGCCGCTGCTACGCCGAGACTTCGCGCCATGCCGCCTCCACCTGTCGCCGCAAGTCCGCGGGCGTGCCGTTGTTGTCGAGGATCAGCTGGGCATGCTGGCGCCGCTCCGCCTCGGGCATCTGCGCCGCCAGACGCCGCTCCACCTCGGCGCGCGTGAGCCCTCGCGCCGCCATCACCCGGGCGATCGCCGTCTCGGGTGCGACCGTGACCAGCCAGACCGCGTCGAAGAAACGCCAACCGGCTTCGATCATGATCGCCGCCTCGATGACGACCGGGCGGCCGTCGTCCGCGGCCAGCACCTCGCCGATGCGGCGGCGTATCTCCTCGCCGATCAACGGATGGACGAGCGCGTTCAGGCGGGCCAGCGCCGCCCGATCGGCGAAGACGATCGCCCCGAGCGCGCGGCGGTCGATCGTACCGTCGGGTGCGACGACGCCCCGCCCGAACGCCTCGACGACCCGCGTGAAGCCGTCGGTCCCCGGACGGTACACCTCGTGCCCGATGCGATCGGCGTCGACCACGTGCGCGCCGAGCTCCGCGAGCATCGCCGCGACGGTACTCTTCCCCGAGCCGATGCCGCCGGTGAGACCGATCACCCGGGTCGCCATGCGCCGCCGTCGGTAGCGCAATCGCCTCCGCAAGTCGAGCCGCGCTATACGGCAACCGGAGGATGGATCGCATGTGGACCATGGACGTTCCCCTGCTCGACAAGATCGTACGCTCGGTGGTCGTGTACGCGTTCCTGGTGATCGTGTTCCGCATCACCGGCAAGCGTCAGGTCGGCCAGCTGACGCCCTTCGATCTGGTGGTGCTCCTGATCGTCAGCAACGCCCTGCAGAACGCGCTGATCGGCCCCGACAACTCGGTCTCGGGCGGGCTCGTCGGCGCGCTCGTCATCTTCGTGATGAACGGTGTCGTGGCGCACCTCTCGTTCCACAGCAAGCGGTTCGAGCGACTGGTGCAGGGCGAGGCGACGCCGCTCGTCCACGACGGCCACGTCCGTCAGGACGCCATGCGCCGCGAGCTGATCACCCACGACGACCTGATGGCGGCCCTTCGCGACGCGGGCATGGTGAGTCTCGAGGAGGTGCGCTTCGCGATGCTCGAAGCGAACGGAAAGATCACGTGCGGGCGGCACCGGTGAGCGGCGGTCCCCGCACGATCGCGCTCGTCGACGGCAGCGCCGTGTCCGCCGACGTCGCACTGCCTCCCGCCTTCCGTGTCGGCGCGACGCCCGCGATCCTGCTGGCCCACGGCGCGGGCAGCGACATGACGAATCCCTTTCTCGTGGCCATGCAGACCGGCCTCGCGGCCGCGGGCTTCGTCGCCGTCCGCTTCAACTTCCCCTATCGCGAGCGCGGGCGCCGGGTTCCCGATCCGACCGCCGTGCTCGAGCGGTGCTGGCAATCCGTCCTCGACACCGTGACCCACGATGCGACGCTCGCGCCGCCCTGGGTGGCGATCGGAGGGCGGTCGCTCGGCGGCCGCATGGCGAGCCATCTGGCCGCCGCCGGCGCACCCATCGACGCGCTCGTCCTCCTCGGCTATCCGCTCCATCCACCCGGCCGCCCGGACCGGCTCCGCACCGCCCATCTCGCAGCGATCCGCGTGCCGACGCTGTTCGTCCAGGGCACACGCGACGCCTTCGGCGACGATGCGGCCCTCGCACCGTTCGTCGCCACGATGCCGCGCGCGACGGTGCATCCGGTCACCGACGGCGACCACGGCTTCCGCGTTCCCCGCCGCACCGGACGCACGGAGCGCGCCGTCTGGGACGACGTCCTCGCCGCCGCCGTCCGCTTCCTGCGTGACGCGGGCGCGCCGCTCGGTTAGGCGTCAGGCGCTCGACGCGTCGGCGCGCCCCGACCCCAGCGCCCCCTGGTAGGCGCGCAGCCAGGCGATCGTTCCCGTTTCGCCCGCGGCGATCAGGCGCACCATCTCACGCGTCTCGGGATCGTCCGCGAGCAGCGGCACGAGGTCCTCTACGAGGGGCGGCTCGCCAGCGGGGTACCGCTCGAGCACTCCGGCGACCTTGTCGCCGTCGGCGACGGCGCGCGCACCGAAGCGGTCGAGGGCGGCGCCGCGCACGGCGGGATGGAGCGCGACGGTCGGCGCGCGCCCGATCTCGCGCAGTCGCTCCCCGAGGAGCCGCGCGTGCACCTGCTCGCGGGCGGCGAGCGTCCGCAGTCCCCCGCGGAGCGCTTCCGGTCCCGCGACCCCGATCCACGCCGCGAACACCTCGGCGCCCGCGGCTTCCGCCGCCCGCATCGCGTCCAGGGCGGTCGCCGTGTCGCTGGAGCGGCTGGGCGGCGCGTCCTCGACCAGGGGCAGGGTCTCGCTCGCCTCGCGCAGCCAGCGCAGGCTGGCGCGCTCGTCGTCGCCGATGGTCTCGAGCAGCGCACGGGTCTCGTCGTCGTGCTCGATGCGACGGGTGAGCTCGGCGAAGGGATCGTAGAGCTGCGACGGGAACCGCGCCAGCAACAAAGTCAGCTTCGAGCGGTCGGACATCTCAGGCGCGGCGAGCACGCCGCAGAGGGCCACGAGCGTCCGACTGGCCTGGGCCGCGGGCTCACCGCCCAGCGCTCGCAGGCGGGCTTCGGCGAGCGTGGCGTGCGCCGCGTCGCGGGCCGCGATGACGCGCAGCCCCCCGCGCAGCGCAGGCTCGCGACAGGACGTCGTCCAATGGAGGAGCGCCTCGGCGCCGGCTCGCTCGGCCGCCTGTAGCTCGTCGAGGAGCGCGACGGCGCGCGCCTGCTCGGAGGGCATCCTTCGGTCTCCCCCTCGGAGTTCGCGTCACGGATAGGGGCTCGTGGCGAGGCTGTCAAATCCGACGAGGCGGCCCTACTTGCCGAACACGGCCTGCTTCGACCGGGCCACCGCGGTTCGCGGCGCGGCGCTGCGCGTTCGCGGATCGGCCTCGGCCGGCGGACTCTCGCTACGACTGAGGCAGGAGGCGAGCAGCCGCTCGAGGGGCAGGACTTTGGTGCCATGCCGCGAGTCGTTGAGCGCGATCGTGAACGTGGCCGCCGCGTCGGCCACGCCGCCCACCAGCACCGCGTGCGGGATGGGGCTCAAGTGCGCCAGGCCGGCCACGACGCCGAACCCCTCCTTCCGCGGCAGGTCGAGGTCGATGACGACCGCGTGCGGCCGCACCACGGGCAGGAGGTCGGCGACCTGCTTCGCGTCCCAGGCCATCGACACCGAGACCCCCTGACGCGACAGCGCTTGGCGGAGGCTCATCAATCCATCGACGTCGGCGCCGGCCGTGATCACACGGGAGCCCTTGGCGACGAAGTCGGCGAGCGCGCTCAGGATGACGTCGGCATCCACCGGGTGCGCACCCGGCTCGATCATTCCGAGCGGCAGTCCGCGGTCGATCGCCGGGTTGGCCACGCAGCCCCAGAAGTGGCCGCGATATCCCGCCGCCCGAACGGTCGCGAGGACGTCCAGCACTTCCGGCGCCGTCAGGTTGACGAGGACGCGCTCCGGGGCCATCGCGGTGAGGCGCCCTGCGACGTCGCTGTCGGGGGTGACGAGCGTCACGGCGCAGCCGTCGATCGACGTGCCCTCCCAGGTCGTCTCCGTGTCGATCACCACGACGGTCCGTTTGCCGTCGCCGTCCTTGGCCCGACCACGGGACTGACTCGGCGTGGGGATCACCTGGAGCACGGGCGCGCGACCGGCGGCGGAGGCCACGCCGTCGTCCGGCTCCGCCGACGGCACGAGTCCGGCGGTCACGCCGCCGGCTCCCGGACCCGCCTCGCCCCGTGCGGCCAGCAGTTCCTCCCGCTCCGAGACCAGGCGCGCGATCTCGGCCTGGAACCGCGCCTGGGAGTGCTCGAGCTCCGTGCGCGAGAGCTTCGCCTGGTTGAGCGCCGCGTCCAGCAGCGCGCGTTGCTCGCTCTCGCTCGCCAGCGCCTGCTCGAGACGCGCCTGCGTCGCCGTGGCCGACGCCAGCTCGGTGCGAAGATGATCGCGGTCGGCCTCGGCGGCGGTGAGCGCCGATCGGATATGGTCGCGATCCGCCTCGATCGCGTCGAGGCGTGCCTGGATGCCGCTGGCCTCGCCCTCGCGATCCTGCGCGCTCGCGCGCGTCCGCTCGCGCTGCTCCCGGAGCGTCACGAGCTCCTGCTCGAGCTGCGCGACACGGTCGCGCAGGGACTGCTCCTGCGCCTGCGCCTGCCCGAGCGTGGCCTCGAGACGGGTCCGTTCGCCCGACGCGCTGCGCTCGCTCGCTGCCATGCGCGACAGCTGGTCGTTCACCCGCGCGACCTCGGCCTCCAGCGTCGACATCGTGCCCCGCAGCGTTCCGACCTGTGCCCGCGCGGCTTCCAGCTCCGCCTCGAGCCCCACCCGCGCCGCATCGGCGGTGCGCGCGCTCTCGAGGGCGGCGGCGAGCGCGGCGTCGTCGGATTCCATGCGCTCCGAGCGCGCCGCCTGCAGCTCGTCGCGCAGCCGCGCCTCGCGCGCGGCCGAGCCGCGCAGCTCACTGCTCATCCGCGCGAGCTCGCGCTCCTGCTCCTGCTCGCGCGCGATCGTGCGCGCCACCTTCTCCTCGGCGGCGGCGACCTGCGTGCGCGCGGCCTCGAGCTCGGCCACCGCCGACGCGTGCGCCGCGTCCGCCGCGCGCGCCGCCTCGATGGCGGCGTGCAGGTCGGCTTCGCCGGTGAGCGCATGCTTGGCGTCCGACGTGGTGAGATCGTCCCGCAGCTGCTGCTCGCGCGCCTGGGCACCGCGCAGCTCGGCAGCGAGCCGACCGACCTCGTGCGACAGCTCCTGCTCGCGCCCGAGCGCCCGTCCGACCTCGGACTCCGCCGAGGCGACCTGCGCCTGGGCAGCTTCGATCTCCTGCTGCGCACGGGTGCGAGCCTCTTCGGCATTCTTCGCCGCCTCGAGCGCCGCCTTGACCGCGGTTCCGACGCGCACGTTCGCGGCCGCCAGCTCTTCGCGCAGGTTCTGCTCGCGCGCCTCGGCCGACTTGAGCTCGACGGCGAGCCGGGCTCGCTCGGGCTCCGCAGCATTCTGCTCATCGCGAGCTCGCACGACGGCGCCCTCGGCGTCGCGCAGCCGGACCTCCCAACGCCGCCGTTCGCTCTCGAAGGCGGCGGTCGCACTTTCGGCTTCGGCGACCCGCTGGGCGAGCTCCTGCTGCCCGCGCTCGACCGCGGACGTCGCTGCGTCGACGCGCCGAGCCAGGTCGGCGCGCGCCTGCTCGATCTCCTCGACCCGTCCGAGTGCCTCGTCCCGGGCGGCGGTCGCTGCCCGCGTCTGCTCAGCCAGCGCCTCCCGCTCCCCGGCCTTCTCCGCCAGGGTCGCCGACAGGACCGCGACCTGGTCCGCCTGCTCGCGGGCGCGAGCGAGATCGGCCTCGAGGGCCTCGCGTACGGCCTTGGCGCCCTCCAGCGCGGCCTCGAGGCGCGCGCGGACGTTGCCCGCCTCGGCCAGCTCGAGCGTCAGCTGCTCCCGTTCGGCGATCCGCGCCTCGAGCTGCGCGAGGAGGTCGTCGCGTTCGGCGACGAGCGCCACCGACTCCGTCGCGTGTTCGCGAACCGAGGGAGGCGGGGGCACCGCGAGCGAGGCGGTCCCTGGGGGCGGCGGGTGGGCGATCGACGCCGGCGCGATCGGTGCAGAGGCCGGAACCGAGGCCGGTGCCGCGATCGGTGCGGCGGCCTCCGGGATCGCGACGACGGGCGCGCTGGCCGGCGGCGCGGCCGCGGACGTGGGCGCCGGCGCCGGGCGACTCCCGCCCGCGATCGCCTGCTTCTTGATCGCGGCGACGAGGTTCGCCACCTCGCGCAACGGCTTCACCAGCGCCTGGATGTCCTTCTCGCCGAAGCGACGCGGATTCGCTGCCACGAGGATCAGGCTGGCCAGCGCGTCGACCCCCTGCACGATCGGAATGCAGGCGATCGTGGTGACGATGGCGCCCTCGATCAGCGTCGGGACGTAACGGTTCTGCGCCGCGCTCTCGATCAGGTACGCACGGCGGTTCTGCAGGCCGTGCAGCGGCATGTCCCAGGCCGACGGGTCGGACGCGCGGACGGTTCGCAGCTGCTTGCATCCCTCGTCGGAGAGACCGACCTCGGTGGCGAGTCGCAGGATGCCGTTGCGCGCGTCGAAGAGACACAGCGCGCCGGCACGCGCCCCGCTCTGCTCGACCACCGCCTGAAGGGCTCGCTCGAGCGCCTCCTCGGGAGGATGCCCGGTGACGATCTCCTGGAGCTGCTCGAGCAGGCCCACGACGGGCGCTCGTGGCGGCGTCCGCGTGGCCCCGTCCGGCGGAGGCTCCGGTTCGTCGGCGCCCTGCCCCCGGCGCGGCTTGCGGAACATTGCCATGACGACGTGCGGACTGCGTTGCAACACGCGTGCCCGGAATCCGGGCGGAATCGCGCGCCCACACAGGCAGATTTCGACGGCGGGACATGCAGTCCGGGGGCACAGATATGAACGGCCGCGGGGGGGCGCGTCAGCCCATTGGCACACCGCCACGGGCGTTGACAGCGCCGGACCGCGTGCTGAGAGTAGGGGAATGCCCGTGACCGACCCGACCTTCGACACACTTGTGACCGAGGCGCTCGACGGAATTCCGGGCGAATTCGCACGTTATCTGGAGAACGTCACGATCGTCGTCGAGGAGGAGCCGTCACGCGGGATGTTGTTCCGTCTCGGGCTCGATCCTGCGTCCTCGACCCTCTTCGGTCTCTACGAAGGCGTACCCCTGCCGCAGCGGTCGCACGACTTCGCCGGCCGCCTGCCTGACCGGATCACCATCTTCCGCGGCCCGCTCGTGCGCGCCTGCGCGACATCCGAGGCCCTCCGCCGCCAGGTGCAGCAGACCGTCGTGCATGAGATCGCGCACTTCTTCGGCTTCGACGACCACCACATCCGGCGCCTCGGCTACTGACGCGCGGGGTTGACAGACCGGTGCCCCTTCGACAAGGTTTGACCCTCATGCGGCCGGGTCGCGTCCTCCTCGCCGCGGTGCTGCTCGCGACGACGCTGGTCCCTGCCGCGCACGCCGCTGACGACGCCGCCGATCTCGCCAGGCGATCGCTCGTCGAGTGCGAGGCCGGTCGCGCAGTCGCGTCGCGTACCGAGCGCAAGGCCCACTTCGACCGGGGCCAGGAACTCGCAGAGCAGGCGGTCGCGGCTCGACGACGGCTGCGCCGACGCGCACTTCGCCCTCTTCTGCAACCTGGGCGAGCTGCATGCGCCTCGACGGCGAGACGATCCGCTCCGCCCTCGCGCTCCGCCGCCTGATGCGCGAGCTCGACCGCACGCTCGAGCTCGATCCGCAGACACGTCGACGCCTGGCCTCCAAGGGACAGCTGCTCTGTCCGGCTGCCGCGTCTGTTCGGCGGCGACACCGCGAAGGGCGAAGCCATGCTGCAGCGGGTCATCCACGACGACCCGACGGCGTTCAGCGCGCGCATCACCCTCGCCACGGTGTTCGCCGATCGCGGCGACCGCGACGTCGGCGATAGCGTACGCGCAGCGCGCCCTCGAGATCGCGCGCCAGCAAGGGCGCGCCGACAAGATCGCCGAGCCGCAGGCGACGCTCGCCGAGCTGCACGCCGGCGTCGCATCGCGCTGACGGCGGGGCGGGGCGGAACTCATGGCGTCGCCGCTCTCGCCCGAGGCGCGCGCCGCCGCGATCACCGCGCTCGCGGCCGAGCCTTCGACCTCCTCGTCGTCGGCGGCGGCATCACCGGCGCCGGCATCGCCCGCGACGCCGCGCTGCGCGGGCTGCGGTCGCGCTGGTCGAGGCGCATCGACTTCGCCGCCGGCACGTCGAGCCGCAGCTCGAAGCTGATCCACGGCGGCGTCCGCTACCTCGCAGCAGGGCGACGTCGCGCTGGTGCGCGAGGCCGCGAACGAGCGCGCAGGTGCTGCGCTCGATCGCGCCGCACCTCGCCGACCCGCTGCCTGATGGTCATGCCGACGTACCGGCGCGACGACGCACGCGAAGCTCGGCGTCGGGCTCTGGACGTTCGAGAAGATCGCGACGGTGCCGGACGACGAGCGCTACCACATGTGGGATCGCGCCGAGGCGCTGCGACACGAGCCGCGCCTGGCGCCCGACGGCCTCTACGGCGCCGCCGCGTTCGTCGAGTACCTCACCGACGACGCGCGGCTGGTGCTGGCCACGATGCCGGGCGCCGCACGAGGCCGGCGCCTGCGTCGCGAACCACGTCGAGCTGACGGCGCTGCGCCGGGCGAACGGCGTCACCGTCGCGACGGCGCACGACTCGGCCGGCGGCGCCACGCTCGAGGTCCGCGCGACGGTCGTCGTCAACGCCGCCGGCCCGTGGGTGGACGCCGTGCGCACGCTCGCCGGCGCGGCGACGGCCGCCGGCTCCACCTCACCAAGGGCATCCACCTGACGGTCGCGCACGAGCGGCTGCCGCTGCGAGCACATCGTCGTCATGCAGGCGCGCGACAAGCGCTCCGTCTTCGCCGTGCCGCGCGACGGCACGGTCTACCTCGGCACGACCGACACCGATCTACGACGCGCCCGCGGACTATCCCGCCGTCACCGCCGACGACGTCGACTACCTGCTCGACGCCGCCAACCGCACCTTCGCCGGCCCGCCGCTGGCGGCACGCCGACGTGATCGGCGTCGTGGGCGGGCCTGCGCCCGCTGCTCCACGAGGAGGGCAAGACGCCGTCCGAGATCTCGCGCAAGGACGAGATCATGGTCGACGCGGCGACCGGGCTCGTCTCGATCGCCGGCGGCAAGCTCACCACGTACCGCACGCATGGCCGGAGCGCGTCGTCGACCTCGTCTGCGAGCGACTCGGGCGGCCAGCCGGCCGTGCCGCACCGGCGAGGTGCCGCTGCCGGGCGGCGAGCGCCACCGGCCGAGCTGCCCGCACTGATCCGCAGCGTCGCGGCCGCCCTGCCCGCGCTCGCACGCCGGCGCGGCGCGAGCGTCTGGTCCGCCTCTACGGCACCGGGTGCGAGCGCATCGTCGCGCGCATCGCGGCCGACCCGACCGCGGCCGAGCCGCTGCCCGGACTCCCCGGCGTGCCGCGCGCCGAGATCGAGCACGTCGCTCGACGAGGAGATGGCGCTGACGCTCGAGGACGTGCTCGAGCGCCGGACGCGCTCGCTGCTCGTTCGACTCCGCGCCAGGGCGCTCGACGGCGTCGAGACCGTCGCCGCCATCGCGCGCGGCGCGCTCGGCTGGACCGCCGCACGGACCGCGGCCGAGATCGAGCGACTACCGCCGCCTCGCGGCGAGCCTGAGGAGCTTCGCATGAGCGAAGATCGGAACGGCGCTCGCCGAGCGAGCTCGGCGCGGACCGCGTCGTCGGAGGACCCGAGCAGCGCTCGCCGCGCACCGCACTCGACTACTGGTTCCTGGCGCATCTCCGCGATCGCGCAGGGGCGGCTCGGCGCCGGCCCGGCGTGCGTCGTGCCGCCGCGCCGCACCGCCGAGGTCGCGACCGTCCGTCCGCACGGCGCAGCGGCACGGCGTCGCCGGTCGTGCCCGTACGGCGGCGGCTCGGGCGTGCTCGGCGGCGCCGTGCCGCCCGCGGGCGCCGCTCGTCATCGACACCCGCGAGCATGGATCGCCTGCTCGAGCTCGAACGAGACGGCGCTCTGGGCACGGGTCCAGGCGGGCATGATGGGCGACGACTACGAGCGCCACCGTCACGGCGCGCGGCTACACCACCGGGCACTATCCGCAGTCGATCGACCGCGCTCGACGGTCGGCGGCTGGTCGCGACGCGCGCCGCCGGCCAGTTCTCGACCCGCTACGGCAACATCGAGGACCTGCTGCTCGGCCTCGAGGCCGTGCTGCCGAGCGGCGACGTCGTGCGCGTGAAGACGGTGCCGCGCGCCTCGGCCGGCCCGTCGCTGCGCGAGCTCTTCCTCGGCAGCGAGGGCACGCTCGGCATCGTCACCGAGGTGACGTTGCGCGTCATCCCGCTGCCCGAGCGGCGCGACGCTGCAGAGCTTCGCCTTCCCGACGCATCGCCGGCGGGCCTCGAGGCGATCCGCCGCATGCTGCGCGTCGGCTGGCGGCCGGCGGTCGTGCGCCTCTACGACGCGATCGAGAGCGACGCGGCACTTCGGCGCAGTGGTGCCCGCCGAGCGACGCCTGCCTGCTGCTCGTCGTGAGCGAGGGACCGGCGTCGCTGGTCGGCGGCCGAGATGGCCGCGTGCGCCGCCGAGGCGACGGCGCAGGCGGCGAGCCCGTGCGGCGCGGCGCCGGTCGACGCACTGGCTCGGGCATCGCAACGACGTCCCGTCGTGGGACTTCTTCCTCGACCGCGAGATGCGTCGTCGACACGATCGAGATCGCCGCCGACTGGGATCGCGTCGGCGGCGCTCTACGACGCCGTCGTCGCGGCGCTGCAGCCGGTGCCCGGCCTGGTCGTCGGCAGCGCGCACAGCTCGCACAGCTACGCGCAGGGCACGAACCTCTACATCACCTTCGTGATGAAGCCCGCGGACTTCGTCGCAGGCCGAGGCCGCCTACCTCGACGCGTGGACGCGGACGTGATGGAGGCGACGCTCGCCGCCGGCGGCACCATCGCGCACCACCACGGCATCGGCCGCCTGCGCGCGCCGTGGCTCGAGCGCGAGCTGGGGCACGCGCCTACCCGATGCTGCGCGCGCTCAAGCGCGCGCTCGATCCCGCCGGCATCATGAATCCCGGCGTGCTCGTCTAACGTCCGTGCGCGCCGTCGCAGGAGGGGGCACCCCCGCAGAGGCGACAAGGCGCGCGGGCTACTCCGCCTATGGCTCCGTAGCGCCCGCGCTCTCGCCTCTGCGGGGGTGCCCCCTCCCGCGACGGCGCTGCAACTAGGTGCGGAAGAACCGCGCTTGTCGCTCTCCATCCGCGCCAGGTACGCCGATCTCGACCGCGGCCGACGGCAGGTAGCTGCGGTCGAGCTCGCGGCGGAGCGCCCAGGTCGCCTGCGCGGCGGTCACCAGCGCGCGGAGCTGCTCCGGGAAGAGCCCCTGGATGCCGTCCGACTTGGCGATCAGCGGATTCGGGTGCGCCTCGACCAGCACCACCGACGCGCCCGCCATGACGCCCGGCGAGCGTCGCGGGGTGGACGAGGTCGCGGATGCCGGTCCCGTGCGAGGCGTCGACCGCGATGGGCAGGCCCGAGAGCTGGTAGCGAAACGCAGCGATCGAGCCGACGTCGAGGGTGTTGCGCGTGTAGCGGTTGGCGCTCGCGATGCCGCGCTCGCAGAGGATCACGTTCTCCTTGCCGCCGGTCATCATGCGCTCGACCCAGAGGAGGTACGCTTCGGTGTCGAGCGAGTTGCCGCGCTTGTGGATCACCGGCAGCGGCGTCGTGCGCAGTCGGTTCAGCAGCGCCTGGTTCTTGCGAGTTCGGCTCGCCGATCTGGATGCAGTCGACGCCCGCGTCCTCGTAGAGCGACACGTCGGTGGTATCGAGGATCTCGACGACCGTCGGCAGCCCGAACGCGCGCCCGGCCTTGACGATGAGCGCGAGCCCGCGGCGGAGCGCGTCCGCGTCGCTGACGCGCCGAGGCCCTCCCAGCCGCTGTACGGGCTCGAGCGGTACTTGACGACGCCGCCGCGCAGCGCGCACGCAGCCGGCCTCCTTCACCAGGCGGGCCGCCTCCATGATCTGCGGCTCGCTCTCGACCGAGCACGGGCCGGCGATGACCGCCAGCGTCGTCGCCGCCGCACGGCGACGTCGCCGATGCGGACCGTCTGGTAGATCGGGCGCTCCGACGTCCCCTTCTGGGCGGCCCGCTTGTAGGCCCGCGAGATGGGGATCAGCTGCTCGACCCCGGGAAGCTCCTCGATCTCGCCCACCGGCAGCACGGAGATGTCGCCGTAGACGCCGACCAGCGTGATCTCCTCGCCCGACCATCTTGCCGGTCTTGAACCCGAGGTCGACGAGCTTGCCCTCGACCGTCCGGATCTCGTCGGGGGTCGCGTCCCGCCGCATCTTGACCAGCATGGGTGTCATTGCACTAGAAGCGTGGGCGATGCGTCAAGGGGGGCCCGAGCCGCTGGTCGCGGCGATCGACGCGGGATCGACCGGCGTGCGCGCGCTGGTGGTCGACGCGAGCGGCGCCGTGCATGCCCGTGCCTACCGCGAGGTCCTGCCGCAGACGCCCCGGCCCGGGTCTGGTCGAGCACGACCCAGAGACCACGCTCGCCGCCGCCCGCGAGGTGCTCGCCGAGGCGCTGGCAGGCGTCGCCGTGGCGGACGTCCGCGGCATCGGCATCACCACCCAGCGCGGCACCGCGCTCGTCTGGGACCCGCGTAGTGGACGCGCGGCCCACCCGGCCATCTCCTGGCAGGACGGGCGCGCGGCAGCCCGCTGCGAGGAGCTGCTCGGCGCCGGGGTGTTCGTGAGTCCGTTCACCGCCGCACCGAAGATCGAGTGGATCCTCGACCGCGTCGACCCCGAGCGGCGAGGCGTCGGCGACGGCACGCTCCGCTGCGGCACGCTCGACGCCTGGCTCGCCTACCGCCTGACCTCGGGACGGGTGCTCGCGACCGACGCGTCGAACGCGTCGTGCAGCGGGTTCTTCGACGTCATCGGCCACGACTGGAGCGCGCAGACTTCGGAGGCCCTCCGCGTCCCCATCGCCGCACTCCCGCCGATCGTGGATTCGAGCGGTGTGCTGGGCACGATCGACCCCTTTCCCGGCGTGCCGGCGTTGCCGCTCGCGGCGCTCATCGGCGACCAGCAGGGCGCAACGATGGGGCAGCTCCGGCTGCGCGCGGGCGAGGTGAAGATCACCTACGGCACCGCGGCGATGGTCGACCTGAATGCGGGCGACGAGCCGCTCTGGTCGTCGCACGGCGCCTATCCCCTCGTGCTGTGGCGACGCGGAGGTCGGTTCACCTTCTGCCTCGAGGGCAACGCGATCACCGCCGGCGCCGCGGTCATCTGGCTCCGCGACGGACTCGGCGTGATCGGCAGCCTGGACGAGAGCGGGACGCTCGCCGCGTCCGTGCCGGACACGGGCGGGGCGTGGGCAGTGCCGGCGTTCCAGGGTCTCGGGACGCCGTACATGGACCCGGCGTCGCGCGCGGTCCTGGGCGGATTGAGCCGCGCGACGACGCGGGCGCACATCGTCCGCGCCGTGCTGGAGGGCGTCGCCTGGCGCTGTCGCGAAGTCCTCGACGCGCTGCGCTCCGATTCGCCGCACCCGGCGCCGGCGACACTGCGGGTCGACGGCGGCGCCGCCCGCAACGACGTGCTGCTGCAGGCGCAGGCCGACGCCCTCGGCATCCCGGTCGAGCGCCCGATCGAGCTGCAGGCGTCGGCGATCGGCGCCGCGTACCTCGCCGGGCTCGCCACCGGGGTGTGGGCGGACGTGTCCGACCTGGATCGCGTCTGGCAGCGCGACCGCCTCTTCGAGCCGCGGCTCTCCGACGACGAACGGGAGACGCGCTTCGCCGCCTGGCACCGCCACGTCGCGGCCGCACGGGAGGAGGCATGAGCACGCTCCGGCTGACGCACGACGGACCGATCGCCGAGGTCACCTTCGACCGGCCACCCGCCAACGCGATCACGCGCGCCGTGCTGGAGGAGTTGAGCGCGTTGCTGCCGCGGCTCGCCGCACCGGACGTCCGGGCCGTGGTGATCACGGGCAGCGGCCGGTTCTTCTCCGCCGGCCTCGACCTCTTCGAGGTGTTCGCCCAGTCGCCCGCCGACTTCACTGCCTTCACCGTCGCGTTCGACCGCGCCTTCGCCGGGCTCTTCGACTGCCCGACCCCGGTGGTCGCGGCGGTGAACGGGCACGCCGTCGCAGGGGGCGCCGTCCTCGCTGGGGTCTGCGACGCGCGCGTCATGGCCGACGGCCATGGGCGCGTCGGGCTCACGGAGATCCAGGTCGGGCTGCCCTTCCCGGTGTCGGTCCTCGAGATCGTGCGCTACGCGTGCACCGGCCGGCACCTGCCCGAGCTGCTCGGCCGCGGTCTCACCTACCCGCCCGCGGCCGCGCTCGAGCGCAACCTCGTCGACGAGGTGGTCCCCGCCGATCAGCTGCTCGACCGCGCGCGCACCCTCGCCGGCGAGCTGGCACGGCTCCCCGTCGGGGCGTTCGCCGAGAGCAAGGCGCGGCTCCGCGCCGAGGCGAGCGCGCGGCTGCACGCCGTCGCGCCCGGCGCCGACCCGGTGTGGAACGCGTGGCGGAGTCCCGCGGTGCACGCTGCCGTCGAGGCGTATCGGGCCCGCACGCTCAAGGCGAAGCGATGATCGCCCACCAGCTCGCCGAGAGGCTGGTCGCGCTGCGCGCGCGGCCGCTGCCCGCCGAGCTGTCGGCGCGCGCGACGGCGCTGCTGCTCGACTTCCTCGGCGTCACCATCGGCGGATCACGCGAGGAGTCGAGCACGACCGTGCGGCGCGCGCTCGGGACGCTCGGCGGCACGGGCGCGGCGACCGTCATCGGCACGCGCGAGCGTCTCCCGGCGACCGAGGCCGCGATCGCCAACGGCGCGGCCGCGCACGCCCTCGAGATGGACGACACGCACCTCGGAGGGTCCATCCACCTCGGCGCGAGCGTGTTCCCGGCGGCGCTCGCCGCCGCCGAGCTCGCGGGCGCGGACGGAGGCTCCGTCCTGCACGGCGGCCGTCGGCGGCTACGAGGTCGCGGCCCGCGTCGCCATGGCGCTCGACCCCGCCGCACACTACCGACGGGGGTTCCATCCCACCGGCACCTGCGGGGCCTTCGGCGCCGCGGCCGCCGCCGGCCTCGTCCTCGGCCACGACGCCGCGACGATCGCCAACGCGCTCGGCATCGCCGGCACCCAGGCCTCGGGATCGATGGAGTTCCTCGCCGACGGCGCGTGGACGAAGCGACTCAACCCCGGCTGGGCGGCGACCGCCGGGCTGCACGCCGCCGCGCTCGCGGGCGCCGGCTTCCGCGGACCCGCGGCGGTGTTCGAGGGGCGCGACGGCGTGCTGCACGCGTATTCCGACGGCGCCAGCACCGGGCCACTCGTCGCCACCGGCGAGTGGGAGATGCTGCGCACGGCGATCAAGCCGCACGCCTGCTGCCGCTACATGCAGGGACCGATCGACGCGACGCTGGCACTCCGCGCCGAGCACGCGATCGCCGCCGACGCCGTCGAGCGCGTCGAGGTCGGCATGCTCGCCGCCGGTGCCCCGATCGTGTGCGAGCCGCGCGAGCAGAAGCGCCGTCCCCGGTCGGTCGTCGACGCGCAGTTCAGCCTGCCCTTCGGCGTCGCCGTGGCCCTCGTCCGCGGCGCCGCCGCGCCCGACGACTTCGCGCCGGCGGTGTTCGGCGACGCGACCGTCCACCGCGTGATGGACCGCGTCGTCGGTGTGCCGGACGCCGAGCTCGACGCGGCGTTCCCGCGCTCGTGGCCCTGCTGGGTCCGCATCACGCTGCGCGGCGGGCGCACGCTGGAGCGGCGGGTCACGCATCCCCATGGTGACCCGGAGGCTTTCCTCGGCCGGGCCGAGCTGGAGGCGAAGTTCCGCGCGCTCGCCGGACGGGTGCTGGACGCCCCGGCGCTCGGCCGGCTGCTGGCGGCGATCGACGGGTTCGCCGCAGCGCCACGCGTCGACGCGCTGCTCGCCGCGACGGTTCCGACCGTCACGTAAGTGCCGACGCGTCACGCCGCGACCGCTTTCCGGCGCCGACCAGACGCGCGTCCGCCAGGGTTTCCCGAGCCTGCGGGTCGCCGTGCGCTGTGGCACCCTGGTTGCACCGCCGCCCCATGGCGGAGGGGACGTGAGCAAGCCGAGTGCAGTCCGAGCCATTGCGTTGACACTCGCGATCGCGGGGGGCGCGCGCGCCGCGCACGCCACCACGTTCGTCGCGATGAGCGAACGGACCCTCGCGCGGGCCGCCGACGCGATCGTGCTCGGTCGCGTGGCGCGCATCGAGAGCGTCGCCGGACGCGACGGCGCGATCAACACGCTGGTCGCGATCGAGATCGAGCGCGCCTACAAGGGCCGTCCGGGCGACCTCGTCGTGCTGCGGCAGCCGGGAGGACAGGTCGGCGACACGACGATGTGGATCGCCGGCTCGCCGCGCTTCGTGGTCGGCGATCGCGACCTGCTCTTCCTCTCGGCGCAGCGCGACGGCACCGCCCGCACGACCGCGTTCGCGCTCGGCCAGTACCGCGTCGTCGCCGACGGCGCCCGCGTACCGATGGCCGCGCGGACGCTGTCCGAGGCCGTCATCGGCGGATCGCGGGCGCGCCGCCTGTCGCTCGCCCGCCTCGAGCGCATCATCCGTCGCGCCGTCGCCGCCGATCGCGGCCGCGCCGTGGCCCCGCTCGTGACGGTGCCGGACGAGGTCACCGCACCGGGACTCGCGCGCGAGACGCACGACGCGTTCACGCTCATGGACCGCCCGCTCGGCCGCTGGCACGAGCCCGACGTGGGCCAGCCGGTGGTGTACCAGACGGCGGGGAGCGATCCGGCCCTGGGCACCGACGCGTCGCTCGGCGCGCTCGACGCGGCCTTCGCCGCGTGGACGAACGTCCCGGGCGCGAACATCGTCCTCACGCGCGGCGGCGCGACCGACCCGGCGCCGCTCCTCTGCGACGGCGCATCGCAGATCGTCTTCAACGATCCGTTCGACGAGATGTCGAAGCCCGTGTCCTGCAGCGGCGTCCTGGCGCTGGGCGGCTACTGCACGTCGGCGCAGACCGACGAGGTGAGCGGTCGGACCTTCTACCGCATCACCGAGGGCAACATCACCATGAACAACGGCTTCGGCGGCTGTGGATTCTGGAACCAGACCAACGTCGCCGAGGTGCTCACCCACGAGCTGGGCCACACGATCGGCATCGGACACTCCTCCGAGGACGACAACGAGCGCAACCCCGTGCTCTCGGACGCGACGATGTACTACCGCGCCCACTTCGACGGCCGCGGCGCGAGTCTCCACGCCGACGACATCGACGCGGTGCGCGCGGTGTATCCCGCGGGCTTCACCGGCGACCCCAACGTCGACGACGTCGATGGTGACGGGGTCGTCGACGCGCAGGACGACTGTCCCGCCCTGGCCGACGAGGCGCAGACCGACAGCGACGGCGACGGCATCGGCGACCTGTGCGACGTCTGCCCGCTGGTGTCCGGAACGACGGGCTGCGACGTGATTCTGGTCGATCGCCTGTTGGCGAACCACCGTGGACGTCTCCTCTGGCGCGGCGCCGTCGCCCTCGACGTGGACACCCGGGCCCCGCTCGGCGCCCGCGCCCTGCTCGTCGGCCGCGGGGGTGTGCTGGTCGACCAGACGATCGAGGCGCCACTCGCGCGCGGCGCGCGCCGTCTCCGCTTCCGCGACGACCGCGTCCGCATCGCCCTCAAGTCGGACAGCGACGGGTACTTCCGCATCCGCGTCTCGGCGCACGGCCTCCCCCTCGACCTCGGCGGGACGCCGCTCGTGAGCGCGAGCCTCCAGGTGGGCGCGCGGAGCTACTCCGGCACCCTCAGCTGCTCGCGGCGGGGCGGAACTCGACTCGTCTGCCGCAGCTAGGATAGAAGCGGCCCCATGCCGGCCACTCGCGGCCTCCGCCATCTGGCGTTGAAGGTGCGCGACGTCCGCGCGGCGACCGCCTTCTATCGCGACACGTTCGACATGCGGATCGTGTGGGCGCCCGACCCGCAGAACGTCTATCTGTCCTCGGGCACCGACAACCTGGCCCTGCACGAGACGCCCGACGTCGGCCCGGGCGGCGCCCTCGATCACCTGGGTTTCGTGGTCGAGTCCGCCGACGCCGTGCATGCGATGGCAACGGCGCTCCGGAAGCGGGGCGTTCCCATCGCCCGCGAGCCACGCACCCATCGCGACGGGTCCGTCTCGTTCTACTGCCACGACCCCGACGGCACCCTCGTCCAGGTGCTCTGGCTCCCCGAGCTCGACGCGTGACGCTGCGCCACGTCGCCGCCTGGGGCGTCCACCTCTTCACGGCCAGCAGCGCGCCCGCCGGTATCCTGACGCTGCTCGCGATCGACCGCGGCGACGCGCCGACCGCGTTCTGGTGGATGGCCTACACGCTGGCCGTCGACGCGATCGACGGTACCTTCGCGCGGGCGGTCGGCGTCAAGCAGGTCCTCCCGTACTTCGACGGCGCGAAACTCGACGACATCGTCGACTACTTCACGTATGCCATCGTCCCCGCCGTCTTCCTGGTGCAGATGCACCTGGTGCCGCCAGCGGCCGCCATACCGATCGCCACGCTCGTCACGCTGGCGAGCGGCTACGGCTTCGCGCACGCCGGCGCCAAGACCGCCGACCACTACTTCACCGGCTTCCCGTCCTACTGGAACCTGGTCGTCTTCTACCTCTGGGTGCTCCAGTGGTCGCCGGCCACGAACGCCGCGATCCTCGTCGCCTTCGCGATCGGCGTCTTCGTGCCGATCCGCTACGTCTACCCCTCGCGCACGACGACGCTCCGCTGGCTCACGGTCTCGCTCGGCATCCTCTGGGCGCTCGTCCTCTGCTGGTGCATGCTCGACCTCGCCTCGGCGCCGCGCACGGTCGTCCTCTGGTCGCTGGCGTACCCGGTGTACTACCTCGTCCTGTCGCTGTTCCTGCACTTCAGACGTGTGAACGACTAGGTGGGTTGGGCCGGGGCGCGGGCGGGGGGCGCCTGCGCTCAGACGCTGCGCGGCCCCATCGCAGTCGATTCACCGCGAATCCAGCAGCGCCGCTCCGCGATTCGCGCCTGGCGCCCCCCGCCCGCGCCCCGGCCCACCGACCGCCACATCACGCAGCCGTACGCACCCAGAAGCCACGCTCGCCGAGATGATCCCCGCCGTCATGCGCGCGACCGCGAAGCGGAGCGCGCAGCACCGCCTCTCGCAAGTGGAGGAGGATGCATCAGCGTCCCCGCGCCGTCGCGGGCGTGGCTGTGCGTGGGGTGCGGGCGGGCGCGGGGGCGCCGCCCGGCGCGAATCGCGGAGCGGCGTAGCTGGATTCGCCGTGAATCGACTGCGATGGGGCCGCGCAGCGTCTGAGCGCAGGCGGCGCCCCCGCGCCCGCCCGCACCCCGACCGCTCGTCTCAACCACGACGACGACTCAGTTCAGCTGATACGTCATCCGGAACTGGAACATGTTGTGCCCCTGGAACGTCCCGAGATACGCGTGCCGCGAGCCCTCGATCATGAGGTACGTCGCACTGACCAGCAGGCTGTCGTTGACACGGTAGAGCACCGACGGTGCCAGCGCGTAGTAGCCGCTCACGTCGGCGATCGCGACCAGCCGCGGCGTCAGCTTGCCGTGCAGGTAGTCGGTCTGGAGCGCGGTCTGGAAGAACAGGCTGTCGACCGTGTAGCGCTGCTCGAAGTCGTGCGGGTCGACGGTCTGGCACTGCGGCCCGAACGGCGGCGTCTGGCAGCCCGTGACCCCGGGTATGCGGCCGATCCGCGTCTGGGAATGCCCCGGTTTCGCAAGCGGGAAGCGGAAGTCGTTGCCGTTCTTGTTGTCGTTGATCGTCCACTCGCCGTGGAACGCGTTGATCCACGTGAAGCTGTTCGACGGGTTGAGCGGACGGAAGAAGAAGAACCGGTCGTAGCCGATCAGCCACCGGAAGACGTTGGCCTTGGGTAGCGAGTTCCGCCCCGCTGGCGGGTTGAACGCCGAGGGAATCTGGACCTTGGGGTTGAGGTTCTTTTCCGGAACGAAGCCCAGCTCGTCCTTGAAGTACTCGCCCTCCAGCCGGATGATGCCGTTCAGGATCGGGCTGTACCACGTGGCCGCCAGGCCGACGACGGACTCGAGACGCCGCTCGAGGGTGGTGAGGGCTGGCGTCGCTCCAGGAGCAGGCGCGGCCGGCCGCCGTCTGTCCCCGCGGCACCGTAGGCCTTGGCGACGGGGTTGCCGCTGGCGTCGAAGCACTCGGCCACCCGGAAGCCGCGGTTGTCGATCAACGTCGCCTCGCCCGCGCCCCCGAGGTCGAAGGCCCCGGGCGGGCCCCTCAGGATCGGTACCGGGGCCTGGTTGAACGTCCGGAAGAACCAGCCCTGCACCGTGTAGTCGCGCGCCACGACGCCCGTCAGGCGGGCGCCCCAGCGGCTGTTCCCCCAGGTCTGCGCGGGCTGGCGGGAGACGGTGCTGACGTGGACCAGGCTTCCCTGCCCGGCCCTGTTGATCATCGCCTGCGGATCCGTCTGGTTCGGGTTGAAGGGGCTCACCTGGGCGGCGATCGGGTCGATCGGAACCGTCGTGTCGATGGGGCCGGGCACGAGATAGCTGTCGACGAAGAAGCTCGAGAGCCACTTCCAGTTGTCGACCAGCTTGATGGTGTTGCGGAAGGTGTAGAGCGGGATGCGCGCCTCGTCGACGTCCTGGAAGAATCCCGGCGCGCCGAGCGTCAGGTCGAAGGGGTTCTGCACGTCGAGCAGCGCGATGTCGTCGGACTCGCCCCAGGAGATGGCCTGGCGCCCGATGCGCATGAACAACGGCCCCTTGGTGTAGTCGACGTACAGCTCGTTGATGCGGTTGCGGCTGCGCGTAGATGTGGCGCGGGTTCTTGTTCTGGTCCTCGAAGCGTCAGCGCCCTTCCATCCCGGGTTGTCGCTCTGTCCCCAGCGCGACTTGAGGTTCTGGCGGTTGTGGTTCCAGACCGGGGCCAGGTAGTCGTACAGCCCGTCGTAGAAGCCCCACCACGCGAAGTGGAACTTCAGGTCGTCGGGCACGACCCCCTGGATGTAGGGCACCCCGCGGGTGGCGCCCTGGACCATGCCGGTCAGCTTGGCGTCGAACTCCGGGTTGTAGAAGTTCCGGTGCTGCGCCAGCGTGCCGGCATGGTAGGTCGACCCAGGGAACGCCTCCTCCGTGGACCAGTTGGGCTCGGAGTTCTCGGCCATCATGCCGAGCTGGGAGTACGCCCGGAGCCGGACGTCGAAGTTTCTCCCCTTATCTAGGAAGTAAGCGGAAGACGGGGCCGGACAGACAGCAACAGCGACCAACCCCAGCGCCAGCCAGCGAGCCCATGTCCGCATAGGCGGGGCCTATCCGCAATCTCCCATGCACTTGTCAAGCGTTCGGGCACGCAGCTGCGCATGTGGTTCATAGGCGCAGTGTGTCAACGAGCGACGTCTTCAGGTGCTCGACGAGCGCCTTGGGGTCCTCGCGGGCCTCGGCGCCCATGAACCCCTGCACGAGGAGGCCGTAGAGCGCGCTCAGGATGAGCCCGGCGTCGAGCGCCGGCTGGACCGTGGGCTTGAGCACGCCCTTCTGCCGTCCGCTCTCCAGGATGTCGGCGAGCAGATTGCGGAAGACCCGCTGCAGCTCGCCCATGTGCCCGACGACGTCGTCGGGATGCTTCTCGTCCCGGAGGATGAGCCCGAGGAAGAACTTCACCGAGTACGCGTTTCGCGACACGAACGCGTAGTACTCGTCGATCAGCCGCTTGATCTGGTCGATCTCCGACAGGCCTTCGAGATCGTCGAGGACGTTGATGAAGTAGGGCTCCATGCGTGCGCTGGACGGCGGTCTGGAAGAGCTTCTCCTTGCTCTCGAAGTGCCAGAAAATGAGGGCTTTCGAGACGCTCGCGTCCTTGGCGACCTGCGACAGCGAGGTGTTCCCGTACCCCTGTGCCGAGAAGAGCCGGGTCGCGGTCTCGAGGATCTTCTCGCGGGTGTCCATCGCGCTTTGGTCGTGACCCACTCGGACCGCGCCTGTCAAACCCGCTCCGCGTTGCGCGGCCCGGGCGGCGGCGGATACACTTCCGGCATGGTCGACGACAAGGACCGCCTGGGCCAGAAGCTCCGCGACAAGGAGCGCACCGAGGAGGAGCGCTACTTCAAGCAGAAGGAGCAGGAAGCGATCGAGAAGGCACGGCAGGCGCAGCGGACGGCGAGCGAGGCGGAGGTGCAGGCCCTCGCCCGCGACCGCTGCCCGCGCTGCGGCGAGCGGCTCTCGACGGTCGTCCTGCATGGCGTGACGGTCGACGAGTGCCCCGCCGGCCATGGCACCTGGCTCGACCAGGGAGAGCTGAAGCAGCTGGCGACGCGCGAGCGCGATTCGTGGATCGCCCGCTACGTCATCCGTCCGAAGTCGGTGACCTGAACTGTTCACGGGCATCATCCAGACGGGCGGTCGCCTCGAGGACCGCATGGTCCGCGGCAGCGGTGCGCGGCTGACCATCCGCAGCGACCGGCCGCTGGCGAAGCTGGCCCTCGGCGAGAGCATCGCCGTCAACGGCGCGTGCATGACGGTCACGGGGCGCCGGGGACGCACGTTCACCGTCGACGTCTCGCCCGAGTCGCTGCGGCGGACGACGCTCGGGAAGCTGCCCCCGGGGGCGCGCCTCAACCTCGAACGCGCGCTCCGCGTCGGCGACCGGATCGGCGGCCACATCGTCCAGGGGCACGTCGACGGCGTCGGACGCCTGAGCGCCATCCGCCCCGAGGGCGAGTGGGTGCTCTACCGCTTCGAGGCCCCGAAAGCGCTCGCCCCGTATCTCGTCGAGAAGGGCTCGGTCGCCGTCGACGGCGTCAGTCTCACGGTGTTCCGCTGCCGGGGCAGCGCCTTCACCGTCGCGCTCATCCCGCACACCCTCGCAGAGACGACGCTGGGCTCGACGGCCCCGGGTGATCGCGTGAACCTCGAGGCCGACGTGCTCCTGAAGCAGATCGCGGCCATGGTCCAGGGTCGGCGCACCTTGCAAACCGCCCGACCGACCGGCAAGCTCCGGCTCCCCAATGCAGGACGACGGCGTGATCCAGGTCGGTGACCGCGTGGTGAACCTCTCGATGCCGGGCATCTTCCGCGTCGTCGCCCGCGCCGGTCAGCTGCTCACCATCGAGACCGACGACGGCATCCGCATGAGGGTCATGAACGGCAACGTCCGCCGGGTCGACGACACGGCCGCCTGACGTCCGTGCCTCTCGTCCGCCTGCTCGGCGTCCTCGCGGTGCTCATAGCCGGCGGGGTCGGGTTGCCAATTCCCGAGGACATGACCCTGATCGGCGCGGGCATGCTCGCGCAGCAGGGCCTGCTGCCGGTCGCCGGCGTGCTCGCGGTCGGGCTGCTCGGCGTCGCGACCGCCGACTGGGTTCTGTACCTGACGGGCCGCCGCTGGGGCGGCCGCATCGTCGAGCATCCGCGTCTGGGTCGCCTCGTCGGCCCCGAGCGTCTCGCCCGGGCGCGGGCGACGCTCGGGCGCAACGGCATCACCGCGGTGTTCCTCGCACGGTTCGTGTTCGGCACCCGCCTGGTGACGTTCCTCGCCGCTGGCGCCGTCGGCGTTCCGCCCTTGCAGTTCGCCGTCGGCGAGGGCGCGGGGACGGCCGTGTTCGTCCCGGCGACGATCACGCTCGGCTGGATATTCTCCCACCACGCCGACCGGCTGCTGGCCGACATCGAGCGCTTCGAGCACCGGGTGCTGCTGGTGGGACTCTCGATGCTCGCGCTCTACCTGGTGCTGCGGGCGACGGCCTGGCGCCGCCTCAACCGCGCAGCGCCGCCACCAGCAGCGGCAGGATCGCCGCCCAGTCCCCCAGCAGACCGAGATCGGCCGTCTTGAAGATCGGCGCCTTCGCGTTGGCGTTGACCGCGACGATCGTCCCCGCCCGCCGCAGCCCCACCATGTGCTCCATCGCGCCGCTCACGCCGAGACCCACGTAGAGGCGCGGCGCGATCGCGCGGCCGGTGAGACCCACCTGGAGCTGCCGTGGCAGCCACCCCGCGTCCGTCACCTCCCGCGTGGCGCAGACGGCAGCACCGAGCGCCGCGGCCGCCGCCTCGACGACGCGAACCCCGTCGGGACCACCGACACCACGCCCGACGCCCAGGACGATCTCTGCCTCGTCGAGATCCACGGCGGCGACCTCGGGCAGCAGCGTGGCGCCGGTCACCCGCACGCGAGACACCGCGCGCACGGGCGGCAGCGGCTCCACGACGGCCGTCCGGAGCGGATCGGGGGCGGCGGCGGGGAGAAGGCCGGGGCGCACGGTCGCCATCGCCGGCTCGGTCTTCGACAGGATCGGCGCGACGATGGTCCCGCCGAAAGCGGGCTTCAGCTGGCGGATGCGGCCCTCGGCGTCGATGTCCAGGTCGATCGCGTCGCCGGTGAGCCCCAGTCCGAGACGCGCCGCGACCCGCGGCGCCAGGTCCCGCCCCTGCACCGTGGACGCCAGCAGCACCAGCCGTGGACGGGACGTCCGGATCGCCTCGGCGAGCACGGCGGCGTGGGCCTCCGTCGTGTACGGCACGAGCGCCGGATCGTCCGCGACCAGCACGCGGTCCGCGCCGAGGGCGGTCAGCGCATCGACGGCCCCGGGACGCGGGCCCAGCAGCAGCGCCTCGACCGGCGCGTCCAGGCTCGCCGCGAGCTCGCACGCCTTGGTCACCAGCTCCGCGGTGACCGGTCGCAGCCCGTGGCGCTCCATCTCGGCGACGACCCAGAGCGCGCCGCCCTGCCCCGGGCCGCGCGCCGGCAGCGCCGGCCGCGCGCGCGGCGCGGCCTCGATCGATCGCAGGCGCGCGACGAGCGCAGCCACCTGCGCCGCGGGCGACTCGCCGGAGATCACCTCGCCACGACGTGCGATCTCGACCGGCTCGATCCCGGCGACCCACGTGGGCGAGCCCGCGGCCCCGACGGCCTCCGCATCCAGCCCGACGTCGGCGAGCGTGCGCTCGACGATCGGCTTCGCCACGGCCGCCTGACGCTCGGCCTTCGACGGAAAGCGCTCGGGCGCGAAGGTCTCGCCGACGGTGACGACCACCGGCAGCGGCCCCTCGACCCGTTCGGTGCCGTCGTCGGTCTCACGTTCGGCGATGAAGGTACGCGCCGCGGGATCCACCGCGAGCGTCGCGACCGACGTCGCCTGCGGCCAGTCGAGGAGCTCGGCGAGCTCGGGACCCACCTGCCCCGTCTCCGCGTCGACGCTCGCCCGACCGAGCAGGGTCAGGTCGGGTGCCTCCCCACGCACCACCGCCGCCAGCGCGCGCGCGGTGGCCAGCGTGTCGGAGCCCGCGAGGGCGGGATCGAGGAGATGCACGCCGCGATCGGCGCCGAGCGCCAGGCACTCGACCAGTCCCGCGCGCGCCGACGGCGGACCCATGGTGAGCACGACGACCTCGCCGCCGTGCCGCTCGCGCAGCGCGAGCGCCCCCACCAGCGCGCGCACGTCGAAGGCGCTCACCTCCCCCGGCACGCCGTCGCGCACGAGCCGCCGCGTGGCCGGATCGAACTTGAGCGCGCGGAGCACGGGAACGTACTTCACACAGACGACGATGCGCATGCGGGACCTCTCACCAGATCTTGCCGGGGTTGAGAATATCGTGGGGATCGAACAGCGCCTTCACGCCCTGCATCAGCCCGAGCGCGGCGCCGTGCTCGCGCGCGGCGTAGCGGCGGTTGCCGAGCCCCATGCCGTGCTCGCCCGAGCACGAGCCGCCGAGCGCGAGGGCGGCGTCGACGAGAACGTCGCGCGCCGACTCCGCGGCGGGGCGCTCGCTCGCGTCGGCGAGGACGAGCGCGTGCAGGATGCCGATGCCGGCGTGGCCGAACAGGTGGATACCGATGCCCCGAGACGTCGCCGTGCGTTCGCAGCACTCCACCAGCGCGGGCAGCGCACCGATCGGGATGGCCAGGTCGGCCCGCACGACCGCCGCGTCGGGGCGGGTCGCCGCGATCGCCCGCGTCGCCTGCTCGCGAATCGACCAGGGGTCACGACCGCCCGGGAGCGCGAGCGGCGTACCTCCCGTCGCAGCCAGGACGTCCGCGGCCGCGCGCCACGCCTCGTCGGCGCCGGCGTCGGTCCCGTGCACCTCGACCAGCAGGGTCGGCGCCTCCACCAGCCCGGTGGCGGCGAAGCGGTTGATCGCCGCGATCGTCGGGCCGTCCAGGAACTCGATCGCCGCGACGTCGAGTCCGCCGCCGACGAGCGCCGCCGTCGCACGCGCGGCGCCGATCGGGTCGGCGAAGCGGAACGCACCCTGCCGGCGCGCGACGGGGAGACCCGCGAGCGCGAGCGTCAGCTCGGTGGCGATGGCGAGCGTTCCCTCCGAGCCGACGATCAGACCGAGCAGGTGGTATCCGGACGCGCTCTTGCGGGCAGCGGTTGCCGAGGCGCAGCACCTCGCCGGTCCCGGTGACCACGGTCGCGGCACGCACGTGGTCCCGGGTGCCACCGTACTTCACCGAGTAGAGCCCGCTGGCGTTGTTGGCCACCATGCCGCCGATCGTCGCCCAGTCGGCGCTGCCGCCGGGCGACGGTGGGAAGAACAGTCCCGCGGGACGGAGCGCCCGATTGAGCCGGTCGTAGACCACGCCCGGCTGCACGTCGACCTGCAGGTCGTCCGGACGGATCGCCACCACGGCGTCCATGCGCGTGAGGTCGAGCACGACACCGCCGCGCACCGGGATCGGATTGCCCTCGAGGCTCGAGCCGCCGCCGCGCGCGGTGAGCGGCACGCGGCCATCGGCGCAGAGGCGGACGACGGCGACGACGTCGTCCGTCGCGAGCGGCCAGACGACGACGTCGGGCGCCGCCGGCGGCAGCGACGAGGCGTCGTGTCCAGCCGCCTCGAGGTCCGCTGCGCGCGTCGAGACACGGCCCGGGAGCGCGCGCTCGAGCGCGGCGAGGATGGCGGCATCGAGCCCCACTGTCCGGCTCAGCGCCCGCCCGTCGCGACGAGGACGCGCCGCAGGTCGCCGTCGGCGAGCGTGGCGGCGGCCTTCTCGACGAGCGCCCGTGCCGTGGCTTCGTGCGCCCCGGCTCTCTCGGTCTGCCCGCACCGCCGCGCCACCTCGGCGAGCCCAGCGTGCGCCTGCCAGAGCGCGCGCTGATAGCCGATCCGCTCGGCGACCCCGAGCGCGTCGCGCAGCGACCCTTCGGCCTCGTCGCGCCGGTCGAGCGCGAGCAGCGCCTGCGCCCCGCGACACGAGCGCACGCGCCTCGACCTTCGGGACCCGGTGGCGGCGAGCGCCCGCGCACTCCTCGTCGGCGAGGATGAGCGTGCGCTCCGTCTCGCCACCGGCGAAGGTGATGCGGCCGCGCGCGTTCAGCGCGTGGAGCCGGTAGCGCCAGCGCATCCACGGGTCGCCCGGCCGGACAGCGCCTCCTCGATCGGGACGAGGTGCGCCGCCGCCTGCTCGGGGTCGCCGAGGGCGAGGTGGTTGAGCGCCAGGTTGATGTCGGCGTTGGCGAGGATCTCGGGATCGCCGATCTCGCGCGCCAGCACCGCGGCGCGCTCGTTGTACGTCGCGCGCCCGCTCGGTGCTGCCGATCTCGGCGTAGCACCAGCCGAGCGTGTTGAGCATCCGGCTCTTCCAGGCCCGGTCGCCGATCCGGTCGCAGAGCTCGTAGGCCTCCTCCAGCAGCGCCAGCGCGCCGCCGAAGTCGCCGAGGCAGCAGCGCGCCTTGCCGAGGAACCAGGTCGGGAAGATGATCACCTCGGGCAGCTGGAGGCGACGCGCCAGGGCCAGCGCGCGATCCGAACGCGCCGACCGCCTGCGCGATAGTCGCTCGACCATTCGGCGGTCATCACGAGCTGGAAGCGCGCGTACGCCTCGACCACCTCGTTCGGCCGCCGCGCGTCGATGGCGAGCGCCTCGTGGAGGCTGCGTTCGAAGTCGGCGACGTCGTCCTCGAGCACGCCGCGGCAGAAGCCCGTGGACCGTCAGCGCCAGCGCTTCGGCGCTGGGGATGTCGCCGCTGGCGCGCGATGTCGCGCGCGGCCTCGATGCAGCGCCGGGCCGGCGTCGTAGCGATGCGCCCAGACGTGGCTGAACGCCGCCTGCGCCGAGGTGGATCGCGCGCAGCTCGGCCCCGGCGCTGCGCGCCGCGGCCTCCTCGTACGCGGCCGCCGACGGCGGCGAACTCGCTGAGGTAGAAGGACGCGCGGCCGAGCCGCTCGTGGAGTCGGCGGCGGACGTCGTCGCCGACGGCCGTCGCCGAGACGGTCGGCGATCGCGAGCGCCTGCCGGCAGTGCTCGACGACGGCGCGGTTGGCGAAGCTCTCCGCCGCCTTCTCGGCCGAGCGCTCGTGGTAGTCGAGCGCGCGCTCCCAGTCCTCGCGCGCGGCCGAAGTGGTGCGCCAGCGTCTCGTAGTGCTCGGCGAGCCGATCGGCGTACAGCTCCTCGATGGCGAGGCCGATCGTGCGGTGCAGCGCGCTGCCGGCGCTCGCCGACGACGCTCTCGTAGGCGACGTCGTGCGTGAGCGCGTGCTTGAACATGTACGCCAGCTCGGGATGGAGCGCCTTCTCGTAGATCAGCTCGAGGCCGCGCAGCTCCTCGACCTGGGTGCGGATGCGGTCGCCCGGCCTCGCGTGATGCGCTCCAGCAGGCGCAGCGCGAACTCGCGGCCGATCACCGACGCGACCTGGATGGCGCGCCGCGAGTCGCTCGGCGAGCCGGTCGATGCGCGCGATCAGCACGTCCTGGATCGTGTCGGGCACGGCGATGGCCGGCGAGCTCGCGCGCCAGGACGATCCGGCCGTCCTCGCGGCGCAGCGCGCCGTCCTCGAGCAGCGAGCGGGTCAGCTCCTCGACGAAGAACGGGTTGCCCTCGGCCTTGCGCGCGATCAGCGACGCAGACGTCGGCCGGCAGGTCGCCGCGCGCCGAGGATCGAGCCGGTCATGGCCGCCATCTCGTCGTCCGACGAGCGGCCGGCAGCGACACGCGCAGGTGGTAGCTGCGGTCGCCGAAAGGATGCCGATAGCCGGTGCGGTGGGACAGCAGGAGCAGGACGCGCGTCGTCGGCACCGACGTCGGCGACGAACGCCAGGTACTCCTCCGATGCCGGATCGATCCAGTGCAGGTCCTCGATCACGATGACCAGGGGCTCGACCTCGGCGGCGCGCAGCGTCAGCGCCCGCAGCGCGCGGAAGATCTCGCTGCGCCGGCTCGCCGAGTCGAGCGCGCGGACGCGCGTCGTCGCGGCTGCGAGGGCGAGCACCTGCTTGACGAAGGGCAGCGTCCAGGCGAGATCGGCGCCCAGGCGCTCCAGCTCGGCGCTCGATCTTGCTCCGTGGCGCTCGCCTCGTCGTCGCGGTCGTCGATGCCGAGGTAGCGGCGCAGGCCGTCGATCACCGGGAGGAAGGGCGTCGTGGTGCCGTAGGAGGCGCAGCGTCCCTCGATCCAGCGGTGCGGCCGGCCGGCGATCCGCTGCGCGGAACTCGGCGAGCAGGCGCGACTTGCCGATGCCGGCCTCGCCGGCGACGAACACCACCTGGCCCTGACCCGACGCGGCGCGCGCGAAGGCCTCGGTCAGCAGCTCGAGCTCGCGCTCGCGACCGACGAACCGCGTCGGCGCCGACGCCCCGGCCCCACCGTCACCCGGGACCTGCCGCGGCTGACGGCCCATGACCGCATACGCCGTCAGCCGGTCATCCTCGTCGGGACCCGAGCTGCACGCTGCGCCGCTCGAGCACGCAGCTCCGCTCGACGCGGCGGGCGATCTGCGCCGACGCGAGCACCTCGCCGCCGCCGGCGTGGCCGAGCAGGCGCTCGGGCAGCGCGAGCGTGTCGCCGAGCGGGCAGCAGCCACGCAGCGGGGTCGGCCGCGCCGCGCGTCGACCCGGACCTCGCCCGACGTGCACGCGCCACGCGCACCTCCGGCCTGGGCGTCGCCGCCTGGGCCGCCAGGCGCTGGATCGCCAGCGCGGCCTGCACGGCCCGCTCGGCCGTCTGCTCGAGCGCGCGCGGGCACGCCGAACACCGCGCGTCAGCCGCGCCGGCGCCCGTTGGAGGACGACGCCGCCGAAGCCCTCGACGCGCTCGGCGATCGCGCTGCTCCCAGCGCATCGCGGCCGTCCACGGGTCCCAGCCGCTGCTCGCCTGCACCCAGCTGCGGCAGCGCGAGGGCCACCGCGAGGACGGCCACCGGCTTCTCCTCCCATGCGCGGCGCGGCGGGCCGCCGGCGGGACGCGGCGCCGCCACGGGCGGCGGTGGCGCTTCCTCCTCGGCCGCGATGTCCGGGCGCTCGATCCCGAGGCGCCGCATGCGATAGCGGAGCGCGTTGCGGCCGATGCCGAGCAGCCGTGCCGCGCGGACGACGTTGCCGCCCGAGCGCGCGAGCGCACGACGGATCTGCTGGCCGTCATCCTCGGTGCCGCCGCCGGCGCTGCCCATTGGCACGCGCTGCGGCGCCGGCGGCGCGGCCGGCGGTTCGGCACCGTGCGCCTCCAGCACCTGACGGCCGATGTCCCCCTCCGGACCGAGCAGCGTGACGCGCTCCATCAGGTGCTCGAGCTCGCGCACGTTGCCCGGCCAGGGATACGCGGCGAGCCAGGCCCGCCCGCCCTCGTCGAGCCGCTTCGGACGGGGAGGCCGTGGCGCCGCGGCGAACCGCTCGAGGAAGTGCTCGGCGAGTCGCGACGTGTCCGCCCCGCGCTCGCGCAGCGGCGGGATGCGCAGGACCAGCACCGCGAGACGATGGTAGAGGTCGGCGCGGAAGCCCCCCGTCGCCGACCAGCACCCGCAGGTCGCGCTGGGTCGCGGCGATCAGCTTGACGTCGACGTCGCGCGCCACCACCGCCCCGAGGCGGCGGACGCGCTTCTCCTCGATCGCCTTCAGCACCTTGCCCTGCAGCGGGAGCGACAGGGAGTCGATCTCGTCGAGGAAGAGTGTGCCGCCCGACGCCGCCTCGAAGAGACCCGGCTTCGCCCGCTTCGCGTCGGTGAACGCCCCGGCCTCGAAGCCGAACAGCTCGGCCTCGAGCATGGTCTCGGGGATGGCCGCGCAGTTGACGTCGACGAACGGCCCCGCGACGCGCGGACCGCTGTCGTGCATCACCCGGGCGACGAGACCCTTGCCGGTCCCGGTCTCGCCCTCGAGGAGGACGGTCGGGGCACGCTGGGTTCCCCGGGCGCGTCGAAGGTCGCCAGGTGCCGTATCTGGGCGCGCAGCGCCTCGATGCCGGGGCATCCCCGAGGATCACGTCGTCCAGCCGCACCCGCTCCGTCACTGGCGTCGATAGAAACACTCTCGCCACGCGGCCACAAGGAGGGTGGGCCATTCGTGGCCCTGGCCCGGGCCACTCGGATCGAGCGGACATCCGCCTGTGAATTCGCGGCGAAGTCCCTGGCATGTGGCTTGCCCTACAGGCGGACAAAGGAGGGTCCGACGATGGATCAGGCGAAGACTGGAAGCGTTCGTGCACAAGGCTCTCGGGGACATCGGATCGGCGCTGACGGCGTCGCTGGTGGTGATCGGCGACAAGCTCGGGCTCTACCGGGCCATGGCGGACGGACGTCCCGTCACCTCGGCCGAGCTGGCGAAGCGGACCGGACGCGGACGAGCGCTGCGTCCGCGAGTGGCTCGCGGCGCAGGCAGCCGCGGGCTACGTCGACGTACGATCGCGGCCACCGGCCGCTACACGCTGCCGGCGGAGCACGCGGTCGCGCTGACGCGACGAGGAGCAGCCCGGCCTGCGTCCTCGGCGGCTTCCAGGGCGATGACGGCGGCGATGCGGGCCGAGCCCAAGGTGACCGAGGCCTTCCGCACCGGCAAGGGCGTCGGCTGGCACGAGCACGATCCCGAGCTGTTCGTCGGCATCGAGCGCTTCTTCCGGCCCGGGTACAACGCCAACCTGGTCGACGCGTGGATCCCGGCGCTCGACGGCGTCAAGGCCAAGCTCGAGCAGGGGCGCGCGCGTCGCCGACATCGGCTGCGGCCACGGCGCCTCGACGATCATCATGGCGCAAGGCGTTCCCGCGCTCGACGCTTCGTCGGCTTCGACTACCACCGCCCGTCGATCGAGCGGGCACGCGAGCGCGCCGAGCGCGCCGGGCTGGGCGATCGGGTGTCGTTCGAGGTGGCCACCGCCAAGGACTATCCCGGGCACGCTACGACCTGGTCGCGCTTCTTCGACTGCCTGCACGACATGGGCGATCCGGTCGGCGCCGCGGCGCACGTGCGCCAGTCGCTGGCGCCGGACGGCACCTGGCTGCTGGTCGAGCCGTTCGCCGGCGACCACGTCGAGGACAACCTCAACCCGGTCGGCCGCGTCTTCTACTCGGTCTCGACGCTGGTCTGCACCCAGGCCTCGCTCGCGCAGGAGGTCGGCACGGCGCTCGGCGCCCAGGCCGGCGAGGCGCGGCTGCCGCGAGGTGATCACCAAGGCGCGGCTTCACCCGCTTCCGCCGCGCGACCGAGACCCCGTTCAACCTGGTGTTCGAAGTCCGGCCGTAGTTCCCGCGAGAACGCCCGGGGAGCTCGTCCCCGGGCGTTCTCGCGTCTAGCGCTCGATCAGCCGTCGCAGCTCGCGGATCTCCTCCTCGAGCTCGCGGTTCCGCCGGCCCAGGCGGAGCACGTAGAGAAAGAGGCCGATCCACACGACGGCGTACGCGGCGAACAGGTACGGAAAGTTGTCGTTCATGCCCGCCCCCCCTGGCGTCCCTCCGCGAGCCGGCGCAGCGCGACCACCTCGGCACCCAGCCGTTCGCTCCGCATGCGCATCGCGACCAGCCACGCGCCGAGCAGGATCATCGCGAGCGACGCTACGTACAGCGTGATCCGCATCCACGGATCGGCGAGCCCGCCGCTGGTCTTGTTGCCGAGCACCGACGGGTGCATGCCCTGCAGGAGCCGCACCGAGACGCGGATCACCGGGATGTCGAGCACGCCGACGATGCCGAGCACCGCCGCGTAGCGGAGCACCGCCTCGTCGTCGCCGCCGAAGGCGCGCAGCATCAGGTAGCCGGCGTAGATCGCCCACAGGATGACCGTCATCGTCAGGCGCGGATCCCACGTCCACCAGACGCCCCAGATCGGCCGCGCCCAGATCGGTCCCGTGATCAGCACGAGCGTGCAGAAGAGCACGCCGACCTCGGCCGCACGCGAGCGCCAGCCGATCGGCCGCGCCGAGCGCCTTCCAGAGGTAGACCGCGCTCGCGCCCGCGGTCACGAAGAAGCACCCGAACGCGACCCAGGCCGACGGCGACGTGGAAGTAGAAGATGCGCTGCACGATCCCCATCTGCGCCTCGGTCGGCACCACCATGAAGATGAGGTAGAGCGCCACCAGCATGCGCGCGCGCCCACGAGCAGGGGAGCGATCGCCGCCATCGCATCAGTCCCTTACCACGTGCGCGAAGAGCAGCCACGCCAGCCACCACGAAGATCACGTCGAACGCCACCAGGACGCCGAGCGCGTCGCTCGCCGCCGCCGAGCCCGCCGCCGAGGACCGCCTGCGTCGCCTTCACGCCGGCGATCAGCACCGGGACGAGGAGCGGCAGCAGGAGCACCGGCAGCATCACCTCGCGCGCGCGCGCCCGCACCGCGATGGCGGCGAACAGCGTCGCCAGCGCCGCGAAGCCGAGGTTGCCGAGGAGCAGCACCAGCACGAGCGCCGGGCAGCACCGGCAGCACGTCGGCGTGCAGGAAGAGCGCCGACCAGCGGCACGCACGATCGCCTGCATGCACGGCCAGCAGGACGACGTTGGCCGCCAGCTTCCCGAGCGTAGATCGCCGCCGGGTCGATCGGCGCGCCGAGCAGGCCGGCGAGACAGTCGTTCTCGCGCTCGAGGAGGAAGCCGCGCTGGATGCCGAGCAGGCCGGTGAAGACGAACGTCGCCCACAGCACGCTCGGCGCCAGGCGCGGCGCCTCGCTCGGGCGCCGGGATCGAGCGCGACGATGAAGACCACCAGCAGCAGCACGCCGAGCACCGCGAAGCTGGCGAGGCTCTCGTGCGTGCGCCACTCGATGCGGAGGTCCTTGCGCAGGATGGCGAGGGCGCCGCGCGCATCAGCCGCGTCCCGCCGACCACGCGCTGGTACGCCGCGGCCACGGCGCCGCGTCGGCGGCCCGCTCCGTCCAGGCGATCCGCCCGCGGTGCAGGATGGCGATGCGGGTCGCGATCGGCGCCGACGCGCTCGACGTCGTGGGTGGTGAGCACGATCGGCGTGCCGCCGTCGCGCAGCTCGCCAGCAGCGCCGTCGAGCGCGTCGGCGGCGGCGGGATCGAGCCCGCTGAAGGGCTCGTCCAGGAGCAGCAGCTCGGGACGGTGCAGCAGCGCGCGCGCCAGCGCCAGACGCTGCTGCATGCCGCGCGAGTAGGTGCGCACCGGCCGCCGCGCCGGCGCCGTCGAGACCGGCCCAGCGCGAGCAGCTCGGCGACGCGCGCCGCGGCATCCGGCGACGTCGAACAGCTCGGCGTAGAACTCGAGGTTCTCGCGCCGCGGTCAGGTCCGGGTAGCAGGCGCTGTCGTGCCCGACGTAGCCCAGCCGCGCGCGCGAGCGACGGCCGGGCGCCGCGCGGCGTCCTCGCCGAAGAGCGCGCAGCGTGCCGCCGTCGGCGCGCAGCAGCGTGCGCGAGCACGCGGAGCAGCGTCGTCTTGCCGGCGCCGTTCGGCCCGAGCAGCACGACCACCTCGCCCGCCGCGACGTCGAGATCGACGCCGGCGAGCACCGGCACGCCGGCGAACGTCGCGCGCGAGGCCGCTGCGCACGGATCGGCGCGTCGCGCAGACGGCACACTACCGCACGACCGCTCCCGCCGCGACGGCGTCGTCGGGACGCACCAGGACGACGCGGTCGCCGTCGGCCGCGGCGAGCACCATGCCCTGGCTCTCGACGCCGCGGAGCGTCGCCGGCTCGAGGTTCGCCACCACGACGACCTGGCGGCCGACCAGCGTCGCGGGGTCGTAGTGCGCGCGGATGCCGGCGACGATCTGGCGCTCCTCGCCGCCGACGTCGACCCGCAGCACCAGCAGGCGGTCGGCGTTCGGGTGCGGCTCGGCCGCCGTCGATCGTGCCGACCCGCAGCTCGAGCTCGCTGGAACTGGTCGATCGTGATCATCGCGTCCGCTCCTCCTCGCTCCAGCGCCGCCATCGCCTCGAGCGCCTGCGCCTCGAACCGCGCCCGCATGGTCGCCAGGTCCTCGTCGGACAGCTTGCCCATCTGGTGGTCGAGCTCCGCCTCCTTGATGGCCGCCAGCGCCTGGCGCTTCTGGCGCTCCCAGCCGCTCGCGCCCGTCGCGCGTCTGCGGCCGCCATCGGAGCACGGCGCGCGGAAGAGCGGCGCCGCGACGAACAGCGCCACCAGCGACGATCAGCGCCAGCGCCGAGCACGAAGACGGCGATGGCGACCGGCGTCACGCCCGCGTCGTCCTCCTCGAGCTCGCGCGCCGAGGCGCGCCGCGCTGCGCGTCGCGTGCCCGCCGGCGGCGGCGGGCGCTCCGCCGGCGACGACGGGCGCCGCGGCGTCGAGCGCGACGCGCGGATGACGAGCGATCAGCACGAGCCGCGCCGGCGAGCACGGCGGCGAACGGCGTCATCCACGCGAACCAGTTGAAGCCGCGGAAGGTCGGCGACGACAGGATCTTCTCGCCGTAGCGCTGCGCGGAAGGCGGCGAGGATCGTGCTCCTTGTCCTCGCCGCGCGCCGAGCCGCTCGGCGATCTCCTTCTTGATCGGCTCGCCGGAGCGGACACTGCAGGTGGTTGCAGGAGTGGACGGTGAGGCCGCAGCCGCACTGGCAGGTGAGCGCCTCCTCGACCTCCTGCTGGCGTCGGCGCGCCGCCGCGACGCCGGCGCGCCGCCGAGCGCCAGGACGCCAGCGCCGAGCGCGGCGCGCGCGCGGCACGGCTCACTCCGCCGGCACGCCGACCGCCGCCGAGCGCGTACGCCGGCTCGCGCCGCTCGAGCGCGCGTCGGCCACATCGCGATCGGCCGTGCCGAGCGCCAGGACGAGCGCCGCCGATCCAGATCCACGACCACCAGCGGGTTCACGTAGGCCAGGATGGTGACGAGCTGCGGTCTTCGGGTCGTAGCTGCCGAGCACGAGGTAGAGGTCCTCGCGCAGCGTCGAGCGGATCGCGACCTCGGTCGTCGGCTGCTCCGGCTTCTTGTAGAAGCGCTTCTCCGGCTGCGAGCGTGTCGATCTGGCGTGCCGTTCCGCGAAGACGGCGATGCACGGCCATCGAGCGCTAGCGACGTGCGCCGTCCTCCTGCGTGCTCGATGCCGTCGTAGCGCAGCGTGTAGCGCGCCGACCTGCATCGTCTCGCCCGGCTTGAGCGTCTGCTGCTCCTCGATGCGGAACACGCTCGACGCCGGCGATGCCGACGAACATCATCACGATGCCGACGTGGATGATGTAGCCGCCGTAGCGCCGGCGGTTCTTGCCGACCAGGCGCGCCAGCGCGCGCGGCGCGCGTCTCGCCGCAGCATCGCCTGGCGCGCGCGCATGCCGCGCCAGAACTCCTGCACGATGGTGCCGAGCACGAAGACGCCGAGCGAGAACGTGAGCCAGCGCGTAGCCGTAGCGGCACGCCGGCGAGCGAGCAGCGACGACGCCGGCCGACGAGCCCGGTCGCCACCGGCGCGCGCGAAGCTCCGCCGCAGGTTCCGCGGCGTCGCGCGCCGCCAGGCGATCACCGGCCCGACGCCCATCAGGAAGAGCAGCGCCGATGCCGAGCGGCGCGTTGACGCGGTTGAAGAACGGCGGCCCGACGGTGATCTTCACGCCGCGCACCCACTCCGAGATGCACCGGGAAGACCGTGCCCCAGAAGACCGCGAAGGCGATGCCGACCAGGATCAGGTTGTTGAAGCAGGAACGCCGACTCGCGCGAGAGGAACGAGTCGAGCGTCGTTCGGCGCTGCGCAGCTCGCGGCAGCCGCCAGACGAGCAGCGCCGACCGACGACGACGATCACGAGCAGCAGGAAGCCGATGAAGAACGGCCCGAGGCCCGACTGCGTGAACGAGTGCACCGACGAGATCACGCCGCTGCGGGTGAGGAACGTGCCGAAGATGGTCAGCGCGAAGGTGAGGATCACCAGGACCATGTTCCACACCTTCAGCATGTTCTTCTTCTCCTGGATCATCACCGAGTGCAGGAACGCGGTGCACGACGAGCCACGGCATGAAGGCGGCGTTCTCGACCGGATCCCACGCCCAGTAGCCGCCCCAGCCGAGCACCTCGTACGCCCAGCGCGCGCCGAACAGGTTGCCGAGCGAGAGGAAGAACCACGCGAAGAGCGTCCAGCGCCGCGTCGTGCGGATCCACACGTCGCCGAGCTTGCCCGGTCGCCAGCGCCGCGATCGCGAAGGCGAACGGCACCGACGCGCCGACGTAGCCCGATGTAGAGCGACGGCGGGTGGATCATCATCCAGTAGTTCTGCAGCAGCGGGTTCAGGTCGCGCGCCTTCGCGCGCCGGCACCGGCAGGCGCTCGAACGGGTCGGTGATGAAGGTGACCAGGCGCGAGGAAGAACACCGCGACCGTCATCAGCGTCGCCGTGACGTACGGCATCAGCTCGCGGTTGCTGCTCGCGGTTCTGCAGCTGCGACGATCGCCGTGAACGAGCGTCAGGATGAAGCACCCAGAAGAGCAGCGAGCCCTTCTGGCCGCCCCACAGCGCCGCGACGGTGTATGGAGCGGCAGCGTGCTGCGACGAGTAGGCGGCGACGTACTCGAGCGAGAAGTCGTGGCTGCAGCAGCGCGCGCAGCAGGATGCGCCGACGGCGAGCACGACGAGGCCGCAGACCGCGTAGGCCGCGTGCTCGCCCGAGCGGACGAGGTCGGCGCGCCGGCGCCAGCCGCCCGCGATCGACGCGACCGACGCGAAGACGCGCACGACCAGCAGCGCGAGGCAGATCGGCGAGGCGCCCGAGCTCGGCCATCGCGTCAGGTGCCGCCTGCTCCCGGCCTTCGGCCTCGTACTTCGACGGGCAGCTGGTCATGATCTGCTGCGCCGCGCAGCGCGCCCGTCGCCGTAGCGGCCCTCGACGATCACCTCGCGGCCCTCGGCGAACATGTCGGGCAGGATGCCGCGATAGGCGACCGGCACCGCCTCGCTGCCGTCCTGCCGCGCGAGCTCGAAGGCGAGGTCGTTCGTCCGCGGGTCCCACTTGCATGCTGCCCGTGCCGCACCCAGCCCTTCACCCGCATGTCCTCGCCGGCGTGCGCCGCGCGCTGGGCGAGGAACTCGTCCATCTCGAAGTAGTACATCGACGTGGTGCGGATGCCGGCGTAGACGAGGTACGCGACCGCGGCGGCGATCAGCACGGCACCGACGATGAAGCGGCGGTGGTTCAGCATGCGAACGGACCGGACGACCGGAAGTCGCTCAACCCTAGGGGACAACCCCGCGGCATGCAACTCCACGACGCCGTCGTTCACTCCTCTTCCGGCGCCTCGGCGCGCCCGCGGGCCGGACCCATCGCCACGCCCGCGCGTCGAGGCGCGGATGAATGCGAGCAGCTCCTCGCACGTCGGCGGTACGGACCTCCTGCCTCGACGCGCGGCGATCGCGCGCCCGCAGGTTGCCGCGCACACGGAAGAGGATGCGGAACGCGGTCGCGACGGCGCGGATGCGCGCCGCGTCGAACCCCGCGCGGCGCAGCCCGACGCGATTGACGCCGCGCACCGTGTGCGTCCCGTCCATGATGGCGAACGGCGGCACGTCGCGACTGGTGCGCGACAGGCCGCGCAGGATCGCGAGGCGGCCGATGCGCACGTGCTGGTGGACGACGCAGTTGCCCGAGACGAACGCCTGATCGTCGACCACCGACGTGGCCCGCCACCAGCGCGCCGCTGGCAGATGATCGCGCGATTGCCGATGCGGCAGTTGTGGGCGACGTGCGCGCGCGCCATCACGTAGTTGTCGTCGCCGAACGTCGTCCAGGTGTCGGCCTTGGTGCCGCGGTGGATCTCGGCAGTGCTCGCGGAAGACGTTGCGGTCGCCGATCCGCAGCCCCGTCGGTTCGCCGCGGTAGGCCAGGTCCTGCGGCTCGTGGCCGAGCACGGCGCCGAAGTGGACGACGTTGTCGGCGCCGAGCTCCGTGGCCCCCACGAGGACGGCGTGGGCCAGCACGCGGGTGCGCGGCCCGACCCGGACCGGACCGTCGATCACGACGAACGGGCCGACGTCCGCGCTCGGGTCGATGGTGGCGCGCGGGTCGATCAGGGCCGTCGGATGGATCGGCACGGTCAGTGTCTCTTGTACGGCGCCGGGTCGGCGGCGTCCTCGTCGGGGACGCCGGGGTCCGCCGTCGGCACGGGCTCCCCCGGGATCCGGTAGCGCTCGTCGGCCCAGGCGGCCAGGTCGACGCAGCTTGCACCGCTCCGAGCAGAACGGCCGCCAGGGACTGCCCTCCCAGGGCACGTCGCGGCGACACGAGGGGCAGCGGACGCTCCGCACGTGGCCGGAGTCTAGCCGGTTCCCGCGGGGGGCCGCCAGGGATTGACAGCCCGGCGCCTGCGGTCGCACTACTCGCCCCGTGAAACCGCGCCTCGAGACCCTCGACACCCTGCTGCGGACCGCCCTCGGCATCCTCGCGGACCTCGACGTCGACCCCTTCTTCCAGCGACTGGTGACGGTGTTCTCGCGCATGCCGGAGGGCGACCGCGAGCCCGTCCTGACCGCGCTCGAGCGCGAGGTCGAGCTGCGGGTGCTCGCGGAGGCGACCGACGGGGCCATCACGGGCTGCGCGCTCACGCCCAATCCCAACGCGCGCCTGTACTTCCGCGTCTTCGAGCACGACCCGGAGAGCATCCCCGGCATCACCTACGACGAGTTCGTGCAGGGCGCGATCGTCTCCACCCGCGTGGTCCACCGGCTCTCGCCGGGGGACGCGGTCACGTGGAACGAGGCGACGCGCGAGGCCATGCTCGCCGTCTCGCCCGAGGAGCGGGCGTCGCTGGCGCGGCTGCATCATCACATGCTCGCCCTGATCGCCGAGGCCGACGCCGCGACGTCGTCCTCGGACTGAATCCGCAACGGATCGGCTTGACAGCCGGACCCGATCGGTCGCAGTGTCGCGCCGCCGATGGACGACCGGCTCGAATCGCTGCGCGCGCTGCTCGACGCGGCGCTCGAAGCCGTGAGCCGCCTGCAGGGCGACGAGCTGCTGCCGCGCCTCCTGAGCGTCTTCGCGAAGATGCCGCCGGAGGACCGCGACGTGATCCTCATGGTCCTCGAGCGCGAGGTCGCCCTGCGCACCATCCGCAAAGATGCGGACGTGGAGTCGCTCAGCGGCATGCGGCTCGGCGCGCCGAATCCGTACGCACGGCTCTACGTGCGCGTGGTCGAGGGCGCCGACTTCGACCCCAAGCCCTACATGTCGCGCGAAGAGGTGATGCACGCGATCATCCGCGCCGCACGCATGATCCGGGCGCACTACTTCGCGACGCACGACGACGAGCCGTCCTGGGTCGAGCCCATCGTCACCGCCCTGCAGCGGCTCGAGCCCGGCGAACGGGAGGCGGTCGCCTGGATGAACCGCCGCCTGCTCGAGCTGCTCGAACGGGCCGAGCGGAGCTCGCCGAGGCACCGCAGGCGACCGAGCGTCGGGGTTCGCGATCGTGAGCGAGACCGGCACCGCCCTCGAGCAGCTCGGCGTCGTCCTCCGGTCGGCGGCCCGCCTGGTCGCCGAGGTGCACGACGACCCGCTGCTGCCGCGGCTCGTGCGCGCGTTCGCGGCGATGCCGCCGCAGGACCGCGAGGTCGTGATCGGGCGTCCTCGAGCGCGAGGTGCAGGTTCGCGACCGTCGCCAGCGGCATGAGAAGCATGACGGGTGGACCGCGCAGCCCAACCCCAATGCGCGGCTCTACGTGCGCGCCGTCGGTCCGGCCCCCGACGCCGCCAGGCCATCGACCCGGACTCGATGGTGCTCGCGGCCCTGCGCGGCTCGCGCGTCGTGGGTCTGATGCTCGAGCCCGCGCTGCACGACCACTTCCGCACCGCGATGCGCGAAGCCTTCGATCTGATCAGCCCGGAGGAGCGACAGGCACTGCGGACCGTGGTCGGCGAGCTCCTCCAGGTCCTCGACGACGTCGAGCGCGCCGAGGCGAACGGCGAGCCGGTCGTCCTCAAGTGAGCGACGACCCCGGGGCGCTCGCCGGCCTGCGCGTGGTCGTCTTCGAGGCCCGCCGCGCCGACGAGCTGGCGCGCATGCTCGAACGGCACGGCGCCGCCGTGATCCCGGCCCCGGCGCTGCGGGAGACGCCGCTGGCCGCGAATCCCGAAGCCCTGGACCTCGCGCGGCGACTCGCGGCCGGCGAGGTCGCGCTGGTGATCCTCCTCACGGGCGTCGGCACCCGCGCGCTGGCGGCGGCGGTCGCCGACGCTCACCCCGATTTCCTGCGGCACCTCGCGGCGACGCCGATCGTGGCGCGCGGACCGAAGCCGCTCGCCGCGCTGCGTGAGCTGGGCGTCGTCGGCGCCCGCCCCGTGCCGCCGCCGCACACGTGGCGCGAGGCACTGGCGGTGGTCGACGGGCTCGCGCTGCCGGCCGGCGCGCTCGTCGCCGTGCAGCAGTACGGCGCCCCGCCGGCTGCGCTCGAGGCCGCGCTCGCCGAACGCGGCCTTCGCGTGCTCAGCGTGCCGGTGTACCGCTGGAGCCTGCCACACGATGTGGGACCGCTCCGAACCGGCGTGGCGCGGCTCGCCGCCGGAGACGCCGACGTCGCCGTCTTCACCAGCGCGGTACAGGTCGAGCACGCGTTCCGTGTCGCCAGACGCCGCCGGACTTCGCGCCGGACTCGCCCGCGTCGTCGTCGCGTCCATCGGTCCGGTGACCAGCGAGGCGCTCGACGCGCACGGCATCGCACCGGACCTCGAGGCGGACCCGCCGAAGCTCGGTCCGCTCGTCGCCCTGCTGGCGAAGGACGCGCGCACCGTGCTAGCCACGAAGCGATGAGCGGTCCGCTCCGTTTCGGCGTCATGCTGCCGCAGGTCGGCGTCGACTGGCAGCGCGCGCGAGAGGTCGCCCACGCCGCGGAAGAGGCCGGGTTCGAGTCCGTCTGGTGCATCGATCACTTCCTGCCGATGCCCGACGACCACGTCCCGATCTTCGAGGCGTGGACCGAGATCGCCGCGGTGGCGGCGGTCACGCGGCGGATCCGCATCGGGCACCTCGTCCTGTGCGTCAGCTTCCGCTCGCCGGCGCTGCTCGCCAAGATGGCGGCGACGCTCGACCACGTCTCGAACGGACGACTCACCCTCGGGATCGGCGCCGGCTGGCACGCCATCGAGTACGATCAGTACGGCTACCCGTTCCCGCCGATGGGCGTGCGGCTGCAGCAGCTCGACGAGGCCTGTCGTGTCCTGCGGATGCTGTGGACCGAGGAGCGCAGCAGCTTCGCGGGCCGGCATTTCCAGCTGAGCGGCGCCGCCTGCAACCCGAAGCCGGTGCAGCCTCGGCTGCCGATCCTCATCGGCGGGGGCGGCGAGAAGGTCCTCCTCAAGCTGGTCGCGACACACGCCGACGTCTGGAACAATCTGGGCATGTACCACGGCGATGTGGTCCGGAAGCGCGAGGTTCTCGCTCGCCACTGTCGCACCATCGGGCGCGACCCGGCGACGATCCTCGTCTCGCAGCAGTGCCTCGGTGCCATCGCGCTGGACCGTGCCGCCGCCCGCCGCCAGACCGACGCCGTCTTCGGCGCCCTCGGCTTCCTCGAGGGCAGCCCCGAGCTGGCGCTGTGCGGCACGCCCGACGAGATCCGCGCGCGCGTCGACGCCAACCGCGCGCTCGGCATCTCCGCCTTCATCATGACGCTCAACTTCCCGACGACCCCGGAAGACGTCGCGCTGTTCGGCCGGGAGGTCATCGCTGCCTACGCCTGAGCGCGCCACCGCGCCCTTCCTCGCCGCGTGCCGGCGTCAGCCGGTCCCCTACACGCCGATCTGGCTCATGCGGCAGGCCGGGCGCTACATGCCGGAGTACCGCGCCGTCCGCGCCCGACTCGGCTTCCTCGAGCTGTGCAAGACCCCGACGCCGCGGCCGAGGTGACGGTCACGGCGGTCGAGCGCCTCGGCGTCGACGCCGCGATCATCTTCGCCGACATCCTGCTGGTGCTCGAGCCGCTCGGCGTCGGTCTGGAGTTCACGCAGGGCGACGGCCCGGTGATCGCACCGTCCGGTGCGCACGGCGGCCGACGTCGACGCGCTCGCCGCCGTCGACCCGCCGGCGCGCTCGACTACGTCTACGAGGCGATCGCGCCGGCGCGCGCCGGGCTGCGGCGCGACGTCCCGCTGATCGGCTTCGCCGGCGCGCCGTTCACGCTCGCCTCGTACCTCATCGAGGGCGGCGGCTCGCGCGACTACGACGCACACCAAGCGCTTCATGTTCGACCGACCCGGGCGCGTGGCACGCGCTGATGGAGCGGCTCGTCGCGCGCCGTCACCGCGCTACCTGAACGCGCAGATCGCCGCCGGCGCCGACGCGGTGCAGCTCTTCGACAGCTGGGTCGGCTGCCTCTCGCCCGACGACTACCGCGCGCACGTCCTGCCGCACATGCGCGCGCTGATCCGCGGCGCTCACGCCTGGCGCGCCCGTGATCCACTTCGGCACCGGCACCGCCGGGCTGCTCGAGTGCCTGCGCGCCGCGGGCGGCGACGTGATCGGGCTCGACTGGCGCGTCGATCTCGACGCGGCCTGGGCGCGCGCTCGGCCACGACGTCGCCGTGCAGGGCAACCTCGACCCGGTCGTCGCTCCTCGCGCCGCTCCCGGAGATCCGCCGGCGCGCCGCCGCCATCCTCGGACGGGCGGCGGGACGGCCCGGGCACATCTTCAACCTCGGGCCACGGCATCCTGCCCGACGACGCCGGTCGACTCACGTCCGCGCCCTGGTCGACGCCGTGCACGAGCTGTCGGCGCGCGCAGGCGCGCGATGCGCCGCCGACGCCGTCCTGCTGATCGCCTTCGGCGGCCCCACCCGGCCGGAGGAGATCCGCCCGTTCCTCGACAACGTCACCCGCGGCCGGCCGCATCCCGCCCGAGCGCCTCGAGGAGGTCGTGCACCACTACGAGCTGATCGGCGGCCGCTCGCCGCTGAACGAGCTGACCTTCCGCCAGGCGGACGGCGCTGCGCGACGCGCTCGCCGCCGCGGCCGGCCACTGCCGGTCTACGTCGGCATGCGCAACTGGGCAGCCGTACCTCGCCGACGACGCTCGCCGCAGATGGCCGACGCGACGGCGTGCGCCGCGCGGTCGGCCTGATCCTCTCGCCGCACGCCACCGAGGCGAGCCGCGAGCGCTACGTCGAGAGCGTCGACGCGGGCCGCGCCGCGCTCGGCGCCGCGCGCGCCGGCGATCGACTACGCCGGCACTGGCACGCTGCATCCGCTGCTTCGTCGACGCGCGGCGGCGCGACGGCGTCCGCGCGGCGCTCGGCCACGGTCCCGGCGGACGGCGCGCGAGCGTCGTCTTCACCGCGCACAGCATCCCGATGGCGATGGCGGAGGGCTCGCCGTACGTCGCCGAGCTCGCGCGAGTCGGCCGCGCGCGGTCGCCGCGCGCCTCGGCTCACCGCGCTGGGAGCTCGCCTACCAGAGCCGCAGCGGCAACCCGCGCGACCCGTGGCTCGAGCCCGACGTGAACGACGCGCTCCGCGCGCCTCGCCGGCCGACGGCGCGCGCGACGTCGTCGTGGCGCCGATCGGCTTCGTCTGCGATCACGTCGAGGTGCTGTACGACCTCGACGTCGAGGCGCGGGCGACGGCGACGGCGCCTCGGGCTCGCCTTCGCGCGCGCGCAGCACGGTGAACGACCATCCCGCTCTTCATCCGCATGCTCGCCGAGCGTGGTCGCGGGAGGCGCCGCCGGGTGAGCCGGACGCCGCGACGCATCGCGGTCGTCGGCGGCGGCATCGCCGGCCTCGCCGCGGCGCACCGCCTGGTCGAGCACGCGCGCGCCGGGCGCGCCGATCGACGTCGTCCTGCTCGAGGCCGGAGCCGGCTCGGCGGCACGCATCGCCACCGAGCGCACCGGCGGCTTCACCGCTCGAGCGCGGCCCCGACTCGTTCATCACCGAGAAGCCGTGGGCGACTGGCGCTCTGCGAGCGCCTCGGCTTCGCCGACCGCCTGATCGGCACGCGCGAGGGCGACCGCCGCACGTACGTCGTGCACGGCGGCCGCCTGCACCCGCTGCCCGAGGGCTTCCTGCTGCTGGCGCCGACCGACCTCTGGCCGCTCGCGACGCTCGCCGCTCTTCTCCTGGCCGGGAAGCTGCGCATGGCGCTCGACCTCGTGCTGCCGCGCCGGCGCGGCGACCGGCGACGAGAGCCTGGCGGCGTTCGTCCGCCGCCGCCTCGGACGCGAGGCGCTCGAGCGCGTCGCCGATCCGCTCGTCGGCGGCATCTACACCGCCGATCCCGAGCGCCTGTCGCTCGCCGCCACGATGCCGCGCTTCCTCGAGATGGAGCGCGCGCACCGCAGCGTGATCCTCGGGCTGCGCGCCGCGGCGCGCTCGGGCCGCGCCGCGCGGCGGCGCCGGCGCGCGCTACGGGCTCTTCGTCGCGCACGCGCGACGGGATGGGCGCGCTGGTCGACCGCCATCGCGCAGCGGCTGCCCGAGGGCGTCGTGCGGCTGCGGACGCCGGTGTCGCGCGCTCGCCCGCGACGGCGCGCGCTGGCGATTCCGCGCGGGCGGACGAGACGCTCGACGGCCGACGCGGTGATCGTCGCCACGCCCGCGTTCGCCGCGGCGCCGCCTGCTCGGCGCCGCTCGACGCCACGCTCGCGCGCGACCTCGGCGCGATCGAGTACGCCTCGTCGGCGACGGTGACGCTCGGCTTCCGCGCGGCGCGACGCTGCCGGCGGCTCGCGCGGCTTCGGCTTCGTCGTGCCGGCGGTCGAGCGGCGAGCCGCTGCTCGCCTGCACCTTCGCCAGCCGCAAGTTCGCCGGCCGCGCGCCCGGAGGGCCACGAGCTGGTGCGCGCCTTCGTCGGCGGCGCGCGGCGTCCGGAGCTGGTCGGAGCTGCGACGACGACGCGCTGGTGCGCCGGCGTGCGCGCGAGCTGCGCGCGCTGCTCGGCATCACCGGCGAGCCGCTGCTTCGCCCGCGTGCGCCGCTGGCCGCGCGCCGATGCCGCAGTACGCGCGTCGGCCACCTCGAGCGCGTCGCCGCGATCGAGCAGCGCGCCGCCGCGCTGCCGGGCCTCGCGCTCGCCGGCGCGGCGTACCGCGGCGTCGGCATTCCCGACTGCGTCCGCAGCGGCGAAGCGGCGGCCGACGCGCTCGTCGCCGCCGTTCGATGACCGTCGAGATCGGCGTCTACCTGCCGCAGGTCGGCTTCTCCTGGGAGGCGCTCCGCGAGCGTGCCCGCCTGTGCGACCACCTGGGGATCGACGCGCTCTGGTTCATGGACCACCTCTACCCGCCGGGGATGCCGGACGTGCCGTCGTTCGAGGGATGGACCACCGCCACGGCGCTCGCTGCCGTGACGGAACGCATCCGCATCGGCCACCTCGTGCTGGCCAACGGCTTTCGTCACCCCGCGCTGCTGGCGACGATGGCGACGACGCTCGACCATGCCAGCGGCGGACGCGCTCGACCTGGGCCTGGGCAGCGGCTCATGGCCGCAGGAGCTCGCCGAGTTCGGGCTCGAGCGTCCCTCCGCCGAGGAGCGGAGCGAGCGCCTCGACGAGGCGCTGACGGTGATCCGCTCCCTGTGGACGCAGCCCACGGTGTCGTTCGCCGGGCAGCACTATCGGCTGACCGACGCCCCGAGTCCGCTGCGTCCGGTGCAACGTCCACACCCGCCGATCCACGTCGGCGGCGCCGCACGCCGGACACTGGCCATCGCCGCCCGCCACGCCGACGCGTGGAACTGTCCGACGTACGCGCTCGCCCGGCTGCCCGAGCTCCTTCCCGCGCTTCACGCCGCCTGCACCGCGGCGGGACGCGATCCCGGCACGCTCCGGGTCACCGAGCAGGCCGTGCTGGCGCTGACAGCGCGCCGCGACCATATCGACGACGCACGCGCCCTGGCGCGGCGGCGGTTCGGCGCGCCGGGATGGGGTTTCGAGACGCACGGCTACTGCGGCACGCCCGACGACGTCGTCACCCGCATCGACGCGCGTCGCCGTCTCGGCGTCACTGGTTTCGTCTTCGTCCTCCACGACCGCGCCGAATCCGGGACGCTGGAGCTGCTGGCGCGCGAGGTGCTGCCAGCGGTACGAGTGCTCGGCAGCTCCACGTAGCGTCGCGTTTGGCGCCGGCGATCAGGGTCCGTATGACGGGCCCCATGACGACGCCCCTCGTGACGGTCCTCTCCCTGGTCATCGCTGCGGCCCTCGAAAGCGGTGGCGACGCCGCCATCCGCCACGGCCTGATCCGCGGGCCCCGCGCCTGGCTCGTCGTCGGGTCCGTCATGCTGGTGCTCTACGGCTTCCTCGTGAATCTGAACCGCGCGGTCGATTTCGGCACGCTGATGGGTATCTACATCGTGACGTTCTTCGTGGTGAGCCAGATCATCGCGGTGGTGCTGCTGGGGGAGCAAGCCGCGCCCATGACGCTCCTCGGCGGGGCGTTCATCGTGGTCGGGGGGTTGATCGTGCAGTACGGCGCAGTGACGCGCTGAGGCGGACTGTGCTACCCACCTCGCCCTGGAGGGTCGTCGATGGATCAGGTCCTGAAGGGCGTGCGCGTCGTCGAGGTCGCGCAGTGGTGGTTCGTGCCGTCGGCGGGCGCCGTCCTCGCCGACTGGGGCGCCGACGTGATCAAGATCGAGCATCCGGTCACCGGCGATCCGCAGCGCGGCCTCGTGACCTCCGGCTTCTTCCCCGACACCGGCGGCGTCAACTTCATGATGGAGCAGTCGAACCGCGGGAAGCGCAGCGTCGGCATCGACATCGCCAACCCCGACGGCCGCGCGACCCTGATGAAGCTGGTCGAGACCGCCGACGTCTTCCTCACCAACTTCCTGCCCGCCGCGCGCCGGCGCCTCCGCATCGAGGTCGACGACATCCGCGCCGTCAACCCGAAGATCATCTACGTGCGCGGGCACGGCCACGGCGCGCGCGGCCCCGACGTCGAGAAGGGCGGCTACGACGCCGCGTCCTTCTGGTCGCGCGGCGGCATCGCGCACGCGCTCACGCCGCCGCGGCGCGGCGGCGCCGATCATGCAGCGCGCCGCCTTCGGCGACTCGGCGGGCGGCATGACCGTCGCCGGCGGCATCGCCGGCTGCGCTCTTCCGTCGCGAGCGCACCGGCGAGCCGTCGATCGTCGACGTCTCGCTGCTCGGGACGGCGATGTGGATCCTCGCGCCCGACATCGTCATGACGAAGCTCACCGAGCAGGAGATGCCGGCGTACGACCGCCGCGAGGCGCCGAACCCCATCGTCAACAGCTACCGGACGAAGGACGGGCGCTGGCTCTTCCTCAACATGCTGCAGCCCGATCGCTTCTGGGCCGACCTCTGCCGCCACCTCGGCCGCGAGGACATGATCACCGATCCGCGCTTCGACAGCGGCATGAGCGCGCTTCATGAACCGCCAGGACTGCGTGCGCGAGCTGGAGGGCGTCTTCGCGTCGCGCACGCTGGCCGAGTGGCGCGACGCGCTCGCCGACGTCGAGGGCGTGTGGGCGCCCATGCAGAGCGCCCGCGAGGTCACGGCCGACGTCCAGGCGCTCGCCAACGGCTACCTGCCGGAGGTCGACCGCGGCGACGGCACGCGCTTCACGCTGGTCGCCAGCCCGGTGCAGTTCGACGAGACGCCGCCGACGCTGCGCCCGGCACCCGACTGCGGACAGCACACCGAGGAGGTGCTGCTGAGCCTGGGCCTCGACTGGGATGCGCTGGCGAAGCTGAAGGCGTCCGGCGCGATCTCCTAGGGCAGGACTTCGCGGCGGTCGGCGAGCTGCGCTTCGAGTTTGGTCTGCTTCTGCGGCAGCAGGCCCTCGCCGAAGGCGCGGACGGCCTCGCACAGGTCGACCGCCTCGTCGAGCCGGGCGACGCTCACGTAGTCCGCCCCCGCGGCGCGGAGCTCCGCCACGTCGGCGATCGTCTCCGCGGGCGCGATGATCTTCGCCTTCGGGTTGAGCTCGCGCAGATGGCGCACGAGCTTCGCGTTCGTCGTGCCCTTCAGCAGACTGTCGGGGACCGTGCAGACGAGCAGCGCGCGCATGGCCGATGCCCGCGTGGACGAGCGTGTCGCGCTGGCTGATGTCGCCGTAGACGACGCGCACGTTCCGCCGGCTGAGCTCGTGGTGGACCATGGGGTTGAAGTCGACCACCGCGAGATCGCGGCAGGACGTCGGGCGCGCGCCGCGCGAGCTCCTCGAGCAGCGAGCTCGCGGTGCGGAAGAAACCGAGAAGGAGGATGCGCGCGCCGTGACCGTCGTGCAGCTCCTGGCGGGCGCGCCGCTGTGCCTCCTCGTCGTCGATGTCCGACAGGCCCATACCCTTCGCGAGCGGGATGAGCGCGCGGACGAGAGTATCCCCGTTGGTGATCGCGACCGTCGACAGCACGGCCAGGGCGACGAAGGCGAGCGACACCGCACCCGACACCTCGGGCGCGATGTGTCCGGACTTGACGCCGAGCTCGAGGAGGACGAGCGAGAACTCGCTCACCTGGCACAGGTAGATCGCCGGCGTGAGGCTCAGCCGCAGTCCCGAGTTCATCCAGTAGAGCGGAATGAACGTGGTGAGGAAGCGGCTCGAGACCGTGAACAGCGCGAACGCCGCCGCCAGCCCGAGGACGCTCTGGCTCGGGATCGGGATCTTCATCCCCAGGCCGACGAAGAACAGCGTGACGAAGAAGTCGCGAAGGCTCGTGACCTTGGCCGTCACGTCGAGCGCGTAGGGGAAGGTCGAGAGCGCGACACCGGCGACGAGCGCACCCATCTCGCGCGACAGGTGCAGGCGCTCGCCCAGCTCGCCCACCAGGAAGCACCAGGCGATCGCACCGATCAGCACCAGCTCGGGCAGCCGCGCCACCTTCCGGAACACCGCCGGCAGCACCCAGCGGCTGACCGCGAGCGCCGCGGCGACCAGCACCGCCACGCGCAGGAACGACAGCGCCAGGATGCTCGGCTGGAGGTCGTTCAGGTTGGGCTGGATCGCCAGGAACAGGATCGCGAAGAGGTCCTGCAGCACCAGCACGCCGAGCGTGATCCGTCCCGCCAGCGTGTCGAGCTCGCGCTGGTCGTAGAGCACCTTGACGATGATGACGGTGCTGCTGAGCGCCGCCGCGACGCCGAGGTAGAGGGCGTCCCATCCCGCCGGCCCGCCCAGCGGAAACCCCCAGAGGCGGAACGCCGCCACGCCGATCATCGTGCCGCCGAGGATCTGCACCAGGGCCGTGACGGTGATCGAGCGCCCGGCGGAGACGATCTTCTTCAGATCGATCTCGAGCCCGATCATGAACAGCAGGAAGATCAACCCGAGTTCGGCGATGGTCTCGATGGCCTCCGCGCTGTGGATCAGGCGCAGGCTCGACGGGCCCAGCACGAACCCGGCGACGAGGTAGGCGAGCAGCGGCGGCTGGCGGAGGAACTGCGCCAGGATGCCGAGTATCCAGGCGGCGCCGATGCAGAGGGCGATGTCGGCGATGAGCTCGTGCACCGGCGATCGTCAGGGCTTCGCGGTCGCGTGCCCGAGCTTGCGGCCGACCACCTCGGCCAGGTTGGCGTACAGGTCGTGGCCGTCGCGGTCGTCCACCCACGTCTCGCGCGTCGGGTCCCAGTCGTAGTGCCATGCGCGGTCGACGGCGGCGAACCACATCTGGCTGGCCGCGCCCTGACGGTTGAGCACGAAGCGCGCGCCGTCCGGGAACTCGAGCTGCACCTTGCCGTCGCCACTCGAGTAGTCGACCTCGTCGGGGTCGAACGTCTCGAGCCAGGTGGCGACCCGCGCGAGGCAGCCGTCGGCGAGGGACTGGTACCGCTGGGGGTCGAGCCGGGGCATGCCCGACGCTTAGCTCAGCGCGAGGCCGCTCGCCACCGTCGTCAGGTACGCCCGCGCGCGGAGCCGGTCCTCGCCGAAGGCACGGGCGAATAGTTCGCGCATCGCCGGCACCTGCGCCGAGCCGCCGGTGAGGAAGACCGCGTCGATCGCCGACGGCGCCAGCGCGGCGCGGGCGAGCACGCTCTCGAGACAGCCGGCGACCCTGGCGACGTCGGGGGCGATCAGGGCCTCGAAGTCCGCGCGCGTGAGCACCTCGTCGATGACGATGCCGCCGCCACGGAAGCGGATGCGGGTCTCCGCCGCCGCCGACAGCGCGCTCTTCGCGTGCTCGATGGCCTCGAACAGCGCGAACGCGTGGTTGCCCTCGATCAGCGCCTCCAGGCGGTCGATGGCATCGGGATCGTCGCTCGACGCCCGGATGCGCTCGAGCAGATCGCGCGTCCGTCGCCCGCGGAGGAACGTCACCTGATGCCACCGCCCGAGCTGCGCCGTCAGGTGCGCGGGGAACGGCAGCTCGGCGTCGTGGATCGAGCGGTACGAGCTGCCGGCGCCGAAGTGCCGCGCCAGGCGCCGCGTCATGATGGCCGCGTCGAAGGTGTCGCCGCCGATCTGCACGCCCCCCGTGGCGAGGATGTCGGCGCCCTCGCCCGCCGGCCGCAGCCGCATGACCGTGAAGTCGGACGTTCCGCCGCCCAGGTCCGCGATCAGGGCCAGCTCCGGCCGCGACAGCGTCGCGGCGTAGGCACGGCCGGCGGCGATCGGCTCGTACTCGAACGTGACCTGCGGAAAGCCCGCGCGCGCGGCCGCGCGCGCCACGCGCTGGCGTGCGAGCGCCTCGCGCTCCGGGCGCTCGGCGAAGATCGCCGGCCGGCCGACGACGAGCGCGACGTCGTCCGCGACGATCCGCCGCACCGCCGCCCGGACGTGGCGGAACAGCTCCGCGATCAGCTCCTCGAGCGTCCACAGGCGATCGTGGATCCACGTCTCCTGGAAGGACTCGTCGGCGAGGAAGGTCTTGATCGACTGGATCAGCCGTCCCTGCATGTCCTCGGCGAGGTACTCGTCGATCGCCCGCTGGCCGACGACGAACCCGCGCGCGACACGCGAGAAGTAGAGGAGGCTCCGCAGCACGTGCGGATCGGGCGCGGACGGATCGAGGACGCAGAGCTCGGACGTGCCGTCCTCGCGCACGCGGGCCAGCGCCGTGTTCGTCGTCCCGAAGTCGAGACCGAAGCGGTGCACCGGAGTCTGTGAGTCACTCCCCGGACCGAGCCAGGCGGCCGCGGGGGTCGGTGTGCAAGGCGCGACGACGAGTCATAGCCGGAGGCTATGGCGAGGAGGAGCAACGCGGCAAACCGAGCCCCGGGGCGTCTGGCGACGGGAGGGGAGTGATTCACAGACTCTTCAGCGGGCGAGGCAGGTGCGCACCCACGTGCCGACGCGCGCGATCGCCTGCTCGGCCTCGGGGAGCATCGGCGCGAAGGCGTGCCACACGTGGATCATGTCGTCCCACACCTCGAGGTCGACCGCGACGCCGGCCGCGTGCGCACGCCGGGCGAGCCGGGTCGCGTCGTCGAGCAGGGTCTCGGCGGTGCCGACGTGGATCAGCAGCGGCGGCAGCCCCGTCAGGTCGGCGTAGATCGGCGACGCGAGCGGCGCGCGCGGGTCCTGCCCGCGCGAGATAGGCCGCAGCCATCCCGAGCAGCCCCTCGCGATTGCACATCGGATCCAACTCGGCCTTCGTCGTCATCGAGACGCCGGTGCACTCGAGGTCGGCCCACGGCGAGATGCAGACGCCGCCGGCCGGGAGCGGCGCGCCCGCGTCGCGCAGCGCGACCAGCGTCGACACCGTCAGCCCGCCCCCGGCCGAGTCGCCGGCCACGACGACGGTCCGCGGATCGACGCCGCGGCCGAGGAGCCAGCGGTACGCGGCGACGGCGTCGTCGACCGCCGCCGGGAAAGGGATGCTCGGGCCCGAGCCGGTAGTCGAGCGTGAGCCCGCGCGCACCGGTGGCCGCGGCGAGCCGGGCGACCGTCGCGCGGTGCGTGCCGACCGAACCCACGGTGTAGCCACCGCCGTGGAGGTACAACATGGTCGCCGCCGCGGAGGACTCCGGGCGCCTCGACCCACTCGGCGGGCACCCCGCCGGCGTCGACGGGCGTGGCGCGCGCACCCTCGGGAAGCGGATTGCCGCTGGTCAGCTCGTCCATCCGCTGGCGCCGCTGGTGGACGTCCATGTCCTGCGGCAGCGGCGGCGAGTCGCGGAACATCTCGACGATCATCGCGAGCTGGGGGCTGGCCATCGCGGCGGGATGTACCCCCGCCCGCACCGCCTCGCAACCTCCGTGGCGTCCGGGGTGGCATCGACGCGCCGGCCGGGCGAGAATCCGGCGCAGGGGGATCCCGCCATGATCGAGTGGAGCGAGCAGCACCTGATGATCCGCGACATGGTCCGGCGCTTCGTCGAGGCCGAGATCAAGCCCAACCTCGAGGAGCTCGAGCACGGCGACATGCCGCCGTACGACATCCTGCGCAAGATGATGCGCACGTTCGGCATGGACGAGATGGCGCGCATGCGCTTCCAGAACCAGATGGAGCGCGAGAAGGCCGCCGCGGCGGCGGGGAAGAAGCTCGAGCGCAAGGCGCAGCAGCCCGATCCCGACGGCGGAGCGACCTGCGATCATCCCGATCATCGAGCTGTGCCGCTACTGCCCGGGCATGGTGACGGCGATGGGCGTCAGCATCGGCCTCACCGCCGGCGGCGATCATGTCGCAAGGGCACGATCGCGCAGAAGGAGCGCTGGGCGCTGCCGCTGCTGACGCTCGAGAAGATCGGCGCGTGGGCGATCACCGAGCCGGGCTCGGGCTCCGACGCCTTCGGCTGCGATGAAGGCGACCGCGCGCCGCGACGGCGACGGCTACGTGCTCAACGGCAACAAGACGTTCATCACCAACGGCCCGTACGCCGACACCATCGTCTTCATCTGCAAGCTCGACGACGGCGAGACCGAGCGCGAAGAACCGCAAGATGCTGAGCTTCGTCCTCGACCACGGCATGCCCGGCCTCACGCAGTCGAAGCCGCTGCGCAAGATGGGCCTGCACTCGTCGCCGACCGGCGAGCTGTTCCTCGAGGACGTGCGCGTCGGCACGCGACCGCCTGATCGGCGAGACCGAGGACGCGCCCGCGCGCTCGGGCGCCAAGGACACCTTCTCGACGGAGCGCACCGGCGTCGCCGCGATGGCGCTCGGCATCGTCGAGCAGTGCCTCGACGCTGTGCATCGACTACGCCCGCACGCGCGTCCAGTTCGGCAAGCCGATCGGCGAGTTCCAGCTCATCCAGCTGAAGCTGGCGAAGATGGAGGTCGCGCGCATGAACATCCAGAACATCGTCTTCCGGCAGATCGAGCTGGCGCCAGCAGGGCAAGCCGCTGACGCTTCGCCGAGGCGTCGGCGTGCAAGCTCTACTCGGCGCAGGCGGCGATGGAGGTCGCCTCGAGGCGGTGCAGCTCTTCGGCGGCAACGGCTACATGGCCGAGTACCAGGTCGAGCAGCTCTGCCGCGACGCCAAGGTGCTGCAGATCTACGGCGGCACCGACGAGATCCAGATCGTCGCAGATCGCGCGCTCGCTGCTGGCGCAGAACTGACGCGGGCAGTCCCCTTGACCGCATCTGCATGAGTATGGCAGTTTCATGCAGATGCGGACGACGCTCAATCTCGACCAGAGCCTCATCGCGCGCGCCGGGAAGCTCACCGGCATCCGCGAGAAGACGGCGCTCATCCACGCAGGCCTCGAAGCGCTGATCGGCCGCGCGAGCGCCCGGCGGCTGGCCGCGCTCGGAGGTACGGAGCCCGCCCTCCGCGCCGCGCCCCGACGCCGGCCGTCGTCCCGGTGATCCTGGTCGATACCTCGATCTGGGTCGACCATCTCCGGCGCCGGGACGCCGCGCTCGTCGAGCTCCTCGACGACGGTGAGGTGGCGACCCACGCTTTCGTCGTGGGTGAGCTGGCCTGCGGTCACCTGGCGAACCGCGCGGAGATCCTCTCCCTGCTGGAAGCCCTTCCCCACCTTCCCGCCGTCGAGCACGAGGAGGCGCTGGAGTTCGTGGCGCGTCACGCGGTCGCCGGCGCCGGGATCGGGTGGATCGACACGCATCTGCTCGCCGCCACGGCGCTGGGGCGCGTCCGCCTCTGGACGCGCGATCGACGCCTGCTGACGGTCGCGCGCCGGCTGCGGTTGGCGGTCGAGCGCTAGGACACGAGGCCGGAGACGACGTGGGCCGCCGCGCGCGGCAGGGTCGTGCAGAGCGGGCGCCGCACACCGCGCGCCAACGCCCTCCTCACGCCCGGGCCAGGCGGGACGGGCCATTCGCCTGCGATCGGAGCGGCGCGGATCAATTTTACATGTCGTCGCGATATGGACGGGGCCGCCGGGCGCGGGCCTGCTCGAAGGCCGCGAGCGCCCGCGCGCGCCCCTCGCCCGGGTCGATCACCGGCGGCGGATAGTCCGGACACAGCCCCCGGCGCTCGAGCCGCGCCAGCTCCCACGGCTGGTGGACGCGCTTCGCGGGGACGCGCGCCAGCTCGGGCACCCAGCGCTTCACGTAAGCGCCGTCGGGATCGAAGCGCTCGCCCTGACGGACCGGCGAGAAGATGCGGTGGAACGGCTGCGCGTCGGCTCCGGTGCCGGCGACCCACTGCCAGTTGCCGTCGTTCTGCGACAGCTGCGCGTCGAGCAGCTCGGCCATGAAGTGCCGCTCGCCGAGCCGCCAGTCGAGGAGCAGGTGGCGGGTGAGGAACGACGCCGTCACCATGCGCACGCGGTTGTGCATGAAGCCCGTCGCGCGGAGCTCGCGCATGCCCGCGTCGACGAGCGGCACTCCCGTCGTCCCCTCCTGCCAGCGCCCGAATCCGGCGTCGTCGCGACGCCAGCGGATCGGCAGCGGACGCATCGGCTCGCGCACGACGCGCGGGAACGCGTGCAGCAGGTGCGCGAAGAAGTCGCGCCACGCGAGCTCGCCGATCCACGTCCTCGCCCCGGCGCCGCCAGCCTCGCGCGCGCGCCGGCAGCACTCGGCCGCCGAGATCGTCCCGAACCGCAGATGGTACGAGAGCCGCGAGGTCGCGTCCTCGGCCGGCAGGTCGCGGGCGGTCGGATACCGGGCGAGGTCACGCCGGATGAAGGCGAGCAGCCGCGCGCGGGCCGCGTCCTCGCCCGCCGGCGGGAGGGTGAAGGCCGGGTCCGGCGCCGGGACGTCGCTCCCCACCCCCACGAGCGCGCTCGCCGACACCCAGTGACGCGGGGCCGTTGCGATCGACGCGAGCGGCTCCTTCGCCCACGCGCGCGCGAAGGCGGAATAGACCTTGTACGGCGTGCCCGCGCCGGAGAGCACCGAACCGGGCCGCCGGACGAAGCTCGCGTCGACGGAGGCGACCGCGACGCCGTCCCGCGCGAGCGCCGCACCGACTCGCTCGCGCCGCGCGCGCGCCGCGGGCTCGTAGTTGCACGAGGACGTCACCAGCGTCGCGCCGAGGCGTGCGGCGAGGCGAGGCAGCTCCGCCGCCGGGTCGCCCCGCAGCACGACCAGGCGCGACTCCTTCTCGCGGAGATCCGCGTCGAGGGCACGGAGGGATGCGTAGAGGAACGCCGTCCGGCGGGGGGCGTCTGCGGCGCGCGCCAGACTGGCCGGGTCGAGGACGAACACGCCGGCGACGCGTCCATGAACACCGGCGGCCGCCAGCGCCGGGTTGTCGCCGAGGCGGAGGTCGCTGGTGAACCAGTGCAGCGCGGTCGCCTCGGCCATCGCGGCGACGCTAGCCCGGGCTCCACTCCCACGAAACTCCCCGGGGGACGACACGGCTCGGGAACTCGCGTAGGCTCCCGGCGATGCGCACGGATCGGGACAGGGAATCGGCGGTCGTGCTCGGCGGCGGTGTCGCGGGACTGGCCGCAGCACGGCTCCTGGCGCGCCACTTCCGTCGCGTCGTCGTCCTCGAACGCGACGAGCGGCGCGACGTCGCGAAGCCGGGCGACGCGTTCCACGGCTGGGACCGCAGCGGCGTGGCGCAGTTCCGCCATTCGCATGCGTTCCTCGCGCGCGTCCGGATGATCCTGCTCGCACACATGCCCGACGTCCTCGAGCGGCTCCGCGCCGGCGGCGTCCGCGAGATCGGCCTGGCCGCGATGGCGCCGCCGGAGATGGCGTTCGACCCGCGGCCCGACGACGAGGACGTCGTGCTCCTCGCCTGCCGGCGCGCCACCTTCGAGTGGGCGCTCCGCGAGAGCGTGCGCGCGATCCCCACCGTCGAGCTGCGCGAGGGCGTGACGGTGAGCGGTCTCGTCGGCGAGGCGAACGGGGGCCGTCCCACGGTGACGGGGGTGCGCCTGCTCGACGGCAGCGTGCTGCCGGCGAGCGTCGTCGTCGACACCAGCGGACGACGATCGCACGCACCCGAATGGCTGACCGCGCTGGGGGCGCCGCGGGTGCGGGAGCGCAGCAGCGAGACCGGCATCTTCTACTACACGCGCTTCTACCGTCTGACGAAGCGGGACCACGTCCCCACCGGGACGACCGGCCTCGTCGCCGGCGATTTCGGCTGGGTGAAGCTGGCGATCTTCCCCGGCGACGCGGACACCTTTTCGATCACCGTCGGCGCGCCCGTCAGCGACGCCGCGTTGAAGGGTCTGACCGACCCGGCGCGCTTCGAGCGCTTCCTCGGCGCGTTCGCGGGCATCGCGCCGTGGCGCGCCCGCGGCGTGTCGCGGCCGATCGCGGGGCGCGAGACGCCGGTGCTGGCAATGGGCCAGCTGCGCAACCGGCTGCGTCGCTTCGTCGACCGCGAGGGGCCGCTCGCGACGGGGTTCTTCGCGATCGGCGACGCCGCCTACCACACCAACCCGATGTACGGCCGCGGCTGCGCGATGGCGCTCGTCCAGGCCGCCTTGCTCGACGAGGCCCTCGGCTCCCACCGCCAGGACCTCCGCGCCGCGGCGATCCACCTCGACCGCGAGAGCGAGCGTCAGCTCCGCGCGTATTGGGACGCGGCCGTCGCGGGTGACCGTCGCGCCGCCGGGGCGGAGGCGGCCCCGGCGCTGACCAACCCCGTGGCGGCCGTCGCGAGCGTCGCCGAGCAGGCGTTCGGCTGGCTCCTCGAGCGTGGCATCCTGCCGGCGTCCCGCGTCGATCCGGTGGTGTTCCGCGGCCTGCTCCGCGCCTTCCACATGCTCGAGCACCCGGAGCGCGCTCTCCTCGATCCCGACCTGCTCGTCCGCTCGCTGCCCGTCCTCGGGCGCGTGCTCCGCGGCGACGGACCCGCGCCGCCCTTCCCGCACGTCCGGCGCGCGACCGTCCTGGCGCACCTCGACGAGACCGGCTGACGGCACTTGCCCGCAGAATGCTCCGGGTCTAGGGATTGGTCCATGACGCTGCGTCTGGCACCCAAGCGGATCAGGGGGCGTCAGCACATGGGCACCACGACGATCCGCGCACGGTTGACGAACATCTTCGACCGCGAACGCGCTACGGATGTCGACATGGTCGTCGACTCGGGCGCGATCTACTCGGTCGTTCCGGCAACTGTCCTCGGGGCGATCGGGGTGCAGGCGGAAGAAACAGAGACGTTCGGCCTGGCTGATGGGCGGAGCGTCCGGCGTCGGGTCGGCCATGTGCTCTTTGAGATCGAGGGGCGAGGGGGCATCTCCAAGGTGATCTTCGGCAAGCCGGACGACGCCGCTCTCCTGGGCATGGTCACGCTCGAATCGCTCGGCCTCAGCCTCGACCCGCTGAAGCGCAAGCTCCGTCCACTGCGGCTGATGATCGCCTGACCTGGCGTCAGGCGGCGGCGGCGCGCCGGGCGTACTCGCGGCAGCGCTCGACGAAGGCCTCGAACAGCCGCAGCGCCTTCGCGTCGCCGAGGGCGTCCAGCTCCGGATGCCACTGCACGGCGACCACGAACGAGTGGTGATCCGACTCGACGGCCTCGACCACGCCGTCCGGACTCCAGGCCACCGCGCGGAGCCCGGTGCCGAGCCGTCCGACGGCCTGATGGTGGAACGAGCGGACGACCATGTCGGTCGCGCCGAGCACCTGCGCGATGCGGCTGGCGGGCTCGATCGACACCGGATGCGTCACCGGCAGCCGCTCGGGATGGCGGTGCGCCACGCGATCCCCGAAGTGATCGGGGATGTGCTGCACGAGGTCGCCGCCGAGCGCGACGTTCAGGAGCTGCATGCCGCGGCAGATGCAGAGCACCGGCAGGGTGCGGCGCGCCAGCGCCGCGCGGGTCAGCGTCAGCTCGAACTGATCGCGCTCCGGCGAGATGTCGTAGTTGGCCTCGTGGCGGACGGCGTGACCGTAGCGCGTCGGCTCGACGTCGCCGCCGCCAGGCAGGATGATGCCAGCGACCGCGTCGAGCCCCTCGGGGGTCTCGCCGTCGACCGGGGGCAGGATCACCGGCACCCCACCGGCCACCCGGACGACGTCGATGTACTCGCACGGTACGGAGAACGTCTGGCGCTGCCCGGCCCGGCCGTAGCTGGAGATCCCAATGAGCGGTCGCACGATGCGCTTCCAGCTTAGCCACGCCGCGCCTCAGGTTCCAGCGGCCCCGTGGGAGTGCTACGTCCGGGGGGTGTCGTTCCCGCGCGCCGTCCCTGGCATCCCGCCGCGCTCGGCCCATCACGAGCTGACCGAGGACGTCGTCTACGCCCGCGTCGACGGGGTGCCGCTCCGCTACGACCACTATCGGCCCCTGCCGGTCCGCGGCCCCGCTCCGGCCGTCGTGTTCGTCCATGGCGGCGGCTGGTCGCACGGCGACCCGAGCCACGCCGGCCCGGTGGCGCTGCGCTTCGCCCGGCTGGGCATCGCGACGCTCTCGCTCTCCTACCGGCTCGTGCCGGGACACCGGTTCCCGGCCCAGGTCGACGACGTCCGCCACGGGCTGCGCTGGATCCGCGCCCACGCCGAAGAGCTCGGCATCGACCCCAGCCGCATCGCCCTGGGCGGCATCTCGGCGGGCGCCCACCTGGCCCTGATGGCGCACGTGGCAGCGCGGTGTCCCCGGGCTGGAGCCGGACCTGCCCACCGACCTGCGCGACGTCGGCGAGGAGGTGCGCGCCCTGGTGCTGCAGCAGGGCCCGTACGACCTCGCACGGCGCGCGCCGGCCACGGATGGCCCCGACTCGATCGCGGAGCTGCTCTGGCCGCGCGCCGACGATCCCGCGTGGGTGCGGGTCGCGTCACCCGTCCACCATACGGCCCACGTCCGCGCGCCGGCGCTCCTGGTCCACGGGACGGGAGACCGCGTGGTGTCGCACCGCCACTCGGAGCGCCTGCACGAGGCCCTGCTGGCGAGCGGCCGCTCCAGCGAGCTGCTGCTCCTCGACGGTGCGCCGCACGCGTTCCAGATCGACTGGCACGGAGAGGCCAACCGGCGCTCGAACGCGGCGATGGAGGACTTCCTCGCCCGCCATCTCCTCGGAGGATCGTGATGCAGACCTATCAGCTCTACGTGATGTCGCTCAGCCCCTACTCCGACAAGATCCGCCTCTTCCTGCAGCTGAAGCGCCTCCCGTTTCTCGAGGTGCGCGAGAACATGAAGGTGCGCGAGACCGTGCTCCGCGCGCGCACCGGGCGGACCATGGTGCCGGTGGTGATCACGCCGACCGACGAGGCGCTGAACGACTCGACGGCGATCACGCGCCGCCTCGAGCGCGACGTGCCCGAGCCGCCGCTCCGCCCGCGCGATCCGGGACGGCGGGGCTTCGACGCGCTCCTGGAGGAATACGCGGACGAATGGATCGTCCGCATCATGCTCGCCTCGCGCTGGCTCCACGAGACCGACGCCGAACAGGCCCGCACCATCATCGCCGCCGACATGACCTGCGGCGCCCCGGGCGCCGACATGGAGACGGCACGACAGCTCTTCCCGCAGGGGATCACGGCGACGATGCCGGCGATGGGCGCGACGCCCGAGTCGCTGCCCTTCCTGATCGACGACCTGCGCGGCCTGTGCCGCGATCTGGACGCCCTGTTCGCCGCGCACCGCTTCCTCGGCGGCGAGGAGCCGTCAGTCGGCGACCTGGCGTTCTGGGGACAGCTCAACCAGGTCCGCCGCGACCCGACCGGCGCCACCATCGTCGGCGATGGCGGCCTCGCTCACCTCAACCGGTGGATGGCCGACGTGGAGCGCCGCGCCGAGGGGCAGCCCGCCGAGCATCCGGCGACGGCGCCGCCCGACGGCGCTGCCCTGGCCCCTCTGTGTCGGCGGATGGCCGCCACCTATCTCCGCTTCACCACCGCCAACGCGCGTGCGGTCGACGAGAACCCCAAGGGGTTGTTCGCCGTCGAGCTGGGCGCGGGGTACCGCTTCACGGCCGCGCGTGCCGGCTACAACCGCAAATGCCTCCAGGCGCTCCTGGCCGAGCTGGAGACCGCCCTGGCCGCATCGGAACGGCTCGTCGGCGGCGAGGCGGACCGGATCGTCCTCGCGGCGCTGGCCGACGCGGGTCCGCTGCTCGATGCGGTCCCCGCCGTCCGGCGCGCCGCGGCGGCCTGAGGGGTAGCGCGCCCGCGCGACGGGTGCTACTTCCCGGGGCGGCCCGTCCGGCCGCCGACCCGCCCGCCGACTCGAATGTACGAGCGGTTCTTCGGTCTGAGCGACGCGCCGTTCCGGCTCACGCCGGACCCGCGCTACCTCTTCCTCTCGCGGCAGTCACGCCGACGCCCTCGCGCATCTGCGCCTCGGCCTCCCGGAGAGCGGCTTCGTCTGCATCACCGGGCGACGTCGGCACCGGCAAGACCACCCTGCTGCGCGCCTTCCTGGCGGAGCTCGGGCCCGAGATCGACGCCGCCTACGTCTTCAACCCGGCGCTGTCGCCGCTCGAGCTGCTGCAGACGATCAACGCCGAGTTCGGCCTCCCGGCCGCAGGCAAGAGCAGCCAGGAGCTGTTCGAGCAGCTGAACCGTCACCTGCTGGCGCAGAACGAGGCGGGGCGCCGCTGCGTCGTCGTCGTCGACGAGGCGCAGGCGCTCGGCATCGAGGTCCTGGAGCAGCTGCGCCTGCTCTCGAACCTCGAGACGACCACCGAGAAGCTGCTGCGCATCGTCCTCGTCGGCCAGCCGCAGCTGCGCACTGCTGCTCATGCATCCCGACGCTGGTCCAGCTGAACCAGCGCATCACGCTGCGGTGGCACATCGGGCCGCTCGAACGGAGCGAGACGGCCGCCTACGTCCGTCACCGCCTGGCCGTCGCGAGCGACGGCCAGGCCGGGCGCATCTTCACGACGCCGGCGCTGGCGCTGGTGCATCGCGTCTCGGGCGGCGTGCCGCGGCTCATCAACATGCTCTGCCACCGCGCGCTGCTCGCCGCGTTCGCGAGCGACCGCAAGGTCGTGCGCCGGGCCACGGTCCGTCGCGCCTACCGCGAGCTGGCGAACGTTCCGCTGCCGGTGGGCACGCGCTCGCGCCGCCGCCTGGCATGGATGGCGGTCGGGGTGGGCACCCTGGCGGGCGCGATCACCCTCGGCGCACGCGAGATCACCTCCGGACTCCTGACCGCTGCGGTGCCGCCGGCACCGCCGGTTGCTGCGCCGGTCGCGGCCGTGGAGCCTCCCGCGCCCACCCCGCCGGCGCCGGAGCCCCTCGCCGCGGTCCCGCCCATCGACCCGGTGCCCGAGGTCCACGCCGCCGCGACCGCGCCGCCCTCGGCGCTGGAGACGCGCCTCGGCGCGCTCGACGCCGCCGAGAGCGCACGCGGTGCGCTCGGCGTGCTGCTGGCGGCGTGGCGGACGCCGCGGCTCACCGCGAACGAGACGGTCACGTCGCCCAACGACTTCCCGCGGCCCGCGCGGCGGCGGAAGCTCGACGCCCTGCCCATCTCCGGGAATCTCGGCATGCTCAAGCTGCTCGACGCCCCGGCGATCCTCGAGGTGCAGCCGTCCGCCGCCGACGGCCCGCGCTGGGTGACGCTCATCGGCGTCGACGAGACGGGCGCCAAGCTGTCGATCGGCGGCACGATCGAGACGGTGCCCGCCGCGGAGCTGCAGAACATCTGGTTCGGGCGCGCCTGGGTGTTCTGGCGCGACTTCGAGGGGCTCGGTCCGGCCGCCGCCTTCACGCCGGAGGCGAGCCACGCCGCGGTCCGGCGCCTGCAGACGCTGCTGCGGCGCGCGGGCACGTACGACGGCCCCGAAACCGGGGTATTCGAGGACTCGACGGTCGCCGCGGTGCGCGAGTTCCAGCGTTCGCGCTATCTGCCGCCGGACGGCTGGCTCGGGCCGATCACGCGCATCGCCCTGTACGCTGCCGCCGGTGGCTACCAGCGCCCCGTCCTGACGGCCACGGGCGGGGGCACCTCGTGAGCTCGATCCTCGACGCGCTCCAGAAGGTCGAGTCCGCGGCCCCCCCTACGACCTACGATCTGCGCGCCCTGCCCGTCGAGCCGCCGCGGCACCAGCGTCGGCTCGTCGTCATCCTCGCCGCGATCGCCGGCGGCACGGTCGCCGCCCTCGTTGCGGGCGTGTTGTGGTGGCTCGGCGGCGGCTTCACCCCGCGCGAGCATACCGTCGCCGCGGCGACGGCCTCCGCGCCCGCCCTCCGGATCGCGAAACCGGTTCCAGCGCCGGTGGTCGCCGACCGTCCCTGGGTCCAGACCGACGCACCGCCGACGGCCCGGGTCGAGACGCCCGCCCCTCCGCCGCCGGCACCCGTCGTCGCCCGCGCCACGCCCCGCGAGCAGCCGCCTGCCGGTGCTGCCCGTCCGGCCCGCCGTCGATCCGCCGCCGGTCGTCGTCCCGCCGCCTCCGGCGGCCTTCACCATGCCTCCGCCGGAGCCCGCGGCCCGTCCGGCGCCCCCGCAGGCCGGACCCGGATCGCTCGTCCGCGTGAGCTTCCTCTTCTACTCGCGGGTACCCGAGCGGCGCACCGTGGCGCTTCGTCTCGAAGACGGCTCGATCGTCACCCTGCGCGAGGGACAGGACCGCGCGGGCTTCCAGGTGACGCGCATCCTTCCCGATCGCGTCGAGCTGCTGCGCGAGGGCCAGTCGCTGGTCGTCTATCCGACCGTCGACTAGCGGCCCGCCGACGGCGGCTCACGTCCGCCAGGTGATCTGCTGGATCTCGGTGTACTCCTCGACGCCCCAGCGGCCGCCCTCGCGGCCGAGGCCGCTCTCCTTGAAGCCGCCGAACGGGCCGTCGAGCATGTTGAGCCCGTTGTTGATCCAGACGACGCCGGTGCGGATGCGCTTCGCCAGCTCGAGGGCCTTGCGCCGTGTCGCGCGAGTAGATCGCGCCGCCGAGACCGTAGGTCGAGTCGTTGGCGATGCGGATCGCCTCGTCCTCGTCGGCGAACGGGCATCACCGACACGACCGGTCCGAAGATCTCCTCCTGCGCGATGCGATGCTCGTTGCGCACGTCGGCGAAGATCGTCGGCTCGAGGAAGTAGCCGCGCGTCAGGTCCTGCGGGCCGCCCGCCGCCGGTGGCGAGCGTCGCGCCCTCCTGCTTCCCGGAGGCGATGTACTCCTCGATCTTCGGCGCGCCGCTCGGCGCGGATCACCGGGCCCGAGCATGGTCGTCGGGATCGGCCGGGTCGCCGACCGTCACCATGCCCTGCGACGAAGCCGACCATCTTCTGCGACGAAGTCGTCGTGGATCGAGCTGCGGCACGAGCACGCGCGTCGACATCGCGCAGCCCTGGCCGGCGTGGAAGATCGCCGGCCCGCAGGCGACCATCGCCATCATGTCGAGCCGTCGGTGTCGAGGTAGATGCCGACCGACTTGCCGCCGAGCTCGAGGTGGACGCGCTTCAGCGTCTTCGCCGCCGCCTCCATGATCTTCTTGCCGGTGCCGACGCTGCCGGTGAAGCTGATCTTGTCGACGCGCGGGATCGGACACCAGCGCCTCGGCGATCGCGCTCGACTGCCCGGTGACGAAGTTGACGACGCCGGGCGGCAGGTCGGCCTCGGCGATGATCTCGGCGAGCAGCAGGTTGATGAGCGGCCCCCACGGCGACGGCTTGAAGACCATCGTGCAGCCGGTGGCGAGCGCCGGCCCGAGCTTCTGCACGGTGACGAAGAGCGGGAAGTTCCAGGTCGGGATGAGCCCGCAGACGCCGACCGGCTGGCGGTACACGATGCCGGAGTTGAGCTGCGGCCCCATCGGGCCCTGGCCGACGCGGCCGGCAGCGGCTCCTCGAAGTCGAACGACTGCGCCAGCTCGGCGTAGTGGCGCAGCAGCTGGATCGGCTGCTCGATCTGGATCGTCGTGCGTGATGTAGCGCGGCGCCCGCCTCGGCGATCAGCAGCTGGCGCATCTCCTCCTTGCGCCGCTCCATCCCGTCGGCGATCGCGGTCAGCGCGCGGACGCGATCGGCGCGCGTGCTCCGGGTCCACGGGCCCTCGTCGAAGGCGCGGCGCGCGGCGGCGATGGCGCGCTGCATGTCGTCGACGGTGGCGTCGGGCGCCGTGCCGATGGTCTCCTCGGTGGCGGGATTCGGCACCGCGTAGGTGGCGCCGTTGGCCGCGCCCACCCATTTCCCGTCGATGAACATCTTCGCCGCCTGCGTCATGTGCGAACCTCCGGCGCGGTGCTATAGAACGGTCCCGCCGCCGCTGTCGACCCTGGAGTCGCCAAATGGCCACGCTACCACCCGCCGCACTCGCCGCGATCCTCCGCGACACCCACGCCACGGGCTTCACCATGGCGTCGGACGAGGCCACCGGCCGGTTGCTGCGGACCCTCGCCGCATCCCGTCCCGCCGGCACGCTCCTCGAGCTCGGCACCGGTACGGGATGCGCGACCGCCTGGCTGCTCGACGGCATGGACGCCGGATCGACGCTCTGGACCATCGAGCAGGACGAGGCCGTCGCCGCGATCGCGCGTCGCCATCTCGGCGACGATGCCCGGGTACGCTTCCTCGTCGAGGACGGCGACGTCTTCCTGCAGCGTGAGCACGAGGTGCGCTTCGACCTGATCTTCGCCGACACGTGGCCGGGAAAGTTCCGCCACCTCGACCGGGCGCTGGCGCTCCTCGCGCCGGGTGGACTCTATGTCGTCGACGACCTCCTGCCGCAGCCGAACTGGCCGCCGGGCCACGACCATGCCGTCGCCGGCCTGGTGGCCGACCTCGAGGCGCGACCGGACCTGGCGGTGGTGCGGCTCGACTGGTCGACCGGCCTGCTCCTCGCGGCGCGGCGTCAGTAGCTCAGCAGGACGAAACCGGTGCGCGGCTCGATGCTGCTCTCCAGGCGCTTCGGGTACGGCACCTCGCGCGACACGGCGTCCAGCGAGCGCTGCACGCCGACGATCCACGACGGGACGGGCGGAACGGTCTTCGCCACCAGCGCCTGGGCGCGCAGCAGGAGGTCGAGGGCGTCCGCCGTCTCCCCGATCTTCGCCGAGATCAGTGCCAGGTTGGCGAGGGGCACGGGGTTCTCCGGCTGGAGCGCGGCGGCACGGGCGAAGTCGACGGCCGCGTCGCCGGTCTGGCGCCGCCCGAACGCCAGGGTCCCCAGGTTGTTCAACGCGCCGGCGTGCTTCGGGTCGAGGCGGATGGCCAGCCGATATGCCTTCGTCGCCCGCGCAGGGTCGCCCCGCCGCTGCGCCAGCATGCCGACGCGGAACTGCACCTCGGCGTTCTTCGGGGCGGCGATGGCGGCGGCGTCCCACGCAGCGGCCTGTTCGCCGACGGGGGCCCCGCGGGCGAGGAGGGCCTGGGCACGCGCGACTGGCTCGGTCGGGAGCGCAGCCTGCGGGACGGCAACCGGCCGCGTGCAAGCCGCCACCAGCAGCGTCCCCACCAGTCCGAACCGCATCCCGGAGCCTCCTTGGCGCGGCCCAGGGAGCGGGTCAAGTGCCGGAGTTGAAAAGGAATCCACCTTTCACGTATGGCGCGTTGGTGGCCCGGTCCTCCGCTGTGTCCGACCTCTCCGCCGGCCGGCTGCGCGACGTCATCCGCGCGAGTGGGGCGCTCGCCGGCGCCGTCGATCGCAGCGAGGTGGTCGCGTCCGTCCTCGACACCGTCATCCAGCTCTACGACCTCGAGGCCTGCTCCATCGGCTGCTTCGACGGCACGCAGAGCCGTCTCGAGTTCTCGTGCTCGCGTGGACGGGCCCGCGTCGACGCCTTCGAGGTGGACGCCGGCCTCGGCATCGCCGGCTGGGTCGCGAAGACTGGCCGCGGCGTCGTGTGCAACGACGTCGCGGACGACCCGCGCTTCTACAAGGGCGTCGACCAGCGGAGCGGCTTTCGGACGCGCGCCCTGCTCTGCGCGCCGCTCCGCCACGAGGGGCGTGTGATCGGGGTGATCGAGGCGATGAACCCCGCGGATGCGGTGGGCTTCGCCCCGTCGGATCTCCGCTTCCTCACCGCCTTCGGCGCCGTCGTCGCCGCGGCACTGGAGCGGGCGCGCGTGATCACGTCGCTCCGCGAGCAGCACGCGGAGCTGGCGGCTGCCACCGAGGCCCGCTACGAGCTGGTGACGGGACCGAGCACCGCGATGGCGCAGGTGCTGAAGGTCACGCGGCGGGCGGCGACGTCGGGCGCCACCGTCCTGCTCCTGGGCGAGAGCGGCACCGGCAAGGAGGTCGTCGCCCGCGCCATCCACGGCTGGAGCCCGCGGTCCGAGGGACCCCTGGTGGCGGTCAACTGCACCGCGCTCACCGCCGAGCTGCTCGAGAGCGAGCTGTTCGGGCACGAGCGCGGATCGTTCACCGGCGCCATCGGGCAGAAGAAGGGCAAGTTCGAGATCGCCGACGGCGGCACCATCTTCCTCGACGAGATCGGCGACCTCGCAGCGCCGCTGCAGGCGAAGCTGCTGCGCGTGCTCCAGGATCACGAGGTGCAGCGCGTCGGCAGCGTCAAGGACATCCACGTCGACGTGCGCGTGATCGCCGCGACGAACCGCGATCTCAAGGCGGCGGTCCGCGCGGGATCCTTCCGCAAGGACCTCTACTACCGACTGAACGTCGTGACGGTCGAGTTGCCGCCGCTGCGCCAGCGACGGGAGGACATCCCCGCGCTCGCCCGCTGGTTCGTCGAGCGTTACTGCCGCGAGATCGGCCGACCCACCCTGCCGATCGCGCCGGACCTGCTCGAGCACCTCCGCACCTACGACTGGCCGGGCAACGTGCGCGAGCTGCAGAACGCCATCGAACGCGGCGTGGTGCTGGCGCCGGGGCCGCGCCTCGAGGTCGAGGACCTGCCGCAGGACATGCGTGAGGAAACGGTCGATGGCGACGATGCTTATCGGCCGAACGGCGAGACGCTACCGCTGCGCGACGCCATCGATGCGTTCACCCGCGACTACGTCCGGCGGACGCTCGCCGCGAGCCGCGGCCAGCAGACGGAAGCGGCACGCCGTCTCGGCATGCCGCAGTCGAACCTCTCGCGCCTGATGAAGCGCCTCGGGCTGCGCTGACTCCGATGCGACGGCTGGTCTCGGCATCCTATCCGCTGGTGTGCACGTTGGCCGGCCTCGTGCTGGGCTGGCTGCCGTACTTCCTCCACGGCCCGATCCCGGAGAAGCTCGCCGCCGCCCGGCTGAATCCCGCCTTCGCCGTCTGGACCTACTACTGCTCCCGACTGCTGATCGGGTTCATGGTGGGCTCGGGCGTCTGGCCGGCGGCGTGGTGGCTCCGCGGTCCCCTCTACGGCGCGCTCCTCATGCTGCCGCCCGGCATGCTCGCGCTGGCGACGCCCGGGTGCGGCGTCACCTGTTTCCGCCTGAACGTCAGCACCGGCGCCCTGGTGGGTCTCCTCGTCGGCGCGACCGCCCGCCTCGTCACCGGGCGCAGCCGCGCCGAATGAACGGCGCCGACCTGCGACCACTGACCGACGCGCTCGGCCGGGCAGGCGCCCGCCTCGACTTCGTGCTGCCGGGAGGCCGGACGGTCACCATAGGGTCGCCGCCGGCGAGAGCCCGTGTCCTCTTTCGCGACGACGGCGCCGTCGCCCCGCTGCTCCGCGGCGATCATCTCGGCGCTCGCCGAGGCGTACCTCGCCGCGCGCATCGACGTGGAGGGCGACCTGTCGGAGGTGATGCGCGTGACCGACGTGCTCGAGCTCGAGCCGGGACGACTCTCGCGCCTCGCCTGGCGCGCGCGGCTCCGCCTGCCGGGCCGCGTCGCCTACAACGCCGCCGCGATCGCCTTCCACTACGACCGGCCGGCGGAGTTCTTCCTGCCGTGGTTCGAGCGCTGGCGCTCGTACTCGCACGGCTTCTACGCGACGCCCGACGACGACCCGAGCGCGACGCAGGCGCGCAAGATGCAGTACGCGATCGACCGGCTCGGCCTTCGCCCCGGGATGCGCGTGCTCGACATGGGCGCCGGCTGGGGCTGCTTCGTCGAGTACGCGGGCCGCCAGGGCATCCGCGTCGAGGCGATCACGATCTCGCGCGAGCAACACCGCTTCGTCGCCGAGCTGATCGCGCGCGAGCGGCTGCCGTGCACGGTCACGCTCGTCGACCTCTTCGCGTACCGGCCGGCGGCGCGCGTTCGACGGCGCCGTCTTCATGGGCACGCTCGAGCACGTGCCCGAGGTCGAGCGCGTGGCCGCCTTCCTCGCGCGCCACCTCGCGCCGTCGGCCCGCGTGTACGCCGACTTCTGCGCCCAACGCTCGCACTTCCTCACGGGCGCGTTCCTGCGGAAGTACATCTGGCCGGGACCGACCGCCTACGTCGACCTCGCACGCCTGGTGCGCGCCCTCACCCGCGCCGGGTTCAACGTCCACGACGTCGGCGACGACACGCGCAGCTACGCGTACACCGTCCGCGACTGGGCACGCGGCCTCGAGGCGCATCGCGAGGCGCTGGCGGCGCGGTTCGGCGAGGCGACGGTGCGGACGTTCCTCGTCTACCTCTGGGCGTCGCACCACTTCCTCGCCACCAACCGGACACAGGCCTACCACCTGGTCGCGGGGCGCGAGGCGCGCAGTCCGTGAACCGGCGGGCGGCGCGACGCCGCCCGCCCGTCGCGTCACGGCTTGCCGTAGGTGTCGCCGATCAGCCCGACGGCCTGCTCGAAGGCCGAGCAGCGCGCGCAGGACCCGACGCCCGTCGCGTCGCCGCCGCACGAGTCGAGCGGCGCGATCGCCGCCGCGGGGCACTTCTTCGTAAGGAGTTTGTCGAGCGTGGCGTCGGCCTTGGTGAACTTGCCAGCAGTCTTCGGGTCGGTCGGCGGCGCGAAGGCGGCGAGCGAGCGCGCGCCGAGGCAGAGCGTCTGTGGATCGCCGCTGAGTGAGCCCTTGTTCACGCCGTCGAGGCAGCCGTTCATCGCCGTCACGATGCTCACGAGCTGCTTGGTTCCGCCCTTGCCGGCGCTCTTCTGGCAGGTGAGGGCATCCTTGTCGGCGATCGGTCTGACGTCGCCGTAGAGGAGCGTCGTGATCGTGCCGATCATCCCCGTGCTACGTGCCAGGACGCAGGTGGCGAGGGCGTTCGGGGTGTTGCCGCAGGCGTCGAGCAGCGCCAGTGCCTCGGGCGTGCACTTCTTGCCCGCGGTGTCGAGGAACGTGAGGGCCGCCTTGAAGACCTTCTCGCCCGTCTTCGTGTCGGTGGGCAGCTTCGCGACACCGCTGGCGTTGACCGTCCCGCGGCAGAGCGTCGTCGGGTCGCCGGTGAGCTTCCCGCTCGCGATCCTGTCGAGGCACGTGCGTACCGCCGTGGCCTGGACCTTCAGCACCTTGCGCGACGCACTGCCGATCGCCTTCTGGCAGTCGACGGCGGCCTCCGGGGCGACGGGCGGCGACCCCGGCGTCACCGGCGAGCAGGACGGATTCGGATCGCACGCGTCGCCGAGCCCATCGGCGTCGGAGTCGCGCTGCGTCGGGTTGCTCCTCTCGACGCAGTTGTCGCTGGAGTCGAACACGCCATCGCCGTCGGTGTCGCCATCGACCAGGACGACGAGGTCGTCGGTGTCACCGTCGCGGTTGACGTCGATGCCGTCCGGGAGCCCGTTGCCGTCGCGGTCTGGGCCGAGCGTGGATTCGCGCGCCTGGCGGTAGAGGATCGGCGCGCCGAGGAGCTGCGTCGGCAGCGGCGGGAGCGACCCGCCGCTGACGGGGGTGTCGACGACGGAGCTGCTGCCGTCGCGGACGTGGAATATCTGCACGACCGTGTCGCCGGTGCTGCCATTGTCGTTCAGGTCGGTGCCGCCGACGCCCTGGTCGATCTCGCGCGTGAGGAACACCACGTCGTATCCCGTCTGGTCGTTGCCGCGGATCTTGTAGGGCAGCCCCGGCTCGCAGCCCGGCAGATCGCACTTGACCGTCGCCTGGCCCGTGCTGAGCAGCCGGCGCCCCGCCAGGTCGTAGACCTGCATGACCACGTCGCTCGTGTCGCCGTCGCCGTTCAGGTCCGCGGTGGTGAAGAAGCCGCTCTCGAAGGTGCGGAAGGCGACGACGCTGCCGGTGACCTGGAAGTCGGCGACGTTTGGCCCGACGGTGATCAGCTCGCCGGTCTCGCGACGATGGATGCGGAGCACGACCTCCGCGTTGCCTTCGGCGTCGGATGGGCCGATGCTGGTCGCGACGGCGATCGCGCCGCAGGCGCCGCCCGGGCAGTCGCCGCCGTGACGCAGGCCGAGCCGTCCTTGCCGCCCGCCCTCGCAGACGTCGGTCGCACCGATCTCGATGGCTTCGGTGCCGACCGGCTCGGGTGCGCCGCCGGGCGCGCTGGTCGGCACCAGCGCGAGCCCGTCGTAGCCGGTAGTCGGCGGCACCGCCAGCACGATCGCCTGCGACGACAGCGCCAGCTTGTGCGCGGCGGCCTTGACCGCCGTCACCGTGTTGGCGGCTGCGTCGTACAGGTTCACGTTCGCATCGCCCGCCCCCGTCGGCTCCAGCCACGCCGCGCGGCCCGCCCCGGCCGCCGCCAGGGTCGACGGCGTCCCGAGTGCCGAGCGGTTCGTCTGCGTCGTCGTGTCGAAGGCCTGCAGGAGGCTGCTCCGCGTGTAGAGCAGCGAGGTCGAAAGGTACCCGAGCGCCAGGTAGACGTGCTCGCTGTCGCGGCTGGTCACGGTGCGGACCGGGGCGAGCGCCGTGGTGACGGGGCCGCGCTTCGCCAGATACGTGAGCGCGCCGCTGGCGATGTTGCGGGAGAACACCACCAACTGCCCGTTGGTCGTCCCGGCGTAGAGCGCCCTGCCGTCGGGGCTCATGGCGAGGCTCGTCGCGGGACCGAAGTCGACGGCGTTGACGGCCGTCGTGACGAGCGTGAGGAGCCCGGTCGTGACGTTGCGGCTGAAGGTCGTCACCGCCGCATCGGTGTCCGCGAGCACGTAGACGAAGCGGCCGTCCGGGCTGACGGCGACATCCATCGCGCCACCGAGCGAACCGCCGCCCGTACCGCCGTCGACCACCTCGCCGATCTCGGTCAGCGTCGCAGCGCCGATGGTGCGAGCGAAGATCTTCACGCGGCTCGTCCCGCGGACCGCGACGTAGACCGTGGCCCCGTCGGGCGACACGGTCATGCCCTGGGCATCCGTGAAGTTGGCGGGCCGCAGCACCTGCGCGAAGGTGAGGCGCGGTTTGCCGCAGAGCGAGAAGCTCGGCGTGACGTCGAATGCGGCCAGCGCATTCTCACCGGCGCCGAGTGCGTAGAGCGATATGCGCCCATCGGACGTCGGCGAGGTCACCGCGACACGGTTGACGCCCTGGAGTCCGTCGACGCCGGCCGCCCCGTCCGTCGCCGAGTTCTCGAGGCCGAGGTCGCCGACGGCGATGCAGTCGCCGCCGATCGTGATCCGGTCCGAGAACAGGAACATGCCGAAGGCGTACAGGCGGTTCATCCCGGGCACCGTGGCGTAGACGATGCCGCTGTTCGGTCCGAAGGCGATACCCGCGTAGGGGGAGGACGATCCCCTGTTGCCGCCGCCGGTGCGGAGGCTGAGCCCCGTCTCGCCGTCACGACGCGCGACGACCAGGTTACCGGTCGTGGAGGTGACGCGGCTCGTGGCGGCGATCAGCCGACCGTTCGGGCTCACGGCGATGTCGTCGCCGTTCGGCAGCGCCTGGCCGGTGAGGGCGACGTCGACCTGCGGCTCGCGGTAGTAGACGAGCGAGCCGTCGATCGCCAGCGGACGGCGGTTGAGCGCCGGGAACGGGCTGCCGACGCGGCTCGCATCGGGCGTCCGCTGTGTGCCGGTCAGGGTGAAGACGCGCAGGATGTCGTCGGCCGTATGACCGTTGCCGTTCAGATCGATCTGGTTCTGCCCCGCCTCGGACTCGAGCATCGCGGCGAGCGACCCGCCCGTGTCGACGACGGCGCCGCCCACGATCGGGTTGTTCGTCGGCGACGCCGCCATGCCGGTGTTGGTGCTGGTGAAGGTCGCCACGTCGATGATCTGGACGACGGCGTCGGTGGTGTCGGCGTCGCCCGTCGGCACGCCGAAGCTGGTCGCGTTGAGATTGCCCTCGAGGACCTCGTCACGCGTGAACGCCACGCCCACCGCGGACGAGCGCAGATCGTCGAGCGGAATCGCGGCGTCGGACGCGACGGCGTACTCGGCCGGCGCGACCACGATGGGGCCGTAGCCGCCGCTGGTGCGACGGTAGGCGAGGTCGAAGTTCGGCTGACCCTGCGCGTCGAGGCGCGCGACGCGGATGACGGATACCGCCGCATCCGAGAGGCCGAACACCTCGTTCCCGGCGCTGGTCGCCCGGATCAGCGGCGGCAGCGGACGGCCCTCGATGGTGAACGAGCGCACGTCGCCGGAGTCGACCTGGATGAGCTGTGTTCCGGGCGTGGCGTTGAACGCGTCGACGGTGCTGAGGCCCGTCAGCAGCCGCGCGACGGGCGCGCCGGGACCGAGCGGCAGCAGGTTCCCCGACGTGTAGTCGAACGGGATGAGCAGGCTCCCCGATCCGTCGAGCGTCGCGAGGACGGACGTCGAGCCGGTTTCGGCGCTGACGAAGTCGTTCGGTGGCGGCACGATCGTGAAGTTCTGGAACACGGTCTCGGGCTGCTTGTCGCAGGTCGAGCCGATGTCGTGCGGCTGGAAGAGCGGGCCGATGTGCGCGACCTCGGTCGCGCCGTTGGTCACCACGATCTCGGCCGGACCGGCGAGCCCCGGCGTCGCGGGCATGGTGAAGCGCAGCGAGTTGCAGGGCGAGCCGCCCGCGGCGCAGTCGGCGAGCGTGAGCGCGCCGCCGCTCACCGTGACCGGGGCCGGCTGTCCCGGCCCCGCGGGCAGGAAGCCGATGCTGACGACGTTCGTCGGCGCGAAGCCGGGGGACGCGTCACACGCGGAGAGCCGGAGCTCGACCTCGCGTCCGCGCCGTCGCGACCGGGCTGGTGATGCTCGCGATGGTCGACGGGAATCCCTGGGCCACCGGCGGGATGATGTTGCACCCGGCTCGGACCTCGCTGGCGGCGGCCAGAACGAGGACGGTGATGCCCAACCCGAGAACGCCGACGGTGACGCGCGATTTCATCTGACTCTCCATCTCGGTATGCAACGGAACGTGCGGACGATACGCCAGGGGAACCCCGCCCTGCCAGGGGGGCCCTGCGTACCCCAACTTCCTGGCAAGTCGCGTGCCGGCCGGCAACGGTATGTGGACAGACAGAAAGCTCGGTCCCGAAGCGGTCCTGACGGATCGGGCTGATATATCGAGCTGATCCCCGCCGTGGCCACGACCCCCGACATCACGCTCCGCCGCGCGACCGTCGCCTTCGTCGACCTCCTGGGGGCCGGCCCCCTGGCCGAGGCGGTCGGCATCGAACGGGCCTATGCGATCGTGACCGGGGGGCTCCGGATGCTGGAGGGGATCGCCCGGCGCCACGGCGCGGTGATCGACAAGTACCTGAGCGACTGCCTGATGGCCGTCTTCGGTTTCCCGCTCGTCACCGCCGAGCCGGAGGCGGCAGCCGTCGCCGCCGCCCTCGAGATGCAGGAGGCCGTCGCGCGGTACGAGCGCCAGGTGGAGAGCCCGACGCGGCTCGAGCTGCGCATCGGCATCAACACGGGCACGATGGTCGCCGGCGACCTGCAGGGTCCGATCGTGCGCGAGTTCCGCGTCCTGGGCGACCCGGTCAACGTCGCGGCCCGACTGAAGGACCTGGGCGCGCCCGGCGCCATCCACATCGGCCCCGAGACGCACGAAGCGTCGCAGACGCGCTTCCGGTTCGAGGCGCTCGAGCCCCTCGTGCTGCGCGGCAAGCGCAAGCTGGTGCCCGCCTTTCGCGTCCTCGGAACGGCAGAAACAGCGGATTCCGCCTCGATTTCCAGTCCTGCACCCGCGACCACGAGCGCGCTGCCTCGGCCGCGACGCGGAGCTGGCGCTGCTGCGCGAGCGCGTCGCGGCGCTCCGCGCCGGCCGCGGCGGCGGCATCCTCGTCATCGGCGACGAGGGTCTCGGCAAGTCGGAGCTGGTGGCGGCGGCGCGCGCGGAAGCGGCCAGCGCCGGCGTCACGGCCGGGCTCGTCGTGCTGCGAGGACGTGCACGCCGCCGACCCCGCCGCCGTCGACGCCCTCGTCCGGAGCCTGACCGACGCGCGCGAGCAGCCGACGCTCTTCATGCTGACGTGCCGGCGGGAGATCGGCGCGGCCGTCCTCGACCGTCTCCGCGCCGCGCTCGGCGAGGCGAGGGACGAGATCGCCCTGGCGCCGCTCGACGACGCCACGTCGCGCCGGCTCGTCCAGCAGGTGGCCGGCGAAGGGACGCTCTCGACCGGCCGCGCTCGACCGCATCGTGTCGCGCGCGGGCGGCGTGCCCTCCCGCCTCGTCCTGGGCGCGCTGCTCGCACCCGCGGTCGAGAACGAGATGGCGCTCGAGCACGCGACCGTCGAACGCTCGACCGAGGCGGAGCGGCGGCAGGTCACCGTGCTCTTCGCCGACATCACCGGATTCACCCGGCTCTCCGAGCAGCTGGAGCCGGCGGCCGCCTATTCCGCGGTCACCGGATGCCTCCAGGTGATGCATGACGCGTCGCTCAAGCACGGCGCCGGCGTCGACAAGCACCTCGGCGACTGCATCATGGCCGTCTTCGGCGTCCCGGTGGCGGTCGAGGACGCACCGCGCGCCGCGGTGAACGCCGCGATCGAGATGCGCCGCCGCGTGCGCGAATGGAACGAGGCGGAGCGACCGCCGGTGACCCTCGACGTGCACATCGGCATCAACACCGGGCTCGAGCATCGCCGGCGACGTGAGCGGCGCGCTGCTGCGCGAGTTCGCCCTCATGGGCGACGTGGTCAACACCGCGTCCAAGCTGAAGGACATCGCCCCGGCGGGTCACATCTGGGTGGGGCGGGACACGGCACGCGCGACGGATGCGGACTTCACGTACGTGCCCGCGATCCGGCCCGAGGGGACGCCGGCCGCCAACGCGTTCGAGCTCCGATCCGAGCGCGAGCAGATCTATCGGCCGCGGATCGGCACCGGCGAGACCATCTTCGCCGAGCACGTCGGGCGCGACGTCGAGCTGGCCGCGCTGCGGGCGGCCGTCGCGCGCCTCGCCGCGGGGACGGGCGGCGTGGCCGCGGTCGTCGGCGAGCCGGGGCTCGGCAAGTCGCGGCTGCTCGCCGAGCTCGCCGCCTCGGACGAGGCGCGGCGCGTGCGCTGGGCCGAGGGACGCTCGGTGCCCGCGGGACGGACGCAGCGCTACCATCCGTTCGTCGATCTGGTGCGCTCGGCTGCTCGACCTCGGCGACGGCGAGACGCCGGACGCCTTCGCGCGGCTCGGCGCCGCGAGCGCCGCCGCCCTCGGCGCCGACGCCGACGACACGCTGCCGTTTCTCGCCAACCTCCTGGGCATGCCCCTCCCCGAGGCGCTCGCCGAGCGGGTCGCCGGGGTTCCGGGCGACGTCCTCGATCGCCTGACGTTGCACGCCGTGCGGACGCTGCTCGTCGGCCTCGCGCGCGAGCGTCCGCTCGCGCTGTTCTTCGAGGACGTGCACTGGGCGGACCGCTCGTCGATCGAGCTGCTCGGCCTGCTGCTGCGGCTCGCGCTCGACCATCCGATCCTGTTCCTGTGGGCGTCGCGGCCGGGCTTCTCCGAGTCGTCGGGACGGCTCGCCGAGATCGCGCTCGCGTCGCTGCGACCCGAGCAGCGCCTCGAGGTGACGCTCCGTCCGCTCGGACCGGCGGACACGCGCCGCCTGCTCGCCACGCTCTTCCCGCCCGGCGGCGCTGCCGCGCGGGGTGCGCGAGCGGATCGAGGGTCCCGCCGGCGGCAACCCGCTCTACATCGAGGAGCTGCTCCGCGCGCTCATCGAGCAGGGCGCCGTCGAGGTGACCGGCACGGGCCTCCGCGCGACCGCGGCGATCGAGTCGATCGTGGTGCCGGCGACGGTGCAGGAGGTCATCCTCGTCCGCGTCGATCGGCTGACGCCGATCCGCAAGCGCGTCCTGCATCTCGCGGCCGTGATCGGCCAGCGGGTCGCCGAGCCCGTGCTGGCGGAGCTGCTCGACGACCCGCGCAGCGTGCACCGCGGCGCTCGCCCACCTGACCGAGGCGCAGCTCCTCGTCCGCGAGCAACGCGGCGAGCAGGCGCACTACACGTTCAAGCATCGCCTGATCCAGGAGGTGGCCTACGGCTCGATCCTGGAGACCCGCCGCGCGGAGCTGCACGGGCAGGTCGGGCGGGTGATCGAGGCGCGCCTTCCCGGCTCGCCCGGCTATCACGGCATGCTCGCCTACCACTACGGCCGTGCGGGCGACGTCGACCGCGCAGAGGAGCATCTCTTCCTCGCCGGCGACGACGCCGCGCGCGCCGGCGCGCCCGCCGAGGCGCTCGAGCTGTTCCAGGAGTCGTCGCGCCTCTACTTCGCACGCCATCCCGAGGGCGGCGATCCGGCGAAGCGCGCACGGCTGCACAAGGGCCTCGCCGGCGCCTACTTCTTCCGCGGCCAGCTCGAGGACGCCAACCAGCACTTCAACGAGGCGCTCGAGTCGCTCGGCGAGCGCGTCCCGCACACCCGCGTCGCCCTGACGCTCGGCCTCGTCCGGACGCTCACGACGGTCGTGCTCGACGTCTACCTGCGCGGCGGCGGAGGCACGCAGGCGCCCCCCGGCCGACGCCCGCGACATCGAGGTGATCAAGCTGATGTTCGACCGCGCGCGCGCCCAGACGACCGCGGATCCGACGCGCTTCCTCTTCGACAGCATGGAGACGCTGCGCCGGCTGCGACGCGTCGACCCGGCGAGCGTCCCGGGCGCCGGCGGCATGTACGCCGGCGCGGGCACCGGCATCTGGTCGTACGCCGGGCTCTCCTTCGATCTCGGCGCGCGGTTCCTGGCCATCGCGAACCGCTACGTCGATCCCGACGACGTGCCCGAGACGACTCCTCTACGGCCTGATGAACTTCGTCCACTGCTTCTTCGCCGGCGACTGGGACGCCCGTCACCGCCTTCCGGATTCGCTGCTCGACGACGGCCTCCGCGACGGACAGCTGTGGGACGTGGTCACCTACGCCGGACTCGAGACGTACCAGACCATGGCGCAGGGGCAGTTCCAGGCGACCAAGGCGCAGATCGACCGCCTGGCCCGGATCGAGGAGGGCTACGCCTACGATTTGGCGCGATCGAACCGCCACTCCGCGATCGCGTTCCTGCACGCCGAGCGACGCGCCCTCGACGACGCGCTCGCCGCCGCGGACACCTATCTGGTCGAGCACGCGGAGCGGCAGCTGAATCTCTTCGCGCTCGGCATCAAGGCGAAGGTGCAAGTCCTCGGCGACGACCTGTCGGGTGCACGCTCGACGCTGGACGCGGCCGCCGATCTCCTGCGACAGGGGCGCGTGCCGCCGATCCACTTCGGATTCTGCGCGCGCGCCCGCCTGCTTCTCGACGTCGCCCGCCTCGAGCGGTGACGGGTCCGAAGCTCGTGAGGCCGCGGCAACCCTCCGGCGGGACATCCGCGACGCGAAGTGGGCGGCGGCGCGCACCGCGTGGCTCGGTCCCGAGATCGCCCGCGCCACCGGGCGCGCGCTCTGGCTCACCGGCAAGCGCCGTGGCGGCGATCCAGTGGATCTCGCGCGCGATCGACGAGGCGGAGCGGCTGGGCATGGGGCCGGAGGCGGCACGGGCGCGCGTCGACCTCGCCCGCTGCATCGGCGGAGACGAGGCGCGCGCGCTGCGGCGCGCAGCACACGAGACCTTCGAGCGCCTCGGGCTCGCCTGGGATGCGGAGCGCGTGGACCGGGCATGATCGCGACCGTCGTCTCCGCCGTCCTCTACGGCCTCGCGTTCCCGACCACGAGCTGGCGGCTGCTCGCCTGGGTCGCGCTGGTGCCGTGGCTGCTCGCGCTGCGTGGGGCGTCGGTCCGCCGCGCGCTCGGGCTCGCGTGGCTGTGGTCGGTGGTGATGGCGTACGTCGTCGGCAACTGGTTCGCGCCGTCGCTGGCGAAGTACTACCACCAGTCGTACGCGGTGGGGCTGCTGCTCTTCTTCGTCGTGTCGAGCGTCACCGCGGCGCCGTACTACGCCGCGTTCGCCGTCTGCTATCGCACGCTGGTCCGGCGACCGGGCGTCGCGCTGCCACTCGTCGCCGGGGCGGCGTGGACGGCGGCCGAGTTCGCCCGCGCGCGCGCTGCTCGACGTCGCCAATCCGTGGGCGCTCTCGGGGTACTCGCAGATCGGGTTCGATCGCCTGGTGCAGATCGCCGACTTCGCCAGCGTCTACGGCATCGCCTTCCTGCTCGGAACGACCAACGCCGCCATCGCCGAAGTCGCTCGTCGCCGTATGGCATCGGCGCCCGTTCCGGTCCGCGCTGGCCGGACTCGGCGCGGCCGCCGCGCTGATCGCAGCGGCGCTCGTCTACGGCGAGTTCCGCCTGCGGCACGGTCGTGGATCCTCCCGGCACGGCACCGGTCCGCCTGGCGATGATCCAGGCCAACCTCGACCTGGGATCGCTCTGGCAGCCCGACTTCTACGGCCGCAACCTCGACGTCTACCTGCGGCTCACCCAGCGGGTGCTGCCGCGAACGACCCGCGGTGGTCGTCTGGCCCGAGAACGCGCTCACGTTCCTGCTCGAGGACGAGCCGCTCTATCGCGCCGCGATGGCCGCCGTGACCGGACCGGCGGGGGTGCAGCTCGTCACGGGTGGACCGCGGGCCGTCCGCGCCTCGCCGCCCGTCTACTTCAACACGCTCTGGCTCCTGTCGCCGCGCGGGCGGATCGAGGCGTTCTACGAGAAGGAGCGCCTGGTGCCGCTGGGCGAGTACTTCCCCTTCCGCTTCTTCGCCGCGCTGCACCGTCGGTTCGCGCACGTGCGCGAGTTCTCGCCGGGCACGACCATCGCGCCGCTGCCGACGGTCGTCGGGCCGGCCGGCGTGACGATCTGCAACGAGGCGATGTTCCCCGAGATCGCCGCCGCGCGCGTCCGCGCCGGCGCGACCTACCTCCTCGATCCCGGCCAACGACACCTGGATGACGGAGAAGTTCTCGGCGCAGCAGTTCGACATCGTCCGGCTGCGGACCGTCGAGCAGCGGCGCTGGCTGGTGCGCGCGTCGACGGCGGGTCCGTCGGCGATCGTCGACCCGCTCGGCCGCGTCCGCCTGCGGACGGCATTCGCGACCGAGGCGGCAGTCACCGGCGAGATCGTGCCGCGCACCGATCTCACGCCCTACGCGCGCGTCGGCGACGCGTTCGCGGTGGGCTGCACGCTGGTCGCCCTCCTGGGCTGGCTCCGGGCGGCTCGCACATGAAGGTCGGCATCCTCGACGTCTGCTCGACGCCGGCGCTCGGCTGGAGCGAGGCCGCGTTCGCGTTCGTGCTCGTGAAGCAGCGCATCTCGCTGACGCCGCAGGCGATCTCCGTCTGGTGCCGGCGGCGCGGCCACGAGACGCACTACGCGACCTACTGGGGCGTGGGCGATCCTCGCCGGCTCTTCCCGCCGGACCTCGACGTCGTCTTCATCTCGACGTACTCGCAGCAGAGCGCGCTCGCCTACGCGCTCGCCAAGCTGTGGCGGCGCGACGGCACGCTCACCGTCGTGGGCGGACCGCACGCCCGCTCGCTTCCCGCGCGACTGCCTGCGCTTCTTCGACCTCGTCGTCCTCGACGTGAACGAGGCGCTGGTCGACGACATCCTCGCACGTCGCTTCCCGCCGGGGACGGTCGTGACCGCGCGGCAGCCGTACCACGACGTCCCCAGCATCGAGGAGCGGCTCCCCGAGCTGCGAGCCTCGATCTTCGCGCGCGGCCGTCCCTACTTCGCGAGCACGGTGCCCTTCCTCGCCAGCACCGGCTGTCCCTACGCCTGCGACTTCTGCGTCGACGCCGACGTTCCATACCGCCAGCTCCCGCTCGACCGGCTCGGGGCGGACCTGCGCTATCTCGCCACGCACTTCCCGCGCATCATGTACGGGTTCCACGACCCCAATTTCGCCGTCCGCTTCGACGACGTGATGGACGTCCTCGAGTCGGTGCCGAAGGGTACGCGGCTACCGTACGTCGTCGAGACGTCGCTCTCGGTGCTTCGCGGGTCGCGCATGGCGCGGCTCCGCGACACCAACTGCGGCGTGCTCGCCCCCGGCATCGAGTCGTGGACCGACTACTCCCGCAAGTCGGGCGTCGGGACGACGACCGGGGCCGCGAAGGTCGATCGCCTCGTCGAGCACTTCCGCGAGCTGCACGAGCACGTCCACTACCTGCAGGCGAACTTCCTCTTCGGCCTCGACGGCGACCAGGGTGACGAGCCGGTGACGCTCACGAAGGAGTTCATGACCCGCACCCCGTTCGTGTGGCCGGTGGTGAACATCCCGCACCCGTTCGGCGGCTCGCCCGCCTTCGAGGTGCAGCGGGCCGAGGGACGCATCCTGACGACCCTGCCGTTCAGCTTCTACTACTCGCCGTATCTCGCGACGGTGCCGCGGCACTACGATCCGGTCGGCTACTACGATCGGCTGATCGATCTGTTCGCGCACTTCACCGCGCCGCGCATGCTGGTGCGCCGGCTCGCGCGCGAGTCGCGGAGCCGTACGTGCGGCTGATCCACCTGATGCGCACGCGCATCAAACGGGGACGCCTGCGCGCGTTCCGGCGGCTACGCGAGCGGCTCGCCACGGATGCCGGGTTCCGCGCGTTCCACGAGGGACGATCGACCGAGCTGCCCGGGTTCTACCACCGCGAGTACGAGCGGATGCTCGGGCCCTGGGCGCCGCTCATGTCGCGCGCGGACCGGACGCCGGAGATGGGTCCGGTCGACGTCCTCACGGCGTAGCCTCGTACGGGGGCCGCGCATACCGGATGATCTGCCGGCATACTCCGATCGAGCGGCGCGCGGAGCACGTCGATCTGCGTTGATGGCATCCCGGGCCTCAGCATGAACACCCGCGGACGGGTCCGGTCTTGGTCCGACCCGGGTTCCCACGGTTCCCGAGCCCGGATAGACATGGCCCATGGCGAACGACGGCGCGCCCCGCGTGGTCGTCCTCGGTGCGGGGTTCGCCGGGCTGCGCGCCGTGCGGCACCTCGCGCGCGCGGGCATCCAGACGACCTGGGTCGACCGGCACAACTACCACCTGTTCCTGCCGCTGCTGTACCAGGTGGCCACCGCCGGCCTCGAGCCGCAGGAGATCGCGTACCCGGCGCGGAACATCCTGCGCGGACTCGCGGCCGCCGAGTTCAAGCTGGCACACGTCGCCTCGGGCGATCCCGAGCGGCGAACGCTGACCACGACGACCGGCGAGACGATCCCCTACGACTGGCTGATCGTCGCCACCGGCTGCGCGGCCGAGGACTTCGGCATCCCGGGCGTGCGCGACCACGCCTTCCAGCTCTACACGCTCGAGGACGCGCGCCGGCTGCGGAACCACGTGATGCGCGCGCTCGAGCTCGCGGCGAGCGCGCCGGACTCGCCGGCGCGGACCTCGCAGCTCACGTTCGTCGTCGTGGGCGGCGGCCCGACCGGCGTCGAGACCGCCGGCGCGATGGCCGAGCTGCGCCGGCACCTCGTCCCGCGCGACTACCGCCTGCGCGCCGAGGACGTCCGTATCGTGCTGCTCGAGGCCGCCGACGACGTGCTGCTGACGTTCCCGCCCGCGCTCCGGTCCCGGGCGCAGCGCGATCTCCGTGCGCTCGGCGTCGACGTGCGGCTCGGCGCGAAGGTGGCGTGCATCGCGCCCGACGGGGTCACGCTCGCCGACGGCAGCGTGCTGCCGGCGCGGACGGTCATCTGGGCCGCCGGCATGCGGGCCTCGGCGATTGCGGCGACGCTTGGTCTTCCGACCGGTCGCAGCGGACGGCTGGTCGTCGAGCCGACGCTCCAGGTGAACGGCCATCCGCGCGTGTTCGTCGCCGGCGACGTGGCGCTGATCGAGAGCACGAAGCTGCCCCAGGTGGCGCAGGTCGCGATGCAACAGGGCGTGCATGCGGCGCGGAACGTGCTGCGCGCGATCGACGGCGAGCCGCTCGAGCCCTTCGTCTACTCCGACAAGGGATCGATGGCGGTGATCGGCCGCAGCCGCGCCGTCGCCGTGATCGGGGAGTCGATCCACCTCGAGGGATTCATCGCCTGGTGGGCGTGGCTGCTGATCCACATCGTCATGCTGATCGGCGTCCGGAACCGCCTCCGGGTCCTCATCGACTGGGCGTGGAGCTACCTCGTCTACGATCCCGGGGCGCGCGCGATCGTCGGCGCGGATCCCCAGGCGGACGAGCCCGACCTCGCCGGCCTCAGGCCCACGGCGGGCGCGACGCCGCCCAGCCGCGCCGCGTCCTAACGGAACTACCGGAATTTGGGCGCGCGCTTCTCGAGGAACGCCGACACCGCCTCGCGGTGCTCCGGCGACTCCCAGCAGCGCCGCAGCATCTCCGACTCGAGCCGCTGCACGGCGCCGAGCTCGGTCGACGAGCCGTTGCGCGTCAGCAGCTCCTTGATCATGCGGAGCTGCGGGTCGGGGTTGGCGGCGATCTCGGCCGCGAGCGCGATCGCCTGCGGGACGAGGTCGTCCGGCGCGCAGAGCCGGTCGGCGAGGCCCCACGCGTGCGCCTCGGCACCCGAGTAGAGCTTGCCCGAGAGGCACATCTCGCTCGCCCGGCCGAAGCCGACGCGCTGGACGAGGAAATGCGTGCTCGCCAGCTCGGGCACGAGGCCGACCTTGATGAACAGCATGCCGAACTTCGCCTTCTCGGACGCCAGGATCACGTCGCACGGGAGCACCATCGTCATGCCGATGCCCGACCGCGGCGCCGTTCACCGCCGCGACGATCGGCTTCGACTTCCTGCAGCAGCCCGACCCAGTCGATCGTCGCCGGCATGCCGCCCGACCCGCCGGCGGTGTTCTCGCCGGGATCGACGCCGTCGAGGCGCGACTTGAAGGTCGCCTCCATGTCGGCGCCGGCGCAGAAGCCGCGGCCCGCGCCGGTCATGACGATCGCGCCGATGGCGGGGTCGGCGTTCGCCGCCTCGATCGCGCGCGACCTGCTCGACCGCCATTGCCGGCGTCCACGCGTTCAGCTTCTCGGGGCGGTTGAGCGTCAGCAGACAGACCGTGTCGCGCCGTTCGACCGTGATCACCTGGTACGCCATGGCCGCGCTGTAGCGCGTCAGTCGAGCGAGAGCCAGAGGCGCAGAAGATGGCGCCGCTTCTCCGGATCGGGCGGGTCCGTGTACGCGGTCCGCGCGTGCACCACGACGTGGTTGGACACCAGCTGCACGTCGCCCGGCGCGAACTGCATGTCGAGACGGATCTCCGGCTCGGCGGCGATCGCCTCGTAGAGGTCGAGCAGCTCCCGCTCCGCAGCGGTGAAGGGCGGGACGTCCGGATGCCGGACCACCGAGCGGAAGTAGTCGCTGTGCCAGAACGTCCGCAGCACGCCGCCGGCATGGCGGCAGGGAATGACGGGCACCCATGGCACGCCTCTGCCCACGGCTTCGTCGCGCCGGTCGAGGCGCATCGGCTCGAAGAGCAGCGGGGCGAGATCGGGGCGCCGCCGCCGCAGCTCGTCGTGCACCGTCACCGAGCTGGCGATGCGGCTGGCGCCGCCGCTTCGCGCCGCGCGGAGACAGAGCAGACCCACGACGTCGGCTCCGTCGCAGTGGAAGGCGATGTCGCCGGCGGTGCGATAGCGGCGCACGAACGGGTTCGCGGCGTCCTCGCCGGTGTCGGCGACGTGGCCCAGCAGGTCGCCGTCGGCGTTCTGCGCGCCCGGGCACGCCGAGGTGGAGGCCGAGGCCCCAGTAGATCGTCGACGACAGCGCGTCGCCCCAGCGCTCGACGGGGAGACCGCGCAGGACGACGAACCCGCAGCCGCGGACGAGCTCGTCCCGCCAGCGTCGGACCGCGGCGGCAAGTCGCGGCAGAGGGAAGTCGTCGCGCCCGAACTCGCCCATCGTGATGCCGCGCCGCTGGACCGCCAGCCCGGCGGCCTCGAGCTCACGGACCTGCGCGTCGTCCAGCCGGACCAGCCAGTCCCGTTCGTCGAGTGTGGCGCCGCGCCAGGCCGCGGGGCCGCCGACCGGCCCCTGCGGCACCTCGTCGTGCGGGCGCAGGAAGTAGTGCTGGGCCTGCTGGGCGAAGGTACGGTACGCCATCACGATGCCGCGCGGGAACGACGGGCGGGTCGACCCATCGCCGGTGACGCTAGCGCTGCACCCCGCGGCGCACAATGCCTGCGAGCGGGGCACCGGAGATGGGCCTTCGCTGCATGGGTGGGACCGTGGTATCCCGCTGCCGGGAGGGTCGCAGCATGACGGTCGTGGTGCTCCTCGTGGCGGCGCTGGTGCTCGCGCCCGCGCCGGCGGGCGCGCGGGCGGTGTGCGCCGACGACATCAAGCGCCTGTGCGCGGACGTCGGCCCGCAGCCCGGCGCGATCGCCAAGTGCCTGCGACAGCACGAGTCCGAGCTGTCGGACGCCTGTGAGGCGGCGCGGGTCTCTGCCCGCGAGCGCGGGCGCGCGGCCTTCGAGGCCTGCTTCGATGACGCCAAGACCAAGTGCCCTGGCGTCGAGCGCGGCGGCGGACGCATCCTCGCCTGCCTGCGCTCCAAGTCGGATCAGCTCTCGCCTGCCTGTCGCGACGCCATCGCCGCAAAGGACGCCGCGAAGAAGTAGCGCCTCAGGCCGCGCGGCGCGTTCCGTTCCACTCGCCGAGGTACCAACGCCGGCGCGCACGCGGCCCGTAGGTGAGCCCGAAGGTCCTCATCCCACGGTCGTGGATCAGCGCGACCGCGTCGTCCGGCGAGTCCGTCCAGACGATGCGCCGCGCGTCGTCGGCGTCGATCGTCGCCGCCCCCACGAGACGCTCCTCGATGAAGCGACGCAGCGGCGCCCAGTACTCCGTCCCCATCATGATGATCGGGAAGTCCTTGATCTTGCCGGTCTGGACCAGCGTCAGCGCCTCGAACAGCTCGTCGAGGGTACCGAACCCGCCCGGGCAGACCACGAACGCGTAGGAGTACTTCACGAGCATGACCTTGCGTACGAAGAAGTGGCGGAACGTCAGCCAGCGATCGAGGTAGGGGTTGGGCTGCTGCTCCTGCGGCAGCTCGACGTTGCAGCCGACGCTGCGGCCGCCGGCATCCTTCGCTCCGCGATTCGCGGCCTCCATGATCCCCGGACCGCCGCCGGTCATCACCGTGAAGCCGGCGAGCGCGAGGCCGCGGCCGACGGCCCGGGCCATGTCGTAGTGCGCCGACGTCTCGCCGAAACGCGCCGAGCCGAACACCGTCACGCAGGGGCCGACGAAGTGCAGCACGCGGAGCCCGCGCAGGAACTCCCACGCCACCCGCAGGACGAACCGGAACTCCCAGGTCCTCGACTGCGGCCCCTCGAGGAACTGCAGGGTCCCGTTCGGCCCAGCGGCCTTGCCCCATCGGCTCACGTCCTCACCGGACCAGGCGGAGATGCCCCTCGGCGTGCAGGTCCTGCACGAACGACTGCTCGTACGCCGTGTCGGGCTTGGCGCGAACCAGGCGGTCGAGGGCCTCGGCGTCGGCGCCGACGAGGATGCGCCACGCGTCGCGCCGTACGCCGTCGAGGATGATCGTCGCGGCGTCCGCGGCGCTGGTCGGCGCGAGTTCCTCGAAGCCCAGCTCCAGCTGATGGACCATGCGGCGGACGTCGTCGTCGGACATCCCGTCCACCGGGACGCCGCGACTCGCGAGATTCTTCCGCACCGCCACGACTTCGGTCGCGGTCATAGCGAGCCCGACGTTCTTGCCCAGGATGCGGCTGGTGTTCTTCACGATCTGCGTACCGATGTGCCCCGGCATCACCACGGCGACCTTCACGTGCGGCGCATGCACGCGCAGGTCGACGAGCAGGGCCTCGGAGAAGCCCTTCACGGCGAACTTCGCGCTGCTGTAGGCCGTGTGCGGGGTCGCGGGGCCGAGGCATGCCCAGAAGCCGTTCACGCTGCTCGTGTTGATCACGTAGCCCTCGTCGCTGGCGACCAGCAGCGGCAGAAAGGCCCGCGTGCAGTAGTAGACGCCGAACCAGCACACGCCGAAGGTGCGTTCCCATTCCGCGCGATCGTCGGCAAGCATGCTGCCCCCGCCGCCGATGCCTGCGTTGTTGAAGAGCAGGTTCACGTGACGCGTGGCGTGCTCAGCGGCGACGGCGTCGCGGAACGCCAGCACCTGCCGCTCGTCGGCGACGTCGCACACGTGCGTGCTGATGCGGACGCCCGCCGGCGCCACCGCGGCGCAGCGCCGGCGCGTCTCGTCCATGTTCTCCGCGGACACGTCGCAGATCGCGACGTGACAGCCCTCGCGCGCGAGCTGCTCGGCCAGCGACCGGCCCATGCCAGTGCCGCCGCCGGTGATGACGGCGATCCTGCCGCGAAAGTCCTTCACTACTCGCCGACGCGGATGCCGTAGAGCTGCGCGGCGTTGTCGTAGAGGATCGCGCGCCGCTCGGCCGCGGGCACGTCCTTGAACATCTCGCCGACGACCTTGCGCGAGTGCGGCCAGTCGCAGCCGTGGTGCGGATAGTCGGTCGACCACATCATCGTCTCGACGCCGACGTCGTGGCGGTTCTTCACGCCGTAGTGGTCGATGACGAAGGTGAAGCGCCAGTTCGTGCGCACGTACTCGCTCGGCTTCTTGCGGTCGAGCTTGACCTTGGCCCAGTGGCGGTTGCGGTCGTAGCGGTCGTCCATCTGCTCGAGGAAATACGGGATCCAGCCCGTGCCGGCCTCGACCGAGACGAACTTGAGCGTCGGGAACCGGTCGTGGACGCCGGTCAGGATGATCTCGCCGAGCAGCAGGGGCATGGTGTCCATGCCCGCCCCCGACAGCGTCGAGACCTGACGGCCGCCCGTGCCCTCGCCGCGCGAGGCCTTCTCCTCGACCGGCGACTTCGGCTTCGGCGCCACCTTGGTGCGCGCCGCGAGCGAGATGTGGATGCTGATGGGCAGACCGAGCTTCTCGGCCTCGGCGAAGAACGGATCGTCGGCAGCGGAGAGGTTCTGGTTGCCACTCGGCCAGGCGGAGAGGACGACGCCACGCATGCCCATCTCGTGGCAGCGGTGCATCTCGCCCAGCGCGTCGTGGATGTTGGTTCCCGGCATCTGCGCGATGCCGATCAGCCGCCCGGGCGCCTTGGCGCAGAAGTCCTTGTGCAGCCAGTCGTTGTAGGCCTGGATGCCGGCGAGGTGGAACTCGTCCTCGGTGCCCTGCATGAAGTGCCGCATCGTCCGCTGCGGGGGATAGATCACCTCGGCGACGACGCCGTCCTCCTGCATCTCCTGCACGCGGGCCTTGCCTTCGAAGTTGCCCTGGTTGATCACCGCGTACTTGGCGCCCGCCCCAGCGCAGCTCCTCGCGCGTGCGGCCGCGGGTCACGGTGACGAGACCGAGGGGCGCCGGTGCGCCGCCGTCGTTGTAGAGCCAGGCATCGCCGCCCTCGTCGTCCTTCACGAGCTTCGGGGCCCGCGCGCGGAATCCCGGGCTGAGCCACTTCTCCCACAGGTCCGGGGGCTCCACGATGTGCGAGTCGGCAGAGATCATCGGCTCCATAGTTTGGTCCGTCCTCCTTCGGTTCGCATAGCAGAAAGGCCGGCCGCGGCGGAAGGGCCGGATCCGTTATCGAACGAACGTCCGTTAACCGCCGGAGTCCGTGGCGATTCGCGCCTCCGGACGCAGGCTGCTAGAGCGACCCTCGGTGGGGACGCGGCGGAAGCTCTGGTGGGTGGGCCTGCTCTACTTCGCGGAGGGCCTGCCGTTCGGCTTCGTGGTCGACAACTTCCCGGTCTACTTCCGCGTCCACGGCGTCTCGCTCACCGACATCGGCTTCATGAGCCTGCTGACGGCGCCGTGGTCGGCCAAGTTCCTGTGGTCGCCTCTCGTCGACCAGCTGGGTCAGCGGCGCCACTGGATCGCCGGAGCGTTGCTGGTCATGGCCGCCGCACTGGTGGCGCTTCCAACGCTGCCACCGGCGCCCGTCGCCGGCACGCTGCTGGTTCTGCTCCTGCTCTTCACGGCCGCGGCGGCGACGCAGGACATCGCCATCGACGCGTACACGATCGAGCTGCTCGAGCCCGGCGAGGAGGGCGTCGCCAACGGCGTCCGCGTCTCGGCCTACCGCGCGGCGCTGATCGCCGGCGGCGGCGTGCTCGTGGCGCTCGCCGCCTGGCTCGGCTGGAGCGGTGCGTTCTGGATCGGGGCGGGGTTCTTCGTGCTGCTGGCGCTGGTGGTCATGCGGCTGCCGACGACGGACCATCGCCCGCAGCCGCCGGGGGAGTGGGCGCGCGAGCTGGCCGCGTGGCTGGCGCGGCCGGGCAGCATCGGGCTGTTCCTCTTCGTGTTCCTGTACAAGCTCGGCGAGCGGGCGCTCGGCCCGATGGTCAAGCCGTTCTGGGTCGATCGCGGTCTCTCGCTGGGCGAGATCGCGCTCGTGTCCACGACCTTCGGCGTCGCCGCCTCGATCGCGGGCTCGATGGTCGGCGGTCTCTACACGTCCCGGCGCGGCATCTTCCACGGCCTGTGGGTCCTCGGCCTCATCCAGGCGGGGTCCCACTTCGGCTACGCCACCACCGCGTGGCTCGGACTCGGGCGCTGGGCGATCTACGCCTCGTCGCTGCTCGAGAGCTTCTGCGCTGGCCTGGGCACGGCGGCCTTCCTGTCGTTCCTCATGAACGTCTGCGACAAGCGGCAGGCGGCGACGCAGTACGCCCTCCTGTCGGCGCTGTTCAACCTGAGCGGCACGCTGGTCGGTGGGTTCTCCGGCCTGGGCGCGACACGCATGGGGTATGGGAGCTACTTCGCCTTCACCTCCCTGCTCGCGCTGCCGGCCTACCTGATGCTGCCGTGGATCAAGGGCCGGATCGTCGAGCGGGCGCCTTCCGGTTGACCTCAGCCGGCGCGGAGATGACGGCTCAGGTCGCCGGGCAGGTCGAACAGGATCAGGCGATCGGCGAACCGCCAGGCGCCGGCGACGCACTCGAAGGCGTCGTGGTAGCGCCCCGCGGCGATCGCCTGGAGCGGGAAGTCCAGAAGCGCCTGGAACACGGTGAAATACGACCGGGCGGTGGCGTGAGCGGGATCGACGACGTCGATCACGAGATTGCTCACCACATGTCGCGTGCGCGGACTGCCGTCGTACAGGATGATGCCATCGTACACGCGGCGCACGGCGGCGGTGCCGCGCCGCGGCTCACCGCCGGCACTCGAGCGCCATGTCGCGTGCGCGAACAGGTCCGCGACGCCGTCGAGGTCGCCGGCATCGAGGCGCTCGGCGTATGCCATGACGAGCGCCGTGATCGCGTCGCCGGCGGAGGGCATTCAGCGCTTCCCGGTCAGGTAGTCACCCAGGAGATCGCGGCTGTGCTCGCTGTCGTGGCAGTCGACGCAGAGGTTCTCCCAGTTGCTGCCGTCGGACGGGTTGTTGCGGTGATTGCCGTCCCTGTGGTGGACGGTCAGCAGGTGAAGGGTGTCGCGCTCGAACTCGCGGGCGCACTTGGCGCAGATCCACCCGTGGAGGGCGAGGGAGCGCTCGCGGTAGCCCTGCGATCGTGCCCGCGACGCGGCCTTCGTCTCGCGGATGAGCGCGTCGACGTCGGTCGGGGTGGCCGGACGCCGGCGCGATGGGCGAAAGCTCCGCGTCGCCATCGGGGTCAGTTTAGACGCGCGCCCGGCCGCTTCGTCAATACGGTGCAGCGACGAGCGGCTCGCATCCGGTCCCCGCGACCGCCGCGGCGACGGCGGCGCGATCGTCCGCCCCCAGGAGCGCGTGGGCCTCGCGCAGCCAACGCAGGCACTTGGCCTGGTAGGGGAACGGCCGTTGCGTCCAGCGCACGCCGTCGAGGTCGCAGACGACCTCGGCCGCGCCGGCGGCCAGCGCGTCGGCGTTCGCGAGCAGGAAGGGGACGTACGTGCGCCCGATGTCGCCGAGCAGCGGCCGCAGCGCCTCGACGGTGGGCGCGCGCGGAGCCCACCCGTCGTCGCCGACCTCGAGCGACCCCAGGTCTTCGATCCGGTTCACCCAGGCAATCACCCGCGGGGCGACCTCGGAGGCGACCGCCGCCGGCGTGGGATCGAACTGCGCCAGCTGCGTGAGCTGCCCGAAGAGTGCGAAGTCGGCGGCCGCCGGTCGGCGGCCGAAGAGGAACGGCGACGTCTGGAGCCGCGCGTCGAGGATCGCGAGCAAGCGGCGGTAGCTCGCCTCGATCGCCGGCGCCGTGGCCGCGTTCGAGCCCACGACCGCGAGCCGGCCGATCTGGCGCTCGGCGAAGACCCGTCCCCCGGCCTCGTGGACCGCAGGGCGCAGGTGCAGTCGCTGGTCGAACGGCAGGACACGCGAGGCATGTGCCGCGTCGGCCGCGTACGCCCAGCGATAGTGGAACATCGCCTTGGTGAGCCACTCGTCGCCGTAGTCCTCGACGACCGCGTCGAGGAAGGCGAGCACCGGATCGGGGGGGACGAGCGAGCGCGCCGGATCGAGTGCCTCCAGCCGGCGGATCTGGAACGTCGAGTCGATCATCGCGGTGCCGTCGGGCAGCACCAGGACCGGGATCAGGTCGACGGGAACGGGCGGAATGCCGACGTCCTCTTCGGAGCCGCGAAGCACCCAGCGGAACGGGATGCGACGGTACCGCAGCACCGCGCGCATCTTGCGCGTGTAGGGCGACCCGTAGGCGCCGACCAGCGTGATCATGCGGGCGCTTCGACCAGGAGCTTCGTGGCGCGCTCCGCCGGCAGATGGTCGTAGAGGTCGGCGATGAGGTCGGCCTTCAGCGTGCGGAACTTCGCGTCACCCCACAGGTTCCGCCACTGCCACGGGTCCTCGTCGACGTTGTACAGCTCGCCCTCGCTGCCGTCGTACACGACGCCGCAGGGCTGGCTGAAGAACGTCCCGAACTGCCGCTCGATGCCCGTCGGCTGGCCGACGGTGCTCGGCTCGTAGCGCGTGAGCAGCCAGCCGTCGCGATAGATCGAGCGCAGGTGCATGCCCATGCCGGGCATCTGGCTGTCCCATTCACAGAGCACCCGCTGGCGGCTGCCGTCCTCGACCGTCGGCAGCGGCGTGCCCTGCATCCACGGCGCGGGGGCGACGCCGGCGATGGCGCAGAACGTCGGCGCCAGATCGACCTGCCCCACCGGCTGCCGCATCGCCGCCGGCGTGACGCCCGCCGACGGGGCCGGCCGCCAGACCAGCGGCAGGCGCATGAGCGCATCGGTGTGGAACGGCCCCTTGTAGATGAAGCCGAAGTCACCCTGCATCTCGCCGTGATCGGTGGTGAAGAGGACGTCGGTGTCGCGGTCCCATCCACGGGCGGCGATCCGCCGCAGCACGCGGCCGCACGCCTCGTCGATCAGCTCGTTCATGACGTGGGTCTTGGCGTTGATCTCGCGCAGGTTGTCGTGCGTGAGCTTCTGCGGGCGGTAGTTCGGTGGACCGCCCTCGGCGTTCGTCCACCGCCCTTCCCAGCAGGCGAGCCAGTGGGCCGGCTTCTGCGCCAGGATGTCCCGGAGCTTCTCCTCGCTGGGCGGGTGGCCGGGCGGCAGGTCGAGCTCCCGCCACGGCACGCGGCCGAGCTCCGACGCCGGCGGGTCCCAGGGATGATGCGGGTCGGGGAAGCTCATCCACACGAACCAGTCCTCGTCGTCGCCGAGGGAATCGAGGAACTCGATCGTCCGGTCGGCCACCCAGTCGGTGTGGTACCACTCGCGCGGGATCGGATTGTTGGCCGTTTCCGGCGCGCCCGTGTCACCGCCCGCCGTCGGCGTTGAGCAGCGGGGCGAAACCGGCGAGAGCCTCGGGGTGGTGTTCGTTCAGCCAGCGGCCGTAGTGCCCGATGACGTTCCTGCCGAAGCTCGGCGTGTGCGTCGCGTGGATGGCGCGCTCGAAGCCGCGCCACGGGCCGGTGTCGCCCGTCGCCTGGCGGCGGTTCTCGGCGAAGCGCAGCTGCAGATCGAAATTGGGCTCGAAGTGCGCCTTGCCGAGCAGCGCCGTGCGGTAGCCGGCCTTCTCGCGCAGATACGCCGCGACGCTCGGCGCGTCTTCGGGAAGCGCCACGCCGTTGGCGTACACGCCGTGCGTCCGCACGTACTGCCCGGTCAGCATGGTCGAGCGCGCCGGCATGCAGACGGTGTTCTGGTTGTACGCACGTCGATACGTGATGCCGGCGGCGGCGAGGCCGTCGACGACCGGCGTGCGAGCGATCGTTCCGCCGTTGCAGCCGAGCGCGTCGTAGCGCTGCTGGTCGGTGGTGATGAAGAGGATCTTCCGTCCCATCGTGCCCTCACTCGATCCGAGTCGGCCGTCCCTTGCCCTGCGCGATCAGCTCCTGGATGCGGCCCATCGCCTCCGGCGTCAGCTCCTCGTCGCGCCACGTCCACCACGACGGCCGCTCGATGATCTCGACCATCACGCCGTGGCACCGCTCCGGCCGGATGAAGCCGATCTTGTTGTCCATGATCTCGATCTTGTCGACGACCCGCAGGCCGCGGGACTCGAAGAACGCGACGGAGTCGCCGAAGTGCTCCACCTCGAAGCAGATCGAGAGGAGCCCCTCGCCGCGCGACGCGAGAAGACGGCCGAGCGGCGATTCGGGATTGTTCGGGGAGACGAAATCGACGACCATGCCGCCGAGGCGCATGTTCGCGCCGGAGAAGTCCGATCCGCCATCGGCACGCCGGCCGACGGTGAAGTCGCCGCGCCGGCGCAGGCGCTCCCCCTGGAACGCGTCCTCGAAGAAGTCGAGCGCGCGGTCGAGGTCGGCTACCCCGACGTTGAGCTTGCCCATGCGGAGGATCCGATGCGCCATCGGCCCCCGTTCCTTATTGCATCATGAGTGTAGGAACAAGGGCTAGCGCTGGAGTTCCTGCAGGGCGTCGGCAGCCGCCGTGTCCGACGGGTCGATCTGCAGCGCGCGTGAGAGCTCGGTCATGGCGAGCGCCTCCATCCCGAGCCGCTGGTAGGCGATGCCCAGGTGGTAGTGCGCCGAGGCGTCGTCGGGATTCGTGGCGACTACGCGCTCGAAGCAGCGGATCGAGGCCTCGTCGTCGTTCTGGCGCTCACGGATGACGCCGAGATGGTACCACGCGATGATCGACTCGGGGTCGGTGTGCAGCGTGCGCTCGAAGTTGTCCGCCGCCTCCTCGAGCCGCCCGAGGTGGAAGAGCGCCAGGGCGAGACGGAAGCGCGCCGGGGCCGAGGCCGGGTTGAGCGCCAGCGCGCGGTTCGACGCCCGCACGCACTCGGCCATCGCCCCACGGCGATAGTGGCAGACGGCGAGCTGGAAGTGCGCGCCGGGATAGTCGCTGTCGAGCTGCACCGCTCGCTCGAAGGAGCGGATCGCGTTGCCGACCTGCCCCAGGTGGTAGAACGCGAGTCCGAGGTTGAAGTGCGCGCCCGCGTTCTCCGGATCGGCCTTCAGCAGCTCCAGACAGCGATCGCGGGTGCGCTCGGGATTCCCCGACGACAGCTCACGCTCGAAGGCGACTGCGCTGAGCGGCGTGCCGCAACCCTTGCAGTAGTTGTGATCGATGGCGTTCTCGACGCCGCATTCGGGACACGCCCCCCCGAGCCACGTCGCACCCATGATCGCTCTATCGCTCCGTCCGGGGTCGGCGCGCAAGCCCGGAAACAGGTGAGACGGGATCAGCCGGCGAGACGGCGCACGGCCGTGCGCATGCTGCGCAGCGCCTGGTCGTAGCCCATGCGTTCCAGGTCGTCGGAAATGACCTCCAGCTCGTACCAGCCGCGGTAGCCGGCGCGCTCCAGGCCTAGGATGACGTCGCGGAGCGGCAGGATGCCGCGACCCGGGATCGCCCGGTCGCCCGACCGCAACGTCACCGGCTTCACGTCCGCGAGCTGGACGGCATGGATGCGCCGGCGCGCATCACGAGCGATCGTCCGGAGGAGATCCGGCTCCCAACCCGAGTGCCAGAGATCGAGCAGGTAGCCGCCGCGGCGCCCCGCGCGCCGGGCGATCCGGGCCGCGTCGGCGAGCGTGTTCACGAAACAGAGGTCCTGCCGCAGGGGATGGATCACCTCGATCGCCAGCTTCACGCCGGCCGCCGCAGCCTCCGGCAGGAGGCGTGCGTAGGCCTCCTCGAGGATCCCGGCCGCACGCTGCCACGGCTCCCCTCCTCGCGGCCCGCTGATGACCATCAGCACGTCGCCCCCCAGGTCGACGAGCCAGCCCAGCGCGCGCCGCACCTGGTCGATGCCGCGTCCCATGCGACGGCGGTCGACTCCGAACCAGCCGTAGGAGCCGAGGTGGGCGACGCGCAGGTCCGACGCCTTCACCACGCGCAGCGACCGGGCGACGCCGTGCGCCTCGAGCTTCGAGCTGGCGAGGCTGATCGAGCGGAAACCGAGACGCGTCAGGTGGCGCACGTCGTCTTCGACCGACCAGCGCGGCAGCATGTAGTGCCCGACGGTCAGGCGATCGAGGACGTCAGACACCGAGCACCACCGCCGACGTCGGCTCGAGCGCCGAGCCCGCCACCATGGCCACCTCGACCCCGCCGATCTGGGGCCGCGCCGTGCCGCGGACCTGCTCGACCGCCGCGATCAGGTTGTTGATGCCGTCGAGTGACGCCTCGCCGACCTGTCCGCCGTTCGGGTTGACGACCGGCCGGCGCCGGCCGAGGAACGCGGCGCCCTCCCCCCGCGGGCAGAATCCCCAATCTTCGACGCCGAGCAGCACGAGCGGGCTCGCGGCGTCGTGCAGGAAGACGACGTCGGCGTCGGCGGGCCGGACCCGGGCGTTCCGCCACAACGCCGCCGCCGCGCGATCCATCGCGCGCTCGCGGCCGTCGCCCAACCAGGTGCCGAGCTGCGTCGCGGCGGGCGACACCACCGCCTGTGCCGATCCGAGGATGCGCACCGGCCGCCGCGGGAGATCGCGCGCCCGTTCGAGCGACGTGACGATGAAGGCGCACGCCCCCGACGCTTCCACGGCCAGATCCGCGCGACGCAGCGGCTCGGCCACGAATGCGCTCCGCCGGTGGGCGGAGCGCGTGAGCGGACGTCGCCGCACGGCACGCGGATTCCGTGCCGCGTGTCGCCTGAGCAACGTCGTCACGCGGGCGACGGTGTCCGCGGTCGTTCCCCAACAAATCATGTGCCGGCGCATCAGGAGAGCCGTCGCATGCGCGGGATCGGTCACGCCGAACGGTACCTGCCACTGCGCACCGCTCTCGGGAGGTGGCAGCGCCGGCGCGCGATTGCGCGCGTGCCACCCGACGATCACCGTCGCCAGCGACTGGCGGATCGCGAGCGCCGCCATCCGGAGCAGCGCCGGCGTCGAGCCGGCGCCGAAGGGGACCGCATTGTAGAAGTCGAGCCGGCGCACGCCGAGGCCCGCCGTCAGGTCGAACTCCCATACGGCCTCGCGGTCGAACCGCACCACGCCGTCGACGTCTCCCGGCGTCAGCTGGGCGTCGCGGAGCGCCGCGAGGATCGCCGCGGTCCCCAGGGCGGCTTCGCTCGCGGCGCTCCGGGGAGCGTACCGCGTCGCGCCGACGCCGACCACGACCGGCGTGCAGGCCGCGCGCGTCATCCCGCACGCCAGTGCGGCAGCGACACGTCGTCGGCAACGTCGTCGAACTCCACCGTCACCCCCAGACCGGCCCGCACGGCGCCGGGCGCGACGCCACGGATCTGGCCCACCATGAACACGCCCTCCTCGAGCTGCACCAGGCCCGCGACGTAGGGCACGAGGTGCGCGAACGCCGGCAGCGTCGGCGCGTGGACGACCGTCCACGAGTAGACGCTGCCGCGGCCGGTCGCCACGATCCACGCGAACCGGAGCGACGCACACGACGGGCAGCCGGGACGCGGGGGGAAGCGCACGCCGCCGCAGTCGGCGCAGCGCTGGAGGCGCAGCTCGTGGCGGCGGCAGCCGTCCCAGAATTCGCGCCCGTCGGGGCCGGGGGCGGGAAGCGGCGGCAGCGGGTGGGGCTTGGTCACGTCACCTCCGCAACAGGACGGCGCCGTACGGATCGCTCGCCGCCGCCGCGACGAAGACGACCTCGGCCCCGGGCACCTGGCACGTCGACGTCCCCCGCAGCTGGCGGACGGCTTCCGTCAGGTTGTTGAAGCCGTGGATGAACGCCTCGGAGAGCTGGCCGCCGTGGGTGTTCACCGGCAGCGCGCCGTCGGGCCCGCGGATCGTTCCGCCCTCTACGAAGGGGCCGCCCTCGCCCGGCGGACAGAAGCCCCAGTCCTCGAGCGCGAGCAGGACCATCGGCGTGAAGTGGTCGTAGAGCATCGCCGCGTCGACGTCGGCGGGCGAGATGCCGGCGCGCCCCCAGAGCCGCTCCGCGCCCGCGGTGACGAACGCGCGGCGGTCCTGCGCGAACCAGTCGTGGGGATGGTGGTGGGCCGGTCCCGCGCACTGCGCGCTCGCCATCAGCCACGCGGGCGGATGCCGTGCATCGCGGGCGCGGGCGACGTCGGTGAGAACGATGGCGCAGCCGCCGTCACTCTCGAGGCAGCAGTCGAGGAGCCGCAGCGGCTCGGCGATCCAGCGCGACGCGTGGTGGTCGTCCAGCGTCATGGGCGTTCGCATGAGCGCGTTCGGATTGCGGACCGCGTGGCTCCGCGCCGCGCACGCGACCTCGCCCAGATGGTCCTCCGTGGTCCCGTGGTCGAGCATGTGACGCCGAGCGATCAACGCCATCTCGTGCGCCGGCGCGACGACGCCGAACGGCACCTGCCACTGATAGAAGCCCGCGATGCGGGGCTCGATCTTCTCCCAGGGTCGGCCGCCCTGCATCGTGCCCGTGCCGAACGACGAGCGGCGTCCGCGGTTGCGCGCCCGCCAGCAGACGACCGTGGACGCCAGCCCGTCGGCGATCGCCGCCGCCGCGCTCTGCACGACGGCGCAGTAGGAGCCGCCGCCGTGGCTGTGCGTGGCGAAGAAGCCCACCGCGTCCAGCCCGAGCATGGCCGCAACATCGGACACGCCGTTCGACTCGATGTCGAAGCAGCAGAGGCCGTCGACGTCGCGCACGGTCAGCCCCGCGTCGTCGAGCGCGGCGAGGATCGCGCGACACGCGACCTCGGCCTCGGTCATCTCGAGCTGCTTCGCGAACGGCGTCTGGCCGATCCCGACGATGGCGCTCTGGTCACGGAGGGTCACGAGGCGTCGGGGTGTGCCACGGACGCCGGCAGCATGTCCACGAGCAGGTGTGCCGGGCCGGGTCCGGCGGCGTAGGTGACGGTGATCGCATGGCTGCCGGCAGGCAGATCGATCCCGCCCTGGGCGAGGTGGAACCGGTCGCCGGCGGAGAGCGCCACCACAGTCGCACCGTCGATCGACAGTGTCGCCGGCTGATCCGCGCCCAGGAGGAACTCGTAGCGCCGCGGCTCGGACACATGCAACCGCGCGGACAGTTCCACGCCGAACGGCTCGGCCCCCCAGGGACGGGCGCGGACGTAGGCGCCGTCCGCGGGTACGTCCCCGATCCAGTGGGCCTCGAACGGGAACCCGGTCCACGCGAACGGCGTGTCCCAGTCGGCGCCGACGTAGCGGGCCTCGGTCGCGTCGAGCGACGGAGACGTCTGCGTCTCCGGCTCGCGCGGCGCCAGGGCGAAGCGGACGAACCGCGCGTCCGACGGCGACACCTGCGTCACCCGGAACCGCTCGCGGATCGCCGCGAACATCGCGGCCGACTCCGCCGCCGCGACGCGGAGGTACGGCCCCGCGCGGTGCAGCTCCTGGGTGTAGTAGAGGTCGACCGACGCCGGGGCGATGGGGCCGCCCGGGCGGATCCGGTCGAGCGCCTTCTCGAGCTTGTAGAGCGGACGGACCGGGACGCAGCAGTAGCGGCACGGCATGTCGCCGAACACGAGGACCGAGCGGACGAAGCGGCGATGGCCGAGACGGAGGTAGAGCCGCTCGAGCACCGCGGTCGGATTCGTGTGGTTCTCCGGGTAGGAGCGGAAGCCGTACACCACCAGCAGCGTCCGTCCGGCTTCCACCTGCGCCGCCATCTCCGCGGCCCAGTCGACCTCGGCGAACGGCACCATGTAGTCCGCCTGTGACTGTGTGTACGGGAGCGTGAACCCGTACGTGCCGCGCGGCGCGCGGACGAAGGCGACGAGATCCGCGAGCTGCCACGCGTTCCCCGCGGCGAGCAGGAGGACGAGGAACGAGAACGCCCGCCGCGGCTGCATCTCCCGCGCCGCGCAGGCGATGGCCACCAGCGCGTAGAAGTCGACCATCAGGAACCGCCGCGGGCGCAGGTGGCCGACGCCGATCGTGGCCAGCGCGACCAGGAGCCCCAGCTGCACCGCGAACAGGGCCGCGACGAAGACGCGGTCGCGGCGGAAGGCGAGCAGGCTCAGCATGCCAGCCACGCAGAGGATCGGCACATCGAAGGTGCGCGAGACGAGCAGGTCGTCGAGCACCGCCCGCACGGCCGAGAGCACCGTGACGACCGTGAAGGGCGGCACGTTGGTGAACTCCACCGTGTTCGACGTGGGCATCGTCCGGACCCACCACAGCTGCAGGACGCCCATCGCCAGGAACACCACCCGCGTCCGCCAGCGGAGATCCCGCAGGAGAAGGGCGGCGGCGAAGAATACGACGAAGATCGTCTTGCCGAGCTCGTAGACGTGCCAGGACGTCTCGCTCGCCACGAGGCATATCCCGAGCGTCAGCAGCGCCGACCGATTCCGACGCCGGTCGAGCGCGATCCACAGCGCGATCGCGTGCGGCAGGAACGCGCTCGCCCACGGGAATCCCGCCAGAGAGAACGACAGCAGGGTGGACGACGCCCCCCACGCCAGGACCACCACCCAGGCGCGCGACCAGGGGAGCTTCGTCGCTGCGACGATCAGGAGGAGCGTCAGGATCACCGTGACGAGCGTGACGAGGTGCGCCCAGTACTCCCACGGCCAGAGCGTCTCGAGATAGCCGGGCACCACCGTGAACGGCAGGCTGTAGAGCGGGAAAGGCAGCGTGTCGCGCCGGTTGTGCTCGAAGAGATAGCGGAGCCCGTCGGCCACGGGCTGGGTCGACGCGACGAAGTGCCCCTCGGTCGCCGCCAAGAGGTCCCAGCCGGGATAGTAGCGGCCGCGGGTGACGGCGCGGACGAGGAGCGAGAGTCCGACGCTCGCGAACGCCCCCCACGCTGCGATTCGCCAGCGCACCCGCGCTACACGGGCCAGCGCGCCCGCAGCCACGGCACGATGGACCCGACCGCGACCCGCTCGCGTGGATCGCCCAGCTTCGCACCCTCCGCGCCGACGGGTCGGAAGTAGTGGTCGGCCCACGGCACCTCGACCCACTCCTTCTCGCTCGTACCGAGCCAGTCGTAGGCCTGCCGGCACTCTGACGGATAGATGTCGGTGTCGGCGAGCGGGCAGACGACCAGCGTGGGCACGTCCACGCCGGGAAGCGTCCGCTCGAGCTCGGCATTGGACGACAGTCCGGACCACGTCGACAGCCAGCCGCGCGCGGACATCGCCCGCGCGAGCCCCTCGCCGTAGTTGCCCAGCACGGGATCGCGGCCGAACGAGAAGATCGAACCGAGCGGGCGCGGCGAGGGGTCGATCGTCGGGTCGAGGTACCGTGGGTCCGCGAGCGTTCGGTAGATCAGGAGGTAGCGCCGCTGGAGCGCGTGCCGCCGGAGGATGAGGTCGCCGGGCTCGGCGCCGAGGCGTTTGCGGAAGTACGCCGCCTCCTCGCACCATTCGAGCGCCTGGCGATCGATGCGTTCGCAGCGGGCACGCTGGCCGGCGCGGAACTCGGCGACGAAGCCGGGGGCGTAATGCGACGCCCCCTCGTCCATCGGACGATACCCGTTGCGCGGGTCGTACATGTCGAGCCGCGGCTCGACTCCGGTCGGGTTCCCTTCGTCGATCACCGACGGGTCGAGCCGGTCGAGCAGGAACTTGCCCTCGCCGAGGTGCGCCGCCAGCAGTACGAACCCGTCGGCCGCCGGCAGGTCGGTCGTCGCCAGCGGCACGCGATCGCCCGACGGCGCGCGCGCGATGCGGCGCTCCGGCGCAAGCGCCGCCTGCTGGAGATAGAAGGCGAACAGCGACCCCCCGCCCGAGTTGCCGCAGAGGACGATCCGGCGAAACCCGCGCGCCCGCAGCCACGCCATGGTCCCCGCGACGTCGAGCAGCAGCCGCTCGTGCAGCGCATCGGCGTCGTTGTTGAGGTGCCGCGTGACCGCACCCATGAAGGCATAGCCCGCGCCCACCAACGGCGGCACGAGATAGTGACGCGTGAAGTCGCCCCGCGGGTGCATCGCCAGCACGACGGCATCGGGGTCGCGGTCCGGCGGCAGCCACAGAACGCCCGACAACGGATACCCGTCCGACGCATGATGATCGACCAGCTCGCGCCGGATCGCCGGATCCACGGACGTGAACTGATGCGGGAGCCGAAAGGCCGGAGCCATCAGCCCGCCGCCTTCGCACGGATGCGAGCACCCCGGCAAGGCACGTCGCGTGACGGGCGCGGGCGGGATGCCGGGTCGCCGCCAGGCGCGAATCGCGGAGCGGCGCCGCTGGCTTCGCGTGGATCGACGGCGCCTGTGCCGCGCAGCGTCTGAGCGCGGGCGGCGGCCCGGCATCCCGCCCGCGCCCGTCGCACCAACGATCAGGTCACCGAGGGATTTCCGGCAGCCAGGAGGCCGGCTGCTGCGAGAGGAGCGTCGGCGCGTCCCAGTAATCGCGCCACAGCGTGACCTTGCCGTCGCGGAACTTGAACACCGCCGCGACGCGCAGCGTGGCGCGCTCGCCGGTGCGGTGGTGCCACACCTCGGTCCGCTCGACCAGGATGGTGTCGCCGCTCTCGACCAGCTCGTGGATGGTCGTCGGCAGCTTCTCCAACGTCCCGAGCCCCATCGCCAGCTTCGCGCGGATGGCGTCGGGTCCGATCGCCGTCGCCGCTGCGTATGGCACGTCCTCGTAGACGCAATCGTCCGTGCAGTGCGCTGCTACCGCATCCAGATCGATGCGGCCGAGATCCTCGAACATCCGTCGGAGACACTCCTCGTTGCGACTCATGCCCCGATCCTAACCTCGGAGCGCCTCGAAGCACCAGGCGCGCCGTCGCCCTCACCGATGCGCGAAGCGCGAGGGGCCGCGTCGTGCGCCGCGTGACGGGGGTGGGCGGGACGCCGGGTCGCCGCCAGGCGCGAATCGCGGAGCGGCGCTGCTGGTTTCGCGTGGATCGACGGCGCGCGTGCCGCGCAGCGTCTGAGCGCGGGCGGCGGCCCGGCGGGCCGCCCACCCCCGTCGCACCGACGCCCGACGACCCGGCCCTCAGTCGAAGCGCCAGATGCGCAGCGGTTCGGCCCGCCAGCGCGGATCGATCGGCCCGTCGATCTGCAGGACGACGCGCCCTCGGCCGGCCGGCAGCTCGGTCGCCAGCGGAATGACGTCGGTGCCGCCGTACATCGGCTCGCGGCCGCCGCCGGTGACGACCCACCCGTCGCGCACCTCCGCCAGCGCCTCGGGACGGCCGGGCGGGTTCGGCGGCAGCCGCCGGACGGTCCAGCGCGCGAGCGCCGTCGGCGTGAACGACTGGCAGCGCCAGCGCAGCACGTCGTCGAGCCAGATCGCACCGGGCTCGGGCGCCGTGGCCACGAAGTCGCACACGGCGCGCGAGTCAGCGTATGCGACGTGGGGCACCGTGCCCGCGCGCACGCTCATCAGCGCCGCGACCACCGCGAGCGCCGCCGCCGATGCGGACGCGACCCGCGGGAACCGTGCGCGCAACGCGGCGAGGTACCCGGCGACCAGCAGGACGATCGGGTACGCGAAGACGTGCGCGTGGCGCATGTTGCGGAACCCCGTGACCCAGTAGCCAGCCACCCGCTGGAGGTTGAACTCCATGCCGAGGAAGAAGACGAGGAGCCACCACCAGAGCGCGGCCTCGGTGCGGAGCCGCAGCGGAACGGCGAGCAGGACGAGGACGACGAGCGCGTGCGGGTAGAGCGCATTCAGCCACACGCCGAGGTGGTTGGGCACGAACAGCATGGACGGGAACTCGAGCATGTCGACGAGCCGGACCTGCCGCTGCGCCGCCGTCGACTCGACCAGGATGAACTGGGACACCAGCTCGGAGTGCATTGGACCGAAGGGCGTCCCGACGAGCGCGTACGACAGGAGCCCGCTCGCCCCGAGCAGCACCGCCACCGTCGCGATGAACGTCCCCATGCCGTCGAGACGCCCCCGCCGGCTCCAGGCCGTGCCCGCGATGGCCGGCAGGAGGAGCAGGCCCGTCACCTTCGAGTGGTAGGCGAGCAACGTCGCCACCCCGGCGGTCATCCACCAGCGACGACGCGCCGCCGCCACGGTCGCGTCCGTCGCCCGCACGACCGCATACATGGCGAGCGCGGCGAACACGGACAGCGCGAAGTCGTTCGTCACCAGCGTCGACCATGCGACGTCCATCGGATGCACGGCGAGGAGCAGCGCCGCCGTGACCGCCGCCCATCGGCCGAAGCACCAGTGCGCGAACGCGAACACGAGCCCGATGCCGACCAGCGAATAGAGGAAGGACGGGAGCACCATCGCCGTTTCGGTGAGCCCGAGAAGGCGCGCCGCGACGGCGGTCGGCAGCCACCACGCGACGCGATAGCCCTGGTTGTCCGGATTGACCGTCGATGTCCGGAGGATCGTCTGGATCACGTTCCAGAGGATGTGGTCGTCGGCGAGACCGATGCCGCCCCAGAAGCGCAGGCGCCAGACGGCGCCGAGCGCGATCAGCCCGCCGGCGAGTACGAGGTCGAGAGCGCGCTGACGCAAACGCTCAGCGGGCGTCGAGGAAGGCGGCGCCGGGCGAGGCGCAGAAGGCGAGATCGTTGTTGCCCTGCAGTTGCGCCTGGGTCGCAGCGAAGATGCCAGCCACGTTCTCGCAGCCCTGACAGCTCGAGCCGATACCCGCCTTCGTGGTGCAGTCGGTCCAGCGCTCGAACACCGCTTTGCCGGGCTTGCCGGGGATCGGGCCGAACACGCATGCGTTGACGTCGAAGTCCGGCGCACCATTCTGCACGATGAAGTCCTTCGCGTACGTCTGGTGGCACTTGATCCACAGCTTGACCATCGTCGCGACGCACTTTCCGACCTTCCGCTCGCACTTCGAGACGTCGAGGCTGGTCGGCATGCTGCCCGTGATTTGCGACGCCCCGGGGTTCGAGAAGCTCGCGACTGCGGGGCCGATGTCGCACAGGAGGAGATTCGCGCTGCCGTTCAGCGCAGACTCGGTGGCGGCGGCGATGCCCGCGTCGTTGACGCAAGGGCAGGCGGTCGTGTTGGTCGTGTCGAGGAACTTCTGTCGGGCGGCGTCCTCGCAGCCCTGCTCGTCATAGGTGGACGCAGCCCCCTTTGCGAGGATGTCGTCGACGAGCTTCGTCTGGCACTTGATGATCGTCGGCACCAGCTTCTTGTAGACGTTGCCGGCCGCGCTCTGCCCGCACTTCGACGCGGTCTTGTCGAGCGTGAGGCATCCCTGGATGCCGTTCGGCCACGGGGTACAAGCAGCGCGGGCCGTCGCAGCGCCGAGCGCCACCAACACCAGGGCACAGATCGCTCGCTTCGGCATGCCGCTTCCTACCGGGAACGTACGCGAAGCGTCAATGGGAAATCTTCCCGAGTGGACGGCCCTCCGGACCTGGGCTAAGAGCCCGCGCGTGCTGTCCGCGCCCACGCTGCCGGCGCTCCTGCGCGTCGCCGCCACGACCGCGCCCGACGCGGAGGCGTTCCGCTATCGCGACGAGCGGCTCACCTATCGCGACTGGGACGCGCTCGCCGACCGGCTCGCCGCGGCGCTTCGCGGCGCGCGGCGTCGGGCACGGCGACGTCGTGGCGCTGCTGCTGCCGTCGACCCCGTTCTACCTGGTCGCCTACCTCGCGGCGGCACGCCTCGGCGCGGTGACCGCGGGCATCAACGTCCGCTACCGGCGCACCGAGATCGGCCACATCGCTGGCGCGCGCCGCCCCGCGTCTGCTCGTCGCCGTCGAGGCCTGGCACGACGCCGATTTCCGCTCGGGCGCTGGACGGCGTCGCCGTGCCGGTCGAATGGATCCCATCCGCACGGCTGACGGCGTCGACGACCGGGACCATCGCGGCGCTCGGCGCCGGCGGCCGGCCCGATGGCGGACGTCGCCACGCCGACGACCCGGTGACGATCGTCTTCACCAGCGGCACCACCGGCGTGCCGAAGGGGGCGTGGTACACGCATCGGAGACATCCTGGCGCTGGCCGAGATCGAGACCCGGCGCCACGCCGACGGGCGCCGCCATTCGCCGAAGCACCTCGCCGCCGGGCTCTCGTTCGCGCACGTCGGCACGATGGCGCGCATCGCCGTGCAGATCGCCCACCTCGGCTCCTCGCTCATCCACGATCACTTCGACCCGGCGACGGTGCTCGCGACGATCGAACGGGAACGCCTGACGCACCTCGGCGGCATCCCGACGCAGATCATCATGCTGCTCGACCATCCCGACCGCGCGCGGCGCGACCTCGTCGTCGCTGCAAGTCGGTCCTGCTCGGCGGCGCCCCGTCGTCGCCGGAGCTCATCCGTCGCGTGCAGCGACGACGCTCGGCGTGGTGGTCAGCGTCCGCTACTCGTCCACCGAGGTCGGCATCGCGACGGCGTCGCTGCCGGACGATCCAGCCGGAGCGTGCTGACGACGACGGTCGGGCAAGCCGACGCCCGGGGTCGAGCTGCGCATCGTCGGACGCGACCAGCAGGCCGCTCGCCGCCGGCGAGGTCGGCGGTGTGTGCGTGCGCTCGCCGGCGACGATGCGCGGCTACTGGCGCGACCACGAGGCCACGCGGGCGCGACCATCGACGCCGAGGGCTGGGTCCACACCGGCGACCTCGGCTTCCTCGACGACGGCGGGCTACCTGCACCTCCGCGGCCGGCAGAGCGAGATGTTCATCCGCGGCGGCTACAACGTCTATCCGAGCGAGATCGAGGACCTCCTGGCGCGCACCCGAAGGTGGCGCGCGCCGCGGTCGTCGGCGTGCCGGATGCCGGTCTTCGGCGAGGTCGGCTGGGCCTTCGTCGTGCCGCGCGATCGCGGCCGATCCGCCGACGCTCGCGGAGCTGCGCGCGTTCGTCGGCGCCGAGCTGGCGAGCTTCAAGCGTCCCGACGGACTCACGCTCCTCGCGGAGCTGCCGGTCACGCCGATGTTCAAGGTGGACAAGCGCGCGCTGGCGGCGCTTCCGCGCTGATCGGCTGGTGGACCGGTCATCCGACATCCGGTAGGAGACCCGATCATCGCGACGCCCACCCTCACCCTCTCTCTCGTGATTCCGACCTACAACCAGCGCCATCGCATCGGCCCCGCCGCGCACGAGGCCGCCGCCTTTCTCACGACGACCTGGGGTGAGCGCGCCGAGTTGATCGTGGTCGACGACGGCAGTCGGCCGGAGGACGCACCCCAGGAGGCGGACCTGCCCGCGGGCGCCACGCTGGTGCGGCTGCCGGAGAACCTCGGCAAGGGCGGGGCGATCCGCCGCGGCGTGGAGTGCGCGCGCGGCGCGTACATCGTGTTCACGGACTCCGACCTGCCCTTCGCGCTCGATCCCCTCCCCACGACGCTCGCCTGGCTCGAGCAGGGCGCGGACATCGTGATCGGCGACCGGCTGCTGCCGGAGTCCCAGTGTCACGTCGACGTGACGCCGCTGCGCCGCCTGTCGAGCGCCGTGTTCACCTTCAGCGTCAACCGGCTCGTCGGACTGCGGCTGCCGGACACGCAGTGCGGGTACAAGGGCTACCGCGCCGAGGTCGCGAGGACCCTCTTCGATCGCCTGCAGATCACGAGCTTCGCCTTCGACGTGGAGATCCTCGTGCGCGCCACGCGCGGCGGGCTACACGATCCGGCGCCAGCCGCTGCGCCTGGTCCACAACGAGGACACCTCGGTGCGTCTCTCGCATCACGCGCCGCGGATGTTCCTCGACACGCTGCGCATCGCCTGGCGCGCGCGGCGCGGAGAGTACGATGCCTGACCGTGCGACGCCGCGGTGGCTCGGCTGGCTGACGGTCGTCGTCATGCTGCTCCTGGTCGAGGGTTACCTGCTCTCGTACCTGAAGCCGTCGCTGCTGCTGCTCGACACGATGATCGCGGGCGGCGACACGCCGTCGTTCCTCCGCCCGGTGCACCATCTGCGCGACGTCCTGCTGCCCGCGGGGCAGCCGCAGGGATGGGACCTCGGGAACTTCGCCGGCTACACGCCCTACCAGTTCTACTTCCTGCCGCCGTCGCTGCTCATTCTGGCGCTCGTCGCTCGTCGTCCCCTTCAACGCCGCGTTCAAGGTGGTCACGGCGACCGGCTCGTTCCTGCTGCCGGTGACGACGGTGCTCGCGCTGCGCGCCCTCGGCTACCGCGCGCCCGCGGTCGCGGTCGGTGCCGCGGCCAGCCTGCATGTTCCTGTTCAACGAGGGCAACTCGATGTGGGGCGGCAACATCCCGAGCACGCTCGCCGGCGAGTTCGCCCACAGCATGGGCTTCGCGCTTCGCGGTGTGGTTCATCGGGCTGCTCTACCGCGGCGTCGTGCAGGGCCGCGGCTGGCGCTCGCGCGCGGCGGTGCTCGCGCATGGCGGGACTCTGCCATCCCGTCGCGTTCCTGAACGCCGCCACCCCGGGCGTCTTCTTCCTCCTGCGACGCCGCGAGTTCGGCCGCAACCTCGCGCTACCTGCTGCTGGTGTACGGCACGGCCGTCCTGCTGATGAGCTTCTGGCTCGTGCCGCTGATGGCGAAGATCGGCTACGCCACGTCGATCAACTGGAAGTGGATCTTCAACTCCTGGCGCGACCTCTTCCCGCGCGTGCTGTGGCCTCCGTTCATCCTGGCCGCGCTCGACGTCGTGTGGATGGCCGTGTACCCGCGTCCGAGCGACCGCCCCGGTCGCTACCTGCTCTTCTGCGCGGTGGCGACGACGATCTCCTTCCTGAACGCGACCGCCGTCGGACTGCCCGAGATCCGCTTCGTCCCCTTCGTCTACTACATGCTGATCCTGCTGGCGGTGGACTTCGTCGCGCGTCTCCTCTCGTTCGCGCGGGCCGCACCGCTGGGTGCGATCGCACTCGGCGTCGCCATCGCGGCCTGGACGCACGCGAACACCAGCTTCATCCCGAGCTGGATCCGCTGGAACTACGAGGGGCTCGAGCGCAAGCCGTCGTGGGGGCTCCTGCAGAGCCTGATGGACGCCGTGCGCGGCACGATCCACGACCCGCGCGTCGCGTACGAGAACTCGCCGGCGCACGAGCGGTTCGGGAGCATGCGCGTCTTCGAGGACATGGCGCTGCTCTCCGGCCGTCCGACGCTCGAGGGCGTGCTCCTGCAGACCGACGTCATGTCGCCCTACATCTACTGGCTGCAGTCGCAGATATCGAAGCAGGGGACGGGCGTGATCCCCGGCTACAGCTACCCGGCGCTCGACCTGAAGCATGCAACGCCGCGCCTCGACCTGCTGAACGCCGGGGACATGATCGCCGTGACGCCGGAGGTGATCGGCGCACTCGACGCCGACCCGCGCTGGGAACGGCGCTTCACCAGCGAGCCCTACGTCATCTTCCGCCGCAAGGGCGCCGACCCGCACTACGTGCGGGTGCCGCGCTATCGTCCCGTCCTGATGGACACCGCGCAGTGGAAGCAGGACTTCCACCGCTGGTTCGCGAGCGACGGTGCCCTCGACGTGCCGCTGGTCGCCGGCTGGAGCGTCCCGGCGGCGGACCGCGCGCGGTTCCCCCTGGTGACGGCGTCGCCGACGACGCTGCCGCACGAGCCGCTGGAGACCGACTGCAAGATCGAGGAGAGCGTCGATCATCTCGCGATCGAGTTCACGACCACGTGCCCCGGGCAGCCGCACACGATCGCGGTGTCCTACTATCCGAACTGGCACGTCGAGGGTGCGAGCCGCATCTACATGGCGAGCCCGGCGTTCATGCTGGTCTACCCCGACGGCAACCACGTCCGCCTCACCTTCCGGCGGATCGGCGTCGACTGGCTCGGGCTCGCACTGAGCGTCGCCGGCCTGGTGATCTGCCTGGTGCCCGCACGCCGACGCCCGGCGGTTCCTCCGGCCGAGGCGGACGGCGGCGCGCTCGCTACCGCGCAGCCATGGCTCGTCGGGGTGGCACTCCTCGCGGTGGCCGGCGTCACGGGCTTCAACATCGTTCGCGACATCGGGCCGGCGCGCTTCTATCAGCAGGGATGGAAGGCCTTCGAGAAGCAGGACTACGGAACGGCACGGCGCTACTTCGAGAGCGCGATCTTCTTCGGCGGCGACACCCCGGTCGCGGCAGACGCCACCTTCTTCCGGGCGGCGAGCCTGCTCCGATCCGGAAAGCCGGCGGAGGCGATGGCCGGCTACCAGCGCGTGATCGACCACTTCCCGGGCAGCGTGTGGGTGGCGGAGAGCCACTACCACGTCGGGCTGTGTCTCCGGCAGCTCGGTCGGTTGCGCGAGGCCCGCGATCGATTCCGCTACGTGATCTCGACGTATCCCGGCAATCGCTGGGCGGGCTTCGCCGCCGAGCAGCTGCAGCAGATGCGCGCGGAGAGCCGCGCCCGCGTGAAGGCCCACGGTGGCTGAGGTCCTCGTCACCGGAGCCTCCGGCTTCATCGGCACGGCGCTGGTCCCGCGGCTGCTCGCCGCCGGGCACAGGCCCCGCCTGATGGTGCGTGGGACGTCCGTCGCGGCGACGCCGGGCGTGACGGTCGTGCGCGGCGACCTCGCCGACCCGACCAGCCTGACCGCGGCCGTGCGCGGCGCCGACGCCGTCGTCCACCTCGGGGCAGCGACCTCCGGCGGTCGTCTGGATCCCGCGGTCACCTACCGGGTGAACGTCGGCGGCACGACGGCGCTGATCGACGCCTGTCGCGCGGCGGGCTGCCGGCGAGTGGTCGTGATGAGCACCCAGCACGTGCACCTGCCCAGACCGGGCCTCTACGGTCAGACGAAGCGCATCGCCGACGCCCTGTTCGCGGCCGCCGACCTCGACGTCACGATCCTGCGCCCGAGCCTCGTCTACGGTCCCGGCACGCGCGGGGTGTTCGTCAAGCTGGCCGGTCTCGTCCGCTCGCTGCCGGTGATTCCGATCATCGGTCCGGGGCAGTGGCACCTCCGGCCGGTGTGGGTCGGCGACCTCGCCGACGTGGTCGTGCAGAGCCTCGCCCGGCCCGAGCTCGCGGGCCGGACCTACGACGTCGGCGGACCGGACTCGGTGACGTACACCGAGTTCGTGGCATCGATCTGCCGGGCCCTCGGCAAGCCGTTCCGCCGCATCCACCTGCCGCTCGGCCTGAGCTTCGTCCTCGCCGCGATCCTCGAGCGCCTGCTGCCGAACCCCCCGCTGACGACCGACAACGTCCACGGCGCCACGCTCGAGGCGCCCTGCGACCTGCATCCCCTGCTGCACGACTTCCCCATCCGGCTGACCCCGCTCGCCGAAGGACTCCGCCGCACCGTCGCTGCCTGAATGCCAGTGCAGTGCACTGGCTAGAGTTCCTGCTTGACGACATACCCCCAATTCGTGCTAGGGGCGGCTCGTCATGTCGCACGCGGCAGCCATCGTGCTCCGCCGGCTCCGGGCGACCCGCCCGGGCGGAGTGCTCGCCTCGATCCAGGGGCGGATGCGTCGCATCCGCAACGCCCGCGTCGTCGGCCTGGACGAGGGTGCGAAGCGCCTCATGTTCGCCGTGTTGGAAGACGCGCTCCTGATCGTCACGCGTGACCGGCCGACGGTCACGGGTCGCGGCGCCAGGCGTACCCGCGAGACGCTCGAATGGATCTTCGCGGACGATCGCGACTATCCGTTCTCGTTCGTCAACGTCTGCGAGGCGCTCGACGTGAGCGTCGAACGTCTCCGCGCCTCGATCCCCGCGTCGCCCCCGCACCACGCCCGCTGAGCCGCGGTTGCCTCCGGGCCCGTTTGCCCGTAGAGGCTCCTCCCGCATGTCTACCGACGCACCCCTCCGGGCGGCCGTCATCGGCGCCGGACGCATGGGCATGGTGCACGGCCACCTCCTCCAGGTGCATCCCGACACCACGCTCACCGGCTTCGTCGACCGCGACACGTCGCTGGCGGCACACCTCGCGAGTCAGGGCCTCCGCGCGCCGCTCTACCCGAGCATCGATGCGCTCTGGGCGGCCGGCACCCCCGACGCCGTCTTCATCTGCACCCCGACGCACACGCACCTGCCGGTCGTGCGCGAGTGTCTGGCGCGGAAGGTCCACCTCTTCGTCGAGAAGCCGTGGCGACGACGCTGGCCGACGCGGAGGCGATCCTCGAGGCCGCCACCCGGGCGGGCGTCGTCCACAGCTCCGGCTACGTCTATGCGCATCTGCCCATCGTCGGGGCCGCGCACGACCTCCTTGCCCGCGGCGTCCTGGGCGAGGTGCTGCGCTTCTCGGCGCACGCCTACGTGAGCGAGGTCTTCGGCACCAAGCAGGGCTGGTTCTTCCAGAAGGAGCAGGCCGGGGGCGGCGTCGTGGCGAACATGGGGTCGCACCTGCTCTTCATCCTCGGCTGGTTCTTCGGCCCGATCCGCCGGGTGGTCGCGAGTGTCCGGTCGCATTTCAGCCAGGTCGACGACTCGGCACAGGCGCTGCTGACCTTCGGGGGCGGCGTGACCGGCCTGCTCGACACGTCGTGGAGCATGCCCGGCACGCAGATGCTCGACTACGGCGTGACCATCGACGGGAAGAACGGGACGATGATCCTCGGGCGCGAGCGCATCCTCCTGCACCTGCTCGCCCCGGCGGCCGGCCAGGAGGCCGGGTGGAGCGAGATCCACGCCAGCGAGCTGCCCGCCGACACCGCCTTCGACGTGAGCCCGCACATCGGCGGCGAGGCGTTCTACCGCCAGCTCTCGACGTTCGTCGAGGCGTGCCGCAGCGGTCGCCAGCCGTTCTGCTCACTCGCCGAGGCGCTCAACACGCAGCGCATGATCGACGGCATCTACGCCTCGGCCGCGGCGGGCGCCCCGGTGGACGTCGCACCAGGCGGGCTGACGGGATGACGCTCGTCCTGGAGCTCCGTCCGCCCGAGAGCCGGCACTACGGCTCGTGGCGCGAGCGGATCGAGACCGTCGCCCGTCAGCACCGCCCCGACGAGGTGCACGCGATCTGCGAGGAGGCGCACGCGGTCGGGCGCCGGCGCCGTCATGGCGGTCGTCGACGATCCGATCCGCGAGGCGCTGACGCAGTTCCAGCGCTGGCGCGACGTGCCGCTCTGGGCCGTCGTCCCCAACATGTTCGCCTTCATCCGCGACCTGACCGACCTGGGCATGGTCGGCGCCGCGCGCTCACGCTTCTTCCGCCTCCGCCCCGGCGACATGATCCGTCAGGCGCTCGGCGCCGTCACCCAGGTCCGGGGAGTGCTGACGAAGGACTTCGCCACCGGCGGCACGCTGGTGGCGAACATGGAGCTGGCGGGGCTGCGCGGGCTCCGCATCTCGCGTCTCTTCCTGCACCCGCAGCTGACCGAGCTGGCGCTCGCCGGCGGCGTGACCGTCGCTGTTCACCTCGCTGCTCGATCGCGCGGCGCGCGTCGGCCTGGAGGCCGGGCTCATCACCAACAATCCCGTCCGGGCGGCCACGCTCCTCGGCGATGATCTGCGCCGCTTCGCGTGCGTCGTGTCGCCCGCCAACCCGCGCGGCTGGAAGATGTTCCCCGGACGGCGGGAGTGCGAAGCCCTGTTCCGCTCCGATCCGACGCGGTTCCTCGCCGCGGACCCGAGTGCGGGAGGATCGGTGGCGCCTGCCGATGCACTGGCCTACGTGCGCGACCTCGGGCTGGGTGGCGCGGTGCTCGACCCGCGGCTCGTCGGCGCTATGTTTGCGCGGCCGGCCGACGCCGCCACGCGAGCACGCCCAGCATGATCTCGACCGCGACCCAGCACGCCGCGAGCGCGATCGCCGCCCGTGGCAGATAGACCTGCCAGTCGATCGCGACCGTCGCGACGACGTCGACCATGCTCGACAGCAGCGCGGCGGTACGCGGATCGTCGTCGACCGTCAGGACCGCATAGACGGGGTAGCGGCTTCCCGCGAGCGCGCCGTGATTGCGCACGGGCACGGGGATGGTGACGGTCTTCCCGGGCGCGAACTGGTAGGGCCCGAGTTCACGGAACCCCCCGAGCTCGTCGGGCAGGAACACGGCGAGACGGGCGGTCCGCTCCATCGTGTCGTCGTTGACGATCGTCACCGTGAGCGAGGCGTCTGTGTCGATCGCCAGGTGCGAGACACCGCCGCGGAAGCGGCCGGGGAAGACGCCGTCGACGTCCACGGTCGTCGCCGAAAGCGCCGAGAAGCCCCGGAAGCCCGGATCGGCGTACGGCACCGTCACCAGGACCGGGTAGCGGCCCCGCGCCGTCGGACGCGGGAAGTCGAACGTCCACTCGTGCGTGCCGCCGGGACCGATCTGCCGGGCGATCTCTCCGGTCCGCTCCTCGCCGAGGAACCGCGCGCGGGGCCGGACGTCGTGGGCGACGTCGGTACCGGTATTGCGGATGACGACCGCGACCTGGACCGTCGCGCCGACCGTCGTCCGCAGCGTCGTCTCGAGGGTGATCGAGCCGCCGCGGGCGAGCGCCGGCGTCGCCAGCAGGAGTGCGATGACGAGCTTGCCGATCCGCGGCGTCAGCTTGGCCGCGAGACCTCGCAGGCTGCGGAGGTAGAGGATGAATCCTCCGGTGGCGATCAGTCCCACGATGGCGCCGAGGAGCGCCGAGCTGCTCCGCGTCTGCAGGAAGTCGATCAGCTCGTAGACGGTGAACGCGATCGACGCGAGGAGGGCCGTGGCGATGGTCAGGCGGTGGACGACGGCGATCGGACCGGGGCCGCGCTCGGGCATGCCGCGGTCATAGCAGGCGTCGCCGAGCCAGGCACGAGGGGGCTTGCGACCGCTGCACCGCAGGCTACTCTCGTCGCGACCCATGTCCCGTCCGCAGACCCTGGAGGCGCCGCGCGCCGAGCGCGCGCCGGCGGCTCCGCACCACCGCCCCGTCGACGAGCCGGTGCTGGGACGATGGGACCAGGTGGCGTTCGCGGTGCTGACGGCGGTCAACCTCGGTGCGATCACCTGGATGCTGTGGCGATGGTCCGCGGCCGGCGACCGGACCTCGCACCCGCTGGTGTTCGCGCTCGCCACGATCCTGCTGCTGGTGCCGCTCGCCGGCGGGCAACTTCGCTGGCTGCTGCTGTCCCTCATGCGACGGCCGCGGGCGATCGCGCCGCCGCCGGGTCTGTCCGTCGGCGTGGCGACCACGTTCGTGCCGAGCGCGGAGCCGATCGAGATGCTGCAGGAGACCGTCCGCGAGCTCGTCGCCATGGAGTATCCCCACGAGACCTGGGTGCTCGACGAGGGAGACGATCCACGGGTCAGGGTGCTGTGCGCGTCCCTGGGAGCCCGACACTTCTCTCGTCGTGGCCGGCCGCACTACAACACGCCCGACGGCACGTTCGCCGCGCGCACCAAGCACGGCAACTACAACGCGTGGCTCGCGGACACGGGCCTTGACCGCTACGACGTCATCGTCGCGTTCGATCCCGACCACGTCCCCGAGCGCCGCTTCCTCGAGCGGGTGCTCGGCTACTTCGTCGATCCGGCCGTGGGCTACGTCCAGGCGGCACAGGTCTACTACAACCAGGACGCCAGCTTCATCGCGCGCGGCGCCGCCGAGGAGACGTACGCCTACTACTCCTCACACCAGATGGCGAGCTACGCGATGGGACATCCCATCGTGACCGGCTGCCACAACGTCCACCGGTCGACGGCACTCGCCGACGTCGGCGGGTTCGCGCCGCACGACGCAGACGACCTGTTGATCACGCTCTTCTATCGCGCTCGAGGCTGGCGCGGCGTCTACGTGCCGGAGGTGCTCGCCCGCGGCCTCACCCCGGTGGACTGGGACGGCTACCTGCACCAGCAGCTCCGCTGGGCGCGCTCCGTCCTCGACATCAAGCTGCGGCTCTTCCCGACCCTGGCGCGACAACTCCCCCCCATCGAACGCGTGCTGTCGCTCCTGCACGGGCTCTACTATTTCCGCGGCGTCAGCATGCTCGTCGCGTACGCGCTGCTCGCCTACCTCCTCGCGACCGGTACCGCGCCCCGTCTGGTCTCCGGGGGGATGCTGGCCGAGCTGGGTGCGGGGCTCGCCCTCCTCCAGCTCTCCAACCTCTACCGGCAGCGCTTCTTCCTCGAGTGGCGGCGCGAGTGGGGCGTCCACTGGCGCTCGGCCATCCTGCAGCTGGCGAAGTGGCCCTGGTTCGTCCTGGCGCTGTGGCAGGCGGCGCTCCGCCGTCCCGTCGCCTACTCGATCACCCCCAAGCGACCGGGCGGGCGCCGGCGGCGTCTGCTGCTCTGGCCCCACCTGGCGGTCGCTGCCGCGCTGCTCGCGACGTGGAGCGTCGGCAGCATGAACGGGCACACCCGGCCGCCGGCGGTGCTGGCGTGGGCCGCGGCCACGATCGTCGGCTCGCTCCTGCTGGCATGGACCGGAAGGTGGCGCTTCCCACCGCCGTACGAGCGGGGACGATGGCATCCAGGCGACGGTCGGCGCGGCATGACCTCGTCGGCCCCCTTCGACAGATCCGCGGAGCCGCCCCCGTACGGTTGAGGGCCGAACGTTGGCGGGGCTAGGCGATGGGACTGATGCTCGATCCCTTGAAGCGCGAGCTGCGACCGCTACCGATGCTGCTCTAAGCAGGTCGAGCACGGCCCCGTGCAGCACGCCGTTGGTCGCCACCGCCTCGCCGCCGTGGATCGTCGGCGTACCGCGCCAGTCGGTGAAGCGGCCGCCCGCCTCCTCGACCACGGGCAGCAACGCGGCACAGTCCCAGACGTTCATCACGGGGTCGACGGCGACCTCGGCGCGCCCGGTCGCGACCAGGACGTAGCCGTAGCAATCGGCCCACGTCCGCTGCATGGCGCTCGCGGCGACGAGACGGTCCCACGCGCCGGAGCGCTGGCGGGCGGAGCGCTCGTCGGTGACGACGACCAGCGCGTCGTCGAGACGGGTCGTTCCCGACACATGGCATCGCGCACCGTTCCAGGTGCAGCCGAGCCCTCGCGCCGCGGCGGACCGTCTCGCCGAGCGCTGGCAGATACACGACGCCGACCGTCGGAGCGCCCCGGACCTCGAGCCCGACGAGCGTGCCGTAGAGCGGCACGCCGCGCACGAACGTCCGCGTGCCGTCGAGCGGGTCGATGATCCAGCGATACGGCGCCGCACCCGCCGTCTCGCCCTCCTCCTCGCCGAGGATCGCGTGATCGGGGAAGGCGCGGCCGATGACCGCGCGGATCGCCGCCTCGGACTCGCGGTCGGCGGCCGTCACCGGCGTCCGATCGGCCTTCAGCTCGACGGCGACGCCGGCGTTGAAGTGGCGGAGCGTGCAGCGGCCGCCGGCCCAGGCCGCCTCGGTCGCGACCTCCAGCAGCGTCTCGAGGCGCGGATCAGCCACGCGCGACGAGTCCTCTCAGCACGTACGGCAGCAGTCCGCCGTGGCGGAAGTACTCGACCTCGTCCGGCGTGTCGACGCGCGCGAGCGCGGTGAACTCCCGCGGCTCGCCCTCACCCGCCGGCGGCGTCACGTGGATGCGGAGCGCCTTGCCGGGCTTCAGGTCCTTGGCGATACCCGAAATGTCGAACGTCTCGTGCCCGGTCAGCCCCAGCGATGCGGCCGTCTCTCCCGCGCTGGAACTCCAGCGGCATGACGCCCATGCCGACCAGGTTGCTGCGATGGATGCGCTCGAAGCTCTCGGCGATCACCGCGCGCACGCCCAGGAGCAGCGTGCCCTTGGCCGCCCAGTCGCGCGACGAGCCGGTGCCGTACTCCTTGCCGGCGATGACGATCAACGGCACGCCGTCGGCGCGGTAGCGCATGGCGGCGTCGTAGATCGCCATCTTCTCGCCGCTGGGCTGGTGCGCCGTCCATCCGCCTTCCACGCCCGGCACGAGCTGGTTGCGCAGGCGGATGTTGGCGAACGTGCCGCGCATCATCACCTCGTGGTTGCCGCGACGCGCGCCGTACGAGTTGAAGTCCTTGGGCGACACGCCCTGGGCGACCAGCTAGTGCCCGGCCGGGCTGTCGGCCTTGATCGATCCGGCGGGCGAGATGTGGTCGGTGGTGATCGAGTCGCCGAGCAGCGCCAGGACGCGGGCGCCGCGGACGTCGGACGTCGGCTTCGGCTCCCGCGTCATGCCCTCGAAGAACGGCGGCGACTTGATGTACGTGGACGCCGCGTCCCAGGCGTAGCGGTCGCCCGATGGCGCGGGCATGCCCTTCCACATCGCGTCGCCCTCGAACACGTGCGCGTACTCCTCGCGGAAGCGCTCGGCGCTCACGGCCGCGAGCGCGGTCCGGAGCTCGGCCTCCGTCGGCCAGACGTCCCGCAGGTACACGGGCTGCCCGTCGGTCCCCGTCCCGAGCGGTTCGGTGTACGGGTCGATGTCCATGGTGCCGGCGAGCGCGTAGGCCACGACCAGCGGCGGCGACGCCAGGTAGTTCGCGCGCACCTGCGGGTTGACGCGGCCCTCGAAGTTGCGGTTGCCCGAGAGCACCGCGGCCGCCACGAGATCGCCGTGCTCCACCGCGTGCGCCACCGTCTCGGGCAGCGGTCCGCTGTTGCCGATGCACGTGGTGCAGCCGTAGCCGACGAGCTCGAAGCCGAGCGCGGCGAGATCGGCGAGCACGCCGGCGTCGGTGAGGTAGCGCGTCACGACCTTCGAGCCGGGCGCGAGGCTCGTCTTCACCCACGGCTTGACGCGCAGCCCCCGCTGCACCGCCTTCCGCGCGAGCAGCCCGGCCCCGAGCATCACCGAGGGGTTCGACGTGTTCGTGCAGCTCGTGATCGCGGCGATGACGACCGACCCGTGGCCGACCGTGCCGCTCGTGCCGTTCATGGCGACCGGCTCGGTGACGTCGGCCTTCGTCTTGCCGCCCTTCAGGAAGTCCGCCAGCGACGTGCGCCACGCCGCCTTGGCGGTCTTCAGAGGGCACACGGTCCTGCGGCCGCTTCGGGCCCGCGAGCGACGGTTCGACCGCCGCCAGATCGAGCTCGAGGCTGTCGCTGAACACCGGATCGGGCGTGGACGGCGTGCGGAACAGCCCCTGCGCCTTGGTGTAGGCCTCGACCAGCGCGACGACCTGCGGATCGCGGCCCGAGAGGCGCAGGTACGCCAGCGTCTCGTCGTCGACGGGGAAGAAGCCCGATCGTCGCCCCGTACTCGGGCGCCATGTTGGCGATCGTGGCGCGATCGGCGAGCGAGAGGCTCGCCAGCCCAGGGCCGTAGAACTCGACGAACTTGCCGACGACGCCCTTCTTGCGCAGCATCTGCGGTGACCGTCAGCACGACGTCGGTCGCCGTCGCCGCGGCGGGAAGCGTCCCGTGGAGACGGAAGCCGACGACCTGCGGAATCAGCATGACCGTCGGCTGCCCGAGCATCGCCGCCTCCGCCTCGATGCCGCCGACGCCCCAGCCGACGACGCCCAGGCCGTTGATCATCGTGGTGTGGGAGTCGGTGCCCAGGACCGTGTCCGGGAAGGCGACCGTCGCGCCGTCGATCTCCCGCGTGCAGACGACCGAGGCCAGGTACTCGAGGTTCACCTGATGGACGATGCCGGTGCCCGGCGGGACGACGCGAAAGCGGTCGAATGCCTGCTGCCCCCAGCGCAGGAACGCGTAGCGCTCGCGATTGCGCTCGTACTCCAGCTCGACGTTGGTGCGAAACGCCGCCGGTGACCCGAACGCGTCCACCTGCACGGAATGGTCGATCACCAGGTCGACCGGCTGCAGCGGGTTGATGCGTGCCGGGTCGCCGCCCATCGCGCGCATCGCGTCGCGCATCGCGGCGAGGTCGACGATCGCCGGCACGCCCGTGAAATCCTGGAGGATGACCCGGGCGGGCATGAACGGCACCTCGCGATCGGGCTGCCGACCGGGCTCCCAGGCGAGCATGCTCTCGACGTGGTCCCGGGTGTAGGTGCGCCCATCCTCGTTGCGCAGGAGGTTCTCGAGCAGGATGCGTAGCGAGATCGGGAGGCGCGCCGCGCGCTCGCCCAGCACGGGCAGGCGGTGGATCACGAGTTCACGCCCGCCGACCGCAAGGGTCGCACGGGTGCCGAAGGAGTCGCGGTGGGTCGCCATGGCGCGAAAATAGCGTCGCGCCGAGGGCGGTGCCAGAGGGCGCCTACGGAACGATCTTGAAGACCTCGCCGTCGCCGTAGTCGACGACGTACAGCTCACCGCGCGCATCCTCGCCGAACGAGGTGACGGCGCTGATCGAGAGCCCGCCACCCGGTGCGACGTCCGCCGTCCGATCCTGCGTGTTCTGCGCCACGCCGCCGCTCACGCCCTTGAAGGTCTGATGAAACCCGCGCAGGCGTCCGAGTAGAAGTACGTGCCGCGCAGCGCCGGCATGCGGCAGCCGCGATAGACGAAGCCGCCGGTGATCGAGCATCCGGGACCATGGCCGTACTCGAGTACCGGCATCGTGAATCCCGTCGGCGGATTCGGGCAGGCGGGCGCCGGATCGGGCTCGAAGCAGTGATTGGCCTCGAAGATGTCCCAGCCGTAGTTGAGGCCCTGCGCGTTGGCGGTGACGTCGACTTCCTCCCAAAGGTCCTGGCCGACGTCGCCGATGTAGATCTCGCCCGTCAGCCGGTCGAAGCTGAAGCGCCAGGGATTGCGCAGCCCCTTCGCCCAGCGCACGGGCGTGATGGGCGCGGGCAGGCTCACGTCGAAGCGCAGCAGCTTGCCGAGGAAGCTGCCGTCGTCCTGCGCCACCTCCAGCGGATCGCCCCCGCCGCCGCCGTCGCCCATGCCGACGTAGAGACCGCCGTCCGGGCCGAAGGCCACCTGCCCGCCGTTGTGGTTCGGCGCCGGCTGCGGAATGACCTGCAGGATCACCTCGCTCGCGGCGTTGGCGACGTCGGGATTGCCGCTCACCGAGAACCGCGACACCACCGTCGCGCCGTCCCCGCTGCGCGTGTAGTCGACGAAGAAGTAGCCGTTGCTCTCGTAGTCCGGGTGGAAGCCGAGGCTCGAGCAACCCCTGCTCTCCACCGCTCACGATGCGGGTGGCGATGTTGAGAAACGGCGTGCCGAGGAGGACGCCGTTCTTCACGATGCGGATCGTGCCGCCCTGCTCGACGATGAAGAGGCGGTTCGGATCGAGGCGCGGAGCGGTCACGTGCACGGGGGCATTGAGCCCGCTCGCGACGCGGACGCTGCCGAGCGTCGTTCCCGACACGGTGGGAACGCCGGCACACAGTGCCGAGGTATTCTCCAGCTGACAGGTCGCCGAGCAGCCGTCGCCGCTCGTCGTCCCGCCGTCGTCGCACTCTTCGGTCCCCTGGGCGACGCCGTCGCCGCAGACGGCGGACACCGGCGCCGCGCACGTCGCCGGCGCAGCGGCGTCACGTCCCTTCACCGTTCCGGGCTCGTTCGGGTCGAAGGTCGTGAAGCGCGCGCAATACACGTCGCCGCCGATCGCCAGGCGCACGTCGATCGGACCGTCCTGGGACTGCGAGATCGCGAAGGGCCAGTCACTCTTCCCCCCGTGATGACGAGCGAGCCGCCCGTCTTGCCGGATTTGAGGGTGATCTTCTTGACGCCGTTCACCGGCCCCGCGAACTTGTAGCCCTTGCTGCCCGCCGGATGTCCGAGTCCCGTCCACTGCCCGCCCGGGAGCGTGATGACCCCGCTGGTGCCGTCGGCAGCGCCCCGTCCGACGATCTCGAGCGTCGCGCCGTTGATGCGAGGATCGGCCGCGTTGGCCGGGTCGATCGCCGGATCCTTCGTGTCACGGAAGCGGACGGTGCGCTTCTCGGGCCCGGAGGCGGGATCCTTCAGCAGCAGCTGCTTCCCGAAGATCGGGATGTCGGCGGCCCCGACCGACGTAACGAGAACCAGCGACATGAGTAGCCCGAGAAGACGGTACATACTTGGAATTCCTCCGCAGGCTACCCCTACCGCACCGGCGTCGACCGCGACAATGAAAATTTCGCGGCGATATTCGCTCACGAATGACGACGCTACGGTTTTGCGACGAGCGTGTCCTGGAGCGCGCGCGCGCGATCCTCGTCGGGAACGAGATCGCTGTGGCAGGCGTGCTTGCCGTCGACGACCGGCAGGCTCGCCGCGCGCTGCGCGCAGCAGGTCGCGGCCCTCGTCGCTCGACGCCGGGGCTGCGCATCGCGCGCGCGCTCGGGCTGGAAGTCCGGGTCCTTGCCGCTGGCGAAGGCCTGACGATCTCCTTCGAGATGCGCATGCTGCACCAGTCGTGGCCGCACATGGCGCAGAAGTCGGTGTCGACCTCGAGGTCCTCGTCGTGCAGCGCGCGCGCCGTCTCGCCGTCGAAGGCGAGCTCGAACTGCCTCGGCCAGTTGAGCGCCGCGCGGGCGCGCGACAGGTCGTCGTCCCACTGCCGCGCGCCGGCGATGCCGCGGGCGATGTCGCCGGCGTGGGCGGCGATCTTGTAGGCGATGCAGCCGGCCTTCACGTCCTCGCGCCTTGGGCAGGCCGACGTGCTCCTTCGGCGTCACGTAGCAGAGCATCGCCGCGCCGGCGCGCGCCGCCTCGGTGGCGCCGATGGCGCTGGTGATGTGGTCGTAGCCGGGGAAGACGTCGGTGACGAGCGGGCCGAGCACGTAGAACGGCGCGTCGTCGCAGACGCTCCTGCTGGAGCTGCATGTTCCAGCGCGATCTGGTCGAGCGGCACGTGGCCCGGTCCCTCGACCATCACCTGCACGCCGGCCGCGCGCGCGCGCTGCACCAGCTCGCCGAGCGTGTGCAGCTCGGCGAGCTGCGCCGCGTCGCTGGCGTCGGCCAGGCAGCCGGGGCGCAGGCCGTCGCCGAGCGAGTACGTGACGTCGTACTCGCGCATGATGGCGCTGATCTCGTCGAACAGCTCGTACATCGGGTTCTGCTTGCCGTGGTGGATCATCCACTTGGCCAGCAGCGAGCCGCCGCGCGAGACGATGCCGGTGACGCGCGGCGCGATCAGCGGCAGGTGCTCGCGCAGCACGCCGGCGTGGATGGTGAAGTAGTCGACGCCCTGCTGCGCCTGGCGCTCGATCTCCTGCAGGATGACGTCGTAGGTCAGGTCCTCGATGCGCCGGCCGATGATCATGCTGTAGATCGGCACCGTGCCGATCGGGATGGTGCGTGGTCGATGATCGCCTGGCGGCACTCGTCGAGGTCGCCGCCGGTCGAGAGGTCCATCAGCGTGTCGGCGCCGTAGCGCTGCGCCCAGCGCAGCTTCTCGACCTCCTCCGTCGGTGCTGCTCGCACACCGGCGAGGCGCCGATGTTGGCGTTGATCTTGGTGGTGATCATGCGCCCGATGCCGGTCGGGTCGAGGCGCTTCGGCGCCCGCTCGCCGCGCAGGTGCTGCGGGTCGTCGATCGTCGTCCAGCGCTGCGCGACCGTCTGGTTCACCCAGTAGCGCGCGTCGGCGCGCCCGGGATGGCCGAGCCGCGTCGCCGGGTAGCTCCGCGGATGGCCGTTCGCCGGCGTCGGGCGCGGCGCCGCCGCTGCCGGCGAGGTGGCGGACGTTGGCCGGGATCACGAGCCGACCGCGCGCCACCTCGTCGCGGATGAACTCGGGCGTCGACGCTCTCGCGCTCCGCCACGCGCGCGCATCTCCGGCGTGATCACGCCCTGACGGGCCGCTTCGAGCTGTGTCATGGGACGAGGCGACCATCGCCCCGCGGGGGCCCCGCGTCAAGCGGGTCGCCGGAAACGGCGAAGGCGGGCATCACGCCGTGACGCCCGCCTTCGCCTCGATGCGATTTCGGCTCGCTAGAAGTCGTCGCCGCCGTGGGGCATGGCAGGCGCGGCCGGCTTCTTGTCCTCGGGCTTGTCGGCCACCATCGCCTCGGTCGTGAGCATCAGCCCGGCGATCGACGCGGCATTCTGCAGCGCGGTGCGGACGACCTTGGTCGGGTCGATGATGCCCGCCTTCATCAGGTCCTCGTACTCCTCGGTCGCGGCGTTGAGCCCGAACGACCCCTTGCCGTTCTTCACCTTGTCGACCACGACCGCGCCGTCCAGCCCCGCGTTCTTGGCGATCCAGCGCAGCGGCTCCTCGATCGCGCGCCGGACGATGTTGACGCCCGCCTGCTGCTCCGCGTCCGGGAGCTTGATGGCGTCGAGGCTCGCCTGCGAGCGCAGCAGCGCGACGCCACCGCCGGGCACGATGCCCTCCTCGACGGCCGCGCGGGTCGCGTGCATCGCGTCCTCGACGCGCGCCTTCTTCTCCTTCATCTCGACTTCGGTCGCCGCGCCGACGCGGATGACCGCGACGCCGCCGACCAGCTTCGCGAGCCGCTCCTGGAGCTTCTCGCGGTCGTAGTCGGAGGTGGTCTCCTCGATCTGCGCCCGGATCTGCTTGATGCGGCCCTCGATGTCGGTCTTCTTGCCGGCGCCGTCGATGAGCGTCGTGTTGTCCTTGTCGACCACGATCCGCTTCGCGCGGCCGAGGTCCTTCAGGGTGACGTTCTCGAGCTTGAGGCCCAGCTCTTCGGCGATCAGGCGGCCGCCGGTCAGGATCGCGATGTCCTCGAGCATGGCCTTGCGGCGGTCGCCGAAGCCCGGCGCCTTCACGGCGCAGCAGCTGAAGCGTGCCGCGGATCTTGTTGACGACGAGCGTGGCCAGCGCCTCGCCCTCGACCTCCTCGGCGAGGACCAGCAGCGGCTTGCCGGCGCGCGCCACCTGCTCGAGCAGCGGCAGGAGGTCCTTCATCGACGAGATCTTCTTCTCGTGGATGAGGATGAAGGCGTCCTCGAGGACGGCCTCCATGCGATCCGGATCGGTGACGAAGTACGGGCTCGAGGTAGCCGCGGTCGAACTGCATGCCCTCGACGACGTCGAGCTGGGTCTCGAGGCTCTTCGCCTCCTCGACCGTGATGACGCCCTCCTTGCCGACCTTCTCCATCGCCTCGGCGATCATGTCGCCGATGGTGCGGTCGCCGTTGGCCGACACGGTGCCGACCTGGGCGATCTCGTCCTTGCCCTTGGTCGACTTCGAGAGCTTCTTCAGCTCCTCGATCACGGCGGCGACGGCCTGTCGATGCCGCGCTTCAGGCTCATCGGGTCGTGGCCGGCGGCGACCAGCTTCGCGCCCTTCGGTGAAGAGCGCGCGGGCGAGCACCGTGGCCGTCGTGGTGCCGTCGCCGGCGACGTCGGAGGTCTTCGAGGCGACCTCCTTCACCATCTGCGCGCCCATGTTCTCGAACTTGTCGGCGAGCTCGATCTCCTTGGCGACCGTGACGCCGTCCTTGGTGACGTTCGGCGCGCCCCAGGACTTCTCGAGCACGACGTTGCGGCCGCGCGGGCCCAGGGTGACCGTGACCGCATCGGCGAGCATGTTGACGCCCGCAGGACCTTGGCGCGCGCGTCCTCGCCAAACCGTACCAATCTTCGCAGGCATGTTGCTGACCTCCCTTGCCCTTCTCAGCCCTCGACGATGCCGAGGACGTCTTCCTCTCGCATGATGAGGTGTTCCTCACCGTCGATCTTGATCTCGTTGCCCGAGTACTTCGCCGAACAGGATGCGGTCGCCGACCTTGACGTCGAGCGGGATGCACCTTGCCGTCCTCCGTTCCGACCCGGTCCGACCGCCACGACCTTCCCCTCCTGGGGCTTCTCCTTGGCGGTGTCGGGGATGATGATCCCCCCGACGCTCTTCTGCTCCTGCTCTTCGAGCCGCTTCACGATCAGGCGATCGTGAAGCGGACGGATCCGCTGCGCCATCGAACATACCTCCCGCGGACGCTCCGGGGCGCCGCTCGCTCCATGTGAGATGAACCCGATCGTCCGACCGGGCGGCGCAAAGGTATATTCGGGCGCGCCTCAGTCAAGAGGCGCCGGTGGGGTCAGCGCGAGGCGGCGGTTCGCGCCAGGGTGCCCGTCCCAAAGGCAGGCGGCTGCTGACGAACGGGCAACGGCACGATCCCCGCCTCTTCGAGGACCACCCGACGGAGGGTCGGGCCGTCGATGTCGAGGGCGTCGCAGATGTTCTCGAACGAGAAGATGTGGGTCCGGTCCTCGCTCAGCATCCATTCGATCGCTTCGCGGCGGACCTTGGCGTGGCGCCCCGCCCCAGTGCGGCGGCTTGCCACGATCGTGGACACGGCGTCCTCGAGGATGGCGAACATGAGACGGGTCTCGCTCTCGGCAGGCCGTCCACGCCAGGGGGTCGCCTCGGTGCGCAGGGGCCCGGAATGGCCGTCGATCAGCTTGAGCTGCCTCATGGTGCGTCTCCTCTCCGGCCAGCGGCGGCCGCGATCACGACGCAATCCAGATGCAATCCGAGTGCCAGCGAGGGACCCTTCCGGCAGCTCGGGCCGGGCTCAGTCCCGCCGACGGTCGTTCGATCCGCGGAACGAAGGGCGCTTCGTCCGGTGCCGGCTGGGAAGGTCGGCGCCGGAAGGATGGTCGATCTCGTCGGCCTCCCCCTCCAGCTCCCGGGCCTGGTCCTCGATCGTGTCCGCCTTGTCTGCCAGCTCCTGCCCCATGTCGTTCTTGTTCTTCTGGAACATGTCGTCGGCGCGGTCCCGCATGTTGTTCGCGCGCGCCCTGTATTGCGTGGCGAGATCGAGCAGTCGATCGCGCTCGAGCTCTTCCGCCTTGGTCAGGCGGCGGGACTTGGACGACCGCGCCGTCGGCGCCCCGGCGTCGTCATCGGCACGGACCTCCGCCGACGCGAGCAGCGCCAGCGTGGCGGCGAGCAGCAGGGTGACGCGAGCAACCATCCGACCCCGAGGACTGTACCATCATCAGGTCGGGCGACGCACCAGCAGACCGTCCTCCAGCCAGCGGGCCAGGAGTGCACCAGTCTCCCGGGCGCCATCCCCGGCAGGCAGCCCGGCGAACACCTCGGCAACCGCCGCAAACGGCTCCCCGCGCCGGACACGCTCGAACGCCGCCTGTTCGTGGGTGTCCATGGGCGCATGGAAGACCGTGTAATCCCGTCGCCAGACGCGCAGCACGGTGAAGGCGGGCTCGACGTCGCACTCTCCCGACCAGATGCGGTGCACCGGCCAGTCGACACGGAGCACCGTGCACGACGGCACCGGGACGAATCGGATCTCGGCGAAGTCCTCCGCCCGCACGGCCCGCAGATCGTCCAGCGTCGTGGGCTCGCAATCGGGGGCGTCGAAGGCGTCGACGCGGGCCCACTCCAGGCGCACGAGATCGGGGAGGAAGGGGAGACGGCCGGCCTCCGGACGCTCGGCGAGGAAGGTCGCCAGTTGGGCGCCCGCATAGCGGATCGATGGGTTCACGGACGGGTGGTGGGCCGTGTACGCCGTCACCAGATCGGTGAACGCCTCCTCACCCAGCAGCGCTGCGGTACGCGGGTAGTCCTCGCGCAGGGCCTCGCGCAGGCGAGCCGTGTACATACCGCCGTAGATGCGAACGCGGTCGGCCGGCTCGAGGGACGGCCTGGGGGCGACGACCGCGAGCAGATCGGGCGGCGGCGCGTCTGGCGTCACCGCCAACGCCTCCCAGAAGCGCGTCTGCAGCTCACGCAGAGACGGCGGTTGCATGCGTCTCCTCGGCCTCGATGTCGCGGGCACGTGCCGACTCGGCGAGCACCTCGTCGAGCGGCGGAATGTGGTCGTCCCACTCCACCAGCGTGGACACCCGTCCACAGCGTTGGACGGCCAGGCGATAGAGGTCCCAGACCGGTGGTGGAACGGCGGCGTCGTGCGTGTCGAGGAGGTGGGTACCGTGGTCGCTGTGGCCGGCGAGGTGGATCTGACCGACCCGCTCCGCCGGGATGCCCTGCACATACTCCACCGGCGAGAATCCGTGGTTCACCGCGCTCACCCAGACGTTGTTCACGTCGAGCAGGATGCCGCAGTCCGCCGCCGCGGCGACCGCCGCGAGGAACGTCCACTCCGGCATCGTCGAGTGCGTGAAGCCGACGTAGCTCGACACGTTCTCGATCAGCACGCGACGTCCGAGACGGTCCTGCACCCGCCGTATGCGCGCCGCGACGTGGCCGAGCGCCTCCTCGGTGTACGGCAGGGGCAGCAAGTCGTGCGCGTAGTGGCCGCCGACGCCACCCCAGCACAGGTGGTCCGACACCCAGGCCGGCTCGATCCGATCCGCGAGGGCCGCGAGCTGATCGAGGTAGGCGTCGTTCAATGGATCGACCGACCCGATCGACAGCGACACTCCGTGCAGCACGACCGGCGCGATGGCCCGGATGCGCTCCAGGACATGGAGCGGGCGGCCGCCGCGGACCATGAAGTTCTCGGAGATGACCTCGTACCAGTCGGCACGCCCGCAGCCGTCCAGGATGTCCTGGTAGTGGGTGGGCCTGAGACCGATCCCATGGCCGAGGTACGGGACGGCGATCGCCATCGTGAGGATTGGATGCGGCGCCTCCCGCCCGGTTTCAGTGGACGGGAGGCGCCCCGTCGCTCAGTGCATCCCCTGCTTGGGGTCCTGCACCGTGCCACCCTTCGCCTTGCAGTCGGCGGCGCTCATCTCGACCATGCCCTTGCCCTTGCAGGCATTCATCCCTGCGCACGAGCTCTTGCCGGTCGCGCAGCTGCCCTGCCCCTTGCAGGCGTTGACGCCGAGACACTGCACCTTGTCGTCGCCGCCCTTCTCGTCCATCCGGGCCTGCACGCCACCCGCGAGCAACAGGGTGGCGGCGGCCGCCGCGATCATGACTCCCTTGTTCATCCGCTTCTCCTTCTTGAGGTTCGTGTTCATGCTGCCGCGCCGGCGGGTCCGTCGCCAGCGAGTGATCCGCCACAGCTCGACCCGGCGCCCGCCGTGCAGCCGAAACAGTGGGCAGCGGTCGCGACGCGCTCGTCCGCGAGCGTCGACAGGTCGTCGACGTCCCAGATGGTCCGCGCAGCACCGCCGAGTGGCAGCTCCAGCATCTGGTTGAAGTCGCAGTCGTACAGTCGCCCATCCCATCCGACGCTGACGAGATGGCGGCACATCAGCGACGGGACCGTGTCCGGATTGAAGTGCTCGACGAGCAGCGTCGCGTAGGCGTCGCGCGCGCCCGTGCGCGAGAGCTGCTCCGCGAAGCGGTTGATCGGCATGTTGGTGATCGTCAGCAGTCGATGGAAGCGGACGCCGTGGTCGCGGGCCAGTGTGTCACGGTACTGCGCCTCCAGCACGGCCTGCGCGGGTGGCAGGAAGGCGCCCACCGGGTTGTACACGAGGTCGAGCCGCAGCGCCGATCCCGGCAGGCCGTAGCCGGCGGCGTTCAACCGGCGCAGCGCCTCGACGCTGTCGGCGAAGACCCCACCCCCGCGCTGGCGGTCGACGTTGTCGGCCGTGTAGCATGGCAACGAGGCGACGATCTCGACGGCGTGCCGCCGGTAGAACGCCGGCAGCTCCGCCATCCCGTCGACGAGCAGGACCGTCAGATTGCAGCGGACGATCACGCGCCGGCCGAGCGCGCGCGCAGCGGTGACGAGGGTCACGAAGTTCGGGTTGAGCTCCGGGGCGCCTCCGGTCAGGTCGAGAACCTCGACCCCCGGACTATTTGCCAGCAGATCGAGCACGCGCGCGGCGGTCGTGGCGGACATCATCTCGGTGCGCTTCGGCCCGGCGTCGACGTGGCAGTGATGGCACGCCTGGTTGCAGCGCTTGCCGACGTTCACCTGCAGCGTGATCGGACGCTCCCGGCGGAGCGGCCCGAGGCCGTGGCGGCCGAGCGTCGCGTCGAAATCCACCATCCGAGACGTCGGGAGCCTATGCGAGGTCCCGGAGACGGGCAACCCGTTGGTGCGTTTCTGCTGGCCCGCCACGGGATGATGTGGGATGGTGCCCGCCATGCGGTTCCGGGCTCTGGGGATATCGCTCGCCGTCGCCACCCTCGTGCTGACGCGCACCGCGCCGGCAGCACCCGTCAATCCGTACCCCGGCTACCGCAGCGCGATCTACGCCGACCCGGCGCACTGGCTCTGTCGCGGCGATACCGACGACGTCTGCGACCATGATCTCGATGCCACCGTCATCCGGGCCGACGGGCGCCTGCGAACGGAGCGCTGGCACCCGGCGCGCAAACCGAAGGTCGACTGCTTCTACGTCTACCCCACCATCTCGACCGATCAGACGGGCAACAGCGACTTCGTCCCCGGCGACGACCAGGAGCTGTTCGTCGTCCGCCAGCAGGCGGCGCGCCTTGGCATCGAGTGCCGGGTCTTCGCACCCATCTACCGACAGATCACGCTCACGGGCCTCCTCAGCTTCATCGGCGGGAACCCCATCCCGGTCGACCAGGCGCTCGCCTACGACGACGTCGTCGACGCATGGAAGCACTACATCGCCAACGACAACCAGGGCCGGGGCGTCGTCCTGATCGGGCACTCGCAGGGCTCGTTCCAGTTGATCCGCCTGATCCAGGAGGAGATCGACGGCGGTGCCGGCGCTGCGCGACCGCCTGGTGTCGGCGATCCTGCTCGGCGCGAGCCTCCAGGTGCCCGACGGCGCCGACGTGGGCGGCGACTTCGCGCACATCCCGCTCTGTCACAGCAATCGCGACCTCGGCTGCGCGATCACCTACGGGTCGTTCCGCGCCACGGCGCCGCCGCCGCCGAACAGCCGCTTCGGCGTGCCGAGCCGGCCCGGCATGAAGGCTGCGTGCACCAACCCGGCAGCGCTCGGCGGCGGGTGGGGCGTGCTGCACCCGTACCTGCCCACCGACGGGCGCTCGCTCCCGATCCTGCCGGTCGTGACGCCGCAGTGGCTCTCCACCGGCCAGGCGATCACCACGCCGTTCGTCTCGTTGCCGGACTTCCTCGAAGCCCGGTGCGACGAGCACGACGGCTTCGTCTACCTCGCCGTCCGCGTGAACGGCGTCCCGTCGGACCCGCGCATCGACGACATCGGCGGCGACATCACGCCGGACTGGGGCCTGCACCTCGTCGACGCGAACGAGTCGATGGGCGACCTGGTTACGATCACCCACCGGCAGGTGCGCGAGTACCGGCGGCGGCACCGGCCGTAGACGCTCAGCGCTCGGCCGCGACCTCATCGCCGACGCGCGCGAGGTCGCGCACGCCGATCCCCGCCATCGGCAGTGCGACGAGGCCCTGGACGACGATCGTCGTCAGCTGGACCGCGTTCAGCACCAGGCCGTAGGCCAGGGCGAGCGGCGGCGGCACGCCGAAGAGCCCGAGGGCGAGCACGCAGGCGTACTGGTAGGTGCCGATCATCCCCGGCGCCTGCGGCAGCGCCGTGCCGAAGCCGATGAAGATGAAGACCATCAGCGCGGCGTTGAACGGCACGTCGAACTCGAAGGCGCGGATCATGATCCAGCTCGAGAGGATGGGCAGGAACCAGAGCGCCATCGAGACCGCCAGCACCGCGACGACGAGCCGCGCCGTCGGGGACGACGCGCATGCCGTCGACGATCGCCCGCGCCACGCCGACCACCCGCCCCCGAAGCGCGCGGGCAGGAAGCGCACGACCCCGCGCTCGACGAACTGCTCGCCGCGCCACCAGATGAGCACCACCAGGACGGCGAGCACGGCCGCCGCGACCGTCGGAACCAACGCGCCGCGCCGCACCCAGTCGGGCAGGTTCGGCGTCGTCAGCAAGCCGATCAGGATGTAGAAGACGATCACGACCGAGTCGCACGTCTTCTCGATCGACCAGGTTGCCGACCACGTTCGAGAACGAGACCGGCGCACGCCGCGACAGGAGCCACGGCCGCACCACCTCGCCGACCCGCGCCGGCAGGAGGTTGATCGCCATGTAGGCGACGCTCACCACCACCCACAGCAGGCCGAGCCCGACGCGCGCCAGCGGCCGCAGCTCGAGCTGCCAGCGCCAGGCGCGGAAGACCTGGATCGCGAGGCTCACGGCGACCGCGGGGATCAGCCACCGCGCGTCGAACTGGGCGAAGGCCGCGCGCAGTGCCGCCGCGTCGACGTTCCGGGCCGCCAGCCACAGGCACAGGCCGGCGACCAGCAGACTCAGCAGGACGCCGGTGATCCCGCGCATGTGCCCCGGAGCTTGGCCGGCCTGGACGGCTCATGCCAGCGCCCCCGGGCGCCCTTACGAGCTTCCGCCGGAATGGCTAGTATGCGGCGTCATGGTGAAGCGCGTGCTCCTCTTCCTGGCGACGAACCTGCTGGTCGTCCTCACGCTCTCGGTGCTGCTGAACGTCCTCGGCATCCGCCCCTACCTGAGCGCCAACGGGATCGACTACTCGCAGCTGCTGGCCTTCTGTCTCGTCTGGGGCATGGGCGGTGCGTTCATCTCGCTCGCCCTCTCGCGGATCATCGCCAAGCGCGCCATGGGCGTCCAGGTGATCGAGCCGGGCACCCGCGATCCCGCCGCGATGCGAGCTCCTCAACACCGTCGACCGGCTGCGGCAGGCGGCCGGCATCCCGATGCCCGAGGTCGGCGTCTACGATTCACCCGACCTGAACGCCTTCGCCACCGGGCCGACCAAGTCGCGCGCGCTCGTCGCCGTCTCGACGGGCCTGCTCCGACGCATGGACCGCGGCGAGATCGAGGGCGTCCTCGGCCACGAGATCACCCACATCGCCAACGGCGACATGGTGACGATGACGCTCCTCCAGGGCGTCGTGAACGCGTTCGTGATGTTCCTCGCGCGCGCGATCGCCTGGGGCGTGGCGAACTCGATGCGGCGCGACGACGACGACGGCGCCGTCCTTCGGCCTGGCGTTCCTCATCCAGATCGTGCTCGAGATCGTGTTCATGATCCTCGGCTCGATCGTCGTCGCCTGGTTCTCGCGCTGGCGCGAGTTCCGCGCCGACGCCGGCGGCGCCCGCGTCGCCGGACGCAACAACATGATCGGTGCCCTCCAGGCGCTCGGACGCGACCTGCCGAACGCACCCGCGCAGGAGACGGCCATTGCCGCGTTCCAGATATCGAGCCGCTCCCGCTTCATGCACGTCTTCGCCAGCCATCCGCCGCTCGAGGAGCGGATCGCCCGCCTCCAGCGCGCCGCCTGACCACGGTGATCTGCTCCCTCGTCTTCCGGGTCGTCGCCCTCGTCGCGGCCGTGGGACTCGCCGGCTGCTCGATCTCGATCAGTTCCGAGAGCATGTCGGCGTCGCTCGACAGCAGCTCGAAGGCGGCGTCGAGTCCGTCCGCGTCCTCCAAATCGGGCGGATCGACCGCGGCGTACCGGCGGACGTCCGCGACTACACCGCCGCCTACGTGCGGACCGGCGGCGACGTCGAGGCGTTCCGTGGTCAGCTGGCGGAGCTGGGGCGTACGCACGGCATCACCGACTGGGACGCGAATGCCGCCACCTGGGAGGGAGTGGGCGAGGGGCTCGCCAAGGCCCGCGTGACCGGCGTCACGTTCGAAACCTATCTCAGCAGCCTCACCGGCTCCGACCCCGTCAAGATGAATGCGGTGCGATCGGCCTACGAGCGCGCCAGCACGCGGTAGCGTCGTCGCAGCGGCCGTCCTCGCCGCCGCGCTCGGCGGACGCGGGGCGCCCGCGCACGGCGCGTTCCTCGACTGGATCACCATCGCCGCGAACGAGGGCGGCTCGAGTGGCGGGCACGCCGCCCTCCGCATCGGGGACGAGACGTTCCACTACCAGTTCGAGCGCCCCGGCATCCTCGAGCTGACGATCGAGCAGTGGGACGACTTCGTCACCCGCTATCGGCTGGTCGAGAACCGCACCGTCTCCGTCCGCCGCGTGCCCGTGTCCGACGCGACGGCGCTCCTGATCCACGACGAGTTCCGCCGGCGCCACGTCGCGCAGGCGCAGCGCCGCGCGTGCGTGGCCGACTTCGCGGCCGACGCCCGCCTGCTCGCGGCGGTGCGGGCGGCGCGACGCGGCGTCGCCAACGGCGTACCCGTCGCGGGCGCGGGGCTCTTCGCCGCCACGTCGCCGACCGAGGAGCCGGTCCTGGTCGCGCTCCGTGCCCGGGTGGGAGCCGATGTTCTCGCAATGACGATAGCACGCGTCCGCGCCACGCTGGGCGACGTCATTCCCACCGATCCGGGCCCGCCACCGGTGGACGACGAGGTCGTGCCCCCGTGCTGGGGCATCGCCCAACGGTGGGAGGATCGCGCCGCGGCGCTGAGCGCGCTGGAGGCGCTCGCCGACGCTCGTCCCCTGCGTGCCGACGCCGTGACGACCCCGTCCGACGCATCCTTCGCCCTCGATCCGGCGGAAATCACGCCGGTCACCGCGATGGTCACCGCGCTCGCCGACCGGATCACCGCGCTCGCGCGCGATCCGCGGCCGGGAACGGGTCGCGCCATGGCCGTCGGCCTCGCCCGCCTGGTCGCGCTCGATCGCACGCTCCGGACGGGCCGTTGGCACCTGCTGGATGGCTATCCGCCCGACGCGAACGTCCTCGGTGCGGGGGCACTCGACCGGCGACGGCGCACGCTCCCCGATCTGGCGCGCCGTGCCCACGAGGATCTCGACGCGGCACGGGCCGCGCTGCGCGCCACGGGCGCGGCTTCCGAGAGCATCCTGGCGCGGGTCGAATCCACCGGCCTGCGCGCCGCCGAGCTCGACGCGTCGATCGCGGCCGGACGGCCGATGCGGCTCTACCGGGGCCCGCTGCTGCCGGCACGTCCGGGGCAGGTTCCGGTGCCCGAGCTCGCGCTCGCGGACGACGCGCTCGAGGCCGCGCTGGCACGCACCCGCGACGCCGCCGCGCGGTGGACGGATGCGTACGCGCGTCGCTACGGGTACGCGCTGGTGACGCGCAACTGCGCGACGGAGTTGTTCCAGACCGTCGCAACCGCGGTCGCGCGGGCGACACCGGACGAGCCGCTCGACACGGCGATCGCCGAGCGACTCGGCGGGACGCTGCCCGGTCCGGCATCGCTCGCGTTCGTCCCGTTTCTCGCCGCCGCCACGATCGACGCGCGGCTGCCGGTCGCCGAGACGCAGACGTTGCCCTCACGCCGGCACGAGGCACTCGCCGCGGCGGCCGCACACGAGAGTCCGCTCCGGGTCTGGGTGCGCGAGGGCAACACGGTCACCTCCACCCTCTACCGTCCGAACCCGGACGATTCCGTCTTCCTCTTCTTCACCGACGACGTCGTCCTCGCGCGCCCGGTGCTCGGGCTCGCGAATCTGGCCGTCGGTCTCGGCGCGAGCGTCGCCGGCATCGCCTCGCTGCCGTTCGACGGCGGCGAGCGATTGTGGTCGGGGCTGCGTGGCGCGCTCTTCAGTCTGCCCGAGCTCGCCTTCGTCAACATCCGGAAGGGTTCCTTCCTCGTGCCTCCGACGGGCGAAGTGAGCTAGAGCGGTCCCGTGCAGCGTGGCGGACGGCTATGCAGGCTCATCGGTGCGGTGATCCTCGCGGTCGGCACGATGGTCCGCGCGGCCGCGGCCGCCGTCGACATCGGCCCCGGCGACCGGGTCCTCGTCCTGGCGCCGCATCCCGACGACGAGACGCTGGGGTGCGCCGGCGTCGTGCAGCGGGCGCGCGCAACCGGAGCCCCCGTACGCATCGCCTTCCTCACCGACGGCGACGCCAACGAGCTGTCGTTCGCCGTGTGGAAGCGCCGACCCGTCATCGCGCCCGAGGCCGTCCTCCGCATGGGGACGCAACGCCGCGACGAGGCGGTCGCCGCGGGCCAGGCACTCGGGCTCGCGCGCGGCGACCTCGTCTTCCTCGGCTATCCCGACTTCGGCACCTACGCCATCTGGAAGGCGCACTGGCTCGGTCGCCCGCCGCTGCGCAGTCTGCTGACGCGCGTGACGTCAGTCCCGTATGCCGATGCGCTGCATCCCGGGGCGCCCTACGTCGGCGAGAGCATCCTCGCCGACCTGACGGCGGTGATCCGCGACTTCCGTCCGACCATGGTCTTCGTCTCCCATCCGGGCGACGTGAACCCCGACCACCGTGCGCTCTACCTGTTCACGCGGGTCGCGCTGTGGAACCTCGCCCCGGAGCTCGCGCCCATGGTCCACGCGTACCTCGTCCACCATCCGCGCTGGCCGCTGCCGACGGGACTGCACGAGGCGCTGCCCCTCGACCCGCCGGCGACGATGGCCGCCCCGATCGCGTGGCAGCGCGTGGCGCTCGACACCGGCGCGCGGCGAGGGAAGCTGGTCGCGCTCCGCTGCCACCAGACGCAGATGCGCTACAGCGCCGACTTCCTCCTGTCCTTCGTGCGCACCGACGAGGTGTTCGGTGACTTCCCGACCGCGGCGCTGCGGTCCGCGGGCGACGAGACACTGACGGCGTCCGGCGAGGGCGATGCGGCGCCCGACGAGCTCACCGACGCGGAGCGTGCACGCTTCGTCGGCGTCGAATGGCGTTCCATCCGCCTCGACGGCGCGACCCTCGTCGTCACGCTCCATCTCTCACGACCGCTGGGCGAGGCCGTCGGGGCGAGCCTGTTCCTCTTCGGGTGGCGCGCCGATCGACCGTTCGCGGCGATGCCGAAGGTGCGCATCGAGCTCGGCGCCTTCGCGCATGGAGTCTTCGATCAGGATCGGACGCTGGCACCTGGCGCCGTGCACGTCGAGCGGCAACCGCGGGAGATCACGGTCCGGGTTCCCCTCGCAGTCCTCGGCGACCCGACGCGCGTGCTGACGAGCGGCGGCACGTCGTTCCTCGAGGTCCCCCTCGGCACGCTGGCGTGGCGCATCCTCACCCTCGGGTGACATCCCCGCGACGTCGCGCTGGTACGTCGCGCCTGCCTCCGCTACTCTTCGCCGATGACCCGCGACTACGTCACGCTCGTCTCCGGGCTGCCCCGGTCGGGCACGTCCATGATGATGAAGATGCTCGAGGCCGGCGGCCTGTCGGTCGTCGCCGATCACATCCGGACGGCCGACGAGGACAATCCGAAGGGATACTACGAATTCGAGCGGGTCAAGAAGATCGAGACCGACAAGGCGTGGCTGCCGGACGCGCACGGCAAGGTCGTCAAGATGATCTCCGCCCTGCTCAAGCACCTGCCCGACGACCACCAGTACCGGATCGTGTTCATGCGCCGGAAGATCGACGAGGTGCTGGCGTCGCAGAAGCAGATGCTGGTGCGGCGCGGCAAGCCGACCGATTCGGTGCCCGACGCGAAGATGGCCGAGTTCTTCGCCAAGCACCTCGCCGCCGTCGAGGCATGGGTCGCCGCGCACCCGAACGTCCGCTCGCTGGACGTCAGCTACAACGACATGCTGGCGGACCCCGCGCCCCACGTCGCAGCCGTCAACGCCTTCCTCGACGGCACGCTCGACGAGGCGAAGATGGCGACCGTGGTGAGCGGCGAACTGTACCGCCAGCGAACATAGTCGGCTTGACCTTGCGCCAGAGGCCGCGCTAGGGCTCTAGCATGTCAGGCCTCTGGCGTCCCGCGCTCGCATGCCTGCTCCTCGCGGTGACGACGCCGCCGCGGGCCGCCGAGCTGGACGTCCACGGCAATTGGCAGCTGAACATCGACTGCGGCTACGCGGCGACCGCCACGTCCTTCCTGGAGATCGGTCAGGATCCCGGCGTTCAGACGATCACCGGACGGCTCACGAGCTGCGGGACGGTCGAGGTTCCCGGCGCGATCAGCCGCTTCGCCACCTGCAGCACCAGCCCCACGGTGTTCACGGGGTCTCTCGTCAACGGCGAGTTCAGGCTGCCGGACGCCGGTGGGTGGGTGTCGAATGCGACGGGCGCACGCGATCTGAACATCCCAGGTGCCTGCTCCGCAGCGCACTCCCTCGAGGTCAAGAACACGCTCACGGGGGGCATCCTCAAAGAGGTCGACGGTCGTGCGACGGTGCTCGGCGGCATGTTGATGCTCGGCAGACTCGTCCTCCGCCGGGCGGACGGCTCCGAGTGCTTTGTCCTCGATGATGCTCCCGACTGTCATCTCGATGCGCGGCGCAATGACCTTGCGGTCGGCACGAACGTGAACGTTTCGCCGCGCTTCGGCGCCAGCGTCACGTTCGAGCAGGTGCTTACCCCAGGTACTGTCGCCGTGATGCCGCTGACCGAGCCCGATGTCGACGTGCCGGCACGCTTCGCCGTCCTGGGCAACGGCAGCGTCCGGCTGTACTACGACGTCCACACGACGGCGACAGTCGCGGGTGCGATCGAGACGTGCTTTCCCTATCCGGACGCCAACGGTGACGGCGTCGTCGATGCCACGAATCCCCCGCTCGACGAAGACGACCTCGTCGTCCTGCATTCCGAGGACGGAGCGTTCGTCGATCGAACCGAGCGCGTGGACACGATACGCAAGGTCGTCTGCGCCAACACCAACTCGCTCTCGCAGATGACGGTCGCGCAGCCGGAGGTCACACGCCCGGTCGACCTGACGGCGGCGGCTTACCGGTTACGACTGGATCGCGGCCGGCTGGGTCGCGAGCGCCTGGTATTCGAGACCAGTCAGGTGTCTTTCGGAGCTGCGGCCGGCGAAGTCGATCCGCGACGGACGGGCGCCGTCCTCGAGGTCTTCTCGGCCACGGAGTCCCCCGCCGCGAGGCTCGATCTCCAGGCTTCGGGCTGGACGGTCAGCCGCAACGGAAAGCGCCTGCGTTTCTCGGGAGACCCGGCATCTGGTTCGGGTACGGTGTCGGCCACCATCGGAGCGAAGACACGGATCACCGCCGACGCCGTCGGACTCGGACTCGCCGCGCCGCAGGTGGCGGTCGTGTGGCGATTGTCGATCGGCGACCGTCGATGGTGCGCTACCGCATCCGACCACTTCAAGGACAATCGGCGCGGCCATTATCGCGCCGGTCATTCCTGGTCGAACTACAATGCCCCAATTGTCGACTGCGCCGACAAGCGCATCTCCTGGTTCCTGGACATCTACGGACCCTAGTCACCGCCGCCCGAGCGCTTCGTAGATCGGCTCGTCGCCGAGCAGCGTCGCAGTGGCGTGCGCCGTGAAGGCCACCGCCACCATCGGCAGCACCAGCGTCAGGCTGCCGGTCATTTCCGCCAGGAGCACGATGCCGGTGAGCGGCGCACGGACGATCGCCGTGAACAGCGCCGCCATGCCGACGATGGCGTAGGCGGACGGCTCGGCGACCAGCGCCGGCAGCCAGCGCGCCGCGGCGAGGCCGACGAAGAGGCCGAGCTGCGAACCCAGCGCCAGCAGCGGCGCGAAGAGCCCGCCGGGCGGCCCGCAGCCGTACGACGCGGCGCCGAGCAGGAGGCGCGCGAGGAAGAGCAGCGGCAGCAGCGCCAGCGTCGCCTTGCCGTCGATCATCCGCTGCGCCAGGACGTCGCCGCCGCCGACGAGGTCGGGCGCGAACCACGCGAGCGCTCCGACGGCGGCGCCGACGACGAGCTCCGGTCGTGCCCGCGGGCCAGTTGCGCGTGCGGTCGAACCACCGCATCGACGGCCAGCAGCAGGCGGTTGTGGACGACGCCGAGCACACCGGCGAGCACACCGAGCACCAGCAGCATGGGCATCGCCCGCAGGCCGAGCGGCGCCAGCGGGCAGGACCGAAAAGTCCGGCGCGCTCCCGAGCAGCGTCCGGGAGACCGCGATCGCCGCGACCGAGGTGCCGAGCGTCGCGACGACCGTCGGCGCGTCGACGCGATGGCGCAGCTCCTCGATCACGAACGCGAGTCCGGCGAGCGGGGCATTGAAGGCGGTCGCGAGGCCCGCGGCGCCACCCGCCGCGAGGAGCGTGCGCGCGTCGGCGACGGGTGCGCCGAGCGCACGTCCGACCAGATGACCGACCGTTGCGCCCATCTGCACCGTCGGGCCTTCGCGGCCGAGCGCCAGCCCCGCACCGATCGCGAGCGTCCCGCCGACGAACTTGACGGGAATGACGCGCGCCCCGGCGGGCGGATGATCGCCGCGGAGCGCCGCCTCGACGTCCGGGATGCCGCTGCCGGCGCCGGCGGGCTCGAAGCGGCGCACCATCCAGACGGCGAGGCCGGTTGCGATCGACGCGAGGACCACGACGGCGGCCGCACCCGTGACGCCGTGGTCGTGCGCCGCGACCAGGAGCGCCGTCCGCGCGGCGTCCGCCGCACGCAGGACGAGACGGAACGCCCCGCCGAGCGCCCCGGCGAGCACGCCGGCGACCAGCGCCCCAGCGAGCAGCCGCCACCACTCCACCGTGTCGGAGTCGTCAAGGCGCGTCCGTGCGTCGTCACTACGCGCGCGGCAACCGCAGCACGCGCTCGGCGAGGATGCCCCGCTGGATCTCCGAGGTCCCCGCCGCGATCGTGCGCCCCTTGGAGTAGAGCATCAGGTGCGGCCAGCGTCCCTCGTCGACGGCGTGACGCGAGCCCTTCATCAGCTGGCTGTACGGCCCCTCGATCTCGAGCGCGGTGTCCAGCTGACGCTGGTACATCTCGCTCCAGAAGAGCTTCTCGACCGATCCCTCCGGCCCGGGAACGCCGCCGCGCAGCACCTTGGTCAGATTGCGATAGGCGGTGAACCGCATCGCCTGCGCGTCGATCACCGCGGCCGCGAGCCGCTGGCGGACGACCGGGTCGTCGGTGGCCGGACGACCGCCGCGGTCCATCCGGCGCGCCATCTCCAGCATCTCCGCCAGCGCCACCTGCGACTGCAGCTGGCGGCTGAACGTGAGCGTCTGCCGCTCGTGCATGAGGCACGTGATCGTGATCTCCCAGCCCTTGTTCATCTCGCCGACGATGTTGGCGCGCGGAACGCGCACCTCCTCGAAGAAGACCTCGTTGAAGTCCTCGTCGCCGCTGATCTGCTTGAGCGGACGCACCGTGACGCCCGGCGAGTGCATGTCGACCAGCAGGAAGGTGATGCCGTGGTGCTTCGGCGCGTCGACGTTCGTGCGCACGAGCAGCATGCACCAGTCGGCGAAGCGCGCCCAGCTCGTCCACACCTTCTGGCCGCGTCACCACGAAGTGATCGCCGTCGAGCACCGCCCGCGTCTTGAGCGCCGCGAGGTCCGAGCCGGCGTTCGGCTCGGAGAAGCCCTGACACCAGATCTCGTCGGCGGTGAGGATCTTCCGCAGGTGGCGCTGCTTCTGCTCCTCGGTGCCGTGCGCGATCAGCACCGGGCCGCCCATCGTCAGGCCGGCCAGGTTGATGAACTGCGGCGCCTTCACCCGCGCCAGCTCCTCCTGGAACATGATCTGCTGGAGGAGCGTCGCGCCGCGCCCGCCGTACTCCGCCGGCCAGGCGATGCCGCACCAGCCGGCCTCCGTCAGCCGCCGCTGCCACGACTTGCTGTAGGCGACCCACGCCTGCAGCTCCTCCGGCTCGGGGCCGGGTGGGTTCGCCTCCAGCCAGGCGCGCAGCTCGGCGCGGAAGCGCTCCTCGGTCGGCGAGTAGGAGAAGTCCATGGCCCCTTCGTTAGACCAGCGCGCCGTCCATGGCCAGTGACGTCAGCGCGCGCTAGAAGAGCGCGTGACCTGCCGCCTGCGAGCCGGGCTCGCGCTGGTGACGCTGCTGCGCATGAGCGCCGTCGAGGACGGCTGGGGGTTACGCCTGCGCTTCTCGGAGCCGACGGCGATCCAGGCGAACGGCATCGCCGGCGTGCCGGGGCGCTCGCCCGATCGGATCGTGATCGGTCTCACCCACACGACGGTCGCGTCCGGCGCGCGCGGCATGGTCGTCGGCGCGGGCGCTGGATTCCGGGCGCGCGCACAGCAGCTCGACGCCACCAGCGGGCAGATCGTGATCGAGCTGGATCAGCCTCTCGGCTTCCGTGTGAGCGCGCACGGTCCCGAGACCACGATCTCACTCGTCCCCGACCTCGACTCGGGCGTGGTGGTGACGCCACCGACGATTCCACGCGTCGAGGTGCCCCCGGTCCGCTGACTCGTACGCACCTCGGGTCAACTCTCCGGCGGTGGCGGCGGCCGGCGGCAGTCGGACTGGCACCCCGGCGTGCCGGGCGGCTCGCACTCCTCGGGCGGCGTGAGGATGCAGTCGCCGCAGCCGGGGGCCTTCTGCCGCTCGAGGTCGAGGTCCGTCACCGTAGCCCCGGGAGTGCAGGCGCTGACGTGCGTGTCGAAGCTCGCCATCAGGTGCGGTTGACCGCCGGGACCAGTCACGAAGCTGCCGCTGATGTGGCAGCCGTTCTCCCATCCGCGGTGCTGGTTCGGGCAGCCGCGGCAGCACGCGCCGGTGTGATCCACCAGCAGCCCCGTGAACGACTCGCTCGAGCCCGTGACGTCGAACACGGCCGCGCAGGCGTTGAAGGCAAAGAGCGAGCTGACGCACCCGTTGATCGTGCAGTTTATGAGGCACCACGTGTCCGTGCACACGGAGAGCCGGAAGCCGCCCGGCCGTTGCGCTACAAAAATCGACCCGCACCTCGGCGGAAAGCTCATCAGCGGGGTCGTCTCCCTGATGCGCCCGATCCAGACCCCGAGCAGGTTCCCCGGGATGGTGGTCGTCGTAGTGCCGCCGACCACGACCGTCGCGGTCGCGGAGCGGTTGTCGACCGGGTTCGTCGCGCGCACCTCGAACGTCCCGCCAGTCTGGCCCGCCGTGAAGCCGCCGGTCTGGTCGATCGTGCCGCCCGTGGCCGTCCAGGTGACGTTCGGTGCCGGCTGGCCGAGGAGCTTCGCGGCGAACTGCTGGAAGGCGCCGGGGGGAGCGTGGCCTGCGCCGGCTCGACCGCGAGTCCGCGAATGACGAACGCGTCCTGGCAGACGCGCTTCAACCGGCGGCGCCCCGGCACGTGCCCGCACGCGTGGACGTCCAGGCGCAGCTCGCGGTCCCCCAAGGGGGTGAACGAGAACTCGATGATGCCCGCGGCGTCGGTGTCACCGATCGGGGGACCTTCCTGCACGCCGTGCGGCGTCACCTGGACCTCCATCGTGTCCCCGGTCGCGGCCACGCCGTCGATGAAGGCGAGCCCCACCCGCGCGCGCAGCACCGACGGGATGTCGAGCGGCGGCGGGGAGGGGAAGGTGACGTCGTCGTAGTGCGCCTCGACGCAGAGGCCCTCGAGAACGGTGTCGAGATCGAGCGCGTTGGCGAGCGTGTCGACGTCGGCGGCGTCGGCGATCACCTGCCACTCGAGCGCGGTCTCGGCCTCGGCGAGGCTGTGCTGCGCGAGGCAGCGGGCGTCGGCGCGGGCGATCGCGTCGCGCAGCGCCGTGGCGATCAGGCCGAGCGCCTCGCCCTGCTCCGGCTTCATCGGGGTGTCGAAGTCCAGGGGAAGGCCGAACGCGCCAGGCGCCTGCTGTAGCACGTACAACCAGTGATCGTAGTCCCGCAGCGCCTGCCGGAGCCTGGGGTCACTCCCGACCGCGCCACCGAGCTCGGGGCGAACGATCTGCCGGTACCAGCGACGGAAGACGTCGAGATAGCGATTGCGGTCGCCCACGCTCTGCCCGGCCAGGGCGAAGATCTCGCCGACGAATTGCTCCGCCGCGACGTTCACCGACCGGGATTGGATCGCCGCCAGCTCGGGCGAATTCTCCGCGCCGGCACCGAAGCCGCTGAAGTGCGTCACCCGCAGACGGATGGCCGGTCCGTCCATGAAGGCGAGCGTGGTGCCGAAGTCCGCGCCTTCCCCGTCGTAGAGAAAACCGATCACCCGGCCGGCCGGAGCCTGGCGCATCGTGATCGTCAGCGTCGCCGGTTTCACCAGCTGGAGCCCACTCGGCTCGGCGTGCACCCCAGCGAGGATGCCGGCGCCCAGGGGGAAGCCACCGATCTTCGTGATCGGTTCCAGCGCGATCGTCTCGTCGTCGGGCAGCGCGCCCGCGGGGACGTCCAGCGTGTACGTCGTCCCGTCGGCACCGGTCGCCGTCACCGATCCGCCGGCGGTCGTCACCAGGGCGCTCGTCGCGCGGCTCTGGTCACGCGCCACCTGCGGCTGGTCGCAGCTCGTCGCGCCGGCCTGGCAGCAGCTGCGACACTGTTGGTGCAGCGCGCGACACGCGCCCGCGACCGCTCGCGCCGTGACGCTCGCCCGCTGCCGGCAGGCCCGGCCGCCGGCGCCGTCGGTGCACGCCCCGCGCAGCGTCGCACGCTCCTGCTTCGCCCCGGACACGCACTCGCGCAGCGCCTTCGAGCAGGACTTGGTGCAGACCCGCTTGGGAGCGGCCGCCCACGTCCCGCCGTGGCTCCCGGCCAGAACCGCGACCAGCATCGCCACGGCGATCCGCAGCCACCGTGCATCCCGGCGCGGCGATTCTCATGAGGCGGTTCTACTTTCCCCGTCGTCGCCGGTTCGAACCTGGCGAGACGGCAGCAAAGATAGACTCCGCTACCACGACCCCCTCTCGAATGGCCAGGGGTATCGTGGCACGCGCGCGTCGCCGCCTGCGCAGATGCCGTGCGCCCCGCGATCCGCCGGGGCCACGGCGACGCGCGTCCTACCTATTTGGACGCCGGCTTCTCGACGGCGATCGCGACCGCTTCGGTCAGCGCCACCTGCACCGTCTCGCCCACGTTGACGCCCTCGAGGTCCTTCGCGTTCTGGACCTTGATCGCGCGGGTCTTTCCGCGCGGGCCCTTGAGCGTCACCGTGCGCCGCGCGCGGTCGATGCCGACGACCTCGGCCGAGACCTTGACGGTGCGGACGGCTGCGCCGCCCGGCAGCTGCCCTGGCGCGGCGACGGCGAGCGGCCTCGTCGACGGACGCGCCGGGCGTCCCCTGCTTCTTCAACCTGACGGCGATCGACTCGTAGTAGGTGACGACGACCTCGTCGCCCTTCTTCACCTGCGGCAGATTCCGCACGTCGTCGCCGACGCGGAACGTCTTCTTCTCGCCGTCGGAGCCGCGCAACGTGATCATGCGCGTCTGCTGGTTGATCTTGTCGACGACCGCCGTCACGGTGAGCCTCTCGGCGACGGCGACGCCGTCCTTCGTCTCCGTGGCGGCGACCGTCTCGGTCGGCGGCGGAACGGTCCGCGCGCAGGCGACGATCGTTGTCAGGGCGGCGGCCAGGAGCAGGTGTCGGTGGTTCATGCGGGGAGCCAATACACGCGAACCGCGTCTACTCCAAGCGATGCTCGGGCCCCTCCCCCGGACCGCGACGCAGGAGCGTGCGCCAGCGGTCCTCGTCGACGCGCGCGGGCACCGTCGTTCGTACGAAGTCGAGCAGTATCTGGACGAAGCGCCGCGGGTCGTCCCGATGCGGGAAGTGTCCCGCACCGGGGAACACCTCGAACCGGCTGCCGGGGATCGTCGCGTGCGCCGCGCGGCCGTGGGCGACGGGGATCATCGGGTCGTTCGCGCCCCAGACGATCAACGTCGGAATCTCCTGCGCCAGATAGAGGCGGTCCGCGGCACTCACCCGCTGGCCGCCCGGATCCACGATCGTGCGCAGCGTGTGGACGAAGGCCTGCCGTGCGTCGGCATCGGCGAGCGACGCGAAGCCCCGCCACATCTCCTCGAGATCCGGTCCCGCCCGCAGCCCGATCCGCGCGAGCGCGCGGGCCATGCCGTCGACGGCGTCGCGGACGCCCGCCGTGCAGAGGAGCGGCAGCACCCACTCCGATCCCGGCAGCGCCGCGGCCCGGAGCACGCCGTGCACCTCGCGGCCGAGGCCACCGCTCGCCACCAGGACGAGCCGCTCGCAGCGCTCGGGGAACTGGTAGGCGAGCTGCATCGCCACGCCGCCGCCGAGCGAGTGGCCGACGACCGTCGCCCGTTCGTGGCCGAGGACGCCGAGCAGATCGCGGATGCCGCTGGCGTAGTCACCCAGCGAATAGTCGCCGCGCGGCTTGGAGGACCCGCCGTGTCCGAGCAGGTCGGGCGCCACCACGCAGTGTCCGTCGGCGAGCCACGGCAGGACGTCGTCCCAGGTCGCCGAGCTACCCGCGATGCCGTGCACGAGCAGCAGGAGCGGGCCGCTGCCCGCCGTCCGATACGTGATCCGATTGCCGTGTAGCGTGACCTCGCAGAGCTTCATGCGCGCTCCTCCTTCTCGATGGACAGCGTCGGCCGCCGGGGCAGATGCCGCAGTCCCATCCACGCCAGCGCGGCGATGTGACCGGCGACGACCTTCACCGGCGGCGGATTGCGAGCTCTCGGTCCACCACTGGCCGACGAACGCGACCATGCCGACCAGCGCGTGCGCGTAGATCGGCGCCGCCTTGGCGTCGTACCCGGCCCTGCGGAACTGGTCGGTGAAGATCGCGCCCACCCGGCCCGCCAGGTCGTACATCAGGGCCGGCATCTCGCCGCTGCGCTTCGACGCCGGCGCATCGCGGAGCAGCACCGCGAAGCCGCCCGGCCGGTCCTTCACGTAGCGCAGGAACGCCAGCACCGCCGCCTCGAGACGCTGGCGCGGCGAGCCCTGCGAGATCGCTTCGACGATGCCCTGGACGATGTGCTCGATCTCGCGGTCGACGATGACGGCGTAGAGCCCCTCCTTGCCGCCGAAGTGCTCGTAGACGATCGGCTTGGTGATCCCGGCGCGTTCGGCGATCTCCTCGACCGAGGCGGCCTCGTAGCCGCGCTCGGCGAACACCTTGCGACCGACATCCACCAGCTGCGCCCGCCGCGCCGACGCGGCGAGCCGCGGGCCCCGTTCACCCTTGGGCGGCTTCGGTCTTCCGGGCATGCTTGACGTGCATACTACGGTAGCGTAAGGTACGCAACCGTAACTTACGATTACGTAGGTCAGCGGCCCCGGGCCGCGGGAGGATTCTCGATGTCCGCCGTACTCACCGAGCTCGAGCCCGTCGTCACCACACTCCTCGATCGCCACCTGGCGACCACGAAGGAATGGTTCCCGCACGACTACGTTCCGTGGGACCTCGGCCGCAGCTTCGCCGACGCGCCCTGGTGCGAGAGCGACTCCGCGCTCGACGAGACGGCGCGCACGGCGCTGCAGCTGAACCTCCTCACCGAGGACAACCTCCCCTCCTACCACTTGGAGCTCAACAACCTGTTCGGCGGGCGGGGAGCCTGGGGCGAATGGGCACGGCGCTGGACCGCCGAAGAGGGCCGTCACTCGATCGCGATCCGTGACTATCTGGTCGTCACCCGCGCGGTCGATCCCGTCGCCCTCGAACGGGAGCGCATGGAGCACGTCTCCCGTGGCTACAAACCCCGGCGCCCGGGCGGTGCGTTCGAGGGCTTCGTCTACGTGACGTTGCAGGAGCTGGCGACGCGCATCGCGCATCGCAACACCGGGGCCATCACCGGCGACCCGGTCGCCGAGCGCCTGCTGCTGCGCGTCGCGCTCGACGAGAACCTGCACTTCGCCTTCTATCGCGACCTCGCCACCGCCGCGCTCGAACTCGACCCGTCAGCCATGGTGATGGCGATGCGGCGTCAGGTGGTGGGCTTCGCAATGCCGGGCCTCGAGCTGCGCGGCTTCCGCGAGCGTGCCCTCCGGATCGCGGCAGCGGGCATCTACGACCTGCGCATCCACCACGAGCAGGTGCTCTGCCCGGTGGTGTACCGGCACTGGGGGCTGCGCGAGCTCCGCGGTCTCAGCGACGAGGCCGAGCGTGCTCGCGACAAGGTGGTCGCGTTCATCGACGGCATGGGCAACGCGACGCGTGACGTCGAGGAGCGACCGTCGGCGGCCTGAACGGGTCCAGGCGCGCCAGGCGTGGCGACCGTCGTCCGTTGGCTTGAGACTCCGCGCGGGGCACGCCATCGTGGCCACAGTGCCGGGCGACGGCCACGAGTCGATCGGCGGCCCGCGAGCCGCCACCACCGCCCCGGAGGGGTGGATGGAGGGTGCCCGCTTCCTCGCCGACCTGTTCGACGGGGCTCCCGGGTCCTTCTACTACTGCTCGCTCCATCCCGCCGGCGATCTCGCCGGGCACGGGCTCCTGCCCGACCTCGCCTCCATGGACGCCGGGGCCTGGCGCGCCGTCGTCCAGCGTGCCGGCGAGGAAAGTGCGGCCCGACGGAACTGCTACTTCGCCGCGTGCACGCATGCGCTGCGGGTGGACGCCAACGGGCTCCCCGCGGAGGATCGTCGCAAGGGCACGTCGGTGGCGTTCGTGACTCTGTTTGCGAACGTGGACTGCGGGACGGAGGCAACCGCCGCCATGGCAGAGAAGATGATCGCCACCGGCCATGTGAGCCACATCGTCGAGCACGGGCGCGGCCTGCAGGTGTACGCGGCGCTCGCGGCGCCGGTACGCACGACGTCCGAGAACCGGAGCGAGCTGGAAGCGACCAACTACGCGTTTGCGTCCTGGATGAACCAGCTGGCGCACGGCGAGGATCGCCGCCCGGATCGCTACGAGCTGGCGAGCCTGATGCGCCTACCGGCCACCGTAGGCCTCCCGAGCGCGAAGGAGACGGCGGGGCGTGTTCCGGTGCCGGCGCGGGTGCGCTGGCGTTCGGATCATCGCTTCGCCATCGACGACTTCGCTGGGTTGCGGGGCCGCTTCCCGATACCCGCTTCGTCGGCGGCGGGGAGTGCACGAGAGCGTGTCACTCGGATCACGAATCTCCCACCCGACCTGGAGGCACGCGTGATGCGGGATCCCGGCTGCTCACCTGCTGGACCCGCAGCGCGACGTTCTCGAGTGTGCACGAGGCGGCGCAGGCGCTCGCCAACCGGCTCGTGCGCTCCCATCCGGGCGACTCGGACGCGCAGCGGCTCACGATCCTGTCGGCGTTCTTCCGCGCCAACGGGAGGCCGAAGTCCGTGGCGGCGCTACGGGCCATCCTGGCAAAGGCGTGGGCCGGAGCCGGCGCGCGCCGGCGCCGCGGCGGCGCGCGCGGGTGAGCGCCGCTAGCTCAGGGCATCAGCCCCAGCTGGCGGAGGATCGTCGCCGAGTCGAAGTACACGCGCTCGCAGACGATGCGATCGCCCTCGAACAGGAACAGCGCCACCATCGGGCAGCGGAACTCCCGGCCCGTCGGCGGAATGCCGCGGAGCGGCCCGCGGTGCGTGCCGAGGAGATCGAACTCGACGATGACGCCGGCGTCGGTGTCGTGGATCGCGCGCACCTCGTTGCGCTGATCGGGGAACGCCGCACGGGAGGTCGCGAAGTACTCCCGTACCGCCGCCTCGCCGTCGTGGACCTCGCCGGTGGCGATCAGCTCGTAGCGGGGATGCGCGAACGTGCGGATCGTCGCATCGAAGTCGTGCCGGTTCTCCGACTCCATGTGCTCGCGGACGACCGCGCGCCGCCGCTCGCGCAGCGCGTCGGCAGCTCACACGCCCTCCGGAACGAAGCCGACCGGCAGGCTGATCGACTTGGTCTCGAGGTACGCCTCGAGCCCTTCCGGACCGAGCTCGCGACCCATGCCGGACTGCTTGTAGCCGCCGAAGGGGCAGGTGAACTCGAGCATGAGGCCGTTGACCGTGTACGTCCCGGTCCGCACCCGGCGCGCCACGGCGAGACCCGCCGCCGGGTCCGACGTCCACACCGAGCCGGAGAGCCCGTAGTCGGAGTCGTTGGCGATGCGGACCGCGTCGTCCGGCGCGTCGTAGGGGATCACGGCCAGCACCGGCCCGAAGATCTCCTCGCGCGCGATGGTCATGCGGTTGTCGACGTTGGCGAAGACGGTCGGCTCGACGTACCAGCCGCGGCGCAGGTCCTTCGGCCGTCCGCCGCCGAGCGCGACCGTCGCGCCCTCGGCGCGGCCGCGCTCGATGTAGCCCTCGACCCGCTGGCGCTGCCGCTCGGCGACGAGCGGCCCGACGCGACGGTCGGATCCAGCGGATCGCCGACGCGCTGCTGCGCGACCATCTCGCAGAGCGCGTCCACCACCTCTCGGTACCGGGCCCTCGACGCGAGGATGCGCGTCTGCGCGACGCACGCCTCGCCGTTGTTCATCAGGGACGCGCCGATGAGGCCGGGAATCGTCTGCGACAGGTCGGCGTCGTCGAGGATGATCGCGGCCGACTTGCCGCCCAGCTCGAGCGTGAAGCGCTTGAGCCGCTCGCCGCAGAGCGCCGCGATCCGCCGGCCGGCGGCGGTCGATGCCGGTGAAGCCGATCTTGTCGACGTCGGGATGGGTGACGAGGTGCTCGCCGACCTCGCGACCGGCGGGCACGATGTTGACGACGCCCGGCGGCAGGCCGGCCTCGCGCAGCACCTCCGCCAGCAGGATGCCGTCGAGCGGCGTCTCGGGCGCGGGCTTGACGACGACGGTCGCGCCCGCGGCGAGCGCCGGACCGAGCTTCAGCATGGTGACGAACAGCGGCACGTTCCACGGCACGATCGCGCCGGCGACGCCGATCGGCTCGCGGCGCACGATGGCCTTGTTGCCGAGCACGCCGTCGCGCATCGTCCTCGAAGGCGTACGTCCGCGCGAGGCCGGTGTAGAAGTCGAGCACCATCGTCGACGAGAACACCTGCCCCATCAGCGACCAGGAGATCGGGGCGCCCATCTCGCGCGAGATCGTCTCGGCGAACTCGCCGCTGCGCGCCTGGATGCCCTGGCTGATCCGCGCCATGACGTCGGCGCGCTCCGCCGGCGCCATCCGCGGCCACGGGCCGTCGTCGAACGCGCGCCGCGCCGCCGCCACCGCCGCGTCGACGTCGGCGACGCTCGCCGCGGGCACGCGGGCGAAGACCTCCTCGGTGTGCGGCGAGACGACGCCGATCGTTTCCGCCGTGGCGGGCGCCACCCAGTCGCCGCCGATGAAGAGCCTGTCGTGCGTCTGCATGCCGCTGGTCTAACCCGGACCGGGACGCTATTGCGAGGGTCATGACGCACGGAAGCTGTCTCTGCGGCGCGGTCGCCTGGGAGGCGTCGGGGCCCTTCGACCTGATGAGCCACTGCCACTGCGGGCGCTGCCGGAAGATCCACGGCGCCGCGTTCTCGACCGCGCTGGCGGCCCCGATCACCGGCTTCCGCCTCGTGCGAGGCGCCGACGCGATCGGCCGCTCCACACGTCGCCGGAGTTCGCGCGCCCCTTCTGCACCCGCTGCGGCTCCGTGGTGGCGGACGGTGCGCCGGCTGCGGCGGAGGGTCCCTTCGCGATCCGCACCTTCATGCCCGCGGGCTGCCTCGACGGCGACCCCGGCGTACGCCCGCTGGCGCACATCTTCGTCGGCTCGAAGGCGCCGTGGTTCGAGATCGCGGACCCCCTCCCGCGCTTCGACGCCTACCCGCCAGGCTTCGAGGCACCGACGTTTCCCGACCTGCCCGTCGGTCCGCCGGTGCCAGGAGCGCTCCGCGGCAGCTGCGCCTGCGGCGCCGTCCGCTACCTCGTCGAGAGTCCGCCGCAGACGGCGCGCTACTGCCACTGCTCGCGCTGTCGGAAGGCCCGTTCGGCGGCGCACGCCTCGAACCTGTTCGCCGCTGCCGACGGCGTCCGCTTCACCCAGGGCGAGGACCGGCTGCGGCGCTACAAGGTGCCCGAGGCGGCCCGCTTCGCCCAGGTGTTCTGCACCACCTGCAGCTCGCCCATGCCGAACATCGTTCGCGAGCGCGGCGTCGCCGTCGTCCCCATGGGCAGCCTCGACGACGATCCGAAGATGCCGATCGAGTGCCACATCTTCGTCGGCTCGAAGGCGCCGTGGTACGCGATCGCGGACGCGACGCCGCAGCACGTCGAGTACCCGCCCGCCTGAGGCGAAGTTACCAGCGCACGCGTCCGGGGCCGCCGCGCGCGCCGCCGTGACGGCTCTCGATCTCGACGGCACCCACAGAGCGGAGCGCACCGTGGCCGTCGCGCGCGAGGCGGAACGTGCGAGCTGCGGAACGCGCCCGCCGCCACCGACGGCGAGCGTGCCGCGCGCCGTCGGCTCGACGCCGAGCAGACGCAGGTAGGCGAGCAGCGGCTGCGCGTGGCTGTGCATGTTGTTGACCGGGAACGCCTGCATCGCGAACGTCGGCGCTGCCGACCAGGTGCGGCCGGGGCGCGATCGACTCGGGCGCGTTCCAGGAGTCGGGTCCGGACAGCGTGCCTTCCCAGATCGTCCGGATACGCCGCCGTGTGGCTCGCGAGCGTCATGCGCCGCCACTCGTCCCAGGCGAGCGCCGGCGACACGCGCGCCGCCGCCCAGACCAGCGTCATGTTGATCGCGAACCAGATGCCGCCGCGGGTCGCGTCGCCCCACTGGCCCGCGGCGAGCAGCGCCTGGCTCCGCCGGCCAGCGCAGCCGCGCGCCGAGCGGCGAGCCGGCGCGGTGCCCGCGGTCGATCGTGTCGAGCAGCGACCGCGCCTGCGACTCGTCGGCCGCGCCGCAGAGGATCGCCCACGGCTGCACCTCGAGCCAGCAGTCGTCGTCGCCGACCGGCGCGACGCCCGGGCGCGTACGCGCGATGGAACCAGCGTCCGTTCCACGCCTGCGCCACGAGCAGCCGCAGCTCGTCGGCCTGCGCGCGCGCCTCCGCCGCGAGCGTCGTGCTCGCCGAGCCGCGTCGCCAGCCCGGCGAACACGGCGCAGCACCCACGACGCCATGGCGGAGTTCAGCACCGAGCCGCCGCGCTCGATCATCAGCTGCCGGTCGACGCCGGACTCCTGGATCGCGACGTCGTTCCAGTCGGCGTTCAGGATGCGCACGTGGCCGCGCTCGCCGCGGCCGACCACGTCGACGAAGAAGCGGAACTGCCGGCGCAGGTGCTCGCGCAGCGGCACGGCCGCGGTCGCGTAGCGTCGGATGGTAGGCGAGCGGCGCATCGAACGCGGCGAGGTCGCCGGTCGCGGCGGCGTACTCGGCCGCCAGCCAGAGCGCCCACAGGTTCGCGTCGGACGGGCGGAAGATGATGTTCGTCGGACGCTTCGCGCCGTCGAGCGCGTAGGGCAGATCGCCGTCCGGCTTCGCCCACGCGCAGGTGTTGCGCAGCACCGAGAGCGCCAGGCGCGGCTCGATGTAGACGAGCGGCAGCGCGTGCTGCAGCGGATCGCGCGCCGCGCCGTTGAAGCCCATCACGTACGAGTAGGTCGACGCCTGGTCGAGCGAGTGGCCGCCGATCACGTGGTCGACGGCCAGCCCGCCGGTGAGCATCGCGCGCGTGCCAGGGAATCTCGCGCGCCGCCTCCGGCGCCGAGCCGGCCGCGGCGCGCGGCAGCCGGTCCGCGCAGGGCGCGCAGCGACGAGCGCGCAGACGCCGCGCGGATCGTCGACGGCGCGAGCGTCCTGCCGGCCGAAGCGGAACCACAGGTCGCGCCGCTCGCCCGGGCGCGAGCGCGAGTCGGCGTCTCGATCTCGAGCGTCGGGATGGCGGACCGGCGTCGAGACGATGGCTGCGCCGTCCCGCCGGTCTCGCCGAGCCGCTCGAGCACGAGCGTCGCGGGCGGTCCGATCAGGAACTGGCCGCCTGCCGACGGCCGCGTCGCTCGGACGCGAAGCGCTCGCGTCGCGACCAGCCCCGCGCGCGGACTCGCTCACGTCGTAGCGTCACCGCCAGCCGCGGCGCGCGTACGGCGCTGGTCGGCCGTCTCGAGCAGGTTCAGGAAGCGCGGGCGCAGCGCCCAGCGCTCGACGTGGCGGAGCGCCCGCGGCGCCGCCGCGCCGTGCGCGACGCGCCAGGCGCACGCGCACGAGCACCCACGGCACCTCGCCCTCCGGGCAGAGGATGGTCCGCTCGAGGATCAGCCCGTCGTGGGCGTCGCGCACCTCGAACCACGTCGGGCCGAAGGTTCGCCGCGGCGGCGTCTCGCCGGCGCGCAGCGCGTAGTCGCGTGCCCCAGCGCCGGCCGCCGTCGTCCTCGAGGATCGAGACGCCGGTGCCGGTCGGATCCGGCGCCGACCAGCCAGCGCAGCCCGTCAGCTCTCGTCGAACAGCGCGACCGTGCCGTCGTTCGCGGCCTGCAGGCGGATCGCCTGGTTGCCGACCATCAGCCAGTGCCGCCGCGTGCGCGGCGCGAGGATCGGGTCCCATTCCGCCGCCGGCAGCGTCTCCTGGTCGGCCTCGTAGACGAACGCCGGCAGGCCGTCGCGCTGCACCCAGCGTCCGTACGGGCTCGCGCCTGCCGCCCGCGTCGATCGGTCGCGTCCCATCGCCGTCGCCGTGCGCGCGGCGACGGGCGCCCCCAGCAGCAGGCGGAGGAACGTCCGCCGGCCGACGGCTCGTGGGTGGCGCGACCGCGTCGTCACGGCGCCCCTGCTTACCCGGTTCGCGGGCCGCTCCGCCAGGGCTCGGTTGCCCCCGCAGAGCGGCGCGACTACGGTCCGGCGCATGAGCCGCGACGTCGTCCTCGTGACCGGCGGCAACTCCGGAATCGGCTTCGAGTGTGCCCGACAGCTCGCGCGCGGCGGACGGCACGTGCTCATCGCCAGCCGCAATCGCGACGCCTCGGTCGCCGCCGTCCGCCGCATCGTTGCCGAGAGCGGCGAGGGGTCCGCGTCTGAACTCGCCCTGGATCTCGGCTCGCTCGCCTCGGTACGGGATTTCGCCCGGGAGATCGCGGCGCGCGACATCCCCCTGCGAGCCGTGGTGTGCAACGCCGGTCTGCAGACCACCGGGGCGATCGTACGTTCGGCGGACGGGTTCGAGCGCACGTTCGCGGTGAACCACCTGGGGCACTTCCTGCTCGTCAACCTGCTGCTCGCGCGCCTGGCGCGGAACGCGCCGGCACGCATCGTGATCGTGGCATCGGGGGTGCACGACCCAGCGCGACGAACGGGGATGCCGAAGGCGGCGATCGCCGACCTGGAGACGCTGGCCGCGACGGGTGGTCCCCGCGCCGGGGCGTTCGACGGTCGACTCGCCTACGTGAACAGCAAGCTCTGCAACCTGTGGTTCGTGTACGAGCTGGGACGCCGGCTCGCCGCCGCCGGCCTGACGAGCGACGCGCGCCCGCTGTCGGTCAACGGCTTCGACCCCGGGCTCGTCCCGGGCTCGGGCCTGGCGCGTGAGTACCCGGCGGCGCTCCGCTTCGTCTGGGACCACGTCCTCCCCGGCGTCGCGCGCGCGCTCTCGCCGTTCGTGCCCTCGATCAATCCCGCCGACAAGGCCGGCGCGGCGCTCGCGCGGCTGGTGCTGGAGCCGTCGCTCGCCGCGGAGTCCGGGAGATACTTCCCGTCGCACGCGCGCTGGCAGGCCGCCCCGTCGTCCGAGGCGTCCTACGACGAGGCCCGCGCGCGGGCGCTGTGGGACGCGAGCGTGCGGCTGGCGCGGCTGGCGCCGGCCGAGTCGCCGCTCACGGCGCGATCGTGACGCTGCCCGTGAGCGGCAGATCCGCGACGACGAGCCGACCGCCACCCCGTAGTGGATCGGCTCGACCGAGAACCGCCCCGCACCGACGTCCCAGAAAGCGAGGTCGGCGGCCCGCAGCTCGAACGCGACCGTCCGGGTCGCCCCCGGGTCCAGGTGCACGCGCGCAAAACCCTTCAGCTCGCGCACCGCGCGGTCGACGGCCGACCCCTCGGCGCTCACATACAGCTGCGCCACCTCGTCGGCAGCGACGGTGCCGGTGTTGGTCACGTCCGCCGTGATCCGCACCCGGCCGAAGCGCGACGTCGTGCCGGGCGAAACCGTGAGGTTGTCGTAGCGGAAGGTCGTGTAGGACAGACCGAACCCGAACGGGAATTCCGGCGCGACACCGTTGCGATCGAGGTAGCGGTAGCCGTGCCAGTAGTCGTACACCACCGCGAGGCTGGCGCTGTCGAAGGGCGGCAGGTCGGCTTCGACACGCGGGAACGTCACGGGCAGCTTCCCCGACGGCGCGACGTCGCCGAAGAGCACGTCCGCGATCGCATTGCCGCCCTGCGCGCCGGGGTACCATGCCATCAGCACCGCGCCCACGTCGTCCAGCCAGGGCAGCAGCATCGCGCCGCTGCCCTCGAGCACGACCACCGTCCGCGGATTCAGCGCGGCGACCGAGGCGATCAGCGCGTCCTGGTCGCGCGGCAGCGCCAGCGACTTGCGATCGCCGATGGTGATCAGCCCCTCGCCCTCGTCGCGATAGTCGAGCCCGGCGACGACGACGACGGCGTCCGCCGCGGCGACGACCGCCTCGTCGGACGGCGACAGCGGTGCGGTGGGGAGGTACGTCACCGTCGCCGAGCCGGCACGCGACTGGATGCCCGCGAGCGGTGTGACCGCCTGTGTCGGGACCACCGTGCTGCTGCCGAGGTCGCCCAGGTTCGCGACGCCGGCGAGCGCACCGACCACCGCGATCGACTGCACGCCCGCGCCGAGGGGCAGCGCGCCGCCCGCGTTCTTCAGCAGCACGATCCCCTCGCGCGCGACCTGGCGGGCGAGCGCCAGGTGCTCCGGCGACTCGACCTTGCTCGGGTCCACGACGGGCGGGTCGCTGTCGAGGCGGAAGCACAGCTGCGCGCGGAGGATACGCCGGACCGCGGCGTCGATCACCGCCTGCGGCACCTGTCCCCCAGCCACGGCGTCGGCGAGCGGCGTGCCATAGTACGAGCCCGAGGGCATCTCGATGTCGAGGCCGGCGGTCACCGCGGGGACCGTGCTCCGCGTCCCGAGGATCCAGTCGGACTCGACGAATCCCTCGAACCCCCAGTCACCCTTGAGCACGTCGTGCAGGAGATGGACGTTCTCGCCGCAGTACTGGCCGTTCACCTTGTTGTAGGCGGACATCACCGAGGCCGCGTGTCCACGCTGCACGGTCTCCCGGAAGTGCGGCAGGTACACCTCGCGGAGCGTGCGTTCGTCGACCGAGACGTCGACGTTGAAGCGGGTGTTCTCGATCGAGTTGAGCGCGAAATGTTTCGGGTTGGCGATCACGTGACGCTGCGCCCCGACGACGTATGCCGTGCCCATCCGGCCGAGGTGGAAGGTGTCCTCGCCGTAGGTCTCCTGCGCGCGGCCCCAGAATGGATGCCGCAGCATGTTGATCGTCGGGGCGAGGATGACGCTCGCCCCCTTGGCGCGCGCCTCGGCGCCGACCGCCTCGCCGACGTGGGCCTCGAGCGCCTCGTCCCACGTGGCGCCGCGCGCGGCACCGACCGGGAACGCCGTCGCGTTGCCGGCGACCACGCCCACGCCGCGGGGCCCGTCGACCATCGCGAACCCCGGGATGCCGAGGCGATCATTCTTCGTCGTGCGGGCGATGCCCGGTCCGAAGCCCGTGCCGTGCATCTGCGCCAGCTTCTCGTCGAGCGTCATCTGCGCGAGGAGCGTGTCGATGCGTTGCTCCACGCCCTCGCGACCGTCGCCGCAGAAGCCTGGATCGGCGTACTCCGTCAGCAGGGCCCCGTCGCCGGCCGCGTCGGCCGCTGCGAGTACGCACTCGGTCAGCTCGTCGACGGACGACGCGGCGTCGCACGGACTGCCGAACGGCGACCCGCTGCAGACGCGCCGGATGCGCGCCGCTGCCTCCCCGCGACGGGCCGAGCCGATCTTCAGCAGGCGCGGCGATGCGCTGCACGGCGTCCCAGGCGGAAGCTCGTTCAGCCGGCGCGAGTGTTTGCACTGCTGCAGCAAGCGCAGGCGTCCGAGCGCGTAGCTGCGCGCCTGGCGCGACGCCTCGGTGGCACAGCGCAGCGCGGCTCCGGACAACGGCCCGCGCGGCGGGTCGGCCACGGCGACCAGTCGCTCCGCCTCGGCTTCGTGCGTCGCCCGAAGGCACGCCGTCAGCTCGCCCACCGTCGCCACACCCTCGCAGTCACCGGCCGGATGGAGTGCGATCACCAGGGCATCGGTGCAGGCGCTGCCGATGCGACGCGCGGCGCTCGCCGCGGCGGCGGAGCGCCGGCGGACGACGTCGGCGTCGGCGAGGCAGTCGGTGCCGACGGGGAGTCGCCCGCGCGCGACGGCACGGCGACACGCCGCGAGCGCCGTCGCCGAGCGCTCGAGTATCTGCCGACCGCCGGTCGCGACCGCCTCCTGGCAGCGGCGGTCGGACGACGTCGCACCCAGCGCGGGCGCGGTCACGGCGAGCAGGAGGGCGACGAGCCGGGTGCGAGGCCACATGGTCCCGCACCCTACCTCGAACCTCGGGGTGTCAGGCAATGGTCCGTGGGCGGAGCAGTACGACGGGAATGTCGCGCCGCGTCTTGGCCTGGTAGCCGTCGTAGTCGGGCCACTGCGCGGTCATGAGCGGCCAGACGCGGGCCTTGTCCGCGGCCGTTGCGGTGCGCGCCGTCACCGGGATGACGTCGCCCCATACCTGGATCGCCGCGTCGGGGTGCGCGACCAGGTTCCGGTACCAGCCCGGGTCCTGGGGGGCCCCGCCCTTCGACGCGACGATCACGTAGTCGTCGCCGTCGCGCGCGTAGATCAGCGGGAGCTTCCGGGTCTCACCGGAGCGGCGGCCGGTCGTGTGCAGGATCAGGCAGCTGGTGCCGTTCCAGTCGTGACCGACCTTGCCGCCGGTCGCCTCGTACTGGCGCACGTGCTCGTCACCGAACAGGCTGAAGTCAGGCATGGCCGCCACGGTGCCACACCGGGCGACCCATGACGACCCCTCTACCGCCAGGACGGCTCGAAGGCGTGCGCGAAGACCCAGTCGGCGACCCGGCGACCCTGGGCGATGCCCTCGCTCTTGTCGTAGCTCCAGTGGATGCCGAGGTAGATGCGGCTCTGGCCGTTCTCCTCCTCGGCCTGCGACAGCGACGTGAACGAGCGCGGATGCAGCGGGCGCAGCACCCCCTGGTTGTCCCGTGTCTCGCCGTTGTACTCGTCCGAGACGAACGTGAAGGCGATGCGATCCGTACGGTAGAAGCGCCGCAGCGTCTGGAACAGCGCCCCGCCGAAGCCCGCATGCCCCGACGGATAGGCGGGAACGGCGGCGTGAAGTTCGGACCCGTGCAGGTTGCTGGCCGGCGCGCCCAGCGGCGTGAAGGTCGGATCGCCGACCGTCGCCGGATTGCCGTCGCCGAGACCGCTCGGCCCGGTGCCGGGGTCGGACTCGCGGATGCCGGTGACCGGACGCCACAGGTCGTAGAAGTACTTCGAGTCCCAGACGGCGATCGCGGCGTCGGCCATCGCCGTGTTCACCAGCGCCAGCAGCCGCGCCAGCTCGACCGTGTTCGAGCCCATCTGCCTGGCGATCAGCGTCGCGATCTGGTTGTACATGCGCGGCGGGGCGCAGAGGCTCGGCGTGCCGTCGTACGCCCAGAAGGTGCCGACGAACGTCTGCTCCGCCGTGCGCTCCGTCGGCGTCACGACACCGTCGCCGCCGAGGCGCTTCACCTCGTCGTACGCGGTCGCGTAGGCGGCGCTGCCCAGCGCCGGTGGCGGCGGCGTCCGGAACTGCGTCGGCCGACCGCATCACGAAGGGCTCGACCTCGTTCCAACGCGCGCCGAGCGCGAGCGGGCCCAGACTGATCGGATCCTGACGCCAGCGGCCGGGATCGTCGCTGGTGATGAAGTCGATGCCGAGGCGCGGCTCGGCGTGCGCCGAGCCGTCGTCGGCCCGCAGCGACAGGATCGCGGCCGCCGTCCGCCGGCCGAGGTCGACGCCGTCGGTGCGCGCGCGACCATCCGGAATGGACACGATGTCCTCGGCGAGGCGGGCGTCGAAGGTCGGCGCCTGCGACGGGAACAGCGCCACCAGCGTGTCGTGCGCCGCCTGGGCGACGGCCGCCTTCATCGACGTCGTCGGCCGGACGCGCGACACGCGGGTATAGCCATCGTAGCCGCCGGCAATCGCGTTGACGGCGTCGAAGACGGCGATGTGCACGATGGCCATCGCGCGGCTGGCGCGCGCTGGCCCCAGCTGCTCGCCGAATACGCGCGTCTCGCCCGCGGCGACGGGCGTGTGATCGAGGCCGCTGGCATCGATCGCGATCTGGTTCCAGCGGAGAATCCAGCTCGTTCCATCGATCCCGGGCCGCGGCGGCCGCGGCACCCGTGGCCGGTGGGACTGCGCCCGGAAGAGCGGACCCCAGGCTTCGCGCGTCCCGTCGGAGACGGCTCGCGCCCGGACGGGCGCTACCAGTGCGAGGAGGACCAACGTACCAACGATCCATCGACGTCGCATGCCGCTCGACGGCAGCAACGCCCATGCCGCTGTGGCGTCGGCTGGTGCGTTCCCCGCATGCGGCGCCGCTGCACCAACCGACACGCCCGCCCGCTGCGCTCCGAAGCGTGGGCTCCCGACCCCGGCCGGAGGTCACACGCGACTACGACCTCCGTCGCACTGCACGAAGATGCGCGGGGCGCGACGAAATCGGACGGGTCAGGCGCGGATGCCGCCGGGCGTGAACGTCACCGGGAGGCGCTTGATGCCGTTGATGAACGCCGAGAGCAGCTGCGCGGGCTCGCCCGCGAGCGTGATGTCCGGCACGCGGCGGAAGAGCTCGCGGAACATCACCGCGATCTCGCGCCGGGCCAGATGTGCGCCGAGGCAGAAATGCGGGCCGGGGCCGCCGAAACCGACGTGGAAGTTCGGGTCGCGGCGGACGTCGAAGCGGAACGGCTCGTCGAACACCGCCTCGTCCCGGTTGGCCGAGTTGTAGAAGAGCGCGACCTTGTCGCCGGCCTTGAACCGATGGCCACCCACCTCGACCTCGCGCGTGACGGTGCGGCGCATGAAGATCACCGGCGTGGCCCAGCGGACGATCTCCTCGACGGCCGTCGGGCGACACGCCCTCGACGTCCTGCATCCAGATGCGCTTCTGCTCCGGGTGCTCGTGCAGCGCGACGAGGCCATGGCTGATCGCCGTGCGCGTGGTCTCGTTGCCGGCGACGGCGAGCAGGATGAAGAACGACGCGACCTCGTCGTCGGTGAGCCGCTCGCCGTCGAGCTCGGTGTTGACCAGCGCCGAGGTGAGGTCGTCGGTCGGCCGCTTCGTCCGCTCCTGCGCCAGGTCGCGCATCAGATTCGCCAGCGACGCGCCGGCGGTCATGAACGCGGCGATGGGATCGGTGCCGACCGGAATGAATTCCGGGTCGCCCCCCGAGAGGATGATGTTCGACTGGTCGAGCACCAGCTGGTGATCGCTCTCGGGAACGCCCATCAGGTTGCAGATGATGATCAGCGGCAGGCGACACGCGATCTCGGGAACGAAGTCGCATGGTGCCCTTGTCGATGACGTCGTCGACGACCCGCGTCGCGACGCGGGCCACGTCGTCCATCACCTGCTGCACCATCCGGGGAGTGAACCGCCGCGACACGATGCCGCGGAGCCGCTGGTGGCGCGGGTCGTCCATGTTGATCATCGAGCCGTAGAATTCGTTCATCTCGGTCGGCAGGTCCGGGATCGACGTGGCGCCCTGCGCGGAGGAGAACGCGTCGGGACGTTTGCTCATCTCGAGGATGTCAGCGTGACGCGTGATCGCATAGTACCCGGGGCCCTTCGGCAGCCCAGGCACGTCGGGCTCCTCGAAGAAGGCGACGGGGCGCTCGCGCCGGAGCGTGCGGAAGGCGGCCTCCCGCATCGCCCAGGGGAGGGCCCAGAATTCGGGCGTCGACAGGTTGATCTCGTCCAGCGACAGTTCGGTCGTCACGGTCGGGGACGAAAACGCGTTGCGGTGGCTACGTCAAGGCGGGAGTGGCATAGCGATCGTCCCGAGGAGGCCGTCGCCATGGCGATCGATTTCACCCTGAGCCCCGAGCTGGAGGCGATCCGGCTCCGCGTCCGCGAGTTCGTCGAGCAGGTCGTCAAGCCGGCCGAGGCCAAGATCGGCCACCGCGACGACGTCGAGCGCGCGGAATACCTGAAGCATCCTGATCGGCATGCGCACCGAGGCGCGGGCCGCCGGGCTCTGGCTGCCGCACATGCCGAAGGAGTGGGGCGGCATGGGCCTCGGCCACGTCGAGCTGGCGATGGTGCAGGCCGAGGCGGCGAAGTCCTACTACGGGCCGTGGGTGCTCAACTGCCAGGCGCCCGACGAGGGCAACATGCACACGCTGCTGCACTGGGCGACCGACGCGCAGAAGGAGAAGTACCTCCGTCCGCTCTGCGAGGGGCACGCCATGAGCTGCTTCGCGATGACCGAGCCCGAGGTCGCCGGCTCCGACCCGACGCTCATCCAGACCCGCGCCGTGCGCGCACGGCGACGACTGGGTGGTCAACGGACACAAGTGGTTCATCTCGAACGCGCGCCGCGCCGCGCTTCGCCATCCTGATCGCCCGCACCGAGGACAATCCCGAGCGCGCCGCAGGCGGCGAACACCGGCTTCATCGTCGACATCCCGTCGGAGGGCTGGAATCGCGTGCGCGAGGTCGAGACCATGCACGGCGGCGACCGGCCACTCCGAGATCCGCATCGAGAACCTGCGCATCCCGGCCGCGAACATGCTCGGCGGGCGCGGCCAGGGCCATCGCCTCGGCCAGTACCGGCTCGGCCCCGCACGGCTGGCGCACTGCATGCGCTGGATCGCGCAGGCCGAGACCGCGCTCGACATGATGGTCGACCGCTCGCTCAAGCGCTTCGCGCACGGCTCGCTGCTCGCCGAGAAGCAGGGCATCCAGTGGATGATCGCCGACTCGACGATGGAGCTGTACCAGGCGAAGCTGATGGTCCTGCACGCCGCCTACCGCATCGACAGCGAAGCTCGACTTCGTCTCCGAGGTGTCGATGGCGAAGCACTTCGTCGCCAACGCGCTCGGCCGCATCATCGACCGCTCGATCCAGGTGCACGGCGCGCTCGGCTACTCGACCGACACGCCGCTGGCGCACATGTACCAGCACGCGCGCTGGGCGCGCTTCGCCGACGGCCCCGACGAGGTGCACCAGATGCGGATCGCGCAGCGCACGATCGCGGCCTACCGCAAGGACGGCAGCACGCGGCGGGCGACCGGCGACCTGCCCGTGTAGCCCGCCGTCTACCAGGCGTCGATGCAGGGGCGCTTGCGCCGCCGCCGCGGAGCGAGGCGGCGGCGCGGTGCGGAGCCCGCGGACGATCCAGTGCCGCGTGTCGAGCGGGTCGATCACGTCGTCGATCTCGAGGAACGCGGCCATGTTGATCGCCTTCCCCGACTGGTAGGCGCGCGCCACGAGCTTCTCGAACAGCGCCTTCCGTTCCGCGGGATCGTCGAGCGCGGCGAGCTCCTTCCGGTAGCCGAGGCGCACCGCGCCCTCGAGCCCCATGCCGCCGAACTCGCCGCTCGGCCACGCGACGATGAAGTCCGGCGCGTGGAAGCTCCCGCCGGCCATCGCCTGCGCGCCGAGACCGTAGCCCTTCCGCAGCACGACGGTGAACCACGGCACCGTGATGCTGCCGCGGCGACGAACATGCGTGACACGTGGCGCACGAGCGCCGTCTTCTCGGCGTCGGGACCGACCATGAACCCGGGCGTGTCGCAGAGCGAGACGATCGGGAGGTCGAACGCGTCGCAGAGCTGGACGAAGCGCGCCGCCTTGTCGGCCGCGTCGGCGTCGATCGCGCCGCCGAGGTGCATCGGGTTGTTGGCGATGAGCCCGAGCGGACGTCCCTCGATGCGCACGAGCGCGGTGACGATGCCCGATGCCGAACCGCGGCCGCAGCTCGAGCACCGAGCCCTCGTCCGCGAGCGTCTCGATCGACGCGACGGATGTCGTAGACCCGGAGCCGGTTCTCCGGCACCAGCTGGCGCAGCCGCCGCTGGTCCGCGCAGGTCCAGTCGGCGAGCGGGCCCTGGAAGTACGCGAGGTACTGCTTCGCCGCGCGCACGGCCGCGGCCTCGTCGGCGACGACGACGTCGACGACGCCGTTCGGCGCCTGGACGGCGATCGGACCGACCTCCTCCGGCTTGAAGACGCCGAGCCCACCGCCCTCGATCATGGCCGGGCCGCCCATGCCCACGTTCGCGTTCTCGGTGGCGATGATGACGTCGCAGCAGCCGAGCAGCGCGGCGTTGCCGGCGAAGCATCGCCCGGAGACGATGCCGACGAGCGGCACCAGGCCGCTCAGCCGCGCGAAGTCGATGAAGGTCATGGTGTCGAGGCCAGCGACGCCGGGCGCAGTCGGTGTCGCCCGGTCGCCCGCCGCCGCCCTCGGCGAAGACCACCACCGGCAGCCGCGAGCGTCGCGCGAGCTGCAGCATGCGGTCCTTCTTCTTGTGGTTGAACGCGCCCTGCGTGCCCGCGAGGACCGTGTAGTCGTAGGCCATCACCATGCAGCGCGAGCGGCGCGTCGTCGAAGAGCTGTCCGTTCACCGCAGCCGATTCCCGGTGATGAGCCCGTCGGCGGGACTGATCCGCAGCAGCTCCTCCATCGAGCGGCGGCTGCGCTGCGCCGCGAGCGCCAGCGCGCCGTACTCGACGAAGCGTGCCCGGGTCGCAGAGGTCGGCGACGTTCTCGCGCGCCGTCCGCTGCCCGGTGGCACGGCGGCGCGCGACAGCGTCGGGCCGCGCGGCGTCGAGACCGATGTCGTGCCGCTGCCGCGACTCGGCGAGGTCCGGCCGGATCGCATCGAGGTCCTCCGCCGCCATCTCGTCGACGGCAGCAGCGCCCACGTCCATGGGCTCGACGAACATCAGCGGTGCGACCCTCGAGCAGCACCTCGCCGGTGGCGGCCGCGACTCGGCGGACGACGCCGCCGGTCGTCGCGCGCACCACGAACTCCATCTTCATCGCCTCGAGGACCGCGATCTGCTGGCCTGCGCGCACCGCGTCGCCCTCCGCGACGTCGATGCTCACCACCAGCCCCTGCACCGGAGCGAGTACCGGCTGGGTGTGCTCCGGCCCGTCCGTCGGCGCCGACGCGGCCTCGGGGTGCGCGACCGCCAGCTCGGCGGCGTGCTCTTCGACGAACCGGGTGTGCACGCGTCCCGCCACCACGTCCGGGTGCTCGAGCAGGCGATCGAGGAACGCGAGGTTCGTCGGCGCGCCCTCGATGCGGAACTCGCCGAGCGCGCGCCGCGTCTGCGCCACGGCGTCGGCGAACGCCGGCGTGCGCGACACGCCGACGACCTTGGCGAGGAGCGAGTCGAAGCGCGGGCTCGGCGTCCATCCGCCGAATCCCGCGGTATCGACACGGATCCCCGGTCCCGACGGCGGCTCGAAGACGGCCAGCCGGCCGCCCGCGGGGCGGACCTCGCCGTTCGCGTCCATCACCTCCAGGTTGACGCGGGCCTCGATCGCGAAGCCGATCGGACGCGGGACGGCGACCTGCTCGAGGCCGAGGTCGGCGAGCGAGCGACCGGCGGCGAGGAGCAGCTGCGTCCGCACCAGGTCGACACCCGTCACCTCCTCGGTGACCGTGTGCTCGACCTGGAGGCGTGCGTTCGCCTCGATGAAGGCGATGCCGTCGTCGGCCACGAGGAACTCGAACGTGCCGAGCCCGTCGTACCGGACCGCACGGGCCAGTCGGACGGCCGCGTCGAGCAGCGCTGCGCGCACCGCGGGCGCAAGCGACGGGCTCGGCGCGAACTCGACGAGCTTCTGGTGACGACGCTGGAGGCTGCATTCGCGCTCCCAGAAGTGGGTCACGTTGCCCGAGCCGTCGCCGGCGACCTGCACCTCGACGTGGCGGGCGGGATGGAGCAGGCGCTCGACGTAGAGCGCATCGTTCCCGAACGCCGTCTGCGCCTCCGAGGCACAGCGCGCGAATGCCGCATCGACGTCCTCGGGCCGGTGAACGGCGCGCATGCCTCGCCCGCCGCCTCCGGCGACCGCCTTGATCATCATCGAACCGCCCGTGCCGAGGGACGCGAGGAACGCGCGCGCCCCGTCGAGCGTCACGGGGCCGTCGGACCCGGGCAGCACCGGCACGCCGCTGCGCGCCGCCAGCGCCCGGGCCGCGGCCTTGTCGCCGAACACGTCGAGCAGCTCCGGTCGTGGCCCGACGAAGACGACGCCGGCCTCGGCACAGCGCCGGGCGAAGGCGGCACTCTCGGCGAGGAAGCCGTAGCCCGGATGCACGGCGTCGCAGCCCGTCTCGCGCGCGACAGCGACGAGCTGCCCGCCGTCGAGGTACGCCGACGGGCCGACGCCACGGAGCGCGTGCGCACTGTCGGCGCGCCTCGGATGCAACGCCTCCGCATCGTCCTCCGAATACACGGCGACCGTGCGGAGCCCCAGCGCGGCGGCGGCGCGCGCCACGCGGACGGCGATCTCGCCGCGGTTGGCGATCAGCAGCGACTTCACGGCGCGATCCGGGCCACCGTCATGAACGAGCAGTAGTACGCACAGCGTCCCCAGCCGACGGCGGGGAAGACGACGGTCTGCACGGGGCTGCCGGTGGCCACGCGCCCCTTCTCCACGCCCGTCTCGAGGTCGAGCACCACGGCGTGATCGACGCCGCCCGTGTGGTCGAAGGTGAGCACCTCGCCGGTGTCGGGCCAGTGGATCATGTGCCCGCCGTGGTCCTGCCCGCGCTGCCAGAGCGGCGTCAGGCGCTCGTCGTCGAAGCGGAACGCCGCCAGGACGCCGTTGCCCGTGTCGTAGGCGAGCGCAATCCGCCGCTCGACGTCCACCAGCGGCGGGTTGGCGATGATGCCGCCGGGACGTCCACACACCTCGGCGAGCTGGACGCGGGCCCCGTCGCCCGCGATCGGCACTCGCACGAGGTGCAGCGGCGTGTCCGACACGCCGGCGCCGCGCAGCGTCCCTGCGAAGCGCTCGGTACCTTCGCCGTTGTCCTGGAACCAGACCCAGCCGCCCGCGATCACCGCGTCCCAGCCGAACGTCTGCCCCTCGAGCGTGCGGTAGCGCGCGCGCCAGGACGGGTCGATCTCGAGCCGGCGAGCGTGTTCGTCCCATCGGAAACGGAAGGCCGTGTGGTCGCCCACGACGTAGAGCATCGCGCCGTCGGCGCTGATGCGCGCGATCGAGGCCTCGGGCACGTCGATCTCGGGACCGACGGGCTCGAGCCGTTCGGGATCGAGCACGATCAGGCGTGAGTGATCCGATCCGTCGCGGATGAAGTCCTTCATGACGAGACACCCGCCAGGAAGGATCAGCAGCGAGTTGTACGGACGCGCCTGCGGCAGCTCCCGGGATGCGATCACCGAGCAGTCGGCGTCGAGGCGGTGGCACCAGCGCCCGCAGGTCACGTACAGCGAGCCGTTGGCGTGTGCCGCGACACCGCCGGGCCAGAACGGCCCGGCCGGAAGATCCGGCGAACGGGCGATCGGCGCCAACGTCGTCGGGTCGATGCGTTCCACCCACGTCGTCGAATCGGGCCCCATCGTGCTTCCCTGCAGGAACACTTCGCCGGGCGCGCGCAGCACGACCATGTTGGCGCCGAAGGCGTCGCGCGACGTCGCCGTCAGGCTCTCGCCGTCGCGGAGGACCGAGGCCGGCCGTCCCGTGCGGCGCCTGCTGTCGCCGCGGACCGCCGTCCTCGCCGGGCCACGGGCTCCGCCAATAGGACACGACCGGGCATTTGCCCGGCGTCCGGCGCAACTGTCAATCGCGCGTCGAGACACGTCGCACGGCATCCTTCTCTCCTCTGTTCAGAGGAATTGTCCCCCATCGACGGGATGGCCTATGCGGGCAGCCAGGAGCACCATCCAACCCTTCGGCCGACGTCCGAGAGGAGACCGACCATGAGACGACGCACACTCGCGATCGCAATCACCACCCTGCTGCTCACTACCTGCATGGCCCACGCGGCATTCACGACTCCGGCATGCCTGGCCAAGAAACGCACGGCGTGGACGAACCTACGGAAGTGCCAGGGGACGGCGGAGGCGAAGCAGCTCCTGGGAAAGACTGCCGACTTCGCAAAGTGCCAGATGAAGTTCGACGCCACGTTGGCGGCGGCCAGCGACAAGGCGACGGCGGCTGGAGTGCCCTGCCGCTACGCGGACCACGGCGACGACACGGTGATCGACTATGACACCGGGCTCCAGTGGGAGAAGAAGGCCGCAGTCGTCGATATCACTGGAATGTGTCGGCGGGGCGAGGCTCACTGCGTTGCCGACCTGTACACTTGGAACGACGCCCAGGAGTTGGTGAACGGGACGAGCTCGGACGGTTCTGCTCTCACCGGCGCCTTCGCGGGCTTCGCCGGGCATTTCGACTGGCGCCTCCCATCAGTCGTGGAGTTGGCGGGGATATTGGAAGTGAGCGCCCCGGGGTGCAGCACGTCTGCGGCCCCCTGTATCGACCCCGTCCTCGGTCCGACGGCCAGCCCCAGCCTCTATTGGTCGGGCACCAGCGATCCTTCCGGCCCTCTCGGGGACGAGGCGTGGTACGTGCTCTTCGACAATGGCCTCCTGGGCCCCGGCCGCTTCACGGGCGTCAACCCGAAGTTCGACTCCGGCTACGTCCGGGCAGTACGGGCCGCCTTGTGATCGCCCCGGCCCCAAGCATCCACGTGGCGCAATGGCTGCCGCCGTGTGACCGCATGGGGCGGAAAGACGCCGGAGCATTGCGTCCCCCGGGCCTCGCAAGCTAGGCTAATAGGCGATGCGCCGCGCCGCCCGCCGCCTGACCGTCGTCGTTGCCCTCGTGACCTCCCTGCTCGCATCGCGGGCGACCGTTGCGGCCACCCTCGAAGGGCCCATCACCAGCCCCGGCTCGGCGTTCCTCGTCTCCACCACCTTCGACCCAGGCGAGGTGGGGTACATGCAGGAGGAGTACTTCCTCTCCGGCACCGCGAGCGCCTACACGAGCGCCGGCGGCGCGTTCACGTCCGACGGCGCATGGACGGCGGCGCGCGGCGAGACGGCGGACTACAAGACCCGCATCGTCGTGTACCGCCCGACCAACCCGCGGAACTTCAACGGCACGGTGGTCGTCGAATGGCTCAACGTCAGCGGCGGCCTCGACGCCCCGCCCGACTGGACCCAAGCGCACACGGGTCTCATCCGCGAGGGCTTCGCCTGGGTCGGCGTCTCGGCGCAGAAGGTCGGCGTCGACGGCGGACCCGCGCTCGTGGGCGTCGTCTCGCTGCCGCTGAAGACGGTCAACCCGGCGCGCTACGGCTCGCTCGTCCATCCCGGCGACAGCTTCTCGTACGACATCTTCTCGCAGGCCGGGCAGGTGGTCCGGCGCCCCGCGGGCACGGGCCCGCTCGGTCCGCTCAAGGTGAAGCACGTGATCGGCGTCGGGGAATCGCAATCGGCGTTCCGGCTCGTCACCTACGTCAACGCCGTCGATCCGCTCGAGAAGGCCTACGACGGCTTTCTCATCTACAGCCGGAGCGCCGGCGGCGCCCCGCTGTCCGAAGCGCCGCAGGCGGCAGTCGCCGTACCGTCGCCCGCGCGGATCCGCGGCGACGTTCGCGTCCCGGTGCTCACCTTCCAGACCGAGACCGATCTCCTCTTTCTGCAGTACGTCGCCGCCCGGCAGGACGACGGCGATCGCTTCCGTCTGTGGGAGGTCGCCGGCACCGCCCACTACGACGCCTACGGTCTGGTGGTTGCGGCGACGGACCGGGGCGACTCGCCGTCGGCGGCCGACCTGGTCGTCACCACGCAGCCGATCCCGGGCCTCATCACGTGCGGCCGCCCGGTCAACTCCGGCCAGCAACACTTCGTGCTGAACGCCGCATTCCACGCCCTGAATCGCTGGGTGAAGAGCGGGCGGCCGCCCCGCCCCGCCCCACGCCTCGAGATCACGCCGGGACCGCCGGCTGACATCGCGCGCGACGCGGACGGCAATGCGCTTGGCGGCATCCGGACGCCGTCGGTCGACGCCCCGATCGCGGCGCTGCGCGGCGACGGCCAGCAGGGGTCGGTGCTCTGCCTCCTGTTCGGCTCGACCGTGCCCTTCGACGCCGACCGCCTGGGGACCCTCTATCCGAGCCACCGCGCCTACGTCTCGGCGGTGCGGATGGCGGCTCAGCGCGGGGTCCGCCGCGGTTTCCTGCTCCGGCCCGACGCCAAGCTCATCAGGGCCTCGGCCGAGGCATCCGCGATCGGGAACTGACCGGTTTCGGGGCACGAAGTGGCCTGGCGCTCGCGCATGAATTGGCTCTCTTGTTAGAGCCAATCGCGGAAGCTACCTCCGAGCACGGAAGGAGATCCGCGATGGTCCAGCTGGAGCTGATCGAGCAGAGCCTGAAGGGCCTCTTCCCCGACACCCTCGGCATCCGCTTCGTCGAGGTCGTCCCCGAGCGGGTGCGGGCAACCCTGCTCGTGCGCGACGACCTCTGCACGGTGCCGGGGATGCTGCATGGCGGCGCGCTGATGGCGTTCGCCGACACCCTGGGCGCGGTCGCCACCGTCGCCAACCTGCCCGCCGGTGCACGCACGACGACGATCGAGTCGAAGACCAACTTCCTCGCCGCGGGTCGCGCTGGAACCACGATCGCCGCCGAGTGCACGCCGCTGCACCGCGGCGGACGCACGATGGTATGGCAGACACGCGTCACCGGCCCCGACGGCAAGCTCCTCGCCGTCGTCACGCAGACCCAGGCGGTGCTCGAAACACCGAAGGAGCCCGCCGAGATCATGGGCTCGCTGTTCGCCGGCAAGACCTCGGCGGAGCAGGCGCGACTACTTGCCGTCCTCGAGCGCGCGGGAGCCGCGCTCTACCGGACCCTCGCGGATGGGGAACCAAGCGACCAACGCCGCGCGGAGCTGCTGCGCGCCGCGGACCTCGAGGAGGCCAACGCCGCCCTCCTCGAGCGTCGAGACGACGGAACACGGAGGTCGTCATGAAGCTGTACTCGGGGCCGCTCAGTCTGTTCACCGCCAAGGTCCGGATCGCCCTCGACGAGAAACGGCTGCCCTACGAGCTGATCTCGGTGCCGTTCGGCCGTGGCGCCGGCTACGAGCCCAAGCATCCCGACGTCGTGCGCCTCAACCCGAAGAGCCAGGTGCCGGTGCTGGTCGACGGCGAGCTCGTCCTCTACGACTCGACGGTCATCCTCGAGTATCTGGAGGACCGCGCGCCGGAGCCCGCGCTCTATCCCGCGGACCGCACCGAGCGCGCCCGCTGCCGCCAGCTGGAAGCGGCCGCCGACGAGGTGCTCTTCCCGCACGTCTTCGAGCTGATCCGCGAGGTGTTCTACACGCCGGGCGCCGCGGAGCGCGACGTGCCGCGCATCGAGCGCGCCGTCACGGCCATCGGCGTGCACTACGACGACCTCGAGCGCCGGCTCGGCCCCCGCTCGTACCTGTGCGACGGGTTCAGCGTCGCCGACATCGGATACTTCCTGGTCGTGACCTTCGCGACCAGCCTGGGTGCACCGCTGGCCGATCGCCACCCCGGCCTGCAGCGGTGGTACGACCGCGTGCTCGAACGGCCGAGCGTCGCGCGGGAGCGCGCGGGATTGTTCGCGGCATCGCAGGCCCTCATGGCCTGAGACCGAGCCCATTGCGCCGGAGGGCCGCTTCGACTATCGGCCCGGCACGAGCTCATGGTCGCGCGAGCCCTCCTCCTCTGCCTGATCGCGTCGCTGGCCGCGGCAGCCCCACCTACGGCGTGCGATCCGCCGCGCTGCTTCGACGTGGTCGTGCCGGTGCCGCGCCGGCTGCACGTGCCCGACAGCACGGTCCGCGTGCTGCTGCCGGCCGGTTACACGCAGGTCCCGCGCGCGGTATCCGGTGCTGTATCTCCTCCACGGCGCCGGCGACACGTTCGGCGGTGGACCGAGAACACGGACGTGCAGAGCTTCTCGGCGCAGTTCCCGATCATCATCGTGATGCCCGACGGCGGGCACGACGCGAACGCCGGCTTCTACTCCGACTGGGTGGACGGCTCGCGGCAGTGGGAGACCTTCCACACCAGCGTGCTGCGGCGCTGGGTCGAGCGCCGGTTCCGGACGCTCCACGGCCGCCGCCATCGGGCCGTCGCCGGACTCTCGATGGGCGGCTTCGGCGCCATGAGCTACGCCGCGCGGCACCGCGGACTCTTCCGCGCCGCCGCCAGCTTCTCGGGCGCGCTCGACAGCCTCTACCCGAACCCGCTGGCCCCCATCCTCCACGCCGCTCGCGTCGTGCAGCCTGGCACGTGGGGGGATCCGGTGACGGACGCGAGCACGTGGCAGGCGCACAATCCGGTCGACCTCGCGGCGCGGCTGCGCGGCGTCGCCCTGTTCGTCGCCACCGGCGACGGCACGCGCGGCGGTCCGGCGGGCGACGTCGACGTCCCGCTCGCCTACGTGACCGAGCAGGTGATCCTGGGCATGAACCAGTCGTTCGTCCAGCGCGCTCGACGCTGCCGGCGTGCCCGTCGCCCGGGACTTCTACCCCGGGGGGTATCACGGCTGGCCCTACTGGGAGCGCGAGCTGCACTGGGTGCTGCCGCAGATCGTGCAGCTCGTCCGCCGGCGCGGCTGAGGAGACGGAATGGCGACGAGACGCGTCCGATCGGGACTCGAGGTGCTGGCCCGACGCCGCCCCCGCTGGCTGCGCGATCGTCGCGTCGGCCTGCTCATGCATCAGGCCTCGGTCGGTCCGCGGCTCGAGTCCGCGCGCGACGTCCTGCACCGGCTGTGCGGCAGCCGTCTGACGGCGCTCTTCGGACCGCAGCACGGCATCGCCGGCGAGCTGCAGGACAACATGATCGAGTCGGCGCACGCGACCGACGGCCGTCTCGGCATCCCCGTCTTCAGCCTCTACTCGGAGACGCGCAGCCCGACGCCGGAGATGCTGCGCCACGTGGACACGCTGGTCATCGACCTGCAGGACGTCGGCACGCGCGTCTACACCTTCGTCTGGTCGACGGCGCTGGCGCTCGAGGCCTGCGCCGCGGCCGACGTCCCGGTGGTCGTGCTCGACCGGCCGAACCCGATCGGCGGCCTCGCGGTCGAGGGCAACCTCATCCGCCCGGGATACGAGTCGTTCGTCGGCCTGCACCCGATCCCGATGCGCCACGGGTTGACGCTCGGAGAGCTGGCCCGAGTCGTGAACGCGCGGCTCGCACTGCGGGCGAAGGCGAGCGATCTGACGGTCGTGCCGATGGACGGCTGGCGCCGACGGATGACGTTCGCCGACACGGGTCTGCCCTGGGTCATCCCGTCACCCAACATGCCGACGCCGGACACCGCCGCCGTCTATCCCGGCCAGGTGCTGCTCGAGGGGACGAACCTCTCGGAGGGTCGCGGCACGACGCGGCCGTTCGAGGTCTGGGGCGCACCCTGGCTCGACGCGGCGGCGCTGCGCGTCCGGTTCGCGCGCCGACGCCTTCCCGGCGTCGTGCTCCGCGACCACGACTTCCAGCCGACGTTCCACAAGTGGGGGGGCGAGGTGTGCCGCGGCTTCCAGCTGCACGTCACCGACCACGACCGCTACCTGCCGTACCTGACGACGCTGGCCCTGCTGCAGGACGTGGCCGCGCTGCATCCCGACCGCTTCGCGTGGAAGCAGCCGCCCTACGAGTACGTCACCGATCGCCTGCCGATCGACGTGCTGTCGGGCGACCCGGCGGTCCGCCACGCGATCGAATCAGGCGGCGACCTGCGCGCGCTGGCACGTGGGTGGCAGAAGGAGATCAACGCCTTCCGGCGCGAGGTCGCGCCCCATCTGCTCTATCGAGCGTGATCAGTCGAAGAAGTACCCGACGGTCGCGACGAGCTTGAAGTCGTACACCGGGTAGTCCTTCACCAGCGGAATCCCGACTTCGAGCGTCGTGACGAGCTTCGGCGTCACCAGGATCCCCGCGAGGGCGTTCAGGGGGAGGAACCAGCGGCCACGCTCGTCCGGTGCGTCGAGGTTGACGACGATGTCGCCGCTCGGGAAGAGCTCCATGAACAGGTTCCGCGGCAACGCCCAATGGAACGTCGGCTGGATCCGCAGCTGGCTCACGGGCCCGCGGTCGCGGCTGCCGCCCGCGTCGAACGCGTAGACGAGCTGCGGAGCGACGAAGCTGTCGGCGCTGAGCTCGGAAAGCATGGCGCGGACGAGGCCACCGACACCGAGGATCCAGGCGTTCGCCCCGGTGACGTCGCGCGACGCCGTCGGGAAGATGACCTGACCGCCGGCGGCCACGGCCCAGCGCTCGTTGGGATAGAAGATGCCGGCCGCTTCGGTCAGCAGATCGCCCGATCCGAACCGCCAGGAGCCGTGAGACTCGTCGTCAGCGGGCGCATTCGTGAGGACGAGCGGCATCTCGAAGCGGAGGCGCCCCGCCCACTTCTCGTTGACGGGGACAAGAGCGATCCCCTCGAGCGTGAAGGTGCTCGCGCTGTCCGGGGACCGACCGGGGAGGTTCTGGAACTCGAATTTGAACGCCAGCTCCGGTCGCGGGCGCGTCGGATCCTCACCGGTTGGATCCTCGTGGTAGTAGGTGGGATAGGCGCGGTTCCCCATCGGCTCGGCGATTGCGGCGCACGGAAGACGCACGGACACCAGGAGCGCAACGAGGACGAAGGTGCCCGTGCCCCAGGGAAGCCGCGCCACGGCGCATGCTGCCGCACGTCCTCCCGGCGGCGCAAACACCGGTGGAGCGCTAGCCGGCCGCGAGCGCGCGGCGCAGGGCGTGGACGAGCGCCGATGCCCCGGTGAGGTCCGTGGCCGTCCCGAAGACGTAGAAGTCGGGACGCTGCAGCACGACGCCGATGCCGGCCGCGTCGAACCAGCGGCCGTACGTGCCGTCGACGTCCGTCACGGCCGCGCCCGGACCGACGTGCGCGCTCACGCCGCCGAGCCGATCGAAGAACGCCGCCGCGTCGGCGTCGAGGTGCGCGCGCGGATCGCCCGCGGGGCTCGACGAGCGTCCAGCCCCGACCGACGACGTCGTCGAAGCGGCCGTCTCGCCCCGCCGTACCGCACGATGCCCTGCACGAAGAGCGGCCCGGCGTGCGGGTCGTCGGCGCAGCAGCACGCCCGGGCCGATCGCCGTGGGCGGCGGCGGCGTGGTGACGTGGCCGGCGCGGACCGCCGCGATCATCGCCGCGTCGCGCGGCGCGGCCTCGGCGGGATCGGCGACGCAGATCACCTTGCCGAGCTCCATCGACGAGCTCGATCGTCGCCGCGCACGTGCGGGATGCGCTCGCTCGGATAGGTGTCGAGCAACGCCTCCGATGCGCGGCCCGCGAGCACGAGGTCGAGCTTCCAGGCGAGGTTCGCGGCGTCGCGCAGGCCCGAGCACATGCCCTGCCCCGCGAACGGCGGCATCTGGTGCGCGGCGTCGCCGGCGAGGAGCAGCCGCCCGCGCCGCCACCCGTCCACCCAGCGCGCCTGGAAGCGGTACACGGTGTGGCGCTCGAGGCGCGGCGTTCTGCGGCGTGACGCCCCACGGCTCGAGCAGCCGCCAGGCGGTCTCCGCACGGTTCAGGTCGTCGATCGGCTCGCCCGGGAGCCGCATGAACTCCCAGCGGCGGCGGCCGGGCCCTCCCGAGACCAGCGTCGTCGGCCGGCGCGGATCGCAGATCTGGACGTTCAGCGGCGACCAGACGGTCGGCGCATGCGGCAGCACGTCGACGATCAGCCAGTCGAAGAAGAAGCCCGAGGTCGGTGACCGGCGACGCCGAGATGACGCGCGCACGAAGCTGTTGGCGCCGTCGCAGCCGACCACGTAGCGCGCCCCGGCGCGCCGAGCGGCTGCCGTCGGCCGACAGCGATCTCGAGCCGCACGCCGTCACCGGTCGTCGGCCGAGCCCGACGACCTCGCGACCGCGCTGGACCTCGACCGTCGGCAGCGCGCGCGCCCGCGCGATCGAGCAGGCGCTCGAGCTCGGGCTGCGCGAACATGTTGGCGTCCGGCCAGCCGGAGAGGCCGGCGGCCTCGCTCTCGAAGCGCAGCAGCGTCTCGCCGGCGGCGTTCCGCCATTCGTAGACGTCGGCCGGCTCGGTGCGTCCCGCGAGCTCGCCGGCGACGCCCGCGGCCTGCAGGATGCGACCGACCTCGTGGTCGAAGTGGACGGCGCGCGGCAGCGGATAGGCCGCCGGCTGCTTCTCGAAGGACGCCGACGCGCCAGCCGCGCTGGCCGAGCAGGATCGCGAGCGTCTGTCCGACCGGTCCGTAGCCGACGATCGCGACGTCGTGGCGTGCGTCGCATCGCGTGCGCTCAGCGCGTGCGCGCCGGCCATCAGCTCGGCGAGGTCGTCGGGCGCGAGGAACGACGGCGGCGGCGGCGGGCCCCAGTTGTAGAGGCTCTTCGCGCCCTCCCACACGCCCGGGCTTCCAGAGCTGGTCGTCGACGATGCAGTCGAGGTCGGCGTAGTACTCGGTGAAGTTGCCCGCCGGGTCCTTCAGGTACCAGAAGAAGTTCGACCCGATGTGATGGCGGCCGAGCCCCCAGACGTGCCGGCCCGGATCGCCTGCGCGAGCAGCGCCGTGGCGCCGCGGCCGATCTCGTCGACGTCGTCGACCTGCCACGACGTGTGGTGCAGCAGCGGCGACCGGCGCCGGCTGCACGAGCAGGTTGTGGTGATCGGTCGAGCAGCGCAGGAACGCCGCGAGACCGTCGACACGTGTCGCTCACCTTGAAGCCGATGCCCTCGATGAAGAAGCGCTGGCTCGCCGCGAGGTCGGTCGAGCCGAGGACGACGTGGCCGAGCTTGCGCGGCCGCACCGGCGCCTCGCGCAGGACCGCGTCGGCGCGCTCGGTGCGGCGCTCGATGCGGCCCGGGCCGTTGGCGGCGGCGCGGGCGGTCGCCGGCTGCGCGATGCGCTCGGCGACGCGGACGACGACGCGGACGCCGCGTGCCGGGGTCGACGGCGACGACGGCGTCGGCGTCGCGCTCGACGCCGACGCCGAGCCGCCGCAGACTGCGCGGCGACGCGCGCCAGGTCGTCGGCGTCGTCGACGCCGATGCCGAGCTCGAGCAGCGCGGCGTCGCGGCGCGGCGACGAGGCGCAGCTGCTCGCCGCCGTCGACCGTGGCGAAGCGCCCGTCGCCGAGTCGGCGTGAGGCCGAACTCCTCGTAGTACGCCGCGGTCGCGGCGACGTCGGGCACGCCGATGGTGATCGATGGTGAGTCCGGTGCAGCGCCATGGCGGTCTCCTCGCTCCGTCTCAGGTCGCGGCGACGCGACGAGCGGTTGCGGATGCGTGCCGATGCCTTCGATGCAACTCGTGCAGCACGTCGCCCGGCTGCAGGAAGCGCGGCGGCTTGCGCGTGGCGCCGATGCCGGCCGGCGTGCCGGTGAAGATCACGTCGCCGGGCAGCAGCGGCAGGATCGCCGACAGCTCGGCGATCAGGCGCGGCACGCTGAAGACCATGTCGGAGGTGCGGCTCTTCTGCATCACCTCGCCGTTCGACGCTGCAGCCGAGCTCGAGGTCGTCGGGATCGCGCGAGCTCGTCGGGCGTGACCAGGCAGGGACCCATCGGACCGAAGCCCGGGAACGACTTGCCGAGCGAGAACTGCCCGCCGCCGCGCCCACTGCACGACGCGCTCGGAGAGGTCCTGGCCGACGGTGAGGCCGGCGACGTGACGCCAGCCGCGTCCTCGGCGACGCGGTGCGCCTGCGGTCGCCGATCACCACCACCAGCTCGACCTCCCAGTCGACCATCGCGCGTCGGCAGCGGGACGTCGGCGAACGGGCCGGTGAGACAGGTCGGGAACTTCGTGAACGTCGCCGGGCGATCCGGCAGCGGCAGGCCGGACTCGGCGGCGTGGTCGCGGTAGTTGAGACCGATGCCGAAGACCTGCGCCGGCCGCGGCGCCGGCGCACCGAGATCGGCGTCGGCGACCGGCGCGCCGCGCCGCGTCGGGCGCCTCGCGGCCCAGGTCGCGGAACGCGGCCCACTGGTGCGAACACCGCCTGCGGGATCGGCGGCGAAGCGGCCCTTCGACGCCGTCTCGACGTCGATGCCTCGATCGCCGGCCAGCAGCGTCAGCCGGCCACGGACGTTCGCGATGCGCATGCGGCCTTCTCTCTCGAAATGAGAAAAGTGTCAATAGTTGACTTTAGTCTCATTTCACAGTTACGAGAGGGCCATGGCACGCCGCGCCACCGCAGTCGCCGCCGTACGCCCGCCGCGAACGAGCCGCGTGCGGGCGCGCACGCGAACGCTGCTCCTCGACGCCGCGCTGCGCGTCTTCGCCCGCAAGGGCGCCGGCGCCGCGGCCATCCACGAGATCGCCGCCGAGGCCGGCGTCGCGAACGGCACCTTCTACAACTACTTCCGCACCCGCGAGGAGCTGCTCGAGGCGGCGAGCCTGCGCCTGACCGAGCGCTTCGACCACGACATCATGGTCAGCGCCGCGCGCGTCGCCGATCCGGCCGAGCGCCTCGCGATCGGGGCGCGTCGCTTCCTGTCGCAGGCGCTGCGCGATCCCACCTGGGGCGCCGCCGTCCTGCGCGTCTCGGCCGGCTCACCCACGCTCCACGGCTACACCGCTGCCGGGCTGCTCGCCGACCTGCGCGCCGGCCGTCGCCGCGGCCGGCTCCGCTACGACGGCGAGGCGGCCGCGATCGACCTGGTGCAGGGCGCCGTCCTCGCCGGCATGCGGACGATCCTCGAAGGCCGCGCCGGTGCCGAGCATCCGTCGGCCGTCGTCGGCGCTGGTCCTCCGCGCCCTCGGCGTCCCGGCGGCCGAGGCCGACGAGATCGCGCATCGGCCGCTGCCGCCCCTCTGAGCCGGTCTCACTCCGCCTGCAGCGCGAGCAGGCGCGCCGCCAGCTCCGTCTGGATCGTCGCCGTCGCCGGGTCGGCCGCGCGGTTCGTGAGCTCGAACGGTTCCGCCACCTCGTCGTAGAGCTCGCGCTCGCCGGTCGAATACTCGACGTACTTCCACCGCGCGCCGCGAACGAGGGCGTAGTTCGGGTATCCAGTTGTCCCAGTGCTCGTTCAGGAAGTCGGTCCGCCACGTCGCTCGCACTGCCCGTCGAGGAGCGGCAGGAGACTCCGGCCGTTCACGCCCGGCGGGACGGCGACGCCCGAGATCGCCGCGATCGTGGGCGCGAGGTCGACGTTCAGCACCGGGTGCGCGTCACTCCGCGGCGCGCCCACCGAGGCCGGGATGGCGCACGACCAGCGGCACGCGCATGCACTCCTCGTAGGGACACTCCTTGCCGGCCCAGCGATGCTCGCCCCACGAGTAGCCGTTGTCGGAGGTGAACAGTACGACAGTGTTGGCGCTGCTGCCCCTGTCTGGTCGACGGCGCGCATGATCGCGGCCACCGCGTCGTCGACCGCCTGCAGCGACTCGAGCATGCGGATGCGATCGCGGTCGGTGCGAACCCGACTGGCCCGTTCCCAGACCAGCGGCCACAGCCACTGCGCCTTCGTGCTCGACGTCGGCCTCGGCGTAGCTCGACGGCCGCCACGGCGCGATGCCCGCGAACGTTCCGGTGTGGCGGCGCGCCGGCGTCGCGGGCAGATGCGGAGCGAACGGAGCGAAGTAGAGGAAGAACGGCTCGTTCCCCGCGGCGCGGATGAAGCGCACGGCGCGATTCGCGAGCACGTCGGTCGCATAGGCGCGCGGGCCGGTGCCGAACGAGCGCACGACGCCGTTCTCGCTCAGGCGCTGGCGGTAGTAGGCGGCGTCGACGAACGCGTGCCAGTCGCCCCAGCCCGGCGGCGTGACCAGCGACTCGCGTCCGTAGCCGTTCAGGTACTTGCCGACGAGCGCCGTGCGGTAGCCGGCGTCGCGGAGCCAGGTGGCGATCGTGGACGCCGAGCGGAAGTGCTCGGCGCCGCCGTCGCGCGGATTGTTGGCGAGCACGCCGGTGTTGTGGGCGTACTGGCCGGTCAGGATGCTGGCACGGCTCGGGCAGCACGTCGACGTCGTCACGTAGGCGTTGGTGAAGGTGACACCGGACGCCACGAGCAGACGCTCCACCGCCGGCATCACCGGTTGTCCATTGCGGCGACCGTGTCGTGACATCGCGATCGTGTCCCAGCGTTGGTCGTCGGTGACGATGAGCACGACGTTCGGACGTTCGCCGGGTGTCGCGCGCGGCCTTCCCGCGGAGTACCGGCGCCGGCGACGAGCCACGGACCGGCGGGGCGAGCGTGCGCATCGCCAGCGCGGCGGCGATGCCGCAGAAGCAGTCCGCGGGCACGACGGTGCCCGCGCACGCTCCGGCGAGCACGAACGGCGTGCGGCGGTGCGCCGCAGCGACGCGCGTCCGACATTCCGCGGGCGACTCCGAGCGCGACAGCATCGCCAGGCCCTGCGTCCAGCACCCGGACGGCGGTGCGCGGTCCCGTCGGCGCGACCAGCTCGCCGAGGCTCCGCACCGCGCACTCGACGGCGAAGCGGCACTCCGGCGCGTCGATCCCGCGCAGCGCGGGCGTCAGGTCACAGTCCGTCGCGCGCTCCGCGAGGCATCGCCCCTGCGCCCGCGCCGCGCGCGACACGGCGACCGCCAGCCGCGGCTCTCCGGAGCAGGCGCGATCGACGTCGGCGCAATCCGGGTGGACCACGGCGACCGCCACGGATGCGGCCATGACGGCCGCGAGCACGACGCGCGCGATCATCCGACCGACGTCACGCGTCGCCGAACGCGATCCCGAGTGAACGTGCGGTGAGCATGCCCTCGCCGTCGAGGGGTACCGTCTTCATCCGCGCGATCGCCTGACTGAGCGGCACGTAGTCGACGCGCGGCGGATTGACGGCCACCATGACGCCGTCCTGTCCTTCGGCGAGGGCACGCACCGCCGCCGTTCCGAACGCGAGGCCGAGAATGCGATCGAGCGCGGTCGGCGAGCCGCCACGGAGCAGGTGTCCCAGCACGACGGCGCGGCTCTCGCGACCGGTCAGCCGCTCCAGCGCCGACGCCACCTGCTCGCCGATGCCGCCCAGGCGCTCCGGCGATCCCGCGGCGCTCTTGAGCACGACGCCGCCTCCCGTGGGCCGTGCCCCCTCCGCGACCACCACGATCCCATACGAGCCTCGGCCGTGGAGACGCCGGTCCAGCTGCGCCGCGAGGCGCGTCGGGTCGAAGGGGATCTCCGGGATCAGGATCGCGTCGGCCTCGCCGGCGAGACCGGCGTTCAGCGCGATCCACCCCGCATGCCGCCCCATCACCTCGACGACCATCAGCCGGCGGTGCGCCTGGGCGGTCGCGTGGAGGCGATCGAGGCATTCCGTCGCGAAGGAGACGGCGCTGTGGTAGCCGAAGGTCATCACGGTCGCGTCGAGGTCGTTGTCGATGGTCTTGGGAACACCGACGACGCGGAGCCCCTTCTCGTGGAGGCGGTTCGCGATCGCGAGCGAGCCGTCGCCGCCGACCGCGATCAGGGCCTCGAGGCCGTGGGCGCGCATGGCATCGAGCACCACGTCGCTCGCGATCGACCTCGCGCGTCGTTCCGTCGACCTGCCGCTCGACCGCGCGAAAGGGATCTCCGCGATTGGTCGTGCCGAGGATCGTGCCACCCAGGTGCGCGATCCGCCCCACGCGCTCCGGCGTCAGTGGCATGAGCCCACCGTCCGGAAAGCGCTCGGGGTGGAGCAGCCCATCGTAGCTTTCGCGGATGCCGATCAGCTCCCACCCCCGCGAGTGCGCGGCATGCGTCGCCGCCTCGATGACGGCGTTCAGCCCCGGGGCGTCGCCCCCGCCGGTATTGATCGCGATGCGTCGCAGGGTCACCGCGGCACCTCCTGGGACCGACGGCCTTCCCGCACGAGCCGCAGGGCCTCCTCGGGTGTGCTCGCAGGCTGTATGAGGGTCAGGTCGGATTCGTCGATCGTGCCTCCCTCGATCATCGTGCGGCGAATGAAGTCACGCATGTGGTCCCAGAAGTCGCCTCCCATGGCGACGATCGGAAACCGCTCGAGCTTTCCCGTCTGGATGAGCGTGATCACCTCGAAGGCCTCGTCCAGCGTCCCGAAGCCGCCTGGCATGATGATGAATGCCGACGAGTACTTCACCAGCATCACCTTGCGGACGAAGAAGTGCTCGAACTCGATGAAGTGGTCGAGGTACGGATTCGGCTGCTGCTCCTGGGGCAATCGGATGTTGCAGCCGAGGCTGAGACCGCCGGCCTCCTTGGCGCCCCGGTTGGCGGCCTCCATGATGCCAGGTCCGCCACCGGTCACGACGGCATAGCCGGCCCGTGCGAACTCCTGCCCGACGGCACGCGCGAGTGTGTAGTGCGCATGTCCTTCGGGGAAACGCGCGGAGCCGAACACCGTGATGCACGGGCGATCGAAGGCGAAGCTCTCGAAGCCACGGAGGAACTCCAGGAAGATCGTGACCGCGCTCTCGAGATCTCCCTCGCGGCCGCGACGACCGGAGAGGAGGACCTTCTCGGCTCCTTCGATCTTCCCGAGGAGCGGCAGGCGCCGCGTCGACGCGGCCCAGGTATCGTCACTCATGCGAGGCCATGTACCGCCGCTGGATGCGCACGTCCAACTGTGGCGCCAGGTCATCTGCCGGGCTACGGAGTCGGCATGGCGATCTCTCCGGACGAACGGTACCCCAAGCGTCGCGTGCAGGTCCTCGGACGGTCGATGGCGTACGTCGAGGTCGGCAGCGGCGATCCCATCGTGCTGCTGCACGGCAACCCGACGTCGTCGTACCTGTGGCGGAACGTCATCCCGCATCTCGAGTCGCTCGGACGCTGCATCGCCCCGGATCTGATCGGCATGGGCGACTCGGACAAGCTCGAGCCGAGCGGTCCCGACCGCTATCGCTTCGTCGAGCACCGCGAGTACCTCGACGCGCTGCTCGACGCGCTGGACGTGCGCGATCGCGTGACGCTCGTCGTCCACGACTGGGGCTCGGCGCTCGGCTTCGACTGGGCCAACCGGCACCGCGATGCCGTGCGCGGCATCGCCTACATGGAGGCCATCGTCCGTCCGCTCACCTGGGCGGAGTGGCCCGACGCGGCGCGCGGCGTCTTCCAGGGATTCCGCTCGCCGGCCGGCGAGGCGATGGTGCTGGAGCAGAACGTCTTCGTCGAGCGGGTCCTGCCGGGATCGATCCTGCGCGGGCTGACGCGACGCGGAGATGGCAGTCTATCGCCGTCCCTTCCTCGACGCCGGGCGAGAGCCGGCGACCGACGCTCACCTGGCCGCGCCAGATCCCGATCGAGGGCGAGCCGGCCGACGTGCGTCGCGATCGTCGACGACTACGCGCGCTGGCTGCGCCGCGAGTCCGCGTGCCGAAGCTGTTCGTGAACGCCGAGCCCGGCGCCATCCTCATCGGCGCGCAGCGCGAGTTCTGCCGCACGCTGGCCGAACCAGACCGAGGTCACGGTCCGCGGCATCGCACTTCGTGCAGGAGGATTCGCCCGACGAGATCGGGCAGGCCGTCGCGGCGTGGCTGCGCGGGCTCGGCTGAAGCCGGAGCCTCATCCACGCCCGGTCGCGCGCCGCGCGGCGATGCGACCCTCGGCCGCCTTCCACCCGGCGTCGAACGGTCGTCCCGGCTCGTCGACGTCGATCAGCAGCGGCGCGTGATCGGAGGGCACCGGCTTCCCCTTGCGCGCCTCGCGGTCGATCTCGGCGTCGACGGTCCGCGCGGCAACGGGACGCGTGACCAGCAGGTGGTCGATGCGCATGCCGACGTTCTTGTAGAAGTTGCCAGCACGGTAGTCCCACCAGGTGTAGCGCCCCGCCTCGGGATGGCGGTGCCGATAGGCATCGATCAGTCCCCAGTGACAGAGCCTGGCGAACGCCTCGCGTTCCGAGGGTGAGACGTGCGTGCCGCCGTGACACGCGCGCGGGTCCCAGACGTCGATGTCCGCGGGCGCGACGTTGAAGTCGCCGCCGATCACGAGCGGCTCCGCGGGATCCGCTGCTTCGGCGAGCCAACGGGCGTGGCGATCGAACCAGGCGAGCTTCGCCTGGTAGAACGGCGAATCGACGCTACGGCCGTTCGGCGCGTAGATGCTGACGACGCGGATGCCGCCGCACACGGCCCCGATCATCCGCGCCTCGGCCAGCGGCTCGTCGTCGCCGACGTCCACCGTCGCCGCCGGACGGAGCGGAGCGCCGAAGTTCGTCACCACGCCGTCGATGCCACAGCGGCTGGCGATGGCGACCCCGTTCCATCGCCCCTCGCCGTGGTGCGCCAGCGCGTAGCCGAGGTCGCCGAACGCGGCCGTCGGGGCGTCCGCGTCGGACAGCTTGGTCTCCTGCATCAGCAGGACGTCCGGACGCGCCCGCTCGAGCCACCATCTGACCTTGTCGAGACGCGCCTTCAGCGAGTTCACGTTCCAGGTTGCGATCCGCACGGTGGTATTGCGATACCAGTCGGGACCCGGCCACAAAAGAGCCGTGCAGTCGGGCCGGTTCGCGGTTTGCATCCCCTGAGGTCATCAATGGGCCGTCCACGCTCATACGCGCGTTCACCGCGCCTGGCCGGCAAAAGTTCGACGCTGCTCCTGCTGGCGGCGCTGGTGACGGGCGCGCAGGCGGCCGGGCCGCCTCCCTGCCCCGGCGTGCGATTCCTGGTCGATCAGCCGCTGGTTCCCGGCGCGTCGCTGCCGTTCGACGCCATCGTCGTCGACGCCGACGGCAGCGCCTCGATCGCCAGCGGCTGTCCGCTGGTTCTGGCGCGTGCGCGGATCAGGAGTCGGGGGCTCAGCGCCGTCCACGCGCGCTGGACGACGTGCGGCGACCTCGAACGGGTGCGGCTGAACGCGAAGGTCGACCACCCGGCCTGCACCACGATGACCGCGACGTTCGGTGCACGCGGACTGAAACGCCGGCGGTTCGGCGCCGTCGCATCGACCTGCGGCGACGGGCGCATCGACCCGGGCACTGGCGAGAACTGCGAATCCCCCGCCGACTGCACGAACGGCGACCCGTGCACCGACTGCGCCTGTGGAACGACGGGGCGCACCACGACCACGACGACGCTGCCGGCAGGGAACCCCGGCGGCCTCTTCGAGGCGGCCAACGCGTGGAACGTGGACGTCTCGACGCTCCCCAAGAGCGCCTCGTCCGACGGCATCATCCGCGCGCTGGAGAGCGCCGGCGGCTGGGGCACGGGCACGTTCCGCATCGACTTCAGCATCGAGGTGCTCGAGGCCGACGCACAGACGCCCTTCCGCACGTTCACCCCGACGGGCGACTTCTACTCGCCCGACTGCGACCACGTCCCGTTCCCGGTTCCCCCGGGCGGCGCGCTCGAGGGCGAGAGCGGCTACCAGTGCGCTGGCGACGGCGACTGCCACCTGATCGTCGTCCACCGCCCGACGAAGACCCTCTACGAGATGTGGCGCGCGAACATCAGCGGCGGCACCTTCTTCGGCGGCTGCGCCGCCGTCTGGGACCTGACGCGCGCCTATCCCGACGACGCTCCGTGGCGACCAGTGCACCTCGTCGGACGCCGGCGGGTTCCCGATCGCGGCGATGCTGTTCTCGGCGGACGAGGTCGCGAACGGATCCATCGATCACGCGATCCGCTTCATCCTCCCCAACAGCCGGATGCGGAGCGGCGTCTACGTCCGGCCGGCGGTGCATGCGGGCGGGCCATCCGGTGGAAGCGCGCTGCCGCCGTACGGCGTGCGCTTCCGGCTGCGTGGCGACTTCCCGCTCGCGTCGCTGCCGTCCGAGGGCGCGCGCGTCGTCGCTCGCGCCCTCCAGCGCTACGGCATGATCCTCGCCGACGGCGGCAACATCGCGCTCACGGCGCAGAGCGACCGCTTCACGGCGCACAAGTGGAGCGAGGTCGGCGTCGACACCCGCGCGCTGCAGGCGATCCAGGTGAGCGACATGGAGGTGGTCGGCATGGGTACGCCGATCCCGCTCACCTACGACTGCGTGCGAACGCCCTGAGCCGCCGGCTCAGCCCAACGCCATCGCCGTCCGTATCGCCAGCACGGCGAGCGCGATCGTCGACAAGGTGAACGCCGCGAAGCGTAGCGGCACGACGTTCATCGTGCACTGGATCAGCGAGTGCACGATACGAAGGACGACGTACGTCCACGCCAGACCGATGTTGACCGCGTTCGTCTGGCCGGCGAGCTGCGCGGCGAACGCCGTGGCATAGAAGATCGTCGGCTGCTCCATCAGGTGGTTGTAGTTGTCCGACACCCACATGACCTCCGGCGGGAGGTTCAGCGTCCGCGTGCGCGCGGCCTCCTGCGGATCGATCTTCGCCCGCTGCATCGCCGGGATGCGCGTGGCGTACATCCATATCCAGATGCCGAGCGTCCAGAGCACCAGGGCCAGGACCGGCGCGATCAGACCGTGCTGGTACATGCGATTCCCCCCTTCAGCTGAGCCCGGTCACGGGCAGCGCCGCCCCGTGGACGGCACGCGCGGCGGGTGATGCGAGGAACACCACCACCAGAGCCAGGTCGGCGGGCGCGACCCATCGGCCAGGATCGGCGTCCGGCATCGCGGCGCGGTTCTCGGGCGTGTCGATGATGGTCGGCAGGACGCAGTTCACGTTGACGTGGCGCTCGCGCAGCTCCGCGGCCATCGCCTCGGTGAGTCGGATCACGGCGCTCTTGGCCGCGATGTAGGGCCCCATCTGCGCGACGCCCTTCTGCGCGGCGTACGCCCCGACGTTGACGATCCGACCGCCGCCGCGCTCGATCATATGGGGGGTGACCGCACGCACCGCGTTCAGCAGCGCGTGCACGTTCACGTCGAAGAGGAACTTCCAGGTGGCATCGGTCGTCTCGTGCACCGTCTCGCCCATCCGGAAGCCGCCGGCGATGTTGCAGAGGACGTCGATGCGGCCGAACCGCGCGATGGCCGCCTGCACGGTCGCGCTCACCTTCGCCTGATCGAGCAGGTCGGTCGGCGCGAAGAGGCGGCGCGCATCCTCGGATGCGAATGCCCTCTCCAGGAGGTCGCGCCGCTGATCGAGCAGGACGAGGTTCGCGCCGCGCTCGGCGAACGCGCCGGCGACGGCCCGGCCGAGCGTCCCCGCTGCGCCGGTAATGAGAACGGTCTGCCCACCGAAATCCATCTCGCGCAGCCGATACGCCGGCGCGTTGGAGCGTGTCAACGCCGGCGCGGGCTACGCGCCTTCGAACGTCGCCATCTGGTCCGCCAACGCCTTCCGGAACGCGGGACGCGCTTCGCAGCGTTCCTTGTAGGCCTTGAGCGCCGGCTCAGCGTCGAGCAGATCGGTGTGACGGAGGCTCCTGAGCACCGTCGTCATCATCAGGTCGCCGGCGGTGAAGCGGTCCTCCAGGTAGTCGCGGTCGCCGAGCCACGTGGCCAGCTCCGTCAGGCGGCGTCTGACCTTCTGTTCCACGTCCGGCCGTCGCAGCGCCGCCCACTGCTGGCTGGCCCAGAAGAGGTCGATCTCCACGAGCGGATCGACGGCGACCTCGATCGTATTGAGCGCCGCGAACACCCAGGTGACCGCGCGCGAGCGCCCCGGCTCGTCGCGCGGGAGGAGCACCTCGCTCCGTACCCCGATGTGGAGGACGATCGCTCCCGATTCGAAGAGGACGAGACCGTCCTCCTCGATCACGGGCACCTGCCCGAACGGCTGGTGCGCACGGTAGTCGGCGGATGCCTGGTCGTCGGGGCCGATCAGCCGTGTCCGGTAGGGAAGTGTGGGCCTCTTCGAGCGCCCACCGGACGCGAAGATCGCGCACCAGGCCGCGGGCGAACGGCGGGACCCACTTGAAGGCGGTGACAGTGATCATGCCCGCTGGTCGAACGGCGGGGCTGCGATTCGACATGGGAGTCCTCTCAAGGTCGCGAGGGCGCCCACCACCGGTTCCCGAAGGTGGCAAAGGCAGCGGGGTGGGTCGGCGCCGGTCGCGGTGGCAAGGCACTTGCTTCGTCGTACTGGTGTCATGAGCGATCTCCGCACGGCCCGCGAGCGCATGGTGCAGACGCAGATCGCGGCGCGCGGCATCCGCGACCCCGCGGTGCTCGAGGCGATGCGGACCGTCCCGCGCGAGGCGTTCCTGCCGCCCGAGCTGGCGGAGTTCGCGTACGAGGACCCTCCGCTGCCGATCGCCGAGGGCCAGACGATCTCGCAGCCGTACATCGTCGCCCTGATGACGGCCGCGCTCGAGCTCGCGCCCGACGACCGCGTGCTCGAGATCGGCACGGGCTCGGGCTACGCGGCGGCGATCCTCGGGCCGCGTCGCGCGCGAGGTCTACACGATCGAGCGCCACGGCGAGCTCGCCGACGCGGCGGCGGCACGGCTCGCGCGCGCTCGGCTTCGACAACGTCCACGTCCTGCACGGCGACGGCACGCTCGGCTGGCCGCGAGCACGCGCCGTACGACGCGATCGTCGTCGCCGCCGGCGGGCCCGACGTCCCGGAGGCGCTGCTCGCGCAGCTCGCCGTCGGCGGCCGGCTCGTGATCCCGATCGGCGAGGAGAAGGCGCTGCAGACGCTCGTGCGCGTGACGCGCGAGGCGGACGGCAGCTTCCGCCGCGAGGACCTCGGCGACGTGCGCTTCGTGCCGCTGATCGGCGCGCAGGGCTGGGCCGAGGAGGAGTGGACCGGCCGGCCCGCGGACCGCGCGAGCGCGCCGGCGACCGTCGCACACCTCCTCCGCGAGGTCGCCGAGCCGATCGCCGGCGTCGAGCGACGTCGACGTCGGCGCGCTGCTCGAGCGCATCGGCGACGCCCGCGTCGTGCTGATCGGCGAGGCGACCCACGGCACCTCGGAGTTCTACGCGCTCCGCGCCCGCATCACGAAGGCGCTCATCCGGTCGCGCGGCTTCACCATCGTCGCCGCCGAGGCCGACTGGCCGGACGCGGCGCGCATCAACCGCTACGTGAAGGGGCTGCCGGCCGCCCCGGTGCCCGAGTGGCGCGCCTTCGCGCGCTTCCCGACGTGGATGTGGCGCAACCACGAGGTGCTCGAGTTCGTCGAGTGGCTGCGCGAGTGGAACGCCGGGCACGCGATCGGCCGGTCGGCTTCTACGGGCTCGACCTCTACAGCCTGTACCGCTCGATCCGGCTCGTGCTCGACTACCTCGATCGCGTCGACCCCGACGCGGCGCGCACGGCGCGCGAGCGCTACGGCTGCCTCACGCCCTGGGAGGGCGATCCCGGCGACGTACGGCCGCGCGGCGATCACGGGCCGCTACCGCGTCTGCGAGCGCGAGGCGGTCGCGATGCTGCGCGACCTGCTCGACGCGCGAGCTCGAGTACGCCGCCCGCGACGGCGAGCACTTCCTCGACGCGGTGCGGCAACGCGCGCGTCGTCGCCAACGCCGAGCGCTACTACCGCGCCATGTACTACGGCGGCGACGACGTCGTGGAATCTGCGCGACCAGCACATGTTCGAGACGCTGCGAGGCGCTGCTGCGCTTCCACGGCCCGCGACGCGAAGGCGGTCCTCTGGGAGCACAACTCCCACCTCGGCGACGCGGCCGCGACCGAGATGGGCGTGCGCGGGCAGCTGAACGTCGGGCACCTCTGCCGCGCAGGCGTTCGGCGATCGCGCCTACCTCGATCGGCTTCGGCACCGACCACGGCACCGTCGCCGCCGCGCACGAGTGGGACGGCCCGATGCGCGGTGATGGCGCGTTCGGCCCGCCCATCCGCAGAGCTACGAGCGCCTCTGCCACGACAGCGGCGTGCCGGCCTTCTGCCTCCATCTGCGCGAGCCCGCGCGCGCGCGCGGTCCGCGAGGAGCTCGCCGCCGCCGCGGCTCGAGCGCGCGATCGGCGTCGTCTACCGCCCGGAGACCGAGCTGCAGAGCCACTACTTCCACGCCATCCTGCCGCAGCAGTTCGACGAGTACGTCTGGTTCGACGAGACGCACGCGGTGCGGCCGGTGACCGACGCCGAGGCCCGCGGGCTGCCGCGCGCGCACCCGTTCGCTCCCTACGGCCCGCCGTGAACGAGGCCGCGCGGAGTGCGCAAGCGCGCGAGCTGATGCAGCGCTTCGCGGAGCGCACGGGCCTGACCTCCGATCGCGCGCCGGAGCGCTATCTGTGGACCGACGCGTTCGCCGTCTGCAACTTCCTCGGCCTCGGCGAGAGGGAGCTCGCGCTCAGGCTGGTGAACCAGGTTCATCACACGCTCGGACGCCATCGCTCCGACGACGCACGCCACGGGTGGATCAGCGGACTCGACGAGCAGCGGGGAGAAGCGCATCCCACGTGCGGCGGCCTCCGCATCGGCAAGCCGCTCCCGGAGCGCGGCCCGCGCGAGCCGTTCGACGAACGCCTCGAATGGGACCGCGACGGGCAGTACTTCCACTACCTGACGAAGTGGATGCACGCGCTCGATCAGGTGTCGCGCGACGACCGGACAGCCGATGTGCCGCCAGTGGGCGCGCGAGCTCGCCGCGACCGCGCACCGCGCCTTCACGGATCGGGCCGCGCGTCACATGCACTGGAAGATGAGCATCGATCTCTCCCGGCCGCTGGTGCCGTCGATGGGCCAGCACGACCCGCTCGACGGCTACGTCACGTGCGTCCAGCTGGGCGACCTCGCTTCGCAGACCAAGGACTTCGCCGCTCTGGTCGGTCCCGATCTGGCGACGACGGATCCGCTCGGGCTGGGCGGGCTGCTCACCGACGCCTGGCGCGTCGAGCAGCTCGTCCGCGCGGGAGTCCTTCCGGGCGGCACGATGCTCCGCGACCGGCTGCTGGCGGCCGCGGCGATGGGACTCGCCGAGTACGTGCGTCGCGGCGACCTCCGTGCTCCGGCGACGCATCGCCTCGCCTTCCGCGAGCTGGGTCTCTCCATCGGCCTGGCCGCCGGCGCCGCGATGGACGATCGACTTCGCCGACTTCGCGCCGCTGCGCGACGACATCGAGACCTTCTGGCTCCGTCCCGAGCATCGACGGACGCCCGCGTGGCTCGATCACGCGAACATCAACGACGTCATGCTCGCGACCAGCCTGGCGCCGGACGGATACACCACGTTCCGCCATGCGGCCCACGCGCGGGTGAGCGGGCGCCGAAACGCCTACAGGCCCGGTCACGCCGAAGACCCCCCAGCCCTGCGCCACCACCCGGCCGGAGTCGTCGGTGACGACGCCCTCCCCGTGCGCGACGCGCCTGCCCTTGCGGACGACCCTGGCGCTGGCGACGATCCGGCCTTCCCGTACCGGCACGAAGTAGTTCGTGTCGAGGCGGATCGTCACCACGGTGAGCCCGGGACGAATCGTGGTGAGCAGCGCCTGCGCGATCGCCAACGTCACCGCGTCCGATCCCGCTTCGCAGAACGTGAGCATCTCGTCGAGGAACGGCCGGTCGGCGCCCGTCACAGGTCGAGCGTGCGCAGCGGGTGCTCGCCGCCGCGTCGGATGATCTTCTGCCTCGTTCGCATGAGGAGCTCGCGGGGAACCCGCGTGAGGTATGCCGTCCAGCGGGCGATCTCCGTCGCCAGCTCCTCCGGCGGCACGACCGCCGACACCAGCCGCAGCGAGAGTGCCTCGGCCGCGTCGACGAGTCTGCCGGTGAGGGCGAGCTCCCGCGCGACGCGCTCCGCCGACGAGATCGTGGAGCGGGCCGTAGACGACGTCGCCGAACGTGACCTCGGGATGCGCGAACGAGGCGGTCGTCGTCGCGATGCGGAGGTCGCAGAGGACGGCGAGGTCGAATCCTCCCGCGAGCGCGGGGCCGTTGACGGCGGCCAGCGTCGGCAGCGGGCATCCGAGCAGCGCGTGGTGGAAGCGGTCGCTCGAATCCCACAGGCGCGCGGCCCCGGCGGGATCGGCGAGGAGCTTGAATTCGCCGAGATCGAACCCAGCGGAGAAGACGTTCCCGGCACCCGTGATCACGATCGCCTTGACGTTCTCGTCGCCGGCGAGCGCCTCGATGGCGTCGCTCACCTCGTCGCGGAGCGCGATCGAGAGCGCGTTCTTCCTCTCGGGGCGGGCGAGCACGATGGTTGCGACGCCGGAGTCGTCGGTGCCGACGCGAATGTTCTCGGGCATGCGCTCGGCATGCGCTCGGCCTGGCGATCGCACAAGCGGCTCCGGTGAATTTGACTCATGCGCACGGCGTATGGCTGATCGGGCAGTGGCCGACGCCTGGAATGCGGAGACGTTCGTGGCCGTGGTGCGGGCGGGGGGCATCTCGGCGGCCGCGCGACGGCTGGGCCGCTCGCAGCCGACCGTGAGCCGGCAGCTCTCGGCGCTCGAGGCGCGCCTCGGCGTCCGACTGATCGAGCGCTCGACGCGCCGATTCCGCCTGACCACGGCGGGCAGGACCTACTTCGAGCGCTGCGAGGCCGTCCTCGCGCTGCTGCGCGAAGCCGACGAGCTCGTCGGCGACATGAGCGGCGCGCTCCGCGGCACGCTCAGGCTCTCGTTGCCGCCGGCGTATGCCCGGCGGCGCATCGCGCCGCTGCTCCCGGCCTTCCTGCAGAGCGCATCCGGACCTCCGGCTGGAGATGGTCCTGGCGACGGAGCGGGCCGACCTCGTGGCCGAGCACTTCGATCTGGTCGTCCGCTTCGGGCCGCTGCGGGACTCGACGCTGCCGTGCCGCGTGCTCTCGAAGGAGCGGCTCGTCCTGTGCGCGTCGCCCGGAGTACGTCGCGCGCGAGGGTTCACCCGCGCGCATCGCCGACCTCGCCACGCGGCGGTGCCTCGTCACCGAGACCTTCGGGCTCCGGAGCCGGTGGATATTCCTGCGGGCGCGCCGGCAGCATGCCGTGGACGTGCCCGCATGCATCGTCAGCGACGATCTCGGTCTGCTGCACGAGGCGGTGCGCGCCGGCGTCGGTCCGAGCGTGCTGCCCGATTACCTGGTCGCCGACGACCTCGCGACCGGAGCGTTGGTCCAGCTCCTGCCGGACGAGCGCCTCCCCAGCTTTCGCGCCTACGCCGTGCTCCCGAGCGGCCGCCACGTCCCCCGCCGCGTGCGGGCGCTCGTCGATCATCTCGCGTCACATCTTCGCTGAGGTCAGCGTCGCCAGCGCCCGTGCCGCACGGTCACGCGCGTCGCGCAGATCCTGCCTGAGCGCGCTCGCGCACGCTGTCGAGACGCCGCTGCGGCGTGCCGTCGAGACGGCACGCATCGTTGCGCGCAGCGTATGAACCACCTTGCGGAGACGGCGCGCAGTCGGCGGGCGCGCGAGGAGATCGCAGACCCGCTGCCCCCGCGCAGCGATCGTGCCGGGGAGCACCTCGCCGGCGCACGCCGCGGGGGCGCTGCGCGCACAGGTGCAGGTAACGCTGCCGAGACCGGGGGCCGGCGTCGACACGCACCCGGCGCCGGGAACGCACGCGTCGTCGGTGCACGGATCACCGTCGTCGCACGACGCTGCGCCGTCGCACGTGCCGCCCGGCGGCGGCGGTGGGATCGCGCCGTCGATCCGGATCGGTTCGCTGCGCGCGATCGGCACCAGGAGGCCTGAACCCGGGTCCGGGCTCAGCAGGCGCAGCTCGTACCAGCCGGGCGGCAGATCGGCGGGCATCATGAGCGGCAAGCGCCCCGCCCCGGCGTTCGGCGTCGTCCAGCCGATGAGCGGATCGTCGAAGTCGTCGCCGGCCGAGCCGAGGGCGAAGAGCCGCAGGTAGTCCTGCGGCGACGGCGTCGGATTCCCGCCCCATGTCGCCACCACCGTGCCGCCGGGCGCCACCGCCGTCGTGTCCACGTCGAGGTGGATTGCAGGCGTGAGACCGGGGCCCCCGGCGTCGATCTTCGCGACGAAGGCGTCGCCGCAGGCGGTGCCGAAGACGTCGCAGCCGCCCGCGGCCAGATGCGGCTGGAACGCGCCGGCGGTCGTCGGCATGTCGAACGACTGCGTGTAGCCGGCAACCCACGCGTTGCCCGCCGCGTCGACAGCGACGTCCGTACCGGTGTCGTAGCCCGTTACCGGGCTCTCGCCGGAGCGGCTGCCGCCCAGGTACGACGAGTAGACGAGCCGGGATCCGTCGGGGCTGAGCTTCACGACGAACGCGTCATCGAGCCCGCGATCGGCGTGCTGGAAGGCGGCGCGGATCGGAAACAGCAACGACACCGTCTGCCCGACGACGTATGCGTTGCCGGCGCCGTCGACCGCGATCGCGTTGCCGGCCTCATCGAGCTCGCCGTAGAGGTACGTGGAGTAGACGAGTGCCGAGCCGGACGCGGCGATCTTGGTGACGAAGGCGTCGGTGCACCCCGCGTAGCAGTGCCGCTTCCCCGCATGCTCCTGGAGGACACCCGGCGTGGTCGGGAAGTCGACCGACGACGTCTCGCCGGTGACATACATGTTGCGGTCGGCGTCGAGGGCGATGTCGTTGATGACCGCACTGTCCGTGCCGCCGAGGTAGGTCGAGTAGGTCAGCCGCGACCCGTCGGGGCTGATCTTCGAGACGAATCCGCTGAGGCCGACGACACCGCCACCGCGCGAGACCTCGAGCGGATCGACGAGGGGGAAGTCGCTCGACGCCGTGGCGCCGGCGACGTAGGCGTTGCCGGCGGCGTCGATGGCGATGCTCGAGGGGGCGTCGTCGCCCTGGCCGCAGAGCAGCGTCGAGTAGACGAGCGAGGAGCCGTCGGCGCTCACCTTGACGACGAAGGCATCGCCGGCGAACGGGTAGACGTTGGCACAGGGCGTCGTCCGGTACGCGCCGGGCGTGGTCGGGAAGTCCGACGTGATCGCACCGCCGGTGACGTACGCGTGCCCCTCGCCGTCCACCGCGATCCCGTTGCCGTACGACGCATCGACGAGGCTGCCCCCGATGCGCGACGCGTAGACGACATTGCCGCTCGGATCGAGCTTCGCGACCAGCACCCCGGGGGTCGCGGTGCAGAGGCCGCCGCCGTTCACCTGGCCGGTCACGTAGGCGTTCCCGGCGCCGTCGACGGCGATGGCGTACGCGTAGTCCTCGCACGGGCCGCCGAGGTACGTCGAGTAGAGAACGGCGCCGGCCGGCGAGAGCTTCGTCACGAACACGTCCGCATCGCCGCCGAGCGTTCGGGAGTAGACGCCGGCCGTCGTCGGGAAGTCCGTAGAGCGCGTGGTCCCTGTGACGTACACGTTCCCCGCACCATCGCGCGCCAAGTGGACCTCGCCCAGGAAGTTCACCTGGGCCTCGTCGTTGGTGCCGCCGAGGTAGGTCGCGTAGTCGATCACGGCCGACGCAGCCGGGCTGGCGACCAGCAGGCTCGCGAACAGGGCGAATACATGGCGTCTCATTGGTCTCCTCCCTTCAGGGGTGGACATTCCGATGCGAGGCGGGGCAAAGAAGGAGTCGCCTCGAGGAACCGGGCGAAGAACTGGAGCAATCCCCGAAGTGACCCGAAGTCGGCGAAGGTGCCGGACGAGAGATGCTCGACCCGGCCGGCGAAGCGGCGTCGCCATCGCGTCGTCGGCCGGAAGTGCACGACGAAGGCCCGATGGGCCGGGAGGGACGCCGCGGATTCGATGCCTGCGCGCTCGGTCGTCATATGCAACGCGAGGTAACGCGCCCGCCGGCGCGAGTCCTGGGGAAGTTCAGGTCTTTTCCAGGCGAAACTGAGGACGGTCGGAGGCGATCGGCATGGCGCGGACCCAACCCGGCGATCCTGCCCCGATCCGCATCGAGGTCGAGAACGAGTGGGCCTGGTGCGGGACGCGCCGCCTGGACCTGCCGCCGAAGGTCTTCGCCGTCCTCCGCCATCTGGTCGAGAACCCGCAGCGGCTGATCACCAAGGACGAGCTGCTGTCCGCCGTGTGGGGGCAGACCGTCGTCAGCGAAGCGGCGCTCACGAGCTGCGTGCGGGACCTCCGCAAGGCGCTGGGCGACGCATCACAGACGCCGCGCTACATCGAGACCGTCCATCGGCGGGGCTTCCGGTTCATCGGCCCCGTCGCCGTGGCGGCCGGCCCGGCCGAGACGCCACGGCCTGCTCGAACGGCACCGCCGACGCCCGCGGCCCCGTTCGTCGGACGCGACGCGGAGCTCGCCCGTCTGCATGCGCTCTTCGCGACCGCGGCGGCGGGGCGACGGCAGCTGGTCTTCGTCACCGGCGAGCCGGGCATCGGCAAGACGGCGCTGGTCGAGGCGTTCCTCGCCCGGCTCGGCGACGTCCCGGGGCTCCGCATCGGCCGCGGGCAGTGCGTCGAGCAGTACGGCGCCGGCGAGGCGTATCTGCCGGTGCTCGAGGCACTCGGGCGCCTGGGACGCGAGCCCGGCGGCCCTGCGCTGGTCCGCGTACTCAAGCAGTATGCTCCAACCTGGCTGGCGCAGCTGCCGGCGTTGGTCGCCGACGACGACCTCGAGGCCGTGCAACGCCGCGCCGCAGGGACGACGCGCGAGCGCATGCTGCGCGAGATGTGCGACGCCGTCGACGCCGCCAGCAACGAGACGCCCCTCGTTCTCGTGCTGGAGGACCTGCACTGGAGCGACTCGGCCACAGTCGAGCTGCTGGCGATGCTCGCCCGGCGCCGCGACCCCGCGCGGCTGCTCATCGTCGGGACCTACCGGCCGGCCGACGTGGCCGCGGCCGCACATCCGCTGGAGTCCGTGAAGAACGAGCTCGGCGTGCACGGCTGGTGCGAGGAGGTGGCACTCGCGCTCCTCGGTGAGGAGGCCGTCGGCGCGTACCTCGCCAACCGCTTTCCACGCGCGTCGTTTCCGCCGAACTTCGCCCGGCAGCTTCGCGAGAACACCGGAGGCAACGCGCTCTTCCTGGTGAACCTCGTCGACGACGTGATCGCGCAGGGGCACGTCGTCGAGCGTGACGGCACCTGGTCGCTGTCGGTGCCGCTCGAGCGCGCCGTCTCGGGCGTGCCCCACTCACTCGCGCAGATGATCGAGCGCCAGATCGAGCGCCTCACGCCGCAGGAGCAGGCGGTGCTGGCCGTCGGCAGCGTCGCCGGCATGGAGTTCTCGGCCGCGCTGTCGATCATCGACGGGATCGCCGCTGACGATGCCGACCGCATCTGCAACGCGCTGGCACGTCGCGGTCAGGTGGTGCGTGCGACGGGCACCGCAGAATGGCCGGACGGGACGATCGCGGGTCGTTACGCCTTCATCCACGCTCTCTACCGGAACGCGCTGTATGCGCGTGTCCCCATCGGCCATCGCGTGGGTCAGCACCTGCGGATCGGTGCGCGGCTCGAGCAGGCCCACGGCGCGCGCGCGGGCGACGTCGCCGGCGAGCTCGCGATGCACTTCGAGCACGGCAGAGACTTCGAACACGCCGTCCACTATCGGCAGCAGGCCGCCGACGCGGCGCTCCGGCAGCACGCCCACCGCCAGGCGGTCGACCACGCGATGCGAGCGCTCGCCTTGCTATCGGCGTTGCCCGATTCACCCCAGCGGAGCCAGCAGGAGCTGCCGATCCAGACCGTGCGCGCCGCCGCCGTGATCGCGACGCAGGGCTGGGCGGCCCCGGAGGTCGAGGAGGCCTACGGACGCGCACGCGACATCTGCGCTCAGCTCGGCGACTCCCCGCAGCTCTTCCCGGTCCTGCTCGGCCTCTGCGGGTTCTACCTCATGCGCGGCGAGATGCCGGTCGCACGCGAGATGTCCGCGCAGCTGCTGGCCCTCGCGGAGACGACGAGCGACGACGCCGTCATGCTCGGCGCCTCCAACATGGCCGGCCTCGTCGCCTTCTACGGTGGGGACTTCGTCGGCGCCCTCGCGCGGTTCGATCGCGCGCGGGTGATCTACGATCCGGAGCGGCACAGCCCCAACCGGCTGCGCGCCTTCTCGGTCGACCACGACCCCGGCATCTCGTGCGCGGCCCACACCGCCTGGACGCTTTCGCTCCTCGGGATACGGGGATCGCGCAGGGGTGCAGATGCGCGAGTGTCTCGCGCGGGCGCAGACCATCGACCATCCGGTGAGCCTGGTCATGGCGTGCAACTTCGCCGCGACGTTCTACCACTTCCGCGGCGACAACCGGTCGCTCCGCGACGTCGAAGCGCTGCGGCTGGCGCACGCGACGGAGCACGAGTTCGAGATGTTTCTTCGTCTCGGCGACGTCTACAACGGGTGGCTGGCCACCGAAGACGGGCGCGCCGAGGAGGGTCTCGAGCAGATCCGTCGCGGGGTGGCGATCTACCAGTTCGATCGGCGCCGCGCTCGGCACGCCGACGTTCCTCGGCATCCTGGCCGTGGTGTGCGATCGGCTCGGTCACACCGACGACGCCCGCGTGGCGGTGAGCGACGCGCTCGCGCTCAGCGATCGGACGGGACTCCACTACTGGGACGCGGAGCTGCGGCGCCTCGACGGGACGCTCCGCGCGGATGCGTCGGAGGCCGAGTCCTGCTTCGTCGACGCGCTGGAGATTGCACGCCGGCAGCAGGCCCGGTCGCTCGAGCTGCGTGCGGCGACGTCCCTCGCCCGCCTCTGGCAGCGGCAGGGCAAGGCCGCGAAGGCGCGAAGACTGCTGGCGGACGTCCTCGGATGGTTCACCGAGGGACACGAGGCCCCCGACCTGATCGATGCACGCGCGCTGCTCGCAGGGCTCGAGCGGCCCCGGGGCAGCTCGAGCTGACTCCTCGAGAGGGGGCCGCGCCCGCGCGAGAGCACGCGGCCCCGGGCCGTCACGCCTTCGGCGGCTGCGGAACGGGGCGTAGCTCCTCCAGGCGTGCCTTCGCCTCGTCGAGGTCTTCGATCTCGAACAGCTCGAGGCGCGTCACACGACCGCCCGGCGACGCGGTGCTGAGCCAGAGACACTCGCTCTCGAAAGCGCCGCCGTCAGCGAGGGTGCCGGCGCGCCGAAGCACCGTGATCACGCCATGGCGTTCGACGGCCGGCCAGAACCACCCGATCTCCATGCGCTGGTCCGGCGCGAGCTCCCACAGGACCGCGAGGCTCTGGAGATAGGCGTCGGCGCCGTCGATGCGGCCGAAGCCGGTTCGGCGATGATCGTCGACGACGACGTCGTCCGCGAACAACGCCCTCAGGCGTTTCCCGTCATGCGCATCGAAGCCATCGGCCGCCGTTCCGACGATTCTCACCCACGGCGCCGCTGTTGGATCGATCGCCGCCCAGCGCGCCCACGCCTCGCGTTGCGCCGCGCGCGTGTCGTCGGCACCGAAGAGGATACTCGCGGTCAGGAGACCCGCCTCGTCGACTTCGACGACGCCCACGTACTCGATCTCGAAGCGGCCGTCGGCCGGACCGCCCGACCAGAGCATGCGCGTGATGGCGACGCGCTCGCCCGCGGTTCCCATCAGCCGGGCTTCGGCGCGGGCCCCGCTGGCCACCCGCTCGCGCAGCGAGGCGATCATCAGCTCCCGGTCACCCGAGAGACGGGCGAACCCCTGGCGGTCCTCGAAGACCAATCCCGGCGCGCAGCTCGCTCGCAGGATCTCCCAGTCCGCCTCGACGCCGGCGTCGAATATCTGCCAGCGCTCCACCGTCGCGGTCGCCGCGTTGCCTCTCGTGATCGCCGCGAGTGGACTGGATGCCGCCGAGGCGCGGATATCCTCGAAGCGCGCCCAGGCCGCGTCGGCGTGGTGCACGTCGGGTTCCCACACGTCGACGCCACATGCCCGGCCGAGCGCGTCGATCTCGTATACGCCGACGAAGACGATCTCGAAGGCGCCGCCGTCGCGCGTGCCGAGCCACGCGAATTCGACCAGCATGCCGCCGGCGCACGTCCGGAGGTGATCGAGGCGCAACCGTGTGTCCGGCGCCAGCTCCGTTTGTGCCCGCAGGACCGAGAGGAGACCCGTGGGACCCTGCACGGTTCCCTGGACGACCAGACGGTGACTACGCGAGACCAGGTCGGGCGCCATCAACGCGGCCATTCCCTCCCAGTCGCGCGCCGCGAAGAACCGTCGATATTCAGTGAGCCACCTCGATTCGAGCGGGCGTGTCGCCGCGTCGCCCGCGGCCCATCGCGCGTCGAGCTCGGCGTAAGCGGCGTCCAGGTCGTCGGGATCGAAGAGGATGACGGCGACACTGCCGCCGTCGGCATCCACCTCGTCGATCGCAAGGTAGTCGATGGCAAGGGCACCGCCGCCGCCCTCGACCTCGCCTTCGAAGAGTATGCGGCTGAGCGCCAGTCGCTCGCCGCGCGTTGCGATCGGCGTGATGACCCAGCGACTGCCTGGCACGTCGAAGAGGACACGAAGCTGTACCATGGAGGGCTCGGCCGGGACCCGCAGCTGCAGAAGGCGGCGGCGGTCGTCCGTTTGAAGCGCCGCGGTGTGGAGCATCGCGACCGCATCCCAGTCACGCGCCGCCCAGGCGCGCGTGAGGCGCTCGTTGAAGCGCGTCGCGGCGTTCGAGAAGGGACGCGACAGCGCCTGCTCCCCGTCACGGCTCGCGACGGCTTCAGAGAATGGCCGCATGATGGGCCTATGTCCCCGATGGGCCATGCCCTCGCCGGCCTCGTAGCGCGCGTCGAGCTCGGCATGGGCGGCGTCGAGGTCGTCGATATCGAATCGGACGAAGGCGATACCGAGGCCGCGCTCGTCCACCTCCGTCACGTTGACGAACTCGAGCTCGCTCGGGCCGACGTCGTCGTCCGTGACATCGACGCGATAGCGGGCCAGCGCCAGCCGCTCCCCGCGAGTGGCGAGAATCTCGTTCCGGCCGCGGATCGAGCGTCCGTCGGCCATCTCGCGGGCGAACGCCACGTACTGGTCCCGGTCGAGGTCGAGAAGCGCCATCCGCCGCCGGTCGAGATAGCGGAACCCCTCGGAGAAGCGCTGCGTGAATCGCGGCCAATCGTGCGCCTCGAAGTACCCGCTGATCGCATCCGTCATGCGTGCTGCGGAATTGGCGAAGCGCGATGCGGAGGACACCAGGGTCGCCGCACCGTCACGGCCGACCAGCGCATCGAAACGTGCGATGGCTTCGGCTTCGTGCGTCGATTCGAACGTCTCCCAGCGCTCGATGAGCCCATCGGCGCCGAAGACGACGAGGGAATGGATGGTGCGCTCGAAGGCGCCGCCACCGGCGCGATCCACCCCGGAATTCGTCGCGCGATCGAGGAGGGCGTCCGCGGAGCAGGCGATCACCTCGTCGTTGCGCCAGCGGACGTCCCGCGCAAGGTCGAGGAACGCGCCGACCGCTGCCAACACGGCGGTGTCGCCTCGCAGCACCCCGACGCCGGCGACGCGATGATCGACCCACTCGACAGCGGGCGAGAACGGATTCGCGAGGCGGTCGCGATCCACGAGATCGAAGAACATGCTCCCGATCGAACGCGCCGTCACCGCAGCGCGCTCACGCGCGGGGCCCGGGGGGAGCGTCGCCGCGTAGCGCTCGTAGAGACACACGACGGCGTTGGTGAGGTGGTCCGCGGCGAAGATGTCGACGTGCCGGAAGCGGTTCTCCTCGACCCCGAACAGGATGATCTCGTCTCGTTCGTACTCGCCGACATCGAAGCGATCGCTGCCCGTTCCACTCGCAGTGATGTGGCGTCGTGCGAGGAGCAGCCCCTCGCCCAGCGTGGCGATCGGCTCGAAGCGGAGCACGGGGTCGCGTGCCCGCCGCAGCCGGCGCACCGAAGCGAGGTGCCCGTCGCGCCCGTACGTGGCGCCATTCGGGTGATCGACGACCTCCAGCGCGGTCGCGAACATGTCGGCGATGGCGGCGTCGTCCCCTGCGGCGAAGGCCGACTGAAAACGTGCGGCCAGGATGCTGGCGGCGTTCGGGCGCAGTCGACGGGGCGGAGTCGGCGCGGGAACCCTGCCTTTCGGATCGAGCGCGTCGAAGCGGGCGAGCGCCTCCGCCTCGCGATCGGCCTCCAGCCACTCGATCCGCACCAGCCGACCATCGGGGCCGCAGAGGAGGATGAGAATGAACCGGCGCTCGTAGGCTCCCCCGCTGACCCTGTCGGTGCCACAGTGCGTGCGGCGCACCGCCAACGCATCGTGACGCAGATCGAGTATCTCGTGCTCGCGCATGGCGATGCTCTCGCCGACCTCCAGCAGGCCGCGGAAGTGCTCCAGCGCAGCCGCAGCCCCACGGGCGGACCAGGTCGCCAGGGTGCGATGGTCGATCAGCTCGATGTCCGCTGCGAACCCGGCGGCCAGGTGGTGGACGTCCGGTGCTTCCAGCATGGCCGCGATCGAATGCGCCGCCGTCACGGCACGGGCGCGGGATCCATTGGGCAGGCACTCGGCGTAGCGCTCGTACAGGCGGGCGATGGCGTCGCCGACGCGATCGGCGGCGAACACCTCGAAGCGCGACACTCGTCCGTGCCCATCGACTTCCGTCAGGAGGATCTCTTCCACCTCCACCGCACCGACCGAGCTCAAGTGCTTCTCGGCGAGGCCTTCGACGTTGATGAGCTGGCGATCCAGCGCCAGCGAGTTCCCGAGCGTCGCGAGCAACTCCCGCCGGTACGTCAGGTGCTCGGCCCTGAGCACGGAGCGCCACGTCACGACCGTCCCGCTTCGTCCGAACGTCGTTCGCGTCGGATGGTGCACGAACTCCAACGGCTCGGCGAGCTGCGCCGCGAACGCATCGGCGTTGCGGCTCTCGATCGCCGCTTGGAGAAGCTCGCCGCATTTCGTCGCCGCGTTGGCTCGCACGCATCGGCGGGCCGCACGTGCTGGCGCCGAGGCGGCCGCCAGCTCGTCGAAACGGCAGACCGCCTCCTGATCCTGCTCGGCCGGGAAGGGTTCTACGTGGTGGAAGAGACCGGCGGCGGCGGGCACGGCCGTCCTCTCGTCACGCCGCGTGCGGCCGGCGAGGAAGGTTGCCCCCTTGGCCTCCCACAGCTCGGTGGCGCGGAGCATCTCGGCCTCGGCTTCGCCGATGCGACCGGCGGCGCGCAGCGCCGCGGCGAGGGCGAGGCGCGCGTCGGCGTGGTCGAGGAGCGCGTCCGTCGCGGCGGCGATGGCGACCGCGGCCTGCGCCAGCTCGACCGCAGCCTCGTGCTCGCCACGCTCCGCCAGCGCCTCGGCACGCGCGCCGCGCCAGGCGATCGCGGCCTGCAGATCGTCGCCGGCGAGTGCCTCACTCTCGCGGCTGAGCACTTCCGCTTCCGCCGCCTTCCCCTGCGCGAGCAGCGCGCGGGCGAGCAGCGCCGCCGCCCGCGCGGCGTCGATGCCGAGGCCGAGCTCGCGGAGCCCGTCGTACGCACGCCGGAGCCCGCGTTCGGCCGCCGCCGTGTCGCCCTCGAGGAGATCGATCCGCCCGGCGAAGACGTCGGTCTCGAGGACGCGGTGGGTGATCCCGAGCTCCTCGACCATCTTCCGCGACGAGGCCATCATGCGTCGCGCGGCGTCCGTACGGCCGCGAAGCGCCTCGAGCACACCCTGACACGAGAGCGCGACGGCCTCGACCGCCGGCGCCCCCTGCGTGATGCGGAGCACGCGCACGACGTCGAGGCAGCGGCCGCTCGCGCGCGTCACCGGACTCGGTCCCCAGAGCGCCGCGAGCGGAGCGCCCGCGAGGACCGCGTTCGCGCGGCGGCGATCGCCGGCGCGGCGTGCCGCGGCGAGGGCCTGGTCGAGCGCGGCTTCGCACGCGCCCACTTTGCCGAGGCGCGCGAGCGCCTGCGCGTGCACGAAGTGCGCCTTCGCCTCGCCGGCGGCGTCGCCCTGCGCCGCCAGATCCCGAGCCGCGGCGCCGACCCTATCCGCGGTCGCGCGCAGCCCCTCCGGCGCGGTGAGCACCGTGAGCTGGCCCGCGAAGCACGTGTGCCAGGCGCGCAGTCGATCGGAGTCGGCGCCGAGGCGGTCGAGCTCGGCGATGGCGGCGGCGGCTGGTCCGACGTCGCCGGCCGAGAGCAACGCCTCGCACCAGTCGAGCACCAGATCGGCCCGCTCCGGCGCGTCCGGGGTGAGGCGGTCGACCGCCCGCCCGAGGAGGCTCGCCGCGAGTGGCACGTCGTCGCGTGCCAGCGCGCGCCGCCCCGCGGCCGCGAGGCGTTTCGCCGCCCGCTCACCGAGCGCGGCGCCCGTCGGGTCGATCGGGCCCAGTTCCCGGAGGTGCTGATGCGCCTGCTCGAGGTGCCAGCCAATCGTCTCGTCGTGCTCGGGGGCGTCCGCGACCTGCGCCTCGATCCAGTCGGCGAGGCGCGCGTGCAGCTCGGCGCGCGTGCCCTTCAAGAGGCGCCTATACGCGGCGTCGCGGATCAGTACGTGGTGGAAACGCAGCGCCGGCTCGCCGAGGAGCCATCCCGCATCGCGCTCGATGAGCTCACTGCGACGGAGCGACTCGAGGCGCGCGTCGAGGTCACCGCCGTCGCGGGGCATCAGCGCAGCGACGGCGCTCCGCGAGAAGTGGCGGCCGACGACCGCGGCGCGCTCGAGCACGGCACGCTCCTCCGGACGGAGCCGCTCGATGCGCGCGGCGAGCAGCGCATGGATCGTCGGCGGCATCTCCAGCGCGGCCAGGCCGGCGCCGGCGGTCCAGCGCTCGCCATCCCTGGTGAGCGCACCCTCCTGTACGAGCATCCGCACCAGCTCGCCGACGAACAGCGGGTTGCCCTCGCTGGTGGCCAGCACCTTCGCCGCGACCGCGGCCGGGAGGTCGGGGGCCCCGATCACGCTCGCCGCGAGCCGCATCGCGGCGCCGGCGTCGAGGCCGCCGAGCGTGACCACGTCGGCGACGAGCCCGCCGGGCGTCACGAGCGAGGAGCGGAGGCCACGGAGCTCCGGCCGCGCGCCGACGAGGACGAAGAGCGGGACCCCGCCGCCCCACTGGACCAGATGCTCGACCAGATCGAGCAGGAGCGGCTCGGCCCAGTGCAGGTCGTCGATCACCAGGATCACCGGCTTCACGCTGGCGAGCGCCGCGAGGAATCGCCGCACGACGAAGAACGTCTCCTCCGGTGACGTGGGTGCACCGGAGATCAGGCCGTCGACTCCGGCCGCGATCCGCGCGCATTCGCTCTCGTCGCCGGCCGGTAACGCGGCCGCGACGGCAGCCCGCACCGGCGCGCCAACGGCGCCATCGTCGAGGCCGAGGAGCCCGCGCAGGGCCTGGGCGAGCGGCGCGAACGTGGCCCCCCCGGCGGCGTCGCAGTGGGCAGCGAGAATGGTCGCGGCCTCTGCGTGCCTGCGGGCGAGCTCGTCGATCAGGCGAGACTTCCCGAGCCCCGGCGACCCGAGCAGCACGACGAGTCGCGTCGCCGGCGTCGTGACCGCCGCGGCATGCACGGCCTCGAGGCGCGCCAGCTCGACCTCTCGACCGACGAACGGTGCCGCCGTCGCGCCCACCGGGCGCTCGAGCGACACCACCCGATACGCCGTCACGGCCTCCGACCGGCCCTTGAGCGCGAAGCTCCCGAGACGTTCGAGCGTGACGAGCGTCGCTACCAGGCGCTCGGTCGTCCCCCCGATCACGACGTCGCCGTCGCGGCCCTGCTCCTGGAGGCGTGCCGCCACGTTGACGGGATCGCCGATGATCTCCGTCGCCTCGTCGGCGACGACCTCGCCCGTGTTCACCGCGACCCGAAGCCCCGTCGTGCCCACCCGGTCGCTCTGCTGCGCCGCCAGCTCCCGGAAGGTGCGCTGCATCGCCACAGCGGCACGCACGGCGCGGATGGCATCGTCCTCGGCGACGCGCGGCGCACCGAACACCGCCTTGACGCCGTCGCCGAGGAGCTGCGTCACGGTGCCGCCGTGCGCTTCGACGGCGCCGCGCATGGCAGCGTAGTAGCGCTCCATGAACTGACCGACCGACTCCGGGTCGAGCCGCTCGTGCAGCGACGTGGAGCCGACGAGGTCGCCGAAGACGATCGTGACGACCTTCCGCGCGCTGGCGGACGGTTGCGGCTGCGCGGTGGTCGCCGCGCCGCATTCGTCGCAGAACTTCGCGGTAGGACGGAGCTCGGATCCGCACGCGGCGCAGACGTGCTTCAGCGGCGCCGCGCACTCTTCGCAGAACTTGGCGCCGGTCCGGTTGTCGTGCCGGCACGCAGGGCACTTCACGCCCGGGCTTGTCGTCCGCCGGCCGGCCGCCTGTCAATCGACGACCCGCCCGTCGCACCAGGGCCGCGCGTGTTGCCAACGGTGCGGGCGTTCGCTTCGACACCAGGCACTATACTGCATAGAACTCTCCCCATGGCCGCGGAACCGCCCAGTCGCCCCTCGATGCGCGTCCTGGAGCCGGTCGAGCGCATCTCCGAGGTGCTCTTCGGGTTGATCATGGTGCTCACCATCACCGGCTCGTTCAGTGTCGCGGGGGCGGGACGCGACGATGTGCGCACGATGCTCATCGGTGCGCTCGGCTGTAACCTCGCCTGGGGGCTCATCGACGGCGTCATGTATCTGATGGGCTGCCTCAGCAGACGGGCGGAGGATATCCGTACGGTCCTCGCCGTCCGCAGAGCCGCCGCGCCGGAGGAAGCCCATCGCATGATTGCCGACGCGTTGCCGCCCGTGGTGGCGTTCGGTCCTTCAACCGGCGGACCTCGAGCGGGTGCGTCTGCATCTGAACCGACTGCCCGAACCACCTGCACGTCCCCGGTTGACCGGGCAGGACTGGTGGGGCGCATTGGGCGTCTTCCTCCTGGTCTTCCTCGTCCACCCTTCCCGGTCGTGCTCCCGTTCGTCTTCGTGCGCGAGCCCATGCGAGCCCTCCGCCTCTCGAACGGGATCGCCATCGGGATGTTGTTCCTCACCGGCTACGCGTTCGGCCGCCTGGCCGGATATCGCCCGTGGGCGACGGGAATCGCGATGGTCGGGGTCGGCTGCGTACTGGTGGGGACTCACCATCGCCCTCGGCGGATGAGCGGCATGCGACACGCTGCAGGCATCGCGGCCGCCTTCGTCCTCGCCGCAGTCCAGGCGCGCGGCCAGGCCCCTGCCGCCCTACACCCGCCACGCGACGCGCTCCCCGGACGGCTGAAGAAGCCGAGGCGAGCCAGTGGTCGTTCTCCGCGTTCGTCTACACCTACATCGTTCCGGACGACCAGGACTTTCGCGCAGCCCACGGTGACGGCGGACCGCGACTGGCTGCATCTCGAAGCGCGCTACAACTACGAGGCCCTGGAGACGGGCTCGGCGTGGGTGGGCTACAACTTCTCCGGTGGCGAGGCGCTCGAGTGGGAGTTCACACCCATGCTCGGTGGGGTGGTCGGCGACACCACCGGCCTCGCGCCCGGCTTCAGAGCGTCGCTCGCCTGGTGGAAGCTCGAGTTCTACAGCGAGGCCGAATACGTCTTCGACACCAGGCGACTCCTCGGGGAGCTTCTTCTACGCCTGGTCGGAGCTGAGCCTCGCCCCCGTGGACTGGGGCCGCTTCGGCCTCGCGGGGCAACGCACGCGGGTCTACCAGACCGACCGCAACATCCCGCGCGGCGTGCTCGCCGGGCTGGCATACAAGGGCGTCGAGCTGACGACCTACGTGTTCGATCCCGACACGAGCAAGCCGACGGTGGTCGTGGCGGTCGGCGCGACCTTCTGAATCGAGGAGCGAACTCCATGAAACTTCTGCTCGACGAGATCCGTCACACGCCGCTGCTCTGGCTCCTGGTGTTCGTTCCCGGCGTGTTCGTCGGGCAGACGCTCGCGCCGGAAGCGCACACCCTCCTCTTCCTGCTGTCCGTCCTCGCCATCGTGCCGCTGGCCACGCTGCTGAGCCACGCCACGGAGTCGGTGGCGGCGAAGACGGGCGACAGCGTCGGCGGCCTGCTGAACGCCACCCTGGGGAACCTGACCGAGCTGGTGATCGCGCTGGCCGCGCTGCGTGCCGGGCAGTACAGCGCTGGTGAAGGCGTCCATCGCCGGGGCCATCGTCGCCAACACGCTCTTCATGCTCGGCGCGTCGTTCCTCCTCGGCGGGATCAAGCATCACGTGCAGGAGTTCAACCGGTCGAACGCCCGGCTGCAGGCCGGCCTGCTCTTCCTGTCCACCGTCGCCCTGTTGATCCCGTCGGCGGTCGACGTGGCCGAGTCGGCGCCGGCCGTGATGCAGCAGCTGAGTCTCGGTCTGTCGGTGCTGCTCATCGTGGCGTACGGTCTCGGCCTCGTCTTCACGCTCGGGACGCATCGCGACGTCTTCGGCAGCGCGGAGCATGGAGAAGGCGACGAACGCCCGTGGCCGCTCGGTCTGGCGCTGACGACGCTCGCGGGAGTCACGCTGCTCGTCGCCCTGGTCAGCGAAGTGTTCGTCGAGTCGGTGCAGGGCGCTGCGCTGGAGCTGGGAATGACGCCCGCGTTCGTGGGCTTCATCGTCGTGGCGCTCGTGGGCGGCGCGGCCGAGATGGCCTCGGCGTTCTCGGGCGCGCGGAAGAACCGGCTGGATCTGAGCGTGGGAATCGCGCTCGGCAGCGCGGCGCAGATCGCCCTCTTCGTGGCACCGGTGCTCGTGCTGCTGAGCTACGTCATCGGTCCGACCCCGATGACCCTGCAATTCTGGCCGGGCGCGGTGGTGATGATGTTCATCGCCACGATGACGGCGTCCCTCGTGACGAACAGCGGACGCTCGGCGTGGTTCGTCGGCGTGCTGGTCCTGATGGTCTACCTGATCTTTGCGATGGCCCTCTACCTGCTGCCGCCCCGGGTGCAGTGAGGCCGCTTCAGATGCCGATGACCGCCGGCCGAGGGTTCCCCGCCTTGCGGCACAGGTCGAGATAGACGTCGATCAGATACGCAGCGTCCCACACGCTCGCCACGTTGCCCTGCTCGTCGAGGTTGAGATTGGCGCCGCGGATGGCGAACCAGACGTCGGTGATCTCGCGATTGGTCGGCGGCACGTGCAACGTGTGGACCGAGCCCGCCGGCTCGTAGAGGTACGAGCCCGCGGTGTTGACCTCGGGATACTCGAGGTAGCGCCACGAGCCCGAGAACGTCACGGCGAAGACCTCGCCGGTGTGCTTGTGGCGAGGCAACGTCACGCCCGGGGAGAAGCGCGTCCGCACCACCCACAGGCCGTTCTCGACGCTGGCCTGGAGCAGCTGGATGTCCAGGCCCTCCATGAAGGTCACGAAGGGCAACTCGCGCTCGCCCCGATGCAGTGCCGCGGGCAGGACGGGAACGACGGGTGCGGTCGACGTCATTGGTTCGAGCAATAGCCGATACGACGAACCGCGAGTCAAGGCGATCTGGGGGCACCCTTCGGCAGTCACCTTCTTGCGCCCTTTCGCTCCGTCGTGCTTAACCGCTTTCCGTGGCCCCGGTGTCGCTGCGGGAGGGGGCACCACGGGTCGCGGGCGTCGCATGGCTCAGACCAGAAGCGGGATCACGTTCGGCCCCTATCGGCTGGACGTCGGCGGTGCACGGCTCTGGAAGGGCAACGACCCGGTACCGCTCCAGCCGCGTCCACTCGCGGTCCTGTCGTATCTCGCCGCGCGACCGGGGGCGGTGGTCGGCCGAGACGAGCTCATCGCCGAGCTGTGGGCCGGCACCCACGTCACGAAGGCCGTCCTCAAGGTGGCGGTGCGGGCGATTCGCGAAGCGCTCGACGACGACGCCGACGCGCCGCGCTACATCGAGACCGTCGGCCGCGAGGGGTACCGATTCATCGGCACCGGCGCCGTCGGCGCAGCCGACCTCGCCGCGGGCGGAACCAGCAGCCGCCGGCTGTGGCGATGGTCGGGCGCGAGCCGGATCTTGCCAGGCTCCACGCTGGCCTGGCGCAGGCGAATGCCGGCGCGCGGACGATCGTGTTCGTGACCGGCGAGGCGGGGATCGGAAAGACGACCCTCCTCGATCGGTTCGTCGAGGAGGTGGAGTCCGCGGGCGGCGTCTGCGTGGCGCGCGGACAGTGCCTGGAGCAGTACGGAGAGGGGGAGGCGTATCTCCCGGTGCTCGAGGCGCTCGGCCGTCTGGCGCGCGACGACGGCGCGGGTGAGCTGAGCGAAACGCTCGCGCGGCATGCGCCGACGTGGGTGTCGCAGCTGGCGGCACTCGATCCGACCCCCGCGGCACGGTGGCGCAGCGACGGCGCGATCGCCACGAGGCCGGCCCGCATGCTGCGCGAGATGGCCGACGCGCTCGAGGTCTTCACCCGCCGCCGCACCTTGATGCTCGTGCTCGAGGATCTGCAGTGGAGCGATCCGTCCACCATCGACCTGCTCGGATGCATCGCCCGACGCCGCCAACCGGCCCGGCTGTTCGTGATCGGCAGCCTGCGGCCGATCGAGGTGACGGTCGACGACGATCACCCGCTGCGAGGCGTCCAGCGGGATCTGAAGGCCAAGGGGCTGTACGACGTGATCGCGCTCGAGCTGCTGTCGCGCGACGAGGTGGCCGCGTACGTCGAGGCGCGGTTCGGCAACGCGCTGCCCTCCGGCCCTCGCGACGCGCGTCTACGAACGGACCGAGGGGAATGCCCTCTTCATGGTCAACATGATGAACGACCTCGTCGCCGGGGGGCTGCTCGCGTGGCGCGACGGACGGTGGCACGTCGACGGATCGATCGATGAGGCCACCGATCGGATTCCGAGCGGCCTGCAGCTGCTGATCGGGCGCGGCATGCAGGCCCTGGCGCGACCCGTCCGTCGCGTGCTCGAGGCGGCAAGCGTCGTGGGAGACGAGTTCGCCGTCGCCGCCGTCGCCGCGGCCTTGCAGGCCGATGCCGGGCCGATCGAGGACGTGTGCGAGCAGCTCGCAGCACACGGGTCACTCATCGTCGACGCCGGCGTCGCGGAATGGCCGGACGGATCGGTGTCGGGACGCTACCGCTTCCGGCACGCGCTGTACCGGCGGGTACTCTACGAGGGCATCGCGGCGGCGCGCCGCGTTCGCCTGCATCGCGCGATCGGGCGACGCGAGGAGGCCGGCTTCGGCGCGCGGGCCGGCGAGCATGCCGCCGAGCTCGCGATGCACTTCACGCGCGGCGCGCTCATACCTGCGCGCGCTCCATTTCCACGAGCTCGCCGCCGCTGCCGCCCTCGACCGCCATGCCGCGCACGAGGCCGTCGCCCACTGCACCGCCGCGCTCGAGGCGCTCGCGCATACGCCCGAGAGGCCCGAGCATGCCCGCCGCGAGCTCGGGCTCGTCGTCGCCCGGGCGACGCTGCTCATGGCGATCCGGGGCTATGCGGCGCCCGAGACCGAGCAGGCCTTCGCGCGCGCCCGCGCGCTGTGCGACGCGCTGCCCGCAGGCCCGCAGCTCTATCCGGTGCTGCGCGGGCTGCTCTCGTACCACCAGGTGCGCGCCGAGCTCGGCGAGGCGCACGCGCTCGGCGAGCAGCTCCTGCGCCACGCCGCCCAACGGCAGGACGACGGCGCTGCTACGCGTGCAGGCCCACTACGGGCACGGCGCGACGCTCTTCCACATGGGGGCGCTCGACGCCGCCCGCGCGCACTTCGAGGCCGCCCTGCGCGACTACGATCCGGCGACGCATCGCCAGCACATCCTCGTCTACGGGGGTTAGGATCCCGGCGTGGCCTGCTCGCTCTGGTTGGCGTGGACGCTGGCGCTGCAAGGCGAGCTGGACGAGGCGGCGGCCCGCGATCGTGACGGGCTCGCGCTCGCGCACCGTCACGGCGATTTGTTCTCGCTCGCGTGGGCCTACCACCGGCGTCGGCAACTCGCAGCAGTTGTTCGGCGATTGGGCCGCGTCCGAGACGGCGGCGACCGAAGCGGTCGCGGCTGGCCGAGGAGCACGGCTTCCCGCACGTGCTGGGCATGGCGACGATCAACCGCGGATGGGCGATCATGATGCAAGGCAACACCGCGGCCGGCATCGCGATGCTGCGGGACGGCGTGGCGATGATGGAGCGGACGGGTGCTGCCCTCGTCCGGCCGTCGTATCTGGGAATGCTCGCCGCCGCCGACGTCATGGAGGGCGACCGGCCGTCCGGCATCGCCCGGCTCGACGAGGCACTCGCGCGAAGTGGAACGCACCGGCGAACGCCTCCACGAGGCCGCGTTGCTGATCGGAAAGAGCCATCTGCTGACCGGCGACGGTGGCAGGGTGTCGCGGGCGGCGGCCAACGAGGCCGAGACCTGTCTGCGGCGCGCGCTCGACGTCGCCCACGCCCAGGGGGCGCGTCTCTTGGAGCTCCGTGCTGCGGTGGCGCTCGCCCGTCATTGCCGCGAGCGCGGGCGTATCGCCGAAGCGCGCGCACTGCTGTCCGCGGTTCATGCGGGGTTCGCGAATCGCCGACCAGCGGCGCCCGAGATCGCGGATGCCCACCGCCTGATGGCAGAGCTTCAGGCGTGACCCAATCTTAACCGCAGAGTTTACCGTTGGGCCATCGCTCTTAACCGCCATGCCGCTTATCTGTCTCGGCCCATGGTGGCAGTTCCAGAGACGAGCTACGTGCGCAGTGGCGACTGCCACATCGCCTACCAGACGCTCGGGGACGGCCCAGCCGACCTCCTGTTCGTGCACGGCTGGATCTCCCACATCGAGCACCTCTGGGAGGAGCCGCGGGTGGCCCGCTTCCTCCGTGGCCTCGCCTCCTTCAGCCGCCTGATCCTCTTCGACAAGCGCGGCACGGGCATGTCCGATCCGGTGTCCCTCGACCGACTGCCCACGCTCGAGGAACGGATGGACGACGTGCAGGCCGTGCTCGACGCCGTCGGGTCCGAGCGCGCGGCGCTGTTCGGCACGTCCGAGGCGGGCGCCCTCAATCTCCTCTACGCCGCGACCCACCCCGAGCGGGTGTCGGCGCTCGTCCTCTTGAACTCCTATGCGCGCCTGGCGTGGTCGCCCGACTACCCGTGCGGCATCCCTCCCGAATGCGCGCACGCTCTGCTCAAGATGGTCCGGGAGGGATGGGGGAAGGGTGTCGCGTTCGAAGCGCTCGTCGCCAGTCAGGCAGACAACGCGTCGATGCGGAGCTGGTGGGCCCGCTACCAGCGCCTGGCGGCAAGCCCGGGGGCCGCGGTGACGCTCCTCCGGAGCGCCTACGACACGGACGCGCGCGCCGTCCTCCCCGCCATCACCGTCCCGGTCCTCGTGCTCCATCGCGCCGGCGACCCGTTCACCGGCCCCGAGCACGGTCGCTACCTGGCCGAGCACACCCGGGGCGCGAAGTACGTCGAGCTGTCGGGCATCGACCATCTCTTCTTCGCCGAGGACCTCGAGCAGATCCTCGCCGAGGTCCAGGAGTTCCTGACCGGCGTGCGGGAGGCGCACGAGCCCGACCGCGTCCTGGCCTCGATCCTGTTCATCGACATCGTGGGATCGACCGAGCATGCGACGAGGCTCGGCGACCGGGGCTGGCGTGATCTCCTCGGCCGCTACTACGCGCTCGCGCGCCGCCAGCTCGCGCGCTTCCGCGGGCGCGAGGTCGACACGGCCGGCGACGGGATGTTCGCGAGCTTCGACGGGCCCGCGCGCGCCATCCGCTGCGCCCGGGCAATCGTCGACGAGGTCCGGACGCTCGGGATCACCGTCCGGGCCGGTGTGCACACGGGCGAGTGCGAGGTCCTCGGCGGGAAGATCGGCGGCATCGCGGTCCACACTGGCGCCCGGATCGCTGCGCAGGCGGTCCCCGATGAGGTGCTGGTGTCGAGTACGGTGAGGGATCTCGTTGCCGGCTCCGGCATGGGGTTCGACGACCGAGGGCAGCACGCGCTCAAGGGTGTGCCCGGCTCATGGCATCTCTTCGCGGTCGCGAGCGACATGCGCGTCGGTTGACGAGCTATGGGCGCGTGAGTCGCGCGTTGTCCCAGCTGAGAATCCGCTGGTCGGGGACGATCTCGATCGTCGCGAGCTTCACGTCGTAGTGCGCGCGACTGGCGGCCGGCATCACTGCGCGCGGCGTGCGGAAGGCTCGATACTTGGCGTCGAGCGCAGCGGCGACGCGGGTGAGCAACGTGGGCTCCGTGACGACACGTGCCCGGCCCGTCACGTGGACGGCACGGAGCTCCGCCCACCGTTCGCCGGATTCGACGAGGAACGACACGCGCGGGTCGCGCCGGATGCGCACGACACGCATGGCCCCTGCCGGGCCGCTCACGTAGATGCGTCGGTCGAGCACGACGAACCACAGCGGCAGTGCGATCGGCGCGCCGTCCCGACGGAGCGAGGTGAGGATGCCGGTATGGCTCGCCGCCAGGACGTCCCAGGCCTCGTCATCGGTGAGTCGCACGCTCATCGAGCCCTCCGCGGCTCAGCCGGGAGTCGGCAGGCCGAAACGCCGTCGCACGTCCGCCGGCGAAGCGAGCGGACGGCCCGCTTCGGCAACCCATCGGGCCGCACGTTCGACGACCTCTGCGTTCGTGGCATCGGGAAACGCCGCCGGGTCGTCGCCGATGCCGAGGCGAATGCCGCCACCCCGCGCGAGCGCATGCCGACACAGTCGCTCGACCCGTGCGGGATCCGCGAGGGCGTACGGCACGACGACCCACTCGACGTCGAGCTCCGGCGGAATCTGCTGCAGGTGGAAATCGAGCGCCGCTTCGCTCGGAAACGGCCCGACCGCCCAGGCACCCGACAGGAATATCTTGAGGAAGATCGGCGGTCGGAGCTTTCCTGCCCGCGCGAGGAGTACCATCGTGCGCGTGAACCCGACGTCGAAGGCGGCAACCGTCGGCACCATACCGAGGCTGTAGCAGCGCTCGAGCGCATCGAGGATGAATGGGAGCGGGTTGGCGACGACGCCGTGCTCGCGCAGGAGATCGAGCCCCGGACCGAAACCCCGTGCGAGCTCGTCCCAGACGACGATGCCGACCGATCCCAGGTCGAGTGGGGCCAGCTCGAGGCCGTGGCGCTCGCGGAGCGCCCACACGTGCTCCAGCCGGTCGGGCGAGACCGGCCACGGCGGATAGCTCGGATACGCGATCACCCCAGACGGCCGCATGCAGTCGAGTGCCGCGCCGGACAGCGCGACGTCGCCGAGTCGCTGCGCGCCGGTGATCGGATCGCGCGCGTGCCAGTGAACCACTGCCGCGCCGGCCTCGGCACATCGCCGCGCGTCTTCGGCGCACTCCTCCGGCGCGTACGGCACGTGCGGGTTCGCCGCCCGCAGCGCGGCCTCGTTGAGCCCTACCTCGATGATGGCGGCGTCCCGCTCCATCACTCAGTCGCCTCCCACCAGGACGTCGAGCCGCTTCGGCGACCGGAACGCGAGGCCCGTGATCGTGGGCGGCGGCGCGTCCGGGTCGAGCCGCAGGTTGGGCAGGCGATCGAGGATCGCCGTGAGCGCCACGCGCGCCTCCAGGCGGGCGAGATGGTAGCCGACGCAGTGATGGCGGCCGAAGCCGAACGCCAGGTGATCGTCGGCCCGGCGATCGAGATCGTAGTCGTCGGGCCGCTCGTAGTGCGCCTCGTCACGGTTGGCGGAGCCGAGCACCACCGACACGAGCGCCCCTTCCGGCAACGCCACCCCCCGCACCGAGGTCGGACGGGTCGTCTCCCGCGAGAGCATGACGATCGACGTCTCCCAGCGCAGCGTCTCCTCGATCGCCCAGGGCACCAGGGAGCGGTCAGCGCGCACGCGCTCGAACCGGTCGCGCTCGGTCAGAAGCGCGACCAGGATGTTGCCGATCAAGCGGAAGGTCGTCTCCGCGCCCGCGGGGATCAGGAGGCGAAGAAAGCTGATCACGTCCTCGTCGCTCAAGTGATCTCCGTCGACACGGCCATGGACGAGCCGGGTGACGATGTCGTCCTGCGGCGCTGCACGCCGGGCGGCCAGGATGGGCAGGAGGTAGGTGCGGACCTCGGCCGAAGCGGACGTCGCACGCGCGAGGTCTCGCGTGAAACCCATCAGGTCCAGCGCCCACCGCTGATACCGCGGGTGGTCCGCTCGCGGAATACCGAGCATGTGGGCGCTCACCTGCACCGGATACCGCTCGGTGAACTCGGCGACGAGATCGGCACGGGGCTGGCCGACCATCGCGTCGATCAGCTCGTGGACGATCTGCTCGAGAACGGGCGCGAGACCGTCGAGTGCCTTCGGGACGAACGCGGGTTGGATGAGCGCGCGATGCCGGCCGTGTTCGCGGCCGTCCATCTCGAGCACCGTGCGGCCGAGCACCTGCCCGGCCTCGGCGTTCGAGCGCGACGAGAACGTCTCCGCGTCCTTGAGCGCGGCAAGGCAGTCGTCGTACGTGGTGAGCAGGAACGTCGGCCGGTCCAGATGGCGGGTCTCGAACACCGGCTGCGACTGCCGGAGCATCTGGAACAGCGGATACGGGTCGGGATGGTCGAACAGCAGCTTGCGGTCGAAGGGGTTTGCGGAGGCTTCCAATGCTCTGTCTCACGCGAGCCGGCGCCGGACGTCCTCGCCCGCAGCCATCTTCTCGGCGAGGTCGTCGAGGTAGCGATGGAACTTCTCGGACCCCTCGCGATCGGCGGTCGAGCGGGGAATGGCGGGGATCTCGTAGTCGGGATCCGGGAGGGGTGGATGGTCGGAGGCTGGCTTCCGCGCGAGCACCCGCTCGATCACAGGCGCCAATCGCTCGGCCTTCTCGCGGGCATGCCGCTCCTCGCGCTCCTTGAACTCGGGCAGCACCTCACGCGCGAAGAGCTCGAGGCTCTCCATGACGTGCTCGTGGCGGTTGCGTCCCGCCTGACTCGCGAAGATCACCTGATCGACGCCGTACTCCTCGTAGCGGCGCAGATACTCGCGGATCTGTCCGGGCGTGCCGACGGCCCCGCGCAACCCGCTCGCGTCGTCGAGGGCGACTTTGGCCCCGAGGCGCTCGCCGCTCGCGGTGGCGGCCGCGACGGCTGCTGGATCGTAGCCGGTCGCCGCGCGACGCTCCCGGTACTCGGCCCACAGATCGGTCCGAGCAGGACGGTGCCGACCGAAGATGTAGTAGTGCGCGAGCGAGTAGCCGAGGAAGTTGTTGCCCTCGACGCCACGTTCGATGGCGGTCGCCTCGTCGTGGTGGCACATGAACGGTGTCACGCACGCGACGTTGGCATTGACGGCGTCGCCGATCGGCACGCCCTCGCGCTCGAGCGTCGCATGGTAGTCATCCACCCAGTGGCGCGCCTCCTCGGGATCGAAGAATGAGAACGACAGCGCGCCGATCCCCTTCTGGGCCGCGAGGTGGATGGTCTCCCGCCGACTGCACGCCACCCACACGGGCGGATGCGGGCGCTGGCGGGGCTTCGGCACCACGTTGCGCGGCGGCATGGTGACGTAGGGGCCCTTGTGCCCGGTGAACGGCTCCTCGGTGAGGCAGCGGAGCGCCACCCGCAGCCCCTCCTCCCACATGGCGCGCTTCGCCGGGGGATCGATACGGAAGCCTCCGAGCTCGGCCTCGGAGGAGGCTTCGCCCGTGCCGAAATCCACGCGGCCGCCCGAGACGAGATCGAGCGTCGCGACGCGCTCGGCCACCCGCGCCGGGTGGTTGAAGGGCGGCGGCATCTGCACGATCCCGTGGCCGAGACGCATCCGCGTCGTCCGCTGCGAGACCGCCGCGAGAAACACCTCGGGCGCACTCGAGTGGCTGTACTCCTCGAGGAAGTGATGCTCGACCTCCCAGACGTAGTCGATCCCGAGCCGGTCGGCGAGCGCGCACTGCTCGAGCGCCTCCTGGAACACCCGGTACTCGGCGTCGGGATCCCAGGGCCGCGGCAGCTGATGCTCGTAGAAGATGCCGAACTTCATGCGCGCCCCCGTGGGAACCGTGGCCCCGGCATGCGTCGGGTGTATACTGCCACGTATACACCGATGGCAAGGACCCTGCCCACGGCCGGTCGTGCCCGTCGCCTCCTCCCCCGCGTCGAACGCCGGGAGGTGCTCCTTCGGGCTGCGGCCCATGCCTTCGCGCGCGCCGGCTTCGTGCACACGTCGATGGAGGAGATCGCGGCGGCCGCCGGCGTCACCCGGCTCATCATCTATCGCCACTTCGACTCGAAGGAGTCGCTCTACCGGGCGGTGCTGCAAGCGGCCTTCGATTCGTTCGCCCGTCAGCTCCGGCGCCGGCCCGAACCTGGCGGATACGGTGTCGGCGCGCACGCGCTCCTCGCGATCGCGCGCGAGGACGAGGCCGGTTTTCGCCTCCTCTGGCGTCACGCCTGCCGGGAGCCCCGGTTCGCGCGTTACGCCGACGAGTTGCGCCGGCGCGCCGTGGCCACCGTCGGCACCGCGCTCGCAGGTCGCGTGCCACGGGATCGCCTCGAGTGGGCCGCGCACGCGGTCGTCGGCTATCTCGTCGAGGCCGTGCTCAACTGGCTCGAGTTCGGCGATCCGACCCGCGACGACCAGTTCGCGCGGGCGACGAACCAGGCGTTGCGAGCGGGGGTGCGCGCCTGGGCCCGCCCCGGTCGCGCTACCGCACCGTCACCCGGACGCCGTCGGTGATCACGTCGGTCGGATAGAGGATCACGGTTTCGCCCTCGGCGACGCCGCTCTCGATCAGCGCCTCGCGGGCGCTTCGGCGAGGCGAGACGACCGGGCGTTTGCGCGCGCGGCCGTGCTCGACCACGAAGGCGGCCCATCCCTCGGCGTCGCGGAAGAGCGCGCTTGCCGGCACCTTCAGGGCATCGTCCGCCCGAAAGACGACGATGCGTGCATCCACCCGGAAGCCGTCGCCGAGCGCCTGCCATACCGTCGGTGGCGAGGTGAGATCGATCACCACGTTCGTGCGCTGCTCCTCGACCCCAAGCGCCGAGAGCTTCGTGTAGCCCGAAGGCTCGACGAGACGAACCCGGCCGTCGAGCGGCGCCTCACCGCCCCAGCGTTCGATCCGGACCGGCGCACCCGGCCGGATCCGGACGGCGTCCGACGTGAGGACGTCGACGACGATCTCGAGATCCGCCGGGTCGGCGACCTCCAGAAGCGGCGTGCCCTGTACGACGACGCCCGCGCTTTCCTGCAGCACGCGGAAGACGCGGCCGGCGATCGGGGCGGTGACCTGGAACGGCTCGTCGCCGCCCTCGCGGACGCGGGCGAGCGCCGCGCGTGCGCTCTCGACGTCGTGCTCAGCCGTATGCGCCGCGAACTCGGCGGCGGCAAGGTCCCGCTCCGTCAGCTCCAGCGCGAGACGCGCGTGGTCCAGGTCGCCGGCAGCCATGATGCCATCGGCCGCGAGCTTCCGCGCGCGCTCGTGGTCGATGCGACTCTGATCTCGGGCGGCACGCGCGCGGGCCAGCGTCGCGCGCATCTGCTCGAGCGTCGCCTCGGTGGCACCGACCCGCTCGGTCAGCTCGCGACTGGTGCGCGCATCGAGGAGCGGCGCGGCGATGGGCTGGATGACCGCGACACCTGCGCCTTCGTCGACGCGGTCTCCCGCACGTAGCGCGATACGCTCGAGTTGCCCGGCGAGCGGCGCCGAGACGACGTAGCGGTCGCGGACCCGCGTGCGACCATCCTCCTCGACGACCTCCTCGAAGGGCCCGCGCACGACCCGCGCGGCGTCGACCGCGACCGGGGCCGGCATCAAGGCGCGCAGCACGAGCCACGCGGCCGCCGCTATGATCAGTGCCCAGATCCCTCGCGTCATCCACGTCTTCATCGTGCCTATTCCCGAGTCTTCAGGACGCTCACCAGGTCAAGTCGATCGATGCGACGGCGTACGATCAGGGCGCTTGCCGCACCGGCGGCAAGAACGACGATGGCGCTCCAGGCGTAGGTCGAGGGCTCCACGATCACGGGGATCCGGAACATCTCCGTCTCGTGCAGTCGGGCCAGTCCCCGGGACGCCTGATACCCGAGCCACATGCCCAGCGGCAACGCCGCGACCAGCTGAACGCCGATCTCGGTCAGCAGGATGCGCGACACTTCGCCGCGCGTGAAGCCGAGGACGCGCAGGCTGGCGAGCTCCCAGGCCCGCTCCTGGAGAGCGATCCGTGCCGTGTTGTAGACGACCCCGACCGCGATGACGACCGCGAACGTCGTGAGAATCGCGGTGAAGACGAGAATGAAGCTCGCCGTCGTGTCCTCGAATGCGCGCAGCGCGGCCACCTTTTCCGTCACCGTCGCGACGTGTCCGATCCCTTTCAAGCGGGCGTACAGCTCATCGGCACGATTCGGGTCGACGGCGACGGCGGCCAGGCTCGCGCGCTCGTCCTCGCGCAGCAGGCGCGCGAGCGGCCGCGCGTCCATGTAGCCAGACATGCCGATCATGTCGTTCACCAGGCCCGCGACGACGACGGTCCGCTTGGGTCGCTCACCTTCGCGGACCTCGACGAGGATCTCGTCCCCGGCCTTCACGCCGAGTCGTTCGCCGAGTCGTTCGGTCAACAGCATCCCCTCCGGCGGCGGCGTGATGGGGCGCATGTTCGCGTCCAGCAGCTGGCGCAGCTCGGCATCCGCCGGGAGTCCCAGGATCGCGGTACGGTAGGTGCGATGCCCGGCTCGGAGCTGCACCGGAACGACACGTTGCCCCTCGGCGCGGAGGACACCGGGCAACGCCGCGATCTCGCGGACCCCGCGCCGCGACACCGGGTCGGTGAAGACGACGGTCGCGTCGGCTCGCTCCGCGAGCCGGAACTGCGCGTCCAGCATGAAGCCCACGGCGTCGTGCGACCAGCGGCTCAACACGACGATGGCGGCGGCGCAGGCGATGGCAGCGATGGTGAGCAGCGCACGCATCGGGCGACCCGAGACGTTGCGAGTCACCATCACGCCGCCGGGGTCCCAGCCAGTCGTGCAAGCCGGCGCGCTCGACGAGCGTCCGGTGGTACACGCGAGGCGCCGGCGGACGCATGGCCTCCGCCGGAGCGAGCGCGGCGACGCCGCGGAGCGCCCCGACGGCCCCGGCGACCGCGGCGAGGACGCTCACGACCGCGGCGAGCAGCGGGATCCAGGCCGTCATGTGGAAGTCGAGGTGGGGCATCCGCACGAACGGCGCGTAGGCCGTGAGCATGAGGCGGCCGAGCCCGGCGCCGAGGAACGTGCCGACGACGGTGCCTGCGAGGACGATCGACGAGCACGAACTTCAGGTAGTGGAGACCGATCGCCGCGTTGCCGTACCCCACGGCCTTCATGGCAGCGATCTGCTCGCGCTGCGTCGTCACGAGTCGCCCCAGGACCACGTTCAACAGGAATGCGGCGACCCCGAGGAAGATGGGTGGGATGGTCGTCGCCATGGTCTGGTTCTGGCGGATCTCGTCCTCGATGAAGCGGTGCGACGGCTGCTCGGCGCGCGCGATCGCACCGATGCCGCCGTACGGCTCGAGCAGGCGATCCAGCGGCATCGATCACGGGGCGATCGTCCGCGCCCGGCGCGAGCGTGAGGACCACGTCGTTGAAGGCCCCCGCCATGTCGAAGGCGGCTTCCAGGCCCGCGCGCGACGTCCACAGCACGGCGAAGCCTCGATCGTCCGGCAGCGGATCCCCGCCGCGGATGGCGAAGACGTACTCCGGCGAGAGCGCTACGCCCGCCACGCGCAGGTCCTGGCGCCGTCCGTTCAGCACCGCGGAGAGCCGGTCGCCGACCCGCAGGCGGTGGAACCCGGCGAAGCCCTCGCTGACGAGGACCTCCTCGACGTGGCCCGGCTCCACGAGCCGCCCGGCCCGGAGATGGAGCGCGTTCAGCCTGGGCTGCACGCCCTCCGGGATCGACACCATGCGGCCGACGGCGGGTGGTCCGCCGCCGCCGCGTGTCGAGCGAGACGTCGAACACGAACCGCGTCTCCACCTGGGCGACGCCCGGGATCGTCGCGGAGCCGTGCTTCCAGGATCGCCGGCGCGCGCTCGAGCCTCGCGAACACCTGCGCGAAGTGCGACGTCTCGTAGTAGGCGCGCTGCGACGCGCGCAGCGACTCGTACGTCGTCAGCGCCGACACGAACGACGCGATTCCGCACGCCACGACGAGCGCGATCGTGACCACCTGACCCTTCATGCGCGCGAGGTCGCGCAGGAGCTTGCGGTCGAGGACCCTCACCAGCGGAGGTCCGCCGGTCGGGCCGGGCTGCGCGTTGCGCTCCTCGGAGACGATGCGGCCGTCGGCGAGGTGGAGCACGCGCTGGGCCATGGCGGCGATCGCCGCGTTGTGCGTGATGACGGCCGTCGTCGTGCCGAGCTCCTGGTTCACGCGCGCGATCGCCTCGAGCACGAGCTTGCCGGTCTCGTAGTCGAGCGCGCCGGTGGGCTCGTCGCAGAGGAGCACGTCGGGCCGCTTCGCCACGGCGCGGGCGACCGCCACGCGCTGCTGCTCCCCGCCCGAGAGCTGCGCGGGGAAGTGCTCGAGGCGGGAGCCCAGCCCGACGAGGCGGAGCGCGTCCGCGGGTGCCATGGGGTGCTCGGCGATCTCGGTGACCAGCGCCACGTTCTCGAGCGCAGTGAGCGACGGAATCAGGTTGTAGAACTGGAAGACGAAGCCGACGTGCTCGCGACGGTAGCGCGTGAGCGCACGTTCGTCCGCCTGTGTGAGGTCGTGGTCCCGGAAGAGGGCCGTACCGCCGCTCGCGAAGTCGAGCCCGCCCAGGATGTTGAGGAGCGTGCTCTTGCCGCTACCGGAGGGGCCGAGGAGCACGATCAGCTCGCCGGCGTGGATCTCGAGGTCCACGCCGCGCAGCGCGTGCACCTCGACCTCGCCCATCCGGTAGACCTTGGTGAGGCCCCTGGCCACGAAGACCGCTTCGCCTTGGGGCCGCATCGTGGGGGCACCATAGCGTGCCCGGATGAAGCGAACACCCCGCAGGTACACAGTGCCCGGAGTACGCGCGCTACGCTGAATCCCGATAGAGCCAGCCGCGGCGGATCGTCGAGGCATTGGCAACAGTTGTGGATCGGGGCCCGCGACGGTTCGGGTGAAGCGCCGGCTCCTGGCCTGACTGCTGGACCTGCCGAGCAAAGCGCGCCCTCGAGCGACGGCTGGTAGGTAGCCCGGCGGTGTTCGAGGCGATCGGCGTGATCCGGGCACGAGCCGGCCGACCGCCGCTCCGGCTGGAATGATCCCGACCTGCACGCCATCGTCGAAATCGCTGGCGGGACGTCGCACTACTGCTTCCCCAGTAGCTTACGCCGCGCTGCGTATGACAAAGGGTGGCGGATGGTCGATTCGCGCGACTGGCACTCGCTTCCTTGCGATGCGGTGGCGGTGGGGCTCGGCGTCGACTTCGCTGCGGGGCTCGACGCAACCGAGGTGGCCCTTCGCAAACAGACGCACGGCGCCAACCGTCTCCCGGAGCAACCACTCCGGCCGGCATGGCTGCTCTTCCTCAGTCAGTTCAGGAACGTGCTCATCCTGGTGCTGCTCTTCGCCGCCGCCCTCGCCGCGGCTATCGGCAACGTCAAGGACGCGATCGTGATCGTCCTAGTCGTGGTCCTAAACGCCCTCGTGGGCTTCTACCAGGAACACCGGGCCGAGCAGAGCCTCGCCGCCCTCAAGAAGATGCTTCCCGCGCGCGCTCGCGTACGGCGCGGGGGTGCCAAGCGCGATGTCCCCGCCGAAGATCTCGTGCCCGGCGACGTCGTCCTGCTCGAAGCGGGGGATTGCGTACCTGCAGATGGCAGGCTGATGCTGTCCATCGGCCTGACGATCGACGAGTCTGCTCTCACTGGCGAGTCGGCCTCGGTCGCAAAGGACGCGGCCGCCGTAGTCGCACCGGAGACGCCGTTGGCGGAGCGGCTGAACCTCGCTCACCTCAACACCATCGTCGCGCGCGGCCGTGGCGAGATGCTCGTCACCGAGACGGGGCTGCATACCGCGATGGGACGAATCTCGCAGCAGCTCGCTACTACAGCCGACATCCCGAGCCCGCTGCAGGCGCAGCTCGATCAGCTTGGGAAGCGGCTGGGCGCGGTCGCGGTGACCCTCGTCGGGCTGCTCTTCGTTCTCGAGTTGTTGCGCGGAGCCGACCTCGTCCAGGAGATCCTTGACGCAATCGCGCTCGCGGTGGCCGCCGTGCCTGAAGGGTTGCCCGTCGTAGTCACAGTGACGCTCGCGCTCGGGATGCGCCAGATGGCGCGCCAGCACGCGATCGTGAAGCGTCTGCCGAGCGTCGAGACTCTCGGCTGCACGACCGTCATCTGCTCCGACAAGACGGGGACCCTGACGCTCAACCAAATGACCGCGCGGGCCTTCTACTACCGCGGGGAGCACTTTGGCGTATCGGGTGAGGGTTACCGAACAGAAGGCACAATTCGCAGTGAGTGCGGATCGGCCACTCCCGTCGACCTTTCGGCCCTCTTGGGGGCGCTCGTCTCCTGCAATGACAGCCGGGTGGAGGACGGGCAGGTCATCGGCGATCCGACCGAGGCGGCGCTCCTGGTTCTGGCTGCCAAGGCTGGCGTCGACGCGGCCGCCGTGGTCGCGAGCCTCCCCCGTGTGGCGGAGATCCCGTTCGACTCCGCACAGAAGTTCATGGCCACGTTTCAGCGGCGGGCTGACGACGTTCAGGTATTCGTCAAGGGCGCGCCCGATGTGCTTCTGCAGCGCTGCAGCCGCGGCCTCTCCGCCGACGGCGAGACCCCGATGGACGGCGGAGCCGTTCACCACATCCAGGAGGCCTACCGGTCGATGGCAGAGCGGGGCCTTCGCGGCTTGCTTATCGCCTCGCGGACGGTGGCGGGGGACGAATTCGACCCGACCGGAGACCTAACTTCCCACCTCTCGCATCTGACGTTCGTCGCACTGGTGGGACTCGCAGATCCCCCACGCCCCGAGGCGCGGGATGCCATTGCAATGTGCCGTCACGCCGGCATCGCCGTCAAGATGATCACCGGCGATCACAAGGACACCGCCTCCGCCATTGCTCGCGAGCTCGGCCTCGACGGCAGATCGATCAGCGGCGTCGAGCTCGACGCCGTCGACGACAGCGCCCTTGCCGACGTCGTCGAGGAGGTCGCAGTGTTCGCCCGCGTCGCGCCGGAGCACAAGGTCCGGATCGTGCGCGCGCTTCAGGCCAAGGGACATGTCGTCGCCATGACTGGGGACGGCGTCAACGACGCGCCGGCACTCAAGTGCGCAGATATCGGGGTCGCTATGGGCGCTAGCGGAACGGAGGTCGCCCGCGAAGCCGCGAGCATGGTGTTAACAGACGACAACTTCGCCACCATCGTGAGCGCCGTCCGGCATGGACGCGCGCTCTATGACAACATCATCAAGTTCGTCCGCTTCCAGCTGTCCACGACGATGGGCGCGATCTTCACGCTCTTCTTCTCGCCGTTGATCGGCCTGCCCGACGCGTTCAATCCCATCCAGATCCTGTGGGTCGCGATGATCATGGACGGGCCGCCGGCCGTGTCACTGGCCCTGGACGCCGCTCGTCTGGGAATCATGGACGAGCCGCCGCGCCAACGAACCGAGTCGGTTCTTCCATTGTCGCGCCTGGTACACGTCGTTGCCTTCGGTTTCCTCATGATGGTCGGCACGCTCGGCGTCCATCGGTTCGCGCTGCAGACAGGGACGCAGACACGAGCCCTGACGCTCGCCTTCACCACCTTCGTGTTCTTCCAGTTCTTCAACGTGTTCAACGCGCGCGCCGAGCGGACCTCCGCCTTCAACCGGCACTTCTTCACCAACGCGCTGCTCTGGTGGTCGCTGGCCGGCGTGGTCGTGCTGCAGGCAGTTGCCGTGCACTGGCCCCCAGCCCAGGTGGTTTTTCGAACGACCGGGTTGCACGCGTACGACTGGGCAATGTGCGCCGGTGTCGCCTCGAGCGTGCTGGTCCTGGAGGAGAGCCGTAAGCTTCTGGCCCGACTGTTGGGCTACGGGCCACTTCGCGCTTCGGCGCGGCGTAAGCGATAGACGTGGTCCGCCAGCGCCTGGACGTGCAGCAGCGCCGTGCGGCGGCGGTATGGCTCGTCGATCAACGACTGCCGGAACACCTCACCCCAGACTGGCATCGCCGCCGAGCCGTGGGCGCGCACGGTGCGAGATCCGTCGATCTGCCGCATGAGGTCCGGGACACCGGACGTGAGACGCGTGAGATCGGGCGGCAGCGGAGAAAGCGCGGACGCCGCCGGGCCGTCACCCCGCCCTTCGACCCCATGACAAGCGGCACAATACCTTCGATAGAGGATGGCACCGCCGAAAGGCGGCTTCACCTGGCGCGCCCACCCGTCACGGAGCAGCGAGGTTATCACTACAAGCATGACGGCTACCGCAGAAGCTCGCGTATAGAAACGCCTCGACACACGTGTTCGACGGCTCATCTGTCTCTCAGGGCCAAGTACCTGAGGCTGCGCGTGCTGGCAATGGTTCCGTTCCAGTGTCTGTGGACTGCCAGACGCGGCGCTCCCCGGTCGCGCTTCCGTAAGCGCACCGTCACCCGGACGCCGTCGGTGATCACGTCAGGCGGACAAAAGATCACGTTTCGCCCTGCCATACCTCGACCTCGCTCATCCGGTAGACCTTGGTGAAATCCCTTGCCACGAACCCCGCCTCGGCGCTGGGTTCCGAAGGCGTCACCGCGCTGGTAGGCTCGCGCACACCATCGGAGGAGGATCCCATGCGGGACCCGGCGACGTTCGGCCATGAGACCACCGCGAGCGATGTCGCGGACGGCATCGACCTGAGCGGCAAGGTGGCGCTGATCACCGGCGGGTCGAGCGGACTGGGCCAGGAGACGGCGCGCGTGCTGGCCGGGCGAGGTGCCCACGTGATCCTCACCGCCCGCGACGTGCCGAAGGGCGAGGCGGTGGCGGCCGGGATTCGCGCCTCGACGGGGAACCGGCACGTCGAGGTCGAGCAGCTCGAGCTCGGCTCGCTGAAGGACGTCCGCGCCTTCGCGAAGCGCTTCCTCGCGCGCCACCCGCTCCTGCACATCCTCGTCAACAACGCCGGCGTCATGGCGTGCCCGCCGGCGAAGACGACCGACGGCTTCGAGCTGCAGTTCGGCTCGAACCACCTCGGCCACTTCCTGATGACGCTGCCTGCTCGCCCCGGCGCTGCGCCGAGGCGCGCCGAGCCGCGTGGTCTCGGTCAGCTCGCGCGGCCATCACATCTCGCCGGTCGTCTTCGACGACATCCAGTTCGAGCGCCGACCGTACGACAAGTGGCCCGCCTACGGCCAGTCGAAGACGGCCAACGTGCTCTTCGCGGTCGGGCTCGAGCGACGTCTCGGGCCTCGTGGCGTGCACGCGAACGCGCTGCATCCGGGCGCCATCCTGACGGAGCTCGGCCGCCATCTGCAGCCGGAGGACATGCAGTTCCTCCAGTCCCGGAACCGCGGGATGAAGTTCAAGTCCGTCGAGGCCGGAGCCGCGACGTCCGTGTTCGCTGCCACCGCGCCGGAGCTCGAGGGACGCGGCGGACTCTATCTCGAGGACTGTCACGTCGCCGCGGTGAACGACGCCCCCGACGCGCTCGACGGCGTCAAGTCGTATGCACTCGACGCGGTGAACGCCGAGCGTCTGTGGGATGTCTCGGAGGAGCTGGTGGGCGAGAACTTCCGGTTCGAGCCTGGAGCCCGATGACGGCGCGGCGGCCGAAGTGAACACGACGTTCGCGGCCGGCGAATGTCCGGGAGCGCCTTGAGGCAGGCACGAGGAGGTCACGCCATGGTCGCACTTCCCCTGGTGGGCGGGTGTCAGTGCGGAGGGCTGCGGTACGCGATCACGCAGCCGCCGTTGATGGTCTACAACTGCCACTGCACCAACTGTCAGGCCATCGGAGGCGGCGCCTTCTCGACGCCCATGACGGTCCTCGAGTCGGGCTTCGCGTTCACCCGCGGCGAGCCACGGGTCTTCGAGTGGACGTCAGAGGCCGGCAACCGTCGGTTCGGCTGGTTCTGCGGCGTGTGCGGCAGCCGCATCGCCCACGGGCAGATTCCGGCGGCCGGCTTCCTCAGCGTGCGGAGCGGCACCCTGGACGACACGAGCTGGGTCGAGCCCGTCGGCGACATCTGGACGCGGAGCGCGCAGCCGTGGGTCGTGCTGTCGAACGACCGGCTCCGGAGCGAGCAGCAGCCGATCGACTACGCGCCCTTCATCGAACGGTTCCGCGCGCAGGGCCGGTTCTCGTAGGTCGGTTCAAGCCCTCCGCGTGGTGGACCGCTACGGCGCCGACCGACCTGGAGGCCGATCGCCCTACCGCGTCACGGCGCGCGTCGCACGGCCGATCGCGTCACCGTAGGTGCCTGCGAGCGCGGACGCGCATTCGGGCGTCAGCGCCTGCCGTACCTTGCTCTTGCCGAGCAGACGTAGGCCGCCCTTCCAGACCTTCGATGCCTGCTTCAGGAGCTTAGAGACCTTCTTGGGCTTCGACGCGCCTGCAGCCTTGCCGAGGAGCGTACAGGCCTTCGAGGCCTTCGTAGCTAGCGCCTTCGGGATCGACCGCCCGGTGCAGACCTGTGGCGCCGTACGCTGGCAAACGCACGTGGCGCCAGTCACCCCTTCGATGGGTGGATGCACGCATCCGGCGGAGGCGTCGCACGCGTCCGCGGTACACGGATCGCCGTCGTCGCAATTGCCCGGGTTGCAGGTGGGTACGGCGCTCGTCACGTCGACCCCCCGAAAGACGATCCGCACGTTCTGGGCGGCATCGGACACACGATACGCGACGGCGTACGCACCGGGCACCGAGACGTTCACGGCTGACGCATCGATGGCGATGGCGCTCGTCCGGTTCCCGTCCACGTCGTCGACTGCGGTCGCGCCGAGCTCGTGGTAGGGCTCGCCGAGCGACACGACCTGCGGATTCGGTCCGCTCAGCGTGATGGCCGGCGGCGTCACGTCGGGATCGACGAACCATCCCGCAGCAAGCTCGCGCGCGATGACGGTGTCGCGCCCAGTGTCACCGCCGATCTCCAGTGACACGTCGATCGGGTTGGTGAGCGCCGAGAGATCCACGGCGGCGAGGGTCGCATGCCACGATCGCGCGGCCAGGTCGAACTCGAGTGACGTGATGCCGGGGCCCGGGCTCTCGTGCCGGCAGCGTGATCCGAGCGCCTGGAAGGTCGCCCCGTCGATGGTCCCGGCAAAGGTCGAGTTGCCGATGCTCAGCACGACGTCGTCACCGCAGGCGACGCTCACGCCCTCGCTGAGCGCCAGCGTCCCGCCCAGGGTGGCCGTGCGCGCCGCGAAGTCGATCGCGACCTCCTCGAGCTCGACGACCAGCGTGTCGACGGCCGAGGGGACGGCGCGCGTCGACGCGGCGCGCGCGGGCGACGAGGCGCTCGCGGGTGGACGGGGCAGGCCTTCGGCGTCGTAGAATGCCTCCTTCAGCTCCTCGGCAATCCGCATTCCGGTGAACGCATGTCCCGCGACGGTCGGATGCAGCGTGCCGTCTTGGTTGCCCTGCGTCGGCAACGACCGCTTGAGCCGCACGACCCAGGGATCCGCGGCGCAATAGCCGTGTGTCCGCCAGGCGTCTGCGATGCCGTCCACGACGTGCCAGCCGTATGTTCCATGAAGCTGCGACACGGCGGCGTTGAGTCCGGTCACGATGCCCGTCCGCCCGATCCCCGCCCCGTCGTAGGCCCATGCCGCCTCGCGGGAGTAGATACCAGTCGGCGTGGAGCCCTGGCCGAAGTTGAGGTTGAGCGAGCGCGATCCGATCTCCCGCACCTCGGCCAGCAGGTCGAGCATGGGGTCGCAGAAGGCCCCGTTCTCGTCCCGGGTCACATCCGGGTAGTGCGTGAGATAGACCCGATCAGCCGGCGCGATCCGTCCGACATGAAACGCCAACGCGGCATAGTCCTGCGGAAGACGTGTCACACGGTTGTCGAGCACCGCGTGCAGTACGGGGAACGTATCGTCCGCGATCGCCACCGGGACATCGAAGTAGTCGTACGAGTCGATCAGCCCGTCGCCGATGAGCACGTGCTGGCTGTCGTTGTATCCCTGATTCGGGCAGTTGCCCCACACCGCACAGAATGTCGCGATCGCGCCGAAGCCGACGTCGTTGGCGCCGATCGAAACGAGTACGGCATCGATCTCACGGTTGCCGACCAGGGGCGCGAGCTCCAGCACTTGCGGCGGAAGTGCAAGCGTCGCGGTACCGGGCCTGATACCCATGTAGGGACCGATGACGCCCTTGTAGACAGTGGCCCCCGAGCACGCGAGGTGGACGAACGTCACCGAGGTGTGGTCGTCGCTCTCCTCGAGCCGTCGGGCTGCCTGGGCGGTACCCGAGAGGGCCGATCGATGGCAGCGCTCGAGCTGCCAGGACGCCGCCCCCCCCGCCTCGAGCGCGGTGCGGTCCGGATTGCCCTCGCCGGACGCGATGGAATCGCCGAGCGATACGATGAGCCAGTCCTGGACGATCACGTTGCGACGGGCGACACGATGCCCGTCGAGCTCCAGGACCACATCGTAGGTTCCTTCCGCGAGCTGTGCGGTGAAGTGACAGCCATCCTGGACGATGGGCAGCTCCTCGCCGTCGCGGAGCCAGCGGTAGTCTCGGGCGGGATCACAGGCGCCGCCGTCGAATGAGGTCGCGATCAGGTCGACGTCGAAGTAGTCGGGCGTGGGGTTCACCCGCTCGGGCACATAGTCGACCAGACCGTCGTGATCGGCGTCGTTCCCGAACCGAGGCGCCATCTTCCAGTCGATGTCGAGTGAGTTTACGTCGACCTTGTGGATGCGATCCCCCTTCTGCGGCGGGGTGTCGTTGTCGGTCACTTCGAGCCGGACATCGTAGACGCCGCGGGCGGAGAAGGTGTGGGGGACGACCTTCCCGGTGTCGGTCTTGCCGTCGCCGAAGTCCCATTTCCATGCCACCACGTCGCCGTTCGCCGAGGCCGATCCCGAGCCGTCGAACTCGATGGTCAGAGGCTGGTCGTCGATCACGCGCCAGGTGAAGAAGGCGTCGATCGTGCGGGTCGCGAGGTCGATCGTGTGGACCTCGCTGTCCGTCGCCCCGTTGCCATCAGTGACGACGAGCGTCACCGGGTAGCTGGCGAGCGCGCCGTAGGTGTGGCTCGTGCTCACGCCACTTCCGGTCTTTCCGTCGCCGAAATCCCACCCATAGCCGGTGATACCCTTGTCGTCCGTGGAGGCCGAGGCGTCGAAGTCGACCGTCAGCGGGTCGTCATCACGCGCCTGCCAGGTGAACGCGGCCGTCGGCGGCGCGTTCCCCTCGCCGATCATGCGGCTCGTGGCTTCCAGCCACACGTGCAAATACCTCGCCGGCACCGGCGCCCCGGTGTCGACGCTCAGTTCCACGATCCACACCGCCCACATCTCGGGGACGACGCCGACGCGTGCCCCGTAGTCGATGCGGAAGGTACAGTCCGTCACGACGCCCCCGTAGCCGTTGCATCTAGAACCGTTGGTGCCGACCCCGGTCGAGTCGAAGGGAAGGTAGTAGTACGGCTTCGGGTTGTTCGGGAGGTAGGTGAAGGCCGTGCCGGCCTGCTTGATCAGCCGATACGAGATTCCGGACGTGCCGCCGTTCGTATGCCAGTCGGCGGCTGCAACGCAGGGATATGTGCCGAAGGGCACGTCGCTGCACGCCGGGGTCGACAGATCGAGCGTTGCGTGCAGGTCCGTCCCGTTGCCCACCTCGCCTGGCGTCACCGAAAGCGTGCCGTGCTCGCTCCACCGCAGGCAGAAGGCGTGGTAGGCAGGGTACGGACCCGCACTGTTGTACCCTGGCGGGCACTTTTCGCTCGGGGCCGGGCCGATGTCCCCCGCCACCGGCGTCGCCCGCGCAACGATCGTCGCCGCCAGTGCGGCCACCACGACCAGGCGCGATGGCCGCCGGGCCGCGTCAGAGTTCGGCCAACTGGAAATCCTTCTTGGCCACGCCATCGCTGCAGGTCGTTCCTAACACGGCGGCGAGCCTCGGTACGAGCCCCTTTCAGGTGCCCCGTGCCGATGCGAGCGCCGGTCATCGGGGCGACCCTGAGGGCGGTCTCAGGGAAGCTCGTCGTAGCGGATCGCGACGATCTCGAGCTCTTCGGTGCCGCGCGGCGTCCGCAGCGTGACGACGTCGCCGACCGACGCCTTGAGCAGCGCGGTGGCGATGGGCGAGATCCACGACACGCGCCCGCGCGCGGGATCGAGCTCGTCGACGCCGACGATGCTCACGGTCCGCTCGCGCGCCGGACTCGTCGGCGACGGTGACCGTGGCGCCGAAGTACACCCGGTCGTGGTCCTTGCCGGCATTGTCCACCACCACCGCGCTGTCGAGGCGCTTGGACAGGAAGCGGATGCGGCGGTCGATCTCGCGCAGCTTCCGCTTGCCGTAGATGTAGTCGCCGTTCTCCGATCGATCGCCGTTGCTGGCCGCCCACGCGATCGTGTCGACGAGCTTCGGCCGGTCGACCTTCCACAGGCGGGCGAGCTCGTCGTTCAGCCGCTTGTGCCCGGCCGGCGTGATGTAGTTCGTGAAGCCGCCGGGAGACGCGCCTCGTCGGCGAGATCGCGCTCGTCGTCGTCGCCGTCGGATTCCTTCGTGAACGCCTTGCTCATCGCACTCACACCGTGAGGCCGTAGAACCGCAGCGTGTTCGCGCCCAGGACCTTGCGCTGCGACTCCTCCGGCAGCGGAGCGAGGCGCTCGCGGATCGTCTGCACGACGTGGAACGACGCATCGAGGTGCGGGTAGTCCGACGCCCAGACGACGTGGTCGGCGCCGAGATGCTCGACGACGGCGGCGGTGAGCGACTCGTCCGGCTCGGCGGAGATCACGCACTGCCGCTTGAAGTACTCGGAGGGCAGCAGCGTGAGGGACGAGAAGGGTCGCATGACCTCGGACTTGTGGTCCAGACGGTCGAGCCACGCGGTGATCCAGTTGGAGCCGGCCTCGAGCACGGCGAGGCGTAGCCGCGGATAGGTCTCGAAGAGGCCGCGCGTCATCATCGACGTGAACGCCACCATCACGTCGAGCGCGAGGAACGCGAAGCCGAACACCACGCCGCCGACCGTTTCACCGCGGTCGCTCGTCCATGGTCTGAGCATCGAGTCGGTCCGCGCGACGACGTGGAAGGCGACCGGCATGTCCAGGTCCTGCACGGTCTCCCAGAACGGCGCCAGGCTCGGATCGTCGAATTGTCTGCCGCCGCGCGCCGGAAGGTCCGGCGAGAGGTAGACGCCGGCACAGCCGTCCTTGCGCGCCCGCCGGACCTCCGCGACGGCACCCTCGGGATCCATGAGGCAGATGTGGGCGATCGGCACGAGCCGGCGCCGGTCCGCGCTGCAGAAGTCGACGATCCAGCGGTTGTACGCGCGGCAGTATGCGGTCGCGAGCTGCGGATCGCGCACGAGACCTTCCCAGGCGATCCCGATCGTCGGGTAGAGCAGCGCGACGTCGATCCGCTCGGTGTCCATGACGCGCAGGCGGGCATGCGGATCGTAGCCGCCCGGCGGGCAGCCCTCTTCGTAGCTGCGCTGCCCGACCGTCATGAGATCGGCGGAGTCCATCCCGATGCCGCCGAGCGCCCCGAGGCGACCGCGGAGCGCGGCATGCGAACGACCGTCGACGAGGAGGACTTCGACGCCCTCGGCGTCGCGCTCGATCCGGATCGCGCGATCGCGGAACTCCGGATCGAGGTAGCGCTGCCAGGTGTCGCGCGGCTCGAGCACATGCCCGTCCGCGTCGACGGTGACGATGTCGAATCCGCTCATCTCACGCTCCTGGACCATACGTACAAGGCCATGCGACGGTACGCCACCTGGGCACCGCCGACTACAAGCGGTTGCCCTACCGGCCGCTGTTCATCCACCCGCAGCGCAAGACCGAGATCGCGTTCTCGACCAAGAAGCTCGTGCCGATCATCGACGACGGCGGCACGATCGTCGAGGACTCGACCGCCATCGCCCTCTACCTGGAGGAGCACTACCCGACGCCGGCGGCACTACCCGCGGATCCCGCGGCGCGGAAGGCCGCGCTCGCGATCGAGGACTGGATCGACACGTCCTTCATCCCCGACTTCTACGTCGCCAACAACTTCGGCCGTCCGGCCAATCGCAAGCGCGTGGTCGGGGCGCTCGCGAGCACCGCGCCATTCAACGCCGTCGAGCGCGTCGTCCTCCCGCTGGCGAGCGGCTTCATCCTGCGGAAGCTGATCGCCGAGGCGACCGGCAAGGTGCCGCAGATTCCGCGCGCCCTCGACGCATTCGAAGAGCGGCTCGATGGCGGCCCGTTCCTGGGCGGGCAGGCGGCCGTCTCGATCGCGGACCTCGCGGCCTTTGCGGCGACGAGCTTCATCGTCGACAACCGGTTGGAGGGGGCCGACGTCGTCCGCGGTCGTCCGAAGATTGCGGCGTGGATGGAGCGCGTGCGGCCGCTCACCAGCGACGGTCGTCGCATGCTGCCGGCCGGCGTCGTCGTGTAAGCGTTCGCTCCGACGACGACGCACTACATGGTGCTCGGGGTCTCCGGCGGGACCGGAGTCGTGCTGCTGGTGGCGGGACGCTGCCCTCCCAGCCATGCCGGCGCCCACCAATTGAGGTCGCCGAACAGCCGCATGGTCGCCGGCACGATGAGCACGCGCACGAGGGTTGCGTCGACCGCCACCGCGAGCGCCAGCGCGAACCCGAGCGACTTGACGAGGATCACCCGGGCCAGGGCGAACGCGCCGAAGACCGCCACCATGATCGCGGCCGCGCTGGTGACGAGTCGCCCGGTCCGCTCGAGCCCCTCGGCCACCGCCCACGTGTTGTCGCCGGTGCGCAGGTATTCCTCGCGCATGCGCGACAGCATCAGCACCTCGTAGTCCATCGACAGGCCGAACAGAGCGCAGAACATCACCACCGGTCCGGCGACGTCGAGCGGCTGCGGCTCGAAGTCGAGCAGCCACGCCAGGTGCCCCTCCTCGAAGATCCACACGAGGGCGCCGAACGATGCGCTGATCGAGAGCAGGTTCATGATGACGGCCTTGATCGGCAGCAGGACCGATCGGAGCATCACGAACAGCGCGACGTAGGTGACGATGAAGATGAAGGCGACGGCATAGGGCACACGCGACAGGATGAACGCGTTCAGGTCGACGTCGTTGGCGGGCGCCCCGGTGACGATGAACGTGCCGTCGCCGACCCGTCGGTCGGCCCGGATCGTGCGCACCAGTGCGCGCGCCTGCTCGCTGGTGGGACCGGCGTCGGTCTGGACGATGAGCAGCGCCAGGTTCTTGGCCGTGGCGAGGGCTCGCACGCGCTGCGCGGCGAGCGGCAGGTCTTCGATCGGAGTCTCCGCGTCGGCCACGAAGTACTCCTTGGTGAGCCGCGGATCGGTGTCGACCGCGCCCTCGACCTTCGACGACGCCCGGCAGGGCCTTGATCCGCTGCGCCAGCTCGTAGAGCGGGCCTACACGCTCCGGCGTGTACGCCGGCGCGTCCGGATACTGCACCGCGACCAGGATCCGCGTGCGCACCTGCTCGGGAAACGCCTCGCGCAGCTCCTCGTAGACGTCGCGCGCCTCGATGCCCCGCGGCAGCGTGCTCACGTCGGCCGCGGCGATCGACAGTCGGAGGAACGGCGATCCGAGCAGCAGTACGAGAGCGAGCGACGGCAGCAGCACCAGGACGGGCCGTCGCATCACCCAGGTGGCGATGCGGTGCCACATGCCGTCGAAAGCGGCGATCCGGCGCATCGGCAGTCGCCCGGCGTCGATGCGCGGTCCGAGCGCCACCAGCAGCGCGGGAAGGAACGTCAGCGCCGCGACGACGGCCAGCAGCACGACGATCATGCCACCCAGTCCCATCGTCGCGACGAACGATCCCTGGAAGAACAGCATGGCGCCGAGGCCGATCGCGACCGCGAAACCCGAGAACACGACCGCATGCCCGGCGGTGTCGAGCGCCGTGACGAGGGCGTCGTCGCGGCTCGCACCCCGTTCGAGCTCGTCGCGGTAGCGCGTCACGATGAACAACGAGTAGTCGATCGCCACGCCGAGCCCGATCAGTGAGGCCACGTTGATGGCGTAGACGGCGACGTCCATCACCCGCGACAACGCGGTGACCGCCGCGACGCCGGTGACGACGGCGAGCGCACCCACGCCCACGGACAACGCCGCCGCAGCCACCGTCCGGAACACCGCGACGAGGACGAGCAACGCGAGCGGCAGGCTCACCAACTCGGCGAACAGCACGTCGTGCTCGAGCGTGCGGTCGAGGTCGTTGCGATAGGCGAGATATCCGCTGAACGCGGTCTCCAACCGATCGGACGTGACGGTCGCGCGGAGCGACGGATAGGCCGCCATCGCCTTGAAGTAGTCGTCGCGCAGCGTGACGACCGCCAAGGCCTTGCGACGGTCTTCCGACACCATGCGCTCGGCCACCACCGCCGCCGCATCGTCGGGTGACAGCACCGATCGGACCCGCGGGTCGGCCCGGAGCCCGGCGAGCGCGGCCGCCACCGCCTCGCGATAGGCCGGGTCGCGCCAGGTGAGCCCGTCGCGCCCTCGAAAGAGCACGATGAACGACGACTCGCCGGGGTACGCCAGCTCCTGGGATATCAGTCGCTGCGCCACCTCGGACTCGATGCCCTCGGTCGTCCCGGAGCTGAGCGTGCCGCCCCGCCACAGGATCGCGCCGGCAAGCGCCAGCACGACGGCGGACGCAGCCAGAATCGCCCGGTGCCGGCGCAGCGCGAGTCGAGCGAGCCAACGATACATCGGGCTGGGCGTCGTCTATCGGCCCTCGCGACCGCAGACAAATCGCCCCTTCACGGCTCCGCCGTCCCGGAGGACGCCGTGACCTGGGTCGAACCGGCGACGTCCGGCAGCGACCTGGGCTTCCCGTGGCGCGACTACGCCTTCTCCGCCTCGGCATGGAAATCGCCGCCGGCCGGCCAGTCGACGATGCCGGGGTAGAGGCGTGCCAACGCCGCGCGCAGCTCCTCGACGGGCATGTCGTCGCGCGGGCCGCGGTCCAGGAGGTACTCCATGTGCCGGCGCCCGCCGGCATCAAACGGGTGGAAGATCGAGTCGGCGCGGCCATCGAACTCGAGCGGACGGACGCCGAACTTTCGGCACAGCTCGATGTTGAACGCGGGCGTCGCCTTGACCCAGCGGCCATCGAGCAGAAGCTCCGTGTAGCCATGGTAGTAGAAGACGTCGGTTCCCATCAGCTCGAGGAGCCGCGGCGTGGCGAGGTGGTTCCGCACGTCGGCGAAGCCGAGGCGCGCCGGAATGCCGACGGCACGCGCCGTGGCTGCGAGCACGCCTGCCTTGGCCACGCACCAGCCACGGCCCTGCGCGAGGACGGCACTCGCCTGGAGTCCTTCGGCCGAGAGGTCGAGGCCGTACGGGTCATACCGGAGGCCGTCGCGCACCGCGTAGTAGAGCCGTACCGCGCGCGTGACCGCGTCGGTCTCACCGCCAACGGCCTCCCGGGCGAAGGCGCAGATGCGCGGATGATCGGCGTCGAGGCAGCGGGTGGCGCGGAGGTAGGCGTCCGGCATGGGGCCGTGGTGCCACGGCCGCATGCGTGATGGAAACACGGCGCTCGAACGTCACCCGGTCGAGCAGCGAAAAGTGACCGGCAGCCGCGCCAGGCCGCGGATCGGCCCGGAGTGCACGCGCTCGACGCCGGCGTCGACGATCTCGTACGCGGGCAGCCGGGCCAGGAGCAGCTCCAGCCCCACGCGTGCCTCCGTCTCGGCGAGCATCGCGCCGAGGCAGGCATGCGTCCCGTGTCCGAAGGCGAGGTGCGGATTCGGCCGGCGGTCCAGGATCAGGCGATCCGGCTCCTCGAAGCGCCGCTCGTCGCGGTTTGCGGAGCCGAACAGGAGCAGGACCTTCTGCTCCGGCCGCAGGCGCTTGCCGTGCAGCTCGACGTCCCGCGTGACCGTGCGCGCGAGGCCTTGCACCGGCGCATCCCAGCGGAGGAACTCGTCGACGGCCGTGGTGAGGAGCGCCGGATCGCGTACCAGCGCCGCCCGGGCGTCCGGGTCCCGGCCGAGTGCGAGGAGCGCGTTGCCGAGCAGGTTCGCCGTCGTCTCGTGGCCGGCGATCAGCAGGAGGAAGCAGAACCCGAGCAGCTCGTCCTCCGTGAGCGCCCGTCCGTCCACCTCCGCGGCGAGGAGCGCGCTCGTGAGGTCGTCGCGCGGCGTCGCGCGGCGCTCTTCGAGCAGCGCGCCGAAGTAGCGGTAGAGCTCCATCGCCGCCCGCATCGCAGCCTTCCCGAGCTGCGCGGGGCCCACGTCGGGCGTGTGCGCCCCGCGCACGAGGTCCCCCGACCAGGCGCGGAACGAGGCCCGATCCGCGGGCGGCACTCCGACCAGCTCCGAAATCACAGTGGCCGGCAGCGGCCAGGCGAATTCGTCGACGAGGTCGGCCGTGCCGCGGGTCGCGAAGGCGTCCAGCAGCTCGGCGGCGACTGCCCGGATGCGCGGCTCGAACTCCGCTACCCGCCGGGGCGTGAACGCCTTGGCCACGAGGTTCCGCAGCCGGGTGTGCTGCGGCGGGTCCATGGTGATCATCATCGGCTTGAACTCTCGGCCCTTGGCGTCGATCGTGATCCCGCCCGCCGAGGAGAACGTCGCGGGATCACGCAGGGCGGCGAGCACGTCGTCGTAGCGCGAGAGCGCCCAGAACTTCAGCCGCTCGTTCCAGTAGACCGGATGTTCGTCGCGGAGCACGCGGTAGACGGGATAGGGGTCGGCGTGCAGCGTGTGGTCGTACGGGTTGAAGTCCACCGACTGGCCCGATAGCCCGACGGCCCGCTCGCTGCCAAGCGGTTGCTCGCCCCACCCGCCCGCGTGCTACAGGCTCGTCATGCAGGACCCCGAAGTCGTCGTCCGCGAGTTCTGCGCCAGCTGGAGCCGGCGCGACGTCGAAGCGATCCTCGACTGGTTCGCCCCGGATGCCGTCTACCACAACATACCGCTCGCGCCGGCACGCGGCCACGCTGGTATCCGTGCGGTGCTGGAGATGTTCGTCCCGCCCGCGTCGAAGATCGAGTTCGAGATCACCGCGATCGCGAGCCGAGGAAACGTGGTGTTCACCGAGCGCGTCGACCGCTTCACGGTGGGCGACCGGGAGATCGCACTTCCGGTCGCCGGCGTGTTCGAGATCCGCGACGGCAAGATCGCGGCGTGGCGCGACTACTTCGACATGGCGAGCTATCAGCGCCAGCTCGGTTGATCGAGGAACGCCGCCGGTCATGCGGGCCAAGGGCCGCGGGCATGCCGGCGCGTTCGTGCCTCGGGCGGCCTCTCGTGTTAGGTCCGGGCACCATGGCTCCGCGGCAGGCGATCGTGATCGGGGGCGGCATCACCGGACTGGCGACGGCGCTCGTGCTCGGACGGCGCGGCATGGGCGTAACGGTGCTCGAGCGAGATACCCGCGCCCGGCGTCCCCGATGTCGACACCGCGTTCCACGCATGGGAGCGGGCGGGCGTCAGCCAGATCCGCCACTCGCATGCCTTCCTCGGCCGCCTGCGCAACCTCCTGCGCGACCGGCATCCGGACGTGCTGGCGGCGCTGCTCGCGGCCGGTGCCCGCGAGTACCGCATGACGGAGTTCCCGCCCGCGGCGCTGCGCGGCCAGCCGGCAATGCCCGGTGACGACGACCTGGTGGCGCTCGGCTGCCGCCGCACCACGTTCGAGTGGGTGCTTCGCGACATCGTCTCGGCGCAGCCCGGCGTCACCATACTGTCCGACGCGCGGGTGACGGGGCTCGTCGCCGACCGCCCCGCGCCACCCCGAGTGCGCGGCGTGCATTCCCGCGTCGCCGGCGTCGAACGAACCCTCGAGGCCGACCTCGTCGTCGACGCGAGCGGCCGGCGCTCGGAGTGCGCCACCTGGCTCGACGCCATCGGCGCCTGGCCGCCGGTGGAGGAGACCGAGCCGTCCGGCATCACCTACTACACGCGCTTCTGGCGGCTGCGGCCGGGCGCCGTGGAGCCGGTGCCAGGCGATCAGCCCACGGCGGGTGATTGGAAATGGGTCAAGTTCGCGGTCTTCCCCGCCGATCACCAGACCTTCTCGATCACGCTGGCCGCGCCGCTGGCGTTGCCGCGCATGAAGGTCCTCGCCCGTCCCGGGGCGTTCGACGAGATGGTGCGCCACATCCCCGGGCTCGCGCCGTGGATTGCGCCTGACGTCGCCGAGCCGATCGACGACCTGCCGCGCCCGGTGCAGGCGATGGGCGGCCTCGTCAACCGGCTGCGCCGGTTCGTCGACGAGGATGGCCCGTCGTCGCTGGGATTCTTCGTCCTGGGAGACGCCGCGTACTGCACGAACCCGCTCTATGGCCGTGGGTGCTCGCAGGGATTCATCCACGCCGAGCTCCTCGGCCAGGCGCTCGATGCGTACGGCGACGACCTGCGCGCCGTCGCGGTGATGCTCGATCGCACGGCGCGCGAGACGATCGAGCCGTTCTACCGTGCATCCGTCCTGGCCGACCGCGACGCCGTCCGCAAAGCGGAAGGCCGCGAGCCGTCGCGCCTGGCAGCGCGCCTCCAGGCGCGGTTCCTCGAAGAGGGGGTCGTCGTCGCCACCCGCTGTGATCCGGTCGTGTTCCGTGCGTTCCTCCGCATGATGAACATGCTGGAGACGCCGGAAGCCGCGTTCGGCGCCCCGGATGTGGTGCTGCGCTCGCTCTGGGTGTGGCTCCGACCGCGCTGGTTCAACCGGCCGTATCTGCTGCCGCCGGCGCCCGATCGGGCGGCCACGATGGCGCGTGTGGAGGCCGCGGTCTGATCGCGCCCGTCGTCTTGCCGGCGACGATTCGACGTGATTTTGATCAGTCGACCGAGTACGATTGCTGAGGAAGGCGTGGCGAAGATGAGAGCAGAATGGCTGTGAAGGCGGTCGTGGATCTCGACGACGAAACCATCCCCGCATGGCAACGTCAGAGCATGCAGCGGTCCTTGCGATCTGCACACGCCCGCGCCCATTCGCGAAGCGACCGCTTCGTGGCGGCTGCTGACGCGGCTGTTGCAAGAAAAGGGCAACACCGACTTCACCGTCCAGGACGTGGTCGACCGCTCCAAAATGTCCATCAGGACATTCTACAAATATTTCGCAAGCAAAGAGGACCTACTGGTTGCCGTCTACGAGACCGTGGTCGCGCGGGAAGCAGTGCCACGTCTCCGAAAGCGCATCGAGAAATTCAGAGATCCGATGCTGCGGCTCAGAGCGTATGTCGAGGGTCTCGTCGAGCTCACCGCGAAGACGGGACCTGTCGGTCGGATGCTGATCAACTACCAGAATCGGCTGGCCGAAAGCCGTCCCGCCGATCTCGCAACGGCAATGAAACCGCAATTCGAGCTGCTCGTGGAGTTGATCAGCGACATCGCTCGTACCCGACCCCTTCGGCGTGACCTCACCGTCGAAACGGCGGCGCGGTTGACGCATTACACGGTGCTCGCAGCGGCTCACGGCCGCGCGCTCGGGTCCGAGGGCGCCCTCGACATACCGGCCCGGACGATCTGGCAATTTTGCTTGTCCGGCATGGGGTTTGCCGTTGGAGGCTCGTCCTCGGGCTCGCGTCCATAGGTCCAGAGCGAGCTCGTTCAGCTCGGGCGCCGCCCCTTCCGGACCGCCTCCTCGACCAGTCCGATGACCCAGGTGATGCCCCGGATCGCCTGCTCGCGATCGAGCTGCCAGTCGATCACCAGGCGCTCGTACGACGCGACGCCCCAGAGCACGTCGAACATCGCCGCGGCGACGACGCGATCCGCCTCCGGCCACCCCGCGGTCCGGGCCGCCACCGCGCCGAGCAGCGCCTTCCGCTGGCGCTGACTGGCCTCGGTGAGCGTCGGATCCAGCGGCGGGCGCGGCTTCCGGGGGTACGAGGAGACGTGCTCGAAGATCCGGGCCGCGGCGTCGGCGACGTCCTCGAGCCGCAGCCCCGCGAGGTCGATGCCCGCCTCCTCCTCGAGGCGGTGCATCACGGCGTCGCGCAGCGCCCGCTCGTTCACGAAGTGGCGGTAGACCGTCCGCTCGTTCACGCCGGCGCGCTCGGCAACGGCCCGGACCGTCAACGCCCGCCAGTCCCGGATGGGCGAGCCGTGGAGGAGCTCGGAGCCCGCGGCGACGATCCGCTCGCGCGTCCCGGCCGCCTGCTGGCGGCGCAGCGTGGTGTCGTAGCGCCGGCGAGCTCGGGCCGGCTCGCTCACCTCGAATCCCTGGACACGTGCATGGCGTCCATCTCGCTACGCCAGCTTGGCGGCCCACCCCCCGTCGACCGGGATGACGGCGCCGGTGACGAACGACGCCCGGTCCGACGCCAGGAACGCGCCGACCTCGGCGACCTCGTGCGGCAAGCCCGCGCGGCTCGAGGGCGGCCTTCTCCTTGCATGTCCGGGATGCTCGGCACCCGCCGCGCCCATGATCTCGGTGAGGATGAAGCCGGGGCAGATGACGTTCACCCGGATGCCCTGCGCGCCGTACTCGACGGCGCCCACCTTGGTCGCGGCGATGACGCCGGCCTTGGCCGCCGAGTACACGCTCGTGCCCGGCGCCCCGTTGAGCCCGCCGACGGAGGACCAGTTGACGATCGAGCCGCCGCCGCTCTTCAGCATGGCCCGGATGCCGTGCTTCATCCCGAGCATCACGCCGCGCAGGTCGACGTCCATGATCCTGTCGTAGAGCTCCATGGTGACGTCGCCGAGCATGCAGCCGTCGGCGATGCCGGCCACGTTGAGCACGGCGTCGACCCGACCGAACTCCTCGACGGCGGCGGCGACCATGGCCTCGACGTCGGCCTCCTTGGTGACGTCGCAGTGCACCGGCAGCACGCCCTCACCGACCTCGGCGGCCGTGTCCTGCTCGGCGCCGCTGATGTCGCCGGCCACGACCTTGGCGCCCTCACGGACGAAGACCTTGACCGACGCCTTCCCCATCCCCGACCCCGCGCCGGTGATGACCGCCACCTTGCCGTCCAGGAAACCCATCACATGCCTCCCATGTGTCGGCCGGCAGGTCGAGTCGCCTCAGGAGAGTGAACACCGGGAGCGTCTCCCAGCCCCGGACCGTCGAGGTCGTCGCGAGCTTGGCGCCGTCCCGGTCGACCTCCCACTCGGGGAAGCGCTTCAGAACCTCCTCGAGCGCCACCCGGCCCTCCAGGCGGGCCAGCGCCGCGCCGAGGCAGAAGTGGATGCCGTGGCCGAAGGTGAGGTGCTGGTCGATCTTGCCGGTGGATGTCGAACCGGTCACCGTCCGGGTGAACGACGGTCGTCGCGGTTGGCCGCCCCGATGAGGAGCAGCATGACGCTGCCCTCCGGCACCGTCTGACCGTGGACCTCGACGTCGCGCGCCACGTACCGGCCGACGTGGGGCGCCGGCGGCTCGTAGCGGAGGAGCTCCTCGATGGCGTTCGGGATGAGCGAGCGGTCCTCGACCAGCTGGCGCCGCTGGTCCGGGTGGTCGGCCAGCACCTTGCCGGTCCAGCCGATCAGGCGGCCGGTGGTCTCGTTGCCGGCACCGGCGATCACGTTCACGTAGGTGAGGATCTCCTCCCGGGTCAGCCGCCGGACCTTCCCGGTCTCGTCCTCGAACTCGGCCTGGAGGAGCTCGGTCATCAGGTCGTCCGAGGGGTGCTCGGCGCGCCAGTCGATGTAGTCGGCGAACATCTCGCCGCTGGCGATGTCCCGCGACGCTGCATCGGCTTCCCCGCCTCCGTGCGCAGGTTCGCGTCGACCGAGTCGCGGATCGCCTCCTGGTCCTCCTCCGGGATGCCGAGCAGCATGCCGATCGTCCGCATCGGCATCTGGGCGCCGAGGTCCGCGATGAAGTCGAACCGCCCCGCTCCGACGAGCGGGTCGAGGCTGCGGGCGCAGAACTCGCGGATCTTGGGCTCGAGCGCCGCCACCTTCCTCGGCGTGAACACCCGCGACAACAGGCTGCGGTGCACGGTGTGCACGGGCGGGTCCTCGAAGATGAGCACGCCCGGCGGCATCTCGATGTTCGCCTTGATCAGCTCGAGGATGCCGCCTCGCCCGGAGATGTACGTCTTCGGGTCGAGCAACGCGCGCTCGACGTCGTCGAACCGGCTCACCGCGTAGAAGTCGTGCTGCTCGTTGTAGTAGAGCGGCGCCTCCTCCCGCAGCCGGCGGAACACCGGGTACGGATCCGCGTTGATCTCGACGTCGTACGGGTCGTAGTACACGTCGCTCGTACTGCTGACGTTCACGAAGCACCTCCTCGACTATTTCATGCCAGGGCCATGGCATGAAATTCGAGCCACCGTCAAGCCGGTCTATGCCCCGGCGAGCCGCGCCGCTTCCGCTCGAAGCGAGGCCTTGTCGACCTTGCCGCTGCCACGCAGCGGCAGCTCGTCCTCGCGGCGCAGCCAAAGGTGGCGCGGGACCTTGTAGCTCGCGAGCTCGGCGCGGCAGTGCTCGAGCAGCGCGGCCGGCTCGACGGATCGCGACGCAACGACGAATGCGGCCACGTCCTCGCCTCGTGCGCCCGCCGGCACCGGCACGACGTGCGCCGCGCCGACGGCCGGATGGCGGAGCAGCGTTGCCTCGACCTCGGCCGCCGCGACGTTGGCGCCCGCCGTCTTGATCACGTCTTTGATGCGGCCGAGAAAGTGCAGCGTCCCACGCTCGTCGAGCCGCCCCAGGTCGCCGGTGTGGAACCATCCCTGCGCGTCGAAGCAGTCGCTCGGCGAAAGCCCATCGTAGTGCGAGAACAGGCTGGGGCCGCGCACACAGATCTCGCCGGTGGTTCCCACGCCGATCGGCTCGCCGCTCTCCGGGTCGCAGATGCGTACCTCGCGACCCGCGACGGGCGCGCCATGGCCCGACGCACGCAACTCCATCGGCGCCGTCGAGGGCCACGCGGTGAACATCGGACCTGTTTCGGTCATGCCCCAGGTGGCGACCGCTTGGTGGTCGGGTGGGTAGAGGCGCCCAGCCCAGGGAACGTTCGCCCCGACGCCCTTGTGCAGCGCGAGCTTCGTCGAGGCGAAGCGCGGGTGCTGGATCAGCGCCTCGGCCTGGTGCGGCCAGCCGAAGAACACCGTGCAGCGCTCGGCCTCGAGAAGCTCGAGCGCCTCGCCCGGCTCGAACACTTCCGTCGCGACGACAGCGGCGCCGCGCGCGAGCGTCGCGAGCGCGACCGCGACCAATCCGGCGTTGAAGAAGAAGGGCAGGTAGCCCCACGTACGATCGCTCGCGTCGATGCCGAGGGCGGCGCCAATGTCGCTCGCCGCACGACAGAGCGCGCGATGGACGTGCACGGCGCCCTTTGGTTCCGAGGTCGTGCCCGAGGTGAACGTCACCGTCGCAGGGTCCGCCGGCGCGACCCGTGCAGTGAGCGCGCCCGGCCACTCGCCGCCGAGTACGGCCCCGGGCGCCGCAAGCGTGCGGACGGCGTCGGCCGGCTCGTCGTCGAGCCAAACCACCTGGCGCAGCGCCGGCACGCCACCCGCATCGGGTGCGATCTCATCCAGCATTGCTTCGTAGTCGTGGCGCAGGAACCGTCGCACCGCGACGAGCAGCGAAACGTCGGCGCTCCGCAGACAGTGCGCGAGCTCGCGCGGGCGTGCGAGCGTACTCAGCGGGACGAGGATGCCGCCGCACCGCCAGACGCCGAACGCCGTGGCGAGCCACTCGGCACGGTTCGGCATGAGGAGTCCGACGCGCGTTCCGCGACCGACGCCGCGCGCCGCCAGCCCTCGGCCGATCGCGACTGAATCGTCGCGGAGCTCCAGGTACGTCGTGCGCCGGCGAGGGCTGACGAACGCTTCGCTGACCGGGCGTCGCGCCGCGACGGCGTCGAGCAGCGCGGGCAGAGTCTGGGTATCGGTCACGAGACACGCACCGGGAGGCGATGCCATCCGCGGACGGTGCTGGTCCGCACGCGCTCGGCATTCTGCTCGTCGACCTCCCATCCACCGGCCATGTCCCGTCCCCTCTACGCGGCGTTCTGTCGCGGGTGGTCCGAGCCTTGACCCGCTCGGCGGCGGAGAATAGGCCTCTACTGATTGGACAGTCAATTTCGCGGCGTCGCACAACCACGCGACTGACGGGGTCGAGCGACGATGGACTTTGCGGTTTCGCCGATAGAGGAGGCGTTCCGAGCGCGCGTCCGGGAGTGGCTGCGCGCCAACCTCCCCGAAGGCTGGGGCACCCCCGGCTCGAAGCTCCGGACCCCCGCCGAGAAGGTGGCGTTCGCGCGGCAGTGGCAGCGCAAGCTCTACGACGGCGGCTGGGCGGGCATCTCCTGGCCCAGGGAGTTCGGTGGCCAGGCCCTCTCACCGCTCGAGCAGCTGCTGTTCCGCGAGGAATACTTCGCGGCCGGCGCTCCGGACATGATCGACATCGCCATCGGCCTCAACCTGGTCGGCCCGACCCTGATCCACCACGGGACCGAGGCACAGAAGAAGCGCTTTCTCGACCCCATCCTGCGCGGCGACGAGGTCTGGTGTCAGGGGTTCTCGGAGCCGGGCGCCGGCTCCGATCTGGCCGCGCTGCGCACCCGTGGGGACATCAAGGGCGACCACCTGGTGGTGAACGGCCAGAAGGTGTGGACGAGCTACGCACGCTATGCCGAGTGGTGCATCTTGATCGTACGCACCGACCCCGGAGCGCCCAAGCACCGCGGCCTGACGTTCGCCCTCCTCGACATGAAGACGCCGGGCATCACCATCCGACCGCTGGTCGAGATGACCGGGGTCGCCTGGTTCAACGAGGTGTTCTTCGAGGACGTCGCGATCCCGCGCGACATGGTGATCGGCGAGATCAACCGCGGCTGGGACATCGCGATCACCACGCTGTCGCACGAGCGAGGGACCGTCGTTCCCTACCAGAGGCTCAAGCACCAGATCGACGGCGTCGCCGCCCTGGCCCGACGCCTCGCGAAGGACGAGCCGCTGGCGGCCGATCCGCTCGTTCGCCAACGCATTGCCCAACTGGCGATCGACGTCGAGGTGCTGCGCCTCTCCGCATACCGGACCATCACGCAGATCATGCGCTCCGGTCGGCCTGGTCCGGAAGGGTCGATCCTGAAGCTCCTGTGGAGCGAGCTCGAGCAGCGGATGATGGAGGCCGCCACCTGGATATCGGGAGCGTACAGTCAGCTCGACGAGCACGCGCCGCAAGCACACGACGAGGGGCGCTGGCAGTACGGCTACCTCTGGTCGCGCGCTGCCACCATCTACGCGGGCACCTCCGAGGTCCAGCGCAATGTCATCTCCCAGCGGGTGCTCGGTTTGCCGCGAGGCTGACCCGCGGCGATTCAGCCCGCCTTCGGAACCCGCTGATCGAGGATGATCGTCTTGGCTTCCAGGTAGGCATACATGCCTTCTCTGCCGCCTTCCCGTCCGATCCCGGACTGCTTGAAGCCACCGAACGCGATGCTGAAGTCCGTCTTGAAGGCGTTGTGCCCGACGGTCCCCGCCCGGATGCGCCGACCGACCGCATAGGCACGCTCCGGATCGTTCGTGAACACCGATGAGTTGAGGCCATAGATCGTGTCGTTCGCGATCTCGATCGCCTGCTCTTCGCTGTCCGCTGGAATGACACTCAGCACGGGGCCGAATATCTCCTCGCGCGCGATGGTCGAACCATTGTCGACGTTGGCGAATACGGTGGGCTCGATGAAGTAGCCGCGATCGAGATGCGCGGGACGGCCTCCACCGGTTGCGAGGCGCGCGCCTTCGGCACGTCCCTTGGCGATGTACGACTCCACGCGATCGCGCTGCCGAGCCATCGCCAGCGGTCCCATCTCGGACGCCTTGTCGAACGGGTCACCGACCTTCACCTTGCCGAACCGGCTGGCGAGCGCATCGACGAAGGCGTCGTGGCGACTCCTGCCGACGATCAGCCGCGTCAGCGACGAGCACACCTGCCCGGTGAGGAAGCGTGCGCTCTGCGCGATGGATGCCGCGGCGGTGTCGAGGTCGTAGTCGTCGAGGATGATCGCGGGAGACTTGCCGCCGAGCTCCAGCGTGCACCGCGCGATCCGCTCGCCGCAGATGGAGCCGATCCGACGGCCCGCCGCGGTCGACCCCGTGAAGCTGATCTTGTCGACCCCGGGATTGCGGACGAGCCTTTCCGAGACCTCACGGTCCGCGGTGATGAAGTTGAGCACGCCCGGGGGCAGACCGATTTCCTCGCAGATTTCCGCGAGCAGATAGGGGGAGGCGGGAGCTTCGGGCGAAGCCTTGACGACCACGGTGCATCCCGCGATGAGGGCCGGCGCCGTCTTGTGCGCGATGAGCGCGTTCGTCGCGTTCCAGGGAATGATCGCACCGACCACACCCACCGGTTCGCGCACGAGAAGGGCGCGCTGTCCGTCCAGCGTGACGTGTGGCTCTTCCCATTCGAATGTGTCGGCGAGGCCGGCGTGAAAGCGGAAGGTGTGGGCCGGACCAAGGACGGCCCGTTTCGCGATCGCATGCAGGACGCCCGATTCCCGGGTCCATGTGTCCGCGAAGGCATCGGCTCGCTTCACCCAGGCGTCGGCGATCTTGTTGAGCCATACGGCGCGCTCCTTGTGGGTCATGCGCGGCCACGGACCACCGTCGAACGCCTTGCGCGCCGCCGCCACCGCTCGGTCGACGTCCTCGACCTGCGCCTCCGCAACGGAAAGAAACACTTCCTCGGTCGCGCTGTCGCGGACGTCGATGCGGGAGCTGGATGAGGGCTTGACCCATTCGCCGCCGATGAAGAATCGGTCGGCATGATGGATGTGCTGCTGCTCGGCACTTGTGGACATGGTCTCTCCTTTGCGCATCACTTCGGTGTCGCGCTTGCGCGCCCGGCCATGATCTCCCGGAGCAGGTTGGCCGGAGTGCCGGCGGTCGTCCCACCGTCGACCGGCAATACGATCCCGGTGATCTGCGCCGACTGTTCGCTCGCGAGGTACAGGGCCGCGTTCGCGACATCTCTCGGCACACCCTGCCGCTGCAGCGGCTGGGTCAGTCGGACGACCGTCGCCATATCATAGGGGGTCATTTCGGTGGCGATGTGGCCGGGCGCGATGCAGTTCACACGGATCCCGTGCGGCGCCAGCTCGATCGCGATGCACTTGCTGAAGTGCGTGACGGCGGCCTTCGCGGCGCGATAGGTCATCACGCCGCCGCCGGCGCTGATTCCGCCGATCGAGGAGTTGTTGATGATCGAACCGCCTCCGTGCTTCGCCATGTGGCGAGCGGCGCGCTGGCTGCAGACCATGACGCCGAAGAGGTTCACGGCCATCATGTGCTGAAAGTCCTTCAGCTCGGCATCCAGGAAGCTACCGATCGGTTCCGCGATCCCCGCGTTGTTGAACATGACGTGCAGCCCGCCGAAGCGGGCAACGGCGGAGTCGACGAGGTCCTGGACTTCGTCCGCATTGGCGACGTCGGTGCGCTTGAATGCGGCCGCCGCGCCCAGCTGCGCCGCCAATTCCTCGCCCCGCGCGGCGTTCACATCCGCGATGACGACCTGGGCGCCTTCTTCCACGAAGCGCTCGACCGTCGCGCGGCCCAAGCCCGTGGCGCCACCCGTGACGATTGCGACCTTTCCCGCCAGTTCCTGACGCGCCATCATCCGTCCTCGATCCTACGCCATGCGGTAGCGCAGCGGCAGTCGCTTGATGCTTCCGTTGACCGCCGAGCTGAGGCGCTCCACCGGTCCCGACAGCTCGAAACATTCCAGGCGCGCGAGCAGGAGACGGAAGATCACTTCGAGCTCGACGCGCGCGAGCTGGGCGCCCATGCAGAAGTGCTCGCCGAAACCGAACGCGAGATGGGGGTTCGGGCGGCGATCGACGCGGAACGCAAACGGCGCCTCGAACACCTCCTCGTCGCGGTTCGCCGACGCGTAGTACAGTGCCACCTGCTCGCCCGCGCGAATCTTCGCCCCGCGCACCTCGCAATCCTCGGTGGCGACGCGGGTGAAGTGGCTGATCGGGCTGACCCAACGCAGGATCTCCTCCACGGCGTCGGATAGCAGCTCGGGGCGGCCGCGCAGCTTATCCCACTCGTCCGGCTGCTCGCAGAAGGCGAGCAGCCCCCCGCTGATGGCGTTACGCGTGGTCTCGTTGCCGGCCTCGACGAGGAGCTCGCAATAGGCGAGGAGCTGCTCCGCCGTGAGCGGCTTCCCGTCGACCTGGCCGCGGATGAGCTCGCTCACCAGATCGTCCTGGGGGTCGCTTCGGCGCTGCTCGATCAGGCGCTGGAAGTAGCCGTGCAGCTCGCCGCGCGCGCGCATGAAAGTCTGCCCGGGCCGCTCGCCAGGGCGCCGGTACTCCGGATCGTCTTTGCCGATCACCTCGTTGGTCCAACGGTGCAACAGCTCCCAATCATCGCGCGGCACGCCGAGGCTCCAGGCGATCACCGCGAGCGGAAACGGTGCCGCGATGCTCCGTACGAAGTCGAACTCGCCCGCGGCGCCTGCGGGTGCCGCCGAATCGAGTATCCCGACCGCGATGCGCTCGATGTCCGCCCGCTTCGCCCGTACCGCATGCGGGGTGAAGCGCCGCATCACGACCCGGCGCATCGGCCCGTGCCGGGGGGGATCGAGCAGGACGACCATTTCCGGCGGCGTCATCGCCGGCGCATCGGCGCGCGCCAGGGTGATCCCCTGCGCGCTCGAGAAGCGCAGCGGCTGCGTCGAGATGTGCACGATGTCGGCGTGCTTCGTGATCGCCCAGAACGGCTGATACCCGGCCGGCGCGATGTACGCGACGGGCGCCTCCGCGCGCAGCCGCGTCCACACCGCGTGGGGATAGCCCTTGCGCGCGTAGCGTGCGGGATCGACGAGCTCGAGGGGATCGATGCCGGGGATCATGCCCCGTCGACCGTCGCGATCGCCATCGGTCTGGATCGTGTAGTATGGATGTTGCTTCGGTACAATGAGATTCTCGTGAGCGAACGATGAGCGAGACGATCGAGCGATTCCGGATCCGCGTCGACGATTCGGTCCTGGAGGATCTGCACCGCCGTCTGGCGTGGACTCGGTTTCCGGACCAGATCGAGGGCACGAGCTGGGAGTACGGCATCCCGTCCGACTACGTGCGCGAGTTGGCGGCGTACTGGCGCGACGAGTACGACTGGCGAGCGCAGGAGGCGCGGCTCAACGAGCTTGCGCACTTCCGCACCCGCATCGATGGCCAGTCGATCCACTTGATCCACGCGCGCTCGGCTCGCGCGGACGCCTTTCCGCTGCTCATCACGCACGGCTGGCCAGGCTCCGTCGTGGAGTTCCTCGACGTCATTCCCCGGCTGACGGATCCGGAGGCGCACGGTGGCCGCGCCGCCGACGCCTTCCACGTGATCGCGCCCTCGCTGCCGGGCTACGGCTTCTCGGAGCCCACGCGCGCGCGCGGCTGGGATGTGCGACGCATCGCCCGGGCGTTCATCGAGCTGATGCACCGCCTCGGAATATGCGCGCTACGGCGCGCAGGGTGGCGACTGGGGCGCTCAGGTCGCAACGAGGATCGGGGCGCTCGACCCCGATCGCTGCGCCGGCATCCATCTCAACATGCCGATCGCGGCCCGTCCGAAAGACCCGGGCCCGCTCACCGACGAGGAGAAGGCGGATCTCGCCGCCATGGCGCACTTCCAGCGTGAGGAGTCCGGCTACGCGCTCGAACAGGGGACCAAGCCGCAGACGCTGGGCATCGCACTCAACGACTCGCCGGCCGGGCTGCTCGCCTGGATCGTGGAGAAGTTCCGCACCTGGAGCGACTGCGACGGCCACCCGGAGAACAGCTACAGCCGAGACCAGCTGATCACCAACGCGATGCTGTACTGGGTGACGGGGACGATCACGTCGTCGGCGCGGCTGTACTGGGAGCACCAGCACGTCGACCCGGAAAAAGGGGCGCCGCAGTTCGTCGGAGTTCCCACCGGCGTCGCTCGCTATCCCAAGGAGGTGCTGCGCTTCCCGCGCGCCTGGGTCGAACGACACTACAACGTCACGCATTGGGCCGTCATGCCGCGCGGCGGCCACTTCGCCGCCATGGAGCAGCCCGATCTGTTCGTCGAGGACCTGCGGACCTTCTTCCGTACCGTGCGCTGACCCTCATGCGATCTCCGGCCGCATGCCGGGCCGCCGCTCGAGCGAGTCGAGCTGCGAGCGGCCGTCGCTGCGGATCGGCATGCCGTTGACCAGCACGTGCCGTACGCCGATCGGTTCCTCGGCCGTCAGGCGTTCGGCGTCCGCCGGGAAGTCGCGCACGCGCCGCAGGGGACCGGGGCCGACCGTCCGCGGATCGAATACGCACACATCGGCCCAGTAGCCTTCGCGCAGGTAGCCGCGGCGCACGAAGCCGAACATGTCGGCCGCCTCACCGCTCAGCTTGCGCACCGCCTTCTCGAGCGGCATGAGCTGGCGCTCCCGCACCCAGGTGCCCAGCAGGTCGGTGTACAGCGGCGCATCGCACAACTGGTCGACGTGCGCGCCGGCGTCGGAGAGGCCCAGCACCACGTGCTCGTGGGTGAGCAAGTCGCCCACGGCCTCGACGTCGTCGTTGGCGATGTAGGCGCGAAAGCGGGTCTCGAGATCCTCGGCGACCGCGAGCTCGCACATCACGTCGAGCGGGCTGCATGCCGCGCTCACGCGCGAGCTCTGCCACGCGCCGGCCCACGAGCTCGGGGAATCGCTGCGACTCGGACACCTCGAAGGTCTCCCAGCGCGGCTTCATCGGCGCCTGCTCCAGGTCCGCGAGCGCCCGCGCCCGCCAGGCCGGATCGCGATACGCAGCGATGCGCTCCGCGCGGCTCCGCTGCAACAGCTCCCCGAACACCTTGCCGACGTTGAGGTTGTATGCGTCGGCCAGCGTGAACTGCATGGTGAGCGGCCGCGGCGTGACCTGCGGCCAGACCTGCAGGCCGCGAGACAGGCTCTCCTCGTGCAGCTTGAGCTGCGGGCGGTGCGCCCCGCCCGGGGCCGCGAACAGCGGCCAGGTGAACGGCCGCCCGATGCGCGGCTGCAGCTCGTAGAAGTCGGGATAGCTGCACTGCTCGCCCGGCGTGGCGAGCACGACGCCCTTGCCCGCCCGTCCCGCCGTCAAGAACAGTGCCTCGACCTCGTCGCGCTCGGCGAAGCGGCTCGGGACCGGCTTCCCGTCGACGCCGCGGTGCGCGAAGGAAAAGCTGGTCGAGAATCCGGCCGCGCCCGCATCGAGCGCCTCGCGCACGAGCTGGCACATGCGCTCGATCTCCGCGGCCGTGGCCGCGCGCTCGTAGGCCGCGTCTCCCATCACGTAGAGCCGCAGCGCGGAATGACCGATGTACGCCGTGAAGTTGAGCACGGTCCCGCGCCGACGGACCGAGTTCCAGGTACTGGGGGAATGTCTCGAACTCCCAGCAGATGCCCGCGGTCAGCGTCGCGGGGTCCATGTCCTCGACGTTCTCGAGCGTGCGCACGATCACGTCGTGGTGCTCGGGGCGGGTGGGCGCGATCGTGAAGCCGCAGTTGCCCGCCACCACGGTGGTGACACCGTGGAAGCACGACGGCCTGAGCGCCGGATCCCAGAACACCTGCGCGTCGTAGTGGGTGTGGATGTCGATGAAGCCGGGCGCGACGGCGCAGCCCGACGCGTCGAGCTCGCGCTTGCCCCGCAGCTTCGGTCCGATCTCGCGGATCACACCTCCCGCGATCGCCACGTCGGCCGCGCGGCCGGGCGCGCCGCTCCCGTCGAAGACCGTTCCCCCGCGGATGACGATGTCAGCGGTCATCAGCTGATTCCTTCGACCCCGTTGATCCTTTCGACCCCGTGCAAGACCGTCCGATGCATCAGTCGCCCGGACTTCGCATCGTATGGCATCGCCCGATGCATCACGCCGCAGTTGTCCCACATGAGGAGATCGCCGACCTGCCATTCGTGCCGGTAGACGATTTCCCGACGCGTCGCGTGGGCGGTCAGCTTCTCGATGAGCACGCGACTCTCGGCTTCGGGCATGCCTACGACATGGTCCACGGTCATCCCGAGGACGAGTGACTTGCGTCCCGTCTGATGGCGCCAGACGAGCGGATGCTCCTTGGCGCCGATTCGCCCCGCCCGATCGCGTAGCGCTTCCGCCTGGCGCCAGCGCGCCTGCTCCTCCGGGCTGGGGTTCGGGTTCGTCGCGCGATTCGAGGCCTCGAGGCTGTGCACGATGCGCAGCGACTCGTAGTACTGCCGTTCCCCTTCGGGCAGATCGTCGTACGCCGCGTACGTGTTGCAGAACTCGGTCTGCCCACCCTTCGCCGAGAGGCGCCGGCCGGAGAGCATCGTCGCCTTCGCCGGCGGACCGTCATCGAACAGTCCGTCGATGTGCCAGCCGATCGTGGCCTTCAGGTATTCGGCCGAAGGGTTCTCCCGAGGGTCGAGCGTGATCTTGAACACGACCTCCTGCGTGCCATCGGGGCGCATGGGCCCCTGGGGGATGACATCGCCGAGGTTCCTGCTGAAAGCGACCTGTTCTTCGTCGCTGAAACCGATCTGGGGGAACAGCAAGACACCGTAGCGCTCGAGCGCATCGCGGCATGTCGTCCGCGAACGCGGGGTCGAGTACCTCCTCGCGGCGCATCACGGCTTTCGCGCCGATGCGAGGCGTCAGAGGGACAAAGCGGTCCGCCATCGGTCGTCTCCTCTAGTCGCCCTCGACCCAGCGGTCCGGGACGGGGTTCACCCCGTGGCGCGCGAAGATCGCGTCGATCTCGGCGAGGTCGGCCTCGGCGATCGACCAGCCGAGCGCGCCGACGTTGTCCTCCACCTCGGCGACGGTGCGGCAGCCGACGAGCGCCGTGCTGACGACCGGGTTCGAGATCGCCCAGCGGAGCGCGAGCTGCGGGAGGCTCCGACCGTAGCCGGCGGCGAGCCCCTTCAGCTCCTCCACCACCCGGAGGTTGCGCGGGAAGAACTCGGGACCGAAGAGCGTGTCGAAGAGCTTGATCGAGCCCATCTTGTCCGCGCGTGCGCGCCAGTCGTCGGAGCCGAAGTCCACGTCCTCGGTGAACGTTCCCGTCAGCAGACCATAGGCGAGCGACCCGTACGCCATGACGCCGATGCCGTGCTCCCGGCAGTACGGGAAGATCTCGCGCTGCATGCGCCGGTCGAACATGTTCCAGCCGTACTGGGCGACGTCGACGCGCCGCACGCCCATGCAGGCCTCGATCTCCTCCCGCTTGAAGTTCGAGACACCGACGAAGCGGGCCTTCCCCTCGCGCACGACGTCCTCGAGGGCGCGCATCGTCTCCTCGAACGGGGTCCGGTGGTCGGGCCAGTGCACGAGGTAGACGTCGACGCAGTCGGTGCCGAGGTTCTCGAGGCTCTTCTCGATCGACGCCATGACGCGCGCGCGGCTGGCGTCGCGGAGGTTCGGCTTGTCCCGATATCCGATGCCGAACTTGGTGACGAGGATCGCGTCGCGGCGGCGCCGGCCGAGCGCCCGCCCGAGCGCGCGCTCCGACGCACCGAGGCCGTACCCCTCGGCGGTGTCGAAGCAGTTGATGCCGAGGTCGAGCGCCCGCCCGACGGCGCGGGCGAACTCCGTCTCCTCGATCCGCCCGTAGCCGCCGCCGATCTCCCAGCAGCCGAAGCCGATGGCCGAGACCTGGAGCCCCGTTCGTCCGAATGGTCGCTTCTCCATCAGGTGCCTCCTGCAGGAGCCTGCCGGTGTAGCATCAGTGTCGTTTTGGTACAATGTGATTCTCGTCACCGGCCCCGATTCCACCGGGCGGAGCCGCGCGGCCTGGTCGAGCACGCCGGGGACGAGGCGTCAGAGGCCCGATCTCACGCCCTCCGTATTCCCGAGACGCAGGTACGTGGGTACTACGGGACTGGACGAGAGCGGATCAGGCATTGTATGCCCCGCGCCACCTAGGGGTGTGAAAGGCAGGGGTGCTGTTCGGCACGGCGAACCAGGTCGTGATGGTCGTCGAGAGGGGTGTACATGACGAGTAGGCTCGGGGTGCTTGCGTGGATGCTCGGGATCACCGTCGCGGCCGCTCATGCCGAGGTCGCGCCCGGCACCATGATCGACAAGTCGACCGCCGCACAGGTGAAGGATCTCCTGCCGCCGGAGATCCTCCGCCACTACGAGACGGGCGAGTACAAGAACCCGATCGTCGACTTTCCCGATTCGAAGTTCCGGTGGGACGACGGCTTTGACGAGGCCACGAAGCACAACGGCGAGACGATCGTCCTCGACGAGAACAAGCAGCCCGTCGACAAGACCACCAGGGAACGGCCGGAATACATCCAGGGTCTGCCGTTCCCGAACATCCGCGAGGACGATCCGGATGGGGGCTACAAGATCCTCTGGAACCTCTACTACGCGTACTACACGGGCGGGAACTCCCACAACGAAACGGTCCTGCACTGGATGAGCAAGACGGGCGTCCAGCGCTCCGCCGAGCAGGACGTCTACTTCCTCTACTACGACGGGCAGCTGCGGAAGTACTCGCCGGCGAAGAACCCCGACAACCTGCTCTTCCAGTTCCTCGCCTTGACGACGAGCCCCGCCGACCTGCAGGGGACCGCGGCGCTCGGCTACCGCTACAAGGACCCGAGCAAACGCGACGTATCGTGGGCCTACGTGCCGGCGCTTCGGCGCGTCCGTGCCGTGTCGCCGTCGAACCGCTCCGACGGCTTCCTCGGCTCGGATCAGAGCCAGGACGACGGCCCGTTCTTCGACGGCAAGATCGAGGACTTCGTCTGGAAGATCACGGGCCATCGCGAGCAGCTCCGCATCGTCGATCCCGACAGCATCGCCGGCAAGGTCCAGCGGCGTCCGCTGCCGGACGGCGGCTGGCGGACGATCAACATCAACGACAAGCGCTCGGTCGGCTTCATGGTCGACGGCTGGGACGGCATCGCGTGGGCGCCCACGGCGGGTGCGCTCGCCAAGCGCAAATTCTGGGTCGTGGAGGGCGTGCCGAAGGACAAGTACTACCTCTACGGGAAGATCGAGCTCTGGATCGACGACCAGTCATGGCAGGGTGCCTGGAACCGCAAGTTCTCATGGCAGGGCGAGCTCCTGAACGTCTACCAGGTGATGGGCTTCGCCAGCGCGGATTTCAACGACAAGGAACGCTTCTGGGGCTCGACGATGGGCTTCCAGCTCTCCGAGAACATCAAGGCGGAGCGCGCCACGGTGTCTGGCATGAATGGGCGCGGCGTCGACCCGGCGAACGATCGCCGCGTCCCGCTAGCAGCCGGGCTTCTTCGACTACCAGACGCTCAGCCGGTTCGGGAAATAACGCGTGCCGTCGGCTCGAGAGGAGTATCCACGTGCACGTCGGGGTGACGCTCTCATTCAACCATCAGACTCCGGTCGACTTCATCGGCGACGCTGCGGAATGGTTGGACAGCGCGGACTTCCGGTCGATGTGGTTGCCCGAGCACGTGCTCTTCTTCCCCGACTACGCGTCCCGCTATCCCTACGCCGACGACGGCCGCCTCACGGGCGATCCACACGGACTGCTCGATCCGTTCACCGCGCTCACGTTCGTCGCGGCCCGCACGCGCCGCATCCGTCTCGGCACCGGCATCTGTCTCGTGCCCCAGCGGCAGCCGGTCTACACGGCGAAGATGGTGGCCGATCTCGACTACCTCTCGGGCGGTCGCGTCGACTTCGGCATCGGCATCGGCTGGCTCGCGGAAGAGTTCCAGGCGCTCGGCATGGACTTCGCACGGCGCGCCGCTCGCTGCGAAGAGTACGTCGGCGCCATGAAAGCCCTCTGGACGCAGGAGATCGCCGAGTTCCACGGCGCGACCGTGCACATCGGGCGCTGTTACTTCAATCCGAAGCCGGTGCAGAAGCCGCATCCTCCGATCCTCATCGGCGGCGAGAGCGACGCGGCACTGTCGCGTGTCGCACGATTCGGCAACGGCTGGTACGGCTTCGACCTGGATCCCGCCCGCCTCGCCGAGCGGCTGACGAGGCTCGACGCATTGCTCGTCGGTGCGGGCCGGTCGCGCGAGGACGTCCGGGTCTTCGTCGGCCCGAACCGGCATCGCATCACTCGCGAATCGTTCGCGGCCTACCGGGATCTCGGCATCGATCAACTCATCGCGCCGCTGTTTGCCCGCAACCTCGACGATCTCAAACGGCGCGCCGACCGGCTGCTCGACATCGTGCGGTGATCGACGTCGTCTGCCACTCGCGGCTCGCGATCACCATCTGTTTCGGGGCTACGGGGTAGAGCCGGCGGCCCGGGGGACGAGCGTGATGGACGGGATGCTCGCCGTCGCACCGCAGCGCAGGACGCTGTCGACGACGCGCACGAGCTCCTCGACGTCCAACAGCGACCCGCTCATGTACTGGCGGGCCATCCAGATGGAGGCCATCTCGGCGGCGAGCTCGCCGTCCCAGCCGGCACTGAACTCGGTCATCGACGGGCCTTCCCCACCGGTGCACTCGCCGACGGTCATCCTGGTGAAGCCGACCTGCGGATGCTCGGCCCGCCAGGCCTCGACCAGCTTGTCCAGCGCTGCCTTGCTGACCGCATACGCGGCCAGGCCAGGCCACGGCGGGGTGAGCGATGCGCTCACCGTCGACAGGTAGACGGCCCCACCGGTCGACGCAGTCAGGTAGGGAAGGGCCGCCGCAGTGACGAGCGCCGCACCCACGACGTTGGTGTCGAACACCCGTCGCCAGGTCTGCGCGTCGAGGTCAGTGAGACGCGCCAGCGGACCAATGCCGGTCGCATAGACGAGCGCGTCGATGCCGCCAAGGCCTCGTGCCGCCTCTTCGATCGCCCCCCGACACGACGACTCGTCGGTGACGTCACACGTGATCGCGAGTGCCCCCGGACCGGTTTCCTTCGCGGCCTCGACGAGACGCTCTCGTCGCCGCGCCAGCAATGCGACGTTTTCGCCGCGCTGTCCCAGCCCGACCGCGATGCAGCGGCCCAGACCGCTCGACGCACCGACCACAACCGTCTTCATGGCATAGCCTAGTTTTCTCGCCCCTTCTCGGCCCCTGGGTTCTGCCGTGCCCTTCACCCCCCGAAGTGGCGCGGGGCATACAATGCCTGATCCGCTCTCGTCCAGCCCCCGTGGACACGGAGGCCCCACTATCGCGACGCGCGCGTCGACATCCGAAACGTCAGGAGCGCCGGCGTGGGCCGAGAACTTCGCGCACGGAACGATGCGCCAAGAACAATCTGCGAAGCTCATGGTCCGGGGGCAAGGACTCCGCCAGTCGGCTCACGAGGGCTCCGCTCCGCATGCGGGCGGCCTCGGCGTCGGTTCGATGGCGTTGTCGGCCGTACACGCGGGCCGCGCTGGCGGCGATGCGCCATTCGAGGACCGGCACTTCGTATCCCTCGATTGCACCGAGCGCGTCACGCAGGAACCTCTCGGCCTGCGACACGCTCCCTTCCTCCAGGGCGATCTCCGCAAGCAACCGGGCGGCGGACGCACGAAGTGGCGGATCGGCCGCCGCGGCGGCCAGGGCGTGCAGCGCCTCCGCCTCGTGCTGGGCGCGCTCGAGCTTGCCGCGCGCCAACCAGAGTTCGCCGAGCCCGCGGCGCAGGAGAACCTGCCCGGACCACGGCATTGCCTCGATGCCCGCGGCCACCACCAGCTGCGGCGCCGTGAACGCCGCGTACGACTCGTCGAACTCGCCGAGCCCAAGGAGTGCAAACGCCAGCTCGCACATCGCCCGCTGGCGACTGGCCTGCGTGGACGCCGGGGACCGCAACTCCTCACGCGCCACCGCCGCCGCGCCGGCGAAGTCGAGTGCTTCGGTGTGTAGGGAAGCAGCCTCCAACCGCAATAAGCTGGCCCAGGGAAGGTGGCCGCTCTGCCCCGCCATGCGCAGGCCCTCGTCGATCGCCGTCAGGGCCGTCCCCCATTCGCCAAGGTGCCGAGTGGCCTGGGCACGGAAGTACTGACACGAAAGGTAGGCGTAGGCGTTGCCGGCTTCGCGTGCGAGCTCGAGCCCCTCGGTGGCTGTCTGTTCTGCGCGCCGGAAATCCGAGCGGAAGCACTGGAAGGCAGCGAGCCGTCCGGTGCTCTCGCTCAGGAGTTCGCGGTCACCCGCAGCGCGGGCCGCTGCGACCGCCGCTTCCGCCATACCCGCGTCGTCGGGCCGCCAGCCGTGACGTTGGAGTCGCCAGTAGGCCGAGTAGCCCTGCAGGTGGGCGCGCAACAACGGGTCCTCCACTCTCTCGCCCAGCGCGATTCCCTCGGCGCTCGCGGCGCGGCTGCGCTCGGGATCGATCCACGAGAGCACGCTCGCGCGGTAGAGCGCGGCCTTGGCCTCCCATCCGATCTGCCCTCGATCGCGCCCCCACGCGGCCAGCGCCTCGAACTCCTGCACCGCCCCCTGCACGTCCCCGATCCCCCGGCGGACGCGGCCGAGCTGCTCGAGAAGGATCGGGTACACCGCATCGGCATCTGTTGCAGGCAGGCGACCTGCCAGAGTGAGAGCGCGCGTGAGCCGCGTCGCGGCCTCCTGATTACCCCAACGCGAGACGTCTCCGTCGGCGGCGCGCCGGAGGTGGATGATCGCACGCCGGTAATCGCGCGCCTCCTCGAAGTGGCGCGCGATCTGGCTTCCGATCACCTCGGCGTGCGCGCCGTAGGTCCGCTCGAGCCATTCGCCGAGCCGTTGGTGCAGCCGCAGGCGGCGACCCGCGGCCACCCGCTCGGCGAGGACGTGGGGATAGAGGGTGTGGGTGAAGCGGTAGCGCGCGATGGCGGTCCCGTCGGGGAGCACGAACAGCGCAATCTGGGCCAAGAGCTGACCCTGCTGCGCCAGGGCATCGCAGCGCTTCTCGACCGTGAGCGGATCCTCGTCCAGGCCGGCGGCGAGCGACCGGGCGGTGAACTCGCTCCCGAGCACGCTCGCCACTTCGAGCAGGCGTTGAACCTCGGGTTCCAGGCGGCTGATCTGCTTGTCGATCAGCTGGCGGAGGCTCTCGGGGACGGCGCGGGCGACTTCGTCGAGCGGCGCGACCAGCCGCCAGCGACCGTCCCGGTCGGCGAGCACGCCGACGGTGACGAGCTCGTCGACCACGCGCACCATGAAGAGCGGATTGCCATCCGTGCGCATGTGCACGGCGCGCGCGAGCTCCGCCGGAAAGCCATGCGCGCCGAAGCGGTGCGCCAGATACGCGGCGACATCCGCCTCGCGGAGGAACTCCAGCGCGAACTCCTCACACTGGCGACGGATCCGGAGCTCCTGCGTGAGCGCACGCAGGGGATGCCCGGCGACGATGACGTCCACCGGGCGATAGGTCCCGACGACGAGCAGGCGCGCCGGTTCCCGGCGACGGCCGAGCATCCCGAGGAGGTCGAGCGTCGAATAGTCGCTCCAATGGAGGTCCTCGAGCACGAGGACGAGCGGGGTCTCGGCGGTCACGATCTCGAGGGCCTCCGCCATCTCGCGCAACATGCGCTCCTTCGTGACTCCGAGGAGGTCCCGACGCGGCGCCTCGCGATCGCCACGGCGCTCGAGCCAGGGAAGCTGGACGACCCAGCTGGGTGCACAGGTCTCGAGGAGGCGGATCGTCCGTTCGGCCCCGGGCGTGCGGAGAAGGCGGCCGAGGGCTTCGAGGACCGGCAGATACGGCTCGGCTCCGCCGTAGTGTTCGAGGCACGCGCCGGACGCCAGCATCACGTCCGGTTCGACGGACGCGTGCGCCAGAAAAGCGTCGAGCACCGTGGTCTTGCCGATGCCCGCTTCGCCGGAAAGGAACACGAGCTGACGCTGCCCGCCGCGCGCGCGCTCGAGCCGATCCTCGAGCTGTGCGAGTAACCCGTCGCGGCCGACCAGCTCGCCGCGTCCGAGCTCCGAGGTCGGGATCGTGGCCCTCCGCGTGCGCGGGGCGATGAATCGGTACCCGCGGCGAGGCACCGTCTCGATGAAGCGCGGAGCCGCGGAGTCGTCGCCCAACGCCCGGCGGATCTCGAGAATGCTCACCTTGAGCACGCCGTCGGTCACATGGGTATTCGCCCACCCGGCCCGCAGCAGCTCCTTCTTCGTGACGACCTGCCCGCCGTCCTCGAGCAGGCGGCGCAGGACCGCGAACGCCTTCGGGGTGAGCGCGACCACCTCGCCGTCGCACACGAGCTGCTCGTTGGCGAGGTCCAGGGAAAAGCCCTCGAACGTCAGACGTCGATCTGCGTCCATCGCCGCGCGGCCGAACCGCTTCCTTACCGCCTTCTAACCGCAATCTCACCTCCGTTCCATCGTGCGTGATGCGCCGGAGGCCGTAGCGTCGTCCCCGTGGCAAGGACACGAAACACACCCCGATCGACGCAGCGCAGCGCCTCGAACTCCGCCCCGCTCGAGCTACCACCCGACCGCGCGTTCGTATTGCACCTCGACGTGCGCGCGCGCCCGCCGCGAAGCGTGGTTGGCCGGGTCGAGCACGTCACGTCCGGGCGCGTCGCTCACATCACCTCCGTACGAGGTCTCGTGGGCTTCCTGACGGACATGCTGCGCGACGAGACACCGGGAGACTGAATGAGATGGGGAGGCTCACGTGATGACCAGCGACTTCGACATGGCACCTTGCGAGCCGTCAGCGGTCCTGCAGGCACCAGTATTCGACGCCCCGCGCCGGAATGACGCCGCGTCCGGACCGCGCGCCCTCATGCTCGCGGTTCTGGAGGACGCGGTACGGTGCATCGCGGCCGGCCGCTGGCGCGGCCGCTTTCGGGCTCGCCGTCTGGCCGCCGAGGCCGAGGCCTGGGTGCGCTGCGAGCGACGCGAGTGGCCCTTCTCGTTCGTCAACATCTGCGACGTGCTCGGGTTCGACGTGGACGCGATGCGCGCCACTCTCCTGCCCCGGCACAACACCGTTCCGGCCTGCATGTCATCGCCGAGGATGAATCCCCGGCGCGTTCGAAGCGAGTAGCCCCACCCACGCCGCAACCCAAGGAGGATGTCCCATGCGTATTCGACGTTCCGAGGCGCTCACCCACGTACCTCACTTCTCCCTGATGCTCGCCGCGCTCGCCGCCGCCAGCGCGTTGATCGCGACGCCCCAGGCACGCGCCGCATTCCTGCCGCTCCCGGCCACCGGCGCGCAGGTCAACGACGATTCCGCGAACTCGATCGACCCGAGCCAGGACGCGGGCGTCTCCGACGTCGCCGGCGGCGCGGTCACGGCCGGCAAGGTCCAGGTGCCGTGGGCGACGTTCGAGCAGAAGGTCGCCGGCAGCGAGCAGCAGATCTTCGTTCGCGCGTTCAAGAACGGCGCCTGGGTGACGCAAGGGTCACCGGCGTCGCTCAACATCGACCCGACCGAGGAGGCCGAAGCACCGTCGATCGACTTCGCCGGTGCTGGACGCACGGTCCCGTGGGTCGCGTGGTACGAGCCGAGCGCGGCCGCCGGGTGGCCGACGAACATCTTCGCCAGCCGCTTCAACGCGGCGGCCAACCTCTGGCTGCACTCCGGCCAGGGCCGCGGCCCGCTCCATCTCCCGTCTCTCAACATCCACACGCGTCGCACGGCCGAGAACCCGTCGGTCGCGGGCGGCGCCGCCGTCGCGGGCAACGATCCGGTTCCCTGGGTCACCTGGGAGGAGAACGACGGCGTCCCGAACGACGACACGACGCTGCGGCAGATCTTCGTGGCGAAGGCGGTGAAGCAGGCCGTTCCGGGAACGGAGTGCCCGGTCGGGACGAAGCCCAACGGCGGCCAGATCGACGTGAACGGATTCTGCTGGCAGCAGGTCGGACTCGATCGGCTGAACCCGACCGGCCCGATCCCGTCCGACAGCGGCGATCCCACGCTCAACATCGACCCGACCCGCTCGGGCGTCGAGCCGGACATCGCGTTCACCGGTCCGAACGACACCGTCGCGTGGGTCGTGTGGTACGAGGAGGATCCCACCCAGATCGACGGGCTCCGCAGCAACGACATGGTCTTCGCGGCCAAGATCGTCGCGGACGCCACGGCCGACGGCGGCTTCCATTGGCTCGCGGTCGGCAACGGAACGGCCGGCCAGACCAACGTCCTCGACACCTCGGGCGCGCACGGCTTCGGCAACTGCGCCGAGAGCGAGGCCGCCGAGGACGCGTGCACGCTCAACGCGCATGGCCCGCCGCGACGCGGAGAACCCGCGCGTCGCCGCCGGCACGCTCACACCGGGCGGCGCGACCGTGCCGTGGGTCGTCTGGCAGGAGGACCTCGGAGACGGCAAGCACGCCGTCTTCGTCTCGCGACTGGTCGGCGGCAACCATTTCGAGCTCTTCAACGCCGGCCAGCCGGTCTCGAACACGGTGAACGACGCGACGCGCCCCGACATCACGTTCTCGGGCAACGTGCCGTACATCTCCTGGCAGGAGGACGTGTCCGAAGGCGCAGGTGACCTTCGTCGGCCACTTCGAGGGTGGGGCCAGCGCACCGGTCTTCAAGCTCGACACGCCGACCGGCATCCCGGACTCGGCTTCGGCGAACGTCGAGGACCCGCTCCGCGCCCCGATCTCGTCCGGCTGCACGGCCAACCCGACCAACGCCGACGGCGCGAGCTGCCAGGGCGGCGCGATCGGGACGCCGTTCTTCCTCTACACCGCGGGCGACGCCGGCGCGCCCAGCAGCTCTTCGCCCAGGCGTTCGCACCGACCGACGTGTCGACGCTCGCCGCGACCGACATCTCCGACACGGGCGCGACGCTGAACGGATCGGCGAATCCGGGTGGCGCCGCCATCCTGACCCACTTCGACTTCGGCACGACGACGGCCTACGGCACCAGCACGGCGGACGCTCGCCTCGACGTCGCGAGCGTCGCGACCGCCTTCGACGCGACGGTGAGCGGGCTCACCCAGAACGAGACCGTCCACTTCAGGGCCGTCGCGAAGACGGACTTCGTCACCCTCGACGGCCTCGACCAGAGCTTCGTGGTCGCGAACACCCCGCCGATCGTCTCGATCGATGACCTCCCAGGCAAGGTGAAGAGGAAGCAGCTCAGCCAGGGGCCGGTCTGCTGACGGTGCAACTCACGGTGTCCGAGCCGGCGACGATCACGCTCGACCTCCTGAACGGGAAGGGGCGGCCCCTTCGCCAGGTGACCCTCGACCAGACCAGCGCCGGCTCCTTCGAGGCGCAGATTTCGCTGCAGCATGCCCACGGGAAGCTGACCCTTCGCGTGACGGCGACCGACGCAGAGGGCGCAAGCACCCTGGTCGAGCAGCAGTTCAAGGCACAGTAGGCCAGGGCCGTGGAGGATCAACCCATGAATCAATCTCACCCACGTCGAATCAGTCGCGTCCGCTTCATCGGGTGGGCGTGGCGATGCTGACGGTCGGCTGGATGGCGATCGGTCTCGGTACCGCATCGGCGCGGCGGCCTGCCTGTGCCGGCGGGGTGTTCCCCGTCGATGCCGGCTCCACGCTCACGATCGACGAGACCACGTCGCCGCCGACCGTCCTGTTCACCGGATGCGAGGCTGGAACCGGCAAGCTCCACGCAACGAGGAAGACCACGCGGGTAGTCGCGACGTTCCCCAGTTGTGCCGGGCTCGGCCGATCGACCCGCGCCAGGCTCCGCGCGACGATCCAGTTTCCCAGCTGCAGCAGTGCCAGCACCAAGCTGATCTTTCCGAAGGCGAAGATGTCCCGCCCCAGCGTGCCGCCCCAGACACCAGGCGGCTACGCGGCGACGGTGCGCCCGCTGCTGAATGCGACCTGCGCCAGTTCGGCCGGCTGCCACGGTGGCCGAACGCCTCAACAGAACCTCGATCTGTCCTCGGCCAACTCCTACGACGCGATCGTCAACCAGCCGAGCCTTCAGGAGCCCAGCCTGCTCCTCGTGAAACCCGGCGATCCCGCCCACAGCTACCTGCTCCGGAAGGTCGAGGGGGCGCCAGGCATCGTGGGTGTGCCGATGCCCTTCACCGGCAAACGGCTCTCGCCCGATCAGACCACGCGTATCAGCGACTGGATCGCTGCGGGAGCACCGAATGACTGATGCTGCCGACTGCGCTGTCGCTCGTCGCGGCAACCATGAGACCAGGGGGCCCGTCACAATCGCCCTCGCAGGCCCTCGAGGAGCTACAATGAACACGATCCAGACCGGACCGTTCCGCGCACTTTTCATCGTCTGGCTCGCGGCGGCGGCGCTCTGCCCGCGCGCCTACGCCTCGGTTTGGGAGCTCGATCCGACGGCGACCCGGATCGCCTTCTCGGTCCGCAACCTCTCGGTGGTGAACGTCGACGGCACCCTGCGGCTCGCATCGGGCCACGTGGCATTGGACGACCAGGACCCGTCGCGCTCGACGATCGAGGCGGTGATCGACGCCGACTCGGTCGATACGAGCGAGCCCAAGCGTGACGCTCACCTCCGCAGCGCCGACTTCCTCGATGTGGCCCGCTACCCGACCATCGCGTTCCGGTCGACCCGCATCGAGCGAGGCGAGGGAGAACGTTGGAGGGTGACCGGCGACCTGACTCTGCTCGGGACGACACGCTCGGTGGTGCTCGACGTCGAGGGGGCGATTGCCGAGGGGCGTGCGAGCGCACACGCCTCGACGACGATCGACCGCCGCGACTTCGGCATGACCTATGCCGGCTTCGCCGTCGGCAAGCAGATCGCGATCACGATCGACACAATCGGGGTGCAGGCGCCCCCGCGACACGTCGCGGAGGTAGGCACGTTGGCCGCGACCGACAGAGATCGCCGCGAAGTGCACCGCCAACGGCGTCGGGGGCCGCGAGCTGCAGATGGGCTCTATTGGGGCCCGAGTTCACTACCTCCCGAAGGCCGACGCTGGGCGCTCTAGTTCCTTCCGGTGGGACGGCGCCGGACGGGCCCCGCTGGTGGTCCCAGTGAAGCCGGAGCCAGTCGGCCGACTCAGCGGCCGACGATCCTGAAGAGAGCCGGCGCCGACCGCTGACCCGCCGCGTCGGTCGCCACCACCGTCGCCTCGTACTTGCCCGGCTTCAGCGCCTTCTTGTCGAACCGGCCCCCGAACGGGACGCGGCAGTCGTGTGGATCAGCGGGGTCAGCGCCGGTCAGTGAGCGCGGGGAAGAGCCGTTCCGTGTTGGCGCGGAGCGTGGCCAACAGCGACCCCGGCGGATCGCCCACCTCGGCGAGTCGTTCACGCGCCATCGCGGCCGCGAACTCGGGGGTGAAGGGGTAGTCGCTCCCGTAGTGGAGGTGCTCGATCGTCGTGAGCGTGAGGAGCGCGTCGAGCTGACGGGGAACCGGGAAGCCGGCGAGGTCGAAGTGGAGCCGGCCCAGGTCGCGAAGCACGTCCACGGCGGGATCGACGCCCAGCAGCCCGGCGAACACGCTCACCCGGTCGGCGACCATCGGCAGCGTCGCCCCGGCGTGAGGGACGATGAACTCGATCCCGGGGTGCTTGGCGATGGTGCCGGTGAGCACCAGGTCGACCACCGCCCGGGTGGTGTCGAAGAAGAACTCGAGCATCGGCCGGGGACGTCCGAACGACGTGTGCGCCCAGCACGCCGGCGACGTCGGGTGGATGAACAGCCGGGCGCGGCGCCGGTCGAGCTCGCGGAAGACCGGTTGGAAGGCGGGGTCGCCCAGGTAGGTCCCCCCGATGTTGGTGAGCAGCGTGAAGCCGTCGACGTCGAGGTGGTCGCAGCAGTAGTCGATCTCGGCCACGGCCGCATCGACGTCGGGCAGGGGGAGCGAGGCGAAGAGGCCGAACCGTCCGGGATGGTCGACCACCGCACGTCGGCCGGCCTCGTTCACCTCGCGGGCACGGTCCCGAGCGGCTGCGTCGGCGGCGAGGTGGACACCGGGGGACGAGATCGACAGCAGCGACGTGGCAATCCCGAGCCGATCCATCACGGCCACGTGCTCTTCGGCGGACCACGCCGGGATGTGGGGGAAGCCGTCGGGCTGACCGTGACCGTTGTCCAGCAGCGCCGCCCGGTAGCTCTCCGGGAGGTAGTGGGCATGCACGTCGATCGTGCGAGGCGCGCTCACGCGGCGATGCCCACGACCCACTCGAGGAGGGTCTCGACGTAGAGCTCGGGTCTGTCGCCGTGCATCGAGTGCCCGACGTCGGGGAACGACCGGTACTCGACCTTGACGCCCGCACCGGTGAGGAGGTCCTGCACCCGCTGGGCCTGCTGGTCGGACATCGCACCGAACAGGAAGCCGCTGGCGTCGTCGGTGATGCGCATGTGGTGCGTGAGCAGCACCGAGGAGACCTTGACGTTGCGGAGCATCCGCTCGTGGTCGCAGGAGACGCCGACGGTTCCGGTCCAGAAGGACCGGCCCCACTCGGGGTCGTACTCCTTGAGGTTCTGGGGCGGCTCGTCCGGCATCGGGATGAACCGCAAGTGCTCCGGCAGTCGGGCCGCGGATCCCTCCCGCATCGCGTCCCAGGCTCCGATCGACCATTGGTCACCCAGGAACGTGCTCCAGAGGTCGAAGAGCGGGCCGATGCACTGACGGATCCCGGGCCCCATGGCTGGCCGGAGCTCCGACGCGAACAGCGGCGGGTCCTCGTAGAGCGCCGCGATCACCTGACCGGGCTTGGCGTACGCCGACAGCCAGGCGGTGAGGACGCCCCCCGAGGACAGGCCGCTCACGATCGTTGGCCGGCGAACGACCAGGTCCATGAAGCGGACCAGGTCGTTGCCCATGTTGTCCAGCGTGTAGCGGCCGGGCGTGCGCGTGCTGCGGCCCTGGCCCCGGAGATCGACGGCGAACACCTGGAAGTGCTCGGCGAGCAGCGGCATGGCGGCCTCGTAACCCCACCACGACTCGGTCTGGCCGGGAATGAGCAGGAGCGCCGGCGACGAGGCATCGCCCAACGTCGCGTAGTTCATCCGGACCTCGCCGAGGTCCACCAGGTTCTCCGCGATCTCGTGGGCGACGTACGTCTCGTCGGGGTTGTGGGGGCCGTAGCGAGCGCGATGGTCGGTCATGGAACCACTTCTCCGGCGTCGAACTCACGACAGTCAAGGAGCCGTCGCGCGCGCGACCGTACCATCGTGGTGTTCGACCCTCACCGACGCGTCCTGCACAATGGGCGTCGGTCGTGAACCACTCCCCTGCCATGTGCGGTGCCGTGGTCGGTCGCCGTGCGGCGCTGCAGCACGCCCGACCGTCGCTGTTGCTCCTCGCTGCGGTGCTGGCACTCGCATCCGCCGCGAGCGCTGCCGAGACGGTATGGCTCTGCAATCCGGCCGTCGCGGACAATCCCTGCCAGCCGAGCCTCGACACGACGGTCTTGTCGCCGGCGGGGGCGGTGCTCCGGGTACGCCAAGTGAGTCGCCCACGATCGCCCAAGGTCGATTGCTTCTACGTCTATCCCACGATCAGCGACCAGCCGACCGCGAACGCGAATCTCGACGTCGATCCGGAACAACAGTCGATCGCCCTCTACGAGGCCGCACGCTATTCGGAGGTCTGCCGGATGTTCGCCCCGATGTACCGCCAGGTCACGCTGCAGGGCCTGCGCGACCACACCGGCGATCTCGCGCTCGCCTACTTCGACGTCCGGGATGCCTGGCGCGAGTACCTGCGGAGCGAGAACGACGGCCGCGGGGTCGTGCTCCTCGGTCATTCCCAGGGAACCTACATGCTGCGGCGTCTGATCGCGGAGGAAATCGATCCGGATCCAGCCATGCGGAGCAAGCTCGTCTCCGCGATCCTGCTGGGCGGCAACGTGACGGGCCAGGAATTCCAGAACGTCGCCGCGTGCCGCTCGCGGCGCCAGCTCGGCTGCGTGGTCGCCTTCTCCACCTTCGACGCGCCCGTCCCCAAGGACGCGCGCTACGGCCGGGACGAGCACGGGCTGCAGGTCCTGTGCACCGATCCCGCATCGCTCGGCGGCGGTGCCGCTCCGCTCCGCACGGTCGTCCCGACCGCGCCGTTCGCACCCGGGACGACGATCGGCGCATCGATACAGTCGATCGGCCTCGTGTTCCCCGCCGTGTCGACTCCGTGGATCGAGGTGCAGGGCGCGTACGAGGGCGCATGCTCGTCCGCCGACGGCGCGAACGTTCTGCAGGTCACGGCGGCGCCGGACGCCCCGCAGCTCCATCCCGCTCCGGATGCGAACTGGGGGCTGCACCTCGTCGACGGAAACATCGCGCTGGGCAATCTCACCAGCCTCGTGCGATCGCAGGCGCGCACGTTCGTCCGCAAGCGCCACTGTCGCTATCGGCGGGCCTCCGGCTGGAGCGGCTGTCGTACGAGCCCGGGAATGTGACGGAGCCGCCCTGTCCGTGCCGTTCGCAATGTGAAGGAGCTCGACTAGTCGAGGAAGGCGCCCGACGGAGAGCCGCACTCGGCCGGCGCCGACGCGCTCTTGGCGAGATACTTCGTCCCTTCCGTGAATTGCGACGAGCCACCGAAGCGTCCGCAGTACGCCTGCGTGCCCATATCGAGGATGACGGCCACGGGATCCGGATTGGCCGCGAGCGTATGTCCCAGGCTCGACCCGCTGCCTATCACCCGCGCGAGTTTGCCGGGCTTGACGAGGACCGACTTGATCGCGCCGCTCCCCGTGAACTTGTAGCCTTTCCCCTGGCCCGCCTTGCCCTGATACTTCCAGCCGCTCGCGGGCAGCGTGTAGGTGGTGTCGAAGCCGCCCTTCGCGGAGACGATGCGCAGCGCGCCGCCGTTCTGGACCGGGTCGTCCTCACTCGCGTTGCCACCCGACAGGGTGGGCGCGGCGAGGATCACGTCCACGCCGCGCTTCTGCGGCCTGCCGGCCTTGTCCTTCAGCAGCAACTTCTTACCGGCCAGGAGCTCGGGCAGGGTCGTCGTGGTCGTGCTGGTCGTGGTGGTCGTGGTGGGGACGAGGCAATCGGGAATGCCGTCGTCATCCGTGTCGGTCAGGTCATTCGAGTCGGGGCATTGGTCGCAGCCGTCGAAGATGCCATCTGCATCCGCATCCGTCGGGCAACCGGATGCATCGACGCTCGCTCTCGCGCATGGCTGGGTGCCGCGGCACTCGTCTGCATCGTTCAATACGCCGTCGCTGTCTTCGTCGGCGGTCGAACAGCCGTTCGAATCCACCGCGTCGCCGGCGAGTGTTCCGGGGCAGGTATCGCACCCGTCGAAGACGCCGTCAGCGTCGGCATCGGTCGGGCAGCCCGTTTGATCGACCGAAGCACACGTCGGCGTGCCGGGGCAGGTATCGAGGCAATTGATGACGCCATCCGCGTCCGTGTCGGTCAACGTCTGAACCTCGAAGGCGCCGATGTCCGGAGCGCAGCCGACGCGGGGGAAGTCACGTTGATCGCCGGCCGGCGCGCCGGTCGTCCCGCCGGCATCGATCGCGATGCTGGCGGAATTCGAGAAAGGGAGGGTATCGGTCAAGCCGCCATTGTTGAACGGAAAAGCAATGAGGATACCGGTGTTGAGCTGCGCGGCCACGGTCCCGAATCTGTCACTCGCCGCAGGCACGAACGTCGTGCCATCGAGGTGTCCGAAGAGATTGTGCCCCTGCGTGGTGAAGCTGCCGCCGCTCTCCAGCAGGTGGCCACCGGCGTTGCCGCCCGCTCCGTTCGCCGTGAAGAGGTTGTTCAGAAGCGACATGGTTCCGCCACCCAAGGCGATGGCGCCGCCGCCGCTGCCGGCGTTGTTGACGACGAACGTGCAGTTGGTCAGGGCGGCGGTGTAGGCCGTCGCATTGGATTGGCGAATCGCGCCGCCGAAGACAGAGGCGAAGTTGTTGACGAAGGTGCAATTCGTGATGGTGGCGCTCGGCGTGCCGCCGCCCTGGCCGTAGAAGATGACCCCGCCGTTGCCGGCGGCCTGATTGGTGGTGAACGTGGTGCGCTGCACGGACAAACTGCCCTGAGACAGGGCGATCGCGCCGCCGTCCGCCGTCGCAAGATTCTGGTCGAAGTGACAGTCGGCGACTGAGAGCAGACCCGAAGCGTTGTATCTGATGGCCGCACCTCGATCGGTGAACCCATTCGCCAGGCGCAAGCCGGAGATCGTGGTCGGTGCGGTCACGTCGAGCACGCGCAGGCTGTTGCCACCGCTGATGCTCAGCAGGCGCGGGCCGGGGCCGGTGATGATCAGAGCGTCGGTGATGGTGATCGTGCTGACGAGGGCGATCGTTCCGGTCGCGCCGGCGGTGAACACGACCTGATCCAATCCAGCAGTACCGTTGGCGGCGACCACCGCGGCGCGCAGGCTGCCCGCCCCCGCGTCGTTCGCATTCGAGACCGTGAAGACCGCGGCTCGGACCGGGGAACCCGCACAGAGCAGAACCGCCAGACCGCACACCGCAGACACGATTCGATTCATGATCCTCACCCTCTTCAACCTCCCCGTCCGGCGCTCGTGAAGCAAGCTATCAGTTGTCCGACTGGGAGTCAGGCGACGAAGTCCCGGACCAATCGGGCGATCGCGTCCGCTGCCGTGTCGATGGTGAAATGACCGGCGTCGGGCACGTACAAATTCGGACGTGGCGACTGGCGCCCGTGCGACCCGCACGATAGGAGGCGCGTGCGACGTCCGGAACGCGGACGACGTCCACGCGATGCGATTCTCCTACGCCGAAGCCCTCTGCGACCCCACGCACTACCTCCCGCTCGCCAGGGCGGTGGAGGACGCCGGGTGGGATACGTTCATCGTCCCCGACAGCATCTGCTATCCGGAGGTTTCGGACAGCAAGTATCCCTACACCCCCGACGGCAATCGCGAGTTCCTCGAGGACAAGCCGTTCATCGAACCGTTCTCGCTGATTCCGGCCATGGGCGCGGTGACGAGCCGGCTCCGCTTCACGACGTTCGTCGTCAAGCTGCCAATTCGCCAGCCGGTGCTCGTCGCCAAATCCGTCGCGTCGGTCGCGGTCATGACACAGGGGCGCTTCGGCTTCGGAGTCGGCCTCTCACCCTGGCCCGAGGACTTCGCCGTCACGGGGACCGAGTGGAAGACGCGCGGCAAGCGGATGGACGAGATGATCACCATCGTCCGCGGCCTGCTCCGCGGCGGGTACTTCGAGTTCGAGGGGACGCACTATCGGGTGCCGAGCATCAAGATCTGTCCGGTGCCGCCCTCGCCCGTACCCGTCCTGATCGGCGGGCACACCGAGCCGGCGCTGCGTCGTGCGGCGCGCCTTGGCGACGGGTGGATGCACGCGGGAGGAGACCACGAGCTGCTCGTCGGGTACCTCCAGCGACTGGCGGAGCTGCGACGTGACTATGGACGCGAGCGTGAGCCGTTCGAGATCCACGTGATCTCCCTGAACGCCTACACCGCCGACGGCGTCCGCATGCTCGAGGATCTCGGCGTCACGGACGTCATCGTCGGTTTCCGCGACCCCTATCACATGCCGGACACGCCGGTCGGTGAGAAGATCGACTACCTACGGCGGTACGCCGACGACGTGATCGCGGCGTGTCGATAGGACCGACTGGCAGCACCCCGCGTGACGGCGGAAAAAGAGCGGGCGACCGGGGTCGAACCGGCGACGTCCAGCTTGGGAAGCTGATCGAGGGAGGCCCGGAAGACTATGAGCCGTGGGGATAATCGCAGGAGGGCCATGACTTGGGATGGCTCCCGGTTTCTACGGGCTTCACTGGATTTGATGCAGTTTCACTGCTCAACCGGCACCGCTACCGGCACCAATGACAGGGGAGCATTTCGGTCCCCCGTCCTTCGGGCACGTCGCGAGCGTGGTGGCTCGGCACCACCCGCCCCGCACGACGCCCTCGGCGGGACGCTAGGCCGCGACCTCCACCATCGCGTAGAAGTCTACCTGGCGGGAGGTCCGTCGCGGTGTCACCGCGCGATGCCGACGCCGCGGAATCTTGACGCCGTCCTCGCGCATCCCACGGAGATGCATCTCGATGGCTCGCTCGATGCGACGGAGCGCCGAGGCGATCGTTTTCTGGTAGATGCCCATGCGGCCGCGGTACTGTCGCTCGCGGCGCGCGGGGAGCTGTTCGTCGCCGGCGTGCCGGCGCTCGTGCTGGTGGAAGTCGCCGCCAACACGCTCACGAAGATAGCGGCCGGGCTGGCCGCTGGCGGGCGGCGATACGGCACGGGGGTCGCCGTCAGCGTATCGGCGGCACTCGTGGTCGCCGTCATCGGGCTACTGCGCTGAACCGGGCGACCGGGGAAGGCTATTGGGCGTGGGAAAATCGACGATGAAAGGAGCAGGGGCGTCGTTACGGTGCAGCGCGGTCGACGAACTCCGGCAGCCGGTGCAGGACCGCGGGATCGTCGAGCAGGCCGTCGTGGCTGGCGACGCCGTAGACTGCCGTGGCGGCGTGCTGGAGCCGCGGTTCGAGCTGGCTGTCGAGGGGGACGTCGCCGTCCCCGGCCGCACGGCCGTAGGCCGAACACCAGCAGGAAGGGCAGGGCTTCGGGCCACGGGTTCATCTGCAGCCGGATGAGGAATGTGCTGATCGGATTGCTGGGTCCGGGTTCCACGTGGCGGCACCCCGAGCTGCGTCACTTCCGCGGCGGATGCGGATCGAGCAGGTCCTCCAGGAAGAACGCCGCCAGATCGTGGCGGCCGCCCAGGCCGGCCTTCTGGTAGATCGCGCGGCCCTGCTGTCGCACGGTGGCTTCGGATACCTGCCGCATCCCGCCGATCTCCTTGTGGCTCAATCCCTTGAGGAGCAGCAGCGCGACCCCCTTCTCGGCCGGTGACAGGTTCCAGCGCTCAAGCTGGCGGTCGATCGCCTCGCCGAGTCCTGCGATCAGATCGGCGGCTTCCTGGCGCCATCGCTCGGCTTCGCGGGTAGAGGCGGCCAGGCGTTGCGCGAGGTCCTCGGTCCGATCGGTGAGCTGGCGGGTGTGGCGCAGCAGCGTGCGCAACCGCGCCGTCATCCAGACGGCGCCGCCGAGGCCAAGCAGGAACACGCCGCCCTCGACCAGCACGTGCCGCAGCGTCGTGGCCGGGCCGACGTCGAACGCCAGGTCGACCCCCGCGAGCGCGCCGATCCCCGCGAACAGCACGGCCAGGCCGCCCGCGAGCTGTCGTTCGGGTCCGTCATGCGTCGCAGGCGGCTCGTCCAACCCCATGGAATGGCAGGCGTATCACATCCGTCGGATGGACGCGCGCGAATCCGAAGCGCAGTCCTGGAGTCGAACCCACGCAACCACCCGAGGAGGCTCCTCATGAATCCGTTGCCGCTCCACCCCATAGTCGTTCACCTGCCGATCGCACTCGCCGTGCTGATGCCGGTGCTGTCCGCCGGCCTGGTCGCCGCCTGGTGGCGAGGCCTGCTGCCGCGCCGGACCTGGATGATCGCGGTCCTGCTGCAGGGCCTGCTGCTCGTCAGCGGGGTCGTCAGCCTGCGGACCGGCCAGGGCGAAGAGGACCGCGTCGAGCGCTTCGTCGCCGAGCGGCTGATCGAGCAACACGAGGAGGCTGCCGAGACGTTCGTGTGGGGCGCGGGCGGCGTGTTCCTGCTTGCGCTTGCGGCGGCGGCCCTCCGCAACGAGGCCAACGCCCGCCGCCTGGCCATGGCCACGACGCTCGGCACGCTGCTGGTGATCGTCCTCGGCTACCGCGTCGGCGAGGCGGGCGGACGACTGGTCTACGAGCACGGCGCCGCCAACGCCTACGTCACGCCCCACGCCACGTCGTCGACCCGCGCCCGGCGCGGTGAATGACGCCCAGCCGACTCGAAAGGAGTCCCCGATCATGGAAACGAACCCGACCCGTCACGGTCTGTTGCTGGCGGTCGCGTCCGCCTCGGTCACGGTGGCGGTTGCCGTCACCGCCGGTGCGCTGACCGGCTACCTCCACCCGCCACGCGCAGCCGAAGCGCCCGTGGCAGCGGCACCGGACGCCGCCACGGCGCCCCGCACCGTGCTGGTCCCGATCCGTCCCGACGGCTCGGCGGCGGCACAGGGCGACGAGCCTGCGCTGCTCGCCGTGCGCGCCGAGACGAGGCACGGCCGCCGCGAACGCGACGACGACGGTGCCCACCGTCGTCATCGCGAGGAGCACGACGATGACGACTGACCGACCGTCGCGGACCAGCGTCCGGCCGGAGCCGCGGCTCACGCTCACGACGCCAGAGTGGCGGCTGCTGCTGACCGGCACGCTGGCGGCGACCTATGTGCTCGCCTGGGTCGCGTTCGGAAGCCATCTGCCCGAGCGGGGCTCGGGCGTCACGGTGGCCGAATCCGCGCCGCGTGATGGCGCCGTGTGGCTGGAGGATCTGCCGCCGGCGGAGCGTCCGGCGGTCGTGATCCCCCGTGGTTGGACGCTCGCCACGCGCGATGTCGCGCCGGCGGTCGCCCGCGTTCCCGTCGCGCGCCGTGACCAGGTGCGCGTGCGCACGCGGAGCTCGTGATGTTCACGTTTCGCGCCATGAACACCGATGTGCTGGTGGCGGTGCCCGAGGCGTCGGCGTCCGACGAGGAAGCCGTCGCCCGCCGTATCGCGGGGCTCTTCGCCGACAGCGAGCGGACGTTCAGCCGGTTCCGCGCCGACAGCGAGCTGTCGGCGCTCAATCGTGCCACCGCCGCGATGCGGGTGTCGCCAGCGCTGTTCGATATGTTGCAGCGCGCGCAGGCGTACACCGCGATGACCGGCGGACTGTTCGACCCGGCGATCGGCGGCACGCTCCGTGCGCTCGGCTACGACCGGTCGTTTGCGCCCGGGGCGCTCGACCGTGCCGCCGCCGCCCCGGCACCGCCGCATGGGAGCATGCTGGACGTGGGGCTCGACGCCGCCACCCGGACGGTGCGCCGGCCACCGGACGTGCAACTCGACCTCGGCGGCATCGTCAAAGGCGCGACGGTCGATCGTGCCGCCGCGCTGCTGCCGGCCGGAGGTTTCGTCGACGCCGGCGGCGACGTCGTGCTGCGTGGCGGCGGTCCGGACGGGTCGGGCTGGCCGGTCGACGTCGAGGATCCGCGCGATGCCCACCGCTGCCTCGTGAGCCTGCGGATGCGCGACCGTGCGGTGGCGACCAGCGCGCCGAACCGGCGCCGCTGGCGCGCCGGCGGCGCCGACGTCCATCACCTGGTCGATCCGCGCACGTGCGCAGCGGGGGCGTCGGATCTGGCGCAGGTCACGATCGTGGCGCCAGGTGCGGAGCAGGCCGACGTGCTCGCCAAGACCGCATTCCTGCTCGGCGCACGCGCCGCCGCCTCGCTCCTCGGACTCACGCCCGGCGTCGGTGCGGTGCTGGTGTTGCTCGACGGCGCGCACGAGATCGTCGGCGACGTGGAGGTGCTCGATGCGTAGGTTCGTGGGCTGGGGCGTCGCCGCCGCGGTGGCAGGCCTGGTCGTCGTCGATGCGCTCGCCGCCCGCGCGGGGTGGGTGGCCGGCGCGATCCCGCGTTCCGATGCGCCGTGGCTGTGGGTGACGTCGCGCGCGGCGGGCGTCGCGGCGTTCGTCGCGCTGACGCTCGACGTCGCGTTCGGGGTGTTCCTCTCGACCGGGGCGGCCGATCGCTGGGTGGCGCGTGCCCGCAGCGTCGAGGTGCACCGCTGGCTGTCGAGCGCGACCCTGGCGCTGCTGGCGGTGCACGTGCTGGCGTTGCTCGGCGACGGCTTCGCGCGCTTCGACGTCCTCGACGCGCTGGTGCCGTTCGTCGCGTCGTATCATCCGGCGGCCCTGGCGTTGGGGATGGTTGCTGGCTACCTGGCGCTCGCGTTGCATCTCAGCTTCGCGTTCCGGCAGCGGATCGGCCTGCCCGCCTGGCGACGGCTGCACCGCTGGAGCGCGGCCGCGTTCGTGCTCGGGGCGGCGCACGGCATCCTGGCGGGCAGCGACAGTGGGACGCCGTGGATGCAGTCGCTCTACGTCGTCGCGATCCTCCCGACGGGCGGGCTGCTGGGACTGCGGGTGCATGCGGCGTGGCGGGCCGCCCGCGCGGCCGTGCCGGGGGCCGGCTCGGCGCGTGCGCTGGGGTGATCGGGCCTTCACCCGACGGGAGTAGACCGAGGGCAGGCCCATCAAGACAGCAGGCGTCGGTGCCAGAACTGCTTCATGAGCTCGAGCACGACCAGGACGAACACGCCGGCTCCCAGCGTCAAGCCCAGGTCGTTCCAGTGCAGGAGACCGAATCGGAACAGGTCCATGGCAGGCGGCCACAGCAGCGTGACCCCCAGCATGCCGACGACGGCTGGCAGCACCCACGCCAGGGCGCGATTGGGCCGCCGGAGGGCCGTGACCAGCGACGAGCTGAAGGAGCGGTTCACGAAGATCAGGCTCACGATCGTCAGCGTCAACGACACGAACGTCAGCGCGCGCACTTCCGGCTCCGCCATCGCGCGCCGTGAGGCGACGATGAAGATGCCAGCGACGACCGCCAGCGCGCACGCGCCCTGCACGAGGCTCCAGGCGATCAGCGCACCCGAGAACAGCGGCTGATCCGGCGGCCGCGGCGGCCGGCGCATCGCATCGTCCTCCTCCGTCTCGGCTTCGAAGACGAGCGAACACACCGGGTCGATCACCATCTCCAGGAAGGCGATGTGCATCGGTCCGAACAGGATGGGGAGTCCCATCAGCAACGGCAGCAACGCGAGACCGGCGATCGGCACGTGGACCGCGAAGATGAAGCCCATCGCCTTGCGGAGATTGTCGTAGATGCGGCGCCCGAGCCGAACGGCATGGACGATGGACCCGAAGTCGTCGTCGAGCAGGACGATCGACGACGCCTCGCGGGCGACGTCGGTACCGCGCCCCCCCATGGCGATCCCGATGTGCGCCGCCTTGAGCGACGGCGCATCGTTCACCCCGTCGCCGGTCATGGCGACGATCTCGCCGTTGCTCTTGAGCGCGGTGACGATCCGCAGCTTCTGCTCCGGCATGATCCGCGCGAACACGGTCGCGGTCCGCACGCGCTCGGCCAACTCCGGCTCGCTCAGCGCCTCGATCTGCTCGCCGGACAGGAGATGCGTGGCGTCGAGGCCGGCCTCGCGCGCGATCGCGCTGGCCGTAACCGGATAGTCGCCGGTGATCATGACCACCCGGATGCCCGCCGACCGGCATTCGCCGATAGCGTGCGGCACGCTCGCCCGGAGCGGATCGGCGAGGCCGACGAGACCCAGGAATTCGAACGCGAACTCGTGTTGCGACTCCGGCCAGGTCGGTCCGGCGAACGCGGCGCGGGCGACGCCGAGCACGCGCAGGCCCTTGCGGGCCATGACGTCCACGGACTGCGTGACCGTGGCCCGCTCCGCGGGACCGAGGTGGCAGAGCTCCGCGATGGCTTCCGGCGCGCCCTTGGCCGCGAGGACGAACTGCCGTTCGTCCGCGACGGCCTGCCAGACCTGCGACATGCGCGAGCAGGTCGGGCCGCAGTCCATACGCGTGCACGAGCGTCCAGGTCGGCGCATGCAGGTGTTCGGTCCCACCCAGCTGCTCGCGGCCGAGTTCGTGGAAGGCCTTGTCCATCGGATCGAAGGGCTCCGGGGCACTGGCGAGCAGACCGAACTCGCATCAGCGGATGGAACGCCTCCGGCGCCTTCGCAGCCGATGCGCCGCGCGGACGAAAGACGTCGGCATTCGGGAGTCGCAATTCGACGATCGTCATTCGGTTCTCGGTCAGGGTGCCGGTCTTGTCGGTGCACAGCACCGTGGCGGAGCCGAGCGTCTCGATGGCCGCGGCGCGCCGGGTCAGCACGCGCGCCCGCGAGATACGCCAGGCCCCCATCGCCATGAACACCGTGAGGACGACCGGAAATTCCTCGGGCAGCATCGACATGCCGAGTGCGATGCCGGCGAGGACCGCATTCGAGCCAGCCGCCGCGCAGGGTGCCGTAGAGCACCACCGCCAGGACGCTCACCGCGCCGCCGCCGATCGCGACGACCCGCACGAGCCGGCGCGTCTGGGCCTGCAGCCGAGGCGGCTCGGTCTCCAACGTGCTGAGCGACTGGCCGATCTTGCCGATCTCGCTCCGCGCGCCGGTGGCGGTCACCTCGCCGAGGCCCGATGCCGCGGACGATCAGCGCACCGGAGAACACGTAGGGCAGATCGTCGCCGCCGGGCCGTGCGCGAGCCGACTCGGCCGCGTCGGCACGGGCGAGCTTGCGCACCGGCACCGACTCGCCGGTCAGGAGGGACTCGTCGGTCTGGAGATCCCGGGCTTCGATCAGCACCGCGTCGGCCGGCACGCGGTCGCCCTCTGCGAGGACGACGAGGTCGCCACGGACCACCTCGCGCCCGGCGATGCGCTTGCGTTCGCCGTCGCGAATGACCAGCGCTCGCGGGCTGGTCAGATCGCGCAGCGCTTCCAGCACCCGCTCGGTGCGCGACTCCTGCACCACGGTGATCACGACCGACATCGTCGCGAACGTGAGCAGGATCAGCGCTTCCTTCACGTCCCCGAGCACCAGGTAGATCGCGCCGCCGCCGAGCAGCAGTGCCAGCATCGGCTCGCGCACGACCTCCAGGACGATGCGCAGCGGCGTCCGTTGGTTCGGCCGGGGGAGTTCGTTGTACCCCTCGGCCTGCAGTCTAGCCCTGACGTCGAGGTCGGAGAGTCCGCGAGGGGCGAAGGTCATTCAACCTTCTTCCGCGATCTGCGGCGGTAGCGCCACCTTCTTCGCAGAATCCCTCACCGTCGCGGTCGCGCCGACGGGAATGCGCCGTGTCGCACGAACGAGGAATGCGGCGCACCCATCGCCCGGAACCTCCGGAACTCGCCCACGACGAACGCGGGCCGCGCCGAAGACCTCACGGACGGCGCCCAGGCAGCCCGACGCCGTCGGTCCGGTCGCGAACCTCCGCGGCGAAGTCGCTCCAGTGCCGCGGACGACGCCATAGAGCACGCCCGTCGTCGGGGACCGTGGGACGTAAACGCCGCCCATGGCATCCGGTCCCAGCGAATGCGCGGCCACGCCGAGACGACGGATGCTGCGAGCGGCGTCGCTTCAGCGGATCACTGAGCCGCAACGGAGTGTTGCACCTGGGCTCGCCTCGAGCGAAGGCCTTGCTCGGCTTGTGCACGGGTCGAAGCAACCCGCTCGGTAGGCCAGCTCGACCGCGCGGAGGGCTGCCCGCTGAATACTACCTCCATGAAGGCACGCCTTCGAGCCGACGTCGCGACTGCGAAAACACGCCGCGGCTCGAAGTGAAGCGCGTCACTACAGCATCGCGCGACATATCGCCGACGACGCCGATCTCCGGGGGGCGGCCCATCGGTTCATCGACGTCATCGATGAAGCAGCCCACCTGATCGCCACCCAGCCGAAGATGGGCCGCAAGCGAGACGAACTCGCACCACGGCTACGTTCGTTCCCGGTTGGTTCGTGCCTGCTGTTCTACCGCATCACCAGAGGCGGCATCGAAGTCGCGCGCGTGGAGCAGATCGCGGGGGGGGCCGCTCAGTGTGCCAGCCTGGGAGGGGGAACCCCTCGCCTTCAGGTGACGCCTTTTGCTAACCCCGCAGGCCAACATGGACGGAGGGTGGGGATACTCCACGGCCTTCCAGAACCCCGCGGGCGCGAAGGCCGGAACGTGAAGCGCAGACGCGACCGCGATCGGCATCATGGGTCAGTACATCTACATCGACACCCGAACCGGCACTGTCATCGTCAAGGTGAGCATCCACGGCATCGAACAAGACGAACGCGAGACGTTCCGAGCGATGCGGTCCATCGCCAACTCCTGGGCGCCGTAGTGTCTGTAGACGCGATAAAGCGGCGACATTGGGTTGAACCCCCAACATCAGCCACGGGCCGAGGCCGGTCCCCCGGTGCCCCGGCTTGCGCGGAGCGATCGGCCCAGGTAGCGGCGTTTCGCTGACGACATGGGCGAACCGAAGATCACGCTGGTGGGCGCGGGCGGCATGTCGTTCGGCCCGACGATGGTGAACGACGTCGTGCACACGCCGCGGCTTGCGCGGGAGCCGCCTGGTGCTCCACGACGTCGACGCCGAGCGGCTGCAGCGCGCCTACCAGTTCGCGGCGCAAGCTCAACGCCGTCGGCGGGTGCGCCGGTCGGTCCTCGACTACTCGACCGATCCGGCCGAGGCGCTCGACGGCGCGGACTTCGTGCCTCAGCAGCGCCGAGTTCGGTCGCTTCCGCTACTGGCGCCAGGACTACGAGATCCCCAACCGCTACGGCGCCCGCCAGATCAACGGCGAGAACGGCGGGCCCGGCGCGGTGTTCCACTCGCTGCGCAGCATCAAGAACACGCTCGAGCATCTGCGCGAACATCGAGAAGTACTGCCCGGACGCGTTCCTCATCAACCTGACGAACCCGATGAGCCGGGTCACCCTGGCGATCAACCGGGCAACCCAGGTGCGCAACGTCGGCATGTGCCACGAGATGCCGATCGGCATCAACCGCCTGGCCCGGCGGCTCCGCGTCACGGCGAAGCGACATCGAGGCGAAGGCGTCGGGCATCAACCACTTCACGTTCTTCACCGAGTTCCGCGACCGGCGCACCGGCGAGGACCTGCTGCCTCGGATCCGCGAGTTCTTCGCCAAGCCGTTCTTCGACTACTCGCCGCGGACGCAGGCGGTCGCCGCAGCGGCCTCGACCGCGGCGCTGCCCGGTGCGCCGCTGCTCGAGTTCAACTACCTCCCGCTCGTCGCGCACATGGTCCGCGAGTACGGCCTCGTGCCCTGCTCGGTCGACAGCCACATCGGCGAGTACCTGCCGTTCGCGCTCGACGTCGCCGAGTGGATGCCCACGCCGCTCGACTTCCACGAGCCGATCATGCGCGTCGCCGAGCGAGCCTCGCAGCGTGGGCGGCGACCACGAAGGTCCCGTTCCCGCTGCAGGCCCTGGGGCACAGCCACGAGGAGGTCGTCCCGATCATCGCCGCGATGTGGACCGACGACGCCGACGCTGGATCATGGCGGTCAACGTGCCCAACCGCGGCTACCTGCCCGACGTCGCCGACGGCGCGATCGTCGAGGTCGGCGCCACGGTCGACGGCGAACGGCATCCACCCCGACACGATGCCGCCGCTCGGCGAACCGCTCGCCGGCTGGATCGCCACCCAGGTCCAGCCTCCAGGACCTCGTCGTCGAGTCGGCGCTCACCGGCGACCCCGACCTGGCGCTTCGCAGGCCGTGATCGAGGACCCGTGCTCGCCGCCCGACGAAGCGGCGTGCCGAGCGATGTTCGACGAGCTGCGCGCGCTCCAGGCCGACGCATCTGCCGTTCTGAGGCACGGTGAATCGGGTGATCACCACCCGGAGCACGGCCGGCGTGTGCCCAGATCAAGCCGAACAGCCGACCGAGGACGAACTTCCACCAGCTGCGAGGTGTGTCGATCGCAGCGACGGCCAACTACCTGAACCCACAGAGCGGGCGACCGGGGTCGAACCGGCGACGTCCAGCTTGGGAAGCTGGCATTCTACCACTGAATTACGCCCGCGACGGCTCGGAACCTACCCCAGCCCTACCGGGCAGGCAACCCGAGGCGCGTCGGATTGACCCTCCGCACGGCCTCCATGTAGACCCGTGACGCATGAAGGGGCACGCGCGGAACCTCATGACCGAGCGCGTGGTCTCGGTGGCGCCGAACGCCACGGTCGACGCGCTGGCGTCGCTGCTCGTGGGGAGCCATCTGGGCGGCGTGCCGGTGGTCGACGGCGAGGATCGCGTGATCGGCTTCATCAGCCAGAGCGACCTCGTGGCGGCGCTGCTGAAGGGCCTCGACCCGATGACGCGCGCCGTGTCGGTCATGTCGCGACCGCCCATCGTCATCGACGAGTTCGCGCCCGCCGACGAGGTGATGGGCGTGCTCCGCGGCGAGCCAGATCCACCACCTGCCCGTCGTGCGCGAGGGCAAGCTGGTCGGCATCATCACGCCGCACGACGTGCTGCGCTATTTCGTCGATCACGTCCTGCCCGCACCGCCCGAGGTCGGCTGAGGTGCCCGACGTCCGGGACGCGATCCGCGCCGCCTTCGCCGACAGTGCCCGCGCGCGCGACACCTTCCTGGCTGAGAATCTCGACGCCCTCGCACGCGCGGCGGACCTGGTCGCCGATGCGCTGACGAGCGGGGGCAAGGTCCTTCTCTTCGGCAACGGCGGCAGCGCGGCGGACGCGCAGCACATCGCCGCCGAGTTCGTCGGCCGCCTGCATGCCGACCGCCGGGCGCTGCCCGCGATCGCGCTCACCACCGACACCTCCGCCCTGACCGCCATCGCCAACGACTACGGCTACGACCACGTCTTCGCGCGCCAGGTCGAGGCGCTCGCCGCCCGCGGCGACGTCGCGATCGCCCTCTCGACCAGCGGCCGCTCGCCGAACGTGCTGCGCGCGGTGGAGGCGTGCCGCAAGGCCGGCGTGCGCGTCGTCGGCTTCACCGGCGGGAACGGCGGGCCGCTCGCGACGATGGTCGACGTCCACCTCGGCGTGTCGGCGAGCACGCAGTCGATGCGCATCCAGGAGACGCACATCCTGGCCGGCCACGTGCTGTGCGAGCTGGTCGAGCGGCGCCTCGTCGGATAGCCGGCCCGAGGCGCGATGACGCTCGTCACGCTCACCACCGACTTCGGTCACGCCGATCCCTTCGTCGGCATCATGAAGGGCGTGATCGCCGCGCGGGCGCCCGGCGTGCCGGTGATCGACGTGACCCATGGCATCCCGCCGCAGGACGTCCGCGCCGGAGCGCTCGTCCTCCGGCACGCCCTGCCCTTCTTCCCGAACGGCAGCGTCCACGTCGCGGTGGTCGACCCGGGCGTGGGCGGGCCGCGGCGGCCAATCTGCGTCGAGACGCGCGACGCGCTCCTCGTCGGTCCCGACAATGGTCTGCTCTCACTGGCGGCGCCACCGGCGACGGTCGTCCGCATCATCCACCTCACCGAGGAGCGCTTCTTCCTCGCGCCGCGCTCGGTGACGTTCCACGGACGCGACGTGTTCGCGCCGGTCGCCGCGGCGCTGGCCGCCGGGACCGATCCGGGTGTGCTCGGGCCGATCGTCGCCGACATGCAGCGGATCGAGCTGCCCGAGCCTCGGCGCGAGGGCGAGCGCCTGATCGGGGAGGTCCTCTACGTCGACCGATTCGGGAACGCGGTGACCAACGTCCCCGAGACCGCGTTCCCTCGCCGGGACGTTTCGATTACGATCCGGGGCGTGTCGATATCGGGGATCGCGGCGTCGTACGGCGCGGTGGCGCCGGGCGAACCGGTCGCCGTCGTCGGCAGCTGGGGGCTCGTCGAGGTCGCGGTACGGGACGGATCGGCCGCGCAACGGCTCGGCGTGCGCGTCGGTGACCCGGTCGAGGTCGCTCGGGCGCTGATGTCGTCCGAGGCGGAGGTCGTCGAGTCCTACGTTCCCGCGCCGGCACCGGTGCGTGGACGTTGGGCCCGGGCGCTGCAGCCGATGCTGCTCGTGCTGACCCTCCTGAGCACGACCATGGCGGGGGCGACCTGGGCGGGCGTGCCGCTCCGCGAGCCGCGCGACCTCGCTCCAGGGCCTCCCCTACTCGGTCACGCTGCTGGCGATCCTTCTCTGTCACGAGTCCGGCCACTACCTCATGTGCCGGCGCTACGGCGTGCGCGGCGTCATTGCCCTGGGTGATCCCCGCCCCACCCCAGCTCTTCTGGTTCGGCACGTTCGGCGCGGTCATCCGCATCCGCGGCCGCTTCCCGGACCGCCGAGCGTTGTTCGACATCGGTGCCGGCGGGCCGTGGGCCGGGTTCGTCGTCGCGCTGGTCGCGACGATCGTAGGGCTTCGTCTCTCGACGGTCCTCCCCGCGCCGCCGTCCGGACCCATCATCGAGTTCGGCGATTCGCTGCTGACGGGCTTCCTCACCCGCCTGGTCCTGCACGCCGATCCGGCGACCGTGATCCTCCATCCAGTCGCGCTCGCGGGCTGGTTCGGACTGTTCGTGACGTCGCTCAATCTGCTCCCGGCGGGTCAGCTCGACGGCGGTCACATCCTCTACGCCGCGAGTGGGAGGCCATTGCGTGCGTTCCAGGCGGTGGTGATCGCAGCGCTGGTCTGGCTGGGTGTGCGGGTCTGGCCCGGCTGGATACTGTGGGCCATCATCACGGTGGTGATGGTCGGGATGGGCCACCCTACGACGATGATCGACGAGCGACCGCTCGGCCGCCGTCGCCAGGTCGCCGCGCTCGCGAGCCTAGTGCTCTTCGTCCTGACGTTCGTCGCCGAACCGATCCGCATCCCGATGGGGACTCCATGACGACACGCCCGAGCTGGGATCAGTACTTCCTCACCATCACGCGTCAGGTGGCGGAACGCTCGACCTGCAACCGCGCCAAGGTCGGCGCGGTCATCGTGCGCGATCGGAGCATCCTCGCAACGGGCTACAATGGCTCTCCGGCGGGCCTGCCCCACTGCACCGAGGTCGGCTGCCTGATCTACAGCTCGACGACGCCGAGTGGCGAAACCGAGGAGAACTGCTTCCGCACCATCCACGCCGAGATCAACGCCATCGCCCAGGCGGCGCGCAACGGCGTCAGCATCCAGGGCGCGGACATCTACATCACGCACACGCCGTGCATCCACTGCCTGAAGGTCCTGATCAACACCGGCATCCGGCGCATCTACTACGAGCGGCCCTACAAGCTGCACACGGTGGAGGAGCTGCTCGAGCACAGCGACGTGACCCTCCAGCGCGTCGAGCCCTGAGATGCTGACCCACGCGCCGTGGCACGCCGTCCCCGGACTGCGGCACGGGTTCCTCGGTAAGAGACCGAGCGGAACGGAGCCCGACTGGGCGCGCATGCCGCACGATCGCGAGGGTGCGTCAGGTCCACGGAACCCGGGTGGTCGTCGCGCCCGAGGACGCGGGCGCCGAGGCGGATGGCCTCGTCACCACGACACGAGGTGTGCTGCTCGGCATCGCGACGGCGGACTGCGTGCCGGTGCTGCTGCGATCACGGACGGGGCGCGCGATCGCCGCGGTGCACGCGGGGTGGCGCGGCGCCTCCGCCGGCGTGCTCGAGGCGGCCGTGGAGCGGCTCGCCGCGCTCGGCGCCCCGCCGGCGACCCTCGAGGCCGTGATCGGGCCGGCGATCGGTCCCTGCTGCTACGTCGTCGGGAGCGAGGTGCGCGACGCCTTCCGCGCGCGTTCGGGAGACGTCACGACCGCGGCGTGGTCGGCGCGCGACGGGCGTCTGATCGTCGACCTGCGGGCGGCAGCAACGGCACTCCTGCGGGCGGCCGGCGTCGCGGACGTGACGGTGGTCGGTCCGTGCACGAGCTGCGATCCGTCCTGGTGCTCGTATCGTCGCGACGGCGAGCGAGCGGGTCGTCAGCTGAGCGTCATCGGCTGGGCATAGCGGCGGGCGACGCCGCGACGCCGTCCCCACGCTCGAACTCGGCCGGATTCTCCATGTAGGCGCGGAACACCTGCGCCATCGCCCCACCCTGCCAGCCGTCCATGAAGCGGTGGTCGAATGTGACGCCGATGGTCACCATCGGCCGGACGACCACGCGCCCTGCCTCGGCCACCGGCCGGTCCTGGACTTCGCCGACGAGGATGACCAACGGCGTCCGGCTGAACGGCACCAGCGGCGCCAGCGCCGAGGACAGTCCGAACATGCCGACGTTGGTGATCATCGCGCTGCCGAACGAGTCGCGCACGACGCCGAAGACGCGAGAGGTCGAGATCCCAGTCGTAGGTCAGGTACGAGATGCCCCGCATGACCGGCCCGAGCAGCCGCAGCGGGAGGCGGTCGAGCATGCTCTTCGTCCGCTCGACCTGCTGATCGCGCTTCTGTCTGAGCTTCTCGACGCGTGCGGCACACTCGCGCGCGACATCCACCACCGGCTTCTCGTCGATCCGCTCGATCTTCACGCCCGACAGATCGGAGCCGCCGTCGGTCGACACCTGGAGGAACATGTCCACCGTGTCACGCAGCATGATCCGCCCGCCGGCGACGATGCCGTTGAGCTGCGGATAGCGGCGGATGGACAGCGCGATCCCCTTGGCGACGAGGTGGGTGACCGTGACGTGGACGCCGGTCTCCTCGCGCGTCTGGTCGATGAACGCGAGCGCGGCCCGCATCGGGAGGTCGAGGAAGGCGTAGACGCTCGGGTCCTGCGGCGCCCGCCAGGTCTGCGTCGCCAGCCTGCGCCATCCCCGGAGCGGTTCGAGCGGATGAAACGTCCCCATGAGGCCAGGTTCCTAGCGACGTGGCCGGCGACCGTCAATCCGTTGACCCGCGACCCCGCCCATGCCTTGAGAGCCCGCGGCGCAGCTGGTAGTCTTCCAAGGCGGCTCTCGTGAGCTGCAGGAGGTGGATCGTGAAGCGTCTTCTGATGATGGCGGCGGTGGTGGGATTGCTGGGACTGGCTCCCGGGACGGTTCGCGCGCACGACGCGTACGACGACGCGGATACGCATCCCCTCGAGTTGGTCGGTTACCTGGTCCATGCGGCCGGGTTCGTCGGCGAGTGGATGGTCACCCGTCCGATACACTTCGTGGTGTCCAACCCCCAGCTTCAGCCCGTCTTCGGGTACCGGCCGACGGACAACCCCTACGGAACCTACGTTCCGTACGAGCCCGAAGCCGGTGATCCTGACTTCGGCGGCGGCTGGTAAGTCCGCGCGTCGACCTATCGTCGTCACGACCCCGTCTACCGGCGCGCGAAGGCCGCAGGCTATCGCGCGCGGAGCGCCTACAAGCTCGCCGAGCTCGACGACCGCTTCCGCCTGCTCCGTCGCGGCGATCGCGTGATCGACCTGGGCGCCTGGCCCGGCGGCTGGCTGCAGGTCGCGCTGGAACGCGTGGGAGCCGAGGGGAAGGTCGTCGGGGTCGATCTCGCCGAAATCGCGTCCCTGGACGCCCCGAATGCCGACCTCCTGGTGGGTGACGTCCGCGACCCGAACGTGGTCGAACGGCTCCGTGAGCTGGCCGGCGGCGTGGCGGACGTCGTCCTGTCGGATGCCGCGCCCAAGCTGACGGGGGTCCGAGCGACGGACGAGGCACGCTCCGAGGAGCTGACGGACGCCGTTCTCGCTGCCCTCCCCACCCTCCTCCGGCCCGGCGGACGACTCGCCATCAAGCTCTTCATGGGACCCAGGCACCGGGCCACCGTGTCCCGCATCGAGCGCGCGTTCTCCCGCGTGAAGGTGACGCGAGCCGACTCCAGTCGCCAAGGCTCGGCGGAACTGTACGCCGTGGCGCATGGGTTCGAGGGCGCGGTTTCTTGTGGATAACCTGTGGAGCCGTGTTGGATCACCCGCCGTACCCGCCCGGGGAGTCACACTCTCGTCATCTCCCCGGCAAGGGACGCTGAGCAGGAGGTCAACGTCAACATGCTGATTTTCCTGCGTTCCAACGAAGCTTCGCGAGACATCCAACGGGCGTCTCGCCCGCCGCTCGATCACGGAAGGCGCCGGAAACCCGCGTCAGATGCGGTGTTGACAAATCGAGCGCGCCGAAAGGCGCGTCATTCGTGCGTTTGCGCTGTCGAGTACCCGGAAACAGGCATGATCACTGCCTGAGAGAGGTGACGAGTCGTTCATGTCCTTGCACCACAAGGCTCAGATCGTGTGCCTGGTCGCTGCTCTGGTCGCCACCCGAGCCACGACCGCGCCGGCCGCGGACCCCGACTGGACGGCAATCGGCAACGAGGCCGCGGATACCCTGGTCGAGCTGATCCGTACCAACACGACCAACCCACCGGGCAACGAGACCCCCGCAGCGCGGGTGGTCGCCAAGCGGCTCGAGCGCGAAGGGATCCGCTCCGAGATCATCGAGTCCGCGCCGGGGCGGGGCAACATCGTTGCGCGGCTTCCGGGATCGGGGTCGGGTCGCCCCATCGTCCTGCTCTCACATCTCGACGTCGTTCCCGCCGACCCGAAGGCGTGGACGCACCCGCCCTTCGACGGCGTCCGCGAGGCCGGAGTCGTCTGGGGCCGCGGCGCGCTCGACTGCAAGGGCGTCACGACGATCCAGCTGTGGACGCTGATCGCGCTCAAGCGCTCCCGCGTGCCGCTCGGCCGCGACGTGATCCTCGTCGCCACGGCCGACGAGGAAACCGGAGGGCGCGAGGGGGCTGGCTGGCTCACCGCCAACCGGCCGGACCTCGTGGCCGGCACCGAGTTCCTGCTGAACGAGGGTGACGACATCCGGAAGGAGGACTCGGGTCGCGTCGTCGTGCAGGTCGCGACGGCGGAGAAGGCGCCGTGCTGGATCCGTCTGACGGCTACCGGGCAGGCGGGACACGGATCGGCGCCGGCGCCGCAGACGGCAGTCACCCGCCTCGTACGGGCCGTCGACCGGTTGCAGCAGCACCAGTATCCGGTCCGTGTGACACCCGCGGTCGCCGCCTATTTTGCCGCCATCGCGCCGACCGAGGACGAGCCCTTACGCAGCCGGTATGCGCACCTCGAGCGGGCGGTCGGCGATCCGGCCTTCCTCGCCGAGTTCACGCGCAACCCGCGGCACAACGCGCTGATCCGCAATACGCTCACCCCGACCGTCCTGTCGGCGAGCATGAAGGTCAACGTCATTCCCGCCGAGGCGACGGCCGAGCTCGACTGCCGGCTGCTCCCCGGCGAGCGTCCCGAGCCGTTCCTCGCGGAGATCTCCCGCCTGATCGATGACGACGCGGTTCGCGTCGAGCCCACCCTGTCGTTCCCCGCGTCGTCCTCGGACCCGACGTCGCCCCTGGTCGCCGCCATCCGCACGGTCGCCGCCGAGGAATTCCCAGGCGCCCCGGTGGTGCCGAGCGTGACCACCGGATTCACCGACAGCCACTGGTTCCGCGATCTCGGCATCGCCAGCTACGGCTTCGTGCCGTTCGTCCTCACCGACGACGAGGCGAAGACCGTTCACGGCGCCGACGAACGCGTCTCGGTGGAGAACCTGAGTGGCGGCGTGCGGCGCCTGGTGCGCATTCTGCGCGCGCTGCCGCCGTCCTGATCGAAAGTTCGACGCCGAACGAGTTGCATTTTCGCGGGGGTCTTGCTCTAACGCCACTCGTCGCGCGGTTGCTCCGGGTAAGGAGGGTGTGATGGGTCGGGCGAAGGAAGAGCCTCAGCCTCGCGGGACGTTCGCCGCGTTGTCGGAGCTGCTCACCGACGGCAGCCAGGCGCTCTTCGGTCAGGCGCTGAACCTTGGCGAGGGCGTGCAGCGGCGCCTGGTCGAGGCCGGTCGCGGACTCGAGGAGCAGGTGGCAGCAATGCTGCGCACCGCCGAGGACCGCATCGGCCAGCGTCTCGACGTGATGTTCAACCGCTTCGCGGTCTCGATCCGTCGCGACGTCGATCGGCTGCGCGAGCGGCTCCGCGGCGTCGAGGGCCGCCTCGCCGACATTCCGCGCGACGGACTGCGCGAGCTGCTGTCGCCGATCCGTGCCACCGCCACGACCGCCGCGGAGCAGGCCGCGGCGATCGCGGCGCGCATCGACGAGCTCCAGGGACGGCTGCAGCAGGTCGAGCGACGCGCCGCCGAGATCGTCGCCGAGTCGACCCGGGAGTCGGTCGATGCCGGTGATGTCCGCCAGCGCCTCGAGCGGATCGAGCAGCGGCTGACGGACCTCGGGCGTGAGGTCGGCACGAAGCTCGGCGAGCTGGGCGCGTTCAGGGAGCGACTGACCCGCCTCGAGTCGCGGGTCGTCGAGACGAGCAAGGACCAGATCGCGAGGGCAGGGGAGGCCGCTGGGCTCAGGGACCGCATGGCGCGGTTCGAGGCGCGGCTGAGCGACCTGTCGAAGGAGCAGCTGGCGCGCGCCGTGGAGACGGCGGGACTGCGCGAGCGGGTCTTCCGCCTCGAGCAGCGCGGCGCCGCCACCGCGGTCGCCAACGCGGCAGCCAGCGTCGAGGCGGCGACCGCGCCGGACTGACCGCCGGTGGACGTCGTCCCCGTCCCGCAGCTGTCCGACAACTACGCCTACCTGATCGGCGATCCCGCGACGCGTACCGCGGCAGTGGTCGACTGTGCCGAGGCGGCCCCGGTGCTGGCAGCGGCACGCGAGCACGGATTCCGGCTCGCCGCCGTACTGGCCACGCACCACCACTACGACCACGTCGGCGGCAATCAAGACCTGCTCGCGGCCGTTCCCGGCCTCCGGGTCTACGGTTCGGAGGGCGATGCCAGCCGCATTCCGGGCATCACCGACCCGGTGCAGGACGGTGCCTCGCTCGCCGTCGGCGGGCTCCGCGCGCGCGTGATCCTCATCCCCGCGCACACCAGCGGCCACGTGGCCTACCACTTCGCGGACGCGCAGTCGGTCTTCACCGGCGACACGCTCTTCGCCGCCGGCTGCGGCCGACTCTTCGAGGGCGACGCGGCGCAGATGATGCGCTCGCTCGGACGGCTGGCCGCGCTGCCCGACGAGACGAAGGTCTACTGCGGGCACGAGTACACCGAGAAGAACCTCCTCTTCGCCGAAATGCTCGAGCCCGGCAATCGCGAGGTGGCCGAGAAGCTCGCCCGGGTGCGCGGGCTTCGCGCCGCCGGTCGCCCGACCGTCCCGAGCACGATCGCCGAGGAGCACGCGACCAACCCCTTCCTCCGCGTCGACAGTGCGGAGCTGGTGGCGTCGGTGCGCTCCCGGGTGCCCGACATCGACCCCAAAGACCGGGTTGCCGTCTTCGCCGCCGTCCGTGCCCTGAAGGACCGCTTCTAGGGTCCCGCGCCGGCCTTGCGCCGGCGGGACGCGCCGCATAGGGGTTCCCGCCATGGCCCCAGAAGCCGAACTGATCCAGGTCGCGACCGCGGACGGCATCTGCCGCATCACGATCAACCGCCCCGAGAAGCGCAACGCGCTCACCGTACCGATGATCGACCGGCTGCACGCGGAGGTGAGCCGGCTCGCCGGCGACGCCGCCGTGCGCGTCATCGTGCTGGCGTCGAACGGGCCCGCGTTCTGCGCCGGGCTCGACCTGCGCGAGCTCGCCACGCAGCGCGAGGCCGGCGAGGCGAAGCTGGGCCCGCTCGAGGAGGTCCTGCACGATCTCGAAGCGTGCCCGCAGCCGACCATCGCGGCGGTGCAGGGCGACGCGGTCGCGGGCGGCTGCGAGCTGGCGCTCCACTGCGACCTGCGCGTCGCGTCGACCGCTGCACGTTTCTCCATGCCGCTCGCGAAGATCGGGCTCGCCGTCCCGGTGACGCTCACCTGGAAGCTGATCGAGACGATCGGCGCGGCGAAGACGTCCGAGCTGCTCTTCACCGGGGATCCGATCGACGCCGAGGAGGCGCACCGGCTCAATCTGGTGAACCGGGTCGTGGCGCCCGACGCGCTCACCGCCGCGGTCGACGCGCTCGCGCAGCAGATCGCGCGCAACGCCCCCTTGTCCGTCCGCGCGATGAAGGCGACGATCCACCGCGTCGGCAGCCAGCGGCAGGCCATTCCGCGCGACGACCTGGAAGCGCTGGCGCGCCAGGTGCGCTCGAGCGCGGACCTGCAGGAGGGCCTCGCCGCGCAGCGCGAGCGGCGCCCCCCGCGCTTCCAGGGTCGCTAGGAGTCGAGCAGCAGCGACCGTAGGGCGGTCGGGTCCGTCACCGGCGCCGAGCAGGTGAAGTGGCGGCAGACGTATGCCGTCGGCTGCCCGCCGATGGCGGGGCGCTCGCGTGCCGGTGCGGGGACGTCCGGGGCTCCCGGCTCGACGGCGACCAAGACGCGGTGCGGCTGGTAGATGCCGGCGACGGTTGCCCACAGCGCCGCGGTCGCCGGGTCACCGCGGCGTCCGACGATCACCACCTCGGTCGGACCATCGATCCAGAACTCCAGCGCCTGGAGATAGGCCGCGTATGCGAACGGGTTCTTCGCCGCCGCATCGTGATACAGGCGGAGAATCTCCTCGGCGCGGACACGCAGCGCCTCGTCGCCGGTCAGATGGAAGAGGCGCAGGAGGACGTGCGCGGCGACCGCGTTGCCGGAGGGCAGGGCGCCGTCGGCGCCGGGCTTCGGCCGCGCGACCAGCGTCTCCGCGTCGTGCGCCGTGTAGAAGTACGCGCCGTCGGTGCGATCGTGGAAGCGCGCCTCCATCTCGGCGACCAGCTCACGCGCGCGCCCGAGATGGCGGAGATCGCCGGTGGCCTCGTACAGGTCCACCAGCGCGCTCGCCAGGAAGGCGTGGTCGTCGAGGAAGGCCGGCTGCTTTGCGGCGCCGACCGCCCACCCGTGGAGAAGTCGCCCGTCGCGGCGGACCTCCGTCCAGAGGAAGTCGGTGGCCGCCACCGCCGCATCGACGAAGCGCGCGAGACCGAGCACCCGCCCGGCTTCGGCGAGCGTGCCGATCATGAGCGCGTTCCAGCTCGTCAGGATCTTCTCGTCCCGCACCGGCGGCACGCGACGGCGGCGGACGTCGTAGAGCCGCTCGCGGGCGCGGGCGATGGCAGCGGCGGCCTCCTCCGTCGTGCGCCCGAACAGGCGCGCGACCTGCTCGACCGTCACCGTGAGGTGCGGGATGCTCCGACCCTCGAAGTTGCCCTCGTCGGTCACGTTCCAGTAGCGGCAGACGATATCCACGTCGTCGGGATCGACCGTCGAGGCGATCTCGGCCGGGGTCCAGGTGAAGAAGAGCCCCTCCTCTCCCTCGCTGTCGGCATCCGTCGCGGTGAAGAATCCTCCCCGCTCGTGGCGCATCTCGCGCAGTACGTAGTCGAGCGTCTCCTCCACGATCCGGCGCAGGGCTGGACTGCCCGTCACTTGGAACGCCTCCAGGTAGAGGCGGGGCAGCTGCGCGTTGTCGTAGAGCATCTTCTCGAAGTGCGGCACGAGCCAGCGGGCGTCCACCGAGTAGCGATGGAAGCCGCCGCCGATCTGGTCGTAGACGCCACCAGCCGCCATGCGCTCACAGGTGACGAGTACGGCGTCGAGGAGGTCGCACCGGCCGCTCCGCCGGTGCTGGCGCAACAGGAGTTGGAAGGCCTGGGTGTGAGGGAACTTGGGCGCGCCGCCGAGCCCCCCGTCGGTGAGGTCGACGTGACCGAGGAGGGCGTCGGCCGCTCGCTGCGGGAGGGTCGGGTCGAGCGCTGCCGCCGGCGGCGCGGGCTCCTCCAGCTTGGAGACCCCAGCCATCAGCGATCCGACGGCCCGCGTGACGTCGTCGGGACGGTCCCGAAACGCTTCGGCCACGGCCCGCAGGACCCGCGGGAAGGCGGGCATGCCGTGACGGTCGGTCGGCGGAAAGTAGGTCCCGCCGTGGAAGGGCTGGCGGTCCGGCGTGAGGAACACCGTCAGGGGCCAGCCGCCGCGGCCGGTCAGTACCTGCACCGCCTTCATGTAGACGTCGTCGACGTCCGGGCGCTCCTCGCGGTCGACCTTCACGTTGACGAACAGCTCGTTCATGAGTGCTGCGATGTCCGGGTTCTCGAACGACTCCCGCTCCATGACGTGGCACCAGTGACAGGCCGAGTAGCCGACCGACAGGAGGATGGGCTTGCGCTCCTCCCGGGCGCGGGCGAAGGCCTCGTCGCCCCAGGGGTACCAGTCGACCGGGTTGTGGGCGTGCTGCAGCAGGTAGGGGCTCGTCTCGCCCGCGAGCCGGTTCGACATTCCGGCCATGCTGGCACCGGGAAGTAGACCGCGCAATGTGAACTGACCGATTGCGCGCCGAATTGACAGGCGAGTGCTCCAGCGATAGCAGCCGCGCGTATGCGCACGGTGCAGGTCTCCGACTTCCCGGCGATTCAGCACAAGCACGGGAACGGGGACATCGTCACGGTGAAGCTCCGGCGGGTCGGCGGGGAGTATCGGGTGGTCTGCAAGGGCTGTGAAACGGAGTTCGTTTATCGCAAGCCCACCCCGAGTCGGATCGCCCACTACAAGTCTCCCCTCCTTCCGGGGGTCAAAGGCAACTTCGACACGGGAGAAGACGACCATTGAAGGCGTCAGATTCCTGACAGGGGCCTGGTTGACGCGCCCCCCGCCTTCAGGCAAAAGCCGCCCCATCACAGTCAACGCCTAATCCCCCCTCGGGGGGAGCGGAGGACGCAGTCGTCCTTGGGGTGAATCCGGACACCGTCCGGTAGGGCCAGCTCTCAGGTCCGAACCCGTCAACTAACTTCGTCGGCGTTCAAGGAGCTTCTCATGCGTACTGTACTCGAGCATGCGCGCTCGACGCGCCTGTGGATCGCGCTGATCATCCCGTCCATCGGTCTGCTCGTCGCCAGCGTGGCGCACGCGGACACGGTCGTCTCCCCGAAGCGGGCGAAGGTCTGCCAGGCCTCCTGGTACGGGCACGAGTTCGCGAACCGGAAGACCGCCAATGGTGAGCGCTTCAACCCGAACGCCCTGTCTGCTGCCCACCGCTCGCTGCCGCTCGGGAGCAGGGTGAAGGTGACCAACCTCCGGAACGGACGGTCGGTCACGCTGCGGATCAACGACCGTGGCCCCTATGTGCGGCCGCGGGAGATCGACGTGTCGCTGGGTGCCGCGCGCGCCCTCGGCTTCGCCAACCGCGGCGTCGAGCGCGTCCTGATCGAGCCCGAGCTCTAGACCGTCCGCGGCTGGAACTGCGGCAGCGCCACCCCGTCCCCGAGGTCCTCGAAGACCACCTCGACGGGCATCCCTGCCCGAATGCGGTCCGGCGGGCAGTCGCGCAGATTGGCGACGATGCGCAGCGTGGCGTCTTCGTCGAGCTGGACGAGGACGATGGCGTACGGCACCGCGCTCTCGAATCCCGGACCGCCCACGTAGTGGCTGACGGTCCAGGTGTACACGGTCCCGCGACCGGAGACCGGGGTCGGCACCAGCTCGGTCGAGCCGCATGCCGCACACGCGGGGCGCGGGTAGTGTGTCCACTTCCCGCACCTGCCGCAGCGCTGCACCGTCAGCTGGTGACGTCGCGCTCCGTCCCAGTACGCACGGGAGAGCTCGTCGGCGACCGGGATCGGCTTCACCGTCATACCCACCCCGCACGCCGTTCGGTGTCGAACGCGATCACGCGGCGGCGATAGCAGGAAACGGATCGCGCGGTAAAGCTACGCCGTGCGACGGAGACCGATCGGCCGTCCGGTGATCGCGTGGCGCGTACCGTTCACGCGACGGAACGGGAAGCGCAGGACGTTGCCGCCCGCCGCACCGCGAGCGCGCTGCCGGTCACGCCAACGCCACATGCCCTGGCGCATGTAGTCGACGTCGAGACCGAGGGCGTGGCACATGTTCACGAACGAGTACGGCCAGTCGACCTCGTCCGACGCGAACCACTCCTCGGTCTCCGTGAACAGGGCCTGCGCGCGCCGGTCGGTCATGTTCACGTACTTCTGGAACGTGCCGACCGCGTCCTCGAGGACGGCGAGCATCAACCGCTTCTCGGGCTGCAGCGAGGCATCGATCTGGACGCCGGCGAAATACTGCGAGGGCAGGATCGTCTCCGGTTCGAGATCGACGGAGGCACTCCGGGCGGTCGTCTTGGTCATCCCTTCCACAGCAGCAGCGGTTTGCATGAGCGCAGATGCTGCAGGGCTCGTGCCACGGAAGGGCTGAATCCCAAGCATCTGGAATGATGGGGGATCGGTCTGGCGACCGAGGTCCTCGGGTGAAACGCGGTAACGAAACGTGACCGGACACCTGTGGTGGTTCACCACAGGTGCGGCAGTTCGCCACCTCGGCCGATCTCAGCGTTCCGCCAACGCGCTCAGCTGCCGTCGCACCAGTCGCTCGGTGCGGCGCAACGTGCGGGATACCTGCTGGACCTGGTCGTCCGGCACCTCGGCGCCGGCGAGCAGCGTCGTGAGCGCGTGGTTGAGCCGTTGTGCGGACAGCAGCACGCTCTCGACCGCCGGGATCGGGGTCTCTCCTGACCGGCGCGCCCGGAACTCCCGGACGGAAGGGACCTCCTGCTTCAAGTCCTGCCAGAGCCCAACGGCCGAATGCTCGTCGCCTTCGCGGGCGACGCCCATCAGCAGCTCCCGGGAGAGCGAGCGGCCGCCCCGGTGGAGCTCATCCTTCACCTCTTCGGGCAGGCGGGTGAGGGCGAGGGTATTCGAGACGTACGGGCGGCTGCGTCCCAGGATGTCTGCCACCTCCTGGTGGCTGTATCCGTGACGCTCGATCAACGCGGCGAGCGCTTCGGCCTCCTCGAGAGGCGAGAGGTCCTCGCGCTGGAGGTTCTCGATGAGGGCGATCTCGAGCGGGTCGTCCCCCTCGCGGATCAGCGCCGGGAGGCGATCCAGGCCCGCCATCTGGGCTGCGCGAAAGCGCCGCTCACCGGCGAGCAACTCGAACCCATCCTCGCGTCGGCGCACCACGATCGGCTGCAGCAGACCGCGCAACCGGATCGAGGCCGCCAGCTCCGCGAGCTTCTCCTCCGCGAAGTGCTTTCGCGGCTGGTCGGGATTCGGCCGGACACCCGCCACGGGCACCAGCGTCAGAATCGTCCGGTTGCGTCGCTGCAGCGACCCGGCGACCGCGAGCATACGGGGCCGCGCCTCCGCCCCGCTGGCATCACCCACCTCGGGAACGTTCCACAGCATGCCCCACCTCCCCTCCGACTTCTCGACGGCCCGCGCCGGGCGACGGACAGCTCCGTCGCCCGGCGCGGGCCTCTGACCTCAGTGCACCTTTCCCTGCAGGAAGAACGCGATCACGAACATGTACAGCGCGAGCGCCTCCATCAGCGCGAGACCCAGCGATCAGCGGCGTGAAGATGCGGTCGGCCGAGTTCGGATTGCGGCCGATCGACTCCATCGCTGCGGCGGTCGCCCGTCCCTGGCCGAGCCCGACGCCGAGCGCCGCGATGCCGAGGCCGAGACCGGCCGCCAGCGCCGTGAGTCCGCTCGCCATGGACCCGCCGCCCTCGGCGGCAGTCTCGGCGAACGCGGGATGCACCAGCAGGAGCAGTCCCAGCACGGCGAGCGTCAGACGTACGATTCCCCTTGTCATCTCTTCCCTTCCCGGGCCGCCGATCGTCCCTTCCTCCCCAACATCCTCTTCCTCTCCCACCGGGCGGCTGCCCAAGCCCTTCGCCCTACGGCGTCATTCCGGCGCGCTGCCGTGCTCGTGGGTGACGGCCAGCGCGATGTAGATCGCGGTCAGCATCGTGAACACGAACGCCTGCACGACGCAGACGAAGGCGCCGAGCAGGTAGAAGATCACCGGGACCACGACCTTGGTGAGGTCGGTGAAGATCTCGATCACCTTGTGGTCCGCGAACATGTTGGCGAACAGACGGATGCCGAGCGAGATCGGGCGGAACGCGTGGCTGAAGATCTCGATGAGGATCATGAGCGGCGCGACGAAGATCACCGGCCCCGTGAAATGCTTCAGGTACGCGGGGCCGTGCTCCTTGAACCCGTAGCCCATGTAGGCCACGAACGAGACCATCCCGAGCGCGAACGTGATGTTGAAGTCGACGGTCGGCGGCGCGAAGCCCGGCACGAGACCGAGCAGGTTCGCCATCAGGATGAAGACGAAGAACGTGCCAGCAGCGGCACGTAGCGCGCGGCGTGGTGCTCGATCATGCCCTCGGCGAGCCCGTGGACGAGCTCGACCACCGCCTCGCCGACGTTGCGCGCGGTGATGCCGTCGTCGGGCGTGAGGGCGGCCTCGGTCGCGGCCAGCTTGCCGCGGATGAGCAGCGCGAACGCGACCAGCAGAGCACCGACGAAGACGGCGGTGACCGCCGACTCGGGCAGTCCCGTCGTGCCGAACCAGGTGAACGGATGATGCTCCATCAGCCTCTTTCCCTCACCCGCAGCGCCTCGACGACCCCGGCCACCGCCAGGCAGCTCACCCCCAGCGCGAAGCCGATCGGATCAGGACCTTGCCGTACAGCCGCGAAGGCAACCCACGTGAGTCCGAAAAGCGCGAGGAGCTTAACAAACAGAATCCCGAAAGCAAGGCGCGGCCGGGCACTCCCGAGGAGCATCCGGAGGCCGATCGACGACAGCCGGAGCGACAGCCCGACCACCGCTCCCCCGACCAGGACGCCCCCGGGCCCGGGCCAGCCGACGACCCACGCCGCTGCGGCCAGGCCGAGGACCAGCGCCCAGTGGGTGCGCTCAACCCGTCCGGCGTCCGGCGTCACGTTCGAGCCGGTCATAGCGGCGGAGGACGCGGACCAGCTGGACGAAGCCCCCGACCACGCCGAGCAGCGTGCAGACCGAGCACGCCCCATGGCCCGGTCCCGAACCACTCGTCGAGCATCCACCCGACGAACGACCCCGCCGGCGATCGTACCGGTGAACTCGAAGGCCAGGGCGCCGTAGCGTGCGAGCCGGACGTAGGACGGCGCGAGGGCCACCGTCAGCGGTCCAGGCGTCCGAGGACCCGCCGCGCGGCCTCGCCGAGACGGTCGATGTCGGCGTCGGTGTGCGCCAGCGACAGGAACAGCGCCTCGAACTGCGATGGCGGCAGGTAGATGCCCTCCTCGAGCATCCCGCGGAAGTATCGGGCGAAGGCATCCGTGTCGGCGAGCTCGTCGCCTCGGCGAAGGAAGTCACGACCGCTCGCGCCCGATGAACAGCGTCAGCATCGAGCCGACGCGGTTCACACAGCCCGCGACGCCCGCCTCGGCGAGGGCCTCGCGGAGCAGCTGCTCGGCCCGGGCGCCCAGGCGCTCGAGCCGATCGTAGGCGTCGGGCGTGGACCGCAGCGCCCGCGAGGGTCGCGAGGCCGGCGGCGACGCTGAGCGGATTCCCGGACAGCGTGCCCGCCTGGTAGACGGGGCCCGACCGGCGCCAGCTGCTCCATCAGGTCGCGCCGCCCGCCGAAGGCTGCCAGCGGCAGGCCGCCGCCGATGATCTTGCCGAGGCAGGTCAGGTCGGGGGTGATGCCGTAGCGCTGCCTGCGCGCCGCCCCAGGCGACCCGGAACCCGGTCATGACCTCGTCGAAGACGAGGAGGGTGCCGGACCGGGACGTCTCCTCGCGGAGCATCTCGAGGAATCCCGCCGCCGGGGCGACCACGCCCATGTTGCCCGCGACCGGCTCGACGATGACGGCCGCGATCTCGCTGCCCCGCGTCCGGAGGAGCTCCCGGACGCCGGCGACGTCGTTGAACTCGGCGACCAGCGTCAGCTCGGCGAGCGCCGCCGGCACCCCGGGGCTGTCGGGTACGCCGAGCGTCAGGGCGCCCGACCCGGCGCGCACCAGGAGGGCGTCGACGTGCCCGTGGTAGCAGCCGGCGAACTTGACGATCGCGGTCGCGGCCGGTGGCGGCACGCGCCAGCCGGAGAGCGGTCATCGTCGCCTCGGTGCCGGAGCTGACCAGGCGCACCTGCGTCGACGCGACGGGACCGCATCGACCAGCTGTCGCGCCAGCTCGACCTCGAGCGCCGTCGGTGCGCCGAAGCTCGTCCCGGAGCGCGCTCGCTCGGTCGACGGCGCGGACGACGCCGGGCTGCGGCGTGGCCGAGGATCAGCGGGCCCCACGACCCGACGAAGTCGACGTACTCGTTGCCGTCGACGTCGGTGACGTGCGCGCCGCGCCCGCGCTGGATGAAGACCGGATGGCCACCGACCGCCCGCCACGAGCGGACGGGACTGTTCACGCCGCCCGGAATGACGCGGGCCGCCTCGGCGAACAGCTTCTCGGAGTTCGGGCCGCATCCGACGCGGAGCGTTGCACCGGCCCTCTGCACGGTCAAGCCGCGCGCACCGGTCTTGCGGCATCGAACGCGCTTGCCCTAGATTCGACGGCCCTTCCCGTGCAGCAGCGATCGCACCTCGGCCAGCCAGGTGTCCGGGAGGGCGTGCTCTCGCGGCTGCTCGGAGACGCTCGGCAGCGACGTCGTCGATCGCGCGATCTCGACCGCTGCGTCCGATCGCCGCTCACCGCCGACGGAGCTGCGGCTCGAGGCGCCGAATCGCACTCGTCCTGCGTCGGCGTGAACGACCACTATGCCGAGGCGCTGCGCCTGCGCGACGGAAGTACGTCATCGGACCGCGGCAGGTGCTCCTCGAGTTGCCGACGCGACAGCAGGGCGAGCTCTTTCCCGATCTCCCACGCCGCCGCGAACGTCGCCCGGTCGCGCGTCGGCTCCCCACTCAACCCGAACTACACCTTCGCGACCTTCGTCGTCGGGCGCGTCGAACCAGTTCGCGCATGCCGCCAGCAAGGCGGTCGCGACCCAGCCCGGCGATCACTACAACCCGCTCTTCCTCTACGGCGGCGTCGGGCTCGGGAAAGACCCACCTCGTCAACGCGATCGGCCATCAGGTCCTGGAGCAGCGACCGGACGCGCGCGTCGGCTACCTCTCCTGCGACGTCTTCATGAACGACCTGATCAGCTCGCTCCGTCGCGACCGGATGGAGGAGTTCAAGCAGCGGCTCCGCCAGGTCGACGTGCTGCATCGCTCGACGACGTGCAGCTGCTGGCGGGCCGCGAGCGCACGCAGGAGGAGTTCTTCCACACCTTCAACAGCCTCTACGAGCGCCGCTGCCAGATCGTCCTCACCTCGGACAAGGTGCCCGAAGGACATCCCCGATCTGGAGGAGCGGCTGCGCAACCGGTTCGAGTGGGGGCTGATCGCCGACATCCAGCCGCCCGACGTCGAGACGCGGGTCGCCATCGCTCGAGCGCAAGGCCGAGCTCGAGGGCATTCGACTCGGCCCCGACGTCGCACTCTTCCTGGCGGAGCAGATCGCCTCGAACGTGCGCGAGCTGGAGGGGGCCCTCACCCGGCTCGGCGCGCACGCTTCGCGTCGAGCGCCGGGAGATCACCGTCGACTACGCCCGCGAGGTCCTCGCAGCTCGTCCTCCAGCCGAAGCATCCGCCGCTCACCTTCGACGACATCGCCGCGGCCGTCTGCGACCACTTCGCGCTCCGCCCGAGCGACCTCCGCTCCCGCCGCCGGAGCCGGCACGTCGCGGTCCCACGGCAGATCGCCATGTATCTCTGCCGCCGGCTCCTCGAGCGCCTCGTATCCCGCACATCGGCGAGCTCTTCGAGCGCGACCATTCCACGGTGATCCACGCCACCCAGCTGATCGAACGCGCGTCTGAAGGACGACCCGGCGTTCCAGGCCACGGTGGAGCGGCTCGGAGCGCGCCATCAAGCGTACAGTGAACCGAGCAATCGCTCCGGTTCCAGTGGTGGACAACTCTGGCCCGATCGCACTACGGGAATTCGGGCGTCCGTCGCCGGTTGTCCACATCGTCCACAGTCCCTACGACGACGACGGGATCTCGGACATAAGGGCAAGAAGAGCCTTAGGAAGGCGCTGGGGATAACGGGCACGAGCGCGCTCGGACGAGGTGGCAGCATGGACGTCAGCATCAAGCGGGAGGATCTGCTCCGGGGTCTGCTACCTCGTCCAGGGGGTGGTCGAGCGACGGAACACGCTGCCCGATCCTCGCCAACGTCCTGATCGAGCCGGCGAGACGGCGGGCTCGCGCTCACGGCGACCGACATGGAGGTCGGGCTGCGCATGCGCGTCACCGGCGAAGGTGAAGACGAAGGGGTCGATCACCCTGAATGCCCGGAAGCTCTACGAGATCGTGCGTGAGGTGACGGCCGAGGAGATCGACGCTCAAGGCGGTCGCCGCCGGGCTGGGTCGAGCGTGCTCGCCGGGCGCTCGCAAGTTCAAGGTCGTGAGCCTCGACGCCGAAGGACTTCCCGGAGCTGCCGCTCGGCGCGGGCGCGAGCGGCGGCGTCCCGCTGCGGGTGGCATCCGGCACGCTGCGCGAGATGATCGACAAGACGCTGTTCGCGGTGTCGACCGACGAGACCCGGTTCAATCTCTCCGGTGTCTACGTCGAGACTGCCGAGAACGGGGTGCTCCGCATGGTCGCGACCGACGGTCATCGCCTGGCGATGATCGAGCGCAGCGCTGAAGGACGCGAAGCTGCCGCGCGGGCGTGATCATGCCGCGCAAGGGGCTCGCGCGAGGTCCGAAAGCTGCTCGACGAGACCGAGGAGCGGAGCTGACGCTGGTCGATCGCCGAGAAGGACGTCCGCGTGCACACCGCCGGCGGTGTCGTTCTTCATGCGTCTCGTCGAGGGGGAGTTCCCCGACTACCGGCAGGTCATCCCGGCCGCGTCGCGCGCGCAGGGCGCGGCTCAACCGCGACGACTTCCTGGCCGCGCTGCGCCGCACCTCGCTGCTGGCGAGCGAGCGGTCGCACGGCGTGAAGCTGCAGCTCGAGCAGGGCACGACTCGAGCTGTCGGCCAGCAATCCGGAGCAGGGCGAGGCCAGCGAGGACATCGAGGTCGTCGTACAGCGGCGACCCGATCACCATCGGCTTCAACGCCCGCTACCTGCATCGACGTGCTGACGGTCCACGCCAGCGGCGACGTGATCGAGCTCGCGCTCACCGACGAGGTCGGGCCCGGGGTGCTGCGCGGATCGCAGGATCCCGACATACACCTACGTCGTGATGCCGATGCGGCTCTGACGCGCCCGGCACCACGGCGCTCGCGAGGCGCTCCGGACGATGGCGCTGCAGAGGCCGACGGTGGCGTCGCAGAGTATGGCGCCGTGGTATAAATCCGCGATTTCTCCTTCGCGAGGGCATGAGTGACCGCTCCCGACGCACCAGGCTCGTCCGCGACGTACGGCGCCGAGAACATCAAGGTTCTCGAGGGCCTCGAGGCGGTGCGGAAGCGCCCCGGCATGTACATCGGCGACACCGCCGAGCGCGGGCCTGCACCACCTCGTGTTCGAGGTCGTCGACAACTCGATCGACGAGGCGCTGGCCGGCGAGTGCACGCCGCATCGCCGTGACGATCCACATCGACTCGAGCGTCACGGTCGAGGACGACGGCCGCGGCATCCCGGTCGAGATCCACCCCACCGAGGGCATCTCGGCGGCGCAGGTCGTGCTCACCAAGCTCCACGCCGGCGGCAAGTTCGACAAGGGCGCCTACAAGGTGTCCGGCGGTCTGCACGGGGTCGGCGTCTCGGTCGTGAACGCGCTCTCCGAGACCCTCGAGATGGAGGTCCGCCGCGACGGCAAGGTGTACGCCCAGCGCTACCAGCGCGGCGAGCCGCGAGGCGGCCGGTCCAGGAGATCGGCGTCACCGACCAGCGCGGCACGCGGATCACCTTCAAGCCCGACGCGCTGATCTTCGAGACGCACCGACGTTCAGCTTCGACATCCTCTCGCAGCGCCTGCGCGAGCTGGCGTTCCTGAACCGCGGCGTCCACATCACGATCGACGGACGAGCGCGACCAGAAGTCGCACGAGTTCCTCTACGAGGGCGGCATCGTCTCCTTCGTCGAGCATCTGAACAAGGCCGAAGACGCCCATCCACCCGGACGTGATCTACCTGCAGGGCACGCGCGACGGCGTCGACGTCGAGATCGCGATGCAGTGGAACGACGGCTACGCCGAGAACGTCTACGCCTTCGCCAACAACATCAACACGATCGAGGGCGGCACCCATCTGATCGGGCTGCAAGTCGGCGCTGACCCGCACCATCAACGCCTACGCCGTCGCCAACGGGCTGCTCGAAGAAGGACGACGAGGCCCTCCAGGGCGACGACGTCCGCGAGGGCCTGACGGCGGTCATCAGCGTCAAGGTGCCCGAGCCGCAGTTCGAGGGGCAGACGAAGACGAAGCTCGGCAACAGCGAGGTGAAGGGCATCGTCGAGGCGCTGGTGAACGACCGCCTGGCGATCGTACCTCGAGGAGCACCCGGCCGAAGCGCGAAGCGCATCGTCGCTGAAGGGCATCGAAGCGGCGCGCGTCCGCGAGGCGACGCGCAAGGCGAAGGACCTCGCCCGCCGCAAGGGTGCGCTCGACGGCGGCGCGTTGCCGGGCAAGCTGGCCGACTGCCAGGAGCGCGACCCGGCGCTCTCGGAGCTCTTCATCGTCGAGGGCGACTCGGCAGGTGGCTCGGCGAAGCAGGGACGCGATCGGAAGAACCAGGCGATCCTGCCGCTGCGCGGGAAGATCCTGAACGTCGAGAAGGCGCGCTTCGACAAGATGCTCTCGTCGCAGGAGATCAAGCTCCTGATCACGGCGCTCGGCGCCGGCATCGGCCGCGACGACAAGGACCTCTCGAAGCTGCGCTACCACACGATCATCCTGATGTGCGACGCCGACGTCGACGGCGCGCACATCCGGACGCTGCTGCTCACGTTCTTCTACCGCCACTTCCAGGAGATCATCGAGCGGGCCACCTCTTCATCGCGCAGCCGCCGCTCTACCGCGTGAAGCGCGGCGAAGACCGAGCAGTACCTGAAGGACGAGCCGGCGCTCGAGGACTACCTGATCGAGCTCGGCGCCGGCGAACGTCGATGCTGCGGGGGCAGGGCGGGCCCGCCGATCACGGGGACGCCGCTCAAGCAGCTCGTGAAGAAGGTCGATCCGGCTCGAGACGGCTGCTCGACGTCCTCGAGCGCAAGGGACGCAACCGACACGTGGTGACGGCGCTCGCCCGGCAGGTCGGTATCGACGCCGCGGCGCTGGCCGACGACGCGAGCGCCTGCGCGAGGCTGTCGCCGGTGCCGAGACGCTACCTGACGCATCGCGGCGCCCGACCTGCTGCCCGTCAACTTCACGTTCGAGGACGACCGCGAGCACGCCTGCTCAGCGCTGGTCGCGTCGACGCGCACGAACGGCACGGCGCACCGCAACGTCATCGACCGCGAGCTGCTGCCTCGAGCGCGGAGTTCGAGGAGGTCCACCGCCTGGCGCGCGAGCTCGCGAGCGCCGGCGACCCGCCGTTCACGCTGGGCGAAGGCGACGACGCCGAGAGCCGTGCCGAACCTGCCAGCAGGCCGTCGGCCGCATCATGACCGCGGCGCGCAAGGGCGCTCGAGATCCAGCGCTACAAGGGTCTCGGCGAGATGAACCCGACGCAGCTCTGGGAGACCACGATGAACCCGGAGACCGCGCACGCTGCTCCAGGTGAAGATCGAGGACGCGTACGAGGCCGACGACATCTTCTCGACGCTGATGGGCGACGAGGTCGAGCCGCGCCGCAAGTTCATCGAGGAGAACGCGCTCAACGTGCGCAACCTCGACATCTGACCCGCGACGAGCATGGACGACAAGTCGCAGCGCGATCCCCGTCAACATCGAAGACCAGATGCGCGAGTCCTACATGGACTACGCGATGTCGGTCATCATCGGCGCGCGCGCTGCCCGACGCCCGCGACGGCCTGAAGCCGGTCCATCGCCGCATCCTCTACGCGATGTTCAGCGAGGGACTGCTGCACAACCGGCGCTACTCGAAGTGCGCCGGCGTCGTCGGCGAGGTGCTGAAGCGCTACCATCCGCACGGCGACAGCGCCGTCTACGACGCGCTCGTGCGGCTGGCGCAGGAGTGGAACCTCCGCTACCCGCTGATCGACGGGCAGGGGAACTTCGGCTCGGTCGACGGCGATCCCGCCGGCGGCCTACCGCTACACCGAGTGCCGCCTGACGGAGCTCGCCGAGGAGCTGCTCGCCGACATCGACAAGGAGACCGTCGAGTTCGTCCCGAACTTCGACGACTCGACGCACGGAGCCGTTCGTCCTCCCGAGCCAGGTGCCGAACCTGCTGGTCAACGGCGTCGTCCGGCATCGCCGTCGGCATGGCGACGAACATCCCGCCGCACAACCTCGGCGAGGTGTGCGACGCGCCTGATCGCGCTGATCGAGAACGCCCGAGCTCACGGTCGACGAGCTGATGCGCTTCATCCCCGGGCCCGACTTCCCACCGCCGGGTTCATCTGCGGGCAGGCACCGATCCGCGACGCCTACCGCGAGGGCCGCGGCATCCTCACGCTGCGGGCGCACGCGCCGCGATCGAAACCGACGAGAAGAGCGGCCGGTCGTCGATCATCGTCACCGAGATCCCGTATCCAGGTGAACAAGGCCCGCCTGATCGAGCGCATCGCCGAGCTGGTGAACGAGCGCAAGCTCGACGGCATCTCCGACCTCCGCGACGAGTCCGATCGCGAGGGCATGCGCATCGTCATCGATCTCAAGCGCGACGCCGTCGCCGAGGTGCTGCTGAACCAGCTCTACAAGCACACGCCGCTGCAGGAGTCGTTCGGCGTCAACATGCTCGCGATCGTCGACGGGCGGCCGCAGCTGCTGAACCTGCGGGACGCGCTCCAGGTCTTCCTCAAGCACCGCCGCGAGGTCGTCGATCCGCCGGACGGTCTTCGAGCTGCGCAAGGCCGAGGAGCGGCTGCACATCCTCGCCGGGCTGAAGATCGCGATCGAGAACCTCGACCAGGCGATCGCGCATCATCCGCGCGGCGACGGATCCCGCCGACGGCACGGGAAGGCCTGATGACCGCGTTCGGCCTGACGCCAGCTGCAGGCCCAGGCCATCCTCGAGATGCGGCTGCAGCGCCTGACCGGCCTCGAGCGCGAGAAGATCGTCGACGAGTACGCGCGAGGTCGAGCGGCAGATCGCGCGCTTCCGCGAGATCCTGGCCGACGAGCGCGAGGTGCTGAAGATCATCGTCGACGAGCTGCGGGCGCTGCGCGAGAAGTACGGCGACGCGCGCCGCACGCAGATCGTCGACGAGGCCGCGGCCATCTCGGTCGAGGACCTGATCGTCGAAGAGGACATGGTCGTCACGATCTCCCACGAGGGCTACATCAAGCGGAACCCGGTCAGCCTCTACCGCGCGCAGCGCCGCGGCGGCCGCGGGAAGATCGGCGCCGACGACGCGCGACGAGGACTTCGTCGAGCACCTGTTCGTCGCCTCGACGCACTCGTACATCCTGTTCTTCACCACGACCGGGAAGGTCTACTGGCTCAAGGTGCACGAGATCCCGCAGGCGGGCCGCGCGGCACGCGGGCGCAGCGATCGACCAACCTGCTGCAGCCTGAAGCCCGAGGAGAAGCTGTCGGCGTTCCTGCCGGTGCGGGAGTTCCAGCGAAGGCCGCTACCTCGTCTTCGCCACCCGCCGCGGTCTCGTGAAGAAGACCGACCTGATGCAGTACTCGTCGCCGCGCCCCTCGGGCATCATCGCGATCGCGCTCGAGGAGGGCGACGAGGTGATCGGCGTGCGGCTGACCGACGGCTCGCAGCGAGGTGATCCTCTCGACCGCGCGACGGCCAGGCCATCCGCTTCGACGAAGCGGAGGTCCGGCCGATGGGTCGCGGCACCTACGGCGTCCGCGGCATGACGCTCGACGAGGGCGACGAGGTGGTGGCGCATCGACCTCGTCGAGACCGGGCGGCACGCTGCTCGCCGTCTCCGAGAACGGCTACGGCAAGCGCACGGCGATGGACGAGTACCGGCGCACGCATCGCGGCGGCAAAGGCATCATCACGATGAAGACCACCGACAAGACCGGCCGGGTCGTCGGCGTCCGCATGGTGACCGACGACGACCAGATCATGCTCGTGACCAGCGGCGGCAAGGTGATCCGCCTGCGCGTCAACGAGATCCGGGTCATCGGCCGCAACACGCAGGGCGTGCGCCTGATCGACCTCGACGAGGGCGAGCGTGTCGCGTCCGTGGCGCGCCTGGCCGAGCGCGAGGACGACGGGCGAGACCCCGGGCGAGCCGGTGGAGGTGGCACCGGTCGGTCGAGCCCGAACCCGAGTCCGACCCGGACGCCTGAGGTTCGACGCCGGTTCGACGCCGAACCGGCCGCGGATCCGTCGCCCTTGCACGCCGGCCGTGGTTGCGGCAGGCTCCCGGCCGCGAATGGGCGTACCGGTCGCTCGTGCTCGGCGCGGGAAGCTGGGGAACGGCACTCGCGATCCACCTCGGCCGTCTCGGACATGCCGGTGTCGCTGTGGACCCGGGACGCGGCAGCCGGCAGCGGCGACTCGCCGACGCCCGGCGAGCACGCGTCTGCCCACCCGGGGTTCCGATTCCCGGACGAGATCACTCCCACGAGCGATCTCCGGGCCGCGCTGCGCGGATGCCGGAGCAGCGGTCGCTGGTCGTGTCCGTCGCACGCCGTGCGCGCCGTGGCCGAAGCTGCGCGGCCACATGCTCCGCGGCCGGCGCGCTGGTCGTCTCGACGTCCAAGGGCGTCGAGCAGGACACCGACTGCACGATGTCGGACGTCCTCGAGGAGGTGCTCGGCGCCGGAGCACGCGATCGCGTCAGCGTGCTCTCGGGCCCGAGCTTCGCCCGCGAGGTGGCGAGCGGGCATGCCGACCGCGGTCACCGCGGCAGCGCGGACGGAGGCGGTCGCCGCAGCAGCTGCAGCAGCTCTTCAACGGCCCGACCTTCCGCGTCTACACGTCGACCGACGTGGTCGGCGTCGAGATCGGCGGTGCGGTGAAGAACGTGATCGCGGTCGCCGCCGGCGTCAGCGACGGCCTGGGCTTCGGCACACAACACGCGCGCGGCGCTGATCACGCGGGGCCTCGCGGAGATCAGCCGCCTCGCCGTCCAGCTCGGGCGCAGACCGGCAGACGCTCTACGGCCTGTCCGGCCTCGGGGACCTGGTCCTGACCTGCACGGGCGACCTCTCCCGCAATCGCACCGTGGGCTTGCGGCTGGGTCGCGGCGAGACGCTCGTCGGACATCCTGGCCAGCATGAGCGAGGTGGCCGAGGGCGTTCGCAACACGCGCGTCGGTGCGTGCCCTCGCCGCGCAGCGTCGGCGTCGAGATGCCGATCACCGAGCAGATGTTCGAGATGCTCTACGAGAACAAGTCGCCGATGCAGGCGGTCGTCGACCTGATGACGCGCCGTCTGAAGCGCGAGGACGAGTGAGTGAGGCCTCGCGAAAGCTTGACTTCACCGAAATGCTGTGGTCAGGTGCGCGTTTCCTGTGAAGCGCACCTACCAGCCCAGCAATCGACGGCGCAAGCGGACGCACGGTTTCCGCGCCCGGATGGCTTCGCCGGGTGGCCGCAACGTCCTGCGTCGGCGGCGGGCCAAGGGGCGCAAGCGCCTTACGGTCGACGTCCCGCCGAAGCAGCCGGGATGAGCGGCGTGACGCGCTGCCAGACGTTTCCCAAGGCAGTGCGAGTGCGTCGGCGCGCGGAGTTCCTCGCGATCCAGCGTGACGGCCGGCGTCGTCATACGCCGCACTTCGTGGCTATAAGCGCAGAGGGGCGTAGCGAGGGGGCACGCCTCGGGGTGACGGTCAGCTCGCGCGTGGGTAACGCCGTCGTGCGGAATCGGTTGAAGCGGATCGTGCGCGAGACGTTCCGTCAGCGGCGGTCGGACATCGGCGCTCGGGCCGACGTCGTGATCATCGCCAAGCCCGGCGCCGAGCGCCTGAGCGGGGGCGCGGCAGCGGCCGAGGTCGTCCGCGCGCTCGAGCTCGCTCTCGGTTGATCGAAGGAGCAGTCCGGCGGTGAAGCGCCCTCTCCTGATCATGCTACGTGCATATCGGCTCGTGCTGCGCCCCGTGATGGGGCCGGCGTGCCGGTTTACCCCGAGCTGCTCGGAGTTCGCGAGCGAGGCCATCGCGCGCCACGGCGCCGTTCGTGGCACCTGGCTGGCGACGCGTCGGGTCGCCCGTTGTCATCCCTGGTCCGCCGTCGGCTACGATCCGGTGCCGGAGCGGGTGCGCTAGGAATGGACCAGCGTCGGCTGCTGCTCGCCCTCGGGCTCTCGCTCCTGGTGCTGCTCGCCTACAACGAGCTCGTGCTGCGGAAGTATCGCACGGCTGCTCCGGCGGCTCCGCAGCTTCCTTCCGGATCGATCTCCCCGGGAACCACGGCTCCAGCGCCGATACCCGGGCAACCAGGTGCTCCCGCCGCCGCGGCCGCCGGCCTCGAGGCCGGCACCGACGCTGGAACCCCGGTGACGGTCCATACCGACGTGATGCACCTCCAGATCGCGCCCATGGGGGCACGCGTCGCCAAGCTCGAGCTGGAACGCTACCGGGAGACCATCGCCAGGAACAGTCCACCGCTGGAGCTGATCCACGCGGGGGCAGTGCTGCCTCTGACCGTGACCGTGGGAAAGGACAGCGGCGATGCCGGCGTCGTGTACACCGCGGATCGCTCGAGCGTGAACATCACCGGTGACGAGCGCGCCGACGTGGTTTTCACGGGGACGCTGCCCGATGGCTCGAAGATCGAGAAGCGGTTGACGTTCACGGGACAGGGGTACACGTTCGATCTGACGGTATCGGTAGGTGGAACGAGCAGCGTCGGCCTCATTCTGACACCGCTGGTCGGGTCCGAGGCGCAGACGGGGGGGTCGAGCCGGATGCCTCATGGTTCGGCCATCGTGCTCGCCGCTCGGCACCTCGCAGACATCAGCCTGAAGGACATCGCCAACGTCGACAAGCCGCCCAAGCCCATCGACGAAGTGACCTGGGCGGGGTTCGCCGCTCCGTACTTCGCCATCCTGGCGATACCGGAAGGTGATTCGACGCGCGTCACGACGGGCATGGTCGACCAGTTGCAGTACCTTCGGCTCCAGGCGCCGGCCGCTTCCAGCACGCGCTTCACGATCTACGCAGGACCACGGGAGCGGGACGTGCTTGCTGCGGTGGGCCACGACCTCGATCGCGCGGTCGATTTCGGCTGGTTCTGGTTCATCGCCATCCCTCTGCTGCAGGCGCTCCGCTGGATATACCGCTTCACCGGCAACTACGGGGTTGCCATCATCGTCCTGACCACGCTCGTCAAAGTCGCGACGATCCCGCTGACCCGGGCGACGTTCCGCAACATGCGCGAGATGCAAAAGGTCCAGCCCGAGATGGCGCGCCTGCGAGAGCGCTACAAGGACGACCAGACCGCCCTGCAGAAGGAGATGATGGAGCTGTACAAGCGCCACGGCGTGAACCCGTTCTCGGGGTGTCTGCCGATGGTGCTGCAACTCCCGATTTTCGTCGGACTCTACAACGCCCTGTCCCACGCGATCGAGCTCCGCCATGCGCCGTTCATGCTCTGGATCAACGACCTCTCGGTCCCGGATCGCCTCATGGTCGGGGGCATCGGCATTCCGGTCCTCACGCTGCTCATGGGAGCCATCGATGTTCGTCCAGCAGTGGATGACGCCCCAGCAGGGCGACCCGAACCAGCAACGCATGATGATGGTCATGCCGCTCGTCTTCACGTTCATGTTCATCAGCTTCCCAGCAGGACTCGTCCTTTACTGGCTGGTGAACAATGTGCTTACCATCGGTCAGCAGTACGCGATGACGCGGACTGCAACGTGAGGACTTGGCCGCCATGCGCTCGATCGAGGTCGAAGGCAGCAGCATCGATGACGCGATCGCCCGGGCGCTGAGCGCGCTGCGGGTCGAGCGCGACCGGGTCGCCATCGAGATTCTCTCGAACTCGACCCGTGGGGTGTTCGGGCTCGGTTCCCGCCGGGCACGCATCCGGGCGACGGTACGCGAGCCCCAGGGACGTCTCGATGAAGGCGACGGCGTTTCCCGGGAAACGCCACTGTCTCCGGCGAGAGAGGTTTCCCGGGGAACGTTCGACGGCGAACCCGGGGTAGGTTCGACGTCGAACCAGGCAGGATCAGGCGACAGAACCAAGGACCGCGCGACGGATGCTCCTGCGCGCCCTGCTGGGACACATGGCCGTTCAGTGCGACGTCGAACCTGCAGGGACCTCCGAGGACGGCGCGGTGGTCGTTGCGGTCCGCGGCGTCGAGACCGGACTGGTGATCGGTCGCCAGGGCCAGACGCTCGACGCGATCGAATATCTGCTGAACCGCATCGTCGGCCGGGACCGTGACCAGGGAACCCCGCCGCGGGTCGTGATCGACGTCGAGGGGTACCGGGAGCGTCGGCAGGAGTCCCTCGAGCAGCTGGCACGACGGGCGGCAGCGAGCGTGCGCAAGACCGGCCGCGTGGAAGCGCTCAACCCGATGAGTCCGCGGGATCGGCGAATCGTACACCTCGCTCTGGAAGGCGACCCATCCGTCACCACCCGGAGCGAGGGCGACGGCCACTATCGCCGGGTTCTGATCGTTCCCCGGCGGTGACGCCCGCGCAGGCGGATCTCCTCCGGAGCGGCGCACGCGCGCTGGGGGTCCCGCTCGACGATGCCGGCATCCTGCGGATCGACCGACATCTGGACCTCCTCATGCTCTGGCGGGCGCGGCTCCGCCTGACCGGTGAGGACGACGCGGAGGAGATCCTCCAGAAGCACGTGCTGGATTCGCTCGCGTTGTGCCGGCAGATCGGAGCCGGAGCACGAGTGGCCGACGTCGGCAGCGGGGGGGGATTCCCTGGCATCGTCGTGGCGTGTGCCCGCCCCGACGTGCGCGTCTCCTTGATCGAGTCCCGTCGCCGGCGCGCGAGCTTCCTCGCCGAGGTCGTGCGTTCGGTTCCCCTCGTGGGTTGTGGCGTCCACGCCATGCGGGCCGAGGAGGCTGCCACCCTTCCCGAGTTGGCGAACAGGGCGGACGTGGTCACGGCCCGAGCGCTCCGTCTCGATCAACTGTTGCAGGTAGCCCCACCGCTGCTCGCACCCGGTGGCCGTGTCATCGCCATGCAGACGGCGAACGCCGACATGGCCGTGGTACGGGCGATCGGCGAGCGATTCGGGTTCGCGATCGAGACGATGGACGACTATGTCCTCGGGAGGGGTGAGCGGCGACGACTGACGATCCTGCGCGCCGCCTGAAAGCGGTTTCCGCCGGCCTGGGGGTTGTGGTACAGCCAGAGGCTCGCGGGGGAAGCTGATGGGTCGGGTGATCGCGGTCGCGAACCAGAAGGGCGGTGTGGGCAAGACGACCACCGCGGTCAACCTGGCGGCTGCGCTGGCGCTCGACGGCTATCTCACGCTCCTGGTCGATCTCGATCCGCAGGCGAGCGCGACCACTGGCCTCGGCCTGCACCCGACCGGCCTCGCTGGTACGGTCTACGATCTGATCGTCAACGGCCGTGACGTGCGCGAGATCGTGCAGCGGACGGCGGTCGGACGGCTCGACATTCTGCCGACGACGCGCGATCTCGTCGGCGCGGAGATCGAGCTGGTCACGATGGCCGAGCGCGAGCACCGGCTGGTGCGTGGGCTGGCGCCGCTTCGCGACCACTACGCGTTCGTCGTCATCGACTGCCCGCCGTCGCTCAGTCTGCTGACGGTGAATGCGCTCCGCGCGGCCGATGGCGTCCTCGTGCCCCTGCAGGCGGAGTACTACGCGCTCGAGGGCCTGACGGCGCTGCTCGACACGGTGGCCCGGGTCCGTGCGACGCTCAATCCAGGGCTCGCGCTCGAGGGCATCGTCCTCACGATGTTCGACGGACGGAACAGCCTCGCGCGCCAGGTGCAGGAGGAGGTGCGGACGCACTTCGGCCAGCAGGTGTTCCAGGCGGTCGTCCCGCGCAACGTCCGGCTCTCGGAGAGCCCGAGCCACGGCGTGCCGGTGCTCCGCTACAGCCCGACGTCTCCCGGGGCGGCTGCGTATCGGGCGCTCGCGCGCGAGTTCGCCGCGCTCCACCCGGAGGTCGGTCACCCGCAGGGCGTAGTGTTTGCAAAGAAAGCTATGGAGGAAGCAGGCGATGCGGAAGGCGTTGGGGAGGGGTCTGGGCGCGCTGCTGCCGGGGACGTCGAGTCCGCCACCGATACCGACCCTGGTGCCGGTGGCATCGATCGCGCCGAACCCTGAGCAGCCGCGCAAGCACTTCGACGAGGAGGCGCTGGCCGGGCTGGCCGACTCGATCGCGCCGGCACGGGCTGCTGCAGCCGCTCGTCGTCCGCCGCGCCGGCGACGGCTACGAGCTGATCGCCGGCGAGCGCCGGCTGCGTGCCGCGATCCGGGCCGGCCTCGACGAGGTGCCGGTGACGATCCGCGAGGCGGGGCCGGAGGACCGCCTCGAGCTCGCGCTGATCGAGAACCTCCAGCGCGAGGACCTGCTCGCCACTCGAGGAGGCCGAGGCCTATCGCCACCTGATCGACGTCTACGGCTTCACGCAGGAGGAGATCGCGCGACAGGTGGGCAAGAGCCGCCCCGCGGTCGCCAACGCGCTCCGGCTGCTGACCCTGCCCGACGCGGTCAAGGCGCAGCTCGAGGCCGGGGCGCTCAGCGCCGGCCATGCGCGGGCCGTGCTCTCGATCGAGGGCGTCGATCGGCAGGTCGAATTCGCGCGCTCGATCGAAGGTGGCAAGGTCTCGAAGAGCGAGGCGGAGCGCGACGCGGCCGAGCGTCGCACCCGGCCGTCGAAGGGCCCGGCACGGGTCGCTGACATCCACCTCCGGGCGCTGGCGGATGACCTCACCCGGAGCGTCGGCACCCGGGTCCGCATCACCCGGCGGGCGCGCGGGGGAGCGATCGAAATCGAGTTCTACTCCGACGCCGAGCTCGAGCGACTGGCCGATCGACTGCGAGGGGCACCGGCGCGCCCGTAGCAGCTTTGACAGCCCTGGGGGCCGGTGCTAAGTCACCGCAGTTTTTGCGTTCGACCACGTGAGCCGACGGCTCGAGCCGGGGCGTCCTCGGAGTGAATCTATGGCGCTATTCGGGAAGGATCGTGAGCGGGGCGATCGGCCCCACACCGGCGGGATGGAGCCTGCTCCCGTGAGCGGTTCGAAGTCCGGGGAGGTGGAGATGTTCGAGCGGGACAAGACCCAGATTCGGCCCGAGGAGGGCAGCGGTACCAGCGCCTTCCTCGGGAAGGGCAGCCACGTCACGGGCAAGCTCATGTTCGAGGGGCCAGCCCGAATCGAAGGCCACGTCGATGGCGAGATCACCGCGCAGGACACGCTCACCATCGGCGAGAGCGCGGTGGTGAACGCCCAGATCACCGGCAGTGCCATCGTCATCCATGGACGCGTGACGGGTGACGTCACCGCCAAGAAGCGCCTCGAGATCCGGGCACCGGGTCGTCTGGTCGGCAACATCTCGACGCCGAGCCTCGTCATCCACGAGGGCGTCGTCTTCGAGGGCCACTGCACGATGGGCGCGGCCGAGGGCGCAGCGGGACAAGGATCGCAAGGTCGCCCAGTTCCCCGGCACCGACAGGCCGGGCGATACCGCGCCCCTCAAGGTGCACTCCGAGGCCGCAAAGTAGGGGCGGGCCGTCCGCTCGCTCCGCCCTCTCATCCACACGCCGCGACCGTATGTTGACGCCGCAGGTACAGCTTCTACGTCCAGATCGTGCTCTTCGTGGTGCTCTGGCTCGTGCTGAAGCGCCTGTGGTTCGATCCGGCGCTGCACCTGATCAAGGAGCGCGCGAAGCGGTCCGAAGGCGCCATCGCGGAGGCGCAGGCGGCGCGCGCCGAGGCCGAAGCGCTCCGCCGCGAGCATGCCGAGGCGCTGGCGAAGGTGCGCCAGGAAGCCCAGCGCGAGCTGCAGGAGATCGTCCGCGGCGCCGAGGTCGAGCAGAAGCGTCTCGTCGATGAGGCCAGTGCCGAGGCGCAGCGGACGCTGGCCGAAGTCCGCGCGCGGATCGCCGAGGACGTCGCCCAGGCCCGCCGTGATCTCCACGCCCGGATCGGCGACATCGCGCGCGAGGTCGCCGCGCAAGGTGCTGGAACGGGCCGTCTGACCATGGAGCACGGCGCGCCGCACGCGAGCATCACGGACCTGCTCTGGCCGGTCATCAACTTCGGAATCTTCGTCTTCGTCGTCGTTCGCTTCCTCGGCGGACCGCTGCGCGAGTTCTTCCGTGCCCGCACCGAGCGCATCCGTCAGGGTCTCGACGCCGGAGCGCAGGCGCGCAGCGAGGCGCAGGGGCTGCGGGACGCCATCGCACGGGAACTCGCGGATCTGCCGCGGCTGCGCGAGCGAGCTGCAAGGCCGATCTCCGCGCGACCGCCGAGCGCGAGCGCGACGCCCTCCTCGCCTCGGGTCGCGCCGCCGCCGAGCGCATTCGGACCGACGCGCGCATGGTGGCCGAACAGGAGGTCACGACGGCGCGGCAGGCGCTCCGCGCCGAGCTCATCGAGGAGGCGGTGCGCGAGGCGACGACCCTCGTCCGCAGTGCTCTCCGTCCCGACGACCAGAGCCGCTTCGTGCGCGACTTCGTCGCGTCGGCGGGAGGCGCGCCGATGACCGGCCGACTCGCCAAGCGCTACGCCCGCGCGCTGCTCGAGCTCACGCGTCCAGGCGAACGCTGCCGAGGCCACGGGTGAGGAGCTGACGCGCGCCGCCGTCGTCTTCGACGAGCCGCGGCTGCGAGCGATCGTCCTCAGCCCGGCCATCGCGCTCGACGCGCGGCGTCAGGATCGTCGACGAGGTGGTCGCGTCGCTCGGGGTCTCGGCGATCGTCGGCAATCTGGTGCGGCTGCTCGCCGACCGCGATCGCCTCGCGCTCGCTGGCGCGAGGTCGCCCGCGCGTACGAGACCATGGTCGACGCGGAGCTCGATCGCGGCCGCGTCACCATCCGTTCGGCCGCCCCGCTCGACGCCGGCCGAGCAGCACCGACCTGACGGATCTCGCCCGCCGCCTCACCGGCGCCGGCGAGGTCCTCGTGACCACCGAGGTCGACCCCGAGCTGCTCGGCGGCGTCGTCCTCGACATCGGCGGCACGGTCTACGACGGCAGCGTCAAGACGCAGCTCGCAGCGCTTCGGCAAGGAGATGGCCGGGCGCGGCGCGTAGCCCGCCGGCTGGAGGACACCAGACCATGCAGATCCGCGCCGCGGAGATCAGCGACATCATCCGCGAGCAGATCAAGGACTACGAGAAGCAGCTCGAGGTTCGCGAGACCGGCGTCGTCCTGTCGTGCGGCGACGGCATCGCGCGCATCTACGGCCTCGACAAGGTCGCCGCCGGCGAGCTGATCGAGTTCCCGCACGACATCTACGGCATGGTGCTGAACCTCGAAGAGGACAACGTCGGCGCCGCCATCTTCGGCGAGGCGCAGGCGATCAAGGAGGGCGACGAGGTCCGCCGCACCGGCCGCATCGCCGAGGTGCCGGTCGGCGACGCGCTGCTCGGCCGCGTCGTGAACGCGCTCGGCCAGCCGATCGACGGCAAGGGCCCGATCAAGACGCGAGCACACGCGCCGCATCGAGCTGAAGGCGCCCGGCATCATCGCGCGCCAGCCCGTCAAGGAGCCGCTGCAGACCGGCATCAAGGCGATCGACGCCATGATCCCGATCGGCCGCGGCCAGCGCGAGCTGATCATCGGCGACCGCCAGACCGGCAAGACCGCGGTCGCCATCGACACGATCATCAACCAGCGCGGCGGCGACGTGCAGTGCATCTACGTCGCCATCGGCCAGAAGCGGTCGACGGTCGCGCAGGTCGTCGACAAGCTCACCACGTCACGGCGCGATGGAGTACACGACGGTCGTCGTCGCCGACGGCGTCCGACCCGGCGCCGCTGCAGTTCATCGCGCCGTACACCGGCTGCACGATGGGCGAGTACTTCCGCGACAACGGCCGCCACGCGCTGGTGATCTACGACGATCTCTCCAAGCAGGCCGTCGCCTACCGCCAGCTGTCGCTGCTGCTGCGCCGCCCGCCCGGGCCGCGAGGCGTACCCCGGCGACGTCTTCTATCTCCACTCGCGCCTGCTCGAGCGCGCCGCCAAGATGAGCGCCGAGCAGCGGCGGCGGCTCGCTGACCGCGCTGCCGATCATCGAGACGCAGGCCGGCGACGTCTCGGCGTACATCCCGACCAACGTGATCTCGATCACCGACGGCCAGATCTTCCTCGAGACGCGACCTCTTCTACTCCGGCGTCCGGCCGGCGGTGAACGTCGGCATCTCGGTGTCGCGCGTCGGCGGCAACGCGCAGATCAAGGCGATGAAGAAGGTCGCCGGCTCGCTGCGCCTCGAGCTGGCGCAGTACCGCGAGATGGCGGCCTTCGCGCAGTTCGGCTCCGACCTCGACGCCGCGACCAAGCGGCAGCTCGACCGCGGCGAGCGCCTGGTCGAGGTCCTGAAGCAGGGCCAGTACGTGCCGCTGCCGGTCGAGAAGCAGATCGTGATCATCTACGCCGCGACCAACGGCTACCTCGACGCGCTCCCCGCCAACGCGGTGCAGCGCTACGAGCGCGAGCTCTACGCCTTCCTCGAGAGCCAAGCACGCCGACGGTGCTGAGCGACGGTCCGCGCGAAGAAGCGAGCTGACCGACGACGTGAAGGCGAAGCTCGACGCCGCGCTCGACGAGTTCAAGAAGGTGTTCTCGGCGTAGATGGCCAACCTCAAGGCCCTCCGCAAGCGCATCGCGCTCGGTCCGCTCGACGCAGCAGATCACCAAGGCGATGAAGATGGTCGCCGCGGCGAAGCTGCGCCGCGCGCAGGAGGCGGCGGAGCGCGCCCGACCGTACGCGGCGAAGCTGACCGAGCTGTTCGCGGCGGTCGCCGCCGGGCGTCGAGGCCGACGCCCATCCGCTGCTCGCGCGCCGCGACGAGAAGCGGGTCGACGTCGTCGTGCTCACCAGCGACCGCGGCCTCTGCGGCGGCTACAACGCCAACCTCCTCCGGCAGGCCGAGGGGTTCCTTCGCGAGCGCGCCGACGCAGCGCGATCCAGCTGATCCGGTCGGCCGCAAGGGCCTCGACTACTTCCGGCGCCGGCCGGTAAGCTCGCTGGGCGAGCAGCACCGGCATCCTCACCACCCCGGTCGGTCGAGATCGCCGCCGCGCCTGGCGGAGCGTCGTGACGGCGCGCTTCGCCGACGGCGAGACCGACGCCGTCTACCTGGTCTACAGCCGGTTCCGCTCCGCGCTCTCGCAGCTGCCGACGGTCGTGCCGCTCCTGCCCGTGGCGCTGCCGCCGGCCGACGCGGCGCCGGCGGTCGAGTACATCTTCGAGCCGCATCGCCCCGCGCTGCTCGCGCGACTCCTGCCGCGCTACATCGAGGCGATGCTCATGCAGGCCCTCCTCGAGGCGATCGCCAGCGAGCACGGCGCGCGCATGACGGCGATGGACAACGCGACCACGCAACGCCGCGCGAGATGATCGACCGCCTCACGCTCGTCGATGAACCGCGCCCGCCAGGCCGCGATCACCACGGAGCTGATGGAGATCGTCTCGGGCGCCGAAGCGCTGAAAGGGTAGAACAGCACGCATGCCCAGCACTGGACGGATCACCCAGGTCATCGGTCCCGTCGTCGACGTCGAGTTCGCGGACGGCAAGCTGCCCGCCGATCTTCAACGCGCTCACAGGTCACCAACCCGGCGATCAACGACCAGCCGTGGAACCTGGTCCTCGAGGTCGCGCAGCACCTCGGCGAGAACACGGTGCGCGCCATCGCGATGGACTCGACCGACGGCCTCGTGCGCGGCATGGAGGTGCGGGACACCGGCGACGGCATCACGGTGCCGGTCGGCGAAGCGACGCTCGGCCGCATCATGAACGTCATCGGCGAGCCGGTCGACGAGCGGGCCCGATCCAGTCGGCGAAGCGCTACCCGATCCACCGCGCCGGCTCCCGCGTTCGCCGACCAGGCGACCGAGGTCCAGGCGTTCGAGACCGGCATCAAGGTCGTCGACCTGCTCGCGCCCTATCAGCGCGGCGGCAAGATCGGCCTGTTCGGCGGCGCCGGCGTCGGCAAGACGGTCATCATCCAGGAGCTGATCAACAACGTCGCCAAGCAGCACGGCGGCGTCTCGGTGTTCGGCGGCGTCGGCGAGCGCACGCGCGAGGGCAACGACCTCTAGCTCGAGATGAAGGAGTCGAAGCTCTCCGACGGCAAGCCGTCATCTCGCGGACCGCGCTCGTCTACGGCCAGATGAACGAGCCGCCCGGCGCGCGCGCCCGCGTCGGCCTCACGGCGCTGACCGTCGCCGAGTACTTCCGCGACGAGGAGGGCAAGGACGTGCTCCTCTTCATCGACAACATCTTCCGCTTCACGCAGGCGAACTCCGAGGTGTCGGCGCTGCTCGGCCGCATGCCGTCGGCCGTCGGCTACCAGCCGACGCTCGGCACCGACATCGGCGAGCTGCAGGAGCGCATCACGACGACGAAGAAGGGCTCGATCACCTCGGTGCAGGCGATCTACGTGCCCGCCGACGACCTGACCGACCCGGCGCCGGCGACGACCTTCGCGCACCTCGACGCGACGACGGTGCTGCCGCGCCGATCGCCGAGCTGGGCATCTACCCCGCCGTCGACCCGCTCGACTCGACGTCGCGCATCCTCGACCCGAACATCGTCGGCGAGGAGCACTACAGGGTCGCGCGGCAGGTGCAGGAGATGCTGCAGCGCTACAAGGACCTGCAGGACATCATCGCCATCCTCGGCATGGACGAGCTGTCGGAGGACGACAAGCTCAGGCGGTCGCCCGCGCGCGCAAGATCCAGCGCTTCCTCTCGCAGCCGTTCCACGTCGCCGAGCAGTTCACCGGCTTCACGGGCGTCTACGTGCCGCTCCCCGAGACGATCCGCGGCTTCAACGAGATCGTCGAGGGCAAGCACGACGACCTGCCCGAGCAGGCCTTCTACATGGTGGGCACGATCGACGACGCGATCGCGAAGGCCCGCAAGCTGGCGGCCTGACGAGATGGCCGATCGCTTCCGCCTGCGCGTCCTCACGCCCGAGCAGGAGCTCGTCGACGAGGACGTGACGCGAGGTCACCGCCCGGGCGCCCTCGGCCAGATCGGCGTGCTGCCGGATCACGCGGCGCTGGTCACGGCGCTCGAGCCCGGAGTGCTCGTCTACAAGAGCGGTGGCCGCAGCGAACGGCTGCAGCTCGGCGGCGGGTTCGCCGAGGTGCACGACAACGTCATGACCGTCCTCGCCGACACCGGCGAGCGATTGGCCGGCTGAGCGGCATGGGTCGGCTCGACGGCAGGACCGCCCTCGTCACCGGCGGCGGCCGGGGCATCGGACGCGGGATCGTCCTCGAGCTGGCGCGCGAGGGCGCCGACGTCGCCATCAACTACCGCCGCGGCCGCGACGCCGCCGAGGCGACCGCCAACGAGGTCCGCGCCCTGGGCCGACGGGCCGTCACCGTCGAGGCCGACGTCTCGGACCTGGGTCAGGTCGAGCGCATGGTTACGCAGGCGGTCGATTTCCTCGGCGGGCTCGACATCGCGGTGGCGAACTCCGGCGTCGCATCGCGCGTGGCGCCGGTCGCCCAGGTCGATCCGGCCGACTGGCGGCGCGTGCTGGCGACCGACCTCGACGGGGCGTTCTTCACCGCGCGGGCGACGGTTCCCCATCTCCTCCCGCGCCGCGGCACGTTCATCTTCATCTCGTCGATCGGTGCCGACGCGGCCGCGCCGGGCGGCGCGCCGTATCACGTCGCCAAGGCCGGCGTGAACGCGCTGACCAAGGTACTGGCGAAGGAGGTCGCGGGCGCCGGCGTGCGGGTCAACTGCATCGCGCCGGGTCTCGTCCGCTCGGACATGGGCGAGAAGCTGCTCAAGTTCCACGGCGACGTGGTGCTTCAGGGCATTCCGCTCGGCCGAGCCGGCGAGCTTGCCGACATCGGCCGAGCGGCGGCCTTCCTGGCGTCCGACGACGCGAGCTGGATCACGGGCAAGATCCTTCGCGTCGACGGCGGCGCCTGGATGTGAGGAGCTAGAACCTCACGCCGAGCTCGCGCCAGGCGAGCTCGTAGCCGGCCGTCCAGAGCCACGCCCCGACGGGAGGGGTTCGACCGGGACGCACGTGCGGGAACGGGATGTACCCGCCGAAAGGGTTGTTGGCATAGCCGGCGAAGGACAGGTAGCCGGCGGGGTAGCCCCATCCGAATGGCTGGTAGCCGGCGCCCGGCACGACCGGGACACCGCCGAACACCGTGGGTCCGACGCCCGCCGAGGGAGCCGTGGGCTCCTCCGGCCGCAGCCGCTTCTCGTGCAGCTTCCGGTAGTACTGCAGATCCGATTGGACCTCGGCCGGATCCTGGTACGGAACGTTGCCGTCCGAGTAGCCGAGCTGCTTGGTGACGATCGTCGCGTCCGCCGGCGCCTTGGTCGGATCGTTCGTGTAGTGCAGCCGACCCTGAGCGTCGTGCCACTTGTACATGTCCTCGGCCAGCGCGCACACGGGAAGCAACAGCAGAACCAGGACCGCGAACTTCTTCATCTAATCTGATCTCCTTTCCACGTCGGACGGACGGCGTGCCCGATGCCGTCCGGGGATCGGGTCGCCCCCATCCCCGGGCGAGCGTTACCGCGGCGACGGTGGCGCTGTAAATTCGCGAAGCCCAAGGCGAATGCGCATTGACAGGCCGTGTCATCGAGGATACTGAACGTTCAGTATGGGTCGGAAGCCTGAGCCGTCGCGCAAGCAGCTGATGGTCGCCGCCATCGACTGCTTCGCGCGCCACGGCTACCAGGGGACGTCGATCGACCGCATCGCGCACGAGGCAGGCGTCACCAAGGGCGCCGTCTACTACCACTTCCGGGACAAGGAGGAGCTGCTCTTCGCGGCCGTGAAGGATCGCATCGACGGCTTCGAGCAGCACGTCCTCCGCGGGCGTCGAGCCCGGGCAGGACCCGGTGAGCGCGCTCCGGCGCGCGGTCGGACTCGTGCTTCTTCCACGCCACGGTATCGAACCACCGGCGCTTCATCATCACGCTGATGGTCGAGGCGCTCGACACCAATCCCCGCCTGTCCGCGGAGTTCCGCCAGATGATGCGTCGCTTCCGCGAGCTTTCTCGCTCGTGCCATGCGCGCCGGCCAGGAGCAGGGGGTGTTCCGCGCCGACGTCGTGCCCGAGCGGCGCCGCGTCGGTGCTGATGGGCGGGATCATGGGCGCGGAGATCCAGCACTACCAGGACCCGGAGGAGGTCGACCTTCGCCGCGGTCCTCGACGACGTTGATCGAGCAGACCGATCGCCTGGCTCGCGGCACCGCGGGCGTCCAAGGCGGCGTCAGGAGGCGTCACGGCATGGTGAACTTCAAACCCACCGAGGATCAGGAGCTGATCCGCGAGACGATGTCGTCGCTTCGCGCGCGAGGTGCTCCGGCCGCACTCGCGCGAAGCCGACGAGAAGGGCGTCGTCCCTGCCGACGTGATCACGCGCGGCTGGGAGCTCGGACTGGTGCAGAGCGCGATCCCGGAGGCGCTCGGCGGCTACGGCGACCCGCGCTCGGCGATCACCGGTGCGCTGCTGCTCGAGGAGCTCGCGTACGGCGACCTCTCCCTGGCGCTCCATCTGGTGACGCCGCGCCTGTTCACCGATGCCGTTGCTCGCGGTCGGCACGCCCGAGCAGCAGCAGCGCTGGCTGCCGGCGCTTCGCCGGGCGATACCTTCACCGCCGGCACGGCGGCCTTCGCCGAGCCGCGCTGGGACTTCGATCCGACCGCGCTCGGGACGCGCGCCGAGCGCGCCGGCGGCGACTGGGTGCTCACGGGCACGAAGTGCCTCGTGCCGCTGGCGGCCGACGCCGAGGTGATGCTCGTCTACGCCACCGCGCCCGACGGTCCTGGCCGCGTTCGTCGTCGAACGTGGCGCGCCGGCCTCACGATCGGCGAGCGCGAGCGGAACATGGGCATCAAGGCGCTCGCCACCCACGGCGTCGACGCTGGACGGCGTCCGGGTGCCGGCGGCGAACCGCCTCGGCGGCGACGGCGCGCATCGCTGCAGCCGCTGATCGACGCCTGCCGCGTCGCCGTCGCGGCGCTGGCCGTCGGCGTCGCGCGCGCCGCCTTCGACTACGCGCGCGAGTACGCCAAGGAGCGCACGGCCTTCGGCGTCGCGATCGCGCAGAAGCAGGCGATCGCCTTCATGCTCGCCGACATGGCGATCGAGATCGACGCCATGCGGCTGCTCTGCCTGGGAGGCCGCCTGGCGCATCGACGCGGGCGAGCCCGCCACGCGCGAGGCGTACCTGGCCCGCCAGTACGCCGCCAACGCGTCGCTCAAGATCACCGACAACGCCGTGCAGGTGCTCGGCGGCCACGGCTACATCCGCGACCATCTGGTCGAGCTCTGGCTGCGCAACGCCCGCGGCTTCGCGACCTTCGACGGCCTCGCCATCGTCTGAACTGAGGAGACACGACGCATGATCGACTTCGAGCTGTCCGAAGGCGACCAGCAACGCTGCGCAACATGACCCACATGGTGGCCGAGCAGGCCATGCGGCCGATCTCGCGCGAGTACGACGAGACGCGAGCACGAGAAGCCCTGGGACTTCTGCAACATGATGTGGACGGTCTCGCAGGCCGCGAACCCGCTTCGGCGGCGGTGCGCCGAAGAAGGGAAGGAGGGCCCGTCCGAGAGCGCAACCTGTCGATGTGCGTGTCGGTCGAGGAGCTGTCCTGGGGCGACGCCGGCCTCTACCTGTCGATCCCGAATCCCGGGCTCGGCGGCGCCGCCGTCGCGGCGGCCGGCACGCCCGGAGCAGAAGGAGCGCTTCCTCGCCCGCTTCACGAGCGGCGAGCCCGAAGTGGGGCGCCATGGCGATCACCGAGCCCGGCTGCGGCTCCGACATCTGCCGCCATCCAGACGACCGCGGTGCGCGACGGCGACCACTGGGTGCTGAACGGCACCAAGATCTTCTGCACCAGCGGCCTCATGGCGGCCGAGAAGTCGGACGGCTTCGTCGTCGTCTGGGCGACGCTCGACAAGTCGGCCGGCCGCGCCGGCATCAACGCCTTCGTCGTCGAGCGCGGGCACGCCGGGCATGTACGTCACCAAGGTCGAGCACAAGCTCGGCATCCGCGCCTCCGACACGGCGACGATCGTGTTCGAGGACTGCCGCATCCCGCTCGACAACATCCTCGGCAGCGCCGAGATCCCGAAGACCAGCGCAGGGCTTCAAGGGCGTGATGGCGACGTTCGACGCCACCCGGCCGATCGTGGCGGCCAGCGCCATCGGCGTCGGCCGCGCCGCGCTCGACTTCGTGCGCGAGACGCTGACGGAGCAGGGCGTCGACGATCCGCTACGGCGCCCCGCCGCACAAGCTGACGGCGCTCGAGCGCGACTTCATGGAGATGGAGGCCAAGCTGCAGGCGGCGCGGCTGCTCACCTGGCGCGCCGCGTGGATGATGGACCACGGGATGCAGAACAACCTCGAGGCCTCGATGTGCCAAGGCGAAGGCCGGCCTGGCGGTCACGCAGGTCACGCAGAAGGCGGTCGAGCTGCTCGGCCCGCTCGGCTACTCGCGCGAGCTCCTGCTCGAGAAGTGGATGCGCGACGCCAAGATCAACGACATCTTCGAGGGCACGCAGCAGATCAACCTGCTGATCATCGCGCGCCGCATCCTCGGCTACTCGTCGGAGGCGCTGCGCTAGCCGAGGCCGGGCCGCTGGACGTCGGGCCGCTCCTGGCCCGCGTCCCCGACCATCGCGAGTTCCTGTCGCTCGAGGAGCTCGCGGCGAGCTCGCGCGCCCTCGCGGCCGAGTTCCCCGGGCTCGTCCGCTCCGAGATCGTCGGGCACTCCGCCGAGGGGCGGCCGATCGAGCTGCTCACGATCGGCCACGGCCGTCACCCTGCCCTGCTGGTCGGCGTCCCCCATCCGAACGAGCCGATCGGGACCCTCACGCTCGAGTTCCTCTGCCGGCTGCTCTGCGAGGACGACGCGCTCCGCGCCCGGCTCGACGCGACGCTGTACGTGATCAAGGTGGCCGACCCCGACGGCCTCGCGCTCAACGCGGGCTGGCTCAAGGGGGAGTTCTCCCCGCTCCGCTACGCGCTCGACTTCTACCGGCCGCCGCACCGGGAACAGGTCGAGTGGAGCTTCCCGGTCGACTACAAGACGCTGCGCTTCACGACCCCGAGCCCGGAGACCGCGGCCGTGATGCGGGTGATGGAGCGCGCCCGACCGCGCTTCCTCTACACGCTCCACAACGCCGGATTCTGCGGCGTGTACTTCTACGTGTCGGCGAAGGCGCCGGCGCTGTTCGATGCGTTCCACCAGTTGGTCGCGGCCCAGGGCCTTCCACTCCACCGCGGCGAGCCCGAAGTGCCGTACCTGCGGACGCTCGCCCCTGCCATCTACGAGCTGTTCGGGATCGACGACACCTACGAGTACCTGGCGCGAACGCTCGGGCGCGACCCGGCCCCGATCATCGAGGCCGGCACCAGCTCCGACGACTGGCTCCGGCGTGTCTGTGACGCCTTCTCGCTGGTCTGCGAGCTCCCCTACTACACGGCGCCCGGGCTGGCCGACACGGGTCCGTCGGGGCGGAGCCGTCGGGACGCCGTCCTCGCCGGGGTTGCGCGAGAGGAGACGCTGGTTGCCGAGTGCGCCGCGGCGTTCGGGGTCGTGACCGCGCGGGCACCCGATCATCGCCTCACCCGCTCCGTCGCCGAGTACGTCGCCAAGGCGCCGCAGCGGCTGGCCGCAGAACGGGCCGAGGCGGCGACGGCCGCGTACGATCGCGAGGCCACGCGCGCCGAGGTCCTGGACTCGACCGTCTGCAAGCCGTTCTACCACGTGCTCTACCTGGGCGAGGCGCGCCGGGTCGCAGTGCTCGCGGACGATGCCGCGCTGGCCGACGCGCTGGGAGCGCGCATCACGGACCTGGTCGGGTCCATCGCCGCGGAGAGCGCGCTCAGCGTGCTGCCGCTGCGGCCGTTGGTCTCAGTGCAGGCCGGTGCGGGCCTGCTGGCGCTCGACGAGCTGACTCGACTCAGCGCGCGCGCCGCGCCTGCCAGCCGGCTTCCAGTTCGGCGCGGGTGAAGAGCGCGTCGAAGCCGGCGCCCACGGCGCCGAGCGCTTCGGTCGCGCGCTCTCGTCCCCCATCCTCCTCGCGATCGACGAGGACCAGACCGTGGACGACGCGCAGACCCTCCTCGCGGCACTTGCCGACGGCGTCGATCAGCGAGCGGCCGCTGGTGACCACGTCCTCGACCACCACGACGGCGTCGCCCGCCTGAACCGACCCCTCGAGCCACCGTCGCGCGCCATGGTCCTTCGCCGTCTTCCGGACCGAGAACCAACAGAGCGGCCGATCGGTGCTGGCGCTGTGATACGAGGTCGCGGCGGCGATCGGGTCGGCCCCCATCGTCGGTCCGCCGATCGCGACCACACCCGACGGCACCCGTGCGTGGACCAGGGCGCCGATCAAGGGCTGCGCTTCCGGATACGTCGTCGTGAGCGAGCACTCGATGTAGTAGTCGCTCATCCGCCCCGAGGCGAGACGGAACTGCCGGCCCTCCTCGCGCATGTAGGAGCGCTTTACCAGGATGTCGAGGAGACGCTCACGAGGTGTCGTCATGCGCGCTGAGCGAGCGGATACACCCAAGTCGATCAGCGGCGCAACGACGACCCGTCGATGACCGGGCGACTCAGGAGTGGCGCTTGCGCGCCGTCATGCGGGCGACGAGTGCCTCGGTGCGTTCGGCCGCGGCCTCGGTGCGATCCGCGGCCTCCTCGACCTGAGTCGCCGCGTGCTCCGCGCGGTCGGCCGCGGCCTCGGCACGGGCTGCCGGGCCGTTCGCCCGTGCGCTGACGCGCGTCCGGCGGATCGACCGCTGCTGCATGAGCGCGGCGTGGGGCTCGAGGCGGGCGATGTCGGCATCGCTCAGCGGGTTCTCGAAGCGCCGGACGTCGTACGTCGGCGCCCCGAGGATGAAAGCCCTCGTGAACGAGACCATCTTCTTCATGTTGAAGTAGTAGACGACGGTCTCGTACCGGTCCCAGGTGGGCATGTCCGACAGGAACCGGCGCTCGGCCACGTCGGGCAAGCCATTCCACCGGATGTAGGACGCGAGCATCTTGTTGACCCGGATCTCGCTCTCCAGGCCCTGCCCGGTCAGGAAGCCGTACTCGGCCGCCCCGGACGCACTCGCCCCCAGCAGCAGCATCCCCCCCACCAACGCCACGACGCCACCACGCATGCCGACTCCTCCTCCTGGCGGCGCCCTCGCCGCCCCACGGCACAATACACGGCTCGGGGGTGAGTGTCATGCACGCGGCTTGTCCCCCTGGGAGCCTTCCTCTAGCATGCCGCGCGGGGCGGCCCCCCCACGCCGCGGATGTCAGCGGACCCGTTCCTCATCGCCGTCGCGATCGGCCTCGTTTTGCTGAACGCCGTGTTCGTTGCGGCGGAGTTCTCGCTGATCCGCGTCCGGTCGACCCGGATCTCCGAGCTGGTTGCGGAGGGCGATTGGCGAGCACGCGCCGTTCAGCTGGCGCAGGAACACCTCGATGCGTTCCTCTCGGCCACCCAGCTGGGGATCACCCTCACCAGCCTCGGGCTGGGATGGGTGGGCGAGCCGGCCTTCGCCCACATGCTCGCACCGGTGTTCGAGGGAATGGGAATCGCGTCGCCGGTGGTCGTCCGCAACGTCTCGGTGGCCATCGCGTTCGCGCTGATCACCTTCCTGCACATCGTCGTCGGCGAGCTGGCCCCCAAGTCGTACGCGATCCGCGCCGGGGAACGGGTGGCCCTCTGGCTCGCCTGGCCGATGCGCGCCTTTCAGCTCCTCTTCGCGCCGGCACTCTGGTTCCTCGCGCGCTCCTCGAGCGGCATCCTGCGTCTGCTCGGCGTGAGGGCCGATACCACCGAGCTGGCCCACTCCGAGCAGGAGCTGCGCCTTCTGCTGGCGGAGTCGCACCGCCTCGGCGAGATCACGGCCGAGAAGCGCAAGCTGCTCGAGAACATCATCGATTACACCGACCGGACAGCGAAGCACGTGATGATCCCCCGAGCCGACATCGCGTACCTGTCCCTGGCGCGTACCCTCGACGAGAACCTCGCGGTCATCAGCCAGACGTCGCACACGCGCTTCCCGCTCGGCACCCTCGACATCGACCACGTCGTCGGCATGGTGCACGTGAAGGACCTGTTCCTCCGTCGCGCGGAGTTGCGGACGTCCGAGGACCTGCTGCCACTCAAGCGGGAGATACTCTTCGTGCCGGAGACGCGGTCGTTGGACGCGCTCCAGCGGGACTTCCAGCAGCGGCGCACCCACATGGCGATCGTCGTCGACGAGTACGGGGGCACCGCCGGGCTGATCACGCTCGAGGACGTGATCGAGGAGATCGTCGGCGACATCCAGGACGAGTTCGACCGCGAGCCGCCGCGGGTTCAGGAGACGCCGCAGGGGCTGGTGTTCGACGGGCTGACCCTGATCGAGGACGCCGCCGACCGCCTCGCGATCACGTTCCCGGCGTCGCCGGAGGTGAGCACGCTCGGCGGGTTCGTCACCGAGCGGCTCGGGAAGATTCCGCGTCAGGGGGATCGGGTGACGATTCCGGGGCTCGACCTCACGGTGGTCGAGATGCGGGGTCGCCGCGTGACCAAGATCCTGGCGAAGCCCGCCGCCGGCGGTGCGACCCCCGCGGTCGCCGGCTCGGCGAACTGATCCCGCCGGTTGACAGCAGACGACCGGCGCGGAAGGGTCTGCGCCATGTTCGGATTCGATCTCACCCCGGAGCAGGAGCAGCTGCGCGACGCCGCCCGCCGGTTCGCACGCGAAGAGATGATCCCCGTCGCCGGACGGCACGACGAGGAGCAGCTCTTCCCCACCGAGGTCGCACGCAAGGCGTGGGAGCTCGGACTCATGAACTTCGAGGTGCCGTCGGCGTACGGCGGTCCGGAGCTGGGTGTCCTCGACAGCTGCATCGTCCTCGAGGAGCTGAACTACGCCTGTGCCGGGATCACCAACGTGGTCGCCGCCAACGGGCTGGCCGCCATCCCCGTGATCCTCGCCGGTACCGACGAGCAGAAGCAGCGCTACCTCGGACAGCTCGCGACCGACTTCTCGTTCGCGGCGTTCTGCATCACCGAGCCGGGCGCCGGGTCCGACGTGGCCGGGATGTCGACGACGTATCGCCGGGTCGGCGACGGTTTCGTTCTGAACGGCACCAAGCACTTCATCTCGAACGGCAGTGTCGCCGACTGGTACGTGGCCTTCGCGACGTCCGATCGGAAGGCCCGCCACGCGGGCATCACCGCCTTCGTCTTCCCGTCCGATCTGCCCGGGCATCAAGAAGACGCGGATGAAGAACAAGCTCGGCCAGCGGGCCGCGGACACGGCCGAGGTCGTCTTCGAGGACGTGCAGCTCCCCAAGGAGGCCCTGCTCGGCGCCGAGGGCGAGGGGTTCAAGATCGCGATGCGAACCTTCGATCGCAGTCGCCCGCAGATCGGTGCGATCGCGATCGGCATCTCGCAGCGCGCCCTCGACGAGTGCACCCGCTACTCGAAGGAACGGCAGCAGTTCGGGCAGCCGATCGCGTCGTTCCAGGCGATCCAGTTCATGCTCGCCGACATGGCGATCGAGGTCGAGGCGATGCGGCTCCTCGTCTACAAGGCCGCGTGGATGATCGACCAGGGTGCGATGGCCCCGATCGTCTCCAGCTACGCGAAGGCCTTCGGGGCCGATCATGCGATGCGGATCGCGACCGACGCCGTGCAGATCTTCGGCGGCTACGGCTACATGAAGGAGTACCCGGTCGAGAAGCTGATGCGCGACGCGAAGCTGCTGCAGATCTACGAGGGCACGAGCCAGGTGCAGCGGATCGTCATCGCCCGCAACCTGCTCCGCTGAGCGACGTCAGCGGGTCGTGCGCAGCTGCTCGAGCGCCGCCCGCGACGTGGGCAGCGTCGAGTCGAGTCGCAGCGCCGCTTCGAAGGCCGAGGCGGCGCCGGCGGAGTCGCCAGCCGCTCGCAGGGCAAGACCGAGGTTCTCGTGGATCGCGGCGACGCCCGGGCGTAGCGCGAGCGCCTGACGGAATCGAGCCGCCGCCTCGGTCGGGCGATTCTCCTTGAGATCGAGGACGCCCAGGTTGTTGTACGCTTCGGGCGACGGCCGGAGCGACAGCGCGCGCTCGTAGGCGCGGCGGGCCTCCAGCACGTTCCCGAGGTCGTCGAACGTGCTGCCGAGGTTGGTCCACGCTTCCGCGAGCCCCGGTTCGATCTCGATCGCGCGCTGGTGCATGGCGATGGCCTCATCCCGTCGTCCGCGGTCGCCGAGCAGGACCCCATAGCTCGTGTAGGCGAAGGCGTTCCGCGGATCGGTGGCCAGCGCGCGCCGGTAGTGCGCCTCCGCCTCCTCCGACTGTCCCTGCGCGGCGAGCACCGCTGCCAGCGTCGTCTCGGCCTCCGCATAGGGCCGAACGCTGGTCGCCTTGCGGTACCACGCGATGGCGCCTGCGACGTCGCCGCGCTCGCGGGCGATGTCGCCCATGCTCTTCTGCGCGAATGCGCTGTCGGGATCGATCGCGATCGCACGCGTCCAGAGCGTCTCCGCGTCGTGCCAGGTCGTGGTCTGGCGGGCGGCGAGGATCGCCAGCAGGACGACGGCGGGCGATGCGACCGCCAAGCGACGCCACGGGGACGAGGCGCCCGTCACCACCAGGCCTCCGACGAGCACCGACCAGCCGACGGAGGCCAGATACGTGTAGCGGTCCGCCGCCAGCTGGGGGCCGCTCTGTGCCAGCCCGAGTGTCGGAGCGATGCAGACCAGATAGGCCGCGAAGGCAGTGGCCACCCCGGGGCAGCGCCGGCGCAGCACCACCGCCAGCGCCACCACCGCGGCCGCGGTCGCCGCGGCCGCCAGCGCGCGTGGATGCGTCGGCCGCATGTCGGCGGGGAACTCGTACATCGGCAGCAGACCGATCGGCGCGACGGTCTTCCAGAGGTAGAAGCCCGACTGGTACATGGCGGCGGCCACCCGCTGCGCCACGGTCATGGCGGCCAGCGGCCGGAGCGCGCCTGCGGTCTGCTGCGCGCGCGCCGCGATCACCGCGGCAACCAGTCCGAGGACGGCGAACGGGATCTTCTGCGCCCAGACCCGCCGCGCGGCGGGCGTCGTCCATCCGACCCGACCACCGAGCCGTTGCAGCGGGTAGACGTCGAGGATCACCAGCAGTGCTGGCACGACCATGCCACTCGCCTTCGCCAGCACGCCGGCGAGCATGGCGCCGAGGGCGATCCACGTGGTGGAGCGTCGCTCCGGATCGCGGACGTAGACGACGAGCGCCGCAAGGATCGCACAGGTCGACAGGACGTCTCGACGCTCCGTCGCCCAGGCGACGGACTCGACCCGCAGGGGATGGAGTGCCCAGATCAGCGCGGCGAGGAGCGCGCCCGGGGTGGCGTGGGCGTCGTCCCCGCCGGCACGTTCGAGGAGGGTTCGAGCAAGGGCGAAGACCAGCATGGCGTTCGCCATGTGGAGCAGCAGACTCGTCAGGTGGTATCCCGAGGCGTCGAGACCCCACAGACGGTGGTCGATCGCGAGCGACACCCAGGACAGCGGCTGCCAGTGCCCGAGGTGGAAGGTCGTGAGCATCCATCTCAGCTCGGCGACGCCCAGGCCGCGGATCCACGGATTGTCGACGATGTTGCTCTGGTCGTCGAGGTCGACGAAGCCGTTTTGGAGGCTCGGGGCGAAGGTCGCCACGGTCGCAACGGCGATCGTGGCGACGACGGCGGCTCGGGCCGCAGGCGAGGGGACCGGGCGAGCGATGGACCGCGCGCTACCATGGACGGACGCTCGCCGCCACGACCCGTCTTGACAGAGATTCCATTGCAGGCTGAATGTCCCCTGTAGGTCGTATGAAGGACGAAGCAGCTCGCGTGGCGGACATGGACAGCAGGCGCAGCCCGGCGCCGGTTTCGATCGACTGGCCGCGATGGATGCGGGGGCTCGGGCGCCACAAGCGGCGCGTCCGGGAATTCCTCGGTCTCTCGCAGGAGCAGCTGGCGCGGCTCGCCGGCGTCAGCCAGGGGGCCATCAGCCGTCTCGAATCGGGGCGCGGTCTGGCGACCCCGCTGCTGGTGGTGATGAAGCTGAACGCCGCGCTCAAGCGCGCGTCGGCCACCATCGACCCGGCGCTGCTCTCCGACGAGGCTCGGCGGCTCGCGGCTCTCGACGATCGGATCGCCCCGGACGGCAACGGCTTCGAGCCGGTGCAGATTCTGAAGGACCCGGACCTCGAAGAGGTGGTTCGCATCTACCGCGACCTGCCCGATCGCAGCCGCAAGCAGCTGCTGGCCGTCGTCCGCGCCACCGCGTCCGCGCTCGTCGGCGACTGAATCCGGATCGGTTGACGCTCTTGGGACCCCTCGCTAAGGGTACCCCCTTCCCATGGCGACGATCCGCAAGCAGCACGGGCACTTTCTCGAGGACTTCCGGCCGGGCGCAGTTGCTGCGCCACAAGGGCGGGAAGACGGTGACCGAGGGCCTGTTCACCCTCTTCACCGATTTCTCGATGACGCCGAACCCCCTGTCGAAGAACGCCCGCTACGCCCAGGCGTACGGGTTCCGAGGACTGGTCGTGCCCCCGGGGCTGGTGATGGCGATCGTCTTCAGCCAGAGCGTCGAGGACATCTCGGAGAACGCGCGCGCCAACCTCGAGTACATCGACATGCGGTTCGGCGCGCCGGTCTACGTCGGCGACACGCTCGAGGCGGAGACGCTGATCCTCGGCGTGAAGGGCTCGTCGAAAGACCCGAGCCTCGGCGTCGTCCACGTCCAGACCACGGGCCGCAACCAGGACGGCGCGGTCGTGCTGACGTTCCAGCGCAAGGTCCAGGTCTGGAAGAAGGACCCGAAGGCGCCCCTCTCCGACGCCGAGGAGGCGCCGCGCGACGTCCCCGTCGCACTCCTCCTGCCGCCGTACGACCCGTCGCGCGACTACAGGGCGCTGGCGCACCTCTCCAGCCCCGACACGTATCTCGAGGACTACCGGGCCGGCGACGTGTTCGAGCACACGCGCGGCGCGCGTCGTCACAACCGACCACATCATGCTGACGGGCGTGCTCGACAACACTTCGCAGGTCCACTGCAACCAGTGGATGGTCGAGCAGCAGCCGGAGCGGTTCGTCGGCGGCCAGCTGATCGTCTTCGGCGGCATCCCCTTCCAGATCTGCCTCGGCCTCGGCTCGGCCGACGTCGTCCGACAACGCCCTCGGGGACGTGCGCTACGTGACCGGCCGCCACACGGCGCCGATCTTCGCCGGCGACACCGTGTTCGCGTCGACCGAGATCCGCGAGATACGCGACTTCCCCGGCCGGCCCGACCTCGGCGTCGTCGGCGACGATCCTCCGCGGGCACAAGTTCGTGCGCAAGGACGGCACCGCGGAGCGGGTCGACATCTTCTACCTCGAGCGCGAGATCGCGGTGAAGCGCCGCAGTCACTACGCCTGATGAACGGACGCTGGCTCTTCAAGACCGAGCCGGGGTCGTACTCGTGGACACAGCTCGAGCGCGACAAGCGCACGGTCTGGGACGGCGTCAAGAACGCGCTGGCGCTCAAGCACCTCGCGGCGGTGGCCGCCGGTGACGAGGTGCTCTTCTACCACACGGGCGACGAGAAGCAGGTGGTCGGCGTCGCGCGGGTCGCGCGCGGCGCGTACCCGGATCCGAAGGCGGGCGATCCGCGGCTGCTGGTCGTCGACCTCGAGATCGGACACGCCCTCCCCCGGCCCGTCACGCTGGCGACGATGCGTGCCGACCCGAAGCTCGCCGGCTTCGACCTGCTGCGGTTGCCGCGTCTCTCGGTGATGCCGGTGTCCTCGGCGCAGTGGAGCGAGGTCCTGCGTCTCGCCGCGTCCAAGGGCTAGGACGGGCTCCTAGCGATGCGCGTGCTCGGCGTGGTGCTGGCTGCCGTCGGCGTCGCACTCGCCCTCCGTAGCGCGCTCCTCCTCGCCGGGCGTGGGCGGCCGCAGCGGGGCCCGCAACCGCCGTTCGTGATCGCGGGCCCATATCGACGCCTCCGGAACCCGCTCTACGCGGGGATCGTGCTGGCGTTGGCGGGGATCGGGCTGGCCAGGGGATCGATGCTGCTGGCGGTGCTCGCGCTCGTCGCCGCTGCCGGCGCCCACGCGTGGGTCGTGCGCGTCGAGGAGCCGCGGCTCAGCGAGCGTTTCGGTGCGGCGTACGCCGCGTACCTGCGGAACGTTCCGCGCTGGGTACCGGGCCGGCCGACGGGCGCTGGATCCTAGAGCGATCGGAAACGGGGGCGGAAGGCCGTCACCTTCCGCCCCGCCGTCTCCGTCCACCTCGCTCCACCACCACCGCAGCTCCCGCGAGACCTCCGCTCCGCTTCCCTCACCTCACCACAACCACCACACCCCAACCACAACCGGCCTCGCGGGCCCGCGCCACGACCGGGCAAAAAGCAGGTTCCGTGCCGCGCCCGGGATCGACCGCATCCGAGGCCGGGGAGGCACTCCCATGGCCGCTGCAACACGCCCGGAAACACTTCGTTCGGGCCCGAAACCACTGCCGAATATCGGAGGCGCGCTTCGCCTGCGGGTGCGGGGTGCGGTTGCGGAGGCGCTGCGGGACGCTTCGCCGAAGGCGTCCCGGATCGCCGCCCGAGCGTCGCTCGACCGGCGTTCGCGTTCACGATTGTACGGCCGCGCCACCGATCGCGGGCGGCAAATGCCGGATGGGCCGGTGCGCCTTGTCGAGTGCGGGGTCGCCGTGCGACGTCGGGGCGATGGCCCGCCCCAGGCTCACCGTCGGGGAGAAACTCGTCTACGGCTTCGGCGACATCATCATCGCGCTCCGGATGTCGTCCTTCCAGTTCTACCTGCTGCCCTTCTACACCGACGTCGTCCTGCTCGCGCCCTGGCTCGCCGGGATCGGCAAGATGATCGGGCTCCTCTGGGACGGGATCAACGATCCGCTGGTCGGTCATCTCTCGGATCGGACGCGATCCCGCCTCGGCCGGCGGCGACCCTATCTCCTGGCGACTGCCGTGCCGCTCGGGATCGCCTTCGCCGCGGTCTGGTCTCCGCCCGCGGGACTCGGCGCCGCGGCGGCGTTCGCCTGGTTGGTCGGCTCGTTCTTCGTGCTCGACACCGTCTTCACGCTCTACGCGACGCCGTACATGGCGCTCGGAGCCGAGCTCTCGACCGACTATCACGAGCGGACGCAGCTGGCGGCCGCGCGCGCGTTGTTCCACCTCCTCGGGCTGATGGCGGGCGTCACCCTGCCTGCCGCCATCCTTGCCCGCTTCCCCGGGGCGCATGCAGAGGGTTACCGGGTCGTCGGGGTCACGCTCGGCCTCGCCATGATCGTCGTCGCGCTCGTGACCGGCTCGCTCCTGCGCGAGCGGCGATCGGCGCCGGAGAGCGCAGGCGAGGGCGGCTTCCGCGATTTCGTCGACACGCTGGCGGGAACGCTCCGGAACCCCAGCTTTCGCGTGCTGATCACCACGTTCGGCTTCATCCTGCTCGGCGGCGGCCTCTACCAGACGCTGGTTCCCTACGCGATCACGTACTGGCTCGGACGTCCCGCGGCCGTCGGCGGAATCCTCGCGGTCTACATGGGCGCATCGGTGTGCTCGCTACCGATCTGGACGCGGCTCGCGCGGCGACTCGGCAAGGATCGCGCGCTCAGGCTGTGCATGGTGTGGGCGGCGATCGCCCTGGGCTCGACACCGCTCGTCCTGGGTCCGGGCGTCGGGAACGGCCGTCTCTGGGGATTCCTCGCACTCGCCGGACTGGGGAACGGCGGGTGGATGGTTCTTCCGGTGGCGATCACCGCCGACGTCATCGACCACGACGAGCTGCTGACGGCCCGGCGGCGCGAGGGGGCGTACTTCGGCGTCTGGACGCTGGTGATGAAGGTCGCGGCCGCTCTCGCATCCGGCGCGGCGGGGGTCGCCCTCCAGGTCCTCGGCTACGTGCCGAACCAGCCCCAGTCCGCCGCCACGATCCTCGGCATCAAGTGGCTGTACGGACCGATCCCCGCCGTCCTCATCCTGTTGGGGCTGGTCGTGTTCAGCCGCTTCCCCCTGACGCGAGAGAAGCACCGCGAGATCCAGCAGGCACTGGCCCTCCGCCGGGCGGCGGCCTGAGGGCCGGACGCTCCTTGCGAAGGCCGGACCCTGTGGATAGGGTCGCCGGGCCGCATGACGGACTTTCGCGCCAGCGACGAGGCCGTCCCCGTCACGCGCGTCGAGCAGCTGGTCGAGGAGTTTCATCGAGCCGGCAAGCCGCGTGAGCGGTGGCGCGTAGGCACGGAGTACGAGAAGGTCGTCGTCGAGCGCGAGAGCGCCCGCGCCGCGCGCTTCTCGGGGCGCCGGGGCATCGAGGTGGTCCTGCGGGAGCTGGCCGACCGCTTCGGCTGGGAGCCGAAGGAGGAAGCGGGTCGGACCATCGCCCTCGCCCGCGGGGGTGCATCGATCACGCTCGAGCCGGGCGGCCAGCTGGAGCTGTCGGGCGCCCCGCTGGCGACCCTCCACGAGGCCCACGACGAGCTGGTCACTCACGTCCGCGAGGTCGTGCAGGTGACGCGCGAGCTCGACCTCGCGGTGCTGGGTCTCGGCATCCAGCCGCGGTCGCGGGTCGAGGAGATCGAGTGGGTGCCGAAGCAGCGCTACGGCATCATGGGACCCTACATGCTGCGGGTCGGCAGCCTCGGGCAGCGCATGATGAAGCAGACCGCGACCGTCCAGTCGAACCTCGACTACGCCGACGAGCGCGATGCGATGCGGAAGCTGCGGATCGGGATGGGACTGGCCCCGATCATCAACGCGTTGTTCGCGAACTCGCCCATCGTCGATGGCGCGGCGAGCGGATTCCTGAGCTTCCGCGGTCACGTCTGGAGCGACACCGACCGGGCGCGCTCCGGGCTCCTGCCGTTCGCATTCCGCGACGACGCGTCGTTCGCGGACTACGTCTCGTGGGCGCTCGACGTGCCGCTCTATTTCCTCCTGCGCGACGGCCGCTACCGGACCGACGTCACCGGCATGCCGTTCCGGCGTTTTCTCGAGTACGGCGCCGACGGCGAGCGGGCGACGATGGACGACTGGCAGTTGCACCTGACGACCCTCTTCCCCGAGGTGCGGATCAAGAGCTTCATCGAGTTCCGATCGGCGGACAGCCAGCCCCCGGATCGGATGCTGGGGCTGTCGGCGCTGTTGAAGGGCCTCCTCTACGAGGAGGACTGTGTCTCGGCGGCGGTCGACCTGGTGAAGCGGTGGCGGTTCGACGAGGTGGCCGATCTGTATCGCGACGCCGTGCGCGCCGGGCTCGCGGCGCGGTTCCGGGGCATCGGCCTCCTCGAGTACGCGCGCGAGATGCACGCGATCGCCAGAGAGGGCCTTCGCCGCCAGCGTGCTCTGGACGCGGAGGGTCGGGACGAGCGCCGCTACCTCGAACCCCTGATCGAGCAGCTGACGACGGGTCGGTCACCCGCGCATGCGGTCGTCGACCGGTGGACCGGGGAGGGCGAGCGGGACTTCCGCACGCTCGTCGAGACGACCGAATACCAGCCCGCCTGACCCCCCTGCCGCGACCCGTGACGCGTCGCGGCGGCATGCGAAATTCCCCTTGCTTTTCCTGGGGAATCCCGATAAGGGACCCTAATCCCTGCGCATAAGTTTTTTCATGCCGGGGTCGGTTCTTTTGCAACTCGGTGGCGTGGTAGTGACGTGGGCCTGTCCAAGCCCGTCCGGGGGCGATGATCGGTGCCCACCGGAGGGAGGGGTAAATGGTTGCAAAAGGCAAGAGGGGCTTTTCGGGCGGGCACGACCGGTTGACCGGTCTGTTCGAGCCTGACGTCCTGTTGCCGGCGCAGTACTTCGCGGCATTCCGACGCGCGGGTGGCCTCGAGCGGGAGCGTCTGCTCATGCTCGCGGTGCTCGAAGACGCGATCGACTGCTACCAGAAGTACGCGTTCTCACACGATCCACGGGGCAAGCAGATGTTCGACGAGGCCGGCGAGTGGGTGTCGTCGACCGACCGGGGCTGGCTGTTCTCGTTCGAGAACATCTGCGACACGCTGGAGATCAACGCCGATTACGTGCGGCGGGGTCTCGACGAGTGGCGTGCCCAGGGTCAGCGGCCGCTGCGTCCAACGGCCCTCATCGAGGGCGCGTCCGAGACCCGGCGCGCCACCGCGTAGCACGAGCCCAGGGTAGCGTCAGCGACCGATGTCCGTCTCCGTCCCCGTCATTGCGACGGTGGCGGTGGGCAGGGTCGTCACCACGATCGGCATGCCCTCCGAATCGCGGAGGGCGTTCACCAACTCGTCCTGCGTGACCTGGGTGATGCCCCGCCGTGCCAGCACGCTGCGGGCCTCCTCGAAGATCGCCGGGTAGAGGCGGTAGATGTCGTCGTGCGCCTCGAGGTAGAGCTGGTCGCCTTTGTGCCCGATCTTGATGGGCTGGTAGGTGAGCTCACCCGCCGTTCCGACCGCGACGCGGGGGAACAGGCGCTCGATGTCCTCGGGATAGAGCCGGATGCAGCCGTGGCTCACGAGCATGCCGACACCCCAGGGGATGTCGGTGCCGTGGATGCCGTAGCTGGGGAGCGTCAGCTCGATCCGGCGATTGCCGAGCGGGTTGTCCTCCGCGCCCCCGGGGATGAACGTGCGATCGTCCCCGCGCTCGCGGATGTGCTCCTTGCGGATCGACTCCGGGATGTTCCACTGGGGGTTGATGGTCTTGCCGCGCACGCGGAACTTCGCGCGCGGCGTCGGCCAGTCGTCCCGGCCGAGGCCGACCGGATAGGTGTACAGGAGCGTCGTGGTCGGGTCCGCCTTGCTGCGCTCGTAGAGGTACAGGCGCATCTCCGGGATGTTCACCACGATGCCGTTGTACTGGCAGCAGGGCAGGACGTATTCGGTCGGCAGCAGGATGACGGCGCCGGCGGGGGGGACCCAGGGATCGAGCCCGGGATTCGCCTCGACGATCTCGTTGTAGCCGAGCGCGTAGGTGCGGGCGAGGTCGATCAGCGTGTCGCCCTTGCGGATGCGGTAGGGGCGGAGCGCCCCGACGACGGTGTCGATCGGCGTGCCGTCCGGCGACGTGGGGATGCGGTACACCGCCTCCGGCTTCGTGTAGAAGCTCTCCTCGGTCTCCCCTGCGTGCGCGAATCCGGCCGCGCAGAGTACGAGGAGACTGATCGCCGCGATCCGCTGCATGCCCGCGCACGTTACCGGCCGGATTGCGGGGAGACAAGCGAGTCCGAGCTCAGAGTGGAATGTCGAGCGCGGCGAGACGCGCACGGACGGCGTCGACGTCGACGTCGGGGAAGGCTGTGCCCGAGGCCTTCGCGACCGACGCCGCCACGCCCGCCGCCTGCCCCTCGCTCAAGCAGGGACCCAGCACCCGTGCCGACGCGAACCCCTCTCGCGTCGCGGAGAGACACCGCCCGGCGACCAGGACGTTGCGCAGACCCTCCGGGAGGAGGGAGCGGTACGGCACCGTGTACCAGATGCCGTCGTCGAGGAAGCGCCATTCGGTGCGTCCGTCGTCCACGTGCAGCTCGATCGGCCAGGCGCCGCGGCAGATGCCGTCGTCGAAGTGACGTCCCGAGAGCACGTCGTCGCCCGTCAGCGCGTAGCGTCCGCGGATGCGACGGGTCTCGCGGATGCCGAGCCGCGGTGCGGTGTCGGAGAGGAACGCCTCCTCGAAGCCGGGGATGCGCCGGCGGAGGAAGTCGGCGCAGCGCTCCGCCTGCTCGCGGCCCAACATCTCGCCGAGCGTGAGCGCGGCCGCGTCACCGCCGTCGACCGGCCGGCCGTCGATGGCGACCCGGCTCATCGCGACGAGGACCTCGCCCGGGCGTCCGGTGGGAATGACGTTGCCCGAACGGCGCGGCAGATGCTCGCTGCCGTAGTGCTCCTCGAGGAGGGCCGCCAGCCCCAGCACGTGCGGCAACGCGCGGTCGAGGTCGACGTGCTGCATGTAGAACATCATCGACGGGTACTGGATCGCTTCGCCTTCGACGGCGGGCGCGCCGGCGCCGAGCGCGACCGTCGCCTCGCCGCTCGCGTCGACGACGTAGGGCGCGCGGACGGCGACGAGCCCGGATCGCGTGGCCACCGTCACCGCGTCGACGATGCCGTCGTGCGCGAGCGTCTGCACCACCCGCGCGTGCAGGTAGACGACGAGCCGCGATTCGGCGCGCACCAGCGCGTCGTAGAGGGTCTTCAGCTGCCACGGCACGTAGGGCACCGCCGCGGTCGTCTTGAACGGCACCGGTCCGTAGCAGCCCCCGGTCGCGGCGAGGCGGCGCTCGATCTCGGCCGGCAGGCCGCCGATCAGCGACCGGAACGCGCCGTCCGGCTCGCGCATGTAGAAGCCGCAGAAGGTTCCGACGCAGCCGCCGGTCGACATGCCGCCGAGGAACGGCATGTCCTCCAGCAGCACGGTGCGGAGACCGCTCCGCGCGGCGGTGACCGCCGCGGCGACGCCGGCGGAGCCGCCGCCCACCACCACCAGGTCCGCCTCCTCGATCACCGGAACGGAGGTCTCCGGAACGCGGAGGCGGTCGCCGGACATCAGGACTCCGGTGGGGCGGCGCCGCGGAGTCGTTCGGCGACGGCAGGCACCGCCTTGAGCAGCATGTCGAGCCGCGCGCGCGGGGCGCCGATGGCGGCGCTCAGCGCCTCGCGGTAGGCGGCGAGCGCCTGATCCAGCTCGGCCTCCCGTCCGGCGATGATCCGGTCGCCGTCGCCGAGGCAGGCGTTCACCTTCTCGGCGAGCGCCTCGAGCTCCTTCTCGCGCTCCTCGCCCATCTCGCCCGTCACGACCTCGCTCCAGAGGGACGTGAAGGCGTACGTCGCGACCACCTGGAGGCGGAGTCCACCCGAGAGCCGATAGAGCCGCTCGGCGATGGCGTCCGGGGTGTTGAGTCCACGCCGAGACGTGAACGCGCCGACCGCCGCGAGCTCGATCGCGCAGCCGCGGTACGCCGAGCTGCTCGGCCAGGACGGTGACGGCGGCGGTGAACTCGGGCGGGGTCAGGACGGCCATCGGCGGACTGATGGCCGGTTGCGCCCTGGCTGTCAACGGCGAGTACGTCGTGGTAGCCCCGGCGCATGGCACAGGACGTGGCCCTGATCACCGGCGCATCGAGTGGTATCGGCGAGGCCTGGCCCTGATCACCGGCGCATCGAGCGGCATCGGCGAGGCTCTGGCCCGGCGGATCGCACGCGATCGACGCGCGCTGGCGCTGGTGGCGCGACGCGCGGATCGCCTGGAGACGCTCGCCCAGGAGCTGCGAGCGGCACACGGCGATCGACGTGCACGTGATCGCGCTCGACCTGATCGCGCCCGGCGCGGGCGCACGGCTCGTGGAGGAGGTCGGGCGCCGCGGCCTGCACGTCGACTGGCTGGTGAACAACGCCGGCTTCGGCACCCACGGCCGCTTCGATCAGCTGCCGGTGGAGCGCGAGCTGGAGGAGATCCGGCTCAACGTCGAGGTCCTCGTCGAGCTGACGGGCCGCTTCCTCCCCGCGATGGTGGCGCGGGGTCAGGGTGCGGTCATGAACGTGGCGTCGCTCGCGGCCTACGGCCCGATGGCCTACACCGCGACCTACGCGGCGACGAAGGCGTTCGTGCTCAGCTTCTCGGAGAGCGTCGCCGCCGAGCTCGACGGCACGGGCGTGCATCTCGTGTGCGTCTGCCCGGGCTTCACCCGGACCGAGTTCCAGCAGCGCGCCGAGATCGACACGAGCCGCCTGCCGGGCTTCGTCTGGATGACCTCGGAGCAGGTGGCCGACCAGGCGGTTCGTGCCGTGGGCCGGAGCACCGTCGTCGTCAACGGGGCGATGAACAGCCTCACCTCCGTCCTGATGAAGCTGGCGCCGCGGCGCCTGATCGCCCGCACCGGGGTCGTCCTCAGGCCGCCGGGCGACTGAAGGTCAGCGCGCGGCGAGCTGCTGGCCGGGCTGGAGGTTGCGCGGCTGAAGGATGTAGAGGGTGCCGCCCTCCTTCGTCCGTCCGGCCGTCTCCTCAGCGACGGCGCCGCCCGCGCGTCTCCTCGGCGACGGCGCCGCCGCCCAGGAAGAGGTCGGCGTGCGCACCCTTGATCGCGGCGCCGGTGTCCTGGCTGACCACGAAGCGCTGATACGTCGGCGTCACCAGGTAGCCGATCGATCCCATCGGAACGACCCGCGGATCGGTCGCCACCGAGCGACCAGGGGTCAGCTCCACGCCGAGGCTGCCCGACGGATTGCCCTCGCCCGGCGTCAGCTTGAAGAACGTGTAGCGCGGGTTGATGCGCCAGAAGGTCCAGCTGCTGCTCCTCCGGCAGCTGCTGCAGCGCGCGCCGGATGTCGTGCATCGACATGCGATTCGGCTGCAGGTAGCCGCGCGCCACGAGCGGTTTGCCGATGCTCTTGAACGGCTGCCCGTTCGTGCCGGCGAAGCGGACGCCCATCTTCGAGCCGTCGGCGAGGCGGATCAGGCCCGACCCCTGGATGTGCAGCGAGAAGAGCGAGACCAGGTCGTCGGTCCACGCCAGCTCGAGCCCGCGGTCGGCGAGGATGCCCGCGACGTCGATCTCGGCGCGGGTGAAATACGGCAGCAGCTTCCTGCCGTCGAGCCGACCGGACATCGCGCGACAGCCCACGCACTTGCTCGGGACCACGCGGGCGTCGACGTCGACGAGGTCGGTCGGGCGCGCATAGATCGGGAAAGCGGAACGTCTCGTCGCGCTCACGACGCGCCGGCAGCTCGGGCTCGTAGTAGGCGGTCAGGAGCAGCGGATCGCGCACCCGCATGATCTTGAACTCGCGCAGGATGGCCGCCTGACGGGCGCGCGGATCGCGGATCGACGCCAGCTCGACCAGCCGCTGCGCGGCGGCCGCGTTGGTGGCGTCGTGGCGCCGTGCGTACGCCGGCATCGTCCGCTCGACGACCGTGCGCAGCGACTCGAGCTCCATGTCGTCGGTGAACGCCGGCGTCTTCCAGCTCCAGACCGAGGTGACGGGCGCGCCGGGTCGGCGCAGCACGGCGCAGCCGCCGGCGGCGGCCAGCGACAGCCCGACGACGATCGCGAGCCGCAGCTTCACGCGGCCCAACGCGCCTGCGCCGCCGCGAGGGCTACGCCCGGCGGAGTCCGACGACCCTCCGCGCGGAGCGCGTCCTCGAGCGCCGCCAGCACCGCCAGCACGTGCGACCGCTTGCTGGACTCGCCCATGAGGCCGATCCGCCACACCCTCCCCTTCATCGGTCCGAGGCCGCCGCCGATCTCGATGCCGTTCTCGGCGAGCAGCCGGCCGCGCACCCGCGCCTCGTCGACGCCGTCGGGAACCGTGACGGCGTTCAGCATCGGCAGCCGGTGACCCTCTTCGGCAGCGAGCGCGAGCCCCAGCGCTTCCAGGCCCGCGACGAGTGCCTCGTGATTCGATCGATGCCGCGCGAAGCGCGCCGGCAGCCCTTCCTCGGCGACCAGGCGGAGCGCCTCGCGCAGCGCGTAGTTCATCGTGATCGGTGCCGTGTGGTGGTACACGCGTTCCTCGCCCCAGTACTGCGCCAGCAGCCCGAGGTCGAGGTACCAGCTCTGCACCTTGGTCTTGCGCGCCCGGAGCACCTCGAGCGCCCGCGGACCGAACGTCAGCGGCGACAGCCCGGGCGGACACGACAGGCACTTCTGCGTTCCGCTGTAGGCAGAGATCGATGCCCCAGCCGTCGATCTCCACGGGCACGCCGCCCAGTGACGTCACGCAGTCGGCGAGCATGAGGGCGCCGTGCGCGTGGGCGAGCTTGGCGGCGTCCTCGAGGGGCTGCCAGGCACCGGTCGACGTCTCGGCGTGGACCAGCGCAACCAGCTTCGGCCGGCGCGCGTTGCGCAGCGCGGCCTCGATCTGCTCGGCGCGGATGACGCGACCCCACGGGGCCTCGACCCGATGCACGACGGCACCCGCCCGCTCCGCGACCTCGGCCATCCGCGTGCCGAAGACGCCGTTCACGCCGACCACGACCTCGTCGCCGGGCTCGACGGCGTTGACGAAGCACGCCTCCATCCCGGCGCTGCCGGTGCCGGAGATCGGCAGCGTCAGCGGGTTCGCGGTCGCGAAGACGAAGCGCAACATCGCCTTCTCCTCGTCCATCATCGCGACGAACGCCGGATCGAGGTGGCCGATCAGCGGGGCGGACATCGCCCGCAGCACCCGAGGATGCACCTCGGAAGGACCGGGACCCAGCAGCACGCGGGCCGGCGGCGCAAACTCTCCGGGCAGCGACGTCACGGCGGCGCCTTCATACACGACGAGACCCCGATCGGACAAACATCGTGGGCGCATTCGAGCGGAATCGTCTCTGCTTGACGGCGGACCACCCGCGAGCCTACGCGACGCGCATGGCGTCACCGCGGCGCACGACCCCGCGACGGACCGTCGTCCTCGAGCGCGGGGCGCTCGGCCCCGAGGTCGTCCTCGTGCAACGGCGCCTGGCGACGATCGGGCTCTACGTGGGACCCATCGACGGCGTCTTCGGGGGTGGCACCGAGACCGCCGTGCGGATGTTCCAGCGGCAGTCCCATCTCGTGGTGGACGGGATCGTCGGTCCGCGGACCTGGCGTGCGCTGATGCCGGGTACGGCGATCGCGCCGCCGGCGATCACGCGGCGCTCACTTCCCCGCCGCTGCCTCGCGCTCACGGGGTCGTTCGAGACCGGCCTGCCGCCGCCCGACTGCTTCGCGGCGCTCTCGGGCGATTTCGACGACCAGGGTCTCAGCCTCGGCGTCTGCCAGTGGAACCTCGGCCAGGGCACGCTGCAACCCCTGCTCGCACGGATGGTTGCCGAGCATCCGGAGATCGTCCAGACGATCTTCCACGACCGCACCCGCGAGCTGCGTGCGCTGCTGGCGGCGCCGCGAGCCGAGCAGCTGGCCTGGGCGCGATCCCTGCAGGACGCGCGGCACCGCATCTACGAGCCGTGGCGGGGCTATTTGAAGACGCTGGCGCGTCGGGAGGAGTTCCAGCGCCTCCAGGAACGCGCCGCAGGGCGCCTCCTCGGACTGGCCCGCCGGCTGTGCGCGACGTACCAGGTGCGCTCGCAGCGGGCGCTCGCCCTGATGTTCGACATCGTGGTGCAGAACGGGGGCATCGGCCCCTTGGTGGCGGCCCGGATCGCGCGCGACATCGGCCGGCTCGGGGCCCCCGGCGAGGTGGCACGATTGCGCGTCGTCGCGATCCGGCGTGCCGAAGCCGTGAACCCGCGATGGATCGACGACGTGCGGGCACGGAAGCTGACGATCGCCGAGGGCCGCGGCGTCGTGCATGGACGCCGCTACGACCTGGCGCGCGACTACGCGATCACGCTGTCGCCATTCGCGGGACACCGCGGTAGAACCGCGGCCGGATGACGCTCGCCCGTCGACTGCGCACCATCGTCGGCGACGACGGGGTCATCGATCGTCCCGAGCACCTCGTCGTCTACGAGTGCGACGGGTACACCCTGGAACGCGCCGCACCCGAGCTCGTCGTGCTTCCGGGGAGCCCGGAGGAAGTGGCGGCGGTGCTGCGCGTGCTCGCCCAGGAGCGGGTCGCGTTCGTTCCTCGCGGCGCCGGCACCGGCCTCTCCGGGGGCACGCTGCCGGTGGGAGCGCCGGTCATGGTGTGCACGAGCCGCCTGATCCGCATCGAGTCGATCGACGTCCGCAACCGGCGTCTGGTCGCGCAGGCGGGCGTCGTGAACCAGTGGGTGACCAACGCCGTCCGAGGCCATGGCCTCCACTACGCGCCCGATCCCTCGAGCCAGCCGGCGTGCACGATCGGCGGCAACGTGGCCGAGAACTCGGGCGGTCCGCACACGCTCAAGTACGGCGTCACCACCAACCACGTCCTCGGCGTCGAGCTGGTGCTGCCGTCGGGGGACGTCGTCCAGCTCGGTGGGGCGGTCGAGGATCGGCCGGGTTACGACCTCACCGGGATGGTGGTCGGGGGCGAGGGGACGCTCGGCATCGTGACCCGCGCGACGCTGCGGCTCAGCCGCGACCCGGAGGATCATCGCACGCTGCTCGCGGTGTTCGCGTCGGTCGAGGCGGCGAGCGAGGCGGTCTCGGCGGTGATCGCCGAAGGCATCGTGCCCGCGGCGCTGGAGATGATGGACGGCCTGATCCTCGGCGCGGTCGAGGCGGCCTATCACGTCGGCCTGCCGACCGACGCCGGGGCGGTGCTGCTGATCGAGATCGACGGGCCCGCGGCCGGGCTCGACGCCCGGGCCGCGCGCATCGAGGAGCTCTGCCGGACGCACGGAGCCGGTGAGATCCGCCGCGCACGCGACGAGGCCGAGCGCGCCGCGCTGTGGAAGGCGCGCAAGCGGGCGTTCGGGGCCGTCGGGCGCCTCGCCCCGAACTACTGTACGCAGGACGGCGTCGTGCCGCGCACGCGTGTGCCCGACATCCTGCGGACGATCGCGGCGGTCGCGGAGCGTCACCGCCTGCGGATCGGCAACGTCTTCCATGCCGGCGACGGCAACATCCACCCGATCATCCTCTTCGACGAGCGCGACCGGGACCAGGTCGAGCGCGTCCTCGCGGCCGGCCGGGAGATCCTCGAGGCGTGCGTCGCGCTCGGCGGCAGCCTGACCGGCGAGCACGGGATCGGGATCGAGAAGCTGGGGCAGATGCCGCTGCTGTTCTCGCCCGACGACCTGCAGGCCATGCGCCGCCTGCGCGCCGTCTTCGACCCCGAGGGCCGGGCGAACCCGCACAAGGTGATCCCCGACGCGAAGGTGTGCGTCGAGACGCGCACGCCGCGACGTCAGGCGGCGCTGTGACGTCGCGCTGGGCCGAGCTGGTCGGCGCCGCACGCGCGCAGCAGGGCACCGCGGCCGACGCGGTCGACGGCGTCGTGCCCGCCTGGGTGGTGCGGCCGGGGACGATCGCGGAGGTGCAGGCGGTGGTCGGCGCGGCGGCCGGCGATGGTGCCGCGCTGGTGGCGTCCGGCCTCGGCGCGCACCTCGACATGGGCGCTCCGCCCCGGCGCGTCGATCTGCTGCTTCGCCTCGACCGGCTCGACGCCGTCCTCGACCACGAGGCCGCCGACATGACGGTGCGCGTGCAGGCGGGATGCACGCTGTCGCGACTCGACGGCGTCCTGGCGATGGCGGCGCAGTGGCTCCCCACAGACCCGCCGCGACCGGAGGCGACGACGGTCGGTGGCCTCCTGGCCGCGGGTCTCGCGGGGCCGCTCCGGGCCTCGCAGGGGACCGTGCGCGACCTGCTGCTCGGGCTCCGCTGGGTCGGCGCGGACGGCCGCGTCGTCGCGAGTGGTGGACGGGTGGTCAAGAACGTCGCCGGCTACGACCTGCACAAGCTGCACGTCGGTGCGCTGGGGAGCGTCGGGGTCCTCGTCGAGGCGACGTTCAAGGTGCGGCCACGGCCCGAGCGGGAGGAGGCGGTCGTCGTCGCCTGTCGCTCCGCGGCCCAGGCGGCAGAGCTCGGCCTCGACGTCCGGGACGCCGTCGATCCGCTCTGGTTGGAGGTCGCCGGGCCGCGCGCCCTCGCCGACGGCCCGGGCGATGCGGCCGCGCTCGCCGTCGGCATCGCCGGCGATCAGGCGGAGGTCGCAGCCGGCCGGGCGACGGTCGTGGCGCTCGTCGAGCGCGCGGGCCTGCGTGGGCTCCCGGTCGGCGACGGCGCGTCGCTGCGCGCGCGCCTCGGGGCCTTTCCCGTCGCGCCCGGCTGCGGCCGTGCTGCGGGCGAGCGTCCTCCCCTCCGAGGTCGGTGACGTGATGACCGCGATCGAAGCCGCAGCCCGGGTGCGCGGGAGCGACGTCCGCTGCCTGGCGCACGGGGCGAACGGGGTGGTGCGGGCGTCGGTCGCCGACCCCACCGCGGTCGGCGATCTGGTGGCGACGTTGCGCCCCCAGGTCGAGGCGCGGGGCGGATGGTTCGTCGTCGAACGTGCGTCGCCCGCGGTGAAGCGCGGGCTCGACACATGGGGTGCAGCGACGTCGGCGCCCGAGCTCATGCGGCGCGTGAAGCACGCCTTCGACCCCGACGGGCTGCTGGCGCCGGGACGCTTCACGGGCGGGCTCTGAGGATGCGCTTCGTCGAGCAGGAGAAGCTGATGAGCTGCGTCCACTGCGGACTCTGCCTCGCGGCCTGCCCGACCTATCTCGAGCTGGGCACCGAGATCGACTCGCCGCGGGGGCGCATCCATCTCATGCGCGCGCTCGAGGAGGGACGTCTCGAGCCGACGGCCTCGGTGACGCGCCACCTCGATCTGTGCCTCGGCTGCCGCGCCTGCGAGACGGCGTGTCCCTCGGGGGTTCCCTACGGCGCCCTGATCGAGGCGGCACGGCCGTGGATCGAGCGGCATCGCGACGGTGGGGCGCGCCGGGCGCGGCGACTGCTCGCGGCGGTCATGGAGCGCCGGGCCCTGCGTGGGATCGCCTTTGCCCCGCTGCGCGCGATCGGCGGAGCGCACTGGCTGGCGACGGCGGCGCGGCGGACGGCGAGCTCGTGGATCGGCTACGCGGCGGCGGTTCCCGGCAGACGCGGCGGACGTCCGCCGGTCCTGCTCGAGCCCGACGGCCCTCCGCGCGGCACGGCGCTGCTGGTCACGGGGTGCGTCGCCGATACGCTCTTCGGCGCGACCAACCGGCGCACGGCGCGCCTGCTCCAGCGGGCGGGCCTGCGCGTCCTCGTACCCCGGAATCAAGGCTGCTGCGGCGCGCTCGGCCTCCACCTGGGTGCCGCGGAGCGGGCGCGGACCCTGGCGCGCGGGCTGGTCGCCGTCGCCCACGAATCGGGAGCCGACTGGGTGGTCACCAACGCCGCCGGCTGCGGCGCGGTGCTGCGCGACTACCACCATCTGCTGCCCGGCGACGCCGCTGCGGCGTCGGTCGCGTCGCGAGCGCGCGACGCGCTGGCCCTCCTGGCGGAGCTCGGGCTGCCACAGCCGTCCGGCCGGATCGACCGGACGATCGCCGTCCACGACCCGTGTCACCTCGCCCACGGTCAGGGCGTCCGCGAGGAGGTCCGAACGCTACTCGGAGCGATTCCCGGCGTGCGGCTCGTCCCGCTCACGGAGGCGGACGTCTGCTGCGGCAGCGCGGGGACCTACAACCTCACCGAGCCGGCGATGGCGGCGCGGCTGCGGCGGCGCAAGCTGGATCACGTCGCGGCCAGCGGCGCCGACGTCGTCGCGGCGGCGAACCCGGGCTGTCTGCTCCAGATCCGCTCCGGGGCGATCGCGCGCGGGCTCGCCACGACTGTCGAGCATCCGATCGATCTCCTCGCCGCGGCGCATGGGATATCCTGATTGCATGACGACAGATGACGGACATCCCTGGATCGCCGCGATCCTGGACCGGGCGATGCGCCCGCTCTACCCGGCGCGCCGCCTCGTGGTTCCCGAGGCCCGCGGAAGGGTGCTCGAAGTCGGCGTCGGAACGGGGCTCAACCTCGACCTCTACGGCGACGTGACCGAGCTGATCGCCGTCGACCCGGATCCGCACATGCTGGCGCGCGCGCGTCCACGCGCCGCCGCCCTGCCCTTTCCGGCGACCCTGCACCAGACCGGCGCCGAGCGCCTGCCCTGCGACGACGCCTCGATCGACACCGCCGTGGCGACGTTCGTCCTCTGCACCATCCCCGACCCCATGGCGGCGCTGCGGGAGATCCGCCGTGTCCTCCGGCCCGGCGGCCGCCTGCTGTTCGTCGAGCATGCCCGCTCGCCCCAGGCGACGCTCGCCACGGTGCAGGACGCGCTGACGCCACTCTGGAAGCGCATCGGCGGCGGCTGTCACCTGAATCGGCCGGCCGTCGATCTCGTCCGCGCGAGCGGGCTCAGGCTCGAGACACAGGTGGCGGTGTGGCGCGATCGCTGGACGCTGATGCCGGTCTATCGGGGCGTGGCGATCGCCGACTGATCGCCCTTCCCGTCAGTCCCAGTCGTCGTGCCCGTGCTTCCAGCCGTGGTGCTTCCACCCGTGCTTGTAGTGGCCGAGATGGCGGCCCGGGTGGCCATACCAGACCGGGTATGCCGCCGGCGCGTAGTAGATCGGCCGCGGAGGCGGCACCACGTAGACCGGCGGCGGAACGTAGGCGACCGGCGGCCCGAAGAACGGCAGCGGGACGTCGAACCAGCCGCCGATCGAGATGTGGACGTCCGCGCGCGCTGGGGTGGCGATCGCCATGGCTCCCGCCAGCACCGCCGCACCCACCAGTGATCCCCGCCATGTCGTCCGTTGCATCGTTCGCCTCCTGCGGGGGACGAACACGGGCGACCGGCTCGGGGTTACGACGAGCCGCCGACGGAGACGCCGGGCGCCCGGCCAGGCCGGAAGATGACCTTCTTGTCCTTCACCACCAGCTGGTCGTTCAGGTAGAGCTGCACGGCGTTCGAGAGGACGCGGCCTTCCAGCGCCTGCCCCTTCTTCCGCACGTCGTCCAACGTGTCCTCGCCCGACGCGGATGTGGAAGACGTCCTGCAGGATCACCGGGGCCGGCGTCGAGCTGCTCGGTGACGAAGTGCGCGGTGCAGCCCGAGACCCGCACGCCCTCCTCCCACGCCTGCTTGTAGGCGTTCGAGCCCGGGTGGTACGGCAGCAGCGACGGGTGGATGTTGATGATCCGGAACGGGTAGCGCTCGATCACGCGCGGCGTGAGGATCTGCATGTAGCGCGCCAGCACCACGAGGTCGACGCGGTACTCGGCGAGCTTCGCGACCAGGAAGTCCTCGTGCGCCGGCTTGTCCTTCGAGCCGATCCAGTGGAACGGCAGGTCGTGCATGCGGGCGAGCGGTTCCAGGTCGGGGTGGTTGGAGAGGACGACCACCAGATCGCCGCTCAGGAGGCCGGCGTTGCGGTCGCGGCAGAGCTGCTCGAGGCAGTGCGCCTCCTTGGTCACCAGCACGCCCACGCGCTTGCGCTGCGCCGGCTGGCCGCGCGAGGCGTACCGAGACCTCCATGCCGATCTCGTCGCCGATCTGCCGGAGCCCGACGATCAGGTCGTCGAGGGTGGTGTTCAGGTCGGACAGGTCGACCAGCATGGTCATGACGAAGAGCCCTTCCATGACCCGCTGCTCGATGTCCTCGATGTTGGTGTTGCTCGACGCGAGGTACGTCGAGACGCGGGCGACGACCCCCTTCTGGTCACGACCGATGACCGAGATGACGGCGAGGTTGCCCGAGGACATGCGGCGACCTTATCCGCCGCACCGCGCGCGTCGCAAGCGTGCGCCGCCTACGACGGCGATCGTCCCGTGCGCTTCCACCAGCGCACGCCGTGGCCGGGCGCGTGCAGGAAGACGCCGCCGTCGAGATAGAGCACCTGCCCCTGCATCCACGTGGCCTGTGTCGAGCAGAGGAAGGCGACCAGGTCGGCCACCTCGCTCGCCTCGCCGATGGCGCGCAGCGGCGTGCACGCCTCGACCTCCTCGTAGAACGCGCGCTTCGTCTCCGGGTCGCCCAGGTACAGCTCCACCGAGTCCGTGGCGACGTAGCCCGGGTTGACCGCGTTCACGGTGATGCCGCGCGGGCCGAGCTCGACGGCGAGATAACGCGTGAAGGTCTCGAGTGCCGATTTCGCCCCGGCGAGCACGCCGTGGCCGGCGACGAATCGGTGGGTGTCCATGCCCGAGATGGTGACGATCCGCCCGCCCTCTCCCATCCGTGGCGCGATGTGCTGGACGATCTGGAGGAACGAGCCGATCGTGATCGCGAACGTCTTCTCGACGTGATGCGGTCGGACCTCCAGGAGGGGCTTGAAGGCGGTCGCCGCCGCGTTGGCGACGAACACGTCGATTGGCCCCAGCTCCGCGTCGAGCTGCGCGAGGGCGGCGGCCACCTCCCCGGGATTGCCGAGATCCGCGCGCAGCGCGACGCAGCGCCGCCCGAGCGCGCGGACCGCGGACGTGACGGCGCCCGCGGCCTCCTCGTCGCGCCGGTAGATGAACGCGACGTCGGCACCGTCGCGCGCCAGCCGTTCCACGATGGCGCGGCCGATGCCGCGCGAGCCCCCGGTCACCAGCGCGTGTCGCATTGGCCTGAGCTAGCCCAGGCGCCCGGCCAGGCCAATTTAGGGCCATTGTCCCCCCATATTGCCCGGCTTCTATCCAATCTGGATTGAACTTGACCCGGACAATGGCGCAGGCCTAGCCTCCACGCATGCTCATTCCTCTCGAACGACGCGGGGCGAAGCCGGTCTTTCGTCAGATCGTCGACTACCTGCGCCAGGCGATCGAGGCCGGACGGCTGGAGCCGGGCACGAAGCTCGAGCCGATCCGCGTGTTCGCGCAGCAGCTCGGCGTGAACCGCGAGACGGTGGCCGACGCGTACCGCGAGCTGGAATCGCTGGGGCTGACGGAATCGACCGTCGGTCGCGGCACGTTCGTCCTCGCGCGCACCGTCGATCGCCGACCCGCGGCGCCGGCGCCGCGCCCGTTCGTGCCGATCCTCGCGCGCGCGGTCGAGGCGGCGGCCAGTCGTCCGGTGATCGACTACTCCGCGGCGCCCGACGCCGTCCGGCTCGAGGGGATTCCGGGCTGCCCCGCGTTCTTCCCGGTCGAGGACTTCCGCAAGGCCATCAACCAGGTCATGCAGCGCGACGGTCGGGCGCTGCTGGAGTACGGGGATCCGAAGGGCCATGCGGGGCTGCGCCGCGTGCTCGTCGACCGACTCGCCCGCGTGGGCATCCAGACGGACGTCGACGACGTCGTCATCACCGGCGGCTCGACGCAGGGCGTGGCCATCGCGGCGCGTCTCTTCTGCGACCCCGGCGACGCGGTGGTCGTCGAGGCGCCGAGCTACCCGGGCGCGGCCACGATATTCCTCGCGGCCGGGCTCCGCCTGGCGCCGGTGCCGATGGGTCCGGCGGGGCTCGATCTCGACGCGCTCGATGCGCTGCTCGCGCGCGGCGGGGTGCGCCTCGTGTACACGATGCCCAGCTTCCACAATCCGCTCGGGATCTCGACCTCGCTCGACCACCGTCGGCGGCTGCTCGAGATCACCGCCCGACACGGTGTGCCCGTCGTGGAGGACGACTTCGAGCATGATCTGCGGGTCAGCGGGCGCGCGGCGCCGCCGCTGAAGGCGCTCGATCGCACGGGCCACGTGGTCTACGTCAGCACCTTCTCCAAGGTGCTGTTCCCGGGCGTGCGCGTCGGCTGGCTCGTCGCCGACCGGCGCGTGTCCGAAGCGGCGACGGTGCTGAAGCGCGCGCTCGACCTCGCGTCGAGCCCGGTGCTGCAGGCGGCGCTGGCGCACTTCTGCCGCGTCGGGGGCTACGACCGACACGTCAAGCGGATCACGCGCGAGATCGCACGGCGCTTCACCGCGGCCGAGGCGGCGCTCGAACGGCATCTTCCCAAGGGCACGACGTTCACCCGTCCGGAAGGCGGCTTCGTCGTGTGGGTCACGCTGCCCGCGGCGATCGACACCCTGGCGATGCTGCCCGCGGCGCGCACCGCGGGCGTCGTGTACGCGCCGGGGCAGATATTCTTCGCCGACGGCCGTCGTTCGTCGGCGCTGCGATTCTCGGTGGCGCAGGCGAGCGTCGACGAGATCGAGCGCGGCGTCGCGCGCGCTGGGAGAGGTCGTGCGGGCAGAGCTGCCGCGGGGCCGCGTCGCCCGCACGCTCCGCGAAGAGACTCGAATCCACGTTTGATGTCGAAGGAGGTTCCCATGGAGCAGCAGTATCGTCTGAAGACCGGCCTCGCCGAGATGTTGAAGGGTGGGGTGATCCTCGACGTCACCACCGCCGAGCAGGCGCGCATCGCCGAGCAGTCCGGAGCGGCCGCGGTGATGGCGCTGGAGCGCGTGCCCGCCGACATCCGCCGCGAGGGCGGGGTGGCGCGCATGGCGGCGACGGAGCGGATCGAAGAGGTGCGCGCCGCCGTCTCGATCCCGGTGATGGCGAAGTGCCGCATCGGGCACATCGTCGAGGCCCGGGTGCTCGAGGCGCTGGGGGTCGACTTCATCGACGAGAGCGAGGTGCTGACGCCGGCGGACGACGAGTTCCACGTCGACAAGCACGACTTCCGCGTCCCGTTCGTCTGCGGCGCGCGCGACCTGGGAGAGGCGCTGCGGCGGATCGGGGAGGGGGCCGCGATGATCCGCACCAAGGGCGAGGCCGGCAGCGGCGACATCGTCGAGGCGGTGCGGCACCTGCGGCGCATCGCCCGGGAGATACGCTCGCTCGCGAGCGCTCCGAGGGCGGAGCTGATGACCATGGCGAAGCAGCTCGGGGCGCCCTACGAGCTGGTGTGCCGCGTGGCCGAGGCCGGTGCCCTTCCGGTACCGAACTTCGCCGCCGGCGGCATCGCGACGCCGGCGGACGCCGCGCTCTGCATGACGCTCGGCGCCGAGGCGGTGTTCGTCGGGTCGGGATCTTCAAGTCGGCAGATCCCGAGGCGCGGGCCAAGGCGATCGTGCGCGCCACCACGCACTGGCAGGACGCCAACGAGGTCCTGAATGCCTCGCGGCACATCGGCGAGCCCATGTCGGGCATCGCGTCCGGCACGATCCCCGAGCCGGAGCGACTCGCCGCGCGGGGATGGTGACCGTCGGCATCCTCGCCGTACAGGGTGACTTCGACGCGCACCGCCGCGCGCTCGTGCGCGCCGGTGCGACCACGGTCCTCGTGCGCAAGCCCGCCGACTTGGACGGCGTGGACGCGCTCGTCTTTCCCGGGGGCGAATCCACTGCGATGCTACGTGCGCTCGGGCGCGACGGCCTCGAGGCGCCGCTCGCCGCCTTCATCCGCTCCGGCCGCCCGGTGTTCGGCACCTGCGCTGGCGCCATACTCCTCGCACGTCACGTCACCCATCCGGCGCAGCGGTCCTTCGACGCGCTCGACGTCGACGTCGAGCGCAACAGCTACGGCACGCAACGCGACTCGTTCGAGCGTGACCTCGACGGCGACGGCGCGTTCGCCGGGCTGCGCGCCGTCTTCATCCGCGCGCCCCGCATCACCCGTGTCGGTGCCGGGGTGGACACGCTGGCCTCGGTTGACGGGTCGCCCGTGCTGGTGCGCAGCGGCCGCACCTGGGCCGCGACGTTCCATCCCGAGCTGACCGATGACGACCGGCTCGTCCGTTCGTGGCTGTCGGGCGTTCAGCGCTTCGAATAGATCGCGAACGCGTTGCCGGGAAGCAGGAGTCCCGCCGTGACGAGCACGTCCTCGGCAACGGCGAGGTCGTCGAGCAGACGCACGAGGCCGGGGACTCGAGGTGCCGGCAGCGGGCGTCCGAGAAGCCGGCATGCGGTGTGGTGGATGCCGTCGAATATCCGCACCGGGAACGGAGGGGTGGGAGGCTTCGCGCCATCGGTCGGCCGCGCTCGCATCAAAGGAACCATGAGGGAGCCGGCGAATCGCACCTGTACCTCTACGAGGTACGTTCGCAGCACGCCGAGGATGTCGTCCGAGCGCACGCCGCAGAACGGACTCAGGTCGGTGTCGTCGAGCCAGCTGAGCCCGGGACGGCGATCGCGCTGCCTCGCGAGGTCGCGGTTGTAGATCGCCTCGAAGACCGCCCGCTTGGCGGCCGAGAACTGGAACCGCCGCTCCCCGACCCAATCCTCCAGGAAGAAGCGACCGTCGGGTGTGAGGGCGCGGTTCAGTTGATGGGCGAGGTGCTCGAGGTTGGTCACGTGATGCACCGAGGCGCGCGAGACGATGAGATCGAAGGCGTCCTGCGGGAGCTCGACGAAGTTCAGATCGGCACACTGATGAGCCACGCGTCCCGGGAAACGGGCAGCGAAAGTCTCCATGCGCCGCAACAGCGGGCCCTCGCTCAGGTCGAGGAAGGTGAGGTGCAAGTCGGGATTGTCCCGCAGGATCGATGCCTCGAAGGCCAACGAGCTGGTGCCGAGGACGATTCCGCGCCGGAACCTGCCGTGGCGTGGGATCGTCCGATGCCACGCCGTGTAGCGGTCTCCCGTGTACCGAGCGTTGGTGTACCGGTCGGCCGGCCCCTGGGCCTGAAGGCTCTCGATCGATTCGAGGCCGAACGGGTGTGCGCGACGCCAGAACTCCGCCTCCGCGTCGGCGAGGCGGCGATACTCCGGATCGTCGGCGCGCACGCGGAGCAAGGTCGCGTCGGTGGGCGAGCCCGTCACGAGCGGCCGTCCTCGCGCGCACGCGACATCGCACCGCATCCTAGGCAATCCCACCAGGAACGTCTATCGAATCAACGAATCGAGGCACCGCTCGCCGGTGTCGTTCGCGCCGGCCGCCCGGCGCCGGCCGCGACGTTCCGCCCGGAGTTGACCGACGACGACCGGCTCGTAGGGCGTGGCGATCGGGGCGAGGAGAGGGCATGGTCGAATGAGCGATTTCGAGGGGAGGCGAGTATGAGAACAGAGGGCGTCGGTGTGTGCACGCGGGGCGTGGTCGGTATCGCACTCGTGATCGGAGTCGCCGCGGTGCCCACGAGCGCCGCGGTGCTCTGCAAGGGACGTTCGGGCGTGGTCGTGGTGCGACCGACGGCCTGCAAGCGCAAGGAGAGCGTGCTGGATCTGGCGCAGTTCGGCGCCGTCGGACCGCCCGGTGCCCCGGGGCGCGACTTCACGGTCGACACGACGCTCGCGTCCGGCGAGACAGAGGTGGGCGTCTTCGCCGGTGGACAGACCCTCGACGCGGCACCGACGGGGGCTTCGGAGATCACCCTCCTGGTGTCGCTTCGCATCCCGCTCGCCGCCTCCATCCCGGAGGCCAACGCCATTCGCGTGACGGGCGTCGGTGGATCGGCCCCACATTGTCCCGGACAGGGCCACGCCGATCGTGGCTATTTCTGTCTCTACGAGACGTTCAACTATGGCAGCGCGAGCTTCACGGAGTTCGACAACTCGATCGATGGCATCGGCGGCATCAGCCCGTACGGGACGAGCCTACTCTACAACGCCGTCGGTCGGCGCAATGTCATCTCCGGGACGTGGGCGGTGACGGCACCCTGAGTCGCCAGAGCCCGCAGATCGCCCTGCAGCGCGCGGACGCTGCTCTTCAGGTCGGCGCGTAGCGCGGCGCCCAGCTTCCGCCCCCGAGACGAACGTCGGAACCCGGTTGCAGCCGGAGTGACGCCAGGCCTACGATCGCCCATGCTTCAACGCGTTCCCGCCTGGCCGCTGCTCGGATTGCTCCTCGCGGCGTTCCCAGCCTCCGCCACCACGCGGACCTACCCGAGCACGCCACCCTGCAGCACGACGTTGCAAGCCTGCCTGGACGGTTCCGGGGACGGCGACCGCATCGAAATCGTCACGACAGCGCCGATCTCCGAGACCATGACGATCAGGAAGAGCATCACCGTGACCGGCGCCTCCGGCGTGACGCCGCTGATCGGTGGTACCCCGACGGGCGGCGGATTCTTGATCGCCGGCAAGAGCGAAGGACCCAGCGTCATACGCCTCGAAGGGCTGACCATCAGCAACGGCAGCGTTCGCGTCAGGCTCTCCGGATCGCCAGGCGGCGACGAGGTCACGATTCAGCGGTGCTCGATCAGCAACACCTACGTCGGTTTTGCCGTCCTGGTCGACCCCCTTGTGCCCGCCGACGTGCGCCTGCTGGACAATCTGCTCGCGTCCGGTGGGTACGTCGTCGACACGCTGATGGCGCAGCCGAGCGGCATCGTCCATCTCACGATCGCCGGCAATCACATGACCGCGTCGACGCCGGGCTACGAGGGGCTCCAGCTCGACATGCGCGGTGGAGGCCAGACCATCGTCGACGTCGCGAGCAACGTCATCCACGATGTCGCGCAGAGCGCGATCGTCATGTACACGATCGACACCGTCGCGGCGACGGTGAACGTCGTCAACAACACGCTCGACCGGGCGCGGGCCGGCGTCGAAGTGTCGAGCGTCGCGGCGGGGAGTACGCTCGGGTTAGGCCTGTTCAACAACATCGTGACGCGTACCAGCGGCCCGGGCATCATGTTCCCAGTGTCCGCACAGCTCAGTGTCACCAGCGCGTTCAACGATCTCTTCGCGATCGGCGCCGCGAACGTCCTCAACGGCTTCAGCCTCGGGATGCCGCTCTTCGGCATCGACCCGATCTACGCGGATGCCGCTGGTGCTGACTATCATCTGAAGGGCACGTCGACGCTGATCAACGCCGGCACCCTCACGCCGCCCGGCGGCCTGCCCGCGCTCGACGCCGACGGCAACCTGCGGGTGGCGAATGGCATCGTCGACATCGGCGCGTTCGAGTTCGGGTCCACGCCGCCGCCGACCACGACGACCACCGTCGTGACGTCGAGCACCACGACTACGACGCTGGCCTGCACCGCCGAGGCGACGATCGCGTCCGTGAGCTGTCGCTTGGATACCCTCATCGCCGACATCGGGGCACAGGTGCCTGCCGGCAAGCTGCACGACAAGCTGCTCGCCCAGCTCGCCACCGCCGAGGCGGCACTGCAGGACGGTGGCGCTGCGACGTCGAAGGGCCCGCGCAAGCGAGCCTTCAAGCGCGTCGTAAAGGCCCTCGCCGGGGCGCGGGCCCGGCTCAATACCAAGCTGGCCAAGACGCTCGACGCCTCGTTGCGCGGAACCGTCGGCGCGCGTCTGGTCGCGCTGAGGGGAGATGCGAAGGCACTCGCGACCACATCCAGCCGGGCGCTGTCGTCCGAAGGACGCTAGGAGGCGTTGCGGAGCGCGGTCAGGGTCGCCGTGACCTGCGACGCCTGCTCGGCGAGTGCAGCTCGCGCGTCCTCTGCCATGGCACGCCGCGCCTTCTTGGTCTTGAGCTGCGCCTGCAGGCGTTTCAGCGCGGCGAGCGCACGCTTGAAGCTCTTGCGCCGTGCACGTCCCGTCTGTCCGGCGGTCGCCTCGGCGGCCGCGCGGCTCGTGGCGATCGCGCCGGCAAGTCGATCGCGCAGCCGTCCCGCTGAGACGCCGTTGGTGACCGCGACGCTCAGCTGATCGAGGGCGCAGAGCGCGCTGGTGAGCGACCCGACCGGTCCGCATGGATCGGGGAGCGTCGTGGTGGTCGTAGGTGGCGTCGTGAGGAGGATCCGCGCGACGACGCCTCGACCCATCGCCTGTCGCATCTCGCCCGTCGCTATGGCCGTGTTGCCGTCGGGCGCGATGGTGATGCCAAAGCCGAAGGTTTCGGGCTCCGCGCCCATCGCGGGTTGTATCCGGACCACCCCACCGGTTCCGAATGACGGATCCGGGACGCCACCTGGGGTCAGGCGAATCACCACCATCTCCGTATAGGTCGACGAGCCGCTTCCACCGATCACCAGGACCTTGCTGTCGCTCTGCACGGCGACGCCGTAGGCGAAGGACGCCGGAGTACCTCCGGGGTCGGCGGCGCCGGTCTGGATCCGCGCGACCCCGCGGTCGCCGAATGCCGAGTCGAGAATTCCCCTGTCGCTGAAGCGTGCAACCGCGAGCGCCGAATGGCCTGCTGCATCCGATGCCGTGCCCGCCAGGTAGATCTGCCCATCGGCACCGCGTGCGAGCGACGTGGCCTCCGCGAAGGGTGAGGCGGCGGCGGGATCGCTGGCCTGGACGACTTGATACCCGACGCCGTTTGCGAACGCGCCGTCGAGCGAGCCACCCGGCGTCAGCCGTGCCAGGAGGAATGCAGAGCGCGCGTTCTGGTCGAGTGTCAATCCACAGAACAGGATGCTGCCGTCGGGGATGGGCAGGGCCGCGAAGCCGAACGTGCTGTTGGCACTCATGCTCTGCGAAAATGTGTTCGTGTAGATTCCCATCGTGCCGAAGCCGTCGACGAGGTCGCCGTGGGGCGTGAACTTCGTAACGACGAGTCGGCGATCCGTGTTGCTCGCGGGATTCACGACGATCGTGTGCGCGAGGACGAGACCCCCGTCCGGGCCGATCGCGCCGGCGCCGCCGCCGGCGAACGCGAGCGTATAGGCAGGCGACGACCCCGCCAGCTGCGCTCGCGTGCTGCCACCGAGACCGAAGTTCAGGTCGGGGGCGCCGTTGTCGTCCACGGCGAAGACGAGCGCGGCCTGACGCCCGTCCGACCCGCTGGCAGCACCCGTCGCCGCCCAGCCGCCACCGGTGCGGGCGGCGAGCGATTTCAAGAACGAGAAGATCGTCCCGCTGCCACGCCCTGCCTGCGATACGACCTTCCCGCCCTCACCGAACGTCGCATCGAGGGCCCCGTCGGGCTGCAGGCGTGCGATCGCCACCGCGAGCAGCTGGTTCTCGTCGAGGGTGCTTCCGGCGACCACGATGCGACCCGCGCCGTCAAATTGTGCGGCGTGCAGCTCCGTACCGTTCGATCCCGACTTGGCGAGGTCGAGCAGCAACACGTGGCCGCCGTTGAACGTGGGATCGAGGTCACCCGGAGTGGCCAGGGTGCTCGCCGGCAGGGCCAGCGCCACGAGGAGGGCGAAGCAGAGACGACGGCTCGCGGCAGCGGTCGAAGGGACGTGGAGCACCTGACCGGACCGGAGCATGCTGACCCCCATGTCGGACCACGCATCCCGTTGGCCCGCGTCGTCGCGAGTCGTACTGCCGTGACGCCGAACGAGTCAAGGAGCGATTGCCCGTTCACCAGCGCGAGGATGGCCACGTTGATTGACAGCCGTGCGGCGTCGGGACCAAGTACAGCGATGAGAACGATTCGACGCACGTCCCTGGTGGCGTGCCTTGCGCTGTCGGCCCTTGCAGCGGCGGACGTGTCCGCTGCTCGAGTGCTGTGCGCGAACAAGAAGGGAGGCGTCTTCGCGCGGCAAACGTGCAAGGCGCGAGAGACTGCCGTCGACGTGGCGAGTCTCGTCCCCATTCCGACCAAGCCGGCCGTGGGTGTGCGGGTCGTCGCGGCGAGAAGCGTCTCGGTGCCGTACCACACCGTGGTCGCGGTGCCGTTCGACGCCGTCGACTTCGACACCGATGCCTTCTTCAAGCCCCTCAGCTCGAACACGACGCTGATCGCCCCTCGTGACGGCGTCTACACGATCACCGCGAACGTCGAATGGGACAGACCGGGCTCCGGTGCCGGGCCGATCAACGGCCAGGTGAGCGCCGAGATAGACAAGACGTCCAGCGCGTCGGAGCGCACCCTGGCGCTCGCGAGCACGCCCTACCAGAACACCTTCGCGGCGCAGAGCCTCTCCGCCGTGGTCCGGCTCGTCGCTGGGGAAGGGCTCCAGCTCAACCTCTTCAACGAGACCGGCGTGACGTTGACCGCGAGCGCCCCCGACAAGATCACCACCCTGGCCATGGTCTGGCTCGGACCATGAGAGTGAAGCGCCACCGCTGCCAGCTGGTCGGGCTCGGGTTGCTCCTCTCCGCGAGCACCGCTACCGGGACGCTCACCTATCCAGGTGCCGCGCCCTGCAACACCACGCTGCAGGCCTGCGTCCAGGGTGCCGCCAGCGGCGACCGGATCGAGATCGCGACCGCCACCGCGATCGACGAGGGGATATCCATCCGTAAGAGCGTGACGCTGACGGGAGCCAGCGGCGTCACTCCCGTCATCGGTTCCGGCCCGACGATGCGCGCCGTTCGCATCGAAACCTACGACGACGAGCCGCTCTCGGTTTCCCTCCGAGGTCTCACGCTGAGCAATGCCCTCGTCCTCGTCGTCCTGGTCCGCGGGACTGGGCATCGCATCGAGATCGCGGACTGCGGGGTGAGCAGCGGCTCGCCGGGAAATTCGGGGCTGAGGGTGCAGGTTGCTACGCCCGCCGAGATCGTGGTCCGGAACAGCGACTTCGCCACCGGCGACTCGGTGGTCGACTTCTCGTCGATCCAGCCTGCCGGGGAGGTCGTGTTCACGATGCTCGGCAATCGGATCGCCGCCGCGACCTCGGGCTTCGAGGGCCTCTCCCTCGACCTTCGCGGTGCCGGCACGACCACGGTGAACCTGTGGAGCAACGTCGTGCGCGACGTCACGCTGAGCGGCGTCCAGCTCGTCGCGCTCGAGAACGTCCACGCGACCGCGAACTTCGTCAACAACACCATCGATCGCGCGGACGGGGGCTTCCTCGTCCGCACGCCGGCGAGCGGGAGCACCCTCGCCGTCAACCTCTTCAACAACGTGGTGACGCACTCCGTGGGGAGGTACTCTTCAGGCGCGGGGTTGGTGATCGAAGCGGCGTCGCCCCAGCTGTCGATCACGGCCGGCTTCAACGACTTCTTCGCCAACGCCGGGGCAGACGTGCTCCAAGGATACAGCCTCGGGCCACTGTTCGCGGCCGATCCGCAGTTCGTCGACGGCCCAGGGAGCGACTACCGTCTGAAGCCAGCGTCGCTCCTCATCGGAGCCGGCACGAACACACCTCCTGGCGGCCTGCCCCCCATCGACGCCGCCGGCAATCAGCGCGTGGCAGGTGGTGTCGTGGACGTGGGCGCCTTCGAGTTCGGGTCCTCGCCGCCCAGCACGACGTCGACAACCATCACGACGCTCGCGTGTCAGCCCGCTCCCAGCTTCGAAGGGATACTCTGCCGGTTGGAGGCCCTTGCGGCCGCGGTACAGAGTGGCGTGCCGTCGGGCCGCCTTCGCGACGGGCTGCTCGCGGCGGTCGGGCAGGCGAAGGCGCGAACACTGGACGCCAGCACGGCCGTCCGGCCGAGGGCGACGAAACGAGCGACGCGTCGGGCCCTCCATGCGATGGCGACCTTCCGCGGTCGCCTGCGATCGCGCCGCGCGAAGCAGCTCGACGCGTCGGTCCGGGAGGATCTACTCAGCCGGGCCGCCGACGTGGTGCGCGACCTGAAGGCATTGGGAAGCTAGACGCGTCGTTGTGCCTGGAAGAGTTCCGCTGCTACAGAACACCATGGCGGGAATCAGCGTCCGGCGAGTGCTTCTGGCCGTTCTGCTCGTTACAGCTACCGCTGCGGGAGCGGCCGGCCCCGGCGATCTCGACCCGACGTTCAACGGCGGCGCTCCGGTGCTCCTCGACCTCGCCAAGAGCGCGCCAAAGACCACCAGCTTCCAGGGGCTCGCACCCGCCCCGGACGGGGGAATCATGGTGGCCGGAGCGACCACCGACGACGCCGGAAACACGGCCCTCCTGCTCCTCCGACTCTCCGCGGCCGGGAGCCTGGATCCCTCCTTCGCCAGCGGCGGAGTTCGGATCGTGCAGGCGGGACGTGGCGATGCCACGCACCGGCCGATCTCCTACGGGCTCGCAGTCCTGCCGCGACCTGGCGGAGCCGGATGGATCGTCACCGGCGGTGGCTCGATGAGTGACGGCCGACGCACCATGGTCGCGGTCGCCTTCACGCCCAATGGCGAGCTCGATCTCAACTACGGCAGCGGCGGGAGTACGCGCGTCCCGCTTCCCGGAGCGCCCGGGGCGGAGATTCTGAAGGGCGAGGGAGCCGTTGCGCCCGACGGCAGCGTCTTTCTGGCGGGCAGGCTTTTCGACACGGTACCCAAGGCGGTCCTCACGAAGCTCACGCCCGCGGGCGAGCCGGACCTGAACTTCGGTACCCAGGGCACGTTCGCGGGCGATTTCTCGGACTCGTCTGTGAGCAAGGGGTCGGGCGCCGTCGCACCCCTCCTCGTCGGCAACCGGATACTTCTCGCGGGAGGGACGCACGATGCGGCAGGGCACGACGCTCTCCTACTGGCGCGCTTCGACGCCGGCGGCACGGTCGACGGGACGTTCGGCGCCTCCACCGGCCACACCGCAGTGCAGGCCGCCGACCCGACGCGCACCGTGCCCAGCTCCGAGGCATTCGCGATTGCACGCGGTCTGAATGGGGAGATCTACGTGACAGGACGGGCCGACGACGGCGACGGCCATGCGGCCCTCGTCGTCACCCGCTTTCTCCCGAGCGGGCTTGTCGACTCGAGCTTCGGATCGGGGGGCACCAAACGGCTCCAGACGGCAGACACCAGCACCGACCGGAATGCCGGATCATCCGCACAGGCGGTCGCGATCGACCCCGAAGGCAGGATCGTGCTCACCGGCTACACCGCACTCGGCGCGACGGGCGGGTTCCTCGAGTCGGAACTGCTCGTCGTGCGCCTGCTCACCGGCGGGCAGGTCGACCCCACATTCGGGGCCGGCGGTGTCGCCCGGCACCGCTTCACGACTGTCGCCGGTGGCGGGACCACCGGCTCGGATGTGGTGATCGCAGCCGATTCGCAGACGTGCCTTGTCGCTGGCGTCGATGGAACGAGTCAGTTCGCAAAGGGGCTCGTCAGCCGCGTGCTGCTCGCGCCGTTCACGCCGACGACCACCACGCTCCCGCCGGGCTCCTGCCCCACATCGACGCCGACCAGCGCGCTCCTCTGTCGGCTCGATGTGCTGCGCGCGGACGTCGAAGGGGCGCTCCCGAGCGGTCCACTCGAGACCCGACTGGTCAAGCCGCTCGCCACCTCCCGCGAAGCGGCTGCAGGCGAGCGAATCGGCGACCGGAAAGCGACGCCGCACCGCACTCCGGAAGGCACGCGCGGCCCTGATCCGGTTCCGCAACCTGTTGGGATCCCGTGGCGCGGTGCGAGCGATCGGCGCGGACGTGCGCCGGCAACTGGCCGGCGACGCCAAGGAAATCGCGGCACAGGCAAGCGCGTTGTGATCGAACGGATTCCCTTCGGCCGCACCGAGCACGCGAGCAGCCGGGTGATCTTCGGCGCGGCGGCGCTGGGAGCGATGCGGCAGGAACGCGCGGACGCGGTGCTCGAGCTGCTGCTCGCGCACGGCGTGAACCACATCGACACCGCGGCCTCGTACGGCGACTCCGAGCTGCGCGTGGGCGCCTGGATGAGCGGCCACCGCGACCGCTTCTTCCTCGCCACCAAGACCGGCGAGCGGACCTACGCCGGCGCCAAGGCAAGCGTGGAGGCGTCCCGCCGCCGGCTCGGGACCGACCGGATCGATCTGATCCAGCTTCACAACCTGGTTGATCAGCACGAATGGGAGGCGGCGTTCGCGTCTGACGGCGCGCTGGCGGCGTTGCTGGAGGCGCGCGCTGCCGGGCACGTGCGGTTCATCGGCGTCACCGGGCACGGCACGACCGTGGCGGCGCGCCATCGGCAGAGCCTGCAGCGCTTTGCGTTCGACAGCGTGCTGGTGCCGTACAACTTCCCCATGCTCGCGCAACCGCCGTACGCTGCGGCGGTCGAGGCCTTGATCGCCGACTGTCGGACACAGGGCGTCGCGGTGCAGACGATCAAGGCGGTCGCGCGTCGTCGCTGGCGGGACGATGCCGGGGGCGCCCGCTTCTCCTGGTACGAGCCGCTCCGCGACGCGGCGGCGATCCGCCGCGCCGTCCACTGGGTGCTCGCGCGTCCCGGCCTGTTCCTCAATACCACCAGCGACGCGACCCTGCTGCCGGCGATCTTCGCCGCCGCCGGGGAGGCAATCGAAGCCCCGGCCGACGCGCTCATGGAGGCGGACGTCGCGGCGCAGGCGATGGAGCCGTTGTTCACCGTCGGCGGCTCGGATGCGATCGGGATGGCCGGGTTCTGATCGTCACGCCTCGCCGATACCCGCCATGACGGCGTGGAGAATGTCCGCCGCCGGCTGATCGTAGTCGAGCTCGAGCGCGCGGCCGTAGTGCACGCCCAGCTCCGTCCGCAGCTTGCGCAGCTTGAGACCCGTCTTGTCGAAGGCTTCCCGAAAGCCCTTGAGCCGCACGGGCACGACGACCGGACGGAATTCCTTGATGATGCGGGCGCAGCCGATGCGTCCCGGCGCCCCCGGGGTCGTGGTGCCCTGCGGGAACGTCAGCACCCAGCCGCCGTTGAGACCCGTGTTGATCTTCGCCACGTCTTCCGGGTCGAGCTTGCGATCGATCGTCTGGTCGCCTTCCTTCCAGGTGCGCTTGACGCAGATGGTACCGTTGTACGCCATCACGCGGGGCAGCCAGCCCCGCGCCCGCATCGTCTCCAGCGCCGCCACGATGTAGAGATCGGTACGCGGCCAGACGAGATACGGTCGGCGGAGATAGCTGACCGAATGCAGCACGGCGATCGCATCCATGTAGTGCGTGAGGTGATTGGCGACGAGCAGTACGCCGCGCGACGGCAAGGTCCTCAGATGCTCCGTCCCTTCGATGCGCAGGCGATTCAGGACCCGCAGCTGCAGGACCGTGAGGTAGCCGCCGAGATTCGTCATGGTCCAACGAATGGGGCGGAGGTGGCCGAATGGGTCTCTGAGCATACGGCGCAGGAGCATAGAATCGTCGGGCGGTCTGTGGAAGGGGGTTGGATGTCCGCGGCCGCCTGACGAAATCTATTGTGCTTTGAGCGCCTTCAGGTCGGTGCGAATGGCGTCGGCAGCGGTGCCGAGCCCGCCGCGCACTGCGTCGTCGAGGGTCTTGGCCTTCTTCGACCGGAGCTTCTTCGCGAAGCGACTGATCGAGCGAACGGCGCCCGCGAGGGCCTTCTTCCGCTTGCGGGGCGTCGTGGCGGCCTCGGAGCGGGCGACCGCGTCGCGCGTGCCCCCGACCAGGGCACCGAGCTGGGTCGCAAGTGGACCGGCGGGGACGCCGGTCTGCACGGCGAGGCCGAGGGAGTCGAGCCGACAGTGGACTGACGAGTAGCTCGCCTGGCCCGTACACCCGGGGAGCGTGGTCGAAGTGGTCGGAAGGGTCGAGGTGGTGGTCGGTGGGGGTTCGTTCGGGACGACGAACGCGTTACCCATCCCGTCGGCGTCGGGGATGGTGAAGTACGCGTCGGGGACCGGCTGGTGGTTCACGTCCTCCACCGTGATCGCGACCAGCGCCACGGTGTCCTCGAAGTTCGCGAACGTCTCGGCGTCCCAGCCCGTCAAGGTGGGAGGTGTCGCGCCCGAGGCCACGTCGGTGCGCAGCCGAACGATGAAGACGCCTGGACTCCACACCCCGGGGGTGGGACTCAACGCATAGGGGATCGTGATGGCGCAGGGGGACCCGATTGCGCACTCGCCGGCGACGCCACCGCAGTCCGTGCCTGTGCACTGGATGTAGTGCTGCGTGTCGGCGTTCAGGGTGGCGTACCCGTGCGCGACGACGGTGACCGCCGGATCGGAACGCGTGGCGGAGAAGGTCCCGCCGAGGCCGAAGTGGAACTTGGCGAACCCGGTCGTTGGAGTCGCTACCGACCCCGTCATCCCGTAGACCTCGATCTCGGCGCCTGCGTAGACTTGCCGCCCGGCGCCCGACGCCGCGTCGTGGCGACGCAGGTTGCACGCCGCGCGCATCGTGAGCCCGGTGTCGCGGGTGGCCTGCCCGAAGATGGATGCGCACGCATAGTCGGGCCCGGGGGGCTGGGGGCAGAGGGCGCCCCGCCAGGAGAAGTCTCCGCTCGTGACGTTGGACGGCGGAGAGTTTACGGTACGGTTGAGGCCCGGGTCGCAGACTCCTCCGCCGAGGCTACAACCGCCATACGAGTGGTAGACGACGAGGCTCCGAGCCGTACCGGCGGAAAGCAGAAGAACGAGCCCCGCGAGCGCAGCCCGACCGAGGGTGCGTTTCATTCGGCACGAGCGGTAACACATCGACTGCCCGTCATCCAACTAGCGAACATGCCGGACGTGCTCGCCGTCTAGCGCACGACCGCCTCGGCGCGCAGCGCAGACCGTTCGTTGGCGGTCAGCCCGAGGACGTGCCTCAGCACCTCGTCGGTGTGCTCGCCCGGGAACGGCCCGGGTCCGGCGACGTAGGCGGGCGTCTCCGAGAGGACATATGGTGGGCCGTCGAGGCGGACCACGTTCCCCTCGGGCGTCGGGACGTCGGCGAAGTGGCGGCGGGCGGCGAGCTGCGGGTCGCGCACGCACAGGTCGTGCGCGTCGGCGACGCGGCCCGCCGCGATGCCGGCGTCCTGCAGGAGCGTCATCGTCTGGTCCGCGTCGCGGTCACGCGCCCATTCGGCGACGTGGTGATCGAGCACGTCCACTGCCGCGAGACGACCCGCGGCGGTGGCGAAGCGCGGGTCGCGGGTCCACGGGAGATCGTCGAGGACACGGACGAAGCGACGCCACGTCTCCTCGTCGAGAACGGAGATGGCGATCCAGCGGTCATCGCCGGCGCAGCGGTAGACGCCGTGCGGAGCGCCGGGCGCCTCCTGCGAGGCATTGCCCGTCGCGACCGACACGCCACCGTCGACCGCACGCTCCAGCAGCAGTGGGCCGACGAGGCTCGCGACCACCTCGAGCTGCGACAGATCGATCTCCTGACCCTGGCCCGTGCGCCGCCGCTGCCAGAGTGCCGCCAGGACTGCGAGCGCGGCGACGTGGCCGCCGGCGAGGTCCGAGTACGAGTAGCCGAAGCCCGCTGGCGGGCCGCCGGGCTCGGCCATCATGACGGTGAACCCTGCGAGCGCCTGTAGCGTCGGGCCGTAGCTGACGTGGTCGCGCGACGGGCCGTCGAGACCGTAGCCGGTCATGCGGACGCAGATCAGACCGGGGCGGAGCGCCCGGAGCGATGCCCAGTCGAGACCCAGGTTCGGCATCACGCGCGCGCTGAAGTTGTCGATCACGACGTCGCTGGCGGCGGCGAGCCGGCGCGCGATCTCGACGCCGCGCGCCTGCGCCAGGTCGAGGATGATGCTGCGCTTGCCTCGCATCAGCGTGCCGCTGAGTCCGCCGCGCCGCTCCCCGCCGCCGATGTCGGGCGTGTCCGGCCGCTCGACGCGGATGACGTCGGCGCCGAGGTCGGCGAGGACGCGCGTCGCCACCGGGCCGGCGACGACCCAGGTGAAGTCGAGGACGCGGACGCCGTCGAGGGGCCTCACGCGCCGCGCTTCGTCTTCGCCTGCCGGATGTAGCGCTGCAGGTCCTCGCGGTCGATCAGCGACAGGATCTCGACCCGACCGCCGTCGAGGGGACGGTAGATCAGACGCACGTCGCTCGCGATCCGGATGCGGAAGCTGTCGGGCAGCCCTTCCAGCGGAATCGCGCGCAGGCTCGGATGCCGCCAGTCCTCCGCGAGCCGGACGATCTTCTCGAACGCGATGCGGATGATCTTGCGGTCCCAGCGACGGATGGAATCGTAGAACTCGTCGGTGAAGACGGGCAGGCTCCACCCCGGGCCGCTACCGGCGGCGCGCTCGTCGACCGCCTCGGCAGGCTCCTGCGCTCGCGGTGTCCGTTCGCTCTCGAGCGCGCGCAGGCGCGAGGTGAGGCTCGCCTCGGCCTCGCGCGACTCCTCCAGCTCGCCCTCGACGCTGCGGAGGCGTCGCTGCGCCGCTTCGAGCTCGGTCTCGAGGCGCGCCACCTCCGCCGGCACGCCGCTGTCGAGCCGGGCGCGGAGCGCCGTACGTTCCTCGGCGAGCCGGGCGCGTTCGGTCTCGGCCCGCTCGCGGGCGTCCTGCGCGGCGCGTAGCTCGCGTCGCGCCGCCGCGAGCCCCTGCTCGAGCTCGGCCGTGCGACCCTTCAGCTCGTCGACCCGCTTCTTCGCCCGATCGCGCTCGCCGCGGGCGCGTGTCGCCTCGCGCTCGGCGTCCCGCGCGGCGATCGCCGCCGGATCCGGCTCGGGCTCCGCGGCGGGTTGCTCGCCCTGCGCCTCGGCCTCCTGCTTCGCGCGCTCGTCGGCGTCGTCGAACTCGGTGATGATCGTCTGGACGAGCGGGCCGGCGCCGTCGCCACCGGTCGAAAGGATCGCCCAGGCGAGGTCGCGCGCCGGATCCTTTGCCTGCAGCACCAGCTCCGCGACCGCCGCGCCACCACCTTCGGCGCTCACGGCCGCGGCGAGGGGCGAGGGGCCCAGCTCGCGGCGCAGCGCGCGATCCACCGCGTCCGCGACCTCGGCGTCGCGGGCGTAGAAGTCGACCAGCGACCAGGCGAGGTCCCAGGTGCCGAGCGCGTCGAGGCGTGACCCGGGCGGCGCGGTGCCGAGAGCCCCGACCAGCTTGCGCAGCACCTTCGGCGGCAGGGACACGACCAGGAAGGTGGACTGCTCGTCGTCGGACAGTGACGTGAGCAGGGCCACTAGCTGGATCCACTCCCGCACCACTTCCGCCGTGTGCTCGCCGGGCAGTGGCGGCCGGCGACCCGGGGACCAGCCCGCGAGGCGGACCGGTGGACCGGGGTAGGGGATGGTGATGCCGAGGTCGGGGTGCTCGATCGGGACGAACCAGCCGCGTGCCTCGAGCTGCGGGTCGCGCAACAGCGCCTCGGGTGGCCGCACCGCCGCGTAGGGCAGACGTCGCAGCTGCGCGCCCTCGCACAGCTCGGCGACGGTGTAGCGTGCAGCCCAGGCGTCGAGGACGTCGAAGAGGTGCTCCGCGTGCGCGCGTCGGTACGGGTCGTTGGTCCAGGCCTCGTCGCCCAGGTCGGCGAGCATCCCGTCGGCGCGCAGCCATTCGACGAGTGCCGTCCAGTCTCCGAGCGTGCAGTGCAACACCGGGACCGTCGGCGCAGCGGCCGACGCGGAAGCACCGCGTCCAGTGCAACGTTCCGTTCCGGTGCGCCACCGTTCCGCTCTGATGGAACTGCCCCGGCACGTGCTCGAGCGCGCCGGCGACGGCGGCCTGGAGGCTCACGTCGACCACCTGCCCGCGGCCGGTGCGCTCGCGAGCCAGCAGCGCCGCGATCGCGCCGATCGCGGCGAACGTGGCCGCCTGATGATAGGCCTGCAGGCCGAGGCTCCGCAGCGGCGGACCGTCCGCGTGACCGCTCGCCGCGAGCATGCCGCCCATCGCCTGCGCGACGGTGTCCGACGCGCGCCAGTCGCGATACGGTCCGTCCTGCCCGAAGGGGGTGATCGCCGCGACGATCAGACGCGGGAAGCGCGCGGCGCGGGCGGGCCCGGAGCCGGGCGGGCCGGTGTCGATCACCACGTCGGCCGCCGCGCCGAGGCGCTCGAGCAGGTCGCCGTCGATGGTGACGCTCCGCTTGCCGCGGGCATAGAACCAGAAGAACAGGCTGCGCGCCGGATCGGGCGCCGCGTCGAAGAAGGGAGGGATGCGGCGCAGCGCGGCTGCCGTCGCGCGGCTCGGCGAGCACGACGTCGGCGCCGAGATCGGCGAGGAGGCGGCCGCACAGCGCGCCGCTCTCGTCGGCGAGGTCGAGCACCCGGAGGCCGGCGAGCGCGCCCGTCATCGGCGGATGTCGAGGAACAGGTCGCGTGCCGCGTCGTCGGTGAGGCGCGACACGCTCGTGACCCGGTCGCTCAGCTCGCGGAGCGTGCCGTCGGCGTTGGACCCGACGTCGATCAGCACCGAGAAGAGGGAGAAGCCGAGCTTCGCCTTGGTGGCGCGGAAGCGCTCGCAGCCACTCCGGAGCGACGCGGCACTCGCCGTCGGTGATCAGCACCACGTCGCCGCGACGGTAGCGTGCGCTCGCGAGGCAGTCCGCCGCCGCGTCCAGCGGCATCTCGAAGTCGGTGCCGCCGCCGGGAAAGTACTCCGCGACGTCGAGGGTGCGGTCGACGCGGACCTGATGATGGTCGCGGGGATTCAGGTCGAGGGTGAAGAGCGGCGTGTCGCCGGACGCGAAGCACATGAAGCGGAACAGGCGGCGCTGGCGGCGCGCCAGCTCGAGCAGCGTGAGGGCGACCGCCTTCGCCCACAGCTCCTTCTCGCCGGCCATCGACGAGGAGCCGTCGAGGCACACGATCATCGGTCCCCGGCCGCGCTCGTCGGCGCCACGCAGGCGATACGTGAGGAGATTGCCCTCGACGAGGCGTCGGGCGAAGTCGCGTCGCAGCAGCGGATGGCGGAGCGTCAACAGCTCCGGCGGCAGCAGACGTTCGATGTCCCGGCCGGTTTCGACGGCGTGCACCTCCTCGCTCGAGCGTTCGAACGTCCGGCGGCGGAGCGCGAGCGCCTGCTGTCGCATGCGGCCGACGAGCGCGCCCAGGCGGCGGAGCTTGGGATTGCCGATGAGCCGCCGCCCCAGCTCGATCTGACGTCCCGCGGACGTGCGCCCGCCCGCGCCCACGCCGGTGCCCCAGCTCCGCGCCTCGGCGGCGGTCTCGGCGATCCGCGGGGCGAGGTCCGCGGCGGCACGCGGGAGCGCGTCCCGCACGCGGGCCGGCATCTCCGCGAGCCGTTGCGTCACGTTCCGCGTCTTCTGTCGCATCTGCGCTTCGGCGACCCGTGCCCCGTGCGCGAGGTCGTCGCGGCCGGGGGCGTCGGCAGCGACGTCCGCGACCGCCCGCGCCCGGCTGCGGACCTCGTCCTCCTGCCGCGCGAGATCCCACAGGTCGAGCAGGTCGCCACGCGGCACGACCTGCTCGGCACGCAGGAGGGCGAGCAGGAACTCTCCCAGCAGCAGGGTCCCGAGACCGGCCTGCGTCTCGTCGAGCTGGGTTTCGGCGCGGAGCGCGGCCAGCGCCGGATGATCGTGCAGCGTCGACAGCAGCGCGCGGTTGAGTGCCGCGGACGGGGCGACCTCCTCCGGCTCGCGCCAGCGCGGGTCGAGCTTGAACAGGAGGCAGAAGACGTCCTCGAGCAGGGCCGCGAAGTGCGGCACCAGCTCGCCACCGTGTGCGGCGACGTCGGCGAGCGCCGGGGCGTCTGCCATCAGGCCCGCGAACGCGCTGCGGTCGTAGGCGTCGCTCGCGATCCAGCAGTGCTCGCGCGGTGGAATCAGCACCGTCCGCGCGGGTGCCTCCGGTCGCCGCCGGCCCCGCGGTGCCATCAGAGGCGGCCCTGCACCTCGTCCCGGATGGCGACGATCTCGGCACGCAGCGCTTCGACCTTCTCGATCGGCCGGCCGCCGCTGCGCGCCAGCGCGAGGATGTCGTCCACCTTCCCCAGGATGGAGCGCACCTTGGTGTGCGCCTCGACGGTCGCGCGCGAGCGCTCCTCGTGCGAGTCCCATTCACGGAGCGCGTACTCGCGCAGCTCGCGCGACTGCCAGAGCAGCACGCGCACCTCGTCTTCGTAACCCCGGAGGCATTCGCGAATGGCCTCACGGACCGGCTCGCGCTCCGCGGGATCGCGCCACAGCACGTGCTCGAGGAAGGCGACGTCCTCGTCGGCGACCGCGTCGCGGCCCTCGAGCCAGGCACGTGCCCGGAGCACACCGAGCGACTGCGCCCAGCGGCGGTCGGACGCCACGAGGTTACGTCGCAAGAGCTCGCGGCGAAGCTCGGTCACCAGGCGGAGCACGTGCCCGGGCACCGGCAGGGCGGCGACCTCGGCGCGGGCGGTTTCGAGGGCGGCGAGGTCGAGCGTCGTGCGCGTGGCGGGCGGACGCCCCTGCAGCAGCTTCACGAAGCGGAAGTCCTCGTCGATGTAGTCGACCACGAACCGGAGCAGGAAGCGGTCGTGCAGCGCGAGCAGCTCGTCGTCCTCGGGCAGCTCGTTGGCGGCGGCGACGAGCGTCAGCAGCGGTACGGTCGCCACCTCGCGGCCGTTGTGGAAGCGGCGCTCGTTCATCACCGTCAGGATCGTGTTCAGGATCGACGAGCTGGCCTTGAAGATCTCGTCGAGGAACGCGACGTGCGCCTCCGGCAGCTTGTGGGTGGTGAGCCGCCGATAGTCGTCCCGTTCGAGCGCGGCGAGGCTGACGGCGCCGAACAGCTCCTCGGGCGTGGTGAAGCGGGTGAGCAGCCACTGGAAGTACTGCGCGCCGTCGATCCGGCGGCAGACCTCGTCGGCCAGCATCGACTTGGCGGTGCCCGGGCGGCCCGATGACGAGGACGTGCTGGCCCGCGAGCAGGGCGACGCAGGAGTCCGTCGATGAGGTCGGTCCGCTCGAGGAACTGTTGCTGGAGCTCTTCGCGGATGGCGCGGAGACGTTCACGGGGCGCCGACACGCGGGCGAGGATAGAGGCGCCCCCGGCGCCTCGCAACCCAGGGCGGGTTTCCGGCACAATGGGTGGATGTCGTCGAAGCGTTCGTCGCCCGCGGGGGGGCGTGCCCCGCGTCGTCGGAAGAGCCTGATCGCGGAGATGCTCCCCCGCCTGCAGGCGGCGAGCGGCCTCACGCGCGAAGAGGCCTTCGTCCTCGAGATGATGGAGAACGCCCTCAAGCTGCTGCGCGACGGCACGAGCCTCGGCGACATCAAGCTGATGGGCGGGGCGATGCGGGAGCTCCGCTACGCCTTCAAGGTGTTCGCCCCGTACCGCGGCGTGCGCAAGGTGGCCGCCTTCGGCTCGGCACGCACCCAGCCGGGGACGGCCGAGTACCGCACCGCGCACGAGTTCGCGCGCCGCGTGGCCGACAGCGGCTTCATGATCATCACCGGCGCCGGCGGCGGCATCATGCGCGCCTACCAGGAGGGCGCCGGTCGCGAGCGCAGCTTCGGCGTCAACATCCGACTGCCGTTCGAGCAGGCGCCCAACGAGTTCATCCGCGACGACCCGAAGCTGGTGACGTTCCGCTACTTCTTCACGCGCAAGCTCATCTTCATCAAGGAGGCCGACGCCGTCGTCCTGCTGCCCGGCGGCTTCGGGACGCACGACGAGGGCTTCGAGTCCCTGACGCTGCGTCCAGACCGGGAAGAGCAAGCCGATGCCGATCGTCTTCCTCGAGGCGCCGCGCAGCACCTACTGGAAGACCTGGCGGCGCTACGTCGACGACCACCTGCTGCGCCGCGGCCTGATCTCGAAGGAGGACCTGAGCCTGTTCTCGGTCCACTCCTCGGTCGACGATGCGGTGGCCGAGATCACGGCCTTCTACCGCGTGTACCACTCGTCGCGGAACGTCGGGGAGCGGTTCGCGATCCGCCTCCACCGGCCGCTCGCCCCGGCCCTGGTGACGGCGCTCAACCGGGAGTTCGGCGACATCGTCGTGTCGGGGACGATCGAGCAGGGGGGGGCGCTCGAGGAGGAGCGCGAGCAGGAGCCCGACCTCACCGCCCTGCCGCGGCTCGTGCTGCACTTCAACCGCACCAATTTCGGGCGGCTCCGGCAGCTGATCGACCGGATCAACCGGGATGGCTGAGGGGGTCCCGCGCAGGTGCCATGGCGCCTGTTTCTTGACCTCGGGCACCCGGGCATGCTTGAGAGTCAGCGGCGTGGGCGCAACACTTCCACGCATGGTTCGGCTGCGGGGTGCCCGTGGTGTGGAGGCGGGGTATGAGGGGTAGGACGAGGGCATTCGCCGCGTTCGCGGCCATGATGATGCTCGCGCCGGTGCTCGCGCGGGCAGAGCTGTCCCTCACCGCGCGGTCCGCGGTCGTGGTCGATGCCCGTACGGGCGCGGTCCTGTACGACCACAATGGGGACGTGCCGCTGCCCCCGGCGAGCACCACCAAGGTGATGACCGCCGTGCTCGCCCTCGAGAGCGGACGGCTGGACGACGAGCTCACCGTGAGCGACTACGCCGCCTACACGGCGCCCACCCGCATGGGACTCCGCCCCGGGGAGCGCGTCCAGCTCCGGAATCTCGTCTACGCGATGCTGCTCAAGTCGGCGAACGATGCGTCGGTCGTGGTGGCCGAGGGCCTCGCCGGCAGCGAGTCGCGGTTCGCCGCCCGCATGACGGCCAAGGCGCACCTGCTCGGGGCCACGACCGCGCACTTCGAGAACCCCAACGGTCTGCCCGTGGACGGACACGTCGCCAGCGCGCGCGATCTGGCCGTGATCTTCCGCTACGGGCTGCGCTATCCGCAGTTCCGCGAGATCCTCGGCACGCGATCCATCGAGGTGCCGGTCGAGGCCGGTGGGGTCCACTACGTCGCCCTGCGTACGCACAATCGCCTGCTCACGGGGTACTCGACGCCGGTCATCGGCAAGACCGGCTACACCCGTGCCGCTCGCCGCTGCTTCGTCGGGGCCGCGACGGTGGGCGGACGCGAGGTGGTCATCGCGTTGCTGGGGGCGTCCGACATGTGGGGTGACGCCCGCCGCCTGCTGGGAGCCTTCGGCGGAGACGACGCGCCTCCGGCGCCGTCGCTCATGATGGCCTCGATCGCCAGGACCGACGAGGCGGGAGTCGACCGCGAGGTGCGCTGGCCGCGGACGGAGGTCCGCACGACCAGGGTCCGGAAGAAGGTTCACGGGCGGTGGGTGACGCGGACGGTCCGTACGGTGCACACCGTAGAAGGTCCACGCGCCAAGCGTCACGCGGCCCGCACGGCGCCCACGCGGGGGAAGGCGACCCGCACGACGTACGCGAAGGCCGGGCACGAAGACCTCGACGAAGCACGCGCGGAGCGTCCGGGCCGGGACCACCCCGGTACGCGGTGTCCGCACGGCGCGCCCCGGGCGCTATGCGGTGACCATCGGTCCCTACAGCAGCCAGGGGATGGCCGACCGCGTACGGAGTCGACTCGAGCGCGACGGGTACGCGGTGGCGCAGAACGGCTCCAGCCTCAAGGTGCACGGCTTCGCGAGCCGCGAGCACGCGTCGAACGCGGCGGCCAAGCTGCGCGTCAGCGGTTACCGGTCGAAGATCGTCGCCCGGGACTGACCGACGCAACCACCGGCTCGATCGAGAGCCGGCGCGCGGCGCGCGCCCGATGCCGCTCGACCGCCAGCGTCAGCAGTCGGTCGACCAGCGACGGAAACGGCAGACCGCTCGCCTCCCAGAGGCGTGGGTACATGCTCGCCTGGGTGAATCCCGGGAGGGTGTTGATCTCGTTCAGGAGCACGCGCCCGGTCGCGGTTTCGAGGAAGAAGTCGACCCGCGCGAGCCCCGCGCAATCGATGGCGCGAAACGCGCGCAGCGCGAGCGCGCGCATCGTCTCGGACGTCGCCTCCGGCACCGCGGCGGGGATCACGGTACGGGCGCGGTCGTCGACGTACTTGTCGACGTAGTCGTAGAACTCGTGTGACGGTACCAACTCGCCGACGACCGACGCCTCGGGCGCGTCGTTGCCGAGGACTCCCACCTCGAACTCGCGCGCGACGATCGCCTCCTCGATCACGATCTTGGGATCGTACGCGGCCGCCTCGGCGACCGCGGCGGCCAGGTCCGCCGGCGTCTTCACCTTGGTGATGCCGACGGAGGAGCCGAGGTTGGCGGGCTTCACGAAGCAGGGGAAGCCGAGCTCCCGTGCGACGCGACCGCCGAGGTCGGGCTCGCTGGCAGGGTGGGCCACCAGCCAACGACACACCGGCAGCCCGGCGTCGCGGAAGACGGCCTTCATCAGAGCCTTGTCCATCCCGACGGCGGAGCCGAGCACGCCGGCTCCCACGTACGGAATGTCCGCCAACTCGAGCAGGCCCTGCACCGTGCCGTCTTCGCCGTATGTGCCGTGCAGCACCGGGAACACCACGTCGAGCGGGATCGGCGACCCAGCCGGCGATCGGAAGCAAGGCGTGCCGGGTCGGATCGGACGGTGCCATCAGCTCGACGCCGTGGTCGGGCATCGGGCGCAGCTCGCGCTGTGCATCCTCGAGCAGGCGCAGCGTGTCGATGCCGGTGCGCCATCGTCCGTCCTTGCCGATTGCGATCGGCACGCACTCGTAGTTCTCCGAGTCGATTGCCGAAAGCACGCGCCATGCCGATCGCAACGACACTTCGTGCTCGCCCGATCGTCCACCGAACAACACGCCCACCCGCAATCGCGTTCGCCCGCTCATCGTCGTACGACTCCCGTGTCGTTTTCTGGCATCGCTGCACAGTGTTTACAAGTCGCATGCTCACGACGGATTCGTGCGTTGCACACGAAGCGTGCATGCGTCATCTTGCGGCGACACGTTGCCAGTCGTTGCAACTCGGCGCGACGCTACGATTTCTTCGCGGCGACCCGAAAAAATCTGCGTGCTCTATCTTTTCTACTTGACAGCGCAGAACCGGTTTCGTAGAAGAGTGCCGCTGTCGAGATCGCATCGTCCTCCGTTCGATCCCCCGCACCGAAGTTGTCATGCAATGCACGCACCACCCCTTGGTAGTCGTGTATCCGCTTGTCGACGGTGCAGGTGAAGACGGGCGGCGAGTGGTGCGGTGGGGCGCGCTGGGTGGGTGGTTCTCGTCAGCTGTGGATAGCTGACCGAGGCGCTGCGGCGGAGGCCCGAGGGCAGGGGTGGACCAGACGGGGTGGGGGCACTTGGAGTAGAGATCGGGTCGCGGGAGCGATTCCCTTCTCGTCTTCGGGCCTCCGCCGGATCGCCTCGGTGACGCCGGTGATCTACCGGCGTCAGGGAAGACGGTCCGATATCCGTGCCACGAGGCTTTCCGCCAGCACCTGACGCAGGTCGGGAACCTCGCATCCCGCGGCGGCGGCGTGGCCACCGCCGCCCAGAGCGCGGGCGATCTGCGACAGGTCGACCGTCGAGTCGGGCGAGCGTCGCAGGCTCACCGCCAGGCTCTTGGCGTCCCAGAGGGCGAACACGGCGTGGGGCGTCTCCTTGCCCCAGGCGTCCGCGACCTCGCTCGGATGGCCGTCGCAGACCGCCGCGACGACCAGGACGTCGCCCACGCGCCGCTCCACGCGGCTCGCCCGCGCGACCGCGAGACTGCGGGCGATCTCGTCCCCCACGCGCGCGCGGGCTGCGGCCATCCGCGGCGTGTAGGTGAGGGCCGCATCCATCCCGAGGAGGTCGGGCCACGCGTCCTCGCCCAGCGCCCGCACCACCCATGCCAGCTCGCGCGAGCCGGGGATGCGGTGCAGCCAGCGGTCGTTGTCGTCGGCCATCGCCACGACGGGAGCGAAGGCCGCGAAATCCGGGGACGTTCGTCCCTCGCTGGCCAGATGGCGCCCCAGATGCTCGTAGGTGAGGCGCGACGCGGCGAACTCCTCGCTCAAGACGCGCTCGGCGAACGGGACGCGCACCTCGCCGGCGCCGAAGCGCTCGAGTGCCGTGCGATGGTGGTCGATCCAGTGGATGCGGACGCCGGCGGCGACGAGGTCTGTCAGGTGCGCGTCGGTCTCCGGATCCCGCCACGAGATGTCGGTGATCCACAGGTCCGTCCCGGCCGGAAGGTCGAGGCTCCGCAGCACCCCGTCGACCTCGCTGTTGCTCGCGAAGCGGGTGTGGACGTCGGCGCCGGTCCCGTAGTACCGGGCGACCGCGCCCGCGGCGGCCATGCCGTCCAGACAATGGGGTCCGTGGCTCACGATCTGCACGCGCGGCTTCGCCATCGGCCGCGGATTATTGCGCATCGGCCCGACCCGGGCGAGCCCGTTCGATGCGGTGGACGACCGCGGCGGGGACGGGCAGAAAGGGAGCCGCATGCGCCGGACGCTCTGGATCGTCCTCCTCGCGGGCTGCTTCACCGCGCAGCAGTATGCGGTGCAGCGGCCGGAGCTCGGCTGCGAGCGGGCGAACAGGGTCGCGCACCGGACGATGGTGCAGCTCGGCTATACCGTGACCGCCATGGTGACCGCCGAGCCCTTCCGTGTCGGGATGATCGCCGGGGAGAAGACGGGACCCGACGGCCAGGTGCTGCGGGGCAAGGTGCGCATCACCTGCGACGGACAGGGGACGACGCTCCAGCCGGTCGAGGACTCGCCAGTCCCCAACTTCGAGTTCAGCCGCGAGTTCGGCTACAGCTTCAAGACCCTGGTCCAGATGCCGGACGTCGAGGTGCCACGGGAGCAGGCGGGCCTGCAGGTCCAGGTGCGACGGCTCGATCAATTCCAGCAGCAGCTCGACCTGGGGGGCGTCGCCCTGGGACCCGGGGCGGCCCTCGTGCGCCTCACGATCCGGAACGACACCGCCCGTCCGGCGGCGATCGAGCCGACCGGTGTCGAGCTGGCGTCGGCCGACGGCGAGACGGCTCTCCCCCTCGCCGGCGGAGCGCTCGACGCCGCGCTCTCTGGCGGTGGCGCGGCCCGCGTGCGCGCCGAGCTGCTCGGCAAGCGCCTCACGGTCGCCCCGCACACCTCGGTGGCCCGGTTCCTCGTCTATCCCGCCGGACAATGGCGCGAGGCGCGGGTATCGGTCGTCGACGTCGAGACGGACGAGACCGAGGGCTTCGTCGCGGGACTCGAGTGACGGGAGACTAGCGACAGATTTCGGCTTCGAGCTGGCGGAGGCGCCCATCGAGGGCGTCGGCGCCAGCGCTGGTGGCGCGTCCGCGCGAGAGGCGGATCACCTCGCACGCCTCGGACCGATGGCCCTCGCCGGCGAGCAGCGTCACCTGCGCGAGCCGCGCCTCGTACCACGCGGTGCCGCCGGTCGTGCTGCCCTCGACGATGCGCTTCCAGTAGTCCAGGGCCGCTGCGGGGTCGCCCGCGGCCGCGGCGGCGCGCGCCGCGCCGCGCAGCGCCTCGGCGGACGACGGATCGGCGGCCAGCGCCTGCTCGTAGAGCGCACGTGCGGCCTTGGCGTCGCCCGCACGCAGCTCGAGATCGGCGAGCACGATGCGATCGCCCGGTCCGCCGCCGTCGCGCAGCAGCGCGCGGTAGACCTCGCGCGCCGCGGTGGCCGCGGCGGCACCCTGCTCCGGGCCGGCGCGCTCTGCCTGCGTCGCCAGCTCGCGGCCGATCGTCGCCAGCGTCTTGCGCCGCTCGCCGTCGGGGTCGGGCTCGGCCAGGTAGGCTTCGAGGTCGGCCCGCGCCTCGTTCACCTGACCGAGACCGATGCGGGCCCGCAGCCGCGCCTCGCGCACCCGCGGGTACAGGGACTTCGCGTCCGGATAGCGCTGCTCGAAGCCGCCTGTGAGCTCGACCACCGCGGCGTGGTCGGGCGGCGTGCTCGCGGCGGCGACGAGCGCGCCCATCAGGGCCGCGCGTGCGACCTGCGGCGCGTCGTCGCCTTTCGCGGGACTGGAACGGACGTACGCCCGCAGGTCGTCGAGCAACGCGCGCCGCGCCTCGGGCGAGGCCTTGGCGACCCCCGCGGCGCGGCATTCCAGCGCGCCGAGTCGGGCTCGCGCCGCATACGGACCGCTGGTCACCTGCGCGTACTCGGTCGCGGCGGCGCTGCAGTCACCGCGCTGGCGAGCGAGCTCCGCACGCAGGAAGCGCGCCTCGCCGGCGCCCTCGGCCTTTCCCCAGCGCGACAGGTAGACATCGAGCGCCTGGGCGAACTCGGGGTCGAGGCCGTGATCGCTCGCGCGCGCCACGTCGAGCGCGCGGAATCGGTAGTAGGCCGCCTCGCGGGCGCGGGGTGCGTCGGGGTATTCCTTGAGGAGCGCGGCGAACGCGTCCGCCGCGGCGCGCTGCTGCCCGGCATTCAGGCGGCAGGCGGCGTCGAGGTAGAGCAGCTCCGGACGATTGCGGGCGCGTCCGGCGTCGTTCACCGCTGCGCTCGCCGACGTGAGCGCCGCGACGTCGCCGCAGCGGTTGCGGTCGACCGCCAGCTGCGCGAGCAGCAGGAGCCCCCAGCTCGAGCGCACCCCCTCCGGGGAGCCGCCCCCGAGCTTGTCGACCACGACACTCTGCACGCGCGCTGGCCACGTTCCGCCGCGCGCGGCGAGCCCGCGCGCCAGGGCGGTCGCGTCCTTCTCCGCGCCGGCATCGCCCGCGGCGCGCCCGACGAGGTCGCCCAGCCTCGCGACCAGCACCTCGGGATCGTCCGGCGCCGGCGCCTTGGTATCTGGGCCGCCACCACCACCGCCACCGCGACGCCGCAGCTCGGCCAGGGCCACCTTCGCCTTCGCGGCCGTCCGCGGATCCTTGGCCGCGGCCTCGAGGTCTTCGATCGCCTTGGCGACGTCGCCGAGGTCGAGATAGGCGAGCCCGCGCCCGTAGAGGCTCTCGGCGTAGATCTCCGGGACCTCGTTCAGGATCAGGAACTGCGAGAAGCCCTCGGCCGCCTGCTTGAGCAGCTGCTGCCGCCGGGCCTTGTCGCCCACCAGCTGCGCGCCCTGATAGCGCACCCAGGCCAGATGGTAGGTGACGACCAGCGACGCGATCTCGGGCTCGCGCCAGCGCGGCGACTTGTAGAGGTCGTCGAGGTCGCCGTCCGCGCTCGGTGATCTCGTCGCGCATCCGGTCGAGCTGCGTCCTGCAGGTCGTCGGCGGTGGACGCGAGCGCCTTCTCGAGCGACGGCCACTCGGCCGCCGCGCGCTCGCGCTCGCCACGATCGAGGAGGCGTAGAACGCCTTGCTCTTCTCCTCGAGCGACGGAGAGGCTCTCGCGCGCGCGCGGGCGCCGCGGTGCGCGACGAGCGCCAGCGAGCGACGCAGTGCGCGCGCGCGCGATCACTCGGAGGCCAGCGCGAACCCGGTCGCGCCCGCCTCCTTGGCGAGCCCGAGCACGCGGACGACCTCGCCGAGCACGACCTGGCGATCGCCGGCGAGCACGACGACCTTCTCCTTGGAGTGCGCCAGCGAGTCGCGCAGCACGCTCACGATCGCGGCGTCGTCGCCGGCGACCGGACGCTCGTTCACGAACAATTCGCGCGACGGAGTCATCGTGACCGTGACGCCCTTGGACCTCCTCGTCGTTCTGCGGCGGCCTTCGGCAGGTCGACGTCGGCCGCCGGCTTCATCATGGCCGAGGTCGTGATCATGAAGATGATGAGCAGGACGAGGAACACGTCGGTGAGCGGCGTGACGTTGATCTCGGCGACGATGTGGCCGCGCCGGTGGGCCTTAGAGCGCCATGCCCGCTCCGTGGCGACGCCAGCGCCTCGATCACGCGGCCGCTGCCGATGCGGAGCGCCGCGTCGATGCGTTCCACCCGCGCAGTGAAGTAGTTGTAGAGCGCGACGGCGATGATGCCGACGAGCAGGCCCGAGCGCGGTGGCGATCAGCGCCTCCGAGATGCCGCCGGCGACGACGCCGAAGCCGCCCGTGCCCGCGATCGCCATGCTGTGGAAGGCGCGCATGATGCCCATCACGGTGCCGAAGAGGCCGATGAACGGCGCGGCGGAGCCGATCGTGCGCGAGCACCCAGAGGTACGATGCCGGCGCCCTGCGCCTCCTCGAACTGGCGCTCCTCGGCGACGCGCTCCAACGCGTGCACCTCGTGGCGATCCGTCGCCAGCATGTCGGCGTAGACGCGGCGCGCGGGGCAGTTCTGGTGACCCCGGATGGCCTCGCGTGCGCCGGCCAGGTCGCCCTTGGCGAGGAGCGGCACCACCGTCGCAGTCAGGCGCGCGGTGGACGAGATCATCCCGCGCAGGCTCCAGATGCGTTCGAGTGCGATGCCGAGCACGATGATCGAGCAGAGCAGCAGCGGATACGTCGAGATCGCGCCGTTGCGGATCAGCTCGACCAGATCGAGGTTCACGTTCTCCATGGGTTCCATGATTCAGCTCCTGGGTCACAGTCCTCGGGCGACTTTGCCGAGGTCCTTCTGCCATTGCGGACCGAAGGTGAGCACGAGGACGTTGCGCACCAGCGCGGCGTCCTCGCCGAGCGCGATGAAATCGCCACCGCCCTCCTTCGATATCTCCGAGTAGCTGTCCTTCACCGCCGCGTAGAAGTCGGGCAGCGGCGGCACCTCTTTCAGCTCCTCGCCGTAGAGCCAGCGGTGCAGCTTGCGCTCGTGCTCCTGGTGCAGCTGCCAACTCACGTCGATCGTGCTGACCACGCCGCCCTGGGCGCGCCAGCCGGCGACCAGCTGCCGGATCGCCGCGTTGTCCTGCTGGTGCGGCGGCGAGCTGCCGACGAGGATCAGGACCTTCTTCGCGTCCTGGCGCCACTTGAGCTTCTGCATCGCCGCCTCGAGGCCGTCCTTGACGGCTTCCTCGTAGTCGCCGCCGCCCTCGGCCACGATGCCGCCGAGGAAGCTCTGCACCTTGCGCGGGTTGAAGGTGAGGTCGGTCCATTTGACGAGGAAGTCCTCGCTCTTCCGCGGCGCCGTGGCGGTCTTGCCGTCGTCGCGGTCGCGGAAGGCGACGGCGCCGATCCGCGCCGTCGGCACCAGCCGCTGGAGCGTCGTGGCCATGTTGCCGAGGTGCTGCTTCAGATCGTCGATGATCATCTGCATGCTGCCGGTGGCGTCGATCACGATCGCGACGTCGAGCCCGACTTTTCGCAGCGTGCCGACGTACTTGCCGAAGGCGCCCATCGAGCCGAGCGACCACCCGGCGCCGCCTCCGCCGCCCCCCATGCCCAGCCCACCGGTCCCTGCGCCGGTCGACGCGAAGCGCGATCCCAGATCGACTCCGGCGCCGATCGGCGCCGTCGGCCGCTGGAACCGCACCACCGCCGATGTCGGGATCGCCTTGGCGCTCGACTGGGGCACGGCGATCGCCTGCGGCTTGGCCGGGACCAGGAGCTCCTTCAGGGCCTCGTCTGCGCTCGCGTCGCGCGGGCGCACCGGCTCGGGGATGTCTTCGAGCGAGAAGATCTGCCGACGTTTCACCGCGCCGAGCCCGACGCCGCCGCCGGACCCGATGCCGAACCCCGGACCGACGCCGAGGCCGAATCCACCGCCGATCCCGGCCACGTCGAAGACCACGAGCAGCGCGAGGACGAGATGGATAATCGCGGAGCTCGCGAGCGCGACGGCGAGTCGCCCCTTGGGGGCGGCGGTCGAATCGAGGGTCTCCGGCGACGTCATCGGGCAGGGCGGGTCGATCCAGCGAGCTAAGGCCGTCGCCGAATGCTTGTCAATGGCACAGCTCACCAGCGCAGCCGGGCACGCAGCGCGCGGGCCTGCGCCCGGCTGAGCGCGACCTCGCTGCCCGCGGTGTCGCGCATCACCAGCTTGAAGCGTCCCCCGAACCACGGGACGATCTCCTTCACGTGCCGCAGGTTGACGAGGCTCGACTTGTGGGCGCGGAAGAACACCTCCGGATCGAGGCGGTCCTCGAGCTCGCGCAGCGTGTAGTTGGTCATGTAGGGCCGCTCGGCCGTGTGGGCGTAGACGAGCCGGTACTCGACGGCGAACCACAGCACGTCGTCGACCGGGACGATGAGAATGCGCTTGCCGGCGTAGACCGGGACCTGGTGGAACGGGATGCGCCGGCGCTCCTCGAGCTTCTTCACCATCGCGTCGAGATCGGGCGCAGCGCCGCCGCCGTTCAGGCGCCCGCGCACGCGCTCGACCGCGGCGGCGACGCGCGTGCGGTCGTACGGCTTCAGGAGATAGTCGACCGCCTGCACCTCGAACGCCCGGATCGCGTACTCGTCGTGCGCCGTCGAGAACACGATGTGCGGCGCCGGGTCGCGCAACGCCTTCAGGACCTCGAAGCCGTCCATGCCCGGCATCTGCACGTCGAGGAAGACCAGGTCGGGGCGTCCGTCCTCGATCTGTGCCAGGGCCTCCAGCCCGTTCGTCGCCTGGCCGACGATCTCGACGCCGGGGACGTGCGACAGGAACCCCACGAGACGGTCGCGCGCCAGCTGCTCGTCGTCGACGACGAGGGTGCGCAACGGCCGCGCGTTCACGCCGCCTCCGCGGAGCGGACGGGGAGTCGCAGGCAGACGCGCGTGCCCGCGCCGGGCGTGCTGGTGATCTCCGGAAGGTGCGCCGTCGCCGTAGAGACGCTGCAGCCGCTCGCGCAGGTTCTTGAGCCCGACGCCGCGCTCGCAGATCTGGCCCAGCACCGCCGGCGCCATGCCGCGGCCGTCGTCGCCGACGGTCAGCTCGAGGATGCCGCCGTCGATGCGCGTCGTCGATGCGCACCGTGCCCTGGCCGATCTTCGACGACAGGCCGTGCTTCACCGCGTTCTCGACCAGCGGCTGGAGGACCAGCGTGCGGGATCAGGTGGCGGAGGCTCCGCGGATCGATCGACGTCTCGACCCGCAGGCGCTCGCCGAAGCGCGCGCGCTCGATGTCGAGGTAGGCCTCGGCGACCTCGAGCTCCTCGGCGAGCGGGACGAAGTCCTGATCGGCGCGCCGCAGCAGGTAGCGGAAGATCGCCGCCAGCTTCTGGACGCACTCCTCCGCGCGGTCCGGATCGACGTGGATCAGCTGGGCGATCGAGTTGAGGCTGTTGAAGAGGAAGTGCGGGTTCATCTGCGAGCGCAGGGCCGCGAGCTGCGCCGTGGCCGCCAGCTCGGTGAGCTCCCGCTCGCGATCCTGCAGCGTGAGGATCCGCCTGAAGATCGTGTGATAGCCGATCAGGGCGATCAGCACCGTGGGCATGACCGGGAAGAGGCGCATGGGCAACGGACGGCGCGGCGCCGGCAGCCAACGTCCGATCACGTGTCCGGGCGCTGCGGACTCGACGGCGGCCGGCGGTGGCAGGACGAAGATGTGGACGAAGATCTCGGTGAACGTCAGCGCGAGGAACGCGAACACGACGAAGGCACAGAGGGTCTGCAGGGCGATCTCGATCGCGAAGCGCGGGCGGTGCAGGCGGGGGAACACCACCCGCCAGAGCCCGTACGTCGCGGCGGCGTACACCAGGCTCATCGCCACGAAGGTGAGCATGGCGCCGGTCGAACGGAAGATGAGCAGGTAGAGCAGGCCCGACTGGAGCCCGATCGCCGCGCCCGTCCCGAAGACGAGGAGCAGCATGCGGTTGTCGCGCGGCGGGTGCATCGGCGGCGCCGGACCGGGCATGCCCGGCGATTCTATCCATCCCCGCCCGGCGCTGGCCAGGGTGCCGGAGTGCCGGGCGAGCGGCCACGTTCGCGGGGCAAACGGTCGGACGGGTGCGGTGAGCGGTCGCGAGGGCGGAACGGCCGGTCAGGTCCGCGGGCGGAACTTGGGCAGCGTCACCTCGCCGGTCACGTCCTCGAACACGACCTCGACGGGCATGCCGATCGCGACGTCGCCCGGACCGACGCGCGAGCAGGTTGGATCAGCATGCGGACGCCCTCGTCGAGCTCGACGACGACCACGGCGTACGGCACTCGGCTGCGAACGCCGGATGGTAGGCCTGGTGCATCACGGCGAAGCTGAAGACGACGCCGCGCCCCGAGACCCGGCGCCCAGGCCGCCTCGCGCGACAGGCAGGTGCTGCACAGCTCGCGCGCCGGGAAGCGGAGCGTGCCGCAGCCGCTGCAGCGTTGGACGACGAGCTCGTGCCGTCGCGCGGCCTCCCAGAAGGGCGCCATCGGCCCGGTCACGGGCGGCAGCGGCCGCGCGGGCGCGGTCATCGAGGGCAGCCTCGACAGGACCAGCGTGGAGTGCGTCGAGAGCACCCCGCCGTTGCCGGAGACCAGCGCGACGTCGGCGTCGGCCACCTGCCGCGCGCCGCCCGTCGCCGCGCAGCTGGATGACGGCCTCCGAGATCGGCGTCATGCCCCACATGTAGAAGCTGGAGAGCTGCCCGCCGCCGGTGTTGAGCGGCGAGCGCGGCCGCCCGGTCGCCGTGCGCTGCTCGGCGACGAACGGGCCGCCCTCGCCCTTGGCGCAGAAGCCGTAGTCCTCGAGCGTGACGAGCACCGTGAAGGTGTAGCAGTCGTACAGCTCGACGACGTCGACGTCGCCGAGGTCGATCTCGGCCATGCGGAAGGCGGGCTCGCGCGAGAGCGACGGCGCCGGAGGCGAGCGTGTCGGCGGGATCGCCGCCGAGGTGGCCCTGGGCCATGCCCCAGCACGTAGACGGGCGGCTGCCTGAGCGTCGCGCGCGCGCTCGGCCGAGGTGACGATCACGGCGCAGCCGCCGTTCGACACCAGACAGCAGTCGAACAGATGGAACGGCTCGACGATCCAGCGCGAGCGATGGTAGTCGTCGAGCGTCAGCGGCTGCGCGTGGAGCTGCGCCTGCGGATTCGCGTTCGCCCAGCGACGCTGCGCCACCGCGATCGCGCCGAGATGGTCCTGCGTCGTGCCGTAGCGGTGCATGTGCCGCCGCGCGACCAGCGCGTACATGGCGTTGACGCCGAAGTAGCCGTAGGCCGCCTCCCAGCCCGCGCGCGAAGGCGTAGGCGCCGGCTGATCCGCTCGAGCTGCGCTTCGCCGTCCGCCTTCGGCGGCTTGAGCGGCGCGTCGGAGAAGACGCAGGCGACGGTCGTCGCCAGCCCCGCCGCGATCGCCTGCGCGGCGTGCTGGATCATCGCGCCGGCGGTCGCGCCGCCGAGGTTCATCGTCGCCGTGCAGGCGGAGATCGCGGAGCCCCATCGCCTGCTGGAGCGGCGAACGACGCCATGGCCGTGTCGCCGCTCCAGGCGAGCCCCGGGTTGACCAGCAGGCCGTCGAGATCCTTGCGATCGAGTCCGGCATCGTCGAGCGCGAGGGCGACGGCGTCGACGGCGAAGCCGAGCGCGTTCGTGTCGAAGACCCTCCCCTGCGGGGTGATGCCCAGGCCGGCAATCGCGGCGGCGCCGCGCAGGGGGTGCCGTGGCATGCGCGCCGTCTACGGGAGGCGGTCGTCAGACGCAAGCACGGGGCGGCATTGTGACTCGCCGTCCGGCGCCGAATACTCGGTGGTGCCAATGGCGAAGGTCACGGTCATCGGTACCGGTCTCGTGGGCGCGACGGCGGCGCAGCGCCTGGCCGCCCGGCGCGCGGCCGACGTCGTGTTGCTCGACGTCGACGAAGGTCCGCCGCTCGGTGCGATGTCGGAGCGCACGCCCGGCCTGCACCCGACGTCGACCTGGGCGGACACCGCCGGGTCTGACGTCGTGGTCCTGGCGACCGGCGGTCCCGACTGCACCCGCATCACGCCCGGCGAGTCGATCGCTGCCTACGCGCCGATCGTCGAGCCGGTCGCGCGCGAAGCGGCGCTCCACTCGCCCGACGCGACGATACTGATCGCGACCGGCCCGGCGGACGCGATGACCCGCCTCGTCTGTCGGGCGACGGGTCTGCCGCCGCGGCGCGTGCTGGGTGTCGCGAATGCCGTCGTCAGCCTCAAGCTGGCGAGCCTGATCGCGGACGAGCTGCGCGTCGGCGCGGCGGATGTCCGCGTGCTGGTGCTCGGCGGCAGCGGCCCGCACATCGTGCCGCTGCTCCGGTGCGCGACCGTTGGCGGAGTGCCGCTGGCGAACCTGCTCACCCCCGAGCGCATCGTCGCGCTCTGCCGCCGCGCCGCACACGCGGGCACCGAGGCGGCATCGGTCGTCGACTGCGCGACCGCCGCCTGGGCGCCGGGCGCCGCGGCGGCGGCACTCGCCGGGACGATCGTCACCGACCGGCGCCGGCTCGTCGCCTGCACCGTGCACTCCGAGGGCCGCTACGGGCTCGACGACGTGCCGGTCGGGTTGCCGGCGCTGATCGGGCGCGGCGGCGTGCAGGAGCTGCTCGAGCTGCCGCTCTACGAGAGCGAGCTCGAGGCGCTGGCGCGCGCGGCGGCGATTGCCCGCAAGCGCATCGACGTCCTCGACGCCTGGCGGCAGTCGGTCAGGGCCGAAGCGCCGGCCGCGGGCGCCTGAGCGCGCTCTCACCGCGACCCGGGAAGCGTCGCGACTCGCCGTGGGCGAGGATGGCGACGCGCTCGGCGACGCCGCGCGCGTGCGCGAGCGCGGCCAGGCGCGCGGGCGGTTCGTCGATCGGCTCCGCCGAGAGCACGAAGGTTCCCCAGTGGATCGGGACCATCCAGCGGGCGCGCAGCGCGGTGAACGCGTCGAGGGCGTCGGCAGGGTCCATGTGCCGGGTGCGGAACGGGGGAGGGCTGTACGCGCCGATCGGGAGCAGGGCGACGTCGATCGCGTGTCGGTCGCCGTACTCGCGGAACCCCGGCCACGCGGCGGTGTCGCCGGGGAAGAACACGCTGCCGTGCGCATGCTCGAGCAGGAACCCGGTCCAGCCGCGCCCGTCGGGTACGAACGCGCGGCGGCCCCAGTGGTTCACCCGGAGCGCGGTGATGCGGACGTCGCGCAGCGTGACGTGCTCGCCCCAGCGCAGCGTCACGATCTCCCGATAGCCCGCGCCGGCGACCAGGTCGGCCAGCCCCTTCGCGACCACGGCGACGGTGTCGCGCTTCGGAAGGATGAGGTGGGTGGGAACGTCGAGATGGTCCATGTGTCCGTGCGAGACCAGAACGGCGTCGAGCGGCGGCAGTGCGTCCAGGGCGACACCGGGCGCCACGACCCGCTTGGGAACGACCAGCCGTTCGGACCACACCGGGTCGGTGAGGAAGGTCGACGTGCCGAGGCGCACTAGGACCGTGGCGTGCCCGACCCACGTGATGCTTATGCCGCCGTCGGCGTCGAGCGGCGCGCCGTCGCCGGCGGGGGCGGCCGTGGGCGCGAGGATCGAGCGCGCGAGCCGGGCGAGCACCCGCGTTCAGCGCAGCAGGATGCGGAAGTGCCGCAGCAGCTCCGCGGCCTGATCCTGCACCGAGGCGTGGCGGCGAACCGCCATCAGCACCTGCACCAGCTCCTGATCGCCGGCCTCGTGCACGGCCGACTCGTCCTGGAGCGCGTCGAGGATCTCGTGGATTAGCCGCGGGATCTCGCGCTGGGGAATGACGAGGTCGCCGCGACCGAGCGATCCGGTCCAGTTCGAGGCATAGGGGCGCAGGACGTTGAGGACCCGCTCGGTCGCGTTGCGGTCGCCGCGCATCTGATGGTGGGAGATTAGAGCACGGTTTCCGCGGCACGCAAGGCGCCCTTGCCTTGCGGCGCCCCGCGGCCGCCTGTACCCTCGACCCGAGGAGGGGGACGAGCATGCCGAGCACCTTCCAGCCGACGACGGCGTCCGCGGCGGTTGACGGGCTCCCGCAGGTGTTCGACTCGGAGGCGGCGGCCGGAGTCGAAGCGGTCGTGCTCTTCGACCTCGCGGGTCGCGATCCCGGCCAGTGGACGGTCGTCATCCGCGACGGGACCTGTCGCGTCATGCACGGGCGGACGATGGAGCCGACGGTCACGCTCACCATGGACTCGGACCTGTGGCTCGCGATCGCGCGCGGCGAGAAGAGCGGCCGCGAAGCGTTCATGAACGGCGAGTACCAGGTCGCCGGCGATCTCATGTTCATGATGCGCTTCGGCAAGATCTTCCCGGTCGGAAAGTAGCCGCCCGGCGGGCCAGCGCCTGCCATGGCGCCCGCCCGCTCAAGTTCCCCTGCGGACGCGCCGAAAAGGTCGGTGCGATGGATCCGTCCCTCGATCCGGCCCGGCCGCTCGAGCGCCGCGCCGTTCTGGCACTCACCCTCGTAGGCATCCTCTCGATCTGCAGCGCGCTGCTGTTCGTCGCCGCGCAACGCACGACCGCCGACGACGCGCCGGTGATCACGGTGGCGGGCCGCGAGCGGATGCTCACCCAGAAGCTCACGAACCTGGTCCTCGAGATCCAGGTGGCGGCGGAGCGAAAGCAGTTCGCCTTTCTGACCGGCGAGCTGCGATCCAACTTCGAGGCATGGGCCGGCGCCCACCAGGCGTTGCAGTCCGGCGATCCCGAGCTGGGCCTCGCCCCGAACGAGAGTCCGGAGATCGCCCAGGAGTTCGCCCAGATCGAGCCCGACTGGGTCGCCATCCGCGACGCCACCCAACACCTGCTCGGCGCGACGACGGTCACCTCGCCGGAGGCGGCGTACGACGACATCTCGAAGCAGGTGCTGACGATCCTCGAGCACGGCGAGCCGTTCGCCGACGGCATGGACCGGATTGCGGCCGTCTACCTGTCGCAGGCGCAAGCGCACGTCCGGCAGACCCAGCGCGTCGTCTGGTTCCTCACCGGCGTCATCGTACTCGTCCTGATCCTCGAGGGCCTGCTGGTCTTCCGGCCCGCCGTCCGACTCATCCGCCGGCAGTTCCTCGAGCAGCGCGAGCTGGCGGAGGAGGCGCGCACGCTGGCCATGGTTGCGCGACGGACCGACAACGGGGTCGTCATCGCCGACGCGGAGGGTCGCATCGAGTGGGTGAACGACGCGTTCGTGCGCATGACGGGTTGGAACCTGGAGGAGCTGAAGGGGCAGGTGCCGCGGATGCTCCTCGACGGGGCCGACATCTCGGCCGAGAAGCTGGCGGACCTGAGCCGGCATCTGGCGGGCGGACAGCCGATCCGGCTCGAGCTCGTGCACCAGCGCCGCGACGGCCGTTTCTACTGGGGCGACATCGAGTGTGTGCCGGTCACCGACGAGCACGGTGCGGTCGTGCAGTACATCGGCATCGAACGCGACGTCACCGATCGCAAGCGCGCCGACGAGGAGATCCGGCGTCACACGACGGAGGTCGAGGCGTCGCGGGATCGACTGCGGGCGCAGGCGATCGAACTGGAAAAGGTGTCGCGCGAGCTGGCGCTCGCCCGCGATCAGGCGCTCGCCTCGGCGCGCGCGAAGTCCGAGTTCCTCGCCAACATGAGCCACGAGATCCGGACGCCGATGAACGGCGTCATCGGCATGACGGCGCTCCTCCTCGACACCGACCTGACGGAGGAGCAGCGCGACTACGCCCTCACCGTGCGGCACAGCGCCGACGCGCTGCTGACCGTCATCAACGACATCCTCGACTTCTCGAAGATCGAGGCGGGCAAGCTCACGCTCGAACACGTCGACTTCAACCTGCGCACGGTCCTCGAGGAGGTCGGCGATCTCCTGGCGCCGCGCGCGCACGAGAAGAGCCTCGAGTTCGCGTGCGTGCTGCCGCCCGAGGCGCCCGATGCCTTCCGTGGCGATCCGGCGCGACTGCGGCAGATGCTGATCAACCTGGTCGGCAACGCGATCAAGTTCACCGAGGCCGGCGAGGTGGCCGTCGAGGCCCAGGTGACCGAGCACGAGCCCGGGCGTGCGACGGTGCGCATCACCGTCCGCGACACCGGGATCGGCATCTCGAAGGAGCGGCACGCGGCGATCTTCGAGAGCTTCACGCAGGCCGACGGCAGCACCACCCGGCGCTACGGCGGGACCGGGCTCGGCCTGACGATCAGCCGCCAGCTCGTCGATCTGATGGGCGGTCGCATCGGTCTGGAGAGCGAGCTCGGCACGCGGCAGCACCTTCTGGATCGAGATCCCCTTCGAGCGGATCGCGGCGGTGCCCGTGGATCGCACGAACACCGCGACGCTGGTGGGTCGTCGCGTCCTGGTGGTCGACGACCACGCCACCAACCGGCGCTCGCTCCACGGACAGCTCCGCGCCTGGGGCATGCGCCCCGTCGAGGTGTCGAGCGGACCCGAGGCGCTCGCGCTCCTGCGCACCGAGGTCGCGGACGACCCGTTCGAGATCGTGCTCCTCGACCTGCAGATGCCGGGCATGGACGGCGATGCGACGGCGGCGGCGATCAAGGCCGATCCGCGCACCGCGGGCGTGCCGTTGGTGCTGCTCTCGTCGGGCGGCGTGCGCCCCGTCGAGGAGTGGCGTGCCAAGGGATTCGCCGCCGCCCTGGCCAAGCCGGCCCGCGCGACGCGGCTCTTCCGCACGCTGGTGGAGGTCCTGGGTGCCGCCGAGCAGGCGAAGGTACCCGGGCGGGAGCGGACCGCTACGGGAGAGGGGGGACCGATGGGGCTCCGGGTGCTGCTGGCCGAGGACAATCCGGTCAACCAGAAGGTGGCGCGCCGGCTGCTCGAGAAGTGGGGCTGCCAGGTCGACTGCGTCGTCGACGGCGCGCGAGGCGGTGGCCGCCTGGGCGAACACCACCTTCGACGCCGTGCTGATGGACGTCCAGATGCCGGTGATGGACGGCTACGAGGCGACCGCGGAGATCCGCCGCCGCGAGCAGGGCCGCGGACTGCGCGTCCCGATCATCGCGATGACGGCGCACGCCATGGCCGGCGACGAGCAGCGCTGTCTCGACGTCGGCATGGACGACTACGTCGCCAAGCCGGTGAAGCCGGAGGTCCTGCGCGAGAAGCTGCTCAAGTGGACGGGCCGGACCGCGGCGGTCGAGGTGACGGCCGCGCCGTCCCAGCCCGCCGAGGCGGTCTTCGACGCGGATCGTCTCGAGGAACTCTGCGGACCCGACATCGAGTTCCGGCGCGAGCTGCTGAGCGACTTCCTCGACCTGGCGCCGCAACTCCTGGCCCGCATGGAATCGTCGATCACGAGCGGCAACGCGCCGGAGCTGGCGAACGCCTCGCACTCGCTGAAGGGCAGCTCGCGGACCCTCGGCGCAGGCGCGCTCGGCGGCGTCTGCCAGGAGCTCGAGTCGCTGGGCAAGGAAGGCGCGCTCGACCAGGCGCGCGACACGCTCGAACGCGCCCGCCGCGAGTTCGCGCGCCTGCAGACCGCACTGCAGGCTTACCTCCCCGGCGCGGCGCGGGCCTGATCCCGGCGGAGCGGGCGGCGGCGCGCCGGACGGGACGAGCGTCGGCGGGCAGGCGTGGGCGCCCGTCACTCTTCGTGGGGCCCCCGCGCGCTTCGCGCGCGCCCCACTCATCGCGACGGGCCCGACGCCTGGCCGCCGATGCGTCACGCCGAACTCGACGGGGCGCCACGCACGGCGGATCGGCCCGGGCCGGCTTCGCTTCGCTCGCGGCGAACCGAACGAACGAGGAGGCGATGGCCGTGGCCGTCGCGCGGCGAGCCCACAACGCCGGGGGGTGGTCGGGTTGCGATGGCGCGCAGCGCGCCGAGCGGACGTCGCATCGGCGGGCAGGCGGGGGTCCCGCCGCGATGAGCGGGGCGCGCGCGAAGCGCGCGGGGGCCCCGCGAAGAGTGGCGGGAGCCCCCGCCGTCGCCGCCGACGGACGCCCCGTCGGCGCGCGGGGGGAAACCCGCCGCCCGGTTTGAACCCCCACGACACAGGGGGTATGCCTGCCCGGTCATGGCCACGACCATCACGAGCGAGTGCATCAACTGCGGCGCCTGTGAGCCCGAGTGCCCCAACACCGCGATCTACCAGGGCGCGGTGGAATGGCTGGGCACCGACGGCGCGATGCACCCGGCGATCTCCAACGACATCTTCTACATCGTTCCCGAGAAGTGCACCGAGTGCGTCGGCTTCTTCGACCACGAGGCGTGCGCCGCCGTGTGCCCCGTCGACTGCTGCGTGCCCGACCCGCAGCGGCCGGAGACCGAGGCCGTGCTCCTCGATCGCGCCCGGGCGCTGCACGCCGACAAGACGTTCGCCGACGACGCGCCGTCGCGCTTCCGCAAGGAAGGCGCATCGGCCGGCGCGGCCGCCGCGCCGCCGGCGGCGGCAGCACCGGCACCGGTCGCCGTCGCGGCTCCGGTGGCGGCGGCCCCGGTCGAGGCCGAGGTCGCGGGCCTGGCCATCCCGGCGCCCGAGGAGTGGGACGTGCCGATCCGCTGCTTCCGCTGCCAGGGGGAGTACACCGTCCCCTTCCCGGAGTATCGCGCGGGCACGGTGTTCCGGTGTCCGCACTGCCAGCAGGCGCTCGTGCCCACGCTCAGCATGGTGCGCGCGGTCGGCGACGCGCTCGAGCGGTTCCACGGCGAGTGGTCGGCGACCTTCGAGAAGTTCCACGCCCAGCGCCAGCGCGAGATGGACCAGTTCGAGGAGCGCCAGCGACGCGCGCTCGAGGCGTTCCAGGCCGAGCTCAAGACCGTCGCCGAGCGTGAGAAGGCGCCGGGCGCGCCACAGAAGCGTCGGGGCTTCTTCACCTTCTGACGCCGGCCGTGCGGCAGCGGCTGCACCAGTACCTGGAGCAACGGCCGGCCGGCGCGACCGTCGAGGAGCTGATCGACCTCGTCTTCACGGCGCGCGGCCGTGACCCGGAGTTCGGCCCGCGGTTCGTCGAGACGCTGCTGCGTGACGATCCCCGCTTCACGTACTCGTCCGACGACGCGCGCTGGCGGCTGCGCGCCCACGAGACGCTGCGCCGTCCGCTGGCGGAGACGGCGTTCGTCGTCTTCGACCTCGAGACGACGGGCGAAGCGCCGCTCGGCGCCGGCATCACCGAGATCGGCGCGGTGCGCCTCGAGGGCGGACGCGTCACCGGGACGTTCAGCACGCTCGTCAATCCCGGCCGGCGCATCTCGCCGTTCGTCGTCCAGCTGACCGGGATCACCGACGCGATGGTCGACGACGGCGCCGCGGATCGCCGAAGTGCTGCCGGCGTTCCTCGACTTCGCGGGCGACGCGGTGCTGGTGGCCCACAACGCCGCGTTCGACGTCGGGCACCTGAACGCCGCGCACGAGGCCCTCCTGGGTCGCCCGGTGGGGAGCCCCGCGCTCTGTACGCTCCGCCTGGCGCGCCGCCTGCTGCCCGACCTCCGGCGCCGGTCGCTCGACTCGGTCGCGGGCGGTGCTCGGTCTCGGGTGCTTCGACCGCCATCGGGCGCTGCCCGACGCACGGATCGCGGCGGACATCCTGTGCGTCTTCCTCGAGCAGGCGCGCGAACGGGGGATCGAGCGGCTCGACGAGCTGCTCGACTTCCAGCGCCGCGCCGCCGACGGGAGGCCGTTCGTCGTCCACGTGCCGCGCGCGCGCCTCGACGACGCGCCGCTGGCGCCCGGCGTCTATCATCTGCTCGGCGAGGACGGCCGGCTCCTCTACGTCGGCAAGGCCCGGCGGCTGCGCGAGCGGCTGTCGAGCTACTTCGCGAACTCGCGCGGGCACTCGCCGAAGACGCTCGATCTGATCCGCCACGTCCACGACTTCCGCACCACCGAGACGGGCTCGGAGCTGGCGGCGTCGCTGCTGGAGGCGCGGCAGATCCGCGAGCTGAAGCCGCCGTACAACCGCCAGCGCCGCCATCTTCCGCGCGTCGGCTTCCTCAAGCTCGGCGTGCGCAACGCGTATCCCCGCCTGTGGGTGACCGAGCGGCTGGCTCCCGACAGCGCGCTCTACGTCGGCCCGTTCGGATCGCCGCGCCGCGGCGGACCGGGCGCACGCGGTGCTGGCGCGCGTCTTCGGGCTGCGGACGTGTCCGGGCGCGCTCGCGCCGGCGCCCGACGTCACCCCGTGCCTCTCCGGGCAGGTCGGCTCCTGTCCCGCGCCGTGCGCCGCGCGGATCGACGCGGGCGCGTACCGTGCCCAGGTGGACGCGCTGCTCGCGTTCCTCGACGAGCGGGACGAGACGCCGCTCGGCCGTCTCGCCGCACGGCGCGACGAGTTCACCGAGGCGGAGCGCTTCGAGATGGCGTCGCGGGTGCAGCGCGACCTCGACCAGCTCGAGGAGATCCGTCGTCGTCGACGGACGCTCGCCTGGGTCGTCGGGCGGCAGAACTTCGTCGTCCTGCTGCCGTCCCACGACGGCGACGGCGCGCAGCTCTACGCCGTGCTCGGCGGACGGCTCGCCGTCGAGGCGCGTCTCGCCGCCGCGTCCGACGTCCTCGCCGCCGTGCGAGCTGGTGCGGGAGCGCTTCGCGCGCTACCAGGACGCGGCGCTCGCGCGCGAGGACGTCGAGGGCGCGACGATCCTCGCCGCGTGGCTCCGCGACCGCGGCCACGAGGGGCTGCTGCTCCCGATCGACGGTCCCGACGCGCTGGCCGCTCGGCTCGACGAGCTGATCGTCACGGTCGACGATCTCCGGCGCCGCGGGCCGCTGCCGACGATCGAGGGGCTGCTGGCGCGGTGAACGCCCGCCGGCTGATCGTCAGCGGCGACGACTTCGGCGCGGCGCGCGAGGTGAACGCGGCGATCGTGCGCGCGCACCGGACGGCGTGCTCACCTCCACCAGCCTGATGATCACCGGCGATGCGGTCGACGACGCCGTCGCCCGCGCGCGGGAGATGCCGACGCTCTCCGTGGGGCTCCATCTCGTCCTGGCGCAGGGACGCGCCGCCGCGCCCGCCGAGCGAGGTGCCGTCGCTGGTCGGTCCCGCGGGTCACTTCGGGAACGATCCGGTCGGGAGCGGACTCCGCTACGCGGTGCTGTCGCTCACCCGGGCGGGGCGCACGGAGGTGCGGCGCGAGATCGAGGCACAGCTGGATGCGTTCGCCGCGACCGGCCTTCCGCTCGCCCACGTCGACGGGCACCTGAACATGCACCTGCATCCGATGGTCCTGCCGATCCTGATCGAGCTGGCTCCGCGATACGGCATCCGCGCGATGCGCCTCACGCGTGAGGATCTCGGCGCGGCGCTCCGCCACGATCGCCGGCACCTCGCGCGGAAGGTCGCCGAGAACGGCGTCTTCCGGGCGCTGACGGCGTACGCCGCGCCGCGACTCCGCGCCGCGGGCATCGCGTCGGCGGACCGCATCTACGGGCTCCATCAGACCGGTCACGTCGACGAGGCGTATCTCCTCGCGCTGATCGCGGCGCTGCCGCCGGGCACGAGCGAGGTGTACTGCCATCCCGCCGACGGCCAGCCCGACGCAATGGCGCGCTGGCAGACCGGCTACGATCACGCCGGCGAGACGGCGGCGCTGCTAAGCCCGCGCGTCCGCCGCGCGGTCGCGGCGGCGGGGGTCGAGCTCATCGGTACGCGGCAGCTGTGACGGCGCGGGAGCGGTCAGCCGCGTCATGCGACCGTCGGGATGCACGCGGAACCGCTCGCCGCTCCAGGTGACGTCGCGACCGAGCCAGGAGACGATCCAGATCGTCGTGTAGGCGAGGTCCTTCAGCGGCACGAGCCACAGCCAGCGCAGGGTCTCGCGCTCGCCGATCAGCGCCATGATGCCGGCGAGACTCGTCAGGCGGCAGCCGATGCGCCGTGGCCAGCGCGAGCCAGCCGGCGGCGCTGCCGCCGGTGACGGCGAGCGCGAGCACGCCCCAGCTCACGGCGTGCGTGATCACCGAGCAGAACCACCCGACCGGCTGCTGTACGCGGTACGTCCGCGCCCAGCGGACCTGGTGGCGTCCAGACTTCGCTGAGCGAGGTCGAGTCGAGGATCGTGTCGACGACGTACGGCAGGAGGACGAGACGCCAGCCCGCGGCGGCGATCCGCTGTCCGAGCACGTAGTCGTCGGCGAGGTGGTCCGAGAGCGCCGCGAACCCGCCGATCTGTTCGAGCGCCTGGCGCCGGAAGGCGATCGTCGCGCCGTAGGCGTTGCGCAGACCCTGCACCCACTCCGCCGTGACGACCATCGGGATCGAAGTCGGTGTTGATGAGCAGCGATTCGAGGACCGAGGGCCAGCCGAACCGGCCGCGGCCGCGGTAGAGGCAGTCGTCGCGAGACCGACCGTCGGATCGGCGAGCGGCGCCACGACCGTGCGCCAGGTAGTCCGGACGGACGCGGATGTCGGCGTCGCTCAGCACGAGGAGTCGTGCCGGGCGTGGCGCATCATGTGGACGAGGCTCGCGACCTTCCGGTTGGCGCCCGCCTCGTGGCCGACCGAGAGGACGATGTCGCGGTCCGGGAAGTCGCGCCGCAGCTGCTGCACGACCGCGACGGCGGGATCGCTCGGCATCGTCGACGCCGAACACGATCTGCTACGTCGGGATAGTCCTGGCGGCAGAAGGTAGACGAGGTTGGCGTGCAGATCGAGGCCCGGGCCCTTGAGCGGCTTCAGGATCGTGACCGGCGGCCGGAACCGCGCCTCGTCCGTCCACCGCTCGGCGGCGCGCCGGAAGAAGCGCAGCGCCGCGACCAGCTGGAACAGCTGGTAGGCGGACGGCGAACGCCGCGCAGGCGAGAGACGAGGGCAGGATCAGCAGCGTCGGGTCACTACGCCGCGTCCCTCTGGCCGGCGATCTGCCGGCGCTTCCACATCGAGCCGATGAACTGCCGGCCCTCGGAGAGCAGCCGCGCGCCTCCTGCCGGTCGCGCGCCATCTTCTTGATCGACTTCCAGATGTAGCGCCGGCTGAAGTAGTAGCGCCGGTAGAACGTCTCGACGGCGCGGAAGATCTCGTCGGCCGACACCTCGGGGTAGCTGACCGTGCACTTCTGATAGCCGGTCTCGTCGACCAGGCTGTCGACGGTGAGGTAGCGGTTCTCGCGCACCCAGTCGTAGAAGTGCGGTGCCCGGATACGGCGACGCGAGCGACACCTGCAGCGTCTCCGGCCGCATCTCCTGCGCGAAGCGGATCGTCTCCTCGATGCGTCTCCCGCGTCTCGCCCGGGAGGCCGAGGATGAAGGTGCCGTGGATCAGGATGCCGACGTCGTGGCAGTCGCGGGTGAAGCGCCGCGCGCGCTCGACGCTCGACGCCCTTCCTGATGTTGCGCAGGATCTGCTCGTTCCCCGACTCGTAGCCGACGACGAAGAGCCGGAGCCCGTTGTCCTTCAGCACCTGCGAGCGTCTCGCGGTCGACGTTGGCGCGCGAGTTCGTCGACCACGTGATGCCGAGCCGGCCGAGCCCGCGCGCGATCTCCATCGCGCGCGCTTCGGGTCGGCGGTGAAGGTGTCGTCGTCGAAGAAGAGCTCCTTCATCTCGGGGAAGTGGCGCCGCAGCTGGGCGCACTCTTCGAGCACGTTCGCCGACGCTGCGCGTGCGGTAGCTGTGGCCCGTCGTCACCTGCGGCCAGAGGCAGAACGTGCAGCGCGCCGGGCAGCCGCGGCCGGTGTAGAGCGACACGTACGGATACTGGCAGTACGGGCTGTTGTACTTCTTGTAGTCGAGGTCGCGGTGCGTAGACGTCGGTCGGAGAAGGGCAGGGCGTCGAGCTGCTCGTGGTGAGCGGCGCCGGCTCGTCCGTCTGGTGGTAGACGCCGCCGCGGAGGAAGCTCAGGCCCTTCACGTCGTCGAGGCGCCGGCCCTCGGCGACCGCGACGACGGCCAGGTCGAACTCCTTCCGCGCGACGTAGTCGATCGCCGGCGCCGCGCGGAGCGACTCCTCGGGCTGGGCGGTGACGTGCCCGCCGACGAACGCCGATCACGGTGTCGGGCTTCGCGTCCTTCAGCGCCTGCGCGGTGCGGACGTCGGCGCGGAACGACGGCGTGCTCGTGTGCAGGACGACGTGGTCGTAGTCGCGGGCGATGCGCACGACCTCGTCGACGGTCATGTCGAGCGGCGGCGCGTCGAGGAGCCGCGCACCCGGGAGCATGCCCGCGGGGTACGACAGCCACGTCGGGTACCAGAACGACCAGACCTCGCGCTTCGCCTGGTAGCGCGAGCCGGCACCGCCGTCGAAGTCGTCGTACGACGGCGGGTTCAGGAACAGCGTCCGCATCCGTGCCTCCACGGTTGCCGCTGGGACGCGTCCCACGACCGCCGAATCGTCCCCTTAACCGAGCGGTCAATGTGGCTCGTATCCGGCGGTCCGCGCGTCCGCAAGACGTGCAGCATCCGAGACGTCGTCTCACAGAGGAGAACGAAATCGTTGCACCCGCAGGACCCCGCTGCTATGCAGGCGACCTCTTGGGCGACGACGCTCGCTTCCGCTGCTGCGGCGCCCGGCCATCTGCCTGGCTGCCGGCGCGCACGACGCCCTGTCGGCGAAGCTCGCCGAGGAGGCCGGCTTCGACGCCATCTGGGCCAGCGGCTTCGGCATCTCGGCCGTCCAGGCCGTCCCCGACGCCAACATCCTCACCCTGACCGAGACGCTCGACGCGGTCCGCCGCATCTGCGACGCGGTGCGGCATCCCGGTCGTCGCCGACTGCGACAACGGCTACGGCAACGCCATCAACGTGATGCGGACGGCGGTCGAGTTCGAGCGCGCGGGCGCGGCCGGCATCTGCATCGAGGACAACGAGTTCCCGAAGCGGTGCAGCTTCTACGCCGGCGTGAGCCGCGACCTGGTGCCCGTCGACGAGCACGCCGCGCAAGGTCGAGGCCGCCGTCTCCGCGCGCCGCAGCCCCGACTTCGCGGTCATCGCCCGGACCGAGGCGCTGATCGTCGGGCTCGGCATCGACGAGGCGCTCGTCCGCGCGCGGGCCTACGCCGCCGCGGGCGCCGACGCCGTCCTGGTGCACTCGAAGGCGAAGGACTTCGACGAGCTGGCGCGGTTCGCCGCGCGCTGGGACCTCGACGTCCCGCTCGTCGCCGTGCCGACGACGTATCCCGACGGTGGGCCCCGACGAGCTGCGCGCCGCCGGCTTCCGCATGGCGATCTTCGCCAACCAGGCGCTGCGCGCGTCGATCGTGGCGATGCGCGACGTGCTGGCCGCGATGCGCCGCGAGGGCCGCGCGTCGCGCGTCGAGGGGACGATCGTCCCGCTCGAGGAGGTCTACCGCGCTGGTCGGCGTTCCCGAGCTGAAGGCGAACGAGGAGCGCTTCCTCTTCGCCGGAGCCCGGCCGCCGCGCGCGATCATCCTGGCCGCCGGCTTCGAGCCGCAGCTGATGCCGCTCATCCAGGACCGCCCGAAGACGATGCTCGAGGTGAAGGGCAAGACGATCCTCGAGCGCCAGGTCGAGGCGCTCGCGCGTCAGCGGCGTCCGCGACGTCGTCGTCGTCCGCGGCTACAAGAAGGAGCAGGTCGCCGTCGCCGGGCGTCCGCTTCGTCGACAACGACCGCTACGCCGAGACCGGCGAGGTCTACTCGCTGTTCCGCGCCGAGCGCGAGCTCGACGGGCCGTTCGTCCTCCTCTACGGCGACATCATCTTCGAGCCGTCGGTCCTGGAGAAGCTGCTCGCGCACCCGCGCCGACGTCGCGCTCGTGGTCGATCGCGCCTTCCACGACGCCTTCCGCGCCGGGCTGCACGCCCGCGGGCGGCCCGCTCGACCTGGTCGTCACCGAGACGCCGCCGAACGGCCGGCGCTTCGTCGCGCCCGACGGCGGCAGCCGCGTGCTCCGCATCGGCCCCGAGGTCGCGCCCGGCCGACGCGCACGGCGAGTTCATCGGCATGGCGATGTTCTCGGCCGCCGGCGCCGCGGCGCTGCGCGAGCGTGCACGCCGAGCTCGTCGGCGGCGCGCGCCGAGGGCCTCGAGCGCGCCAGCCTCACGCACCTCCTGCAGGCGATGATCGATCGCGGCCACGCGGTCGACGGCGGTCGACATCCACAAGGGCTGGATGGAGATCGACAGCTTCGACGACTACCGCCGCGCCTGGGCGGAAGTCGGCCGCTGACCCAGGGCGCGGGCCGTGAGCGCGCCGTTCCCCGCCGACCGCTTCGTCGACCGTCTGCTCGCTGCCGGCTTCGACTTCTTCACGCGGCGTGCCGTGCTCGCTGGTCGGGCCGGTGATCGCCGAGCTCGAGCGGCGGGAGCTGTACCTCGGCGACGTGCGCGAGGACGCGGCCCTCGGCGTCGCGGCGGGCGCGTACCTGGCCGGCAAGCTCGCCGGTGGTCGATCATGCAGAACTCCGGGCTCGGCGTGTCGGTGAACGCGCTCGGCTCGCTGCACCAGCTCTACCGGATGCCGGTGCTGCTGCTGGTGACGTGGCGCGGGTACGAGGGGAAGGACGCGCCCGAGCACCTCGTCATGGGTCGCATCCTGCCGGACCTGCTCGACCTGCTCGAGGATCCCGTGGCGGGCGCCCGACGCCGCGAGCCTCGAGCGCGACGTCGACTGGGCGGCGGAGGGGCTGCGCCGGACGGCGGCGCCGGTCGCGCTGGTGGTGAAGCCGGGACTCTTCCATGATCATCACTGACGCGCTCGGGCTGATCGCGCCCGCACCTCGGCGACGAGGTGTGCATCTGCTCGAACGGCTTCGTCTCGCGCGCCGCCTACGGCACGCGCGACACCGACGGCTGCTTCTACATGATCGGCTCGATGGGCCTGGCGTCGTCGATCGGCCTCGGCGTCGCGCTCGCGCGCCCCGAGCGCCGCGTGATCGTCTTCGACGGCGACGGCAACGTGCTGATGAACCTCGGCACGCTCGCGACCATCGCCGCCGCCGCGCCGCGGAACCTGCTGCACGTCTGCTTCGACAACGGCGCGCACGCGTCGACCGGCGCGCAGCCGACGATCGCCGACCGCGTGCCGCTGGAGGAGCTGGCGCGCGCCGCAGGGTATCGGTGGACGGGACGCGTCGAGACGCCGGCCGAGCTCGAGGCCGAGGCGCCCGAGCTGGTGCGGCGCGAGGGGCCGGCGTTCCTGCTGGTGCGCGTCGCGCTGGGGCCGCCGGGTCCGCCGGGGCCGCGGATTCCGCACACGCCGGAGGCGATGACGGCGCGCGTGCGGCGGATGTTAGGGTCGTAGTAAAGCTATACCCAGACGTCCGTCTAGACGTGCATCAAGCGGTGGCGTAGATTCCCCACTCGCTAGGCCATAGGGGTCGCTAGCGGCACGCGCTTGAGGCCCGGCTTGTGCTTCCGGCGCCATCCTTCAGCAGAATTGATCAACTTGGATGAACCTCCCTGAACTCCTCACGCTGGTGGGCCGCTAGATGAATCCTGAACTCGGAGCGCGCATCCAACCGGGCAAAGCCCGTAGGAATTCGCAGTCGTCGCCCGGTTAGCTCGAACGTTGGGCGGACAGCAGAGAATCGACATGACGAATGCGCCTGGTGACAGGTGGGTGACCGGTGACGCGTATGAGGCATACATGGGTCGTTGGAGCCGGCCACTTGCCCGAGCATTTGTCGAATGGCTGCATCCGAAGCCCTCGGCCAACTGGCTCGAGGTTGGATGTGGTACGGGAGCGCTCACGTCGACCATTTGCGATCTCTGCGAGCCAGCGTCGGTCGTCGCCTGCGATCCGTCAGAGCCGTTCATCGAGCACGCTCGGAAGAATCTCTCGGACGCCCGTGTATCGTTCGTCGTTGCAGGAGCGGAAGCGCTTCCAAGGCGAGACGGCGGATTCGACGCAGTCGTTTCAGGGCTCGTTCTGAACTTCCTACCGGATCCTGGACAGGCCGTGGCGTCCATCCGCGAGCGCCTTCGTCCGGGAGGCACCGTCGCTGCATACGTCTGGGATTACGCGGAAGGCATGGAGCTTCTGCGGTCCTTCTGGGATGAAGCGGTCGCCGTCGGACCCTCGCGCAGCCGCCCTCGATGAAGGCCGGCGTTTTCCGCTCTGTCGGAGACCAGCGCTGGCTTCGCTTTTTCGAGCCGCCGGGCTTGCGCAGGTGGAAACCCACCCACTGGAGATTCCGACCGACTTCGCCACCTTCGACGACTACTGGACGCCGTTTCTCCGCGGTACTGGACCCGCCCCGAGCTACGTCGCGTCGCTGGATCCCCCGAGCCGTGAAGTTGCTGAGAGAGCGGCTCAGGCGACGCCTTCGCGCTGGAAGCGACGCACGCATTCACCTTCGGGCGCGCGCGTGGGCGGTGCGTGGTGTCTCGAACTGAGCAAAGCTTGCCGCCCAATCCTTGGGCCGACTTGGCGCGCAGGGAACGACAGCGATGAACATGGAATCGGTTCAAGGACCCCTGAAGGAGGTTTCGAGCGAGGTCCTTGCGTATCTCCGCCGATCTCTCGGTGGCGACGTCGTATACCGGGAGCCCCTTCGGCCTTTGATAGGCGGCTTCGTTACAGACGTTTACTCGTTCAGGCTCGAACACGCAGCCGATGCATGGGAGGGACCTCTCGTCCTGCGGGTTTATCCGGCAGAGACCGATGCCGTCAGCATCCGACGGGAGCGCTGCGCGCAGGACGCCGTGTCGGCACAGGGTGTCCCCGCCCCCCGCGTCCTCGCGTGCGAAGACACAGCGGCCTCGCTCGAACGTCCGTTCATGATCATGGAGCTTCTCCCCGGGCGGCCGCAGATGGTTATCGATTTCCCGCGTATCCTGATCGACGCGCCGCGATTGTTCACTTTGCCACGACGTCACGCGGCGGCGATCAACATGGTCCACGCACTGGATGCGACCCAGCTCCTGCATGCGTTCGAGATGGCAGGAATCGACCGCCGGGCTGCCGGTCCCGAGAATTGGCTCGACGGCGCCGACGCGACGATCGGGCGTTGGGGTTTTGACGGTCTACGACCGGGCCTCGAGTGGCTGACATCGCACCGGCCGCCCGAACCGCAACGTTACGCGATCTGTCACGGCGACTTCTTCGGCGCGAACATCCTTGAGAAACGGGGCCAAGTTACCGGGATCATCGACTGGAACCTCGTTACCGTCGCCGACCCGGCGTTCGATGTCGGAGGCCAGATCGCAGCGTACGAAATGTCCGCCGTCCCCGGCCCGCGCGTCATGCAACTCGCCGCAACGGGGTTCGGTCAGTTGCTCGCGCGTGGGTTTCGCCGTGCGTACCGTAGGTTCCGGGAGATCGCGGAAGAGAACATCAGGTACTACGCCGTGATGCGCGCCTTCACGGAGCTCACGTTCAAGCTCGGCCTCGAAGCCGAAGTCCGGGCAACCGGAGTGTCGCGACGGATGCCGACCTGGCGTCCCGATCAGTGCGCTCGCTACATCAAGAGACGCACGGCTGTCGCGATCGGGACCAAGGAGTACGAACGGCCATGACGGATCAACCGCGTGCGTCGCTTCCAACGCCGGGCTGGTGGGCGGGGACGAGCTCCTCTGTACATTGGCGGCCCAACTCGGCGCAGAAGCGGACGGCGCTGCGCGCCGCGGCTGATGCCGACGAATGATCGACTATGAAGCTCGGATTCTTCATCCAGCCGGTCCACCCGCCGTTCCGCCCCTATCCGGACGTTCTGCGCGAGGACCGTGAAGCGGTCGTGCTCGCCGATCGACTCGGCTATCGCGAGGCCTTCATCGGCGAGCATCTCGTGGACTCAGCCGAGACCATCACCTCGAGCCTTGCTTTCATCGCGAACCTGGCCGATGCATGCCCGTCGATCACCTTCGGTACCGGCGTGCTTCCGCTCGCCAACTACCACCCGGCGATGGCGGCGGCGCAGGTCGCGATGGTCGACCACCTGGTGCAGGGTCGACTAGTCCTGGGAGTGGGACCCGGCGTTCCCGGCGACGCGGAGGCCATAGGAGACCTGGGCTCGGACCGCAACCGAAAGACCCAGGAGGCGCTCGACCACATGTGCCGGATTTGGAGCGAAGAGCCGCCATACCGGATCGAAGGCGAATTCTACCGGATCACCACGGAGCGCTCGCTCGATCGGAAGATCGGGGTGGGCGTCGCAGTCCGCCCGCTGCAAAGGCCGCATCCGCCCATCGCAATCACCTCGATCCGGCCGGATTCCCGGGGACCGCATACGGCGGGAACTCGCGGCTGGACCGGTATCTCGGCGACCTACGTGGGTGCCTACGTCGTCCGGGCCCAAATCCGGAGCTACCTGGAAGGCCGACGATCGGCGGGCCTCTCCGCCGATCCTTCCGGTTGGCGCGTGGCGCGCAGCGTCTTCGTGGCCGATGACGAGGCCACGGCACGCCGCTATGCGCATCGCGAGGACGGCGCGCACGGCTTCTACTTCCACGTGATGAGGACCAAGCTGGCGAAGTTCGGCGGGCTGGACCTGATGCGCGACCATCCCGACCAGCCGGATTCCGAGCTCTCTCCGAAGACGGTGTATCGAGCGTCTCGTGATCGCGGGAACCCCGGAGAGCGTAGCGGACCAGATTCTCGCATTCCGCACACGAGGTCGGCGCGTTCGGCACGCTGCTCTACACGGGCCACGACTGGACCGATCCGGCGCTCGCCCGGCGCTCCATGGAGCTCATGGCGAACGAAGTCTGGCCCCGGATCGATCGAGCCGTGCATGGGACAACACCGTAAACTAGTGGAACAAAATATTCTGATTGATGCATGGCGAGGACCTTGAAGCATCGCGGCATGTCGTGAACGATGCGTTGGTCGGAATGTGTGTAGTCGGCGGCTCGTATGGAGGAGACCTGGCCATGATGAACCAGGCCCAGAGGCGCGCATTCGTCGCGGACCATCGCACCTGCATCTTCGGCTTCCAACGCAAGCACGGGCCGCCGTCGATGTCGGTGGTCTACTACGTCATGGACGGCGACGACATCTTGATTTCGACGATGGCTGAACGCGCCAAGGCGCGCGCTGTGCGGCGGACGCGTGAAGCGGCCATCTGTGTTCTCGACGAACAGTGGCCGCTCACGTACCTGCAGGTGTATGGACCGGCCGACGTCGAGGACGCCCTCGGGCTGACAGTCGACGTCATGATGAAGGTGGGCCAGATCATGTCCGGGCAACCACTTCCCGAGGCAGCGCGGCCGTTCGTCGAGGCAAAAGCCCGAGAGGAGCACCGTGTCGTGATCCGCCTCAAGCCGCAGTGGACCGTGTACTCCCCCCCAGTCCATCTCAACGCGGGCGACGACGGCTCCAAGATGCAGCATGGCCTCGCCGAGCGAATGGCTTGGAAGGCGTCAGTGGTTTGAGACGACGGGGATGCCCAACCCGGCGTTGGAGCCGGCGCGTATACACGTCGCACTCAGTCTCAGGCGTCCACGCGCGCGCGGCTCAACGCCACGTTAGGCCTCACGGGAGCGACGCCATGCATGGTGAATGATTCTACCTGCGGTTGCGCTCCTCGGCGCGGGCCACGCCATGGCGTGTCTGTGCGTACAGCAGCCCGCCGTCGAGAAGATTGTGGCTCAGCATACCCTCATATTCGTCGGACGGGTCGTAACGGGTCGGTTTCTCGGCGACGACCTGAGCTCGGGGGAGACCTACGGAAGGCAGTTCACGTTCCTAGTGTCCGACACTCTCAAGGGCACTGTCCGACACCACAGAGCTACAATCGTCACCGGCGTCGGCGGTGGGGACTGTGGCATGGATCTCGTCATCGGCCGTCAATACCTGGTCTACTCACGCCAGCGCCAAGACGGCCAGTTCGTCACCGGCCTCTGCGACTATACGAAGGACTACCTTCCATACGGTCAGAAGGAAGCAGAAGAGGTGAGGAGGTGGGTCACGAAGGTAGATCATCCCGGCTCGTCGCAGTGAGGAGGCGGCCGTCGTTGAGGAGGTAGCAGCATGACCAGGTTCGCGTCTGATGAGGTTGCGTTGACGGCAAAGACGGGCCTCGCGGCCGAGGCAGTGGCTGCACGCCGGAAGCTGGACGAGGCCTTTGCAGCGCAGGACATAGACGCCGTCTCCGGGTTGTGCGCCAAGGACCTGGTCGTGAACACCCCCGCCAATCGCGTTGCTCGCCGAGAGCAGATACTCGCCTTTTTCGCAGAGGGTCGTATGAACTACGAGTCGGCTGACGTCACGATCGAAGCGTTGGACGCGCGTGAGGACAACGTGGTGATCATGGGTGAAGAGGTCGTGCAGCCGCGGGAGACGGCGGCGAACGCCGGCAAGACCGTAAGCCGCCGCTTTACGGACGTCTGGCGAAGAGAGTCCGATGGAAAATGGCGGCTGACCATCCGACAAGCCACGATCACATTCGTCGCGTAGCGCGTCCAGACTAGGAAGCGTCAGACGGAGGTGTGCGATGCAGAGACTTCCGGTCGCGATCACCCTGTCCGTATTCGCGGCGGGCCTCGCCGTGGGAATGGCCATTCCGGCCCTCAGCCAACCAGCCGGGTCGAAGGTCACCAACCTGCTTACCGCGACCCTCGCGACGGAGTTCACGCCCGGGCGCGAGGTCCTCATCGACCTCGTCGAGATTCCGCCCAACCAGAAGCTCGACTGGCACTGGCACCCCGGAGAGGAGTTTCACTACTACCTGGAAGGTGATCCCGTCATTCGACGGGCCGATGCACCGCCCATCATCGGCAAGCCGGGCACGGTCGGTCACGTGGGGTTCAAGCAGCGGCACCAAGCGACCGCCGGGGACCGAGGAGCGAAGATCATTGTATTTCGCGTCCACACCAAGGGAGCGCCGTGGCGCTATCTGGACGAGGCGCAGGATCACAAGGGCGACAGCGAGTAGCTCGTTTTCCCCCGGTGTCGGCTCTGCGCTGCCGCTCGCAATCTTGATCCTCCTCCGAGGGCATTCCGCGGCCGTGGCGGAGCCGTGCCACCGGCCCGCCATTCAGCATGTATCGACCGCCATGCTTGCCCGACGCTACTTCGCGGGCAGGACGGATGGCCTGCGTCCGCCACATAATTCCGAGGAACTGTTGGTGGCGACTGCGTAGCGGTTCAACAACCAGAGCGTTGGACAGAAGTTGCGAAGCGGCTCTCAAAACAGAGGGCCGTTGTGGACGGTCCAGACATTCGTAGGCCCGGCGCCAACGTTTGCATCTCGACCGCGCGAATCACTATGAATGCCTGAGAGCGGCGAGCATCCCGCTCCTCCGACGCCGATGGACATCTCCGACATCAGGTACGCGCGCAGCGGCGACGTCAACATCGCCTACCAGCGGTTCGGCTCGGGTCCCGACGTCGTCATCATTCCGGGGATGGTCTGCAACGTCGAGCTCGCCTGGGAGCACGAGGTCTACCGCCGAACACGCGAGCGCATCGGCAAGTACGTCCGCGTCCTCGAGTTCGACAAGCGGGGCATGGCCAGCTCCGATCGCTTCGAGGAGGCGCCCACCCTCGAGCAGCGGATCGACGACATCAAGGCCGTCATGGACGCCGAGGGGATCGAGCGCGCGCACGTCCTCGGCCTCTCGGAGGGGGGCATCATGGGGCAGCTCTTCGCTGCCATGCACCCCGAGCGCGTCGACCGGCTGGTCCTCGTGAACTCCATGATCGGCTTCTCGGCTGTTGGTAACCTGCGACGGCAGGATGACGATCCTCCGATGCGCCAGAAGGACGTGCTCGACCGCTTCAATCGCATGATCGACGGATGGGGACGGGAGCCCGAGCACTTCGTCGATCTCTTCGCCCCGAGCAAGAACGATGATCCGGCCTTCATCCGATGGGTCGGACGCTTCCAACGGCAGACGTGCAGCCGAGCCGACATCCGGCGTCAGTTCGAGAGCGTGCTCGGTCTCGACGCCAACGATCGCCTCGGGCACATCCGAGCGCCGACGCTCGTCGTGAACGTGGTCGGCGACCGCGCGATCCCCCCAGCGTTCGGCCGCTACCTGGCCGAGCACATCCCCGGCGCGCGGTACCTACAGTTCCCGGGCGAGGATCACCTCTGCTGGATCATGCCGAACTGGCGCGAGCTGATGGACGTCTGGGTCGAGTTCGTGATCGGCCGCGCCCCGGTTGCACAGAGCGAGCGGCGGTTCGCCACCGTGCTGTTCACCGACATCGTGAGCTCGACCGCCCGCTCGGCGGAGGTCGGCGACGAGGCCTGGCGTGGAATGCTCGATCGCCACGACCAGATCGCCTGGAAGGCGGTCGACCGCCATGCCGGGAAGCTCGTGAAGAACATGGGCGACGGGCTCCTCATGACCTTCACGACCCCCTCGGAAGCTTTGGCCTGTGCGACGGAGCTCGTGCGTGAGCTCGGGCATGCCGGCCTGAGCGCGCGAGCGGGCCTCCACGCGGGCGAGATCGTGGTGCGCGAGGACGGGGACGTCACCGGCCTCGCGGTGAACCTCGCCGCGCGCGTGCAGCAGGCGGCTTCGGGCGGTGCGACCTGGGTATCGTCCACGGTCCGCGATCTTCTCCTCGGTGGTGATTGGTCATTCATCGAGCGGGGCGAGCACGCGCTCAAGGGCATCGACGGCGCGTGGCGGCTCTATGAGCTGGCGACTCGCTAACCCGCGGCTGCAGCGGCCCGCGGACGCTGACGTCTCGGCTTGAAGGCGTGTTGGGTTCGGGTGCGGCGGCCGCTGAGCCGCCAGGGCGTTAGGCGTAGCTCGGAATGACCTGGCAGTTCTGCCTGAAAGTTTCGATCACCGTCGTGGTCGTCATTGCGGTGTCGGAGATTGCCAAGCGCAGTTCGTTCTGGGGCGCCATCCTCGCCTCGCTCCCGCTGACCTCGCTCCTGGCTTTCGTCTGGCTCTATGCCGACACCGGCAACGTCCAATCCGTTGCGAATCTTTCGCGCAGCATCTTCTGGCTGGTGCTCGCGTCGCTCCCCCTGTTTGCCTTGCTGCCCATGCTGCTCGGATCCGGCTGGTCCTTCTGGCCGAGCCTACTAGTCGCCTCCGTTGTGACGATCGGCGCATACCTAGGCTTGGTCTGGCTGCTACAGCGCGTGGGAGTTCAGCTATGAGCTCGACGACAGCCATGAAGAAGAGGAAGAGCGGCTCGAAGGAAGGAAGAGAAGGAGGCTCTCCCTCTCAGCTGATGGATGCGAGAATCGAGGAGCTGGGTGATTGGCGGGGCGAGACGCTCGCTCGGGTCCGAATTCTCGTCAAGCAGGCCGACCCCGAAGTGGTCGAGGAGTGGAAGTGGAGAGGGGTTCCGGTGTGGTCGCACGCCGGAATCATCTGCACCGGTGAGACGTACAAGAACGTCGTGAAGATGACCTTCGCCAAGGGAGCCTCGTTGGCGGACCCTTCAGGTCTCTTCAACTCCAGCCTCGAAGGCAACACCAGGCGTGCCATCGACTTCCATGAGGGCGACAAGATCGATGCAAGGGCGTTGAAGGCGCTCATTCGCGCCGCCGTGGCACTGAACACGTCGGGGCGAGCTGCCGCTCGCCCCGTCCGCTCTCAGAAGAGACCAAAGAGCGCTTGAGACTATGATCCGAGCCGGCAATCGACTCTCGTACCCACTCCTCTCCGATCTCAACGTGATGATTCGAACGGGTGGTTGCGAGCGGACTGAAGGGGAATACCGTGCGCTCTACGAGGCCGCGGGCTTCAAGCTGACCAGGGCGATCGAGACGCCCTCCCCGACGGGGATGACGATCATCGAAGGCAAACCGGTGTGACGATCGTGGGCATCGACCATGTTCAGCTTGCGATGCCGGCTGGGCGCGAAGACGAGGCTCGGGATTTCTACACCCGCCTCCTGGAGATTCCCGAGAAGCGCAAGCCCGCAGGTCTCGCGGAACGCGGTGGTGCATGGTTCGAGAACGCTGCCGTCAAGATTCACCTGGGAGTGGAAGCCGACTTTCGTCCGGCGCGAAAGGCGCACCAGGCCTTGCTGGTGCGCGACCTTCGAGGGCTCGTGGAGCGTCTTCGTCGGGCCGGTGTCGACGTCGTCGACGCCGAGCTGGCTGGCTACTGCCGGGTCTACGTCTCCGACCCTTTCGGGAATAGACTCGAACTCATGGAGCCACTCGGATGCTCGATATCAGGAGGGTCTATGCAGAAGCGCAGACTCGGCAGGAGCAACCTGGAGGTCTCGGCCCTGGGCCTCGGCTGCATGGGCATGAGCTTTTCCTATGGCCCGCCCAAGGACAGGCAGGAGATGATCACTCTCCTGCGGGCCGCCGTCGAACGCGGCATCACGTTCTTCGATACCGCCGAGGTCTACGGCCCGTTCACGAACGAAGATCTCGTGGGTGAAGCCCTCGCTCCCTTCCGCAAGCAGGTGGTGATCGCCACCAAGTTCGGATTCGACCTCGGTCCGAACTTCGATCCCCGCGGCAGGAAGGGAACGCCAGGCCTCGACAGCCGCCCGGAGCACATAAGGCAGGCCGTCGAGGGCTCGCTCGAGCGGCTCAGGGTCGAGACCATCGACCTGCTCTATCAGCACCGCGTCGACCCGAACGTGCCGATCGAGGACGTGGCGGGCGCGGTGAAGGACCTGATCGGGCAGGGCAAGGTCCGGCACTTCGGCCTGTCCGAAGCGGGCGTGCAGACCATCCGTCGCGCCCACGCGATCCAGCCGGTCGCGGCCGTCCAGAGCGAGTACTCGCTGTGGACGAGAACGGCCGAGACGGAAGTGCTACCGACCCTCGAGGAGCTCGGCATCGGCTTCGTCCCGTACAGCCCCCTGGGCAGGGGCTTCCTCACGGGCAAGATCGACGAGAGCACGACCTTCGACGGCTCCGACTTCCGCAGGGCCCTGCCGCGCTTCAAACCGGAGGCGCTCAAGGCGAATCGGGCCCTGATCGATCTGCTCGGCAGCCATCGCTGAACGAAAGAAGGCGACGCCGGCCCAGATCGCGCTCGCCTGGCTGCTGGCGCAGAAGCCGTGGATCGTTCCGATCCCGGGCACCACCAAGCTGCATCGCCTGGAGGAGAACATCGGCGCGGCCGCCGTCGCGCTCACGGCCGACGACCTCCGTGAGATCCACGACGCCGCGTCCAGTATCCCGGTCCATGGGGCTCGTTACCCCGAACAGCTGGAGAGGATGACGGGTCGCTGACGGCACGCGTCGGCACGAAGGAGGAAGCGATCGCCGACATCATGCGAGACGGCGACAGGCCGGGCGGTGAGCTCGGACCCCATCTCCACCGCGACGACGAAACGCTCTACATCGTCGAGGGCTCGCTCGCATTCTCCGAAACCGAAACCGGCGAGACCCACCATCGGACGCTCGTGCCCTTCGATGAGCACGTTCTGCCAGCAAAATGAGAGGATCGCGATGACACGGCTGCTCGAGGACCCGGCGCTCGTCACCGCGAAGACCCTCGAGCACTACAGCGAGCGGGCCGCCGAGTTCTGGGAAGGCACGCGCGATCACGATGTGACGCAGAACATCGAGGCGCTGCTGCGGCACATTCGCGGTGCGCCACCGTTGCGCATACTCGATTTCGGCTGCGGCCCTGGGCGTGACCTGGTGGCGTTTCGCGCTCTAGGCCACGAGCCGATCGGCCTCGAGGGCTCCCCGCCGCTCGCCGCCATGGCACGGGAGCACAGTGGCTGCGAGGTCTGGCAGCAGGAATTCCTTGCGCTGAAGCTTCCGCCCCGTCGCTTCGACGGCATCTTCGCCAACGCTTCGTTGTTCCACGTGCCACGCCAAGAGCTGCCGCGCGTGTTGAGCGAATTGCGCGCGGCGCTCAAACCCGATGGCGTGCTCTTCACATCGAACCCTCGGGGGAACAACGAGGAGGGCTGGAATCGCGGACGGTATGGGGCGTATCACGACCTCGAATCATGGCGGGTGTTTCTGAAAGCGGCGGCGTTCGCGGAGTTGGAGTACTACTATCGTCCACCGGGGTTACCGCTTGAGCGACAGCCTTGGCTCGCAACCGTATGGCGGAAGAGCAGACTATCCGGTGAGATATAACAGCGCGTTGGAGCGGACCGCGACTGCATACCGTGCTCCTTCCCGGCACCGTCGTGGTTGCGCTTCGGGTCTTCGTAGTTCGGGTCGACCTACGACGAGCACTGTCCCGCGATGATTCCCGCCACCGCTGATCGCGGCCCCGGAGACGCAACGCGAGAATGGACTCATCTGCGCTGAGGCGAATCTACGAGAGCTTCGCCTCGGGCGACCCTCGTCCCATGGCTGAGTTCCTGGCGGACGACGTCATCTACCATCTGCCGGGCAAGCATCTTGGCGGCGGTACGCTCCGTGGTCGGGTGGAGGTGCTCGAGCGGGCCGCCAAGGGAGCGCTCGATTGCGATTCTCCCCCGAGGATCGACCTTGTCAGCGTGATCGCCGGCCATGAGTTTGCGGTGTCCGTCGAGCGGTTCACCGCCCGTCGCCGCGGGCGGACGCTCGATCAAGAGGCGTGCGTCGTCTGGCGTCTCGCCGAAGGACGATGCGTGGAGGTATGGTCTCACTTCTCGGATCAGAGCGCCTGTGATCTGTTCTGGCAGGACTGACGATGCTGCCTGACACGCGATACGCGAGAAGCGGCGACGTGAACATCGCGTACCAAGTCCTGGGACAAGGGCCGCCCGACCTCGTCCTAGTTCCGGGTTGGGTATCGAACATGGATGTCTTCTGGGAGGAGCCGGCCCTGGCGCGATTCCTCATGCGGCTCTCGTCTTTTTCTCGCCTCATTCTGTTCGACAAGCGCGGGACCGGCTTGTCTGATCGAGTGGCCGATATGCCACCTCTCGAAGTACGCATGGATGATGTGCGAGCTGTGATGGATGACACCGGGTCGGAGCGCGCCGCACTCTTCGGCTATTCCGAGGGCGGCGCGATGTGCGCGTTGTTTGCAGCGACCTACCCCATGCGGACGTCTGCGCTGATCATGAATGCCGCTTTCGCACGGCGTACCTGGACTCCCGATCACCCGTGGGGGCGTACTCACACGCAAACGGAAGCGCATCTCGAACGACTGCGACGCGAGTGGGGCGGGCCGTTCGCGATTGACATGCGGGCGCCGAGCATGGCGCAAGATGAAAGAGCGCGACAGTGGTGGGCTCGGTGGCTCAGGTCTAGCGCGAGTCCTGGCGCGGCGGAAATGCTGGTTCGGATGAACGCAGAGATCGACATTCGGCCGGTGTTGAGCGCGATTCGGGTGCCGACCTTGCTTTTGCACAGTATCAACGATCGATCGATTGACGTCGCGACGAGCCGCTACATGGCTGAACGGATCCCGAATGCGAAGTTGGTCGAGTTGACCGGCATCGATCACGTCCCCTGGGGCTGCGATGCGGACACCATCCTTGACGAGATCGAGGAGTTCTTGACTGGCGTTCGACGGGGACCGGACCCGGACCGTGTGCTGGCTACTGTCCTCTTCACCGACATAGTCGGATCCACTGAGAAAGCAGCCAGCCTGGGCGACCGTCGCTGGCGGAGTCTGCTCGACAATCATCACGTGCTTGTCCGTCGTGAGCTTGCACGTTACCGGGGTCGCGAGATCGACACCTCTGGCGATGGTTTCCTTGCAACGTTCGACGGCCCCGCTCGCGCCGTCCGCTGTGCGTGCGCGATCTCCGATGCCGTGCGCTCGCTTGGGATCGATGTGCGAGCAGGCGTGCACACCGGCGAATGCGAAGTGATGGGCGAGAAGCTCGGCGGAATATCCGTTCACATCGGCGCGCGTGTGGCAGCCCTGGCGCTCCCCGGAGAGGTTCTCGTATCCAGTACGGTGAAGGACCTCGTTGCTGGCTCAGGTCTTTCCTTCCGAGAGCGCGGAAGTGAGCACCTCAAAGGTGTGCCAGGTGAATGGCGTTTGTTTGCAGTCGAACGCTGATGAGTACATCGAGTTCCTTCGCGGAGGAGAGGCAGAGGTTCAGCATGACGCAGGACGATCGTCCGCTCGGCAATGTCGCCACCAGGCTGCTGTTCGAGAACGAGGTCGTACGGGTGTGGGAGATGCATCTCGCTCCGGGCGAGCGCTCCGACCGCCACCGCCACGATCTTCCGTACGTGATGTGCGTCATCGAGGGCTCACGAATCGACGCCGAGATCGAGGGCATGGGCCGCGTCGAGATCCCCGTGCAGCCCGGCAGCGTGCTGTTCGTGCCCCCCGGCGCGACGGAGACGGCGATCAACGCGAGCGCCCAGCCCTTTCGCGAGATATTGATCGAGCTGAAGGACACGGCGAGCAGCGGCGCGAAGCTCGCAGTGGCGAACGTGCCGTCGCCGATGTAGCGATGACCGAGCGCAAACCTGCGGGCGTCCGGTGGGAGTCGTGGGTCGAGGGGCAGATCCGCAAAGCCATGGAGCGTGGGGAGTTCGACGATCTCCCGGGCGCCGGAATGCCCCTCCGCGACATCGATCAACCGCATGACGAGACGTGGTGGATCAAGGAGAAGCTCCGGCGGGAGAACGTCTCCTTCCTGCCTCCGGCGCTCGCGGTGCGCAAGGAGCTCGAGGATGCCTTCGATCGGATCGCGAAGGCGGACACCGAGTCAGCCGTGCGACAGATCGTCGCGGCGATCAACGAGCGGATCGTTCAGGTGAACTCACGTGCGACGTCCGGGCCTCCGTCGACCGTGATGCCCCTGAACGTGGATGACGTCATCCGGGAGTGGCGGAACCACCGCAGCTGATGAATCCCGCACGAGCTCTACTAGCGGGCGCCGGCCTGATCGTTCTCGCGATGGGCACGCTGCATGGGCTGCTGACGCTTCGCGATGTCGGCAACCCTCGTGCCTTCACACCCACGGATGACTCCGTTCGCGTCGCGATGCAGGGCGCTCGGCTGGCTTTCAATCCGCGCGCCAATCTCTGGCAGGCTTGGCTGGGCTTCAACCTCAGCCACAGCCTTGGTGTCGCCCTTTCGGGTGGCGGCTTGCTGCTTCTCGCCGGGCCGTGCTTCCCGGCGTTCGCTGCCAGTCATCTGGTGCAGGCGTTCGCAGCCGGCATCGCGGCGGTATACCTCGTTCTGTCTCTGCGGTTCTGGTTCTGGGGGCCGGCTCTCGGGTCGGGGCTTGCGCTCCTGTGCGTCCTCGCCGCCATCGTGTCATCGTGAGTGCGGGAGATCACGACGTCGTTGATTCGGCGAGAGCCGAGCGGGTCACCCGATGGTACCTCTTCGCGATCATGGCCTTCAGCGTCCCGTGCTTCGTCCGTGCGCTTCCTCTTGGCCGCCTCACGGCGTGGGCCGAAGGTTCCTGCGGCGACCTCGGATGGTAAACTGCTCACCGACAGGAGACCAAACGACCAGCGGACCCGCTTCCGGCTCGTGCCCTTGGTCTGCTAGATGAGCCACGGACCATGAAAACGCCCGAAACCCAGTATGCGAAGGGCTGTGACGGATTCGTCGCCTATCAGGTGATCGGCGATGGTCCGCTCGACCTCGTCTTCATCACCGACTGGGTCACCAACCTGGAGGTGATGTGGGAAGAGCCGTCGCTGGCGCGTTTCCTCCGGCGCCTGTCGTCGTTCAGCCGGCTGATCTGCTTCGACAAGCGTGGGTGCGGACTGTCCGACCCCGTTCTGTTCCATGAGGGGCTGTCGGCGGAATCCTGGATCGACGACACACGAACCGTGCTGCAGGCCGTGGGGTCGAAGCGTACGGCATTCCTCGGCCACGCCGAGGGCGGGCGCATGGCGATGCTCCATGCCGCCACCTGTCCCGAAAGCACCTCCGCCCTGGTTCTGCTCGACACCTTTGCATGCCGGGTACGCGACGTGGACTACCCGTGGGGAGTTCCCGAAGCGCTTCTGCCGCGCTTCTTCGAGCTGTTCGACGTCGGCTGGGGTACCGGCGGACATTTGAGCGCCCTCGCCCCTTCCTTGGCTCAGGATTCGCGCTTTCGGCAGTGGTACGGTCGCTATCAGCGTCACTCGATGGGACCGACGCAGGCGGCCAGTGGCTATCGCAATCAGTTCAGCTTCGACGTACGTCCGATACTACCGAGCATCCGCGTGCCGACACTGGTGCTGCATCGCAAGGACAACGCGTACATTCGCGCCGACAACGGTCGCTATGTGGCCGAGCACATTCCGGGCGCCAAGTTCGTGGAGGTGGCGGGCATGGACCATCTGTTCCACGTCGGCGAAACCAATGTTGTTCTGGATTCGATCGAGGAGTTCCTGACCGGCAGGCACGAGACGTCGGAGGAGGACCGGGTTCTGGCGACCGTGCTCTTCGCCGACATCGTCGGCTCGACCGAACGCGCGGCCCAGCTGGGCGACAGGGCCTGGCGGGACCTGCTGGAAGGCTACTACGGTGTCGCGCGACGCGAGGTGGCGCATTTCCGCGGCCGCGAGGTCGATACCGCGGGCGACGGATTCTTCGCCGCGTTCGATGGGCCAGCGCGGGCGATCCGCAGCGCCTGTGCGATCCGCGATGCGGCGGTGGGGATCGGCCTGACCGTTCGCGTCGGCCTGCACACGGGCGAGTGTGAGAAGGTGGGAGAGAAGGTCGGCGGACTGGCCGTTCACATCGGGGCGCGCGTCGCAGGCCATGCCCAGCCGGGCGAAGTCCTGGTGTCGGGAACCGTGCGGGACCTCGTCGCCGGCTCCGGTATCCGGTTCATGGAGCGCGGACAGCGCGCGCTCAAGGGCGTGCCCGGCGAATGGAACTTGTACTCGGTAGCGCGGTGACGAGGCACCACATGCCCCATCGCGAGCGACACCGCACGGAACGCATCGGCTGGCTGCGTGCGGCGGTTCTGGGCGCCAACGACGGCATCGTGTCGACGGCGAGCCTCATCGTCGGCGTCGCGGCGGCCAATGCGACCCGCCACGATCTCCTGGTCGCGGGAGCTGCCGGGCTGGTGGCCGGTGCCATGTCGATGGCGGCTGGTGAGTATGTCTCGGTCAGCTCCCAGGCGGATACCGAAGAGGCCGACCTCGCCCGCGAACGCAGGGAACTCTCGACGAACGAATCAGCCGAGCTCGCGGAGCTGACGGGGATCTACGTCAAGCGCGGCCTCGATCCTTCGTTGGCGAAACAGGTCGCCGAACAACTCACGGCACACGGCGCCCTGGCCGCCCACGCCCGCGACGAACTGGGAATCTACGACCTGCTCACGGCGAAACCCGTACAGGCGGCGCTCGCCTCGGCGAGTACGTTCGCAGTCGGAGCGGCCATGCCCTTGCTGACAGTGATCATCGCTCCGGAGGTGTACCTCAGCCCTCTCGTCGCCGGATCGTCGCTGGTGTTCCTCGCGATCCTCGGCGGTGTGGCCGCGTTCGTCGGTGGGGCGAGCGCCATGAGAGGTGCTGCACGCGTGACCTTCTGGGGGGCGCTCGCGATGGCGCTGACGGCCGGCGTCGGGGCCTTGTTCGGGACGGTCGTGTGAGCGCTCGCAGCTCGCCGCGTCACACACGCACTGAGCGGCTTTGCCCCGCGCGCGCCGGCGTGGCATCCCTCGGGCGGTGATCCTCCTCAATCCCGGGCCGGTGAACGTCTCCCCCCGCGTGACGGCGGCGCTCGCGCGCGGCGATCTCTGCCACCGGGAGCCCGAGTGCACCGAGCTGCTGGAGCGCATCCGTACGCAGCTGGTGCGCGCGTTCGCGCCGCGCGGTGGGTGGACGGCCGTCCTCGTCACCGGATCGGGGACCGCGGCGGTCGAGATGGCGGTGTCGAGCGTGCTCTCCGAGCGCGGACGGCTCGTGATCGCGGCCAACGGCGTCTACGGCGACCGGATGGCGGCGATGGCGGCGGCGCACCGGCTCTCGCACACGGTCGTCGGCGGCGAGTGGACGCATCCGCCGGACCTCGAGCGGGTCGAGGCGGCGCTCCGCGAGCCCGACGCCGAGGCGCTGGCGGTCGTCCACCACGAGACCACCACGGGGCTCCGCAATCCCGTCGCCGAGCTGGGCGCGCTGGCGCGCCGCCACGGCAAGCTGCTGCTGATCGACGCGGTGAGCGGGCTCGCCGGCGATCCGCTCGACCTCGAGGCCTGCAGCGCGGACCTCGTCGTCGGCACCGGCAACAAGTGTATCCAGGCGCTGCCGGGGATCGCCTTCGTCCTCGTACGCGATGCCGTTCTCGCGCGGCTCGTCGCGTACCAGCCGCGCTCGCTGTATCTCTCGCTGTCGACGTACCTCCGGAGCCCGATGCCGTTCACGCCGGCGGTGCAGGTCGCCTACGCGCTCGACGAGGCGCTGGCGGAGCTGCTCGAGGAGGGCGTCGCCGCGCGCATCGCGCGCTACGGGGGCGCGGCGGCACTGCTGCGCGCGGGCTTCGAGCGCCTCGGGCTCGAGATGGTCCTGCCGGCTGCCTGGCGATCGAACACGATCACCTCGCTGCGGTTCCCGCCCGGACGCACCTACGCCCAGCTGCACGACGGCCTCAAGCGCCGCGGCTTCGTCATCTACGAAGGGCAGGGCGGCTTCGCCAAGGACGCCTTCCGCGTGGCGAACATGGGGGCGCTCACGACCGCGGACTTCGAGCGCTTCCTGGCCGCGCTCGGCGAGGTGCTGGCGGGATGACCGCCGTCATCCTCGCCGCCGGTGTCGGCAAGCGCCTCCTCGGCACGTCGGGCGGGAAGCCGAAGTGTCTCGTCGAGATCGGCGATCGGAGCCTGCTCGCCCGCCTGCTCGACGGCCTCGGCACCGCCGGCGTGCGCGACGTCGTGATCGTCGTCGGTTTCGGCGAGGCCGATGTCCGCGAAGCGATCGGCTCGGGACCGGAGGGCATGAACGTCACGTTCGTGTCCAACCCCCGCTACCGCGAGGGCGCGATCCTCTCGCTGTGGTCGGCACGCGCCGCGCTCGACGAGCCCGTCCTCGTCATGGACGCCGACGTCCTCTGCGCCCCGGCGATGCTCGAGCGCCTGGTGCGCTCACCGCACCCGAACTGCTTTCTGCTGGACGCGAGTCAGGAGAACACGGGCGAGGAGCAGATGCTGCTGGTGCGCGACGGCCGCGTGCGCAACATCGTCCGCGGCGGCGAGCCCGGCTGGGAGCTGATGGGCGAGTCGATCGGGTTCCTGAAGCTGTCGGCCGACGCGGCTCGGCTGCTGCGATCCCTGCTCGAGGCGCGCGTCGCCGCCGGCGACACGGGGATCGAGCACGAGCAGGTGTATCCGGAGCTGCTGGCGCGCGTCGACGTCGGCTACGAGCGCGTGGACGGCGTTCCGTGGATCGAGGTCGACTTCCCCGCCGACGTCGAGCGCGCGGCGCGCGAGATCCTGCCGCGCATCGCGGACCAGCGGTGACGGCGGGCGCGAACCCGCGCGACGGCTACCTGGATCGGCTGCTCTACCGCCGCTGCTCGCGTCCGCTCACCGAACGCCTGCTCCGGACGTCCATCCATCCGAACGCCGTCACGCTGCTCGGCATCGCCGCCGGCGTCACCGGCGGACTGCTCGTCGGCTGGCCCGGGACGGCGCCCTTGCTCGGTGGCGCAGCACTCCTCTTCGTCTCGGCGGTGTTCGACTGCTCGGACGGCGAGCTGGCGCGGTGCCGCGGCGCCGAGACGCGGCTCGGGCACGTGCTCGACGTCACGGGCGACATGCTCGTCAATCTGGCCCTCCTCGTCGGCATCGCCGCGCGCGTGATGCGCAGCGGCTGGGCGCCCGCCCCGGGCGTGCTCGCGCTGCTGCTCGCGGGCGTGGTCGCCTCGTTCGCCGCGATCACGTGGAGCGAGCAGACCGAGGACCGTCGCCATCGCCTCGCGGGCGCGTGGGAGAACCGCGTGCTCGACGGCGTCCTGGCGCCACTGACGACGCGGGACTGGTACGTCTTCCCGCTCGCGTTCGCGCTCGCCGGGCGCCTCGAGCTGCTGGTGCCGGCGGCGGCCCTCGGGGCGCAGGTCTTCTGGGTGACGGTGGCGCTGCTGGTGCGCCGCGTGCTTCGCCGCGCTCAGGCCCAGGCGAGCGTCGCGCGCGTCGCCCAGTAGCGGGTGGGCGGCTCGGCCAGCGTGGTGACGGCGGCGCGCGTGTCGTCATCCAGCGGTTTGGCGACGGCGGCGACGTGCGACGCCAGCTGCGCCGCCGTCGCCGCACCCGAGAGCGCGACGTCGACGAACGGATGCGCCAGGACGAAGCCGAGCGCCAGCTGATCGAGGCCGCGCCCGTTCGCTCGCGCGCGCAGCGCGGCCGTCAGCGCGGTCGTTGAACGTCCCGGTCAGGCCGCCTTCGGCACTGGTGCCGTTGTCGGAGACCAGCATCACCAGCGTGTTGTCGAGCTCGCCGATCTCTTCGAGGAACGACACGACGCGCCCGATCTGCGCGTCGGTGTGGGTGAGGAAACCGGCGAACACCTCCTGGAAGCGCGCGTAGACCCGGCGCTCGTCGTCACTGAGCGCGTCCCAGTCCTGCACCCACGGCGGTCGCTCCGGAAGCACCGTGCCCTCCGGGCACGATGCCGAGCTCGATCTGGCGCTCGAAGATCTCGGCGCGCCAGCGCTCCCATCCGCCGTCGAAGCGTCCTCGGTACGGCTCCACCCATTCCGGCGCGACGTGGTGCGGCGCGTGCATCGCGCCGAGGGGGAAGTAGAGGAAGAACGGCCGGTCGGGCGCGGCGTGCTTCTGGTCCTGGACGTACCGGATCGCGGTGCCGGCGAGGTCCTCGGTGAGGTGGTAGCCGTCTTCGGGCGCGGCCGGCGGATCCACGTAGTGGTTGTCGCGAACCAGGTTGGGACTCCACTGGTTGGTGTCGCCCTGGAGGAAGCCGTAGTAGCGCTCGAAGCCGAAGCCGAGCGGCCACCGGTCGAACGGCCCGGCATGGGAACGCTCGCCCGACGGCACCAGGTGCCACTTCCCCACCGCGAGCGTGTTGTAGCCGGCGTCGCGGAGCAGCCGCGGCATCGTCGCCGCCGACTTCGGGATCCGACGCGGTGTAGCCGGGATACGCCGTGGGCATGTCGGTGAGGAAGCCCATCCCCACCGCGTGGGGGTTGCGGCCGGTGAGCAGGCAGGCGCGCGTCGGCGAGCAGAGCGCGGTCACGTGGAAGCGGTTGTAGCGGAGCCCGTTCGCGGCGAGGCGGTCGATGTGCGGTGTCTCGATGCCGGAGCCGAAGCATCCGAGCTGCGCGAAGCCGGTGTCGTCGAGCACGATGAGCACGACGTTCGGAGCGCCCGGCTTCGGGTCGCGGCAGCGCGAAAGTCGCCGGGCGTCGACTGTTCCGGAGTGAGGCCGGTCCACCGTGGCCGGGAGGTCGGGTTGCGGTCATGGCGACGAACACCTATCTCGCACTGGTCGCTCAGGCGATGGGGATCCCGGTTGCCGGGCGCTTGCTCGAAAAGGTCGCCACTACACTCGGCCGACTTCGTTTCGGCCCGGAGGAAGTGCCCGTGACGCTCGTGCAGGCCCCCACCGAAGAACCAGCGACTCGTTCGCTGGATCGACGAGATGGTGGAGCTCTGCCAACCCGACGCGGTGCACTGGTGCGACGGTTCCGACGCCGAGTTCGAGATGCTCTGCGAGCAACTCGTGGAGGCCGGCACCTTCGTGGCCCTCGACCCGGAACGCCGCCCCGGCTCGTTCTGGGCGCGTTCCGATCCCAAAGGACGTCGCACGCGTCGAGGACCGCACGTTCATCTGCTCCGAGCGCGAGATCGACGCCGGTCCCACGAACAACTGGAAGGACCCCGCCGAGATGCGGGCGACGCTCGACCGGTTGTTCCGGGGATGCATGCGGGGCCGCACGATGTACGTGGTGCCGTTCAGCATGGGACCGCTCGGCTCGCCGCTGTCGTACATCGGCGTCGAGATCACCGACTCGCCCTACGTCGCGGTGAGCATGCGCACGATGACCCGCGCCGGGCAGGCCACGCTCGACGTGCTCGGTCCCGACGGCGACTTCGTGCCGTGCGTGCACTCGGTGGGCGCGCCGCTCGCTCGCCGGCGAGGCCGACGTTCCGTGGCCGTGCAACCCCGACGAGAAGTGGATCGTGCACTTCCCCGAGACCCGGGAGATCTGGTCGTTCGGATCCGGCTACGGCGGGAACGCCCTGCTCGGCAAGAAGTGCTTCGCGCTGCGGATCGCGTCGGTCATCGCGCGCGACGAAGGTTGGCTCGCCGAGCACATGCTCGTGCTGAAGATCACGAGCCCGGAGGGACGGGTCCGGTACTTCGCCGCCGCGTTCCCGTCGGCCTGCGGCAAGACCAACCTCGCGATGCTGATCCCGACCGTTCCCGGATGGAAGGTCGAGACGATCGGCGACGACATCGCGTGGATGAAGTTCGGCGCCGAGGGACGCCTGCACGCCATCAACCCGGAGTTCGGGTTCTTCGGCGTGGCGCCGGGCACGAACGACCGGTCGAACCCGAACGCGATGCACACCCTCGATCGCAACACCGTCTTCACGAACACCGCGCTCACCGACGACCGCGACGTGTGGTGGGAAGGCATGACGCCGGAGCCGCCCGCTCACCTCACCGACTGGCGCGGCGACTCGTGGACCCCGGCGTCGGCCGCGCCGGCCGCGCACCCGAACGCCCGGTTCTGCGTTCCCGCCGCGCAGTGTCCGTCGATCGCGCCGGAATGGCAGGATCCCGCCGGCGTGCCGATCTCGGCGTTCCTCTTCGGCGGCCGGCGCGCCACCACCGTGCCGCTCGTGTTCGAATCGCGCAGCTGGCGCCACGGCGTGCTCGTCGCGGCCACGATGGGATCGGAGCAGACGGCCGCCGCCGCCGGCGAGGTGGGCGCGCTTGCGCACCGACCCGTTCGCGATGCTGCCGTTCTGCGGTTACAACATGGGCGACTACATGGCGCACTGGCTGTCCATGACCGATCGCACCGAAGAGGCGTCGCTCCCCACGATCTACGGCGTGAACTGGTTCCGGAAGGATCTCGAGACCGGCAAGTTCCTCTGGCCCGGGTTCGGCGAGAACTCGCGCGTGCTCGAGTGGATCTTCCGACGCCTCGACGGCGACGCCGCCGGCGCCGAGACGCCGATCGGCGTCGTGCCACGACCGTCCGACCTCGACCTCGACGGGCTCGACGTGTCCGCCGCCGACGTCGACGCCGCGCTCACCGTCGACCCCGACGAGTGGCGCCGCGAGCTGCCCACGTTGCGGGCGTCGTTCGACGCGCTCGGCGAACGCCTCCCTGCCGCGTTGCGCGAGGAGCTCGTGGAGCTCGAAGCGCGCCTCAGCGACGCCTGAGCACTCGCCGCTACGATCGGCTCACCGTCGACGAGGGAGTGGGACCATGAGCGGAGTGGCCGCGAGCCGGGTATCCCGGCTCGCAACGAAGCGTGGCCTGAGCGGCCCGGTGCGCAGCACCGAGAGCGGGACAAAGCATGAGCGTCACGGCGTACGTGCTGATCCAGACGGAAGTCGGTCGTTCCGAGAAGGTCGCCAAGGCGTCTCGGGAGATCAACGGTGTCGTCGACTCCGACAACGTCGCCGGCCCCTACGACGTGATCGTGAAGGTCGAAGCCCCGACGCTCGACGACCTCGCCAAGGTCGTCGTGTCGGAGCTGCAGAAGGTCGAAGGCATCACCCGCACCTTCACCTGCCCGATCGTCAACTCTGACGTAGCGCTAGTCCTCGCAGCGGCAGGCCACGGTCTGGTCGAGGACCTGCCACCGGAACTGGACGAGCGGTGATGCTTCGCCGCAACCGGTGCAGCTGATCCGCCACGCGGACCCGATGCGCGCGATCTCGAGCGGCGCCTGTCCGGTCGACAAGCGTTTGGGCTTGACTCTCGGCTTGGCGATCGTCGCGGCAGGCTCGCGAGCTCGAGCTCGAGATACGGCGCGTCGGGCTCGGGCTGAGGAAGCCGGGCGTCGAGCCGGCGAATCGCGGCCTCGCGTCGCGGGTCCGATGCGATCTCCTTGGGCGAAGCTCAGGAACGCGTACGCCGCCTCGACGCCCATCTCGTCGGCGAGCGCCTCGTCCAGCGACGTCGAGCGCTTGGCCGGGCTCTCCGCCCGCCGCCGCCGCGGCGCGCTCGTACCGCTCGAGATGCTCGGGCTCGGGAACGACCTCCGGGCCCGGCGCGGCGAGGAACGTGTCGAGCGCCTCGAACTGCGCGCTGTCGAACACTCCGGTCGCCTCGGAGATGCGCTCGATCTCGTCGAGGAACCCGTCGCGTTCGATGCGATTGGTGGGGTCCTCCAACGTGTCCTTGGCGAACATGATCACGAAGCGTGCGCGACCCCGGGCTGCTTGCGGCGCAGGATGCGACCCATCCGCTGGATCATCTGGCGCCGCGTCCGGCTCGCGCTCATGACGATCCCGAGGTTCGCGTCGGGTACGTCGACGCCTTCGTCGAGCACGCGAGGGGCGGCGACGGCGTCGAGTCTCCGGACGCGCAGATCGTCGAGGATCTCCCGGCGTTGACGCCGAGCCGTCGACCCGGTGATCAGATCGATCGACACCAGCGGATCCAGCCGGTTGATGGCATGGTTCGCGGCGCGCACGGTTTCGGTGAACACCAGCGCGCCATGCGCTTCCCGGATCGCGCTGCGCGAGACGTGCCGAGCAGCTCGTACTTGCCGCTGGACTGCGCCACGATCTCGCGCCGCTTGGAGAACGCGTCGAGATACTCGCGGGCGGCGCGGCCGTCGGCACCGGCGTCGCGCTCGGCGAGATGCGCGACCGCGGCGAGGAAGTCGCCGAACGGCTCGAGCGGCATCCCGTTCACCTGACGGAGGTGATGACGCGCGCTCACGAGCCGCTGCTCGGTCGCGGTGTACTCGGCCCGTTCGTCGACCGACAGCTCGACCCCGACGAACGCCACCCGAGGCGGCGCGCACACCCCGTCGTCGATGGCCTGCTCGAAGCCGTAGCGGTGGCAGATGCCGCCGAAGTACGGCAGCAGCAGCTCGGTCACCCCGTCGTCGCTGCGTTCGAGCGTCGCGGTCAGGCCGAGCCGTTCGTCGTACTGGCGGAGCATCGCTCGTCGCAGCGTCCCGCCGCCGAGGCCGTGGCACTCGTCCGCGATGAGCAGCCCACCGGCCCCGCCCGGCGGCACCGGTTTGTACGCCGCCGCCGAGTGGCGGGTCGCGACGAGCACGTCGCACGACGCCGGGCGGTCCTTGCCGCTGTCGCCCAGCCGCCCGATCCGAGCTTCGGGCAGCGCCGCGGTGAGCCGACCGTGCCACTGCTCCATGAGCACGCGTGACGGCACGACCACGAGCACGAAGCGACCCCGGCGCAACGCGTCGGACTGCGGCGGCGATCGCGACGTCGGTCTTGCCCGAGCCGGTGACCGCTTCGATCACACCGCGACGGCCGCAACGCAGCCAACTGACGAGCGCGTCGAGCTGCCAACGGTAGAGCTCGCGATGCTCAGAGCCCAGGTCGGTGAGCACGACTCAGCGACTCGGTCGTACAGACATGGGCAGACCAGTGCTACCGGTGGCAATTCTGGTGCGCGCCGGCCTGCATCACGGGTCGCTCAGGGCATCGGGATACCCCGATGCGCTTTCTTCGCTCTACGCTGCCTCCCGCGGCGGTGCGGCGGGCGTGGCGGGCGAGGGCGAGCTCGATCAACCGGTCGATGAGCTGCGGGTAGGCGAGGCCGGACACCTCCCAGAGCCGCGGGTACATCGAGATCGGCGTGAAGCCCGGGATCGTGTTGACCTCGTTGACGAGGAACCCGCGACCCGGGTCTTCGAAGAACAGGTCGACGCGCGCCATCGCCTCGCAGCGGCACGCCTCGAACGCCCGCACCGCGAGGTCCTGCGCCTCACGGGTCTGTTCGGCGGTGAGCGGCGCCGGGGCGAGGAGCTCGGCCGCGTCCGACTCGTACTTGTCGGCGTAGGAGTAGAACTCGTCGCCCGGCACGACCTCGCCGGGTACCGACACCGTCGGGCGGGTCGTCGCCGAGCACCGCGAGCTCGATCTCCCGGCCGACGATCGCCTCCTCCGCGAGGATCCACTCGTCGAAGCTCAGCGCCAGCGCGCACGACTCGCGCAGCTCGGCACGGTCGCTCGCCTTCGAGACGCCGACCGACGAGCCCATGTTCGCGGGCTTCACGAAGCACGGGTAGCCGAGGTCGCCTTCGACGTCGTCCATGAAGGCGTCGAGATCGTGTCCGTCGCGGAACGACCGATGCCGCGGCGTCGGCAGCTGCGCGGCCGCGAACGCGCGCTTCATCATGATCTTGTCCATCGCGACCGCCGAACCGAGGACCCCGGACCCGACGTACGGGAGGTCGGCGAGCTCGAAGAGACCCTGCACCGTGCCGTCCTCCCCGTAGGGACCGTGCAGCAGCGGGAGCACGACGTCGACGTCGAACGTCGCGCGCGCGGCGGCGGGCGTGTGATCGGCGATGGATCCGCGACCAGCTCGCCGATGCCCTCGGCCGGCGCGCCGTCGACCGCGAACGCGGCCGGCAACGCGTCGCCGCCGGACTCGATCGCGACGCGGGCCGTGTCGGCGAGCAACCAGCGACCGTCGGTCGTGATCGCCACGGGGACGATCTCGTACCGGTCAGGATCGAGCGCCCGCGCGACCGCGACCGCGGTGGCACGCGAGACGTCGTGCTCTGCCGACCGTCCGCCGTAGAGCGAGCAGGACCCGCAGCCGACGCGCCATCACGACACCTGCAGCACGGCGCGAATCCCGAGGCCCATGATGAAGAGACCGACGAGGCCGTAGAACAGCTCTTGGCGACCGCGCATCTGACGCCGGTACTGGTACGCGAGCCCAACGGTGAGGAACGCGAGGAACCCGTAGAACAGGTGGAAGCGTGGCGCGGTGTACTCCTTACTCGCTTCGAGAATCGCGCCCACCAGCACCTGGAGCATCATCATCGACTCGGCGATGATCGTGACGATCCAGAGCCAGCGGCCACGAGCCCGGCGAACCCGCCACGCGATCAGCGCCAGCACACCGACGACCGCGTTCGCGCCGATTGCGACGTAGCCCCAGACCTTGTGGAAGTCGAAGAGCGCACGCACGCGGGAAAGCTAGGTGGTGGGTGCGTCCTCGTGCTGCACCACGTCGAACGACCACAGGTCGCTGTGGCTGCTCACGGGCCCCTGCGTCCCGTGCGCGCGATGACCGTGCTCGAACGCAGGGCTGCTCACCCACGCTTGGAAGTCCTCGTCGGAACGCCACCGCGTGTACACGAGGTAGACGTCGCGGTCGTCGGCCGGACGGAGCAGCTCGAAGGCCTCGAACCCGGGCGACGACGAGACCTCGCCCGCCCGCGCGGCGAAGCGAGCCTCGAGCTCGTCGGCGCGCTCTTTCGGCACCGTGATGGCATTGATCCGGACCACGCTCATCGTCTGCTCCAACTGTCGAGACAAATCCAACAAACCGCAGGCGCACGTTGGGAACGTTCTAGCTGCTTGGCTACTACCGTTTTTCGCCTCTGATGTGTCTGGCGTCACTACGCAAACGGGTGTTTACTCGACAAAGCCTGGTGGGCCGGCCGGGCCGACCCTGCCCCGGCCCGCCGGCCCGCCACCTTCTCACGTGGCCGCGCGGAGAGGAGCCTCAGGACTGGCCACGGAGAAAGCGTTCGATCTCGGACGCCAGCTCTTCGCCGCTCGGGAGCGGCGGCTCGGTGCCCGACTCGATCTCGCGGATCGCCTCGACGACGTCGGGGCGATCCGCGATGCCCTCGTCGACGCGCTGGATGTAGGCCTGCGCCTGGTCGTCGAGGGTCGAGAGATCGACCTGCAGGCCGCTGAGATCGCGGACCCTGCGCGAGCAGCGCGCGGATCGCCGGCGGTGACGGTCCGGCCGCGACGTAGTGCGGGCACCTGCGCCCACAGCGCGACGGTGGGCACGCCGGCCTCGCCCAGCAGCACCTGCAGCGCGCTCTGCGCGCCCGTCGGACCCGGTGTAGTCGTTGCGCCACGCGCCGATCTCGGCGACGACATCCTCACTGGTGCCGGTCGCCAGCACTTCCACCGGCCGGCGATGCGACGCGACGCTCGGGATCCCACCCAGGGTGAACGCGCGGGACACGCCGAGCCGCTCTGGCGGCGTCGACGATCTCGCCCAGCACCGCGCGCCAGCGCAGCGACGGTTCCGGGCCGACACACACGACGACGTCGCGCGCGCTCCGGCCCGCGATGAAGTCGATGGAAGGCCAGGTGATCTCGCGCGAGACGCCGTCGACGAGGTGCACCGTGGGCCGGGTCTGCTGGAGATCCATGAGGTCGGAGAGGTCGATGCGCCCGAATGCACGCTTCGCTTCGAGTTGCTCGGTGAGCACCGCGACGGCGCCGGCGCCGGCCATTCCCGCGTCGACCCATCCCGAGAGCGTGACCACCAGGATCGGATCGCGCAGCTCCGGCCAGGTGTCGACGTCGAGCAGCGGAGCCATGGGACAACTGTACGTTCTCTCGCGTAGGGTCCAGGCTCGTGAGATTCGGCGTGCACACCGGTGTCCAGAACACCACGACGCAAGAGCTCGGCGCGCTCTGGAAGCAGATCGAAGGCCACGGATTCGACTGGATCTCGATCTGGGACCACTTCTACGCGGCCGACGCGACCTTCACTCCCGAGGGGATCACGTCGGGGTCGGTCTCGCTCGAGGCGATCACGTCGCACACCGCGTTGGCGATGAGCACCTCGACGCGTGCGCTGCGGAAGCCTCGTGTACTGCGTGGGCTACCGGCATCCGGCGGTGCTGGCGAACGCGATGGCCACCGTCGACCAGCTGAGCGGGGGCCGCGTCACGGTCGGGCTCGGCGCAGGATGGCACCAAGCGGAGTACGCCGCGTACAACATCCCGTTCCCGCCCGCGCCGGTGCGACTGCGGCAGGTGGCCGAGGCCATCCAGTGCATCCGCGCGCTCTTCACCGAAGAGGTCGCCAACTTCGAAGGTGAGTTCTTCCAGCTGCGCGACGCGCGGTGCGACCCCAAGCCGGTCCAGCAGCGGCTCCCGCTGTGGCTCGGTGGCGGCGGGGAGAAGGTGACGCTGAAGCTCGTCGCGCGCTACGCCGACGGTTGGAACGTGCCGTTCGTGGTGCCCGAGGTCTACGCGCACAAGGTGCAGGTGCTGCACGACCACTGCGCGGCCGTCGGACGCGATCCCGCGGAGATCGAGTGCACCGTGAACCTCGCACTGGCCTGGAAAGACGAAGACCTCGAGGCGCAGTTCGGCGGAATCGCCGAGGCGGTGCGTCCGAACGTGCTCATCGGGAGCACGCAAGAGGTGATCGACCGTATCGGCGAGTACGCGGACGCCGGCTGCGTGCAGGTGAACCTCGCGCTGCGCGCGCCGTTCGACCCCGACGGCCTCGACCGCTTCGGCGCCGAGGTCCTCCCCGCTTTTCGCTAGCCGCCGGCGCTAGTTCTTGTTGAAGCCGCCGAACCCGCCACCGAAGCCGCCCGAGCCGCCGGTCTCGCGGCGCGGCTCGAACGCAGCCTGGAAGTCGGTGCCGGCGAAGTCGTGCGGGCACTTCCCCGCTGGTCGCGAACCGGTACAACGCGGTGCGGTAGATGCCGCTCAGCGCCGCCACCACGGTGGCGCTGACGATGAGCCAGATCACGCCGATCCCGCCGAGCAGCACGAGGCCGACGGTGCCGAGCGCGGCGCCGATCGCGATCAGTGCGATGCCCGGGGATCGCGAGCTACGAAGCCCACGATGCCGAGGCCGGCCTGACCGACGACGTTCTCACCCCACGTCTTCTTGAACAGCACGCCCGACCGCTTGAACGCGTCGACGACGCCGACGTCCTCGAGCACGAGGATCGGGATGGTGAGGAACGTGATGAGGCTCCACGCGAGACCGATCAACGAGGCGATGATGCGTCCGATGAGTCCCTGGCGCTCGAGCGGTTGAGGATGAGCGACACCGTTGCCGACACGATCGCCCACGGCAGCAGACGGTGCGAGCCGCGAGTTGGCGACGGCGATCGCAGCGCTGACGTTGGAGTTGCCGCCGCGCAGCCGAACGTCGGCACCGGCAACGAGCGCGGCGAGGAAGTAGGTCTGCACGAACGCGAGCGCGACGTAGCCGAAGGCGATGAACACCCAACCCATCGGCTCGAGTGAGTCGTTGCTGTCGAGACCGGCGAGCGCGACGAGGCCTGCCGAACACCGCGAAGACGATGACCGAGCCGATGAACGACAACACCGGGAACCACGCCAGGGTCTTGTCGGACTTGAGGACCGCCCAGGAACGCTTGGCGATCTCCCACGAGGTCTGGAATCGAGTCATGCCACCAGTATCGACCATCGGGGGCCCCGGTAGAAGTCGGATCCCGCTCGGCCTTCGTAACCTTCGCCTGTGATCCGGTACCGGGCGCCCGGGCGCGTGAACCTGATGGGCGACCACACCGACTACAACGACGGCTTCGTGCCTCCCGATGGCGATCGACCTCGAGTGCGTCGTCGCGTGCGCGGCTGCCGGCGACGGACGGGACGATCCGGGCCCGTTCCCGGAGCTCGAAGGCGACGTCGTGGTGGCGGCGAGCGGACACGACGACCCTCGGCGCGTCGCGCCCGCGTGGGGCCGGTTCGTCGCCGGAGCAGTTCGGGTGCTGGCCGACGCGGGGCGCATCCATCCCGGGCGCCGATCTCGACATTTCGTCATCGGTGCCCGTCGGGTCCGGGTCTGTCGTCGAGCTCGGCGCTGTCGGTGGCGCTCACCCTCGCGCTCGCCGATCTCGGCGGACTCCCGCTCGAAGGCGCTCGACGCGGCGCGTCTCGCGCTCGGCGGCCGAAGTCGAGGCGACCGGCGTCCCCGGCGGCCTGATGGACCAACTCGCGGCGCTGTTCGGCCGCGCCGGGCACGCGCTCCTCATCGACTGTCGATCACTCGCGATCGAACCGGTGCCGATCGCGCCGCGACGTCGCGGTGATCGTCGTGCACTGCGGGCTCCCCCGCACGCTGGCCGACAGCGCGTACGCGGCTCGGCGGGCCGAGTGCGAAGCGGTCGCCGCCCGGCTCGGGATCGCCGCGCTCCGCGACGCGACGCTCGAACAGGTCGCCGACGTTCCGCGCGCGCGTCATGTCGTCACCGAGAACGCGCGGGTGCTCGCAGACGGCCGCGGCGCTGGCGTCGGGCGACCTGACCGTGCTCGGTCCGTTGCTGTCGGCGAGTCACGCCAGCCTCCGCGACGACTACGAGGTGTCGACGCCGGAGCTCGACCTGCTCGTCGGAGCATCCTCGTGGAGAGCGGCGCCGCCGGCGCCCGGCTCACCGGTGCAGGGTTCGGCGGTTGCGTCGTCGCGCTCGCGCACCGACGCCGACGCCCACGACGTGCTCTCGCGGACGATCACGCGGTACGGCGCCGAGACCGGGCTCGTCGCCACCGGGTTCCTCGCGACCGCCGTCGACGGCGCCCGTGCCCTGACGCTCGGCGGCCGCGTTACATCCGCTCGAGGAGTTGCGCCTTCTTCTGCTCGTACTCGGCCGCGCTGATGTGGCCCTGGTCGCGGAGGTGCGCGAGCTGCTCGATCTGTTCGGGCACGGTCGCCGCGGGCGTGGGCACCGGCGCCGCCACCGGGCTCGGCTGCATCTGCGGCATGTTCCGGAACTCCATCTGACGGTAGATCTCGTGCTGGACGCCGTCAGGGTGGCGGATGAAGTCGAAGTGCGACTGTCCATCCTTTCCGGCGGACTCGATGTCGAGGTCGCCGGCGCCGATGATGCGGTCGATGATGCGCTGGTGGAAGTTGATGTTGTTGACGCGCTCGAGCGGGATCTCCACGCCCTCTCTTCGAGATCACGCCGGTGCGGTAGATGACGCGCCGGCTCGTGACGACGAAGTACGTCATGACCCACTGGAAGTACTTGAGCACCAGCCACGCGGCCCAGCACGATCACCATGATCCCGACGATCCAACCCAGGTACTTCGCTCACGTCGTCGTCGTCGCTGTTGAACACGAGGATCGAGCACGATGAACAGCGGGATCCCCGTGAAGATGTTCCGCGAGAAGTACCACCAGTGCGGCCGGAGATCGAGCGCGAGCGTCTCGCCGTCCTGGATGAGGTCTTTGGGGTACGGCATGGGAAAAGAGTACGGCAGCGCGCGGCGGAAACGTGCCGCCCGCCGCCGGCTGCGTAGCTGAACGAGGAACGTGGATCAGGCCCAGCCGAGCTCGTGGAGACGGGCGTCGCTCATGCCGAAGTAGTGGCCCACCTCGTGCAGCACGGTCGTGCGAACACTCCGCGCGAGCTCTTCCTCGTCGTGGGCGAGCCGGCAGATCGAACCGCTGAACACCGTGATGCGGTCGGGTGCGACCCCGGTGTACGAGAGCGGTCCCCGCGAGGTGAGCGGCACGCCCTCGTAGAGGCCGAGCAGCATGCCGTGGCGACCTCCGAGCTGCTCGGGCGTCGGCCACTCCTCGACCACCACCACGACGTTGTCCATCGCGTCGCCGAGCTCGGCAGGGATCGAATCGAGCGCGTCCGCGACCATCTGCTCGAACTGCTCGCGAGTCACCGTCACGCGCCATCGCGCACATTTTGCCTCTTGATTTCCGCGCCGACGCGTCCGTACGATGCGAGAGCCGGTGTGAGCCGGTACGGCAACCGAGTCGAGCGGGACCACCCCCGAGCGGCCGGAAGCCGGAGGCCGGAAGGCCTGCGGGAATGGCCCCGAGGAGATCCGAGCTGCGACGCAGCGGAGACTACTCGGGGTCTTCCTCGTTTCCCGGCGCTCGTTTCCCTGGCCTCGTTGCTTCCGCCTCCTTGCCGTGCCCGGTCCCGTTGAGTGTCGTACCCCGGAAGTACCGTGCACCGAGTGGACGACCTGCTGCGCGGTCTCGACACGACACAACGCGACGCGGTCACCAGCCGAGCCGCGCCGCTCGCGATCCTCGCCGGAGCAGGTTCGGGAAAGACGCGCGTGCTCACTCGCCGCATCGCGTGGCAGGCGCGCGAGCGCATCGTCGATCCTCGCCACGTTCTCGCGCTCACGTTCACGCGGCAAGGCTGCGGGCGAGCTCCGCACGCGGCTCGGGCGACTCGGCGTCGAGCACGCGGTCACCGCCGGCACGTTCCACTCGATCGCGCTCGCGCAGCTGCGGCGCCGCGCCGCCGACGAGCAACGCACGATGCCCACGCTGCTCGAGCGCAAGGTGCGCTTGATCGTCCCGCTGCTCAACGTCCGCGGGCGCGAAGCCGGGCTGCGCGCCGCCGAGCTCGCGTCCGAGATCGAGTGGGCCAAGGCGCGGCTCGTGCGTCCCGACGGCTACGAGCGCGCCATCACCCTCGCCGCGCGCACGCCACCCCGTCCCGCCGCCGAAGTGGCCGAGATCTACCGCGAGTACGAGCGCCAGAAGCGGCGCCGCGGCCTCGTCGACTTCGACGACCTGATCTCGGGCTGCGCCGACGTGCTCGAACGCGACGCCGACTTCGCCGCTGCGCAGCGCTGGCGTTTCCGCCATCTCTTCGTCGACGAGTTCCAGGATGCGAGCCCGGCGCAGTTCCGGCTGCTCCGGGCATGGCTCGGAGACCGCTCCGACCTCTGCGTCGTCGGCGACGGCGACCAGGCGATCTACGGGTTCGCCGGCGCCGACCCCACGTTCCTCGTGCGGTTCACGGCGCAATT
>CAVVBN010000014.1:0-298525 GCA_963746505.1 uncultured delta proteobacterium
CGCACGACGCGCCGGGGCTCATGGTGGAGCCGATCCCCATGTCGCTCGATCACCCGCTCGGGCGGCTCGGGTTCCGCGCGTGCCGGGTGAAGGCGGACGCGCTCGTCGGCGAGGTCGGCAAGGGCCTTCGCCTCGCGCTGGGGACGCTCGACGTCTTCCGCACGAGCGTCGGCGCCGCCGCGTGCGGCATGGCGCGGCGCGCGCTGGATCAGACGGTGGACCGCGTGAAGGCGCGGCGCACGTGCAGTTCGGGAAGCCCCTCGCGGAGCAGCAGCTCGTGCAGGCGGAGGTGGCGGAGATGGCCACCGAGCTCGACGCGGCGCGCCTCCTCGTTTATCGCGCCGCGTGGCTCAAGGACGCGGGAGAGAAGGCCTCCGCGGAGGTGGCCATGGCGAAGATGTACGCCACGGAGGCGGCGCAGCGGATCATCGATCGCGCGGTGCAGCTGCACGGCGGCCTCGGCGTGACGACGAGCGTCGTCGAGCAGCTCTATCGGGAGATTCCGCCCGCTCCGCATCTACGAGGGGACGACGGAGATCCAGAAGCTCATCATCGGCGGCGCGCGCCTCGCGTAGCGTCGCACCTCCTCGCGCCTCGGCCCTCGACCGGCGGCGGCGGCATGCAGTGATGGGCGCGGGAAGGTCGGGGCGGCCCTTCGCGTAGGAATCGCCCCCGTGGCGCAGAAGCGTTGGATGTTCCCGCTGTTCCTGGGCGCGCTCCTGAGCCCGTGCCTCGGCACTTGCGGCACCATGGACGCGGGCTTCGCGCTCTCGTCGCGCAACGTCGCGGGCAACGTCGAGCCCGGCGCGCTCGTGGCCGTCCCGAACGACGCATACGTCACGACGACGTCGCGCTTCCAGGTCCTCGAGTCGGACACCTTCGCCTACGACGACCACATGGAGGTCGACGCGGAGGGCGCGCAGCTCCTCGAGGTGCAAGGCGCGGCCAACGTGATCGCGTACTGCGCCAAGCTCCGACTGCCCGGAGCCCGGTGCGCTCGCCGAGGTGAAGGGACGGATGTGCGATCGCGAGTGGCCCATCGCGGGGTGCGATTCGCCGGACGGGCTGAAGACGTACCTCTCGGGGAAGGCCGCCAAGTCGCGGGGCCACGGCACGACCGTGCGCGTCACACCCGCACTCGGTCGCCGGACACGAGATCCGGCGCCACACCGCGCACGGCGAGTCGGATGCGCCCGACGACCGCGCAACCGTCGAACACTTCCGCGCCGACCACCATCGTGCTGCGTCCCCCACGCGTCCGGGGAGCCTCCAGCACCCGGGCGATCAGCTCGCCGCGTGCCGGCAACGCCAGCCGTGTGACGTGGTCGGGTGGCCACTCCGGGCGGACCACGGCCGTCGCGCGGCAGAGCCCGAGGCCGACCGCTGCGACCGCGACGGCGCCCCACAGCGCCCCGCGGGAGCCCCACCATCCGACGACCACCAGCATCACCGCCACCGCCCCCGCCACCGGGACGATCGTCGGCACCGACCCGGCGGCGCCGAGCAACGCGCCGCCGATCACGCCTGCGGTGACCACCCCGAGCGCCGCACGGGCGTCGGGCATCGCTCTCCTTCCCAGGGCGGGACGAACGACCGATGACTATCGCGTGACGAGACGCTCGCGGATCTGCGCCGCGAGCCCCGGCGTGATGCCCGGGACCCGCGTCAGCTCCTCCACCGCGGCCTCGCGGAGCCGGCGCACGCTGCCAAAATGCCGTAGCAGGGCACGGCGACGCCCGGGACCGATTCCGGGAATGGCATCGAGGGCGGACGCAGTCCGCGCGCGGCTCCGCAGCGCGCGATGGTAGGTGTTGGCGAACCGGTGCGCCTCGTCGCGAACGCGCTGGAGCAGGAACAACGCCGTCGAGTTGCTGCGCAGGACGATCGGGTTCCGCCGGCCGGGCAGGAAGACGCGCTCCGGACGCCGGGCGACGGTGCTGGCGGTCGGATCCCGCGTCACGCGCTCCTTGGCGAGGCCGACGACCGGTTGCTCGGCCACGCCCAGCTCATTCAGGGCGGTGCGGGCGGCGGCAAGCTGACCGGCGCCGCCATCGATGACCAGGAGGTCGGGAGGGTCTACAGCCGCCGCGCCCGAGCGAAATCGCCGGCGGAGGACCTCGGCGACCGAGGCGAAGTCGTCGGTGCCGTCCACCGAGCGTATGCGGTAGCGGCGATAGCCGTCCTTGAACGGCTGGCCGTCCACGAACGCCACCAGCGCCCCCACCGTCTCGCCGCCCTGGAAGGTCGCGATGTCGACGCACTCGATGCGACGGGGTGGGGTCCGCAGACGGAGTTTGCGCGCCAGTTCCGCGACCTGCCGCGTCCCCTGGTCGGCGGCCGCGCGGCGCGCGGCGAAGCTCTGTCGCGCGTTCTCCCGCGCCAGCTCGATGAGGCGCATCTTGTCGCCGCGCTGCGGAACGAGGATCGTGACCCGGCGTCCGCGGCGCTCACCCAGGTACTCCTCCCGCACCGCGACGTCGGAGGTTTCGACCGGAAGCAGTATCTCGTCGGGCACGTCACGTTCCGTCGCCTGGTAGAACTGCGTCAGGACCTCCTCCAGGACCTCGGCGTCTGGGAATTCTCGATCGTCGAAGGCATACGCCTGATTGCCGACCAGCGACCCCCCGCGAACGAACAGCACCTGCACCTCGATGGCACCGCCCTCGCGGTAGAGCCCGAAGACGTCCTGATCGGCGCCCCAGTGGTCGACCACCTGCTGTCGCTGTTGTGTCTTCTCGATGGCGGCGATCTGGTCGCGCAGCCGCGCCGCTTCCTCGAACCGCTCCGCGTCGGCCGCGGCGGCCATGCGCGTGCGAAGGGTGGCCGACACCTCCCGGTTCCGTCCTTCGAGCAGGAGCATCGCCTGGCGCAGGTGCTCCTCGTACGCGGCGCGATCGACCGGCAGCACGCACGGCCCGAGGCAGCGATGGATGTCGTACTCGATGCAGGGACGGCTACGATTGCGGAACACCGGGTCGCTGCACGTGCGCAGCGGAAACACCTTGCGGATCGTGTCGAGCGCCTCGCGCACGCCGGAGGCACTGTGGAACGGACCGAAATAGCGGCTGCCGTCCTTGACGATCCGTCGCGTGACCAGCACCCGCGGCCAGGCGTCCGCGACCGTGACCTTCACGCTGACGTAGCTCTTGTCGTCCTTCAGACGGATGTTGTAGCGCGGCTTGTACTGCTTGATGAGGTTGTTCTCGAGAATCAGCGCTTCCTTCTCGCTCGCCGTCACCAGCGTCTCGACGTCGGCCATGCGCTCCACGAGGAACCGCATCTGGCTGCGCTCGTCACCGCCGCGGACGTAGCTGCGCACGCGAGCGCGCAGGCTCACGGCCTTGCCGACGTAGATGACCTTCCCGGCGCGGTCCTTCAGGAGGTACACGCCGGGCCGGGCTGGGACCGTCGCCAGCCGCTCCTCGAGCGCGCGGTGGCGGGCCTCGGCCTCGTCTCGCGGGGGCGTCGACGGCGCATCCTCGGACGGCATGGGACTCTCGGGGACTCCTCAGTCGGCCGCGGGCGGTCGGCGAACGCTGCCGGCGGCACGCGCCCGAGTCAAGCCGGCTCGCTCTCTGCGAGCGGCGCGCCGTGCAGACGGGTCTCGAGCACACGAACGCGGTCGCGTAGCTCGGCCGCCCGCTCGAACTCGAGCTGCCGCGCCGCCTCGCGCATCGCGCGACGGAGCGAGGCGATCTCCGCCGCAAGCGCGGCGGGATCCCGCGGCGCATCGTCCGCCGCGTCCTCGTCGAGGGAGACGGTCGAGTAGTCCGCTTCGCTCGGGGGCACGAGCGGGCCGCTCAGCGCCTTGACGATCGTCTGCGGCGTGATCCCGTTCTCGGCGTTGTACGTCTCCTGCACGCCCCGGCGACGGTTGGTTTCGTCGATGGCCTTGCGCATCGAGACGGTCACCGTGTCAGCGTACATGAGCACGGTCCCGTTCACGTTGCGCGCGGCCCGGCCGATGGTCTGGATCAACGAGCGTTCCGAGCGCAGGTAGCCTTCCTTGTCGGCGTCGAGGATCGCCACCAGCGACACCTCCGGCAGATCGAGCCCCTCGCGCAGCAGGTTGATGCCCACCAGGACGTCGAATTCGCCGCGGCGGAGGCCGCGGATGATCTCGACCCGCTCGATGGTTTCGACGTCGGCATGGATGTACCGGACCTTGATGCCCACGTCCTGGAGGTAGTCCGTCAGGTCCTCGGCCATCTTCTTCGTCAGCGTGGTCACCAGGACCCGCTCGTGGACGGCGATCCGCTGCCGGACCTCGGCCAGGAGGTCGTCGACCTGATGCCGCGCCGGGCGCACCACGATCGCGGGATCGGTCAGACCGGTGGGCCGGATCAGCTGCTCGACCACCCGTCCCGCGGCCTGGCGCACTTCCCAGTCGCCCGGCGTCGCGGAGACGTAGATCGCCTGCGGGATCCGAGCGCCGAACTCCTCGAAGTTGAGCGGACGGTTGTCCAGGGCCGACGGCAGGCGGAAGCCGAATTCCACCAGCGTCTCCTTTCGAGAACGGTCGCCTCGGTACATGCCGCCGATCTGCGGGATCGTCACGTGGCTCTCGTCCACCACCAGGAGGAAGTCCTGCGGGAAGTAGTCGATGAGCGTGAACGGAGGTTCACCGGGCTGCCGCCCGTCGAGGTGGCGCGAATAGTTCTCGATCCCCGGGCAGAAGCCCATCTCCTCCAGCAGCTCGAGGTCGTAGAGCGTCCGCTGCCGGAGACGCTGCGCCTCGAGCAGCTTGCGCTCGACCTCGCAGCTCGCCGAGCCGCTCCTTCAGCTCGATGCGGATCTGCTCGGCAGCGCGCTTCATGGTGGGGGCCGTCGCCACGTAGTGGCTCGCGGGGTAGACCTGCACCTGCCGGAGCCGGCGGAGCACCTTGCCGCGCAGCGGGTCGATCTCCGAGATCGCATCCACCTGGTCGCCGAAGAGCTCGACCCGGAGCGCCCGTCCCTCTTCGTACGACGGGATATATCTCGATCACGTCGCCGCGCACGCGGAACGTGCCGCGGTGGAAGTCGTAGTCGTTCCGCTGGTACTGCATGTCGACCAGCTTGCGCAGCAGCCCGTCGCGCTCGACCGTGTCGCCCTGCTCGAGGACGATCAGCATGTCGAAGTAGGACGTCGGCGATCCGAGGCCGTAGATGCAGGACACGCTCGCGACGACGATCACGTCGCGCCGCTCGAGCAACGCCTTGGTCGCCGCGTGGCGCATCTTGTCGATCTCGTCGTTGATCGACGCGTCCTTCTCGATGTACGTGTCGGTGGACGGCACGTAGGCCTCGGGCTGGTAGTAGTCGTAGTAGCTGACGAAGTAGCGGACGGCGTTCTCGGGAAAGAGCGTCCGGAACTCGTCGTAGAGCTGCGCCGCGAGCGTCTTGTTCGGGGCGATGACCAGCGTCGGGCGATTCACGCGCTCGATCAGGTGCGAGACGGTGAACGTCTTCCCGCTACCGGTCACGCCGAGGAGCACCTGGTGCTTGGCCCCGCCGAGGACGCCGGCGGTCAGGGCGTCGATCGCCTGCGGCTGATCGCCCTCGGGCCGGAACTCGGCGCGAACGGTGAAACGACCTTCGCGACGCATGGTCGCGGCATCATACCAGCGCGCGCTGGTGGCTCAATGCGTTGCGCCAGGGGCGCGGGTGTGGTTGACGCGAGGACAGCACCACTCTCTAGCCAAGGAGGCCGCCCATGCATCGACTCGCGCTCGTGCTCCCCCTGCTCGTCTCGCTCGCCGTCTCGTCCCCCGCACCGTCACGCGCGGCCGACGCGCCGGCGGTCACCATCACGGTGATGAACCTCGAGTACGAAGGGACCAAGATCTGGCTCCCCGGCACCATCGTCGTGAAGAAGGGCACCAAGGTGACGCTGAAGCTCATCAACAACGCCCCGTCGGGGCAGCACGGCTTCGCGATTCCGGCGTTCAACGTCGCCGCGGTCGTCGAGAAGGGCACGCCGCAGACGGTGGACTTCGTCGCCGACAAGGACGGCATCTTCCCGACGATCTGTCAGCTGCATCCCGCCCACGTGGGGGGGCAGCTCGTGGTCCTGCCCTAGGCTCAGCGCTTCCCCTTCCAGCGGCGGTACTGCTGCTCGAACTGCTGCCGCTCGCCGGGCGGAAGTCCGCGGTACTGCTGATACCGCTCCTGCAGCTGCTGCCGCTGGTCCTGGGGGAGCGCCTGGTACTGCTGGTAGCGGCGCTCCAGCTGCTGTTGGCGTTGCGGCGCCATCCGCTCGTAGCGTTGATAGTTCTGCCACGCGCGCTGCTGCTCCTCCGGGGAGAGCTGATCCCAGCTCCGCCCCTGCGCACCGGCAATGGACGCGGCAAGCAGGAGCAGGACGATGCCGACGGTTCCCCTCATCCGTTGGAGTCGTCCCCGTCGACGGTCGTCGTGCGGATGGCGTCGTAGTGCTCGAGCTTCTCGAGGTTGCGCAGAACGGGCAGCTGGATGAACAGCTCCGGGGCCGCTGCCAGCGCCGGCGGCGGGGCGTCTGGCGGAGGCGCCGTGCTGCGCCGCGCACGCCCCGCGATCCTGGTCTGCGGCCGAGCCGGCGCCGTGAGCGCCCGCTGCGGGCTCTCGTCCTGCCGCGCGACCCCCGACAGCATCAGCACAACCGCGGCGGCGGCTCCGAGGGCGGGCGTCAGCACGGCGCCCCACCCCCAGCTCCGGCCCCGGGCCGCGGCGGCCTCGGCCGCGTCGAGGCGAACCGTCCGCAGGGTGTCATGCGCGAGCGACGCGGGGACCTCGGCCTCGTCGTCCAGGAGGTCGAGCGCCTCGAAGAGCCGCTCCGTCGTGGCCATCTCGACGCGGCACGCTGGACACGCGACCAGATGGCGGTCGAGCGCGCGGCGCCGACGCGGCCGGAGCTCGCCGTCGAGCGCCTGATTCATGACCTGTCGTGCGCGGTTGCATCGCATTGCGCCGTACCTCCTCAGAGATAGTCCTTCAACCGGAGCTTCAGGGACTGGGTTGCGCGGAAGACGAGAGCCTTCACGGCGCCCTCGGTGCAACCGAGCGCCGCGGCCACGTCCTGGTAGGCGAGACCGTCCATCCGCGAGAGCAGGAGGGCAGCTCGCTGTTTCTCCGGCAAGGCAGCGATTGCGCGCTCGAGGGTGGCCTTCAGCTCGAGGCTCGACGCACCCTCCTCGGGCGTGGGCGCGTCCGGATCCGGCAGCGCGGGCCCCTCGCGCCGATCGTCGCCCTCGCGCGGTTCCCACAGGTCGACACGCAGCCGGCGCTCGGGCCGGCGGAGCTCGTTCAGCGAGAGGTTGGTGGCGATGGTGAACAACCAGGTGACGAACCGACTCTCGGGGCGGTAGCGGCCGCGGAAGCGGAAGACCTGGACGAAGACGTCCTGGGTGACCTCCTCGGCGCGCGCGCCGTTGCCGAGCAGACGCTGCACGTACTTGAGGACCCGGGGGCTGAACCGGTCGAAGAGCTCGCGGAAGGCCGCCTGGTCGTCGGCCTGCACGCGCAGCATGAGAGCGACGTCCGGGTCGGCAGCGGCGTTCGTAGCCGCCTCCACCTCAGGCGCCATGCGCTTCTCCTCCCCCGCCCCCTGCACCATGGGTGACGGGATCATATGGGAACCCCATGGGGCTTCCCAGGTGGCCTCGTGGGCGACGGCGATCGCCGACATGCCGCTGGCAACACCCGACGGCCGCCGGAGTTGCGTCCTCGGACTGGCCTGCCGGCGTTCGGAGCTGCTAATCCCAGCGCTGGTGAGCCACGCCCCGCCGGACGCGTCGCTCGCGGGTCATCTCGAGCGGATCAAGGCCTATATCCGCGACAGCGGGCTCCTCCGCGGGTCGCGCGACCAGGTCGAGCTGCGCCGTGACCTGGCGACGTTCATCGAGCAGCGCACCCCGGTGGTCCTCGGCCCCTGGATGCGGGACATCGGGCGGGCGCTCGGCATTCCCGAGCGCGACTGGCCGCAGCTGGAGGCCGACCAGGCGGCGGCGATCACCCGCTGGGCGCGGCACATCGCCGATCCGGACAACATCGAGACGTACGTCTTCCTACGGCGCCACGCGCGGCGCGGGTTCATCTCGCACTTCCCGCCGTCGCGCTTCCTCGTGTCGCAGATGCGCTTCATCCAGTACCTGATGGACGACCTGCACCGGGTCCATGCCGACGACCCCGCCCGCGGGCAGGCGCTGGCGGAACTCCTGACGCAGGAGTTCCGCGCGCGCATGCTCCACATCACCGACCTCTTCGTCGAGGCACGGGAGGAGGAGCTCCTCGAGCAGGAGGCCAGCTACCGCCGCGCGATCGATCGCGCACCCGGCTGCATCGTCATGGCCGACGCGCGCGACGGCCGGGTGTTCGACCTCAACCAGGGCGCCGAAACCCTGCTCGGCTGGCCACGTACCGCGCTCGCCGGCCGTCTCGTCGTCGACCTGTTCCCCGAGCCGGAGCGACCGCGCGCCGAGGCACTCTGGCGCAGCGCGATCACGCAGGGGCACGCCGCGGCGGACGATCTGCATCTGGTCTCGGGCGACGGCCGCCTGATCCCGACCTTCGTCAACGCGGGCTTCATCGAGTACGGCGATCGCCGCTGGGTGCAGCTGATGTGCATCGACCTCTCGGAGCGCCAGCGGCTGGAGGGGCAGCTGATCCAGTCGGAGAAGATGGCGGCCATCGGCCAGCTCGCCGCCGGCATCGCGCACGAGCTGCGCAACCCGCTCGCCATCGTGATGAACGCCCTCTGGCACCTGCGCCAGGTCGTCGACGGCACCAACCCCGAGGTGAAGGAGGATCTCGGGATCGCCGAGGAGGAGATCGTCCGCGCTCAGGCGATCATCAAGAGCCTGCTCGAGTTCTCGCGCGAGTCGGGCGCCGAGCTGGAGCGCGTGGACGTCAACGATCTGCTCACGCGGACGCTGCAGCTGCTCGGTAAGTACCTCCAGAACCACGGCGTCCGCGTCACCACCGAGTTCCAGCCCACACCGCCCTGCGTCGCGAACGCGAACGCGATGCGCCAGATCCTGCTGAATCTCATCACCAACGCGGTGCAGGCCATGCCCGACGGCGGCGCGCTCCTCCTGCGCACGGGCCTCGCCGGCGTCGACCGCGTCCGGCTCGAGGTGCACGACACGGGGATCGGCATTCCCGGCCAATCACCTGCAGGACATCTTCAATCCCTTCTACACCACCAAGGCGCCGGGCCAGGGGACGGGGCTCGGGTTGTCGGTCGTCCACTCGATCGTGCAGCGCTATCGCGGCGACATCCGGGTCACCAGCACCGTCGGCGCCGGCACCACGTTCACCATCGAGCTGCCCTGCCCCTGCCACGACGCGAGCGCGCCCGAGCACCCGGCCTGAGCCATGGGTGCACGCATCCTGCTCGTCGAGGACGAGCCGAACATGGCCCGCACGCTCGCCAGGAACCTGGAGCGCGCCGGCTACACGGTCGAGTGCGCGGCCCACGGCCAGGCGGCGCTCGCCCGGCTGGCCGAGACCGTGTTCGACGTCGTCCTCACCGATCTCAAGATGCCGGTGATGGACGGCATGGCCCTCCTGCGCGCCATGCACGAGCGTCACGTCGACGCCGCGGCGATCGTCCTGACGGGCTACGGCACCATCGAGACCGCCGTCGAGGCGATGAAGCTCGGCGCCGTCGACTACCTCATCAAGGACGCACCGCCCGCAGGAGATCCTGCTGACGCTCGAGCGCGTGCTCAAGGTCGAGGCGCTCAAGCGGGAGAACGTCCGCCTGCGCCGCGAGATCGGCCGCTATCAGCCGCTCCGGCGACCTGGTCGGCACCGGGCCCGCGATGCAGGAGGTCTACCGGCTGATCGACGCGGTCAGCCAGAACCGCAGCACCGTGCTGCTGAACGGCGAGAGCGGAACCGGCAAGGAGCTCGTGGCCCGGACCATCCACCAGCGCGGTCCGCTGGCCCTCCATCCCTTCGTCGCCATCAACTGCGCCGGGCTGTCGGAGACGCTCCTCGACAGCCAGCTCTTCGGACACCGCCGCGGGCGCCTTCACCGGGGCGCTCACCGATCACGACGGCGTCTTTCGCGCCGCCGAGGGGGGCACGCTGCTGCTCGACGAGGTGGCGGAGATTCCGATCTCGCTGCAGGCGAAGTTCCTCCGCGCCATCCAGGAGCGCGAGGTCACGCCGCTGGGATCGAGCCGGCCGGTCCCGGTCAGCGTGCGCATCATCGCGGCGACGAACCGCGACCTCGAGGCCGAGGTCGCCGCAACGCGGTTCCGTCCCGACCTCTTCTACCGACTGAACGTCGTCCGGATCACGTTGCCCTCGCTGCGCGACCGTCGCGACGACATCCCGGCGCTGGTCGACCACTTCCTCGACCGCTTCTCGCGCCAGTACCAGGTGGCGCCGAAGCGCGTGGCGCCCGAAACGATGGAGCGACTGCTCGCGCACGACTGGCCGGGAAACATCCGCGAGCTCGAGAACGCCATCGAGCGCGCCTTCGCCGTCTCGGCCGCCGACACCATCACCCTGGCCGATCTTCCCGCCGCCGTCGGAGGGGTGGCGGCGCCGCGGACCGACGACGAGGTGACACCGCCCGAGGTGGTGAGCCTCGCCGAGGGCGAGCGCCGGGTCATCGCCGCGGCGCTCCGTCAGAGCCAGGGCAACAAGAACGAGGCGGCCCGCCTGCTGGGCATCGACCGGCAGCGCCTCTACCGCAAGATCGAGAAATACCGGCTCGGCTAGGCCCGCTCGATCGTCACCAGGCGCACCGTCACCGGGAAGCCCTCCTCGTTGACGCGTCGCTCGACGACCCGGAACACCAGTCCGCACGCCTCGAGCTCAGGATAGAACGCCCGGGTGTCGATCCGTCCGCCGTCGGCGAGGAGGACGCGCCCCCGCGGAGCGATCAGCCCGCCGAGCGTCCGCGCCACCCGGGAGAACAATGGCCGCTCGTAGAGGACCTCGGCCGCGAGCACGAGATCGAACCGCTCCCGGAACGGAGGACGCGTGAGGTCGGCGACGACGAGCGCCGCGTCGCGGATTCCGTTGGCTTCGGCGCTCGCGCGAACGAATGCCAGCGACACGGGGATGCGGTCGAGGAACGTCACGCGCCCTCCACGCCGGGCCGCGACGAGTCCCGGCAGCCCGAGGCCGCACCCGAGTTCCAGCACGCGACCCCCATCGTGCGGCACGGCCTCCGCCAGGACGCGCGCTCCGCTCCAGAGGTGCGCCCAGTACGGCGGCTCGGGCGGATCGTCGCCCGCGAGCAGCGCGTTCCGGTCGACGTGCCGCTCGAGATCCGCCACCTCCCAGAGCGCGACCGTGTCGTCGCCGACGCGGTGCTCCCCGAGCGTCGCCGAATACGCGCCGATCGTGTGCGAACGTGTTGTCACTCGCCCATCGTGGTGCTATGGACCGCGCTCATCGAGGCGCCGGAAGCAATCAACGGAGGAAAGCAATGGAGGAGATGCTGCGTCAGACCGATCAGATCATCAACTTCACGCGGGACATCAACCGCAGGATCGCGGAGTCGGGGATCTCGGGCGTCGAAGGGCTGGTCGGCCTCTACGATCAGCTGCGTGGGGCGCTGGCGAAGGTGAGTCATCAGGAGATCGAGTGGGCCGAGGCGGAGGTCGCTCGCGTCATCGACACGCTGAAGCGCCTCTCGGACGAACTCAAGCATCTCGCGGCGCTGAAGTCGGCGCTCGAGACCGGGCACTGATCGCTTGATCGCTGCGGGCGCCGGTGGACATCCGGCGTCTGGCGGGAACGGCAGGGGTCGGCTGGGGGAGGTCGGCATGCGCGACGAAGAGCGCGGGAAGGTCGAGGCGGCGCGGCGGGCACGGCTGCTGGCGTGGGGCATCGTCGCGGTCCTCCTCTGCGCACCAACCATCGGCCGCGCCGAGCCGTACCTCATGGTGCGCTCGGGCGCCAAGTGCAGCGACTGTCACACCAACATCACGGGTGGTGGCAAGCGCACCGCATTCACCTACATCCACTCGCACGAGATCCTGAACGACCTGCAGATCCTGCCCATCCCCAAGGGCGTCAAGGCGTTCAACGGCGACCTCAACCAGTGGGTGTCGATCGGCGCCGACCTCCGGGTGCGCGACACCGTGACGTTCTCCGACACACCGAACGCCGCCGGTCGCGTTCCCGGCTACCGTTTCTTCCGAGACGACAACACGTCCAACAACCTCGCCGTCGACCAGTTCACCACCTACTTCCAGGTCGACCTGCTGCAGGACATGCTCACCTTCTACGTCGACGAGAACTTCAACGGCGTCGCGCAGAACCGCGAGGCGATGGCCATCATCCGCGGGTTCGCCCCGTGGGGACTCTACCTGAAGGGCGGCCGGTTCTTCCCCACCTACGGTCTGCGGCTGTGGGACGACCAGGCGTTCGTCCGCTCGCAGGTCGGCTATACCTTCAAGAACCCCGACGAGGGCGCCGAGATCGGCATCATGCCGGGCCCCTTCTACCTCGGCACCTCGGTGACCAATGGCCTCTCCGGCGACAACGACGTGTCCGTCACCGTCAACGGCTACGCCATCTGGGACGACGTGCCGGTCGTCCGGAGCCTGATGATCGGCGGCTCGTTCGCCCGCCAGTCGAGCAAACGCGACGCGTACTGCGTCTATGCCGGCGCGAACCTCTGGAAGTTCACCTACCTCTTCGAGGTCGACGGCATCGACGACCGCAACGTGATTCCCTCGTCACAGCGCGTCGACTGGGTGGCCTATGCGGAGGTCGACTTCCTGATGTTCAACTGGCTGAACCTCCACACCGAGTACAACTACGTCAAGTTCGGTGGCGGCAACCCGCTCGAGCGATGGGTGATCGGCTTCGACCCCTTCATCGACCGATTCATCCAGCCGCGGATCCTCTACCGGGCGAACATGGGACCGGGCTCGCAGCCTGACGTGAACCAGCCGCAGCTCTGGATCGAGCTGCACACGTTCTTCTGAACGCTTCGGCTACTTCACCTCTTCGGCGATGATCGCCTGTACGCCGCCTTTGGTGACCTTCACACCCTCGACGGTGATGGTCTCCGCCGCCTTGGCCTTGGCGTCGGCGTAGCCCTTCGGGTTCTCGTGGTCCTCGAGCAGGACCCACAGCTGGTTGTCCGAGGTGAGGATACCCATCGGGATCCCCTTCTTGGCGCAGGTCTCGGCGCACTTCTTGTGGCTCGGCCCCTTGTACTTCTCGTCGTGCATCCAGCAGGCGACGTCCACCACCTCGCCGGTGACGGAGTCGGCGGCGCGAACGGGTACTGCCCCGAACAGCGCGCCCGACACGAGCGCCATCGCCACGACCCCACACCACCCTCTCGTTGTCATGCGACCACCTCCACGTGCGACTCCCTTCAACAGCTACCGGCGGTCGGTCTGGGAGTCAACGGCGGGGATCGTGTCCGGTGCATCGAGCGACGGGGTGAACACGGCGAGCGTCACCGCCGGTGCGCGCCCGTCGTTGGTGAAAAAGTGCAACGCACCACGGGGTATCACGGCCACGTCGCCCGCCCGCATCCCGACCCGTCGGTCCTCGAGCGTCAGCGTTCCCGCGCCGCGCAGCATGGTGACCGTCAGATCGTGCGCGGCATGGCGATGCGGCGACTCGCCTGTACGTACCTGGACCACGAACCAGGTCGCACTGGCGCTGCGCTGTACCTCGTCGCGGCGGATGTCCTGCCCCGCCGCCAGGGGGCGTGCCGCGAGATAGCCGTCGAGGCCATCGGCGACCGGACCGACCAGGACCCGTGGTGGTGGGGGAGCACACGCGACCACCAGGATCAGCAACGACAGAACGGCCCGCACCACGAAATTCTCGCCTGTCGTCCCCGGAGGCGCAAGGTCCACGCTTGACCCGCACCGCGCCTGCCCGCTACACGCGACCTCGGTGGGGAGGGGTTCGGACACGGTCGCCACGTGGAGCCCCGACGCGCGCGCCGTCCTCTTCGAAGGTGACTGCGCCGCCTTCCTCCCGACGCTCCCCGAGGGCTCCGCACGGCTCGTCGTCACCTCCCCCCCCTACAATCTGGGCAAGGCGTACGAGAGCCGCCGCCCGCTGGACGAGTATCTCGCGACTCAGGAGGCCGTCATCGCCGCCTGCGTCCGCGTCCTCGCCGCCGATGGCAGCCTCTGCTGGCAGGTGGGCAATCACGTGTCCGGCGGTGAGGTGTTCCCGCTCGACGTCCTGCTCTACCCGCTGCTGAAGGCTCATGGTCTCGCGTTGCGAAACCGAATCGTCTGGCACTTCGAGCACGGCCTGCACTGCCGCCGTCGCTTCTCCGGTCGATACGAAACCATCCTCTGGTTCACACGAGCGGACTACGTCTTCCACCTCGACCCGGTACGCGTGCCGCAGAAGTACCCGGGCAAGCGCCACTACAAGGGGCCGCGCGCCGGCGAGCCATCGTGCCATCCGCTGGGCAAGAATCCGGGTGACGTCTGGACGATCCCCAACGTGAAACACAACCACGTCGAAAAGACCTGCCATCCGTGCCAGTTCCCCGTGGAGCTGGTGGAGCGGCTGGTTCTCGCCCTGACGAATCCCGGCGATCTCGTAGTCGATCCCTTCATCGGAGCGGGCTCGACCGCCGTCGCCGCGCTGCGCCATGCACGTCGCGTTGCCGGAGCAGAGATCGATTCACGTTACGTCGATGTTGCGCGCGAGCGCATAGCGCGTGCGCAACGCGGCGATCTGCGGACACGCCCGATGAATCGCGCGGTGCACGTCGCTCCACTTTCCGCCGCTGTGCGTCGACGCCCGCAGGCGTTTTTTCCTTGACGTCCACGACACGCCGGTGGTTCAATCCGCGCCGTTCGGGGGGATTGGGGACCATGGACGTCGCCAGCGTAGAAAGTGGATTCGCGCTCACTCGATTCATCGTCGGCGGGTTGCTCGCGTGGGCGGCCGTCTCGGTGGCCTTCGGACCCGAACTCGTGCGAACGCTGGTCCGCCTCCGGGTCGAGCGCAACGCGACGGACCTGGTCGCATCCGCCGATGGCTCGCTCCCGCAGGCCGCCACGGCACGCGATCGCTGAGCCACGCTCGCTTCCCGCGCGTCGTCTGCTACCCTCCTTTGGAGGATGTGGTTGCGACAGTCCCGGCTCGCGCGCGCCGCGCTCGGCGCGACGCTGCTTCTGAGCGCCGCCTGCCGGACCACCAGCACGCCCCTGCCTTCCGCCACGGCGGATCCTGCGGGCCGTCTCTGGGTCGTGCTGATCAACGGCGGTCACGACCGGGCCCTCAACTACCAGTCGCATTTCCTCCACCTGCAGCAGCTGCTCGCCGAAGTACGCCGCGCAGGAATCCCGCCCGAGCGCATCGCCGTCTTCGCGAGCGACGGCGAGTCCCCCGATCCCGATCTCGCCACGCGGGAGATGCAGCCCGAGCCCGACTTCTGGCTGATCAGGGACACGCGGCTCGGCGGGTTGCTGCGAACACCGATCGTCTACGGCAACTCGCACATCGACGGCGTGACGATCCGTCCCGCGACCAAGGCCGCCATCCTGCAATGGTTCGCAGGCCCCGGGCGCACGCTACGACCAGGCGACACGCTGCTCTTCTACGTCACCGACCACGGCACCAAGAACGCCCAGGACCTCCGCAACAACCGTATCACCCTCTGGGGTCCGGACGAGTCGCTGGCGGTGAACGATCTGGGGGCGTTCCTGAAGATCCTGGACCCGCGGGTTCGCGTCGTCCTTCTGATGTCGCAGTGCTTCTCCGGCTCGTTCGCGAATCTGCTGCGCGCGAATCCGGCCGACCCCAGCGCGGGCGTGTGCGGATACTTCTCGACGACGCCGGACCGTCCCGCGTACGGCTGCTACCCGGAGAACCGCGGCCGGGACAACGTCGGACATTCCTTCCACTTCATCGGCGCCCTGGCCAACACCGGACGCTTCACCGACGCGCATCGCGACGTCATGGTCAGTGACGACGCGCCCGACGTCCCCCTGCGCACGTCGGACCGCTATCTCGACGACCTGCTGCGACGTGCGTCGGGCAGCGATGGCGACGCCTACGACCGCTTCGTCGACGCACAGCTGCGGATCGCATGGCAGGACAAGGCGACGTGGGAACCTGACATCCGACTCCTCGACCGCATCGCCAACGCCTACGGCATGTTCAGTCCGCGCTCGCTCGCGGAGGTGGACGAGCAGGCCGGCCAGCTGCCGGCACTGAGCGAGCAACTGAAGGGCTACGGCAAGGCCTGGCGCAACGGCTTCGCCGATTCCACCGGGGCCAACCTCGGGCGCTTCCTCGCCGCGCAGCCGGGTTGGGCGACACACCTGCAACCGAAGTCGCTGGAGGCGCTCCCCGAGGCCGAACGCCGTGCCACGACGGCGGGACTGCTGGCCGGACTCGGTCCGTATACGCGACGAGACCGCGCAACGCTGAAGCGCCTGCAGCACCTCGACGCTCGCGCCGATGCGGCCGACGCGGCTGCCTACCGGATGGAGGTACGACTCGGCGTGGTCCTTCGCCTCCGCGCGATCCTCATCAACGTCGCCGGACGGACGTACCTGGCGACGCACGGTACGGCGAAGGAGCGGGCCTCCTACGACGCGCTCGTGGCCTGTGAAGACCTGCGACTTCCGCTCGAGGGCGCGACCGGATCGCCCCAGGCCGCATCGCATCCCGCCTTCCCGACGCTGGCGGACGACGTCCGCGGCATGCGTGACGTCGTACCCGCCTGGATGGGGATCAACTTCCGTGACGCCACGGAGGCGCAGCGCGCCGAGCACTCGCTGCCGGAGGGGGCCGCGGGCGTCGTCGCCGTGTATCCCGACTCGCCTGCCGAAGCCGCCGGCCTCCTCCCGGGGGACGTGGTCCTCGGCCCACCCGGGACCCCCTTCACCGAACGGAACCAGATCCGCGTCTGGACGCTCCTCGCCTCGATCGACACCCCTGCGCCACTGGTCGTGCTCCGTGACGGGTCGCCGCGCACGATCACCCTCACGCCGCGTGCGTTCCCAATGAAGTGGCCGTCACTGCCGGGGCCGATTCAGGTGGGAGACGCCGCGCCGGCCGCCAAGCTGTCGGCGTACCGAGGGTCGGTGCCGCCCACGCTCGCCGATGGGAGCACGCACGTCCTGTTCTTCTGGGCGACGTGGTGCGGCCCGTGCAAGGCGTCGCTCCCAGCGCTGCTCGAGTACGAGCAGCGCACTGGAGCACGCGTGATCGCGGTCACCGACGAGAACCCGGCGACCCTCGACACCTTCTTCACGGCGTTCACCGCGCCGTTTCCGGCCACGGTGGCCGTCGACGTGGATCGGCGGACGTTCCAGGCCTTCGGCGTCAGCGGGACGCCGACGTTCGTCGTCGTCGACGGCGGAGGAACGGTGCGCGCGGCGGTCACCGGCTACGACGTCGCCAAGGGGCTTCGCCTCGAACCACCGACCACGACCGGTCGGCATCCGTAGGACGGCCGGTCCTCAGGGCGCGGGCGGTGACGCGATCGTCGTCGCGGGGGGTGAACGGCGGCTCGTAGGCGAAGAGGTCGTTTCCCTCGAGTTTTCGGCACCTCCGGGGGGCCGTTGCGACCTCCGGGTCGGCCGCGGAGGACTGCGCAGGCCGCATGGCGTTGGTCGGCTTCTGACTCATCCGGCCCGACGCTATGCTGACCCCATGAACCAGACGCTCCAACTGCTCGCCTTCGGTGCTCTCGCCCTCCTGTTGCTCGCGGCACCGGGCCACGCCCAGACCCTCGGCGAAGTGTCGACCGCGACCGGCATCAGCAACACGCTCGCCGGGTCGGGCCTCGGCGCCAGCGGCACGACGGTGCAGAAGGCGCGCACCGCCATTCAGGGAGCGACGTCATCGAGCGGCTCGGCGTGGGCCTCCGCCACCGGGGCCGGGGGCGGCAGCACCGGCAACGGCAATGGATGGGCGAGCGCCGGGCGCACCTCCGGCGGCGGCGGCACGGGCTCGTGGGTGGCGGCGTCGTCCGCCTCGCGCGGAGGGGGATCGGCGCAGGGTAACGGTTGGGCGCGGCGATCCGAGACGCGCAGCGCCGGTCGTCGCCGCGGCTGACCCGTCGGTCGCCCCGGACTACGGGATCACGAGCCGCACCGGCGCTCCGCCGGCCGCCGCGACCACCGCGGCGCCGACCGCGGGACCCCGCCCCGCTCGGACGAGCGCCACGATCGCTCCACCGAAGCCCCCTCCCGTGAGACGTGCCCCGTAGACGTCCGGGTGCCTGATCGCCGCGGCGACCAGGCGATCGACTTCGGGTACCGACACCTCGAAGTCGTCGCGTTGCGATCGGTGCGACGCGGTGAACAGCAGCCCGGCATGGTCGAGTCGACCAGCCTCGAGGGCCGCAACCGTCTCGAGCACGCGCGCGTTCTCGCTCACCACGTGGCGGACGCGGCGATCGAGCGGGGGCGGAAGGGCTCCTTCGTCTCCCAGGCGCACGTCTCGCAGGGTGGAAACACCAAGCAGCGCGCTTGCCTGCTCGCATTCGGCCCGCCGCACGTTGTAGCCGCCGGCGACGTGGCGATGCCGGACGCCGGAGTCGATCACCACCAGCTCGGCCTCGCGCGGCAGCGGGACGCGCCGATGGACGAGCGTGCGGGTGTCGAGCAACACGGCCGATCCCCGCCGCCCGAGGCTTGCGGCGAACTGATCCATGATCCCGACGCGAGCACCGACGAACTCGACCTCGGCGCGCTGCGCGAGTCGTGCAACGGCGACGTCGTCCAGGGCCAGGGCGAACGCTTCGCGCAGCGCGCGGAGCAGAGCGACCTCGAGCGCCGCACTCGACGAGAGGCCAGCGCCCACGGGAACGTCCGACTCGATCGCAACATCGACGCCAGCGACGCGATGGCCCTCGCGCGCGAGGACGGCCGTGACGCCCTGCACGTAGTCGAGCCAGCCGGCGCCGCGGTGCTCCGCACCGAGCCTGAACTCCCCGACACCGGGATCGACCGCGGGACTCGCCACCCGTACCGTGTCGTCGTGTCGCGGTCCGAGCGCGACGCGTGTACGCTGCGGAGCGACCGTGGGAAGTACCCAGCCGTCGTTGTAGTCGGTGTGCTCCCCGATGAGATTGATGCGCCCGGGCGCCTCCGCGATCGTCGTGGGCGCCCGGCCGAACGCGGCGCGAAACGCCGCGTGCACTACGCAGCGTTGACGGTGATGCGCCGCTGGCGGGCGTGTGCCGCCTTGGGCAGATGGAGCGTGAGCACGCCGTGACGCAGCACCGCCTTGATGCCGTCGCGATCGATCGTCTCACCGAGGGTGAACGACCGCTCGTAGCCGCCAACGGCATACTCGACGTGCAGGGGTTTGAGTCCCGCATAGTCGTCCGCGGCCACGCGGCCTTTGACCGTCAGGTGGTCGCCGTCGATACGAACGTCGACGCCGTCCGCGGCGACGCCCGGCATGTCGGCGACGAGCGTCAGCTCTTCCGGGCTCTCGAGGATGTCCACTGCGGGCACGAACCAGCGGCCGGGACGCGTGTCTTCCTCGGGCCGCTCGACCTTCTGCTTCGGGCGCGCTTCGATGTCGTTCGGGGTCATGCTTCGTCCTCCTTCGTTCGTCTGCAAGTCACTCGGCCTGGATCTGGACGCGGCGGGGCTGCGCCTCGGGCACCTTCCGCGCCCGCACCGTGAGGACACCGTTCACGTACTGCGCGCGTGTCTCGTCGGCAGCCAGTCGCCCCGGAACACGGACGACCCGGCGGAAGGCCCCTTCCTGCCGCTCGCGACGGTGGTAGCCGGCGTTGGGCCCAGGCTCCGCCACCGTGCGCGTCCCGCGGAGCGTCACCACGTCGTCTTCCACGCTGAGCTCGATCGAATTCGGATCGATTCCGGGTAGCTCTGCCTTGAGGACATAGGCATCCCCACCGTCAAACACGTTCACCGGTGGATAAGCACCCGGTCCCCGGACCGTACCGAACGCACTCCCGAGCATGCGCTCGACCTCGTCCTGCAACCGCTCGAAGGGATCCAGATACGTCACCATTGCCTGACCTCCTGGCCCGCCCGCTCCGCGGCGCGGCAGCCGACGCGAAAGATGGGTTCGTTGGCGAAGCTGTCAAGGCGGGGATGGGCTGAACTCCGGGAATGGCGTACATCGCGGGGGGGAGGATGCCATGCCGAAAGCGATCTGGAACGGAACCGTCGTCGCCGAGGCGGATGCCGCACGGTGCGAGCGCGTCGAGGGCAACTGCTACTTCCCACCAGACGCCGTCCACCGGGAGTTCCTCCGGCCGAGCGGCACCACTACCGTCTGTGGGTGGAAGGGGACGGCGCACTACTACACCCTCGCGGTCGGAAGTTCCGAGAATCGGGACGCGGCCTGGTACTACCCCGACCCCAAGCCGGCCGCCGGCCAGATCAAGGACCACGTGGCGTTCTGGCGAGGGGTGACCGTCGAGGAGTGACCCGGCGTCCCCAATAAAGGGGAATACCCCTCCGACAGCTGCCCATGTTAGGAGAATGCCATCTGTACGGAGGGGTACCCATGTCGTTGATTCGCCCGATGCGTCGTCTCTCGCTGTTGGTCGGCCTGCTCGGATTCATGGCCTTGGCGCCGGGGCGGGCGCATGCCCTCACCGCCGGGACCGGGACCGTCAACGTGACCGTCGTGATCAATCCGATCACCCAGGCAGGAACGCTGACGATCGCCGCGACGTTCGCCAACGCCACCTACGATCTTGGCGTGAACCTCGGCCCGGTTGGCACGATCAGCGCGCAGACGGTTGCGGTCACGAATCTCAATCTGGCGACGGGCGCCTCGTTCGTCATCCCCTTCAAGAACACCGGGAACAGCTTCGACGCTCTCGGCGACATCGCCTGCCCGTCGGGTGGATGCGCCGCCCCGGCAACGGGCCCCTACGGCTTCGTCGGATTTCTCGACAACATCAACGTGAGCGCCCTGCCGGCGGGCAACACCTACACCTTCGACGGGTCGGTGACGTGCACGCTCAACGGCATCACGCTGACCTGCAACGGACCGTTCGTCCTGAACGCGTTCCCCAACGATGCCGTCGGGACCGGCAATCCGACGATCAACCGATCCGTCACCTTCCGCGACCCGACGACCGGGACGACGAGGAGCTTCAACGCCCGTGTGACGCTCAACGGCGTCACGTCCGGCGGGCCCCTCAACATCTCGGGACTCTCGCGCTATCGCGGCACGATTCCAGCCGGATATGCCCTGTCCAACAGCCCCGGGAACTTCCGCGCGCTGTTCTTCGATGTCGCCACGGACGCCGTCTTCACCTCGGGCCGCGTCTGCGTCGAAGTGGACGTCAGTCCCATGGACGGCATCGTCGACGGCACCTCACCCCCGCTCACCCTGAATCAGCTGGCGATCCTGCACGCGAGCAGCGCAGGAAATCCCTTCGCCGCCGTCCCGTTGATCTTGACCATCCCCGGTTTCGTCTGCGCCGATGCGCTGACGTCGCTGTCGCCGTTCGTCCTCCTCGTCGACACGACCCCTCCGACGACCACCACCACGGTCACCACGATCCCGGCCCCGACGACCACGACCACGACGTTCGCGCACGGCAACGACCACGACGACGACCTCGCCGGTGCCGACGACGACGTCGACCTCCCTGCCCGGCGCGACGACGACGTCCACGGTCACCCTGCCCCCCGCCTCCACGACGACCGTCACCGTCCCGGTGCCCACGACCACCAGCACGTCGCTGCCGCCGCCCTGCCAGACCGCACGCGCCTGCCTCGCCGAGGCGACGGCAACGCCGATCTGCAGCGAGACCATCAATCCGAAGCTGCAGAAGACGATCACGAAGCAGATCACCGCCGCGGGCGGCAAGCTGGACAAGGCCGCGAGCGCGACCTCGTCGAAGAAGGCCGCGCGCTTCCAGAAGCAGGCGAAGGCGGCGATCACGGCGATCGGCACCAAGGCGGATGCCTTCACCAAGAAGAAGAAGGGGGCGATCTCGGCGGCATGCCGTGACGCCATCCGCTCGGCGTTCCAGCCGGTGCTGGGCGCCATCGACGGAGGCCGCTTCTAGGGACGACCCGAGTCGGCTGAGTTACTGGCGCGCGCCGGGCCCGACCCACGAGGTCGGCCGGCGCGGGGGCGCCCCGGGCGCCGAGGGCGCCGAGGGGATGGTCGATGGCGTCGTCGCCGGGAATGCCGTCGCGCCGGCTGTGCCCGCCGGCACCCCGGGTGGCGGTGCGGTCGTGCCCGCGTCCGGCGGAATGATCGGCGGAACGGGTTGCGCGGTGTAGACGGTCGTGACGTTCGGCTCGTATTCGTAGGTTGGCCGGCCCCGGCCACACCCGCCGCCCACGACGACCACCATCCCCACCACGCCGAGCGCCCGCAGCACGCGACGTCCCCTCCGCATGGTCGCCTCCTAGCACATGGCGGGCATTCTGCCATCATCGCCACCCGTGCTCCGCCTCATGCTCCGCTGGACCGTCCGCCTGGCCGCGGCGTTCGCAGCACTGTCGCTCGCGGGTGTCGCCATGTATCGCCTCGTCGATCCGCCCTTCACCCCCTTGATGGCGATCCGCTGGCTCGAGGGCGTCCGTGCCGCGCCGCCGCCCGCGATCCGACGCGAGTGGGTTCCCCTCGATCGAATGAACCCGGCCCTGCGACGCGCCGTGATCGCGTCCGAGGACGCCCGATTCCTGGAGCATCACGGCGTCGACTGGCCGGCGCTACGCGCGGCGCTCCGCTGGAACGCGGCGCATCCCCACCGCCGGGGTCGCGGGGCGAGCACGATCACCATGCAGTGCGCCCGCAACCTCTTCCTGTGGCCCGGACGGTCCTACGTGCGCAAGGCGCTCGAGGTCTGGCTGGCGACGCTCCTCGACCTCTGCTGGTCGAAGGCCCGCATCCTGGAAGTCTACCTGAACGTGATCGAATGGGGTCCCGGCGTCTACGGCGCCGAGGCCGCCGCCCGATCCGCCTTCGACACCACCGCGGCGCAGCTCGACCCTCGCCAGGCTGCGTTGCTCGCTGCGGTGCTGCCGAATCCGCTGCGCTGGAGTGCGGCGACCCCGAACGCCACCGTACTCCGCCGGGCCACGCTGATCGCGCACCGCGCCCAGCGAACCGCAGCGCGGATCACGCTTGACGTGGCTCCTCGCCCACGCGAAAACGCTGCGGATTCGCAGCACACAGGAGGACTCGCGCATGGCTCGCAAGGTGTTCGTCGTCGGCGTCGGAATGACCAAGTTCGAGAAGCCCGGCTCCAAGGCCTGGGACTATCCCGACATGGCCAAGGAGGCCGGTGAGAAGGCGCTGGCCGATGCCGGCATCCCCTACACGGCCGTCGAGCAGGCAGCGGTCGGCTACTGCTTCGGGGACTCCACCTGCGGGCAGCGAGCCGTGTATCAGCTCGGCATGACCGGCATCCCGGTCTACAACGTCAACAACAACTGCTCGACGGGATCGACGGCGCTCTTCATGGCGAAGCAGTTCGTCGAGGGCGGTCTCGCCGACTGCGTCCTCGCGCTCGGCTTCGAGAAGATGGAGAAGGGCTCGCTCGGCGCCAAGTTCACGGATCGCACCAACCCGATGGACAAGCAGTTCGAGTTGATGGTGTCGCTGCGGGGATTCGCCGCGGGCCCGCCGACGGCGCAGTTCTTCGGCAACGCCGGCCGCGAGCACATGGAGAAGTACGGCACCAAGGCCGAGTCGTTCGCCCGGATCGGTCTCAAGAACCATCGCCACTCGGTGAACAACCCGTACTCGCAGTTCCAGGACGAATACACGCTCGACCAGATCCTGGGCGCCCCCATGGTCTACGAGCCGCTCACCAAGCTGCAGTGCTGTCCGACGTCCGACGGGGCAGCGGCGGCGATCCTCGCCAGCGAGGATTTCGTCGACAAGCACGGGCTGCGCGACCACGCGGTCGAGATCCTCGGCATGGCGATGACGACCGACTTCGAGAGCACGCTCAGCGAGAAGAGCTGCATCAAGCTGATCGGCGCCGACATGACGCGCAAGGCTGCCGAGAAGGTCTACCAGCAGTCGGGGCTCGGCCCGGAGAACGTCGACGTCGTCGAGCTGCACGACTGCTTCTCGACCAACGAGCTGATCACCTACGAGGGGCTCGGCCTGTGCGAGCCCGGCAAGGGCGGCGAGCTGATCGACTCCGGCGCCGTCACCTACGGCGGCAAGGTGGTCGTCAATCCGTCGGGCGGCCTCATCTCGAAGGGCCACCCGCTGGGGGCGACCGGCCTCGCGCAGTGCGCCGAGCTCAACTGGCAGCTGCGCGGTCTCGCCGAGAAGCGGCAGGTGCCGGGGGCGAAGGTGGCCCTGCAGCACAACCTGGGTCTCGGCGGCGCTGCCGTCGTGACCATGTACCGCCGGGCGAGCTGACGATCGGGCGGCGCCGCCCGCGGCCCATCGGGTCGCGAGCGGCGCCCCTGATGCTATTCCTTGGCGGGTTCGCCCGCCTTGTGCAGGGCATCGGCGGCGCCCTGCGCCGTATCGCCTGCGGCATTGGCAGCCGCGGCGGCTGCGTCCTTCGTCGCATCCTTCGCCGCCGCTCCGGCGTCGAGGACCTTGTTGGCTGCGGCGTTGGCCGCGTCGGCGGCACCCGCGGCGGCATTCTTGGTGGCGTCCGCCGCGGCACCGGCGGCGTTCTTGGTCGCGTCGACGGCGCCGGCCGCCGCTCCCTTCGCGGCCTCGGCCGCCTGCTCCGCGGCCTTCTGCGTTGCATCGGCCGCCTTGGCCGCGGCGTCCTTGGCCTTGTCGATGCTCTGATCGATCGCCTTGCCGGCCCGTTCGGCCGAACCCTCCTCTGGCGAGCCCGAGCAGCCGCCGAGCGTCAGCGCCCCGGCGACCGCAACCATCATCCCAACCCAAACCATTCTCGTACGTCCGTACATCCCCCAGACTCCTTTCCGGACGAGATGCCGCTTGCCTATCCCACCCCGCTCCCCCCTGAAAGCCACCCTGTCGGCGGTGCGGCCGCGATGCTATCGAGAGCCCCCGCCCATGCGGCCGCTCTCCCGTCATCCCAGCCTGCTGGCGAACCTGTGCCTCGCCGGCCTGGCGGTCGCCGTCACCCTGCTCGCCCTCGAAGGAGCGCTGCGGCTGCTGCACGTCGAGACGGCCTCGTTCCATTCGATCGTCGGGTTCACCGTCTACGATCCCGTCCTCGGATGGCGCCTCGCGCCCTCGCGGACGGCGCAGTTCCGGGGCGCGGCGTTCGGTACCCGGGTCGTCCAGAATGCCGACGGCCTCCGCGACCGGACCTACGCGCGCGACCGCGCGCCCGGACGCCGTCGGATCCTGGTACTCGGCGATTCCGTCGTCTGGTGTTGGGGGGTCGAGATCGCGGAATGCTTCACCGAGCGGCTGGAGGCGATGCTCCCCGACACCGACGTCATCAACGCCGGCGTTCCCGGCTGGGGGACGGGGCAGGAGATGCTCTTCTACGAGCACGACGGGCGGGCGTATCGGCCCGATCTCGTCGTGCTGGTCATCGTCCCCAACGACCCGACCGACAATGTCGAGGGGACCGGTCCACGCTTCACTCTCGACGGCGACCGGTTGCGCGATCCCGACGGTCCGGCACCACGGCGCAAGAGCCCCGTCACGCAGTGGCTGCAGGCGAATTCCCGGCTGTTCGCCCAGACCGCGTACGGTCTCGCGCTCGCGGGCGCCATGCTTCGACACCCGTCGTCGCCGGCACCGGCGGCCGTTCCGGGGACGATGCCCGCCAGTGCCCCCGCGCCGACGTTCGTCGCAGACCACTCGCCCTCGGCGACACCCGCCTGGCGCCTGACCGAGGCCCTGGAGGATCGCCTGCTGCGAGCGGTCCGCGCCGACGGCGCACGCCTCGTCGTCGTGCTCGAGGTGATGCCCAGGAGGATGAAGCAGTGGCAGGTCGACTTGTGGGCGGCTCGCGGGGTACCGGTCCTGGACCTGGCACCCGTACTCCTGGCGGCGCAGCAGGCGGGGGTGGTGACGCGGCTGCCCGGCGATCCGCACCTCTCGTCGGCCGGCCAGGCGGTCTTCGCGGAGGCCCTCCGCGGCGTCCTCGAGCGCGAACGTCTCCTCGACCGCTGAGACGTGCACGACGCGGCCCCCGCCATGTATACGGGCGCCGATGACCGATCGCCTGCAGCACATCGACGCCTCCGTGTGGATCGCCCCCGGCGCCCAGCTGTTCGGGGCGATCACGATCGGCGAGGGATCGTCGGTGTGGACCAACGCGACGATGCGCGCCGAGTGTCAGGAGATCCGCATCGGCCGCATGACGAACGTCCAGGACTTCGTCATGGTCCACGTCGCCTACGAGCGCTCGACGGTGGTCGGCGACTTCTGCTCGATCACGCACCATGCGACGGTCCACGGCTGTACCATCGAGGACGACTGCCTGATCGGCATCAACGCGACCGTCATGGACGGCGCGGTCATCGGCCGCGGGTCGATCGTCGCCGGCGGCGCCTTCGTCCGGGAGGGATCGGTGTTCCCACCGGGCTCGGTGATCGCCGGGGTGCCCGCGACGGTGATCAGGCAACGGGACTGCTCCCGGCCGAACCGCCTCAACGCGTGGCTCTACCATCGCAATGCGCAACACTACCGGAACGGCGATCATCGCGCGTGGGAGGGTCCCGCGTACGAGCGCTGGCTCGCCGACATGCGCGCACGGATCGAGCGCGACGAGGACCGCTGAGATGGGCAAGGTATTCGAAGCGATCGACGGCGACGTGCAGGCGTTCCTCGCCGCGCAACGGATGTTCTTCGTGGCCACGGCGCCCCTGGCCGCCGATGGCCTCGTGAATCTCTCGCCCAAGGGGCTCGACACCTTCCGCGTGCTCGACGCCGCGACGGTCGCCTACCTCGATCTCACCGGCAGTGGCATCGAGACCGTCGCGCACGCGAAGGAGAACGGGCGCATCGTGTTCATGTTCTGCGCCTTCGAGGGCCGGCCTCGCATCGTCCGGCTGCACGGACGTGCCACCGTCCTCGAACCGGGCGATCCCGATTTCGCCCGGCTGCGGCCCCTCTTCCCCGACCTCCCGGGGACCCGCTCGATCGTGCGGGCCGCCATCTACCGGATCGCCGACTCATGCGGGTACGCCGTCCCGCTGTACGAGTACCGCGGCCAACGCGATCAGCTCGTCCAGTATGCGGAGCGCCTCGGTCCCGACGCACTCCAGGCGTCGCGCCAGGAGCGGAACGCGCACAGCCTCGACGGCCTCCCCGGGGTGCGTCGGAGCGCCTAGCGAGGCGGGTTGACCCGGTGCCTCTCGCGTGGTCGTAAGAAGATCATGCGTCCCTGGGTCGGCGGCCTGGCCGCGGTGCTCCTCGCCGGCTGGCCGGCCGGCGCGACGGTCCTCGAGCGGGTGACGGTCGCTCCCGGGAGTATCGCCCTCCAGCTCTCGTCACCCCTCGCCGTCGAGGCGCACGCGATCGGCGGAGCGGGCGACGCGGTGGCCCGTGTCTTCGTCGATCTTCCGGGGACGACGCTCGCGCGCGGCGTGCCGCGGACGATCGACGGTCGATCACCCATCCTGCGCGTGCGCGTGGCGCAGCGCGATGCCGGGACGGTGCGCGTCGTGCTCGACCTCGATCGTACCGTCGCCCCGGCGGTGGAGACCGAGGCCGAGCGGATCACGTTGCGCGTCGGCGACGACACACCGCCACCGTCCCCGGGGACGGCGGACACGCCGGCCGCCGGCGAGGCGCACGCCGAGCGCCGCACGACGGACGATCCGCAGGTACGGCCCCCGCGCCGCTTCCTCTACGACCCGCGGGACTTCGACCTGCCGAAGCCGCCCGACGATCCATTGCCAGCCGAGCTCCCGAAGGGCCATCCGCCGGTCCTCCGCTGGTAGCCGTCACCCCGCGGCGCGACAGCGGAAGCGGACGATCTCGCCGACGAACGTCGCGCGACGGCTCCCCCCCTCGAGGAGGAGGGCGTTCCACCCTTGCGCTGGATCCGTCGTCCACAGCTCCAGTGTCCGGTCGCTCGCCAGCCGCAGATACGTGACGTCCTGGCCATGCTCCGGACTGCGGTGCCACCGGTCGTGGATCGCCTCGACCGTCCGCAGGCGTGGGAAGCGAACCTCACCGGCGCCGAAATCGACGTCGAGCACCAGGTCGCTGTCGGCGGCTCCGCACTTGGCGGTGCCCGACAGGTTGCACGCGACCCGGGACACGCCCGTGCAGCGGAGACGCGCCGTCCGTTCCCATGCCGGCGGTCCCGCCCAGACCCGCTGTCCGAGGAGACCGAGGGCGACGATCGCCCCGAGCAGCGCTCGCATCCTACGCGGGCTCAGTTCCGGCGGCCCGAGAACCGGAGGAGGCTCAGAAAGAGGTTGATGAAGTTGAGATACAGCGACAGCGCCCCCGCGACCGCGTAGGACCCCTCGCGTCCCTCCGGGACCGCCAGCGCCAGACGCTTCAGTCGTTGAGCGTCCCACGCCGTGAGCCCGGTGAACACGATCACCCCGGCGAAGGAGACCAGGAACTGGAGTTGATCGTTCTGCCAGAAGAGCCCGACCAGCGAGGCGAGGACGACCCCGATCAGGCCCATGAACAGGAACTGGCCCCACCCCGCGAGGCTGCGACTCGTGGTCGATCCGTAGATCGCCATCGCCCCGAAGGTGCCCGCGGTGACGATGAACGTCGTGGCGATCGATTGGCCCGTATACAGGAGCAGGATGTACGAGACCGTGAGCCCCGTCAGCGCCGAATAGGCGAGGAACAGCAGCGCCGCGATCGTGGGCTCGAGACGGGCGGCCATCGCCGAGAGCGCGACCACGACGCCGAGCTGCACCACGACCAGCCCCAGGTAGAGCCCCGGCCTCGACGCGATCTCCTGGGCGAGCCAGCCGCTGCGTGCCACCCAGAGCGCGACCGTGGCGGTGATGGCCAGGCCGACGAACATCCATCCGTACACCGCACGCAGAAAACGCGTCACCCGTTCGGCGGTTGCACCGCTGGAGACGAACGTGGACTCGGCCGCCGTGTCCCAGGAACCCATGCCGCACCCTACAACGGGCGGCGGGAGCGACGAAAGGGTTCAGGCGGCCGCGCGCTGACGCGCAGCGGGCAGCGGGAGGACCAGGGCGAACGTGGACCCGCGTCCGTGCGCGCTGCGCACGGCGATGCGTCCGTCCAGCAGGTCCGCCATCTTCCGTGCGATGCTGAGCCCCAGCCCCGTCCCGCCGTAGCGTCCGTCGACGGCCTCGTCCAGCTGGCGGAAGTCCTCGGCAAGGCGGCCCAGGTCCGCCGCGCGGATGCCGATCCCCGTGTCGTGCACCGCGAGCATCAGCACGGGATCGTCACCGTCCGCATCCTCGTCGAGGAAGCGATATCCCTCCGCCGCGAGCGCGAGACCGTCCACCACCCGGGTCTCGATCGTAATCGCGCCGCGCGCGGTGAACTTGATCGCGTTGGCGACGAAGTTGGAGAGAATCTGCTCGAGCCGCTGGGGATCGCTGGCGATGGTCCGCACGCCCGCCCCCCGGTGCAGCTGGAGCGCCAGGCCCTTCTGCTCCGCGAGCGGCGCGAAGCCTGCGGCCACCAGCTCGATGAGGTCGTCCACCTGCACGCGGACCGGTCGGATCTCCATGCGGCCCGCCTCGATCTTCGAGAGGTCCAGTAGATCCGAGATCATCCGATGCAGGAACACGCCACGATCGTGCACCCGCTCGGCCAGGTCGCGCGCGTGGCGCTTCGAGGGCACGGCGGCGTCGTCGAGCAGCATGTTCGCGTAGCCGATGATGACGTGCAGCGGCGTCCGCAGCTCGTGCGACATGCTCGCGAGGAACTCCCGCTTGTGCGCCAACGCCAGCTCCAGTTCCGTCCGGGTCCGGAACTCGCGCCAGCGCACCCGGCGCTGGAAGACGGTACTCGCCAGGGCCACCGCCCCGGTCGTCCCGAGGAAGAAGAGATTGTGGAAGAGGATCCGCGAATCGGCGAACGCCTGCGTGGCGACCGCTGCCGTGACGTAGGCGGCGATGAGCACGATCGACGCGGCGGCGGACCAGACGGGTGGCCAGGGCAACAGAAGGCTCACCGCGAGCAGGACGAGGTTCACGCCGCCGTAGTACGGACTGGATCGCCCGCCGGTCACGACCGTCATGACGATGCACACGAGCGCCAGCAACAGCGCGACGGCCCCGGCGATCGCCCGGGCGTGGCGGTGGCCGAACGGACGGCGGAGAAGGACGATCGCAGCCGTCGCCGCGGCCACGACGAGCCCCCGCATGGCGAGGAACCCCGGCAGGTGATCCGGGTAGAACGCGGCGTCGTAGAGGCCGAAGAGGCTGACGACCGGAATGCCGATCACCGCACCGATCAGGGCGCCCTGGCGACACCGCTCCTGCTCCTCCGCCTCGAATGCGGCGGCCAGCGCTCGATCGATCCCGGGCTCCATTCCCACGTACGGAGGTCGAGCAAGGCGCATACCGGCCGCGACGGCGGACGGCAGCGCACGCCGAGCCGGCGGGGCCGGTAGGACCCCGCCGAAGCGACGAATCCGTGCCGCTCGGGCCGCCGCGGGCGACCCCGCACCTGCCGCGGCGAACGCCGCGCGCGTTGACTTCGACGCGTTCAGATGATGTGTCCTGGCTCCATCGCACTTCGCTACCTCCCCGCTGCCTGCCTGCTCAGCATCGGATTGTCGCTCGTCGCGCCCGGTTCGGCACACTCGTCCGAACAGTCGGAGCGCCTGGTGGCGCAAGGGGAGCAGGCCTACCAGGACGGTCGCTACGAGGAGGCGGAGACGCTCTTCCAGCGTGCGGTCGACGCCGACGGGCAGGATGCGATCGCCGTCTATGCCACCGGGCTCGCGTTGGGAAAGATGGGACGCTGGAGGCCCGCCGCCGCGGCGTTCGAGCGGGCCCTCGCGCTCGATCCAGGGTTCACCGATGCCCAGCGCGGTCTGGACCTGGCGCGGGCCCGAGCCGGCGAACGGCCCGAGCCGCTGGCCGTTCCTGCGCCCACGCTCGAGGACGAGACGCCGCTCGACAAGGCGGTCGCCCCGCGCCGCTGGTCCGTCTACGGGCGAACCGGCTGGGAGTACGACTCCAATCCGCAGATCGCCCCGAGCGGCGACGTCGTGGAGGGCCTGACCAAACAAGCGGATGCCGCGTTCCTCGCGGCCGCGGGAGGTCGGTTCGACGTTCTGAACACGGCCCGGGCACTCCTGCGACTCGAGTACGACTTCTACGAAGCGCTCTACGTCGACCAGAGCGACTCGGATTTCCAGTCACATCGGGTCCGCGCGACGGGCAGCTACGCCCTCCAGCCGTGGCTCTGGGCCGGGGCGCAGGGCGGGTACACCTATGCCTTCTACGGACGGCAGAGCTACCTGAGCGAACCCTTCGTCCTCCCGTTCGTCTCGGCCCTCCAGGGCTCCTGGGGTCTGTCGCAGCTCTACTACCGCTTCGCCGAGTCGTACTACCTGAGCACGCCGTTCCGAAACTTCCAGGACCGCAGCGGGCCAACCAACGCCGTGGGCCTCAGCCAGACGCTGTACGACGGGCCCCGGTCCCTGACCTTCGGCTGGGAGTATGGTGCGGAGGTGCCGCGCTCGGCGATTGCGGGTGGGGACTTCAACCAGCGCAGCAACTCGGTATACGTGGGGGCCGGCGTCCAGCTGCCATGGCGGATCAGTGTGGACGGCATGTACCTCTTCCGCTACGAGAACTACTTGCAGCCGAACAGCCAGACCGACTTCAACACCCGACGCTACGACGCCGTGAACTATCTCTCACTCGCCATCGCGCGCCCCATCACCGACTACCTGAGCGTCACGCTCGCGTACTACGGCACGTTCGATCACTCGAACATCTCGGTGTACGCCTACACGCGCAACATCGTCGCCGGCACCCTCGATTTCGCTTTCTGATCCGATGCCAACCCGAACAATACGCATCCTCATCCTCGTGCTGCTCGTCAGCGTGGTCCCAGGGACCTGGGCCCAGGAGCAGGTCGGCTCGATCGTGACGCTCGAAGGGCGCGCCGAGGTCCAGCACCGGGGCGCGACGGGCTGGGAGCCGCTCTCCGTGGGAGCCCCGGTCCTGCTGGGAGACCAGTTGCGGACCCTGCAGGACGGGAAGCTCAAGATCGTGCTGCGCGAGGACTCGGTGATGACGCTCGCGTCGAACTCGCAGCTCGAGGTCACCGAGCAGCTCGTGGCGCCCGCCCCCGTCTCGCACTTCCGCATCCTCTACGGAACCCTGAAGGCGATCGTCACCGAGCGCTACGGCGAGCCGCGGGCGCGGTTCGAAGTGGAGACACCGCCCGCGATCGCGGGTGTCCATGGCACCTCCTTCATCGTGAGCTACGATGCGACGGCCGACGCCACGGTGGTCGTCGGGGTGACCAACCGGACGTGGGTGCAGGCGGCCAGTGACGCCCGCGGGGCGCACATCGTCGAGGTCGGTCCGGGCATGATGACGACCGTCAAGCGTGGCGCGCTGCCCTCGCCCCCGAATCCCGCCCCGCGGGGTGAGATCCGCCGGTTCAACGCCCAAACGCGTCTCAGGGTCGCGGGGACCACGCCGCCGCGCGAGTTCGGCGCGAAGCACGGAGGAGCGCCCAACGCCGGCGACGCTCGGCGACCCCTCCGGCCGGGTGAGCAGGCGGTTCCACCGCAGAACGATGTCGTCAATCAGCCCGTGCTGCCCAACGCCGGGCGTCCGAAGCCCCCGCCGCCCCCTCCTCCCGTCGGCGGACGCTGACGCGGACGCGGGCCGCGTTCCTCGATGCGTCGCCCGGGCGTCTTCGTCGTCTGCCTGACCGTCGCCGCGGCACTGGTCGGCCTGCGACTCCTCGCGCCGGTGCCGCTCGAGGTGGTCGATCGGAAGCTGCTCGACTTCCGGTACGCGATCCGCGGACCGCTCCCGGCCGCGGGCGACGTCGTCATCGTGGCGATCGACCAGCGCAGCCTTTCCGAAGTCGGCCGCTGGCCGTGGTCGCGCACGACGTTCGCCCGTCTCATCGACCGCCTGCGCGAGGGCGGCGCCGCCGTCATCGCGATGGACGTCGTGTTCGACCAGCCGGAGCAGACGCTCGATCTCGAGGCGGTGGAGGCGGTCGCGAGGGCAGACCCGCGGCGCCCGATTGCGGAGGCGCTCCCGATCCTCCGCACCGAGCTCGCTCCGGACGCACACCTCGCCGGCGCCTTCCGGCGCTCCGGGCGCGTGGTCCTCGGCCACTACTTCGAGTTCGGCGAGCCGGCGCCGGCGGAGCTCGCCGCGACCGTCGCGGACCTCCCCGAGCTGTCCGTGGTCACCTTGCCCGGCGCCGGTCCGACGAATGACTATCCGCTGGTGAAGGACGCGTCCCGTGCCGTCCTCGACGTCCCCGTGTTGCGTCAGGCGGCAACCGGCGCGGGGCACATCAACTTCGCTCCCGATCCCGACGGCGTCTACCGCCGCGTTCCGCTGGCGATCCGCGCCGCCGATCGCCTCCTGCCGGCGCTCGTCCTCGAGATCGTCCGGGTCCGGAGCGGCGCGAGCTCGGCCACCGTGACGATCGGGCCGGAAGGCGTGGCACGGATGCGCGTCGCCGACCACGACGTGATGGCGGACGGCGCGGGCCAGCTGTGGATCAACTACCTGGGGCCACCCGGCACCATCCCGCAGGTCTCGGCCGCCGATGTGCTCGCGGGTCGGGTTCCGTCGGATGCGCTCGCGGGTCGCGTCGCCGTGATCGGGTTCACCGCGGCGGGGTACGACGAGGTCCCGACCCCGTTCGCTCCGGTGGCGCCGGGTGTGGAGCTGCAGGCCACGCTCGTCGACAACGTCCTCCACGACCGCGCCCTCCGGAGGCCGTGGTGGCTCGCCCCGGTCGAGGGAGCGCTCATGTTGAGCCTCGGGCTCTTCGTCGCCTGCGTGCTCCGGTGGATGCCCACGGGCTGGGGCATGGGGGCCGTCGCGGTCCTGCTCATGGCGACGGCGTGGTGGACACAACGCCTCTTCACCGTGGACCGCCTCGCGGTGGGTGGCGTCTATCCGCTCGGCGCGATCGTCCTCTGCACGCTCGCGGGCGCCGTCTACCAGGCGACGGCCGAGGGACGCGAGAAGCGTAAGGTGCGGCGCGCGTTCGCGCATTACGTCAACCCCGCGATCGCCGATCTCATCGCGGAGGACCCTGCGCACCTGCGTCTCGGCGGGGAGCGCCGCCAGCTGACGATCCTCTTCTCCGACATCCGCGGCTTCACCGGCATCGCCGAAGGCGTCGAGCCCGAGCTCCTGGGCGAGCTCCTGAACGAGTACCTCGGCGCGATGACCGACCTGATCTTCCGCCATGAGGGGTTGCTCGACAAATACATCGGCGACGCCATCATGGCCTTCTGGGGCGCCCCGGTGGCCGTCGCCGACCACGCCACACGCTGCTGCGACACCGCGCTCGACATGCTCGCGAGTCTCGCCGTACTGCAGGAGCGATGGCGAGCCGCCGCCCTCCCGGTGTTCGACATCCGGATCGGCATCAACTCCGGTGACGCCATCGTCGGCAACTTCGGCTCCTCGCGGCGCTTCGCGTACACGGCCGTCGGCGACGACGTGAACCTGGCCTCGCGCCTCGAGACCATGAACAGCCGCTACGGCACGCGCATCCTGATCTCCGAGCGCACCCGACACGCCATCGGCCCGGACTTCATCTGCCGCGAGATCGACCGCACGGCCGTCCGCGGCAAGGCCCACCCGGTCACCATCTACGAGCTGCTCGGTCGCCGCCGCGACGACGCGAGCGGAGTGCTCGCCGATCGCGCAGCACGCTTCGACGCCGCGCTGGCCGCCTTCCGCGGGCAGAACTGGGACGGGGCGCTCGCCGATCTGCACGCGCTCGCCGCCAACGACCCCACCGATCGGGCGATCGCCGCCCTGGCGGAGCGCATCGCCGACGAGCGGAACGCCGACCCGGCCGGCTGAGGTGCGGAACGCCCTGGGGTCGGCCGTAGAAAGTGGAGTTGACCTTGCGCGCGCGCGGGGACTACTCAGGACCCAGCCCGTTGTGATCCGCCACCTCCTCGCAGCTTCGTCCGTGCTCCTCGTGCTCGCCGCTCCCGCGTCGGCCATCGTGGCGACTCTCCGTCCGGCGACCCAGGACGCCTACGTCCGCCAGAATCGCCCGACGCAGGTGTTCGGCGGGGGCGCCGAGAACACCCGTATCCGGGTGTCGAGCGCGGCCGTCACCTCGAATCCCCTCGTCCGTCGTGGGCTCGTGCAGTTCGACCTCTCCGTCGTTCCCGCGGGGTCCATCCTCACCTCCGCGTTCCTCGAGCTGAACGAAGAGAGCGAGCCGCTCCCGGCCCCACGCACCCACGGTGCCTACCGCGTCCTGGCCGACTGGCGGGAGGTGACCGTGTCGTGGGCGACCCAGCCCGCGGCGGCGGCCGTCGCCACGGCAACAACCACCGTCGGGACCGGGCGCACCGTCCGTCGCTTCGACGTGACCGCCGACGTCCGCATGTTCGTCGAGGAGCCCACCCAGAACCACGGATGGATGCTGCGCGACGCCGCCGAGGGCAACGGCGAGGGCGAGGTGGCGTACGCGGCGACCGAAGCGCGCGATGTCGATTCGTCACACCGCCCCCGTCTGGTGGTCGACTACACCCCACGCGAGTGCCAGGTCGACGCCGACTGCGGGGACGACAACCAATGCACCGCCCGGGAGCGCTGCCAGCGCGGCATCTGCGTCGTCGACCGGGTCGTTTGTGGCCCCAGCGACGCCTGCGGCCAGACGCTCTGCGACCCGTCACAGGGCTGCGTCACCACGCGTGCGCGACTGCGTCGACGGCTTCAGCTGCACCACGGACACCTGCGATCCCGAGCACGGATGCCTGCACACCCCGGTCGCGGGTTCCTGCCCGTCGGACGACTGTTCGACCAACGGATGCGGGGCCGATCCGGACGACCCGACGGTCGATCCGACCACCGGCTGCCGAACGATCGAGGTCGAGCCCGACGGCGCCACGTGCACCGCGGACGCGAATCCGTGCACGAGCGACGTCTGCACCGCGGGACGCTGCACGCATCCCCCGGGTCCCACGGGTGCGCCGTGCTCGGATGCGAGCGCCTGCACCACCACTGACCGCTGCGACGCCGGAGGGATCTGCATCCCCGGGGCGCGCGTCGTCTGCCACCCGCTCGACCAGTGCCACGAGGCCGGCGCATGCAACCCCGCTACCGGTGTCTGCTCCGACCCGCCGGCGCCCGCGAGCGCCACCTGCGAGGACGGCAACCAGTGCACGACCGGCGACCAGTGCGACGGCAGCGGGAGCTGCGTCGGTGGGTCCCCGGTCACCTGCGCCCCGGCGCCTGCCTGTCACGCCGCCGCGATCTGCACGCCGGCCACCGGTGCCTGCGCCACCGCGCCGCTGCCCGACGGCAGCCCCTGCGACGACGGGAACCCGTGTACCGCCGACGTGTGCGCCGACGGGGCGTGCGCCTCGACACCGCTCCCGGACGATACCGCGTGCAGGGACGGTGGCGTCTGTACGGCCGAGGGGGCCTGCCGCTCGGGAGTCTGCCTCTCGGCCAGTGAGCTGGCGCGGCTGTGCGAGTCCAACCTGGTGGTCGCGGGGATCACCAACTTCCGCGACGGGACCTTCTCGCTCATCGACGTCGATGCCGCCCGCGTGGTCGCGACGCTGCCGGTCGGCAACGGACCGTGGGGCGTCGCCGTCCGGCCCGGCGGCCGCGAGCTGTGGGTGAGCAACCGGAAGGAGTCGACCGTCGCGATCGTCGACTCCACCGAGCGTCGGGTCGTGGACACCATCGCCGTCGGCCGCATTCCACAGGGGATCGTCTTCACGGCGGACGGCACCCGGGCCTACGTGGCCAGCTACGGCAACGATCGGGTCGACGTCATCGACGCGGCGAGCCGTACCCCGGTCGGACGCATCCGGGTCGGCCGCGGCCCCTCGGGCCTGCTCTTCGATGCAGACACCGAGACGCTGTACGTGGCGAACTACGGCGCCGACACGGTCGCCGTCGTCGATACCCGCACCAACCGGCTGGTGGCGACGATACCCGCCGGGCGCCAGCCGCTGCACCTCGCTCTCGACGGTCCGCGGGGTCGGGTCTACGTCACCAGCTTCCGCAACGGCACGGTGGCCGTCATCGGCACCGTGAGCAAGACGGTGCTGGCCAGCCTGGACGTCGGCCGGAAGCCCTTCGGGATCGCGGTCGACACGTCGCGCGCCCGCGCATTCGTCACCAACGCCGCGGACGACACCGTGTCCGTCATCGACACGGCGCTGAATCAGGTCCGCGACACGATCCCGGTCTCGCGCGGACCGCTCGGCGTCGCCCTCGATCCGGCGGGACGCGCGTACGTCGTCGACAGCAAGTCCGGAACGTTGTCGATCCTCGATCCCGACACCCGCACGCTCGTCGGCACCATCCCCGTCGGCGGGATCCCCGTCGCGGCCGGCGCGTTCGTCGGCTCGCTGGCCATCGGGTGCCCGACGGTGGCACCGGTGTGCGACGACCGCGATCCTTCGACGCTCGACCTGTGCGACCCGGGCACCGGGTGCTCGCACGTGGGCGCCGACAGCCTCGCTGCCCTCGCCTCGCTGCTCGCCGAACTCGACCGCACACTCGCCGGAGCTCCGGCGGGAACGTTCCGCGATCCGACCCTCGCGGTCACTCTGCGGCGGAACCTCGACGCGACCCGCGCCCTGGTGACCGGTGCGCCGTCCCAGCGGCTGCCCGCCATCACCCGCCGGCTCACCCGCGTAGTGTCCCGACTCGAGCGCGGGCTCCGCACCGACGCGCTCGACCGCGACGTCGGCTTCCGCCTCCTCGACATCGCCCGGCGCGCACGCATCCTGAGCGGACGGCGCGCCTAACCCGCGGCACGCGCAGCGACCACCTGCCGGCTCGTCTTCTCGAGCTTGTCCGAGAGGATGCGCGACAGGTTCAGGAACACCTGCGAGGCGATGCGCGGATAGCGCCGCTGCACGCGGTCGAGGAAGCGCTGGTTCACCGACAGGACCTCGACCGGCGTGGCGGCGACCACGTCGGCGGTTCGCTCGACGTGTCGCACGAGCCCCATCTCGCCGCACGACGTCGCCGCGCCGCAGATCGTCGACGCACTGCCGCTCGGCGCCGTTGCCACCGATCCAGACCTCCGCATGGCCGCTCGAGGAGCACGAACATCTCGTCCCCGCGCTCGCCCTTGCGGATGATCGTGTCGCCGGGCGCGAAGCGCCTTCACCTCGCCCATCAGCACCACGACCCGCGCCTGCGACGGTCGCAGTCCGGCGAACAGCGGGATCGTCTGCGCCGGCTCGTCGCCCAGCTTGACGCCGACCAGGTCCCAGAGGGTGATGATCTTGGTCGTGCCGAGCAGCGCCGGCAGCAGGACCAGGTTCGCGCCGAGCGCCGTCAGCCATCGTGATGCCGGCGAGCACGCCGAAGTTCTGGATCGGGACGAAGCTCGAGAAGCGCGAAGGTGAGGAAGCCGAAGAAGAGCGCGACGGTCGTGTACGACGATCGGCACCCCGACGGTGCGCAGCGTCCGACTGATGGCGGCCGCCTGGTCGGTCTCGCCCTGCAGCTCGAGGTTGAGCCGCGCCATGTAGTGGATCGTCGAGTCGACGGCGATGCCGAGCGAGATCGCGGCGATCAGGCTCGTGCCGATGTTCAGGAGGATCCCGAGCCACGCCCATCACGCCGAAGAAGATCAGGATCGGCAGCACGTTCGGCAGGATCGCCAGGAACCCGATCCGCGTCGAGAGGAACATCACCGACATGCACGACGAAGATGACGCCGAGCGCGATCGCCAGGCTCTCGATCTGCCCGCGCGACGATGTCGGACGTGGTGCCCGTCAGGAGCACGAGGGTGCCGGTGAGGCGCACGGGCAGGTCGGCCGGGAACCGCTGCGCGACGTAGTCGCGGATCTTCGCCAGCGTCTCCTCGATGGCGCGCGACCCCGAGAGGCGTGGTCCGCACCAGGATGCTCGCCTTGGCGAAGTCCGGCGTCACCACGCTGCGGAAGGTCGACGGGCTGGTGTCGACCATCTTCAGCACCGGGCCGAGGTTCGCCGGTGTCTCCCAGAACGGCTTGGGCGCGCTGCGGCGGCCACGACCTCGCCCTGCTCGTTGACGATCGAGGTCGCCGCCGCCGCCCTGGTTGAGCCCGCACTCGAGCAGCTCCAGGTAGTCGACGATCGACACGGTCGACGGTGATCCCCGGCAGCGTGCGCGAGGTACGTCTGCAGGTCCTTCACCAGCTTGAGGACCACCCACTGCCTGAGCGCGCCCGGCTTCGCCCTCGATCGACGATGTAGAACGGGTTCGAGCCGACGATCTCGCTGGTTGATCGTCTCGTTGTCCGACCCGCACCTGCGATCGATGGCGTGAAGTAGTAGAGGAAGTCGGAGTCGACCTCGGATGCGCCGCATGCCGAGCAGCGCGAGGACGCCGAGCCGCCAGCGCCCCCCAGAGGATCGGCCGCCGCCGACGCGCCACGGCCCAGGCGAACGTTCCGAGCATCCGCTCAGGACCGGCGTCGCGCTCGCGCCGCGCCGCGCGACCCGCTCCACCGGCAGGAGCGCGAGCGAGGCCGTGCAGGGGAGCAGCGTGCAGATCGCGAGGCAGATCGTGCCCACGACCGCGAACGCGCCGAGCTCGAAGATCGCGGGGATGCGGTTCACCATCAGCGAGCCGAAGCCGATCATGGTCGTCGAGCGCGGAGATCGAGCAGCGGCACCCACACGCGCTCGAAGGCGCGCACGACCACCTCGGTCCGATCGCTCCGTCCGCTCCGCCTGCTCGTAGTACCGCGCCATCACGTGGATGGCGTACGAGCTGCCGACCACCAGGAGCAGCGGCGGCAGGATGAACGTCCCGAGCGTGATGGTGCGTCCGACCAGCACCATGATGCCGAGCGTCCACACCAGCGCGATCACCACCGACAGCGAACGGGAGGATCACCCCGCGCTTGGTCCGGAACGACAGCCACAGGGTCACGACCACGAGCGCGATCGCGAGCGGCGTGAAGCGGTAGAGGTCGTGCCGCATCAGCTCGACCGCCGCCTGCTTCACGTGCGCCGGCGCCCGGTGAAGAGGAAGCGGTGCCGCGGTCCCTCCTCGGCCGCGAGGATCGCGCGCGATGCGCTGGTCGACGTCCAGGTCGCTCGTAGTCGGCGTCGGACATCGGCTCGAAGACGACGTTGATCGCCGTGCCGCGGAAGTCCGTCGGCGACGAGGTTCTTCGCGGTAGAGCGGGATCGTTGGTGAGCTTCGCGCGCAGGGCCGCGACGTCCTCGTCGGTGGGCGGGATGCGCGGCAGCAGCTTCGGCGGCGTGACGACGTCCGCCGCCACGTCGACCGCGTTGGTCAGCGACAGGACCTTCTCGACCCCCGGCACTGCGCCGAGGGCCAGCGGTCACCCGGGCGATCTTGTCGAGGGTCGCCGGGCGCGAACAGGTCGTCCGCGACGACGCCCGACCACGCCGACGTCGTCGCTGCCGAACGTGGTGCGGATCTCGTCGTAGTACGCGACCGCCGGGTCGCCCTTGGGCAGGACGCTCTCGAGCGCGCTCTCGATGCGGACCTGACGGGCGTAGTTCCCCAGCCACAGCGTGAGGGCAAGCGACGCTGCGAGGACGATCCAGGGTTGGCGCGCGAGCCATCGAGCGAGCCGCAGCATTCGAGGCGCGCACTATACCGAACGACTGCCGTCCGTCGAACCGACCGTCCTATGACGGGTCGGGGTCGCCGAGCGACGGAATCTGGGGGAGCCCATCGGTGACCTCGAACCATGGTGCCTTCGAGGCCGTCCAGACGTGGAGGACGGGGCGGCTGCCCGGGTCTCCGTCGAGCGTTCCCAGACGGATGCGGAGCGTGTCCGGATCGGTGGCCGTCCGGCTGTACAGGGGGGAGCCGCACCGCGAGCAGAAGGCCCGGGTCTTTCCCGGCGTCGACTCGTACTCCCTCACGAGGTGCTCGCCGACGACGAAGCGATGCCCGCCGCGGGCCACGTTGGCGTTGGTGGCAAACGCGGTCCCGCTGGCCTTCCGACACTGCGAGCAGTGACAGCAGGCGATCGGCCCCAGATCGCCGGTGATCTCGAACCGGACCCCACCACAGAGACAACTGCCCATCAGCATCCGACACGCATGGGGGGCGACGCTCCCTGGGTCAAGGAGCGTGCGGGATCGCCCGATGCGCCATCCGGGCCATGGCACCCCGCGCGAATGCTGCTAGAGACCTCAGGCAGGTGGCCGTCCCCTGGATGCTGGTCGAGGTTCCGGTCGCGCTCTTCAGCGCCTGGACGCTCGCATATCACCTCACCCTGGCGCTGGGACTCCCTGCCCGCCGGGTCTGCCTCGTGTGGATCGTCGCGCTTGGGCTCCTCGCCCCGCTTGCCCGCGGCCGGCAGCGGCGCGGCGGTTCCGTCTCGTTTGCAGTGGCCGCGCTCCTGCTGGCTGGAGTGGCAGGTACCGCGGCGGTCGTCTTCTCCGCTCCCAACCTCGACGACCTCAGCTTCTTCCACCGTGCCGCACTCCAGCTGCGACACCTGCGCGATCCCTTCTTCCGCGTCGACACGGTCCACGACGCGCGCAACGTTCCGAATCTGTCCGTCCTTCACTCCATGACCTCCTACGAGCCGTTGATGGCGATGGGCGCACGCGCGTTGGGTCTCGATCCGCTGGTCACCTATCAACGCGCGGGGGCGTTCGGGGCGGGCGCGTTCCTGGCCATGACACTGGTCCTGCTCGCGGCCGAGTTCGGTGCGGGACCAGGGCTGGCCCTCGCACAGGCCACAGCCGCCCTCGGCTTCCTCGCGATCGATGGGAACGCCGCGCGCGCCCTCGGCAACGTAACGGTGCAACGGTTCTGGCAGGGGAAGTGCATCCTCTGGGGCGCCCTTCTTCCGGCCACCCTGCTCCTCGCCCATCGATTCCTCCGTCGTCCCGGCGCACGTTCGCTGGCATTCGTGGGCCTCGCCGGCATCGCGGCCGTGGGCCTCAGCGGGTCGGCGACGTTTCTCTTCACCGCCCTGGTCGTCTGCATCGCCGTCGCGTGGCCGATCGCCAGTCGAGGCGGGCGCCCCGCAATCGCGACGGCCGCCCTCCTGCCCCTCGGGGCGGCCTATCCGGCGGCCATCGGCGCCGCGTTCGCCGCCGGCGTGCTACCGCGGCCCGACATGTCCCTCTGGGGCAACTGGGAGCCGGACTGGTGGCGGAACGTCTACGGCTATGTCGTCGGGGATGGCCGCACCCTGCTCCGCGATGCCGTGCTGTTGTTCGTGGTCCCGGCGCTCGGGCTTCGCGGCGTGGACCGGCGCTTCCTTCCCCTCCTCTCCCTCGTCGTGGTCGCGACCATGATGAACCCGTTGAGCGGCCCGATCGTCCTCCGACACGTCACGCCAGCGAACTACTGGCGCCTGGCCTACCTCCTGCCCCTGCTTCCATGCGCGGGGCTGGCCGCCACGTGCTGCCTCGCGCCGTCCCAGTCGACTCTCGCGCGCGCGGCCGGAGTGCTCGCGCTCGCCGTCGTCCTCTGGTCGTTCGACGCCTCGGCACTGCTCCGCAATCCGCGGTGCGCCCTCGGCGACCCGTGCCTCCCGGCGCGCGAGCTGGCGTTCGCGCGGCATGCGCTCCCCCATCTCGGCCCGCGCGACCGGGTGCTGGCCCCCGAAGAGGTGGTCTGGGTCCTCGGCCTGCTGGAGCCGCGACTGCGCTTCGTGGCCGGACGGACGATCGAGACGCGAGGCCTGTTCCTTTCCGCCGGTCGCGCGGACGAGGGCATCGTCCGGGACGCCGCACAGCGGTTGGTGAGCGAGGGACGGATCAACGACGAGGCGATCGCCGGGCTGCGCCAGGCGCTCGCCCGGGGACTGCGCGCGATCGTCGTGCCCGTCGACCTCGAGCCGGTCGTCAGCGACCTCCTGGTCCGGGAGGGGATGCGGGCAAGGGTCGGCGAGCGCGACAGCGGCTACGCGCTGCTCCTCCTCGACGCGTCGGCACGCTCTGTTGACGGGAGCGCACCCCCTGGCGTACGTCACCGCGAACCGTGAGTCCCGAACGCATGCTCGATTTCGATCCGTCCGCCTGGGACTTCCACGAGGACCCGTACCCGACCTATCGGCGCCTACGCGACGAGGCGCCCCTGCTATCGCAACGAGCGCCTCGGCTTCTGGGCGCTGTCGCGCTACGACGACGTCGTCGCGGGCTTCCGCGACGTCGAGCGTCTCTCGAGCGCCGGCGGCCCGTCCCTCGAGCCGTCGAGCCAGGCCGATCCCTCGGACACGGCGTCGTTCCTCGCCATGGACCCGCCGCGCCACGACCTGATGCGCGGTCTCGTCGCGCGCGGGTTCACACCGCGGCGGGTGGCTGACCTCGAGCCACGCATCCGCGCGATCGCCACCGGGCACATCGATCGCGTTCGTCGGTGCCGGGCGCTGCGACTTCATCCAGGACTTCGCCGGCCGGCTGCCGATGGACGTCATCGGCGAGATGCTCGGCGTCGTCGTCGACGATCGCGACCGGCTCCGGCACTGGGCCGACACCCTCCTTCATCGGGAAGACGGCGTCCCTGGCATCCCCCCGGCCGGTCTCCAGGCGGCCGGGCATCTGATGGTCTACTTCCGCGACCTGGTCGCGGCACGGCGGGCGCGTCCCGACGAGGACCTGACCAGCGCGCTGCTCGCGGCCGAGGTCGACGGGCAACGCCTGACGGACCGAGAGGTCGTGTCGTTCCTCTTCCTCATGATCATCGCCGGCAACGAGACGACCACCAAGCTCCTCGGCAACGCGCTCTACTGGCTCTCACGCACCCCGGCAGCCCGCGACGCGGTCCGCGACGATCCGTCGCTCATCCCAGCGTGGATCGAGGAGACGCTGCGCTTCGACGGATCGACCCAGATGCTCGCCCGCACCGTCCGGGGCGAGTATCCGGCTCCACGGCTGCACGATGCGGGACGGCGAGCGCGTGCTCTTGCTGATCGGCGCGGCCAATCGCGACGAGCGCGCCTTCCCCGACCCCGACGTCTTCGACATCCGCCGCGACACGAGCGCGCACGTCGCCTTCGGGCGCGGCACCCACTTCTGCATGGGCGCCGCGCTGGCCCGGCTCGAGGCGCGTGTCGCGCTCGAGGAGATCCATCGCCGGCTCCGCGATGTCGAGGTCGACACTCCCGGGCTCGTCCGCGTCCACTCCGTCAACGTCCGCGGGTTCTCCGCCATGCCGATCACCTTCACGGCCCGCTGACCGTGCCGAACCATCCCCGCAACCCCGCCATCCGTCTCGTCGACGGCCGGTTCTACGGCGATGACCCCCATCCCCACCTGCGGTGGATGCGCGAGCATGCGCCCGTCTACTGGGACGAGGCGGGCCAGGTCTGGGGCATCACGCGCTACGACGACGTCCTGGCGGTGTCACGCGACTCGCAGACCTGGCGCAGCGGCGGCGGCATCCGCCCGGATACCTGGCCGATGCCACAGATGATCGAGATGGACGAACCCGATCATCGCAAGCGGCGGACGCTGGTGAACAAGGGCTTCACGCCGAGGCGCGTGCTCGAGCGCGAGACCCGCATCCGGGCCGTGAGTGCGGACCTGCTGGGGCAGGCCAAGCAGCGCGGGCGGTTCGACTTCGTGCGCGACGTCGCCACGTGGCTCCCCCTCATCGTGATCGGGGACATGCTCGGCGTCGACCCGGCCGACCATCCGCGCCTCCTTGCCTGGTCCGAGGCGATGATCCTCGGTGCCGGCCCCACCAGCATGGAGCGGATGCTCGCGGCCAAGCAGGCGTTCGAGGACTACCTCGCCTACCAGCGGGAGGTGATCGCCGACCGCCGCGCCAACCCCCGTGACGATCTCGTCAGCATCCTGGTCCACGCCGAGGTCGACGGCGAACGGCTCGACGACAACGAACTACTGATGGAGACCCTGCTCATCCTGATCGGCGGCGACGAGACGACGCGACACGTGCTGAGCGGTGGCATCCACCAGCTGCTGCGCCATCCCGAGCAGCAGGACCTGCTGGCTCGCGACCCGTCCCGTATCCCGACCGCGGTCGAAGAGATGCTGCGCTGGGTGACCCCGATCCAGAACATGGCCCGCACGGCCGCCCGTGACGTCGACCTGGGCGGCGAGCGCATCCAGGAGGGGCAGAAGGTCCTACTGCTCTATCCCTCCGCGAATCGCGATGCCGCAGTGTTCGACGATCCGTTCCGGTTCGACGTCACCCGGACCCCGAACGAGCATCTCGCGTTCGGCTACGGCGGTCACTTCTGCCTCGGTGCGAACCTCGCCCGCATGGAAGTCCGCGTCCTGCTCGAGGAGCTGCTGCGCGAGATGCCGGGCCTCGAGCTCGCCTCCGACGAGCCGCCGCCGCGCCGGGCGTCGAACTTCATCAGCGGGATCGAGACCCTCCCGGTGAGCTGGCGCCCGCGCTGAGTGGCGCCGATGTCCTCCGTGTGTCCTGCGCGTGATCTGGCGCGCCGCCCCCGACCCGTCTGTTCCCGTTGCCGGAGGCCGGCTTCGGCGTGCTGGTGTGCCGACCTGCGCCCCGTGCACACCGACATACGGGTCGTCTTCCTCCAGCATCCTCGCGAGCGACGCACGGCGACGGGTACCTGTCGCATGGCGCACCTCGGCCTCGCCAACTCCGAGCTCCACTGCGGGGTCGCGTTCGCCGACCTTCCTCGCGCCGTCGGCTCCGCCGCCAGTGGGTCGGCCCTCCTGTTCCCTGGGCCCGGGGCGACCCTGCCGGACGTTCGCTCGGCGCCGCAGACGTTGGTCGTGATCGACGGCACCTGGAGCCAGGCGCGCTCGCTCCTGCGGCGGAATCCGCACCTCTCGACCCTGCCGCGCCTCGGGCTCGCGCCGGTGACGCCGAGTACGTATCGCATCCGCCGGGAGCCGGCGCCCCATTGCCTGTCGACCGTCGAGGCCGTCGTGGACGTCCTGGTACGCCTGGAGGGAGACGCCGCGCGTTTCGCTCCGCTGCTGCAGGCGTTCGAGCGAATGGTCACCCTCCAGCTCGACTGCGCGGCTCGCAGGGCCGCAGGGGGCGAGGTGCTCACCATGCGAGCGGCGGTCTCGGTTGACCGAGACGGTATCCCCCCGTGACGCGAACGACCCGAAGGTCGGTGAGCGCGTCTGGAGGATCGGCCTGGAAGAACGCACCGACTCCAAGGATGCGCACCCGGACCCGCCCGCGGCGAACGGGGTAGCTGCGGCGGTTTCCCATGAGATCGATCGTCGTCAGGCTCGTGACGGCCTCGGGCACCGCCAGCTGCGCACGCACGCCCGGACGACCTTCCCACGTCGATCCCACCCCCATGTCGTTCGTCAGCGCAACGACGGGGCCGCCCGGCGTCGCGTACCAGTATGCCTCCCATCCGCGCCCCGGAGCCGTCTCCCCGGTCGGGGTGGCACTCCCCACGACGTCGCTCAGCGTGCGCTGCACCAGCGCGTCCAGCCGTGGCGTGTAGTCGACGTTCACCGGGTAGAGGCCGAATCGCGCGAATCCGAGCGCACGGTCGTCGAAGGGTCGGTGGTAGATGAATGTGAAGATGCGCTCGACGCCGCCGGCCCGCTGGTCGAGCCACCACGTCAGGTTCCGCCGCGGCGGACCATACGCTTCGGTGTTCCAAATGGTCGCCCCTGTGCGCAGGAGCGGCCGCATTCGCGTCGCAGCCTCTGCGATGCGGCGGTCGGCATAGTGATAGCCGAAGATGTCCAGTGACGATCCAGCCTGTGCGAGGACGCTCAGCTGGAAGTCATGGTCAGTGCCCCTGCCGACGACGTTGACCGCGACGCGTGCCGACGGATCGACGCCGCGGAGCGCCCGAGCGGCAGCCGCGGCGAGCATACCGAACTCCGTCCCCGTCGAGTCCCAGAACGGCGCGCCGTCGGGTTCGTTCCATATCTCCCAGAAACGCACCCGGCCGCGGAGGCGCTCGGCCATGGTCGACGCCATGAGTGCCCAGTCATCGAGGTCTGCGGGCACGACGATTGCCCACCGCGGGTACGCGAAGGCGGCGCTTTCGTCGTCCGGCGCCGAGGACGCCCACCGTGCGGTACCAACGAGGACCCCTAGGACCTCGATGCCGTTGGCACGAAACGCGTCGACCCAGCGCTCGAAGACCCTCGTGTCCAGCCAGGACGGATCCGCCGTGTTCGGGCGCTCCCGCCGGGCGTCGTTGTCCCACGGGAACGGAAGACGAACCCAGCGAATGCCAAGGCGGCGCATCTGCGACGCGATCGCGTTCGCCCAGGGCAGCTCCGCATCGTCGAAGTACACGAAGTACCCGGCCGCAGACCGCTCCGGGTCATCCTCCACTACCGGCGGCACGACTGCGAGCGTGGTCCATGCACGAGCGCGGATCAGTCCGTCGATCAGCAGCCGGGCCGACCCCTGGAAGAATCCCAGCCGGCCCGCCGGCAGGGGCATTTCGACAGTCTTCGAGCCGTGGGGCGGAACGGCGATGGGCAGGCTCAGCCGCGCTGCGACCTTGCCGTACGCGTCCTCGGCTCGGGCCGTGATCACGCCGCGGACGGGCACCTTCCGGGCGGACACCGTGATCCGCATCGCTGCCGGCTCGTCGGCCGTGAAGACGTTGCCGAAGCGAGCCGACCCGAGGCGCACGTCGGGCACCGCCAGCGCCGGACCCGCGAGGCCGAGCAGGGCAAGGATGGCGAACCGGACGTTCACCATGTCGATCTCCCCACCAGTTCGTCGCCGCCGCGCCGACGGACCACCTCGCCCCCCGGCATTCCGACCGGCCGCAGGACCAGGGTGCCGGCCTCGAACGCGGCGGCCACCCGGTCGCCGCATTGCTCGATCCGCCCGCGACAGCTGCCCTCAGGTACGTGCGCGACGGGATCCGATCGACCGAAGCCACGCCGTCCGGCGACCTACTTCTTCTTGCGGATGACGTCGACGAACTGCCGCACCAGGGACGTGTCCCCGTGGCTCGCCACGGTCAGCTCGACCGTCACCGGGAGCGGCGAGGTCTGCTTCAGCAGCTTCTTGCCCGTCTTGTTGAGCTTCAGCTGGAGCACGGCCTTTCCGTTCTTCGCGTTGAGCTTCTTGCGGATCTTCTTCGTGACGACGACCGCCTCGTCCGCAGTGATGAAATCGCCTGCCGCCGTTCGGGCCACCCCGCCGACGACGCCGCGGCCCTCGCAGTAGTCGCCCTTGTCGGCGGTCCCATCCACGCTCTCGCAGGTGATCTTGATCGCGGTGGTGGCCGTCGTCTCGGGCGCGATGATGCTCTCACACGCCTCCGGATCGACGCAGGTCCCGGCCTCGCACTGGTCGAAGCCGCAGCGCGACCCGTTGTCGCACGAGATCGTCGGCTGGTCGGGCTTCGGCACTGCGACACACGCGTTCGCCTGCGCGTCGCAGTTCGAGGTCTGGCACGGGTTCGACGACACGCAGGTCGACGTGAACACGCAGCCGAACCCATCGGCGCCCGCCTCGCCCGGCCGGCACGCGTTGCTCGTGCAGCTGACGCGGTCGTTGCACTCCTTGTCCTTCTTGCAGGTGATCGTCCCGCCGCGGACCTCGAACACGTAGCGCCCCGGCTGCGTCGAGTCCCGGCTGTCGGCGACGAGCGCGGTCGGACTGCCGTCCAGCCAGGCGTCGCGGATGCCGGAGCCGTCCAACTCGAGCGCCTTGTCGCCCCCGTTCGAGAAACCGGCCCGCGGGCCGGGCTCGGTGCCTTCCGAGGTGTCGGTGATGTCCCACAGGATCCGGTCGTAGTTCAGCTCGACGTCGAAGGCCCCCGCGCCGGCGTCCGCGCGCCCGATCAGGACGATCTGGAACGAGTTCAGCTTGTCGGTGTGACCGTCGAAGTAGCCGACGTTGACATAGTTGGCCCCGAACGCCGGACGTCCGTCGACCGTATCCGTGCCGTAGGTGACGACCCCCGACGGCTCGAGGCTGGTGTCGACGTCGGCGAAGAACGCGGCGATGATCACGTGCGCGGTCTTCGTCAGGTTGAACGGCACGTAATCCTCGAGCGCTGCGTCGAAGGTGACGTTGCCGTTGTTGTTGACGTACAGCGAGGTGTAGTCCTGCCCGAAGAAGTTGATCGTGAAGCCGATCGGCACCTCGGCGGTCGAGCCGTCGTCGTTCGCCGGCAGCGAATTCGTGGTGAAGCCGGCGTTGGTTCGTACGGCGCCGGCTTCGGCGGACCGGACCGCGCCGGACAGCAGGACGCAAACGGTCGTGATCATCAGGACGAATGCTCTGGCCACGTTGAGGGTACCTCCTGGGTCGCGGACGAGACCCTGCCTACCGCACCGGGCACGGCGCTGCCAATACCCCTCTGCTGTGCGGTCAGCGGCTCGCCGGGAGCAGGGCCCGGATCGGCGCGGCCGGCGTGCCCACGCTGGTCAGCCAGAGCTGGTGGACGGCACGGGTCGCGCCCACGTGCAGCCGGCGACGGCTGTCCGGCGTGTCGCCGTAGTGCGTGGCGCTGGCGTCGAGCAGCACCACGTAGTCGAACTCGAGACCCCGCACCCGGTCGACCTCGGTCACCTCGATGCCGGGGGCGAAGGTGAAGCGTTGGTCCTCGACCAGGCGGAGCCGTGGGACCTCGCCCGTCCGGAGCCCCTCGAAGTAGAGCCGCGACATGGCCTCGGTCGGCGCGAGCAGCGCGACGGACGCCAGGGGCTCCTTCGCCACCAGATCCTGCAACGCGTCCACCAACCAGGCGACGCAGGCGCCGTGGTCGGTGAAGCGGAACAACTCGACCGCCGGTCCGGAGCGCACCGTGCGCGGTGGCGTGGCGTCCTCGCGCAGGTCACCCAGGAGCCCCAGGGCGAACGACGCGATCTCGTGGGTGCACCGGTAGCTGACTTCCAGGGTGCTGACTGCCGATCCTTCGAGTCCGAGCTGCTCGAGGAACGTGGCCCACGACGCGAATCCCCCGTGCTCGCCGAGATGCTGCTGCGTGTCTCCGGCCAGCGTGATGCTCCGCCGCTCGTCGAGGCACCCGAGCAGGACGCGCACCTCGACGGGCGCGAACTCCTGCACCTCGTCGATGGCGACGTGGCGGTAGCGCACCGGGAGCGCCCCGACGCGCAGCTGCCAGGCGTACAGGAGGAGCGCCGGGTCCTCGTCGTCGAGCTCCGCCTGTACGCTCACGTCTCCCCCCAACCAGGTCAGGACCTCGGCCGAACGCTCCCGGCCCCAGTCCGCGACGCGCCGGATCTGCTCCTCGCTGAACGCGCCTGGCGCATCGGCTCGCGACGACCTCGGCGAGGAGCATCGGGTCGGCGAGCGTGCTCGCCCAGTCGTCGATCGCCTGGCGCGCGGTCGGCGCGCCCGGCGTGGTCCGCACGCGGCGCTCGAGCGCCGTCATCGCGACCGGGTGCAGCTTGAGCCGGTGGACGACGCCCGGCGTGCTCTCCCGCACGCGCGTGCGGCAGCCGCGGGAACAGGCGACGCACGAGCGCGACCGCCCAGTCGGCGAAGGTGCGGACCTGCACGCGCGACACCTGCAGCGCCGGCAGCACGTGGCTCACGTAGTCGCCGAGGGCGCTGCGAGAACACGAGGAACAGCGTCTCGGGCGAATCGATGCGCGGATCGTCGTAGGCGAGGTAGGCGATCCGGTGCAGCGCGACCGTCGTCTTGCCCGACCCTGCGGTGCCGCGGATGAGGACGAATCCGGTCGAGGGCTTCGTGATCAGGTCGAACTGCGCCGGGTCGATGAGGCCGGCGATGTCCGGCAGGTGCCGGTCGGCGCGTTGCCGGAAGCCCGTGCCCGCCCGTCCCCAGGCGGGGCGCGGCGCCGGCGGCGACGTCGTGCACGCGCAGCGCGGCCCCCTCGCCCCCCGCCAGGCGCGGCCGTTCCCGCTCGATCCGGCACCATTCGCCGGTGACCTCGTCGACCTGGAACGTGCCCTCCGCCGCGTCGACCCGTCGGAGGTTCCGGTCGCGGATCGCCACCGTCCGCCGCGCCACGACCACGCCCTCCCGCGTGCGGCCCGCGATCTCCTCCTCGTACTCCTCCCCCTGGCGGTAGCGGTAGAAGACGCGCGAGATCGGTGCGTTGCGCCAGTCGACGATCGGATACCCGGGGAGGAGGCGCGTGGTCCGGCCGATCAGGACGTCCTGGACGCCGCTCCGCTCGCGCAGACGCAGATGGGCGAAGTATGGGGACGCGCTGTCGACCGCCGGCGCGCGGTCGGCGCCGCGGAGCTGCGTCAGCAGCGCCGACTGCCGGTCGAACGCCTGCAGCAGCGCCGCCCGGTCCTCCTCCTTGGTGCCCCCGTCGCGAATGGCGTCGCGCAGGTGCTCCAGCTCGCTCACGAGCGCCACCTCCGAAGGCGCAGTCTCCGGCGCCGCAGCGTCGAGCCGCGCATGGACCTCCCGTAGGAGGGCCAGCTCTTCCTGGATGATCGGGTCTGGCACGACGAGGCGAAGGACGCGTAGTGTCCACGCCGTCATGGGCAAGCGCAAGCCGTCGCCCCGGGGAGACCGTCGCCGCCGCGCGCGCGTACACGAGGATCTGGTCCGCGACCTCGAGCGCCTCGCGCAGCTCGCCCCCGGGGGCACGCCGGCGCGTCCGATCGACGTCGAGTCGCCGGCGCAGGTGGACGTGATCGCCGAGACGACGGCGTGTCCCCTGTGCGAGGGCGCGCTCCAGCTCGTCGAGCACGCGGCCGAGACGCACGACGGTGTCCGCCTCCGCGCCGCCCACGTCCGCTGCACGCAGTGCGGCGTCGCGCGGGTGGTCTACTTCCGCCTGGTCGGCCAGCTGCTCAACTGAGCTGCACCCCGTCACTCCGGGAGACGTGCGCCGGCCGCCCGCGCCTGCGCGACCAGCGGCGCGACGTAGTCCGGCGCCAGGGCCTTGCGTGGATGACTCGCGCTCAGCTGCCCCATGAACGGCGGATGGATCGAGTACCCGAGCAGCTCCTGCAGGGACTCCGGCATCTCGCGCGCCACGTCAGGCGGAACCGCGAGGGTGAAGTTCTCCTGCTGCCGCGCCCACGGCTGGCAGTACTGGTTCGAGAACGCGCACCGCGAGCGATCGCTGCGGTTGCGCCCGCCACGATGCAGCAACGTCCCGGCGAACACGACGCACGCGCCCGCCGGCATGACGACGGGAACCGCCAACCGCTCGAACGAGGCGTCGGCCTCCGCCTGACTCGCCGGCGCAGCGTCGGCCCGGCCGTACGTTCCAGTGACCTGACGATCGTCCCAGCGATGGCTCCCGGGAATGACCTCGGTTCCGCCGTTCTCGGCCGTGAAGGCGTCGACGGCGACGATGGTCGACAGGGACACCATCGGGCGGGGGCGCGGGAGCGTATAGAAGCCGTCGTCGGTGTGGAAGGGCTGCGGCGTCTCGCCCGGGTCGATGCGGATCGCCTGGCTCGCCGTGAGCAGGAACCCGGGCTCGAGGTACGCCCGGCAGAGCGCCGTGACGCGCGGGTCGAGCGCGATCGTCCAGAAGACGCGCCCGCGCGCGACGAGCGTGTACACCCGCTCCGTGCGCGTGCCCTCGAAGTCGTTCCGGCCGGTGTGCGTCCCGAGGTAGAAGCCGAGGACCCGGCGCACCTCGGCCAGCTCCGCCGGACCGAGGAAGTCGGGGATGACGGAGTAGCCGTCGGCGTCGATGCGCCGGCGGTGCGCCTCCAGGTCGAAGCCGGGGATCGTCATCCGGGTGTCCTCCGGCGGATGTTAGCCGTCGCGTCGTGCCCGCGGAAGGTCCGGGGCGGCTACCGGGTCCGATGCGCGGCCTCGGGTGCGGTGTTCCTGCGGACCGCGTCCGCGCGAAGCTTCGCGGGCAGGAGCAGACCAAGAACCACAGCCGCCAGGGCGACGGCTTCGACCGCGAGACGGCGCTGGGGTCTGGCCTCCATCATCTGCACGATGGTGAAGAAGGCGGATCCACCGATGATGCCGACGAAGAACACGGCCAGGACGAGCACGACCCCGGCGAAGCTCGCGTCGGGAAGGAGCCTCTCGATCGCCCGGTAGAGCCAGTAGCAGATCAGGCAGCCGACCCCGACGGCGAGGATCTTCTCGGCCGTGTTCCGCAGCGACGTCATCGTCCGTGGCCCGTGCCCCGTACGTGCAAGGGGCGCGCCGCGCCGGGAGCGTCGCCCGCGCGTGGTGGTGCCGGGCAGCTGGTGTCAATGCCTTGCCAGACGCTGCCCGCGTCCGTGACGATTCGTCGTGCCGATCAGCGATCCCCGCTCCGCCGCCCTCCACGACCCGACGTGGATCCACGAAACGAGGTCCGGCCCATCTGGCCGTGCACCGCTCCGTCGGTCGTCGCAGGACCGTCGTCGAAGATCTCGATCTCGCCCGCATCGATCAGCTTCTTGAGCTGCGGGTGCTCCGCGGCCTCCGAGGATATTTGTCCGGTCTTGCCCGGACCGAGATGCAGTGTCTTGCCGCGGGGCAGCGGGACGCTCAGCGGCTTCCGGGTCTTGTTCTCGATGCCCTTCACTTCTTCCCTTTGCCCATCAAAGTGGGAGTATGGCTCTGGCTGGCCTGCTTGGATCTCGCCGCGGCCGCGCCCGCTGCCTTGGCGGCGTCCTTCTGCTTCTCGTCCCGCTGCTTCGACTTCGGTGACTTGTCGCCCATGGTCGTCGCCTCCCCCAGGACGATCGCAGTCGCGACCTCAAAGGGCAAGCCGGTCGTCCCGAGCGGGGTCGTCGACGACCAGTGGCAAGGGCCGCACGTCACGATCACGCCGATCCTAACGGTCAGGCCCGCCGAGGTATCCCAGTGCCCGCAGGCGTTCGACGACGGCGGGATCCGTCGGCCCGGCCGACGGCTCCGCGCCCCCGCGCGCGCCGGGCGCGAGGATGGCGCTCATGTCGCCCTCCAGCCCTGCAACGACGCCGGGCAGCGACGCCGCCAGATCGTTCCGCTCGTCCGGGTCGGCGTGCACGTCGAACAGTTGCGGTGACGGATAGCTCGAGTACCACATCAGCTTGAACGGCAACCGCAACACCGTCCACATGTCGCCCAACACGCGGTCGTCCGGTCCGCAGCGGCCGACCATCTGCGCGCGGATCCGCCGGGTCAGGTCGGCTGCTCGCTCCGGCAGCGTGGCGATGAAGGCCTCGTCGAAGCTGTCGTGGGACTCGGCGAACAGCGGGCGCGGCGCGTCCGTGGTTCGCTCGTCGGTCGGCAGCGGCCGGCCGGGCAGACCGCCCTCCGCGGGAAGGCCGGCCCATCGGAGAACGCTCGGCATGACGTCGACCAGCTGAACCGGTTCGCCGACGACCCCAGGGGCGACGCCGGGAAGTCCCGCGACCAGGAGGGGTACGTGCAGGAGCACCTGGGCGAGGCCGAAGTCGTGCGCGAAGTTGCCGTCGCAGCCGAGATGCTCGCCGTGGTCCGACAGCACGACCGTGATCACGTCGTGGTCGGCGCCGGCGTCGTGCATTCGACGGAGCAGATCACCGAGTTGGCGATCGGCCGCCGCCACGCCGCCCAGGTAGAGCCCACGAAGCACCGCGCAGTCGGACGGCGGCGCGGCGTGATTGCAGACGTAGTCTTCCGGCCGTTGGGAGACCGCACGCGCCGCAGCAGCATCGACACCGGGCGGCAGGAACGGGTTCTCGTCGCGCACCTGATACGGCCCGTGCGCGTCCATGAGGTTGACGAAGAGGAAGAAGGGCGCGTCGCGCCGGCGGCCCCGCAACCAGTCCGTCAGGGCCTCGCCGATCTTCCCTGCCCCCCCGTGCAGGATGTCGAGCTCGTCGAAGCGATCGAAACCCCGCTGGAGATTGGTGGACGGTCCGACCCATGGGTTCTCCGAGAACCCAGCCGTCTGATAGCCCGCGGCGCGCAGCCGCTCTGCCAGGGTATGGACCGACGTCGGCAGCTTGTCCCGACTCGTCCGGACGCCGTTCCGGAAGGGAAAGAGGCCGGTGAAGAAGCTGGCGTGCGACGGTAGCGTCCAGTTGGCGTTGCTGAAGGCACGGCTGTAACGGAGGCCGCGGGCGGCGATCGCGTCCATCGTCGGAGTGGTCCCCGACACCGCACCGTACGCCGAGACCGCGTCGGCGCGGACCGTATCGACGACGACGAGGAGGATGGACGGTGGCGGGGTCGGTGCGCCGCAGCCTGCGGCCAACAGCAGGCCGGCACCGGTCAGCGCGCGGAGCCACGCCGGTACCGCGAGGGCGTCACGCATCGATCGAGGACGGCGGTCGCGGATCACTCCGCCAACGTGTCGCCAGATCCTCCGAAGTCCTTGGGAAAGTCCTTGAACTTCGGCAGCCCGTCGCGCACCGCCAGCACCTTCTCGCCGTAGTGGACGTGCAGCGTCGGCTTGAACGCCAGTCCCGCGATCGACCCCGCGGGGACGTCGACGAGTCCGATCGCCGGATGACCGACGAGGACGGGGCTGCCGCACTTCTGACAGAACTGCCGGTGGCTGGCCTCGGTCTTCTTGTAGAGCCCGAGATTGTCGGCGCCCTTCACCACGCGCACGTTCGCGGCCGGCCAGAGGCTCGCCGCGTGGATCGGCGCACCGAGCCACCCGCGGCACGAACTGCAGTGGCAATAAGCCATGACCGTCGGCTCGCCCGTGATCTCCACCTGCACCGCGCCGCAGGAACAACCGCTGGACCGTGTCGGAGTCGCCATGACGCGCATTCTCCCAGGCTACTCTCAGCCAGTGCAAGCCCGAATGCAGCGACGCCGTCGTCGCCACGGCGACGTGCTGATCAACAATGCCGGCTACGGAAGCGCACCGCGTAGCGTCCCCCGCGGCATCGACGGACTCCCCGCGGGACTAGCTCGCGCTCACCGCTCGGAACGCACCGCCCGGACGCTGACGGCGCCGTCGTTCTTGGGCACGTGTTCGCTCTTGCCGTCGAAGAAGTTCACCAGCCAGGCGTAGCGGTGGTCGGCGGCGGTGGTCGACGACGACCACGTCTGGAGCTCCACCGGCACACCGAAGATCGGGTAGGTGCACGGCGAGCTGCAGCTGGCCGGCGTGCCGCGCACGATCGTGTCGAGCTCGCGCGGGGTGGCGGTGGTCGTGCAGTTGGGCTCGCCCGGGGGGCACGAGTTCCGTGCCGCCTGCGACGGGATGCGCCAGTCGTCGTGACCGGCGAACGTCGCCGCATTCAGCCGATTCAGCCAGACCCAGATCGTCACCGGCGACCCGGTCCCCGACGGACCGACGCACGGCCCCGTACCGCCCGGGTTGGTCGTGGCGTCGTAATCCCCGCCGGGACATTCGCTGCAGCCCTCTTCGGGCGCCGTGGACCCGTCGGCCTGGGCCGTGCACGTCGCCGCCGAGGCCGCGTCCGGCTGGCAGAACAGCCCGCGGTTCCGCGCGCACGTCCCCGACCAGGGATGGACGTGGTTGATGTCATGGAGATTCGTGGGATTCTGTGCCCCGCGCTGGCCGGTCTTCTTCTCCCACTGGAGCCCGGTGCAGGTGTCGTGGACCGTGCCGTCGCCGCCGTCCATGAAGCACGGGTTGCCTTCGCCGGGTTGGGTCGTGGTGGTCGTCGACGGGGCTTCACCGCACGCCGGCGCGCCTGTCTGCTTGCAGGTGCTGGTGCACAGGTGGTCGATGGTCTTCTTGCACCGGTTCTTCGCTTTCTTGAGGCACTTGCGCGCCTTGCCCTTCGGCGACGCGGGGCAGGCGGTGACCTGCGCGTCGACGCACGCGGACACCGCACTGGCGCAGACGGTCGGGCACTTGCGGCACGCCTTGGGACTCTTCGCGGGAGCGACGCCGGCCGTCACCACGGCCAGCAATCCCGTCAGCAGCAGGATCGAGCGCATGCCCCCAATCTCTATCCCGCCGCCCGCGGTTTGGGGAGACGTCACGCGCGGGACGCGGCTGCGTGGGGGCCCTGACCCACCGTCCGCGACAGCCCGATGCCGTGCATGCAGTGGGGGCCACCCCAGTGCTCGACGACCTGCCCGTCGCGCATGCGGAGGATCGCCGTCCCATTGATGACGACGCGCTCGCCCGACGGAGGCACGTCGTAGTACGCGCCGCCCGTGTGGGTACCGGCGAGGGTCCAGTGCGAGACCACCAGGTCGTCCATCTCGAGCAGCAGGTCGACCCTGAACTCCATGTCGGGGAACGCCGTCTTCGCCATCTCCCAGAACTTGTACTCCTGCGGCCGGATGTCGGTCCCGACCGCGGCGGGGTTCACCCGTCCGGTGGCATGGCTCACGAAGTCCGGCGCGAAGTACTCGTAGACGGCGTCATAGTCCCCCGCGGCCATCCGTGCGCTGTATGCGCCCAGGCGCGCGAGGTTCCCATCGTCCGAGGATCGGGCCTGCTCCGGGCTGCGGTAGGTGCGGATCAGCATGATGCGGGAACGTACCGGACCAGCGCGGCGGGGTGCAACATCTGTGCGGGTATCCCCTATCCAGCAGGCGGAAGCCGGTGTTATGAATCCTATATGTCCAGCATGGTGAGCCGGCGTCCGCGGAGGCCCACCGTCGTGAGGGGCCCGGCGATGCGCGCGTTGCTGCTGGCCCTGGTGGTGCTGGCGAGCGCAACCGACCGCGCGCACTCGCGCATCGCTGCCTGCGGGGACGGCACATACGTCGTCGAGGACGGCGCCATCTTCCCGAGCGACACTGCGCTCACCGCCAACGGGGTCGTCATCGGCAACAAGAAGCTCGCCCTCGGCAGCGTGTGCCCCGCCGTCCATCTCGTGCGCACGCACGGCAAGCACGGCGACAGGATCGCGGCCCGCTGGTCCCGGTGTACCGGCATCAAGGGCAAGGTCGCCTTCAAGGGCAGCCTCGACGCGAGGTGCACGACGCTCCACGGCAGCGTCATCGCACGGAAGAGCAACCTCAAGCGCGCGCTCACCGCGGCCGTGCCGCCGACGGGGTCGCTGCACGGGCAGGTCCGCTTGCGTTCCGCCATCGACGTGCCGCCCGGCGCCCGCGCCGGCGTCCTCGCCATGAAGACCACCCTCGAGGCGGAGGGGAACACGGTCGCGGACGACGGGTCCACGATCACCAGCGTCATGGTGGGCGCACGTGGTTGGCTCGTGCGCGTCGGCGATGCGGAGACGTACACGGCGGAAGACGGGACGTTCACCATCACCGTGCCCACGAATCCGCCGACCGTCGGAACGATCTACCACCCCATCCGATCATGCCGAGGCGGTCGCGGCCTTCGGGCTCGTCCCCTTCCTGGTCCTTGTCGGCAGCGCGGTCGTGCCGATCGATCTGGAGCAGCACAGCGGCGGCGCCTGCGGCATGAACCCCGACCCGGCGACAGATCCCCCGGCGTGCCACGACGCGCGGACGGCCGCCGCGGTCCGCGGCGCGTCGGTCGCGCTCAATCCGGACGTGTCGCTCGGGTATACCCTCGGGCCGCTCGGCTCGTATCCGGAGCCGGGCGAAACGAGCTGCAGGGATCAGGACGGGGGGACCGCAGACGGGACCACCATTAGCGGCACCCTGCGAAACTACATCGGCAGCACGTGCGACAAGCAGATCACCAACGGGTGCTGTGGCAACGAGTTGGGCCTCTCGATCAGAGGAATATTCCGCGGGGCCATTGGGGTCTTCAGCAAGAGGCACGGTCCGGTCAGCTGCTTCGACAACCACAAGGGTCGCTTCTGCCAGAGCGTCCTCCAGGGCGACATCGGGGTGGGTGTGCCCGCGGGCACCGCCTCGTTGGAGGGACTGCGCAGGGTGACCACCGTCGAGCAGCCGGTGAGCCCGCTCCAGACTGTGCCCGTCACCGTGCACGACAACGGGTGCTTCGGCGACACGCACGTGACGCAGACCGAGGCCGGGATCGGCGGCCTCCTCGGCGGTGCGAACTTCGACGGCGACACGTTGCACCACTTCGATCAGGCCGGAGCTCGCCTCAAACTACGTGTACGTGCCGGATCGCCCGCTCGCGTACACCGCCCCGGCCTGCTCAGCGGCCCAACCCTTCGACGGGCGCGACACCTACCAGTTCGAGACCGACGGCGCCTCGGTGATCGTCTCGTTCCACATGATCTGCGGCCCGACCACATCGACCACGGTCGGCGGCGGGTCGAGCACCACCGTCTCGACCACGAGCCTTCCCACGACCACGACGACCTCCACGACCCAGCCGGGCCTCTGCCCGGGTTCGCTCCAGACGGCCTCGTTCACCGTGACGAAGGCACGTCCCTTCGAGACCTCCAGCGCGGTCTCTCCTATCCTTCCGGGTGCCGCCGTGTACGCGCAACCCGCATTTCCGCGTCATCGATGTCGCGACCGGCACCGATCTCGCACACCCGGCGTTTCCGGATACCGACTGGAACGCGACGCTCGGCACTGGCATGTCGTGGGTTGTCGAGATCGTCTTCTACAACGACGGGACGTCGGCCGGGGGAGCCACGAAGGATCTGTACGTGATCGTCAGCTGGGATTGATGCGGCCGAGAGGATAGCGCGGCGTTACGCCCTTCGTGGCGATTCGCCACGCGCCAAGGCCCCGGCCGCTCCTAGGCCTGACCTCCGCGCGCAACCACGTGCGGGTCGGTCGTACTCGGCACTCGCCGATGGTGCCGATCGGACGCCACCCTTCCCCGCGCTCGTCGGGCGGGCGGGTGCGCTCGGAGCCTACCTGGGTGAGCTCTGCTCGCTCAGCGGCGGCGGCGACCGATCCTCCACATCGCCTGCGCGCGACGACTCGCCGCGGTCATCGCGGCTGCCGGAATAGGACGAGGAGACGTTCCTGACGTTGCAATGCATTGGCAGCGCATCCGAGGCCTCTCCTGTGCGGGAGAGTGGCATGCATCTCGCTCTACGAAGTAGCTATCTCATCGGAGGGAACGGTTCATGACGCTTCGACGGTTCCTGATCGCGACAGCTGCTACCGGCCTCGTGACGCTGCTCCTGCTGCCCGCGGGGAGAACGTTCGCAGAGGCGACGGGCGGCGACATGGTGAAGATGACCGAGGCCGCCAAGACTCCCGCCGACCACGAGGCGCTGGCGGCGCAGTACGACACGCTCGCCGCGCGGGCGAAGAGCGAGGCGGCCTCCCACCGCGCCATGGCTGGGTACTACAAGAGCGCTCGGCGGCGCGAAGGGCGCCAACTTCAGCAGTATCGCCCAGCGCTGCGACAACCTCGTCAAGGCCTTCGACGACGAGGCGGCGAACTACACCGCGATGGCGGCGGCCCATCGCCAGCTCGCGAAGGCTGCGAGCAAGTAGGAGCCACGGACGGATGGGAAGGCGCCGGCCGCTCTCCCATCGGTACGGCTGTCGGTCCCTTGCGCTCTAGGTGTCGAGGCTAGGTACGTTGTTCATGCCGAGGCCTGCTGGAGCCGGGTGATCGGAGCGCAGTAGTTCAAGCTCGTGTGGGGGCGCTGCTGATTGTAGTAGCGGAGCCAGCGTGCGAGCGCACGTTGCCGCCGCCGAGACGTGGGGTACGCGCGGCGGTACGCCCATTCCCCGCAGCAGCGTCTGGATGAAGCGCTCGGCTTTGCCGTTCGTCCGGGGCGTGTAGGGGCGGGTGCGCAGATGGCGCAGCCCCGCCCGGGCACACAGCGCCGCAAAGGCCCGGGACACGTAGGCAGACCCGTTGTCGGTCATGACGCGTTCGACGTGCACGCCGTGCGTCGCAAACCACGCCAGCGCGCGTTCGAGAAAGCCCACGGCGTCCGGGTGGTGCAGCGTCCGGAGCACCTCGACGTAGGCCACCCGACTCGCATCGTCGATGCGCACATGGACGTGCTCCCACCCGGCGCCACTGACGCGGGTGCGCCGGTCGCCGTGGATGCGATGGCCTACCCGCTCAATGCGCACCAATGACTTGATGTCGACGTGCACGAGCTCGCCCGGCCGGGCCCGCTCATAGCGCACGATCGGCGGCGGGGGCAGCCGCCGGCGGCAGGCGGCCCAAGCCTGCCCGGCGCAGCACCGCCCCGACCGTGGAGCGCGGCATCTTGAGGCGGCGCGCGATCGCCGCGCCCGCCAGCCGCTGGGCCCGCAACGCCACGATCGCGTGCTCTTGGCGCGGCGGCGTCCGATGCCGAATCCGGCCCGGCCGCGACCGGCGATCGAGCAGACTCGCCGCCCCGCCCCCGCGATAGCGCGCGCGCCACTTCCACACCGTGCGGCAGCTGACGCCGAAGGCGGCCGCCGTGCGCGCCACCGTCTCTGCGCGCAATCGCGTGCGGGTCGGTCGCACTCGGCACTCGCCGGGGGTGCCGATCGGACGCCGCCCTTCCCCGCGTTCGTCGGGCGGGCGGATGCGCTCGGAGCCTACCTCGGTGAGGTCTGCTCGCCCGGCGGCGGCGGCGACCGATCCTCCGGATCGCCTGCGCGCGACCACTCGCGGCGGTCATCGCAGCTGACGGAATAGGACGAGAAGACGTTCCTGAAGTTGCAATACATTGGAAGCGAATCCGACGCCTCTCCTGTGCGGCCCCGCGGGTACGGCTGTAGCACTACCCGCCCCGGCCCCGAACCGCCAGGCCGTGATCGACGCCACCAATGCCAGACGCCGTCAGCGATGGCGGACGGTGATCGTGAGCGTCTCGGTCGCTTCGCCGCAGGTGGCGGTAGCCGTGGCGGTGAACGCGGAGCCGTCGAAACCGGAATACGTCGTGGCCCCGCGGCTGCAGTCGGGCGTCCCGGCCGTCGCGACGAGCCACTGGTCGAGGGCGGATGCGATGGCCGCCTTGAACTGCGCGAGACCGTCGAACGGAATCGCCCCGGCGCCCTGGCACGGGAGCGTGATGGTCCCGGAGATGCAGATGGTCAGGTCGTACGTGCCCGGCGGGAGATCGGTCGGGAAGCCGTCGCCTCCGGACGAGCCCGGCCGACAGGTGCCGCCGTCGCACACCGGGCTGTCGCCGCCGCAGCAGGTGTCGCCGCACAGGACCTCGCACGGCCGGCTCCAGCACCGCAGGTCGGGACCGCAGTTCGCGTAGGCGCCACCGCAGCAGGTGTCCCCACAGAGACTCTCGCACGGCTTGGTCCAGCACCGCAGGTCGGCGCCGCAGTTCGGGTAGTCGCCGCCGCAGCATCCGGTACCGCACGCCGTCTTGCACGGCTGCGCCATGATGCACTGTCCGCCCACGCACTGCTGGTCCGCGGCGCATGCGTTCTGCTCGTCGCAGCGATGGATGCAGCTCCCACCCTCGCCGAGACAGACGCGCATGGCCCGGTTTCCGCACCGCCGCTGGAGGCGTCCCTTCAGGAACGCACTCTGGCAGACGGCCCGTGTGGTCACGCAGGCGGCGCGACAGAACCGGACCTTCTGCACGCGCGTGCGGCAGCCGGCGAACGACGTTCGGCAGGACGGCACCGCGGCGCCGACCTCGAGAGCCAGCGTCATGACGGCAAAGAGCAGCGCGAGCGCGATCCGCATGCAGGTGATCGACACGGGGTTCCTCCGACCGACAGTATCGGCACTCCGGTCCGGGAGCTTGATATCCGATCGCGCGGAGGGACCCCCGGTGCCGCCCGGCGGGGGGGGCGGCGATTTCTTCTTGTGGCAGGGGGGCCGTGGGCGTATGGCCTCACCGAGAGGCAACCCTCCCGCACCCTGTTGATCGAGAGAGGAGCGCGACCTGCTCAGGACGAGGATGCTCGCGTGGACCATCGCCGCGATGGTCGTCGGCAGCACGATGCCGGGTTCCGCCATGGGAGCCGCGGTGACGATCACGTCGTCGAAGTTCGGCAACCTCTTCCACGACACCGAGCCCGCGACCTTCGACGTGAACGTGATCTCGGGGTTCGCGTCCGTCGATGGCGTGCTGGTGACCGACGTCCAGGATCCGTACGGGAGGGTCGTGCTGCATGATCAGCATCCCGTCTCCATCGTCTGGTCCTCGGCGACGCGGTCGCTGACCATCGGTTCGGCGCTGAAGGGGCGGTTCGCCGTCACCGCCAAACTCTACGACCGAGCCCTCACCGAGCCCCCGCTCGTGTCCGTCCAATCGGCGATCGGAATCGTCGCCCCACCACCGACGCCCGGCTTCGACGACCGGTCGGCCGTCGGCTACTTCGTCCTGCCGTCCGAGGGCGATCCGTTCGACGAAACGCCCAACGCCGACCTGATTGCCCGGCAGATGCAGGATCTGGGGGTCAAGTGGGTCCGCTACGGCTATCGCTGGGGCACGGACACCCGTCGGGACCGCCCGAATACTGCCGACCCCGCCTGGCTCGATACCTCGCGCTACGAGACCTGGGTCGACGCATACCGCGCCCATGGCATCAAGGTGATGGGGAATCTTTCCGGAAGTGCGCGCTGGGCCTCGACGCAGCCCGACGACGAGCGCGAGATCCTCTTCCACGGCGAATCCGTCGGACTGGGGCCGATCTGGGCTGCCGCCACACCGGTCGCGGACGACTGGGCACTGTTCGTGCGGACGATGCAGGAGCGTCTCCTCGGTCGGATCGATGATTGGGAGATATGGAACGAGCCCGACGGCTACTTGTTCTACGAGCCCGCGCTGGTCCTTGCGCCGGCCGTGGCAGCGCAACGGTTCGGGGATCTGGTCGCACTGAGCAAGGCCACGCTCGCGGCGGTCAACCCGGACGCCCGTGTCATCGTCAGCTTCTCGAACTCCGGCAACCTGCCCTTCGAGTCGAGCGTCGTCCCGCGCGCCGGCCCATCCCTCGACGCGTTCGGCTTCCATTACGGGGAGGCCCTAGCCGTCACCTACGCGAGGTTCATTTTCTCGTTGTACGGTGTTCCACCGAAGCCCTTCTGGAACACCGAGGCCTTTGGCGGCACGCGTGATGCGCTCCCTCGCTGGATCCACCAGCGTGCGGCCGGTGCGACGCGCATCTTCCCCTACATCTGGGCGTTCTTCCAGGTCGGCAACCCGGTGTACTTCGGTGTATCGCCGCTCGGACCCTCGTACACGCCGGAGGCGTTGGCCCTGGCGGTGCGGACCCTCAGCGACGAGATCGGCCACGCCGACTTCGTCCGCACCTTCCCGATCCTGGGCCAACCGGGGATCAATGGCTACGTCTTCGTCGACGGAAGCCGGACGGTGATCGTCGTCCTGCGCGAGGATCCGGAGGTCGACGTCTGGGCGCCCGCCCAGCCCACGCTCCAGCTCGTCGTCAAGGTACCGGTCGGGACGCCGAACGTGCGCGTTCTCGATGGCATGGGCAACGCGACGACGCTCGTCCCCAACGCCGGCCAGGTGCGGCTTCCTCTCGACGGCAATCCGGTCTACGTGGAAGGTGTCGCGGCAATCGCGCCGCAGCCACTCGAGTTCGTGGCCCTGATCACCGCGGCGTGCGGCAACGGCCGCGTCGATCCCGGCGAGGAATGCGACGATGGCAACACGACGGACGGCGATTCCTGCAGCAACGCGTGCATCTTCGCCTGCCCCGCGACGCCGAAGTCGGGCTGCATGCCCCCGTCACGCGCGTCACTCGTGGTGAAGACGAAGCCGCTCGCTCCGGCCAGCAACAAGCTGCTGTTCAAATGGGCCGGTCCGCTGCCCGGGCCCGGCCTTGGCGACCCGTTCGCGACGACGAGCTACGCGTTCTGTCTCTACGACGCAGGAACCGTCGGCCCGCCACGGGTGGTGACGATCGCGGCCGCCCCCGGCGGCACCTGCCGGGGGCGGCCGTGCTGGACCGGGAAACCCACGTCGTACACGTATTCGGACCGCACCCGGACGGCCGACGGCTTGAAGACGTTGCAGGTGAAGGCATCGCTCGACGGGTCGAGCTCGCTCAAGCTCGCTGCGAGCGGCGACCGTCTCCAGCTAAACGTCATGCCGCTCGCCCCTCCGGTCATCGCGCAGGTGCGAGCCACCAACGGGAGCTGCTGGAACTCGGTGTTCGCGGACGCCATCACCCACAGCGACGCGAACATCTTCTCCGCTCGCGCCGACATGCTCCCGTGATCGCCGCGCCCTGGTCCGTGGCCTTCGACGATGCCAGCGCACCTCATCGATGACGAGGTCATCGTGCGCGGTCAGCCCCCTTTCGCGGACCTGAGGGCGTGAGCCTGCGAGGACACACGCTCCACCTCCAACGCGAGCCCAACCTGGCTGGCGAGCGATCCCAGGAGGGTCAGCTGCTCCCGGAGGAGAAAGCGCTGGGGGTCCCTCGGTCGCAAGGCGAGAACGCCGGACGTGACATCGCCCGCCCGCAAGGGCACGTAGAGATTCTTCGTCGCCGGCGAGGTCTGGGTCCCCCACCCGGCCATCTGGCCGCTGTCGTAGGCCGCATGCGCCACGGCCACTTCCTGCGTCATATCCTTCTGAATCACGGCCGCCAGGTCTCCCGCCGCCACGGTCAGCCTGCGGCTTCCGTCCGGCAACAGGGCCGCTGCGTCACACTCGAAGATCTCCGAGATGTATCGCACCGCCAGGTCGACGATGTTCTCGACCCCGCGAATGCCAGCGAGTTGCCGACTGAGACCATGCATGGCCGCCGCCTGTCGCTCCTGCACACGAGCGATCGCGGTCTGCTGTCGCATCCCGGCCGCCAGGTGACTGATGACCAGAGCCACCAGGGCCATCACCACGAAGGTGACGATGTATTGGCTCTCCTCCACCGTGAACGAGAATCGCGGAGGGACGAAGAAGAAGTCGAACGCCAGAACGCTGAGGAAAGACGTCAGGATCGCTGGCCCGCGCCCACATCCGGTGGCGGTGAGCATCACCCCCAGCAGGTACACCATGATGAGATTGCTGAGGTGGAAGTACGGATACATCAGGAAGCAGATCGCGGTCGCGAGGACGAGATACATGATACCCGCGCCGTAGTCGGACAGTGGGATGTTCTTGGGGCGGATGACGTACGCCGGTTCCAGCTCCTCGACGGCCGCGCCGGAGGTGACCACGACGTCGATGTCGCCGCTGGCGCGCACCAGCCGGTCGACAGGGCTTCCCGAGAGGAGGCTCCTCCAGGACGAGCGCCTCGGCCTGCCGACGACGAGCCTGGTGACGTTCCGTCGTCGTGCGAGCTCGATGATCTCGTCGGCCACGTCGCGCCCGGTCAAGGTGACGGTCTCCGCCCCGAGGCGCCCGGCCAACCTCAGATTGTCGGCAGCGCGGGTTCGCTCCGCTTCGGGGAGCATCGCCATCTTCGGTTGCTCAACGTACACCGCAACCCACTCCGCATGGAGGCCGTCGGCCATCCTGCTCGCCGCACCTATCAGCTGAGCCGAGGAGAGACTCGGACTCACGCACGCCAGGATTCGTTCTTCCGTCGGCTTCGGCATGTCCGCCATGGCCAAGTCCCCTTTGATCACACTTCGATGCCCCCCCTTATACCACTGCCCGGCACCCTGGCACTCGGCCGCCCCGTCGCGACGAGGAGCCCGTTTCCGTTGCGCGGGCGCGGCCGATCATGGTCATCTGTCCGCCATGCGTCCCACCTCCGCCCTCGTGGTCCTCTCGTCCTCTCTGCTCACGCTCGTCGCCGGCCTGGCGCGGGCACAGGTCGTTCCGGGCCACAGCGTGACCGTGTACGCCACCGTCACCGATCCAGTGCACCTCTCGTTCGATCGCGCCACCGGCGCGCTCTACGCCGGGCGCGACAACGCGGGGTCCGGCGGCGGCAACGGCGACGCCGTGAAGATCCACCAGATCGCCTCCGGCGGGAGCCCGGTGACCGAGTACAGCGCGACCGCGATCCCCGATCCGGACGCTGTCTTCTTCGACGCGGTCGGCACGGCTTCGGAGGGCGCCGCGGGGTCGGTGATCGTCGGCCTCGTCGCCCCCGGGGCGATCCCGGGACGCCTCGACGCCGTCCGCCCGAACGGGGCCGTCCAGACGATCGACGGGCCGTCCTCGGCCTACAAGAACCCAACGGACTTCGCGCAGGACAGCACCGGGCGCGTGCTCATGACGGACGCCACGAATTCCAGCACCGGACAGGTGCTGGTGGTGACCGGCACCGGTGCACCGACACCGCTCATCCCGCTCACCGGCGGCAGTGCCCTGTACATCGCCGTCGATGCGCAGGATCGGATCTTCGTCAACGTAGGAGACCTCGCCACTCCGACCGGAACCGTCCGACTGTTCAACTCGGCGGGAACGCTCATCGACGCCAGCTACGTGACCGGCATCGGCGTCGGCGGCGGCGCGATCGCCGTCGGACCGGGCGGGGGCTTCGGCACCAGCCTCTACCTCGTCGATCGTACCCCGGGCACGCTCATCCGCGTCGACGGCTCGGGGCAGAAGACGACGATCGGCACCGGGTTCCAGCAGGTCGCCGAGATCGAGTTCGGACCGGACGGGGCGCTCTACGCGGCGGATTTCGACCACGACCGCATCCTGCGGATCGAACCCAATTTCCCCGCGGTGTGGGACGCATCGACGGCTCTGCTGCCCGATGCGTCGTGTCCCGCCTGGTCGCTCACCGACACCGCGGTCCCGGAGGATCCGGTGCTGGCGTCCAACCTGCTCACGCTGAGCACGTCGGCCGACGCCGAGAACATGCGGTACCTGCAGACGGCGCCCGAGATCAGCATGCCGACGCAGTTCATCCTCGAGGCGCGGATGCGATTCGTCTCCGGCAGCTCCAGCCTCCCGAATCGCGCCCCGGCAAACGTCATCGTCACGACCGCACCCAACGTCGGGACGACGTTGCACATCGGACTCGACGAGATCTTCCTCACGGCCGACGGCGACGTGAAGGGTCCGAGCGCCGCCGTCCAGACCGACGACGCGCTGCACACCTATCGCATCGTGATCGACGGCACCGCGACGGGGAGCCCGGTGACGGTCTTCCGGGACGGCGTGCTCACCCTGACGGGCACCACCTTCACCGATCCGGGGGCGAACGGACCGGTCGAGCGCGTACTCTGGGGCGAGGCATCGATCGGCGCTTTCGGCGTGCACGAGTGGGCGTTCGTCCGTCACAACGCTGCCGTGTGCGTGCCCGTCACGACCACGACCAGCACGACGTCCACCACGATCACGACCACCACCACGACGACGACGGTGCCGGCCGGCTGCGGCGGCCTCCCGGACGGCGCCACCTTCAGCTCGGTCACGTGCCGGATAGCAGCGCTCCGCGACCGCGTGGGGGGAGAGAGCGGGCTCGGGACGTTCCAGAAGCGGCTCGGGAAGGTGCTCGTGAGAGCGGGGAAGAGCACCACCGGTGCCGAGACCGCGTGCGGGACGACAGCGCGGACCGCGCTCAAGAAGACGAAGAAGCAGCTCCAGCAGGCAGCGAAGGCCCTCACCCAGTACGCGCATGCGCTGGCGTCACTGTCGGCCCGGAAGAAGCTCGACGGCGTGCTCCGCCAGACGTTCCTGGACGCGGCGGCGACGATCACAACGGACGTGAAGACCTTGCGGGGACAGGTGCAGTGTCCGCCGCCGGTGTGATGGGACCGGACGGCCTGGCCGCCGTTCCCAGGCTCGCGAGAGGCGGCCCCCGGGGCGTTCCGATCGGCGGTGATCGGGATCGCCGTTCCCGCGCAGGCGGGTGGCGCGCAGGTTGCTCCAGACGGTCGAATGGACCGGCAGCGCCGCTTCAAGTACCTGCGACTCACGCTGGCGCGCCGGCATCGCTACCGGTGGTATCGCACCGCGACGCTGGGCATGACGCTCGCCCTGTTGCTCGCGGTCCCGCTGCTCGGTGTCGCGCGTATGGACCTCTGGGGAGGTCGGCACGTCGTGCTGGGGAGGGTCGTGCCCTTCGTGCCCGGTCTCGTCGGGATAGGCCTCGCCATCAGCGCGTTCTATGTCGTGACGTTCGCGGTGAACCTGCCCGCCGGGCGCATGTTCTGCGGCTTCGGGTGTCCGGTCGGGCAGCTCTCGCGCTTCGCCGACACGATCGACGCCTTCGAGAAGGACCCGGCGCGCCGTCGCCGCGCCTGGCTCGAGATCCTGGGGATTCGCGCTCGTGCTCGCGTTCGCCGTGGCGCTGTGGTGGATCGCGCCGGGCGCCTTCGCGGCGTGGCCGGCCGCCGTCGCCGCATGGTCCGCCGTCGCACTCGTGACGGGCTACGGCGTGCTGCACGGGCGCCGCTTCCGCTGGGGCTTCTGTCGCACGCTCTGTCCGATCGGCCTCTACTACTCGGTCGTGCAGGCAGACTCCCTCGTCGGGATCGATTTCGATCCCGCCGCCACGTGCACGAAGTGCGGGGGGTGCAACGCCATCTGCCCGGTGGGCCTCGACCCGCGGCATCTGGACGCCCTCGTCCCGTCCGCCGGGGGAATCGCCCTGGCGGGGTTCCCCGCGACGAACCATTGTCTGCACTGCGGGGCATGCATCGAGATCTGCGAGCATCTCACGCGCAAGGTCGGAGGGCCTGCCGCAATGGGGTTCCGCCGATCCGGTCGGCGGCGTCGCTCATTCTCCGCGCCGACGCGGTGACCCGCCGAGGCGGTTACGCCGGTGCGGCCGCCCAGTCGACGGGGTGCAGCGAGTACGTTCCGGCGAGGCCCTTGAGCGATGCTTCGCGTCGCACACCGAAGCGGATGCTCTCGTCGGCTCCTCCCTCGCGCGTCGTCGCCGACGCCAGGATCTCGCCGCCCCGGGCCTGCGCGGCGATGCGCGCGGCGAGGATGACGGTCTTCCCGAAGAAGCGGTCGGCCTCCTGGATCGCCTCCCCGGTGTGGAGACCGATTCGCACCCGGATCGGCTGTTCGGGACGCGCCGCGCTGTAGGTGGCCAAGGCGCGCTGTATGGCGATCGTACAGTCGAGCGCCTGGCGAGCCGCAGGAAAGGCGAGGAGGAAGCCGTCGCCCTGAAGCTCCACCTCGACGCCGCCGTGCCGCCGAACCTCTTCGCGCACGATCGCGTTGTGAACCTTGATGACTTCGTGCGCGGCCCGGTCGCCGAGCCGCTCAGTCATCTCGGTGAACCCCTCCATGTCGCTGAAGACGAGCGTCACACGTCCGTCAGGGGCTGCGTGTTGGCGGAGGTCCGGACGGGCACGTTCCACGCGGGCGACGACGGTGTCCAGCGTTCGCTTGACGTCATGCGAGTCGATCCCCTGGGCGCTGAGCTTGTCGGCGAGCACGCGCTCGAGCCAGCGGGGGCCGAAACCCGAACGGCGGTAGACCTCCAGCGCGGCGTCGAGCTTCTCGACGGCACGCGCCGGCTCCCCGGCGCGCAGCAGGGCGCGTCCCCACTGGTGGAGTGCGTACGCCTCGCTCCAGACCAGACCGTGGCGGCGGACGACCTCGAGACCCTGGGCGAAACGCTCGTCGGCCTCTTCGAGGCGTCCTTCGCCCGCGGCGACAGTCGCCTCGGTCACGGCGACGTCACCCGCCCGGCCGCGCCACTCCCGGCCCGCGTCGATGAGCGCCCGGAGACGGGTGGCGATCTCGCTCGCCTCGCCAACGCGGCCATCGGCGACCAGGTACGCAACCCGGTCGCGGCCGATGATGATCTGGTTGGCGGCGCTGTCGACCTCTACCGCGGTGGCGAACGCCTCGCTCGTCGCCGCCTCGATCTCGCCGGCGTCGCCGCGGAGCTGGATCTGGGTCGCCAGCCAGCTGAGGATGGCCAGCTCGAACACCCGGTTGCCCGTCCGCTGGTAGTGCGCGCGTGCTTCCCGGAGACGCGGGATGCCACGCTCCCAATCGCCCTCGTGCGACGAGAAGGCGATCATCATGCTCGTGATCGGCGGGGCATCACCGAAGGCCTCCGTCACGAGCGCGCGTGCGGTCGTGGGCTCGCCCACCATCAGATACTGGAAGGCGAGCGTGTCGAGGAGGAAGCGGCGCTGCCCGATGGCCTGGGCCATGCGCGGCTTGTCCAGCTCACGGCGGAGCCACGCCTGCGTTTCACGAGGATCACCCGAGAGCCCGGCGCGCGCGCCCCGGAACCACGCCGCGACGAAGGCGGCCGTCCCGTGGTTCCCCCGGTCGGCCGCCGCCCACGCCCGCTCCATGATCTCCGTCCCCTCGGCGACCTGCCCGCTCTCGTACAGATGATAGCCGCGGAGGGCGGCGGCGTTGGCCCAGAGGCCCTGGTCGCCGAGGCGGTCCGCCACGTCCAGGGCGCGCGCGGACGACGCGAGGCCGTCCGCGGTGCGGTAGCTCCAGAGCGCCGCGGTGGAGAGACCGATGTAGTAGTACACCTGCGACGGACGCGGCGGGCCTGCGGCGAGCACCGGCTCGGCGGCGCTGAAGTGTCGCATCGCCTCCGCGATGTCCATCGTTTCCACGAAGAACGCGCGGTGGAACCCGAGGCGTGAGTGCATCTGCGCCACCCGCTCCGGCTCGCCGGCCTGTTCGTAGAGCGCGAGCGCCTTTTCGAGATAGGCGATGGCCTCGCTCGGCTCCGTGCCAGTCACGTACATCAGGTCGGCGAGACGCTCGAGGATACGCGCGCGCGCCGCCGGTTCCGCGCCCTCGTCCTGCATGAGCTCGACGGCCGCCTCGAGGTGGCCGGCGGCCTCCTCCCAAGCGAAGACGGCGGCGGCACCCTCTGCAGCCCGCAGCGTGTACTGGAGCACCTTCGACGCATCCGCTGCCGCCCCCGCGAGACGGAGATGGACGGCGAGCGAGGCCACGTGCGGCGCCAGGTTCCGCGCATAGACGGTCTCGATCGCGTCCGCGGCGCGGAGGTGGAAGCGCTGCTTGCGGGGAAGGCTCAGCTCCTCGTAGAGCGTCTGGCGAACGAGGGCGTGCGTGAAGCCGTAGGTCGGCGATGTGCGTCCCTTCGTTTCGACCAGGAGGCGCGCATCGAGCGCCTCCTCCACCGCCCCGAGCAATTCGTCCTCGCCCGCGCCCGTCATGCGCCCGAGGACGGCGAAGTCGAACTCGCGTCCCAGGACCGCCCCCTGCGCCAGGATGCGGTTCGCCGTCTCGGAGAGGCGCGAGAGGCGGCGGCCGAGCACCTCGCGGATGCCTTCCGGGATGCCGAGCTCATCGGGCGACGCGGCGTCACTCACCCAGCGGCCGTCCTTCCGGTAGATGGCGCCCGTTTCGACCAGGTGCCGCAGTATCTCCTCGATGAAGAAGGGGTTGCCCTCGCTCTCGCGATGGATGGCCCGGGCGAGGTCCTGGGCGCGGGGCTCGAGCGCGTGGTCGGCGCGCGCCTCCATGAGTGCGACGACCTCGCCTACGGAGAACCCGCGCAGGAGGAGCCGCTGATAGAGACGCTCGCGCCGCAGCTCGGCGAGCGCCTCCGCCAGGGGATGGCGGCGGTCGAGATCGACGTCCCGATAGGTGCCGATCACGAGGAGCCGGCTCTGTCCCAGGCGTCGCACCAGGTGGCGCAGCAGGTGCAGCGACGGGGCATCAGCCCAGTGGAGGTCGTCGAGCACCAGCACGAGTGGACTCGCCTGCGAGGCGCTCGCCAGAAACGTGCAGACGCTCTCGAACAGGCGCCAGCGCTCCTGGTCCGGGGGGAGCTGCACGGACGGTGGGACACTCGGAAGACGCTGGCGGATCTCGGAGACGAGCTTCGCCACATCCGAGGCCCCGTCACCCAGCTCGCGCGCGAGAGCGTCGGCGGGTCGCGCCACCACGTACTGTCGGATCGCCTCGATGAAGGGGAGATACGGCAGCGACGCTTCCGCCTCGTAGCAGTGGCCGACGAGTACCTGGGCGCCACGCAGCTGGGCGTAGACCGTCGTCTCCTCGGCGAGCCGCGTCTTCCCGATCCCGGGCTCGCCCCCGACCATGATGAGCCCGCCCCGGCCCCCGAGCGCAGCATCGACCGCCGCCTTGAGCGTGGCGAGCTCCTCGGCGCGGCCGACGAAGCGGCCGCTCACGAGCTGACCGACACCCGGACGTGCCGCCGTCACGTCGGGCGCCGCCGCCGGGGGAGCGGAGGCTGCGATGCGCAGCCTCTCGCGCACCGCCTCCGCGCTCGGGGGCCGCTCGTCCGGCGCCTTGGCAAGGAGGTCCAGGACGAGCGTCTCGAGCGTGCGCGGCACCTCGGGGTTGTGCCACGACGGAACGAGCGGCGGCGTGTTCAGATGCTGGCTGATGATCGCGACCGTGTCGTCGCCGAGGAACGGTGGGCGGCCGGTCAGCATCTCGTAGAGCATCGCCCCGAGCGCGTAGAGGTCGCTGCGCGCGTCCGCACGCCCGCCGACCGCCTGCTCGGGCGCCATGTAGACGGCCGTCCCGACCATCATCCCCTGCGTCGTGAGCCGGGAACGATCGACGGCGACCGCGAGCCCAAAGTCGCCGAGCTGGGCCGATCCGTCGGCAGCGAGCCACACGTTCCCGGGCTTCACGTCACGGTGCACGACGCCGCGCGCGTGCGCGTGGGCGAGCGCCTGACATATCTGGTCGGTGATCCGGATCGCATGCGTGATCGAGAGGCGCCGGTCCGGGGTGCCGGCCAGGAGCCCCTCGACGTCGCCGCCGGGCATGTACTGGCTGACGATGTAGGGATCGCCACCCTCCTCGCCGATGTCGAAGACGGTGACGACGTGCGGATGATCGCCGAGGCGCGCCATGGCCTGCGCCTCGCGCTGGACGCGGAGTCGCCCGGCCTCGTCCAGGCCCTCGGTCTTGATTACGGAGAGCGCCACCTCGCGGTCGAGGCGCGTATCGTGCGCGAGGTAGACCCGCTTCTTGCCCCCCTCGCCGAGGAAGCGACGGACAACGTAGCGGCCTTCGGCAAAGATTTCGGGCGCGTCCAATGTGTAGATTCCCAAACGGGCGGGCTTGATCTCGCGTCCTGGCGACCGCTTAGCCCGGGTACCCCGGCCTTCGCAAGGTATGTGTCTGGTCCGGGGGTCATAGCGGAATCTGCTTTACCGCCGGCGGCGCGGATGCCTATGCTAGTGGCATGCGAACGATGATCCTCATCGCGATTGTGGCACTCGCTCTGGTCCGAAGTGCAGCCTGGGCTCAGACCTGTGCATTCGACGCCGGGGCACTTCCGGTCGACACCCTGCCCCCGGGCACCCTGCACGGGCCCGCGATCCCCGTCGAGCACATCGTCGTCATGATGCAGGAGAACCGCTCGTACGATCACTACTTCGGGCGCCTGCGTCCCAAGTACGGTCCCCCGCGGGGCACCACCAATCCCGATCCGCTGGGTGGCGATCCGATCAAGCCGTTCCGCCAGAAGCGCTACTGCGAGGTGGCCGACCTCGACCATTCCTGGAACGGGACGCACCGGGAGTGGAACAACGCCGTGATGGACGGCTTCACCGCCGAGAACGTCGACCCCGACGACCCCAGTGGCAGTCGCACCATGGGCTACTACACGCGCCGCGACCTGCCCTTCTACTTCAAGCTCTTCAAGAAGTTCGCCACGAGCGACAGCTACTTCTGCTCGGTCCTCTCGCAGACGTTCCCGAACCGCTACTACCTCCTGGCGGGCACGTCGTTCGGTCACATCAACAACGCCTTCCCGAACCTGTCCGGCCCGGAATGGTCGCAGCGTACGATCTTCAACCTCCTCGATGAAGCAACCCCGCCGGTGTCGTGGAAGATCTACTATTCGGATTTCCCCTTCGCCGCGCTCTTCGGCCACGTGCGGGCACAGCTGGGGACCAACACCGTCCAGATGGGTGCCAACGACGCGACGAACCCGCTCCTCCTCGACGCGCAGAACGGCACCCTGCCCCAGGTCGCGTTCGTCGACCCCACGTTCCTCGGTGAGGGCGAGAACGACGAGCACCCGCCGACGAACATCCAGCTCGGTCAGGCGTTCACCGCCAAGATCATCAATGCGCTCATGAGCGGGCCGGCATGGCAGAGCACCGTCATCTTCCTCACCTACGACGAGCACGGCGGCTACTTCGACCACGTCCCGCCCCCGGCGGCGTGCACGCCCGACGACATCCCGCCGATGCTCCAGCCCGGAGACGAGCCCGGGGCATTCGATCGCTACGGCATTCGGGTACCGGTGGTCGCGATCTCACCGTTCTCGAAGCGGAACTACGTCTCGCATGGGGTGTACGACCACACGTCGATCCTCCGGTTCATCGAGACGCGATTCGATCTCCCCGCGCTCACGCGGCGCGATGCGAACGCGGACCCGATGCTCGACTTCTTCGACTTCGCCGACCCGCCGTTCGCGAAGCCGCCCCGCCTGCCCGCGGCGACGATCGACCCCGGCCACACCGAGTGTCCCTGAGTCGCGAGGGACTCTGAGCCCAAGGGTCAGCGGGCGGTGTCCGTTCCGCCTGCTACCGCGTCCGTCGCCTTGGACGCGGCCCACACCGCGAGCAACGACACGACGATGTTCGGCAGCATCGTCGGCGGGAAGAGGAACAGCGGGAGGTTGGGCGGTCCCCAGAGCAGCAGGGGGGCGAGCAGGCTGCTCAGCAGCAAGGCGGGCCAGAGGAACATACGCGCCCACCCTTTCGCCGGGACACGCCCGGCGGCAGGAAAGAGCGCCCGGTAGGTCCACCACAGCGTGAGCGGTGCCAGCGCGATGGCGATGTTGAAGGACAGGCCGATCACGGTGTTCCATCCATCCGCGCTCGGCGACGCGGGGAAGAGAACCCGCACGGCCTCGGGCGCCCACGCCAGCGCGACGCATGTCGTGAGTCCCCAGCCCCACGTCGACCGGACGGTCCAGCCCCCCGGGTCCGTCTCGCGCCGACGCCACCGTCGCCACAGGCGGTCGAGTCCCAGCCAAACGACGCCCAGCGGTAGCAGCGCACGGATCGTGTTCAGGTAGAGATCCCGCGGCGTCTCGGGGCCAGGCAAGGCGGGCGATGGCCGTGCCCCGGTCCGCACGATGAAGACACAGTCCTTGCCCGGCGCATCAGGCGGACAGATGTCGCCGTGGTGCCATTCGATCCATTGCCCGGGTCGATCGTGGAAGGACCACGCGTACTCCGCGAAGCCGGCCGTCGCATCGGCACGACCCGCAGACAGCGAGAGAACCAGCAGCAGCGGGCGCAGGGCCGATCGTGCTCGGTGATCCATCCCCGGCATGTTCCCGAAGTCCCCCGCTCTGCTATCGGCAGGGGACCGACCAGGCTTGAGAGGAGACCGAATGAACCTGCAGCTCTTCGCGACGGTATTCACCACCGTCTTCGTCGCTGAACTCGGGGACAAGACCCAGCTGGCGACGCTGCTCTACGCAGCGAAGGCGGAGAACCCGAAGCTCACGATCTTCGCGGCATCCGCGGCGGCCCTGACGCTCTCCGCAGCGATCGGTGTCGCTGCCGGCTCGGTCGTCGCAGAGTACGTGAGCCCGAAGGTCCTCTCCTGGGTGGCCGGCACGGGCTTCATCGCCATCGGCATCTGGACCCTCCTCGCCGCCGGCACCGAGTGATGTCCATCCCCACGAACGGGCATACCCTAACCGTGTCTGAGTTCACGCAGCAGCAGATAGCTGAGCGGTCCGAACGAACCGAGAACGACCGTGAGGACGACGAACGGCCAGGGCGAGAGCCCGTGTGCCGGCGCGTCCTTCACCATCCAGATGCACGCCAGCACCGCGAGGATGACCAGGTCGGCAAAGACCTGTCCACCGCCCCACGACCGGAAATGGGGCGCGACGATGCCCCAGTAGCCGACGTCGGCGAGAGCCAGGAACGACAGCGCGCCGAACGCAACGAACACCGCCCCAAGGATCAGAATCGTAGGTTTCACGAGCATCTCCTTTCCAGACAAGGGTGGCTACCCTGAGCGCGAGACGTGCGGCAATTACCAGCCAGGTAGTTGAACCGCCGCGCGACGGCCGGGCATGTTCGTGTCCGGGAGCAGGGAGAGCGCAGTGACACTTGCACACGACCATCACGCCGACACCGGGCAACAGCATTTTCCGCGGCTCCTGAAGGCCTGGCGGCATCGGCGCCGCTTGTCCCAGCTCGACCTGGCCCTGGCCGCCGGTGTCTCCCAACGGCACGTCAGCTTCCTCGAGTCGGGGCGGGCGCGGCCGAGCCGCGGCATGATCCTGCAGCTCAGCGAAACGCTGGACGTCCCGCTGCGCGACAGGAACGACTGGCTGACCGCCGCGGGGTTCGCGCCGGTGTTCAGAGCCCGCCAACTCGACGATCCGCAGATGTCGCAGGTGCTTTCGGCCGTGCAATTGATGCTCGGGAACCACGAGCCGTTCCCGGCGATCGCCGTCGATCGCAGCTGGAACATCCGTCTCTCGAACCGGTCCTTCGAGATGCTCGCCGCAATGATCGGCAGCAGCGAGCGCAATCTCATGCGCCTGTTCTTTCATCCCGAAGGAATCAGGCCGATGATCGTGAACTGGACGGCGATCGCCCCGCTGCTCTGGCACCGCGCCCAGCGCGAGGCCGAAGCCCTGGGCGGCGACGAGATGCGCGCCATCCTGAAGGACCTCAGCGAGTTCCAGGATTCCGAGACCCTCTGGACGGCCGAGGACGCACCGCTGGTGCCCGTGCTGCCGATTCAGCTGCGGGCGAACGGTGTCGCGATTTCGCTGTTCACAGTGATCGCGACCTTCGGTACGGCCCAGGACATCACCGCCGATGAACTGCGGATCGAGAGCTTCTTCCCCGGCGACAAGGCCACCGAGGCGCTCTTCAGAGGACTCTAGGGCCGACGCCATTGGCCCGATTGCATCCACCTCGACACGATGTCACGGGGTCGTTCAGTTGATGCCGATGCCGGCGCGAGGTGGTGCCTCGGCTGGCGAACTCGACGCTCAGCGCGTAAGGGAGGGCATGCCGACGTCCGCTGACAGGACCCCGACCGGGGCTCCGTTGCTGATCGAACGCGATGGGCCGGTCGAGACGTTGGTGATCAACGACCCTCCGCGGAACCGCATGAGCCTCGCCTTCATGGACGCGCTGGAGGTGGAGGTCGCACGCGTCGCGGACGACCCCGGCGTGCGCGCCATCGTCATTCGCGGCGCAGGAATCGAACACTTCTCGGTCGGAATGGACCTGAAGCAGCTCCCGGAGGGCATCAAGCGCATGGGCGGGCTGGAGGCCCTCCTCGACCAACGCCTCCGCGTCCTCGAGGCGATCGAGAACCTCCCGAAGCCCGTCGTCGCCGTGCTGTGCGGCTACTGCCTCGGCGGCGGTCTCGAGCTGCCGCTCGCCTGCCACTTCCGCCTCGCGGCGGCCGAAGGCTGCAAGATGGGACTCCCCGAGCTGGATCTCGGCACCGTCCCAGCCTGGGGCGGGAGCGCGCGGCTCACGCGTTGTGTCGGACGCGATCACGCCCTCGACATGATCCTTCGCGCCAAGAAGATCTCGGGCCCCGAGGCGCTGCGGATCGGTCTCGTCAGCGAAGTCTGGCCGATCGACGAGCTGTTCGAGCGCGCCCACGCGCTGGCGCGGGAGCTGGCGGACATGCCGAGGATCGCCGTCGCGGGAATGCTCCGGTGCATCGTCGGCGCCGGCGAGAAGTCACTCGCGGAGAGCATCGCCGACGAGCGCCGCGCGGTCCTGGCGACGATGGGCACGCCGGACCAGGGCGAAGGCTTTCAGGCGTTCCTCGAGAAGCGACGTCCCCGGTTCAACCAGGGAAGCCACTGAGCCAGAACCAGACGACGCCCGCTCGCAGCGCTCAGACCGAAAGCTGCTTTGCGAGCTCGCGGAGTAGCCTTGCGCCGTCGCCGCGCCACGACGAACCGTGCATGCACGCGAGCGTCGTGGGCTCGTGACGCGCGAGCTTTTCCATCAGCTGTGGTCCGCTCGCAGTGTGCGAGTAGTAGTCCATCGGTTTTCGGAACGCTTCGCTCGGCCCGAGGATGTCCCCCTCGGTGATGGGAACGACGTCGTGTCCGCCCTGCGTGAAGAGATCGCCTGCGAGCAGCGTCCGCGTCGTGCCTTCGAACATGAACCCGCAGTCCCAACCGTGAGGCAGATGCGGCACGTCGATCCAGTGCAGCTGCTTCATGCCGATCGACAGCGTTTCGCCGTCGCCGAGCGCCCGCGGCGCGCGGATCGCTTGGTCCGTCACGGACACCATCACGCCGACGTGGCCCTGAACCGCCGTCGCTCGCGGCGCGATGGTGAGCCACTCGTTCAACGCACCGGATTCGTCGGACTCCCAATGGGAGAACGCAATCCACCGCAGCGTTTCAGGCGGCAGCACGGTCTTCATCGCCTCGCACACCAGCGGAAAGAGCCCGCGCGGACCCGTGTGGAACAGAAGTGGTTCGTCGTCGAGGACGAGAAACTGGTTGAACGTGAATCCGCCCGGCATGGCCGCGGGTGGCACTGGCGTGCTGATGCGGTAGATGCGGTCTGCGATTTCGTCGATGCGTGTGCCCGTCTGGTTGTTCACGATTCCCATGCCCACACCTCACCGCGGCTCGAGCACCACGACCGGGATCGGGCGCTTCGTGCGCGACTGGTAGATGGCGTACTGGCCCTGATTGACGTCATCGGCACGGGCCCAGAGTCGCGACCGCTCCTGGCCTTCGGCGATCCGGGCACGGACGGGGATGCGCTCGCGACCCACCTGTATCTCGACATTGGGTTCGGCGGTGAGGTTGTGGAACCACCCCGGGTGCTGCGGCGCGCCCCCCTTCGACGCGATCACCACGTACGCCTTCGCATCGCGCACGTAGAGCAGCGCGGCGGTGCGCGGCTCACGGGTACGCCGCCCCACGGTGCGCAGCAGCAGCATCGGCCGGCCGCCGAGGCTCGCACCGATGCGTCCATCGGTGGCCTCGTAGAGCCACTGGTGCACGGTGAGCAGTGGGCCCATGATGCCTTCTACAAGTGGGTTCATACGCGCGAACCTAGCAGACGACGGGCCCGGGCGCATCGTGAAGGCCGCAGTCGCGGCGGCGGTGGTTTCCACGCCCGATCCGAGTCGATCGGACGCCGTCGCGCTCGTCAGACTGCCCGCACCAGGGTGAATGTCGCCCGGCGCGGGTGACGTCGTCCGACGAGGAACGATCCGGCAAGGGTCTGCGTCGCCATGTCGAACCGTGCGGTGATCGTCGGCTTGCTCCCGTCGTTGCAGGTGAGGTGGACCTTGAGCATCTTCTTGTACTTCGCCGTGAACGTGCAGGAGCTCCGACCTCCACTTCCGTCCGCCAGAGTACTGCTCCCTGTGAACTCCCTCGGGCGCGATGTCGACGCGAAGTCAGCGCCGAGGGCGCGGGTCTCCCCTCGGCTGGTTGCGCTGCCGACCCAGGAGCCGGTGAAGTCATAGGGAGGCGGCAGCTTGGCCTGCAGGGGCGTGGCCGACCCGCCGGCCATGCCCAAGGCGAACAGGAGCACCCGCAACTGGGGCTTCATCCGACTGCCTTTCGACCGGAGAGTAGGCCCGGGCGGGAACGAGGCGCAATCCCGCACAACCCCGATGGCAGCCTGCCATCCGCGGACGTCGCAGCGATCCGCATGGAATCTACCCCCGGGAGGCCCCGGTTGAGACTCCGGGGGTCTACGGACATCCTCCGAGGAGGAGGCTGGTGTGGTCGCGAAGCCGTCGTTCTCGGCGCTGCAGTCGATGGTCGCTCTGGTGGCGGGTCTCACCTCGATCGGCGGCGCCGCCTACTCCGCGATCGGCTACCTGCGCGCCACGCCGGTGCCCGGCGAGCTGGTCGCGGTCGTCCGCGACGCGGACACCGACCAGGTCGTTCGCGGCGCCGTGGTCGAGGTGCGCACACCCGACGACGCGATCGTTACCACGATGACCCAGAACGACGATGGAGTCGCCCGGCGCGCCCTCGCGCCCGGCGCCTACCACGTCCGTGTCATCCATCCCGCCTTTGCGGAGGCGTCACGGGACGTCCACGTCCAGCCGGGTGCGCGGTCCGATATCCGCGTGCCGCTCGAACCGGTCGACCAGCCGGTCGAGCACGCCGCGACCACGCCCACCGCCCGTACGCGTACGCAGGCCACGATCACGCCCGGCCGGGTCCTCGATCGCGGTGTGGTCGCGACGCGGCGGCTTCTCGGTCGCCTCGGACTCTGAGCGCTGCGTCAGCTCAGGGGGCGGCCGGCGCCGCGGTGTAGCGGACCTCGGGGAAGTCCCGCGCGAGGTCGCGTGCGAGGTACGTCGCGGCGGCGCGGCGCACCGCCGGGTCGGGCGCCATGTGGCTGTCGAAGAACGCTGCGACCGCCAGCTTCGTGATCGTCTGCTGCCGCGCGGGGTCGAGCGCTCGGAGCGGTGGCATGCGCGCGCACGGACGCGGCAGGGAGGCCGGGACGCGCACATCGTCCTCCGGGCGGACGAGCGCTGCAATCTCCTCGTCGAGGTGGTCGCGGTCGAGGACGCGGAGCAACCACCAGCAGGCGAGGCGGTCCGGGTTGTCGAGGATGCGCAGGACGCCGCCGGTCGAATCGTCGAAGCCGGCGTGCGAGGCACCACCGATGGCGACGAGCTCCCCGTCAGGGACGCGCTGGACGGCGAGCGGCGCATTCGACGTATAGTCGATCACGACGTCGGCATCTCCGGCGATCATCAGGAAGGGGACGGACGCGCCGGCGAAGAACGCGGGCTCGAAGAACGTCATCGGCCCCGCGATCGACACGGCTGCGGCGATGCGCGGGTCGCGCAGACGCGGGTGGAAGGCGTCGAGGGTCGCAGTCAGTCCGCCGAGAGACAACCCGACGACCCCGATCCGCTCGGGATCGATCGTGCCGGGAAACAGCGCATCGGCCTCGTCGCCAGCGAGCATCCGGTCGACGAGGAAGTGGAGATCGGCTGGTTGATTGAGGACGTCGCCGACGCGCGGGCCGCCAGTCGCCCAGCGACGGGTCAACGGATGGTCCGGCGCCACGACCACGTATCCGCGGCTCGCCAGGTGCTCGGCCAGGTAGGTCCCGCCGCTGCGCGTGGCGAGGAATCCGTGACTGTAGAGGACGACGGGCCGCGGGCCCATAGCGCCGACCGGGAACCACGTCGTGGTCTCGAGCATGCGCGGCGATCGCCAGCGATCTCCGCTGCGGGCATCGTTGGGCCGAGACCGGTCGATGAAGGTGTGGTCCCGGCGCTCGACCCGGAACGGTCCGGGAGCAAGAAGAAGGGCGCTCGGCGACCCCGGCGGTGGCGGCACCGGCGGGGCGACGAGAGCGCACGCCGAGGTGAGGGCGAGCAGCGCGATCCACCACGGCACGACCGTGTGTCATACGAATCGGGGGGGATGTCCAATCGGCGCTCAGTAGCGCGTGATCACCGTCACGCCGCTCGTACCGAACGAGCCCATCGACTCGACGACGCTCGTCACGTCCTCGAGCCCGACGGTGCGCGAGACGAGCTTGCCCGGATCCACCTTCTTCGCCTCCACCATCGCAAGCATCGGGGTGAAGTGGGGGGCCTGCATGCCGAGCGAGCCGATTATCTGCAGCTCCTTGAAGACGATCACGTCGACCGGAAACGCCACCATGCCCTTCTCGGCCTGCGTCGTGAGGCCGATCTGCAGGTGACGCCCGCGCTTGCGCAGGCAGAGGATCGAGTTGAGACACGTGGTGGCGATGCCGAGCGCGTCGACGGAGACGTGGGCGCCGCCGCCAGTGAGCGTGGCGATCGCGCCGACGGCGTCGTCCTTCGCGGCGTTCACGGTGTGCTCGGCGCCGATCTCCTTCGCGAACGCAAGCTTGTCGTCGGCGACGTCGACGGCGATGACGCGCGCGCCGAGCGCCGACGCGATCTGGACGGCCGAGAGCCCGATACCGCCACAGCCGTGTACGGCGACCCACTCGCCCGGTGCGACGCGTGCCTGATCCACGAGGCCGTGGAACGACGTCATGAAGCGGCAGCCCATGCTGGCGGCGTCGACGAACCCGACGGCGTCCGGCAGGCGGACGAGGTTCACGTCGGCGTAGGGGACCGAGGAGTAGCGGCCGTAGCCGCCGCCGAACGCGAGGCCCGGCAGGACCGGCGTGTCGCACATGTTGTGGTGCCCGGTACGACACCACTCGCAGGTGCCCTCACCGCCGCTGAAGGGCACGATCACCCGGTCGCCCTTCTTCCACCGCGTCACCTCGGCGCCGACCTCTTCGATCACGCCGCAGAACTCGTGGCCGATGACCGCGGGAAACTGCGGCACGATGCCCACCCAGGACCAGTCGCCCTTCCAGATGTGCCAGTCGCTCCGGCAGATCCCGTTCGCCTCGACGCGAAGGATCACGCCGTTCGGCAGGAGCGATGGGGTGGGGACGTCGCGGACGACGAACGGTTGCTCGATGGCCTCGAGGACGGCTGCGCGCATGGTCCGCCCTTACACCCGGTCGCCCGCGCGCAGCAATCCCCGGAGACATCCGCCCCGCCGAGCCCCAAGCCTCGGCGGCGTCAGAGGAGACACGCTACCGCGGCAGCGGCACCGAGCCCCATCGCGCCCCCGACGTAGAACACCATCGCCGCGCCCACGTGATCCCAGAGCTGTCCGGCGACGAGCGACGCCACGAAGAGACCGACGCCGACGAGTGTCCCATGCAGCCCGAGCGCTGTCGCACGGACGTCCGCCGGGGCGAGGTCCGCGATCAGTGCCTTCTCCATCCCATCGGTGAGCCCGCTGTAGGCTCCGTAGAGGACGAACAGCGGCCAGAGCAGCCACGCCTGCGCACCACCGACGGTGGCGAAGCCGAGGTAGACGAGACCGTAGAACGCGTATCCCGCAACCAGCATATGCTTGCGTCCGATGCGATCCGACAGCCTGCCGGCTGGATAGGACACGGCCGCGTAGACGACGTTGTACGCGAGATAGAGCAGGACCGTCCCGGCGCCGGACATCCCGAGGTTCCCGGCCCGCAGCAGGAGGAACGCGTTCGACGAGTTTCCGAGGGCGAAGGCGAGCGCGAGCAGCAGAAAGCGGCGGAGCCGCAGAGGGAGCGTGCGCCAGTCGAACGACAAGGCCGATCCGGCCGGCCCCGCCCCCGGTGTCTCGCGGACGAGGAAGAGGAACCCAATGCCGATCGCCGCCGGAATGAGGGACCAACGAAAGACGGTGACGTAGTCACTGCGGAGCTGAGCGAGGAAGGCGTAGGCGAGCAGCACCCCGATCACGGCGCCGGAGCTGTCGAGCGCCCGATGGAGACCGAAGGCTGCCCCGTGGCGTCCGTCGGCGACGCTGTCGGCGACCAGCGCGTCCCGCGGCGCGGTCCGTATGCCCTTTCCGAGGCGATCACCGACGCGACCGAGGAGCACGGTGCCCCAGCTGGTGGCCGCCGCGAGGAGCACCTTCCCCATCCCCGAGAGCGTGTAGCCGAGGATCGTGGGCCATTTCCGATTGCCGACGCGGTCCGACAGATAGCCGGAGAACACCTTCAGCAGGCTCGCCGTGCTCTCCGCCAGCCCCTCGACGAGGCCGAGTACGGCCGGGCTTGCGCCGAGCGACGCGGTCAGGAAGAGCGGGACGAGCGGGTAGACCATCTCGCTCGCCACGTCGGTGAAGAACGATGCGAGGCCGAGGACAATGATGTTTCTCATTGCTGGACCGCGGCCACGAACCCGGAGGAGGCTCGAATGAAGCGAACATGCGCAGTCCTGGGTACGGCATTCGTCACGGCCATCACCGCCCTGGCAGCCCCGGCCTCCAACGACATCGACAAGTTCTTCCGCGTGGATGCACAGGTCTGCACGGGTGGGCAGCCGACGCGCGAGCAGCTAGCGGCACTGAAGGCGGAAGGTATTCGCGGCATCATCAACCTGCGCGAACCGGAGGAGCACAGCATCGCGGACGAGGCGGCGGTCGCGAAGACCCTGGACCTTCAATACATCAGCATCCCGGTCAAGACGGCCGCCCCGAGGGACGAGCAGGTCGAAGCCTTCCTCAAGGCGACCAGCGATCCGAATGTCTTCCCGCTCTTCATCCACTGCGCCTCGGGGAACCGCGTCGGGGCGTTCTGAATGATTCGCCGCGTCCTGGTGGACGGGTGGACGCCGGAGCGAGCCGAGGAGGAGGCGAGGCAAATCGGCATGAGGAGTCCCAACCTCCTCGACTTTGCGCTCGACTACATCCGCCGACACCCGAGGAAGGAGCCGTGATTCGAGCGACGACTCTAGAGGGAGACCGTCACCCGCAAGAACGTCGCGGGGATCGACGTACTGCGGTCGCTTCCTTCGTTCTGTGTCTTCGCCAGTTCCACGAGCTGCCCGTGGAGCTCCGTCACCTTCCCGCTCTTTTGAGCCGCCTCGAAGGCGTTCATGGTCGGGCCGTAGAAGCGGCTGAAGAGATCGATGAACTGCGCTGGGCCAATGTCGGGGGACACGAAGGTGTACGTGTCCTTGGCCATCGATATCCTCTCCGGGGGCACCCCGGCCTGACCGAAGCGTTCGATGATGTGGGTCTCCACGCCCCACGTCATCGGGCTGACGAAACCCTCTGGAGGTGGAGGCGTGAACGACGAGCTGATCTTCAGAAGCTGCGAGACGAAGGACGTCGGATCGTTTGGAATCCAGTTGCCCATCACGATGCGCCCCCCTGACCTCGTCACCCGGACCATCTCCTTCGCGACGTCGAAGGGCTTGGGGGCGAACATCGCGCCGAAGATGGAGAGCGTCAGATCGAACGAACGGTCGTCGACCGCCTGCAGGCTGCACGCATCGCCCTCCTGGAACGTCAGGCGGTGGAGACCCGCTTCCGCAGCCCGCCTGTTCCCCGCTTCGACGAGGTTCCTGGCAATGTCGACTCCAACGACGTCGGCCCCGAGACGCGCGAGAGGAATCGCGGTGGTGCCATCTCCGCAGCCGAGGTCCAGGGCCCGCAGCGGCGTCGTGATCCCGAGGGACTTCACGAGTGCCTCCCCGGATTGACGCATGAAGGCTGCGATCTCGGTGAAGTCGCCCTTCTCCCACAGTGCCTTGTTCGGATTCACAATGACTCCCTCCGACGATGGTCGCCTCACTCGCAGGCGAACGTATTCCCCTTCTGTCGGACCTTGCAACCGTGCGGCGGCGTCGCGAAGTCGATCGCCGCGCAGGTGCCGTCGGCCGGGAACGTGACGCCCACGGTCCCGGGTCCCGTTGCAGGCATAGGTCGCCGTGTCGGCCCTCGAGGAGCCCTCGGAGTGCGTCGTTGGGGGTGGACCCAGAGGTGAATTCCCCTTGACCGCTCCGCCGCTTCGGTCAACAGTCGGGCAACTCGGGAGGCCGTCATGCTCAGGCACCTGGTCGCCGCTTCGCTGGCTCTGCTCCTGCACGACGCAGCCCTTGCGAAGAGCGGGGAACGCACTCGCTGTCCGGGCGGGAAGTTCATGGCCGAGGCGCCGCTGGTCGCGGGAGACACCGCGACCGAAGCAGGCGCGGTCGTGGTCATCGGTGGGCAGATCACCGTCGGGGGCAGCTGCGCAGCGACCGCGGCCGCCGTCACCCCCACGAAGCACGGCACGATCGTGCGCGCCCGCTGGGAGTCGTGCCGCGGCGTCACTGGAAGAGTACGCCTCCGAGCCGTGATCCGCAGCGGCTGCTCCACACTGGTCGGCGTGATCCGCGCGCGGCACCAGCGTCGACATTTCGCCGCCAATCGTCAGCCCGAGTGCGGCAACGGCGTCCGCGAGGGGCGGGAGCCGTGCGACGGCGGTAGCTGCTGTACCACGGATTGTCGGGCAGCAACCGACCCGAGCTGCCCGGGCGGTGAGACATGCACCGCCGACGCGGACTGCGGAGTGGGTACGTTCTGCTCCCGTCCCGCGGGGCAGTGCGAGGGCGCGGGCGTCTGCCAGTCGACGCACGTGTTCTGCACGGCCGTCGCCGAGCCGGTCTGCGGCTGCGACGGGCACACATACTCGAGCGCCTGTGCCGCGGAGCAGCACGGGGTGAACGTCGCGTCGCCCGGTGAGTGCGGCGCCGAGCAGTGTGGCACGATCGCGGGCATCGCCTGTGGCGACGGCCAGTTCTGCGAGCAGCGGCCGGGCGAGTGTCATGTGGCCGACGCCGCCGGCAGCTGCGTCGACGTCCCCGCGACGTGCCTCGGCATCCTCGACCCGGTCTGCGGTTGCGACGGCAACACGTACGTCAACGACTGCTATCGCCTGCAGGCCAGGGTCGAGAAGGCACACGATGGCCACTGCGGTCATTGCCTCGACGTGCTGTGTACGCCTGGCACCAAGCCTGTCGACACCGACGGCGACGACTGCCCCGACCGGTGCTTCGGCGAGTGCGATCGGGACTGCGACTGCTCCCGGACGGGCGGTCCCCTTCCCCTCCCGTGCCCGATGGCCTGCACGACGACGGGCCCGTGCGGCGGCTTCTGGCGGTGCGAGGACCACGTCTGCGTCCCGAAGTGCGGTGCGATCCCGAACGACACCTGCCAGCCCCCTCCACCCCCCGACTGCACCACCAACGCCGACTGCGAGAAGGATTCGGCGGGCGCTGCGTTCTGCGATGGGCCGCCGGGCCAGTGCGACGGGCGGGGCGTCTGTGCGCCCCGGTCCGTAGTCTGCCCCGAAATCTACGCGCCGGTGTGCGGCTGCGACGGCGAGACGTACGGCAATGCCTGCGAAGCCGCCGGGCACGGCGTCCGCGTCGCGCACGAGGGGGCATGCCACTGCGCGCCGCCACCCTGCGCAGCCGTTCTGCGGCCCGTCGACACCGACGGCGACGGCTGTCCGGACACCTGCCGCCGTCCCTGCGACACGGCCTGCGACTGCGGCCCGATCCCGGTGGCGAACAAGGCCGACGTCTGCCCGCTGGCCGCGCTCTGTCCATCGCCGTTCTGCGGCAGCTTCTGGACGTGCGAGGAGGGCTTCTGCCAGGACCACTGCGGCGTCGTGCCGCCCGGAACCGATATCTGCCACCCCTCGGAGGACTGAAGCGTACCCGCCGTCAGGCGTGCAGAGGGGGCCGGCGTCCGCCCCATGGCGCCGCGGTCTCGAGCTGCGCGGCGATGCCCAACAGCAGGTCTTCGCGGGCGAACGGCGCGACCAGCTGCACGCCGATCGGCAGCCCGTCGGCGGTCCAGTGCAGCGGCAGCGAGATGGCCGGCTGCCCCGACATGTTGAATGGCAGCGTGCATACCCCGTAGGGCGCCGAGCGCAGGAAGGCCAGCAACGGTTCCTCCGGCGTGGAGCGGAGAAAGCCTAGCGGCGGCGGCGGCGCGGCCTGCGTCGGCGTGACGAGCAGGTCGAACCCACCTTCCCACCACGCGGCGAGGCGGCGTCCGAACGCATGCACGGCCTCGATCGTGGCGAGCAGCTCCGTGGCGGTGGCAGCACGTCCGCGCTCGACCAGCGCCCAGGTGAGCGGCTCCAGCTCGTCCCGCTCGGGTATCCGTCCGACCTTCTGCGTCCACGCTTCGACCGCGCGGGCTGTGTTGATCGCCACGATGCTGACGTAAGTGAGCACGTGCTCGGGTTCATCGAGCGCGGTGGGCCACGAGTCCTCCACGTGATGCCCCAGATCGGCGAGCAGACGCGCGGCGCGGTCGACGGCGGCCAGGCACTCGGGGTGCGTTTCGATCCCGCGCGGTGCGCCGCGCAGGACACCGATCCGCAGCGACGACGGCCGGACGGCGGCGGTCGCGAAGGGACGGGCGGGAGGCGGCGCGACGTAGGGATCGCCCGGCATTGCGCCCGCGGTGACGTCGAGCAGCGCGGCCGCGTCGCGCACGCTGCGGGTGACGACGAACTCCGCCGACAGGCCGCTCCAGCGCTCGCCCAGCCCGGGGCCGAACGAGTTGCGCCCGCGCGTCGGCTTGAGCCCGACCAGGCCGCACATGCTCGCTGGCCCGCGGATCGAACCTCCCCCGTCACTGGCGTGCGCCACCGGCACGATCCCCGCCGCCACCGCGGCCGCGGCTCCGCCGCTCGATCCGCCCGCGCTGTGACCGATGTTCCACGGATTGCGCGTCGCGCCGAAGGCATCGGGCTCGGTGGTCGGCAGGAGCGCCAGCTCCGGCGTGTTGGTACGCCCGAGCGAAACCAATCCGGCGGCCTTGAAGCGCCGCGTGAGCCAGGCATCCTCGGGCTCGACCCAGCCGGCGTTGCGCAAGAAGCGCATACCGCAGCAGTAGGGCCGGCCGGCCTCAGCACCGCCGATGTCCTTCATCAGGAACGGGACGCCGCGGAATGGGCCGTGCGGCAGATCGGGGGCCGCGGCGGCGGCGCGGGCGAGTTCGAGCGCAGGGTGAATGACCGCGTGCAGCGTAGGATCGAGACGTTCCAGGCGAACGATCGCGGCGTCGACCAGCTCGCGCGGCGACAGCGCGCGGCGCTGCACGAGCTCGGCCTGGGCGGTGGCGTCGAGGGTGGCGAGTTCGTCGGTCATGACCGCGGGTGTTACCACACTTCAGCCGAGGGGAATGCCGGCCAGCAAGGCGACATCCATCGGTATCGGATCAACTCGACATTGCACGCTCCCCTTCTCGTGGGATTGCCGTGATCCAAGGTGGCTGACGGTGAGAGCCGGCCGTGCCGCGAATCGCTTCTGTCGCCCGGTGGGTTACTGCACGCCGTAGCCACGGCCGGACATGCACGCGCTGAATATCTGTGCCCAGCTGTCGCTCGACGTGGCGTTCGCCGACGCGGTGTTCTGGCACTGACCCGTGTCCCTGTTCTGCTGCGCCTGGCTCTGCCGGCGCTGCGGATAGACGGTGAGCGCCCGTGGTGGGGGCGCCGGGAGCGGGGCCGGGGCCGGCTGCGCGCAGCCTGCCGCAGCGACGAGGCTGGCGATGAGCACGGCGGCCGCGCCGGATACCGACAAGGAACGGGGAAACAGAGTTCGCATCTGGTCTGGGCCCTCCCGCGTCGCCGCTAGCATGGTCCTCTCGACCGAGCCAGCCGTCCCGACCCCGCCGAACGCCCCAATCTCATCGCAGGGGACGCGGGAGCGCGCCGACGGCGGCGAGTATCTCGGTGGGAAGGGGGCGGACGCGGAAGTTGGAGGTGACGTGGGTCCAGCGGACGACGCCGTCGGCGTCGATCAGCACGGATGCCGAGAGCGCGATGTCCCGACCCTCATGTCCGCCCGTGTGCCTCAGGCCGTAGGCATCGATCGTGCCGAGGTCGGGATCGGAGAGGATCGGGAACTCGAGCCCGGCGTCGCGCGACAGCTCGGCGTTGGTCTCGACCGGATCGACAACCATCCCGACGACGCGACATCTCAGGCGTCGGAATTCGCTCATGCTCAGCTGCAGACCCTGCAGCTCCGACACGCAGAAGGGTCACCAGTGGCCACGGTAGAAGACCAGCAGGACGGGTGCGCCGCGCAGGTCGGCAAGCCGCACGGCCCTGCCCTTCTGGTCGAGCAGCGCGAAGTCGGGCGCCAGTGCTCCGATCGCCGGGCCGGAGGCGCGCGGGACGACGGGAACGACGTAGAGCATCGTGGCGAACAAGACGGCGAGCGCGACGTCAGCACCCAGCAGCACCTTCGCCGTCCGACCACCCGGCTCCCGGCGGACCGCGACGATCGCCAGTGCTACCCCGGCGGCGACGAGGATCCAGTTCGGCACCGCGTCGTTGCGCACCCATGGCAGCCACGACGCCAGGCGGAAGACGACGACGAAGTAGCCGACGATGCCGGCGAGAACCAGCAACAGGCCGGTGAACGCGAGGCCGCGTCCCCCGCGCGGATGGCTCACGGCGGCGGCCTCGGTCGACATGCCGCGCACCCTACTGCCGAGCGCTGCGGCGGACAAACGCCAGCAGCCTGATCGCTGCCGGCGTAGGCTCTGCGAAACGGCCGCGACACGCATCGCCGACACGGTTGTTGCGGCCGCACAGTTCGAATACGAGAGGCTGCAGGTCGTTTTGCCAACGCGAGACCCGAAGGCCGACCGCGGTCACCTCTCGATCTCTCGTGCAGCATCTTCCACCGGATCGCTGGCGAGACGCAGGGACCGGTCAGCTGTCCCGACTGGACCGGAGCTTTGGCCACCAAACGAACCGAAATGGCGTCGATCGATGAGCGGCTCCTCCAGAAACTGGAGCAGCGCCTCGGACGGCTGCACGCCAGGCAACGCCTCGGCGTGGAGCGCGACCATGAGGCGTACATCTTCGGCGGCGGCCTGAATTTCTTCCACATCGAGAACTGGTACTCGGTCCAGTCCCTCATTCGAAACACGCTGAGGCTCAGCGGCCTCTATTGGCGCGGGCTGAGGAATGCGGAACGCTTCGACGTGCGGCACAACAGTATCCGCCGCGCCGATCTGCCTTCGGCGTTCGAAGGCCTCACGATTCTTCATCTCAGCGACCTGCACGCCGACATGAACCCGGCCGCGATGCGGCGGCTCACCGACGCGGTGGCCGGGCTGTCTTACGACGTCTGCGTGCTGACGGGTGACTTCAGGGGGCAGACTGCAGGTCCGCATCAGCCTGCGCTCGAAGGGCTCGAGCAGGTGGTTCGGAGTCTTCACGATCCCGTGTATGGCGTGCTGGGGAATCACGACACGGTCCTCATGGTTCCCGCGATGGAGGCGATGGGCATTCGCATGCTTCTCAACGAGTCGGTCGTCATCGATCGCGGCGGCCAGCACCTTCACCTGGCAGGCATCGACGACGCCCACTACTATCGGGTGGACAACATCGAAAAGGCCGCATCCGACATTCCGCACGACGAGTTCTCGATACTGCTCTCGCATACCCCGGAGATCTATCGACAGGCGGCCCATGCCGATTTCCGCGTCCTCCTGAGCGGACACACCCACGGCGGGCAGATATGCCTTCCGGGCTCGATTCCGCTGACGCTCGATTCCCGGCTTCCCAGGCGGTTGGGATCGGGCGCGTGGAGGTATCACGGGATGGACGGCTACACGTCGGTTGGCGTCGGCTCGTCAATCGTCCCGGTGCGGTTCAACTGCCGCCCTGAGATCACGCTGCATCATCTGACGCGAGAAGGGGGCGACCTTCGTCCCCGCTAGTACGGCCGTTCGCGGACGTGCCACCGATAGAGCAGTCGTGAGATGAGCACTTCGCCGACGAAGAATGCCGCGACGATCGTCATGGCGTCGGCCGGGCCGAAGGCGAGCGTGTTGCGACAAGCCAGCACCGGCAGAAGCGATTCGGGAACCTGATCGAGCCCGGAGGCTCTGCTGCTCGGCGCCAGCTTGAGTCGGCGCTTGACGAAGCTCGAGAGCAGGTCGCCTGCCATCGCTGCGCTCGCGACGACCACGCCAGTTCGCGCGCCAAGGCCGACGAGCGATCCGCACAGCGCAGTTGCGGCGACCGACAGCACGAAGCCGCGAACCGTCTTCGACGATCCAAACAACGGCTGACCGTCGAGGAATCGCACCCCGCCGTCGATCGGATAGGCCAACCTATCGCCGAGGATCGTCTTCGCGATGACCGGCGTGCCGTTGGCAACGGTCAGCAGACTCAGGAATCGCAGGATCGGCCCCACCGGGCCGCTCAGGCGCGGTGAACTTCGATGTGCGGCGGTGGCTTGCTGAACGCCGGGGCGGTGGCCGTGAGCGCCGCGAGCGCCGCAGCGCGGTCGGCGGCGGTGAACGCCCCGGTCGTCAGGCAGAACTCTACCAGGTTGTCGTTGGGATCCTTGGTGTAGATCGAGTGGCACCAGCCATGGTCGATCTCGAGGACGTTGCGACCTGCCGCGAGCCAGCGTGCCTTTCGGCGGGCGAGCTCGTCCGCGGTCGGAACCGCGAAGGCGATGTGGTTGATGAAGTCCGGCACGCCGGCGGCGCGGGAGAGGTTCGTCTCGAGGTGCGCCGCGCCGGGCACGTCGTGCAGCTCCCAGAAGGCGATGAACCGCGAGTCGTCGCCGTCCATTCGGTAGAAGAAGTGCTTCGCCCAGCCACCCTCGGGCACGGGGGCGACCTCGACCTTCACCAGCTCGAATCCCATCACTTCCTCGTAGAAGTGATGGATGGCAGCCATGTCGCGCGCCGCGAGCGCGAGATGATGGTAACCCATCTGCAGTCTCCTCTCAGGAATCGACCATGCGCATCACATCCATCGCCGTTCCGTCGGGGGCGGGAACCTCGGTGACGCGCTCGTCGACGTCGTCGTACTCGAGGCGCAGCGCCCGGCAGATCGTGGCGTGCATCTCGTACAGGGTGGTGACGTAGGTGAGCTCGAGGATCTGCTCGTCGTCGAGGTGGCTCTTGAGGGCGACGAAGACGCCGTCGGGCGTGCGACCGCCGTCGAGGACCAGGCAGTCGGTGTAGGCGAGCACGGCACGTTCGGCCGGCGTGAACACGTCGGCGGTCTGCCAATGGGGAACGGCCGCGATCCGCCCGTCGTCGATCCCGACCGCGCGCGCCGCCTTGCAGTGCTGCGAGAACACGAACCGCGAGCCGCGCGCCCAGCCGGCCCGCAGCTGCCCCAGCTCGCGCAGCTTCGGATCGAGCTTGCGATCGGCGCTCCGGTAGAGCTGGAAGCCGAGCACCGCGTGGCGAAAGCAGTCCGGCGACAGCGCGAAGACCGTCCACCAGTTGCCCGGCGACCCGGTGTCCGTCCCGGGCTCGCGCACCGGATCCCGGTCACCGAACAACATCTGGTAGATCTGACGAACGAAGGGATCCGCCTCGTCGCGAGGCACCTCACGTAGCCGCGGCATCGCCCGTGTGTAGACCACCCGGTCCGCGCAGGCCAGCGGCCGCAGTGACACGGGTGTCTGCCTGCCGATGGTCTGCGATACCCGATCGAACCGCTGGGGACAGTCGGGCCACACTCACAGAGCGGTGGCTGGGAGAGGCTCGGGACGCGTGCGCTCCCCGCGAGCGGCTCGTCGTCCGGCTCGGCGAAGCGCACGCGTCCGAGGTTGTGCTACTGGAGCGTCAGCGTGCCGATGCCGATGTTGAGGGCCTTTACGCCGGTCGTGGATCCACACAGCGCGCCGATCGCGCCGACATCCTGCGTCGTGATGATGGTCGCCGTGGAGGTCGCACCGCCGTCGCCGCCGGTGAACGATCCCGAGACCGAGAGCGCCGCTCCCGGGGGGTTGCCAAGTTGGAACTGGCCGTAGACCGCGGGAACCAGCCCGGTGAAGAGACCGCCGACTGCGGACCCGGAATTGATCTGGATCGTGCTGGTGGCGTTGATCAGGCCGGGGGTCGCCTTCCACTTGACCGTGATCGTCCCCGTGTTGGTCGTCGGACCGACCAGCCCGGCGCAGCTGTTGGTGCCGCCGGTCAGCGTCCCCTTGAAGCTGCCGGAGATGCTCGTGACACCCGGCGCGTTCGTGGTGCAGCCGCTGAGCCCCCCCTTGATGGTGACGGTGGTCGGTAACGTTCCGCCAGTCACCAGCGAGGGCTTGAGCCCGATCACGGCCTTGGTGAGACTCGAGCAGGTGATCGTCGAGTTCGATGCATCGACGGTGCCTGCGGCATGGGCCGTGGCGGCGAGACAGAGCGCGGCCACGGGCAGGAAGAACAACCTCTTCATCGATGAGACCTCCTCGTTGGGCGGGGAGCGACGTTGCTCCGGGCCGGTGAGCGCATTACCGCCGTGTCCAGCCTGCTGGCAAGGAAATTCCGCCGCCAGACGCACGGCGTCAACGACGCGGGCCGTACGAATGACAACCCACTCTCGGCTCCCCTACCCCGGCCCCCGGCTCCCGCGGACTCTGCACCAGCGACGACACCGGACGCCCCGGCCGCAGCGACCCACCTTCGGCACGTCACTCGCTAGGAGGCATGCCCCCGGGCGCGAAGCGATGGCTCTTCGACGGCTCGGCACGGGTCTACGATCTCCCGCTGGTTCAGCGCGTCGTCTACTAGCCCCGGCAGGACGCTGTCGTCGCGGCGCTCGGTGCGGTGCCGTGTCACGCGATCCTCGACCTCGGATGCGGAACCGGCCAGACGATCCTGACCACCGGGATCATCCGCGAAGTCGTCCTGACCCGCCAGACTCGGACCCGACGACCGCCGTGGTCTTTTCCCCGCAGCTCGCGCCGCGACCCTATTGACGAGGGATCCGAACCGAGGTTAACGGAGCGTGGGTTTCATCGGCCGCGCTGAGCGCGGGAGCAGGAAGAGGGAGTATCGCATGCAGGCGCTTCCATTGGTCTTCGTTGCGATGGGCGACGACCTTCCCCGGCATCTCGTCGCGGCCGGCCTCACCCGCGACGGTTACGACGTGACGCCGGTCGCGACCATGGCCGGCCTCCTCGAACGGATGACCTTCGAGCTGTCCCTGGCGCGTCGCTGCGGAAGAGACTTCGTGGTGCTCGCCGACGCGCGGTTCCCGTCGTTCTCGGCGGTGGACCTGCTGGAGCTGCTCCGCAATGCCGGCCAGCGCGCTCCGGTGATTCTGGTCGGCGACCTGCGCGAGGAAGACACCTCGCGTGCCCTCGATGCGATCCTGTTGCCCGGCCGCATCAATGTGGCCGACGTGCGGACGGCCGTCGAGCATGCGGTGGCGACGGCGCGGCCCCCCGACGACCGCGATCGGCTACCGCCTCGGCCGGCGCCACGCGGCGATGTGCCGCTGCTTCCACTGCCCGTGGCGCGAACGGTTCGCGGCTGAGCGGCCCCGTCCGGCTGTTCGCGCGGCGCCCCGCGATGCGTGACCCGCAACGGCGGTGCCGTGGACGGGGAGTCGTCCTCGGGCTGCTCCTGCTCGCCTCGACGCCGGCCCGAGGCGCGGAAGAACTCGGCAACGACGTCTGCCTCGCCTGCCACGATGCAGACGACCTGACCGGCACGGCGGCGCACCGGATCGCTCGAGTGCGGGGCGACGCCTACGGCAAGGCGGCTCACGGGGCGCTGCCGTGCGCGGCGTGCCACGCCGACGTCGCCGTGGTCCCGCACGAAACACCACCGGCAACGGTCGGCACGGCGCCCTGTGCGACCTGTCACGAGGACGCGGTCACGGCCTACCAGCGAAGCGTCCATGGCGGAGCCAATGGCCGCGGCGGGACGGGGACGGCGACATGCGCCGACTGTCACGGCGACGTGCACGCGATCGTGCCGGAGCGCGAGCCGACGTCGCCCGTCCACTGGTCGCGGCTGGCCGACACGTGCGCCCATTGCCATGGCGACGTCAGCGCCGCTGATGGGCGGCGGGTTCCGGTCGTGCGGCCGGTCGAGGCATATCTGCAGAGCGCGCACGCGCGCGCCGTCCACGAGGGGCGGCGGGGGGCGGTGTGCTCCGACTGCCACGGCTCGCATGGCATCTTCCGTGGCAGCGACCCGCAGTCGACCATCTGGCGGGCCAACGTCCCGGGAACCTGCGGCACATGCCACGCCCAGATTCTGGCCGCGTACGAGGCCAGCGTGCATGGCGAGGCATTGGCGCACGGGCTGCGCGACGCGCCGGTGTGCACCGACTGTCACGGTGAGCACCGCATCCTCAGCGCGAGCGAGCCCGCGTCGCCGGTGTTCGCGGCCAACATCCCCGGGGAGACGTGCGGCCGCTGTCACGCGAACGAACGCCTGAGCGCGAAGTACGGCCTGTCGTTCGGCAAGGTCTCCGCGTTCCAGGACAGCTATCACGGCCTCGCGCTACGGGCCGGGCAGCTGACGGTGGCGAACTGCTCGAGCTGCCACGGCGTGCACGACATCCGTCCCTCGAGCGATCCGCGCTCGCACGTCCATCCCGCGAACCTCGGCCAGACCTGTGGCAAATGCCATCCCGGGGCCGGCTCGCAGTTCCAGCTCGGCTTGGTGCACGGCGGGCCCGCGTCCACGGGTGCGGTGGCAACCTGGTGGATCCGGGGCGTCTATCTCTGGCTGATCGGCCTCGTGATCGGTGGGATGACCGCCCACAACCTCCTCGACCTCGCACGCAAGGCCCGGTCCCCCGTTCCCGCGCCGCCGGGGGTCCCCGGGAATCAGCCGGAGCGCATGACGCGCGCGCTGCGCTGGCAGCACGGTCTGGTGATGCTGACGTTCCCGGTGCTCGTCTACACCGGCTTCGCGCTCACGTACCCGGAGAGCTGGTGGGCGGCGCCCTTCCTGCGGTGGGAGGCCGCGTGGGGGCTTCGCGGGCGACTTCATCGGATCGCGGCGGTCGTCATGATGGTACGCGCTCGCGTGGCATCTCGTCCACCTTGCGATCAGCCGCCCCTTGCGGAGCTGCATGCGCGCCGTGCTGCCCTCGATGCACGACGTTCGGGCGCTGCTCGGCACGCTGGCATATCACCTCGGGCGGCGCACCGGTCCACCGCACTCCGGCACGTTCAACTACGCCGAGAAGGCGGAGTACTGGGCCTTCCTCTGGGGTACGGTGCTGATGGCCGGGACGGGGCTTCTCCTCTGGTTCGAGAACGCGACGCTCCGGTGGCTGCCCGGCTGGGTCCCGGAGGTCGCCACCGCCATCCACTTCTGGGAGGCCGTGCTCGCCACCCTCGCGATCGTGGTGTGGCACCTCTACTGGGTGATCTTCGACCCGGTCGTCTATCCGATGGACTGGACATGGTGGACCGGGCGCCCACCGGCTGCGCGCGTCCACGAGCGTCTGGCTGAGGACGCGCCGCTCTCGCCGGACGACGTCGAGGGCTAGGGGCCCGGCCGATGCTCCATGATGCCCGCCTCCTCGTCGAGGGCCTTGGCGAGCTTGATCAGGTCGTGGCTCTGCTGCAGAACCCGGTCCATCGCGAAGGTGTGCCATTTGAGCTGGATGTCGCGATAGTCACGCTCGAGAGCCTCGAGACGCGGACGCGCCTCCTTGCGCCAGGACGCCTCGCTCCGCGCCGAAGCGTCCAGGGTATGGCGCGTCCGCCAGAGCTGCATCTTCGCGGTCGAGAGAACCGCGAGCGCCGCCTGCGCCTTCATCGGCTTCTGGTGACAGACGGCACAGCGTGCGGCGAGCTCCGTAGGTGAGGGATAGCTGATCGCCATCGCGCCGTGGCACGTGAGGCAGGTGGCGCCCTTGCCATGGGCGGCGAGCTCACGCGCGTGGACGGTTTGCGCGTAGGCCGCGAGCTCGTTCGGGTGACACGCGCCGCAGGTGGCCGGGAGCCGGGTCGCGTGGATGAGGCTCGCGGGATCACTGGCTAGCAGGACGCTGCGGTGGGCGACCTCGGCGGTGGCGGCGTGCGGATCACCCCCATGGCACTTCTCGCAGCCCACGCCCGCCTTCCCGTGGGCGGATCCCTGCCACTCCTGGAAGCTGTGGCCGAGCGCGATCGGCAGCACGTCCCCCTGGTGGCAGGCGACGCACTGGTTCGTCGACGGCTCCTCCGCTGCCCCCACCCCACCCGCGAGCGCGAGCACGAGCGCCAGCAATAGCGCCTCGGAACGAACGGAGATGTGGAGGCACGTCATCGGATACCCTCGGCTCGCCTGCCGCTCAGCGCACGTCGCGGATGCCTCCGCAGCTATGCCGCGAACCCGGGCGCTGTCAACGCGCCGGCGGCCGCCAGGGCCAAGCGTCCCCCCCCCGGGGCGCAAGGGACGGCGGACGGGCCTCCTCGCCCCTCTGGCCCCTCGCCAACGGGCGTGGACCCGTCCGACCTTCGCAACACGCCAGCGGTGATCTTCGCATCCACGTTCCCAGCACCGAGATGCCCTCCCCATCCCGTCCTCGCCGCTGCGAAGTCTCCGCGGGGATATGGACGAGCGTCGGTCGGCGTGAGATGGTTCGTCTATTGCATCCTGGACATGGCCACACGCCCGCGGCCGAACACCTGGAACACTGACCGACTCATGACGGAGGGGGACTAGTCGATGTCGATATCCCGTCTGGTATTTTCCATGGCCGCGGGGCTCGGGCTCTTCGCTGCGGTCGCAGGCGCACAGGTGTCGCCCGGGGATAAGATCACCGACGCGAATGCGGACAAGGTGAAGAACCTGGTCTCGCCCGGCGTCGACTGGTGCGTCCGGCGCGGGCAGCCGATCACGATCGGGGAGACCAAGAGGATCGAGTGGCCGAAGGCGTACAAGGAGGCGACGGAGAAGTACGGCGGGCAGGTGAAGCTCTCGGCCGACGGGTTGCAGGTCCAGCACTACGTAGCCGGTCAGCCCTTCCCCACCCTCGATCCGAAGGATCCGCAGTTCGCGCTGAAGCTCATGTGGAACTTCGACTTCGGCTGGGTGAAGGGAACCGACGACAGCGACCTGCGGAACTTCGACGCCGACACGGGCACGGTTCCCGCCAAGGGTCCGATGTCGGTCGAGCGCCACTTCCTGCTCGACCACCTGCGCCGCTTGTACTGGACCGGGCGACTGTACGTCGACCCGAAACCCGACAAGCCGAATCCGAACGGCTATCGCGCTCAGCAGGGACTCTACCCGATCCTCGAGCCATTCGACCTGAAGGGCGTCGGCGCGCTCGGCAACCGTTACGTGGACTCGGGGAAGTCGGACGACTCGTGGCTGTATCTCCCGTCGCTCCGTCGCGTGCGCCGGCTCTCGACCGCGCAGCGGTCCGACGCCCTCTTCGGCCAGGACACCGATGTCGACAGCTATGACGGCTATGCCGGGCAGATCAGCTGGATGGACTGGAAGTTCCTCGGGGAGAAGGAGATGATCGGCGTGATGCACGCGCAGAACTTCCCCGTGAAGTGGGCCACCCCGGCCGATTGGGCCTTCGACGAGATCTGGGAGAAGCGCAATGTCTGGGTCGTGGAGGGCGTCTCGAAGCTTCCCCAGTACGCCTACTCGAAGCGCGTGCTCTTCATCGACAAGGAGACGCTCGGCGTTCTCTACTCGGACATCTACGACCGTTCGGGCGAGCTCTGGAAGGTCTGGATCAACGACTACAGCTTCCGCAAGAGCGTACCGGGCGGCATTGTGTATGACGACGAGATGCCGTTCCTGCCGTCGATCATGATGGTCGACATGCAGCTCGAGCATGCGACCAAGGCGTCGCTGCCGAGTCCCCGTTTCGCGGGCGAGCAGGGATGGTACTTCCACCAGGGAGAGAAGGTCGGCATCACCGACGACTGGTTCACGGTCGCCGCGCTCGTCGCCGCGGGACATTGATCCACACGTCGCGGGACAGCCGGAGCGGCGGCATACCAGGCAAGGAAAACGACCGCCGCGCCGAGTGCCGGCAGCAGAAGCGCGGCACGAAGCAGGACGTCCGTAAGGCGCACGACGTAAAACGGGGCGACTGAAACATGCGCGCGGAGGCCTGCGCACGGTCACCGCGCTCGCGATCCCTTTACTCGTGCTTGCGACGAGCGGTGAGGCACAACCGACGCCTCAGGTGACTTCGTTGCTGGGCATGCTGCCGATTCACTCGAGACGGCCAGAAGCCAGCAGCGTCAACGGGCGCTACATGCGAGAGTGCGCTGCAGCGTCTTGGCGTCCGTACGGATCGCGTCTCCGCCGAGCGCGAGCGGCTCGCGAGCGTCTTCCGGAATCTTCTTGCGGGTCGAATTCGAGCGCAGCCGATGCGAGAACTGCGCGAGCTTCTTGCCCGTCTGTCGGAGGCGCTTGCGCGCGCGCTTGGTGTTGCCGCTGGTACACTCGGTCTCGGCGGTCTGGCGGCGGGCGTTGGCCACCTGCAGCGCGTTGACCAGCTTCGCCTGAATGCTCCCGAGCTGGCCCTCCCCCTCGACGGCGACGACGAGCGTCGCGATCCGGCAGGCGAGCGATGCGAAGGTCGGGCCGTCGGGGACACCGTCGCAGCTGCCGGCGGGGAGCGTGGTCGACGTGGTACCGATCGTCGGCACGGTCGTGGTGGTGGTAACCAACGGGTTCTGGCTGCAGCTGTCCGGAATGAAATCCCCGTCGCTGTCCGTAGGATTTGCGCCGCAGAGACTCGGCGATGTGGCGCCGCCGAACCCGACGCCGAGCGTGCCGGTGCGGGCGAGGCTGCTCGAGTCAGCGACCGTCGTGCTGCCCGGGGGGTCGTCGAAGGTGTAGAGGAGGACCGTGTTCTGGTCGGCCGTCAGGTTGGGCGACGGCGGTGTGAACGACGCGCCGGTATAGCGCGCTACGTTGCTCAGACGAAGCACGTCAATGAGCCCGATGAAGCCGTCTCGCGCGGCCCCATCGCGGAAGATCGCGCCGACGTGGCTCGCGCTGCCGTCGCTGTCGTTCACGTCGCCGCTGGCAGCCTGGGACTGAACCAGGGTCCCGTCGAGGTACAGGCGCTCCTCGCTGCCGTCGTAGACATAGGCGACGTGGTGCCACTGGTCGAGCGAGACGGCCACCGAGGCGGAGACGATTCCACTCGACACGCCATAGTTGAACCCCTGGAGTCCTCCCGACGCGCCCGGGATGACGGCGAGGTACTTGTCCTCTTGGAAGTCCTGCCACTCGTTGAATATCCGCGAACCACCGTTGTGCGCGCTCGGGTAGAGGACGATGGCTTCGTAGGTGGCCGCCGTTTCAAATACGGTCTCCCCACTGACCTGGATCGTATCCCGCAAGCCGTTGAAGAGGGCGACCCCGGCCTCCGCGAACGAGGCGATCGCGAAGAGCGCCGCAACCGTGACGAGCAAGAATGTTCCGTGCTTGCTCATGCGAATCCCCTCCAGCAGCCCCGCCAGCACCGCAGTTGGCCGACATTCCCAGATGGCTGCTAGCTTCGAATGAAGCCGCCGGCCACCAGGCTCCCTCAAAGTGTAACGCGAGCTGGACTAGAACTGCAACCGATTTCGAGCCCGCCGTCACCCTCGGTTCGGGGTCGGTGCACGGTGTCGCGACGGGGCACAGTCCCGGCGCGGGCGATGAGTTCCCGAGGGTTCGCAGTTTTGGTGGCAGTTCGGGAGTGCAGCGCAGGGCATCTAGGCGCACGCAAAGCGCGCAGGTCCTTCACGGAATGACGACGGCCTGCAGCGTGATCGGACTGTGCACGGTGTAGTCGAGCTCGCTCGACTGCAGGACTCCACCAGGCGTCAACACATCGAGGACCTTCGGCACGGTGGTCGGGCCGACGGTGCAGTGCGGATCGGCGCTCGCGGCCGCGCAGACACCGAAGCTGAACTGACCGGGGGTCGCGGTGAAGGCGCGCGCCAGGTCGGGCGCGAAGCCGTCCTCGCCGGTGAGTGTGACCGTGAAGCCCCATCCCGAGCCAGCCTGCCCGCCGAGGGAGGAGGCCGGGACGCTGAACGTGATGAACCGGGAGATCGTGTTCGCGCTGATCGAGATGGTTCCGACGGTGCCTCCGTTGGCGTCGATGTAGCGCTGGCCGAAGCCCTGCACCTCGAGGAGCCGGCTCCACGCTGCCGACGGGGCGATGACGTAGTTGCGCTGCGAGAACGCGGCTGCGGTCGAGGTGGTGCCCGCGCTCGGATCGTGCACGTAGACGTCCACGAGTTGCGCCCCGAGCGGGCTCCCGAACGTCGGGGTCAAGTCCCGGACCCGCAGCTTGAACGTGACCGTGGACCCGTTTGGCGAGACGATGACCCGGAAGGCCTGGATGTCGAACGCCCCGGCATGGAAGTCCGAAAACGTCGGATAGGCGTAGTTTCCCGGGCCATTGTCATCGTTGCTGGGATCGGTGGCGTCCAGGACGACGGTGCCGGCAGTGATATCGACGAGGATCGAACGCTTGTCGTGGGCCGTGTCCCCGTTCGGGCTCACGGCCACGGTGTTGAGAACGGTCGTCCCCGCGCTGGCGGGAACCGCGACGGTGAAGCTGCCGTCCGGAGCGGCCGTCGTCGCGCCGCTCGTGGTGTCGAAGGTGTCGGTGTTCGTCGCTACCACATACACGCTGTTCCCGGCCGCGGTCACGCCGGTGACGGCGAGGGGCGAGCTCTCCACGGGGCTCCCGTCCGCCGGGCTCGTGACCGTGAGGCTCGTCTCGCCCTGCACTCGCGCGACGTAGCGCGACGAGGTCGTCGCTGGCAGCTCCAGGAGCTGCCCAGCGCCGAGATCGCCGAGCATCCGGACGAAGGCAGCCGCGGACCAGGTCAGCGGTGAGGCAGAGCCGGCAGGTTGATCGCTCGTGAAGCCAATCGAGGCCACCGTAGGATCCGTCCCGAACGGCGACGGAGCGAGGTCGGGAAGCTCCCAATCCTGTTCCGGGATCAGTCCGACACCGCCACCGAAGCTGGCCATTCCATCCACCAGGGTGGCCGCCGTGGTCGCGTCACCGCTCTGCAGGGCGTACGCCGCCCGTTCGGCAGCCAAGACGGGCCACAGATGGCCGGTGCCCCTACCGCTGGGCGCCCACGGCGCGCCGGTGGTTGCCGCGTCGCCGTACCCGTCCCCGTTGTAGCGGTGCCAGCCCGGCCCGTTCGGGGTGATGGTCTCCAGCGTCGCATCGACGACGGGCAGGGAACCGCTGATCGCGTCGTCCGTGGCGGCCAGATCGCCGAGCCGCGAGAGCTCGAGGAAACCCGCGTCGATGACCGCACGCTGGTCGAGCGTGGGACCGCCGTTGCCGACGTTGTACGAGATGGCCGCGTTGGGGTCGCCGGTCTTCGAGAGGCGGATGAAATACGGGGGCGCGGACAGCGGCCCGTTCGTCGTCACGGTCCAGCTCTTGACCGAGCGCTGGAAATCGTCGGCGACGCCCAGAAAGACCCGGGCCGACGGCACGTCGCCGTTAGCCTGGGCGAGGTGGGCAGCCGCGACCAGACCCGCGATCTCGGCGGCGATCGTCGAAGGCGAGTAGCCGGACTGCTCCTCCCAACGCTCGGGGCCGAACGCGGGGCCATGGGCGATCAGGAAATCGGCGGCGCGCCTGACGTGATCCTGGTACAGGGCGGCGTCGGTCATCCCGAGCTGATCCGCCATCATGATCGCGTAGGCAGTCTCGTCGAGTTGCGTGCCGAATGAATCGGGCGCGGGCATGCCGTTGACGAGGCTGTTCCGCGGCATCGAACCGTCCGCCTGTTGCTGGCGACCGAAGAGGAAGTCGACCGTGTCGCGTGCCGTGTCGAGGTCCCCTGCCACGAGGAGCGCCGTCCAGGCCTGGTAGAGATCACGGGCGAAAACTTCCCGGTAGGACCCGAAGAAGGTGCTGCCCGGATCTCCCGCCGAGATCGCCTGGCCCCAGGGCGCGGCGAGGCTGGCGACGATCGCGCCCGGGAAGGTCTTGTCCTCGGCAGCCTTCACGAGGTTGGCGCTCAGGTAGTAGACGTCGCGGAGCGCGCGGACACGCTTTCTCTTGATGCCGGGAAGCGACGTCGGCGGGCGAACCAGCGAGTCGTCGTACGCCTTCCACCCCTGCCGGTAGGCCCTCCGCGCTGCCGGGAAGCCCGCGGCGATGGAGTCGTGCGCCGCGGAGACGGCCTCTGCCTGCGTCGCGCCGAAGCCGAGCGCGAGCGTGACGGCCCCGCGCTCGTGCCGCAGATTGACCGGCGCCGTCACGACGACGTTACCAAGAAGCGCGTCGGTGAACGGGTTGAACAGGAAGCCCGCGAAGTCGAGCTGGGCAAGCCCGTCGCTCCCCGCATTGGCGAAACCCACGGTGGCGTCGTTGAGCGGCCTCGATGCGTCCAGCGCCAGGAACACCGGCTGCGCGTAGTCGCGGTGGGCGGCGTTCGTCGCCGTCACCGTGTCGAACGCCACGGGAACCGAATGGCCAGTGGACGTGTCAATGGTGAACGAGTCGGCGCCGCCGTTCGCCACCTCCCCACCGCCGTTGCCGTTCACGGAGGGATCGAGACGGACGTAGAGCCGAAGGTTCGGGACGTGCGGCTTGAAACGTACGGCCATGAGCAGCGTGTTCGCACTCGGGTCGGTCACGTAGTCGGTCACGATCTGGTACGCGCCTCCCCTCCCCGTCGTCGTCACGCGACACAGCATCCCGCCTGCATCCAGCGCCCGCGCGCTGTACGTCATGTCGCGCGCCTGCAGGTCCGTGAAGGTCGCGCCGTCTGAGACGATGTACTGCAGGGTCTCGACGTTGGTGTTGTCCACGGTCGGGTAGTAGACGTCACTCAGCAGGCCATTCGCGATCGTGTACCAGACCTTCGACGTCGTATTGCGGGCCGTGCCGAGACAGTCCTTCCGGGCGAGCCCGAAGTGCGAGGGCGATCCGGGGCCGTCGGGGGCGGCGCCTTGAGCGCTGGCATCTAGCCCAGCCGCGCCCGCGACCACCACGAACGTCGCCGCCATCGCCAGTCCCCGGATCCATCGACGCATGCGAGACGCGGATGACCTCGTATCGGCAACTACGTGTTCCATCGGCTCGAGTCCTTCTCGGTGGCGAGCAGCCGCATCTGGGGGCTGCCCGGTGGATCATTCCGGCGAAAGTTGACGTAGACTCGCTGCTTGTCGGCGAGGGAAGGCGCTGCCGCCCAGCATGCCAGGACGAGGTCATTAGCGTGCTGCTCCTCCATGGCGAGGATGCCGAAGACCCGGCGCGGCACCTACGGGTGCACAAACGTCGTGATGACCCGCCGGAACCTCGGCGAGTGCTGCTGCGGGACGATCGGTTGATCGTGGCAGTTCTTGTAGTACCCCTTCACGACGAACCTCTCGCATGCCGGCGGCGGGGCGAAGTCGCCACAGTCGCCGGCCCAGCCGAAGCCACATTGCGTGTGCGTCGCGTCGTTCGGGTCGGGCTCGGTGCAGACGCGCTGAGCGGCTTCTGCGCTCGCCGCGTCCTGGCCGCGGCAGGCAACCACCTCCCCGGCTGCTGCGAAGAGGTTGCCGTAGAACGCGCCTTCCTCGCTCGTCCAATTCGCCGCTTCCTGCGGATCGACGGCGAGCGCCTTGTTTGGTCCGCGCAGTGACACCGCAACCGCGACGGAGTGGTCGTTGGTTCGCGCGAGCAGACAGGCGGTGATCCATCCCTGGCCCGCAACATTCAGTGGACGATGGAGCCATGACTTGCCGAGCCCGAGCTCACCGTTGAACTGGTAGACAGTCCCATCGTGCGTCGTCCCGGTGAGCGTGACGCCCTCGGGCAGCGCGCAGCCGACGATGTAGGTGAGCACCTCGCGGCCGTCGGCCGTCGCCAGCAGACCCGCACCGCCCTGGGTGTTCAACGCGCAGTTGCCTCGGCGAGCTTGCTCTCGGCAAGCGCCGTCGCGGCGAGTGTGTCGGCGGCCAGCTTGTTCCCGGAGAGTCTGTTGCCGGACAGCCTGTTCCCGGCGAGCCTCGCATGCCCCGCAGTCGCGCCGAGGAGCAGCGCGGCAACGGTGAGCAGCCCGACGGTCACGGCAGGCGCGCGGAACGCCGGCGACAGGGCGAGGTTCCTCCTGGGTTGCCGGCCAGTCGCGGTGGAGCGAACGGGAACTCGGTGCATCATGGTCGGTTCCTCCTCGCAGACGCGGACCGGAGGATGGATGCTCCTCCTGTGGCTACTCGCATAAGCCAACGCGGGGATGCAGGACAAGTCCTCTGTTCAGAGGAATTGTCCCCGATTCCCGCCCCCATATCAGACCCTGGCCCGGCCCCCTTCCCACCGTTCGCCGGCTTGCGCGGGCAGAAGCCTCGCCCCTTGCAGCTGAACGGGACGCGCCGCTCGACGGCGTAGTCGCTGCAGTGTACGCCGCCCAAGAGCAGGCATCCGTCCCTACGGCCATGTGGCCATCACCGGTCCCCTAAAGCGGCCCGGAGGGAATCGAACCCCCGACCCTCAGGCTCGACGCCTTGCGAGAGCATCGCCGTCGCAGCCCCGGTGCCACGCGAGCGTCGCCAAGACGTGCCGGCTCATGCCGCCGCGTCCTCGCGTGCGAACCAGACCGTCGAGACCGTCGCGAGCGCCGAGACGACGAACAGGAGCCCGAGCATGTTCTGCCAGCCGCCCGGTCGATCCACGATCGCGCCCCCGCCGAACTGGTAGAGCATGGCCGCGGCGTAACCCGCCGCATCGATGAGCCCGATCAGGACGCCGCAGTGCGGGCCGCCGAACTCGATGGAGAACACGCTCATCGGCAGATAGTAGGATGGGGCCACGCTCAGCCCGTACAGGAACAGCACGACGGCCGTCAGCGGCGAACGCCGTCTCCGGGGCGAGCGAGGCGCGCCCCATCGCGAACAAGGCCCCGAGGCACAGCGCGGCGAAGACGAGCATCCCGCCGAGCAGGAGCGGTCGTCCCCTGCGCGGAACGCGGTCGTAGACCCAGCCGCCGGCGAGCAGGGCCACCAGACAGCCGGCCGGGAACACCGAGGATGCGGTCGCGGCCTGCGCGGGGGAGATGTGAAGGGTCTCCTTCAGATAGAGGGGGAGGAAGCCGATCACCTCCATGAGTACGGTCGTGCACATGAGGCTCACGCACATCAGCCACACGCGACCACTGCGCGCGAAGTGGAGCAGGGCCTCGCGGAGGCCCGTGCCGTCGAGCGGGTGCGACTTCGCCTCGCCGCCCGCGCCGGCGCTCGGCGGGGGCAGGCCGGCGTCGGCAGGGCCGGCCTTGAGGAAGAGGAATATCGCGGCGATGACGGCCGCCGCCAGCGCTGCCGCGGCGACGAAGACCTTCGGCCAGCTCGTCAGCAGGAGCAGGCGCCCAAGCACGAGGGTCGACAGCACCGAGCTCAGGCGCGAGCTCGTGGAGATCACGCCCCACACCTTCGCGTAGCGGTCGGGTTCGTACCAGGCCGCGATCAGCTTCGACATGGCCGGCCAGCCAGCGGCGGCCGACAGCAGCATGGCGAAGTTCAGGAGGCAGAACAGCACGAATCCGCCGGCGACCGCGAAACCCGCGGCCGCGGCCGTGGTGACCGAGAGCGCCAGCAGGAACACCGTGCGCCCGCCGAAGCGATCGGCGACCGCACCGCCGAGCAGCTTGCCCGTCACCATGCCGGCCGTCCCCCAGCCGAGGATCGCGCCGAACATCGTCTTCGTGAGGCCGAGCGCGGGGTCCTCGACCATGGCCGGGCTCGCGACGTAGATCGCGGTGCGGCACAGGATGAAGCCCATGTACCCGACGTACATGCAGCCGAGGATGATCAGCTCCCAGCGCAGGCGCCTGCGACCCTGTCCGCCATCAGGGCCACCATTGACGTATGGCATGGTCATATACTTGTGGTTCTGGCACGCGATGAAGCAGGGACCGAGGTAAACCCCGAAATCGGACGTTAGCCCCCTGCTTCCCGCTACCCCCCAGCTCGCGCGGAATCCGTTTGGGGGGTCGGTCCCCCCCTTTTCGCACTTCGTAACTGCTCGGCGTTCCACAGAGGCCTCAGTCCGTCGCGCTTCGCTTCCGGTCTGCATCTGGCCTGTCGTGCCCAGCAACTCGCACGTACAGCGCAACTCGGAGTGGAGGTCGCCGACAGGCTTGCCGTCGATGTGGAAGAGGATCTCAAAGTCTTCGCCCAACCGCGCGGCCGTGAGAAGCTGCGGGCGCGGCCTTCCCGACATCGCGAACTCGAGCGCTGCCAGAGCACAGCGACTCTAGCATCAGCGCCGTGGCACCATTCCTGCTGTCCCAATCTGCATCAGCCGCAGACCGCTGGCGCGGTGGCGGAGCGGCGGGAGTTTTCACATGGCCAGGCTCATGCTCGTTGCCGTTCTTGTTCTCGGTCCCCTCGGCTTGGGGGGGCGGGCCGAAGCCGCGACTTTCACGGTCGCGAGCACCGAAGACATGGTCGATGCGCTGCCAGGGGATGGCCTCTGCGCCACGGCCACCGGGACCTGTACCCTCCGCGCGGCGGTGCAGGAAACCAATTCCCTGGGCGGGACCAACACCGTCCTCCTGCCGGCCGGCACGTACACCCTCACGATCCCCGGAGCGGACGAAGACCTGGCGGCCACCGGCGACCTCGACATCATGACCGACCTCACCGTGACCGGTGCGGACAGGAGCAGCACGATCATCGACGGCAACGGACTGGACCGCGTGTTCCATCACCTCGATCTCTTCCCCACCTCGACCCGGTTCGTGCTCTCGCACGTCACCGTCCGGAATGGAACAGCGTCGCAGGGAGCGGCGATTGCCAGCTACGCCATGGGGGAACTCGCCCTGTCCGACTGCACGATCACGGAGAACCACGGTGACGATGCCGTCTTTGCGGACTCCAGCGGCTTTGCGATGTCCGACATCGAGGTCAGCAGGAATACTGGAACGGGCATGGTGCTCGGCGGTCCAGGCACTCTCCAGGCCGTGACCGTCACCGCCAACGGCGGCACAGGCATCGACGTCCAGGCCGACACGACGCTGACGGATGGGCTCATCGCCGACAACGGTGGCGCAGGCCTCAGCGACCTTGGTGAAGGCAGCATCGTCCCCGTGTGTAACCTCCTCCAGCTCACGCACACTCGCGTCCTCCGCAACGGCCGCGGCATCGTGCTGGGCACCGAGTGTAATCTCTTCTGTACCGACTGCGTGATCGCCGACAATTCCGGTGACGGAATTGGCAGCGACGGTGGGATGTACCTGGAGGACAGCAGCGTGACCGGGAACGGCGGCGGAGGGATTTTCGCGGGCGGACATGGGGCAAACCTCTACGGGGTCACCCTGTCCGGCAATCACAATACGTTCCCGGGTGGAGCGATGTTCATCAGCACGTTCGTCCTCCATGAGGACGGCAGTACCGACGCCGAACCGGTGATCATCGACCGGACGACCATCAGCGGGAACAGCGCCGACGGAGGTGGGGGCGGTGTGTTTCGAGACCGGGGCGCCCTCGTCATCAGCAATTCGACCATCGTCGGTAACACGGCGACCACTGGCAGCGGAGGTGGTATCGCCATCGTCGACAACCCTTTTGACGCGTCCCCTCCCGCTCCCACGACGATCGAGAACACCATCGTCGGGGGGAACGGCGATGGCAGCGGCGGCGCCCCGGATTGCGCCGGCGCGCTCGTCTCCAACGGTCACAACCTGATCCAGTCCCTCGCGGGCTGTTCGCTGACCGGCGACCTCGCCAGCAGCATCTTCGGCCGCGACCCACTGCTCGGTCCCCTGACCGACAACGGTGGTCCTACCCTCACCCGCGCCCTCCTGGCCGGCAGCCCCGCCATCGACGCAGGCCCTGCGACCTGTGGTGACGTCGACCAGCGTGGTCGGCCCCGCCCGCAGTTCGTGACCTGCGACATCGGGGCCTACGAGTTCGCCCCCGCCTGCAGTCCTCCTTTCCCTGCCAAAGGAAGCTGTCAGACAGCCGATCCCGAGCGTTCACGCCTGTTGCTGAAGGACGACGTCGACCCCACCCGCAGCAAGCTCACGTGGAAATGGCGGAACTCCGGGCCAGCGACGAAAGCAGATTTTGGCTCGCCCACCTCATCGACTGACGTGACGTGGTGCATCGGTGATGATGCCGGAAATATCCTGTCGAGCGCCGTCGCTCCGGCGGGTGGCATCTGCTTCGACGCGCCCTGCTGGCGAGAGATGAATGCGGGCTTCAGCTACAAGGATCGCGATCTGTCCCCCCAGGGCATTCAGGGGATCACCCTCCGCGCCGCGCCGTCCGGGGCGGGGAGGCTGTCGGTCAAGGGCAAGGGCAAGGGGTTGAACCTTTCGATGCCCGCGCTGCCAATGACCCCACCCGTAACAGTTCGGCTCGCGCGTAGTGACTCGCCCATCTGCTGGGAGGCCACGTTCTCGTCGCCTCGGCGGAACGACGGGCAGCAGTTCACGGCAAAGTCGGACTAGCATCGGTCATTCCTCGGGCTCCGGGTCCAACACGAGCCCGAGGCCGTCGGCCTGACGCCCGACCAGGCGCACGATGGCCGTCCGGTCCAAGGAGGTTCCGGCGTTCGCGGGCGGTCTCTCCCCTGCCCTCACCATCACCGCCCCGTCGCGACGCGGGTTCGTGACGACACTCGCGGACGTCGGATGGGATGGAGGGAACATGACGGCTCGGCACTGGGGCCTCGACTACCTGTGACCCATCAATTACGAGGTAGGGAGGCCGTGAACCAGTCAGGAATCCATGTCGACCCCACCATCGGGTAACCAGGGCGCGCGCGCGCCAGGGGGCCAACCGACGCAAGCGACAAGGGGGACGTCCGGTCAGCCCAGGATACGGCCGCAGGCATGGTGGCTGCTCTTCGCGGCCCTCATGGTGGCCAACTATCTGCTGTCGCGAACCGTGCTACGCGAGCCGGTCTCGGTCAGCGTCCCCTACACCTTCTTCAAACGGCAGGTCCAAGAGGGGAACGTCGCGGACGTGACCAGCGTCGGCGATGCAATCCGCGGCACCTTCAAGGCGGCGGTCACGTATCCATCCGAGGGAGAACCCACGGCGTCGGAATCGCCTGCCTCCGCACACCCTCCGCCGCGCACCTCGACGCAGTTCACGACGCAGCGGCCGGTCTTTGCCGATCCGGGTCTGGAAACCCTACTCGAGGCGAAGGGGGTGGCGATTCAGGCCGAGGACGAGAGCCGTTCGTCCTGGCTCGAACTGCTGGTCGGCTTCGGTCCCACCCTGTTGCTGATCGCGGCCTTCGTGTGGCTCAGTCGCCGGGCTGCAGCGGCCGGTGGGGGCGGACTGTTCAGCCTCGGCCGCAGCCGCGCCAAGCGCTACAGCGAGGAGCAGCCGAAGGTCACCTTCCAGGACGTCGCGGGCATCGACGAAGCCGAGAACGAGCTGATCGAGATCGTCGACTACCTCAAGAACCCCGCCAAGTACGTGCGGCTTGGCGGGACCATGCCCAAGGGCGTGCTGCTGGTCGGCGCGCCGGGGACCGGCAAGACGCTGCTGGCGCGGGCGATCGCGGGACAGGCAGGTGTCCCCTTCTTCAGCCTGAGCGCCTCCGAGTTCATCGAGATGATCGTGGGCGTCGGCGCCGCCCGCGTCCGCGACCTGTTCCGTCAGGCCAGGGAAGCCGCGCCCTCGATCATCTTCATCGACGAGCTGGACGCCATTGGCCGCGTGCGCGGTAGCGGCGTGGCCTTCGGCGGGCACGACGAGCGCGAGCAGACGCTGAACCAGATACTCACCGAGATGGACGGCTTCGACCCGCGCGAAGGCGTCATCGTTCTCGCGGCCACCAACCGTCCCGACGTGCTCGACTCGGCGCTGCTGCGTCCGGGCCGCTTCGACCGCCGCGTCGTCGTGCAGCGCCCGGACCGCGCCGGTCGCGCCGCAATCCTCAAGGTCCACACCAGGAACGTGCCTCTCGCTCCCGACGTCTCCCTTGCGCGCGTCGCGGCGGAGACGCCTGGTCTGGTGGGGGCAGACTTGCGCAACCTGGTCAACGAGGCGGCGCTGTTGGCGGCGCGCAAGGGCGCGAGCGCCGTGCGCGCCCAGGACTTCGCCGAGGCGATGGAGAAAATCACGCTGGGGCCCGCCCGGCACATGCTCCTCACCCCAACCGATCGGGAACACACCGCCTACCACGAGGCGGGCCATGCCCTGCTCGCGCTGCTGGTGCCGGGCAGCGATCCGGTGCACCGCGTCTCGATCGTGCCGCGCGGCATGACACTGGGTGCAACCTCGCAGCTCCCGGTCGATGATCGCACCAACTACGCGGAGGACTACCTGCGCGCGCGCATCACCGGTGCCCTCGGGGGGCGGGCCGCCGAGCAGCTCGTCTACGGTGTCGCGACCACGGGCGCCGAGAACGACCTCCAACAGGTCACCGAGATCGCCCGACAGATGGTGCTCCGCTGGGGGATGAGCGAGAAGCTCGGCCCGATCAGCTTCGTCGCCCCCCGGGACGACGGGCTGCCGCCGGCCTTCCAGCACCAGCCGTACAGCGAGGCGACCTCGGAGCTCATTGACGCCGAGGTCCGGCGGATCGTCGAGGAGTGCCACCGCGAAGCCGACCGACTGTTGGCCGACCACCGTGACAAGCTGGACGCACTTGCCCAGGCCCTGTTGAAGGAGGAGTCCCTCGACGAGCAGGCGATCAAGGAGGTCACCGGCCTGACCGAGCCGCCGGCGCGGAACGACGCGGGCTCGCGCGTGGAGGCAGGCAAGCGCTAACCCGTCGGTGCCGCCCGACCGGGTCGTGCGATCCTTCGCCGAGGTTCATTGAACCTCGGCGAACGACGGCTGTACGTGATGCGGGCGGATGGCACCGACCGCTACCTCGACTCGTTCCCGGTCGCGGTCGGTCGCAGGGAAGTGACGTCGTCAGGCTCTACGACCGCGTCCGAGTCGGTACGACGGTGATCGTGGAACCGTAACGCGGGGCTTCACAATGCTCCGCCTCTGGTGTAGCCCTACGAACGCGTCGGCTTCACACGAAGGAGATTCAAAGATGGTTCAGGCGCGTGCTCGAAGGATTCCTTGGTTCACCTCTGCCCTCGCCCTCACGGTCGCGCTCGGCGGGACCGGTTGGGCTGCCCGCACCGGGACGGCGCTCGTCCCGACGGATGCGGCACCGCCCCACGCGCGCGGTCGCGCGCAGGTGGTTGTTCCCCCGGGACGGGGCGGGAGCAAGCTCCTCGTCCTCGTCCACGGCCTGCCGGCGCGCGAACGCTTCGAGATCACGGCCGACGGTGTGCGGATCGGCTCCCTGCAGACCACGCGCGGAGGCAACGGTCTGGCTCTCTTCTCCAGTCGCACCTCGACCCGCGGTCGGCTCCGCCCGCGACTTCTCGGATTCGATCCGCGCGGTGTCAGCCTCGCCGTCGTGAATGCGAACGGCGAGGAGATCCTGGTGGGCAAGCTGCCCGGAGGATCCTCCGACCGGATCGCGTGCTGTATCACGAAGAACGAGGAGTCGGAGTGTGCGCGCGTCACCGCCGCGCTGTGTGCGTCGGTCGGCGGCACCGCAACCGAGCAGTCCTCCTGCGTTCCCGACCCCTGTGCGCCGCCGCCGGGCGACGTCGTCTGCTGTCTACCCGGCAGCGCCGAGGGCGCCGTGGTCGATGGCACGATCCACTGCGACGCCAACCTGGCGCCGGCCGCGTGTGTCCATGCCGGCGGAACGCTCATCCACGCGACGTCGTGCACCCCGAACCCGTGTGAGCCGCTACCACCCCCGGAGAGGGCGCGCTGCTGTCTCCCCGACGGCGACGGTGCCGTCTGTGAGGATCGCCAGCCGCTGGACTGCGTCCACGCCGGCGGCAAGCCGATCCGCGCCGAGTCCTGTGACCCGAACCCGTGCCCGCCCGTTCAGGGCGCGTGCTGTCTCCCGTCGAGCGCCGAGTGCGCCTTTCTCGATCGCCACCGTCCGAGCACGTGCCAGGATGGGCTCACACCCGACGCCTGCACCTCCGCCGGTGGCAGCTTCGTGAGGGAAGCGGCATGCAGCGATCATCCCTGCGTCGCGCCCCCGCCGGTGCTGGTTGCGTGCTGCGTGCCGGAGGACGGCGACGAGACGGAGTGCAAGCTGACGACCGCCCAGCGCTGCGCGGGGGTCCATGGGACCGTGAGCGACGCCACCTCGTGCAGACCGGATCCGTGCGAGCAGGGCGACGATGACGAGGACGGTCACGGGCACGGCGACGGTGGCAAAGGTGGCAACAAGGACCACGGAAACGGCCACGGCGACCACGGTTGGCCGCCGTGGAAGCGGTAGGACGCCGCCCAGGGTCGATCGACCGCGAGTTGCCGGTCGCGCCAGGCACACGTTGCCTGGTCAGTCGGCGCTGCAGACGTTCCAGTCGTCGGCAACGCCGGCGTTGTACACCAGGCTGTGATCGCAGGTGGTGTTCGTGAGCTTGGGCGGGCGCTGCGACTGGATGTCGGCGATCGCATTCCCGGTGACGGTGGAATCCTTCAGCACCACACGTTTCCCAGCGACCCCGACGGTCGAACCCGTCGCGGTGAGCCGGGTGATCTCCACCTTGCGGTCCCCGAGCACGCCATAGCTGCAGCCCGACACCGTGACGTCGTTGCCACGAACACCGGCACTGCGCTGGGTTGCGCCGATGCATTCGGACGGCTGGGCGTCGGTGAGGGTGACCGTCACGTGGTCGAGGACCGCCCGGCTGATCGGGTAGATGCCGAAGTGGCCAGCCTGGATGGAGACGTTCGTGAGGAAGACCTTGCCGTAGGCCACCTCGATGCCCGTCACGACGTTGTCGATGGTCAGATCCGTCGCTGCGAGCCGCCCGCGGCTGTCGAGACCGATCGCGAGGCCGCCGCCACCGGTGATCCGGCCGTTGTTGACGGAGCACCGCGAGGCGCAGTGTACGACGCCGAATATCTGCGGACCCACCTGAAGGGTCACGGTGTGCCCACCGAGATCGAGCTGAGCGCGCGGGCCGAGGTCGATACCGTGGTAGGGATGGGTTGCACCGCCCTGATTGCATGTGAAGTCGGCCGTGACGACACCCACCTGGCCCTCAGGCACCTCCGCCGGACAGCTCGAGATGTCGACCGCGGCCGCAAGACGAGCCCCGAACACGAGCGGGATGATCACTGACGTAAGCCGAATCGCTGCGCGCATCGTGATTCCCCCCTGTCGGTCGCTGGTACCACCCCCTAGCGGCCGTCGACAAGCGCAAACATCGCTCGGGTATGCGGACCGAGTTCCAATGCCGAGACCCGCCCGCGACGGCGGCCCCGCAAGGGGAGTCACTGCTCTCCAGGTGAGGACCTGCGGGCAAAGATGTTACGACAGTCGACGAAATGAGGAAGTCCAGAATGACTCGCTCTCGTAGAGTATTCGTCGCTCGCTTGACGGTTCTGCTGGCGCTGGCTGCCAATGAGGTGCCAACTTGGGCGTCCCCGAGTATGGCGACCGGCACGCCGGCCGCGATTGGGCGAAGCGGGCGTACCCAAGTCTACCTGCTCGGATCCCAGGGTGGGCAGCAGCGGACGCTGCTCACCGGCGCCAACATCCGCGGCGGTCCCTCGGCCCTGATCGTCGTGGACGGGGTCGGCTACATGCTGGACGCCGGCGTTGGCGCACTCTTGCGACTCAACGAGGCCGGCTTCGACGCCAACGTCGTCCGCCACATCTTCGTGACCCACCACCATCAGGACCACAACGCGGATCTCGGCAGCATGATCGGCTTCAGCTGGACGGCGGGGCGTTGGGGCAGCGCCGACCGCAGGCTCGACGTCTGGGGCCCGCCCGGGACCAAGGCCTACATCCGCGGCTACAAGATCTCGACCGCACGGAACATCGCCGACCAGGAGGGCCCGTTGGTCCAGAAGCCCACCCTCGACGCGTACGTGCACGGCCACGAGCTGTCGATGCAGGGTGGGGTTCGCACCGCCGGTGTCCGGGTCATGAGCGACGAGCGAATGACCGTGAGCACGATTCGGGTCAACCATGGGTCGCTTCCATCGGTCGCCTACCGCTTCGAGACGCCGGATCTCACGGTCGTCTTCAGCGGTGACCGCGGCGATCGCGGCGACGGGCTGGCTGGGTTCGCCAGAGGTGCCGACATCCTCTTCCACGAGATCAGTGATCTCGACGTCGTGAGGGCAGCTCTCGCGGCGCAGGGAGCGCCGCAACGCTACGTCGATCACCAGATCCACGATCACTCCGGCGGCGAGCTCGTCGGGCGAACGGCGACTGAAGCGGGCGTCCCCAAGCTCGTGCTCTACCACTTGGTCCCCGGCACTGCCGCACTCAGCGACGAGCGGTGGCGCTCGCTGGTCTCCCCCTACTACGCGGGCGAAATCCTCGTCGGGAAGGATCTGTCCGAGTTCTAGGAGCCGGGCCACCGAGCGCGGGCTCGGCCAACCCCCGTTCGCCCACGTGGAGGGGTCCCGCGGGGGGCGAGCACCCCGAAATGCCCGTCCCGTGCAGAAAAACCGCTTGACAGCTCGAGCGCACGGAACATAGTTCGTCCCACAAGGGGGGCGAGATATATGCTCGGTCTTCCCGCGCTGCTTGCGGCCGGCCTCATGCTGACGTGGGGTGGCTCGGTCGCTCGCGCCGACCATACCGTTTTCGACTACGCGGTCGAACGGTTCGAGGCCGACGGCAACATCTTCGGGTCCGCCGACGGGGTGTTCGACCTGATCGACGAATTCGACGACGGCATCCTTGGCCCGACCTTCGGGCACCTCTTCGGCACCACGATCGAGCAGAACGGGGCGATGCATCTCAAGAACCCCGGTACCCACTTCTCGCTCAACTTCCCCTGGACGCTCGATCAGAGCGACGTCAACAGCACGAGCCAGCTCGTGCGGGAGGGACACGGCGCCGGAGTCTACCGAACCATCTGGGTGCCGACGGCAATCGGGGTCAACCACTATCTCCACATGACCTTCTGGGCCGGGACCGACGTCGTCGGGATCGCCCTCACGAATTTCGACGAGACGATCACCAACCTCTACGATCCGCCCGATCCAAGTGCGATCGGTCTCCGGATGACCGCCCATCACGAGCGCTTCGAGAACTTCGCCTTGACCAACGTCTCGCTCGAGCACCACCCCATCGATGCAGTCCCCGGGGCCATCGTCTTCGAGCTGCGTTTCGACGACACGACACGCACGGTGAGCGTCGGGTTCAGCGTCGACGGGGGCGCGACCTTCGATCGCGGCTTCGCGCCGATGCCGATCGGGTTCGCGCCCGGCAGCCAGGCCGGTGCCACGATCCTCGTCGGCGCCGACCCGTACGAAGCCAACGCCGCCCCGCCCCCGCCCGAGTGCCCGCTCACCTTCTTCCTCGACCAGGCGACGATCAAGAACGGCGGCGGCCCGGCGGGCAAGGGTGCCCTGACGCTCCATGGGGCGATCGGGAACGACCTCCTCGATCCGCTGAATCAGGGCATGACGCTGCTGCTCGTCGACATGGGCGCGGGCGGCGGGGAGCCGGCGTGGACGGTCGCGATCCCGCCCGGCGGGCCGGGAAGCGGGTGCGATCCCCGCGACGGCTGGCGGTCGGGATCGCGGGGCCGGGCCAGCTACCGGAACGTGTCGGGCGCGTTCCCGCCCGGATGTGCACCGGGAACGGCCGGGGGGCTGGTGAAGGCCAAGACCAAGGCCGCGGCCTCGGACGTGAGGGTCATGGTCAAGCGCGCAACGCTCCCGTCGCTGGTCGGACCGCTGGTCGTCGGTTACGTGAACCCCGCGGCGGCGGCGGGTCAGTGCGGCAACTGGCTCTCCGCGCCCACGGCCTGCGTCTCGAGCGGGTACAAGCTGCGCTGTCGGTAGGCGGCTAGGCGCCCCATTCGGCGTGGACTGCGGCCTTGAGGGCCGAGACCACCGCCTCGAGCTCCGCGACGCTGCTCGGGTCGCGCCAATTCCAGAGATCGAGCGCCCGCCGCAACAGATCGCTCCAGAGGACATCCGCCGGCGATTCGCTTCCGGGGCGCGGCAGGCTGGCCAGATACGGCATGATATCGACGACTTGCGCTGCTGGCCGATCGGCCGATCGGGGGGATTCCAGGGCGACGAGTGGAGACTTCATATCGTTTCGAAGTCATACGCCCGCCCAGTCACCTGCGGTCAATGCCGTATTGTTCCCGATGCCACTACGGGAAACTCCGGTAGCTAGTCGTCGACCTCGACGAGCAGCTTGAAGTGTATCAACTCGGCCACGGAATGGACTCCCAGCTTGCGCATGAGCGCCGCCCGGTATGTCTCGACAGTCTTGGATGCCAACCCGAGCTCCGCCGCGATCCACTTGTTTGGTCTTCCGGCCGTGACGAACCGGAGCACTTGCCGTTCGCGCCGGCTCAGAAGATCGAACAGCGCTCTGGCTGCCCGGCGGCGGGCATCCGCCGCCCGCATCTGCTGGTCGAGCTCGATCGCCTGGTGGACTCGATCGAGCAGGAGTTGCTCCTCGACCGGCTTTTCCATCACGTCGAGCGCGCCGGACCTCATGGCACGCACCGCGGTACGGACGTCGCCGAAGCCCGTCACCACGATCACCGGCATGCTAGACTGGCGGTTTCGCAGGTTCGCCAGAAGGTCGAGGCCGCCCATGCCGGGAAGCCGGACGTCGAGCACCAGGCAGCCTGGGCGGTCTGGCCCGCAGCCCTCCAGGAATTCCCGCGCGCTGCCGTATGCCTCCACGGCAAGACCGACCGACTGCAGCAGCCAGGTGAGCGAGTCCCGGATGCCCGTGTCGTCGTCGACGACGAATACCGTGGCCGGAACGTCGCCCGGGTTCTGCTCTAGCAAGCTGGTCATCCGTACCGCTCCGATCGATCGAGGGATAGCCGGCGCTCGGACGGACCGTCAAGGATCGCCATGAGGGTGGCCCCCCTGGCCGCTCTGGTTTGCCCCGGTCGCCCCCCACCGTGCTATGCGACCCCCATGAAAGCACCGGACACCGGGGCGCACGCCTCGCCTCCGGGCGGGGCCGCCGAGCTCGTCGAGTCGGTGCTGGGTCCGCAACCTGACGACCTGCAGGCGCTGCTCGACTCGGTTCCGGCGTTCATCTGGTACAAGGACCGGAACAACCGCATTCTCCGCGCGAACAGGCTGGCGGCGGAGTCGATGGGGATGCGGGTCGAGGAGATCGAGGGGCGCTCGACCTACGATCTCTATCCGGACGAGGCGGCGCAGTATCATGAGGCCGATCTCGAGGTCATCGGCTCGGGGCAGCCGAAACTGGGGATCGTCGAGACGATGCGCACCGCCTCGGGGGAGAAGCGCTGGGTACGCACCGACAAGATTCCCTACCGCAATCCGCAGGGAGAGGTCGTCGGTCTGATCGTCTTCGCGATCGACATCTCCGAGCGGATATCTGCCGAGGAGGCCTTGCGGCGCACGCACGAGGACCTCGAGCGGCGCGTCGACGAGCGGACGCGACAGCTCGCGGCGGCGGTGGACATTCTCAACGCGGAGATGACCGAGCGCCAGCGAGCCGAGCAGCGCGTCCACGAGCAGCAGGCCGAGCTGGCGCACGTGCTGCGCCTGCATACGCTCGAGAGCATGGCCGCCAACCTGGCGCACGAGATCAACCAGCCCTTGTCGGCGATCGTCAACTTCGCCTCCGGGCTCGGGCGCTGGCTCGAGGCCGGCGAGCTCGACGTCGAAACGGCCCGGCAGGTCGTCGATCGGATCAGCCGCGAGGCACTGCGTGCCGCCGAGGTCGTGCGGCGCCTCCGCGCCTCGGTGCGCAAGGAGGCGCCCAAGAGGGAGCTCTGCGACCTGCGGCCCGTTCTGGGCGCCGCGGCGTCGCTCATTACCGCCGAGGCCAAGGCCGCGGGGGTGGCGCTGCATCTGGATCTCGATTCGTCGCTCCCGGACGTCGAGATCGACCGCGTGCAGATCGAGCAGGTCGTGCTGAACCTGCTGCGCAACGCGCTCGAGGCGGTGTCCGAGGGTACGCGCGGGACGCACGCGATCCATCTGGAGGCCGTGGCGAGGGCCGACGGCGGCTGCGAGGTGCGGGTCCGCGACGATGGCCCGGGGCTCCCGGGGGGCGACCTGACGAAACTGCTGGAGCCGTTCTTCACCACCAAGCCGCAGGGGCTGGGCATGGGGCTTCCGATCAGCCGACGGATCGTCGAGGCGCACGGCGGCAGCCTGCGAGGGTTCACGAACGCCGAGGGCGGTGCGACACTCGCGTTCACGCTCCCGGCGCCCCGTCCCAGAGCGAGCGCGGGCTGACGGCTTCCGCGGTCGGCGCCTCCGCGTGGCCGAGGGACCCCGCTGGAGACCGGCGCTGACGAGGGGCGTCACGGGATCGTCGTCGTGGTGCTCGTCGACGTCGAGGAGGTGGTCGACGTCGTCGAGGTCGTTGACGACGTCGTGGTGGTCTTCGGTGGCTTCGGCAGCGGGCACCGTTCGACCGTGAAGGTGACCGGCGGCGTCACGACGTCGATGATCCCGACGCGCCGGCGCAACCTGCGGAGCGCTCGCGCGCAGAGCGCCGCACGCCGTGAGGGCGCGACGCCGAGCGTCGCCAGCCGGGCATCGGAGCAGATCGTGAGGGAGAGGGTGCAGGCGATCGGCTCCTCGTGCCGCGCCACGTCCGAGAGCTGCAGCGTTCGCGTCCCGACGAAGCCTCCCAGCGCCGATGCCGGGGACAAGGCCACGCCGGCGTAGAACGGCACCTGGTCGGACTCGGTGGGTCTGATCTCCCGCGTGCGGAAGCGCAGCGCCTGCCGGATCGCCCTGCGTTTCTGGTCGCTCACGGATGCTGGCGCCCCGATCGGGAGCTGCAGGCTGTACTTCAGGCCGATCTGCACGCGATGGAGCTGCTCGGCGCGGTCCGTGCACGTCACCTTGAGCGAACACGTCACGACGAGGTGCGCCGGAAAGCGTGCCTCGGCCGGCACCCCACCGCCGGAGGCGAGCAGCGCAGCCATCGAGACGGCAGCCGTGCGCAGCACGCTTGCCGGGCTACGTCCCACGCCATTCACGGTGCCATGCCACCGCGCCACGAGCAACGTCGCGAGTCTCCGCGTCCCGTCCAGCGCAGGAGTGCAGCTATGCAACGCGCCGCAGCTCTTCCGCCAGCTTCCTCGCCGCCTCCAGCATCGCCGCCCGGCTCGACGGGCTGATCGACGTCATGTTGCAGAAGCCATGGACCAGCCCGGCATGGCGCCGCAGCCACGTGCGCACGCCCGCGTCCTCGAGGCGGCGGGCATACGCCTCGCCCTCGTCGCGCAGCGGATCGAAGCCGGCGGTGAGGACGAGCGCGGGCGGGAGCCCCGAGAGGTCGGGTGCGAGCAGTGGCGAGGCGCGGGGATCGCGCGCGGCGTCGGCGTCCCGGAGATAATGGCCGATGTACCAATCCATCTCACCCGCCGTGAGGAAGAAGCCCTCGGAAAAGAGCCGATACGAGCAGGAGCGGTTGGCGAGATCGGTGACCGGGTAGATCAGCATCTGCGCCGTGGGACGCGGCCCACCGTCGCGCGTCGTCACCAGCGAGACGACCGCCGACAGGTTGCCGCCCGCGCTGTCGCCCGCGACGGCGACGCGCCGGGCATCGAAGCCCAGGGTACTGGCCTCGCACGCAGCCCAACGAAAGGCCGCGACGGCGTCGTCGACCGCGGCGGGAAACCTGTGCTCCGGCGCCAGGCGATAGTCGATCGACAGCACGCCGGCGTCGACCTCGCGCGCGAGGAAGCGGCAGACACCGTCGTGCGTATCGAGATCGCCGACGACCCAACCACCGCCGTGGTAGTAGACGATGAGCGGGCGCACGCGCCGCTCGGCCGAGGGGACGTAGAGCCGCGCCCGCAACGAGCCTGCGGGCCCCGGGATCTCGAGCGACTCGACGCTTGCCACCGCCTCGGCGAGCCCCGCCGCGAGCGCAGCCGTACGGCGGATGTCGGCGCGCGCTTCGAGCGGCGTCATGGTGTCGAGGGCGCGATGGCCCAGCAGGGTCGCGAGCCGCAGGATCAGCTGGATGTCGGCGTCCAGCTCGGCATCATCGAGTCGCACCGTCCCGCCGCCGGAGAGGAGGCGGAGTACACCGGGCGGCAACCAGTCGAGTGCGGCCGCGACCCCCCACCCGAGCAAGGCGAGCAGGCGGTTCTTCATGTCGAGCGGCGCTCTACACCGAGCCGGCTCCGCTGTCATGCCAGCCCGCTGCCGGCCGGCCGATTGACGGCTCGCCGGCCGCGGGACTACGGTTCAGCCAGTGCACATCCCCCGCTTCATGCGGAGCGTGAACCGCGTCTTCACGAACCCCGTGATGGGAACGATCGCGTGGATCGTGCCGCCGCTGGCAGTCGTGCACCACGTGGGGCGAAAGAGCGGCAAGCCCTATCGCTCGCCGGTGATCGCGATCGCGAGCGAGCATGGCTTCGTGATTCCGATGACGTACGGGCGGGACGTCGACTGGGCGCGGAATCTGCTGCACGGCCGTGGCGGCGAGCTGGAGCGGATGGGGCGGCGGGTGACGGTGCGGAATCCGAGGATCGTGGGGCTGGACGAGGCCCGGCCGCATCTTCCGGCGCCGGCGCGGGCGTTCTTCGGAATGATGAACTTCCCGGGCTTCGTGCTGCTCGACGCGTCGAGCGCGCGCTAGTCGTCCCCGGGGGCCACCGTTCAGCGTGGGCACGTCGCGTCGGCGCAGGATGCTGCCCAGCTGGGATATCCCGGCCCTGGGGAGATGGTCGTTGGATGGATGCGGATGAAGGCGCTCGCCGAATCGCCGTCAGCGTGCCGTCACGATGGTCCGCACGGGCAGGCGGCGCGCGCGCCCGCAGGCGCGCGCGTATCCGTTGCGGCACGCCTGGGCATACAACTGATGCGCACCGGCGACGTCGCCGTCGTCCTCTCGGAGTTGCGCCAGCACGTCGCACCCCCCCGGGTCGCCAGCCGCGCACGATCGGGTTGCGAAGCGGAGCGCGCTGGCACCGCTGCGCTCGTCGTTGGCGTACATCCGGGCGAGCGTGTGGCAGTCGTATGCGGACCACCCGTCGCAGCTACCATCCAGCAGTGCCACGGCCTGCGCGTGCAACCGCTCGACCTGCTGGGGGGTGCACTGCGCGCGCGGACCCGGATAGGACAGGTGGTCGGTGCACAGCTCGGCGAGGTGCGCGCAGGCGTGCCCGTCATCTCCATCGCAGGCGGCGCGCGCCAGGTTCGCGGATCGTGCCACGCTGCGCCGCGACCCCTCGTCGTCGAGATACAGCTCGGCGAGCGCGCCGCACCCGAACGCGTCGCCACCGGTGCAGGCCTTCGAGAGGAGGCTCCAGGCCTTGGTGGTGTCGCGGGCGACCCCGCGTCCGTCCCGATACAGGAGACCCGCCCGCGCGCAGCTGCCCGTCTCGCCGCGACTGCAGCGCCGCATGCAATCGGCGGCGTCGTAGGGCCGGCAGCGCGACCGCGCAACCCGCAACCGCCGACCGGTCGGTGGCGTGGCGTCCTCATGGTCGGGCGGCAGCGGGAACGCGCGCAGCGACGCAGCGAGCTCCGTGTACAGGTCGCCGACCCAGGATGGAGGCCGCCGCAGCCGCGCGAGCGCCGCCCGCGGCTCGACCCGCCGGAGGTCGAGCGGGCTGATGATCATCTCCACGTGCTCGGTGCCGATGCGACTCGTGAGGACGAACAGCTCCTCGATGGCGTCGTCGCCGACCGGAAGACAGCCATCGGAGACGGCGTCGCCGTGGACCATGATGTCACCGCCGAGCGCCGCCCGGCCGTCGTCCCGGGCGCGGAGCTGGTCGACCGCGTTGGGATAGTCGACGCGCAGGGACAAGTGGTAGCGGCTGTTCGGGTTCAGGGCCGCGATACGGTACACGCCCTCGGGAACCTGATGGTCGCCCTGGCGGAGCTTCGGCCCGAGCTGCCCGCTGGCCGCGAGCACCAGATAGGAACGGACGAAGCGCCACCCGGCGCCGCCGTCGGCCCACAGCTCGAGCCGTCCCTCGTCCTTGAGGGCGACGAGCGCCATCGCCTGTGGCGGGTAGACGCCGGCGCGCGCGGCGATGAGGGGGGCGATTCGCTGCTCGGCCTCGCGGAGCGCCGCAGGCGATACGGCTGCTCGCGCCGGTCCCGCGACCAGGCCCACGACGCACATCATCAACGCCAAGCGACGCACTCGACGAATTCCTCTCCCCCGCCCCGCCATCCCCGCCGTGCCCGGAGCCAGCGCCCGTCGGGTACCCTGATCCGGGGCATCGGTCAACCGAAACCCCTTGGACGCGAAGCTCCCGGGGGTACCCTCGGCGGTGTAGAAGGTCGATGAGCCCACGACACATGGCAGCCTCGACGACGCGGCGCGGATTGCTCATCGGGATGACCCTCCTGCAGGTGGTCGTCACGCTCGCGCTGACCGCGCTCGGCTGGGGCGGTTGGACCGCACTCGTCGCGAACCCAGCGCGCGCCGCCTTCGTCATCGTCGTCGTCGTGATGACGCTGGTCGCGCTCGCCTCGCCCGTGAACATGAGCAGCGGCGAGCGCGAGGACGTCGGCAACCGGCGCATCTTCGCACCCACGGTCGCGGGCGTGCTGCTCCTCACCTGGCTCATGCCGTTCATGGACCGGCGCGACCTCTGGACTTTCGACGGCGACGCGGTCCGGTGGGCCGGCGTCGTCCTCCTCGTCGGCGGCGGCGTGCTCCGCATCTGGCCGATGTTCGTGCTCGGGCGGCGCTTCAGCGGGCTCGTGGCCATCCAGCCGGGGCACGAGCTCGAGACCGGCGGGCCCTACCGCTACATCCGGCACCCGAGCTACCTCGGCATGATGCTCGGGTTCGTCGGCTGGATCCTCGTGTTCCGCAGCAGCGTCGGTCTGGTCGCGATCGCGCTCGGGCTCCCGCTGCTCCTCGACCGGATCGAATCGGAGGAGGCGCTCCTCGCCTCGCACTTCGGGACTGCGTACGCCGACTACCGCCGGCGGACGTGGCGGCTGCTGCCTGGCCTCTACTGAGATGTACCGGCGAGGCTCCGTCGGGATTCCCGACGCGCCAAGGACGAACGGCGACGCCAGCGGCTTTCGATGCCGGCACCCACTGCCTCCAGCGCCTCATCCCTGAGACTCGTCGCCCACTGCGAACGTTACCTGGTCGCGTGCGGCCCTCCCTGAATTGCGGATCGAAGATCGCCGAGCGCGTCCAGACACGCCCGCGTCGCGGTCCGTTTCTCGTGAATCGAGACATCGACCGACTTCACGTTCGTGTTCAACCGGGAGAGCCGGATCACCTCTGCCGCGACTCGCTGGTATTCGGCCCACGCCTGCGTCCCATCGGCCACAGCGCCCGCAGCCGGGGATGGGACCGACGGACCTGCTTCCCGGAGGGCCGCGTCGACCGTCTCGCCGAGGCGGCGAATGCGCGCTTCAAGCGTCGTCATCTCGGCATCCGACGCCTCGGGTATGTGTACGAGCAGCAGGGACTGAATCCGCGCAATCGCGGTGGCAGCCGTCGCGAGCGAGCGGACGACCGCGACGTCTGTACACGCCAGCATCATGGCATCGACCGACGTGATGAACCGGTCGAATGCGACCGAGCCTTCCTGCACCAAGAGATGTGCGGCCTTCAGATTGGTGTTGGCGACGGCAAGGTCGAGCAACCGCGCATCGATCGCCTTGAGTTCATCCCACTTCGCGGCGAACGCGGCCAGCTTCTCGACTTCGTCTCGACGCGCATCCGCATTGATCAGCTCGGCGAGGCGCGTCATCGAGTGGCCGATCTCCTCTGAAGAACGCTTCGATCGCGCCGCGAACTCGGCCGATTCCTCGTCCGTCATGGCGAGGACGGCGCTCTTCTCGGCCTCCACGGACTCGAGGAGGCGGTGCTGGATGTTGTTGACCAACTCCAGCTTCTCCACCTGCCGCAGAAGCGCTGGCCGACCGCACGCACCAATCCATACGACGGCGATCGAGAGAATTGCGATGCGTCTGGAGATTCGCATGACTCGCTCAGGAGAGGCCGATGGCTCTTTGACACAGCGCGTGTGCGAAACACAACTGAACATCAGCAGATGCATGCCCGTGCGCCGCGATCGTCGGCTGTCATCTTCGTCACCGCAGCTGACGGCCGTACCATCACGATCCAGAGCGTGCAGTTCATCTTCGACACAGAACGCTGGCCGCGTCGTCGCTCGAGATCGGCCAATGGACCGCGTACGGCCTCCCGAGGGGTCGGCGACAAACGGAACGCCCGCCCTCGGACCCTGCGCCCTGCAGTCGGGCGTGGACAGCGCCATCATCCCGGGCGGGAGCATGAGCATCAGCCCGTAGAGGAACCACCCGACCAGCAGACCCGCCGGCCAGACGCCGCAGGATGAACCCCACGAGCCGACCGGACGCGTAACAGGCCCAGACCTCGCGCACCCAGTTCAGCCGGACCAGGGGGAACTTGGGCGGGATCTCGCCGTGGAGCAGTCCCGTCAACGTCCAGGCGAGTGGACAAAAGTGGCTGGGACCGGACTACGGATATATCGAGTTGATCCGTCTTGCTCCTCCACGCCAAGTGGATGGCCCGTTTCCCTGCGTTTTCCGAGGAGAGCCGTATGGCACCGCTCCTGCAACGAGAAAGGTGCAACGGCATGCGGGAAAACGAAACCATGCCGGAGAGGGGAAACGATCATGGTACCGACGATTCGCGAGGCAGGACCGACGGGTGCAACGAAGCACGCGGCCGCTCGGGTTGGGGAGCGGGTCATCCCGTGCCGTCCGGCCCCAGCGGACGGGCGCGCCGAGCCGTGGGGTGGCTGGCGCCAAGGATGGGGCATGGTCGCAGCGACGGCGATCCTGGGAGTCATGCTCGTCGTCATCATTCGCCACGCTTCGTCGGCGCTTCTGGTTGCCACCCCATTGTCGTTCGTCCCACCCTACGCCATGTAGGGACGCGGGCATCCGGCCCAACGCACCAGGAAGGCCATGGTCGGCTCGATGCTCGTATGCCTCGTTCCGCGGCGAGAGGGGGACGACTCAAATTGAGTCCTCATGCAGCGGACATCTCCGGTGTCTACGATACGGCGAGCATTTTCCGTTGACAGACGGGTAGATTCCGCCATACGGTCTCGCGACACGGTCGATGGGGAGGGCCTCGTGAAGACCACGATCGTCGCGGCTGTGCTCGTAATGCTGTGTCCGGAGGCCCGCGCGCTCGACATCACGTCGTGCGGGCAGGTGGTCCCGGATGGCGAGACCGGGATTCTTCAGGCCGACCTCGTCTGCCCACCCGCACCTCCGGGCCCGCCGTACTTCGCGGTGCAGCTGAATCGCGGGGCGACGCTGGAGATGAACGGCCACTCGATCACCGGTCAGCAACTGGGCGTCTTCTGCTTCGGCGACTGCACGGTGCGCGGCCCGGGCGAGATCACCGGTGCGAGCTCGAACGCGATCGGTGCGCCGATCGGCATACGCGTCGACGTGTCAGACCTCGACATCCACGACAACCACGGCATCATGGACGTCGCTGGCTCGAAGCTGACCCTCGCCAACATCACCGCGTCGCACAATGCCTACGGGATCCGCGCCGCCAGCCTGAAGGCGACCAACGTCACGATCAACGACAACGCCGGCGATGCGTTGCTCGTCCAGAAGCGACTCATCGCCACGGACGTCACCGTCACGAATACCGGAGAAGGCGGCATCTCGACGTTGGGATCGATCCGCGCCACCCGCCTCGTCGTGTCCGGGGCCGCGGGCGTGGGACTGTTCTCGCGCGGTCGCGCCAAGCTCATGGATTCGAGCGTGACCGGCAGCGGGTTCCTGGCGCTCGACCTGGTCACGGGTCGTAAGCCTCGGCTGCTCGGCACATCGACATGCGGTCACAGCGCGGGGCTGGTGAAGGATCCGGCGAACCCGGGGATGCTCCTCATCGGACCGACCTGGGGTGTGTGCGCGAGCGACTGACGCGCCCGGCCTGCGTTCACCCGCGGGATCGTCTCTCGCGCCCCCCAGCGAACCCGGGAATCGCCCGGTGAGGCTCTCGGTTCCCGACGGGCACAGTCGGCGCACAGGAGAGCATGATTTCGATCGTCGCGATGTGACGGCCTGAAACTGCTTGACAGCGGCGCGCCCCGACGCGCATGCGTCGGGGTGAGGGGGGATCCATGAGAATCGCAGGTCGCACGGACCAGCGGCGTGGTCACACCGCGCTCGTCGCGGCCATCGTGCTGGCACTCGAGTCTCACCCGGCTGGCGCACTGGACGTCACCGGCAGGTGGAGGCTGAGCGCCGGCGGGAGCGAGCAGATCGCGGACTTCGTCCAGTCCGGAACGAGCCTCCAGATCACTGCTTTCGAGGGCACTACGTTGACCGGCACCATCGGCCCCGACGGCGCCTTCACGGTGAATGTGTTTCTTCCCGGGTGCGAGGGCGGCCTCGGGGGGCGGGTCGTCGGCGAGACGCGGCTCGCGGGGACGTCGGCCGCCCTCTGCCCGACCCTCTCGGAGGCGCTCATCAGCGGCATCCGCTGTGAGTGCTTCGACGACAACGCGACGAACGGCGACGGCTGCGACTCGCGCTGTCAGATCGAGCCGTGCTTCACGTGCGCGGGATCGCCATCGCTCTGCGTGCCGTCCGGCGACGGTGCGACGTGCGATGACCGGAGCGCCTGCACCAGCGGCGAGACGTGCTCCGCGGGCGTGTGCGGCGGTGGAAGCCCGGTCAGCCCGTGCATCAACCTCGGCGGGCAGTGGCTCGAGCATGTGTCGGTCCCGACACTCGGCGTCGAGGAGGACGCCATCGTCGACGTCGCGCAGGTCGGGAGCATCCTCGAGTTCGGTGGATCGCCGGCGAGCCTGCCGCTCACCTTCGGGACGATCGACCCGGCCACGGGTGCCATGACGCAGGCCACCGGCGTCGGGGTGTTCCTCTGCCCGGGAGCGACCGTCTTGGGGGGGACGACAGCCCCGGATGGCAACACGTATACGCTGTCAGGTCTCCGCTACGCACTCGACCTCGACGAATGCGAGAGCTACCCGGCGACCGTCACCGGTACCCGATGCGTGGGCCCGTGTGTGCTCCCGACGTCCACGACCAGCACCACCACGAGCACCAGCACGACGACGACCACCGCCCCGCAGCTCCTGTCGGGAAAGCGGCTCGTCCTGAAGAATCACGCCGATCCGACCCGTCGGAGGCTCACGCTCGATTCCAGGGACGCCGGTCTGTCGATCGGTGGCGGCAACGGCTCGCCCGACGATCCGACCGTCGCCGGGGCGACGTTGCGCCTGCGGACAGCACCCGCCTGCGTTGGCGCGTGCGATGCGATCTACGGCCTGCCGGCCGCAGGCTGGCGGCTCCTCGGCGAGCCCGGTGAGAACAAGGGATATCGGTATGTCGACCGGCGGCTGGCCGCCGGACCCGTGAAGCGGGTGACGGTGAGGCCCGGGAAGGCGCTGACGGTCGTCGCCACGGGCGCGCAGCTCGCGCACCCGCTCGCAGAAAACCCCGAGCCGGTCGACGTCGTGCTGGAACTCGGCGATCAGCGGTCATGCCTGAGGTTCGGAGGCACCACGCGATTCAGGCCGGGGCGGACGTTTCGGGCGAGCAACGCGCAGGCGCCGGGCACGTGTTCAGGGGTCCCGAGAGGGCGGGCACCACAAGTACCCGTCCGTAGAGTGCGCCCGGAGGGAATCGAACCCCCGACCGCCTCCCGGGCTGGCGCGGCCGCCCCCGTTCAGGCGTAGCGCACGAACCGTGCGCGGGTCACTTGCACTTGGCCTTGCGCGCGTTTCCGACGCAGGTCATCTGCCCGACGTACCCGTCGCACTCGTTCGTCGGTCCACCGGGCTTGTAGAGCCCGACCCGCAGCGGCCCGACGACGGATGGGACCGTCGCGCCATTCGCCTTGATCTTCACCTTGGCCGTCCCGTTCCATCCGAGCTCGAGCAGCCGCAGGCCGTGGGCCGAGCCAGGGATGCAGTCCGGGGGAAGCGCGTCGGAGTAGTTCACGTAGCGCCGACGGCCACCACGAGGGACGTATCCGTCGCGAGGGTCGCAAGCCTTTTGGTAGGCGGTCGCGCCATCCGGGACCGTCACGTCGAACACCGGCGCACCGCCCGCTCCCTCGTCGGTCACGAGCAGGCGGAGCCCGTCGAGCCCATAGACGAGATTCGAGCCGCTTGCCGCGGTCCCCTTCAGGGTGAACCGCTCGTCGCCCGCCGGCGGCTCGAGCTTGCTGAACACCGCCAGGGTCGGGAAGAACTCGCCCGGGCACGCCCCGTCACGCGGGTCGGCGCCCAGGTAGAGCCCGGCCGTCCCCTGGGACAGGGAGACGGGGATCGGCGCGAAGGGCGCCGCGAACGTGGCCCCGCCATCCAGGCTGTAGGTCACCGTGATCTCGCGGCGTGTGTCGTCGTAGCGCAGCTCGAAGACGAGGAGGCCGGTGATCGCCGCGGGATCGATCACCTGGTGGTCCTGGCGGTCGAGGTGGCCCGTCACGTCCATGTGCGCGTCGTGCGCGGTCATCACGTAGCCGGTGGGCCAGGGCGGATTGTAGAGGTCCCCGAGCGCCTGGTTGTAGTTCGTGAGCACGAGACCAGCGAAGTGCCACCCGTCGGGGCCGATCCATTCGAGGCTCATGTGGAGGTAGTGGTTGATGCCGAGCGGCTGAGGGCGCCAGTAGGAGCGCAGGACCAGGTCACCGGCCCCGGCCTGGAGGAAGCCGGCCGGGTCGCCCTTGTGCACCTCGCTCACCTCGAAGGACACGGGGGACAACCCGAGAACGGTGATGCCGAAGCCCGGATCCTTGAGATGCAGTGCACCGTCGCTCTCGACCGCGGTGCCCGGACCGACGCCCCACTCGGGCAGGCCGAGCACGCCGTCGTCGAACTCGTCGACGACGTCCGGGATGCCATCCTGCAGGCCGTGCACGTTGCCGTCGGCCTCGAAGCGCTCGACCGCGTAGTCGAACACGTGTCCGCGCGCGCCCGCCGTGCCCCCGGCACACATCACCGCGGCGGCAGCGATGGCCAACGTCCATGATCGCGCTCGCATGGGCCCCCCTCCGAAGTGAGCATCTAGGCCGGCAGGGTTGCCAGCGTCAATCTGTCTTTTCGGCGGGCTCCGCCCAGGCGCGATACCGCGGGCGCATCCGTGGGCGCCGCGTCCCCACTCCGGGGGTCGAGTCATCCGGAGTGACAGGCGAGCGCCCCCTGCACATGGCGAACCCGCCAGACATCCGTTACCAATCGACGGGTGCGAACGTTCCCCCGGGGCGAGGTGCCTTGTGAACGGTGACACTCCCATAGGATGATCCCGCGTGGGTGCCCGCACCGCTCGTCTCCGTCGTGATCCCGGCCTACAACGCCGAGGCCACCATCCTCGAGACCATCGCCTCGGTGCGTGCGCAGACCCATACGGACCTCGAGATCATCGTCATCGACGATGGCTCGACGGACAGAACGCGGCAGCGCGTCGCGACGGTTGCCGACGATCGGCTGACGCTCCAATCGTACCCGAACGCCGGCCTCGCGACCGCGCGGAACCGCGGGGTGCAGCATGCGAGGGGCGCGTTCGTCTCCTTCATCGACGCCGACGATCTCTGGACGCCCGACAAGCTCGCCAGCCAGCTGGCAGCGCTCGAGCGCCATCCAGAGGCGGGCCTCGCCTACAGCTGGACGGTGCTCGTCGATCGCGACGGCCGCTTCCTCTTCGCGAAGGAGCCCCTCCATTTCGAAGGCGACGTACGCCTGCCGTTGTTGCGCGAGTGCTTCATCGCAAGCGGCTCGAACGTGCTGCTCAGGCGGCGCTGCATCGACGCGGTCGGGCTCTTCGACCCTGCGCTGCGCGCGGCCGAGGACTGGGACTACTGGCTGCGGGTGGCAGTCGACTGGGCGTTCGTCGTCGTCCCTCGCTACCATATCCTCTATCGCGTCTCCGCCGAGTCGATGACTGCGGACGCGGCAGCGGTCGAACACGCGTGCCTGGTGGTACTGGAGCGTGCGCTGCAGGGGGCGCCCGTCACGATCCGGCAACGGCGCAACGAGTACGTCGCCAGCATCAAGCACTACGTCGCGTTCCTGCAGTTGACGCGGGCGACCGGACGCGACAACCGGGCGAGCGCAGGGTGGAAGCTCCTCGAGGCGGTCCGCCTCGACCCCACGATCGTCGTTCGCCGCAAGACGTTCACGCTGCTCTGCACCTGGTTGCTGCTGCGGGCGCTGCCTCGCCGACTCGCGCCGGCGATGATGACCGCCTTGCTGCGCCTGCACGGCCGCACGATGGCGCTGCTCATTCCGGAGCTTCGTCGCTGCGCCGTGGTCCGCCGCCTGTGACGATGCGAATCTGTTTCCTCTGCAACGAGTATCCGCCGGGTCCGCACGGCGGCATCGGCAGCTGCACCCAGATACTGGCGCAGGCCCTCGTGCGCGCCGGGCACGCGGTGCGGGTGATCGGCGCATACGCGACCGGCGATCCGGCTCCGCGCCACGAGGTCGACGCCGGCGTCGAGGTATGGCGGTTGCGAGATGCCGCGTGTCGCCCCGCCAAGACGTTGGTGCGGATGCGGGTGTGGCGCACCGTCAGCGCGTGGGCGCGTGCGGGCGCCGTCGACCTGGTCGAGGCGCCCGACTGGGAAGGATGGATCGCCGGCTGGCCGCACCTGCCGGTGCCCGTGGTCGTGCGCGCCAACGGCTCCGCGACGTATTTCGCGGCGGAGCTCGCCGAACGTGCCCCCATCGTCACGGCGCTGCTGGAGCGGGCCGCCATGCGCCGCGCCGACTTCTGGTGCGCCGTAAGCCAGTACACGGCGACCCGGACCGCCGCCCTCTTCGGGCTCGGCCCGCAACCCGATGCCGTGCTGCACAACCCGGTGGAGCTGCCGCCGGCGGGCGCGGCGGGGCCGCGATCCGCAGCCAGCGTGGTGTTTTCCGGCACGTTGACCGCGAAGAAGGGGGTCGTGACGCTCCTCACCGCATGGTCACAAGTCCTGGCTGCCAGGCCGGATGCCGAGCTACACCTCTACGGGCGGGACGGTCTCACACGCGACGGCGCGTCGATGCGACGTTTCCTCGCATCCCGGCTGGGCGCCACCGCCGCGCAGCGCGTCCATTTCCACGGCCACGTCCCGCGTGCCGAGGTCGCCCGTGCACTGCAGCGGGCACGCGTCGCCGTGTTTCCGTCGCAGGCGGAAGCCTTCGCGCTCGCACCGATGGAGGCGATGGCGTGCGGCTGCCCGATGATCTACAGCCGCCGCACGAGCGGTCCCGAGCTCGTCCGGCACGACGAGGACGGCCTGCTGATCGACCCCGATGACCCCGACGCGATCGCGGCCGCGATCGTCCGCCTGCTCGATGACCCGGCCTTGGCCGAGCGGCTCGGCGAAGCGGGGCGACGGCGCGTGGCGCGCGATCTCGCGATCGAGGTGCTGCTGCCGAAGAACGAGGCGTTCTACCACGACTGTCTCGCACGGTTCGCGGGAAGGCCCACGTGACCGCGAGCTGCACCGCCGCGATGTCGGTCGTGATCGTCACAGCCGACACGTACGAGGCCATCCGCAAGACGATGCGGCACGTGCGCGCGCAGACTGTGCGCCAGCAGCTCGAGGTGATCATCGTGACGCCGTCGATCTCCGTGCTTGCGATGGACGATCCCGACGTCGCCGACTCGTTCGCGACGTTGCGGATCGTCGAGGCGGGTTCGATCCGATCGCTGGCCTACGGCAACGCCGTCGGGATCCGTCACGCGACGGCGCCCGTCGTCGCGCTCCTCGAAGACCATTCTTTTCCCGACCCGCATTGGGCGGAGATCATGATCGAGGGGCACCGGGCCGGCTGGGCCGCGATCGGTCCGGCCATGGGCAATCCCAACCCGCGGAGCGCGATCAGCTGGGCAGATTTTCTGCTGGGGTTCGCGACGTGGTGGTTCCCCCGGCCATCGGGTCCGATCGATCACCTGCCGACCCACAATGCCAGCTACAAGCGCGACGTGCTGCTGCGCTACGGCGACGACCTGGAGACGATGCTCAAGGCGGAGATCGTGCTGCACTGGGACCTGCAGCGGAAGGGACATGCGCTCTACCTCGACGCACGGGCGCGCGTGTACCACATGAACTTCGAGCGCCTCTCGTCGTTCCTGCAAGTACAGTTCCACGCCGGCCGGGTCTTCGCGACGGTTCGCGCGCGGCCGTGGCCGGTCTGGCGCCGGGTCGTATACGCCGGCGGCAGCCCGCTGATCCCGCTCGTGCGCCTCCGCTGGGTCCTCGGGCAGGTGCGCGCCCGCGGCGACGCGCGCGTCGACCAACGGATGCCGCGCGGCGTCCTGCCCGCCGTGGTGATCGGGCTCGTGGCGAGCGCCGTCGGCGAGCTGGCGGGCTACACACTCGGCCTCGGCAGCGCGAGCGACAAGCTCGCATACTTCGAGTTTCACCGCCTTCGACACGTCGCGCCCCGACCTTGAGCCGATCCTGCGTCCATGCGCTCGCCCGGGACACGCCCCAGCACGATTTCGACGTGGGTCGGGCCAACGTATAGACCGGGTCCCATGCCGCCGACGAAGACCACCTACTACCTCATCAGTGATCTCCACATCGGTGGCGACGGCGGACTTGCCCGCTGCGACTTCGAGAACGACCTCATCAAGTTCCTCCAGGAGATCGCCGAGGGACCGCAGCCCGCCGAGCTCATCATCGTCGGCGATGCCTTCGGCTTCTGGGAACTGACCGATCGCGCGGGCGTCTCCAAGCTCGCGACCATCGCGGCGCAGCATCCTGCCCTGTTCCGCCAGCTCCGCGACACTGGCGAGCAGGTGACGATCACGCTCCTGCCCGGCAACCACGACTACGATCTGGCCTGCGTGCCCGAGTACCAGGCCGAACTCGCCCGCTACAACGTCCGCCTCGAGCCCGTAGTGCACATCACGCGGGAGATCGCGGGGCACAGGGTCTGGATCGAGCACGGCAACCAGTACGACGACTTCAACCGCTTCCCCGACTTCGGCAACCGCTTCGGTTTGCCGCTTGGCTACTTCATCACCAGTGGTGTCGTCGCTGCCGCCGGGCGGAGCGCCGAGCGAACGAGGAGCAAGTGGCTCGACGACGTGGAGTCCGTGTACCCGAACGAGGACATTCCGTTCTGGGTCCTGTCGAATCACTTCTACAAGGACATGACGCCACTGCTGCGCTGGCTCCTGCTACCGTTCCTGCTGCTGTTCACCGCGAGTGCAGTGGTCTTCGGCCTGCGCGCGCTCGAACGGCTGGGCGGCGTGCACACGGGGCTCTTCGAGATCGATCTGCAGCCGGTCCTCGGCTTTCCCGGTCGGATCATCGATCTGGTACAGTTCGTGAACAGCATCGTCATCGTCACGCTGCTGATGCTGGCCTTGCCGCTGTACTTCGTGGTGCGCGATGCGCGCGCAGCGCTCGTTCGCTATGGTGCCGGCAGGGGCGAGAGCCTGAAGCAGGAGAAAGACGCGCAGTACGTCGCGGCCGCCAAGCGGATCTTCGCCGCGGACCCGTCAGTCGCCCTGTTCGTCTACGGACACACGCACATTCCGTCGCTCCGCAGCATCGACGGACGTTACGTCATCAACACCGGTACCTGGCTCAAGCGGCTCGAGTATGTGCCCGTCCGGGTGGGCCATCTACCGGGAGTCTACGTCCCTTCCTACCAGCTCAACTACTTCGAGCTCACGGAGGTCGACGGTGGGATGCGTGTGCGGTACCGAATCCTGCCCAAGCTCGCGCCGAACGACCTCACGCTGCTCGAGCGGCTCCTCATCCTGGGCCGGCGGACGAACCCACTCCCCCCGATCCCGGCAGAGACGCTCGTCGCTCGGGCGACCCACCCCCGCTGATGCCCGCGAATCGGGAGCAGCTCACCGCCGCCGCTTGGCGGTCCTGCTGAGCGCCGACTCAGCCTTCACGATCGCCTTCGCGTAGGCACTCGCCCGCCGCTGCGCGGATTTGAGTGCCGCCAGTTCCACCGCGTTGACAGCCTTCGCCGCCCTGGCCTTGACCAATTTGGCCTTCGTCGTCGCCAGTTCCTTAACGACCGCACGGAGGGCCCTGCGCGTCTCACCGCTCGGGGCCGACCTGGCGCGCTTCGCCGAGGTCCGCTTCCGCTTGGCGAGGACCGCGCGCTTCCTCGACAGTCGCTTCGCGGCGGCAGCGAGCTTCCTGGCCTCCCGGCTGCGCGTCGCCACGGCGCGGTCACCGGTGACACACGCCACGCCGAGGGTCGCCAACGCCGTCTCCAGGTTCTTCGTCACGCCAGCGCTCTTCGCGATCGCACGCTTCTTCTTCGCCACAACCCCCCCTTTGGTTTCGACGATCATCCTGACCAGTACGTCCCATACGGGATTCGCGTCTCTTCTGAAAGCTCGCCCCAGACCGGCGGCCGTGGCGCGCGGAGCCTGTCCCGTACGTTCGAAGCCTCATGCCTGTTGCCCGTTTCGTGGACACTACGGAACTCCGACAGGAGACGCCGGTTGTCGAGATACCGCCACGGGTGGAAGTCGGGCCTGTGGTAGGCGGCGACGGCGCGCCATCGACCGCGCAGCATCCCGCCGCGCCCGAGGACGAAGCGCACGAGGCCCCGCCACGCGTAGCGATCCCGCGCCACGCCCACGCTCGCTAGAATACGGTACGAAACGGATGGGAGCGCGAGGGCCAGGAGGACGACGGCGATCCACAGCCCGACGATGCGGACGACGTAGGTGTAGAGCCCACGGCCACGTGCGGCGTGGAATGCATCGAAGAGCACCCCCTTGTGCTCCACCTCCTCGTAGCCATGCCACTGGAACAGTCGCGCGATTCGAGGGTCGACCCCTTCGAACAGCTCGGGCCGCGAGAGGATCGCGTTGCCGATCTCGCCGAGGAAGTGCTCACCGGCCATCGCCACCGCGCTCCGGAGACCGCTCGAGGTCCAGTCGACGACCGCGAGCCACCGCAGGACGAAGTCCGCCGAGGCGTCGACCGGCACTCCCCACCTGGTGAGCAGCCGGTTGAACGCGGCGTGCATGTTGGCGTGGGCAGCCTCTTGGCGAAGAAAGGCTTCGACCTCGGCACGTTGGGCATCGTTGGCGATGCGGAGCAAGAGGCGGCGAGCGTCCTCGATGAAGAAGCTCTCCACCGCCGGCGCCATCGTCGAGAGCGCCTCGAGAAACACCGTGGCGCCGATGCCGACCGGGTGCCACGCACGTGGCACCTCGTACTCGAGGCCCTCGAAATCGAAGCGGGGCCGCCGCGGGGTGATCGCAATGCCCACCCCGTAGGTCGAGGTTGGATTCAACGTGCGGTCGAGCGGCAACCACCCCTGGCTATCACGGTCGCGCCTCGCCTACACCTTCGCGCCGCCATCAAGGCGGCTCAGGCGCGCAATTGCTCGGTCGGCCGCTCGACTGCAGCGGCGCCCCCCCCTCGGGCAGGGGCATCTTCGCGCGGAAGTGGATCCCCGTGCACCACACTGCACCAGCAAAGCTTTCACACTGCCAAAACCCCTATTGACATTGACACACACGCGCGCGTAGCGTCGCCGCGGGCCGAACCGCGAAGGGGGCGCGCACTGTGAGGAGATGTCCGATGTTGGCGGTGTGGGCCGTTACGGCGCTCGCTGCCGTGACGGCGCTCCCGGCGCACGCGACGCCTACCCCGGAGCAGAAGTGCGCCGTGGCCAAGAACAAGGCCGCGTCGAAGGAGCTGGCGAGCACGCTGAAGTGCCACCAGAAGGCGATCCTCCAGGGAGCAGCCGTCGACCCCCAGTGTCTCTCCGCGGCGGAGGCGAAGTTCGCCTCGGCGATTCAGAAGGCCGATGCGCGGGGTGGCTGCGTGACTGCCGGAGACACCGTGACCATCGAGGCCGGGGTGGACGCCTGCGCGATGCAGTTTCTCGCGTTGACCCCGGCGACGACCTCCACGACGACATCCACCTCGACCACGTCTACCACCACCACGTCGACTTCGACCACGTCCAGCACGTCGACCACGACCACGAGCAGTACGACAACGACCACGCTCCTCGGTCCACACGTGCTGATCGTCGGCGCATCCACCGCCGCGGTCCTGGCGGACGTGCAGGCGAAGCTGATCGCAACCGCTTCCTTCGGTCTCGTGGACACGTTCCAGGCCAGCACCGATACTCCCACTGCCGCACTGCTCCAGCAGTACCAGTCCGTGCTGGTGTTCTCCGACTCCACCTTCGTCAATCCGGCTACGCTCGGCGATCGCCTCGCCGACTACTTCGATGGCGGCGGCCGTGTGGTCGTGACCACATTCGCCAACGCCAGCGTTCCGCTCGGAGGCCGTTGGAGCACAGGCGGCTACCACCTCATCAATCCTACCGGGCAGAAACAACCGGCGGAAAACGCTCCGCTTCAGATCCTCGAAGCAGGGAGTCCGCTCGTCGCCGGGGTCACCTCGCTGACCGCGTCGGCGGGCTACCAGAGCACGGGCGCGGTTATCAACGGCGGGATCGTCGTGGTGAGATGGGGGGACGGCTCCAACCCGCTCGTCATACGCAGGGTGAAGAGCGGACGAGACTACTGCGCGCTGAACTTCTTCCCGGCGTCGTCTGACGTTCGGGCGGACTTCTGGCACGGCGACGGCGCGAATCTCCTGAGGAACTGCCTGCTCTTCTGACTTGCCCCATCGGGCGTGGGATCAGGGTGCTTCGGTCTGGGCGCAGTCGGGGCACAGTTCGGGCACAGTGGAGCGCGTTTCGGCGTCACATCCTGAGCGGCTGCGCCAGCGCCTCCAGCACCGGACCGTACATCCCGCGCTTCAGCGTCCGCAGGATCGCGTCGGCCTTCGGGGCGCGCTCCGCAGCGATCGCCGTCGCGCGGCCGAGCAACTGGTCCTCGGGGAGCGCTTCGTCGACGATCGCGAGCGCCGCTGCGTCGGCGCCGCCGAAGCGACGGCCCGTCGCCACGACTTCGTGCGCGGTCTGCGCGGGGAGGCGCGACTGCAGGATCGCGATCATGCCGGGGTGCAGCGGGATCTTCATGTCGACCTCGGGCATGCAGAAGAAGCCACGGTCGCTGCGCATCAGGCGGACGTCGTGCGCCAGCGTGAGGAGCGCGCCCGCGCCGAAGGCGTGCCCGTTCACGGCAGCGACGGTCGGTGCCGGGAACGTCAGGAAGCGCGCCAGGATGCCGAGCACGCGCGACAGGTAGGCGTTGGCGTCGCCCGCCATCATCACGTCGAGGTCGAGGCCGTTCGAGTAGAACTTGCCGGTGCCCGTCGTGACCAGCGCAGCGGGCGCACCCGCCTGCTCGACCTGGTCGAGGGCACGATCCCACGCGTCCATGAGGTCCGGCGTGAAGCGGTTCTCGCCGGCGTCGAGCCGGAGGACGAAGACGTCGCCGTCGCGGGTGCAATCCAGCATGGGGGCTCGCTATACGGGGAGCGCGGCTGTTGCGAGCCGATCGCAGGATCGCATGACGGAGTGGCAGGGGCCGTAGGAACGGCAACCTTGGAAGTCGACGGGGCGCCTCAATATCAGACGTTGGCCCGGGCCGTTCCCCCCGACGGCGCGTCGATGGTCGACCATCAAGGGAAGAGCAGCTGGAGCGAGATCGCCGCTGACCACATCGGTCCGACGCTCGGCCGCACGGCGTTGTAGAACAGCTGAACCCCGGAGCTCAACGACTGTTCGCCGACGGTGAAGACCTTGCCGAACCCGCCACCGACGGGAACCGTCCACCGGTCGGCTCGATCGGCGGTCCAGTTCGCCGTCACGGTCGAGTTGGTCTCCAGGAACCACCCGCGCGGCAGGTTGTAGGTCAGGAAGTACTGCACGGAGAACTCGTCGAAGCGAGCGTCGCCGGAGCCGGAGAACGACCAGGCGTTCTCGATGAGCGCGCCGACGGTCCATGGAAGCGGCTGCACGAAGAGCGCCAGCGCCGGGCCGGCCGCCCAGCGATCAGTGCCCAACTCGTGATCCGTCGCGGTCGGGATACTCGAGCTCGGCACCGATGCCCCAGTCGAGCCATTCCGTCTCCCGGGGCGTGACGGCGGCGGTGAGAATCGTGTCGCCGAGCCCCGCGACGCGGCCGTCGCCGGAGGGCGTTTCAGGTTGCGAGATCACCTGCACGACCGGATAGGTGATGAGACTCCAGTCCTGGCCGAGCGGGAATGGCCACACGGCTTGAAGCGTCAAAACACTCTGCGTCTCGCCGTCAGCCGGGACACCCACGTTGGCCTGATACTGCATCTGGACGTTGCGGAGTCCGCTGAGCGGGTTCGCCCGCAACGTCTGGAGATGCTCGATCGTCGCCGCCGGCGCGGCGTCGGCCGCCGCCATGCAGAGGAGCCACAGGACGAATGCGGGCATCAAGGAGCAGGCACGACACGATTGTCGACACCGTTCGCCCCGTAGGCGGGCTTGAACTACGTCGCCGCGCACTCGTAGGCCCGATGATCGGTCTGTATGCGCCGAAATCCCCGTCCCGTAAAGTGCGCCCGGAGGGAATCGAACCCCAGACCCTCAGGTTCGAAGCCTGCGAACGGTGGTCGCTCGCCGCTGGATCAGGGAGCCGTCCGAGAACGTGGCGACCCGGGAGGGCCGCTGATCATCTCGGCGCGAAGCGCTGGCCGCCGTCGAGCCGGATCGTCGAGCCGTTGAGCATCGGATTCTCGATGATCGCGAGCGCCATCCGCGCGTATTCGACCGGACGCCCCATGCGCTTGGGGAACGCCGCATCCCTGGTGAGTCCCGCCGCCATCTCCTCGGGAATGCCTTGCGTCAGACCCGTCTGGAAGAGGCTCGGCGCTATCGCCATCGCGCGTATGCCGAGCGACCCGAGATCGCGGGCCGCCACGAAGGTCATCCCGACGATGCCGCTCTTGGCCGCCGCATAGGCCACCTGCCCGATCTGCCCCTCGAAGGCGGCGATCGACGCCGTGCTGATCACGACCCCCCGCTCGCCGTCGGCGTTCGGGACGTTCTTCGCCATGCGTTCGGCACACAGCCGGAGGAAGTCGAACGACCCGACCAGGTTCAGCTCCACGACGGCCCGGAAGTCGTCGATCGGGTGCGGTCCCTCCTTCGCGAGTGTGCGCCGGGCGATACCACCGCCGGCCGTGCTGACGCCGACATGCAACGCCCCGAATCGCTCCACGACCGCATCGAGAGCCCGCGCGATGCTGGCGCTATCGCAGACATCGAGCGGATGGAAGAAGCTGCCGCCGCCGATCGCGGCCGCCACCTGCTCGCCCGCGCTCCCCGGCCGGTCCAGGATCGCGACCTTCGCGCCACGCTCCGCCAGTAGATCGGCCGTCGCGCGCGCCATCCCCGACGCCCCCCCGGCGATCGCGGCTGCCAGTCCCCTGATCTCCATCTCGCACACCTCCCTCGGGCACCGACGTGCCACGACTACGCGGTCCGTACCACATCCCGTGCCCGGACAGTGCCCCTGCATTCATGTCTCAGAGCCTGCGGCGGCGCCTCTGCTCTTCCGAGGCATATCTCGAAGCACAGTACCGGCGCTGCGCTCGCCGTGCGGGCTCTTCCTGCTTGTGGCATTCCCGGCGCACCTGGGCCTGGACTCCTCCGCGAGCAAATCGCGGGCATCCCAGCCATCCTGACTGCAAGCGGCGACCCAATTGGGGCACAGTCGATGGTTCCTGAGGAGATCGAGCATCCCGAAGTGCCCGTCCCTCGGAGCACGCCCGCCCCGATTCGAACAGGGGACCTGCAGGTTCGAATCCTCCCAATGACGATCGCTACCCGTCCACGACCGCCTCCAAGGAGGTTCCTTCCACCTAGTAGCTAGGCGCCGGCGCGGCCAGTCTCGTCGACGATCCGCTCGGCGATCCACCACGACAGAGCAGCGATGCTGAGCGCCGGCCCGGCGGCTGGGCCGCTCGCGAACACGGAAGCGTCCGCGATGTGAAGGCCGGGATGGCCGAAGACCTCGCCCTTGAAGTCGACGACCCCCCGACTCGCATCCGGAGCCATCCGGCAGCCTCCCATCGGGTGCACGCTCATCCACGGGCGCTTCGGCTGCACCGGATCGCGCCGACGGTGGGGCTTGTCCCAGCCGTAGGCCTCGGCCGTGCGATCCATCGAGGCCAGTATCCGCCCGACAACGGCCTGCGCCTCGTGGCGCAGCCGGATCCCCCGACCGTTCCACACCACGCGCCCGTCCATCGCGTCCCGTCCGAATCCGACGAGCGACAGCGTTCGCCGTCCCTGCGCGCGGCGCACCAGCGAGCTTCCTGGGAAGACCGGAGGTGTGAGCATGCCGAAGGTGAACTCGCGATCGCCCCCAGCATCGGGTACCTCGAACATCAAGTCCGTGCAGTGGCCGTCGATCGCGGACGGCACGACGTCGCGAGGGACGTGGTAGCAGCCGAGCGTGTCGGCTCCCAGCGAAGCGTGCTGGCCGAGCAGGCCGATCGTTCCGAGCCCGCCAGCGACACTCGATCGGAACAGTATCTTCAGCGTGTTGAGTGTGCCCGCCGCGAGGACCACCCGCGGACTCCGCCAGACTTCGGCTTGTCGCGAGCGCGCGTCGCAAAATCGCACTGCGTAGCCCCCGTCGATCAGTTCGACCGTCTGCACCGTCGCAGAGATCCCGCAGCACGGCCCCTGCGTCGCAAGCGCGCGGGATGAGGGTCAGATCGAGGCTCTGTTTGGCGCCGACGTTGCAGCCGACTATGCAGCGGTTGCAGTGGATGCACGCCGGCCGCGACGCATCGTCGCTCTCCCATCGGATTGCCTGCGGACCCCGTGTGAGCTTCCACTTCCGCTCGCCCGCGAGCGTCGCGAGCGCTTGCCCGTTCCTTGCATCTGGCGGACCGGGTGCGACCGTGAGAGCCTGCTCGACGGCCCGGTAGCGCGACTCGAGTTCGGAGGCCGTCACCTCTGGAGGCAACGCATCGAAAAAGGCGCCTGCGGGGCGTTGCATCAGCGCGCCGTTCACGAGGGATGTGCCGCCCACCGCCACGGCGTTCAGCATCAACGTGGTGCCGTGGAGATGGACCTCAAGGAGTCCTCGGCGGGAGAGTGGGATGTGGGCGCTGCGTCCGAAGACGGAGAGATTCACCCCTTCGAGTGCCCGCATGACCTGCGGCAGCGTCTCGGGTAGCGGGCGGTGGCCACCGAACGCACCCCACCATGTTCCGCGCTCCAGAATCCCCACACGCAGACCGGCACGTGCAAGGACCGCCGCTGCGGTGGCTCCGCCGTAGCCGGTGCCAACGACGATCACGTCGTGATCCGTCGCGGGGCGGCCGTTCATTGGGCCGCACGTTGCGGGTGCCAGACCCACAGTACGATGCACAGGACGAAGAGCACCGGCACATCCGCGAACAGGTGCTGGTGCTCGTGGGGATAGACGAACGACTGCACGAGCATGACGAGCCCGTGCAGCACATTGGCGAGGATTCCGTAGTCGACGATGGAGCGGTGGGCGAGTGGGTCCTGTGCGCCACGGATCATCAGGATGGCCCAGGCCACGTACATGGCCGCCAGCATGAAGAGGTATGGCGACAGCGGAGGGTGGTACGGAGACTGCGGGTGCGTCCCCCACAGGAAGCCGGGGGGGTAGGCGAACGCAAGGATCGGCCCGCCGAGCAACAAGCCCCAACCGACCACGCGCATCATTCTCGCGGACGCCGCTGAGCCGGCATCCGACTCCGGGAGGGGTCGAGAGGGCGCGCTCATAGGATGCGATCGTGTGTGCGTGCCTGAGCCATCGTCACCTCCAGTTACCTCTACATCTTCGCTCACGAACCCTCGAACCTGCACCGCGGCGGCACTAGCCTGCGAGACACGGCGAGGTTCTCGGGTTTCCCGACGGGGCACACTAGGGGCACAGTTCGGGCACAGTCGAGGTTCCTGAGGGGATCGATAGCCCTCGAAGGAACGGAACGCAGTATCGGACCCTGCGTCCCGTCCTGGCCCCTCACCCCGCAGCTAGCGGCGTGGCGTACCTGACCGAGCCAAACGACGGCCGCCCGGTGTGGGTTACTTCGTAGCCTTGAAGATCACCCCGTCGTCCTTGTCCACGGTCGAGAGCGGGCAGGATACGCACGTGGCGGCGTCGCTGCCGCGGAGCTGAATCGTGGCGCCGCTCGAACCGGCAAGGGCTGCGGCAAGACCGGTCGGCAGGGCGGTCAGACCCTTGTCCACGTCGTTCTTGCCCTTCGCAAGGAACATCGACTTGCCCTGGTCTCCACCCTTGAGCTGTATCGCGAACATACCGTCCGCCGTGGCGGCCTTGTCCTTGTAGTTGTAGCCCTTGTGACCGGGATCGCCCGGCGGCTTGCCCACCTTCTTCCAGCACGGCTTGCTGCCGCAGTCTTGACCAGCCCGCGCGACCCGATAGCCGCGTTTCAGGGCTCCGGCGCCGTCATAGACACACAGGTCGTAGGCAGTGCCACCCGGCCCCAGTGGGTTCCCGAGGGACGCGCCCGCGATCGCCGGACCCTTCGACCACTTGGCCAGCAGGGATTCCTTGCCGACCTTCTTCTCGTTCGCCTGGAGGATGCAGGCATTGAAGGCGCTCGCACAGCCGGGGTCGGGCGCGGCGGGGCAATTCGCGGTTTCGAGCGTGCACGCTGCGCTGCACCCGTCGCCGTTCACGATGTTGCCGTCGTCGCACTCCTCGCCGGCGTCCTGGAAGCCGTTGCCGCAGTCGCAGTCGCCGCTGACGACGAGCGAGCTGGTCGAGCGGGGCGCGAGCGCGACTTCGGCGGGGATGCGGGTGACGGGCTTCGGCGTCCGCAGGAAGCCCACCTCGAGGCAGTAGCTGCCGATGGTGGCGCGGCCGGGATCGCCGCTCTGGTCGTCGCGCGCGATCTCGAACGCGCTCTTCACGACCGCCGGACCCGTCGCGGCGGGAAATTCGGCGGCCAGGTCAACGGCCATCTCGGCGAGCAGTGGTTGCTTCCCGGCAGCCAGCCACCCGGGGAGATCCGCCAGATCGCGCTCGCAGAAGCGGCGCTCCCCCTGCTCGTTGCTCGGCCGCGGGCACTGCTCGGGCCCGACCTGGTTGGCGCCGGTCAGCTCGCAGTAGAAGATCGCGTCGAGCGGGCAGCTCGTATCGGTCGCCGAGCAGACGTCGGTGTCGCAGGCGCCGCAGGCATTGTTCACACCGCAGAGGTTGATGGTTCGGCTGGGCACGGTGAACGTGGACTGGTCGGCCTTCGTGCCGAAGAGGCCGATCTCCAGCACCATGCCACCAGCCGCGCCACAGGGGCCGTCGTCACCGCGCACGATCACGTGAGCGGTGAAGGACTCGGTCACGTCGAGGGAGCAGGAGTTGGGCGCCGGGCAGGTGGCCGGAAAGGCATTGATCTCCTTGGTGCAGTCCCAGCCGCACGCGGTCGCCGCGGGACCGCTCCCACAGCTCCCGATGCGGAACTCCGGGATGGTCGTGGCCCCGCCGTGCGCGACCTGGGCCCGCAGCACAAGGGCGAGCGCAACGACGCCGAAAGTGAGAGCGCGATATGGCATGGCTCCTCCTCTTACCGAGTCCCGGCGGTAAGGGTATTGCGCCACGTCAGTGCTGGTCAACTGCGTTCTGCCGCTTCCAGGCCCTCGGCCTCGACGTCGAGATCACGGAGCTGAACGTGCACCTATGGGGCTTCGAGGGCGATCAGGCGACTCAGCTCGAGACCCAGCGCCGCTTCTATCGGGACGTGGTCGCGGCCTGCGTCGCCCTGGACACATGCCGGGCCACGACGCTGTGGCTCTTCACCGACCGCTACCCGACAGACCCTCGGGCAGGACGCGATGCCGCTCGTCTTCGACGGCGACTACCGGCGCAAGCCGGCGTACTTCGGCGTGCGGGCGGGCCTGCTGACGGCACCGTGAATGCGTTCCGCGCCGCTTCTGGAGTATCCGGACGACGAGCGCGCCAGGCCGGTGCGGTGTCGGTATCTACGGATTCATCGGGCCCCTGCGTGAATGGCCCGCCTGCCCTGGATGCGCATCATCACCGCAAACGCGATCCCGTAGATCACGATGGCCGAAACCAGGACGACGTTGAAGCCGAAATTCATCGACAGGATCACCGTGAGGATCGACCCGATCACGGTGAGGCAGGCATTGACCGCCCACGCCCAGGGAACGAGCGACGGGTTCACCTCGGACAGTACGCGCATACCGTACGCGAACGGAACGCCCAACAAGAGGCCGATCGGCGCGAGCACGAGAACGGTCGCCGCAATACGGACGCTGAGGGGGAAGCCAATCAAGCGCGACACCATCCATGGGGAGCCGAACACGAAGGCCAGCAACAACACCGCCACGCCCGCCGGCACGATCCAGAGCCGCTCGCCGGAGCGAAACCAATTCGTCGACAGCGCGCTGCCGAGCCCGGTGAAGATCAGCAGCGAGAACAGGGTCACGGTCAGCGAATAGATCGGATGGCCGAGGAGCAGCGTGAGCTTCTGCATCAGCGCGATCTCGATGAAGATGAATCCGACGCCGAGGCAGGAGAAGTACGCCAGCGTCTGTCCCCGATACGCACGCCCCATCGGCGTCCGGTGAGACAGCGCGAGCGGCAACACGATGAGCACGAAGGCCACTCCGAGACTGATCAGGAGCTGCGAGAGAATGAAGACCGGGTTGCCCTGGGCGACGAAGGTCGGCTCGTAGACGAGCGGCGCCGCCGCGAAGAGATTCCGCCACTTGTAGTAGTTGAAGAAGTACGGGCTGTTGTCGGTCGTGGGCGCGATGTTGCGAGGAAACTCCCGGATGAAGCGCGCCTTGTCTCCCGACCGGACGAAGTCCTGCACCAGGCCGGGTCCCGGCTGGTCGGGGAAGTAGATCGGAACGAGGCCGTTGTCCCCCACGAAGCTCCGCGTCCGCTCGATCTCGTCGGGTGTGAACGTGCCGTTCTTCACCATGATCGTCATGAGCATGCCGTTGTCGCTCTGGATGCACATGACGGAGTTCGCCAATCCACCGATTCCCATATGATCGAAGGCGGCACTGATGTTCGACAACAGGCGCAGGGCCTCCATGTCACGGGCCATGCGGGTGATCTGCAGAATGCCGCCCGGCGCGAGGTGCTGGTACATCGTCTGGATGGCTTCACGCGTGTAGAGGTAGTTTTCGGCCAGCATGTAGGCGCCCGACACGAGCGACGTCCACGTGTCGATACCCGTCATCTGGATCACGTCGTACGTCCCGGGGTCGCGCATGAGCGCGCTGCGTCCCTCGGCACACACGAATTCGATGCTGGGATCCGAGGTCAGGAGGCGCGAATAGCGCGCGAGCGGGCCGAGATGGATGTCCAGGATCTGTTGGTTGAGCTCGATCGCCCGCACGGAGCCGGCCCCGTTCACCTTCGCGGCCCACACGTCGTTGCCACCGCCGAGGCCGATGACGAAGACGCGCGGCTTGTCCTTCAAGCGGTACGAGGCGGAGTAGCTAGTAGCCTTGATCGCCTCGAGGAGCTCCGGCTTCTCCGACCAGTTGAGGATCGCGGTCGCCGCATCACAGTCCTGATAGATGATCTTCTCTTCGGGGATCGGCATGGCTTGCGCCCTCGTTCCCGAACCGAAGAGGGTGTGCATGAAGGCGGGCCAGGGGAGCAGGTCGATCCGGCTGTTGCTGCTCCAGCGCGAGTACTCGGGAGCCAGGAGCCTGACCTGGTCGTTGCCCATCAACGCGAGGGCACCCTTTCCCGGCACCGGGTACATCTGGTCGAGCCGTGGCAGCAGCACGACCCCGACCAGTCCGACCGGCAGCGCAATGCTCAAAGCCCACGTGCGCATCCCGCCGGGTGGCGCGGCGATCACGACGGCGGCCAGCGTGAGAAGCGAGATGAAAACGATCGATCCTCCCGCCCCGACGGACCACAGCAGGAACGGACTGAGGAAGCAGCCGAATGCCGCCGCGGCCAGGTCCGCGGCATAGACCGTATTCACCCGCGCGACATTGTCGGTGAGGATCAGCCCGACCACCGTACCGGCGAAGAAGAACGGACAGGCGGCCACCAGGTTGAAGAACGTGAAGCGGCCGAGTTCACGATTCGCCAGGACGACCGACGGATTGATCGGGAACCACAGCAAGAACGCATACGTCAGACCGAACGAGACGAACGTGAGCACGGAGAAGATGTATATCCATCGCCGCGGATCCCGCCCGAACCGGTCGCGGAGGAGCGTGATCATCGTCCCGCTCGCCCCCACGAACAGCAGACAGTTGCTGATGACCAGGAACCCGAAGTGAAAAAAGAGACGCAGGGCGCAGATACCGCGTCAACAGGACCTCGTACATGAGCATCGCGCAGGAGACGAGGGCGATCGTCAGCAATGCATAGGGTTGCAGGTGGCCCTTCGTCTCGGTCACTCTCGTCTCCTCTTCGCGGGCGACGCGTAAGGCGTCGCAAGAAGAAGCATCAAGGGACGGGCTGGGTCAATGATCGCGGGATGCCTTGGCGGCCGCGCGCGCGGCGTCCTGGCTCGCATCCCCTGGCCGTTACAGCTAGCGGGTCACCGCGGGAGGACGCGTCGCACGCGCCCGGCCACCCGTGCCACCGTGGCGCTCGCCGTGGAGCGGAAGGTGCCGTCGAGCGCTCGGGCGGCAGGACACCGCCCAGGGAGAGCGCGATCGACGGACGATCACGGCCCCGGCCGAAACCGATGGCATCAGCGCCTCTTGGAGACCATGTAGACCGTCTCAACGAAGCGCGACCACCAGGTCTGTCGGCTTGGCTCCGGCATGCAGCCCGCACGGCAACTGCTACTAGCGTGGTGCCGCTCCCATTCGATAGGTTCGCCGGCCATGTTCCGGCGCTTGATCCTGTCGCTCGCACTCCTCTGCCACTTCGCCGCTCCGGCCCGCGCCGCCGACCTCTTTCCCGAGGTCTACGGCGTCGCACAGTTCCCGAATTCGACCGGGCCGAAGACCGACCTGATCACCTTCGGCACCGTGCTGCCGGGCGGCGGTCGCGCGTTCGACTTCGGGCAATTCGGCCAGGGCGGATCACTGTGCACGGCGTACACGGGACAGGCGGACTATCTCTGCGCGAGCGCCAGCGCGCGCGTCGAGATCGATCGCCGGCCGGTGGCGACCACGACCTACGTCGGCACCGCCACCGCCGTCCGGCTGAAGGCGCAGGTACACCTCGACTATCGCAACGCGACCGCGTACTCGGCGCAGATCTGGGCGAAGGCGAGCCTCACGATCCCGCTGGCGTGCAACGGAGGAGTGGTGCCGCCTGGGGGCGGCCTCAACGTCCTGTATCGCCTCGACGGCGAGTACTCGGTGTCCGTTTCGGACGGCGCGGTCACGGTGAAGGCGCCCCGGCCGTTCGAGGACTGCACGGCGGGTGGGGTGTGCACCATCAACATGCCGACGTTCCATTGTCCCGAAGGCGCTTCGACGACGTCCATCAATATTAATCTGTGGCCGATCATTCAGATCGACAACACGGTCGGCCACATCGGATGGTCGGTGCAGGGGGTGTCGGACTACTCGCACACCTTCACGCTGGAGGGCATCGACGCCCTCGACGAACAGGGTCATCCGCTCGCCGGCGTACGGTTGGTCGTGCCGGGCGACGGCGGCGCGCTGAACGACGTCTTCCTGACCGGAGCCGAAGCCGCCGAGGTCCCCGCCGGGTCGACGACGACCACCACGACGATCACTGCCACGACCACCACGTCATCCACCGCGCCTCCCTGCGCGACCGCCGACCTCGCAGCGGCCGGTTGCCGCTGTTCTCTGCTTCCGGCGGCGGGCTGCGAGGGGGCGACGCTGCGCAGGCCGGTGGAACTAGGCGTGAACGGCCTGTGCGCGAAGATCGCCAAGGCGACGGCGGCGAGCGGGAAGAAGCAGCGCCGGCTCGCGAAGCAGGCCGTCGCGATCGCGCGGAAGACGCTCCGCACCGTAAACGGCCGAAAGGGGAACGCCATACCCGACGCATGCCGCGAGGGGCTACGCGAGTTCCTCCAGGCGACGCAGACGGAAGTCGGGGCCGCGACGCACTGACCGAGTAGCCCAGCGCTACGCCCCACGCCGTTGCCGTGACCTGACGCTGCCGGAATGGCTTTCCGCGAGGTGCTCGACACGGCGCGCTGCGCTTCATCATGCCTGCCCTTCGCGCACCGTCCCCTTGCACGCCACGATCAAACGCGAGGAGAGTCTGATTGAACCGGCTACCTGGTCGACGGCGAGGAGGCGACCGCTACTTGATTGGATGGCGAATCCGGGAGATCCATCCGGCGCATGTCGGACGCCGCGGAGCCCGAGGCGCCACGGATGCGGCGCGCCTACTGGGCGTTCTCGTTGGCGATGCTGGCCGTCACGCTGGTGCCGTTCCTGTCGGTCGACCTGGTGCCGCTGCTCGACCTGCCCAATCACCTGTCGCGCGCCTACGTGCTCCACCACCTGCACGACGTGCCGCTGTTCGAAGCGACCTACGATGCCGCATGGGGGGTGCTGCCGAACCTGGCGATGGACCTGGTGCTCGCGCCGCTGGTGCCGCTCATTGGGGTCTTCGCTGCGAGTAGGATCCTGATGGCCCTCGTCGCGATCGCATGGCATTTCGGCGTCCACGTGCTCGCACGCGCCCTGCACGAGCGGCGCTCGTGGCTCGCTCCGCTCGGGGGCTACTTCCTGTTCTCGTCCACGTTCTTCCTCGGCTTCGTGAACTTCACGCTGGGCATCGCCGTGTTCTTCTGCGCCTTCGCGACCTGGCTCCGATGGTGGCACCGGGGCGGCCTGCCCGCGCTCGTCGGTGCCAGCGCGCTCGCCGTCGTAACGTACTTCTGCCACCTCTCGGCGTTGGGGGTGTTTGGCGTCGCGGTCGTGGCCTGGCTGGTGGCGCACCGCCGCGGCACGACGCCCGCGCGCGCGGCGCTCGCGCTGATCCCGCTGGCGCTTCCGCTCCTGCTCTATCTCAGGGCGCCGGCACTCGCCACGCCTTCCGACATGGGGTGGTCGATCTCCGAGACGATCAACTCGCTACAGCGCTTCGTGCGCACGTACGATCCCGTGGCCGATCTGCTCCTCTTCCTCTGGTTCTTCGGCACGCTGGCGCTCGCGCTCGGGTGGAGCCGCCGCCCCGTGAGCCGCGCAGCGCTGCAGGTGGCGGCGGCGCTGTTCCTCACGTTCATCGCCGCGCCGCACATGTTCCATCGCGCCTGGCTGGCGATGCGCTTCCTTCCGCCGGCGGCTGTGTTCGCCCTCGTCGCGTTCGAGCTCGACCTGGCGCGGCCGCGCGTGCGCTGGGCGCTCGGGGCCGCGGCCGTCGCGGTCATCGCGCGCGTCGCGTTCATCACCGCGACCTGGGTCGGCCTCGACGCGACCATCCACCGCTACGTCGCCCTGATGGAGCACATCCCCGAAGGCTCCCGCGTGTACGCGATCGCCTACGACCCGTTGCGCGGCGGGCCGGAGTACCGCGCCCTGGCTCACGTCCAACACTATGCGACCATCACCCGGCACGCCATCGTGAGTCGTATCTTCGCGAAACCTGGCGAGCACCCGTTGCAGGTCCGGGCGCGGGCGCCGGTCCTCGGCCGCGAGCCCTCCTACGGCCGCTCCGCCGCCGACGTCGACTGGGGTCCGATCTTTGCACGCTACGACACGGTCTGGCTGTGCGGACGCGACCCCTCCTACCCCGCCTTCCTCGACGCGCACTGCGCCGTGCGCTGGCCGCTGGACGACGTGGTGATCTACCGCGAGTGCACGAGCCCATGAGTGCGTCGCGTGTGGGTTCTCGCGTACTTCCGCCGGCAGCGTCAGGAGGCGCGATGGGAGGTCGTCGAGCCGGCGTGCAGGTCGCGCACCCCGAAATGCCCGTCCCGTAAAGCGCGCCCGCCGATTCGAAAGAGGGACCTGCTGCGAGTTCGGAGCCTCGCAACGGTTGGCGCCCTACCTCGTCCCCAAGGCTCGCGCGGGTCGCGCTCTAGTAGTGACCTAGGTGCGCATCGTCCGGCCAAATGCCGTCGCCAGGCATATCGAGTCGGGCCGTCCTCGGCTTGCGCCATTCGGGTGTCACCGTGGGCTCACCCCAATAGTCGGTCACGCGCACGGCCTTCCCGTCCTTCAACTCACCGATGGTCACATTCCGGAACAGGCGTCCGTCGCCGTAGTTGCAGGTCCACTCGACCACGACGACATCGTTGAGGTGCAGACGCCTGCCGACCTCCAACGTGAGTTCCGGGAAGTTACCCTCGACGTCGGCGATGAGCCTGCTGGTGCGCACGATCTCGCCCATCTGCGGCCACTGGCGCACGACATCCTCGGCCAAGGGTACGCCGAGGATGTAGGCGAGTCGGGTCTCGCCGTTCGACTCCGGTTGTTTCGTGTTCATTGGGATCACGTTCCTTCGATTTGATCTGCGGGCGTGGTTAGTTGACCTCGGCCGAAGCGATTTCCCGATGGGGCATAGTTGGGGCACAGTTTGGGCACAGTGGGAACCAGTTCACAGAGCGCCCCAGTATCAGACGTTGGCCCAGACCCTTCCCCGTGCTCCCCAGCTGGCGCGGCGGCGCGCGTGCCTTCCAGGCTCGCCGCCCGCCTCAGGGACAGCCGGGAGGCGCCGACGCCGCTTTGGCGTCGTAGCTCTTCCCGGCCTTGAACTTCACCGTACCGCCGAAGCTCGCGCAGTACCGCACACCGCCCATCGTCAGCACGACGTTCACCGGATCGGGATTCGCCGCAAGCGTGTGCGCGAGCGCGTTCCCGCTCGCCCTGATCCTGAGAAGCTTGGGCTTCACTACCGCCGACTTGATCGGTGCACCCGCCTTGAAGGCGTACCTGTAGCTCTGGTGACCAGCGCTGCCGACGAGCCTCCAGTGCGCCGCCGGGAGATCATAGACGTCGTCGAACGCGTCTCCTGTCGCGGAGAACACTCGCAGCTTCGCCCCCGCCGTGCGCGGATCGGCGGCGCTGCCATTGCCCGCGCCGAGCGCAACGTGCGCGTCCTTCGACGTCATCGACAGCAATCGCTTCGCCGGCTTCGTGCTCGCCTTCAGGGCGAGGTGGCCACCGTTGATCGGCTCTTCCGTCGCAGTGGGTACGACGGTCGACGTGGTGGTGCTGCCGCCACCACCTGGCGTCGTCGTGGTCGGCGTGGGCGAAAAGCCTGGATACGAGTATCCACCCTGCGACACCACGTCACCGGTGATGCCGAGATAGCTGGTGCTGTCGGAGATCACGGAGTTCTGACACGAGCCGAGGGACCCCTCAGCGATGGCACAGTAGGAGTCCGCGATGATCTCCACGACGATGAAAATCTTCGTGCCGGCCGCGAGATTGGGTATCACGAAGCTGTCGTCGATCAGCCGATCGCCCGTGTTCGTCGCTGTGTCGGTTGCAAAAGAGAAGTCGGGAACGGACATCGTGAAGTCCGTGGTCGACGCGAAAAACCTATAGGTGAACCCGCCGGCCGCAAGAGGTGCGGTCGCACTCAAACTGACCGAGCTGTGGAAATGAAAGGTGACGGAACCCGCCGCCGTCGTCTCCAGAATGTCCTTCAGCACAAGGGATACGTCGGATTCGCCCTGTCCCACCGTGTTTGCGCGGGATCTCGACGCCACGCGGAATCGGCCGAGGCTAGCGTCGATCTCCCCGGCCGAGTCGGTCCACGCCGTCCCACTGGACGCGAAGAAGCCAGCAGGTGCCAGCCCGAAGTCGACGGATGCGCTGCTGGAGATCGCTTCACTGAACGCTTTTCCGTGGAGCGCTAGAGCACCTAGTCTTTCGGCACCCTCGCCGGTGGTGCCCTGCTGGGTGAAAGCCGCCGTATTCACACTCATGAACAGTGACGGCAGCTCCGCAGCCGCCGACGCCGCCACTACCCACTGCAGCCCAAGCAGGAATATCAACGACAGCCGATAGCAACGAATCCACATCTTGACCAACATTCCCAGATGAACGGGGCTGAACCCCATGGGCGTATCGTGTAATCCTCTCCGCCACCGGCTGGCAAGCCATTCCCACCCCATCGGGGGCGGAGTCGAGCCGACCGGCAGTTGATACAGCGCGCTTCGGTCGTCCGCCCCACCACGTGCGGCGCGTCTCCGCGTGCGGCTCACCATGCTGAGCGGCAACCCCCGCCGACCCCCTCGAGAGGTGATGGTCGGAATAGCGACGGCACCGACACTGAACGTCGCACGATGCGGGCCGTGACGATCGCGTCCGGCAGATCGTCCTGCTTCCGCCAACCTCACGTCTCGCCGAAGTCGATCCACGAGGAGTATCAGACACGGCCTGATGAGCGGCGCGATGGTGTGTGCCCTGGCGATGCAGGGAGGGAGCGCTCTGGCGCAGGAGGCTTCACCCCCTCCCGGACAGAACCCGGTCACGGCGATCGATATCGCGCTGGAGCCCGATGCGATAATGGTCCAGCACGCCGAAGCTGCCAACGCGCGCCTGCTGAAGGTCTACCCGAAGGGCTTCTCTCTCGACGCTTCGCACCATCCACACATCACGATGCTGCAGCGTTACGTTCGCACCGCGGATCTCGACAAGGTCTACGCTGCGGCAGGCAAGGTTCTCGCCAGCGCGAATGCAGCCGGCTGGAAGTTGACGGCGTTCAAGTACTATTTCATCCCGGACAAGGACCTCGGCCTTGCGGGTATCGTCGTGAAGCCGACCGACGATATGCTCAAGGTGCAACAGAAGCTGATCGACGCCGTTGCCCCTTTCACGGTGAAGACCGGGACCGCTGCAGCCTACGTCACGACGCCCGAGGCTCCCGACGTCAACCAGCCGACCATCGCGTACGTCGAGGCCTTCGTCCCGGAAGCATCGGGCAAGCATTTCAATCCCCACGTCACGATCGGCATCGCGACCCAGGACTACCTGAAGCCTATGCTCGCCGAACCGTTTGAGGAGTTCACTTTCTCGCCGGCGGGGGCATCCGTCTACCACCTCGGCAACTACGGGGCGGCACGAGCGAAACTCAAAGCGTTGGACTTGAACCTCTGAGGCGAGGCTGCCGAAAGATCGCCCCTGAACCGGATTGGCCTCCGAACGAGCGACCGTCACTCTCTTGCTACACCGCTGTCCGAATCCATCCCCAATTCGGACAGGCCGGGGAGTGGCTAGCAAGCTGGACAGGGGTGGTTTTACGGTTGGATTCGGACAGCGGGCTAAGGGAAGGAGCGGAGCGGCCGGATCACGCCGCCTTCGCCTTCGACTTGCTGGCCTTCCCCTCGTGCTGGACGCCGTCCACGAAGGCGATGCCGGCGCGCACGAGCGGCAGGAGGTGCGCGCCGTCGAGCCGTCGCCACCGGGCCTGCGCCATGTCGAGGAGCTTGTAGGCCATCAAGAGCGCCCTTCGTGCGCGAGCCCGCGCCCTTCGTCACGCGCTGGCGCAGCCGCACCGTCGCGAACGGGGACTCGATCACGTTGCGACGTCCGGAGATGCTTCCAGTGCTCGGCGGGGAAGTCGAAGAACGTGAGCAGCACGTCGGCGTCCTTCTCCAGGGTCGTGACGGCCTTCGGGTACTTGGCGCCGTACTCGGTGGCGAACCGCGTGATCGCCTCGCGCGCCTGCTCGCGGGTCTCGGCGTACATCACCTCGTGGAGCGCGGCCTTCACGCGCGGCTGGAGCCGCTTCGGGAGCTTGTCGAGGATGTTGCCGAGCTTGTGGAACCAGTCCCGCTGCTCGCGGGTCTTCGGCCACACGTCGCGCACCGCCGCCCAGAAGCCGAGGGCACCGTCGCCCACGGCGACGACGGGCGGGCGCATGCCCCGGCGCTTCAGGTCGCGGAGCACCGTCTTCCAGCTCTCGGCGCTCTCGCGGTAGCCGTCCTCGACCGTGATCAGCTCCTTCGTCCCGTCGGGCCGCACGCCGATCATCACGAGCGTGCAGAGGCGGTCGTCTTCCAGCCGGACGTTGAAGTGGACGCCATCGACCCAGACGTAGACGTAGTCGCGGTCGGCGAGGCTCCGCTTCTGGAAGGCGCGGTACTCGGTCTCCCACTCGTTGGTCAGCCGCGCGATGTTCGTGGCGGACAACCCGGCGGCATCGTCCCCGAGCAACGCCGCGAGCGCCTCGCGGAAGTCGCCGGTGGAGAGGCCGCGCAGGTAGAGCACGGGCAAGACCTCGGCCACCTTCGGGGAGCGGCGCATGTACGGCGGCAGGATGCGGCTCGTGAACCGGCGTCGCTCGCCGTCCTGATCGGTCCGTCGGTCGTTCACGCGGGGCGCGCTCACCGGGATCGTCCCGGCCCCGACCGTGACCTTCCGGGTGCGCCCCTTGCCGTTGCGGACGACCAGGTGTAGCGGCCAGGCACGTTGTTCACATCCGGGGCCTCCTGGAGCAAAGAGTTCGTACCCCTACGAGCCTTCGCCCAGGAGGAGGATCCCGGATGCAAGTCCATCGTAACGCAAAGACGACCCCGAAGGGCAGAGCCCTGATCATCCAGCGGACCGAGGCGGACGGCTGGACGGTGGCGCGCACGGCGGCCGCCTTCGGCGTCAGCTGCCGCACGGTGTGGAAGTGGCGCGCGCGCTATCGCGGGGGCGGGGCGGCGAGTCTGCTCGATCGCCGGTCGCGGCCGGGCCGGATTCGGCATCGGACGCCGCCGCGCCAAGAGCACGCGATCGTGGCGTTGCGGGCCCAGCGGCTGGCGGGCGCGGCGATCGCGCGCCGCCTCAAGATGCCGCGCTCCACGGTCGGGGCGGTGCTGCGCCGGGCAGGCTTGGGCCGCCTGCCGCCGGCGGTGCCCCCGCCGCCGATCGTGCGCTATGAGCGGGCCCGGCCGGGCGAGCTCGTGCACGTCGACATCAAGTCATTGGTGCGCATTGAGCGGGTAGGCCATCGCATCCACGGCGACCGGCGCACCCGCGTCAGTGGCGCCGGGTGGGAGCACGTCCATGTGTGCATCGACGATGCGAGTCGGGTGGCCTACGTCGAGGTGCTCCGGACGCTGCACCACCCGGACGCCGTGGGCTTTCTCGAACGCGCGCTGGCGTGGTTTGCGACGCACGGCGTGCACGTCGAACGCGTCATGACCGACAACGGGTCTGCCTACGTGTCCCGGGCCTTTGCGGCGCTGTGTGCCCGGGCGGGGCTGCGCCATCTGCGCACCCGCCCCTACACGCCCCGGACGAACGGCAAAGCCGAGCGCTTCATCCAGACGCTGCTGCGGGAATGGGCGTACCGCCGCGCGTACCCCACGTCTCGGCGGCGGCAACGTGCGCTCGCACGCTGGCTCCGCTACTACAATCAGCAGCGCCCCCACACGAGCTTGAACTACTGCGCTCCGATCACCCGGCTCCAGCAGGCCTCGGCATGAACAACGTACCTAGCCTCGACACCTAGGGCGTGCCCCTCGGCGTCGCGTTCGTCGTGATGCGCCTCCAGGTACGCGGCGACCTCGGTCTCCAGGGCCGCCACGAGCATCCGACGCGCTCCCTCGCGGGCGATCTCGTCGAGCAGGGAGCGCCCGTCCTAGCTCGTCCTGCGCCGCCTCGGTGCCGACGACCTTCAGCATGGGTGCCGCCTCCTTCCCGCCGCGCGCCAGGGGGCGGCGGTCGCTCAGGCGGGAGGATACGCCGCCGGGGTCACGGGCTCCACGATCCACAACTTCCGGTCATACCTCCTCCCCTCATTCCCGGTTTGCGCCGTCACGCATCGACCCCCATAGGGGGCACGCGGCGCTCGCCAGGATGGGAGGGATTCTCCTCGCCACCGCGCGGGCGCGCTAGATAGGCGGGCGCTCCCTCCCCGGCGGCGGCATCTCGCTTCCGGGGCGGCACGAGATGCAGATGACCGAGCGAGCGGCGCCGCCAGATCGAGCGCGCCAAGCGCGCGAGTCCGTCGGTGTGTTCCGGCAGCATCAGGTGCGATGTCTGCGCAACCGAACGTCGCACCAGTAGCCTGCCACGGTCGCCAGTACTTCGGAGCGGGCCCTCGACATCATTCCGCAGGAGAACGACGCGCTCACCGCGCATCGCACGCAGCACAGCCGGCACAGTCGATCGCACCACTCGCACGTTTGTGAAACGCGACCAGATTGTCGTCGTGCTCGGGGGTCATCGACGCGGGCGCTCGGCGGCCGGCGCGGGGACCTCGCGGTGCACGTCGGCGGCGCGGGGCTTGAGGTTGATGGCGCCGAGCCATCCATCGACGCCGCTCGCCGAGCGCACCCGATAACGCGTTCCGTCCGTCCAGTGCGGCTGCCACGCGGTGATCTCCACCTGCACACCGTCGGCGAGCGTGGCGAGTGTGGTCGTGCCAAGGCGGTCAGTCAGGATCGCGGTGCCGGGAGGGTTGCTCGGACTGCTAACGAGGAAGCGGCCCCCGACCGGGAGAACGGGACTGCGGAGTGACTTGGTGCGCGGGACGGCGGACGGGCGATAGCCCCAGGCGAATGACATGGTGCCTCCTCCTTGACAGCCTGGAGCAGGCACCGACCGCGCAGAGGCCATGTCCGCGAGCCGGTGAGATGACGTCGAGTGCCCGGCCGAGGATGGCGCTCCTCGTCGGGGTCACTGATGCAGTCCAGGTCGACGCTATGCCCGGGTGCTCTTGCTGTCAATCACGATGCATCCAGTCCGGCCCCTCATCCGCCTCCCCGATCCTTAGCTGGACCGATAGCGCAGAGCCGGATCATCACGATGAATGGGTGACGAAGGGTTTCCGTCGTCGCTTGGTCGGGATTGTGTTCAACGCGAAGGTGGTCTCCTTCCGTAGCTCCCGCCGCAGGTGGCTCGCATCGAGGTTGAGCGCCGCGCACAGGTTCTCGAAGCTGAACGGCCACGTCCGATCCGTGCTGGCCATGTAGGCCAGCGCTCGCCTCGAGCCCCCGGAAGTCGGCAGGCATCCCGTAGCTCGCCGGTAGCTCGAGCCTCGGCAGTCATCCACGGCTCTCTGCACTACCGCCGCCATCAAGCGCTTGTACGGATCGTTACACCACGCGCGGGCGGTGCCGAGGTACTGCGTCGGGAGCACGACGGGGTATTGCCTGGGGACGGGCATCATTGCGTAGCCCGCCGTCTCTTCCTGATGGAATGGCGGATCACGGTGCCCGCTTCGCATGCGCTTCGGCTTCACGCTGCCCCTCGCGGAACTCGGCCCAAAAGCGGGCGCGCACCGCATCTGGTCCTTGCTTTGCAACGATTGGATGTCGTCCGTCTTGCGATTGCCATAGCCATCGCCATCGGCGTTCCCACGCCTGACGCAGACGTCTCGCATCCTAATGTGCCCACTCAGAGTCGGGGGGCCTCCGTCCGAGGTCATGGCACGCCGCACCGGTCGAGAAGATCGTCGTGCGACCGGCGTCATACCCGACAAGGCCCCACGTGTCGCGCCGCATACTCTCGTCGAGCGGATGGCGCGTGCCCGATCTCCAGGCTCTGCTCATGGCGGCGCCCGCCGCCCTCTGGCGGATCCCGGCGTTAGGGGCTGAAGCGCTGTGACGGCGTCATGACCGGACTGGCGCAGCCTACATCATGCCGCCCATGCCACCCATGCCGCCGCCCGGCATCGCGGGTGCGCCGCTGCCCTTCTCCTCGGGCCTCTCGGCCACCATCGCCTCGGTGGTGAGCATCAGACCGGCGATCGACGCGGCGTTGAGCAGCGCGGTCCGGACTACCTTGGTCGGGTCGATGATACCGGCCTTCAGGAGGTCTTCGTACTCCTCTTTCAATGCGTTGAAGCCGAACGCGTCCTTGCCGTTCTTCACCTTGTCGAGGACGATCGAGCCCTCGTGGCCGGCGTTGGTCGCGATCCAGCGCAGCGGCTCTTCGATGGCGCGCTTCACGATCGTGACGCCGAAGCGCTCCTCGTCGCTGACCGGGAGCTTCTCGAGCGCGCGCCGACGCGCGGATGAGGGCCACGCCGCCGCCCGGCACGATGCCCTCCTCGACCGCGGCACGGGTCGCGTGGAGCGCGTCCTCGACGCGCGCCTTCTTCTCCTTCATCTCGATCTCGGTCGCCGCGCCGACGCGGATGATGGCCACGCCGCCGACCAGCTTCGCGAGCCGCTCCTGGAGCTTCTCGCGGTCGTAGTCCGAGGTCGTCTCCTCGATCTGCGCCCGGATCTGCTTGATGCGGCCCTCGATGTCGGCCTTCTTGCCGGCGCCGTCGATGAACGTCGTGTTGTCCTTGTCGACGACGATCCGCTTGCAGCGGCCGAGGTCCTGGAGCGTGACGTTCTCGAGCTTCATGCCGAGTTCCTCGGCGATCACTCGGCCGCCGGTCAGGACGGCGATGTCCTCGAGCATGGCTTTGCGGCGGTCGCCGAAGCCCGGGGCCTTGACCGCGACGGTCTGCAGCGTGCCGCGGATCTTGTTGACGACCAACGTGGCCAGTGCTTCGCCTTCGATGTCCTCGGCAATGATGAGGAGCGGCTTGCTGGAGCGAGCCACCTGCTCGAGCAGCGGGAGCAGGTCCTTCATCGCCGAGATCTTCTTCTCGTTGATCAGGACGTGGACGTCCTCATAGACGCACTCCATCCGGTCGGGATCGGTGACGAAGTAGGGCGAGAGGTAGCCGCGGTCGACCTGCATACCTTCGACGACCTCGAGCTGGGTCTCGAGCCCCTTGGCCTCCTCGACCGTGATCACGCCCTCTTTGCCGACCTTGCTCATCGCCTCGCCGATGATCGCGCCAATGGTGACATCGTTGTTGGCGGAAATAGTGCCGACCTGCGCGATCTCCTTCTGTTCCTTGGTTGGCTTCGAGAACGATCTTCAGCTCGGCGGTGAGCGCCGACACGGCCTTGTCGATCCCACGCTTCAGCGTCATCGGGTCATGGCCGGCGGCCACCATCTTGAGGCCCTCGGTGAAGATCGCGCGCGCCAGGACCGTCGCCGTCGTGGTGCCATCACCGGCGACGTCCGAGGTCTTGGAGGCGACCTCCTTCACCATCTGGGCACCCATGTTCTCGAACTTGTCCTCGAGCTCGATCTCCTTGGCGACCGTCACCCCGTCCTTGGTGACGGTGGGGGCGCCCCACGACTTCTCAAGCACGACGTTGCGCCCCCGGGGGCCGAGCGTGACTGTGACGGCGTCCGCGAGCACGTTGACCCCGCGCAGGATCTTCTCCCGCGCGTCCTGACCGAACCTGACGAGCTTGGCTGCCATCGGTCCTCCTTAGACGTCCACCACGCCGAGGATGTCTTCCTCGCGCATGATGAGGTGTTCCTGGCCATCGAGCTTGAGCTCCGAGCCCGAGTACTTGCCGAACAGGATGGTATCGCCCACCTTCACGTCGAGCGGCGTTACCTTGCCGTCGTCGTTCACCTTGCCCTTGCCGGTGGCGATCACCTTCCCCTGCTGCGGCTTCTCCTTCGCGGTATCGGGAATGATGATACCGCCCTTGGTCGTGTCGCCGGTATCCTTGAGTGGCTTCACGATGACGCGATCCTGAAGTGGCCTGATGCTCATGCCTCCTGCTCCTTTCCTGCGGCGTACCCCATACTGGAGCTCCACGAGGTTGCTGAATGCGTCATCACGAAGTCCATCGCTGGCTCTCCTTCTAACTCCCAATTCTTGAGAATTGCAGGTAAGGCGGATCCGAGCGATGTCAAGGGTGCTCGCCGTGCGATCTGTGGTCTCACGCCTGAAACCCAACAAGGGCTTCACTTTCGGACCGTTTCCTCAGCCCTACGTACAAGTACGTCGTTGCAGGACTCGACGCTGGGTGTACTGTGACAGCGAGGTCGTTCGTAGCCCCGCAGCGCGACCGCGGCAGATCACCGTCCCCGCGGCGTGACCGCAACACAGCGGGAGGACAAGGGCCATGACTACGCAAGAACTTGCCAAGTGGGAGAAGCAGGAGCTGGAGGCCGAGGAAGGGACGCGCGCGGGACGGTGGTATGTCCCCGACGTGGACATTCAGAAGGACGACGACGGGAGTGGCTGGCGGCCGATATGCCCGGCGTCGACCCCGACCAAGTCGAGGTGGGAATCCACGATCACGTGCTGACAATCGAGGGGGTTGGGGCACGAGTGACATGAAACGATCCGCGATCTTCACTAGTACGACGCCGCCCTCGCCCGGGACAGCGTCAGGCCACTTGCCTGGCGGTCGCCTAGAGGTCTCGATCCCGCGCGGTTCCTTCGGCATACTGTGCCGGAGGTGTACCCCAGGCGCGGATGCGGAGGGCACCCTCGATCCACGTCCCCTACCCTTCGCCTCGCATCGGCCTAGCCGTCGGATCCGTGGCAGAGCGTTGACACACACGTGGCCACCTTCGCGACGGCCTCCCGCAGGTCCTCATCGGCGGCGACCAGCGGGCGAGGACCGTGCGGCGGTGCCTAAACAGAAAATCGCGGACGCGATCGACGCCGCCCTCGCCCCCTGAGAGCGCCTGTTCAACCTACGCCCTGCCGCCCATTTCTGGCCGTCGAGGCGCCCCTTGAGGAGGGCGCGAGACCGCAGAAGTTCAAGGAGGATCGCTATCGCGCCCTTCGGCACAAGGGGAGACAGTTCGGCGAGGCTCTCGCTTCCCGACGGGGCACACTCGGGGCACAGTTCGGGCACAGTCGATGGGTTCCGAGGGGGTCGCGCACCCAGAAATGCCCGTCCCTCTGAGCGCGCCCGCCCCGATTCGAACGGGGGACCTGCGGTTGGTATCCGCCGGGTGGCATCACCGGCACCGTAGGACGCGGCCGGCGAGCGTTCGCACTTACGTCCCGCCGCTAGCGCGCCCTCGTGTTTTCGGATCTATGTGTTCCCGCCTCATTCCCGAGGGAGGTTCCTTCCGTGCGCATATTGCTCCTGCTCCTCGCGTCCTTGACGCCCGCATTTGCCGCCGTTTCCCACTTCGCGCCCGGACAATCCGTCTCCGCGGCCGTCGGCTCGTCCGCCACGCTCGCTGGCACCGGTTTCGGCACCAGGCGAGGCAAGGTGTTCGTCGGCTTCAAGAAGGGCAAGGTCACTTCGTGGACGGACACGGCCATCACCTTCGTCGTGCCGAAGACCGCCCCCAACGGGGCGACGGTGGTAGAAGTCGCCGACGTCGGTGGGACTGACGTCACGGCGACCGCTCTGACCGTCACCGGCAGCAGGGCCGTCCTGCCGAAAAACAAGGCCGTGGGCGTGATCGGGGGCAAGCGGTTCCGACCGCTCATCCATTTCGTCTTCTTCATGAACACCGATTGGCAGCTGCAAATGAAGACGAACAACGGCAAGCATGCCCGGGTGTTGACCTTCCACGTCTATGGGCTCGGCACTCTTCCGGACGTCTTCGACGGCACCGAGAGCACTCCGGCGACGCTCACGTACAACGACGGCAAGGGCACCACCTGGAGCGGCAAGCCCGGCGCCTTCACGATCGCGATCACGCACCAGGAGGACAGCCGCTTCGGCGGCGTCATCTACGGCGTCGTCTCCGCTCCGGACGGCCGCACCATTCCGATCCCCGGCATGCAGTTCGTGTACGCCACGGGGCTCTGAGACCGGCGGCTCGTTCCGATCCTCATTGCGAGTCGCGGACGACGGCCGCGATCCGGCGCTTTCCATCGCGCCCCCAGGGGCACAGTCCGGGCACAGTCGGGGGTCTCGGAAGTATCCGGACCACCAGAAATGCCCGTCCCGTAAAGTGCGCCCGGAGGGAATCGAACCACCAACCCTCAGGTTCGACGCCGTGCGAGAGGACGGGTCGGGCGCCCCTCTTCCCCGCCATCGCGCACCGGGTGGGACGCGAGCATCACCGGCGGTGGTGAACGCAGCACCTAGACAGATCCTGCGTTGCGGGAGTAGGGAGGACCGAGAGGTTGGGCTGCCACGCGGCTTCCAAGATCGGAGGACTAGTGTCGCGAGTGTCCGCCCTGATGGTGAGTGTCGCGCTGGCGTTGACTGTTGGATCGACCCACGCCGGAAGCAGCCTAGCCGAGAAATGCGCCGCCGCGAAGCAGAAGGCCGCGGCGAAGAAGATCGACGGCACCCTCAAGTGCCTTGCGAAGGCGACCACCAATGGTACGTCCGTCGATCCGGCCTGCGTCACAAAGACGGAAACCAAATTCAGCGACGCACTCCTGAAGGTGGAATCGAAGGGCGGCTGCGTCGTGACAGGCGACGCGGCAGCAATAGGTGGGGCATGCGATAGCGTCGTGAACAGTATCGCCGCGCTCACCCCCGTCGTGGCCACGACGTCGACAACCATCACCTGCCCGGGAGCGACGGACTGCGCCGGGGTTTGCACCAACACCAACACAGACCCAAGGAATTGCGGAGGCTGCGGGCACAAGTGCGTCCAGGGAGAGACCTGCGTGCCCACGTCGATCGGCAGCCTATGCAACTGCCTGCCGCCCAACACATTCTGCGGCGGCGCGCGCTGCGATATCCTCCCCTGCAGCTGTAGCAATCTCCAGACTGACCTCGACAATTGTGGCGCCTGCGGCAATGCGTGCCCGATAGGTACCGATTGTCAGGGGGGTGCATGCGTGCCGACGTGCGGTGACGACTGGGAGTGCAGGACTGGGTACGAGTTTTGCTGTTCCCACGTTGACCGCAACAACAACCGCTGCGCCTACCCTGGGCATTGCGCACCACACCTACCTAGTTACCCTGACGTTGGTTGGGACACCGTCCATTGCCAGCGGAGCTGGCAATGCGGCACCGCAGGGTTTGGTTTCTGCTGCCACTGCGGCGGCCCCCTCGCGCCATTTTGCGCCGCCGATCCCGACGAAGCCGCCATCCGCTGCCCGGGTTGCAACGTCGATCCGTATTGAAGGATTGGGCGACCCCCCCAACGGAACGCCGGGACCGCCTCCCGAACCTCTGATTCGGCGCTGCTTGGGTTCCCGACCGGGGGATCGCCACACCGCCCTTCTTCGGAACGCGAAGACAGCTCGGCGAGGCTCTCGTTTCCCGACAGGGCACAGTTCGGGCACAGTCGGGGGCCTCGGAAGTATCCGGATCACCTGAAATGCCCGTCCCGTAAAGTGCGCCCGGAGGGAATCGAACCCCCGACCCTCAGGTTCGAAGCCTGACGGCAGTATTCGCTCTACCCTGCTCTCCCCGTCGCAACCCCGTCACGACGCGGGTTTGCGACGACACTCGCGGAGGTCAGATGGGATGGAATGGGCTCGGTGGGGGCACAGTTCGGGCACAGTCGGGGGCCACGGCGACGATGATCGTCGCCGACGTAACGGAACGCGCCCATATCAGACGTTGGCCCGGGCCCTTCCCCCCCGTTCCCCTGGCGGGCGCGGCTCACGCACAACAAGATTCGCTCTTCCGTGGTCTTTGGCATGTCCGCCATCGTCAGTCTCCCTCGGGTCAGACTTTGATGATCGTGCAATGTGCCTTCGCCCTTATGTCTACGGCTGACGCCGGAAGCCCGCCAGGCCGCGACTGCGTTGCGGATTGCAGTGTACGGCAGGCGGCCTGACGATCCCTCCGGCGCGGTCTCAGCCGGTGCGATTGACGAGCCTGCAGGGACACGTCATCCATGCGCGGTGGCGTTGTCGATCTCGTCGCTCCCACGCTACCTTTTCACCGGGCGATTCTTCAGGGTGCTCGTTCACCTGCCGAACTTCGCGCGGCTCTACTGGCGGCTCTTCCGCGACCGGCGGGTGCCGATCCTCCCCAAGGCACTGCTCGTGCTGACGCTCGTCTACGTGGTCTCGCCGCTCGACGTCGTCCCCGACTTCATTCCCGTGATCGGCGAGATGGACGACGTCGTGGTGGTGCTTTCCGGACTCTGGCTGTTCATCCGGCTGTGCCCGCCCGCGGTGGTACGTGAAACGGTGCACGACATAGCGGCGAGGGCGAAAGCTCGTGGCTAGGCTCTCGCTCGTCGCCGGCGCGATCGCGGTCGTCGTCGCGATCGCGCTGCTCGGGATCGGCAGCGGCCTCTTCGTCGACGCCCTGTGGTTCCGTCACCTCGGAGTCTTGGTGGTGTTCCGCACCGCCCTGGTCGCGAAGCTCGCGTGCTTCACGCTCGCGTTCGCCGCCTGCTACGTGGTCGTCGCGGCCGTCGGGCTCGCCGCCGTCCGCCACGACACGCACCTCGGGCGTGGTGCAGGTCGTGTTCCGGCGCACCGGCGACGGTCCAGCTACGCTCCCCGAGCTGCGTCGCGTCCGGTCGCCGATCGCCTGCCGTGGCGCGCGATGGTGCTCGCCGCCGCCGCGGTGATCGCGGTGTTGGTCGCGGTCGCTCAGATGGCGAGCTGGCAGACCTACCTGCTCTGGCTCTATGGCGGTGAGTTCGGGGTCAAGGATCCCTTCTTCGGCCGCGACGTCGGCTTCTTCGTCTTCGCCTTGCCGGCCTATCAGACGCTCATCGGCGGGGCGATGGCGATCGTGGTTCTCGCCGCCCTGCTCGCCGCCGTGGTCTTCTGGCTTCATGGCGCGCTCGACTTCCGCCGGCCCGGCGATGTGATGCCGCCGGCGGCGCGCAGCCTGCTTTCGCTCCTGCTCGCGCTTTTTCTGCTCGTCAAGGGCGGCCGGGTACTGGATCGGCCGCTACGAGCTGCTGCTCGAACCGTACGGGGCGGTGTTCGGCGCCGGCTACACGGTCGCCCACGTGAAGCTGCCGTTCCAATGGATGCTCGTGGCCGCGGCCCTCGTGGGCGCCGGGCTCGCGGCGGCGAACCTGCGCGCGCAGGGCTGGCGGCTGCCGGTCGCGGCCGTGGTCGTGGTGTTCGGTGCGGCGATCGCCTCGTCGATTCTGCCCGACGTCTTTCAGCGCCTGCGGGTGCGCCCCGACGAGCTCCGCCTGGAGCGGCCGTACCTCGAGAAGAACATCGCCATGACCCGCCGTGCGTACGGCCTCGACGCCATTCAGCCGCGGCCGTTCCCGGCGGCGCAGACGCTCGACGAGGCGGCCGTCGAACGCAACCAGGCGACCTTCGCGAACGTCCGGCTGTGGGACCCGCAGCCGCTCCTCGACACCTACCGCCAGCTGCAGCTGATCCGCCTCTACTACGACTTCCACGACGTCGACGTCGACCGCTACGAGCTTCGCGAGTGGCCGGCGCCAGGTGATGCTCGCGGCGCGGGAGATCGCGCCGTCGCTCCTGCCGCCGAACGCGCGTACGTGGGTGAACCAGCGCCTGCAGTTCACGCATGGCTTCGGCGTGGTGATGAGCCCGGTGACGGAGGTCGAGGGCGAGGGTTTGCCGCGCTTCTTCGTGAAGGACATCCCGCCCCGCTCGCCGGTCGGACTCGCGCTCACCGAGCCCCGCATCTACTTCGGCGAGAAGACCGACGACTACGTGATCGTGAACGCGGCGGCCGAGGAGTTCGACTATCCGAAGGGCGAGCAGAACGTCTCGACCTCGTACGCCGGAAAGGACGGCGTCGAGCTCGGGTCGTGGCTTCGCCGCGCGGTCTTCGCCTGGAGCTTCCGCGACGTGAACCTGTTGATCTCGGGGAACCTCCGGGCGGAGAGCCGCATCCTCTTCCGTCGCTCGATCGCCGAGCGCATCTCGACGATCGCGCCGTTCCTGCTCCTCGACCGCGACCCCTACGTGGTCGTGTCGGGCGGCCGGCTCTACTGGATCCAGGACGCCTACACCACCGCGCGGGACCTTCCCCTACTCGGAGCCGGTGCGGGGATTCGGTTTCAACTACATCCGCAACTCGGTGAAGGTCGTGATCGACGCCTACGACGGGACGGTCACGTTCTACGCCATGGACGAGAAGGAGCCGGTGCTCGCGGCCTACGCACGGATCTTCCCGGGGCTCTTCCGCCCGTTCGCCGAGATGCCCGGAGGACCTCCGACGCCACGTGCGCTATCCGGAGGACCTCTTCCTCGTCCAGGCGGAGATGTACCGCACGTACCACATGACCAACCCCGACGTGTTCTACAACAAGGAGGATCTCTGGAGCTTCCCGACCGAGAACACCGGCGGCGCAGCGCTCGGTGGTCGAGCCCTACTACGTCATCATGAAGCTGCCGGGCGGCGCGCGCGAGGAGTTCATCCTCATGCAGCCGATGACGCCGTCCAACCGCAGCAACATGGTCGCCTGGCTGGCCGCGCGCTGCGATCCGCCCGACTACGGCGAGCTCGTCGAGTACGAGTTCCCGAAGGAGCGGCTCATCTACGGGCCGCAGCAGATCGAGGCGCGCATCGACCAGGACACCACGATCTCGCAGCAGCTCTCGCTCTGGAACCAGATGGGCTCGAAGGTGATCCGCGGGAACCTGCTGGTGATCCCGGTCGAGGACTCGCTGGTGTACGTGGAGCCGCTCTACCTGCGCTCGGAGCAGGGGCAGATCCCGGAGCTGAAGCGCGTGATCGTCGCCTACGACGATCGGCTGGCGATGGAGCCGACGCTCGAGGCGGCGCTCGCGGCGGTGTTCAAGCCCGGTGCAGCGCCGCCGCGGGTGATCGAGCGACCGGCGACCGCAGCCCCGCCGGAGACGGCCGCAGCCAAGACGGCGCGCGAGCACTACCGCGCCGCGCTCGATGCGCTCCGCGCTGGCGATTGGTCCGGCTTCGGCCGGGAGATGGAAGCGCTCGACAAAGCGCTCGGGCAGTGAGTCGCTCGACGGCGGCGGCGCGCCTGCCACCGGTCACGGCCGCAGCCGGAGCCCCGCGTCGTCCCAGCTGGGGACGTGCTCGTCCGGAGTGACCTCGATGGTCGCGAATTTCACGTCGTAGTGTGCGCGCGTGGCCACCGGCATCACCGTCCCGTCCTCCGGGTGCGCCCCGCAGGGCCTCCCGCAGCACGAACTTCTTGATCTTGCGCGACGGCGTACCCTCACCATCACGGATCGGAAGAATAATCTGTACCAGCAGCTCTTCGACGTCGGCGGCACTGATGTTGGCGCCGCCGCGGAGGGCGGCAACGCTTCGGTCGGCTCGGCGATCTCAAGCTGTGTGGGCCCGTGGTTCCAGATGGAACCTCGTTCCGCGACCTGCTCGCGATCGCAAACGGCTTGCTCGGCGGCTTGGCGGGAACGCATCACTCCGTGCGCACCACCCCTTCATTGACAAGTTCCAGCATCTCGATGTGCACGTGGTTGCCCTTGGCGTCCAGTTCCGCCAGGTCGCAGTTGCTCGGTCAGGCGTCCCCCACTTCCCAGCGCGCGCGATCTTTCCCGTCTTCGTCAACTACGACGATGGAAACGCTCTTGCGTATAATTTGCCCCGCAACGATTTGCTGATGCCAATCGGCCAACGCAGTGGAGGAGGCGATACCCCACTTCAGCGTGACGTTGTCGTACATGGTCACGCCGGACAACGTCCTGCCGTGGGTCGGCTCTACCGTAGCGTCGAAGCCCATCGTCCCGCCGCTGCTCGCCGTCAGCTTCGGGCGGCGCCCCTTCGGCTTCCTCACCTCGCTGGTCCGGCGGCTGCGGGAGCCTCAGCCCATCATTGCCGTGCAACGCCGCATCCCGTCCTCGAGCCGGGAGAGCGCTTCGTCGCAGTAGGCCGCATCGACCAGCAGGCCGGCCTTCCACTGCAACACCGACGTGTCGAGCCCGGCGAACATCGCCCACACGCCGGCATCGTAGAGCGCTCGCGTCATGAGCTGCCCGCCGCGCTCGTGCGCGAAGCGCAGCCCCATGATCACGCCCTGCCGGCGGATCTCCACGAGCCATCCGGGTGGCGCGCGCGCAGCGTCTCGAGCCCGTCGGCGAGGCGATCGGAGACCACCGCCACGTTCGCGAGCACGGCGGGCCGCGTCGTGATCTCGAGCACCTTCTGCGCGACGCGGCAGCCGAGCTCGGCGCCGCCGAAGGTCGAGACGTGGCCCCAGCCGTCCTCTTCGAGCCAGCGTCCGGCACGCGGCGTCAGCACCGTCGCCGCGATCGGGTAGAGGCCGCCCGAGAGACCCTTGCCGGTCACGAGGATGTCCGGCTCGACGTCGAAGCACTCGACACCCCAGAGCGGGCCGGTGCGACCGAGCCCGGTCTGCACCTCGTCGGCGACGTAGAGCGCGCCGTAGCGCTCGCAGAGAGCCTTGACCCCCGGCAGGTATCCCGGCGCCGGCAGCGGAAACCCGAACGTCGCCGGAATCGTCTCGAGCACGACGGCCGCCACGTCGTGGCGCGCAGCGCCTCCTCCATCGCATCGAGATCGTTGAACGGCACCTGCACGAACTCGCCCGGCGGGCCTTCGGAGAGGAACATGCGCGAGAAGCGCTCGTCGCCGGCCGCGAGCGCGAGGCCCGTGTGGCCGTGGTAGCCCTTGGGGATCGACACGATCTTGCGCCGCTTCGTCGCGTGGCGCGCCGTCTTGATGGCGAGGTCGATCGCCTCGCCGCCGCTCGCTCGCGAACACGACGTACTGCAGGTCGCCGGGCGTCGTGCGTGCCAGCGTCTCGGCGAGCTCGGCGCGCGCCACGCTCGGGAAGTGGTGGTTGCCGATGTCGAGCGTGTCGAGCGCCTCGCGCAGCGCGGCGACCAGCTCCGGGTGGCGATGACCGAGGTTGAAGACGCCGCCGTTCAGGTGGAGGTCGAGCAGCTCGCGACCGTCGAGGTCCCAGATGCGGTAGCCCTCGCGGCGACCGATCACGAGGTCGACGCCGATCGCGCCGAACGTCCGCACCCGGTCGGGACACACGTAGCGCGCGGCGAGGTCGAGCGCGCGTCGCTTGTCGTCGTTCATGTTGCCTCCCCCACGAGCTTCGCGGCCTGGGCGCAGGCGAGCGCGATCACGACGGTCGTGAAGTCGCGCGCCATCGGCGTCTCGCGCCGCGTGTGCATCCAGCCGAGGCCCAGCAGGAGCCGCGCCATCACCAACACGTCGAGCTCGCGCACGTGCTCGTCGGGCAGCGGAGCCACGGAGCGGTAGCCGTCGACCCAGGCATCGCGCACGCGATCATATGCCGGATCGATCACCTTGTCGGCGAGGAGCGTCGCGAGGTCGTAGAGATACCAGCCGTACCCGCCGTCGTCGAAGTCGATGACGTGGGGGACGCCGTTCGCCACCAGGATGTTGTCCGGCATGAGGTCGCCGTGCGTGAGGCCGAAGCGATCCGCGGCGCGGCCGAACGCGCCGAGCCGCCGTCGGACGACGTCCGCCGCGCGGTGCAGGAGCTCGAGCTGGGCCGGAGCGAGGGCGTCGAGCTCCGCGTAGTCGCCCCACAGCGAGCGCGGTCCGATCAACGCGTCGACGTCCCACGTCGGGCGGCTGAAGTTCGAAGGCGGAACCCAGCTGCGCCCGTGCCGCTGGATGAGGGCCGAGGTGCGCCCGATCAGCCGGTGCAGCTCGGGCGAGTCGTCCCCGGCGTCGAGCGGCACACCGTCGATCCAGGCCAGGACATCGACCTGAAGTGGGCGCGTCTCGCCGGGCGGCGCCACGAGCTGCAACGGATCGCCGTCGGCGCCGGGCCGCGCCCGTGGCGTCGGCACGCCCGCGTCACGGAGCGCATCCATCCACGCGAGCTCCGAGCGGATCTCCTCCGACGTCCGGTAGCCCTCGCGATGCACGCGCAGCGCCCAGGCGCAGCCGTCCCCGGGATCGTCGACGCGGAAGACGGCGTTCTCACGATGATGGACGAGCGCCAGCCGCGCCGCCGGGGCGATGCCGAAGCGCGGTAGCGCCATCCGGGCGGTCGTTTCGAACCGTGCCGCCGCGTCCATGGGGCTACAGCGGTAGCAGAACGCTGCAGGTGATGGCGAATGTGTCGACCCGGTCGCCGAGGACCTTGCCCGTAGAGGCCCGCGCCGACGCCCCCGCCGCCACGCGTGTCGACCCCGCCCAGCACCCACGGCTCTCCCCCAGGCCGCGAGCGGGTTCCACGCGTCGGGCACGAGCGGGCCGTCGATGCCGAAGCGAGGGGAGCGTCTGATACTGGAGCGCTCCGCCAACTCTCCAGGCTTGTCCTACCTACGGCCCCGGCTCGAGCGAGGAGGACGAGCTCGTGCAGCTGTTTCGCGTGGTCGAGCCAGGGCACGGCTGAGCGAAGGCGACTCAGGACGGCGGGGTCGACGTTCCACCGCCGGCGGTCCGGCGGGCGATCGCACGCCGCGTCCGCTCGCCCATCCGGCGGTCGAGCCACGCGACGAGCCCGGGCGAGAGCCGCTTCAGCGCGTAGATGATCCACGCCTCCGGCGAGATCGGTGCGACGGCGCGGTTTCGCTGCACGGCACGCAGGATGTTCTCCGCCACGCGCTCGGGCGGATAGTTCCGGCGTTGGTACGCCTCGATCATGTAGGCGCGCGCCTCCGGGGTCGCCTCGGGACCGCGCAGCGGGGACGACGCCGTGATGGGCGTGTTGATGATTCCCGGGCAGACGGTCGTGACCCCGATGCCGTACCGGCGAAGCTCCTGCCGGAGGGCCTCCGAGAGACCGAAGACGCCGAACTTCGTGGTGGCGTATGCGGCGAGCGCCTCGCTGGCGACGTAGCCCGCCGCCGACGACACGTTCACGACGTGCCCGCCTCGGCCACGGCGCACCATGGCGGGCACGAAGAAATGACAGCCGTGGATCACGCCGAAGAGGTTGATGCCGACGATCCAGCGCCAGTCCTCGAGGCTCGTGTGCAGCGTTCCGCCGCCGAGTCCGACGCCCGCGTTGTTCACGACGAGATCGACCGCCTCGACGCGCTCATGGACGGCCGCGGCGAAGGCGTCCATTTCCTCCGCGCGCGCGACGTCGACGCGCCTGGCCAGCACGTCGCTGCCGAGAGCACGCATCTCCGCGGCCACGGCGGCGAGGCCGTCGTCGTTCACGTCGCACACGAAAAGGCTGGCACCGCGGCGCGCGAGGGCCAGCGTTGTCGCGCGGCCGATGCCGCTCGCAGCGCCCGTCACGAGCGCGGTCCGTCCTTTGAGGCTCCGGATGTCCATCGTGCCGATGGCTCTGCGGGTAGAGGGGGCGGCAGGTCAAGCGCGCCGGCATCCGACGACACCAACACGCCCTCTTCTCGGCTCTGCGACCCACCGAGCGATCGATTCTCTCACGGCTGACGACGAACGGCGCTCGCCGAACGAGCGGACACCCATCCTATTGGCGCACTCCCACGGTACGCCCCTTGCAGGTTCTCCCCCCATGGGAGGTGCAGCCATGACGAAGCAAAGGCAGTCCCTCGCCGAATTGGTCGAGGAGGCGGTGGACAAAGGCGCTACGACGGTCGAGGAGATCCACAAGTCGATCGCCGACCTTCCGTTGAAGCTCCTGGAAGAGAGCGAGCTCCTCCGGAAGCCGGTGCGCGAGGTGCGCCGCCTGCAGGGCAGGACGATCGGCGCAATCTACGACGTCGTCCGCAACACCAACCGGCGGGTCGCGAAGCTCGTGTCCGACCTGGTCGAGAGGCGGGCGACGCGAGGTACACACACGAGACGCGCGGCGGCGTAGGCGGATCGGATCATTCGATGCCGCGAGGGGCAAGAACTCGATACCCAGGCGGCGCGGAGGCGATGCTTTCGCCATACGAATGAATAGGAATGAAGGGGGGGCCTCAGAGGCAAACGTGAGATCGGATCGGTAGGGAAACGTACGACTGGCGGCACGGAAGATCGGGTGCGGATATTGCAACGCATCCCAATCACGCGTTCCGCCTCTCGCCGCGCGTTCGGAGGTGTACGCCATGAAATGGCCGACGAAGCACGTTCTGGTTCGACCCGCTTCCGCGCTGGTGATGGCACTCACGCTGCGAGGAATGTCGTGCTTCGCGCTCACCCGGGAGGAAGCCGGCTGCGAGCAGGCCGTGGCGCGGGCCTTCGAGCGGTACTGGGTGACCACGATCGAGTGCCTCGTGAAATGCAACGAGGTGCCTCAGGCGACTCCGACCCGCAGCTGTGCCCCCGAGGCGTGCCTGCAGAAGGGACGAGCCAAGGCCGACGAGATCATAGCCCGCCGGTGCGTTGGAGCGGCCTGCCCCGGATGCTACCCCGGCGGCTGCCCCAGCTACCCCGACAGCGTGCTCGACTCGGTGCGCTCGCGGGCGGAGGCCCTGATCGGCAAGCTCTTCTGCGACGATGGGGCCAGCGCCGACGGTCTCACGCACGCCGAGGGCAAGTGCCGGGAATCGGCCGCCCGGCAGCTTCAGCGGTACGTGGCGACATTTACGGAATGCGTCGGCAACTGCACCCGCGATGTGCGAGGCAAGAAGATCCCTCGCGGACACGTGCGTGCTGGGCAACCTGGACCGGGCGCGTCCCCTCTTCGACCCGAAGACGCTAGCCTGTCTCGACCGGGCCGCGGCGCGCCTGGGCGAATCCTGCACGGAACGATGCCTGGATTGGCCCGACTGCTCCGGCCACTCGCCATGCGACGAAGCCGCGCCTGCAGGGACCGTTGGCGACTTGCTGTGGTCCAACCTGGACACGATCTTCTGCATCGATGGACCGTTCTGCCACGATGGCCTCCTCGCTCCCGGCGAGGAGTGCGACGGTCCCATATGTACCCCCCTGGCTGAACCGGGCTGCGAGCTCGATCCTCGGCGCTGCCGGGAGCACTTCTTCTGTGGTACAGGGGATGTCGGAACTGACTGCACCTGCACGCCCATCCCCTACGAGTGCGGCAACGGCATCGTCGACTACCTGGCTGGTGAGGAGTGCGACCCCCCTGGGCTCTCCGAGTTCCCCTGCTACCCCGACGACATCTGCAACGATCAGTGCCGCTGCGCGAGCGGGCGCGCCTGCCTGAACGACAGACTCGATCCGGGCGAGGTCTGCGAAATGACTACGAACGAGGGGTGCGCGCCCGACGAGGAGTGCTTTTACTGCGAGCAGTGTGTGCGATTGTGATAGGGATCGCGTCGCTCTTCTCGGCGCGCAATCCCGCCTGATCCGGCCGTCGCCGGGCGCTGTCGTCAGCTCGTCGACCGCGTGTAGACGCCCGGGTCGGCTGCAAACAGTGCGGCACACCGCAGCGAGCAGAAGAGGTACTCGCGTCCATCGGCCGTCAGACGGCCTGCGGCCTGCTCCGGCCTGACGCGCATCGACAGACCGGGTCGATCGCGGCAACGTCGCAGCAGGGCCCAACACCGAGGATGTACAGCTCCACCGGTTCGCGCAGGTTGTAGAGCGTGTACATCCCCAGCAGTTCGACTGGAATGCCTACGTCCTTCGCGGCCATGGCTACTCGTATCGACGCCAGCACCTGCCCGCCCCGGGCGAGCGCCGCGATGCGGGCGGCCACGTTGACGGTCGTCCCGAAGTAGCGCACGCCCCGCTGCACCACCTCACCTTGGTGTATGCCCGCCCGGAGCGCGGGGAAGCCCGGGAGCACATCCGCCCGGTGCCACAGCCGCTCCACGAAGCGCACGGCTGGAATCCCCCGCCGGGACGGACTACTGCTTGCGGCGGCCCCTGGGACGCATCAACTGGCAATGTGGGGATTCTGATCGTTCGTACTCGTCGAACGACGGTCCCCACGAGTCAGAAATCCGAGGCGATCGCACGGGAGAACAGACGGGCGCGCATCTACGGCAGGCGCCGTTCACGAGATAGTCCTCCGCTCGTCAGCCTCACCTCATGCGGAGGCGATCACAGGGCGGAGCGCACCGCGCGCACATAAGCGTGGGTTATTTCGGCGATGCCGCCGCCGAAGCTGCCGTGGTCGCCCACAAGCCATACCTCGCTCGGGTTACCGGCGAAGCCAGCAGTGGTCGACCAATAGAAGCCGGCGACGGTCGGACCGAAGATCGGATCGATACAGGGCGGTGGTGCGAGCCCAAGACCACACCCCGCCACGCTCAGGTCCATGATCCCCACCAGCTCCACGATCGTCGGCAGTCGCCAGTCGGAATAGCCCGCGAAGCCGACGAGGACGCCGGTAAAGGTAAGGTGGTCCGCACTCGTGTTCACAACAAACGCCTGAACGGCATCCCGCGTGTACAGATCAAGCACGCAATTGATGGCCCCACGCGGGCAGATGCCGAGAAGATCGGTGCCCGTCTTCTTCTCCCACTGGAGCCCGGTATCGTAGTCGATCACGGTGCTATCGCCGTGGTCTGCGTAGCGGCAGGGGATTCCGGACGCCGTCGCCTTGTCGTTGGTCGCCGTGAGCTTGGCATCGAACTTCGTCTGGCACTTCGTGAGGTCAGCAGTCTTCCCCAGCAGCTGCTTTCCTCGCTCAGTTGCCTGACACTTCCGGAGGGTGGTCCACGCAGTAACCTTCTTGGCGAGGCACACGGGGGTGGTGAATGCCGCGTGGGCAATGCCGGCAGTCACCAGCAGGGTGACAATCGAGATCGTGAGTGCTCGTCGTGCCATGGTCGGTCCTCCTCTCGAACGTCCGTGACTCCCGCGATGCAGGCGCATCACGTCTGGGCCGATGTGGGACGCCGGGCCGCTGCGGGTTCGGGGTGGTCGTTCCCGAACTCTCCGCGACCGCGAGGACCCGTCTCGGCTCAGACGATAGGCGGAGTTGACGGCGGGGCGCGGGGAACATCGCTCCCGACCCGCGCCCCAATCGAGCGGACGCGTGATGCCTGCGCCGCGATGGGTCGCCCGTGAGGGACGACCGCGATGGACACGAGGGGAAAGCGGCGAGTGCGAGCGACGTCGCCACCATCATCATCGATGGCGGCATCGTCGTCGTCATCGACGTCGACGGGCTGCACGAAGGGGGCCGCCGTCGGCGCCGCTCCTCGGGTAGGAAGCGAGAGGACGGACGGCGGATCAACGACGCGCGGTGCGGGGGGCGCGGCGATGACGGCGACCGGCACGCACGCAGCCACCGGTTGGTTGGCAGCGCCGATGAGGCCGGCGAGACCCAGGACGGCAAGCAGCACGCACATCGGACCCGTCCGTTCGGGAGCTAGCGTGCCTCAGGGCATGGCCTCCAGTCAACGAGAAAGCCGGCGCCCGCGCCAGTCGTGCGATGCGCGAGGCAGATAGGACCTTCAAAGGGGGTATTCGCCCCGATCGCCGTCTATCAGCTCGCCGCTCTCCGGAACGACGCTGCGCACACCGATGAGCGACCCTCTCCCACGGGCTACGTGTGCTTCCCGAAGGGCCCGGGACGAACGACGATGCCCTCCCGACGTTCGCCGGCGGGGGGATCGCTATCGCCCCCTTCAGCACAAGGGGAGAGGGCACGGCGCGGCTCTCGTTTCCTAACGGGGCACACTCGGGGCACAGTTCGGGCACAGTCGGGGGTCTCGGACGTATCCGGACCACCAGAAATGCCCGTCCCGTAGAGTGCGCCCGGAGGGAATCGAACCCCCGACCCTCAGGTTCGAAGCCTGACGTCTGTACTCGCTCTACCCTGCTCTCCCCATCCGAGCCCCGGCGCGACGCGGGTTCACTGCCACGCTCGCGGACGTCAGATGGGATCGCATGGGCACAGTGTGGGCACAGTTCGGGCACAGCGCACAGCCGCGGGAACGACAACCCTGGGGAGTTGACGATGCGCCTCAATATCAGACGTTGGCCCAGACCCTTCCGCCCCGTGCTCCCCAGCTGGCGCGGCGGCCCACGTGTCGATCGTGCCGCGGCCGAAGGGGCCTTCGACCGGCCGCCTCGTCGGACGCTCTCCACATCCGTTACCGCGATGCACTCCCGGAATACGCAACCGGGCCGATGTTCTCCGAGCTGACGCCGTCCGCTTCGGTGACTAGCCCACCCGCGCGAGTCAGCTGCCGAAGACCCGACCCATCTGACCGGATGGTGAAGATCTGGTCGCCCAAAGGATTCAGGCCGAAGGGATCACAACTGGCGTAGAAGACGACGGTCCCTGTCGTCGCATTCGGAGCGAGCGGGATGATACGGCATCCCGGAGGAGCCAGTGCGTTACACCCGTCCGCGGAATGCGAGGGCTGCGAGAAATGCGTCAGCTGGCGTAGACCCGCGCCAAGCGTGCCGATGGAGAAGAGCTGACAGGTCTCGGAAGGGTTGGTACGCAATCTATCGGTAGAGGCGGTGAAGATCACCCGCTGCCGATCCCGTGTCAGGTACGGGGCCGTTGTATCGGCGCGGCGGAGGTTCGTTAGCTGCAGGAGCTCCCTTCCCTTTGACGCGAAGACTTCGGAGACTCCGTCGAAGAGGACCGTCGGGTTCTCCGGCGTGCCCGGCAGCCTAAGCACCGTCACTCCGCTCCGGCTGAGCGGGCCTGAAATCGAAAAAGTTGTGACCACGACACTGCCGGGTAGCGCCGTCGGCTCGGGGACCCTCCTAGGGCGCGACCCAGGCGCGGTTATCAACCATCTCACAAGGTGCTCTTTGGCGTTTGTTCCGTCTACATTGCCGTATGAGAAGAACGATATGGTCCCGTCGGAGCCAAACGCGGGAAAACGGATACCTGGCCATAGGCCAACGGCCCCCTCCTCGCGGTCTCCCACGTAGGGCAGGTGCGTCCACTGAACTCTCGTCCCGGTTTGGAGGTCGAGTGTGAATATCTGGATCGCGTCTTCGCCTTCGGGTCTATCTGTGAAGACGACCTCCCGCTGGTCCGGGCTGAAGGACAGCAGGGTGTAGTCGCCGGCCCGAAAGCCCGTCGGGGAGCTGCTGTCCGGGAACCTTAACCGGAACACCGGGTCGCGACTGGGCGGTGCGATCCAGTGCCCCCCGCTGCCGTCGGCGGAAACAACGAAAAAACCTTCCTGGTAACCCGGCGGCAGCCTCGGGTAACCCCCGAAGTCATCTGTCACCTCGACCACGATGAGCCTACCGCTGGGACTCACCCCGAGACGTTCAAACACACCGATGATCGGAGATGACGCAACGCCTGAGCGCAGCGGTCCTATGAGGGCACAAGTAGAGGCCAGCGAGGGGGAGGCCCGCGGGTCGGCCGGCTCGGGAAAGTCGAGAACGGTTACGGGATCGCAGTTTCCACGACGTATCTGCAGCTGCTGGTGAAAACCGCTCGCCGTGCACTTGCTCACCACATAGGCGAGCGTGCGAATGCGCGTACCCGGCGCAGTACAGCTGCTCCGCTCGGCGCAGGCCGCCCGGCACTCGCGTCGGGCCTGACCGCCGCCGGAACATGTCCGTTTACACTCGACCAGTTGCTGCGTGCAGGTGCTCTGGCAGGCCGCCCCGCCGTCGCGGCTCGCTGCGAGTGACAAGCCTGCGAAGATCGCGAGGACGAGGACACGGCGGCGCACGCTCGGCGTGTAGCCCGGTCCCTCATCGCCCGTCAATGAGCCGATCGCGTAGAGTCCTGTGGCGGCGCCCACGCGAGCATCCAGGAGACGGTCGACACCTACGGACGGTAGTTGCCGGCGAATCGGAAGGGCGCGCTCGGGCCGTAGGCACGACAACCCTGTGAAGTTGACGGAGCGCCCTAGTATCAGACGTTGGCCCAGGCCCTTCCCCGTTCTCCCCAGCTGGCGCGGTCTTGCCGTGCCGGCCCGCGCAGGGTCGCGCAGCGGGTCCTTTCGCAGCCGACGGTCTCCCGCCGGTAGGTTTTCGTGCACCTCGGCGTGGCGAGCGCCGGCGTCGCGAGTCCGACCCAGCCGACGGCCAGGGCAAGCATGGCGACGCGCGCTAGCATTTCCCACGCATTTCCCAGCTCGACCGGGCGGCCAGACGGCTTGGGCATCCCCCTGGATGATCTACTGCTCTTGCATCCTTGGTGGCAAGGCCTGCCCGGTTGGGCGCGACAGGGAACTCCCCCGACGCGATCGACAACTATGGCCGACACCTCCCGTGAGAGAGTGGCGACGCGGACCTGCTGTTGGCACGCCGACGCCACTGGCTCAAAACGCGACATATCTGTGCTCCTCGACGGCCAGAGTGGAATCTCTGCAGTCAGCCCGTCTCGGTCGGTTGTGGATACTGCGTGGTCGATCGTCCATGGCCCTCGCGGGGAAGCGCGCTACGCGCATGCTGGCACGCTCGCCGGACCGACCGACCGGCGTTACGCCTGACGGAACAGGTGTTCGGTCGGCACCGACTGTGTACCGACGCGACCTTTCCGCCTGAAGGCGGCCGGTTGGTCGGGGCGGAACATCTGTTCCGTCGATGGTTACGCCTATCTGTCAGCCGCTGACTGGTCGGGTCCGCGTTCATTGGCGGAAGGTAGCGCCGCTCGTACCGCACGGAAGGCGCCGCATGTGGCCTCGAGCCGCCTTCTCCCGACGTCGCCTTCCGCATGAGCGTGGAGGCAGACTGCGGCGCGCGCCCGGCGAGGAACGCCAGCGAGCCGTCAGCCAGTCGGCCACGGTGCGCAGCGCCGACCGTCTGGGCCAGCACCGCCTCGCGTGGGCCCGACTAGGAACCGATCTTCCTATCGAAGCTTGTGCACAAGGTAGCCGGCACGGACCGGGCCAACGGCCATCCGGAGGGCCCGCGCGCGCATGCCAGCGGATGTTCCGCCCGTGGTTACGCCATGTTCCCTCGAAGGTTACGCCCGGATTGCGAGGAACACGGCCATGACACGACTCATTATCGTCCCCGAGCCTCGCAACCGCGGCACCGTCCCCTCGCAGGGATCCGAAGATCATCGACGACGAACGAAGAGGGGACGCCCACCCATATCGCGTCGTCTGACGACCGGGGTCGCGGTGGTTGTTGGTCTGACAGTGACGGCCGCAGCGGGCGCCCGCGCCGCCCCGACCAGCGCGCTGCGCGCGACCAACCCGGCAGTCAGCGTACGCGCGACCGGCACGTCGTTCTTCGCCCTCTCCGTGAGTGGCCGCGGCTTTGGGGCGGGAGGAGCCTACTCGCGCATCGAGGTGGAGCTTCGCAACCCGACGCGCACCGTCACCTTCCCGTTCGGTAACCCTGGGATCGTGTCGTGGCTCGACGATCAGGTTGTGGTCAAGCTCAGCGGCCCGCAGAGTCCCAGCAGCATCCGCGTCGTGGCGCAGGGGCTCCCCTCCAACGCGGTCCCGTTCGAGTCGTACACGCTCGACCTCTTCTACACGATCCCCAGCTATCCGCCCCCCGCGGGCTACCAGCCTCCCGGCGCACTCAGAACCGATCCGTCCGGGCGACTCTGGTACTCGAGCGAGTTCTACTGGAACCACTCGTTTTGGAATCCTCCCAGTCAGTCTGCGATCCCGGTCTACTATCCGCAGCCCGCGCCCGTTCCGGAGGGCGGGCGCGCTCCGTTTTGGAATAGCTGTGTGTACGGCTGCTCTTGGAGCAACATGGTCACGATCGGCGAGGGCATCGCGGTCGACGAGTACGGGCGCGCCTGGTTCACACACGGCGGCGGCGTTCCCTCAGCGGAGACGAGCCCTGGCCAAGACAGCCCCAACCACAGCAGGATCGTCATGTTCGATCCAGCGACGCAGAAGGGGCGCCTGTACCACGTGCCGGGCAACGACAACATCGCGACCGGCATTGCCTGGGACAACGCTCGCAAGCGCATCTGGTTCGCAAACGCGGCTCAGTCGTGGGCAGGGGTACGCGTGCTCCCCGCGCGCTTGACCAGCTTCGACCCGGAACAGGCCCCCTACCAGGAGTTCTCCGCCTACCGTACGCCAGCGGCCACCACCAGTTTCAACTACATCACGTCCGACGTCTGCAATGTTGCCGCCGGCGCGAGCGTCGGAACGTGCGGTAACAACCAACTCCGAGAATGTCTGACCGACTACGACTGCGTGCGTGTCGAAGACGTCTGTCCGCCTCCTGCACCGGGGCAGCCCGAGTCCACCGTTGCGGACGCCGGGTGTTTCCATGAGTATGCCCTACCCGGCGTGTCGCTCGCGCTGGGAGTGGGCGCGCATCCCGACGGCAGCATCTGGTTTGCGAACCTGGTCAGCGGCAAGGAACAGGGGCTGCACGAACCGCTGGTGGGCTTCGGTGGCCAGTCGCTAGGCCAACTCGACCCGCGAACCGGCCATGTGCTCTATGTGCCGCTCCCGAGTTCGCCCGATGGTTCGGTGCCGAGGCCCTACGATTTGCACATCGCGCCCAACGGTGACGTGCTCGCTGGGCTCATTGGCGCCTCGGCCATCGGCCGCCTCGCCTATGGTCGCTTCACCAACAGGCCTTCGAACTGTACGACTCTGCGACCGTCCTTTGTGGGTGACAACTGTGCGATCTCGGACGTACCGGGCAGCCCGAACCCGTCGCCCGGTTGCCAGAACCCCTGCGTCTCCGAGCGCTTCGACACCTCCGCCTGGGTCCCCTGCACCGGACCGAGCTGCGCAGGCCCCTACAACGCCAGTGCCACCGTGTACGGGATCGGCTACGAGGGGGCCGACGCCACCTGGTACAGCCGTGGCTACGTGCGCGAGACGAGCACTGGAGCCAACCTCGTCTACTTCCCCTCACTGTCGCTGGTCTACCCGAGCCCCTACTCGTTCGGGGTCTGCAGCGGAATTTTGGGTAGTCCGCTCGCGGGCCTGGGCGAGCGTGTGTGGGTCGATCCGGTCACTGGCGACATCTGGGGCAAGACTGCTTGTGGCTATCGCTTGCATCGCTTGCGACATGTCGGGTCCTGACGAGTGTCAGCGGCCTCGCGCGTGAACCCGCGATACGTCCGCGTTGACGGCCGACGGGAGACGGCGTTGGGTGCTGACCGTGGGTACCTCGCGCTGGTCCCCAAGCGGGCAGACGTCCGACTACGCCATGTGGCGACCAGCCCTGCGGCGGGCGGGACTCGTGTAAGCGACGCGGCCCCGGCTCCGGTACAACGACACCGCGGAGATCGCCCACCTCCTGCAACACACGAACGAGCGCATGCCCCAGCGCTACGCGCATGCCCCCGCGGCGCATCACCTGGCCGCCGTCGAAAGCCTCGATGCGTTCGACACGACCGACACCGACATCATCCCGATGCCGGAACCAAGTGACCCCGAGGCGATGCGCGGCTGAAGAGGCCGTAGGCACGACAACCCTGGAACGTTCACGGAGCGCCCCCAATATCAGGTGCGTGAGGATCCGGGCGATCATCGCCGGGTCGTCGATCGTCGCCAGCACGACCATCGGCCCACCACACCGCGGACACGACATGACGTCGGCTTCGAACGCGACGGACACGCGATCGACGCCGCCCTCGCCCCGAGCGTCAGGCCACGCGCCTGACGGTCCCCTAGAGGCTCCGGCCCCGCGCGGCTCCTTCGGCGATTGTGCCCGAACTGTGCCCCCGAGCGCGGATCCATCGGGCATTCTTAGTCCGAGTCCCTATGCGTCTCCTCGGATCGGCCTTTACCGTTGGTTCCCGCGCGTCGACATACGTCGCCACCTTCGCAACGGCCTCCCGCAAGTCGTCGTCGGTGTCGATGTTGTAGCGCTCGAAACGGACTCGCTCCGGTGGCCCGACATCGCCATCGCGACCTTGCGATCGACCCCAGCGCGACGGAGGTTGCGCACGCCCGTGCGGCGGAGGTTATGGAACATGGGCTCAGATGCGCACGGGCATCCTGGGCTAGGGAAGCCGCACGACATTCCGCTCGGCGTGGATGCTCGTGATATACGGCGGTCGTGTTCGAGTTCCGACGCTTCGTCGAGGATTGTCACGCGGCGGTTGCGGGAGTGGACGGTCCCCGCGCGGTTCGCGAGATTGTGGCCGAAGCGCTTTCCGCACCAGCAGCAGTGGTAGCGGCGTTGGGCGAGCCGAGGCAGGCGGGCATTCAGATGCTCCATCGTGCTCCCGACCTGACCATCCTCGACTTCACCTGGGCACCGTGGATGTCCTTGAAGCCGCATGACCACCAGATGTGGGCGGTCATCGGCATCTTCTTCGGTCGCGAGGACAACCTCTTCTGGAGGCGCACCGAGCGGGGTATCGAAGCGGTCGGAGCCCGGACGCTCGGCGTAGGGGAGGTCGCGCCGCTGGGACGCGACATCATCCATTCGGTCTTGAACCCCATCGGCAAATTCACTCGCGCGATCCACGTCTACGCCGGCGACTTCTTCGCACCGCCGCAGCAGCGAAGCGAGTGGGACCCCGAAACCCTGGTCGAGCGGCCCTGGGACATGGAGGATACACGGCGTCGCTTCGCCGAGGCCGAGGCGCGCTTCCGTGCTACGGGCCGTTAGTGGAACCGTGATGATAGTCTCCGGCCCGCGTTGCCCGCTTCGCCGCACGCGACAAGTACGCATCCAAGGATTCGATTCGTGCATGGCGTCGATCAACCCTTGCTCCCTAGGCCTCGCTTCGTGTCGGCATGGGCACGACCGTGGCTGCATCCGGCAGCGTCCCGACATATGAGGCCACCTTCGTCACCGCCTCCCGCAGGTCGTCGTCCGTGTCGATGTTGTAGCGCTCGAACACGGACTCGCTCCGGTGCCCCGAGATCGCCATCGCGACCTTCCGATCGACACCGGCGCGGCGGAGGTTGCGAACTCCGGTGCGCCGGAGATCATGGAAGATGCGACCGCCCTTCCCCGGTTTGATGCCCGCCTTCCGGCACGCCGTCGCCCAGCTCTTGCGGAACTCGTAGATGCGCACCGGCATGCCCGGCTGGACCTGCACGGTCGCCGCGCCGTGATGCTCCCGCCAGAAGATCAGGCGGCAGTCGAGCCGGCGTACTGCGAGGCGCCGCTCGATGATTGTGCGGAACGGCCCCGCCAGGACCAGGCGGCGTGGACGACGGTTCTTGGTGATGCGTCCGGGCAGCGTGAGCGTCCACGTCTCGCGAGCGCGGACCATTCGAGCTTCGCGATCTCGCCCTTCCGCATCCCCGTCCAGAAGGCCCATTCGAGGTAGCCCTGGAGCCCCGGGTCGGTCACCTGCGCGAGCACGGCGAAGAAGTCCGCCTTCTCGAAGAGCCCCTCCCGGGCGTTGTGCTCGGCCAGCCTCGGGAACTCGGGTAGGTGGATCACTTTCGGCGGCGTCGCGCGACGGCCGAGGTTGAACGCCCGGGCGGAGCGACGTCATGCGCTTGTGAGGCTGTGAGGACATGCCGGCAGGCCTATCGAAGGACTCAGGCAGGCGGCGCCTACCACGCCGCCATCGGTCCGAGTCTACCCCCCACGCCCCTCGCGCTCCGGTAGCGATCACCAGCCTCTAGAGGCCGGCCGTCATCACGGCGACCGCCTGCTGGATCGCGGCGGCACACGCGGCCGAGAGCTTCGGCTTCTTCCCCTTCGCCGCTTTGCCGGCGGCCTTCCCCGCACCCACGAGCACGTGCTTCGCCTGCCGGCGGAGCTTCGCGGTCTTCGTCTTCGACTGCTGATCGGGACGCTCGAGCAGGCCCGTCGCGCGGTCGAACTTCTGCGTGATCGCGCGCGGCACGCTCTCGCTGCGGCACGCGGCGCCGTGGAGCACGGCGCCGACCGTGACGTCGACCGTCACCGTCCCGGTGCCCGAGCCCAGCGTGCCGTCGCTTGCCTGGACGGTGAACGTGTCGCCCCCGATGAAGCCCGCGGCGGGCGTGTAGACGACCGTCCCGGCGCCATTGTCGATCGTCCCGAGCGTGCCGTGTCCGGGGGCCGCGGCGATCGTGTGCGTGAGCGGGTCGTTATTCGGATCGCTGCAGCCCAGCCCGACCGTGATGGCCTGGCCGACGAGCGCCGTCGCCGTGCCGCCGGCGCAGACCGGCGGCAGCTCGCGCGTGAGCGCGGCGACGGCGCCGTCGGTGCCGGGCGCGGTGATGTTCGACGCGTAACGCCCGGCCACGTAGAGGTCCTGCATCGACGGGTCGGGGCTGCCGACGATCGCCTTGGCCCCGGCCAACCCGGGCATACGCAGGTCGCAGCCGGTGCCGCTCGTGACGCCGACGCAGTTGAGCGCGTTCGAGAAGGCGCCGTTCTGCTGGCGCGCGAAGGCTGCCGCCGCGCCGTCGGAGGCGCTGTAGTTCGCCGCGGTGTACACCGTGCCGTCGGGCGCGACGGCCAGCCCGGACACTCCCTTGAGCCCCGGTGCGGTCGGGCAGCCGGTTGCGACCCCCGAGCCGAGGCAGTTCAGCTCGGCGCCGATCAGCCCCGACGCCTGCAGCGAGAACGCCGCAATGGTGCCGCTGCTGCCGTCGTACGGCGACGCCGCGACGTACAGCCTCCCGTCCGGGCTGATTGCCATCGCCCGTGCGCCCTTGATCCCGGCCGCCGTGGTGCCGCACGGCGTGATCGGATAGCTCGTGCCGTCGCTGACGCAGTTCGAGGGGTCCTGCAGCGCGCCGCCGGGATCCGTCGGGAACGCGGTCACCACGCCGTAGCTGGCCTGGTACTCCGACGACGTCACGTAGACGGTGCCGCCGGAGCCGACGATGACGCTCGTCGGCGAGGCGATCCGGCCCGTTGACTTGCTCGGGCAGGCATAGCTCGGGTTGATCCCTGTCGTCGAGTAGCAGCTCAGCTCGTCGCCGATCGCGCCGTTGGCGGTCGTCGCCAGCGCGATCACGGTACCCTCCGTGTAGCCGCCGAACGACGCGACGTAGATCGTGCCGCCCGGGCTGACCGCGATGTCGAGCGGCAGTACCAGCCCCGTGCGTGCCGTGCAGCCCGCCGCGTAGCTGGAGGCACCGGGCGACGCGACGCAGTTGATCATCCCGCCCAACGAGCCGTCGTTGTTGACGGCGAGCGCGGTGATTGCGCCGGACATGCCGTACTCGGTCATGACGAGCACCTGCCCCGCCGTCCCCACAGCCACGGACTGGGCGGCGTACAGCGACGGCACGACCGTCGCACAGCCGGCGCTCGCGGTCGCCGCATCGCACCCGAGCACCCCTCCCAGCGTGCCGTCGGCGTTGCGGCGCACCGCGACCACCGCGCCGCCCGCGTACGCGGTCGCGAGGTACAGGGTGCGCCCGTCGGGGCTGATCGCGATGTCGTTCGCGCCCTGGAGCACCGGCGAGGCGACGGGGCATCCTGTCGCGAGCGTCGTGGAGCCGATGCACGGGGAGGCGGCGATCGGCTCGAGCCCGCCCGCCGGCGGCGCGGCGACGGCGTTGGTCGCGACCGCAACCGCGGCCGCAAGCACAACGGCCACTCCCACAATCCACCGCACGGCGCCCGAGTATCCGCGCGCCGGCCGCACGCTGCAAGCCCCGCGCGGCCCGCCCACCTCGACTTTGCAGACCGCATCCACCACGACGACCACGACTCGCCCCAACCAGGTGGACGCCGTGACGTTCACCGCCGAGGCACGCCGCAATCGCCTCGAATGGTCTATCGTCCGCGGCCCGACCGTGGGGCCACGAGCGGGAGTGGCGGTACTGGATTCGCGGCACAGAAGAACCGTCGATCGCGAATAGCAAGATGGTCCTGAGAGACGTTGCACCCAAATGAGATCCGCCGGGTCTACCTGGGATGTCGCACCAGCGGTGCGGATCGAAGCGAGGTGATCGGGCTTTTGTCCGATCACCTCGCCCATGTCGAGATCTGGGACTCGACGTTGCGTCGCGTCGGGTTTGGTCTCGATTTCAAGCGGCTTCGCTGACTGCATGGTTACGCGTATGTGTGGGACAGCCTCCGACGCTGGTGCCATCATTCGGACACAACGCCCAGCTCCACTAGCTATACCCGCACGCCGCCCCCAGGGGCGGACACCCTACCCACCCGGCCGCCGGCCTGTCGCCGAGGCTCGATGTGCGATCATCGAGGGATAAGCTGCACACGGTCCCCCGAGGAGGTCGCGGGCGAACGACGATACCCTTCCGACCTTCTCCCGCGGCGTTGATCGCTATCGCGCCCCTCAGGGGCCACGGAGACCTCCCCGGCGAGGCTCTTGTTTCCCGACGGGGCACAGTCGGGGCACAGTTCGGGCACAGTCGATGGGTTCCGACGGTGTCGAGCGCCCCGAAGTGCCCGTCCCGTAAAGTGCGCCCGGAGGGAATCGAACCCCCGACCCTCAGGTTCGAAGCCTGACGTCGGTACTCGCTCTACCCTGCTCTCCCCATCGCAGCCCCGTCGCGACGCAGGTTCTCGCCACCAATCGCGGACGTCAGATGGGATGGCGTGGGCTCAGTGGGGGCACAGTTCGGGCACAGTCGAAGGGGTCGCAGCCCCGTGGCAACTGCTTCGACGTGGTAGCGTGTGGGAAATGTGGCTACATGGACTGGCGGATCCGGTTGCGGTCGAGTCCATCACGACCGGTCGGCGTCGAAGTGCGATCACAGGCCGTTGCGGACGGCACGCATGGAGAATGCCCCGATGACGTTGTGGTCGGTGAATTTCAGGCTGGCGCCAACGGCACCATTGCCGAAATCCACCGTCCAAGCATAGTCTGGCTGGGTGGAGTACGTCGTTGCTGACCAGTATTTGCCGGGGGAGGTGAACCCGAAAACGGGGTCGATGCAGGGGCTACCGAAGCTACACCCCGGCGCGGTCGGATCCAGGATCGCCGTGAGTTCCACGATGGTCGGCAGGCGCCAGTCGGAGTACAGGCAAGCTGGGAACATGGTCGTTCCGTTCGCGGACCATCCGTCGCAGGCACTGACGTGAGTGCCCATCGCGTCCAACCACTCGGCGAACTCCTCCCCAGCGCGCACCTCCCACATGAGGCCGGTCGTCGTGTCGGTGATCGTGCCGTCGGCATTGTCCAGGTAGCGGCAGGCGACGTTGGCGTTCGAGGCGGCGGTATCGAGCTTGCCAGCAGCCGCATCGAACGTCGCCTGGCACTTCGCGGGATCCGACGGCTTGCCAAGTATTCCCTTTGCCTGCTCCTTGCGCTGGCATTGGCGCAGCTTACCCCACGCTGACACCCTCTTCGCGAGGCATGCCTGTGTTGTGAGCGCGGCATGGGCGCCGCCGGCGGTCGCCAGCAGCGTGGCGACGTACAGCACGCACAATCGCTGTGTCATGATCGGTCCTCCTCTCGGGGTCCGTGCTTCCGGCGATCTGGGCGTATCCCATTCAGACCGGGAGAGACGTCGGACCGCTGCGGCCTCGAGTGGGCGCCGAACGGCTCCGTGAGGGTCCCTCCCGGCTCAGGCGATCAACGGTGCGGCCGGCGGGGCGCGGGGTCGGGGCGCGGGGTATGTCGATCCCGAACCGCACCCATCGCGCGCCGCCGAGTGTGCGCAACTCCGGCGCCGTCGACACCGCGTGCGTCGTTGTCGGCGGCAATCTCACTTCACGTCCACTTCCATGCGCATCCATGGATGGATGCAGCATTGGAAGAGATGCCTGCCCTTCGAAAGGCCCGTGACATCGAGGCGGCTTCCCTGAAGGATGCGCGTCCGGGCCACCGCGACGTTCTTGAAGCCGCCGTCGCACTCCGGAACGATGGCCTCGCCATGGTTGAGGGCTTCGACGAATCCGCCACCGAACCGCGCCACTTCTGTGAACGTGTGGGGCTCACCGCCTTGGTCGACAACCGATAGGTTGGTCCCCTTCTGGATCGTCAGCTGATCGGGTTCGAAGTCCCAGCCCGGATCGGGAGTTCCGGAGTTTGCCTCGTCGATCAGCTTCTGTAGCGGGGTCTCGAAGCCAAGACCGAGACCATACAGCGTGACGTTGTGGCAGAAGCCCGTCCCTTCCTCCCCCAGCACCGGGTTGAACGTCGTCGGATCGCACTCGTCCAATGCCACCACCTGGGCGCGGTGTGGCGGCTCGTCGAATGGCGCCCCTTGGGCGTGGCGTGGCGGTCCGTCCTCCGCGATGGCATGTGTCGCGCCGACGAAGATTACGCAACCGGCCAGCAGAATCAGTGGCGCTACCCTGTGCATCACTGCGTCCTCCTATGCGTTTTCACCGTTGCGAAGGCGACACTCTTTCGGCGTCGCCGCGGCTCAAGTGGATCGCTCCTGCCCTTAGGGCGTGAGGAAGCACAGCACGACGTACCGACGGGCGGCACAAATCGCGGGGAGCGGGCCGAATCGGCCTCGACGCGAGCAGCCTACAATTGCCAGGAGACGGGAGGCACTGGGCCGGGATCGTACGTGCAGCAGTGGCCGGTCTTGATCGACGTGGCGAGATGACGCCCCAGCGCGGCGTCGCTGACGCGGACCTTCGCGATCGTTGCCTTGATCGCCTTCGTCACCATCAGGCGCGCCCGTTCGGCGTGCGAAGCGGCCTTGCGGTCGCGCCCGCCCAGCCCCACCGCAGCTACGATCTGATCGTGCAGCGCCTCCAGCTCCGAGCGCAGGTGCCCTGCACGCCCCACGTCGTTGAGCTGAACGGCGTGTGCGAGCTCCGCGCCGAGCTCGTCCATGCGGCGGCCGTATTGCTCCCGCGCTTTGGCGTCGAGCAACCCGCCGGCGTCGCCGAGGTCGGCAGCCGTCGCGCCCCGATCGATCGAGGCCTGTTGGTCGCCGGTCGCCGTTCCAGCCGCGGCGAGCTCGCAGGCAAGAATCTGGCGACCCGGTTTGGCAAGCAGGTAGGCAATGTAGTGAAGGCCCTTGGCGTTCCTCAGGCGGACGACGTGGTGTCCCCATGACAACGTCCAGTAGTCGCCTTCGCGCCGGAACGTCCCTCGCGGTGCATCCGCGGATGCACTGGTGCCGCCGTTGGCGCGGGCACCCTCGCCTTCGGCGCCGCGTCCGGCCTGCGGCGTGCCGGCGATAGATCTCGATCGCCAGATCGAGCTTCTCGATCGACGCGCGACGATCGGCGCCGGCCCGCAACGCATGGGCCCAGCTCTGAAACGTTTGCGCCTCCTGCCACACCATCCCATGGCGCCGAAACGTCTCGGCCGCCTTGATGAACAGCGCCTCGGATTCGCTCCACGATCCTCGTGCCGCGGCGACGACCGCTTCGGCCCGTGCGACCAGGCCGGCGAGCCCAGCCCCGTCCTCGCCGGACGCGAGAATCTCCCGGCATCGTTCGAGCTCCGCGATGGCGTCGAACTCGGCACCGGCCGGTGCCAGCGAGGGAGGCTTCCCAGAGCCGACGATGTCGGCGAAGAGCGCGGCGGCGACTCCTTGGTGCGGAGCCGGGCGAGGTGGCCGGCCGGTTATGAATTCCTCGATCTGGTCGAGAAGCAGGTCCAGCACGTCCTCATCGAAGGCTTGGAGCAGATGGTCGCCGCCGGGCAGCTCGACGAATCTGGCTCCCGGAATGTTGCGAGCCAGCTCTCGGCCGGCGTCGACCGGCACGAGCGCATCGCCCACGCGATGCAGGATCAGGGTCGGCACCCGGATCGACGGCAGAACATCGGTGACGTCGATCTCATAGTTGGCCCGCAGCAAGGCAACGATTCCGGTCGGACCCGTCACGGCGCGCTCGAGTCGCCCGAACCACTCGATGAACGCCTTATCCTTGACGCGGCTCGGGGCGTTCAGGCGAACGAGAATCCCTTCACCCCAGTGCCTTTCGAGCGCCCCAAGGAATAGCTCGAACCGCTCGGGCGGCACAGAATATGGGGGCGCCTGGATCGATGCATACGTGCCGTACAGGACGAGCCCCGCGACTCGCTCCGGTTGGGTCGCGGCCAACATCAGGGACATCTGGCCGCCCTCCGACCAACCGTAGATCGTGGCGCGATCGGATCCGGCGGCATTCATCACCGCCAGGACGTCGCCGACTCGCTCGTCGAGTGTTAGATCGGCGACTCGATCCGAGAGCCCCTGTCCGCGCTTGTCGAAGACGATCACCCGCGCGAACGAGGTCAGCCGTTTCAGCAGGTACTCGTTGGCGGGGAGCTCCCAGAAGAGCTCCACGTGTGAGGCGGTGCCCGGCACGAGGACGACGTCGCGCGGGCCGTCGCCGAAGACACGGTACGCGATGTGAACGTCACCGCTCTTCGCGTACTTGGTCCCAGCCACCATGTCTCGGCGCCCTGCGAAGTCCTTCTATCAGCCCCCGCCTCGGCTCGATGTACGCCGCGGACAAGACCACGGTCAAGGCCGCTCAGTGAAGGCCCATCCAACGGGACCCTTCGGGCGGGCGTCAGGTATTGGACCCTCGCGGGAGTATGCGCGCCATCTGCCCGCGCCATCGCAGCCCATCACGACACGGATTGTCGCCGCGGACGTCAGATGGGGTGAGGCGGGCACAGTCGGGGCACAGTCGACCGCGGCCGAGGGGGTCGAGCACCACGAAGTGCCCGTCCCGTAAAGTGCGCCCGGAGGGAATCGAACCCCCGACCCTCAGGTTCGAAGCCTGACGGGAGTAGTCGCTCTACCCTGCTCTGCCCATCCGAGCCCCGTCGCGACGCGGGTTCTCGCGCTCTCTAGCGGCGTGAGCAGGATTCCAATGGGCTGGGTGGGGGCACAGTTCGGGCACAGTGGAGAGCGATTTCGACGATGGTCGTCGCCGAGGGAACGGAACGCCCTAGTATCAGACGTTGGCCCAGGCCCTTCCCCGTTCTCCCCAGCTGGCGCGGTGGCGTGTCACAGCACCTGCACGGAGCAGTTGAAGGCGTGCCGGCAGACGTGTCCCGGGGGCGGCCCGGCGCGCCGGGAGTGCCGGGCGGCCTGTACGGCGCGGAGCACCTGCACGGCCCCCCGGCGCCGCGATTCGCACGCTCGCGTATGTGGTGACCGAGTGCACTATCAACCCGCGGGTGGGGAGCGTCCTCAAGCAGAAGCTCCTCATCCGGCGCGGGAACTGCGACCCGGTCACAGTCACGGAGTTGGACACGGGCCCCCCGCAGCCGGATCCGTCCGGCCTGTGCCTTTCGTATGCCGCCGCCCGCCATAGCCTTGTGCCCTTGCCCCCGGGGCTCGGCCTCTTGCAGCGCCTAGTGGTGCTCCCGGACGGCTCCGGGGTGGTCTTCGAGGTGACGAGCCAGTGGTTTCCGCTTCGTCTTCAGCGGCCACCTGAGGAGGGCATCTTCTTCGTGCGCGCCGACGGGACCGGGCGCCGGCGGCTCGGTCCTGCCAGCCGCGTTCAACCGAACCCCGGGGACAACAGCTCCGACAGCTTCCCCGTCAGCCCCGACGGCCGGTACATCGCGCTGCTCGACCTCGGCCCAGACAAGGCCGGGCACGACGATCAGCAGATCTTCCGCTTCGACACGCGATCCGGCGAGCGGCGCCAGCTCACGCACCACTCCGGCACCATCTGCTGTGCGATTTTTCTGAACAGCCGAACCATCCTCTTCGCCGACATCCCGCGCGCGCCTGTGGCAGTCAAGACGGATGGCAAGCGCCCTGAGAAGAGGCTCCCGTTCCGCATCCTCCCCGGTGGGGGACGCGTCGTCTCGCGGTTGGAGGTCGCCGACGTAAGGCCGCGCCCCTTGTTTGTCTTCTTTCCCGAGCGGTCGAACGTGAACGGCGGAATCGGTGGCCTCGGCGTGGCCGAGTTGTTCCTGCACGACGGCAGGAACCTCCTGCAGCTCACCAACTTCGACCGCTGGGACACCGACCAGCTCGGCGGCTTCATCATTCGCGGCCGGGTGTTCTTCGAAGCGTCGGCGAACCCCGTGGGGGAGAACCCAGCACGAGATCTGCCAGCTCTTCTCCATCGATACCCTCGGCACGCATCTGCGCCAGATCACCCACCTGCCGTGGGACGGCCGGCCGTACTCAGCCTGCTTCAACGACAGTGGCCTTGCGTCCTCCCAGTGCTCCATCTCCCAGGTCTTTCACGATCGGATCACCGAAACGGTGCTGTTCCAGTCGAGCTGCGATCCCGTCGGCGCCAACCCGTTCGGGGCCCAGGTCTTCGCGATGCGGCCGGACGGCACGGGGCTGCGCCAGCTCACGAACGCGCGCGGCACGACGACCGACCCCGACGGCACCGTCCACGTCGAGCTATCCGGGCCGGCGGCGTATGCCTTCCCGGCGAGTAATTGATCCACCTTCGCTGGACGCCGACCCGCCCTCCGAGCATGCCCAGTCCTCCCGAGGGGCGTCCTGCGCTCGCCGAGGTGCTCCGGCAGCGGAGACGGGCAGTTCAACGAGCGGCAAGATACCAAGTACAGGGTCAGTGCTTCCTCAGTGCCTCTGCAGCCCGCGGCTTTCTGCATTGACGGCACACGGGAGACGGGGCAGAGTGCGGACCGTGCGGGTCTGGTGGCGTCGTCTCGCGTTTATCCTCGCGGCCGTCATGAGCCTGCCGCTCGGAGCCAGCCGGGCCTCCGCTGCCGCGTGCCAGAGCACCTGCAGGCAGGAGCTGGTCGCCTGCGAGCGAGCCTGTGCCGGGGGCGGCCATGCGCAGCGCGCCTGCCGAACCGCCTGCGCCGAGCGGAGCACGTGCACGGCGCCCGGCGCGCGCATCCGGACGCTGGTCTACGTGGTGAGCAAGTGCACGGTGGGCGCGTTCCGCCAGAAGCTCCAGATCCGGCACGGCGACTGCGATCCCGTCACTGTGCTGGACTTCCCCGAGCCGTTGGCGATGCCCCCGCCTTGCCCGCTCATCGGGAGCGGGCGCAGCGGTGTCGCGTCCTCACCGATCGTCGGCGCGTTTCACCGCATGGGGGTGAGCCCCGACGGCCGGCACCTCGTCTTCGAAGTGACGGATGACTTCACGGTGCTCAGGGATCCGCGTGGGTCGAAGCCGAGTCTGGTGCCGCCGGGGCAGGAGGAGGGGATCTTCATCGTCGGCACCGACGGCCGGGGATTGCGCCGGCTCGGCCCGGCCAGTCGCGATCCTTCCTTCCGGTTCGCTGCGGATCAGGCCTCCCCCATCGGCGTCCGGGCCGGCGCGGGGACGTCGCTCGATTTCAGCCCCGACGGTCGGAAGGTCGTCCTGACAGACCTGGGGCCGGGCCCCGGGGGCGAAGAGGCAGTCCAGATCTTCACGCTCGACATCGTCAACGGGAGCCGCACCCAGCTCACGCACCTGCCCGTCGTGGCGGATCACCCGCTGGGGGCCGTCGCCTTGAACGCGGGTACCGGTTATCCCGGCTTTTCCCCTGACGGGAGAATCGCTTTCCTGTCGTACGGCAATCTCGACGGATCAAATCCGGACGGCAGCTCGGTCGAATGGATCATGAGCCGTGATGGCTCCGGCCTCGAGAGGGTGCCGCTCCCCGTTGCGATACGCGGCAGCCGGGTGGTTCCGATCTTCGGCGTCGTGGGCACGGGCCGTGGGCGGAGAACCGACGTGCTGTCTGTACCTGGCACGCCGGTGAATCCTCAGGCCGGTGATGTGATCCAGGAGATATTCTTCGTGGACAAAGGGCTCCTTCAGCTCACGAAATTTGGCCGCGCTGATACGGGTGGGGCGATAGGGATATCGGGACTCACACCGGGTGGACAACGAGCGATCTTCGCCGCGTCTTACGATCCTCGCTCCGGCACCAATCCCTCCGGGACCTGCCAGCTCTTCTCCATCGACACATACGGGGTGGGCTTGCGCCAGCTCACGCACTTCTTCCAGCCCGAGTACTCCGCGGACGGGTGTAATGCGTTCGTGCCTCCGGGATGCTTCATCATACCGTTCGACCTGGATCCGGCGACGGGGACACTCGTGTTCTACTCGAGCTGCGATCCCTTTGGCACGAATCCCTACGGCGACCAGCTCTTCGTCATGCGCCCGGACGGGACGCGCCTGCGCCAGCTCACCCACGCGCGCGGCTTGGTCACAGAAGCCGACGGCACGGTGAGTGCGGAAAACATCGGCCCGTTCGTGTACCACGAAAGGCGAATACGGTAGCGCGGCTCCTACCGTCGTCGCCGTCCCCGGCGGTGGTATCGTCTGACAGTTGCGGCCCCCGGGCAAAGGCAAAGACAAGCTCGCACACCCAAGGTAGTGGCAGGGAAGCCCGCGACCTGAATGCGACGTACAAAGCTTCCAAGTATCGCACGAACTTCGCCTTGTCGGTCGCGATGCGATCGGGAGCGTGCCCTGCGAGCGCATGTCCCAGCGGCCAGCGATACAGATATTCGTTGTCCGTCCGACCGATGCGTGTCGCCACGATTCTCCTGCGCCGCGAGGGATGGACGTGAATGCGAAGCAGGTGTATCGGGCCGGCGATGGGACAGGGAACGGAGCCGTGGGCAGCCCGTCAGTATTCGACCACCTTGTCGAGCTTCAGCTGCCAGTTGGCCTCGCCGGGAACGAGCTTGTACTGCAGCTGGCGGGTTCCACCCGTGGGCTTCGAGTTCGTGTCGCCGTCCCGGTAGATCGGGAAGCGCTGCACCAAGGTCCCTTCGACCACCGCCATCGCGTCGTGCCCCATATAGCCCTTGGACAGCTTCGGATCCTCCGCGACCGGCGGCAGGTAGACCTCGCTCAGCGACTTCTTCCTGTTGGCCGCGTACGCGACCAGCGAACCATACGACCCGCTGCCGGCCGACTGAACATACACGTAGATCTCGGGAGAGCCGTCCACGTTCAGGTCCGCCACTTCCGCGCCGGTGACGGTGCCGTCCACGTCCTTCTCGAGGGGCGTGTTGTCCTTCTCGAGGCCGGAGGGGACGATGCGCAGCGTGTTCAGCGACCCGGCGTTGGCGCAGGTCACGTGGAAGCTCACGCCGAGCAGACCAAGGGTCTGGTCGAACGGTCCACTGCCCGCGGTGCCCGACGGGGAACCGTAGTTCTCCACGGGCTTCGTCGCCGCGACGCCGCCCTGGATCGCCACGTCCAGCCTGTACTTCGCCACCTCGTTGCGGCGCGCGGCATTGCGCATCAGATACACGCGGATAGTGGTCGTCCCATCGGACGGGAGCGCTCCCTCGAAGCGGTTGCCCGCGCTGGACCCGATGAAGATCGCCTCGTCACTGCCCGGCGGGAGCACGTTGAAGTAGGCCGACGCATTCGACGGCTTGAAGTTCACCGTCATCGTCTGCCCGGCCTTCGCGTCGAGCTCGTAGTCCACGGTCTCGTATCCGCGGATCTGCGCCTGGATCGTCGCGGACGACTTGCCGGCCGCGAAGCGGACGGGCTGCTTGCGGATGTCGTCCCGAGCGAGGGCCGGTGCAGCGAGGAGCAGGGCAAGAGCGATGTTCGAAACGGTTTTCATGGGACCATATCCTTATCCTTCCCGCCGTCCCGCCGAAGGGGATCGCCATCGCGCCCCTCTCCGGACGGGTAGGCAGCTCGGCGAGAGCCTCTCGTCTTCCCGACCGGGCACAGTTCGGGCACAGTCGCGGGGTTCGCGAGGGGTCGAGCACGAGGTATGATCAAGAGTTGTGGATCGCGCCGAGGGTAACTTCAGAGGCCACTCGGAGCTTCTCGGGCACCAGACGGCAATGCTATGCGATCACTGGGACGATGATTCGTCTGCACTGGCACCCCTTCTCGATCGTTCCACGACGCGTCCGCATCCTCCTGCGCGAGAAGGCAATCCCCCACCAAGAAGTGGAGATTGACGTCCTCCGGGGCGACCATCGTGGCCCGGAATTCCGTCGGCTGAACCCGTTCGCCCAGATCCCGGTACTTGAGGACGGAGACCTCGTCATCTGCGAGTCGGTCGCCATCATGGAGTATCTGGAGGAGCGCTTTCCCGAGCCGAACTTCCTCTCCCGGGACGTCGCGACACGCGCGATCACGCGTCAGTTCATGCTGTGGAGCGGCGACTACTTCTTCCGGCCCTGGGAGACCTGGATGGCGCCCGCGTTCGCGCCGGGTGCCCCGATCCGCGCCGCAGCGCGCGACCAGGCGCACGACGACATCGCGGCCCACCTAGACGTCGTCGAGCGGCGCCTGGCAGGCCGCGACTGGCTGGCAGACCGCTACTCGCTCGCGGACATGTGCTACGCGCCACTCGTGACGGTCTTTGATCGTGTGGAGCTGGGCCACTTGATTGACGCTCGACCGGCCGTGGCAGCCTGGGTCGCACGCCTCCGCGAGAGGCCAGCGGTGCGCGCCACGGCCCCGCCGCTCGTGCCCTTGAACCTGCCGAAGCGGAGCTGAGGGCGCTCGAAGGATTCTGACCAGCGGCAACGAACCGAGACACCCAGCACGCAGCGCAGTGATTACGCCGCTCTCGCCCTCGTATTGCTGGTCTTCCCTTCCTGCTGGACGCCATCCACGAATCCGATGCCCCAGCCTCTGCCACCGCCATGATGGCCTTGGTGCTTCTCTTCGGAGGGTAGCGGCGAACGACGATGCCCGTCCGACCTTCTCCCGTAGGGGGATCGCTATCGCGCCCCTCAGCGGGACGGGGAGACAGCTCGTCGAGGCGTCATCCATCGAGTCCCTTCGGAAACTGCTTCCCTCCGTTCCTCCAGGCGTGCAGTCGCGCTCGTGGTCCAGGCACGGGTGCCACTGCGAACGGTAGCGGGCTGCCCATGGGTGCCCCATACTCCAGCGCCCCAGCGGGAGCTGAGGCGCCGAATCAATGAACCACTCAGGTGAGAGCGGTAGACACTTGGTGCGATGTGAATGCACACAAAGAGGAGCGGCGTGTAAGCCGGACTTCTACGTGCGTAGAACTACGCGGGCAGTCGCCAGCGCGTGCCAGAGTAGACGTTCAATTCCCGCGTGAACCGCGCGGTTTCCTCCCAAATGCGCGGCCTCGAGGCGCTCGGGATGAACAGTCCCGAACAGACAACAACGAGACCACACATACGGGACATTCGAGTGCGGATACCCGCTCCTTCGAGGGAGGTCCATTGGGCGCTCCAGCTCGGCGAGGCTCTCGTTCTCGCGCGGTTCCCGACGGGGAGCACAGTCGGGGGTTTCGGAAGGGGTCGAGCGCCCCGAAGTGCCCGTCCCGTAAAGTGCGCCCGGAGGGAATCGAACCCCCGACCCTCAGGTTCGAAGCCTGACGGGAGTAGTCGCTCTACCCTGCCCTCCCCGTCGCAGCCCCGTCGCGACGCCGGTTTCCGACGACTTCTCGCGGACGTCAGATGGGATGGCATGGGATCGCCGGGGGCACAGTTCGGGCACAGTCGACGGAGTTCGGGCAAACATCGTCGCCAAGAGCGGCGGGACAAGCGCGCTTGTACGCGTCCTGCGCGACCGACGGCGAACGTCACGGAAGACACCGGGCGCCTGGATCGACCTCGCGCAGCCCCGAAGCGCCAACGACCCGCCATCCCGTGTCCGCGCGTCGGAGATCCATGGGCCCACAGAGGCGCGCCGTCGTCCTGCGCCCGTCCCGAACGACATCCACGAGTACGGACGCGTGCTCGCCGTCGCTGCGCAGCAACGTCAGCTTCGTCACGTCGTGACGTGGGCGCACGTCGCGGAGGAAGTCCCGCACGACGGCAACCTCGCATTGGCCGTGCGCCGTCCGCCAGTTTGCGCACCCTCCCTGGAATGGCTCGGCGGGGCGCGGGCCGAGCATCAGCATGCTGCGGCGGTTGTCGATGCTCCACACCCCTAGCCGACCGAGCACGTTCTGCCCGAGCAGCAGCGGCGCGCCTGGCCCCTCGATGGAGGCAGCCACCTGATGGAACTCGCGTTCGCCAACGCGCAGACTCGGAATCAGGAATCGCCGATTGTTGACCTCGCGGCCGTCGGCGAGCCGATATGTGCTGCCGGGGAGGTACACCGGAGGGGTCGAGCCTCGAGGGAACAGCGCCTGGAGCACGTCCGTCGACACCTGCACCTCGCTGGCCCCGGTATCGATCAGGAACGAACGGACGACACGGCCGTTGAGCGTCACGGGGACTCGGTAGACCGCACCGTCGCGCATGAGGGCGATCTCTCCGCCGGCAGCGCCGGCTCGGCCACCGAGAACGACCAGCATTTGTAGAGTCGACCAGACAGCCGCGCGGAGCGCGGGGCTATGGGGACGTCTCATAGGCTTCCCGTCACCAAACCCGGGCGTGAGAGTCAACCCGGCCGCTGCGCGTTGCGCCTACATAGGGGATTGACCGCTTCTCCAAATGCGCGCTGACAAGGGATCATGTTTGAGACGACGACGCCCGACACATCGCCGACGATCGATGTTCTCGAATCGCTGCGTCGCATCCGTGCCGAAGTCGAGGCACTCGTGGCGCGCGTCCGGCGCCCAGGCGCGACACGTGCTGGCTGCCCCAGAGAGTGCGCTGAGTCTCATCGAGGCCCGCAAGCGACTAGACGACGTACGAAAGCGCGCCGAGACGTCATGGCGAGGTAGTCCTCCGCTCGTCAGCCTCACCTCATGCGGAGGCGATCAGAGGGCGGAGCGCACCGCGCGCACATAAACGCGGGTTATTTCGGCGATGCCGCCGCCGAAATCGCCGTGGCCGCCCACGACCCATACCTCGCTCGGGTTATCGGCGACGGCAGTGGTCGACCAATAGGAGCCGACGACGGTCGGACCGAAGATCGGATCGATACAGGGCGGTGGTGCGAGCCCAATACCACACCCCGCCACGCTCAGGTCCATGATCCCCACCAGCTCCACGATCGTCGGCAGTCGCCAGTCGGAATGGCCCGCGAAGCCGACGAGGACGCCGGTAAAGGTAAGGTGGTCCGCACTCGTGTTCACAACAAAGGCCTGAACGGCATCCCGCGTGTACACATCAAGCACGCAATTGATGGCCCCACGCGGGCAGATGCCGAGAAGATCGGTGCCCGTCTTCTTCTCCCACTGGAGCCCGGTATCGTAGTCGATCACGGTGCTATCGCCGTGGTCTGCGTAGCGGCAGGGGATTCCGGACGCCGTCGCCTTGTCGTTGGTCGCCGTGAGCTTGGCGTCGAACTTCGTCTGGCACTTCGTGAGGTCAGCAGTCTTCCCCAGCAGCTGCTTTCCTCGCTCAGTTGCCTGACACTTCCGGAGGGTGGTCCACGCAGTAACCTTCTTGGCGAGGCACACGGGGGTGGTGAATGCCGCGTGGGCAATGCCGGCAGTCACCAGCAGGGTGACAATCGAGATCGTGAGTGCTCGTCGTGCCATGGTCGGTCCTCCTCTCGAACGTCCGTGACTCCCGCGATGCAGGCGCATCACGTCTGGGCCGATGTGGGACGCCGGGCCGCTGCGGGTTCGGGGTGGTCGTTCCCGAACTCTCCGCGACCGCGAGGACCCGTCTCGGCTCAGACGATAGGCGGAGTTGACGGCGGGGCGCGGGGAACATCGCTCCCGACCCGCGCCCCAATCGAGCGGACGCGTGATGCCTGCGCCGCGATGGGTCGCCCGTGAGGGACGACCGCGATGGACACGAGGGGAAAGCGGCGAGTGCGAGCGACGTCGCCACCGTCGTCATCGATGGCGGCATCGTCGTCGTCATCGACGTCGACGGGCTGCACGAAGGGGGCCGCCGTCGGCGCCGCTCCTCGGGTAGGAAGCGAGAGGACGGACGGCGGATCAACGGCGCGCGGTGCGGGGGGCGCGGCGATGACGGCGACCGGCACGCACGCAGCCACCGGTTGGTTGGCAGCGCCGATGAGGCCGGCGAGACCCAGGACGGCAAGCAGCACGCACATCGGACCCGTCCGTTCGGGAGCTAGCGTGCCTCAGGGCATGGCCTCCAGTCAACGAGAAAGCCGGCGCCCGCGCCAGTCGTGCGATGCGCGAGGCAGATAGGACCTTCAAGGCTTCCCGACGGGGCACAGTCGGGCACAGTCGATGTTCCTGAGGGGGTCGAGCACCCTGAAATGCCCATCCCGTAAAGTGCGCCCGGAGGGAATCGAGAGTTCGAGAGTTGAGGTTCCATGTCCGTCCGACCGATGCGTGTCGCCACGATTCTCCTGCGCCGCGAGGGATGGCACGTGAATGCGAAGCAGGTGTGTCGGGCCGGCGACGGGACAGGGAACGGAGCCGTGGGCAGCCCGTCAGTATTCGACCACCTTGTCGAGCTTCAACTGCCAGTTGGCCTCACCGGGAACGAGCTTGTACTGCAGCTGGCGGGTTCCACCCGTGGGCTTCGAGTTCGTGTCGCCGTCCCGGTAGATCGGGAAGCGCTGCACCAACGTCCCTTCGACCACCGCCATCGCGTCGTGCCCCATATAGCCCTTGGACAGCTTCGGATCCTCCGCAACCGGCGGCAGGTAGACCTCGCTCAGCGACTTCTTCCTGTTGGCCGCATACGCGACCAGCGAACCATACGACCCGCTGCCGGCCGACTGAACATACACGTAGACTCGGGAGAGCCGTCCACGTTCAGGTCCGCCACTTCCGCGCCGGTGACGGTGCCGTCCACGTCCTTCTCGAGGGGCGTGTTGTCCTTCTCGAGGCCGGAGGGGACGATGCGCAGCGTGTTCAGCGACCCGGCGTTGGCGCAGGTCACGTGGAAGCTCACGCCGAGCAGACCAAGGGTCTGGTCGAACGGTCCACTGCCCGCGGTGCCCGACGGGGAACCGTAGTTTTCCACAGGCTTCGTCGCCGCGACACCGCCCTGGATCGCCACGTCCAGCCTGTACCTGGCCACCTCGTTGCGGCGCGCGGCATTGCGCATCAGATAAACGCGGATAGTGGTCGTCCCGTCAGACGGGAGCGCTCCCTCGAAGCGGTTGCCCGCGCTGGACCCGATGAAGATCGCCTCGTCACTGCCGGGCGGGAGCACGTTGAAGTAGGCCGACGCATTCGACGGCTTGAAGTTCACCGTCATCGTCTGCCCGGCCTTCGCGTCGAGCTCGTAGTCCACGGTCTCGTATCCGCGGATCTGCGCCTGGATCGTCGCGGACGACTTGCCGGCCGCGAAGTGGACGGGCTGCTTGCGGATGTCGTCCCGAGCGAGGGCCGGTGCAGCGAGGAGCAGGGCAAGAGCGATGTTCGAAACGCTTTTCATGGAACGATGTCCTTCCCGCCGTCCCGCCGAAGGGGATCGCTATCGCGCCCTGCTCCCGACGGGGAGACAGGTCGGCGAGGTTCTCGTTTCTCGACGGGGCACAGTTCGGGCACAGTGGAGCGCGATTTCGACGATGGTCGCCGAGGCGGCGGAAAGCCGAAGTATCGCCCCCTGAGCCGGCCCTTCCCCTCGCCCCCCACCAGCTAGCGCCGACGTCGGCGTCCCCGTGCTGGCCCGCCCACGGTCCTGGAGCGACCGCGACGACGCCCTTCCTGCCCCGCTGTCGATCCAGGCGTCGGTCTCGTTGACGTGGTGCCATCCCCTGAGGCACGCTACCGTCCAGAAACGGGAGGGTCCGATGCGCGCCCTGCTCGCCATCCTGGGCCTCGTCAGTCTGGTCTACGCGGCCGACAAGACGATCCCTGAGAACAGTGCGCCGGCCGCCCTCACCGTCGAGACGGCCGTGTCCGCCACCCTCGATCGGCCGCCCTGCGTCTCGATTTCTCTGAGAACGCCGGTACCGTCTGCGGGCACCCTCCTGCAGGCGGTCCACGTCGATGACGACGAGGCCGCCCTTGATAGCGACAGCGACGATCCGTCGTTCGTGCTTGAAGTCTATCCCCCCTGGTCAATCGCGAGGGTCCCCCACCGGCGCCCCATCGCCGCGCTGCCGTCACGCGGACGAGCGCATGGTGTGCGACTCGGGATCGATACACCCCGCGCACCTCCGTCCTCTCGCCCTGTTGTCTGAGCCGAGACGGCCCTCGTCGGCCTTCGGCTCAGACGTCTGCGCCCGCATCGCAGAGTCACGTCCGTTCGTGAAGAGGAGGACCGACCATGATGCACCGAATGCCTGTTCTATCCGTGGTTACGCTGCTGCTGACTACCGGCATCGCCCACGCGGCGTTCACGACGCCCGTATGCCTTGCGAAGAAGCGCACGGCGTGGGGCAATCTGCGCAAGTGCCAGGCGACCGAGGAGGCGAAGCAGCTGCAGGGGAAGCCGGCTGATCTGGCGAAGTGCCAGACGAAGTTCGACGCCAAGCTCGCGGCAGCCAGTGACAAGGCGACGGAAGCCGGAGTCCCCTGCCGCTACGGGGACCACGGCGACGGCACGGTGATCGACTACGACACCGGTCTCCAGTGGGAGAAAAAGACGGGCTGCAGCGGGAGTCTTTGCATTTGTGTCGCAGGCGACCCGCACTGCGTGGGGCTCACGTACAGCTGGGACGCCGCCGTCATCTATGTGAACGGGACGGCAGATGACCCCTCCGTCCTCGCTGGTACGTTCGCCGGCTTCGCCGGGCATTCGGACTGGCGGCTGCCGACGATCATGGAACTGCAAGGGATACTGGACCCGAGTGTGGCGGGGTGTGGCATCAGACTAGCGTGTGTCGATCCGATCTTCGGCGTGACCGCTAGCGATTATTATTGGTCGGCCACTACCGGCGAGAACACCCCGCTCGACGCTTGGCTCATAGCCTTCGCTCCTGGCGCCTTTCCGTCGTTCACCGTCGAGAAGAGGACCGCCTCTGCCGTTCGGGCAGTGCGGTCCGCCTTGTGATCGTACACCGCTCCCCTCCAGGTTGACGCCACCCAGACGACCGTGGTCCGAAGGCCACGGAGGGGTGGATCGCGATGGCGGATGTTCCCGAGGACGTACAGCGGTGGACGGCGAAGCGCCGCGTAGCGCTGGTGCTGAGCATCGTCAAGGGTGAGACGTCGGTGGCGGAGGCGGCGCGCAAGCACGGGCTGACCGTCGCCGAGGTCGAGGACTGGCAAGAGCGCTTCGTGGCGGCGGCCGAGAACGCCCTGCGGTCCCGGCCGAAGGACGAGGAGGCGCTGAAGGACGAGCAGATCAAGAAGCTCAAGCAGAAGGTCGGCGAGCTCGTGCTCGACCTCGACATTCTGCGGGAGGCGGCGAAGGGCCGCCCTACGGACCCGACGACGTCCGACGAGTGAAGCAGGCGATGCCGAACGTCTCCGAGCGTCGGGTCTGTGTCGTGATGAGCGTGCCGCGCTCGGCGGTGCGCGAGCGGCCGGAGACGCCACGCGTGCCGGTCGGGGACGAGGTCCTCGCCGTGCGACTGCAACGCTTGATCGCGGAGCACCCGACCTTCGGCTACCGGCGGCTGTGGGCACTGCTCCGGTTCCACGAGGGACTCCGGATCAACCGGAAGGCCGTGTACCGCGTGCTCGTCCTGAAGGGCTGGTTCGTTCATCAGCGGCGGACGACGCCGCGGCCGCGCGTGCAGGGGCGGCGGAGTCGCGCCAGCCGGAGCAACGAGCGGTGGGCGATGGATGTCACCCACATCGACTGCGGGAGCGACGGCTGGGCGCATCTGGCGGCGGTGATCGACTGCCACGATCGCGAGATCGTCGGCTACGAGTTCGCGCGCCGCGGCCGCGCCAAGGAGGCGGAGCGGGCGCTCGAGGACGCGTGCATCGATCGCTTCGGCACGCTGCGCCCCGCCGGCGGCACGCCGGTGCTGCGCAGCGACAACGGGCTCATCTTCCAGAGCCGCCGCTTCCGGGCCGCGTGCAGGGACTACCGGCTGCGCCAGGAGTTCATCACGCCCTACACGCCGGAGCAGAACGGGATGATCGAGCGCTTCTTCCGGAGCCTCAAGGAGGAGTGCGTCTGGCAGCACAGCTTCCCGAGCTTCGTCGAGGCCCGCCGCGCCGTACGGCGCTGGATCGGATGGTACAATGACCGGCGGCCGCATCAGGCGCTCGGTTATCTCAGCCCGCGCCAGTATCGGGCGCTACAACTTCAACGTGTGGCTTGACCGCGGGGGAGCACTACAAGGCTTCCCAGACTGTGCCCGGGTAGCGTGACAAGGGGCGGACGCCGCGCCCCGGACCGGTGGCATCAACGGCGCGACGGAGCGATCACAGGGCGGAGCGCACCGCGCGAACGTAGTACCCGTTGTAATTCTTGCCGCCACTCACCTGGTCGTCTATGCTGTTGAAATGAATGCACCACGCGCCGGTCGGGGCGTTCAAGGAGGTAGTGGCAGTCCAATAACACCCGGGGCCGGGGCGCGTTGCCCCGAAGATCGGATCGATGCACGCACTTCCAAAGCCGCAGCCCGGCGCGGTCGGATCGAGTATTGTACCCAATTCCTCGGAGTTGGGCAGACGCCAGTCGTTGTAACCCGCGAGCCCCGGCACAATCGGGTTCGCCACGTTTGACCAGTTGTTCATCGCGGAGACGATTTCGCTCATCGCGTCGTTCCAGGTCACCGTCGTGTCGAGGTTGCGGTGAAAGTCGCCGCCAGTGATCTTCTGCTCCCACTGCAAGCCTGTGTCGTAGTCCGTTATCGTCGTATTCCCGTTGTCCCTGTAGCGGCAAGGAACTCCGGCCGCCGTCGCCTTGTCGTTGGTCGCCGCGAGCTTGGCCTCGAACTTCGTCTGGCACTTCGTGAAGTCGGCAGTCTTTCCCAGGAGCTGCTTCGCCTCCGCCGTCCCCTGGCACTTCCGGAGGTTGGCCCACGCCGTCAGCTTCTTCGCGAGGCAGCCCTCGGACGTGAGCGCCGCGTGGGTGACCCCGGCGGTCATCAGCAGGGTGGCAATGGAGAGGACGAGTGCTCGGTGGATCATCTGCGCTCCTCCTGTTCGCTCATCCAGCGGCGACCCTTCCCGTAGACTGAGGCGTGACGAATCAGGGCACGACGTGCCGACGGGCGGCACAAATCGCAGAGGCGCGGGCCGAATCGGCCTCGGCGTGAGCAGCCTACACCTGCCAGGATACGGGAGGCACGGGGCCGGAATCGTAGGTGCAGCAGTGGCCGGTCTTGATCGACGTGGCGAGATGACGCCCCAGCGCGGCGTCGCTGGCGCGCACCTTCGCGATCGCTGCCTTGATCGCTTTCGTCACCATCAGCCGCGCCCGTTCGGCGTGCGAAGCGGCCCTGCGGTCGCGCCCGCCCAGTCCCACCGCGGCGACGATCTGATCGCGCAGTGCCTCCAGCTCCGAGCGCAGGTGCGCTGCCCGTCCCACATCGTTGAGCTGAACGGCGTCCGCGAGCTCCGCACCGAGATCGTCCATGCGGCGGCCGTATTGCCCCCGCGCTTTGGCGTCGAGCAACCCGCCGGCGTCGCCGAGGTCGACAGCCGTGGCGCCCGGATCGGTCGATGCCTGTGGGTCGCCGGTCGCCGTTCCAGCCGCGGCGAGCTCGCAGGCAAGAACCTGGCGACCGGGTTTGGCAAGCAGGTAGGCGATGTAGTGAAGGCCCTTGGCGTTCTTCACGTGAACGACGTGGTGTTGCCATGACAACGTCCAGTAGTCGCCTTCGCGCCGGAACGTCCCTCGCGGTGCATGCGCGGATGCACCGGTGCCACCGTTGGCGCGGGCGACCTCGCCTTCGCCGGCGTTCCGGCCCGCGGCGTGTCGGCGATAGATCTCGATCGCCATGTCGAGCTTCTCGATCGACGCGCGACGATCCGCGCCGGCCCGCAACGCATGGGCCCAGGTTTGAAACGTCTGCGCCTCCTGCCACACCATCCCATAGCGTCGAAACGTTTCGGCCGCCTTGATGAACAGCGCCTCGGATTCACTCCACGATCCTCGTGCCGCGGCGACGACCGCTTCGGCCCGCGCGACCAGGCCGGCGAGCCCGGCCCCGACCTCCCCGGACGCGAGAATCTCCCGGCAGCGTTCGAGCTCCGCGATGGCGTCGAACTCGGCACCGGCCGGTGCCAGCGGGGGAGGCTTCGCAGAGCCGACGATGTCGGCCGATATCGCGGTGGCGAGGCCGTGCTGCGGAGCTGGGCGAGGTCGCCGTCCGGTGATGAATTCCTCGATGTGATCGAGAAGGAGGTCCAGCACGTCCTGATCGAAGGCTTGGAGCAGATGGTCACCGCCGGGCAGCTCGACGAATCTTGCTCCCGGAATGTTGCAAGCCAGGTCTCGACCGGCTTCGATGGGAACGAGTACGTCGCCCGCGCGATGCAGGATCAGGGTCGGCACCCGGATCGACGGCAGAAGATCGGTGACGTCGATCTCGTAGTTCGCCCGCAGCAGGGCGAGTATTCCGCTCGGGCTCGTCACGGCGCGCTCGAGTCGACCGAACCATTCGACGAACGCCTTGTCCTTGACGCGGCTCGGGGCGTTCAGCCGAACGAGAATGCCTTCACCCCAGTGTCTCTCGAGCGCCCCAAGGAATAGCTCGAACCGCTCGGGCGGCACGGAATATGGGGGCGCCTGGATCGACGCGTACGTGCCGTACAGGACGAGTCCGGAGACTCGCTCCGGTTGGGTCGCGGCCAACATCAGGGACATCTGGCCGCCTTCCGACCATCCGTAGATCGTGGCGCGATCCGATCCAGCGGCATTCATCACCGTCAGCACGTCGCCGACTCGCTCGTCGATCGTCAGATCGGCGACTCGATCGGAGAGCCCTTGGCCGCGCTTGTCGAAGACGAGTAAAGTGGCTTCTCCGAGGGGGCCCGATTCCTCAGTCGCCGCAGAGCAGAATTGTGGAAGGAGATGCCACGCAGCTGCATCGTCTGCTTCCCAAGGTTGGGGTACGATCGGTCGGAGCTATCGTTACATCACCACCATACCTGGGCAGACAGCTCGGACGAGGCTCTCGTTCATCGACGGGGCACAGTCGGGGCACAGTTCGGGCACAGTCGGGGGTTTCGGAAGGGGTCGAGCGCCCCGAAGTGCCCGTCCCGTAAAGTGCGCCCGGAGGGAATCGAACCCCCGACCCTCAGGTTCGAAGCCTGACGCTCTATCCAGCTGAGCTACGGGCGCAGAGAACGGACGGCGAGGACTTACCAGCGACGCGCCCTCCACGGCAACACGGCAGCCATGCGGACGTGATAGAGGACGCGCGGCTCCGCGTATGCCGTCTACCCCCTACCGTGTCGCGCTGCCGCTCGCGGTCGCCTACTTCGTAGCCGGCGGCGTCCTGGCGCTGTGGTTCCCGGCCGATGGCCTGGATCTCCGCGTCTCGTTCGTCGCCGGCCGGGCCGCCCTCGACGGGGTGTCGCCATACGAGCGCGCGGCCTACATCCGGACGTGGCAGAGCCTGCCGACGCCGCCGGAGCTTGCGACCACGATCGCCTTCCCGTTCGCGTATCCGCCGACGTGGATACCCGTCTGTGTCGCGCTCGCCCTCCTTCCCTGGAGTGGGGCGCTGGTCGTGTGGAAGCTCCTGAACGTCGCCTTCCTCGTCGGCTCCGTCGTCCTGACGTTTCGCCTGTTGCAGGGACATGCCCTCACCGCGTCGGACCGCTACGCGGCGTGGTGCTTCGCCCTCGTGCTGTCACCGACCATCTCGGTCATGGCGATCGGGCAGGCGTCACTCTTCGTGCTGTTCATGCTCCTGACGGCGGGCTACGCCCTGCAGCAGCGCCGTCCGACGCTGGCGGGGGTGGCACTCGCGCTGGCGCTCACGAAGCCGCAGATGGCCGTGCCCTTCGTGCTCTTCCTTCTGTTCCGGGGCGCGATCGGCGCGCTCACCGTGGCCGCCATGTGCGTCGCGGTGCTGGCGGCTCTCGGGCTCTGGCTCTCGCACTCCGACCTCGGCACGTACCTGGCGGCAATCACCACCTACGCGGACTTCGCCGAACCGACGTCGCACGTGGCGGTCGGGATCGGCAGCCTCCTCGCCCATCTGTCGGCGCTCGACCCCCGAAACGCGACGCTGATGGGCGCGATCGTGGGAATCGCCCTGACCGCACTCGTGTCCTTCCGCGCCCGTGCGCGTGAACCCCTGCCCGCGCTGCTCTACCTCGGCCCCCTCGCCTTCCACTGCAACAGCTACTCCCCGGGCGGGCATCCGGCTCGTCTACCAGACGCTCGTGGGGCACCTCGTCGCGGAGGACGTCTACCGGGTCGTCGAGTTGACCTTCCGGAGCTGGATCCTGGTGCTGATGCTGCCGCTGGTGTTGATCGCACTCTTGAAGGATCTCCCCGCACCTGATCGGATGCGCGCCGGGAGGACCGCACCATGCTGACCGTCCACCATCTCAACAACTCGCGCTCGCAGCGCATCCTGTGGCTGCTCGAAGAGCTGGGTACCCCCTACGAGATCGTGAAGTACCAGCGCATGGAAGGCCTGCCCCTGGCACCGCCGGAGCTGAAGCAGGTCCATCCGCTCGGCAAGTCACCCGTCATCACCGACGGCGGGAAGACGATCGCGGAGTCGGGCGCCATCGTCGAGTACATCATCGACACCTACGGGAAGGGCCGTCTGAAGCCGAAACACGGCACCGACGACTACTGGAAGTACGTCGAGTGGCTGCACTACGCGGAGGGGTCGGCGATGCTGCCGCTCCTGATGGCGCTCTACTCGGGATTCCTCGGCGACGGCGCGGCGATGCTCAAGCCGCGGATCGACAGCGAGATCGCGAGCAACCTCTCGTACATCGAGGCCGGGCTCCAGGGCCGGCAGTTCTTCGTCGGCAACGATCTCACCGGCGCCGACGTCCAGATGCTCTTCGTCCTCGAGGCCGCCGGTGCCCGGCTGGAGCCCTACCCCGCCGCGGTCGCCTACCGTGATCGGATGCACGCGCGTCCCGCGTATCGGCGCGGCATCGAGAAGGGCGGCCCCTACCAACTGATGAGCCGCTGAGTGCGCGCGGCGATCCTCCTGCTCGTCCTCGCCGGCTGTGCCGGGCAGCGCTGGGCGCTCCTCTATCCGCCCGAGCGCGCCGAACCTGGTGCCCCGAAGGGTGTGCGCCTGCTGCCCAAGGCGCCGCTCGACGAATGGTCGACGCAGGCGACGTTCACGTCGGCGGACGCGTGCCGACATCGGCTCGACACGGATGCGCGCGCTGCCGTCGATCGTGCGCGGGCCACCGCGGGTGACGTCGAAGCCAAGTACGACCTCCCGCTGCGGCGGGCGGTGTCGGCGCGCTGCGTCCAGACCCGACCGTAGACGCCTCTCCCCTGCCGCCGTTGCACATCGGCAACGACTGCGTCACGACGGTGCTGTCGTGCACCGTCGACTGACGCTCGCCGCCGCGGCGCTGCTGCTCGTCCCCGCGCTCGGCGCCGGGGCCGAGCAGCTGGCGCCCGGCGACCACGTCGTCCGGTTGCGCCACGGCGGACTCGATCGCTCGGCACTGGTGCACGTGCCGCCACAGGCGGCCGCCGGCGGACCGCTCCCTGTCGTCCTGAGCTTCCACGGCGGCGGCGGCAACGCCCGCGACCACCGCGACTGGGTCGCGATCGAGCCGCTCGCCGATCGCGAAGGGTTCCTCGTCGTCGTCCCCGAGGGCACGGGCGCCTTCACCGACCGGCTCCATACCTGGAACGTGGGCGCCTGCTGCGGCTGGGCGCGGCGGCACGCCATCGACGACGTCGGCTTCACGATCGCGCTGCTGGACACCCTGGGACGCAGCGCCCCGGTCGACCCGACGCGGGTCTACGCCACCGGGCTCTCGAACGGCGCCATGATGGCATACCGTGTCGCCGCCGACCGCCCCGATCGCATCGCCGCCATCGCTCCCGTCGCCGGGGCGATCACGGTCGACGCAGCACCCACGTCGACCGCGGTCCCGGTCATGCACGTCCACAGCGTCGACGACCCGCGCGCGCTGTTCGCCGGCGGAGAGGGTCCGCTGCTGCCGTTTCTCGTGCGCGTCCGGCATCCACCGATCGCCGACGTGATCGCGGCCTGGGTCGTACGCGACGGGTGCCCCTCCGTACCGCGGGCGGATCCGCCGGTCCGCGACGCGGCCACCGGCCACACGGCGACCCGCATCGTGTACGGCCCCTGTCGCGACGGTGCCGAGGTCGTCCTGTGGCGGCTCACTGGGGCCGGGCACGTCTGGCCGGGCGCCGCGCCCCGCCTGCCGTGGCTTCTCGGACCGTCGTCGCGCGTGATCGACGTCAACGCGGAGCTGTGGCGGTTCTTCCGCCGCTTCACCCGCCCCTTGACCGCCACCCGCCTCCCGCCGCAAGACGGGCCATGGCCACCATCACCATCTGCTCGCCCGTAGCGCTCGGGCCCACCGACGTGAAGCCGCTCGCCCCGGCCGTGGCGTCCCTCGCCGGCCGCGTGCTCGGGATCCGCGTCGATCGCGCCTGGCAGTCGTTCCATCGCTTCGCCGACGAGGTCGCGCGGCTCGCCCGCACCGAGCTGGGCGTCGCCGACGTGGTGATCTTCGACCCCGAGACGCGCATCGGCTCACCGGAGGCCGAGAGCGCGAAGGTCGCCGCCTTCGCGCGCACGGTCGACGCCGCGATCGTCGGCCTCGGCACTTGAGGGTCGTGCACGTCGTGGAGTGTCCACGACACGTTGGTCTGTGAGGCAGCGGGCGTGCCCGCCGTCGTCGTCGTGACGGAGGTCTTCGAGAACCTCGCGCGCACCGCTGCGCGCGCCCAGGGGCGTCCCGCCATGCGCTGCTGCGTCCTGCCCCATCCGATGGAGAGCCGGCCGGAGCCCGAGGTCCGCGCCATCGCCCGCGCCCGCTTCCGCGAGCTGGTCGCCGCGCTGACGACGCCGCGCACCCCCTGATCCCGGATGGCGCGCGGCACCCTCACCAGCGAGCTCCTGACCCTCGCCGACGACCCCGAGGCCGTGTTCGCCCACGTCGAATCGCAGGGCTGGGGCGACGGCTTCCCGGTGATTCCCCCGACGGAGGCGCGCGTCCAGGCGATGCTCGAAGCGACGCCGCTGGCGCCGTCGCACGTCGTCGGGGTGGTCGAGCCACGCCGCGGCGAGGCCACGGTCGAGAAGATCGCCATCAACGCGGTGATGGCGGGCTGCGCGCCGGCGATGTTCCCGGCGGTGCTCGCCGCGGTGGCAGCCGTCACCGAGCCCGCGTTCAACCTCTACGCGCTCAACACCACCACCTGCTCGGCGACGCCGGCGCTGATGGTGAACGGTCCCGCGCGGCACGACGCTCGGAATCGAGTGCGGCTACTCCTGCCTCGGTCACAACGGGCGGGCGAACGCGACGATCGGACGCGCGCTGCGGCTCGTGATGCGCAACGTCGGCGGGTCGATCCCGGGGCTGGTCAGCAAGTCCGTCTTCGGACAGCCGGGGCGCGTGTCCCTCTGCTTCGGCGAGTGGGAGGAGCGGAGCCCGTGGCCGCCCTTCCACGTCCGCCGCGGCTTCGACGCCGCGCAGAGCGTGGTCACCGCCGTCTGCGCCACCGGCACCCAGGACATCGCCGACATCTTCGCCGACTCCGGCGAGGAGCTGGTCTGGGTGCTGGCCCGGTCGATCGACTGGATCGGCAACAACAAGGTCCTCGTGCCGCAGGAGAAGGGCGACATGCTCCTGCTGCTCTGTCCCGACTTCGCGCACAAGATCGCGCGCGACGGCATCACGGTCCCGCAGCTGCAGCAGATGCTGCTCGAAGGGACGCGCACCCCGATCACCCGCTGGCACCGCAGCCACTGGCCGAAGCTCGAGCGGCTGGGCTACGTCTGTGGCGACGCGGTCCCGCTCGCCGCCCGCCCGGAGCAGTTCCTGATCGCGGTCGCGGGCGGCGAGTCGGGGCACCATGCGCTCTACTTCTGCACCTTCGGCCTGACGTGGGCCGTGAGCCGCGCCTTCGTCCTGGACGAGGCGCACGGCGCGGCCGAGGCCTGCGAGCTGCCGTCCCGGGCCTGAGGCGATCAGCCCACTGATCACCTCGACATGGTGAGGCGATCAGGGTACGATCGCCTCATGCCGACGCTGCCTGCGGATCGCGTCCGGGCGCTCGTCGACCGCCGCGGGGCGGTCCAGAACCGCGACGTCGCGGCAGCGCTGGGCGTAGCCCCCGCGACGGCGCATCGCCTGTTGCGCTCGCTGGTGACCAGCGGCGTCCTCGCGCTCGAGGGTCAGGGCCCGGCGGCGCGCTACCGGCTGCGGCCGATCCGGCGGCGGTTCGGCCGCCAGGGGCTGGACGAGGATCGCGCCTGGCAGCGCGTCGCCGACGACATCGCCCGCATCCGGCCGCTCGACGCCAACGCCGCACGCAACCTCCGCTACGCCGCCACCGAGACGATCAACAACGCCGTCGAGCACTCCGGCGGGCACGCCGTCTCCGTCGAGGGGAGCTTCGATCGCGCGGGCACCACCCGCGTCGTCGTCCGTGACGACGGCGTCGGGGTGTTCCGCCGCCTGTGCACCGACTTCGGCTTTCCGTCCCCGCAGGACGCGATTCTGCAGCTCGAGAAGGGCAAGCTGACGAGCGACCCGGAACGGCACAGCGGCGAGGGCCTCTTCTTCTCCTCGAAGGCGGTCTCCCGGTTCCGCCTCGAGAGCCAGGGTGTGGCGTGGATCGTCGACAACCTGCTCGGCGACTCTGCGATCGGCGCCGGGACCGAGGGGCGGGGCACCCGGGTGACGCTCGAGGTCGTGCACGGCCGGCTCCGGCCCCTCGCGGAGGTGTTCGCCGCCTACACCGACCCGCAGACCCTGCAGTTCGCGAAGACCCGGTCGACCGTCAAGCTGGGCGCGCTCGGCGAGGCCCTGGTCTCGCGTTCGGAGGCGAAACGGGTGGCCGAGGGCCTGCCCCGCTTCACCCACGTCACCCTCGATTTCACCGGCGTCGACGTGGTCGGTCAGGGGTTCTGCGACGAGGTCTTCCGCGTGTTCGCGCGGGCGCATCCGGGCACGGCCCTCGAGCCCGTGGGCATGAACGACGCGGTGGCGTTCATGGTGGCCCGCGCCCGCGCCGTCTGACGCGGTTCCGGCTTGCGCCCCCGCCGGGGGCCCCGGTACCCTGTCGCCCCCAATGGCCGACCAGACGACCGACCCGACCATCGAATCCGTGCTCCGGGAGAACCGGGTATTCCCGCCCCCCGAAGCCTTCGCCGCCCGGGCCCACATCGGGTCACGCGCCGCCTACGACGCCCTCTACGCGCGCTCGGTCAGCGACCCCGAGGGGTTCTGGGCCGAGATGGCGCAGACGGCGCTACGCTGGTCGACGCCGTGGACGCAGGTGCTCGACTGGCAGCCCCCCTTCGCCAAGTGGTTCGTCGGCGGCACGCCTCAACCTGTCGCGACAACTGCCTCGACCGCCACCTCGACGGCCATCGCCGCAACAAGGCGGCGCTCATCTGGGAGGGCGAGCCGGGCGACACGCGCGTCGCTCACCTACCAGCGAGCTGCACCGCGAGGTCTGCCGCTTCGCCAACGTGCTCAAGAGCCTCGGCGTCCGCGACGGGCGACCGGGTCGGCATCTACCTGCCGATGATCCCCGAGGTGGCGATCGCGATGCTCGCCTGCGCCCGCATCGGCGCCACCCACACCGTGGTGTTCGGCGGCTTCTCGGCCGAGGCGCTGCGCGACCGGATGAACGACGCCCAGGCGCAAGCTGATCGTCACCGCCGACGGCGGCTGGCGCCGCGGCGCAGTGGTGCCGCTGAAGGCCAACGTCGACGCCGCGCTCGCCGAGACGCCGACCGTCGACGGACGTCGTCGTGGTGCGCCGCACCGGCGACCCCGTGCCGATGCACGCCGGCCGCGACCACTGGTGGCACGAGCTGATGGAGGGGGCGTCGCCGGTCTGCGCGGCCGGAGCCGCTCGACAGCGAGCATCCGCTGTTCATCCTCTACACGACCGGCACGACCGGGAAGCCGAAGGGCGTCGTCCACACGACCGGCGGCTACCTCCTGCACGCGGCGCTGACGTCGCGGTGGGTGTTCGACCTGAAGGACGACGACATCTACTGGTGCACCGCCGACGTCGGCTGGGTGACCGGACACAGCTACGTCGTCTACGGCCCGCTCGCGAACGGCGCGACCACCGTGATGTACGAGGGCGCGCCCAACCACCCGCAGCCGGATCGCTTCTGGGAGATCATCGACGAGCTACGGCGTCACCATCCTCTACACCGCGCCGACGGCGATCCGCGCCTTCATCAAGTGGGGCGAGGAGTGGCCGCGGCAGCCACGACCTGTCGATCGCTGCGCCTGCTCGGCACGGTCGGCGAGCCGATCAACCCCGAGGCCTGGATGTGGTACCACCGCGATCATCGGCAAGGAGCGCTGCCCGATCGTCGACACCTGGTGGCAGACCGAGACCGGCGGGATCATGATCTCGCCGCTGCCGGGCGCGACGCCGACCAAGCCGGGCTCGGCCACGCTGCCGCTGCCCGGCATCGTACGCCGAGGTCGTCAGACAAGGACGGCAAGCCGCGTCGGGCCGAACCAGGGCGGCTACCTGGTCATCACGCCGGCCGTGGCCCGGCATGCTGCGCACCATCTACGGCGATCCCGAGCGCTACGCGCAGCAGTACTGGAGCGAGATCCCCGGCGTGTACTTCACCGGCGACGGCGCCCGGCGCGACGAGGACGGCTACTTCTGGGTGATGGGCCGCGTCGACGACGTGGTGAACGTCGCCGGCCACCGCCTCGGCACGATGGAGGTCGAGAGCGCGCTCGTGAGCCACCCCGCGGTCGCCGAGGCCGCGGTCGTCGGGCCGGCCCGACGAGCTGAAGGGCCAGGCGCATCGCCGCCTTCGTCACGCTCGAGTCGGGCCAGCACGCCAGCGACGAGCTGAAGAAGGCGCTGACGCGAGCACGTCGCCAAGGAGATCGGCGCCTTCGCCCGGCCCGACGACATCCGCTTCACCGACGCGCTGCCGAAGACCCGCAGCGGCAAGATCATGCGCCGGCTGCTCCGCGACATCGCCGCCGGCAAGGAGAGCGTCGGCGACACCACGACGCTCGAGGACTACTCGGTGCATCGCCAAGCTGCGCGAGGAGGACGAGTAGGTCGCGCGGTGGAGCTGGTCCTCACCAACACGCTCTCGGGACGCAAGGAGCGCCTCGCGCCGCGCGAGCCGGGGCACGTACGCGTCTACTGGTGCGGCGTCACCGTGTACTCGCGCTCGCACGTCGGTCACGCCCGCGCCTTCATCACGGCCGACGTCCTCGTCCGCTACCTCCGCGCCCGCGGCCAGCGCGTGACGTTCGTCCGGAACTTCACCGACATCGACGACAAGATCATCCGGCGCGCCGCGGACGAAGGGCTGTCGACGACCGCGCTCACCGAGCGCGAGATCGCCGCCTTCGGCGAGGACGCTGCCTGGCTCGGCTGCCTGCACACCCGACCGTCGAGCCGCGCGCCACGGAGCACATCCCCGAGATGCTGGCGCTCATCACGACGCTGGTCGATCGCGGCATGGCCTATCCCACGCCGGACGGCAGCGTGTACTTCCGCGTCCGGCGGTTCCCCGGCTACGGCAAGCTCTCGCATCGTCGCCTCGAGGACATGGAGGCGGGCGAGGAGATCGACGCCGCGAAGGAGGACGCGCACGACTTCGCGCTGTGGAAGGGCCACCAAGCCCCGGCGAGCCGTCATGGGAGAGCCCGTGGGGCGCCGGCCGTCCGGGCTGGCACCTCGAGTGCTCGGCGATGGCGACGCGCTACCTCGGGCAGCCCTTCGACATCCACGGCGGCGGGACCGACCTCGTCTTCCCGCACCACGAGAACGAGATCGCGCAGTCCGAGGCGGCCGCGGGCGCACCGTTCGCCGACCTCTGGGTGCACAACGGCATGGTCACCTTCGGCAGCGAGAAGATGTCGAAGTCGCTCGGCAACATCCGCACCATCGGCGAGCTGGCCGGGACGACGTCGCGCCGAGGCCCTGCGGCTCCTCTTCCTCGGCACCCACTACCGCGCGCCGGTGGAGTACTCCGCGGGACGGCTCGAGGAGGCGGCGCGCGCGCTCGAGCGCTTGTACGAGACCCTGGCCCGCGCCGACGAGCTGCTCGGCCCGGCCCCGCCGCCAGTCGTCGACGGCGAGCTCGCCACGCCAGCGCCGGGGCTGGAGGTCGACTTCTGCGCGACCATGGACGACGATCTGAACGCCGCCCGGGGGCTCGGGGTGATCTTCGAGCGCGTGCGCGAGCTGAACCGTCTGCTCGACGCCGGCACGTTGGAGCCCGCGGCGGCCCTCCGTCGGGCCCTCGGACGGACGGGGGCTGCCCTCGGCCTCCTCACCCGTCCCCCGGCGCAGTTCCTCCAGGAATCGCGGGCCCGGGGGCGGGAACGGGCCGGGCTCGACGTCGCCGAGATCGAGGCTGCCATAGCGGCCCGCAACGAGGCCCGGCGGCGCAAGGACTTCCGCGAGGCGGACGCGATCCGGGACCGCTTGAAGGCGCAGGGCATCGTGCTAGAGGACAGTCCGTCGGGTACACTGTGGAAGGCCGGCTGAGGGGCTCGCCGGTGGAGGTGGAAGATGGGGATGCGCAGGATGGTCGCCTGGATGGTTCCAGTGGGGGTGCTGGGGTTCGTCGCGCCGACGCTCGCCGGTGAGGTGATCTACCGGTGGGTGGACACCGGTGGCGGGGTCCACTTCTCCAACGTCCCCTCTCCCGGGGCGAGGGAGACCGACCTCGCGGTCGCCGATGAGCCGGGCTCGCCCGAGGGGATGCCCGTGGGACCGCCCGAGGGCGAGGGGCAGATCGCCGAGCGCTCGCACGGCGACGGCGACAGCGCACCTGGCCCTGCAGGTCAGCGCGATGCCACCGAGGTCTCGGCGCAGTCGTCGCTCCGCCGCCAGCAGCTCGAACGCGAGATCAAGCAGTCCGACCAGCAGCTGAAGGACATCGACAGCCAGCTGCAGAAGATGGCGCAGCTGCGCTCCCGCTTCGCCAAGGGCACCGCGATGACCGGCGGCGTCGCCACCAACGCCGACAGCGCACGCTCGCCCGAGGAGAAGCAGCTCGCCGAGCAGCGCGAGCAGGTCGCGCAGCAGTCGGCAGCGCTGCGCACCCAGTACGGGAAGCTGCGCGACGAGGTGACCGCGCAGCTCGGCGGCGTCCCGGACTGGTGGATCGACGTGCCGTAGCCTGCCTGCTGGTCAATCCGCCGGCGCGATGCCGAGCCGCTTGCCGAGCGATGCGAGCGGCGCGGCCTGCCGCTCGTCGACGCTCGCCCGCTTCCACCAGGTGAGCGTCGCGATGCGCGCCGTCGACAGGTCGAGCGCAACGCCGGCCGTCACCGCGAGGTCGAGGATGGCGACGACGTCGGGCGCGGCGCGGGGCAGTTCGCCGACACGTTCGAGCACCGCGGCCTCGAGCTGCGTCGCCAGCCAGGCCGTCGGTAGCATCAGTCCGCGGCGGCGGAGGTCGGCGATCCGCGCCTCGACCGGTGCCAGCCGCAGCGGTCGCTGCCACGCGGCCGCCGCGACGGCTTCGGCCTCCTCGAGTCCGTACACCTCGGCCAACGGCGGCGGGAGGAGCATGTCCGCATCGAGCAGCGGCTGGAGTACGGCGCGCGCCGCTCCCAACGCCGCCCGGCGCCCGGCGCGTGCAGCGTCCGCGATGCCGCGCCCCACCCGGCCGAGCACCGCCTCGCGCTGGGTCGGGAACAGGTCCGCCACCCGGACCTCGTGGTCACCGACACGGCACGACGGCGCCTCCTCGGGGGCGGAACGCGCGGCGGTGACATCCACGGTCGTCAGGTCCCCGGTCGCGAGCTCCCTGACACGCACCGGCCGCGGCACGCCGTCGGCGGCGAGGTCGGACGGGAGATCGACCGCGTAGCCCGGCACGTCGACCGGCTCGCCCAGGACGGAGAGCAGCACCCCGGTCGCGGCCGCACGGGGCGCATCGACCCGCACCGGGCGCACATGGCGACGCCACACGTCCGCGCCGCTCCCCTCCTCCGGCAGGTTGCTCCGCGCGGGCTCGAGCCGGTGCACGAAGTCGTCTTCCAGGTCGTGCCCCAGGGCGGCCGCGAGCTCGATCGCCCGCGCAGCGTGGCGCAGCACGAGGACGGGCTCGATCCCGCTCAGCTCGTCGAAGAACCAGCCGCAGCTGGTCTGCATGAAGAGCGCGTGCCGCGTCATGGCCAGCGCGCGTCGCGCCTGCAAGGCCGCCGCGGCCGAGGGCACGCCACTCGCCTCCGCCGCAACGAACCCCTCGGCGACCTCGGGATGGAGCAGGACCTCGATCCATCGGTCGCGCGCGCCGTGGGGATCACGCAGCACGTCGCCGGCGGCCGTACGATAGACGTCCGCCAGGGCCCCGCTCAGCCAGTCGATCGCGCCCCGCAGCGGCGCGCGCCAGGCCTGTGTCCATCCAGCGACGGCGGTCGTCCGGCAGCCGCAGTCCGCGCGCCAGCGCTCGATGCCGTGGGGGCAGCTCCATGACGTGTCGTCCGCGATCTCCACCTCGTCGACCGGTGGATGCGCGTCACGGAATGCCGCGGGGCCCACGACGGCGATCGCGGGATCGCGCGTCAGCGCGCGGAGGGCGAACGCGAGTGCCATCTCGCCGAAACGATGGTGGTGCCCGTACGTCTCTCCGTCGACGGCCACCCCCACGAGCGCCGGCCCGGCGGCGGCGGCGAGACTCGCCTGGAGCCGGGTCGCCAGCGTCGCGCCGTCGGTCAGCAGCTGCCCGAAGGCCACCTCGGCCGACAGCGTGGCGTCGCGAAACATGACGTCGATCCACCGCGCGTCGTCGAGGCGCACGCGATAGAGCTTCCGCGTATCGAGCGTCGCCGCGGTCACGGGTCGCCAGGCGTCCTCGCCGCCGCCGAGCGGCCGCACGCGGCGCGCCTGGTGCGGCGCGAGCATCGTCAGCGTGACCTCGGCCGCCGCGAGCGCCACCAGGCTCGCGCGATCGACGGCCATCTCCGGCAGCCACATGCCCTCCGGCTCGCGACCGAAGTGATGGACGAAGTCGCGACGCCCCCAGTGCACCAGCGTGCGCACGTCGTCGGGTCGGCACAGCGGAAGGATGGCATGGACGTATGGCTGGCCCCACGCGTTGCCGCGCCCCGTGCGCGCCAGGCTCGCCGCGTCGGCGTGCCGCATGGCCGCGAGGACGTCCGGGGCATGCGGTCCGAGCCAGGAGAGGAGCGTCGGGCCGACGTCGAAGCTCGACCACTCGTAGATGCTGACGAGGTCCTCCAGCCGGCCGTCGCCGTCGAGGATGCGGGCGGCGGCAGCGGGTCGATAGCACTCGCGCGTGATGCGGACGTTCCAGTCGCGATCGGGCGCCGCCGACGGCTCGGGATCGACCACCCCCAGCCACGGATGCTCGCGGGGCGGCTGATAGTAGTGACCGTGGACACAGACCGCGCGCACCGTTCACACGATGCCGGGTTGAACCGCCACCGGCAAGCCGCTAAGGATCCGCCCGCGGAGGGGCAGGATGCGACAACTCGGACGACGGGTCGCACGCTGGACCGGCCTGATGCTCCTCGGGCTCGGGATGATGGGCATGGGCGCGCTGGGCGGCGGCGGACGCGACGCCGGGCTTCCCGCGCGCGACGTGCACGCCACGCTCACCGACGTCGACGGCGTCCACATCGAGGTCAGCCGGCTGACCATCGGCGGCGACACCAGCATCGAGGGCGACGTCGGGCGCGGGAGGCTGCGCATCCCGTTCGACAACATCCGCCAGATCACCATCGAGGGCGTCGGCCAGGATCGCGATCGCGTGCGGGCCCGCGTCGATCTGCGCGACGGCGAACCGGTCACCCTGGTGCTGCGCGGCGCCACCACCTTCTACGGCGCGACGCCGAGCGGCGCGTACCAGATCCGCGCGCGGGACCTCCGATCGGTTGACGTGGCGCAGCGCTAGCGGTGTCGGCGCAACGGCGCTGTGCGCACTGCTCGTCGCCGGGCCGGCGGCAGCGCTCGACATCAAGGTCTGGCCGCTCTTCCGCTATGCACGGACGCCCGACGGCTCCGTACGCTGGTCGGCGCTCGGTCCGCTGCTCGAGTATCGTCGCACGCCCGACGCCACCGATCTGTGGCTCCGTCCCCTGCTGTCCGTCCATCGGCAACGCGCCCCCGAGCGTGCCGGCGAGGCCCACATCCTCTTTCCTCTGGCGACCGTGCGCTGGCGGGACGACTCCCGTAGCGCCCGCTTCCTCCTCTTCACGTGGCGGAGCGAGCCGCACGAGCGCCGTTTCAGCCTCTTCCCGCTGGTCTACTGGCGATCGGACGCGGAGGGGCGTCGACTCGCCGTCCTGCCCTTCTACCTCGACCTGCCCGACTTCCTGGGCTACGAACGGGTCACGGCGGTCCTGTTCCCCGCCTGGGTCCGGCTGCGCGAGCCGGGGGTCGAGCGCACCTTCTATGGCTTTCCCTTCGTGTCCACCGTGGGCGGCGCGCTGGGACGCGGGTTCCGCGTCTGGCCCTTCTTCGGCACCAAGGAGATCGTCGGGCGCGAGCGCACGCGCTACGTCCTCTGGCCCTTCCACATCCGACGCGAGGAGCTGGTGCCGGGCTACGGCTGGGATCGCATCCGCGTGAACTTCCCCGTCTTCGCGGCGCGCGACGGCGAGGGGATCCGCAGCCGCGGGTGGGGCATGCTCGCCTACACCTCGACGGTCGACGAGCGGCGGGGCTACGAGGCCTACGGCTCGCCGTGGCCGTTCGTCGTGCGCGAGCGGCCGCTCGGGGCGGAGTCCTGGCGGACCTGGCGCGCCGCCCCGATCTACGGTCGCACCGACACCGAGGGCTACCACGCGCGCTTCTACGGCTGGCCCGGCTATCGCTGGCGGCACGAGTCCTCGGCCGACGTCGACAACGAGCGCCAGGACTTCCTCTGGTTCCTCTGGCGCCATCAGCGCCGCTGGGCCGCCGGCGGCAGCACGGACGCCCTCGACACCCTCTTCCCGCTCTACCGCCGTCGGATCGTGAACGGCCGCGACGCCGGGCAGATGCCGGCGCTCGCGGACAGCATCATCCCGGTGAACCCCGGTGTCCTCGGGCTCTGGGCGCCACTGTGGGGCGTGCTCCGCTGGGACACTGGCGCCGACGGCTCGCGCGACTGGAATCTTCTCTGGGGCCTGCTCGCCCGCGAGCGCGGGCGGCTCGTCGGCCCCCTCCACCTCGATCCACGGACGGACGATGGCGATCGACGCGACGACGGTTGATCGCCCGGGGCCCCGCGGCGTGCTCGGCCGCGTCGGTGCCGGCGTGCTCGAGGTGCTCCAGATCCTCGGCGAGGCGACCCTGCTCTTCGCCGCCACGCTCCGGACGCTCGTCCACGTCCCCACCGACCGCCAGCGCATCGCTGCACAGCTGGTCCGCATCGGCACCGAGACGTTGCCGATCGGCGCTCTCCTCTCGCTCTTCGTCGGCATGACCCTGGTCGTCCAGACCGCCCAGCAGGTGCGGGAGATCAGCCAGGGCATCCTCGGTCCCATCGTGGGCCTCGCCATGACCAAGGAGCTGGGTCCCGTCCTGATGGGCTTCCTGCTCGCCGGCCGCGCGGGGTCGGCGATGGCGGCCGAGCTGGGAGCGATGACCGTCTACGACGAGATCAACGCGCTGCGGACCATGGACATCGACCCCGTGCGCTTCCTCGTCCTGCCGCGCTTCGTGGCCGCCACCATCGCGCTTCCGGTCCTCGTGCTCTACGCCGACTTCATCGGCATCGCCGGTGGGGCGCTGGTCGTCGCGATCGACCCCGCCATCAAGCTCTCGGCGAACGAGTACCTTCAGCGCATGCTCGAGTGGGTGCACCTGAAGGACCTGCTCATCGGCTTCGTGAAGGCGGCCGTATTCGGCATGGTGGCCTCGATCGTGCCGTGCACCTTCGGGCTCCGCACCGCGGGAGGGACCGAGGGCATCGCCACGTCGACAACCGCCGCGGTCGTGTGGAGCTTCATCCTGATCCTCCTCTTCGACCTGGTGATCGTGCGGCTGACCTTCGGGACGACATGACGGAGACCACGCCGCACGGGGTGCCATTGCTGCTGCAGGGCGTCTGCCGGACGTACGGCGCCGAGGCGGTGCTGCGCGGCGTCGACCTCGAGGTCGCAGCGGGCGAGCTCCTGGCGATTCTCGGGCAGAGCGGACAGGGCAAATCCGTCCTGCTGCGCCAGATCATCGGTCTCGAGCGGCCCGACGCCGGTCGGATCGTGGTGGGCGGCCTGCCGCTCGACCGCTACCTCGCGCTGCCGCCGGAACGGAAGCCCTTCCGCATCGCCATGGTCTTCCAGAGTGCCGCCCTCCTCGCCTCGCTCACGGTGGCCGAGAACGTCGGGCTCCGCCTGCGCGAGCGCCGCGAGCGGACTCAGGCCGAGATCGAGCAGGTCACCCGGCAGGTGCTCGAGCTGGTCGAGATGGCTGGAACCGAGCACCGCTACCCCGCCGAGCTGTCGGGCGGCATGCGCAAGCGCGTTGCCATCGCCCGCGCCCTCGCCGTCGATCCCGAGCTGATCCTCTACGACGAGCCGACCGCCGACCTCGACCCGATCCTGACCGAGCAGATCGGTGCGCTGCTACGCCGTATCCGCGATCGGCGCGGTGCCACGCAGCTCTTCGTCACCCACAACCTGCCGCTGGCCCAGGGCATCGCCGACCGCATCGCGGTGCTGCATGAAGGGCGGATCGTCGAATCCAGCCGTCCCGACGCGTTGATGGCGAGTCGCGTCGCGATCACTCGAGAGTTCCTGCGCGCCGCGGGCGTCGCACGGACCGAACGATGAGGAGGAGCGCATGTTGACGCGCGAGCAGCGCATCGGACTGTTCTTCGTGGTGGGCCTGGTCCTGCTGGTGGCGGCCATCGAGCTGACGCTGGGGGTCCGACTCCTCGGACGCCGCACCACGCTGTATGCCGATTTCACCGACGTCCAGGGACTCGACACCGGCGCGGAGGTCCGCCTGGCCGGCCTCAAGGCAGGGCGCGTCTCCGGCATGCGCATCGACGGCGACAAGGTACGCGTCACCCTGTCGGTCGATCGCGAGCTGCACGTCCGACGCGACGCGATCGCGCGCCTCGATTTCCGCGCCCTCAGCGGCGAGCGCTTCGTCGCCCTCTCGCTGGGCTCGCCGGGCGCACCGGCCGCCGCAGCCGGGGACGTGCTGGCGGGCGAGACGCCGGCGAGCTTCTCGGACGTGACGCAGCAGCTCTCCACGGTCGCCGACAGCGTCAACGACCTCGCGCAGCAGCTCGGCGAGAACAGCGCGCGGCTGCTCACCTCCCTGTCCGACGTCGTCGACGAGAACCGCCGCGCCTTCGGGGAGATCGGCGCCCGCATGGCATCGATCACCGGCAAGCTCGACCAGGGCACCGGCACACTCGGGCTCCTCCTGAACGATCCCACCCTGTACGACCGCGCCTCGTCGGCGCTCGGAGACGTTCGCACCTCGGTGCAGGAGCTGGGCAAGCTCACGAGCGACCTGGCCGAAGGGCGTGGCACGCTCGGCAAGCTGCTCACCACCGACGATGGGCTCTACGACCAGATGCGGGAGACCGTCGACCAGCTGAACGTCGCGGCCCGCAACGCGCAGGAGATCACGTCGTCGCTCCAGGCGGGTCAGGGCACCCTCGGCAAGGCCCTCACCGACGAGACCCTGTACAGCGAGTCCGTCGACACGGTCCGCACGGCCGGACGCGCCGCGCAGCAGCTGGAGGATCAGGCACCCCTGTCACTCCTTGGTACGATCATGACCTCCCTGTTCTAGGACGTTGGTAGCAAGACGCCTGGCACTCTCGCACGATGCCGGCGATTCCGGACGCCGCGGCAGGACTTTTCCCTTGACGACGGCCCGCGGCGCGGCTACGCGATCGAGCATGCACACCGTGGTTCGGATGGCTGGAGCCTTTGCCGCGCTGTTGATCGCGTTCGCCGCGACGCCGGCGCAGGCAGGAGAGTGTCGGGTTGCCTGTACGCGGGCCAAGCAGGTCTGCGTCGACGCGGCCAAGCAGGCGCGGCTCGCCTGCAAGCAGGACTGCGCCGCGGCGGAGTCCGGGAGCGCGTGTCACGACGCCTGTCGCGCCGAGTTCGCCACCGCCAAGACCACCTGCAAGGCGGCGATCCTCGAGTGTCGCGACGCCTGCTTCGGCGGGGGTGGCGGGGGCGGGAACCCGGCATGCGCGGACGACTGCGGTGCCACCGCTCGCACCTGCGCGCAGGGTGTCCGCGAAACTGCCGCCACCTGCGGCTCCACCTGCCAGGACGCCGCCCGCGCCGCAGCCGCGGCCTGCAAGAGCACCGGCAACCCCTTCCGCTGTCTCCTCGACGTCGCCCGCGACTTCGCCACCTGCCTGCGGCCCTGCGCCGAGGCGGCCTTCACCGGCGGTCGCACCTGCGTCGCCGATCTCCACACCTGCCTGGAGGGCTGTCAGGGGTCACCGAGCGCCGCGTTCGTGCGCTGACCCGATCCAGACCCGCGGGGGGACGCCGTCGAGCGACGGCGTCCCCCCGGTCGCTCAACTGACGACGGCCGTGAACGTGCCGCTGACCGCGACCTCGCCGCGCTGGGTGGTGGCCGTGACCTCGCCGTCGATCCGGCGCTCGCCGCCTTCGTCGTAGACCCGCGTCACCGTTCCGCCGCAGGTGATCGTGTCACCCGGCCACACCCGATTCGCGAACCGGACTTTGTAGCGCCGCAGGCTCTCGGCGCCGACGAAGTCGGTGATGCACTTCGCGACGAGGCCTGCCGTCAGCATCCCATGCCCGAAGACCGTCGGGTTCCCCGCCATGCGGGCGAACTCCTCGTCGTGGTGGATCGGATTGAAGTCGCCCGACGCCCCGGCGTAGCGGACCAGGTCCGTCCGGGTGAGCGATTCGAGAACGAACGGCGGAATCGCGTCGCCCGCTTTCACCGTCGCCGTCATGCCTTCACCGCCCCTTCGGTCTCGATCGCCGTGTTGCGCATGTAGGCGACGACCTCGCCGCGTTGGTTCGTGAATTCGGTCTCGCCGATGATGAAGAGCATCGTGCCGCCGCGCTTGCCCGCCTTCTCGAACACGTCCTTGGTGCGCGACCGGAACGTCAGGACGTCGCCCGCACGGATCGGCCGCACGTACTCGAACTCCTGCTCGCCGTGGAGGAGGCGGCGGTAGTCGAGCTTCACCGCCGACCGCGTCTGCCCGAGGTCGCCGATCCAGTGCGCGATCGTCATGAGAAACGTCGGCGGCGCGATCGCGTCGTCGCGCTCGAGGTACGCCGCCTTCGGATCCTTCACCGCCCGCGCGAACTCCCGGATCTTCCCCACCTCCACCCGCATGGTCCCCTGGGGTCCCCACACGCCGAGTAACGATCGATCGACTTCAGCCATGAGTCCTCGTCCCCGAGCAACAAGAGTGATGGAGGCCGAGCGCGTGAGCGCTCGAGCTGGCCGACGGGGTCCGGGGGCATCGGAGGAGCGGAGTGAGCGGAGCGAACGAGCACCGGACGGGCCCCCGGGATCAGAGATTAATCAGCTGCGCGACGAGCTCGCGGTTCCACGTCGCGTCGCCGAAGGTGACCTCGGAGCTCTTCGCGCGCTTGAAGTAGAGGTGCATGTCGTGCTCCCACGTGAAGCCGATGCCGCCGTGGATCTGGATGCCCTCGCCCGCGGTGTGGCGGTAGGCGTCGGAGCAGTAGGCCTTCGCCATCGCAGCGGCCAGCGGCGCCTCGGGGACGTCGTTCGCGACCGCCCAGCGCGGCGTAGTAGGTCGACCGACTTCGAGCTCTCGACCTCGACCAGCATGTTGGCGCACTTGTGCTGGATCGCCTGGAAGCTGCCGATCGGCTTGCCGAACTGCTCGCGCACCTTGGCGTACTCGACGCTCATGTCGAGCACGCGCTGCGCCCCGCCGCACATCTCGGCGCAGAGCCCGACCTTGCCGCGGTCGACGATGCGCTCGAGCAGCTCCCACCCCTTGCCCGCCGTCGCCGAGGACGCGGTCGCCGCCGACGCTCGACGCCTTCGAGCTTCGACCTCGCAGAGCTTGCGCGTCTGGTCCATCGTCTTGAGCAGCGACGTCCCGACGCCCTTGGCCTTGGCGTCGACCAGGAACAGCGTGACGCCCCTGCGTCCCCTTCGACCCGGGCGTCGCGGCCGACGACGATCAGCAGGTCGGCGGTGTGGGCGTCGGGCACGAAGAGCTTCGTCCCGGTCAGCTTGTAGCCGCCGCCGTCGGCCTTCGCCTCGAGCGCGATGCCCGTCGGCGTCCCAGCGCCCCGACGGCTCGAGCTGCGCGAGCGTCACGCGGAGCTTGCCCTCGGCGAGACGCGGCAGGCAGCTCGGCCTTCTGCGCGGCGCTCCCGCCCTCGAGCGAGCGCCGTCGCCGCCGACGACCGCGGTCGAGAAGAACGGCGCCGGCATCACCACCCGACCCATCTCCTCGAGCACCACGACCAGGTCGACGAAGTCGAGCCCCGAGCCGCCGTACTGCTCCGGCAGGATGAGCCCCATCCAGCCCAGCTCGGCCATCTTGCCTCCAGTAGGTCGTCGGTGAAGCCGCGGTCGTCGTCCATCATCTGGCGGACGAACGTCATCGGGCACTCCTTCGCGAGGAAGTCGCGCGCCGAGTTCCGTAGCATCTCCTGCTCTTCGCTGAATCCAAAATCCATCGGGTGTCTCTCTTCCGTCGGGTTGTGATCAGGCCGGCCGGGCCTTCCAGAAGTAGTTCGGGAAGCCACCGCCGTCGTGAAGTTTGCGGAACGTCAGCTCGACCGGCATGTCGATCGCCACGCGGTCGGGGTCGCAGTCCGTCAGCTGGAGATACAGGCGCCCGCCCCCGTCGAGGTCGACGACGCCGTGGGTGGCGGGCGGATCCGGCGTCTCGGCCACGTGGTCGTGCGTGAACGTGAACAGGCGGCCGCGGCGCGCGAGCTTCACGTCGGCGAGGCCGCGGCCGTCGCCGCACTCGATGCAGACGCGCTGCATCGGGAACTGGACGACGCCGCAGGCGGCGCAGCGCCCGCCGTGGAGCGGCAGCAGCTCGTGCCGGTCGCGCCAGAGCGGCACCGGCGTCGACACGTCGGGCATCCCGCTCTCCTTGCGCATCAACCGCCGGAAACGGGCATAGCGTCCGTACGACGGCAGCGTCCGCTTCACCTCGATCTGCTGGGCGACGCCGGCGACGGCGGCCGAGCGGGCGCCGGTGGCGCGGAGCAGGATCGCATCCGCCCCGTCGCCGTATCCGATCACCAGCACGAGGTCGCCCGCCTTCACCCGCTCGAGCGCCGCCGCGAGCATCAGGAGCGGCTGCGCCGCCCCGGTGTCGCCGACGGTCATCCAGAAGCCGTCCTGCAGCTGGGTCTTCGGGTCGAGGCCGAGGGCCTTGGCGAAACCCGCCGCGGCGCGGGGGTTGGGCGTCGGCAACACCACCGCCGCCAACTCCTTCGGCGCGACCGCCGCCTTCGTGAGGATCGCCTTCGCCACCTCGCCGAGCACACGCCCGTAGCCGAACTTGGTTTCGAACGCGCCCGGGAAAGCCGGTGGGGAACGCCTGATCGCGCGTCCGCCACGTGCCGAGGAAATCGTCGGCCAGCGAATGCGTCGCGACCACCTCGGCCATCCCCGGATCGGCTCCCAGGAGCACGGCCGCGGCGGCGTCGCCGAAGCTCTGCTCCCCCGCCGAGTCGGGCTCGCCGAGCCGGCAGTCGGCGGCGGCAACGAGGACCGTCCGGGCGCCGCCGGCGATCGCGTCGAGCGCCGCGAGCAGCGCCGACGTGCCTGCGCGGAGCGTAGCCGTCACGTCGATCGTCCGCACGTCGCCCGGCAGGTCGAGCGCGGCGGCGATGGTCGCCGCGCCCTGCTTCTCCGCCCAGGGCGACGTGGTGGTCGCGAACAGCACGACGTCGGGCGCCGGCCCCGCTCCGTCGAGGGCGGCGGCGGCGTTCACCGCCATCGTCAGGCTGTCCTCGTCGTGGTTCGCGACCGCCTTCTCCCCACCACCGGTCGCCCCACCCCACTCCTTCGCGATCAGCTCCCGCGGGAGGCGATACCGGGGGACGTAGCCAGCGGTGGCGAGGATACCGGCCATGCGCCGCTACACCACTCCGCGATCGCGCAGCCCGGCGACGTCGGCGGCCGAATACCCGAGACCACGCAGCACCTCGTCGGTGTGCTGACCGAGATCCGGCGACGGGGTCCGCAGCGATGGTGGCGTCGCGGAGAGCTTGAGCGGGTTTCCGATCGTGCGCCGACGGCGCCCGTGCCCATCGTCGAGCTCCGCCACCATCTGGCGATGGAGCAGCTGCGGATTGTCCATGGCCTCGGGCAGCGTGGCCACGGGGCCGAAGCAGATGTCGAGGTCGGCGAGCTTCTCGACCCATTCGGCCATGGTTCGCTCGCGGAATGCCGCGCGCAGGCGCCGGAACATCTCGTCGCGTTCCGGGCCCTCGGCGAACTGCTGGCCGACCAGCTCGGGCATTCCGAGCTCGGTACAGAGCGTCCGCCAGAAGTGCGGCTCGAGCGCCCCGACCGTGACCCAGCGGCCGTCCTTCGTCTCGTACACCGAGTAGCAGGGATGCCGGCCGGTGAGCAGCGTGTTGCCGCGCTCGGGCGCCGCCCCCTCCGAGAGGAGCCGGAACGTATTGATCACCTGCCACGCGAACGCACCGTCCATCATGGCGATGTCGACCATCTGACCCCGCCCCGTCTGCTCGCGCGCGAGCAGCGCGCCGAGGATACCGACGGCCGCCATCAACGCCCCGCCGCCGATGTCGGCGATCTGTACCCCAGGAATCGCCGGCGGTCCGCCCGCCGTTCCGATCGCGTCGATCACCCCCGCGAAGCCGAGATAGTTGACGTCGTGCCCGACCCGATCCCGATACGGCCCATCCTGTCCGTACCCGGAGATCGAACAGTAGACGAGCCGCGGATTGATCGCCGACAACGTCTCGAAGTCGACCGCGAGCCGCTTCGCAACTCCGGGCCGTGCGCCCTCGAGCACGACATCGACGTCGCGCACCAGCCGATGGAAGATCTCCCGACCCTCCGGCGTCTTCAGGTTGAGGCTCAAGCAGCGCTTGTTCCGCCCGAGCAAGCGGGATGCCCATGCCCATCGGATCGGTCGGCGCGTACACCGCGAGCACGTCCATCCCGAGGTCGGCCAGGAGCATGGAGCAGTAGGGCCCCGGGAGCTGCCGGGACAGATCGATCATGCGGTAGCGGCCAAGTGCAGTCGTCATGGGGAACCCAGGTTGGCTACTAAAATCCACCGCCCGAGACAACACGCCGACACCGTCGCAGCAACCGCCGCGACGCACGCCGTCGCGTGCCGCGGCGGGGCGGTCCCCCCGCGGAGGCGAGAGCGCGGCCGCTACGGAGCCATAGGCGGAGTAGGCCGCGCGCCTTGTCGCCTCCGCGGGGGCACCGCCCCGCCACGGCACGCGAACGCGACGACGCCGCCCGGGTCTCCCCGGACGGCGTCGGGTCGCGAACGTCTCGTCGGAGGCGCTGCTCAGTGGCCAGCGCTCACCAGCGCCGCGACGGTGAACCAGTCGTCGGTGATGCCCGCCTTCTCTCCCTGGTTGAAGTACCAGCCCTGCTCGCCGGGGAAGCGCGAGCTCGGGAGGGAGGCCTTGGTGGCGTGCTCGAGCTGCATGTCGACCATCACGATCGCCGGGACGAAGCCCATCTCGTCGGGATACTCGATCGCACCGTCGAACGCCTTCTTGCGGAAGCTGAAGTCGTTGACCCAGATCTTCCAGAGCTCGCCCGAGCGGTCGTAGATGTCGGTGAAGGGCATGATGTACGCTTCTTTGTCGATGTAGAGGACGCGCTTCGAGTAGGCGTACTGTGGGAGCTTGGACACGCCCTCCAGCACGTAGACCTTGCGCTTCTCCCAGACGTCGTCGACGGCCCAGTCGACCTTGGCGTCGAACTTCGCCGGGTAGTTCTTCCCGTGGAAGATGCCGATGACTTCCTTCTCGCCGAGGTACTTCCAGTCCATCCAGCCGATCTGTCCGGCGTAGCCGTAGTAGCTGTCGACGTCGGTGTCCTGGCCGAAGAGCGCGTCCGACCGCTGCGCGGTGGAGAGTCGCCGCACGCGGCGCAGCGACGGCAGGTAGAGCCACGAGTCGTCCTGCTTGCCCGACTCGAGGTAGCGGTTGCCGAGCGCGCCCACGCCCTTCAGGTCGAACGGCTCGAGGATCGGATAGAGGCCCTGCTGCACGCGGTACCCGTTCGGATTCGGCTTCTCGGGCTTCGGGTCGACGTACAGGCGCCCGTTCCAGAAGAGACGCCGGAAGTGGTCGAGCAGGAAGTGGCGCTCGACCGTGAGCGGTCCGTGGTCGGCGATGCTGCCCGTGTCGGCGTCGAAGTTGCGCAGGTCGACGTCGTCGGTGGTGAGGAACTGGTAGTTGTAGTTCCACATGATCTTGTAGGCGAGCTGCGGATCCTTCGGCGTCGATGTTCGGGAACGGAGCGCCGGCGACGTAGTTGGACAGCGTCAGGCCGTCGGCCGACAGCTTCACCTGGCCCGAGTACTTCTCGGTCGCCTCGCGGTACGCCTTCGGCCACTCGATCCGCTTCGTCTCGCCGATGGTGATGGGCCAGCCGTGCTTCACGCACCACTCCATGCCCGGCGAGATCAGGTCCTTGATCTTGTCGATGTTCTGGTCGGTGATCTTGTCACCTGGCGCGACGTCGGCACTGGCGACACCGCCGAGCAGCACACACGCCAAGGCCATCGCACCCACACCCAGGTAGGTGGCAGTCTTTGCCATGGTCCCCTCTCCTTGTGCTGTCGATCCCGTTGACTGGACGGCAAGTGCGTACACCCGAGGTCGCCCGACCGTCAATGCCGGATCGGCCTCACCCGCCGACCGGCGCCCCGGCCGGCGCGCGGCCCGCCGGGAGCGCCTGGAAGATCAGGTCCTCGTAGTAGCGGATGTTGCGTCCGATGAGGGACGACGGCCGGCACGCCCTCCCGGCGGGCGTAGATGGCCGTTCCCGAGGCGTTGGGCGTGCCCAGGAGGACGACCTCCGACGCGGGCCGTCCGTGCGCAGCTCGACCCGCACCGCGGCCTCGTCGAGCCCGAACGCGGCGGCGTCGGCATCCGCCCCGCCCACACGCTCGATCTCCTCCGCCCCGAGGAGCGCGTCGGCGAACGCCGCCACCAGATCGATCGGGAATCGGGGCGTCCGGCGGCTCCACGACCGTCCACCGCGCCCCGGTCCGGGTGGCGCGGATGGTCCGCCCGGCCCGCTCGATCACCAGCTCGCGCACGCCCGCCGGTGCCACCGTGAGCAGCCTGGGCCGACGGGCCGGCCCCGCCCCGGACTCCGGGAGCGGCGAGGTCCGAACGTAGACGAGCGTCAGCGCGCCGAGGACGAGCCACAGGCCGATGACCTGACGCCACCGCATCTCAGGCCCGCCGCCGCTGCCAGACGAGGCCGAGCCCGACGAGCGCCAGGAGCCCGGGCACGATCACCGCCGTTCCCCAGAACGCCCGCTCGGCCTCCTCGTTCGAGACGAAGAACTGCTCGATGCCGAGCTCGGCCGCGAAGGGACGGTGCGCGATCGCCGGCGGTGTCCCGCGCCAGCCAGGCGATCGTGTTGAGGAACAGGTCCTCGTTGCCGAGGAACTTGATGAAGAAGTTGTTCGCGAACTCGGCGTTGCCGTAGACGACCAGCCGTCCCTCGACGGGCGGCGCCCCGGGCGCGCCCAGCGGCCGGAACACGACCTCGGCGCCGACCGGCACCGGCCCCTGCTGGTCCCGCCCCGAGACGAAGTCGCGGGGTGCCGGTGCGCACGGACGCGGCGTCGCTCGTCGCCCAGCTCTCCTCGCTCGTGCGGAGGAAGGCCGCCGACGCGATCACGCCCTCCGCCGGCACCGGTCGCACCGAGCGCGTCAGCGAGAACAGCGGCGCCACCTCCAGCGGCGCGAGGATCGGATGGTCGCCGCGATTGAGCGGCAGCTGCATCGTCAGGTACTCGCCGCCGTAGAGCCGGCGGGCCGGGTCGACGACCGTATCGCCCTCCGACCTCGATGCCGTAGCGGCGGAGCAACCGCGCCAGCCCGGGCGCGCGCTGCGGGTCGAGCATCACGAGCGCGTGTCCGCCACGCTGCAGGTAGCGGTCGAGCGCCGACAGCTCGTCGGCCAGGAGGTCCTTCTGCGGGCCGGCCACCACCAGCACCTCGACCTCGGGCGGCACCTCGTCACCGAGCAGCGAGACCGGGCGCACGTCGTAGTACTCGTGCTCGAGCAGCGTGCGCGCGGTGGAGAACCCGCGCGTGCGGTCGAGGCTCTCGAGGTCGCCCTCGCCGTGCCCCATCAGCCAGCCGATGGTGCGCCGCTGCTGGCGGGTCACCTGGAGCAGGGCGGCGGTGAGACCGTCCTCGTTCGGATTCGAGAGTGAGCGTCGTCGGCCCTCGCTCTCGACCACGAGCGCCCCGTAGGAGTCGACGCCGTACTGGCGCGCCAGCGCGGGGCTCCGGTTGACGTCCAGAACCTCGACCCGGAGCCGCGGGCTGTGGGCAGCCGCCTGCCGCAGCATGTCCTCGATCATCAGGTTGCGGGGGTCCTGGCTCCGCAGGAAGGCGACGATGCGCACCTCGGCCGGCAGGCCGTCCAGGACCGCCCGCGCCCGCTCGGACAGCGAGTAGCGGGCCTGCGGCGTCAGGTCGATGCGCCACGCGAAGCGATCGAGCAGCAGCTCGCCGACAACGAAGATGCCGAACAGCGCCGGGACGGCGAGCGCGATCCGCCAGCGCTGCGAGCGGGCGGTCAACGACGCGCCCGCCACTGGCGTGCCTCGAGCACCCGGAGCGTCGCCCACACGAAGAGGCCCGTCGCGAAGAGGAAGTAGAAGACCGCGCGGCCGTCGATCACGCCGACGGCGAAGGGTTGGAAGTGGTTGAAGAGCGAGATCGCCCGCAGGAACGGCAGGGTAGCGCCCGCCGTGGCGGCCTCGTTCCACGACAGCAACCACAGGAGCAGCAGCGGCATCGACGTGAGGAAGCCGGCGAGGACCTGGCTGTCGGTGAGCGAGGAGACGAAGAGCCCGTAGCTCGCGCAGGCGAGCGCGAGGAGGACGAGGCCCGTGTACGCGGCGACGAGCGGCTTCAGCGCGAACGGCTGCAGCCAGTAGACCCACGCGGGATAGAGCAGCGTGCCCGCGAGGAGCACCAGAATGACGATCAGGCACGCGAGGAGCTTCGCCGCGACGATGGCGCCGTCGCGCAGCGGATAGGTCAGCAGGAGCTCGAGCGTCCCGAGGCGGCGCTCCTCGGCGAACAGGCGCATGGTGAGCAGCGGAATGGCGAAGATCAGCACCAGGCGGATGTCCATGAAGAGCAGCTGCCAGAAGTTCTCCATGATGTTCACGCCGAAGCCGAAGGTGAGGAAGTAGATGAGGTCGGAGTGGAAGTAGTAGCCGGTGTAGGCGAGGAAGGCGGCGGCGACGAGGTAGACGAGCGGGCCGCCGAAGTAGAGACGCAGCTCCTTCCGGAGGAGCGCGATGAACGCCCGCATCGTCAGTGCCCCTCGCGCCCGGGGGTCACGAGCCGCACGAACAGGTCCTCGAGCGTCGGTGCGCTCGGCGAGAGTTCGAGGAGCGTCCACCCCCGCGACGTCATCGCCCCGGCCACGGCGCGCTGCAGCGGCAGGGGATCGGGCGTCACCGCGACGAGGACGCACCCCGGACCACCGTCGGGGGGTGACACCTCGACGCCGGCGACGCCGGGGAGCGCGGCCAGCACGCCCGACGCGGCGTCCGCGGGCGCCTCGACACGAACCACGACCCGGCTGAGTCCATCGAGCCGCCGCGCCAGCCCCGCGGCGCTGTCCTCGGCGACGAGGCGCCCCCGGGCGAGGATGACGATGCGCGAGCAGAGCGTGGCTCGCCTCGCCGAGGAGGTGTGTCGACAGCAGGACGGTCCGCTTCCGCTCGCGCAGCCCGCGCGATCAGGGCCCGCATCTCGACCGCCTGCACGGGATCGAGGCCGACCGTCGGCTCGTCGAGGACGAGGATCGGCGGGTCCCCGACCAGGGCCTGCGCCAGGCCGACGCGCTGCCGGAACCCGCGCGACAGCTTGCGCCGTCGGACGGCCGGCGACCTCCCCCAGGTCGCAGCGGGCGATGACGTCGTCCACCGCCGCCCGCTGCCGCGCCGCGAACCAGACCCCGGACGCCGGCGACGAACGCGAGGTATCGCCGCACCGTGAGGTCCGGGTAGAGCCTGCACCTGCTCCGGCAGGTAGCCGACCAGGCGCCGTGCCGCCGAGCGGGTCGCGCGCCCGGATCGACGGCGGCCAGGCGCACGTGCCCCGCCGTCGGCGAGAAGTAGCCGGCGAGCGTCCGCATCACGGTGCTCTTGCCCGAGCCGTTCGGGCCGAGGAGAGCCGCGACCTCGCCCTCCTCGACGCGGAACGACACGTCGTCCACGGCACGGAACGCGCCGTAGTCCTTCGTCAGGTGCTCGACGGCGATCAGGGCGGCGTCAGTGCCCTTCGCGTGCAGCCTTTTCGCGCTCGCGATTCCGCCGCCGCCGAGCGTGGATGATCTCGTCGGCGACGATGACCGCGATCGAGAAGAGCGTCACGATGATGACCGACTCCCAGAGTCCCATGTCGCCCTCCTACCGCGCCGCCGCGGCGGCAGCCGTCGCAGCCGCCGGCTTCGGCGCCTTCTTGCCGGCCTCGCGCATGATGAAGCCAGGCCGGAAGTACGAGATCAGCACCGGGAGCAGCGTCTCCGACGCGACGAAGCTCACGAACATCCAGATCGCGAGCAGCCCGCCCATCACCGCGTCGAAGCGGATGTTCGAGAACATCCAGAGCGCGGTGCTCATGACCATGCAGACGGCGGTGAAGCTGACCGCCTTGCCCGAGGTCCGCAGCGCCTCGCGGATCGACTCGTCGAGGTCGCCCCGTACCTCGGATCTCCTCGATGATCCGGCTCAGGATGTAGAGGCCGTAGTCGATGCCGAAGCCGACGCCGACCGTCACCAGCGGCAGCGTGTTGACGTTGATGCCGATGCCCCACACCGCCATGGCGGCGTTGATGAGGATGTTCGAGATGAACAGCGGCGCCAGCAGGTAGAGCCCCGCCATCCACGAGCGGTAGGTGAACAGCACGATGACGTAGATCGTGCCGAAGCCGAGGAGGTTCATCAGGAAGTCGTTGCGCACCAGCTCTTCGTTCGCCGCCGCGAGCACGCCGATCAGACCGCCGGCCAGCTTGAACGTCGCCTTGTCCATCGGGTTGGCCGCGATGAACTCCTTGCAGCGCTCGATGATGCGGGCGATGTTGTCGCCCTTGTGGTTCTTGGCGAAGAACGTGACGTGCGCCGTCGTGTAGCTCGGGTCGACGTACTTCGCCGTCTCGGTCGGCGGCGAGCCGGAGAAGAAGATGAAGAACGTCTGCCGATGTCACGCGAGCTGTTCGGGATGACGCCCCACTTCGGCTCGAGCTCGTGGAAGATCAAGTTCACGGCGCGGAGGATGTCGGCGAGCGAGAAGCTGTAGCCGATGTCCGGGTCGCGCTCGAGGTAGCGCTGGAACTTCTCCATCGTGCGGAGCATCTCCGGGTCCTTCATCGCGTCGCGGTCGTTGCCCTCGGCGACGACGATCAGCGGCTCGACGCCGCCGAACTTCGTCCTGGATGTGCTTGTGCGAGACGTTGTACGGCGAGTCCTCCCAGAGGAGCGGCGAGGCCGACGTCGGGTCGCCGACGGTGAGGCCGCGCATCAGGAAGAGGCCCACGGCGGCGGCCCCCAGCCAGAACGACCATGGTGGCGATCTTGCCGACCGGCGACAGGTTCCAGTCCGTGACGCGGTCGATCAGCCGCCGGAACCAGCCCTTCTCGCGCGCCATCACGACCTCGGGCTCGGGCGCGCGGAGGTAGTAGTAGACGATCGGGTTCAGCAGCATCTCGGAGACGGTGATGGCGAGGATCCACCACGACGCGACGATGGCGAGCTTCTGCAGCATGATCACCGGCACCAGCATGATGACGAGGACGCCGAAGGCGTCGGTGAGGATGCCCGAGAAGGTCGGCACGAACAGCTCGGCGAACGCGGCGACGATCGCCTTGCGCTTGTTCCAGTCGTACCGCTCGAACTCCTCGTAGTAGCGGTCGTGCATCTGGATGGCGTGGCTGACGGCGCGCGCCGTGATGAGGAACGGCATCACCAGCATGAGCGGGTCGAGCGCGAGGCCGATCAGGTGGATGAAGCCGAGGCCCCAGAACGCCGCGATGACGCCGGTGATCGTCGGACGCAGCGCGCCGCGCCAGTCGTGGAAGTACATCCAGCGCAGGACCCACTCGATGCAGTAGGTGATCGCCAGGATCCAGAAGACGTCGTTGGCGTAGTTGTAGACCCAGCCGTAGAGGCGCGGCTCGCCGGCGACGTAGACTTCGAGGTCCGGCGCCGGGATCGTGAGCTTCACGTCGGAGACGTCCTCGCCGCGCTTCACGGCGAGGTACGACCTGGCTGCCCGGCTCGCTGGCGGCGATGGCCTCCGCCAGCTCGACGCGATCGGCGACCGGTCTTGCCGTCGACCGTGACGATCGTGTCGCCCGTCTTGAGCCCGGCGTCTGCCGCGGGCGTGCCGCGGTAGACGGTCTCGATCGTCGCCGGGATGACGGCATCCGGCTTGAGCGGATCCTTCCCCTTGATGATGGCGCCGATCCACCCCGTCGTCGAACGGCGCGATCACCCGGTCGTTCACCTCGTCGAAGATGCGCCGGTAGTCGAGCCGGCCCTCGATGAAGTTGGCGCGGATGAGCGCCGCCTTGTCGTCGAGCGAGACGAGGATGCCGTAGATGCTCTCGGTGTTGTGGACGATGCGCCGGATCGCCGCGGCGTCCTCGCTCGTCTTCGGCATGCCGATCATGACCGGCTCGGCGCGCAGCGTGCCGCCCGACGGCGCGCGCAGGTAGCGCGTCGTGCGGTGGCCGATCGAGTCGATCTGGTTGTGGTTGACGCCGTAGACCTGGTCGAGCTCCTCGGTCATCTTGTAGATGCGGCTCAGGGTCTCGACGGTGAAGATGTTGCCGTCCTTCACCTCGACCATCACCTGGATGTTGTTGGCGCCGCCGAACGTCCCCGCGTACTTGTTGTGGATCTGGACGAACGGGATGCGTCTGCGGCAGCAGGTCGCCGAAGCTCGTCACGAGCTTCAGCTGGAAGGTCCAGTAGGCGAAGAACGCGGTGACGAGGAGGACGACGATCATGACCGGGTGGCGGTAGTCGATCAGCTGGTCGCCGAGCCAGTAGAGCGCCCTCTTGTCCTGCTCGCTCGCTTGACTCCGCTGCTCATGACCCGTCACCCCTTCGGCAGCCACGTCTTGCCGCCGTCAGTCGGTGTGGAAGATCAGCCCGAAGCCGCCCACCATCCAGCCCTCGTTGGCGTCGGCGAAGTCGATGCCGCGCAGCCAGGTGGACACGTCCTGCCCGAGCGGCGCCCGCTTCCAGGCGACGTCCGTCGGATCCCAGCGGACCACCTCGCCGGCGGCGCCGACCGCCCAGCCCGCCGCCGTCGGCAATCAGCCGCCCGCGAAGAGCGGGTCGACGAGGGGGAAGTCGACGTCGGTCTTGATGCTGTCGTACGCCCAGGTGGAGCCGCCGTTCGCGGTCCGCGCGACGTGCCCCTCGAGGCCGGTCGCGATGCCCTCGAGCCCGTTCCTCATGTCGACGCCGTAGAGCGTCGGCAGGTCGAGCAGGTCGAAGTACTTCTCGCTGCCCTCCATCAGGCTCTTCTCCTGCTCGACCCAGGTCTCGCCGCCGTCCGGGGTGTGACATGATCTTGCCGAACTCGCCGACGATCCAGCCATGCTTCTCGTCGACGAACTGGACGTCGTAGAAGATCGGGTCGGCGGAGACCATGGCGTTCGCCGCCCGTCAGGTCGTTCTGCATCGCGACCTTGCGCACCTTCCACGTCTTGCCGCCGTCGGTGGTCGTGACGAGCGTCGAGCGGTCGCCGACCGCGAAGGCGCGGTTGGTGTCGAGCGCGTCGATGGCGAAGAGGTAGATCGGCTGCGTGGTGCCGTCCTTGTCCGTCACCGTGGCGCCCGATTCCTGGCGCTGCCAGGTCTTGCCGCCGTCGACGGTGTTCAGGATCAGCCCGTCCTGGCCCGCGATCCATCCGATCTTGTCGTCGACCATGTCGACGGAGTACAGCGCGTCCTCGACCCCGCTGGTCAGGTGCTCCCAGCTGTTGCCGCCATCGCTGGTCCCGAGGATCTTGCCGCCGTAGCCGACGACGATCGCCTTGTCCTTCCCGAGCGCCTGCACGTCGAAGAACTTGTCGGTCCGGTAGAATGGTGCTGCTCGACCAGCGGAACCATCTCGACTTCCCGGTGACACCCGAGCGCCGAGCACGCACAGCGACGAGCCCACCCGGGATCGGACCAGCGACGCATGAAGTCCTCCCCGCGGGCCGTCAGACGACGGCCCCGTGCGTCGCGCGGCACGTAACAAACCCCGTGTCTCGCGCTGTCAATGGGGAACGCGGGTGTCTCGACGTCGGCGTCGGGCTTGCGAACCTTCGGGAACCACTTCGGGCATGTCCGGCGGCTCGACGATGGCACCTGGGCTGATCGACCTTCCACTGCCCGCCCTCGCGGACCAGCGTGTAGAGCTCGTACTCGGTCAGCCCGAGCTGGTTCAGGAACTCGTCCTGCGACGAGAGGATGTTCGGCACCTGCGCCCGGTCGCCCTCGACCTTGCCGGGCTGCACCTTGAAGTCGAAGATCTTCACGTCGGCGACGGTCATCATCGCGCGCTGCTCCTTGACCCAGACGTCCTTCTCCTTGCCCTGCCGCATCGCCGTCGAGCTGAGCTCGTAGACGGTCTCGGCCTGCCCGTCCTTCAGCGCCTGGAGATAGCGCGTGAGCGTCTCCTCGGGGGTGGCCGGCGCGTCGGCCGCGCGTGGCACACTCGGCCGAGCAGGAGTGCCACGCGCGACCACGAGGCCCCGAGAGTAGAGATGCATGTTCGGGCTCGCTAGCACATGCAGCCCCAAGCGCGGAAGCGGGTGACGAATCTTCACCGGCCCGCACACTTTTTCGCCGCATTCGTCACAGCTTCGAGCGCGGAACGCCCACCGTTCTCTGCCGACGCCGGTGGCACGTCACCTGCTACCTCCCCGCACGCCCCTTGGGGCGCACTACGCGAAGAAGGGACATCGTCAGTTATGGAAGAGAACGCTGGCAACCTGATCCGGACCTTGCGGCAGAAGCTCGGCATGACCCAGGAGGAGTTCGCGCACGAGATCGCGGTCACGGTGTCGACCGTGAATCGGTGGGAGAACGCCCACGCCGAGCCGAGCAAGCTCGCCTGGAAGGCGATCGAGGATCTGGCGCGCAAGCGCGGGCTCACCGACGAGCTCCTGCGGCGGCCCGGCTTCCTCTCGAGCGGCGCCTGAGCAGCCCGCCCGGGTCTTCCGTCACCTGCTCCACCACCCGGGCGGCGCCGTCCCCGGCGGCGCCGCCCATTCCCACGCCCGCTCGCTGGCGCCCCGTGTGCGCGTGCCGCGAGCGCGATGCATCTCCAGTGCTCCGCTGGCGAGCGCCGTCCTCCGCACGATCGTCGCGTAGTCGATCGTAGGCCCCGGCGACGACAACGCGCCGCTTCGCCATCCGCGTGACACTCTGCGCGGAGCGCCGCGGCCCGCGGCGCCCGCTGCCTCGGCTGCCATGGGGAACCGGACATCGCGCGCCGGCGCGGCTTTTCCGCCCATGGGCGCCCGGAGGCCCCCGCCCAGACGACGCCGGCGTCACACGGCACGTCCTTTGCGTCAGGGGCGACACAGCCGGGACAGTCACGCTGCCCGGCGCTGACACAGACGGTGATGGCAGGGACATGAGCGACACCAACGCAGCGGTCGACCCCACCGGCAGCCAGCCCAAGGTGCTGGTGGTCGAGGACGACCCCGACATCCGCAAGATCCTCGCCGCTCTTCCTCGCGGAGAAGGGCTTCCAGGTGAAGGTCGCCGAGAACGGCGCCATCGCCCTCGAGCTCCTGAGCGAAGAGCCGGTCGACCTGATCCTCTCCGACGTGCGCATGCCGGGGATGAGCGGCATCGAGCTGCTCCGCGCGGTCAAGGAGCGCGATCCCGAGATCCAGCTCATCCTCATGACCGCGTACTCGACGGTGAAGGACGCCGTCGAGGCGATCCAGCTCGGCGCGGCCGACTACGTCGAGAAGCCGATCGACTTCCGCCGTCTCGAGCGCGTCCTGCAGACCGTCCTCGAGAAGCGCGAGCTGCAGCACCGCACGCGCATCCTCGAGCAGCGCCTGCAGGGCTGCGTCACGTTCGAGGGCATGGTCGCGCGCACGCAGCAGATGCTCGAGGTCTTCGCGTTCATCGAGCGTCTCGCCCGCTACCCCACCACCGGCGCTGGTCACGGGCGAGAGCGGCACCGGCAAGGAGCTCGTCGCGCGCGCGCTGCACAACCTCTCGCCGCTGTCGCGATCGCCCCTTCGTCATCTGCAACTGCGCGACGCTCGCGCCGACGCTGCTCGAGAGCGAGCTCTTCGGCCACGTGCGCGGGCGCGTTCACGGGCGCGGACCGCGACCGGAAGGGCCTCTTCGAGGCGGCGCACGGCGGCACCATCTTCCTCGACGAGATCGGCGAGCTGCCGCTCGGCGTCCAGGTGAAGCTGCTGCGCGTGCTCGAGAACCGCGAGATCAAGCGCGTCGGCTCGCCCGATGCCGATCGCGCATCGACATCCGCGTGATCGCGGCGACCAACCGCGACCTCGGCGAGATGGTGCGACTCGGCACGTTCCGCGACGACCTCTACTACCGGCTGAACGTCGGCGCGATCCACCTGCCGCCGCTCCGCGCAGCGCCCCGAGGACGTCGAGCCGCTCGTGCAGCACTTCATCGAGCATGTTCAACCAGAAGCTCGGGCGCAGCGTCGCCGGCGTGACGCCGCAGGTCCTCGACATCTTCCACGCGCTACTCCTGGCCGGGCAACGTGCGCGAGCTGGCGAACGTCATCGAGCGGGCGATGGTGGTCGCAAAGGGCAGCACGATCCTGCCCGAGCACCTGCCGCCGCATCTCTTCGAGACGCGGCCCGTGACCATCGGCAACGGCGACACGCCGGCGCTCCCCGACCTGTCGCTCGAGGCCGCCGAGCGCGAGCAGATCCTGCGCGCGCTCCAGGCGTCGGGGGGCAAGCGCATCGAGGCCGCGCGACTGCTCGGCCTCTCGCGACGCACGCTGTACCGCAAGCTCAATCGCTACGGGATTTCGTGACGTATGGCGGATCACGCACAGCAACAGCGCATCCTGATCGTCGAGGATCACCCGCTCATCGCGGAGCTGGTCGAGACCCGGCTGCGGATCGAAGGGCTGCAGCCGGTCAAGTGCCCAGGCGGGCGTGAGGCGATCGCGCTCCTCGACACCGACACCTTCGACGCGGTCATCCTGGACATCATGATGCCCGACGTCGACGGGTACGAGGTGTTGCGCCACATCCGGGCCAACAGCCGCACCGCCGACCTGCCGGTCATCTTCCTCACGGCGAAGTCGACCCCGGCGGACATCGAGAAGGGCGTGGCGCTCGGCGCCAACCACTACATCACCAAGCCGTTCAGCGGTCTCGACCTGATCCGCAAGGTCCGGCTCTGCCTGCAGGCGCGGACGCCCCGCGACCTGGAGCCCCACCCGGTCGGATGACCCGGCGGGCGCTGCTGGTCGCCCTCCTCGCGCTCGGCTCAGCCCTCCCCGTCCGCGCCGACTGGCGCGGCAGCGGCGAGGTGCCGATCGGGGGGGACGGCAACGTGCTCCTCGTCCAGGCGCGGGTGAACGGACGCGCGTCGGGCACCTTCCTCCTCGACAGCGGGGCCAGCATCTGCGCGGTGAGCGCCGACATCGCGCGGCGCGCCGGCGCGCGCCCGAGTGGGGACACCGTCGTGCTGCAGACCGCCAACGGCAAGGTGCGCGCGCCGCTGCTGCGCCTCCACGACCTGAGCGTCGGCGGCGTGCGTGTGAGCGACGTCACCGCGGTGGTCCACGACGATCTCCCCAACGATCTCGACGGCATCGTCGGCCTGTCGTTCCTGAATCACTTCAACTACTCCGTCGACGCGCGCAATCGCATCCTCCGCCTGCGCTGAGCGCCGCCCGCCCTGCCCTTGCCCGTAGCACCCCGCTCCCGCTAGACCCGGCGCCGGGAGGCGTCGATGGACGATTTCGCGGGACGCGTCGTGGTCGTGACCGGAGGAGGCAGCGGCATCGGCGCTGCGCTCGCGCGCGCCTTCGCGGCCGAGAAGGCGCGCCTCGTCCTCGCCGACGTCGACGCCGCGGCGATGACGACGATCGCCGGCGAGCTCGAGCGCGCGGGCACCGAGGTCCTCTGCGTCCCCACCGACGTGGGTGAGCGCGAACAGGTGGAGGCGTTGGCGGTGGCCGCCGCCACCCGCTTCGGCGGCATCGACGTGGTGTGCAACAACGCCGGGGTCGGCATCTTCGGGGACATCGCCAGCGCCACCCACAACGACTGGGCCTACACCATGCGGGTGAACTTCTGGGGCGTGGTGCACGGCATCGAGGCGTTCGTGCCCCGGTTGCTCGCCCAGGGCCGCGGCGGCCACATCGTGAACACCGCGTCGATGGCGGGCCTCATCGGCATGCAATGGCTCGGCGTCTACTGCGCATCGAAGTTCGCCGTCGTAGGGCTGACCGAGGCGCTCCATCGCGAGCTCGGGCCACGGGGCATCGGCGTCAGCGTGCTCTGTCCGATGATCGTCCGCACCAACATCGACGCGAATTCGGATCGCCTGCGGCCCACGGCCTTCCGCGACGCCGCCCCGTCCCCCGTGCCGGGGGGCACGGCCCCGCCGATGGCCGGCGGGGTGATCGAGGCCGAGACGGTCGCGGCCCGCGTCCTCCGCGGCATCCGGCGCGGTGACCTGTACGTGTTCACGCACCCGGAGCAGCGCGAGATCCTGCGCCGACGTGCCGCGCGTCAGGATCGGATGTTCGAGCCCGACATCTGGTGACCGGGCGTCAGCCGCAGTTCAGATCGGCTTGCGTCCCCACGTGGTCGGACGGCCAGCAGATCGCGGCGGGCGCGGCGCCACAGGTCGCCGCGCCCGGGTTCGGCTCGTCGGCGAAGAGGCGCGTGGCCACGCCGTCGCCGTCCCCGTCGCCCGGACCGTCGAGCGTGCACGCGGGAACGGTCGACGGCACGGCGAAGACGTAGTCGATGCGCTCCGTCTCGTTCGACGCCGTCGACTCGAGCTGCAGGAGCGACACATCGTCACGCCCCGACGTGCAGCCGATGCCTGTCGTCGGCACGCATTCGGGATTGCCCGCGGCGAGGTAGGTGTCGATCGCGCCCACCCCCGTCATCTGCGCGTAGACGAAACTGCCCGGCGTCTCGTTGAAGTCACCGGTCACGACGGCCGGCGTCGGCAGATCGTGACGAGACGCCACCAGATTCGCCAACTGCACCGCCTGGCATTCGCGCACCGTCGCGGCGCCGGCGGCGACGCATTCGGCGGGACAGCCGGCGGCGCACGGGTTCTGCGCCCCGTCGCTGCCCGACGCGAGGTGCGTGCTGAAGACGTCGACCGGCCCGAGCGGATGCGCCATCCGCGCGAAGGTGACGTGGCGGAAGTTGACGTAGAGGCGAACGCTCTCGAGGATGTCGACGGGATAGCGCGAGAGGATCGCCTCGTCGTCGACGCCGAACGTCCGCACCAACGACAACCCGTAGGTGAAGGGACATGTCGTGCCGAGATGCGCCGGGAGGAGCGCCGCCACGCCATCGGACACCTCCTGCAACGTCACGACGTCCGGACAGCCCCGCGCCGCGATCCACTGGAAGGCGAGGTCGATGCGATCGGTCAGGCGGCAGTTCGACGTCCCCGCCGGACAGAAGAGCCCGTGCAGCACGTTCAGCGTGGCGACGGTGAAGTCGTCCTTCACGTCGTCGCAGGTGCTCGGCGGCTCGGCCTCGGTGGCACGGAACCGCCCCGCGCGGTTCTCGGCGACGGCACCGCCGAAGGCCGCGCACCAGCGCGTCCCGCCGACGCGGATGGTGACCTCGAGCGGCAGGCGTTGCGGCGCCCCCGTGGCACAGGGCCAGTCGCTCCCCCGGGCGCGGAGCTCGATCCGACCCGACCTGAGCAGGATGCTCCGCACGCCGGGCGCGGACGCGTCCCCACCGCCGTGCCGGTAGCCCACGACGACGCCGCCGCGTCGGAGTTCGCGCCAGCGCGCGGGATCGGTGGTGAACACCGCGCGGCACTGGCCGCTGCCGGCGCCACCATTCAGGACGATGCGCGTCGGCCCCAGGCGGGGATCCGGAAACGGCGCCACGATGGCGGCGTCGCGCAGCGTCACGCGGGCGCCGGCGATCCCCGATCGGTCCGTGCGCAGGACCGCGCTCCGGCCCGCCACGGGCAAGCCCGCGGCCGAGGCCAGCGACGCGATCGCGACGGCCAGGATGGCGATGCCCGTACGCACGCGCCGACACTCGCCGGCCCGGCGTCCGCCTGTCAATCACCAAAACGGCAGGAGCCCCACCGCTCTCGCGATGGGGCCCCTGCACAGGCTCCCCGGGCCGGACTCGAACCAGCGACCAATCGGTTACACCGGTTCCCGCCGTTTCCGACGGGGGTGGACTATCTCTTCACCGTGGGTCGGCCGACCTGTAGGTGGCGGGCGCTCGTGGGGAGATTATTCTTCCGTCACTCCCTAGTCTCTGCACCGTCCCTCCGCCCTTGATCTCGGAGGGCTTGGCTCAGGATTACCGTATGCCGCATGCACGTAGGCTTCCCTGAATTCACCCGCTGTTCACTCACCGGTTTCCCGGTGAGGCTGCGATGACTCACAGCCGATTGCTCTACCAACTGAGCTACCGGGGAACGGCGGGGCTTATAACGGATGCCACCCGTGGCCGCAATTGGTCCAGCGTCACATGTCGCGGCGACCCTCGAGCGCGCGTCCGACGGTCATCACGTCGGCGTACTCGAGGTCGCCCCCGACCGGGAGGCCGTGGGCGATGCGGGTGACGTGCAGGCCGAGCGGCTTGAGCAGCTTGGCGAGGTAGAGCGCCGTCGCCTCTCCCTCGGCCGTCGGGTTCGTCGCCAGGATGATCTCGCGGACGTCGTGCTCGCGGACCCGCACCAGCAGCGGCTGGATCTTGAGCTCGTCCGGACCGACCCCGTCGAGGGGGGCCAGGGCCCCGTGCAGGACGTGATAGCGACCGCGGAACTGTCCGACGCGCTCGACGGCCAGGAGGTCCGGCGGCTCCTCGACGACGCAGATGACGTCTTCGCTCCGCTCCGGGTCGGTGCAGATGCGGCAGGGGTCGACGTCGGTCAGCGCGAAGCACCGCTGGCAGAGACGGGTCTGGTCCTTCACCGCGACGATCGCCTCGGCCAGCGCCTGGGCGTACGGCCGATCGGCCCGCAGGATGTAGAAGGCCAGGCGGCTCGCCGTCTTCTCGCCGATCCCCGGCAGCCGCGTGAGCTGCTGGATCAGCCGACTCATGGAGGGCGGTTGGGCCATGCCTCAGGGCATGCCGGGCAGCTTGATCCCGAGCCCCCCCGTGAGCTTGCCCATCTCGGCCGCGACCATCTGCTGCGCCGCGCGTATGCCCGCGTTCACCGCCGCAACGACCAGGTCCTCGAGCATCTCGCGGTCAGGCTGCTCGAGCAGCGACGGCTCGATCCGAACCGCCACCACCTCGAGTCGTCCGTTGACGGTTGCCGACACCATGCCGCCCCCGGCGCTGGCGTCGACGGTCCTTCCGGCCATCTCCTCCTGCACCGACGCCAGCCGCTCCTGGAGCTCCTGCGCCTGCTTGAAGAGTCCGCCGATGTCGAATCCCTTGCCCATGGGTGCTCCCGTCACGGCCGCCGATCGCGGACGCCGCGCAGCTCGGCCCCGAACATCTGGACCGCCTCCTGGACGAAGGGGTCACTCCGCGTGTCCTCGCTGCGCTTCCGAGACCGCGCGAGCGGCGTCTCCCCCGCCTGGTCGCTCGGCATCGGCCCGACTTCGACGCGGAGCGGCCGTCCCGCCACGGCCGTCGCCGCGCACCTGCAGGCGCTCGAGGGTCTCCTTGCGCCCGAGGTCCCGGCGCATGGCTTCGTTCTCGACACCCACGCGCAGCACGCCGTCGTCGACGCCGAGCAACCGCCCCGACGCCAGCGCCATGTACAGGGATATCTTCTCCTGCTGCAGCCGGCCGAGGAGAAGCTCCCACAGGTCGCCGTCGGCGGCCTTCGACGCGGCGGGCGGAGCCGCCCTTTCACCCGCAGGCGTGCCCCCCGAAGGCGCCCCGCTCCTGGCGACGCCCTGCAGACGAGCGACCAGGTCGTCGAGCGGAACCAGCGACGGCAGGGTCGCCAGCCGCAAGACGGCCATCTCGAGCACGAGCTGGGGATCGATCGTGCGCGCGGGCGTGCCGAGCGTCTCGTCGGCGTCGAGCAGCAGACGGAAGAATCGCTGCAGGTCGTCGGCCGACCGGCGGCCCGCCTGGCGCGACGAGGGCCTCGGCATCCGCCTCCGGCAGGTCCGCGACGAGTCGCCGGTCGCCGGTCGTGCGGAGCACGGCGAGGTTGCGGAAGTGCTCCAGGAGGTCCCGACAGAAACGCTGGGCGTCGTACCCGTGCCCATAGAGCTGGGCGAGATGCTCGAGGCAGGCACGCGCATCGCCGGCGAGAACGGCGTCGGCCACGGCGAGCACGAGTCGCCGGTCGGCCGCACCCAGGAGCGCCCGCACCGCCGCCTCGTCCAGGCCACTGCGGTCGGCCGCGAGCACCTGGTCGAGCAGCGACTGCGCATCGCGCAGGCTGCCCTCGGCCTCGCGCGCGATGAGGGCGCACGCCGCGTCCGGCAGCGTCGCTCCCTCGGCCGTGCGACGTCGCGGAGGTGCGCCGTCAGCTCGCGGACGCGATGCGCCGGAGGTCGTACCGCTGGCAGCGGGAGATGACCGTCGGCAGCACCTTGTGCGGATCGGTCGTGGCGAAGATGAACTTGACGTGCGGCGGCGGCTCCTCGAGCGTCTTCAGCAGGGCGTTGAACGAATGCGACGAGAGCATGTGCACCTCGTCGATGATGTAGATCTTGAAGCGGCTCTTGATCGGCCGGTTCGCGACGGTCTCCATCAGGTCGCGCATCTTGTCGACCTGCGTGTGCGAGGCGCCGTCGATCTCGAGCACGTCGAAGGCCTGGCCGTCGGCGATCTCGCGACAGGTGGCGCAGGCGCCGCACGGCTCGGCGGTCGGTCCATTCTCGCAGTTGAGGGCGCGGGCGAGGATGCGGGCCGTCGTGGTCTTGCCGACGCCGCGCGGACCGGTGAAGAGGAAGGCGTGCGCGACGCGCCCCGCCGCGATCGCGGCCTGGAGCGTGCGGGTCACGTGCTCCTGACCGACCACGTCGTCGAAACGTTGCGGCCTGAGCCGTCGGGCGAGTACCTGATAGGTCATGCGAGCGTGGACGTCCGGGGCGGAGACGCTTGGCGGTGACGACTAGGGTGCCCTGCGGCACAGACGGACATTCGGTACCGCTGCTTCCTTCCGGACCTGACGGGGTTCGCGACGCCTTCTTGCGCAGGACCTAGCCGCCACCGCCCAGCGTCCACGCGCGCGAGGGTATCGACCTTCACTGCGCCGCGCAAGGCAATGAGCGGAGAGGGAGGGATTCGAACCCTCGGTACCTTGTAGGGTACACACGCTTTCCAAGCGTGCCCCTTCGGCCACTCGGGCACCTCTCCGATCGCGGCACCGTCGCAGATGTCCCCTGCACGCGCAAGGAAGAGCGGAGAGGGGGGGATTCGAACCCCCGATGCCGCAAGGGCATACACGATTTCGAGTCGTGCCGTTTCAACCGGGCTCACGCACCTCTCCGAACGGCGCCCCCGCTCCTAGCACACGCATGGCGTCGCCTCTAGGAGGTGACCTCCTAGACGTCGCGCCGCGCCGCACGTCGCGCGCGGAAGAACGTCTGCAGGAGACGGCGCGCGGCGAGCGCCCCGACGCCGGCGTGCACGACGATGCGGTGGTTCAGACGCCGATCGTCATGCGCGGCGAACAGCGAGCCGGCCGCCCCACCCTTCGGGTCGTGACAGCCGAAGACGAGCCGGGCGACCCGCGCATGGAGCGCGGCGCCGAGGCACATGAGACACGGCTCCACGGTCACGTAGAGAACCGCGCCGGGCAGACGATAGTTGCCGGTCGCCACCGCGGCGGCCCGCAGCGCGAGGACCTCAGCGTGGCCGGTCGGATCGTGGCTGGCGATACTCGCGTTGCCGGCGCGGGCCAGCAACCGATCGCCGAGTACCACGACCGCCCCAACCGGCACTTCGCCGCGGTCGCCGGCCGCCCGCGCCTCACGTAGCGCGGTCGCCATCCAACGACGATCGGCGACCGACGTGGGCCCGGCCTGTCGTGCGGGGCGATCCAGGCGCCCACGCGGGTGGTCCGCCGGGCGGCCACGAGGAGCCGCCCGGCGATCCGTCGGTGCTACTTCATCTCCTTGGTGCCGGAGTCCGCAGGCTTCGCGTCCTTCGCCGCGCCGGCGGGCGCCGCTGCCGCAGCCTCCTGACACTTCTTCACGTCGTCCTCGCCGATGACCATCGTCTCGGCGACGTCGGAGACCGAGCGACCGGTCTGCAGGTACTTGTTGACCTGCTTGCAGTTCACCTCGGCGCCGCTCACACCCGCCGTCGCGAGCAGCAGTGCCGCGCCGATCATCACAGTTCCTCGCCTCATGGAATCAAGCCTCCTTGCGCTCTGGGCGCGATCGAGCGTGCCGTTTGGCGACACCCTCGCCGTATATCAACGCCCATCTCGCATGGGAAGTTACGGCCGGGTTCTGGACAGCCCCCCGCCGACCGGCGTAGAGGGATCGGGTCATGCGCGTGCTGTCCGCCGTGGCGCTCGCTGCGATCGCGCTGCCGGCATTTGCAGCGCCCGTCAGGATCGAGCGAGTCGATGTCGGCCGGGGTCCGTCTCCGGTCGTCCGGCTGCATCTCTCAGGCCCCCTGGAGCCCCTCGCGCGCACCCTGCAGGCGGACGGCAACGCGCCGGATCGCATCTATATCGACTTCTACGGCGCCGCGCTCGGCCCCCGCGTCCGGGCACCGATCGACGGCTCGGGCCCACTCGTCCGCGTGCGAACCGGACAGTTCGACGCCAGCACGGCACGCGTCGTTCTCGACCTCGCCGGAAACGTGCCCTACGAGGTCCAGGTCAAGGGGCGCGTCGTCAGCATCGTGGTGGCGCCACCGCCGCCCCCGACCACCACCGCCAAGCCCTCCGCGTCTCCACCGACCGCCCCGCCGCCGGAACCGAAGACCGCGGCGGTCCCCGCGCCGAAACCGCCGAGCGAACCCGCCTCACCCGCACGGGAGCCCCAGTCGCCCGTGGCACTGGGGCCGGTGAGCCCGATCCCGGGCGTCGTGACCCCCATGGTCGTAATCGACCCCGGTCATGGCGGGCGCGACCCAGGCGCGTCGGGCGTCAACGGCGTCCTGGAGAAGGACATCGTCCTCGCGCTGGCGACCAAGCTCGCCGAGCGTCTCCCGCAGCGACTCCGGGTCGACACCATGCTCACCCGCCACGACGACTCGTACATCGCCCTCGACCAGCGCCTGCCACCCCCCGACTCGAACGCGGCACTGTTCCTCTCGTTGCACGCGAACGCCGCGAGCGACCCGACGGCGCATGGGCCCGAGATATTCTACGGGGGCGGACGGGTCCGGACCGCGAGCCTCGGCCTCGAGAGCCCCCAGGCGATCCTGCTCGGACAGACGGTGGAGCAATCGTTGCGGACGCACCTCGGGTTCGTCCGCGCCGGAGCCCGCCCGGCGGGCTTCGCCGTCCTGGCGCGCAATCCCGTGCCCAGCGTCCTCGTCGAGATCGCGTACCTGACCCACAAGCAGGACGCCGATCGCCTGCAGGACGGGGCCTATCAGGAGGACCTCCTGGAGGCCCTGACCGAGGCCGTCGCGGCCTATCTGCACGCCACCGCCAATCCACTCTGATCGCGGTTTGACACCCGCATACCCCGCCGGCAGGGTGTAGAAAGCATGAAACTTCCAGCCTACGACGAGGAGCACCTCGTCCAGCTCGCCACCCGCATCCCCCGTCGGATCGCCCGTGACCTGAAGGAGTTCTGCGTGCGCAACGACATCCGCATGCAGTCCTTCGTCCGGGCCGCCCTCGCGGAGAAGCTCGGCCGGACGCGGGCCAGCGATCGACAGCGTCGACGCGCGTAGCGATCGGTCGATCGACCGTCCCACGCGTCCGCCCTCGCGGCTCCGCCAAGGGTTGCCATACCTTTGGGCAATGGCGCGTCCACACTGCCGCTTTGACGCGGCGCACGGCGCGTACGCTTCGGTGGAAGGATTCGTTCGTGAATTATTCGTCCAGTAGAAGGTAGTTGCATTCAAACGACTCGCACGATAGTTATGCAGTTATTAGCGTTACGGGAGGGGGAAAGGACTATTATGGCAAGCGAATCTGAAGTGTGGGTCCAACTGGCCACGCGAATCCCCAAGCACCTGCATCGGGAGCTGAAGCTTCATTGCGTGAAGTCTGACGTCTCGGTGATGGACTTCGTGGTAAAGGCCCTCGAAGAGAAGCTCTCACGAGAGGCCGGGGGAAAGAGCGAGCGCCGTCGCGCCCGCGCCTGACGTGATCTACCCAGGACGCGCCGCTGTCGGTCGACTCCGGCACGGCGCGTCTGATTGCCCCGGTCAGCGCCGCCGCGAGGCGAGCTTCCCGAGGGTCGCCGAGACGGTTTCAGCGTCCGGCACGTGCCGGATGGCGATTCGTCGCCCTTCCGCGACGACCGAGATCGTGCCGTAGCCCAGGAGCCGGCCTACCCAGGGGACATCCGGCTCGACAGATTGGACGGCGGTCACCGGCACGTCCAGTCCGTGGCGGCGCCAGAGATTCCCGTCGATGCGAAAACGGTCGGGGGTGATCTCGACCCAGAGCCGGCGCCAGCGAATCCAGCGAGCGATCAAGGCGCCCACGCCGATCGCCACGCCCCAGGCGACGATCTGCCGCGCTGCGTCGGGCGCCAGGTCGTTGTGGCCCAGGAGCAGGGCCACGACCAAGCCGACGAACAGCACGAAGCCGATCGTCCCCGACCAGGTGATCCAGTGCAGGCGGGTGCGCAGGATCACGGCCTTCCCCTAGTGCAGAACCGGGCGTCGTTGCAACCCGACCGCTCGAGGTCTTGCCCTGCCATGTCCAGCGGATATGCTTGGCCGACTTCAGGGGGCGGGAGGCGGTCCGGATGACGGCGCAGAGCTCGACAGTCGACCAGACGTGCATCAACACGATCCGTTTTCTGTCCGCGGACGCGGTCCAGAAGGCGAACTCCGGACACCCTGGCCTGCCCATGGGCGCGGCCGCGATGGCCTACGTCCTCTGGACGCGATTCCTGCGCTTCAACCCTGCCAACCCCGGCTGGCCCGATCGTGATCGGTTCATCCTGTCCGCCGGACACGGCTCGATGCTCCTCTATTCACTGCTCCACCTGACGGGCTTCGACCTCACCCTCGACGACATCCGGAGCTTCCGCCAGCTGGACAGCCGCACCCCCGGGCACCCCGAGAGCCACCTGACGGTCGGGGTCGAGGCGACCACAGGTCCCCTCGGCCAGGGCATCTCCAACGCGGTCGGTTTCGCCATCGCGGAGGCCCACCTGGCGGCGCGGTTCAATCGTCCCGGCCACGCGCTCGTCAATCATCACACCTGGGTCCTCGCCAGCGACGGGGACCTCATGGAGGGGGTCAGCGCAGAAGCCGCATCCCTGGCCGGCCACCTGCGCCTCGGCAAGCTCGTCGTGCTCTACGACGACAATCGTATCTCGCTGAGCGGCACCACCGACCTCACGTTCTCGGAAGACGTGCCCGCGCGGTTCGCGTCCTACGGGTGGCGCGTCGACCACGTCGCCGACGGGAACGACGTCGACGCCCTGACGCACGCCATCGGCAATGCGCGCGAGGTCTCCGACCGTCCCTCGTTGATCGCCGTCCGGACGCACATCGGCTTCGGTGCGCCCCACAAGCAGGACACCTATCACGCGCACGGCTCGCCACTCGGCCCGGACGAGCTGCGCGCAGCGAAGGAACACCTCGGTTGGCCGGTTGAACCGGCGTTCCTCGTGCCGCCCGACGCGGCAGCGCACCTGCGGGAGGCCGGGACGCGTGGCCAGACGAGCGAAACCGAGTGGACGCGCCGCCTCGAGGCCTACCGCCAGGCGTTTCCGACCGAGGCCGCCGAGTTCGAGCGCGTCATGGCCGGCCGCCTGCCCTCCGGCTGGGATCGCGAGCTGCCCACCTTCCCCGCCGACCCGAAGGGCGTCGCAACCCGCAAGGCCTCCGAGGCGGTGATGCAGGTCCTCGCGGCACGCCTGCCCGAGCTCACCGGCGGCTCCGCGGATCTCAACCCGTCGACGTTCACGTGGCTGAAGGGACAGGGCGACTTCCAGAGTCCGACGACGTCGCCCGACGGTGTGCAGGGTGCCGTTGGCGGCGACTGGAGTTTCGCGGGGCGCAATCTCCACTTCGGGGTGCGAGAGCACGCCATGGGCGCCGCAGTGAACGGCATGGCCCTGCATGGCGGCGTCATCCCATACGGATCGACGTTCCTCATGTTCTCGGACTACATGCGCGGCGCGGTTCGCCTGTCGGCCCTCTCGAAGCTCGGGAGCGTCTGGGTCTACACGCACGACAGCATCGGCGTCGGCGAGGACGGCCCGACCCACCAGCCGGTCGAGCACTACGCCGCGTTGCGTGCCATTCCCGACCTGCTGTTCATCCGGCCGGCGGATGCGAACGAGACCACCATCGCCTGGACGATCGCGATCGAGAATCGCCATCGACCGACGGTCCTCGCCCTCTCCCGCCAGAATCTCCCCGTGCTCGATCGGAGCCGCTACGCGGCCGCCGACGGCGTGCGACGCGGAGCGTACGTCCTCAATCCGGACGTCGCGCAGCCCGAGCTGATTCTGCTCGCCACCGGGTCGGAGATGGGCATCGTCGTGACGGCCGCCGAGCGCCTGGCATCAGCTGGCACCCGGGTCCGGATCGTGTCCATGCCCTGCTGGGAGCTCTTCGAGGAGCAGCCCCCCGAGTACCGCAACGGCGTCCTGCCTCCGGGGGTAGGCGCACGACTCGCCGTCGAGGCCGGCGTGTCCCTCGGATGGCACCGCTGGGTCGGGGAGCGGGGTGCCGTGCACACGCTCGACCGTTTCGGTGCCTCCGCACCGGCGGAGCAGCTCTTCACCCGCTTCGGATTCACCGTCGAGGAGGTCGTCGCGCGCGCCCGCGCGCTTCTGAGATCATGACACCCGACGCGAGACAGCCCGCTGCGCCCCGACCGGCCGGCAATCCCCTGCAGGAGTTGCAGCGGATCGGACAGTCACCGTGGCAGGACACCATCCATCGTGGCCTGCTGACCTCGGGCGCGCTCGTGCGCTTGATTCGTGCCGGCGAGGTGACCGGCCTCACGTCGAACCCGACCATCTTCGAACAGGCAATCATACGCAGCGGCGAGTACGATGACGTGCTTCGCCCGCTGCTGCGGAGCGACGCCAGCCCCGCCGCGATCGTCGACACGCTGGTGCGCGACGACATCCGCGCCGCCGCCGCGGCATTCCGACCGGTGTACGATCGCACGGACGGCCGCGACGGCTTCGTCAGCGTGGAGGTCGCCCCGCGGCTCGCACACGACTCGGCGGGAACCGTCGCCGAGGCGCAACGTCTGTGGGAGAGCCTGCAAGCGCCGAACGTGATGATCAAGATTCCGGCGACCGCGGCTGGAATCCAGGCGATCGAGGAGTGCATCGCCGCCGGCATCAACGTCAACGTCACCCTGATCTTCTCGCTGCATCGCCACGACGAGGTGATGGACGCATACCTGCGCGGCCTCGAGCGGCGCCGCACCGCGGGCCTGCCGGTCGATCGGATCGCGTCCGTGGCGAGCTTCTTCGTGAGCCGGGTCGACACCGCCGTCGACGCCCTGCTCGACCAGCGCCTCGTGTCGCTCTCGTTGCACGACCGCCGAGGGGTCGAACGCCTGCGGGGGCGCGCGGCCATTGCGAATGCCAAGCTCGCCTACGCCGCCTTCCGCACGAAGTTCCGCAGCGCGGCGTTCACGGCCCTGGCCGAGGCAGGGGCGCGGGTGCAACGTCCCTTGTGGGCGAGCACGTCGACGAAGAACCCCGCCTACCCCGACGTCTACTACATCGACGCACTCGTCGGACCGGACACCGTCAACACGATGCCGCCGACGACGTTGGCCGCGTATCGGGACCACGGACATCCCGAGAGCCGTCTCGATTTCGGGATCGACGAGGCCCGACGCGTGATGAGTCGTCTGGCCGAGCTGGGCATCAGCATCGACGAGGTGACCGCGCAGCTCGAGCGGGACGGGGTGGCGAGCTTCGTGGCGTCCTGGGACACCCTGGTCGCCGGAATCGCCGCCCGCCGCGACGCGCTCGAGTTCGACGCCCGCGCAACCGTGAGACTGGGATCGGCGAGTCGCGCCGTGGACGCCGCCCTCGCGACCCTGGACGCGGAGCGAATCGGCGAGCGCCTCGCACGCCGCGACCCACTCGCCAGCCGGGAATCGTCCCTCGAAACGCTGCGGACGTTTGCCAGCGAGCTCCGCGCCGCCGGTGTCCGCCGTGCCGTGCTGTGTGGATTCGGCGGCTCGGTGCTGGTGGCCCGCGCGCTCCGCGACGCCCTCGGCGTCGCTCGCGGCGCGATCGACGTCGACGTCCTCGACAGCACGCACCCCGATGCGGTGCGCGCCATCACCGAGCGCAAGGGCACGGAGGCGGCGCTGTGGGTCGTCGTCGACCCCAGCGGCACGTCGCCGGAGAGCGACGCCCTGATCCGACTTGCCTGGGAGCGCTGCGGGAGGCGCGGCGACCGCTGCATCGCCGTCACCACCGTGGGTTCGGCACTCGAGGCATCGGCGCGTGAACGCGGCTTCCTCCGAGTGTTCGCGGATCCGTCCGGCTCGGATCACCGCTTCGGGGCCCTGTCGTTCGCGGCGCTGGTCCCGGCGGCGCTCCTGGGCATCGATACGAGGGTCCTCCTCGAACGCGCGGAGGCCTTGCACCGGGCGAGCGCAGGCGGGATCCGGGCCGCGCACCATCCCGCCCTGCCACTCGCGGCCGCCCTCGCAACCTTCGCCCGCGGCGGACGCGACAAGCTGACGATCCTCGCCGGCGACGGCCTCGCCGCGCTCGCGGAATGGATCGGGCAGCTCGTCGCGGGGGGCCTGGGCAAGCGCGGCATGGGCATCGTCCCCATCGTTGGCGAGGGCCTCGGCAAGACGTCGGCCTACGGACGCGACCGGTTCTTCGTCGCGCTCGAGATCGACGGGCATCCGCTGCGCGCCGCCGACACGCTCGCGCGCGCCGGTCATCCCGTGATCCGCTACCGCCTCCGCGACGGGCTCGACCTGAGCGCCGAGTGTCTCCGCTGGGAGATCGCCACCGCTGCGGCCGCGCATCTCCTCGGCGTCGACCCCTTCGACGAGCCGGACATGCACGCCACCGCCGACGGGGTCACGCGCCTCCTCGCCGCCGCGATGCCCCCGACCGCGGGCGACGCCCTCGCTCCCGACGATCCGGCCGTCGCCACACGGCTGTCGGCGATGCTGCGATCCGCCGGCGCACGCGCGTGGATCGCCATCAACGCCTGGACGGCGCCCGTGGGACGCCGCGCCGTGGCGCTGGACGAGCTGCGGGCGCTCCTCCGCGATCGGTTCGGCGTCGCCACGGTCGCGGGGTTCGCTCCGGGCTCACTGCACGCCAGCGGGCAGCTGCAGCACGGCGGACCGGCCACGGGTATCGTCCTGCACCTGACCACCGACGTCAGCGACGACGTCGCGGTGCCCGGGCTGCCCATCGGCTTCGGCACCCTCACCCGGGCGCTCGCCCTCGCCGACGTGGAAGCGCTGGCGGCCCATCAGCGTCGCGTCCTCCATGTCGATCTCGGCAGCCGAGCCGAGCACGGGATGCACCTCCTGGTCGCAACGTTGAAGGCCCCGCGGCGGCGGCCGCCGCGCCCGGTGCGGAGCGGCCGCAGCTCCCGCACCGCCGCCCGTCGCGCGCGTCGCTGACCCCGCATCGCGCATGCGCAGTGCACCCGCGCTCGCCGCGGCGGCGCCGGAGCGCTCGCATGGAGGTTCGCCATGCGCGTGGACAACGCTGGACGGCGCCGTCCTGAAAGTGTCGGCCGTTCGCAAGCGAAACGCTGCCGGAGCACGACGCCACGCGGAATTCTCGCTGGTGCGCTTCTTGAGTATCCGCGGCAAGCGAAATGCGGTCGGCGTTGCGGATACTGGGGAGAGTGCTGTGCCTCGTCGCGCTCGTTCCCACGGGTGCGGAGGGGGCGCTCTACAGCGCGTCGGTGCGCTGGTCGCCGAGCACGTCGCCGGGAGTGGCCTCGTACAAGGTCTACACCCGGAACGCCGGCGGGACGTACGGCGCCGGTGTGGACGCCGGCCTCCCGACTCCCGGCACCGACGGATCGCTGCGGTTCGCCGTCGCCAACCTCGACGTCCGCACCGACTACGCCTTCGTCGTCACCGCACGCGCCAGCGACGGCAGCGAGAGCACGCAGTCGAACGAGGTCCTCTCGGGCTATGCGCAGGTTGCGGCCGTGGTCGACTCCGACGGCGACGGACTCAAGGACGCCGCCGAGGATCGCAACCTGAATCGCGTCGTCGACGCCGGCGAGACGGATCCCAACAAGGCCGACACCGACGGCGACGGCATCGGTGACGCCGCCGACACCTGTCCCGGCACGGCGGCTGGCGCCGCCGCGAACGCCACCGGCTGCTCCTGCGCCCAGGTCAGCTGCGGCGACGGCAACGCGTGCACCACCGACTCGTGCAGCGCCGGCGTGTGCGCGCACGGCGTCGCTGCGAACGGCACGTCGTGCAGCGACGGGAACGCCTGCAACGGCAGCGAGACCTGCCAGGCGGGCACCTGCGCCGCCGGGACGGCGCCCAACTGCAACGACGGCAACGCCTGCACCACCGACGCGTGCGCCCCGGCGACGGGCTGCACGCACGCCAACGTCGCGAACGGGACGTCCTGCACCGACGGCAACGCGTGCAACGGCAGCGAGACCTGCCAGGCGGGCACCTGCGCCGCCGGGACGGCGCCCAACTGCAACGACGGCAACGCCTGCACCACCGATGCGTGCGACCCGGCGACGGGCTGCACGCACGCCAACGTCGCGAACGGGACGTCCTGCACCGACGGCAACGCGTGCAACGGCACCGAGACCTGCCAGGCCGGCACCTGCGCAGCGGGCGTCGGGCCGAACTGCGACGACGGCAACCCGTGCACGACCGACTCGTGCACGGCCGGCGGCGGCTGCCAACACGTCGCGGTGACCAACGGGACGTCGTGCAGCGACGGGAACGCGTGCAACGGCGCCGAGACCTGCCAGGCGGGCACCTGCGCCGCCGGGACGGCGCCCAACTGCAACGACGGCAACGCCTGCACCACCGACGCCTGCGCCCCGGCGACGGGCTGCACCCACGCCAACGTCACGAACGGGACGTCCTGCACCGACGGCAACGCGTGCAACGGCGCCGAGACCTGCCAGGCGGGCACCTGCGCCGCCGGGACGGCGCCCAACTGCAACGACGGCAACGCCTGCACCACCGACGCGTGCGCCCCGGCGACGGGCTGCACCCACGCCAACGTCACGAACGGGACGTCCTGCACCGACGGCAACGCCTGCAACGGCGCCGAGACCTGCCAGGCCGGCGCGTGCGCAACCGGCGCGGCACCCAACTGCGACGACGGGAACGCCTGCACGACCGACAGCTGCGACGCAGCGAGCGGCTGCCGACACGACGCCATCGCTGGCTGCCGCTCGTGCACGACGGCCGCCGACTGCAACGACGGCAACGTCTGCACCACCGACACGTGCACCGCGGGACGCTGCCAGAACGCCAACGTGGCGAACGGCACCGCGTGCGGCGACGGCAACGCGTGCAACGGCGCCGAAACCTGCCAGGCCGGCACGTGCGCATCAGGGACGCCACCCGTCTGCAACGACGGCAACCCCTGCACGACCGACGCGTGCAACCCCGCAACCGGCTGCACGACCACGCCGGTGGCGAACGGAACGGCGTGCGGCGACGGCAACGCCTGCAACGGCGCCGAGACGTGCCAGGCCGGAACCTGCGCCTCCGCGACGGCGCCGAGCTGCGACGACGGCAACGCCTGCACCACCGACTCGTGCGATGCCGCGAGCGGCTGCCGCCACGACGCCATCGCCGGCTGCGCCGCGTGCACGACCGCCGCGGACTGCAACGATGGCAACACCTGCACTACCGAGACCTGCACGGCCGGACGCTGCCAGTACGCGAACGCGGCGAACGGCACCGCGTGCGGCGACGGCAACGCCTGCAACGGCGCCGAGACCTGCCAGGCCGGCACGTGCGCGCCGGGCACCCCACCCGTCTGCAACGACGGCAACCCCTGCACGACCGACGCGTGCAACCCGGCGAGCGGCTGCACGACCACGCCGGTGGCGAACGGAACGGCGTGCGGCGACGGCAACGCCTGCAATGGCGCCGAGACGTGCCAGGCCGGAACCTGCGCCTCCGCGACGGCCCCGAGCTGCGACGACGGCAATGCCTGCACCACCGACTCGTGCGATGCCGCGAGCGGCTGCCGCCACGACGCCATCGCCGGCTGCGCCGCGTGCACGACCACCGCCGACTGCAACGACGGCAACACCTGCACCACGGAGACCTGCACCGCCGGACGCTGCCAGTACGCGAACGCGGCGAACGGCACCGCGTGCGGCGACGGCAACGCCTGCAACGGCGCCGAGACCTGCCAGGCGGGCGCCTGCACGCCCGGCACGGCGCTCAACTGCGACGACGGCAACGCGTGCACGACGGATACCTGCGCCGCGGCCACCGGATGCGCGCACGCGCCGGCGCCGAACGGGACCTCCTGCAGCGACGGCGACCTCTGCGATGGCGCCGAGACCTGCCAGGCCGGGGCCTGCACTCCGGGGACCCCGCCCAGCTGCGACGACGGCAATCTCTGCACCACGGACGCCTGCAGCCCGACGACGGGATGCACGCACGCCCCCGTGCCGAACGGCACCTCCTGCACCGACGGCGACCTCTGCGACGGCAACGAGACCTGCCAGGCGGGCACGTGCCGCGCGGGCGCGACGCTCAACTGCGACGACGGGGACGCGTGCACGGCCGACGCATGCACGCCGGGGACCGGGTGCTCCCACAACGCGATCGCCGGCTGTCAGTCGTGCACGACGGCTGCGCAGTGCGACGACACCAACGCCTGCACCACCGACTCGTGCAGCGCTGGCCGCTGCCAGCACACCAACGCTGCCAACGGCAGCGCCTGCGGCGACGGCAACGCCTGCAACGGGAACGAGACGTGCCAGGCCGGTGCATGCACGACCGGCACCGCGCCGAACTGCGGCGACGGCAACGCCTGCACCACCGACAGCTGCGACCCGGTCGCCGGCTGCCGCCACGACGCCATACCGGGCTGCACCGGCTGCGTGACGACCGCCGACTGCAACGACGGCAACGCCTGCACCACCGACGTCTGCTCCGCGGGCATCTGCCAGCACGGAGACCTCGCCGACGGCTCCAGCTGCAGCGACGGCAACGCCTGCAACGGCGTCGAGGTCTGCGGCGGGGGCGCGTGCCAGCCCGGCACCGCGCCCGACTGCGACGACGGCAACGTCTGCACCGCTGACGCCTGCAGCCCGGGCAGCGGGTGCACGCACACGCCGGAGCCGAACGGGTCCTCGTGCACGGACGGCAACCTCTGCAACGGCAACGAGACCTGCCAGGCCGGCGCCTGCCGGCCGGGAACGGCGCTCAACTGCAACGACGGTGACACCTGCACCACCGACGCCTGCGTGCCGGCGACGGGCTGTACCCACGCCGACGTCCCCGGCTGTCAGTCGTGCACGACCGCCGCACAATGCGACGACGTCAACCCCTGCACGATCGACGCGTGCAGCGGCGGCCAGTGCCAGCACCCGCTCGCAGCCAACGGGACGCCGTGCAGCGACGGCAACGTCTGCAACGGCGCCGAGAGCTGCCAGGCCGGCGCGTGCACGTCGGGGACGGCGCTCGGCTGCAACGACTTCGACCCCTGCACCACCGACGCATGCAGTCCGACGACGGGCTGCACGCACACCAACATCCCGAGCTGCAAGTCGTGCTCGACCGCGGCGCAGTGCAACGACGGCAACACCTGTACCACCGACACCTGCTCCGGCGGCACGTGCCAGAATACCCCGGTCGCGAACGGCAGCGCCTGCGGTGACGCGAACGCGTGCAACGGTACCGAGACCTGTCAGGCCGGCAGCTGTGTCGCCGGCACCGCCCTCGACTGCGACGATGGCAACGCCTGCACGACGGACGGGTGCAACTCCGCCACGGGATGCACCCACGCCGCGCTCACGAACTGCCAGACGTGCACCACGTCCGCCGACTGCGCCGACACCAATGCCTGCACCTCGGACACCTGCACCGCGGGCAAGTGCGCCCACGCTGTTCTTCCCAACGGGACCTCCTGCGCCGACGCCGACCTCTGCGACGGCACCGAGACCTGCCTGAATGGCTCGTGCGCCGCGGGAACGACCCTCAACTGCAACGACTCGAACATCTGCACGACCGACAGCTGCGTCCCGGCGACCGGCTGTGCCCACGTCGTCCAGCCGAACTGCACCGCGTGCACGACGGCGGCGGATTGCAACGACGGCGACGCGTGCACGACCGACGTCTGCTCGCAGGGCAAGTGCAGCCATGGGACCGCCCCCAACGGCACCGCGTGCACCGACGGCCTGTTCTGCACCACCAACGACACCTGCCAGTCGGGCGCCTGCCGCGGTGGCACGCCCAACTGCGTGGCACAGGCCAGCGACTGCGCGACCAGCCGATGCGACGAGGCGGTGGACCGCTGCATCGTCACCAACATGCCCGACGGCACCGCGTGCGCTGGCGACGTGAACCCCTGCGACGGCACCCACACCTGCCGGACCGGGACGTGCAGCGTCGGGCCGGCGCCGTCGTGCGACGACGGCAACGCCTGCACCGCGGACGCCTGCAGCGTCAGCCTCGCGCAGTGCTCCCACGTTCCGCTCGAGAGCTGCTGCACCCTCGACGCCGACTGCGGCGACACGGACGCCTGCACCACGGGCGAGCGGTGCGAGAGCGGCCGGTGCCTCGCCGACCCGGTGAAGTGCGCCGACCCGGGCGTTTGCGAGCAGGCCGTCTGCGACCCGGCGAAGGGATGCGTCGTCTCGCCCATGCCCGACGGAACGCTCTGCGCCCTCAACGACGCCTGCGCGGGCGACGGCGCGTGTCACGGCGGCGCCTGCGAGCCCGCTACCGTCGCCGGACTCGCCACCGACGACACGCGCGGCGCGGTCGGCACCACGTCGCTCGGCGTGACACGCTTCACCCTGAAGCAGGTCGGCCGGAAGCTGCGGCTGATGGCGCAGGGCTCCTTCCCCTACCACGGCCCGATCGACATCTCGTCGGGAGTGACGATCGAGCTGCGCGATCAGAGCGGCAACGTGCTCTACACCGCCGCGGTCCCCGGCAACGAATTCAGCGGCTCGGCCTTCCGCCTGGTGTACGCCGGTGGCCGGGGACCGGACCGCAATGGGCTCCGCCGGCTCGAGCTCCGCGGCGACGGCGGAACGGCACAGGTGCGCGTGCGCGCCTACGTGCCGACGACCCTCGACTCGGCTCTTCCCGTCGTGACGGGCGGAGCCACCCGCCTGGCGCCTGCTGCGGGCGGCAATCAGCTCGCCTGGGTGGTCAGGCTTGCCCAGAAGTGCGCGCGCGACTCAGGCCTCGTCTGCGGCGCAAAGAAGGGCAACGCCAGGCAGTGCCGCTGACCCCTCGCTGGGAAACCCCGCCTTCCGGCCGGATTTCGTGCGCATGGCACTTGCTTTGCGGGCGACATCGAGTAAAAGAGCCGAGCCCGGAAGGAACGACGATGAAGGGGGTCAAATCCATGGAGGATGCGGTGAGGATGATGGGCAGTAACGGGCAAGGCGCCGCCGGCGAGTGAGCATGGCCCAGCGGCCCTAGGGGGCCCCGGGCGCGCGCCAGGGTGCGCGGCCGGAGCCGACCTCGGTGTCGCGGCCTCGAGCTTCCCGACCCGACGGGAATGCAGCTTCCCGCCGACGGCAAGAGCCGCGGGGCGTTTGCCGCCCCCGCGACGAGACGGCTACGTGTATGCGCGCGGGCCGGCGCGGTGGCGCTGACCCTGCTCTTCGGAGTCCTGCGCAGCGACGCCGCCATCTCGGTCCGCGTCCGCTGGCAACCGTCGCCCAGCGCCGGCGTCGCCGGGTATCGCGTCTGGGTCCGCCCCGCGAGCGCCACCACCGCCACCGCGATCGACGCCGGGTTGCCCGCGACGGCGACGGACGGCGCGATCGCCTTCGTCGTCGGCGGCATCGACGCGACGGCCGACACCGCCTTCGCGGTGACGGCGTACCGCGCCGATCGGAGCGAGAGCGCCCGCTCGCCAGAGCTCGTCCTGCCGGCGCAGAGCCGCACCACCCTCTGCCGTACCGACGTCCAGTGCAACGATCTGAACCCGTGCACGAACGACGCCTGCCGCTCGGGCAGCTGCACCCACACTGCGGCGCTGAACGGTACTGCCTGCAGCGACGGGAACGTGTGCAACGGCACCGACTCGTGCCAGAACGGCGCCTGTCGTCCGGGCACCGCGCTCTCGTGCGACGACCGCGATGCCTGCACCACGGACGCCTGCAGTCCGACGACCGGCTGCACCCACGTCAAGGTTCCCAACTGTCCGAGCGCGCAGTGCACCACCTGGACCCAGTGCATCGACCAGAACCCCTGCACCGCCGACACCTGCCGCAACGGCGCCTGTGTGCACACCGCCCTCGCCGAGGGCGCGTCATGCAGCGACAAGAACGTCTGCAACGGGACCGAGACGTGCCGCGCGGGCAGCTGCGTCGCCGGGAGCCCGCTCTCCTGCGACGATGGCAACCGCTGCACGACCGACGCCTGCAACGCCACCAGCGGCTGCATGCACACGACGGCGACGTCGTGCGACGATGGCAACACCTGCACCGCCGACGCCTGCACGGCGACGGGATGCAGCCATACGCCGATCCCGAACTGCCAGGCCTGCAAGTCCGCCGCGCAGTGCAACGATGCGAATCCCTGCACCGCCGACGCGTGCTCGGCCGGCCGGTGCACGCACACGGCCGCGGCCAACGGCACGAGCTGCGAGAATGGGAACCGCTGCGATGGCGCCGAGACCTGCCAGGCCGGCACCTGCCGCAAGGGCACCGCACCGTCCTGCGACGACGGCAACACCTGCACCGCCGACGCCTGCGCACCCGCCACCGGCTGCACGCACACCACCGCGCCGAGCTGCCAGCGCTGCAACAAGGCCGCCGACTGCGGCGATGGCAATGCCTGCACCACCGACGTCTGCCGGGCGGGCGTCTGCCAGCACGCGGCGGTGAAGGACGGCTCGGCCTGCGGCGACGGCAACCTCTGCAACGGCGTCGAGAGCTGCCGTAGCGGCCGGTGCGCGGCCGGCGTCCCTCTCGATTGCAACGACGGCAGCACCTGCACGACCGACGCCTGCGACGCCAAGCGCGGGTGCACCCACGTCGAGCGCGCCGGGTGCACCGACTGCACCTCGGCGGCGCAGTGCGACGACGGCGACGCCTGCACCCGGGACACCTGCACGGGCTGGAGCTGCACCCACGAGCGCATCCCGTACTGCAAGAAGTGCAGCCTCGACCGGCAGTGCAACGACGGCAATGCCTGCACGACCGACCACTGCGTCGTCGGTCTCTGTCAGTTCGCCGCGGTCGTCGACGGCCGCTCGTGCAGCGACGGCAACTGGTGCAATGGGGAGGAGTCCTGCCGGGCGGGGACCTGCCGCCCCGGGGCGCCGCCGTCGTGCGACGACGGCAGTCGCTGCACGACCGACGTGTGCAAGCCCGCTGGCTGCGCGCACACCCCCGTCGCCGGCTGCGCCCTCTGCCAGGCGGGTGGTTGCGACGATGCCAATCCCTGCACCCAGGACGTGTGCGACCCGGCGCGCGGGTGCCGGCACGCGACGGTGCTCGGCTGCGAGCGGTGTGCGAACGCCGCCGACTGCGGCGACGGCGATCCCTGCACCACCGACGCCTGCGACGCCACGGGCCGCTGCCGCTCGACGCCGCGGACGAAGTGCACCGGGTGCGCCACCGATGCGGATTGCGACGACGCCGACGCCTGCACCGCCGAGCGCTGTGTCGCCGGCGCGTGTGCGCGCGAGCCCGTCGTCTGCGCAGCGGTCGGCGCGTGCAAGGAGGCGATCTGCGACTCCGACACGGGATGCGCCACGCAGCCGCTCCCCGACGGTACCGCCTGCCCGACCGCGGATCCGTGCGAGGACGGAACCTGCCACCAGGGCACGTGTAGCGCGAGCACGCGACTGCGCTCGTCCACGACACGCCACCATGCGCTCGCTGTGCAGCATCTGTCGATCGGCCCGAACGGCGCGCTCCGCCGCATCGTCGGTCGTGGCCGATTCCTCAGGCCAGCGGTGTTCGATCCCATCCGCGACGGCGCGACCGTGGAGCTGCGCCGGGCCGACGGCACCGTCCTCTGGACGGCGCACGTGACGCCCGGTGAATTCGAGGAACGACAAGGGACGCTGCGCTTCCGGACCGCGGCGCCCCGAGGGGGCACCGGTCTCCGCGCCATGCGGCTGCGGCTCGGTCGACGCCACGTCAGCGTCCGGGTCCGGGCCGTGACGCCGGGAGACTCGTCGACGCCGAAGCGGCTCCGTCTCACGTGGGTCGTGCGCAGCGGCAGCCAGTGCGCCAGCCGCCTCGACCTGCGTTGCTCGTCCAAGGCCGGCGGGCGCTGCTCCTGATGCGGCGCTAGTCCGCCTGCCCGCGGAAGCGGGTCATCGAGTTGACGGCCGGCATGCTGATCCGCGCGGCCCAGCATGCGCCGCCGTCGGCCCGTCGCGTCTGCACCTCGACCGGCGTCGCGAGCGCTAGCGCCGGCACGATCAGGTTGCCGCCCTTGGCAGACACCATCACGCGTCCGGTCGCACCGCTCTTGAGGACGACCTTGCCGATTCCGTCGGGGGTAGCGGCGGGGCTGCGATAGCGGAAGCCGTGGGCGACTGCACGCCAGCACGGCTTGCCTGCGCACGTCCCGCCCTTCGGGGCCAGCCCCTCGAACGCCAGACTGCCGCCGGCATAGACACAGAGGAGGTAGTCGCTCGCGCCGGTCGGGCTCCCGAACTCCGCCAGGGCGACCGGACCGGCGCCGATCCACTTCCAGGCGAGGGTGTCTTTCCCGGGACGGCTGGCGTCCTTCACGACGAGCGACGTCTTGCGCGCGGCGGCCGTCGCGCATCCCGAGACCGGCGCCAGCGGACAGGCGGGGATCGTCGTGGTGGTCGTCGACGGGAGCGGCGCGGTGCTCGACGTCGACGAGGTGCTCGACGAGCTCGTGGAGGTGGACGTGGTCGACGACGTCGAGGTGCTGGTGGACGTCGACGTGGTCGATGACGTCGAGGTGCTCGTAGACGTCGACGAGGATGTGGACGTCGTGGTCGTCGTCCCGCAATTCGGGATCGGGAGGTGGATGCAGACGCCGGCGCCGTTGCAGGCATCGGTGGTGCACTCTTCCCCGTCGTCCGCGCAGGCGGTTCCGCCCGGGACGAGGCAGTTGCCGGCGGCCTCGTCACAGACGTTCGCACACTCGGCTCCCGCGCCGCAGGGATCGCCCGACGCGACGCACGAGCCGCCGCTGCAGGTCTCGACGCCGGTGCAGAAGAGGCCGTCGTCGCAGGCCGCGTTCGCGGCTGCGCCGTCGACGACGTCGTCGCAGTCGTCGTCGACCAGGTTGCACAGCTCGGGCGCTCCCGGATGGACCGCCGGGTTCGTGTCGTCGCAGTCCTCTGGCAGCGGGGAGCCGTCGCCGTCGGCGTCGACTTCGAAGACCACGTCGACCCAGTAGTTGCTCGAGAAGTACGTGTTGATCGGGAACACGCCGCCCGCCCCGTAGTGGTAGACACCGCTCGGACCGTCTGCACCGTCGCGCAGGAGGTGCAGCGGCGGCCGGTCGATGCCGACGGTCCCGAACGTGCCGAGCTCGCCTGCGTAGCGACCCACGGTCGTGTGGTACGAGGCGACGTAGGTGGTATCCGGATCGATCGGAATCGGCACCTCAAAGGTCGCCGTCTGCCAGCCCTCTGCGGACTCGTCGGTGAAGAGCACCGCGCCCAGCAGCGCACCGTCGCCCCTCCAGAGCCGTCCAGTGTGCGGACCCGTATTCGGTCCACCCTTGTAGAACCGGACGCCGGTCACGAGGCCGCGGACATCGGCCTGGAATCGAACGCCCAGCTCCACCGCATTGGTGTCGTCGCCGGACGGCACGGCGGGAATGGCCGTGTCGGGCCAGATGGAGCAGGGGCAGGTCCGCTCGATGACGTCGACATCGACCGCGGCCGCCTCGCCCAGATTGCCGCTGTCGTCGACCGCGCGGGCCAGGAGCGTCGCCGGACCGATCGCCGTCGGCACCCATTCGTAGGTCCACACGGCGCGACCAGCAGCAGGGTGCCAGGTCGCACCACCGTCGGTCGAAATCTCCACCGCACCGACCTCACCCCCGACGTCGCTCGCCGTGCCGCTCACGATGGTCGGTATCCCGACATTGATCGTCGCCCCGGTCGCCGGCTCGACGAATGCCGCGACCGGCGACGTCGTGTCGCTCGAGGCCGTGGCCGCGACCAACGCCGGCTGCAGCGTCGCAGCCTGGACGCCCATGTCGGCCAGGAGATTGACCGTCGCCTGCTGCATCCGGGCGTCCGTCGGTGCTCCCGGGAGGTCGTGCTGGTCGTCCAGCCCCCACGGCCACTGGATCGTGCCGGCAGCGAAGACGAGGGCCCCGCTGCCATGCCGGTAGAACGTGAGATGGTGGGTCGACGTCCCACTTATGAACGTCGTGCCGTAGTCGGCCAGGCGCGGAACGCCTGCCACGGTCGTGGTCGACAGCCGCACGAGGCCGGCGGGCCGGAACCCGTTGTCGATGTCTTCGTCCCACTCCGTCCCCAGCACTCCCGTCGGCAGCGTGGCCACCTGCCCCGCCCCGAGCGACGCGACGCTCGTGTTGCGCCAGAACCGCATCTTGCCGTCGGCCGCCGGCACCTCCATCGCGTCGTACTGGAGGCCGTTCACCGCGAAGATGGATCCATTCAGCGCATTCTCGGGCAGCCCCCCATCGTGCGGGCCGAAGCGGGGATCGCGCCACGTCCCGGTCCACACGCCCGGCAGCGGGTCGATCTTCGCGTTGGCGTGTGTCTCCTTGTAGCAGACCAACGTCCGGTGCGGGGTGCCGGTCCCGTCGATGCTCACCTCCCACCGCGTCTTCCAGAACCCCTGGTTGCCGCTGAAGATGGCGATGTGCACGCCTGCCGCGCGCGCCGCTTCGACATTGGTCCGCTCCCCAGCCGACCAGTACTCATCGTGCCCGACCGGCATGTACACGCGGTGCTCGAGCAGCTCCCCGCCGCGCCGATCGGCATCCACGCCGGTCGTGTAGCTGACGTCGTAGCCGTTGCGCTCCAGCCAGCGGACCATCGGGTACTCGGTATTGAAGAGCCACCCCCCGGGTGAGCCGTCCGGGAAGCCGCAGCAGCGCGTCGTGAACGGACGGTTGTAGCTCACCTTGTACGCCCGCCCCGCCGGAGAGCCGGAGTACAGGCTGTTGCCGCCGTAGGCGTTGTAAGCCTGCCAGGTCGTGTCCGACGTCTGGAACAGCACGTCCGAGGCACCATCGTCGTCGCGAACCACGAAGACCATGTGGCTCGCGCGGCCATCCTCGGGGTCCTCACGCACCAGCTTGGCGACGTAAATACCCGAGGTCGCCGTTGCAGGGACGTTCCACGACGCCGAGACCGCCCACCTGCCACAGTCCATCAGGCCCGTCCCCGGCTCATAGAGGCAAGCCGGCTGCGCCTGCGGCAACGACACCGACGGCGCGATGGTCGCAACGCGGCGCGCCCCGAGCCCGCCGTACCAGCCGAGCCGGTAGATGTCGATGCGGTAGTCGGTGGCGGGCGTGTCGACCTTGAAGTCGATCGTCCCCCCCTGGTCGACGCTGATGTCGGTCGCGAAGCCCTGGATGCTGGGGTCACCCGCCCCCACGACGTCCCACTCGCTGGCTGGGTTCCCCGGGAGCGCGTTCTCGGTGACGATCGCGTTCTGGGCGAACGCTATCCCTCCCGCCATGACGGCGGCCCACACGACGACGCGGACGAACGTTGCGGAGCGGTCAGACAGGAGCGACGAAGCCTCGGGGACGGAGGTTGGCGCTACGGGGTCGATGGTGACTGCGTCTCGCGAGAGCGTCAATGACTCTCTGCATCGGACACCGGGTTGCGGTTCGCTATATCAAGCTCGGATCTCCCGCAATCGTGGCAGCTCGCGGTCCTTCGTCGACAGCAGGGGCTCACGGATGGGCCAGGCGATCGCTATGTCGGGGTCATCCCAGACCACGCCGATCTCGTCGGCCGGATCGTAGAGCGTCGTGCACTTGTACTCGACCTCGGCTGCCTCGCTCAGCACACAGAAGCCGTGTGCGAATCCGGGCGGCACCCAGCACTGCAGGAAGTTCTCGGCCGACAGCTCCGCTCCGACCCAGCGCCCGAACGTCGGCGAGCCCGGCCGGATGTCCACGGCAACGTCGAAGATCGTACCCGCCACCACGCGGACGAGCTTTCCCTGCGGCGTCCGGCGCTGGGCATGGAGCCCGCGGAGCGTCCCCCGGAGAGAACGCGAATGGTTGTCCTGGACGAACGACGCGCCGATGCCCACCTCGCGGTAGCGGTCGGCGCGGTAGGTTTCCAAAAAGAATCCGCGCGGGTCGCGGTGGACGTCGGGCTCGATCACGAGTACCTCGGGAAGCGCCAGCGGCGTGATACGCATCGGCGCAGGCTGCCCGAGCGACCGGGCGAAGTGCAAGGATCATTGTGTATCCGTGGCGGTGCTCCATGCGTCGCCCAGCAACAGGCTGTTGGCCCAGCGGAGGTACTCGCCGGCCACCTCTCGGGCGAGGTTTCGATCATGCCACCACGTCCCCGCGACGAAGCGGTCGCTGCGTGGGCCACGCACCAGTGGGCGCGAGTCCGCCGGCAGGCTCCGTCGCAGCAGCCATCGGGCCCTTGCGGTATGGGTACGGGCGGTCATGAACAGAATGGTCCCGGGACGCTGCCGAGTGGCCCAGCGGGCGACGGCGGCGATTTCGGGGTTGGTTCCATCGACGCCGTCCTCGAGGATTTCGATCCGCTCCGGCGGCACCCCGCTCTTCTCGAGCACCCCGCGGGCGACGTCCACGGCGTCGGGCAGCGGGACGCCGAGGGCGCGGATCTCCCGGTCGGCGGGGTTCACCACCCATCGGGCGACGACGAACCGCCCCGCCTGTCCGTCGCGCCAGGCGTGCGCGGCATCCAGGGCGCATTCGCGTGTGCAGGCGTTCGAGATCACGACGACGTCGGCGGTCCCGGCGTCGTCCTCGGACACCAGCGCGCTACCGACGCGCGTCAGCACCGCCGCTCGACCCAGCCAGAGCGTCGCCAGCACCGCTCCGCCGATGAATGCGACACGCGTCAGGCGCCCCACCCGACCTCGGGCCAGTGGCGCCTCGTCCGGAACGACACCACCAGATCGGTGCCGATCCCACGTTCCGCGGGCACGGGCTTGCCTCACCTATCGATCACCTGGAGGGCTCGGCGTCACCGTAGCACCGAGCGCCCTGCGTCTTCCAGCCCCAACCGCGGCGGAGAACGTCCCCCAGGTCGATGAGGACGCGCCCTCTCCGTCGGTTCCGGAACGCGAATGGTCTGAGTCAGATTGCACATCCAAGCGGGCTGCCGTAGGGGAAGCGACGTCAGGAGGAAGCCCGCCATGGCCTACCCACTCGATCCGCCACGCCTCTCGCGAACGCTGTGGGAACGGCCCGTGTTCGCGCTGACCGCCGACCAGGACTGGGCTCCCGCCTGGGCGTCGGAGCAACTCCTCGCCTCGGTACAGATCCTCGGCGTGCCGCTTCACGTGTTTCGGACCAACCCGTGCCCGGTCCTCGATCGAGCGTTCTCGGAGGGACGCATCACGCAGGGATGGCATCCGAACTTCCTTCCGGGATCGAGCCACGGGAAGACCCCTAAGGAGGTAATAGCCTATTGTCAGGCACACTTTCCCGCGTCTCGCACCGCCAGAGCTCATTGCTTCATGGAACACACCATGGCGTGGGATGCCCTCGCCGCGGCCGGAATCGTCGCCGATTCTCAGCTCCTGACGTACTTCCAGGAAGACCTTGCTCCGCTCCTGCATGCGTCGGGCATCTGGAGATTCCCCGTGTACTTCGAGGACGATATTTTCTTTCGCCACTTCCCCGATGAGCTCAGCCTGCAGCGCATCGAGGGCACCCTCTTCGGACCCGGGTTGAAGGTGCTCAACTTCCATCCGACGTTCGTCGCCGCCAACGTGCCGTCCCCCGCCTACTACGATGAGATCAAGAGCCGCTGGTTTTCCGCCGGTGCCGACCACGAGGGGATGGTCCATCCGAACCGCGGCACCAGGGCGGTGCTCGAGGAGCTGGCGGCGCTGGTCGCTTCCCGAGGGTTCGTCTTCGAGTCGTTCGAGACTCTCGTCGATCGTCTCCCCGCGGTCAGGAGGTCCTGACCGTAGCGCACGGAGCCGTCCGCATCTAGGCGCCGATGAACTCCTCCGGTGGCACCTTCTTCACGGGACGCGCGGGGTTCCCCAAGACCAACGTTGCGTCGGGGACGTCTTCGAACACCACCGCACCAAGCGCCACGACCGCTTCGCGACCCACCGTGATTCCGGGATGCAGCGAAGCCCCCGTCCCCACTCTCGCCCCGGCGCGGATGAGCGGACCTCGACTCTCGCACGGGATGTTGCGTCGATGACTCATGACCGTCCCGGAAGCGGTGCAGACACGAGCTCCAACGAACACGTCGTCCTCGAGCAGCGTATTTTCCGAGAGATATGAGCCCGTGAAGATGAGGCAACGAGAGCCAATCGTGACGTGGAACTCCAGGTTCACTCCACGTCCCACGACGCTGCCTTCCCCCAGGCGACAGTTCTCGCGCATCGAAGCCTTGTCGCCGACGAACGCGTCCTTCCCGATATGGCATCCGGCGTAGACGATCGCCCCGGTGCCGATCGTGACGCCATCCTCCAGCGTGGTCGGGGCCTCGATCGCCTGCGCTCCGAGGGTCGCCACCTTCGAGCTGCGCGGCCGCTTCCCGATCACCGCGAGATCCTGAATGGTCACCCCGCTGCCGATCCGCGTGTCGGGATGGATGATCACGTGATTCCCGATACTGGTACCCGGGCCGATGGTCACGCCCTCGTAGATGACGGCGGAATACGAAAGCGACACCGAGGCATCCAGGGTTGCCCGGGGGGAGATGACATTGCCCCCAGTCTGATTCACGAGCCCTCGCCTTTCCGGCAATCAAAAGCCAGGGTTGAGCTGAGTTCGATCGGCACGACTTCACCTAGTTTCACAAAGCCCGCGAGCATATTGTCGGGAAAGTCGGTCATTCTGCTCTGCGGAAGCGGCTTCACAAACAATCCGAGCCGCCGTTTCACCACGAGACCCGCCGCCTCGATGTCCCCTTCGACCCGCGCCACGGTGTAGACGCGACGGTGTCCCATGGCGACATCCGTCGGTCCGAGATCGGACGTCGCCTTCTGCAGGCCCATGCACACCGCCAGGCGCCGATGCAGGGAGTCCGCGTTGGGAACGATGACGACGATCCGTCCCTTCGGCTTGAGCCAGGACGACGCCTTCTTCAAAACCGTGGGCGGATCGGCGACATGTTCCAGAATGAAGGACGCGACGATGGTGTCGAACCGCTCTCGCGGCGAGAACTCCTCGAAGAGATTGGAGTATGTCTTGAGATTGGATCCGAAGGTCCGTCTCGCATGATCGAGCAGTGGCTCTGCCCCATCCACCACACACGATCTCCCGAACGATTGGATGAGGCGCCGGGTCCATTCCCCATCGCCGAGGCCCATTTCAAGGACATCTGGTCCCCTCACCCAAGGAAAGAGTGCCTCGACGATGTGCCCTTGCAACTTCTTCTCGACGAGATGCCCCGCATCAGGTTGGAGGTACTCCTTCGATATCTCCTCGAGCCTACGCTTCTCAGAGCGACTCATGGGTTCCTCCCTGCAAGCGATGCGACCTTGGCGCGAAGCGTTGCCACCTGGGTCAGCGATGGAATGTCCTCCGAGGAGAACTGCACTCCAAAGGCGTCTTCGACGGCCAGAATCAGCGAAAAATGCCGCAGAGAGTCCCACTGGGAGCAGTTCTCCATGGACGTGGTTTCCTGCACGGACTCCGGAGGGATCTGCAGAACGTCGGCAACGGTCGACACGAGCTTATCCGTCATCCTTCCCTCTCCACTTGATCGCGAACAGATGCAGCCTCGAGGCATCGACGTCCCCGCCGAGCTCGAAGCGCCGCGTGCCATCCTGCTCCTCGCCCAGGGACCGGAATCCCATCCCCGGAAGGAAATCCTTCGCGGGAGCGTTTCGTGGTCCCGGCACGTAGCTGGCCCGGATGGGCAGCGGGTGGGTCGTCCGTACATGGGCAATGCAGGCGTGAAGGAATGCCCGTTCGAAGCCTCTGCCGATGACCCGGCAGCTCATCATGAAGCTGTCCAGGTCCCAGTGACCGGAGGCGTCATCGCGCCTGAAGATCGCCAGCGCGATCCATCCGTGATCCGTGAAGCGATCCCTGAGGGACGCGCAGATCAGGACGCACCGTGGATCCTGCAAGAGCTCCGATATCTGCGCCTCCGTGTATCGCTTCAGGGTGAGATTGAACTGATTCGTCTTTTGCGACAGCTGTGCGCTTCGAGCCAGGAGCGCGGCGTCGTTCACGCTGCACAGCGCCTCCATCTTCAACGACTCGAGGAACGCCTCGGGACTCTCGAAGTGTTGCGACGCGTCCACGGCCTGTGCCCTGGCGCGATAGAGCGCCGTCTTCGCCCGATCCTCCTCGCCCACGGTGACCCGGTAGAAATACCGCCATGCCAGCTCCTCTCCGAGACCCGGGAGCTGCGCGGGGTCCGACGGAAACTCCGGCACGGTGACCTCGGGCAGCGTCCGGCGGACCTCGTCTCTCTCCACCGGATTGTCGTCGACGAACACGAGGCTGTCCAAACCGACACCCAGCCGCTTGGCGAGCTCGGCAAGACCCTCGGGCTTCGACCCCCACCCGATCTGGGTGGCGCAGATTCGATCCCACCGGAGTGCCATTTCGGAGCGCTTCTCGAATACCTCCTCGACGTCGCCGGGGTTGTTGCGGGAACAGATGGCGACGAGGACCCCGCGGCTCTCCAGCGCCGAGACGATGCGTTGGAAATCGGTGTAGGCCCGACCGATGCCATCGCCGCCGAGACGAATGCCGGTCACCCCCTCCTCACCGACGATCCCCCCCCAGAGCGTGTTGTCGCAATCGAGCACCAGGACCTTCTTGGACCTCCCGAGGACCGCGTTCCAATGGGCAGCGAGGCGCTCCGCCAGGGCCTTCATTCCTCGAGCCGATGCCGGCATGCGCGCGAGATAGTCCATGCGGGCGTCGTACGCCGCGGCCGTTCCCAGGGCACGGGTGATCCGATCACGCTCGAAGAGTGACCAGCCCGTCCGCTCGCGGCACGCCTGTCGCAGGCGGCTGTTGAGCGCTTGCGTCGCGACCGTTGACGGGTCCATCTCCGAGTCGTTGACTCCAGCCAGGGAGCTGGGAGCGATCAGTTCGGCGGTGGACACGATCCAGCTGATCCCCGGATGCCGCTTCGAGAGCGAGGCGATCGCGCGCAGCAGAAAGTCCGCCGCCTCCCGCCCGGCGTCCTCGGGCGAGCGGGACGCATCGAACGACGGCTCGAACAGGTCTCGTGCCTCCGGAAGCACGATTGCCGCCTGCGGCGGATTGCGCTCGAAGTCCTCGTCCTCTCCCGCCCACAGCCGTAGCTCCCGATCGAAGCCACCGACGACGATCTCGGGGGACAATCCGTAGCCACGGAGCGCCGCGCTGAAGGCGGGCACGAACAGCTCCCACGAAGCGCGCCCGATCACGAAGAGGCGATCGCGGGTCATCGTTCAACCCACTCGATCAACCCGAGCGCCCGATACAGAACGAAGGCCATGCGCTTGCCGCCAAACGCCTCGGACGGCACCGGCGGACGCACGACGATGCCGCCGCTGGCCCTGGCCCCCGCGATGATGTCGTCGAAGTTGTCGCAATGGAAGCACAGGTGGTCCGGGTGCCCGTTGTCGACCGGAGGCGCCTTGATGCGCGACCCGCTACCCGGCTCCACCAACTCGATGCGGCCGCCCTGGAACATCAGGAAGGAGACGCGCACCTGGTCGGCGCTCACGAGCACCGGGGGCATCTCCACCGTGGCCCCGAGCATCTCCCACTGCTTCGACGATGAGGCGATGTCCCGGGTCAGATAGGCCGTGTGGTGGAGCTCCGGGTTCTTCGGGAGAGGGATCATTCCGAGCGCGCGGACCTTTGGCCTTCGCAGGGCGATCTCGTTACGCTTCTATCACCAAAGTCCACGCGCTCGAGCGCGGCCGGGGGCAGGATGGGGATGCCGGACGATGAACTCGAGGTCGAGGGGTACTCCGCGCAGCGTGACCTGCGCGGCGGAACCCGCGCCGTAGCCCATGAGCTTCCTACCTTCGATCATTGCGTCCGCGGTCACGACGCTCGCGCTGGGACTCACTGGAGACTGAAGCCCACGTCCACCCAGTAGTTGAGCGACTGGTACGTATTCACCGGGAACGCGCTCGATCCGCCGTAGGCGTACACGCCGTTGCCGCCCGACACGCCGTTCGCCAGCGCGTGCAGCGGTGGTGAGTCCACCCCCTGGGTCGCAAAGTAGCCGAGGTTCCCGCTGTAGTGCCCGTTCGGGCAGAAGTACGACGCCACGTAGACCGTGTTCGCCGCGATCGCCACGGGCGATGCGAAGTTCATCTGCTGCCAGCCCGACGCCGCCTCGCCAGCGAAGGTGACCTGCGCGAGCCGCGTGCCCGTGCTCGACCAGAGACTACCGATGTGCGTCCCGGTGTTCCCCGCGGCCTTGTAGAAGCGTATCCCGGTGATGAAGCCCGCCACGTCGGATCGGAACTTCACTCCGAGCTCCACCGAGTTGAGGTCTCCGCCGTCCACGCTCGCCGGTAGCGGATTGCTGGGCCAGATGGATGTCGGGGTCGGCACCACCGCGATGCTCAGGGCCTTGGTCGTCTGCGTCCCTGCGCTGACCCCGATCGTGAAGGCCGAGGTGCCCACGGCGGTCGGCGTCCCCGAGATCACCCCTGTGTTGGCGGCAAGCGTCAGCCCCGCCGGCAGCGCACCGATCGCGAGCGACCACGTGTACGGTGGACTCCCGCCCGTGGCCATCAGCGTCGCCGAGTACGGTATTCCCACGGTTCCCGCCGGCAGCGACCCCGTCGCGATCGTGAGCGCCCCGGAGTTCACCGTGAGCACGGTGCTCCCACTCACCGCCCCGAGCGTCGCCGAGATCGTCGTCCCCCCTCCGCTCTCCCCCGTAGCGAGGCCATCGGCATTCATCGCCGCCACCCCGCCGTTCGAGGATGCCCACACTACCTGACCGGTCACGTCCTGCGTGGTCGAGTTCGAGTACGTCCCGGTGGCCGTGAACTGCTGCGTCACGCCCACCAGCACGGTCGGGTTCGCCGGGGTCACGGCGATCGACGTCAACGTCGGCCCAATGACAGACACGCCGACGGCAGCCGACGTGGCGCCGGTGTTGGCGCTGTCATCGGTCGCTCGGGCGCGAAGCGTCGTGGCCCCGAGCGCGTCCGGGACCCAGACGTAGCTCCAGGAGGCGCGTCCGTTTGCAGGGTGCCAGGTCGTTCCACCGTCTGTCGACACCTCCACCCCGCCCACCTGCCCGCCAACGTCGCTCGCCGTGCCCGTGATGGTGACCGGGGTGTTGATCGTGACGTTCGTGCCGTTCCCGGGCGTCGAAATCACCGCCGACGGACCAACCGTGTCCGTCGACGCAGTGGCCGGGACGATCCCGGCCTGTGGCGTAGTTGGCTGCACACCCATGTCGGCGAAGAGGTTGACCGTCGCCTGCTGCATGCTCGGATCGGTCGGAGTACCGGCAAAGTCGTGCTGGTCGTCGAGGCCCCAGGGCCACTGGATGGTGCCCGCGCTGAACACGAGGGCTCCGCTCGCATGGCGGTAGAGGGTCAGATGGTGTGTCGCAGTCCCGCTCGTGTAGGTCGTGCCGTAGTCCTGCAGGAGCTGCACCCCTGCAATCGTCGTCGTCGACATACGGATGAGACCGCCCGGCCGGAATCCGTTGTCGATATCCTCCTCCCACTCAGAGCCGAGGACGCCAGTCGGCAGCGTGGCCACCTGGCCCGCCGAAAGCGATGCGACCGGGGTGTTGCGCCAGAAGCGCATCTTGCCATCGGCGGCTGGCACCTGGAGGGCGTCGTTGCGAATGCCGTTCACCGTGAAGATGGTCCCGAGGACCGCGTTCTCTGGTCGCCCACCGTCATGCGGCCCGAATCGCGGGTCGCGCCACGTTCCGGTCCACACGCCCGGCAGTGGATCGATCTTGGCGTTGGCGTGGGTCTCCTTGTAGCAGACGAGCGTCCGGCGCGGCGTGCCGGAACCGTCGACACTGGGTTCCCACCGTGTCTTCCAGAATCCGGTGTTGCCACTGAAGATCGCGATATGCACGCCGGCGGCACGTGCCGCTTCCAAGTTCGTGCGCTGAGTACTCGACCAGTATTCGTCGTGGCCGACGGGTATGTAGACGCGGTGCTCCAGCATCTCGTTGCCCCGCCGATCGGCGTCGACGCCCGTCGTGTAGCTGACATCGTACCCGTTGCGCTCCACCCACCGTACCATCGGGTACTCGGTGTTGAAGAGCCAGCTTCCATCCCCGCCGGTGGGGAAACCACAGCAACGCGTCGTGAAGGGCCGATTGTAGCTCACCTTGTATGCGCGCCCGGCGGGCGAACCGAAATATAGGCTGTTGCCTCCATAGGAGTTGTAGGCCTGCCAGCTGGTGTCCGCGGTCTGGAAGAGCAGGTCGGAACCGCCGTTGTCGTCGCGGACGATGAAGGGCACGTGGCTGGCGCGACCGTCCTCGGGGTCTTCACGCACGAGTTTGGCGATGTAGATGCCCGACGTCGCCTTGGCAGGAACGGCCCAGGAGGCGGATACGGCCCAGTTGCCGCAGTCCACTAGCCCGGTGGTCGGGTCCGAGAGGCAGGCCGGCTGGCCCTGCGGCAGCGTGGCCGAGGGCTGCACCGTGGCCACGAGGCGCGCCCCCTGCCCGCCGTAGTAGCCGAGGCGGTAGATGTCGAGGCGATAGTCCGTTGACGGGGTGTTGATCTTGAAGGCTGACGGCGTCGCCCTGGTTGACGCTGATGTCGGTGGCGAATCCCTGGATGCTCGGATCACCCGCGCCGGTCACGTCCCATTGGCTGGACGGGGCCCCGGGCAGTGCGTTCTCGGCCACGATCTCGTTCTGCCCGATCGAAATGGCCAAGCTGCGGGTCGCAGTCTGCCCGCCCGTGGCGGTGACGCGCGCCACGAAGTTCGAGACCCCGCTGCCCGTGGGGGTCCCGGAGATCACACCGGTTGACGGGCTGAGGGACAGCCCGGCCGGCAGAGTGCCGCTCGCGAGTGACCAGGTGTAGGGGAGCGTACCCCCACTCGCGGCGAGCGGCGCGCTGTAGGCGGTACCGGTGACCCCCACCGGAACATCAGTCGTCGTGATGGTCGGCGATCCCACGAGCGTCGTCGATGGTGGTCGATGTGGTCGACGTGGTCGTCGGGAGCGCGGTCGCGCTGAACAGGACATCGACCCAGTAGTAGGAGGACCTATACGTGCTGGTCGGGAAGGTGCTCGTCGCCGCGTAGGTGTAGATCCCGTTGCCGCCGGCGACGGCGTTCGACAGCAGATGCAGCGGCGCATTATCCACCCCTGCCGTCGCGAAGAAGTCCAACGAGATGGCGTAGAAGCCGACCGGCGCGAAGTACGACGCGATGTAGGTCGTGTTCGCCGCGATCGCCACCGGCGACGCGAACGTCACCTGCTGCCAGCCCGAGCCGGTCTCGCTCGTGAACGTCGCCTGCGCCAGCCGCGTGCCGGACGTGGTCCACAGGCTGCCCGTGTGCGTCCCGGTGTTCTGGGCGTTCTTGTAGAAGCGAATGCCGCTGATGAAGCCCGCGACGTCGGAGCGGAACTTGACGCCCAGCTCGACCGGCACGTCGGCCCCCGCGAAGACCGTCGGCGTCGCCGACGGCGGCCAGATCGACTGCTCGGGCAGCGTCGTCGTCGTGGTCGAGGTGGTCGACGTGGTCGTGGGCAGGGCGGTCGTCGTGGTGGTGGTCGACGGCATGATGTAGTGGACCGTCACCTCGACGAACTGCTCGCGGAGTTCGGCCGCGGTGGTGTCGTTGTCCCAGATCCGGGCGCCGAAGTTCGCACTGTTGACCACGGTGGGGGTGAGGCCGCCACAACCCCAGGTGTCGGTAGCGGACCCGAGGGTCTGGTCGGTGAAGGCCGTACACTGGGTCTGGTTGATGCCGGTCTGGGCGGTGCCGCACTGAGCGGAGGCGTCGACGGTGAGGGCCGACTTGATCCGGCGATCCGCCGCCGTTGCCCCGGTGCCGCAGCCGAGGATGCGGACCCCGATGCCGGAGACCGTAGCGGTGGCCGGGATGCTGAAGCCGAAGTTGGAGAGGACGAGGACGTTGGCGGTGGTGTTGTTGAAGGAGGAATAGGCGTTGGCGTCGGAGTTGGAGCAGGCGGCGTTGGGGGTGGCCCAGTTGGTCCCCGCGGCCGTCCCGCAGGTGCGGGTCTGGCTGGCTTGGCCGGGGATGGTAGTGGTGGTCGAGGTCGAGGTGGTCGTGGGCACCGCCGTCGTCGTGCTGGTGGTCGTCGGCACCGGGACCGTCGTGCTGGTCGTGGTCGCTCCGGGGACCGTCGTGCTCGTCGACGTCGTGGTGGGCGGGACCGTGGTGCTGGTCGTCGTCGGGACCGGGACCGTCGAGGTGGTCGTGGTGGTCGGCGGCGGCGTCGCGCTGAAGACGACGTCGACCCAGTAGTACGACGTCCGGTACGTGCTGGTCGGGAAGGTGCTTGTTGCCCCGTAGGTGTAGACCCCGTTACCGGCGCCGACCGCGTCCGACAGCAGATGCAGCGGCGGATTGTCCACCCCGCCCGTCCCGAAGAAGTCCAACGAGATGGCGTAGAAGCCGACCGGCGCGAAGTACGACGCGATGTAGGTCGTGTTCGCCGCGATCGCCACCGGCGACGAGAACGTCACCTGCTGCCAGCCCGAGCCGGTCTCGCCCGTGAACGTCGCCTGCGCCAGGCGCGTCCCGGACGTGGTCCACAGGCTGCCCGTGTGCGTCCCGGTGTTGAGCGCGTTCTTGTAGAAGCGAATCCCGCTGATGAAGCCCGCCACGTCGGAGCGGAACTTCACCCCCAATTCGACCGGGATGTCGGCGCCGGCGAACACCGTCGGCGTCGCCGACGGCGGCCACACCGACTGCGCGGGCAACGTCGTCGTCGTGGTCGAGGTGGTCGTCGGCACCGCCGTCGTCGTGCTCGTCGTCGTCGGCACCGGCACCGTCGTGCTGGTCGTGGTCGCGCCGGGGACCGTCGTGCTCGTCGATGTCGTGGTGGGCGGGACCGTGGTGCTGGTCGTCGTCGGGACCGGGACCGTCGAGGTGGTCGTGGTCGTCGGCGGCGGCGTCGCGCTGAACACGACGTCCACCCAGTAGTACGACGTCCGGTACGTGCTAGCCGGGAAGGTACTCGTCGCCGCGTAGGTGTAGACCCCGTTACCGCCGGCGACCGCGTCGGACAGCAGATGCAGCGGCGGATTGTCCACCCCGCCCGTCCCGAAGAAGTCCAACGAGATGGCGTAGAAGCCGACTGGCGCGAAGTACGACGCGATGTAGGTCGTGTTCGCCGCGATCGCCACCGGCGACGAGAACGTCACCTGCTGCCAGCCCGAGCCGGTCTCGCCCGTGAACGTCGCCTGCGCCAGGCGCGTCCCGGACGTGGTCCACAGGCTGCCCGTGTGCGTCCCGGTGTTGAGCGCGTTCTTGTAGAAGCGAATCCCGCTGATGAAGCCCGCCACGTCGGAGCGGAACTTCACCCCCAATTCGACCGGGATGTCGGCGCCGGCGAACACCGTCGGCGTCGCCGACGGCGGCCAGACCGACTGCGCGGGCAACGTCGTCGAGGTGGTCGACGAGGTCGACGTGGTCGTGGGAACCACCGTCGTCGTGCTGGTCGTCGTCGGCACCGGCACGGTCGTGCTCGTAGTCGTCAGCGCGGACGTGACCGTGATGGTCACTCCCTGCGACGCGACGCCGTTGCGCTGATCGGTGACGGTGAGCACCGCCTGGTAGGTCCCGCCGCTGTTGTAGACGTGCGACGGATTGGCCACCGCGGACGTGCCGCCGTCGCCGAAGTCCCAGGCGTAGGTGAGCGTCCCGGACTCGGGGTCGGAGGAGCCCGAGCCGGTGAAGTTGACCGTCAGCGGGGCGAAGCCGCTCGTAGGGTTCGCCGACGCCACGGCCACCGGCGGCCGGTTGATGTACGTGCGCGGTGTAGGTGACCGGCGTGAGACCGACGATGAAGGGATGGGAGTTCGACGGCTCCCCATCCAGCCAACCGTTGAACGTGAGTCCACCCTGGATGAGGGCGACCGACGCAGTCTGGTCCGACCCTACGACCGGGTGGATGATCATGGGCGAGGCCTGCGTCAGGCCCTCGTCCTCGTAGTTGATGAGCAGGCCGCTCGGGCTGGTGGCGAGCGTGATGGTCGTGGTCTGCGGGTAGAGGTTCACGCACTGCGTGTCGGTCAGGGTCTGGTCGACGGTCGCCGTCAGGCAGAGCTCGTAGAAGGTGTTGTCGCCGTGCTCGATGATCTGGAACGTGCCGCCGGCCCCACCGGGCAGCGCACTGAAGTGCTGGTGCTCGTTGTGGTGCAGCCGGATGTCCCAGGTGAGCTGGGACGGATCGAGCGGCTGGCCGCCGGCGCTGCCGGTGCCGCTGTACGTGATGATGTCGCCGATCTTGTACGTGGTGCCGTTGGCCGGCGCCGTGATCGTCGCGAGCGGCGGCTGGCTGCCCACCGTGATCAGCACGTCGTCGGTGCGCGAGGCGAACGGCGACGTCAGCTCGGTGACGGTGAGGGTGGCGGTGTACACACCCGACGCGAGATACGTGTGAGTGGGATTCGCCTGCGTCGACGTGCCGCCGTCACCGAACGCCCAGCTGTACGAGATCGGCTGCGCGTCCGGGTCGAACGAGCCGAGACTCGAGAACGTCACGTCGAGCGGCGCGGTGCCGATCGTGGGCGTGGCGTTGGCGACTGCCGTGGGCGGCGTGTTGCCGGCGCCGAGGTAGCGGATGCGCCGCACCTGGCTCCCGCTCGCGTTGAGCACGACGACGTAGAGATTCGTGTCCGGGCCGGGGAGCACCTGGACCATGCCGTCGGTGGTCTCTTTTCCGAAGTTGTTGACCGTCGCCTTCCCCTGGGCGTCGAAGGTGAGGTAGCGGATCCAGCGCCGGTTGTAGTCGAGGATGAACTCCGCGTTGCTGGTACTGGGCGGGTAGACCGTGCCGGTATAGAAGGTGCCGCCGTTGGCGGACGCGCCCCCGCTCGTTCCGGTGCCGTCCGTGCCCCCGTGGCTGTAGGAGAAGATCGGTGCGCGGACGGCGTTCAGTCCCTGCGCGTAGAGCGCGGCACACTGGGCGCTGGTACCGGGGTTGGTCTGGTAGCTCCCCTGCACGAGGCTGGTGGTGGTGCCGCTCTCGACCGGCGCTGGCGCCGGCGCGCCGCCCTCGTAGCAGGGCCATCCGAAGTTGGCCCCTTTGCCGGTGTTGATCTCCTCCCAGGTGTTCCACCCGACGTCACCGATGTACGGCTCGTTGGTGACGGGATGGACGGTGAACCGGAAGGGGTTCCGCAGTCCCATCGAGTACACCTTCGAGCGGTTGCACTGCGGGCAGGCGGCGTCGAAGAACGGATTGTCGGCCAGGCCCAGCCCGGTGGCGGGGTCGATCCGCATGATCTTCCCGGTCAGGCTGTTCAGGTTCTGCGAGCGCAGTGCCCGCGGATCGACGCTGGTGTAGTTCGATCCATCGCCGGTGCCGACGAAGAGCGAACCGTCGATGCCGAACATCACCGTGCCGATCGAGTGCGAGTCCTCGTCGGATGGAATGCAGTTCTCGATCGGGGCGCCGGCCATGGTGAGACCGGTCATGCACGACGCCTTGGTGATGTCGCGCCCGTCGGTCGGGTTGCCGATGTTGGCCGCGGTGCTGTTCGTGCCCAGCATGATCACATGCCCGGGACCGCCCACGACGGTCTGCGGCTGGTCGCTGCCCGGCTTGGCGACGTTGTAGCCCTGCGCAGGATCGGCCTCGACGCGGATCAGGCGCGACACGCGACCACCGATGGCCGTGTTGCTGAAGCCCGGCGGATTCCACGTGTACAGCAGATACACGTAGGGCGTGGTCGGGAAGTTGGGGTGCACCGCGACGCCGAGCAGGCCGCGGTCGTTGGAGTTGGCGACCGACGCGGAGATGTCGAGGAACGGCGTCGGGAGCAGCGAGCCGTTCTGCCACACGCGCACGACGCCAGCCTTGCCGGTGATGAACAGTCGGCCGTCGGGCGCGAACGCCATGCCGGTGGCGAACGGCAGCCCGGTGGCGATCACGTCCTCGACGAAGCCCGTGGGCGTGAAGGTGATCGTCGCTTCGGAGCGGAGCGGCTGGCCGACGACTGCCAGAAGCGCGGCGACGAGCAGGCGAACGACAGCCCGGAACCTCAAGCCCATGAAACCCTCACCGTACATATCGACGCCTCTTCAACGTGACGCGCACATCCAGCTGGGGCAAGTGCCCGCGGGTCGGTCAGGACGCCGCGTATCGGCCCCTGTGCCCGAGTACATGGCGCATCCGAGGCGCCCTTCGGACCCATCCCATGTGAGTACCATCCCGGTCCTGCCCTGCATAGCCTCGATCATTGCCGGGCCAGCGAGAAAGCGAAATTCCTGAGCAGTTTCGCGCGGCTATCCGCCCCGGTTGCCGAGGTCAAACCCACCTACCAAGCTGGAGCGAGAGCCAGACGCAGACACCGGGGTAAGACTCGGCTACGATGATCGCTCGCGCCAATGATTCCGATCATCAAGCCGCAGATGGACGAACGCGAGGTCGCTGCGGTCCGCCGCGTGATCCTGAGCGGCTGGACCACGCAGGGACCGGAGGTGGCGGCCTTCGAGCGTGAGTTCGCCGCGTTCGTCGGCGCGCCACATGCCTGCGCCGTATCGAGCTGCACGACCGCCCTGCACCTCGCGCTCCTCGCGGTCGGCGTCCGCGCCGGCGACGAGGTCATCACCGTCAGCCACTCCTACATCGCCACGGCGAACGCCATCCGGTACTGCGGCGCCACGCCGGTGTTCGTCGACGTCGAGCCGGACACCTTCAACATCGACCCACGACTCATCGAGACCGCCGTGACCGAGCGCACGCGCGCCATCCTCTGTGTGCACCAGATGGGGATGCCCTGCGATCTGGCCCCGATTCTCGACCTGGCGCGCACGCGCACGGCCTCCGGGTCGTCGAGGACGCCGCGTGTGCGAGCGGCAGCGAGGTGCTGTGGGACGGACGAATGGAACCGGATCGGCCGGCCGCACGGCGACATCGCGTGCTTCTCCTTCCATCCTCGCAAGGTGATGAGCACCGGCGACGGCGGCATGATCACGACCGCCAACGCCGACTGGGACGCGCACTGCCGCCTGCTGCGGCAGCACGGGATGAGCGTCCCCGACACCGTCCGGCACGGGGCCAGCCAGGTGATCTTCGAATCGTATCCGGTCCTCGGGTACAACTACCGCATGACGGACATCCAGGCGGCGGTGGGCCGGGAGCAGCTCCTGCGGTTGCCGGAGACGGTGCGTGTCCGCCGCGCGATCGCCGAGCGCTACCGCGCGCTCCTCGCCGATGTCCCTGGCCTCACGCTGCCGAGGGAGCCCGAATGGGCCCGGAGCAACTGGCAGAGCTTCTGTGTCCGACTGCCCGCGCACTGCGACCAGCGCGCGGTCATGCAGCGTATGCTCGACCACGGCGTCGCCACGCGTCGCGGCATCATGTGCAGCCATCGGGAGCCGGCCTACCGGGAATGGGCCTCCGGGCCGCTGCCGCATTCGGAGGCCGCGCAGGACCACTGCATCATCCTGCCGCTCTATACGCAGATGACGACCGACGAGCAGGCGCAGGTCGCGACCGCCCTGCGGCAGGCGTGTGCCACGCGATGAGCACCCGCGCCCCGAGACCGAGTGACACCTTCCCCGTGCGGACTCGCCCCGAGCAGATTCCGGACGACTACATGGTTTCGATCGTCACGCCGGCCTTCAACGAGGCGCAGAATCTGCCCGTGCTCTACGACCGCCTGCGCGCGACCATGGACGCGCTCGGGGTCGAATGGGAGTGGGTCGTCGTCGACGACCATTCCGACGACGCGACCTTCGCGGTGCTCACGGCTCTGTCGGAACGCGATCCGCGGGTCCGCGGGCTCAGATTCGCCCGCAACTTCGGCGCCCACACGGCGCTCATGTGCGGGTTCCACCACGCCCGGGGCCACTGCGTGGCGGCCCTTGCCGCGGACCTCCAGGACCCCCCGGAGGTCATCCCGAAGCTGCTCAAGCCGTGGCGAGACGGGGTGAAGGTGGTGTGGGCGGCGCGGGAACGCCGGGAGGGCGAGACCGCGAGCACGATCGGGTTCTCGCGACTCTACTACTGGGTGATGCGGAACGTCGTGGGCATGACGCAGATGCCGCCAACCGGCGCCGACTTCTTCCTGCTGGATGGCGTGGTCGTGGACGCCTTCTCGCGCTTCAACGAGAGCAACGCCAGCATCACCGCCCTGATCGCCTGGATGGGTTTCGAGCAGGCGACCATCGGCTACGACAAGGAGGCGCGCTTCCAAGGCACCTCCGGATGGACCCTCAAGAAGAAACTCAAGCTGGTGGTCGATTCCGTCACGTCGTTCAGCTACGTGCCCATCCGCTTCATGTCCTACCTCGGCTTCTTCGTCAGTTTCGTCGGATTCCTCTACGCGGCCATCGTGATCCTGAATCGGATCGACGGCCAACCCGTCGAGGGGTGGTCGTCATTGATCGTCGTGGTGCTGCTGGTGGGCGGCATCCAGATGCTGATGATGGGGGTGCTTGGCGAGTATCTGTGGCGCGCGCTGGACGAGTCCCGCAGGCGGCCGCGCTACATCATCGAGACGACGACCGCGACCAGTCCCGCGCCCCAGGTCGAATAGCGGTACGCGCCCGGTGGCTACCCGCAACGTCGTCCTGCTCGGCCTGACCAGCCTGTTCACCGACGTCTCCTCGGAGGCCCTCACCGCGGTCCTGCCGCTCTACCTGATGCTCGAGCTGCGCATGACCCCGCTGCAGATCGGGCTGCTCGACGGCCTGTACCAGGGCGCGAGCGCGCTGGTGCGCGTGGCCGGCGGGCTCCTCGCGGACGCCGGGCAACGCTACAAGGCCGTCGCGCTCGTCGGCTATGCGGTCTCGGCGCTCTGCAAGGTCGGCCTCCTCCTCGTCGGAGCGGCATGGACGCCGATCGCAACGCTGCTGATGCTGGACCGTCTCGGAAAGGGCCTCCGCACGGGACCGCGCGACGCCCTGATCACGCTCAGCAGCGACCCCGCCCGCCTCGGCGAGGCGTTCGGTGTGCACCGGACGATGGACAGCGTCGGAGCGGCCCTGGGGCCGTTGCTCGCGTTCGCCGTGCTCGCCCTGGCGCCAGGAGCGTACGATGCGGTGTTCGTGGCCAGCTTCGCCGCAGCCGTGCTGGGACTCGCCGTCCTGGCCCTCTTCGTGGAGAATCGGACCGGCCGTCCCCGCCCCTCGAGTACTCCAACGTTCACCCGGACGCGGCTGGGCGCGGCGATGCGCAGTCCGCGGTTCCGCGCGCTGCTCGCGGCCGGGAGTCTCCTCGGCGTCCTCACGACGACCGACGCGTTGATCTATCTGCTGCTCCAGCAGCGAGGCGCCGTCCCCCCGATGGTGTTCCCCCTGTTCTTCGTGGGCACCGCGACCGTGTATCTGCTGCTCGCGACGCCGTTCGGCCGCCTTGCGGATCGATGGGGGCGCCATCGGGTCTTCATCGGCGGCCACACTTTGATCCTCGGGATATATGCACTCCTGCTCGCAACCACACTTCCCGTCGCGGCGGTCGTGGCGTGCGTTGCCCTCCTCGGCGGATACTATGCTGCGACAGACGGGGTCCTCGCGGCGCTGACGAGCACGGTCCTGCAGGAGGACAACTTGACGACGGGGCTCGGCCTCGTCGGGACGGCAGCGGCGCTGTCGCGGCTCCTGGCGGCCTCCCTCTTCGGCGCCCTGTGGAGCTGGCGCGGCCCGAACGCCGCGCTGGTGGTGTTCGCCGGCGGCCTTGCCCTTGCCGCAATGATGGCGGCAGCCTTGCTGCAGGTGAAGCAACCCTGGACAGCCGCCGCGGAGTGACCGGATGCGACGTCGCGCCCTGCTCTTCGCCCTGCTCTCGACCGTCGCCGTCGGCGGCGCGGGCGCCTATCTGCTCCACGCCGCGCGCAGGGTCGGCACCGTGGCGACTCCCTCGACGACCCCTCCGGTGCCGCTCGCGCCCGGCGAACGGCCGCCCGCCGGTCCCCTGCTGGTGTTCCGGCACACGGCGATCGACCCGTATGCCGGCGCGCTCGGCGTCGCATCCGTCGCCGATCCGTCATCGGCCCGGCTCGTGCCGGCGCTGCGCTGCGAGCGGCTCCACATGGCCGCGGGCCAAGGCGTGTGTCTGATGGCCGACCGCGGCGTCTTCACGTCCTACCGCGCGGTGCTCTTCGACGAGGGGTTCCAGGCGCGCGCCGAGCTGCCGCTGGCGGGGGTACCCAGCCGCGTCCAGGTGGCACCCGACGGACGCCTGGCGGCGACGACCGTGTTCGTCACCGGGCACGCGTACTCCGACACCAGCTTCTCGACGCGTACCTCGATCCTCGACGTCGCCGCGGCGCGCTGGCTGGTCGAGGACCTCGAAACGTTCGTCGTCCGCCGCCGGGGCGAAGTGATCCGCTCGCCGGACTTCAATTTCTGGGGCGTGACGTTCGCACCCGACGGCCACACGTTCTACGCCACCCTCGGCACCGGCGGAGAGACCCTCCTGATCCGGGGCAATGTCGACACCCGCGAAGCGGAGGTCGTCGAGGAGCACGTCGAGTGCCCGTCCTTGTCACCGGGCGGTCGGCGGATCGCCTTCAAGCAACGCACCGGCGGACTCACGACCGCGGTCACGTGGCGCCTCTGGGTGCTGGACCTCGAGACCGGCCGCCGCCACGCACTGGCCGAAACCCGCAGCGTCGACGACCAGGTCCAGTGGCTCGACGACGAGCGCGTCCTGTTCGCGCTCCCACGCGGCGGGGATCAGGCCGTGGTCATGGACGAGTGGATCGTGCCGGCCGATGGCGGCGGCGAGCCCCGGCTCGTGCTGCCCGAGGCGTCATCGGCGGCCGTCACGCGCTGATCGCGTCGCGCCTCAGGGACAGACGAGCTCGCCTCGCAAGGCCTTCACGTCGGCCTGTACCGCCGCCACGCGTTGCTGCAGCGGCAGACTCCGGTTCGGCCCGGAGCCCAGCCGCGCGTGCGCGGCCTTCAGCTCGCGCAGGGCCGCGCGGAGCGCCGTCCGGGCCCGCCTGAGCTGGCCCTTCCCGCACCGGGCGCTCGCTCGCTGGACGCCGGCCAATGCGCGGTCGAGCCGGCGCTGGACGGCCGGAAAGACGTCGGTCTCACTATCGAGGTCGGCGATGCGGCAGCTGACGGCGTCCAGCGTCACCCCGGACGGGCAGATGGGTGGAAGCGTCGTGCTCGTCGTGGTCGTCGCGACCGGTGCGGTCGACGTCGTGGTGCTGGTCGTCGATGGCGCGATCGTGGTGCTGGTCGTGGTCGACGTGGTGGTCGGGTCCGGCGACGTGGTGCTCGTCGTGGTCGCGCCGTCGAAGAGCGCGGTGTAGGTGGTGTCCACCGCGGGCGTGCTGATCGTGTGATTCAGCGTCCCACCGTCCGACCAGCTGTTGAACGTGTAGGTACCCTGCGACTGAGCCGTGCCGATGGTCCGCACGACGCCGGCCACGGACGCCACCTGGGCGGGCGCGGTCACGGGCTGGCCGTCGAGCGTGAGCTGGAGACCCGATGGGCTCGAGTCCAGACCCAGCGCCACGACGCGCGGCAGGATGAACAGCGACGCCTCCCCGACGAGTCCGGACGAGTCGGTGGCCCGGAGGATGATCCGGTAGCTGACGTTCGCGGAGGTCTCGCCGATGGTGAAGGTCTCGAACGACTGCGGTGAACCCATGAGGCCGTTCAGAAACAAATGGTAGTGGGTGTCGTGGTGGAAGCGGATCTCCCACGAGAGCGCCGACGCGGGGAGCGCGCCGTCCTCGGCGTCGGTCGCGGACCCGGCGAGCGCGATGGTCTGCCCGCCCTGGTAGATCGCGTCCGCCACGGGCGCACTGATCGTCACCTCCGGGGGCGTGCCGACGGTGATCGTGACCGCCTCGATGTCGACGCCCGGCGTGGGCAGACGGCCATCGCTGACGGTCAGCGTGGCCACGTATCCCCCAGCCGCGAGATACGTGTGCGACGGGGCAACGGCATTCGAGGTCGGGCTGCCGTCACCGAAGTCCCACGAGATGGTGAGCGGGTCGCCGTCCGGATCGCTGGAACCCGCGCTGGAGAACTGCACCGTGAGCGGCGGCGCGCCGGCTGTCGGCGTGGCGCTCACCTGGGCGACGGGCGACTGGTTGCTTCCCGTCACCCCGATCCGGCGGATCTCTCCCTCGACGATGCTCGGGTAGTAGAGCGCCCCGTCCGGTCCTGCCACGAGGTCGGTGATTCCACCGACCAGCGTCGCGAAGTCGGAGACCGACACCAACGTCACGCCGTCCGCGGCGAGCAGGGCCTGCTTGATCCACCCCTTGATATAGTCAGCGAAGAAGAAGCTCTGCTGGTAGTCTCCGGGGAAGTTGGTCTGGGAGCCGAAGTCGCCGGCGGTAATCGACGACCCGATCGCGTGCGCGTAGGCGTAGAGGGGACGGGTGAACTCCGGATGCGCGCTCTGGGAGAAGTCGCCCTCGGTCGTCGGCCAGCCGAAGTTGCGGCCGGGCAAAATGACGTCGACCTCCTCCCACGACGCCTGGCCCACGTCGCCGCAGAAGAGCCGCCCGTCGGGGTGGAACCGGCAGCGCCAGGGATTGCGGAGGCCGAGCGCCCACACCTCGGGCCGCGCCCCGAAGACTCCCTCGAACGGGTTGCCGGCGGCCGGCGACCCATCGGCCTCGAGCCGGAGTATCTTTCCGCTCAGCGTTCCGAGGTCCTGCGCCTTGGTGGCATCGGCGCCACCGTCTCCGACCGCCACGTAGAGCTTGCCGTCGATCGGCCCGAAGCCGATCCAGCCGGCGTCGTGGATGCCGCTGTCGGCGCCGATGTCGTCGAGCAGAATCACCTGGCTCGTCGGGTCGGCGACGTCCGGGTTGCCCTGGTATCCCGCCGTGACGCGCACCAGCCGGTTCTTGAGCGTGTCGCACGAGCCTGCGCCGGGAATCTTGCAGTAGGTGTAGTAGAGGTACACGTACGCAGGGTTCGGGAAGCCGGGGGCGAAGGTGACCCCCAGCAGCCCGCCGTCCGAGAAGTCCGTGAACTCCGGCTCGACCTGCACGACGTCGAGGAAGGGGGTCGCAAGCAGGCTGCCGTTCTTCACCACCCGGACGCCGCCCGTCTTCTCGACGACGAAGAGCCGACCGTCGGGCGCGAAGTTCAACCCCGCGGGCAGCGACAGCCCGCCGACCACGGTCGTCTGCTCGAAGCCGGGAGGCACGTCCGCCAGCCCACGGGCGGTAACCGCCGCGACCAACGCGACGGCGAGCAGGACGCTACGCATCGCGTCTATGATGCCACGGCCTGGGCCGCTCGCCACCAGGCAACCAGCTTCGTGAGGCCCTCCTCGAGGCCGATCTGTCGCCCGAAAACCCAGCATCTGCTGTGCCTTCGTGATGTCCGCCAGGCGGCGGGGCACAGGATTGACCTTGCGCTCGGGACCGTACTCGGGACGCAGGTTCGATCCCATCACCCTGAGGAGCGCGTCCGCGAGCTGGTTCGAGGCTGGTCTCCGTGCCGCTGCCGACGTTGAACACGTCGTCGGTGACGTCCGACTGCGAGCGCCAGCACGTTCGAGCGCGCGACGTCCTCGATGTAGACGAAGTCCATCGTCTGCGTGCCGTCGCCGAGGATCAGCGGCGGCTGCCCCGCGGCAATGCGCTCCATCCATCGGATGAGCACCTCGGTGTACTTGCCGTGGATGTCCATGCGCGGCCCGTAGACGTTGAAGTAGCGCAGCGCGACGTACGGCAGCTCGAACATGTCGTTGTACGAGCGCAGCAGGCCCTCGAGCATGATCTTGCTGGCGCCGTACCAGGTGCGGTTGTTGTACGGATGGTGATCCTCGCGCGTGGGGAACGTGTCGGCCAGACCGTAGATCGACGCCGACGACGCCGTGACGAGCTTCTTCACCCCGGCGAGGCGCGCCGCGTCGATCACGTTGAAGCTGCCGTCGCACATGACGCCCAGGGCCTCGCGGGGCTCGGCAGCGCACGCCGTGATCCGGAGCGTCGCCATGTGGATGACGGCGTCCATCCCCGCCGTCAGGCGGTTCACCGTGGCCGGATCACGGATGTCGCCGCGAACGAGCTCGACACGGGGATCCTTCAACGCCGCCTCGACGTTGGCCAGGCTGCCGCGATCGAGGTTGTCGACGATGACGATGCGGGCGGGGCGGTGCTCGCGGAGCAGCAGGTCGATGGTCGTCGACCCGACCAGGCCACACCCGCCGGTCACGAGAATACTGGCGCCGTCAATGTTCATCTGGAGTCCTCATCCGTCGGGCGGGATTGCCGGCGACGCGCGCCCCGGCGGGGACGTCGCGGATCACGTTGCTGCCGAGGCCGACCAACGCGCCCTCGCCTACCGACAGGCCATTCATGATGCTGGAGCCGCTGCCGACGTAGCAGTTCTCGCCCAGCGACGCGCCGCCGGCGATGGTCACGTTCGAGCCGATCAGGCTCCAGGCGCCGATCGCCACGTCGTGATGGACGACGGTGTTGGGCAGCACGCAGACGTGGTCGCCGATCACCGCATTGGCGGTGATCACCGCGCCGGCCATGATCAGGACGTTGGTCCCGATCGTCGCCAGCGGGGAAACGCGCGCCGTCGGATGGATGACCCGGGCGAATCGCTCCCTCGCCACCCCAAGCCCCTCGATGATGCCGCGGCGGGAGCGGTAGGACACCGGGCTGCCGGGAACGGCGAGCACGAACGCCTCGGGACGCCGCTCGATCATCGCGCGACTGAAGACCGGGTGGCCATGCGATTCGGTGCCCTGCCGCGCCGGGGTGTCGTCGACGAACCCCACACAGCGGAATGCGTCACCCAGGCAGTCGAGGGCCTCGATGCCGTTCCCGTTGCAGGGGAAGATCAGCAGCGGACGCGGCACGGTCAGCGGGCGAGCCCTCGCACCGCCTCGGCAACCGTCTCGCTCTGCGCAGGCGGTCAGCTCGGGAAACAGCGGGAGGGACAGCACCTCGTCGGCGGCGCGCTCGGCGTGCGGGAAGCGGCCCCGGCCGTAGCCCAGATCGGCGAACGCGGGCACGAGGTGGATCGGGATCGGATAGTGGATGCCGGTCTGGATGCCCTTTTCCTGCAGCGCGGCCTGCCATTCCTGCCGTCGCGGCGTCCGGATGGCGTAGATGTGGTAGACGTGACGATCGTCGGGCGCCGGTGCGGGCGTCGCGATGCCGCTGCCGGCCAGCAATCGGTCGTAGCGCGCCGCTGCGGCGCGGCGGGCCTCGGTCCAGGCCTCGAGGTGACGCAGCTTCACGCGCAGCACCGCGCCCTGGATGCCCTCGAGGCGATAGTTGTAGCCCGGAGCACGTGCTGGTACTTCTTCTCGGCGCCCCAGTCGCGCAGCATCCGGATCGTCCGCGCCAGCTCGGGATCGTCGGTCACCACCATCCCGCCCTCGCCGTAGGCGCCGAGGTTCTTGCCGGGATAGAAGCTGAAGCAGGCCATGCGGCCGAGGCCGCCGACGCGCCGGCCGCGGTACTTCGGCGCCGTGGGCCTGGGCGGCGTCCTCGATGACCACGAGTCCGTGGCGGCGAGCGATCGCCACGATCGGGTCCATGTCCGCAGGCCGGCCGTAGAGGTGCACCGGAATGATCGCCCTGGTGCGCTCGGTGATCGCCGCCTCGAGCGCGGCCGGGTCGATGGTGAAGGTGACGCGGATCGATGTCCACGAACACCGGCGTCGCGCCCGTGTAGGCGATCGCCGACACCGTCGCGATGAACGTGAACGGCACCGTGATCACTTCGTCGCCCGGGCCCGATCCCGGCCGCCAGCAGCGCCAGGTGCAGCGCGCTGGTTCCGCTGTTGACGCCGAGGGCGTGCGCGGTCCCGGTAGTAGGCGGCGAACTCGGCTTCGAACGCCGCGACCTCGCTTCCGAGGGTGAACTCGCACGACTCGAGGACGCGCTCGATCGCGGGGCCAACCTCGTGCTTGATCGACTGGTACTGGGCCTTCAGGTCGACGAACGGGATCACGCCGACTTCCCCTGCCGTCGGATGTAGACGGTCTCGCCCTTGCCCCGCATCGAGCTGGTGGCGGCCTCGATCAGCTCGACCACCCGGAGGCCGAGGTGCCCGCTGGTCTCCGGCGTCCCGCCGTTCTGGATGCAGTCGACGAAGTGCGCGCCGGCGACGGTGAGCGCCTCGGTCGTGTCCAGCTGGGGCGCCCACATGTCGCCCGTCCGGTAGCCGACCCGCATCTGGTAGATCTTCTCCGGGTCGTCCGTGAAGCTGACCCCCTTGTCGTACACCTTGATCTTCTCGCTCGGCTGCAGGTCGTCGTACGTGATCATCTGCTTGCTGCCGCCGATGAGGATCTGTCGGACCTTCACCGGCGCGAGCCAGCTGACGTTGGCGTGCGCGATGACGCCGGAGTCGTAGAAGAGCGTGATGTAGGCGAGGTTCTCCGGCGTCCCGGGGAAATGGTTGACGCCGCTGGCCGACACCGCGACGGGATGCTCCCGCAGCAGGTAGTCGAGGATCGAGAAGTCGTGGACGCCCAGGTCCGAGATGACGTTCACGTCACGCTGAAACAGACCGAGGTTCACGCGAATGGAGTCGTAGTAGTATATCTGCCCGAGCTCGCCGCCACGGATGATCTCGCCCATCTTCCGGACCGCGCCCGTGTAGATGAAGGTGTGATCGACCATCAGGACGCGCTGCCGCCGCTCGGCCTCGTCGACCAGCTGGCGAGCCTGCAGCGACGTCTCGGTCATGGGCTTCTCGAGCCACAGATGCTTGCCGGCCTTGAGCGCCGCCATGCCGAGCTGGAAGTGCGAGTTCACCGGCGTCGCGATGGCGAGGGCGTCGATCGTGGGGTCGTTCAGGAGATCGTGGAAGTCCGTCGTCGTCTTGAGCGCCGGGAACCGCCGTCGCACGGTGTCCAGCTTGGCGGTGGCCAGGTCGGAAACTCCGGCGACTTCGACGTCGTTCATCTCCGCGAAGTTCCGGACCAGGTTCGGTCCCCAGTAGCCGTAGCCGATGATGCCGATGCGGATCACGCTGCCGTCCCCCTCCCGATCGATACCATAGCGATGCCCAGGAGGATCACCGCCAGGCCCAGGACCTGTCGCAGGGTCACCGGCTCGCGAAAGGCGAGAGCCGCGCCAGCCGTCACGAGGATGAACGTGCAGCTGACCAGGAGCGGATATGCCACGCTCAGCGGCTCGGTCGCGACGACCCGGAACCACACGACGCTGGCCAGGAAGTAGAGGCCGAACCCGACGACGAAGCGCGGCTGCATGAAGAGCTTCACGAGCGCCAGGAGGGCCACCGTCAGGCCACCGAGCGAGAACCCGCCGGCCGCGTCGATGCCGGCGCGCAGCAGCAGATTGGCGGCCATCGTGAGCGCCGCCGTCAGCAGCACGAGGGTGAGACCCGTCGCTGACACGACGACTACTTCCGCGTGCGGACGTCGCCGACGACGCCCGCCACGCCGCACGGGACCAACCGTCCAGTCGGCGTCGGCCTGCAAGCCCCCGTCGGCGGTGACCGCACTCGGGTACGTGTCGTTGATGAACATCACCCCATGCCCCACGAACACCCCATCCTCGATCGTGACGCCCTCACACACGAACGTATGATTGGATATCTTGCAGCGGGCTCCAATGAAAGCACCCTTCTGAATCTCGACGAACGTCCCGAGGCTGGGGACGTCCCCCCAAATTGTACGGCACCCCAAAACTAGAGTAATGTTGGTGTTTCCCTCGTTGCCGTACAGCTTACGCCGCTGATTGCTCCCGATACGCCTTCGGCGCGAGATAGCGGAGGGCCGAATGCGGGCGATCGGCATCGTACCGATCAAGCCAGTCGACAACGACCCGGAAGGTGTGGTCGCGGCTCTCGAAGCGCTGGAGCCGCACGCGCTCCTGCTTCACGGTCAGGAAAACTTCGGTGACCGGCCGCCGGCGTTCGCGGCCGGGTGAGCGCCGAGAGTTCGAAACGAGGCGACGCTTTCAGCCGCCTCGCACTGCCCGCCCTTGCGGTGATGCTCGCATGGCCGTCACTCGGGCGGGTGGGCCACTGGATTGTCGCTGTTGCGGCTTCTTCTCGTGCGTCAAACTCGAGCACGAGCTCCTCGCGGGACAACTCGCTCCGCTCCGGGACGCTCTCGCTCACTATTTTATTCCATCGCGTCCACGCAGCGTGCCAGCACCCGGGCGGGGTCGTGGCCGGGCGTCGCGCAGCGCTGCCAGCCGTCGCGGACCTTTGCCCGATTGTCACCGCATCCTTGATTCCGCTAGCACCGCGCGCGACCCGCGACGGGGCCGGCGCCGAAGATCGGCGCATCCGACACGCAGCAGAGAAGGAATCTCAGATGGTGTGGAATAGAACGAGGAGGCCCTCGCCGGTGGTTCGCTCAACGGCCGCCGTAGTCGCGGCGCTGGCGATGGCTGGCGTGCCGGCCCGCGCGGCCAACCCTGCGGCTCCGGAGTGCGGCGAAGGACGCTGGGTGGTGGCCGGCATGCCCCTGCTCGACGGCCCCACCCCGCAGGGCGATGATGTGATCGCACTGGAGGCGGGGAACGTCGGCATCGCGAGCGGGTGCCTCCCCACGATTGCGAAGGTGCGGGGCCACCGGCGGACGATCGTGCGTGCGCGCTGGGAAACCTGCGGCAACCTGCAGCGCGTCCGGCTCACGGCACGGATTGCCGCCGGATGTGACGAGATGCGGGGAACCTTCGCGGCGAATGGGCAGAAGAGGCGTCGGTTCTCGGCCACTCTGTCGAGGTGTGCCAACGGCTGCGGCCCGAACCCCTCCTCCCCCACGTCCGGGTGCGGCGACGGCGTGTGCGACGGGACCGAGAGCTACGCGAGTTGCCCGGCCGACTGCGCGTCGTGGCGGGAGCGCACCTGGATCATCGACGGCAAGACCGGGAACGACTCGGGCAGCGGGCATGCCGGCGCCCCCTGGCGAACCTGGGGCAAGCTCATCCTGGCGCTCAATGCCGGCACCATCGCCCCCGGCGATCATGTGCTGATCCGTCCCGGACGCTACGCGGCCTGCGAAGGCCAAGCGTACTGGGAAAGTCTCAGGGGCCCGGGTGGAACGGCACGCGCTCCCATCACGATCTCCGTGGACACGAGCCTGCCCGGCGACGTCGAGATCCATGGGGCCAGCGGCGGCAGGCCAATGCGGCAACTCGGCCTGGCTGCCCGCGAAGCGATGTTCCTCCGGATCCCTGTCGGGCGCCGTATGCGACACGAACAGCGACTGCCTGGGCGGCGGGACCTGCACCACCATTCCCAACGTCTTCTACACGGTCCTCGGCGACGAGCAACGCGAACTCCTGGGAAGGCGGGATCGAGGGACCGGGGGTCGCGTTCCAGCCCTCGCTCGCTCCGGTGGGCGGCGCACCGAAGATCTACGAGATACTCTACTCCGACGAGCCGACCGCCGGGGCTCCGCCCAAGGTGCCAACCTTCACGCCGGGTCGCGATCAGTATTGGCCCTATCCGATCATGCAGCAGAAGTGCACCGCCAACAGGGTGCCCGTGGTTCTGCTGCACCGGCGCGGGGACCGGGACCTGCGGCAATCCGCGCGGCTACGTGCAGACGGCATCGGGCGCGAGCCCCGATAGCCGTGGGCAGCGCGCAGTACGGCGCCGTCGAGCTGCCGAACGCCAAGTACGTCCTGTCGCAGGGCAACGGGTCGACCGCGCCGAGCACGTACGTCCGCTTCACCAATCACGTCGCCGGCAAGGACTCGGGACGCACCTTCTACTTCTGGTGGGCGACGACCGGCATCATGCAGCTGGGCAACGCGCACCACGTGTCCTTCGAGGACTTCGACATCGCCTACAACTCGCGCGCCACCGCCATGTACGGCGGTGGCTCTGGTTCGACCTTTCCTCGCTTCATCGGCGGCGATACGTATCTCCTCAATCCGATCGCCAGCAACTCGAGCTATGGCCCGAGAAACGTCGTCCACGACATCACGTTCCGCGACGGCAAGATCCACGGCAGTCAGGGCAACGAGATGGTGCACGCCAACAGCGGCGCGATCGACCGCTTCTACGGCCTCACCTTCGAGCATGTCGAGTTCGCCGACGGACCCTGGTCGGTTCCCAATGGCTCGTCGAGCACGTGCCGGCACGGGCAACGCCAACACCAACCAGGTGAGCACGATGTGGCCGCCACCCGGCTATCGCCCGAAGTGGAGCAACACCTACAATACGCACTGGAGCCCGCTGGGCGGCGGCGGTGTGACCTCGGGCACCATGATCCTCAACACGCCCAACAATGTCGTGCGCAACTGCTCCTTCCACGACGTGGGCCTCATCTCGTTCCACGAGACATCCGAACAACATGGGGAACATCTTCGAGAACAACTTCGTCGACTTCGGCTTGCTGAAGTACGCCGATGCCAACCCCTGGTACCTCGAATGGCGTGCAGATGGCGGGCTTCCATCCGCCCCTGCCGGTCGACTACTGCACGGGCAGTGGCCCCGATCGGTGCAGCGGGTTTGGGGGCAATTTCGGCGTGACGATGCGCACGCGGAGCGACCAGCCGAACCAGAACGGGAACATCGTGCGCAACAACGTCTTCGTCAACATGTACGCGCAGGCGCTGTTCTTCAACGACATGGAACTGCCAAGCCGTATCCGCCCGCCACGCCGCATCAGATCGTGAACAACACCTTCATCATCCCGGCCGATGCGGACTACCTGTACCGGACGGGACTCCTGGGTTCCCGTGAGCGGTGCTGGGAACCTGGGCCTCGCCTTCCGTACGCGCCATCGTCAAGAACAACATCTTCTATCGCGGTGCCGCCTCGGCGACAGGGAGCTCCCTGTTCGCGATCTCTGCGGAGTCACTTGCCAACACCGACATCGACTACAACAACTGGGGCGGCGCCAACGTCGCGTGGCTCGTCGGTGCGAGCTACCGCACGAGCTACACGGACTTCCGGAGCCTTGTCCAAGCGACAGCCGGCGCGGAGCAACGAGACGCACTCGCTCAACGTCGATCCGCAATTCGTGCTGCCCTTCTCCAATCTGCAGCTGCAGAGCACGAGCCCCGCGCGGCAAACCGGGACCGATCTCAGCGGCGTCGGTTGGGCGCCCTCGTCGTACGACTACCGCTGTGACCTCTCGTCCCTTGCCTCGTGTACGCCTCGGCCCGCCGGGCACTGGAGCATGGGGGCCTATCAGTAGCGCGCGGGGTCGGCCTACGCCTGACGCCCGGCAATCGCCCGCGTACACCGATGCGTGGTGCACGAGCGTCGTGGCGTTCCCCTCGTTTCCGTACAGCTCACGCCGCTAATTGCTCCCGATACGCCTTCGGCGTGAGATAGCCCAGGGCCGAATGCGGGCGCTCGGTGTCGTAGCGCTCGAGCCAGTCCGCGACGACGCGGAAGGCGTGATCGCGGCTCTCGAAGCGCTGGAGCCAGACGCACTCCTGCTTCACGGTCAGGAAGAAGCGTTCGATCATCCCCCCACCGCTCCTGATTTCGGTTGATCGGACGTCGGGGTAAGACCAAGTCTCGCTGACTCACGACGGGAGCGACTCAGCCTTATCGCGTCCGGGCCTTGCCCGCGTCAGGGGTTCCCCAGATCACTACCGGCGAGCCTTCGCTGATCTGCGCTCCCATCGGGATACGGGGGGCGTCGTTGACATGCCGATTCAACGCGGCGCAGAGACCTAGCACCAGGTAGGTTATGCCATAGCTGGCGTACCCCATGGATGCAGTCCAAAACACTTCTGATAGCTGCATGGCGAATCCACCCACGCGCGACACCGATCGTCGCTTGCCAAGGCGATCTTCGCCGGCTCGTGTCAGCCATTTCGCGGCCGACCGCGCGCATATAGAGCAGCCAGGCGATCAAGCAATACGAACCGAACCAAGTAGAGGGCAT